>NZ_QKLU01000021.1 GCF_003208655.1 Pedobacter nutrimenti | reverse complement strand
TTTCTCCGTCTGTTCCCGTACAGGTCAGGTCAAAAAACACCCTTTTCTCGGTACTCTGATTACCCTGGTGTTCGGTAGGGCTGTAAACGATGTCAATAATATGTTTCTCCCCTTCAAAGAGGGCATTTAAAAACCCGATCATAATGTCTTTGTCTGGCTCACTTCCGAACAGGTGTTTAAATCCAAAATCGGTGAGAGGGTCAATGTAACGGCTCATTGTTGTGGTCATGTATAATTAAATTAGCATACCTCCAATCAAGGCCAATTTTTTCGAATACTGGTTAACTTTTTACCTATTACCCCACTTTTACAAAAAGCCTGACGCATGTGTGCCAAGACTATATAAAAAATTATAGGTATAGCAAGGAGACCAGCTTTAATGTATATTCGTCATAAACAAACTAGCTCTTGTTGTGGAACTATTTACCATAAAAGCATTTAAACAAACATTAGGTCTCCTGCTGGTCGATATTTTGGTAATATGGCTTTGGGCAAAAAATGAAAATCTTGGGGAAGGATCGGCAATGGTTATTTATTTGGTGGTGCCTTACGTTTTTATTATTAATGTTATTATTGGTGGAATACTTTTTTTCGTAAAGAGGCCATACAGTATGATGTTTTTTGTCAACTGCCTGGTTGCACCTATAATTACCTATTGGGCGTTTACTTCGGAATTGAGGAATCAATCTAGAAGCGCCTATGATATGTGGGACTTTAATTTGAAAGACACCACTTTTAGAATCGATAAGTCGAATAATTATAACAGATTTAGCATGACATATAGTAATTCTGGTGGATCTTCTATTGAATTTTTAACTGGAGAGTATGTCCAAAATAAAGATACATTGAAGCTTAAAGCAGATTCAATTAATATGTATATTCATAAAAACAAGTTATATAATTTTAGACACTCCAAACAGCCAATTCCATTAAGATTTTACGATTAAAGGAAGATCTTTATAATGTCAAAACCATTCACACAACAGAAATTTAAAAACACTTAAAACCGAAATGAAATCAGGCTATATGTCTAGTTTTTCAATTTCTTCCGCAGAGAGCTTGGTGACTTCTGCAATAAAAGCATTGTCCAACCTCTTTTTCTTGAGCTCCAAAGCAATATTCAAAGCTGCTGTGTGCTTCCCCTCCAGCTTTCCTTCTTCTTTAGCCAGCTCTTTAGCATAGGCTATAGAATTATGGTAATCAAATTTCGCCTGTAAACTTGATTCATATAACTT
>NZ_QKLU01000020.1 GCF_003208655.1 Pedobacter nutrimenti | reverse complement strand
CAGGTCAAGCCAAGCCACACCAAAGCCGGCCTGAGCGGGCTTATTCAAACAGCAGCTTTTCCCTTTCCTAAGGGCCCAGACCTTGACCGGACGGGAAACCTTAAATCCATACCAAACCCTGACAGTGACAGAACAAATGAATCCTGATCAGTCCCCTGGTACCTGAAATGGAAACGCTGAAAGCTTTAGGAGTTTATAGGCAGATCTTGATCACTCGAACTTATATGTGATCAGATCAGAAGTATTAGAAGCTATACAGAAGAATTAAAGTGATTTAAATTAATGATAATGAATTACTGGAGTGTCGCTGGCCGAGCTCCTTGTAGGAGTATACCCATGAATAAATGGTTCTTATCTACACCGGATTATAAGTGATAAAAATTTATAGTAATTAAATGCGATGGCTAATTCTTATATTTGTATATGGATGCACTTATCGTTTACCCTGAAAATAAAGAACAATTAACAGCATTGAAAGCAGTGATGAAAGCAATGAAAATTGCTTTCGAACAGAAAAGTGAAATTTATCCGGAAGCTGTTCTCCAGGGAGTAAAGCAATCATTAGAACAAGTTCAACAGGGAGAGCTGAAGCCATATAAAGGGGTTAAAGATATGTTAGGTTTGAAATGAGCCTGAATATTTTTTATACGCCTCATTCCAGTGAAAGTTTTAAATCAGTTTACCATTTTATTCTGGCAAAATTTGGACAACGTTCCGCAGATGGGTTTTTGTCGAAAGTTGAGAAGACGATTGCCCTGATTTCGGAATATCCAATGATGTTTAAAGCGTCAGATTTGGGAGAAAATATCAGGGTTGCACTGATTACAAAACAATGCTCCCTATTCTATCTTGTAAAAACAGATGCTGTGCATCTTTTATTTTTTTGGGACAACCGACAAGAGCCTATCTTTTAGTATTCCATTTCTCTTTATTAAAAGTTGCTACTTATATCAAACTATAAGAAGATTAATCGAGTTCTTCGATTTTAAATAGACATTAAAATAATATGTTTTAAATCTAAATGGATTTCTATCAGAAAATAATTATGTGAATTTATAACTTATTTTTTCACAGGGACGGACAAAAAACTAATAATGATTTAAACTTGATCATGAATGGCGGAAGCTATTTTTTTAATAAAAAGTAACGTTTAGGTATTTTGTATTGGAATCAGATAGGTAAGCGTACTTTTTTAAAAAAAAAATCGGAACGAGATTTTATGGGTGGAATTTAGGATAAGCATCTGTTAAATAATTCATTGTGTTTTGAAGATGATAGTTTGAGTAGTTAGGAAGGCATAAATATTTAGATAAAACTGAAATAAAGTTTGGAGATAGAAAAAATAATCCTACTTTTGCATCCCGCTTCGGAAGGAAGGGGACACTAGAGAGGGATTGGCGAGGGAGATTGAAAAGCGGGTTTAAGGTAATGTTGATGAGATTT
>NZ_QKLU01000019.1 GCF_003208655.1 Pedobacter nutrimenti | reverse complement strand
CCAAAGGGATAATAATCATCCGACTGGATGCCTTCCAGGGCTCCGGTAACGGGATGTTTATGGAAAGTATAACGCACATTGCCCAAATGGTCGGTCAAATTGTACTCATAACTGTAGTCGGTGCCTATCCTTCTGGCTACCCCTTCCTCGGTATGGATAATATCAATATCGGCCCCATTATATTCAATCCCGCCAATGTAGTCTCTGGAAGTGCCATTGCTCACTTTCCTTAGCTTGGTGCCTGCCGCATCGTAGATATAAGCCATACTTAAACCACCTTTATTCACAGTCGAAGGCAGGTTCAGTTTGTTGTAAACAATGTTTACCCCATTACGACCATCGGTAGTCGCATTGCCGTTTTCATCGTAGCCATACACGCCTGTGGCCAGCCCACCGCTCACCTGGTTTAAGCGGTTACCGGTATAGCTGTAGGTTCCTAAAGCCCCATTGCGGTTTAAGCTGGTGATGTTACCCATTACATCATAACTCAAGGCTTCGCTTTTGCCTGCTGCCGCCGGGCCGGAACCTATACCAGACAACAACCTGTTGAGTGCATCGTAGCTGTAGTTAAAGGCGTTGCCAAGGCCAGGCCCCCACTGCTGGGCGGAAATGTTCCCATTGTACTGAGGGTCAGCGCCTTCGTTGTACTGCAGGCTTAAGTTAAACTGATCGGAGGTACTGCTTTTTAACCAGCCCCTTGGGGTATAGGCATAGGTACTGTATTGAAGGAAATTGGTCCCATCGGTGCTGTGCAGCGACTTTTTCATCAATTGCCCCACTTCATTGTAATCCAGTTTGTTTAGCACCAGCTCTGCTGCGCCGTTGATCGATTCAAAACTTGCTTTTTTGCGACCCATATGGTCATATTCATGACGGGTGGCAATGGTGGTTAAAGCGCCTCCTAATCTATAATGGTTACGGGTACTTGCGGTAAGCTCTCCGGCAAAGTTGTAGGTGTTCTCTACCTCATCATAGTTGCTGGCATTTAGGCTGCCCCCTTTGTAATGCTGTTTGTACACTTTCAGTACCCGGGCTTCTTTATCGTAATAGTTCACCGTCCAGAGTTCATCGCTGCTGCCCAGTACTTTGACCCTGGAGGCGGTCAATAGCCCTGTCAGCTGACTGGTATAACCCGAACTTTGGTTGTTCGGAATGCCGGGAATACCATAGTTGTCATAATAGTTGACCGTCAATTGTTCTGTAGCACTTTGAGGAAAAGCCACATTGCTGTAATCCAAGCCTTCAGGGCGGCTTTCCCATAGCGTAGTTTGTCCGTTTAAACTGGTCTGTAAAACCGTCCTGCTGGAAGCATCTGTGTACAGACCTGCACTGGTCACCCTGCCCAAAGCATCGTATTTGCTGTATACCCATTGGTTTGTCTTTCTCTGAATGGCATCCTGGCTCAGCACCAACTGGTCCCGGTTGTTGTACACCATAAACTCCCAGCCCTTGCCTGGGATTTTCTTTTCAACTAACCGTTTACGCTCGTCGTAATGATAGCCATAGATAAACTGGTCAAAAACCGCATCGTTTTCTGTAAAACTACCAATCACCCCGGTGCTTTTGTCTGTTCCTTCGTTCACTGCAGGGGGCAATAC
>NZ_QKLU01000018.1 GCF_003208655.1 Pedobacter nutrimenti | reverse complement strand
GGTTCTTCCCCACTTTTGGTGGTTATGTGGGTTTCAGCACTAATCTTTTTCTGAGCAAATCAAAGCTGGCCCTGCCATACATTTGCCGTTTGATAGTCTTTAGCTTATTTACATTGCCTTCTACCGGGCCATTGCTCCAAGGCAATCTGATCGCATTTTCGATGGACTGATAATCCCTTAACAGACCATTCGCAAAAGTTGCCATCTCGCTAATCCCTGAGTGCAGTACATTCTCTATCCAGCCCTGGAGTTGATTTCCCAACTTGTTTTCCATAAGATTTCGGAAATCTCTTACCAATACCAAGGCACGTTCTAAGCCACATGATGATTTACATAATTTGTCTATTAGCTTTTTCTGCGTTGCGGTAAGCCTGTTTTCCGAGGTCAGGAATAGCATTGCAGCATTAGAAGGCTTAAAGAATGAGCCTGAGTGCTGTTGCGTTTTTGGATTCCTGGCTTTTTTTCCGATGCGAATGCCATAATAAGCTAAGGCTTCAGATAGTGTGCTGTACCCTCCTGGATAACCCATATGCCGTAACTCACTCCATAATGTTTTCAAATAAAGCCCATCATCTTCTTCCATTCGCTTTTTAATATAATTGAAGTAGTTCTCGATCATCCCCCTGTCCTTGTAGGATTTACGGACTAAATTTTCCGTCAACATGTATTTTCTAACTGTTTCCCTATGCATACCCAATTGTCTTGCAATTGCCTTTATTGATAAACCTTCTGCCTGTAATTTCTTCATCTCATCAAACCGTCGCCTTATAATCCCCGTTGTGGCCAATTCTTTTTCTCTTATAGGTAATTCCTCAGGTATTTCCACTGGGCTTTCCTCAATCCTCGGCGCTAATGATCTAGTTAATCTGGCATATTCACGGGTCATCATTTTGGTGAGCGCCTCACCGAGGTTTTTTAGCAAATGCCAGCGATCGGTCACCTGTATCGCCTGAGGTGCACCTTTAGTTGCCGCACGCTTGTATTTGCCATAACGATCCCTGGTTATTACTTCAAGTTTTGGCTGTTTCTCTAACCAGGTAATTAAACTCTCTTCTTCTCTGTCGGGTAGCAAATCGACAACTCTTCTTGTTGTTAAATCTACCAGAATGCTGCCATATCTTTCACGCTTTTTGTAGGCCCAATCATCAACGCCTATAGCTGTAAAAACACCTGGGGCAGGTAAAGGAGCTCTATTGATAAGTCTCAGCAAAGTAGTATCGCTGACTGGTATTGAAAAATGACAACATATTCTTTCTGCAGGTTTGCCACCCAATTCTAAAGCAGTATTAAATAGCTTATCTTCCAGACGCTTTGTTGTCCGCTTGCATGGTTGGAAATGATTTTCATAGCGTTCTGTAAAAATTTTAAGTGGACACTCGTCCGTTAGACAATGATATTTACGAGATTTCAGAAAGATCCTGCAAGACTTTCCAAAGGTGGGCAAGTCATTAAATTTCCTCGTGTAATAACTATGTAATTTGGTGGACGGCTCACAGCAGTTCGGACATAAACATATTTTCTGCCGGCTTTGAACGTATATATTTATCTGATCAGTCTGATTGTCTACCGAAATAATCTTAAATACATCAGCAGAAGAGAAAATTAGATTCGCAAGGTTCATTAATTTCTAACGAACATTAGCCTTCAATTATCATAATTACCACCAAAAGTGGGGAAGAACC
>NZ_QKLU01000017.1 GCF_003208655.1 Pedobacter nutrimenti | reverse complement strand
TGTAAATCACCCCTTTTGTTTGGGACTGCAAAGGTAGCAATCTTAATGTTATTCGCAAATTAATTTTAATCTTTTTTTGCTTTTTATTTTCTCAGAACCTAAATCCCTCAAATCTCATCAACATTACCTTAAACCCGCTTTTCAATCTCCCTCGCCAATCCCTTTCTAGTGTCCCCTTCCTTCCGAAGCGGGATGCAAAAGTAGAAAAAATTATATCCCCTACAAAGCTTTTACAACATCTATTTTTAAAACAACACCTAACTCCCTAAATTACAACCACAAAAACTTTTACTCACCCACTACCCAACAAACCCAAACACCAGAATTGTACGTATCTATTCTTCTTAAAACTATTTTCCAGAGCAAACACGCCTTCTATATTTCATTTACAATATTCACATTTTTGATGCAATGCAACTCTTTACTTGTATTTACACTTACTTAGGACAAGCTGCTAAGCCCTTCAGGAATTTCCTCAGGGATACCACTTTTTAAAGATACAACTGCATTTAAGGTCAAAAACAAAAGCTAACCTTAAAAAAACAAAAAATTAAGGTTAAAGGAATATACTTCTTCTGTTCTTAAGGTCAAAAACTAAGCTAACCTCAAAAACAACATTATTTTAATGTATACAAACTCTTTATTTTGTATATTTGATGATGCCTTACTTGATAAATCCAGATAGAAATAAGCCTTGGAATGATTTACCATTACTCCCTCCGGACAAAGAGCTTTATGAAAATATACAGGTACTCAGTCAGCTGGGAAATGCAAAGGCAGCCTTAGGAAGATTACAGGGGCGAAGCATTGCTATTCCCAATCAAGGCTTGTTAATCAACTCTATCAGCTTGCAAGAGGCAAAAGCTTCTAATGCTATAGAGAACATATTCACAACAGATGACGAACTCTATAAGGCTTATAGCGAAAAACAAACAGAAGGACCAACAAAAGAAATTCTAAATTACAGAGAGGCGCTCTGGCTGGGTCATGAATACTTGCAGAAAAAGCAACTATTCGATGAAGATTATTTTATCCAAATGTACAGAACTGTAAGCCAGTTTAACGATGGCATACGTCCTCCCATTGCACAGATCTACATAAAAGAAGGTGGAACTGGGCCCAATGCCGGTAAAGCTGTCTATACCCCACCCCGGGGAAAAGGAATTATAGAATCTAAAATGGCTAATCTGATTTCCTTTTTAAACAACGATAAAGATTATCCCTTAGATCCAATATTAAAAATGGCCATAGCACATTTTCAATTTGAGGCTATACATCCATTCAGAGATGGCAACGGGAGAACAGGCCGGATATTTAACATCCATTACCTTACCCATAAAGGTTTGCTGGACTATCCTATTCTATTCTTAAGCCGTTATATTATGGAACATAAAGACGATTACTATTCTACCCTGGCTGGAATAACACAAACCGGAAACTGGAAAAACTGGCTGTTGTTTATGTTAAAAACAGTCGAATCAACAGCAAATCTTACTTATCATAAGATTAATGATATTATAGCTGCTAAAGATGCCATCCTGCAAGCAATTATAGATGAGAACAGCATAAGCCGTCCTGAATCTCTGGTTGGTATTTTGTTTACAGAACCATTTACTAAGGTAAAACACCTTACAGACCGTGGCTTATATGCAGAAAATACCGCAAGAAAATATTTAGACCACCTTTCTTCTATGGGAATTCTGGAAAAAAGAACCATTCAAGGCAACAATTACTACCTTAACCTGGAACTCTACAGAATTCTCTCTGAATAGATATTCAGAAACTCCCTTTACCATTCGATATTCCAGCTCATCCTCAAGACCTGTGCTGTTCATAAAGTCATAAATAAATTTTAAAGAAGCCTGATTTCCTGTGTGTAAACTAAAGCTTTCAGCGTTTCCAT
>NZ_QKLU01000016.1 GCF_003208655.1 Pedobacter nutrimenti | reverse complement strand
ATAAACGACCAGACCTGTTTAGGAGAAGGAAACCAGAAGATATATAGGCTACCGTGAGGCCCAGCCGATAAGTTCATTAAAGAGATGTCATTTACAAGCGTAGCGAGGTATCGAAGGAAGTATCAAAGTACATGATACCGAGCTAAGATTTGAAGTCAATATCTAACAGACAAAACAATTAGAATAAAGACTATTATTAACAAGTTAAGAATGGTCAGCGTTCAAACTACAACATTTTACAATGGAGAGTTTGATCCTGGCTCAGGATGAACGCTAGCGGCAGGCCTAATACATGCAAGTCGAACGAGATTAAGAGGCTTGCTTCTTATGAAAGTGGCGCACGGGTGCGTAACGCGTATGCAACCTACCTTAATCAGGGGGATAGCCCGAAGAAATTCGGATTAAGACCGCATAAAAACACAGGATAGCATTATCCAATGTTCAAATATTTATAGGATTAAGATGGGCATGCGTGTCATTAGCTAGTTGGCGGGGTAACGGCCCACCAAGGCGACGATGACTAGGGGATCTGAGAGGATGACCCCCCACACTGGTACTGAGACACGGACCAGACTCCTACGGGAGGCAGCAGTAAGGAATATTGGTCAATGGAGGGAACTCTGAACCAGCCATGCCGCGTGCAGGAAGACAGCCCTCTGGGTCGTAAACTGCTTTTATTCGGGAATAAACCTTTCTACGTGTAGGAAGCTGAATGTACCGAAGGAATAAGGATCGGCTAACTCCGTGCCAGCAGCCGCGGTAATACGGAGGATCCAAGCGTTATCCGGATTTATTGGGTTTAAAGGGTGCGTAGGCGGCTTATTAAGTCAGGGGTGAAAGACGGTGGCTCAACCATCGCAGTGCCCTTGATACTGATGAGCTTGAATACACTAGAGGTAGGCGGAATGTGACAAGTAGCGGTGAAATGCATAGATATGTCACAGAACACCGATTGCGAAGGCAGCTTACTATGGTGTTATTGACGCTGAGGCACGAAAGCGTGGGGATCAAACAGGATTAGATACCCTGGTAGTCCACGCCCTAAACGATGAATACTCGCTGTTAGCGATATACAGTTAGCGGCTAAGCGAAAGCGTTAAGTATTCCACCTGGGGAGTACGCCCGCAAGGGTGAAACTCAAAGGAATTGACGGGGGCCCGCACAAGCGGAGGAGCATGTGGTTTAATTCGATGATACGCGAGGAACCTTACCCGGGCTTGAAAGTTAGTGAATGATCTAGAGATAGATCAGTGAGCAATCACACGAAACTAGGTGCTGCATGGCTGTCGTCAGCTCGTGCCGTGAGGTGTTGGGTTAAGTCCCGCAACGAGCGCAACCCCTATGTTTAGTTGCCAGCACGTTAAGGTGGGGACTCTAAACAGACTGCCTGTGCAAACAGAGAGGAAGGAGGGGACGACGTCAAGTCATCATGGCCCTTACGTCCGGGGCTACACACGTGCTACAATGGATGGTACAGAGGGCAGCAAGCTGGCAACAGCAAGCGAATCTCAAAAAGCCATTCACAGTTCGGATAGAGGTCTGCAACTCGACCTCTTGAAGTTGGATTCGCTAGTAATCGCGTATCAGCAATGACGCGGTGAATACGTTCCCGGGCCTTGTACACACCGCCCGTCAAGCCATGGAAGTTGGGGGTACCTAAAGTATGTAACCGTAAGGAGCGTCCTAGGGTAAAACCGATAACTGGGGCTAAGTCGTAACAAGGTAGCCGTACCGGAAGGTGCGGCTGGAATACCTCCTTTCTGGAGTAGGATTGACTACTCGCTACGCCAAATGATATAAATGACAAGATCTCAAAAAGAAAAAAGAAGAAACAACCCATAGGATGCCATCATAAGTGTAACCTACTGAAGTTGGGACAAGGGAGTACAGCAGACATTGTGAAATGAGAGATCACTACTCAAAGTCCCGGTAACCACAGTCCCGTAGCTCAGTTTGGTTAGAGCACTACACTGATAATGTAGGGGTCAGCAGTTCAAATCTGCTCGGGACTACATGAATTCTAAGGGGGATTAGCTCAGCTGGCTAGAGCGCCTGCCTTGCACGCAGGAGGTCAACGGTTCGACTCCGTTATTCTCCACCATCACCGGTACTTAAAATAAAAGGTACAGAAATAGGAAGTGAAAACTTTCCGGGATAGAAAAGTTCTTTGACATATTGGAAGAAGTTAAAAAAGAAGAGCAAACAACAATAGAGACGTTGTTAGCTTAAAGGGAGGGTAATTTATTACCGGACTGAAAGAGTTAACGACAAATCAAAAAAAGCATTTCTATAGGCGCAAAAGGCTATAGAGAGAAGAAAGTAAGAAAGAGCACACAGGGGATGCCTTGGCTCTCAGAGGCGATGAAGGACGTGATAAGCTGCGATAAGCTCCGGGGATTAGCAA
>NZ_QKLU01000015.1 GCF_003208655.1 Pedobacter nutrimenti | reverse complement strand
TGACCTGGAACAGAATGCCCATAAACAAGAAAAGCCTGCAGTTCTCACTACAGGCTTTCTTTAAGATTTGGCACCGACCTACTCTCCCACGTGTTACCGCAGTACCATCGGCTCTGGTGGGCTTAACTTCTCTGTTCGGAATGGGAAGAGGTGGACACCACCGATATAGGCACCTAAATATTTTTATATATTCAGTATATCTATCTTTCGATCTTTTTTATACACTAAACAAATGACATATTATTGAAAGAAGTTAGTTAGGAAGAGCAAACAACGTAGTGTTGCTTTTGAAAGCTTCGGATGATTAGTATTACTCGACTTTGATGTCACCACCTTTACATCTGTAACCTATCAACGTAGTAGTCTGCTACGGTCCTATATGGAATTCTCATCTCGTGGCTAGTTTCGCACTTAGATGCTTTCAGCGCTTATCTATTCCCAGCGTAGCTACTCTGCAATGCCCCTGGCGGAACAACAGATTCACTAGAGGCTAGTCCAACCCGG
Organism: Pedobacter nutrimenti; assembly: GCF_003208655.1. Lineage (GTDB taxonomy): Bacteria > Bacteroidota > Bacteroidia > Sphingobacteriales > Sphingobacteriaceae > Pedobacter > Pedobacter nutrimenti. Next base: position 2,309 of record NZ_QKLU01000015.1, on the reverse strand, counting down.
TCCTCTCGTACTAAGGTCAGCCCCACTCAAAATTCCTACGCCCACAACAGATAGGGACCGAACTGTCTCGCGACGTTCTGAACCCAGCTCGCGTGCCACTTTAATCGGCGAACAGCCGAACCCTTGGGACCTTCTCCAGCCCCAGGATGTGACGAGCCGACATCGAGGTGCCAAACCTCCCCGTCGATATGAGCTCTTGGGGGAGATCAGCCTGTTATCCCCAGCGTACCTTTTATCCTTTGAGCGATGGCCCTTCCATGCAGAACCACCGGATCACTATATCCGTCTTTCGACCCTGCTCGGCTTGTCTGCCTCACAGTCAAGCAAGCTTATGCTATTGCACTCCTCATACGGTTACCAAGCGTATTGAGCTTACCTTTGAAAGCCTCCGTTACCTTTTTGGAGGCGACCACCCCAGTCAAACTACCCATCAAACAATGTCCTCCGACTAGCGGAGTTAGACACCGAATACAGAAAGGGTGGTATTTCAACGTTGACTCCACGACGCCTGGCGACGCCGCTTCATAGTCTCCCACCTATCCTACACATCCTGTATCCAATGTCAATGTTAAATTGTAGTGAAGGTGCATGGGGTCTTTCCGTCCCGTTGCGGGTACCCGGCGTCTTCACCGGGACCACAATTTCACCGAGCTCATGGCTGAGACAGCGCCCAGATCGTTACACCATTCGTGCAGGTCGGAACTTACCCGACAAGGAATTTCGCTACCTTAGGACCGTTATAGTTACGGCCGCCGTTTACTGGGGCTTCGATTCAATGCTTCGGTTTAACCCTAACATCCCCTCTTAACCTTCCAGCACCGGGCAGGTGTCAGGCCTTATACTTCATCTTTCGATTTTGCAAAGCCATGTGTTTTTGTTAAACAGTCGCCTGGGCCTTTTCACTGCGGCTGATATTGCTACCAGCGCCCCTTCTCCCGAAGTTACAGGGCCATTTTGCCGAGTTCCTTAGCCATGATTCACTCGAGCACCTTAGAATTCTCTTCCCGGATACCTGTGTCGGTTTGCGGTACGGGTTTTTATAACCTGAAGCTTAGCGGTTTTTCTTGGAAGTCTGATTACCTGCTCTATCCACGCCCCCGAAGGTTTGCGGTACTATTAGCCTTTAGCAAGACCGGCGGATTTGCCTACCGGTCCTATACCTACAGCCTTTAACGATCTATTCCGTCAGATCGCGGCAGTGTCACTACTCCGTCCCCACATCGCAGTTATAAAAAGTACTGGAATATTAACCAGTTGTCCATCGAATATCCCTTTCGGGTTCTCCTTAGGTCCCGACTAACCCTGATCCGATTAGCGTTGATCAGGAAACCTTATCCTTTCGGTGGGCAGGTTTCTCGCCTGCCTTATCGTTACTTATGCCTACATTTGCTTTTCCAGAAGCTCCACCAAAGCTTACGCTTTAACTTCGCTGCCGCTGGAATGCTCCCCTACCGTAATATTAATATTACCCATAGCTTCGGTGTACTACTTAATGCCCGTTTATTATCCATGCACGATCGCTCGACTAGTGAGCTGTTACGCACTCTTTAAATGAATGGCTGCTTCCAAGCCAACATCCTAGCTGTCTATGCAATCGCACCTCGTTAGTTCAACTTAGTAGTAACTTGGGGACCTTAGCTGATGGTCTGGGTTCTTTCCCTCTCGGCCCGTGACCTTAGCACCCCGGGCCTCACTGCTGAGTATATTATTTAGCATTCGGAGTTTGTCTGGATTTGGTAGGATTTGACTCCCCCGCACCCAATCAGTAGCTCTACCTCTAAATAACTTTACCTCAACGCTGTTCCTAAAAACATTTCGGGGAGTACGAGCTATTTCCCAGTTTGATTAGCCTTTCACCCCTACCCACAGATCATCCGGAAACTTTTCAACGTTTATCGGTTCGGTCCTCCAGTACGTGTTACCGCACCTTCAACCTGTCCATGGGTAGATCACAAGGTTTCGCGTCTACCTCCCCTGACTATACGCCCTATTCAGACTCGCTTTCGCTTCGGATCCGTGTCTTAAACACTTAACCTTGCCAGAGAAGAGTAACTCGTAGGCTCATTATGCAAAAGGCACGCCGTCACGCCACCTGGACGCTCCGACCGCTTGTAAGCACACAGTTTCAGGTTCTATTTCACTCCCCTGTTCGGGGTTCTTTTCACCTTTCCCTCACGGTACTGGTTCACTATCGGTCTCTCAGGAGTATTTAGCCTTACCGGATGGTGCCGGCTGGTTCCCACAAGGCGTCTCCGACCTCGCGGTACTCAGGATACTACTAGACTAATGGTACTTACGTGTACGAGGCT
>NZ_QKLU01000014.1 GCF_003208655.1 Pedobacter nutrimenti | reverse complement strand
CCTGATTTTGAAAAAATGGACAGTTCGCTGAGCAATAAAGTAATCTTTGACGGTAGAAATTTATATGACCTTCAAAAAATGATTGATTTGGGCTATTATTACAACAGTATTGGACGTAAACTTATAGATTAATGGAAAAGAAAAGAGTTTTAATCACCGGGGCAGCGGGTTTTCTGGGTTCTCATTTATGTGATCGTTTTATAAAGGAGGGTTATTATGTGATCGGAATGGACAACCTGATCACGGGAGACTTACAGAATATAGAACATCTTTTTGCCCTGGAGCATTTTGAATTTTTTCATCATGATGTTTCTAAGTTTGTTTATGTACCGGGTAAACTGGATTATATTCTTCATTTTGCTTCCCCGGCAAGCCCTATAGATTATTTAAAAATTCCTATTCAAACACTGAAAGTAGGTTCTCTGGGGACCCACAATTTATTGGGACTGGCCAGAAATAAAGGTGCGCGGATGATCATTGCCTCTACTTCGGAAGTATACGGTGATCCGAGTGTAAATCCACAACCAGAAGAATACTGGGGCAATGTGAATCCTGTTGGTCCCAGAGGTGTTTATGATGAGGCCAAGCGTTTTCAGGAAGCAATGACGATGGCTTATCATACTTTTCATGGGGTAGAGACACGTATCGTCAGGATCTTTAATACTTACGGACCAAGAATGCGCCTGAATGATGGTCGGGTACTACCTGCTTTTATTGGTCAGGCACTTCGGGGAGAAGACCTGACTGTTTTTGGAGATGGTTCTCAAACACGTTCTTTCTGCTATGTTGATGACCTGATCGAGGGCATTTACAGATTGCTGCTGAGTGATTATGCTTTGCCTGTAAACATTGGCAATCCGGATGAGATTACCATTAAACAGTTTGGAGAAGAGATTATTAAGCTGACCGGGACAAATCAGAAATTGGTTTTAAGGGATCTTCCAGTAGATGACCCTAAACAACGTCGGCCAGACATCACCAAAGCCAGGGAAATCCTGGGCTGGGAACCTAAGGTAAACAGGGCAGAAGGACTTAAAATTACTTACGAATATTTTAAATCCTTGCCTAAGGAAGCGCTGTTTAATAAGGAACACAAGGATTTTACAACTTACAATAAATAAAATGGGCAAAATTTTAGTAACCGGGGGCACAGGATTTATTGGCTCCCATACCGTAGTTGAATTGCATAATTCAGGATATGAGGTGGTGCTTGTAGATGATTTTTCTAATTCCAATCCTAAAATTTTAACGCAACTGGAACAAATTACAGGGAAGAAGCCTGTTTTTTTTGAGCTTGACCTTTGTGATGAAAGGAAAGTAAAAGAATTTGTACAAAGCCAGCCCGACATTAGCGGGGTTATACATTTTGCTGCATTTAAAGCGGTGGGTGAATCTGTCAGAGAGCCTTTAAAGTACTATCGTAATAATTTTTACTCACTGATTAACCTCATTAATGCTTTTGACAGTTCTGTTAACCTGGTTTTTTCATCTTCCTGTACCGTATATGGACAGCCCGATCATTTACCAGTAACAGAAGCCGCACCAGTAAAAAAGGCCGAGTCTCCTTATGGAAATACCAAACAAATTGCAGAAGAAATTCTTCAGGAAACTTGTGCGGTCACCCCTTCCTTAAAAGTGACTTCTCTGAGGTATTTTAATCCTGTAGGTGCACATCATAGTGCATTGATTGGTGAACTACCTATCGGAGTGCCTCAGAACCTCGTCCCATTTATTACACAATCCGCGATTGGTAAAAGAGGCGCAATAGTTGTTCATGGAAATGATTATCGTACGCCGGACGGTAGTGCAATCAGGGATTATATCCATGTAGTAGATCTGGCAAAAGCGCATGTTGCTGCCATTAAAAGAATGGAAGAGCATCAGGCTGCTAATTATGAAGTCTTTAACCTGGGGACAGGTAAAGGCTCATCGGTATTGGAAATTATCCATGCTTTCGAAGAATCTACGGGAGAAAAGCTGAATTATACGATTGGTCCAAGAAGGGAAGGAGATATTGAACAAGTTTGGGGAGATGTAACCAAATCCGCTGAATTATTGGGTTGGAAAGCTGAACTAGACATTAAAGAAATGATGCTTTCAGCCTGGAACTGGGAAAAATATCTGCAAAAAAATCCCTTTTAAATGTTATTAAAGGAGCACAAGGAGCTAAAGGAAGCAATAATTCAACTCCCTCAAAAGGAAAAGGATAAGATTTTGCTCCGGCTTATTGCAAAAGATAAAGTGCTGACAGAACACCTTCACTTTAATTTGCTAGAAGATGCTTCTGACCTTGATCAGCGTTTTGGAAAATTGAAAGACGAAATAGATGATGCGGTAAGTCTTTTAAAAGATCAGAGAAAGTATAGTTCAAAAGATACTTTGACGATGATCAGAAAATTGAATGGATGTATCAATCATCATTTTAAGGTGACAAAAGATCTGAATACAGAAATAGAGCTTAGAATTTATCTGCTGAATGTGGTGCCACTAACTTTTGAGGAAGCTGTATTTTCAGCGGGATATAAATTTCAGGAAAAACTCAATACTTATTTTTTGAAAACAACTTTAGCGCTTTTTAAAAAAATAGGCAAATTGCATGAAGATTTACGATATGATTTTAAGAGTAGCTTTGATGCAATATTAAATCGAATTGAAAACAGTAAAATGGCAGCTGCATCTAAGGAGCTGGGTTTACCCAAAGAGTTATAAAAATGAAGAAAATTTTAATTACCGGTGGTGCCGGATTTATTGGGTCCCATGTGGTCAGAAGATTTGTTAACAATTATCCAGACTATGAAATAGTCAATTTGGATAAACTTACTTATGCCGGTAACCTGGCGAATTTAACGGATATTGAAGAACGTCCAAATTATAGTTTTGTAAAAGCCGATATTACAGATGCTGCTGCAATAAATGCTCTTTTTCAAAAAGAGAATTTTGACGCGGTTATTCATTTGGCTGCGGAATCTCATGTAGACCGCTCTATTGCTGATCCGAGTGCATTTGTAATGACCAATGTGATTGGAACGGTTAATTTACTCAATGCAGCCAGGGAATTCTGGAAAGGAAGCTATAACCAGAAACGATTTTATCATGTATCTACTGATGAAGTTTACGGGGCCCTTGGGGAAACCGGCATGTTTACTGAAACAACAGCTTATGACCCGCATAGTCCTTATTCTGCCTCCAAAGCTTCTTCAGATCATTTTGTAAGGGCTTATCACGATACTTATGGGTTGGACGTGGTGATTTCAAATTGTTCTAATAATTATGGCTCCCATCATTTTCCGGAGAAATTGATTCCTCTGGCCATCAACAACCTGAAAAACAACAAACCAGTTCCTGTTTATGGAAAAGGAGAAAATGTGAGGGATTGGTTATGGGTAGAAGATCATGCACGTGCTATTGATGTTATTTTCCATCAGGCCAAAACCGGAGAAACCTACAATATAGGAGGTCATAACGAATGGAAAAATATTGATCTGATTCACTTGTTGTGCAAAATCATGGATAAGAAACTGGGACGTAAGGAAGGAGAATCGGCTCAGCTGATCACCTTTGTGACAGATCGGGCAGGACATGACCTGCGTTATGCTATTGATTCTTCTAAGCTTCAGAATGTCCTTAACTGGGTGCCAAGCCTGCAATTTGAAGAAGGTCTGGAAAAAACAGTTGATTGGTATCTTAACAATGAAGAGTGGCTTTCCAATGTGACATCCGGAAATTACCAGGCTTATTATGACACCCAATACGCTGGTCGTTAAAAAGAATAAATCTTTGTAAAAGGTAAAGCCTGAATTGTAAAATTCAGGCTTTTTTATAATGAACTGTTTTGAGGTTTATTCGTACCTTAATGCCTCCACGGGATCTAGTTTGGATGCCTTTTTTGCGGGGTAATACCCCGATGCGATACCCACCAGAATACAAAGACCAAATCCGCCGATGATAAATAGCCATGGTATAATAAATGGGCCTTTCATCATCAACGAAATGGCATTGCCCAGTAAAATCCCAAATAATATTCCCATAGCCCCCCCCATCAGGCAAATTACCACGGCTTCAATTAGAAACTGTTTCCGGATTACAGCAGGGTTGGCTCCAATGGCTTTGCGGATACCAATTTCACGGGTTCTTTCGGTAACAGAGACCAGCATAATATTCATTAAACCAATTGAGGCACCAATTAAGGTAATGATGCCAATGGCTACACCTCCTATAACTATAAATTTTAAATTTTCGAAAAGAGTCTGTGCAACAGCATCGCTTTTGGTAATTTCAAAGTTATTGGTCTGTGACGCGGTTAATTTCCGGATGTTCCTGAATTCTGAGGTTGCTTCTCCTATAATGTTGTCCATTATGTCATTGCTTGGAACCATTACGGTAATGGTATAGGAAGGGTCTGGAAAAGAATTGATGAGTTTTGCTTTAAGCAAGGGGACATATACTGCCCTGTCGCCACTAAAACCCATACTTGAACCTTTTGAAGTGAGCAACCCGATTACTTTTAAACGGTAATTTCCCACGTTAATAATTTTATCCAGTGGTGAGGCATCTTTGAAAAGGGTTTTGCTCACTTCGTTACCTATAATACATACGTTTGAACCCAAAGCAGCTTCTGTTGTACTAAAATTTCTTCCTGAAGAGAGACTTAGTCCTTGCGCATCCAATCCATTTTCATCTACGCCCTGAATGGATATATTAGGGTTTGTTTTTTTTCCTCCATACTTGATGGTAGCGATGTTACTCGCTTTTATGCTTACAGCTATTGTTGCAGGCGTTTTCAGACGCTCCTTAAATGCCAATGCGTCTTCAAAACGAATTGATTTAAAGGCTTTGGGTCTTTGGCCGTTACCTACCCGAATCCCGGTTCCCCGGTTCCGGATGGTGAAGGAATTGGCACCCATGCTGGAAAAAGCTTCCGTCATACTTTTTTTAACGGCATCCAATGTCGTCAGGATACCCACCAGGGCTGACAATCCAATTGCAATAATCAATGCAGTTAACATGGTTCTTAAGCGATTGCCTTTAATAGATTGGATGGCCAGCCTGACGTTTTCGATATAAGTCATTTTCCAGATTTAAATTCTTTTAGGATTAAAAATAAAAAGTCCCGCTGTTAAGACAACGGGACCTCCTTAAATGTTACAACGAATTGGAACTGAAATCCAACTTATACAGAGAAACTGGTTCCACAACCACAGGTACTGTTTGCATTCGGATTGCTAAATGTAAAACCTCTTGAGTTTAAGCCGTCCTGCCAGTCTACCTGCATACCTAAAAGATACATCTGATGGGCTTTATGCATATATACTTTGATGCCCTCAATTATAAATTCCTGGTCACCTTCTTTTTTTTGATCAAAGCCTAAAACATAACTCATTCCTGAGCAACCGCCTCCTTCAACACCAACCCTTAAGCCAAAATCCTCGGAAATTTCCTGCTGGTCTTTTAATTTAAAAAGTTCTTTTACAGCACCTTCTGTAAATGTTACTGGTGCAAATGCCGTATCTACTGTATTACTCATGTTATTTGAAATTAGGAAGAACAAATATAAATAAAATGTACATTTTTGCCTTGTAAAACACTAATTATTACTGTATTCAAACAATTTCAATGAATGTACAAGATTTAATAACCGAAGCGCTCGCAATGGGGGCGGGAGGAGTGATCACGGTTTTTGCTGGTTATTATCTCTTCGGAAAAGACATTCAGGCCTATTTGAAAATTAAAGAAGATAAAGATTCTGGCTTGGATGGAAAAAAAGAGCTGTTGCATTTAAGGCTTCAGGCCCATGAAAGGGTCATCCTTTTTGTAGAACGAATTAATCCCAGCAACCTTTTTTTGCGTTTGTATCAGCAGGGGATGGTTGTTGAAGAACTCCAGGCATTGGCGTTGAATGAACTTAGGACAGAATATCAGCATAATATCAGTCAGCAGTTGTATATTGGAACTCAGGCCTGGCAGGTGGTGCGCAAATTAAAAGATGATACCGTTGCTATGATCAATAATGCAGCTAAAAGTCTGGATAAAGAAGCTTCAGCCGCAGTGCTCAGCAAAGTTATTTTGAGCTACATGGCCGAAATGGAACAAAATCCATATGAACTGAGCCAGGAGCTCCTCAAAAAAGATATTCATCATTTATTCTAGATATGGAAGATAAAAAGATTAGCACGAGCTCAGGAATTGAAATAAAAGAGCTGTATACCTCGGCCAGAAAAATGGAGGAACTGCCTGGAGAGTTTCCTTTTACCAGGGGGATTCAAAAAGATATGTACCGGGGGCGTTTATGGACGATGCGTCAATATGCTGGCTTTTCGACTGCGGAAGAATCAAACAAAAGATATCACTACCTTCTCAATCAAGGTACAATGGGACTTTCTGTTGCTTTTGATCTCCCAACCCAAATCGGTTACGATTCTGACCATGATATGGCAGATGGAGAGGTAGGGAAAGTTGGCGTGGCTATTGATTCATTGAAAGATATGGAGATTCTTTTTGATGGGATTGAACTTAAAAAGATTACAACTTCAATGACAATTAATGCAACGGCCTCTATTTTGCTCGCCATGTATATTGCCCTGGCCAAAAAGCAGGGGGCCGATATCCGGCAAATCTCTGGGACCATACAAAATGATATTCTTAAAGAATATGCAGCAAGAGGAACCTATATTTATCCACCTAAGGCCTCCATGCGGATCATTACCGATATTTTTGAGTATTGCAGTAAAGAGGTACCCAAATGGAATACCATTTCTATATCTGGCTATCATATCAGGGAAGCGGGGTCTACTGCTGTACAAGAACTGGCTTTTACCCTGGCCAATGGGAAGGCTTATCTGAATGCCGCACTGGAGAAAGGGTTGGATATTAATGTTTTTGCAAAACGGTTGTCTTTCTTTTTTAATTGTCACAATAACTTTTTTGAAGAAATTGCAAAATTCAGGGCAGCCAGAAGAATGTGGGCAAGAATTACAAAGGAATTGGGAGCGACTGACGAGAAGGCGCAAATGCTTCGCTTTCACACGCAGACAGGAGGGTCGACACTTACTGCCCAACAGCCTCTTAATAATGTCATACGTGTCTCTAATCAAGCTATGGCCGCAGTTCTGGGAGGTACACAATCTTTGCATACCAATGGCTATGATGAAGCGCTGTCCCTTCCAACAGAAGCAGCTGCCAAAATTGCCTTAAGAACCCAGCAGATCATAGCCTTTGAAAGCGGTGCAACCGATACTGTTGACCCATTGGCCGGCTCTTTTTTTGTGGAGAGCCTTACCGATGAAATAGAAGCAGCTGCTCAACTTTATATCGATAAAATTGATGCAATGGGAGGTTCAGTAAATGCAATTGAAAATGGGTATATTCAAAATGAAATTGCAAATGCCTCTTATCAGTATCAGGTGGAGGTGGAGCAAGGGAGCCGGGTTATTGTTGGGGTAAATAAATTTACCCAACAGGAAGAGGGGATAACTGAAGTGATGAATATTGATGAGTCTATACGAACCATTCAGTCAGGGAAACTGAGAAGATTGCGGGAGGATAGAGATCAATTATCGGTTGATGCAGCATTAGAGCGGTTAAAAAAAGGAGCGGAAGGTACTGAAAACTTAATGCCACTTATACTTGCTGCAGTGGAAACTTATGCTACTCTTGGTGAAATAGCAGATACTTTACGTAATGTTTTTGGTGAATATTAAAGACAATGTTAATAAATAGTTATCCACAGAAAAAATTCAGGTTAAGACCAGTATGGTGCTGCTATATAAGGACTTACTAAATAATTGAAATTTAAGTTTTTTTTGTTGATAATTTTTTCAATATTCGATGTCTCGAAGGGGCGTCGTCTGAATGCCCGTGTCGTTGCTGTAAACCAACAAATTATAGAATCCCTATGGAAAAAACTTGTACAGAAGTATGGAAAAACTGTCTCCAAATAATTAAGGATAACATTCCAGTTCAGAGTTTTAAGACCTGGTTTGAGCCGATATCCGCACTAAAACTGGAGGGTAAAGTTTTAACCATACAGGTGCCGAGTTTATTCTTCTATGAATGGCTGGAAGAACACTATGTTGGTCTGCTGCGCAAGACCGTAAAAAGACAACTTGGAGATGAAGGGCGGTTGGAATATAACATCGTTGTGGATAAATCTTCCAATAGTGGTTCTCCCTATACGACCAATATGCCTTCAAATGGAAATGGTGCTGAAGCAAAGGTACAATCCATGCCTATTCCGGTTTCTATCAATAAAGACATTAAAAATCCTTTCATCATTCCGGGACTAAAAAAATTAAATGTAGATCCTCAGCTGAATTCAAACTATACCTTTGATAATTACATCGAAGGTGATTGCAATCGTCTGGCGAGATCTGCGGGCTATGCGGTTGCGGCCAAACCAGGGGGAACTTCTTTTAATCCTCTGATGGTTTATGGTGGTGTTGGATTGGGGAAGACACATCTCGCGCAGGCCATTGGCAACGAGATCAAACGGAATATGCCGGATAAGCTGGTTATTTATGTTTCATGCGAAAAATTTTGCCAGCAATTTGTTGATTCCTTAAAAAATAATACGATCAATGATTTTGTGAATTTTTATCAGGCAATGGATGTAATCATTATGGATGATGTACATAATTTTGCTGGTAAGGAAAAAACACAGGATATCTTTTTTCATATCTTTAATCATTTGCATCAATCGGGCAAACAGGTGATTTTGACCTCTGATAAAGCACCTAAAGACTTGGCTGGTCTCGAAGAGCGTTTGCTGAGCAGGTTCAAATGGGGGCTCTCTGCAGATTTACAGATACCTGACCTGGAAACCCGAATTGCCATTTTAAGAAAGAAAATGTATGCGGACGGTATAGAACTGCCTTCGGAAGTGGTTGAGTACGTTGCTCATAATATTGACAACAATGTTCGTGAACTGGAAGGTGCGATGGTTTCTTTACTTGCGCAATCTACTTTGAATAAAAAAGACATTGATTTGGCTTTAGCCAAACAGATGTTAAAGAATTTTATAAAAAATACTTCCAAGGAAATCTCTATGGAGTACATACAAAAACTGGTTTGTGAATACTTTGAGGTTCCGGTAGATATGGTGAAATCTCAGACCCGTAAAAGAGAAATTGTTCAGGCTCGTCAGATTTCTATGTATCTTTCAAAGAGCCATACCAAGTCCTCTCTTAAAACAATAGGTGCTTTTTTTGGAGGTAGGGATCATTCAACAGTAATTTACGCCTGTCAAACGGTAGAAGATCTGATTGATACCGACAAAAAATTTAAGGGTTATGTGCACGATATTCAGAAAAAGTTAAAAATGAGTTAAAATAAAAAAGTCCTGTAAGTTCTACAGGACTTTTTTATTTTAACTCATTTTAGGCTAGTCTTCTAGTTTAGCGATGCCATAGAACAATGCAGCTGCATGAAGTGCCTGATCTATTTTATTCTCTTTAAGCAATTGTTTGACCTCTTCAAGTGTATATTCTTCCACGTTTAGGATCTCATGTTCATCCAAATGTTGCTGATGGGTTTTTACACCACCTTTAAGAAGGTAAGTGAATGTTCTGTTATTGGCTGTTGCAGGATTAGGATATAAGGTGGCAATCAACTCTATACTTTCAAAAGAATAGCCGGTCTCTTCCAATAATTCCCTTTTTACAGCCCGTTCGGGACCTTCATCGCCATCAATAACTCCACCTGGGATTTCCAGTGAAATGATGTCGGCTGCGTGCCGGTACTGTCGTACCAGAAGAACTTTGTTGTCTATGGTGAGTGCCACTGCATTCACCCAGTCCGGGTATTCCAAAACGAAATAATCATCTTTAATGGTTCCGTTTTGCAGTTTGCAGGTGTCCACTCTAAGGGTTGCCCATTTTTCTTTGACCAGATACCTGGAGTTTAGCTTTTGCCATTTTAGAATTTCCATTCAGGACGTTGTGTTTAAATAGTTCTTAATGACCGTTTCCCGTTCCAGATTAATCATATTGATGATCCGGTATTCTGTCACCAATAACTGGTAAACAGATTGCAATTTAGTGGCAATGGCCTGGTTTTCTTTATCCTGTTTGGTCGGTTCAAAGATGGAATATAAAATTTGAGTCAATACATCAAGTTTCTCTGCAGGAAATTGTGCTTTATGGAGCAATTCCAGAAAGTCGGCATTATGAAGACCATGTAAATCTTTATAACTTAACCCGTATTCCCGCTCCAGCATCTCTTGTAGCTGTACATCTGCTTCTTCTGTTTGACCCTCTTTTTTCAGGCCCAGTATTCTGGCCAGCGCTTCTGCCAGTTTCTTTATTTCTGCTGTAAGTAAGTCTCTTCTTAACATAAAATAATAGATTACCAGCTTCCGCTGCTTCCACCCCCACCGAAACTACCTCCTCCAAAACCGCCAAATCCTCCTCCGTCACCAGAGCCACCTCCGCTGCCCCATCCACTTCCACCTGAACCTCTGCCCCCTCCAAAGAGCATGCTCCAGAAAAGCACGTCGGCAACACCGCGGCTTCCCATCACCTGGCTGCCACCACTTCCACCACCTCTGCGGATAATCACAATGATAATAATGATGATGATGATCACAATCGGAATGGCTGAACCATTATTCTCTACTTTAGCCTTTTTGGGATTGTCATTTTTATATTCCCCTTTTGTAAAGCTGATGATGGCATTGGTGCCTGATTCCAAACCGGCATAATAATTCCCTGCTTTGAAATAGGGTTTAATATCGTTTTCAATAATTCTTCTGGTGTACATATCCGGAAGGGCACCTTCGATACCGTAGCCCGACTGGATGGAGATCTTGCGGTCTCCAAGTGCAACGACGATCATCACACCGGTGTTTTTTTTGGAACCAACACCCCATTTTCTGCCGAGTTGAAGTGCATAATCGTTAATATCATAGTCACCAACAGATTTTATAACGGCTATTGCAATTTGAATCGAAGTAGAATCGTCAAAGGCAACGAGTTTATCTTCCAATTGTTGAGTCTGGGCAGCGGTTAAAGTACCGGTAAAGTCATTGACAAGCTTATTTGGTTTTGCTGGAAAATCCTGTGCAAAAACCGGGATAAAAAAGACTGTCAGTAAAAAAATGAGCAAGCTTCTCTTCATGGTCAGTCGTTTTTGTATTGATCCATAAAAACGATTTCATTAGGTAGCTCATTGATATCTCCGGTTTGATAAGGAAAAAATAGTGCAAGCTTTTCAGCAACCAGGCTAATGCCAGCGATAATGCCCTGTACCAGATTTCCGCTCGCAAAATGTGCTTTCATTGCAATCTGGGTGGTTTCCCAAAAGTCTTCAGGAACCACTTTGTGGATACCCCGGTCTCCAATAATTGCAAATTTATGATCTATGTGCGCAAGATAAATCAGGACACCATTGTGATGGGAAGTTTTATCCATGCCCAATTTTTTAAAATAGGCAGTTGCGACTTCGAATACATCACCTTTACAATGTTTATCTATTGCTATTCTGATTTCTCCGGAGGTTTGTTTCTCTGCGTCAGAAATTGCAGAGGTAATCAGTTCCTGTTCTTGTTCATTAAAAAGTGCCATAATAGGAAATCTTTATAAAGATAAGGGTAATGGGTTTTTATCTAAAAACAGCCATTACCCTTAAATGTTATGATCATTAAAATTTAGAATTGTACTTTGGGTGCGTTCTGGGCACCAGCATCGGCTTTGAAACCTGCTTTTTGACCAAAGCCAAACAATCCGGCAGTAATGTTATTTGGGAAAGACCTCACTTTTGTGTTGTATACCTGTACAGATTCATTAAAATCTTTACGGGCTACACCAATTCTGTTTTCTGTTCCGGCGAGTTCAGCGGAAACATCCCTGAATTGTTCGGTCGCTTTTAATTCTGGATAGTTTTCAGTAACCATCAGCAAGCGTCCCAGTGCCTGACTGATTTGCCCTTGCGCGGCCTGATATTTTTCGATATTCTCAGGAGTCAGTTTATCCGGATCAATTGTAATTTGTGTCGCTTTTGCACGGGCTTCTGTGACTTGTGTAAGCGTTGACTGTTCAAATTTAGCTGCGCCTTTAACCGTATTGACCAGGTTAGGGATTAAATCGGCACGGCGCTGGTACTGGGTCTCTACCTGATTCCATTTTGTTTTCACATCCTCGTCCAGTTTAACCAGGTTGTTGTAACCATTGCAGCTTTGAAAAGCTAAAATGACGATCAGTAAGCCGACAACTATTAATACGATTTTTTTCATATGTTTTAATTTTAAATTGTTCCGGACGTTTTGTCCGGGCTTTCATTTTACGGTTGGTTTTCTTTGTTAATTTACAAATAAGAATGCAATTTCCGTACCTTTGTTACAATTCAGGATAAAAACCTGACAAGTATTATGCAAAAAGATGTTGAAATAAAGCTTCTGCCAGAGGAAATTGGACAGGAGAAAATTTTAATAAAAAACCTTTCTAAAGCTTTAAAGGTTGATATTCTGCGAATTAAAGGATTTAAAATTCTAAAAAGATCTATTGACGCCCGGTCAAGACAAGTCGTTTATCGTTTACAGGTAAAAGTGTATATAGACGAACCTGTTTTGTCAGGAAAGCTTATTCCGGATGATCAAAATGTCAGTCAGCAGCCGGTTGTAATTATTGTTGGGGCGGGACCTGCTGGTCTGTTTGCCGCATTGCAGTGCATAGAAAATGGCTTCAAACCCATTGTTTTGGAACGGGGAAAAGATGTAAAGCAAAGAAGAAGAGATCTTGCCGCCATCAATAAGGAGGGTTTTGTAAATACAGAATCAAATTATTGTTACGGAGAAGGGGGAGCAGGTACTTATTCCGATGGTAAACTCTTTACTCGTTCGAATAAAAGGGGAGATGTCAATAAGGTACTTGAAATTTTTGTACAACATGGTGCTACCGATGATATTCTGGTCGATGCCCGACCACATATCGGAACTAACAAACTGCCTCATATCATTACTTCAATACGTGAGCGTATTTTAAAAGCTGGAGCTGAGGTACGTTTTGATGCGAAGGTTACTGATCTTTTAATTGAGTCTGGAAAAATAAAAGGGGTGGTCGTCAACCATCAGGAAGAACTTTTTGCTGATGCTGTGATTCTTGCCACCGGACATTCCGCAAGAGACATCTATACCTTGTTGCATCAAAAAGGCATTCTGATAGAAGCCAAACCTTTTGCTTTAGGTGTAAGAATAGAACATCCCCAGTCTGTGATTGATGCTGCGCAATACCATTGTGATGTACGAAGTGAATTTTTGCCACCAGCCTATTATAGCTTGGTGGAACAAATAGGAAATCGGGGCGTATTTTCATTTTGCATGTGTCCCGGAGGAATTATTGCCCCCTGTGCTACTCATGAGAATGAAATTGTTGTCAATGGATGGTCTCCTTCTAAAAGGAATAATCCTTTTGCGAATTCGGGTACAGTCGTGCAGGTTACTTTAGATGATGTTGAGGGAGAGGATCCCTTGAAGATGATGTACTTTCAGGAAGAAATTGAAAAAAAAGCATTCGAACTCGGAGGTGGTGATCTGGTTGCCCCTGCACAGAGAATGATCGATTTCGTAGAAAAAAGGCACTCCACTGATCTGCCAAAAAATTCTTATCTGCCGGGAACCCGACCGGCCATCCTGGATGATGTCCTTCCTGCTTTTGTCGCTGAAAGTTTAAGGGCTGCACTTCCGCATTTTGGTAGAAAGATCAAGGGGTATTATACGAATGATGCGATATTGGTTGGGGTGGAGAGTAGGACATCGTCGCCGGTTCGTATACCACGGGATAAAGAGAGTTATCAGCACCCACAGGTTGCAGGGTTATTTCCTTGCGCTGAAGGAGCGGGTTATGCCGGAGGAATTGTTTCTGCGGCCATCGATGGTATGAATTGTGCTGATGCAGTACAGAACTTCCTTCGCTAAACAATTTTTAAAACCTGGTGTTGAACACATGCACTTTATTTTATAAAGGGAAATACATTTTAAATGAGCACGAGATGAAACGTACACTGATTATCGGCGCAAGCCCAAATCCGGAAAGATATGCTTATAAAGCAGCACATATGTTGATTTCTAAAGGACATGAAATTGTGAATATTGGCATTAAAAAAGGAGCTGTTGCCGGAGTTGAAATCGAAAAAGCAGGGACCCCGCTTCAGGATATTCATACCATTACGTTGTATTTGGGAACAGATTTGCAAAAGCAATACTATGAATATATACTGGCCACTCGGCCGGAAAGGGTAATTTTCAATCCTGGAACTGAAAACCAGGAATTGGAAAATTTACTGAAGAATAATAATATAGAAGCCATAGAGGCCTGTACATTGGTTTTGCTATCTACCGGGCAGTTTTAAAAACTGTCTCTGAGCCAATCTAAGCACAGAATTTCAAAATTTAAATAGATCTGTAACTGAAAATACTTGCAGAAGTAAAATTATTATTTAGATTTGCAGTGTACTAGTTAGCTAGTACACTGCAAATCTAAACCTTTATGATTGAAATTTCTAATCTAACTTTTGGTTACAGCAAGAAGAAGACGCTGTTTAAAAATCTAAATCTTGACCTTCAGACAGGTCATATTTATGGTCTTCTGGGAAAAAATGGTGCGGGAAAATCTACGCTCCTTAAAAATCTCGCAGGTTTGGTCTTCCCTCAAGAAGGCTTATGCAAAGTCAATGGTTATGATACCAGTAAGCGTAGTCCTCGTTTGCTGCAGGAATTGTTCTTTATTCCCGAGGAGTTGCACCTGCCTGCTGTTACGGCCAGCCGGTTCGCGGAAAGTACAGGCCATTTCTATCCTAAATTTGATATGAACCAGTACTATGCTATGTTGTCAGAGTTTAATGTACCAATAAACAGTTTTTTGAATAAACTTTCCTTCGGGCAACAAAAAAAGGTAATGATCGCTTTCGGATTGGCTAGTAATACTGCCTTACTGATTATGGATGAACCCACTAATGGTCTTGATATACCTTCGAAGGTTCAATTTCGCAAAATTATGGCCTCTGCGCTTACAGAAGAGCGTTGTATGGTGATTTCTACGCATCAGGTCAGGGACCTGGACAGTCTCATCGATAGTCTGCTGGTCCTTCATCAGGAAGAAGTTGTTATTAACCGAAGTCTGGATGATATTGCCGAAAGGATACAATTTACGAATGCTGCTCAAGCGAATAAGGAAGGTATATTATATATAGAACATCATGGAATAGGTATTAATACAATCAGCACGAACGTAAATGGTGTTTATACCAAGGTCGATATGGAAATGTTGTTTAATGCTGTTGTACATAATCATACATCTATTGTAGATATTTTAAAATAAAAACAGATGAATCAGATATTTAACCTTAAGCGATTTTTAATGCTGTTTAGCAAACATACAGCTGAAAATTATAAAACCTATTTAATGTCGGCAGCAGTATTGGCCGGAATGCTTGCAGTTGTGATTGGTCTGGGAGCCTATCTAAGCGATGGAAAACTTAGCTTTAGTATACAGTTTGCAGTTTTCGTTAATTTCTTTTTAATAGCAGGATGCATTTTTACAAGTATGATGTTTTCTGACCTTGGAGATAAAAAGAAATCCATTCCGGTATTGATGCTGCCAGCTTCCCTTTTTGAAAAGTACCTGGTGGCCTGGATCTATTCCTTTGTTGTTTTTCAGCTGGTTATGCTTTGCTGTTTTTATTCCATCGATTATCTTATTCTAAATGCAGTCAAAAAAGCAACAGAAGAAGTAAAGATGATTAATGTTTTTTCTACTGAACCCAGGTATTGGTTGGTTTTTGTTTTCTTTGCTGTACTTCATTCCATCTCCTTACTGGGTGCGATTTTTTTTGAAAAAATGCATTTTATCAAAACTGCCTTTGCTTTTTTCGTTTTTTTGGGTTTTATTATTTTGATCAGTAATAAAATGATGAGCTCACTGCTGGATGTGGAAATTATGCAATCTATTCCCCTGGGCAGACTGGTTATTAAGGAAAGTGGAAAGGAATTTCTGATCAACCCACCACTTTCATCAGAAACGATTGTGTTTTATGCTTCTATATTGGTGATTATTGTTTTATGGACGGGGACTTATTTTAAGTTGAAAGAGAAAGAGATTTAATATGGAATTTAGAGAAAACGAAGCCATTTATTTACAGATTGCAGCCTATGTTGCGGAAAATATTATGCTTGGGAAATGGCCTATTGATCAGAAAATACCCTCGGTAAGAGACCTTGCTGTCGATTTGCAGGTTAATCCAAATACCGTAGTGAGGGCTTATGAGTTTTTACAAAATAAGGAAGTTATTACCAATAAGCGGGGAATAGGTTTTTTTATTGAAACAGATGCGGAAGCCAAAATTAAGGCCTACAGCAAGGAGCGCTTTTTGAATCAGGAACTTCCTGAATTTTTCAGAAATATTTATCTGCTGAACATTAGCATGAAAGAAATAGAAGTGCGCTTTGAGGCTTTTAAAAAAGAAAATTACTAATAAAAGAAATGAACAGGTTTAAGGATAGGCCTGTAGATAGGTTAAATGAATCAGATATACATGAAATTGAGTACATTATTTATTGTTGTGGCAATTGTTGTCGCCCTGGGGACGATAACAGCCTACAATTTTTCTTTAAGGGCATCCTATGCTAAAGGAGAATACAAAAACAGGTTTAGTGATATGGAGTTTACAGAGTTAAAAAGTCTTAATGAATTCTATGTTGAAGGGGCCAATTTAATTACGGTCCATGTGGAGCCGGGTATCAAAGAAGGCTTATGGATTAAGAATAAACTGAAAGAAAAGCTAAAAGTGACTGCAAAAGGCCAGACGTTGATTCTTGAGCCAAGTGATTATGCCAAAGCCAATGGGCTCTGGTCAGGAATCGATGAAATTATCCTTGTAACAAATGACTTGAAAAAATTAAAGGC
Source organism: Pedobacter nutrimenti (assembly GCF_003208655.1). Lineage (GTDB taxonomy): Bacteria > Bacteroidota > Bacteroidia > Sphingobacteriales > Sphingobacteriaceae > Pedobacter > Pedobacter nutrimenti. Next base: position 1,046 of record NZ_QKLU01000014.1, on the reverse strand, counting down.
CAGTCCATATTTTAATGAAGAGCAGGTTCGTTCTCACAGATTCCCTAATTACGGGGAAATATTATTGAAAGGCTTTAAAGGTAATGCCTTTGAGTTGCAGCTTGGGGATTATACTTCTGTGAGTATGGAAAAATGCGATGTTGGTGCTTTCAGTGCATGGATCGGAGGGGAGGAGAATGGGAATGCTTCATTAACCATTAATGCCGATAACCAGATAAAGACAGCAGACTTGAATATTCCAGGGGAGAGCAGGGTTTCGCTGATCAATCCAAAAATCACTAAGACCAGCTATAACTTGTCCGATAAAGCAACCGTTCTTTTAAATGGAAGCACCCTGCAGCAAATCAAACGGTGAATTGAAATTAGGGATTGATTTGCTGTGATAAAAGAAGCAGATCTTTTTTGGCTGTGAATTTCTGGCACTATATATATAAGAGGTGTGGTATTAGATAAATAGAACGAGGATCTTTTTATGAGGCTGTTATACTGTGACCTTGTTTTTGAGGAGCCCTTATGTATTTCGAATTAACCACTTGCTTCGTTTCTCTGAATGATTATTCAAGTTTAAGAATTTGTAAAAGTTTTTGTGGTTGTAATTTAGGGAGTTAGGTATTGTTTTAAAAATAGATGTTGTAAAAGCTTTGCATGGGATATAATTTTTTCTACTTTTGCATCCCGCTTCGGAAGGAAGGGGACACTAGAGAGGGATTGGCGAGGGAGATTGAAAAGCGGGTTTAAGGTAATGTTGATGAGATTTGAGGGATTTAGGTTCTGAGAAAATAAAAAGCAAAAAAGATTAAAATTAATTTGCGAATAACATTAAGATTACTACCTTTGCAGTCCCAAACAAAAGGGGGTGATTTACAAACGGAGTTTGTAAACGGAATAAAAAAGATTGAAAGGATTGAATTTGAGTAAAGGGATCTGGAACATAAACGACCAGACCTGTTTAGGAGAAGGAAACCAGAAGATATATAGGCTACCGTGAGGCCCAGCCGATAAGTTCATTAAAGAGATGTCATTTACAAGCGTAGCGAGGTATCGAA
>NZ_QKLU01000013.1 GCF_003208655.1 Pedobacter nutrimenti | reverse complement strand
CAGCAGAAGAGAAAATTAGATTCGCAAGGTTCATTAATTTCTAACGAACATTAGCCTTCAATTATCATAATTACCACCAAAAGTGGGGAAGAACCCAAAAGTGACCCTCTCATTTCGGAGCAAAGTGGCCGCTGAATAGGTTGCCGAGTAAGTTAAAAAGTTCCCTTCTCCTGAACAAATATAACCAACACTGCTGAACAAACTATCCAAAGCAGCTAAAGCTGATCCAATCCTATTCCCAACTACATATCTTAGAAACCAGGCGCCTAAAAATAGCGTCTGCATACAGATATAGTTTACCGCCTCAAATAAGGCGATTTAATCCATCCTAATCTTCTAAAAGAACAAAGTCCCAGCCTCTAGTAAATTAATAGCTCTAAAAGCTGCTATTTACCTTACTTACTGAATTCTCCTTGAAAGTTACAGATAAAAAAATGGGCTTAAGCACTTGAAACAACCGTGCCCTTGCTTTCCTAGTGTGCAATTATCATAAAGAAATATCTTTCATTGATAAAATAATGGATGGTAGTGATGCAAATAAACAAATGTCTCAAAAGATGAAAGCAGACAAGATTATGCCATCAGGCCTAGCTATTTCCAACATCCCTGGTATTGATGCCCAATCTAAATTGATTAGAGATATGTTGGATCTGCCGTTGTACAAAGAAGTAGAAACTGAATACCAAAAAGTGGTTGCCTCTGGAAAGAAGAAACCTGCCTGGTATCAGCTATATGGAGGTCCACCAAATTTAGAACAATTGGCCACGAGACTTAATCGGCAGGGTATGTATGAGATTTTTTACCGCGCTTGGTCTGGCTCTGTTCATGGACAAGAAGTTATCAAGGGCAATTTAACGACTGGAGCTGATGCAGGTGTAGTGCAGTTACGTAATCCAAAAGATGCGCAACAAGTAACATTACATGCACACAACCTTATCTTAATACTGTACCATCTCTTTGTAGAAAAACGATTACCTCAGGAAATGGATAAGTTTAAATCTTGGTATATGTCCATCCGTGGAAACCTGGAGCAGCTAAGAGTATTTAAAAGCTAATATTCCTTGATTGAAACTATTTTCTTGCCATTCTGTACAGAAATAATAGCCATACTCCAAATCCTACAATAAATGCAGGGAGCGGATTTTTCATAGTTGTGCCTGCCAAAAAGGCTCCGGTTGCGATTAGGCATGTCAGGAAAAATAGAATTAAATTTTTCATGCTATTCAAATTTAATATTTTTTAATAATTAATTTATGTACCTGCATAATTTGATAATAACTATGCAGGTACTGGTTTTAAGCAGCTTTTTTTATGGACGTTTTGCTTTTTATTTTTAACATTTTAGCATCTAAACGTCTTAACAAGGAAACAACCTTAATTTGTACTTCATCAACAATGCGCCAATCTTTTTCAATATAAATATCTGTAGTAGTATGTTCGCTATCGACATGATTTAATGCCTGCGCTACGTCATCTCTACTCATTCTGCAAGAATTTCGGGCTATTGTAGCAAAACTATGTCTGGCCCAATAAAGTGTAAGTTTTTCTAATCCGGTTATCTTTCTTAGTTGTTTCATTCCCATTGCAAGAGCTTTGTTTAATCCATTGGAGTTTATATACCGTACAGAAAGTTTTTCTAAGTATTTTTCCAACAATGGTCTTGCTTCATCGATTATTTTTATGCTGATAAAAGCATCATCCTTTCTTTGGTCTACTGTTTTCGACCTGTTGTAATCTATCCGGCCATTCCTAATATTTCCTTTTGTCAAATGATAAAAATCTACCGCATTCATACCACAGAGATAAAAAGAAAGCATATATAGTTCTTTTGCCATTTCTGCCCGGCTATTTGGTGTTGTTACACAGTCTCGAATTGTTGTTATCTGCTCTAAAGTGTTATTTCTTTTTTTCGTGAGAGGTGCTGAGCCTATTTTATATTTTTTAAACGGATAGTGTTTTACGCGATAAATGCCAAGGTCTTCATTGTTATACATATTACGAGCGGCATTAAAAAGTGTTCGCAAGTCACGCATGTGGTTATAAAGTCCACTATCAGCTAATCCTTTGCTCTTTGTTTGTTTTGTAATGTTCTTCTGTCCACTTGGCCGGACCAGGGTACGTTCACTTCTTAAATAGCGTTCATAGGAAAGAAGCATATTAGAATTGATTTCTGTTATGGAAACAGCGTCCCTTTTAAAATAGTCAACTAAACTATTACGCACGACACGATGGTTGTGTGCAGTACCTTTTTTTCCATCCTTTTCGCTCTGCGCAATGTGTTCAGAACAGAACTTAATAAAATCTACGTCGGCATCTTTGTCACGCAGGTAGTCCTTTAGACTTTCGGCATTAAAGAAGTTGAGCTTCTCGCCAAGTTCACTAATAACCTTTCGATAGCCTTTCAATTGTTCATCGATTAAGTCATTGATAAAAATGTCCTTTATTTTCATTTTGGTAGTCAATTGCTTTTTGACTACATAATGTACAGTGTCAATGTACTTTCTTTGGTTGTTGTGATGGACACAGATTTTTACATTGTATGTTCCATCTGCTTTTTTGTGGTGTTCGAACACCTTGGCGCTAACTGTTGCCATAATTCTTTAGGTTAGCACGCAAAACTTCTGTAACGTATTTGTAACGGTTTTGCGTGAAGTTCAACAAAAAATTATGTAAAACCTGCTTTCAGGGGGATTCCCGAAGGCATAGTTGCTGGCAGTAACCAGCGCTAGAAAAAATAAAAAAACCGTCCTCAAATTTCTTTGTAGAACGGTTTTATAGTGGGCCCAGCTGGGCTCGAACCAGCGACCAAGAGATTATGAGTCTCCTACTCTAACCAACTGAGCTATAGGCCCGTACGCATTTTTTAGCTACCTGCGTGAGGCAAATCTAAACAAAATTTTTAAGACCTTAACATCTTTTTTTCCCTTAGAAAATTTTCGAAAATTGTCTAAACTTTTTTCAAAACGTCAAGCTTAAAAAGCTCATTTTCAATTCATTAGCCCGTAGATTATGAGTCTTCTACTCTAACCAACTGAGCTATAGGCCCGGTCTGTAATATATTTTTACAGGCCGCAATATTACAGCTTTTTTTTAAGACTGCAAAATATCTGAATGTGCTATTTGAAAGGTTTTGTTTTATAATTGATAATCTGAGGATTAATTTTTTTCACAGATCAACTTAAACAGAAATTTACGTCCTTACAGTTCCCCCAGCCTGCTGCTTTCCTGATTTTTAGGATTTCTGGCCCTGAAAGTTGTCCGTTTTCCTTTATCAAACCTGTAAGCCAAAGCCAAAGTGATGTTCCTTGTATCCCATTTCCGGCTGGAGTAACCGGAAATTCCATGAATGCCTGTAAAATCCTGCCGGTCAACCCGGGTATAAAACACATCTCTGGCATTCAGTTTAACAGAGCCCCGGTTGTTGAACACTTTTTTACCGACCCCTGCATGCACATACCAGTTTTCTTTTTGTACAAATTGTGCGTACACCTGTGCTGAATTGTAATTACTCATTATTTCGGCTGTCCATCCATCTTTCCAATTAAACTGCTGTCCAAGGGACAGGCTCCAGTTACTGCCTTTTGACAGTAAAGGCTGCCCATCCAGAATGGTCTGGTACCGGGTATTGGTAAAAATCAGGTTTGGATTTAAGGTCCACCATTCTGTAATCTTTAAACTTCCGTCCAAAGAAAAACCTTTCATATTTTTTTTCCCGATATTGTCTAAACAGTGAAAAAACACATCATTTTGAACAGAGATGACCTCATCAATTCCATCTTTGAGGTGGTTGTAGAAAACCGAAAATGTAAAGGCCTTTTTAAAAACATAAGACGCCTCGTAATTGTAAGAAAACTGTGGTTTCAGATAAGGATTTCCAATATCATAATTGTACCTGTCCCTTGGTGCGGCAAAGGGGTTCAGGTTTTGGTAATTAGGTCTTTCTATTCTTTTACCGAAACTCAGGTTCAGGACATGGTTTTCTGATGTATCCATTTTATAAGAAACAAATACAGTTGGAAACAGGTTCAGGTAGTGCCTGCTAAAAGAACTGTCCGGGGGAAGCCCAAATTGCCCCTGTTTACCTTTGGAAAGGGTATATTCTCCTCTTAAGCCCATTTGAAAAGAGATTTTTTTTAAATTGAAACTATAATTCAGGTAAAGTGCCTGAATATATTCCTGATAATTGAATTGCCCGGACCTGTCGTAAGCAGGCCATACAACCTGGTCTATAGTTCTGTTGTAAGTGGAAGAGTTGTCGTCATCAATCAATGCCGATTTCAGGCCTGTTTCCAGTTTGGAGTTTTTATTAAAGGGCAAAACATAATCTGTTTTAAAGGTATAGATGCGGATCACTGAGGGCAAAAGGCCTTCAAAATATTCATGAGTACCCTTAAGGGCTTGTCCTGCTGCATTCTGACTGTAGCTGTGGTTGTCCAGACGATAATTTACTCCATACCGGATCAAGTCGAAATCTGCTGTCCATGCCCTGCCTATAGTGTCGTAATTGTGTTGCATGTTCAAATTAAAACTGAGGTTATTGCCCCTGTTCTGGTCCTGGTTATCCGATAAAATCAAAGTATCAGGTACATGTTCATAGACCTGGCGGCTTAAGATGCTTGTTCTGTGTTCTGACTTTCTGTTCAAATAGCTGAAGAGCATTCCAAAAGTTGTTTTCGGGGAAACGAAAAAGTCCAATCCAATTTTACCAAAAATCCGGTTTCCGGGAGCAATTTGAGTGCTTTTTTGCGTAATGCCCTGCAAGGAACTGTTGTTGTTCAGGGGATAGGCCCTGCTGCTGTTGAATTCAGAAAAGCCCGAACCTGTATACTGGCTTGCATTTCCGAAAAGGTTAAAACGGCCTGTTCTGTAATTGAAATTAAGGCTTTGCCACCTTCTGGAATACTTCCCTTGTGTAGCCTCAGAAAGCAGGTTTCCATTAAAGCCGGTCATCTTTCCTTTTTTTAGTTTAATGTTAATGATTCCCCCATTTCCCGCAGCTTCGTATTGTGCTGGTGGATTGCTCATGATCTCTACCTTATCGAGTAATGCCGCAGGAAGGGATTTTAAATAGTCTGATAGTTCATTACCCTGTAGGTAGCTGGGTTTGTTGTCAATAAATATGGTTACGTTTGGTTTGCCCTTTAAAATGATCTGATCATTGTCTACCACAATACCTGGAGATTGTTCCAATACTTCCAATGCATTTCCACCTGTCGCTGTAAGCATGGCATCTACATTGACAATAGTCCGGTCAGCTTTTCTTTCCACCACAGATTTTCTGGATATAATGTTGACCGTATGAAGCAATGTCCCTTCTGCTGACTGCAACACAATTTTAATTTCCGGCAGTACCTGATCATCAGACCGGATCGAAAAGCCTGGTGATTTATACCTTTCATATCCCATGGCGGAGGCCAGAATTTCGTAATTCCCCTGGCCAGGAGGTTCAAAAACAAAATTCCCATGCTCATCTGAAAGTGTTCTGCCCACAACCCGCTGTTGCAGGGTGTTCAGGAGCACAAGGGTAACAAATGGTTGTGGTGTCCCACTATTGTCGTTGATTACCCCTTTTATGTTTTTTGCATTTTGTGCAAAGCTTTTTTCTGCAGAAATGGCAAATAAAACACTCCAAAATACCAGTAGAACCGAAATACGTAAAATAGATTTCGTTTTTAAGAATAAGTTGATCATCGTCTTTTTATTCAAAAGAACCACGTCAAAACCTCTTTTTTTTGAATATTAGCCCAAACACCATAGCGGCTGGTTATACAACTTTTTACAGGTCCGTTTTTTCATAAAAAACGAAATTCAGGTCGTAAAGCGTCCTAAAATGGTTGTTTGTCGAAATAAGATTCAGGAAAAACATTTATGATTAAATTGCTTCTTTTATGAAACGAACTCTTTGCATTCCATGAGGACAAATTTTTACATTGCAGGCAGCCGTTTGTTAACCCATACCCTTTTCTGGGTGGCTTATGTAATGGTCTATACCGGGGTACATGCAGATGGAGATGACGGATTTAGGGTATATTTTTTGAATGAATTACAGGGCCTACCCGCTGCAATGCTAGTTGCTTATGTTAACCTTTACGTGCTGTTTCCGCGTTTTTTTGCCAAACAGAAATACCTGCTTTACTGCTTATCAGCTATACTTTTGTTGTTCTGTTGTTCTTTGTTCACCAGGGTGCTCTCTGAATGGTATGTTGAGCCTGTCTTTCTTGCCAACAGCACCCACCCGGACCCTATTTTTATCTGGTATTTTCTGTTTAAAGGCATGCTCTGGTTTTTAAGCCCGGTATTACTGTTTACCCTGGTGATCCGGATTTTTCAGCAATGGTTTATCCAGCAACAACAGCAACAGGAAATGATCCGGGAAAAACTAAATGCAGAGTTGAATTTCCTCAAAGCACAAGTCCATCCGCATTTTTTATTTAATACCCTAAACAACTTATATGCGCTTACCCTAGAATCTTCGCCCAAAGCCCCTAAAGTTGTACTGAAACTTTCCGAACTGATGAGTTATATGCTGTACGACTCCCAATCTGGGGACACCTTTGTTCAAAAAGAAATCAGTCATATCCGGAACTATATAGAACTGGAAAAACTTCGTTACAGTGATCGCCTAGAGGTTTCCCTCAATGTTTCCGGAAAGCTGGACCATAAGAGGATTGCCCCGCTACTGCTCATTCCTTTTGTAGAGAATGCATTTAAGCATGGCCTGAGTAATGATACCGATCAGGTTTGGGTAACTGTAGATGTTAAAGTCAAAGCAGGTTGGCTGATCTTTAAAACTGAAAACAGTTGCGCCGAAACACTCAAAGAAAACGATCTGGACAATTATAAAGGAGGAATTGGATTGCAAAATGTCCGCAGAAGGCTTATCTTGCTGTATCCTGATGCCCATGAACTAAAAGTCAGTAAAGAACCGGGAAGGTTTACCGCGGATCTTAAAATAAAGCTCAATTAGAAAAATGGACAAATTAAAATGTTTAATTGTTGATGACGAACCTCTGGCTGCTGACATTCTGGAGAAATACATTGGCCAACTGGACAATTTACAGCTGAGCGGTAAATGTGCCAATGCCTTGGATGCCTTAATCTATTTGCAAACAAATAAAGTAGACCTCCTTTTTTTGGACATACAGATGCCCAAATTATCGGGGCTTGATTTCCTTAAAACCTTAAACAAACGTCCAAAAGTAATTTTAACCACAGCTTTCCGAGACTATGCAGTGGAAGGTTTTGAACTCAATGTACTGGATTACCTGGTCAAGCCTATTCCTTTTGAGCGTTTCCTGATTGCCGTGAATAAATATCATGGAGAGGAGCCCTCTATACCTTCACTGATCAGTAGCCCCGTACAAGCCATTTCAAAGGATGCCTTTCTTTATCTTAAATCGGACAAGAAAATGGTGAAGGTATTTCTAAGGGAAATCCTGTATATCGAAAGCCTTAAAGATTATGTAAGGGTAAAAACAGTGCACAAGGAAATCATTACCCATCAGCGGATCACTTATCTGGAAGAAAAACTTCCGGATGAGAAATTCCTGCGCATTCACCGCTCCTTTATTATTTCCCTGGACCACATCCGCTCTTTTAATTCCTCAAGCATTGAAATTGACCACTTTGAACTTCCCATTGGCCGTCAGTATAAAACGGAGGTCTTGAAAGTACTTTCATATGGCTGAGGCTCAGCCACCCTTTAAAATTTGCTTGATTTTGCGGCCCTATTGTTCCATATTTACATGGAATTTATACAGGATCTGAAATATCTATGCAAGCGATAAAGAACATTATTTTCGACTACGGCAATGTAATTTTTGAAATCAATTTTAAAAATGCGCAACAAGCCCTTCAACAATTAGGCATTACCAGTATAGAACATTTTTTTGCCCATAAAGGGCACAATAATATTTTTGACGAACTGGAAACCGGAAGCATCAGCCCACACCAGTTTAGAGAAGGTATCCGTAAAGAAGCTGGTAACAGTGAAATCACAGATCAGCAGATTGATGCTGCCTGGAACAGTTTACTCATCGGTGTTCCGCCCGGAATTCATGAACTGCTCTTGAAAGTAAAAGAAAAATACCGTACATTTCTATTGAGTAACAACAATGAAATCCACTACCTGTGGATCATGGATTATTTAAAAAGAGAGTTTAAAATGGAATCTATAGATCATTTGTTTGAAAAGGCTTATTTCTCACAACACCTGTTTTTGCGCAAACCCAATGTGGAAATTTTTGAAAGGGTGATCCGGGAAAACAATCTGGTTCCGGAAGAAACGTTATTTATAGACGACAGTCCGCAACATATAGAAGGTGCAAAAAAAGCCGGATTGCAAACCTTGCTCATGACTGAAAACCCAAAACACCTGGAAAGTTTTTTACGTAAACACCAAATTATTTAACAAAAATGTCAGAAACCAGATTTAAATCATTAAAAGAGTTTTATCCTTTCTATTTAACTGAACACCGTAACCTGACCAGCCGGATCCTTCATTTTATTGGTACAGGTCTGGTCGTGCTCTTATTGATTGGCGCAATTCTTTTTCATGACCTGAGGTTTCTCATTGCTGTTCCTTTTGTGGGTTATGGTTTTGCCTGGGTTGGGCATTTCTTTTTTGAGAAGAACAAACCCGCAACCTTCCAATATCCGGGCTATAGTCTGGCCAGTGACTTTATTTTGTTCTGGGAACTTCTTTCCGGGAAACAGCCTTTCAGACCCAAATCCTGAATCAAATAGATATCTTCTATCCCTGCATAGAAAATAGCAGTTTGACCCGGTGCTTAATTGTCAATACTTTTATCTCAATAAAAACATACGTTATGGAAGAGAACAAGAAAACGAACCGAAAGTTAACGACCGCATCGGGCAGGCCTTATGCAGAACACGAAAACACACAATCCGTTGGAAGAAGAGGTCCTCTGCTGTTGCAGGATTTTATTCTGCACGAAAAAATGGCCCATTTTAACCGTGAACGCATTCCGGAAAGGGTGGTGCATGCAAAAGGAACTGGTGCCTATGGAACTTTTAAGGTAACCCATGACATTACTCAATATACGAAGGCAAAGATATTTTCAAAAATTGGCAATACCTGTAAGGTTTTTTTAAGATTTTCTACCGTTGGTGGTGAAAAAGGCAGCGCTGATTCGGAAAGGGACCCGCGTGGCTTTGCAGTTAAATTTTATACCGAAGATGGAAACTGGGACCTGGTTGGGAACAATACCCCTGTCTTCTTTATCAAGGACCCCAAAAAATTCAGTGATTTTATCCATACGCAAAAACGCGAGCCCAGGACAAATCTGAAAAGCCCAACCATGATGTGGGATTTTTGGTCCCTCAACCCGGAAAGCCTTCACCAGGTATTGATCCTGATGAGTGACCGGGGTACCCCCTTCTCTTATCGCCATATGGATGGCTTTAGCAGCCATACCTATTCTATGATTGATAAGGACAATCAACGGGTTTGGGTGAAATTTCATTTCAAAACCCAACAGGGCATCAAAAACTTTACCGGACCTGAGGCAGACCAGATGCGTGCCAAAGACATGGACCACTCCCAGAGGGACCTGGTGGATGCGATTGACCGTGGTGATTTTCCTAAATGGAGCCTGAAAATACAAGTTATGACTGAGCAGCAGTCAAAAAACTTCAGATGGAACCCTTTTGACCTAACCAAGGTTTGGCCTCATGGAGACTATCCTTTAATTGATGTGGGTGTACTGGAACTGAACCAGGTGCCAAGAAATTATTTTGCGCATGTAGAACAATCGGCCTTTGCCCCATCCAACCAGATTGATGGAATTGGCTTTTCTCCAGACAAAATGCTTCAGGGCCGGATCTTGTCTTATGCAGACGCCCACAGGCACCGGCTAGGTGTTAATTACGAGCAGATTCCTGTTAATAAATGTCCTTTTATGGTCAACAATTACCACCGGGACGGACAAATGAGGGTGGACGACAATGGAAATGAGGATCCAAATTACTACCCCAACAGCTTTGGGGATGTGATCCCTGATCCGGCTTATAAGGAGCCGGCCTGGGAACTGGAATCAAATATTGCAGATTGGTACGACAGAAACGCAGCGCCAGGTGATGATGACCACTATACCCAACCCGGTGATCTGTACAGAAAGGCCTTGAGTCCCGAAGACAGGACCCATCTGGTGAACAATATAGTGGCTGCCATGAGCGGAATTACCGGCCCCAGAAAAGAGCAGATCATTAACTTACAGCTTTGCCATTTTTTCAGGGCAGATATACAGCTGGGAATGTCTGTTGCCAAAGGTTTGGGGGTAGATCTGGATAAGGCCATGCCGAAACAACATAGCTAAATAAAAACTAAAAAAGAGGGCGCCTTTAAGTGCCCTCTTTTTTTTGCCGGAAATTAAAGCTTATTTTAGTAAGGACTTTTTAAATCCTTGTCCATGAACACAAAAGACATTCCTGCCGGACAACTGCTTTTTTTCAGAAAGGAACTGGAACCCTATATTGTTTTTGATGAGCCCCAATGGGAAATATTTAAAAGTCACCTGACTTATTCCAGTTTTCAGAAAAAAGATCATTTTGTAGTACAAGGGAAAGTTTGTGATGCCATTGGTTTTATAGCGAAAGGTTCCATCCGTTATTATACGCTTAAAGATGGTACAGATATTACAGGCTACTTTAGCTTTTCGGGTGAAATGGTCAGTTCCTACCTGAGTTTTTTAAAGCGGGAACCAGCCCTGAATTACATCCAGGCACTGGAATCCACAGACCTGATTTTAATTTCCCGGACAAATTTACAGTCCCTTTTGGACCACCCCATACTTTCCTGTAAAATAGAGCGTTTTGGGCGTCTGATGGCAGAACATTACTGTTGCTGTTATGAAGAAAGGATTGCTTCTTTCATTAACCAGACGGCCGAGGAGCGTTACCTTAAATTAATGGAAACCGGACGGGACATTTTACAGCGGATTCCTCAGCATTACATTGCCAATTACCTTGGGGTTACCCCGGTTTCTCTGTCCAGAATCCGAAAAAGGATTTTTGTACACAGTGATTAAGGTCATTATTCCTTATCTTTTGTTAACGTTTTGAATACATCAGGGCCTGTAACTTTGGGTATCATTAAAAAAGAAAAACTATGCATACCATATTAGGCGCCGGCGGGCCAACTGCAAATGCACTTACCCGCGAATTAATCCAAAATCAACAAAAGGTACGGCTGGTTAGCCGCAGGCCATCAAAACTCAGCGGACCGTACATCAGCTGGACAAAAGCCGATCTGCTTAACGGACAGGAAATCCTGGAAGCCACAAAAGGCTCTTCGGTTATTTATCTTTGCGCAGGCCTGGTTTACGACAAAGTGATCTGGCAACAGCAATGGCCGGTCATTATACAAAATGTAATCCATGCCGCCATGGAAAATCAGGCAAGGCTGATTTTTTTTGACAATGTATATATGTATGGGCTGGTGGATGGCCCGATGACAGAAAACACTCCTTATAATCCCTGCAGTGTAAAAGGAGAAATCAGGGCCCGCGTCGCCGACAAGTTAATGGGAGAAGTTGCCGCCGGGAATATCCAGGCGAGTATTGCCCGTGCAGCCGATTTTTATGGCACAGATTCCATGAACAGTTTTCTGGATATCATGGTGCTGGACAAATATGCTAAAAAACAAAGTGCACAGTGGATTGGAAAACCCGATGTACTGCACAATTTCACCTTTATTCCCGATGCCGGAAAAGGACTGTACCTTTTGGGTCAGCATCCGGAAAGCGACAACCAGATTTGGCATATGCCTACCGCCAAACCTTTAAAAGGGCGGGAGTTCATAGAACTCGCTGCCAGTATTTACGGAGTGAAACCAAGGTTTAGTACCATTGGCAAATTTATGTTGCAAATGATTGGCTTGTTTCAAAAAGTAGTGGCAGGAACCGTAGAAATGTATTATCAGTACGATCACGACTACAATTTTAATTCTGATAAGTTTGAAAAAGCTTTTAACTACACCCCTTTCAGTTATCAGCAGGGGATTACAGAACTTTCAAAAGGCCTGTATAAGCCACAGCAAAAATAAACACATAAAAAAAGCGCCTGGTTTCAGGCGCTTTTTTTTAAAGATTTAGTTTCTTGAGCAGTTCCTTTGAGAGTGCTGCTTTTGGCACCACCAAACTGACCGTGTTAATGGCAAAATAAGGTTCTGAAACCTCTATATAGCCTTTAAAAGGCCCAACATCTCCCCAGGAGTTTTTAACTTTAAAAAAGACTTTGCCTTCTGCAGTTTGGTCCAGACCGGTTAAATGCATCAGGTGGTCATCCTGTGTGGTCAGGTTCTCATACAGTTGCTGACGCAACTCTGCTGAGTAAGCCCGTTCCTTCGCATTCGGGTTAAGCTCCGTCTGTTTTCCCTCTTCTTTGTTCTCAAACAACAAGGCATAACCTTTTTTCTGCTGAAAATCTTTATTGCTCACATCGGCATCCCACATAATGGTGTATCCATTTTTTAAGGCTGTTTTGGTTAAATTCAACAATTCCTCCAATGGCAGGTTGTAATAAGCTCCATTAGAAAAATTATCCGGCACCTGTAAAATGAACGCTTCATAATAAGGCTGGTGCGTAAAAGAGGTAATGTTCACATAATCTTTCGGATTAAATTTCAGTACTTCTGCTGCAAAAGATTTTGCCGTATAGTTTTTTCCTTTATAATCGAAATTTGCCGGAGGTACACCTATTTTTTCATCCAGGATCTGCTGATAACCCTTCAGCCAATCGGCATTGAAAGGACGTTTTTTTAATGTGCTGTCCAGATAGCTTTTCAGGGCATCTTCCAGGCCTTTATGATTAGGAATTTCACCAGTTACACCCTGAAATACCTCTTGTGGCATTGCCCCATACAAAGCAACGGCCCGGATCAGGTCATGTCCAAGACCACCTTCACTAAACTGCGCTTTTCCTTGGCGAAGGATATAATTTTTACCTTTTTCCAAATAAATATTACGGGCACTGAACATTTCACTGAGGTTAAACTCGCCGATTCCCTTACGGATTTCTTCTGATTCAATCAGTGAAGTGGTAGAGTAATTCCAGCAGGTACCCGATTCTCCCTGGTTTTTTACCGAAGTTGCTTTATTATCTTTAATGGGTTTTAAAGTACTCACCTGGGCATTTACAGCCAGGGACAGACCAAGCGCACAGGTGATTAAAATGGTTCTTTTCATATCAGGTTATTTTGAATATTAGGTTTTAGTCCTTAAAGTTTTCTGCGTTTTTTCTCCTTTTCAATCAGGGAAAGTTCTCTTCCGGTTTGTCCGGCTACCGAAGTATTTTCCTGTGCCCTTCTGAACAAATAAGGCAATACCGCTTTTACAGGTCCGTAAGGAACATATTTGGCCACATTGTAATCGGCATCAGATAAATTGAAACTGAGGTTATCGCTCATGCCCAGTAGCTGCGCAAAGTACACATGGGGGTGGTTATGTTTAATTTGTTGCTCATCCAGCAGGTTTGCCAGGATCCGGCAACTCTCTTCATTATGTGTCCCGCAGACAAATCCGACTTCATTGATGTTGGCGACACAATATCTTAAAGATTCATTATAATCCCGGTCAGAAGAAGCTTTATCGGGTTGGATCGGGGAAGGATATCCCATTTCTTCTGCTCTTTTTCTTTCCTTTTCCATATAGGCACCCCGTACCATTTTAACCCCCAGGATAAAACCGCTTTCTTTGGCAATCAGGTGATCGGCCTTCATATCGGCCAGTTTATCGTGACGGTACATTTGGTAGGTATTGTACACCAGTAATTTTTCACGGTTAAACAAACGCATCATATCCAGGGCCAGCTCGTCAATGGTTTTCTGGATCCAGGTTTCTTCTGCATCGATCATGATCGGCACATTTTTTTCGTAAGCCCTGCGGCAGATTTTTTCGCAGCGCTGTCTGACCCGCTCAAATTCCGCGGTTTCGGTATCGTTCAATGCCTGTCTGGCATCCAGTTTTTCCAACAGTGCAAAACGGCCGATTCCCGTAATCTTAAAAACAGTGATTGGAATACGCGGATCCCCTTCAGCACGCTCAATTGTCCGGATAATTTCTTCACAGGTAAAATCAAATACCTCTTCTTCTTCTTCCCCTTCTACAGAATAATCCAGAATGGTACCCACCCTGCCCAGGGAAAGCTGTTCTATGGTATGCTTACACTCTGCAATGGTTTCCCCTCCGCAAAACTGTTTAAAAATGGTGGCTTTGATAATTGATTTGATCGGTAAACCTGTCCTCAGAAAGAAATTGGTTACCGGAGGACCTACTTTGGTAAGAAAATTACTACCTATTGCTTTAAACAACCAGTAAGCACTATTTAAATCGGAGTTTGATTTATTTCGAAAAGCAATTTCTGTGTTATCGAAATTCAATCTTTTTCTGGGCGATAGTTCCATATGTCAGTTCTTTTTTGTCAGGACCGTGCAAAAGTATAAATTCCACTGCTATACATGGTAAAACACTTTATAATTAATTGTAATTTTGCCGTAACATGATAGAATTTAAATTAGAAGGTGAGTTTATTCCTTTAATTCAGTTGTTAAAGGCCACTGCACTTGTTCAAAGCGGCGGTGAGGCCCAAACCGTAGTAGAGGATGGCCTGGTTAAATATAATGGCAAAGTCGATTACCGCAAAAGGCTGAAGGTCCGCAGCGGTGATGTGATTAATTTTATGGGACAATCAATTAAAGTAATCTAATGGCAGTTCTGGAAAGTGCAGAAAGCACCATTTATTTTGAAACAGGCCTGGAAAGCTTAAATCTGCTGATCGAAAAAGGGAATTACAGCAGGGTATTTGTGTTTGCAGACGGCAATACTTCCGAGCTCTGTTTACCCGTGTTTAGGGAAATGCTGGATGATTTTAGTGATTTTGACCTGATTGAAACCGATCCCGGAGAAGAAAATAAAAACATAGACTTCTGTATCGGCATCTGGAAAACTTTATTGGATTTCGGAGCGGACCGCAAGTGCCTGATGATTAATCTGGGTGGCGGCGTCATTACAGACATGGGGGGCTTTGTCGCTTCTACCTATAAAAGGGGCGTAGATTTCGTCAACATCCCGACCACCCTGCTTTCGCAAGTAGATGCCTCTGTCGGAGGAAAGACAGGTATAGATGTAGACAGTGTTAAAAATATGGTGGGTACCTTTACCCTACCTAAGGCCGTTTACATAGAAAGTAAATTTTTAAAAACCCTTCCTGAAAGGGAATTGCTTTCAGGTTTTGCTGAAATGATCAAGCATGGGTTGATTGCCGATAAGGACTATTATCTTTCTTTGAAAAACAGTGATTTCAGGGCACCAGGACCAGACGCTGTCCTTCGCTCTGTAGAGATTAAAAATAAAGTGGTCACCACCGATCCTCTTGAACAAAACCTGAGGAAAATTCTCAACTTTGGACACACCATTGGTCACGCTGTGGAAAGCTATGCCTTAAACAGTCCCAGTCCATTGACCCATGGTGAAGCCATCGCTATAGGGATGATCTGCGAGGCTTTCTTATCCCATAAATATGCTGAACTGAGCAAGGAAGAACTTGAAGACATCAAGAACTACATCTCTGGTTTATATCCAAAATATATCCTCCAGCCTGAAAGTTTTGAAACCCTGCTGAAATTAATGCAGAGTGACAAAAAGAATGAACACGGGCAAATTATGTTTTCTCTGCTGGAACGCACAGGACATTGTGCGTACAATTGCAAAGTAACAGAGAAAGACATTGAGGAAAGTCTGATCTATTACAATTCAATTTATGTTGCTTGATCCCAGAAATATAACGGTAACTACTCTTTTTGCCTTTGTGCTGGTCATTTCTCTGGCAGAAATGTACTTCAGCTATATCCATGACCGTAAATTGTACGCCAAAAGAGATACCTGGACCAATGTTTATCTCATGTGCGCAGCAATTGTGATTAACCTTGGCATGAAAGCAGCTACCTTTTTCCTTTTGGATTACTGTTACCAGTTTCGTCTTTTTGAAATTAAAAATGTAGCCCTATACTGGGTCGTGCTGATCCTTGCCCAGGATTTTCTGTACTGGTTTTTACATACAGTAGGCCACTATGTCCGATTTTTCTGGGCCATGCATGTGACCCACCATTCTTCAGAACATTTTAACCTGACCACTGGCTTTCGTTCCACTGTTTTTGAGCCTCTTTACCGGGTATTCTTTTATCTTCCCCTGGCTTTTATGGGTTTTTCGGCACTGGACATTCTTTTTGCCTACCTCATTACACAGATTTACGGAAATATTGTTCATACCCAAACCGTTGGAAAACTGCATCCCATTATTGAATACATATTTGTCACCCCTTCCCATCACCGGGTCCATCATGCCAGTAACATCCGTTACCTGGACAAAAACATGGGCATGGTGCTGATCCTTTGGGACCGCTGGTTTGGAACTTTTCAGGAGGAACTACCCAGGGATGAAGTTAAATATGGCCTGACCTCACAACCAGAAGATACGGGCCCGGTTAACATTATTTTCCATGAATTTATTGCTTTAGGTACAGACATAAAAAAGGCACCAACCTTAATGGACAAGGTCAAATACGCCCTTTATCCACCGGGATGGAGCCATGATGGCAGCACCAAGATTGCTAAAGTTTTGCAACGGGAGCTGAAGGAAGCCGAAGGCGGAAAATAATTTTTTTTAATTAGCTATTGACAAATTAAATTTTGTTTGTACATTTGGCGAAACGATAATGAAAACAGGTCTGGTCAAACAGGCTGCCCAAAATAAAAAATGAGAAACGTTACAACATATTGGTTTGGTTACTTTTACTACTTTAGTAAGAGCCGGGACTGATATGCACAAAATATAACTATATAACTGTATATGAAAAGTCCCGGCCGCAAGCCGGGACTTTTTTTGTTTTTAAGCAAAATGAAGAAAGCAATTAGAGTAGCAATTCAGGGCATCAAAGCATCTTTCCACGAGGAAGCAGCCTTCAAATTTTTTGGAAAAGACATTCAAACCATTGAATGTGAGTCTTTTAAAAAAACCTGTGAAAAACTGGAAAAAGGCGAGGCTGACTTTGTGGTCATGGCTATAGAAAACTCTATTGCTGGTAGCCTACTCCCAAATTACACCCTTTTAAGGGAATACGGTTTTGCCATTACAGGTGAAGTTTACCTTCCAATTCAGCTGCACCTGATGGCTTTGCCTGGTGTGAAGCTGGAAGATGTAAAATATGTAACTTCCCACCCTATTGCCATTCGTCAGTGCATCGATTTTATTGATGAATTCCCTCATCTAAAGGTAGTTGAAAGTGCAGATACCGCGGCCTGTGCAAAAAAAATCAGGGACGAACAACTCACAGATACGGTAGCTATTGCCAACACCCTGGCCGCTGAGCTCTATGGCTTAAACATCATTGAAAGAAGAATTGAATCCAATAAAAAGAACTTCACCAGGTTCCTGATCCTGAAAAGTGATAAAACTGAAGACAATCAGGAAATTAATAAGGCTTCGATCTGTTTCCAGGTCGGCAATCATGTAGGGGCTTTATCTAAGGTACTGAACATTTTTGCCGATTACGAGGTAAACCTGACCAAAATCCAGTCCATGCCCGTATTGGGCAAAAGAAATGAATATTATTTCTATGTGGACATTGAATGGAAAAACATGGAGAAGTATGACACTGCCGTTCGTAAAGCCCTCAAATACACCGTCAACTTTAACATCATGGGCGAATACATCAAGAACGACAAAGTATAAACAAGCACAATAAAAACACAAAATATTAAAACTAAAAAAATCCTTCCACAATGAAATTAAATTTAAACATTCAGCCATTAAGCAGCTGGATCAATGTCAAAAACGAACCCCTGATTATCTCTGGTCCATGCAGTGCGGAAACAGAAGAGCAATTGCTTTCTACCGCACATTTACTGGCTGCTACCGGAAAAGTGTCTGTACTCAGGGCAGGTATCTGGAAACCCCGCACCCGTCCGGGAGAATTTGAAGGTATCGGAAGCATTGGCCTGGAATGGCTGAAAAAAGCAAAACAGGAAACTGGCTTGCCTACTGCTGTAGAGGTAGCAACAGCGAAACATGTCGAAGAAGCCCTTGCTGCCGGGGTAGATATCCTTTGGATTGGTGCAAGGTCAACGGCTAACCCTTTCACTGTTCAGGAAATCGCTGATGCTTTAAAAGGTGTTGACATTCCTGTTCTAGTTAAAAACCCGGTAAATCCGGATCTTTCTTTATGGGTAGGTGCCCTGGAAAGAATTAACAATGCAGGCATCACCAAACTGGGTGCAATTCACCGGGGTTTTTCTTCTTATGAAAAAAGCTCTTTCCGCAATGAGCCGATGTGGGAACTGGCCATACAGCTTAAAACACACTGCCCGGAACTGCCTATTATTAATGATCCAAGCCATATTTGCGGAAACCGTGAACTGATTCCATATATTTCGCAAAAAGCCCTGGATCTTGATATGCAGGGTTTGATGATCGAATCTCATATTGATCCTTCTGTAGCCTGGACAGATGCAAAACAGCAGGTAACTCCCGCTGCACTGGCAGAACTGGTAGAGCGTTTCAATTTGCGTAAACCAGAATCTAAAAATGAAGATTTTGCAGATAAACTGGCCGATCTGAGAAAACAGATTGATAAAATTGATGACCTGATGATCCAGAAACTGGGTGAACGTATGGCCATTGTGGAGAAAATCGGTCAATATAAAAGAGACAATAACGTCACCATTCTGCAGGTAAACCGTTGGGATGAGATTATGCAAAAAAGAACTGCTTTTGCAAAAGCCCTGAAACTGGACCTTGGTTTTACAGAAAAATTTCTGGAACTGGTACACAGTGAATCCATCAGGAAACAAACGCAGATTATGAACGAAGGAAAGGCTGCTGCAAATGTTGTGGAAGCTACTGCTAATGTTAGCCATTCTTAATTCACATTCTCATCTGCATCAATCAACAAACAACCGGCAGCAGCTACGATAAGCTGCTGCCGGTTCATACACCCTAACTCCTTTAACATTCATGAAACCAAATGCTATTGTTTCTTTCACCGGAAAAAAAGAAATCAACACCGAAATCCATCTTACCGGTTCTAAAAGCGAAAGCAACAGGGCCCTTATTATAGCCGCCATTAGTAATGGACTTGTACAAGTAGAGAACTTATCGGATGCTGATGACACAGTGACCCTTAACCAGGCACTGGACCTGCTCAAGAACAGGGATAAGAACAGTCTTCATACGATAGACGTTGGTCCGGCGGGAACTGCCATGCGTTTTTTAACAGCTTACCTGACAACAATTGAGGGTCAGTTTTTATTGACCGGCTCCAAAAGGATGAAGGAAAGGCCTATTAAATTGCTCGTGGATGCTTTAATCAGTCTGAATGCTTCTATTGAATACCAATCTATTGAAGGTTATCCACCATTGTTGATTAAAGGAGGCTTAGAGCAAACTTCAGGAAAAGTGAGCATCAAAGGAGATGTGAGCAGTCAATACATTTCAGCATTACTAATTATTGCCTCCAGCCTTCCATCTGGTTTATCCCTCGAAATTGAAGGAGAACTCACTTCCAGACCTTATGTAGAAATGACTTTAAAAATGCTGGAGGAAGCCGGTATTCAACATTCCTGGGAAGGTAATACGATTAGTATTGTGCAACAGCCCTATCTTCCCAGCCTGCTGACCGTAGAGCCAGATTGGAGTGCCTGTTCTTACTGGTACAGCATTGCAGCACTTGCTGCACAATCTGACATCACTCTGCCCAACCTAAAAGCGCAAAGTTTGCAGGGAGACAGCCGGATTCAGGAAATCATGGTGCAACTGGGCATCAGCACTTCCAGAAAGGACAACGGGATTAGGATTGTCAAAACAACGGAGCCGCAGCGCGCAACAGAGGCTCTGAACCTGAAAGATTGTCCGGACCTGGCCCAAACCATTATTGTTTGTGCCGCTGCCCTGGGCCTGGAATTGACCTTTACAGGATTGGAAACCCTTAAAATTAAGGAAACCAACCGGGTAAAAGCCTTACAGAATGAACTGGCCAAAATTGGGGTTGCCCTTATAGAAGAGAAGGAATTCTACTCCCTGGACTGCAGTAAACTCCATTTTCCTGAAAAGGTGCTTTTCCGCACCTATGATGACCACAGAATGGCCATGGCTTTTGCCCCGCTTGGCCTGATCATCCCTGAAGTTGAAATTGAGGATTTTCATGTAGTGGAAAAATCTTATCCTGATTACTGGAAAGATTTAAGAAAAGCTGGTTTTACAATAAATGAACTTTAATTTAGCGGGGTATAAATAGAAAAATATGGCTGGAAATACATTTGGGCAACTGTTTAAAATATCGACCTTCGGAGAATCCCATGGTAAGGCGATCGGCGTGATCATCGATGGCTGTCCATCGCAATTACCCATAGATCTTGATTTTATACAGTCCGAACTCGATAAAAGAAGACCAGGACAATCAAAAATTACGACGCAACGAAAAGAAAGCGATACGGTTGAAGTGCTGTCGGGGATTTTTGAAGGCAAAAGCACTGGTACTCCAATTGCTTTGCTTATTCCCAATGAAGACCACAGGTCCAAAGATTATGAACACAATAAGGATGTTTACAGACCTTCGCATGCAGATTATACCTATGATGCCAAATATGGCATCCGTGACCACCGGGGCGGCGGCCGTTCTTCTGCTAGAGAAACTGCGGCGCGTGTAGCAGCCGGTGCCATTGCCAAATTGTTTCTAAAGCACCATGGAATAGAAATTTTCGCACATGTTTCTGCTGTGGGCACCATCAATGCGCCTCATCTGGAAGACCTGAGCATAGAAGAACTGCTTCATTTAAGGGAAGACAATATCGTCAGATGTGCGGATCCGGCAACGGCAAAACAAATGGTTGAATGTATTGATGCGGTAAGAAAAGATGGAGATACCATTGGCGGAAAAATCAGTTGCAAGGTACAGAACTGTCCTGTGGGTTTAGGTGAACCAGTTTTTGATAAACTTCATGCCGACCTGGGAAAAGCCATGCTGAGCATTAATGCGGTACATGGCTTTGAATATGGCTCTGGTTTTTCCGGTACAGAAATGAAGGGTTCAGAACACAATGATATTTTTCTTCCCGCCAGTGGCAACCCCAAAACCCTAACCAATTTTTCGGGGGGTATACAGGGAGGGATTTCCAATGGGATGGAAATTAATTTCACTGTTGGTTTTAAACCGGTTGCAACCATTATGCACAACCAGCAAACCATTAATGCGGCCGGAGATGCGGCAGAAATTAAAGGTAAAGGCAGGCATGACCCTTGTGTTGTTCCAAGAGCGGTGGTTATTGTGGAAGCCATGGCCGCACTGGTACTTGCAGATCATTTCCTTAGAAATAAAGTCACCAAACTGGATTAAAACATAAAAGGCTGTCTAATGACAGCCTTTGTTATATAACATCTTTTTTTTATCTAAAAGATAGATGGATACTTTGCCGAATTGTGATCTTGCATCATTTGATAAACCGCCTCTACTACATCATCTGTAGATGGTTTGCTGAAATAATCACCATCTGATCCATAAGGCGGGCGGTGTGCTTTTGCAGAAAGGGTTTTAGGCTGGGCATCCAAAAGATAATAGCCTTGCTGTTCTTCCAGGATCTGTTGCAGGATAAAAGCAGTTGCACCTCCAGGTACATCTTCATCAACCACCAGCAATTTATTGGTTTTTTCCAGCGAAGCTGCACAAATTTTACTGTTGTCAAAAGGCAGCAGGGTTTGCGGATCTATGATCTCTACAGAAATGCCCATTTGTTCCAGTTCTTCAGCCGCTTCTTCCACAATCCGCAAGGTAGAACCATAGGATACGATCGTAATGTCGCTTCCTTTTCTAACCACCTCGGCCTGGCCCAGGGGCACGGTAAACTCACCTACATTTTCTGGTAAACGTTCTTTTAAACGGTAACCATTTAAACATTCTATAATCATCGCCGGCTCATCGGATCTGAACAAGGTATTGTACATTCCGGCAGCCTGGGTCATGTTGCGCGGAACACAAATGTGCATTCCCCTGAGAGAACCTAAAATCATTGCAATCGGAGAACCGGAATGCCATACCCCTTCCAGCCTGTGGCCACGGGTACGGATAATTACTGGTGCTTTCTGACCCGCTTTGGTGCGGTAAGATAAACTTGCCAAGTCATCACTCAGTACATTTAAGGCATACAACAGGTAATCCAGGTACTGAATCTCTGCAATTGGTCTTAAGCCCCTTAAAGCCAAACCTATGCCCTGACCTACAATGGTCATTTCCCTGATGCCGGTATCTGTAATCCTCAGTTCACCATATTTGGCCTGAAGGCCTGCAAAGCCCTGATTAACGTCACCGATATTTCCGAGGTCTTCACCAAAAGCCACCAGACGCGGGTCACGGGCAAAATTGGCATCAAAACAGGCATTGAGAATTTCCCGTCCGTCAACCATTTTACTTTGTTCTTCATAAACAGCGTCCTGAACATCAACCAGTAATGGGCTTTCTTTCCCATCGGTAAACAATTTTGAATTGTAACGGTCTTCGTTCAGCGATTTTTGCTGTGCATACCAGTTAGCCAGTGCATTCCGCTCATCGGAAGGCCTGTTTAAGGTTAAACGAAGTGCCCTCCTTGCAGAAGAGATCACCTCTTTACGTTGTGCATCGGGTGTAGCCGACAGCTGACTTACAATTTTACTCAGCTGGGCATCTCCATTGGAAATTGCAGAAATCATGGCAATTACCTGATCTTTTTCGGTTTTGATATCCGCCAGAAATTCATTCCATGCATCCTTCTGAGCAGTTCTTACCGTTTGCTTGGCAGCGGTTTCCAACTCAGCGAGCTCTTCTTCTGTAATCATTGCAGATTCCAGCATCCATTTACGCATCTGCAAAATACAATCGTATTCTCTTTCCCAGTCTAAGCGCTGTTTGTCTTTATATCTTTCATGTGAACCTGAAGTGGAGTGTCCCTGAGGTTGGGTTACCTCTGTGACATGGATCAGTACAGGTACATGCTCGTCCCGGCAAATGTCTATGGCCTTCTGATAAGTTTCGCAAAGCGCCGGATAGTCCCAGCCCCTGACTTTAAAAATCTCATAGCCTGCTCCTTTTTCATCCCTTTGAAAACCTTTCAGGATCTCGGAAATATCTTCTTTAGTGGTCTGGTATTTTGCAGGAACAGAGATGCCATAAGCATCGTCCCATACGGACATGGCCATAGGTACCTGTAAAACCCCTGCAGCATTAATGGCTTCGAAAAATACCCCTTCTGAAGTAGAAGCGTTACCAATGGTACCAAAAGCCACTTCATTTCCGTTCAGAGAGAAGTTTTTTAGGTAAGCCAATTCCGGATTTTCCCGGTATAATTTTGAAGCATAGGCCAATCCAACCAGACGGGCCATTTGTCCACCGGTAGGGGCAATATCAGAAGAACAGTTTTTGATTTCAGTCAGGTCTTTCCAGCTCCCGTCCTGCTCAATAGAACGGGTTGCAAAATGGCAGTTCATTTGCCTTCCAGCTGAAGCAGGATCTGCTTCTACGCTGGGGTTTGCATACAGCTGTGCAAAAAACTCTTTGATGGTGCATATCCCTGTAGCAAAAGCAAAAGTCTGGTCGCGGTAATAACCTGAGCGCCAGTCCCCGTTTTTAAAAGCCTTAGCCATTGCGATTTGCGGCAATTCCTTACCATCACCAAAAATGCCAAACTTAGCCTTACCCGTTAATACTTCCTTACGACCAAGCAAACTCGCCTGACGGCTTTCGTATGCTATTTTATAATCGTTAATGACAATGGTTTTGAAGTCCTCAAAACTTAACTCTGAAGCGTCAATAGGATTCGTTATAAGTTTATTATTTGGCGTCATAAGCATTTAAGTTATGGGACAAAGATAAGTAAATTCTCAGCTCCGGGTTAGGGCTGTACTGCAATTTATATGTTAGATAACCTTTTGAATTGATAAATTATAATATTAAATTTGTTTAAAACTCACAAACATGAAAAAGTTAATTATCCTATTTTCCTTTATTTTAGGTGTTGCGGTTTCAACAAACGCTCAAACTACGCCGGCAGAATTTAAATTTGATAAAGAATCTTATGACTTCGGTAAAATTCCGTTAGGAAAGCCAGTTTCAGTAGAATTTAAGTTCACAAATATCGGAGACACTCCACTTATTTTGTCAAAAGTAGAGACTACCTGCGGTTGCACAGTACCAGAATATACCCATACTCCGGTTAAAAAAGGAGAAACCGGAACCATTAAAGTGACTTACAATCCTGCTGGTTCCCCGCTACCTTTCAGCAAAAGCATTACCCTGAATTCGAATGCGAAAACATCGATCAAGGTGCTCTATATTAAAGGAGAAACAGTTGCCGGAACTTCCAGGTAAAATTTTAGACATTATTTAAATAAAAGCCTCGTTAATCAACGGGGTTTTTTATTTTTGCTTCATGCCACATATATCCGAAAAAGGGTTGCAGATGCCTGCATCTCCCATTAGAAAACTAACCCCTTTTGCCGACCAAGCAAAAAAAGAGGGCAAAAAAGTTTACCATTTAAATATTGGACAGCCTGACATTGCAACGCCGGAAGGAATGCTGAATGCCATTAAAAACATAGACTTTAATGTCTGGGCTTATACCCCTTCAGAAGGTACTCTTGCCTACAGGACCAAATTGACGGAATACTATAACAAATTGGGTTATAACATTACACCGGAAGATATACTGGTGACTGTTGGCGGTTCTGAAGCCATTACCATTGCCATGCAAACCTGTGTCAATGAAGGCGATGAAATTATCATTCCTGAGCCTTTTTATGCCAACTATAATGGTTTTGCCTGCATGAGCAACGTAGTGGTCAAACCTATACTTTCCCACATTGAAAATGGTTTTGCCCTGCCCCCTATTGCGGAGTTCGAAAAACTGATTACCGACAAGACCAAAGCGATTATTATTTGTAACCCTAATAACCCCACCGGTTATTTATATTCCCGTGAAGAACTGGAAGCCCTTAAAGCACTTTGCCTGAAATATGACCTGTTTCTGTTTTCGGACGAGGCCTACAGGGAATTCTGCTATGATGGGCGTGAATTCATTTCTCCTATGCACCTTGATGGTATTGACGACAATGTGGTGGTCATGGATACAGTATCCAAAAGATACAGTGCCTGCGGTGCAAGGCTGGGTTGCATGATTACCAAAAATAAAGAGGTGATTAAATCCGGTTTGAAATTTGCCCAGGCAAGGTTAAGTCCCGGAATGGTCGAACAAATTGCAGGAACAGCCGCAGTGGATACTCCGGACAGCTATTTTGAAGCAGTAAATAAGGAATATACTTTAAGACGGGATACTTTGGTTTCCAGGTTAAATGCAATGGAAGGTGTATTTTGTCCGAACCCTGGCGGTGCCTTTTATGTCGTGGCCAAGTTACCAATTGATGATGCGGATCAATTCTGTCAGTGGATCCTGGAAAGCTTTAACCACCAGGGACAGACTGTCATGATGGCACCTGCCACCGGATTTTATTCCAGTAAAGATTCTGTCAGAAATGAAGTGAGAATGGCCTATGTTTTAAATACAGACGACCTGAATAAGGCGATGGACTGTTTAAATATTGCTTTAAAACAATATCCTGGCCGTCAATTGGCATAATTTTAGTACTTTTGTAATCTGATGATGCATATGGAGTTGTTAACCATTGCAAATCATCAGGTTACAACATGGGGCCGTTTTGGATTTGACAGGGTGGCGCTGAGTATGTAAGCATGCAGTGCGTTGTACGGAGAGCACTTTAAAGAGAACGTTCAAACTATAATTGGCGAAAATAACTACGCCTTAGCTGCCTAATTTAGAATTAGCCTAGCTTTTGTCCCTCTAACTGCTGCATTATTAGGTTAGAATCCGGGGCATCGAAATAATAATGCTGGCTGCTGTAAGGTGTGGTACAGTGGCGAGATAAAGCACCTAAGGAGAAAGATAAGGTCGGTTTCCAGCCCGTCGACTCCCTACAATTAATTGGAAAATAAGCATGTAGAAGGCATAATTTATCACACAACTGGACAAGGGTTCGAACCCCTTCGGCTCCACGGAACCCTGAAAAATACTAATTTTCAGGGTTTTTTATTTACATAACTCACTGTAATATAGATTATTATATGTGTTCGAATTTCATTTTTGAACGTTAAGTACAAAATTGCAATATATTGATTATTAATATATTATGCTATCTGTAAATAAATAGCTGGCGGGAAGTGTCGAACCCTTTTTATACTAATAAATAAATTGGGACTATAGCCTATTAAATACCGGATTTTTCATACAACAAATAACCTCCTTCTTTCCTAAAAAGAAAATGATGTTGTAGTGCGCTGATCAAAGTTGGAGTTTTGTATATACCGTTTTCATAATACAGGTTGTCATCGAAGATCATTCTGATGAGCTCTCTTTTTTGAAGTAGTGCGGCTTGCTTATAGATATGCTTCATGTCAACAAGTAAATCCAGGTTTTGCTCAAGGATGTTAATTGCCTTATCAACCTGGTATTTTAATTTTTCTATGCTTTCTCTTAGGCTATTTAACTTATTGCTGTATTCTGAATACCATTTTTCGAAGCTATCCTTGCTGATTTCATTCATGATCCACTTTTCTTCTACTGCTGAGAGCTTCTTCTCGATTTCAAAAACGAGTTCCTGTTGGGTTATTATCTTCAACCTGTTTGATCTTAGCCCTTTGTTTATATGTGCCTGACAATGTTTAATGATTTCGTTTATGATCTGCTCCGGAAGACGCATCAATGAGAGTGTGGCTAATAGCTGCTCATGGGCTTTTATTGCGCTAATATTATTGTGTTTCGATAACCTGCATTTGTAGTAATAAAAGTACCTGCCTGTTTTGCTCCTGGAAGGTGCCCCGGTAAGTGGGTTACCGCAGTGACATTTGAGAACTCCTCTTAAGGGAAGTTCTTCATCTAAAATAACACGTTCTTTTATGGGCTTGTTTATTTTACTCTGGATGGCCCTCCAGGTTTCCTTGTCAATTAGCGGCTCGTGTATTCCCGGAAATAATCCGCCCGGAAACTCTTTAAAGGGTTCTACTTTGAGCAGGCCGGCATATACAGGGTTTCTTAATATGTTCTCAACGGCCATATTACTTTTCCTATTAAATCCCATGTCGTGCACTTCTTTTTTGATCACGTATAACGGCATACCATGCAGATAATTCTCATAGATGAACCTCACTATCTTTGCTTCATCCTCATGTATAACGAGATGGCTCTTTTTTCCTATTCCATTTTTTCTATACCCGAATGGCGGTGTTCTGTGAAGATGCCGCCCCTCTTGTACCTTTGCTGTATATAGCCCTTTTCTTATCTTGATGCTCCTATTGATATTGTCCTCTTCAGCCAGCAAGAACTGCAGGCCCGCTCTAAAGAAACTACCAGGTGTATCATAATCAAACGTAATGCCTTCTGTTGCACTTACTACCTGTATACCATAGCTGGACTGAAGGTCTTTTACTGTTGTGAGTGCTTCACCGGCATTTCTGCTAAACCTGTCCAATTGATCCACCAGCAGATAATCTACTTTTTGATAATGCTTTAAAATAAACTTTTGTAGCCTGATGAAGTCTGGCCTGTCAAATGTTCTGGCACTTTTGCCAATATCGATAAAGGTATCTACAAGCTCTGCATTGTTAAAGGTGATCCATTGATCTGTACATAGCTGTTGGGCCTCAATGGAGCCGTTACTTTGCCCGAGCCTGCTAAATCTTAGGTATCTGATTACTTTCTTCATGGTATTCCTTTAGGATTGACATGACAAGTATATCAACGATCAATTGTATAAAGCGCTGTTCTTTCTCTTTTTCAAATTGCCTAATGCTGTCCGATATTTTCGCACCTGTTAATTCAATGTGCATATACTCGTGTTCCATATCATAATTGCATTATCAGTGAATGGATTTTTAATGGAAATTTTATTTATAAAATTAGGACGTTAATCTAACCTAATGATTAAGTAGGTGTTAAATCATTTGGAATAATGCTTGCATGCAATTATCATTATATAGCCACATGTGGGATAGCTTTGCAAAAATGGCTTAAAGTTAAAAAGTGTGATAATCTCTTATCATCTTATAGATAATGCTCTATTGAAAACTTATTTTATCAAAATTAATTCAATTAGATCCATTGATTCCTCTTCTATCCATTCATTTTTGGAGATAAGTTGATTTATAAGGTCTATCTGATCTTGGCTATAATTATCTTTTGTCAATCCTGAAAAATCTTCCTTTTTCCATTTACTCTTGTGATGCTTAACGCCAACAGGTAGTCTTTTGGCATTTACAAGTGGCTGTATTATTTCTATTTCTTTATCTTTCTTATTAAAAATCTCTTTAACCTTGGAATAAATATTTAGTCCGGCATAATCCCAATCGCAAAAATAATAAATAGGTAATTGCAGCTTATCTTTTTGAATATCAAGCAAGGGCTTTGTGTTGTTACCCCCTACATACCATAGTTCGATATTATTCTTCTTATATTCTACTGGTACTTTAAGACAATCGAGATTCTCACATAATGCAATCACTTTAGGGTTGTCACAATCAATAACACATCTCCACTGTTGATTTTTAGGATCTTTCTCTGGAAACTCATCAACTTCTAGAAGTTGTAAAACGGCATTTTTTAGACTCGGCTTATTTTCTAGGTACTTTGAGTTTTCATTTCTAAACACTCTTGCAGAGAATTTTTTCACTGTGGTGAGTTTTTCCCGAAGCTCTTTTTTATTGTAATAAACAAACATCAGGGCTTCCAGGTCATCCTGTGTAAAGGTTTTCTTTGCATTATTTTCTATTCCTGACTGCTCAAAAAAGGTATTGTAGTAATTATACGTATCTAACAGTTCTAGTTTATAAAATTCGGGATATCGTTGGTTTGCTTCAATAATGGAATGATTACCTGATTTAAACCTGATCAGTTTCTTCTGTTTAAATAATATCAGGTTGATGTAATCATTATTTAAAATTTTCAGTTTGGTTTTTCCTTCTGTATAAAGTTGATGTAAGCCAACCTGGTATTTCCATTCAATGTGTTTCATTACCTAAACAATTTAGCTGGTTAAACCAAAAATAGGCACAGGTTCATAATTAACCTTTTCGTCTTCTAGGCTGTTATGAAGCAGGTAGATATTTTGTTTTTCTGCATCAATTTTGTTTGGACTGATAGAAAGCGATAATATCTGATAATCATTTGCAAGGGCAATTTTATAAAGCATATCAAAGTTACTTCCCAAACCTTCTGCTTCATCAATTGCCATAAAGCGAATAGCTTCAACCTGGGAATTCTTTGATTGCCTATTTAGCAAAGACAATTTTGCAATACATAATAGTGAAATGGCAGCATAGGTTTGACTGGTGCTACCATCATTTTTCTTACCCTGATTGGTCTTAATAGAGAATTTTACAGTATAGTAAGATTTGGGGTTTAATAATTCCTCAATTGAAGGTTTTAAGCTCCGCAACCCACCTGACCGATAAAAAGCCTCCGTTAATTTTTCTTTTAAAGATGGGTATTTCTCCAGATCATTTGTAATTCCTTTTTCGGATTCGAATAAAGAATTTTCTAATCCCAGCCCTAGATCCTTATTAATATTTTCGGTGAATAAATTCATCCAATCAGAAGAAAATACACCTTCGCTATCATCCTCCAGGCTTACTGTGTGTCCACCCGTTATTTTTTTATCATCAGAGTTAAGAAAGTTCCTGATCGTCCTGATGTCATTTCTTTGGCTACTTACTTCGCTGGCCACTTCTTCAATTATAACAGCTAATTTTTGGAGCTTTCTATTGTTTAATCTTTTGTTTTTCAGGTTAATATCTTTAAGGTACTTATCTATCTTTTCGATTACTTCTCTTTCCAATGTATTGATCTCACTGAATATCTCAGAAGGCAACACTTCCTCACACAATGCATGAAAATCTCCGGAATTTTCAAACCGCTCTACATTAGTTTTTAGATATTGCCTAACAAGCACATTATATTCTACAATGTATTTACGATTTGCCGACTCATAATCTGCTTCCAATTTTTCTATCAGTTGTCCATTTACTTCCTCTAACAGAACGGAAGTGTTATTTATTATCTCCGTATTTTCTGAATAGACTTTATTCTTCTTGGAGATCAGGTCTTTGATCTGCTCATGTAACTGAAGTATATTTTGTATTTCCAGATATTTCGATTTTTCCTGATTGTAAAGCTTTTGAAAGGCTTTATAATAATCATCCGTCTCTTCTAAAGATGATAAAAAGGTTTCCTTATTAAAGTCCGGTTCAGACGTAAGATCATACTCGCTTTTAATGTCTTCAATTCTTTGATCAGCTTGAGTTTCAAAAAAGGCAGTTGCTTCTCGTTCCAGATTTTCTTGAAGTGTGTTTAAGCTATTTCTATAAATATCTAATTTGTTATATACCGTTTTGCTACTTTGAAACTCATCTTCGATTGAGTTTTGTGTGTACAAACTTGAGTATTCGTTAAAATTCTCCAGACTTGTTTCATACATGGTGTGGGTTTCGAGTTGATCTTCCAGGTCTGTTTGGGTATTCCAGGCTGCCAAATATTCATCAGGATTTTCCAAATTCTCAAAAACACTTTTTAAAAGAGTTTTTTCCTTGATATCTTTTTCTAAATTCAGAATATCAGTTTGAATACTTGTCGCTTCTTTTTGAAAATAAGCTTTTATCTCATTTTTATCTTTGGTATTAAAAATTGGAGAAAAAGTAGTTGAAAAGAACTCAATATGGGAGTTTCGACAAAACTGACCCCTGCATTCCGCAATTAAACTGCCACTGCATTTCGCTCTAAATTAACCCCTTCATTTCGGGGCAAATTGA
>NZ_QKLU01000012.1 GCF_003208655.1 Pedobacter nutrimenti | reverse complement strand
CAAGTTTATTTTATCTTTTTTATCACAATTTCGTACCCAATCATAGCAAGGAATTTTGTTAATTTATCCAGGTGATTAAACAATATTTTCCTGAAGCCGCCGATACTTTTATACCCAGCAGTTTCGGTGTATTGTGCCCAAGTTACCCCCTCTTTTTTTAAGACTTCTTTAATTTTGTCTTTTGTGTCCATTATTCTATTCCCCTTTATTACTTTAATGAGTTTGCTATCAGTTTGTCTTCGGATCAGCTGGGGATCCGACACGCTCCGGAAGAACTTTGATAGCAAAATACTCCCCAGGTTAGGTGCCGGCTCTATATTTTTGCTATCAAAATCATGTCCAAGATCCGCTGCAGCTGATCAATCTTGATAGCAAACTATCTTCCTTTTTTAAGACAATTTATCTGTAGACTTAATTCTATCCTGAACAATACCTATCATTTTCTTAGCAACCTTATTACGATAAGTTGCACTTAGGTTTGCCGGCTCACATATGATTGTTTTACAATCATCCGCACCAATCCAATGACTAACACTTCCTAGTTCATTGGGATGCAAACCTGTTTTTAAATTTATTGTTTTGTCCTTATACTTTTTGCTTTTCATAATCATGATTTGATTTATATGATTTTAAATCATCCGGATCTTATCCCAGGCAACAGATCAATTCTTTGTTTTTTGAGAATGTTATTATTTGAGTCGCCTTTGCTTAATAATCAATTGTACAATTGAAAAACTTGTTGCTAAGAATGCACAGATCCAGGTATAAACCAGAACAAAGAAATATCCAATAGATCCACTTGGATATACTTGAAAAATGATTATCGAAATACCAATAATTGCCAATATGGCCAAAATGACGATTATTAATGTGGGTGTATCCAGTTGGTTTTTCATTGGCAAAATTTAAAGTTTGTTTTTTAAGATTTTTCTTCCCTTTAATTCTCTCCAGGTAGTTCCGGATTTGTAAGCAGCAGTTTTATACTGGTCTATTTCTGGATCTCAATTAATGGAATTATTCGAATCAAGTTTTCACCAACAGACTTCATCACCCCGACAAATTTTAAGGGAGTCTGTGAAGTACTGTTAATCTCAAATTTTAATGGGTAATTAGGCACAGTTGGACCATTAAAAAAATAATAGAATGCATTACATTTATAATTATCGGACACTCCAACATCTTTCATAAAAGTTCCACTTCCAGGATTTAGTAAACCATTTGGATTTATTTGGACTTCATTTTCGGCATTTTCTACTAATAAAAGATATTTAGATATAGGCTCAAAGTACGTCTCCGCCCTAATTTCCAACTCAATTTCCTTATTATTAGCGTTTTTCCTTATATAGGCGCGCACATTTTCGTAGTGTTGTACCCCTTCAGAATTAAATGTGTTTTTTTTGTTGATTACATCTATAATTTGTCGTAAGCCATGATCAAATCCTTTACCATAGATATCAATATATAATGCTTGCATTAATATCGCAGGCATCAAACAATCATCCAACTTCACAGGAATAAGTTTAGCTTTATTATGTGTAGCTTTATAAAGAGCATTTTGCCACTCTAATTTCACCATATTACTTGCCAGGCTGTTTTTAGAGACAAAAAAGAAAAAAAATTCACAGGCTTCCAAACCCTCGTCCATTTTATCGATAATTCCATCCCCTGGTTGCATTGACCAACTATCATAAAATACTTTATTTATTCCGAAAACTTCAGATAAGGCTTTTGCAATAGGCTCGACAATAGGTTTATCTAAATAATTGTGACTTAAAAATATCATAGCGTAAAATTAAATTTAGGTTTAATTCGTATTATAATTTATAAGTTTTCCTTTGTTTTTTAAGATTTTTAAACTTAGCAGTTTACCAAAGACATATATTCTTTATAGTCATCTGTTCCCATAAGGTTTTCTATAAATTTATCAAATCCAGAATTGTTCCGTTCTTGCACATGACGGGTAAAGCTCGCAACAGTTTTGCACTTTTCAAATCCCTTCGCTTTCATATCACTTTTAAATGCACCATCGTCTAAACCTTCAATCCATTCTTCAAAATCTAACTTGTTCGACAATTCAAAACCTTTAAGATGGTAGCGATATGCAGCATTGCCATGACTAAACATTAAAGATTTGAAACGCCTTTTAGGCTCGGGAAGGCTATTAATAAAATTTTCCTGATTAATATTACATTCATCCAGTGGGTGCTTAACTTTTATCATAGTAAACCTTAGTTGATGAGATTGGTGATCTAATTAAATAACAGTTTAATTTTGTTAATTGCTGATTCTGAAACAAAAGCTTTCAATGTATATGTTTTTTGGTTACGATTTGTAAAATCAAAAGACTTATAATCAACTGGTTCTTCCGCTATCTTTATAATTCGATACTTTTCATGTTTTTCAAAGAATCCACTACTTAGAATTAAATCGTAATTATTCATTTTAAGATATTTTGAAAACCAACTAGAAGTCCTAACACGATAACCAGAAGGAGTTATATGTCGCACAGTTTTTTGCAGATCCTTTAAACTTTTACATAGTAAATATACATATTCATCATTAGGGAACAATGCGAAAATATCCCCCGCTTTAGGTCTAACAGCTCTTAATATGTATGACTGCATATTGTTCGTTTTTAAGATTTTAATCCCTTAGGGAAAAGAAGATCTTTTAAATTTTATGTTTTGTTCGCCAATCGGTAATCCAGGATACTGAATTTCTTGGTTTTGCGGAAGTAACACTGTCAATATTAACCCTTATATCGTTGTCCAAAATAAGGATGATGCTGTCACCCTTGATATCCATTGCAGGTACAAAATGCTTTTGACCCTTATAATAGACATAATCAGTTTTATTTCTTATTGGACTTGTCTCAGCCCATAAAAGAACACCAAAAAGTAAAAGACCCAGACTCCCCAATAGAATAGTTTCGAATTTGTTCTTTTTTTTGATGGATTTATACATACCCAGTATAAATATTACTGCAAAAAAAATATAGTATCCCATTTATAAAGATTGATTTCTGATTTTAGACTCATCTGACATTGAAGAGAAATCCCCAAATTCCGGTTTTTTTGAAAAGACACACAATTTAGAAACTATTCGAATTGATGAAATAATGGTTAAAAATGCCAACAATACAATTGCTACTGGATTGGTAATTTGAGCAACTTGATACCCTAAATTTTGAAGATCAGCAGGATAATTTGAATTTGGAGTAAAGTCCAATATATTATTAAGGAGGATTTGCCCCATCATGCAAAGTCCCAGTAACCCAGCCAAACTTCGTTTAAATTTAAATTTGTTTAAATAAACTCTGCATGTACCAAAGATTATAAACAATCCTGCTCCATATATTAATGCCG
Organism: Pedobacter nutrimenti; assembly: GCF_003208655.1. Lineage (GTDB taxonomy): Bacteria > Bacteroidota > Bacteroidia > Sphingobacteriales > Sphingobacteriaceae > Pedobacter > Pedobacter nutrimenti. The sequence continues at coordinate 64,587 of NZ_QKLU01000012.1, read as the reverse complement.
TTTGATTTTCCATATTAAAATGTTCGCTTTTTAAGACTTATGTTTGTTATCACCGCTATTTCTTTCCGTGAAATCTGATCTCATATATAGTATTAGCCCTGATGAAAATGATACAACTAAAAAAACTGGTACAATTAACCTAACCATTTCTGATTTTATTTCTGCAAAAAAAAGAAAGTAGACTGCGCCAATTATCCAAAGTACTATTGATATTAAAATTGTTGTCGATCGTTTCATATTAATCGTTTTTTAAGACTTTCTTTCAGAGTTGGTGTAAATAATTGTCCGGAGTAAACAATAAAATGTTTACTTGTACTTCATCTTTTGAATATTTCTTATCAAGAACCTTTACTTGCCAAGTACCAACTTCATATTGCGCAGTTGCCAACAATTCTAAGGTTTCTGAATTCTTTATAAAATCCGACCAGGTACAATCGAAGAATTCACCCTCCAAGGGTAATACTACTGGATTGACAATTTCAAAAGAAGCACCTATAAGTGTATCAAAATTTATAGATAAAATCACATTCATATCATTCGTATATTGTTAATATAATTTTTGTTTTAATCTAATCAATCCTAAGGCTATATCTCTATCAGTTTCATTATAATCTGGCCCGTTACCGTAAGCGATTTGATTTAACTTTTGATTTGTTTGTTCCTCAGTGAAGTGATCTGGTATATGATATTTGAGGAATAATTCTACCTTATTGGACGGTTTGGAATTATATGCTAAATCCCGTATTAACAATAAAATTGTGGCAATAGAGGCCAAAGTAAAGACTACACCAGTAATTTTATAGAACGAAGTTGGTAGATTCCCGAAGTAATTCTTATCACCAAACAGGAACAAAAGTCCAATTACTCCATAAAACAAGAAGAGAAGCAATTTTATGAATAACGAATTAAAGTTTTTTTTATAATTCATATCGTTCGTTTTTTAATGGACGTAGTTATCAATTATATTATATAGATGTATGGCAAATTCAGTAACAAAATCAAGAAATGAAATCTTTGTTTCTTCTTCGCTATTTCTTACTTTATACAAACATAAGAATAGCAGAGCAGTGGATACGACTGACATTATTACTATGATTATAATATCGTTAAATTTTACCATTTCTTTAATTTTTTGATTATTAATAAATCTATGTTGTTGTATAGGATGTCTCTTTAGTTTTTATTTTATTCTCCACAGGCTCGTTTCCACATCGCCTCATCTTCTAATTCTTTGTTCGCCTCACGTTTCTTTGCGGCATTTAAAACAGGATACCACTCATAGAAGGCATCGTGTGCGTCCTTAAATAATTTTGCATTCGATTGGCCGTCATAACCGTCTAAGATTTCTTTTGCATAAAATCTGTATGTATTTTGACATTCTTGCATATACCGCTCAATTTCTTCAGAAGGCAAATCTTCAAGTCTGTTTTGACTGTAACTATATACGGTATTGTGTTGAGTTAACGACATAGTGTTTATTTTATTAACTAAGCCTAAGTGCTTTATTAATATAAATATACTCTATATAGAGTAAAATAACAAGTTTATTTTATCTTTTTTATCACAATTTCGTACCCAATCATAGCAAGGAATTTTGTTAATTTATCCAGGTGATTAAACAATATTTTCCTGAAACCACCTATACTTATATACCCAGTAGTTTCGGTGTATTGTGCCCAGGTAATCCCTTCGTTTCATGAGATTTTGTTTAATCATTTGCTATGGCATAAAAGAACTCCAAAATCTGTTCTTCTGCATCTTGCCAATCAGTGATGTTCTCTATTTGCCATTGAAACTTATTGCCGATTTTTCTGAATACCCTACAAGATTGATCATTAACAGAAACAAGACTTAGATTATGAACATATTGGTCATCATTTCTAAAAGAGTTCCGAGCATGGTCTTTGTTCATTCTAATTTTGAAACTTTCACCACTTAATGACCCTTCATAATAATTAGAATCATTTTCATAGGCTATTTTTATTGCTGCTAAGTGTTCGTTTTCCTCCTGAGTAATCATAATTAATTGTTTGTTATTAAGATTTTATTGAAAAATTGGTGCTGCGGGACTACACTGGGAGTTAAATAAGATATTGTCAAATACAATATCTATATCATCCCCAATGCGTTGTCCACTAATCCCGCAGGGGTAATAACTTACTCCATCTGGCTGGTTGAAAAGCATTTTATATAATTGTTTATCCCCATCAATAACAAAGAAGGAGCCTACTGGTATTTGGTATAATTTCATATATCTTGTTTTTTTCTCCAGGTTTGTTACGAATGTGATATCCCTCTGTAATGGAATGCAGTAAGACCATTCGGGAATTCTCCTGATTGAACTATATCCTTTTTTATTAAGGAAGAAAGCACACCTCTTAATACCTTTGTAGACATACCTGTACGATCCTCTAAATTCTCTATACATTCAGTGGGCATATCCTCAAAATCATCACCGTCTTTTAAAGCACTCACCACCTGTTGTTCTAATTCCGTTAGAAATTGTTCATTTTGGTCAATCAACTCACAAGTGTCATTAACCCAAAACACCCAGCTCTGATCATTCACATCATTAAACCAGACAGCGTTGTTGTTTTTATTTAAAATCCCATCGTATATACTGCCGATTTCGATTGTAGAACCATTCTTCCTAGAATCTTCAATTTTAGTAACTTTAAACTTTACATCTTGTGTTTTCATCTTATAAGCGTAAGCCTTAGTGCTTTACCAACATAAAAGTAACTATATAAAGTTACTTTTGCAAGTTTATTTTACTTTTTTTAATACAATTTCATAACCAATTAAATCAAAAGTACTTTGCAGTTTTTCAACCCGTTTGATTAAATTCTGTCTATAACTACCCTTTCCTTGGCCACCATCGAGTTCGGCCAACTTTTCCCAGGTTAAGTCCTCGTTTTTTAAGACTTCTTTGATTTTGTCTTTAACATTCATATTTTATTTTACCCTTAATTACTTTCATGAGACTACTATCAATATGTATCCGGATCAGCTGGGGATCCGGTACGCTCCGGAAGATCTTTGATAGCAAATCCTTCTCCTAACCTGGTACCGGCCGACAAGTTTTGCTATCAAAATCTTGCCCAGGATCCACTGCAGCTGATCATTCATGATAGCAAAATATCTTCGTTTTTTAAAATTTTGAATTACTCGTCCCCGGATGAATACTTTGACGGTTGCCCGACACCTCTTCTTACCTTTGCTTCTTTACCCTCGTTTTTTAAGACATTTTTTATTTTATCCTTCATATTTTGTTTACTCTTCATTTTATGCAAAACGCATTCCCGTATAAGCTTTTTCAAAATCTGGCGAAGCAGATAAGCCGCAATGAGCTGAGCCATTATACAATTTATATACTCCTCCAGGTTTCTTCCGGATCTGATCACCGGCAGCTGGCCAATTGACGTTTTTATTTTTTTCCTTTGATGTGTGTTTTGTTAATTCTGAAATCCATTATCTTATTCCCTTTTTCCTGATTATGAAATGCGCATAATGTTTGGTAGTTATGGATTGAATTTCTACCACCTAAATCAAGGGGTATTATATGGTCAATAGTTAAATTACTAGTTTCATTACATCCAGGCATTAAACATTTATAACCATCACGCTCAAAAATAAGATCTCTATGTTTAGCAGTAATATTTCGTTTTACCTTAATTCGTCCTACGATTCTATTAAATTTAGAATGTTTCCTGCTTTGACCTAATCTACTTTCATAATTACAGTCATCACTAGAATATCCAGCAAGGCGAAAACTGATACCATTTTCAATAGTTTTTAAGATGCTTGTCGCATCATCCTTGGAAACATTCTTCCCATTCAACCGACTATCATATCCACAATCATCACTAGAATACCCGAACAAACTAAAATTATCGTTTTTTAATTCTTCTTTGATCTTATCTTTTGCATCCATTATTAAATTCCCTTTAGTACCGTACTTACTTTCTTTTCCCCTTTATTTTCCTCCAGGTTCTACCGGATCTGCTGAGCTGGGGCAACTGATCACTTGCACCTGGTACTTTACGTTTATTGAGACATTCAATCTCGATTCAGGTTAGGTGTCTTTACCCATCCAGCAATTTCGACGCCCTCATATCGTAAGTATTTGTAAAGAGTGGCTTTGCTAATTTTAAGGGCGCTGCACATTTCATTCGTAGTTAGAATTTTGGAATTATAAAAGATAACAGCATTCTTGGCCGTTGCCATAGCAGCAGCCGTAAGCCCTTTCTTTTTACCGCCAATTCTTCCTCTCGCCCTGGCTGAGCTTAATCCTTCTCTTGTTCTTCTTATTAATCTCTTCCTTTCGCTATCAGCCATAAGCAGGAAAAATTTAGCTAGGAAATCCCCCCATTCAGAACTAGAGTCAACAAAAGGCTCTGTAATAGATTTTAAACCTACACCCATCTTGAACCATTCGTCAACGATCTTGATCATTTCGGGAGCTGATCTCCCTAACCTAGAGATCTCCCAAACTAGAACGGTATCTCCAGGCCTCAGGATAGAAATCATCTTATCAAATTCAGCTCTTTCGGTTTTTGCCCCGCTTATCTTTTCAAAAAAAAGCTTTTCACAAGCAAATTTCTTGAAAGCGTCAATCTGCATGTCTGGATTTTGATCCTCTTTAGAAACTCTTATATAACCTATCAGCATAGTTTAATTAAACGTGTATGTGCAATATAATGAACTTTGATTAAATAAACAGCTATTCTAAACTGATATATGAATCCAACCCCGTACTTCTCGTAGAATTCTAAAAGTTTAGAAAAACGATCGTTTTAATGAAATGTAAAAATAGCCCCGTAGGGCTATAAGACTTAGTAATTTAAACTAAGACATTCCTGCTTTGTTGCTTTAAGTAATCTTTCTATAAGCGGAATAAATTCACCATCTTTTATATAGCGATTAAAAGTAATGCTCTCAAAGCAGTAATCCTCCTTAATCGTTAGCCATTCATCCCCACCATCAATTTGATTAATAAAACAAAGGTTCATAAATGCAAACCCCTGCCCTAAACACCAATTACCTAAGCCTATCTTTTCTTGTAAGGATTCGATTGTAGGACATAATACTATTGATCTTTCTGTGAAAATTGGGTCATGAGCTTTGGCAATCCAACAGTTTAATGTTCCGATCTTAAACCAGGCTTGAATTAATGTGTTTTCGCGCAATTCTAATTGATTTTCCATGCTTTCTTAATTAAGTTATAAATTAATGTATGCTAGAAGTCAACGAGACAACAGGGGGATTAAGCAAAATAAAATATGGATAAAAAATGTGGAGGCTCCGACTGAAACATGAAGTTGGATACCCATTTTTTATCCATATTTTATTGGGAGAGCATATGCCCCCGAAGCGTCAGGGCGTGTCCCCCTGGCGAAGTAAATTTGCAGCACATTAATAAATAACCAAAATAAAAGGGGTCGAACCCCAAATATTTTGAAAAAAGTAATACATTTAATTGAGTGCAAATAAATTAAGGTTCAACTATTTTTCAATAAAAGTTAATTCGGGCAAGTTTGCCTCAAGAAGAGCATTAAACTGTTGAATTACATAGTTGGCTAATATTGGAGTATTCCTTTCACCATGTTCATGAACAAAGAAATAGACCTTTTCAATACCTCGGTTTACCCATTCTTGAATGCGGATCACCCAATCATCAATTCTCCGAAAATCAGATTCTACATATTTTCCGCCATTTCCAACAAACCGAATAAAGCATTCAGGAATTGTCAAATTCATATGGATCAAATCTCTCCTTCCAGAAGTGTCAGTAATTACAGCACCAATATTATTTCTGGATAAAACAGAAAAATATTCTTCTTTAACTTTCTCATTTGAAAACCATTCGGGGCTTCTAACTTCGACAAACAACTTAAACCCAGAGGGCACAGTCTCAACAAAGTCCTGTAATATGTGAAGTCTTTCAGGGCCAAAAATACCGAGCTGCAAAAAAGAAGCACCAAGATTATCACCAAAATTTGAGACAACATCTACAAAATTTTGAAAAATCTCGTTAACATCTTCCAGTTTTAATACATGTGAAATTAATTGTGGAAGTCTCGGACAGAACAAAAAATTAGATTTGGAGTTTTCAATTGCTAGTTTTTTCCATCCGATAACCCGGTCTCTATCTGGCAAAGAGTAAAACATGGCATTTAATTCTATGGAATTAAACTGAGTAAGGTACATTTTTAAAAAATCTGAAGTCTTAGTACCTTTGTTGTAAAGGTGCTTCGTCCAACTTTTTTGCCCCCAAGTTCCGCACCCAACATAAAATTTGACCTTTTTATTTTCTTCTGATTTTTCTAAAATCTTAGAAGTAATAGAGCCATCATTTGGAAGTGAAAAATTGACTGACAAAATCTCGTCTTCTTGTACTTTACCAAATTCCATATTTTAAATATCTAAAGGGTTGAAAACAATAATAATCAATTTATGTTTCATGATTTTCTATTTTATCACCAATCTGCGCCAATAATTCATCTGCCATTAGTTTATCAGATGTCCATTTAACCCCTTCTTCCTCTAACATCGGCAAAACAGTACCTAAGTAAATGTCCCCATCAAACACCATAAATTTATGCGATTCATGGTCAGGTATAACCAATAATACCTCCTTCTTACCACGTATTAGGACTTCTATATCGAACGGCTGCATAAAATTTTGAAAAGAAAATTTGAAAAATTGGCATAAACAAAGAACAATTTTATATGTAAATTGCTAAAAACTGATAGCAATTTTATATATAAATTGTTATAAAACCATATCAATTTCATAATTAAAACACTCAAAATACTAATATTATTAGTTATTGTTCCCTAAATGTGATATCTTTAATTATTATGAATCATTTAAAAAACGGTTATGTTGAAGTTAATTCGGAAATTTACAATTTCTGGCTTAATGAAGGAATAACATTTATTCAGATGTTAGTGGTTGAATGCAATGAGCCATACGAATATTTGGAAGAAGCTGCTGTTGAACTCATCCCTTATAAAGTAAAACCGGCGAACGCACCATATTGTTATCCCATCCAGTCACCCGATATTACTTGCGTAATTAATGGCATTCCGCTTATAATGTATATGACTAAAAAAAAATATATCAAAGATGTGTTATAATTATTCCCAGTATCTCGATAAAAAAGACTTAGAAGAAGAGGTGGGGAAAAAGATAATTCCCAACGATCAAACAGGTTTAACATCCTTTTACAATGCAAACGGATTTGATTTTCCAAAGATGCCTATAATCACATCAGAAAATCCAGATTTTATTCAAATTGCGGAATGGGGTTTTATACCGAAATGGACATTTGACCCTGAGGATTCAAAAAGTAAGCAAATTCGGAGTGGGACCCTAAATGCTAAAGCCGAAACCATTTTTGAGAAACCAACCTGGAAAGATTCTGCTGAAGATCTGCATTGCTTAATTTTAACCACTGGTTTTTTTGAACCTCACCATGCTCCAGATGGTTCCTGTATTTATTATTTCATCACAACAAAATCAAGAAAAGTTTTTTCTTTTGGCGGTTTATATAAAAAATGGATCAACAAAAAGACAGGAGAAGAACGAAAAAACTTCACCATTATCACTGTCGAGCCAACACCAATGCTCCGTAGATTACACAACAAAAAACCCAGAATGCCATATATACTTGGACCAGGTGAAGAAAATTTATGGCTAACGAGGGGTAATAATAGACTGGATATAGAAAATTTAACCCGAACTTATATTGATGACGATTTGATCGCTTGGCCTGTATCAAAATTAGCGAATCAAAAGCAAAATGTACCTTCAGTAATAGAACCTATTGAGTTTTCGGACTCTTTATTAATTGCAGAAAATAATTGGATTCTTACAGGTGAAAAGCCGAAATCAGAATTGTAAACTGAACTTCGGCTTTTAAATTTTAGAGATATTGACCTACCTCAATTCATTTGTGCATTTTCAGACCCCTATTAAAATCATGAAAACCCACAGATTAAAATGCTCCTAAATATTTTCCATCAACTCTACAATTGCTGATCAGACAAATGCAGCTTCGGACTATAAGTAGGTTTACATTTGGTTAACCAACCATAAATTAAAAATAAGTCAATGTTACTAAGGTAGCCTAAATTTAGTTTTCAGTGGTAACAACAGTTATAAGTATTTTTGCTTACAATTTTATTCTTATCAATTCATTTAGTCGTGTGGTATAACAAGGCGACAACATCTCATTTTTTAATCTCCATTGCCTTGCAAAGCCCTGTGCACCAAATCTAAGCTTATCGGAACCATAAAGGGCATTAATTTTATCAAGTGCTTGCATAATCTTATTTTGCTTCTGATCGTCGATCTGATAAAACAAGTTTTTTTGGCTCTGCGACTGGGGAACAATATCTGTAACCATGACTCCCGCCTTTTTATAAGAATATCCACTTTTGAAAATGTAACACAAGGCTTGTAATGCAAACTTATTTAATTCAAAGCTGCTGTTTGTTGCAACTGGTAAAACAATAGATTTTGAATTATTATATTGTTTAAGGTCAGTCCTAAAACCATTAGTATTTAAAAAAACAGTAATAACTTTACAACTAGAGTTTTGAGCCCTGAGTTTCATAGCACACCTGGCACTATAATTTGCTACGGCTTCAGCGATTGGTTCATAATCATTCAACATTTTACCGAAACTTCTACTGGTGCAAATACCCTTTTTCGATGGTGGATTTTCTTCCATTGGTATACATGGCTTTCCCCTTAATTCATGCCACATCCTTAACCCCGTGATGGTCATTTTCGTTTTAACCCAATCCGGAGGGAGATTAACGAACTGAAGGGCCGTCTTAATGCCATACTGATTCAACATCATTGCATATCTATTCCCTATACCCCACACATCCTGAACAGGAAAATCCAACAATGCGGCCCTAATCTCGTCCCTGTTCATTAGGGCCATCACACCCTGGAATTTAATCGGATCCTTTTTCGCTATCTTATTAGCAAGTTTAGCAAGCGTTTTAGTGGGGGCAATGCCTATACTAATCGGTATCCCAGTATTTTTAGTGGTTGTTTGAACAATTATCCGGGCATAATCACTCAAATTATAGTGATCGAACCCATCAAACAGTAAAAATGCTTCATCTATGCTATAGATCTCTACATTTGGTGAGAACCTGGATAATGTAGTCATAACACGGTTACTCATATCACCATACAAGGTATAATTGGAAGAAAAAACATGAACCTGTTTTTCCTCAATTAAATCCTTAATTTGGAATGCGGGTACACCCATTGCAATGCCCAATGCTTTAGCCTCATTGGAACGCGCAACAACACACCCGTCATTATTGCTTAGAACAACTACTGGCTTATCAATTAAGGCCGGATTAAAAAGCCTTTGACAGCTGGCGTAAAAATTATTACAATCCGCAATAGCAATCATTTTGTCTCATTTATTATGTAGGTGACTTTCCCCCAAATAATCCCATAATTTGATTCATCTATGAGGATAGGTTTAAAGTCATTATTGAAAGCAATCAAATATGTTTTCCCTTTCTCTTTTTTAAACTGCTTTAATGTAAATCCATCATCCACCCAAGCCACAACAATATTTCCGCTTTCAACCCGCTGCGACTTATCAATTATTGCTAATGATCCATCAAATATTCCAATTTCAATCATCGAAACACCACTGATTCGACCAATAAAAGTACTCGAGGGGTTCTTAATTAGAGTATCATTAAGGTCTATTGCAAGTTCCATATAATCAGCTGCAGGTGATGGAAAACCAGCCTGTATACCCCTTTCAAAATATGGAATTAGCATTTGTGTTTTAAAGTCTGCCGTATAAAGCTGTACTAAATGTTCCATAAAAGTAATTTTGAGATTCAAAATTACTAATTATTTTAGCATTTAATCAACGAAATAATTATTGAAAAATTGAAAGTATTATAATCATAAGGGGTTAAAGGCTTCAAAAATACATTCAAATACCCAATAAACAGGATTGTCTAGATACAAGGGGCACTTTAAATAAATTCCATTTTTGTTGAGTATACTAGATTATCATCATTTAAAACATTCAATTCTTTAATGGCATCGGCAGAGATTTCTTTAAAAGTATTGCAAAGATCGATGGCAAATTCTCTTGATTCCTGGTTTAATTGGTAGTCTTTCTTTAATGGCTCCAGAGCTGCTATTAATAGTTTATTCATTTGTTCGATAGAAAGAATGATTTCCTTATCCCCTTGACGCCTTTTAATTATACATGAATTCCAAAATTCACCCTCAAACATAGAGGGCTTTGTTATCTTATTGCGTTTAATGGCGATTGTCAGAAAATTAAAGGCACCATCGGATAGCTTTAACTTTATACTTAAGCTATAATTATAAGAATATACCATCTTTTGATTATATATTATATGATATTATAAGAAATTAGCCTCAAACTCTGGGGAGTGAAAATATGATCCAGATCAAGGATTTGATATTTTGTGGTATTCATCCAAAAGCATCAAAGCTAGTCTACGTTGAGAAGTATTGTCAAATTTATTGGATCGCGCAATTATGGTCAACTTATCTATTATTACGTTATTACTATCCTTTTCATCAAAACAAGCATCGATGAATTTTTCTAATATATCCCTTTTTTTAAATTGATAAAACGAACAAACCATAACAATTAGGCTTCCGACTACAATAGCAATAACAATATAGGGGTAAAAACTAAAGACCTGCCCAACTTTATCTGCACTAATAATGGCAATTAAATTAATCCCGGCTAAGAAAAGTAGTGGAGCTAATAATTTCTTTATTGTGGGCTTGCTTTTTTTAACTTTTCTAATTGCCTCAAATATTTGATCTTGATTTTTGAAAACTGTTTCCATAAAAATTGAATTTAATTGTGATGACAATTATACCTTTCACATATAAAACAAAAATTTCTAAATGATCTACCAAGTGGATCTGAACTATTAATTAATTTTTGTAATGTAAAATAGGTTTCCTTATCTATGAAGTACTCCCTATTTGTTGGACAGCTATAGATCAAACTTAAGATTATTTACGACACTTTTTTATTGTTCTGATAAAACACCTCATTTGGAGTAAGATCCCCATTGGCCTGATGCCTTCTCTCCTTGTTATAAAATTCGACATACCGTTTTACACCCTGGAATAATTCCATACCACCATTGGGCGGATTCAGGTAAATATACTCCTGCTTTAATGACCTCCAGAAGCGTTCAATGAACACATTGTCCAATGCTCTTCCTTTGCCATCCATGGAAATACTGATCTTGTTTCCTTTCAACACCTTAATAAAAATGGGACTGGTAAACTGTGATCCCTGATCGGTATTGAATATCTCGGGTTTCCCATGCTCTTCTATGGTTTCCAGCAGTACATCCCTGCACCATTCTACCGTCATAGTATTTGAAATGCTCCAGCCAACAATCTTGCGGCTATACACATCAATAATGGCAAACATATACATGAATCCCCGGAACATGGGGATATAAGTGATATCAGCCTGCCAAACCTGTCCCACACGGTCTATTTTTAACCCTTTGAGCAGATACGGGTATTTGTAATGTGCAGCATTTGCTTTGCTCAGGTTCTTCTTAGGATATATCGTGCTGAGGTTCATTACCCGGTATAAACGCCGTACACGTTTGGAATTTACATGATAGCCCAAGTCTTTGTTCAGGTATGCAGTCATCCGTTCCACACCATAAAATGGGCAGTCCAGGAATTTACGGTCAATTACATTCATCATCGATTGATTGAACTGGGATTCGCCTTTAGGCCTGAAATAATACTGGCTACGCTGCAGATCCAGCAACTTACATTGACCAGAAATACTCAGCGCATCATCTTCTGGGGAAATCAGGCTACGCCTTTCAATAATGCTCATTTCCCCAATACTTTTTTTAAGAAATCAACCTGGATCTGAAGTTCTCCAATTTTAGAGTATAATTCCTTTTCCTTGGATTCCTCCTTTTCAACGGCCTTCTCTGACCCAAAAACTGTATCCGCTTTTTCCAGAAATTCCCGTTTCCACGCGGTAATCTGCGTCGGGTGAAGACTATACTTACTGGCAAGCTCTTGTAATGTGCTCGCCTCTCTGATCGATTCAAGCACCACCTTGGTCTTGAATACAGGACTGAATTTTCTACGCTCTTTTTTCATTTTTCGACTGTTAAATTTATGAATTTAATCAGCTGTCCAATATTTGGGGAGTATTATACTATGTTTAGAATAGATGCAATGTCTCCAATTGATTTAGTACCGTTATCAATGAGCATTTTAACTTCCCTGGCTAACTTTAGCCTTTCTTCCTCAATATTCATTTCTGAAGTTTGTGACCTTCTTAGAATTCTTAGATAAGCATAACATGTTGCCTGATTAACACCCATCATTGGAGAACAATAGTTCAATTTTAAATCAGAATTCTGTATTACAACTCTTAACTTTTTATTTAATGAAACTTTAATATCGTCACCTATTTCACTATCTACTAACCTATTATGATTAAGTTGAGTTTCATTCGTATTCCTATCAGACCTTTTTGAAAAGGACTTATTTTCTGATTTTTCCTTGTCAGCTTTAAAATATGCCCTAAGTTCTATCAAAGTTTGTCGTAGACGTGTCTTTACTGTACCCAGCTTTAAATTTAATTCTTCTGAAACTTCTGGAAGTGTAAAACCCTTGAAATAGACTAAATCTAGAATTGTATAATGTTTAAGGTTGAGATCCATTATTACTTTTCTAAATCCAATTAAGTCAACATTCAAACCAGGCATATGTAATGATTCTGAGTAAATGTTTATATCGAGTTCCTGTAACATAAGGGCTTTTTTATATTCCTTACTTCGGCGCAAGTCAATTGCATTGTTTTTGGTAACATTTACTAACCAAGTATAAAATCTCCCTTTTTCGGGATCATAGTTGTCAATGCACTTCCAGACCTTTATAAAGGTGTCCTGGATGAGATCATCTAAAAAATGCTCTCTTACATATTCCTTAACAGCATTTCTTAAAGATTTCGAATATTTTGTAAAAACCTCATCAAAAGCATGATCTTTCCTTTGTTTCAATGCTCTGATTAATTTTGATTCATCCGTTAGCTTGATCACCTTTTCTATCATAGCAAAGATTATTTTGTTCTTGAGGAATCCTTGACATCGATCACATTATGGTGTAAAAGCCATGCTTTAAATGTTTCAGCCTTATCAGCGTCAACTTCATAATGAAGTGTTTTGCCGTTTCTAAGGCGCATAGTAAAAAGGTTGCTGGCTTTTGAAAATAGATCGATTTCAGTACCTGGATATTCAAATCCGTCAAAATTAAGTTCATGAGTAACGTTTTTCATAGTAAATAAGTTAGTTGGTTAAAAAGCCCACCGAAAACGGATGGGCTTTTAGGTAACGGTTTGGTTGGTTGGGCGGACCCGAGATTTTTATTTATTTAAAAAAATATGTCTGTACATAATAATGATTTAGAGCAGCTTACCTTATCACTATGCCATTTAGGGCAGTTAAAACCACTTTTTTCCATCTAAAAAGTAAATATAAAAAAAATACAAGTGTTATATTTGGCTATAACGGTTTTTATTTTTTCAAGGGTGATATTTCATCGATGATTTGTGATGATTTAGACACACTGAAGGTACTTCTGGGAAAGCGAATTCAAGAATTAAGAATGGAAAAGGGGCTGAGCATAAGAAAATTTGCACTGATTGCCGAAGTAGAAGATGCACAACTTATAAACATTGAGAAAGGCCGTGTTGACGTAAAATTACAAACGCTCCAAAAATTTTCTATGGCTTTTGGAGTTGAGGTAGGGGAACTTTTTGATTTTAGACATCTAAAATAAATAGGAAGGGGGCTTGGTCGAAACCTCACCCCCTATTAACGCTCTCTATTCAAATTTAAAGAATAAAAAAAGAGAATTGCAAACAAAAGTGTTATATTTAACTATAACACCTATAATAGTTAAAATTCTTAATCATTAATTTTATATTCGTACATTATTTGAAAACCTAGGCTCGGTTATCAAATTCTTTCTTAAAAAAGCGCTTAGAAATCTAAGTGCTTTTTTTATGATATGAAACTCTTTTTTTGCTATCAGTTTGTTTCCGGATCCGATGGGGAATCGGTCCGCTCCGGAAGAACTTTGATAGCAAAATATTCCCCAGGCCTGGCGCCGGCCATGAAGTTTTGCTATCAAAACCTTGTCCTGGAAGTTCTCCAGCTGATCAATCCTGATAGCAATGAGCCTTAAAAGTTAAAATTTAATTTTTGTGAATTATTATAAATAAGCGAGCCCACGTAATAACGTGGGCTTTGATCGCTTACCTACCTACAAGCTCTCGACCCCAGGTATTTTACTGTACTAACATTTAGTTAGATTTGACATTCAATAGGTAAAGGTAAAAAAAATAGGTGTTATAGTTAACTATAACACCTATTTTTTTACCTTATTCTTTCCTTGTTTCATTGGTTAAACACTGACATTAAACAATTTGACTATAAAATGTTTTACATAATTCTATTTTATTTCGTACATTTGAATGTGAAAAATTCAAAATCACATATCGAAAACAAAAAGCAAGGTAATACCGTTGTTAACCCATTCATAAAGATGATAGAGGATAAAAAGCGTATTTCTGAAGCAATAAAAGAAGGTAAAACCTTATCATCATTAAAGGAAATTGCCTTTGTCAAACCTCTATGATCTCGTAGAAGATAATTCCGGCTTTCAATTTATAAATAATGCCGGTGACGAATACAACGTATATTTCGTTGAGTATTATTTAATAGATCCGAATCATTTACCGGATGGGGTTAAGCCAATTTATACCATTGGTTTTAATTGTGTAAGACAAAATCCAAATGCCAAACAACGTTTTGACAATAAAACAAAAAATACAATATTGAATATTTTCAGGTCTTTTTTTGAAAATCATCCTGAGGATGCTTTTATTTTTATCTGCGATAATTCAGACGAGAGGGAACGACAAAGAAGAATAACCTTTGGTAAGTGGTTCAGAGAAGATAATGAAGATGACAAATTTGAACGTCACCACTCTCATATTGTACACTACGGATCAAACTGGTATAGTTCATTAATAATTTCAAAAGATTGCCCCAATAAAGTTGAATTAATAGACGCTTACCGCTTTACAATTAGACAAATGTTAGAAGCCCTATAACAAATTATAGGGCTTCTTTTTTGCTATCAGTTTGTTTCCGGATCCAATGGGGATCTGGTCCGCTCCAGAAGAACTTTGATAGCAAAATACTCTCTAGGCCTGGTGCCGGCTTCAATATTCTGCTATCAAAACCATGTCCAGGATCCGCTGCAGCTGATCAATCTTGATAGCAATCAATACTTAAATCCAATATTATTACTTTTGTATAAGTGGCCTGTAAAAGATGTTCTTGTTAGGTTTCGCTGAAGCTTATACGCCTTGAATAACTTCCAAATCGAAATTAAAATAAGAATTATAAAAACAATTTGATACAGTGAACCGAAACCAGCCACAATAAAAAAACCAATAATATTCCTAATTAATTTTATAAACGCTTCTCTGATCATATCTCATCCAGGGTTAATCTATCATTTAAAAAAAGGTCTATATATTTATAATCGTTCAAACTATAAAAGTTAAATGAAATTTTACTTTTTGTGTTGAAATACAATTTCATTGAATCCGTCGGATAAATATCGTAGACACCTGTTAATTGGTCTTTAAAATTTATTATGATGTTTGGGTCATTGCTTTTAAGTTCAATCCAGTGAATTTGGCCTTTATTGTTAAACGTCATTCTTAAAGTATCTGCTTTACAATTGATATTTTGATATACAATTTCCCGGTTATTTTTAGAAACAAGGCTGTAATCTCCAAAGTATTCACCCAGATTATTTTCAGTAATCTTATATGCACCCTTTTCTATCATCAAAGGTTTGATCTGGGCCGAAACACGACTACAGTTAAATAGTACAAAAATCAACCAGATCCTACGCATAAGTATTAATTCACGTTGAATGTATGAACAAGTTCAAACAGACCATTTGCATAAAACTTTTGAACCCTTATAGTTACACTTTGACCTACTGTTAATTTAGAAAGATCTAAGTTGTGACCTTCAGGTAATACATAAGACGGCGCCCCATCAATACTAAAACTAGTTACGTTTTTGCCGTCTTCTGTTAACTTCACGCTCGAATCCAACCAAGTATTTAAATCTAAAATTGAATTACCTTTTGTAACACTTGCTGGAGCTTTAGTTAAAGCAAATTTCTCGGCATTTACGGTAATTGTTCTGGTTTCAAGTTTAGTGCCTGGTGTTGTCTGTTTATTATAGTCTTTAATTTTCATGGACTCCTCTTTAGGTTGAACAACTAACGGAAGAACAGTTTTAACTTTCCAATATTCAACAGTAGCTTTAAGAGGATTATTAATAGCATTTGCGGTTGATTGTAACGGAAATATAATTGAAGCACCATTGAAATCACTTGGTAATAATATCTGATCAAGCATATAAGGCTTTCTGGTAATAATTGTCGTAAGCTGTTCACCTACCTGATGAAAATCATAATCCATTAAAATTTCTTTTGCTACTTCAGTTTTCCAATCTTGGTTTGCAATGGGCTTAAGTAACCAAACATAACTGTTTTCAGTAGGGCTATTTCCAATTCTTGAATAAATACCTAAAGAACTGGTATACTTGCCGGCATCAGTTTCTAAAGGAGTATTCGCTAGAGGATTAACATTTACATAATAATTAGCTTTTGAAAACATTTCCTCAAAAGCATATTTAAAATTCGATGGGGCTGGATCAGGCGCAACTTCACTGTCTTTTTTACAACTGACAGCAAAAATAGCGATGAATAAAAAAAGAAGAGTTCTTACGTGTACAATTTTCATAATATGGATTTTTAAGTGTTAATTTTTTGTCTTTTAATCTATACTTCAAATATGGGAAATATTTCGCCATATTTGGCAATAAATAATAAGTATTTTAATTTTTTTTCCCCTCAATACATAATTTTACATCTTAAGTATTGATTATCAACTATTTATTTTTTATTGTTTCTGAACATTTCGAAGATGGACATGGCCTCTTCACGAATTTTAACGTAATTTTTTTCAATTGCATCAGGTGTTGCGTGTGTAGAAAAGGCAGGAATATTGGCAATTTTTTCATCTATTATCTCCCTTTTAACCATTCCATGAAAGTAAGGCTCTTCAGTTCCCATTGTTAATCCGTAGAATTCTCCCGTTTTTAGATTCAAAACATCTTTAGGCCGAACTAGGTCCTTTAACTGGTAGCTTTCATTTTTTGCAAGCGAGTTACCTCCCCCACTCAAACTAGAATTAACAGAGGTGTTTTGAGAATAAGTAACCTTTTCCTCCTTACCAAAAAGTTCTGAAACATATCGGGCAGTTTTGGTACTCCTAGTTCTACCATAGATTTGTGTATTTAAATTATCCATCAAGGTTTGAGATCCCTGGGGACCGTAAAGATCCTCATATTGTGATATACTTTGTGCTAGACATATCACCGAGATACCATAACTTCTACAAACAGCAGGAATATTAGGAAAATTAGGAATGTAGAGCTGAGCTGCTTCATCCATTAAAACGACGCTACGCTTTTTGTTTTCAGAAATCATTTTCTTAATAGCTATAGTCATCATGCAAGAAATAATGGGATTTAAAGCCTCAGAAACCTGTGAATCATTACCTATGATTACATGTTTTGGATTTTTAGGGTCATTTACATTTAGCACAAAATCATTACCAGATAGCACCCAAAAAATATTTTTGGTATTAATAACAGCAAAGGCAGTTTGTAAAGTTGAAAGTACACCAGCAATTTGGTTATCAGCATGTCTTTGGATTGCACTATGAATACTGCTGACTAAACCATCAGTTTCCATATCTGACATCAACATATTAACCAACTCTATAGTATCGCCATTATTGATAATGGCAATTACATGTGGTAATGTACAAAACTGAGGATAATTCTTTTTTAGATACCACATAGTACCAGTTAACAAAGCGGTAGAACTTCTCATCCAAAAATCTGGGTTCTTAATTGATTCAGGCATCAAATTACTTACAAGTGATTTTGAATATTGAGTAGCAAATGTGACCTGCTGAAGTAAACTTTGGTGTAATACGTTCGTTCTATGGGTACGGGTAGGATCCATAAAATTTATGATCCAACAGGTTTTTCTATCTTCATTATTAATTTTACCATCAACCTTTACAAGTTCATGATAGATTTTACTAGCTAAAACGGGAAATTTATAATCAAAGGTGATACTTGCAAAATCTTCTTGGGTCATTTGCTCGATAATGGGGAAGGCTATACTTTCTGTTTTACCAGATCCAGCGGAAGCTATCACACTAATTCCAGCGTTGGGGACTGGAATATTTATATACTTATCATTGACCAGGGGAATGACAAATCCCCCCTCTTTATAAAGTGGATTTTGATCTGATTTAATATCAAAATCGTCCTTTAAACCATTACCAATTGTAACTGTTTTTGCAATAAGTACACAACTGGTGATAACTAGGAAAAAAGATAAAGGATAATTAAATCCTATAAATGGCAAATCAGTAACTAAAATAAAGAATAAACTGGCTGGAATGAAGGAAAGCCATATTAAAACCTTATAAGAAAGACTGCGCCTTTTAGAAATTGTAGAAACAGAATACTTCTTAAATAGATAACAACAGATTAACAATCCTAACACAAAACCAATTCGCAATACAAAACCTATTGCTATTGCTGTAGTATGCGCAAAATTGATTTTCGGTAAATAAGAGCTAAAAAAATTATTATCAAAAAGATAATAATAATACTGTAAGCCAAAAAAGACGGAACATATCCCCAAGAAGGAATAAGCAACATTTGCTTCTTTTTTCATAAAGTAACGGTTTACAAAAAAAATATAACTAATAAACTATTTATTTCGACCTTGATCCTGGGATCTTTGATTCCTTCTTCGACGTAATTTATTTAACAAAAGAGTTATTTCCTGATCCCCTCCTTCTCCCATTGCTCCGCCTAAAGATTTCATTGAACCCATCATGTCGGCCAAAGATACATTATTTTCCTTCTCGAATGGGATTCTATTACTGCCCAGGGCAACAAAAGCAATCGGATCAGCCGGTACTGTTCCTTTCTTAAAACCATTTTCAAGTTTCCAGAAATTTTTTGAAAAGTTATCATGGTATCTTTGATCTGCATAAACATTAAACAACTTTTTAGAATCCAAATAGCCGGATGGGAACGCATATTTTAAGTTCATATGATCAATCCGATGTTGAAACATTTTCCAGCGTTTATCAAACAACGTATGCTGTGACTTGGTAAAATTAAAACTCATATTAAATGATTCACTATTTCTTTCAAAAAACTCAACCCGATTGAAACTATTTCTATTTGAATTATTAAGGGTTCTTTTCATTTCTTTATCACGTCTAGAAACTATGATATGAATGTGCCGGTTATCACCTGGTTTAATTTCGCCACTCATAACAGGGCCATTGTCATAGAAATATTCAATATCTCTTTGTGTTGGTTTGTATTTGAGCAAAAACATATCTTTCTTAACTTCTTTGAAAATATCCAATTTGGATAGCCCTTGCTTTTTTAAATCTGTTATACGCAAACTAATTTTTTCGTCTTTCAATTCATATTCCCGTGTATTATGTATTGCAGCATACCAAACCAGTTCAGGTGCCTCCATTTTAGGAGTATCCTTTATTTTTAAAGGTACCTGTTTCCTGTAATCATCAGTTACTACTTCCCATTCATTTCGTAAGACTGTTTTTTCTCTTTCTATGAAACGTCCATCTGCTTGTTTCTCCTTAACCATCACTTTTACTTGAGATTGACCAAGATGATCAATATGAACTTTGTCCCCTTTGACAACATTTGAATTTTCCATGGTACGTTTTAAATCAATTCCCCAGATATACCTTTCTACATTTTTAGAATCTTTAAATTTTACAAAGAAAGATTCTTTATTTTCCTGATCGAATTTATATTTAGCTGAACCAAAATCAAGTAAAATAACTGGTTCTTTTTTTTGATAATTTTTCTGTTTACTATTAAAATTATTGGAATAATTTTTCATGACTTCACATACAAATTCTTTTAATTTTATTTGATCATTTCCAATATGAAGAAGCTCTTCATTTGATGGAGAAACAACTATTGAATCAAACTTTGATTCATCTTCTTTCAATCCATTTACATTGGAATCAATCTTTTTAATTACCTCATCATGCAGAATATTATCTTCCTTTTCGTTAAAAAAAATACCAATATTTTTATCTGCATTTTCTTTATTCATGTAGTTTATGGCTCTCGCTGAGGATCCTTTATTATCATATATTGCTTTATTACTACTGTTCTTTGGGTCAATAATTTTGGTATGCATTCTATATAATGGAAAATTATTTATAGTATTCTTTTAGTTTATTCCGCTCCTTTTCATCAGAAACTAAAACGTCAATAATTAATCCTAACGTTTTAATATAATATAGTTCCATAAGTTTTGGAAGATCATCTACAGTCGATTTTATAGGATTTAGAATATCTTTTTCTTGGGTTTTTATAAAAGAAATTATCGTATTTCTTACTTCAGTAAGATTCATTTTATTGTCCTTTTCAAGTTTAATTAACTGATTTAGTGTCTTAAAATTAGAGGTAAGTTTCGTGCTTTTAAGACTGGATTCATCAGGAACAAAATTCGTTTTGTGACAAAATTTAACGCACATGGAAATGTATTCAGCAGCAGGAATACCAAATTTTTTTGAATTTAGATCAACTAATTCTGCAACAATCGGTGATAATTTATAGGGTTTTGATTTAATAGTATCCATAATATTAAAGGTAACCTAAATAATATTAGTAATCAATAGATTAGACATAAAATAATTGATAATTAACTATAAATAATTGATAAACAGTTAGAAAACTGTTACCCTCTTGCTATAAAAACCGGTAAACCGCATTACCGAACACAGCAATCGCCATAAAATATCACACTAACCTGTAGCCGAACAAGAATAATGCATAATAGTCCATTCCTAGGCACTAACATTCTTAAAGTATACTAGTATACTTTAAGAATGTTAGTGAAATAATATAATGTATATTTATATACTTTTCTACTTTTACACTTATCATCTGTAAACAAAAAATCTAATATGTTTTCTACTTATAGAATAATATACTTTTCTACTTTTACACTTATCATCTGTAAACGAAAACCTATAATGTTTTCTACTTATAGAATAATATACTTTGCTACTTTTACACTTTGACATTTAGTACACTTAAGTATTAATATACTATTCTACTAATACACTATTAAAAGTAGTTTTAACTAAAGTATATTATTCTATTTATATATAGGTATACATATAGAATTGTATACTATACTACAAATAGATAATTCTATATATATATTAATATACCTTAAAATTTAAAAATCCAAAAGAGGGGCAAACAAACTACGAGAAACTCAAAATTAGTAATCTCAAAATTGACTTTCTAAATGCTAAGGAGTATAAACTAATAAAATTATGATTAAAGTATACTTATTTACTTTTACACATTTATATTTTTCTATAAATACTTTTGTATATTAAAATACTTTTCTATTTTTACACTATTATAAAATAAACCGTTACTTTTATGATTACAAAATTTATCTACTTAGTCACTGTCAAAGAACTTCATCAAAGAGATGCCGATATTGACAGCAATCGGTATGACCTAATAGAACATACTGATGATTTAAAATTGTATTGCTCACAAAGGGGAATAAAATTAGAAGCTCAAATGTTGACCTCTTTAAACAGCAATGGCAAAATAAGAATTAACAACTATACTCATGATTGTTTAATTATAAAAAAGGAGCTTTATAATGTATAAGTCTATAATTATGAAAAAACCAGATCAGTTCCAAACAAGAATAATGCTAAGTGGTAATATGAAAGGGGGAGTAGGTAAATCAAGCTCAACCTTAATTATAGCCTCAGAATTAACCCTAAATTATTTTAAAAAAATAATTGTACTTGATTGTGATGAACAATCCACCATCTCAAAAACCAGGTCAATGGATGCTCAATTATTTCCTAAATGGGCAGCTCCCTATGAAATAGAGAAGACTCCATTGAAAAACGTTATTCAGCGAATAAAAGAGTTGAAATCTAAAAATGAGCATCATTTCATTATTATTGACATGCCCAGGATCACAGAGGATATGAATAATCCCTCGATTTCTTTTGATATTGTTCAATTATTAGCTGTTGTCGATTTTCTTTTTATTCCATTTATAGCTGAAACAATGGCTTTACAAACCACCTCAGATTTTATGCAATATGTAAACGATGTTAAGCAATGGAAAGACGAAAAGGGATATCCATTCAAATACATAGGATTTCACAATAGATGGAAGAATGCTGCTGAGAATAAAGATATTCCAGACTGGGCTAATCATATTAATCTTCCTTTGATGAAAAATCATCTGAATGATTCTACATTAATTTCAAGGCATTATTCCTCTTATTTTAGTTTAACTCAAAGAAAAGGAGGGAAGGAAATCATAAAACCCTTTATGGATGAATTAGTTCAATTTTTAAATAATTAAGATATGTCAAAATCTAGAAACTCACGACTTGATGTGCTGATGAAAGTTGATCCTGTCGAACAAATAAATAGTCCAAATCCTATAATTGAAAAAAATGAAACTGATACCGGGATCAATGAATTGATTGATATTCCCCAGGGAATAGACAAAATAACTACAATCGTTAAAAAAATAGATAAAAAGAACCAAAAAAAATTGGAAGTTAGCAGTGATCCTGTGGAATTTAAAACTTTAAAAATTCAAAAATCGCTCCATAGCAGGTTAAAAAGATTTGTTGCAAATAACGAAGATGAAGCAAAAAACCTCCAATTTTTTGTGGAAGAAACCTTATCCAGGGCACTTGATAGATTTGAACAGAAAAAAAAGGCGGGTAATTAATTACCCGCCTTCGGTTAATTCATTAAAAAATAATATTTTCTTCAATAATTCTTCTGGCGTATATTTCAATAATGTAGCCAAACCCTGAATTTGTTTTGCAGTTAACATACTTGGATTTTCTTCTATTTTATTCCAAGTAGGCTGGGAAACTTTGCACGCTTCATAACAGGCTTTTGCTTTTACACCTCGGTCTTGAAGTTCTTCTTTTAGCCAACCCATTTATAATACTATTTATGTTTTGAATGTCTGGGTAAAGATATTTAATTTTTATTAATTTGATAACAAGGCTAAAATTTGAACCAAAAGCGTTTCATAAAAGTCGAATTAAATTTCAATTCTGATTTAATAAAGTAATTTTAAAAGCTTTTAGAGAACTTAAAATTTCAAAAGCAGTATTTGTGTGTCAATTACGGTTTAATTGCTTTAGATCGTCTTATTTTAGCTTAAATAACAAAAAGAGAATGGGTTTCTTTTCCCCTTTATTAATTTTTGTGTATTACATTGTAATCAGGGTATTTTCTGGATATTGTTTAGTATTACGGTTTAATCTTATTTTTCGTTTTGTTATGATTTTGATTTTAATCTTTTTTGCTCTTAATATTTACTCTATTTAGGAGTATTTATATGGGTATTTCAGATTAATGCCAAATTAAAAAAGAGGCCTTTATACTTCTGAAAAGAGGTTATAAAAAAAAAGCGGGGGGATTTGAGATTAATAGATTTAAGTCTAGGGATTTGAGATTAACATTGAGGGATTTGAGATTAACATTGAGGGATTTGGGATTAACATTGAGGGATTTGAGATTAACATCAAGGGATTTGGGATTAACATCAAGGGATTTGGGATTAATGGAACAGGGATTTGAGATTAATGACAATATATTTGGCTTCGGGGATTTGAGATTAATGAGACTTGATCTGAGATTGGTTTAAGGGATCTGAGATTAATAGACGTCGAAATTAGGGATTTGAGATTAATAAAGGGGAAAAAAAACCCTTCATTAATTTTTATAGCTGTTGTTTGCAAATTAATGAAGGGATTTGAGATTAATGGTATTTAAGCTCAGGGATTTGAGACTAATGGTTTTTGTTGAGAAATTGAAATATCATCTTGTGGTATGTATGTATCTCTGCCGGCACCTTCCAATATAAACTTAATGCATTCATCGTCCGTAGGTTGTGGTTTATTTGTAAAAACTGCTTTGTATGCTGCTTTTATAATTCTGATTTTTTCGTTGGTGTCAATTCCTTCTTTTGACATCCATTTTTGAAACTGACCGGTATCAACTTTTTTACTGTCTTTGTTATAATTTTTCAAATAAAAAGATAAACATTCTTTATGGAGTATGAAAAGAAAGGTAACCTCATTACTATCATTTAAAAGGGCATTATCAAACTTCAATTCGACCCAATAGTCTTCTTTATGTATAGTTTTGGAAAAATACCTGTATTCAAAATTAAGGTTGGTTTTAGTTTTTAGTTTATCTAAAAGTCGAGTAACAACCTTTTTCCTGTCCGTTGGTCTCTGATCCATATTTATCAACGCAGCATCACAAAGATCATCAACAGTAGTGATTAATAATGGATTGTCTTTATCATTATTTTGAGCAGATTGCTTTTTTGCAGACATATTAACATGCAGAGCTTGAATATGAAGCGACTTATTGTTCTTAGCCCCCAATTCGAAGTAATCTTCATGATTCATGCCCCAAAAATTTGAAGCTAATATAGAAGGTAGATTATTATTAATTCTAATTTCATAGGACTTGGCTTCATGGTTTTTACGATTAAAATTATAAGATATACTTTCTAGGAGTTTAACGTCTTTTATTTGAAGTTTTTGAACCCCGTCATTAACATAATCATAAACAGGTGATGAGTAGTTCCAACTTCTAGTTTTCATCATCCAAAGGGTATAATCAAGAACAGAAACTAATTTAACACCATCAATTTCAGGATAATTTTTTGTGCCCTTTGGTAACTCAAAACGTTTACATAAAGTAGCTTTTTCAGTTTTAATACCCTTAGAAATATCATCTAAGGTAAAATTAAGCATACCAAAAAAATTAGATTTATATCTTGTACCAATAAAAATCATTATATCAAGCACAAGTTTTGTTTGTTGGCCAAACTGGGCTTCCAAATTTCTTAATCCTTGTGCGGTCATCATATTTTTATCTAACCTGGTAAATGGGTTATCCAAAAAGCTGAATTTGCTATCTTTTTTTATTACTGAAACTCCATCATTATTTTTCATAGTAATTAAACTATTAAATATTAAAATTTGGTTAATAATTATAAATGATCACAGATATCATAATCTCTGATCAGTTAAAAATGGCAGATCATCGTCACTCATCATCCTGGTTAGATTAGTTGTTTCATTGAATTATCAAATATTTTTGCCATACTCAAAAAATCAACTTTTAAAGCCAATGATAGTTTTTGTACGTCAGAAAGTTTGAAACTTTCAGGATGATTAGATTTTACATTACTAAATTTTGTGCCATTAACCCCTATAATTTCAGCCACATCTTTTTTTGGAATGTGTTTATATAGGGCACTAATCGTAGTAATCTTTCCCTCATTAATCATCATACCGGCAAATTTGAATTTATCTTCTTTTGTTACTTGATTCATCGTATACTATTTTAAAACAACAACCAAATATACTTAAAAGTATAGTATAAATATACTTATGTGAGATATAATTTTAACAAATTACAACTAAAGCCCTTTAGGTATAAGGACGAATTATTCTGCAAGTTAGGAGGACTTAATAATATTTAAGTCCAAAAACTCAATCTGTTTATTTAGTAAATAATTAATTCAAAACAGATAAATCTAAATTTGCTGACTTAGATATTATTATTGAAGTTTCATGAACACAAAACTGATCTGGTTTCTTACTTTCTACAATAGAAAAGTTCAATTTAGGAATAAAGAGGGTAATATCGTCCCATAGGTTTTTTATATCCCAAATTATTGAGGGATACAAAACACATTTAATAGTTCTGATTTTTGTTGTTTTAGGATTCATTTGTAACGGTTTAAAATGAAAAAATTAGGTTAAATCAATTCCAAGATGCTTTAATTCAGCAATAAATTCATCTAAGGTAATGTTTAATTCCCTACAAATTTTTATTGCTTCGGCAAGTGTCATTGTATTTGGTTGTGTTATTCTGTTATAAAATGCTCTGTGACTGGAGTAAAATTTTTCCCAGTCGTGATGAGTAATGTCATAGTTATGAAAAAAATTAGCTAATGGCTTTAAATGACCCTTATTGTCTAATTCTTCCTTATTTTTATAAATATCATCCATTAAATACCTCGGGTTTTGGATGGATAAATATAAGTTTTAAATGCTGCTTACGCAAAACAGAGCAAATCTCATTAAATTTTAATACATGATTAGCACCGGCAAAATGTCTAAACTTCACTATTTCAAAAAATTCGATGGATTGATTAACCAGGCGTTTATCAAAAGAATTTTTTGAAATATAAAGTGCAGTAGCATATAGATGCGCAAAGTCATGAGGTAAAGCAAAATACATGTTGAAACGTTTAAATATTTCATGGTTAGAAATTCTAACCATGAAATGATTTGGAAAATGGAATTATTCAATCAGAGAATCATAAAATGACCTGTTCTCATCAGGGTCAGGAAAGGAAAAACCTAAATAAGTTTTTTCTTTGACGAAATCCATTAATGCTTCTTCAGCTGTTATTCCTTCGTATTGGGCAAATCGCCTAAGTTCATTTCGAACATCATCTATATCATAAGTTAAGATGTCAACTTGATCATTCATTTGTAACGGTATTTTAACGGAGTTTATGAATTATGTGAATTTTTGGTAAACTATTTCCTCGACTTAATCGAATTATATTTTTCCCTTGTTTTTTTGAGATTTGCCAAAGCAAAGTTTAAATCTTCAAGGTATGGGGGCTTACCAGTTCCCATGTATAAAGTGGGTGGCTCACGGCCATTATTCAACTTCTCTATTTCAAGTTCGATCCTTTTAATTTCCCTTGTCAAAGAAGACTTTCTACTTTTTAATTCTTGGAATTTTATAACGGTTTTCATAGAATAAAGATACCAATTTATCGCCATATTTGGCAATAAAAATTTAATTATTTTAATTTTTTCCCCCTTTATTACGTAATACTTTGCTATCAAGAATGATCAGCTGCAGCGCATCCAGGATTAAGTTTTGCTATCAAAATTTTATGGCCGGCACCAAGGCCTGAAGCTATTTTGCTATCAAAGTTATTCTGGTTAAGATCATGAGGGCACACCTGGTACCAAACTTGAAAAGTAAAAGATGACCGGACAAAATCCGGTCATCTTTTAAAATAAAATATATTGTCCCTTTTTATTTGCGCCAACATCTTCAGGGATCGTCACATGTGTTGCATCAGATTTAAAAGAGGATTTTTCTAACCTTTCAATAAAAAAGGTCTGTCCGGGGCCGGTTGTAAAATAAGTTGGTAATTTCCCTGTTCCAAAAGGAATAGTTTTGATATGCCATGATTTATAATGCTCCATACTTAAGGTGTCCATGTGCGCAACTTCACCTGTCATCGTGTTTATAATCATATTAAGAGCTGTCATTTTTGCACATAAAGAATCATTATCAGCACCATAAAAATTTAAGTTTCTATTTATTTTTGCCGCTGCCAATAGCGTACGACCCGAACCACAGGCTGGATCACAAATTGACTGTCCATTAGATAATGTATTAACATGGGTTAAGGCAGCCATCATATTACATAATGGTTCTGGGGTAAAAAACTGACCATTACGACCACCGCTTATGTATTCCATAAATATATCTCCTAATCCATCTTTAAAGTCAACGGAATAATCTGCCCAGGATAAATACATTTCTGCAAACAACTTATATTCTGTATCAGTCGTCCACCTTGTTTCCAAATCCGCAAAATCCTCGGGCTTTTTATTAATATCCAACATCAATAATGAGAAATCGACAAAATCCTGAAATACTGTATAATATGATTGTCGGTTGGCTAATTTCTCAAAACATTTTTTCACATTTTTAAAATGGGGATCGTGATTCTCAATACTATTGTTTTTACTCATTGCAACGGGTTATTTTAATGCTTTTAAATAATTGATTTCCTGATATTTATGTTACATAAAGATACCAATTTGTCGCCATATTTGGCAATAAACTAAAAAGAGATAGAATCTATTTTCCCCTTTATTTCGTCTGCTTTTGCTATCAGGTTTGATCAGCTGGAGAACTTCCAGGACAAGTATTTGATAGCAAAACAATGTTGCCGGCACCAGGCCTGGAGAGTATTTTGCTATCAAAGTCCTTCCGGAGCGGACCAGATCCCCTCCGGATCCAGTAATAAAATGATAGCATGTATGAGTAGGGGGGATGTACTAAGAAAATGTAATTGTTATAAATGGTGTTCAGCAAAAAGCTAATCGAGTAGGAAGGTGGCCATTAGTTGGCCACCTGTCCTCTCACACCACCGTACGTACCGTTCGGTATACGGCGGTTTGTTAAAACATTGACATCTGCGCCTTTTTCTTTAGGTAAAATGAGTCCACGAAGCCGAGGTATCCACGTTTCTTGATCACTTTGTTTGTCATAGTTTTCGTGAGTACCCAACTTTTGGCGATTCGGCAGTAGCTTTTACTTGAGTGTCCATGCTCGTACGCATCCCGCTTAGATGCTCCCAATCTTAGCAGTCCTTTAATTCTAGCAGGCGCGCGCTTCCATGCTTTCCACTGGTGCATCCTTAGCCTGACCCTCACATATCCATCTAGGTTGCCCAAGGCCCTGGTGTTCGCTGTTGCCAGTTGAAAGTAGTTGATCCATCCCTCAATCAGTACTTTTAGATTTTCCAGTACTCGTTTTTCTGATTTCCCGTTGCTACGTTTTGTTAATGCTTTACATTTCCTCTTCACGCGGTTGATCGATGTCCACGGTATTTGGATCATCCAGCTTTGGGTTGGACTTTTCTCGAAAGAGTAACCTAATAGTGTACTTTGTTCACCATAGCTAACCTTTGTTTTCTCCTTGTTCACTTTTAACAGCAGTTTGTCTTCGATGTATCTGGTGATACTCGAGGCAGTTCTTTTGGCCGCCCGCTCACTTTTCAAATAGATGCTGCAATCATCTGCATAACGGATGAATGCATGCCCACGTTTCTCTATCTCCTTATCTAGCTCGTCTAAAACGATATTGGATAACAGTGGACTTAAAGGGCTCCCCTGCGGGGTTCCTGCAGTCCTCACCGTTTCAACACCATCTTTCAATATTCCACTGGTTAGGAATTTTCTGATCAGACTTAGAGTAGGTTTGTCTTTGATGGTCAGGCTTAACCTACTCATCAAACGGTCGTGGTTGACTTTGTCGAAGAATTTCTCCAAGTCCAGTTCCACCACCCATTCTCTCCCACCTTTCAGCAGGCATTGTGCCTGAAGTACCGCTTGGTGGGCGTTTCGCTTAGGTCGGAAACCATAACTGCAGGCAGAGAATTGTTCTTCATAGACGGGGATCATCACCTGGCTTATGGCTTGTTGCAACATTCTGTCGATCACAGTCGGGATACCAAGCATCCGTGTGCCGCCATTGGGCTTAGGTATTTCTACCTCTCTAACTGCCTTTGGGCAGTACTTGCCTTCAAGCAGTTCCATCTTTAATACACGCCAGTTGGAGTTCAGGTATTTCTGAAGTTCCTCTGTTAGCATGCCATCAACACCTGCAGCACCCTTGTTGCGCGCAACCTGCAGCAAGGCCTTCTCGATGTTCTTTCTATCTAAGATGCGCTCTAGTGTAACCATTTTACTTTCCTAATTTCTTTCTTGCACAGGGCGGTTTCTTTGATTGTTGCATTACCGGCACAGCCCCTCTTACTTTAAGTCTTCAGTTTCCAACCTTTACTTGTAAGCATAAGTGTTCCTGCTGTTGACTCCTTATAATAAACAATCATCGTTTTTCGCCATATTTTAACATTCAGTCCTTCTGCTTTTGTGAGACCGTCCCTGTTTTAGGGCTCGTCGCTGGCATACTATGACCTCTGCTGACTCCTGTAGATGCACTATCTCCATCACTGGAATAGTCCGTCTTGTATTAAAACCGCATATACAGGTCTCCCAGGGTAAGGATCATCCGCTTTCCGTTCATCTAACCGCTGTATCTACGTCATCATATTTCGTACAGTATAGGGCTTTTGTTTCTTTTGCAACATCACCCATATGACACCGCCTTGGTATACAGTTCCTGTTCGTCGGTCCGAACTTTTGTCGCCTGCTTCCTTCAGATTCGCAGTCACCCACGACACCCTTGCTCTTGACTAACACTTCCTACTGTAAAGGCGTGCTCGGGACTTTCACCCTATAGCGCATACCCATGCCTGGCACACAAAAAGGGGGCTTTAGCCCCCCGTATTTATTATTGTTCCTTTTCTTTACTAATTGTATTTTTAATCTCCGTAACCCAATCAATGTAACTATAGGCATCTTCTAAATTATGAGGGACACTTCTATCGCCTAGCATCCTATCATGATCAATACCCAAAACGAATATGTTATCCGGGTCATTGATTGGAGATATTAAAATTAAATTATCTGGTGATTTATAATAAACATTTGTAATATGGCTCTTAATAAGATAATTTTTATAAAATATCTCATTAAAATGATCTTTGTGGTCATTGTGAAAATTATTCATAAGTAACGGTTTTAGTAAGCGCCTATTAATAAATAGGCGCTTATGGGAGTTTACAATTCGATTAACTCAGATTCAATGATTTTGTCGCTTGGTTGGGATGAGGTGGTCTGATTGATAGATTTTAAATGCTGTTCAATTTGACGCTCGATAACATAAATCTTCTCTGTCTGACTAGCTTCCCTTTTCTCTTTAGCCTTATTTTGATTCTCTATAATTTCTGATAGACCAATTTGATCAGAATAGGATAAAGCTATTGAACTAACGGCTGAATGATCAAGACCTCCGATGTATTCATTAAAAACACAACTAAGCAATGCCTGTCTGAAAATATAGGTTTTAGCTTTTTTTGGTAAAGCAATCAATTGTTCAAAAAGATCCTTTTCGGAAATTAAATATTGCTTTTTAAATCTTTCTTTAACATCCCACTTAATTTTTTGATACATTGAAATTAGAATTGCATTATTTTCTGCTTCATTTAAATCTGAATCCACTTCAAAATTATCCTTATTGAAATAATCAAGTTCTTTGATTTTTTTTGCCTGAGCGGAATGTATTTTTTCTGCATCGATTTCCAAACCTCGTTTGATCCTTTGTAAATGCCCATCTTTTCTGTCATTTAAAGCCTTTAATACCGGATCAATATTGTTATTCTCAGATAACTGAGTTTTTACAATTTCCTTCTTAAAGAAATGAAAAACTTGACCCTTACTTTTACCGCTAATAAAACAGCCTTTATTTAACTCTGGACTGGAATTTAAAACAGTATGATATTCCTGAACATCTTTTTCATGTTCTAATACGGCCTCTTTGTATTCTTGGAGTTGCTCAATATAGTCTTCATCCAGTTCACCATTTTCAAATTCTTCCGGAATTGGCTCTTCTTCATTAAAAACAGGTAGAGTTACTGTTCTTTCAATAATATCGTACTCATGAATATTTAAATCTTCTGATAGTTGTTTAATAAATTCAATTTGGCTGTTATCCTCATAATATCTTTGCCCCCTTACAATTAGGATATCATCTGGGAGAGACAGAAAGTAATTCTTTTCAAAAGCATCTGTTTTAATATCAAAACACTTTCTGTCTAAGCAGGTGTCTTCACTTTTGTCGGAAAAAAGGGATAAATTACAGGCAGAATTTTTTATACAATTAGTACAGGCTCCAATTCCTTGAACTAAATTTGAATCATCTTTATCAAATTTTGCTTTACTTAACGGAACTTCAATTTGCACTTCAAAAAAAGATTTCAAATTTTTGAAACTTCCAAGATAAACAGGATTGGAAATGATAAAATTCCAATAAAGATTTTGGTTATCTTTCTCTTGTCGTGATAAATAAATAGCATGAGTAATGGGTAATTTATCTTCCAAAAGTGTTTGTTGAAATTCATCAATCAAATTCACTAAAGATAATCTGCCAGCAATAAAACTAGGTGATTTACCTAATTTTAAAGCGACATCATTAACAGATAATCCTTTATCTACCAAAATTTGGTAAGCCGAACAGTCCTCTAAAGGTGAAGTATCTTCCCTTTGTAAGTTTTCAGATATCTGAATATCTAATACCTGTTCATCGCTTAAATCTCTAACTGTTGAACAAATAACAGTAAAACCCGCCAAGATACTGGCTCTGTACCTTCTTTCTCCTGAGACCAGACCATATCTGCCATTATTTTGCATTCTACATAATACCGGATGGATCAATCCATTTGTTTGTAAATTGCTTGCAAGCTCTAAAGTCTTTTCTTCATTAAAATACTTTCGATAGTTGCTGATTACATCAATTAAATCAATGGGTATTAACTTAACTTCATCCGATGTTAAAATTGGAAGGTCAATTGGCTCTAATTGCACCGCCTTTTTCTTTTTTGTTGAACTCATAGTCCTGTTTTTTAATTGGTTATCAATTTCTTTCTTAATATAAAGATACCAATTTATCGCCATATTTGGCAATTGAATTTAAGGAGATAGAATCTATTTTCCCCTTTATTTCATTTGTTTTGCTATCATGAATGATCAGCTGCAGAGGATCCTGGGCAAGATTTTGATAGCAAAACTTGTCGGCCGGTACCAGGTTAGGAGAGGGATTTGCTATCAAAGTTCTTCCGGAGCAAGCCGGATCCCCAGCTGATCCGGAGACAAAGTGATAGCAAACATAATTCAGAATATTCCTTATTTAAAGAAAGGTCCCGAAGGGACCCCCAACCATGAAAATTTGAAAAAAAGAATTTAAGAACCAAGTTGATCTTAGTAAGTTATTGAGGGGGAAAAAAATGCAAATTATTTTAAGGAAAAAACCCATAAAATCCCGTATAATTGCAAACCTTTCTATTGCAAAAGTAACGGTTTTCGGTAGAACGGAGTTTATTAAGCCCTCTTAATTGAGGGCTTTTTTATTTCCCATGCATAATAGAAGTGTATTTGTTTTCTTCTGGACAAATAATTAAATGATCAATAAGCACTATGTTAAAGAAACTACAAGCCTTTTGAAGAGTTTCTGTTATTTTTCGATCCGCATCAGATGGAATAGGATTATTACTAGGATGTGAATGTGCAATACAGAGGCCAGAACAATTTGATAAAAGACCTGCTGCGATAATCCTATTTGTATCAACAATAGTATGGTTAGTTGAACCTTTATTTACTGAATAAGCCCCGATAACATGATTTGCTGTATTTAGATATAAAACTTTAACTTCCTCAAACAATTCAAGTGTAGATTTATCCCAAAGATTATAAAACACATTATATGCATCTTCTATATTGCCAATAAATATTCGTTCATTAAACCTTGTTGGATTGGTAAAAGTAAGTTTGATCTGAGGGATATCATAAAGGAAGGATAGGGGTGTTCTTTGATTCATTTGTAACGGTTTTTATTTACATAAATATACCAATATATCGCCATATTTGGCAATTTACCATCAAGTAGTTTAATCTTATTTCCCCTTTATTTGAATGTTTCATAGCAGCACAGAAAGTAGTAATATAAACCCGGTAGAAACAAAAATGCCCCTTTTCAGGGGCATTGACGAGTAAAGCGGGGCTATCCGGCCCCAAAACGTTCTGACATGTGTTTCCGAATTATCTTCCTAATCCTCCAGCTTTTCTACCATCGAACTCTTTACTATTGGGTAAGTCCTTACTTAAATCAAAACTATTCCTCTTATTTAGATCATCCTGACTTAACTGATTTACTTTTCCCTCTTTGATTTCAAGACTTTCGTCTTTGACCAAACCTAATTTAACTTTAAGATCCTCATTAAAATCCTTACCCCTGGGTTTTTCAATACTAAGGTAATTTTTCATTCCCCGTACATCCAGAACAATGTCCTGGGCTTTATTTAGTTCCATTGTTGCATTAACGAATGTAACTTCATATACACCCTTTTTATCGCTAATTTCTGCTATTTTGGTTTCTACTTGCTGACTTGAAATTCGCCTTAAGTCCTGTAATTTGTCCTCTAAGGATTTAAAAATCTTTAAACCTTCAGTCTGATTATCAAAAACCGCCGTAAATCTTAATCTTGCTGTGTATTTACCCAACAAATCACATTGAACGCTTAGTTTATTATCCTTGGTAATTAATGGCTGGGGCTGAAACTGGTTCATTGGATTCAAAGCCATATCCTCTTTGCTGATTGGTCTATTTAATTGACCCGTCAAATTAATATTGTATCTTCTCCCTGGCCCATCATTATCATTTGCTAATACAACCCCGCTCGGCTGATGTTTTTGAATTAATTCCTGAACAATTGAAATTTGATTTTCTGTCCAATAACCATTAGAGGCAACGTAAACGTTGTGTTCATTACTGATTGATTTATTTTTGAGCATATGAAAGCTCATCAAGTCAATTGCAGTTTCGCCCAAAACAATGTTATCAATTTTTTTGTCTGGCCATATCTTTGAATACCAAACACTATCTTTTTTTGCAGAACCTTCTGCTGCACCACCGAAAAAGATGGAATTTGAATCTGTATTGCTAAAGTTCTTTCTTTCTAAACCAATGATTTCTCCATCCTTGTTGTACATCGGAAAGGCAGTATTTATATAACCCTTATGGTTTTCATTTAAAACACGTCCGAGAAACTCATAAGAGTTCAACACATTTTCATTAAAGCCTCTTGCCTTTAAATAATTCAAATCCGTTAACGGTAAAAGATTGAAATGCTTTACCATTGATACCGCCCTATTTTCTATAGAGGACGAATTAATATTGATTGCCCTAATCTGGGGCTCCTTTTCCTTAAGGTTTTCGAGTTTTAAAAAACCACTTAAATGTTTATCAATTTCGATATAACTAGTAGTTTGTTTTCTATTCATAACAAATTTCCAAATTGGACCTTTATCCTTAGCATCATTTGGATTTGTATAATAGTACTGTTGAGTTTCTTTATTTCTGCGAACAATTATAGTATCCAGGGAAACACCTGCACTATCTTTTGTTTGCAACACTATAGCTTGTTTGGAAGATTTCTTGACATCTACCTGGTATCCATATTCACGTTGTTGCGCAAACGTAACTAGGTCGATATCGCGTGGATAAATATTCCTTATCCTGTCCAGCAATTTTTCATGCTCATCGGGTGAGAGCGGAAAGTTATTTTGGTTAGCCTTACTTTCCGGGGTACGATTTAGATCAGACATTATTTAATAGGTTAAGAACATGGTTTAAATTTTTAATCACGAGTTCGCAACACAAAACAACAATTATTTTTGCATAAATAAAAAAATATTTTGCTTTTTGTATTATTTGTCATACTTTCGGGGCGTTATACGTTTTCAAATGAAGAAAAATTGGGTAATTTCTTTCTGCATTATAACATCAAGCATATTGTATGCCGGATGCCTTATTCTATTTAAAATAAACCCCTTTAACGACTTTAAAGCCCTATTAATAGGGGGGAATATTAATTTTTTTTCTCTTATATCTCCTTTCATATTCATTACTGTTTTATACTATGCAATAATACTGCCGAAAACTCTTATTAAGTCTTTACCTAAGAAAAAGAAAAAGATATTTAATAAAAACATAAATAATATTGGCTTTTCAAAACAAAATATACCTAATAATTCTCCACAAGTTCCCGTTTTGGGTAATTTTAATCCTGATGACTATTTAGAATACGAAGACCCGGAACAACTTCATAGACTAAGTAAAGTTGTAAAGGTTCAAAAAGACGAAACCTTAGATAGCGATTATACCAGTATTAATTATCATAATCCAATAGAAGAAAGAACAAGAGAACTAGAGGTTACCCGAAAGGGATACATCTCATCAATTGAACAGCAAAATCCGGTAAACGCAACAACAAATGTAAGTAAAAATCAAGCAAAAGTGATGACACTATTGCCTGAAGAAAAGGCGCTTGAACCAGAAATGATGTCAATCATCGGTGAGATCAATCCAGGTAAAGAGAAACCCCTTGTGGAAGTTGATAGCACACAATCTTTTAATTCAAGATTAATTGATTACACCGAAAAAATAACCCAGGCAGAAAATCAAAAACTGGAGGAATTAATCATTGAAAACGACGAACTAATTTCTGATATCGACGCTCTTTCGGTCGTAGAAGGATTAGAAGATGGTAACTCTTTGTTTATTGATAAAGAGATTATGAATAGAAAAAAGCAGACATTTTCCATGCTTGATTCATTAAATGAGGCTGTAGACTTGGACTCCATTATTGGAGGAAAAACAGAATAGCCGACCCAAAATGCTTATTGAAAACCGTTAAATACAATTAGAATGAAAGTAAATCTTAAAGACGAAAGCACCCTTAGAAAATTAAGGGTGCTTTTATTAATCTGCGCAGCAATCCTGCTTTTTTATGATCCAACTTATGCTCAGGGAGCAACAGTTGGTAAGTTAAACACACTTAAAGGTATAATTCAAGGTATCATCAATGTGATTTTTCTCATTGGCGTATCGTGGGGGGCAGTAAGAACTGCAATGGCTTTAATTGGGCATAAAGAAGGTGGTTTGACTTATTTGCTTTATCTGATCATTGCCATTGTCGTTTGGGTATCTATTAATTACTTTATGACAGACGCTGGGGTACAGGGTGCATCTGGTGTAGGAGGAAAATAAGCATGAATCGCCATGTTTATAAAATAGTTGAGAAGAAAGGAAGGGTGCTAGGACTTCCTATGATAGAATTAGGGTTGTGCCTGATGTTCTTTGTTGCAGTTTTCATCATTCTTGCAATGGCAGGAATGTTTTTCAGGGTAAATCCGAAATTGCATGTCCTGAATATATTGGTTACTATCCTTCTTATAATTCTAATCAAAATTGTAAACAGAAAAAAACATCCTTCCTTTCTTCTTTCCTATACCAGCTACAAATTGTTGCAACCAAGAAAAATTATCCTAAAAGAACCTGAAGATGTTAAATCAAAGAAAAGTAAACTCCGGTATTGAATATAGTCCCGTTTACACCTACGAAGATAATCTGTCAATTATGAATGATGGTTGTATTTCCATTGGTTATAAAGTAGGGGGCATAGAATATGATCAGCTGACCTCAAATCAAATTGAGAAAATCAATGAAACTTTAGTACAATCTATAAAATCATTGCCAATAGGCTCAATAATACATAAAACTGACATTTATTACAATGTAATCTTTGAGGCCGAAAAACAGAATAAATTATATTTCACCAATAAGCTGAATGACCATTTAGAAGGTCGCAAAATGCTCTTTCATAAAGGGTTTATATTCTTAAGTTTACCACAAACAAAAAACAAGGTAAGTAAGGTAAATGCCCTCACATCTGCACTTTCGGCATCAGTTAAAGATCATTTTAGTGTTTTGCAAAATCCATTTCGTGATATTGAAACCCGCAAAATTGAAGCCCTTAGAATTGCTCGATCATTCCCCAAAAATTTTGCCGGACTTTTCGGAATTACAATAAACCAGCTATCGGAAACTGAGCTTAGGAGTTTTGGCAGAATGTACGGGAATCAAGAGTTCGTTAGGGAGCAAAAATCTTTCAACAGAACTATTACGGCAGATCCATCAACAGTCTATATTGGGGAAAAAGGACAGCAATTTATTACTATGAATGGTCAGGGTCTAAGTATCTCTGATGAAGTAAGAAATGAGGTTAATATTATTAGTCCCTTTGCACAGGCGCTTGGTCATGACCTTTATTTCCCTCATGCGGTTCATACCGTTATCCGGATTAATGATACAAAGAAAGAACTTTCATCTTTGGATCTATCTGTAAAGCTAAACAGAAACATGGATATCGCCGGGAACCAAGAAAACCAATTAATTGCCGCTGAAACCCAAGATATGACAAGGGAGTTAAGGGAAAAAGGTACCCCTATGGTATCTCTAAAACTTACAGTACAAGTTTCAGATATAAATCCCGCTATAAGACAGAAGCAAATAGATGAGGCTTTAACCGCATTTCGGGAATTGAACGGGGCAGAAGCATATGTAGAAACCTTTGATCCACTGCAAACTTTTATGTCGTTTTATCCGGGAAATGCAGGACAATGCTATAACTATTTAGATATGCCTGCAGATAACGCTGCTTGCTATTTAAACTGGACAACAAATTATAGAACGGATAAAAAGGGAATCCTTTTAATGGATAGGATGAGAAACCCTCTTTTAATTAACTTTCTAAGTGAAAAGTTAAACAATAGAAATGGACTTTTCGTAGGACCAACCGGTTCTGGAAAATCACATTTTGCAGGAAATTTAATGTTGCAATACTACGAGCAAGGGGTAAGGCAAATTGTCATAGATAACGGGGGTACGTATAAAAACCTAATTAAACATAGCCTTAATGAGAAATACTTTGAATACGACTATGAAACCCCAATTAAGTTAAATCCATTCAATATTGAAAGAAATAAGGACACTGGTAGATACGATTTAAGGATCGGAGATAAATTGCAATATCTCATCTCCTTATTAACAATTATTTGGCAGGGCACAAAAACCACTGAGGTTTCTGACAACCCACAAAATTCAGTTTTTGAAAAACTAATTCCAAGGTTTTATAGCTCATTGCAACAGGATGAGGTGGCAACTATTACAAAATTTTGGTGTTGGTTGGATGAATTTGTCTCTACAAACGAAAAAGAGAAGGAAAAAAACAGAGATTATCGACAAATGGCCGGATCCTTCAATTTTGAGCAATTTTTGTTGACAATCGAGAAGTTTACAGAAAAGGGCATGTATGGGGATATATTCAATAGTGAAGTTGATGAAGATATAAGTGATTATCAGCTTTGCTGTTTTGACATGGCAAAAATTAAATCAAATGCGACTATATATCCTGTAATTGGCCTGGTAATAACTCAGCTCGCTTTGGATATGATACGTAAGTACCCGGACGATTATAAAATTTTATGGATAGATGAAGCCTGGTCCCTTCTTGAGGGTTTGGAATCATTTATTGAATTAAAATACCGGACTATCCGTAAAAACAAGGGCTCAGTTTTCATTATTACCCAATCTTCTGATGATGTCCATAAATCCTCTATCAAGGCTGCTATTTTAGGAAACTCCGCCATTCATGTTATTCTTGATCATTCAGGGGCACAAAAGGAAAATGCTGTTGATCTATTAAGGGAACACCTGGGTTATACAGATCAGGAAATTGATAAAATCAAATCAATACAAAGGGATCCAGATAATCACTGGAGAGAACTTTTGATAAAGTTGGGTGATACGACAAAAGTATTTGTATCGGAGGTGTGTCCGGAAATGGGTGCAGCTCTATCGTCTAATCCTGATGAGCGAAATCAATTGAACCGGTTAATAAACCGGTACAACGGGAATACAAAAGCGGCAATTAATCAATTTGTGGCGGATAAAAAAGAAGCGGCATGACAATACTAACAATAAACCCTGGGTTAATGGGGGAAGTAAAAGTCTATGCCCAGGTGGTGACAAATGCATGTCAAATGTACATCATCCCGATTGCCGTATTATTAACAATGGCTCAAAGTGTATTTGGCGCACTATTTAGCTCAAACGATATGCGTATCGATTTTTCGCCTATTTTTCGGGGAATGCTGTTGGTTTGTTTTCTTGCAGGATATCCGGAGCTTGTCGACCTTTTAGGAGGTGCCTTGGATGAATTTTCAGCATTAATCGCCTCAAAATCTGCTGTAACAGATGCCCTGAATAAATACCAGGAAGCGAATGTAAACAACACCAGCTGGTTTGATTTTTCAATTATGAAATGGGTAGCAAGTTATTTCCAGGAAAATGGGGTAGCTGTTATACGTTTAATTGTTATGTCCTTACGTGATGTGATGTATGCATTTCTTTTCATTTCTGGACCTATTGCATTAAGCCTAAGCATAATTGCACCATTTAGAAATTTATTATTTAAATGGCTTCAAAGCTTTATTACAATACAATTTTGGGCATTAACCTTGGGTTTGGTAGATCATCTTTCAAAATTCTTTATAACTCATTATTCAGCTGTGGATGTCACCAATACATCAATGAATACAATTACCCACACAGATCTGACGGGTTACATCGTAACCAACGTTGTCTGTGTCATCATGTACCTTATTGTACCCTGGTTAACTAGCCTTTATGCTGGCGGTTCCCAGGCGGGCATGTTTATGTCAAAAGTTGTTGGAGTTGGTGCGGCTCTAGCAATGCCGGCAATAAAAATGGCAACAGCAGCAAAAGGGGTTGCTGGGGCCTCAGGGATGGGGGGACTAAGTACTGCAGCACAAACCCCCGCTGCTACTGCTGGTACAACACCTTATGCTAGGACTTCAACAGGATTCTCATATAGTAAAAAAAATCTACAAGAGTAAAAAACCAATTATGGATACAGTAAAGAACTTTTCAAAAACATACGACACCATGCGTATGATAACTATAGTAGCGATTTGTGTATTAGCTTTTACAAACCTCGCATGGACTTATTTCTATTACTTAAAAGATGAGGAGGTAGGCAAAAAAGTAATTGTCGTTACAGATTTTGGGTCATTCAGTGCAAAAACGAAAAAAGACGAAACGATTGATCAATTTGAGGCAAGAAACTTCGTAGAAGTTTTTATGCAAAATATGTTTGCTCATGACGGATCATCTTTTAAAAGAAATGTTGAAGCGGCCTTAAATATGATTAATAAAAAGGACGGAATGCAGATATATTCTGATTTCAAGACAGGTCAAGTATTGGAAACTTATGTGAAATATGATAGCCGTTCAAGAATCGAAATTGACAGCATTAAGTTAGACATGGATGTACGTCCTCTATCAGGAAAAGTTTATGCAAAGCAATTTACAGTTTATGCCGGAAAAGAATTAATGCAACCAATTGCTGCAAAATTTTCTTTGGATAGAATTGACAGATCACCCAAAAAGCCGTACGGTTTATTAATCAATTCTTTCTCCTTCATTAATTATAACCCTACACAAACAGAAGTTGATCCAAATGTGATACTTGAAAAGCAAAGAATAAAACAATTAGAAGCCGATAGCATCATTAACACAAAATAGAATGAAAACAATTTTAAGCCTAACCTTAGTTCTGTTTTGGATACAGACGTACTCCCAAACCAAAAAAGACACGATCTATGTAAACCTGAAACAGACCACATATGTAGTTTGCAAAGACAGTATTGATTGGTTTGAGGTAGGATCAAAAGAATATGCAGGTAAAATTATGGGGAATACTTTCTTTCTAAAGCCCCTTAAGATGGGAGCCGGTACGACTTCTCTTTTAATCAAATCAGGGGATTCGCATATCTATAAAACTGTCGTTTATTCAGACCAACTTTCAAAAACGTTATATGATTTACGAATGGATCCCGAGGTCCACCAAGTAAATAAAACAGTTTCGCCTAAAACACCGAAAAAGGTAAAAGATCCAAGTCCACAGGACAACGAGGATCAGGCCGACACATTAAAAATTAAAAGGCAGGATAAGGTGTTTTATACGAATGCCTTAATGAAATTTATGGAAATTGCTGATCCATATAAAAGTATTGCAGTGTCCAAAGATCGTGTTGTACTTTCTTTAGGCAATGCAAAAATTTCTGGCAACGATGTATACCTAAAGTATAATGTTTCAAATTATTCCGGGCATCGACTAAATCTAGATCAAATTGAAATTATATACATCAATCAATCGGGTCATTTGCTAGGATCAAATACAGCTTTTGATACGCCTATACAAAGTATTGCAGAAAAGACAGTAAAATATGTTGATCCTTCTCAAAGAAGTGTAATAGGCTTTGTAATCCCTCTGGAGAATTTAGGCACAAAAGGGAAAATTTTCATAAGAATAAAAGAAACCCAAGGCAAATTGCTTGTTCTGGAAGTACCTATGTCACTTTTTCAAAAAAATTAACATGAAACAACAGGAAGAAGAATTATTCGATCATGAAGAAGATTACTTTGATGACGATCAAGACCAAATCAAGGGGGAAAAAAAGAGAAATTTTAAACTCCTTTTGCCATTGATATTATTAATGGGAGTTCTTTTACTTTTTGGAGGATATTACTATTACTTAAAATTGTCCGGGAGTCTTGTGACTAATACACCAGTTGCTACAATCCCAGAACCAACAGATAGTACTATTGTGGGGGCAGATAATTTAGATCAGGTTGCATTAGCAGATGCTCAACTTGTTAAACAGGAAAAGGATGCGACCATGCCTAAATCAGAACCAAAAGCCGAGGAAGTAACTAGAGTTGATTTTTCAGTTAAATCAAAAAAACAAGAGCCGGCGGTTAAAAATGAACCAATATTAGAAACACCAAAAAGGCCAATTTTAAACCAACCATCGGACAAAGGAATTGTATCCCCGAAACTCAATACAACACATCAAAAAAGAAGCAAAACAAAAAAAACCGATTTTGTCGTAACCACCAAATCAAACCCAAATTCATTAAATGAAGATCCATTCAATATTGTTGTTGGTCAAAAAAAGGCAGGTCAAAATTCATCCAAAAACGAGAATACCAAAACAACTTCTGGAAATAACTATAATGAATATTTAAGACAATATAGTTCATCAGCTCAGGATGAAGAACCGGTACCTGGTACCATAAATGGAAAACAAAAAATAGTTCCAGGTCAAACCATTGGTATACGAACTCAAAAAGATTTTATTATCAAAGGACAAACGATAAAAGCCGGATCAGTTATCTATGGCTTACCTATTATAGACAATGGTCGGGTTGCAATTAAGATAAACAATATCAAAAACGGCAATTCTCTAGTCAGAACAAATATACAAGTGCTGGGAGAAGACATGAATGAAGGTGTGCAGTATATTTTGAAAGGTACAACTGATTATTCCGGAACCAAAGGTCAGGTAATAGATGCTGCTACCTCGCAAATGGGGGTCATTGGCTCTTTAATTGGAAGTGTTGGAAGGACAACGAATAAAGCAAGAGAGCCAGAATATTGGTTGCCGGATGGCAAAAAAGTCTACTTATCAATCAATTAATAACAAATAAACTCCGTTAAAAAACCGTTACACATGAAAAATTTTCTTTTAATCATTTTACTGGCCCTGCCTGGGCTGGTCAGGGCGCAATTTGCCGTTGTAGATGTATCTCCGGATAAAAAAATATTCCAGGTAAAGAATATTGCGAACCAAGTACAACAGCTCGCTGCTGCTGCGAAACAAAATGAAACCCTAATAAACGCATATCAAACTGCATTAAAAACAAAACAGGATATCAGTGATATGCTCCGGCTACAGGATGAAGCACGACGGGCACTACTCACCGTCCGCAATATTAAAGATCTTAATTGGTCTGATATGAGCAATGTTTTTTCAAGGGTTGCGGGTGTTTCCTTAGATTACTCAGGTCTAATACCCTCCAGTACTCAGGGGGATGCCTCGCGCATTTTTACGAAGGGTTCGGGTTTTGGATCAGGAGCAACTAATATATTTTACAAAGCCTCAGGAAGAACAACAAGTAAAAATATAACCTCAGAGGATCTAGCAATAAGAACACAAAGTTCTTTCAATACTCAACTTTCCCTTGATGATGCTTCTTCTGTAAGAAAATTACAGGTTGCGTCTTATTACGACGATATGGCTGAAGATCTTATTAAAAAGTCGGTTCAGCTATCTGCAGCCATTAATTCAGAGGGAAAATTGTCTATGTCATCAGCTGAACGATTAGCACTTCAAAAAAATTGCAATGAAGCTATAATGCAATCAGTAGACTTAAGACTGAAAGCTGACGAATTAAGA
Organism: Pedobacter nutrimenti; assembly: GCF_003208655.1. Taxonomy (GTDB): domain Bacteria; phylum Bacteroidota; class Bacteroidia; order Sphingobacteriales; family Sphingobacteriaceae; genus Pedobacter; species Pedobacter nutrimenti. The sequence continues at coordinate 20,596 of NZ_QKLU01000012.1, read as the reverse complement.
AAAACTGCCTTGGTTAAAACAACCGCACAAAAAGAGCAAACCAGGAGGGAATCATTACAGCTGATGAGAAAAGAGTTAGCCAATTATGAATCCAAAACCAATAGTTACGGCTATTTAGGAAAGTAGAAGATGAAGAATGTTTTCACTCTTGCTTTTCTTCTAATCGTCTCTATAACTGTAAAGGGGCAATTTGGAGGTAAAACCGGACTAGGTTCGGTATGGCACTATCCAGGTCAAATAGGCCTAGAATTAGGGATAAAGAGATCACCAATCGGGTGGTCGTATGGAGTTTCCGGATCACAATACATTCAGAGCAATACCTACTTAAAGGGTACTCTATTTTATGATGACGGGAATTTTAGAAGGGTATCTCAGCAGTCTGTAGGCCTTACAGCAATGTATTTCTATTCCCCTTATTCTTTACAGGAAACCGTCTTCTTTAACATTGGAGCCGGTGTTACTGGTAATTATGACCGTATTTCAAGGTTTTGGCCAAAAACAACCGGAGCTTTCAATTATGGGGCTGTGGTAGGCTTAGAGGTTGAAGCTGCTGTGGCCGATTACTTAATGATTACAGGATCCGGAACCCAGAGATTCCTATTTAAGGAAGCCTATGGAAATAAACGTTTCGAAATAGGAATTGGGGTTAAATATTTAATTAATTAATATGAAGAAGATATTTCTTTTACTCATAACTTGTTTATGTTTTCAACTGAGCAATGCCCAATCGCCTTATTTTTATTCTAAGGCTTTAGGAGCAAATCTTGTTTCAGATTACAGTAACTATTACCTAGCTAATAATCTTCCGGATAATGGTCCAAAGGGAGTTTTGGGAGTAACATTTCTCGAATTCTTAGCTAAAGGGCATATAATGGCCCAAGAAATTGTCGGCGGCAAAATTAGACAACATTATTATGGGATTTCGTTCGCTTCAACCAATGATAATGCTGCATTTACTATATCAGGTCCACAGACCGTATCTCTTTCTCATGTTGTTGGATCTTATAATGGAAAATTTGACTGGGCAATATCTTTTAACAGATTCAAACCACTTATTGTTCAATATAGCCCTAATCGGATTCAGAGTAACAAATATTTAAATGTTACCATAGAATATGCTGTTATTGATGTAGATGCGAATGGCGTTGGCGATTTTCCAACAAGCTATTCTTTCAATATGAAGATCTTTTCTGATGCCATGACCTTCCCTGCGACATTACCATCCAAAACATCATCCACAAATCCCAGATATTATCTTTTTGGTGAAGGAGACCGGACTGACGTTATTTCTGGTCCCGGTGCTTATTTTGAACCCGCAAGCTATAACCCGCCTGGACTTCCACCAGGTTACTACCCGGCAGGATATTATTTTGATCCGTCAAAAGCAAACTTAGGTGATAATGTTATTTCATATTCCAAATACACCCTAAATGATGCAGGCCCAACAGTTATTACCAAAACAATAAATGTATGTAATGCCCCCCCAATTGCACCCATAATTTCCACTGATGCTTCTTCTGTATGTTCCGGTTCCTTAACAAAACTAACTGCTAATGGCAGCAACATAATTTGGTCAAATGGGGCTGAAGGAAATGAAATTATGGTTGGACCTGGCACTTATTATGCAAATTCAACTAACGCTTGTGGAAGTTCTCCAACATCAAATCAAATAACCATTACTGCAAGATCAATTGCTTCAGCTCCTTCCATTAGTGCAAGCGGTAATACTAACTTGTGTAATGGTTCGACCGTAATTCTTACTGCAACAGGTTCAAATATTACCTGGTCGAATGGGCAAACCGGGAACTCTATTACCGTAAATTCTGCGGGTAATTATTATGCCGTAAGTACTAATGAATGTGGTACCTCTTCCGCTTCAAATACGATTACTATAACTACCGGCTCTGTACCTACACCCCCAACAATAAGTGCAAACGGCAGTACAAACTTATGTAATGGCAGATCAGTAACCCTTTCTGCAACAGGATCGAATATTACCTGGTCAAATGGACAAACCGGGAACTCTATTAGCGTAAATTCTGCGGGTAGTTATTATGCAGTTAGTAGCAATGACTGTGGAAACTCAGCAAACTCAAACGTCATTACCGTAAATACAGGAAATACACCTACTGCACCTACTGTTAGTGCAAGTGGTTCAACGGCCCTGTGCAATGGTGCGACCGTAACCCTTACTGCAACAGGTTCAAATATTACCTGGTCAAATGGACAAACCGGGAACTCTATTACCGTAAATTCTGCGGGCAATTATTATGTAACTACCTCAAATTCATGCGGTACTTCGATTGCATCAAACACTATATCAGTAACCACCAACAGCACTCCAACAGCACCAGCAATTTCAATATCCGGAGACCTGTGCAATGGTTCGGCTATTTTATCTTCAAATGACGGAATGCCTGTAAACTGGTATTTAAATAATACTTTTCAAATCACCAGTATTACAATTCCCGGTTCCCCTGGTACTTATTATGCGACTCGTTCAAATACTTGCGGGGAATCTACCTCTAGTAATTCCATTATAGCGGAATATAACAAACCAGAAGCTCCAACATCCTTTACACTAAGTATCGGAATGCCTGACTGTGGCCAAAATTTCGGAACAATTACAGTTAATAATGTTACAGCCCCTCCAGGAACGACAATACAATATGCTGTTAATGGTATAACAAACTGGCAAACATCAAATTCATTTTCAATAGCACCAGGGACTTATGATGTTATGGTTAGAGCAGTAAAGGGTACATGCGTTTCTGATCCCAAAACGATACAGGGAACAATTATAAGAAACGATGCTCCGGCAACTCCTGTCATTGAATCTTTATTTCAACCGTCTTGTACTACTCCTACCGGTTCAATAACTCTTTCGTATGTTAACGGTGCGTCCTACTCAAAGGATAATGGACAAAATTACCAAGAAAGTAATAGTTTTACAGGTTTAACCCCCGGTAATTATGTGTTTAAAATTAAAAATGCCGTTGGTTGCGAGAGTAACCAACTGTCACAAACAATTACAACACCACCGACTAAGCCAAGTCCACCGGTTGTAAATTCAATAACTCATCCGAACTGTACTACTTCTACAGGAACTATAAACATTAATATAATTCCAGGAGCAAAATACTCCATAGATTATGGTTTAACTTATCAAACAAGTAATATTTTTTCAAATTTAAGTCCTGGGACTTACGTGCTGAGAATTCAAACATCTAATGGATGTGAAAGTAGTGGATCCTCAGTCACAATAAACAATCAACCGGATTTACCAGGCAAACCTGTAATTTCCAGCGTAACAAAGCCCACATGTGACAACCCAACAGGCTCTTTTTCTGTCGAAATGGGAGCGATGGGACTTCAATATGGAATTCATGGGGTACGTTCATGGCAATTTTCCAATGTATTTGATAATCTTCCACCAGGTGAATATAGGGTTGCAATTAGAACACTTGAAGGCTGCGAAAGTTCAGAAACACTAGTAAGTTTACCCACTCCTACAGCTCAAAAACCGAATGCTCCAGTCTTATCAAGTTCTGGCGGTAGCTTGTGTAATGGTGCGTCTATTACCTTAACAACATCAGGAGTAAATCTGAAATGGTATAAAGATCAAGTTTTAGTTGCCCAAAACGTTACTTCTCTTGTAGTAAATCAAGGGGGTACCTTTTATGTAACCCAAACAAACTCCTGTGGCACATCAGATAACTCCAATCAAATTCAAATTGCTGCCCCCTCAACTACTCCTGGAAAACCAAGTATGCAAATTCTTAGTGGATCAAAAGATCTGTGTAACGGAGGGAGTGTACAATTTCAAGTAAGTGCTATAGGCCGAGTGCTTATTTACAAAGACGGGAACCTTATTCTTAATGGAAATGACACTTATTCATTTTCAATCAATTCAGAAGGAATTTATAAAGCCAAGGTTCAAAATGATTGTGGTGAAAGTGATTTCTCAGACCCCATCACAGTAACTGTAACCAATTTAACAACACCAAAAATAACTTCTAACTCCACTATGATTTTTTCAAATGAAAATATAACCATTAAATCAGACATTCCCGGTAATACGGAATGGTTTAAAGACGGTGTAAGCTTGGGCATAAGTAATGAAACTTTGATAATTAATGAACCAGGCATCTATAAGTCAAGAAGAGTATCGGCTAATGGATGTACCTCCCCATTTAGCAACGAAATCGTAATTACGAAGTATTCTATTCCTCCCGTAATTACAACTCCAACGGATCCCGATGTAAAAGTTGATCCTCCCGATAGCAATGGAAATAGGAATATGTATTTCTGCCAGGGTAAAATTGTAACCCTGACCGCTCCAACAGCAGATGCATACACTTGGTTAAAGGATGGGGCTGCAATACCAGGTCAAACAAGTAAAACAATTTCTATTTCTTCTGAAGGAACATATTCAGTCCGTATTGTAAAAGACGGAAACACTTTTACGACTCCATACTTCAAAGTCACAGTGTGGACCAAACCGAATCAACCATCTATAAATTACTAAAAACCGTTACATAAAATGAAAAATCTAAGAAACACGATTTCAGCAATGATCTTGCTTTTAGCACTTGGTAACAAGGCAACCGCACAAACAAGTCCTGATGCAAATACAACAGTTATTTGTAGTGGAACAAGCAAAACACTTACCTCCTCGGTAGATGGCTCATCCTATCAATGGTACAAGGATGGCCAATTAATTTCAGCAGCAAAATCTAAAACTTATGATGCAGCAACACCAGGGGATTATGTTGTGGTTGCAATAAATGAACATGGTTGCGCCTCCGATGCATCACCAGCAGTAAAAGTTTTAGGTGTTCCGGATGCAACGCCAACAATAACAGCTTTGAATAATAACTCCTGTTTTACAAGTGGTAACAATGTTGAGTTAACAGGGTCTGGAATACCAACCACAAGTATCAACGGCTTAAGCTACAGATATGAATGGCGTAAAACTGGTTCAAACACAGTAATTAGCAATGCAAGTAAGATTACTTTAAATACTGTATCACAATCCGGATCATATACTTTAACCATAGTACCGGTTTGGTCTGGGGCCGATTTAACCTGTTCAAAGACTTCAGCAGAAACGACAGTAACAATTAATCCGTTTGCGGCAAAACCAACAATTGCCACCAATATCGGAAATTATGCAAGTGACGATGAGAAAAAAGCGGGAGTAGTTTGTGAAAGGAATGATGTTACGCTGACCGCATCTGTGGCAAGTTCAGATCCAAATTTAACGACTACAGTAACTTATCAGTGGTTAAAGGATGGTGCGCCAATTTCTGGACAAACAACCAATGTACTCAAACTGACTAACGTAAGCTCAGCTAATTCCGGATTATACACGGTAACAGCAACTACTACAACTGGATGTACAGCAACCTCTGATGCAGTCACAATAGATGTAAAAGCTCGTCCGGCCAAGCCTTCAATTCAATACTAGGTAAAAACAAATTATGAAATTTAAAATCAGTTATGTACTATTCTTGCTTCTGTATATTACAGGAGCAAGAACCAGTCAGGCACAGACAACTTCCAGCAAAATTATTTGTGCTGGTTCTTCGACTGTTTTGCTTGGCCCCACCAGCCCTGGTGTCAAATGGTTTAAAGATGGGAAACTGATTGCAACAACTAGGGATATTACTGTTAATACAGCGGGGGAATATGTCGTTGTAGCTATAAGTCAACATGGCTGCGAAAGCGACGCTTCAGATCCAGTAAATGTCATAATTTCTAATCCTCCAGAGGCACCAAAAGTCATTCTAGTTCAACCAAACTGTGTATTGTCTACAGGAACCATAACTATCGAAAATGCGTTGGATAATAACACATATTCGATAAATGGAGGTAGTTATGATAAAAAATCTGTTTTCTCAGATCTTCCAGCTGGAACTTACACTTTGATCGCCAAAAATGAGAATGGATGCACATCAACTTCGACTATTGTTAATCTTATTCGAGATCAGCCAAGTGGCGACTTTACTTATTCAAGTAACCAGGTATCATTTGGTGGCGCTATTACTTTTACGAGTGGAGTTCCTGGAGCAATAAGTTATGAGTGGAATTTTGGTGACGGTGGAATATCTTATGAAGCCAATCCTAAACATTATTTTTATAAGGAGGGAACTTTTACAATTACTCTGAAAGTACAAACTTCTGGTGGTTGCAATTTTACCGTAACTAAGAATAATTTAATAAAAGTTGGCCAAGATACCAGCACCCCAAATATTCCGGTGATCATACCCCCATCTGGTATTGATAATTCACCTTTACGTTTTTTCGCATATCCAAATCCATTTAAGGATAAATTCTATGTATCCGTGAGTTCAGAGATAAATCAAAACATCAGGATAGAACTAATAGATATGCGCGGAAACAGGGTGTATAGTAAAGATTACCTTGTTAATCCTGGAAATAATACAGTTGCAATAGAAAAATTACCTGCTATGGCCCAGGGGGTATATACTCTTAGGGTATCTGGTCAGGGAATAAAAAATTCAATTAATCTCTTAAAAATTTAAATTCATGAAAAGAAGCTTTTTCATAATCTTAATCGCAACCGGCATAGTAGCCGGTTGCGATAAAAGGGAGGATTACTTTGTAAAAAATGCACTACCACCTGATATTGGTATTCAAAGGGGAGACCAATTGTTTCTCAATTTGTCAGATTCAGTAAAGGTCATCAGAGCAGACCAAAAGTATTATCCAATTGAACTTAAATTAGGTTCAGTAAATTCTGAAATCAACTCATTAACATACCAAATAACACAGGGGAAAGGTGAGATTGAATACCGAGAAAAACCAATTAGCGGTAACAGTTTACCATCAGAGTACAATACGGTTATTGTTAAGTATATACCTGAAAGTTTAGGTCAACATCAAATTCAATTTACTGCAACAAATAGATTTGGAGCAAAGCAAATCTTAAATACTAGGATTTTATTCTTTAATAACATACCGCCAATTGCAGCTCTTAAAATTGATCCGACAGATAATCCAAAAGAATTCATCATAAATGGTGAAGGGAGTACCTCTGGAGACGCAAAGTTCGGGGGTTATCTTGTCAAATACGCCATTAAAGTTAATGACCAGGAATTTATCCTCAAAAGCCCAAAAATGCACTATATATTCCCTCAATCAGGAGAATACACCATAACCCTCAAGGTTTATGATAATGATGGTGCCTCAAATGAAGTTCAGCAAAAATTAATTGTGAAGGAATAATGGGAAGAAAAATCATTATAATATCGCTCAGCATAATAATGATATCATTATTATGCAATGCACAAAGTAACATTATACCGGTTTCAGTTCCATTTCTCAACCTGGTTCCTGATGCTAGATCAGCAGGTATGGGGGAAATTGGAGTAGCTACGCCTGCTGATGCGTATTCGGCCTATTGGAATCCAGGAAAAACGACTTTTACTGATTCAGAAGGGGCAATTTCAGCTTCTTATTCCCCTTATTTAAGAGCTTTGAATAAAGGGATGGACTTTTTGAATTTATCCGGTTATATAAAACCCCAGTATAATAAGGCCATTGGCTATTATGCGAGGTATCTGAGTATGGGGGAAACCATTTATCGTAATGATCAAGGTATCGAAAAAGGGTTAAAAAGGCCTTTTGATTTAACAATTGGGGGTACCTACAGTATCCGGATTTCAGAGGGTTTAGGCATTGGAGCGGGAGTAAAATATATTCATTCAAGCGTTACGACTATAGGAGAATCAGAACAATTAGAAATTAGCAGTGCTAATGCTTTATCTTTTGATTTAGGTATTTACTACGAAAAATACATCCAAGACACGAAACTTGCCTATGGCCTGTCTTTGAACAATATCGGGACAAAGATTAAATACGCGAATACAATTCCAGGCTTTCAACCTATGAATTTAAAAATAGGGGGGTCTGCCAACTTCTTAGCTGGAGTAAATGGATCCTTAACAATTGGAGCTGACATCACCAAACCCCTTACCCCAACGCCTCCTCAAATTGACGAAAATGGAAATATAACAAAGGGTAGTTCTATGGAAAAAAGTGTGGTAAAAGCTATTTTTTCCTCTTTTACTGATGCTCCTGGTGGAATTACGGAGACCATTCAAGGTTTGACCTACGGTATCGGTGCTGAATATGATTACATGCAGCAATTTTTTTTCCGTTGTGGATTAGTTTACGAACACAAGAATAAAGGGGAGAAAAGATACGGAACACTGGGGGCTGGGTTTAAATACCATAATTTTCAACTGGACGGTGCATACTATCTTCCATTCGATTCATTTTCTCCATTTAAGAACTCTATGAAATTGACCTTATCATTTAATATTGAATAATGCCACTTAAACTGTTACAGATGAAAAATTCAATGCTTTATGTCATGTTGTTATTGATTACAATAACCTCGGCATGCAATACACGATCCTACAATACAAGACAAACAAGAGCAACTTCCTCAAAGGATCTGGTTGCTCCCCCTGGGATGATTTATGTTCCTGCAGGGAATGTAACAATGGGTACTCCTGGACAAAATGGAGATTCAACAAATATGAAAAAATATAGGTTGAGTGCTTTCTATATGGACAAAACATCGATTACAAATAAACAATACCGTCAGTTCGTTTATTGGGTTCGGGATTCAATAGCAATCACTGATTACCTAAATAATAAGTCCTATTTCCAACGAATGAGAACGAAAGACACCAGTGCAAAGGCAAACATAAACTGGGATAAAGTAGGGGATGGAAGATCTATCTGGAGATCAAAAAACTATAAAATTATCGACAAATTAAGGCCAATGTATAACCAGGGCGATGATAATCAATCTGGTAATGGCGAATTGAATAAAAAGATTCTAAATTTTAGATATGAAACCTCATCAGCAGATAAATCAAAATCAGGTTACAGTGTAATCAAGGAAGTTGTCAACGTATGGCCGGATGAGAATGTTTGGGATCGTGATTTCCCAAACTCTCAAAACGACTTAATGGTTAAGAGTTATTTCACAAATCCTTCTTTTGATGATTATCCTGTTGTTGGTGTTACCTGGAAACAAGCACGTGCATTTGCTGCTTGGCGGTCAAAGGTTTGGAAAGCTTACAATTATAAAATGAAAAATCCAAAGTTGATAAGTCTAACGATGGATCTACCAACCGAAGCCCAAAGAGCATATGTTTCGATACCCTCTGTGATCACGAATGAAGTAAGCATTAAAGATTCAGTCTCTAAAAAGAAAATAAAAATAAAAAAAGTGATCAATCCATTGCAAAGCGGTGATAGTGCTTTTACTTATACTATGCCCGTTACCTATCTACCACCTAATAAATTTGGCTTATACAACACAGTAGGAAACGTCTCTGAATGGACCTTGAATACCTATACTTTATCGTGGGAAGCTTTTGTACATAAAATTAATCCTGTTCTATTATATGATGCAAAGGATTCAGATCCGGAAACCCTTAAAAGAAAAGTTATAGCTGGTTCTAGCTGGAAAGACCAAGCGACTCAAAACATTCCTGAACGACAACCTGAAATACAGGATGAGGCGAAATCGTATATCGGGTTCCGATGCGTTATGCCGGCCCCAGATTTTAATCCTGGAAAATCCAATTTCAAAACCATAAACAAAAACAGTAAATAACCTTTAAAAAGCAATAAAATGTCAAAAAATAACATAAAATTCCCAGTTCAAAAATTTGTATCCTTTAGTGCCGCTATTATTATAGCTGGCTTGGCAGCAAAAATAAGTCATTTTCCAGGTTCAGATTACGTGATGCTTACTGGCTTTGTAGCTGAAATAATCATGTTTATTATTTTGGGTATCACCTACAAAGAGCCGAAAACACAAATTAGTGGTTCTCCGGTAAATGAACGTTTTATCTCAGATTTACAAATAACAATGGCTGAGTTAAATAAAACCCTTGAAATCTTAGCAAACAATACTGAACTGAACTCAAAAATTAATACTGCCCTGGTCAATGAAATAGGTATAAAAGGCATTGCTGAGGCACTTTCAAAACCAAATGAACTTTCCAGTCTAAATGTTCAGGAATTACAGGTTATGATAGATAGGACCGGTAACAATATGAATGTTCTAAACAAAGGATTCATAACACTTCATAATGTCGTAGAGGACTTGTCTACAAGATATAGCAAACAAATTAACGCATTCAAATCTAATTAAGATGGCGGAATTAAACGAAACACCCAGACAGACGTTTATTTCAATAGCTTATATAATTGTTTTAGGGCTATTTTTTATAAGTACTTCAGAAAGTGTACTAAATTCCTTCAAAAAAATGAGGGACACATTTGATCAGGCACGCCAAACTGAAGAAAATAGCGTCAAAAATCTTTACAGCACCTTTGAGAAAACAAAATTAAAGGAAGAACCAACCAGGGCAACGCCAATTTATGAACGAGCCAAAAAAGTAAGTTCGCAAGTTTTAGTATTGCAAAATTATTTGCAGGATTTAAAAGTAGAACTTGAATCCGGAGGTGGTGGTCTTAATGAAAATGATGGTGACGTTAATAAAAAGGACAACTTTGATATATCACCCAGGATTATGATCAAAGGTGGAAAAGCGAAAGAATTAAAGCTAAAAATTAATGAGTTTGAAAGCTCTATTAAATCATTACTAGATGATTCCGAAAGAAGTAAGATAAATATCACATTAATTCAAGAACCTGGTAAACAGAAATCTGGTGCCAGGGTTACCTGGGAAGAAGAAAATTTTGGGGAGGGGATACCGCTAACGGCTGCATTAACAAACCTATCCAGGATACAAACAAATTTAATTGCTACTGAAGCAAATATAATTAAGAGTATTCTAGGAAACATGGATAAAGCTGTCGTAAACCTAGATCAATTTTCCGCAGTTGCTGTTGCGCCCTCAAGTTACATTATACAAGGGCAGCCATATAAAGCTGAAGTGTTTTTAACCGCCTCTGATTCTAAATCGAGTCCAAACATTTCAGTAAATGGAAATTCATTAGTTGTTCAAAATGGTAAGGGCATATACTCCATAAGTTCCGCAACAGAGGGTATACATCGTTGGTCTGGGCTTATAAAAGTTAAACAAACGGATGGTACTTTCAAGGAATATAGGACAGCGGAACAGCAATTTCAAGTATCAAGACCATCAGCGGTTGTAAATGCTAAAAAAATGAATGTACTCTATATAGGTGTTGAAAATCCAATAAATGTATCAGCCCCAGGGATTCCTAAAGAAAAAATAAAGGTGAATATGACGGGTGGATCCTTGCACGGTTCAAATGGTGAGTACATTGTTAAAGTTAACTCACCTGGCTTAGTTAAAATAAATGTCAGCGCTGAATTATCTGGTCGTTCACAACAGATCTCGTCATCTGAATTTAGAGTAAAAAGGATTCCGGATCCAAGAGCCAAATTTGGAGGAAAAACGGGCGGAGTACTTCCTACAGTTGCAATAAAATCTCAGGATAAGATATTCGCAAATCTTGAGGGCTTTGATTTTGATGCAAAGTTCACCATTACCAGGTTTACACTTATAATTATGAAGCCTGGAGATAATGCAACGGTACTTCATGCCACAGGAAACGCTATGACCGGACAAATGAGGTCGGCCATAGCAAATATTTCACCAGGTTCAAGGGTCATCTTTGATAATATTCAAGCAACAGGACCCGACAATCTAACTCACCAATTGGACCCAATTGCCCTTACAGCAAATTAAACTTTAAGACCATTTAACATGAAAAAAATAATTATAACAACGCTATCAATTGCGATTACTAGCATTTGCTTTGGACAAAACCTCGAAAATCCTAAAGACGGATATTTTTTATCAAAAGATTTCAAAAATGCTAAACCTACACCATATACGGAATTAAAATCAAGTGATGTTGGATCTGTTAGAAGAATTTGGAGGGATATTGATTTAACAAAACCAGAAAACAAATTCTTTCAATCATCACAATCTAGATTAATTGACATACTTCTGGATGGTGTTATGCAGGAAAAACTTGTGGCTTATAGTGCGACAACAACTAAAGATAACCCAAGTGGAGATGCTTTTATTACCCCTTTATCCATTAAGGATGCATTAGCAAAGTTTTCAGATAGTGTGTCGGTACCTGTTTATGATGACAATGGGAATGAAGTTAAAAGGGTTATGAAACAAAATGATTTTAACCCAGATGCAATAACAAAGTTCAGATTAAAAGAAGATTGGATTTTCAATAAAAAAACAGGTGTAGTTGAACCAAGAATAATAGGGATAGCCCCATTAATCAGAATTGAGGCTGCTGGAGAAACAATAAATGAACAACCCGCCTTTTGGTTAAATTTCCCAGAGGCAAGAAATATATTGGCAACCATTCCGGTAACCGCAAGTTATACAACAGACTATAGCTATGATGATATATTCATTCTTAGGAAATTTAAAAGTATAATCATCAAAGAGGCATCCCCAGACAACCTTCGTTTGGTAGACTATGTTAAAAATGGGGATCTTCAGGCTGAGTCGGATAGAATTGAAACATCCTTAAAAACCGAAAAATCTGGATCCAGAATTCAATAAAATATAATTTCTCAAATGCTCACCCTTCGGGTGAGCATAATCATCCTTCTTATAAACCCTAATTATGATAAGAATAATCTTATTAATGGCTATGCTATTACCTTTATCATTGAGTATTAAAGGTCAGAATTACAAAACAATTTCTGGAAAGGTAGTTGATTCGGCAAAGCAACCGATAAGCTTTGCGACAATCAAATTATCAACTAAATCAGGCTCTACCTCAATTATAACTGACAATGAAGGAATTTTTGTTTTTAAAAATATTAATACGGGTTTCTTTGATATTAATATTAAAATGATTGGATATAAAAGCATCACAACATCGTTTAATTATCAAGGGGAAAAGAAATTAATAGTTATTCCAACGACAACTTTAAAAGAAGAATCAAGACAATTAAACGATGTTGTTATTATTGGAAGAAAAAAAATAGAATTGAAAGAAGATACCATCCAGTTTAATACGGACCAAATTAAAGTTGGGAGGGGAAAGTATGCAGCTGATGTAATTAAAAGCATTCCAGGAACAATCATTACCCCCAATGGACAGTTGATGTATCTAGGAATACCAATAGAAAAGATTAAAATAAACGGTAAAGACTATCTCGATGGTGATCTACAAACCATTGGAAACATATTCCCTTTATCTTTAATTGATAATGTACAAATCATAAATGATTATGGGGATTTGGCAAATATCACCGGTAACAAACGTGGTTCTGCAAATAAAATAATAAACATAAACTTAAAGGATGGGTTTAAGAATGGAATATTCGGATCAGCTTTGTTAAGTGGCGGCAATCTTGACAGGTATCAAGCTGAAATTTCCTCGACTTTACAATTAAAAGAGCAACAATTTACAGTCCTGGGTGGTATCAACAATACTAATTTAATTAAAGGATCTAATGGTGTCTCTGGTTTAACTGAGAATTCCGATGGTCTAAATACAACCACATCTACTGCCATAAATTACCGCAATAACCATTCAGAAAGTTTAATCCTTTATGGTAGTGTCCAACTTAGAAATCAAGAACAGCATTCGAGCCAAAATATATTTAGGGAAACATATTATCCGAATTATTCAATTTATAATACAGAATCCCGAAGCAACGCTAATAAGACAAAATCAAAAAGGATCTCCTTTAACGTAGAATATAAATTTTCAAAAAATGATTTTTTAAAAATATCACCTCAATTAGAGTCTGATAATTTATCGAATCTAGGAGATGGAATTATCGAAACAAATAATATGAACTTAATATCCAACTTTAGAAATCATTCATTGAACAATAGTGATATTCCAAAGTTTGGGGGCTCAATTTTGTATAATCATCGATTTCAGAAAATCGGAAGAAATTTATCAGTAAACTTCAATTCACAAAAGAGCAAAGAAAATATATACCGAGAAATAATGAATAATCAAATTGTTAATCCTGAATTAAGTCCGGGACAAATAACAAATTCAGAAATGCATCAAAATATTACAAACTTGAATTTAAGTTACATTGAACCTGTGGCAAAACACTCTTTTTTTGATTTTTCTATCTCATTAAATCACACTTCTAAAATTAATCAAATAAAAACAGACTTGTATGATTTAAACAATGCTCCATTGCCGGTCGAAAAAAGTTTACACGAGAGATTTTCAAGCGATTTTTCTAATCAAACTATAAATGGTGGCTACCGGTATCAAAATAAGAACTTCTCAGCGTCTATCGGATTCAATATTATAAATAGCGTTCTCAAAGGCAAAGCCTCAAATAAAGAGCTTAAAACGGCCAATAATAAGACAGATTATGCACCAAATGTTAGATTAAATTATTATTTAAGTAAAACTAAAACCATCACACTTGAATATTCAGGTAACAGTGCAAGTCCTGAAATTGAACAGCTAATGCCCATTAGAGATATTCAGAATGTGCAAAACATAATTATTGGCAATGCAGATTTGCGACCTGAATTTAGAAATAATTATAAGCTATATTATAACACTATGAACATCGAAACCGGAAGTTCTGCTTTTTTTGGATTCGAATATAATACTGTAAATAATAAGATCATTCAAGATCGATTCAGTAACCAGGAAACATTGGTGCAAACTACAAGTTATAAGAATGTTGACGGATTCAGGTCATTTAGGGTATTTTATTCGATTACTAAAGCTATCAATGAAAGTAAATTCCTGTTGAACCTAAATGGATCTTCAGACCAATCAAATAACATTTCCATTCTTAATGATGTAAAAAGCAACGGTAGTAATTGGCTCTTCAATCAACAAATCCAGTTGAGGACAGTTTTTGGAAACCAATTTGAAAATCAAATCTCCATTGATTATTCATTAAATAAAAGTAGATATCCTGGAAATAACAATGCATCTACTTCTTCAAGTATACGAACAGGAACCAATGGCGCGCTCGGACTGAGCAAAAACCTTGCATTGGGTTATGATATCTACAAACAATTTAATTCTGGTTATACCGGCATTTCTAATACAAATCCCCTTATTATTAATTTGAATGTTGAGCTATCCTTTTTGAAAAACAAATCGGCAAGTATAAAAATGTCAGGCATGGATTTACTCAACCAAAATATAGGAGTTTACCGTGATGTAATGTCAAATACAATTAGTAATTATAAATCTGAGCGCTTAAGTCGGTATTTCCTTCTAACATTAAAATATAGCTTTCAGAAGACAGATTTAAAATAGTTGCTATCAGTTTGTCTCCGGATCAGCTGGGGATCCGGCATGCTCCGGAAGAACTTTGATAGCAAATCCCTCTCCAGGCCTGGTGCCGGCCGACAAGTTTTGCTATCAAAATCTTGCCGAGGATCTGCTGCAGCTGATCAATCTTGATAGCAAATGAATCCTTAAGCACAAAAAAAAGAGTTTTAACAGATTTATAAGCCTGATAAACAAAAAAGAGGATGTATCATTATTAAAAAAATGATCATCCTCTTCTTTTTTGCGTATCAGTGTCCAAGTACAGTATTTTCTTGGTTTTCCATTTTTGAGTTAATTTTTTGACAAAAAGTACAAAAAACAGCTTTTCTAAGCTGCTTTTTTCCTTAAGTTTTGTGCAATTGCTAATAATCCCCATTCTATCTCGACTTTTTGCTTACCTCTGAGCATGAAGCGGCGGAACCCGTGGTTCTGTTTGATATTCGCGAAGACTGGTTCAACATCATAACATCTTTTCTTTCGATGCCTAATTCCTTGTTCGCTATTGAGCATTTCATGTGCTCTTTGTTTTTGGTTTTTGAGATCTACATTAACCTCTATAATCCGATTGGTTTTTGACTTGTGACAGGCGCCATTCAGTGGACAGTTGTTGCAATTTTTTGCCTGGTATTTTCTTGAGGTTTGTTCAAAGCCACTTGAAGTGATTTTTTTAACATTCCCCTGGTATTCCATTTCCTGCCCCATTGGACAGATGTAGACATCCTTAACTGTATTGTAGAAAAGCTTACCAGCTGCAAAAGGATATTTTTTGTTGTAATGTCCATCCTGCTCTTTGTCGAACATATTATACTTTACAAAGGCTTCAATCTCTTTTTTCTCTAACAAGCTGTAGTTCTCCTGGGAGCCATAACCGGCATCTGCCGTTAATGTTTTGGGTGCCTGTCCAAAGCTGTCTTCGTGTTGCTGCAGATGTGATTTTAAAGTTAACGTATCGCTAGGATTTGGGTGGATGGTGTAATTGACAATAAATTGATTTGAGGTGGAGATCTGAACATTATAAGCAGGTTTAAGTTGACCATTTAGCATGTGATCCTCTTTTAAACGCATAAAAGTCGCATCCGTATCGGTCTTGCTGTAACTGTTCCTCTCTCCAAGAATAGCCTCCTGCTGTTCATATTTTTCGATATTCGGCGGATAGTTCTTGGTCAGGTATCTTAGCTTAGCCTTGGTTTTCTTATCTACCTGATCATTGTTCGCCAATACTTCGTTCAGCTTTTTAACAGCAGCATTAATGCTCTCTGTACTGACAGTTTTAGCTGTAGGTGGTTCTGGGAGAAGATCCTCAACTGTGGCCACACTCTGGGCATAATCCCAGATGTCTGCCAGTTGCTTTTTCATCTTTTCTTTGTTGGTCGCAATGGCCTTTTTCCAGACAAATGTGTATTTATTGGCATTAGCCTCGATCTTGGTACCATCGGTATAAACCTCTTCAATACTAAGCAGCCCTTCTGCTGCAAGATATTTAACCACTTCCTCAAACACACTTCTAAGGGCATGTTTTAACCTAACTCCACGAAACCGATTGATCGTGTTGTGATCAGGTTTACTCATGCCGCTCAACCACATAAAAGGAACATTTTCCCTACAAGCTATTGCAAGTTTGCGACTGGAATAGGTATTGGTCACATAACCATAAACCAAAACTTTTAATAGCAGGATTGGGTGATAGTTGGACGCGCCACGAATGTGATAAGCTTCCAGCAGAGGTCCAACATTAATGGCATTGATCACTTTATCTACAATCCGGACGGTATGGTCAGCTGGGATGAGTTCTTCAAAGGTGGGTGGAAAAGCCATAAGCTGATCCCGATTATAGGGTTTGAAAACAGGTTTTTTTGAGGCCATGTTTTATTCATTTTTATAGCTTAAATGTATGAAAATCAAATACTTAATACAAATAAAAACAGAAAAATATATACCTAAAACACTATGGACCAGAGAGTAAGAAAAGTATTAAATCAAAAAGAGGACATATCATGATTTATGATACATCCTCTTTTGCTTTATTGAATAAGCATGTTTATTTCCCCTTCAATACCTCACCTGTGATAGTCAAAATCTTTATTGGTGTATCAGCATTGGTATTAACTTGAATCGTTTTATTAAAGGGTCCGGTCGTGGCAGCATTATAAGAAACTTTAATAAACCCACTTTTACCAGGTTTCACTGGTACTTTAGTAAAATCCACCGCGGTACATCCACATGTGGGTTTAACATCAGATATTATCAATGGGGTTTTGCCATTATTGATAAATTCAAAAGTTTTTTCAACAGGAACTCCCTGAGAGATTTTTCCATAAGATATGGTTTCCTGATTAAATTTCAATCCTGGCCCTTTAATTTGGGCATTTGCAAATAAGTGGATAACAGCCAGTAGGCACAATAGAGTTGTCTTTTTCATTAGTAACGGTTTATGGTTTCTTTATCTAGTGTTTTAACAAAGTTATTAAATGATTCTGTAGCTCTAAAATATGAAGTTACTTGCCCTTTAATTCGTCTTAATTCATTTTTTAAATCTTGAACTTCCTGGGTAAGTTCTTTATTTTTTTCAAGGATAGAAACATGTTTTACAATCATTATATCAAATGCTTTTTGAGCAGCACTTACATTTAATACCTTCATGCATTTTCGTAATTGCTCCTCCTGAATCTCATCAAATCTTATTGTTTTTACTCCCATTGCTTTAAATCTTTGTATTTCAAATGTACAAAGTTTCGCCATATTTGGCAATAATAAAATAAATTAAATAGATGTTATTTCCCCTCTATTATTCTGCAATTTCAACTTCAATATTATGTGTATGTTATAAGGAGAAGAAAAGTATAGGTTTCAGGTAAAAATCAGTCGGAATCAGTTTTAGGAAGAATGCTTCTTTTAGAAGGGAGTGTCTAAATTTAGATAAACGATATAGAATGATTACTTAAATCTTCTATTAAGGATTCCATGCTTACATTCAAATGTTCAGCTAATCGGATCCCTTCAATAAGTAACATTGTCTTTGGATTTTTGTTCCTGTAATAAAATGTACGAGGACTTGAATAAATAATATGACTTTCTGGATATTTAATGCCTTTTGAAGATAAATATATCGCCAATGGTTGAGTCGCTTTCCTTAAATCAACCTCAACTTTTTTATAACCTCTTCCCATTAAAATTTAGTTTGATGATTTATAAATGTAAATGTACATGTTTTCGCCATATTTGGCAACAGAATCCTTAATGATAACATAAATTATAAAACAGAAACAACCGTTGCTATCAGTTTATCTCCGGATCCGCTGGGGATTAGGTCCGCTCCGGAAGAACTTTGATAGCAAAATAGTCACCTGGTATTGTGACGGCCATGAAATTTTGCTATCAAAAACTTGTCCTGGAAGTTCTCCAGGTGGACACTATTGATAGCAACAAAATGTCATACTTTTAGCGATGCCCTATTTTAGGATTCATTAACCCCAAAATGTATCGTTGCAGCGTTGGATAAATCATAAGAATTACAAAAACCGAAATAGTGGAAAAAGGTCTTTTTAAACTATGATCATGTAGATCATAAAAGTCAGAATATATGACAAAATAGATTGCACATAATGCAGCAATACCAAATCCAAATAGTTCTTTCCAGAATCGGGGTAATCCTTTTAAGAATGTACCCATTATTAAGCAACAAAGGATTAAAAAAGAAATAACTCTAAATTCGGTTGTTAGTTGATTGAAATTCTTGATAATTTCCATGTTTAGGATTCGATATTTAATTTTTTCAAAATGCTAATTATAAGATAATGGGCTAATTCATCTGAGCCTCTATTTTTTCCAATATTTTTTCAATCCTATCAAACAAAGGAGTCATACTCCAATGATCCGAACTTTGCATAGCAATTATTAATGCCCGTTTAATGTCGTCAACTTCCTTATCATCAAAATTCAATTCCATATTATATATCTTATAAATTTTGCTTTAAATCTGAAGATCTCAAAGAAAATTGATCCTTATTTACTGGCATATTTTCCCTTAAAAGCTCCGGATAATTTGCCTTGACCATCTCATTTATGTTACTATACATTGCACTTTTACAGTACAAACCATTAAGATAATTCCTATTTACTGAATTAGAAATTAATGAAAACCTCAAACTTATAGATGGAAAATTCCTATTAACTTGATCCATCAACCAGCCCACACAAACATGGTTATCTTTTTTATGACACCCAAAAACACTCCCAATAAAATCGGCATCTTTATCTAAGAGATTCTCAAATTCTTCTTTGCACCATTTTTGATTTTCTGAATCTTTCCTATATGGGCAATCTTTACACGGTTGTTTTCTTTTATAGTTCATAATCAAATTGAATCAGATATATATCGAATATGATTCATAATGATTTGTTATCATTATTATCAATGGTTTCTTGGTTTGCTTAAATTCCATACGAAAACTTATTTTTAAATCCTTCATCAAGTTCTTTAAATGAACTGAATTTTTTTGTCAGAGAAACAAAGGTTTTAATCTTAGTTTCAGTTTCATTCCAAGGAAATTGATATACCATGGTTTCGTTATCATATCGAACAGTTAATAAAATTGGTAATTTATGTTTTAGACTATTTTCATAACCTACAATTTTATTACAGATTGTATTTCTTTCTACCTCCAAAACATCCGAAAATCTAAGCAATCCTGCTAGTTTTTGAATTTGAGAGACGCGCAATCCAAAAGAAGAAGGCCTTTTTTTAAACTTTGGCCTCTTTTTATACTTTTTATTGATTAAAAGGTCGCTCAGCAATTGGTCTTCAGTGTAGTCTTTGTATCGCTCTTTAATAAAGGACATGGCGAACAAAGGTGTTTTCTTCCAAATTCTTCTAACAAACCTTTTCCTACGATTTAATGCGATCCCATTTGCTTTTTTATAAGCAAACTCTGCTGAGATAATAAACTCTTTATTTTCTTGCTTACAATTAATTGCAGCTCTAAATATAACTTGATTAACAATTGTGTTTGAATTTTCAAGTCCTTTAAACAGGGTTGGGTAAGTTAGAATATTAAAATTACTCTTCAAAAATGTGATTAAATCATTAGGGCTCAAGCAAGCTATTCCTGTATTTAATGCTAAACTCGTTGTTTTTACTATCATCTTTCTTAACTAAGCCTAAGTGCTTTATTAACATAAATATACTCTATATAGAGCAAAAAAACAAGTTTATTTTATCTTTTTTATCACAATTTCGTACCCAATCATAGCAAGGAATTTTGTTAATTTATCCAGGTGATTAAACAATATTTTCCTG
>NZ_QKLU01000011.1 GCF_003208655.1 Pedobacter nutrimenti | reverse complement strand
CAGTTTCACTGAAATACGCATTATGAACACTCACTTTCTTTCTGACCTCAGTTTTTACTTTCTTAATCAAATCGGCAAATTCATTTTGATCAAGCTTATTCAAGGTGCCTTTTCCTATAAATGAGTATTTCTGTTCAAGGTTTGATAATATAGTCTCCACATTAAAGTTCATCTCTCCAAGTTCTTCTTTGATCTGAACAAATGCTTCTTTATATTTCTTGTTAGCTTTTCCAACTTCTTCTACAATTTCAGAAGTCATTTTTCCTATTGCAGGAACGGTTAATGACTTTTCGCTTTTAGTTGCTAATGAGCTTCCAGCCCCAAATAAGAAGCCTATCTTCTTTTTATCTGATATTAGTATTTGCTGAATTCCTCTGATATACTCTGAAGGATCGTGGTTTAAATTGTTCATAATAAGGCGTAGCGTTATAATATTTCTTTGATCTTGTGATTAAGGCTTATGGTAAATATTTGAATGAGTGATAATAGTTCATAGTATTTGGTAGTTTGCTAGGGTAAATCTATCTAAACAACAACTGTACAGCATGTTGCCTTTTACACAAATATATTAAAAAAGATAATCCTTTAACTACGGTAAACCGTAGCATAAAAAGGATTACAGTTTTTAGCCAGAAGAGGCAAAAATTCAATTAGGTGTTCTTTCTTCTTTCTATTTCTTGAGAAACT
This sequence comes from Pedobacter nutrimenti, assembly GCF_003208655.1. GTDB lineage: Bacteria > Bacteroidota > Bacteroidia > Sphingobacteriales > Sphingobacteriaceae > Pedobacter > Pedobacter nutrimenti. Next base: position 204,460 of record NZ_QKLU01000011.1, on the reverse strand, counting down.
AACTCTATCAAAAAAGCCACCTGAAAACAGATGGCTTTTAAAATGTGGCGGGGCACTGGCATCGAACCAGTTCACTAACATATAATATTCAAATTTTGACACAAATTATTGGTTTGTTGACCGACCCGCCTGCAATGCCAACGCCTCCGCAAATCTGTATAAAGAATATGCTTAAAAAAGTAAGGATAGCTCCTATAATTAAGTGTACGATTACTGTTTTTGCTACTTCCATAAAATTTATTGTTTTAGGGTGAATAATAAAGTGACTTATCGCGACAATCAAAACCTCTTTTAAATGCCAAATTTTGAAGAACTCTGTTAGGGTTCCCAGATCTTTAGGTTTCCCAATATGATAAAGGTATAAATATTACCTGCAATACCAAACGATATTGATCTCAATCATAGTTTATCAATAAGATCTTTTACGTCATCTTTTATATCCCTTGGCAGCGAGAGCAGGGTCTCATTAGATTTTACGCTTCTAATCCCTTGGGCCTGATTAATCATATCTATCTCAATTTCATTAAGTCTGAAAAAATCGTAAGTATATTCCCCTTTAGGCCGCTTAGGTGTAAATTTTACCATCTCTATTTCGTTTTTGATGTTTACTTCATAATCCATATGATCAAAATAATAATCAAAATTAGGATGGATGAGGTGATACTGATCGGATTGCTGAGGGTTTTGTGCAATGGAATCAGCATCGATCAAAAAGTCAGTTCGTTCCTTTTTGATCAACATATTACAACGTTTGCAGGATATGTTTAAATTGAACAATTCAAATATAAATTGAAGAAATTTAGATTTTGGCAAAACATGCTCAATATCAATGTCGAACTTGAATTCACCTCTGAAGCTGCGATGACAGTAACAACAATGTCCAGCATTGCCATTTCGGTAATGCGTTTTGATGCGCTGCTTGATATCCTCTAAAGTTGGGTCTTCCCATACATTTCCGCCTTTTGCCTTAGCGGCATTGATAAGGATTAAATCTTCATCAGTAAAATCCATACTAGTTTTGTTTTGCTGATATACGCTGCCCCATCTCTATTACACCATTTAAAACATTCACCTGGCGTTCGTCATATGCACTTTCACGCAATTCAGTTATTATTTCTGTAAAGTTGGCAATCGAAATCGTTTTATTAGCCAGTTGATTAAGTTTTGTTAAAACAAATTGGGATAAGAACCGATTTTCAGGGGTGGTAACGTCAAAGAAATCCTGGTAAATTTGTTCGACATTACCAACAAAATCCTCTATTCTTTTAAACGAACCAGCTATCCCTTTAAAAATACGCAAGCGATGTCCAAGATCCAATTCTGCGCTATTAATGATCAGGGGAGAATGAGTTGCAATAAACGTTGTCGGTTCATAACGATAGATCAGATCATATAGTTTTCCTACATATTCAACCTGCCACTTAGGATGCAAGCTGTTTTCTGGTTCATCAATAAGTATTATAGTACCGTGCTCCACCGTTGTCATTAGATAAATAAATGAGGTAATTAACGTCAGTTCACCAGAACTGCCTAAATTAGCTGAAATGGGTCGTCCATTTTTGTACAAGTAAACTTCTATCTCACGAATCAACTTAAACTTGCGAAGTTGGGTTTCAAATGATAGTAGTTCTAATATACCAAAGCTTTGCAATTCATAAAAATTTTCTCGGTAAAGATCAATACGTACGATCTCTTCACCCCAGTTTGAACTGATACTGTGCTGATACCTCTCAAGCAATGAAATAAGTACTTGCTGTTGCTCATCTGGTAGATCATTATATTTTAAACGACTTTGAAAATCTCTTTTCAATCCAGCCACCTTTATACCTATAACCGGGTCAAAATGAACATAACGCAAGGTTTCGGCTACCTGACCGAAACGAGACTCATTCTTTTCAATAAGCATTTGCAAGGCTGACTTTAAAGTACGTTTAACAATCGACCTGCCATGAGCAGCTTTTAGAGCTTCAAATCGCTCATGGCGTGTACGAAACTTATCATGAATAGTATTTGCAATAGCAACCACTTTACGGTTACTAAAATTTACCATACGTCTGGAAATCTCATCTAAAAGTGAACTTTTTCCACTACCATTTTCGCCAACCAAAAGATTCACTTGACCAGGGTTATCGCCTAGGAGTTCTTGGGGAATATCAAAAGGGTTATTATAGTACATTTAAGGTTAGAATAAGAGAACAAAATACATAAAATCAATCTATTGTAAAGCCTCATAAATGAAAAGGCTTATAAAAACCGCCCCTTTCTTTTTCGCTTAGTTGTTTTTGATGTCTTATCTTCAAACGATAAAATGTCGAGTCTTACATTAGCATTTGACTCTTGTAATTCAAAAGGATTATCCACCTCGTCCAGAAACGTTAAAAGGGGTATAAAGAGTTCGATTTGAGTCCCCTCTGCTCCACAGAAAAAGGGATTTTCAAATGAAAATCCCTTTTTTTTTATTTTCAGTTTCTATTGCCGCTTTGGGCCTGCCTAACGGCCTGGTTATCCTTTAGATTAAGGCGGTAAACCAGTGTAAGTCGGTATCTGGCTGCATTGGGAATACTGACCTGGTCAATGTGATAATCTGCGGCTTCAGTCCTGCCTTTGAACTTACGCAGTTCAAACAAATTGTTCACATCAAACATCAGTGTTACTTTGTCTTTTAGAAAGGTCTTGCTGCTGCCAAAGTCAATACTATGCAAGGCACCTGTACGGGTTTGGGCAGTGGCATTGGCTCCTCTGAAGTTGTAAAGGGCCTGAAAGGCAAGTTTTTTTTTCAGTTTTACCTGGGCATTTACACGAGTGGTTAGTGTATTGCCAGAATAGTCAAAACGCTGAGACTGATAATTGCCTTGTTCAACATAATGAAAGATGTTGAGTTCGGTATTGAGCTGGAGCCATTTCACCGGGTTATAAAGTAGCGACATTTCAAAACCATAACGCATTTGCTTCGGGATATTGACAGGCATTGTGATGAATAAACCTTCTGCGCTCCTATACGTATAGTCTTCAATCACACCATTGTTTTTTTGGTAATAAAGAGCGGGATTAAAAGTTAAGGACGACCAGTTTCTAAGAAGAGCCAGTTCAAATACATGAGCATAAGATGGATTAAGATCGGGATTACCTATGTATCTGGTGGTCAGATCTGTCAATTCATTAAAAGGATAGATCATGTTCAATGATGGCCGGTTAATTCTTTTGCTGTAGCTTCCTTGCAGGGTTGTACCCGTATTAAAACGATAACTCAGGTTCAGCGTTGGAAAAAGACGATGGTAATTTTTGTTGTTCGTATAACGTTCCATACGATCTTCAATACCAACACGTGTCCATTCTCCACGCAAACCAGCCTGATAACTAAAAGCACCCGTCTTACCTAAAAACTGCACATAAGCGCTGGCAATCAACTCCTTATACAACAAATGATTGTCAATCTGCTCGATAATTTCCCAAGCGGTCCCCCTTTGCTCTTCAGCAATAAAGTCGCTGCTTACCCTGCGGTTCTCGGCCTTTAAACCAAATTCAATGGTGGAGCTGCTGTCCAGGGGCTGCACCAGATCCGTTTTGACCATCAGATCCTTACTGGCACCTGCCGAACCTGTTCTGATCATCGGTAAGGTCACGTTTTCCGGCAAAAGCCTGCCCGTAACCAGATTCCAGTCTTTATGGCTATCCCAAAAATCGTATTGCATATCCACAGTCAGTTTCTTGCCTGTCCGCTTGAAACTACGGGTATAATTAAATTCCAATTGGTTGTAGCTTCTTTTTTCCCAGGACTCTCCCCTACGGTTCAGGCTGCTGTCAATAGCCCCGTTTTTACCAGAATACAAATAGTTTAACCTGGTTTTATCATGATCATTGGTGGCATTACGTAAAAATGCTGCCGTAAGGGTATTGTGGTCATTGATCTGGTAGTCTGCCCCAAAATAGAGTAACCTGGCATCATCATGCCGATCCTCATCCTGCCGTTGGTTCAGGTAAACAGGTTGGGTTAAAAGTCCGGTAGCTTGCTGCATGGTATACAAACCCACATAATCTGATAAACGCAGTCCATAAGTGGCAAATAAATTGATTTTATTTGATTTGTAATTAAGGCTTGGACTAATCCGGGTTTCATTAGGGATACCTCCAACTACCCGAAGCTGTCCGCTAAAGCCTGCCTTTTTGTTTTTTTTCAGGATAATATTGATGATCCCTGCTGAACCACCTGCATCATATCTGGAAGAAGGGTTAGCAATCACTTCCACCCGCTCCACCTGATCGGCAGGTACTTGTTCCAAAGCATTGCCCTGGGTCAATCCCGAACGCCTCCCATCGATCAATACCAGCACATTGTTATTGCCCCGCAGGCTGATGGCTCCACCAGGGCCAACACTGACTGAGGGCACAATACTTAGCAAATCGGTTATTGTCCCTGACTGTGACAGGACATCCCTGCCAACTTCAAAAACCTTTTTGTCCAGTTTCAAGTTAACGGAACTCCGCTCGGCAGTTACTGATACCTCGTTCAATAATTTCGCATCAGGCTGCAAAATAACCACAGGTAGCCAAACTGTTTTATCCTGTTGGACGACCAGGGCTTTTGAGACGCTCTGAAAACTTGTAAAACGATATTGCAGCTCAAACTTACCATGTGGGACACCATCCAATTTGAAAATGCCTTTCTCATTGGTCATTGCCGCCGCAATGAGTTTACCTGTTGTATCTTTCAGGGTAACGGTTACATACGGAAAGGATTGTAAGGCCGGGCTTTCCTGCACCAAACCTGTTAACTGTACATTTTGTGACCAAACAGGTAATGCCAGTATAAGGATCAAAAAAAATATTAAACTTGTTTTCATAGCGCAAGTTTATTCGCTACGCAAACAAGCCAATAGTAAAAACATCTAAACCGCTCTACCCACTTTCAAATTACTCCAGGAATTCACCGTTTTGACAAAACCCATGGCAAACCTTCTGCTGAACACACATTTATTGATGTATCAAATTTCAAGAAAGCCTGATTAATCAGGCTTTCTTGAAATTTCACTATTTTATAATAAGCGGATCGCTTTTTCTCAGGGTATGTGCACTAAAATATCCTAAACAACCACCCTGTATATTGCTTACCGGGTTAGATGGAGAGGCGCTCACACCAGAACCACTTCCTGTCTGCCTCAAACTTGCCCAGTATTTATAAACAGCAGCATCAATAGACAACATATCTATTCTTACAGTATCTCCTACCTTAAGGTCCGGGCTAATGTCATTTCTGAAATTCAACACATTACTCGCCCTGGTTCCATTGTTGAATTCGTCATTTGCCACAAAAATGGTCAATTCTTTTTTCTGGTTTACGTACTGGACCCAACGGTAATAATTATCCGTTTCCGGTGGGTCCTGATAGACAACGGTAATAAACTTGTTCTTTCCGATGTTCTCTTTTTCTGCATAGATTTTTTCGGGAGCAACCGCTTTTGGCATGGTAGAAGACGCCGTAAACAAATGCCCCTCGATGTTTACATTTAGTTTATAAGTTTGACCTGAAAGCCCTGTAATGGCATTCGTACTGTACACCCCCTTTTTAACCTCCTGAAGTGGCACAACCAAACCTTTGTTTTCTATAGTCACTGTAGCTCCACTAATGCCAATAAAAGCATTATTATCGCCAAAAGCCTTCGTCTGACTAATGAAAACTTTGCAGTCTGAAGGCTGATCTGTGATCACCCCTTCAATAACATAAGCCTGTGAAGCAGCGTCAAGTTTTACCTTGGCCAGTTTCTGACAGGAATAAAAAACTGCAGACAACAAACAAATGAAACCATAATTTAAAACACTGTTTTTCATGATTTTAGAATTTAAAATTATAGGAGACCGAAGGAATAAACCTGAAAAAAGAATATTCAACAGCTTCTGTAATGTTATGATTGAACTTGCCCCTCCTAAAGTCTGTCTGATAAGGGTTTTGGTGCCCGTAGGCATTATAAAGGCTAAAAGTAAGTTCTGAAGAATAGTTTTTACGTTTTCTCAGCTGACGGGTAGCCCCCAGGTCCAGACGATGATAATTTGGAAGCCTGTAGGCGTTCTTATTGGTATAATAGAAATAAACATCATCATCGACCTTATACTTTCCATTAGGAAAGGTTACCGCATCTCCCGTATAAAAGACCCAGTTTGCAGAAAGTGTCCATTTTTCATTAAGGGCATATATGGCTACTATAGCAATATCATGTGTTCTGTCCTGCCTGGCATTGTACCATTGGTTGTTGTTAATGCCATCAATTTTACGTTCACTTTTAGATAAAGTATAACTGATCCAGCCTGTCAGTCTGCCTGTTTTCTTTTTCAGCTGAAACTCTATACCATAAGATCTTCCGATCCCATATAACAACTGGGTTTCTATAGGCTTATTGGTAAAAATATCGGCCCCGTTCCGGTAGTCAATCTGATTTTTCAGGTCTTTATAATAAGACTCTATACTCAGTTCATATTTATGGTCTTTCAGATCTCTGTAATAACCTACAGACCATTGATCTGCAATTTCAGGTTTAATGTTATTGGTACTGGCCAGCCATTTATCTGTTGGAGAAGAAGATGTCGAATTGGATATGAGGTGCATATTTTGTGTATTCCGACCATATGAAGCCTTAACAGATGACCATTCGTTTAACTGGTAACTCGCTGCAACGCGGGGCTCCAGGTTCAGGTAATTTTTAACCAGCTGTCCCGGACCATAATTTAAAGTATCGAGTATTTTTCCGTTCCCGTCAATATCATAATAGGGCCCTTTACCAAGAATAGCGAAAGAAGACAACCTTAACCCATAGGTAAGATTGAATTTTTCTGAAGGTTTCCAAACATTGCTGACAAACAAGGCATTATCAAAAGCATATCTCCAGGCCAGGCTTGTTGTACTGAGACTTTTGTCTTCTCCTACTGATGAGATTTCTCCAGGTTTAATGGTGTGATGAATAACATTAAAGCCAAAGCTCAATGCATTTTTCGGGCTTACATTCCATTGCATTTCTTCTTTCAGGTTCCAGTCCCTGATCTGAGAGAAGATGTTGTAATTATTGCCATCTCCATTTACATTATTCTGGTACTGATAATTGCTAAAAATCAGGGAGGTATTGGAAAATAATTTGGGACCAAACAGGTGGTTCCAGCGCAGTGTAGCCGTAGTGTTTCCCCAGTCTATCCCTGTCTTTTTTCCTCTTTCCAATGCATCATGTCCAAAATAACCCGACAAATAGAGCCGGTCCTTATCTCCAAAAATGTAATTGGCCTTTGCATTTATATCATAAAAATAAAGTCGTATTTTTCTAAGGTTGGAGTCCGGGGACAATTTCAGAAATAAATCGGCATAGGTTCTTCTTGCAGAAAACAGAAAAGAGGACTGATCTTTTTGTATGGGCCCCTCAATATTGATCCTGCTTGCAATCAATCCGATCCCACCACTTAGCCCGAATTTCTTACTGTTTCCGTCATTCATTTTAATATCTACCACAGAGGATAGCCTGCCACCATAATTGGCTGGCATGCCCCCTTTATAAACGGTTACATTTTTAATGGCATCGGAATTAAATGCAGAGAAAAACCCCAGCAAATGAGAAGCATTATACACCGGTGCCTCGTCCAGCAAAATCAGGTTCTGATCACTACCGCCCCCCCTTACATAAAAGCCGCTATTTCCATCACCTGCGGATTTGATACCCGGAAGCAGCTGAATGGTTTTCAGGATATCTTTTTCACCAAATAAAACAGGGATGTTTTTAACTTCTTTCATGCTCAGTCTTTCCACACCCATTTGCGGGCTTAATAAATTACGCTGACTGTTTTCACTGGTTATGGTTACTTCCTCCAATTCTTTCACTTCTTCCTCCAGAAGGATATTTAAATTTAAATCCTGCTCCAGATTAATATTTTCTGTTTTTGACCTGTACCCTATAGCGCTGATCACCACATCAAATTGCCCCTGGGCAAGCCTCAAAGAGTAAAAACCATACTCGTTACTTGAAGTACGTGATGTCGAGTTCAATACTGAAATGGTTGCATTCAAAATGGTTTCTCCTGTTTTGGCCGATTTAACCGTACCACTTAGAACGTTTTTACCTTGTCCCTTTTTTAGAATGATGTTCTTTCCCATTCGTTTCAACTGAAAATTCCGTTTTAACAGGATTGCCTCCAGAGCCTTAATCACCGGCTCCTCTTTAAGATGAAGGGTAATATCCTTTTCCTTCTCGATGTCCTCGGCCTTACCCATAAATTTAAATGGCGTTAAGCTTTCTATACGCCGCAGCACTTCTTTTAAGGGGAGATGGTCTATATTGAGGGAAATTTTCACGTCTTCCTGTTGCTGGGCCTTCGTTTCTGCAGCATGCAGAACTGCCCAGACAAGTAAAACAACCTTAAGAACAGACATCATGAACAATCTTGATATCCCCGCGGGGCAGCTGCCTGAATTTTTATACAGGAGAGTTGAACCTGGGAAAATCATTTGACCCCGATCATTTAATTGCATACTTTTATTATTGTTTTATACTGTAAAACTTCAATTTAAAACTGCAACCGGGTACCAGCCGGTTGCGGTTTTTTGTATCTGTATCTGTAAAAAATTTGTAAGGTCTTTTTAAGGACTACGGGCCATTTTTCTCATGTAATTTGGGTTTAGGATAAAACAACAATTATCTTTTTTCAGTGACCATAATGATGCGATGCTGAAGGTCCGTTTTGAACACCAGGCCTGTTGTCTCGGTCATAATGGCCAAAATCTCATTCAGGGACAGCTTGTGATTAAATTTCAAATAGTAACGGGCAGCACCCAAACCGGCATCAGGAAAAATAAAACGTACGTTATACCAGCGTCCTAAACTCATTGAAATTTCTTCCAGGGTTTTTCCGGAAAACTCCATGAGGCCCCGGCTCCAACCCGAAACCTGATTTGGATCAACCTGTGTAATTTTTATACCGCCTGTATGGTTATCCAGTAGAAGCTCAGCTGAAGGATTCAGTACCCCTAAAGTCTTTTTTTGCTGTTGAACTTTAACTTTGCCTCTTATAACTGTCACATAGGCAAAGCGGTCTCCTGGATAAAATTTCACATCAAAGCTGGTTCCCAATACTGTAGTTCTCAGAGCACCCGACTGAACAACAAAAGGGTGCAAAGAATCATGAACAACGTCAAAATATCCCTCTCCAATGAGATGAACTTCCCTTTTAGCTTTAAATGAAGATAAATAGCGTAATGAACTGGACGCATTCATCCATACTTTAGTTCCATCGGGCAAAAGCACCAGTTTCAATTTCCCTGAAGGGTTTGTAATGGTTGTATAATCGGACCCAGCTAACTTATTCAGGTATTGTTTTCCAATAAGTAATATAGAAATGGCCATAAAAATACTCGCAACCAATTGCCATACCTTTCTTTTTCTATGGATTTTTGACGGTCTGATCTGATGTTGTAACCGTATAAACATCTGTTGTTTTAACCTGCTTTTTTCGTCCGGGTGTTCAGCTGGCCATTCTACCTCTGCAATATCTTTTCTATACCAGGTCAGCAAGGCTTCCTTTTGGAGCTCAGTGGCGCTTCCATTGGCATACTTTTCAATCAGGTCATGTAAAACTTTATGTTCCATATACCTAAGTACCCACCAAAGACACCAATCCCTAAATCAGTACCAAAAATTAAATCATTAAATAAAAAATCTAAACCCGGAACGCCAAAGTGGCGACGGGAAAAGAAAGCGGTTAAATTTATCCATCGAGCCCTTTAGCACTTTCAGTGCTTTAGTCATATGGTATTCAACCGCTTTTGGAGAGAGCTCCATTTTTTTGGCAATCTCTTTTATAGAAAGCTCCTGTTCCCGACTGTATTTAAATACAAGTCTCGCTTTTTCAGGCAAATGCTCTACAATCTGATCCAGGTATTCCTGTAAAAAAATGGCATCCAGGCGTTCTGTAGTATCATTATGCTGCTCAGGAAATTCCTGCATTGCACGAATTTCATTCCGCCTTTTTTCTCTGGATATTACCTTAAACAGGGAAAACTTAACAGCAGTACCTAAATAGGCTGGCAGAGATTTGATGTCCAGTTTCTTTTTTCTAAGCCATAAACCCATCAATACATCATTAACAATTTCTTCTGCCTGGCTTTTACTTTTTGTATGGTAATAACCAATCGCTGTAAGGCGTTCCCAATACCGGTTGTAAATTTCCGTGAAAGCCTCTTCCTTATTGTTGCGCATCAGAAAAAGAAGTTCATTATCCGTCAGTTCTGTATATCTGATCCTCATTCTTAATTTGTAAAAGAAAATTACTTAAATACAAGCTATTCATTGTGTATCCATTAAAACGGTTAAGTCCCTATCAAACCCTCCTTCCTTTTAAAGGGAAGGCAGAAATAGCTTTTCATAGAAATGATGCAGGGCACATACATTTAGATAGCGATCTGAAATCAGACTACTACAAATACAACTTCTAAAAGGAAAAGGACTAGTTAAGGCCGGAAAGAATGTAAAAATAAGGATATAGACCCTGTTAAAAGTTGTATTCCTGACAGATTCTTCTTAAATTGATATAGCTAATCAGAAGATCATGAAGTACAAAAAAACCATTACCTTTTCGGCATTAATGTCAATTGTGCTCCTTTTAAGTGCTTTTATGGCGCAACCCTCTAAAAAAGCGACCAACCTTAAAGTCCTTCCCAAAGACATCAGCCATGAAGAGCTGGATAAAGTTATGGATGGCTTTAAAGCGGCCCTGGGGGTAAAATGCAATTATTGTCACGCTGCTAAAAAGGATGATCCTAAAAAACTTGATTTTGCCAGCGACGATAAACCCGAAAAAGAAATTGCCAGGAACATGATGCGGATGACGGCCAAAATCAACAAAAAGTACTTCCACACTAAAGATACCCAGGATGGAAAGGCACTGATCGCGGTTTCCTGTATAACCTGTCATAACGGCAAGGAACATCCACAGGCAAATTAGTTTCATTTCTCTCAGAAAATCAACCTCCTAAGACCATCCTGAGTCAAAACTCAGCTATGGATGCGCATTTTTTTTCCTATCATTGAGACTTGAAACCTTTAACCATTACAACTAGCGCGAAAATCTTATTTTAATGAAACTTAAGTCTCTTTTAACCATCTCCTTATTTTTCTCTCTTGCTGCAAAAGCACAAACTACGGTTCAGGCATGGGAAAAATTCTTTAAAAATGACAGGGAGTCTTCCAGGTCCATGTTTACAAAACTTGCAGCACAGCCTCAAACAGCAGATGAGGCAAACATAGGCCTGTGCCTTCTGGCAGAAATAGACAAACCTGCCCTGGAAGGCTTTACTTATCTTAATAAAGTATACCAGTCTTCAAAAAACCCGCAACCTTATCTTTTTGCTTTGTGGGACGGTTCTGCCAATTATTCTTCAAACAGGAAGTCGGCAGAACAACTCGAATTTTATAAAGGGCTAACCGAGCGTAAAAATACAGACGGGGCTCTTGCTGCGATGGCATGGTCCCTGATTGGAAAACACCAGCAGGAACTGAAAAAGTATGACCTTGCCAAACAAGCCTATGCTCAGCTGGGGGAACTTGAAAACTGGACCATTACAGGGGAGTATGAGAATATTTCCACCAGCGGCTTTGATAAAACGTATGATGTGCTCGACCATCCTGAACTCAGTGCAACATTTACAGGAAAAAGAAACCTAAAGTTTGGATGGCGGAAAGTACCTTTCACCCGTCTGGACAAATGGTTTGACTTTTCTTATTACAACAATTATAAAAACGCCATCCAATTTGCCCAAACCTTTGTAAAATCTCCTGCAGCGGTTGTGGCGCAGTTGAGAGTTGGTGTTTCCGGATCGGTTAAGGTATGGGTAAACGACAAATTGGTGATCAGTGAAGCAGAAGAAAGGAATAACGACCTCGATTCTTACATCAGCTCCATACAATTGCACCAGGGCTATAACCGCATCCTGGTACAGATTGGGGAAAGTTATGCAAACCGTTCCAATTTCATGCTGCGTTTAACAGATGAATCGGGCAGGCCCCTGAACGATTTAAATACGACAACCCAACCACAACCCTATGTAAAAGAAACCTCCTATGAGCCAATACAAATCAAACCCGCGGCATTTGCTTACTTTGAAGATGAACTTAAAAAACAACCTGAAAGTTATTTAAACCGTCTGATGCTGGCCAAACTGTATCTTAGACAGGGGAATATTTTTGAAGCCAGAAGTTTACTGGAGAGTTTAAAACAGCGTTTCCCGGAAAGTACTTACTTAAATTTCATGATGATTAACCTGTTCTCCAAAGCAGAAAACAGGACCGGTATTGAAACCCTTCGTGAAGCTATAAAAACAAATGATCCTGAATGCAGTATTGCTCTGGAGCTTCTTTACAACGAATATGATCAGCAAAAGGATTATGTGAATGCGGCCCTGATGATCAAAAAGCTGGAAAAAATTTACGGAGAGGATGAAGCTGTCCTTCAAAAAAAAATGAATATAGCCGGTAAACTTAAAAATCAGCTAGAGGTCATTGCCCTGATCGAAAAAGCCTATCCTTTATTTCCTAATTCCACCAACATTGTGGGTTTAAAGTACCTCTATGAAAAAGAGATCAAAAAAAATCCACAAGCCATTGCTGTAATCGAGAAATACCTTGCTGAGAATGATGACTATACCTCTTCCAAATTCTTAGCCCAGCTTTATCTGGATAAAGGTGAGGCAGAACCGGGACTGGCCATTTACAAAAAAGAACTCGAGAATGATCCGATTAGCTTTAATGTATATTCTGACCTTGCCACGCAGTATTATAAACTACAGCGTTATGACCTCGCAGAAAAAACGTACTTACAGGCCCTTGAAATAGACCCTAATCATTCTGTAACACATGCTGCCCTGGGCCAGGTTTACGATATGGCCAAACAAAAGGCAAAGAGTATTCAGGCCTATAACCGCAGTTTGCAGATCAACCCCAATAATTATGATGCCATCCGTTCTTTAAGAAGGCTTCAGGAAAAAAAACCTGTTTTTGATTACTTTACCCAACCGGACGTTAAAGCCCTGATTGCCGCTGCACCTGCCGCAAAAGATTATCCGGATGACCATATTGTTGTACTAAACAAAGAGGTTCAAAAAGTGGTCTATGAAAACGGAGGTTCTGAAGAAAAGCATTTTTACATTGCAAAAATACTGACTCAAAAAGGACTTGAAGCCTCCACAGAATATGCTGTCTCTTATAATAGTGACCAGGAATACAACATTGAAGTTGCAGAGGTCATTAAGGCCAACGGGACTAAAGTTCCGGCAGAAAAAAACGATAACAATATCGTTTTTACCAACCTTGAGGTGGGCGATGTGGTTAATATACGCTATAGTATAGAAAATTATTTTGTTGGAACCATGGCCACCCAGTTCTGGGATTCTTTTTACTTCAGCGATGGCCTGCCTTATGTAAACAGCAAATACTCCCTGCTTATCCATCATGACAAAACATTTAAACATGTTTTTTCACAAACTACCCTGCCATCTGTAAAGACCAGGAAAGATGAATTTGATTTGTACGTATGGCAGCAATCCAATCAGAAATCACTTTCCTATGAAGACAAAATGCCCCCTTCAGACGATGTGACCAATAAATTGTATATCTCTTCGGTGCCCAACTGGCAATTTGTATCCGACTGGTACAACAACATCGCAACTGCCAAAGCCCGCAGCAGCTATGAAATTAAGTCTGTAATCCGTTCGCTTTTTGAAGGAAAAGCCAATCTGGATCCATTAAGCAAAGTTAAAATGATCTATAACTACATCACCAGAAACATTGCCTACAGTTCGGTATCATTCCGTCAGAGTGGTATTGTTCCACAGAACCCCTCCACGGTGATCAATACCCGTATTGGAGATTGTAAGGATGTTTCGACCTTGTTTGTGACCATGTGCAAAGAGGCCGGAATTGAAGCTCAGCTGGCCCTGGTGAGCACAAGGGACAATGGACAAAATACCTTGCTGCTTCCAAGCATAGATTTTAACCACTGTATTGCAAAGGCCATTGTCAACAAACAGGAATATTGGTTAGAGTTAACCTCAGGAAACCTGCCATTTAATACCTTCAGCAATACCTTCATAAATTCGAACATCCTGGAAATTGGTAAAAGCCCTGCTCAGCTTAAAAAGTTCAATCCGGAATTAAGGGGACGCAATATACTTAACTACACGACCTCTGTTACCCTTAAAGATGCGGATATGATCATAAAGGAACAAAATCAAAACACGGGTTCTGCAGCGAGCTACCTGCGCTCTGTTTTTAAGGACCTGAGTGCTAAAGATCAACTGAAGAAAATGAAAGAACAAATTGCTGCTTTGTACCCTGAAAATGAAACCTATTCTTTAGATTTCAGTAATCTGAATGCCGAAACAGCCAGTTCAGATACAGTAGGTACAGCTGCATCTTATAAATTAATAAATGTCAGTAAGCCTGTTGCCGGAATGCTGATTTTTTCTATTCCCTGGTCCAGCAAAACCGCTGCAACCGACTTACAGATCTTGTCGCCAAGAAAATTTGGCATAGACCTTACTCAACTGTTTTCAGCTGATGAATCTACCCAGCAGTTAAGTCTGGAGCTTCCGGAGGGTAAAAGTATCGTACAGCCATTTAAAGCAGTCAGCCTTTCCAACGAATTTGTTGATTTCAGTATAGAAAGTGTGGAAAAAGACAATAAAATCATTTTGAAAAGACGCTTTGTATTAAAAAATGATCTGGTACCTCTGGATAAGGTAGAAGCCTTTAAAAACTTTTATAAGCAAATGACCGATGCCGACCAGCAACAACTGGCCATGAAATAAGGAAACACTTTTACAGATTGTAAAGCCTGATCTTAACCGGTCAGGCTTTATTGTTTAGATCTTTTGTACAACTGAAGCTTCGATCCAGCCCGTGTTTCCATTGGCCAGCTCAATTTTAATCCAATTTTTCTGGTCTTCCAGGACATTTACCTTGGTACCCTGATGGATCATAAATAAAGTCTTCAATGCTGTTTCTGGTCCGGTTTTTACCTGGACCGAGCTGCTAAAAACAATGGCTTGCTGATGACGGTTAAAATAACTGGACTGCGCGCCGGCCATCAGCATAAAAACAAAACCGATCAGGGCCAAACCCAAACCAGAAAAAAAGGCTGCCTTTTTCAAAGTGCTTGAAGGGGCAAAAAGATAAAAAGATAACAGTAAGAATCCCATAATAAAAAGAACAATGCTCCCAATGGAAAGCTGGGATAGGGAAAAGAAAAACAGGAAATTTTTCCACCAGCTGAGCAAAAAGAGCTCCGGAACTTCGTCTATTTTATCTGTAATTTTAAGCCTGGCCAATTTTAAATTCAAGTCTATATCCTTATCTGAAGGGGCCAGTCTGTATGCCCTTTCATAATTTAAAATTGCAGCAGGCATATTGCCCAGTTTATAATACGTATTGCCCAGGTTAAAGTTAAATGCTGCCGAAGAATAACCTGATTGTTCCACTTTCTGATAAGCCTCCAGAGCCTGCTCATACCTGGCTTTTGCATATTGTTCGTTTCCTTTTGCAAACCAGTCTGACGGTCTGTCCCCGGCCCTGGACAATAAAGGCAAACCAATAACCAACAGACCAAAAAGAATATATTTTAAGTCTTTACGCATGCGTTTCAATATCATTAATTATACTTTTGGATTGATCAAATACTTCCTGTTCGGTACTTCCCGGAACCGGGGCATACCTTGCCATTTCACATAACTCCAGTGTATTTCCCAGTCTGCCGATCAGTTCTTCATTAATATTTATAGCCCTTAAAGATGTTCTGATGTGCTCTATATTCAGTTCTGCTGCGGAAATATTCAGTTTATCACTCAGGTAACCATATAAACCTTTGTAAATCGCTTCATAAAAAGCTTTTTGATCTCCGGCGGCCAATTGTTTAGCTGCAAAGGCCAAATGCCTGGCTGCAATCTTATTGGCTTTTCTCCATTTAACCTGCACCAGATCCTTATTCTTTTCCTCATACCTTTTTTTCGACCACCAGGCCAGGCCAAAAAGGGCTGGTCCAAGCAACATAGACAATACATACCCCAGGGAACCATAAAAATTTTTCCCATTTTCAGATAAGGCCAGGTCTGTGGTTTTGATATACATAATGTCCTTGTTGAGCATTTTTATATCTTGCTGGTTACCTGAATAAGCAGTTACATTCGCTCCTGGATCACCTTTACTTACTTTAATCTGGAAAGCCCTGGAAGGCAGGCTTACATACTTCCCTGAAACCGGGTTAAAATAAGAAAACTGAAAGGGCTCAATGGTATAACTTCCTTCATGTCTTGGAATCAGAAGATATTTATATGCCCGGCTACCGGATACTCCGGTAAGGCTTTCACTGATCTGGTCTTCCACTTTAGGGTCATACTTTTCTACATCTGCAGGAAAATTAACGGTCGGTGCATTCAATAGCTTCAAATTCCCTGTACCGGATATTTTAAGACTATAGTTCAACGCTTCATTAGCCTTTAGTTGTGTTTTATCGAGCGAAGCCTGGACACTGAACTGCCCCACAGCACCCTGGAAACCCGCAGGTTTACCATTTTCCGGCAATGGCCTTACGTGAATGTTTACAGGTGCACTGCTTATTTTATACTTGGTATCTTTATAAGATCCACCAAAAAACTGGTCAAAAATATCCATGGAAGGGGCTGCCTGCCTGACCAGAAAGGTCATGGCTAAGGGGTCCAGTACCAGGTTTCCGGAACGTTCCGGAAAAAGGATGATTTGTTTGAGGGTGGCCACATGATAACTTACACCCTTAATTTTTTCAATCGCCCATTCTACATTTGGATTGGTATTTTTAATCTCCTGGCTCCAGAAGCCATTAAAGTCAGGAAGTTTATCCAAACTGTTGTCGACCAGGTTCACATTGGTATACAGTTTATAGCTTACGGTTAACTGTTCACCCTGGTAAGGATTTGTTTTATTTACCGAAGCTTTAATGAAAAGATTTTTGGCCACATCAGCTGCATTTCCTGTAACCGTTTGAACATTGGTCTGTGTTCTTCCCCTTGCCGCGGCACGGCTTTGCGAACTGCTCTGGGCAGGGTTTCCTTTAACAACCTTTATTTTTAGCGCATTGGATTTGTAAACTTTTCCATTGACCACAATACTGCCCGCTCCAATGGTATACTCCCCTTCTTGGGTTCCGACCAGATCATAGCTTAAAGACATACTTACTGTGGTATTGCCATTAATAGAAGTCATACTCGAGGACTGGTTCGGCCCGGATATGACCTGAAAACCAGCAAAAGATGGCGGGTCAAACCGCTCGGCATTCCCATTGACAGTAAAAGTAATTTCAAATGCTTCTCCTACGGCAACCTCCGTTTTGCTAACAGATGCAGTCACTTTCACATCATTGGCAAATAAAATACTGCTCCAAAACAACAGTACAGGGAACATCAGATATGCTATAAAATATTTTGCTTTCATTTTTAAATCCACAATGCTTTACCAGTCTTTAACAATGCGTCCTTTTACGCCTTTGGCCTTTTTATTTTTTAACTTATCCTGGGTGCTTTTCTCCTGATTGTTCAGGGCTTCCAGCATCCGCTGAGCATCTTCTTTTGACAATTTATCGGGCTGGGGTTTCTGATCTTTCTGCTGATCTTTCTTATCCTGGTCCTGTTTGTTCTGATCCTGCTTATTCTGGTCTTTATTCTGCTGATCTTTATTTTTGTCCTTATCCTGTTTTTCCTTATCGTCTTTTTTCTGGTCCTTTTTATCCTGGTTTTTCTGATCTTTATTTTTTTGGTCTTTCTTCTGGTCCTTATTCTGACCATCTTTATTTTTCTGATCCTTCTTATCCTGGCTTTGCTGTTGTTTCAGCTTTTCCATAGCATAAGCCAGGTTGTATCTGGTCTGATCATCTTTTGGATTAAGAAGTAAAGATTTTTTATAGGCCTCTACACTTTCTTCCCATTTTTTTGATTGCATCAGGGTATTGCCAAGATTATGATAAGCCTGGGCTTTCAACGAAGCGGTCGGCGCAGAAGAAGCAATTCCATTGAACTGTGTTGCAGCTTTATCAAATTTCTTTTGTTTATAAAAAGCATCTCCAAGGTTAAAATTCCCTTTGATTGATTGCTTTGATTTTTCCACCGATTTAAGATAACTGGCTTCTGCTTCTGCATATTTCTGCTGCTGGTACAACTGATTTCCCTGATGAATATCCCGTTTTTCCTGCTGGGCCAACAATAGGTTTCCTTGTAAAACAACACACAGAATAATAATTAACCTCTTCATTACTTTTTTACTTCAAACAATTTCAGCCCGCTTAATTTTACATTTTTCCTGCTGGAAATAAAAAACTCTATGATTAAAAAAATAAAAGCAAGCCCCAGAAAAAACTGAAAACGGTCTTCATAATTCTTAAAAGATTTGCTGTCATAGGTCTTTTTTTGCATTTTTTCTATCTGGTCCATAATTAAACCCAATCCGCTGTTTGCATTGGAAGCCCTCACATAGACACCGTTACCAGCCTTTGCTACTTCCTTACACATTTCTTCATTTAATTTACTGACCACGGTATGCCCCTGTTCATCGGTATGAAAACCAGCCTGTGCCCCGTTTTTATAGATGGGCACCGGTGCACCTTCGGCAGAACCCAAACCAACGACATGAATGGTAATGCCTTTTTTACTGGCGACCCCGGCTGCTCTTACCGCATCGTCTTCGTGATTTTCTCCATCTGTCATCAGGATCATGGCCTTGCTGGTTCCGTTAACCAGGTCAAAGGACTTTATTCCCATATCTATGGCTGCCCCTATAGCTGTTCCCTGTGTAGGAACAATATTGGTGTTGATGTTGTCCAGAAAAAGTTTCGCAGCCGAGTGGTCTGTGGTCACCGGAAGCTGCATATAGGCTTCTCCTGCAAAAATAACAATCCCTATCCTGTCGTTATGCAGGTTATCAATTAATTGTGAAACCGCTCTTTTCGCATTTTCCAGACGGTTGGGCGCCAGGTCCGCGGCAAGCATACTGTTGGAAACGTCCAGCAGGATCATCAGGTCTGAGCCGCTCCTTTTGGCTTCTTCTATTTTTGTTCCCACCTGAGGGTCTGCAAGGGCAATGGTCAGGGAAGCAAAGGCCAGACTAAAAAAAGCAAATTTTACAGCCGGTCTGGAAAAGGATACTTCAGGGATAATCCTGGCCACGGTCTCTTTGTCCCCAAGCCTGCGCAGGGCTTTCTTTTTCCAGTAACGCAGGATCAAAAAAACCAGCAGGAACACCGGAATGAGCAACAGGCCCCATAAAAACTCTATATGTGCAAAACGTAACATAGGATTAAGTTAAGGCTCCTTTAAAATAAGTGTTCTTTAATATAAACTCCAGCAGCAACAACAAAGCAGCCAGCAAAGCCAATGGCAGGAAACGTTCTGTTTTTTTATGGTATTGGGTCACATCTATCTTTGCTTTCTCCAGCTGATCAATTTGCTGGTAAATTTGTTTAAGTTTTTCGTTATTGGTTGCCCTGAAATACTTACCACCTGTAATATTGGCAATATTGCTTAGCATGGCTTCATCAATGGTCACCGGAACTTGCTGGTATTGTATTCCAAAAGGGGTTTTTACTGGGTAGGGCGCATAACCTTTGGTCCCGACTCCTACCGTATATACCCTTACTTTCATCTGTTTTGCAATTTCAGCGGCAGTAACTGGCGGTATGGAACCCGTCGTGTTTGTGCCATCGGTGAGCAGGATGACCACCTTGCTTTTGGCTTCACTTTCCTTAAGACGGTTAACCGCCGTAGCCAGTCCCATTCCAATGGCCGTACCGTCTTCAATCATTCCGTTATTAATGCCTTTAAATAAATTAATGAGCACATCGTGGTCAATGGTCAGCGGACACTGGGTAAAACTTTCACCACTAAACACCACCAGCCCAATCCGGTCATCCGGGCGATCTTTAATAAAATCAATGGCAATATTTTTTCCGGCCTCCAGGCGGTTGGGTTTAAGGTCTTCAGACAACATACTTCCTGAAATGTCCGTGGCAATCACAATGTCAATTCCTTCTGTTGTCGAATTCTGCCAGCTGAAAGCAGACTGCGGCCTGGCCATGGCAATAATGATGCTGATCAATGCCAACAGACGCAATACAATACTGTAATGTCTTAAAACAGCCAGGTAATTCTTTTTAACAGGAAAAAAGCCACCAATTGCCGAAATACGTAAGCTTCCATGCAGTTTTTGATTTCGCCAGATGTACCAGCCCAAAACGAGTGGAACCACCAGCAAAAACCAGAAAAAGCCAGGATGGGCAAATTCTATTCCGCCAAATCTATTCATGATCTTTTTTCCCTTCCTTATGCTCGTTTAAAGGTCCTTCAGGCCTGGTCTGTACAATAAAATTCAGGGAGTTCTCCATACTCCTTTCATTTTCAGCACTCAATGGCTTTTCCTTGGCAAATTTGACCAGGTCTGCCAGCTTAAACAATTGTAAAAGCATAGACCGGCTTTGTCCCGGCATTTCTACATGTCTGAGCTCCAGAAAAATTTCTTCGGAAGTCTGTTCCATCGCATTTACCTGGTATCTTTTTTCCAGATATTCCCTTAAAATATCCGTCAACTCCGTGTGATATTCTTTAGCCCTGTCCTGCTGCCATAATTTTTGTGCTTTTAAAGCAGACAGTTTATTCAGCGCAAGCTCATGTGCAGGTATTTCAGGTTCTTTTAGCTCAGGTTTTATTTTATTGCCTTTTCTTTTCTTCAGATAATACCATACACCCGCCACAAGCAAAATACCCAATACAGGGATCAGGATCCAGGCCCAGTGATCTTTTAACCAATCGATAAAGGTATAGGAAACAGTAAGTGGTTGTTTTATATCATAAATTGCCTTGGTGGTATCTACTTTTACCCCATTCACCTGTAAACTTAAAGCTTCTGTGTTCAACTTTTCTGTTCCGGTCTGCAACTGCAATGAAGGAATCTGCTGCAGTCCTGGCTCAAAAGAGGTAAGGATATACCTTTGTGTAATGAGCCGGTTTCCTGGTTGGGCCTGATCCGGAACTGTATCTGTTTTTCCTTGTCCGACCAGCAAAATTTTTGAGCTCAGGCTATCCTTTAGCAAAGGAAAAGCAACCTGCCCTTTAGGGGGAAGACTGACCACCACCGACAAGGTTACCTGGTCGCCAATGGCCATGGAACTCTTGTCCAAATGAGCCTTAACCTGTGCTTGCTGTGCTTTTACCTGGCAAGTCCATAACGCAAAAAACAATAATAAACTAAAATTAAAATACGGTTTCATATCTGTTATCTCCGGGCCTCCCGTTTTTTAAACAAAGTCATTAATGGTTTGATATAAGATTGATGTGTACCTATTGAAGTAAAATCAACACCCGATCTGCGAAACAGATCCTGTAATTTTCCGTTTCTTTCCAGGGCTGCAGTTTTAAAGTGCTGGCGAACTTTTTTATCACTGGTATTGATCCAGGCCGTTTGTCCACTTTCCTCGTCTGTTACAGGGATAAGCCCCAGATCCGGAAATTCCTCTTCATGAACATCGTACAGCCTGAGTGCCACCAGATCATGCTTTCGGTTTGCAATTTTCAGTTCGTTTTCAAAAGTACTGCTCATAAAATCCGAGATCAGAAAAGCTGTTGATCTTTTCTTTATGGCACTCGTAAAATAACGGAGCGCCTCTGCAACATTTGTTCCCTTGTGCTGAGGTTTAAATTCTATCAGTTCTCTGATGATCATTAAAATATGGCTCCTCCCCTTTTTAGGAGGGATAAATTTCTCTATCCGGTCACTGAAAAAAAGTACACCAACTTTATCGTTGTTCTGTATGGCTGAAAAGGCCAGAACGGCGCAAAGTTCGGTTGCAAGTTCTTGTTTTTGCTGGTTCTGGGTCCCGAAATTTTTAGATCCGCTAAAGTCTACCAGCAGCATGACGGTCATTTCCCTTTCTTCATCAAAGACCTTCACATAGGGATGGTTAAACCGGGCAGTGACGTTCCAGTCAATAGTCCGGATCTCATCTCCAACCTGATATTCCCTAACCTCACTAAAAGCCATACCACGCCCTTTGAACGCCGACTGGTATTCTCCTGAAAAGATCTGATTACTTAAGCCACGGGTCTTAATTTCGATCTTTCTTACTTTCTTTAAGAGATCTTTGGTATCCATAAATTTAAGGTACTTCTACCGCATTTAATATTCCGGTAATGATCTCTTCTGTATTGATATTTTCAGCTTCGGCCTCGTAAGTCAATCCGATCCGGTGTCTTAATACATCATGACATACCGCCCTGACATCCTCCGGGATCACATAGCCTCTCCTTTTAATAAAAGCATAAGCTTTGGATGCAAGTGCAATATTGATACTTGCCCTGGGAGAAGCGCCAAAGCCAATCAGGTTTTTATAATCTGCAAGCTTATACTGATCAGGGTAACGGGTCGCGAAAACGATATCGATAATGTATCGTTCTATTTTTTCGTCCATATACACTTCTCTTACTACTTTTCTTGCCCGTATAATGTCGTCTGGATGGAGAACGGTTTTGGGTTTAAGCATTCCCTGCGGAGAAATGTTGGAACGCATAATTTTAATCTCATCTTCTTTTTTAGGGTATCCGATGACCACTTTTAACATAAACCGGTCTACCTGTGCCTCAGGAAGCGGATAAGTCCCTTCCTGTTCAATCGGGTTTTGTGTGGCCAGTACCAGGAAAGGTTTTGGCAGTTCAAAGGTATGGTCACCAATGGTCACCTGTCTTTCCTGCATGGCCTCCAGTAAAGCACTCTGTACTTTTGCAGGGGCCCGGTTAATTTCATCAGCAAGGATAAAGTTCGAAAACAATGGTCCCTTACGGACCACAAATTCTTCTTTTTTCTGATTATAAATCATGGTGCCCAACAAATCTGCAGGCAATAAGTCTGGTGTAAACTGAATGCGGCTGAAACCTGCATCTATGGTTTTGGAGAGGGTATTGATGGCCAGCGTTT
The DNA here is from genome assembly GCF_003208655.1 of Pedobacter nutrimenti. Taxonomy (GTDB): domain Bacteria; phylum Bacteroidota; class Bacteroidia; order Sphingobacteriales; family Sphingobacteriaceae; genus Pedobacter; species Pedobacter nutrimenti. Next base: position 181,460 of record NZ_QKLU01000011.1, on the reverse strand, counting down.
TTGCAAGTCCGGGAACCCCTTCCAGCAGGATATGGCCATCTGCAAGTAATCCGATGAGCAATCGTTCAACCATATAACGTTGACCTACGATCACTTTATCCATTTCCATAAAAAGGAGGTCGATAAATGCACTCTCCTTCTGTATCATTTCGTTCAACGCCCGGATATCAGTCCCTTGAGCAGAACTGTCGGTGATGTTATTTATTTCTTCCATTTTGGACCTGTTTTTTTCAATGCGAAAATTATGTAAACCTCCATTTTTTCACAACTTAAAATGCCCTCCGGAATGTTAAAATATGTTAAATTATTAGGATTGATGCCTCAAATCCATCTAAACAGCGCCGATTCCACTAAAACATATAAAAAAAATGTGACTAGTATCATTTTTTTGTCCCTCACCCCAACTTACATTTGTTTATTATTCTTATTCGATGGATGTCGATACTCATAAAAGGGGGTGTTCCGGGAAGTTCAGCCCCTTTAATTGACCTTTTCTTTTTCTGTCCAGCTCCAGGACCGACCGTCCAAATAAATCCCATAAATCAGGACCCAATCTTCACAAATCATTTAAATTTTCTCTGATTTTGCTTACCTTCACCGAAAAATTATCATCATGATTACAATTTGCAGTACTATAATGAGCAATGCTCAGGTAACAGCGTCTTTAGTTCCGGTTTGTGCGATTATTGCGATCACAGCGATCTATCTTACTGCTGTTAAAAACAGGGTCAGATAATCCGTCTGTACGCATTATAAGCATTTTACAAATTGCAGGGTTTTGAGGATTTACCTGTTACAGGCTAAGCGTTTATCCTTAGCAGATGCCTCCTCAAAACCTCTATATGAATTCTTTGCTCAAAACCAGCCGCTTTAAAGCCATCACATATCCCTGGTGAAGGCCTTCATGAAAAAGCACAAAATTTAAAGCATCATCTATACTAGCCAGTTCTACCCCATAGCGGGTTGTCCAGCATTGATAATTTCCAAAAATCTGATCTGCGTAATCTTTTTCCAAAAGGTCCAGGGTACTGAACATCAGCTTTTTCATCTGTGCAAATTCTTCCCCGTCTATAAACCTTTCGGGCTTGCTACCAGGTTTAAACGTATTGAAAAACACTTCGCTAACATGGTGAGGAAGATCGGCCCTGAGGTAACATAAGCCCTGTTGGGCTGCAATCAGATGGCCCAGGTTCCAGATGATGTTGTTGTTAAAACCTTCAGGAATGTGATTCAATTGCTCTATAGAGAGCCCATCAACCATATTTAACAAAAATGCCCTCGTTTTTCGGATGTTTGCAATCAGCCCGGTCATATTTTTATTTTTTCTCTGAAGATAGAAATTCCTTGTAACTTCTTATGCTTTCTCTATTTTTGCTTCCTTAAACTCCCCTCTGTCTTGTTTAATTTATTTAAGTATAAAACCCCTGAAAAATATGCTCATGAGTTTAAGAGAACTTATAGCCACATTAATATTAAACAAGTAAAATTTCTCAGTTCATTGATCCTGGTGGTGGCCACCATGATCCGCCTAAGCAGTTTCTTTTTTCTTGACGAAGTTAAAGCCGCTCACAATTATCATGAATACAGTTACATCAACTGGATTGAAATTTTTGGTTCTCTCGCCTTTTTTTTAATCAGTACAAAAGCACTTAAATCCAAGAAATGGACTTCTAAATCAAGAAGTATACTGACCCTGTCCTTTGTGCTGTTCATCATTGCTTTTACCTATTCCACCAGTTACATTATTTCCCTGCACAATACAAAAAATACCTTAACCATGTTTTTAGTGGGGGTAGTTGCCGTCAGCATTTTCTTTTTACTGGAATTATGGGAAATTTTGCTTGCATCCCTGTTTGTCATTTTTTTATTTGCGGCCGGCCTTTATTTATCCAACCTGGGTTTACAGCAGAACCTGTTTAGCTGTATCATTTCCGTCGTGCTTGCTTTTGTATTGTTCTCTTTCTCCCGCTACAGTTATTACTTTAAATCACAGCATTTTCTTCAGTTGAAAGAATTAGAAGAAAAAAACCGGGAGGTAGAAAGATTAAACCACCAAAAAAGTGAAATTCTCGGTTTTGTTGCCCATGACCTTAGAAATCCCTTGAATAATATTGAGGCCCTGAGTACCATGATGCTTATGGAAGACCACATCCAGGATACCGTCAAAACAGAGGTCACCATGGTGCTCAACTCTGCCAGACAAGCAAAAACGATTATTTATGACCTGTTGGAAGTCATTGAAGCCAGCAACAAAGACACCTCAATTGTTACCCAAAAAACGAATTTAACAGAATTCATTGCCGACATTTGCAGCAACTGGACACTCAATCTGGCCGGTGAAAGGATCATTAATTTTCACAGCTGGGACCATGATCTTCTGGTTCTGGTAAACAGATCCAAATTTCTCAGGGTTATAGACAATCTTGTCGGCAATGCAATTAAATTTTCAGGACCAGACCAACCGATAGAGGTTTCTGTTGAACCTGGTAAAGACCACCTGGCACTGATTAAAATCAAAGACTACGGCATAGGTGTGCCCTCAGCGCTTAAAGACCAGTTGTTTGATCAGTTTTCAAAAGCTGGCAGGCCTGGCTTAAAGGGTGAAAAATCTATAGGCCTGGGGCTTCACATCTGTAAAAACATTATAGAACAACACCGGGGCAGCATTTCGGTCATTAGTCAAGAAAATAAAGGCAGCTGCTTCATCATTGAGCTTCCACCCTATCACTAAATTTCTGTCAGATTTAATTCAGGTTAAATTTATCGTTCTGGATTTTAACCACATTGGAGGTAAAAACAATTCCAACGATCAGAATTCCAATGACGATGGCCAAAGCCACCTGCAATGCAGAATAAATCTGGCTCCCGGAAACCATAAATTTAGAATTTCCAATCAGCTCTTCCCCGACCTCAGTCTGGATCCTGGTCAGTTCTGATAATTTTTGTGTAGCAGTCTGAAAAGATGTCTTTCCAAGGGTTTCAAACATTTTCTTTCCTTCCTGGGCAGAATGCTTGCTGCTCATCACCAAAATGTTCTGTTCAATAAGCCTGTGGGCCTGCAGCTTGGATTTCAAATCTGTCAGGTATTTTTTTTCGGGTTTAACCAGCAGGGTCTGTTCGTATTTTCGGATCAGGGAGTCTATATTTCTGTCATGGTTTTCCAGACGGTTGCTCGTCTGACTGATCCTGGCTTTATCGAGCCCCGGCTGATTTAAGGTTTCTTCCAGCAGGAAACGTTTTTCATAGATGTTTTCTGCCAAAAAAAAGAGGTCTGTTGCCGGAATCAGCCGGTCCTTGTACATCGATAAAAAAGCATTATTCATTTTTTTTATGCTTTTATCTTCAAGGACCCTGATCAAAATGGAACAGCCCATAATACAAAAAAGCAATAGGGCGATGGTCATTTTTTGTTTAACTGAATAGGCAAATTTCATCTGTATATAGGGTTATTCTTTTTAAAATAGATTGTTACAACTACTCTTCGGCAGGGGATAAAAATAAGTTCTGGGCAAAATTTACTAAAAATAATTCTCTTTTTGCCCTGGTGACCGCTGTGTACAACCAACGCAGGAAATCCATATCGACCATTTCATCTGTCAGATAGCCTTGATCGACAAATACAGCGTCCCATTGCCCCCCCTGCGCTTTATGACAGGTTACCGCATAAGCAAATTTAATCTGCAAAGCATTATAATAAGGGTCCTGCTTCACAGCTGCAAGCCTGTCTTTTTTATTTTTAATGTGCTCATAGTCCAGGTTTACCCCTTCATAAAGTTTTTGGCTGTCTTCCTGAGATAAATTAGGTGTTTCTCCTGTTAAAGTATCCAGAAGTACCTTACAGCTAATCGCTCCGGCCTCAGGATAATCCAGAAATTCCATCTGGACTTCACTAAAACGCAAACCATAACGTTCTTCTTCATTCCGGACCCTTGTAATTCTGGCCATGTCCCCGTTTGCAATAAAAGCTGCTGATTCACTTTCACCCAGCCAGAAATAATTGTTCCGGACCACCATAACCTGGTCCCCGCCTGTCAGTTCTTCTTCCCTGTACAACAGTCTCGCACGGATTTGCTGGTTATAGACATTTGCAGATTTATTAGATCGGCATACAATCAGACAATTCTCCATATCAAATTTTCTGTAGGCATACTCCAGCCCTTCAACCAGTTTTAGCCCGGTCATCCTGAAAATATCTTTGTAGGATTTGGTTTTAAATTTCGGCAGCTCGACCTTGAGCACTTCTCCATCGGCCGCACGCTGGGCATAACCATTAACCAATTTTCTTAGCATTGTTGCGTTGGCTAGTATGCCCGATTTCTTTTCCTGTCGCACCACTTCCCGAAGTTCTACCTGTGTCACTTTAAGCTGGAAAGCATTTGCCAGATGTTCCCCACTTAGCGCCGGACTGTCCAGACTACCCACCGGGGGCAATTGTGCCGTATCTCCAACAAAAAGTACCCCGCAGTTTTTCTGATTGTAAACAAACTCCATCAGGTCCTTTAAAAAAGAAGACCCGCTCTGGAGATTCCATTCATCTGAAATCATAGAAGCTTCATCCACAATAAAAAGGGTATGCTCATTCAGATTGGGAGCCAGTTGAAAAGAAAGTTCCATGGAAACTGCAGAACGTTTTCTATAGATCTTTTTATGGATCGTGAGTGCTGTTCTTCCGGTATAGTTACTCATCACCTTGGCTGCACGACCTGTGGGGGCAAGTAAAACCGGTCTCAATTTAAATTGCGGCAAGGCTTTAACCAAAGCGGCAACAGAAGTTGTTTTCCCCGTTCCGGCATAACCCCTGAGAATAAAACATTTTTCATCCAGCATGCCTGATAAAAACCCGGCCATTTCCCTGCAAAAAATCAATTGCTCGGCTGTCGGCTCAAAGGGATAAGACCGGGCGATTATTGTTGTTTTATCCATTTTACAAATATGCAATGGTAGGGTTACAAAAAAAAAGAATTAATTTTGTTAAGATGAATATTAAAAACAGCATACTGCTTTTGGATCCCCAATTTGATCCAGGTACAGCGCCCGATTGTAATTTACTCTTAAAAATTACAAATGACAGCTTTTCCTATGCCATTATCAATCAGGAAAACCAGCGCCTTAAAGCAATTTTTGATGAGCAGGAATGTTCCGACATTTCCCAAACTCTTGTCAATAAGCTGAAAAATGATCCCTATTTGAAATATCCTTTTAAAAAAGTTAAAATTTCTATGGCCGCGACCAATGCGGTCGACGTTCCAAATGAACTCTACCAAAGCGCTGATTTATCTGCTTATCTGAATTTTTTCAACAGCGGACACCCCAAAAATATTTATATACAGAAAAACACCCGCTACGATTTCACCTCTGTTTTTAATCTTCAAAAAACATTGGAAGAACAATTGGATGCAAATTTCAAAGACGCTGACATCTATGAACAAACGGCCCCTGTTTTAATGTTGGCTGCAACGCTTAGCGAAGCTTTGGTCCTTGATTTTACGGCCCGCTCCTTTACAGCGGTCTATGTAAAAGAGCAGCAACTGGTTTTTAAAAACAGCTATGAAATAGAAAACGCTGAAGAATTTAATTATTACCTGCTTTTTATCCTTAAACAACTGGGACTAGATGCTTCAAGCCTTCAGCTGCATGTGAGTGGCATTTTGGAAAAAGAGGATCAGAACTATAAAACATTAGAAAAATACTTTATGGATATCCGCTTCAGCGTACCACAGAACCAGGCTATGGATTATGCCATTCTTGATGATATGCCCCCTTACTATTATAGCAGTTTATTAGCGGTTGATCTATGCGGATAATCGGAGGTAAGTTAAAAGGGATACGTTTGCAGGCACCACAGAGCCTACCTGTAAGACCCACAACCGACATGGCAAAAGAGGCCCTGTTCAATATCCTTTATAATCAGTATGATTTTGAAAGCTGTCAGGTGCTGGACCTTTTTTGCGGAACCGGCAACATCAGTATTGAATTTGCTTCCAGAGGTATTGCTCAGGTCACTGCTGTAGACAAACATTCCGGTTGTGTATACTGGGTGAAGTCTGTGGCAGATAAATATACGCTGGATGCTATCGAAGTGGTAAAAGCTGATGTTTTTAAATTTCTGGAAGGCCACAAAAAAAGTTACCAGATCATATTTGCCGACCCACCCTATAACCTTCCCACGATACCGTTGATTCCTGAATTGGTTCTAAAAAACAACCTGCTTGCCGAAAATGGAATATTAATCGTAGAGCACCCCTCTTTGTTAAAACTCGATAGCCAACCAGGTTATACAGAAACCCGAAAATACGGTAATTCTTCTTTTAGTTTTTTCCAAAAGCCTAAATCCACGTAATATGAAAATCGCCTTGTTCCCAGGTTCTTTTGATCCGATAACCATTGCACATGTAGACATCTTAAAACGTGCCCTTCCTTTATTCGATAAAATGGTGGTGGGCATTGGTTTAAACAGTTCTAAACAGAGTTATCTGTCTGCTGAACAGCGCAGGGATATCGTCAGTGATGTCTTCAGCGATTTCAAACAGGTAGAAGTCAGGCTCTATGAGGGCCTGACAGTCGATTTCTGCAGGGAACTCCATGCACAATACATGGTAAGGGGTATCCGCTCGGTAGGTGATTTTGAATATGAAAGGGCAATTGCCCAAATCAATCAAACCATGATGCCGGAGATGGAAACCATATTTATTCTAAGCAAACCAGAATATTCCGCTATTAGTTCCACCATTGTAAGGGATATTCTTCGCAACCATGGCGATGTCCGGAAATTTGTTCCTGAAAAAGCTTTAAGGCACTTATAACTAAATTAGCTTACCCGCTTTTAATACTTCAAAAATCAATAAATAGGTTTTTTTCAGTATCGGATCCAATTCATCCTTGCCAAACCAGCCGGCTTTTGTAATCCCCTCTTCTTTTTGAGGAATGAGTTTAGGTTGTCCCTTTACGGTCATATTGTACCAGTTGGTTTTCTTTAAAACAACCTTCCCTCCCAGTTCATATACATGGTAAGTTTTACACAGCTTATCCTTATTGCTATGAATTTTCACCCCGCACTCTTCTTCTACTTCCCGAAGCGCGGCCGCTTTCATTTTTTCATTTTTCTCGACCTTTCCTTTTGGAAGATCCCACTTTTTATTTCTAAAAATAAACAAATAATCGCCCGCTGAGTTTTTAACCAGACCTCCTGCAGCCTTAATCAGTAAGCATTTTTGTTTGAGTTTTCTAAATACGGCTTTGGGGTCCTCAGTCAGCACAAGGTACTCCCCTTTGGATCCTTTATCCAAATTTTTATAAAATGTTAAAAAATCAAAATCCTGTATATCAATCTGTTGTATTTCACCGTTCTGATGAGGCACAACATCTGCTATAAACAAAGTGTTATCGTTAATATATATTCTGTATTTTTGAGCCATGTATAATAAAAGTGATATTGAATTAAAGGTAGCTGAATTTCTGTTACAAATTAAAGCAATAAAATTACAACCTGCTAATCCTTTTACCTGGGCTTCGGGTTGGAAATCCCCAATTTATTGTGATAACAGGATAACGCTCTCGCATCCATCAGTTAGAACATACATCAGACAAAAGCTTACGCAGTTGATTCAGGAAGAGTATGGCTCTGTTGATTTAATTGCCGGAGTAGCTACTGCAGGCATCCCTCAGGGTGTACTAGTGGCACAGGAGCTTGGTTTACCTTTTGCTTACGTAAGATCAAAAGCAAAAGAGCATGGGACAGGAAGCTTAATTGAAGGGGAAATTGTGGAAGGACAACGCGTGGTGGTTGTTGAAGATTTAATTTCGACAGGAAAAAGCAGTCTTCAGGCAGTAGATGCCTTAAGAAATGCAGGACTTTCTGTTGCCGGACTGGTTTCTATTTTTACTTATGGCCTGGACCAGGCTGAAGAAAATTTTAAAAATGCCAAATGCCGTTATTCCAGTTTATCCAATTACCAAACCCTGATTCAATATGCTGCTGAGCATAGCTTTATCGGGCAAAATGATGTGGACCTGTTGACAAAATGGCGCAGGGACCCTTCTGGATGGGGTAAAGAACTTGAACAATTAACCTAAATATAATGACTGTTATTGAAAGCACTGCCGAGTTAAGTGTTCCGGTAGAAAAAGTATATGCCTTTCTGGCCGATCTGAACAATCATCAGCAACTGATGCCCGAAAACATTTACAACTGGTCTTCCACAGAAGATGAGGCCAGCTTTACGATTCAGAATATGGCTAAACTGGCAATTAAAGTCTCAAACCGTATTCCAAATCAGGAACTGGTGGCCATTCCTTCTGAAAAAGCACCTTTTGATGTAGAATTGAAATGGACTGTTGCCGACAATGGCCAGGGCGGTACCATCGCAAAACATATTATTTCTGCTGACCTGAATATGATGATGAAAATGCTGGCTTCCGGCCCGCTGCAAAAATTGGCAGATCATCAGGCCTCAAAGTTAAAAGAGATTTTAGGATAATATTCTATACACAAAAAAGCCCTGAAATAAATTCAGGGCTTTTTTGTGTGCATAACAATTTAAGAAATCGGGTCAACTGTTTAACCCCATTTTTCTCATCACCTGCCAAAAACCAAGAGCCGTTAAAATCAATAAAACCCCGGTTCCCCACCATAAGGTTTCGAAGCCAAAAGCAGCGGCCACCCTGGTGCCTACAAATGGTGAAAATACATGTGCAGCTGATACGGATAGTGCGTTTAACCCCATATAAGCGCCTCTTGTTTGGGCAGAAGATCTTTTTAAAGTAACCGTTGCCATAAACGGCATGGCCAGAATTTCGGCAAGGCAAAGAAGAAACATAGAAAAATAAAGGATAAAAACCCCATGGGCCAGGTTGAGGCTCAAAAAAGCCAAACTGCAAAGTATCGTGCCCAATGCAATTGCAGCACCCGAGGACATCCTTTTTTCGGCAATGTGCACGATGAGCATTTCCAGCGCAAAAACCACTACACCACTAAAAGCTAAAATTAAACCGATATCTGCTTCATTCATTTTATAGGCTGACCGGTAGTATAAAGGCAGCGTACTTAATATCTGGAAGAAACAAATGGTAAAAATACAGCAGAGTATACTGAAAGCCATAAACAAAACATCCCTATAAGGGGAACGGCCAGCTTCTTCTTTATTTTCATCCATCGCATGACTCTCCTTTTTTTCATAACCTTTAAGCTTACGGAAATAGATAAAAAATAATATCGCAGACAAAAAAGCAGTCACTGCATTTCCATAAAACAAAAAGGTATAGGAAATAGCAGCCAGAAAACCGCCCAGGGCCGGGCCAATAGAGAAACCAAGGTTCATGGCCATGCGGTTCAGGGAAAAAGAGCGGATAATATTGTCTGGTTTTGAATAATAAGCAATCGACACAGAGTTTGCCGGCCGGAAGGTTTCCGAAATAAGGCTCAGCATAAAAACACCCACAGCCAGTTTTACAACTGTATTTAATTCCGGAAGCAGGAAAAACATAGGTACAGTGAGGATCAGGCTACAGACCTGTACTTTAAAATGGCCCACCTGATCGGTAAGCCAGCCACCCAGAAAAGATCCGGCAACAGCCCCAATACCAAAACAACTCAAAACAGTTCCGGTATTTTCCAGGGAAAACTGAAGATGATTGGTCATGTAAACGCCTAAAAACGGGATCACCATTGCCCCGCTCCTGTTGATTAACATCACCAGGGCCAGCATCCAGGCCGGAGTAGACAATCCTTTGTAGGCATCCAAATATAAACGTATAAATTCTCTCATGATCTGTGCTTCATTGCATATAGAAAATATGCCTTACAATTGCTAAATTACAAGTTTTATCCGGCCCATGGAAAGCAGGCCATAAGTTGGGGCGTAAAAATTAAGTCATAGTCCTGAGCTTCTGCTCACATAGCGCACACATTAGTCACACCTTGTTCACAAAAAGGTACCTTTTTGTGAACAAGGTGTGACCGAGCTGTGAACCAGGTGTGAAGCAAGGCTCAATTTGTGAAGAATTGATCATCAGGCAAAATACTACAGATCAGACATTTTTTCATGCAAAACACTAAAAATCAGTAATTTAGTCACAACAAAAGAAAACAAGCAGACAAAATTTCCGATCTGAAGCCAGACAACAATATGGCATTTACTTTGTTTATCAGATACTATGAACTTCAACAACTTTACAATAAAAGCCCAGGAAGCAATTCAACAGGCTTCCGAAATAGCCCAGGGCAATCAGCAACAGGCTATTGAAACAGCTCACCTGCTAAAAGGTCTGCTGAATGTTGATGAAAATGTCGTTTCTTATGTCTTAAAAAAACTAAATGTAAATATCAACCTACTCAATCAGCAACTTGATGCACAGATTGCAAAATTCCCTAAGGTAAGTGGAAGTAATGTTTATCTGTCTTCGGGTTCCAATAGTGCGCTTCAGAAAGCCCAATCTTATCTAAAAGAGTTTAAAGATGAGTTTGTATCAGTGGAACATGTATTGCTGGGCATACTGGCCGTCAACGATGACACCTCTAAATTATTAAAGGACCAGGGAGTTAATGAAAAGGATCTTAAAAAGGCTGTTGTTGCCCTTCGCGGAGACAACCGGGTTACCGATCAAAATGCCGAGGCCACTTATAATGCCTTAAATAAATATGCAAGGAATTTAAATGAATATGCAGAGTCCGGAAAACTAGACCCTGTTATTGGCAGGGACGAGGAAATCAGAAGGGTCATCCAGATCCTGTCGCGCAGAACCAAAAACAATCCTATTTTAATTGGGGAACCCGGAGTAGGTAAAACAGCTATTGCCGAGGGAATTGCTTTCAGGATCATTAAAGGCGATGTACCGGAGAATCTTAAAAGTAAAACTGTTTATTCCCTGGACATGGGTGCCCTTATTGCAGGTGCGAAATACAAAGGTGAATTTGAGGAAAGATTAAAAGCCGTCGTTAAAGAAGTCAGCCAAAGCGACGGAGATATTATTTTGTTTATTGATGAGATCCATACCCTTGTTGGTGCTGGTGGCGGTGAAGGTGCCATGGATGCCGCAAATATTTTAAAACCTGCACTGGCCAGAGGAGAACTGAGGGCCATTGGGGCGACAACACTGGATGAATATCAGAAGTATCTTGAAAAAGATAAAGCCCTGGAGCGTCGTTTTCAAAAAGTTATGGTGGATGAACCAGATACCCAGGATGCCATTTCTATCTTAAGGGGATTAAAAGAACGTTATGAAACTCATCACAAAGTAAGGATCAAAGATGAGGCGATTATTGCAGCCGTAGAATTGTCACAACGTTACATTTCTGACCGTTTTTTACCGGATAAAGCCATAGATTTAATGGATGAGGCCGCCTCCAAGTTAAGACTTGAAATGGATAGCGTGCCTGAAAACGTAGACGAACTTTCCCGCCGCATTATGCAGCTGGAAATAGAGCGGGAAGCCATTAAACGTGAAAATGACGACAAAAAGGTGAAGGCCTTAGGGGAGGAAATTGCCAATCTGGCGGCAGAAAGAGATGAGCTGAAAGCCAAATGGCAAAGTGAAAAAGATGTTGTCGATGGCATCAATACCCAAATCGAACAGATTGAAAGTTATAAACTGGAAGCCGAGCAGGCTGAAAGGGCCGGTGATTATGGTAAAGTAGCCGAGATCCGTTACGGAAAAATCAAAGAGGCCCAGGATAAAGTCGAAAAGCTTAAGGCAGAACTCGAAAGTCAGCAGAATGAAGGCCGCATGCTAAAAGAAGAGGTTACAGCAGATGACATTGCCGGAGTGGTTGCCCGCTGGACAGGTATTCCGGTAACCAAGCTGGTTTCCAGTGAAAGGGAAAAATTACTACATCTTGAAGATGAACTGCACAAACGTGTGGCCGGACAGGATGAGGCGATAGAAGCCATTTCAGATTCCATCAGACGTTCCCGTGCCGGGCTTCAGGATAAGCGTAAACCGATTGGTTCATTTATTTTTCTGGGTACCACGGGCGTTGGTAAAACGGAACTTGCAAAAGCATTGGCGGAATTCCTGTTCAACGATGAAAATGCCTTGACCCGTATTGACATGAGTGAATATCAGGAACGTCATGCCGTATCGAGATTAATTGGTGCGCCTCCGGGATATGTTGGTTACGATGAAGGTGGTCAGCTGACTGAGGCTGTAAGAAGAAAACCTTATTCCGTTGTGCTGCTCGATGAGATAGAAAAAGCGCATCCGGACGTATTTAATATCCTTTTACAAGTGCTCGATGATGGCCGGCTTACAGATAACAAAGGAAGGGTGGTGAATTTTAAAAACACCATTATCATTATGACCTCCAACATAGGTTCTCATCTGATCCAGGAAAATTTCAAAAACCTGGACGATCAAAACCGTGATGAGGTAATTGCGAAAACCAAAAATGAATTGTTTGAATTGTTAAAACAAACCATAAGACCTGAGTTCTTAAACCGTATAGATGAACTGATTATGTTTACGCCTTTAGACCGTAAAGAAATCAGAAATATCGTAGAACTCCAGTTCAAACATGTACAACAAACCCTGGCAGAAATGGGTGTTGAAATTGAAGCTTCCACAGAAGCCCTGGACTGGCTCGCTGAATTGGGTTATGATCCTCAATTTGGAGCAAGACCTCTAAAAAGAGTGATTCAGAAGCGTATTCTAAATGAATTGTCCAAAGAAATTCTGGCCGGTAAAATAGATAAGGACAGCAAAATTAAGCTGGACATGTTTGACAATAAATTTGTTTTCTTAAATGCTTCAGATAAAACAACAGCATAAATGCCAAAAAAGCATAAAAAAAGTCCGGTTTTAAAACCGGACTTTTTTTATGCTTTTTTTCTGCTCCCCTCTATATTAGGAAGAAATCCTGTCAACAAGCCTATTAAAGGCAAAAATGAACAAACATAAAAAACGTATTCTATACTTGTACCATCAGCCAGTTTCCCAAGCAGGGCCGATCCTATTCCACCCATACCAAAGGCAAAACCAAAAAACAAGCCGGCAACAAGACCTACTTTTCCTGGAATAAGCTCCTGGGCATAGACCAATATGGCTGAAAATGCAGAAGACAAGATCACGCCTATGGGAACAATCAGCACAGAGGTCCAGAACAGATTGGCATGAGGAAGCAATAAGGCAAATGGTGCAGTCCCCAATATGGAGAACCAGATGACATATTTTCTTCCAAAACGATCTCCTACCGGTCCACCGATTAATGTTCCCGCAGCTACTGAAAATAGAAAAACAAACAGGTAAATCTGTGAACTCTGAACAGAAACATGGAATTTATCGATCAGATAAAAAGTAAAATAACTGGTCAGACTGGCCATGTAAAAATATTTTGAAAAGATCAAAACCAGCAAAATGGCAACAGAAAAGACGACTCTTCCCTTTGAAAAGGTATGTACAACACTTGTTTTTTGCTGCTTCTTTTTCAGCTGCCCTACAATTCCTTTATACCAGCTTCCAACCCAGCTTAAAATACAAATGGCCAGTAAGGCAATCAAAGAAAACCAGATGACACTAAATTGTCCATAAGGTACAATAATCCAGGCGGCAAGCAAAGGACCAAGAGAGCTTCCGGCATTACCACCCAATTGGAAAATGGATTGGGCCAATCCTCTTTTACCACCCGATGCTGCATGTGCCATACGGGAGGCTTCCGGATGAAAAATGGAGGAACCTAAACCAACCAGGGCGACTGCGGCAAGCATCATGTAAAATCCATTGGATACAGAAAGGATCACCAGGCCGATAAGGGTAAAACCCATACCCATAGCCAGTGAATAAGGTTGTGGTTTTTTATCTGTATACAAGCCCACAAAGGGTTGTAATAAAGAGGCCGACAACTGAAAAACCAGGGTGATGAGCCCTATCTGAGAAAAAGTAAGCTTATAGCTCTCTTTGACCACCGGATATATGGCGGGGATCAGAGATTGAATGGTGTCATTTAATAAATGAGAGAAACTGATTGCAAATAAGATCGGAAATATCGTTTTTTCTATGATATCCTGATTTTTAGAGGTCGTATCCATTGAATATTATTGAAAATCTTCTGCTAAGGTAAAAATTTATCCCATAATCAATTTTAAGACTTCGATGTTTTAAACGATAGTTAAACATTTTATTGTAAAAATTTTATTTTGTTTAACAAATTTCTCAAAACGCCCCTATTTACCGAAAAAACCACACTATTCCAGTTCAAAACACGCTTAAACAGCAAATTTAAAAGACTTGTTCTTATTAATTTTCGAAAAACGAACATTTCAGGATATTAATTGTTCTTTATACAATCAACTAGAATGATCCATGAAACTCGCTTATATATCTTCCTACCCACCCCGTGAATGCGGTATTGCCACTTTTAACAACAACTTACTCAATGCCATTGGCCATGATAAAAAAACAATCTCAAGTGACAGTTTTGTTGTGGCCATGAATGACTCGGAAAATTTAAATGAGTATGAATATCCCAAAGAGGTCAAATACATCATCCGCCAGGAAAATCAGAAGGACTATATAAGAGGTGCCGATTACATCAACACCAGTTTATCTGACGCCTGTATTCTTGAACATGAATTTGGTATATATGGCGGCGAAAACGGAGTGTACATTTTGCCCTTAATTGCCCGTCTGCAAAAACCGTTGATTACCATTCTTCATACCGTTTTAAAGGACCCTAATTTTATGCAACTGACCATTATCAGGGAAATTGCAAAATATTCTTCCAAAATTATAGTGATGAGCAACAGGGCGGTTGGTTTTCTAACCAGTGTTTATGAGATTCCACTGGAAAAAATTCAACTGATTGAACATGGTGTTCCAGACCTGGAAGCCAAAGTAAACAACCCGGTAAAATCCTCCCTTGCTTTCAAAAACAAAAAGGTCCTTTTTACATTTGGCCTGATCAGCAGGAACAAAGGACTGGAAACCGTAATTGAAGCCTTGCCCAAAATTGTAGAAAAACATCCGGATGTGATGTATGTCATTTTAGGAACAACACACCCGGGTGTCATCCGAAATTCCGGTGAAGAATACCGGGACAGTTTGAAAAAACTGGCACGGAAACTAAATGTAGAGAACAACATTACCTTCATTAATAAATTCGTTTCCGAAGAAGAATTATTTGATTTTCTGACGGCCTCGGATATGTATATTACACCTTACCTGAACGAGGCTCAAATTGTCAGCGGAACTTTATCCTATGCGGTCGGCTCCGGGGCAGCAGTGATTTCCACCCCTTACTGGCATGCTCAGGAACTCCTTGCTGACAACCGCGGAAAACTTTTTGATTTCAGGGATTATGAAAGTCTGGCCAATATCGTCAATGAACTCTTTGATGACCCTAAAAGTCTCCTTAAATTAAAAAGGAACGCTTATGAATATGGCCTGCATTTACGATGGCCCAGCACGGGCAAGGTTTTTATTGAAACCTTAAAGGACGCCATCAGCAAGTCAGAGCTTGCCGCCGAAGAGAACAGGCCCATTATTGACCCGGATATGATGCCCGCATTTAGTTTTGCACACATCCAGAGACTTACAGATGATACCGGCATTGTGCAGCATGCGAAATATGGTATCCCGAACCTGAAAGAAGGTTATTGTCTGGATGATAATTCCAGAGCCTTGATTGCCTCTATACTTGCCTACCAGCAAAACAAAAGTAAAATTGCCTTGCAATTGTTACCCGTATACCTGAGCTATATCCAGTACATGCAATGTGAGGATGGCAATTTTCGCAATTTTTTGAGTTTTAGAAGGGAATATCTCGATGAGGTCGGTTCCGAGGATTCCTTTGGGAGAACCATTTGGGCGTTGGGTTATCTGATCAACAATGCGCCAAACAATTCTTACAGGGAGTTTGCCCGGGAATTATTTTTGAAATCGATCCCCCATTTTAAACGCCTGGAGCACCTCAGGGGCATTGCCAATACAATGATTGGCATCAGCAGTTTTCTAAAATCACACCCGGCAGATGAAGGGATGGTCGAAGAAATGAACCAGCTGGCTGCCCCGTTAAAAACAGCGTATAAAAATCAGAGGGGGGATAAATGGCATTGGTTTGAAGAACAAATGACCTATGATAATGCCATTTTGCCTCTGGCCTTGCTTTGCCATTATGAGACAACCCGGGACCCGGAATCTTTACATATTGCCATGGAAAGTTTAAACTACCTGACCAAACGCACCCTGGACAAAGGGTATTTAAATCCGGTAGGTAATGATGGCTGGTTGTACCGCGATAAAAAAATGGCTCATTATGACCAGCAGGCCATAGAAACGATGGCCATGGTACTGATGTACTTTAAGGCTTATGAAATCAGTCATGAACTCAAGTACATTAAGCAAATGTATCTGAGCTATCAGTGGTTTCTTGGGGAAAACAGCCTCCGGCTTCCGCTTTACGACCACGAAACAAAAGGTTGCGGTGATGGCTTACAAGCTCATGGGGTAAACAGAAACCAGGGTGCAGAAAGTACGCTGGCTTATTGGATCTCTCATCTGGTTGTACTTAAAGCCCTTGAATTTGAATATGAATTCAGGGATACCGAAATCTTTGACACTCAAAAGGTTTAACTCTGCCCGATATGAAAGTAGCTGTACTTGCCCCGGTTGCCTGGCGGACACCACCCCGCCATTATGGACCCTGGGAACAAATGGCCTCTAATCTGACGGAGGGATTACACGACCAGGGCATAGAGGCAACCCTTTTTGCAACCGCAGATTCCCTCACGGCCGCCAAACTCGATTCTGTAGTATCCGCAGGTTATGAAGAGGACCGCAATCAGGATGCAAAAGTTTTGGAGTGTTTGCACATTAGCCATTTAATGGAACAGGCTTCTTCTTTTGACCTGATCCACAATCATTTTGATTTTCTGCCCCTTAGCTATTCCAAACTCATCAAACCGCCCATTGTAACTACTATACATGGCTTTTCTTCTGAGAAAATTGTACCCGTTTATCAAAAATACAATACACATTGTCATTATGTATCCATCAGCGACGCCAACCGGCATCCCCTGCTAAATTATGCAGGGACGGTCTACAATGGTCTGGATCCCGCAGCATTCACTTTTAAACCGGCCACGGAAGATTATTTACTCTTTTTTGGACGAATCCATCGGGATAAAGGTACGGCAGAGGCCATACAAATTGCCTTAAAAAGCAACAGAAAGCTCATCATTGCGGGCATTATACAAGATGAACACTACTTTAAAAATGAAGTAGAGCCTCATTTAAACGAAAATATTGTTTTTCTGGGGGCAGCAGGGCCTGAAAAAAGAGATGAATTACTGGGCTCTGCATATGCATTACTTCATCCCATTGGCTTCGATGAGCCTTTTGGTTTAAGTGTTGTGGAATCTATGCTCTGCGGCACCCCGGTTATTGCTTACCATAGGGGCGCGATGCCGGAACTGATCCGACATGGAGAAACAGGTTTTCTGGTCAATACTATAGAGCAGGCCGTAGAAGCAGTTAAAAACATCTCCTTTATAGACAGAAGCCTATGCCGAAAAGAGGCAGCGAGCAGGTTTTCTATGGATAAGATGGTAGAGGATTACCTTAAAATATATCGTCAGATATTGAAGACTTAAACTTTGACTTTGCTTTCAGAGTTTTTTAGCCTTTCGAGTAACAAATCAAGCTTTACAGAAGCAAACGAAGAACAATAATCAGACAACCCATAAGGGATAATCAATTCCCCATTATGGACAATAGAACCGCAGGAATAGAGCACATTTGGGACATAACCCTCTCTTTCATCATTATTTGGTATAACGAGCGGCTCATGTAAACGGCCAATTTCAATAGAGGGATCTTCTAAATCCAGCAGACTCGCGCCCAGACAATATCTTCTCATGGGGCCTACTCCATGGGTGATAATCAGCCAGCCGTCCGGAGTTTCAATAGGAGAACCACAATTCCCAATTTGTATGTATTCCCAGGGAAATTCAGGTTGTTGCAGCTTAACAGGGTGATCCCAGACGGTAATTCTGTCTGAATACATCAGGTAGTTGTTCCAGCCATCAATACGGGACATCATGGCGTATTTTCCATTGATTTTCCGTGGAAACAAAGCCAGGTTCTTATTTTGGGCACCCAATCCATGAAGCGGACTGACTTTAAAATCATAGAAATCTGTTGTTTGCAAAAGCTTTGGCATAATCATCGCCCCGTCAAAGGCAGTATAAGTCGCATAATAAATGATGCTTCCATCCTCTTTTACAAAACGCACAAAGCGCGCGTCTTCTATTCCTTTCCGCTCAAATTCGGAAATTGGAAATATGACCCGGTCTGAAATATCCGTATCCCTGGAAAAACTCATTTCATGATAGGTATCAGAAAGCCATAAAATCTTATCGTATTCCAATTTTTTAAGGTCATCTTCCTGCAAATTTCTGGAATCAATAATAATTCTTCTGAGCAGGGCATAATCAAACCGGTCTTCAAGCTTAGCGTCAACCTCATTCAAAATCTCTTCATCAATTTTTGAATCTATAGCCTTTTTAAGAAATAGCTTTTTGTTGTACACCGCATTTTTAATAACCTCGGCCTCATCTATATAATTCCCCGAGGGAATAACCGTAATGTTATTGTCCTGGTCCAGTAAGGCCCGCCGGAAAACAACGGAAGAAATATGCCCCTCTCCGACAGCCCTGAAACTGATGATGACCCTTTTCTCCCCTTCAACCAGATCCGACTGATCGGGATCTTCCACAATGGAAGGATTAAAAAAAGCAGCGGACTCTATGGAATATTCATGCGTAAAATAAGAGCCCAGTAAAAGTTTCTGATATTTATCCAGGGCATCATAATCCACACCTACTTCTTCAATACAGCTCTTTATCTTTTTACAATGACGCGCCAGAATTTTAGTGATGTTACGGTGCCTTTTGGAATATTCCTGCAGTAAAGGGGAGATAATTCCAAAAACCTCCTCAGACGAAAGCTTTAAAACAAGTTTAATGACTTCCTTTGCCCTGTCATTTCCGTTAAAGAAAAACCTTGCGATAACGCGTTTGGGATCAGGGTATACTTTTACAGGTTTGCGGTCTATAGACAATCTCATAAGTCAATAACGTTTATAGGGGGTATAAAGGTTTTATTAAAGTGTATTTTTTTTCCAAAAAGGCCAAGACCGGCCTGCAGTATTAACGGTTTCCGGATTTTCCGTCAGAAAATCTGCCAATTTGTACACTAAAAAAACTGACAGGCTAACAAATAAAGTCAAATTGACTTATTTTTCTTTTGTTAATTTCATATTAAAAAAACATTAATTGTCATCGCAAAATAATAAAGGCCAAATCCATTTTTTTTATCAACCTATAAATTAACACTTTACAAAAAACAGCCAATACAGCTTCCAGTGTAAATATTTCTTTGGCACAGGCATTGACTATATGACAACAATGGTCAAAATATATTAAAATAAAAAAATTGGCCTTAGTACAAATTAAATCATAAAAAAATGAAAAAATTACTATTATCAATCGTTGCAGTTGCTGCTTTAGCTTTCAGTACTCAAGCTCAAACTGAAAAAGGAAAAATTATGCTGGGTGGTAACGTAGGTTTTAACTCTACAAAAGTGAGTGGCGCTGCAAAATCTGATGTTAGTTTCAGCGTTGTACCTAGCATTGGCTATTTTGTAAGCAATAACTTTGCAATCGGTACTGGTGTTGGTTATACTTATGACAAAGCAGTTAGTGACAAAAAATTAACTCAGGCTTTCCAGGTTGCTCCTTTTGGACGTTACTATGTTGCTTTATCTGAGCAATTCAAATTCTTCGGACAACTTGCTGTTCCTATGGAATTTGGTACTGCTAAATTAGTTGATGCTAATGGCAACACTGGTGCTAAATTAGGTACTACAACTAACATTGGTGTAACTGTTGCTCCAGGTTTTGCTTTCTACCCTACTAAACACATCGGTATCGAAGTTTCAGTTAATGGTTTAGAATATGCTCACAACCAATTCAAAGCTGAAGGAACTGGCGCTAAAGCGACTTCAAACTCTTTCGGTTTAGATGCAAATACTTTTGCTCCTAAATTAGGTGTAATGTTCCACTTCTAGGAACTTCTACTTAATCGCATAAAAAAGCCCTGTCATTTTAAATGACAGGGCTTTTTTATGTCTGGACCAATTAGCCCCCACTCTTTCCGTTGCGTTCCTGCTCCCGGTCAATCTCTAAAATATCCACCTGATCGGGCTGTGTAAAATCACCAATCAGGTATTTGTTAAAATGATCTGCAAGCTTCCAGAAAGCATATTCAGTTAAATCGCCAAAACCGTGTCTTTGTCCTGGCAAGATGACAAATTCAAATCTTTTACCTGCTTTCATTAAAGCATTGGCCAGTCTGATGGTATTGGCAGGATGAACATTGTTGTCAATATCTCCGGTCATAATCATTAAGTGGCCTTTCAGGTTTTTTGCGATCTCCGGGTTTTTATCAATGTTGTATTTAAAGGTTGTGTCACCTTTTGCCGAAACAATTTCTTTTACCCCGTGATGTTTTTCACTCCACCAACGGTTATAAATGCTATTGTCATGGTTTCCTGCTTTTGATACCGCCACTTTAAAGAAATCAGGATATACCAGCATTGCAGCAGTTGACATAAAACCACCTCCGGAGTGTCCTGTAATACCTACTCTTGAAATATCAATGAAGCTGTATTTATCTGCAAGTTGTTCTATAGCAACCTTTTTATCTGCCAGGCCATAATCTCTTAGGTTACCATAACCAAAAGTATGATACCATTTGGAGCGCGCCGGGTTCCCCCCTCGGTTACCAATGGAAATAACAATGTAACCAAGCTGTGCCAAACGGTCCGTATTGTCCATGCTCTTTGTAAATGATTTATTTACCGCTTCGGTTTGAGGTCCGGGATAAACATATTCTATAATAGGATACTTTTTAGCCGGGTCGAAATCAAAAGGTTTATACATCACGCCATACAAATCTGTGATCCCATCATCTGCTTTAACTTTAAAGGGCTCCGGAAATTTATAACCCGCAGCCATCAAAAGGGATAAATCAGCTGTTTCCAGATCCATTACCTTGTTTCCGTTACCGTCCATCAATTGTGATTTAGGCACCGAGTTCACCCTGGAAAAATTATTCACAAAATACTTTGCTTCATCATTCATATTTATGGCATGGTCAAAATCACCCGGGTTCAGTAATTTCATTCCCGATCCATCAAAATTAATCCGGTACAAATGCAGGTAATACGGATCTTCTTTGGCTTCTCTACCATTTGCCGTAAAATACAATACCCTGTTTTTCTGATCTATGTTTACAATATTTTCACAATGGAAAGCGCCTTTTGTAATCTGGTTTTTTAATTTTCCATTTGCATCAAAAAGATAAAAATGTGCCCAACCGTCTCTTTCCGACCAATGAATAATTTCTTTACCGTCATTGACAAGGCCGGGTCTGTTGATTTCTACATAAGTATTAAAACGCTCATCAATTAAAGGGCTTACCTTTTCTGTATTGATGTCTACCATACAGACATCGATTCGCTTCAAATCCCTGCTCGTTCTTGAAAAATAGATTTTACTGTCATTACCCAACCAAACCGAGGGCCTGAATTCGTTGTCCCTGTCTTTGTTTAAAGATGGGGCTCCCCACAAAGAAACAGATTGGTCCTTAAAAGCCGAAATGTTTAGTTTTTTATAAGTCTTTGCTTGAAAATTAAACAGCAGGATCTCATCTATAGGCGCCTCTTTTTCACCTGGCATTTGATATTTATATGTTTCCAGCGTAGGCCTGCCCGCAGCAGTATTGTTGATTACCCAAAGGTCTTTCACTTTGCGGGAGTCTTCCCGGTTTAAAACGAAATATTTAGAATTTGGAGACCACAAAACATAAGCCCTTCTTCTTTTCTTATTGTTTTTTTCATTCTCCTCATTGTTTTCTCCATCACCATCGCTGCCATAAGCATAAAATTTAACCCCATCTTTGGTCAGTTGGTGCTCTACAATAGTACTGTCTTCTTCATTTTTAACTGCTTTTATATAATTGGCTTTATCCATCCAGTATAGATTATAATTTCTGGAAAAAATAATTGCAGAAGAATCCGGAGCAACCGAACCCCATGATGGCTTAGCTTTGGGTTTGGTATAGTTAGGAACCTCAGTCAGCTTGGCAGAAGCGATGTCATAATTAAAAAAGAAAACTTTCTTTTGCATGGAGTCCGCCGCCTTTTTGTCCTTTCTGTCTTTTTTAAGTTCTTCAATGGTACTTTTCAGTTCAAAAGTAATGCTCTTCTCATCTTTTGAAAACTTAAGTTCTTCAATAGGAAGATGTTGGGCATCAAAGGGGTCACGAACAATTGTGGTAATTTCTGCAGCCAGATTGGCAAGGTTAAATATTGCCTTTTTGCTTTTCGCAGCCGGATCGACCATATACCATTGTTTCCCTGCCGGTGTTTCATAGACGTACCAGAACCGGTTACTGAGTTTTAGCCAGTGCGGGTCCACTGAAGTGGAATAAACAATTTTTTTTAGTTTAGCCGGAGAAAATCTGGAGGCCAACTGATAATTCGCCTTGGGGCTTTCGGAAATTTTTTCCGTTAAGGTGAATGTTTTTGTCTGCGCATGGACAGAAAATCCGGAGACCGCAGCAAAAAAGAACATAAAGTAAAGTGGTTTCATTGATAAGGGTTTATAATTGGGCTAAATTATCGAAATATTAGGCTGTCAAAGACGGCACCATTGTAATAAATAAGATATCTTTATAGTTTTGCACCAAATCTATACACATGAAGAAATATTTCCTGTCCATTACAGCCGCAGCCCTGATTCTAACAGCCGGATGCCAGTCTAAATCTCAAACCAGTGCCAAAGACACAGAAAACAGTAAAGATACCACTGTACAAAGTGAAAAAGCTGCAGATCAGACCAGGCCGGTTGATGTTTCAAAAATAAAACCAGCTGATGCAAAAACCATCCTTTCCCGTAAACAGGTACCAGTTTTATGTTACCACCAGATCCGGAATTGGAAACCCACTGATGGAAAAGTTGGAAAAGACTATATTGTAGAAATACAAAACTTCAAAGACCAGATTAAATTATTGGCAGATAGCGGTTACCATTCCATTTTACCTGATCAGCTGTATGCTTATCTGAATACGGGTGCCCCACTGCCAAGCAAACCCATCATGTTCACTTTTGACGATACAGATATGGACCAGTTTACCATAGCTGCCCCAACTTTAAAAAAATATGGCTTTAAAGCAGTTTATTTTATTATGACCGTTTCCATAGGAAGAAAAGGGAAATTCGTTGATTACATGACTAAAGAACAGATTAAACAACTATCTGACGCAGGTAATGTGATTGGAAGCCATACCTATGACCACAAAAATTTCAAAAAATACCAGGGAAAAGACTGGGAAGAACAATTGGATAAACCCACAAAAAAGCTGGAAGAAATAACAGGCAAAAAAATGACCGAATTTGCTTATCCATTTGGTTTGTGGAACGCACAGGGTTTTCCTGAACTTAAAAAACGTGGTTTCAGAATGGCTTTTTCCCTGGCTGATAAGCGGGACCAAAACGATCCGCTGTTTACCATCAGAAGGATCATTGCCAGTGGATACTGGAGTCCTAAAACACTGCACAACAGCATCAAAAACAGTTTTTAACAAAAAGCCCTCTTAAAAGTTAAGAGGGCTTTTTTCATGCCTACTGCTAGAAAATTTTTTCTATACGATATGCTTTTTGATTGAAACTAAACTGATCTCCGGTCTTTTTTCCAATCATGAGCTGTCCTACCGGTGATGCTGCCGAAATGGCAAAATAGATATTCCCGTTCAGGTTCAGTTGTCCGGCACTGATGCCCAGGTAAAACACACCTTGAGTTGTAAAAACAACATTTCCGTTTTTGATGGTTTCACTTACAGCAACATCTTTAACGGACTGCAGCAGCTGTAAATTTTGCTGCGCATCCTGCAATAAACTTTTATTCCGGCTGATGTCCTGCTGCATCATTTCTCTTGTGGTTTCAAACTTATCGCCCGCACTGCTTTTGGTATCATCATTACTCGCCTCCTGCGCCTGCATCAATGCTGTTTCCGCTGTGCTGATTCTTTGTTTGATAAAATCAAGGCAGTAATCATAAAGTTCTGTTTTCAGATCAGCCATATATTAATCTTCTATCCACCTTACTTTATCTTCTATCGGGCCCCTATTTGCCTCTCTTGGTTCTTCTTCATGATAGCCCATATAAAACAGGCCAAAGCATTTTTCATTTTCCTCCAGTTCCAGAAAACCGGTCAGACCGGAAATCAGGTCCGGTGAGCTCCAATAAGCCCCAACATTTAGGGACTCTGCCGTTAAGGCCATATTTTGCACCGCGCAACCCAAAGCTGCAATTTCTTCCCATTCAGGAAGTTTATCGGGGTGCAATTGGGCATTAATTACAATGACACAACTCGACTGCGCTGCCTTCTGGGCAATACTGTCGTATTTCTTTTGCAAAAAAGAAGCTTCCGGGGTCCTTTCTTTATAAATGCGTCCTAATTCCTCTCCCAGCCTTTTTTTTCCTTCATGCCTGAAAACTACAAAACGCCAGGGCTCAGTCAGTTTATGGGTGGGCGCATAATTGGCGCTTTCCAGAATTTCGTGTATCACTTCGGCCGGAATTTCTTTACCGGTATAACTGACCGGAAAGATGCTGCGCCTTCTTCTAATAATTTCGGTTATGGGATTGATGTGCTCTGTCATATACTTAGATAAAAACCAAAGTTAATCTTTATTCATCAGACCCTGCCTATTTAGCATGCCGGGTTTTATTTAAGTCCTTTTCTATTTGTTTTGTCCTGGCAAAAAAGGCATAACTTTCTGTTTCTTTTAAGTGTTTTACTGTTTCCAGTAACTCTTCTTTAATCCAGTCGTACCTTACCGTCAGATTGGCCAGGGCCTGCATACAATGAACTTTCACTGCTACGGGAACCCGTTCATCAATCAACCAGCTAAACAAGGTTTCAACCAAAGGTTCTAAATCTATCGCAGCGAGGCTTTCTTTTGTTTTCATCTTCGCTTTAGGCGAAGTGGCCAGGGCTATGATTTTTGCAAAATGACGCATCACCGATGGATTCTTCTGCCCTGGAAAACGTTCAATAAAATATGCAAAATGAGGGTTCAATTTTTCAGGCTCTTCTACAAAGATATGCTCTAAGATCCAGGCGAGTCGAAAAGCAACTTCTTTTTTTTCTTCAAACGCCAGGTTTATGAGTTCATTGAGTGGAAAATTAACACGGTTGGCCAGAGCTGATAAAACCACCACCTTTTCCTTTGTCATTCCCGACTTTATGGTATATAACAATTCCTCTTTTGTCATATTATTTTTTTGAAAACCAAAACTACTGAATCGGAGCCATTTTATAAATTTATAACTACCTTTGCGGCTTATTTTTCATTATTATGATTTCAGTTTCTAATTTATCACTGCGTTACGGAAAACGTACCTTATTTGAAGATGTTAACCTTAAGTTTACCCAGGGCAATTGCTATGGTGTAATCGGTGCTAACGGAGCGGGTAAATCGACTTTTTTAAAAATCCTCTCAGGTGAAGTGAGTCAAACCACCGGAAGTGTAGCCTTTACACCCGGAGAAAGAATGGCTGTTTTAAAACAGAACCACTATGAGTTTGATGAATTCAGCGTTATTGAGACGGTAATGATGGGTCATAAAGAACTCTATGACATCATGAAAGAAAAAGATGCCATCTATTTAAAGGAAGATTTTACAGATAAAGATGGTGAAAGGGCTGGTGAGCTGGAAAACCGCTTTGCAGAAATGGATGGATGGAATATGGAAAGCAATGCAGCAACCATGCTGAGCAATCTGGGTATTAAAGAAGAATTACACTACAAACAGTTAAAGGAAATAGACGGTAATCAAAAAGTACGTGTATTACTTGCACAGGCTTTGTTTGGTAACCCGGATATTTTGCTGCTCGATGAGCCGACCAACGACCTTGACATCGACACGATTGCCTGGTTAGAGAATTTCCTGGCAGATTATCAAAACATTGTACTGGTTGTATCTCACGACAGGCACTTTTTAGATGCGGTCTGTACACATATTGTAGATATAGATTTCAGTAAAATGAGCATCTATTCCGGTAACTATACATTCTGGTATGAATCCAGTCAGCTGGCTTTAAAACAAAGAAGTGATCAGAATAAAAAACTGGAAGAAAAAGTTAAAGAATTACAGGAGTTTATACAGCGTTTTAGTGCAAATGCTTCCAAGTCCAAACAGGCAACCTCCCGTAAAAAGGCCCTTGATAAAATTGACATCTCTGAAATTAAAGCATCCAGCAGGAAATACCCTGCCATTCTTTTCAACAATCTGGGAAGAGAAGCCGGAGACCAGATTTTACAGGTAGAAAACCTATCGCATAGTGCTGGTGGAGAGGTGATGTTCAAAAACATCAATTTCATGGTCAATAAAGGGGATAAAATTGCAATCCTTTCGCAAAACAGTCTGGCTACAACAGCATTCTATAATGTATTGACTGGCCGTGAAAAAAATTATACTGGTGAGTTTAAATTTGGTGTAACGATTAATGTTGCAGACATTCCAAATGACAATACACCTTATTTTGAGGGTAAAGATGAAAATCTGGTGGATTGGTTGCGCGAGTATTCAGGAACAGATCAGGATGAGCAGTTTGTAAGAAGCTTCCTGGGTAGAATGCTGTTTTCCGGAGAAGAGGTCCTTAAAAATGTGAAAGTTCTGTCCGGGGGAGAGAAAATGCGTTGTATGTTCTCACAGATGATGCTCAGACATGCGAATCTGTTGCTTTTTGATGAACCCACCAATCACCTTGACCTGGAATCCATTACAGCACTAAATAATGGAATGAAAGATTTTAAAGGGACAGCGCTGTTTACTTCCCGTGACCACGCTTTGACCGAATCGGTTGCAACCCGTATTATAGAAATTACACCTAAAGGTACTATTGATAAGATGATGACTTACGATGAGTACATCAGCAGCGAAGAGATTGCTGCTTTACGTACCGAAATGTATAAATAAAAAAGAAAGCAAATGTAAAAGGCTGATGAGTCCCCTTACAAATGCTTTCCACTTAACTAAATAATGAAGATCAAATATAAAGTATTACATTATCAATTGCAACAATATTGCATTTAATAATGTAATACTTTTTCGAAAGGATTTTCAAACCTCAATCCTTTTTCATAATTCAGGATTTCTGTATCCATCAGTAAACACGCATTTAATTCCTCCTGTAGGCGGTTTTTATTTAAGTCCTGACCAATAAATACCAACTCATTTAACCGGTCACCAAAGCGCTTGTCCCATCTGGCTTCAATACTTTGACGGTTCTGTTGATAATCTGCATATTGCAATCTTTCGGAAAGTTGCATGGCACTCCACCAGTTCCCGGCATTCTCTATCCTTAAAGAACCACCCGCCTGCGAGAAATTCAATGCCTGATCTGGCATTGCAGCAAGCCAAAACAAACCTTTTGTACGGATAATATTGGATGGAAACTCTGCATTCAGATAGTTCCACAATCTTTCCGGATGAAAAGGTTTAGGGGATCTGAAAACGGTGCTGCTGATTCCATACTCTTCTGTTTCCGGTTGATGAACTGTATTCAGCTCCCTGATCCATCCTGCCCCCTGCGAGGCTTCCTCAAAGTTAAACAGCCCTGTATTCAAAACTTCTTTAAGATCTATTTTACTAAAAACCGCTTCAATCTGCTTTGCAGAGGGGTTTAGTTTAGCAATAACCGCTTTAATCAGCTTCAGGTCTGCCTCTTTTACCAGATCTGTTTTATTTAAAATGATTACATTGGCAAATTCAATCTGATCTGTAAGCAGGTTTACAATGGTCCGCTGGTCTGCCTGATCGCTCGTCCAGTTTCTGTCTTTTAGCAATTCACTTGTCCCGAAGTCCCTTTTAAAGTTAAAACAATCTACTACCGTAACCATGGTGTCCAGTCGGCTGAACTTTCCAAGATCAATGCCCAGTTGCTCATCTGTATAATTAAAGGTCTGGGCTACTGGAACAGGCTCGGAAATACCCGTACTTTCAATAATTAAATAATCAAACCTGTTCTCTTTAGCCAGCTTTTCAACTTCAGCCACCAGGTCTTCTCTAAGGGTACAGCATATACAGCCATTACTCATTTCCACAAGCTTCTCTTCGGTCCTGGAAAGTGTATTCCCGTTCAGAACCAGTCGTGCATCAATATTGATCTCTCCCATATCATTGACAATTAATGCAACTTTTAAATTTTCCTTGTTGTGGAGAATATGGTTTAACAAGGTGGTTTTACCGCTCCCCAGAAATCCACTGAGTACGGTAACTGGTAAAATCTTCTTATCCATAAATGCAATTTAGTTGCAAATATATTGCAATTCATTTACATAATGCAACTAAATTGCATTTATATTTGCCTTATGAAATTTTTAAACAAAACACACAGACTTGATCAATTTGGCATAACCGCTTCCATTGCCTGCGCTGTACATTGCGCTGCACTTCCACTGGTGATTACTTTTCTGCCCCTGCTGGGCCTGGAATTTCTTGCAAACATCTGGGTAGAGATCACCATGATCTGCTTATCTCTGCTCATTGGAACCTATTCTCTTGGCAGTTCTTATCCAAAGCACAAAAGATCCTTACCCATACTTATTCTGGTAACCGGCTTCCTATCAATTGCTATGGGCCATTTTGTTTTTAAAGATTTTGAAGCCATACTCATTCCCGCAGGAGGATTTATCATTGCAGCAGCCCATCTGATGAACTGGAAATACAGCAGGTCCTGTAAACACGGCCATTAAAATAAATGATCCCTGTAGCATTTACTTTACATTAAATTTGATGCCATAAAATTGCATTTACTAAGTTTGTACTGATATTCACCGTAAACAAAAATCACTTATGGTTACCTTAAAAACAGTAGCCCACCGTTACAACAATCTTTCTGAAATCATTTTTGAGAACTGGCAGGTCGACAAAACCCAGCAATGGCTTCTGCTTGGTGAGTCAGGGAGCGGAAAAACAACATTACTTCATATTTTAACCGGGATTTTGAAACCAAGCCGTGGAGAGGTAATTATAAATGAGACTTCTATATATCAACTGGGTGCAAAAAAACTGGATCAGTTCAGGGGACAGCATATTGGCATTATTTTTCAGCGGCCACACCTGATCAAAAGCCTGACCATTACCGAGAACCTGCTGCTTGCCCAAAGTCTGGCCGGTTTACCTTTAAATAGGACCAGAATTCATGAAGTACTGGATTCACTGGATGTAGCCTCTAAAAAGAAAGCTTATCCCAGTGAGCTTAGCCAGGGACAATTACAACGGGTTTCTATTGCCCGCGCGGTCATCAACAAACCTTCTTTACTCATTGCGGATGAACCTACTTCCAGCCTGGATGATAAAAACACAAACGCCGTATTGAACCTTTTGCTGAAACAATCGGAATTAAATGGATCGACCCTTATTGTTGCCACCCATGATAAAAGAGTTAAAGATGCGTTCACCAATACTTACGAATTAAAATGAGTCCTTTAAAAATCAGCTGGAAAAGCATGCGGTCCAAGCCCCTGTCCTCTTTTCTGAATATCATGCTTGTCGCATTTGGTACGGGCATTTTAACCATACTTCTGCTCAGCTCCTCCCAGATCAGCGAAAAACTGAATAAAAATTCAAAAGATATTGATCTTGTTGTCGGTGCAAAAGGCAGTCCTTTGCAACTGATTTTGAGCAGCATTTATTATATTGATTTTCCCACCGGAAACATTCCTTTAAAAGATGCAAAAGAGCTGTCCGCTAACCCATGGGTAAAACGTGCGGTCCCACTGGCTTTGGGAGACAATTACAACGGCATCCGGATTGTGGGCACCGACAGCAACTTTGTCCGCCTTTACGATCTTCGTCTGCAATCCGGTAAATTTTGGGCGCAAGACTTTGAAACCACTATTGGTGCAACCGTAGCCGCTACCCAGCATCTTAAAATAGGAGATCGGTTTTATGGCGCCCATGGATTGACAGGAAGCTCTGATGTACACAAAACACATGCCTACAAGGTTAGCGGAATTCTACAAGCCCAGGGGAATGTGACGGACAATTTGATCCTGACAAACATTTCCAGTGTCTGGAAAATGCATGACCCTGCCGAAGAAAAAGAACATGAACATACAGATAAAAAAGAAGAACATCCGGAAATTCAGGACAAAGAGATCACTTCTTTACTGATCCAATACCGCTCTCCAATGTCGGTTGTAATGTTCCCCCGGATGGTCAATCAATCGACCAATATGCAGGCAGCCTCTCCGGCTATGGAAAGTACCCGGCTGTTTTCACTCATTGGCGTAGGCACAGAAACCTTACAATGGTTTGCTGTATTGATTATGCTGATTGCAGCCATCAGTGTTTTTGTTAACCTCTACAATTCCCTGAAAGAGAAAAAATATGATCTTGCCATTATGCGAACCCTAGGTGCTTCACGCTTCAAATTGTTTCTGATCGTTATTATTGAAGGTCTCTTACTCACATTAGTGGGAACTGTAATTGGTATTGCTTTTGGGCATGCCTGTCTTGGCCTGATTGGTCATTTTCAGGAAAGCAGTCAGGCACGATTGAGCGGGACTATTTTCCTGAAGGATGAAATATATCTATTGATTGCCGGCCTTGGGATTGGTATATTTGCAGCGGTTATCCCTGCTGTGCAGGCCTACAGATCTGACATTTCTAAAATTTTATCAAAAAACTAAAACCAATATTTAACCCTCAAAAAAGATGAAACAATTGATCTTAATGCTGTTTGTTCTTACCGGGTTTGCCGCAAAAGCACAGCATGACCCGAATGACCAGGTCGTTTCCGCAAACTGGGATGTTATTGGCGGTGTCAATTTCAAAATCATAAAAGACAAAGAAATGTATGCTGTCTTTAACCCTGAAATCAAAAAACACGCCAATAAACCATTTGAACTGGAGGGTTACATTGTCCCTATAAAAGATGGCATGAAGCAAACTAAGTTCATGCTTTCAACGTTACCTATAAACCAATGTTATTTTTGTGGTAAGAATGGAGTACCGATTATGGTCATGGTTGAACTGGCAGAGCCGGTTAAGTTTACCTACCAAACCATTACCATAAGGGGGACTTTAAAATTAAGTACGGCCAATGCAATGGACAATCCTCCAATTTCACTGGTTAATGGAAAATCAATATAGATCAGAAGATGAAGATAGACCCGGTAAATATTTTAAAAGACCATAGTCTCAAACACACCAGACAAAGGGTACGTGTGCTGGAAGAGATTGCTATGGATGCTGTTGCAATTTCACAACCTGAGCTCGAAAAAAAATTGGGTAAAGAAATTGACAGGGTGACTTTATACAGAATCCTCAACACTTATGAAGACAAGGGTATTCTCCACCGCGTGATGGACCTCAATGGAACGGCAAACTATGCCATTTGCTCTCCGGCCTGCTCCGAGCACCACCATCATGACGAACATGTACATTTTAATTGCACAAATTGTCAAAAGATTTATTGCCTGGATGTGTTGATACCTGCCATTAAAATGCCAAAGGGTTTTAAAGCCAGCGCCATCAATACAATGGCCTATGGCATCTGCGAAAAGTGCAGTGCAGGAATGAAAGCAGATTAACTATAAAAAAATACCCCTTTTTCCAGGATTAAAAAAATCAGCAGGGAAAAGGGGTATTTTGTATAAAAATTTAAGAACTAGTGACCCGAGTGGCCATCTGCTCCATGAGCGTGACCATGGCTTAATTCTTCTTCAGTAGCCTCACGAACAGAAAGTATTTTACCGGCAAAAATCAGGTTTTTACCTGCCATTGGGTGATTCAGGTCAACAGAAATCGTGTCTTCATGAACTCCTGTAACCCCAGCCCTAAAGTGGTTACCTTGATTGTCCTGCAATGGAATTACATCACCAACATTTGGAAGGTCGACATCTTTAAACATTTCTTTTGGAAGATCTGCATAAGCTCCCGGATCAATTTCACCGTAACCATCGGCTGCAGATAATTCAAAACCATACTCGTCACCAACATTCAGACCTACTAAATGTTCTTCAAACTTTGGCAACATCATACCTACGCCAAATAAAAAAACCAAAGCGTTTTGCTCATCAGCTTTTTCTACAAAAACTTGTTGTCCTTCTTCGTTAGTCGTATGCAATTCATACGTTAAGGAAACTACTGTATTAGGTTTAATACTCATTAGATTCTTTTTTAATTTATTAATTTTATTGCTTCCTCAACTGTAAGTACTGGCAGCTGACATGCTTTATTTCGGCAAATATAGATTTTTGTTTCAATGCTTTGCTTATCTTTTAACAAA
Organism: Pedobacter nutrimenti; assembly: GCF_003208655.1. Lineage (GTDB taxonomy): Bacteria > Bacteroidota > Bacteroidia > Sphingobacteriales > Sphingobacteriaceae > Pedobacter > Pedobacter nutrimenti. The sequence continues at coordinate 149,102 of NZ_QKLU01000011.1, read as the reverse complement.
GGAAGCTCAGAATTTGTTCCCGCAATTGTAATTTTATTGGGAATATAAAGACGGTTAAGTATCCTGAGCACATCCGAAAAGCCATTTCCAGTTACAGCAATTTCATGAATCCCGAATACTTCATTCAGCAATTGTAAGGCCCAGTTTGAATAAGCAGAACCATAGGTTTTGATCTGCGGGTAAACAGCGGCAAGCATTTCTGATGCTTTGGTCAAATAAGCCTCTTCGTCAAAAAGCAGCCCAAGTACCTGTAAATTCTGCGCCATAGTGGAATTCGATGCAGGTATTACATTATCCATAATTTCATGTTTTCTGGCAATTAAAGCCTCCCCTGTTACAGGTGTATAAAAAAACATCGGTCCCTGAAGATCTTCAAAATGAGTTAATACATAATCTGTTAAACGTTTTGCTTCATTCAGCCACTGCTCATTAAAATCATACTGGTAAAGGGTGGTTAATGCTTCAATAAAAAAGGCATAGTCATCCAAAAATCCGGGTATGGTCGCTTTCCCATTTTTAAAGTTTCGATACAAACCCCCATCAGCAAGCTTTAAGTTTTTCAGTATAAATTCCGCTGCATTTCTTGCCAGCGTATAATAATGTCCGTTTTCAAATACCTTTGCAGCTTCTGCAAGTCCTTTAATGGCCATGGCATTCCAGGCAGTTAGGCATTTGTCGTCCAAGCCTGGTCTTACTCTTTTACTCCTGGCTTCCAGCAGCTTAATTTTAGCCCTTCGGATGCTTTCCTGAAGATCCAGAACTGTAATTCCTTTTGCATCGGCATACTCTCGTTCATCAAATTTTCTCAGCAGAATATTAGTTTGTTCTTCTTCCCAGTTCCCCTGCAGGGTGATGTGGTAATAATCCCATAATAAAGCAGCATCATTTCCCAGCACCTGATCAAATTCTTTTTTATCCCAAACATAAAATTTACCTTCTATGCCTTCGCTGTCCGCGTCAAGGGCAGCATAAAATAAACCTTCCGGCGACCTCATTTCCCTTTCGAGCCAGGAAATGGTTTCCTGCACAACTTCTTTAAATAATGGAACCGGGGAGTATTGGTAAGCTTCAGCGTATAAACCAATTAACTGACCATTGTCATATAACATCTTTTCAAAATGAGGAACATGCCAGTGGTCGTCCACAGCATAGCGGGCAAATCCACCTCCAATAGGATCATAAATTCCGCCCCGTGCCATTTTTTCAAGGGTTAACAGTGCCGCCACATGCGTAGCATCATCTTTCATCAAATTGCTATACCGCAACATAAATTGCCAGTTATTGGGAAGTGGAAATTTTGGTGCACGGTTATACCCTCCTTCTGAAAGGTCCAGATACCGCTTCCAGGGCTCCATAATTTCAGTTAAATCTTTTGTTGAATACTCTTTTTTCTCCAAGTTCGGAAGAATTTTTTCTGCCTGGTGAATGCCATCGGTTAAGCGGTCGGCATATTGTCTGGCCTTTGCCGGTTCATTTAACCACAATCCGGCCACACTGTCCAGCACATTGATCCAATCTTGTTTTTTAAAATAAGTTCCACCATAAATTGGTCTTTGGTCAGGCAGACAAATACAGTTTAAAGGCCAGCCCCCACTTCCTGTCATCAACTGAACAGCAAGCATATAAATCTGATCTATATCCGGCCGTTCTTCACGGTCTACTTTAATACAAACAAAATGGCGGTTCATAACCTCTGCCACTTCATGATCCTCGAAACTTTCGCGTTCCATGACATGACACCAGTGACAAGCCGAATAACCAATGCTAACCAGGATCAGCTTGTTTTCGGTTTTCGCTCTGTTCAGGGCTTCCTCTCCCCACTCATACCAGTTCACCGGGTTATAGGCATGCTGTAATAAATAGGGCGATGAAGCTTTAATGAGATGATTAGGTTCTGAATTCATGGTATAAAGGTAAAAAGATAAGTGCTCTTTTTATCCTTTATTCCGCAAGTCCAGAATAGTTTGTTTATTTTTACAGCGTGCCGCCGATCCCTAAAAAAACAGTTATACCAAGAAAAAAAAGTGTCCCTGCAAAAAAAACGATTACCAGAAAATCTCCTGTAAAAAAGAAAAGCCCGGGGATAGCTTTACATTGGAAATTCAGTATTGCCCTAGTCCTGTTGATTTTACTTTCCCCTCTCTATTATGCTTATGTATTAAAGCTTTTTACCTCCAGCATTCGCTGGGTAAAAGATCTGGGACAGGACCCCAACTACAGAACCTATACCAGTTTTAACATCAAAATCCCCAAAAAGTACAGCATTCATGGCATCGACGTATCTTATTATCAGGGAAAAGTAGACTGGCAAAAGGTAAAAACAATGAAAGAAGATAGTGTCAGCATAAAATTTGCCATTATCAAAGCTACAGAAGGGATTTTAAGTGTAGATCCTTATTTTCAAAGAAACTGGAGGGAAGCCGCCAAAACCGGAATTACCTGCAGTGCCTATCACTTTTTCAGACCACAGAAATCGGGAGAATGGCAGGCCATGTTTTTTATGCAAACTGTTCAATTTGAAAAAGGAGATTTACCTCCTGTGGTAGATGTTGAACAACTGAATGGGGTTTCTCCGGAAAAAATGAGAAAAGAACTCAAAGCATTTATCAAATATGTAGAACACCGAACAAGGGTAAAACCCATTATCTATTCCGGTCTGACATTTTACCTGGACTATTTGAAAGGTTATTTTGACGATTATCCTTTATGGATTGCACATTACCATCAGCCAAAACTAAAAGTAAGTAACCAGACCAAATGGGTTTTCTGGCAGCATTCGGATAAAGCCAGAATTAATGGCATCAACCATGTAGTTGATTTCAATGCTTTCAATGGTGACAGCACTGCCTTTGAGGCCTTAAAGATTAAATAAATACGTATTTTGGTTCTATGAAGAAAAAGCTTGTTGTTTTAACCGGCGCAGGAATAAGTTCAGAAAGCGGATTAAAAACCTTCAGGGACAGCGATGGCCTTTGGGAGGGGTACAATGTTTATGACGTGGCCACACCTGAGGCCTGGCAAAAAGACCCTGTTCTGGTCCAGGGCTTTTACAATGAGCGCCGGAAACAGGTCCTGGAGGCTATACCCAACCGGGCACACCTGGCTTTGGCAGAACTCGAAAAGGATTATCAGGTGCAGATTATCACCCAAAATATAGATGACCTCCATGAAAGAGCTGGCTCAAGTACGGTTATCCATCTTCATGGCATTATCACCCGTTCTCAATCCAGTATTAACCCCCGTTTGACCTATCCGGTGGAAGGAACGGAAATCAAAATGGGCACTTTTTGTAAACTGGGTTCACAACTGCGCCCGCACGTAGTTTGGTTTGGAGAGCCCGTTCCTATGATTGAACAAGCTTCCCGCCTTTGTTCGCAGGCAGACCTGTTTCTTCTTGTGGGCACCTCGCTGGCTGTCTATCCCGCAGCAGGGCTCCTGGATTTTGTACCGGAAAAAGTTGTTAAATACATCGTGGACCCCAAAATTCCGGAAGTTAACAGGTATAAAAACATCGTAAAAATAGAAAGAACAGCTACTGCAGGTATGGATGAATTGCAGCAAATACTTTCTGCTGAGTCAAAAACTAATCTTTAACCAGCCATTTTTCACAGGTTTTTAAGAACTCAGGATCTGCATCTGCACCTATTCCCGCCAGCTCGGGAACATCCAGCAAATAACCGTCATAGCTCAAGCCATTGCTTACCGGATCGACCAAATGTCCCAACAAGCAGGTATCCAGATCAAAGAAAATAACGTTCGGACTGGCCAGGGCAAAATGCAGATTTGCGGTCAATGCGATACGGCTTTCCAGCATACTGCCAATCATACATTTCATGCCCGTCTGAAGGGCAAGTTCATGAATTTTCTGCGCTTCCAGTATGCCACCAGACTTGGAAAATTTAATATTCAGATAATCACAAGATTGGCTATTGATCAGCTTACGGGCATCGTGATGGTTGTAACAACTTTCATCAGCCATCAGTTTAACCGGAGAATTCAATTTTAATTCAGGCAAACGGTCATCGTACCAGGTCCGCATGGGTTGCTCGCAAAATTCAATATTGTATTTTTCGAGCGCCCCCAACGCCAGTAAAGCATCATCAAAACTCCAGCCCTGATTGGCGTCCAGTCTTAAAGTCAACTCCTCACCTACAGCCTTTCTGATCTGCGCAACCCGTTCTATATCTTCATGTACCTTTTTACCTAATTTGATCTTGAGGATATTACAACCTTGCTGCTGATATTTAAGGGCAGAAAGGGCCATATTTTCAGGGCTGTCAATTCCGATGGTCATGTCGGTTTCAATTCTTCTTTTTTGCCCTCCAAGAAACCGGTAAAGAGGTAAATTTGCTTTTTTGGCAGAAATATCAAAAAGTGCCATATCAAATGCACTCTTAATGGTGCTGTTGTGCGCAGCATATCCCAGCAGATCATTCATCCTTGCGGGTATATCCAGGGGATCTTTTCCAATCCAGATTTTTGCAAAATCCCTTGCCATCGACAGACAAGTCTCCTGGGTCTCTCCAACAATCATCGGAAATGCTGAACATTCCCCCACTCCATATATTCCCTGGTCGGTATAAATTTTTAAAAATACATTCTGCGCAAAATGCATGGTGCCGGTCGCAATAACAAAGGGCTCCATCGGAATGCTGAAACGATAAATCTCTATGTAAGTAATTTTCATCTGCTGGTTGATCATGAACTGAAGTAAAAATATGGGATTTTATGGGCAGAAAAAAACCCTGCATCTAAATATTCACAGATGCAGGGCCCTAAAAAATATAAAATACTACTTACTCAGCTCCGCAAAATACTTATGGAATAAAGGAAGGGTCTCTATACCTTTATAATAATTATAAATGTCATACTTTTCATTCGGCGAATGCAGGGCATCGCTGTCCAGGCCAAAGCCAAACAAAACAGATTTGATTCCCAGGACATTCTCAAACAGTGCCACAATCGGAATACTTCCCCCACCCCTTGTAGGAATAGGTTTTTTACCAAATGAATCTAAAATGGCCTGCTCCGCTGCACGATAAGCAATACTGTCTGTCGGTGTTACCACAGGCTCGCCACCATGATGCGCTGTTACTTTTACTTTCACATAATCAGGGGCAAGGCTTTCAAAGTGTTTCGCAAAGATTTCTGAAATTTCATCAGAGCTCTGATTTGGAACCAGACGCATAGAAATTTTAGCATTTGCTTTAGAAGGCAATACGGTTTTTGCGCCTTCACCTATATAACCGCTCCAGATGCCGTTCACCTCCAAAGTTGGTCTTGTACCTGTTCTTTCCAGCGTAGAATAACCCTTTTCTCCCCATTCAGCACCAATGTTCAGGTCCTTTTTATATTCATCAAGATCAAATGGTGCAGAATTCAATGCCTTTTTTTCTTCGTCGCTGAGTTCTACTACCTTATCATAAAAAGCAGGAATGGTAATGTGATTGTTTTCATCATGCAATGAAGCAATCAGTTTGCAGAGAATCGTTGCAGGATTGGCTACGGCCCCACCATAAACACCTGAATGCAGGTCTCTATTTGGACCCACCACTTCAACCTCCATATAAGCCAAACCACGTAAACCCGTTTCTATGGAAGGGTTTTCCATACTGATCATTGAAGTATCAGATATCAGTACAACATCCGCCTTTAAACGTTCTGCATTCGCTTTAACAAAGATCCCAAGATTTGCAGAACCAACTTCTTCCTCCCCCTCAATCATAAATTTAATATTGCAGCTCAGGGTTCCGGTTTTCATCATCAGTTCAAATGCTTTAACATGCATATAAAACTGTCCTTTATCATCACAGGCCCCTCTTGCATAAATTTTTCCGTCCCGCACTGTAGGTTCAAAAGGTGGAGTTTCCCATAATTCTATAGGATCAGCCGGCTGCACATCGTAATGACCATAGATTAAAACCGTAGGAAGTTTTTCATCAACAATCTTTTCACCATAGACAATCGGATAACCTGCAGTCTGACATATTTCTACCTGATCTGCACCAGCAGCCTTAAGTTTTTCGGCAACAAATTCAGCGGTTTTCAGGACATCCCCTTTATACTTCGGATCGGCACTAACCGATGGAAAACGCAATAATTCAAACAGTTCGTCCAAAAAACGTTGTTTGTTTTCTTCTACATATTTTTTGATCTCTTGCATAACAAATGATTTTGGGCAAATATATAGTTTTTGATTCTTTTCATATTAGCTCCTTATGTTGTATATTTGTATCCTAAGTAAAATTCATGGGATTTCTCGGCCCGATCCAGCCATTTTAAGGCAGCTGTCCGGAGCTATTCACAAGACAGTACAATAAAAGTAGTAAATTCTATGTTTTAACACCATAGATCGGAGACCTTCACCAGGTTCAGAAATTTAACTACAAGGGTCAAAAGAATGATCATTAGCCAATTTTTAAACAAAGAATAATTTATACCGCGTCATTTTATAACTTCGCAGGACAAAAACACTATCGATTTTGGATTATTTAGCAGGATTAAACCCACAGCAAAGAGCAGCAGTAGAAAATACAGAGGGACCAGCCATGATTGTAGCAGGGGCCGGTTCAGGAAAAACACGGGTGATCACCTACCGTGTAGCCCATCTCATTGAGAAAGGCGTTGATGCATTTAATATTCTTGTACTGACCTTTACCAACAAAGCTTCAAAAGATATGCGTGAGCGAATTATGAAGGTTGTCGGCGATGAAGCAAAAAACATCTGGATGGGTACTTTTCACTCTGTTTTTGCAAAAATATTAAGGGTTGAAGCTGAAAAAATTGGTTATCCGTCTAATTTCACCATATACGATACAGATGACAGTAAAAGCCTGATCAGGGCCATTTTGAGAGAAATGCAACTGGATGACAAATTATACAATGCAAATTTTGTTTACAACCGGATTTCCTCTGCAAAAAATAACCTGGTTTCTCATACAGAATACCTGGAAAACAAAGAAATTCAGGCAGAAGACAGCAGCAATAAACGCCCCTTACTTGGTGTGATCTACGAGACCTACGCCAAACGCTGTTTTAAAGCAGGTGCCATGGACTTTGATGACTTGTTGTTTAAAACCAATATTCTATTAAAAAATCATCCGGATGTTTTAAATAAATACCAGCAGAAATTCAGGTACCTGATGGTTGATGAGTACCAGGATACCAACTTTTCGCAATATACTATTGTGAAAAAACTGGCTGCCGCCTACCAGAACATCTGCGTGGTGGGTGACGATGCACAAAGTATCTATGCATTCAGGGGCGCAAACATCCAGAATATTTTAAATTTCGAACGTGATTACCCTGAGCTTCAGGTTTATAAACTAGAGCAAAACTACCGCTCTACACAGAATATCGTTGAAGTTGCAAACAGCATTATTGCAAACAACAAAAATCAGCTGGAAAAAAATGTATTTTCGGATAATGAATCCGGCTCCAGAATCCGGGTGCAGCGTGCCTTCACGGATAATGAGGAAGGAAAAATTGTTGCAGAGGCCATTGTTCAGGATAGGACTTCAAATGGTCTTCATTATAATGATTTTGCCATTTTGTACCGTACCAATGCCCAGTCCAGGGCTATGGAAGAGTCTTTAAGAAAATTAAATATCCCTTATAAGATTTATGGAGGGCTGTCCTTCTACCAGCGCAAAGAGATCAAAGACCTTATTGCCTATTTTCGCTTAACTTTTAACCCAAGTGATGAAGAAGCTATAAAAAGGGTCATCAATTATCCTAAAAGGGGTTTGGGTGATACGACTGTAGAGAAGATCATTGTTGCAGCAGACAAATACAACATCACCATGTGGGATGTGATTTGCAACCCTTCCCAATATATAGAGGGTCGTATTGCCGGACAGCTGAATGACTTTGCCTTGCTGATCCAGAGCTTTATGGCTGAAGCAAAAAAACTGGATGCTTATGAAACAGCATTATACATTGCCCAGCACTCCGGAATTTTAAAAGAACTCCATACAGACGACAGTATAGAGGGGCGCAGCAGGTATGAAAACATCCAGGAATTGCTAAACGGGATCAAAGAGTTTGCTGAACGTGAAGATATTGAAGACCGCAGCCTTGCTATTTTTATGCAGGACATTGCTTTGTTGACAAATGACGACAGGCAGGATGATAAAGATAAAGACACCGTTTCCCTGATGACCATACACTCCTCAAAAGGACTGGAATTCAAGAATGTATTTATAGTTGGACTGGAAGAGAATCTTTTTCCTTCCCAGATGTCGGTGAACTCCCGTTCAGATCTGGAAGAAGAAAGAAGACTGTTTTATGTTGCAGTAACCAGGGCAGAAAAAAAGCTTAGCCTTAGTTATGCAACTTCAAGGTATCGCTGGGGTACTTTAACCAATTGCGAGCCCAGTCGTTTCATCAGTGAGATTAATGCCAGATACCTTGAAATTGAGGTTGCAAAACCAACAAAAAGCCTCCTTTCCGAAGATGGTTTTAATGAAGAAAGGAGAACATGGACACAGCAGAGAGAATTTGCCGCTAAGCCCAAAATGTCATCCGGACCTGCTGCAGGCAGCCCGGCGGCACCCAGACCAAAAACAACAACGATGCTTCCAAAAGCGCATGTGCCAAGCCCAGGTTTTGCACCTGATCCGGCAAACGCTTTTCAAACAGGCATGGATGTGGAACATGAAAAATTTGGTTTTGGAAAAATTGTGAACCTGGAAGGTAGTTTGCCGGATGTGAAAGCAACCGTTTTCTTTCAGGGGCTGGGTAATAAGCAGTTATTGCTAAAATTTGCTAAATTGCGAATTGTTAAATAAGTATTAAATTACAGGCTTTGTCTATATTTGCACAGCTTAATTTCATATATTAAACACATACACTGGCCCGATCTTTCTTTATCGATAGCGCCAATAGAAAAATAAGAAAATGAATTTCGATTATAATACCACCCGAAACGAATTGATTCTGGCCGAATATGGTCGTAATGTACAAAACATGGTAAAGTACATCTGCGAACTGGAAGACCGGGAAGAACGCAATAAATATGCCCAGGCTGTTATTGACCTCATGGGCTTTTTGAATCCTCATCTGCGGGATGTGGCCGATTTCAAACATAAATTATGGGACCATCTTCATATTATTTCAGGATATAAAATTGATGTTGACAGCCCTTACCCTAAGCCTACTCCTGAGGCTGCCCTGGTTAAGCCTAAACATATAGGTTACCCGCAACAAAAAATCAGGTATAAACACTATGGAAAAACCGTTGAAGTTCTGATAGAAAGAGCAAAATCTATTGAAGAACCGGAGCGCAAAGCTTCTATGGTCCAAGGCATTGCCAACTTTATGAAGATGGCTTATGTGACCTGGAACAAAGATAATGTTGCAGATGAAACCATTTTAAAAAATTTGACTGAGCTTTCAGGTGGCCAACTCCAACTGGAAGAAAATGTAAATTTAAATAAAGTAGAGTTTAAACCTGTGATCAACAGACCTGCCAACAACAGAGGCAGAAACAACAACAATGGAAAAGGCAGGCAAAACAACAATAACCGCCAGCAACGCAATAACAACCCGAAACAAAGACATTAATACCACATTAGACAGAAACAGAGTATATGAACGCATTTGAAATTATAGGTGGTAAGAAACTTAAAGGCGAAATTCAGCCTCAAGGTGCTAAAAACGAAGCTTTACAAATTTTATCCGCTGTTTTATTAACAGAAAAAAAGGTCACCATCAGTAACATTCCGGACATTAAAGACGTGAATAAACTGATAGAATTGTTAGGTGACCTGGGGGTCATTGTAGAACGTCTCTCTAAAGACACCTACACCTTTGAGGCTAAAAACATTAATCTGGATTATTTTCAATCGGATGTTTTCAAGGCCAAAGGTGGCGGCCTAAGGGGCTCCATTATGATTGTAGGACCTCTTCTTGCCCGATTTGGCAAAGCAGCTATACCAAAACCAGGGGGTGATAAAATCGGCCGCCGGAGATTGGATACTCATTTTCTGGGTTTTGAAAAACTAGGGGCCAAATTTATTTACGATCCAAAAAAAGAGTTTTTTAATGTTGATGCGACCGATTTAAAAGGAGCCTACATTTTACTTGATGAAGCTTCGGTAACCGGAACAGCAAATATTGTGATGACCGCTGTATTGGCCAAGGGAACAACGACCATTTATAATGCAGCCTGCGAACCGTATTTACAGCAATTGTGTAAAATGCTGAACCGGATGGGCGCTAAAATATCGGGTATAGGCTCTAATTTACTGACCATAGAGGGGGTAAGCAAACTGGAAGGAACCGAGCACAGAATGCTCCCGGATATGATTGAAATAGGTTCTTTCATTGGTCTGGCGGCAATGACTGAATCGGAGATTACCATCAAAAATGTTTGTTACAACGAATTGGGGATTATTCCGGAGGTTTTCAGGAAACTGGGAATCAAGTTCGAATTAAAGGGAGATGATATTTACATCCCTTCACAAAAGCATTACGTAATTGAGTCATTTATAGACGGTTCTATGCTGACCATTGCAGATTCCCCTTGGCCAGGATTTACACCTGACCTGTTGAGTATTGTATTGGTGGTGGCAACACAGGCCAGAGGTTCCATTCTGGTGCATCAGAAAATGTTTGAAAGCAGGCTGTTTTTTGTGGATAAACTGATTGACATGGGTGCCCAGATTATTCTTTGTGATCCGCACCGTGCCACAGTTAATGGCATCGACAAGAAATATAAATTAAGGGGAATCAGCATGACTTCTCCGGATATTCGTGCGGGTGTGTCCTTGTTAATTGCAGCCCTCTCTGCCGAAGGAACCTCCACCATTTATAATATTGAACAAATAGAACGTGGTTATCAGGACATTGATGTTCGCTTAAGAGCCTTAGGCGCACAAATTAAAAGGGTCGAAGGTAATGGCCCAAGTCACTAAATAAAAAAAAGCCCTTTTTAAGGGCTTTTTTTTATTTCTAAAACATCAGCAGGCTAACCTGAAATCGCATTAATAATGTCATATTGAGTGATGATCTCAATTTTTCCCTGCTCATCTTCCACCAATACAGCACTATTTTCTTTGTTTATCAGGGCAGAAATCCGGTCAATCGAAGTATTCATATCGACAAAAGGAAAAGTAGCACTCATAATTTCACTTACTGGGGCCGATTTCAGAGAAGGATTTTCCAATAAAGCTTTTAAAATATCTCCCTCCGCTAATTTACCAACCACCATTCCCTTCTGTGTAACAGGAATCTGAGAAATATTTAAAGTATTCATGTTGTTAATCGCTTCCAGAATTGTCTTTTCGCAATCAATTGTTACAATATCTGTTTGCTCTTTTTTAGCCAGAATGGCACGCGCGGTTAACTTCTCATCCTGCAAAAATCCGCGTTCCCGCAACCAGTCTTCATTATACATTTTCCCCATATAACGGCTTCCATGGTCATGAAAAATTACAACAACCACATCCTCCGGTTTCAGCCAGTCTTTAAGCTGTAACAGTCCGGCGATTGCCGAACCGGCAGAGTTTCCAACAAAAATCCCTTCTTTTCTGGCAATATCCCTGGTCATTAATGCGGCATCTTTATCTGTTACCTTTTCAAAAAGGTCAATAACATCAAAATCAACATTCTTCGGTAAAAAATCTTCACCTATACCTTCAGTGATATAAGGATAAATCTCATTTTTGTCAAGGATACCTGTTTCTTTATATTTTTTAAATACAGAACCATAAGTATCAATACCCCAAACCTTTATATTAGGATTTTTTTCTTTCAGGTATTTACCAGTACCTGAAATTGTACCCCCTGTACCTACTCCCACAACAAGGTGGGTAATTTTTCCCTCCGTTTGTTCCCAGATTTCAGGGCCGGTTTGCTCGTAATGCGCCAATGAATTGGCCAGGTTATCATATTGATTGGGTTTCCAGGAATTGGGCACCTCTTTTTCCAAACGGGAAGAAACTGAATAATAGGATCTGGGATCCTCAGGCTCTACATTGGTCGGGCAAACAATTACTTCCGCCCCAAATGCACGCAGGGCATCGACTTTTTCTTTCGACTGTTTATCTGTTGTTGTAAATATGCACTTATATCCTTTGATAATCGCAGCCATTGCCAATCCCATACCAGTATTCCCTGATGTCCCTTCAATAATGGTTCCGCCTGGTTTGAGTTTACCACTTTTTTCCGCTTCTTCGATCATTTTGATCGCCATACGGTCCTTTATCGAATTTCCCGGATTGGTCGACTCTACTTTAGCCAGCACAGTTGCTTCAATTTCTTTGGTAATGTTATTGAGCTTAACCAGCGGCGTATTGCCAATTGTTTCTAAAATATTGTTGTACCACATGATACAAAAGTACAAATTGACTATTAGAATTCTATTTATAAATAAAAATTTGAAATTTTATTTTTATAATTTTAAAAAAATCAAATATAATTTTATACTACTACACCAATAGACTTACAGACATTTATTTTTATAGGTGAACCCAAATATCCTACGTTTTGAGTAACTTATAAATCTTACCAGGCAAGGACATTAAGAATCCCTTCATTTCCAGATTTAACAAAACAATAGCGAGTTGACTTTGAACAATACCTGATTTGAAGGCAATTTCATCCACTCCCATACTCATATCCTCCAATAGATGGACAACCTTCAATTCCTCTGCGCATAATTGTGCTGTCTTAAACAGACCGGCAGAAGAATTCTCCTCTTTTACCTTTGCCCTCTCCCAGCCCAAATGGTCAATCAAATCTATAGGGTCACTAATTAATGCAGCTTTATTGGCCTTAATCAGGTAATTGCAACCTTGTGAAAATTCATCTGTAGACCGGCCAGGAAAAGCAAAAACATCTTTAAAATAAGAACCCGCCAGGTCCGCAGTAATCAGGGCCCCACCTTTCAAAGCAGCCTCCACAACAATAGTTGCATCAGAAATACCAGCAATAATCCTGTTCCTTTTTGGAAAATTTGACTGATCAAGTACCGAATTGACAGGAAACTCTGTAAGTAAGCCTCCACAAGATATCATCTCCAAAGCAGTTGTTTTATGAACAGGAGGATACAACCTGTCAAAACCATGTCCCAATACACCTATAGTTGGGATGTGGTGATTCAAGCTTTCTTTATGTGCAGTAATGTCAATTCCATAAGCCAGGCCACTGACAATAACTACATCATAAGGCTCCAGATGTTCTGCCAATTGCCTGCACAGCATCCTGCCGTAGGGCGTCGCTTTACGGGTTCCAACGATACTGATGATCCGTTTATGATTCAGGTTTGCATTGCCCTTATAATACAGAACTACAGGAGCGTCCGAGCACTCTCTTAACCGTTTAGGGTAATTTTCATCAGAAAAAAAGAGCAGCCTGGTATCCGATCCTTTTAAAAGTTCCAATTGTTTTTCGGCCTCTTGCAATGCAGCCGCAAAATGGACAGCAATTGCTCCGGGAAGCCTCAGGCCCGGCAACTGGCGCAAAGATCCACCCTCCGCAGCAAATATAGCTTCCGCAGATCCATAATGATCTAAAAGTTGTCTGGCTGTAACCGGTCCCACCCCCTTAATAAAAGTAAGGGCAATCTGATGTAATAAACTCATAGACCAACTTCGTTCAATCTATAACAAAAATTGTAACTTTATTTCAAACCAACTGACTATCAATCGCTTTAAATAAAACACAACTAAAGTTTAAGCAAATAACCACATCTGACAAACGATGACCGGGCTGAAAAAGTAAAAAATACAAGGCGTTTTATTGACTCTGAGGTCGATTCAAAAATTTGATTTTAAAAAAAACACTTAAAACCAGTCAAGGTTCATTTTACTGGGGGATATAAACGACATATTTCGTTTCAAAAAAATCTTCCTCAAAATATTCAGAAAGCGGATACAATTCTGCTTTTAATTTGGATTCCGCTATTTCTTCTTTTAAATCTCCGCCTTTTAAATAAAGGATACCATTAGGAAGAGCGTTTTTAGATTCTTTATTGAACTTTCCTTTTACCCAGGGATAAAAATCAATCAGCCTGGTTACAGCCCTGGAAACTACAAAATCGTACTTACCATCTGCCTGTTCTGCCCGCAAATGGCTCGCCTTAACATTTTTAAGCTCTAAAGCAGCCGCAACTTCACTCACTACTTTTATTTTTTTTCCAATAGAATCGACCAGGTGAAACTGGGTTTCCGGAAACATAATTGCTAAGGGAATTCCTGGAAAACCACCTCCCGTTCCTACGTCCAAAACCCGCTCAGCAGGCTTAAACGCACAAAATTTGGCAATGCCGAGAGAATGCAGGATGTGCCTTTCATACAATTCATCAATATCTTTTCTGGAAATCACATTAATTTGCGCATTCCAAAAACTATACAGATTGTATAACTGATCAAACTGGGCAATCTGTACCGGAGTCAGATTTTTAAAATATTTTTGAATTAATGTTGATTTTATTTCCACTGGACTTTTTTAACAAATATAGACAGAATGCCATTAAAGACTAGAAAAATGAACAATAGAATGTCCAAAAACGGAAAAAACCAAACCAGCCCCGGATAGCTTAGCCGTCTGAGTAATTTAGGATAAACAAAACAACGGATGAGAATGCTCAGTACAAATAAACCCACTGCAGGGTAAAGCAATGTTTTCGAAAAACAGGCTGAAATTAATGCCATATAGAACAGAAACTGGATAATAATCTGGAAAGAGAGGACAAACTTATGTTTTCCTTTGTACAACTTTCCAGCTCCAAAATGTCTCTTTTTTTGTCTCAAATAAGCCCCCCAGCTTAGTTTCGGGCTGGTCCAGACATGGGTATCGGGATGGATCCGGATGGCCGTATTTCTTCGGTTCGCGTGCGCATTTACAAATAAATCATCGTCTCCCGAGGGAATATGCATATGTGCCGCAAAGCCTTTATTTCTAAAAAAAAGAGATTTTTTATAAGCCATATTTCTGCCAACTCCCATGTAAGGCATTCCTTTGAGCGCAAAGGACAGGTAGTTTACAGCCGTAAAAAAAGTTTCAAACCGAATTAATGCATTTAATAAACCGCCTCTTTTTAAATAAGGTGAATAACCCAAAATGATCTCTTTATGATCTTCAGGGGGCTGTTGCATCCCCAATAACCAATTGGAAGAGTTGGGGTAGCAATCTGCATCTGTAAAAACCAACCAGTCGTGGGCCGCTGCTTTAATGCCCATGGTTACGGCAAATTTTTTCCCTGCAATAAACTTAGTCCCTTCGGTTACCGTAACAACTTTAAGTTTTTTACATTGACCAGCATATTCCTCTAAAAATTCATGAGTACCATCCCAGGACCTGTCATTTACAACAACCACTTCAAAATCAGGGTAATTCTGAGCTAAAACAACCGGTAAATATTGCTTTAGGTTTTCTATTTCATTTCTTGCACAGATGATCACACTCAGGGGCCTGGCACCGGCCGGGACAATTTCTTCTATAGGGGTACGGGCCAGTCTAAGGTGCACAAACAAGGTAAAATAAAGCTGCGCCAAAAAACAAAAAAACAACAGGCCACT
Source organism: Pedobacter nutrimenti (assembly GCF_003208655.1). GTDB lineage: Bacteria > Bacteroidota > Bacteroidia > Sphingobacteriales > Sphingobacteriaceae > Pedobacter > Pedobacter nutrimenti. The sequence goes on along the minus strand of NZ_QKLU01000011.1, from coordinate 133,578 downwards.
CAGGCAAATCTCTAAAAACGTTAATTCCACAATGTATTTCTAAATTGCCAAATTTCTGATTTTTAATCTGTAATGCACGGTTATGTTGATAAAAAATTTAGCCGATTAATAGCGCGTTTTTTCCTATTTTTGCCAAGATTTTTTGAGGAGCATCCAGATATATGAAATTTACCCTAGAAGCCAAAGATACACAGTCTAAAGCGAGAGCCGGAACGGTTACCACTGCACACGGAGAGATACAAACCCCTATTTTCATGCCCGTGGGCACAGCAGGAACTGTAAAAGCAGTACACCAGCGTGAATTAAAAAATGACATTGATGCCAAAATCATCTTAGGAAATACTTATCATTTATACCTGCGTCCAGGATTGGACACCTTAGAACGGGCAGGTGGTCTGCACCAATTTATTGGATGGGACCGTCCAATTTTAACAGATAGTGGAGGCTATCAGGTCTATTCTTTAAGTAAAGTTCGTAAAATTAAAGAAGAAGGGGTGACCTTCCGGTCCCACATAGACGGCTCCAAACACTTGTTTACACCCGAATATGCTATGGATATCCAACGTACCATTGGAGCGGATATTATTATGGCTTTTGACGAGTGTACCCCTTACCCTTGTGACTATAAGTATGCGGCGGCCTCCATTAACATGACCCATCGCTGGTTGAAACGCTGTTGTACACGTTTCGACACCACCGAACCTAAATATGGCTTTGACCAAACCCTGTTTCCCATTGTCCAAGGTTCTGTTTACAAAGATCTCAGGATCAAGTCTGCCGAATTTATTGCCTCGATGGAAAGAGAAGGCAATGCCATCGGTGGGTTATCGGTAGGTGAACCTGCAGAAGAAATGTATGCAATGACCGAAGTGGTATGTGATATCCTGCCTTCAGACAAACCTCGTTATCTGATGGGCGTTGGAACACCAGTTAATATCCTGGAAAACATCGCTTTAGGCGTAGACATGTTCGATTGTGTGATGCCGACCAGAAATGCGAGAAATGGAATGCTCTTTACAAAAAACGGTATTATTAATATAGGAAATAAAAAATGGGCAAATGATTTTTCCCCAATTGAAGCCGATAGTGATCTTTTTGCGGACAAAGTTTACACCAAAGCCTATTTAAGACACCTAATGCACTCCAAAGAGATTCTTGGCGCTCAGATTGCAACCCTGCACAACCTCCATTTCTATTTATGGCTGGTTAAACAAGCAAGGGAAAAAATCGTAAGCGGAGAATTTACAGCCTGGAAAAACAAAATGGTGACTATCTTAGGGAATAAGTTGTAAATGAAATTTCTCAGAAGCAGGTTCAAAATAATTGACTGGTATATCATCAGTAAATACCTGGGTACCTTTATTTATACCCTAACGGTATTTATAGTGATCATCATTATCTTCGATTTATCGGAGAAACTCGATGATTTCCTTGGAAATCACCTCAGTCTGGTGCAAATTTTCACCTTGTACTACGCGGGCTCCATACCTTTCTATGTTAACATGCTCTCTCCGCTGATTAATTTTATCGCGGTTATATTTTTCACGGCAAAAATGGCTGACCAAACTGAAATTGTACCAGTTTTAAGTGGAGGGGTAAGCTTTAACCGCTTTCTACGTCCTTATTTCATGTCTGCCTTTATTATTTTTTCGGCCAATCTGTTGTCTAACTTGTTCATTCTTCCATATACAAATCAGATCAAAAACAATTTTGAGAATGTTTATATGAAGAAGAATGACCCTTCCAGCAAACAAAATATACATATGAAGCTGGATGACAATACTTATATCTATATAGAATCCTTTGACAACAAGACCAAATCGGGCCTTCGTTTTATGCTTGATAACTTTAAAGGCGATGTGCTCAATAAAAAACTAATGGCTGATGAAATCAAGTGGGATTCCGTAAAACGATCCTGGAAATTAACCAATTACACCGTAAGGAATATCCAGGGGCTTAAAGAAAACTTTATCAGCGGAGCAGGAAAAACAAAGGATACTATATTGGACATGAGACCTGATGATTTCTCCGTATACGACAACATATTTGAAAACCTCAGCAACAAGGACCTTTCTGATAAGATCAGGAAAGAGAAAACAAGAGGCTCTGGAATCATGAATGATTTGCTTTTTGAACAATATAAGCGTTATTTGCAGCCTCTTTCTGCTTTTGTCCTTACTTTAATAGGTGTTGCACTTTCCTCCCGAAAAGTACGGGGAGGAGTCGGATTATCACTTGGAATTGGCATTTTCCTTAGTTTCTCTTATATCGTTGTAGACAGGTTTGCAAAAATGTTTTCCCTTAAAGGAGGCATCCCTCCTCTTTTAGCGGTACTTATGCCCACCATATTTTTTGGGATATTAGGCCTGTACCTGTTAAGAAAAGCACCAAAATAACATGACCGGAAGCACCGACACGAAAAACCTGGCTATTCTTCATTTCACTGTATTCATATGGGGTTTTACAGGCATTTTGGGTGCCTTAATTTCTATTAATGCAGTAGAAATGGTCTGGTACCGTGTCCTGATTGCCTCTGTCACCTTGTTTATTTATTTTCGAATAACCGGCACAAGCCTGAAAGTAAGCAAAAAGCAATTTTTACAATTCTTTTTTACCGGCAGCATTGTGGCCCTTCACTGGATCCTTTTTTTTCATGCCATTAAAGTATCCACAGTTTCTGTAACACTGGTATGCCTCTCCTCTTTTACACTTTTTACAGCCGTCCTGGAGCCGCTAATCAAGAGGCAAGCCATACAAAAGGGTGATGTTTTTATCGGTTTAGTGATTATTCTTGGCATTTACCTCATTTTTAAATTTGAAACAAAGTACACTTTAGGAATCATTTTAGGCCTTTCGGCAGCAATAGCATCCAGCATTTTCAGCATCATCAATTCCACATTAGTTCAAAAAACCGAAGCAAAAATCATTGGTTTTTACGAAATCGGAGGTGCTTTTTTTTGGATAACCATCTATCGTTTACTCGATAAAAGCCTGCTTACCGAGCGTCTTAACCTTCCTTTTAGTGACTGGATTTACCTATTCATACTCGGTACGATTTGTACGGCTTTAGCCTATGTTGCAGGTGTCTCTGTCATGAGATCTTTATCTGCATTCCGGGTTGCCCTGATTACCAATCTTGAGCCCGTATATGGCATAATTCTGGCCTTTATTTTCTTTGGTAATAAGGAGACCATGACACCCGGATTTTACATTGGTGCCTGCTTGATCCTGGCTGCAGTATTCCTGTATCCCATCTATAAAAAGAGAAAAAACCAGTTCTAAAAACACCTCTTCCAGTACCCCGCCCCAGCCAGCTTTCCACTGCTGACCCTGGAGTTCAAGGCCGCTGTTCAACCCCTTTTTCCTTTTAAAAAACAGTTCCTAAAAAGTAACGGAAGCGCTTCTAAAACACAAAAAAATAGTCTTAATTCTGAGTTCAAAAGAGGCTAAAATCTGGCCCGGACCGATACCCAAATCCAGACAAAAAGACGTTATACACCACTCTTATCACCACCTTCAAAAAAGCCATTTCAGCACTTTTAAAACACCAAACAGCAGCTCTAATTCCAAGCTCAAAAGGAGCTAAAATCTAGCCCGGACCGATACCCAAATCCAGGTAAAAAGACCTTATACACGACCATCATTTTCACCCTCAGAAAAGCAATTTCAGCACTTCTAAAACACCCCCAAAAACAGTTCTATCCCTAAAAAAAAGACTTAAAAATACGCTCCGAATGAATGTCTAAACTCCAACAAAACAACCATACACGCCCCTCTTATCTGCTTCAAAAAAACTAAAAACAGCGCCCAAATTCAAGCAAAAAAAAGGGTTCAAAGCGGCCCTTATTCTTTGCGTTTTCGTTGAAATCAGCTCTTAAAACAGGCCAAAAAACACCAGAATCACAGACCTAAAACCCATAGAAAAAGACCATACAACTTCTAATTTGAACCCTAAAAACCCACAATAACCTGCGTTTAAAACAAGCAAAAACTCCATTATTTTCAGCAAAAAAACCTCAAAAATCAGCGTAAAAAACTCCATAAAAAAACAGAAAAATCGACATAAATACCATGATATTCTTTATGATTTTTTGCAAAAAAACACCTAAAAAATTCCAATTTACGGCAACCAAAAGGGGTAGGGGACAGGATATTTTCGCATACAAAACTCCCGGACGTCGCCTAAATTTTGTTTTATTTTACAACATAAATAGTGTACCTTAAACGCCGAAAACAATGGAGATAAAGCATTGCTGTAAAAAAGGCCCCAACCAGGCCTTTTTAAGAGATAAAAAACAAACAAACAGCATAAAAACTCAAATAAAATAAATATCATAAAAAATTAAAAAACAATAATTTACATCAATTAAATAAATTTTAAATACAGATAAAATTAAGCTTAAAAATCAAAAAATACTAAAAATAATAGCAAACAGAGATTATGCCGAAACTAATAGACAATAAATACATAATAATCAAATATTTAACAACTCTGTTATTAACTATTATTTCACCTATCTGTTTTGGACAGATTTTCAGCTCCGACCAAAACCCTCTTAGTGTAAAATGGAGGCAAATAAACCATAGGGGTTTTAAAATCATCTATCCGGTCGAACTGGAAAAAGATGCACAGAGAATGGCCAACACCATTCCATTCATTTTTCCTTTTGATGGCGCAAGTCTGGGTGTCCACAAAACCAACCTCCCAATTGTCCTGCAAAACCAGGGCGTGATTGCAAATGGCTTTGTCCAGCTTGGACCAAAAAAATCTGAATTTTTCAGCACCCCTCCCCAGCTCTTTGACAGCCAGGACTGGCTGAACAATCTGGCCGTCCATGAACTCCGCCATGCCGCCCAGTATGACAAGCTAACCAATGGACAGGCAAAGCCCTTTCCGGAACTGGTCTATTTTGCATGGATGGGCGCAAGCATCCCGACCTGGTTTTTTGAAGGAGACGCAGTGAGCACGGAGACTTCGCTTACTCATGCCGGTCGCGGCCGGCAACCCTCCTGGATCATGCCCTACCGGACCCAGGTTCTGGAAGGAAAAAACATCTCTTACAGCAAGGCTTATTTTGGCTCCGATAAAGATGTCACCCCAGGGTATTATCAACTCGGATACCTGATGGTTTCCAACATCAGAAAACAGCACGGAAAAAATATTTTCGACAGCTTGCTGACCGACATCCGCAAACGCCCTATTCGTCCCTACCCTTTTGCCGGGAGCCTCAAAAAACTAACAGGAAAAACGGGCAGGGCCTGGTTCGATTTTACCGCAACAGAAATTCAAAAGCAATGGTCTCTGCAAGATAAAAAAAACCATAGTCAGGCCTACCTTCCCCTGAACAAAAAAGCAATTTATGCTACCGACTATTTTCTACCGGTCAGGCTACCCAGCGGAGACATCCTCGCCCTTAAACAGAGCAAGGCAGAAACTTCTTTTTTTGTTCAGGTGGACAGCAGCAAAAAAGAGAAACGGCTTTTTGGTATCGGCTACCAGGAACAACCATGGTACAGCTATGCCATGGGGAAAATTGTGTGGGACGAAATCCGTTATGATCCCAGGTTCCGTCAGCGCAGCTACAGCGTGCTGAACATTTACGACATGGACACCAAGAAAATAAAAAAGCTGCAAGCCCGAACACGCTGGTTCTCCCCTTCCCTTTCGGCCGATGCAAAAAAAATAGTTGCGGTCCAGATTGACCTGAGTAACCAGGCGAACCTGGTTGAAATTGACGCAACCACTGGAAAGGTCATCTGCAGTTATCCGAACCCGGAAGGCCTCATCCTCCAAAGTCCTTCCTTTGATGCCTCAGGAACACGCATTGCCTACATCACGGTCAGTGAAAAAGGAAAGGCACTGTGGATACAGGATCACCAGGGCAAAAAGACCAAAATACTTAAGGAAACTTCACAGCAACTCAACAGACCAGTATTCATTTCCTCAGGAATCGCATTTAACGCTCATTACAGCGGAATAAACAATATTTACCACATAGATACTGCCTCAAAAAAAATAAGCGCTCTGAGCGAAGCTAAATACGGCGCCTTTAACCCAAGTCTTTCTACAGATAAAACCGAAATTCTTTTCAGCAATTATGGCCTCAGGGGATTTGACATTGCTGCGTTAAAATTCAGACCCTCGGAAGTTCCCGAAAATGGCTTTGTTTATTTTGGATCCGCAGCGGAGCAACAGGAAAACACCGGCAATGTTTTCGAGAAAGTTCCCGACAGCACTTTCGAATCAAAACCTTATGGCAAACTGGGGAATCTGATCAACCTGCACAGCATTATACCTACCATTGAAAACGAATATGTGGCCGGTCTGCAGCTCCGTTCCAACAATTTACTGAACACTTTTGATTTTTATACCGGAGCCAGTTACCACAGGGACCTTGGACGTTTCTCCTATAACGCCAATATCAACATTAAAAGTTTTTACCCGGTTTTCAGCCTAAATTACGAAAACCGGCCGGTAAGAACTTTTTACAACAGCGGAAACCGGATCAAACAAGGAGACTGGAGGGAAAATTACATTAAAGTCAATGCCCTGATTCCTGTTAACCTGAATGCCAGAGACGAATACTATAACCTCTCCATGAACATTGGGACCAGCCTGACAAAAAGATACATGACAGAAAACCTACCGGCTAATTTTATCACTTCTCTGAATTTCCCGATGGAATATCATTTTACCTTTTCCCATGGTAAAACCCAGGCAGCCCGGGATATAGCACCCAGGTGGGCACAAATCATCCGGTTCAATTACCTGAACCAACCCTTTGACAACAACCTCCCGGGTGAACTCTTCTCTTTTGAAAGTTTCCTTTACACCCCGGGGCTGTTGAAGAACCATTCCTTTCTGCTTAGTTTCAATTATCAGGACGCAACCGGGGTGAGAATATACAACAATGAAATCAGCACCGTTTATGGCTACAACAATATCCAGGCAAGGAGCAGGCTAAAGAACACCTTACTGCTCAACTATAGATTTCCATTTCTGTTTCCTGATGCAGAAATCGGGCCACTGGCCTATGTGCGCAATTTAAGAGGGGGCTTATTCTGTGGTTATGAGAATATTGGTTCTGAAACCAATCTTTCGCAGCCCAAAACTTTTGGCTTTGAACTGCGCAGCAGCATGAACCTGCTCCGCTACCAGCCTGTTGTCGATTTAGGAGCAAGAGTGGTTTTTGTCAATAAAATTTATAATCAAAACCCTATCTTAGAACTTATTTTCAATTATAGCTTCTAACCTATGAAGACAAAAACCATTTTCATTATCATTTTTACAGCACTTTTTACCATTTTTTTAATGAGTAACAGAGATTCTGTAGAATTCAGTTTTATTTTCTTTAAACAAGATATTTCCAAGCTTCTGGTGGTCGGGATTTTCACCTTTATTGGTTTTATACTCGGATATTGGGCCGGAAGGCCAAGAACGGTAATCAGTACTTACGACAACAAATTTGATGATGCCGTAAGTACTGACCGGAAAAATACTTTAAGTGACGAAGACAAAGACTACATCAGCTAAGCGCCTGCTCAATATCTTTCAGAATATCGTTGATATGCTCCAAACCTATTGACAAACGGATTGTCCCCTGCTCAATACCTACCTGCAGACGCTCTGCTTCGGTCAGTTTGGAATGGGTACTGGTTGCAGGATGTGTTGCAATAGAACGGGTATCCCCAAGATTTGCCGAGATCGAAAACATTTTCAGCTTATCCATAAAACGCCCCGCAGCCTCTACCCCGCCATCCACCACAAGGGTCACAATTCCACCACCCTGTTTCATCTGCTTCTTTGCAATTTCATACTGTGGGTGAGAAGGCAGAAAAGGATACATCACTTTTTTAATTTTCGGATGTGCTTCTAAAAATCCGGCAACTGTTAATGCATTTTCACAATGCCTGTCCATTCTCACAGCCAGGGTTTCAAGACTTTTTGACAACAACCAGGCATTAAAAGGAGACATTGCCGGTCCACTGTGTCTTGCAAAAGCTTCAATTTCCAGAATCAATTTCTGAGCACCCAGAATTACTCCACCCAGTGCACGACCTTGTCCGTCAATAAATTTCGTTGCCGAGTGAATAGACAAATCAGCACCCAGTCTGATGGGCTGCTGTAAATAAGGGGTCGCAAAACAGTTATCCACCACCAGCAAAAGATTATTTTTCTTGGCAAGTTGTGCCAGCCACTCCAGGTCTATAATGTCGATACCGGGATTTGAAGGCGTCTCGACAAAAATCATTTTTGTATTCGCCTGAATGCCATTGATCCACTGCTCCTGCTGGTCCAGATCGGCATAAGTATAACTGATGCCCCATTTAGGAAAAATATTATTCAGCAACTGATGGGTAGAACCAAATACGGAGCGGCTCGACAATACATGGTCGCCGCTTTTCAGAAAAGCAGCAAAAGTGGTAAAAATTGCTGCCATCCCTGTAGCGGTCACCCAGCCGGTTTCCGCACCCTCCAGTGCTGCCATTTTATCAATTAACTCGGTGGTATTCGGATTGGCATATCTGCTGTAAACGTTGCCTTCTTTTTCATTCGCAAAAAGGGCGCGCATCTCCTCTGCATCATCAAACTTATAGCTGGATGTCAAATAAAGGGGCACGGAATGTTCTTTATACTGGCTGCGCTCGGTTTGCAAACGGATGGCCATCGTCTCAAAATGATCTTCTTGCATGGTCTTAATTATGTATGGTATATGTAAATTTCAGGGTTGCAGAGCGCTCCAGAATATTGGAAACAGAACAATATTTTTCAAAGGTCAGCGCAATGGCACGTTGTACTTTTTGCTCAGCCAATTGTCCATAAAGATCAAAATGTATCGTAATGGTTTCAAATATAGGCGGCATCTCCTGGTTCCTTCTGCTCGCTTTGATGTTTATTCGGACATCTTTTAAAGGCTCTTTTTGTTTGGTCAGTACATTTACAATATCAATACCGCTGCAGCCACCTAGGCCAACCAGCAGCATCTCCATTGGTCTAAAACCTTTGCCTTCTCCTCCTATTTCAGGCTTGGCATCCAGTTCTACGGTTTGCCCGGCAGGATTGGAAGCCTCAAAATTAAATTTATCGTTCTTTCTTACTAAATTGATTTCCATAACAGGATTTTAAACATCATAAAACACTTTATTCTCTTTTTCCAGCAAGGCCAGCTTTAAAGGCTGGGTAAACAGGCCGTATACCGCAGAGCCGCTACCACTCATCAGCGCAAATAAAGCCCCCGAAGCATAAAGTGCTTCTTTTATCTTTTCTATTTCCGGGTGTGCACCAAATACCGAAGGTTCAAAATCATTCTTCAGTTCCTTTCTCCAGGCTGTTAAAGGCAAATGTATCAAATCTTTCAGTGAAGATGAAGAACGGGAAGGCTTTACCCCCGCATAAGCAGTCGAAGTAGCTACGTGCACAGGTGCTTTTACCAAAACCTTAAAATAAGATGACAAATCCAGGTCCAGATCTTCGAACTCATTTCCGATTCCGTAAGCCATAACCGGTTTGTTTTCGATAAAAAAAGCACAATCTGCACCCAATATCGAAGCGTACGACTGCATTTGAACAACAGAAAGCCCCAGCTTAAATTTATCGTTCAGCATCCGGATCACCAAAGCAGCATCAGAAGACCCTCCACCCAGCCCGGCCCCGACCGGAATATTCTTAAGTAGAACAATTTTCTGGGGTGGTAAATTAAAATCCATAGACAGTAAATCATAAGCTTTCAAACAGATGTTGTCCTGGTTTTGCCCCGGCACATCCAATCCTTTAACCATGCAGTGTGTATGACCGGCATCCAGGAGCTCCACCACATCATACAGCTTCAATGGATAAAAAGCAGTCTCCAGGTTGTGATAACCATCAGCCCGTTTATCTGTAATGTTTAGCCCGATATTTATTTTAGCATTCGCAAAGGCAAGCATAGGTTGTTCTTTTATCTTCGTTTTCCTGGCGCAAAAGTAAGAAAACTGAAACCAGCCCCGGTCGCTATATTTTTAAAAATTAATCAATTGTGCAAAAAAGAAGGGCTTATTAACATTTTGACGGGAATAATATTTATATTTTTGTAAACGGAGCACATCCGAAAGAAAAATGAGCAGATGAAACAATACTTAGATTTAATGCAGCTCGTGCTGGACCAGGGAACACAAAAGCACGACAGGACGGGAACAGGCACCATCAGTATTTTTGGCCATCAGATGAGGTTCAACCTCCAGGAAGGCTTTCCCCTGGTCACCACCAAAAAACTTCATTTAAAATCCATTATTCACGAACTGATCTGGTTTTTAAGTGGGGACACCAATATTGGCTACCTGAAAGCAAACAATGTAAAGATCTGGGATGAGTGGGCTGATGAAAACGGTAACCTGGGCCCTGTTTATGGCTCACAATGGCGTTCATGGCCAAAACCAGATGGCGGGCACATTGACCAGATTACACAAATTATACAAACTATAAAAAGCAATCCCGATTCCAGAAGAATTATTGTGTCTGCCTGGAATGTGGCAGAGATAGAACATATGGCGCTTCCACCCTGCCATGCCTTTTTCCAGTTTTATGTAGCTGAGGGAAAACTCAGCTGTCAGCTTTATCAGCGAAGTGCAGATATTTTTCTGGGGGTACCTTTTAACATTGCCTCCTATGCCTTACTGACTATGATGGTTGCACAGGTCTGCGGACTGGAGCCGGGAGATTTTATCCACACCCTTGGCGACGCCCACCTTTATAATAACCATATTGAACAGGCCAGGTTACAATTAAGCAGAACCAGCAGGCCTTTGCCCCTGATGAAACTTAATCCTGAGGTTAAAGATCTTTTTGATTTCAAGTTTGAAGATTTCACCCTTGAAAACTATGATCCGCACCCTCATATTAAAGGAGCTGTAGCTGTATGATCGTATCCGCAGTAGTAGCTATTGCAGAAAACAATGCGATAGGAAAAGACAACCAGCTTTTATGGCATATCCCTGCAGATTTGAAGCATTTTAAGAAAATCACCAATGGAGGCACAGTGATCATGGGCAGAAAGACCTATGAATCTATCGGGAGGGCCCTGCCCAACCGCCGTAATATTGTCATCAGCAGGAATCCTTCTTTTCAGGCCGAAAATATAGAACCGGTATGCGGCATTCAGGAAGCACTGGCACTGGCCGCATCTGAAGAAGAGGTCTTTATCATTGGTGGTGCTCAAATTTATAAGGATTCGCTAAAATTTACCGACAGGATTTACCTCACCCGAGTCCATCAGGCTTATCCGGCCGATAGCTTTTTTCCTGAAATTGATCCGGACCTATGGCTCGAATCGGCTGTTGAAGAACATTCCTCTGATGAAAAAAACCCCGTAGGATATACTTTTTCGACACTTACACGCCGATAGTGTATCATCTGTAATAAAAAAGCAATAAGACAGGCTATTAATTAAAAAATTAATTAGATTTGCCGACTTGTTAAAAAAATATATAGCATATAGACAAATAAATACAAACAAATGCAAGGTAAAGGTTTTATAAAATTTATGGCAATACTATTAGGTATTGTCTGTGTGTATTCTCTCTCGTTTAACCTGGTCACATCGAACGTAGAAAAAAATGCCAAAGCATATGCCAAAGGAGATCCTTTAAAAGAAAAGGCTTATTTGGATTCGATGGCAACTGTTCCGGTATATCCACTCTTTGGCTTTAACTATCAGTTTTGCAAATCAAAAGAGATCAACCTTGGTTTAGACCTTAAAGGCGGTATGAACGTCACCATGGAAATTTCCCTGGGTGAACTGGTAAAGTCCCTGGCGAACAATCCAACTGATGCTAATTTTAACAAAGCGCTCACTGTTGCTCAAACACAATTAAATGCGGGTGGTAAAGATTTCATCGGCTTATTTGTAAGTGAATTTGAAAAATTAAGCCCGAATGGCAAACTTGCTGATTTCTTTTCTAATCAGGACAACGCAAAGGACCTTAAAGCCAATGCCAGCAATTCAGAGGTAAAAAGTTATTTATCAAAAGAGGCTACTAGCGCCATCGACCGTTCTTTCATCATCATCAGAAGCCGTATCGACGGATTTGGTGTGGTGAGTCCGAACATGCAGAAACAGGAAGGCACCAACCGCATCCTGATTGAGATGCCAGGTGTTCAGGATAAAGAAAGGATCCATAAACTTTTACAAGGTTCCGCAGAACTTCAGTTCTGGCAGGTTTATCAGAATGAAGAAGTTTATTCTGTGATGGAAAACATCAACAAAACCCTTGCCTCGACGCTGAAAGACACTACTGCTGCAACCACAGTTAAAGATACCACTGCCAAAACAGAAAGTAAACTTGCGGGACTGGCAAAAAAACCAGTAGGTAAAGATTCTTCCGATGTAAAAAAACTGGAAGCTTCTAAAAACAATCCACTGTTCTCTGTTTTAAGTATTCCAACTTATCAGGCAGAAAACGGACAACCTGCTTTACGTCCGGGTCCTATTGTAGGATGGGTCGCTCAAAAAGATACCGCTAAAGTAAACGCTTATTTCAAAAGACCTGAAATTGCCTCCATTATCCCTCCTACTTTTAAATTCATGTGGAGTGTAAAACCAATGGAAGGTTCTAAAGTTTTTGAACTTTATGCCATCAAAGTAACCTCTGCAGATGGTAAACCTGATTTAGGTGGTGAGGCCATCAGCGATGCGCGTCATGACTTTGATCAAAAGGGCAAACCGGAAGTGACTATGTATATGACTGGTGAAGGTGCAGCCAAATGGAAAAAAATTACTGCTGAAGCATCCGCTGATGCAAACAATAAAAAAGCAATCGCCATTGTATTAGACAATACGGTTTATTCTGCTCCAACTGTTCAGAATGAAATTCCAAATGGTATTTCCTCGATTACAGGAAGCTTTACCGTGAACGATACCCAGGATTTAGCCAATATCTTAAAAGCTGGTAAATTACCTGCGCCAGCGAAAATTGTTGGTGAATATGTTGTTGGGCCATCTCTTGGTCAGACCGCCATCAATAATGGTTTACTGTCCTTTGTCCTTGCATTTATTGTAATTCTGATCTTTATGGCTTTGTATTACAACAAAGCCGGCTGGGTAGCTAATTTTGCCCTGGTGATCAACTTGTTCTTTATCATGGGTACCCTGGTATCCCTTGGAGCAGTATTAACCCTGCCAGGTATTGCTGGTATCATTTTGGTTATTGGTTTATCGGTGGATGCAAACATCCTTATTTTTGAAAGGGTCCGTGAAGAATTGCTGCACGGCAAAAGTACAGCCCTTGCCATCAAAGAAGGTTTCAAACATGCGATGCCATCCATCATTGACTCTAACGTAACCGTTCTGATCCTGGGTGTGATCCTTTACATCTTTGGAAACGGGCCGGTACAAGGTTTTGCGACCACTTTATGTATTGGTATCTTGTCTTCACTGTTCTGCGCGGTATTGATTTCCCGTCTGGTATTTGAATCCCTGCTGAACAAACATTCGAACATCACTTTTGGAAACAGTGTTACCCTGCATGCTTTCAAAAACATTGCTTTTGATTTCGTTGGACGTAGAAAAATCTATTATGCAATTTCTTCGGTCATCATTGTTTTAGGTTTCATTTTCTATTTCAAAAATGGCGGTCTTAAGTTGGGAATTGACTTTAAAGGAGGAAGAACCTATATCGTTCATTTTGATAAATCAATTGAAACTGAAGATGTAAAATCAAAACTGACCCCTCTGTTTGAAAATGAGGCTCCTGAAGTAAAAACAGCAGGTAATGATAATGAACTGAAAATCACCACGACTTTCCATATTGCAGATCAGGATACCCATGCCGACAAATTGGTAGAGGATGCACTGAAAGCAGGACTGGCTAAGACCGGTGCTAAATACACCATTGAAAGTAATCAAAAAGTAGGTCCTATCATTGCAAGTGACCTGGTTTACAGTGCATACGGTGCCGTTTTATTCTCCTGTTTGCTGATGTTCTTCTACATCATCATCAGGTTTAAAAAACTAAACTATGGTTTAGGTGCGGTAATTGCCTTATTCCATGACGTACTGCTGGTCTTGTCTTTTTATACTATTCTGGACGGTGTACTTCCATTCTCTTTGGAAATCGGACAAGATTTTATCGCAGCAATTTTAACGGTAATGTCCTATACCATGACAGAAACTGTTGTTGTATTTGACCGGATCCGTGAGAAGCTGGCAGAGCATGGTAAAGATGATCTTCATGGTGAGGAGCGCAATAAATTAATCAATTTCGCTTTAAACAGTACCTTAAGCCGTACTATCCTGACCTCTTTAACTGTATTCTTTGTATTGCTGGTGATCTTCATTTTTGGAGGTGACAGCATCAGAGGCTTCATATTTGCCTTGTTAATTGGCCGTGTAATCGGTACTTATTCTTCACTATGTATCTCTACACCAATTGTAGTAGATCTTGGAAAGAGCAAATAAGAGGAAATAAAATTCACATAAAAAGGCATCCACTATTGGATGCCTTTTTTGTTGTATCTATCTTTACTAAATACCCCCCAACAAGAGCTATGAAAAAAGCCATTAAACTTATAGAATGCCCGAGAGATGCCATGCAGGGTATCCACCATTTCATCGATACAGACCTTAAAGCAGCCTATATCAATTTGCTTTTACAGGTGGGCTTTGATACGCTCGATTTTGGAAGTTTTGTTTCTCCCAAGGCCATTCCGCAACTCAGGGATACCAGAGAAGTATTGTCTAAACTTGAACTTGGCTCCAGTGCAAGCAAACTCCTGGCCATTATAGCCAATGTAAGGGGTGCAGAAGAGGCCATCCTTCATCCGGAGATCTCTTACCTGGGTTTTCCTTTTTCTATCTCTGAGACCTTCCAAAAACGCAATACCAATTCCAGCATTACCGAATCTTTCGATACGGTTAAACAAATACTTGAGCTCTGCGACAAAAATCAGAAAACGGCTGTAGTCTATCTTTCTATGGGCTTCGGCAATCCGTATGGAGATGAATGGAATATTGAAATCGTCGAAAAATGGGCCCAGGAATTGGTTGATCAGGGCGTGAAAATCCTTTCCCTCTCAGATACCACGGGGGTATCCACACCGGAAAAAATAAAAACCATAGTCCCTCCCCTGATCAAACGGTTTAAAAATACTGAAATCGGGGTGCACCTGCACAGTACGCCCGAAACCCGTCTGGAAAAAATTCAGGCCGCCTTTGAAAGTGGTTGTACCCGCTTTGACAGTGCTTTAAAAGGTTTTGGAGGCTGCCCTATGGCAGCTGATGACCTGACGGGCAATCTTGCCACAGAAGACCTGATCGGTTTTATAGAACACCAGGGTATACAGTTGAACCTCAATATGGAAAAATGGGCAGAGGCCCAGCAATTTTCCGGAAGGATTTTTTTATAAACAAAATGGTAAAGAAGAACTAAACCCTCTTTACCATTTTAAAATGCTGGATTCCTGCTTCTTCAAATTGAGGCCCTTCTGTTTCAAAACCAAATTTACTGTATAAAGACATGGCGTCCAGCTGCGCATTCAAATAAATATAAGATGCATCACCTGGCAAGTCATCCAGCACGGCCGCGACCAGGGCCTGACCAATCCGCTTGCCCCTGTATGCTTTCAATACAGCAAAACGTTCCAGTTTATAGCCCATCTGTGTTTTTCTCCAGCGGCATGCGCCACAAGGCAAACCATCCATCAGGGCCAGGAAATGTGTAGACTCCTCTTCGTTGGCCCATTCCAGTTCAGGTGGGCAATGCTGTTCTTCCACAAAAACAACTTTTCTGATGGAAAATGCGCTTTCCAATTCTTCCTGTGTACTGATTTTATTGACCTGAAGTATTTCCATAATTTACCCTTTGTTTAAAATTTCGCTACAAATGCGGCTTAAAATAAACAAGAAATGATCTTCCTTGTTTTGTATTGTTATTTACCAGCATATTTCCTGAAGTAACCACATTCGTTTAATACTTCTTTATAGTATTGTGTCTGGCTGTAATCCCTTTTCAACTCTGCAAAATACTTTCCAGAGGGAATCATACTAAATTCTTCCCAGTAATATTTCTTTTCATTCGCTTTACTGAAATAAATACTATTGTATATTTCATTTCGTTCACATTTGCTGGCCATATAGGTGCAACGTGCCTTCTGGTCTTTCGTACTGGCATTGGCACGGGCCAGCAGGTAGTACTTTTCGGCCAGCTTTCCGGAAGTAAATGTCAGTCTGAACTCTTTTGGAATATCGGTTGGCTGCGTTGCATCGGTACCGGTAATCTCATTCTGATAAAACAAACGGGCATTTCCGTAGTGGGTGATGTTGTAATAAGCATTGGCCAGCAAATAAGCATTGTTAAATACATTTTTGCCCGCTGCAATTTCTGCTTTAATGCTTTGCATTGTTTTTAAAAATGTCAAAGGCGTATATTTCTTTTTCTGTGGTGCTGCAAAATCACAATCATGACAATCGTAAATATGTATGGTAAAAGGATTACCCAGCAAATTAAATGTCGCCTTTTGACCTGCCTTTTCCATTAACGGCACCGCTTCATCTATTTTCTCTTTATAAACCAACATTAAAGCCTGGTGGTAATACAAATCTTCCATTTTCAAGGGATAATACCTTAACATGGCCAGCTCAAAAGCGGTCTTACCTGGTTTAGAAAGCAATGCTTTTAAAGCTTCAACATTCTGATTGGTTGTATAAAATGCGGTATTGGATGAAAAACAGTTTGATTTTAGCAAATTTCCTTGTTTTTTATACAAAGCAGAAAGGGTTTCTACACTTTTAGCCACTGCCCGGTTAAACCTCAGATTAGAAATGGTATCCTTTCCATCCCTCAAGTCTGCCAGCCAGTTAATGGGGCCTACCATCTCCTTTTCAGTCTGGGCATCAATCTTTTTCAGTTGCGAAAGAAATAAGGTCCAGTCCAGTATTTTATATTGTGCACTCAGCAGTTTATCATTTTTAGGCAATTGTGTTTTCGCCTTGTTGTAAAATGTTCTGGCCAGGGCATAATGACCACTCAGCGTATTCAGGTATCCGGCACCCAAATTCCAGAAATAGGGCTTTGCTGTATTGTTGTTCCTGGCGATACGGCCAACAAGCTCTGCGTTATGATCCATACGTTTTCTTTCTGTGGCGGCAAATGAAGAAGTATCTGTAAAATACCGGTCCCCGGGATCCTCCGAACCATTGATTAAACGGCTCAGTAACAGGTCCAGTTTCTCTGACTTTGGATTCAGGGCATAAATTTTATCTATTGCCCGCTCCGGGTCGTTGCTAATGCCCAGCATGTGCCATAGCGTTATTTTCTCCTCGTTGTTTTTGGCCAGCTTCAGGCTCTTCTCCCAGTCTGACTCATTCTGGGGATGAAAGCTCCATTTGCTTGGAATTTTCATGTCAGCAGAAAAATCATAGCTCAGACTATAAAGATAATTGGCCGTTGCATAGTCTTTTTGCTGATAATAATGTCCAGCAAGATAACTTAAGGCCCTGTAATACATCAGATTTTTTGGAAATAAGTTTCTGGATTGCTCAAAGAAAGAAACCAGACGGCCATTTCCTTGTTGCTCGGGGCCTGCAGCAGCCAGTTCCTGAAAATAGTAGTAACGGACCAACTGAAACCAAAAACGCTGTTTCATAAAAATATCCTTTGTACTTTGATATTCCTGAAGTAACCTTTCCCCCAATTCAGTGGGAACCCCTGTTGGGGCAGGCTTTTTCTCATCCCAGTAATAGGTCCGTTTCTGTACCGCAAAACTTTCACAGGATTTTGCCAAAAGAAGGTAAGACAGAAATGTATCGAGTTCTTTACTGCTCAACTGGAACGATTTCACATCCGGAAGACCTGCAGGTCTGACCGCTAACTTGCCTTTTGAATATTTATAAACCGAATCCAATCCTTTATCACTGGCTTTGAACAACAAAACTTCCAGGTCTTTTGAACTTACTTTTCCTTTTAAATGTGTTTCCCATTCTTTAACCACCAGTTCATTGTATCTGGTGTTGCTGTCGTCATTTACATTTCCATAATAACTTACAGAACTGGCATAAAAAAAAGGAGAATACTGCGGGTCAACAAAAGCTTCCGGACTAAAATTCGAGTATTGGCTGTCATCATAATCACCATCTGCACAAGCCCAGACCAAACCACCGGTAAGGGCTGTGGTCAAACTAAAAGTGAGCAGAAACTTCCTGGAAATCTTTTTCCTGGAATTCTGGGAGATGAATGGTAGATAATTCATAGTAAATGATGTTTCGTTTTTCTAGAGGTGCAAGATGTGTGGACAGCTGTTTGGCAGCATTGTCCAAAGTTAAAGGGCTAATCTCTTCAAATTTAAAATAGTCACCCCTTTTTATATAAATGCCATCCATATAAAAACTTCTGATGGCCTGATAAACATTTTTGGTCCCGGTATGGACGAAACGGGAATGGTCAGAAAGTTCTTTTCTGTCAATCTGGGCATACACCTGTATCACTTTTCCACTGCGGATTTGCAGGCTCCACGAAAATACAGGAAGGGCAACATCCAATGGCAGGATGTAATTTTTAAGGTAATTCAGGTATTTGGCAGCATCTGCAGCATTATAAATAGAATTTGGAGCCTTCAAATCGGGCAGGATCTTTCCCATATTATAAAACATCAGCAAACCTCTATCTACCGGAGGGACACCCGTACGTGCAAAATACTTGACCTGGTGCAGACGGATGGTTGCTTCCAGCTTTTTACCACTGTACTTTTTAAACGCCTTCAAAAAACTAAAATAACTTTCCTTCGTACCCAGGCTCCAGTCACAGTCCAGCTGTACATTTTCATAACTGATCTGGTTTGCAGCTGCAAGTTTACGAACCAGTTCATTCACCTTAAAAGCCAGGCTATCCGTCTTTGCAAGGGGTGTATGCTCAAAGGTCTTATTGGTCAGGTAAACCACCGGACAAACCTTTAAGGACTTCATATTTTCCTTTATGCCCACAATGGCATTAGGTACAGCCTGCTGACTTTGTTCATCCCAAACCACATCAAAAAACCGAAGGTATAAACGGTTTCCAGCTACCTTTTTTAGTAGTGTATCTTGCCCTTTATCCAAATGAAAAGTAGTTTTCCAATAATAGAATGCCGCAACGGCTGTACTGGTCCTTGGTCTGTTACATCCCAGGGCACAGCACAGAAGTAAACAGCCTAAACCGAAAATAAGTGCTTTAATTTTGGAATGCATAATAAATCATGAGCCTAATCCGACTTGTAAATTACCTTGTAAAGATATCAAGACGCTCCCTAAATCCAGAATAAAGTTGAACATTCCGGTTCAAAAAACAAAGACGCTTTCGGATTGATCCGAAAGCGTCTTTTTATAAGCTGGTTACAGCGATTACAATTTATCGCTGGCGTCTTTACAATTAAGGTCTTCAAATGCCTGTGTTAAACGTTTAACAAAAGCCTCTTCTCCTTTACGCAACCAAACGCGGGGATCATAATATTTTTTGTTTGGTTTGTCTTCTCCGTCTGGATTTCCAATCTGTCCCTGCAGATAAGCCTCGTTTGCTTTATAATAATCCAGAATACCTTCCCAGAATGCCCATTGCATATCTGTATCAATATTCATTTTTATGGCTCCATAAGAAATCGCTTCCCTGATCTCTTCCTGAGAAGAACCCGAACCACCATGGAATACAAAGTTAATTGGTTTTTCAGCGCTTAAATTATATTTCTCCCTGATGAAATCCTGTGAATTTTTAAGAATAACAGGCTGTAGCTTTACATTACCTGGTTTATATACCCCGTGAACATTACCAAAGGCGGCAGCAACGGTAAATTTATCGCTTACTTTACTCAACTCTTCGTAAGCGTATGCCACTTCTGAAGGTTGGGTATACAATTTAGAACTGTCTACATCACTGTTGTCCACACCATCTTCCTCGCCCCCGGTTACCCCCAGTTCAATTTCAATGGTCATTCCCATTTTTGCCATACGGGCCAGGTATTTTGCTGAAATTTCCATGTTTTCTTCAATAGGTTCTTCTGAAAGGTCCAGCATATGTGAAGAAAACAGGGGTTTACCATGTTCAGCAAAAAATTGTTCACCGTGATCGAGTAATCCGTCAATCCAAGGGAGCAGTTTTTTTGCAGCATGATCGGTATGCAGCACTACGGCTACTCCATAATGTTCTGCAAGTAAATGAACATGTTTAGCTGCTGAGACAGCGCCCAGTACACATGCTTTAAGGTTATCATTGTTCAATGTTTTACCCGCATAGAACTGGGCGCCTCCATTGGACAATTGAATCATAACAGGTGAATTTACAGCCTTTGCTGTTTCCATTACTGCGTTAATGGTATTGGTACCCGTAACATTTACCGCAGGTAATGCAAACTGATGTTTTTTAGCCTGCTCAAACAACTCCTGAACGGCATCTCCGTAAATTACTCCTTTGTAGCCTTTTAAACTCATTTTTCTAATTTTTGTATATGCCGAAGTTATGAAAAATATAACTTAAGGCAAATCCGGCCCCGTTATAATTTTAATTAAAAAAGAGTTTAAATAGATAATTGTATAAATTTCAAACAGGGTTTAAACTATCGCAAACTGTTAAGATTTTTTTTTGTTTCTTTGTAGTCGCATTTTTCAACTAATAACATGGCTTGGTTTAAGAGAGAAAAAAAGGGTATCAGTACACTCACAGAAGAAAAAAAGGAAGCGCCTGACGGTTTATGGAACAAGTGTCCTAATTGTAAGAAAGCATTGCATAGCGCAGACCTTATCGAAAATAAATATGTTTGTCATTATTGTGACTATCACTTAAGAATAGGTTCAAAGGAGTATTTCCAGGTTTTATTTGACAACAATCAGTTTAAAGAGCTGTTTGAAGGCTTAAGATCAGGAGATCCATTAAACTTCACCGACAGCAAACCTTATACGGAAAGGTTAATCGACAGCATTCATAAAACCGGATTAAATGATGCCATCAGGGCTGCACATGGAAAGATTGAAGGAGAAGATCTGGTTGTGGCTTGCATGGACTTTAATTTTATCGGTGGGTCCATGGGTTCTGTAGTCGGCGAAAAGATAGCCCGCTCCATAGATTACAGCATCAAACATAAAATTCCTTTCCTGATGATTTCCAAATCGGGCGGGGCAAGGATGATGGAAGCAGCCTTTTCTTTAATGCAAATGGCTAAAACTTCTGCCAAACTCGCTTTACTGAGCCAGGCCAAAATCCCATATATTTCTTTATTGACCGATCCGACTACCGGTGGCGTTACCGCTTCTTATGCCATGCTGGGTGATATTAATATTGCAGAACCCGGTGCTTTGATCGGATTTGCAGGACCAAGGGTCATAAAGGAAACCATTAAAAAAGACTTACCAAAAGGCTTTCAGACCTCAGAATTTGTACTGGAACATGGCTTTTTAGACTTCATTGTAGACAGAAGAGCCATGAAAGCCAGATTGGCAACTTTTCTGAAAATGATGAAAAACTAATACAGTTTATAAAAAAGGCCCGTTTGATACGGGCCTTTTTTGTTTATTTTATGTATTTTCTTCCTTGTTTACGTTATATCTTTTTCAAGCTGGTATACACATCTGGACCGTTTCTATCGTCTTGATGTTCAACTAGCATTGTACATGGTAAACCTTTGCCTTTACACTTTTTACTAATTTTTCAAAGTCAGGGGTATTCGGATCCAAATCTGTTTTACTGCTCATCAGGCGTAAAGGATAACTTACACCCGCTTCCCTGTAAGAAGGTTGCCTATAGTCATAATCCAGTAACACCATGCCCAGCCTTTGGTAAAACATCACCCTTCTGCGGGCATCTTCATTATCCGGGGGTTCTACTTCCAGGAGCAAATCTGCCTCTGCCGCATTCAGATAATGTTTGATGACCCTGCTGCCATAATTTTTGCCCCTTTCTGTTACAGAAACTGCAAAATGCTCTATAAATGCCCAGTTCCCCATCTTCCACCAGATGATAAAACCAATGGTCTGCCCTTCATCCCTGATGCAGTCCAGGAACATGTCAGGTTCTTTTTCAAGCAAGTAAAGCAGCTGCTGCCATTCCCTACGTTCTTTTACAGGAAAAGCTTGCTGATAAAGCTCCCGGACAAAAAACAATTCCGGGTCCAGCGGATCATAGATT
Source organism: Pedobacter nutrimenti (assembly GCF_003208655.1). Classification (GTDB taxonomy): domain Bacteria; phylum Bacteroidota; class Bacteroidia; order Sphingobacteriales; family Sphingobacteriaceae; genus Pedobacter; species Pedobacter nutrimenti. Next base: position 111,462 of record NZ_QKLU01000011.1, on the reverse strand, counting down.
CTGTGATATTCCATTTTGTTTTTTAATAAAAAAGCCCCGAATCCTATCCGGGGCTTCAGTTTTTTATGCACCTTAAAAGTTTAAGCGCTTACATTTTGTTCCACAATATGCTTCACTTTATCTACAACAAAATCCAGCTCCTGTTTGGTGTTCAGTTTACTGAAAGAGAAACGCACTGAAGGCCTGTTGGGGTCGGCAGCTATTCCGGTAAGCACATGTGAACCAATATTTGAACCTGAAGAACATGCACTGCCGCCAGAAGCCGAGATGCCGTTAATATCAAGGTTAAACAACAGCATGTCTCCCATTTCCATTTCAGGAAAAGAGACATTCAATACCGTATAAAGGCTCTTATCTGCATCGGTTTCACCATTGAAAGCAATTCCCGGAACTTCTGCACTCAGCTTTTCTTTCAGATAGGTCTTTAACCCCTGTATGTAATTCTGGTGCTCTTCCATTTCTGCATAAGCCATTTCCAGTGCTTTCGCCAAACCCACAATGCCATATACATTTTCAGTACCACCACGCATATTACGTTCCTGGGCACCACCAAAAATCATCGGACTGATTTTGATGTCATGATTGACATACAAAAAGCCCACCCCTTTGGGGCCATGCAATTTATGTGCTGCACAAACCACAAAATGAGCTTTGATTTTGCGGACATCATGTACATAGTGTCCCATCGTTTGTACGGTATCACAATGATAAATCGCATTATAGCTTTCGCAAAGGTTACCTACCCGTTCAATATCTGTTAAAGTACCCAGTTCGTTATTGGCATGCATCAACGAAACAAAGGAACGTTCATTATCTTTTAGCAATTGCTCCAGGTGATCGTAATCGATATTTCCCTTTGCATCAATGTTCACAAAACTCAGTTTATCGATCACACCCGTTTTCAACAACATATCCAGGGTGTGTTCAACGGCATGATGTTCAATTTTAGAGGTAATGGCATGCTTAAGCCCGAAAGCCTGGATGCCACAACGTATGGCTGTATTATCGGCCTCTGTTCCACCTGAAGTAAAAAAGATCTCAGCAGGTACAGCATTCAGTAAACCGGCTACGGTTTTACGGGCTTTCTCAATCAATGTTCTCACTTCACGGCCCTGTGCATGGATAGAGGAAGGATTTCCATAATAATTATCCATTACATTTACCATTTCCGCCATCACCTGTTTATCCAGGGGTGTGGTTGCGGCATTGTCTAAATAGATTCTGTCCATCTTTTTAGTTCAGTTTTAATATTTCTTTGATATCAGAGATAATTTTTGAAGCCAGGTTTTCTGCAACAGTTTCATTCTGGGCCTCGCTGTAAATCCTGATGATCGGCTCTGTATTAGACCTTCTTAAATGTACCCATTCATGGTCAAATTCAATTTTCAGCCCATCTATTGTACTATGGGGTTGCCCTTTATACTTTTCCTGAACCTTAACCAGCAAGGCATCAATATCCATCTCCGGAGTTAAGGTAATCTTATTTTTTGAAATGTGGTAATTCGGATAACTGCTCCTGAGCAGGGAAACAGATTTTCCAAATTTAGCCAGATGGGTCAAAAACAAAGCAATACCAACAAGGGCATCTCTTCCGTAATGAGATTCCTGATAAATGATCCCTCCGTTACCTTCACCCCCTATAATTGCCCCCGTTTCTTTCATTTTGTTCACCACGTTCACCTCTCCCACCGCTGCTGCGTTATAAGTACCACCGGCTTTTTCGGTGACGTCCCTCAAAGCCCTGGTAGAAGACAGATTGGAAACCGTATTTCCAGGTGTATTTTTAAGAATATAATCCGCTACTGCAACCAGCGTATATTCTTCTCCGAACATACTTCCATCCTCACAAACAAAACATAACCTGTCTACATCCGGATCTACCACAATACCCAGGTCTGCATTTTTTGCCTGTACCACTTTTGCAATTTCTGTCAGGTTTTCCGGAAGCGGTTCCGGATTATGCGGAAAATCCCCATCAGGAGTGCAATACAATTCATGAATCGTTTTCACACCCAGTGCTTTTAAAAGCGCAGGCACAAAAATTCCACCCGTAGAATTTACACAATCTATGGCAATTTTAAAATTGGCTTTTTTAATGGCTTCTACATCCACCAGTGGTAAGGCCAGTACAGCATCGATGTGTTTTTGAAGGTAAGAATCATCTGTCCTTACTTTGCCCAGTTCATTTACATCCGCAAAGCTGAATTCGGCACTTTCTGCCATCTCCAGAATTGCCTTACCTTCGGCATCACTGATAAATTCGCCTTTGGAATTGAGTAATTTCAATGCATTCCATTGTTTTGGATTATGGCTTGCCGTTAAAATAATACCTCCACCCGCGGCTTCCATAGGGACTGCAATTTCAACCGTTGGTGTTGTGGAAAGACCAATATCAACCACTTCAATACCAAGTCCCTGAAGGGTACCCAGCACCAGGTTATTGACCATCTCGCCAGATATACGGGCATCTCTGCCCACCACAATTTTTTTAATATTGGTCTGGGCAACAACCCATGAACCATAGGCCGCTGTGAATTTTACGATATCGATCGGGGTTAAACCGTTTCCGGCAATTCCGCCAATGGTTCCCCTGATTCCGGAAATAGATTTTATTAATGTCAATTTGTTAAATTTTATAGGTTCAAAAATAAGAAAAAATTAAGAAGCCCCGTTAGTAAAAGCAGAAGTGATTGTATCATTTTAAGCATAAAAAGCATTCCGCTGACATAAATAATCCACGGGGTTGCATTTCAAAATACTATATTTGCCTATTCTTTAAAACACTAAATACTGGCTCTATGCAGCGTAAATGGTTTCAATATTGGTTTAACTCCCCTTATTATCACATACTTTACAGTCAGCGCAATGATGAAGAAGCAGAATTTCTGATTGACAATCTTTCTGCCTATCTGAAACCTGCAGCGCATTCCAGGATTTTAGATATTGCCTGTGGAAGGGGCCGTCATGCCATTTACCTGAATAAAAAAGGATATGATGTTACCGGGATAGATCTTTCCGAACAGAGCATTAAATATGCACAGCAATTTGAACAAAAACACCTTCACTTTTTTGTTCATGACATGCGCAAACTTTCCTTCATCAATTATTTTGACCTTTCGCTCAATCTGTTTACAAGTTTTGGCTATTTTGATACAGAAAAAGATCATGTCAATGCGTTGAAAGCATTCCGGAAAGGCCTTAAAGAAGACGGCACCCTGGTTATTGATTACTTCAATACCGGAAAGATCATCCGCAACCTGACCAGCCAGGAAACCAAAACCGTAGAAGGCATAGAATTTCATTTGCATAAATTTGTTTCCGAAGGGAAAATCATCAAACATATTAATTTTGAACATCGTGCGAAGCAATTTGCTTTTGAAGAACGAGTACAGGCCTTTACCCTCGAAGACTTTGAACGGATGTTTCATAAAAGTGGTTTGCAGATCAGTGCAAAATTTGGAGATTATTCCCTTGGTCCTTATGACCAGCAGCAATCAGACCGCTTAATTTTAGTCTGTAAAAAAGCATGATGGATGCCTTACTTCATTTTGACCATGAACTCTTTTTAAAGATACACAGGGGGCTTTCCAACGGTTTCTTTGACTGGCTGATGCCTTTAATGCGCAACCGCTATTTCTGGACCCCACTTTATCTTTTCATTGTGGTGTTCTGTATAAAAGAATATAAGAAAAAAGGATTTTACATCATTGGAATGATCCTGCTCACTTTTGCCATCGGAGATATGTTTTCTTCCAGACTGATTAAACCCTTTGTGGCTAGAATCAGGCCCTGCAACGATCCGGCACTGGTCCATGACATCATTCACCGTGTACCCTGCGGAAGTGGCTATAGCTTTCCTTCGGCGCATGCCACCAACCATTTTGCCATAGCTGTATTTCTTATTGTCCTCTTTTATGAGCGCTGGAAACCTGTTCTTCCCCTTGGGCTTGCCTGGGCATTCATCATCTCCTTTGCACAAATCTATGTAGGTGTCCATTATCCCATTGATACGCTAGCAGGCGCCATTTTAGGCACAACAGTTGGACTACTCACGGCTTTTACCTATAAAAAATTTATACAACACCGCATCTAATGGAAATCTGGAAATTATTGGTTTTATTCTTTTGTGCATTTTTTGGCGGGACTGCAATATTCCTGGTCAAAAGTGATAAATCGCAATTATTGAAGCTCATTCTTTCCTTTAGCGGTGCCTATCTTTTTGCGATTACCGTTTTACACCTCATTCCCGATGCCTACAGCGGATCAGATGCCCGTGAAATAGGTGTTTTTATTTTAATCGGCTTTTTATTGCAGGTTTTTCTGGAGCAATTTTCTGAAGGTGTGGAACATGGTCATATCCATAAGCACAATGAAAACCATGTTTTCCCTTATGGAATTATGATCAGCCTTTGCCTGCACGCTTTTCTGGAAGGCATGCCCCTTGCGAAAGAACATCATAATGAGCTGATCTTTGGAATTGCCCTGCATCATATTCCGGCCGCCTTTGCACTGGCCAGCATTCTGTTGCAAAATCATTACAAACCGGCTAAAATCCTTTTTTATATCGCCGTATTTGCTATTATGGCCCCTATAGGTTTTTATGTCAGCACCGGACTCAGCAATGGAAGCATAGGTGGTTTAGAGGCCTATTTCAACAAGATGATGGGCGTGGTTATTGGTATTTTTCTTCACATTTCGACCACCATCCTCTTTGAATCAAGTGTTGACCATAAAGTGAGCAAAAGAAAAATGATAGCCGTTTTATTAGGCGTATGTATTGCGCTGGTTGGTTATTACGGTTCCGGTCACTGATCCCTTAATTTATCCAGCAGGTAATTCAGCTGCGAGGCCTCCTCTTCGGTCAGGTTGGCAGAAGCCATAGCCGAAAGGTCTATTGCCGCATCCATTTGATGGAGCAGCTGCAGCCCTTTTTCGCTGATTAATATATCTACAGCCCGTTTATCGGCGTAATTCACTTTTTTCAGGACCAGTTTTTTTTGCACCAGGCGTTCTACAATCCTGGAAGCATCACACATTTTATCCAGCATCCTGGATTTAATCAGGTTAATGGTAGATGCCCTTGGGTGCTGGCCCCGCAAAATTCTAAGTACGTTAAACTGCTGTGAAGTAATATCAAAGGGGCCAACCGTCTGTTTCATCTGGTCATTGCACCAATTACTGGTGAGCACTATATTGACAACCACCTCCTGAAATACGCTTTCAAATTTTGATGGCCTGGTTTGGTTCTGCAATTGCATATTGATTATATATTCTCTTTTTTATCCCGGGGGGATTTCTTTTTCTGTCCGTATTTCCATGGACAATGGCGGCATTTATTTTTACAGCAGGAACCTCTTTTCAGATGATAGGCTTCTGTAAAAACCATTAAACCGTCCTCATTAAAATAGAAATCAACCCCCTCTTCCATCAATCAAGCAATTTAACGACCAAACTTTCTTTATAATGATCTCTGAGTTGGATACCGCTGCCATGCGTAGTCCAGACTTCAGCCGGTTTCACTTCACTAATGGTCCTGATAATCTCATTCCAGTCCGCATGATCAGAGACATACAACTGCATCTGGTTACTCCGCTGAAGATCCTTCCAACCGGTAGCAAACACCTTTACCACATTCATTACCTTGATGTTACTGTTAAAAACCACAGGAGGAACCAGATACACCAAAGGGCGGGAACTGCTTTTCAAAAACTTTTTATCGAAAAGCTCATAAGCTCCCATAGAGATTCCTTCCTGCTCATAAATGCGGATAAAAGGCAAAAGACTATGGTGGACTACTATCCTTTTTTCTATACAATACCTATTGATCAGACTGATCAGTCTCTGGCTTTTGCCCAGGACATAGGCCCCAAGCATAATGTTCAGTTCTGTAGTATTCAATTTACCGATTTCCTGTTCTGCAGCAGGATGCATTGTTTCAGGGTCAGCGAAAGTTGTTTCGGTGATCAGCACATCTGCCTGCACAAATTCGAAAGCTTCACAGGTCGGATCTTCCTGTAATTTATAATCTCCGGTATACAAATACCGGGTTCCGTTGTAACACATCAAGACCTGGGCAGAGCCCAGCATGTGGCCGGCTGGAAAAAAAAATAGCTCCACCCCATTAATTTCAAAGGCCTGGCCGTACTTTTTGATCAAAAAAGTTCCTGCAGCCTCTTCCTTATACCGGTAGGTTATAAAGAGCGAGGTGGGCTTTGTACAATAAACTTTTGCATTGCCGGCAATGGCATGGTCGGCATGCGCATGGGAAATCACCGCATGCTGCACCGGTTGCTTTGGATCGAGGTAAAAATCACCATAAGAACAGTACAGCCCTTTTGGGGTCTGTACAATGAAATCCGCCAATATCATAACCCGCTTATAAATTGATGATGCAGGTCTAAAACCTGCAGAATAACAGAATGGTCTTGTTGGTTGAGCAGAATATAATCTGTCATTTTCATTTTTTCTTCGTCACTCATCTGCTTATCCATCCTGGCCCTAACCTGCTGCTCGCTTACCCCATCCCGTTCCATGACCCGCTGAATCCGCACCTGGGTTTCCGCAGTGACCAATATGTTCCGGTCACACATTTTATAGGAACCACTTTCAAACAATAAAGCCGCTTCTTTTAAAACATAAGGACAGTCTGCAGGGACTTCAGCAACCCAATGGTCAAAGGCCCGGAATACTGCCGGATGGACCAGTGCATTTAATTTGGCCAGCTCTGCGGCATTATTGAATACGATGCCCGCAATATATTTATTATCCAGGCTTCCATCCTCCCTGTAGCTCTGCGGCCCAAAAGTTTCTTTCAGCCCAGCCACAAGAATTGGATCACTGACCATAATTTGTTTGGCCACATCGTCCGCAAAAAACACAGGAACCCCTAAAGTCTGAAAAACACGGCAAACGGTTGTTTTTCCACTGCCTATCCCTCCTGTTACGCCTATTTTTAACATTATTTTTGTATAATAAAATCAACTTTGACCGGTTCTATTTTAATTACCCTGCAGTAATCCGGAAAGCGTGAAAGTTTAACCATCAACTGATGATGGTGCAATAGTTTCCATTCGTCCAGGTCTACCACAGCATCTATAAAGTCTTCGTTAACCTGCTGATAGCCAGACAAGGCCACCAGAAAGGTAATCCTTACTTTTTTGGGATAAATCTTTACGTTCAGGTATTCTTTATTGTTAATGACCTTTACAGGAACATCGAGCGTCTTTTCTGTAAATTCATCTACAGGAACCTTCACTTCAACACTACCAGGAAAAATACTTACATTTTTATAATTGCTTTGCTTCATCGCAATCCTTGCACTCAGGGGATTTTGTATATTCTTTACAGACAGGGTATCGGTTTTCCAGGATGTAATTTTTTCCAGTTCCTGCTGGGGACCGGAAACCGTAACCTGCTCAGGGCTCAGTTTAATATCTCCGGAAATGCCATACTGCTTAACAAAGTCTAAATTTGACACCAATTGAACCGGAACTTTTTTAACCGTTCTTTTGGAGAAATCAAAGTATAAGGTATCTGGTTTTACAGAAATGATTTTTTGTGAAGTTTCCAGTTGCCGGTTTACATTGTACAACTGCTCAGAAAAAAGAATAAAATTCCTGTTGTTCAGCTTTTCCAGACTAATGGAAATGGATTGGGGATTGATTCTTAAGCGTGCAAAAAGAAGTTGCCAACCTGTACCTTCCACCTGCAGGTCAACAGTATCCGACTGTAAAGGGTGAAAAGCTTTTTTTTGGGGGACATTTGTATACACCAATACTGTTTTAGCTGTATAAATGTATTTTTTATTCAGGGACAGAAAAAGCCAGCCCCCTACTGCAAACAGCAGACAGATCACTAAAGCCAGGAAACGCTTTCGCTCTACTTTTGTTAATTTAATGATCGGCATAAAGCAAATTTAATAAAAAAAGCCGCTCTGTTAAGGTAGCGGCTTTTTTATATTCCTTCAGACTACGCTTTAGGCTGGGCTGCTTTTGTAGCATCAAGTGAAACCGCTGTTTTGTCAAACCTGATTTTGGTACCACCTTCAACTTCAATCAGAAAGGTAGTCTCATTCATATCTGCAATTCTTCCGTGTATACCGGCAGTGGTTACAATTTTATCTCCTTTTTTAAGCTCTTCCACTAATTTTTTATGGTCTTTGGCTTTTTTAAGCTGTGGTCTGATCATAAAGAAGTAAAACACCACCATGATCAACACCATAGGAACCAGTGTACCCAACATTCCATTCCCGCCTGCTTGTAAAATTACTATTGCTGTATTCATATTATTTCTGTTTTGTTATTTTAATACTATGGTTCTGTAACCTCACCTTTTAAATGGACTTCATTGATTTCCGGATTTGCATTCGAGGTAACGGTAATGACTTTATCCTGTATGCCCATTTTACCCGTGCTGTTAAACACCACTTTGATGATCCCCTCATCTCCCGGTTTAACAGGTGCTTTAGGAATCTCGGGAATGGTACATCCACAGGTTGCTGTCGCATTGGAGATGATTAAAGGGGTTTTACCGGTATTGCGGAATTTAAAGTCATAATGAACCTTTTCACCTTGTTTGATTTTTCCAAAATCATAACTTTCCTTTTCAAAAGTTAGGATTGCAGCATCCGGGGCAGCAGGAACTTTTGCTCCTGCAGAAATGCTTTTACCGTCTTTGGCTTTGTCCTGATTTGCAGTGCCCTGCTGACAGGCTGCAAAAATCGTTACAGCCAGAAAACCTGTTAAAATCTGTTTTTTATTCATTACTCATCAATTAATCCTCTTCCAATTTTTTTAATGCTGTTGCTCCGTTTAAGGTCACCTAAAATCTTGTCCAGGATCCCATTGATAAACGAATTGCTTTTTGGCGTGCTGTAATCCTTGGACAGGTCCAGGTACTCATTAATGGTGACCTTTACTGGGATGGATGGAAAATTCAGCAATTCACAAATGGCCATTTTCATTAATATCGTATCCATTAAAGCAATCCGTTCAGACTCCCAGTTTTTGGTGCGTTCTGCAATCAGTTCCTGATACTTGTCGTAATTCTTTAAAGTATAGGTAAACAGGTCCTGAACAAATTTACTGTCTTCGGGCCAATCCAGACTGATCGGTGTCAGCTTATTTTCAAAAGGATCTTCTGAAGTAAAATTTTTCAGCGTCTTGGCCACCATTCCCTGCATCACTTCCTTATCTACCGACCAATTGATAAAGCGGTCTTCAAAGGCCTGGATAATATTCTGGCTTTTCAGAATGATTTTCCTGAAAATAAACTTTATAATTTCTTTAGACTCTTCCAGACCTTCATTATCCCCTGCAAGATAAGCCGCATATTCCGGTGTACTTTTCAGTTTGTTGTAAATGGTTTTGATAAAATCCGGTTCTGCATTCCAGTTGATCTGGTATTTATTTACAGCGGCCTGAAATTCAGGGTTTTTCTGCAACAGGACAATAAATCTATTATGGAGCAGTTTTTGGTTCGGGTTCAGATCTTCCTCAGTTGGAAAATGCTTATTGGATCTTTCAATGGCATCAACAGCAGTATACTCTGTAATTTCAGAGATCAACGCCAGCATCCTGACGTACATCTCATATACGTCATCAATACTTTTCATCAAAGCCTTTTTTGATGAAAGCAGATCTTTCTTATCTGCCATTTGCCAAGCAAAAACATTTTGCAAAGCTTTAATTCTTAAGTGCCTTCTATTTAACATGAATGTAAGAACGAGTGGTAAATTTACCGGTTTATTTATTTTATTTATGGATTAAAACGATGATTTTATTCTTTTAATATCTGCAATTCTCTGTTCGGCGATGGTATTTGCTGCAAGTATGGTCGGGATATTATCTTTTTTAGACATCCTGATCACATTTCTGGTGGCTTCGTAAATATTTTCAGTCAGTTGTATGGTCCGTTTTTTCCCAAAACCAGTCAGTTCAGAATAACAATTAATCAGTCCGCCTGCATTGATCAGGTAATCGGGTGCAAAAAGTATGTTTTTTTCCAGAAGCAAATTGCCATGTTTTTGTTCATCGGCCAATTGGTTATTGGCAGAACCGGCAATGATGGCAAACTTCATTTTAGCAATCGTTTTGTCGTTGACTGTTGCCCCCAGTGCACAAGGCGCATAAATATCTGCATCGAGTGTAAATATTTTATCTGCCTCGACAGGCTTTGCTTTATACTTTCTGGCCACATACTGCAGGCGCTCCTCGTTGATGTCACTGATAAATACCTCCACATTGTCATTGCGCAGCAATTCTACCAGATGTTCCCCGACATTGCCAATACCCTGCACCACAACCGATCTTCCAGCCAGCATGTCTGTTCCAAAAACTTCTTTTACGCAAGCTTTAATTCCCAGATATACACCTTTGGCCGTATAAGGGGAAGGGTCTCCTGCGCCTCCTATAGATTCGGGTACACCGGTCACATGACTGGTTTCCATACGGATGTACTCCATATCCTTTGTGGTGGTACCCACATCTTCAGCGGTAATGAACTCCCCGTTCAGGTTTTTAATATAACGCCCGTAACTCCTCATCATAGCCTCGGATTTTCCTTTTCTGGAATCCCCGATGATCACTGCTTTACCTCCGCCCAGGTTCAGCCCGGTAATGGCCGCTTTATAAGTCATTCCCCTGGACAACCTCAGCACATCTTCGAGTGCTTCAGCTTCAGATTGATAATTCCACATGCGGGTCCCCCCTAGTGCAGGGCCTAATGTGGTGTCATGAACGGCGATAATTGCTTTTAAGCCTGTATCCGGGTCATTACAGAATACAACTTTTTTATGACCCAATGCGCTTAACTGATCTAAGATTGAAGTTACGACGGAGCTATTGTCAGACATAGGTTTATTTTATACAGATACCTCGCAAAACTAGCATAAAAAAACATTATTTTACCTAGTTTTAACGAAAGTGTTAAAAAAAAACAGGGGCATTTGTCTAACTTTACCTCCGCATGAAACACCTTCGTTTTTTAAACAAGTACTTCTATAAATACAAATGGTGGATTATTCCCGGGATCTTCTTTGTCATTATCTCCAATATTTTTGGCGTGGTCCCTGCCCAGGTAATTGGTCATGCCTTTAACCTGATCACTGAAAACATACAGATTTATCATCTTTTTGCTGGTTTCGAGCGTCAATCTATTATATACAGCCTGTTCAGTTACAGCTTGTTTTATTTTGGTGCAATTGTACTGGTCCTCTACCTGATCCGGGGGCTGTTCCTCTTTTTTATGCGCCAAACCATTATCCTGATGTCCAGACATATTGAGTTTGACATGAAAAATGCCATTTATGCCCATTATCAGAAATTAAGCCTTGGTTTTTACCGAAGGAACAACACCGGTGACCTGATGAACAGGGCTACCGAAGATGTCAACCGGGTGAGGATGTATGTCGGCCCGGCCATTATGTATACGATCAATACCGCGGTACTGTTTCTATTGATCATTTCGTCCATGTATTCAGTCAATGCCACCCTGGCCACTTTTTGTCTGCTTCCATTGCCCGTTCTTGTGGTCACCATTTATTTTGTCAATACCCTGATCAATAAAAAAAGTGAAGAGATCCAGCAGCAATTGTCCAGACTTTCCAGTTTTGTACAGGAAAGGTTCTCAGGAATAAGGGTCATCAAATCATATGTCCGGGAGGACCATACCAAAAAAGTATTTGCCGGCGAAAGCGAGGCTTATAAAAAAAACTCGATGGGACTGGTGAAAGTGCAGGCCTTTTTTTATCCGACCATGCTGCTACTAGTGGGTTTAAGCACCATTTTAACCGTGTATATTGGCGGGAAACAGGTCATCAGCGGCTCCATCACAGCAGGAAACATCGCAGAGTTTATTGTTTATGTAAACCAGCTTACTTTCCCCGTGACCATGCTTGGCTGGGTCACCACACTCATTCAAAGGGCTGCTGCCTCACAGAAAAGAATCAATGAATTTTTGGAACTCAAACCAGATATTGTTTCAGGGACAATGGAACTGAAAAGCTTTGAAGGGAATATCCGTTTTGATCAGGTCAGTTTCACCTATCCCGATACAGGCATTACCGCGCTAAAAAATGTCAGCTTCGAGATCAAAAAGGGACAGTTTGCAGCTATTATCGGACGGACCGGTTCAGGCAAGTCCACCCTGGCCAATCTGATGATGCGCATGTACGATGTAGACTCAGGCAACATTACTATAGACCGGCATCCGATCAAAAACCTGCAGCTTGGTCCTTACCGCAACCAGATAGGTTTTGTTCCCCAGGAAGTTTTTCTGTTTTCGGACACCATTAAAAACAACATTGCCTTTGGCCTGGACCAGGTTGAACAACAGGAAGTGGAAATGGCGGCCCGGAATGCAGCCGTTTATCAGAACATCATCAATTTCGATCTCAAATTCGAAACCATGCTGGGTGAAAGGGGAATTACCCTCTCTGGCGGGCAAAAACAGCGTGTTTCGATCGCCAGGGCCTTAATTAAAGAACCGGGGATCCTGATCTTTGACGATTGTCTTTCGGCAGTAGACACCAAAACTGAAGAAGAAATTTTGGGTAACCTGGGCAGGATCATGAAAGGGAAAACCAGTATTTTAATTGCACACCGGATTTCTACCATTAAAAACGCTGATGTGATTATTGTACTGGAAGATGGTCAGATTATTGAGCAAGGCACCCATCAGGAATTACTGGAGCTCAATGGCAGCTATAAAGAAATGTACCAGAATCAACTGTTGGAAGAAGAATCTACAACCGCAACGGAGCTTTAAAAGGAAAATATTCCTGGCTTAAACAAATTCGAAAGGTCTTTTTTGGAAAACTTAAATGGGCAAAACTGAAGGAATTTGAAAAAAAACAAACAATTTTATATTAAATTAAAAATTTCTGTTTAATTTCTATTTTGAAGTTTAATAATTATTGCTTTATATTTACCCGAACCAAAAACCAAGATCAGTACCAACCATGGGAGAATTTGACAACAAAGAGAGAGAAGAGGTTTTTTCTAAGAAAGTAAGAGCAGGTAAAAGAACTTATTTTTTCGATGTAAAAGCAACGCGTTCAGGAGATTATTACCTAACCTTAACTGAAAGTAAAAAAAGACTTGAAGACGGCGTATTTGTAAAGCATAAGATCTTTTTATACAAAGAAGATTTCGAAAAATTCGCGGAAGGTCTAAATGAAACGGTAGACTATATTAAAAGTCATCAGGAAGTTATAGAAAAACGTTACGAATATTCTGAAAATCAGGAAGGAAGCAGCTCTAAAGGAGCAGACGACTTTTCTTTCTAAATTATATGATCAAAAAAAAGCCCCTGCATGCAGGGGCTTTTTTTATGCTTAATTTTAAAAAAATGAAAAGATCAGTCCTGCTGCTGGTCCTGGGCATTTGTTCCACCGGCCTTTTCGCACAAAAAGAAAAAACAGATTTGAAATTATCCGGAATGCTGACTGAACTGACCAGGGGTTTCCAGGGCCAGGTAGGCATTTATGTTAAAAATCTCAAAACAGGTAAATCAGCAGGATTTAATGCCGATAGCATTTTTCCAACAGCAAGTATGGTCAAAGTCCCCATTACTTCGGGTGTTTTCAACAAAATTGTGCACAAAGAGCTAGATTACCGGAGCACATTGATCTATAAAGACAGTTTACTCTATGCCGGTGAAGATATTCTGGGAAGTTTTAAAAACAACGAAAAAATAGCCCTCAGTAAGGTCCTGATGCTCATGATCACTACCAGCGACAATACGGCCAGTTTGTGGTGCCAATCGCTTGCAGGAGGCGGTACAGCAATCAACAAACTGATGGAGGAAAATGGGCTTCAGTTTACACGGGTCAATTCCCGGACCCCGGGAAGAGAAGCCAACCGGAAACAGTATGGCTGGGGCCAAACCACTCCCCGGGAAATGGCCACTTTGCTCAGTCTGATCAGGCAGGGCAAACTGATCAGCCCGGCGGCCTCAGAAAGGATTTACCGGAACCTGATCCGTATTTATTTTGATCAGGTTGCCTTGTCTGAGATTCCACCATATATACAGGTCGCTTCCAAATCCGGTGCGGTCGATGAGGCCAGATCGGAAGTTGCCCTGGTCAATGCCCCCCATGGGGATTATGTGTTTTGTATTACGACCAAAAACCAAAAGGATACTTCCTGGAACAGCAGCAATGAAGGCTGGGCCCTGATCAGAAAATTAAGCAGCATGCTCTGGAACTATTTTGAACCTGGCTCCAAATGGCAGCCCCCTGCCGGGATGGAACAGTTCAATTTAAACCAGCCCTAACCTTGTGTAAACTTCTGCTGCAGGTTTTTCAGCTGCCGGCCAATCTGCCCTGAAATTTCTATCTCTTTATGCCCAGCTGTTAACTTTGCCAGTTCATTCATTACAGATAAGCCCAGTTGTATGTCCGGCACATAGTCCTGCTGAAATTCCGGTTTCAGTGTACTCATATACATCAGTTCCTGCTGGATAAAATCAACCGTCTGCCGCGTCATTTTATTTGCCCTGAGCTGATCTCCTTGGTTGTACAGGTTATTGATGGTATAAAAACGGGTCAGCGTATCACGAATAGAATATTTTTTCAGAGGCAGTTCATTAACGCTTTTCACCATTAAACGATGAGCAGCTTCTTTTTTCCCCTCTTTAAGTAAATTCTCAGCCAGTGTATTGTTCAGTCTCCAGGTTTGTTCAACCACCCTTCTGCTTTCCGGATCCAGGTAAGCGGCTTTTTTGAAGCCACTGAAATCCATTTTATTCATGACATTGGCATACATTACATCAGAATTGCTCCGTTCTTCTTTGGTATCCTTTTCATTGGCTCTTTTATAAGGCAGCAGGCGATAAGCATAACCTTCCAGGTAAAGATAATTGTCCAGTCCCATATAGGTATCCTGGCTTACTGAGGTTTCAAAATATACCGGCCTTTTCCAGTCATTGTGCAACAAGATATCAAGAATAGCCAAATCGGGCTTGGTGAGGTACTTTTTTGTAAAAGCCCATTCCATTACCGGTGCTAGTTTGGCTTCATCTGCCTTTTTAAAAGCACCCGATTTAAGGAGTTTTTCTTTGTCAATACTGAGCTTTAATTTCCGGGCCGGCATAAAATTAGAAAGCGTACCATCATTCATTTCAATTTGATCTTCTTTCTGGTCTGAAGTCAGGACCGCAAAAAGGTCTTTTAACTCCACGCTGTCCTTCAGGCCATAATCCACATAGGGGAGAATGTCCCTTACGCCTTCCTTATAAGTATCCGCTTTCATGCTGATGGGCAGCGCGGCTGCATTCCCCAGGTGCTTTTTCATTTGGCTGATGTAAGACGCATCGGCAAGGTACTGGATGTTGACCACTCTTACATCTGTCCTGAAACCTTCCACCTCCTGGGCATACCACAAAGGAAAAGTATCATTATCGGCCGTCACAAATAAAATCGCATTCTTTTCGCAGGAATTCAGGTAGTTCTTTGCCAAGGTCAGCGCTGTGGTTTTACCGGAGCGGTTATGATCGTCCCAGCCCTGGCTTCCCATCAGAAAAGGGACCAGCAAAGCCACAAGCACGGCCATTGCCAAACTCCATTTAGGCGCTGCCCAGCGCCCGGCCAGTTCTTTTAAACCCAGAACCCCAAGGCCTATCCAGATTGCAAAAGCGTAAAAGGACCCTACATAGGCGTAATCCCTTTCCCTTACCTGTAAAGGGTCCTGGTTGAGATACAGGATAATCGCCAGTCCGGTACAAAAAAACAGTACGGCCAGTACAATACTTACCGCTTTGTTTTTTCTGAAAACATACACCATTCCAATCAGTCCCAGTATCAGCGGCAAAGCATAAAACACATTATGACCTTCATTTTTCAAAACTGATTCTGGAAGCCCTTTCTGGCTGCCCAACCTATGCTGATCGACTGCACTGATGCCTGAAATCCAGTTTCCGTCCTGAACACCACCCTGACTTTGCTGGTCATTCTGTTTCCCGGCAAAATTCCATAAAAAGTAACGCCAGTACATAAAACCCATTTGATAGGAGTTAAAAAAGCCCAGGTTTGTCCAGAAAGTGGGGTGCTCCCCTTCTGCCAGATTTGCCCACTGCTGATAAAACTGCACATGATCTGCCCGGCTGCTGTACATCCGGGGAAAAAGTTCATTTTTATCGTAAATGGTTTTATAGGTTTTCCCGCTTTCCTCATATTTTTCTTTTCCTTTTCTATAAGTAGAACCTGTAACGGTATTGTCAACAACTTTTGAGTCAAAGCTTTGTCCATATAACAATGGGGTGGCCTCATAATTGGTACGCCCCAGATAGTTGTATAATGAAAAAGCGTTGTCCGGATTGCTCAGGTTCAGGTTGGTTTTGGCATTGGCCCTAATCAGAATCAAAAAATAAGAACTAAAACCCATTAAAACGCAAGTCAGACAAAGCAGGCCAAGGTTCAGGTTGTATTTTCTTTTTTTGACGGAAAACACAATTCCGGCAGTTAAGCCTGCAGCCAGCAGCAACATAAAAAAGGCAGCCCCGCTTCCAAAGGCAAAACCCAGGACATTGACAAAAAACAGGTCTGATTTAGCCGCCAGCAATACCAGGTACTGGATCAGGAAAAACTGTACAAAACCTAAAATGGCACAACCCAAAACAAAAGCTTTAAGTACCCCTTTCCAGTTTACACTATTTGCCTTTTTAAAATAATACACCAGTACCACCGCCGGAATAGTGAGCAAACTCAGCAAATGTACCCCTATAGATAAACCAATCATCAATGCAATAAAAACCAGCCAGCGGTCTTCCATTGTTCTTTCCCATTTTAAAATGGCCCAGAAAGCAATAGCTGTAAAAAGCATGGAAAGGGCATACACCTCAGATTCCACTGCCGAAAACCAAAAGGTATCCGAAAAGGTAAAAGCCAAAGCTCCAATCCCTCCGGCAGCCAACCTGGCCCAGACATCAGTTTTCGCTTCACCTGGTTTTATCCTTGCCGCCAGGGCGGTAATGGTCCAGAACAAAAACATAATGGTGGCAGCACTGGCCACAACAGAAACGAAATTTGTCCAGTACGCAACCTTAGCTGTATTTCCTGCAGACAACAAAGAAAAAGCTTTACCAATCATCAGAAATAATGGTGCCCCGGGCTGATGGCCGACCTGCAGCTTATAGGCAGCGGAAATAAACTCCCCGCAATCCCAGAAACTCATGGTGGGTTCCATGGTTAATCCGTATACGATTAAGGCCGTTCCAAAAAAAGTAAAACCCAGGAGATTGTTGATGCGCTGAGCGTTGTTCATAAGCTATAGTTGAGTTGGTTCCCTCAAAAATACCAGAACATCAAGGCTTTAATTGTTAATTTGTGTTAAAGAATGTTAAATTCCGAACATAGCCTACATGTTTAGCCAGGCTTTAAAGGCCTCGGCCCTTTCTTCTGTGACCAATACCTGTACATGGTTTTCAGGTTCCGGGTCCAGGATTACCCTGACCCTGTTTCTGGATACCTTAAACATTTCTTTAATAGAGGAAATATGAATAATAAATTTCCGGTTGATCCTGAAAAAATCAGCAGAAGACAACTGGGGTTCCAGACTGGTAATGGTTTCCTCGATAATATAGCCCTGACCTTCTCTGGTTACTAAAAAAAGGTATTTGTCATCTGCCATAAAATAAGCAATTTCTGCGGCCTGAACCGCCTTTAAACGGGTCCCTGTTTTTACCATAAACCGGGTTCTGGGCGGCCCATGCTGAACAGGAACACCCTGCCGCAGATTTTCCACCTTTTTAATGGCCTGCCGCACATCCTGCAAGTCAAAAGGCTTAAGCAGGTAATCCACGCCCTGATGTTTAAAAGCTTTAAGAGTGTACTGGTCGTAGGCTGTGGTAAAAACCACCGGACTGCTAATCCCCACCTGACGAAAAATATCAAAACTCTCCCCATCCCCTAAGTGGATGTCCATGAATACCAGATCGGCCTGGTGCTGCCGGAACCAGCTTACCGCCGAGGAGACGGTTTCCAGTATGGCCAGTATCTCCACCCCCGGCACGGCTTCCATTAGCATGCTTTTGAGTTCAAGGGCGGCAAGCTCTTCGTCTTCTATGATCAGTACAGTCATGTTAATGGGGAAATAACCTGCTGTAAATTTAAAAAAAAACTCCGGTCTGTTAAAGAAACCGGAGCCAATAGTAATATTCACCTAACCTAATATAACCTATTGTAATAAATTTGGATTGTTTGCAATCGCTTCTTTTGGAAACCTGATGGTATACCTTGGATCATTTTTTTGCAGGATATAGTCTTTACCCTCCATGCTGTGCAGCAGCTGAGGTTGTCCGTAACGCCTTAAGTCATACCACCTGTGCCCTTCCAGGGCAAGCTCTCTTTCCCTTTCAGCCAGAATTTCGGTCATCAGGTCTTGATTGCTTAAAGCAGATATCCTTATTTTTTCAGCAGCAAAGTAAGCTGGTTTTAAGCGTTTTACTTTTAAAGCCAGCAACCTTTGCAGGGCCAGCTCTTTATTGCCTGTCTGTAAAGCAGACTCCGCGGCAATCAGGTACATTTCTCCATTACGGAAAGTGATTTTTAAAGCATTTGAATTTCCTTTGACCGATACATAATTTGCGCCGGATTTACTAAAAAACAGGGCAAAGCGGAGGTCATTGTCCTGATTGTAAACGCCCAGTAAATGATCAGTTATCGTAGCCGATCTCGAAATTTTAGCATCCATTGCATCTTCCAGGGACTGAATGTTCTCCTTAGACTGGTAATTGTTTGGCAACAAACTGCCCGCAACATTCAGGTCTTCGAGTTGGTCGTTGGACTGCAATACATTCTGGGCAGCAGTTAGTGCTTTGTCCCATTCTCCCCTGAACTGAAAAATTCTTGCCGCTAGGGCCCAGCCAGCTCTTTTGCTGAAACGGTAATTTTTACCCGTTTCCCAGGCATCGACATTCAGCAAAGCCTGTCCTGCACTTAGATCAGATAAAATTTGCGTATATACAGCATCTACACTGGAAGGTGCGTATTTTTGCTCCAGATCTATTGTCGTAGAAATAGGAATACCCCGGTCCGTTGCTGCAGTTGCTTTATTGTAAGGTTTTGCATACAAGTTCAACAGTTCAAAATGCGCATAAGCACGTAGCAGGTAAGCTTCTCCTTTCATCTGATTGGTTTCTGCTCCAGGTCCGACCTTTGCTTCCACATCTGCAATCACTTCATTTGCATAAAAAATATTCGTATAAAACTGCAGATAAGGAAAGGATACCGTTTGTCCGCTTGAATTGACGTCGTCCCAGATATAAATACCTTTAATGTCAGTAAAGTCTGCACTATTTTCGTTGGGTTTCATCTCATCGGCACGCAGGGACAATAAGGTTTTATGTTTAGGAAAGTTCGCGTAGGCAGAAGTCAGTAATGCCCTGAAATCTTCTGCTGTATGCGGGATTACCCTTCCCACAGGTTCTATATCTAAATATTTTTTACAACTGCTGAGGCTTACAGTAAGTACAAAAGCACTCAATATCATCATTCTTTTCATCGAAATTTATATTAAAATGTTGCGTTTAAACCAATGGAGATACTTTTTGACAAAGGCTGGGCATAGATATTGCCATAGCTCTCAGGATCAAAATAACCTTTGTAATTTGTTCCGAAAACAAAAAGGTTCCTGCCCTCTACACTAAACCTTAAGCTGTTTGCCTTAATTTTTCCCGCAATTTTAGAAGGCAAAGTATAACCAAGCCTTACACTATTGATGCGGATGTAACTCATTTTACGGGCAAAAATATCCAGGCTGTTATAGGTATTTCCTACATCACCACCGTTGAACCAGGTCGCCGGCATCCACCTGCTGCCATCACCGGTATCCTTGCCAATAATAGCAGGCAGGGTACTTCCGGTATTGGAGGGGCTCCAGGCATTTAATACATCCCTGCTGTAATTTTGTCCGGGATCCACCTGTGCCGGGTTATAAGAAGGATTTGCCAGCATCATCTGGTCCAGGTTAAAAGTCGCAGATACTGCAAGATCAAAATTCCGGTAACGGAACCGGTTAACCAGTCCGCCCGTGTATTTCGGGTCCCTGTCACCGGCATAAGTATATAAACCTTGCTGTTCCTTAACACTTAAAGAAGTTTCTGCCTGCTGACCCGGGAAAAAATCTGCATAAGGATCATACAACTTGTAAAAGTTTTCCAGCGACACTACTTTTCCATCCTTTACAAACTGAGGGATACCATTGGCATCCAGGCCAGCGGTTTTGATCACAAACAGTGCATTGACCGGATAACCCTCTTTGGAAGGCGAAAGTGAATTTAAACGTGCATTCTCTCTGACCACTTTACTTTTGTTATGGGCAATGTTAAAATCGGTCCACCACTGAAAATCTTTGCCGCTGATGTTCCGGGTAGAGATGGTCAGCTCCAGTCCACGGTTGTTTACCTTTGCCCAGTTGGTATTGGTAAACTCAAAACCATTTTCCAATGGCAGTTCCTGCAAACCAATCAGGTCTTTACTGTCCCTGTTGTAATATTCTAAAGTAATCTGCAAAGCATTGTTCCATAACCCAAGGTCCGCTGCCGCATTAAAAGTTGTTGTTTTTTCCCAACGCAGTTTTTGGTTTGGCGGATTAGAAACAATAATGGTGTTTTCGCTCTTTCCTGGAAGGATGGTAGCGCTGTTGTAATTTCCAACAACGAATGGAGAAGTGTTTTTATCCACGTTCCCTTGAATACCATAAGAAGAACGCAGGCGTAGGTTGGAAAGCCAGTTGATTTCTTTAAAGAAGTTTTCTTCTTTTGCATTCCAGGCTGCCGAAACAGAATAAATAGGCAGGTACCTGTATTTAGGATCCACCCCAAAAAGATCTGAACCATCATAACGGATACTGCCATATACAGTATACTTGCGGTCGTAAGTATAAGAAAGTGTTCCGTAAAAAGAGGCATAAGCATTTTCAACAAATCCTTTCTGATATTGCTTGTATAAAGAACTCCCAACGTAATTTGAATTCGGAAAAACAATATTTTGAGTAGTTAGTGTCCGGTCGTTATAACCAAAACCTTTGGTGGTGATGTCCGTATTTCTGGTTTTACGGAATTCCGCACCCGCTAAAGCCTCGATTTCATGTTTTTCATTAATCACGGTTTTGTATTCCAGTATGTTTTTCCAGTTGTACTGGAAAAAAGAAGTGTTCTGGTTTTGGATCACCCCACCACTGGGTAGAAAGTATTCGTATTTGTTTGTTGCAGAACTAAAATACCTGGTCTCTTCACGCATTTTGCGCGTGTAGTAGGTGTCTGCACTGGCATATTTTTCAGCACCGGTTTCTTCAAACTGCAAACCCATTTCCGAACGGAAGTTCAGTTCTTTGCTCAGTTTGTAGTTCACATCAAAAATCCCTTTAAAACTCTTGTTGCTTAATTTGTAGCGGCTGTTTTCCCTTTCTTCTATCACATTAAAAGGTAAAAAGACTTCTGCACCCAATCCGCCTGTAGAACCCAGAATATCCTGGTCATACACATAGGCACCATTTGCATCCCTTACGGTCAGGTAAGGATTCAAAGCACGCATATATCTGGACGGACTGGTCCTTGAACTACCCTCGGTCAGAAAGGTGTTGCGGTTGGTCACCGAGCCAAACAAGGCTGCTCCAAATTTCAGCTTCGGTGAAACGATAAAATCGGTTTTCAGGGTCGTGTTGTAACGCCTCATTCCTGTACCAATGGTACTCCCTTTTTCATCATAGTAACCAGAAGAAAAGTAATAATTTGCCTGATCATTTCCTCCTGACAAACCCAAAGTATATTGCTGGTTCACAGCAGTCTGGTACAATTCCTTTCCCCAGTCAGTATTGTTGTTCCGAAGAGCATTAATTTGCGCCTGTGTGGCAGGACTTAAACCTGCAAAGCCTTTTTGCCTCAGGGTATTCAGTTCACCCGATTTATTCAGGATCCTGGCAATAGCCCCCTGTCCGCTCCTGTAATCCAGGTCGGCCCTGGAAGCCAGTCCAAGTTCGAAATCAACTTTCTCGCTGGCATTCATCAGGTTCAGTTTACTGAAATCGGGCCTTTGCTCTATAAAAGTATTGGCATTAAAAGTCAGGGCCATAGGGCCTTTTTTACCTTTTTTAGTGGTGATTACAATAACCCCGTTTGCTGCCCTGGCCCCATAAATGGCGGTAGCCGCCGCATCTTTTAAAATGGTGATGTCGGCAATATCGTCTGGATTTAAGCCAGAAATGGGCAAATTGCGCAGCTGATCAATGTTTTCTTTATCCTGTAGGTTTTTTGGCAGGTTGGTCCCCTCCAAAGGCAAACCATCCAGTACCCATAAAGGATCCTGGGTTCCGTTTAAGGAAACCGTACCCCTGATCCGGATCACAGGTGCAGAATTGGGCCCTCCTGTTAAATTGGTCACAGACACACCGGCTACCTGTCCCTGCAGCATCTGGTCAATTCCCGATACCCCGCTTTGACGGACCTTGTCATAATCCAGTTTGGCCACTGAGGTGGTATTTTTGCGTTTAGCTATGTCGGTATAACCATTGACAATCACTTCATTCAGTACATTGTTGTCGCTGGCCAGGGACACAGAAATATGATTTTTGTTTTTGATGCTCACCAACACTGAGCTGTAGCCCATATAACTGACCCTTAAGTATTCCACCGAAGCCGGTACTTTCAGCGTGAATTTCCCGTCCACATCTGTCACCGCCCCTATGGCCACATTCTGGATCACTCCAGGACTGCTTTGTTCCCCTATTGTTGCTTTATCTACAAAGACTGAAGCCCCTGGTATGGGCTTCCCATCCTCCTCCGCCAGCACCTGACCCGTAATGGTCCTTTGATCCTGCGCGTAGCTGGTTAAGCCAATGCCGAACAGGAAAAAAATTAGTAAAAGTTTATTCATTTCTGCAAATTTATTGGTTTATTATTTAATTGATTTTTAGGTTTTGTTTAATCCTCAGGATCAGATCGTTATAATGGCTCTGAGTTTCCTGGTCCCCGTTGTTTTTCTTTTTTTGCAGCAGGTTTAAAATTTCCATCAGAGCACCTCTTTTTGCCGGAGCCACATCAGAAGTCCTGGCCATAGAAGTCACGAATACATTCCTCAGTTCTTTTTCCACAGGGGTTTTCTCGTCCCTGAAAGCCCGCGGGGTCAGGTCACAAAGTTCCGGCAGGTTTGCCTGCGGGCCCCGTGCCGGTTGCAGGGTCTTTTTATTGAGTTTTTCCATTAACTTATCCGTTCCAACCAGCAATACATCCACATAGTTCTGTTGGGCCAACCGTTCATCGATGGAAAGGGAAGCTCCTTTCATCGTTGTTTTAAAGATGGTTTTATGAATACCACTCAGCAGGTCAGATACGGTGAATACGGCATCTTTACCATATACAGACTCCATTTCCAACATCCTCAGCAAGCGTTCATCACTCACAAGACTGTACATTAAACCATATTGCTGTTCACGCTTAAGGTTATAAGGCCCATATTCAAAAGGACCAAGTGGTGTATCTTTAACGGCGAAAGTGTGGGCTAAAAGGGCTGGTTTAAACAACCATTCCGGCAGTTGAAACACCTGTTTTTTCAAATAATCCAGCGCCTGTTCCTGCATCTTTTTTGGTACGGGCGTATAGGCATTTTTACCATCACCGGCAACGGGACTTTCCAGGTAATAACCACCAATGTTTGCAATAACGTGGTCGGCATAGGTATTCCATTGCCAAATGGCCGCCATGTATAATTTACCCGCCTGGTAATAGGAATCGCCTGGATCAGCTGCCCAGTTTTCAATCTGAGGGACCATTCTCTGCAGGTTTTTCAAACCATAGGTGCTTGCTTTCATGGCGTTGTCACCAATGTCTTCTGACTGCGCCCTCGGATCTACCACATTTAAGCCGCTTTGTTGCTCTCCGTAGTGGTACAAAGGATCGTTCTGTTTTTGGGTAATCCAGGATTTCTGAACCTCAAGGTCTTTGCGCGGATCTTGTGTATCCAGCCAGCGATATCCCCAGGCAATGGCATATTTATCGTAGACCCCAATTTGTGGAGTAATGTTGGTCACCCCGTCTTCGGGCTGGGCCACATAATTGAAACGGGCATAATCCATTATCGATGGAGCGGTCCCGCCCATTCTGGAGGTATAGCTTTGCGAACGCAGGGAATCTACGGGATAAGCAGCAGAGGCCCCCATATTGTGTTTCAAACCTAGGGTATGTCCAATTTCATGAGAAGAAACAAAACGAATGGCATTGCCCATCTGCGTGGTACTAAACTGGTTTTTTCTTGCCCCGGAATCAATCACTCCGGTTTGCACCCGCATCCAGTATTGCAAAGAGGTCATTACATTATGCCACCAGATCACATCTGATTCCAGGATTTCTCCTGAACGCGGGTCAACCACCGCCGGCCCCATTGCATTCGATTTAGGGGAGGCCGCATAAGTCACCACCGAATACCGCACATCATCGGCGTCAAAATCGGCCGTATCAGTAACCAGTTTTGCCTGAATGGCATTTTTAAAGCCAGCTGATTCAAATGCTTTTTGCCAGTCATGGATCCCATCTATAATATAAGGTCTCCATTGAGGAGGCGTAGAAGGATCTATATAAAATACAATCGGTTTTTCAGGTTCCACCAGCTCTCCGCTGAGGTAACGGGTGCGGTCCTGCACTTTTGGCTCCAGCTTCCAGCGGGTAATGAGCTCCCTGGTTTCCATTTTTTGTTGCGTATCGGAAAAATACCATCTTGGCGTACTGAAATAACCCACCCGGTTATCTGCAAAACGAGGTTTCATTGGGTTTTCCGGAAGCAGCAGCAAATTGGTGGTCACTGCAACACTTACCGGAATACTGCTCTGTCCTTCAGTTACCGAAGTGCTCAGCAATGAGCGCACAACAATGTTTCCCGGAAAACTTTTCATCTGCTCAATGGCAGAGAGGGCACTTTTAGGGCTTGTACCCAAGCCTATATTGGTAAATACATCGTTGAAGCTTTTCTCGGTTCCGTCAAATACTTTATTGACCTTAATCACTACTGCTGAAGAATCCGGGGAATAAGCCTCGATTTTAAAATTTTCAATAACCGAACCTGTAAAATTATCTTTAACCGATTGGGTAATGGCATCCCCCTTGGGTGATTCCACTTGTGGAACAATGGTTTTTACCCATACCGTTTTGGCCAGTTTGTTTGGATAAAAGCGAATGACCTTGTTTTCATAGTTCATGCCTTTATTTAAACCTGCTTCATTAATGGCCAGAGGGACAGAAGAGATTTTATTGACCAGCAAAAAATCTTTGCCCATCAGTTTCAGTGGAATTTCGAAATAATAATCTGTTTCTACCTGGTGCACTTTAAACAAGCCACCAGTTGTTCTGGCTTTTTTCAGTAAAGTACTGTAATTCTTAAGACTGCTCTTTTTTGTACTGTCGGCAGCTGATTTTTTGTTCAGGCTATCCGGACTGTTCTTTTTTGTGATGTTAATCTTTGGGAGCTTCTTTTTTTGTTGCGCAACGGAACTGATTGAAAACAAAACGCCAATCGTTAACGTTGTACACCATAGTAACGGTCTTATCATTCTAAATCTCTGCTTTTTATGAAGCACTAAAAATGACCTATATTTTATGGATAAGAGAAGCCTGCAGAGTGAAGCGGGAAGATTTAGCAGTGAAAGCGCATATCTGCGGAGTGAAGAAATCGTTTCCCCCGGATTAAATTTATATTAAGTCCTTTAAAGCGGACCTGTATTATAAAAGCGGAAAAGCGCAGCGGTACTCCCCCTGGTGCTGGCCATGTTCCAGGCCTGTGACCTCCAGGTAATGGTACACCCCGGCAATATAAGAAAGGCCCTGCTTGCCAGAATCTTCAGTAAAAGCCCGCAACTGAAGGTTATTGACCACCACAATTTTGTCCCCCTGGCTCCGGATGCTGATTTTTAGTGGCTTTTCTTTGGAAAGCATATTGTGTTTTACTGCATTTTCTATAGCGATCTGTATACTTAAAAACGGAAGTTTACGGTCCAGATGTTCCTCCTTTACTTCGACCGACATGGGCAGCATGGCCTCTCCAAAACGGATATGCAATAAAAACCAGTATTGTGCAGCAAAGTCCAGTTCTTCTGCAACACCAGCCAGGCCGTTGGGGTAGCTGTCCAGTAAATAACGGTACACCCTGGATAGTTTAATGACAAATTCCCTGGCCAGTTTGGTATCCCGGTCAATAAGGGCATTCAGCGAGCCCATAGAATTGAACAGGAAATGAGGATTCACCTTATCCTTTAATACCTTCAGCTGCAGCAATGCATTTTCTTTTTCCTGCTTTTCTGTCCGGATCTGCAGCTGTTTACGTTCCAACAGCAACAGTTTGCGGTTGGCATCGAGTTCCAGGCGGAGCATCAGTTCTTTTTGCCAGCGGTGTTGCAGGTAAGCCATTACCCCTACAATGATCAGAATGGAAAACAAGCCAATCACAATAAAATTTTTTCTCAGGCCATTGATCTCTTCATCGACTACAAAAGCTGGAGTATCCACCAGCATGACCCAGTCCATAGCGCCAATATGAAAAACAGAAGCGGTGCGCAAAACGGGTAAGCCCAGGTAACTGGAAAATACGGTTTCTTTAATTACCGCATTGTTTTTCACCAACAGGTCCAGGTAATCCTGCTTCAGCCCCGGGAGCCGTTTTCCAATAAAATTAATATCCGGATGAGAAATACAATAGCCCCTGCCATCCAGAATAATGGCATAGGCAATACTTTTGTCCTGGACATTCCACAAATACTTTTGAAATTTCTGCAGGTTCACTTCCAGGCCAATGAGCACCATGGTCGAATCGGCAAGCCAGAACCGGGAAGCCTGCAGCCAGTAAAGAGAATCGGCCTGGGTAATCAAAGCCCCCTTACTTCCCTGCGGATCATTTTTTTTGGTAAATTCCCTCCGCAGCCAGTTTTTTATTTTTGCCGCTCCAATTTCCGGCACATTAAACAAAGTATCTTTCGGATTAAAACAGGCATACCAGCCCTGGCTGACCTGCGGATCATTCTGTAAAACATTTTTCAGGCCAGCAGCACGCCGGATAAACTGCCCCCGGTCCTGTATCCCCATCATCATCCGTTCTGCAGCAGATAAACCACTAATGAGTTTACTGAATTCATGATTGACATTGCTGGCCTTATGCTGATAATAGATGTCCAGTACTTTATTGTTGCTCAGCAGTTCTGTCCTGGCTTTAAGTTTATTGTTCATAAACAAAGCCATCCCCAAAAAACAAAGAAAAACGACCACACCCAATACGATCAGGTGTTTATGATTTTTGGGGATTAAATTCATTCCCCAAAGATAACCATATTCTTAAAATCCTTTCATCAGTGATTTTTAGCAAAAAAACCGACATCCTGTTTTTGCAGGATATGAATTACGGCCTTTGAATCGGCATCAGGGAATTCCTTTCCGTGAAAAGCCATGAGCATCACATCTTGATATGGGCCAGCCTTTGGCAAATGCGGATCTTGTTTGCTATAACCTCCGGCAGGTATATCGCCTTCGCTTTTGACATTAAACAAAATGTTGCCTTTCCAGTTGGATTGCAATAAAGGCCCCTTGATACTGGCCGCCGCTCCTCCGCCAACAATCACATTGTAAGCTACAGTTACCGCTGTTGCCCCCATTCCTTCTTTACGGGGTGTCATGACAATGTTTTCTGGATTGAGCACCAAAGTATTGAATACAATCTGGATGCGGTCGGGCCGGTCATGGACGGTAAGCTTTGCTCCATCGGCGACTTCCCCATCGCCATTTCCAATGGTAATGGCCGGTTTACAATTTTCAAAACAATTGCTGTAAATCAAATGGTCATCGCCAAAAATACGCAGTCCGGGGGTATTGGTAAAATAGTTTGCATAAACAAAACACTTGTTGCCATGACGAAGGGTAAATTGCGCTGGACAGTCTCTTACCGTATTGTACCGAAGGGTAACGCCTGATGCTTTGACAGAAATGAGTTCATTTTCTCCGGCGCAGCGTTCAAACAAATTATACTCCACCGTACTGTTACTCGAGGAAAGACTGAAACCACTCAGGCCAAACTGCAGGGCCTCGGCCCCGTTACCGGTTTGCGGTAAAAAATCGCTGAAATAATTGTGGTGGATGTACAGCCGCTGGGCAATCTGGCTTCCAGTTCCCCTGACTGCGATAAAACGGCCCATGCTGTTTTTATTTCTGAAGGTATTGTAATCCACTTCCTGATCATTTCCGGCCAGGGTAAGGTCTTCCCCGGCCCCACTGTTTTCAAAAATATTTTCCGTCCAGCGACAAAAAGAAGTTCCTGCCCCAGATCTGGCCTTAGAAGCCTCATGGCTAAATTTAAATCCTTTAATCAGCACATACTTTGCAGGTTTCACCAGGCTAAAGCCCCCTTTCCCTGTTATTTCTGTTTCCCCTGCTTTTTCTGCGCAAATGCTCACCGGCCGGCCTTCTTTTCCCTGACAACTGATCTGAAGATCCGTTTCCAAAGTATAGACGCCTTTGGCCAGCAGGATCACATCTCCGGGGGATGCTTTCTGAATGGCCTTTTCAAGATCAGCAACAGAAGATACCCGGATCACTTCCGCGGAAACAGAAAATCCGGACAGCAGGGCCAGAAAACAAAAAACGGCCATTTGCCGGGCAAAAACAGAACACAGTTGTTTCATCATATCGGGGTTTAAATACAGGTTTCTAAATTAACAGATCCAGGTCTTCACCGGGCGGGCACAGCAGCAATTTATTCAGTATTTTTGTCATCTGCCCGGGGATTTGAATTTATTTTTATCTTTAGCCCTTATGGAAGAAACTAAACCTCTGATGATCCTCAGCGATGTGGAACAGCGTATAATTGGTGTGCTGATCGAGAAAAGCAAGACCACTCCTGACTATTACCCAATGACGATCAATTCGATCACCATTGCCTGCAACCAGAAAACCTCTCGCAACCCTGTAGTCAATTATGATGAGCAGACCGTCACACTGACCCTGAATGCCCTGAAAATAAAGGGCCTTGTGGGCACAGTTACCGGCGCAGGGACCCGCAGCATGAAATATAAGCATAACCTGGCCATTGTATACCCCCTTCTTCCGGCAGAACTGACCATCATTTGTCTTTTATTGCTCAGAGGGCCTTTGACCCCCGGAGAAATTAACACCAATTCGGGAAGAATGTATGAATTTGAAACCATAGAAGCCATCCAGGAAATCCTGAACAAACTGGCTGCCGACCAGCCGCCTTATGTACGTCAGCTTTCGAAAAAACCGGGTCAGAAAGAAGCCCGGTACCAGCAGCTTTTTGGCGGTGAGAAAGAACATGAAGAGCCTGAGCTTGAATCGCTAACCATCGCCTATCCTTCTACTGAGCTGGAAGAGCGGGTCATTAAACTGGAGCAGGAACTGGAAGAATTAAAAGAACTGGTGAACCTGCTGATGGATAAATAATCTCCCCTTTTTAAGGCAAAAAAAACAGGGCTAAATGTTATGCGGTTTTTTGACTAAATACCAGATGAGTCCGATATGAGTCCGGTATGAATCCCTTTTGACCCCGTATTTTTAAATCAAAATCCGGGGTCAGATCAGACTTTCAACGGAAGCATACCGGGCTCATAAACCAGCCTGGTCCAAGACAGGTTTTACCCTGGCCGCTGTTCAGTTAAAAATAAATTAAGAAGGTTCTTTGTCTGCAGGTCCGTTGGCAGGCGGCTGTGGGTAATGCAGGTAAACATCTGTTTGTGGAAAAGGAATAGAAATTCCATGTTCATAAAAGACTTCGTAGATGTTACTCAGTACCTGGCTTTTTAAACTGACCCAGTTGCTGATGTCGTCCACCCAGAACAAAATCCTGAAATCGACAGAACTGTCATTCAAATGATGCACCAGCACCATCGGCTTGGGGTCCTGCATGATGTCTTCGCGGTCTATAATTTCCTTGAGCAGCTTAATCACCAAACCCAGTTCGGTGCCATAAGCCACCCCCACAATCAGCTCTACACGCCGGTGCTTGTTGCTCAGGGTCCAATTGGTCAGGTGTTGGGAAAGCAGGTCCCCGTTGGGTACTATAATTTCTGAGCCATCGGCAGTGGCAATTTTACTGGCCCGGATGCCCATTTCCTTTACAGTTCCGGATTTATTGCCGATTTCAATAACGTCCCCCACCTCTACCGGTTTTTCAACCGCCAGGATAATACCCGACACCAGGTTATTGACAATGGTCTGCAAACCAAAACCGATACCCACACTTAAAGCCCCTAAAATTATGGTAATCTTTTCCATCGGTATGCCTGAGGCGGTAATGGCCAGTAAAAAACCAATGGAAAAAATAGCTAGTTTAATGAGCAATATGGAAGAGCTCAGCTTGTTCTTTTTGCTTTTGGAAGTAGAATGATGGTCTGCAAATTCAAAAAAGTAACTGACCGCTTTACTGACCACTGTCGCTGCCCAGACCACCAGTACAAAAACCACTATGCTTCCATAGGTAAATTCGTTCCCGCCAATTTTACGGCTCTGGGTCAGTACCCCTGCAGCAAAATCATAAACGGCATCCAGGATGTTCAGGTTTCCGGCCAGCAGGATCAGCCATAGGATAATGGCAATAATATTCAGTATACTTTTAAAGCGCTGCTGGAGCAGGGCAAAATCGAAATAGGTAGGCGTTTCTGAATTTTCTTTACTTGCCTCCAGCTGCAGGAATATGGCTTCCATCACCACCCTTACAAAAATAACCAGGCTCATAGACTGCCAGATCCCAAACAATGAAGTTACCAGAAAGATCTTGGAGAGACTGAAGCGGCCAAAAATATTGCAAAACACCGAAATCAGCTGCACGGCAATAAAAACCCTTAAAAACAAAACTGTTCTTTCCGGATAAAAATCACGAGAAGCCTGTACCCTTTTCAAAAAGGCAAAACCTGCAGCCGCACCTGCGGCACCCAGCAGGAAAACCGCAATGCGGTCGGTAAAGGAAACCAACAAAAAAAGATTGCTGATCCCGGTAAATATGGTGAGCAGCAATACAATAATCCAGAATTTAAAGAGCAGCTCTGGCCATACTTTACGGACCAGAAAGCCCGTACACAGCACCAGCATGAGCATAAAAAGCTCCATAAAGATCACCGGCGGATGATCGTAAAAAAAGAAGGTGATAAAACCCGTAACCAGTAAAGAAGCCAGAACAGGAATCCGTGGCAGGTAATGTGCCTGGTTTAATATGCCTGTATAATCTGCTTTGAGCAGTTTAATCCGGCGTATGGTAATGCTGATCCAGCTGTAAAAGGCAATAAAAATGATCAGACCAAAAAGATGTATGGTCCAGTTGGTATAAAAATAATAATTTAAAAGCTGCAGGTTGGCCGTAATGGTCCTGTCCCAGGCCGTTTTGAAGGTTTCGGCATAATCTTTTTCACCCGATTGCCACAAATAAGGATATTCTTTGGAAAAGGCCCTGGCCCCAAATTTACGCAACTCGGTGTTGATGCGTTCTTTATAATTGGTCACCTGGATATAACTTTGGACAACCATACTTTGCAATACCCCGATCTGGCGCATACTTTGCTTATTGGCCCCGTCAATTTTCCGCCATTTGGCATCCAGCCTTTTTATTTGTTCCTGGTATTCTTCATTCAGAATACTGTCTGTAGGCGCATTTTTCAGAGAGGGGTCCTGTTTCATCTGGATCAGGCCGTTCTGGATCTGTACCAGTTTATCGTTATAGCCGCTTAAGGTTTTCTGATAGACATTCAGTTTGTCTTCGATCTGGGTAAGAATATCCCTGAGCGAGTACAAATACCTGAGAGTATTGGAACGGTCTTCTACCGAAGTTCCTTTCTGTATATATTTAAGGCTGCTTTCAATTTTGGGAAGGTCTGTGCTTACTGTAGTGGTGTCAAAACCCCTGGACAAAACCGAATTCATCTGGTTAAAGGTATTGGCATAAAACTCTACCCTGTCCATAAAGGTATTCAGAGAGGTATCCCCTTTTGCGGCAGCAACCGAATCTTTTAAGTTTTTTTGTTTTTTAGAAGATTGCGCGAGGGCATTGCCGCCAATTACAAAACAGGCTATAAACAGGACCGGATAAAAAACCGTTCTTAACATATATTCCGATTGATTTATGAAGATAGCTATTTTAAATCTTCATTCTTTCTTTTGCACGGTCAAAAAAACTTTTCTCCCTCAGCTTTGCTTCCACTTCTTCAATGGCCTTCATCAGGTGGTTTTGGGTATCAATCATTTCGGCCGTGGCCAGCCTCAGCACCTCCCATACCGGATGCATTTTTTCGACCAGCTCCCGGCCTTTATCGGTCAGCTGCAGCAGCCTTTTGCGTTCATCGTCTTTGTCTTTTCTGGAACGGATCAGTTTTTCTTTTTCCAGCTCTTTGAGCAGGCTTATGGTCGAAGGATGGGTATAACCGATTTCACCGGCCAACTCTACCACACTCAATACCGGTTTGTGGTACAAGGTATAGATGACCGGGAACCATTTGGGTTCAAAGTCAATGCCATGCGCTTTGTAAACCTGGAAACCATCTTTGCGGATCTGGTCACTGAGCCTTTGCAGCCTTGTGGCAATGGCCAGTATACCAGATTCATCAATAACATTCATAAGCTCTGTTGTTTGTACCGGCCCAAATATAAGCGGCAGATTAAAATATAGCTAATTAATTTTAAATCACCTTTAAATGATAAAAGACATTGTCGGCCTTCATTCTGGGAAAGTAAGCAGGAAGTGCTTCTGCTGCGATCTTTTCAAAACCATTGCGCTCATAAAAACGCTGGGCAGCTTTGAGCACATCCACTGTGCCCAGATAAATATCCTTTAGTTTTTTGTCCCTGCAATACCGGATTAAAATTTCCAGAAGGTCCTGTGCAATATTCAGCTCCCTGCCCCTGAATTCCTTTTTCACGAACATTTTCCGCAGGGCAGCGGTCTGGTGCCCTACTGACAGCAGGGCAATGGAGCCGACCAGTTCATTTTCTGCATGGAGCGCCCCCCAGAAATTTCCGCCATCTTTAAAATAATTGCTTTCTATATCTAAAAGGTCGGGCTGCCCTTCCAGGGTAATGGGCACGTTAAATTCTATTTGCTGTATGGGCAGGATCAGGTCCTGGATCTGTTTGCAATAACTGTTGTCCAGTGATTTTAGTGTGATAGAAGGTTTCATATTTCTTTACTTACATCCAAATATATGTAGCAGACTACATATATTATAAATAAATTTATTTTTCCTATAAATCCATGACAAAAAGACAAACAAAAAAGACTAAATGACAAACAAATAAATCAAAATGTAAAATATATTTGACATTTAAATTTATTTGTCCTAGCTTTAAATCATGAACAACAAACTCCTTCTTCCAAACAAATACAAGGTAATTGGTTGGATCGTCTTTTTAGTTTTTGCAGTGATGGGCATTGCTACACTGTATTTTGAGTTTAGCATTCCTGGTTTTGTTCTTCCCATACCCGTAAATGAAAGTAAATTTATT
Organism: Pedobacter nutrimenti; assembly: GCF_003208655.1. GTDB lineage: Bacteria > Bacteroidota > Bacteroidia > Sphingobacteriales > Sphingobacteriaceae > Pedobacter > Pedobacter nutrimenti. The sequence continues at coordinate 77,997 of NZ_QKLU01000011.1, read as the reverse complement.
TTTGAAGACTCTTATAACCTCACCAATGAAACCGCCCTGGCCGGAACCGTTGTTGGTTTGCTGATGATCTGTTTTGCCCGGGAACCGAAAGAGGATGAATACATTTCACTCATTCGCCTGCGCTGCTGGCAATGGTCTGTTCTGGCCAGTTATATTGTACTGCTGGTTTTAAATTTCAGCCTATACGGCATGAGTTTTTTCGTTGGAATGGTCTACAATCTATTTACAGTATTGGTTATATTCATTGCCAGGTTTTACTACAGCATTTATAAACTGAATAAAGAGCAGCAAGATGAAGAATAGCATTAAGGTACAAAGGGCCATTAAAAACCTTACGCAAGCCGAACTGGCCAGCCTAATGCAGGTGTCCAGACAAACCATTAATTCTATGGAGCTCGGCAAATATGTTCCTTCAACCATTTTGACCTTAAAACTGGCCAGGATTTTTGAAAAACCCGTTGAGGAGATTTTTGAGCTGGAAGAAGGAGATTAAAAAATACGTTTTACGGACAGAAATAAAATGAACTGAACAAAGCGGCCTTTCCATTTGTATTTATATTTGTGAGAACACTAAATAATTGAAAAACGATGAATGCAGTCAAATCCTATGCAGCTAAAAGCGCGGATAAACCTCTTGAACCCTATCAGCTGGACCGCCGGGAGCCCGGGGCAGATGATGTGGAGATCAAAATCCTGTACTGTGGCGTATGCCACTCCGACATTCATACGGCCAGAAATGAATGGGCCGGAACCATGTACCCTGTAGTTCCGGGACATGAAATTGTGGGCAAGGTTACCCGCGTGGGCGACAAAGTCAGCCGCTTTAAAGTTGGGGACACGGTGGGCGTGGGTTGTTTTGTAGATTCCTGCGGACATTGCAGGAATTGTGCGCAAGACAATGAACAGTATTGCGAAAACGGACATTCCCAAACTTACAATTCCCTTTTACAGGATAAAAAAACCATTACTTATGGTGGTTATTCCAGCCATATCGTGGTGACCCAAAAATTTGTCCTGAGTGTTTCAGATAAACTTCCGCTGGAAAAGGTAGCCCCTTTACTTTGTGCAGGCATCACCACCTATTCTCCTTTAAAACACTGGAATGTTCAAAAAGGCGATACACTTGCCGTGGTTGGTCTGGGCGGACTGGGTCATATGGCAGTTAAACTGGCCGCTTCCATGGGCGCAGAAGTGACGGTATTGAGCCGTTCCAAAAGCAAGGAAAAAGATGCTGCAGAACTGGGTGCCCATCATTTTGAGCTGACCACGGATCCTGAAAACATGAAAAGACTGCGCAATACTTTTGATTACATTATTGATACCGTCTCTGCGGAACATGATTATAATGAGTACCTGTCCCTGCTCCGGACAAATGGGGTCATGATCTTACTGGGTGTTCCGCCAAAACCATCGGACGTTGCCGCTTTCCATTTGATTGGCGGCCGCCGGAGTTTAGTGGGATCACTGGTGGGTGGTATTAAAGAAACCCAGGAAATGCTGGATTATTGTGCCCAGCACAACATCACTTCCGATGTGGAAATGATCAATATGGACCAGATCAATGAAGCCTATGAACGGACCCTTGCAGGTGATGTGCATTACCGCTTTGTGATTGATATGGCTTCACTTAATTAAAAGCCAATTTGATTAAAATATAAAGCAGCTGCCTGCCAGGCAGGTCCAGCTGCTTTTATTTTTTGCGCAGATAGTAGTAACTGTTTACATAAAGCAGCAAAGAACCCAATAAGATCCCTCCCAGTACATCTGTAAACCAGTGTGCACCTAAATAAATTCTGGAGTAGGGCACCAGTAAAATCATCCCGGCAGAAAAGCCGCCTACCACCATACGCACCAGTTTTGGTATGCTGTTCATATGGAACATCAGGACCAGGATAAAGCCAAAAAACAGCACATAGAAATTTACATGTCCGCTGGGAAAGCTTTGCTGTCTGGTTTTTTCCATAACCTGTACAAAGGGGGCAGCCGGCCTGGGCCTGTCCACAAGATATTTAATCAGGGTACTGGCCACACCGCAAAAAAGAGTAAACAAAACAAAAAGGGCCTCTCTTTTATATTTAAAAAGAAAAAACACCAGCGCAGTGATCAGCACCATCAGCACAGAAAACGGCATGACTCCAAAATCACTCACCAGGCGCATCACCTTGTACAAGGCCGGGCTTTGAAAGGACTGCACCGCTTTGGAAACGTTTTTATCCAGGTCCGGTAAGGGCATCAGTACAATGGCCAGGGTGAGTGCCACAAAGGCCATGGCGATAAGCACCATAAGATAAGCCAAGGCAGATTTTCCTTTTTTATGCATGTATTTTTTTGCTTAATAAACGCACGAACTTAAACATTTTGACAACTAAAAAGTGATTTCTATCACTTTTTAAGGAAAGGCCTGTCATTTTAACCCTTAGGCCTTTGCAGCAATTTTGTAATCAAATGCAAAGCCCATGTCCGCCACAAAAACTTTAGAGATCAGTAGTTCCTGTTACCACTGCGGGGAAGACCTGCCAGCAAGTCCTTATACCGCAGATCAGAAAAACTTTTGCTGTTTGGGCTGCAAAGGGGTTTACCAGGTACTCCAGGGACATCACATGGGCGATTATTATGCCTATAATACCGTTCCCGGAAAACGCCAGTCTGGTACGGCCCAGCGTCTGGATTACCTGGATGAAGAGCTCATTGCAGCTGGCTTGCTCGATTATCAGGACGAGCAAATGGCCATAGTTACTTTTTACGTTCCGGCCATACATTGCAGTTCCTGCATCTGGCTGTTGGAAAATCTGTATAAATTTCATTCCAGTATCCGCCTGTCCAGGACCGATTTTTTAAAAAAACAGGTTTGTATTACCTATAAAAAAGCAGAACTATCGCTCCGGCAGCTGGCCGAATTGCTGGTCCGCATTGGTTATGAACCCCTGATCAGCCTGCAGGATGTAGTTAAAAAACAACAGAACCCTTCCTCACAAGATAAAACATTGCTGACCAAAATAGCCGTTGCTGGCTTTTGTTTTGGGAACAGCATGCTCCTGAGTTTTCCCGAGTACTTTGGGCTTTCGGGACTGGAAAAACAGTTTTCGGATTTTTTTGGCTGGCTTAACCTGGCCTTTGCCCTGCCCGTGGTTTTCTACAGTGGCCGTGATTACTTCAGTTCGGCCTGGCACAACTTAAAAAATGGCGTACTGAACCTCGATTTTCCGCTTGCCCTGGGCATTGCGGTGATGTTCGGGCGTTCTGCAGCAGAAATACTGAGCCATACCGGGGCCGGTTTTGTAGACACCCTGTGCGGCCTGGTGTTTTTTCTGCTCATTGGCCGCTGGATGCAGCAGCACACTTACCATCACCTTTCTTTTGAAAGGGATTACCGCTCTTATTTTCCCGTTGCAGTAACCTGCATCAACGCTGAAGGCGAAAAAGCCATTCCCCTGGAAGGCTTAAAAAAAGGAGACCGGATCCTGATCCGCAACAATGAGATCATACCGGCAGATGCCATATTACTCAAAGGCCGGGCAACGCTGGATTTTAGTTTTGTGACCGGTGAATCCAGGCCTGTGGAAAAAGTACTGGGTGAGGTGGTCTACGCCGGAGGAAGACAACTGGAAGGGGCCATTGAACTGGAAGTGGTCAAGCCGGTTTCCCAAAGCTACCTGACCCGGCTATGGAACAACGAAAGCTTTAAGCACAGCAAAAACCACATTAAAACTTTTAGTGCGATGGCCAGTAAATATTTTAGCCTGATGCTTCTGCTGCTCGCCTTTTGCACGGCTTTGTTCTGGATTTTTAAAGGAGATGTTTCCCGGGCGATGGCTTCCTTTACCGCTGTGCTGATCATCGCCTGCCCCTGTGCCCTTGCCCTGAGTTCGCCATTTACCCTGGCCGCGGTATTGAGCATTTTTGACCGGAACAAATTCTATCTTAAAAGTACTGCTGTTATTGAGGAGCTTGCCCGGATAGACACTTTTATTTTCGATAAAACCGGCACCATCAGTCATCCCGAATCTGCAGGACTTGTTTTCAGCGGGACTTTGTCTACAGAACAGGCCCAGCTGATCAATGACCTGGCCCGAAACTCGGGACATCCTTTAAGCCGTGAGCTGGTCCGCTGGGCCGGCCTGCCTGCAAAACACCTGGTTTCCCATTACCAGGAAAAAGTTGGCAGGGGCATCAGGGGCACCCTGAACGGACAGCAGGTACAACTGGGCAGTGCCAGCTTTCTTGGGCTTGACCCCCTTTCTTTTCCACAAGGCAGCCAGGTACATGTACTGATCGATGGGCTGCACCTGGGCTACTTTTTATCCAGCCAACGCTGGAGGCCCGGCTTTAAAGAGCTGGCCTTAAAACTTGGCCAGTCGGCCGGGCTGCATTTGCTTTCAGGTGACCAGGACCACGATCTTAAGGAGCTCCTGCCCTTTTTCCCAAGTCTGCAACACCTCCATTTTAAACAATCCCCCCAGGACAAACTTGATTATGTGTCCGTGCTTCAAAAAAAGGGCGCCAAAGTACTTATGTTCGGAGATGGACTGAACGACGCGGGCGCTTTAAAACAAAGTGACCTGGGTGTGGCTGTTACCGACAACATCAACAATTTCAGCCCCGGCTGTGATGCCATTCTGGACGGCAGCAGCTTTTCAAAAATCCCGCAGTTTATCCGGCAGGCAAAAGATGCCGTTAAAGTGATCCATATGAGTTTTGGAATTTCTCTGTTGTACAATATGCTGGGACTCTTTTTTGCGGTACAGGGCTTACTTTCCCCGCTGATCGCGGCCATACTGATGCCCCTGAGCACCGTTACCATTATTCTGTTTACCAGCATCAGCGCCCGGCTGTATGCACGTAAAAATCAATTGTTATGAACATGATCTTTATCCTGATCGGCATCAGTATTTTACTGGCCCTGATCTTTTTAGCTGCGTTTTTCTGGGCCTTTAAAACAGGCCAGCATGAAGACACCTATACCCCATCGGTCCGGATCCTTTTTGAAGAGGAACTTTCCACTGCCGAAGAGAAAAAAAGTGACCAAGATCAGTTTTAGCCACAACTGTAATCATTCTCCGGGAAGACCATGCCCTGTACTTTTACCCCCATAAACAACCATTCGTTATTTTAATATGATTGAGAAATTTTACTACGACAACAAGATCGTCAGGAACTTTGCCATCGCCACCATTGTATGGGGCATCATCGGCATGACCGTTGGTCTGCTGGTTGCCATGCAGCTCTTTAAACCTGCATTAAATATGGGCAGCCAATACACCACATTTGGCCGCATCAGGCCCCTGCATACCAATGCAGTAATTTTTGCTTTTGTTGGGAATGCCATTTTTATGGGCGTATATTATTCCCTGCAGCGTCTGCTCAAAGCAAGAATGTTTAGTGATGTCCTGAGCAGGATTCATTTCTGGGGCTGGCAGCTGATCATTGTCTCGGCGGTCATTACCCTGCCCCTGGGTTTAAGTACTTCTCATGAATATGCAGAGCTGGAATGGCCCATAGATATAGCCATTACTGTTATCTGGGTTGTTTTTGGGATCAACATGTTTGGGACCATTATCAGGCGCCGCGAAAAACACATGTATGTGGCCATCTGGTTTTACATTGCAACCTTTGTGACCATTGCCGTTCTCCATATTGTCAATTCTTTTGAATTACCGGTTTCTGCTTTTAAAAGTTATTACCTCTATGCAGGTGTTCAGGATGCTTTGGTGCAATGGTGGTACGGGCATAATGCCGTGGCTTTCTTTTTGACCACCCCTTACCTGGGCATGATGTATTACTTTTTGCCTAAAATGGCACAACGACCAGTATACTCCTATAAACTGAGTATACTCCATTTCTGGTCGCTGATTTTCATTTACATCTGGGCAGGCCCGCACCACCTTTTGTACACTTCCCTTCCTGGCTGGGCACAGTCGCTTGGGGTTGCCTTTTCTATTATGCTTATTGCACCAAGCTGGGGCGGAATGATCAATGGCTTACTGACCCTTAGGGGCGCCTGGGATAAGGTCAGGGAAGATCCAACCTTAAAATTTATGGTAGTGGGCATTACCGCTTACGGTATGGCCACTTTTGAAGGCCCTATGCTGGCCCTGAAACAAATCAATGCCATTGCCCATTACACCGACTGGATCGTTGCACACGTTCATGTGGGTGCCCTTGGATGGAACGGTTTCTTAACTTTTGGTATCCTTTACTGGCTGATCCCAAGAATTTACAGGACCCAGCTGTACTCCAAAAAACTGGCCGCTTTCCATTTCTGGATCGGGACCCTGGGCATTATTTTTTATGCGGTCCCATTGTATTTTGCCGGTTTTACCCAAGGTTTAATGTGGAAAGAATTTACCGAAGAAGGGCTTTTAAAATATCCCAACTTTCTGGAAACCGTTATTCAGATTATCCCTATGTATATGTTAAGGGCCCTGGGTGGCGCCATGTACCTCTGCGGGGTGATTGTAATGACTTATAATCTAATTAAAACTACAAGGGCAGGTCAATTGCTGGCCAATGAACCTGCCGAGGCACAACCTTTACCGGCAGTGTATGTGGCCCAAGGTTCTGATAAAAAGCTGCACCGCATACTGGAGCGCAAACCCATGATTTTTATGGTGCTTTCCCTGATCGTGATCCTGATTGGAGGGATGATTGAAATGATGCCCACTTTTACCATCAAATCCAATATCCCAACCATCAGCAGTGTTAAACCTTACAGTCCGCTGGAATTGCAGGGCAGGGACATCTATATCCGGGAAGGCTGTGTGAATTGCCATTCGCAAATGATCCGCCCTTTCCGTTCGGAAACAGAACGTTACGGAGAATACAGCAAGGCCGGAGAATTTGTCTATGACCATCCATTTCTATGGGGTTCTAAACGCACCGGTCCGGACTTGCAGCGTGTGGGTGGTAAATATTCCGATTCCTGGCATTACAACCACCTGCTGGATCCTCAGACCATGTCTCCGGGCAGCATTATGCCACCTTATGAATGGCTGACCACGCAAAAACTGGATACCACCAGCACTGTGGCCAAAATTAAGGCCATGCGTACACTGGGGGTACCCTATGAGGCCGGATATGAGCACCAGGCCAACAAGGACCTGGACAAACAGGCGCAGGCCATTGCCGCTGACCTTAAAAAGAACAATGTAAAAGTAAAAAGTGATAAAGAGATCATTGCCATTATTGCGTACCTGCAGCGCTTGGGAATGGACATTAAGGCAAAATAAACCAGACAGATATGTTCAAACAGTTTTTACATCAGGTAGATGACAAGCAAGTGTATTTAATCAGTTCACTAGGAATATTTGTACTCTTTTTCATTATCGTGGGGCTGGTGCTTTGGATGATGAAAAAAGAGGAAGTGAAATACATGAGTGAACTCCCTTTAAACGAAGAAGAATTATAAAAAGATGAGTTATTCCGATATACTGGTGATCGCCATGGGCCTCACCGCAGTGATGATACTGGGTGTATCCATCCTGATGCTCAAAGTGATTAAGTTTTATGTCAAAGAGTCCGTCCATCCGACACCTTTCCCAAGCCCTGAGGAAAAAGCCCGGCAGGAAATAGCCCTGGAGCAAGCTTTGGCCCTGAAAAGGCTAAAACCATCCATATGGAGCAAAATTATGGGCTTAAAACCCATTTCAGAAGAAAAAGACCTGGTGATGGAGCATGAGTTTGACGGCATTGCCGAACTCAATAACCCTACCCCTGCCTGGTTTATGGTGCTCTTTTATGGAACCATATTTTTTGCCCTGGTGTATATGTTCAATTACGAGGTGCTTGGCTGGGGGCAAAATCAGGAACAGGAATATGATACAGAAATCGAGCAGGCTGCCCTGGCCAAAGAAGCCTTTTTACTTAAACCCGGAAATGCAAAAAATGCAGTGAATGAAAACAACATCGAACAGAGCAAAGATGAAGCAGTGATTAAAAATGGTGCCGCCCTGTTTCAAAACAGGTGTACACCCTGCCATGGGGAGCACGGACAGGGCATCGTGGGCCCTAACCTGACCGATGCGTACTGGCTGCACGGGGGAACCGTAAAAGACATTTTTAAAACCATTAAATATGGTGTTCCCGAAAAAGGCATGATTGCCTGGGAAAAATCACTCAGTGCCCAGCAGATCGCAGATCTGACCAATTATATATTATCCCTTCAGGGAAGTAATCCTGCTGGTGCAAAAGCACCTCAGGGAGAAAAACAACCATAAAATGTCACAACAGCCCGATCAGTTCAGAGACCAGATTTCCACTTTAACCGATGATGGAAAAAAACGCAAATGGATCTATCCCAGGATCGTTAAAGGAACTTTATACAGGTACCGTTCTGCCCTGAGTTATTTTTTCCTGGTGCTGCTGTTTTCGGCGCCATTTATCCGCCTGAACGGTGAACAACTGATCCTGCTTGGGGTACTGGAAAGAAAATTTGTTTTTTTCGGGCTCATTTTCTGGCCCCAGGATTTTTACCTTTTCGTGCTGGGCCTGCTGATCTTTATGGTATTCATTGTACTGTTTACCGTGGTTTTCGGGCGCGTCTTTTGTGGCTGGGCCTGTCCGCAAACCATTTTTATGGAAATGGTTTTCCGCAAAATAGAAAACTGGATCGAGGGCGATCACATCAAACAGAAAAAGCTTAATGAAGGTCCGCTGACTACAGAAAAAGTGCTAAAAAAAGGACTTAAACACAGTGTGTTTTTACTGGTTTCCTTTTTTATTGCCAATATTTTTCTGGCTTATCTGATTGGCACCCCAGTCCTGATCCGCATCATTACTGAGCCCATCTCTTCCCATCTGAGCGGCTTTATTTCCATCTGGGTGTTCACCTTTGTGTTTTACCTGGTTTTTTCCCGGATGCGGGAACTGGTTTGCACGGTCGCTTGTCCCTATGGCCGGCTCCAGGGGGTCTTGCTGGACAACCAAAGCATTATTGTGGCTTATGATTATGAGCGGGGCGAGCCAAGGGGCAAACGCAACAAAGAAAGGCCTGATGTAAAAGGAGATTGCATAGACTGTAAACTCTGTGTACAGGTTTGCCCGACCGGGATAGACATCCGTAACGGCACGCAACTGGAGTGCATCAATTGCACGGCCTGTATAGATGCCTGCGACATGGTGATGCAAAAAATAGACAGGCCTTTAAGACTTATTGGCTTCAAATCTGAAGAGGAGATTAAGCTCAAACGGCCCTTTAAACTGAGTAAAAGGATGTATGGCTATGCTGCTGTACTCTTGGCGCTGATTGCCCTGCTCAGTTACCTGCTGATCAGCAGAAGTGCGGTAAAAACCACCATGCTCCGGGCCAGCGGAACTTTGTACCAGATCAGGGAAAAGGATAAAACCGTCAGCAATCTGTACAATGCAGAGCTGGTCAACAAGACCAGCAAAGCCATTCATTTTGAAATTCGGCCAGAAAACCCCGATGCAAAAATCCAGTACATCCAGAAAGAACAGGAGCTGAAATATGGTGGCAATGTAAAACTAACTTTTTTTGTCATTCTGCCTCAAAACAGCATTAAACAATATAAAACAGAGATCGGCTTTAAACTGATTTCGGAAGGAAAAGTAATTGACCGCTTTACCAGCACTTTTATCGCACCACCAAATGAATAGACACATGAACTGGGGAACAAAATTAGTGATCGGCATGCTGGCCTTTATGACCTTTATCGTGGCCCTGGGCGTGCTGATGATCAGGAGTAAAAACGATGCACTTGTAGACAATGACTATTACGAAAAAGGCATCCGTTACAATGAGGACTATGATAAAAAAGAACGGGTCAAAAAAGACCAGGCCGAGCCGCTGATCCAGCTCAGGGAAAACACCCTGCTGCTTGGCTTTAAGGCCCCAGCACAGGGAACCTTAAAACTGATCCGCAGCGCGGATAAAAAACTGGACCGGACGCTGCCCCTAGAAACAAGGGAAGGAAACCATTTTGAAGTTCCACTGGACCACCTGGCCCGAGGCTTATGGAAAATACAGCTGGAATGGAAAAGTGCTGAAAAATCATATTTATATGAAAAGGAGCTGGTACTGCGATGAGTGACGGGCACCTGGCTTTTATGATCGGATTACTGGGCAGTGTGCATTGCATAGGCATGTGCGGCCCACTTGCTTTTGCTGTTCCTTCTGTAAAGACTGGCCGTGTTTACCTGTTTACAGACAAAGTGCTTTACCAGCTTGGACGGATGATTTCCTACAGTGTACTGGGCGCTTGCATTGGAGGGATTGGACGTCAGCTCTGGTTATCGGGCCTGCAGCAGGGCATCAGTGTGGCCAGCGGGCTGCTGATCCTTGCTGCGGCCTGTTCCAGGATCTTTAAATTATCAGGTGTAAACCGCACACCCGCCTTTTTACTGCAACCTTTTCACCGGCTGCTTGGGGCGGCCCTCAAACACAAAGCCAATCATTTGATTATTGGTATAATCAATGGCCTGCTGCCCTGTGGATTTGTATACCTGGCCCTGGCCGGGGCAGTGAATACCGGAAGTATTCCTGCAGCCAGTGCTTATATGTTCTGGTTCGGTGCAGGAACAGCACCGCTGATGCTTTTGGCAACTATAGGTGTTGGTTTTAGCGGAAAGGTATTGCGGGGCAGGATCAACCGCATGGTCCCCTATCTGATGCTTTTTCTGGGTATTTGGTTTATTTTAAGGGGAATGGACTTAAATATTCCTTACTTAAGTCCTTCAAAACCTTCAAGCGGTGTAGCCGAGTGCCGTTAAGCACCAGCTTAACCCGCCAGGCTGAACAACTGGGTCTGTGGTTGGTTTTCCCATAGCCTGGCATCGAGCGCCATACAAATGTTTCTCAAAAATCTTTTACCAGATACAGTGACCTGTATTTCATTTTCCCTGATTTCAACCAGGCCGTCCTGCTGGAGTTCTTTCATCCGCTGAATGCCTGCAAAAAGTGCTTCATTCTGCAGACCAGGATCTGACCAACTGGTTTTTCCATGGCACATCAGGTTTAAAATATGCTGACGCAAGACCAGGTCTGTAGCACTGAGTAAATGTCCTTTGACCACCGGGATTTGTCCACTTGCAGTCATTTCCACATAGTCTTCTACTTTTTTGACATTCTGGGCAAAACCGGTCCAGCTGTCGCTGATGGAGGAAACCCCAAGGCCAATCATCAGCCGGCTGTACTGCTCGGTATAGCCCATAAAATTCCGGTGCAGTTTCCCTTGCTTTTCTGCTTCAAAAAGGGCATCATGTTCGAGCGCAAAATGGTCCATTCCAACTTCGCTATAACCTCCGTTTTTAAGCATCCGGCGACCCGCCTCATAAAGCTGCTGCTTCAGCTCAGCAGAGGGCAGGTCCTGCTGGCTGTACCTTCTTTGTCCGGGTTTAACCCAGGGAACATGGGCATAACTGTAAAAAGCAATACGGTCTGGCTTTAAACGCAGTACGGTATTGACCGTATCCATTAAACCCTCCAGGCGCTGATGCGGCAAACCGTAAATAAGGTCGTAATTTACCGAAAGATAGCCCCGCTCCCTGGCCTGAAGGGTAACCCTTTCCACTTCCTGCGGGCTCTGGATCCGGTTGATCATAAACTGCACCACAGGATCGAAGTCCTGTACCCCCAGGCTCAGTCTTTTGAAGCCCAGCTGATGTAAAACATCCAGATGTGCGGTACTGGTATTGCCCGGGTGGGCCTCAAAACTGAAAGCGGCCTGGGGATGAAGATCTGCTTTTTTAAAAATACCCCGGATGAGTGTTTCCAGGTTCTCCGGGCTGAAAAATGTAGGCGTCCCACCGCCCAGGTGCAATTCCTTGATCCTGGGGTTTTCATCAAACAATTCCCTGTACAGGGACCATTCCTGCAGTACCGCAGCAATGTAGGGTTCCTCTACCTTATGATTTTTGGTAATACGGGTATTACAACCGCAATAGGTACAAAGGCTTTCACAGAAAGGCAGGTGAATGTATATACTAATGCCATCCGCTGCATTACTTGCCTGAAAGGAAGCAGTGACCGCCCCTTTCCATTTTTCCTGATCAAAACTACTGGCGTCCCAATAGGGCACTGTAGGATAACTGGTATAACGGGGTGCGGCAACATGATATTTATCAAGTAATTCTTTAATGCTCATGTTCACCTCCCTGCCCCTGTGAATTTTTCTGATCACAGGACCTGGAACAAACACAGGCTATTCCCAAACAACGGTTGCTTTGCCATTTGTCGAGGTTCAGGATCGTTTCTTCGGCCAGGGCCATAGACAATTCTTCAGTACTTCGCTGGTCCAGCGCGGCCGCAGGAACATTGGCAATGCGGATCATTCTTCTGGCCGCAGCCTGCTGATCTATATGATCGGTGGAGATGGAACGGGTTGCGATATAGCGGATGCCAAATCCGGCCAGTTTATCAATCACTTCTGCAGAAACCTCGTCATCGCTGAAAACGATCACGGCTTCTTTTCCTTCGGCATACACGGCAGTTTCCGCTGTCAGCGCATTGGAAATCAGGGTGATTTCATGTTTTTTATGATTGGCAATAGCCAGGGGTTCTTTTTCAAAGGACCTTATACTGTATGCGACGACTCTCATGCTACTAAATTTTAAAGCAAAAATAACCCCCTGACAGTGCAGAGGGTATGAGTTTAGTCAGCCAGAAATATGATCCTGATCAGTTTTTCATGTTCCGGAGCCGCTGCAGGTCAAGCACCTGGATCTGGCTGCCTTTTCGTTCAATGAGTTGTTCTTCTTTAAAATCGCTTAGTATCCGGCTCACCGTTTCGGTAGCCATTCCGGCCAGGGCTGCCAAATTGTCTCTGGAGACCCTTAAAACCAGGCCTCCCTCAACCTGCTCCTGTGCACACAGGCGGATCAGGACTTCAGCGAGTCTTTTGCGTACAGAATGGTAGGCCAGCTGCAACAACTGCTGCTCTTTATCCAAAACATTATCGGAAAGAATTTTGATAAACTGTCTGGAAATGTCCGGGTATTTATTCAGCAGCTCTTCCATCAGGTCTTTTGGCAACAGGCAGATCACCGCATCTTCCAAAGCTTCGGCAGTTTCGGTATAAGGTTCATTCATGAGCAGGGAGGCCAGTCCAAAATACTGCTCCTGCCCATAAATTCCGGTCATGAGCTGTCTGCCGTCTTCCGACAGGCGCAGGGTTTTGACCTTACCGCTCATCACCAGGTATATCCCGTTTACCGTATCTCCTTCGTAGTAAATGATCTGTTTCTTTTTAATGTGTCTTAATTTCCGCTGCGCGATAAGTTTGCTCAGTTCGTTTAAACCCGAGGTATGACTGATCAGTCCGCTGATCTGGTCCAGTGATTTGCTGTAAAAGCTTTTCTGGATGTTCTTTTTGTTCAAACGGCTTTCGATCGCATTGAGCAGTTCTACATCGTCAAAAGGTTTGGTCAGGTAATCATCGGCCCCCATTTCCATCCCTTTTCGCATGTCTATCCGCTCTGCTTTTGCCGTTAAAAAAATAAAAGGTATGGCTGAAGTCTGCGGGTTTTTATGCAACAGGTACAAAACCCCATAACCATCGAGTTCGGGCATCATGATGTCACACAGGATCAGCTCTGGCAATTCCTGTAGCGCCAGGTCTACCCCTGCCTTCCCATTTAGGGCCTGAAAAACAGTATAACCTGCCAATTCCAGGATTTCGGCTGTGCTTTCCCTGATGTCATCATTGTCTTCTATAATCAGTATCCTCGTCTTGTTCATTATTTGTTAAAAGAAAGTACAAATGTAGTTCCGCTGTTGATGTTGCTTTCAAAATGGACCGTTCCGTTCATTAAAGTGGCGTAACGCAATACGATGTTTAGCCCCAAACCTGTTCCGGGAATATTGCCCGTATTGTGGGCCCTGAAAAAGGGCTGGAACAAATGGACCTGGTCGGCATCTGGGATCCCTATTCCATTGTCTTTAATGGTCACCACACATTGCTCATCACTGATTTCCGTATTGAATTCGATAAAGGTATGTTCACCGGAATATTTAATAGCATTCCCGATCAGGTTGATCATACAGTTTTTAAGCAGGTTCAGGTCCAGGTATACCGTGCTTTCCAGTCCCGTGTGCTGGTAAATGATGTTCTGGTCCTGTTTGGCAATCATCTGCATTTCTTCGGTGATCTCTTCGGCCAGTTTGACCAGGTCAAAAGAACTGAAATTGGGTTCCACCCTTCCGGCTTCCAGGCGTTCCAGGGATAGAAAATCATTTAAGATGGTGGTCAGGTTGCCTACCGCGTTTTTGATTTTACTGACATGCTTTTCAATATGTTTGTTTTCAAAGGGTTGGGCGTATTTTTCGATGAGTGAGGCCGAAAGCTGTATAGAACTTAAAGGGGTACGGAATTCATGCGAAGCCATAGAAACAAAACGGCTTTTCATCTGGTTGAGTTCTTTTTCCTTTTCCAGGGAAAGGCTCACTTCTTCTTTGGCCTCCCTTAAGGCCACCACCGTTTTTTTTAAGGATTTAGTCCTTTCTTCCACCAACTCTTCCAGTTCTGCAGCATATTCCCTCAAACGCTCTTCTGCTTCTTTTTCCCTGGATAGGTCATGGATAAAACCGGTAAAAATTTTTCTCTCCTGGTACTGTACTTCACTTACCGCCAAACGGAAAGGAAAAGTGGAACCATCTTTCCGAAGCCCCCGTACCTCACGTCCTTTGCCGATAATACGTTTTTCGCCCGTGCTTTGGTAACGGTGAATGTAACCATCATGGGCCCCTTTATCGGGTTCAGGCATCAGTACCTTAATGTTTTTTCCAATCACTTCCTCGAGTTGGTAACCGAATAACCTAAGGGCTGCAGGATTAAGGCTTTCAATGATGCCACGCTCATCAATGGTAATGATCCCATCAATTGCCGTTTCAATAATCGCATTCAGTAACCTTGCTTTTTCCATAAACCCTTTTTTACAAATATAGCGTTTTTATCCCCGCTGATGTTGATCAGCATCAGGACTTAAATGTGACACCCGTCATATTTTAAGCAAAAAAATGTCGTCTATTTTGTGCCATATCCGAACAAATTCAATTATGTCACATACTTTTCATATACCGGTCCTGGGCCTGGGCTATTCCATCGATACGCCATTAAAAGTGGCCAGATATGGCATTTCTTCTGTAGTTTCTATTGTTGATGATGAATTAACAGAGCGCATGAGGGCTTATCATTGCGCTACCCGGCAGCTTCCCTATACCCTTATCAGAGCAGCAGAACAGGACAGCAGGGCCAGAAGGATCACTGCTTACCTGGACCTATTGGACCAGCTGGTGGAGCAGCAGTTTGAAGCCATGCGGAAAGAAGATTTTACCCAGGGCACAGAGCTGAGCCGTTATTTCGAGCTGCTTCCGGCCCTGTCTCCTTTAAAAATAAAATACAAGGCCCTCATGCAGCTGGAAAATCAGCAGCTGAAAGAACGTCTGCTGGAAGAACTGAAACAGGAGATCATGCCCGGCTCGATAGATGTTAACATTATGTCCAAGGTCGATAAAGCCAATTACACTGCCGGAAACGAATATGCAGGAGATGATTTCACCGATGCTATTGCTGCCATGCGAGGTTTCTCCAAAAGCCGTTTACATGCCTCGGTGATTATTTCTGCGGGCCTGAATCCGCGTTTATATGCGTATATGGAGCAATGTACCGATTTTTATCCTCAGAACGGACTGGTCCGCAAAAAGATCATTCTTAAGGTAAGTGATTACCGTTCGGCCCTGATCCAGGCAAAAATGCTGGCTAAAAGGGGGCTTTGGGTAGCCGAGTTCAGGGTAGAATCGGGCCTCAACTGCGGTGGCCATGCCTTTGCAACCGATGGCCTGCTGATGGGGCCTATCCTGGAGGAATTTAAACAAAAAAGATCGTCTCTTTTTGAAGAACTTCTGGAAATTTATCAGCAGGCCCTGATGGACAGGGGCTTCGCCCCGGTACCAGAGCCCACACAACGCTTGAGCGTTCAGGGCGGTATTGGAACTGCCGATGAACATGACTTTTTAATTGCCCATTATGAGCTGGATGCTGCTGGATGGGGAAGTCCTTTTTTGCTGGTTCCTGAGGCCACTAATGTAGATGAACAAACCCTAAAGGCCCTGGGTCAGGCTACTGAAGAAGATTTTTACCTGAGCAATTCTTCGCCTCTGGGCGTATTGTTTAACAACTTCAAAAAAAGTACTGCCGAAATACTCCGGCTGGAACGCATTGCAAAAGGAAGGCCCGGCAGTCCCTGTAAAAAGAAATTTCTTTGTACCAATACCGAGTTCACCGAGCAGCCCATCTGCACCGCTTCCAGGGAATACCAGCACCTGAAATTACAGCAACTTGCACAAACAGGCTTGTCCGATACCAGCTACCGGCAGCAGGAGGCAGCCATAATCGAAAAGGTATGTCTTTGCGAAGGCTTGTGTGCTTCTGTTTATTTGAAAAATGATCTGCTCAAACCAAGAGAAAACCCGGCCGTGAGCATTTGTCCGGGGCCTAACCTGGCTTATTTTTCAGGAACCTATTCTCTTTCACAGATGATCGGTCATATTTACGGGCGTGAAAACCTCCTGGGGCAGATAGAACGTCCCAACCTGTTTGTGAAAGAGCTTCAGCTCTATGTAGAATACCTCAAAAAAGATATGGAAATCCACCTGCACAGCATCAATGAAAAAAAGAATAAATATTTTCAAAAATTTTCTGCCCAGTTGCAGCAAGGAATCAATTATTATAAAGAACTGATCCCTAGTCTGGGTTCCAGGGCTTTTGCTGCAGCCGGAGATATACAAAAACAACTGGAAGATGCTGAAAAAGCCCTGCTGAAACTTATACCTGCCTGATTTTAAATGCTCATTACAATTTTCTTCCCCCTGACCTGGTTATTTTCCATCAGTTCATGAGCCTTTTGTACGCTGCTCACACTTAGCCCGCCGATCAGATGAATTTCCGGCGGGCTGATCCATCCCGATTCTATCATTTGCCTGATTTCTTCCAATGCTAAGCCGTAGCTTTCTATTTTACCTTCCAGTACATAAGCGTAATTGGAAATGTTCAAAATCAGATCCCCATGGTCAAAAAGGATTTCCCTGGTTTTTTCGGTCCCCAAAAAAGTAATGTCCACATAGGTTCCGTTTACTTTTAACACTTCAGCCGCAGTTTCGCTCATGCTTCCTCCCGCCAGGTCCACCACAAAATCAAAGGGCCTGCCAGTCAGTTCCAGCAGTTTCTGCACCAGTCCGCTTTCCCGGTAGTCCAGGACCTGTTCTTTTAAAAGACCGCTGCTTTCCAGTATGTTGCGGCTTTGTTCATTTCCCGCCGTACTGAAAATGGTCCTCACGCCGCTTCTTTTCAGCAGCCGGATCAAAAACCGGCCAACAGCTCCAGAACCACCGCCGATAAAAACCAGGTCATGGACTTTTACGTTCATTCTTTTAAAAGCCTGCAACGCGGTCAAACCAGAGGAAGGTATGGCGGCGGCCTGTTCAAAACTAATGCCTGCCGGCTTAGGTGCCAGCATTTTGTAATGGATGGCAATGTACTGGGCATAAGTCCCGTTGGAGCCCCTGCTGCCGGAAGCAGCCATGACTTCTTCTCCCAGGGAAAAACCTTGTACCTGTGCGCCCAGGGCGACAATGACCCCCGAAAACTCTCTTCCCAGTACAGGGGAGGTCATTAATCTGCTTTCTCTTAAGCCCAGACGCATTTGGTAATCTATAGGATTAAAAGCCGAGGCCCTGATCCGCACCAGGACTTCATCGGCCTTTACGGCAGGTTTTTCTATTTCTCCGAGACTGAAATTTTTGCTGTCCCCAAAGCCGTTCAATACAATTGCTTTCATTTTTAGCCTGTTTTTTTACATTCATTGTACCTGCACCTGAAGTGCTTCAGGCATATTTTACGTAGGTTTGGCAAAGGTATTTGTCCTTTTAAAAAAGATCAATAACTCCTGTTTTAAGGAGTTACTCTTAAAAAAATGAGTATGCAAAAAGAAACCTCCAATTTCCTGAACAAAACCTTTTTACTGCATTCCTGCAGAATCAATGGCGCCTTGGCGGTTATTTCGGGCAGGTGGAAAGCCCTGATCCTGATCCATATTTCCGAAGGGGTAAACCGTTTCAGCCTGCTGAAAACCGTATTGCCCGGCATCTCAGATCAAAGCCTGGGCAAGCAATTAAAGGAACTGGAAACTGATCAGCTGGTGTATAAAGAAATTATTGCAGAGGTCCCTGTACGGGTAGATTATCATTTAACAGACAAAGGCCTGGCCCTGCTTCCTATTCTGGCTGAGTTGTCGGAATGGTATGATCCTTCTGGTCCCAGCCCATCAGGGTCATCACCCGTTTAAATTCATCCTGAAGCTCTGCTTTGAGCTGAATCTTTTCTCCACTGACGGGGTGCTTAAAAACAAGTTCAGAGGCATGCAGGAGCATGGTGGTCATATCCCAGGTTTCTTTAAAAAAGCGGTTCTGTTTATTGCATCCATGCTTACGGTCACCGATAATCGGATAAAAAATATGTGCAAAATGTTTGCGCAGCTGGTGCATTCTGCCCGTGGTCGGTGTCGCCTCCGCCAGGGAATACCGGGAAGTCGCATGTTTTCCAAAAGGCACCTGGAGCTCTGCCCTTTTTAAAGTGATAAAAGAAGTAAATGCATCCTGCACCACACCATCATCTTTGGTTAAAGGGTAATCGATGTCCATTTGGTCCGGGGCATAGCCCCTAAGTACGGCAAGGTACTTTTTCAGCACTTCCCCTTCTTGAAATTGTTTATGCATGGCAATTTCCACCTCCTTTTCAAAAGCAAAAAGCAAAATCCCGCCAGTTTTTCTGTCCAGACGGTGCACCGGACTGACACGTCTGCCAATTTGGTCCCTTAACATCTGCAAGGCAAATTCTTTGGCATCACCGGCTATGGAACTGCGATGCACCAATAAACCATGCGGTTTATTAATGGCAATAAGGTCCTGGTCCTGATAAATAATTTCAAGCATAGATTTTTTTGCGAAGATAGCATTAATAGAAAATTTATGGCTGAGAATTTGTAAGGCCTAAGACAATAAGTACGAATTAAGAACGATTTCCCTTGATCATTACAATACAGACCACCCGGGTAAAAGAAAATGAAGAGAACAGATCTGTGGTAAAGATCTTTAATCAGAAGCTGCTTGAAAAAGCCGCCGAATTGCAGCACTTCAGCTTGAGGCACCTGGAATATGTAGACCCCATATTTGAAGATGTAGTCATTTATCTGGTTTACAACCCCAAAAACCAAATCAGGTGGTATATCGCCAACGACGTTAGCGCGGAGATCTCGGCCCTGATCCTTAAAGAGATGAATAAACTGGGTATGCAGGCACTGGAGCAAACCTGAGCATTTCTTCAGATTCACGGTCCTGCTGCAGGTCTATGGTGAGCCGGTCAAAAGCTTCCTGTTTTTCTGAAAGCCCGCTTTGCTGGTTTATGGTGTAGTAATCGCAGGTTAGCCTAAATTTTCCCTGGCCCTTTTCAATATCCACTTTCAGAAAACCATGCTGATTTTCACAATATTTTTCCAAACGGACCCCTTGCAATAAAGGACTGTGATCTGTAAAAAGTGGGTCATCGGTACGGGCAATGGTGTGCAGTTCGTCAAAGCCCCCTGCTCCTGCGACAATAAAAGCAACCTCTTTTCCATTTCCATATATTTTCGAGAAACGCTGGTAATTGTGCACGTGACCGCTAAAAACCACATCCGGATACACGCCGGCCTCTTCAAAAGCCATATTCAGAAAACGGATCATCGGCAAACTGGAAGCATGGTTGGTGTCGGCAGAATAAGGTGCATGGTGCAGACAAACGATAATGGCTTTTTCCTGTTTCAATGTCCCTGCCCTTTTCAGTTCTTCTATGAACCAGCTTCGCTGTGCAGCACCTATACTTCCATATTTGGGTACATTGCTGTACAAGCCAATAATGGTGGCCAATTCGGTGTTTAATGTCCAGTACACATTGGGCTGCTGCTGGCTTTTTCGGGAATGTGCTCCTGCAAAATAGACCGTCCTGGAACTGGTATTGCAAAAAACATTATAAAAAGCGTCCAGACTTTCATAAGGTTCAGGATTGTCGGGATTTACATCGGCATCGTGGTTTCCGGCAATGGCATAAATAGGCCCCGGATAATTTTCATAAGGCTCGAAGAATTGTTTTTGGTACTGTTCCTTTTCCCCGAAATGATAAACAATATCACCCAGATGATATAAAAACTGCGGACGGCTTTCGGGGCTGAGGTATTGTTGCGCCATTTGCAAGGCAACCTCCTTTTGAAAAGCCGGCGCTTTTACCCCCCCTGTATCTCCTGTCAAATTAAAGACCAGGCGTTTTCCTGTGGTATTCCGGCAGGAAAGAGGAAGGTCCAGGTGGTAGGGATAGGCCCCGGTTGGCAAAGGTGGGAACTGGAATTTGTAGGAATCGTCGGGCTGGTCCTTCTTAAAAACCGGCCCTGTAAAAATCTCTTGTGTACACATAGGTCCTTGAGCTTAAAACAAAGCTAGGGGACTCCTGTTAACCAAATGTTAACAAACATCAAAATTTACAATTACTTTACCTTGGACAGCCCGGGATTTTTCCTTTTACAGCTGAAATGCTTTTAAAGCCGGTTTGGCATATTCGCCCCATTCCTTAAGCGCCGAATTCAGATATTTTTTAAATCCGGCCAGGTCCATGGCCTTTCCTTTTGTGGGCGGGGCAATTTCTTTTGGCACCACAGGCCGGTCGGTTACCTTTTTTGCAAACCAGGTAATGTTTTCATGAGGAAGGGCCACACCAAGGATCATTCCCGGTAGTCCCGAAAAAGATTCGGGCCCGCTGGACACCGGAATTTTATCGGTATAAAAAGCCACCACATAAACAGAATCCATCATCAGGCCGTTTGCCCTGCGACAATTGTAACCGGCAATTTCCCTTTTTTCATCCGTTATTTTCCATTTGATTTTCCGCGTGGTGTCCCTCACTAAAAAGATCTCTTCATAAACATTTTTCTGACTGGTGCTCATTCCAGTTTTCAGGTCGTTAAAAATGATGTTGTTCTGGCTGGCAGTTGGTTCGTTTCCAAAAAAGCCACCACCTGTAATTTCTTTACTTTCTACCGGGGCAAACAAACTTTTCTGATCGCCGAAGGTAAGCTTACTTTTGAGCACCTTAAACTGCGGCTGTGATTTTTTAAAAGCATCATAAGCTTGTTCATAAAAAGAACTCGTGCCCATGTTTTTTTTAATCATGGCATACATATTTATCGTTTTTTCGAATTCAATTTCGCCTTCGGTGGTAAAGTGGGCATTTTGTGCATGCAGCAGGTCTGTGCAAAGCAATAGCAACAGTAGTAGAATATATTTAGGGTTCATGGTCATTATTTTTGAGTTTTAGCCCCTCCGCCCATTTTATTAAAATCCCAGGTCAGAGAACACATAAAGTATCTTTTAATTGTGGTAAAATTAGTTTGTGTAAGCATGTTGCCATAAGCACTTCTGTTGAACCCTGTATTTTGGTTCAGCAGGTCCCGTCCGGAAAGAGATAGTTTCAGTTCTTCGGATTTAAAGAATTTTTTGCTCAGTGAAGCATTCCATATGGTTCTTTTAAAATCCTCATTGAAAGATTCTGTTTTTCCCCTGTATTCATAACCCACATCAGAACTGATTTCAAATTTGGCAGGAAGGTATACCGTTGCCGAAGAATTTGCTGTAAAGCCCCAGCCGTTGTTGTTGACATTTTTTTGCAGGGAAGATTGTCCTGTGTTGTAATTGGGACCAAAACTCACATAAAAATTATACTTTTTCTCGGCATACCTGGACACATTAAACCCACCGGAATAAGTATAAGATTCTGTTTTGTTCAGCTCACTGTTCACATAATTGTAAAAAGTATTCCCGTTTGCATTTAAAAATAGCCCGGCATCAATGCCAATCGCCTTAATTTTGCTGCTGATGCTGCCATACAGATAATAATTTGACGTGTTTTTTGTCGTCAGGTTAATGGATTGATAAGTGGTTTTTCCACTGGCTGCATCCGTTGTGGTATTGCTAACGATGGGGTTCATGGTAAAAGAATAAGAGGCATTTAACCACAGATACCTGGAGCTTAAAACCTTATAGGAATTATAACTGGCATTAAAACGGTTGGTAAAGGAAGGTTTGAGGTCGGGGTTACCAACAGTAATGTTTAAGGGGTCTGTATTTACCCTCACCGGCTGGATCTGGTCTATACTCGGCTGGGTATTGTTACCATTGTAACTGATACGGATAGATTTCTGTTGAGAAAACTTATACTGGTAAGAAGCCTGAGGGCTCCAGTTCAGGAAATTCCGGTCCATTTTTTTATTGGTAAACTGGTCCAGCTGTTCAAAATTTACAGCCGTCATTTTTGTTCCGAAATTGATAATAGTTTTTTCCTTTTTATAGTTAAATATCGCGCCAACCTGGTTACTGAGCTGATCCAGTTTATAATTGTTACTGAATGCACTGTCCAGTACCGTATACTGGCCCGGGCTAACCGCGTTAAATGATTTTCTATCCTGCAGACCATTGTTTATGCCCAGGCCGTAGTTCAAAATGACAGAAAAATAAGGAGAGAAAGGTTCGGAATAGGTCAAATTGGAATTGAAAACACTGCTTCTGATGCGGTTGGTTTTGTACTGGTCTACGATCCTGGTACTGTCCAGCTTCCCGCTTGTATTGTAAAAGCCGTTTTCTGATCTTAAAAATCCCTTGCTTTCTTTTTCATTAATGCTTTCACTCAGGCTTAAGGAAATACTACGGCCTTTCTTTTTCAGTTTTTTGTTCCAGAAAGCGGTGGCTTTAAAGAGTTTCTCATCGGTTTTATTATCCAGGTTACGGTCCGTTGTGTTTAAAAGCACATCATTTTCCCTCAGGGAATTGCCTGAATAATGCGTATTGGTCTCATTGTTTTTCAGAGTACCTTCAACGGAGACCTTTAGTGAAGAAGTGGAGTCCAGCTTGATTTCATAGATTCCATCCAGTTTCTGGCGAAAAGCATAATTGTTAAAGGTTTGGTCTGAATTGCTTTTAATGATCCCTCCTGGCAGGTTATTTTGTGTCTGTACATTTTTTGTTCCATCCACGCTTAAAGAACCAATCTTGTAGTTGCTGTTGATGGACTCTTTGTCCTGGTTCCATTTGCCATCATAATGTACCCCACCAGTACGCGCCAGAGGAATTCCTTCTCCATTGTACTGACCACTGAAGGATTCCAGGTCATCACCGCCCCCGCCAAAAATCATAATCCCCCCGTCATCTGAAAACTCCATATTAGAAGAAGAACCATACTTACTGTTGTCCTGCCAGCCCAAACCTGTTCTGCCAGTATTCCCTATGGTCCCATAGGCAGAGAACTTCTTTTTGCCTTTGAACATATTAAACATGCCCTGGCCCTCATAATTTTTATTTGTGCCGGCACCGGCGTCCAGTTTACCAAAATAGCCTTGCTTTTTATCTTCCTTGAGTTTAATGTTCAGGGTTTTTTCTTTGACCCCGTCATCAATACCTGTAAAGGTGGCCTGGTCACTTTTTTTATCGTAAAGCTGTACTTTATCGACCATATCTCCACGGATGTTTTTGGTCACCAGGGTCGGGTCGTCTCCAAAAAACTCTTCCCCATCCACTAAAACCTTATTTACTTTTTGTCCCTGGGCAGTAATTTTACCGTCCTTGTCTACCTGAATTCCAGGAAGCTGTTTAAGTAAATCCTCTACTTTGGAGTTGGGCTGTATCGTAAAACCGGAGGCATTAAATTCGGTGGTATCGCCTTTTATTTTAATGGCCCCAGCGGTCCCTTTGATCAGCACTTCTGATAATAATTTTGCCATCAGGATCAGGTTTACTTTTCCAAAGTCCTTTTCTTTGTGCAGGGAATCCAGGTTAAATTTTTCGACATAATCTGCATAGCCCGGATAAGTGACCAGCAAAATAAATTTACCGGTAGGGATTCCCGGAATGTTAAATGCACCGTTTTCCCCCACCCGGGTAAACTTTACCAGCGTAGAATCTTTGGCATTTAAAACCGAAACAGAGGAGTTTATGAGCCTGGTCGTATACAGGGTATCGACCACAAAACCTTTAATGGAATGTGGTCCTTGGGCGCGCAGGGAAAGTGTGCCCAGCAAGAGCAGTAAAACTACTGGTATAATTTTTTTCATACAGGATTTAGGTTGGCCCTAATATATAACTAAGTAGTTAGTTTAAAAGAACCTTTAACTTTTTTTAACATTTTTCTTTATTTTGACCCGGATTTAGCCTTATTATTACAGTTTAAGGGCAATTATTTCCGATGATAAGGCCATGACTAAAACAATACCACTTCGCATTATAGGACACGAGCGAAAAGCCGCAGAAAATGTAGTGATCACATTTGAACCTGTACAGGGGCACAAAATCAGTTACCTGAGCGGACAGTTCCTGGTCTTTTCTTTTATCATCAATGACAAAGAAATCAGGCGTTCCTATTCCATTTTCAGCTCACCGGTTATAGATGAACCGCTTAGTATTGCAGTTAAACTGGTAGAAAACGGGGAAATCTCTAAATTCCTTCATCATAAAGTAGGCAAGGGAGATGTTTTAAATGCCCTGGAACCCGGTGGTATTTTTACTTACCTGCCCATTCCGGAGTTGAAAAGAACAGTTTTCCTGTTTGCTGCAGGCGTGGGCATTACCCCGGTTTTTTCTATCCTAAAAACCGCCCTGCTTACTGAAATTTATTCCAAAATTGTATTGGTTTACAGCAATAAATCTGTTAGGGACACCCTTTTTTATGAAGAACTGAACCAATGGCAGCACAATTACCGGGAACGCTTTCAGATTGTGTACCTGTTTAGTGAATCCAAAAACCTGCTTTTGGCCAGACTGAACAATGTCCGTATAGAACAAATTGTAAATGAACATTTAAGCTACGACCGCAATGACGCTTTATTTTATACCTGCGGCCCAATCAATTATATGGTCCTGTGCAGAATTACCCTTCGTGCCATGGGTTTTGCAATGGAGCAGATCAAAAGAGAAACGTATTTTATCCCGGAAGACGAAGCGGATGATGACGACCAGACCGAGAAAAAAATAAAAGACACCAATACCTATTCGGTTGTGCTGGATTACCTGGGCAAAACCTACAAACTGGAAGTTCCCTATTACAAAAGAATACTGGAAACGGCCCTGGAGCAAAACATTAACCTTCCTTATAGTTGTGGCGCGGGTATGTGCAGCACCTGCGCATCAACCTGCGTAGAAGGCGGCGTAAGAATGGATTACAATGAAGTATTGACCGACCAGGAACTCGAGCAAGGCCGTGTATTGATTTGTACAGGACATCCGACCGCCAA
Source organism: Pedobacter nutrimenti (assembly GCF_003208655.1). Lineage (GTDB taxonomy): Bacteria > Bacteroidota > Bacteroidia > Sphingobacteriales > Sphingobacteriaceae > Pedobacter > Pedobacter nutrimenti. The sequence continues at coordinate 52,686 of NZ_QKLU01000011.1, read as the reverse complement.
TAATACACGTATCATTATTGGCTGAGCCGGGCTTTTAGCTATCTTTGAAGCGATGAAAGGCCGTATTATCCAGTTTATAGATTTTTTTTATCCTCCATTTTCCAGGTTCATTCCGCTCCAGACCTTCAGGTATGCGGTTTCGGGCGGAAGCAATGCCGCGTTAAACCTACTGGTCTTTTTCATCAGCTATAATTTTATACTCGATACAGCACTTATTCAAATCGGGCCTTATACGCTGACCAGGTACATCGGGGCTTATGTGATCGCTTTGTGTTTCAGTTTTCCGGTGGGCTTTATGCTAAACAAGTATGTGGTTTTCCAGGAATCGGACCTCGAAGGCAGGGTGCAATTGTTCCGCTATGCTGCTGTAACAGGCATGAGCATTTACTTTGACTATGCTTTATTGCACCTTTTTGTGGGTTATTTTGGCTTTTGGGCAACACCCTCCCAGGCACTGATCATTGTGATCCTGTCCCTGTTCAGTTATTTCTTTCAAACCTATGTGACTTTTACAAAGAAGAAACGAAATCCCTGATGGTCCCGGTTTTGTAATGTTGCTTTTTAACCCAGCTCATAAAATTATCCATTCTGGAGATCATCTGTTTTCCGGAATTTCTGCTTACATAGGAAGGAAAACCAAATTTATTTTTATCCCGCAGATCTGTAAATTCCCAGGGATGAAAGTACACGTTCAGATAGACATCCTTACGGATTGTTCTTTTAACCAGATATTTATAAAGCCACAGGGGCAGATTGTGAAAAGAAAGCCAGAACAACGGAAAACGCAACTGCGGACTGACCGAAGCTGGTAATTGCAGCACCCCATGGTCATTAAAATAAGTTCTGGAGATGTGCAGGTTATTGTACCTTCCCGGCAGCCAGGTTGGGTTAATGGAACTGTTGTACACATAGCCCGCCTTGCGCACTTCTTCTTCGTCCACAGGCATCATCCGGGCCATACGGTAGCCTGTTACTGTCCTGCCCGATAATCTTTCCAGTTCGAGTCTGGACTCCAGAAGGTGTTCTGGTTTAAAATCAGAATGATAATAGCCATGAGAGGCCAGTTCATGTCCTTCATCCAGTATCCTGCTGATGATTTCCGGTGCATGTTGTGCAAATGTAGCTGTACAGAAAAATGTTGCCTTTATTTCGTGTTTTTGTAACAGGTCCAGAATGTGCTGTGTCCCGGTCACCGAAATGCTGATCTGTTCCTGAAAACTAATGCTTTTTCCGTACTCAAAAGCCATATCGAATTCCTCGATATCAAAACTCAATAACACCATCAGACCAGGTTTACCAGATTAGAGGAACGGATAATGTAATTTGGCCGGTTTTTGCTTTGAAGAAACATTTTGCCCATGTAAATTCCAATAATGCCCAGGATGATCAGGTGCAAGCCTCCAAAAAACACAATCGTTACAATGGTCGAGGCCCAGCCGTCTACTTCTTTTCCTGTATATAAAGCATGCAGCACATAAGGAATGTATAAAACAGACAGAAAAGAAAAAATGAATCCAAGGTATACGGCTGTATATAAAGGCTTAATGCTAAAAGAAGTTACCCCGTGCATGGCAAGCCTGAGCATTTTGGAGACGTTGTATTTACTTTCACCGGAAAACCGCTGGTTTGGGGTATAATCAATGGCAAACTGCTTAAAGCCCATCCATTTGATCAATCCGCGGATAAAAGGTTCATTTTCATTAAACTCTTTAAAAACGTCCACTACTTTTTTATCCATTAACCTGAAATCGGCCGTTCCAGGTTCAATTTCTATATCCGAAAGGGAGTTCAATAACCTGTAATACAAAGAAGAAGTTACCCTCTTTTTATAAGGCAGGGAACGGTCTTCATGTCTTCTGGTATACACCACTTCGTAACCTTCCTCCCATTTTTCCAGCATTTGGACGAGCAGTTCCGGGGGATGCTGCAAATCGGCATCCAGCGAAATCACACAATCACCATCGGCGTGGTCCAGTCCGGCCTTCAGGGCAGGCTGGTGGCCAAAATTTCTGGAAAACTCTATGTAAAAAATATTTTTTCTGGCCAGGGTCATGGCCTTGATGACAGAAAGGGTTTTGTCCTTGCTCCCGTCGTCGACCAGTATAATTTCAAAGTTATACGATCTCCCCTCCATAATGTTTTCCAGTCGGTCTACAATAGCCACCAGATTATCTTGTTCATTATAGGCAGGAATGACAATTGAAACTTTTTTGCTCATTGGTTTTTCGGGGCCCCGGTAACATATGCGTTACAACATCATTGTTTACGGGGTATTTATTTAGGTTCACAAAATTGCAAATAAAATTACAACTACACAGTACATTATATATTTTTGTCAACCTTTTACAAAGATTTAATGTTATTTATTGTGTTAATTTTTCTAAAATTGCAGAATGCATAGCGCGAAAAACTTTATTTCTAAACTGATCTATAACAAATTCTTCTGGCAGTTCTTTGTTGCAATTTTTATGATTGCCATGGCTGCATTTTTTATCAGGGCAGAACATATAGAGGTCATCAAGATCACGGCACAACTACAAAGCAGTGATCCTGTATACATCAGTTTAGGGATTGCCCTGACCGTAGTTTATGTGCTCGCGCAAGCTGTTATGTACATTTACAGCTTTAAAGCTTTAAATAAAAAAATCCCTCTTGGGCTGGCTGTAAAGCTTTTTTTAAAGCGCAACCTGGTCAGTATATTTTTACCGGCAGGTGGCTTTTCTTCCCTTGTTTTTTTCACAAAAGAAGTAGAAAAAGAAGGAATTTCTAAATCCCAGATCCACCTGGCCTCTACCTTATTTGGTTTTTGCAGTATTCTTTCTGTTGTGGTGGTTGGTATTCCTGTTTTAGGAATTGCCTTGTTGTTTACCAAACTGGGAACGGCCGAATTACTTAGTTTCGTGTTCCTGCTCCTGCTCACTGCAGGCCTGGTATGGCTCATTTATTCTATTGCCAAAAAAGGAGCTGCCTATAAATGGCTGGCCCGCATCAGACCTTCACTGACCACCATACTCGATGACATGATAGACCAAAAGGTTAGCAGAAAACAATTCTGGAATACCTTATTGGTTTCTATAGGCATAGAGGTTATTGGTATTGTACACCTGTACATTTCCATGTTGGCCCTTGGTTTAAATGCCAGCTGGCCGGCAGCGATTATCGGCTATATGGTGATGGTCATTTTACTGATCGCCTCGCCATTTTTAAGAGGACTGGGCACCATAGAAATTTCACTGACCTTTATTCTTCAGCAATTTGGTTTTCCTATTGTTGCGGCGGCCACCATTACCCTGCTTTTCAGGTTTTTTGAATTCTGGCTCCCGCTGATTGCCGGTATACTAAGTTTCATGACCAAAAAGGACAATCTTATCCTTAGGGTCCTGCCTGCGTTTATCATCCTGATCCTGGGTATTGTGAACATCATTTCTTCCATTACCCCTGCCATACCAGCCCGTTTGCGGCTGGTGAAAAACCTGCTTCCTGAAGACGTTATTGTAACCAGTAATGCCCTGGTTTTGGTTTTCGGATTAATCCTGGTGATGCTGAGTATCTTTTTACTCCAGGGCTCCAGAAGGGCCTGGTATATTGCCGTTGCCTTAACTGCTTTTTCTTTTTTTGGTCATTTGCTTAAGGCTGCAGATTTCGAGGAAGCCATACTTGCTTTTGTGGCCGGCTCTGTGTTATGGTACACCAGCGGCAACTATAAACTAAGGCCCCACCCCCGTTTTATATCCATTAACTATTTTGTGCTCATCTATGCTGCACTGGCGGTGATGGCTTATGGGGTACTCGGTTTTTATTTTATTGACAAAAGACATTTTGGTATAGATTTTAAGTTTACAGAAGCCATAAAAGCGGTACTCAAACTGCTCTTTCTGGTAGACGATAAGGCCCTGGTGGCCCGGACCCATTTCGGTAAACATTTTGAGGACTCCATTTATTTTGCCGGGGCCAGCCTGATTTTGTTTTTTGTATTTAGTCTTTTAAAACCATATTTCTCTAAACCCTATAATAAAGAAGCCGATTTTGATACCGCAAATGACCTGCTCAAAAGTTTTGGTTGTTCGGCCCTTGATTATTTTAAAACCTATCCGGATAAGTTTTTATTCTTTAATGAAAGCAAAAGTGCCTTTATCAGTTTTAAAATCACCAGGCATTTTGCCATTGTACTTGAAGATCCTGTGGCAGAAACCGCAGCCGAAAAGCTGGACATGGTCAATCAGTTTGAAGTGTTCTGTAAGGAAAATGGTTTCATTAGTGCTTATTACAGGGTACCGGAAAGGTCGCTGGAATTTTACCATGCCTTAGGACGCAAATCTATTCCTATTGGTGAGGAGGCCATTTTAAACCTGAGCACTTTTACCATGGATGGCGGTAAAATGAAAACCACACGCAGTGCAGTCAACAGGCTAACCGCCGAAGGATTTGAATTAAAAGTTTATAAAGCCCCTATTAAGGAAGGCTTACTTCAAAAACTGGAAAAAGTATCGGACAACTGGCTGCAGGAATTACAGCAAAAGGAAGTTGCTTTTACACAAGGGGTATTTGATGCCAGCATTCTTAAAGAGCAAACCATTTTAACCATAGAGGACCAGGAAGAAAAAGTGTACGCTTTTTTAAACCTGATCCCCGATTATGCGCCTGGCGAGGCCACTTATGATTTGATCCGGAAAATAAAGGATGCTCCAAACGGGGTGTTGGACATGTTACTGGCCAAAACCTTCCTTTACCTGAAAGAACAAGGCTATACCTCTGCAAATATGGGCCTGGCCCCGCTTTCGGGTATGGAAGATGTAAACGTAACCCAAAAGACCATTAAGTATGCCTACGAGAACCTTAAGGTTTTCGGACAATTTAAAGGCCTTAGAAAGTATAAGGAAAAATTCTTCCCTTCCTGGGAAAAGAAATATCTGATTTTTAGCCACAACTACCACCTTTTACAGGTGCCAAGGGCTTTAAAAAGGGTTTCTGAAGGCAGTTAAGCTTTAATTAAAAACCCTGGATGATTGCCCTGGCCACTTGTTTGATGTTGTCGTCATAACGATGGGAACCGGGAATAATGATCTTGTGAATTTTATCAGATGTTTTAATGGCCTGATAAAAATCGCTTTCTTCGTCCTTTCCAAAAATACAATGAACCGGTACCGGGCTTTTTAGCAGTTCGGGATAGGTTTTGAATTTGCCCTTATTGGTTCCGCCAAAGCCCAGCATATTGGAAATTTTAGTGACAAAGTCGGTTGAAAAACCCGGTGAAAGCAGCACCAGCGATTTTAATTTCTGGCTTTCTTCGGCAGCCAGGTGTGTGGGCAAAAAAGCACCTACATCCGCACCAAAGGAATAGCCCAGGATCACAAAAGACGATTTGTTCCAGGCTTTGAGGTAATGCTCTATAATGCTTTCGGCATCAAGAGCAAATTGTGCCGGTGTTTTTTGTTCCCAGAAGTATTTTCTGGTGTCCAGAGCGACCAGGGCATAACCATTATCGGCCAGTTCCTGGCTCAGGTTCTGCGAAAACTTATTCCATCCACCATCCCCGCTCAGGTAAAAAACAAGGGGCTTATTTTCGTTCCTTTGTATGGTATGAAGGGGAAGTGCCGAAAGGGGGGCTTTTTTTTGTGCTTTAACCATAATGGAAAAAGACAACAACAGCAGACTTAAAGAAAGTTTAAAATTCATGCAGGTTTAGGTCTTTTAAATTTTTCCCAAAGATATTAAACTCAGCTGACGGCCAAGAAATCTTTTTGGCCTTAGCGAAGAGATGATCTTTGTATAGGCAGCCGGATCATAACGGTGGCTTCCCGGAAGGAGCTCGAGTTTAAAATTAGGGAGATTGAGCTCACTTAAAGGCTTTGCTTCTTCAGCTTCCCCATAAAAACAAAATACAGGTATGGTAATTTTTTCGACTTCAGGAGCAACTTTAAAGGGCCGGTTGTCCCCTGCAATATTGAGCAGGTCTGAAGTATGTACTTTAAAGTCTGAAGAAGAAAAGGGACTCATGAGCTGGATGGCGGCCACTTTTTCCTTGGTTTTTTCTGGAAGACGGTTGTAAATGAAAGGAACCACGTCGGCACCAAATGAAAAGCCGCAGAGGAAAATACGGTTTGTTTTATACAAAGCATTGTATTTGTCCAGGAGCAGGAAAATATCATCGGCTGTTTCCTGAGGGGATTTTTGTTCCCAGAAATAACTTCTTGAATTGAAACCGATCACATAAAAACCCCTTTTGGTGTATTCAGTTGCCAATTTGTCTTCAAAATCCAGCCAGCCCCCATCACCTGAAAACAGAAACAATATCCTTTTGGATAAAATATTGGAGGTCGGGTATACAATAACCGGAAGGTTATAATCATTTTGTTCTATCCCATGGTGACTGCTAATGCGGTTACGGACCAGCAGCCCGCAGCCGGATAAAGTAAACAACAGGAAGAAGATGCCTAATAATTTTAACCCGAGCTTCATTTTTTCAGATAGAGAACATATCGCTTGTCAGCAAAAAACACACCAATCCATAAGGGCCTGCTTAGATTTATAAATTAAACAGGCCCTAAAGTATTCAAATATTTTTATTGCAGAGAAAACAGGCTGTAACAAATAAAAAACAAATGCTTAACCAAAGGTCATTTGGTCCACCCGGATCCAGTGCATTCCGGCTGCTTTGGCTGCCTCCACTCCCGGAATGCCGTCTTCAAAAACCAGACAATCAGATGCAGGAACACCCAATAAGGTCGCCGCTTTTAAAAAGGGATCGGCAAAAGGCTTTCCTTTCTCAGTATCCCCTGCGCAGACCAGCACCTCTACCAAATGGTCTATCCCCAAAACCTGCAGGGTCCTTTGAATGGCCGGCCGGTCGCCACCAGATACCACACCTATTTTTACTTTCCCCGCATTCGCTTTTAAATGCGCTACAACGTAATCAATTGGCTTCACATGATCCAAATAACACTGGGCATAAATTTGTGCCTTCCTGACCTTAAATTCCTCCGGCACCAGTGAAGCACCATAACGACGGTTAATTTCTTCCACGACACGGGCAATGGGCCAACCTGCCAATTCTGTAATCATTGCAGGATTAAACACCACACCCTGCTCCTGAGCGGCTTCCACATAAGTTGCCGTATGTGCCGGCATATTGTCGGTAAGGGTACCGTCACAATCGTATAGAAAAGCCTTGTAACTGCCTTCAGAAAGTTTTGAAAGCGCTAAAAATTCGGATTGCTCCATAAATTATTGAAAAGTAAATTAATGTTCATTAAAATCTGGCTTCTTTTTCTGAAAAACATAAATCAGATAAAAAAGCGCAGGCAGGATAAAAATACTCCCGATCAGTAAGGCATAGGCTAAGGAATCAATTGTTTTGGCCTGCCCCTGATGGGCAAGGAGCGACAATTCCTCCCCATTTTTTAGTAAAACAATGTTTGGAAAGTGGGTATAGGTGGCCGCAAAAAGGATCATGGTTACCTGAAAACCCGCAAGCAGACGTAAAACTGCCGGTTTATCCTTATCTATGGTAAACCACATGACCAACAAGGAAATACTGGCCGAACTAATGGCCAGCAAGCCCAGTGGATGGCCAAATATCCATTTCCAGACTGGAATCTGTTCACTATAGGCCGCTATAAAAACCAGGGCCCCGGCAAACATAACTGCAAATACGCTACGTTTGGCCTTTCGGATAAACAGCGCCCGGTCTGCCGCATTATCCGTTTGCCCAATAATAAAAATCGCCGCCAGATACCCACAAATGCTCACTGTAAACAGGCCTACGCTAAGGGAAAACCAGCTGAGCCAGCTAAACACATAAGCAGAAAGGAAATCTGTTGCCTGCAGGTCTATTTGTCCGGATACCGAGCTCGCCGCAATGATGCCCAGAAAAAAGGGTGTAATCAGACTGGAATAGATAAAAATGGAGGTATACAATTTCTGCATATTGTCCTTTACCGCATCGTAATTGCGGAACACAAAGGCTGTACCCCTGGCAATAATACCCAGCAACATGCAAACCAGCGGAATGTGCAGATAAACCGACACGGTGGTGTATATTTTCGGAAATCCGACAAACAAGATGACAATGGCAATAATGAGCCACATGTGGTTCGCTTCCCATACCGGGCCAATGGCCTGATACATGGTTTTTCGGGCCCTGGACCGGTTTGGCCTGGAGGTAAACAGCTCAATGATCCCTGCTCCGAAATCGGCACCGCCCAACAACACATATAAGAGTATCGCAGTCCATAAAAAGGCAATTACAACATATACCATAGCTTAATCATTTTGTGGTTTAACTTCAGAATCATACAACCTGCCCACCATGGCAATTTGACGGTAGAGCAAAAAGGTAACAATCAGGGAAAGCGAAATATAAACCGCCGTAAACAGGTAAAAAGAATAACGGATACCCGGCATGGGCGTAACGGCATCTGCGGTTCTCATAATGCCATTAATGATCCAGGGCTGACGCCCCACTTCTGTAACCGTCCATCCGGCTTCCAGTGCAATAAAACCCAATGGGGTGGCTATTACAAATAATTTCAGCAGCCACCTGCCGCGGAGCCATTGTTTCTTTTTCCATAAGGCGATAAAATAAAGCAATGCCAGGCCCAGCATGGCCATGCCCAGGCCAACCATCACCTGGAAGGCATAATGAGTTACTGCTACCGGCGGCTGGTCGGCAACTGGAATTTTATCCAGACCGGTCACCTCGGTATTAAAATCGCCATGCGCCATAAAACTCAACAATCCAGGAATTTTAAGGGCGTATTTAACTTCTTTAGCTGCAGTATCCGGAATCCCCCCAATAATCAGTGCAGCATTTTTTTCGGTGTGGAAATGGGCTTCCATGGCTGCAAGTTTGGCCGGCTGCCGTCTGGCAACATCCTTGGCAGAAATGTCGCCACTTAAGGGCTGCAGACAAGCTGCAACTGTCGCAAATACAGCCGCAATTTTAAAAGCTTTACTATGGAACAGGACGTTCCGTTTCCTTAGGATCATCAGGGCATGTACACCTGCCACTGCAAAACCCGTAGACACAAATGCCGCAACACACATGTGCAGGGCCTGGGAAAACCAGGCCTCATTGAACATGGCTTTAATCGGGTCAATATTTAAATAAGCACCATTTACGTAATCAAAACCCGAAGGGCTGTTCATCCAGGAATTCGCTGCCACCACCAGTATCCCTGAAATGAGCCCGCTTACCCCGACCACGACCCCTGTTGCCCAGTGAAACCAGGGATGAATCCTTTTCCAGCCATACAGGTAAAAACCCAGGGCTATGGCCTCTATAAAAAAAGCAGTTCCCTCCAGGGAAAAGGGCATTCCAAAAATAGGCCCCGCATGTTCCATGAATTTTGGCCAGAGCAAGCCCAGTTCAAATGACAATACTGTTCCTGATACGGCCCCGGTTGCAAAAAATATAGCCACCCCTTTACTCCAGGCTTTGGTTACATCCAGATAAACCGCCTTACCGGTTTTTAACCAGATAAAGTGCGCTACTGTCATAAAAAATGGCATTACCATTCCTATACAGGCAAAAACAATATGAAAACCGAGGGAAAAGGCCATTTGGAGCCGGGCAGCCAGAAAATCATCCATAGGGGCAAGAATTTAGTTTACAATTTAAGAAAGAAAAAATGGTCAGAAGACCGGTTTTGGTCTTTCTTAGCTTGCTCACAAATTTAATTGTAATTGCACAGCAACCATAAAAGTCCGGGAATTAATTGCTGACTGAATGTAATTTTATTTGAACAAGGCATGCCGGTGATTTATTTACCGGCCCTTTTTTTTCTCCTCAAAATATATCTTACCAGTATGATGATCATCACAAGGACCACCATACCCAATAACAGTTCGGTTTTATTTAAGGAGATGTCTTCCATATTTGAACAACATCCACCCTGCTTATTTGTTTGAAAATGAAGGCTTAAAGAAAACAAACAATAGCCCCTGCTCCTTTGTAATAAGAACATGATTTATGATCAACCCCTTTACTGGCTTTTTATTTTAGCCATCCCCGTGGCCTGTATGGCCTGGACAGTTACCCATGAAGAGGTTTTCAGGGAGCCCAGGGAATATTTTATAAAAAGGTCCAGGGAATCAAAATCCCTGCTGCAGCGGAAATTTTTCTACCTGTTTACCTGTGAATATTGTTTCAGCCATTATGTCACCATTCTGATCCTGTTGCTTACGGATTACCACTTGTACCTCAGCGACTGGAGGGGCTATATCCTGGCAGGTTTTTCACTGGTCTGGATTGCAAACATTTACATGAGTTTATACAACATCGTTCGCATTGACCTCAAAAAGGAAAAGATCATTGCCAGTAAGGAAGAAAAATCGATGAAAGAAGAAGAAGAAGACAAATCAAAGTAACGGTACAATTTTTGTCCGTCTAAGTCCTAAAAAACCTTATATTTTGTTTAAAAAAGGAACACTAGTATTTACAGACGGGCTTAAGCTGCATGAGGGTGCAGGTTTAAGTGCCCCCTATTTTACGGCCAGGGCTATAGTGGTTGCCCAATCCGGAGATCAGTATCATGGAAGCATTGAAGAACTTCCGGTCAGTGACCTGATCTTAAAACAATCCAGTTTTCTTTATGATGGTGTCAACACCAGGGAAGCACATAAACTGTATACCTGGCCCCGCAACCTTGGGGACCATAAAGCCTGGGCAGAAAGTAAAAAAGCTTTTCTGGAGCAGCATGTGATGCACTTTCCCCTGCAGATCCGGGCCGTTGAGCAGGAGCACCACCTGACCTGGGAATTCATCACTCCCGAGCAATTTAAAAAAATGCCAGCAGGAATCACTTACGATGAGGCTTTCAGGGATTTCTATGAACATCCGGGAAATTATTTCTTTTTAAGGAAAGAACGGAATGACCCGGTTTAAAACTTTTTTTTTCGGTCTTATACAATAAAACCATTATTTACCCGTCTATATATTTGAGAGCGTTAATTTAAACGGGGGTGTTTCGGACGGAACATCCCCGTTTCCTTTAAGGTCTTTTTTATAACCGGTTTATCTTTAACCGGCTGAAGCCAAAAGCACACAACAGCAGCAAAGCCACCATACCCGCCCATAAAACATTGTACCCCATTTTTTCTGCCACATAAAACCCCGTTGTAGGGCCAATGACCTGGGCAAAAGAAGAACTCAGGGTATAACCGGCAGCATATTGCCCACGGTTAAATTCGTTGCTCCTGCTGATGACAAAAGTATTTATAAAGGGAAGGGACAACATCTCTCCAAAAGTAAAAAAGACCATAGCCACCAGGGCCAGGATTACCGGAAGTGATTTGGGTATCAAAAACAAGGCAAAAGAAGCCCCGACCAGCAACACCCCCGCCACGATATAATGGACAAGAGACCTTTTGTTTTCTATTTTACTGATCATCACCATTTCAAAAAGGGCAATGATAATTCCGTTCAGGCCAAGGATCATCCCGATAACGGATTCATCCATATGCCATACTTCCTTAAAAAACAGAGGAACGACCCGAAACATCAAAAAGAAAAAAGTAAAAAACAGGGTTGTGAGCAAGATAAACCTCACAAACAGGCGGTCCTCCCAGGGTTTGGCCACAACAAGCCCTTTTGTTTTTTCCTTAACCGCTTTCCGGTAGCCTTTTACAGCTGGTAAAAAAGCCAGAATGGCTATACCACAAAGTATACTTACAGTGCCATCCACAATAAACAGCAGCTGGTAATTATAGGAAGCAATGATCCCTCCTATACTGCTGCCCACTGCCCAACCCAGGTTTGTGGCCAGGCGGTTCAAAGAATAAGAACGGGTTTCTTTGCCTGGTTTGGCATAAGAAGCAATTGCCGTAAAATTGGCCGGTCTGAAGGCATCCGAAAAAAAGCTAATGACCAGGGTTAAAAAACAAAGGGTTTCAAAATGCTTAATGGTCGAGAAAAAAATAAAAAAAGCACCTCCGGCCATCGTACTGAAAATCTGTACAGCCCTGAAACCAAATACATCGGTAAATTTCCCACCAGCGGTAGCCCCCAGAATAGAGCCTATTCCAAAAATGGTAATGATGAGCCCTGCATCGGAAGTTGGACGGTGAAGGTACTGCGTTACATAGAGGCTCATAAAAGGTACGGCCATGTAACTGCTCCGGTTAATGAGCATCACAATGCTCAATAACCAGGTTTCACGACTTAATCCAGTAAAAGACGCTTTGTAAGTGGTAATAATTTGTTTGAACATTATAAAATGGCCGCTGCTGCTGCCCCAATCAAAGTCGCTTTTTCGTTTAACAATGATTTTCTGACCGGAAAACTATAGCCCATCATTTCTGCAAGGTTTCTTCTGGTGTCGTCCAGAAAATATTGCTCCGCATTGGAAATGTTTCCTCCGATCACAGAAGCCAAAGGCATTTTTTTCCGGATAAACTTATAAAGAAAAGCGGCCAGGTTCTGACTGAACTCGGCAAAGACCTCTTTAAATTCAGGCGTGCCTGCATATTTTTCGACCAGTTCCCGAACATCTTTAATGGTGTTTCCGCTGAGTTCAAAATACCTTTTGATGAACCACCTGGTAGACAGGTAATCTTCTGCTATTCCTTTATTGAAAGGCATTTTCCAAAAATCGGCATCTTTAGCCTGCCCGTTTACATAATGTGCAGTGCCCAATCCTGTTCCAAGGGTCAGGCCTATGGCATGGTCATAACCATTCATACTGCCGGTAAATACTTCACCCTGTAAAAAACAGGCCGCATCATTCATAAAATGAATTGCAGATGTGTTGATGTTTAACCGATCTGCCAGCATGTCTTTTATATTTTTACCATACAGGGAGCGGTATTTGTCCTGGTTTTTGATCAGACTAACCCCCTTTTTATAGGCAAAAGGGCCCGGCATTGCGATATGAATCTGACTAACCTCGCCTGCATAAGCACTTGTTACCTTTGCGATACTTTCGGTCCAGGCATCCATGACTTCATTAATTGTGCCCCGGCCATTTACCCGATCCCTCACCCATGTACCTTCCACTTCTTTTTTCAGATCAAGATCAATCAGGGCGGCAGTAATATGGGATCCGCCGATATCAATTCCCATTACAATTCTTTCCATGTACATCAAATATAATTCTTTTCATTTGCTCCGCAAGAGCCAAAACCCATATGGGTTCAACGAATCAAAATCAGATTGCAATAATACATGAAAAAGTAAATAAAATTAGTCCAATGCTTTAAACTTTTATTAAATTCCGCAATTTCTTTTCGTAAGATTTTTAAACCACAGAATCCCGAAAAAATCTTATTTTTAAATGTTAATAGTCCTGTTTAACCCACCGGAAAGATAAATGGATATATCTGAAGAAGTCTACAAGGATATTTTTTACAAAAGCCCGGTAGCAAAACTGATCCTGAAACCAGATGCACCTCATTGCACCATTCTGGATGCCAATGAAGCCTATCTTTCTTTGGTCCAGCGCAAAAGGGAATCCCTGGTCGGACAATCTGTTTCGATAATGAACCCCCCGGCCGCGGTTCTGGATTCTATTTGCAGGGCCATAGAAAGCAAAGAACCTCAGACCCTGGAACATTTCCGTTATGACCTGCCCACACCTGGGACGGATACTTTGGAAGAAAGATACTGGAGCTGTCTGAATACCCCGGTAATGGATGCCCGGGGCGAGCTGAACTTTCTGATCCATACCCCCAGGGACATCACAGAAAGCCACCGGTTGCTAGAAAGGGAAAAAGCAGGGGTGCAAGCGCTTAAAAACCAGCGCAAACAACTGTACTCCATTTTTATGCAGGCCCCTGTTGGTATTGCCATATTCAAAGGCGCAGATTTCAGGGTAGACCTGATTAACCCCACTCTTTGTGAAATATATGGAAAGTCGCCAAAGGAAATGATAGACCAACCTGTATTTGAGGTGCTGTTTACTGCCAGAAGAGGGCATATGGAAAAAGCACTTCACCAGGTGATGGAAAGTGGTAAAACAGTTGAATTTCTGGGCATGGAAGTTCCGCTGATCCGTAAAGGTTTACTGGAGAAAGTTTACATAGATTTTGTGTACGAACCCTTTTTTGAAAAGGACCACGGCATTAGCGGGGTTATTGTGGTGGCCACCGAAGTCACCGAACAGGTCAATGCCATGCGTAAGCTGGAAGAAGCCGAAGAAAGGGCCAGACTGGCGGCCGATGCGGTGGACATGGGCATTTTTGACCTGAACCTGTTGTCGGGCGAAATGGTTACCTCTGAACGCTTTGCCAATATTTTTGGTTTTGAAAAACCGGTATCCCGCGATGAATACTTTTCGGTTTATTATCCGCAGGACCTGAAAATCAGAAGCAGGGCCTATGAGAAAGCCATTGTGACCGGCGTTATGTTTTACGAAGCCCGGATCGTCTGGTCTGATCAGTCCCTGCGCTGGATAAGAGCAGAAGGCAAAGTGATTTATGACAAAGAACAGAATCCGCTAAGGCTACTGGGTACTTTACTTGACATTACAGAACAAAAAAGGTCGAAGGAAGAACAGCAAAAATTGATTTCACTGGTGAACAACAGTGCGGATCTGATGTCCGTCATGAGCCTGGAGGGCTTTAACACTTATATTAATGCCTCGGGCATGCAGCTTTTGGGCATGGATTCGGCCCAGCAAATGCTAAAAACACCACTATCAGAACTTCACAGTGCCGAGGAGCTCAATTTTGTACAGCAAACCATTTTGCCTGAAGTTTTTAAAGAAGGGAAATGGGCCGGAAAATTAATTGTCAGAAATGTTAAAACCAAGGAGCTGATTCCTGTATACAATTACTGCATCCGGATAGACGACATTGTAACCGGACAACCCATAGCCATTGGCGCCATTATGAGGGATATGCGGCCAGAACTGAAAGCCAAACAAGCGCTTGAAGATAGTGAGCTGCAACTCAGAAGCATCACTACCGCATCCCCTACGGCCCTATGGATGTCCGATGCCAATGGAGAGATCACTTATGTAAACCAGAGCTGGCTCGACTGGAGCGGGCAAAGCCTGCAAGAGAACCTTGGCAGAGGCTGGACTTCCGTAATTTTTCCGGAGGACCGCCGGCAGGTATTGAAGAAGTTCCAGAACGATACCAATTTAAGACATCAGTATGAGGTAGAATTCCGGATCAACCATGCAGACGGGACACCACACTGGTGCGTTGCCGCCGGACAGCCCCAACACAATGCACAGGGAGTTTTTATGGGTTATATTGGTTCCTGTACAGACATCACCGAACAAAAAGAACTGCAACACCAGAAAGACAATTTTATCGGTATTGCCAGCCACGAGTTAAAGACCCCGGTGACCAGCATTAAAGCCTATACCCAGGTGCTGGAAAAAATGCTGCGCAAAAAAGGAGATGAAAAAGAAGCCGACATGATCCGGAAAATGGATTTGCAGCTCAACCGTCTGGTCATTCTGATCGGGGACCTTTTGGATGTAACCAAAATGAATACAGGTAAACTTCCGCTGAACAACCAGGCCTTTAACCTGAACCAGGTGATCAGCAACCTGGCAGAGGATATCCAGCGAACCACCGAAAATCATGTCCTGGAAACCAACCTTAAAACAATACCTGCAGTATTTGGGGATAAAGACCGGATAGAACAGGTCGTGATCAACCTGATTACCAATGCCATTAAATATTCACCCCATGCAAAAAAAATCATCATCCATTCTCAGCAGATGGATGATGAAGTTATTGTGTGTATCCAGGATTTTGGCGTTGGCATTTCCCCGCAAAACCTTCCAAAAGTTTTTGAACAGTTTTACCGGGTAAGCGGTGAAATGCAACATACTTTTCCCGGACTTGGCCTGGGCCTTTATATTTCATCGGAAATTATTAAACGTTCCGGTGGCAGGATCTGGGTAAATAGTACAGAGGGAAAAGGTTCCTCCTTTTACTTTGCAGTGCCTGTTGCAAAATCATCTGCCTCTTCCCCTGTACTGTGACCTGGGTATTTTTAATTCCAGCCTCCGCCCAGGGAACGGTACAGCTCAATCATGGAATTTAAACGCGCTGTTTTCAGGGTTGCCACATCCAGTTCGCTTTGTAAAAGGTTTCCCTGTGCGGTAATGACCTCCAGGTAATTGGCCATTCCGTTTCTAAATAAAAGGTTTGCATTTTTCACGGCTTTTTGCAGGGTCTCTACTCTTGTACTGGCGATGCGGTATTGTTGCTGCAGTTTCTCTTGTTTAATCAGTTCATCTGAAACTTCTCCTACGGCATTCAGAACCGATTGTCTGAACTGTAATACTGCTTTTTCTCTTTCTACTTTGGCAATTTCAAACTGAGTTCTTAACTCTTTGCGCTGAAATATAGGCTGGGCAATCCCGCCTGTTACCAAACCAAATAAAGAAGCTGGTACATTGAACCAGTTGCTGGCTTTAAAAGAATTTAAACCACCACTGGCAGTAATAGTTAAAGAAGGGTACATACTGGCTTTGCTTACACCCACCTTCGCATTGGCAATGGAAAGTCCAAGCTCAGAAGCTTTGACATCAGGTCTTCTGCTTACCATGGCCGAAGGGACACCCACGGCAAGGTTGTCTCCAACTTCCATTTGGTCCAGACTGCGTTTTCTTTCTATGGCAGAAGGCAGTTTTCCGGTTAAAATGCGCAAGGCATTTTCCTGTATCCCTACATTTTGCTCCAGCTGGGGAACCAGTTGCGCAGCAACGGTTTGTTGTGCCTCTGCCTGCTGTATAGCCAGGGAGGTCACTTGTCCGGCATCGAACTGCATGTGTATGATGCGCAAGGTACTGTCATTTAAAGCCAGGTTCTTTTTAGCGATGAGCAGTTGGGCATCCAGCATTAGCAAATTGTAATAACCCTAGGCTACATTGGCAACCAAACGGGTCTGTACTGCTTTTTTTGCTTCATTCGTTTGAAGATAAGTCGCCAGGGCGGCCTGTTTCTGACTTCTGATTTTTCCCCAGATGTCTGCTTCCCAGCTTAAGCCAAGATTGGCATTATAATCTTCCACATGACTGGTCTTTAAGAACTGACTGGTACTCAAACCATTCAAACTGTTGTCAGAAGGCCTGTTGGAATTCGCTGTCACCTGAAAGTTCAGCGAAGGTATATTTCCCAGTTTAGATTGTTTGAACAACAGTTCTGAACTCTCTATATTTTTCACCGCAATTTGCAGGTCGTAGTTTCTGGCAAGTGCCGTATCGACAAGCTCCTGCAGCTCTGCTTCCCGGATAAATTGTTTTACAGGCAATGCTGCAATACTGGAGGTATCCGACCCCGTAGCCCCCCTGAAAGCTTCAGGGGTGGCCGATTTGGGTACAGGAATATCTTTTGAAACCTTACAAGCGCTTAAAAAAGCGACCAGTGCTAAAAAAGCATATGGATTTATATATTTTTTCATTTGATTTTCTTTGTGATTAATTGTTTTGCAATTCAAGTTGTTCTGCTTCGAGGGCCTGTCCGTTTTTGCCGGTTTTATCCTCCCTGTTCAGCACGGCCAGTGGTAAGCCTGTAAACCTTTCCTGCAAATGCTGAAAAATCACAAACAATACCGGAATGATGAACAATCCTAAAACAACTCCGGAAACCATACCCCCTGCTGCACCAATACTGATGGAGTGGTTACCTTGAGCAGATGGACCGGTGGCAATACTCATCGGAAACAAACCGAATACAAAAGCCAGGGAAGTCATGATGATTGGACGGATCCTTAGTCTGGCAGCCTCTATTGCTGCTTCTACCAGGCCAGCTCCGGCCTTACGCCTTTGGACAGCAAACTCCACAATCAAGATGGCATTTTTTGCCAATAACCCAATAAGCATAATCAATGCGACCTGAACATAAATGTTATTTTCAATGCCAGTTAAACCCAGTACCACAAACACACCAAATACACCTGTAGGAATAGAAAGTATAACGGCCAATGGCAGGATATAGCTCTCGTACTGCGCGGATAGTAAGAAATAAACAAACACCAAACAAAGTAGAAATATCACGGTTGACTGCCCACCTGAAGAAATTTCCTCACGTGTTTGTCCAGAGAATTCATAAGAAAACCCAGTAGGCAATTCTTCTTTAGCCGTTTCCTGTATAGCTTTAATGGCATCACCAGAGCTGTAACCCGGTTTAGGGATAGCATTTACCTCGATAGAGTTAAACAGGTTATAACGCGAAGCCGTTTCTGAGCCATAAACGCGGGTTAATTTAACAAGCGTATTGATTGGCACACTTTCTCCGGCCTTGTTTTTAACAAACACACGATCAATACTTGCAGGATCAGTTCTGTCGGCAATATCAGCCTGAACAACCACCCGATAGTATTTACCAAAGCGGTTAAAGTCTGAGGCCTGCGCAGTACCAAAAAAAGTCTGCATCGTTTGTAAAATGTCTTTGACACTTACGCCCAGCTGATCCGCCTTTTCGTTGTCAACATCCAGCTGCAACTGAGGATAATCTGCTTTATAAGAAGTAAAGGCAAAAGCAATTGCCGGTTTCGCCATTAACTTTCCTATAAAGTTATTCGCTACACCACTAAATTTATCCAACCTTCCATTCGTTTTATCCTGTAGGGTCACATTCATGGCCTCAACGTTACTAAATCCTGGAACGGTTGGAAAACTAAATACAAAGAAGGTACCGGCAGATATGGCCGCCATTTTAGCTCTTACTATATTTTGTATATCGTCGATATTTTTTACCGCCCCTCTTTGGTCATTTGGTTTTAACAATAAGAAAATCTGACCAGCTGAAGGGCTGTTTGATGCGGTTAAGAAGTTATAACCCGCCAGCGACATCACAAATCTTGCTGATGGCATAGCCCTCAACTCTTTTTCAGCTTGTTTTAATATTTCGTTCGTCTTACTTAATGAAGTTCCTGATGGACTGGCAACAGCAATAGCGACAAAACCTTGATCTTCTGTAGGAATAAAGCCCGTTTTTGTTCTGTTTACAAGGAAAATTGTAAGAACAACGATCAATGCAAGCCCGCCCATGCTCACCCATTTATTACGGATAAGGATTTTTAAGCCGCCAATATATCTTCTGGTCATATAATTAAACCCACCATTAAAGCCCGCATAAAACTTCTCAACAAAACCTTTTTTGGGTGCATCGTGACCATTTTCTGCATGTTTATTCTTTAAAAATAAGGCCGCTAAAGCAGGGCTTAAAGTTAAAGCGTTTACCGCTGATATAATAATGGCTATAGCCATGGTTAAGGCAAACTGTTTGTAAAATATACCTGTGGAGCCAGTCATAAAACTAACCGGTAAAAATACCGCCGCCATGACCAACGTAATCGATATAATTGCCCCTGTAATTTCATTCATCGCCTCGGTAGTTGCCGCTTTGGGCGTAAGTGTCGGGTTTTCCTCCATTTTGGCATGCACCGCTTCGACCACCACAATTGCATCATCCACCACAATACCAATGGCCAGTACCAGGGCAAACAGCGTTAAAAGATTAACCGAGAATCCGAAGAGATTCATGAAGAAGAAAGTACCAATAATCGCAACCGGAACTGCTATCGCCGGGATCAAGGTAGACCTGAAATCCTGGAGGAATATAAATACAACAATAAATACCAGGATAAAGGCTTCCACCAAAGTATGCTCAACCTGGTTAATAGATTCATCAAGATCGGTTTTAGTCCGGTAAAACTGATTGGATTTAATGCCCGCAGGGAAATCTTTTGAAAGTTTTTCCATCAGCTTATCAATGGCAATCTGGATTTCGTTGGCATTTGATCCTGATAATTGTATGATACCAATGGTAATTCCATCGTGTCCGTTTAAGCGGTTTACGCTGCTATAACTATAAGCACCCAATTCAACACGCGCTACATCTTTTAAACGCAATACAGAACCATCTGAATTGGAACGGATAGCAATATTCTGATATTCCTCGGGTTTAGTAAGCTTACCTCTATATTTAATTACATACTCAAATGCCTCATTACTCCGTTCACCAAGTCTACCTGGTGCTGCCTCCAGGTTTTTGTCCTGAATAGCACTGATTACTTCATTAGGTGTAATTTTATAAGTTGCCAATTGACTCGGATTTAACCAGATACGCATGGAGTAATCTTTAATACCACCAAATACACTGGCAGAACCTACACCCGGGATACGTTTGAGTTCAGGAATGATATTGATCTGTGCATAGTTATTTACAAAAACTGCATCGTATTTTTTTGGATCCTCTGAGTAAACACCTATTGCACCAATAAAGCTATTTTGCTGTTTAGTAGTCGTTATACCATATTGTACAACCTCTGCAGGCAATTGGCTCGTTGCTTGTGAAACACGATTTTGCACATTCACAGCAGCCTGATCGGGATTGGTACCTTGTTTAAAGTAAACTGTGATACCCAATGTACCATCATTACTGGCAGTAGAGGTCATGTAGGTCATATCCTCCACACCATTAATCGCCTCTTCGAGGGAGGGGGTCACCGAACGTAAAATAGTTTCGGCATTAGCACCCGGGTAAACAGCAGTTACCAATACCGACGGCGGTGCGATATTAGGAAACCGCTCTAAGGGTAACTTTGTTAAGCCAAGTATACCAACTATCACCAATAATATGGAGATAACAGTTGAAAGTACGGGCCTTTCTATAAATTTTTGAAACATGACTTTTAAACTTTAAGTTTTGTATTATTTTTTTGTTCTCACAACAGCTACTTTTTCCGTTGCCTTTTGAGGCTGGATCACCATGCCTTCCTGTAATTTATCAATGCCGCTTAACACAATCTGGTCGCCAACTTTTACACCGTCTTTAACCAAATAATTTCCGCCGGCTTTACCAATAATAGTAATGGCTTGTTTTTTCACCTTACTGCTGTCACCTACGGTAAATACAAATACTTTATCCTGCATATCAATGGTAGCCGATTCTGGTACGACCAGGGCATCGTTGTGTTTCAGGCTCAGGCGGATTTTACCAGTATTACCAGACCTGATCAAACCCTGAGGATTTGGGAAACTGGCCCTTACGGTAATGGCACCTGTATTTTTATCAAACTGACCATCAATTACATCAATTTTACCTGGTTTGGCATATTCTGTATTGTCAGCTAAAAGAAGGGTCACTGCCGGAAGCTGTTTCAGCTTATCTTTTAAGGTCTGACCAGGATACTGGTCTTTAAAGTTTACAAAATCCTTTTCACCAAGGGAAAAATACACATGAACATCATGAACATCAGATAATTGAGTCAATGCCTCTGCATCGGCCGGACCAACAAGGCTTCCCTGTTTTTTCTGCAAACGGCCAATATAACCGCTTACCGGTGCTTTGATTAAAGTATAACCCAAATTGATAGAGGCTGTAGAGACATTTGCCTTCGCCTGTTCAATATTTGCCTTGGCTGCCTGGGCTGTTGCTTTAGCCGATTTCAGCTGGAAGTCGGAAATGACCTTGTTTTGTACAAGCGGTGTCAAACGCTCCACTTCAAGCTGTGCATTGATCAGCGCGGCTTCAGCAGCATGCTGGGCGGCCAGTGCATTGTTTAAAGCGGCACGGAAAGGCTGCTCATTGATTTTAAAAATAGGCTGGCCTGCATTGACAAAAGCGCCTTCGTCTAGAAAAACTTTATCGAGGCTTCCGCTTACCTGAGGACGTACCTCTACGTTCACGACCCCTTCAATAGAAGCCGGGTATTCCTGGAAAGTTGTTTCTGTACCAGACACGACACTTGCTACCGGCAAAGATGGCGGCGGAGGTGCTACAGGTGCAGTATTTTTATTTGAACAAGCCAGTAAAAAGAGAAATGAGAGTAAAATTAACGGTTTCATAACATGAGTAGGTGATTTAACAGCGTTAAGTGACAGGGTACTAAAAGGAGGATATTTCATTTTGATTAAGATTTACAATTTACATTAAACACAAACGATCTAACAGTGTTAGATTTTAAAGTACAGACAGGATTATATTTCATTCATTTGAGATTTAGACTTATTTTATAACGGGTATAATCGATTTAACAGTGTTAGATTCTAAGGCAAAAAATTTTTAATCGTTGATGAACCTGATGATACCCTTGAGTGCATCTCTGAGGATATGCTGGTTCATTTCTTCATTGGTCCCTTTTTGAACAAGGTTGATTGAAATCAGTCCATGAACAATTGACCAAAACGTATAATACTTTCTACAGATCAGATCCTCGTCGGCAACGACTTTTGTAATTAGTTTTCCAATGATCTCACCATACATTCTGCTCACACGTTCTGCTTCTGGCAAGGCTTTTTTCACCTCACAGCAGATCATCTCTACGCCAAACATGATCTGGTAAAACTCTTTATATTCGAAAGCAAAGTCCCAGTAAGCAATCCACATGGCTTCCATCTGGTCGGCAGGAAGCTCATAGGCATTTCTTGCCGCTTCCACTTTTGATCCCAGAAGAACGTAGCCCCTGCGGGTCAGTTCCAGAAGAATTCCTTCTTTGTTTGCAAAGTATTCGTAAATGATCGGAGCCGTATACTCAATTGCATCCGCAATTTTACGCATACTCAGCGCCTGCCATCCCTCCTCCTGTGCAATCTGAAGTGCAGCATCAAGGATGTTGTTTCGGGTGTCCTCCTTAAGACGCTGAATTCTTTCTTTACTTCCCATTGGTTTTAAAATTGGTGTAAATAATTTAACACTGTTAAGCAAATGTAGAAACTTCCTGGGAAATGGATCATCATCCATTTGTCAAAATGGAATTATAGGCCTTAAAAGCAATTTAAAGACCTATTTTTCTGTTTCATGTTTTTTTGGAAAATTAAATATAAGGGAACTCAGCACCGGAACAGCAAAAATGGTTACGGTTAAAATGGAAATAAAAAGGTCGGCATGCTCCCCTTCGAGTACATGCGCCAGAAAACTGTCCGGCATAAAATGGCTCAGTACCGAAGAACTTAATTTTAAGCCCAGAATACCGATCACAATAAAAGCAACGGATTCCAGAAAAGTAAATTTTTCCATGAGCTTTACAAAACCCTGGGCCACAAACCGCATGGCCAGAATGCCAATAAACACCCCAATATAAATAAGATAAATATGATTGGTAAAAGCAACTGCTGCAAAGACATTGTCAATCGAAAAGGCCAGGTCCATAATTTCTACCAGGGCAACCGTTGCCCAAAAGTTTCCGATTAAACCAACTGTAGAACGATAAAACCAGCTTTTTTTCTTATCAATGGCCTCATGCTCTTCTATCTTTTGCTTTTTTATTTTTTTTACAAAATAGTTAATGCAAAGATACAGCAGGTAAATACCGCCCAGGGGCTTAAGCCACCAGATCTGTACCAGCCAGGCGGCAAGCAGCAAACAAATCCCCCTGAATACATAAGCACCGATAATCCCATATTTTAACGCTTTTTTCCGTTGCTGGGCAGGCAAATCCATCACCATTGTGGCCAGAACTGCCGCATTATCAACCGAAAGGAGACTTTCAATAACGATCAGGTTTAAAATAATCAGCAGGCCGGCCTGTATGTCCTCACCTAAAATCGTATGCAAAAAGTCCATGTATGTAGAGATTAAATGTATAGGCGCCCGAAAGCATATGGGCTTCCATTCCTATAGCGGCTATAAAGATAATGCCAAAGCTGTTAAAACTTTAAATTTCTGCAAACTTATTCCATCCTGCTCAGGCAGAGATTTGCCGGAAAGATTTTGGGGTACCTTGCATTTGCCTGCGAAAGAAGATGTTAAAATTGGCAGGATATTCAAAACCAAGACAATAAGCGATCTGTGAAACATTCCATTCTGTATGTTTCAACAGCGCCACGGCCTCACTTGCAATTCTTTTTGCAATATGTTCTGAGGTTGTTTTTCCCGTAACTTCTTTAACGGCATGGTTCAAGTGGTTCACATGAACAGAAAGTTTGGCTGCAAAATCATTTGCAGTTTTTAATTCCAGTACATGATCTGTTGAGCCTATAGGAAATTGTCTTTCCAGCAGCTCCATAAACAGGGCCGATAAGCGGACAGAGGCATTGCTGTGTTTGATTTCCTCGCAAACCGGCTGTACTTTTAAAGCTTCGTGCACCACCAGGTTGATGTAATTTCTAATCAGGTCGTATTTATGCATATACTCCCCGTTCATTTCGTCCATCATTTTCAAAAACAGCGCCATAAACACTTTTTCCTGCGCTTCATCTATAAAGATCAATGGGTTCGCATGGATTTTATACAGCAGGGACTCCCGGATGCTTTCATTCCGGTTGCGCATAAAGTTTTCTGTAAACAAACAGAAATAACCGCCCTGGGTTTCCGAAGTTCCTTCCCAGGCATAAGGAATATTGGGGTTGGTAAACAGCAATGCCCTTCCCTTCACTTCTATTCTTTCATTGGGAAAATGCAGCACCCCACAACCAATAATGAGGGAAATTTTGTAAAAGTCCCTCCTGTTGTAAGGTGAAGGATTTGCAGAACAATAAACAGATCTTTTAAACACATTAAAATGCCCAAGGTCATTTACCATTCCAAGACTTGGTATAATGACCTCCGGCTGGTTAATTTTCAGTCTGTTGTAAAAATCCTCAAGGGATTCACTTTTAATTACACTGTAAATTTCCTGATTCCTGCCTGGCATAGTTAGATATATAGAAGTATATGTATAAAGTTAAGATTTTATTTTTGTCCCATCCCGCATTTCTTCAGTCGGTTCTGTCACAAATTCATCACCTGCATTCAGGTTTCCAAAAATCTCTACCTTATCATCGGCCTCCCTGCCCTTTTTAACCGCCACTTTTTCGGTTTTTCCATCTTTTACCCGGACCACAAAAATACCTTCACTGGTATCCAAAATTGATTTTTTTGGTACAATAAAGGTTTCGCCGTTTGCCGGAAGCGGAATGTTAACCTCTGCAACCATACCTGGTAATAATTTTTTATCCAGGTTTGGCACATCCATTTCAACTTTTTCAGAACGCAGGCGCAGGTCGAGCGCACCGGCCAAACGTTTTACATCGGCCTTGAAAGTCTGGCTTGGAAGAGATTTTACGGTAAAACTAACCTGGTGCCCGTTTTTCAGGTAACCGGTATAAGCTTCGGGAATGGCAATCGCCAAACGCAACCTTTTTTGTTCCTGCAAAGTGAAAAGCGGAAATTCCGACCCTTTACCAGAAGGGCCAACATAAGCGCCCAAATTGACATTTCTGGCCGTAATGATCCCATTAAAAGGGGCCCGGATTTCCAGGTAATCCTGTATGGCACCCAGTTCTTTCAAAGAGGCTTTTGCCGCTTCAAACTGAGCCAAATCGGAGTTCTTTCTGGCCATGGCCTGGTCGAGGTCATTTTTGGAAATGGTACCCGGGGTTTTGCTGGTTTCGTAAAGCCGGTCGTAATTGGCTTTACTGGCGGCATAAATTGCTTCCTGCGATTTTAAACGCGACTGAGCGGCCGAAATCTGGGACGTCATTTCGGGCGCCTCCAGGGTCATCAGGAGCTGACCTTTACGTACCTCAGAGCCAATATCTGCTTTTAGCGTTTTTACAAAACTGCTCACCTTGGCATACAGGTCTACCTGCTGATAGGCAATCAGCTCACCAGGTAAATTCAGGGCGGTGGACAACTGCTGCTTTTCCAGTTTAAAGGTCGCCACCGGGGCTGCCTTGGCTGTTTTTGCTTCTTCCTTACTGGCGGAAGCCGAACAGCCATGAAGCACCACTGCAAGGGCCAAACCACTTAGGATTAAACTTCCGTGAAATATCTTTGTTCTCATTTGTATCAAATTTAAAAATCTTTATAATTAATCTTTCAAGCCTTTAATGTAATGTTTGCTTTCCTGGTCTTCTGGGTCCAGTGAAATGGACTGGGTAGAAACTTTGCCCTGTACCCATGCAAAAACAAGTGGTAAAATAACCAGTACCGCAAATGTAGAAGCCACCAGCCCCCCAATTACGGCCCTCCCCAGCGGAGAAACCTGTCCACCACCTTCTCCATGTCCGATGGCCATTGGAAGCATACCGGCAACCATGGCCACACTGGTCATGATAATGGGTCTGAGCCTTAAGGCAGCAGCTTCTTTTGCCGATTCCAAAGCATTCCCATTGTGCCGCCTTAAATGCTCTGCATTGGTGATCAGCAGGACGGCATTGGCAATGGAAACCCCTACAGACATAATGATCCCCATATAAGACTGCAGGTTCAATGTAGATCCGGTAAGGGTCAGCAACAGCAATGAACCCAGTACCACCGCAGGCACTGTAGCCAAAATAACCAGGGGAACTTTAAAGGACTGGAAGTTGGCCGAAAGCATTAAAAAGATCACCACAATGGCTACAAAAAGACCCGATTGCAAACTGCTTAAAGTTTCGGTGAGTACTTTGGATAAACCTACGGTTTGAATGATCACCCCTCTAGGTGGTTCTCCAACCGCTTTAATGGCCTGCTGGACATCTTTGGTCGCCGCGCCAAGATCTTTATTGTTTAAATTGGCTGTAACCGAAATAAAAGGTGTTGCCCCGACATTGTCATTTTCACCATAGGTGGTGTCTGGTGTAATGGTGGCCACATCGCTCAATACCGGTCTGGAGTTGTTTTTCAACAAAGGAATTTCCCCAATGTCGTCTTTGGATTTCATCTGGTTAAAAGGAACCTGTACCTGAACATTATAGGTCAAACCGACCTTTTCGTCCATCCATACGTTTTTATCCGTATAGCGGGAAGAAGAAGTAGAAGCCACCAGGGACCTGGATACATCGTTCATGTCCACACCGAGTTGTGCTGCCCTTACCCTGTCAATATTGATGTTCATAGAAGGATATTTGATGGGCTGGGCAATCTGTATGTCCCTGAGGTATTTTATTTTTTGCAGTTCAGCCATCACTTTATTGGCATAAACCTCATTAATTTTTTTGTTTTTACCTGCAATTCTGACTTCTATTGGTGTCGGAGAACCCTGGCTAAGTACTTTATCGGTCAATTCAATCGGTTCAAAAGAAAGTTTCAGGTCAGGTGAAAGTTCTTTGATCCGGTGTCTGAGTTTGTCCTTAAACTCGTCCATATCGACCTCATAGTCTTTTAAACCAATTTGGAAAACCGCCTCATGAGGGCCTGCCATCCACAAATAAATGGGGTTTACAGAGAACAAGGCCGGGTGCTGGCCTACATAGACCGAGGTAATGGAAATGTGCTCAGGACCAACCATTTTCTTTAATTCCGAAAGGATCAGCTGGGCTTTTTCTTCGGTGCGTTCCAGACGCGTTCCGTCGGGGGCTTTCATTCTCAGCTGAAACTGGCTGGAATTGACCCTTGGAAGTACATCCCTTCCAATATTGGTCAGCAGCAATACAGCCGCTCCGGTGATCACCACCAGGTAAATGACCACCACCAGTTTACGATGCGGCAATAAACGGTTTAAAAACCGCATAAAACGGTTCCTGAACCTTTCAAACAAACTGATCTTGCCGTCCTTGTTAAAATCTTCCCTTTCGACCAGCACTTTTTTCTGGTTCATTGTGTCGTGTTCGGACTCCAGACTCAAACCGGTTTCACGGAAAACAGCTTCATCTTCTGTCATTCCCTTAGGCTGTTTTTTTACTTTATGCGGATGGGCAACCATGAGCCAGTTGGCCATAATGGGCACAAAGGTTTGCGAAAGGAAAAAGGACACCACCATAGAAAAACCAATGGCCAAAGCCAGAGGCAAAAACAGGGCGCCCGGAATTCCACTCATGGTAAAGGCAGGGGCAAATACAGCCAGGATACACAACAGGATCAGCAATTTCGGAAAGGCAATTTCCTTACAGGCATCCCATATGGCCAGTGCCTTGGGTTTGCCCATATCAAAATGCTGGTGGATGTTTTCTATCGTTACCGTAGATTCATCGACCAGGATCCCTATGGCCAGTGCCAGACCACTTAAGGACATGATGTTAATGGTTTGTCCAAAGAGTTTTAAAAATAAAACCCCCGCTATAATAGAAGTTGGAATGGTCAGAATAACAATTAAAGCTGCGCGCTTGTCACCCAAAAACAAAAGCACCATTAAACCGGTCAGTATGGCTCCAATAGCCCCTTCACTGATCAGACTTTTTACCGCATTGATTACATATACAGACTGGTCAAACTCGTAAGACAGTTTCACATCTTCAGGAAGGGTATTCTGGATTAAGGGAAGGTTCTTTTTGAGGCCTTTCACCACATCCCAGGTAGAAGCATCTCCCGATTTGGCGATACTCACATACACCGAACGTTTCCCATTGATCAGCGCATAACCATTGGTGGCATCAGCACCATCCTTAACCACAGCAATATCTTTCAGATAAAGATTTTGTACTGCCCCTTTAAACAAAGGAATGTCTTCAAAATCTTTAATTTTCCGGATGGTATAATTTGTTGGTGTAATGTAGTTTTTGTTCCCGATCCTCACGTTACCCGAAGGGGCGGTTTGGTTGTTTACCCGAATGGCTTCGACCACCTGGTCTACGGTCATGTTGTGCGAACGCATTAAATTCGGGTCCACATTGATCTCAATGGTCCGCGGGCTACCCCCAAAAGGTGCCGGGGCGAGCAAACCTGGAATGGCCGTAAAGGAAGAACGGACGTAAATATTGGCCATATCCTGCAGTTCGTTATTGGAACGGGTTGGACTGCTGAGGACCAGTTGCCCGATGGGCAGGGAAGAAGCATCAAAACGAATAATAAAAGGAGGCTGGGAACCTGGCGGGAAAATGGCCTGGGCCCGGTTGGAGAGCGCACTGAGTTCCGAAGCCGCCTGGGCCATATTGGTCCCTTCATAATAGGTTAGCTTCATGAGCATTAAACCCTGCACATTTTTAGTTTCTATGCTTTTGATCCCATTGGCGAACAACAGGATGTTGATGTATTGTTTACCAAAGTAAGCCTCCATCTGTGTTGGCGTATAACCACCAAAAGGATGGGCAATATAGATTACCGGCAAATTCATCTTTGGCAGGATATCGACTTTAATGTCGCTTATGGCCCCGATTCCAAAAAAGAACAACCCGGCAACCAGTACCAGAATAGATATTGGTTTTCTAAGTGCGAAACGTATTAAATTCATTTAGTGTATAGGTTAAAATTCGTTTATAAACAGATCAAAATTGCCCAGCGCTGCAGATTTTAGCAACAAGGCCTGCCATACATTGTTGTAAGCAATGTCACGGTCTGTTTCTGCCCTGTTCAGGGTGTATAAAGCCTGGGTTAAATCTACAATGGTGGTAAGGCCATTTTTGTATAAAGTGCTTTTTTGCAGGTAAGCATCCGAAGCCGCTTTTACCTGCACAGGTGCTTCCTTATAATTGTCAATTGCATTTTTAAGCTTCGTATCCGAGAGGAGCAGCTGAGCCTGTAATTGTTTATCGATCAGTTCATATTCATCTTCCATAGCCCTGGAAATGTATTGCTGGGCCCTCACCTGGGGTTGTGTTTTGGCAATGGTGGTTAAATTCCAGACCAGCCCCAGCCCGACCAGGTAATTTCCCCGGGTTGGGTTAATCCCATCGGCATAACTTTGGGTAAAAGCAGTTTGGTTCTGGGCATAAGCCGAACTGAAACCAGAGCCCTTGCCCTGCATAACGCCAAACAATGAAAAAGTAGGGTAATAAGATCTTTTAAAAAGGTTCACCTGTTCGTTGCTCAGGTTTACCCGGTCTTTATAGAATTTTAAAAGGGGATGGTTATTTTTCAGAATGGTATCTGCACCATATTGGGCCGGCACGCGGGTAATAGAAGCTGTATCCAGGGTAAATGCCGTGGCATTAACGCCCATGAGCACCCCCAGTTTGTTGGCCTGCTCCTGCTGCAGGTCTATGGCCCTTGTTAAAGCAATTCTGGCGCTGGAAACCTCTGCTTTGGCAAAGGAAGAATCTACCCCGGCAATTAAACCGTTTTTGGCCCGCAATACCGCCGTACTCTGAAAAATCAGGGCCCGTTGCAGGTTTCTTTCCTGTGAACGGGTCAGGCGCTGGGCAGCCAGCAAATTTAAATATGCAGCGGAAACCTTAATTTCCTGCTGGAACCTTTCCTGTTCCAGGTCTTTCTGGTCACGGCTTAAAACGGCCCTGGCTACTTTTACCCTTTCTTTGATCCGGCCAAAAGTGAAAAAGTCCCAATTAACATTGGCCAGATACAATGCACCAAAGGCTGCATTCCAGTTTTGTTTGTCCAAAGCAGGCCCCGAAGAAGCCACGGCTAATCCACCGAGTCCATAAGAAGGACCGTTCTGTCCGTTTATGGTTCCATAGTCCTGCTGTGCAGAAAGGCTCAGGTTGGGCAGATAGTCCCTTTTGCTTTGTTTCAGTGATTCCTCGGAAGCATGGACATAATTGCCTTTTGCCTTTAAAAGATCATAATTAGTTAATGCGGTATTTACCGCATCTTTTAATTTAAGGTCCTGGGCTTTGACGGCACAGGTAAAGAGCAACAGAAAATAAATTGAAAAGAGAAAAATTAGTTTTACGCTACGCATAGTGTGTTTATTACACCGCAAATTTATCCCAAGGGTATAAATTCAAAGTATTTACTTCAAATCAATTATTATGAGAATCAAATAATTTCCGGTAACCTTAAGTCTTGACTTTTCTATTACAATTAGGGGGACAGATTTTAACAGCTATTTTTTGCTTATGCTTAATTTTATGGCGATATGAGAGATCTGGAGAAAAAAGAAGACCTTACCCTACTGGTTCATGCCTTTTATGCCGGGGCACTGGAAGACGAGCTGATTGGCCCGGTTTTTAAAGTGTCGGATTTTTCCTTGCAGGAACATATTCCGGTAATGGTTTCCTTTTGGGAAACGATTTTACTGGATGCACAAAGCTATAGTGGCAACCCTATAAAAAAACACAAAGCGCTGCATGAGCTTGTACCCTTACAGGCGGTGCATTTTGAACGCTGGTTAGCACTATGGAAAAAAACCATCGCTGAAAATTTTAAGGGTCCCAAAGCAGACCTGGCCATTAGCAGGGCCAGCTCTATTGCCGGGGTCATGCAGGCCAAACTTGCCGGCCCGTTTTAGTCATCGCTGTTTCCTAAATTGCTAAAGTTTTATTGTGCCCTGTTATATTAAATTCCTTAACGTATTTTAGTAGAAAAAACAAAACAATGAAACGG
The DNA here is from genome assembly GCF_003208655.1 of Pedobacter nutrimenti. Classification (GTDB taxonomy): domain Bacteria; phylum Bacteroidota; class Bacteroidia; order Sphingobacteriales; family Sphingobacteriaceae; genus Pedobacter; species Pedobacter nutrimenti. Next base: position 21,657 of record NZ_QKLU01000011.1, on the reverse strand, counting down.
ATCTTAAAATCAACGCTACTCCTACTGGTAGCCTTATCCCTGAATGCAGAAGTAGAAGCACAGGGTGTAAAAATTCCGCAGGCCAGCAGCGGACAAAGCCTTACCCAGGATTTTGGTTTAGGTAAAATCACTTTAACCTACTCCCGTCCAAATACCAAAGGCAGAAAAATTTTTGGTGGCCTGGAAATGTATGACCAGGTATGGCGTACAGGTGCAAACAGTGCAACCACTATTAAATTTACAGATGATGTTACTTTCGAAGGCAAAGCAGTACCAGCCGGTGAATACGAATTGTTTACCATACCCGGTAAAAACGAATGGACAGTGATCCTAAGTAAAATGACCAAACAATGGGGTGCTTATGAATACAAAGAAGATCAGGACTTTTTAAGGGTTAAAGTAAAACCTGTTGCCTTGCAAAACAAAGTAGAAACCTTTACCATACAGTTTGCCAATGTTTATCCGACCAAAGCACAATTACTGTTGCAATGGGAAAACACCTCGGTGAGCGTAAACCTGACCACCGATGTGGATACCAAAGTAATGGCCAGTATAGATGAGGCCATGAAGGGTGAGAAAAAACCTTACTTTTCAGCCGCCCAATATTACTATGAAAATGGAAAAGACCTGAAAAAAGCACTGGAATGGATGAATGCTGCTGAAGCAGCTGATGCCAAAGGTCCGTGGATCAGGTTATGGAAAGGCCGTATCCAGTTAAAAATGGGAGATAAAAAAGGTGCTGCTGCAAGCGCAGAAGCAGGCATCAAACTGGCCAAAGAAGCTAAAATAGATGAATATGTAAGGCTCAACAGTGCTTTACTTGCAGAAGCCCAAAAATAGGCTTGTCTGTATTCAAAAAAGAAAGGCCTGCTTAAGCAGGCCTTTCTTTTTTGAATAGCTTTTGTAGAGCAAACGACAATAAAACCACCAGCAGGCAGCCAATTACATTGAGCCACAAATAAGCCACTACTTTATAATAGCCACATATGCACACTGCAAGTTCAGTGAGCAGTGCCGCAATAAAAACTGCCCTTCCACCAACCTGTTTCAGGTAAAAAGCCACCAGGAAAACCCCCAGAATGGTTCCATAAATGTAGGAACCCAATATGTTTACCGCCTCAATGAGGTTTCCGATTTTACTGGCATACAGGGCCATTAAAATACAAATGACACCCCAAAAAACTGTAGCCCATCTGGATGCCTGCAGGTACTGCTGGTCTGAGCCGTCCTTTTTGATGAGCCTTTTATAAATGTCTATTACTGTGGTAGAAGCCAGTGAATTTAAAGCACTGGCCGTAGAGCCCATAGAAGCTAAAAATATAATGGCAATCAGCAAACCAATGAGCCCGGTGGGCAAGTATTTGGTCACAAAGCTTAAGAAAATGTAATTGTTGTCATTTACATCTGCCTTGGGATCATTTTTCAACATCAGCCCGGTTGTTTTCTCACGAATGCTTTTGGCTTTTTCGTCTGCCTGTTTTAAAGCCAGGCGCTGCCGGTCAATTCCGGCTTGGTCTTTTGCATCCAAAGCCCTATCCAGTTTGGCCAGTTCCTGTTGTTTTTCAGTAAATGCCTGGTCATATTCGCTTTTGATTTCATTGAGTTCCTTTTTATAACTGCTGTTTTCGAGCTTGTTCAATTCAAAACTGTTGAAAAAAACCGGAGGTTTATTGTACTGGTAAAATGCAAAAACCAATACCCCGATCAGTAAAATTAAAAACTGCATGGGAATTTTAACCAGGCCGTTCATAAGCAGTCCCATGCGGCTTTGCCCTACCGATGCCCCAGTCAGGTAGCGGCCAACCTGGCTCTGGTCGGTCCCAAAATAGGAAAGCTGCAGAAAAAATCCACCAATCAAACCACTCCAAACCGTGTATTGGTTGTTCCAGTCGAACTTAAAATCAATGGCATTGGTTCTGCCCATTTTACCCGCAATGCTAATGGCCTTACCAAAACCCACACCCTCGGGCAACAACTGCACAACCACTACACCTGCTGCAAACAAACCACAGAAAATAATGCTCATTTGCAGCATCTGCGTATAGGAAACGGCCTTTGTACCTCCATAAACTGTATAAAAAATAACAAGCCCACCAATAAACAAAGTGGTATAAACCGTATTTATATTTAAAATGGTAGACAGAATAATAGAGGGGGCGTAAATGGTAATGCCTGTGGAAAGGCCACGCTGTACCAAAAACAAAAAGGCGGTAAGTGCCCTGGTTTTAAGATCAAAACGCTGTTCCAGGTATTCATAGGCCGTATACACCTTTAAACGGTGAAATATGGGAACAAAAGTAATACAAAGCACAATCATGGCCAGGGGAAGACCAAAATAGAACTGGACAAAACTCATTCCCGAAGAATAAGCCAGGCCCGGGGCTGAAAGAAAAGTAATGGCACTGGCCTGAGTGGCCATGACCGATAAACAGACACTATACCAGGGCATAGACTGGTTCCCCAGTAAATAACCCTGTATGTTCTGGGCACCGCGGCTTTTATAAATACCGTAAAGTACAATGACCAGCAGGGTGATGATCAATACGGCCCAATCAATACTGCTCATTCAAAGTATTTTGTAAAAAGGTAAAACAACAGAATCAATACAGCCAGCCAAATGATCAGCAACCGGTAAAACTGTTTCCAGCTTTTCACAAAAGGAGGCAGTTCCGGATCTTTCATTATTTAAGGGCAGGATTTGAAATCAAGTTCACAAACAGACGGTAAGCCCCCGGAACACCGGCAGGCAGCTCCCTGAAAAAGGATAAACCCGAATAAACATATTTTCCTTTTCCATAAGAGGCTATAAAAAGTGAGCCATTTAAAGGCTGTTCACCCGTATCGTGCATGGACAACACTGGGGTATATTTAGCATCGAGGTCAGATGCAAAATATAAACCACGTTCCTGTATCCAGCCTTCAAAATCTTTGGCCGTAATTTTATTCGGAACATTTAGGACCGGATGTCCGGGCGCCAGAAAAGTCACTTCAGCATCTTCTTCGGTAACCCTGTCCCTGGTCAGTTTAAAGGGATAAGGTCCAAGGGCAGCGATTTTTAAAGGCGCATTCACATTGTACTGGACCATCAGTGTGCCCCCATTTTCTACATACTTCATCAGTTTGGGCTGCATGGCCTTTACCTGTTCATTGATGTTGTACAGGCGGACCCCGGTAATAATGGCATCAAAAGCCGAAAGGTCTTTGTTTAAAACCTCATTTTCAGAAAGCAGGTTTACTTCATAGCCCAGTTGCCTTAAAGATTCAGGAATCAGGTCTCCGGCACCGGCAATATAACCGAGTTTTTTGTTTGTTATTTTAAGGTTCAGGCGCTCTACTTTTGCCTCAGCAAAAGGAAATAAGGTTTGTAAAGGAATATGGTCGTACGCAATTACATGAAGTCCTTTATCGTACGTTTTGCCTCCTGTGCTGATGTTCAGGGCCAGTGTGCCCCCGTTCACCTCACCGGCAGGGCTCAGGGTAAATTCTACTTTTTCTTCATCTCCCTTTTTTGCCAGTGAAAAATCGATGTTTTCGGGCGTGGCCTTCCAACCTTTAGGCACCAGTACCTTTAAGGTCCCTTTGGTCCCATCCTGAAAACTCTTCAGTTGGACCGAAAATGTCCTTGGGGAATTGCCGTTAAAAACATAAGCCTTTTCGGCAAGGCTAGCCGTTACAGGAGGTGCAATGGCCAATGGCTGGTATACTTCGCCTTTAACAGGGTCTGTAAATTTATAAACGATGGGACGGAAAACTTCCAGTTTCTCCCCACCAATTTCTACAATTACCGGACCTGCAGAAGGGGCCTGATTTTCAGGCATTCCAATGGCCGTTTGCGGACTGACCACATAAGCCCCCACTGGATGTCTTTCCTGCAACCAATAAGGCTGGGTTGTTCCCAAAGCAGCAGCAGGTACTTTTAATGAAAAAGCAGACATTTGATTGGGTTTCAAATTGGCTGAAATACCTGCATTCGGCATACTGATTTTTACCGGAAGTGTGTGTTTTGCCCTTACAATGGCCTGCAGCTGTACGGCAAGGGTATCGGTCAGGGCATAGGCCTGTGACGGTACATTGGTTTCTATCCATATTCCGGCACAAGCCAAAATAATTTCATCGAGCAGTTCTTTTTTAAATTCCACCTGCGCGGGTCTGACCAGTTTTCTCAGCTCCAACAATTTGGGAAGCGATGCTGCCGGGTCCGAAACCTTATAACCGGCATTAATTTCATTCAATAGTTGTTGAATGGCCTGCATATCAGCATTACGGTCCAGGCCAAAGTTTATGTTTTCGAAAATATCATTTTTAGCAGCTTCTCCACCAACCGGGCTAAAATACTCTATGGCAGAACCCCGCTGTTTTGCAGAGCCAAAACCCTGACTTTTATGATTCGATCTGCTTAAAGCCGCTATTTCACCATAACTTTTGCCAAGCAAAGGATTAAAAGCACCAACATCGAGTTTCAGCTGATCTTCGGAAGTGGTGTTGCTGCCCCCAAAATTAAAGGTATTCCAAAGGATGCGTTTGGCCTGCCAGACCTTTACATATTTTAGCTGCTCTGGAAACTGTTTGGGATCGGCTGCTGCTGCAAAAGCTTCCCTGGCCAATATGGCCGAGGCAGAATGATGGCCATGTCCGGCACGGGAATCTTCAGGAAAACGGGTAATGATCAAATCTGGCCTGAATGTCCGGATGACCCAAACCACGTCGGAAAGTATTTTTTGTTTGTCCCAGATTTTGAAGCTTTCGGCTGGATTTTTGGAAAAACCAAAGTCATTTGCCCTGGTAAAAAACTGCTGTGCCCCATCGGTCAAACGTGCAGCAATGAGTTCCTGCGTTCTGATCAGCCCCAAAAGATCTGCCTGTTCGTTGCCAATCAGGTTCTGTCCCCCATCTCCCCTGGTCAGGGAAAGATAACCGGTCCTTATTTTTTTTTCCTGGGCAAGATAGGCCAGTAAACGCGTATTCTCGTCATCAGGGTGCGCGGCAATGTACAATACGCTGCCACTGGTGTTTAAGGATTCTAATTGTTGTTTAATTTCAGCAGCGCCCGAAAAAACACGGTTCTGTGCATGAAGAAAAAAAGAGGGTACAAATAAAAATAGAAATAGAGCAGCCCTAAGTTTCATATATTTTTTTCGTTTCGTTTTGTTTTGACCTGCCGGAGCAGATTCCGAAATTACTTAAAATTGTATGAAAGTCAGGGCCCGCTTCAAATATTTTACAAGAGGATTTTACTGCTGATTTCCTTGTCTATGGTAATAAAACCCGGATATTTAACCAGGCCACCTGCAACTTTAATGCTTGGTCTGATTTTCAGGGTTACAATGCCCTTTTGTTCCGGGCCACCATTACGTGCTTTTAAAAAACGGCTGATGTCGTCCATAACCGCTCCATTGGAAATAAAAGGGTAAATATTGGCCGACATGTCAATTGGAACTACAGTCGATTTTCCAGGTTCAACGCTCACATTCTGGTTTACAAAACCCGTTGCAATTTCCTGTTTATTGATTAAAATTTTATACTCAAATTCATTGATCGAAGCCAGGTCTCCGGTAGGATTGCTGATTTCCATATTCAATTTGGCCCTTAAAGGAATGTCCCTTCTTAATAACCCAAGCGCCAGGCCGGGTAAACTGCCCAGGTTAATGTTCTGCTCGGAAATCATACTGCGCAGGTCTGTTCCGGCAATAGATATCTGATCGGCAGAAGTAATTTTGTATGTACACTTTTCCAGGGCTTTAATTTGTTGTGCCTGTTTATTAATGCCGCAGCTCGACAGGAATACTGCTGTAAGGCAGAACAATAAGATTCTCTTCATAATAGGTATAACGGCTAAATCGTCAAAATGATATATACGGGGCCGTGTTCGGTTGCAAAGGTATTAAAATGAACGTCTTCTGCCAGACTTTCTGCTGATCAGACTGTCTACACTGAAACGTCCGGCACCAGAAAACAATAAAAACACATAAACCAGCAAGTAATGTGCGGCCAGTTCCTGTTTTCCAAAACCATCGTTCGAATGGATAATAAAAATGGCCACCACCATGGTTATAATTAAGGGAATGACGGCAAGACGCGTTGCCAGACCAAAAAGAAGCAATAAAGAACAACCTACCTCTGCAAACACGGTCAGAAAAAAAGAAAGCTTTTCACCTAATCCGACAGGGTCTCCAAACTGTACAGGAGCACCGTTAAGAATGGGGGTTAATTTAGCCAGGCCATGGAAAAGCATAAAACATGCAATGCCTATTCTTAATAAGAGTAAGGCAAAATCCAGGCTTCCGTGATTGTAATTGGTATTAAAAATTCTCTTCATACTTTAATCTGATCGTTTAAGGGGGGATGAACCGTAAATATATTATTTTTGGTTTTAATCTACCAGAGATTTTACAAATCCGGCCATTGCATCTCCTACAATCATCTTTTTGGTGATATCCGGCTGTTCATTTCCGGGACATTCAATCATTTGTATAGACACCAGTCCATGCAGGATAGACCAGTAGGTATGGTATTTCAAAAAGTAATCTGCCTCGGGGTTTTTCCCCATAGCCAGGGCTTCTTTAATGGTAGAAATCATCAGACAAGTCATTTCCTTTAGCTCGGGCACCCGTTTTACGGTGTCACAAGCCGGAATCCCCAGACCAAACATCAACTGATAGTATTCCCTGTTTTCAAAGGCAAAATCCCAATAGGCATCCCCCATCGCCACCAACTGTTGTGCAGGTTCATTATACTGTTTTTTAACTTCATTTAAAGTTTCGGCCAGCTTTTCGAAGCCCTCCTTTGTGAATTCGAGCAGAATGGCCTCCTTATTTTCAAAATGATTGTAAATCACCGGAATACTGTATTCAATCGCATCTGCAATTTTCCGGATCGAAAGAGATTGCCAGCCATCAGTGATCACCAGCTGCCATGCGGCTTCCAGGATACCAATCCTGATGCTTTCTTTATGCCTTAGTTTACGTTCAAGAATACCCATGCCCTTATATTTTAATTAACAGTGTTAACAAAAATAAGCGTATTAGTAGTTCTGGCAAAAAAATAGATCAAAGCTGACGCAGAGATAACAAAGCAGCGTTTTTTTTGGTTACAGGTGCACGTACCGAAAAGTCAGGTTCACCCTGGGCCCATTGGATTTTAACAACTTAGGCAGCTGGTGTTCCCAAAGGTGTTGGGTTTCCCCTTTCATGAGCAGTAAACTACCATGCTCCAGTTCTACAGAAATAACAGGTAATTTTTCTTTATAATTTCTAAACTGAAAAATCCGCTGTGCACCAAAACTAAGGGAAGCGATGGTGGGGTTGCGGCCCAGCTCTCTTTCATTGTCCCTGTGCCAGCCCATACTGTCTTTACCATCCCGGTAATAATTGAGCAGACAGGCATTAAAAGGAGCTTCACATTTTTCGGCCACCTTTTCCCTGATCTGCTTTAAGAGCGCTGTCCAGGGACTGGACTGCATGGTAATTCCCGAATAGCTGTAATTTACACCAGGATCACCAAAAAAAGCAGTTAACCTTGGCTGCATCACCGTTTTTCCAAACATTTTTATCGGCTCCTGTTTCCAGGGAATTTCATTTTTTAAGTATTCCAGGTAGGCATCACTTTTTTCTGCCGGAAAAAAATCCGGAAAAAAAAGCACTTCTGAAGGATGGCTAAGCACATTTACATGCTCACCGTACACAAAGGGTTCCATGTCTGTTTAATATGACTTAAAGGTACAGATTGTTTACAAATCAACAGTTGTTTTCCCCTCATTGATTTTTTGCAGATAGCTGTCCAGCTGACGGTCAAGGCCATAGACATCATTGTAAAAATGAATCACCCCATTTACATCTGCCCAGGCCGTATAATAGGTAATCCATATGGGCACCTGCCTGGGCAGACCTATATATTTTGCACGCGGATAACCCGAGTCCATGGCACTTTTTACCTGTTGGTACTTCTTTCCGTCGGCAAATAAAGCAAAGGCCAGTTCGAGTGGTTTTTCGACCCTTACGCAGCCATGACTAATGGCCCTGTACCATTTGTTAAACGGCTTTTGTACCGGTGTATCGTGAAGGTATACACTGCTTTGATTTTTAAACAGAAATTTAATTTTCCCCAAGGCATTTTTTACCCCAGGTTGCTGCTTAAAAGTATAACTGCCCGGATCTTCCACTGTCCAGTCAATAGACTCGGGGTCAGACACCAGTTTTCCTTTACGGTATACATTGATGTTATTATTGGCCAGGTAATAGCGGTCTTCGGCCGCATGCCTGGTGGTTTCGGCAATAGCAATGCTCAATGGAATGTTCCAAACCGGGTTTACCTGAACACTATGAACCATGCTGCTAAGCTGGGGCGTCGCCTTTTCTCCGCTTTCGCCTACACAAACTTTCATGTTTAATACAGACTTACCGTTTTCAATCACATCCAGCCCAAACCCGGCTATATTTACCCGTACATATTTTTGTGCAGCCGGTTTGTTTTGCCAGCGGAGCCTTTCCATATTCAGGGCCAGGTTCCGGCAAATGCTTTCTGCACTTTTACCTGGCTCCAGCTGCTCTGTTTTTAAAGTCCTTTGCAGGGCCAGATATTGTTTTGCAGTGGGTTGCAAACTGTCCAGGTAATTTTTAAGTTGTTTCATGTCGAAAATCCGGAGTATATAAGTACTATCGGGACGTCTGGTGGCCGTGCTGTATAAGGCATATACTTTAGCCGGGTTACTGACCCCAAACTGCATGGCCACACTATACCTGATCAGCGCCGCAGCTACCCTTAATTCCAGCTCCATGGTTTTCCGGTAGCTTTCGGCATCCGGTGCTCCGGTTTTGGTATAGGTTTCGAGTTGTTTTCTTAGCTCATTTGCAGAAAATAACCGTGGATCGAGGCCATGATCTGCAGCGGCCATCAGGTAGTCAAATAACAATGCCGGTCCCTTTCCTTCCATTAGTTTGGACAACAGTACCGGCTCATAATTTTTCTTTTGATAAGCGGCTTGTATCCATTGCGGATAGGGCAATACAGCAGAACTATTTTTCAACACGCTGATAAATTCCTGTTCCAGGTTTAGCCCTTCGGTTTTAGGGGCCAGCACCCTTGCAGGCAAAGACACTTCTGTGTTTTTTTTTGTCGTCCCACGCTTTACCGCACAAGATTGCATGCCCAGCAAAGCAGCCATGAGCAACACTAAAATGCCTTGAGCCGGAAAAAGCCGCCGGGGAGCGCCTCGATTAAGCATCTGTTTGATGAGTTTCTAGTTCATCATTTAACAAACAAAGCCAGAATTTGTTTCGGCCCTGTCGTCCGTTAGCGTACATATATTGTTCAGTTCTGAACAATGCCTTTTCGGATAAGCCATTTATTTCCACCAATTTGCGTATTTTTAGTTTTGGCATGTCCTTTCGTTATACTCCGAAAACAAATGACTATGTTCAGGCTCAGTTTAAAAATCGCATTCAGGAATCTTTTAAAACACAAAGGCTTTAGTCTGATTAATATCGGAGGCCTGGCCATAGGAATGGCCTGCTGTTTAATGTTTTTATTGTATGTCCGCTATGAATGGAGTTACAACAAACAGTTTAAAAATATTGACCGTATTTATGCCGTTTATAAAAATTACCACGCGAGTGCGGAGATATTCACCTATGGAGGAACAGGTGATGCCCTCCCGCGTACCCTTGCCCCCGCTGCCCTGCAAACCATTCCCGAGGTAGAACAGGCCAGCCGCATTGCCAGAAGGTATAGTTTGTTGTTCAATTACAAGGAAAATACTTTTAAAAAAGACGGCTATTTTGTCGACCCTTCCTTTTTGAACATCCTGGATTATCCCTTTACCAAAGGCAATGCCCAATCTTCGTTAAAAGACCCGGGTTCGGTGGTATTAACCGAAAGTACAGCAAAGGGCTTATTTGGCAACGAAGATCCGATGGGCAAAGTGGTCAAATGGGACAACCACATTAACCTGAAAGTGACCGGTATTATTGCAGATCCTCCACTAAACCAAACCTACCGTTTTGATATGCTTATGCCCTGGTCGCTGTTTGAACGGGAAGCCCCGGACGTATTGAAAACAGACTGGGGCAGCGGCTTCTGTAATACGATCGTATTACTTAAGGAACACAGTAATTTTAATTCTGCAGATGCACAGTTCCGGAAAATATTTAAACTTAATGAGCAGCAAACCCATTCGGAAGCCTTTCTTTTTCCCTGGAGCAAGGCACACCTGTACAATAAATTCGAGAACGGCAAACAAGCCGGCGGAAAAATAGAACAAGTGAGAATGTTTGTTCTATTGGCTTTTTGCATTTTGCTGATTGCTTGTATCAATTATATGAACCTCTCTACAGCACGCTCGGAAAAACGGGCCAGAGAGGTCGGTGTACGTAAAACCCTGGGCTCTTCCAGGGCATCCCTTGCCGCACAATTTTTCACAGAATCTATACTGCTTTCGCTGGTGGCTGTAGTTATTGCTTTTATGCTTACCGAAGCAAGTCTTCCCTATTTTAACCGGCTGCTCGACATACAAATGACTATAGACTATTACTCGTACACCTTTTGGGGCGCTTTACTTTTGCTGATGCTCGTCACCGGACTTGCTGCAGGCAGCTACCCTTCATTTTACCTGTCGTCTTTTATTCCCGTTAAGGTTCTTAAAGGCTTTAGCGCTTCGGGCAGATCCTCGTTGCCGATCCGCAAAATACTGGTGGTGCTGCAATTCGGATTTTCTATTTGTATGATCATTGCAGCCCTGGTGATTTATGGCCAGATTAACTTTATCCGTAACAAACCCCTGGGCTTTGAGCAAAACAACCTGGTCCAGCTGGACCGCTCGGGTGAATTTAAAAAAGCAGAAAAAAGGGAGCTCTTTAAAGCGGAACTCATTAAATCGGGTGCTGTAGTGTCAGCCACCGAATTTTCCAATGGCTTTACCAATGGCGGGGACAATACCACTTCATTTGAATGGCCGGGTAAACTGCCTAATGAAAACATTGTCATGAACTACAGGGCCACAGGTTATGATTTTACCAAAACAACAGGTGTGACCCTACTGCAGGGCCGCGATTTTTCAAGGGACTACGGAACCGACTCCCTGTCTGTGATTCTCAACGAAAGTACGGTTCAGGCCATGCGGCTTAAAAATCCTATTGGGACAAGGATCAAATGGGAAGGTAGTACGTTCACCGTCATTGGGGTAATGAAAAACTATGCTTATGAATCTGCGGTCTATAAAGTAAACCCCACCCTGTTTTTCCTGAACCCCAAAGAAACCAGTGTACTGCTGTTAAAACTAAACCCTGCCAAAAGTCTGAACAGTTCTTTACAGGCCATACAGGATATGAATGCCCGGATCAATCCGGCCTATCCATCAAATTTGCAGTTCATCAGTCAGAACATGGAAGATAAATTCAGGAATGAAAGGACCCTGGGTGCCCTTTCCAATGTCTTTGGCGGCTTTGCCATTTTCATTTCCTGTTTGGGCCTGCTGGGACTTGCCTTATACATGGCAGAACAGCGTAGTAAGGAGATCAGCATCCGTAAAGTACTTGGCGCAGACCTGGGCAATATTCTGGTGCTGCTCAACAAAGACTTTGTAAAGCTGGTTTTAATTTCCAATGTTATCGCCTGTCCGGTTGCTTATATTTTTGCAAAACAATGGCTGCAGAAATACGATTATAAAATTGACATTACCATATGGCCATTTCTTCTGGCTTTATTGTTATCCCTTTTAATCGCCCTGCTGACCATTAGCATGCAAAGTTTTAAAGTGGCCCGGGCCAATGCAGTGGATGCTTTAAAATACGAGTAGAATTTTAACCTGAAAATGCAGAAATGACCTGAGGTCGTTTCTGCATTTTAGCTTAGTGTTTTTTGAAAGGCATCCCTGGGCGTTCCATCGCTCACATAAATAACCCCACAATAGGTAAAACCACTGTTTTTCAAAAAATTCTGCATCGGAATGTTGTCGTGATTTGTATCCACCCGAACATTACTGGTCTGGCTAAATGCAAAGTCAAAAGCTTTTCGGGCAACCCCTTTTACTACTCCTGAAGAGGCCAACCGGTGTATTACTCCATAAGGGGCATTGTTTAACCAGGCTCCCGCTTCAATGACTTTATAGTTTGGATCGGGATCATTCCCTTTTATAAAACAAAAATAACCAACGATTTCGGTATTTTCCACGCATACAAAGGCATGCTGATTGCGAATATCAGTCTCTATGATTTCCACAGAAGGGTATCCGTTGATCCATTGGGTATGATTGCCATTTTTTCGCATAATACTTTTTGCCTGCTCAATAATGAGCATAATCTGATCTATATCCTGGGGTTGGGCGGCAATAATTTCCATTGTTATTTTTAAATGTTTGGGTAGTTCTTATACCCCGTAAAATTACCATTTCGGCAGGTTCAACAATAAAAAATTATACTTTATTTTACTTGTGATCGCATTCTACTGCTCGGTTTCTTTCTGATAAATTACCTGGGGTTTATCAAATCCATCCCAAAAAACATGAAGCCTTTGGCAAACTTTACACTTCACAACAATATTCATTTTTGAATACAATACTTCAGGATCCATCGGATTTTGAAAGGCGTCATATTCTACATCCGAGATCATCATCCATTGGTCTGGACTTGGAATTTCACATAAAAAATGATCATTAGAACAACAGTCAAAACAAACTTAGCTTTCTGATTTTCAAATAATTTCACAAAAAGACATTTTTGATAAGCCATCATTTTGAATTTAAACTTGTTCTTTATACCTTATATCCCTTACCCATATGCAATACAAAAACTTATGGTTCAACAGGGCCTTTCCCGGAAAGGACAAACAATGTTTAACAATTATTCCCAACGTATGAAAAATTTTGACTGGACCTCCTTTACCAAAAAAATAGCCGTTAAAGCCCCCTTAACAGACATTTATAATGCCTGGACCAGGGCCGGGGAATTGGAAAAGTGGTTCCTGAGACAAGTGATCTTTACAGACAAAACCGGAACAGAGATTGCCCCAGGTGTAAATGTTCGTGCAGAAAGCACTTACAGCTGGCTTTGGTATTTATACGAAGAAGCTATGCCGGGGTTCATTAAACAGGCAAATGGTAAAGACTTTTTACAATTTAGCTTTGAAGGCGATTGCCTGGTGGATGTAAAACTCACGGAAGAAGCTGGTTATACCATTGTAGAATTAAAACACTATAACATACCCACAGATGACCATTCCCGACAATTCATCAGACTTGGCTGCGCAAGTGGATGGGCTTTTTACCTGGTTAACTTAAAATCAGTGTTCGAGGGCGGACTGGACCTTAGAAATAAAGACGAACAACTGCCGCCAATGATCAACAATTAGCAAAACGATACTATAAAGAATGGTAGGTTTTGATTACTTTTAACCTATCATGAGCCATCCCATCATATATCAGATAGATTCTTTTACAAGTGGAAAATTGCTCGACGAAGTCCCTTTTATGCTTTAAGAATTAACTTTTAATCAGTTGTTTTGACATAGGCAATTCGATTTCTAAAGGCAAGTCACTTTTAAGGTCGGTAAACTCAACGATTTTTACCTCGTTCACTAAAGCTTCAAACTCTTCCAGAAGTATCTTATCGAAATTTTCAGGTACCGGGTTATTCCAGTCCAAAAAACGCTTTGCCATGCTATGGATAAATTCCGAAACTGTAACTTGTCCGTTGGCAAACAAATAAATTTGCTGGGGCCAATACTCCATCGTGATCATTGTTGGTCTGTCATTCAATTTAGAAGCCACATAAATTTCTTTTTCCGTTAACCAGTCCCAGGGTTTTAAACGTACAAAAAACTTATTTTTTGTGGTAGAAGCCTCCAGGCTCTCGAACACGGGCATACTTACCTTTTTCTTTTGGAATAATTTTCTGAGGATCATTTTATGCAAATAGCGTTATCGTTTTGGCTTTCGCTTAACCAAACGCCTAAAGATATTTATTTACACCCTAATATACAATCACTTAAACCATACACCTATACCGCTTTAAAAAACTCTTGTTACTCTTCCTTTTCAGTCACTTCCTCCACCACCTCTATTTTCCTGTCCATGCGATACAGCAATAAACCAAAAACCAGGGGTATGGCATAAGAGGCAATCATGACCAGGTTGCCTTTGTTCCAAAAATTTCCAAGGTCCGACATGGAAAACATCATAAATATTCCCGCCGAGCAGCCTGTGCTAAACAACATTAATACGCCCCTGATGCCCCAGGGTGCCAGGGCTGTTTTTTTCAACAGCGCATAAAAAAGCCACAGTAAAAGAAAACAAGGTATGGAACAGGCGGCACCAATGCCTACCGCAAGCAGGTAATAACTTACAAAATCACTCGAAAAAACATAGTCTATAATTTGGGTAATGTCTGTATTGAACATTACCGCATTGCTGTTGCTGGTATTGAGCAGCAGCAACAATGGGCCAATAAAAATACTGGTTAGCCACACTTTAAGCGGAAAGCCAAGCGTTTTATTCATAAGTGTGAATTTAAGAAAATCCCCTCAAAGAAATTAACATTGCTGTGCACGAAATGCCCACTCTACCATTGCATTTAAAACAGGCGTCAAATCGGTGCCTAAAGGAGACAAGCTATAGGTCACCACCGGAGGCACTACCGGCCGGGCTTCCCTGTTGACCAAATCATCTGTTTGCAATTGTTTCAGGTGCTGAATGAGCATTTTTTCTGTAATCTCTGGAATTGCCTTTCTGAGTTCACTATAGCGCTTTGGCCCGCTCATCAACTGGTGAATGATTATTGGCTTCCAATGTCCGCCAATTTTATTCATAACATAAGTTACCGGACAGTTGTTTATAGAAATGCCTTTATTGTAGTTCCGTGTGGAATTTTCCTTGACTTGGGTCATGATACATACTTTAGGGTAAGTACTTGTATAAAAGTAAGTACAAATATAGCTTTGTACAGAACAAAAAATCAATTCACGTCCATTAAAAAAAATAAATATGAAAATTACAATAACAGGATCCCTGGGTAACATCAGCAAACCTTTGGCCCAGCAACTGATCAGCAATGGCCACCAGGTAACCATTATCAGCAGCAATGCCGATAAAACAAATGCCATTGAACAATTGGGTGCAAAGGCCGCAATCGGATCAATAAACGATACAGATTTTCTGACCCGTACCTTTAAAGGTTCAGATGCGGTATACACCATGGTTCCACCTAGTTTTTCTGCAGCAGATTACAGGGGCTATATTAAAAGCATTGGGGAAAATTATGCGAAGGCCATTGTTGCAGCAGACGTTAAAAAGGTGGTCAATTTAAGCAGCATTGGGGCCCACCTTAACGGAGGAACCGGCCCAATTGCAGGATTACATGATGTGGAACAAATTTTCAATACTTTAGATGGTGTTGCCATAAAGCACCTGCGGCCGGCTTATTTTTACATCAACTTATTTAGCAATATAGACATGATCAAACATGCAGGCATTTTAGGGTCCAATTACGGCCCTCAAATCCAACAGGTACTTGTTCATCCAAATGATATTGCCGCGGCGGCCGCAGAAGAAATACAACAAAACTTTAACGGAAAAAGCATTCGTTACATTGCCAGCGATGAGCGCAAAGCCGGTGAAATTACAGCTGTTTTGGGTAAAGCCATTGGAAAACCAGAACTTCCATGGGTGGAATTTAGCGATGAGCAAGCTTATGAAGGAATGATCCAGGCCGGTTTACCAGCTGAAATAGCAAAAAATTTCACCGAAATGGGGGTTGCGACAAGAAGCGGAAAATTATATGAAGATTATTTTTTAAACCAACCTGTTTTGTCTAAAACAAAACTGGAAGATTTTGCAGGCGACTTTGCCCTGGCTTATCAGGCAAGCCAGCACCAGTAAAATTTGGTCTTTGGCTATTAAAAACAAACCCATAAGAAATGGCCTAAGGCCATTTCTTATATAAAACCACTTTACCACAAGACAGCTTAAGTAAAGTGATCCGCTCAAAGGAGGATGCCGAAGTCTTTATGGCTGATCTGGAAACCGTGGTAAGGAGATCAAAATAATCTACGCTTTAATCTAAAACCAAAATATAAAGCCTTATATTAGAAATACAATTAGCGTAACCTCATGTATACCAGCAAAGAAAGACATGAAGACCACCCACAGAAGGCAGCTGCAAACAACAGCACTTCCGGGGCCTTGTCTTTACCCGCTGTGCCCCTTACAAATCAGGTATCGCCTCTGCAGCTTCAGCAAAGCAACACTACAGGACTGCCAGATCACCTAAAATCGGGTATAGAAAACCTTTCCGGTCATTCTATGGACGATGTAAAAGTACATTACAACTCGCACAAAACGGCACCACTGCAGGCGCATGCCTTTGCACAGGGAACGGATATCCATATTGGCAGTGGTCAGGAAAAACATTTAGCCCATGAGGCCTGGCATGTGGTGCAACAAAAACAAGGCAGGGTTAAGCCGACCCTGCAGTTAAAAGGCAGTATCAATGTAAATGACGATGCAAGCCTGGAAAAGGAAGCCGATATCATGGGCAGCAAAGCCCTAAGCCATCAGGCTCCCGCAGTACCGCTCAGTCCTTTAAAGGTGAGCCAGCCGGTTGTACAACGACAACGCATAAACAGCATAGTTACAGGAACCACCCATTTGGTGCAGGCACTAAACGGGTCCATTTACCAGGGTACTCAAGGCAGGCTATTGCCCAACAACACCCGTATTGAAGTAGAAACCTCCGATAAAATACGATCAAGGCGGGGCCCCAACCAGGAATCTTTCCGGGAATATGATGCCCAAAATGCGCCCGAATACCGCTGGGTAAGGGTAATTAGTGTCGAGGGCGAACCACAAGCCCCAGGAACCTATATCAGGGATGATACCTTTGTTGGAGGTGCCGATATACCCCGGGGATCGGCTTTTGTTCCGGCCCTGGACCACAGAGAAAGAACACAACCTAACCTTCCGGAAAGAACGTTTGCCCCAATACATGCAGCCCAGTGGTACCAAAGACCTCTGGGACACGATAAGTCGAGCACTGCAGACCGTAAACACACCAAACTGCTTTCAGTTGCTTTTGATGTTTCGGCTGCCCATATTGGAGCCGCCATGCGGCACCATGCAAAAGATTCCGATACAGGAATTGTACTGGAAGCAATTGGCCAGCACTTTAGCCATGTTACCCCCTGGACAGCAGACAATATAGAAAGCCAGGGAAGGGACCGTCATCCAGGACATCTTAAAGGGGGAGAATATTACCGGACCAGTCCGGGCCATCCCCTGCATAAAGATTTTCAAAGTCACCAGCAACTGCTGGGCATACATAAAAAGGATGTGACTACCGAGCCGATAAACCCTGGCTGGGGAGATATTGCCGAACGTGTTATGGGCGTAGATACGATGAAAGACGTTGTAAAAAAGGGCCCCATGGGCACCAGTTACCGGGAATCACAATCTCCTGGCCGGTTTGCAAGAGGTCCGGGCGCAGCCATTGGTCATGAAGAAATGGCCAGGGAAACGGCAAGAATGCGACATGCACTTCTCGGAGGTATGGATCCCCGTTTTTTTGACGGGGTAGACGAGCAAATAGGCAAAATCAACACCGAACTCGAATACCTTACCCGCCGTGCCACCCCTTTATCAGAGCGGCTGCCTAAAGTAAAAGCAGCCCTGGAACAGCACGCTGCAGCTAAAGTGGCCCTAAAAAAACAGATCGCTATAGTAACTGGTAGACTTAATAAAGCCGCTGCTGCGAAAGCTAAGGCTGAAAAAACGCCCACTGCAGATGACCAGGCCGCTGCAAAAGCCCAGGCCGAAGTGCTTCCCCAAAGTGCAGTTCCATCAGAATTGGACGATTTAACAGCACGAAGAGAGCAGGTACTTAAAGATGAAGCAGGGGACAGCGAGGAATTCGAGAAATTAACAGCGGAACTGAGTAGAATACAAAAAGTAAAAAAGGACCTGACTAATCAGCTGGAGCCATTATTGAACAAAAAAGCCTTTTATTTACAACGGCCAGAGCAGCCGGTAACAGGCCCCCTGGCTGCCCCGCTTCAAAAGCCCAGAGTAACGGATCTGCGGCCACTAGCCGCCCTGTCCCCTGCCCGGCATCAAGCCCTTGAAGATCCATTTGCTAGCCGTTTACTGGTTAACAGGCGTTCTGCTAAGCTGCCGCAGCTCCTTGGTGCGGCACAAATAGGGCCCATAACAGACAGAAGCGGCCCTGAACACCCAAATCTGGTGCTTCATAAAGCAAATTGGAACGATAAAGAAGATACCTTAGGTGTGCAGGAAGTCACTGACAATTGGAAAGCAAGTACCCTGAAAACCAACCTTCAGGTTAGGGGAAGTTTTGGTCATTACAGACCATCTATTGCACCCCTTCTTAATGGGATGATTAGAATTAATCCCGGATTGTATCCCCTGAGCCTGCTGCAGTTTGGATTAATGTTTGCCACTCAGGCACCTGGTCCCTTCCCTAAAATAGACTCCGCAAGGGACTTTATACACCGGGATGCATTAAATGTAGCGGTAAACCATGCCTTAGCTGTCATTGCCGCAGACCGGCCCGGTAAAAGCGAAAAAATACATCGGATTAAAACCTTTGCCAAACACAACCTGATGATCAACCTGCTTAAGGCCCAAACTATCCTTAAAGCACAGAAACCCGACCCGGCAGAATACATGCCTTACATTCTCTGGCTGGAAAAAGATTTTTCCAAAACAGCCCAGGTACTGGAAAATTTGAACGAGTCGACTCATTTGCTGCTTTCGGCCAGGGTCAATGAAGAAAAACCACGCCGCTTGGCCGAAGAACCGCTCTTGTTGAGACCGGGGCCGTTCAGACAGTTTGTTGAGGGCACCTTTGCGCGTGGCGGGCGCCAATGCCAGATTTATTATGTGGCCAGCGGAATGCAAGCCATTACCACCGGTGCCATTGCTGCTGTGGACTACAGAAGAGCAACAAGCCGGACAGCAGCTGGTAAAGAAACTGGTAAAGCAGCCGGTTTTGTACCTTTGCACCCTTATTTTGAAATGAAAGACGCAACCGCCAGGGCAGCAGGTTTTGATGCCCGTTTGCCTGCCGAGACGATCATTTCGGACCTTTCCCCGCTGGATACCGCTGCCACTGTTGAGCAACAATCGAAAGCTTCCATACGAACCCGTTTGCGCACTGAAGTTGACAAAGACAAAACGCTGGTCCCTGTGCTGGACGCTACGGCCATGCCCTTGGCAGAGGTACCTTCCATGGTCCCTGCGGATGCCGAAAACTTTATCATTGTAGAAAGCCTGACCAAGTATGCCCAGCTGGGCTCTGATAAAGCCCTGGGCGGCCGGATCATTGTAGTAGGAACCGAAGATTTTATAGGACTAACCTACAAAATTATTAGCCCCGTGGAGCAAAGTGCCGATATCGTAGTGTCAAGAATCTGGTTTGAATCTATGGAGAACATCAGGTACAGCCATTAAATAGTTGGCCCCCTACAAATAAGATAACTTTTCCAGTTCGGGTAAAGAAAGCCCGGTATATTTTGCAATGTCCTGTAAAGGAACACCATTCTTTTTCATTTCAAGAGCAATTTCAAATTCAGCTTCTTTCTTTACAAAGAAACATTGCAACGGATTCCTTAACAGGCTTAGTTTATTTTAATTTGAATTTTGGTACTATTAGTACCAAAATTCAATCTATTTTAAACTATAGTTTTATCTTGAACCTCCATCGGATTGAACTAAGCCTTACGAATTTGCATGATAATTGGACTAGAATATCTTCGTATTTTTGAGTTATGAAAAAACTAACCATTAATATTCCTGATACAAAAAGCTCTCTGGTAAAACAGATTTTAAAAGAGCTCGGCGTGATCATACAAACAGAAAAAAAGGTTAATGTCTCTTCCTATAGAAAGAAACTGACCAACATTTCCGTTTGGTCTGATGAAGACCTGAAAATGTTTGAAGAGAGTACAACAGCCTTTGAAAGTCTTAAACCTCAACAATGGTAGCAGACACTGGCATCTTTATAGAGCATTTGCGCGCAAAGGATAAACTGTCCACAACGTTCTATAAGGTTTCCGAGAAACAGGATCTCTATATTTCTGCTGTTACTCTGTATGAGTTATATACGGGCGCAACTACAAAAGAAAAGGAAAAAGATGTAGAGAATCTTGTTTAGGGTCTTTCTAGACTGCCTTTTACAGACATAGTTTCTAAAAAAGCTGCAGAAATTTATCATAAACTGCGAAAAAACAACCAGCTGATTGAATTTAGAGATATATTTATCGCAGCAACTTGTCTTGTAAACGAACTGCCTATTATCACTCTTAATAAGAAACATTTTCAACGTGTAGCTGGTTTAAAATTTGGTCATTTCTGACCAATCCCTACACCCTTTCCAAATGCGCATAACCCAGCCTGTACAAGGCCAGCCCCTTTCTTTACAAAGAGATATAAACCAGTCGCTTAGTAGCCTTCTAATTTTTAAAATTAAATTAACAACGCTTGGTGCTCCCGCAAATTTTACTTAAATTTGTTACCATATAAAAAGCCAAAATGAGCAACAAAGACAGTCAAAAATTAATAGATCTTGCTAAAAAGACCCGTAGCGTTAATTCCTCCAAACAAGAGGCAATGGACAGGTTGGTCAATGCAGGTATTTTTGACCAAACTGGCAAGTATACCAAACATTATCCCACACTAGCTTTGTTCTCAAAAGGCAAGTAAAATGTATAACCAGCGGCCGAACCTTATCCTAGGCTTTCATGGTTGCGATGAAAGTGTTTGCAAAGAGCTTTTATTAAATCCCAACAAGTATAAAACAAGTAAAGAGAGCTACGACTGGCTTGGTCATGGAATTTATTTCTGGGAAAACAATTACGACCGTGCATTAGAATGGGCTAAAGATAAAGAAAAGCGTGGTAGCCTTAAAAATCCATCAGTTATTGGTGCGGTTTTACAATTAGGTAATTGCTGTGATCTCACTGACAAAAATTCGATTGAAGTTGTCAAATCCTATTACGAAAATTTAAAAGACGACTTCAATAGCGTTGGTAAACCACTTCCGGTTAATAAGGATCTGCAAGCTGACCAACACAAAGACAGGTTGCTCAGAGAATTGGATTGTACTGTACTGGAGTACATGCATTCTAGTATTTTATCTACCTATAAGGCAGACATTGCATCTAAAGGATATAGTGAATATATTATTTATGATTCCACACGTGGTGTATTCACAGAAGGTGGCCCAGCTTATAATGGTGCAGGTATGTTTGATAAAAGTCACATTCAAATCTGCATTCGTAACTCTAACTGTATCAAGGGATTCTTTATGCCCAGAAAAGAAATTAAATGGCCTTCTTAATCTGGGCACTCCATACCCCCTACACCCTTTCCAAATGCGCATAACCCAGCCTGTACAAAGCCAGCAGGTCCTGCACGGAAATCTGCTCAATGGACTGGTAATTTTCAAAAGCAAAAAAGGCCATAAAAGCGCTTAAAGAGTAAAAAGAAGCACTTACCTGATAACGCTCGGGATAGTCAAGCTCGTTGCGCAGTAAAACAGAAAGTTCAACCAGGGCGCTGGCATGAAGGACAATTTCTACACCGCTGGTGGTGGTAATGTGGTTCCCGGATGTCCAGAAATAGTTTTCCAGATCTTTACTGGTAAAATTCATAAAGAGAAA
>NZ_QKLU01000010.1 GCF_003208655.1 Pedobacter nutrimenti | reverse complement strand
AAAATATTTAGGTGCCTATATCGGTGGTGTCCACCTCTTCCCATTCCGAACAGAGAAGTTAAGCCCACCAGAGCCGATGGTACTGCGGTAACACGTGGGAGAGTAGGTCGGTGCCAAATCTTAAAGAAAGCCTGTAGTGAGAACTGCAGGCTTTTCTTGTTTATGGGCATTCTGTTCCAGGTCAGGTCAAGCCAAGCCACACCAAAGCCGGCCTGAGCGGGCTTATTCAAACAGCAGCTTTTCCCTTTCCGAAGGGCCCAAACCTTGACCGGACGGGAAACCTTAAATCCATACCAAACCCTGACAGAGACAGAACAAATGAGTCCTGATCAGTCCCCTGGTACCTGAGATGGAAACGCTGAAAGCTTTAGTTTACACACAGGAAATCAGGCTTCTTCTACATGGAAAGTTGTATGAAATGATATAGTGATAATAAAATGATCAAGGTCAGTTTTTATGCAATTTTTTTGGTTATCTTTGCAACTAATTTAAACACACAAAACAATGAGTTTTTTCGCAGAGAAAAGAAGGGAAGTGATGCTGCACATTGAGAAGTACATGCTCGAAATGATGCCTACATACCTCAAACCGATTGATACGAATTGGCAGCCATCTGATTTTTTACCTGACTCTACGAGTGAAACCTTTTACCAGGACATTAAAGCACTTAGGGAAAAAGCTCAGGACCTTTCTTATGATCTGGTGGCCGTTCTTATTGGTGATACCATCACAGAGGAAGCCTTACCAACTTATGAGTCCTGGCTGGCCATGGTTGAAGGTGTAAGCAGGGATGAACAGGGAGGTTGGATGAAATGGAACCGTCACTGGACTGCAGAAGAGAATCGTCATGGCGATTTACTGAATAAATATCTTTATCTATCAGGACGCGTTGATATGCGTCAAATGGAAATCTCTACCCAGTATTTAATTGCTGATGGGTTTGACATTGGTACAGGCCATGATCCTTACCGGAATTTTATTTACACCAGTTTCCAGGAGCTGGCGACAAATATTTCGCACAGAAGGGTAGCTTCCCTGGCTAAAAAGGATGGGGATACGCTATTGTCGAAAATGTGTGGTGTAATTGCCTCAGATGAAGCAAGACATGCAAAAGCGTACAAAGATTTCATCAGTAAGATCTTTGAAGTGGATCCTAACGAAGCGATGTTGGCTTTTGAGGATATGATGCGCAAAAAAATCGTTATGCCGGCACATTTTCTTAGAGAAATGGGAATGAAAATAGGGCAAACCTTTGGTCATTTTACAGATGCTGCCCAACGTTTGGGTATTTATACGGCTATGGATTACGTAGAAATTATGCAGCAATTAATTGAAGAATGGAAACTCGAAGGCATGCGCGACCTTAATGAAGCGGGTGAAAAAGCCAGAGATTATATCATGGCGCTGCCAAACCGATTAATCCGCATTGCAGAACGAATGAAAAATCCTACAATGGAATATAAATTTAGCTGGATACATGCTTAATCAATCCAAATTATAAAACAAAGGCCCTGAATAATTTATTCAGGGCCTTTGTTTTATAGGATAAATTTACATATTTCTTCTGTACTGACCCCCAACTTCATAAAGGGCATTGGAAATCTGTCCCAGGGAACAGATTTTGCAAACCTCCATGAGTTCTTCAAAGATGTTTTTACCGGCTACAGCTGACTTTTGTAATTGTTTCAGTACTTTGTCTGTGTGCGCAGAGTTTCTGTCCTGAAAGGCTTTTAAAGCATTGATTTGATATTGTTTCTCTTCTTCAGTAGCACGGATGACCTCACCAGGCACAATCGTTGGTGAACCGTTTTTATTCAGGAAAGTATTTACACCTACAATCGGATATTCTCCGGTATGCTTCAGGGTTTCATAATACAGACTTTCCTCTTGTATTTTTCCTCTTTGGTACATGGTTTCCATGGCACCCAGTACCCCTCCTCTGTCGTTGATGCGTTTAAATTCAAGTAGCACAGCTTCTTCAACAAGATCGGTCAGGTCTTCAATAATAAAAGATCCTTGCAAAGGGTTTTCGTTTTTGGCCAGTCCCAATTCCCGGTTAATGATCAGTTGTATCGCCATAGCTCTTCTGACAGATTCCTCTGTTGGCGTAGTGATTGCCTCATCGTAAGCATTGGTATGAAGGGAGTTGCAATTGTCATAAATAGCGTACAAGGCCTGCAGGGTCGTTCTGATGTCATTGAAATCAATTTCCTGTGCATGTAAAGACCGACCTGAAGTTTGTATATGGTATTTTAGCTTTTGAGAACGGTCATTACCCTTGTATTTATTTTTAATCGCTTTTGCCCAAATTCTTCTGGCAACCCTTCCTATTACCGAATACTCCGGATCAATGCCATTGGAAAAGAAAAAGGATAAGTTAGGAGCGAAATCATCTATATGCATGCCCCTGCTTAAATAGTATTCCACAAAGGTAAAGCCATTGCTTAAAGTAAAGGCCAATTGTGAGATTGGATTCGCTCCTGCTTCGGCAATGTGATATCCTGAAATGGATACGGAATAAAAATTCCTCACCTTTTCATCTATAAAATACTTTTGGATATCGCCCATCATCCTTAAAGCAAATTCTGTAGAGAAAATGCAGGTGTTTTGGGCCTGGTCTTCTTTAAGAATATCGGCCTGAACAGTTCCCCTCACCGTACTGATGGCATGTGCTTTGATTTTAGCATAAATGTCTGCGGGAAGGACCTGATCACCTGTGGTACCAAGGAGCATCAGGCCAAGTCCGTTGTTGCCCTCAGGCAGCTGACCATTATATTGGGGCCTGGTTAAACCTTTTGATTCGTACAAGGCCTTTATTTTTCTTTCAGTCTCTGCTTGCAGGCCATTTTCTTTAATGTATTTTTCACATTGCTGATCGATGGCTGCATTCATAAAGAATCCCAAAAGCATAGGGGCAGGGCCATTTATGGTCATGGAGACAGAGGTAGAGGCTGCACAAAGATCAAAGCCGGAATAGAGTTTTTTTGCATCATCCAACGTGGCAATGCTCACCCCGGAGTTTCCGATTTTACCATAAATATCCGGCCGGATATGAGGGTCTTCGCCATAAAGGGTAACAGAATCAAAAGCAGTGGAAAGCCTGTGCGCAGGCTGACCGAGAGAGACATAATGGAAACGTTTATTTGTTCTTTCCGGACCGCCCTCTCCGGCAAACATACGGGTGGGATCTTCACCATCTCTCTTGAGCGGGAAAACACCTGCTGCATAAGGAAATTCTCCGGGAACATTCTCTGTCAAAAGCCAGCGCAGAATGTCTCCCCAGTCCTGGTACCTTGGCAGGGATACTTTAGGTATTTTTAGTTTGGAAAGGGATTCATAAAATAAAGGCTGTTTGATTTCTTTGTCCCGGACTTTGTAAATGAAATTCTCTGCTTTATATTTTTCCTTTGTTTCCGGCCATTCTCTTAGCAGACGTCTGCATTGTCCATCCAGTAGTTCTTCTAAATGGTTGTATACATCTTGCAAGGCTTTTTGTGTATGCGAATCAACAGTCACATTGGAAGAGGCTTCGCTTTCTGCTAGTTTCAATACCCCCTGAAGCTGGTATAGCTTTCTGGCAATAGTGCTTTGCTGATCCACCCATTCATTATAAGTTTGACTGGATTCGGCAATTTCGGCAAGGTATCTGATCCGGTCGGGTGGAATAATGTATATTTTTTCGGATTGCTCAGCGGTAAGCACCATCTGTGCTTTAAAGTCAACACCTGTTTTTTCTTTAATTTTATCCATCAGTGAACTGAACAAATTGTTCATTCCCGGGTCATTGAATTGGGAAGCCATGGTTCCATAAACAGGTATGAAGTCATCTTTGGCATCAAAGAGGTTGTGGTTCCGTTTATACTGCTTCCTTACATCACGCAAGGCATCCAGGGCACCTCTTTTGTCGAATTTGTTGATCGCAACCAGATCTGCAAAATCAAGCATATCAATTTTTTCCAGCTGTGTCGCTGCACCGAACTCAGGGGTCATCACATATAAAGAAACATCGCAATGCTCTGTGATTTCTGTGTCGGACTGGCCAATACCAGAGGTCTCCACAATGATCAGGTCATATCCTGCAGCTTTGCAGATGTCAATGCTTTCCTGCACATTTTTAGAAAGGGCCAGATTTGCCTGTCTGGTCGCCAGAGAGCGCATATAAACCCTTTTGTTGTTGATGGCATTCATTCTGATCCGGTCGCCAAGTAGTGCCCCGCCTGTTTTTCTTTTAGAAGGGTCTACCGAAATGATCGCCAGGGATTTATCTTTTACCTCAATGAGAAACCTTCTGACCAGTTCGTCGACCAGAGAGGATTTTCCTGAACCCCCGGTCCCGGTAATACCAAGTACAGGGGCTTTATTATTTTTAGTTAATTTTTTAAGTTCATTGACAAAGGCCTGGGCGGCCTCGGGGTCATTCTCCGCCACTGTTATGGCGGTGGCTATGCTTTTAACTTCTTTATGTGGAATTTTTTTTAGTTCTCCGTTCACAGAAACAGCCGTGATGTAATCGGTCTGCTCCAGCATGTTGTTAATCATACCCTGCAGTCCCATTTTACGACCATCGTCTGGGGAATAAATTCTGGTGATGCCGTATTCCTGTAATTCCTGAATTTCGGACGGAAGGATAACACCTCCACCTCCTCCAAATATTTTAATATGGGATGCCCCTCTTTCCTGAAGGAGGTCAAACATATATTTAAAGTATTCCATATGTCCTCCCTGGTAGGAGGTCATGGCAATACCCTGTACATCTTCCTGTATTGCACAGTTGACAACCTCATCGACAGAACGGTTGTGCCCTAAATGGATCACCTCTGCCCCAGAGGATTGCAGAATGCGCCGCATAATGTTAATGGTGGCGTCATGGCCATCAAATAGTGCGGCAGCTGTTACGAAGCGTATTTTATTTTTAGGTTTATAGATTTGAATGTGTTCCATAGAATGGGATTATACTTGGTGAACAAAGGTACTAAAAAATGAAAAGCCGCAGGTTGTGCGGCTTTCATTATTATTGTGTAAGTTCTGTGATTGGTTCACCTACGCTGCCACTTGGCATCTGTATCTGGAGCATTGCCGCCAGGGTAGAAGCAATGTCTGTCATATAATGGTTCTTATTGGTTTTTCCTGCTTTTACCTTCCAGCCCATAAAAACGAGCGGAATGTGTGAGTCATAGGGATACCAGGCACCGTGTGTTGTTCCTGTTGCGCCGCCATCAAACCAGTTTGGCTTCAATACGAAATAAACTTCACCACTTCTACGGGCATTAAATCCATTTGCAAGACGTTTTTTGATTTCCTCAGGCAGGGTTGCTGTACTGATTTTTGTCAAATCCACTGCATCCATAATACCTGCCTGATGTTTTAAGAAATTAATGGTGGTTTTTTTAATCTGTTCAAAATCCACTTTGTTTTCAGTGATGAGTGGTTGGTCAAAAATGACCTGGTTGTTCATCACAATCAGAACACTGTTTTTGATTTTGAACTCTTTTTCCAGCGTACTGTTCAGGTCTTTGGCCAATTGTCTGTTGCTCACCAGGCCACCCGGAAGTTTATTTTCTTTCATAAAACCGGGAACATGTGCAGCACCATGATCTGCGGTCAGGAAAAACAGGTAATTGCCTTTACCAACTGTTTTGTCCAGGTAAGCAAAAAAATCTGCCAGGTCCTTATCCAGACGTAAAAAAGTATCTTCTGCCTCTATAGAATTGGGACCAAACTGATGCCCAATGTAATCTGTTGAAGAGCAGCTGACGGCAAGAAAATCAGTAACCGGCCCTTGACCAAGATGCTCAGAAGCAATGGCTGATTTTGCAAGGTCGAGCGTCATGGTATTGCCATATGGCGTACTTCTGATCAGGTCATAATTATTTCCGATAGATTTTTTCAGAATATGTGGAAAAACTGTTTTATCCTCACCTTTGTAAAGGCCTTCATAGGATTTATCATCCGTTGTACTTTGTACATAAGTGTTTATCGGATATAGGGTATTCCAGTCCTGGGCATAATAGGTGTCTGGTTTTTTTAGTTTATTGTAGTCTGCAACCCAGGATGGTAATTCCTGCATATAATATGTACTGGTGATCCAGTTTCCGGTGACCCCGTCATACCAATAGGCTGCATTTGCAGCATGGCCGGCCGGTAAAATAGAACCCCTGTCCTTAAGGGAAATTCCTATTACTTTGCTCCTGAAATTGGTAGCCAGTCTTAGTTCATCGGTAATGGTACTGGAAAGCATGTTTTTTGGAGACATCTCTCCGGCGTTCGAACTACTGCCAACCGTTTTTACCTCTTTATCTTCAGTACAATATACATCCCTTCCCAATTCAGGGTCATACCAGTTATTACCTATAATGCCATTAATTGCAGGAACAGAACCTGTATAGATACTGGAATGTCCGCAGGCCGTATAAGTCGGCAGGTATGGGATAAAAGTATTTTCCGCAGAAAAACCTTCATTGACGAGTCTTTTAAAACCACCATTGCCATAACGCTCATAATATCTGTACAGATAATCCCATCTCATTTGGTCGACAACCAGACCTACAACCAGTTTAGGCCTGTTAACCGCCGCCGGATAGGTGGTACTTGAAGAAACTTGTTTAGGTGTTTTCTGCTGTGCAAATGCAGGACTGCACAGCATCATCACTGCTGAAAACTGTAGGAGTAATTTTTTCATTATTTGTTATATAGTGTATGCGACAAATGTACTCAATCCTTTAAAATTACCAGATTAAGCCAAAGTAAAGATATTATATCACTTCGGCGACTACAAAAGTGCTGCCCCCTATAAAAATAAGGTCTTCAGCTACAGCTGCAGCCTTAGCCGCATTTAAGGCTTCTTTTACCTGGTCAAAAACTTTTCCCTTAAGTCCAAGCATTTTTGCCTGGGCAGCAAGCTCAGCAGCTGGCATTGCTCTTTCTAATGCAGGCTGCGAAAAATAGTAGCGGGCATCTTTTGGAAGAAGGGCAAGCACGCCACTGATGTCCTTGTCTTTTACCATGCCAATGACCATGTGGAGCTGCTTATGGGGCGTATTTTGTATGTTTTTAAGCACTTCCGCTATTCCAGCGAGGTTATGACCTGTATCACATATAATTAGTGGGGCCTTTTGCAGGATCTGCCACCGGCCCTGCAGACCGGTTATTTTTTTAACATTTTTGAGCGCATGGTAAACAGCTTCATCTGAAATAAGATAGTTTAGTTTTTTTAATTGCTCAATTGCAGCGGCTACAGTTAAAACATTTTTAAGCTGATAGGAACCGGTCAGATCGAGTGTAAGTTTTTCGAAAAACAGCTCCTTATTTTTATAGATAGACAAGGAAAGGTAATTCCCTTTTTGCCCGATGTTCGCTGCATGCCAATGGTCTTGCGCAAAAAAAAGCGGACTATTGGTTTCTGTAGCCTTAGTGAAAAACACGGGGTCTGTTTCCGGATGCCGTTCCCCGATCACTACCGGGGTATCTTTTTTTATAATACCTGCTTTTTCAAAAGCAATTTCCTTCAGTGTATGACCAAGCATATTGGTGTGGTCCAGGCTGATGTTGGTAATTACAGATAAATCCGGATGAATAATATTGGTGGAATCCAGGCGGCCACCCAATCCGACCTCAATAATGGCCACATCCACCTTTTGCTGCTCAAAATATGAAAAAGCCATTGCCACGGTCACTTCAAAAAAAGAAGGCTCTAAAGATTCAATCAAGGCACGCTGTTCCCTGACAAAATGAGTTACAAAGGGTTTGGAAACCATTTTACCATTAACCCTTATTCTTTCTCTGAAATCTTTAAGGTGGGGCGAGGTATAAAGGCCCGTTTTATACCCGGCCTTTTGCAGTATGGCCGCAAGCATGTGTGAGGTCGAGCCTTTGCCATTAGTTCCGCCTACATGTATGGTTTTAAATTTTTGCTGTGGATTTCCTAATGCCTGGCACATTGCAACTGTATTGTGCAGGTCTTTTTTGAATGCAACTGCCCCAACACGAGTAAACATTGGAAGTTTACTGTAAAGGTAATCCAGGGTTTCTGAGTAAGTCATTTTAAAAATGATGCTTTAAGAAAAGCTATTTTACTTTGAAATTAAAAACAACTACGCCAACCTGTACATCAGGAGCAGCGTCTGACTGATTGAGCCGGGCACCCATTACGGCTTCTTTACATTTCTGCCAGAGGTCACGGTCATTTAAAGTGGTCCCTTTTACACCCGGGACCGCATTGATGACAATTCCTTCCTTATTGATGGAAATACGTACGGCAATTTTGCCTGTCTTTTGACCATCATCATGAGGAGTAACCAGATTTGTAAAACGTCTTAAGGCAATGGGGGTTTCTCCAAAACCTGAACCGCCTTCTCCATATTTATTACTCAGCGGATCGCCGTTAATGCTGCCCTGGTTACCTGGCGTATCACCGGTACCATCACCCTGCCCGGTACCTTTGTTGGCTTTACCTTTATAAAGGGCATTCTGATTAATAGTTGGTTTTGCCGGTTTGCTTTCCACAGCAGCAGTAGGAGGGGCGGTTGTTTTTGTTTTTTTGGTATTGATGTTTACCGACTCTTCTGTATTCTGTGTAACCACCTCTTTATCGCTGGTTTGAGTGGTTGGCTGCTCAATGGTTGGTTTTTCAGGAACCACCTTATCCGGTGCTTTTTTATTGGCATTGGGATCTGCAGAAGGTTCTTCTATACTGGTGTAATCTGTACCCATTCCGGTAACAGATGTTCCGTAATTCACCACCATTCCGCCCATTCCCGCTTCCTCTACAGGCTTAAAGGAACCTATAACAATGAAAAAACTTAAAACCAGCAATACAGCCATAATCCCGGTGGATATGGCTAAAGCTTTAGGGTAATTATTTTCTTCTTTGTAGTACGACATTATTTTTTTGGTTCAACAGCCAGTACGACCTTAAGTTTCAGTTGATTGGCAACATCAAAAACCTGCATGGTATTTTCTATAGATACACCTCTTGCCACATACAATACGATGGTCATATCGGGTGAAGCCTTTTGATAAGTTTCTACGGCAGCTTTCAGGTTTTCCAGAGTAACCTGTTGCTTCTCAACAAAATAATTCAGTTTATCATCAATAGAAACGGTAATTGTTTTCTGCGCGGAAGATTGCTGCCCGGATTCGGACCTTGGGAGCAATAACTTGACCACCTTTGGATTAACTACTGCAGATGCAAGCAGAAAAAACAACAGCAGAAAGAACATAATGTCGTTTAGTGCAGAAGTATGCACTTCAACTGCTCCTTTTTTTCTTTTTCGCAGATTCATTATTTCCCTGGTTCTTCTAATAAATCAATAAACTCAATGGCATCTGTTTCCATTCTCAAGATGATCCTTTCAACCATCATGTTTAAAATGTGGTACAGCACATAGGCAATGATACCAATGATCAGACCTGTTGCCGAAGTGATCATTTTAGTGTATAAACCACCAGAAATTGTACCAATTTCAATAGCTCCTTTTATAGATACGTCATGGAAAATGGTAATAACCCCGATAATGGTACCCACGAAACCAAGCATTGGGGCAATACCTGCTATAATTCCCAGGATACCAATGTTTTTTTCCAATTTGGATACTTCCAGTTTACCTACATTTTCTATAGCGGCCTCAATGTCCTTAATAGGGCGTCCGATCCGTTTTAACCCCTTTTCCAACATTCTGCCCAAGGGAGAATTGGTGTTGCGGCAAAGGGCAATGGCGTTTTCCAATCGTCCGTCATGGATATATTGTTTAATCTGAAGCATTAAATTGGCTTCTGTCTTGGAAGATTTTCTAATGGTCAGGTAACGTTCGGTAAAAATTACTAATCCCAGGAAAGCCAGGAAGGCAAGAGGGATCATCACCCAGCCGCCTTTAAACAGCAGGTCTATGAAATGAAGTTCCGGAGGCGCAGTTGTTACAGCCTGTTTTACAGCATTGGCAGTATCGGTTAGTCGGTTCGCCGTATCACTGGCACCCTGTAGCAATGTGATCATATTATTCTGGTTTGTGTGTATTGGTAAAAACGTAAAGACCTGTGATTTTAATCTTTTCTTCCAGTCTTATTTTTTCGGCATCTGCAGTGGCTTTATCCTTATAGCTTGCAATACTGATTTTAATCTTTTTTCCTTTTCTATGGCTGACAATGGTTGCGTTGACACCCCATTTTCTTTTCATAAATTCGATAAACCGGTCTGCTTCCTGTTGATTTGCCACTGAGGAACCAATAACTTCATAGGTTGTTTGCTCAGCAGGTTGTGCAATAGTTGTAGCGGAGCCAGCAAGGTTTACACTGTCTTTTGAAGGACTGACTTTGGCTGCAAGCGTGTCTTTTTTGACGGTCTCCTTTTTAGGGAGCGAATCGACCGGTTTGTTCAAACTGTCCTTTACCGGATTAGGCAATACCGGTTTCTGCTGCTCTGCAGCAGGACTGGCCTGCTTGACCAGCTGATCAAAAAACTGAGGCTTCAACAGAAAAAGGCCCATAAAAATAATCAGCAGGACCAGTAAGGTCAGGATCAGGATCAAATATAGCGGTGTACTTTTTCTTTGTTCTTCATCGGGTACAACAGGGTCCTTATAAAAAGGAGTGTTCACTATTGGTTCATTAACCGGAAGTGGATCTGAAGAAGGTGGAATCACAACTAAAGGTACCTCTGGTATGGCTTCCCCTGTTGATGGATTTTCGTTTTCATCTGCCGCAGAAATGAATTCTTCCTGGTTGTTTTCCGGGGCAGGAACAAGTTCTTCTTCCTGTAAGTTTTTTTCTTCCTCCGGGTCCTGAACCTGCGGCTGGGCATCATGATGGGGCACTACAGTTTCCACCTCAGGAACAATTGTATCGGTTTGTTCAGGTGCAGGTACCTGTTCCTGAACACTTGGAAGGCCGTAAAACTCAAAACCAAGCTGCAGGTCTTTTTCCGGATGAAATGAAGTAAGGCCGTTTTCACTAATTAATTTTCCCAACGGAGAAAGATCGGCCTGTTTATGATCCGTCAGTTGTTTTTTCAGGCCCAGTGTAAACTGTTCAATGTAATAATTGGCAGATTCAACAGATATATGGTGTTGCTGGCTAATGTGCGCAGCCAGTAAAGAACTTTCCGAGACCTCCGTTTTAAATTGTAAAAGATAACTCGGAGGAAGGAAAGAATGTAAATTTGCATCATACCTACCAGGAGACTTTTTTTTAAAGAAAGTTCCCAGATTTGGCAGTCCAACCTCTTTATGTGTTTGAATAAGCTCTGTTAAGTACGATAATATATCCATTTTGGTAAAAATAAATTTTAATTCTTTATCAACCAATTATTAATTAAAAAGCGGTTAGAAAGAATAGGTCAGACCTCCAAATACATTTAGGCCAATAGGCTGATAATAAAGGAACCTGCCATTTGATGTATTATTCAATAAATTATTCGCTTTGGCAAAAACAGCAAACTTGTTGTTGATTTTATAATTTGCGCCTATACCAAGGTCCACAAAACCTTTAACGTTCACAACGGTTTCATTGTTGCGGTCAGGTACCACATATGGAGTCACCGGCTTTGCGGTATACAGCTTCGCTTTGCTGTCATCCTGCAAGGCAACAGCAGCATTGAAGCTCAGCTTATCGTTGAAGTTATACAATAGATTGGAACTCACCCTAAGTTGCGGTTTAAACCAGCTTTTTGTTTCAGAAGCCGGCTTATAGTTTTCCAGGTTTAATTTTCCTGTCCATTTCAAAGCATTGCTCACCTGTACGGAAATTTCTCCCTCAACTCCAAAAAGTTTCATGTTTCCAAAATCATAGATGACATCAAATTTATAAGGAGAAGCAAAGTCATTTACAAATAAGGGCATTTGTGAAATTTCTTTATGATAGACCTTGGCTTTATAACCAAAGCCCGGGCCTGCCGTTCCTTTAATTCCTCCGGTGATGCTCAGTTTCTCTACAGAATTCTGGATTTCAATATTGCTGTTCAGAAAAGGGTTTTCATCCGTCAGCTGTTTTAAGGACGTCCGGTTCACATCTCCTTTTAACTCTCCGAAAACCTGCAGGTAATCCGGAATCAAAGTGAAGTCTGCCGTTACTGCCGGGAAAATTCTGGTTTCAGAGAAGGCGCCGAATTCCTGGACAAAGTTAATTCCTGCATTGATTTTTACGCCATTGGATTGTAACCTGATGTAGGGGTTCAATTTCAAAAGGTTGTTGCCCACACTTACATTCAGGTCCTGGGTTTTTCCGAATTCTACTGAAGTTGCAAGCCCAAGGTTAAAACTGCTGATCCTTTTATTCAGATAACCGTTTAGTACAACCGAGTTTTCTTTTGCATTGAATTTATCTCCCCAGATATAGCCGTTTAATTTTGCCGCATAACTCAGGGCATTCTCATCTGTGGTATACTTGCTGGCTATTTCTCCTTCGGCTTCAAAAAAATTGAAAGCTTGTTTTTCCGGATTGGCGTTTACAAAGGAATTGTTTGGATCTTGTCCATAGAAAGCAAGGCCATTTCGCTGATAGTTGACACGACCACTTAAAGTAAACTGGTCACCGATACTTCGTCCGAAAACACTAAACTCCTGCTGATTGAATTTTTGTTCATTCAATTTACCTTGTTGGCCAAAGTGTCTGAAAAAACCACCAGCCTGCAAGGCTTCATCCCGGCCCAGGTTAATGTATGCCTCGGCAAGTGTTGTGGTTGCAGAACCAAAGCCCGCTTTCACATAATTGTTCATTAAAGCAGCCTGACGTTCATCGGCCAGTTGCTGGGCCTGTAATTTATTGATGTCCGAATTTAATTCCAGTTTGCGGTCTGTCAGGGCATAATTAAAACGCGCCTTATAGGTTTTGATGTCATTAAGGTCCGGACTTCTTCTGAGCTTTACGGCTTCGGCCAGAACAGGTTTATATGGTCTGACGACTTCAATTTCTTCTGCGATGGTCTTGTCGTCTTTTTTCTTATCGGTAGTTTTGGTATCCTGTGCCTGAAGGCCCAATGTACCCGCTGAAATAAAAAGTACAGTCGTATATAGTAGTTTGCTGAATCTCATGTGTGTGCTCGCTTATTTAATTTTTTCTAATTTCTCTTTTGCTGTCGGAACAATATCATCCTTGCCTTCGTAATTGTCTATGATACTCAGCAAGGTACTTTTGGCTTGTAATTTATCTTTGAGCGCAAGATAGTTATCAGATAACAGTATAAATGCTTTGGCAACCCAGTAGTCATAGGAGGCCATATTGTTGATCAGGTCGAAACAGGTCTTCTGAGAAGTTTTATAATCACGTTTTGCATATTGAAGGGCCGCCAGTGTATATTTTGCTTCAGCAGCTGCCAGAGTTTTGGTTTTACTGACCACGTTACTGAAAGATTTGATGGCCATTGTGGTATCTGCTTTTAAAAGATAAGCCTTTCCTGCATACAAATCCGAGCTGTTCTTTTCCTCTTCAGAAGCTTTATCAGACTCCTTAACCAGTTGTGCGTATTTCAATTCATCATCAGGCATTTTTAGCGCATCATAAGCTTTTAACAGGTTATTGATGGCATAAGAATAATGGACTTTGTAATCTGCGGTGGTTTCCAGTCTTTTCAGGTAAACGACAGCTTCATTGTATTTTTTCTCTTTTAAAAATACCTGGGATATACTGATTAAAGAACGTTCCGTATAATCACTGGTCCAGTCGTTCAAAATGTATTCGTAATCAGGAATGGCCTCGGCCGAACGGTTGAGCTTAACCAGGGATTCTGCACGGATAAACTTAGCTTCCTTGTCGTGGATGGCTTTTGGAAATTTGTCAAAATACCCGTTCACTGCCTCAAAGGCGCCTTGAAAATCGCCCTTCAGGTAACGGTTATTTGCAGCCTGAAAAACGATGTTGTCCTGATCGGCAACAGAATAATTTCCAATCGGAGTGGTACCTGCATAAGCAATAAAACCATTTGCATCACCTCTGTCTACATAAATATTCTTGATGGAAGCCAGGGCTTGTTTTGCCTCTTCAGTACTTCCATAATCGGTAATAACTTTTTTGAAGGTGGTCAGGGCTGCATCATCCTGGTCCTGGTTGTATTGTACAAGACCAATAGTGACCATTGCCCTTGGTACATAACTGCTGTGGGGGTATTTACTGATTAATCCGGTCAGGTCTGTTTTTGATTTATCAAGGTCCCCTTTATTAAAATAAGTATAAGCCCTTTCAAAACCCGCATCATCTGCATAATTAGATCCCGGAAATTGTTGCAGTAAACTTTCCATGGTGCTGATCTTTGCATCATCCTGACCACTTAAACCCTGGATCATACCCCTTTGGAATAAGGCATAATCTTCACCGGGAGATCTGCTGCTGATGATCTTATTGTAGTTCAGCAAGGCATTGTCGTAACTTTTATTGACAAAATAGGAGTCTGCCAGCCTGATGGTCGCATCATTAACCGTTTTGGGATCTTTATCGTTCCCATTCAGGAAGCGTTCAAAATAAGTTGCCGCCTTTGAATATTTTTCGTCTTCAAAAGCCGCATAAGCCAAAGCATAATTGGCAAAATTGTAGACTTTGGTTTTATCTGCCGCCGGCATGCTCAGAAAGGTTTCAAA
Organism: Pedobacter nutrimenti; assembly: GCF_003208655.1. Classification (GTDB taxonomy): domain Bacteria; phylum Bacteroidota; class Bacteroidia; order Sphingobacteriales; family Sphingobacteriaceae; genus Pedobacter; species Pedobacter nutrimenti. Next base: position 208,221 of record NZ_QKLU01000010.1, on the reverse strand, counting down.
AGTTTTCACGGCCTCACCGTACTTTCTGAGCTCGTAAGCTGCTTCTGCACTCCAATATGTGCTCAAGGCATGAATTTCCTCATCTTCAGGGAATTTTGCTGAACGAAGAAACATAGAGAGGGCATTAGGAAAAGCACGCTCATTATAGAACTCCAGGCCTCTGAAGTAAGTCACTTTCTGATAGGCCTCTTTGGCTTCCGGTGATTTATTTGGAATGGGCTCCAGAATATCAATGGCCGCCTGGTAGTTTTTACTGCTTAACAGAATTTCACCCAATAAAGTCTTAGCCTCATTGATTTTGCGGGAAGTAGGAAACTGTTTAAGAAAATTCTGTGTGGCTTCCAGGGCCTGCTGGTTAAACTCAAGTTCATAACTCAGTTTGGCATAATTGATCCAGGCATCTTCCTGAATGAATTTGTCGAAACTAAGCCTTGAAGCCCTGAAGAAGGCACTTCTTGCTTTCTCTTTATTTTTTAACTCCAGAAACGAACGCCCCAGGGTGTGCATTCCGCTCTGCAGGTATACATCATCGCTATTTAACTTTTCCAGGACGGTGACCGATTCTTTATATTTTTTGAGTTGGAACAGGGAATAACCGTACTGATAAACAAACAGGTTATTCACCACGCCTGACTTATCTTTTGCGTAATAATCAGCAAAATATTTCTCGGCATTTTTATAATCGGATTTTGCAAAATAGGAAGCAGCAATCAGGCTAAGCATTTCCGCTTCATATTGTTGTTGTGAAGTCTGAAGTACAGGAACAGCATAACTGATCACATCATCATAGCGCTGGTCCAGGTAGTACATAGAGGTAATGTAATATGGATAACTGGCCTGATAGGTTGGTGAGCCTTTCAGTTTTTCGAAATTGGCCAGCGCAGTTTTATACTCTTTGTTAAGGTAATTGATATAGGCAAAATAATAGGTGGCACTTTCCTGGAAAGGAGAGACCTCTTTTTTTACAGATTCAAAAAGAGGTTCTGCTTTTTCAAAGTCTTTAAGTTCAAAATAAGCATAACCTTGTTTGAACTGGTATTCCAGTCGCTGTTTCTGGGACAGGGTAGAAGGGTCTGTTTTTTCAAACCATTCCAGGGCCTTTTGATAGTTTTTCTGTGCAAAATAAGACTTTCCTACATGGAAATAAGCCAGCTTTGTATTGGGGTTTAAAGGATAGTCTTTGATGAAATTCTGAAAGAGGTTTTCGGCATCTGCATTTCCCAGTTCAAGGGCACACACAGCGGCATAGAATTTTGCATTTTCCTTTAATAAGGTCAGTTCAGCATTGCTTTCCTGTTGGGCAGCAGGTTTGATCCTGGATTGTTCCACCAGTTTAAACTGCTGTGCGGCAGCTACATATTTTTCATTGTCTAATAATTCTAATCCGCTTTGATAATTCTTGTTAAGGTTTACTAATGGACCTAACTGGGCATACCCTGCCGTTAGGTTTCCTGCCAATAAAAGCGGTATAAAAAGGTATTTTTTCTGCATCGGATTTCAAATATGGTTGTCGCTAATATAGATATAGTAATGTATCTTATTAACATTAGAAATTAACATGTGTTAATAACACTGTTTAACGTAAAGTTATTTAAATTGGTATAAAAAAGAAGCTGAAGATCTTAATCCCGCTGAGAAGCAAGGAGATAAAGTACGGCCATTCTGACGGCGACCCCATTTTCTACCTGTTCAAGGATAATAGACTGTTTACTGTCTGCAACATCACTTGTGATCTCCACACCCCGGTTGATCGGGCCCGGGTGCATGACAACAATCTCTTTGTCCAGGCTATCCAGAATCTGTTTGTTCAGGCCATACATCATGGCATACTCCCGAAGGGAAGGGAAGTATTTGATGTCCTGTCTTTCCAGCTGTATGCGAAGCATATTAGCCACATCACACCAGTTTAATGCTTTTCTAAGATCGTGTTCTACTTTAACCCCCAGGCCGTTAATAAACTTAGGAATCAGGGTGGTCGGTCCACAGACCATCACTTCGGCTCCTAATTTCTGAAGGCATAAAATATTGGAAATCGCGACCCTTGAATGCAGGATATCACCCACAATGACCACTTTTTTACCGGCAACATCTCCAAGTTTCTGACGAATGGAAAAGGCATCAAGTAAGGCCTGTGTCGGATGTTCATGTGCTCCATCTCCGGCATTGACGATCTGGGCGTTGATGTGTTTACTTAAGAATACACCGGCACCGGCATAAGGATGTCTCATGACAACCATGTCTACTTTCATGGCCAGAATGTTGTTCACCGTATCAATTAAGGTTTCTCCTTTACTCACCGAGGAAGAGGAGGCCGCAAAATTAACGATGTCAGCCGATAAGCGTTTCTCTGCAAGCTCAAAGGAAAGTTTAGTACGGGTAGAGTTTTCAAAAAAGATATTGGCAATCGTGATGTCTCTTAAAGAGGGAACCTTTTTTATGGGCCGGTTAATGACTTCTTTAAAATTATCTGCAGTTTCAAAAATCAATTCAATATCATTCCGGTCAATATCTTTAATGCCTAAAAGATGTCGGGTTGATAATTTTTCTGCTGCCATTTCTACTTATTTCTTTCTGATAATAAAATTACTTTGTCTTCTCCTTCTGTTTCTTTCCAGCTGACCCTGACCAGCTGAGAATCCAGGCTGTCTACCTGTTGTCCGATGTAATCCGGTTCAATAGGGACGTGTCTGGAAAACCTGCGGTCTATAAGGACCATCAACTCTACTTTGGCTGGCCGTCCATAGGCAAGCAAAGCATCCAGTGCCGCGCGAATGGTCCGTCCTGTCCACAACACGTCATCTATCAGGATCACATTTTTACCTTCAATAATAAAATCTATGGTATTGCTGCTGGCCGAGACCAGGCCATCTTTGCGCCTGAAATCATCCCTGAAAAAAGTAATATCAAGATTACCTTTCTGGATTTTATTGTTTTTTAAGATCTCAGAGAGCTCCATTTTGACGCGATCAGCGAAATAACTTCCTCTTGGCTGGATGCCAATCAAAACAGTGTTCGAAAAATCGGTATGATTCTCAATTAGCTGATGACAAAGTCGCTTAATTGTGATTTGGAATTTTTTTCCGTCTAGCAGGGTTCTTTTTTGCATTGACTCAAGGATTAGACAAATATAGAAAATCGAATTGAAATCTGTAATTGCTTTTCCATTTTTATTAGGTATTGTATAAGTTTTAGCCTGGAAAGAAAGCTAAAACCTTAACTTTGAGGATGGAGCGGGGAATAATTTTTTTTGACGGGGTTTGTAATCTATGCAACAGTGCTGTTCAGTTTGTCATTCAGCGGGATGCGAAAGATTATTTTCGGTTTGCGGCCTTGCAAAGCGAGCAGGCACAGGAATACCTGGACCGCTTTGCTGTTGACTTTCAGGCCATGGACAGTATTCTGCTGCTGGAAAACGGGAAACTTTACCGGAGATCTTCAGCCGCACTCAGAATCACAAAACATTTGGGTGGGCTATGGCCAGCGCTGTATATCCTGATTTATATTCCGGCCTTTATCCGGGACTTTTTTTATAAGCTGATTTCGGGTAACAGGTACAAAATCTGGGGCAAAAGGACAAGCTGTATGGTCCCCACCCCAGACCTTGAGAAAAAGTTTTTATAATCAGGGTGTCAAATACCTTTTACTGTAATTAATGTTCATCAGGTCATAGCGTTTAAACTGTGTTTTTAACCTGTTTTTAAAATCAGCCAAATTTCTTTTTTCCTTAGGGCTCCATAAAACTTCACTTAAGGCATCCAGACGTGGAAAGAGCATATATTCCACCTTGGCCGGATTGGTGATGTATTCAGACCATAAATTCCCTTGTCCGCCCCAGATGTACTTGCCTTCGGCCAAAGAAAGCTCTTTAGAGACCGGTTCATAATTGTACACCACCTCCAGCGGAAGGTATTTGGCCGCGGTCAGGGAATCGTCTTTTAAAAATTGGGTATGATTGAAGTACATCATGTTCTCGGGGGTCATAATGACCTTATGTTGTTGTTTGGCTGCCGCAATCCCACCTTTTTCACCCCTCCAGCTCATGACAATGGCGTTGGGCGCAAGGCCTCCGTCCAGGATTTCGTCCCAGCCGATAATGGTTTTTCCCTTGCTGTTGACAAATTTTTCGATCCGGTGGATAAAATAACTTTGCAGTCCACTTTCATCTTTCAGTTTATTGTCTTTTATAATTTGCTGGGATACCGCCGATTGTTTCCACCATATTTTTGAGCCCTCATCACCGCCAATATGAATATAAGGAGCAGGAAAAAGCTGCATCACTTCTGTGAGTACATCTTCCAGAAAACTAAAAGTCTGATCAGTAGGCTGTAATACATTGTTGAACTTATTGAAAATTCCCCAGGTCTGGGCCACTTCATATTTTTTAGCAGGTTCAGTTCCCAGTTCCGGATAAGCGGCCAGGACAGCCATGCTGTGCGCGGGCATTTCTATTTCAGGAATAATGGTAATGTAGCGGTCCTGAGCATATTTAATCACTTCTTTAATCTGCTCTTGCGTGTAAAAACCCCCATAGCGTTTGCCATCATTACCGGTTCCAGGATACAAGCCTATAATCGAGCCGTCACGCCATGCTCCAACTTCAGTCAGTCGTGGATATTTTTTGATTTCTATCCTCCAGCCATGGTCATCGGTTAAATGCCAGTGAAAATAATTCAACTTATGCATGGCCAGGTAATCGATGTATTTTTTGACAAAACTGACTTCAAAAAAATGACGGCTAACGTCCAGGTGCATGCCCCTGTAATCAAATCTTGGGTAGTCGAGTATTTCAATCGCCGGTATTTTTCCGGGGATACCATCTGAAAGCAACAGTTGAAGAAGGGTTTGTACACCATAAAAGATGCCCTGGTCTGTAGAACTTAAAATGCTGATTCCTTTTTTCGAAGCCGACAAGGTATATTGATCTGCATGAGGTGCGACGCTTGCACTTCGAATCAGGCTGATGACATTGGACTTCTTTTCATTTGGGCCATATGGAGCGGTCGAAAGCTGCAGGTGATTATATTTTTGGATAAAATCCGACAGAAATGCTGCCGATTTATTTAAAGAAGTATCACTGATCAGGATTTGAGTATGCTTATCCAGCTGGAACTGATCGGAAGGGCTGCCTGCTTTTACAGATACAGGAATGGGAATCAGGCTTTGACTTTGTGCTTTAAGGGTATTAAAAAACAGTGCGCCGATTAGAAAATAGTAAAGGATCTTCATTGTAAAATCAATTTGATCCCCAAAATAACAAAAAAAAAAGCATCCCGGTTAAGGGATGCTTTTTATATATAAGCTTTGGCGGTTTATTTAGCTTTGTTTTTGCTTTCTTCACCTTCCATTTGCTCTTTTAACTGAGCAAGTACACCTAAATCGCCTAATGTTGATTTCTCAACAGAATCTTTAACTTTTTTAACTGCACTGCTGGATGCTTTAGCTTCTTTTTTCTTAGTCGCTCTTTCTTCAGCAACGGCCTCAGCTTTAGCCTCTTCCCAGATACGGGCATGAGAAACAACGATACGTTTAGCATCTTTGTTAAACTCAATGATTTTGAAGTCATTGGTTTCTTCAGCTTTGATAACAGAACCGTCTTCTTTAGCCATATGTTTTGTAGGTACGAAACCTTCAACACCATAAGGTAAAGCAATAACAGCACCTTTATCCGTTACTTTAACAACAGTTCCCTGGTGGATTGAATCCATAGTAAAGATGGTTTCAAAAGTATCCCAAGGGTTTTCTTCCAGTTGTTTGTGACCTAAGCTTAATTTACGGCTTTCCACGTCTAATTCAAGAACAACGACGTCTAATGTATCACCAACTTTAGTGAATTCGTTAGGGTGGTTAACTTTTTTAGACCATGAAAGATCAGAGATATGGATTAATCCGTCAATTCCTTCTTCGATTTCAACAAATACACCGAAGTTAGTCATGTTTTTAACTACTGCAGAATGTTTGCTTCCGATTGGATAACGTTCCGCAACATTTTGCCAAGGATCTTGAGTTAATTGTTTAATACCCAAGCTCATTTTGCGCTCATCTCTGTCTAAAGTTAAAACTTCAGCTTCGATTTCATCTCCAACTTTCAGGAATTCCTGAGGGCTGCGCAGGTTTTGAGACCATGACATTTCTGATACGTGGATCAGACCTTCAACTCCAGGGATGATTTCTAAGAAAGCACCGTAATCCGCAACAGTAACAATTTTACCTTTTACTTTAGAACCAACAGCTAAGTTAGCATCTAAAGATTCCCAAGGGTGAGGAGTCAATTGTTTTAAACCTAATGCAATACGTTTTTTCTCATCATCGAAGTCAAGAACCACAACATTGATTTTCTCGTCTAAGCTCAATACTTCTTTTGGATGCTCTATGCGGCCCCATGAAATATCAGTAATGTGCAATAAACCGTCAACACCACCTAAATCGATGAATACACCGAAGTCAGTAATGTTTTTAACAGTTCCTTCCAATACCTGACCTTTTTCAAGTTTAGAAACGATTTCAACTTTTTGGCTTTCTAAGTCGTCTTCAATTAAGATTTTGTGAGATACAACTACGTTTTTAAACTCGTGGTTGATCTTAACAACTTTGAATTCCATTGTTTTACCCACGTATACATCGTAATCGCGGATAGGTTTAATGTCAATTTGAGAACCAGGTAAGAAAGCTTCAACACCCATGATGTCCACGATAAGACCACCTTTTGTACGGCTTTTAACAAATCCGTTGATGATTCTGTCGTTTTCAAGAGCCTCATTGATAGACTCCCATGATCTTTGGGTTTTAGCTCTTTTACGAGATAAGATTAACTGGCCGTTCGCATCTTCAGGTGCTTCAACGAAAACGTCAACTTTGTCGCCAATTTTAAGATCCGGTGTATCACGGAACTCAGAAGTAGATACCAGACCGTCAGATTTAAATCCTACGTTTAATACTACATCTTTGTTGTTGATAGATACAACAATACCGCTGATGATTTCACCTTGGTTGATTTGATTAAAAGTATCGGTGTACATATCCTCGAACTTTTTACGGTCCTCGTCAGAATATTTTCCGAAAACTTTGTCGTCTGCATCCCAATCAAAATCTTGATCTGGGGTAGCTAATGATGATTTGATCTGCTCGATCGACACTGAATCAGCTTCTGACTCAATGGTTTCTTTCTCAGTCAGACGTGCGTCTGCACCTTGCAATTCGGCTTTTTTAGCCTCTAGTTCTTTTTCTGCTACTTGTTTTTTTGCCATTAAAAATTTAATCTCCTTTTCCCGTTAGGGACTGCAAAGATACAAATTAATATTTTATTGGAAATATTTTTTTGATAAATCTTATTGATTTTGAACTGCTTGTGTATATATTATAGCAAAATTACAGCACCGGTGAGGGTTTTTTCTTTTTCTTTCTTTTGCCCCACCAGATGATAAAGCCCGTAACAGGCAGTGTTGCAATGATTAAGCTGGCAGAAAATGCCATAATTTTGCCAGGAAGACCCAATATGGCACCCACATGAATGTCATAATTCATGGAAATTAATTTTTCCCCTCCGTTTTTATCTTCATAGTTTTTCCGGTGCAGTAATTTTCCCGTGTAACGGTCAAACTGAAGGCCATCGGTACGGTAAAAGACTTCTTTTCCCTGGTAACCATTTGCATAAATAACCCCCTCGGCTCCCGATGCCGGAGACATTCCAATGCGGTCGGCTTTGGGCATCGCTTGTTTGGCCTGTTCAAAAGCTACATCAAAAGGGTTCGCGGAAATCGTTTTGGTGGAATCGGATTTAAAAGAATCGTTTGCCGGAGGGCTGAAACTGCCCGAGGCAATGACGTATACCGTGTTCTGGAACCATTGAAAAGCCCATACCATTCCACTTAAGGCAAGCACCAATGAAATCAGCATGGCATAAAAACCAGGCACATTATGAAGGTCGTAGTTCAGCCGTTTAAAACCCGCTTTCCATTTGACTTTGAAACTCTTGTCCCTGTTGGTTTTGTTCCATTTTTTTGGCCACCAGTGGATGAGCCCTGTAATTAGTATAATGACAAAAATAAAAGTCGCCCAGCCCACAATCTGTTGGCCGTATTTATCGTTCAGCAAAAGGCTCCAATGCAGGTATTTGACGATATTGAAAAAATTATACTTGCCATCCTGAATACCGGTTACTTTTCCAGAATGGGGATCCATAAACACCAGGTCAAAATAGTCGATGGTTCCAAAATAAGTCAGGGCCTTTTCATCACCAGGTTTATAGGTGTAAAATTCCCAGGCCCTGGAAGGATCCCTGTAAGTCGTTAAAAAATTAACCTTTTTTTGCCCGCCAAGCGCCTGCTCGGCTTTTTGGACCAGCTGACTTAAGGGGAGCGTTTTTGCACTGGGATTGGCCTGAATGAAAATCTGGTCCTTATACAGCCATTGGCTGATCTCCACCTGAAAAGCATAAATACATCCGGTCAGTGCAACAATAATGATAATCAGTCCCGAACTGATGCCCAACCATAAGTGCAGCCAGTCACTAATCCTTCTGAAAAGTGATTTTTTACTTTTGTTTTTATGCGGATGTCTTATTCTTTTATTTAGCATGGAAATATCAAACCCTCGTTTTGCTGGCTCTTGTGGTTATTTAGATTAATTATAAACTAATGCAAAGAAAAGCCGAAGAAATGACAGTTGCAAATTATTTATGTCTGCTCAGAGAAAGAATATCCGGGAAAGAATGGAAATGCTGAAGTGCTGACAATTTAAACAGGGCCTGGGTAAAAAAGCGCAGAGTTTGTATATTGGGTTTAAATAGACCCTTAAATATGCATAAAGGAAGACTCGAAGCTTTTAGTGATGGTGTGATTGCCATTATTATAACCATTATGGTACTGGAAATTAAAGTGCCCCATGAAAAAGACCACATTAAGGACCTGGTTCCTTTAATCCCTGTTTTTATCAGTTATGTGCTCAGTTTTATTTACGTTGGCATTTACTGGAACAACCACCACCATACTTTCCAGCGCGTAAGGTCTATTAACGGACCAACCCTGTGGGCAAACCTTCACCTGCTTTTCTGGCTGTCCCTGATCCCTTTTGTAACCGGCTGGATGGGTGAAAACCATTTCAGTCAATGGACTGCTGCGCTGTATGGTTTTGTTTTGCTGATGAATGGAATCGCTTATTCTATTCTGATCAATGTATTGATCCGCAATGGCGGAAAGAACCCCGAACTGCGTAAGGCCATCGGATCTGATACCAAGGGCAAAATATCTGTTGCCCTTTATCTTATAGCCATAGCAGTTTCCATGGTGAATTCCTGGATCAGTTTTGGTATTTATATTCTGGTGGCCATGATTTGGTTCGTGCCGGACAGCCGGATAGAGAAAACCATGAACTCCGAATATACGGAGACCGAATAAGGATAAATCAAACAACAGACTTCTTTTTTCTCCTATATAGCCTTATCTTTATAGAGGAATCTATGGTGACCCAGGTATTCAATGAATAGATTAAACGGGCAAAATCTTGAATTAAATACTAAACACCAAAAAAATGAAAGATACACTCAAAATCGGACTGGACTCTGTAGCCCCGGTGCCCATGCATACAGATTACCATTCTGCGGTTTTTGAAGGGTTCGAAGTGGACCTGATGCAGGAGATTGCCAGCCATCTGGACCTGAAAATAGCCTATGAAATTTCACTGTGGAAAAACATTCTTGAAAAACTGTACAAGGGACAACTGGATATGATTTGTTCTGCGGTTACCATGACGCCTTCCAGACAAAGGATCTTGGAATTCAGTGCACCCTATTTGCAGTTTCGTCTTTGCGCAGTGGTTAACCAGGGGACTTCCCTTAACAACCTGAACAGTTTTGAGCATAAAACTATTGGGGTCCGCATTGCAACAGAAGCAGAAAAGTATATTATGGGGAAATTTCCGGGCCATCAGGTGATCCATGCAGAAAAAAACGAAGCACTTTACACCCTGCTGCTGGAAAAAAAGCTCGATGTTGTGATTGATGACTCACCCATAGCCGGAGGTTTTCTGCAAAAATACAAAAGCCTTCAGATTGGAATGTTTCTTCCCGATACCCATTCCCATTACGCCATTGCTATGAAAAAGGGTGATGTTGAACTCAAAAAGAAAATAGATAAAGTTTTAAAACGGCTCAAAGAAAATGGCACCTATCACCGGATCTACAAAAAGTGGTTTACCTACATTGAACTTTGATCTGTTGTTTTTGGGGCATTCCCGGCTTCTATAATTTCTTTCAACTGCAGGAGCCTGTCCATAAAACTCGAGTAAGCGCGGATGTGTCCATGGGCTTTCACGGTGATGATGTGGCTGCGCACAAACTTTTTGACGTCTGTTATTTTTATTGCCGGGTTTAAATAAACGGTTTCCGGCAAATCAATCCCTTCAAAATAAGTCTCTAATTCTTCAATTGACATGCGCAAATATAACTAAAAAAGCCCCTGAATATGTGTCATTGATTTCTCCATGATCAGATTTGTTTTGCAAAAACCCAAGAGATAAGTGCTGTCCAGCTGGTTATAGAGTTCCAGTATATCGGCATCTGTACCTGTTTTTTCCAGCAGGACTGCATTTTCTGAGAGCGCAGTAATACTTGCGCCGTACTTTTGGATCAGCGCCCAGTAAGAAGAAGTCAGGATGTCTTTGGAAACACTGAAAAAACCAATTTTACGCTGGATGTTCTCCTGGGCAGCGTCGGCCCTTGCCTTATACACTTCTATAAACCTTTCGAGTTTGAACAAGGTGTTTTGGACTTCATCTACCGGTAGGAATGCCTCTATGGTAATCAACACAATTGTACTGATGTCGGTCCTGGAAACATTTAAGCTTTCCATTTCATAATTTCTTTTATTGAAAACAGAGGTAAGCTGGTTTAACAGTCCTTTTTTGTCTTCCGAGACAACGCTGATGATAAATTTTCCCTTCATGATTTTAAGCAAAAAAAAAGCCTTCCGGGTAGGGAAGGCTTATGATTTATAATTTTCAATTTATTTTACATAACCTTCCCTATATCATGAATGACAATAATAATTACAATAGCAATCACAGATAAGCTAGGCTTAACGTTCAGCATATGTAAATTTAAATTTGTCATCAGAGCAGCAGGGTTTATTGTTTTTTCAAACTTAAGGATTTTGTTTTAAAAAAAGAGCATACAGGCGTTAAATCTTCGTGAACAAATGAACAAGCAGGCAGGACCGCCTGGTCCAAAAATTAACACAATTAAGACAGGGGCTTGTTATAATTTTAAAAATGAATGCTTAAGTTTATAACCGTTGATGTGCTTTGCACGGAAAATGTAATCATTACAGAAATTTAATTGTCACATACATGAAAAGAAGAGTAACCGCCGTTTGGAACGGTACGGGCCTGGAAGGTAAAGGAACATTATCATCGGCCAATAATTTCTTTAATCAGACCCCTTACAGCTTTAAAACCCGTTTTGAAAATGAAGATGGTAAAGCAGGCACCAATCCCGAAGAACTGATTGCAGCAGCCCACGCCGGTTGTTTCAATATGCAGCTGAGTTTTATGATTGTTGCAGCAGGCTTTACTGCAGATGAGCTGAGTACAGAAGCTACCGTTTCCCTGGATCCGGTAGAAGGCGGTTTTGCGATTTCCAATATTACCCTGGACCTGCATGGCAAGGTAAGTGGAATGGATGAGGCTAAATTTATAGAACTGGCAAATGCTGCAAAAGCAGGTTGTCCGGTAAGTAAAGCACTAAGTGCCACCCCAATTACACTAAATGTAAGTTTTAGTGCCTAAAAATTAAAGCAGTAGGGGGCTATTAGCCCCTTACTGTTACTCTTCCAGGGCAATTCGCATAAAGCCCAGAACTTCCTCATTTAAATCTTCTTTGGCGTGCATCCTCAAATGGTGGTTGTACTGATTGCTGCCCGGAACCTGTCCGAATTTGATAAAGCAAAGGTTATCCGGGTAAAGTTGTTTAAAGGGAAATACCACATGGATAAAATTTTTTCCAAGCTGGCTAATGTATACAATTCTTTTTCCATGATGTTCCAGACTGATCATGGTTTTTGTCGTGTTCAGGCGGAGCTCGGCCAATTGTTCAAAAGTGCGGATGAAATGATTAAAAAGCTCGAGGGTTTTCTCAGACTTTCCCTTTAAAAAATCTGCCACACTTTTTTCATTGCAGGCATGCTGCTGGTTATTCCTTAAAAAATTTTGCTGACATAAGGGGCAGGTCCACATGCTTTGTTTTTTAGTAAAAATAAAAAAGCCCGTTGAATTTTTCAACGGGCTTTTTCTTTGAATTTATTTCCAGCCGCCGCCCAGCGCCTGGTATAAATTGACAACAGCTTGTAACTTCTGCAACCGGTCATTGATCCCGCTCAGTTGTGCTGCCAGTAAACTCTGTTCTGAAGTCAGTACATCTGTATAATTGGTTGCAGAACTGTAACGCAACAATTCCTTGGTATAATCCACTGCTTTGGTCAGCGAGGCAATCTGCTTTGCCCGGGTCAGTTCTTTCTCATTTGCGGTCTGGTAAGCATATAAGGCATTTGAAACTTCCTGCCCACTGGTCAGCAGGGTTTGCTGGAAGCTGTAAAAGGCAATTTGTTGCTGGGCCTGCGCTGTTTTTAAGCGGGCCTTGTTTTGTCCTTTATTAAAAATAGGCTGTGTTAAGCCCCCCATCAGACTATAGAAAATAGAATTGTCAAAAAAGTTTTTCACCTGTAAACTGGATAAACCACCATTTGCCGTTATGGTCAGGGCAGGATAGAAATAGGTTTTGGCCGTATTGGTGTTTTCGAAAGCCGCTCTGAAGGCCAGCTCAGCCACCTGAACATCCGGACGGTTTTTGAGCAACTGCGAAGATATGCCGGTTTTGAGGTCGGAGTAGGGCTGTTGCTGGTCCAGATTGCCACGGCTGATTTCGCCCGCTCCTTTTCCCAGAAGAATACTCAGTGCATTTTCAGTTTCCCTGATGCTTCTTTTTAAATCAGGAATGCTGACCTGCGCGGCATAAAGATTGGCTTCACTTTGCACAACTGCGGCACCATTTACAATCGCTCCTTCTTTAAGGGACTTCATGGTTTCCACATCAGTTTCCCTGATTTTTACGGTCTGCTCGGTAATGCTCAACTGTTTATCCAGTGCAAGCAGGGAATAATACGCATTGGCAATATTGGCAATAAGTTTGGTTTGTACCGCTTTTTTAGCCGCATCACTTTGCAACAAAGAAGCATAGGCCGAACGTTTGGCACTGCTCAGTTTCCCCCAGATGTCTGCTTCCCAGCTGGTACTCAGCTGGGCCTTATAAGTTTGGGTTTCGGTGACCACACCCACGCTAGGCGGAATGTTCAGGGCCGCCACAGACTGTTTTGCATCTGTTACCGAAAGGTCAGCACTCAGGCTGGGCAGAAATGCAGCTTTACTTAACCTCAGGCTTGCCTCTGCAACCTTAATTTTCTCAATCGCCTGTTTTAAATCCAGGTTCTCGTTGATGCCCTGTTGGATCAGGTTTTGCAATACAGGGTCTGCAAACAAATCCTTCCAGAACAGGTTTGCGATGCTGGTGGTATCGGTTCCGTTTTGACCGCGGTACAGATCATTGGCATTCAATGATGGCGGGCGTTCATATTTCTTGGTCACACAGGCACTCAGTGTCAGCGCGGAAAAACCAATAATGAAATAAAACTTTTTATACTTAGAATTCATGTTTTTAAGGTTAATGTTCACGGACATCGGCCACTGGAAATTCAATGTCCTGCTGTTCTTTATCTACGTTTTCGTCAAATGGTGATTTATTGCTTACTTTTTCCTGTAAAGTCTGGAACACGATAAATAAGGCCGGGATCACAAATATCCCGAAAACTGTACCAACCAGCATCCCTCCAACGGCACCGGTACCAATAGATTTGTTACCCGACGCGCCCACGCCTGTGGAGAGCATCAGTGGGAGCAAACCTAAAATAAAGGCAAATGAGGTCATCAGGATCGGACGTAAACGTGCTGTCGCACCTTCTACTGCTGCCGCTACAATGCTCATGCCTTTTCTGCGGCGGTCTACTGCAAACTCTACAATTAAAATGGCATTTTTTGCCAGTAAGCCCACCAGCATGATCAAGGTAATCTGTGTATAGATGTTGTTGTCAATGCCAAAGATTTTATCAAAAATAAACACACCTGCCAGACCAATCGGTAAAGAGATCAGTACAGATAGGGGAAGGATATAACTTTCATACTGGGCACACAATAAAAAGTACACAAAAATCACGCAGAGCAGGAAGATGAATACCGTTTGGTTGCCACCGGAAATTTCTTCCCTGGACAATCCGGAAAACTCATAACCATAACCCGCTGGTAAATGGATGGCCGCTTCTTCCTGTACTGCTTTTAAAGCATCACCAGAACTAAAGCCAGTACTGGGGTTACCTGTTATCGAAATGGATGTAAATAAGTTGAAACGGGAAATTGCCTGAGGGCCATAAACTTTTTTCAGGTTAATGAACTCCGAGATTGGCGCCATGGAACCGTTTGCATTTCGCACATAAATGCCGTTTAAGCTTTGTTCGTTTGCACGGTACTGGGCATCGGCCTGGTACATGACCCGGTATTGTTTTCCAAATTTATTAAAATTTGACGCATAGACCCCTCCATAATAACCCTGTAAAACACCCAGAATGTCACTGACGCTTAAGCCGGCTTGTTTGGCCCTGGCCGTATTGACTTCTATCAGGTACTGAGGGAAGTTGGGGTTAAAGGACGTTGCCGCATACTGGATTTCCTTTCTTTTGCTCAAGGCTGCAAGGAAGTTGTTGCCGATGGCGCTAAACTTGTTGATGTCTCCGCCTGTTTTATCCTGCAGCTGGAACTCGAAGCCCCCGCTGGTTCCAAAACCCTGTATGGTAGGCGGGGCAAAGAAAATCACTTTGGCGCCTTTAATACTGGCTGTTTTGGCAAAGAGTTCACCAATAATAGCCTTTACATCTCTTTGTCGCTGATCCCATGGTTTCAGCCTGGAAATCACCATTCCATAAGAACTTCCCGTACCGCTGATCATACTGCGGCCAATTACTTTTAAGGAATTTTTTATTTCAGGAATGGTATGGACAATACTGTCAATTCTGGTGATCACCGCATTGGTCTGCTCCTGGGAGCTGGCTGCAGGCAAAGAAATATCCGACATAATTGTTCCAAGATCCTCATTGGGAACAAAACCTTTTGGAGTTGTCCTCATGGTCCAGATCAGAACGACCGTAAATAAGGCGATGCCCAGGCCAGCTACCCATTTGTTATGGGAAAGAAAAGTCACGGACTTTTTGTATTTACTGGTCATCCGGTCGAAAGAAGTATTAAAGGCAACATAAAAACGTTGCAGGAAATTTTTCTTTTTACCGTGGTCATCCTCGTGGGGTTTCAGGAAAAGGGCACACAAGGCAGGACTGAGCGTTAATGCATTGATGGCAGAAAGAATAATGGCAATGGCCAGGGTTAAACCAAATTGTTTGTAAAATACACCCGAAGAACCCTGGATAAAACTCACCGGAATAAATACCGCGGCCATGACCAGGGTAATGGAAATAATGGCCCCGGAAATGTCATCCATGGCATCAATGGTTGCTTTTTTGGCCGATTTATAACCATGGTCCAATTTGGCGTGTACAGCCTCTACCACCACAATGGCATCATCAACCACAATACCAATGGCCAAAACCAAAGCGAATAGGGTTAGTAAATTGATGGTGAAACCAAAAAGGCTTAAAAAGAAAAAGGTACCGATAATCGCAACCGGCACACTGATGGCCGGGATCAATGTCGAACGGAAATCCTGCAGGAAAATGAACACCACCAGGAACACCAGGATAAATGCCTCGATCAGGGTATGGATTACTTTTTCAATGGAAGCGTCCAGGAAGTCATTCACGTTCACCAGTGGTGCATAATGCACCCCCTTAGGGAAGGCCGCCGAAGCGTCATCGAGTACTTTTATAGAGCCTTCAATAACCTCTTTCGCATTGGAGCCTGCTGTTTGGTTAATCGCAATACCTAGGGCTGGTTTCCCGTCAAAACTAACCGAACTGGCATAACTTTGCGCACCCAGCTCTATCCTGGCCACATCTTTTAAACGCAGCACCTGTCCGTTGGCGCCGGTTTTAATAATGATGTTGCTGAATTCTGTTTCGGTTTTCAGCCTACCGGTATATTTAAGGGTATATTGGAAAGATTGTTTGCCCTGTTCACCAAATTGTCCCGGAGCGGCCTCTATATTTTGCTCGGCCAATGCCACACTAACATCATTGGGCACCAGGCCATAGGTTGCCATCACGTCCGGTTTCAGCCAAATCCTCATGGTATAATCCATTAAACCAAAAGCATTCGCATCGCCGACCCCATTGATCCTTTTGATTTGGGGGATCAGATTGATGTTGGCGTAATTTTGCAGAAACTTTTGATCATAGGAAGGATTGTCACTGTAAAGACCAAAAATAAGCACGTTACTGGCCTGTTTTTTTGCGGTGATTACACCCGCCCTGGTGACCTCTGCAGGCAGTAAACTTGTTGCCCTGGAAACACGGTTCTGAACGTTTACAGCCGCCAGATCGGGATTGGTACCCAGTTTAAAATTAACGGTAATGGTTGCAGTACCGTCATTCCCGGCGGAGGAAGTCATGTAAGTCATGTCCTCTACACCGTTAATCTGTTCCTCTAAAGGAACCACCACACTGTTCATTACCACATCGGCATTCGCTCCCTGGTAAGAGGCCGATACCTGTACGGTAGGCGGCGCAATTTCCGGGTACTGGGAGACAGGTATTGTAATTAAGCCCAGTACACCCAGGATCACGATAATAATCGAGATGACCGTAGATAAAACTGGCTTTTCTATAAATTTCTTAAACATATATCTTATTTCAGCCGGCCGGATGGCCGGAAGTCATCAACAGGTTACTTATTTTTTTGGAGCAGCATAAACAGAATCCGCACTTTGTTCCTGCGGTTTGATTTCAGCCCCATCTTTAAGGGATTGAAAACCTTCGAGCACAATTTTATCATTTGCTTTCAGGCCTTTGGTGACCACATAGAAATTATCCTTTGCGTTTTCCATGATCTCAATTTCTGTGTTTTTAACAATGCCTTTGTCATCGACCACGAAAACGAACTTTTTACCCTGAAGGTCGGTGGTCGCCTTTTGAGGAATAAGGATTACATTTTCCAGGTGCTGCGGGATAATCACCTGCGCACTGGCACCACTTCTGAGCAGCCTGACCGGATTGCTGAAAGTTGCCCTTAAGCTTACTGAACCTGTTCCTGTATTGATTAAACTGTTGATGGATTCTATTTTTCCATTCTCGGCATAAATGGTCCCATCTGCCAGGGCCAGGGATACAGCCGGAATGTTTTTCATTTGCGCCTCGAGTGTTTTGCCTTTGTAATTTCTGGAGAAATCCAGTAACTGCTTTTCATTCAGAGAGAAATAAGCATATATCTTTGAAATGTTGGCAACTGTGGTCAAAGGTGTGGTACCGCTGCTGCTCACCAGACTTCCGGTTTTAAATGGAATGCTACCAATTACCCCGTCAACAGGACTGGTAATGGTGGTATAACCTAAATTCACTTTTGCATTGACCAGTTCAGCTTTGGCTTGGGCAAGGGCTGCTTTTTTACTTTGAAGAGTCAGCTGGGCAGCATCCAGTTCATATTTACTGATGATGTCTTTATCCACCAATGGTTTGGTTTTATTCACCTGCAATTGTGCTGTATTGACATCTGCCTCTGCGCTGCTGATGGCCGCTTTTGCAGTTCTGACGGCCTGCTCATATTGCGGGGCATCAATGGTAAATAAAATCTGGCCCTTTTTAACTGCGGCACCTTCATCTACATAAATCCTCTGAATAAACCCATCCACTTTAGGCCGTATATCGATGTTCTGAATACCTTCCAGGGTTGCCGGGTATTGAGAGTTCAGGGTAGTTGATTGCTCTTTTACCGTTAAAACCGGATAAGGCTGTGGCTGTTTCGCTGCAGCTGCGGCCTGCGCTTCTTTTTCTTTTTTATTACCGCCGCAGGAAATCAGTACTGATCCGGACAAGATCAGGAGCGCTAAAGGGATTGTTTTCATAAAGGGTATATGCATTTATTATAATAAATTTAACAAGCGATAAAAGTATTTAATAACATTATGCCAGAAAACACAATAATGTAATATTGTTACCTTAAAGTCCGGGAAAGTGTAATAATGATGTTATAAACAGGGTAAATGCCCTTTTTTAACTCAAAAAGGGCTGTACTTTAGATAGGGCAAATTGCAGCTGTTCGTCCTGCGTAATATTGGTATTGTCCAGAATAATGGCATCCTGGGCGCGGGTCAAAGGGCTCTCTGCACGGGTGGTGTCTGCATAGTCCCTGTGGGCAAGGTTTTCAAAGACCTCTTCGAGCGTGGTACTGGTATCTCCCTTGCTTTGCATTTCCTTAAACCTTCTTTCTGCCCTGATTTTAGGGTCAGCTGTCATGAAAAGTTTAACCTGCGCATCCTCGAAAACCTTTGTGCCAATATCCCTGCCATCCATGACAATGTTTTTGGATTTCCCCATACGCTGTTGCTGGCGGACCATTTCATGACGGACCAGTTTATTGGCTGAAACCTCACTTACTTTTTCAGAAACAGGCATTAACCTGATTTCTTCTGATACTTCTTCCCCGTTTAAAGTGATGTGCGACTGATAATCCCGGGAGTGGAAATTCAATTCGATATGCGCAAGCGCATATTTGACAGCTTCGGGATCATTGATGTTGACCTGATTGCGGATGAAATAAAGAGTTACCGCACGGTACATGGCACCGCTGTCTATATAGATGAAACCTAATTTTTTAGCCAAAGCCTTTGCAAGTGTACTCTTTCCGCATGATGAATAGCCATCAATAGCTACAACCAGGTTTTTTCTCATGAGTGCAAAGTTAATATTTCGGCCAAATTTTCCGGGTAAAAAGCTTCATAATTTTGGCAGCTTTCAAATAAGTTTAAGCTTTTAATACGCTTTGCGCACTTATCATTTATCAGTTAAGAAAGATATGCTTAATTTTACAACATGTTACCAGTAAGAGAAGATATCCTGAAAACGGCCAGTTTTAAAACCTCCAGAAGCGGAGGGAAGGGCGGACAGCATGTAAATAAGGTTTCCAGTAAAGTAGAATTGCTCATCAGATTATCGGAGGTTCCCTTTCTTGATGAGCAGGAAAAAACGCTGGTCATCAGCAGGCTCGCCAACCGTATAGATCAGGAAGGCTACCTGCATATCGTATCCCAGGAAGATAGGAGTCAGTTGCTGAATAAAGAAAAGACCATTGCAAAATTACTACATCTTTTAAAAGCAGCTTTGCATGTGGAAAAGGCAAGAAAGCCAAGTAAAATACCCAGGGCAATCGTAAAAAAACGACTGGAAGAAAAACAGAATAAAGCCTTAAAAAAAGCTGGCCGAAAAAAACCTCAATTAGATTATTGAGGTTTTTTTATGTCCGTACAAATAGGATCAGTTGAAGCGGTAAAACAGGCTAATGGTACCATACTGGTGCGCCCATGCGGTACTCTTTACTTCCTTTGTTTTAAATAATACGGCAAAATCAGCAGTAAAACGTTGGGAACTATAATTTACACCAAGCTGCTGGGCAAAAACAACCGGCTTGGAACCAAAAGTGACCGGACTGTTGTGGTTAAATAAACTGCCCTGTATGGTTGCATCATAGGCCACAAAATTAAGCTGGGGTTTTGCATAAAAAAAGAGCTCTTGCTTAACGAGTCCTTTCGTTTTGGCATTTTGACCAATTGCCGCATTGGTGTAGGCCGAATTGAACAACTGGTTAATGCTTCCCGCGCGAATTATAATTCCTGCACCTGCGCCACTAAAAGTAGTCCCCGCATTGGCATAACCTTCAAAAGAAAAATCCAGAAAAGGATTCGGGGTTCTGTAAAGCAAACGGGTATATTGTGCAGACAGGTTAATGGCCATTTCATTTTTTATCTGGTAATCCCATCCTTCAGGAGCATAGAAGCCAACAGTCCTGTGCAAAAGCTCCTGTGCTTTCTGGGCAAGGGAATTGGGACCCGTGGTCCC
Source organism: Pedobacter nutrimenti (assembly GCF_003208655.1). Lineage (GTDB taxonomy): Bacteria > Bacteroidota > Bacteroidia > Sphingobacteriales > Sphingobacteriaceae > Pedobacter > Pedobacter nutrimenti. The sequence goes on along the minus strand of NZ_QKLU01000010.1, from coordinate 188,131 downwards.
GATCTGTGCCGCGGCACGGAAAATACTTTCATTTTTAAAGAACCAGTTCAAAGCACCTTCCCCATACAAATAACCTGCAAAGGGGCGGTCCTGTTTGGCCGGATCCGGAACAAATCCCGAAATCGGGTTGTACATTTTTTGTCCCAGGGTAATTTCCAGCGTTTTTTTCTCCAGGCCTTCTTTTAGCTCCTGCTGATTAAAGGCGTGGCGAAACTGGATAAACAGCCCATTGGTATAATAACGGTCTGAGCCCTGTGCCAGATAAGCGTCGTTATCACTTCTAAAGCCAAACTCGTTTTTATAGGTTTGTGCACTGGTTTGTGCAAGGGAAAAACAAAGGAAAAGTCCTGTAAGACTGGATTTAAATAATTTCATGCCGGAAAATAAAAAGCCCCGGCTTTAGCCGGGGCTTAAAGATATTTATTTTAACACAAACCCTTCAATTAGTTTGAAGCTGTTTTTGTTTTAATGCTCAGGTCCAGGGGATTTTTTACTTTATCCCTGGTCAGGGCCAGATCAATCACCTCTTTCATTTCAGATACATAATGAAAATTCAGGTCCTTGATGTAACTTTCCTTAATTTCCAGAATGTCTTTTTTGTTCGATTTACACAAAATGATGTCTTTGATGTTGGCTCTTTTGGCAGCAAGAATCTTTTCTTTAATCCCGCCAACCGGCAGTACTTTGCCCCTCAGGGTAATTTCGCCTGTCATTGCCAGATTGGATTTTACCTTACGTTGTGTAAAAGCAGAAGTGAGGGCGGTCAGCATGGTAATTCCCGCTGAAGGACCATCTTTTGGAGTTGCTCCTGCCGGAACATGGATGTGGATGTCAAAATGATCGAATAAATCATAATCTATATCGAACAAACTGGCATGCGCACGCAGGTAGGCGAGGGCAATCACTGCCGATTCCTTCATCACATCTCCCAAATTTCCGGTCAGGGTCAGTTTGCCTTTACCTGGGCTTAGGCTTGCTTCAATAAACAGGATATCCCCGCCCACAGAGGTCCAGGCCAGGCCTGTTACCACACCGGCAACTTCATTGCCTTCATATAGATCCTTGTCAAAAATCGGGGCCCCAAGAATCCGTTCCACATCCTGCTCAGTTAAAGAAGGCTCATAGCTTTCTTCCATCGCAATTTTTGTAGCAACCCCTCTGACCAGAGAACCTATCTTTTTTTCCAGGCCCCTTACCCCAGATTCCCTGGTGTAGTCTTCTATAACTTTTTCAATAAGACCCGCTTTCAGGTTAATGTCTTTCGATTTAATCCCATGTACCTCTTTTTGTTTTGGCAGCAGGTATTTTTTTGCGATCTCAATTTTCTCTTCAATGGTATAGCCGTTCACTTCAATGATTTCCATACGGTCCAGCAATGCCGGTTGTATGGTGCTCAGGGAGTTGGCCGTCGCAATAAACAATACGTTGGACAGGTCGTAATCTGCCTCTACATAATGGTCATTGAAAGCATTGTTTTGTTCAGGGTCCAAAACTTCCAGCAAAGCAGAAGAAGGATCACCCCTGAAATCTGAACCGACTTTGTCAATTTCATCCAGTACAAATACCGGGTTGGCTGCGCCGGCTTTTTTTATAGACTGTATAATTCTACCCGGCATGGCACCTATATAGGTTTTTCTGTGCCCGCGGATTTCAGCTTCATCCCGGATGCCACCCAATGCCATACGTACATAATTGCGGTTTAAAGCCTTTGCAATGGACTTGCCCAGGGAAGTTTTACCAACCCCCGGAGGCCCAACCAAACAAAGGATGGGGGCTTTCATGTCCCTTTTTAGTTTAAGTACGGCCAGGTATTCTATAATCCTTTGCTTTACTTTCTCCAATCCAAAATGGTCTTTGTCCAGCACACGCTGTGCCCGTTTCAAATCAAAATTGTCTTTGGTGAAATCGTTCCATGGAAGGTCCAGAAGCAATTCCAGATAATTGATCTGTATAGAATAATCTGGTGCGGCAGGATTCATGCGGCCCAGCTTTTCCAATTCTTTGTTAAAATGGTCTTTTACATGAACTGCCCATTTTTTCTTTTTGGCACGGGTCTCCAGGGCTTCATACTCCACATCTGAAGAATTTCCGCCCAACTCTTCCTGAATGGTTTTAAGTTGTTGATTCAGGAAATAATCCCTTTGCTGTTTGTCCAGGTCTGTACGGACCTTGGACTGGATCTGATTTTTCAGTTCCAGCATCTGGAGCTCCAGGGTAAGGAGTTCCATGACCATTTCAGCGCGTGCCCGCTGGCTGGTCATTTCCAGCATTTTCTGTTTGTCCGACACATCCGCATTCATATTTGAGGAAATGAAGTTGATCAGAAAAGAGGTGCTTTCTATATTTTTGAGCGCGATGCCGGCTTCACTGGGGATATTAGGGGACAATTGTATAATTTGAGCAGACATTTCCCGGATAGAGGCCACCAGGGCTTTAAACTCTTTATCCTGTTTGTGTTTGCTTTCTTCAAATTTCTGGATGGTCACCTTAATATAAGGTTCAGATTGTACTTCAGAAATCAGTCTGAACCGTTGTTTGCCCTGTATGATCACCGTGGTATTCCCATCGGGCATTTGCAGCATTTTAATAATATGGGCAACTGTACCTACGCTGTTCAGCTGCTCAAAAGTCGGGTCCTCAATAGAAACATCCCGCTGTGAAACCACACCGATAATGCGGTTGCCCTTATAGGCTTCTTTAATTAATTTGATGGATTTATCCCGGCCCACGGTAATTGGTATAACTACACCAGGGAAAAGTACGGTATTGCGCAGCGGTAGTATCGCCAGTACGTCCGGGGTTTCTTCGTTGTTCATTTCATCTTCGTCCTGCTGGGACATTAAAGGAAAGAACTCGGTATCTTCATTTATGATAGGTAATGCATTGCCAAAATCAAACTGATCTTTTATACTCATTAATAATGCCTTTCTTAAAATAATAACGACATTCTGACAGAAGGTCGTATCAAAATATATAATTATATGTTGATAGGGTATAATTTCAACTCTTGTGCCAAACCCATTTGGAGCGGGACCACATGCTAAAACGGCAGAACTGAAAAAAAATACCTTCAAATCATAATTTGAATTAATTAACGTTAAAGAGGATTAAGGAGCTAAATATTTTTACAATGGTACAATAATTGTCTAAAGTGTATCTTTGATTTTATATCTTTATTTTTTTAAATAAAATTTGATGAACTATCTAAAACAAGCAATTTTTTTATTACTCGTTGTTTCTTCAACTGCATCAATCGCACAAACCAGTGGTTACGAGAAGTTGGGCATGCAGGCCATGATGAAGGGGGATTTCAAGGAAGCGGTAGCTCAGTTGGAGAAGGCAGATGCCAAAACCCCGAACAATGCAACTGTATTAAAAATGCTGGGTTATTCTTATTATCAATGTGGTGATTATGAGAATACTATATCTACCTGCAGCAAGCTGATTTCTTTAAAACCGGCAGATAATTCTGCATATTATTACCGTGGCAAAGCCCGGTTAAATGTGGCCAATGACCCTAAGGAATCTTTAAATCAGATGAGGGATAGCTTTTACCAGTCTGCAATTAAAGACTTTACCAAAGCGATTGAACTCAACGGGGAAGAAGATGCTCAATTGTGGCAAAACAGGGGAATAACGTATAAAGATTATGCGATCTTTAAATCTTATAAAGCCAAAAAAGCAGCAGAGAAAAGCTCCTGCATAGCGATGTTTAACAATTCCATCGCTGACTTTCAAAAAATTCTGGTCATGCAGCCACAGCGTAAAGACATTATTGCACTGGTGGATTATGTGAAAGCGCAGATTGCAAGCTTGAAATAAACAACGATATTAAATAAAAAAGAGCGGATGCCTGTACAGCACCCGCTCTTTTTTTATGGCCTTAAAACTTTCCGGTAATCCGGTAGGCTTTGGAATTCAGAAGTTTAATGTTCTGGGTTTTACTGATCCTGTACAGGCTGTCTGGGTAATATTCTAAAGTGTCGACAGAATTGTAAAGGTAATTCTTTGTATGGAGTAAAATCCGCAGGCCCGAAACCTTATTGTTCTTTCGGAAAACCTCCAGCGCTTTGACCGCTACTTTGTCCTGGTCACTTTTATAAAACTCGCGCTGACCTTGCTTGCTCACTTTAAACAAACCCTGCCAGGCTGTCTTGTTGATGTCGGCATCCGAAAAGACCGTTAGCTCTGCATTCCAATCTTTAATGTGCAGGTCTTTGCTTTCTGCGGCACCATTGACCATAACCGTCTTGCTGATCTGCGGGTTTAGTTTGTTGAGCCTGCTGCTTTCCTGTACAAAATAGCCTTTCAGGTCAAAATAAGTCTGCGCAGCCTGGCGCTTAACCTCATCCTGGTTCTGGCAGGCGGTAAAACATAAAGATAAAGAAATTAAGAAGGTGATTTTACGCATCAGATCAATTCGTTTCCGGTCATGATATCCGGTTTGTTAATGCCCATCAGCTTTAAAATGGTTGGCGCAACATCTCCGAGTTTTCCATCCGCAATGGAATGGTAATCGTTATCTACCAGTATGCAGGGCACCAGGTTGGTGGTATGCGCGGTATTTACAGAACCATCAGCATTGATCATAAATTCTGAGTTTCCATGATCTGCCAGAATGATGAAAGAATAGCCATATTCCAGTCCCTTGTTGACCACAACCTCTGTACAACGGTCTGCCGTTTCCACCGCTTTAACCACTGCTTCAAATACACCCGTATGGCCTACCATATCCGGGTTGGCAAAGTTTAAACAGATGAAATCTGCCCATCCGGTTTCCAGTTCTTTACAAATGGCATCAGTAATGCCCTGTGCACTCATTTCAGGTTGCAGGTCATATGTTGCCACCTTAGGAGAAGGAACCATAATTCTTTTTTCATTTTTAAACTCCTGTTCCCTTCCACCCGAAAAGAAAAAGGTAACATGCGGGTATTTTTCAGTTTCGGCAATGCGGATCTGATTTTTATGGTTGTTTTCCAGGACCTCTCCTAAGGTTTGTAATAAGTCATCCTTACTGAAAATGACCTTTACGTCCTTGAAATTTTCATCATAACTGGTCATGGTCACATAATACAATGGCAATTTATGCATGCCAAAATCAGGGTAATCGTGTTGGGTCAACACGGAAGTAATTTCACGGCCGCGGTCGGTTCTGTAGTTGAAACAGATGACCACGTCTCCTGGCTGTATGGTGGCCACTGGCTGACCATCGGGTTTTGTTAAAACCACAGGTTTAATAAACTCGTCGGTAATGCCTTGGGCATAAGATTTTTCCAGTGAAGCGGCTGCATCTGCAGAAGGGGTCCCGATTCCTTTGGTCAAAAGATCATAAGCTTCTTTTACCCGTTCCCAGCGGGAATCCCTGTCCATGGCATAGTAACGTCCAATGATACTGGCCAGTTGTACCGGTGAGTTTGCGATATGTTGCTGCAGGCTTTGAATAAAACCCAAACCGGAATTCGGGTCAGTATCCCTGCCATCGGTAAAGGCATGAACAAAAACATCTTTTAAATGCTGTTCTGTCGCCGCATCGCAGAGGGCTTTGAGGTGATTGATGTGTGCGTGCACGCCTCCGTCAGAAAGCAAACCAATAAAATGCACGGCTTTGCCATTTTCTTTGGCATATTTAAAAGCATCTGTCAGCACCGGATTACTGAACAGGCTCCGGTCAGAGATGGCTTTGTTGATCCTTCCCAGTTCCTGATACACGATCCGGCCGGCGCCCAGGTTCATATGGCCGACCTCAGAATTTCCCATTTGTCCTGCAGGTAAACCAACGGCTTCACCAGAGGCTTCAAGTTTTGAATTCGGGTACTTTTTTAACAAAGAATCAAAGAAAGGTGTATTGGCAGCGTAAGCAGCATCCGACTTATCCTGTTTTCCGTAGCCCCAGCCATCCAGAATAAGGAGCATTACTTTTTTGTGTGTCATTAGCTTTTATGGTTTTTTTTCGTGTTGTACATAATTTTTTCGTATTGCAAATTATTCTGGTTATGAAACATACCTATACCCAGGAATGTTCACCCAAATTTTAAGTTAAAACGATTTGAATATATATTTGCGCAAAAAAGATGTTTAAACATGCTTCTTGCTATACAAATATAAGCCTATTCTATTTTTGAAGAGCAGATAATTACAATTTATGATCTGTTAATGGCATAATTTATGTTGTGAGGAGTTTATATTATGAATTAAAATGATCAGATTTTTGTTTCCGGTGCTCGTGTTTATTATGCCGTTTCTCCATTCAACAACGAATCAGGCCGATTTTATTGATGAAATGTCGTCCCTGTTTAAATCTGGAAACGCAAAGGAAATCGGAAAAAGTTTTAGTTCTTCTGTAGAGCTGACCATGCTAAATGAGGAAGATGTCTACTCCAAAGTACAAGCCGAACAAATTTTAAGGGATTTTTTTACCAAACATGTGCCGGTTGGATCATCCATTCTTCATCCCATTAACAGCAACCCGAATTACAGGTTTGGTGTGCTCTCCCTGGTGACCAGAAATGGCAAATTCAGGGTGTCTGTAACCGCCAGAAAAAGCGGTAATGTTTTTTTAATTACCGAACTCCGGATCGAATCGGAGAAATAAAATAGTACACAACAGAGCCCGTTTAAAATTTATTAGATAAATTTTAAACGGGCTCTTGCGTAAAAATACTATTTTTGGTTTAAAATTGATGATTTGGATAAGCAGATAATACACCTATTTATAAAAAATGCCATTGCTGAAGATTTAGGTGATGGAGACCACACTTCACTTTCCACTATACCGGCCGGTGCACAGGGCAAAGCAAAATTATTGGTCAAAGAGGATGGGATCCTTGCAGGAGTCGCACTCGCCCAGGAAATATTCGCCCACATAGACCCGGCTTTGAAACTGGAAATCTTTATCAAAGATGGTACGCCCGTAAAGTATGGAGACATTGCCTTTACAGTAGAGGGCAGTACCCATTCCATTTTACTGGCAGAGCGGTTGGTGTTGAACTGTATGCAAAGGATGAGCGGAATTGCAAGCAAAACCAACAGGGTGGCCAAACTGCTGGCACCTTATGCGACAAAAATATTGGATACCCGCAAAACCACACCGGGCCTTCGCGATCTGGAAAAATGGGCCGTAAAAATTGGCGGTGGAGTAAACCATCGTATTGGCTTGTACGATATGATCCTGATTAAAGACAATCATGTAGATTATGCGGGCGGGATCAGCAACGCCATTCGCTCGGCAAATGAATACCTTCAGAAAACAGGCCGGAAACTTGAAATTGAAATTGAAGTCCGTAACCTGGACGAACTTGAACAAGTGCTGGAAAATGGGAAAGTGAACCGGATCATGTTGGACAATTTTAGTTTTGAAGACCTTCGGGAGGCTGTTAAAAGAATTGACCATAAATATATTACGGAAGCATCAGGGGGAATCCTTGAAGAAAATATTACAGAATATGCAGCCTGCGGCGTAGATTATATTTCTATGGGTGCACTGACCCATTCTGTAAAAAGCCTGGACATGAGTTTAAAAGCTTTTTAGGATATGATTTCTATCTATTCTATTTCAGCAGTATTGCTGGCCTATCTTTTTGGGTCTATACCAACTGCGGTATGGCTGGGGCAGGCATTTTATGGGGTGGATGTCAGGGAGTATGGAAGCGGTAATGCCGGTGCGACCAATACCTTTAGGGTATTGGGTAAAAAAGCAGGTATTGCAGTGATGACCATTGATATTCTAAAAGGCTATACGGCAACCAAACTGGCTTATTTTATAGGGCTTTCGGTAACCGGGCCACATAACTCCTCTCAGTTTATCAATTACGAACTGGCCCTGGGGGTAACCGCTGTCATGGGACATCTTTTTCCTGTTTTTGCAGGATTCAGAGGCGGAAAGGGGGTTGCAACACTTTTTGGAATGATTTTGGCAGTCCATTTTCAGGCAGCTTTACTTTGTGTTCTTGTCTTTGTGGTGGTTTTACTGGTGACCAAATATGTTTCGCTAAGTTCCATATGTGCAGGATTTACATTCCCTCTTGGGATTATATTTATCTTTCATTCTTCGGTAAAATCAGAGGTGCTTTATGGGATGTGTGTATGTATACTCATTCTGGTCACCCATCAGAAAAACCTCGAAAGGTTATTAAAAGGCAAAGAATCAAAAGTTTATCTGTTTAAAAAGAAAAACTAATAAACTTCCCCATGAAGAAATTTCAACTGATGGGTATAGGGCTGGCCACGGCAGTCCTGACCCTGAATTCCTGTTCGACTGTCCCTTTATCCGGACGCAGCCGTATAAATTTTGTAAACGAAGGTGAAATGCAGTCGGCAGCAGCCCAAAGCTATACCACTTTATTAAAAGATCCCCAAACCAAGGTTTTGAACAATGCCGATGCCCAGCGGGTAAAAAGGATTGGTCAGCGCATCGCTTCTGCGGTAACCAAATACATGACGGCCAATGGTTATGGCGAACAGATTCAAGGGTTTAACTGGGAATTTAACTTAATAGACAGTAAAGAGATCAATGCCTGGTGTATGCCGGGTGGAAAAGTTGCCGTATATTCAGGTATTCTGCCGGTAGCCAAAGACGATGCCGGACTGGCTACGGTCATGGGGCATGAAATTGCCCATGCGGTTGCCCGGCACTCTTCTGAAAGGGCGTCTAAAGCTAAGGTGGCAGAAGGAGTGGGAGGCCTGCTTGGGGCTGCAACCTCCGGCAGTGCTGCAGGCACCCAGCAATTGATCAGCCAGGTATATGGAATCAGTGCACAGGGTTTTTATTTATTGCCTAATTCCAGAACGCAAGAACTGGAAGCCGATCACCTGGGCCTGATTTTTATGTCTATGGCAGGATTTAACCCTTCCAGTGCGGTTAGCTTTTGGCAGCGCATGGCTTCGGCCAGCCAGGGTGGACAGAAACCGCCTGAATTTTTAAGTACACACCCGGCAGATGGCACCCGTATTGCCCAGATCCAAAGAGACCTGCCCGAGGCACAGCGTTATTTCAATTCACCAACCGGTAAACCGGTCAACTAATTATACAAAATCGTGTGGCTGATTTAAAAGGGTTGTTCATTCAACCCTTTTAACGTTTTGATCATGGCAGAGGCTTTCAGCAGACATTCTTCATATTCTTTTTGGGGATCTGAAGCATAAGTGATGGCCCCTCCAACCTGGAAAGAGAGCCGTTGCCCCGACTGGTGATAAAGGATGCTCCGGATCACCACATTAAAATCAAAATCCCCGGCTGGATCAATATAACCCAGGGCGCCTGAATAAGCACCTCTTTTACTTTCTTCATAACGTTCAATCAGCTCCATGGCCCTGATTTTGGGCGCACCAGTCATCGAACCCATAGGAAAAGTATTTTTAATGGCATCTATCAGGTCTAGCTCAGGGTTTAGTTCACAGCTAATGCTGGAGATCATCTGGTGTACCTGCGGGAAGCTGTAAATGCCAAACAATTCCTTTACTTTTACCGTTCCAGGTACAGCACTTTTGGTCAGGTCATTGCGCACCAGGTCCACAATCATCACATTCTCTGCCTGTTCTTTTTTGTCGTTTCGCAGCTGCCGGCGGATGTTTTCATCTTCTGCCGGGTCCGTGCTCCTTTTGGCGGTTCCCTTTATGGGCTGGGAAAGTAAATGATTGTTCCTTTTACTTAAAAACCGCTCCGGACTTGCAGACAATACATAACGGTCTTTTATTTTGAAAAAACCTGCAAATGGAGTGGGGGATAAGGTACTCAGGTCCTGGTAGACAGAAACCGGGTCTATAACGGCATGTTCTGCAAAAAATTCCTGGCAAAAGGTCACTTCATAAATATCGCCAAGCCGGATATGCTCTTTCAGTGCCCGGACCTTTTCCAGATAAGTATCCCGGCTCATGCGGGGTTTTAAATCAATGGGCCCTGTATCTCCTGTAGGTGTATTAAAGGTGCTGATCTGAGCAGGCAGGGCCGGATCCCCGATTAATACTTCTATATGACCTTGCTTAACCCCAATAAGGTATTCAGGGGCAAAAAAGAAAAGGTCTGGAAAATCCATCAGATCTGCATTTTGTGAACTAAGGGCTTCCGTGCCATTTTTAAGGTCATAAGCCAGCAGGCCGAACAACCAGCCGGGGGAAGCCCGGTAAAAATGTTTGAGCTCCTCAAAAGCCTGATGGCCTGTGGCCGTAAGCTGTTTGCAGGCCCCGGCGGCAACCAGCAGGTCATATTTGCTGTTTGTATCCGAATAAGCATTTGAATCGAGCATACAGCAGACTTCAAAAGAATTTGCCCAGCCCAGCAGTTGTTTTTTAAATACGGGATCCAGTTTTGTCATTGATGCGCCAAAGTTATAACATTTCATGGCGCAAAAAAAAAGGACCGCCATTAGGCAGTCCCTTTAAAGGTTTTTATTTTAAAATTAGTTCAACACCAGGGTCTGTACGCGGTCAGGACCTACAGAAAGATATTTAACCGGAACCTCCAGCTCTTTTTCAAGGAAGGCAATATAATCGGTCAGTGCAGCCGGAACATCTTCAACCTTGCTCACTTTGGTCACATCGGTTTTCCAGCCTTTAATGGCTTTTAATACCGGTGTCGGTTTAACCGTGATGATGTCATAAGGCATATAGTCAATGGTCTGTCCGTTATGTTCATAATGTGTGCAGGCATAAATGGTGTCAAAGCCATCCAGTACATCTGCTTTCATCATAATCAGCTCAGTGACACCGTTTAGCATAATTGCATATTTTAAAGCCGGCAAATCGATCCAGCCGCAACGGCGTGCACGACCTGTGGTTGCACCAAACTCGTGACCCACCTGACGTAAAGTCTCGCCCACTTCATTTTCCAACTCGGTAGGGAAAGGACCGCCACCAACACGGGTACAGTAAGCCTTAAAAATACCATATACCTGTCCGATTTTATTAGGGGCAATACCCAAACCCGTGCAGGCACCGGCAGTGGTGGTATTGGAAGAAGTCACAAAAGGATAAGAACCAAAATCGACATCCAGTAAAGTACCTTGTGCACCTTCGGCCAGTACACTTTTTCCTTCCTTCAGGTAGCCGTTTACAAAATGTTCACTGTCTACATGAGGAATGCTCTTGATAAATTCAATGGCCTGAAAAAAAGCAGCTTCTTTTTCGCTAAGGTCATACTCAAAATCGTAATGAGATAAAATCTCCTTGTGTTTTTCAACAAGTTTGGCATAACGTTCTTTAAAATCCGGTAAAGTGGTGTCGCCAATACGCAGGCCGTTACGTCCGGTTTTATCCATATAGGTCGGACCAATTCCTTTTAGGGTAGAACCGATTTTATCCTTGCCCATTTTCTGTTCGTTGGCTGCATCCAGCAACTGATGGGTAGGCAGGATCAGGTGCGCTTTACGTGCAATGACCAGTTTTCCTTTTGCAACCGGGTCATGTCCGGCCGCTTTTAAATTGTCTAATTCTCTTTTTAAAATGATGGGATCAATTACAACACCATTACCAATCAGATTCATGGTTTTTTCGTTAAAAATACCGGAAGGAATGGTATTGAGAACAAATTTTTTGCCATCGAATTCTAAAGTATGGCCAGCGTTTGGTCCGCCTTGGAAACGAGCGATTAAATCATATTGCGGACTGAGTACGTCAACAATTTTACCCTTGCCCTCGTCACCCCACTGCAGGCCCAGAAGCACATCTACTTGCGTCATTATTTTAAATTAAGAAAAAATTATAATTGGATATTTAAGTTTAATTTTTTAACAGGCATAAAGCAGCCATGAGCTCTGAGAAGCTGATTAAAATCAAAAATTTTAAAACCCTTAACTTGCATGCTGTATCTCTGCATTTTCAGTTGCAGCAGCTTTTGCTTTACAATCAAAGCAAACCCCGTAAAGGTTCAGGGAATGGTGTTTAATGTCAAATTTTAACAACTCACCGACCATGCTCTGAATCTGATGGATCCGCGGGTCACAAAATTCAACCACCTTACCACAATCAATGCAAATGATGTGATCATGCTGGTGATAACCATAAGATTTTTCAAACTGCGCCATGTTTTTTCCAAACTGATGTTTGGTCACCAGATCGCAGGAAACCAGTAATTCAAGTGTATTGTACACCGTTGCCCTGCTGACACGGTATTTCTGGTTTTTCATATGGATGTAGAGGGTTTCTACATCAAAGTGATCGTCTCTTGAATAGATTTCTTCCAGGATAGCAAAACGCTCCGGCGTTTTTCTAAGGGCTTTATTTTCGAGATAGGCTTCAAATATTTTTCTGACCAACTCGCTGTTGTGATTTGTAGACATAGTTTTCAAACTCCTTTCAAAGGTATCAATTTTTATTAAAATGGTAAGATTAAATCCTAATATTTAGGCATCGAACCTGGTCACCCCGGTCACGCCCCTAACTTCTAACAGGTTTTCAATCAGCTTATCCAGGTGTTCCTTATCGTTAACATAGATCATAATTGAACCATCAAAGATCCCATTATCTGTGTCTACGGTAATAGAACGCATGTTTACTTTAAAATCGCCGGAAATCACCTTGGTAATGTTGTTGATCAGACCTACATCATCGATACCAATAATGTGCAGTCCGGTTAAAAAGGTGAGTTCTTTCTGCCTGTTCCATTTTGCTTTTACAATACGGTAACCATAATTGGCCATTAGCTGTGCGGCGTTCGGACAATTGGTCCGGTGAATTTTGATGCCCTCATTCACCGTTACAAAGCCAAATACGTCATCTCCCGGTATAGGATTACAACAGGCGGCCAGGGTATAATCGATTTTCTGCAGGTCTTCCCCAATCAGCAGAATGTCCGATTCAGGTCCTTTCACTTTACTCAGCAGCGCTTCAATTTGCTGGTGGTCATTTTTTTCCGGAGTACTCCGGTTTTCAATCTCTTTCTCGGCAGCCAGGTACTCCCTGAGGTCCTTGAGCTCAATTTTTCCATTGGCAATACCAATAAACAGGTCTTGTGTAGAAGGTAGTTTAAAGAAATAACTGAGTTTATTGAGGTTGTCTGTATTGTAAGTGATTTTTAATGATTTCAGTTTGCGTTCCAGAATTTCCTTACCCTGTTCGGCAACTTTTCTTTTCTCCTCTTTTAAAGAAGATTTGATCTTGGACTTGGCCTTGGCGGTCACCACAATGTTCAGCCAGTCCTCTTTAGGGACCTGCTTCCCGGAAGTGATGATTTCTACCTGGTCCCCGTTCTGCAGTTTGTGCGACAGGGGCACCAGTTTGTGGTTGACTTTGGCCCCAATACATTTGGCCCCCACATCGGTATGGATTTCAAAAGCAAAATCCAGGGCAGTGGCACCTAATGGCAATTGCAGCAGGGCCCCTTTAGGGGTAAAAATGAAAATCTCATCAGAGAAAAGGTTCATTTTAAAATCGTCCAGAAAGTCCAGCGCATTGGCTTCGGGATTGTTGAGCATTTCCCTGACCTTCATGATCCATTGGTCCAGACCATTGTCATTGCTGGATTCTTTGTATTTCCAGTGTGCGGCAAAACCTTTCTCTGCAATTTCGTTCATCCGCTGGGTACGGATCTGTACCTCTACCCACTGGCCCTTAGGCCCCATAACGGTGGTATGCAAAGATTCATAGCCATTTCCTTTGGGAGAAGACACCCAATCCCTTAAGCGGTCGGGATTTGGCCGGTATAAATCGGTCACGATCGAATAAGCCTTCCAGCAATCGGCTTTTTCGTGTTCTGGGGCACTGTCCAGAATGATCCGGATGGCAAAAAGATCATACACCTCTTCAAAAGGGATGTTTTTCTTTTTCATTTTGTTCCAGATGGAATGGATGGACTTTGGACGGCCAAAGATATCGGCAACCAGTCCCTGTTCGGCCAGAATTTCATTGATGGGCTCAACAAAACGTTTAATGAACAGGTTCCGTTCTGCTTTTTTCTCATTGAGCTGGGTGGCAATATATTTGTAAGTGTCCGGTTCCAGGTATTTCATGGACAGGTCTTCCAGCTCAGACTTGATGGCGTATAGGCCTAACCGGTGTGCAAGGGGCGCATACAGGTAAATGGTTTCAGAAGCAATTTTCAATTGTTTCTGTCTGGGCATAAAATCCATTGTCCGCATATTGTGCAGACGGTCGGCCAGTTTAATCAGGATCACCCGTACATCATCGGCCAGGGTGAGCAGCATTTTCCGGAAGTTCTCTGCCTGTAAAGAGCTGTTGTAATCAAATACACCCGAAATTTTGGTCAGGCCGTCAATGATCTTTGCGGTCTTTTTGCCAAATTCCCTTTCAATATCCTCCAGGGTGATCTCTGTATCCTCCACCACATCATGGAGCAGGGCGCAGACGATAGAAGTGGTACCCAGGCCTATTTCTTCTGCAGCAATCTGTGCCACAGCGATAGGATGATAAATATAAGGTTCACCCGATTTGCGCCGCATGTTTTTATGGCTTTCAAGGGCCATGTCAAAGGCTTTGCGGATCTCTTTTTTATCCCCCCGTTGTAAAGTTGGCTTGCAGGCACGCAGCAAGGCCCTGTACCGTTTCAGTATTTCTTGTTTTTCTGCTTCTAAATCGATCACCAAAGTATTCTTCATCTCTTCTGTAAATTTCCAAATGGTTAAAAACCATTATCCGCTTGCTGTTTGTATTTTATCAATTTCCTGCCCAAAATGCAGGTAGATTTGTATTATTTTCGTAATAATTATAGCTTGCCTTTCGTTAAAATGCTATATTAGTTCACCAGGCCCGCATCTGACATTCCAGCAACAAAATTAGGAGTTCAGATGAATCCTAATATATAAAATTGCTTTAACTTTGCAGGAGTATAAATTTATGAAATTTTATAGGTTAATTATTCTGCTAATTGTCATTATTACAGGGTTTACCGCAAAAGCCCAGGAGACAGTTGTACCTGTAAATAACCCTGTAAAAATGCCAAAGTTGGGTAAAAACGATACGATCCGGGTGGCCGGAACCAATGTAGACGGGGAAATGATTCCCTGGATTGCCCTCAAAGAAGTAATTATCTATGGGGAAAGAATTTTTAAATCACCTGCCGAACAAGCTGCATACAACCGTTTAAGGTATAACGTACTTAAGGTAATGCCTTATGCCCTGTATGCCAAACGCCGTTACGAACAACTCGAAAAAGACCTGGCGATCACCACTGATAAAAAAGAACAGAAAAAACTGGTCAAGCAATGCGACCTGGAAATCAAACAGATGTTCAACAAGGAGATTAAGGAACTCACCATTACCCAGGGGCAGATCCTGACCAAGCTGGTTGACCGGGAACTTGGCCGCACCACCTATGACATCGTCAAGCAGACCAAAGGAGGTTTTACAGCCTTTTTGTACCAATCGGTGGCCAGGGTCGTTGGACACAATTTAAAAAGTACGTACAGCCCTACAGAAGACAGAGATATAGAATCTATTATTGTTTCTTCAGGCTATTATCAATAAAAGAATGACTGATAATCCAAAAAGTATCCACCAGTTTAAGGTTAAACTCCTGAACGGTTCGGAAAAGAACCTCTTTGAATACCGGAACAAAGTATTGTTGATTGTAAACATTGCCTCTGGCTGCGGTTTTGCGCCCCAGCTTAAGGAGCTGCAGGAACTGCGCACAGAATTGAAAGATAAAAATTTCGAGGTCTTGGCTTTCCCTTCCAATGATTTTGGCCGTCAGGAGCCCCTGGAAGGGGACCAGATCAGCCAGTTCTGTGAAGTGAATTATGGAGTGGAATTTCCGATTTTCGAAAAAATTATGGTCAGGGGAAGCCAGGCGCACCCCCTGTACAAATTCCTGGGAGATAAAAAACTCAACGGAAACCTAACCTCTACCCCCAGGTGGAATTTTCACAAATACCTGATCAATAAACAGGGAGAAGTGGTCGATTATTTTTTCCCTTTTACCAAACCGGATGCCTCGAAAGTTAAAAAGAAGATCCAGCGTTTGTTATCCTAAAAAAGCACATGAAATTAGACATATTAGTATTTGCCGTACACCCGGACGATGCCGAACTGGGCTGTTCAGGAACGATATTGAAGTATATTGCTGCCGGTAAAAAGGTGGGCATTGTAGATTTTACCCGGGGAGAACTGGGTACCAGGGGTTCTGCTGAGATCAGGGACCAGGAGGCCGCAGATTCTGCAAAGATCCTGGGCCTGCATGCCAGGGAAAACCTGAGGTTCAAAGATGGTTTTTTTGAAAACAATGAGGCCCACCAGCGGGAAGTGGTTAAAATGATCCGTAAGTACCAGCCCGAAATTGTGCTGAGCAATGCTTTGCAGGACAGGCATCCCGACCATGGCCGGGCGAGTACACTGACCAGTGACGCCTGCTTTCTGGCGGGCCTTCCAAAAATTGAAACGACACTCGATGGGCAGCCACAACAGGCCTGGAGGCCAAGGTTAAACCTGCAGTTCATCCAGGACAATTACATCAAACCCGATATTATTGTTGATATTACACCCTATATCGAAACCAAAATAGCGGCCATAAAAGCGTTTAAAACCCAGTTTTACAACCCCGATCATCAGGAACAGGAAACCTATATTTCATCCCCTGATTTTTTTGAAAGTGTGATCGGAAGGGCAAGGGAATTCGGAAAATCCATAGGCGCCACCTACGCTGAAGGCTTTACCAGTCGTAAACTACTTGGGGTGGATGATTTATTTAACTTAAGATAAAACCAACAAAAAGGCATAACTGCTGTTTTTATTAAACCTAAAAACAGCAATTATGCCTAATTTTTTTTCCTCTTTAAAAAATGCCTATCAACTGTTCAGGCATGTTGACTTCCAGAAACTCGAGCAGCTTTCCAAAAAAGTAGATTTGCCTAAAGTGGTCGAATCTTTTTCAAACATGGACCAGACTCAGTTGAGCGGCCTGATGAAAATGATGGGTTCTTCCCATAAAAAGAAAGAACTTCCGCCCATAGAAGGCGATTTTTACCATTTGGGTGAGGAAGCTTTAAAAGATGAAGACAGGGCCCTGCAACTGAAAGTACGGGCATTTTTAGAAAAGGAAGTAAAGCCTGTTGTCAACCAGTACTGGCTCAAAGCAGAATTTCCCTTTGAGCTGATCCCTAAAATTGCAGAACTGAACATTTGCGGGCTCACCTATAAAGGTTATGGTTGTCCGGGCCGTTCCAACCTCATGGAAGGTATGCTGGCGATGGAAATGGCCAGAGTAGACACCTCTATATCTACTTTTTTTGGCGTACAGAGCGGACTGGCCATGGGCTCCATTTATCTTTTGGGCTCTGAAGAACAAAAACAGGAATGGCTGCCCGGCATGCAGCAGTTTAAAATTATCGGCGCCTTTGGCCTGACCGAACCGGAAGTTGGTTCTGCAGCAGCAGGCGGTTTAACCACCACCGCGAAAAGGGTGGGAAACAAATGGATCTTAAACGGACAAAAGAAATGGATTGGTAATGCCACCTTTTCTGATGTGACCATTATATGGGCAAGGGACCTGGAAGACAGCCAGGTAAAGGGCTTTTTGGTCAGAAAAGGCAATAAAGGCATGCATGTCGAGAAAATGCAGGATAAAATGGCCCTTCGCATTGTCCAGAATGGCCTGATTACCCTAACAAATTGCGAGGTGGAAGAACAGGACCGTCTCCAGCATGCAGACTCTTTTAAAGATACCGCCAAGGTATTGCGGATGACCAGGGCAGGGGTTGCCTGGCAGGCAGTAGGTTGTGCCAGGGGGGCTTATGAAAGCGCTTTAAATTATACCAGGACCAGGAAACAATTTGGTAAACCGATCGCTTCCTTCCAGCTCATCCAGAACCACCTGGTGGAAATGCTGTCCAATCTGACAGCCATGCAGACCCTTTGTTTCCGTTTGTCCCAGTTGCAGGACCAGGGCCTGCTCACAGACGAACACGCTTCGCTGGCCAAAGTGTTCTGTTCCATGAGAACCAGGGATGTGGTGAGCCGCGCAAGGGAAGTAATGGGCGGGAACGGCATTTTACTCGAGTACGATGTGGCCCGTTTTGTAGCCGATGCAGAGGCCATTTATTCTTATGAAGGAACAAAGGAAATCAATTCCCTGATCGTGGGCCGGGCAATTACCGGCTTTTCGGCCTTTGTCTAAAACAACAAAGCCCTTTGCAATTTTTAATATTGCAAAGGGCTTTGTTGATCATTTTTAGGATTAAAGGGTAGGTAAAAGTTGTTCCATAACCGCCAGTCCTTCATCAATATGTTTTTTCTCTATACACAATGCCGGGCGGAAACGAATGGTCTGGTTTCCACAGCCCAGGAACATCACATTTTTCTCCATCCCTTTCTGAATAAAGGCATTGCGCATTTCCTTGCTTGGAAAATCAAAAGCGCAAAGCAATCCCTTACCGCGTACATTGCTCATTTTATCATACTTTTCCGCCAGAACATCCAGTTGCTGTTTCAGGTATTGCCCAACCACGGCCGCATTTTCACACAGGTTGTCTTCCTGAACAATCTGAAGGATCTGGGTAGACCTGACCATGTCCACCAGGTTGCCACCCCAGGTGGAATTGATCCTGGAAGGGACCCTGAAAACATTGGTTTCTACCTCGTCTACTTTAGTGCCGGCCAGAATCCCGCAGACCTGCATTTTTTTACCAAATGCAAGGATGTCCGGGCGTGCTTTTTCACTATAATGTTCATGGCACCAGAATTTACCGGTTAATCCGACACCTGTCTGTACCTCATCATAAATCAGAAAGGCCTCATTTTCATCCGCCAGCTGTTTTAAACGGATCAAAAATTCTTCCCTCAAATGGTTGTCGCCGCCCTCAGACTGAATGGGCTCTACAATAATCGCACAGATGTCGTCTTTATGTTCAGTAAAAGCCTTTTTGATCTGGGCAATAGAGGTTTCCTCTGTATCTGCGGCCAGTTTCAGGTTTTCGCCCTGCAGGGGAAATTTCACCACTGGAACAGAAACCCTAGGCCAGTCAAATTTTGCAAACCACTTGGTTTTATCGGGCAGGGTATTGGTTAAACTTAAGGTATAACCACTGCGACCGTGAAAAGCCTTTTCAAAATGAAGCACTTTAAAGCCTTTTTCTTCTTTATAGCCTCTGGCAAAATTTTTCTGTACTTTCCAGTCCATGGCTACTTTAATGGCATTTTCTACCGCCAACGAACCGCCGGCAATAAAAAAGGCATGTGGCAGATAAGAAGGGATCCCGACTTTGGAAAAAGTATCAACAAATTGTGCATACTGCTGGGTGTAAACATCCGAGTTGGAAGGGTTGGCAATGGCTGCGGCCAGCAGGTTCTTTTTAAAGGCCTCATCATTGATCATTTTCGGGTGGTTGTATCCCAGCGGAACAGACGCAAAGCAGGTGAAAAAATCCAGAAGCCTGCGATCGTATTTTGCATCATAAATATAAGCGCCCTGGCTTTTATCCATATCATAGGTCAGGTCATAGCCATCTGCTAAAATGTGCTTGCTTAAAACCTCGTTTACCTGGTCAGGTGCTACAGTTAAATGGTACATAGTTTTTGTTTTTGGTATGTTCCAAATGTAGTAAAAACCCCCTAATTAACAAATCTGGGCACTATTTGAACTCAAAAGACAAAATCTAGGTTTAAACAGTTTAAAGTATGATTTTGTAATCAAATCAGATTTGGTTTAACAAATGTGGATTATTTTTTTTTCTGAATTTCGTCTGTTTAGCGCTTAAAAATGAAAAAAATCTGATAAACTCAATGTGGTTTTGACCAATGTTTCCATAAGATGTTGATAATCATCAATTGAACTTATATCTTTAGAAATACCCGAGCGTATCATGGAAATTGACGACCAAATATTACTTGATCAACTTAAAGGCGGCGACAGTGCCGCTTATGAGCTGATTTTTAAGAAATACTATAAAGTCCTTTCCGTAAAAGCCTATTTCATGCTGGAAGATGACATGGAGGCAGAGGATCTGGTGCAGAACCTTTTTATTTCCATCTGGCAGAAAGAACTTTTTCTGGGCATCAATACTTCTGTAAAAGCCTATTTGCTCCGTTCGGTTCACAACCGCTGCTTAACGGTGCTCCGGGACAGAAAGGTTGCAGTGCGTAAGCTGAACGAGTATACAGAACAGCAGCACCAGCAGGCAGAAAAGGAGCAGGAAATGTTGCCGCAAAAAGAAGGGGGTGAGGTGGAACGGATCGTTGAAGAATTGCCATTTCAGCGCCAGAAAGCATTTAAGCTTGTTTACCTGGAGGATAAAAAATATAAAGAGGCAGCGCAGGAAATGGGACTCTCTGTAAACTCGGTAAAAACCCACTTAAAACTGGCTGTAAGGGCCCTGCAAAAAAAACTGATTAATTTTAAATGAAATATTCACCTGATCGCTGCGTGTTGGCGTCTAAAATATAGAAATGGAGTACAACCAGGAATACATACAAGGTCTTTTCTTTGAAAAGATAGCCGGAACGATTAGTGAACAGGATAACCTTGTTGCTGAGCAGGCTATTTTAAATGATGCAGGGCTGAGAAAGTTCTGGGAAGAACTCAAAACTAAAATGGAAAAGCCCCAAGGCAGGGCATTCCTGTCTGGCCTGGACGCAGACCGTGCCTGGGCTGTAACCCGGCAAAACCTGCATAGAGCACCTGTTTCCTTTTTTAGAAGGAATAAATGGATCCTAAGTGCTGCAGCGGTTCTGGTCATTGCCCTTCCGCTGGCATGGTATATAGGTTTTAGTGGCCGGCACCCGCTGGCCGGTCAGCAGCAAGCCTTTAAGGAAGTCTATCTTAAAACCCAGCAGGGAAAGGCCGTTGATTTGTCCGGTAATCAGCAGATTACCCTGGGTGAAACCCAAATCCAAACCAAACAGCAGGAGTTGAGCTATACTTCCGGTGCTGCGCAAAGCAAAGAATGGGCGACCCTGTTTGTGCCGGCCACAAAAGACTATAAGATCAAATTGTCAGACGGGACTACCGTATGGATGAATGCGGCGTCCAGTTTGCGCTTCCCTTTTCAGTTTGGAAAAGAAACCAGAGCAGTTTATTTAACCGGAGAAGCCTATTTTGAAGTGGCAAAGAATAGCCTGCAGGCCTTTGTGGTACATACTTCCACGGCCGATATCCAGGTACACGGAACTTCTTTTAATGTGAATGCCTATACCACTGCGCATTTTACCACAGCGCTGGTGGAAGGTGCGGTTTCTGTAAAGAAAAAGGCTCAGCAGATCAGATTAAAACCCGGAGAAGAAGTCCTGATGAGCAGTACGGGTTTTGAAGTTAGGCCCTTTGATGCCCAGGAAGTCCTTTCCTGGCGAAATGGGACCTATTCTTTTCACAACCAGCCCTTGTCCCAGATTGCAGAGGTCTTAAAGCGCTGGTTCGACGTTCAAATTGTTTGGCAAAGCTCCGGGGTTTCCCAGCAAACCTTTACCGGGGAAATTGATAAACACCTGCCCCTGGAAGTGGTGATCAGTAATTTAAAACTTTCCTCGGGGATGCAGGCGGAGCTTAAAAACAGGGTATTGACCTTTAAATAAATTTTTTTCAGATCCCCTTCACCCATCCGGGTAAAAGCTGCGTCTTAGAGCAAACCAACTATAAACTTTAAATGTATGCTTAAAAAATTTACCCGATCGGGCCGGCTGTTTTTGCTGGTCGTTTTGATGTTGTTTGTTTTATTCCCTGTTCGTGCGGGCACACAGGGCCAGCATAAAATCAGCCTCAGGGGCAACAACATCACCCTTGCCACCCTCTTTAAAGCGATTAAAAAACAAACGGGTTTAACCGTGTTTTACAGCAATAAACTGCTCGATGATGCGCAGAAGGTGACCGTTGATTTTCAGCAGACGGACCTTGGCGAGGTGATGAATGCCGCGCTGAAGGGCCGGGGACTGGGCTGGCTGCTGAAAGAGAAATACATTATTCTGCAAAAGGGAGAGCAGCAGGTTGCCCCGGCCGACAATAAACCCGCACAGGATGCCGCAAAATCTATTCAGCAGACCATTAGGGGAACCGTTACCGATGGGGCGGGCGTGCCAATGGCCGGAGTAGGCGTCAAGGTCAAAGAAAGCAATGCGGCAACGGTGACCGATAAGAATGGCCGTTATGCCATTGAAGCCAACAGCGGAAACACGCTGGTGTTCTCCTATGTTGGTTTTACTGCTCATGAAATACGCATTGGGAGCCAGACCAGTATGGATGTGAAGCTACGGGAAGAAGACAACAAATTGACAGAGGTGGTGGTGGTCGGTTATGGTTCACAGAAAAAAGTGAACCTTACGGGGGCTGTTTCGACCATTTCCGGGAAAGACCTTGCCGCGCGCCCAATGGGCCAGACTTCTGCGGCCTTACAAGGTATGGCCCCTGGTGTAACCGTTCAGCAAGCCTCCGGCCGGCCGGGCAATGACGCAGGTACCATCCGGATTCGTGGAATAGGAACATTGAGCGGCACGGACCAAAACTCCTTAACCGGGGCCAATCCGCTGGTCATGATAGACGGGATCGAAGGCTCCATGAACAACATTGACCCCAATTTAATAGAATCTATATCGGTGCTTAAAGATGCAGCATCTTCCTCCATATATGGTTCCAGGGCGGCCAATGGGGTCATTCTCATCACCACAAAACGCGCCAAAGCAGATCTGGTGAGCATTTCCTATAACAATTACATCGGCTGGCAAAACCCAACCAATATGCCCAAGCTGGTCAATGGACTGGATTATATGCTGCTGATCAATGAAGCTTATGTGAACACCGGCAGAACACCGCTTTATTCCGATGCCCTGGTCCAGAAATACCGGGAACAAAACGGGGTCAGTTCTGATCTTTATCCCAATACCGACTGGCAGAAGGAAACCCTTACCGGCTCGGGTTTACAACAAAGTCATTTTCTGACCATCCAGGGCGGAACACAAAAGGTTAAAATGCTGGGTTCTTTTGGTTTGTTTGATCAGAAGGGCATTATCCAGAATTCCAGCTTTAAACGCTATACCATTCGCAACAACACAGACATCACCTTTTCTGATAAACTCAGTGCCCGGATCGATTTACAATATGTAAATGCCATTACTACAGATCCAGCGGCAACCTCTTCAGAGATTTTTCAGTGGATGAACGGTATACCGGCCAATCAGATCGGAATTACCGAAAAAGGGCAATGGGGCGTTGGATGGAACGGCGTTAACCCCATTTCGGCAACACGCGATGGCGGAACCAACCGAAACAGGGCGCCCTTTGGCAGCATGAACGCCGTTTTGAATTATAAACCCGTCCCCTGGTTAGAGGCTGAAGCGGCTTATGCCCCTAAATATGCTCTGTCTTCACTTAAAATGTTTAGAAAGGCCATTCAATCCTATTTGCCAAATGGAACACCCAGCTTCCTGACCCCGGCTTTAACCTCCCTGACTGAAAACCAGGCCCAGTCTTTTTTTAACAACCTCAGGGCAACGGTTACGGCAACAAAAGCGGTCAAGGAGCATCATTTTAAATTGCTGCTGGGCGGATCCAGAGAGGATTATTCCTTTGAACAAATTTCTGCCTTTAGGGATACCTATATTTTACCCGATTACCCGGTCCTTGATGCCGGTTCAGCCACCAACCAAAGGGCCACGGGCAATGCAGAAGAATGGGCGCTTCAGTCCCTGTTCAGCAGGTTCAATTACAATTACAAAGGAAAATACCTTTTGGAAGTCAATGCCCGGTATGATGGTTCTTCACGCTTTTCAACAGGTAATAAATATGGCTTCTTCCCTTCTGCCTCTGCCGGATGGCGCATTTCAGAAGAGCGTTTTATGCAGGGGCTGAAGGGCGTTTTGAACGAAGCAAAGCTCAGGTTGTCCTGGGGAAAGTTAGGCAATCAGAACATTGGTACCTATCCTTCCATGACTTCTATCGTACTGGAATCATACACGCTGGGGAAGCAGATTGTGAATACCGCGGCCCTGAACAGCCTGGCCAATAAAAATATATCCTGGGAAACGACCGAAGAAAAAAACATAGGGATTGATTTGACCTTGTTTCAGAACCTGAGCATTACCGCCGACTATTACCGCCGCCGTACAAGGGATATTTTGCTGTTGCTGGACATCCCGCTTATTGTTGGCCTGGCCAGTCCTTACCAGAATGCAGGCGTTGTAGACAACAATGGCTGGGAACTGGGGCTGGCTTATAAGGGGAATATAAAGGACTTCAATTACAACATTAGTTTTAACCTGTCCGATGTTAAAAATACCATCAAAGACATGAGGGGCATTAACCAGACCGGACTTACCGTAAACAGGGAGGGTTATGCGATTGGTTCTCTTTTTGGCTACCAGGCCGAGGGTTTTTTCAGCTCTGATGCAGAAGTTGCCGCCCATGCCAAGCAATTTGGAACCGTAAAGGCAGGAGACATCAAATACAAAGACCAGAATGGGGACGGCATCATTAATGAAAACGATAAAATCATTATGGGCAGTACCGTTCCGCGTTATACTTTCTCTTCCAACATTTCAGGCGCTTATAAAGGCTTCGATTTTTCTATCCTGCTCCAGGGGGTCGGAAAAGCCAATGGTTATCTTTCAGGTCCCGGAATTTTGCCCTTTAACGTTGGCGGGGCCATAGGAGGGACCATCCGGGAGGAAAACAAAGACCGCTGGACACCCGATCATCCCGATGCCAGCTATCCGCGGCTTGCCTTTGGAGAAACCAATAACGAACAAGCATCCACTTTCTGGCTTAGAAATGCGGCTTACCTGCGAATCAAAAACGTCCAGCTGGGCTACACCCTGTCCGAAAAATTTTCCAAAAAAGCCGGACTTAACCGCTTGCGGATCTTTGCCAACGGGTCAAATGTGGCCTCTTTCGATAAATTCCTGAAGGGTTATGATGTAGAGGCCCCTGTGGGCGCCGGAAACATCTATCCCCAGGTTAAGTTATACAGTTTTGGTTTAGAAGCCACTTTTTAAAAACAGGACAAATGAACAAGAAGATATACTATTTCATAATCGCCGCTGTACTGGTGGCATTATCCCCTTCCTGTAAAAAGGACTATCTGGATAAAAGCCCGCTCTCGGGCCCTTCTGATGAATCTTTTTTTAGCAATCAGGACGAGCTGATTCTGGCCGTGAATGGTTTATACCGTTATGCAAATTATGCCCCGCTGGACAACATGCCCACCAACCTCACCATTGATAACGGGACCGACATTGGCTGGGACCGCAACAACAGCCCGTTGCAAAGCCTGGGCAAAGGCAACCAGGACAGCAACAATGGATATGCGCTGAACATTTGGCGGGAGGCCTATAAAGTAATTGCCAAATGCAACTTCGTGCTGGACAACCTGGATAAGGTGAAGGATAAAGCGACACCCCAGATCTTTAACCGCTCCAAAGCAGAAGCCAGATTTATTAGGGCCTATACCTATCAGTACCTTACGGATTACTTTGGGGCAGTCCCTTTAATCACCAGGGTGCTCAGGCTGGAAGAAGCCCAGGTTCCTAAAAACCCTAAAACAGAAGTAGTCGATTTTATCCTGAAAGAACTGACCGAGGCCGCAGTGGATCTTCCCGGCACTTATGCCGGTGCCGATGTGGGCCGGGCGACCAAGGGGGCGGCCTTATCCATAAAGGCCAGGACTGCATTAAACAATGAAAAATGGGCAGAGGCTGCAGAAGCTGCTAAACAGGTCATGGACCTAAAAGTGTATGGCCTGCATGGCAATTTTGCCGAGCTGTTTAGTTATGCCGGACAAAATTCAGCAGAAATCATCTGGGCCTTTCAATTTCTAAAAGCCTCCAACACCAAGGTTCATGGTACGCCGGTAGCCCTGTTGTCCAGAAACGGTCTGGGTTTTACCAATAAGGTGCCTTCTCAGTCTATGGTTGATGTTTTTACATGTACAGATGGGCTGAATATCGACAAGTCGCCTTTGTTTGATCCCCGGCAGCCTTACAAAAACAGGGACCCGAGGCTTGGCTATACGATTGCCGTGCCAGGCTCTGTATTTTACAACTACCAGTTTGAAACCCATAGGGACAGTTTAAAATGCTGGAACTACAACACCACTCCGGCTACCCGGGTAGACAACCAGGATGCCATCAATGCCTTTGCAACTTTTACGGGCTATTGCTGGAAAAAGTATGTTGACCTGCAGGATAAGGCAGACCGTTCCAATTCAGAACTTAATGTTATCCAGATCAGGTATGCCGAAATTCTACTGATCTATGCCGAAGCTAAAAATGAACTTAACCAGCTGGATCAATCGGCTTACGATGCCATTAACCTGGTGCGCCAGCGTCCGAGCGTCAATATGCCTGCCATTACGCCTGGTAAAAGCCCTGCAGAGTTCCGGAGCCTGGTGCATAAAGAGCGCCTGTATGAGCTGGCCATGGAAGGCTTCCGGCAAACCGATCTCCGCAGATGGAAAATTGCTGAAAAGGCCATGGTGGGGAACTTCTACGGAAGGGTGCAAAGAGGCCTGCTGGCTGCGGCGCCCCAAATTGATGCCAATGGTCTGTGCGATTACACTGCTGTGCCCAACCGTGCAGACATGAGGGTTATAGAAGTACGCACCTTTGACAAGAACAGGGATTACCTGTGGCCAATTCCCAATATAGAAGTGGTGACCAACCCTAAACTGATTCAAAACCCTAATTACTAATTATGAAAAAGATCTTATACCTGCTGGTCCCCCTTTTTATCCTCTTTTCGCTGCAACCTTCACTGGCCCAGAAAGCCGCTGCGACAAACTACGACATTTGTATTTACGGAGGAACCTCCTCGGGTGTCATTGCGGCTTATACTGCGGCCAGGCTTGGCAAAACGGTCTTGCTCATTGAGCCCGGAAAACACCTGGGCGGGATGAGCTCTGGAGGGCTTGGCCTGACCGATATTGGCAATAAATATGCGATTAGTGGTTTGGCGCTCGATTTTTACAGAAGAATAGGCCGTCACTATGGCCATTTCGAACAATGGGTATTTGAACCGCATGTGGCCGAAAACCTGTTTCTGGATTACATCAAAAGGGCGGGGGTAAAGGTCCTGTACCAAAACCGGCTGAAGTCAGTGCACAAAAAAGGAAACCTGATCAGCGAAATTAGGCTGGAGCATAGTGCACAAACCGGGGCAGATCAAAAAGTCAGGGCCAGCGTATTTATAGATTGTTCCTATGAAGGCGATTTAATGGCCAAAGCAGGGGTTTCTTATGTGGTGGGCCGGGAAGCCAACCAGGTGTATCAGGAAACTTTTAATGGTGTCCAGTTGATGACAGGGCATCAGCTGCCCGATGGGATAGACCCTTATAAAATTCCGGGACAAGCTTCCAGCGGATTGCTCTGGGGAATTAACCCCGGCGTATTGGAAAAAGATGGAACAGGTGACCAAAAAGTTCAGGCCTATAATTTTAGGATTTGTCTGACCAGCAATAAGGCGAACCAGGTTCCCATCAGCAAACCGGAAAACTATGCGCCCGAAAAATATGAACTGCTGCTCCGGCAAATGGAAAAAAGGCCCTGGAAATCTTTGCAGGATGGTTTTATCTGGAGTGCGATGCCCAATGAAAAAACAGACATCAACAACAGGAACGGTTTCTCGACCGATATGATCGGAATGAACTGGGCATACCCCGACGCAGATTATGCGGCAAGGGCCCGGATCTGGAAAGCCCATACAGATTATACCAAAGGCCTGCTTTATTTTGTCGGAAACGATCCCCGTGTCCCGGCCACCATCAGGGCCGAGCTGAACCAATGGGGGTATCCTAAAGATGAATATACCGATATGGGCAACTGGTCCCACCAGCTTTACATCCGGGAGGCCAGGAGAATGATCGGGGAACTGGTCATGACCCAGCACCATTGTCAGGGAAGAGAAATTGTGCGGGACGGGGTGGGAATGGCGGCTTATACCATGGATTCGCACAATTGTGACCGGCTGGTGGTGGATGGAATGGTTAAAAATGAAGGAAATGTAGAACAAGGGGGCTTTGGACCTTATCCAATTTCCTACAGGGCCATTGTTCCGAAAGAAACCCAGGTAGCGAACCTGTTGGTCCCTGTTTGTCTTTCTGCCAGCCACATTGCCTATGGTTCTATCCGTATGGAGCCGGTGTTTATGGTTTTAGGCCAATCGGCGGCAGTTGCAGCAGTTCAGGCCATAGACCGCAAAGTGTCTGTACAAAAAATAAATGTTTCGCAGCTGCAGCTGCAACTAAAAAATGATCCCCTGGCCGATGGAAGTTTGCCTGAAATTCTGGTAGACAATAATGATGCTGCCCAGGTGGAGAAAAAGGGCGCATGGACGGTTCATCAGTATGGTGGGTACGGGCCCGATTACTACGTGGCAGATTCCACCTCCGGGGAACCAAAATCAGTTAAATATACACCCCATATTGCAAAAAAAGGGAACTATGAATTGTATGTTTATTACCCAAAACTAAAAAATGCTGCTGCCGTTACCCAGGTCTATGTATACGATGGCCTGCTCACCAAAGAAGTTTTGATCAAAGACGCGCAAGTGAAGGTGCTTGGGCAAACTTCCGGAGAGTGGGTGAGCCTGGGCAGGTATGCTTTAAAGGAAGGTAAAAACGCCTATGTAGAAATAACCGCTAAAGGATTACAGGGCGCTGTAACGGCCGATGCATTGTTACTTGTGCCGGTCAGGTAATCTATAGGCCTGTTTA
Source organism: Pedobacter nutrimenti (assembly GCF_003208655.1). Taxonomy (GTDB): domain Bacteria; phylum Bacteroidota; class Bacteroidia; order Sphingobacteriales; family Sphingobacteriaceae; genus Pedobacter; species Pedobacter nutrimenti. The sequence goes on along the minus strand of NZ_QKLU01000010.1, from coordinate 159,563 downwards.
TAAAAGGCTGTGTTCGCAATGACATGGCCTTTTACAAAGACCAGGACAGAGGTTAATCCTCCAAACCTTTTCCGCTAAGAATTTGAGGCAGGTACTTTTCGACCCTGGATTCCCTTGTTTTGGATTGTTTTGCCGAGGAAAAATACAGGATATAGGATTTTTGTCGTCCCGGGGTCAGGGCATCAAAAGCCATTTTTAAATCGGGGATCTGCTCCAGTTTAGCTTGAAACTCTTCAGGAACCGGGAAATCCGCTGTGGTCTTGAAATTTACTTTTAGACCCGATTTTTCCACTTCAATGGCCTGCTGAATATACGCCTTCAAGGCCCTTCTCAGATCAATGATCTCCCGGATGTTCCTAAAACGGACCTGGCGCGCGGCCTGAACATTTTTCGTTTGCTGGACCAGTATATTTTGAGGGTCCTTTAGTAATGCACCTTTAAAAAACAAAAAGGCACAGTATTCTTTGAAGTCATGGATCAGAACAATATTGCTTTTTTGAAAGGTATAACAGGGAACACCCCATTTTAATTCTTCGCTCAGCCCGCAGTCAAGGGCAATCAGCCGGAGCTCCTGGACTTCCTGCTGCCATTTTTGGTCTTTAGTGAAGTAAAAATCAACTTTTGGATTCATATTCTTGTTCGTTTTGAATTTAAACCTTGAGCACACCGCGAAAACCCCTGGCGGCATAATAAGATTGTGCCCCATTGTGATAGACAAAAACGCTGTCGTAACGGTAATCGGCAAACAGGGCACCACCAAGTTTTCTGATGCTGTCGGGGGTTTTTATCCAGCTGGATGTTTTTGCATCGAACTTTCCAAGTTGCTGCAGGGCCCTGTATTGCGCCTCTGTTAAAATTTCTATGCCCATTGCTGCGGCTAGATCAATGGCATTATTTTGCGGCCGGTGTTCCTTTCTTGATTCCAGGCCTTCCAGGTCATAACAAACACTTCTGCGCCCGCTCGGGCTTTCTGCACTGCAGTCGTAGAAAAGAAATTCACCGGTCTTTTGATCATACGCTGCCACATCGGGCTCCCCACCACTTTTTTCCATTTGATCCAGGATCCAAAGCTTTTCAGGGTTTGCTTCCAGTTTTGCCCGAACCTGGTGCCAGATCAGGTCCTTGTGCCGCTGCATGTTTTTCTCAAAACGGTTTTTCAACACCTCAAGCAATGCTTCCGATCCTGAAGCGGATAATTCTTTTTTATTTTGGGTCATGTTACTCCTGTTTAGGGTTGAACTGAAATGATTTTGCGGTCTTCGGGTCTAAAATACCAAGATACCAAAGTCAGTATTAAAAGAAGCAAGGCCGGAAATGTTTTGGTGAGGGGTTCTGCCATCGCAATATGGGAAAATATTGCACCCGAAGTGGTAAAGAAAAAACCTGCATAAGCCCATTCCTTTAGCAAAGGAAATTTGGGAATAAGTACTGCGACAACCCCTAAAATTTTCCAGATGGCCAGCAGGCCTAAAAGATAGACAGGATAACCCAGGCTTTGAAAAAGATCTGTTTCTGCTTTGGTTTTCAGCAACTGAACGGCCCCGGTAGACAGCATGCCCAGCGCAAGCCAGAGGGTGGCAATCCAATAAATGATTTTGTTTCTTTTTGTCATGATGCGTTATTTTAAAGTATTCATAATGTCCTGTAAGCGGTTGTGTGCCCTATTGATGCCCTGGCTAAAAGGTAGTTTTAGCATTTGGTCCCTGTGGGCCGCTGATTTGTAAACCACCTGCATGCGGAGTTTACTGGTATGCTCGGTAAGGGCTTCAAATTCCAGAAATTCCAGCTGAACATCAAAGGGGGCGTTTTCCATTTCAAATGTCCGGATGATTTTCTGGTTTGGAACAAAATCATGTATCGTCCCATGGGCCTGAAATGCGACATTTCCTTTGGCATCACTGGTTTCAAATTGCCAGCTGCCGTGTTTTTTGTTTTCCAGTTTTATTACTTTAGTGCCCATCCATTGCGCAACAATTTCAGGTTCTGTATAGGCTTTGAAAAGCAATTCCAAGGGTAAATCAAATGTTCTGGTAATCACCAGCTCCTGTTGGCCTTCCTGGGCACTGACTTTTGTTTTTGCTTCCATGTTTTTTTATTTTTTCGTTTTGTACTTTTCCATTATGGCTTCCAGTTTGTTAAACCTTTCGTCCCACATTTTGCGGAAAGGTTCAAGAAAGTCGGCTACTTCTTTCATATTTTGTGCATTCAGGTGGTAATAAATCTCTCTTCCATTTTGCTCTTGTCCAAGCAGTTCGCATTCGGTAAGTATTTGCAGGTGTTTTGAAACGGTGGGTCTTGCCGTATTAAAATTTGAAGCAATGGCACCTGCTGTCATGGCCTGGGTAGCAAGCAGCAACAGAATAGCCCTTCGGGTAGGGTCTGCGATGGCTTGAAATACATCTCTTCTTAAATTCATCGTGTAGCTATTTGACTACGAATATAAGTGTAGTTATTTAACTACGCAAATTTTAGTGTATTTTTTTATGCCCGGTTTGGCATAAGTACTGTTAATCGATTGATAAAGCACTGATAAAATACTGATAAATCACTGGATAACTATAGGGTTGGCGTACCCTTGCTGTACCCTTGCCCTACCGTTGCCGTACCCCTAGGGTACAGCAACGGTAGGGCAACCCTAGCTCAACCCTAGGTAAATCATTTAGTTTATTAGCATTTTAACAGTCTGTAAACTGGCCTTATAACCCAACTGTCTTGTACGGATATTCATGTTGATTTAGGCGAACTCGAACTCGTTCAAAATTCGTTATTACTGATTTTGTTTGTTTATTGGAAATTTCTTCCTGAAATCGTTTAATGTTTGGAATTATTTTCCTGAAATCGATTGTTTCGTTTTTTTTTATTCTTGTCTTATTCAGACCATTATGATGCTTTTCGGAAAGTCAGTAGAGCTATGGTAGGCAGGCAGTGGTTGGGTTAAAGTTTTTCTGGCTGTAAATTTGTTCAGCTCCAGAACATCACTCAAATACATACATGGAAAACACAGGACTTTTTTTTACCAGACAATCGAATTGGGCGCATGTCATTCAAATCCTTGAAAAATAAGCGGAATGAAATACAGAATTTTAAGCTTATTGTTTTTTGGGGGCATTTGCCTGTTTGCGAATTTATCCTATGCCCGTCCAAAGGGGCAGCAGCATTTGCCCGGTCCTGCAGACCCTGATGAACTCCCTGCTGCACTGAAAAAATACATCCCTAAAGGATATCAGGTGCTGAATGTGACCAAGGGGAACCTGAACCAGGACCAGTTCCGGGACCTGATTCTGGTTTTGAATAAAATCAACGAAGAAAAAACATCCCAGGTAGTGGCACATCCTGAAAAAAGACCTTTGCTCATTTTTACCGGAACAGCAGATAAAAAATACCATTTAGCTGCACGTAATGATAACGCTGTTTATTGTTATGATTGCGGAGGCATGATGGGTGACCCTTTTATGGGAATTGTGATCAAAAAAGGATATTTCTCTATAGAACATTATGGCGGAAGTAATTTGCGCTGGACCAGGACCATCACCTTTAAATATACGCCAGCGGAAAAGGATTGGTTGTTGTATAAAGACGGGGGGGACCGTTTTCAGGCAAGTGCGCCCGACGTTAAGCCACAAACCAAAGTATATACCATAAAGGACTTTGGACATATAGCCTTTAAAGATTTTGATGTTTATAAGGAAAAACCGGTAAAAAAATAAAATTTCGTGAATCGTTTAAAGCCATTGGCCCATGCATGATCTGTTAAAACTCAACAAAGACTTAAAAAATTACCTGGACCGTTCTACCCCGCAAATGCTCTCGGATTTAAAAGGCATTTTGCAGGATGATTCCATTTTGTATCTGCCGGGTAAATCCAGAAAAGAAGCTGCCGCACTTTATGTGGAGTATGAATATGATTATCTGGATATGGTTTACTGGCTTGCAGACAAAAGCGGCGAAATTATTTCCCAGACACAGGTTTTGCCAACTAAGAAAAACAGCAAAAATGATGAACAAAGCAAGTGGAATTCCTTTATGCCCGAAGACATCTGGGATAAGCTTGCCGATGTTCAGGACGAAGATCTGGACGAAGAACTGGAGGACCTGCTCGATGAGTATAACGATGAAAAGTACCGGATCTTTGAGGACTGGTTTTGCAGTTGCTGGAAAAAGGCTGTTGAAGAAACGGGCATACGTATAGATGCCTATTTTTCTATACACGACACCATTTTTAAAACAGATTTGAATACCCTTGAGGAAATTCAGGAAGAGGATATAAAAAAGCGTTATTTATAACCTGGCCGGCAAATTGATCAGGAATGTGCCGGATATTTTTGTTTCATGTAATCCAGGGAGTGGCGGATCATTTTACGCAGTACGCCGGTATCCACATCCGCCAGCTTTTTCACATATACGCAACCTTTACCGGTTTTGTGTTTGCCCAGTTGGGCCAAAAGCTGTGCTTTGGTATCAACATCTATGGCCAGGTATAAGCTGATGGCAGCGCTTCTGGGTGAAAAGGCCACCAGCGGTGCGTCACCCTGGTGACCACTGTCGTATTTATAATGATAAGATCCGAAGCCAACAATCGCAGATCCCCACATTTTTGCCTCAAAACCACTTTCCTGTTGCATCATTTCCGCTAGTGCAAAACTGTCCTGCTTTTGAACAGGATCACCGATCTGTTCTATAAAATCTTTAACGCTGAGTTCTGTTTGGGTGGTTTTATTTTTTGCCATGGCTGTTTTGTTTGAACTAATCTAAAATCATTGTTTCGGAATGCTCCTGCTCAGGGACCGGCTGATCCGCCATTTCCAACAGGGTGGCTTCAATCATCCGGCTCATGGTGTTCAGGGCCAGGTCATTGGGTTCTGTGCCAAAAGGTTCTTCTATTTCATCGGCAATGGCTTCCAGCGCCACAAAAGTATAGGCAATGAAAATCACAATCAAAGGGGTCATCCAGCCCAGGCTGTCTACAAAACCAAAGGGAAGCAAAAAGCAATAAATGTATACGGTGCGGTGCAGCAGCACCCTGTAGGTATAAGGAATGGGGGTAGAGGCAATCCGTTCACAGCCGCCTACAATATCGGAAAGTTTGTTCAGGTTGGTTTCGAAATTGGACTGTGCAATGGAATCCATTTTGCCCTCTTCTTTGGCCCGTTGTACCCAATGTCCCATTTCCCGGATCAAAATTACAGGTTTAAAGCGGGTCTGGGCAAGTTTTTCGACCAAGGGGTTGTCCAGTCTTTTTTGCAGGTCCGGACCTGGGTCTGTATGTCTCAGCTGATGTTTTAAGGCATAAACAAAGGCCGTCAGGTAATGGATAAATTCATCGACCTGGGCAGAATGGGCTTTGTATCCGCTAATGGTCAGTGCCTGGCGGGCAAGGGAACGGGTATCGTTCAATAAAGCGCCCCAGATTTTTCGGGCCTCCCAGAAACGGTCATAACTGGCATTGTTCCTGAAACCCAGAAACAGGGCAAGGGCTACCCCAAACAAAGTAAAAGGCGCGGGATTGAGCTGAATTTTAAAACTCATAAAACTGCCCTTTACATAAACAATTCCTATGGAAAGGACAAGTAAAAGGAGCAGGCGGGGCAGCAGCTGCGGAAGAACAGATCCGTTCCATATAAACAGCATTCTGAACCAATTTTCTGACTTCCTTTGAATCATATGGTAAAACTGCCCTTTATTTTTGGCTTTGTCAATAGGGTCCGGAAATTACCTGCGGCGGCCCTGATTCTTTTAATGCTTTTCCAGTATTTTTAACCTTTGGGACGCATGTTCGTTTTTTGGATCGAGCTGCAGGGCCCGGCGGTAATTTTGTAAAGCCAGATTCACAGACTTGGCCTGTTCATAGCCTTCGGCCAGGCTGTCATAACAATTGGCGCTATTGGGGTGCAGCAGGACATTCAATTTAAATATTTCCAACGCTTCATTAAGCCTTCCAGACCGCATGGTGGCATAGGCCCAGGAATTTACACTACCTTCCGAGTGTTGGTTTTTTGCATAACGCCTTTTGTCCTGGTTAACTGATTCCAGTGAATAGCTAAAGGCTTTTTCCAGAATCTGATTTTTTCTTTGTTCGGTGTTTTGTTTTGCATATTGTTGCACAATGGCATGGAGCACCAGCCCCGGATTGTCTATAAAAATGTAATGGCCACAGGTATAAGCAGTTATTCCCTGTCTCTGAGAAGAAGCCGCTGCAAACTGCTGGTGGCAAAGCCGCCACTCCAGGGCAGCTATACTGTCTTGTTGTGCCGATTGCTCTGCAACCAGATCGATTAGTGCTATGTTCAGGGGAAAAGGATTTTTTCTCAACAACTCCAGGTCACTTTTGCGGTCTGCAAACATATAATAGGCGCCCGGGTGGGTTAATTTCATTTTTTTTAAGAGTTGCTCGTCTCCCATTTTCATGGCATCTAACCTTTGTTCTGTAAAAAAGCAGGGCAGGTTTACATCAATCAATACCGCTGTTTTTACCGTTTCAGGATGTCTTGCTGCATATAAACCGGCATAAAAGCCCCCAAAAGAGTGGGCCACCAGCATGATGTCCTGATTATAGCCTAGTTTTCTGAGCCCTGTTTCCAGAGCTTCTACACCAGCGAGCAGGCCATGTTTAGTGCTGTCGAATTCACTTGTTCCAAAACCGGCACGGTCATAGGTAATCAGTGTTGCACGGGTCAGCTCCGCCACCGGCTTTAACAGGCTGTTCCAGATGCTGCCATCATTACCCCCACCGGCCTCAAATAAAATGGGCATACCTGTTCCTTTGATGATGCGGAAATGTAAACGGTAACCGCCCACATCGAGCAGGGTGTCTATGGTTTGAGACTTGCTGTTAAAAGTGCAGAGGGCAGTCAGCAATAAAAGCAGGAACATGGTTTTTTTCATTGGAGATTTAGATTTATTTCATCCCCGAATAAACTTCCGGGTCCTGAAAAGGTTACAACAAAAGCGTTTTTAAGGAAAAAAGAGAACAAACACTTAAAAAGCCTCATTTAAACCCAGAAAGAAACCTTTGGCACCATAATTACCAAAAGCATAATCCAGGCATAAATTGGTCCGGGTGGCCTTATTAAAGAGTACCCTTAAACCTGCGCCGGCTCCAGGCTGCCATTTTTGAAAAAGTTTGGTCCCCGATTCATCATTGGTTGTTTGGATGTTGAAAAAAGTAACCCCGCTTAAAAATTTATTCCGGGTAATGGGAAAGCGGTATTCCATTTCCGAATAAAAATACTTTGTGCCTTTAAAGTAACCTACTGTATAGCCTCTGCCACTGCGAAAATTGGTGTCTTTGCCTGTACCGGGCAATTCCAGATAAGGAAGGGTGCCGCCAAGCAAATAGGAACCCCAGTTCCAGAAGGCAAGTACGTGCTCGGGGTTCTGGTCGGAAAGGCTCCAGTATTTTCTGAAGTCGGTGATAAATTGTACCGCACTTTTAGAACTGCCCAGCCAGCTTTGGTTCAGGCGAAAGCCCGCATCGGCATATACACCTTTATAGGCACGGTTCTGGTTGTCCCTGGTGGTGTACTGGATGTTAAAAAGAAGGGCATTGGCCCTATAATGGTCCCGGTCAAAACCGTGCCGGTCACTGTAAATATTGTATGGGGTTAAATCGGTTTTTGAGTTTCTGTCTTCAATTTTATTCCGGATGTCAAAAGAGACCCCTGCTCCCAAGAAAAGGTTTTCCTGGATTTGCTTGTAAACCTTTTCCCGGAGGCTATAGTACAGGGCATGTAGTGCATAGCCTTTCCGGCCGGGATTGCTCAGCACCTGGTCTGCCTCAGATCCATTGGATGCCTGTCCGATGCCCAGGCCATAATCGGGGGTAACTGTTTTTGCAGCAACCAGGCTGCCCTGGAAATTCCATTTGTTTCCGGGCGTAAAAACATTGTGACTGATGTAAAAATAGAGAATGCCTTTGGTGGTAATGGAAGCAGAGGTGGCCGCCACAGACATGAAGGTGTTTGGATCGCTGCCCAGAACCCTGCCGGCTACTGCTTTAATTCCAATCTGTGCACCAATACTTGGGTTATAAGCTACATTGGGCATGGGCGTAATGCCCGATTTTTTACGGATGCGCGGTGTTTTACGGTTTGGATGGAGGATGTTCCGGAGTAAATCTGCAATATCGTATGCTTTGGACAAACTGTCTGAAGGTTTTTTTAATGCCATATGTTTGGACAAGGAATCTTTTTTCAGGGAATCCGGGGGGGTGATGGTTTGGGCACATGCAGCACTGCATAAAATGATAAATAGGGGGATCAAAACAAATTGTAAGGCCTTTGGTGCCTTCCTGCGGGAGGAAAGGGACATAGATGTCTGCTGCTGTAAATGGTTAAAATTCAAATTTTTAGAGGTTGTGTTGATCTGGGTCTTTAGTTTAAACCCCGGAATTTGTAAAATGTTTGATCCCGGGATGTTTTGAATTTTTACGCTGCAAAACAATTGGCACAAAAAAACGTTCGGATAGTATAACCAGAACCTTAATTAAATATTTGTATGAAAATCAGAACATTAAAAAGCATGTTTGCCCTGACGCTGGCTATTTTTGTGATGAGTTCTGCTGCATTTGCGCAAAAGGACAAAACCAAAAGAGCAAGTCCGCCGGCTACCGCAACCGGTAAAATCGGCAAGGCCACCATTACCATCGATTACAGCAGTCCTTCTGTGAACGGACGTAAAATCTGGGGAGAATTGGTACCTTATGATAAAGCATGGCGGGCAGGCGCAAATGAGGCAACCATTTTTAAAACCGATAAGGAAATCCAGATCGGAGGAAAAAAAATACCTGCAGGCCAGTATAGCCTTTTCGCCGTACCAGGTACAGAACAATGGCAAATTATCCTGAATTCAGAAACCGGACAGTGGGGCATTAAACGCACCGGAGAAGCGAACCGGGATCCTGCAAAAGATGTGGTTACCGTAACGGTGAAACCTGTAAAAGGCGTGATGACCGAGAAGCTGGTTTATGAAGTGCAGCATAAAGGTATTGTCCTTAAATGGGAAAATTTAGCTGTACCTGTAGCAATAAAATAACCGGATGATTGTTCAGGCGCATCTGAATATTCAAAGAATTTCTTTGAATATTCAGATGCTTTAGATGCCTGCGGATCAGGCAGGAGTTAACTGTTCCTGCTGTTAAAGGTCAGGCGGTTTCCAAAAGGATCAATAACTTCCATGACCAGGGTATTTTCGTCCCAGGGTGCAGGCTCGAGTCCTGGGCGGTTAAACTTATAATTTTGATCAAGCAGCTCCCGGTGATAGGCTTCCAGACGTTCAAAGCCCCCGATATAAACCCTTGCCCCGGGGCTGCAGTCTCCATGATGCTCTGATAAATGCAGTACAATATCATTTCTGGAAACCTGCATGTACAGTTGGGAGTGTGCGGGCCTGTCTTCCCAGTCAATTTTAAAACCCAGCCAGTCTATGTAAAATTCCAGGACTTTGTTGTAGTCAAAAATTCTGAAAACAGGGATTACTTCTGCCATAATATGCTCTATTTTAAGACCTAAATTTAAGAAGGTATTTATAGAAAGCGACTATTGTTACAGCGAATTTCTTAAAATAACTTTGGCTGGATCGCGCATAGTCACCACTTCCCTGGCCAGGATGGCTTTGGCGGCTTCCTCGCCCATTTTGTTAAAGTCTGTACTGATGACTGTAATTCCATCTTCCAGCACTTCTTTTACCGCAGTATCGTTGTAAGAAATCAAACCGATATCTTTTCCCAGTTTCCAGCCCTGTTTTCTGGCCAGTTTAATAACAGCCACGTCATCCTGGTCGTACCTGCTGAAAGTGACATAAGCATCTCCTTTTTTGCAGAGGCTTTCATTTACGGTATGGTAAATCTTGTATTTCTTCTGTTCCGTTTTGCAGAAATGCTCAAAACCTTTAATGACTTCCCCGGCATGAAAAGCTTCCAGGGGAGAAATGAGCACCAGTCGGGAATATTTTTCCAGCTGCGGCATTAGTTTGCCAAGGGATTCAAAAATATCAGTTTGGTAATCCTGGTAAATGCAGGTGTATTCTCCTTTCAGGCCTTCCTCACGGTAGTCAAGGATAACCCTTTTTTGCGCAGGGATGCGGTTCAGGACTTCTGCAGTGTGACCATGAAGAAAGGTGGTGACGACAAAATGTGTATAACTGCCTAAATTTTCATCCACCAGTTTTTCAAATACCTTAAAATTGTGGTTGTGGAAATAAACGTCCACATCGGCATGCTCTTTTACCGCATCGAGAAAAGATTGGTAAACCCTGTCCCTTAATACATTCATCTTATCTAAAATCAGACAGATGCGATAAGGATGGTATTGTGCTTTTTTCTTTACATAATAACCTTTTCTGTATTCTGCTTCAATGATGCCCTTTTCGCTTAGATAATTGAGCCCTTTAAGCGTCGTTTCCTTACTGATCTTTAATTTTTCCATCAGCTGGTTCAACGAAGGAAGCCTGTCGTTGATCCTCAGTTCATTACTTTCAATCAGTGCATTGATGTATTCCGCCAGCTGAAGGTATTTCATCCGGTGGGCAGATCCTGCCCTGGCGTCTGTTTCTGTGGGCTTGGAATCATGAACAGGAATAGGAGGTAGAGACATATAATTTTTTTCTGATCAATAGTGTTCTGCAAAACTAAGTGATATTTCTGAATTATGCTTATAAAACCGAACCAAACCAGACCAATATTGATTTTTTTAAGAAAAAATTCGGGCAGAAAAAGTGGGCTCCGCTGTTTAAAATCGAAAAAACCTTTTTAATTGAGTATTTAAGGAGGTTTTTGAAGAATTTTAAAAAAAATTTGAAAACTAATAATATTTCCTATTTTTGTTTTGTCTTGTATATTACCAGACCAGACCAAACCAAATAGAGCCGTGTATAAAAAACAATGTCAATCCTCTTTAAGGCCGGATAGAAAACAAAATGTGCTGTCAAAATCAGGATTGCTTCTTTTCCTGTTGTCTGTTTATGGTTCATTTGCCCTTGCACAGGTATATAAAGACCCGAAAGCAGGTGTAGAAAAAAGGGTAAATGCCCTGCTTGCCCAAATGAGCCTGGAAGAGAAGCTGGATTATATCGGAGGTTTTAAAGGTTTTTACATTCGCCCTGTGGAAAGGCTGGGCCTTCCGGAAATTAAACTGACAGATGGGCCGGTGGGAACACACAAAGATGGAAAGTCAACTGCTTATCCGGCAAGTATTTTATCGGCCGCAACCTGGGATACGGTCCTGGTCAAAAGACTGGGCAAGGAACTGGGCCGGGATTCCAGGGCCAGAGGGGTGCATATTCTGCTAGCCCCCGGAGTGAACATTGTCCGGGCCCCGCTCTCGGGCAGAAATTTTGAATATTTTTCGGAAGATCCTTTTTTGAATTCGAGGATTGCTGTGAATTACATAAAAGGTTTACAGGCAGAGCGCGTGGTGGCAACGGTAAAACATTATGCGGCCAACAACCAGGAATGGGACCGCAACAATGTCAGTTCAGACCTGGATGAAAGGACCCTGCAGGAAATTTATCTTCCGGCTTTCAAGGCGGCTGTTCAGGAAGGAAAGGCTGGCTCAGTGATGAACAGCTATAACCCTGTTAACGGGGTCCATGCCACCCAGAACCACCACCTGAACAATGAAATTTTAAAAGGGGACTGGGCTTTTGATGGCTTTGTGATGTCAGACTGGTCGTCCACTTACGACGGGGTCGAAGCGGCAAAAGGAGGACTTGACCTGGAAATGCCCGGAGCGCGGAGAATGAACCGCAAAGACCTTATGGCGGCCATTAAAAGCGGAAAGTTGGAAGAAGCGGTCATTGACGATAAGGTGCGAAGGATTTTGCGTATTATTTTCCGCTTTGGTTTTTATGACCGGCCCCAACTGGACAGTACCATTCCAAAAGATAATCCTGAGGGTGCCAGGGCTGCACTGGATTTGGCCAGGGGAGGAATTGTTTTGTTGAAAAACCAGGACAATATTCTTCCCCTGAATGAAAATATTAAAACTCTGGCCGTAATTGGCCCCAATGCGGATGCCTATATTTCCGGTGGTGGAAGCTCTTATACCTTTCCCTTTCACTCGGTTTCAGTTCTTAAAGGGATACAGGCGCATTCCAAAACGATAAAAATTATTCATGCGACCGGATTGCCTGTTTTATCGGACCTGGTGTCCAGATCTATGTTTTTTACAGGCCCAGGCTCGACAGCAAGGGGGATAAAGGCCGAATATTTTAACAATATTAAACTGGCAGGTGAACCGGTAAAAACCGGAACAGACAGCGTGGTCAGCATTCACAATGGCTGGCATATTGCTGCTGAAGAAAGGGGGATTCCCTTTGATCATTGCTCCATGCGCTGGACCGGGGTCATCAGACCTGAAAAAACAGGAGCTTACCGCTTTACTGTAAGGGGCTTTGATGGTTTCCGGCTGGAAGTTGGAAAAGAAAAAGTGATAGACCTCTGGAGGGAACAAGGCATCACCACCAGCAGCATAGTGATGCAGCTGACTGCCGGAAAGGAATATCCGGTTAAGCTGGAGTATTATGCAAATACCCATCCGGTAGACATCAGTTTTGCCTGGCATCCGGATGTGCTGGATTTTAGGGAGGCCGTCCGGGCCGCTGCGGCAGCAGATGCAGTAGTCCTTTGTACAGGTTTTAATGAAAGTACCGAAAGAGAGGGCAATGACCGCAGTTTTGAACTTCCCCAGTACCAGGACAGCCTCATTGCAGTTGTGGCCAAAGCCAATCCGAAAACCATTGTGGTTTTAAATGCAGGCGGCAATGTGTATATGGAAAAATGGCTGCCCAAAGTGCAAGGCCTGCTCCATGCCTGGTATCCCGGACAAGAAGGCGGTACCGCGGTTGCAGAAATCCTTTTCGGCAGCATTAACCCAAGTGGGAAACTTCCGGTAAGTTTTGAAAAAAAATGGGAAGACAACCCGGCATTTGCCAATTATGCCGATCCGCAGCAGACCAAAAGGATTACGTATAAGGAGGGGGTTTTTATAGGCTACCGTTATTACGATTCAAAAGGAGTGAAGCCCATGTTTCCCTTTGGATATGGTTTGTCTTATACCTCCTTTAACTATTCGGGACTGCAGGTAAAAGTCTCCGGTAAAAAAGGTGCCCCGCAAGTCCGGGTCAGTTTCCAGGTCAGAAATACCGGGATGCGAGAGGGGGCGGAAGTGGCCCAGCTCTATGTCCGGGAATTGAAAAGTCAGCTCAGCAGGCCTTACAAGGAACTCAAAGCCTTCTCGAAGGTCTTTTTGAAAAAGGGGGAAAGCCGGAACATTAGCATTTTACTGGATAAACAAGCCTTTTCTTATTATAAAACGAGCAAAAAAAGATTCGGATATGACCCGGGAAGCTTTGAAATCCTGATCGGTTCTTCTTCGGCAGATATTCATTTAAAAAACAGGGTAAATATACCCTGATTAAACAGCAAAGCCCTGATCTTTAAATGGACAGGCAACCAAAACCAACCACACTAACCAAATATGTAATGAAATTTTACTTTGTATTTATCTGCGCCGTACTGGGCTTTCTGGAGTTGCGGGCGGCCAAAAAAACAGAACCCGGTTCTTTTGCCGGACTGGCTTTAATTACCATTTCCGGAGCAGTAAACGATGAAAAAGGAAGTCCGATACCTGGGGTAACCATCCGGCTAAAAGGGAGCAGTATTGTCACACAAAGCGACGGCAATGGTAAATTTAAACTGACACTACCGGAGTTAAAAGGAGCACTTGTTTTTTCCTATACCGGTTACCTCAGTAAAGAAATTCCTTTAAGCAGTGCCCTGATCTATCATGTAAAACTGTTTCCTGATTTAAAAGCACTGGATGAGGTGGTGGTGATTGGTTACGGCACCTCTACCAAAAGGGACCTGACCGGGGCGGTGAGCCAGGTAAAAATGGAAGATTTGCAGAAGGCCCCTGTTGCTTCCTTTGAAGAAGCACTGGCCGGAAGGGTGGCGGGGGTCCAGGTTTCTTCTTCTGACGGACAGCCCGGAGCAGGTCTTCAAATTTCGATACGGGGAAACAACTCGGTTACCCAAAGCAATTCCCCGCTTTATGTGATTGATGGTTTTCCACTGGAGGACCCGGCTAATAATGTACTCAACCCGGCTGAAATCGAATCTATAGATATTTTAAAAGACGCTTCCGCTACAGCGATTTATGGGGCAAGAGGGGCCAACGGGGTCATTATTGTGACCACGAAAAAAGGAAAAATAGGCACACCAACTATTGCCTACAGCAACTATTTCGGCTTCCAGAAAAACCTGAAAAAACAGGAAATGCTCAGTGCCTATGAATTTGTAAAGTACCAGCTGGAGTTTAACCCCTCGGTGTATACCCCGATTTACCTGAAAGATGGAAAAGACCTGGAGTCTTACCGAGGCGTGCAGGGCATAGACTGGCAGGACCGTATTTTCAGAACAGCCCCTATGCAAAACCACTTTCTGTCGGTGAGTGGCGGAACAGATAAAACCAGGTACTCGGTTTCCGGTTCCCTGCTCAACCAGGACGGGATTATTTTAAACAGTGGTTTTAAACGTTATCAGGGCAGAATTGTACTGGACCAGAGCATTAGCCCAAATCTTAAAGTAGGGGTAAACACCAATTATTCCTATACTAAAACTTATGGGACCATTGCTGCCGAAAGGAACAGTAGTCCCACAGCCAGTTTAATGTACAGTGTATGGGGCTACCGGCCCATTACCGGCGATCCTTTAAAAGACGACCAGATCCTGAACCAACCTTTTGATCCGGATGTAAATCCTTCGGCCGAATACAGGATCAACCCGGTGATCTCCACACAAAATGAATACAATCCTTCTTTTGTAAATGCACTGATGGCCAATGCCTATGCAGAATATAAATTCCTGAAAAATTTTACTTTCCGGACTTCCGGTGGATTGACCAAAAGAAGTACCCGCAAGGAAATTTTTAACAATTCAAACACCAGGTCGGGCAATCCTTTGTCGAGTGGGAATGGAATCAATGGCTCGATTACCAATTTTGACCTCACAGACCTGCTGAACGAGAATACGCTGACTTTTAAAAAGACCCTGAACAAGGTACACAACATTAATGCGCTGGCAGGATTCACTTTGCAAAAGACCAGCAGTTTTGTGTACGGTTTTTCGGCCACCCAGGTTCCAAACGAATCCCTGGGGATCAGTGGGCTGGATGAAGGTATCCCAAACCGTTTAACCTCTATCCGTTCGGAGGCTGCCCTGATGTCTTTTTTGACAAGGCTGAATTACAGTTATAAATCCAGGTACCTTTTTACAGCTTCCTTAAGGGCAGATGGTTCTTCTAAATTTGCAAAGGGAAACCAATGGGCCTATTTTCCATCGGGCTCTTTTGCCTGGCTGCTGGGCGAGGAAGCTTTTGTAAAAAAATTGCCTTATGTTTCCAGTGCCAAACTGCGCACCAGTTATGGCTTAACCGGTAACAACCGGGTAAGCGATTATGCGAGTATGTCCACCTTGCAGATCATCTCTACTTCGGGTTACAATTTTAACAATTCACCTTTTGGCGGAAGCATCCCGAACCTTTTGGGAAACAGGAACCTGAAATGGGAAAGCACGGCCCAGGCGGATATAGGCCTGGACATCGGCCTGTTTAAAGAACGGGTTTCTTTAACGGTGGATTATTACGACAAAAAAACCTATGATTTGTTGCTGAATTCCTCTCTGGCGCCTTCTCAGGGCTATTTGACCGGAATCAGAAATGTGGGTAAGGTAGGAAATAAAGGCTGGGAGTTTACCATCAATACGGTAAACATTCAAAATAAAAACTTTAGCTGGAACACCAATTTTAACATCTCTTTCAATAGAAATAAAGTGATCAGGCTGGCAGAGCAGGACCCCTCAATTTTGTCCAGGATCACCTGGGGAAATTTCAATAATGCCTACCCTTATATCGCCTTGCCTGGTCATCCGATTGCCCAGTTTTATGGTTATGTATGGGACGGGGTATACCAGTATGCCGACTTTAACCAGCTGGCTAACGGGACCTATGTATTAAAAGACAACATCCCCAACAATGGCCAGTCCAGGGCAACCATACAACCCGGATTTATCAAGTACAAAGACATTAACGGTGATGGTGTGGTCAATAGTTTTGATCAGACCATTATCGGGGACCCTAACCCCATCCATACCGGAGGCCTTTCCAATAACTTCAGTTACAAAGGTTTTGACCTGAATGTTTTTTTTCAATGGTCTTATGGCAATGATGTCCTGAATGCCAACCGGATAGAATTTGAAGGTGGTGAAAACCGGAGTGCTTTGAACATGTTTGCTTCTTATGCCAACAGATGGACTCCTGAAAACCAGACCAATGAATTGTACAAGGTTTATGGCCAGGGGCCTCTGGTGTATTCCTCCAGGACGATAGAAGATGGTTCTTACCTCCGCTTGAAAACTGTGGCCCTGGGTTATTCTTTCAACGCAGCACTGCTGAAAAGGATAAAAGTCAAAGGTTTAAGGATATATGCTTCTGCTCAAAACCTCTATACCTGGACCAAATATACCGGACTGGACCCCGATGTTTCCACCTGGCCATCTGCGCTTACCCCTGGCTTTGACTGGTCGGCCTACCCGAAAGCCAGAACGCTCACTTTTGGACTTAACCTTACTTTATAATTCATAAGATATGAAACGTTTTATTTATTTAATGTGTATTGTTTTCCTTTTTCCAATGGTTTCCTGCAAGAAATTTCTGGATACTTCTCCATTGGATTTTAAAAGCCCGGAAAATTATTTCAGTACCGAAAGTGAGCTGAATACGGCCCTGGTTGGGGTGTATAATCGCCTGGAAGATGAAAGAATGTACCGCAGGGGCCTGTTTACGTATCTGGCCATCAGTGATGAATTCTTTTACAGGAATGTCTCGACCAGTTCTTTGTTTGTATTGGATTTTGATGCGGCACAGGTAGATATCGGGCGGTTCTGGGAGGCCTGTTACCAGGGAATTGACCGTGCAAATGCCATCCTGGAAAACATACAGAAACCGGTAATGGATGAACAAAAAAGAGGGGTGATCAAAGGGGAAACCTTATTCTTAAGGGCTTATTTCTATTTCCTGCTGGTGGACAATTATGGTGGGGTACCCTTGAAACTGACCTCTACAAAGAATCCGACAGACAAACCTTTGAAAAGGGCAACGGTCAAAGAAGTCTATGACCAAATCCTGCAGGACATGAGCGCGGCTTATGCGCTGGTACAGGACCTTAAAAAAGATCCGGCCGATCAAAGCGATCAGGGATTGATATACAGCGAAAGGGTCACCAAGTCGGCGATTGCCGGAATCCTGGCAAAAGTTTGCCTGACCATGGCGGGTGAGCCTTTGAAAGACCAGTCAAAAAATGCAGAAGCTTTAAAATGGTCTGATCTGGTGATCGGTTCCGGACGACATATGCTCAATCCGGATTATAAGCAGATTTTTATCAATGCGGCCAAAGATGTTTACGATACTAAAGAGTGTATCTGGGAGATTGGCTTTTACGGGAACAATACGGGGAGTTTTCAACAGGGCGGTACCCTGGGCATTACCAATGGCATTGCCAGTACCGATGTTAACGATCCTGGCTATGCGACCGGAACCATCAATGCCACGGCAAGGATGTACAATTTATATGATGCCACCGATGTGCGCCGTGACTGGTGCATTGCCCCTTTTAAATATGTGACCACCAATAACAAAACCACCACTGTAGCATGGACGACCGCCCAGCTCTACGACAGGAACATCGGCAAATGGCGCAGGCAATATGAAACGGTTGTGCCTAAGGCCATCGATTTTAACTCGGTTAATTTTCCGGCCCTTCGGTATGCTGATGTATTGCTCATGTATGCAGAGGCTGCCAATGAAGTGAATGGCGGACCAACACCCACTGCGGAGCTGTACCTGAACCAGGTAAAAAGAAGGGGACACAATAAACCTGTGGGGACTCCAGATCCGGCCATTGATGTGGCCCGTGGTTTGAGCAAAGGCAAATTTCTGGAAGAACTGCAAAACGAAAGGGCCAGGGAGTTTGCTTTTGAAGGGATGCGGCAGCACGATTTAAAACGCTGGGGCCTGTATGTGTCCAAAATGAACAGTCTGGCCGTGGAGATCAACGCAAATGCCCCTTCTACCTGGAAGTACGCAGCCTCGGCCGGTAAAAATACCACAGATAGAAATCTTCTTTTTCCAATTCCCAACTCCGAACTGGTGCTGAACCCCAACATAGGGGTCAACAATCAAAATCCGGGCTGGTAATCATTTATCATTTAGATCCTAACACATGAGATACTTTATTTTTTTTACTGCCGGTTTGCTCCTTTTGCTTTCTTCCTGCTCAAAGGATAAAGTGGAGGCACCTGTATTTGACGTCTCTACAGATGCCCTCCACTATAAAGCCGGATCAGCCATTACCTTCAGGTTTTCAGGAAATCCGGATAACCTGACTTTTTACTCCGGTGAGGATGGGAAAAAATATGAATACCGGAACCGTACCAGTCAGCCAGGCAAGTTGCAGGTCCAGTTTACCTCGCTGGTACAGTGGGGGATCAGAAATAACCTTTCTTTATTTGCCACCACCCAGCTTGTCGGGAAGATCGATTCGGCTACTGTAAAGGGTGTGCAATGGACAGACATCAGCAACAGGGCCATTTTTTCAACGGGCGCCGACAATACCCCATCAGGGGCCATTGACCTGTCCGATTTTTCGGATTCCGGTAAACCGGTTTCAGTAGCTTTCAGGTATACAGATGTAAAAAGCACCACCGCCCAGCAGAACCGCTGGGTCATCCGGACCTTTAACGCAAATGCTGTCCGTGAAGGCGCCTCCACACCTTTGGCGGTCATGGCCGATGCAGGCTGGACAGCCATTAGCTTTAAAAACCCGCAGTCGGTCTGGACCATTACTGCTGCACAACTGTTGATGTACGGAGGGGCTATTGGCGCCGAAGATAATGAAGACTGGGTGATCTCTAAACCGCTTGATCCGAACTTCATCAAATCGGATGTGGGCTATGTATTGAAAAACATCAGCTCACCAATAGCCGATTTTACCTATACCTATACCAAACCGGGCATCTACAAGGTGAGTTTTCTGGCTTCCAACCGTTTGGGCCAAACGGCTAAAGAAAATCTTAAAGAAATGACACTAACCATTGAGCCATAGTCATACGATCAACATGTTTAAAAACAGATACAAGTCCTTTATCCAAAAAAAAACTCTGCAGATTTTGCTGCTGCCTGGTCTTTTTATGGTGCTGCTGGTACACAGTGGCTGGCAAAAAGACGGGCCTGCCGTATTGAAATCAGCGGGATTAAATTTACAATGGGAACGCGGTGCAAAAGGATGGCATTTGGCAAAGATCGGGGTTAAGTCTAAAACGCAATGGACAAATATGCCTGCCCCTGATGGCCTTTATACGGTATTGTATTCCGCCGGGGCGCCAGATACCACGCAGGCGGTGTTTTATCAAAATGGTAAAAAGATTCATTTTCCTGAACCGGTTTACCGTTATCCCACTACGCAGTGGAAAGAAGTCACCAAGCCTGTGCAGATGAATACGGCAGGCGAAGCCTGGAATTTCTACCCCAGCGATATGGTTTATGAAAAAGAGGGTTTGACTTTCCGGGAAGAAGGCGAAAGGGCTGATCTAAAATCCTTTTGGAAAATAGATCCGCAATATGCGGGTGATGTGCTGGTTAAAATAGTGCTCAAGGCCAAAAAAGAGGGCTATTTTTCGATCGCCAGTCCGACGGTCTCTGCCATTCCTGAGGCAGGACTGGCCTGGGGGCTCCTTCCCGGATATTTCCAGGGCGCAGCCCTGGAAAAGGATTTTATCAAAGCCTATGCTTACGGACAAGGGATTCCGGACAAACCTGTTTTGGTGAGGGAAAGGGCCGCAAGTACACTTTCTCCTTTGATCAGCTTAAAAAACGGGATCACGATGGCGGTCATTCCCGAACCGGGCACCGGACGGGACCCCTGGGCAAAAGATAGGAATACGCACAAAGACTGGCTGCTGGGCCTTTCCCTGATGAACTGGGGCGCACAGCTTTCCCCAACCCTTTATCACCCTGTTTTAGGAGAAAAGGGCTCTTTTCTGAAAGCAGGTGATTCCATCAGTTTCTCTTTCCGGTATACCATAAGGACCGAAGGCTGGTATGAGGTGTTTAAGCATGCGGTTAATGATGTTTACCGGTTTAAAGATTTTTTAACCCTGAAAACTACGCAGCAATCGCTCACCGAGCGGGTACTGGCGATGCACAAATACGTTACCGATAGCGCGAGCTCCATGTGGCGTACCGAAAGTTATGAAGGGCTGACCATAGGGGCCCAGGCTTACCTTGGAGGGGTATTGGGGGCAGATAAAGATGCGATGAAAAATTC
Source organism: Pedobacter nutrimenti (assembly GCF_003208655.1). GTDB lineage: Bacteria > Bacteroidota > Bacteroidia > Sphingobacteriales > Sphingobacteriaceae > Pedobacter > Pedobacter nutrimenti. The sequence continues at coordinate 139,190 of NZ_QKLU01000010.1, read as the reverse complement.
TGATTATGGGGCCATGTGGATGCTTTCGGCACTGATGAACGATTCTGTGCTGCTGAAACAGCGACTGCCCTTTGCCCGTAACTTTAAACTGCTCCAGCAGCAACAGGAGCCTGGCTTTTTTCAGGGGGCGGCAGTTGGACAGTATTTTTTATCAAAGAAAAAGAAATTTACAGAGGAGTGGGGGCCCTATGTAGAACCGATCGGTTTAACCTATTATACCATGATGGATATTGGCAACATCCTGTTGTTTGAACCTACAGATGCCCAGCTCCGGACCAGGTTAAGACAAGGTGCCGAGCGTTTGCTGCAGTGGCAGCAGCCGGGAGGAGGATGGGCTGTGGCCTATGACCGGGCATCAGAAAGGCAGCCGTTTACTGAACTGGAAGATTTGCGCCCGACCTTTTACGGGTTGCTGGTCGCTTACCGGATTCTTGGAGAACAGAAATACCTCGATGCGGCCTGTAAAGGCGCAGATTGGTACATCAAAAATGCGGTAGAAAAAGGACATTTTCTGGGTGTTTGTGGTGACAGCAGGTTTGTCCCTGATTTTGCAACGGCCCAGAGTGCCCAGGCATTGATGGATCTTTATGCGCTCAGTAAGAAAGAAAAGTATTTGCAGGCAGCCATACAAACGGCCCGTTTTTACACCACTTCTGTTTACACACATCCCATTCCAAACAGAGAGATCAAAACCGTTAAAGGCAGGCGATGGGAAGACTGGCAGATCAGCCAGGTGGGATTAAGTTTTGAGCATGGCGGAAATATAGGTTCTGCAAATGCACTGGGACCAATTTTATTGGCCAGTCATGCTGGTTTATTTGTCCGGATTTTCCAGCTGACCAAAGATTCCATGTATCTGGATATGGCACGTGCTGCGGTGTTGGGAAGGGATGCTTTTGTAGATCCAAAAACAAATGTGGCCTCTTATTACTGGCAGGCGATGAATGCAGGCCCGGGTTCTTTTCCACACCATGCCTGGTGGCAGATTGGCTGGATTACCGATTACCTGCTGGCAGAAGCTGAAATGCGTTCGCAGGGTGCGATCCGTTTCCCAAGGGGGTTTATTACGCCCAAAGTAGGGCCCCATGAAAGTTATGGTTTTGCTCCGGGGAAGGTGTATGGAGTTCCGGCATCGCTGCTGCTCAGCGATGGGATGCTGAAGACAGATAGCCCTGATCTGGATTATGTGGAAGCCATTAACCCGGACCGCAAAAAATGTTTTCTGATCCTGATGAGCAGTAGCGATAAAGTGTTGAAAACCAGGGTTTATTTTGACCCGGAAAAAATCCCTGGTTCCGGGCTAAAGGAGATAAAAAGCGCTGCCTGGATGAAATCAGGTGAACAGCTGTCTGTTAGGGGCCCCTGGGCCGTTGAAATAGAACCCTATGGTTTAAAAGTTATTGAAATAAACTATTAAAGATGAAAAGATTAAAGACCATCCGCCGCTTGTTTCTGCTTTGCATCATGCTGTTCTTTGGCATTTTTACTTCAAAAAAAGTCCTAGCGCAAACCGGACAAAACTATTTCGTCCAGGCTGAAGATTTTCAGTTTCCCGGAGACTGGACCATCAGTAAGGAAACCGGCACAAATGTTTTGGGAAAAGGGGCCTTACTGGGCTCTTCTTCCAAAGATCCCAGGTCCGATGCTTTTACGGTGATCAAAATTACCACCCAGGGTGCCTACACCACCTGGACCAGGTCCAGGGATTATGCACAAAACAGTCCGGGAACCAGAAGGTATCGTTTGAGCTGTAATGATCAGGACATGGCTGCTGAATCCGGGATGCACCTTCAGGAGGGGTACCGCTGGGAAAAAGTAGGGGTGGCCAATCTGAAAGCCGGGGAAAACCTGCTGAGGTTAAAGAATACCAAACTGAATTTTGCCCGTTGCGACGCTATATTTTTTACGACAGATACCTCCTTTGATCCAAATGTGGGAAATGTCAATCTTCAGCCTTTTTACATCGCTCCGCTGCAGGTTAAAGAAAATCATGCCACTGTGAATACGCCTGCACCATCGGTTATGGGCACAAACGAAACGGTAATAGGCACATTGTCCAATGGTCAGATCCGGTTAAATTTTAAACAGGCCAGTGTTGGCACGGGTCAGGGCCGGATTGCTGCAGTGACTGAGGTTTTTCAGGATGGTCAGTGGACCGGCGTAGGTCAGCCTGTAGAAGAGCACCGGATTTTTCTGGTTAAGTCCAAAAGCCCAAAAATCAAATTCACGGATTATTATGCTTCCTGGAAAGATTCGGTGAGCGTAAGCACTTTCACGGTGAACGGGAATACCTACCAAACCTTTGATCAGATTGGTTTCAGAAACCCTTTTCTTTCCGGAAAACTCTTGTTGTGCAGGCCTTCTTCGGTCACCCAGACTTCCCCGGAGGAGCTTGCGGTCATTTACACCGCTGCCGACGGAACCCAGCTGAGCGGAACCTGGAAGCTTAAAACCGGTACCAGCCATTTTGAACTGACTTTAAAATATTCAGCAACAGAAGATGGTTTTTACAGTTTTGGAACTTCTTCTTTCCAGGGCGCAGTGGAAGCCAGCGTGAAAAATGTACAGCTTCCCCCTATGTTTAATTACAAACGGATTACGGAATTTCCCGAACTGGTGCCGGGCACAATGACCCCGCAGCCGCTGGCCATTGTAGAGCTCGCTAAAAATAATAAAGCGCTGAGTATGTTTGTGACCGGCTCTTTGACTGGTTTTCCTTTAGACTGGGCACAGGATACCACTTCCCGTATTGGCTTTTTGTTAAAAGGGGAGCTCAATACGGTTCAGCCTGTCGCATTTGCACCTCTTCTGGGCCTTAGCGATTCTAAACTTTTAAACGGACAAATGTTACAGCGGACATTTAACATTGGTGCTGTTCCAGGCAATTGGAATGCGGCGTTGGAGTATATTTCCAATACCATTTACCAGGTGAAAGATTACCGCCGGCAGGATTCTGCCTCTCTGACCAATGCGGCATTTAACATCATTGACCTGATTAAAAATGAGAGTGCTTCGGGCTGGGACAGCGGCCTGAAAGGCTTTTATGATATAGAAGCCGAACCGAAAATTTCACCAACCGTTGCACAGGCTGCCCCGCTGGCCACGATCTCTGCAGCGGTGCTGAGCCGGGATGAAGACTTATACATTACACGTGCGCTGCCCACTATTGAATATACTTTGTCCCGTAGTGCATTCCGCTGGGCAAGGGCCATGGGTGAACCTTTTAACCTGACCCCGGCCTCTATGGAGTTGAACCCTTATAAAAACAATCAATTCAATACCGCTTATTTCGAATCTTTACATCAGCTGCTGGGCGCCAAAAATCCCTGGCTGACCTCAGTGGCCATGCCGGCAGGCTTGCCCAGAAAATCTGCAGGATATTCTGTGAATATTCCCGACTGGACACAGGAACTGGCCTCCTTCAAACTGACCAAAGATTCACTCTGGCTCAGCAAAGCCGTTTTGCACGCAAAAGATTTTCTCCAAAAAGAAGTCTACGGGGCAAAAACCAATTTATTAACCGCGCAGTCTTTCTATAATACGTCTTTTTATCCCTACTGGTGGGACCTGATGGATTTGTACGAGCTGAGTAAAGATCAGGCTTTTCTGGATGCGGCGGAATATTCATCTTTTTTTACCATAGCAGGCATCCGCTCTTACCCCGCCATTGAAAATCAGCTGCAGTTGATCCATCCGGGGAACCGTTATGAGGGCAATACCAATTTGTGGTGGAAAGGGATGGTCAAATTTCGTCTTGGTTTTCCGCGGCAGCCAGGGGATGTCCAGGAAAAAAGTGTTCCCCAGTCTCTGCTCTCGCCTGTGGGTCTAGGGCTGGAGCAGCCGGTTACTTTTTTCCTGCCCAATAAAAATGTACGCCATATTTTTATGTCTACCTGGTCGCCGCACCTGCTTCGGGTAGCCAGCTATCGCAACCGCAGTATCCTGGAAACCTATGCGCGGAATTCCCTTATCGGGCGTTTCTCCAATTATCCGGGTTATTACGCGACTGGTTTTACAGACCTGACCTATGGCGCCGCTTATCCATATAAAGGACCGGACATCAATTCCATTTATTACCACCATATCGCACCGCATTTGGCTTTCACCCTCGATTTTCTGTTTACAGAAGCCATGCAGAGGTCAGCCGGTCAGATCAGTTTTCCATGGGGAAAGCAGGAAGGTTTTGTTTGGTTCAACAACAGGATTTTTGGCGGAGGGAAGGGAACTGTTTTTGGAGATAGCCTGGTCAGGCCATGGCTGGCAAAGGGGCTGGTTAAAATAGATACCCCACAGGTAAATTACATCAGTGGAATTTCCAAAGACCGTTTTTGGCTTGTTCTGCTCAACGAATCCAATACCGGAAAGAATTTTAGCATGACCCTGGATACCTTAAAAGCCGGCATTGCCAGTGCCGGGATCAAATTGTACAAAGGCGCCCTGCCGGAGCCTGGTGTGCTGAGTCTTACCGCGGGAAAACTAAATGTAAACCTTGCCGCAAAAGGTTTATATGCCTATTCTTTTCCTTTGGTCCATCCGGATACCAGTGTGGAGCTTCCTGCGGTTAAAAACGGCTTGCAGGCGACCGATCTGGGTGCAGCATGGGGTACATTGTATACTTTCCGCATCCGTTCCCCTTTTGGCTGGGATTCCATTTACGCTTATCTGAGTGCCTATCCTTTAACAGGAGCCAGTGCCGAGCTGACGTTAAATGGCAATACCAGCGCGGGTAAACGTACGGCTTATCCTTTTGAATGGACGCTGTTGCATGTAGATCCGCTGGCTCCGGTCAATCTTATATTCGATTTGAAAAATGCTGCCGGGGAAAGCAGTCAGGTGCTGGTGAAATTTGACGGACCGACAAACTGATGCAAATGAAACTAAAACTGATCTTATTTTCCATAAGTCTGCTGGCTGTATGGTGGTGCTTTCCGGGTTGCAGCTCCAGGAAAAATAACGCTGAAGCGGGGCAGGACAGAGAAAGAGAACGTCTGATCGCGGCCAGCCAGGCGGGGGCTATGCCTCTGTTTTTTAACCCCTCGGGGCCTGAAGTGCCTCTTGTTGGTCCCGGAGATTTTAACAGCCCTAAAGAGCTGTTGCCAAGGGACGGGCTTCCCAATTTTTTTAACAAGGCGCAAAAAAGCAAAGAACTGGTGGTGGCTTATATTGGGGGCAGTATTACCAGGGGCGATAACCTGTACAGAACGCAATCGGCCAAATTTATCCAGCGCATGTACCCCGGTCTTCGGATAAAATTTATCAATGCGGGTATATCCGGAACCGGAACCGATTTGGGGGCATGCCGCATTCAGCAGCAATTGCTGCATTATAAACCAGACCTGATTTTTATTGAATTTGCCGTAAACAACGCATTTCCTGAAGGAATGGAAGGGATGATCCGGCAGATCTGGAAGTCAGACCCCTATACAGATATCTGCCTGCTTTATACGATTTACAGCGGACAGTCCGGCATCTATGCTTCCGGAGAAATCCCCTCAAATATCGCCGGACTGGAAAAGATTGCCGGGCGGTACCAAATTCCTTCTATCCACATGGGCCTGGAAGCCAGTTTACTTGAAAAAGAAGGAAAACTCCTTTGGAAGGCTGCAGCAGGTACGAAGACCGGTCAGCTTATTTTTTCGAATGATGGCACGCATCCCCTGGAAGCCGGAGGGAACCTGTATGCCGCAGCAATAGCCAGGTCGGTCCTTGAAATGAAAAACAGGGGGGAGGTATTCAAACATAAACTTCCGGCACCTTTAAGTGCCGACAACTGGGAAGATGCCAAAATGTTTGCCCCTGAGGATATTGCCGGTTTCAGTAGTGCTTGGGTAAAGATCAATCCTTTAACCTATCCTGACTTTAAACAATTTTCGGGCTGGTTTCCCTATGTCATGAAAGCTGAAAAACCAGGGGAATCTTTTTCTTTTAAATTCAAGGGAAAGATGATTGGTTTTTTTGACATCGGCGGACCTGAATCGGGCCAACTGGTACTGGAAGTTGACGGAAAGAAAACCAGCATTCGCCGCCAGAGCGGAACCTTGGTTTTAAAAGCCGAGGAAAGTACCGGTCGGGGGGAACTGATCAACAGGTTCAACTTTTTTTGCAACAACAGGTACCGTGGTCAGGCAGAGTTCTTTGAATTGACACCTGGAATCCATACGGTAACCTTTAGACTTTCCGGAGAAAAGGCAGATAAAAAGCAGATCCTGGGGGAAAAGCAATTAACAGACATTACCGGTAATCCGGCTAAATACAACCAAACAGTGGTCTACATCGGTAAGGTGCTGATCAGAGGAGAAATGATAAAACCATAATTATAAATACAAAAAAATGAAGCGTACAAAAAAGATCTTTTTAGTTGTCCTATTGCTGGTCAGTCAGTTTTGTTTTGGACAGGATCAGGACAAGGCCATCCGTTTATTGGTGATTGGTAACAGTTTTTCGGGGAATGCGACCGCCTATTTGCCAAACCTGGCCAAAGAAAGGCATAAACAGCTGGTTATTGGCAAGGCCGAAGTTGGGGGCTGCTCTTTACAACAACATTGGGAATACGCAGAGGCTGCAGAGGCCAACCCCGATGATCCAAAAGGAAAACCTTATAATGGGAAATCACTGCGCATGCTTTTATTGGAAGGGCCCTGGGATGTGGTGACCATACAGCAGTATTCTTATTTGTCGGCAGACCTGGACAGCTACAGTCCCTATGCGGAAAAGCTTTACAATTACATTAAAGCTTTACAGCCAAAGACAAGGATTATTTTACACCAGAACTGGGCTTACCGCAGTGATGCAAAAAAGTTTGGCCGGGTTGCGGCTAAGCAGCTGGCCAAAAACCAGACAGAAATGTGGCAGAAATCAAGGGCAGCCTATCATGCGGTGGCTAAACAATTGAACCTGGACATTATTCCTGTGGGAGATGCTTTTAACCGGGTAGCTTCCGGGACCGAATATGTATATAAAAAGGATCCGGCTTTTGATGATGAAAATGCAGTTTACCCCAATCTTCCTGATCAGGTCAATTCCCTGAATATGGGCTATTACTGGAAGGATAAAAAATTGGTATTTGATCCCAACCATGCCAATGAGGCGGGCAGGTACCTGGGCTCCTTAGTATGGTATGCCTTTTTATTTAAAGAGTCACCGGAAAAAATACAATATGTACCCGACAATGTCCCTGCAGGTTTTGCGGCTTACCTCAGACAAACAGCCGCAAAAACAGTTCAGTTTTAAAATAATTTAATAAAAAATATCGGGGCAGCCCAAACATTTACTATGATCAGATCAGAAGGAACAGGAGCGCGTCAATTGGTGTCTCAAAAACTAAGTACAGAATTTTTAATCGTTGGAGGAGGATTATCTGGGGTATGTACCGCCATTACTGCTGCCCGCAAAGGGCTGAAAGTCATTCTTGTTCAGGACAGGCCGGTTTTGGGGGGCAATTCATCCAGTGAGGTCCGGCTTTGGATCCTTGGTGCGACTTCCCATATGGGAAACAACAACCGCTGGGGCAGGGAAGGTGGTGTCGTGGATGAAATACTGGTAGAGAATACGTATCGCAATAAGGAAGGTAATCCTTTGGTTTTTGACACCATATTGCTGGATAAAGTTGTTTCGGAGCCCGGCATTACCTTGTTGTTAAATACGGCGGTTTATCAGGTGCTTAAGTCCAGCCCGGACACCATATCGGGCGTAAAGGCTTTTTGCAGTCAGAATTCCACAGAATACCTCATTTCGGCCCCTTTATTTTGCGATGCTTCCGGGGATGGTATTGTTGGCTTTTTAGCTGGTGCAGCCTTCAGAATGGGGGCCGAGAGCAAAGAAGAATTCGGAGAAAAATTTGCGCCTACAGCCGAATATGGAGAGCTGCTGGGACATAGTTTATATTTCTACAGCAAGGATACCGGTAAACCTGTACAATTTATTCCACCGGATTTTGCATTAAAAGACATTGCCACAGAAATTCCGCGTTTCAGAAGCTTTAATGCCAAAGAATATGGCTGTAAATTGTGGTGGCTGGAATATGGGGGAAGACTGGATACCGTACATGATACCGAAAAAATCAAGTGGGAACTTTGGAAGGTCGTGTATGGTGCCTGGAACTACATTAAAAATTCGGGCCGTTTTCCTGAAGCAGAAACCATGACCCTGGAATGGGTAGGCAGCATTCCAGGAAAAAGGGAAAGCCGCAGGTTTGAGGGTGATTATATACTGCGGCAGCAGGATATTGTCGAGCAAAAAACACATACAGATGCGGTTGCTTATGGTGGATGGTCTATAGACCTGCACCCGGCCGATGGGGTGTTCAGTGAAAAACCCGGCTGCAACCAGTGGCACAGTAAAGGTGTTTACCAGATTCCTTACCGCTGCCTGTACAGTAAAAATATAAAGAACCTGTTTCTGGCAGGCCGCATCATCAGTGCCAGCCATGTGGCCTTTGCCTCGACCAGGGTAATGGCTACAGCGGCACATGTGGGGCAGGCGGTAGGTATGGCTGCCTACGTGGCCACAGTGCATAAACTATACCCGGCGGGCCTTCTTGAGCAGAAATTAATGACCGCTTTGCAAAGGGAATTGCTCAAAAGCGGGCAGCATATTCCGGGTTTTGTGCTGGAGGATGATCTGGACCTGGTTGCTTTGGCGAGCGTATCGGCCTCCAGTGAATATGTTCTGGAAGAATTGTCTTCCGATTTGCTCAAGCCGCTGGAGGTTTCTATGGGCCAGATGCTTCCTCTTAACAAAGGCCGGGTGCCCGCTTTGGCTTTTCATGTGGTAGGTGAGGTGTATACCGAGCTGGAAATTGAACTTCAGGTGTGCAGCAGGACAGGAAGTTATACCCCCGACCTTTTGCTGGAAAAGCAGGTCCTGCAGGTACAGCCCGGAAAAAATTGTCTGCAGCTGGCTTTTGCAGCAGAAATGGAACATGCAGCTTATGCCTTTGTGCTGTTAAGAAAAAATCCAAAAGTAAAGATCTATTGTTCCCAGCAAAGGGTTACTGGCGTTCTTTCTGTGTTTAACCTGGTGAACAAAGCGGTTTCCAATTACGGAAGGCAAACTTCGCCTGAGGATATCGGTGTGGATGAATTTGAATTCTGGTGCCCACAAAGGAGACCTGAAGGGCACAACCTGGCTTTCAGGCTGGATTCAGGGTTGCATCAATTTGGGGCAGAACAGGTTAAAAGTGGTGTTTACAGGCCTACTACCGGGCCAAACGCCTGGGTGGCGGCATTAGGAGATAAATATCCTCAGTTAAAGCTGGAATGGGAGCAGGAGCAGAAAATTGCTCATATTGATTTATTTTTTGATACGGATTATGACCATCCTATGGAATCTGTGCTGATGGGACACCCCGAACAGGTGATGCCTTTTTGTGTGCGGAATTATAAGATCCTCGACGATCAGGGCAGGGTGGTTTTTGCTAAAACGGAAAACCATCAGAGCAGGAACAGCATACGACTGGAAAAGGCCATAAGAACCAAAAAACTGACGCTCATTTTGGAGCAGCCTTCGGCAAATGTACCGGCTGCATTATTTTCAGTAAGATGTTATTCCTAATTTCAATTTATAATTAACAAAGAACAATGGTACAGTTGGATTTTATAGTGATGATCGTTTTCGCCCTGCTCATTTTTGCCATCGGCTTAACGTTTACCAGAATGAGCAGTAAAAATGGTAATGCCTTTTTTGAGGCCGGAGGAGAAACGCCCTGGTGGATCAACGGGCTTTCTTTGTTTGTCAGTTATTTTTCTGCAGGGACTTTTGTGGTTTGGGGTTCTATTGCCTACAGCAGTGGTTTGGTGGCCAATGCCATACAGCTGACCATGGCCATCAGCGGTCTGATTGTAACGCTTTTTATTGCGGCGAAATGGAAAAGAACAGGTGTCGCTACGGCAGCAGAATATATTGGCAAACGCTTTGGTTCTAAAGAAAAGCAATTTTATACCTATATGACACTGCTGCTGAGCCTTTTTACGACTGCAGCGGTCTTGTACCCCGTTGGGAAAATGGTTTATGTGGCTACCCCCTTCACCTTAAACCAGTGTATTATTGGCATTGGGCTGATCATTGTGCTGTATACTGCTGCAGGCGGTTTATGGGCGGTACTGGTTACCGACGTGGTACAGTTTGTCGTACTTTCTGCTGCCGTACTGATTGTAATTCCCATTGCTTTTGGTCACATTGGCGGGGTATCACATTTGATTAAAGAGGCACCAAAGGACTTTTTTAAGCCCTTTAACCAGGACTATACTTTTGGTTTTATGCTGGCATTTATTGTTTACCAGACTTTTTATATTGGGGGGAACTGGTCTTATGTGCAAAGGTATACGAGCGTTTCAAATGAGAAAAATGCCCGTAAGGTCTCTGGTCTGTTTACTGTGCTGTATCTGGTGAGTCCGGTCATCTGGATGCTTCCGCCTATGATTTACCGCATTATAAACCCCAATCTGCAGGGGCTGGAATCAGAGGGCGCCTATATGATGCTGATCCAAAAAGTAATGCCGGCCGGTCTGATCGGCCTGGTCCTGGCGGGTATGATCTCTGCGACCTCCAGTAAGGCCAATACGACCATTAATATGGCTGCGACCGTATTTGCACAGGACATTTATAAAAAACTGATCCGCCCGGGGGCAACAGAGAAAGAAGTGATCCTGATGGCCAGGTTTTTTACCCTGTTGTTTGGGATTGGGACCATACTGGTGGCCATTTGGATTCCCAGTGCAGGCGGAATTGTGGAAGTGGTGTTAAGTACGGCTTCAATTGCGGGTGGTGCCCTGTTTGCGCCCATCATCTGGACTTTATTTTCAAAAAGACAAACCGGCTTATCGGTGGTGACCGCTACAGTGACCGCTTTGGTGATTAATCTTTTTCTGAAGGTCCTGAGCCCTGTTTTATGGGATTTAAAATTAAACAGAACCCTAGAAACCATTTTGGGGATGGGTATCCCATTGGCCATGCTTTTGGCATTTGAGCTGTACTACCTTATTCATCATAAAGTTTCCCCAGAAGTACTGGAAATGGAAAAAATGAAGGCAGGGGAAACTAAAAAGCTTGATCCGGCCCTGCACCTGGCTGCGGCCGAACAGAACCGGTTTGGGGTACGGGTCATTGGTGTTTCACTGAGCGCTTTAGGGATTGGAATAAGCGCTCTTGGCTATGTTTCTTCCAGCCACCGGGCAACGGTTATGGGTGTAGGGGGGCTGATTTTTCTGGTTGCTCTATTGATCCTTAATGCTTCGAGGCCCCAAAAGAAAGCCCTTAGTTTATAATCCGTTTTTGCAATCAAGAGCAGGGTCGTAGATGATCCTGAAATGGTTTGTCTGCTGAAAAACAAAGGCGGTCCTGAATTTCAGGGCCGCCTTTGTTTCAGGTTGTACTTTGTGTTTATTTCAAACTGTCATGAATGCTGTTGATCATTTTTAAATGGGTTTCCACAACCGGAGTTGTTTTTGAAGCAAATGCTTTCAAATCTGCATCTTTCCCATCTTTTGCTTCATTTTGCATTAGGGTAAGTGTTTTTTTATGGCCATCGACCATGGCATCCACATAGGCTTTGTCAAAATCAGCTCCTGTTTTTGATTTCAGATCGGTCATTTTTTTCTGGTGCTCATCATCTACATCTGCAGGAAGGGTGATGTTTTTAACTTTGGCCAATGCAATAAGGGCCTGGTTGGCTTTTCCATGATCACTGACCATCATTGTTGCAAATTCTTTGATTTTGGCATTCGCTGATTTTTCCAGGGCCAATTTTCCCAGGGCAACTTCTGCCATGCCGCCTACGGCTGCTTTTGTTGCAAATTCAGCATCTGCTTTATCTACAGCAATCCCTCCGGTGGCCATCACGTTGCTGGTGGTGTCTTTGGTTTTGTTTAAGCTGTCTGCCGTTTCTTTGGCGTCTTTTGTTCCGCTGTTGCAGCCCTGAAAGGCAAACGCTGCAGCAGAAATTGTACATACATAAAGTAACTTTTTCATAAGATTAGATTTTGATGTTTATGAAATATACCGGAGTACATTTCATAAAATTCTGTTTTGTTTAACTCTATAACATCAAAAGTTCAAAAAAGTTCTTTTTATTTCCGGGTTTTACTTGATCGACGCCAGAATGGAATGTTCCTCCATTTGTCCGTCTTTGTTATAAGACTCTGTTTTAACTACCCCTGCTAAAGGGGAATACCACTCATAAACTTTGAGTTTCATAGGGATTCCAATGCCTAAAACTTTAAAACGGACGTCCATATCATAAGTAATTTTAAAGGTGTCATAGCTGCCTGCGGGTGTATTTACCCGTTCTTTTCCTATTACCTTACGGTTTTCAACCTTAAAAGAAACATCCATTTTTTTTCCTTTAACTTTTCCTTTAATGTTCATCTCCATACCGGCCTGCAGATTTTGACCGGTTTGCATTCCGGATGGATAGGTGAAATAAGCTTCTTTGGGTTTGTCTCCCTCGTCCAGAGCAGGGATTTGAAAACCCATGCTGACATTTCCATTTTTACAGGTAATGGTGGCATTTCCGTCCTGTTTTATTTTTCCGCCAGCGTCGTATTTAACCACCCGGTATTGGGAGGTAATTGATTCTCCTGATTGCTGGACATGACTTATTGTGCCAATATCTTTTCCTGAAAATTTTCCGGTTTTGTCGTAATTATTTATAACAACTTCTTTGTTTTCTGTGAAAAAAAAGAAGTTGTTGCAATCCTGGGCAAAAATATTGGTGTTGCACAGGAAGAGCAGCGCAGATAGGATTAAATTGTTTTTCTTCATGTTTTTGATTAATTTAGAATTGTTTAAAATTTAAATCAGTAGTAATGGTTCGGGCCTGAACAAAACTAGCCTCTGAAGGAAGGGATTAGGAAATGTTTATACCAGTGGCCTGATTTATTATACCGACCCCCGGGATTTAAGCTTTTTATATTTTATGGCATGCATTATTACCGCTTAACAGCGGTAATCTGTACCCATTTTTATAAGGAAATTGATCCATGATTAAAGAAGAAATAACAAGGGGCGAGAATTTCGGTCAGCATCAATCTTTATTTGCAGATTTTTTTACAGGAAGACGTTTTAAAATACTTCGCCATCTGCTGCTGCTTGGTCTTTTTGTGCTTTTGGTGAGTGAAGACAATGGCGAATACAAAGTGCAGGGCAACACCCTTTATGGTATTCAATTGCTTGCCCTGATTTGGTTCGTTACCTTTTTATACCTGAACATGTATGTATTGGTTCCACGCCTTTTGTTTAAAGGAAGGCTTCCTGCTTATCTGCTTGGCGCAACTGCGCTGTTGGGCCTGAGTTTTTTTCTGGTGGCCTGGGCGGATGTCCAGTTGAACTTTTACCGGCATATTCCCAAAAAAACACCGGAAAATGCATTATACAGTTTTCTGAAATTTGTCCTGGTTTTTGGGATTATACTTGCCGCCTCTACCTGCATTAAATTATTCCAACGCTGGGTAAAAGATGTTGAGCGGATTTCTAAATTGCAAAGTCTGACTCTGAAGCACGAGCTGCATCAGCTTAAAAGTCAGATCAATCCACATTTTTTGTTTAATACCTTGAATAATGCACATATTCTGACCAAAACAGACCCTTCCAGGGCTTCTTTTGTACTGTTGAACCTGTCAGATCTGCTAAGATATCAGATTTACAACTGTGGCAATGAAAAGGTTGCGCTTAGGGCAGATATAGGTTTTATTGAGGATTTTTTGAATTTAGAGAAAATCAGGAGGGACTTGTTTCGTTTCGAAATTGGCTGGGAGGGTGATCAAACCAATATGATGATTCCTCCACTACTGTTTATTCCTTTTGTAGAAAATGCTGTAAAACACAATCACGATAGTGAAAAAGCTTCGTACGTAAATTTAAAATTTAAATTGGAAAGGAACCGACTGCTGTTCAGCTGCATCAATTCCAAACCGGTAAAGAAAAGTAAAGCACATTCTATGTACAGTGGTTTTGGCCTGTTAAACATCCGCAGAAGACTTTCTTTGCTGTTTCCAGACCGGCATACGCTGTTTATAGAAGAATTGCCTTTAACCTATGAGGTTAAACTTGAATTAAACTTATGAAATGTATTATTGTTGATGACGAGCCCATTGCAAGGGAAGGGATGAAACTACTCGTCGATTTGGTTTATGATCTCGAATTGCAGGGTGTTTTTAGTAATGTAAAAGACGCAGGACGGTTTTTACAACACCATGAAACGGATCTCATCCTGCTTGATATCCAGATGCCGGAGATGGATGGCCTGCAATTTGCAAGGCATCTTTCCGGGCATGTTCATGTCATATTTACAACAGCCTTTGAAGAATATGCTCTGGAGAGTTACGAATTGGAGGTGGTCGATTATCTGGTTAAACCGATAAGAGAAGAACGTTTTATAAAGGCAATAAAAAGGGTAAGGGCGCTGCAAAAAACTACGCAATTGGATAAAACATCCGGTCTTAAAACTGAAATTTCTAATGATTTTATGTTGGTTAAAGCAGAACGTAAATTTCACAAAATCCTGTACAGAGATGTGCTGTACATCCAGGGGCTAAAGGATTATGTCATTATTCATTTGAAGGGCCAGAAATTTATTACGGCCCTGAACATCAAGAGTATTTACAACCAACTGCCCGGTGTTATTTTTAAGAGAGTTGGCCGGTCCTATATTTTAAACATGGATCATATTAGTTCTTTTGATAACAACAGCGTTTTTATTGAGGATGTAGAATTCTCCATTGGAGACTCCTATAAGGATAGCTTTTTTGACCAATACCTGAAAGGAAAAATGCTCAACCGCAGACATTAAATGAGGTTATTGCCTTCTGATCCTTAAAAAATCCCAGGGCTTTTGTGAGCCATTGTGTTTTTGTTCTTCCACCAGGAGTTTTGCAATCAGGGTAATCAGGCCTTCATTTTCGCTTACGGTCCTGTCGCCCAGGGCAACCAGCTTTTCGATGTTGGAGGGGCTGGCCGCATCAAGGCCTTCTTTGATGCTTTCCAGGCTATCGGGCTCTATGCGGACATAGTTTTCCGGTTTACCCACAGAATGATAAAGCTGTTGTAAAAAGAAATCACTTGTTTCGGCCACTCCGCTCATCATAATGTCTATCAATGCTGGAACAATGGCCAGGGCGCTACTTTTTTTAAAATGGTCATAGTCATAAGACCTTTTAGACCTGCCTGTACCAAGGGACAACAAATAAATGTCATTGATCCTGGTCTGGTTAAAAGCTTTGGTCACTTCAATCAAACCGCTTAAAGCCGGGTTGGTGGCAAATACACCCCCGTCCAGCAAAGGGTACCTGACATTGGCCAGGGAGTGAATTTCGGCAACGCTAAAATAGGTTGGCGCAGCAGAAGTGGCCCGGCAGACATCCCTGAGGTAAAAATCCCTGACATCCCCCCGGCTGATTGCATTTTGCTGTCTGAAAAAATGGGTTTTGCGTAATTCTATATTGTAGGCACTGATGATACAGGGTTTTAAAAGCTGGCTTAGTTTGGTTTCGCCAAAGTATTTTTTTAAAACCCCTTCAAATATCTGGCTGTTGTAACGTTCACCGGCCAGTCCTAATTTGGCACGGATGCGTTTTAAAAAGGTCATTTTAAAAATCTCGTTCCCGTGTTTCAGGTACAGGTCCAAGGCTGCTTTAGCAGAAAACCTTGGGCGGCCGGGATTTTCTTCCGAAGGGCAGAGTAACAAACAGGTAAGAATGCCCCCGGTACTGGTACCGGCAAAAAAATCAAAATAATCGACAATAGCGGCATCCGGATTTTTACTTTCCCGTTTAAGCCTGTCTTCCAGGGCAACCAGGAGCATTCCGGGAATAATGCCTCTAATACCACCACCATCAATAGAAAGGATCTTCTTCATCATATATTTGGCCTCTGGTAAATATAGCTTAATATCCAGGAATTCAAAATTGATGCGGCGTAAAAAAAGATGCTGATGGCCTGTATTTACAGATAACCCAATCTTTTTAAAAATCCCGAACGATAGTCATTCACCTGTTTCCCAAAACGCCTGTCGTACCACAGAAAATGCCCTGCGCCCTCCAGAACATGCAGTTCACAGTCATTGCCCATGGCTTTCATTTTTTCTGCAAAAGCAATGGTAGGTTGCACCGGGACGTTGTTGTCTCTGCTGCCGCTGATCATCAGTATTGGCGGCAGGTTTTTTCTAACCTGGTGCAGCGGGGAAATCCGTTCCAGGAATTTTTGATCGGTATAGTATTGTTGCCAGAAATCTCCCTGGGTAAAATCTGTAGCAACACTGTTCAGTATTAATGAATTGGGTACCGAACTGATGCGAAGGTCTTCTTTTTTATCGTCCAGGGTATCTATTACCCCAAGTGCTAAAGCAAGGTTTGCACCAGCTGAATTTCCCGAAGCTATAATGTGGTCCGGGTCAATTTTCAGGCGCTGGGCATCTTTGCGCAGGTAGCGTATGGCCGATTTGCCATCGGCAATGGCTTGTGGGGGCAATGTGCCATGACGGTCACGTAAACGGTATTCTATGGCCACGGCCACCCATCCTTTTGCAGCATACTCCTGGCAGGTATAAAAGAACCAATCGGGTTTTCCTTCGCTCCAGCCCCCGCCATGAAAAAAAACAATTGCAGGGTGTTGCTTACTGCTGTCTTTGGGCATAAAAATGTGCGCATCAAGGCTGTAACCATCTACTTTCTTATAGACCTCGGTTAAATGTTCTTTACGATCTGAAAGGCCTTCGTTATAGGCGCTGTCAATTTTAGCAAGCAGCTTACTACCGGTGTTTTTCTTTCTAAAAATTTCTAGCTCTTGTCCAATGTTTTTGACGCCGTAATTGTCTATATGGTAGGCTAGCAGCTCGTACATCATTCTGTTTTGAACGGCAGGATTTTTAAAAAGCTGCGTAACGACCAGCATGCCGGCATCCAGGCGCTGGTTGTCACTTTTTTGATAGGCTTTTCTCCTTTTTAACAATTCTTCATCAATGCTTTGCTGTAAAACCGAGTTCAGGTATTTACGGTATGCATCATATGCTAACAATCCAGGATTGTTGATGTCTATTTTTTGCAGGCGGTTTTGTGCTGTTTTGCTTAGGGTTACGGTTTGTCCGGTGATCCTTTTGTGTACAGGGACATAATCGAGTATAAATTTATTAAAGGTATAGTTAAGGTCGGTGTACTGTTCTTCAAAAAAGCTTGCTTTTATACCTGGATTGGACTTTTTAAGGCTGTCAAGGGGAAGCAGAAAAGTTTTGTGAAGGGAGTCTATTTTTTGCAGAAAAATACCTTCCCCGGACCTGTATAGCACAGTTTGGTTGGAATTGAAATAGGCATTGAAGGCCCGGTTAACCTGTTTTTGTCGTTGCGTAAAAAGTGTGATGGCCGTCTGGTCAGGTGAAGCCGTTTGAGCATAAGATGTAGAAGCAATGAATACCAGAAAAAACAGTTTTAAAAGATGATGGAATTTACTTTTCCCGGGATAAGGTCTGTTTTTGTCTGTTTTCATGCTGAAAGCGTTTTTTAAGATTTTGTTAGTCAAGTTTTTAAATATACTAACTTGCCGAGATATGCAAAATTTTATTTCATTGCCCAAATACCCGGATGGCCTGGTTTTATAAGATCCGCGCAAGTTCCTCTTTTTTGCCGAGCAAGCCCAGCAGCCCGCCGGTGTGCAGGGCAACAATTCTGGAGTTCTCTGAGAAATGGCCTTTTTTAATGAGGTCGTACATGGCGTAAAATAGTTTTGCAGTGTATACCGGGTCGAGCAGTATCCCTTGCTCAGAGGTAAAGTTTCGCATAAAATGAAGCAGCTCGGGCGGTGTTTTTGCATAACCTCCAAAGTGATAATCTGTGTGCAGGTGGAGTTGTTCAACAGAACGGGTATAATTGTAAATTTCGCCCGCAATAAAATCACCGCCTTTTAAGACAGGTACGACATGGAGTTGTAGGTTTCTTTTTTGTTGCTGAATGCCTTTTAACAGTCCGGCGGCGGTTGTACCCGTTCCGGCCGCACAAAACAGATGGTCCACATCTGGTGGAAGTTCATTGATAATTTCTGCACAGCCTTTTACCGCTTCAGGTGAAGCACCGCCTTCATCTATGAAATAGGCATTGGGATCTTCCTTAAAAATAGAATCGAAAAGGGCCCTTTTGTTTTTGTATGCTTCCCGGCTGCTGAAAATTAATTTCATCCCATACAAACGGCAGAGCAGCAGCATTTCATTTTCAACAACTTCCCCACGTACAAAAGCTGTGGCCTTAAGACCCGATCTGGCCGCTGCAGCGGCGGTGGCCAGCAGATGGTTGGAATAGGCGCCTCCAAAGGTAACCAGATGCAGTTTATTCAATGCAATGGCCCTGGCCATTACATATTTCAGTTTACGCCATTTATTTCCGGAAATATAAGGATCAATCAAATCGTCCCTTTTCACCCATAGGCGTACAGGACCTGTATATTTTAATTCTTGTAAAGGGCTGTAAATATCTGTAATCATTGCTTACAAATATAAAACCCAATTGCTGCTAAAAAGAGTTTAGGATTTGAAATAGATTTTTTTAATCAGATAGGGAAAAAAATTGAGTACAATTTTTACGTTGGTGGTAAAGCTTTTCATAGTAGTGGTCGTTTTATAGTTCAGCACAATCAGGCGGCCAGAAACGGAGTCTCTTTTGGAAGGGATTGATGTAGATTTCATAGCCGGTCAATACTGCTGTAATTCTTCTTAACAAATAGTAAGCCAATTTCTTTTTTAAATATGTAATTGTTAAAGATTAGCTTTGTAACATGGAAAATATCAACTCCGGGGCCGAATTAGAAGAGCAGGATTTATACGAACATTTTAATATTGTCGTCGACAAGGGACAGTCTTTATTAAGGATTGACAAGTTTTTGATGCACCGTCTGGAAAATGCTTCCAGAAACAGGATACAAAATGCAATAGATGCGGGAAATGTACTGGTGAACCAGAAAACAATTAAACCCAGCTACAAGGTGAAGCCTGCCGATGAGATTTCCATTGTGTTTCCGCATCCGCCAAGGGATACCGAAGTTTATCCGGAAGACATTCCCCTGGAAATTGTATATGAAGACAATGACTTGCTGGTGGTCAATAAGGCTGCGGGAATGGTGGTCCATCCCGGGTACAACAATTATACGGGTACCCTGGTCAATGCCCTTGCTTTTCATTTTGAGCAATTGCCGCAGCTTCCGGGCAATGAAGGGCGCCCGGGCCTGGTGCACCGTATAGATAAAGATACATCTGGTTTGCTGTTGATCAGCAAGAATGAAATCACCATGACCAAACTGGCCAAGCAATTTTTTGACCATACCATTACCAGAAGATATCTGGCCCTGGTGTGGGGGGATCTGGAAGAAAGTGGCACAGTTAGTGGGTATATCGGGCGAAGTGCAAAAAACAGGATCATTATGGATGTATATGATGAGGAAGAAAAAGGGAAGTGGTCGGTTACCCATTATACCGTTCTGGAGCGTTTAGGTTATGTAACCTTAATCAGCTGCCAGCTGGAAACCGGCCGCACGCACCAGATCAGGGCACATATGCAGCATATTGGACATCCGCTGTTTAGTGATGCAAATTACGGCGGAGATAAAATTCTTAAGGGTACAACTTTTGCCAAATACAAGCAATTTGTACAGAATTGTTTTGAATTGATGCCCCGGCAGGCACTTCATGCGCAGGTTTTAGGATTTATTCATCCGGGGACGAAAAAATATCAGGAATTTGAAGCACCTTTGCCGGCCGATTTTGATTCTGTATTGAATAAATGGAGAAATTATATCGTACAGCCACAATAATACATGCAACACGAGTATATTTTACATAACGACGAATTTTTTACAGCAAACCATCCGGTGCTTACGGCAGGGAACCGCAGCTTTCGCTATGGGGACGGTCTGTTTGAAACCATGCGCATGAGCAATGGGAAGTTAAGGTTTCCTGAGTTTCATGCCGAGCGGCTTAAAGAAGGTATGACAGCCCTGAAAATGGACGGGGCGGCTTTGCTGGATGCTTATTTCCTGAAGCAGAAAACGGCAGAACTTTGCAAAAAGAACAAGTTAAAAGATAATGTCAGGTTCCGCTTGTCTGTTTACCGGGGTGGGGACGGCCTGTATACGCCCGAAAGCAATAAGTCTGGTTACCTGCTGGAGGCAAGCCCTTTACCCGAAGCGGGTTATGAACTGAACAAAAAGGGGTTGATTATTGATGTTTACGATGAAATTACCAAAGCGGTTAACCCGCTTTCAAATTACAAGACCAGCAGTGCCCTGGTTTATGTGATGGCCGGACTTTATAAAAAGCAGCATAAACTGGACGAAGCCATTATTTTAAATCAAAATGGTTTCCTTTGTGAAAGCATCAGCTCAAATGTTTTTGTGGTTTACGATAAGCAGATTTATACCCCAGCCTTATCAGAAGGCTGTATTTCGGGCGTTATGCGCAAAGTGGTTATGGAGCTGGCCAAAGCCAATCAGATTTCCATTATAGAAGCCCAGTTGAACCCTGAAGTATTGAGGGAGGCTGAAGAAGTATTTATCACGAATGCGCTTGGAGGCATCCGCTGGGTGATGGGTTATGGACGCAAGCGCTATTTCAACGAAGCGTCCAAGACCCTGAGTGCTTTACTGAACCAAATGTCAGTGGGTTAAAGCCGCATTCCCCTTAAAAACTCTTCTGTTGTCATTCTTTTCTTTCCTTCATATTGCAGATCTGTGAGCTTCAAAAAGCCGTCTTTGGCTGCAAATTTTAAAAAAGACTTCCCGTCTGTCAGAAATCCGCCAGGGGCTATACCGGGCTCTTTTTCTTCAATTTCGGCCCTGAAAATTTTAAGGGTTTTGTCGTTTAGCCGGGTGAAGGCCGTAGGATAAGGGCTAAGGCCCCTGATCAGGTTGTGGATCAGTCCGGCAGACTGGTTCCAGTCTATCTGGCAAAAATCTTTAAATATCTTTGGTGCATGTTTTAAATCTGCGGCCTGTGGTTGTGGCTGTTCGGTATAATTTCCGTCTGCTATTGCCTGTACTGTTTTGACCAGCAGCCCTGCACCTGTCTGCATCAGCTGATCGTGAAGCTCACCTGCAGTATCCTGTGGACCTATGCTTACTTTTTCCGAAAAAATAATGTCGCCTGTATCTATTTCATGTTTCAAAAAGAAAGTAGTCACACCGCTTTCTTTTTCTCCGTTAATAATGGCATGGTTGATCGGGGCAGCCCCCCTGTACTGGGGCAGCAAGGAAGCATGAAGGTTAATTGTTCCTTTTGGGGGCATGTTCCAGACCGCCTCGGGCAGCATGCGGAAAGCCACCACAACTTGCAGGTCGGCTTTTAAATCATGCAGCTCGGCTATAAATTCGGGGTCCTTAAGGCGCACAGGTTGCAAAACTTTTAACCCTTTTTCCTGTGCATATTTTTTTACCGCACTTTCACTCAGTTTTTGTCCTCTTCCAGCTGGTTTATCTGCCGCGGTAACAACTGCTGCAATTTCAAAGCCTGCTTTGAACAGGGCATCCAAAGAAGCAACAGCAAAGTCCGGCGTGCCCATAAAAACTATTTTCATCCGTATATGTTTAGTGTATCATATATGGAACAAGGGCATTTCTGTGACCCTGTTCCTGTCAAGGGCAAAATAACTAAAAATTTAACGCATATTTTTTCCATAATATGATTCAGACAGATCAGGAGCTTAAAGAAAGTGGTTTAATATACGTGCAGACCAATCAAAAAGGTATTTACAGAAAAGGGAAACCCGGTAACTTCTATTATACAGATCAAAATGGAGAGCGGATCATAGACCCGCGGCAGCTGCAAAGGATAAAAGCACTAGTGCTGCCCCCAGCCTGGACAGCGGTTTGGATTGCCGGCAGCTCAAATGCCCACTTGCAGGCAACTGGATTGGATATTGCTGGCCGCAAGCAATACCGTTATCATCAAAAATGGACCTCACGCAGATCAGAAGCTAAATATTTCAGGCTGCTTGAATTTGGAAACTGCCTGCCGCAAATACGAAAAACCATAACTGCAGATCTTCGGAGAAAACAATTTGACGAGCGAAAAGTACTGGCCATTTGCGTACAGGTGATGCTGAAAACGCTGATCCGTATAGGTAATGAGTCATATAAACAATTGTATGGCAGCTATGGCTTAAGTACCTTAAGGGATAAACATGCAAAAATAAAGGGCAATACCCTTCAGTTGAGTTTTACAGGTAAAAAGGGGGTAAAGCAGCAGATTAGACTAAATGATAAAAGTCTTGCCAAACTGGTGAAAAAATGCAGGGATATACCCGGGCAAGAGCTGTTTCAGTATTATGTAAATGAGCAGGAACATCGTGCGGTAGGCTCCGGGCAGATCAATGCCTATATACAGGAAATTTCAGGCACTGATTTTACGGCAAAGGATTTCAGGACCTGGGGCGGAACCCTGGAAGCATTAAGACAACTGGCAAAATGTGACTGCAACGATGAAAAACACACGGTCAAAAAAATACTGGTGGAGGTGCTGGATGGTGTAGCCGCAAAACTGGGCAATACCCGGGCAGTTTGTAAAAGTTCCTATGTTTATCCGGAATTACTCAATGCTTATGAGCAGGGTGAGTTGGACAAATATCTTAAACAGATAGACAATCATATTCCGGCTGCTGCAGTACTTCAAAACGATGAAAAAGTATTGCTTAAATTTTTAAAAAGCATTCGAAAAAAAAATAAGGTTACTTCTTCGTAGCCTGCAGTTTTTAAGGAAATATTTTTAACTTGTGAACAGGTTAAGTTAAAATTAAAACACATGAAAACAAGAATGATTGTGGCCATTGCGCTGATCCAGTTCCTGGCCTTTACAGTACATGCACAAGAAAAAAAAATCAAAAAGTATTGTGAAATTTCTTTTACCGCTGGCATTTTTGCCAATAATGTAAAATTAAATTTTGGGCAAAATAAACAATACAGTCCCATTAAAGATTCTCTCTATGTCAGAAAATTAAAACATGTGGAAACCTTAAGCAACCGGATCTCTATTTTAAATTACATGAGTAAATTGGGTTGGAAGTATATAGAAACCACTTCAAGCTTTAAGGGAGAGCCTTCAACCGTACTGCTTAGCAAAGAGTTCGATCCTTCTGAACTGGATCCATCGGAAATAGAATAAAAAAGAGGCCTTCATGATTGAAGGCCTCTTTTTTATCGGAACTTTCTTCAGGTGTTCAAAAACTGTTATGGGTATAACAAGTACTTTTTGCGCATGGTTTTGTATTTGCTTAAACCAGGTTCCCAGCTGGCCCGGATTTCTTCTTCCGATTTTCCTGCAATGATTTGTTCGCGGAAAGTCCCCACACCAATTAACCTTTCGATTACGCCCATTTGTTTGCTCAGTTTAGAGTTAAAGAAATCGGCTTTGTTGGGCGAGTTGTTGTACAACTCGATCAGCCAGCTGAGTTTAAGTTTTTTATCTTTTCTGAACTGTTCTGTATCATAATTTCTCAAATCCAGTCCATAACAGACCTGGTCCATAAACAAAGGGGATTCGGACATTCCTTTGATGCTTTTAGGGGTAAAAGAAAAGCTGTATTTTCCTTTTAAAGCTGGAGCACCCACAATGGTAAAGGGAAACTGGGTCCCGCGCCCATGGTTTAAATAAGTGCCTTCAAAAAGACAGGTGGTGGGGTATAATAAAATGGATTGGGCCGTATTCAGATTGGGTGATGGTTTTACAGGAAGCTCATATGGGGTGTCGTGTGTATAACCCGCAACCTTAATGACCTTAATTTTACAGCGGAGTTTATTGTCCAGCCAGCCTTCTCCATTGAGCATCTGGGCATATTCTCCAACCGTAAGGCCGTGTACCACAGGAATGGGTTTTAAACCAATACCGGATTTAAACTTAGGGTCAAGGACTGGGCCATCCACGTAAAAACCATTGGGGTTAGGGCGATCAAGGATCAGCAATTCTTTATTGTTTTCTGCGCAGGCTTCCATCACGTGCTGCAGGGTGTTGATATAAGTATAAAAACGTACGCCAACATCCTGCACATCAAAAAT
Source organism: Pedobacter nutrimenti (assembly GCF_003208655.1). GTDB lineage: Bacteria > Bacteroidota > Bacteroidia > Sphingobacteriales > Sphingobacteriaceae > Pedobacter > Pedobacter nutrimenti. Next base: position 115,178 of record NZ_QKLU01000010.1, on the reverse strand, counting down.
CATCAGGTCAATGTCCGCCAATTCTTCTTTTGTCGGTTTTTCGTGTTTTCCGTAAAGCGAAACGGCCTTAATGCCTGTTTTAGCGTCCACAGCATCGTCTACATGGGTCCCGTTACTGGCGTCCCCCCGGAAACCATGCTCCGGGCCAAATATTTTTACAATTTGGACCCCTCTGCTCAATAAGCTGTCTACGGTACTGACCTTTCCAATAACAGAGGTCGGGTTCACCACCATACCAATGCGTTTTCCTTTGAGCAGCGGAAGGTATTTTTCGGTTTGTTCTGCACCGGTTCTGATTTGCGCAGTTTTTGGCCCCTCAGCGTGGACCGGTGTAGAAGAAAATTTGGGGGAATTTGCCCCGCAACTGAAGGTAACGGCAGTTAAGGTAATTTGTAAAGCCAGGAAAAGAGTTGGTTTCATATTGTTTACATTGGTTATTTTCTTTTTTATAAATATGCTTTAAATCCAAATCAAATAAGCATTTTTGCTAAGTTACAAATATTGCAAACATTGAATACAGAATATTTCATTGCTAAAAGGATCTCCGTAAAGGCAGAAAGGACCTTCTCAAAATTGATTGTCCGTATTGCCATATCAGGGGTTATGCTCAGTCTGGCCGTGATGATGTTATCTGTTGCCATTATAAAAGGTTTTAAAACCGAGATCCAGGATAAGGTAAGGGGCTTTGTTGGCGACATCAGGATCTTTAAACTGGACCTGAACAATTCTTTTGAACTGTCTCCCTTTAAAGCCGGTCCTGAAACCATCAGGGCTTTGAAAAATAACCGGGATATTGCTTATTTTCAACCTTATTCCACCAAACCTGCTATTATTTCTGCAAATGATGAAGTAGAAGGTATCAACTTTAAGGGTATTGACCAGAGCTATAACTGGGATTATATTAAAAAACACCTGCAAAGTGGCCGGGTGATTAACTTCAGTGACAGTGCAAAAGCCAATCAGCAGATCCTGATTTCCAGTTTTACAGCACAGCGGTTGAAACTGAAAACCGGAGATGATTTTATCATGACCTTTGTACAGGACCATCCACGCAAACGCAAATTTAAAATTGTTGGCATTTATGATATTGGGGTAGAGGAGATAGACAAAAGTTTCGTAATAGGGAACATCAACATCATCAGAAGGTTGAACAATTGGGGGCCGGATGATATTGGAGGAATAGAAATCGGTATAAAAAAATTCTCTTCTCTCCCCAAAGTGGCAGAGGATGTTTACGAAAACCTGGGCGCCAATCTGAAATCGGAGTCGGTCAGAGATTATTTTCCAAACATATTCTCCTGGTTGTCGCTGCTGGATGTAAATACAAGGGTTTTACTGGTGCTGATGATGATCGTTGGCGTCATCAATATGATTACTGCTTTACTGATTATTATTCTGGAAAGGACCAATATGATTGGAATGCTTAAAGCTTTTGGCATGACCGATCTGAGCATTATAAAAATCTTTCTGTATAATGCCGCTTATCTGGTTGGTATAGGTTTGTTGTTGGGTAATTTGCTTGGGCTTGGACTGGGTTTCCTGCAAAAATATACGCAGGTTTTCAAACTGACACAAAGTTCCTATTACCTTAAATATGTACCTATAGAACTTCATTTTATCGATGTGCTGGTGCTCAATGTCGCAACCATGCTTATTTGTGTGGCCGTGTTGATTTTGCCTTCTTTACTGATCAGCAGGATATCCCCCTTAAAAGCGATAAAATTTAAATAAAACTATTTTAAACGTTCAATAAGTAATTTTCGGATGGAGGTTTTGGGTTCACTGAGCAGCAGAATGGCCGTCCCTTTTTCTCTGGCGTATGGGTTTTCAACTTTTCCATAAACACTTACTTTGTTAAAAAGAGCCTTTTCGTGGGCGTGGTCCACGTCTTTGTTGATGTTTTCTTTCACCATGATGGCCTGATGGATTTCCCGGTCCAGGTGGAACCAGTTTTTATAATCGGCATTAAAAGAAACGGCAGAAATGTCTTTGTACCTGGAATAGAAGTTAATGGCACCGGCTTCCCCGTAATTGTCGCAAATGACCAGTACATGTTTTTTGTCCTGTAGGCTGCCATATAATGCATCTACTTTTGTTGCGAGCTCTTTCCAGCCCTGCATGTCTGCAAAATCCTGGGGCAGGTCATGATCCCGGCCGTCTTCCCAGCGCAGGGCACCAAACCTTTTGTAACGTGCTTTTTGATCGGTAATTTGAGCAGGTGTGTATACCGGAAGACTTAACCTGAGTACGGGTTCAAAAAAGAGCAGGATTAAAAAAATGAGTACAGGTTTGAGCTTTCTTTTCCAGCCCTGGCTGCAGGCTTGTTCGAGGTATACAGCCCCAAAAGCAAGTAAAACCGGATATAAACCAATGGCATAATAAGATTTTGCCTTCAGATAGGTAAACAGCAGGATGGTGAAGAAAAACGAAAGTGGAATGAAAAGGTATTTCCGGAAGGGTTTGTAAAAATAAAAAGAAAATAAGGCCGGTATCCATAAAAAGATGCCGCCAAAAAAGAAAAACAACTGGTCTTTTAAAAAATCCATCCGGTTGACATGGACCAGTTGTGTTTCACTCAGTTCCTTCATGTGCTTAAACACGGGAAGGTGATTTTGAAACTGCCAGATCAGGTTGGGGGAAATCAATAGCAGGGCAAGCACAAGGGCCAGGTAGAAATTTTTGCTTCCAAACCATTTACGCTGACCTGTGAGCAATAAGGCGGGCAAGAGTCCAAGGGCTAGAAAAACAATGTTGTATTTATTTAAAAAACCAATGGCAAAAACAAGGGCCGCTGCCCATAACCACTTTTTTTGCTGATGATTGGTATAGCAGATCAGGGTATAATACAGTAAGGTCCAGCAAAGAACGTCCAGTGAATTGGGCTGATAGAGTATGTTTAGTCTTGGCAGGGAAGAAAATGTGACGGCCAGGGCACCCAAAATCAGGGCATAAAAACTTCCCTTAAGTTCTTCTGTAATTTTCCAAACCGTGAGTATGGTCAAAGCACCAAACAGGGCCGGAAAAAACTTGACCCAAAAAACCGTATTGCCCAGGGCGATGATGAGCCAGGAGATCCAGCCTGTAAGCGGTGGAACAGAAGTATAACCCCAGGCCAGGTGCCTGCCCAGGTCCAGGTGCAGGAATTCGTCCCTATGTAATTCGTATTCCGCTCGGATGATGCTGTACTGGAGAATAAATTTGAACAAAATGAAAGTCCAGAGCAGGACTGTTTTTTTAGAGACCGACATAGGTATTCAGGTGCTTTGTATAGGGGCTTAAGTCAATTGGAAAGTTACACTAAATTTAAGTTTGGCACAAAAAAAATCGGCCCGCTTTGCAGGCCGATTTTTTATACAACAAGTATTTTATTTTGCGTTTTTGACATATTTGTCCAGCCAGCTGTTCATTTCCCAAAGCATGTGGAGTAAATTTTCTTTGCCTCTGTAGCTGTGGGCTTCATAAGGTAAAAACACAAATCTTGTGGTTCCGCCAAATCCTTTAATGGCATTGAAAAGCCTTTCACTATTGATCGGGAAAGTTCCGGGATTGTCATCAGAATCCCCGTGGATGAGCAGTAGTGGGGTTTTGATCTTATCGGCATAACTAAAAGGGCTCATTTCATAATACAATTGAGGTACCTCCCAATACGTGCGTTCTTCATTCTGAAAACCGAAGGGGGTCAGGGTCCGGTTGTAAGCGCCACTTCTGGCAATACCGGCTTTAAACAGGTTGGTATGTGCCAGCAGGTTTGCGGTCATAAAAGCACCATAACTGTGACCGCCTACAGCGACACGGTTTCTGTCTGCGACGCCCATATCTGACAGTTTATTGATGGCGGCTTCTGCATTCAGTTTTAACTGCGCAACAAAAGTGTCATTTGGTTTTTTGCCTTCGGCAGCAACAATAGGCATTTCGGCATTGTCCAGCACTGCATAACCCTGGGTCACCCAGAAAATAGGGGAACCCCAGCTGATGGTGGTAAAGCGGTCTTTAGATCCGCGGATTTGTGCTGCATCTGCAGCAGAGTTAAATTCTCTTGGATAAGCCCAGATCAATAAAGGCAGCGGGCCGTCTTTTGCTTTGTCATATCCTTTTGGAAGGTAAAGGTTTCCGGTTAAATCAATGCCGTCTGCACGTTTATAAGCTACTTTTTCCTTTGTGACGCCCACCAGTCCCGGATAAGGATTGGTAAAATCTGTAATCTGGCGATCGGCTACACGAAGAACCAGGTTTTTAATAAAATAATTTGGTGCTTCGGTCTGGGATTCTTTTCTGGTCAGCAGAACAAGTTTCTCGGGATCGAGTACCTGGGCTACATATTCGTAAGTTCCTTCGGCACTTCTCCAGATGATCTCACTTTTTTTATTGTTCAGGTCAAATTTGGCCAGAAAAGGAAGGTCTCCTTTTGAGGAAGCTCCAACCGTATTGTTCAAAAGGATTTTTGTGCCGTTTTCTATCTTTTGGATTACATATTTACCAAATTGATTTTTTTTCATCACAGGGCTTCCCGGTTCATTATAAGCATCGGTCTGGTTGCCTTCGTACAGCGTTTCCAGTGTTCCTGTGGAAGGGTTAAAACGGCTCATTTTCATGGTTTGTTTGCCTCTTAGTCCTTCAGAAACCAATGCCAGGGTGCCATCACCCCAGGTGGTATTGCGGTAACGGGTCTGCGTTTTGAAAAGCTCTTTTGCTTCGCCGGAAAAAGGTGCGCTCAGTGCATAAACTGCGTCGTGGAAATCAACCTGTTTTTTGATCATTCCGCTATCAAGCGGTTTTGCCCATACAATTGTGGAAGCCAGGTCATCTCTCCATTCAAAACCTCTTGGCTGGTTTTGGGTGTTGTCATAACCTGAAGGGGTATCTTCAGAAGAAGGCAGCTGGGCCAGCACTTTTACGGTTTTACCATGCAGGTCTGTGATTTCTACAGTTGAAGAAAAACCAAAGGCAGCAACAAGATAAGAGAATGGTTTTCTGACTTTGCGTTGCAACAGGTAGTTTTTATCTGGTGAGATACTTACACTTTGATAAATGGCGGGTTTGCCCACAGGGCTTTCTACGCCATTGTTGTATTTAACCAGTTGTGCCGTGGCATAAAACTCAAACAACTGCTCGTCATAAGGAGAACGGATTAAATCCTGGTAAGTTCTGCTTGGCGCAGCTTTGCCCAGATTTTGTTGTACGGCCGGACCTTTTGGCATTAAAGGTTTGGCAGGTGCAGCACTTGCAGGTTTAAGTGCTGTTCTGTACAAAATCGTCTGGCTGTCCAGCCAGGCAATGCCACTGCCCATAACGGTATTCAGTGGTTGTTTATTGATTTTGGAAACTTTTCCTGTGGCAATATCTATCAGGTAAAGGTCGACTCCTTTTTGTGTGGTGTTGGTAAAAGAAATTTTTGTTTCACCAGGGTTCCATAAAACATTTCCGGCTAAAAGCGGAACAGGAAGTCCTGTTAAAACAGTGACTTTGCCTGTTTTGATGTTCTTTAAGGTAAAACCATTAATAAAGCTCTGCCTGCTCAATGCATAATTGTTCGGATTGATGCGCAGACCGGCAATTCGTAATTCCGGCATGGCCAGCTCTTCAACAGAAGGATAAGAATTGCGGTCACTGAGTAGCATCCATTCTGCCTTGCTGTCCAGGTTTACACCAGGAGTAGATTTGGCAAGCAACAGGTCTGCAATGGCCTTGGGCGGAGTTTGATAACTCACTGCATCCTGGGCATAAACTGCACAGGAGGAGGCTAAGATAAAGAGAGGAAGTAAGAGTTTCTTCATGCTTTCGTATTTATCGGGGTTAGTTAATCCGTAAAATTACTTAATCCCCCTGCCAATACGCCGGTTTCTATATCAAAATGTTGATACAATAGGGCCGGTTGCCATTTTTAGTACCCTTTTTCTTTGAGTTTCTCTGCTATTTCCTGACCAATTTTTGCGCCCCATTCTCCTCCGGCTTTCATGGATTCCTGCATAATCATAGGCGACTTTTCCGCAAATTTTTTGCCCACTGGTGTCTGGTAAAATAGAATCAACTGTTTAATGTCTTCCAGGGAAAGGTATTTCTGATAGATGGGAAGCAGCAAGTCTGTTAAGCTTGAAACCGATTGTTTGGAAAGTTCTGCATTTAACCCGTCCCAGAAAGCTTCCGGTACATTGCTTTTGCCATCTTTCATCATGGAAATCATCTGTTGTATTGCAGAATCATAGACTGCTTTTGAACCCGACACCTCCATCATTTTTGTCAGTGAAGCTTTATAGGCCACATTGTCCTGGGCAAAACATAAACCGCTGGTAAAGGCCATTAGGGCACCTATAAGTAGAATCTTTTTCATAAATCTATATTTGAGCTTAGGGCACAAATATAGATTTAATTCCTTTGTTTTAGGGGATGGCTTATTTAATCCGCTTTAACCGGTACTGATAAGAAAAGTAGATGACATCCACAGCAGGAGGGGGACTGATTTGCTGCTCAAATATTTTGGTTAAAAATAAACTATCGCCTCTGGATTCCATCGTGTACTTTCCGTTGAGAATGGTGTTGTGGTCAAAGCCGGCCTGCCAGGTATTGGTATCTGTGAATTTCATTTCCTTTACACCATTCCACTCAAAAGTGCCGGATCCTTTTGTGGAAACATAATTGTTTGCGTTAAAGTTCAGTTCGGTGTTTGTCACCGCAGCAGGGGTATAAGCAAGGCCTGTAGGAGTTATGGGTGAAATGACCAGTTGTCCGCTGTAAGTGGCAGAAACCAGCATGGGAGGGCATATGATTGGTGGTTCTAGGTCATTGCCAGTTTTGTCTTTTTTACAGGAGCAGAGGGCACAAAATGCGAGTGCGAGAAAGGTTAATTTGTTCATGTTTTAGCTTTTGGTTTTTAGTCAAACGGACCTTCCTTTCAAAACGCTACAGCAGCAGTTAAATATATTCCGTAAATTTGGCGATTCATCATTTTAACAAAGAAAAGTGTCATTAGATAAATTAAAACTCAGTAAGCCCCTGGTGGCAGCAATGACCGATGCCGGTTACCTCTCCGCTAAAGAAATACAGGCCAAAACCATGTCCAGGATTATTGGTGGGCAGGATATTCTGGCCGTTGGACCCGAGGGCTGCGGTAAAACGACGAATTATGTGCTGGGTGCTTTGATGAAGTTAAAGTACGGAACAGACGAAGCGCCGAAAATTTTAATCCTGGTGGCCGATAAGGAAAGGGCACTGGCGGTGATCGATCAGTTTCGTTCCTTAAGTAAAAACCGGGACCTGAGGATTATCGGTTTATACGGTACAGGAGGTATGGATGCGGAGATCAATGAACTGGTGGATGGTGTGGACATTGTTGTTGCTTTGCCATCCAGGGCACGTGCGGTTTACCTTAAACTGGGCCTGAACCTGAGTAAGCTGCAGTTGTTTGTAGTAGATGATGCTGAACTGATTGTTAAACAGGGCATGCAATTGCCGGTTTGCGAACTGGCCAGGAGTGCAGGCAAGTGCCAGCACCTGGTATTTACAACCGTACTGCACGAAAAACTGGAACATATGACCAGTCAGTTTATGAATTTTCCGGCAGTGATAGAAGTAACCGATCTGGGTGAAAAACAGGCAGAGACCCATGAACTGCTTTTGTACCAGGTTCCAAATTTTAAAAGCAAGCTGAACTTACTGGACCTTTTGCTCAGGGATGATGAGGTATTCGATAAAGTTGTTGTTTTTGTCAATACCAGATTAAACGCCCAGAAACTGGGTCAAAGTTTGCATTCCCGCAAGCCAGGTGAAATTTCGGTATTAAATCCTTTGTTTTTTGATGAAGAGGGTTTTGATCATATTGAAGATTTTAAAGAAACTGAAAGCGCAAGGGTACTGATCATTTCCAACGAAGGAAATGCTTCGGTGGATTTGTCTGGTGTTCCGTTTATTTTTCACTTTGAAGTGCCACAGGTCAAAGAAACCTTTTTAAGCCGGGTGCTGAAATCGGGTCCGGAGGAAGTTGTTGCCATTACCTTCGCAACAGATATGGAGCTGGTGGATGTTCGTAAAATAGAACAGTCCCTTGGTGCGAGGATCCAGGTGATGGATTTGCCGGAAGAGCTGGTTGTAGACCAGCCAGGTAAAAAGGCCAAAATTGACAAAAACAGAATTGTAAAAGAAAAGCAGGATGGACCTAAAGGCGGTGGTGCTTTTCATGATAAAAAAGAAGCCAATGCCAAGGACTACAATTACGGTATTGGTCAAAAGGCTAAAATGACTATGAAAAAGAAGCACAGTTAGTGCTTCTTTGCCTCGTTCCAGTAAACATCCATTTCTGCAAGGGTCATATCTTGCAGGGCTTTACCGTTTTCGGCCGCCTTTTCTTCCAGGTAACGGAACCTTTTAATGAATTTTTTATTGGTTTTTTCCAGGGCGTTTTCCGGATTAATGTGGATAAAACGGGCATAATTGATCAGGGAGAAAAGCAGGTCGCCAAATTCGCTTTCTGCTTTTTCCAGGTCTATGGCATTATTTTCTTTGACGTTGTATTCGTTTTTAAACTCCTGTAGCTCTTCTTCTACTTTTTCCCATACCTGGGTTTTGTTTTCCCAGTCAAAGCCAATGCCCCGGGCTTTCTCCTGTATGCGGCTAGCTTTCACCAGGGCCGGAAGGGAGGAAGGGACGCCGCCCAGAACGGATTTATTGCCCTCTTTAAGTTTAAGTTTTTCCCAGTTGCGTTTTACATCTGCTTCGTCCTGTACTTCCACGTCACCATAAATATGCGGATGACGGCTGATCAGTTTGTCACAAACCCCGTTCAAAACATCCAGAATGGTGAAATCTCCCTGCTCAGATGCAATTCTTGCATAAAAGACCAGGTGCATCATCACATCCCCCAGCTCTTTTCGGATCTCATCGGAATTGCCTTCCAGAATGGCATCTGAAAGTTCGTAAGTCTCTTCTATGGTCAGGTGCCTTAAGCTTTCCATGGTCTGTTTTTTATCCCATGGACATTCTGTACGTAAAGTATCAAGGACGGTAAGTAATCTTAAAAAACCGGATGCAGGATCAGTTGCGCTTAGTGGAGAATCGTGATTTGGCATGTGTAAACAGATTTGTCAGCAAAGGTAATCTTTATTCGGCTTCTTCTAATTTTATCTTTTTGGTGATGCGGTATACCCGGCGTTTCTTCTTGGTGCCGGGTTCTTCGCCCAGTAAAATCCCCCAGGGTTTTAAAGGTTCGACCCGGTCAAAAATAATTTTCATAATGGCCAGGTAAGGGATACAAAGGAACATTCCCGGAATCCCCCAGATCATTTCACCCACCACAATTCCTATAAAGGCAATCAGTGCGTTGATTTTTACTTTTGAACCCACCACCAGTGGCATTAAGATGTTTCCGTCCAGGGCGTGTACGCCTATAAAAGTCACCAGCACCAGCAGCACTTTGGCGCCACCTGCAGTGGCAAAGGTGATCAGTACGCTGATCAGCAGGGCCGTAAATATGCCCAGGTATGGGATCAGGTTAAAAATCCCGGCCACAAGGCCAAGCAAAATGGCATATTTAACCCCTAAAATGGATAGGATTCCGACCATCAATATGGTGACGATCAGCATTTGCAGGAACAGTCCAAGGATATACCTTTTAATAATGTACTGGATCTGTTCAATTATATCTTTTACTTTATTTGCATGTTCTTCTTTAAACACAGAGGTTAAAAAAGTAAACAGGATTCTTCTGTAATTTAAAATGAAAAAGGTAAACAGCAGGATAAAAGACAAAAACAGCAGGGTGGAAGATACGGTAAGCAGGGTTGCGCCCAATACTGTTGCGCTTTTTGCCAGGGCACCGGTTGCGGTATCATTGATGTAATTGAGCTGTTTTTCTGCATTGACATGGAAGGTATGGGAAATCCATTGCTGCGCTTCATGAAAGGTATTGGTGACCTGTTTTTTCAGCAGGGGCCAATCCTGCCACAGGTCACTTAACTGGTGGGCAAAAAAGTACATAATACTTCCAATGGCGATAATCATTACCACCACCGATACAATAGAAGAAAGGCTCCTTTTGAACCTGAGTTTTTGCTCCAGGAAATTGGCCAGGGGCAGTAACAGCAAGGCCAGCAGGAAAGAAAATAAAAAAGGCGCAAGAATGGTTTCTCCCAAAATGGCGATGTAAATAAGGCTGATGATGGAAATGAGTACCATAGCCAGCTTGGTGTGGAAAGGTAGGGAGATGTTGTTCATGCGTTATGTTTATTTATATAAAAGTAATTTAAAACAAATGCCCTGCCAAATAATTCGGGCAAGGCATTTTTAGAATGGGATAGTTTTGGGGGCCAAATCGGGAAGAGCTGTTCAGGGCTGCGCCTGCTTAGGCTCCTGCGGAGCAAATCAGCCAATACCCCTTCACAACTCCACCCGTATTTGGCTTTAAATTATCTATGTAAGTGAACACCATGCCTGGTAGCCAAACATGCCGCCCTGCCCGGTTCCTTCATTCCATCCACCATTTTTTCCTTTGAATACTCACCTTTACTTCCACTCACTGGCTTTGTCCAAAATCGCAATGTGTTCTACATCGAGTTTTATAGCCGCAGCCTGAACAAGGTCTTTAAGTTGCGCTGTACTGGTTACACTGGCAATAGGGGCGGTTACCGCGGGTCTGGCAATTAGCCAGGCCAGGGCAATACTGGCAGGACTTGAATTGTATTGTTCGGAAACTTCATCCAGGGCCTTTAAAATTTTAAAACCCCTTTCGTTCAGATAATTTTTAATACCTCCGCCTCTCTGACTTTTGTTCAGGTCCTGTTCAGAACGGTATTTTCCAGATAGGAAACCACTGGCCAAAGCGTAGTAATTGATTACCCCCAAATGATGATCAAGACAAAGCTGCTCATATTCTTTTTCAAATTTTTCCCTGGAATACAAATTGTATTCGGGCTGGAAACTCTGATAAATGGGCAGGCTGTTTTTCTTACTGGCTTCCAAAGATTCTTTGAGCCTTTCGGCCGAAAAATTAGAGGCTCCGATCCAGCGTACCTTACCCGCCCGGATCAGCTGGTCATAAGCTTCCAGGGTTTCCAGTACAGGCGTTTCCAGGTCGTCATAATGAGACTGGTACAAGTCAATATAATCTGTTTGAAGACGTTTCAGGGAATCCTCAACCCTTTTGGTGATGTAAGCTTTGTTCAGTTTTTTGCCTTCGCCCATATCGGCGCCCACTTTGGTGGCCAGGATAACCTGCTGGCGGTTATTGCGTGATTTGAGCCATTTTCCGATAATGGTTTCTGATTCCCCGCCACTGTTGCCGGGATTCCATCTGGAATAAACATCTGCGGTATCTATAAAATTGAAGCCGGCTTCCAGAAAGCCGTCAAGGATTTCGAAGGATTTAGCCTCGTTGATTGTCCATCCGAAAACGTTCCCTCCAAAAGTAACCGGTGAAACAAATAAGTCTGTGTTGCCTAATTTTCTTTTTTCCATTATGTATAATAGTATAGTTGAATTGCCGTCCTGATGATGTTAAAATTCAAACAGCGTATAGATAAACAAATGTATTAGGTACTGGTTTTAAACAAGTCCTTAATTTGTCAATTCAGCAAAAGAAAATGATAAAGCGCCTAGAAGTGTATTTAGCATTTGATCGCGCGGAGCATTTCTCTTTTTCCGGGTGCGCCGGGGAGTTTTTCTATACTCAGGCCAACACTTTTTAAAGCACGTTTAAGTTTGCCGGTAATGGCATAAGTTACAAAAATACCTCCGGGTTTCAGGTAAGAACAAACCTGGGCAATGATTTCATCAGACCAGAGTTCGGGCTGGTGCTGAACAGAGAAGGCATCGAAATAAATCAGGTTGTAGTTTGGTCCGGATTTAAAATCCTGCAGTTTGGTGTGGGGAATTTCCAGCACAACCTGCTCATTAAACAACACTTTTTCAGATAAAGCAGGTACATAATGCTGCTGAAGCCCCTGCCAGATATCCGCGGGGACGTACTGGTTGTAACCGGTGCTGCCCAGTTCTTCTACATCCAGCGGATAAGCTTCAATACCAGTGTAATGGACCCGGATGTTTTGCGCTGTGGCGTAAGCTGCGGTCAGCAGAAAATTAAGGCCTGTCCCAAAGCCAACCTCTAAAATAGTTATTGGCTCATTTTCGAAAAGGCTTTCTGCATATTTTAAACCTGCATCAATAAAAACATGTTTGCTTTCCTGCAGGGCACCGTGTTTGGAATGATAGTGTTCACCAATTCTTTCATTGAATAAAGTATTCGAACCGTCTGCAGTCTGGATAAGGGTATTGATTTTCATTGCCCAAATTTAGTTCAAATTATCAGATAAAGCTTAAACCGGCCTCAAAGATTGGACAAGCCTTTCCGCAGGCAAAAAAAATGGTACATACTGGTCTGTGTGAAACAGGGCCAATACATACCAATTTAGGTGCTTCTTATTTAAAGAGCTGCTTATTTGCTCAGCTCGTTTTCTTTCCAGTCTCCGAAGGCCTTTTGCGCCATGGCTTTGGCAGCAGAAGAACTGATGTTTCCGGCAATTGTCAGATAAGCTTTGGAAGGGGAGCTGTAAGCGGTATAAAATGCTTTAACATCTTTTAAATTAACGGATTCCACTTCTGTTAGAGATACGCTTGCTGCTTCCTGTCCGCGTACTTTAAGGTCTGCGATCAGGCTGGCTTTTGCTTTTTCAAAAAGCTCCTGGCTGATTTGTGCGCCCTGTACGGTTTTAGATAAAGTATTTAAAGAATTGGCAAAATCGGCCGCATCTGCATTAACCAGACCACCTTTTTCATTGAAACTTACGTTTGCAGAAACAGGGGCTGCGTTTTGATGTAACAGGACCTGCAAAATTGCATTTGCACCTGCAGCATGTTGTTGGTTAAGGTCTGCGCCCTCAACCGTAAATTTAGAATATACTTTAGCCGCCTGTTGATTTTGGGCAACGATAACGGTCATTCCATTTTTTAATTTAAAACTTACCGGGTCCATCATACCAGACTGTGCCTGCGTGTATAGTGCAGCGAATAATGCGAGGGTCAGTAAGCATAGTTTTTTAATTGCTCTCATTGATTTCTGTTTTTTTTAACGGCGCGAAGTTAAGGGCTTGATCATCAGGATAAAATGAAAGTTAGGTGGAAAGGCAAAAATGCCCGGCAAATGCCTGAGTATACCCTTTAAGTATTTTTTTATTCTGTTTCTTATGAATTATAATTATTTTAGTAGAAAGCACCCCTGTTGAAATGAACTGCTTAATTGTTGATGACAACAAAATTGCACTGATGGTCCTCAGGCAAATGGTCGGTATGGATTCTTCCCTGACCTTAGCAGGAGAATGTCACGATGCAATTGAGGCCTATAAATCTATTATGGCCGGTCAGATAGACCTTTTACTTTTGGATATAGAAATGCCGGGTATGGATGGCATAGAACTCGTGAAAAGCCTGGGCAGCAAAAGGCCGATTATTATTTTTATCACGGCCGGTACAGACTATGCTGCTGAAGCCTTTGACCTGAACGTGGTGGATTTTTTGACCAAACCCATTGCGCCGCTCCGCTTTTTGCAGGCCGTTGAGAAAGCCAGAAATGTATTTAAAACAAAAACCATCACCCTGAGCAATAAAGATGACGAGTTTATCTTTATCCGGGATTCCGGGGTGGTCCGAAGGCTTAAACTTTGGGATATCCTGTACATGGAAGCCATGGGTGATTATGTAAAGATTTATACTTCAGAACAGGTCTATACGATTCATTCGTCCCTGAAGGCCGCGGAACTGAAATTGCCCCGGCATATTTTTTTCCGGGTTCACCGCTCCTTTATTGTCAATGTCGGTAAAATAGATACTATTGAAGGCGGAACACTGATCATCAGTAATAAAATGGTCCCTGTTTCAGATGCTTACCGCTCGGCACTGAACAAGCGCATGCAAATTCTTTAAATAAAAAAAAGGGAGGTCATTGAATATGACCTCCCTTTTCAAATATCCGGATAAAGGATTACCACATGCGGATCCTGTCCTCTGGTTTTTTGTATAATTTATCACCAGGTTTTACATCAAAAGCTTCGTACCAGGCGTCCATGTTCACAGGAGCACCAATTGTTCTGTACGGACCCGGAGAATGTGGGTCGGTTTTGATCAGCTGCGCAGCGCTTTCCGGCAAAATATTACCCCTCCATACCTGTGCCCAGGACAGGAAGAAGCGCTGATCAGGAGTGAACCCATCAATTTTTTCATTGGATTGACCTTGTTTGGTCAATTTGAAAGCGGTATAAGCTGCATTCAGGCCGCCCAGGTCGCCGATGTTTTCACCCATGGTCAGTTTACCATTTACGTGAATGGTGTCCAGAACGGTATAGGCATCAAACTGTTCGCCCAAAGCTTTGGTTTTTGCTTCAAATTTAGCTTTATCTTCTGCAGTCCACCAGTTGCGCAGGTTTCCGTCTTTGTCGTACTGGCTGCCGCTGTCGTCAAAACCATGTGACATTTCATGGCCGATAACCGCACCGATACCACCGTAGTTGACCGCATCGTCTGCATTAGGTGCAAAGAAAGGGAACTGAAGAATTCCGGCAGGGAATACGATCTCGTTCATGGTTGGGCTGTAATAAGCATTAACGGTTGGAGGTGTCATTCCAAAACGGGTACGGTCAACCGGTTTACCCAACTGGCTGATCATATCGTTATAACTCCATACATCTGCATTACGCAGGTTTTGGAAATAAGTAGTTGGCGTAATCACCAGGCCGTCATAGTTTTTCCATTTTGCCGGATAACCAATTTTTGGCATAAAGGCATGTAATTTAGCCAGTGCCTTTTCTTTTGTGGCCGGGCTCATCCATTCCAGACCTTTGATCCTCATTTCAAAAGCAGTACGCAGGTTTTTAATCAGTTCCTCCATACGGGCTTTGGCTTCAGGTTTAAAATATTTGGCCACATAAAGTTGTCCAAGCAGTTCACCAATGTTGTTGTCGGTTAATGAAGCCATTCTCTGCCATCTCGGTGTTTGAACACGCTGACCAGTTTGTGCCTGGTTAAAAGCAAAATTGGCTTTAACAAAAGGAGAGCTTAAAGAAGAAGCGCTTCCTTTAAGCAGGTTCCATTCCAGGTAAGTTTTCCAGTCGGCCACAGAAATGCTGCCCAGCATGCCATCCAGGCTTGCAAAAAATTTCGGTGAAGAAACCAGCAGGGTATCCTGTCCGTTTACTTTAAACTTAGGCAACAGTGCCGACCAGCTTAAATTAGGGGTGGTTTTTGAAAAATCTGCAACCGTAAATTTATTATAGGTTTTATAAGGATCGCGCATTTCCAGTCTGCTCATTTGTGCAGCTGCAAATTGTTTTTCAATGGCCATCACCGTAGCCGCTTTTTGTTTGGCCTCTTCAGGACTGCTGCCTGTTAAGGTAAACAAGGTGGTCATATAAGTGGTATAGGCTTCACGGATTTTTACCGAACGTGCATCATCTTTTAAATAGTAATCGCGGTCCGGAAGAGAGGTTCCGCCCTGTCCAAGAGAAGGCAGGTATTTGTTTACATTTTTACGGTCCTGGGTAATGCCGAAACCAAACATAGGTCCTGCAATTCCTGAAGTACGCATATAGATCACCTCATCGAGAACCTCCTGAAGGTTTTTAATTTTTTTAATTTTTGCCAGATCGGCCTTGATTGGTGTATAGCCCAGTTTTTCTATGGTCAGGCTGTCCATTGCCGCAGTGTAAAAATCACCTACACGTCTTTTTGCAGAACCTACGGGGGCAGATTTATCTGCAGCAGCTTCCTGGACCAGGCTTTTTACTGCATTAATATTAAAGTCACGCAGTTCATTAAAACTTCCCCAACGTGTTTCTTTTGCCGGGACAGGATTGTTTTTGATCCATGTTCCACTGGCATAGGTATAAAAATCGTCGCCTGGTTTTACGCTAAGATCCATATTTGCAGGATCTATAAATTTAGCGGGTGCCTGCTGGGCGGATGCCGAGTAGCTGGCTGCTACAATACCCAACATGGCAAAATAGCTTTTTAGTTCTTGTAATTTCATCTGTTAGTTTTTATCTCTTTTATTTTGTCAGATGGATCCTTTGATGTTTAAAATAATCATAGCCCCCTGTGCTTAATGATTATTTTAATCAAGCCGGATTTATCTGTTAGTTTTTATTTCTTTCATTTTGTCAGATGGATCCTTTGATGTTTAAAATAATCATAGCCCCCTGTGCTTAATGATTATTTTAATCAAGCCGGATTCATCTGTTAGTTTTATGAGGACTGCCACACCATATGGGAAAAGCCCCGCAGCACGTGACAGTCAGAATTTATAAGTTAATTCAGTGCAAATAAAAACCTGAAATTAAGGATAAGAATTAAACAAATGGCTTGTTTAATGAAAATATTACTTATTGAACCAGTAATAAAGCCGGGTTAAACCCAGTTTGCGGATCAGGTTACCGGTAAAAGAAAATACTTTAAGCGATTTCATCAGCTTGATATTTAAGGTATCTGATCAGGTAAGGTCGGGTGGCAAGGATTTCACAACCAGGACAGTTCTGATCTTTATTATACACTATTAACATATTTTAACATATTTTATTGTGTACAAATGAATATTTATATTATAAACAGGTCATCACAGGGCAAGCGGCCGGGCTATTGAAAGCAGGAAATAGAATTGCTACATTTGGCCAGCTAATTTATAATTATGAAGAAATTCCTTTTATGTATTCCTTTGACGGGCCTGCTCTTTACGGCCGCTGCACAAGAGAAAAAACTGAGCATGGAAGAAGCCATGTTACAGGCGAGAACCACCCTTGCGCCCCAGAATCTTTCACAAATCCAGTTTATATATGGTACAGAAAACTATGTTTATGCCAAACGTACAGGTAACCAGCTGAGCTGGACCAGTGGTGATTTTAAAAGTAAGGAGGAAAAAACCTTGCTGAGCCTGGAACAGCTGAACCAGAAATTAAAGGCCGCCGGACAGGATACGCTAAAAAATATGCCGGCCATACAGTTTAACCAGGGCAGCAGCTGGATCCTGAACCTGAGGGACCGTAAACTGGCTTATGACCCGGCAAAAGAAGGTTTCAGTACACTGATTTCTCCGGCCCTGTTTGCAAAAAGCAATGTAGAACGTAGTTCAGCAAGTTATATCGCTTACCTGGACCAGTTTAATCTTTTTGTAGATAAAGACGGTCAGTCAAAACAAGTCACCAAAGACGGGAGTAAAGACCTGGTGTATGCATCCTCAGTACACCGGGATGAGTTTGGCATCAGCAAAGGAACTTTCTGGAGCAATAACGGAAAGCAACTGGCCTTTTACCGCATGGACCAGAGCATGGTGGCCGATTACCCGATCATAGACTGGAGCAATATACCTGCAAAAAATGTAAACATTAAATACCCGATGGCTGGTGGGAAAAGCCATGAAGTGACCGTTGGAGTGTACAATGCCGAAAAGGGTAGCCTGGTATACCTGCAAACCGGCGCACCGGCAGATCAGTACCTGACCAATATTGCCTGGAGCCCTGACGATAAATACATTTATATCGCCCTGCTCAACAGAGGTCAGAACGATATGAAATTAAACCAGTACGATGCGGCAAGCGGTGCTTTGATCAAAACCCTTTTTGAAGAAAAAGATGATAAGTATGTGGAGCCCCTGGTACCGGTGCTGTTTCTAAAAAATGATCCGTCGAAATTTATCTGGCAAAGCAACAGGGATGGCTGGAACCATTTGTACCTGTATAATACAGAAGGCCGCATGCTCCGTCAACTGACCCAGGGTGCCTGGGAAGTGCTGGAGGTAAAAGGGTTTGATGAAAAAGGGGAACGTCTTTTTTACCTGTCTACGGCTGAGTCACCAATCACCAAAAACCTGTATGCTTTAAACCTAAAAACAGGAATCTCCAAAAGAATTACCCAGGGATTTGCAGTGCACAATGCACAGGTAAGCAGCTCGGGAAAAACCGTGATAGACAATTACAGCACGCCAGATGATCCAAGGACTATTGCCCTGACAGAAGTTTTAACCGATAAATCCAAAACCTTATTGCAGGCAGAAAATCCGCTTGCAGCATACAACACCTCTAAATCAGATATTTTTACCATTAAAAGCGTTAAAGGCGATGCCTTGTACTGCAGCCTGTATAAACCTGTGGGTTACGACAGCACCAAAAAATACCCGGTTGTGGTGTACTGGTATGGCGGTTCCCATGCACAACTGATCACCAGTAGCTGGAATGCCGGAGCGGGTGATTACTGGTTTAGGTATATGGCCCAGCAGGGTTATGTGGTGCTGACCATTGATGTAAGGGGCAGCGACAACAGGGGCAGGGCCTTTGAACAGTCCATGTTCCGCCGAGTGGGCGATGTGCAAATGGAAGACATGATGAGCGCGGTAAACCATCTGAAAAGCCTGCCTTATGTAGATGCAGGAAGAATGGGTTTATTTGGCTGGAGCTTCGGTGGCTTCAATACGGTCGATTTTATGCTCAATCATCCTGGGGTTTTCAAAGCTGCTGTGGCAGGTGGTCCGGTGATCAACTGGAATTTGTATGAAGTGATGTATACAGAACGATATATGGACACCCCGGCGGAAAACCCGGAAGGCTTTGCCGCAACTGACCTGACCCGTAAAATTGGTAATCTGCAGGGAAAACTCCTGTTGATACATGGCTTGCAGGACCCCGTGGTTTTGCAACAAAATACGGTTTCACTGGTTAAAAGTGCGGTTGATAAAGGTATTCAGCTCGATTATATGATTTATCCCGGACATGAGCACAATGTGCTTGGAAAAGACCGGGCACATTTGTACCAGAAAGTCACCGACTATTTTATGCAGAACCTGAAATAAAGAAAACTGCGGGGGCATTACCCCCGCAGTTTTTTTTTCTTTATTTTTGCAACTCAAACTGATATTTTTTCCTATATAATGAGCATTTCTACAAAATACGACCCGGCTGCAGCCGAAGACAAATGGTACAGTTACTGGCTTTCCAAAAAGTTTTTTCATTCCGAGCCGGATGAACGCGAACCTTATACGATTGTCATTCCTCCTCCAAATGTCACCGGGGTGCTGCACATGGGGCATATGCTCAACAATACCATACAGGATGTACTGATCCGCAAGGCCCGGATGCAGGGAAAAAATGCCTGCTGGGTACCCGGAACCGACCATGCTTCTATTGCAACCGAGGCAAAAGTGGTGGCCATGCTGAAGGAAAAAGGAATCCGTAAGGAAGACCTCAGCCGGGAAGAGTTTTTAGCCTACGCCTGGGAGTGGAAAGAGAAATACGGCGGCATTATCCTCGAGCAGCTGAAAAAACTGGGTGCCAGTTGTGACTGGGACAGGACCCGCTTTACCATGGAAAATGACCTTTCCGATTCGGTGATCGACAGCTTTATCCATTTGTATAAAAAAGGATGGATCTATAAGGGGATCCGTATGGTTAACTGGGACCCTGCCGGAAAAACAGCCGTTTCTGATGAAGAGGTGATCCGTAAAGAAGTCAATCAGAAATTATATTATATTAAATACACCATTTCAGGCTCGGAAGATTTTCTGACCATCGCCACCACGCGTCCGGAAACTATTATGGCAGATGCAGCGGTATGTGTTAATCCGAATGATGAGCGGTATGCACACCTGAAAGGTAAAAAAGTATTTGTTCCGCTGATTAACCGTGAAATTCCGGTGATCCAGGATGACTATGTGACCATGGATTTTGGTACAGGTTGTTTAAAAGTAACCCCGGCGCATGATTTGAACGATTATGAATTGGGGGTAAAACATAAACTGCCTGTTATTGATATTTTAAATGACGATGGTACTTTAAATGAACTGGCTGTGATTCTGGTTGGTGAAGACCGTTTTGCAGCGAGAAAAAAGATTGCCGTGCTGCTGGATGAAGCGGGACACCTGGAAAAAGTCGAAGACTATAAATCGCAGGTGGGTTTCTCAGAACGTACAGATGCAGCCATTGAACCAAAATTGTCTATGCAGTGGTTCTGTAAAATGGACCAGTTGTCCAAGCCGGCACTGGAAGATGTTCTGAACGGGGAGGTCAAACTGATTCCCGAAAAGTTTGTGAACACCTACCGCCACTGGATGGAAAATGTAAGGGATTGGAACATCAGCCGGCAGCTTTGGTGGGGGCAGCAAATTCCGGCCTGGTATGACCATGAAGGAAACTGGGTGGTGGCCAAAACCAAAGCCGAAGCGCTGGAAGAATTCCTGAAATTAAAAGATAAAGACAATAGTTTTACTGCCGAAGAAATTGCCGGATTTAAACACCAGTTGGAGCCTTTTGTAAAACAGGATCCGGATGTAATGGATACCTGGTTTTCTGCCTGGTTGTGGCCAATTTCTGTATTTGATGGGCTGAAAAACCCGGGCAACAAAGACATCAGTTATTATTATCCGACCAATGACCTGGTGACCGCGCCGGAAATCCTGTTTTTTTGGGTGGCCCGTATGATTATGGCCGGGCATGAGTTTATGGGTAAAAAACCATTTACAAATGTTTACCTGACCGGAATTGTAAGAGATAAATTGGGCAGAAAAATGTCCAAATCCCTTGGGAACTCTCCTGATCCGATTGGCCTGATTGAAAAATACGGCGCTGATGGGGTAAGGGTTGGGATGCTTTTGTGTTCTCCGGCTGGAAACGATTTGATGTTTGATGAAAGCTATTGCGAACAAGGACGAAATTTTGCCAATAAAGTATGGAATGCGTTCCGTTTGGTTAAGGGTTGGGAAGTCGATGAAAACCTCGGGAACCCGAACGGACAGGCGATTGCCTGGTTTGAAAACCGTTTGAACGAAGCCCTGGCCGAAATTGAGGATAACTTTAAACAATACCGCTTGTCTGAGGCTTTAATGGCCACTTATAAGCTGGTTTGGGACGATTTCTGTGCCTGGTACCTGGAAATGGTAAAACCTGCTTACCAGCAACCTATAGATGCGGCTTCTTTAAAAGCTACTGTCGATTTCTTCGAACGTTTACTGAAATTGCTGCATCCTTTTATGCCTTTTTTAACAGAAGAATTGTATCACGATGAGTTGTTTGGAGAAAAAGGAGAAATGGATTGTATTATTGTGGCACCCTATCCGACTTTTGATCCTGCAGATGCACAGGTCCTGAAAGATGTGGAGGTGATTAAACAAGTTGTTGCAGAGATCCGGAACGTGAGGAACAGCAAACAGATTTCACCAAAAGAAGCCCTGCCTTTAAACCTTAAAGTCAACTCCGGACTGGATTATGAAAAATGGTTAAACATCGTGTTTAAACTGGCCAATATCAGCGAAGCTGAATTTGTAAATGATAAAATTGCCGGTGCAGCAAGTTTTATGGTTGGAAATGATGAATTCTTTATCCAGCTTAATGAAACCATAGATGTGGAAGCAGAAAAAGAACGTTTAAATGCAGAATTGCTTTACCTTCAGGGTTTCCTGAAATCTGTAAACGCCAAACTGGGCAATGAGCGTTTTGTTCAAAATGCCAAAGCAGAGGTAATCCAAAACGAACGCAACAAGCAGGCTGATGCAGAATCGAAAATCAGAATTATTGAAGAAAGTCTTTCTGTATTGATGGGCTAGTTATTTTAAATCATAAAGCAGCGGGTTAAGGATAAAGTCCTTAACCCGCTTTTTTTTGTCCCTGGCACATTGATTTTAATGCCTTTGTCTGCTTAATCTGATAAAACAAGTTTTAACTTGTTTTATTAAGAAAACACTTAACTTTGCTTATGATTAAGACACCCAAAAAACATTTTTAATGAACTAAATAATTCTACACCCTTTTTAAACCAAAAATTTTATTCGTGATCCTTTAGTTTTTTGTCCGAACCTGTGGTTTAGGGCGGAAGGGGATCCTTTTGTTAAAAAAATAACACCTTAAATATGAATTCAGTAAAGTTACCTTCATTGATCCTCAGTCTGTTATTGCTTGTGGCCTGCGGATCCGGACAGCCCCCTGCAGAACAGGCCTCGGCTGCAGCCTACCCTGTCATGCAGGTTGAAACACATGATGCCACCATCAACAGCGATTACCCCGCAAACATTCAGGGGCAGCAAAATATAGAGATCCGGCCCAAAGTGGATGGTTTTGTAGAACAGATTTTTGTAGATGAAGGTGCCGCAGTGAAAAAGGGGCAAGCTTTGTTCAGGATCAGTGCGCCGCAGTATGAGCAGGAAATTAAAACCGCTTCAGCAGCTATAAAAAATGCAGAGGCCGAACTCAATACCGCAAAAGTACAGGTCGAAAAAACAGCCCCTCTGGTAAAGGAAGGAATCATTAGCCCTTATGAACTTAAACAGGCCTCTTTTAACCAGCATGCCCGGGAAGCCGCTCTGGCTCAGGCCAGGGCCAGTCTGGCAAATGCCAGGACAAATGTGAGCTATACCCTGATCAGCAGTCCAGCCGACGGGGTGGTGGGGAACATCCCTTACAAAACTGGCAGCCTGGTGAGCAGCAGTTCGGCCCAGCCGCTGACCACTGTATCCAACATCACCAGGGTCTATGCTTACTTTTCCTTCAATGAAAAACAATTCCTGGACCTTGCCGATCAGTATAGTGGAAAAACAATGGCCGATAAACTGCGTCAGTTTCCTCAGGTCCAGTTGCTGATGGCCAATGGCAAAACCTATCCGGAAAAAGGAAAAATGGAAACCTTAAGCGGGCTGATCAGTACAGAAACGGGGTCCGTAAACCTGAGGGCAAGTTTTCCAAATCCGGCTTCCCTGCTGCGGAGCGGTGCCAGCGCCACCATCCGGATCCCGCTGCTGCTTAAAAATGCTTTACTGATCCCCTCAAAGGCTACTTATGAAATCCAGGAAAAAACCATGGTTTTTGTGGTTGATGCTAAGGGAAAAGTAAAGAGTACTGAAATAGAGGTGCTGGATGTTCCTGCCGGTGAATTTTATGTGGTGACCAAGGGCCTTAAAGCAGGGGACCATCTGGTTACCGAAGGTACAGGTTCTCTGAAAGACGGCATGCAAATCCAAGCAGTTTTGTCTAAAACGGAGCCATTGGCTTCTTCTAAAATTTAAAGATCATGTTAAAAAGATTTATAGATAACCCGGTACTGTCGACGGTAATTTCAATCATTATTGTCATCCTCGGGCTACTGGGTTTGTATTCCCTGCCCATTTCACAGTACCCCGATATTGCGCCCCCGGCTGTAGAAGTGAGTACAACCTATCAGGGGGCCAGCGCAGATGTAGTCATGAAAAGTGTAATTGTACCTTTGGAGGAAGAGATCAATGGGGTGGAGAATATGACCTATATGACCTCTAAGGCCAGTAACGACGGTACAGCAAACATTACCATTAATTTTAAGCAGGGTACCGATCCCGACCTGGCTGCAATCAATGTACAGAACAGGATCACAAAAGCCACCAGTCTGATGCCTGCTGAGGTGATCAAAATGGGGATCACTACCAGTAAAAGGTTAAACAGTGAGGTGTTTTCTTTTCTGCTATATAGTGCCGATGGAAAATACGATCAGCGTTTTCTGGATAATTATTTGAGAATTAATATTATTCCGCAGATTAAAAGGGTACAGGGCGTTGGAGATGCCCAGGTTTATGGAAATAAAGACTACAGCATGCGGATCTGGCTCCGGCCCGATGCCATGGCCGCCTACGGGCTCATTCCATCGGATGTGCTGGCGGCGCTTGCAGAACAGAATATAGAGGCCGCTCCGGGAAAGGTCGGGGAAAACAGTAACCAATCCTTTCAGTATACCTTAAAATATACAGGCAGGCTGGAAAAACCCGAACAATTCGGAGAGATCATTTTAAAATCTGCCGGCAGCGGACAGGTGCTGAAATTAAAAGATGTGGCCTCCATTGACCTGGGCTCATTTACCTATTCCAGTACCCTGACTGCCCAGGGGCACGAATCTCCTTATGTGGCCATTAACCAGACTGCAGGCTCTAATGCGCACGAGATCATCAAACACTGTGAAAAAATCCTTTCCGATGCCTCGGCTACTTTTCCAAAAGGCATAAAGTATAATGTATTTACCAATGCCAATGAATTTCTGGATGCCTCAATTTCCAAGTTGGTTTCGACCATTATAGAAGCTTTCATTCTGGTTTTTATTGTCGTGTTTATCTTTTTGCAGGATTTTCGTTCTACACTGATCCCGGCCATAGCGGTCCCGGTGGCCATTATTGGAACTTTCTTTTTTCTGAAGTTGTTTGGTTTTACCATCAACCTGCTTACCTTATTTGCCTTGGTGCTGGCTATTGGTATTGTGGTAGATGACGCGATTGTCGTAGTGGAAGCCGTACATGCCAAACTCGATCAGGGGGCAAAGTCTGCAAAAAAAGCGACCCTGCATGCCATGAGCGAAATCAGTACAGCCATCATTTCCATTACCCTGATTATGGCTTCGGTGTTTATCCCGGTTACTTTTGTAACGGGTTCTGTAGGTGTATTTTATAAGCAGTTTGGTTTAACCCTGGCTGTAGCGATTCTGATTTCTGCTGTGAATGCCTTAACATTGAGCCCGGCTTTATGTGCCCTGCTTTTAAAACCACATGAAGCGCATGTGGAACCCCAAAAAGGTTTTATGCAACGCTTTTACGCTGGGTTTAATGCCGCTTTTAACCGGATGACCTCCATGTATAAGCAGGCGGTTATTTTTCTGATGAAAAGAAAATGGCTTGCTTTTGCCGGAATTGTTCTTTTTGGCCTGGTGTTTTGGTTTCTGGTCAAAACCACACCAACCGGATTTGTTCCCAACGAAGACAGTGGTTCTATTTATGGAAATGTGATCTTGCCGCCGGCCAGCTCGCTGGAACGTACAGAAAAAATTTCCAACCAGATCGACAGCATCGCCAGGTCTATTCCTGAAGTGGAACTGTCCTCCCGTCTGGCCGGAATGGATTTAATGAGTGGTACCGGAAGTTCCTATGCTGCTATTTTTATCCGCCTTAAACCCTGGAAACAGCGGACCAAAAAGGGACAGGATATTCAAAGCATTGTTGCACAGCTTTTCGCCAAAACGGCTGCTATTAAAGGGGCCAGTATTATCTTTTTTGCGGCGCCGACCCTGCAGGGTTTTGGTAATAACGATGGGTTTGAATTTAAGCTTCAGGATAAGACTGGTGGAAACTACCAGGCCTTTAATCAGGTGATAGGTGGTTTTATGGGGGCGCTCAACCAGCGTCCGGAGGTCATGTATGCAGCCACTTCCTATAATACCGGTTTTCCGCAGTATGAAGTCCGGGTTAATGTGGCAAAATGTAAAGAGGCCGGAATTGCAGTAAATACCGTATTGAATACCCTTCAGGGCTATCTGGGTGGTATTTATGCTTCGGACTTTAACCGTTTTGGAAAACAGTATAAAGTAATGATCCAGGCCGAGGCCTCCCAGCGGATGAATAAGGAAGCCATAGCAAGGATCTTTGTCCGGAATGCAAAAGGGACTATGGCCCCGATTTCAGAATTTATCGAATTGAAGAAGATTTATGGCCCCGAATTCATCAACCGCTTTAACCTTTTTACAGCTGCTTCGGTAAACGGGGCGCCAAAACAAGGCTATAGCTCGGGTGATGCCATTAAGGCGATTCAGGAAGTGGCGGCAAAAACTTTGCCCCAGGGCTATACCTTTGAATTTTCGGGCCTGACACTGGAAGAGATTTCGAGCGGAAGCCAGACTTTATTGATTTTTATCCTGAGCTTGCTTTTTATTTATTTTCTGCTCAGCGCCCAGTACAAAAGTTATATCCTTCCGCTTTCGGTATTGCTTTCCCTGCCCATAGGTTTGGCCGGTGCATTTTTATTTGCCCGGGCCTTTGGACTGGACAACAATATCTTTTTACAGATCAGTTTAATTATGCTCATCGGGCTGCTGGCAAAAAATGCCATCCTGATTGTGGAGTTTGCCCTAATGAGCCGCCTGAGCGGCAAAGGGCTGGTGGAGTCGGCCATAGCCGGGGCCGTTGCCAGGTTAAGACCTATTCTGATGACCTCCTTTGCCTTTATTTTTGGTTTGCTGCCATTGATGTTTGCTTCGGGGGCAGGAGCAATCAGTAACCGTTCCATCGGTACGGCCGCTGTAGGGGGGATGCTGATCGGAACCCTGTTTGGTGTATTTGTAATTCCCGTACTCTTTGTTGTTTTTCAGGGCATACAGGAAAAAATTTCAGGAAGTAAAAAAACAGAATTGTCAGAAGAAATCAAAACCGAAAAGCTTGAATTTCAGCACTTAAATTAATAATGAACATGAATAAATATATAGGAATTGTTTTTCTGGCCCTTTTGATCTCCTCCTGCCGGAATGCCAAAGAGTATGTAGCTCCGAAAATGATTTTTCCTGCAAGCTACCGGGGACAGGAAAACCCGGACAGTGCCTCCATTGCCCACTTACCCTGGAAGCAATTGTTTACCGACACGCTTTTAAGGGCACTGATTACCCAGGGTCTGGCTAAAAATCTGGACTTAAAAATAGCCCTAAAACAAATAGAAATTGCACATGCGGCCCTGCAGCAAAGCAAGGCTGCTTTTTTACCTGATTTGAGTGTAAAAACAGGATTGACAGCATCTAAACTGGCTTTCCCGCAAGGATTTGGCCTGCGAAGTTCTTCTACACAGTATGACCTGTTTGTCAACACCAGCTGGGAGGCCGATATCTGGGGCAAGCTGAAAAGCGCTAAAAAAGCTGCCCTGGCCAGATTGCTCCAATCGCAGGAGGCCAAAAGAGCAGTACAAACCCAATTGATCGCAGATATATCCAATGCCTATTTTACTTTACTGGCCATGGACCAGCAGCTTAGGGTTTTGGAAAAAACACTGGTCAACAGGAAGGAAGATGTTAAGGCCATGAAGTCGTTGATGGCCGCAAATATTGTAAACGGTGCGGCGGAAGTTCAAAGTGAGGCCAATCAGTACAGTGCAGAGGCTTCGATCCCCAGGTTAAAAAGGCAAATCCGTGAAATGGAAAATGCCCTGAGTACTTTATTGTCCAGACCGGCCAGGCAAATCAAAAGGTCCAGCCTTGATGGGCAAAAGCTTGATGTGCGCCTCCAGGCTGGAATGCCAGTCCAGTTGTTGCAAAACAGGCCCGACGTGAAACAGGCCGAGTATGCCTACCGGGCCGCTTTTGAAGACACTAATGTGGCAAGAAGAGCTTTTTACCCCTCGCTGAGTTTAACCGCTTCGGGTGGCTTCAGCAGTTTTAATTTCAGGGACTGGCTGGCCGCTCCCGGTCTTTTTGGAAATGTGGCGGCGGGTATTTTGCAACCGGTATTGAACAAGGGCCAGAACAAGGCCCGGTTAAAAACAGCATTGGCCCTAAAGGAACAGGCTTTATATACGTTTGAAAAATCTGTACTGAGCGCTGGTGAAGAAGTATCCAATGCTTTATATGCCTGGGAAACTGCCGTGGAGCAATACCAGATCAGACGCCGGCAGATTACAGCTTTGGAAAAGGCCGTGGATTTTACGAAAAAATTGTTAAAATACAGTTCTGCAACCAATTATACAGACGTGCTCAGCTCCGAACAGGGTTTGCTTGCCGCGGAACTTGATGGTGTAAATGACCAGCTGGAACAATGGCGTGCAGTAGTGGCTTTGTACAGGGCAATAGGGGGCGGGTCTATTTAGGCATTTTCCCTGGGTTACAGGGCAAGGTATTCGGGCAATTCCGGTATAAAGGCGAAGCTGCCTTCCAGGTGATTGATAACGGCATAACAATGCTGCAGACCATTGGTAATGACCAGCCATTTGGCCTTGTGTACAGAATTATATCTTGCCGCCTGGTCAAACACGGCCTGGCTCATTTTAACCGTGGGAGCTTTGCATTCAATAATCATAAGCCGCTGGCCACTGGTATTGTAAATAACCAGGTCCGTTCTTTTTTGAAGTTTGTTGAGCTGGAGTCCGCCTTCGATTTGGATCAGTGACCTGGGGAATTTTTTTTCCAGGATCAGGTACTGGATAAAGTGCTGTCTTACCCACTCTTCCGGTGTGAGGACCAGGTGTTTTTTTCGTATTTCGTCGAAAATAAAATACTGCTCCTGTTTTCTGGTGATTTTAAAAGGATAGGCCGGAAGGTTCAGTTGTGTCGGAGTAAATGCCATTTGTGCAAAAATAACCTTTAATATTTAGTTTTTAGCCGTTACATTTGGATAATTATATGACTGCAGCAGATATTATCAAAGACCTCAAAGCCAAAAAGTTTAAGCCTGTTTATTTACTGCATGGTGAAGAACCTTATTACATAGACCAGATTATTGATTACATGGAAGAACATGTACTCAATGAAATGGAAAAGGGCTTTAACCAGACGGTATTGTATGGTAAAGACACGGATATGGCCACCATTATGAATGCGGCCAAGCGCTATCCGATGATGTCCGATTATCAGCTTATTGTGGTCAAAGAGGCACAGGACCTGAAATGGAGCAAAGAAACAGAGGGCAGCAGTAAACAGGCCGAGTTTGTGCAAAGTTATTTTGATAACCCTCTTGCATCGACCATTCTGGTGCTGGGCTATAAGTATGCGAATTTTGACAAGCGTAAAAAACTTTTCAAATCCATTTCCAAATCGGGTCTGGTTTTTCAGTCAGATCCGGTAAGGGATTATAAGCTGGCCCAGTGGATAGATGAACTGGTAAAAGAAAAAGGATATAAAATTGCCCCGCAGGCCTCGGCCCTGATGGCCGAATATCTGGGTGCGGACCTTTCCAAAATCGCCAATGAAATAGAAAAGCTTTTGCTCAATATCACCAGGGAAACCACAATTGACACAGACCTGGTGCAAAGGAATATTGGAATTAGCAAAGAATACAATGTCTTTGAGCTGCAAAAGGCATTGGCAGCAAGAGATGTACTCAAATGCAATCAAATCGTTAACTATTTTGCCGATAACCCCAAAGCCAATCCGATGGTGATGATTATGGCCAATCTGAATTCCTATTTTACAAAAATCCTTAAATACCATTACCTGCCCAACAAAAATGACGCAGCAAAAGAGCTGGGCGTTAATCCTTATTTTGTAAAGGATTATGAAATGGCTGCCAGGACCTATCACCTGAATAAAACCTTTGACATCATTAGCCTGTTGCGGGAGTACGACCTGAAAAGTAAAGGGGTCGACAGCACAGGGAATACCACCGAAGGCGAACTTCTTAAGGAGTTGCTGTTCAGGATGATTCATTGATTTTTTTCTTTTTTTCAGAAGAATAAGTTTCTTTTTTGCAGAAACAAGGGCTCAATAAGCTTATGTAACTGCAAAGTTATACAGAAAGCGGCTCCGGAGTGTTTGAAGCCATTATATTTGTCCTTTAACTAAACTTATTCTTGTTCATGAAACCGATGTACCTGGTCTGAAATATTAAATCCCGCCAGGAAATGTTTAAGACAAATATCAACGGTTCCATCTGACAAAAAAAACGATAAACCAAAACAGATGAAAAAAACTCTACTCTTACCGGCAGTAGCACTGGCCTGTCTTTCTATGGCTAATGCACAAAACAGGCCGATGTCCGCTCAGGCTTCCAGTGATACCAGCAGAAGGGCTCCGGGGGCCTTTGGCGCTGTAAAAGCAACACCCAAGCCTTATGCCTCGGTCATCACCGATAAGGCCATTACCCGAAAAGGGATGATCACTACACACAAAGTGGAAGATAAATTCTTTTTTGAACTGGCCGATTCTACTTTGGGGCGTGAAATTCTGGTGGTGAACCGGATTTCCAAAGCAGGGGCCGAGGTGCGTTCTGCCTCAGGATACGCAGGCGATCAGATTGGCAGCAGTGTGATCCGCTTTGAAAAAGGACCGAATAACCGCATTTTTATGCGTAAACTTTCTTACCGTACTTACGGGCCTGACAGCACGACGGCCATGTACCGTTCCCTGCAGAATTCCAATATACAGGCCATTGCAGCTTCTTTTAACGTGGCTGCCTACGGCCCTGATAAAAAAAGCAGTGTCATTGACATGACCGATTACATCAACAGTGACAATGAGATTTTTTATTTTGGTTCTTCCCAAATGAAAAGTCAGTTGAGACTGGGCGCGCAACAGGCCGATAAAAGTTATATCCTCAATGTTCGCAGTTTCCCGAAAAACGTAGAGATTACCACGGTTAAAACTTATGCACTGGCTGCAGCACCTTCTCCTTTTGGTGCAGCTGCCCCTTCACCGATGATGGGTGGTGGCGCAACAGGTTCTTCTACTGTAGAACTGAATACCTCTTTGGTGATTTTGCCAAAGGTTCCAATGAAGGCCAGGTATTTTGATCCGCGTGTAGGATTTTTTGCAGTGGGCTATACAGATTTCGACCTGAACCCTCAGGGCGTTAAAGAAGTAGAAATTGTAAAAAGATGGAGACTGGAGCCTAAACCAGGAGATTTGGCCAAATACAAACGCGGAGAGCTGGTAGAACCGGCAAAACCCATTGTTTTTTATATTGATCCGGCGACACCAAAAAAATGGATCCCTTACCTGATTGCGGGCGTAAACGACTGGCAAAAAGCTTTTGAAAAAGCAGGCTTTAAAAATGCGATTCAGGCAAAAGAAGCCCCAAGTGCCAAACAGGATTCCACCTGGAGCCTGGACGATGCCACGCATTCTGCTATTGTATACAAACCCTCTGAAATTGCCAATGCCAGCGGACCAAGCATTGCCGATCCAAGAAGTGGTGAGATTATAGAAAGCCACATCAACTGGTACCACAATGTGATGAAGCTGGTACACGACTGGTATATGATCCAGACTGCGGCAATTGATCCAAGGGCACGTAAAATGGAGTTCAGTGATGAACTGATGGGAGACCTGATCCGTTTTGTCTCTTCACATGAAGTTGGACATACCCTTGGCCTGCGTCATAATTATGGTTCCAGTTCTACTGTCCCTGTAGAGAAATTAAGGGATAAAGCATTTGTAGAAGCCAATGGACATACACCTTCCATTATGGATTATGCCCGGTTTAACTATGTAGCGCAGCCTGAAGATAAGATTTCCCCGAAAGGCATTTATCCAAGAATTGGTGATTACGACAAATGGGCGATAGAATGGGGTTATAAGTTGTTGCCGGATGCCAAAACACCGGATGCAGAAGTGCCGGTACTCAACAAGCTGACCATAGAAAAACTGCAGAACAAAAGGCTGTGGTTTGGAACAGAAACCAATCCGGATGACCCGCGTTCACAGAATGAGGACCTGGGTGACAATGCCATGAAAGCTAGCGAATACGGGATTAAAAATTTAAAGGTGATCCTGGCTAAACTTCCTGAATGGACCAAAACCAATAATGAAGGTTATGATAACCTGGAAAACATGTACGGACAGCTGACCACCCAGTTTGGGCGTTATATGGGGCATGTGGCCAAAAATGTAGGCGGTATTTATGAAACCCCCAAAACGGTAGAACAAGCAGGTGCTGTTTATGAAAGAACCCCTGCGGCAACACAGAAGGAAGCCATGACTTTCCTGGAAAGGAATTTATTCAGTACGCCTTCCTGGTTACTGGACAAACAGATTCTGGACAACACAGGAACAGATCCACTGGAAGTAATCAATAAACTGCAGGCACCTGTACTGAGCAGACTGTTGAGCGTAAACACTTTAAGCAAGCTAATCTCGGCAGAAGCCACAGATGGTGCAGCTGCTTATAAAATCAGTGACCTTTTTGCAGACCTTCAGTCGTCTGTTTTCTCAGAGCTGAAAGGCAATCAGAACATTGATGTTTACCGTCGTAACCTGCAAAAGGCCTATGTAGAAAAACTGGTGCTGATCCTTAAACCGGCACCTGTTACGGCTACAGCTGCTGCATTTACCGGTGGCAGAAGAGCTACACCTGTTTCCACAAAACTGAGTGCTTCGCAGAACGATGTGCTTTCTGTGGTAAAAGCCCAGTTAAGGGAATTGAATGCTACGCTTAAAAGCGCGATCCCTCAGGCTTCAGGTTTGAGCAAGTACCATTTGCAGGACCTTTCCGACAGGATTGAAAATGCACTGGACCCTAAAGGATAAAATTCCTTTTAATCATTTGTTAAAGGCATCCTGAACAATTTCAGGATGCTTTTTTTATGTAAATATGTTTTTATATCTATATGTGAAGATATCTTTATTTCTTTTGTATGACCTTGACCATCTGATGTATTACTGTTATGAATTTTATAAAAAGGGTGTTGAAAGTGCTGGTTCCGGGAGTATATTTGGACGGCACGGGGGGTTGATATGGACAAGCTTATTGTTTAATTTTAATTAAAAATTAAACAGCATGTTACACCTTACCATTGTGGTTCCGGACGGACAAAATAACCTGAGCAGCATGATTGGCTCCTTTAAAGTATTCAACAGGGCAAATGAATACTGGGAAAGTCTTGGCAACAAAGCTGTATTTAAAGTGCAGCTGGCAGGCTTGTCCCAACGGGTTGAATTGTATGATGGCTTATTTGTTGTTCAGCCGCATACCCATATTTCGGCCATTACCAAGACAAACCTGATCATTATCCCGGCCCTGAACCGCGACTACATCAAATCTTTAAAACTGAACACCGCGCTGATTGACTGGTTAAAGGAGCAATACCTGGGTGGGGCCGAAATTGCCAGCATCTGCACGGGCGCTTTTATGTTGGCGGCAACTGGCCTGCTGGATGGTAAAAATTGTTCTACGCATTGGATTGCTGCTGGTCAGTTTAAAGGAATGTTTCCAAAGGTGCATCTTCAGACCGAACAGCTCATTACAGATGAACAAGGTATTTATACCAATGGAGGGGCTTTTTCTTTTCTGAACCTTTTGCTGTACCTGGTTGAAAAATACTATGACCGGAAAACCGCCATTTACTGCTCTAAAATTTTACAGGTGGACATAGACCGCCACAGCCAGTCGCCCTTTACTATTTTTACCGGTCAGAAAGGGCACGATGACCAGGTGGTCAAAAAAGCACAGGCCCTGATTGAGGGACATCCGCAGCAGTTGTTCTCAGCCGCTGAACTTGCGGAACGCTTTTCGATAAGCAGACGGAATTTTGACCGGCGTTTTATCAAAGCTACAGGAAATACACCTGCCGAGTACTTGCAACGGGTAAGGGTAGAGGTGGCTAAAAAAGAACTCGAAAACGGGGCTAAAAACATTACAGAAGTGATGTACGCTGTGGGGTATGCCGATCAGAAAGCTTTCCGGCAAACGTTTAAAAAAATTACAGGACTTTCGCCACTGGAGTACCGGAGCAGGTACCATAAGGATGCTTCAGTGCTTTAAGCAGCAATGGCCTGCAAAAATATAGTTCAGGTTAGCCGGAGTTTGCTATTTTTGCAACAGTAGCCCCATAGGATTGCAGCTTTGCAGGGTCAGCAGCGGCTTGGGGAAATTTTAAAAGAAAATTTTAAAGATGAAGAATACGCAATATTGGTTAGTCAAATCAGAACCTTTTAAATACAGCTGGGAAAAATTTAATCAGGATGGCCGGACTTTTTGGGATGGCGTACGCAATTACCAGGCCCGTAATAACCTGAAAGAAATGAAGGAAGGAGACCTGGTTCTTTTTTACCATAGCAATGAGGGCAAACATGTGGTGGGCATAGCCAAAGTGGTGAAGGAATACTATCAGGACCCAACGACTGATGATGCCAACTGGGTGGTGGTGGACCTTGCGCCTGTTGAAGCGCTGAAGCATCCGGTTACCCTTGAACAGATCAAAGCGGAAGAAAGCCTTAAAGATATTTCACTGGTCAGACAGGGCCGCTTATCGGTGATGAAACTTAAAGCCGAAGAGTTTGACAAAATTCTGGAAATGGGCAGTTAAACCTTTAGTTTTTGTGCAAAAATAATTACCGGGCCGGAAAAACTACTATTTTTCCGGCTCTGCTATTTTAGGTGTTTTTTTACTGGACAACAAACCGATGCTCATGATCAGACTGGAACCCAGTACCACCATAAATAGAAATGCAGGGCCTACCTGTGGTATTTTAAGGCTGGCAGGCAGGTTAAAATACAGCAGGATACTAATGAGCCCCCTTGGTGCAATAAAAGTCTCTGCACCGCTGTTTTCCTTTCTGAAAATTTTCAGGTACAAAAAGCGGATGATAAAAATAGAGGCCAGTATAAAAAGGCCGTTGGCGAGGATGTCTATATTGTTCAGGTCATAAATGTTCATGGTGAAACCAAAAATGACAAAAAAGAAGGTACGGATGATAAAAGCACTCTCGGCCGAAAGCTGGTACAATTGGGTCAGGTCGTTGGAGAGGTTCTTGTAAATAAAAATCCCCCTGAACCAGGCATGTTCTATTGCATCTGCATTGTTCAGGAAAAGTCCGAAAGACAGGATCAGGACCAGGGAAGACAAATGATAGGATTGTCCGATGGCATAGACCAGGATCAGAATGGAAATGATCAGGAAAAATTTAATGTGATGCGACAACCTTCCCATCAGGTACAACAGCAGGATGCAGGAAATGGCCGAGCAAACCAGAATTAGCAGAGTGCTGATGCCCAGTCCGGTAAAAGAAGAGATGGAAATATTGGGATTGGATATGGCAAAATTAAACAGAATAATGCCCAGGATATCCGAAAAGGAAGATTCATAAATGATGAATTCCTTGCCCTTGCCGCTCAGGGCTGCGGCCGAAGGAATGGCAATTGCAGAACTGATGACACTAAAAGGGATGGCATTTGTAAAACAGATGTACAAGTCTCTTCCGGTAATCTGGTAAATGATAAAGGTAATGACCGATACGGTCGCAATGAGGATAAACAGTGCAGAAAGAAAGGCCCCTTTAATAATTTTATTCTTGTGCCGGTCGTACTTGAGTTCCAGGGAGCCTTCAAAAACAATAAGGATCAAACCGACAGTTCCAAGCGCAGGTAAAATGCCCATGAAATCATAGGGATGTACATTAAGCTTGTCTACCAGCAGCCTCAAGCCGATGCCCAACAGCAGGAGCAGCAGGACCGATGGAAGTTTTGTTTTACTTGCTACCAGGTCAAAAAGGTATGAAAATATGACCAGGCCGCTTAATATGATGAGTGTTGTATAGGTGGTCATATTTTAAACTCCTGTTGGTTTATTCTTTAAAAAATAAGGCTTTCAATTCCAGGGCATCATTTGGTTTCATTTTTCCGCCCAGAATCAAACGCAATTGCCTGCGTCTTAACGCTCCTTCAAACAATTCTGTTTCTTCTGCACTTTCTGGTACCAGCTCTGGCACAGGAATGGTCCTTCCACTTTGATCCACGGCAACAAAAGTATAATAAGCCTCATTGGATTTTACCCTGCTGCCCGAAGGAATGTTTTCTGCCCATACATCCAGACGGACCTCTACTGAGGTGTTGAAGGCACGGGTAACCTTGGCTTCAATGGTGATCACATCTCCAAGTTTGATGGCCTGTTTAAAAGAAACATTATCTACAGAAGCAGTAACAACAATCCGGTTACAATGTTTTTGCGCAGAAATTGCCGCAGCGATATCCATCCAGTGCAGTAATCTGCCACCCATTAAGTTGTTTAAGGTATTGGTGTCATTTGGCAATACCAGTTCATTCATGATGGTGAACGAATCCTTAGGGTTTTTAACTTTTATACTCATAATTCCTGCAAAAATAAACAAATTGTCCAACTTCATGTTATTGTATTGCATAAGCGAACAAACCCACCTTTATATTTATGATCAATCAGCTACTGATCCAGTACTTTCACTGGTATTACAATGACCATTCCCCGCTTTGGAAAAAAACAGCTGGCGAAGCAAAAAAACTCGCGTCTTTAGGGGTGACGGGTGCCTGGCTACCTCCGGCTTATAAAGCCACCTCAGGAGGATATTCAGTGGGCTATGATTGTTATGATCTTTTTGATCTGGGCGAATTTGATCAGAAAAACACGGTAGAAACCAGGTATGGCAGCAAAAAGGATTACATTTTGGCCATTAAAAAACTTAAAGCTGCGGGCATATCGGCCATTGCAGATGTGGTTTTTAACCATAAAGCGGGTGCCGATGAACTCCAGGAGGTCAAAGTCAGGGAAGTAAACCCGCAAAACCGGCTGGAATTTACTTCAGAGGTCATCCAGGCCCAGGCCTGGACAAAATTTACTTTCCCCGGCAGAAAAGGCCTTTATTCGGAATTTATATGGGACTTTCAGTGTTTCAGCGGGGTGGATAAAATTGTTGATCCGGATCGGGAAGGGATTTTCTCCATTCAAAATGAATATGGGGAGGGCTGGGAGGAAGTGCCCTCACAGGAAAACGGGAATTACGATTATCTGATGTTTAATGATGTAGATTTCAGGAACCCTGCTGTGCGCGAAGAGCTGAAAAGGTGGGGGGAGTGGTATTATAAAACCTGTGGCATGGATGGTTTTCGTCTGGATGCGGTAAAACATATTGCTGCTGATTTTTTAAATGAATGGCTGGACCATATGAAAAGCACCTTTAACCGGGACTTTTTTGTCGTGGCCGAAAACTGGATTATAGAGGGGGTAGAAGCACTGGATGCCTATTTAGGGCTTACCGATGGACGAATGCAGCTTTTTGATTCTATTTTGCACCATAACCTGTACCTGGCGGGCAAAGAAGGGGAGCACTTTGACCTGAGCAAAATTTTCGAGGGGACCCTTGTGGCCTATCATCCCGAATTGTCGGTTACCTTTGTGGATAACCATGATTCGCAGCCGCTGCAGGCACTGGAATCTTATGTGGATTTTTGGTTCAGGCCCCTGGCTTATGCGCTGATCTTATTAAGGGAACAGGGTATTCCCTGTTTGTTTTATCCGGACCTGTATGGCTGTACCTATACAGACAAAGACCCCGAAGGAGACGAGGCAGAAGTCGAACTGGTGGCACTGGCAGAATTACCGGAACTGTGCCGGGTCAGAAAAGATTTGTCCTATGGTTTGCAAAGGGATTATTTTGACCACCCAAGCTGTGTAGGCTGGACCAGGGAAGGAACGGACGAAAAATCTGGCTCGGGCATAGCGGTGGTGATGAGCAATGGGACTGCTGGGCTTAAGGAAATGGAAATTGGGCAACGCCATAGTGGAAAAAGTTTTGTTGATGCACTCGGGCGCATCACAGAAGAAATTTTGGTAGATGAACAGGGTAAGGCAGCTTTTCCCTGTGCGGCCGGAAATGTTTCGGTATGGGTGCTGAAATGAGGGCTTAACGCTTAACGGTATTGATCATGGTATAGCCAATGAGTTCTTCCCATCTGCTGCCCGGCTTGCGGAAATAAACAAACACCTGATAATTGTTTTCGGTTTCAAAAAAGGATCCTTCAAAAATACTTTCGTTGACTTTGCCCGTTTCACGGTCTTTCCATACGTATTTAAAGTCATAGAGCCCTTGTTTAAAAAGCAGGCTTGCATAGAACTTTTTTCTGGAATCTTCGTAAACGAGTTTGTTTTCCTCACTTAAAATGTAATTATTGAAACGGCCCACTACATAGGCGTCGCCAGGGGTAGCAGGGGCCTGGGCATGAAGGGTAAAAAAGACTTTTACATAGTCACTTTCGGTATTGTCATCCCGGCCATCCTGATTGCGGATGTAAAAATTACCGTTTTCATCAAACTGGTTGGTGTATTTCTGGGCATTTGCAGTAATGTCGGGGAACAGCACAGCGGTATTGATGCTGTCCTTTTCCAGGTTTTGAACATGGTCTGCGGTATACCTTAAACTGCGGATGTCAAATTTTCTGAATTCATTGCCTCCTTTAAAATCATTGGTGTTCAGGTCATTGTAAACCAGTTCATTTGTTCTGATAAAGGAAGGTTTGGTATTGGTGATGGCCGTTTGAGGATCAAAGTTCTGCATCACCACCGCCTTTACATCTATGTAAGGGTTTTGGATGGCCAGGTTTTTATGGAATATAGAGAAATTGATTTTTTGGTTGTAAGATCTTTCAGGGACCTGCAGACTTGGGGTAACTTCAACCCCTACACTGACCTTATTGTCCAGGACATAAAAGCGCTGGGTCAGGACCAGTTTTTTCTGGTCCCCGTCGAGGTAAACTTTGAGCAGGTAATTCCCTGAAATTTTTGGCCGGACCTGTTCATTGGGTAGACGGAGGTTGTAATGGGTGTATTTCTGAAGGGTCGCAAAAGAGTATTTATAATCGACAATGCGGTCTTCTGCAAAAGATTCCACATAGTCCAGGGTAGAGATTCTGGAAGGCTGCCAGTCTGAGGTACAATGTTCAATGGCATACCAGTAATTTTTACTGCCGCCATTGAGGTCATCAAAAGAAAAAAGCAGTTGTTCACCCGATTTTAGGGCGATAACAGGAACGGACTGTTCTTTTTGTGCGTTATAGCATTGTACTGTTTTGATCTGGGGCAGATAAATATGATTGTCATACACCAGGGTACTTTGCTGTGCAAATGCAAATTGCATGCAGGTCAGCAAAAAAAAGAGCAGTCCGTTTGTTTTAATCATTTGCTTTCGAGTTCCATAATTTCGGCAGCCAGGTCTTCCCATGCATTTTGTGCATTGTCCAGCTGGTGTTTTGCCGCTAAATATTTTTGGTTTGCCTGTTCGAGTTTTACCGGGTCCTGGTAGACCTGCTGGTCTGCAAGCTGGGTTTCTATGGTTTTTACATTACCTTCCAGCGCTGCAATTTCAGTTTCCGTTTTTTGAAGCTGATCGTTCAGTTTTTTCAATTGTTGCTGAACATTCGGGGATGCAGGTTTTTTCTCCTCGGCTTTTGGCTTTGCCTCTTTTTCAGCTTTAAAAGGAATACTGGTTGCAACAGGCTGTGGCCTTTTACTGTTCCATTCCTCGTATTCGGCGTAAGTGCCCGGATATTCTTTAATGTCTTTATTTTCGATGAACCAGATTTTGTTGGCCACATTGTCCAGGAAATAC
The DNA here is from genome assembly GCF_003208655.1 of Pedobacter nutrimenti. Lineage (GTDB taxonomy): Bacteria > Bacteroidota > Bacteroidia > Sphingobacteriales > Sphingobacteriaceae > Pedobacter > Pedobacter nutrimenti. Next base: position 76,409 of record NZ_QKLU01000010.1, on the reverse strand, counting down.
CTATCGTGGGAAACCGCAATAAAAGTTCCTTCATATTGTTTCAGGGCCTGGATCAGGATGTTAACCGACTGGATGTCCAGGTGGTTGGTGGGCTCATCGAGGATCAAAAAGTTGGAGTCTGTGGTTAAGGATTTGGCCAGGGCTACCCTTGACTTTTCTCCTCCGGACAGGACACGGATTTTTTTAAACACATCGTCCCCTGTAAAAAGAAAACAACCCAGAATAGAACGAAGTTCTGTATCGGTATGTTTAGGGGCAAATGCCTGAAGTTCTTCCAGGATGCTGTTGTCCAAATGCAGGGATTCCAGCTGGTGCTGTGCAAAGAAAGTGGTGGTCACATTGTGGCCGGTTTCGCATTTTCCTTCAAAACCCTCTGCGCCGGCAATAATGCGGAGTAGGGTCGATTTACCTTTACCATTGGCACCGATCAGGGCAATTTTATCTCCTTTTTCAATGACACCTTCGGCATTTTCAAGGATATGTACATTCGGATAGCTTTTATTGGCTTGCTCGATCCGCACCACATGTCTTCCGGAAGGTTTAGTAAATTTAAAGCTAAAGTTTACCGTTGGGTTGTCGTCGTCTACATCTTCGACACGTTCGAGTCTATCCAGTGCTTTCATACGGGACTGGGCCATTTTGGCTTTACTTGCTTTTGCTTTAAAACGTTCAATAAGGCGTTCTTCCTGTTTGATTTTGGCCTGCTGATTTTTAAATTCCCCTTTTTGTATTTCACCCCTTAAGGCTTTTTCTTCCAGGTAAAAGGTATAATTGCCGGCATAGGCAGTAAGTTTTCCTTTGCGGGATTCTACTGTCCGGTTCACTACTTTATCCAGAAAATACCTGTCGTGGGATACGATCACAATAGCACCTTCAAAACTCATTAAATAAGTTTCCAGCCATTTAATGGAAGGTAAATCCATGTGGTTGGTCGGCTCATCGAGCAGCAGGATGTCGGGGGTTTGCAGCAGGATTTTTGCCAGCATGACACGCATTCTCCATCCTCCTGAAAAAGTGTTCAGGGGCCTTTGCTGGTCCTGTGTGCTGAAACCTAAACCGGCTAAAATTTCATTGGCCCTGTACTCGATGTTGTAACCGTCGAGTGCTTCAAATTCCTGTTGTTTGTCACTGAGTTTATTTAAAACCTCTTCCGAGTAATCGGTTTCTATTTTTTTGAGCAGGACCTCAATTTCATCATGCAGCTGGTTCTGGCGCTCAAAAGCTTCCATGGCAACGTGCAAAATGCTATGGTGGGAATCGTAGGAAAGTAAATCCTGGTTCAGGTAGCCTATTTTCAGGTCCTTAGACATGGAAACCGAACCGGATGAGGGCGCGTATTCTCCTACAATTATTTTTAAAAGGGTAGATTTTCCGGTTCCATTGGCGCCAATGAGGCCCACTCTGTCTCCGGGTTTTATATGCCAGTTTGCTTCATCATATAAAGCTCTGGAGCCTATAAGGAAAGTTAAGTCGTTTATTGAAATCATTTGGCTGCAAAAATACGATTTTAAGCAGAGTTATTTAGGCTATCAGGCTAAGAATTAGCTTAATTTATAGCTTTTTTAAAGGGGAAATGTAAAATTTTATTTTAAAACTTGCCTGCTCTGCTTTGTGATCGCTGAAAACGTTCCTATCTTCGCCCTATGTATCGCATAATTAAGCCTGTATTCTTTAAGTTTGACCCCGAAAAAGTTCACCATTTTGTGGTCAGAAGGTTAAAATGGTTCAATGATTATTTTCCATTGGGAAAGACCATTCTCAGAAGCAGTTTTGATGTGAGCATTAAGGGGCTGGAGCGGGAGGTTTTTGGAATTAAATTCCGTAATCCTGTTGGACTGGCTGCAGGCTTTGATAAAAATGGCGAATACATAGAGGCCCTTAGCAATCTGGGCTTTGGTTTTATAGAAGTGGGTACAGTAACCCCGATGCCTCAGCCTGGTAATGATAAACCCAGGATGTTCAGGCTCCAGGAGGATGGAGCAATCATTAACCGTATGGGTTTTAACAATAAGGGCGTGGACACCCTTGCTGAAAGACTGCGCTTGCTCAAGAAAAAAGATGCTTCTATTGTTATTGGCGGTAATATTGGTAAAAACAAAGTCACCCCGAATGAAGAAGCGGTTAATGATTACATAAAATGTTTTGACCGCCTGTTTGATGTGGTGGATTATTTTGTTGTCAATGTAAGTTCTCCGAATACCCCAGGGTTGCGGGAGCTGCAGGAAAAGGAACCGCTGACCAATTTGTTGAAAACATTACAGGAACGCAATTCCAAAAACGGGATCAGCCGGCCTATATTGTTAAAAATTGCACCCGATTTGACCAATGAGCAATTGGACGATATTGTAGAAATTGTGCAGACCACAGGCATTGCAGGACTTATTGCCACCAATACGACCATAGACCGTAATGGATTGTATAGTGCTCCTGAACTGGTCGGCGAAGCTGGAGGCCTTAGTGGTAAGCCTTTAACCAGCCGTTCTACTGAAGTGATCCGTTATCTTTCAGAAAAATCAAAAGGGGCCTTTCCAATCATTGGAGTAGGAGGGATACATTCTCCTGAGGATGCAAAAGAAAAATTAGCAGCTGGTGCTTCTTTGGTGCAGTTGTATACGGGCTTTATCTATGAAGGACCGGGTTTGATCAAAAGGATTTGTAAAGAGTTGTTGTAATTACCGTTTTTTAAAGGGACATTTCCTTAGGAGAACAAATAAGGCCGTCACTGCTCCGGGGCAGCCCAGCCTTTATTTGTTTGAAAATTTAGTAAGGGATAATCAGTCCGTTTTGTCTTTGGGTGCTTATTTGTTTGGGTGGCTAACTAGGATGTTTTTTCGGAAGAACAAATAAGGCCGTCACTGCTCCGGGGCAGCGCCTGGTCAGGCTCCTGCGGAGCAGCCCAGCCAATCACCCCGTCACAGCGCAGCCTTATTTGTTTAAAAACTTAAGTAAGGAATTCTGGTTCGTATCCGGGGCTTAGGCATTTTGTTTAGGGAAAATGGTTAGCGTTTGTGTTTTGTGTGAGTAATTCTCTGTGGTTAAATTTCTTGGCTTTGTTATTGTGTGGATCGCTTAATGGGGGTTGGATTATTTTGATTTTAACTTTTTTAAGCAGCAATACGGGTAATAAATAATGGGTAAAATTTACGAATTTAAGTTCCAGAATGTTAAGGCGATGCGGTATATGGCTTTGCTGTTTACAGGTATCCCTTTTCTTTTTTTACTGGATCCGGGTGTCAGAATGTGGATCTTTATGCTGGTGTTAATGGGACCAATGGCATTGGGCCTGGGGCTGTTTATTTTAAAAGTAAAAGCTCATGATGTGATTCGGGTTGAAGACAGTTATCTGGATTCCAGTTATTTTGGAAAGGTCAATTATGATGATATTTTATCAATCTCTTCTCCAATGTTGTACGCGAAACCCTGTATACAACTGAAATTAAAAGATGGCCGGAAAATTATCTGGGCACTCAATTCCAGGGATAACATGTTTCATGGCAAGGAAGACCTGGATACTTTTTTGAATTTTACGCAGGCCCTGGAAGGTCAACTGAAAAAGACAGGGGATAAATCTTTGCCGGTAAAACCACCTGTGTTTTCCTCAGAAGAGGTGTCATCTGGTGTAAATGTGTTGTCCGAAAAACAGGCTGTGCCTTCTTTGGCTGAACAGTTAGAGAAAGTTAAACAACAAAATAATTCTTCCAAATGGGTACTTCCTATAGGACTGGTTTTTGCAGTACTAGCCCTGGTACGCACTTGTGGTAAGGACTGGTTTAAATCCAATGATTTTAACGGACCTGAAATGGTTAAAAGTTCGGAAAAGTTGTTTGAAAGGACCTCTGCAGAAGCAAAAGTGGTTCTGGAAAAATTGGTCGTTAAATCGGGGCCCTATTTTTTATACAGCAATGACAGCAGTGCCAGTCTGACACTTTTGCCTGATCTGGATATGGGCAACCCCACTGGTATCAGTGCCTTTAAATATGTGTCGGCCAATAAGAGCCTGAGGGCATTTATTGATCATCCGGACTCCGCTGAATTGAACCTGTATATTGTGGGGAAAGGAAATCGTATAGAAAAACTGACCAAAAGCAGCTTCAATAGTGGTGACAGTACCAAAACCTGGTTGTATTTCAGGGCCTATGATCCTGAATTAAAATTCCCGTCTCCAGGTGGTACTTCGAAAGATTCGGTTTCTGCCAGGGTATTTGACATCAAGACCGGTGTTCCTTTACAGGACACGGTTTCTCTGGACAAAGCGATATCCGAAGCCTTTCCTGGGATGAAGATGATGCTGGCCAATGTTAAGTTCAGGCCATCCACTTTTAAATTGTATCTAGCCGGCAAGACGGGTTCAGGAATGAGTGAGAGGCTTTTTAGAAAAGCTGTTCATGCACTGAACAAACAAATGCATGCCGTGAAGGTGGATACAAGTGTATTTAAGTTGGAAATTTTTAACAAAAACAGGGTTGGTGATTAAAAGGGATTGTATCGTGTTGTATTTTTGTTTTTTGGATAAGTTGGTTTGGGAAAACAAATAAGGCAGTCGCTGCTCCGTAGGAGCCTGACCAGGCGCTGCCCCGAAACAGAGTATCTGAATTATTCAGTATAGTTAATTTTTAAACCTTATCCCTTTGCCAGCGATTTCCTTCTCATCAAAAATAAAAGCATAAAAAAACACCTCTGGAAACCAGAAGTGTTTTAAATCCTTTTAAGAAAGAAAACTTATGCCTGAGCAGTAAGTTTTGCGATAACAGCATTGTTTTTAGCCAACTGATCTTTAGAAGATTGTTTTGAACGGCTTCCCAGTTCAAGGTTAGTAGCTAATTTCAATGTTTTAACTTCCAAACGGGAAGTTGTTTTATTTTTTCTGTCTTTTCTTTTTAATCTGGTAACTGCCATGGTCTTAACCTTTGTGTTTTTAATTTATAATAAATCTGGAGGTCGAGAGCGGATTCGAACCGCTGTAGGAGGTTTTGCAGACCTCTGCCTAGCCACTCGGCCACTCGACCCTGTTTAAATTCAGGTTGCAAAAATAGCAATTATAAGTTATTATGCAATTTATTTATTTAAATTTCTGCTAATATCTGAACATAAGATACCTGCAGAGATGGCAACATTCAAAGACTCAGCCTTTCCAATCCTTGGAATAGTTACCGGATGGCTGATAAATTTCAGAACTTCCGGGCTGATTCCCTGGCCTTCATTGCCCAAAATCAGAACGCCTTCTTTCCCCCATTCTAACTCAAAACTGCTTTTCCCTTCCAGAAGTGCCCCGAAGACCGGAACTTTAACCAAAGGGAGCCATGAAGGAAGTTGTTCATAAAAAACATTGACCCGGCATAAAGAACCCATAGTGGCCTGAACCGTTTTTGGATTGTAAACCTCGACCGTATTCTGGGAGCAAATGATGTTTTTGAAACCAAACCAGTCGGCCGTACGGATAATTGTTCCCAGGTTTCCCGGGTCCTGGATTCCGTCAAGTACCAGACTAAAAGAATTTTTTAATCCCGAGACTTCAAAGGGCAAATGATCGGGAATGTTTACCAAGGCAAGGATACCCTGCGGACTTTGTAAAGTACTAATCTTATCAAGGTCAGCATGGTTTACTTCAAATAACTTTATATTTGGTGGCAAATTAGGTAGTAAAGACTTAAATTCAGCCAGGTAATAGATACTGTTTACCTGATAAGCTGATGGAATAAATTCTATTATTGATTTAATACCTTCAATAATAAATATTCCGTTTTCTTTACGATACTTTTTTTGATGTAATGATTTAATAAAACCTATCTGAGATTTTGAAAGCATACCCTAATTATAAAACGAAGATCCAGTTTCCTGCAATATTACTATTTATTATTCTTTTTGTCACTGCCTGTTCTTCTACAAAATACATACAGGACTATCAGGCCATCGTGAAAAAGGTAGAAATAGACAGTATTCCAAAAAAAATGCAGGAGGAAGCTTATACCTATGTGCAAAAGGACATTCGGCCGGCCCCAAAATTGGGTGTTAATGTCGGGCTGTATAATTTGTTTTACGGACTTTTTAAAACCAAATCTGTTGGTAACCCGGCACCCTTGCTGGACAGTACCCTGGTGGAAATTTCCCGTTCGCAGATTGAAAAGTTTTTAAAAAGTAAGGGGTATTTTAATGCAAAGGTCAATTCTTCGATCACGGTTAAAAAACAAAGGGCACAGGTTTATTTTAAGGCAGATACCGGCAAAGGTTTTTTCATTAGTAAAATCAATTACGATTTTGAAGATCCTAAAATTAAAGACTTGTATTTTTCCCGTAAACAGGGACTTACTCACTTAAAAGACGGGATGCGTTACGATGAAGATTCCTTGAGTTATGAAAGGGACAAAATATATGAGATTGCCAAACAAAATGGGTATTTTGATTTTTTAAAGCCTTATATCCGTTATTCGGTAGATTCCAATTCCAATGATGGCAAAGCAAAAGTCACGATGATTGTTGACAATCCGGAGGGCCAAAAAGAACACCGGCAGTATACCATAGGAGAAACAAATATTTTTATTGCACCCGATGCGGATGGTTTTACAACAGACTCCCTGGTGCGTAACCCTCATATTGCCAATGGCATCCGGTTCACTTCGTATTCCAAACGCTTTAGAAGGAACCCAATAGTCCGTTATGATTTTATTAAGGAAGGGGAGCTGTATGACAATACCAAGGACCAGCTAACCTATGACCGTTTGTACCAGCTGAATGCCTTTAAAAATGTAAAGATCGATTACCTGAAAGCAAAAGACAGTTCTGCGAAGGTAGAGCCTATTATCCGATTGATTCCTCAAAAGAAAATGAGTAACCGGATTGAAGGGGAATTGCCCTTTAATGCCGGAACCATTGGCTTTACGCTTGGAAATACCTATACCAATAACAATATGTTTCGCGGGGCTGAGCGTTTTGAGGTCCAGGTAAAGGGAGGTGTACAGTCGAGAGTAGATGGGGGGGGTTCAATTTTTAAGGACATTTACCAGCAGGATTTTTCGATCAGTACCAGTTTGGCAGTACCCAGGCTCATGGTGCCTTTTAAAATCCCTTTAATGGGTAAAAACGGAATGCCTTATACCTCTTTTGCCATCAGTTATATTTATTCCCTGCAAAAAGATGTGCTTTCCAGAAGGATATTTCAAACTTCTATGACTTATGACTGGTATGAGACCAAGTATAAGATCCATTCTTTTACCCCTTTGAATATAGAATACCGGTTAGGGAATGTTTTGATTACTGACCCTGAAGTATACAGGGCAAATTTTTATAATATTATTTTACTTAATCAAAAGAATATTACCCTGGGCATGAAGTATTCTTATATCCTGAACCAGGGTAAGCTGTTGTTACCAGCCAGCTTTATTTATTTTAGGGGAGGACTTGAAACAGCAGGGAATTTACTACAGGCTATTTCTAAACTAACTGGAAATGACCATAGGGTTCCTAGTGCAACAGATCCTTCTTTACTGGAACCGGCCAAAATTCTGGGACTTCCTTATACACAATTTGTCCGCCCGGAAATTGATGTGCGCTGGTATAAAAACCTGGGGGGCGCAAGGCAGTTTGTAGCCAGATTAAATGCAGGGGCGGCCATTGCTTATGGAAATTCATCAGGAGCGGGTATACCAATTGATAAGTCATTTTTTGCCGGCGGTTCTAATGGGATCAGGGCCTGGCAGGCCAGGACCATTGGACCAGGGAATTATGACCGTGGTAAAGTCTTAACGACGGAGGATCTTAGGAGGGCTGTTTTTGGTCTGGACCAGTTGGGGGAACTGCATATAGAAACCAATTTTGAGTACCGCTATAAACTCCTGAACAAATTTTTTGGCGCCCAACTAAAGGGAGCTGTTTTTGTAGATGCCGGAAATGTCTGGAATGTTTCGAAATCTGCAATAAGGGATAATCCGGATTCAGAGTTTAAATTCCAGAAACTCTTTGATCAGATAGCCATTGGTACCGGTGTAGGTTTACGTTATGACGTAGATTATTTTGTATTCCGTTTCGATGTGGGCCTGAAAATCAAGGACCCGATGTTCAGCGGGTCGGACCAATGGGTAATCAGTAAATTCTTTAGCGGCGGGAAGGAGTTTAAAGCAAACTATTATACCACGCACAGCCCGGATAACTACCGTTTTGTACAATACAATTTTGGAATTGGTCTGCCTTTCTAGAATAGTTTTTTCAGTCCGTCAAATACCGTTTCAAAAAAGGTAGGGATGCTGAGCCCGTTGCTGTGGTTAAAATAAATGAAAATCAGGAACAGGATCACAGCAAAAATGATAAATTTTCTGAAGGCAAAGGCCAGGAAAATTAGAACCAGGGGGATCAGGACCAACCACATGCTGTTGAAGGCATAGGGGCTTAAGTCTCCGTCTTTTTTGTAAACATAAACCAGCTTGCTGTGGGTGCCTTTATCGTTAACGTGTTTGATGTATACAAAAGTTGATTTTTCCAGTTGCAGGGGTAAAATGGCAACGCCATCGTTGAACTTGAGCGATTGGGTAAAGCCGCTTACACTAAAGGTATAGATGCCGTTAATGCTTTCTTGTGGGTGATCCAGAGAGTCTGCTGCAATGATGGCCAGCTTGCTGTTTTTGAGCAGGCTTTCCTTAACCAGAAAATTGTTAATGTCGGATTTTTGGGCAAAGGCACCAAAACTCAGGAACAAAAGGAAAAAAATGATGCAGCGTGTTCTCATTCTATAGATCGTTTGTTGTATATCAGATAGCCCAAATGTAGTAAAACGCCGTTTCTTTTTATCGGATCATCGTATAAATTATAGCTGAAGCTGATTGGGCCTACCGGCGTATGGTACACCAGTCCGGCAGTGCCGGCGTAATGCCACTTGCTGAAAGCCTTGGTGTTGTCTACATTTTGAAAACCTTCCTGATGAAATTCTTTGTAGGGCAGGAAAACAAATGCTTCTACCCGCAGGTCGAGGTTTCTTCTGATGGTATAGACATTTTTAAGCCCGCCCGCCAGGTAGTTTGCTGCACGGAATTTTTCCAAAAAGACCGAACGGCTATCTTGCAGCGGATAAAATGCCGGAGCCACCAGAAGGGTGGAATAATAATTTGAGAATAGAGGAAGGTCTGATATCACAGCTTCTGCCTGGTAGCCCAGGGTATATTTTCCTTTGTGAAAAAAGTAATTTTCATCACTGACTTTAATATTTCCCCAGCTCCTGTTGTGTCTTTGAAGGTCTATCAGATTGGTTAATTCTGTATTTCTTGAAATATTTCCTGGAGAGTAAAGCTCAGTTCCGACAAAATAATTTGCACTCATTAAAAAGTTACGGCCTTTGCTGGCATATTGTTTACGGTTAAGGGTGTTTTGTTCAAAAGAGACATTGAACCTGACTCCATTAAAAATGGTTTTATCCAGGATATCGCCTACATTAAAGGTGTTGGTTGGGCTATAGCGGTCTACATTGCTGATAAAAGCGGTACCTGCACTGATTTTGGTTCCCCTGTTTAAAGGTATACCGGCTTTAATGTCAATTTTCCGGTCTGATTGTTCTACATAGGTCGGGTGTGGGTTTTCAATAAAAATGGTGCTGGTGTTGTAGAAATTATAATGATTATAGGTCATTTCTGCTGCCAGAAAAATAGGCAGCCGGCTGGGGAAATCTACCCTTCCATTTAGCTGGAAAGATTCATAAAACCTGCCGGAATAGAAATTGACCCCAAAATTATACGCTTTTTGGTCCAGGTAACTGTATTGCAGCCCTAAAAAAACAGCACTGATGGGTCTGGTAGAGATGTTGCCGCCCAGGTCTATTTTGAAACTTTTTTTTGGTTTGGCTATGATGTCAAAAATGTAATTGTCTGTCTTTTGATCGTAAGCTATTTTGGGATATACGGTTTCAAAAGTTTCATCGGCCACCAGTTTGTAATAGCCCTGTTTAATGTCGGAAAGGTCAAAGGTAGCCTTGTCCCTTTTAAACAGCCGTTCTACATATTTTTTTTGCTGGTTATTTACACCACTTACGGTAATGGCATTGAAGCGCAGGTCGGGTTTTTTATTGTTAAAAGTATTTCTTCTCAGGATCAGTTCTTCTGCTTTGGTTCTGCGTTGTACAGCTTTTTTGATTTGCTCCATACCAGCCATTGCCGCATCATAGCCTTGTTTGATGAGTTCTTCTACAGGATAAAAATTGGTAGCTGTATAATCCGATAAATTGGGTTGAATATAAGCGCCATCTTTTCCGATCAGGGTCGAATCTGATTTGGCCAGAAACATATAGATCAGCGACCTGTTAAGTAAGCGGTCGTCATTGTCTTTGGGGTATTCTTTAAAGGTTTTGGAAGAAACATTCACCCCGATGACATAATCGGGTTTAAACTCTTTTTTCATGACGTCCACGGGGAAGTTGTTGTAAATCCCTCCGTCAAAAACAAATTTGCCATCTATTTTTATGGGCCTGTAAACAAAGGGAACGGTCATGGTTGCCCGGACAGCCTCGGCCAGACTACCCTGTTTGAGGGTAATGCTGTTTTGCAGCAATACATCTGAAACCATGCACCTGTATGGAATAAAAAGGTTGTCAAAATTATCCTTTGCAATGGCAGAAGCCTGGGAAAAAAGTTCCAGCAAGGCAAAATTTAAAGGGATGTCATTGACAATATTGGAACGGAAACTTAATCTTAAGCTTGTGTCTGCAGAGAGCTTAGCGGTAATAACCGATGAATTAGGCCCATTTTTTTGAAAAAACAAACTGTAATCACTGGTGTATTTTCCGCTGACCCAATCCTGAAAATCTTTGCTGAGGGCAATTTTTTCCATTTGTGCAGGGGAATAACCTGCCGCATACAGGGCGCCCACAATACCCCCCATAGAAGTTCCGGTCACATAATCTATTGGGATGTTATTTTCTTCAAGGGCTTTCAGGACACCGATGTGCGCCAAACCCTTGGCACCACCACCACTTAGTACCAGGCCAACTTTTTGTGCAGAGGCATGGAGCCCACAAAAAATTAACAAAAGAAGAAAACTGTTTCTTAAAAATATCACATTCTAAAAATAGGAGTTCTATTTCTTAAAATTGCCCTTTGTTAAGAATCTGTTTAAATTTATAAGTAAATGGAATGTAATTTCTTAATTTAAAGAATAAATACTGTAGGTAAGCAGTGTTGCAAAACTTACCCAAAGTGCATAAGGGATAAACAATAATCCGGCTGTTTTGTCAATTTTATAAAATACGCGTGCATTTACAATCAGCACCACCAGCAGGATTATAATTTCTATCAGGGCCAGGCCAATCCGGTGGGCATAGAAAAAAATAAAGGACCACATCAGGTTCAGCACCAGTTGGATCAGATAAATGGCTATTGTCCGGGGAAAATGAGCGATCTGCGATCTTTTTTTCCAGACCAGATAAGCAGAGACACCCATTAGTATATATAGAAGCGACCATACAGGGCCAAAAATCCAGTTTGGTGGATTAAAAGAGGGCTTGGCCAGGGTAGGGTACCATGTTTTTACCGACTGCATGGTGAGCAGGCCGCCCAGGACCCCAAAACCAAAAGGTATAATGAGGTTAATCACAAAGGGAATAAAGGAAAAGGAACGATTCTTTGTTGTCATGTTGAAAATTTTAACAATGCACCCGATTAAAATAAATTACAGCTTAAATGTAAGCGATTAAAGCAAAAACGCCTTAAATGTGAAGTTAAGGCGTTTTTTTGTGCTCTCGAAGGGATTCGAACCCCCATCATCAGAACCGGAATCTGACATTCTATCCATTGAACTACGAAAGCCAGTATAATTAAAGAGTTGCAAAAGTAGAAAAAATTCCAGTAAGAGCGAGAATTTCGCTGTAAATTTTAAATATGGTAATTCTTTTGGATGAGTTGTTGTCCTGCCCAGGCCGTTTAAAATGAAGTTCAGCGTGTATTTTGGCCGTTTGAGTGAATTATCCTTTTGTTTATTTGCTTATAAATCTGATCTTTACAAGACCCCGGTGTTAAACAATCTAAACAGGTTAAAAGACAAACAACAAAAAATGTATATAACGATTTTTAAAACTTCGGTGGTGGATAAAAATGCCTTGTTTGGGATCGGGCCCGAACTGGATGCTTATCTTAGTGTGGGAAACTGGTCTTTTGCATTTGAAGATACAGATAAGATTCTTCGGGTGGTTAGTGCTTCTCCCTGTACGCAGCAGGTGAAGCATATTCTCGAAAATTATGGTTTTTTTTGTGAGGAGCTTCCTTATTCCCTGGACGAATTTAAAGTTTAATATTTTATTCCTGTAAATGCGGAACGGCCTTGTGACCGGTGCCTTACATGTTGAAATTTTTCTTTTTGGACAGTTTATTGGCAATTGTTAAAAATAAACGTTCAAATGGAACGAATTTTGGGTAGTAAAAGGTGGAATTATTAAAAATAAAACCTCACTTTTGCAATCCTGATAAAGCAACAGAAACATGTAAAAAACACCCGCATATTTATGGAAGAATTGATTGTTGAAGAAGTAGTTGAACTGATAGATAAGGGAGACGATGCACAATTAAAAGTTTACCTAGATGATCTGAATATTTCAGATGTAGAACATCTGATAGACGAACTTCCCCAGTACGCTGTTAAATTTATAGATACACTGTCCATCAAAAGGGCGGTAAATGTGTTCAGAATCCTGGACTTTCCTACCCAGGGAAAAATTCTTAAAAAATTATCTGGTCCTAAGCTAACAGAGCTGATTAACCTGATGCCACCAGACGACAGGACTTCCCTGTTCAGTGAGCTTAAAGGTGATGCGGTTGCCAAGCTGATCCAGCTTTTGCCTGCCACAGAAAGGGTAGAGGCTTTATCTCTTCTGGGTTATAAAGAGGACAGCGTTGGGCGTTTAATGACCCCGGATTATGTTGCTGTTAAAAAGGACTGGACAGTGAGCCGGGTACTGGAGCACATCAGGCGTTATGGAAAGGATTCTGAAACAATCGATGTGATCTATGTGATTGATAAAGGTGGTGTATTGCTGGATGACATCCGGATCCGGGAAATATTGCTTGCGGATCCTGAGGCTAAAATCGGTGATCTTGCCGATAACCGTTCCATTGCACTGAATGTAAATGCCCCCCAGGAAGATGCCATTAATGTTTTTAGGATGAACAACCGGGTCGCTTTACCAGTGGTGGACGACAATGATGTTTTGCTGGGTATTGTGACCGTAGATGATATTCTTTGGATTGCCAATGAAGAGTACACAGAAGATATGCATAAAATCGGGGGTACCGAAGCCCTGGATGAGCCTTATTTGGATATGCCGCTTTTTGGACTGGTGAAAAAAAGGATCGGATGGCTGGTTATTTTATTCCTTGGGGAAATGTTAACGGCCACAGCAATGGCACATTTTGAAGCAGATATTGCTAAAGCGGTTGTGTTGGCCATGTTTGTTCCCCTGATCATTTCCAGTGGTGGAAATAGCGGCTCGCAGGCTTCTACTTTAATTATCCAGGCCATGGCCCTTGGAGAAATTACAGTAGCTGACTGGTGGAGGGTTATGCGCCGCGAAATCCTGTCGGGTCTGATGCTGGGAATAGCGCTTGGTGTTATTGGGTTTTTAAGAATATTTGTGTGGACGATGTTTTCGGACATGTACGGCCCACATTGGATACTGATTGGCTGTACGGTTGGGGTAGCCCTGGTTGGGGTGGTGCTTTGGGGTTCTTTGTCGGGGTCTATGCTGCCACTTTTACTTAAAAAACTTGGGGCCGACCCTGCAACTTCTTCTGCGCCGTTTGTAGCTACTTTGGTGGATGTAACGGGTTTGATTATTTACTTCTCGGTAGCAGTGATGTTCCTGAAGGGGGTCCTGCTCTAGGGTTTTCTGTAGATCTTTATATAAAAAAAAGCAGTTCCTGAAAGAACTGCCTTTTTACATTTAATTGTGTATGCTTTTTATACGTTGAAACGGAAGTGCATAATGTCTCCGTCTTCTACAACATAAGTTTTTCCTTCAACACCAAGCTTACCGGCATCTTTACAGGCATTTTCGGAACCAAGGGTTACAAAATCATTGTATTTTATCACCTCTGCACGGATAAAGCCTTTTTCAAAATCGGTATGGATTACTCCTGCCGCTTGCGGGGCGGTAAAACCTTTGGTAATGGTCCATGCCCTTACTTCCTGTACACCAGCGGTAAAATAGGTATATAAGTCCAGTAAACGGTATGCCGCACGGATCAGTTTATTGACACCAGATTCCGTTAAACCCAGGTCGGCCAGAAATTCCTGACGTTCTTCATAACTGTCCAATTCTGCAATTTCAGATTCTATTTTTGCAGAAATGACAAGAACTTCTGCGTTTTCATCTTTTACAGCTTCTTTAACCCTGTCTACATAGGCATTTCCATTAATAACGGAGTTTTCATCCACATTGCATACATACATGACCGGTTTTTGGGTCAACAAACCCAGGTCCTGAATGAAATCAAAATCATCGGCTTCCACAGCTGCAGAACGTACAGATTTACCACTTTCCAGGTGAGTTTTTATAATGCTCAATACGTCAAAAGTCCGTTTGGCATCTTTATCGGTTTTGGCCATTTTTTCAACCTTCTGGATTCTTTTGGTTACTGTATCAAGATCTTTCAGCTGTAATTCTGTATCAATAATTTCCTTGTCCCGGATCGGGTCTACCGAGCCATCCACATGGATGACATTGCCATCGTCAAAACAACGCAATACGTGTATAATGGCATTGGTGGCCCTGATGTTTCCCAGGAACTGGTTACCTAAACCCTCACCATTTGATGCACCTTTTACCAATCCTGCAATGTCAACAATTTCAATAGTATTTGGGACCACCCGGTTTGGTTTCACCAGTTCTTCCAGTTTGGTCAGCCTGTCGTCGGGAACCGTAATTACCCCGATATTAGGCTCTATTGTACAAAAAGGGAAATTTGCTGCCTGAGCTTTTGCGTTTGATAAACAGTTAAATAAGGTAGATTTTCCAACGTTTGGTAAACCCACTATACCACATTGTAATGCCATGAATAGATTTGTCTTAATTTGGCGCAAAGGTATCAAATTTTTTGTAATCTGCTGTTCAATATACTTGCGCGGAAAGTAAAAATTATTTATGTTTAGGGAAATTATCATTTAAATTATCACCTTCAAAATGGAAAACAACGAAGAACCACAACCGGAATTTACTCCTCAGCAACCCGTTCAGCCTATAGAGGTACATGCTGGAACAGCAGTACATCCGGAGATACAACTGATAGTTACTGAAGACATCAGGAGCTATCTTTATGACATGGCCAAATGGACAAAATTTTTAGCTATTGTTGGCTTTATCATTACAGGGCTAACCGCAATGGCTGCTTTTGGAATGGGTGCGTTAATGTCTGCACTGGCTAAAATTAACCCGATGATGCCCGCTTTAGGTTCAGGGGTTTTAACCGTATACTTTTTGCTAATTGCCCTGCTTTATTTTTATCCGAGTTTATTGATGTATAAACATTCTACTGCAGCGTATAAAGCAGTATTGTATGGTGATCAGCTGAGCTTAAGTGTGGCGATCAAAAACTTAAAATCTTTTTTTAAGTTCTGGGGCATACTGATGATTGTGGTGATCGCGTTATATGTGCTGATCTTTTTACTTGCCATTGTAGGCGGTATCACGGCAGCGAGTATGGGCCACTAATTATATAAATAACATAAAAATGCCCCCAATAAGTGTCTAACTTTTTGGGGGCACTTCATTACCGGCCTTTTTTATTTACTGACCAACACGGCCTTCTTCTTCACTTGTGCCTGTTTTTCTATTGCGGGCAGTTTTGAGTTTCATGTTTCCAAATTTATAAGAGAAACTTAAGGAAACCCTTCTGCTTTCCCATTCATTTTGCCAGTAGGTATTTACATTGTTGTATTGCAGGATCCCCCGGAACCGGCTTGTTGCAAATACGTCGTTCACTTTAAAACTTAAGGTGGCATTTTTATTCATTAAGGTTTTCTTTACGCCAACATTTAAGGTATAAGCTGCCAGGGTTTTGAACAATCCTGAAACAGAAGGGGAATTGTAAGAAGTATAAATGTTTAGTACATAGTCTTTTGGCAAGGTAAAATTATTGTCAGAGCTGATGGACCAGGACCAGCGGGAAAAATTGTAATTACCACCCTGAACGGCAGATCGGGTTCGGTCAAAAGCAATGGAAAGGTCATTATTGGTGTTCCACCATTTGGTTACGTCAAATGGGCTTCCTGTTGCAAAGTAAAGACTGGTGGTTTGCCCGAGGTTTTCGTACTTGCTGATGCTCTGTTTGCTCACATCATTTTGATAGATGACCGTTGTTACGTCCTGATTGGTTTTGGCATAACTGATGTTCAGTATCCTAAAGTTTTTATAGCTGTAGTTCAGTTCATAAGAGTTGGAAAAGGAAGGCAGGAGCATCGGATTACCCTGAATGGCAGTGTAAGGATCGGTGTAGAAAGCAAAAGGATTCAGGCTGCCATAAGAAGGACGGTTGATCCTGCGGGTATAAGAACTGTTGAGCAAATGATCTGCCGTAACTTTCCAGGTCAGAAAAGCGCTTGGGAACAATTGCAGGTATTTTCTGGAAATATCTGAAACGGTTCCTGAAGAACTTCCGTTTCCAATGGTCTGTTCTGCCCTTAAGCCTGCTTTGAGCTCTACTTTGTCAAAGGATTTACTGAAAGAGGTATATAAAGCATTGATGTTTTCCTTGTACAGAAAAAGATTGGTTCTCCGGGGATCCTGGATCCAGCCCTGTGTTTTGAGTGAATCGAATTTAAGGTCACTTTTGGAATCTACCCAACTGCTTTTCCAGCCTGCTTCCATGAGCAGTGATTTCGAAAAAGGATGTTTGTAATCAATTTTTAAAGCGTAAATGGAAACAGACCCATTTCCGTTATTGCGTAAATCTATGGCGGGACCAGCCAGGTTGTTGTCTGCGGTGAAGTAAGTATTTACAAAGGTTTCATTTTTGTTGTTGTTGTAATTTACATAATTGGCATCGAAATTCAATTCGCGTCCGGTTGTGTCTATTTTAAATCTGTAGTTAAGGTTAAAAGCCGAATTGCCACTTTGGTTGCGCTGAGGGTTGGACATTTCTACCCGGCCTGCCTGCTGGCCTGCTGCGTTGTAGTTAACAGAATTACTGTTAACCATTGTTTTTTCGGGCTCTGTAAAACCTTTAAACTGGATACCCAGGGTATGTCTTTCGGTCATGAAATAATCGGCACCGGCAGCATAATTATAAGCCATGCCTTGAGGGTGCCAGTAATTTACCTGGTTGAATTGTTCATAGCCAATTTGACGGTTCATGGTCAGTCTGTTGTAAGAATTGTAACGGCCTGCACTTAAACGTACATAAGTACTTATTTTTCCTGTATTGTTGTTGAGCAAGATGCTGCCATTGGCTTTTTCGTATTTACCCTGGCCAATACCGGCGGTCACACTGCCATTACTGCCCTGCATTTTATTGCGTTTTAAAATGATGTTAATAATACCTGCTGAACCTGCAGCATCAAAAGAGGCCGGAGGATTGGAAATGAGTTCTATTTTACTCAATACAGATGCAGGCAGCGATTTGAGATAGGTATTTAACTCTGTACCGCTCATGTAGCTCATTTTTCCGTCGATCATTACATTTACCCCGCTTTTACCTTTGAAAATCAGGTTGTCGTCTTTATCCAGGCGAATACCGGGCGCTTTTTGTAAAACTTCGAGGGTATTGTCTCCAGCGGTGTTCATTTGTTCTACATTCAGAACAGTGCGGTCGGCCTGATAGTTCACAACAGGAAGTTTATGCTGAATGTTGACTTCGTTTAAAGTACGGACATCTGCACTTAAGGATAGGGCTGCTAAGTTCAGGTCTGTATGTGCAAGCAGGAAGGGCTGACTTTGACGGGTGGTATAACCCACGGCAATGACTTTAAGTATGTATTTTCCTTCCCGGACATCGATGAAGGTAAATTGACCTTTTTCATTGCTCATTTGCACACCGTTTTTGAGGGAGTCTGGTAGATGAATGAGCAATACCGAGGCAAATGGGAGCGGCTGGCCGTTTGTTTTTTCTATAATGGTCCCTTTTACCTTTGCGGACTGGGCTGTTGCGGCTGAAATAGAAATCAGAAAAAGGAAAAGGATCAGGCAGGATTGGTATAAAGTTTTCATAATTGTGTTTTGTTTGCTCAAAGGTGCTAAGGAGCAGAAAGCATCTAAAGAAAATGATCCCAAGGCCCGGAATTATTATCCGAAAGGTGTATACTTGAATATTGGCCCTTGATATAGAAAAGTGAGGGGTTGGGATAAAAAAAACAGAGGCTTGAATAAGAAAATAAAATGCAAGACCTGGTTTTAGTAGTTTTGAAACATGAGCAAAAAAAAAATTATTCTTATCCATGTCCTTTGCTGGACCCTTCTGATTGCCTATTTTTTTCTGGGCGAGATTATTTATGGAGAAAGAGACCATTATTTTGGCTATTCGATGACTGTGGTCCAAATTGTGGAGTTTTACGTGTGCTATCTTTGGGTATATCCCCGTTTTCTTAAAAAGGGAAAAATTCCCCAGTTGATAGGGGGACTGGTGGTGGCGATGGCCAGTTTTATCTTTTTACGCTATTTTATAGAACAAATGCTTTTTCCTAAGTTTTTGGGGATCAGAAACTATCCCAAGGCTACCCCGCTCTGGTATTACATTAAAGACAATTTATATTTCGGTACTTCTTATATTATGATCTCTGCTGCAGTATGGGGGACCGAGCGGGCCTTTAAGACAGAAAAACAGGCAAAACAATTAAAAAACGAGGCCATAAAGGCTGAGCTTTCTTTTTTAAAGTCGCAGATTAACCCTCATTTTTTATACAATACCCTAAACTATATTTACTCCCTGGCCATTCCGGTTTCCGATAAAATGGCTTCGGCGGTATTGCGTTTATCTGACCTGATGCGCTATACCCTCACCGAAAGCGCGGACGGGAAGGTAAGCCTGGTACGGGAGGTAGAGTATATGGAAAGTTATATAGAATTGTTTAGAATGCGTTTTGACCCTAATTTTTTTGTGGAATTCACCACAACGGGGATTAGTGAACAACAGCGGGTTTCTTCTTTGATCCTGATCCCATTTGTGGAAAATGCCTTTAAACATGGTCTGGTTAATGATGCAGGTTTTCCTGTAAAAATCCATCTGGAAGTTTTAAATGGCAGGCAGCTGGTTTTTACAGTGCTCAATAAGATCAGCCATCACCAGAAAGACAGGTCCAGTGGTATAGGGTTGCTGAACATTTACCGCCGACTGGACCTGATTTATCCGCAAAAGTATGAGCTGAATATAGACAATGATGGAGCGTCTTATCAAAGCAGGCTGCGCATTGAGCTTTAAATTGTTTACCTTCAAAAACTCCAAAAAACCTTTACCAGATGATCCGTTGTATTGCTGTTGACGATGAAGCTTATGCTTCCGAAATATTGGCCACTTATATAAAAAGGGTCCCGTTTTTAGAATTGGTTGGGACAACAACCAACCCCTTTGAAGCTTTAGGACTGATCCAGGATGGAAAGGTAGACCTTGTTTTTCTGGACATCCAGATGCCGGAACTGACCGGGATCCAGTTTCTGAAAATATGCGGGAACAAGTGCAAAGTGGTATTGACTACAGCCTATCCGGAATATGCCCTGGATGGTTTTGAGCACGATGTGATTGATTATTTGCTGAAGCCCATTCCTTTTGAAAGGTTCTATAAGGCTGCGCAAAAGGCACAAACGATCCTGGAGCCGGCAGTGTCTGCTGCAGGGGCAGGGCAGAGGGCAGAGGGAATATCTGCTGTTGCTGCAAAACAGCCCGTACAGGATTATATTTTTGTGAAGGGGGAAAGTAAAAATAAATTCCTGAAGGTCAATTATGAAGACATCCTGTATATAGAAGGTTTAAAAAACTACATTTCCATTTATACACCTACACAAAGAATTGTAACGTATCAAAGCCTTCGGGATCTGGAAGGCCAGCTGCCACGGCCACCTTTTTACAGGGTCCATAAATCTTATATTGTTGCCCTGGATAAAATCAGGCTGGTGGATGGAAACAGCATT
The DNA here is from genome assembly GCF_003208655.1 of Pedobacter nutrimenti. GTDB lineage: Bacteria > Bacteroidota > Bacteroidia > Sphingobacteriales > Sphingobacteriaceae > Pedobacter > Pedobacter nutrimenti. The sequence goes on along the minus strand of NZ_QKLU01000010.1, from coordinate 56,332 downwards.
TACATTGAAGACAATTCGATCCCAATAGGAGAGACCTACAGGGAAGAGTTTTTTAAGCTGATCCGTGAACGTTAATACAAACTATATAAAAACGGGTGTCCGGTTTTCGACGTTGTACTTAAAGTTTTTAATTTCCTTTTTTAACAATTGTTCGAAATAAGGGTTTAATAATTTTGACAGGCCAATACCTAAGCCGCCGCCAGGGGGGTGGTAAGAAAGGACTATTTTGAGCAGGGTAATGTTGGGGTCTGCAGTTTTTTCAAATTCTACGCGGCCTACATGTCTTAACAAGCTGTCTTTGGTAGCTCTCCAGCCAATTAAATGACCGGGCTGGTCTTTTACAATTTGCGCTTCCCATTCCATAGAGAAAAGGTTGTGCAGTATGCCGGCTTTCCAGCTGGACAGTTTTTCATCCCGTACCTTTACATTTAGCAGGCGGTCAATATGGCCGCTCAGGTTGTTTAAGTTTCTCCACTGGGAATAGACTTCTGCAGGCGGGAGTTCTATTTCAAATTCACCCCTGATGTTGATGGCATGTGGTTTTTTTCCATTGATGCCCAGATAGTCATATAGAACGCAATTGCCGGTGAAACCCCGGTAAGCCAGGTAGGCGCCATAAAGAAACCTGCTCCGGAACGGATTTCCGATAGAGCGGCCCATGAGTACGCCACCAAGCAGCATAGAAATGAGGCGTTCATTTAGGCCAACATTTTCGTAGTGCTGTCTTTCGATAGAAAAATTTCCTGAACGGGCCCTGGGGCTGTGTAACTTCAACTCTGCCATTTTCTTTGGTTTATTTACAATAAACACCCAAAGGGCTGCAGTGTTTTGATGCGGATAAAAAAATGTGTTTGATAGGGAACGCTCAAGATCTGCCAATCTTTGAGCGCCCCTACAAACACTACCTAACCAATTGGAACTTCTCCCAATGATGTTTTTATGCCTCTGATGATGGTTTAATCAGTTGCTTTACTTTTTTCTGGTAAGACCAGTAGAATACGATAGGATATACAAATAAACTAAACAGGGTATTGGTAATCAGACCACCAATGACCACAATAGCCAGTGGTTTGGAAGCTTCAGAACCGATTCCTGTAGAGAGGGCTGCAGGCATCAGACCAATGGCCGCCATTAAGGCCGTCATAATTACCGGTCTTAAACGGGTGGCCACCCCATCTTTCACTGCATCTGCGAAAGTCCATGTCGGATGGTGTTTCAGGTCTGCGATGTTGCTTTTGAAGCGGGTAATGAGTATGACCCCATTTTGTACGCAAATCCCAAACAAGGCAATAAAACCTATCCCCGCTGAAATGTTAAAGTTCACATGCGTAATCAGCAGGGCGAAAATGCCACCGATCATTGCAAATGGGACGTTGTTTAAAACCAGGAGTGAATCTTTTATATTTCCGAAAAGAACAAACAGGATAAAGAAAATGAGCAGTAAGCTGATTGGAACAGCCTGGGATAACCTGGCCGTAGCACGTTGCTGGTTTTCAAAATCCCCGGCCCATTCCAGTTTATAGTCTTTGGGCAATTTGATCTGGGCATTTACTTTTGCCTGGGCTTCGGCGATGGTACTGCCCATATCCCGTCCGCGGATAGAAAATTTAATGGCACCATATCTTTTATGTTTATCGCGATAAATAATACTTGGACCGGTGATTTTACGAATGGTGGAAATTTCACTCAAAGGTACCTTTGCGCCCGAGAGTGTAGGGATGCGAAGCGCACCGATAGAAGCTTCATCTTTTCTGAAATCTTCCGGATAACGGATCCTGAGGTCAAATTTTCGCTCTCCTTCATAGATTTGTGTAGCGGCCTTACCGCCAATAGCCATTTCAATAATGGAATTGGCGTCATCTGTTCTTACCCCATACAGGGCCATTTTACTTTGATCGAGGTTGATCTGTAATTCCGGCTGGCCCAGGTTTCTTAAGATTCCAAGGTCTTCAATGCCATTAACCGTTTTGAGGATGTTGTATATTTTCTCCTCGTGTTTTTCTATGAAATCATAATCATTACCAAACATTTTGACCACGATAGAGCCCTTTACACCCGATACGGCTTCTTCCACGTTGTCCGATATGGGTTGTGAAAAGTTTAGGCTGATGCCCGGAAAGCTTTTCAGCTTTTGTTGCATTCTATCAATCAGCTGCTCTTTGGTTTCCTTGCGTTTCCATTCCTCCTTAGGATAAATATCGACCAGAAATTCCATGTTGTAAAAACCCGTAGCATCTGTTCCGTCATTCGGGCGCCCGGTTTGGGAAATAACCTGTTTAACTTCTTCAAAACTGAGGAAGATTTTACGCATCTCATTGGACAGCTTTTTTGTTTCAGTGAGCGAAACACTTAAAGGGGCACTTGCCCGGACATAAATAGAACCTTCATTCAGGCTGGGTAAAAATTCTGTACCCAGAAATTTAAAACTAAACAGACCAATGACCAGTACAACAATAGAAATGGTAAAAGCCAAACGCCGCGCTTTAAAACAGGTATTGTACAAGCTCATGACACCTTTAGTGAGGTATTCCAGAAAAATGTTGTGTTTTTCTTTTACATTTTTGTTGAGCAGGACACTGGCCATTGCCGGAACCAAGGTAAAGGTAAGCAATAAGGCACCCAGAAGGGCAAAACTTAAAGTCCAGGCTAAAGGAGAAAACATTTTTCCCTCTACTTTTTCGAAAGTGAAAATGGGCATTAAGCCGGTAATGATAATCAGTTTGGCAAAGAAAATACCTTTGCCATTTTCCAGACAAGCCTTTTTGATGATCCCCAGTTTACTCATGCCGTTGAACTTGTCCATTCCGTTTTTATGGGAGCTGTAATCCAGGGCCACAAAAATCCCTTCGACCATGACGACCGCGCCATCTATAATGATCCCGAAATCTATGGCGCCCATAGATAAAAGATTGGCCGACATGCCCTTTAATTTCAGGCAGATGAATGCAAATAACAGGGCCAGAGGAATAATCAGGGAAACAATTAAGGTGGTCCTCCAGTCTGCCATAAACAGAAATACAATCAGGGTCACAAAGATGATCCCTTCCAGCATATTGTGCATCACGGTGTGCGTAGCGAAGTTCACCAGGTTCTCGCGGTCATAAAAAGCACTGATTTTCACATCACCCGGCAGGATGTTATCGTTCACGTCCTTAATTTTTTCCTTGAGGTTATGGATCACTTCACTTGGATTTTCACCTTTACGCATCACCACAATACCTTCTACCACATCGGGGTCACGGTCCCTGCCTACTTGTCCTAACCTTGGTAAAGCAGACTCTGTTACTTCTGCAATGGTTTTGACATAAACAGGGGTGCCGTTAAAGTTGTCTACAATGATGTTTTTAATGTTGTCAATGTTGTTGAGCACGCCAATTCCCCTTACCACATAGGCCTGACCGCTTTGTTCAATAACATCGCCACCGACATTGATGTTGCTTTTGGAAACGGCATCAAAAAGCTCTGTGGCGGTAACCCCGTACTGTAATGACTTTTGTGGGTCGACGGTGATCTGATAGGTTTTAACTTCTCCTCCAAAACTCACCACATCTGCAACACCAGGCACCGAGAGCAGTTCTCTTTGAACCACCCAGTCTTGCAATGTTTTGAGCTCCCGGACAGACTTCTTGTCGCTTTTAAGGGTATAGCGAAAAATTTCACCGGTAGGCCCGTAAGGAGGCTGAACCTCTGGTTTTACCGAGGCCGGAAGATCGGCTTCGTCGAGGTGGTTGTTGACCTGTACCCGGGCAAACTGGTAATCGACATTGTCTTCAAAACTGATTTTAACAACTGATAAACCAAATAAAGAAGAAGAGCGAATGCTTGTTTTTTTCTCCGTAGGGTTCATTGCAATTTCCAGCGGACGGGTTACAAACTTTTCGACCTCTTCTGCACTCCGGCCCGGCCATTGGGTAATGATGGTAATGTTGGTATTGGTTACATCGGGGAAGGCCTCGATGGTTGTATTTTTAAAACTTAAATACCCGGCCAGAATCAAAATGAAAGTGGCAAAGAAGATAAAATACTTATTCTTCAGGGCAAAATTTATGATGGACTTAATGAACTTATTCATTATTGAGGATTAAAAGGTGAAGGAATATTAAGGTTTCAGACTGTCGTACAGGAACAGTTGCTTGGAGGCCACCACACGGTCGCCTGCATTCAGTCCTTTACTGATATAAGCCTTATCCTCGAATTTTCTGCCGATCTCCACTTCCTGTATCCTTACTTTTTTGACCGGGTCCAGCACAAGCACATAGTATTTATTGTTGTCGAAAATGAGGCAATCTGTATTCACCACCGGCAAACTTGCACCATTTTTTGTAGCGATTTGTACAGTTGCCATCATTCCCGGTTTGAGCAGATAGCCAGGATTGTTGATGACCACGCGCGCGTTCATTACCTTACTATCGTTGTCCAGCATATTGTAAATTTTGCTGATTTTGCCTTTAAACTGTTTGTCCGGATAGGACAGGATTGAGATGTTTACTTCATCCCCTTCTTTTATTTTTGAAATGTCCGACTCATAAATGTTAATCAGGGCCCATACATCAGACAGATCTGCTATTGTAAACAGGTTCTGGCTGTTGTCTGGCCGTACCTGCATGTTGTCGGTTACATTTTTATCAATCACAAAACCGGAAATTGGCGATTTTAGGGCATAAACTCCATTTTTGTTGCCACCATTCAGGGATAAAATCGATTTGCTCCTTTTATCTTCTGCCTGTTTGACGGTCAGGTCATTTTTTGCCTGTTCCAGTTCCCTTGCAGAGGCCAGGCCACTTTTGTACATGTCTTCGGCAAGTTTTGCATTCCGCTGTGCATTTCTTAATTCTGCAGAGGAACTGATGGCTTCTTTATCAAAACCAGCCATTTCTGCACTGGTCATGTTGGCCAGCAATTGTCCTTTTGTTACCCGGTCTCCGAGTTTTACAGGAGCTTTCTGTACCCGGCCGCTCACCATTGGGTAAATTTTAGCCATTTTTTCTTCATTGGCTGTTATTTTTGCTGAAAAATTCAGGTCTGCCTGGTTGTTTGCGCCTTGTACGGTATCTATCTGCAGTCTTTTAATCAGGGAGTCTGTAAGTACAAATTTGTCTTCTTTGGGGGCTTCTTTACTTTGTTCAGTACAGCTTTGTAAGCAGATAAAAGCAGTGATGGCAGTCATTGCTCCTAAGGTCTTGATGATGTTATTCATTTGTTTGCGTTATTTAAAAATGGTGGAACCGGTAACAAAATTGATTTCTTCCTTTGAATTCATGCGTTGGAACTTCAAGGTATTCATTTGCAGGGTGCTGGCTTTATAAGAGTCATAAAAGTCGAGGAACTCAATTAAGCTGATGTTCCTGTTTTTAAAGTTTTTGATTACTTCAGCAATAAGCTTATCAAAGTCTGCATTGAAGTTTTTATCGAAACCATGGTATAAATTTTCTGTTCTCAGGGCAGAAGCATAACTATTGTATACTTCGTTTTCCAGTACAGCTTCCTGTTGTTTCAAGTTGGATTTTCCGGCATCTATGGCAATTTTGGCCTTTTTGATTTCTCCCTGGTTCCGGTTAAACAAAGGAATGGGAAGTTTTACACCAATACCTGTATATTTTTCCGGGTAACTTCCCTTCAGGTCATAGGTAAGGGACAGCTCTACATCGGGAATGGCATTTGCTTTTTGCAGTTTCAGATTGCTTTCGGCGTAGGCAATACCGGTTTTTGCCAGTTGAAGGTCTGCGCGGTTGTTGCGGGCAGAATCCAGTAAGTTGATGTAAGCCTGTTTTTCGAGCTGGTAATTTTGTTCTTCCTCGGGGGAAACCACCAGTACCAGATTGGCTTCTGCTTTAATATTGGTTAGCAATTTAAGTTGGGTCTGAAGATCCTCTATGTCATTCATCAGGCTGCTGTATTCACCTTGCAGGCTGTACAGGAGTGATTTGATCCTGATGATGTCTTTCATAGCCACATTTCCCATTTTCAACTGTTGCTCGTTTGCACTGAGCAATAGCTTTAACGAATTGATTTGCTGCTGGTAAACTTTAGCCGATTGCTGATCATAATACGTTTTGTAAAATGTAGAACTCAGGTTGAATTTCAGGGTGCGGATTAAATCGAAATACTGGTATTCGGCCAGTTTAACCCCCGAATTGGCCACCTGAATGTTTTTGTTCCTTTTGCCTGCAAGTTTAATCATCTGCGACAAGGCAGCCTGGTATTGACCGGTGGCACTATTGGTTTCCAGGAATTTTTTGGTGTCTTTGTTGTACAGGAGGTTTTCGTAGCTGATTTGAGGGTTGTCAAATAACCTGGCCGTAATGACATCAGCCCTGGCCTGATCGACCTGGTATTGCTGCGCAATGAGCTGGTAATTGTTCTTGACAAAAAGCCTTTCGGCCTCCGGGAGACTTAATTTTAATGAATCGGTTTGGGCCGACGCACCGGATGCAAGGTATAGCAGTACCAGGCATCCTAAGAGTTTTTGAAGTTTCATTGGATGGTAATCATTTTTAAGATTAGCCAAACCTAGCCCAGTGGCATTAAAGTAAAATTAAAGCAAAATTAAAACGGGATTAAAATTTCGGGAAAAACACCAGGAAGCTTGTACCTATACCTTTTTTTGACGTTACAGTGATGCTACCATGATACATACTGATGATTTTATGGGCCATATACAGTCCCATTCCGTTTCCTGCGTGTTCTGCTTTCCCGGAAGAACTGTAGAAAGGTTTAAAGATATGCCCGATCTGACTTTCGTCCATTCCTGTTCCCTTGTCTTCAATATAAATATGAATGCCTTTGTCGTTAATGTCAAGAATGCATTTTACGGCTTGCTGATCTGAAAATTTGAAAGCATTGGAAATGATGTTGTCCAGTGCAATTTGTAACAGAGTAGGGTTGCAGGCAATGCTCAGGTGTTCTTCTTCCATTGGCAGATCGCGAACTTCAATTAATAACTGATGCGCACCGTTTTGGTTCCATTCCTGTTGCAATTTCCAAAGAAGTTCATCAATACGCAGCACAACCAGGTTGGTTGCTCCGTATTCCAGATCTGTTTGGGCGAGGTTAAGCAGGCTGCTGATGATTTTTTCCAGCTTTTCTGAATCTTCCAGTACTGCCTGTAATGCTTTTTGATAATCTTGCTTACTCCGTTCCTGGGACAAGGCAATTTCTGCCCCTATGATCATCCGGGTAATCGGGGTCCGGAGTTCATGGGAAGCATTGGCGACAAAGGTTTTTTGCAGGATGAAGGATTGTTCAATATGCTCCATCAGGTTGTTGAAATTTTGGGCCAGCAATTGGATTTCATCTTTGTTGTTGCCTTCCTGGACCCTGAAATAGAGATTGTTGGATTTTATGAGCTTGACCTGACTGATGAAGACCTCTAATGGCTGAAGTATCTTTTTTGCGATCCAGCGCGCGGACAACAGCAGGCCGATAAAGATGATCAGGAAAATGACCAGCATAATTTTCCAGAGTTTGTCGATCCTTTTTTGAGTGCTCTGGTCTATGGCAGAGGCCAGGATGACAAAATTCCCCTGGTTGTCTTTATAGTAAATGCCAACGACCTGTCTTTGGCCGTCTCTAAAATTGATTTTTTTTAGACGCCTTACTTTTTCTATGGTTTCGATGTTCCAGTACTGTTGGTCATCTCCAATAAAAGTTGCATCATTTTTATCGTTGTAAATCCGGATCACTTCCCCGTTTAATTTTTCCAGATATTGTGCCCTTACGCGGCTTAAAGAGTCACTGGAGATTTCATCTGCCTGGAGGTACAATTTTGCCGTAACCATCGTCCGGTCTGTAAGCCGGGCAAAAAATTCGGCCTGCATAAACTTATGGAAGGTAAAATAAACTGTAAAAAGAACCCCTAACAATACCAGTGTACTTATTAAGGTGAAGTACAATGCCAGCCGGTCTTTGATTTTCATCTTCTTATAGATCTTTAAGAATATAGCCCATTCCTATTTTAGTATGAATAAGACGTTTGTCAAATCCCTTTTCGATTTTTTTTCTTAGAAAATTCACATACACGTCAATGACATTGGTGCCGGTATCAAAACTGATGTCCCAGGCATTTTCAGCAATGTATTGTCTGGAAAGCAACCTGTTTGGATTTTTAAGGAACAGCTCCAGGAGGGTGTATTCCTTGGCCGTCAGTTCTACTGGTATTCCAGCCCTTTGTACAGTTTTGCTATAGGTATCAATCGTGATGTCCGCAAAACTGAGTAGGTTTTTAGGAGCAAAATTTTTGTGACTGCGTCTAAGCAATGCTTCCAGTCTGGCCAGCAGTTCTTTAAAATGAAAGGGTTTGAGCAGGTAATCATCTGCGCCCGAACCCAGCCCGATGACTTTGTCTTCAACAGAGCCGAGCGCAGTTAAGATCAGGATCGGAAGGTCTTTGTTTTTGTTTCTGAGTTCCCTGCACACTTCAATTCCATTTAAGCCAGGCATCATAATGTCCAGGATGACCAGGTCGTATGGATTTTTTTGAAATTCCTCAAGAGCAAGTTTTCCGTCAGGTACAGCGGTTACCTCATACTGATGCTCTTCCAGACCGGTTTTGATCAGGCTTGCTATTTTCACATCGTCTTCTGCCAGTCCAATTTTAAACATAGAGACAAATATAACGGAAAATCTGTGTTTTAATTTCGCCGGATTTGTCTTTAATTTGGGCCATGGAGAATGAATTCAAAAATCCTTATGTTTTATTTAATCAGGAAATTTTAAAGGATTGGAAAGAAAATGGGGTAAAGTATATTAAGGTGGTAGAACTTGAAAGTGATTTGGCGGTTAAGTTTTTTGAATTGATTCCAGATTCCGAAATACCAGATACAGCCGAGACAATTTACAGCATACATTCAGAAGATGTTTCTGAGCTGCTGGAAATCAACAGGCACGTCAAGTTTTTAGTTCACGAGATTTATCTGGAAGAAGATTAATTTGAAAACCTGCAGGTTTTAAGGCTTCAGACCAATTATGGAAATCAGGAAGCCTTTTGCTCTTCTGTGTTAGTAGCTGCCGGTTTTTCTTCATCAACGGAATTGATGTTCCGATGAATTTCTCTTTTTACACCTTCAGAGGCATCTTTAAATTCACGGATCCCTTTGCCCAGGCCTCTTGCCAGTTCCGGAAGTTTTTTTCCGCCGAATAATAAAAGGACAACCACCAGTATGAGCATGATCTCCCCACCGCCCATATTTAAGAATTCTAATAATACCATGTCTTTTTTTTCTTAAAAACAAAGTTACATGCCTGAAATTAAACGGGGATTAAAATGCCATTAAAATTAATTAATAGTGTATGTTTATATAGGGACCCGGGTTAAACTTAGGCCTCTGTTTTGAAAACGGAAATAATCAAAGCTCTTTTGATGCTTGTCTCTGATAGGTGGCCTGATGTTACAGTTTTTTTTGTCATTTTTTTGTAATAAAATATTTGTTGGTTAATTGTAAAATATTGTAATGTATCAAAATTGTTATATTACTGACTCAACTATTTATTAACCTAAATCTTTTTTTATGAAAAAACTCCTACAGAGTTTGTTCCTCCTGCTGCTGCTTGCAGGTTTTGCGAAGGCACAGGAAAGAACAATTACCGGTACAGTTACGGGCAAAGAGGACAACCTACCTCTTCCGGGTGTGACCATCCGTTTTAAAGGTGCCCGGGGTGGCACTCAAACCAGTGCAGATGGCCGGTATTCGGTCAAAGTTCCTGCTTCAGTAACCACCATTGAATTTTCTTCATTAGGTTACATTTCCCAAAGCAGGGAAATTACCCGGTCGGGTGTCATTAATGTTTCATTGGAAAATGAAGCAAAAACCCTTAGTGATGTGGTCGTAGTGGGTTATGGAACCCAGAAAAGGGGGGAGATTACCGGAAGTACTTCTTCGGTAACCGGGGCTGCAATTGCAGAAAAACCCATTCAAAGTCTAGAAGCCGGCTTGGCAGGAAGGGCCTCAGGGGTGCAGATTACGGTTCCCTCGGGCTTGTTGAATTCTGCACCTGTGTTTAGAATCAGGGGTACAAATTCTATTTCTTTGAGTTCCCAACCCTTATTTGTTATTGACGGTATTGTAGCAACCCAAGGGGATGCTGCAAATGTGGGTAGTCTTACTGCTTCAGCTACGAACCCCCTGGCAAGCATAAACCCCAATGACATTGAGAGTATTGATATTGCCAAAGATGCCGCCTCAACCGCAATTTATGGAAGCCGTGCTGCAAACGGAGTTGTATTTGTGACCACTAAAAGAGGTAAAACCGGTGCCCCAAGAATCAATTATGATGCCTGGGTAGGCTGGTCGAGCCCATACAGATTGCCAAAATTACTCGACGCCTTTCAATATACCGATTACAAAAATGAAGCAGTAGCGAATGCAAACGCAATCCGGGCGGGAAGCGTAAATATTACGGTTAATGGGGTTTCCCAGCTTCCGAAGTTTGCTTTGACAAACGGACCTGACGGGCAACCAATTAATACCAGATGGTATGACTATGCTTACCATACGGGTTTTTCCCAGACCCATAATGCCAACGTTTCAGGGGGAACTGAAAGTACAAAATACTATATGGGGCTTGGTTATACCAATCAGAATGGTATTTACATCAAAAACAGTTTTAAAAGATTAAATGCCGTTTTTAATGTAGACAGCAAGATCAATGATTATTTGAGTATTGGTGGTAAACTTTCTTATTCCAATGAAAAAAACCTTGCAGGGATCAATTCGGGGTCTACCTATGGTGATGCCTACGGTACTTCCGGGGTGGCCAGAACCGCTTTAGTTAATGCGCCGAATGTTTCTCCTTTTAACAATGATGGCAGTTATAACCTGGGGGCCACATTTGTAGGACCAATGAATAATGTGGTTAGTGGCGGTCAGGTGGGTTTTTACAACTTTGCGCAAGTTTTGGCTTTTAACAGGGAAAATAATGAAACAGACCATATGCAGTCAAATGCTTATGTTCAGGTTAACCCTTTTAAATGGCTGACTTTAAAATCCCTGTATGGAATAGACAATATTAATAGCGATAATGATATTTTTTACAATCCGGTGCATGGGCCCGGACAGGGGGTGAGCGGAAATGGAATTGCCATTTTCAGGAAAAGAAAAAACTGGATGTGGACCAATACCGCTCAGGCCAATTACAGTGTAAATGATCATAACTTCAATTTTTTAGTCGGTCAGGAACAACAAAGGAATACGGTACAGGGTTATGGTATCGACCGCCAGGGGCTAACGGATCCGGCATATACAAGCGTAGAAGCTGGCTATACCCTGAACAATGCGACAGCAATGATTTATGGTGAAAATTACCTGCTGTCTTATTTTGGACGTTTGAACTATAATTACAAGGGTAAATATTTTTTAAGTGGAAATCTCAGACAAGATGAATACTCTGCACTTGGTCAGAAAAAAGGAACTTTTTGGGGTGCTTCAGCTGGTTGGGAAATTAACAAGGAGGATTTCTGGGCAACTTCCGGCCTGGCAAATATTTTTAGCAGTTTGAAATTAAGGGGGAGCTACGGAAAGGTAGGGAATATTGGAGGGATAGATAATTACGCCACATTTACGACCCTTACTTCTGGTTTGTATGGCGGCACACCGACTTCAATTTATAATGCCACAGGTAACAAGGCTTTAAAATGGGAAACCAGCAAAAAGACAGATATAGGTGTGAATTTTGGCGTTCTTGACAACAGGATTACTGCCGAAATTGCCTATTACAAAAATAACATCGATGGTTTGATTATTAATGTGCCACAGGCGCCTTCTGCGGGTGTGCCTTCGAGTATTTTGCTGAATGCAGGCTCTATGTACAACAAAGGTTTTGAGTTTAATATTAATGCCGAACCTTTGAGGTCCACAGATTTTAGCTGGAACTCTAATTTTAACATCTCTTTTAATAAAAATGAGGTTACAGCCCTGGCTCCCGGACTAAATGAAATCATTTTTGCTACAGGAAGTACCACTACAGGAGAGAATGTAAACAGAACTGCGCCTGGTTATTCTATCGGTTATTTATATGTAGTGAGAACGGCGGGTGTGGATCCTGCTACGGGTAACCGGATTTTTTTGAATGCCGCAGGAAGGCAGGTGACTTACCAGCACATTGTTCCAACGGGTCAGTCCAACTGGAAATATTTGGATAACGGGTCAGCTGCACCTGCGATTACGCAAAGTGCCGATGCGGTTATGTATAAAAACTCTGCCCCAAAAGTTTATGGTGGATTTGACAATACCTTCCGTTATAAAGGTTTTGACCTGAACGTAATGCTGACTTATCAATTGGGTTTTTATGTTTCTTATGGAACAAATGCCGGTTTGCATGATCAGCGTTTCTGGAATAACGCTGTGGATGTATTAAACCGCTGGCAGAAACCAGGCGATGTAACCAACTTCCCAAGAGCGGTGTACGGAGATAATGTTTCTTATGGCAACACCATTCCTTTGGACATCAATGTTTTTAAAGGAGACTTTTTGAAGCTTAGGAATGTTTCTTTGGGTTATAATATTCCAAAATCGGTTCTGGCTAAAGTGAAAATCAATAACCTGCGGGTATATGTAGCCGGTCAGAACCTGGCCATCATTACCAAATACCCTGGACCGGATCCGGAGGTTTCCTCTAACGGATTGAATTCTGCTGGTCAGGGTTCCGACAGAAATGCAGGCCCTAATGCAAGAACGTATACCATTGGTCTTAACATAGGTTTTTAACTGGTCAAAAAATAAAATTATGATTAAAAGAAATATATATATAATGGCATTGTGCAGTGCTGCAATGCTGTTTTCGAGCTCCTGCAAAAAGGATCTTTTGAACCCGGTCCCTGAAACGACCGTGTCAATTGAATTTGCATTTGACTCCCCTTTTCGTATCGAGGCGCAGGCTTTGTCTTTGTACGGCTCTTTAAAAAGTGGAAATTTTTATGGCGGAAGGTATGTGGTGTATGGAAATTTGAGAGGTGAGGATTTTATCAATGAAACCAGTAACCTGGTGACTGCTTCAGATGTTTGGAGTATGAATTTAGCCAATAGTGCAACCTCTGTTAAAACCGCCTGGGCTCAGGGTTACCTGACCATTAACAGATGCAATGTTTTTATTGATGGAATGAATTCAAAAGGAACTTCCGTAGTTGGCGCTGCGGCCGGAATCAAATACATTGCCGAAGCAAGACTGGTCCGTGCTTTATCCTATTACAGTTTACTGCAGCTGTTTGCCCGCCCTTATGCGGATGGAAACGGTAGTAAGCCAGGTTTGCCGCTCCGTTTGGTTGGGGTTACTGCTCAAGGTTCGTCAGACATGGCCAGAAGTACGGTAGATCAGATTTATACCCAAATACTATCGGATTTAAATTTTGCCGAAACCAATTTACCTTTAACCAATACAGGGAACTTTAATGTGACCAGGGCACATCGGAATACAGCGATTGCCTTGAAAACAAGGGTTTATCTGAGTATGGGTAAATACCCGGAAGTGATTGCTGAAGCCAATAAAATAGTTCCGGCAGTTGCTCCATTTAAAGCAACGAGCGGAGTTCCAAATGATCTTCAGGCAGATATTACTGCGGTTTTTAAAACTTATACGACCAGCGAATCTGTATTTTCATTACCGATGAGCACTTCAGCGAGTCCGCTGGATTATCCGGGTACCCAGAATTCACTGGCTTCTTATTTTTACTTTACTGCAAATACACCAGGAACAACTGAGTATTCTTTGAACCCTGCGGGAATTGTTGCAGATGCAAACTGGAAAGCAACAGATAAAAGAAGAAGTTTGTTGTTTACCAAAGCAGATGGAAAGCGCTTTATGGCCAAATTCACGGCACCAAGCCCTTATACAGACTGGGTGCCGGTGATCCGTTGGGCAGAGGTGTTGTTAAACCTTGCAGAAGCCAGGGTACGGAGTACAAATACGGTAGATGCGCAGGCTTTGCTGTTGATTAATGCTGTTCGTCAGCGGTCTGATCCAAGTACCACACTTGCACCAGCAACAGTAGCTGCATTTACAGATGCCTTGCTTAATGAAAGAAGGATTGAGTTTTTAGGTGAGGGTTTAAGAGGTCCTGACCTGACCCGGTTATTGTTAACCATTCCTGCTAAAGGAAGCGCGCCTTCTAAGGGCCCTACCGAAGCTGGATATATATGGCCAATTTCTTCTGAGGAATTGTCTTTAAATAAGTTGATGACTGATAATTAAAATTCTTTTAAAATTGGGGGTCTGTGCGGCTATCATACAGACCCCCTTATTTGTGTCTATAGCTACAAGCATACCTCCATACAATTAAAATCTGGTTTTACCGGAAAATGCTTTTTATCAGCAGGATAGACATTTTCATTAGAGTATTGCAAGGATATATTTCTGGTTATTTTAACAGCAGAACTTTGTGCGTTTAATGAATTTCCATTACCTTACGGCTACAAACCAAACTAAATCATTCTTTTTCATTTGAACCAGGGAAAGGGTGTGCCTAATACTAAACCAACCATGAGTAAGAATTTGCCTGTTGCAGATGTGGAGATGCTGTTTCGGTTAAAAAGTGGAGACAACAGGGCTTTTGATTTTTTTTACAAAAAGCACAGGGGCCAATTGTATGCCAATATTCTGAAATTGATCAAGATTCCGGAAATTGCCTCAGATATCCTTCAGGAGGTGTTTGTTACGATATGGAACCATAAACACACTATAGATGTGGAGCAGTCTTTTGATAGTTATATTTTTCGGATTGCCCAGAATAAAGTTTATGATTTTTTTAGAAAAGTTTCCAGGGATAAAAAACTGGAAGAAAGACTGATGACTTTGTCGATGGGAGAGGAATACAATCCTATAGAAGACGGTTTACATTTGAAAGAACAATTTAGTTTACTGGAACAGGAAATAGAGCAATTGCCCCCTCAATGCCGAAGGGTGTTTAAAATGTGTAAAGTGGATGGAAAAAGTTATCAGGAGGTGGCTGAATTGATGAATATTTCAACAGCAACGGTTAACAATCATATTGTAAAAGCAACCCGGATACTCAAAAGAAACCTTTCGCATATTGATCTTTCTGTAATTTTAATATTAATGAAGCTCTTTTACAGATAAGAGGACTTAGTTTATTGCCTGTTTATCTTTTTTTTTAAAAAAAACTTTAATGGAGTAGTTGGTTTTTTCTTGATGAGCGTATTAGCTTAAAATAAGAAAAATAAATGCAAGCCATCTCAGAGTTATTCCATCGTTATCTCAACAATCAATGTACTGCTGAGGAAGTCAAAATTTTGCTGACTTATTTTGGTGAAAATAAAAGCCGGCAAGACCTGGAACAGTTGATTTTAAGTCAGCTCAATTCTCCTGCGCCTGAAGGCTTTGAGGAGCGGCCAGAGGTTGTTGCACTTTTTAAGCAAACAGATCTTTATCTGAATAACGAGATTTTTAATAAAAAAGAAGAAAAGAAAATCCGTTTTCCTTTTTACAAAGGTTTGGTGATCGCTGCAAGTGTCGCACTGCTATTTTCTGTGTCCCTTTATTTATATATACAATCTAAAAAACCGCATTCTTTTTCTCAAAGCCTGGCCGCTATGAATGTAAAACCAGGTACAGATAAGGCTACACTCACTCTGGCCGATGGTACTACTGTTATACTGGGTACCGATGACCAGAATGCAGTTTTAAATGACAAAGGCATCCGTATTAAAAAAACAAAAGACGGTACACTGGTTTATGAGATTCAAAATCAGGCCGAGGCAGAACATGCCGGGGGCTATAATGAACTCAGCACCCCAAGGGGGGCCAAATACCAGGTGCTGTTGCCCGATGGGACTAAGGTTTGGTTGAATGCTTCTTCTACATTACGTTATCCACTGGTGTTTGCAAAAGCCGAAAGAAGGGTGGAGCTCAAAGGCGAAGGATATTTTGAAGTTGAAAAAGTTTTTAAAGATAACCAGCGTATTCCTTTTTACGTGGAAACACCCAAACAGATTATCCAGGTACTGGGAACAGAATTTAACATCAGTGCCTACGATGACGATGCCGAAGCCAGAACAACATTGGTTTCAGGAAAAGTAAATGTATGGGGACGTAAAGGAAATGAGCATGAGATTTTAAATCCTGGTGAACAGGCCATTTCTGTCTCTGCAAATTCCATAGAAGTGATCAAAGTCAATCCGGAGATTTCCAGGGCTTGGAAAAACGGGAATTTTATGTTTGAAGATATGTATTTAAAAGACATTCTGAAACAGGTTTCCCGCTGGTATAATGTTGAAATTGATTATGAGCACCTGCCCCAGACCCGCTATAATGCTTTGGTGTCCAGATCGGAACCCTTATCAAATGTGCTCAGAATGCTCGAAAAGACAGGAAACATCAAATTTAAATTAACCAATAATGTGATTAAAGTAACTTATTAAATGAAAAGGCCTATGTAACATACGATACGTTCTTAAAAATGAACCGGCTGCGCGGCAACGCAACCGGTTCTATCAAGATAACCGTCAATCAATAAACCAACTGTTAACCAATTACCTTACAAACAAAAGTATGAATTTAAAAGTTCAGCGCAAGCTATTGCCATACCTATGGCAAAAATTTAGCCTTGTGAAAAATTTTATCTATAAATTTTCATTAGCCATGAAGTTGACCGCTGTTTTACTAATTGTTGCAAGTTTGCAAATTTCAGCTAAAACATTTTCGCAGAAAATTACACTTTCTGTAAAAAATACAGCACTTAATGAAGTTCTTCAGGAGATTAGAAAACAAAGCGGCTATAAGCTGGTCTACAATACCGACCAGTTAAAAAAGTCTCATCCGGTGAGTATGTCTGTCCATGAAGCTTCATTGGAAGAAACGCTGGCTAAAGCAATGACCAACCAGCCCTTTGAATTTGAAATAGAAGACAAGACCATATTAATTAATCCCTCTCTTCGAAAAACGGCAACGGAGCTCACGCCTGCTGTACAAAAAATTGTCATTACAGGTAAGGTTGCCGATGGCAAAGGCCCTCTTGTGGGGGCTACTGTAATGGAAAAAGGTACTAAAAATGTGGTGACCACAAATGACAAAGGTGAGTTTTCCATAAAAGTTGATCAGGCCGGAGTAATGCTTGTTTTTAGTTATATCGGCTTTAGCAAAAAAGAACTGCCGGCAAGCACCACTTTTATGAATGTTGTTCTTCAGGGCGGAGATATGGGGCTTAATGAGGTGGTGGTTACGGGATACCAAAAGATCGATAAAAAGACATTTACCGGCTCGGTGAGTCAGGTCAGCAAAGAACTGGTGAACCGCTCTGGTTATACCGATGTTTCCAGAATGCTGCAGGGGGCTGCTGCCGGCGTGAGTGTAGAAAATGTTTCGGGAACATTTGGGGCCACACCCAAAATCAGGATCCGGGGTAATGCCTCCATCAGTGCCAACCAGGAACCCCTTTATGTGATCAATGGGGTGCCCATTGCATCACCGGCAAACATCAGTGTAAACCAGTTGTATTCAGGAGATCCTGCATCTTTACTGGGTTCGGCAATTGCCGGATTAAATGCTTCTGATATAGAGGATATTACTATTCTTAAAGATGGTTCGGCAACCGCTTTATATGGGACCAGGGCTGCCAATGGTGTAATTTCCATTACCACCAAAAAAGGGAAGAAAAACTCTACTGTCATTAATCTGAGTACCGCTTTTACTGTAGGGGTTAAACCAAACATTAACCAGTACAATGTGATGAATTCAGAACAGCAAATGGACCTTTCCCGTGACTTATTTAATTATGGTTATTTGTCTGTTTTAAATTACCCTTCTACAACAGGCGCATTTAGCGATCCCTATATGAGGTATGCAAACAACCAGATCAGCAAAGATCAGTTTAATGCCGAGCTGAACAGGGCCCGTTCGGTGAACACCGATTGGTTTGATGTGCTTTTCAGGAACAACCTTTTGCAGGAGCATAGTTTATCTTTTTCAGGCGGCGGTGATAAATCGACCTATTATTTATCAGGAAGTTATGCGAATGATAACGGATCGGCTGTGGGGTACAACATGAAAAGGTATACCACGGATTTTAGGGTAGTCCTTAACTTGACCCCAAAACTTGATGTGGATTTTAACCTGAATGCCTCTTTTCGTAACCAGCTTTCACCAGGTACCTTTAACGGGACACAAAATAATTTTGAAACCACCCGTGCCTTTGAACTGAACCCTGCTACTTATGCCGCAACAACCAGCAGGGCGATGTCTCCATATGATGAAAATGGAAATTATAAGTACTATTTGCGTAGTTATGCCCCTTTTAACATCCTGGAGGAGATTAACGAAAATTTTAACACCCTGAAATCACAGGATGTTCGTTTTGCAGTCCGCCCGACTTACAGGATTACAAAAAACCTGACTTTTGAAACCCTGGTGTCTGCTAGAAAAACTTCTGCGAATTACGATCACGTGATGACTGAATATTCTAACGTAGCGGCAGCTTACCGTGTAGCCACGAATGATAAACTGAGGTCATTAAACCCTTATTTGTATAAAGATCCATCTGATCCCAATTCTATTCCGGAGACCATTTTACCGCGGGGTGGGATATTGGAAGCGCGTCAGAATATCGGAAACTTTTTTTACATGACCAATACACTTTCATGGAAGCAGCAATTTAATCAAAAGCATAATTTAAGTGTTTTTGGAGGATTTGAGCTGGCTTCAGATAAAGTGACCAGCAGTTTTACCCGCGGTTATGGTTATATGTATTACGGAGGGAAAATTATTTCTCCAAGTATTCTGGCCATGAAGAAAGCGCTGGAAACGGACGACCGTTATTACATTGAAGGATTTACTCAGGAGAACAGAACCGCCTTGTTTATTTCCACTCAGTATAGTTTTGACAATAAATATAACATTGAACTTGCCGGAAGGGTGGATGGCAACAACATGTTTGGAAGAAAAACCCAGACCAGATTTTTGCCAAATTACAGTATTGGTGTTTCCTGGAATGTGGATAAAGAAAAATTCTTTAGTGCAATCAATAGCGCTGGTAAAATTGATTACTTAAAAATCAGGGGTAGTTATGGTTTAAGGGGAAATGCGTACCAGACTTCTCCAAATATCAATGCCAATTATGTGAACCTGAACCGCCCTGATGCAGTAAATAGCGAAATAGGAATTAGAATTTTTGCGCCTGAATTGTATAGTTTAAGTTGGGAAAAGGATTACACAGCCAACCTTGGCTTTGAAATCGGTTTGTTTAATAAATTAAACCTGGTTACCGAATTTTACAGCAGAAGAAATAAAGACCTGATTAAATCCAGTACCGTAGGTTATGAAGATGGTTTTTCTTCTAAAACCATCAACTGGGCTTCTTTAAAAAATGAAGGTATTGACATTACCCTTGGTGTAAAGGATATTGTGGCTACACGGAATTTTAAATGGGGCGCCGATTTTATATTCGGTTATGTTAAAAACACCATGACCGAAGGTGACCTGTTTTCTCCTTTACTGACCGAGAAAACCAAGCCTGACGGCTATGGTACTAAAGGCAAACCTTTGTATGGCTTGTACGCCTATAATTTTGCCGGTTTGGATGCCAACGGACAACCTTTGTTTAAGGATAAAAGCAATGGCAATGTTGTGGATAATATCGTGCTTTCCAGCACAAATGATGGCTTGATCACTTACATGGGCCCCAGACAACCAACCACAACTGGATCTTTAACCAATACTTTTAAATACAAGTCACTTGAATTGAGGGTCTTTTTGACCTATAGTTTAGGCAATAAGGTATTCCGCTCTCCTATGGTGAAAAGGATTTATGCCGATGACCTAGCTGCCTCGCAGGACATTGATGCCCGCTGGCGTACTGCCGGCGATGAACGGCTGACCAATATTCCAGGTTTGGTTTCCAATATCCAGAATGCTTATTTATCCTCTGCTTTTATCCAGAACGAATTTGCATACAACCGCAGTGATTTAATGGTGGTCAGCGCAGATGTACTGCGTTTAAGTGAGGTCATGCTTTCCTATAACCTTGGACCTAAAATTCTGCAAAACACCCCATGGTTAAAAAGTGCACGACTTACATTTTCGGCCAATAACATTCATTACTGGGCAAGCAGCAAACTGAGGGGAGTGGACCCGCAAAGCTTAATTACCGGGGTGAGCTTGCCAAACCCAAGAAGTTATACCTTAAGATTAATTGCACAGTTCTAAAATATAAAACAATGACTCTATTCAATATAAAAAATAGTATAGCCTCATTATTGACCGTGCTTGCACTGTGTTTTGTGGGCTGCAAAAAATTTACAGAGAAACCCTATGACAACAGGATTGAACTGAAATTTACGGAGCATTATCAACAGATACTGGCCGATGCCTATCCGGCCAGGCATGAAATGTTTACAGATATCCTGACCGATGATTATGATTTTCATACCAATTTGGCCCAGGCTTCCATTGTGGGTTACTTTTTACCTATGTATTTATGGAAGGACGATTATCCGGATAACAATTTTACGGGGCCAGACCTGGCTTACCGGGAGTTTTATGCAAAAATATACCGGTCAAATATTGTTATTAGCGGCGTGATGGGCTCTGAAAAGGGTAGCGCGGAACTTAAAGCTGCTGTACTTGGGGAAGCCCTTGTGCTTAGAGCCTATTGCCATTTTATGCTGGTCAACTTATTTGGACAGCATTATAACCCCTCAACTGCGGCCAGCGATCTTGGGGTGCCGGTTGTGACAGAAGTGAACGAGGACAATGTAAAGCATTATGCCAGAAATACGGTTCAGGAAGTGTATGCACAGATTGAGAAAGATGCGGCCGAAGGGATTGCGCAACTCCAGAAAGGAGGCAACAGTGTCTCTAAGAATCCTTATCATTTTTCACTGGCCAGTGCCAATGCCTTTATGTCCCGTGTAAAGCTATACAAAGGGGAATGGGCAGCTTCAATTAAATTCGCTGATGCTGTAATTGCAGATAAAGGCCGGATTGTAAGAGACCTGGCAACTGACCTGACCTTGATTACCCAGAGTGGTATACAGTTTTTTACGGCCAAATATATGGACCCGACCACTCATCCCAATATATTACTGGATTACTACAGCCCGAGCTTAAGTTTTCTGGCGCCAACAGGATTTACCTTGTGTGGATTTTTTCCGGCAGACAACATTACCCCTGTGTTTACCAGTCAGGATCTGAGGGCCAAACTCTTGTATCCGGTTGGAACGGTTATCGACAAAAGGGTTATGGTGACCAAATATGAAGTTCAGCCAAACAATCCGAATGGTTCTTTCAGGGCTTCTTATCTTTCTATGGAAGAAGTTTTACTCAACAGGGCAGAAGCAGTGCTCCGGAGTGGGGGGACTGTGCAGGATGCGCTGACCGATCTGGAAGTTTTACGTAAAGCCCGGTACAGTCCTTATACTGCACTGAACCCAGCAGGTTTAAGCACTGCCGATTTATTGACAACGGTATTGCTGGAACGCAGAAAAGAATTTATTAATGAAGGCCTTCGCTGGTTTGACGTAAAAAGACTGGGGTTAAAAGTAGACCATAGCTTGTCCAGGGGACAAGCACCTGAAACTTTGCAGGCGAATGATTTAAGAAAAGTACTCCAGATCCCGAGAAAAGAAAGGGAGGGTAATCCAAATATTCAGTTAAATCCAAGATAGAACAGATGACCATCCATTCATTCAAACAGATTTAAAACAACATTAAATGAATAGCATCATGAAAACAAGATATTTAACCGGCCTTTTAGTTGCATGTATTGCAGTGGCCCTTATTGCCAGCTGTAAAAAGGACAGTAAATTACCCGATCAGACCCCTATAGACTATACGGCCATCAAGACCGGGGTGCCCAATGCCCTGGACAAATTAACCGATACCCTGTTTAAAACCTATGGGGTGCGGGTGTTCTATGAATTTAACCCCCGGGTTATAGATCCGACTACTTTTTATGTTCCGGCGCAATTTGATAAAGCGCAACTGTATACCAAGTATGTGATAGAGAAAACCTGGCTGGAACCCCTGAGCAAAAGCTTTCCAAAATTTTTGAATGACCAGAAACCTATTGAATTTCTTATTGTTGGTACCGGAATCCATTTTAATTCCATTAACAGTGGAACTGCAGCCGGTGCAGGATTAAATGCACAGTATTACCGGCTGGGAATGGGCGGGGTAGATAACCTGGCTTTTACCAAAGCGGGAATAAGGGAACATATTTGTATCCTTTATCATGAACACGCCCACCAGCTGGATCAGAAATATGGTCGGGGATATGCCTATGACCGGGTTTCGCAGGGGACATATTACCAGTTGAACTATGCCAGCAGAACAGATGCCCAGGCGCAGACGGATGGCTTTTTCAGGGCTTATGGTGGTTATGCACCGGAAGAGGATTTTGCAACTTCAGTAGAAGCCATGATCCGTTATTCAAAAGCCGATATATTGAAAATTGTAGCTAAAAATGCAAAGCTCGCAACGAAATATCAGATGGTCTATAAATTTTATCTGGACAAAGGGATAGACCTGCACCAAATGCACGATGTGCTGGATGATGTTGTTAACCGCTTACCCCTACAGTAATTCTAAAACGAACCAAAATGAAAAAACTATATAACCTAATTTTCCTGGCTATACTTTTTTGTATGGTCCTGTCCTGTAAAAAGGAAGCCTTATTGGATGGAGGACAATCCATTGAAAGATCAGGTAAACTGGAAAGGGACCTGAAGGCCCAAATGCATGATGCCAAGGATGGCTGGATCTTATTTGTATCCTCGCTGAACACCGATGTTAAGACTGCAACCCCTTTTATCATGAAGTTTGATACGACTCAAAATAAAGTGAGCATGACTTCAATTTATGGAAATGCCGTAGAGTCTTATTTTAAAATCTCGGCTTCAACAGGTATGCCTTTGCTGAGTTTTTCGACTGGATCGGCAATTTCAAGTGTCTATGAAATTGGTGGTACAGAAATTACAGACTACTTTTTTAAAATTGTAAGGGTAGTTCCCGATACGATTGTGATGCAGTCTTACCGCCAGGGCGGAACCTATCAAAAAGAAGGTGGTGCAATTCTTAAACTGATTAGAAATACCAAACCTGCCTGGACCCGGGACTGGCAACAGGAAACCACAAAAATTTACACCCAGGCTCCTCAGTTTTTTGGTTTTTACATGACAGCCAACCTGCGTTATGCCAGTGGCGAAGCTTTTACTCCGGCTACCATTGCATTTTTGAAGCAATCGGCAGGTAATTATGCTTTTTTTAAGGCCAGTTATCCGACAACGGTAAATAATAAACAAGTTGAACCCATTACCTGGGCTTATTATGCAACTCCATCTACTGGAATTGGGCCCTTGGGCATGCTTGGGTATAACTCTTTATTTTGTGAGGTGAGCAACGGCTATAGCCCGGCAAGTTTATTCAGCACCGGGCCTGCTACCCTTCAAAAATTATTTAAAACAAATTACTTTTTAATCAGAAAAGTGAATGCGACCTCAATTGATGTTTTTGCGCTGGACAAAGACGGAAAAGAGATCATTACCGGGACAATTTCCCTCAATTAGACTTAGGTTAGTAATATATAGCGAAAAAGTGGTTTGGCGGATGCCGGCCACTTTTTTTGATTTTAATGCGCCGGGACTTTAGTGAAACTGAAACTCGTCATTTTTATGCTCCATTAAGTACAACATAGCCTCACGGACTGCAGTTGCAGGATCTTTAGGATTAAATTCAAGCTCTGTTCTGGCTTTGGAGATGTCGAAATCCTGCTGAAGGCCCGAAAACATTGCAATGTCTTTTGTGGTTAGCAGTGGCGCTTTTCCACTGATTTTGCTTCCCATTTCCATGAGCCAGGCGACACCGTACAATAAGAACCTGGGTACTGAAACAGGTAGTTTTATCTGCAGTTCGGGGAAGAGCTCCTGAGCGATTTTAGTGGTTTCTTTTATGGAAGTACATTTTTCATTGGCAAGGATATAACGCTCCCCTGTTTTTCCCCTGGTGGCCGCAAGGTAACAGCCCTGGGCTACATCCTTTACGTCAATCCAATTTAAGGTAATGTTGGTTTCTACGGGGATTTCCTTTTTAAGGATGAGCCGGATAATGTTATAGGAAACACTCAGGTTGTCTGTTGATTCTGCCCCAATCATGGCAGAAGGAAGTACTGCAACAAGTTCAATATGGTGCTTTTTGGCCAGCTCAAAAGCCAGCTGCTCCCCGTCATTTTTCGAATTGTAATACATGTCCCGCCGATCGGGGTTGTGGCCATAACTCTCTTTTGCTGGCAATACAGCGTAATTGAGTGCAGCAATAGAGCTCACATAGACAATACGTTGTACCCCTGCCTGAGCAGCGGCTTCAATCATATTTTTTGTTCCCTGGAGGTTTACATCATAAATTTCCTTTTTAGGGTCTTTTGCCCATAGTTTGAAAGCTGCCCCAACTGCATAGAGTATTTTTACCCCTTGCATGGCTTTGATCAATGAGGCCTTGTCGGTAATGTCTGCCTGTACAATTTCGCAGTCCAGGCTGTTTAACGCAGAGCCGCTCTTTAAGGTCCGGACGGAGGCGCGTACAGGGATACCTTTGCTGATGAGCAGTTTTGCTAAATTATATCCGAGATGACCATTGGCCCCGGTCACCAATGCTAAATTTTCTTGTGTCATGTTTTTGATTTTAATGAACAGCACAAAATTCTGTTGTATTTATCCGGATATACTTGACATTTGTTAGTTAATTGTTTTTTCTGCGGATCCGGCTGAGGCTTTCGGGTTTCATTCCTAAAAAAGAGGCAATGTACTGCAAGGGGACCTGGAGCAGGATTTCGGGGTAGTTTTTTAGGAGGTTTTGATAACGTTGCTCGGCACTTAAACTGGCCAGTTCTTTGGAGCGGTTCTCGTTGTAGGTAATGGATTGCTGGAAAACCAAAATGCTGTAATCCTTAAAGCTGCTGCTTTGACTGCAAAGTTTATCCAGGCCAGACTTATCGATTTTAAGTAGTTCGCAATTGGTAATGCATTCTACATATTCATTTGATTTGGTCCCATTGATAAAGTGTGTGTAAGAGGTTATAAATCCGGGCGGGCAATTGATGTGCGTGGTCAGCTCGTCACCCTGCTCATTGTAATGAAATAACCTCATGAAACCAGATACAATATAATATAAGTATTGTGGAACCTGCCCGGCTTCTTCTATGACCCGGTTTTTTGGGAAATGAACGGGTTCGAAGTAAGTGCTGCACAATTGCTGGTCTGCCTGGGACAGTTTAATTTGGGCGGAGATGTTACGGATCAGGTGCTGGTGCATTTTTTTTAACTTTTTGCAAGGTCTGTAAATAATTCCTTTTTGAAGGGAAAATGATACAAAAAATTGAACCCCTAAAAAGCAGCCGATGCTTGTCGATTTAATCGGGGCGTTGGTCGATGAATAGCTGTTTATGGTATAATACAGGCATTTTGGCTGAAACGTTTGTGAATTAATGGTGTCTTATGTTCAAAAGGAATTAAGAAAATTAAAATATTAAAGATATGAAAACTGCTATCCAAACATTATTCGCCAGCGCATTAACTGTTCTGGTATTAAGCTCTTCAGCATTTACAACTTTTGCAAAAGACGGAATTGAAAAAAATACTTCCAGCCATGTTTCTGCAGCAGCAGGTTATAACATGATCAAAGTGAATGGAAATGTACAGGTTTACATTAGCCAGGGCAACAAAGAAAGCATCCGTGTGGTGACCAGCGCAGCCGGAGATAAAGTCTCTGTTCAAAAAGAAGGCAAGAAACTGCTGATCAGTTCCAGCGAAGAGATGCCAGCCAGTGTGTACGTTTGTGTGAAAGACCTGAAAAGGATTGAAGCATCTGACCGTTCTAGCATAAAATCACAAGGTAATATCGATTTGTCTGTACTACAGGTATTTTTATCAGAACAAGCTTCTGCCGAGCTGAATGTCAACACAGAAGGTTTATATACTGTGGTTAAAGATGGTTCTGATTTAAAATTAAGTGGTAAATCCGAAGAGCACATTTTGGTAAAAGGTCAGTCATCGACCGTAAAAACAACGGGTTTTGTTTCTGGCAAAACAGAAAGTTCTGAGCTTAGCTTTGCTGCTCCGGTTGATTTGGATGCACAGTTTGAAGAAAGCCTTAAACTGGAAATGAGCCCGGTTAAAGTTTCTGTTTTTAGCCATACAATTGATTTGGATGCACAATTTGAAGAAAGCCTTAAACTGAAAATTAATCCGGTTAAAGCTTCTACTTTTAGCCACACAATTGATTTAGATGCACAATTTCAGGAAAGCCTGCTTACAGGACAAAGCCTGCTGAAATCATAAGCGATCACTTTTTACACACACCAGCCAGGAAATCATTTAGCTTTCCTGGCTTTTTCGTTTTATAAATTAAAATCTTCCCATCTTTGTAGCTGAAAATATCCCAGCCCAATGTCTGCAAAGTCAAAAAATTTCTATACGATTTTAATTTTAGGTTCTTTGTCCGCTTTAGGGCCATTTTCCATCGATATGTATCTTCCGGGCTTTGATGCCATTGCGAAAGACCTTCATACCACCATTCCAAAAGTTTCCCTGTCTTTATCTGGTTTTTTTATTGGTATATCGGCAGGACAGTTGCTCTATGGGCCGCTTTTGGATAAGTTTGGGAGAAAAAAGCCGCTTTATTTTGGGCTGCTGATTTATATACTTGCTTCCCTGGGCTGTCTGGCGGTCACTGACATTAATCAGTTGATTGTGTTGCGTTTTGTTCAGGCTATAGGGAGTTGTGCGACTGCTGTGGCATCGGTAGCTATGGTCCGTGATCTTTTTACCATAGGGGAGAGCCCTAAGGTTTTTGCCTCCCTGATGCTGGTCATTGCAGTTTCTCCTATGTTGGCCCCAACTGCAGGAGGGTATTTGATTGCAGGTTTAGGCTGGCAATATGTATTCGTTTTTTTGGCTTTCATGGCCGTTTTGATGTTCCTTGCTGCTTTCTTTTTTTTACCGGAAAGCTATGTTCCAGACCCGGCTTACTCTTTAAAGCCCGCGCCGATTTTAAAAAGTTTCCGCTCGGTTGCAATAGAACCACAGTTTTACACCTATGCCCTGATTACTTCTTTGGCTTTTTCGGGCCTGTTTGCTTATGTTTCTGCTTCACCTATGGTGTTTATGAACTTGTACGGAATCAGCAAAACAGGTTACGGATGGATCTTCGCGCTGCTTTCAGTTGCATTTATTGGTTCCAGCCAAGTCAATAGCCTGATTTTAAGGTGGCACAACAGTAAAAAAATTGTCACTTCGGCTTTGCTTGCGCAAGCTATTTTTAGTTTGCTGTTCCTTTTGGCAGCCACAAATCACTTACTGAATATTTATAGCACCGTTATTTTTATCGCACTCTTTTTAGCTTGTCTGGGTTTAATTAACCCGAATGCTGCGGCTTTATCTCTTGCCCCTTTCAGTAAAAATGCAGGAAGTGCCTCGGCCTTACTGGGCGCACTGCAAATGGGTCTTGGGGCGCTGGCTTCTGTGGTGGTTAGTTTTTTTCCTGAAAAATCGACCCTGGCCATGCCCCTGATTATGACTGTAGCTTCTTTTCTGGCTTTGTTTTGCCTGATGGCTTACCAAAAGAGAAAGTCCGTTTAATAAATCCCATTGGTTTTTTACCCACATATCCTTAGATTTGAACCATGAGCAAAGCAAAGCAAATTAAAGAAGCCTCTTCGAAATTTAAATTACCCAGAAAACTCAAAAAAGCCCAGACCAAAGCGCGTCTGAAACAGGCTTCGGAATACCTTTGGAATGAGCTGGCAAAAGGTTTTGAAGAAGCGAAAGGAAGCTAAGCGCGAATTGCCTGCTTTCTGCTGCTAGATATGGATGGCTGTATGGAAAGCCATATCTGAAATATCTCTTTATCTTTTTTTATAATTTCTGTTTTCCTGCATCATAGAACCCTCTATGTATGTGCGGGATAATCCCTTATTTTTTTAAATCCTTCCGGTAGGTTAAAAAAAGCAAGCGATGCTTGTCGATTTAATCGGGGCGTTGGTCGATGAATAGCTGATTATGGTATAATACAAGCATTTTGAGTGAAACGTTTGTGAATTAATGGTGTCTTATGATCAAAAGGAATTAAGAAAATTAAAATATTAAAGATATGAAAACTGCTATCCAAACATTATTCGCCAGCGCATTAACTGTTCTGGTATTAAGCTCTTCAGCATTTACAACTTTTGCAAAAGACGGAATTGAAAAAAATACTTCCAGCCATGTTTCTGCAGCAGCAGGTTATAACATGATCAAGGTGAACGGAAATGTACAGGTTTACATTAGCCAGGGCAACAAAGAAAGCATCCGTGTGGTGACCAGTGGGGCCGGGGATAAAGTGTCTGTTCAAAAAGAAGGCAACAAACTGCTGATCAGTTCCAGCGAAGAGATGCCGGCCAGTGTATACGTTTGTGTTAAAGACCTGAGAAGGATTGAAGCATCTGACCGTTCTAGTGTAAAATCACAAGGTAATATCGATTTGTCTGTACTACAGGTATTTTTATCAGAACAAGCTTCTGCTGAGCTGAATGTCAACACAGAAGGTTTATATACTGTGGTTAAAGATGGTTCTGATTTAAAATTAAGCGGTAAATCCGAAGAGCACATTTTGGTAAAAGGTCAGTCATCGACCGTAAAAACAACGGGTTTTGTTTCTGAGAAAACAGAAAGTTCTGAGCTTAGCTTTGCTGCTCCGGTTGATTTGGATGCACAATTTGAAGAAAGCCTTAAACTGGAAATGAACCCGGTTAAAGCTTCTGTTTTTAACCATACAGTTGATTTGGATGCACAGTTTCAGGAAAGCCTTAAACTGGAACTAAGCCCAGTTAAAGCTTCTGTTTTTAGTCGTACAATTGATTTAGATGCGCAATTTCAGGAAAGCCTTAAACTGGAAATGAACCCGGTTAAAGCCTCGGTTTCTAACCGTACAATTGATTTAGATGCACAATTTCAGGAAAGCCTGCTTACAGGACAAAACCTGCTGAAATCATAAAATTACAGATCTGCCAATCGTAGAAAAGCCAGGGAATTGTTAAAATTCCCTGGCTTTTTTGCCTTATGGGTTTTGTGGTATGAAAATTTCGTTAAAATAAGTATCTTGCTTAGGAGCGGTGAAACTTTTTTTCATCATTTGCGTTTAGGTAGTAGAATCAATTATTAAAAGGCATTTTAAACATTTAATCATGAAATTTCCCATCCTGGCCCTAACTGGAATTGCGTTTCTCGCAATTACCCAGGGCTGTGTAAGCACCAAAAAATACGAACAACTGCAGTCCAGTTATAATGAATTGCAGGAAAAGACCAGAGACATCAATCAAAAATACCAGAGCAGTCAGCAGGAACTTTCCGGTTCCAGTTCCAGGGTAAAGAGCCTGGAAGAGCAAATTGCTTCGGAACGTTCTAATGTTGCCTCTCTTCAGGCTGCTTTAAACAAGTGTTTAACTTCTTCTAGCCAGGGCAATGTAAACATCTCTAAGCTGGTCGATGAAATCAACAGTTCGAATAAATACATTCAGCATTTGGTGAACACCAAAAACAAAAGCGACTCTTTAAATATGGTGTTGACCAATAACCTTACCCGTTCGTTGAGCCGGGAGGAAATGAGAGATGTGGATGTTCAGGTATTAAAAGGAGTTGTTTATATTTCTTTATCGGATAATATGCTTTATAAATCCGGAAGTTATGAGATTTCTGATAAGGCTGGAGAAACGCTAAGCAAAATTGCAAAAATTATAAAAGACTATAAAGATTATGAGGTTTTGATTGAAGGTAACACCGATAACGTGCCGATTTCAAAAGTAAACATCAGAAACAACTGGGACCTGAGTGCTTTGAGGGCTTCCTCTGTTGTGCAGGCTTTACAAAATACTTATGGGGTAGACCCAAAGCGTTTAACGGCTGGTGGAAGAGGGGAATATAACCCTGTTGCCGGTAACGATACAGATGCAGGGAAAGCAACCAACCGACGTACCCAGATTATCATTACACCAAAACTGGATCAGTTTATGGAACTGATTGGAAAAGCTCCGGATACGACCAAGCAGTAATTTTAATGCAATGGGTTTAAAAAAACAATAGCCAGGTTCAGGCTTTTATTTGCTCAATCAGGTGCCTGATGGTGAGCATAATTTTATCAAGACTGGCCTGGCTATTTGTAACCTTTGCAATCATAATACCGCCTTCAATGAGGGCAATAATGGACAATGCCATACGGGTATGGTCGGTTCCTTTTTTGAATTCTCCGGCCTCCACGCCCGAAAGGATTAAATGCTCCAGGCCTTTTTTCCACCTGATAACGGCTTTTGCGGCCTTGTCTTTAAGCAGGTTATGGGTGTCATCTGCCTCGGTAGCGGTGTTGAGAATCGGACATCCTCCCTGTGGGAAGCCAGCGATGTTAAACTGGTCGTAAACCTTGGCATATACCATTAATTTATCCTGAAAACTGTCTGCCTTTTGAATATGTTGCTGAACAATCCTGTTGATCTTTTCGAGGTTGTAATCAAAAACAGCAAGTGCGACTTCTTCTTTGTTTTCAAAATTTCCATAAATACTACCTTTAGATAACCCCGTTGCCAGGGTAAGATCGGAGAGTGCTGTTCCGGCGTATCCTTTTTTATTAAAAATATCGGCTGTTACCTCTATAATAAAATTGCGGGTACGTTCAGATTTGGATAATTTGTTTTCCATGGTGCAAATATACCAAATGGTATTAATATGAGGGGTGGTCATCTGCATTAAAAAATATGTTGTACCTTGTGTAAGAGATTTGAAAATCTGTGATTTATGAAATTAAAGAATGTTCTGCTGACCTGCTTTTTTCTGACCCTGCTGGTTGCTGCCAATGCCCAGGTCCCGGATCGAAAAATTAAAACTTCCAAAGCGCTGATTGGAAAAATACAGCCTGAAGAACTGCAATACAGAGAAAGGTATGTACCTAAGCCTTATGTTCCGGAATCTATAGAGCTTTATAAGGCGATTGTGCGGATGGATAGTTTGTATTTTGATACTTATAACCACTGTGACCTGGATAAAATGAATGCAATGATGTCCGATGACCTGGAGTTTTATCACGACAGGAACGGATTATCGACCTCAAAAAAGGAAGTGATGGAAGGCATTAAAAAATACATCTGCGGCAAAGTGACCCGAACGCTGGCTAAAGGAAGTATAGAAGTTTATCCGATAAAAGATTTTGGTGCGGTTGAAATTGGCTACCATAGTTTTCGCAACAATACAGAGCCCGGGGAAAGTACACCTTCCAAATTCATTATTTTTTGGAAACTGAAGGATGGAGACTGGAAAATAACCAGGGTTGTCAGTCTTCATTAATGGACTAAGGGCCTGACCATCATTGAAATGAGAGGGTGCTAAGCTGTGTTTTGTTTTATAATTAATTGAAACTTAATGTGATTCGAAGAAAAATCTGCGTATCTTTGCGCAAATTTTATGAAGAAGATCGTCGATTACAGGAAATTGTTAGGTGTACAGAAGGATACCGAGCTAAAAGAATTAAAAACTGTTTACAGGAATTTAATGAAAGACTGGCACCCGGATAAGTTCCAGGAAAGTGAAGAAGCTAAGCTTGAAGCCGAACACAAAAGCAAAGAGATTATTGAGGCTTATCATTTTCTGGTTAGTATTGCCCCTGAAACCCTGGAATTGTCACTTGAAGAATATACGCAAACCACATCTTCCTGTGGTATTGCCGATTTTACCTGGGAACGCCAGGTTTTAAAGGTTTATTTTCTGGATGGCAGCGGTTACGAATATTTTGAGGTGCCTAAAGCCACTTACATCAAATTGGTTAATGCAGATTCTCCGGGCAGATTTGCCCGCAGACATATCTTTAATGTATTCCCTTACAGAAACATTGCCAAGCAGGAAACAGCCTAAGCGGTGTTTTAAGATAAAACTTTTTTTAAGTTAATAATAGTTCTAGTTTTGTTCAAACCAAATGACAAAACCAGAACTATTGAACTTACCTGTCCTTTCCCCCCTGAAAAAACTTTTTGTTTTGAGTGCTGCCCTGACTTTGTTTCTCAGCTCTTGCGGAACAAAAAAAATGGCTGCCCAAACATCTACTGTAAATCCTGTTGAAAAGAAACAGGAAATTTTGTTGCCAGGCCAAATGCCAAAAGCTTCCAGGGAATTCCGTGCAGCCTGGGTGGCATCTGTAGCCAATATTAACTGGCCTTCCAAGCCGGGTTTGAGTACGGAGGAACAAAAGAAAGAAGCCCTTTTTCTACTTGATTTTCTTCAGAAAAATAATTTTAATGCCGTTATTTTGCAGGTGAGGCCTCAAGCCGATGCCCTGTATAAAAGTGACCTGGAGCCCTGGTCGTATTTTTTAACCGGCAAGCAGGGACAGGCACCAAATCCATATTATGATCCTCTGGAATTCTGGATAGAAGCGGCACACGACAGGGGTATAGAGCTGCACGTCTGGCTGAATCCTTATCGTGCTTTTCATACTTCTGGGAAAGACATCAGCGAAAGTTCGGTCGTGAAAAAAAGACCTGATCTGGTCCTGAAATTAAAAGACGGACAATACTGGATGGATCCTTCGAAAAAAGGAACGCAGGATTATTCTGCAGCTGTGGTGAGAGACCTGGTGAAGCGTTATGATATTGACGGGATACATTTTGACGATTATTTTTATCCATACGATTCTTATAACGGCGGACTCGACTTTCCGGATGGGGAGAGCTGGGCAGCTTACCAGAAAAATGGCGGACAGCTTTCCAGGGCAGACTGGAGAAGGGAAAGTGTGAATACCTTTATTGAAAGGGTTTATAAAGAAATTAAGGCCGAAAAGAAATATGTGAAATTTGGCCTGAGCCCTTTCGGCATCTGGCGTCCGGGTTATCCGGCTTCTGTTGAAGGTTATGATCAATACGATAAACTCTATGCCGATGCAAAGCTTTGGCTTAATAAAGGCTGGATAGATTATTTTGCTCCGCAACTGTACTGGACGGTAAATGATATCCCTCATAGTTTTCCGGTTTTGCTGGGCTGGTGGGCAGGTGAAAATACCATGGGTCGTCACCTTTGGCCAGGAATGAATGTTGCCCTTGGCGGAGACGATAAGAATGTCGATGAGATTATCAATCAGATTATGATTACCAGAGGTATGTTGCCGGGCAGCATGGGAGCCATTCATTGGAGTATTGCGGGCTTGTTAAAACACGAGAAACTGATTAATGGGATTCTTAATGGGCCTTATCAGAAGGGGGCGCTGGTTCCGGAAAGCCCCTGGCTGGACCAGGTTGTGCCGGCCAGTCCATCGGTGCAAACCGAGCAGCAACCCGGACAATTAAAAATCAGCTGGAGCCATCCAAAGGAAAAGGATGTTTTCAGGTGGGTGGTTTATTTTCAGTACGGAACAAAATGGGGCTATACCATTATGAACCGGAACGACCGCTTTTTGGTTAAAGCACAGGCGAACCTTAAACGGATTGCGGTGTCGGCAATTAGCAGAACCGGTGTTGAAAGCCTCCCGAAAGAAGTCGCCCTTCCTTAAAAAAATCTTTTCAGCCCAGCTTATAAGCCGTTTCGTGCTTGTGCTGGGCAATAACAAAATGACTTTCCACGGCACCTAAATTTGGAACGGCCGAAAGCCTGCAGCGGATAAAATTGTTGTAGGCAGGCATATCGGGAATAACCACTTTTAGTTTAAAGTCGTAGTTGCCGGTCATGTGGTAACATTCCATCACTTCATCAAAATTTGTAACTGTTTCCTGGAACAGGTTCAGCGCCTGTGCAGAATGTTCATTGAGCTTTATCTGAACATATACGGTGAGCATCTGTTGTATTTTCTGCAAATTGAGCAGGATCACAGACGATTGTATATACCCTTTATTTCGCAGTGACCTGATCCTGTCGTAAATAACGGGCTCCGACTTGTGAAGCAGTTTGGCAATTTGTTTGTAAGGGAAGTCTGCATTGTTTTGCAGGATCTTTAAAAGCTGGATATCGGTCTGATCTAATTCTGGTAGTTTAAACATAGGTTGTCCTTTGGTTAGCAATTGGGCTCACGCATTACAAATGTTCTCTACAAATTAGGTTGACCAAATATAACGGAATGTTCCGGTAATAAACAAGTGTTTTGGAATAAAATTTTAATTTAAGTATATTGATTTCTTTTTTTAAGAATAAAAATTGGAATTTTTAAATTAAACCTTAAAGTTTATCGAAAAAATAGCTCTGGATTGATCCTTGTTCTGCCGCACTGCAACTTTGCAGAAAACAAATCGTATATGTTAAAAATTGCTGTTCAATGGAGTTGTGTTGTGGTTGCTTGTCTGAGCCTGGTCACAGCCTGCAGAAACCAGAGCCCGCAAGAAATTTCGGCAGGAGCATTTGAGAAAGAGGTGGAGGGCAAAAGCGCAGCACTTTATACCCTGGACAATGGTAAAGGAATGAAGGCGCGGATCAGTAATTACGGAGGCAGACTGGTTAGTTTACTGGTGCCTGACCGTATGGGTGAATTAAGGGATGTGGTATTGGGTTTTGACAGCTTATCGGGCTATATGAAGTCTACAGAGCCTTATTTTGGGGCCATTGTAGGAAGATATGCCAACCGGATTGCAAAAGGCAGGTTTAAGATTGGTCAGGATACTTTTCGGCTGAGCATCAATAATGGGCCCAATACTTTGCACGGGGGCCTTAACGGATTTCAGTACCGTTTGTTTTCGGCCAGCCCCAGGGGGGACAGCAGTCTTGTTTTGAATTATGTGAGTAAGGATGGAGAAGAAGGGTTTCCGGGTAACCTGCGGGTGCGGGTACAATATACCCTTACAGCTTATAATGAACTTAAATTGAATTACCAGGCCGTATCGGATAAAAACACGGTGATTAATTTAAGTAACCATGCTTTTTTTAACCTGAACGGGGCAGGCAGCGGAACCGTCAATAAGCATTTGCTCCGGATCTTTGCCGATTTTTATACCCCAGTTGATTCGACACTTATTCCAAGTGGTCAAATTAGTCCTGTTGAAGGAAGTCCTTTTGACTTTAGAAAGGCAAGGGCAATTGGAGAGCGGCTTGCAGAGGCCAATGTGCAGCTCCGTTATGGAAAAGGCTATGACCATAATTTTGTATTGAGCAGTAAGAAGCTATGGAAAGAAGCAGCAATAGTGAAAGGGGACCAGTCTGGTATTATGATGACGGTTTATACTACAGAACCGGGACTGCAGTTTTACGGGGGTAATTTTATGCAGTCCAGGAATAAAATGCGTGGGGTTAAGAGCGATGATTTCAGAACTGCATTTTGCCTGGAAACGCAACATTTTCCGGATAGTCCAAATCAGCCAGACTTCCCCTCCACGCTGCTTAAGGCGGGCCAGATTTATAAAAGTACTTCTGTGTACAGATTTTCTACTGAGTAGTAAAAAAGCAGTAGAATAAAGATAAAGGTGTTTTGTGCAAATGCCTTGTTCATGAAGACCCGGTTTCCGGGTAGTTGAAATATGCCTGTGATATCCCAAAGCAGGCGTAAAATTTAGGTGAGGGGGCATGGTATTTTCCCGGATGGGGGCCATGCCTTATTTTTTGTGCAGCATTTTGTAACTTTTGTAATCTGCAGCTTTAAAAACAGCCCTTGAAAAGCGGTCAAAATCCAGAGGTTTTAAAATATAATCAATGGCCTCCCGTTGAAAGCGGTCAAAGGTAAAGTCTTTATGGGCAGTCATAAAGATGACCATAGGTTTCTTTTCGGCTGGTGTGGCCTGATCTACTACCGCAATATTGGGCAGGTTGATGTCCAGAAATACCAGGTCTACTTCATTTTGGGCAAGGTAAGCTGCACCGGAAGCCGTGTCCTTAAAGGTATCCAGCAGCAGCAAGCCCGGGGACCTGGAAATATAGTCACGGATCAGGTTCAGGGCCGGTGGCTCATCATCAATAACGATACATTTTAACGACATATTCTTCATTTAGAGCTAAATATATGTATAACCTTTAATACTTGTGTATTAAATTTTACAATGAACAGATTGCTTTGATTATCAGTGTGTAAGCCCTTTTTTTTGCTGAACCGCATTCAGGCTGTATCCAGAGTGTTTTTTGGATTTTTATTTGCTAATATAAATAGTAATAATAATTTTATAATACTAAATATTTTAGTGTAATTTTGTTATCGGAAACCCCGGATATGCAGGATAAACAGATTATACATATAGATCAGGATGCTTTTTTTGTTTCTGTCGAGTTGCTGAAAAACAGCAAGCTGGTTGGAAAACCAGTCATTATCGGAGGGACATCAGACAGAGGTGTGGTGTCTTCCTGCAGCTATGAGGCCAGAAAGTATGGGGTGCATTCTGCGATGTCTTCCAGAATGGCCAAACAGCTCTGTCCTCATGCGGTTTTTATCAGGGGCAGTATGGAAGAATACAGCAGGTATTCCCAAGAGGTCACCGAAGTGCTGCAGCAAAGGGTGCCCTTACTGGAAAAAGCGTCTATAGATGAGCATTATATTGACATGACTGGTATGGACCGTTTTTACGGATGTATGAAATATGCACGGGAACTCAAGGAACTGGTCAGGAAAGAAACCGGGCTACCCATTTCTTTTGGTTTATCCGTAAATAAAACGGTTTCAAAAATGGCCACCAATGAATGTAAACCCAATGGAGAGCTTTTTGTTGCCCAGCCGGAAGTAACGGGATTTTTGAACCCCCTGTCCATTAAAAAAATACCCGGCCTGGGGCAGTCGACTTTCATAAAGCTGAGTGAGATGGGGGTGAAAAAAATCAGTACCCTGGTGCAGGTTCCGCGGCAGCAGCTTTTTAAAGTGCTGGGAAATAATGGATTGTCCTTATGGCAAAAAGCCAATGGAATAGACTATAGTCCGGTGGTCCCTTACCGGGAGCAAAAATCCATAGGCAAACAGCATACCTTTCAGCGGGACAGTATTGATTTTGCGGAAATTAAACAGCTTATTACCAGTATGGTGGTAGAGCTGGCCTATGAACTTCGCAAGCAGCAGAAACTAAGCGCCTGTATTACTGTTACCATCCGGTATTCTAATTTTGAAACCGTTAGCCAGCAGGAAAAAATACCCTATACAGCACTGGACGATTACCTGATCGATAAAGCCAAAACGCTTTTTGACCGCACTTATAACCGGCGGATGCTGATCCGCCTGGTCGGTGTAAAATTGTCTAGCCTGGTTAATGGATTTGAACAGATTAATCTTTACAACGCCTCTGAAGAGCGTTATAGTTTATACCAGGCGATGGACAGGATCCGAGACCGTTTTGGGGAACAGGCCATTTCCCTTGCCTCTACTCTTGAACTTAAACTGTAAGTTATGTTTTTGAATGTGCATTCCTGTTATAGCCTGCGTTACGGCACGATGAGTATTGAAAAGCTGGTAACCGAAGCCGCCTTTATGGGCATCAGGGAAATGGCACTCACAGACATCAACAACTCTACAGGGATTCTGGAATTTTTCAGGGAATGCAAAGCAAAGGGGATCAAAGCAATTGGGGGAATAGAATTTAGAAGAGAGGGCCGCTTGTTGTACACCGGTATTGCGCAAAATAAAGAAGGGATGAAGGAGCTGAATGATTTTCTGACCGGCTGCAACCTGGAAAAAAGAACCCTGCCAGACCGGCCCATAGATTTTAAACATGCTTATGTTTTGTATACGTATGGAAAGGAGATATTTGAGCTGCGTGAAAATGAATTTCTGGGCATCAGGGCAGAGCAACTGCACCTGTTATACAACAAAGATCTTGGAGACCTTAAAAAGAAGCTGGTGGTATGGCATCCGGTTACGGTGAACAGCCGGACCAGTTACCGTTTGCACCAGTACCTGCGGGCTATAGACGGAAATACGGTATTGAGTAAAATCGGCACAGAGGAAAGCTGCAGCCCGAGAGAGGAATTTTTACCACCGGGAGAATTGAAACGCTTATATGCCGGTTACCCCTTCATTGTGGAAAATACAGAAAAGCTTTTAAGCAGTTGTTGCCTGGATTATAGTAATAAAACACGCCGCAACAAACGTTCCTATACCGGAAGCCGGCAAGAGGATCAGGTTTTGCTGGAAAAGCTGGCCTGGGCGGGTTTGGAAGACCGTTATGAACCAGGGAACAAAGAAGCTGCTGAAAGACTTAAAAAGGAATTGAAAGTGATTGCAGAGCTGGATTTTATGGCCTATTTTTTAATTACCTGGGATATTATCCAATACTCAAAATCGAAGGGTTATTATCATGTTGGCAGGGGCTCGGGGGCCAATAGTATTGTTGCTTTTTGTTTGCGCATTACCGATGTAGACCCCCTGGAACTTAAACTTTACTTTGAACGCTTTTTGAACAAACACCGAAGTTCCCCGCCCGATTTTGATATTGACTATTCCTGGGACGAAAGAGAAGATGTGCAGCGCTATATTTTTGAACAGTATGGGAAAGCCTATACGGCCTTACTGGGTACCATGAGTACCTTTAAGGACAAATCTGTATTTCGTGAAATTGGTAAGGCCATGGGATTGCCTAAAGAAGAAATAGACAGTTTCACCGATCCTACGCAGCAAGGTAAACACCTGGACAACCCGGTGTTCAAAAGAATTATGAATGCCTATGACCTGATGAAGGATATGCCCAACCAGCGTTCTATTCATGCCGGAGGGGTGCTGATTTCTGAAGAACCCATTACTTATTATACCGCCCTGGACCTGCCGCCTAAAGACCTGCCTACGGTGCAGTGGGATATGTACGAGGCCGAGGCCATAGGCTTTGATAAATTTGACATCCTGAGTCAGCGGGGAATAGGCCACATCAAAGAAGCGGTAGAACTCATTGAACAAAATACAGGAGATCAGGTAGACATTCATGAGGTCCGGAAATTTATGGACGACCCCCTGATCAATGCCCGCCTTCGTTTGGGAGAAAGTATAGGTTGTTTTTATATTGAGTCACCAGCCATGCGGCAGCTGCTGAGCAAGCTGGAATGCGAGGACTACCTGACTCTGGTGGCAGCGAGTTCCATTATCAGGCCTGGTGTAGCACAATCGGGTATGATGAAAACCTATATTTACAATTACCATCACCGGGACCAGATCAAATACCTGCACCCCATTATGAAACAGGAACTGGAAGACACCT
Source organism: Pedobacter nutrimenti (assembly GCF_003208655.1). Taxonomy (GTDB): domain Bacteria; phylum Bacteroidota; class Bacteroidia; order Sphingobacteriales; family Sphingobacteriaceae; genus Pedobacter; species Pedobacter nutrimenti. The sequence goes on along the minus strand of NZ_QKLU01000010.1, from coordinate 17,256 downwards.
TTGGGGTAATGGTGTACCAGGAGGATGTGATTAAAGTCTGTTACAGTTACGGCGGACTGGATTTGGCCGATGCCGATATTCTTCGGCGGGGCATGAGTGGAAAATACCGTTCCAAAGCAGAGTTTGACCGTTTGGTTGAAAGCTTTTTTATCAATGCCCGGAACAAAGGTTATGATGAGGCCATTACAGCAGAGATCTGGAGGCAGGTGGCTTCTTTTGCCGGCTATAGTTTTTCCAAAGCGCATTCTGCGAGTTTTGCTGTAGAAAGTTACCAAAGCCTGTTTTTAAAAACACATTATCCAATGGAATTTATGGTAGCGGTATTAAACAATTATGGCGGCTTTTACCAGCGCTGGGTTTATGTACATGAACTGAAAAAAACAGGGGCGAGGGTGCACCTGCCCTGTGTAAACCACAGTGATACCAAGGTGAACATTAGCGGTCAGGATGTTTATATGGGGTTTATTGGAATTAACGGGCTGGAAAGCCGGTTCATTCAGCTGATTCCGCAGGAGCGGGAAAGGAATGGCAGGTACACAGATCTGGAAGATTTTATTCTGCGGACCGGGATAACCTTGCAGCAATGTATTTTGCTGATCCGGACAGGGGCGCTGCGGGATTTTGGGAAAAGTAAAAAAATATTGCTCTGGGAAGTGTACAATTATTTAGGGACCAAAACACCCGAACCGCCTGCACAGGCATTGTTTAAAGTAAAAAGTAAAAGTTATGTGCTTCCGGAGCTGGAAAGTTCTGTGCTGGAAGATGCTTATCATGAGCTGGAACTTCTAGGCTATCCGCTTAGTATGGAAATGTTCGATTTGCTTAAAACCTCCTATCGTGGAGATGTAATGGCTGCTGAATTGAAAAAACATACCGGTAAAACCGTGAAAATGCTTGGGCAGTATGTGTGCGAAAAAACCGTTCGTACCAAAAACAATAAGAAAATGTGGTTTGGTACCTTTCTGGATGTTAAAGGGGACTTTTTTGATACCACACATTTTCCGGCACAGGCACCGGTGTATCCTTTTAAAGGCAAGGGATGCTATTTGATTTTGGGTAAAGTGACCGAAGATTTTGGCTGTCCGAGTGTAGAAGTGCTGCGGTTTGAAAAATTGCCCATTGCAGATAATCCGGTACTCGGTGATTTTTAGCTTTAATATTGCGGTTTATAAAATTAAAGCGCAGTAACTTCTTTTAAAGAAAGTTTGGTGACTTTTAATATCTCTGAAATGGGATAGCCCAATTGTTTTAGCTGCTTTGCGACGGCCAATGCTTTTTCATAGGCCCCCTTTTCAATTCTCTTTTCAATTCCTTGTTCAATTCCCAATTCAATGCCTTCTTCAATGCCTTCTTCCCGGGCAAGCATTATTACTGTTTCTTCAATTCCCATATTAATTTATAATGCAGTAACTTCTTCTAAAGAAAGTTTGGTGGCTTTTAAGATCAATGAAATAGGCAAATCCAATTGTTTTAGCTGTTTTGCAATGGCCAATGCTTTTTCATTGGCTCCTTTTTCAAACCCTTCTTCAATGCCTCGTTCAATTCCCAATTCAATCCCTTGTTCAATCCCTTGTTCAATGCCTTCTTCCCGGGCAAGCATTATTACTGTTTCTTCAATTCCCATATTAATTTTTTCTTTAGTTAATTCAGTAATTACGATATCAAAGTTACGATTTATATTTTTATTTTCTACATAAAGGAAATTTTTAAGAAAAATAATTAATTTCCTTATCTTTTTGTGATCATATGTTTTGTTGGCCAGTATGGCCTTTGCAATGATGGTACGTTCTTTATTTAATTCCTCTTCTGGGATTTTATTTTCCCGTAGCGCTTTTTGGGCGGCAATTACAATAAGGGCAAAGGGGTTATCCATATTGAGCAATTGAAGTTCAGTATGGTCAAAAATCTGATAGGTTTTGTATCGATAAATAATTTCAGTGCCCAATGAACCCATTTTAAATTCACCGGGTTGGTGCTGATTTTTACGGCCGGTAAAAACAACCAGAGAAACGACTTGTACACCAAAACGATCCAATAAACGATAGTGGTATTGGAACATTCGGAATGAAAATGCCTTAGTGTTCTGTGCCTGGATTTCAAGGTGGACAAGAAACCATTTTTCCTTTCCGTTGAGCAGGAAAATCTTAACCAATAAATCTGCAATGCGGGTTCCTCCTTTACTGCTGCGCTCAGGATAAATTTCACGTAATTCTTTATCCATGAATTCGAAATTGCGGTTCATATCAAATATTTGGTCTGCATTAGTGTAAAAGAAACGCAGCAGGTCATGAAAACACTCTTCAAAGGCGGCCTTTAAAAGAAGGTCATTCTTTTTTCGCGGTTTTTCTGTTGGGCTTTCCGGTATATTCGCTTTCATTTTTTAACAAATGGTTGCTCCAAAGCTATATCAGGTATTTTATATGTTGGTTATTTATTTAATTAAAAGTTATTTTAAATTCTTCTGTTAATATGTTGTCTTCGTATTCTGAAATTTTACTTAAATGATTCTGCTAAGGAGCGTTATTGCCTTTTTACCCAATTCTTTGATTTTTTTCTCAAAACAAATGTTTTTTTATTTCAGAGAAAGAATATAGCTTTACATATATGGTTGTTTATACCGAACTCAGTGATAATGAATTAACCGTCTTGCTGAGGCAGGGGGAGCGTTTGGCATTCAATGAAATTTATAACCGGCATTCGGAGTATCTATACCGTTTTGCCTTTAACATTCTCAAAGAAGAAGAGGAATGTACAGATGCGATACAGGACATTTTTGTCTGGCTTTGGGAAAACCGTGAAAAAGTACAGGCCACAAGTTTAAAAAGCTATTTGTGTGCGGCAGTAAAGTACAAATTGGCCAGGGTGATCCGGGGCAGTAAACGGCGTGCAGAGATCCTGTTGTCTCATCCTGATGTAAAAGAGGAAGCCTGTTATACCGAAGATGCTTTAGAGGTTAAAGAACTTAAAAGCCTGATCAGCCAGTTCACAGGAGCTTTACCGCCCAGGGCAAAAGAAATTTTTGAAATGAGCCGCAACGAATATCTTTCCAACAAAGAAATTGCTGTCCGCTTGGGTATTTCCGAAAAAACAGTTGAAAATCAAATGACCATTGTTTTGAAAAAGTTAAAATCAAACCTGGGCAAAATGTCGTTCTGGTCGGTGCTGATGTGAGGTCATGTCAAACAGAGCAAGTCGTAATTATCAAATGTTTATAAAGCGATAGCAATAGTATCAAAACCAGGGCTTTCAAAATTGATGATGAACATTTTGTTCAAGCTAAAACAGCCACCCATTCCGATGAAGTCATTTACAGACGATGAACAGACAAGAACGTGGCTGAAACAATATCTTTAGAGACATTTCTAAATAATGACCTTCATTTATAAAATGTTTAATTATGAGCCGATTAATTTAATTAATCGGCTCATAATTTTAGAGTATTTGAGTTGATTAAGTAAAAGTAATTGGCGCAAGGTATATATTAAGTAAGCTCTTTTTCCTGTAGGTATAAACGACAGGTATTCTATTGATAATCCCGAATTAATAATTGCTTTATAGTAACGATAATATATTTACCAAACAGAATTAATGGCATAACTAAAAATTGATTGTCGCATAGGTGGTCATCCGAAGGTAGGTTAGGGTAAGTTACAACTAAATGAAAATGAAAAAAATTATAGGAATAGTATTGCTTTTTATTGTTTTGGTCATTGCGCTACAGTCTTGCAATGAGGAGAGGGTTGACCAGATTGTTAAAAAGTATGACCAAACAGATTTTAGTGATTTAAAAGGTTTCTTTATCCATTACAGAGGTGTCCGGCACCAGGAAAATACCTTCATCTATTTGGTAAGTACCTATGATGTGAAATGTTCCCCATACATGGTAGAAGTTGATGAGAAGAATTCTATTGTGAACATAAATAATAATCTGGTTCTGGAAAGTTGTGGTCGTGATTATTTGACCAAAGAGAAAATAAAGCAAGTTTTTGCAAAATATAGTCAATATCATTTTTGTCTCTTACAAGTTGATAATGAAGGAAATGTATATATCAACCCAGACAACCAAGAACGGCCAACATTACTTCGGAAATCTGTCCATTCGAACCCGAAAGACTTAGCCCTGTTTAGCCATTACAAAGGCAATTGGTACACAAAGAAGGAGTAGCCTCTTATGTTATCTGTTTCTGTTTGAAAAATATTTTCGTGTAGCGGGCTAAATAAATACCTTTATAACAATAAACCATTAAAAATGAGATTACTTGTTTTATTATTACTGCTGCCTGTAGCGTGCTTTGCACAGACGTTTGAAGGAAAAATTAGTTATGCCAATAGCTATAAAAGTAAATCGCCCCAACTGAAGGATGAGCAATTCGGAGCGATGATGGGCACAACACAAGACTATTATATTAAAGGGGGTGATTACAAATCTGTTTTTAATGGCACATTTATTAAAATGCAGTTGTACCGCCATACTGAAAATAAAAGCTATACCCTTACCGGTAAATCGGATTCGTGTTATTGGAAAGGCTATGATAAAAATGACGACATCGCAACAAGATTCGAGATTGAAAAAGGAAAAGAAACCGTTATGGGTGTACTTTGTGATGCGCTAACGGTTTATACCCCGAAAAGTAAAGCAGTCTATTATTACAGCAGCAAATATGGTGTAAACCCTGATCTGTTTAAACAGCATGAGTACGGAAACTGGTATTATATATTATCAAAAACAAAGGCGGTTCCATTAAAAACCGTTTATGAAGCCGAATTATTTACCTTAACGAGCACAGCTGTAAATATTTATCCAATGAAACTGGAGGCAAAATTATTTGAGGTACCCGATCAGAATAAAATTGCAGCAGCAACATGGTAGGATAAGAAAGAGGTAACTATACCCGATGATTTCCTGAAAGCTTCACGGTGCAGCTGGCTAAAAATAAAAATATGGTATCGCATTTTGCGATACCACTATCGTAGCTAATAAAACAAGATCAAAAGATAGAATCAATTTATTGAAATCAGATTGCCTAAGGCCAGCATTGATGCTGGCCTTATTTATTTGGGGCATTCTGAATCATGTGGAAAACTTTTTTTGAGAAAAATGCCCAGTGCAGTTTGGCCGCACTGAAGATCATTAGGTTAGCCGGAACAAATTAATACTTCGGTTTTATGATGAAAAGAATTACACTGGCCATTGTGGCTTTACTTCCTGTTTTTTGCCTGGGACAGGAAACCTATGTAAAAGTTAAACAGGTGGCCCCCCAAGCACCTGACATTGCTGCACTAGGCAAATTTGGTGACATACCCGTGGGTAATTTTACCGGCACAGCCAGTATATCGATACCCATTTACACTTTGAAAATCAAAGATTTTGCCTTACCCATTAGTGTTGCTTATCATACAGGCGGCATTAAGGTAGAAGAACAAGCTTCTAATATCGGGCTGGGTTGGGCATTGAGTGCAGGAGGGACAATTTCCATCTCCCAGAATGGTTTGCCAGATTTTGGACAGAATGGTTTTTGCTCAGTTTTGGGTGATGTACAAAAACAATTACCGGCTACTGCGGGTGATTTCATTTTTGATACCAACTACGCAGATGGGGGAAACAGATATGCCTTTGCAAAAAATGTGTCTGAAGGCATGGCAGACACGCAACCCGATTTTTACAGTTACAATTTTGGTGCGTATAGCGGTAAATTTTACTTTGACCAATACCGTCAGGTCCATACAATCCCTTTTTCGACCCTGAAGTTTGATTATGCGATTAACACAGCTTATTTTACGGTTACAGACGATAAAGGGATAAAATACTTTTTTGATAAAGCTGTTTACAGCGCTATGCCAAATAACTGTGGCCCTGATATCCTAAGCAGGAGTTTACAGCTTTCCAAAATTGTCCTTCCGGATAACAATGTCATTGATTTTAACTACGATTATATAGAGTACGATACCAAAATTCAGCCTTACCGGGTCAGGGAGATTCCTTTGCCAGGTAATGCAACCAGGCATTATGTAGAGTGCAACAACAGTATGGTTACTAGCAATCACATTAAGGAGGCACGCTTAAGCAGTATCATATCCAGTACTGGAGTACGGGTGCTTTTTAACTACGCTAGTACAGACCGGGAAGATCAGCCGGGTACAAAAAATTTATCCAGTATACAAATTAACGGTGTATCTGGGCCTATTGACTCCTTTACATTTGTGCAATCGTACTGGCGGTCTAACCAATATAATGCAACAGTACCCAAACCTGAAGATTCCAGGCTCCGGCTGGACCAGGTGATCCACCAGGACGGTGCCTGGAAGTTTGAATATGAAAATGGCATAGCCCTTCCAAACAGGCTATCTTTTGCACAGGACCACTGGGGTTATTACAACGGTAAATTTACCAATGCTTCTTTATTGCCTGCTGAACCTCAGTATGGTTTTATCGAGGGGGCAGACAGGGAGGTTGGCAGTGCATTTGCACCTATGGCCATTCTTAAAAAAGTCACTTATCCAACTGGTGGAAGCAGCACTTTTGAGTACGAATCGAACCGGTATGCTTTTTCTGGACAAGTAGAAAGTGTTGTAGACAGGGAATATAATTTATATAGTATTGCCGATGGGCAGGCCAGTAAGGAATTTACGGTCACCTCCATGTCTGCAGACCTTCCTGGCGTTTATGTACGTTATGATGCCGGACCAGAAATGGATCAGCCTTGTTATATTACCTTAACAGGCCCAAATGGATACCTGCGCATATTTGGTTCCCCTGGTAATGGTGCACAGCTCCCCAATTTAGCGCCGGGTACATATACCATGAATATTTCCACCACAGGTTCCTATCCAAACGGCTATTTCAATATTACTTTTAAAGAAAAGATAACTCAGCAGGTAAATGAGGATAAGCTGGTTGGTGGGCTCCGGGTAAAAAGAATGGTGGACTTTGATGGGCAAAGCAATAAAGTTACCCGTTTTCTGTATACAGATCCGCAAAGTGGAAAGTCAAGTGGAAACATCAACTTTAAACCTGTTTATACACGCAAACATAGCCGGAGCTTTTTAAATCCAGAATGGATGCGGTATGATATAGAAGATTACTGGAGGCAAACTGCTTCTTCAGTTTATCCTATGGGCTCTGTTCAAGGTGGGGCTGTTGGTTATACCACAGTACAGGTACTCAATGGCGATAATGCCGAAAATGGAAAAACAGTGTATGATTATTCATTTTATGGAGACAGGGGCGGAAGCGAATCACAGCCAGAAGTGCCTATTGTTAGTTACGACTGGGCCAGCGGACGTTTGCTAGGCGAAAAAATTTATAAAGTGAATTCAATCGGTCAAGCAGAGCTGGTTAGGGAGACGAGTAATTTTTACAGCATCCGTGACGACTCGGAATACTGGAACTATCATTTTACACCTCAAAGTAAACCGTCCGATAATTACTACAAGGGTTGGGGTTTAAGCATTATTTATAAGAAACCGGAATATTCAAATGGATTGATAAAATTCCCTGCTGAATTTTCATGGAATGACTTTAAATATGTTTCCGAATGGCAGCACCTGGATTCTACCATTGTTAAGGAATATGCAGGTCCGACAAACTATCTACGGATTAAAAAAGATTACCAGTCCAGTCCGGCCAATTTATTGGTTACCAAAGAGAATTTAATCAATAGCAAAAAAGAAAAAATAACTACTGAATATAAATATCCTCAAAATACAACTGGCCTCAGTGGCGAGGCTGAAGCTGCAAGGAATACACTCATTAATACACACAACTGGTCGGCAGTATTGGAAAAAAACAAATACAACCAGGATGTTTTTTTAGGGCGGGAAAGAATCAATTACCGGAACTGGGATAGTGCCATTACAGAACCCATGAGTATAGAAACGCAGGCAGCTAATAAAGCCCCGGAGGAGCGCATCCGTTTTTATGGCTATGACTCCAAAGGAAATCTACTGTCCCAGTCGATGGTCAATGGCGCTAAATCCTGTTTCATTTGGAGTTATAGTGGACAATACGCCATCGCCAAAATTGACAATATCGATTATGCAACTGTGCAAAGTGTGCTTACAGCGGCAGGTATTAGCAACTTCAGCGCCCAGGAAAACCCATCAGATGCAGCAATAGATGCTTTTTTACTCCCATTAAAAAGCTTACCTGGAATTATGCTAAACACTTATAGGTACAAACCCTTGGTTGGGCTAACCAGCCAAACCGACCCCAAAGGAATGACCACAAGTTATGACTATGACCAGTTTGGCCGGTTGCGGTTTATCAAAGACCAGGACGGGAACATTGTTAAAGCCAACGAATACCATTACAAACCTTAAACAGCGCAGCGATGAACCATAAAAAGACAATCAAGAGCCTGTTTTTAGGCTTCGTACTGGCCGGTTTCTGTTTTGAAGCCAGTGCACAGCATATTACCAGAAACCTATATAGCGATGAAGCCGAAATTCAGGCATCGGGCAGTGTGACCCTGGCCGATGGATTTTATGTACCCCAGAACAAAAACCTGCGGGTATTTACAGGATACAGTTTTCGGGAATGTGCTGCTTTTTTAAGCACACCCAGTGTTGAACAAAATTACGTGAGCACCAAGGTGTTTAAAGTAGCCGGTGTAACAGAAGCGAACCTGAATTCGCCTCGTAATACCTGCGAGGTGAACCAAAGCATTCAGTACATCGATGGCCTGGGCCGTCCGCTGCAAACGGTAACTGTACAAGGCAGCCCGAGTTTTAAAGATGTGGTGCAGCCTTTTGCCTATGATGCCTTTGGGCGGGAAAACAAAAAATACCTGCCTTATACCGCAGCAGGAAACAGCGGTGCTTACCGCAGTGATGCCCTTGCAGCCCAGGCTGGTTTTTACAATAGTCCGGTAGCGGGCATCCCTGCCATCCCGGGCGCAGCCTTTGCAGAAACTAAATTTGAAGCCTCGCCCCTGAACCGGGTGCTGGAACAAGGTGCCCCGGGTGCGGTCTGGCAACCTGCGGGGAGCCGCAGTGCTGGCAGTGGCAGGACAATGGTGAGTGATTACGGGGCCAATACGGCGGCCGATGGGGTTAAACTCTGGACGGTAAATGCCGGCAGTGCCAGTGCAGGGGTTTATCAGGTGGGTACCCTGCAAAAAACAATCAGTAAAGATGAGAACTGGGTTTCGGGTAAAAGTGGAACGGTGGAAGAGTTTAAAGATCTGGAAGGACAGGTGGTGCTGAAACGCTTATGGGAAACGGAAAGCAAAAGTTTATCGACCTATTATGTGTACGATGAATTGGGGAACCTGCGATATGTATTGCCCCCTGCAGTGAACGAAGGAACAGACAAAAGCACCGGGGTGATCAGTAGTTTTACAGAAAACGATGCGGTTTTTGACCAGTTTATCTATGGCTATCATTACGACGAGCGTAAACGGTTAGCTGAAAAGAAAATCCCTGGCAAGGGCTGGGAGTTTATGGTGTACAACAACCTGGACCAATTGGTGCTGAGCCAGGATGCCAGACAAAGGACCACAGGCCAATGGATATACAGCAAATACGATGCTTTGGGCAGGGTGACCAGTACGGGTATGTACACAGATGCTTCCAGCAGGACAGTTTTACAGACCAGCCTGAACGGGCAAACTACGCTATGGGAAAACCGCCCTGAAGGCTTGGATTACAGCAATGTGGCTTTTCCTCAAAGTGCTACAGAACAATTGACGGTCAACTATTATGACAACTATGGTGTTCCCGGCATTCCGAACAACCAAAGTTCGGGTTACACCAGTCAGCTGACAGGGCTATTGACCGCCACCAGGGTCAAAGTACTGGGCAGCAGTGATGAACTCTGGACGGTGAACTATTACGATAAAGAAGCCCGGGTACTGAAAGTGTACAAACAGCACTACAAAGGGGGCAGTCTGAATGCCAGCAACTATGATGAGGTAGAGAACACCTACAACTTTGCCGGAGAGCTTACCGCAAGTACCCGCAACCATTATAGATTAGGTGGCGCCTTAACCACGATTGCCACGCGTCATGAATATGACCATATGGGCCGCAAAAAAGCAAGTTTTGAATCGATCAATGGAGCGGCAGAGCTGGTGCTAAACAAACTGGATTACAATGAAGTGGGGCAATTGATGAAAAAGTCGCTGCACAGCACCGATGGCACCAATTTCCTTCAATACAGTACCTATGCCTATACCCCAAGGGGCTGGTTAAAAAGCAGTACCTCCGATCAGTTTAACTTAAGCTTGCAATACAACGAAGGTGCTGCTCCTCAGTACAATGGCAACATTGCCGCCCAGCAGTGGGGGCCTGGCCTTGGCAATGCCTTTAACTACAGTTACGATGCACTCAATAGATTGTTGTCGGGTATAGGTTCCGGCCCGGCAGCAGCAGGCAAAAGCGAAGCCTTGAGTTATGATGTAATGGGTAACATCATGAGCTTAAACCGTAATGGGGCTTTGGGAACTTATAGTTATACCGGTAACCGTTTAAACCAGGTGAGCGGTGGCCTGGCCACAGGCGTGTATGGTTACGATGAAAACGGCAATGCGACTACCGATGGCCGTAATGGGGTAAACATTGTTTACAACAAACTGGACCTGCCGGCTACGGTAAATAAAGGTGGTTTAAGTATGGCGTATATCTACGATGCGGCAGGTGTCAAACTGAGGAAAGTGAGCAATGGCACTTCCAGAGACTACATTGACGGAATCGAATACAATGGAGCAGATATAGACATTATCCATACCGAAGAAGGAGTAGCCAGAAGGTTAGGTACAGACTACAGTTACGAGTACAATTTAACCGACCATTTGGGCAATGTGCGTTATACTTTCCATAAACATCCCGTTACCGGAGCATTGGAAGGCATCCAGTCGGATGATTATTATCCCTTTGGAAAAAGATTTGCGGATGGCGGGGTAAACAAATATCTTTATAACGGCAAGGAGTTGCAGGATGAGCTGGGACAGCTTGATTATGGGGCAAGGTTTTATGATCCGGAGATAGGGAGGTGGAATGTGGTGGATCCGTTGGCGGAGAAGAGCAGACGTTTCTCTCCTTATGTCTACGGAAATAATAATCCGATTAGGTTTATCGACCCAGATGGGATGAAGGCGGCAGATTGGTATCAATCAGATGAAACTAGAACAGTTAAGTGGTTTGATGGGAGTGGTGACCAAGATGGTTATACTCATATTGGAGCACAAGGGACTGTAACTTCGAGTGGATCGACACAGGGTAACAATGGTGTGGTGAATCTGAATTCGGATGGGACAGCAACTAATGCAACAACTGGTGAAACAGTTACTTCTTCTGTAAGTGGTAAAACGAGTATTGTTGCTAAGGATAATGGTGACTTTGCTATTCTTAATAAGATTAATGATTTTATTACAGGAGGATCTGTAAGTCGAATGAGTGCAGCTATGGATACGTATGATCGTGAGGGTAGTCAGGCATATCTCTATCATATGATAGGAAATGCGCATACAGATGAAATGATGAATTTTATGTCCGGTGCAAGAAATTTTGGATCATCAAGGGCTGCAACGGTTGAAGGCATTGAGGATGTTTTAGAAAATCCAAAATTATTGCAAGGGAAATCTCTCGGTCAGGTTCAACAAGCACTTGGCAGTTCAAAAGGTTGGGTAAATGATGTTATGCGTCAAAGTAAGAGGGCTGATGGATGGGTCTTACGTGAAATGAATTCAGCAGGCACAAATCCGACAGGTAGAATGATACAGTATCATCCAGGTACGCCAAGGCACTTTGGAGGATCCCCATATTGGAAAGTTTCAACAGGACCTGGAGGGACTGTTAGATTTCCGCAATAACCCTAAAGAAACAAAAATGGAAGCAAGAGAACATTACATTAAAGTAGTAGAGAGTTTACGACTTTTATCGTCTTCATATGAAGACCAAAAAAAGTATTTACCTGATTTCGCGGATGTCCCAGACGATGTCACATCTAGTTTTGAGAATGCATTCATATTAATTCCAAGTCTTATTGAAAAGGGAGAATTTTCTTATAAGGCAATTGCTTCGATTATAAGAGTTTATAACAAAATGGAGTGGTGTTTAAGAAACGTCGATTTGGATGATTTTTCCAATATGGAATGGAATAAGTTACGAGAACTTTCAAAAGAGACATTGTCTGTATTAGATGAACCGATTCAACAACCGAATATGAAATATATTTAAGTATAAGATCTTTGGACCAATTATTTAGAAAAGCGTATGGTTAAAACCATGCGCTTTTCTGAGTTCTTAAAATTACTTTTTCCATCCGGAATGGAGGTAGAGGACCAGTTAACCAAATAAGACCAAAACCAAGAGAAAAATGATATGTCTTTATCACAAGTAGATTTAAGAACAAAATTTAATCATGAATATTCTGAGCGTTTTAATAAGGAGAGTTGGTGTATTGCAGAGCTATACTGGTCATATTTAGAAAACTATCAGGTAGGAAAAGTAAAAAAGTGTTTGATTGTCGTTAGTGATGATTGGGGTTCCGAACTTCATTATTATACAAGTAGGAATGATTGTAAAGGAGTTAATCTGGAAATCAACTTTAGTGAGTATTTTTCCTATGATAGTTACCATAGGAAAGAAGCGCTGTTAAAAGTAGTTCACTCGGGTTTAACATTTATTGCAACGAAAGAAAAATGGGAAATAGATCCTCTATTAGATGCCTTTAATTCTTGTATTAAAGTAGGTTTAAATTATAAATTTTTAGTCCAGAATAAATTTAAAACATCCCCAAATCGTAAGCATAAGCTTGGACTTTGGTGCGAATGGAATATAGATGAATTTAAGGTGTTTTGGATTTTGCTAGATAAGGATAAAAAACAAATTAAGAAAGAATTATTTATTGATGAGAACCCTTCTTTTGGAGAATTTATTTATTATGTGAATTTCAAATGGTTGAATGATAATATAGTATTAGTTACTGATGATTATAGAAGTGAAAAAAGAAAGTGGGAAATTATAGTCTCTTGATACTAGTAAATTTTTCCTTTAATAAAGGAGAATAAGTATTACACAAAAAGTCCTGGCCTTTCAAGCCAGGACTTTTTGTGTAATACTATGGCCTTACTATTTTTAGGAATCTTAGTGTGGATCTAAACTAGCAAAAGAACAGAAGGCCTGGCATATGAAAAATGGTGAATTTAAGCGATAAGTATCAAGTAGAGTAAACGATTTAGATTTAAACTTATAATGGTAGCGAAACAGTAGATAGAACCGAAAGTAATTCTGTTCTGCTCTATCGAATCATCGGGGTGGTAAATTCAATTTATTGTATCTTCCGCCAAAAAAAACAAATGAAGAAAACCAAACTACTAATTCTAAGCCTATTTATTGCCAATTTCAGTTACGCGCAAACCACATTAATGGATAGTTTAATTCAAAAAAACTACTCCACCTTTAAAAAAAATAACAACAACGCTTTCGAAGGCAAAGGATGGACTATCCTGCTGGATGAAATGAGCAAAAACAACTCTGTGTTACTGGGTGAGCAACATTTTACCAATGAAGTCCCTTACTTCACAAACGCAGTGATCAATACAATTAAGTTCGACAACTATATTTTGGAAATTGATCCATTTACAGTCAACACCATATCCACAAAAATTAAATCCTTATCTCCTGCAGAGCTGGATAAATTTCGTACTGAATCGGGTTCGGCTTTATCTTTTGTACAAGGAGAAGCGGAGTTTGATTTATTCAAAAACATAGTTCAAAAGAATATAAAAGTGTTTGGAGCCGAGCAAATTAGTTTGTTTTCAGACCGCTTGCTGTTTTCGGAATTGAGTAAACAAACCAAAAATGCTAAAGCAAAAGAAATTTATAAGCAGCTAATTGCCAATTCAGCTGCTTATGATACCAAAAACAACACCACATTCTATTTGTTCTCTGACGATTGTCTGGCAAAAATGAATGCATTGAGCGCCATGGATTTATCAACCAGTGAGAAAGAGCAGGTTGAAGCCCTAAAATTAAGCAGGGAGCTATATTTAAGTCGAATTCATCCTTTAAGAGTTCAATACTTGAAACACCTGGTTCTTGAAAAACTCCCTGAATGGAAAGACAAGAAGAATCTTTTCAAATATGGTGCGAATCACATGCCTAAAGGAGAGAGTTTAATGGAAGTATTCGATATTGGCAACCTGGTTTCCAATATTGAAGAGGCAAATTACCGGAAGTCGTTGCACATTATGCTCATCGGAAAAGAAGAAGGTGAAACATTGGCTGATTTAAAGCAGTATAAACCTTTCTTAACCGTGGTAAAAGATGACAATTGGTATGCCTATGATTTAAAACCTTTGAAACAAGCCATCTCTAAAAAGAAGCTTAAAGTAGAGGATTTGACCCTGGAAAGAATTATAAAAGGTTACGACTATTTGATTTTCATTCCAAACATCACCATAACCCCAAAAAAAGGCAAAAAAGACCATTAAATCTACTCAAGAGCCGGCTGTTTTAAGTGCGGCCGGCTTATTAGTGTGATTCATATAGATAATAACTTTATGTTAAAACGATGAAAAAACCGCTGGTTTTACTACATTTTAACACCCACAGCTAATCAAGATAAGGCCTTATTCTTTTTTCATAAAACCACAGAATAAACATCATGAAAAGCAAAAATTACATCCCTCAGAATACTAATGACATTGAAGCAGTTGAACAGCTTAAACACTTGCCATTTGAATCTGTTAGGGCTGATGTTCCGGCATTGTTGGAGTGGCTTCAGGATGGACATTGGGAAGTGGCAGAAGGGATAGCTAAATATTTAATTCCTCATGTTAATGAAATAGCGAAAGAATTGTTATTTGTGCTCAAAACAGAGGATAGCGTATGGAAGTATTCTGTCATTTGTATTTTGATAGGGCGATCACAGCATAAACTTTCTCTTGGAATTATTGAAGCACTGAGGAGAATCGCAGAACATCCGTCAAAAATAGATGCCGAGGATACCGTTGATGATGCAGCAAAAGATATACTTGCAAATGAATTCTTATGCGGTTAGTATTGTCGTAAAATATTCATCAGTCTCTAATAAAGGATAACAAGGAGAGAGCTGTACAATTAGCTTACAGATCTCTCCATCGTTCCTCCTGTCGAGATGACGATCGTATATAACGCGTTTTCTTTTTATCAGCCATAATACGCTTTCTTTTCATCTAACTTTCAATACCCTGCTTTAACTCCCCCAAACCCCCTTAAAAAAAAAATAAAAAAAAATATTTTCATTTCCTTTAGGGGGTAGGCCCTTCTCATGTCCCTATACATTAAAGAGGCAGAAAAAATGCGGCTTTAAAACAAAGGATATGACAAACCCAAACCTGCTCCATTTGCTGGAGTGCATTTCAAACGGTACAGCCACAGACGCAGAGCTGGCGCGCTACCATGCCTGGTGTAATGCCTTTCAGCAAAATGACGTAAAGCCACTTGGTATTGAAAAAATCCAGCAGCAAATGTTCCGGCAAATCAACAAACAAATTGACCGGCACAAAACCATCAGGCTGCGTAACTTCCGCATTGTTGCGGCAGCGGCCATTGCTTTGATTATGGGTATGGCCTATTACTACACCCAGCCCCAAAACAAAAACAGGTCCATACAAACGGCCAAACAAAACGATGTAAAGCCCGGTGGCAACAAAGCCTACCTGACCCTGTCTAATGGCAAACG
Organism: Pedobacter nutrimenti; assembly: GCF_003208655.1. Taxonomy (GTDB): domain Bacteria; phylum Bacteroidota; class Bacteroidia; order Sphingobacteriales; family Sphingobacteriaceae; genus Pedobacter; species Pedobacter nutrimenti. The sequence continues at coordinate 1,589 of NZ_QKLU01000010.1, read as the reverse complement.
CATTACCCTAAGTGATGCCGCAAACGGACAGTTGGCCACAGAAGCCGGGGCACAGATTACCAAAACAACGCAGGGCGAAATTATATATACGGGCCTGCAAGCTACAAAAACAGGTGCCCCGCAGTACAACAGCATAGAAACCCCTACAGGAGGCACCTATCAGCTGCGTTTGCCCGATGGGACCAAAGTGTGGCTCAACGCCGCTTCAGTGCTGCGGTATCCGGTTTCATTTGCCGCGAGTGCAAACCGTACAGTAGAATTGAGCGGCGAAGCCTACTTTGAAGTGGCCAAAGACAAACAGCATCCCTTTAAAGTGACGTCTGCAGGGCAACAGGTAGAAGTGCTGGGCACACACTTTAACATCAGTGCCTACCCCGACGACAACAGCCAAAAAACCACTTTGCTGGAGGGAGCAGTAAAAGTGAACAGTAGTGTGCTGAAGCCCGGGCAGCAGGCGCAGCTGTTGCAAAACGGAGCAGTACACATCAGTGAGGTCAATACCGAAGCAGCCGTAGCCTGGAAAAACGGCATTTTTATGTTCGAGGGCGAAAAGCTCGAAAGCATTATGAAAAAGGTGGCCCGCTGGTACAATGTACAGGTGCAGTACAGCAGTCCTGCACTGGGTCAGGAAATGTTTAGCGGGACCTTGTCGCGCTTTGACAATATATCCGTTTTACTGAAACAACTGGAAAACACCGGGCCGGTTAAATTTGGCCTGCAGGGAAAAACAATTACGATCTCGAAATAACCGATAACGAACACCAAACCAACAACAAATGAAAAAGATACTGAACATTTAGGCCCGGCGGGCAGGAGGCTTAAAAAGAAGCCGGAAAGTGGTGGAACACAATCCGGCAATGGTTTGAGCTGACCTTCCTGGCGATATGCACCGCACAGGTAAATAATTTTTTTGCAGAACTATTTTATACAAACTCAAACCGTTACAAAGATATGCATAAATATGCGTTTAACCCAGGTATGCCGCCCCGGCTCTGGCTGCCGTATAAATTATTACGGATCATGCGATTAACCATCGTTTTACTAGTTGCAAGCTTAGTACAGGTCAGCGCTGCTGGCTATGGACAAAAAATTACCATTGTTAAAAATAACATTAGCCTTACAGAGGTATTTAAAGAAATTAGAAAACAAAGCGGCTATAACATTTTATGGCAGCCCGATAAGGTCGACGACAGCAAAAAGCTTAACCTTAAACTAAAAGCACAGGAGCTGGAGCAGGTGCTGGACGAAGTTTTAAAAGGCCAGCATCTGGTGTACAGCATAGAAGACCAAACCATACGCATTAAATACCAGGCGCCTTCCTTTCTGGAAAAGCTGGCTGCTGCCTGGCGCAATGCCGATGTGCATTGCCGTGTGGAGGATGAAAAAGGCGAGCCCTTGGCGGGGGCTTCGGTTAGGGTAAAGGGAACCAACAAAGCCGTGGTAACCGACGATAAGGGTGAGTTTACCATAAAGCAGCTGGAAGAAAACACCGTACTGGTCATTTCGTACCTGGGCTATAAAACAAAGGAGATTTTAGCAAAGGAAGTTTCGGGCTCTTCGGCCATACAGCTGGAACCAGCGGCAGGAGA
>NZ_QKLU01000009.1 GCF_003208655.1 Pedobacter nutrimenti | reverse complement strand
GGTCCCAGAGGTGTTTATGATGAGGCCAAGCGTTTTCAGGAAGCAATGACGATGGCTTATCATACTTTTCATGGGGTAGAGACACGTATCGTTAGGATCTTTAATACTTACGGACCAAGAATGCGCCTGAATGATGGTCGGGTACTGCCTGCTTTTATCGGTCAGGCACTTCGGGGAGAAGACCTGACTGTTTTTGGAGATGGTTCTCAGACACGTTCTTTCTGCTATGTTGATGACCTGATCGAGGGCATTTACAGGTTGTTGCTGAGTGATTATGCTTTGCCTGTAAATATTGGCAATCCGGATGAGATTACCATTAAACAGTTTGGAGAAGAGATTATTAAGCTGACTGGGACAAATCAGAAATTGGTTTTAAGGGACCTTCCCGTAGATGACCCTAAACAACGTAGGCCAGATATTACCAAAGCCAGGGACATCCTGGGCTGGGAACCTAAGGTAAACAGGGCAGAAGGACTTAAAATTACTTACGAATATTTTAAATCCTTACCAAAGGAAGCACTGTTTAATAAAGAACATAAGGATTTTACAACTTACAACAAATAAAAGCAAATGAATAAAAAGGATAAAATTTATATAGCAGGGCACTGCGGAATGGTAGGCTCGGCAATATTGAGAAAACTCCAGTCAGAGGGGTATGAACAATTTATTCTGAAAACGTCTTCTGAGCTTGATTTAAGAGATTCAGCAACTGTTTCAAATTTTTTTTCTAGCGAAGAACCAGACTATGTTTTTTTGGCTGCGGCAAAAGTTGGGGGAATTGTAGCTAATAACACTTATAAAGCAGATTTTATTTATGATAATTTGATGATCCAAAACAATATCATTCACAATGCCTTCCTAAGTGGAGTGAAGAAATTAATGTTTCTTGGTTCTTCATGTATTTATCCAAAAATGGCTTCACAGCCTTTAAAAGAAGAATGCTTACTGACAGGAGAATTAGAAGAGACAAATGAACCTTATGCAATTGCTAAAATTTCGGGTATAAAGATGTGTGATGCTTACAGAGCACAGTATGGTTGTAATTTCATATCAGTTATGCCTACAAATTTGTATGGGCCTAATGATAATTATGATTTAAATAATTCCCATGTATTACCAGCAATTATGAGAAAATTTATTGAGGCAAAACGAAATAAAAGTAAATCTGTAGTCATATGGGGATCCGGTATTCCTAAAAGAGAATTTCTTCATGTCGATGATTTGGCAGATGCCTGCACTTATTTGATGAAAACTTATGATGCCCCGGGTTTAGTCAATATTGGATTTGGAGAAGATATCTCCATTTTAGAGCTTGCCCAACTAGTGAAGAAAATTACAGGGTTTGAAGGTGAAATATTAACTGACCCTACTAAACCAGATGGAACTCCACGCAAATTGATGGATGTTACTAAGTTAAATAGTTTAGGCTGGAAAGCAGAGATAAGCTTATTAGAAGGAGTTACACGTGTATATGAAGAAATTAAAGATCAAATCTGGGAGTAAAATGAAGTGTAATAACTATGTATTAATTATGGCTGGAGGTGTTGGGAGCCGTTTTTGGCCAAAAAGCCGTAATCACTTTCCTAAGCAATTTATTGATATTCTTGGAGTAGGCAAATCGCTATTACAATTAACCTACGAGAGGTTTCTTCGGATTTGCCCACCAGAGAATATTTATGTCTTAAGTAATGAACAGTACAAAAAACTGGTCAAAACCCAAATACCGGGGATAGAAGAATCGAGATTACTTCTCGAACCCAGTCGGAATAATACAGCTCCTTGTATTGCTTATGCAACTTATAAAATTTTAAATTCTAATCCGGATGCAAATATTGTTGTCGCACCATCAGATCACTTGATTTTAAAAGAAAATATTTTTTTAGATAAGATAAATTTGGCGTTGAATTATTGTGCTTCGAATGATGCTCTGATAACTTTGGGTATTCAACCCACAAGGCCAGATACTGGATATGGTTACATTAATTTCAGAGCACTAGAATCAGAAGTCGTTTTCCCAGTTCAACAATTTTTAGAAAAACCAAATTTTGAAAAGGCAAAAGAATTTGTTGAAAATGGAGGATTTTTATGGAATGCGGGTATTTTTATATGGTCTGCTAAATCTATTAGAAAGGCCTTTGAAATTTATTCACCAGAAATAGCCACACTCTTTGAGAAAGGGAATTTAGTGTACAATACAGATCAGGAATTGGATTTTATAAAAAAGAACTATCCTAAATCACCTAATATTTCAATTGATTATGCCATTCTGGAGAAAGCTAATAATGTTTATACAATTCCTGCTGACATTGGTTGGTCTGATCTTGGGACTTGGGCATCTCTTCACGCAGTAGCGGATAAAGATGAAAATAATAATGCTATTAATTGTTTGAAAATCAATCTTGAGAATACAGATAATTGTATAATACAACTACCTGAAGGTAAGGCTGCGGTTATCAAAGGATTAAGTAACTATATTATTGTTGATGATGACAAAGTACTATTGATCCATCCTAAGTCTGATGAACAGGAAATCAAACAGATTGCTAGTAAAATGGTAGAGAATTTTGGAACAGAATATTTATAATAAATTCAAAGAACCATTTAAATAATCAATGCTTTACATAATATGTATATTGTTAATGTTTACAGTGATGATTTGCTATTTTAAAATAGCAAATCATTATAACATTATCGATAAACCCAATGAACGAAGTTCCCATTCTGAAATAACCATCCGTGGAGGAGGAATAATCTTTGTTTTTTCGACACTGTCTGTAGTAGTACTTCATCCGGAATTCTGGTTACCCGTATTGGGAATATTGATCATTGGCGTCATTAGTTTTATAGACGACCGGATTACTTTATCTGGCAAAATCAGGATATTATTCCATCTTACAGCGGTGACCCTGTTGTTTGTATTTCTAAATATATTTCAACTTTTTCCCTGGTGGATGTGCGGAATACTTTACATTATAGTTATTGGGATCATTAACGCCTATAACTTTATGGATGGGATAAACGGTATTACCGGTTTGTATAGTTTGGTAATATTGGGCGCTTTACAATACATAAATTATAAGATTAGTGCTTTTATTCATCCCGATGTCATCTGGCTTCCAATCATAGCCTGTTTTGTCTTTCTGTATTTCAATTTTCGAAAAAAAGCGAAATGTTTTGCGGGGGATGTTGGTAGCGTAACCATTGCTTTTTATATCCTTTTTTTACTCTTAAAACTAATCATCCAGACCAATAACTATTCTTATGTTTTATTTTTAGCTGTGTATGGAGTTGATGCTATTTTAACTATTCTACACCGGCTTCTTTTAAAACAAAATATTTTTGATGCACACCGGCTACATTTTTATCAAATCTTGGCCAATGAGCAGAAATGGCCACATTTGTGGGTGTCTGCATTGTACGGGTTTTTGCAATTGGTCATCATTTGTCTCGTCTTTTTTACTACTTTTAATTTCTGGACTTTATTTCTGATGATTAACCTGCCCTTGGCTTTAATCTATGTGGTTTTGAAGAAAAAATTAATGATTAAAGCTTAATCATGATTCTGATTGTGTAAAATGTTTTTTAAACAAGGTCTACATAGGTATTAATGAAAATTAATGTGCCGATCAAACAATAAAATTATATTTTGGTTTGATTATTGTTAATTTTGAGTGACGTTGTTTTAAAGAAACCTATGTTCACTAAACTGGAAATTGTATCTAGATGGATTATATTTACTATTGATATTTGTCTCAGCATCTTTGCAATCGCTTTTGCGGTTGTATTGCAGCATAATTTTAATACCAATAATATAAATCCGTTAGGGCTTTATAAAGCCATCCTTTTAGTTATAGCAGTGAATTCGCTGGTGTTTTACAGTGTAAAAACATTTGCAGGCATTGTACGCTATACTTCGGCACAAGATTCTTTCAGGATCTTGTTTTCTGTGATTTTAAGTTCATTGATTTTGTTTTTTGTACATACCCTTATTACCATCATAAGTGGTACCCCACTTGTTAGTAATGTAGCGATCATCATTTATACTTTGTTTAGTTTTCTGCTGCTCATCAGCTACAGAATTTTGGTGAAGTATTTTTTTATGTACATGAAAAATATCAACCTGACTAAAATCAGGGTGATTATTTATGGTGCCGGGGAGGCTGGCGTGGCTACCAAACGGACCTTTGACCATGATGCAAAAGTGAATAAAACGATTATTGCTTTTGTCGATGATGACCTCCGTAAAGTGGGTAAAACCATAGATGGGGTAAGGATTCTGGATGCTGCCCAACTCGAACACCTGATCGTTAAACATGAAGTAGATGAAATTATTTTTGCTTCTTACACCATCCCCCTGGAAAGAAAAAACCAAATTGTAGACATTTGCCTGGAAAATGATGTCAAAATCTTAAACATCCCTTCACCTGAGGTTTGGGCCAAAGGAGAGGTAACGACAGCGCAGATTCAAAATATCAATATCGAAGATCTGCTGAACAGAAAAACCATTGAAATTGACATTGATGGTATTCAGAATCAGCTAAAGGGGAAAAGAATTTTAATCACGGGAGCTGCGGGTTCTATAGGTAGCGAAATTGTAAGACAGTTGCTGAAATTCCAGACCGGTTTGATTATCCTTTGTGATCAGAGCGAAACGGCTTTACATCATATTTATCTGGAACTGGAAGAAAATCATGCCAATACAAATTTTCATGCTTTTGTAGGGGATGTCAAAGACGAAAAGCGTATGCAATTCCTTTTTGAAACGTATAAGCCACATTATGTTTATCATGCTGCGGCCTATAAACATGTGCCTTTAATGGAGGACAATGCATCCGAAGCCATAAAAACAAATGTTTTGGGTACCAAAACGATTGCAGATCTTTCTGTTAAACATGGGGTACAGAAATTTGTGATGATTTCGACCGATAAAGCGGTAAACCCAACCAATGTAATGGGGGCTTCAAAGCGGATTGCGGAAATTTATGTTCAATCCCTGAACAATTCCCTGAACAATCCGAACGTGATTTTTTCCAATGGCCTGAGCTACCTCAACAGCGGGGATGTAAAACCCATTACCAAATTCATTACTACCCGTTTTGGCAATGTTTTAGGCTCTAATGGCTCTGTTATTCCAAGGTTTAAACAACAAATTGAAAAAGGAGGCCCTGTTACTGTAACCCACCCTGAAATTACGCGATATTTTATGACCATTCCGGAAGCCTGCAGGTTGGTGTTGGAAGCCGGTTGTATGGGCAAGGGCGGAGAGATTTTTGTTTTCGACATGGGTAAATCTGTTAAAATTATAGAACTGGCCAAGAAAATGATCCGTTTGGCTGGCCTGATCCCTAATCAGGACATTAAAATTGCCTATTCAGGACTCCGACCAGGAGAGAAATTGTTTGAAGAATTATTGAATGACAGTGAAAATACCATGCCCACCCATCATGAAAAAATCATGATTGGACAGGTAAGGGAATACATATTTAATGAAATTGAAAATCAAATTTATCAATTGCTATCCTATGCTGGATCGAACAACAATCGTCAGGTCGTGCAGCAAATGAAATTAATAGTCCCGGAGTTTAAAAGCAAAAATTCAGTTTTCGAAGAACTGGATGTGACAACCTAAAATTCTTAATTCAAACTCCTCAATGAGAAAAATCTTTACTCTTTTTAGTCTTTCTTTTTTTATGTTTAATGCCGCAAAGGCACAAGATACCACACGAAACAACAAAGCTGAACTTTTACCTATCAGTAATGAAATAAATACTAAAGCAGGAAAAAGGATCTATTTCAACGGGACCAAAAAGGTACACACGTCCATGCTTCCTTATTTTGTCGGTGACATCAGTGACAGCTTATCTAAAGACAGCCTACTGGTTGGGATGAGGTATCCAGGACAGGACTGGCAATCCAAAAATTGGGTGTACAGGAAAGTATTTAAAGAGCACCTGGTCGAGGTTAACGATAAGGATTATAATTTTTACCTCGATTTTTTACCTGATCTTCAGATTGGCAGGCAAAGTGGCAGAACCATCTGGCTAAATACCCGTGGCGTTGAAATTGGAGGACGGATTGGAAAACAGTTTTCTTTTACCAGTCATTTTTATGAAAATCAGGCACATTTGCCTGATTACCTGAGTGCCTTTGTCCGCCAGAACAGGGTTGTACCAGGACAGGGTTATGCAAAGACTTATGGGAATGGTGGCTTTGATTTCGCCTACTCGGGGGGAAGTTTGTCTTATACACCATCCAAATATGTAAATTTCCAGTTGGGTTATGACAAAAACTTTATCGGTGATGGATACCGTTCTTTATTATTGTCAGACAATACCTTTAATTATCCATTCTTTAAAGTAACGGCTACATTGGGTTCTGTTCGTTATATGGCCATGTGGGCACAGTTTATTGACTTTCAGGATACCCCTTTTGATGACGAGACACCTTATCCCAAAAAATATGGACTTTTTCATTATTTAAGTTGGAATGCTACCAAACGCTTAAGTGTGGGGCTGTTTGAAAACATCATGTGGCGGCCAAGGGGATTTGAATTCAGCTATGTAAATCCGATTATGTTTATGCGTCCTACGGAATTTGCAAATGGTTCTCCGGATAAAGCACTGATTGGTTTTAATGCGAGTTATAAAATTGCAGACCGTTATGTTGTTTATGGACAGTTGATGATCAATGAGTTTACTTTTAAGGAGGTTTTTTCGGGTAAGGGTTACTGGGCGAATAAGCAAGGCGGTCAGTTAGGGGTTAAGGGTTTTGATATTTTCAAAGTTAATGGGTTAAATGCCCAGTTGGAGATGAACCGGGTAAGACCTTATTCCTATTCAGCTTCTGACCATTTCAAAAATTACGGCCATTACGGACAATCCCTTGCGCACCCGCTGGGGGCTAATTTTAAGGAATATCTGGGAATTGTAAGTTATAGTTACAAGCGGTTTGACCTTCGTTTTCAGTTGAGCCATGCTACCTATGGTCTGGATATAAATGGCTTGAATTATGGTAAGGACATTTATAAAAATTATACCACACGAATTGATGATTATGGAGTGTATATAGGACATGGTCTAAAAACAAATTTGCTTTATGCCGATGCAAACCTGGCCTATATCTTAAACCCTAAGAATAACTTAAGAATTGAAGTTGGCTGTACCATGAGAAATGAAAGCAATAGCCAATGGACAGATAAACAACGCTTTTTTAATATTGGATTAAGGTCTTCGTTCAGAAATCTTTACAAAGATTTTTAACCAAATTAGCCATGTCATCCAGTCCTGAAAAAAAAATTGCCATTATTGGCCTCGGTTATGTTGGCCTTCCTTTGGCGATAGAATTTGCCAGGAAGTATAGTGTGCTGGGTTTTGATACAGATCATTCCAGGATCAAAGAACTCAGCACCAATCAAGACAAAACGAAAGAGGCCAATCTGGAACTACTTCAGCAGGTTTTAAATCAGCCAGGACAGGGTTTAAAGCTGTCCTCAGAGACAAATCAGCTCAAGGAATGTAACATCTACATCGTTACTGTTCCAACGCCTGTAGACCATTTTAAAGCACCGGATCTTGGCCCCTTGCTCCATGCAACACAGATGCTGGCAAAAACCTTATCTAAAGGAGATGTTGTCATTTACGAATCCACCGTTTATCCTGGATGCACAGAAGAAGAATGTGTACCTGTACTGGAAAAATATTCGGGTTTAAAATACAACATTGATTTTTTCTGTGGTTATTCTCCTGAAAGGATCAATCCGGGGGATAAGGTCAATACACTAACAAAAATTAAAAAGGTCACCTCGGGTTCGACCCCGGAAATTGCTGTGCTGATCAATAACCTGTATGCAGAGATCATTACTGCCGGAACCCACCTGGCACCTAGCATCAAGGTGGCCGAGGCTTCTAAAGCCATCGAAAATGCACAACGGGATGTTAATATTTCTTTTGTCAATGAGCTGGCTTTGATTTTTGATAAGCTGGATATCGATACTGCCGATGTTCTGGAGGCAGCCGGGACCAAATGGAACTTCCTTAAATACAAACCAGGACTGGTTGGAGGGCATTGCATTGGCGTAGATCCCTACTACCTTGCCTATAAAGCCAATGCAGTGGGTTATCATCCTCAGGTCATTCTCTCGGGCAGAAAAGTCAATGAGGATATGGGCATTTTCATTGCCAATAAAGTGGTTAAACTTATACTGGCCAAAGGTGATAAAGTAAAGGGAGAAAAAGTACTGATCCTGGGTTTTGCCTTTAAGGAGAACTGTCCGGACATTCGAAATACAAGGGTCATTGACATCTATCGCGAGCTGGAGCAGTTTGGATTGAAATTGGATGTCTATGATCCCTGGGCAAATGCCGCTGAGGTAGAAAAAGAGTATAACATTAAAATGGAAACCAGGCTTTCCTCAAGGGATTATAAAGCGGTTATTGTGGCCGTGGCGCACAATGAGTTTTTGAATGTGGATTATAAAAGTTACAAGGAAGCGGGGGCAGTCATCTTTGATATTAAATCTTTTATTGACCGGAACCTTACTGACGCCAGGCTTTAGCTTGTCATTGTACCCATACTTTCTTTTAAAAGCTTTTGCCACCTCCCTTCCCATTACGGGTTTTTACATCTGGTGTGAATGGCAGAAAAAGTAAAAAACTGGCCTGATTTTAGCTTCAAAGGCATGAAAAAAGATGAACTGGCAGCGTTGACCTTGTTAAATAAATTATATAGATTTACAGCGCCATTTCCTTTTGGTTAAGTATTAAAAGACTGGTTTTTAGAAAAAGAATTTATGTGTGGAATAGTAGGTTATATAGGTCATAGAGAAGCATGGCCGATTGTTATTAAAGGCTTAAAAAGATTGGAATACCGTGGTTATGACAGTGCCGGTGTCGCACTGATCGATCAGGGTAATATGAACATCTATAAAAAAGCAGGAAAAGTCCAGGAACTGGAAAATTTTGCTGAAGGTAAAAACCTGTCCGGGACCATTGGAATGGGACATACCCGCTGGGCAACACATGGTGCGCCTTCAGACCGAAATTCCCATCCGCATACTTCTAATAATGGAAAGTTAAGCATTATCCATAACGGGATCATTGAAAATTATGCGGTGCTCAAAGAAGAACTTCAAAGACGCGGTCATGAATTTAAAAGTGATACCGATACCGAAGTGCTGATCCATCTTGTGGAGGAAATTTACAAAGACGGGGAAGTAGATTTGCTGGAGGCCGTAAGACTGGCCCTTAATGAAGTGAACGGGGCTTATGCCATTGTGATCATGGACCAGGACCAGCCCGATCAGCTGATTGCGGCAAGGAAAGGAAGCCCTATGGTGATTGGGGTTGGTGAAGGAGAATATTTTATAGCTTCAGATGCCACGCCAATTGTAGAATATACAAAAAATGTTATCTATTTGAATGATAATGAGATCGCCTTTTTGAAAAGAGACGAACTGGTGATCAAAAGACTGGATAATGTGGTGCAGACGCCTTATGTTCAGGAGTTGGAATTGCAGTTGGAAATGCTGGAAAAAGGTGGGTACGAACATTTCATGCTGAAAGAAATTTATGAACAGCCACGCTCTATCCGTGATTGTATGCGGGGAAGGATTTATCCGTCAGAAGGTAAAGTGCAGTTGGGCGGGATTAAGGAATATGCAGAAAAGCTTAAAAATATAGACCGCATTATCATTGTGGCCTGTGGTACTTCATGGCATGCGGGTTTGGTAGGAGAGTACCTGATTGAAGAATACGCGCGGATTCCGGTTGAAGTAGAATATGCTTCTGAATTCAGGTACAGGAACCCGATCATTACCGAAAAAGATGTGGTGATTGCCATTTCCCAATCGGGTGAAACGGCAGATACCATGGCAGCTATAGAAATGGCCAAAGAAAAAGGAGCAACCATTTTTGGAGTATGTAATGTCGTTGGGGCATCTATTCCAAGGATTACCCATGCCGGTGTGTATACCCATGCTGGACCGGAAATTGGTGTGGCTTCAACCAAGGCATTTACTGCGCAGGTAACTGTTTTAACGCTTATGGCTTTTTATATGGCCCAGCAAAAGGGAACACTGACCAATTCCAAACTGGTGGAATTGTTAACCGAACTGGATAATATTCCTCAAAAAATCGAAGCAGCTTTACAATCGGATACCATGATCCGTGAAATTTCCGAGAAATTTAAAGATTCCAGAAATTGCTTGTTCCTGGGCAGGGGCAGTGGTTTCCCGGTAGCACTTGAGGGTGCTTTGAAATTGAAGGAAATTTCTTACATCCACGCCGAAGGCTATCCTGCTGCAGAGATGAAGCATGGGCCGATTGCCTTAATTGATGAGGAAATGCCTGTTGTGGTCATTGCCACAAAAAATTCCTCTTATGAAAAGGTCATCAGTAATATCCAGGAAGTAAAAGCAAGAAAAGGTAAAGTCATTGCAATTGTTACCCAGGGTGATACAGAGGTTAAGAAAATGGCAGATTACTGTATTGAAATTCCAGATGCAAGTGAAGCATTTTTGCCATTGCTGGCAACGATTCCTTTACAGTTGCTGTCTTATCATATTGCTGTTTTAAGGGGCTGTAATGTTGATCAGCCAAGAAACCTGGCCAAATCTGTTACAGTCGAATAGACTTAAACGACAAATTTTAAAAGCGGGAGTATAGCTGTACTTCCGCTTTTTTATGCAATAAATTTTTTTATTTGTTAAAATTATATTCCACAAGCGAGAGATATTCATTATCTTAACCTGAATACATTTAAAGCCGCCGAAAGGCATGGGATAAAGGCTTGTTTCTGTTTTTTTGTATGGGAAATGCAGATGATATTTTCTTTTGTGAACAAGAAGAAAATTATAATCTAATAATTAGCTTTACAGAATATAGCTGCCTTAAAAACTATTGAACAAAATGACAGCACTTCCACTCCGGGACAGGGAAAATCTAAGGGTCGCAGCACTTCGTGAGCTGGAAATCCTGGATACAGAACCTGAGCGGGATTTTAACAACATAGTAGTTCTTGCGGCGCAGTTATGCCAGCTCTCTTTTTCTGCCATAGCTTTTTTTGATCAGGACCGGATTTGGTACAAGGCCAGTACGGAGCCCGGGCTGGCAGAATTACCAGGTATTCATGACCTGATCTGGACGGCAGACGACATCATCGTGGAAAGTACAGATACCAATCCTTTATCTGGGGTGCAGTACCTGCTTAAATCCATGCCTGCGCTCCACTCAATACTAAGTATGCCCCTGGTTACCGAAGAAGGCTATATTATAGGTTCTTTAAGTGTTGGAGATACCAAAACCAGGATTTTTACCGAACAGGAACGCTCGGCTTTGCTGATGCTCGGACAGCAGGTAATGAGCCTGCTCAAAGTGAGGAAACAACGGACTGAACTGATCCGGGCCGAAAGGATCCGCGGAAATATATTTGAAGTTCTTCGGTCTATTTTTACCAATGCCGTTGATGCTGTAATTATTTCGGATGAAGAAGGCCTGATTTCCCAATGGAACCCCAGGGCCGAACTCATGTTTGGCTGGAAGGCAGAAGAAGCCATTGGAAAGTATTTTCATGAAATGGTTGTACCTGAAAGGAATTATGACGCTTTCCGTCAAAAAAAACAAGCCTTCAGGCCAGACGGTTTAATACCTTCCGATAATCATAAACATGAATTCATCGCCATTCGTAAAGACGGGACCGAATTTGATGTAGCCATGGGTGTTTCTCCGGCAAAGATTAACGGGCAATTGTACTTTATTGGGATCATCAGTGACATTACAGACCGGAAGCAGATTGCCACAGAGCTGGATAAACAGAAAGAGTTTTATGAAAATATCCTGAATAAAATTCCGACAGACATTGCCGTTTTTGCCCCGGATCACAAATATTTGTTTGTAAACCCCTGGGGGATCAAGGATGAAGTTTTAAGAAAATACATCATCGGAAAAGACGATTTTGAATACGCCAGATACCGGAACCGCCCGGATGATATCGCTGTAAAGCGAAGAGAACAGTTTCTTGAAGCAAAAAGAACGGGTAAGGAGATCCGCTGGGAAGACAGCCTCAGGGGGCCGGACGGTCAGGTCATCACCCATTTAAGAAGACTATTCCCTGTATATGATGAAGACCAGCAACTCTCTTTTATTATTGGTTTTGGAATAGACATTACAGACCGGAAAATCATGGAAGAAAAGCAGGATGCTTTGGTCAAACAACTTTCTGCCCAGAATGCCCAACTGCTTGACTTTTGTAATATTGTTTCGCACAATTTACGGGGCCCCTTGATTAATGTATCGATGCTGGTAGACTTTATCGAAGAATCACAGGATGTTCAGGAGCAGAAAGAACTGGTGTCTAAGTTGAACCCGGTGATTGAAAGCCTGAATGCGACATTTAATGAATTGGTAGAATCCATACAAATTAAACAGGACCTGGAAATTAAATCTGAACCTGTCAATTTGAATGACTGTGTACAAAGAACGCTGGGAGGGCTGGAAATTGAAATTAAAAAAGTAAGAGCGGTCATTTCGATTGATTTTTCCCAGGCAGCGGAAATTCGTTTTCCTCCTAAATACCTACTGAGTATCTTTCATAATTTAATCAGCAATTCGCTGAAATACCATGCTCCTGAAAGAGATTTAGTCGTGAATATTAAAACAAAAAAATCCGGTAGCAGCATTATTCTGACCGTGCAGGATAATGGCCTTGGGATTGATTTGGTTAAACATCAGGAAAACGTATTTAAAATCGGAAAGGTTTTCCACCGCCACCCCAATGCCAAAGGCCTTGGCCTGTACATGACAAAGGCCCAGGTGGAAGCTATGGGTGGAAAAATCCATATTGAGAGTGCCCCGGACCAGGGCGCAACCTTTAGCATAGAATTCATAAATCAAATACATACTGATGAAGAAAATATTCCTGGTAGATGATGATGAAATATTTGTATTTCTCACCCAAAGAATGATCCAAAAAACCAATATTAATGTTGAAGTTAGGATTTTTAATAACGGGCAGGATGCATTCGATTGTCTTGGCAGCATTACGGATCAGGCGGATCAGCTGCCAGATGTAATTTTACTGGACCTGAACATGCCGGTAATGGATGGCTGGGAGTTTTTGGAGGAATATGCGGCTATTCACCAAAGTCTTGCAAAAAAAATCCGTCTCTATATCGTTTCTTCCTCTATTTCTCCTTATGAAATTGAAAGATCTAAAGGGATGGACTTTGTAACAGATTTTATTATTAAGCCTTTATCAAAGGAAAATTTTACTGAAATTATTGACAATTTATAAATACAATTGATGTTTGATTCAAGTTCCGTTAATCTGGATATTTTAAAAAAAAGAGCTTATAACTTACGCTGGGCAACCGTACCTGAGGGGGTGATCCCATTAACAGCGGCCGATCCTGATTTTCCAAGTGCACCGGAAATTGCCGAGTCGATCATCCGATTTACCCGCGACCGCTACCTGTCTTACGGGCCGCCTGCGGGCTTGCCGGAATTTAAAGAAAGTGTGGCGAGGTTTTTCACTGAAAAACGAAACATCCCGGCGAGGCCCGATCTTTTATTTCCGGTGGACAGCGCTGCTTTTGGCATTTATCTGATCTGTAAAACCTTTCTTGAAAAAGGGGATGAAGCCATTATTTTTGACCCGGTCGATTTCCTGTTCAGGTATTCAATAGAAACTGTAGGCGCTACGGCAATCCCTTTTGGCATTCCTCCGGGAACGGATCAGGTTGATTTCGAACAAATGGAAGCATTGATTACAGCCAAAACCAGAATGATCTGTCTTTGTAACCCATTGAACCCAACCGGAAAGGTTTTTACGCCAGCGGAACTCAGCAGGCTTGGTGAACTGGCTTGTAAACATGATTTACTGATCCTTTCAGATGAAATTTGGAGTGATATTGTCTATGAACCCTATGTTTTCACCAGTATCGCCTCCATTAGCCCCCAGATCAGGGACCGGACCATTACCGTAACCGGCTACAGCAAGTCTTACGGTTTGGCAGGCTTAAGAATTGGTACCGTGATGGCCTCTAATGAAGCCCATTTTAAGAAGTTGTTTGAAGCCTCTCTTCACAATTCTACCATACATGGTGCCAATGTCCTTTCTCAGGTTGCTGTAACAACTGCTTTGGATGAATGTGGCTATTGGTTAGAAGGCTTTGTTTCGCATTTACAGAAAATGAAAGACCTCACGGTACAAATGCTCAACGAAACAAATGGTTTTAAATGCATTGCACCTGAAGGCTGTTATGTTGCCTTTGCAAACATTACCGGAACAAAACGAACAAGTAAACAAATTCAGGAGCTTTTATTTACTGAAGCAAAGGTTTCGGTGGTTCCAGGTTTAAAAGAATGGTTTGGAGATGGAGCAGAAGGATATATCCGGCTGAGTTTTGCGACTTCGCAGGCCATTCTGAAAGAAGGTTTATCCAGAATTAAACAAACCATCAATTCTTTATAGGCTGGCAAAAACAAAAAAATAATAGGGAGACATAAAAAATAGAGTATTGAATCCAATAGATATAAATCAATGAAAGTCGTCGTTATTGGAGGAGGGATTGCAGGTCTGAGCCTGGGGATCTTTTTACAAAAAAGCCATATAGAAGTTGTGGTCAATGAAAGGGCTGCGGGCACACCCGGTGGAGGCCATGCATTTTTGATGCATACAGATGGGTTGTCGGTTTTGAAAGAACTGGTTGCAGGAACAGGCTTTAAGCTGCCAGGCAAACTGGTAGAGAAATTTAGTTTGAAAAGGCCGGATGGGGAAGAGGTACAACGTCTTCAACTCGATGCCTGGCAATGTATCAAAAGATCTGATCTGACGCATTTTTTGTATGGACTTTTTGATGGTGAGGTAAAAAATGGTCGGGAATTTTCTCATTTTTTATATGAGAACGGGAAAATCATTGCAGCCGTTTTCTCTAATGGGGAAGTGGAGTATGGCGATATATTTGTCGGGGCCGATGGTGGTTTTTCCAAAGTCCGTCAAGCTGTTTTGGGAGAGGTAGAGTTTCACCCGGGAAAAGTTAAGGAGATCGTCGGTATTGCCTACAATGAAAAAATAGCAGAAACTTATGCCGGGACGTTCAGTAAATTCCAGAAAAACACCGATGGCCTAGCTTTTGGGATGATCCCGACTTCAGATATTGAGCTGGTGTGGTTTATACAATACGATCCATCCATTTCAGAACTGGAGGACCACAGTGTTGAAGGCTTGCGCCTTTTTTGCAAAAAGCTTTTGAAAAAATTTCCACCTATAGTCCAGCAGGTACTGGATTCCAATGATTTTAACAAAAGCTATCTTTGGAACACAAAAGATTTCGATCTGTTGCCGGCTTTTCATAAAGACAATGTGGTGGTCATTGGAGACGCGGCACATCTGGCCCTCCCTTTTACCAGTGCAGGAACAACCAATGCCATGGTGGATGCAAAAACACTTGCCCATTGTTTATCGGCCGCTAGCTCCTATACAGAGGCTTTTCAGGAGTTTTACAATCTGCGTGCAGAAGAAGTTTTAAAACATGTGCACTTGGGCAGGGCGCTTAGAAATGTATTCCTGAGGCCGCAGGACCAGAATGATGATGACATTCCGATTCCTTTGATTGCCGGTAAAACAAAAGAAAAGGATAAGGTTATGGACAAACCCATAGAACTGCTGTATTTTACCGATCCAATTTGTTCTACCTGCTGGATCATGCAGCCACTGATCAGAAAACTAAAACTGGAATACGGCATCTACCTGGATATTAAATATTATATGGGAGGAATGCTGCCTTCATGGGAACTCTATACCAAAGGAAAAATTCAAAACCCAGGTGATGCAGCCGAGCATTGGGAAGAAGCCTGTGCCTGCCATGATATGCCAATGGACGGAGATGTGTGGATAGAAGATCCCCTGCAATCGTCTTTTCCACCGAGTATTGCATTTAAAGCTGCCCAGATGCAGGATCCGGACAAAGCACTGGCCTTTCTCAGAAGGATACAGGAAATGGTGTTTCTGGAAAAAAAGAACATTATTAAATGGGAGCACCTGGAAAAGGCAGCTTTTGAAAATGGACTGGACTCGGCCCGTTTGTTAAGGGACTATCAGGGAGCAGGAAAACAGCTTTTTGAACAAGATCTGGAGTTGGCTAAAAAAATGGGGGTAACAGGTTTTCCGACCCTGTTTTTTTCTGATGGTTCCGGACAGCAGGTTACCCTGAAAGGTTTGCAAACCTACGAAATGCTGGAAGAAATCATTCACCAAATGTTACCACTGGCTGAAAAACAGGTGATTGATACCGATCCTAAAAATCTCTTTTGTCATTTTCCGACGATGACAGAAAAGGAATTTGCAGTACTGAGCAATTTACCAAAAGAACGGGCTGCAATGATGCTGAAAGAACTCTATGATACTGGAAACATAAGTCAGTTTACCAGTAAAAATGGCATCATTTACATTAGTAAATTTGATTGTATCCATTGTCTTTAAAAAAGAAGCCCTGTGCTATTCCTCACAGGGCTTCTTTTTTAAATCTAAAATCCGAACCTCAGGTTCAGCTCGAAACTTCCATTTGTATAATCTCCCAGTTGAGCAGTTTGGGTGGTATAATAACCATAAATCAGAAATTTTTTCCTGTAATCCAGTCCGAGACCAAAAGTGGCGTTTTTAGTACTGTGGTACATGGCCATCATTAAAACCTGCCGGGACGCAAAAGCAAGCTGCGCACCCGCATCCAGAATATTATCATAGCCTTTTACGCCCCTGAAAGCAACCTTTGGCTCCAACTGGGTGGCATCGGCAGTACCATCAAAATCAATTTTATAACTGGCAGCAGTGTAAAAAGTAGAGACATCAGCGAGCTTGATTTCCTCCTTTTTGAACAAACTTTTTAGGTTTGGAAGAGAGGCCTGGACGTTCAGGTGCGGGCTGGTAAAAGCCATACCAAAATCGCCGTCCAAATAAGTTTTTCTGCTGTTGTACAGGCCGATCAGCGGATCCGAAGGATCACCATTGATGTCTGAACTTTCCAGCCGCTGGTTTAAAAAACCAACCGATACACCAAAATGTAAATGTTGTCCATCCTGATTTAAGGGAAGGTGGTAGGCATAACTGCCAACAACCCGGGTCTGTCTCTGTAATCCAGCCTTTTCATTGTATACATTCAGGCCAATGCCTACTTTATTAAAACCATAGTCCGCGGTAACACTCTGAGTAAGTGGGGCACCGGGAACATTGTTCCAGAGCTTTCTGTAAGCCGCATTGATCTTAAATCCAGAAGTATAACCCGCAAAAGCAGGATTGATCAGGTATTGATTCCCAAAATATTGCGCTGTTAAAGGGTCCAGCTGTGCTTTAAGACCGGTACCGATCAGCATTAAAAGCAGTAAGAGCGATAAGGTTTTTTGAGCTGTTTTCATTTGTTTGTATAAAAGTGCGGCCCTTCCCTGACCCTGGTCATCAGCTGGTCGCTGATGTACCCTGCCGCATTTGTAGCTATGATAAGATAAACTAAAAGTTATTTGTAAACAGGATCGGACAGGTGGGGGAGAAAGCGATGGCATAGCAACTGGTTGAGAAAAGTTAATTTAGGTCTGAACGAAATATTTGATGTAAGGCAAATTAGTTTTAAATATATAAGAATTTAAATTTTGTTGTTACAAATTATTTCTAAATAACATAAAGCAGTTAGGTTTATCCGGATAGAAATAATGGTTTTTTGGATAAAACAATAAGGACGCAGATGTTTTTCCAGGGACCAGCTTAAAAGAAAAATTGAATAACAAATGTGTTACATCTTGTTTCCCGGCAGATAACACAATATATTCAATGGTTAAACCAGATCTTATGTCCTTGTCTAAAATTAGATTGTGCCCTCTTTTATTGTGTTTCTTTTTTTTGAATTTTACAGCTGTTAAAAAGAAGGAAAACTTACAGGAATCTGTATATCAGTCCGCTGAGGCGGTACTAAAAGAACAGGTGCTTAAAGAGGCTGAAGCTGCTCTTTCTGCTGCCCCGGTGACCGTTACTTCGGCTTTTTCACCAAGGAGTGCAGGGGGAAAACACGATTTTTATTCTGAAGGAGATTATTGGTGGCCTGACCCCCAGTATCCTGAGGGACCCTATATCCAAAGGGATGGAATGACCAATCCCGGCAATTTTGTTGCGCACAGACTGGCCATGATCCGTTTCAGCCGTCTGGTTGGAGCACTGACTTCTGCCTATAAAATCACCGGAGAAAAAAAGTATGCAAGGGCCGCAATCAGGCACCTGAAAGCCTGGTTTATAGATCCGGAAACAAAAATGAACCCTAATCTGCTGTATGCGCAGGCCATTAAAGGTTTATATACGGGAAGAGGCATTGGCATTATCGACACGATCCATTTATTGGATGTGGTACAGGGTATACAGGTTCTGCAGAAAGAACTTCTGCCTGCCGACCTGGAAGGATTAAAAAATTGGTTTAAAACCTATCTGGACTGGCTGATGACACATCCCAATGGGAAAACAGAAATGAATGCAAAGAACAATCACGGTACTTGTTTTGTACTTCAGGTTGCCGCTTTTTCTAAGCTGACCGGAAATGCGGAATTACAGAAATTTTGCATAGAGCGTTACAAAACGGTACTCTTGCCTGCTCAGATGGCAGCAGATGGCAGTTTCCCATTGGAACTTGCGCGTACCAAACCTTATGGCTACTCGTTGTTTAACCTCGATGTCATGACCACTTTGTGCCAGGTACTTTCCAGCCCGGATAATAACCTTTGGACCTATACTACCGCTGATGGAAGGTCAATCCGTAAAGGAATCGAGTATTTATATCCTTTTGTTGCAAATAAGTCCCTGTGGGGCCTAAAACCAGATGTGATGCATTGGGAAGAATGGCCTGTGGCCCAGCCCTTTTTGATTTTTGGTACAAATGCCTATGGAAATAAAGACTGGCTTAAAACCTGGGAAAAATTGGAACATCAGCCTCAGGGAGAAGAAGTGATCCGGAATTTACCCATAAAATACCCCTTAATTTGGCTTAATTGATCAAAAAAGTACAGCTTGGCATCATTTTCCCTGTGTAATCCCAAAAAGAGAAAATGATCGGTATCCCTAAATCAAGTTTCATACAAGCCATCAGAGGGAAAGTAATTCTGGCCCTTATACTGGCCTGTTTTGCACTTTTTATGGCCTGGCTAACCAGTAGGGTGGCTTTCAGGGAAATGCTGAATACTGTAGAACATCTTTCTTCTCCGAATGAACGCCTCAGAATAGTCAATGAGTTGTCCAGAAAGATCACCAGCCTGGACCAGATGCAAAGAAGACGTGCTTTTAATGACCCGGGAAATTACAATGCTTTCTTTAAAGAATCCAGACAACTTCGCATCTCTCTGGATAGCCTGAGCCAGTTGTATGCCGGTGATTCTGTACAATTACAGCGGATCCGCTCCATTAACGAGCTGCTCAGTGTAAGGGATAAGCAATTCGTAAATTACCTGAAAGTCCGGGAAAAGCTGGTCAATAATAAATCATTTTCCTCCCAGGTGCAGAAGTTCAGTGATATGGTGAGCAGAAATGCGGCTCAGGCGGACAGTACTGTGGTGACCTCAGAAAAAAAGACTTCAACCACGACAGTAATTCCGACAGAGGAAAAACCAAGGGGGTTTTTCAGTAAGATCTTTGGTAAAAAAAAGACGGAAACTGAAGATAAAGCCTTTAAAATAGTCAATGAAGAGAATGTAAAAAGAGATACCATTGCCCTTTCCAATGAAAGAAAAATTGTAAAAGGTGTGGAGGCTTCGCTCAGGGCCATTGAAAAAGAACAAAAGTTAAAAAGTCAGTCCTTTCTGAACAGGGAAGCCGTACTGGCCGATGCCAATAGTCTTTTGATCAGCCAGATGCTTGGAATATTAAAAAAAGTCGAGGCAGAAGCGGTTGCTCAAATAGAAATGAACGGGGTACAGGCCAAAAAAGTGGTGAATACAGGCATCAGCCGGATCAGTATCATTATGGTGGTGTTCTTTTTGCTGATGGTCCTGCTGCTGTACCTGATCCTGACAGACATCACCAAAAGCAACCGGTACAGGAAAGAACTGGAAACCGCTACCGAAGAGGCGGAGTATCATGGTAAGGCCAAACAACGCTTTTTATCCAATATGAGCCATGAGATCAGGACCCCCCTGCAGTCTATTATTGGTTATGCAGAGCTGATCCGTAAGCAGCAGCAACCGGGTAGAAAATATGTAGATGCCATTTATCATTCTTCGGAGCATTTGCTCCAGATTGTGAATGAGGTGCTGGATTACAACCGGTTGGTTTCCGGAAAATTTACTTTCAGCGAGCAGGTTTTTAACCTCAGAAAATTACTGGAAGAAGTCGTGTTGATTGTTGCCCCTCAGGCGACACGAAAAATGCTGAAAATGACCCAGAATTTTGAACTCGATGATTTGGAATATATTTACGGAGACCCTTTCCGGTTGAGACAGATTCTGCTCAACCTGCTGAGCAACGCGATAAAATTTACGATGGAAGGGGAGATCCTGCTTTCTGTTTTTTATAAACGGCAGGGGGACAACCTTCATTTTACCTTTATGGTAAAAGACACTGGCATAGGTCTTTCTGAAGAAGAAAGCAAACATATTTTTAATGAATTTGAGCAGGCGGAATCGCCGGAACAATCTGTTGTAAACCAGAATGGGGCGGGTTTGGGGCTGACGATTGTCAAAGCGCTGGTTGAAAACCAGGGGGGCAGAATCTACGTTAAAAGTAAAAAAGGAGAGGGAAGCAGTTTCACCTTTTACCTGCAATTTAAAATTGGGGAGGCGCCCGATCTGTCCAAGATACAAGAGGGGGCTGTTCCTGCAGCTTTGGGGAAGAAAGTATGGATTGTTGATGATGACCAGCTGATCCTGGACCTTTGCAGTTTAATTTTCAGTAATCATCAGATGGCATTTCGCTGTTTTAATTCTCCTTTGGACTTGTTGAACGAACCTTGGGATAACGAAGTTGGCGTTTTGCTTATGGATATCCGTATGCCTGAACTTTCCGGTGTTGAGCTGTGCAGGGCAATGCGTTTAAAAATAGGAAAGGAAGTAAAGATGTATGCCATGACCGCTCAGGTGTTGCCCGGAGAACGGGAAAACCTTCTTGCCGGTGGTTTTGACGGAATCCTGATGAAGCCCTTCAAGGAAAGGGAGCTTTTGTCTATTTTCAATCTGGAAGCCCTAACTGAAGAAATCAATGATCAAATACCAGGCGGACTTGTATTTGATCCTGCTTACCTGCAAAAAATGACTTTCGGTGATCCCCAGCAATTCCATAAAATTATGGACCGCTTCAGGGAAGATTGCCGGAATGATAAAACCGAACTGGAACAAGGCCTGAAACAAAACGATAAAGAAAAGGTTTCTTTGCTGTTGCACCGGCTTGCCGGAAGGATTGCCCAGATCGGAAGCCGTGAGCTCGCGGCTGATTTTAGGAAAGCAGAAATACGTATGGAAAGTCAGAACGCAGATGTCCAGAAGCAGAAAGACGGGATTCTGCTGCTATGCCAGCATTTGGACGAGCTTATTCACCTGATGGAAGACTATTCAATTTCGTAGCGCTCCATTTTGCTGTAAAGGGTTTTTCTGTCTATGTTTAAAAGTTTGGCGGCCTGGGATTTATTGTATTTTACTTTGATCAGGGTTTCTACGATCAGCGCTTTTTCATTGACTTCATTAATGGCTTTTAGATCCGAGGTAGCAGGTCTGGGACTCTGATTCACTGAAATGATCATTTCATCCGGAAGCGCGTCTACACCTGCAGTTTCAGTGGCGCTCAGGAGCACCATTCTTTTGATGACATTTTTTAATTCCCGCAGGTTTCCCGGCCAGTCGTATTTGTCCAGCAGTTCTCTGGCTTCCTTAGAGATCTGTTTAACATTCCGGCCCAGTTCATGGTTGGAAAGTTCTATAAAATGCTGAATGAAAAGATCTATGTCTTTACCTCTGTCCCGGAGCGCAGGAAGCTGGATTTTAAATTCATTTAAACGATGGTACAAATCTTCCCGGAAAGTTCCTTTAGCCACGCTGTTGAGCAGGTCATCGTTGGTGGCAGAAATAATGCGCACATCAACAGCTATTGTTTTTGTGCTGCCAATGGGCTGGATTACCCTTTCCTGTAAAGCACGCAACAGTTTAACCTGTACTTCATAACTTAGGTTGCCCACCTCATCTAGAAATAAAGTGCCCCCATTTGCAGCTTCAAATTGTCCTTTTTTATCATTCAGCGCACCGGTAAAAGCACCTTTCACATGACCAAAAAGTTCACTTGCAGCAAGGTCTTTGGATAGGGCGCCGCAGTCTATGGCAACAAATGGCTTGGTATTTCTTTTACTCTGGAGATGGAGGGTTCTGGCAGCGTATTCTTTACCTGTTCCGCTTTCCCCCTGAATAACAACAGACATATCTGTAGGGGCAACCAGACCGATGTGCTCATATAATTTGTCGGAGGTGGCACTCTTTCCCTTAATGGTATCCGCATGTTGCCCCGCCTGAGGTGATGATGATGCTTCTGGTTGATTGCCCTGTTCCAACGCGCTTTTAACAATCATTAAAAGCTCATCGGGATTCACAGGTTTGGTGATGTAATCAAAGGCGCCCAGTCGAATGGATTTTACGGCTGTTCTGACATCATTAAAACTGGTCATAATGACCAATGGAACATGCAATCCTTTTTCTCTGATGGCAGAAAGGATGTCCAGTCCCGTACCATCCGGCAAACGGTAGTCGACCAGTAAAAGGTCAAAATCCTGTTGAGCAATTGCTTTCAGACCAGCCTTTACGTCATGGACGGCCGAAGGTATATATTTGTTTTTGGTCAGAAAGCCTTCTAATAACTGAGAAAACGTTAGGTCATCTTCAATAATCAGTATTTTTGCCATAGGGAGTTTTTAGTACAATAATAGCAAAAATACAAAAGCCGGAACGATATCCGGCTTTTATTGGGTGCTAAATCTTAATTATTTTATTGGATAACTGATCCGTCTTTACCAATTTTTAGGGAAGCAGTTTCTTCACCTTTTTTAACATCTACCTGGTACCACTCTGTTTTGTTTGCGGCTGTAACCAGGAAAGCAGCTTGAGGAACCCACTCTTTATATTTGTCTGACTGCAAAGTTGCTTTTACAGCGTCAGGCAGTTCTTCTGGTTTAACAGGGGTTTTTGTTGTACTGTCCTGTGGAGCAGTAATGGCCAAAGGGGCTTTGATGTCGTTTGCGTTTACGGTTGCTACTGCTGCGAATGCTAAAAATGCGGCTGATAAAATGAACTTTTTCATAAAACTATTATTTTAAATTAATTATTCATGTTAATAGGATTGGTATAGGTACACAATAGTGCCATAATCCAATTATATTTATAACTAATTGATTAATAGTGTTTTATTTTAATTTCCGATAAAAGCTGACTGTGGAAGTTCTCTACAGCTTGCTGAATTTTTCCGTTTAGGAGGCTATGGTTTCTGTTGTGCGGCCAATTGCCATGGTTTTTACCGTTTTGATAATTGCTGCGGTATCATAGCCACAAAGTGCCCAAAGTTCGGGTTGTTCGCCATGTTCAACCAGCACATCCGGCATTCCCAGGCGTACCACTTTCGAATGGTAGTTGTGGTCGGCCATAAATTCCAAAACAGCAGAGCCCATACCGCCTTGCAGACAGCCGTCTTCCACAGTGATGACATTTTGATAACGTCTAAACACTTCATGAAGCATGGCCTGGTCCAAAGGTTTCACAAAACGAAGGTCATAATGTGCAGGATGGATGCCTTCCAGACTAAGTTCTTTACAGGCCTCAACAGCAAAATTGCCAACATGGCCAATGGTCAGCAGGGCAACGTCCTCGCCGTCACAGATTTTTCGTCCCTTACCGGGCTCTATGGCTTTTAACGGACGTTTCCAGTCTGGCATGACTCCACTTCCCCTTGGGTAACGAATCGAAAACGGGCCCATGTTTTCCTGCTGGGCAGTATACATAAGGTTCCGCAGTTCTTCCTCGTTCATGGGCGCGGCAACAGTCATATTTGGTATGCAGCGCATAAAAGCAAGGTCATAGGCGCCGTGATGGGTGGCGCCATCGGCACCCGCAACACCAGCCCTGTCCAGGCAGAAAACCACATTAAGGTTTTGTATGGCCACATCATGGATCACCTGGTCATAAGCACGCTGCATGAAGCTGGAGTAGATGTTACAGAATGGGACCAGGCCCTGTGTTGCCAGTCCTGCAGAAAAAGTAACTGCGTGTTGTTCTGCAATACCCACATCAAAAGCCCGGTCAGGCATGGCTTTCATCATGATGTTCATGGAAGAGCCCGAAGGCATGGCAGGGGTAATGCCCACAATATTTTTATTCGCTTCGGCCAGTTCGACCAGAGTATGGCCAAACACATCCTGATATTTAGGTGGCTGCGGTTTATCGCTGCTGCTCTTTTTGATTTCTCCGGTAATTTTATCAAAAAGGCCAGGTGCGTGCCATTTGGTTTGATCTTTCTCGGCAAGGGCAAAACCTTTACCTTTTAAAGTGACACAATGTAATAACTTAGGGCCAGGAATATCCTTAAGGTCTCTTAAAACTGTTGCCAGTTTTTTGACGTCATGACCATCTACCGGACCAAAATATCTAAAATTAAGCGCTTCAAATAAATTGCTTTGTTTTAGCAAAGTACCTTTAATGCTTTTTTCTATTTTTTTAACAAACTTATGTGCATTGGGACCCAGTTCAGAAAGTTTGATCAGTACATTGGAAATGTCATCTCTGAAGCGGTTATAAGATTTAGATGTGGTAATGCTGGTCAGGTATTCTTTTAAAGCCCCAACATTGGGATCAATAGACATGCAGTTGTCATTAAGGATCACCAGTAAGTTCGAATTTTCAATACCTGCATGGTTAAGGCCCTCAAAAGCAAGACCGGCGGTCATTGCCCCATCTCCGATGACAGCAACATGCTGACGGTCCTTTTCTCCCTTGTAGTGGGAAGCCACTGCCATACCCAGTGCAGCCGATATGGAAGTAGAGGAATGGCCGACCCCAAAAGTATCATATTCACTTTCTGCAATATTCGGAAAGCCGCTGATGCCGTGAAGAAGTCTGTTGGTGTGGAAAACAGATTTTCTGCCGGTTAATATTTTATGTCCGTAAGCCTGATGACCAACATCCCAAACCAGTTTGTCATAAGGTGTATTCAGCACGTAATGCAACGCTACAGTGAGCTCTACAACACCTAGACTGGCGGCAAAATGGCCACCATTGGTGCTTACTGCATCGATAATGTACTGGCGCAGTTCCTGACTGATCTGTTCAAGGTCTTCTTCCTTATACTGCTTTAAATCAGCAGGATAGTTTATGTTGGGTAATAGTGGACGCTTAGTGTCTTCCATACGGGGTCATCAAAGAATTTACAAAGTAAGGGAATTTGTTTAATATAATCAGCATCTTTTGGGCTATTCCTGATTGCACCTGCTCAACCGTTGGACCTAAGTCCTAAATAAGCGTTGAAACATCTTTTTTTTAGCCACAGGGCTCTTAATTTAATAGCAGAGAAATTAAATCGTTTCTTAGAAGTCTTTTAACTGGATTTTACTACTAAAACTCCGTAGGAAATCATTATTTTTACAAAATAAAATCAAACGGATGACCGGGTCCTCCACCAGCTTAATAAATAATAAAACAAAATATAGATGAAACGTGATACTTTAATTTTTGATTTGATTGACAGGGAATTGGACCGTCAGGAAAATGGACTTGAACTGATTGCATCTGAAAACTTCGTCAGCAAACAGGTTATGGAAGCTGCTGGTTCAGTTTTAACCAATAAATATGCGGAAGGCCTGCCAGGCAAACGCTATTATGGTGGATGTGAGGTTGTAGATGAAATTGAAAATTTAGCGATTGAGCGTGCAAAAAAACTATTCGGTGCTGCCTGGGTCAATGTACAACCACACTCAGGTGCACAGGCAAACGCAGCGGTGATGCTGGCAGTGATCCAGCCCGGAGATAAAATATTAGGCTTTGACCTTTCACATGGCGGACACCTTACCCATGGTTCCCCGGTGAATTTTTCAGGTAAATTGTATCATCCTTTATTTTATGGTGTTAAAAAAGAAGACGGACTGATCGACTATGCAAAACTGGAAGAACTTGCATTGGCCGAACGTCCAAAACTGATCATTTGCGGTGCTTCTGCTTATTCAAGGGAATGGGATTATGCATTCATCCGCAGTGTTGCAGATAAAATCGGTGCCCTTGTGCTGGCTGATATTTCCCATCCTGCCGGAATGATTGCCAGGGGATTGCTGAACGATCCGCTTCCACATTGCCATATTGTAACGACCACCACACACAAAACCTTACGCGGGCCACGCGGAGGAATGATCATGATGGGTAAGGATTTCGAAAACCCTTTCGGATTGAAGACCCCAAAAGGAGAGCCCCGCATGATGTCATCGGTACTGGACATGGCCGTGTTCCCTGGAACACAAGGCGGACCGCTGGAACACATTATTGCTGCAAAGGCCATTGCTTTTGGTGAAGCACTCAGCGAAGAGTATCTGGAATACATTAAGCAGGTAAAAGTCAATGCACAGGCCATGGCGAAGGCATTTGTTGCAAAAGGATACGGCATCATTTCAGGAGGAACGGATAACCACCTGATGCTGATTGACCTTAGAAATAAAAATATTACAGGAAAAGCGGCTGAAGCTGCCCTGGGTAAAGCAGACATTACCGTGAATAAAAACATGGTTCCTTTTGATGATAAATCACCTTTTGTAACCTCAGGTATCCGCGTGGGGACTGCAGCCATCACAAGCCGTGGTTTTAAAGAAGGCGATATGGAAAACATTGTAGACCTGATTGATCAGGCCCTGAGCAATGCCGAAGATGATCAGCATCTTGAAGGTGTAAAGAAAAAGGTACTGGCACTGGTCGGCCGCTTTCCATTATACAAATAGAAGGAATAAATTCGATACATGTTAGGTGACGAGAAGTTAAATAATGATGAACATGAACGTATAAAAGCACTTCATGATTATCATATATTAGATACTCCCCGGGAACGCCAGTTTGATAATCTTTGCAAACTGGCGGCCTTAATATGTAATACATCCAGGTCTTTGATCATTCTGATCGATCAGGACAGGCTCTGGTTGAAATCCTCTTTTGGTACCTCCGGAGATGTTAAAGAAATTCCCCGCAGTTCCTCTTTTAGTGAACAGGTGATTAAAGGTGAGGGGGTGTTTGAGGTTCAGGATACCTTATTGGATCCGGATTTTTCTGAACACCCTTCTGTCAGTTCTGCCCCTTTTATCCGGTTTTATGCAGGTGCGCCTTTAAAAGATGAAAATGGCTTTAAGCTGGGGGCAATATGTGTGTATGACACCAAGCCAAGGTCGCTGAGTGCAGAGCAAAATGATGCCCTGCTGACCCTGGCTAAAGAAGTGATTACCCATTTGTCGCTAAGGAAAAAAGACCTGGAGCTAAAGGCCAACATTAAGCAGTTTGAAGAATTGCTGGCCATGTCGGCCATTTCGCCTGAAATTCACTGTATTCTTGATTACAGCGGGAAAATCATTTTTATCAATAATGCGGTGACCCAGTTGCTGGGTTACTCTGTAGAAGAAGCCTTAAATCTGCGGATCTGGGAAGTGTGCTACCGGGAAGATGTAGACCGGGTGGTTTATATTCTGGAAAAGGGGCTCCGGGATAAAAGGAAGGAATTTAACCTGGATTTCAGGGTGGTCAGCAGGGAAGGAATTATCCGCTGGATCAGCTGGAGCATGGTCGTGAAAAACAATCGCTGGTATACCTATGGCAGGGACATTACCGAAAATAAACGGGTAGAAAATGAGTTGATGAAACTCTCCTTTGTGGCCAGTAAAGTGAATAATGCGATTGTGATCAATGATGCGAACAATCATGTGACCTGGGTCAATGCCGCTTTCGAAAACATTACCGGTTTTACATTGGATGACCTCAAAGGGCGACGGTTGGGTGACCTGATTACCGGCCCTAAAACCGATGTGGGGCTTATTGAAAGGGCCAGGGAACTCAATAAGCGCAACCAGTCTTTTACGGTAGACCTGTTGGCTTACCGGAAAGATAAAAAACCCATTTGGCTTTCCATATACAATACCGTTGTCCTGGATGATCATGGCCATGTGAACTCAGAAGTGGAGATTATTATCGACATCACGGATAAGAAAAAAGCCGAAGAAGAATTGCAGGTCTTGTCACTGGTGGCCAGTAAAACCAATACCGGGGTCAATATATCAGATAAAAATTCAAGGACGACCTGGGTGAATGAATCCCTGGAAAAACTAACCGGGTATAGCCTTTCCGAATTACAGGGCCGGCAACTGGGGGATATCCTGTCTACTGATGATTCAGACAGGGACCTGATTTCCAGATCCAGACAACGGGCCCTGAACAGGGAATCTTATACCATAGAAGTCCAGGCCAGAAAAAAAGATGGTACACCCATATGGCTGTCTGTGGCCAATACACCCATCACCAACAATAAGGGTGAAGTAGAGCGGCAGATTGACCTGATTGCAGATATTACCCAACGCAAACAGGTGGAAAAGGAAATGGTTGAGGCCAAAGAACAAGCCCTTCAGCTCAGTGAAGCCAAAGAAATGTTTTTGACCGTGATGAGCCATGAAATCAGGACGCCTTTGAATGCGATAATAGGCATGACGCATCTTTTGCTGGATAATGACCCCAAAGAAACGCAGATCAATGACCTGAATATTTTGAAATTTTCAGGAGAAAACCTGCTTCATATCGTTAATGATATTCTTGATTTCACAAAAATTGATACCGGAAACCTAAAACTGGAGTCGATACCTTTTAACCTTTCTGTCCTGTTGCATGATATTATCAATTCCCTGCAGGTCAATGTATATAAAAAAGAAAATAGACTGGAGCTGATCTATGATGAGCGGATCCCGGAACAGATTGTAGGGGATAAGACCCGTTTGTACCAGGTACTGATGAACCTGCTGGGCAATGCCATAAAGTTTACAGAAAAAGGATTGATTGAGCTCCGTGTCCGGCTGGAAGAGCAGAGCAGGAATGAAGTGGTTTTGTTTTTTGAAGTAAAAGATTCCGGTATTGGTATCCCAAAAGATAAGCAGTCCTATATTTTTGAAACTTTTACCCAGGCTAAAACAGATATTTCCAGAAAATATGGTGGTACAGGCCTGGGCCTGGCCATTACTAAAAAACTCCTTAAATTATACAATTCTGAAATTAAGGTAGACAGTACAGAAGGAAGAGGGACTTCTTTCTCTTTCCCAATCAGCTTTAAAAAGGTTCAGCAACCCGTTTTGAATAAAATGGAAAATATACCCGCCGCCTTTTTGGACAAGCGCATTTTAATTGTTGATGATAATGAGATCAACGTGATGATTGCAAAAAGAGTACTCGGGAAATGGGGCTTTGAGCTGGAGGTCGCTTATAATGGCTTTCAGGCCATTGAAAAAATAAAAGAGCAGGTTTTTGACCTGGTTTTTATGGACCTTAAAATGCCGGAAATGGATGGTTTTCAGGCAACTGCCCTGATCCGTGAAATGGACTTGCCAACTCATCTTCCCGTGATTGCCCTAACTGCCGCCGCCTTAACCGAAGACCTGGAAAAGTTCAAACAGAACGGAATGGATGGACATTTGTTGAAGCCTTTTAATCCTCAGGAAATCAAAGATTTACTTTTAGATATTTTTGAAAATACAGCAAAAAAATAAAGGGCCGAAATTTCTATGAAGAAATATCGACCCTTAAAATTAACGCTCTCGGGACAAAGAAACAAAAATGTTTTTATAGTACCGCTTTTTTTCAAAAAAAAATATAAAAAAAGAAAGGCCGGTGATTCTGGGAAGAAAATACCGGCCTTTACCATCTAAATTAACGCTCTCAATAGTATAAACGCTGGCAGATTTGATTTGTTGTTTCTGCAATAAATTTTTTATACGATGCAGCTTTGGATTTAAGTGGGTACAAAAGCAATGGCGGCCACGCTAATGCTTAAGGGCCTGCATTTAAAGAGTTCAAGTGCACAGGATTCTACGGTCGCCCCTGTGGTAATCACATCATCAACCAAAAGAAGATGTTTTCCCGAAAGTAGTTCCGGCCGGGGGGCTTTGAAAACTTCGGTGAGGTTACTGAACCGCTGGTAACGGTCTTTTCTGGTCTGACTCCGGGTAGGGGTTTTTCTATGGATGGCCTTTTCACAGAGAGGTATTTTTAAAACCGAAGCAATGCCCATGGCAATAAAAGTACTTTGGTTGTAGCCTCTTTGAAAAGCCTTTTTCCAATGAAGCGGAACAGGAAGAACCAGGTCAATGTTCTTAAATTCCGAAGAAAGTAATAAGCGTTCTCCGATTTTTTCTCCCAAAAAGATGCCCAGCCGGCACTGGTCTTTGTATTTTAACTGATGGACCAGGTTTTTTGTGCTGCCCGACTTTTTATAATACAGCAAGGCAAAAACCCCATTCAAGGAGACCCTTCCCCAGAACTGTTTGGCAAGTGGGTGGTCTTTGTACAGGTGAAAATCTGTATATGGCAGGTCCTGCAGGCAAGTCAGACAAATTTCCTGTTCTCCGTTATACAAAGGCGTAGCGCAGGCGCCGCACAACCTGGGAAAAAGTAAGGCAAAAAGGTCTGAGAAAAAGTTTGGCTTCATTAAAAGCCAATGTCGTTCCTTATTTTGTTTTTCTGGTTATTTAAATTCAGGAAACTGTCTGGTCTTTGATGGCCAGCTGTCCGCAGGCGGCATCAATGTCCTTACCACGACTGCGCCTGATATTGGTATTAATGCCCTGACTTTTCAGATAATTGGAAAAGGCATCGATTTTATCTCCCTCGGCATTAATGAAATCTGCAAACTGTATCGGATTATATTCAATCAGGTTCACTTTACAAGGGACATGCTTGCAGAATTTAGCCAGTTCCATCGCATCTTCTATTTCATCATTGAAATGATTGAAGACGATGTATTCATAAGTCACCGGGTTTTTTGTTTTGGAAAAATAATATTTGAGGGCCTCTTCCAGTGACTTTAACGAATTCTGCTCATTGATGGGCATGATCTCGTTCCTCTTTTTGTCATTGGCAGCGTGAAGGGAAATGGCCAGGTTAAATTTTACGCCGTCATCACCCAGTTTTTTGATCATTTTAGCAATCCCGGCAGTGGATACGGTAATGCGTTTATAAGACATGTTTAAGCCATCGGGCGCTGTAATGCGCTCAATCGATTTCAATACATTGGCATAATTGAGCAGGGGTTCTCCCATCCCCATGTAAACGATATTTGTTAAAGGGGCATTGTAATTTTGTTTGGCCTGCTGGTCAATCAAAACCACCTGGTCATAAATTTCATCTGCATTGAGGTTTCTTTTGCGGTCCATATAACCCGTTGCACAAAACTTGCAGGTCAGGCTGCAGCCAACCTGTGAACTGACGCAAGCGGTCATACGCTCATCCATGGGAATCAAAACGCCTTCTACAATGTTGCCGTCATATAACCTGAAGGTGTTTTTAATGGTATGGTCATTACTAAACTGAGCGTTATTGACCTCTACTACATTGATTGCAAAATTTTCATCCAGTTTTTTCCTCAGGTCCTTGGACAGGTTGCTCATCTGCTCAAAACTACGGGCAGACTTTTCCCATAACCATTGGTATACCTGTTTGGCCCGGTAAGAAGGTTCCTTGATGGAAATAAAGTGCTGCTGCAGCTGGTCCAGGGTCAGCGCACGAATATCCGTTTTTTTAATCATTGCCATTTCGCCGCAAAGTTACCTAAAAAAAATGCGATTATTGTCACAATGACTTACTAATCAATTCTCCGGGCTAACGTTTTGGGCTTCTGGTTTTAGCGGCCGGTGCGCCTGGTCTTCCCTTGGATGGTCTGACAGGTCTTTTGCTGGGGCCATTGGATTTATGCCAGTCTGTTACCCCGGCAGCATTGGTATTTCTTTTAGGAGCAGCAGCAGATCTGCCATCTGGCTTTGCTTTGCTGCGGCCAGCAGCATTGCCGCCTTTTGGACGCGAGGTATTGCTTCTTTTAGAAGGCGCAGGACTTTCTGCCGGTTCTGTATTCTTTTTATTGGAAACCCGTTTTGGGGCAGCCGATTTCTCGGAGCTGGATTTGGCAACCATTTTGTAAATTTCCTGCTGTTCTTCCGTGGTCAGCTCCCGCCATTCACCCAGTGGAAGCCCTTTAAGACTAATGTTCATGATCCTCACCCTTTCCAGTTTGACCACTTCATAACCAAAATACTCACACATTCTGCGGATCTGCCTGTTTAGGCCCTGGATCAGGGTAATCCTGAAAATCAGGGGACTTTCTTTGCTTACCTTGCATTTTTTGGTCATGACGCCTAAGACGGGGACCCCTTTGGCCATGCCTTCTATAAAACGATCGGTCAAAGGCTTGTTTACCGTGACGACATATTCTTTTTCATGATTGTTGCCGGCACGGAGTATTTTATTCACCAGATCTCCGTTATTGGTCAGGAAAATCAGTCCCTGCGAATCTTTGTCCAGCCTGCCGATCGGAAAAACGCGCTCACTGTGGTTTACATAATCCACAATATTACTTTTTACGCCTGCCTCTGTCGTGCTTGTGATTCCGGTGGGTTTGTTGAAAGCCAGTAGGATGGAGTTTTCCACCTGCTTCGGTTCTATACTTTGTCCATTGACGACCACCAGGTCCCCAAAAAAGACTTTATCGCCAACCTTGGCTTTTTTGCCATTAATATATACACTGCCCTGTTCAATATACCTGTCTGCGGCCCTTCTGGAACACAAACCACTTTCACTGATGTATTTATTTAATCTTGTACTGGAATCCGACATGAGGATGGGTTTTAATTGATTTCCTTTTGCAAAGAAATCAATTAAAACCCATATTTCGGTTAAAATGTTGTGCTAAAACTCCTTTTCGTCTGCACTTGGTCCATAACTGGCGGGAAGAGGGATGTCCAGCAAACGAAGGTAAACACCCAATTGTGCCCGGTGATGTGTAATCTGGTTCAGGGACATGCGGATGACTTTTGTCTTAGGAGACACATCATAAATGGTTTCACCGCTTCTTAGGGTCCAGTTGTCGTTCAGCGCTTTTTCCATTTCAGGAACAAGTTGTGCCCTGGATTTATCGAGGCTTTTTTCCAGGCAGTTCAGAAGTTCTGCTGTGTTGTTCATGTCCTCTAACTGATAAGGCATGTTCATAAAATCCAGTTCATCTGTACTTAATATTAACCCTGCCCAACTGTGCAGGTCTGCCAAATGGCCGGCCAGATTTTTAATGTCCATGCTTTTTTCGTGCGGTTTCCAGCCAAAATGGTCATTAGGAATTCTTTCCAGCATTTTTTTGCTCACCTTTGCTTCCTGTTCCAATTCTTCCAGATACATTTTAATCATTTCCATAGTTTTGTTTTCTTTAGAATACAAAGCAAACAGGCGCCGCTGACAACCTTATGGCAGCCTGATTTTTTAGGATAAAAAAAATTAACTTTGCAGCGCCTCATTATAATTTCGTCAGATTGAAAAAAGCTATAAAAATTCTCGGGATCAGTTTTGCATCCATTTTACTTCTTTTATTCTTGGTTCCATACCTGATGCCCGCTGCGATTTCCAAAGGGGTAAAGCAATGGCTCAATCAGAATATCAACGGAGAAGTCCAGTTTGAAAGTTCGGGATTGTCTTTCTTTAAACAGTTTCCTTCCCTGACGTTAAACCTGCACGAGCTTCGCATCAGGGGTGCTGCTCCATTTGAAAAAGATACCCTGTTGCAGGCAAAAGACCTTTCTTTCGGCGTAGACCTGAGCAGTCTTTTTTCCGGACAGATTAAAATTGACCGGATCTATCTGGACCAGGCCAATGTTCATATTAAGGTCGATGAAAAAGGAAATGCAAATTACAACATCTGGAAAAAGGAAAAAGACACCAAAAGCAGCAGTACGGACAGCAGCTCTGCAGCGATAAAAATTGAAAGTATTTCTATCCGAAAAAGTAAACTGATTTATCATGACCTCTCTGTGCCGATGCTGGTCAGGGCAGTGGGACTGAACTATACCGGACAAGGCGACCTGAGCAAGGCCGTATTTGACTTAAAAAGCAATGCACAGATAGATACCCTTGACCTTTATTACAACAACAATCCCTACCTGCTTCATAAAAAGGTCAATGCCAAACTGCTCACTAAAATCAATACCAGTTCCCTGGACCTGATGTTCGATGAAAATGACCTGAAAATTAATTCCCTTCCTATACACTTTGTGGGCAAGTTTTCCTTTTTGAAAGATGGTTATGACATCAATTTTAAAACGGTAGCCAAAGAAACAGATTTGCACAATATTTTTACCGCCCTTCCGCCTGCCATGGCCAGTCGTATGGAGGAAACCAATATTAAGGGCTATGCCGAAATCAATGCTTCGCTGATTGGTAAATATCAGGCCAGTAGTAAAAGTATGCCCACCCTTGCTTTCAATATGAAAATCCGGCAGGGTGAAATCAACAATCCAAAGGCACCTCAGCCCATCCGGAATTTGTTTCTGAACCTGCAGACCCGATTGCCTGGTTTAAATCCGGACAGCCTGTACATCAATATGGACAGCTTGTATTTTACCATGGGAAAAGATCGCCTGAGTTCGGTGCTGAGGTTTAAAGGTTTGAAAGAACCGGAAATCTTTACCAAAACCCGTGCTTCTGTCAATTTAGAGCAATGGGCAAAAGTATTTGGAATAGCGCAGCTTAAAGGACATCTGGTCCTGGACCTGGATGCCGATGGTAAATACACCAAAAAAGTGGTCCGCTCTGGCATCAGACAGGTAGATACCGTAATTGCTACCATTCCTAAGTTTAATTTAAAATCTTCTTTATCAGGAGGTTATTTTAAATACAGTACTTTACCGGCGGCCATTGATCACATTAATTTTCGTGCAGAAGGGGGAAATCCGGACGGCGATTATAAACACACGCATCTGGATTTCAGAGATATTGACATCCGGGCACTGAGTAATTACCTGAAAGGCTTTGTGAAATTCAGTACCGCGCAGCAGTTAAGCCTGGATGCAGATTTAAAATCCGTTTTCAATTTTGCGGAACTCAAACAATTTTACCCTTTGAAAGGACTGGAATTGAGGGGTAAGCTGAACCTTGATGTGCAAAGCAAAGGCAGTTACCATAAAAAAAGAAAAATTTTCCCCCTCACCAGGGCCAGCATTAAACTCAGCGATGGTTACCTGAAAACGGCTTCCTTTAACCAGGCTTTGGAGCATATCGTTGTAGATGGTACGCTTTTTAACCAAAGTGGTACCCTGAGGGGAACCCAGTTACAAATTAAGCCAATTTCTTTCCAGATGGCCGGCCAGCCGTTTTTGCTTAAAGCAGAGGTCAGGAATTTTGAAAACGTGGCCTATGACGTCAAGTCAAAAGGAACGGTGGACCTGGGCAAAATGTACCAGCTTTTTGCCGTAAAGGGTTATCAGGTGAAGGGCTCGGTGAGCACCAATCTTTCTTTAAAAGGCTTGCAAAGTGATGCCATGGCAGGACGCTATGACCGGTTGAACAATAAAGGACGCATGACCATTAAAGGTCTTAGCTTGCAGTCAGACCTTTTCCCTAAAGAATTTCTGATCAAAAATGGTGTATTCTCCTTTGTTCAAGATAAAATGAAATTTGAGCAGTTTAAAGCTGTTTACGGAAAGTCAGACTTTAACATTAACGGGGCGCTGGACAATGTAATCAGTTATATCCTCTCCCAGAAGGCCGCGCTGAGCGGAACGTTTAATTTGCAGAGTAAAAACTTATATGCGGATGAATTTATGGCTTACCACAGCGGGGCTCCGGCTGCTGCTGCAAAAGGGCAGGGCGTCATTCTGATTCCCGGCAACCTGAATGTTTCTTTTTCTGCCGATGCAGGCTCGGTGCATTATAATGGTTTGGAGCTCAAAAATGTTAAAGGTACATTGGCGCTCGATAAAGGAAGTCTTGCCCTGAAAGATGCCGGCTTTAACCTGATCGGTGCCGCTGTGCAAATGGATGGCAGTTATAAAAGTCTGAAGCCAACATCGGCCCTTTTTGATTATCACATTAGGGCAAAAGAGTTTGATATTGCCAAAGCCTATAAAGAGGTCAAATTATTCCGTGAACTGGCCAGCTCTGCTTCTAAAGTAAAAGGCGTAGTTGGGTTAGACTACCAGCTTTCCGGAAGGCTCAATCAGGATATGTTCCCTGTTCTTCCATCCATAAAAGGTAAAGGGGTACTTTCCCTGAAAAAAGTAAGCCTTCTTGGTTTTAAGCTGATGAATGCGGTGAGTAAAGAGACCCACAGGGACACCCTGACCAATCCTGATCTTTCGGAAGTAAACATTAAAAGCAGCATCAACAAAAACATCATCACCATTGAACGTTTTAAAATGAAAATTGCCGGTTTCAGACCAAGATTTGAAGGGCAGGTGAGTCTGGATGGGCGTCTGAACATGAGTGGAAGGTTGGGCCTGCCACCCTTTGGAATTTTTGGGATCCCATTGAGCATTACCGGTACACAGGAAAAACCCGTGGTGCGCTTAAAGCGAAACAAGGATGGAAAACTGGAGGAGAGCACAGACCCGGAAAATTAGCACGCAAATTTAAGTTTTGGAAGATAAATGCCCGGGAAACAGTGGAGGGATTTTCTAGTCCTAACGGGGAGATTATAGGGAGATTACAGAGACTTCGTCCGGATTTTACCCGGACTATCTCCGGCTAAAATCCGTTCAAAATCCGGGCAGTGTTCCGGTTGTTTTTCCATCAGTACTAAAGTACTTCTAAAGCATCCATCAGATACTGCCCGGCTTTGTTTAGTAATTGACAGGGAGTTCTTGCATGTAATCTGAAACAGACCGGTGCTGGGTCTTTTCAAAGGGCAGATCAAGACATTTGATTTTAACAATTCTGGAAACCCTGAAATCACGGTAGTCTTTGCGGTTGTGGCACCAGGCAATCAGATGCCAGTTGAAGGCATAAAAAATAAGGCCTATGGACTCCAGTCGCCGGGTACTGCTTTCCTTTTCATTGTTGGTATAGTCAATTTCAATAATAGACTTGGTAGAAATGACCTGTTGCAATACAGAAAGGTGCTGGTATTCGTTCTTTATAAAGTCCGGCAGCTGCAATTTGATGTTGTCGTTTAAAAACTCCAACCGCTCTTTCTGACTGTGGCGCAATACAGCCTTGACCTTATTCAGCGCATTGGTGTAATGCATGTGTATGGACTGGTCTGCAAAGCCGGCAACAAGGCGTTCCATAATCAAAAGGGCATTGGCTTCTTCTGAATTAAAGGATACGGGCGGCAGGAAATACCCCTGTACAATGAAATAACCCTTAGGCTGCTCAAAACTAATGGGAATGCCCTGTTCGATCAGGGCTTTGATGTCTCTGTATACGGTTCTGATGCTGATCTGATAGTGCTCGGCGATTTTTTCTGCGCTGGTATATTTTTTGGTTTGCAGAAGTACCAAAATTCCTAGGAGCCTGTCTATCCGGTTCATGTTGCAATAAGGTTGGGGTTAAATTTTTTGAAACAAATATAATTAATGAAAGGCTTTTCCCCGAAAGGAACCTCAAAACAAGCTGCAGTCCCGGAGTTCTTTAGCAGTTAATTTGTTTGAATGGACAGGATAGCCGTAATTTGTGCTTATGCTTAAATATATTTCCGCATCCTGGCTTTATCCGGTTTCTTCAGCTCCTATAGCACATGGTGTGCTTGAACTTGGGGAGGGGGGGACCATAAAAGCGGTGTTTAGCCCGGAACAGGCAAAGTCAAGAGGAATAGAAAATATAGAAAAGCACCAGGGAATACTTGTTCCCGGTTTTGTCAATACACACTGTCACCTGGAGCTCTCGCACCTGCTTGGAAAAATCCAGGAAGGCACCGGTTTACAGGAATTTGTCCGCCAGGTGATCGGTCAAAGGACCATGGCAGAGGAACTGATCCTGGAGGCGATCACAAAAGCAGACCAGGACATGCACAGACAGGGAATTGTGGCCGTTGGGGATATTTCCAATCAACTGATTTCCAGACAAACAAAACAGCAGAGCGATCTGTATTACCATACTTTTATTGAAACATTGGGTTTTAATCCCCAGCAGGCACCTGCGGTCATGGGGCAGGCCATAGGGCTTAAACAAGCTTTTGCCCCCTTAA
The DNA here is from genome assembly GCF_003208655.1 of Pedobacter nutrimenti. Taxonomy (GTDB): domain Bacteria; phylum Bacteroidota; class Bacteroidia; order Sphingobacteriales; family Sphingobacteriaceae; genus Pedobacter; species Pedobacter nutrimenti. The sequence continues at coordinate 270,651 of NZ_QKLU01000009.1, read as the reverse complement.
AAGCATCTATTGTCCCGCATGCCCCATATTCGGTATCCAAAGAGCTCTTTGCGCTAATCAGGGCCTATAGCCAAAAGGAGGAAAACCTGATCAGTATGCACAACCAGGAAACAGCAGATGAAAATGAATTTTTTGAGCATAAGAAAGGGGCCTTTTTAAAACTCTACGAATTTCTGGGGCTGGACATTTCCTTTTTTCAGGCCAGCGGACAAAGTGCATTAAAAAGCATTTTGCCAGAACTGCCTATGGGCAAAGCTTTAATGGTGCACAACACTTTTACAGCAGCTTCAGATGTGCATTTCGCATTGAAATTCAACCCGGACATTTACTGGTGCCTTTGTCCGAATGCAAATCAATATATAGAAAACCGGTTGCCTGATGTGGCCATGTTGCGGCAGACGGGGGCAAAATTTACCCTTGGAACCGATAGCCTGGCAAGTAATCATCAGTTGAGCGTTTTGGCCGAAATGCAAACCCTGGTCCGGGCAGGGCAAACGACCTTTGAGGAAAGCTTGCGCTGGGCAACCTTAAACGGAGCAGAGTTTTTAGGGATTTCGCAGCAGTACGGCAGTCTGGAAGCCGGAAAAAGACCAGGGATCAACCTGCTTCAGTTTGAAGGGGACCGGCCCCAAAATAAAGCCATCATCAAAAGATTAATTTAATATAAATGCCCAATCGTATTACAGAATTATTTCAAATCAAATATCCGGTTATCCAGGCGGGAATGATCTGGTGCAGTGGCTGGAAACTGGCTTCTGCGGTTTCCAATGCCGGAGGTCTGGGGATTATCGGTGCGGGTTCAATGTATCCGCAGGTACTGCGGGAACACATTCGTAAATGCAGGGCAGCCTGCACAAAGCCCTTTGCCGTGAATGTCCCTCTGCTTTATCCAAACATAGATCAAATCATGCAGATCCTGATAGAGGAAGAGGTGAAAATTGTATTTACTTCGGCCGGAAATCCGGCTACCTGGACAGGCTTTCTTAAAGAAAAAGGGCTTAGGGTTGTGCATGTGGTGTCCAATACCAAATTTGCTTTAAAAGCGGAGGCTTGTGGTGTGGATGCCATTGTTGCCGAAGGTTTTGAAGCAGGAGGGCATAATGGACGGGAAGAGACCACCACACTTTGTTTGCTGCCCCTGGTGCGGCAGGCGGTGCAGATCCCGCTGATTGCTGCAGGTGGAATTGGTAGCGGAGAGGCCATGATGGCTTGCTTTTCACTGGGTGCAGAAGCGGTACAGCTTGGTTCTGCTTTTGCCTTGGCAGCAGAATCTTCCGCGCATCAGAATTTTAAAGAAAAAATAATCCAGGCTGCAGAAGGGGATACCCGGCTGAGTCTGAAAAAGCTGGTTCCGGTGCGCTTGCTGCACAATACTTTTTCCCAGGCTGTTGCTGCAGCAGAGGCTGCCGGGGCTGATGCGGCGCAGCTTAGCCAATTGCTGGGACGGGCAAGGGCCAAAGCGGGCATGTTTGAAGGTGACCTGGAAGAAGGAGAACTTGAAATTGGCCAGGTTTCGGCAGCCCTGCAGCACATTGAACCTGCAGCACAGATTTTGCAACGCATCTGGAAAGAGTTTCTGGATACCCAAAAACGAATAGCGGCTTTAGATTTTACAGAAGGATAAAGGGGGCCAGTGATAAATAAATAACGATCAGGATATGAAACATTTAAATATAAGAATAACAGGAAAAGTCCAGGGGGTATCTTTTCGGGCGACCACTAAGGCTATTGCCGACCAGATGGGGGTTAAAGGAATGATCAAAAACGAAAAGGACGGAACGGTTTATATTGAGGCCGAAGGAGATGACCTGCAACTGGAAGTTTTCCTGGAATGGTGCCATGAAGGCCCTGACCGCGCCAAGATTGAAAATGTAGAACAGCAATCTGCTGAAGTCAAAAACTATCGTAATTTTGAGGTCATTAAAAGATAAAAGATTATGGCAGCGCAGCCCCAGGTTGCAATTGTCTTATTTAAAACAAGCTAAGGGTGTCCGTATTTAAAAAATTTGCTGGCCAGACTGCGGTTTATGGCATCAGTACCATCTTTTCCCGGCTGTTCAATTTCATTTTAACACCTATTTATACCCGGGTTTATCCAACAGGTGTATATGGTATTTTTACAAAAATGTACAGTTATGCCTCTATCATCAATGTCATTTTGGCTTTTGGGATGGAGACAACTTTTTTTCGTTACCTCAATAAACATGAAGACCGCAAGCAGGAGGTATACAACAACAGCTTCCTGGTCATCACTTTTATTGCGGGCTTGTTCCTGATTACCGGTTTGGTGTTTTCAGATTACTTTGCGCGGTATACCCTGAATGGTGGCCTCTCTGAATTGACGGATCAACGTAAATATGTGCAGTATTTTGTCTGGATTTTATTTGTGGATGCCATTTCAGTGATTCCTTTTGCCAAACTAAGGGCCGATGGTAAGCCGATGCGGTACAGTGTCATTAAGTTCCTGAATATTGGGGTGTTTGTTGGTCTTAACCTGTTTTTTATTTTTGTGATTCCCGCAATGATCAAACATCACATTGGTGAAGCCTGGCTTTCGGGTTGGTTTAAACCAAAATGGGTGGGCTATGTGTTTATCGCTAACCTCATTGCCAGCGTGGTCACCCTTTTAATGCTGATCCCTCAGTTTTTAGAACTTAAAATTAAATTTAACAAGCCGCTTTTCAAAGATATGTTCGGGTACAGCTGGCCGGTATTGGTGGCCAACCTGTCCTTTATTGTCAATGAAAACCTGGACAAGATTATGCTGGGCAAATACCTGCCCGATGCCATTGCAGATCATGATATTGGTATTTATGGTGGGGTCTGCAAACTGGCGGTGTTCATCAGTATCTTTAATACGGCCTTCCGGCTTGGGGCAGAACCTTTCTTTTTTAGTCATGCTAAAAATGCAAATGCGAAAAAAACCTATGCGACCATTTTGTATTATTTTGTATTGGCCCTGGCGATTTTATTTGTGGGGCTTACGGCCAACATTGAAATCCTGCAACATTTTATCGATGTAAAATACAGGGTTGGTTTGCCTGCAGTCCCTTATTTGCTTTTTGGATATGTCTGTCTGGGCATTTATATGAATTTATCGATATGGTACCGTCTTTCTGACCAGACCCGGTTTGGTTTGTACATTTCTCTGGTAGGGGCTATTTTTACCATTGTAATGAACATTATTTTAATCCCTAAATACAGTTATATGGGTTCGGCATGGGTATCCATGTTTGCTTACCTGATTATTATGGTGATTTCTTATGTGTTAGGACAAAAATATTATCCGATTCCTTACAACCTGAAAAGAATGCTCATGTATCTTTTTTGCGCTATAGTTTTGGTGTATTTATCCTTCTGGGTATTCCACAGAAATATTTATATTGGAAACGCCTTGCTGCTGGGCTTTTTAGCGGCAATTGCTTATTTTGAGAAAAAGGAGCTCAAAGTTATTTTATCAAAAAAATAAAAACATGAAAATCAATATCATCAATACTTCCGGGCTGCCTTTACCACAATACGAAACCGAGCATGCTGCCGGAATGGATATCCGGGCTTTTGTACAGGAAGCCCTTTTGCTTAAACCTTTGCAAAGGGCACTTGTGCCTACCGGGCTTCAGATAGAGCTTCCAGCGGGTTATGAAGCGCAGATCCGTCCAAGAAGTGGCCTGGCCTATAAACACGGGATCAGTATTGTTAATGCACCAGGAACTATTGATGCGGACTACCGGGGTGAAATTAAAGTGTTGCTGGTGAACCTTTCTGATACCGACTTTGTGGTCAATAACGGAGATCGGATTGCCCAGATGGTGATCGCAAAACACGAAACCATCGTCTGGGAGAATGCAGATTCCCTGACAGAAACCCTGCGCGGCGCCGGAGGATACGGACATACAGGTAAATAAACATGAAAAGGACCGGTGCTTTAACGTTGTTGTTGCTGAGCGCTTTTATGGGCTTTGCCCAAAGCAAGTCAGCTTTGGCAGACAGCAATGCTATAAAGTTGTTGTTTTATGATGCTTTGCGTTATAAAATTGGTGACAATTACAATAAGGCCCTGGAAAATTTTAATAAAATTATAACACTGGATCCTAAACAGGCAGATGCTTATTATGAAATTGCCAGTCTTTCCTACCGGCAAAATAAGCTTCAGGAAGCAGAGTTTGCACTAAGCAAAGCCATTGAACTGAATCCGGAAAACATATGGTTTTGGAAGTTGATGGGCGAGCTGCATAAAAGAAGGGGAGATATGACCGGGCTGGTGGAAGTCTTAAACCGCCTGATTGTTATGGAGCCCGGGCAGGAAGCCTATTATTTTGACCGCTCTAATGCTTTGGCCATTGCAGGAAATGTAACCGAGGCACTTAAAAGCTATGAAGAGCTGGAGCAAAAATTTGGTGTTTCGACAGCCTCCCAGAGGGCAAAAAAGATGCTTACCCGGCCAAAAGGCACAAAGAGCGTAGAAAGTGAAGCCGCCGATCTGCTGAGCGAAAGCCCCCCGGATCTGAAAAGTTATCTGTATGCCAGTGGCTTGCTGATGAAAAATGGAAAAAAACAGGAGGCTTTTAACCTGTTGCTGAAAGCCAGGGCGATGGATAGTCTAAACCTGGAGCTTAACCTGGCGATGGTTGATTATTATGTCGCAGAAAATAACATTGCGGCCGCTGCGGACCTGCTTAAGGGGCTGACCGCTGTAAATAAAGAAGATCCCCGGCTTTTTGCCATGTACGGAGACTTATTGTATAAACAAGGGAAGCTGCAGCAGGCCCTGCAGGAATACCTTAAATCGCAAACGCTTTCCAGAAATTTATATGTGGTTTGGGAACAGATCCTGAGCATTTATATTCAGCAGAATGATTTTCAAAAGGCAATAAAAAAGGCGGAAGAAGGTTTGAGCCTTTACCCAAATCAGGCCGTTTTGTATTATTACCTGGCTTTTGCGCAATACCGGGAGGGACTGACCGACCAGGCGCTGGAAAACATTAAGGTGGCCGACCAGCTGGGTACAGATGAGAAAGTATTACTGGCTTCTATAAATGATGTACACGCCCTGATTCTGATGAAAAAGGGACAGTATGAGCAGGCAAAAACAAAAGTGGAATTTGCTCTGCAAAATAATGGGTCAAAAAAATCCGTTTATCTGGAACACCTGGGGGACATCTTATTTTTAAAAGGTGAAGTCGATGAGGCGCTGAAGCAGTGGAAACTGGCCAAATTGGCTGGGAATTCCTCTGAAAAACTAAAACAGAAGATTGATGAAAAGAAATACATTAAATAAAGTTCTGTTACTGGGGACTGTATTACTGGCATTTTCGGCCTGTAAAACGCGTAAAATTGTGGTGACCGCCCCGCCAGTTGTCAAAACAGATACCATGAAATTAAAAAAGTCTGAGAATCTGGCTTTACTCAATGGTAAAAATATTGACTTCAATACCCTTTCGTTGAAAGGAAAAGCGCAGCTCAGCCTGGATGGAAATTCCAATAATGTTTCCGTCAATATCCGGGTTCGTAAAGATGAGAAGATATGGATTATTTTAACTGCTTTTGCGGGAATAGAGGTTGGCAGGGCAATGATTACCCCGGACAGTCTGCGGATCATTAATAAAATTCAGGAAACTTATCTGAATGCCCCTTTTAGTTATATTCACCGGTTTACCAGTAAACAGGTGAATTTTAAATTGCTGCAGGATGTTTTTGCGGGTAATGTGGTTGGTGCTTTTATGAATGAAAATGCAGATCTTGATTTGCAGCAAGGGCTTTGGCAGTTGCGGGGCAAACAAGGGGAGCTGAACTACCAGATTTTGTTCAATACTTTATTGAAGGCTTCAGAAACGGATTTGAATGATGTTGGTGCGGCCAGGGCATTAAAGGTCGTTTATGGAGAATACCAGCAGGTGGATGATTATCTTTTTCCTTCAAGTATGAAGCTGAACACGGTTACTACTGGAAATAAGATAGAGTTGAACCTTAGTTTTTCAAAAATAGAGCGTAATGTTGAAGTGGATTTTCCCTTTACCGTTCCCAAACGCTTTAAAGCAATGAATTAAATTTTTTATACTTTTGGATTAATGAAGCGACATAAAATATTTTTTCTTTTCCTGTTTATATTCCTTGGTGTTCAGGCTTATGCCCAGAACAGTGCCGAGCTCAAAAGAAAAAAGGAAGCTATACAGAGGGAAATTGAATTGCTGCAGAAGAATTTAAATAAAGCTGCAAGTGCTAAGAAACTGACACTGGGTGAAATCCGTGCTTTAAATGCAAAAATAGGGTTGATGCAGAGTAAAATCACGGTGATCAACTCCGAAATCAAAAATCTGGACAACCAGATTCATGAGAATACCAATACGGTTCATTCCCTCAGGGACCAGCTGGGTCAGTTAAAGAAAGAATACGCTGGTATGATTCGTTTCGCGCAGCGGAACAAAAATGCCTATGATAAAATGATGTTTGTTTTTGCCGCAAAGGATTTTAACCAGGCTTACAAAAGGATTAAATACCTGCAACAGTTTGGGCAATACCGTAAAAAACAGGCCGATTATATTCAGGGAACAGAAAAAAACCTGAACAACAAAATCGTTGTTCTGGATAAAAGCCTGAAAGAAAAAAGTAGTTTATTGAAAGAACAGGAAAGCGAGCGTCAGAAACTTGGAAAAGACAAATCTGAACAATCCGCCGTATTGAACCGCTTCAGCAAGCAGGAAAAGCAGTTCAGTCAGGATATTGCCAAGCGTAAAAAACAGCAGCAGGCCATAGACCGCGAAATCCGGAATGCGATTGAACGGGAAATTGCCCTGGCAAAAAAACGGGCGGAAGAGGAAGAAAGGCTGGAGGCTGCCAAAGCCAAAGCAGAGAACCGGCCTGTTCCGGTAGCTGCCAAAACCAAAAGTAACGGAGCTTACCTGACGGCCACCCCAGAAGCCGCCCGGCTTTCAGCCGCTTTTGAAAGCAACAGGGGCTCTTTGCCATGGCCGGTTGCCCAGGGCTCTATTACAGAAAGTTTTGGCCGCCACAAAGAAGGTCAGGCCAATTATGACAATACTGGGATTACCATACAGACTGCAGAAGGGGCAAGTATAAGGGCGGTGTTTAACGGAAAGGTTCTGCGGGTGATGAGTTCATTGGGTAAATATTTTGTGCTGATCAAACACGGCGAATATTTTACGGTTTATCAGAACCTTCATTCGGTCAGTGTGGCTGCGGGCGATAATGTGACCACTAAACAAACCATAGGGACTGTATCTACTTCAGGTGATATTCCTGAACTTCAGTTTCAGATCTGGAGGGGGACAACCGCACAAAACCCGGAAGCATGGATTGCTAAATAAATACATATATTTGTATCAACTTTTATTAAATACAGTTTAAAATGTATACAGGAATGTTGTTGGAGTTCTTAAATATGGGTGGTGGTGAGATTATGCTCATCCTGGCCGTGGTACTTTTGTTGTTTGGAGGTAAAAAATTACCCGAACTGGCCCGCGGACTCGGAAAAGGAATCCGTGATTTTAAGGATGCTTCAGAAGGTGTAAAAAGAGAAATCCACAGGAACATTAATTCCGTAGATGTAGAAGAAGAGGACCGCTACAATAACCGTCCGGCTCAGCCTGCCTCAGGCGATCAGGCCAATTCTTCGGCAAATAATGAAGTGAAAAGTGATTTACCAAGGGAAACACCCATTGAAAATGCGACTGGCACTGATCATGGGATAAAGAGAGAATCAGATAACAAAATTTAACTAAACAATCATGTTAAACACAACCGTATTGGCAGCATTAGGTGCTCCGGAGATTGCAATTATTTTAGTCGTGGTATTACTCCTTTTCGGGGGTAAAAAAATCCCGGAACTTATGCGTGGTTTAGGCAGGGGCGTAAAAGAATTTAAAGAAGGTAAAGATGGAAATGATGCGGAAAATTATGATCGCGACCGCTCTAATTCCAACAACAAACCTTTATAGTTTTTTAATCTTTCCGAGCCCATAACCTTTTCTGTGATCCTGAAGAAATACAACTCTTTAAAAGAGATAAGAACCCTTATTGACGAAAAAAAAATCAGCCTGCCGGAACTATTGGATCATTATTTTGATCAGATCCGTAAGTTTGAGCACCTCAATGCTTTTAATGAGGTGTTTTTTGAGTCGGCAGGTCAACAGGCTGCGGAAATACAACATAAAATAGATCAGGGTACCGCCGGAAAACTGGCAGGTATGGTGATCGGAATTAAAGACAACATTTGTTATCAGGGACACCAGGTGACTGCATCTTCAAAAATGCTGGATGGCTTTGTTTCCCCATACTCTTCTACTGTTGTACAAAGATTGCTGGAACAGGATGCAGTGATCATTGGCCGGCTCAATTGCGACGAATTCGCTATGGGCGGATCTAATGAAACGTCTTATTTCGGTCCGGTAAAAAATGCAGCAGACCCGCAAAGGGTTGCCGGTGGTTCTTCCGGTGGTTCCGCAGTTGCTGTCCAGGCAGATCTTTGTCTGGCTGCTTTAGGAACAGATACAGGTGGTTCAGTGCGTCAGCCCGCTGCATTTTGTGGCTGTATTGGCTTGAAACCCAGCTATGGACGTATTTCCAGATATGGTGTTATTGCTTATGCTTCTTCCTTTGATCAGGTAGGTACAATCACTTCATCAGTCAGCGATGCAGCCCTTTTACTGGAAGTACTTGCAGGTGCTGATGATTATGACAGCACCGTCTCCACTAAGCCTGTGCCGGTTTACACCGCTTTAACCACAGGTTCCAAAAAATATAAAATAGCCGTTTTAAAAGAAACCATAGAGAGTCCTGCGCTCGATCCGGTGACCAGGGAAGCTATTGAAGCTGCGCTGGTTAAGCTTAAAGCGCAAGGGCATAGCATTGATTACGTTTCTTTTGATTTGCTGGACTACCTTGTGCCGGCTTATTATGTACTGACAACTGCCGAGGCCTCTTCAAATCTGTCCCGTTATGATGGTGTACATTTTGGCCATCGGAACATGGAAGCAGATGGGCTGAACACTTTGTATAAATTGTCCAGGGCGGAAGGCTTTGGAGCGGAAGTCAAAAGACGGATTTTACTGGGAACCTTTGTGCTGAGTGCAGGTTACTATGACGCTTACTATCAGAAAGCACAAAAAGTAAGAATGCTGATCCGTGAAAAGATGGACCTGCTGCTTCAGGATTTTGATGTCGTTGTTAGTCCGGTAGCGCCCACTCCGGCTTTCCCGATTGGTGAAAATACAGAAGATCCCCTGGTGATGTATATGGCGGATATTTATACGGTTTTGGCTTCTCTGGCCGGAATACCGGCAATTGCAGTGCCCCTGGGCAATAATCCGGAAGGTTTACCGTTAAGTGTACAGTTAATGGCAGGACATTTCAAAGAAGATGTTTTGCTTTCCTTATCAGAAAGTTTTCTAAATTAGCTTTTTAAGTTTTTTAGAAAGGACCACCTATAACCACAACAGCAAACCAGATCTGATCCCTGTTCGCCCGGATCAGCAGACAAATTAGCCTATGAAAAAAAATGTACTTCTGCGCTCATTTTGTATTATCGCTTTATTCAGCTTCAAGGCAACTGCCCAAACCGAATCCCTTCAGACAGACACCAGCCGTGTTCCGGTATTGATAGAAACCCCCTCTTTTTATAATTACAATTTTCAGTATAAGCAACGCCTGGACTCTATCCAGAAAAATGTGCCTTTGAAATACAATGAGGTTGTACAGAAGTACATAGATATTTACAGCAAAAGAAAAGAGATGATTGGGAAAATGCTGGGGCTTGCCGGCTATTATTTCCCCATTTTCGAACAGGCGCTCCGCAGTTACAATATTCCTGAAGAAATTAAATACCTGCCGGTGATTGAATCTGCAATGGATCCTCATGCGGTTTCAAAAGTAGGGGCAACAGGCCTCTGGCAGTTTATGTTCAGTACAGCTAGGGACTATGGACTGAACATGGATAATTTTGTCGATGAACGTAAAGATCCCGTACAGGCCAGTTATGCTGCTGCGGCTTATTTCCGGGATGCTTATGCGGAATTTGGAGACTGGCTGCTGGCCATTGCCGCCTACAATTGTGGAAAAGGTAACGTAACCCGGGCTATTGCCAAAGCAAATTCACGAGATTTTTGGGAAATAAGACCGTTTTTGCCTTTAGAGACCAGAAACTACGTTCCTGCATTTATAGCAGCCATGTACATGATGAATTTTTCCAGGGCACATCAGATTCAAAAGCAGAGCTCAACCCTGGCCATAAAAACCGATACCATACAGGTGAACCGTTTTGTGTCTCTTGGTGATCTCGCTGAGGCTTTGAAAGTAGAAGAAGAACTGCTTTGTGGCTTAAATCCTTCCTATAAGAAGAAGATTGTGAACGGGACGCCCGAGATCCCCAAGCGGATCATTATGCCAAGGGTGAGCCTGGAAAGTTTTGCAATGATCTATGAAGTACTGAACAATTCCCAAACAGGGGTAGATACCAGGGTGGTTCTGGCCGCGAATGATGACCGCCGGCTGGGCAAAAGAAAAAAAGAGCTTTCGGGAAATGTGACTGCCTACCATAAGGTTAAAGCCGGACAAAATCTTTTGACCATTGCAAATAAATACCATGTTGAGGTGCAGGACCTGAAAGTCTGGAACAATTTAAAAAGCAGCCAGATCGTTCCCGGACAGCGGTTAATAGTTTCCAAACATGCCAATCCGGACAAGGCTGCTGCGGTGAAAACGTCCAAACAGTACATTTCTTATAAAGCAGATGGACGACATTCACAGCAAGGGGGTAAAATCTAGAGGGTTTTTATTTTAAGGCTCCTAAAAAGAATTGTAACTTTGGCCATTACAACATAAAATTTATGAGCAAGACGAATAGAAAACAAGACGCTTTAGATTATCACTCGCAGGGGCGGCCTGGAAAAATACAGGTCATTCCGACTAAACCGACTAATTCTCAAAGAGATTTAACTTTGGCTTATTCCCCGGGTGTAGCAGAGCCTTGTTTAAAGATCGCTGAACACACTGAAGATGTTTACAAATATACGGCCAAGGGAAACCTGGTTGCGGTAATTAGTAATGGTACTGCTGTACTTGGATTGGGCGATATTGGTCCTGAAGCGGGTAAACCGGTGATGGAGGGTAAAGGTCTTTTGTTTAAGATCTTTGCAGATATTGATGTTTTTGACCTGGAGCTGGATACCAAAAATGTAGATGATTTTGTGAAAATCGTCAAAGCATTGGAGCCTACTTTTGGAGGAGTGAACCTGGAAGACATCAAAGCGCCAGAGTGTTTTGAAATAGAACGCCGCTTAAAAGAAGAAATGAATATTCCGGTCATGCACGATGATCAGCATGGTACGGCCATTATCTCTGCAGCCGCATTGCTGAATGCCTGCGAATTGCAAAAAAAGAAACTCGATAAAGTTAAAATAGTGGTGAACGGTGCAGGGGCTGCGGCCATTTCCTGCTCCAGATTGTATGTATCCCTGGGTGCAAAAAAAGAAAATATCATCATGTGCGACCGGGCCGGAGTGATTAAAAACACCCGTGAAAAACTGGATCCGATTAAGGCAGAATTTGCCACTTCAAGGAATGTAGACAATCTGGAAGATGCCCTTAAAGATGCTGATGTATTTATAGGACTGTCCTCGGCAGATTGTGTTTCTGAAGAGATGCTTAAATCTATGGCTAAAAACCCGATCGTTTTTGCTATGGCCAATCCGAATCCGGAAATTGCCTATGAACTGGCCATCAGTTCCAGAAAGGATCTTATTATGGCTACCGGCCGTTCGGATTATCCTAACCAGGTGAACAATGTGCTTGGTTTCCCATACATCTTCAGGGGCGCCCTGGATGTAAGGTCTACCAGTATTAACGAACCGATGAAGATCGCTGCTGTGAAGGCAATTGCTGAACTTGCAAAAAAATCTGTCCCAGAGGCCGTTAATATGGCATATAATGAAAAAAATATTAAATTTGGTAAAGAGTACATCATCCCTAAACCGATGGACCCAAGACTGATTACAAATGTTTCTATGGCGGTGGCCAAAGCAGCAATTGAATCTGGTGTTGCACGTAAGGTGATCACCGACTGGGATGCCTATGCCGAAGAACTTAAATCCAGACTCGGACAGGACGATGCCATTATGAGGGCCATCACCAATAAAGCGAAGTCTGATCCAAAACGTGTTGTTTTTGCTGAAGCAGATAATTATAAAATTCTGAAAGCAGCGCAAATTGTTAAAGACGACAATATTGCCATTCCGATTCTGTTGGGTAACCGGGAGATCATCCGGACCATCATTGAAGAAAACGCACTGGAACTGGAAGGTGTTCTGATCATCGATCCCTTTGAGGAACCTGAGCGTATGAAAAAATATGCAGAATCTTTATATCAGAAAAGACAAAGAAGAGGGGTTACCCTTTTTGAAGCCAGTAAACTACTGAGGGACAGGAACTATTTTGGAGCTTCTATGGTAGAGTTTGGTGAAGCGGATGCAATGATTTCCGGTCTGACCAAAAACTATGTGTCTACCATTAAGCCTGCATTGCAGGTCATTGGTACAGAGGAAGGGGTAAACCGCGTGGCAGGAATGTATATGATGATGACCACCAAAGGACCTGTGTTTTTTGGGGATACGACGGTAAACGTAGATCCTACTGTAGAAGAACTGGTCGATCTGACCTTGCTGCTTGAACGCTCTGTAAGTAAGTTTAACATCCAGCCAAGAATTGCGATGCTTTCTTATTCAAATTTTGGTTCAAACGAAGGTATTATTCCTGAAAAAGCCAGAAAAGCGGTTAAAATTCTTCATGAAAAACATCCTGAAGTACTCGTTGACGGCGAAATGCAGGGAAATTTTGCAATTAACAATTCTTTATTAAAAGATAACTTTCCTTTTAGTAGATTAGCAGATGCTCCGGCAAATACCCTGGTGTTCCCTAACCTGGAATCAGGCAATATAGCCTATAAGCTGTTGCAGGAACTTGGAGGTGCGGAAGCCGTTGGGCCAATTTTACTGGGCTTGAAAAAACCAGTACATATTGTGCAGCTTGGCAGTTCTGTTCGTGAAATTGTAAATATGGTGACCATTGCCGTACTGGATGTACAGGCAAAACAAAGTGAAGCCGCAACAAAAAAAGGCGGATTACTAAAAAGAAAAATTAAAGCATAAATTATGTTTGAATATATTGATGGACGATTAACTTTTAAGTGCCCCACTTATATTGTTGTAGAGGCGGGGGGGATAGGTTATCACATTAATATATCTTTAAACACCTATAGCAGCCTGGCAAATACCGAGCGGTGCAAAGTATTTACCTGGCTGCATATTAAGGAGGATGCCCATACCCTTTACGGTTTTGCCGATGAAGGAGAAAGACGGCTTTTCCTGCATTTGATTTCTGTTTCGGGCATTGGGCCCAACACAGGAAGAATGATGCTTTCCTCGATTACCCCAACCGAAATTCAAACCGCTATTGTACAGGGTGACCTACCCCTTATACAGCGTATTAAAGGAATCGGAGCTAAATCGGCCCAGCGATTGGTACTGGAACTGCAGGACAAACTGAAAAAAGAAGGTACAGGATCATTGATTGCTGCTCCTTTAAACAACACGGTAAGGGAAGAAGCCCTTTCTGCATTAATGATGCTTGGATTTGCCAAACAACCGGCTGAAAAGGCCATAGACAATGCCGTTAAAAGCGGCGGACCTGATCTTACGGTTGAGGAAATGATTAAAATAGCTTTGAAAAACCTCTAAATTATTCACGCTCTTAAATTAAATCAGCTCTTGAGAAAAATATTCATCCTAATGATTTTTGTGGTGGTTGCCTTCCGGGCAGAGCAGACTTTTTCTCAGGTCGCCCCGGCAAAGACCAAAACAGATACCACAAGAAATACCTTTAGCTTAAAAGAAAAACAAAGACTGGGTTTGCGGCCCGACTATAATCCATTTAATCCCCTGCCTTCCAATGTGACCAGAGAGGTAGAGTACGATGCGGTCAATAAACGCTATGTCATCCGGGAAAGGATCGGTGGAAGGTTCCTCGGCCCGCCCCAATACCTGAGCATTGAAGAATACCAGCGGCTGATCAACAGTGAGATCAAAAGAGAAAACTGGAGGATGTTTTCCAATACAGAAGTGGAAGGGGTCAGACAAACCGGGATCATTCCGAGCCTGAAAGTGAACAGTAAGGCTTTTGAAAAAATATTTGGAAGTAATGTCATTGACATCCAACCAAGGGGAGAGGCCGAGTTGACCTTGCTGGGCAGGATCAATAAAAATGCGAACCCGCTTTTTAATGAACGTCAGCGGGTCCAGAGCAATTTTGATTTTAACCAGCGGATCCAAATGGATGTGGTCGGAAATATTGGTACCCGGATGAAGATCAACATGAACTACAATACCGAGGCGCAATTCGATTTTGAAAATCAGGTTAAGCTGGATTACACAGGTGGTGAAGACGACATTATTAAAAAAATCGAAGCTGGTAACGTCAGTATGCCGCTTAAAAGTTCCCTGATCAATGGTACCCAGGCCTTGTTTGGGATCAAGACCCAGTTACAGTTCGGAAAACTGAGTGTTACTTCAGTGTTTTCCCAGCAGAAATCCCAAAGCCGGGAGATTAAAATCAACAATGGCGCCCAGCAAAATGAGTACCGTCTGACCGGTGATAAATATGAGGCCAACAAACATTATTTTCTGGCCCAGTTTTTCAGGGATAATTATAACAAATGGATGTCCACCGCGCCTATCATTTCTTCGGGCCTGAACATCACCAGAATAGAGGTTTGGATCACCAATAAAACCGGCAATACCCAGGATTCCAGGGATGTGGTCGGGTTTTTGGATTTGGGTGAAAACAGCCCTTACAATACAACCTTGCAGGGAAATGGTTCTTTGCTGCCTTCTGGATTTAGTTCGAACCAGTTTCCAAGGCAATCCAATAACCTCTTGTCCAGATTACCAGCTACGGCTAAACTGACCAATTCCAATGACCTGATTACTTTTTTTCAGGGCAGTGGCGGGACGGACAATTATGGGAAGTTGACTTATGCAAGAAAACTGACCGACAGGGAGTTCAAATTTAATCCTCAATTGGGTTATATTTCCCTGAATACCGCACTCAATGCTGATGAAATCCTTACCGTAGCTTACCGGTATACCTATTCCGGACAGGAATACCAGGTCGGGGAATTTTCAACAGATGTGGCTTTTGACCCTACAGCCCCAAAATTACTTTATGTAAAGTTGTTGAAAAATGAAACCATTAAAACAGGTCTTCCTACCTGGAACTTAATGATGAAAAACATTTATTCTATTGGGGGTTACCAGATCAGCCAGCAGAATTTTAAACTGGACATCTTCCGGATCGATGAATCTACGGGTGTAGAAAATCCGGTTATTCCTGAAGGCGAAAAACTGGATCAGGAAACCAAGACCATTTTGAAAAACAAACAGTGGATCCAGGTGACGCGTTTAGACCGTTTGAACCAGCAGGGAGAGAGAAAACCCGACGGGGTCTTTGATTTCCAGGCCGAGAACAAACCCTTTACCGGCAGCAATAATTTTACCAATAACACCAACAGCAATACCAGTCCGGGAACCATTAATTCGAATGCAAGTCTGGCTGGTTTTGCTTCTAATATGAGCAGTGGTTACATCACCATTGATCCGCTGAACGGCCGGGTAATTTTTCCCGTTTTAGAGCCTTTTGGTAAGGACCTGAAATCGCAGTTCCTTCCATCAGAGCAAAACCTGATTGATAAATACACGTATCAGGCCCTCTATGATTCGACACAGGTGATTGCCCAGCAATTGTTTTTAAAACAAAACAGGTACATCATCAAAGGAACTTATCAGTCTGAAATTTCAACGGAATTTCCATTGAATTCAATCAATGTACCTGAAGGTTCTGTACGGGTTTTTGCAGGTACGATCCCTTTGCAGGAAGGTATAGACTTTACGGTCGATTATCAGGGTGGCCGGGTAAAAATCCTCAATACGGGTTTACTAACCTCGGGCCAGCCCATTAAAATTACGACCGAAAACAGCGAAATGTTTGGGTTGCAGCAAAGGTCTTTATTTGGGACCCGGTTTGACTATAAGGTGAACAATAAGCTGAACCTGGGAGCAACGTATATGAACCTTACCGAAAAACCATTAACGGCAAAGGTCAATATCGGAGAGGAACCTATATCCAATACGATGTGGGGATTCGATATCAATTACAGTTCGCCTTCCCGATTTTTAACAAAACTGGTAGATAAAATTCCTTTTATCTCCACAAAAGCCCCTTCCAGCATTACCTTTTCAGGAGAGTTTGCCCAGTTGATTCCGGGGCATCCAAGTGCAATCAATTCAGATGGAAGCAAGGGTGGAACCAGCTATCTGGACGATTTTGAGGCTTCCAGGTCAATTATAGAATTAAAAAGCGCCATTTCCTGGCAGTTGTCGGGAACCCCCCAACAGTTCCCCGAGTCTGCGTTGATCGATAACCTGGCTTATGGTTACAACAGGGCAAAAATTGCCTTTTATAATATAGACCCTACTTTTTACGACAAGACCTCATCCAATATTCCGAGTTATCTGAAAAATGATCAGGCCGAGATGTCCAATCATTATGTAAGACAGGTCCTGGAACAGGAAGTTTTTCCATTTAAAGAAATTCCTACCGGGCAACCAACTACCCTTCCGACTCTGGACATTGCTTTTTATCCGACGGTCAGGGGTCCGTATAACTATGTGACTACAGGCTTTAATCCGGATGGTTCTTTAAAAAATCCACGAAGCCGCTGGGGAGGCCTGTTCAGAAGAATAGAAACCAATGATTTCGAAGCATTGAATATAGAATATATTGAGCTTTGGATGATGGACCCTTTTATCTATAAACCGGGTTCTGCTGGTGGTGATTTGTATTTTAACATTGGTAACATCTCCGAAGACATTCTTAAGGATGGCCGTAAATCTTTAGAAAATGGTTTGCCACCTGATGGCGATCCATCGAAGTTTGACGAAACCAATTGGGGCAGGGTGCCAAAGTTGCAGCCGGTGGTACAGGCCTTTGACAACAATCCTGATGCAAGGAAAGCGCAGGATGTGGGTTTGGATGGTTTGTCAAATGATCAGGAAAGAAGAAAATTTGCAGCACAGATCAACCAGATCAGAGGACAGCTCAACCCCGATGCAGCAGCGAAATTTGTAAATGACCCATCTTCCGACGATTATGCTTACTTCAGAGGATCAGCGCTTGATGCGTCCAGGGCCAAGATTTTAAAACGTTACGAAAGTTACAACGGAACAGAAGGAAATTCAAAAACCTCTCAGCAAAGCCAGGAAGATTTTGGAGTGGACAATTCAGCTTCAACCTCCCTTCCCGATGGAGAAGACATCAACCGGGACAACAACATGACCCAAAGTGATGAGTATTACCAGTATAAGATTTCCATGCGTCCTGCAGATCTTATGGTAGGGAAAAAATACATCACCGATAAAGTTACCTCACAGGTGAAGCTGGCCAATGGGCAAACCCAGCCCGTGACCTGGTACCAGATCCGGATTCCAGTGGCGGCCTATGACCTTCGGGTAGGGGGCATATCGGACTTTAAATCCATCCGTTTTATCCGGATGTTTATGACAGACTTTTCAGATACCACTGTTTTAAGGTTTGCAAAAATGCAATTGGTGAGAGGGGAGTGGAGACAATACAATTCCAATAACGAGGCTTCTCAAATCATCGTAGATCCTTTGCTCGGCCCGGTTGGCCCGGATAATTCTTCTATAGAAGTGGCCACCATCAACATTGAGGAAAATGGAAAAAGGACCCCGATTCCTTATGTGGTTCCGCCGGGGATTCAAAGGGAAAGAGATTACAGCAATTACCGTGGAGATACCAAACAGAATGAGCAATCCCTGACCCTGACGGTGAAAAACCTGCGCGATGGTTATGGAAGGGCTACTTTTAAAACGGCTTATAACGATTTCAGGTCTTATAAACGATTGGAAATGTTTGTCCACCTGGAGGCCATTGACAATTCAGTGGTTAAAGACTACGACCTAAGTGCCTTTTTAAGAATCGGGACAGATAACCAGGACAATTATTATGAGTACAATATGCCGCTCGTGGTTACCCAACCAGGAACAAATAACCCTTATGCCATTTGGCCGGATCAGAATAAAATGGACATCCAGCTGGAGCTTTTCCAGAAAGCCAAACTGGCCCGTAATAAGGCAACTCTTCCTGGTGGTCAGCTTTGGCCACCGAATATTCCCTATGAATATATTGATGGAAAAAACAAAGTGATTATCAAGGGTCAGCCCGATATGAGTAAAGTGCGGGTATATATGCTCGGGGTTAAAAACCCGAAGAGGAACCTGGCCAATCCGGGGGCAGATGATGGCCTGGATAAAACAGCAATGCTTTGGTTTAATGAATTGCGTTTAACCGAATTTGATGAAAGAGGAGGTTGGGCCGCGACGGCAAGGCTTAATGCGAAGCTGGCAGATTTTGCTGATGTGAACATTTCCGGCAGTAAATCGACCATCGGTTTTGGTTCCCTGGAAAAAAGGGTCAGTGAACGGAACCGGGCAGATAATGTGTTTTTTGATATTTCTTCCAGTATAGAGCTGGGTAAGTTTTTTCCTCAGAAAACAGGTATAAAAGTACCGATGTTCATCAGCTATTCCAATCAGGTGAGCACCCCTCAGTACGATCCTTTGAAACCAGATATTGAGTTGAAAAAATCATTGGAAAATACAACCAAAGAAGAGAAAAAAGCCATCCTGAACTATGCACAGGATTATACCACCCGGAACAGCATTAATTTTACCAATGTCCATAAAGAACGGACCGATCCAAATAAAAAACCAAAGCTCTGGGATGTGGAAAACCTTAGTGCCAGCTATGCCTATACCAGTTATTCGCACCGGGATTTTATAACCGAGAATGCCATTCAGAAAACCTACAGGGCTTCACTGGCCTATAATTATTCCGGGCCATCAAAAGTGATTACCCCTTTTGACAAACTGATCAAATCCAATACCCTTGCCTTATTGAAGGATGTGAATTTTAGTATTCTTCCGAGTGCGATCAATTTCAGGATAGATGTAGACCGTTATTATTCCGAGAACAGCCTGCGGGACAACAGCCCTGTAAATGGAATACCAATTAATACGACATACAATAAAAATTTCCTGATCACCAGGGTGTATGGCATTTCCTGGAACCTGACGCGTTCACTGACGCTTGATTTTGATGCCACCAACTACTCTATTGTTGATGAGCCTAATGGTAGGGTGAACGGGCTGAAAAGAGATACGGTATGGCAGAACCTGCTGCGTTTGGGCAGAACAACAGATTATACCCATAACCTGAACATTACTTATGCTTTGCCGATCAATAAAATACCTGGTCTGGACTGGGTAAATGTGGCCACCCGTTACGGAACCAATTTTAACTGGCAAACCGAACCGCTGGCCACCTTAAGGGACCCGAACATTAACCTGGGAAATACCATTCAGAACTCCAGGACAATCCAGCTTAACCCGACTTTGAATTTAGCGAGCCTGTATAATAAATTTGGCTTTATCCGCAGAAGTTCCAATCAGGAGAAAGGCAAAAATTTCTGGATTGGTTTGTTAACAAGTATTAAAACCATTAATGGAGCTTATACTCAAACCAAAGGGATCTTTTTACCTGGCTACTTGCCTAAGACCAAGTTTTTTGGTATAGATGGAGCAACTGGTGCCCCGGGTCTTGGTTTCGTGTTTGGTAGTCAAAGGGACATCCGTCAAATGGCCATTAACAATGGCTGGATCACAACAGACACCCTGCAGTCGCAACTTTACATCAATACCCTTCGGGAAGACATGAGTTTTACCAGTACCCTGGAGCCGATCAAAGACCTCAGGATTACACTGACAGCAAATAAAAACCGGACATTGAATTATTCAACCAATTTCCGTTACAATGACAATACCCATAGTTTTAATAACCTGAGCCCTTCCACCACTGGAGATTACAGTGTTTCCTTTATTTCTATCGGAACGGCATTTTCTGATGGAAATGGCAGCACGGTATCTAAACTATTTAACCAGTTTATGGCAAACCGGCAGGTGATTTCTCAGAGATTGGGTGTACAAAATCCAAACTCCAATGGAGGTTCGGGCGGATTTTCAGATGGGTACGATAAGAGCTCACAGGATGTGGTGATTTCTGCATTTCTTGCCGCTTATACCGGAAAGAGTGCCTCTTCGGTAAGCCTGAACTCTTTTCCCAAGATCCCGCTTCCAAACTGGAGACTTAATTATAGCGGCTTGACAAGGATTCCTTTAGTGGAAGAGTATTTCAAATCTGTAGATTTAAGCCATTCTTACCGCTCGGTTTATTCTGTGAATGGTTTTAACTCTCTGCAGAGGTATGCTGAAAATGAAGGCCATGTGTACAGCAGGGATGAAAATGGAAATTTCCTTCCTTTTTATCAATATTCCCAGGTGACCATTGCCGAGCAGTTTGCACCACTGATCGGGATTGATACGCGCCTTAAAAATAACATTACGGCCCGCTTTGAAATTGGAAAAACCAGGTTGCTTGGTTTAAGTCTCGCAAACAGCCAGCTGGCACAGTTGTCGGAAAATAACCTGACTTTCGGACTGGGTTACAGGACGTCTAAATTCAGGTTCCCTTTTGGCTTGTTTAAGCAACTGAAAATGGATAACAACATGGACTTTAAGCTGGATGTACAGGTGAGGGACAACAAGACGGTTATTTACAGGGCAGATGTTACAGAAGCAGAGGTATCTTCAGGTGCTAAAAATATTACCTTAAGACCAAGTGTGGATTATATACTTAATCAAAGATTTAACGTTAAGCTATTTTATGATTCCAATGTAACCAAGCCTTATACCTCGCAGACCTTTAATACTTCTTTCAGTAATTTTGGTTTTAGTTTAAGGATTACCCTGAATTAAGGTTGGTATAAGAACACAAGAATAATTAACTTTGACACATAAAATAAAAGAAGAATGAATTTTCCATCAGAATTAAAATACACTAAAGACCACGAGTGGGTCAGAGTGGAAGGCAATGAAGCTTATGTTGGTATTACCGATTTTGCACAACGTGAGCTGGGTGATATCGTTTATATTGACATCAATACCGTAGGGGATGAGGTAAAACAAGACGATGTTTTCGGTACTGTAGAAGCTGTAAAAACAGTTTCTGACCTTTTTATGCCTGTAACTGGTACAGTAACAGAAGTGAATGCTGCTTTAAATGATAATCCTGAACTGGTAAATTCTGATCCTTACGGAGAAGGATGGATGGTTAAAGTAACTTTAACTGATGCTGCTGCTGTAGATGCTTTACTGGATGCTGCTGCTTACAAAACTTTAGTTGGCGCTTAGTTTATGAATATTTTTAAAGAATTAAAATATCAGGTCTGGGCCCTGGTTTGGACCGTTTTTATTTTAATTCTTTGCTGTATAAAAATGCCAGACTCCGTAGGTGGGTCTGGCATTTTTTTTAAGGGTTTTGACAAACTGGTGCATTTGGGTTTCTTTTTTGTCCTTACCGTACTTCTTTTTTTTGGTAAAATCCGGCACCAGCATAACTATACTTTCAGTTCGCTGACGATCTTTAAAATTATGGTGATCACCGCCTTTGTGGGCGGAGGAATTGAATTGATCCAGCTTGAATTTTTTCCCTATCGTTCTGCTGAATGGTGGGACTTTGGCTGTGACATGATTGGTGTACTGATGGGGGTATTTAGTTATGTGCTACTCCATAAATCTGATTATAATGAAAAGAAAAATTAACGTCATCTTCTTCTTGCTGGCCATCTTTCTGCTCAGTGGCTGCGCTGTTTTTAAACCTGGTTGTGGTTGCCCCAAAGTGAGTGCACTGCCCCTGGGTGGTTATAAAACCACAAAAACCATTTTAAATTCTTAAGCTCTTTTTTAGCATTTTTTACTACAGGAACGGGCTAATCTGTTCTTGTATTTAAATTGTTACCCATAATTCAGCACCACTGACTAATCCATCGCGCGCTTCTATAGTCAGATCAGGTAAAATACATATATTTATATTTATGACTAAAAATTTAACGCAGGGATTGATCCTTTTTGTACTGATGCTGATGAGTTCTTTTACAATGGCTCAAACAAAAAACGGATCTGTAAAAGGAAAAGTAGTAAATACGAAAGACAAGCAGCCGATAGACTATGCCACTGTAGCAGTAAAAAGTTTAAAGGACTCCAGTGTTGTGGGTACAAGCAATACAGACAAAGATGGCAGTTTTGAAATCAAAGGTCTGTCTGCAGGCAATTATCGTCTTTATGTCGCTTATCTCGGCTTAAAAAATATAACCAAAGATTTTACTGTTGCCACAGGCCAGACCGTAGATCTGGGAAGTGTTGCTATGGCAAATGAAGGTGTCGACCTGAAAACCGTAGAAATTAAAGGGGAAGCACCCCCTGTTGTGGTCAAAAAAGATACCATTGAGTTTAACGCCTCCTCTTTTAAGGTCAGGGAAAACGCGGTGGTGGAAGATGTTTTGAAAAAGTTACCTGGGGTTGAAGTGGCTAAAGATGGTACTGTTAAGGCGCAGGGAGAAACCGTCACCAAAGTTAAAGTGGACGGGAAAGAATTTTTTGGAAATGATCCTTTGCTGGCAACTAAAAATTTGCCGGCAGATATGATCGATAAAATTCAGGTCATTGACCAAATGTCCGATCAGTCCCAGTTTACAGGGGTGGATGATGGTAACCGGGAGAAGGTGATTAACATCACCACCAAAAAAGACCGCAAAAATGGAATTTTTGGAAACAGTTCTGCCGGTTATGGTTCCGATGACCGTTACGACGTGAACCTGAATGTCAACAAATTTAAAGGTGAAGAACAAATGTCTGTGGTAGGGCAGTTTAACAATGTCAATAAACAGAATTTTGGTGGAGGTGTGACCGGCGGCGGCGGTGGCGGAGGCGGAGGCCGGATGATGCAGCTCAGTGGAGGAAGTTCTTCTACGCCATCCGGAATTACAACTACCAATGCCCTTGGTTTTAATTATGCGAACCAGTTTAAAAATCAGACCCAGGTTAATGCCAGTTACTTTTTTAATAAAACCTCTCTTTTCAATGATCAGAACAGTTTAACCCAAAACCTTTTGGGAAATACCCAGACTACTTTTGGCAATGACCTGCTGAGTACCACGAAAAAATTAAATCACAGGCTTAATCTGATGATTGACACAAAAATAGACTCTGCAACGTCCATCAAAATACAACCAAACCTGAGTTACACGGAAACCGATCTGGATCAGGGCAGCAATTACACCAATACTTATGCAAATTCGCAGACCATAGGTAAACAAACCTTTACGACAAAATCTACCTCACCGACATTAAGCAATAATATCTTGTTGCGTAGAAAATTCCTTCGCAGAGGACGTACCATGTCCCTGAATGTGAACACCAGTGTCAATGATAATAAATCTGATAATTATAATGATATCCTGGAAAATACCACTACTGGCGGAGTCGCTTCCCAGCGTGTGACCAATCAGTTTAATGACCAGAAGGCAAATTCTATTGCAAACATTGCCCGTTTGGTATATACCGAACCTTTGTCAAAAACGCTAAGCCTGGAACTGAACTACCAGAACACCTATAATTATGACAAGTCTGAACGTTTCACGTATAACTTTAACCCGGTTACCTCCGAGTATGACATCATTGACAATACCTATAGCAACACTTATAAAAACACAACTTTTACAAATGCACTAGGTTTTAGTTTTAATAAAACCGGTAAAAAGTATACCATGAATGCCGGGCTTGCGGTGCAGAATACCAGTCGCGAAAATGATAACATCAGCACCGGTTACGCTTTTAAACAAAATTTTTATAACCTGACACCAAGCGCACAATTCAGATACACTTTCAGCAACAGTAAACGTTTAAGGATCAATTATCGTGGAACGACCCAACAGCCAAGCATTACCCAGATCCAGCCGATTCCAGATAACTCAAATACACAAAGTTACCCTATTGGTAATCCAAATTTAAAGCCCTCTTTTACCAATAACCTGAGTGTTTTTTACAACAACTTTGATTTTGCGCACTATCGTTCCCTGTTTATCTTTATGAATGCCAGCCAGACTTTCAATGCCTTTGCCAACGACAGTCATTTAATTGTTAATGATCCCGATAGCACTAAAAATGGCAAACTGGCTGTGCTTCCGGTCAATGTGAATGGCGTATACCAGATCAATGGTGGTGCCTTTAGCGGAATTCCATTGATTCCTGGTAATAAACTAAACCTGAACATTAACCTGAGTACTTCTTATGCCAGAGGAGTAAACTTTACCAATTCCCTGAAAAATGTGTCCAACAACTTTAGCCTGACCAATGGATATAAACTGGTTTCCAATTATGATAAATTTGATTTTACAGTAGGGATTACCGGAACACTATACCGTTCCACTTATTCTGCCCAGCCAAGTGCCAATACAACCTATTACACTTTAAATCCAACTGTAGATGCCAGTTATCTTTTCCCTGCAGAAATCAGACTGGCGGTCAATGTAGATTATTTTCAGAATACCGGAAGAGGGGCTGGATTCGACAGCCACTATACACTGATTAATCCTTACCTGAGCAAACAGTTCTTTAAAAACAGGGGTACCCTGAAATTTGCAGTCAACGACTTACTGAATCAAAATCAGGGCATCAGCAGGACTTCTACCAACAACACCATTACCGATTTGAATTATAATGTGTTGAAACGTTATTACATGGTTTCCTTCACTTATTCCCTGAACCGTATGGGTGGTAAAAACATTCCGGGCGATATGAGAGGACCTGGTGGCCGTGGAGGAATGCGGATGAGGATGTAATATTGATTCTTTATTTGGAATTATTATAGATAAAGACTAAATTGCCGTCCTAATTCAGGATAATGAAACTATCGCAATTAAGTCAAGGAGAACGGGGAACTATTGTCGCATTTACAGATCTTGAGATGTCTGTAAAGCTTATGGAAATGGGTTGTTTGCCTGGTGAGGTCGTTGAGGTGGAACGTTTTGCGCCACTTGGGGACCCTATGGCAATCAGGGTTGCGGGTTATCAGCTTTGTTTACGTAAAAATGAAGCATCTGTTATTATAATTCAATAAGGTTTGGCTTCTGATCTGAAAATAGCCCTGGTTGGAAACCCCAATACAGGAAAATCAACACTTTTTAATTTATTGACCGGTTTAAACCAGAAAATAGGAAATTTTCCTGGAATTACGGTCGATAAAAAAACAGGTTATTGTAAACTGCCTGATGGGAAACAGGCAACCGTTATCGATTTACCGGGTACCTATAGTCTTTACCCAAAAAGTAAGGATGAAAGTATTGTTTTTCAGGTGCTTGCAGATCAAAAAAATCCAAGCCATCCTGATTTAATCATTTTGGTGGCTGATGCAACCAATCTGAGACGAAACCTGCTGCTGTATACCCAGGTAGCAGATTTAGGCCTTCCGGTTATTCTGGCGCTTAATATGACCGATATGGCCCGCAAAGAAGGGATTGAAGTCGACGTTGACCTGCTGTCGGAAAGATTGGGCGTACAAGTGGTGGCCATTTCGGCCAGGGCCAATGCAGGCCTTGACCAGTTGAAATTGGCCATTGGGAACCGTACATCTGTTCCAACACAGGTTGCGGGCGCCGATATGCATGCCCTTGCACCTGAGGCAGTCTCAAAGGCAAAATCGGTACTTTCTTCTGATCGGGATTATTTTGCCATGCAGCTGTTGCACCAGCACCAGCACCTGGATACTTTAACCGGTGAGGAACACGGCAAACTCGAAAAGATCAAAACAGAAACTGGCTTTGAATCTTCTAAACTTCAGGCAGCCGAAACCATCGCGAGGTACAGGTATTTAAGCACCGTGATGACGGGGCTGATTAAAGATACCGGAGCTGCCCGTAAATTTGTTTTCAGTGATAAACTGGATGCGGTACTGACCAATAAGTTTTCTGGCTTTTTGATCTTTATCCTGATCCTGTTTTTTATTTTTAATTCCATTTTTTCCTGGTCTTCTTATCCAATGGAGCTCATCGAGGGCAGTTTTGCCTGGCTGACCAATTATGGCCATCAGCATTTGCCCGATGGGGTTTTGACCAATTTGTTTCTGGATGGTATTGTTGCCGGTCTGGGTGGAATTGTGATTTTTATCCCTCAGATTGCCATTCTTTTTGCTTTTATCTCTATACTGGAAGATACCGGTTATATGGCCAGGGTTACCTTTATGATGGACAAGATCATGAGAAAATTCGGTCTGAGCGGAAAGTCAGTGGTCCCGATGATTGGCAGTCTTGCCTGTGCGGTACCATCGATCATGAGTGCCAGGAATATTGAAAGCTGGAAAGACAGGATCATTACCATTATGGTTGCGCCTTTGGTCAGCTGTTCTGCACGTTTACCGGTATATACCCTGTTGATCTCCCTGATTATTCCAAACAAGCATATTTTCGGCTTCATTAACCTGCAGGGACTTACCCTGATGGGGATGTATGTGATCAGTATTTCAGCAGCCATCCTGGTTGCTTTTGTAATGAAACTTGTCATTAAAGCGAAAGAGAAATCTTACTTTATCATGGAATTACCGGTTTACCGGATGCCCAGATGGAAAAATGTGCTCTTTACCATGTATGAAAAATCAAAAACATTTGTATTTGAAGCAGGTAAGGTCATCATTGCCATTTCTATTGTGCTGTGGGTACTGGCTACTTTTGGTCCTCCCGGACGCATGGACCAGGTAGATCAAAAGTACGCCCGGATTGAGGCCGCTAAGGATAGTTTACAGATCAGCACACTGGAAAGGGATAAAGCCGCTGAAAGGCTGGAGAATTCTTATGCAGGGATATTGGGACAAACCATAGAACCGGTTATAAAACCTCTTGGTTTTGACTGGAAAATAGGAATTGCACTGATCACTTCTTTTGCCGCAAGGGAAGCTTTTGTGGGCACCATGGCCACCATTTATAGTGTAGAAGGTGGAGATGCCCAGGCGACGACCATCAGGTCTAAAATGCTGGCCGCAAAAGATGCAAATACAGGCTTACCTATTTTTACATTTGCAACCGGATTTTCGTTGATGCTGTTCTATGCTTTTGCCATGCAGTGTATGAGTACTGTGGCAGTGGTATTCAGGGAAACCAAATCCTGGAAATGGCCAATGATCCAGATTGTGTATATGACAGGAATGGCTTATATAGCAAGTTTAATTGCCTACCAGCTTTTAAAGTAATTTCCTATCTTAGTTGCTGTGGAAAAGGTTCAGGTTCTTGCCCAGTATATGCCGCAGGCAGCAGCAGCTGTGATTGCCAGGTGGATAGATTATTTCCAGTGTGAGTTTAAAATTTCCAAGAGCCGGGCAACCAAACTGGGTGATTACCGGCACCCTTTTAAAAATTCCGGGCATAAAATTTCCGTTAACAACAACCTGAACCCTTATGCTTTTCTGGTGACCACTGTGCATGAATTTGCCCATTTACTGACCTGGAATGATCATAAAAATAAGGTAAAGCCCCATGGGGCAGAATGGAAGAACAACTTTAAAAGAATGATGAGCCCCTTTCTGGAACAGAATGTTTTTCCCGAAGATGTCCGCAAAGCGATTTTAATTTACCTGAGTAACCCTTCGGCTTCGAGCTGTACGGATTTACAGCTGTCCAGGGCGCTGAAAAAACATGATCCCGAACTCAGGTCTTCCCGCCTGGAAGAAATCCCGTTAAATACGCTCTTTACGATAAAGGATGGAAGGAAGTTTAAAAAAGGGGAGCGTTTGCGAAAAAGATACAGATGTGTCTGTCTGGATAATGGGAATACTTATTTATTTAACCCCCTGGCAGAAGTGACTTTACTGGCTACAGGAACATAAATCGCCTGTTTGTCTTTGATGGTCCAGTTCAAATGGATCTTTTCTCCTTTAAATTTCAATGGGTCTGTTTGCAGACTGTCGATAAGGGCATCTTTGTCTGTTAAAAGGACCGATGCTTCGTAAACAGCATCTGTTTTACTTTTCAGGATCAGATACTTTTCATCGGGAGCTCCGTTTATACTTTCAAACACCATTTCAAATTGATTTTGCTGCTGTATGGCATCTTTTAAAAGGTCAACCTGCTGCAGGTAAGTTTCGGCATTCTTTTTTTGATCTGTGGCAAGGCTGTGGAAAGGTGTTGCTTTGAGTTGTGCCTGACTGGCAGCCGACCTGAATGTAATTTTGAAGACCGTATGGTTTCTTAAATAACTTACACTGTCCTTTAAAATGGGGCTGGTCCCCTCATCTTGAATGGAACTGCTCCTGACAAGAATGAGGCTGTCGTTCTTGAAGTAATATTTTTTTCGGGTGTTTTTTAAAGCCCCATTGTCTTCATAAACCGATAGCAAAACGGTTTTTCCATTAAACTCATATTGTTCTGCATAAAAAGAATGTTGTCCTTTTGTATAAATTAAACTGATTTTTTTGTGTGCAGTATCTATACTTTTATCCAGGCTGTCGGCATAATGGCTAATGATTTTTTCATTCATTGCCGTTGCGGCCGGGTCCTGGGCTATATCGGCCTGGGGATGACTGGATTTCAGGTTACAACTGTAAAGTACACAGAACGGGCTAAGGAGCAGGACATACAAAAACTTCATATTGATGTGGTTTGATGAGCAACTCCCCGATCAGGGCGATTATCGTGCCAAGCCGCTTAGTAGCTACGTAGTTTTTCTATGCTTTGGTGTAAACGGCTTTTTGCAAGGAAGCTGTCTTCCAGTACTTTATTCATAGGGATGGCGGTGTCCAGGCTTGCGCAGCGCATGACCGGGGCATCCAGGTATTCAAAACAATTTTCAGAAATCCAGGCTGCAATTTCGGCACCAAAGCCAGAGCTCATTGTATCTTCATGAAGGATCAGGACTTTGCCTGTAGCCCTTACAGCGCTTGCCACAGTTTCTTTGTCCCAGGGTTGAAGGCTGCACAGGTCAATCAGCGTGACCGACAGATCGGGGTGTTGTTCCAGATAAGCAAGGGCCCAATGAACACCCAAACCGTAAGTAATCAGGCTGAGGTCATTTCCGTGTTTCAATACATTGGCTTTGCCAATTTCCAGGGTATAATAACCTTCAGGCACAGCACCAGTTAAACTCCTGTAGAGGTATTTATGTTCAAAATAGATCACCGGATTGGGATCTTCAATGGCCGCAAGCAACAGGCCTTTGGCATCATAAGGAAAGGCAGGATAGACAATTTTAAGCCCGGGGGTTTTGGTAAACCAGGCTTCATTGCTTTGCGAATGGAAAGGACCGGCGCCTGTACCCGCACCAGTAGGCATGCGGACCACGACATCTGCTTTTTCCCCCCAGCGGTAATGGGTTTTGGCCAGGTTATTCACAATCTGGTTAAAACCACAGCTCACAAAATCTGCAAACTGCATTTCTACCATGGCTTTATAACCATTAATGGAAAGGCCCAGGCCTGCCCCGACAATGGCCGATTCACAAATAGGTGTATTGCGTACCCTGTGTTTGCCAAATTCTTTGGTAAAGCCTTCTGTAATCTTAAACGCGCCACCGTATTCAGAGATGTCCTGCCCCATTAAAACCAGGTTTGGATATTTCTGCATGGCCATGCTCAAGCCCTGGGTAATAGCGTCCAGATAACGGATTTCTGCTGAAGGTCCCTCAGCGTGGATGAGCTGCTGTTGAAAAGGAAAATACATGTCCTGTGCTTCTGTTTCCGGATCTGCATGGGGTTCCGGTTCGGCAAAAGCAGATTCAATTTCTGTTTCAATTTCAATTTTTATCCTGCTTTTGAGCTCATCGGCTATTCTTTCTGTTAAAATCCCGAGGTCATACAAGTATTGTTCGTAGCATTTTACCGGATCTTTTTTTTCCCATTCTTCAAAAAGCTGGGCAGGGACATATTTTGTTCCGGAGGCCTCTTCATGCCCCCTCATTCTAAATGTCAGGCATTCGACCAGGACCGGCCGGGGATTTTTACGTATTTTTTCTGCAATTTCATGCAAGGTATCATAGACCTCAAGAATATTATTGCCGTCGATTTGTATACCCTCTATGCCATAGCCAATGGCTTTATCCGAGAGGTTTTTACAACGGAACTGCTCCTGGACAGGCGTAGACAAACCATAACCATTATTTTCAATTAGAAATATAACAGGCAGGTCCCAAACGGCAGCCACATTCAGGGCCTCATGAAAATCGCCTTCACTGGTTGCACCCTCACCGGTAAATACCAAAGTTGCATGTGCATGGCCTGCAAGGACATCTGCCAGGGCAATGCCATCTGCCAGGGCCATTTGAGGGCCTAAATGAGAGATCATGCCTATGATTTTATGGTCTTGCGTACCAAAATGAAAGGAGCGGTCCCTTCCTTTGGTAAAGCCGGTCAGTTTACCCTGCCACTGGGCCATCAGTTTTTTTAAGGGAACTTCCCTGGTGGTAAAAACCCCAAGGTTCCTGTGCATGGGCAGGATGTACTCCGAAGACTGCATGGCCAGGGTACTTCCAACTGCAATGGCCTCCTGGCCAATTCCGGAAAACCATTTTCCTATGCGTCCCTGACGAAGCAATATCAACATTTTTTCCTCTATCATTCTGGGATAAAGGAGTTGCTCATATAGATTTAACAAAGAATGGTCGTCTTTATCTTTTCTGTCAAAATGCATAGGATGGCTATTTGGTTGGGCTTAAGTTACAGATTTAATTTTGCTCCTTGTTCCTTTCCTGCCATTGTTTCGAAAAAGATTTTGGGGCGATCTCCGGCATAGAACGGTATTTGCCCCAGACTTTCCGGAAAAAGTATTTTAAAAAGAAATTCTTGAGTTTACCTCCGAACATGTCCATGCGGGATCTTTTTTTCATGCCGGTGTTCCACAACTTCCAACCCATCTCTTCTGTTTTTGTATTGTCATGCTGCGCTGCAGCATCTCTTCTGTTGAGCAGCAGCATTTTGTGAATGTCAATTTTGGCGGGGCATACCTCAGAACATTTTCCGCAAAGACTGGAAGCATAACTCAGGTGTTTAAAGTCTTTCATTCCCTTTAAGTGCGGCGTAATCACAGCGCCTATCGGTCCACTGTAAGTGGTATTATAAGTATGTCCCCCAACATTTTTGTACACCGGACAGGCATTCAGACAAGCCCCGCACCTGATGCAATACAATCCCTGACGTTGTTCTTTCTGGGCAAGCAAACTTGTTCTGCCATTGTCCAGCAGAATGACATACATTTCTTCAGGGCCATCGGTTTCGTGCACTTGTCTGGGGCCGCTTAAAATGGTATTGTATACGGTAAGGTTTTGTCCGGTTCCATGGCTGGCCAAAAGGGGCCAGTACAGGTCCAGATCGGTCATCGAGGGGATTACTTTTTCAATACCTACAACAGCGATATGTATTTTGGGAAATGTAGTACATAACCTGGCATTGCCTTCATTTTCTGTGAGCGCGATACTGCCAGTATCTGCAATCAGAAAATTTCCTCCGCTGATGCCAATATCGGCCTGCAGGTATTTTTCACGGAGCAGTTCACGGGCTTTTTGGGTCAACTGCTCAGGGCTTGCGTCCGGGGGCGTCCCAAATTTTTCATGAAAGAGCTTGGCAATGTCTTCCTTGCTCAAGTGCATCGCCGGGGTAACAATATGGTAAGGGGCTTGGCCGAGAAGTTGTACAATGTATTCTCCCAGGTCGCTCTCTAAGGATTCGATACCATGTTTTTCCAGAAATTCATTGATGTGGATTTCTTCGGTGGTCATGGACTTGGATTTGATCACTGATTTTCCACCTGCCCGGTTAATGATGTTTAAAATTTCCTTTTGGGCTTCATTGGCGTCATTTGCCCAGATCACTTTTCCGCCCCTGCGCTGAAAATTAGATTCAAATTCAGGCAGGAATTTATCGAGGTTTTCCATGACCCTCCATTTGATCACATGGGCCCTTTTTTTAGAATTATCCAGGTTCTCAAACCTGGACAGCCCCCTGTCTACGGCAGTATTGTATTTACCAATATTGTGGTTAATTATTGTTCGATGTTCCAGATCAAATGCTTTCTCATCCGCCTTTACCAAAAATTCCTCAGCAAGTTTCATAGATATATTATGTTGGTTAGGAAGCCTGCCCCAGCTTGTTCTTTTTAAGGAATAAAGCTCTGGCAGTTTTCATAGGTGTAATCGTGTTTCTCCGTCTTTATGACGTTTTCATCCTTTCAAATATAAATAATTCGCAAACAGCTAAAAGAATTAAATCTCGAAATGGGTTTAAAACAAATAAACCTGCTCATCGCAGGTTTATTTGTTTTAAACAGATTATTTTTTGGGTGTACCGTCTTCATTTTTATCGACAAGGGGCCTTTTAGCTCCATTGGCCAGCTCCCAGGCCGTAAAATAAACCAGTTTTGCCCGCCGGGCAAGAAGTGGAAAATTGATCTTACTCACTTCGTCACCAGGTTGATGATAGTCCGCATGCACACCATTGAAGTAAAAAATGACAGGAACATTATGTTTTGCAAAGTTGTAATGGTCTGAACGGTAGTAGAACCGGTTAGGATCTGTACGGTTGTTGTATCTCATATCCAGATTCATTTTTACATAATCTGTATTTGCTTTTTTTCCAAGTTTATCCAGGTCCGAACTCAGCATATCAGAACCAATGATGTACACATAATCGGGGTTTTGTTCATGGTCGGGATCAACTCTTCCAATCATATCAATGTTCAGGTTGGTAATGGTATTTTCCATAGGAAACACAGGATGCTCAGAATACCACTCAGAGCCTAAAAGACCTTTTTCTTCTCCAACTACTGTCATAAAAAGGATACTTCTTTTTGGCCCTTTGCCTGCTTTTTTGGCTTTGGCAAAAGCTTCGGCAATCATCAGTACCCCTGTGGTTCCCGAACCGTCATCGTCTGCCCCGTTATTTACTTTATCTGTTCCCGAGGTGGTCAGTCCAATATGATCGTAGTGGCCGGTCACAACAAGAACTTCCTTTTTGAGTTTAGGATCTGAACCTTCCAGAAAGCCAAGTACATTTTCTGCACGGACTTTTACTTCTTTTTTCAGGGCACTGACCGATAAAACAACACTTAGTTCTTTTGAAGCAGGTTTGCCGGTATTTGTTATTTGCTGTTGTACAGACTGCACATTGCTGCCGCTCTGTTTTAAAATCTCATTAGCGGTTGCTGTTGATATATTGATGACCGGTAATGATTTTTGTTCTTTCATTTTCTCCAGCAGATCCGGCGTTTTTAAGGTCAGACGACCTGCACCATTGTTGTAGCGGGCAATGGTCTCTTCGTTAGGATTGTCCAGAGAAGGATCAATTTGAATTACGGCTAATGCCCCATTGTCGCTCAGGTATTTTAATTTGGCCTGTCGGGCGACCAGTGCAGCACGCATGGCTGCCCTGTCGGTAGCAGGTTTTTCCGTACTTTTTTGCGTTGGATCCCCGCTAGCAAAAACCATGACAATCCGGTCTTTTATATTCAACCCTTCAAACTCATTAAAATCAGGTTTAGAAAGTCCGTAACCCGCAAAAATGACCGCATTTTTATTCAGGGTGAAACCATTTTGGGTTACACTGGAAGGTGAGATGATAAAATCTTTAAGCAGTTCTTTGGCTTGTCCGTTGATGGTCAGGATGCTTTGAACGACATCATAACTGACCATATCAATAGGCTGGAAATAATTGCCGCCTACAGGTCCTTTCAGCCCGAGGGATTTGAAATGGTTCCGGATATAATCAGCAGCCATCCAGGCGCCTTTTTTACCGGTTTCTCTTCCTTCATATTCATCAGATGCGAGGACCGAGAGGTGTTTGTAGGCATTGTCCTTAGAAATGCTCTGGCTAAATTTTATAGCGGTTTTGTTTTGTGCAAAAGCACCAAAACCCATAAAAAGAACAAGGCCTGCGTAAAGTAATGGTTTTTTCATTTTTTAGTTAGTTGGTTATACTGCTGGTCAGACAGTGGTTTAGCATGATATTTTATCGACCCGGCCAGCATGCCTTCCTCCTTCAAAAGCAGTTTGTAGAAAGGTTTTTACCATTTCCTTTGCGAGGTCCTGGGAGACAAATCGGGCCGGGATACAAATAATATTGGCATTGTTGTGTTGTCTGGCCAAAGCTGCGATTTCATTTTCCCAGCAAATGGCCGCCCGGATGTGCTGGTGTTTGTTGGCTGTAATTGCCACACCATTGGCACTGCCACAAACCAATATCCCAAAATTATAGGCTCCGCTTTCTACCGCTGAGGCGACAGGATGTGCAAAATCAGGGTAGTCAACAGATGCTAGAGAATCTGTTCCAAAGTCTTTCAGTTCATCATCCTGAAGGAAAGTTTTTAGCATTTCTTTGTATTCATAACCTGCATGGTCAGAACCGATGGCAATTTTTAGCTTAGCTGACATATTCAAATGTATAGAGAATAATAAATATCAAAAGTAATTTTTCTGTTAGGCCCTTGTTTTTGCGGTGCCGTATAGTTCTTTATTCCGTCTTTTTTCAATGCTGGCCGAAATGAAAATACTCAATTCATAAAGAATAAAAAGAGGGAAGGCAACCACCAGCATGGTAATGATATCCGGAGTAGGGGTAACAATGGCTGCAATAATCAGGATCACGACAATTGCATATCTTCTGCTTGCCCTCATGAATTTTGGCGTCATAATTCCAAACTTGGAAAGAATGTAAATCACCACCGGCAGCTCGAAAATTATTCCTGTTCCTATGGTCAGCGTGGCCACCGAAGATAGATAGGAATCAATTGTAAAGGTATTTTCAATTTCTTTACTGACAGAAAAATTGGTCAGGAAGTTTATCGAAAGGGGGCAAATGATGTAATAACCAAAAAGAATCCCGATCAGGAATAAGCTGGAAGCAAAAAAGACAAAGCCGCTGGTTGATTTTTTTTCATTTTCATGCAGGGCGGGTTTAACAAAAAGCCAGATTTCAAAAAGAAGGTAAGGAATACCAAAAATAATTCCGGTCATGACACAGGAATTGATTTGTAAGGTAAACTGACCAGCCATCTCTGTATTGATGATTTTACCGTTAATTTTGGTAATGCAAAAGTCAGAACCCAGGGAGGGGAAAAAATCGACCAGTTTACACATCATTCTGTAAGTCCAGAAATCAGGTTTTTTAGGGCCCATGATGACCGTATTGAAGATAAAATCATAATACCAGAAAGCCAGACCGGTGAAGATCACAATAACCAGTAATGCCCTTAGCAAATGTTTTCTTAAAACGTCAATATGGTCGAAGAAAGACATTTCCGATTCCAGATTTTTACCTTTGTTTTTAATGGAATCAATTAGATTCTGCGTTTTGTTGTCGCTCATGTAAATTAGTGTTAAACAAAAATACCATTCTGTTTTATATAGAATGGTATTTACGTTTTAAATATTACAAATAGATTTAAATTCATCTATTTTGTTTAAAATGCCGGAAAGGTCCGGCACCTGCTTATTCCGAAAATTCGAAAGTTTCCATAAACTTGGTGGTGAAGTTACCAGCCCTGAAATTTGGATCTTTCATGAGTTTTAAGTGGAAAGGAATTGTGGTTTTAATGCCCTCAATGACAAATTCACTTAAAGCCCTTTCCATTGTACTAATGGCTTCTTCCCTGGTTTGAGCAACACAGATCAGTTTGGCAATCATAGAATCGTAATTCGGCGGGATCTGATAACCTGCATAAACATGCGTGTCAACCCTTACACCATGACCTCCGGGTGAGTGGAAGTTGGTGATTTTTCCCGGAGAAGGACGGAAGTTGTTGAAAGGGTCTTCCGCGTTAATCCTGCATTCAATAGCATGCATGTCCGGTAAATAATTCCGGCCGGAAATCGGAACACCCGAAGCAACTTTTATCTGTTCTTTAATCAGATCGTAATTGATCACTTCTTCAGTAACCGGGTGCTCTACCTGGATCCTGGTGTTCATTTCCATGAAATAGAAATTCCGGTGTTTGTCAACCAGGAATTCAATGGTTCCGGCACCTTCATATTGAACTGCAATTGCGCCTTTGATGGCCGCTTCGCCCATTTTTTCACGCAATTCAGGTGTCATGAAAGGGGAAGGGGCTTCTTCAACGAGTTTTTGGTGCCTGCGCTGGATAGAACAGTCGCGTTCTGAAAGATGACAGGCTTTTCCGTACTGGTCACCGATGATCTGGATTTCAATATGGCGGGGATCCTCAATATACTTCTCCAGATATAAACCATCATTTCCGAAAGCAGCACCGGACTCCTGTTTTGCACTGTCCCATGCGTTTTCAAAGTCTTCATCTTTCCATACGACACGCATCCCACGGCCACCACCACCGGCAGTTGCTTTAAGGATCACCGGATAGCCCATTTCATTAGCGATCCGGATGCCATCTTTGACGCTTTCCAGCAGGCCTTCTGAACCTGGAATGGTCGGAACGCCTGCTTTTTTCATGGTGTCTTTAGCCGAAGCCTTATCACCCATGGAGTTGATTTGTTCAGGTGTTGCCCCAATGAACTTAATTCCGTAATCGCGGCATACAGAAGAGAATTTTGCATTTTCTGATAAGAACCCGTAACCCGGATGAATGGCATCTGCATTGGTCAGTTCTGCTGCAGAGATAATGTTCGGAATGCTTAAATAAGAATCTTTACTCGGGGGAGGGCCAATACATACGGCTTCATCGGCAAAACGGACATGTAAACTCTCACGATCTGCTGTAGAATAGACAGCAACGGTTTTAATGCCCATTTCCTTACAGGTACGTATGATACGTAAGGCGATTTCGCCCCTGTTGGCAATTAATATTTTTTTAAACATATATTGATTAGATAATGATTTGCTCAAAGGCAAATATTACATAGGTTCTACTAAAAATAATGGTTGATCGTATTCTACCGGAGATGCATTATCAACCAGTACTTTTACGATTCTTCCTGAAACTTCACTTTCAATTTCATTGAACAGTTTCATCGCTTCGATAATGCAAATCACTTTACCTGTTCCGATTTCATCGCCCACATTTACAAAAGAAGGTTTATCAGGGCTGGATGAACGGTAAAAAGTACCAATCATTGGTGATTTAACGGTAATGTATTTTGAAGTATCTTCAGCAGCAGGGGCTGCTGCTTTGGTTTCGACAGCAGATACTGGTTGAGGCGCCACAGCTGCAGGTAATACCTGTGCAGTACTTGCTAGGGGAGCCGCAGGAACTGTTGCAGTAATAACTGTAGGAGTCTGATTGGTTTTAATCGTTATTTTGAAGTCTTTCTGCTCAATAGCGACTTCATTTACGCCTGAACGGGAAACAAATTTAATAAGTTCCTGAATTTGCTTAATATCCATTTTTAAGTGATTTTAAAAAGATGTATGCCTTAGAATGAACTAAGTTAAGATTAATTGTAATATAAAAATTAATATGCCCATTTCAAATAAACAGAGCCCCAGGTAAATCCGCCTCCAAAAGCCGCCAGTATCAGCGTATCTCCTTTTTTCAGCTGGCTTTCCCACTCCCATAAACAAAGGGGGATGGTTCCGTTCGTTGTATTACCGTATCTTTCTATATTGATCATTACTTTTTCAGCACCAACACCCATTCTTGAAGCGGTGGCATCGATGATTCTTTTATTGGCCTGGTGAGGTACCAGCCAGGTCACCTCTTCAGAGGTCAGTTGATTGCGTTCCATGATCTCGGCAGCAACATCGGCCATATTGGTCACGGCAAATTTAAATACCGCCTGGCCTTCCTGATGAACAAAATGTTCCTGATTGTCTACGGTCTGATGCGAAGCAGGTCTGGCAGAACCGCCTGCTTTTTGGTGCAGGTATTGTCTGCCGGCACCGTCGGTACGGAGAATAGAATCTATAACACCGTTACCTTCGCTGTTGGGTTCTAAAAGAACGGCCCCACAGCCATCGCCAAAAATGATGCAGGTCGTGCGGTCCTGGTAATTGATAATGGAAGACATCTTATCTCCACCAACAACTAAAACCTTTTTGTGTTTTCCGGATTCAATAAACTGGGCCCCGGTGGACAAACCAAAGATAAAACCCGAACAAGCTGCCTGAAGGTCGTAACCCCAAGCATTTTTTGCACCTATTTTATCGGCCAGGATATTTGCTGAAGCTGGAAAAGGCATGTCAGGCGTGGTGGTACAGAAAATGATCAGTTCAATTTCTTCAGCCGTTATGCCACGTTTCTTAAGTAAACCATTTACAGCATGCACTGCCATATCCGATGTACCTAATCCTTCACCTTTTAATATTCTGCGTTCTTTGATCCCCGTTCTGGAAATGATCCATTCATCGGTGGTGTCAACGATTGATTCAAGTTCCTTATTGGTTAAAACATAATCGGGAACATAACCATGAACCGCAGTAATAGCGGCGTGGATTTTACTCATTTTGCTTTATTTTATTTAAATGCAGCTTGTATTTTTTCTACCAAGCCTGTAGTTATCATATCTCTGGACTGCAGGATCATGTTTTTTACCGCAGTAGGGCTGGAAATTCCATGGCCTATGATGACCGGGGCATTGACACCCAAAACCGGGCTGCCACCATAGTTCTCATAGTTGAAACGATCAAAGAATTCATCTTTCAGTCCTTTTTTGATGGTCATGATGTAAAAGGATTCAGCAAGTTTCAGCATAATATTTCCAGTAAAACCATCACACACAATGACATCTGCTTTTTCGTTAAACAGGTCACGGCCTTCAATATTACCAATAAAATTAAACTGACTGCAATCTTTCATTAAAGGAAAGGTTGCAAGACTAAGCATATTTCCTTTTTCATCTTCTTCCCCAATATTGATCAGGCCAACTTTGGGATTGCTGATGTGCATCACATTTTCAGCATAAAGGCTGCCTACAATACCAAACTGGACCAGTACGTCTGGTTTACAATCGGCATTGGCCCCTACATCGAGCATTAAGCCCATACCTCCGGCAAGTTTGGGTACAATAGTGCACAGGCAAGGCCTGATGATACCCGGAACAGTTTTTACACTGAACACGGCACCGACCATCATTGCGCCTGAATTGCCCGCACTGGCAAAGGAATCGAGCTTACCCTGTTTGAGTAAGTTGAATCCGACAGAAATACTGGAATTGGGTTTTTGGCTGATCGCCCTGGTGGGGTGTTCCCCCATACCGATCACTTCTTCGGTATGAACATACTCGAAGTGATCCGGGTTGAATCCCTTTTCAGATAATAAAGGTTTAATCTGATGTGTATCGCCAATCAGCACAATATGCTCTCCGGGCGATAGTAATTGATGGGCAGCTATTGCTCCCGAAACATTCGCTTCGGGAGCATAGTCTCCGCCCATTATATCGAGACCTATTTTCATAGTAAAAAATCAGTTTGTGTAAACAGCATTATTGTGCTTCTTTTATAGGTCTAAGATAAACTTAAACACCGGCAAAACACAAACTATTTTTCAAGAAAAATTACCCTATAGAGGTGTTTTCAATAACTAATTTACCGTTGTAGTATAAATTACCATCAACGTTATATGCACGGTGAGGTACATGGATTGCGCCAGTTGTTTGGCAAGTAGCCAGAGAAGGAGCTTCTGCTTTATAGTGTGTTCTTCTTTTGTCTCTTCTACTTTTAGAAACCTTGCGTTTTGGATGTGCCATTACTAATTGATTTAATTATTATTTTAATTTTTTTAATGCTGCCCACCGGGGGTCATCATTGGTTAATTCTTCTTTTTTATCGCCACCATGTGACAGGCTTTCCAGTCTGTCGATCATTTCCTGGTCACATTGCTGACCATCTCCGTTCTGCCCGCAGATCTTTATAAAAGGCACTGAAACATTGATGAATTCGTACAGGATCTCCGAAACATCAATTGCGCTTTCTTTTTTGCTCAGCACAATAATTTCCAGATCATCACTTTCCAGTTCATCTTCAGCAAACTTTACAATCTGCCGCTCCTTAATATCCAAAGGAGCATTAAATTCTGCCAGACATTTGTCGCAGTCTAATTTTACAGTACCATAAATATGGATTTGCAAAATTAACATCGTTTCTTGTTTGTCGAGCTCAACTGTTGCTTTAAGTGCTCCTTTTTTGACTAAAGAGTACTCGAATGCATCAAAAAAGCTGTTATCAATTTCAAACTCAAATTGATGTTTGCCAATTTTTAAGCCTGTAAATGGGATTGAAAATTGTTTTAACGGTTTCAATTGTAACAAAATTTTAGCCCGCAAATGTATGAATTAAATTCAGATTTATAAAATCATTTTACAAAAAATGTTTGGCTGCTTAATTTGCATCATCTTTGATATCCAGCGCAGTCTCTACAATTTTGCCTCCGGTTTTGAGTTGATTGCCAAGCAATGCTTCCTGTTCCTTCCTGTTTTTGACAATATGGACAGCTGCAAAAACGGCTTCTATAAAGGAAGTCGGATCTGCAAGGTTTTTTCCGGCAATATCATAACCTGTTCCATGATCAGGAGAGGTACGCACCACTTTCATCCCTGCAGTATAGTTTACGCCAGTGCTAAAGGCGATGGTTTTGAAAGGGACCAGGCCCTGGTCGTGGTACATGGCCAGCACGGCATCAAACTGTTTAAAGGTTCCATTGCCAAAAAAACCATCGGCCGGATAAGGGCCAAAACAAATAATACCTTTATCAAATGCCTCATGTATGGCCGGTATAATAATATCTTGTTCTTCTTTACCCAGCAGTCCGTTGTCACCTGCATGCGGGTTGAGGCCCAATACAGCAATTTTCGGTTTTTCAATCCAGAAGTCCTTTTTTAAACTGTCGTTGATCAGTTTAAGTTTACGGACAATCTTCTCTTTGGTGATGTTTTCAGAAACTTCTTTTAAAGGAATATGTCCTGTCACCACTCCGATCCTTAACTCCTCACTGATCAGGAACATCAGCACATCGTTGCTTCCGCTGCGTTCCTGCAGGTATTCGGTATGTCCCGGGAATTTGAAGGTTTCGGATTGTATATTAAATTTGTTAATCGGTGCAGTAACCAGGGCATCGATCTCACCGCTGATCAGGTCTTCGGTTGCTTTTTCAAGGGAAAGCAAGGCATATTTGCCTCCGGTTTCATTGGAAACACCAAGGTCAATTTTAACATCTTCCTCCCAGCAATTGATCATATTGGCTTTTTTAGGATTAGCCAGCCCTGCGTGATTGACCACATTGAAATTAAAATCATTCAGGCCCAGTGCTTTCCTATGGTAAGAGGCAACCTTGGTATGTCCGTATACGATGGGGGTACAATAATCAAGAATGCTGTTGTGTGATAGCGTTTTAAGAATAACCTCCAGGCCTATTCCGTTCACATCTCCAATGCTAATGCCTATTTTTACTTTATTGCTCATGCTCAACTTAGAATTTAGCGCAAATTACAGATTAAAAATTATTTCTGTTCACAAATGTAAATTCTTCGGTGCCCAAAGCCGTTTTCTAAGCCGTGCAGGCTCTTAAGATATTGCTACAAAATTGTCTTTGATTTGTGATTTAGGGAATTTTAGCCTCGTTCTTAGCCCAATACTGGTAAAACTTTAGTTATTTTGCATCTTTAAGATCAGGAGCATATGAGTTTGGTAAAGGCAAAGAAACATCTGGGGCAGCATTTTCTGACCGATAAAAATATTGCAGGTAAAATTGTAAACGGCCTGATCCATACCGATCAATACCGTCAGGTATTGGAGGTGGGCCCGGGAATGGGGATATTGTCTGATATTTTACTGGAGCGTGAAGATCTGGAAACCCATTTGATTGATATCGATGTAGAATCCTATCATTTTTTACAGGAAAAATATCCCCAGCTTGGAAACAGGCTGATTAATGGTGATTTTTTAAAACTGGACCTTGGAACGATTTTTCCTGGCAAGTTTGCCATTATTGGCAATTTCCCCTATAATATCTCTTCACAGATCCTTTTTAAAATTCTCGAGCACCGGGATCATGTGGTTGAAATGGTAGGGATGTTCCAGAAAGAAGTTGCCGAGCGCTGTGCTTCCAAGTCAGGGACCAAAGAGTACGGCATTCTGAGTGTACTGATCCAGGCTTATTACGATATAGAATATTTATTTACGGTCAAACCAGGGACCTTTAATCCTCCCCCAAAGGTCAATTCTGGTGTTATCCGTCTGAGCAGGAATGAAACAGCACAACTCGACTGTGATGAAAAATTGTTCTGGCGTACGGTAAAGGCCGGGTTTAACCAAAGGAGAAAGACCTTAAGAAATGCACTTTCGGGTACGATTCCAAAAGATAAAATGGATAACCATCCGTTTTTTGATAAAAGGGCAGAGCAGCTCAGTGTGGAGGATTTTGTAACACTTACAAAACACCTTACGGTTTTAAATACAGCTGGAATTTAATAATGGGCGGTAAAATATTAATTGTGGATGATCTTCATCCGGTATTCAAAGAGAAAGCTGCTGAACTGGGTTATGAGGTCAATGACCAGCCACTGATCAGCAGGGCAGAAACGCTGGCCATCATTTCGGACTATACGGGAATTGCGGTCAGAACAAAATTCAGAATTGACCAGGAACTGATGGATGCGGCACCAAATTTAAAATTTGTAGCCAGGGCCGGCGCGGGCCTGGATAATATTGATGAAGAATATGCCAAAAACAAAGGTATCCAATTGATCAATGCCCCGGAGGGAAACCGAGATGCAGTGGGGGAACATGCCATAGGGATGCTTCTGGCGCTGATGAACAACTTCCGCTTAGCGGATGGGCAGATTAGAAATGGGGTATGGGACAGGGAAGGAAACAGGGGCTGGGAACTAAAAGGGAAAACAGTAGGCTTAATTGGTTATGGCTTTATGGGACAGAGTTTTGCAAAAAAAATATCTGGATTTGAAGTCAGGACAATTGCTTATGATAAATATAAAACAGGCTTTTCTGATGCTTATGCGACAGAAGTGAGTATGGAGGAAATTGTCAGGCACAGTGATGTACTGAGCTTGCATATCCCTTTGACCACAGAAACCAGACAAATGGTGAATGCGGAATATTTATTACATTTCAAAAAGCCGATTTTTTTTATCAATACCGCAAGAGGGGAAATTGTTGATACAAAAGCAGTTTTAAATGCGATAGACAGCAAAAAAATCCTGGCTGCAGGACTTGATGTACTCGAGGCAGAGAAGTTTCCTTTGCTTGGAGCGCAAAGCTGGTACAAGGATTTGATAGAATCTTCCAGGGTGATTTTAAGTCCGCATGTGGCTGGCTGGACATTTGACTCCTATCGTAAAATTTCAGAAGTACTGGCTGGCAAACTGGCTGCCTTATAAACAAAAAAGGTGTTTCTTAAAAGAAACACCTTTTTTGTTCTTTTACTTGCTCCAGCTGTTGTCTGCCGGAACAGCATCCATGTAAATTCCACCATCGATGACAATGGACTGTACTTTATCGGCTGCATTGACTTGTACACTTACCTGTTTCTGATTGTTTTTCCAGATGGCAGGGGTCTGGTGTAAAACTTCTTCCCTGCCACCTTCATAAGTAACTTTTACATCAAAAGGAATAGCAAATCCCCCGGTGTTTTTTATAGAGACGGTATATTGATTGCCTTTTATGGCCACTTTTTCAATTGCCAGGTCGATATAGTTATTGCTGAAAAACCAATTGTTCCAATACCAGTTCAGGTCTTGTTTTGTGGCATCGTTAATCGAATAAAAGAAATCCCATGGTGTAGGGTGCTTGCCATTCCAGCGGTCCATATATTCGTGTAAAGCTTTTTTAAAGAGTACATCACCCAACATGTCTTTCATGCCCAGATAGGCCAGCGAAGGTTTTACATAAGCATTGTTTCCATAGCCAGGTCCGGAAAGCTGACTGGATAAGGAAATAACAGGCTGGTCTTCTTCAGTAGAAGGATCCATGATCCATTTTTTTACCCTGAATTTTTTATAAAACTCATCGGCATTGTTTTTTCCAACCTGATCTATTCCGATCAGGTATTCCAATGTTGTTGCCCAGCCTTCGTCCATATAGGCGTATCTGGTTTCATTAATGCCCATATAAAAAGGAAAATAAGTATGTGCGACCTCATGATTCAATACAAATTGCGAAAAAGCGGGATCCGGGGTACTGGAGTCATTGACCATCATCGGGTATTCCATATCGGCGAAACCCTGCACGGCCGTCATTTTTGAAAAAGGATAAGCGACGCCCGGCCAGTTGCCTGAAAACCATTGTAAGGCCAGCCTGCCATATTCGGTCATGAAAGGAAAATCTTTAGCTGTTTCATGATAAGCAGATTGCACACTCGCCCTGCGGCCTGTTTTGGAATCTACGACCACACTGGCTGCGTCCCAGAGGTAATGGTTGCTTAGGGAAAAGGTGACATCGCTAATGTGCGCAGCGGCGAATTTCCAGGTATTCCAGGCGTTTTGTTTGGTGACCAGCCCTTTTCTCATCTCTTCAGCTGTTGCCATACGGATCACTTCATCGGACTGATACGATTTTTTAAGTTTTGCTGCAAAAGCAGGTTGTAAAACCT
The DNA here is from genome assembly GCF_003208655.1 of Pedobacter nutrimenti. Lineage (GTDB taxonomy): Bacteria > Bacteroidota > Bacteroidia > Sphingobacteriales > Sphingobacteriaceae > Pedobacter > Pedobacter nutrimenti. The sequence goes on along the minus strand of NZ_QKLU01000009.1, from coordinate 226,139 downwards.
CATCCGGGTTCAGCAGGTCGCCAGTACCCCAGACCACATAATTTTTCGGCGCCTTGACAGAATAGGTATAGTCGTTAAAATCATTGTAAAATTCGCCTCTATCTGTGTGAGGAATCGCATCCCAACCATTGTAATCGTCATAAACAGAAACTCTTGGATAAGAATAAGCCACGAAAAAAGTACAGCTGTCAATCTGGCCCTCTCTTCCGCTTTGTTTAGAAAGTGGGTAGCTCCAGCTGATTTGCAGACTGATCTTTGCATTAGGGGGCAAGGGTTTTTTTAATTTTACGGACTCTACGGTACCCCAGTCTTTGGTATCAATCGGGTATTTTTCACCATCGGCAGAAAAAGAAGAAATGCTTAGCCCTTCAGATAAAAAGTCATTGCTGACATAACCGCTCCTGGGAGCCTGTGGTTTATGAAGGTTGTTGACAAAACGGATGGCCAGCTTTTTTAGGGTATCCGGACTGTTGTTGCTGTAAATGATCTGCTCGGTCCCGCTTACCATTTTTGTGGCGGCATCAACCTGTATGTCCATGTCGTATTTACCATGGTTTTGCCAGTATTTTTTGCCTGGTCTGCCATCCAGTGCCCGTGTTTCTTTTTTATAGGCAGCCTTTATGTTGCGGGGCATATATAGTTCCTGAGCGGAAAGGCCATACGCAGATAAGACCAGCACCGTCATCGCATTAAATAATTTCTTGTACATCATAAATAAAGGAATAGATGCTAAAACTAATTAAAAAATGGCTGAATCATAAAGCAGGTAAAAGTTTATATCTGACTTTTTACTAAAGCGCAGATTTCATCACAAAAGATTTGCTTTTGTAAGAATTGGCTGTTATCTTCGTTTTAATCGAAGCAAGACTATGCAGGCTTAATGCCGACATAGTCTTGTTTGTATTTTATAGGGGATTGTTCATAAATGTGGTGCTGAGGATAATCATCAGCCCATTTAGGATGGTTCTGCAGAGAATTAAAGCAGTAAAGAATTTAAAATTAACTGAGCTATGACAGATGTTACATATTATACCAATGATGGTCTGGAAAAATTAAAACAGGAAATACATTATTTAAAAACAACCGGCAGACAATTGATCTCTAAAGCCATTGCAGAAGCAAGGGATAAAGGGGACCTTTCAGAGAATGCCGAATACGATGCGGCTAAAGAAGCACAAGGTTTGCATGAGGCGAAAATTGCCAAACTGGAAGCGACACTTTCTACCGCAAGGCTAATTGATGAGTCAAAACTGGATACTTCTAAGGTATTGGCCTTGTCGATCGTTAAAATCAAAAACGTAAAAAACGGGGCAACCATGACCTATCAGCTGGTTGCCGAATCCGAAGCAGACCTTAAAACTGGAAAAATTTCCGTGAAATCACCAATTGCGCAGGGTTTACTGGGTAAATCTGTAGGTGATAAAACAGAGATCCAGGTCCCTGCCGGGAAAATAGAATTTGAAATATTGGAAATCAGCAGGTAAGCATCTGAACAATCAAAGCTATGGCAAGTATTTTTTCAAAAATCGTTAACCGGGAGATCCCGGCACATATTGTTGCCGAGACCATAGATTACCTGGCATTTTTAGATGTTAGTCCTTTAACAATGGGGCACGTGCTGGTCATTCCTAAAAAGGAAACGGATTATATTTTTGACCTGGATGAAGAAAGTTATTTCGGCCTGACCCTGTTTGCAAAAATTGTGGCCGGGGGCCTGAAAAAGGCTTTCCCCTGTATAAAAGTGGGGATGGCAGTCATTGGTCTGGAAGTACCTCATGTACACATTCACCTGATTCCAATGAATCAGGTAAATGATATGAATTTCAGTAAACCTAAATTAAGCCCTTCACCAGAAGAACTCGCTGAAGCTGCCGCTAAGATTAGGGCGGAGTTGTAAGATTAAGGATTAAATTTCATAAAAAAAGGATGGTCAATTTGGCCATCCTTTTTTTATGAAATTTAAAGGCTTTCTAAAAATAAATTTTAAAAAATCAAAAGCTTAATTTCTTTTTATATAGAATTTTACATTCTAATGTTATATTTGTAACAGGTTTGTTTCATAATGAAGTCCAGCCTGGGCGCACTCAACTGATTTTTTTAATAGATATTAGATTTTCATCCCTAGAAAAACATATCTTATACATTGATGCGGCAGCACAGATGTAAGAGTAATGAAATGAGTTTTTACATCGCTATTCATGTTTAAGTAGATTAATGAGACCGGATTTTTTACATTTTTATTTCAGGGGGGGCGGGCAAGCCATGTTATTTTTTAAACACAAAGTATTCTGCATCGCTGCAGGGCTTGTTTTTATGCTGAACCTTTTGTACTGCCCGGCTTTAAGGGCCCAGGAGGGGAAAGCCGTTAGCGGGAAAGTAACCGATGCGCAAACAGGAGAGGCCATTCCTTATGCCACAATTTATGTAAAACTTGTCGGTGGAGGGGTTAAAGCAACAGCTTCTGATTTTGATGGCCTGTACCGTTTGGTCCTGCCACAGCATATCCTTACCGATTCTGTTTATGCGACCTATGTCAGCTATACATTGGCCAGAAAAGCTTTACCTCGTGGTACAACACCAGTTGCCGATTTTCAGCTGGCAGTGAACAGCCGGACTTTAAATACAGTGACCATTACGCCTAAAACCTATGTAAACCCAGCCTGGGAAATCATGGAAAACCTGGTGAAGAACAAACCACAGAATGACATGAAGCGTTTAAAAAGTTTTGGCTATGAAAGCTATAACCGTATTGATGTTTCTGTAACCAATCTGAGCGAAAAAATCAAAAAAAGCAAGGTAATGAAGCAGGTCATGCCAATCATGAACGACCTGCAGAAAATTGCAGGGGACCAGGGTACACCGATGCTGCCCATTTTTGCTTCGGAAACCATTTCCAATTATAAATACACCAATAACCCGGAACGCAAAACAGAACATGTGCTGCGTACCAAGGTAAGTGGGGTGGGCATCGAAGATGAAACGCTGATTTCCCAGCTGGCGGGTTCAACCTTTTTGCAGTACAACTTTTACAACAATTACCTGCGGCTGGCCAATAAAGAGTTCATTTCGCCCATTACCGACAGCTGGAAAACCTTTTACAATTATGAACTGACAGATGCCCATGATAAGATCGATGGGAAGGAATATTACAAAATTGAGTTCAAACCGAAACGTTCCCATGACCTGGCCTTTGATGGGGTCATGTGGATTACCAAAGACAGTTATGCTTTATATCGGATAGACTGTAATGTATCCAAAGATGCCAACCTGAATTTTTTAAATAAAGTACGGATCCAGCAGGCTATGGTGCAGCCCTCGGGAACAAGTGCATGGTTACCAATGCAAACCCGGATTGTAGTAAATGTTGGTACAACCCAGAAAAAATTATCTGGTTTTATTGCCAAGTTCTACCTGTCCAACAAAGATTTTGAGGTTAATGTGGACTATCCTTCCAGTACTTTTAAAGAAAGCCTGGTGATGAGCCCAGAGGTCAACAGAAAAGATGAAAAGTACTGGGTAAGCCATAGAACAGATTCTTTGACCGCGGCCGATAAGGCCTTGTTTAAAATGATCGATACGGTTAAAAACCTGCCAATTGTAAAGACCTATGCAGATATTGCTGCCACCCTGATCAATGGCTATTATAAGGTTGGGAAAATCAGCTTTGGACCTTATCCCTATACTTACAGTTATAATGACCTGGAGGGCTCCGTTTTAAGACTTGGGGCAACCACCAATACCCGTTTCAGTGAAAAATTGATCCTGAGTGGTTTTGTGAGTTATGGTTTCCGGGATACCCGTTTTAAATACAATGCCGGAGTGGATTATATTTTTTCCCGTAAGCCATGGGTGCAGGCTGGCGCATCCTACCAGCATGATATCGGGCAAACCGGTTATCAGTTTGAACAGTTCAGTTATAACCAGAACAACGTATTCAGTGCTTCCATTCGTAACGGATCAATCAGCAGGAGGGGGCCATTTTTACAGGACATCATCAAAGGCTATGTACAAACAGATATTTTTCCAAGCGTAAAGGGAAAACTTACCTTTACCCACCGCAGTTTTGACCCCTTGTTCAGCTTTCATTACCGCGACAAGGAAGACAACAAAAGCTACGACCGTTATGATGTTTCAGAAATCCAGAGTGAAATTCAGTGGACCCCAGGCCGGCGTTTATTGGAGTCCTCAAAAATCAACAGAAGGATCAGTATTGGTAATGGCGGTGGCAGTCCGATCATTACTTTTAGGTATACCCGTGGTGTTAAAATGGCTTCAGGTGATTTTAACTACGATAAATTTCACCTGAACATTATGCAGAAACCGCCTATGGGTATTTTAGGAAAAGGAGATTATTCTTTAACGGCGGGTTATATTCCAAGTGCAATTCCTTATCCCTTGCTGGAAAATCACCGTTTTAGTTTTAACACCATGCGCTTTCTGGAATTTGCCAGTGATAAATATGTTTCCTTAAGTTATACCCAGCATATGGAAGGCCTGATTACCAACAGCATTCCTTTGTTAAAAAAGCTGAATGTACGGACCGTTGCTGTATTGAATGTATTGGAGGGCAGTTTGAGCGACCAGAACAATGAAGCTTATGTGAGGGGCCGCACAAAACTGAACCGGAGCATGGAGGGAGTACCTTATGTGGAGGCCGGTTATGGAATAGAAAACATTCTTAAAATTGTGAGGGTCGATTTTCTGCACCGCATTACCCATAGGGACCACCTGAGTGAGGCCGGGCTTGAACCTTCAAATTTTGCGACTAGGGTCACCCTGCAGTTCAGGTTATAGTTACTGTAATTTTTTATTGTTTTTATGACGCTCGGCGTCCCGTTTGGTTTTTTTTAGCAGGTTTTTTTCCATTGCTGAAGTCAGGTCTATGCCTGTCTGATTGGCCAGGCAAATCAGTACAAAAAGCACATCGGCCATTTCGTCCCCAAGGTCTACGGACAGGTCACTCTTTTTAAAAGATTGTTCCCCATACTTTCTGGACATAATTCTGGCCACTTCACCTACTTCTTCCATCAGGATGGCGGTATTGGTCAGTTCATTGAAATAACGGATACCCGTGGTTTTAATCCACTGGTCTACGGTTTGCTGTGCCTCTTTGATGGTCATTATTCTTTGTTTTTAGTGTCTATAAGTATGGTGACCGGACCATCATTGAGCAGACTGATTTTCATATCTGCCCCAAACAGGCCCCTTTGAACTTCTTTGCCAGTTAAGGCCGAGAGTTTAACAATCATGCTTTCATACAAAGGAATGGCTTGATCTGGTCTTGCTGCTCGGGTAAAACCCGGACGGTTTCCTTTTTTAGTGGCTGCAAATAAGGTAAACTGGCTAATCAGAAGGATATTTCCATTGATGTCGGCCAGTGATTTGTTCATCAGCCCGTTTTCATCACTGAAGATCCGGATGCCGGCAATTTTTTGGGCCAACCAGTCCAGGTCTTCCATCTGGTCTGCATCTTCAATACCCAGTAGGACCAATAAGCCATTTTCGATAGCCCCGGTAATTTGCCCTTCTACTGTACAACTGGCCTGCGTAACCCTTTGAATAACTGCTCTCATCGTATATTTGCGTTTATGCCCGGGTTTCGTTGCCGTGATAAATGCTTAAATAACTTTCGTAACGGCTGATTTCAATTTCTCCTTCCTGTACCGCTCTGATGACTGCACAACCAGGTTCGTTGATGTGCCGGCAATTGTTGAATTTGCATTCATGCATCAGGTCCCTCATTTCCCTGAAGTAATGGCCCAGTTCTTCCGGCCGGATGTCAAAAATGCCCAGTTCACGGATACCGGGTGTATCAATCAAATAGCCGCCAAAAGGCAGGGTATGCATTTCGGCAAAAGTTGTGGTATGCTGGCCTTTGTCGCTCCATTGCGATACCTCTCCGGTTTTAATGTCCCTTCCCGGAAGCAAGGCATTAATCAGACTGGATTTCCCGACACCGGAATGTCCGGAAAATAAGGTTGTTTTATCTTTCAAAAGCATTTGCACCTGTTCGATATTGGTCCCTTCCAGTGCAGAAACTTCATAACATGGGTAGTCAATGTGCTCATAAATACTTTTATACTCGGCCAGGATCTCCAGTCCCTCCTCACTGAACAAGTCCAGTTTATTGAAAATGAGTATTGCCGGAATGCTGTAAGCTTCGGCTGTAGCCAGAAAACGGTCTATAAAACCTAAGGAAGTTCTTGGGGAGGCCAGGGTAACAATCAAAAAAGCCTGGTCCAGATTGGCGGCAATAATCTGCGCCTGTTTGGACAGGTTAATGGATTTACGGATGATGTAATTTTTCCGGTCCAGAAGTTTAAAAATAACCCCAGTTGAAGCATTTGGTTCCAGTTCAAACTCCACCTGATCACCTACAGCAATCGGATTAGTCGTTTGTATGCCCTTAATCCGGAACTTGCCTTTGATCCTGCAATCGTAATCCTGCCCGTCGGGGGTGCGTATCAGGTACCAGCTTCCTGTTGATTTAATGACTAATCCTTGCATATAGGGAGGTAAAGGTAAGAAATTCTGAAAATACCCGGTTCTGTTCTGTCAAAAGATCAGGTATTTTATGATGAACAATGGCCAAATCGGAAAAAGCCCAGCTAATATCCTTCCATGGCCCCATCCGTATTTGGCTTTAAGTTCGGTAAAAAATCAAGTAACTCTGAGCAGGATCTTTGACCAGTGAATAATTTAGAGAAAAATTTTCAGCCGGTTTAATTTTTTTCTCTAATCATTTGGTATTTAGAAAAATATAACTTTACTTTACACCCAGCACAGTAAGTGTACAAAATACAATAATGTTTAACAACCAATTGTCAATTATTACCATTATTACCACCACCGGGGAAATCTCGGAGGGAGGTAAGCTATTGGTGTAAAATAAAAATACATAGAAACCACAAAAAGCGCCTTCCTCTAACGGGAAGGCGCTTTTTTTTTAACCTAAAACCATGAATATTTTAAAATTTGGCGGTACATCAGTTGGTTCAGTGAAAAGCATTAGTGCTTTACTGGACATCGTTGAACAAGCCCGAAAGCAGGAAAACTGCATTGTTGTCCTCTCCGCAATGAGCGGTGTCACTAATCTGCTATTGGAAGCAGCGGAGAAAGCCCAGGTCGCAGAAGATTATGGCCAGCAGCTGAAAACCATTGAAGAAAAACATTTTGAAGTGGTCCGGGCACTGTTGCCTGCCAGTGCACAAAACCCGGTCTTTACCCGGTTGAAAATTTATTTTAATGAGCTGGAAGACATCCTTCAGGCCGTATTTAACCTGCGGGAGCTGAGTGCACAAACCAAAGACCTCATTTTGAGCTATGGTGAAAAATGTTCTGTTTTTATGGTAAGCCATATTGCCAAACAGCGGTTTGAGGATGTATTGGCCGTGGACGGTGCAGAACTGATCAAAACCGACAGTAATTTTGGGCAGGCCAAAGTAAATACGGCTTTGACAGAATTGCTGATTAATGATTTTTATCAGGATAAACAGGAACAACTGCTGTTTGTAACCGGATTTATTTCCAGTAACCCGGAAGGCCGGACAACAACCTTGGGCAGAGGGGGCAGTGATTTTACAGCAGCCATATGGGGCTCGGCCTTAAATGCGGCTGAAATCCAGATCTGGACAGATGTCAACGGGATGCTGACTGCCGATCCGCGCATGGTGGAAAAAGCATTTTCCCTGCCTGAGTTGAGCTATACTGAGGCGATGGAACTTTCCTATTTCGGGGCGAAGGTCATCTATCCGCCAACAATGATCCCTGCCTTTTTAAAAAAGATCCCTATCGTTATAAAAAACACCTTTGATACTGGCTTTTCCGGCACTTACATCCGGCACAATGTGAGCGCCTGTGAGTTGCCCATTAAAGGCATCTCTTCTATTGATGATATCAGTATTCTCAACTTATCAGGAAGTGGTATGGTCGGGAAAGCGGGCTTCAGCGGAAGGTTATTTTCCCTGCTGTCCAGAGAACAGATCAATGTGGTTTTAATTACCCAATCTTCTTCTGAGCACAGCATTACTTTTGCGGTAAACCCGGCAGATGCGATTAAAGCACTGAACCTGATCAGCAAAGAATTTGAACTGGAACTGCAAGCCAAAAAACTGGAATATCCGGAAGTGGAAAATGGCTTGTCGGTACTGGCCATTGTAGGAGAAAACATGAAAAGGACGCCAGGTATGTCTGCGCGATTGTTTAATGCACTTGGCCGCAACGGGGTCAATGTCAGGGCCATTGCACAGGGTTCTTCAGAATACAACATCTCTGTGATCCTGTCCAAAGCCGATTTGTCCAAAGCCGTAAATGCCGTTCATGACTCTTTTTATTCTTCCCTGAAAAAGACCCTGAATATTTTTTGTCTGGGTACCGGTAATATTGGAAAAACCCTTTTCCGGCAATTGCAGAACCAAATGCCTTACCTGGCCAAAAACAATGACCTTCAGGTAAAAGTAATGGGCATCAGCAATTCCAGGAAAATGTACCTCAGTAAAGAAGGGGTTAACCTTTGTTCCTGGGAACAGATGATGGAACAAGAGGCGAAACCAGCGGATTTAAAGCTTTTTGTCCAGGAAATGAAGGCAATGAACCTGCCCAACTGTGTCTTTGTGGACAATACGGCCAGCGCCAATCCGGTAAATTTTTACAGGGAAATCCTGGAAAGCAGCATCTCTGTGGTAACCTGCAATAAAATTGGTAATTCTGCCGATTATGAACAATACGTTTCTTTTAAAAAGGCAGCACGTAAATATGGGGTGGATTTTTATTATGAAACCAATGTTGGAGCAGGCTTACCTATTATCCGTACTTTAAAAGACCTGATGATGAGCGGGGACAAGGTAAGCAGCATAGAAGCTATTTTATCGGGTACCATATCTTATATCTTTAACAACTTTAAAGGAGAGGCCCCTTTCCATGAAATTGTAAAAAAAGCACAGGACCTTGGTTTTACGGAGCCAGATCCGCGCGATGACCTGAACGGGAAAGATTTTATGCGAAAAATGCTCATCCTGGCCAGGGATGCCGGTTACCCAATGGAAGAAACGGAAGTGGAAATTGAAAGCATGTTGCCCCAGGCCTGTTTGAATGCTTCCAGCGTAGCTGAATTTTATCAGGAACTGGAAAAAAACAAGGACTATTTTGAGGGCTTAAAAAAGGAAGCCACTGCTGCAAACAGGGCACTTCGCTATATCGGCAAACTGGAAGAAGGTAAAGTGAAAATCTCCCTGCAGATGGTAGAGGAAAGTCATCCTTTCTTTACCCTTTCGGGCAGCGACAACATTATTTCTTTTTGTACAGACCGTTATAAAGAGCGGCCATTGGTCATCAAGGGCCCAGGAGCAGGTGCAGAGGTTACTGCAGCAGGTGTATTTGCAGACATTATAAATGTTGGAAAAAAATGAGAGATTCAGTAAAAGTTTTTGCCCCGGCAACAGTTGCCAATGTGGTTTGTGGTTTTGATGTGCTGGGTTTTGCAGTGAATGCACCCGGTGATCAGGTACTGATGAGAAGAACAGACCGGCCCGGTGTTTTTCTTTCCAAAATCACCGGAGACCAGGGCCGATTGCCCTTAGACCCGGCTAAAAATACGGTTAGTGCAAGTGTACAGCATTACCTGCAACACATCGGGCGTGCAGACATTGGCCTGGACATAGAGCTTCATAAAAAAATGCCCATTGGCAGTGGACTGGGGTCCAGCTCTGCAAGTACGGTAGCAGGCCTTTTTGCCGTTAATACTTTAATGGACAACCTGCTCAGCAATAAAGAACTGATCCCCTTTGCTATGAAAGGAGAGGAGCTGGCCTGTGGTTACGGACATGCAGATAATGTTGCACCGGCGCTTTTAGGTGGGTTTGTATTGATCAGAAGCTATGAGCCTTTGGATGTGATCAGCCTGCCCTTTCCCGAAGAACTTCATGTGGCCATTGTGTATCCTGAGGTCGATGTGCCCACCAAAGATGCCCGGCAAATGATCCGTTCAAAAATTTTACTGAAAGATGCGGTAACCCAATGGGGTAATGTGGCCGGACTGGTGAGTGGTCTTTTTCTGAAAGATTATGAACTGATCGGAAGGAGTATGACCGATGTGCTGGTTGAACCCACACGTTCCATTCTGATCCCGGACTTTTATAAAATGCGCAGCTTGGCCCTGGAAGCTGGTGCTATTGGTTTTGGTATTTCGGGATCCGGACCATCGGTTTTTGCCCTTTGCAGGGAGCCCGAAACAGCCCATGCCATTACAAGGCTTTTGCAGCAGCAACTCAAAAACCTGAACATCAATAGCCTCAGTTTTGTTTCGCCTGTTAACCCTTCCGGTCCGGTCTTACTGGATTAATTTTTCATCAACCTTAAACGCAAACCATGAAATTATACAGCACCAATAACCACCATTTAAGTGTCGCTTTTCCCGAAGCCGTATTTAACAGTATGCCGCTGGACAAGGGCCTGTACATGCCAGAGCACATTCCCAGCCTGGAGCAGGACTTTATACAAAATATCGGGCAGTATAGCTTAGCAGAAATTGCCTTTAAAGTGGCCTCTGCTTTGCTGAAGGAAGCCATCCCTGCTCCCGAGCTTCGTCACCTTGTCCAGGAGGCGATTAATTTTGATGCACCCCTGAACCGCCTGGATAAAAACACCTACGTACTGGAGCTTTTTCACGGGCCTTCCCTGGCCTTTAAAGATTTTGGGGCCCGTTTTATGAGCCGCATTATGGCTTATTTTCTAAAAGACGGAGAAGAGGTCCTGGATGTACTGGTCGCGACATCAGGAGATACCGGAGGTGCAGTTGCCCTGGGCTTTTTGGGCGTGCCCAATACGCGGGTGACCATCTTATATCCAAAAGGAAAAGTGAGCGAGATCCAGGAATTACAATTGTGCAGCAACGGACAGAACATTTATGCCCTGGAAATAGATGGTACTTTTGACGATTGCCAGCATATGGTGAAACAGGCTTTTGCTGATGAAGAACTGAAAGAAAAAAGAAGGCTTACCTCGGCCAATTCCATCAATATATCCCGTTTGATCCCGCAGACCTTTTATTATTTTTATGCCTACGCCCAGTTGCAGAAGCAGGGAAAGGACAAGGTTGTTTTTTCTGTACCCAGTGGTAATTTTGGAAATATTGCTGCGGGTTTGCTGGCCCAAAAGATGGGCCTTCCTGTAAAACAGTTCATCGCCGCTACCAATGCCAATGACACGGTTCCGCGTTTTCTGGAAAGCGGAATTTACCAGACCAGGCCTTCGGTACAGACCTATGCCAATGCCATGGATGTAGGTGCACCAAGCAATTGGGTGCGCATTATGGATTTGTTTAACCAGGACCGTGAACAGCTGCTGGAAAAGGTAAGCGGATACACTTATAATGATGAACAAACTTTGCAGGCCATTACAGACATCTATACAAGATACCATTACGTGGCCTGTCCGCATACAGCAATTGCATGGCTGGCCTTAGAAAAGTACAGTAGTGAACACCCTGATGAAGCCTTTGCCGGTGTGTTTCTGTCAACCGCCCATCCATGTAAATTCCCGGATGTTTTTCCTCAGGACATTGCAGCAGCCATAGAAGTACCCCCACAGGTGGAAGAACTTCGCTCCAAAGCAAAGCATGCCCTGGCTATGGAAACGGATTTTGAAGCATTTAAAACGTACCTGTTAAACCGTTAAGGTTTAACAGGTACAGATTTATTTCTTTTTGAAACGCATGACAGCGATATCACCCATAATCAAGTTAAGGGTGGTGTCTCCGACCACATCATAAGAAGTGACGGTTTCCAGTGTTTTAAAATAAACGGCTTCTCCATTGCCTCCGTTCAGGCAGGCCATTTTGGTAGAAGCAATCGGGCCTTTAAAACTGATGTTGTGGCCATCGACCACCAATGGCCCGTTATAGTTGTTGCAGCTGCTGTTTCCGCTGATCCTTTTTTCGGCCGTATTGACCACCAGCGTTGGCTTTTTGTTGGGGTAAAGCCCATCAAAAGCAATTCTCGGACCCGAAATGTAATCCAGTTCCCAGGTGCCATCCAGTTTGGAAGCACCATTTTTTTTAGAGCCGTTTTTCATGGTGTTACAGGCAAACAGTACAGAGACTAAACACAGAGTGAGGATAAATATTTTTTTCATAACATTGATGTTTAGCCTTTGGGCGCACAAAGAACGTTCCATAAAGAAAATACTCCTGGTTTTTGGGCTTAAAAAATAGCCTGTGCAATGCGTTTAGTTGGCCCCGAATTGCCCATGGTATAAAAATGAAGTACCGGGGCACCCAGTTCTTTCAGCCCTCTGCACTGTTCAATCATCCATTCAATTCCAACCTCTCTGACCTCTTTTTCAGAAGAACAGGCCGTGATGGCCTCGCTAAGTTCCAGTGGGATGTCCAGGTGAAAGGTTTTTGGCAAACTGACCAGTTGTTTGCTGCTGGTAATGGGCTTCAATCCTGGAATAATAGGAACATGGATTCCATTTTCCCTGCATTTTTCAACAAATTGTTTGTATTTGCTGTTGTCGTAAAACATTTGGGTAACAATAAATTCTGCGCCCAGATCTACTTTTAGTTTCAGGTATTTGAAATCTGTATCCAGGTTGGGGGCTTCAAAGTGTTTTTCCGGATAACCCGCCACACCAATACAAAAGTCAGTTTTTTCTGGATCATCCATATCCTCATGAAGGTATCTACCCTTGTTCATGTCGGCAACATGCTGCACCAGGTCCGAAGCAAAACTATGGCCTTCAGGTGTTGGAATAAAGGAACTGTCGCTTTTTCTGGCATCCCCACGCAGCACCAGAACATTGTCTATACCCAGAAATTGCAGGTCAATTAAAGCGTTCTCTGTTTCATCTTTGGTAAAGCCCCCGCAAATCAGGTGGGGTACAGCATCCACTTTATATTTATTCATAATCGCCGCACAGGTTGCGACTGTACTTGGACGTTTGCGGTAAGCCACTTTTTCCAGAAGACCATTGGAATGCTGTTTGTAAATATAATCCTCCCGCAGATAGGTCACATCAATAAAAGGCGGATTGAATTCCATTAAAGGATCAATGGCATCAAAAATACCTTTGATACTTTGTCCTTTTACCGGGGGTAGGAGTTCGAATGAAAATAAGGTTTTGCCTTTTGCGTTTTTAATGTGTTCTGTAATCTTCATGGTTTGGTTTACGTATTAGGATTTGCATTGGTCTTATTTTAGATAAAGGTTGTTTTAATAGGCCAGGTTAGGGCTCAGCCATCTTTCTACTTCCTCCACCGGCATATTTTTTCTCCCGGCATAGTCTTCAATCTGGTCTTTGGTGATTTTGCCCAGGCCAAAATACCTGGATTGAGGGTGGGCGAAATAAAAGCCACTGACTGCTGCAGTAGGGTACATGGCATAACTTTCTGTTAAATGAAGGCCAATTTTCTGTTCTGCATCCAACAATTCAAATAAAGTGCCTTTTTCAGTGTGCTCCGGGCAGGCCGGATAACCTGGTGCGGGCCGGATGCCTGCATATTCTTCTTTAATGAGGTCTTCATTACTTAAATGCTCCTCTTTGGCATAACCCCAGTATTCCTTACGCACCAGCTCATGCATTCTTTCTGCAAAAGCTTCAGCAAGCCTGTCGGCCAATGCTTTGGCCATAATGCTGTTGTAATCGTCATAAACAGCTTCAAATTCTGCCACCAGCTCATCGCAGCCAATCCCTGCAGTAAGGGCAAAGCCGCCAAAATAATCTGGCAGCCCGCTCTGGGCAGTTGCAATGAAATCCGAAAGGGCATAATAAGGTTGTCCGGCAACCTTTTCTGCCTGTTGACGCAGGGTGTGGATGACCACTTCTTTGCCGTCTACATCCAGCAAAATGTCGTCACCATTTGTTTTGGCAGGCCAGAACCCGATTACCGCCTTTGCGGTGAGCAGTTTTTCGTCTACGATCCTTTTCAATAAGATCTGGGCATCATTAAAAAGTTTTTTGGCTTCATCACCGACGACTTTATCTTCCAGAATACGCGGATAACTGCCCCGGAGTTCCCAGGTCTGGAAAAAAGGGGTCCAGTCAATGTAAGGAACCAGCTCTTCCAGTGGGTAATTTTCAAATACCTTCGTGCCGGTAAAGGAAGGCGCCGGTGCGATCAGGGCCGGATCTATTTTGAAGCCCTCCTGCCTGGCTTCTTCTATGTTTTTAAAGCGTTTGTCTGAACGTTTGTTCAAATGTGCTTCCCTGGCTTTGTCATATTCTTCACGGATGCCTTTGATGTAATCTTCCCGGGTGTCGGGGTTCATTAAAGTGCTGCAAACGGTTACACTGCGGGAAGCATCCAGTACATGGATTGCCGGTCCGGAATAATTTGGGGCAACTTTTACCGCCGCATGGATCCGGGAAGTCGTGGCGCCCCCGATAATCAAGGGAATGTTAAAGCCCTCACGCTCCATTTCTTTTGCAAAATGGACCATTTCATCCAGGGAAGGGGTAATCAGACCACTTAATCCAATAATATCGGCATTGATTTCTTTTGCTTTTTTGATGATTTCCTGTGCGGGTACCATAACCCCCATATCAACAATTTCAAAGTTGTTACAGGCCAGCACCACACCCACAATATTTTTTCCAATGTCATGAACATCACCTTTTACGGTTGCCATAAGGACCCTGCCTGCTGAAGAGTTTTGGTTCCCGTCGGGATTATCCAGTTTTTCCTGTTCAATAAAAGGCAGGAGATAGGCTACTGCTTTTTTCATCACCCTGGCCGATTTGACCACCTGTGGAAGGAACATTTTACCAGCCCCAAATAAATCTCCGACGATGTTCATCCCGTCCATTAAAGGACCCTCGATCACCTGAATAGGCCTGTCGTATTTTTGTCTGGCTTCTTCCACATCGGCATCCAGGTATTCTATAATTCCCTTCACCAGGGCATGGGAAAGCCTTTCTTCTACAGGAGCGTTGCGCCACTGCTCATCCCTTACCACTTCTTTTCCCTTGGACTTAATGGTGTCTGCAAACTCAACCAGTCTTTCGGTGGCATCTTCCCTGCGGTTGAGCAGCACATCTTCCACCCGTTCCAGCAGTTCAGGCGGAATTTCCTGATAAACTTCCAGCATTCCTGCATTGACAATCCCCATGTCCAGTCCGGCACGGATGGCATGGTACAAAAATGCAGAATGCATAGCTTCCCGGACGGTATTGTTTCCCCTGAAGGAGAAGGAAATATTGGATACCCCGCCGCTGACTTTGGCATAAGGCAGGTTTTCCTTGATCCAGCGGGTGGCGTTGATGAAATCTACCGCATAGTTGTTGTGTTCTTCAAGACCTGTGGCAACGGTCAGAATGTTCGGGTCGAAAATAATGTCCTGGGCCGGAAAACCGATTTCATGCACCAAAATATCATAAGATCTTTTACAGATCTGTATCCTTCTTTCGTAGTTGTCGGCTTGTCCCTGCTCATCAAAAGCCATTACAACCACAGCAGCTCCGTAGGTCATGATTTTACGTGCACTTTCCCTGAATTTGTCTTCCCCCTCTTTTAAGGAAATGGAATTCACAATTCCTTTGCCCTGAAGGCACTTCAGGCCGGCTTCAATGACTGTCCATTTTGAAGAATCGACCATAATAGGCAATTTGGAGATGTCCGGTTCTGAAGCGATCAGGTTCAGGAATTTAGTCATGGAAGCTTCCGAATCGATCATTCCTTCATCCATATTCACATCGATTACCTGCGCACCTCCTTCTACCTGTTGACGGGCAACGGTTAAGGCGGTTTCAAAATCGCCGCTTAAAATCAGTTTTGAAAATTTTGGAGATCCGGTGATGTTGGTCCTTTCCCCTATATTGACAAATATGCTTTCGGGGGTAATGGTAACTGGCTCCAGACCACTCAGGCGCAGAAAGGATTCTGGGCTAGGGATTTTTCTGGGAACAATGTTCCTGGCTTTTTCTGCAATACAGAGGATGTGCTCGGGTGTGGTCCCGCAACAACCCCCAACAATGTTCACAAAACCATGTTCAATAAAATCTTCCACATAATGGGCCGTTTCGTGCGGCATTTCGTCATAGGCCCCAAATTCGTTTGGTAAACCGGCATTCGGATAGGCCGAAACATAACAGCCGGCTTTAGCAGCCAGTTCTTCAATGTGCGGACGCATTTCCTGTGCTCCAAGGGCGCAGTTGAAACCGATGCTTAAGGGGTTTGCATGGATAACGGAGTTTAAAAAAGCCTCTACGGTTTGGCCGGACAAGGTCCTCCCGGAGGCATCGGTAATGGTTCCGGAGATCATAATCTCTATTTTCCGGCCAATGACCTGTTCGTATTTTTTGATGGAATAGATGGCCGCTTTTGCATTCAGGGTATCGAATATGGTTTCAATCAGCAAAAGATCAGAACCACCGTCTACCAGTCCCCGGACCTGTGCATCATAGGCATCGACCAGTTCATCGAAAGTCAGTGCCCGGAAGCCAGGGTCATTGACATCGGGTGAAATGGACAGGGTGCGGTTGGTTGGTCCGACAGCACCGGCAACAAAACATTTTCTGTCGGGCTGAGCAGCCATAAATTCCTGTACGGCTTCTTTGGCAATTCGGGCACCCTCAAAACTCATTTCGTAATCCAGTTCTTCCATCTGGTAATCAGCCAGGGAAATGCGCTGAGTACTAAAAGTATTGGTTTCAATGATGTCTGCACCCGCCTTGAGGTATTCCAGGTGAATGGACTTGATGATGTCCGGACGGGTAAGGTTCAGCAGGTCATTGTTTCCTTTTACATCGCAGGGGTGGTTTTTAAAACGTTCTCCCCTGAAATCTTCTTCGGTCAGTACATGACGCTGGATCATGGTACCCATGGCACCATCTATAATTAATATTCTTCGTTCTAGTTCTGCTCTGATGCTCATTCTTCTTCTTTCATTCTGGCGCAAAGCATGTGGGCAGGTGTTTGACAGGCCTGGTTTACATGGCAATACGAAAAGGGCTTATTCGAGATTCCGGTGAGGACTTCGATGTTCAACTTATCTTTCGGGAACATTGGTTTTTGTTCCAGTAGAATGTAGCACCTTGTAAGCACAGGTTGCTAAGACTTCGCAGGGTCTAATCCCTCCGTCTTTCTCTATAAGCGCTACAAAAATGCAACAAAGAAAAATCATTTCCAAAAAAACAGGATGTAAAGCCAATAAAATTGCAATTCACAGAAGATGATGTCCCGGATCCGGAATTATATTCTGAAATGATGGGTGTTTCCCGGACGGGAAAAGCCGCAGGTTAAGGATGGATAAGGCCGGGAGGCAAGTTTAAAAAAGAGTCCGGTAAAACTGTTATTATATTCCAATAGGACTCCGGATTTTTTACAAAAAAAACGGAGTCTTATCGGACTTATACCGGACTCATACCGGACTCATCTGGTACTTTGTCAAAATCCTGCTTCTGGTTTTTTAAAAATTTAAGCACAAAAAAAAGAGGCTGGTTTTTGGCCAGCCTCTTTTCTTTTTTTGAACGGAAGATTATTTTCTGCTTCCGAATATTCTTAATAAAAACAGGAAGATGTTGATGAAATCAAGATAAAGGGAAAGTGCACCCATAATTGCTAATTTTTTAGCATCGGTAGCAACAATCTGATCTCCGTTTTCTTCAATACCTGCACCTATTCTTTTTAATTTTTGAACGTCATAAGCTGTCAAAGCGGTAAAGATGGCCACCCCAACAAAGCTCATAATGTAATCAAAGCCAGGGCTTTTTAAGAACATGTTGATCAGGCTGGCGATCACCAGACCAATTACGCCTACCATTAAAATAGGCCCGAATTTGGTCAGGTCGGTATTGGTGGTGTAACCTAAAAAGGCCATAATGCCAAAAATACCCGCTGCGGCTGCAAAGCAGGCCACAACAGAACCTGCTGTATAAATGAGTAAAATGAAGCTTAAACTAATTCCTGTTAACACCGAATAAAGGACAAAAACACCCACAAGAGCACCATAAGAAAGACGGCTCAGTCCGGCACTCATTAAAAGGACCAGCGCCAATGGCGAAAACATGGCGATGTAGCCAAGCATTGATAAACCGCCCCTGCTGGTTTCAGTAGGAGCATTAACAAGGTAACTCAAGGCTGCAGGACTATTTGCCATAAATAATGCTGCCAGGGTAGATACCCCAAGGGCAACAAACATCCATAAAAAAACATTGGCGAAAAATTTCTTTGCAACGCCTCCGGTTTGTTCCTGGGTAAAAACAGATTGTTGTGCCCAGTTGTAATTATTGTTGTTATCCATGTGTTTTAAATTTAATAATTAAAGATAAGGATTGTTTGGTTCATACAAAAGCTATGCCCCTAGTCTTTTTGTCAGTATTTCTTCAACTTTCTTGAAAATTTGTAATGGTTTTAGGGTTCTCCATGCCAAATCGTCAAGTTCACCACCAAAATTGATGTAATAGTCGATACCACCGCTCCGGAATTCATCAATTACATGAGGGCTGAAATTAAGCCCGCTGATCCAGCCGTCTTCCACTTCCTGAAACCATTCTTCATAATAACTGTCTTCAGAAGCATGAAAATTCAATACATTTTCACCGATCAGGATAAATTTATTAATGCCTTCATCCATCATCAGCTCCAGGATTTCCCGTTTCAGGAGCATGATATCATTTCCTATGGCATCATTCCATTCCCCTATAAACTCTATGATGGTATAACCACGGTCATAATCTGCATAAAGAACTTTTAGGTACAGGGTATTCGAACCAAAATCATCCCACTGGGGATGGATCAGGAAATTGTACAGCTGTTTGTCGAAATAAAATTCTGAGTATTCTGTACTGTAAAAAGGCGAACGCTCATCTTCTGCTGCGATGTAATCGTCCCGCCACTGATAATAAGGTTCGATCTCGTGCATACATTATTTATTATGGCTGGCTTCCACGGCTTTACGGACACTTCCATAACGGTTTAACAGGTCGGCGGCCAGGTCATGATCGATATTCAATTCGTCCATAACCATTTGCGTGCCCCTGTCCACCAATTTATGGTTGGTCAGCTGCATATCTACCATTTTATTGCCTTTTACACGGCCTAGTCTGATCATCACGGTGGTACTGAGCATATTCAGGACCAGTTTCTGAGCGGTACCCGATTTCATGCGCGTAGATCCGGTCAGGAATTCAGGTCCGACAACAACTTCTACCGGGAAATCACTCTCTGCTGCAATAGGACCGCCCTCATTGCATACGATACAACCGGTCAGCACGCCGTGCTGGCGGGCTGTATTTAATCCGCCAACTACATAAGGTGTTGTTCCGGAAGCGGCAAGGCCAATCAGACAGTCTTTTTCGTTGATCTGGTATTCCTGCAGGTCAATCCAGGCTTGCTTGTCATCATCCTCTGCATTTTCGACAGCTTTTCTGATGGCGGTATCGCCGCCGGCAATAATTCCGACTACAAAATCAAATGGTACACCAAATGTAGGTGGACATTCTGAAGCATCCACGACACCCAGGCGACCGCTGGTGCCGGCACCGATATAAAATAAACGGCCACCATTTTGCATACGTTCCGCAACAGCCGAAGCCAGCTTTTCTATTTGTGGAATAGACTTTTCTACAGCTGTGGCAACGGTTTTATCTTCATTATTAATCCCTTCCAAAATTTCAAGAACAGACATTTTATCAATATCGTTGTACCTGGACTCTTGCTCGGTTACTCTTATCATATTATATTTTTTGATAAAATTCGTCAATTTCTTTCTAAACTAGAAATCTTAACGCAAATCCCTGCATTTTTATATCTCCGGCCAAAAAATGTACTGTCCGGTAACAAAAATAGTTCAGAACGTTCTCGGGAAGCGTTAAAATTTGTAAAACGGGACCGCTTAATGCTGTAATTAACAGGGTTATTATTTAACTTTGCAGTACATCGGCTACATGAATAAAATTACGCGTAAAAATCTCCTGATTTCCCTCACTTATTCAATTACTTTAATAGGCGGGATGTTCTTCGGATATAAATTTCTGAAGGACCAGGGATATAATTTTCAAAAACCGCCGGTAAAAGCCTATAACAATAAGGAAAAAGTGGATGAAATTATCCATTTGATTGATAAGAACTATGTCGATGAGGTCAATACGGATACGTTGAACCATTTGCCTATTGACAGTATCCTGCACCAGCTCGATCCTCACAGCATGTATCTGCCGCCCGAAAAAGCAACAGAACAGTCTGATGCACTGGAAGGGAACTTTCAGGGGATCGGTATAGAATATTATATTTTAAATGATACACTGCTGGTGACCAATGTCATTAAGGACGGACCTGCTTTTGAGTCAGGAATGAAAGCCGGAGATAAAATTCTTAAGGTGGACAGTACCTTCGTTAGCGGCAGGCAATTGCCAAGGGAACAAATGACCGGCCGGATCAAAGGTAAAAAAGGGACCCCGGTACAACTGCAGCTCCTGCGTCCGGGCATAAGCCAGCCTTTGGTGCTGAACATTAAAAGGGGTAGGGTACAGGTGAGCAGTATAGATGCTTCCTATATGCTTAACCCCTCGACGGGCTATATTCGAATCAGTAAGTTCGGGGCAAATACCGATGTCGATTTTACGGAGTCTTTAAGGGCCCTTAAAGCAAAAGGGATGAACAAACTGGTCCTCGATTTGCGCGACAATGGTGGTGGCTATTTAACTGCCGCTACGGGACTGGCCAACCAGATCCTTCCTGAAAATAAACTGATTGTTTATACCGAAGGCAAACATGAACCCAGAACAGATTATATTGCCACAGGCGGCGGAGAATTTGAACATGGAAGACTGGCCGTGCTGATTAACGAAAATACGGCTTCGGCCAGTGAAATTCTGGCGGGTGCGGTTCAGGACCTGGACAGGGGGGTGATCATTGGACGTCGTTCTTTTGGAAAAGGCCTGGTACAGGAGCAGTTCTCTTTTGGTGACGGTTCGGCTTTAAACCTGACTATTGCAAGGTATTATACCCCTTTGGGCAGAAGCATTCAAAAATCTTATAAAAAGGGATATACTGCTTATCAGAATGAACTCGAAGAGCGTTTTAATGATGGGGAACTGACGGATAAAAGTGCCAAGCCACGAGATTCAGTGAAAAAAAGTACGGTTTATGTTACCGCTGCCGGTAAAAAAGTTTTTGGTGGCGGGGGAATACAACCTGATGTTTTTGTAAAGATGGATACCGTTGGTGTCAATAAGTTTTACAATGTCCTGATTTCTAAAAAAGTACTTTTTGACTTTGTGTTTGATGTGCTGGCGGCCAAATATAATGGCCATTACCTGGAGCAAAACATGAGCAACTTTAGCATCAGTCCTGAAGATTTTGAAAACCTGATCCGGTACATCAGGCAAAAGAAAATCCAGATCGATATTCCGCAGCTGAATGCAGCAAAACCGGTGATCAGTAACGATCTGAGGGTTTTACTGTATAAATATCATTTAGGAGAGGCGGGCTACTACAAAGCCCTGAACCAAAACGACAGTATGATTAAGCAGGCCCTGATCAGCCTGCAATAATCATGATGCTCTTTTATTTTTGTCTGAAATAAATCTGGATGGGTACGCCACTGAAATCGAAATTCTCCCGGAGTTTATTTTCTACGAAACGTTTATAAGGTTCCTTAATGTATTGCGGAAGGTTACAGAAGAAAGCAAACATCGGAGAGCTGGCATTGATCTGCGTGGCGTATTTGATTTTAATGTATTTGCCTTTCAGCGATGGCGGCGGATTGTTTTCAATAATTGGCAGCATCACATCGTTCAGTTTGGAAGTCGGAATTTTTTTGCTTCTGTTTTTGTAAACATCCAGTGCTACTTCTATGGCCTGGAAAATTCTTTGTTTATTTAAAACAGAGATGAAAATAATCGGAACATCTGTAAAAGGCTGTAATTTCTGACGAATCTGCTCTTCAAAAACCTTTGCAGTTTGATTGTTTTTTTCAATTAAATCCCATTTATTGACCAGAATCACAATTCCTTTTTTGTTTTTTTCTGCCAGGTGGAAAATATTTACGTCCTGGGATTCCAGTCCCTCGGTTGCATCAAGCATCAGGATCACCACGTCTGCCTCTTCCAGGGCTTTAATGGTCCGCATTACAGAATAAAACTCAATGTTTTCCTTTACCTTGGTTTTTTTACGTAAACCGGCCGTGTCAATGAACATAAACTCATGACCAAACTGGTTGTAGTGGATATGAATGGAATCCCTGGTGGTGCCTGCAATTGGGGTTACTATATTTCTTTCTTTACCAATCAGTGCATTGATCAGAGAAGATTTTCCAACATTCGGACGGCCCACAATGGTGAGTTTGGGAAGCGAATTTTCTTCCTCAGGAACATCTTCAAAATGTTTAATGACCTCATCGAGTAAATCTCCTGTCCCTGAACCAGTCATGGAAGAAATGGAATAGATTTCACCAAGACCGAAACCATAAAACACAGAGGCATCATTTTCCAGGGAAGTGTTGTCTACTTTATTGACAACGATAAAGACTGGTTTTTTACTCCTTCTCAGCAAAGCTGCAATTTCATCATCCAGATCGGTGATGCCGGTAGTTACGTCTACCATAAACAATAAAACGGTGGCCTCTTCAATGGCAATGACCACCTGTTCACGGATGGCCGCTTCAAATACATCTTCGGAATTTGCCACATAACCGCCCGTATCAATAACGGTAAAGTTTTTGTCTGTCCATTCTGCCAGGCCATAATGACGGTCACGTGTTACACCACTGAAATCATCCACAATGGCTTTGCGACTTTCTGTTAAGCGGTTAAAAAGGGTAGATTTGCCTACGTTTGGTCTTCCGACGATTGCGATAATATTACTCATATGCTGTGTGAATTGTATTTGAATCTGTTTAAATTTAAGTGTTATTTCGTTTATGCAATCTGATCGCCTAAATTTAAACAGGCTCCTTATTAAGGGGTTGCAAAGGTAGGTTTAATTTTCGTACCCGAAACTTTTTAAATAATTCTTTTTACTGCGCCAGTCCGGCAATACTTTTACAAAGGTTTCAAGAAAAACTTTCTGATCCAAAAATTTCTCAATATCCTTACGGGCTTCCATCCCTACTTTTTTTAACATCGAGCCTCCTTTTCCAATAAGGATGTTTTTCTGGGAATCCCGTTCTACAATGATTTCTGCACTGATCCTGGTGATTTTTTCTTCTTCTTTAAAGGCGGTAACCACAACTTCGGTACTGTAAGGGATCTCTTTCTGGTAATTATTAAAGATTTTTTCCCGGATGATCTCAGAAACAAAGAAACGTTGGTTGCGGTCTGTCAGGTCTTCCTTATCATAATAAGCCGGGTGCTCTGGTAAAAAATCGAGCACGGTGTCCATAATTCCGTTTAAATTATACTGATGAAGAGCTGAGATAGCAAAAACGTGCTTAGGATTTAATTTTTCTGTCCAGTATGCCATTTTTTCTTCGACCTGTCCCTGAGTGGCATTGTCGATCTTATTGATCAGTACGATCAGGGGAATGGTTGTTTTTTCTATTTTCTCTAATACATCATTTTCATCGTGCTCTTCATTGATGTCGGTCACGAACAAAATAAGGTCTGCATCCGAGAGCGCGCCATTGACAGAACTCATCATAGAATCCTGCAGTCCGTAGCGCGGTTTGATGATTCCCGGGGTGTCGGAAAAGACAATCTGGTAATCTTCTTCATTGACTATACCTAAAATGCGGTGACGGGTGGTCTGTGCTTTAGGTGTAATGATCGAAAGTTTTTCGCCGATCAGGGCGTTCATTAGGGTCGATTTGCCAACATTTGGCTTCCCGATTATACTTACAAAACCTGCTTTATGGGTCATGGAATTTTTTTTAAAATAAATTTGCATTGCAAAGAAACGAAATATATCTTTGCAGACCAATTTAAAAACAACACAGAATAGTTCTTTTAAGCTTTTAAATTGTAAATAGTGCGGGGTGGAGCAGTTGGTAGCTCGTCGGGCTCATAACCCGAAGGTCATCAGTTCGAGTCTGGTCCCCGCTACCTGGAAAGCATGGTAAATGCTTTATTTAATGGCCCGTTCGTCTAGGGGTGAGGACGCCAGATTTTCATTCTGGAAACAGGGGTTCGATTCCCCTACGGGCTACTTAAAATCTCTGCAGCGATGGAGGTTTTTATTGAAAAGATATAGTGCGGGGTGGAGCAGTTGGTAGCTCGTCGGGCTCATAACCCGAAGGTCATCAGTTCGAGTCTGGTCCCCGCTACCTGGAAAGCACGGTAAGTGCTTTATTTTAATGGCCCGTTCGTCTAGGGGTTAGGACGCCAGATTTTCATTCTGGAAACAGGGGTTCGATTCCCCTACGGGCTACATAAAAAGTAAAAAGTTGGTTTAAGGCGATACCGCCGGACACCAACTTTTTTTTGTTTAAAAGCTTTTATGCAGCGTGTAAAAAACTACGCGAGCGAATCTTGAATTTCAGTGCGCTGATTGTCCTTATTCTTTTCCGGGAACCTTTTAACGGCAAATTCTACATTTCAATGGCAGATTTTTTTAATGTGTCATTTAATTTTGCGGCATTAACAACTACACCTGCGATGATCAACAAGTTTTTTTCCCGGCTGGGCGTATTTTTTTTATGCCTGTTGTCCCTGATCCCCTTGCGCGTGCTTTATTTTGTGGCCGATGTATTGTATATCCTGCTGTACCGGGTATTCAGATACCGGAGAAAGGTCGTGAGGGAAAATTTAAGCCTGGCTTTTCCTGAAAAAACACAAACAGAAATTGCTTCTATTGAAAAACGGTTTTTCAGGTACCTGGCTGAACTGATTGTTGAAATTGTAAAAATGAACAGCATTTCGAAAGAGGAAGTTCTAAAACGTTTTGTGTTTAAAAATAAAGAGCAGGTGCAAGCTTACCTGGAAAGGGGGGAAAGTATTCTGATTTGCTCTGCACATTACGGGAACTGGGAATGGGGTACTTTAGGTATCGGATTGAATTTTAAGGCGGCTCATTACCCCATTTATAAACCTTTGAGCAACCCGGTATTTGACAATTGGTTTAAAACTGTGAGGAGCCGGTTTGGTAATAAATTAATTGCCATGCGACAAACTTTTAGGGCTATACAGGAGAGTAAAAATACGTCTACCATGTTTAGTTTTGGCAATGACCAGGCCCCTTCAACGGGTGAATCCAATTACTGGACCACTTTTTTGCACCAGCAAACTGCTGTACAACTTGGAATAGAAAAGATTGCAAAAAAAACCGGACAGCCTATTTTTTACTTTAAAATCAATTATGTCAAAAGGGGGTATTATACGGTGGACTGTATTCCGCTTTGCCTGCATCCAGAGCAAACTGCTGAATTTGAAATTACAGAACTGCATACCCGCTTCCTGGAGGACATGATCAATAAAGAGCCTGCTTATTGGTTGTGGAGCCATAAAAGGTGGAAACACAAGCGTGCTTCATGAGTTGCCCAGACGTTGAAGAAAGGTATTTAAGTCGTCTTGCTTTTCCAATCCCAGTTTTTGTTTAATCCGGTACCGACTCATTCGAACGCTTTTTGCTTCAATGTGCATTAGCTGGGCAATTTGCCGGGTATCCATTTTAAGGTACAGGTAGGCACAAAGTTTTAAGTCAAGAGGGCTAAGTTTTTTTTGCGCCTGCCCATTGATCAGGTGAAAGAAATCAGGGTGTACCTGCTGGATCTGAAGTTTGGCCTGTTCAAAATCGCTGTCGAGTATCATTTCTTCTTTCAGGATTTTATGCATGTTCACTGGGGCTCCGTCACTGAGTTTATTTTTTATGCTGTGCAACATTTGATTCTTGTGATCCAATTGCAAGGCATTGGCCATGGCCTCTTTTTTGAGCTGCTCTTGCTGGGCGGCAAGAAGCAGTTGCTCTGCCTTTAGCCGGGCCTGCTCTTCCTGTTCCAGTTTTAACTGCAATTCGGAATCCTGTTTTTCCAGTTGAAGCTGTTTTTCCCGTTGCAGGGAGTAACGCAGTTTAAAATGGTAAGACCTGAACATGAAGAGCAGGCCCAGCAGGGAGGCGATGGCAATACAGCCATAGAGGTAGTTTTGAATCCTGCGGTTTTTCTCTTTCTCTTTTAGAATTCTTACTTCATTGTTTTTTCGTTCTGTTTCATATTGTATTTCCAGTTTTTGTGCTGTTGTGGCTTGTTCCTGGTTAAAGTTTTTTTGACTGTACTGGTTCACTTCTTTCTGGAAATGGGCGGCCTTTTTATAATCTTGCTGCTGTCCGTAAAAATCAGCAAGGGCCTGTGTCACATTGATCATCGTATGATAATAAGGTGTTTGCTGACCTTGCATGACTTTATAAGCCGCTAAAAGATAACTTTCTGCCTGGGCCAGATGGCCATCTCTTTTGGCATATTCACTCAGGATACCCAGACTGCTTGCAATAACTTCCTGACTGTTTTCTGTGTTTTTGAGTACAGCCCTTGCTTGTGTGGCATAATAGATACCTTGTTTTTCTGCCAGCAAGTCTGTAGGGGGAAAATACTTCAGGTAAGCACTGGACAGATTGATGCAAGCAATGGCATAAGTATAATCGGCAACTTGTCCGGGATACTGCTGGTAAAGCAATTCGGACTTTTTAAGATACAACAGGATGCTGTCCGGATTGGACTTTGCCACGGACATTGCTGTATAGCAATTGCTTAATAAATTATAATCTTTCGCTTTTAGCGCGTTTTCTGTTGCCATTCGGGCATATTCGTTAACTTTAGGCTGATCATTCCAGGCACTATGGACGGCATACAAGCGGTAATAAATTTTAGCGGCTATATAAGGATCAGGGGATTTTTCCAATTGCTTTAACCCCAGATTACAATATTTGACCACATCATCGGCATTATCCAATGCTTTATAAAGTAAGGCCTGGGCATAGTAAGCAGATGCCATTGCAGCCGGATTACCCGACTTTTCTGCAAAAAACAGGGCAGAATCTGCTGTTGATTTTAAAGTTTTAAACTGCTGTGTGCTGGTTTTAATGTTGAGCAGCATCGTATAAGCTTTTGTAGCTTCAGTGTAGTTTTTATGACTTAGGGCAACTGTGGCACTTTGTCTGGCTTTTTCGGTTGCAAGTTTGAAGTTCTTATCTACGCGATAAATTTCTGCAAGCCTGATGAGCAGCTCTGCCTTTTCTTTGCCGGTAACATGGGGCCGTTCCAGGGCAGATTGCAAGCTGTCCGAAAGCCTGCTTTGGGCAAACAGGAACCTGGACAGCAAAAGACAACAGATAAAACATAAACATAGGGTAGATCTCATATACCCAAAACTACTCAATAATTTGGGAAAGGCTAAGGAAAATACAGGAATTTTAAGTTTTGGTTTATGTCTTAATTATTTGTTTTTCAGATAGTTGTTTTAGTTTGTAGTCGCATTGTAGACACTCGATGAAACAGGCGTAGATGTATTGTAGGGGGCCTGGATTTGGAACCGGCTGATGTTTAGGTTGAACTTTGTGGTCATCACAATTTAAACAAAAGTATCATGAACAACAAAACTTTATCTATCGTATCCTATGTGACACTGATCGGCTGGTTGATCGCTTATTTTTCAGGAAAGGAAAAAGCAGATGATCTGCTTAAATATCATTTGAAACAAGCTTTAGGCCTTGCTATTGTGAGCATTATTTTCAGCGTAGCACTTCAGGTGATTGCCTCGGTGGTTCCGGCGCTTTCTTTTCTCGGTGTCTTTGGCCTGGTCATTTTGGTGTTTTGGATTTTGGGGATGATCAATGCGGCAAATGGTGCGCTGAAACCTGTACCCATTTTGGGAAAAGCTTTCGAGCATAAATTTTCTTTTCTTGACTAGAAATCAGACCCTTTGCCGGAAGACAGATTTAAGGCCGGATTTTAAAATCTGGTTACATTAAGCAGCATCAAAAAAACGTTAAGACAATGAAAAATGAAAAAAGAGCAGGGCTTACCGACTTTGAAGCAGGGTCCATGTATAACGGATCTAAGAGAGAATCTTATGTCAAAGCGATAGCCAATATATTGATTGGGGTCTTTTTTGCAACCGCCGGTATCCTGGAATTTTTCCAGATACAGAAATGGGAAATAAATGGAGGCCACATTTCCATGAACGAAGGAACAGCGCTATTGTATAAGCTTATTGGTAAATGGGGAATACTGGTATTCATGGGGATACTTGGTCTTGTTTTTATCCGCAAAGGTGTACTGCAATACAGGCAGATCAAACGACTGCAGAAGGCAGATTTTTAAGCACATTTAAATAAACATCAGATTATGATTTTTGGATTCACCACAAATTACATTCCTTTGAAAACACTTCCACTGGTGGCTTGTGTTTGTCCTTCCTGCCTGAGAAAGGGAGGTCTGGAAATGACTTTTCTGCAAATGGAGCAGAATGGCGTGGTCACCCAGCGGCTTCCTAAAATTTCTGGGACACTACGCTGTAATATTTGCGAAACATCTATCCCTGTGGGGCAATGGAATGAGGAACTGAAACATTTTTTTGAAAGCGAAAAAGAAAGTATTCCCGTGCTCACCTCAGTTAAACTGAGTGCTTATGGAAAGCGGGTGATCGGGGTGGCTTTAGGCTGCTTTCTTTTGGTTGGTGGTATTTTTGCTGCTGATCGATTAGGACTGCTGGGCAATAAGGACGAACAGCCCTACCAGAAAGAACGCGAAAATACGGCACTTTATTTAAAGGATCCCAAAGCAGGGGACATATACAAGGTTGTGGTGATGGAAGGACCGGGTGCCGGGCAGACAAAGTATACCCTGTTTAAAGTGAAAACGATTGATAAAGCGGCCGATAAAATAACTGTCTTGCGGCATTTTAAGGATTCTGGGGACCTAACCTGGAATGATTTGTCTCTGGCCGCTAAAGATTTTGATGAAACCAATCCGTTCACTTATGCCCTAAAGGACCTTAGGTTTTCGGGTTTTGAAGACCCGGGTCATGACAAAAACCGCAGGGTTAATATCCTGGCTGTACAAAGACCTCAACAACCCTGAGCCTGGTTGTTTTTAACATAAATGATAAGGGAGTTTTTATTAAACAAATGAACCATAAAAACTAAAAAATGAAACAGGGATCATTTAACTTCTGGATACTTTTTTCTCTTTTTTTTGCCATTCCATTTCCTATGATCTTGTACTATACGATAAATAGTGATGTGGATGTCAGTGCATTGAAGCAGGAAGATCCCTGGCTGGCTTTAGGGATTTTAGGACTTTCAGTACTGTTGTGGATTATTCTTTTGATTCGTTTTTTTAACAAATGGATCCTAAACGTTTTCAGGTCAAAGCACAACATAGAAAAATTAAAAAGGGAAGGGTTGCAGCGGGAAGCGAAAATTTTAAAGGCAGTTCAATTATCTAAAGCAGGAGCGAGGTATGAAACCTATGAGCTGATGCTTTCTTTTAAAAACCTGGCCGGAACAGAAATCAATCAAGTGGCAGGTGTAAATGATGCCAGGCCTTATGAACATCGTTTTGAAGTGGGTAAAAAAGTTGATCTGCTGTTGGACAAGGATTTGAAAGGCATTCCTTATTTTATATTTTCAAGTACAGAAGCGCGCATCAAAAAAGGTATCATCGGTATGATTTTTATAGGATGGTTGAGTCTTCTGATGGCCATTATGGCTTATTATCTCTTTTCATATCAGCTGGAAAGTCATGGGGCAGGATGGCGCTTTATGAGCTTTGGACACCCGCTGTTGCTTTGCCCGGTTATACTGGTGTTCTATGGCCTTTTAGGCTATTTGATTGGCCGTTTCAGTGGCCAGACCAAACAGGCGGTAAACATTAAATTTAAAGGACTCAGGGCAAGGGCACGATTGCTGAATGCAAGACAAACCGGGCTTTACATCAATGAACAGCCCAATGTCGAATTCTTATTGGAATATACCGATGAGCAACAGCAGGTACACCAGGTCAGTTTTAAAAGAATTGTCGACCTGCTGGATCTGCACATGACCAGACAAGAATATATAGATATATTTTACCTTAAAGAAGATCCTTCCAGAATTGCTTTTGCAAGTGATCTGGAAGAAATCAATTGATCAAATGATGAAATTAATAAGCTTCGTTTTTTTTGCAATGCTCTTTTTTAGTTGCAGGCCCTTATCCAAAAGTATTGAAGAGACTTTTAGTACGGATTCGGCCTCAGTGAAACAAAAGCCGGCTACATCCCCAGCCGATAGAGATGTGATGGGCTTTACCAAAGCTGAATCCAGTGCGATTACAAAAATAGTGAGCAGCAGTATAAGTATAATAACAAGCCATACCACCAAACATTCTTTGCGGCATATGGAACAAAAGATTACAGGCTTTTTAACCGATACAATTAGATTGCTCCGGGCAGAAAGGGCCTTAAAAAAACTCCCCAGGTATGTTGGAAAAAAGATGTACATCTATTCTACCATTTCCTTTTTTGATGACGGACGTATTTTTATTATGCTTCAGCACCCCTTCAATCCAAAATATGTTGATAATTATCAGTATGGGAATGGGAAGTGGTCTGCAGCCGGGCCGCAGCAATTGTCTGTCATGGATGATGTACAGGGCAGGCTGATCCCTTTGACAAAATTAAAATTTGTGTATGTGGCCAGGGTTGCCCGGGTGTATAACCAGAAGGCAATGGAAATTGAAGGAGCGGTGCCCCTGAACAATACTTATATTTCGATATGGAAAAACGAAATACGATGGTTTCCTGTTGGCATTTCAGGGAGCCGTGAGCGGTATGCCATTGGATTTAATGCAGAAGGAAATCTAGAGCATTTCGGCCGGGAATAATAAACAGCCTTTTACAATTTCAACAGCTGGTTTTGTTCCTTTAGGTCCCTGGGCAGTAGGTCAAAATATCTCTTGAAGGCAGCCGTAAAAGCAGCAGGGGTTTTATAGCCGGTTTCATAAGCGATTTCTTTGACCGATCTGTTCGTAGAAAGCAACAGGTTTTTTGCCCTGTTCATCCGGATGTCCTGTGCATATTCAAAAAGGGCCTTTCCGTAAACGGCTTTAAAACCATTTTTCAATTTGTGTTCATTCATCCCGTAAATTCTGGACAACTCCTGGATACTGGTAAAGGCATCTGCATGTTTTTCCAGGAACCCCGCAATTTTCTGAATGAGGTCCAGGTCATAGGGCCCAAGCTGGTATTTGTTTTTAATCAGCTGCTGCCGGGGTTCATTTTTTCTTTTTTCATGACAGTCAATCTGGTGGGAGAGGAGCTCGAATACCTTTGCTTTCATATAAATATCCCGGGCAACTCCTTTCATCCTGCAGTTGCGGATGTCATGGAGTAAAGCCATAGTCGCAGCATTCACCGGAAGGTCTTCCGGAAAGAGCTTGGCTGTTTTCCTGTTCAAAATGGCATTGATAAATGTATCAAGCGGTTTATAGGGAAGTTCCCATTTGATCAGGGATTTAAGGTCTATATAAACATCAAAATTATGGTATCTTTTTCCTTTTTCGCAGAAAAGCTTTACCTGTGAACCAGGGGCAACATAGTGTATGTTCTGCTGCATGGAATGATAGGAATTGAACTTCCCATCTATCTGATCCATTAATTTATCCATATGCAGCAGAAAAGTCATTTCTACAGAACTGTGTTCAGATACCTGGCTATGGATTAAAGTGTCTGTGTGGATTTGCTGCCGGTAATCCGCAAAAGTAAATTCTGTACCTCCGTCGGTATAAGAAGAATTGACCCGCCCCATTTTTCCTTCGTAAACGGTATCCAGCCAAAGGCTTTGTTGCTCTTCCATTTTCTTTTTTACCCTGCACAAATCATAATATTGGTGCAACGAACTGCCAGGTTCTAATCTATTTTGACTCATTTTACTTCCGGATAGAATAGTTTTTCTCCTGATCTCAATACCTTTTTAAGATAGGCGCTTATACTTTTGCGCCGTAAAAATAACATTATTTAAAATTAATCTTAATAAATGAGCAGACTTTTATCTTTTAAAACTATAAGAATTCGGGCGACCGCATTACTCGCTGCTGTGCTACTTGTTTTGTGTTCGTTTTCTGGCTTTGCTCAGCAGCTGGGCGCCATTAAAGGACGAACAAGTACCGATAACGGCACATTAATGAAGGGAATCACCGTAACAATTAAAGAATTAAACCGAAAAACGGCCACCCATAAATCAGGTGAATTTAGTTTTGAACAAGTCCCGGAGGGGGCCTACACGCTGGAGGTAAGCCATGTTGGCTGGAGGGCGCAGTCTTCCAGGATCATGGTAAAGGCGAATGAAATTTCGCAGGTAGATTTTAAACTGACCCTGTCAGAAAAGAGCCTTGATATTGTAACTGTAATTGGCAAATCCAAAACATTCCATACCAGTCAGGTATCTCCCTCTTTGAAACTGGACAGGCCTTTGCTGGAAATTCCCCAAAGCATCCAAATCGTGAATAAATCTTTACTGGAAGAGCAGCAGGCTTTTAATACTTCGAGTGGGATCACCAGGAATGTGAGCGGGGTTCGGACCATTGCACACCAGGAGGAAGCCAGTGTGGGTATTTACGTTAGGGGATTTAGTGCAACAAACCTGCGCAATGGCATGAGCGTTGGCGGATCTTTTGGTCCCTTGCGTGAGGATATTGCTTTCGTGGAACGGGTAGAATTTGTAAAGGGGCCTGCTGGTTTTCTGATGGGAAATACCCAGCCCGGGGGCTTATACAATGTGGTGACCAAAAAACCAATGGGGACGGGAAAAACTTCAGTAAAAATGACCCTGGGTAGTTTTGAAACCTACAGGTCTGAGCTCGATGTGGACGGCAAGCTCAGCAAAGACGGAAAGTTGTTGTTCCGTTTAAATGCCATGGCAGGCAAAGTGGGTTCCTTTGTACAATATTCAGACAACAAGTTGTGGGGAATCAATCCATCACTGAGGTATAAATTTTCTGATGAAACAGAACTTACTGCGGAATACACCTATTCCCAGAATGCTTTTACCGGAGGTTTTTCCAAATATACCTATTCTTTGAAAGGTTTTAAAGATATTGCGAGATCTTTCAGCTTTTCAGATCCGATCATTGATCCGACAGTAATTAAAGACCACAGTGCTTTTGTTACATTAAACCACCAGTTGTCCAAAGATTGGAAGTTTACGGGGCAGCTGGCCTATTTGAATTCGGGCATGCAGGGAGCTTCGCTATACAGCAAATACAATACACTGAATGATAAAGGAGATGTCATCAGAGGTTTATCTATTAATGATGCCTTGAATACCTCTACCCTGGGGCAGTTTTTTGTCAATGGAAAATTTGAAACGGGTCAGGTAAACCACCGGATACTTGCCGGGCTCGATCTGGGCTCTAAATATTATGTGGCCGACTGGACTGCATTGCCAGACAATATAGGCCCTGCGTTTAACATTTATAACCCGGTATATGGAAAATTAAAAAAATCCGATTTACCATTTTACGACAGGAGCCGTAGTCTTCGGGAAAGAGGTGCTGCTTATTTGACTGAATACAATTTTAGTTCGGCCTTTTTACAGGAAGAAATGGGCTTTTTTTCAGACCGGATCAGATTGAGTTTAGGCTTGCGTTATACAAGTACCAGCAAAACAAGCGCTGCAGACAATGGGGCCAGGGTTAAAAATGATGCTTTTACACCAAGAATAGGCTTAAGTGCAACAGTAGCCCCGCAAACAACGGTTTATGCTTTGTATGACCAGTCTTTCCAGGAACAGGTGGGAACACTTTTGGATGGTGGTGCTGCAAAACCTTCACTGGGCAGTAATAAAGAAATTGGTGCAAAGCGCTCCTGGTTTGGCGGACGCTGGCTGACGTCCCTGGCTGTGTATGAGGTTACAAAGACCAATTTGCTGACCCAGGCGGACCCAACCGTTCCCGGAATTATGATCCAGACAGGAGAGGCACGTTCCAGGGGAGTGGAGTTTGACTTGAAAGGGGAGGTGATTAGCGGGTTGAACCTGATGCTCAATTATGCCTATACGGATGCGAAAGTGAGTAAAGATCGTAATCCGGCCCGCATTGGCAACAACCTTGATGGTACGGCCAAACACATCAGCAATGGCTGGGCGACTTACCGGATTCAGGATGGCAAAGTTGCCGGACTTGGATTTTCTGTAGGTTACCAGTATGAAGCCGGGCGTGCAGGCTGGCCAGTTGTGGAAAACAAAAATCTGCCGGATAACTTTTTTTCACTGGATGCAGGGGCATCTTATGTTAAAAAAAACTATAACATCTCATTGCTGGTGAATAACCTGACGGACAGATACAATTATACCGGTTTTTATCCTGGCGCATGGGGCTATAAACATTATGGCTGGAGGGCGCTGGCACCGGCCAATTTCCGCTTATCTGTTGCCTATACATTTTAATAAGGTTTTTAAAAGAGTGAAAATGTATTCCGGAGGACCACGGTCCTCCGGAATTATTCGTTATAAAAATGTTAAAAAGAAACCCAAATAAGAAAAAACAAAACCGCTCCGTTTTTTACAGAATTTCGGCATGGTTACACCTTTGGCTGGGATTGGCTACTGGTATTGTGATGATTATTGTATGCCTTACTGGTTGTTTATGGATTTTTAAGGAAGAAATCGATGTGATGCTGGACCCGGCCCTGAAGATTGAAAAGCAGGATAAACCTTATTTGAAACCTTCCGATTTTCAGAGGGTCGCAAAAGAAATAAACCCGGAGAAAACACTTTCCTATGTGCTTTATCAGCATGAGCAGGCGGCTTACCTGGTTCTTGGTAAAAGAGGAGAAGGTCTTTCTGTACGTGTAAACCCTTATTCAGGAAAGGTGATCCAGCAGCCCGCTAAAGAAGGTAGTTTTAATTTTTTTGACTGGGTATTAAAAGGACATCGTTTTTTATGGCTTTCTCCTGAAATAGGCAGGCCTGTTGTCAATTACAGTACATTGATTTTTATGCTCCTGCTTTTGACAGGACTAGTCCTTTGGTGGCCAAAAAAATGGAACAAATCAACCAGAGCACGCAGCTTTAGTATCAAGTGGGGGGCTTCGGTAAAAAGAATCAACTACGATCTTCATAATGTTTTGGGTTTTTATGCCTTAATTGTATTGTTGATTATTAGTGCAACAGGGGTTGTTTATGGTTTACAATGGTGGAGCAAAAGTCTATTCTGGTCAACTTCAATGGGAAAACAGCTTCCTGTGCAGGAAAGACTACTTTCTGACAGTACGCAAATGAAACCAGGGTTGCATATCATTGACCAGATGGACAAAGCCTGGGATAAATTTTCCAATGGAAAAAATGATTTTGGTTTTTATTATGCTTATCCCAAACCTGAAGATAATGGAGCAACGATTAATTTTTTCCGTTATCCGACCAGGGGTAAATTTTATGACCTGAGGTCTTATACGTACGACCGGTATAGCCTGCAACAATTTAAAGATAAAGGGATTCATGCCCAGGATTATTATCATTCCAGTGCAGCAGTACAATTACGCAAAATGAACTACGATCTTCATATTGGTTCTGTTTTTGGCCTGCCGGGAAAAATACTGGCTTTTACTGCTTCGTTCATTGGCTTGTCCCTGCCCATTACAGGCTTTATCATCTGGTGGCCGAAGAAGCGGAAAAAGAAAAATAGTTAGGCTGCCTGCGCAGCGGATTATTGAGGCTTTCCGGGCTAAACTTCTTACTTTTGTACCATGCTGGAATTCATTAAACAACCCTGGCCCTGGTACTTTTCGGGCCTCATGATTACTGTTGTTATGCTGCTGCTGTTGTTTTGGGGGAAGTCCTTTGGATTTTCTTCCAATTTAAGGACAATATGCACTATGACGGGTGCCGGAAAAAAGCTAAAGTTTTTTGATTTTAACTGGAAAACCCAGCAGTGGAACCTTTTGTTTTTGCTGGGCGCAATTGCCGGTGGATATATTGCTTCCCATTACCTGGCCAACCCTGCGGATCTGGAATTGTCTGAATCGACCATCAGGGACCTTTCCAAACTCGGAATCTCTTTTAAAGGAGGGTTAAATCCGGACGAGCTCTTTTCGCTGGAAGCCTTATCTCAGCCCAAAACAATTTTGCTCTTATTAGCTGGGGGTATTTTGGTTGGTTTTGGCTCCAGGTATGCCGGGGGCTGCACTTCCGGGCATGCCATTTCAGGCCTCTCCAATTTACAGTTGCCTTCTTTGGTTGCTGTTATCGGCTTTTTTATAGGAGGACTGATCATGACTTTTTTTATAATGCCCTATATTTTTTAACCGGGAAACTGCTTTTATAAATAAAATAAAAACGGATAAATGAAAACTTTAAAATACATACTGGCGGGGATTCTTTTCGGAATTGTGATGAGTAAATCAGAAGCCATTTCCTGGTTCCGGATACAGGAAATGTTTCGCTTTCAGTCTTTTCATATGTACGGGATCATTGGAACAGCGGTCATCCTGGGGGTTATTTCGGTGCTGGTGATCAAAAGATTCCGGATAAAGGATAGTTCGGGGCACCCTATCGTATTTGCCGATAAAAATAAACCTTATCTCAGGTACCTCATTGGAGGATTGATATTTGGGCTTGGCTGGGCCTTAACAGGAGCTTGTCCGGGGCCTATGTTCGTCAATCTGGGTTATGGTTATCTGGCCATGCTGGTTGTCATTGTCGGTGCATTGGCCGGGACTTATCTGTATGGTGTGATTAAGGATAAACTTCCACATTGAAATTCTGTTTTTGGGAGAAGCAGTAAAAAGCCGTATCGTTTGAGCATGTTTATTTAAATTTTAAACCTGATCCTTTTTACAGATCAACACAAACCCGACCCTTCGTAGGGTCGGGTTTCTGCTTTAAGATATCAACCTCCTGTTCTCTTTTTTTCTTCGTCTGCAGAAGTGCTTCTTTTTCGTGTTTCTGTGATTTTGTTTTTTCCAAGTTTATAGGAAAAACTTAAGGATACAGATCTGGTGTCGTTTTTCTCATAAAAACCATTACGCTGATTCAGGTAATCTACATTGATCCGGAAAGCATTACCATAAAAAATATCATTGACAGCAAGCCTGATGGTGCCCTGTTTATTAAGAACCGTTTTCCTTAATCCGGCACTGAGATCAAATGTTCTGGCCAGTTTGTAAATTCCCTGAATACCCGGTGTAGAATACCAGGCACTGACTTCTGCTTTGATGCCTTTTTCCTTATCCAGTACAAAAGCCTGACTGCTGTTCAAATAAAGGCCCAGGGTATGGTAGTCATAACTGCTTTGCAGGTATCCGGATTTTTCCTGCTTATAAGAACCTTGTACAAAATTGTTCATTTCCCACCAGTCTGCAGGGTGGTATGGGACAGATAAATAAAATCCGCTTTCCAAACTCTTGTCAAGGTTTCTCTGGGTGTCGTAAAAGATCTTATTTATATTGTCCTGAACAGTAATGTTACTGAAGTAACCGTTGGATTCTCTGTAAAAAAGACTGAAATTGTAAAGTTGTTTGTAGGTATAGCCCAGTTCTATATTGTGTATAAAGGCAGGTTGCAGGGCAGGATTGCCTTCCAGGTAGGTATATGGGCTGGTATAATATTTAAATGGGTTTAACCTCGAATATCCGGGACGGTCTATACGATAACTGTAATTGCTGTTGAATTCATGATCCTTGTCCAGGGCATAAGTAAGAAACAAGGTGGGGAAAATTTTAAAATAATTGTTTTTGTTTACCATGTTTAAAGCGATGGAGTTTCCCACGGTGTGGGTTTGCTCGGCACGTAAACCTCCTTCTATATTCCATTTTCCCGTTTTGCCTTTAAAGCTCATATAGGCGGCAGCTGTATTTTCACTATACTCAAATTCATCACTTTTACTGTTGTCCTGTATTAGGGCAGGGCCCGAAGCGTTAAAAAAATCGAAACGGTTATTGGTGGTGATGCTGCTGTATTTTAAGCCTGCTTCCAAAGACCATTTTTGATTAAAAACATAACTGTAATCCGTTTTCCCAGACCAGATGTTGATGCGTTGCTTAGAGTAAGTACTGATTTGGTAAGGGGGCACAGATGTGCTCCCATCACTAAAACGGGTCGAGCTATTGACCGCCTGGTTACTGCTGTTGCGGTAAGGAATATAATCGAGGTCTATGTTCAGGCTTTGACCAAGCGTATCCAGTTTAGCTTTATAATTGAGGTTAAAGCTATATTGGCTGGTGGTGTTACGGGTTTGGTTATTGGTTGTTAAATTGGAGTCTGGAAGTATGTGGTGATCATTGTAAATCTGTGTCCCGATTTGGTTTGTTCTGTTTCCCTTGCCATTAAAGCCCCCAAAGAGTAAACCAACTACCTGATTGCTGCTGAGGTTGTAATCTATGCCTGCCTTATAATTACTGGACACCCTTGCACGGGCACCTTGTTTATTGTTGTCCCAGTAAGCATAATTGGAAGGGGTACTAAAAATAATGTATTCTGCCTCGGTTTGCTGTTTTTTACTGTCACCAAAACTGTAACCGCCATAGATGTTTAATTTATTTTTTCGATAATTGAAATTGGTTCCGGAAGTATAACTGCCATACCTGCTTTGAGTATAGGCGCTATTGAGGTTCACATTGATCCCCTGTGCTTTTATTTTCCGGGAGACAATGTTTATAACAGCCGCCCCCTGTGCATCGTATCTGGATGGCGGATTGGGAATGACTTCAATGGAAGAGATTTGTTCTGAAGGGAGGCTTTTGAGGTAGTTGCCCAGATCTTCGCCCGAGAGCCGGATGGGCCTGTCATCAAGATACACCAATACCCCTTTGTTATAAGCTTTTACATTTCCGTCAAAAGTAGTCTGAACACCGGGCGTTTTGTTTAAGGCGTCCCATGCACTGATCCCGTTTGCAGAGATGCTGTTTTCCAGGTTGAAAATCACCCGGTCTGCTTTGCGTTCAATGACAGGTCTTTGTTTGTCAATGACCACTTCTTTTAATCCGGTACTCGAAGTTTTCATCATGATTTTTAAAGTATCTGCTGGCAGACTGAGTTGTAGCCTCTGGCTTTCATAGCCTATGGAGCTGACCAGCAGAAGATAATTCCCTGCATTTAAGCCTTCAAAACGGAACAGGCCCTTTTCGCTGCGGATGGTGTTTAACAGGTTTCCATCTTTACTAAGGCTCAAGGTAGCCATTTCAAGGACTTTGCCCTGTTGGTCATAAATGATCCCGTTGAGCACCATTTTTTGCGCGGTGGCCACAAGAGGAAACAGAAGAATGAAAAAGAGGTAGGAAAGAAGTCTGGACATTTGAGTTTTTTCTTCAAACATCTGCTATTGTTGTCTAAACCAAAGTTAAACTCCGTTAAATAGAGTTAAATCGTAAAATTTATAGTTCTATTTCTAAGATTATTGCCAAATTGGATTATGAAATGGCTTTCTTCCAAATATGCGTATCCTTTGATGGTGCTGTCGCTGGTATTGAGTATAGTACTTCAGGCTGTTTGGCTACGACAATTGTTTATATCCCAGAAGGCGTTATTGAAACAGAATTTAGAAGTCATCGTCAGCACCACTGCAAAAAATGTAATGTATCACTCTGTTGTTGCTGATCCGGGTGCCCATAAACGTTTTGATCAACTGGGGAGGTTAAAGTCCTTTTTTATGTCCGATCAATGGATGCAGATGCGCAGGGCTTATGATGATCTTAAAGTGGATGGTCTGCGCAGCCGCTTTGATTATAATATTGACAACGACAGTACGGTTATTTCAATGAAGTTTAATTTTAGCAATGTCCCTGGGAAGAAAAATCTGCCGGCAAATATTCATTTTAATAATCAATCGGAGCAGGTCCAGCAAGCTGCCGAATTCCGTTCGAGAACTTTAATGGATAGCCTGGTCAATGACACTTTAAGAAAAACAGGGTTATGGCAAAAAATAGGTTATGCCCTTTATGACTACGGACGGGATACACTGGTTCATTTGTCCGTTCCCAAAAAGATGTTTGAGCATGCGGCTTATCGTAGTGGTGTTTACTCTTACAATTTGAAGCATTTGCATAAGTACCAGCTCATTGTTCTCCGGCTGAATTGGTTCGTGTTGTATACCATGCGTTATTATGTTTTTTCTTCTGCGTTGATGATTTTCTTTACTGCACTGGCTTTTTACTTTATATTGAGATTGATGAAGAACCAGCGTTTGTATGCGGATGCAAAAATTGCATTTACCAGTAACATGACGCATGAGTTTAAGACGCCTGTTGCAACTGTGGCAGTTGCACTGGAATCTATTAAAAAATATCAGTTGAGTCAGCAACCTGAGAAACTGAACAATTATCTGGACATTAGTCTTTCAGAACTGCAACGGTTAAACATAATGATTGAAAAGGTATTGCATTTGAATGAAGATGGCCTGACTTTTCATAAAGCCCCCTATGATGTTATAGATGGGATCGATAAAGTGCTGGATTCTTTGAAAGTGCAAACTGAACATTACCGGGCTGTTCTGCGTTTTCAACCAGACAGAACTGAGCCTTGTTTTGTTATGGCTGATGCCCTGCAGCTCAGTAGTGTGTTCTATAATCTTATTGATAACGCCTTAAAATATGCATCTCCTAATGCTGTAATTGAGATTTCTTGTTTTAGGGAAAAAGAAAATATAGTTGTTTTTGTGGGGGATAATGGCCCAGGTATAGAGGAAATCTATAAGAATAAAATATTTGAAAGGTTTTTCCGGATCCCGGATCAGGATGTTCATAATGTAAAGGGATCGGGTCTGGGTTTACACTATGTAAAGGAAATTGTGGAAGAGCATGGGGGAAAGATCAGCATGAAAAGTGAAATTGGAAAAGGAACTACATTTAAGATCAGCATACCCGCAATATGAGTGCATTAATAAAAGTTTTATATGTGGAAGATGAACCGTTTTTGGCACAGATTGTCAGTGATGGCTTAAGGAGCAGTGGCTATGAAGTGATTCTGTCACACGATGGCCAGGAGGCCCTCCGGTGCTACATCAATGAACAACCTGATATCTGCATATTGGACATTATGTTACCAATGAAGGATGGTTATAGTCTGGCCACCGACATCCGGAAAATAAATTCAGCTGTTCCCATTATTTTTTTAAGTGCAAAGAATACGACAGAAGATGTGGTTAAAGGATTTAAAAGCGGAGG
The DNA here is from genome assembly GCF_003208655.1 of Pedobacter nutrimenti. Classification (GTDB taxonomy): domain Bacteria; phylum Bacteroidota; class Bacteroidia; order Sphingobacteriales; family Sphingobacteriaceae; genus Pedobacter; species Pedobacter nutrimenti. The sequence continues at coordinate 185,141 of NZ_QKLU01000009.1, read as the reverse complement.
TCATGATTACCTGAAAAAACCTTTTAGCATTGAAGAACTTTTGGTGAGAATGGACTCCCTGTTGCAAAGAGCGGTTCGGGTAGAGGACCAGCAGCTGAAAGATAAACAGACTGTTTATGCATTTGGCAACTGCCAGTTAGATATGATCAGACAAGTGCTGAAAACCACGGCCGGAGAATATGCGATATCCTTTAAGGAAGCCGCTTTACTGGAAATACTGTTGTTGCATAAAAATCAGGTCCTGGAGCGGGCAGTTATTTTGCTGAAAATCTGGGGTGATGACAGTTATTATAATACCAGAAGTATGGATGTGTTTTTAACGCACCTGCGTAAACTTTTAAAAGACGAACCTGGCCTGCAGATTATGAACATCCGGGGCATTGGATATAAACTTGTATCCGCATGACATCCGGGAAATTAAAGAGCCTCCTATCGGGATCGAACCAATGACCTACTGATTACAAGTCAGTTGCTCTACCAGCTGAGCTAAGGAGGCTTTTAATTGGAAATAAGACCTGTTTGGTGATCTTATTCTGCTGAGGGCGCAAAGGTAAAATATTATTTTTTTTAAACAAATTGTTTTTGAAAAATCAGAAGGCTTTGTATTTTAGGCACTGTTTTTTAAAAAAAACAATGGCTTTTAATGTAGATTTGTAATCAATAAAAATCAATTTTTATATGAAAGATACCAATGCATTAAACCAGGTTGCAGAATTTCACAGAACCTTTAAACATCCAGTTGTCGCTTCACCTGCTATGCCTTCTAAGGAACGGGCGGAGTTAAGGGTATCTCTTCTTGCAGAAGAACTCAAAGAACTGCAAGAAGCCATTGAGGATAACAATATGGTAGAAGTTGCCGACGCTTTATGTGATCTTCAATACGTGCTTGCGGGGGCCATTCTGGAATTTGGACTGGGAGAAAAGTTTAAAACACTTTTTGATGAAGTGCACAGGTCAAATATGAGTAAAGCCTGTACATCTGTAGAAGAAGCACAACAAACAATCAACCATTATCAGCAGAAAGATCAGAGTGAGTCCTATTTCAAAGAAGAAGACGGATTGTTTTTGGTGTACAGGACCAAAGACCATAAAACCCTTAAATCTATTAACTATTCTCCTGCAGATCTGCAAACTATACTTGCTTAGATAAAAAACGGAACTGCCCCTGCCGGCGGCAGTTCCGGAATGTCTTAGTAAGCTTTCAGGGCATTGATCAGTTCTTCTGCTTCGTCCGTTTCCTTTACGATCAAGCCTTGCTTGTTGATCAGGATGTGTGTAGGATAGGCGTTGATCTTTAGTTTTCCGGAGATAAAATTTTCGGCAGCAGGAACTACAGCATAGGTGAATGCTGTTTTTTTTAGAAAAATGGCCAATGATTTTTCATCATCATTGGCCAGGCTTAAAAACAATATGTCCTTTCTTTTTTTATATTTTTCAACCAGTTGGTTGAGCTTTGGCATTTCCTGAATACAAGGCATGCAATGTATAAACCAACATTTCACAACAACAATTTTGCCCTTGGTATTCGCAGAAGTATATAATTTACCATTCAGGTCCCTGAAATTGAAACCGGGGAAAGGCTGACCTTCTTTTTTATAGTGGTTGTAATAATTTTCTCCCCAGTACTGTAAAGTGTTCCGCTGGTCTGTTTGCACAGAAAGTGGCAGTTTGTACAGACTGTATATTGCTTCATGAGCTGCTGAACGCAGCCGTAACGGAAGGTAATTTCCTGTACTCAATTGTTTTAAGAACTGGGCTTTGGAAAGGGCAACTGAATTTTCATCCAGGGCTGTAAATGGTTCAGATAACCTCAAGTGATCACGTTTATACTGAAGTAAACTCATGAAGTCTTTAAGTATGGTTTCTGGTGGTACAAGTGCTTGTCTTGCCGGTTTTTGATTAATTTTTGAGGTGCTATAGCCCATAATCAGCATCATCATCGTAAGCAGTACCTTTATATTCATGTTTTGTCCAGGTAAGGTTTGTTCTAAAAATACAACTATTTATTTTTTATGGTGTCTTATAGAAGGCAAATCATTAAACCGTCTTTATGATCAGGAAATTATTATCTCTTTTTATATTGGGTTTTTCCACTCTTTATGGCTTGGGACAGAACCTTCCCAGTCTTTTGCTGGGCAAAAACATCAATTCAACATTTTCCATACTTGCTTATGATAAAGAAAGTCAGGAATGGGGAATTGCTGTAGCAACAAACAATATTTATGTGGGAAACTCAACAATTTATATCCAGCCAGGATTAGGGGCATTTTCTGTTATTGCAGAAACGGAGCCTGAATATGCGAAAAATGGGTTTGAGCAATTGAAACTGGGTGAAAAAATAGAGCAGGCAATTCAATACACAATGAAAAGAGATAGCTCTTCAAACTTCAGACAGGTTTCAGGAATAGACGCAAAAGGAAATGTGTATGCTTTTACAGGGGCATCACTTAAATACTGGAAAGGAAAATCTACCCATTTGTTGGGGGAAGCTTATGTAGTGATGGGAAACCAGTTGAACGACAGCGTGCTGAGTGCCATGTCGGAAAGCTATAAAAAGGCAAAAGGCACTTTGGCAGAGCGGTTGTTGAAAAGTCTGATTGCAGGACAGCGTGCGGGGGGACAAATTAGCGGAAAACAATCTGCTGCATTGGTGGTAAAGGGCACAAAACAAGATTGGTATAATCAGATTGATTTGCGTGTTGATCATTCTAAAAGCCCTTTTGAAGATTTACAGAGATTGTTGAATTATCATTATGGCCGGATCAGGATCAACCAGGCTTTATCTATGCTTAGAAATGGTAATAGGCAACACGGGAAACAACTGCTGGCCACCGCAATTCCAATGGTAGAGGGTTGGGACGGTCTATATACCAAAGTTGTTCAGGCCGAAATTCTTGCTGGTGAGGAAGATAAAGCCGCCGATTTCATTAAAAAGGCAATGAAAGAAAATGCCGAATGGAAGGAGAATTTGTCCGCCTTTTTTATGCTTTCGGGACGTAAAGATTTAAGCGTTTTTTTTGAGGCATTCCGTTTTTCTGAAAAAGATTGGTATAATGCCGTTCGCGGCCTGATACAGATCAACAAAAATGAGGAAGCATTGAAGCTGGCAGCCAGGATGATCCAGAAGTATCCTGCCAGTTCCTATCTTTATTATTTAAGCGGTGAAGCCTTTTTGAATTTGGGTGATTTGCCAAATGCGAGGCTAAGTTATATGAAAGCCCTGGAACTTGACCCTGAAAATGAAGAAGCAAAAAAAGCACTTAGATGATGTTTTTTTTGCTTCTATATTTATAATCTATATTATTGTTTAGGATTATAGTTGTAGTCTATGATTTGTTTATTTGCATATAACCTGTTGTTTTTGATGCTGGTTTTAAGCCCTGAAGGAACGCAGACCAATACCAGGGATTGAATAGCACCAACGTTTATTGGGCAAGGAACAGAACCAACGTTTTTTGCGATAAAATTTTTGCGCACAGCGTCATAGATGTCAATTTTTTTGCTCAATGGATTTTTGAAAAATACGGTTTTCGGACCGTTATAAGGATTGTAAAACAAGTAGGCTGGAAAGTCTTTTGAGGCATAAAAATTTGTTGCATTCAGGTCCAGTTGTAGTATGCCTTCCACATTTGTTTTACGAACTATACTTCCGAATATACCAGCATGCCCACTGCCATAGACACTAAATTGCGAGACTTCCGGATTTTTACCTGGTACCCATTTTGGTCCGTCGCCCTGAGCAACAGGTGCTTTTAGAGCGCTGTATTTGTGATCAAAAGTGGAGGCTTTGGCTATGCCTTCGTAGGCAATAACCCCTTTTGTCACTTCTGCAAATTCAGGGATGGTTTGATGCTCTGAAGGCATATACTGAGGGTAAAATAACCTGGATGCATTTGCGGCATTGAGCATCCATTTTCCAATAGCCGAGGCATATTCGGGCTGGTATTTAACCAGTGGGACTAGGGGCCACGCCGCATCAAATGTATTCATCAAAAAGCTATAGCCTCCATGGTCTACTGTACTGCCAACTGTGCCTGAAATGTCTATTCCGTTCCAGGTTCCTGCTAAAAATCCCCAACCTTCCCGGCAAACTGCTGTTCCGGAAAAAGTCCAGTCCAGCATTTTTTGAAGATCAAAATGGGTGCCCTGTTCTGCATTCATCCTTGACGCCAGGTAGGCTCCAAAAGGCATTAATAACTCGTAAGTCGGATTGATTTTCTGACTTTCAAGCGCTTTCATTGCACGGAGTGCTCCTTTGAGATAACGCGGGTCACCAAATTTTTTATAAGCCATATACAGCACATAAGCATGTCCTGCCGCGGCATCAGGCTGGGCGCAGATTTTATTTGTCATGGGTTGCATTTTTCCATAATCAAAATAGGAATAATTGTAATTGCCATTCAGAATGGAATCTGCCTTAAAAAACTGTTCCGCAATTTTTCTGGCCAGTTGTTCGAAACCGGGTTCTGCCGGATACCGATCATAAAGGGCATAAAAAAGAAGGTTGGGATAGACATCGTACCACCAGTCCCGGCCATAGCCACCACCAAGCATGGCGACTTCCGGGGCAGTATTGTTCATCATAATGTTCCAGCCATTTTCGCTGTTGAAATAATTCTTCAGCATGGCTACGTAATTGATGCCCTGTTGGTTACTTTTATCTATGCCCACAAGGGAGGCCCCTAGAACAGCCCCCATATTGGCCAGCGCTTCATGAAACATGCCCTTGTTGTTTGCGGGCCCCTGTCTTACATCACCAATAGCGGTATACATGCCTATTACGGGCTGGTTGAAATTTTTACCTGTACTGTCCATCCAGATTAAAGGCCAGTACTGGCCTTTTGCCTTAAAATCATATACTGTCCGGTCAAAATTCATTGCCATTTGTTTCCAGTCAATGATCTTAAGGGGGGCAGGTAAACGGGCCATTTCATTGACCTTAGGAATCGTCTTTTGCTTGACCTGGGCATAACAGAGGTTGGTTGTAACTAAAAATAAAAAAAATGTCTTTAGAAAAAGTTTCATGGTTTGAACTTATAAAGTGTTTGGAACAACAGGGCTATTTTGTAATGTTTCTTGAGCTGGACCAGGGGCTGTCATAGATTTTCCTTGTTTAATAATGCCTTTCGCTACCCAATAAGAACTGAGTTGCAAAACAGCGACGATTATAATGGCATAGCGCAAAGCAATTTCATTGGAAAAACAATAGGCTAAAATTAAAAAGGTACCTGCTCCAGTTAACCTGCCAAGGTACAAACCGGCTTCGTGATTTAAGATATAGGCGAATTCGCTCCTGTTTTCTTTACGGGTGAGGATGTCTATGACGCTAAACTGTATCGGGAAATAGGCCAGGTCCAGGAGTGGTTTTGCCAGCAAAAGAAACAGCATAAACAAAATGACCCCGGTTTGGTTAAACAGAATGCCATTGATCAGGGCTGCAATGGTAAAAAGAGCAAGACCGGCTCCAAAAACATAGATGCGGTGCTGCGGACCAGTGTTGCGGCCAATGACGTACATCAGTAAGGCGGCAAATATGGCCCCAACAGATTGCGCAGTACCCAGTGCCCCTTCTTTGCCCAGCAGCAACATAATCAGCATAGCAGGAGCAGTAACCAGGAAACCCTGGACCAATCCTTTTAAAACCGCAAGGAACAGTAATTTGTACCAGTAAGGATCAAATTTAAAATAGATAAATTTTTTATTGCCGGGGTTTTCAAATTTGCCTTTAAAGCACATCACAGAGGCGCCAATGGTAATCAAAAATACAAGACCTGTAATCATTTTATAAGCAGATTTTGCATTCCCGTCATGGGCCGAAAATTCAATAAACCAACCAATAAATACAGGAATAACCACCGCGATTATGGTATAGAAAAAGGTTTCAAGGCCATAGTAATAATTGCGGTTTTTATCATTGGTTGTCGCCAGGGCAAGAAAATCGCGATTTGCCCAGTAAAAGCCAAATGACATCCCCATCACAATGCCTGCAATTCCAATACCTGTAATATCCAGTGTTTTTAAGGACATCATGATCATCATAGAAACCGCACTCAGCACCATGCCTAAAGAATAAAGGATTTTGATTGGAAAGCGGTTGAGCAACCAGCCGTTGATCAAAAAAGTAAGGGGTATGCCTGTATAAATAGTTAACTGATAGACCACGACCTTGGTCGGGTCATTGGAGCTCCGCATGACGTAGGCTGCAACAAAAATATCGATAACGGGCAAAACCACACTATAGATCAGGTTGGTCAGTGTCAGTGTTTTGAAGTTATGGGACTGGCTTTTAAAATGGGTCAGCTCGGTCCTGAGTTTATTCAGCATCTGTATAAATTAAGGAGGATAAAATTTCCGCTATGGAAAATTTGGCTGCACAAACAAATTCGTCTGCGGCACCGTAATATATGGTGAGCTCATCACCTTTAATGGTATGTCCGTTGGTAAAAACGATCTGGCCAAAGAAGCCATGGAGTTCATAGTCTTCCAGAGGTACCATAATCGGGTCATCTGTTCTGGCCAGTACCAGAGAGGGGTCATGAAGGTCCATCAGAAAGGCCCCCAGACAGTAACGATGAGCGGCATCCGCACCATGGTAAATTTCCAGCCAACCTTTTGATGTTTTAATTGGAGAGGCCCCTGCGCCCACTCTTTTACTGTCCCATTTGTCTTTTCTGGTCGTAATGATACAACGGTGTTTTCCCCAGTGGAAACCATCCGGAGATTCTGCAATCCAAATAAAGTTTCCGCCAAGATCTACACTGCTGGGCCTGTGCAAGGCATAGAATTTCCCGCCAATCTGTTCTTCAAAAATGGCGCAGTCTTTATTATGGGGAGGAATGATCATTCCTTCGTGTCTGAATGTTTTCCAGTCTTCTGTTGTCCTGAGGCCTACACCAACACCGTTTGCCGATACGGCGGTATAACTGAGGTAATAGGTTCCATTTATATGGCTCACCCGGCAATCTTCAATGCCAAAACTTTCCTGGAGCTGAGCACCTTTAAGAACAGGGTAACCTTCAGGTTCATAGAAATGAGTCCCATCTTCGCTGCACAGCAGTCTAAGATGGGACAGGGTTGTCAGGTAATCCTGTCCCTTGTAGTGGATCACCCTGGGATCTGTAGCCAGGAGCTCGGGATCCTGGGTTTTTATCGAGATGATTTCCATTGCGCCTGAAGGGGTCAGTACAGGAAAGGAAATGACATCTTTTTGCTGCTGGGGCCGCTCTGCGACCCTGACCAGCAGCCATGTTTTTTCTTCAAAAATAAATACGCCAGGATTGAGCAGACAGGTGATTTCCAGCCCCTCCATACTGGCTTTCAGATCTGACGGGCGAAGCAAAGGGTTTTGAGGAAATCTTTTTGCGAGGTCTTTCATATAAGAAGATATTTCAATTTAATAACCAGGATTTTGAGTAATGGTTCCACCGGATTTGTCTACTTCTCCCTGAGGAATAGGATAGAGATAATTGCGGTCCTGAAAGTTTGTACCCAGGGACCTCAGGAAGTCTTTGGCCATTCCCCATCTTTTAAGATCATTGAAACGCTGACATTCAAAACCAAGTTCCACACGTCTTTCTTTTACCAGCCAGTCTTTGATCTGGTTTTTGTCACTGGAAGCCACATTTCTGTCAGGCAAGGTTCCTGCAGGAGGCAAGTTCCCATCTGCAGCAACACTGTTTCTTGCCCTGCTCCTGATGCTGTTGATCAGGTTGATTGCCGGTGCATAGGCCCCTGTTTCTAATAATGCTTCTGCTTTCCAGAGCAATACATCGGCCCATCGGATATAGATTTTATTGCTAGGGGAATCTTCATTTCCTTTATTGCTGCTGTTGAGTGCACCAAATATTTTGTATACATTTTGTCCCGCAACATCTACTGTATAGCCCAGTCTGGGATCACCAGGTTCAAATGCAGTAATGAAATTGTTTGTTGGTGCAATAAACCCCCAGCCTGCCAGGGCACAGATTCCATTTCCATTGGCGGGTGTTTCGGCAGAGCGGTGGTCATAAGCAAAGATCACTTCCTGCTCATTAAACTCTTTGGCAACGCTAAAACTATCAAAATAATTTGCGTTCAGATGGTAAAAGTTTAAGCCTTCAAGTTCACTTACCGCTGTCAGTACATCTGTCCATTTTTGATTGTATAAAGCCACTTTTGCCTGAAGGGCAATAACGGCTCCCTTTGATACCCTCCATTTATCGGTATTGTCTGCGTATTTGGTTGCGGGCAATAGAGGTTTGGCCAGTGCAAGATCGCTGTTGATTTGCGCCCATATTTCGGCTTTGGGACTTCTCTTTGCAACATTGTAAGCATCGTTAAAATCCTTAAGGGGTTTCAGCAGCAGGGGGACATCTCCGAAATTGTTCACCAGGTCGAAATAGTAGAAAGCCCTTAGAAAGTAAACTTCGCCCAACAGGCGGTTCTTTAGGGTATTGTCTATTCCGATTTTATCCAGGACAGTTTGATCGGTTAAATATTTGATGGACCTGTTGCACCTTGAAATGCCTTCATAGTCATAACTCCACTGCCCATTGAATCCACCATTTGATGCGGTGAAACTAAATTTCGAAAATTCATCCATCCAGGCCTGGTCCCCGTCTGGGTTCCATTTTTTTTGCATGTCCCCGCTGGCAATATCCTGTAGGATGAAATCATTTCTCAATACCGTACCATCGTCCCAGCCCCATTGACCAATAATGTTCAGGGTACTGGACAGTAATTTGTAGGAGGCGGTAACCGACGAAGTGACGGTACCCAGTTTAGGATCTGTTTCATCCTGATTGGAAGTAATCAGCCCAATAGGTGCTTTATCCAATGCTTTTTTGCAGCTGCTCAGGTTGCCGGTTAGCAGTAATGCAACGAGTAAAATATATATGGGTTTCATATCTTTTGTTTTAAAGTGCATGGTTAGAATTTAACATTGATGCCAAACAGAAATGCCCTGGATTGCGGATAAGTGCCCATATCCAGCAGGTCCGTAGATTCCGGATCCAGACCGGTGTATTTGGTTACGGTAAAGAGATTTTGTCCGGACAAATACAGGCGTACATTTTGAAGACCTAACTTTGATTTGGCCAACAGAGATTTTAAGGAGTAACCAATCTCTACGTTTTTTAAGCGCAGATAAGATGCATTTTCCACAAAAATACTGGAGATCCTGCTGCTGCCATTATCTGTAAAAGTAGAGCGGGGGACCGTGTTGCTTGTTCCTTCTCCGTGCCAGCTGTTTAGGGTATTTACCGAATGGTTAAAAGGCCTGGTATCATAATCAATAATTTTTTTGAGGTCATTGTATTTCTCTACACCTTGCACACCCTGGAACAAGGCCGAAAAATCAAATCCTTTATAACTGGCTGAAAGGTTTAGCCCATAAGAAAATCTTGGATTGGGGTTTCCAAGGTAATCCCTGTCCTTGTCATTGATGACCCCATCTCCGTTTAGGTCTTTAAATTTGATGTCCCCGGGTTTTTCGGTATGACCAGGTGTGCCGTATAAATGACGGTCGATTTCCTGCTGGTTTTGGTAAATTCCATCCATGACATAGCCATAAAAAGCATTTAAAGGATGGCCTGCTTCAGTTCTGGTCACCTGCCCGGTTAGGTTTGGGAGGTTTGGATGAAGTTTGTTCACCACGTTTTTTAAAGTTCCTATATTTCCACTGATGCTGTATTTAAAGGCCCTTTCATTGTTGCGGTAACTTGCTGAAATTTCGAGCCCGGAATTGCTGACTTCTCCTGCATTTACAGTTGTTGGTTGTACATCACCAACGAAGCGGGGCAGGGACAGGGGCAACAGCACGCCTGTTGTTTTCTTTTTGAAATAATCCGCGGTGAAATAAAGTTTATTCTGCAACAGACCAATATCCAGTCCAATGTTATTTTGGGTGGTGGTTTCCCACTGCAAGTCAGGGTTGCCATAGCGCAATAGCCTGATGCCATTTGCATCCTTAGTGTAAAGGGTCAGGTAAGTATAATTACCAATTTCCTGATTTCCGAGTTTTCCTGTACTCAAGCGGAGTTTAAGGTCCGAGATCCAGTGGATATCCTTCATGAAGGCTTCCTGGGAAATCTTCCAGCCAGCAGATACAGAAGGGAAATAGCCCCATTTGTTATTTGGCCCAAACCTGGAAGAAGCATCCGCCCTCATATTGGCTGTAATCATGTATTTTGAATCATAGACATAAGTGGCTGTACCAAATAAAGAAAACAAAGTCCATTCCGCACCCGAACCGGAGTTCCATAGTTTTGTCTGATCATTTCCATAGTCCAGGTACTGGAATTCAGGCTGGGTGTACTCGAAACGGATCCTGCTGCCACCAACTCCCGAAGAATGGTTGGTAATGTACTCGCTTCCGACCATAGCTGTAATGGCATGTTTTCCGATGGTCTTGTTGTAGTTCAGGGTATTGTTCCAGGTAATGGTACTTTCCTGTCCACGGTCTTCATTTAAGGAGTTGGGGCGGTTTTTTCTACCCAGGCCTTTGTCAGGCAGGTCCCCACCACCATCATCGTCCCCAAAATTTTGATTGAAAGCCTTGTTGTGGGTGAAATTTAAATCAACCCCTATGTTGGTTCTGAACTTTAATTCTTTGTTTCTCAGCAGAGCATATTCCCCGTAAACATTGCCGAAAGTTTTGAAAATGTACCTTTTGTCATTGGTAAAATAAGCGAGCGCCACCGGGTTACTGCTGTATTCATATTTATTGCTCTGATAGCCGCCATTGGCCTGATCGCTGTTTTTGTAAAAGGGAAGATCTGTAAAAGGGTCTTCAGCGGACCAGGTCGGATCATTTGGATTTTTATAAACAGGGATCACAGGGGGCCGGATGAAGGCATGGCGGATAATTCCGGGCGCATCTCCTTTGGAGGAGAGTTTGTCCTGTTTGGCATAAGAAAGCTGTAAATTGGATCCAACTGTAAAGCGGTCACTTAAATTGCTGGTGATGTTGGTCCGGAAAGTAAAACGTTGGTATTTGTCATTTTTATAAACAACAATCCCATCCTGACCATAGTAAGCCGCTGATAACAAGTATTTTGTTTTTTCACTCCCGCCACTAGCCGTTAACTGCAGGTTTTGCGAGCGGCCGGTTTCAAAGAGTTCGTCCAGCCAGTTGGTGTTGGCAAAATCGGTTCTGCCTTTATCAGCTGTATAGGGGTTTGTGCCAGAATAACCGGAATTGTTCCAGGACTCTTCCATTTTATTCATATACTGAGTGGTATTGAGCATTTTAGGAAGGCGGCTGACCTTTTGGATCCCATTAAAATAATTGATGTCGATGCTCGATTTTCCTGCAGCGCCAATTTTGGTGGTAATGACCACTACACCTGCGGAAGCCCGGGCACCATACATGGCGGCAGCAGAAGCATCTTTAAGGACGGTGATGGACTGCATATCCGATGGATTGAGAAAAGAAATGTCTCTGGAGGGTATTCCATCAACAATAAACAAGGGGCTGTTGTCACCGAAGGTCCCTTCTCCACGGATGCGGATGTTGATGGGCTCTCCAGGTGCGCCGGTACTTTGGGTAATCTGCACCCCCGCAACTTGTCCCTGTAATACCTGTGCTACATCTGCAACCCTTCGGTCTTCCAGTTCAGACATTCGTACATTGGTTACCGCACCACTAAGGTCAGATTTTTTTTGGGTGTTGTAACCCAAAACCACGACTTCGTTCAGGGACTCCTGGTTTTCTTTCAGTATGACATCAATTGTTGTACTTCCGGTAAAGGCTATGGTCTGTTTTAAATAACCGATGTAATTGAAATGGAGAATCGGTTTGCTCCCTTCTTTCAGGACCAGGTTATACTTCCCCTGCTGGTCGGTCATCGTGCCGTTCTGGGTGTTTTCCTGCAAAACACTTACTCCTGGGAGCCCCAGTCCATTGACATCTTTAACCGTCCCGGAAATTTTAGTCTGGGCATAAAGATTCTGGCTTGTCAGTGCAATGAGCAATAGAATAAGCCATACCTGATTAATTTTTGGATTCATTTGGTTCGTTTTTGGTTTGTGTTATGTTGAGATTTTATCTGGTTATTTTTTATAGTCCGGATCCATTTCCGGGCTTCGCAATCCTGCAAGTTCATTGGCCATCAGGATAAAGACATTCCAGCACAAGCCTTGTGTAGAAGGCCACCAGGAGTCTGTTGTTGTCCATTTGGTTGGGATGAATTCTTTACTGTATGGCCATCCAGGATGAAGGTTGATTTCTGCCCAGATTCTGTTTTGCATTAATTTAGATGCTTTCCCCCAACCATGTTTCAGGCCCGTCACATAGGCACAGTATTCAGCCCTGAACCAGCTGCCACCATTATAATAAAAGCCATCATTTTTGCCGTCTGCATAATTCGCTGCACCAAACTCACCAAAGGGCTGATAACCGGCAGTCAGGTAACTGAATCCGTTTTTGGTTAGTCGGACGCAAATGGGCGCCGTAGTACCAAATTCCGGGTATGGTGCCGCCGCTGTTTTATTCAGATGAGGAATTTGTTCCAGATGGCTGGTCACCATTTCGTCTGTGAGGATTGGCCGGTTAAACAACCACAGCGAGAAAAACTCCGGCTCCAGATCGGTGAGACTGATCAGGTCCGGGTAATTACGATCAAACAATAAGTGTTTTCTTTGAGGGTCATAAAAATTTCTGTACTCCTGCTCTGCCTTTTGGATATAGCTTTCTTCTACCGCAAAGCCAAGTTCTTTAATGGTTCTTAAAGCAATAGCAAGCATACCCTGATTAACCGCCAAACGGTCTGTCTTTGGCTGGTAATCAATAATATCTACCTGGCTCATGGAAAAGTGGGAACGGCATTTGCCATCTTTTCCAGCATCAAATTCGCTGCGTACATAATCAACTGCTTTTTTGATCTTGTCTTCAGGAAGTACTACGTTAAATCTTCTTTTGTTGAGCATGGCCCAGATGAGCCATTCTATGGTGGCTTCATTGTCTTTGGCTTCTACAGAACCCATATAGGGTGTTATAATGGTTCCTATGCCTCCCTTAGAGGTTTGTGTGGCAGCCCATTGATCCCAAAGACCTAAATTCAATGTTTTATTATACGTGGAAACTGCAGAAAAGAAAGAATCCCGGTTGTACATATCGGGCGCATAATTCATATTGGGTACATTAAATGGTTTAAAATCATTAATGCCCCTGATCCAGCTGAGCATCTGAAGGTTTCCATATAGCATTTTCTCCATTTGGGAGCCCCTGAAACCCGTTCCCTCGGCAAGTCTGGTCTGGGAAGAGATCATAAACTGTCGATGGTCTTTCCAGGGCTCAGCAAAAATAAAGCTGGTCTTTGTGGTTTTTTTGCCTATTTGGAGCACATTATAGGGTTCTTTTTTCGGTTCGTGCTTCGTGATCAGGAGGTCTTTGATCTCTAGCCGGAAGGTTTTGCCCGATAGGCTTCCGATAAACATGGATATGCTGTCTTTTCCTATATAAGGGACCAATACGCTACCCTTAAACAAGGTCCAATCCTTTGGATGAACTTTAAAATTATCGATGTATTTTATCCCATGTTCCAGCTCTATGGTCTGTTTGCCATGACGGATTCTGAACAGTTTAAGGGCCAGGGGTGCATTCCCCTTTACCAGAAAGGAAATGGTGTATACTTGCTGCCCTTTCAAGGGGGCAATCATTTTGATGCCGCTTTGACCAGATGAGCTGCCCTCTATAATAATCAGGTCTTTGTTTTTATGGACCACTGCATTCCCGGTTTTTGTATAATGGCCGGAAAGGGTCATCGTTTTTGCCTGGCCTGCATCAAGGTCGTACATCTCACCAAAAGTTTGCTGTATATAATGCTTTCCCAGGCTTTGTTCCGCAGCGGTGGCTACAGTCAACAGCTGCGGATCGGGAAGTTTGCGCATGCCGACAAAACCACCACCGCGTCCGTTGAACCGCCGGCGTGTTGTTCTGGTGTATTGGTTTTTGTAACCGGCGTCCAGCAAGAATCCGGTTAATACCTGATCCTTATCAATAAAAGCAGCAGAAGGGAACATTTCATGTGCAAATCCACCAGGAAAATGATCGTGTTCAAAAGTCAGGTACCTTGCAGGTATTTTGGCAGGAATAAATTTTTCTTTCAGGGTATAATACAAAAAAGGCATCCCTGGCTGAAATAAGGAGATGGTTTTTTTAATGAGGTGTTTGTTTATGATGGTGTAATTAACTTCAGCCGTCAGGTTGAGGTCAAAAGTAGGTAGGTAACTTGTCCTGCTTAAGGTAATACTGCTGTCGTTCCCTTTCCAGATCTTTCCTTTCCAGCCAGTCAGGACTGTTTTTTCACTTAAATCTGTATTGGACAGCAGAAGAGAGAATTCTTCAGAATTGTTCAATAATAATTGATGCCCGTTATAAATGTCAACTTTGAATCCTTTGATGCTGTCTCCTACAACGCTCATATGAAGCTCCTGTGCATACGACGCCTGAAAAGAGGTCAGTAAAATAAAAAGCAAAATAGAAAGAGCAGCCCGCAAGGGCTTATCTGCTGTTTTGTGGTTCATCGTATAAATATTTGGTCAGAACAAATTTATCTTCAGAACAGGGGTTGTTGGTGTACTATGATTACAAATTGGACTACTATAATTACAAAACAGAGGGTTTTACTTCGTGTTGCTGTAAACGGTACTCGTTTGGTGCACAATGGTAAATTTTTCTGAACTCCCTGAAAAAATAGGATTTGTTGTTGAAGCCGGTCCGGTAAAAAATTTCAGAAACGGTATATTGAGAACTGATCAGCATATCTGCAGCATGTTTTAAACGGATTCTTTTTATGAATTCGGCAGGCGTCATTCCCGTCAGCGACTTTAGCCGTCTGTACAATTGCATTTTACTGATGGAAAGGACTTCTTCAAGTTTCGCAGAATTTAATTCGGGTTCATCAAGATTTTCTTCAATAGCTTTTAAGAGGATTTCCAAAAACTTTTTATCTGTTTCTGCAAGTCCTGCATCAATAAACTGACTGCCGATGTGCTGATCTTTTATTAAATCCTGCATTTTGTGCTGGGCATCCAATAGCTTTTTGATTCTGACCAGTAGATAACTGATGTGAAAAGGTTTGGGGATATAGGCATCTGCCCCAACTTCATAACCTTCTGTTTTGTGTTCGAGGGCTCCCCGGGCAGAAAGTAGAATAAACAGGACCTGCATCAGGGCGGGGGTGTTTTTGACTTGCTGACACAGTTGTAATCCATCCATATCAGGCATCATGATGTCACTTATAATCAGATCAGGGATTGTTTTTCGTAAAAAAAGTAAAGCCTCTGTTCCACTTCCGCTTTCATAAACGACATAGTGTTCTTTTAAAATGTTTCTTAGCAGGTACCTGAGTTCTGGTTCATCCTCGACCAGTAAGATGCTGGCTTTTTTATTTTCATGAAGGTCATTAATCAGACTGTTTTTGTTTTCTTCTTCAGCAGATGGCTGGGGATAATGTGCCAGAAGCGAATTAAAAGCTATTGATGGCGTAGAAGGAATAATTTCTGCTTCCTGGTTTGCAGAGAGGACCTTCATTGGGATGTTGAGGTTAAAATGTATCCAGTCTGCTTCCATTCGGACTTTAATTTCTGCACCCAGCAACAGCGCAAGTTCCCTGCTGAAGGCAAGCCCTATTCCTGTGCTGAATTTTTGCTGGGCCCCTGCAAAGAAGCGGTCAAACAGCTGGTCCAGATCGGACTGATTTAAATGACAACCTGAATTGGATACGCCAATGCTCAGGACATTGGATTCCTGATTAAAGGAAGCCTTAAAAATGATGGTGTCTTCCGGCCCGGAATGCTTAAAAGCATTGGATAGTAAATTGAAAATGATTTTTTCCAGTTTATCTTTGTCAATAAATCCGGCCATGCCCTCTGCTATTTCCCTCAGGTAAACCTGTTGTTTAACATCCCGTTCCTGTATAAAAAGAGCGCTAAGGCTGGTTAGCATTTTACTGATGTCCACGTAGTCATCTTTTCTTTGCAAATAACCGGCTTCCGCTTTTCTGAATTCCATAAGCTGTTGGACCAGGTAGCTGAGCCTGACCGTATGCTGATGGACCATAGATAAAAAATAATGACTTTCACCTGTTTTCAGGGATCCATTCTTTTTGGATTGCATAAAATGTTCGACCGAACCCATGATCATGGTCAGTGGAGTCTGGATTTCATGAGCGATATTGGTGAAGAAGTTAAGGCGTTGCTGGTGCTGGCTTTCGTCTTTCTGACGCAGTAGGTGTTCTACTTCCAGCTGATATTTCATACGGAGTTTGTTTTTCCTGTACAGATGAAAAACATAACCTGAAATCAACAGGACGATCAGGTAAATGAATAAGGCCGGATAGGTTAGCCAGAAGTACTGATTGACCCGGAGTTCAAAGATTTTTACGGCTTTTGTCCATCTCCCTTCACCATTGGACCATTTAACAAGTAAGGTATAATTTCCGGGCGGGATGTTGTTGTAATTGATCTGCCCCAGTGCACCCGAGTAATTCCAGCTTTTGTCCAAACCTTCCAGTTTATAGGAAAACTCATTTTTAGCAGGATTAAGATAGCTCATGGATTTTATGCTGATCCTGAAGAAATTGCTTTTGCGTTCAAGGATATAGGCCGGTGCATTGGTTTGATCGCTGCTCAGAACCAGTATCTTATTTTCATTTACGGTTTTTCCACCCATCTGAAAGGAAGTCACCAGAAGATTGGGCTGGAGATTGGTACCCTTGATTTTTTGAGGGTTGAAATAATTGAAACCATAAATGCCTCCAAAAAACAAATATCCATTTTCGGATTTCCAGACCGCACCATCACTGAACTCGTTGCTTTGCAAGCCATCGCTTTCCATAAAACTGGCAATGGCCTTGCTCTGTTGATCCAGTTTTGCCATGCCTTTATTGGTACTGAACCATAATGTTCCCAAAGGAGATTCAGTAATGGCGTGAATGGTATTGTTGGGAAGCCCCTGCTCCATTGTAAATTTAATGAAGTTTGGCTGAGCTTTAGAAGCTTCAGTTGTCCTGAGGCAATTCAGCCCGTAGCTTGTTCCTATCCACAGATTTTTTTGATGGTCTAAATAAAGAGACAGCACGTCATTATTGGAGAGGCTGTTTTTATAGGCAAAAGCTTTAAAGGTTTTAAACAGACCTGTTTTTTTATCCAGTAAACTTAAGCCACCATAGCGGCACGCAATCCATAGTTTTCCGTCTTGTCCGTCAGCAAGCGCATAAATGATATCGTTTGCCGGCCCGGTGTTGCTGCCCGATAAATACTGCTTGAAATGGCTCAGTTCCAGGGCGCCGGATTTTTGCTTTTTTAACCGGAGCTTGATCAGTCCGCTGCCGCTTGTGCCAAGCCAAAGGGTGCTGTCCGGGTCTTGTATAATTGCGTAGACCGAGCCAAAAGCCGGAACAGAAGCCGTTCCTTTGATGTCTTTCCACCAGATGTTTTTTCCGGAGCGAAGATCGTAAATGTTGATTCCAGGTCCGTCTGTTCCTATGTATACATAAGAATTAGAACCCTTGTAAAGGGAAAATACGGCATTATTTTCCAGGCCATTCCCAGTGTTTAACAAGCTGGTTTTTGTTTCTTCTGCGTTGGTTTTCCAGAAATTATGGATCTTGAGTATGCCTTGTCCTTTTGTGCCGATCCACAGGTTTCCATTTTCTTCCGTGAATGTTCTCACTGGCTTGTCCAGGTTGTAGGCGCCGGCTTTATTAACCAGTCCGAAGTAGTTATTTCTGGGGTAGATTTTAATTAGGCCTTTGCCGTCTGTTCCTATCCACAGTACGTCGTTTCTGGCACTATTTAAGGAAATAATTTTCGTGCCAGACAATTCTCTGAGCTGCAGGTCCAATAGGTCTGATGGTTTGAATGTTTCATCGTAAGTAGAAATACCCTGTGTTTCCCACGCAATAATGTAATTGGCTTTGTAATAGGTTAAGGCCTTTATTTTATTTTGATTGCTTATTTTTCTAATTGTTTTAAACCAAAAGTCTGTGATGTGAATGTCCCTGACATCAGCAAGAAACAGATGGTTGTTGCTTAGAAAGAAATTGGTGGCCCCCACAGCGGAGTGTTGTCTTAGAATATGCAGACGGGAAGCGGCCACTTTGGCAACAATTAAACTCCCCAGGTCATTCAGAAACCACAATTGACCATTTTTGTCTGCCTCCATTTTTATGAATTTCATCATCCGTGGCAAGGCGATGGCCTCAAACTGATTTGTTGCTGTATTAAACCTGCTTAAACCACCGGTTTTGCTGTAGCAAAAAACATTTCCAGAAGAATCGATGGCCAGCGCGTATTCTTTTTCTGCAATTTTTGATTTGTTGTTCAGGTTGTAAAAGTATCTGTAGAACCTTCCATTTGATTTTTCAAAACGGGTAATACCACCAATGGTGCTGATCCAAATGTTCCCTCTCTTGTCTTCTTTGATGTCCTGAATAACATTGTTTCCAATGCTTTGATGTTGGTTTTCCCTATTGTAATTGAAGACCTTAAAATCCGTTCCGTCGTACATGTTCAGTCCGTCCCAGGTACCTACCCATACCAACTGGTCCTTATCCTGAAAAACAACATTCACCGCGCTGTTGGAGAGGCCGTTTCTGTTATCCATTTGCTGAAAGTAGAATTGAATCGGATCAGCTGATGGCAATGCCCCGGCCCTGACTGGCAAAAGGTCTAGCAGCAAAAAATAAAAGAAAAATTTAGCAAGATTGTACATCTGGAATTGAAAATAAAAGACTTTGTTTTGCCTAAGTTCAATATTACCAAAACTTTAGGTAATATGTTAAAAAAGAAATCAAGCCTTATGGTGTGAACAATTTGAAGAGTTAATCGTTTAGGAGAAACAACTAATCTTTTTTTATGACTTATAAAGAACTTCTGCAAACTCTTGCTGACCGGGCTTCGGCAAATTATAAAAATTATCTTCAGGCTAAGATTGACACACTTGTCCATCCTTCAGACCAGGTATTGCCAGATAAAATACAGCAGTTCAGGGATGCTTCAGAATATTACGAAAAAAAATTTACGGCAGTTATGGCTATGGTGAAAAATGATGAAGGATTGGATCAGGCGGCTCCGGAAGAAGAAATAAACAATGCCCTGAAATAATTACCTTATTAGAATACCTAAATCTTTGTTAGCTTTGTTATAATATGTTGTCAAAGAAAACCAAGTATGCAATAAAGGCGCTGGTAGCCCTGGGGAAAAATGCAGAGAATCCGCCTATGCAAATTGTAAGGCTGGCAGAGCAGGAAATGATCCCGAGAAAATTCCTGGAGCAAATTTTATTAGACCTGAGAAATGCGGGCTATTTGTATAGTAAAAAAGGTGCTGGTGGAGGGTATAGCCTTAATAAAGATGCAAAAGACATTTATTTGGTGGATATCCTGCGTATTACAGACGGTCCGATTGCAATGGTGCCCTGTGCCAGTTTAAAATTTTACAGAAAATGTGATGAGTGCCATGATGAGGTTACCTGCGGAATCCGGAAAACTTTTATTGATGTTCGGGATGCTACACTGAAAATCCTTACACAAACTTCTGTAGCCGATGTTATTGCCAGGGAAAAGGCTGATCCTCTGCAGTTTTAGACCCTGTTTACAATTTATCTAATGATTTGTTTATGGCTCCTTTTTTCGAGTTGTGTATTTTTCTTTATCGGTTCTCAAGCAATCTTGAGCTGTTTCTGTAAACTTTGTATAAGCTCAAGATTGTTCTGCTGCAACTTCTTTAAATTCTTTTCGGATTGTCTGTTGTTTTCTTTTGTTCTCAAGAACTCGACAAGCTCGTTTTTCGAGGTAGAAGCTCCGCTACCTCTGCAAAATTTGCATCGTTTCGCTAAAAAATAAACCATAACCAATTTTACTTTATAAATTTAAACAAGGTCTTAAAATATTTCAATAAAAAACTACTATTTATATAGACTTTATATATCTTTGTGAAGTAACAAGGAATTAACAGTTTATTTAAGCAGTCGTAATATGATATTGAGTAAAGTTAAAAACAGCGTCAAAGAACCCAGGATTACCCTGGTTGGTGCAGGCCCGGGCGACCCGGATTTGATTAGCTTAAAGGGGGTAAAAGCATTAAATGATGCAGATGTCGTGTTATATGATGCATTGGTTAATCAAGCCCTTTTAAATCACGCACCGCAAAAGGCGATTAAAATTTTTGTAGGCAAAAATTCTGGTGATGAATCCTTTTCTCAGGATGCTGTAAATAAACTTATGATTGATTATGCCCTCAATTACGGACATGTTGTTCGATTGAAAAGCGGAGATCCTTTTGTTTTTGCAAGAGGTTTTGAAGAAGTGGATTTTGCAGAATCCTATAATGTACAGACTGAAATTATTCCTGGTATTTCCAGTGCGACCGGTGTACCGGGACTGCACAAAATCCCTATGATTTATGGCAAGCTCAGCGAAAGCTTCTGGGTACTGACAGGGACAAATGCTTCGGGTGAAATTTCACCTGACCTGGTTGGTGCTGCAAAGTCGGCAGCAACAGTTGTAGTGTTAATGGGAATTGAAAGAATAGCCGAAATTGCTGCTATATTTCAACAGGAAGGAAAAAATAAGCTTCCGGTGGCCGTAATACAAAATGGGTCAACCGCGGAGGAAAATGTAGTTGTTGGCATCGTTGATACCATTGCAGAATTGATTGAAGAAAAGAAAATCGTATCCCCGGCATTGCTGGTTTTTGGGAATGTCGTTTCCCTTCATCCTTTATTTTCTCCCATCAGAAACTTTTATCATCTGCTTGCCCAGGAATAAGCCCATCGTTTTGCTTAAATTATATGAATAGTAGTTCTAAAGCCAGAAATTTCATTTCTGGCTTTTTTATTGCATAAGAAATAAAGGTTTACAACGTTTAGAAGGGAGTTATCAGGTACTTTTGTATTTTACTGGATTTACTTGGGCTAAAATCTGCCTGACGGAAAACAGGAGCGAGGATACTGCTGAAAAAGAATAAATAAATATACACAGATGAATAAAATAAATGCTCATTTTTCTTCCAAGAAATTTATAGGTCTTGCTCTTTTAGCTGCAATGCCATTTTTTACTTTTGCCCAAAAGCCCAATTGGCAAAACCTGGACCTTAAGGCCGATTCTACCTTTGGTATGAGTACAGAAAAAGCTTATCAGGAATTGCTGAAAGGCAAAAAATCCAAGCCGGTTATCGTTGGTGTTTTGGACGGTGGGGTAGACTATAATCATGAAGACCTGAAAAGAATAATCTGGATAAATAAAAAAGAAAAACCGGACAATGGAATAGACGATGATAAAAATGGTTATATAGATGATGTACGGGGTTGGAATTTTATTGGTTCGGCGAAAGGATCTGTTGATCATGAAGCCCTGGAGTTGACCCGTTTGTTAAGAAGGGATCAGGCCAAATTCGCAAATGCAGATGCAAGCTCAGTGGCTGCAGCAGATCTTCCGGCATTTCAGGCTTATCAGAAAATGAAAGCAGATTACGACGATAAGCTCGCAGAAGCTAAATCCGGACTTGAAAATACAATTGGCTTTAAGTCGGTTGTGGACGCCATGCTAAAGAAAATGGGCAAAGAAAATCCATCATCCACCGATATTCAAAACTATCAGCCTGAAAATGAACTGGAAGGAAGGGTGAGAAATATTTTACTGGACCAGTTGAAAGACCAGCGCTTTGAAGAATTTTACAAAGCCCAGTTGGTTGAAGGAATTACCTATTTCCAGGGAAGAATTGATTATAACCTGAACATGACTTATGACCCCAGAGCAGAATTTGTTGGCGACAATTATGCCGATAGCAGAGAACGTTTTTATGGGAATAATGACATAAAAGGACCGGATGCTAAGCACGGAACCCATGTTGCCGGAATTATTGCTGCCGACCGAACCAATAACCTTGGTATAAAAGGGGTTGCAGATAACGTACTCATTATGGGGGTACGTGCTGTACCAGATGGGGATGAACGGGATAAAGATGTGGCCAATGCGATCCGCTATGCGGTTGACAATGGGGCTAAGGTTTTGAACATGAGTTTTGGAAAGGCTTATTCCTGGGATAAGGCTGTAGTGGACGATGCCATTAAATATGCAATGTCCAAAGATGTATTGCTCGTGCAGGCCGCTGGAAATGAAAACCAGAATATTGATGTAGATAAGAATTTTCCGGACAGGCGGTATAACGATGGTGGCCAGGCTGGAGCATTTATTGTTGTTGGTGCCTCAGGATGGAAGGATGACGAAAGCCTTAAGGCCAGTTTTTCCAACTATGGTAAAACTACGGTCGATGTTTTTGCTCCGGGGGTGAAAATTTATTCTACCGTGCCCGACTCAAAATATGAGAATTTAGACGGAACCAGTATGGCTTCTCCGGCGGTAGCTGGTCTGGCGGCATTAATCCGCTCCTATTATCCAAAATTTTCTGCCCAGCAGGTAAAGGATATTATCCTGAAATCTGTGGTAAAAGTGAATCACAACGTAAATCTCAAAGTTGGGGAAGAAACCAAATCTGTTCCTTTTTCGGATCTTTGCGTAACCGGAGGAATTGTTAACGTCTATAATGCCTTAAAGCTGGCAGCAGAAACCAAATAAAGAACATCATTAACCCGTAATTTTAACCCTTTCCTTTTCGGGAAGGGTTTTTTTGTTTCTTTTTTTATCGTTGTATTTTTCGTATTATTACAACAATGCACCGATTTCTTAACCTGAACAGCGTCCGAATCTTATAAGATGACCTCTACAATTGATTTCTTCCAGTTGTCTCCACTTCCTATGTGGATTTATGATCTCAATACCCATGCATTTCTTGACGTAAACCAGGCCGCTGTGAACTTTTTTGGATACAGCAGGGAAGAGTTTCTTGGGATGAATACCGTTCAGATTTATCAGGAAATTTCCGGTCCGGAAAACAGTATTGAACGTCTTATTGTGACGGCAATGGATAAAGAAACACAGTTATTGAGAAAAAAAAACGGAGAAGTTGTGTATGTGCATGTCATCAGTAACCCTATGCCCTTCCACGGAAAGCCTGGGCAACTTTCTTTGGTGACAGACCTGACAGAACGGATTGAAAGTGAACGGAAGATGATGGAAAGTGCCGAACGCTTTAATATCGTTTCCAAGGCAACCAGTGATACCATTTGGGACTGGAACCTTTCTGCGGGTACAATTATATGGAACAGGGGGATAAAAGGCATTTTTGGTCATAAAGATATTGTTAACCATACTACTACCGCAGACTGGTGGAGCAATCACATTCACCCTGAAGACAGAAAGAGGGTGCTGTCTAAAATTAAACAACATCTGGATGATAAAATTGCCCGGTGGCAGGATGAATACCGGTTTATTTGCGGTGATGGGACTTATCGTTATGTTTTTGACAGGGGCTTTGTACTTTTTGATGAAAAGGGCAGCCCGGTACGGATGATCGGTGCTATTGAAGACATTACCAAACGTAAGGAATACATCCGTGCCATTGAAGAACAGAATAAGAAATTTAAGGAAATTGCATGGATGCAATCTCATATGGTCCGGGCGCCCCTTGCCAGAATTATGGCCCTGGTTGACCTGATTAAATATGACCAGCCAGATAATGATTACGAAAAAATGCTGGAGTACCTGTCCAGTTCGGCAAAAGAACTGGATGCAGTGCTGATCAATATTGCTGATAAAGCACCTTGAATGCTAAGACCTATAGTTCCTGCGCAGTTATGATTTGATATTTCTGGAAAATCCAGGCCTGTCCTTTTTTCTGGTACCATACCTTAAATGTTTGGTTTGGTGGTACAGTAAAATGAAAAGAAATTTCACTTTCAACTGGTTCTTTTGGCAGGAAGCCAGGAAGCAAAGTATCTGCTATCATTTTAATTTGTTCTTCTTTAAGCATGTACAAAAACTTTATGCTGCAAGTATAGACGTTTTTTTGTTACTGGCATAAAAGTTGACCAGACTGGGGT
Organism: Pedobacter nutrimenti; assembly: GCF_003208655.1. GTDB lineage: Bacteria > Bacteroidota > Bacteroidia > Sphingobacteriales > Sphingobacteriaceae > Pedobacter > Pedobacter nutrimenti. The sequence continues at coordinate 161,215 of NZ_QKLU01000009.1, read as the reverse complement.
GCTGTTAGGAATCCGACAAATGAAGAGAATACTTGTAGTGGAAGACGATCCGGATGTTTTAGACATGTTCGAGACCGTTTTAAAAGAACATGGATATAAAGTTTTTCCGTTGATGACCGGGAGACCTGTTTTTAGAATTATTGAAACTTTTAAGCCAGATTTAATCCTGATGGACATCAGACTGGATGGGATGGATGGAAGAGCGATTTTTCAACAGCTCAAGTCTAATCAACAAACTGCGCCAATCCCGGTGATGTTGACTTCCGGAGGATTTAAAGAAGATTATATTATGAAAGATAATCCGGATTATGGGGATTATTTGGAAAAACCTTTTGAAGTATCTGTAATGATCAGGAAAATCGAAAAACTCCTCGAGGCAAGTTACATTTTCTAACCATCTTAACAGTCCGTTTGGGACTTGAGTAATGAACTCCCCAACCTTACTCTTTTAATGAAATATTTTCAATAGCTGAAATTGTGGTTTTGGGGTCAAATATTTGAAATAGAGGTTTATGTGTTTGTTTTTGGGCCCCTGGGACGCTACTGGTGCTTTTCTGGTATAAAGGTATAAAAATTGTCTTATCCCGGTGGGAATACACACTTAAATACCTTAAATCAGCTAAAATTGAAAAACATATTTGAAGGGAATGTTATCCAGCTCAATGAGGTGGATCGTTTGGAGAATTTAAAGAATTACAAAATTTGGAGAACCAGGTCCGAGCCTGTATTTGATCAGTTGGCGGGAATCGCAGCCGCTTTACTGGATGTTCCTGTCGCTATGATCAATTTCATAGACAGGTATAGTATTCGCCTGGAACAATCCAGTTTATGTTCTATTGCAATTGTTAAAGGTTATGCGGCCTCTTTTGAGAAATCTGTAGCTGATCCGGTGCTGATTTCTGATCCTTTGGTTGCTGGAGAATATGGGTGGAGGTTTTATGCTGCAACGGACATCACCACTACCGAAGGCTTAAGGATAGGTACCATCTGTATTGTTGATAAAATGAAAAGAAAATTTGGGCACTGGGAAAAAAAGAAATTAACCTGCATTGCAGATATGGTTAAAGCGGAATTGAACAAACGCATTTCCGCTTTAAACTAATTATATATTTTCTTTAAATACTTCACCCAGGAGTTGATAGGAGAGCATTCTGGCCTGGTGATCAAAGATATGGGAGGTGGCCATAATCTCATCCACCTGTGTCTGGTCCAGAAATTGTTGAAGGTCCCGTTGTAAAGTGCCTTTACTCCCTGTAAAGGTACAGGCGAGCATTTGACCTGCCTGTTCTTCTTCGTAAGGCGTCCAAATGTCATCCATACTTTCCACAGGTGGCTGGAGCAGTTTTCTTTTTCCCGTTACAATTCCCCGGAACAACTGATACAGGGAGGTGGCCAGTTTATTGGCTTCTCTATCTGTATGAGCTGCGACCACATTCACACAGGCAAGGATGTAAGGCGCTTTCAGGTGCACAGAGGGTTTGAAGTTTTGCCGGTATATATTTATTGCAGAAAGAAATTGAGCCGGTGCAAAATGGCTGGCAAAAGCGTAGGGCAAACCAAGTGCTGCCGCTAAGCGTGCACTATCTGTACTTGAGCCCAATATCCAGATGGGAATATCCAGGCCCTCGCCGGGGATGGCCCTGACGCTGCTGGTACTGTTGTCACTCGAAAGGTAGGCCTGTAACTTCAATACATCTTGGGGAAAGTCGTTTGCTGCATTAAAACGCTCTCCTCTAATGGCCATTGCGGTAAGCTGATCTGTACCAGGTGCCCTGCCCAAACCCATATCAATCCGGTGAGGATATAAAGAAGCAAGTGTTCCAAATTGTTCGGCAATCACCAGCGGACTATGATTTGGAAGCATGATCCCTCCGGAGCCAACCCTGATTTTTTTTGTTCCACCTGCGATATATCCAATAACAACAGATGTTGCGGAACTTGCCACACTGATCATATTGTGGTGTTCTGCAAGCCAGTAACGTGTATAGCCCCAGTTCTCGGCGTGCTGGGCAAGATCGAGACTGTTTTTAAATGTATCGGCAGGGGTTTTCCCTTCTATCACTGTCGCCAGATCCAGCACAGAAAAGGGAATGTTTTTTAATTGCTTCTTCATCAGTATAGGAGATTTTATTTTATCAAAGCCTGAACTCAAAAGTAAGGTGAATCCGGAGTAAAAAGTGTGTGTGGAATGGGATATGACTTTCAGTCCACAAGATCGGCAGAAGATTTATTTGGCAAAGCGATGAAGAGTTTAAACAAGAAAAAGAAATAATGGTTATATTTAATAAATAATCAAAGCTTTTTGTGATGAATAAAGGGAAGGTTTATATACCAGGCGGGTGGCCTGAGTTGGAATTCAGCAAATGTGGAGATAGCCTGATGACCGTTCAGCTCTGGACACAGATTGTCGGGAAAATCAGACTCGTCAACAGTCCCTGGATCAATCATTCCTGGCACGTCACCTTATATGTGTCTTCAACGGGCCTGAGTACGGGAAGTGTGCCTTTCGAACAAGGTATCTTTCAGCTCGATTTTAACTTTATCCGTCATGAACTCCTGCTGACCTGTAGTACCGGAATTACCGAGGTGATCCATTTATATCCAAGGACCGTGGCCAGTTTCTACGCAGAACTCATGGAAAAGCTGGAAGCAGCGGGGATAAACACAATGATTTATGCAAGCCCCAATGAACTGGAGCCAGCAATTCCATTTGCGGAAGATGTCCTTCATCAGTCTTACGATGCACAGGAGATTTATAATTTTTGGCAGGTACTGATCAAAATTCACCCTGTTTTTGTAAAATTCCGGGCCCGCTTCAGGGGCAAATGTAGCCCTGTGCACCTTTTCTGGGGCGCTTTTGACCTTGCTGTAACCCGGTTTTCCGGCAGAACTGCACCTGTACATCAGGGCGGGGTTCCGAATATGTCTCTTAAGGTGATGCAGGAAGCCTATTCTCATGAAGTCAGTTCCTGTGGCTTCTGGCCAGGAAGCCCTCAATTCCCTCAGGCTGTTTTTTATGCTTATTGTTACCCTGTTCCGGAAAATTTCAGCAAGCAACCTGTATTGCCCCCGCAGGCATTTTACAGTCAGGAAATGGGAGAGTTTATTCTTCCTTATGCTGTCGTAAGTTCAGCTGAGCAACCGGAAAATGTGTTAATGCAGTTTTTAGAAAGTACCTATGAGGCTGCCGCAAACAGTGCAGGCTGGGACCGTGAAGCCCTGGACTGTGACCTGCGCAGTTTGGGCCCGATCTGATTTTATACTAAATTTTTGACAAGCGCTCTTTAATTTAATTAGCTTAGCTGAAAATTTCATGGCAACAGGATTGGGTTTTTTCAACTGGTCACTAAAAAAAGTGCTTCAAAGTGAAACAGATGCGTTCAACAGGGCAAGGATCAAAATCATCTTCTGTATCCTTCTGTTTTCGTTGATTAAGGTAAGTATTGCCGTTCCGGCGATGATGGTACAAGGTGAAACTTTTCAGTTGATCAGGGCCATTTTTATTTTCCTGTTGTATTTTTCTTTAATGAAAATGTTGCTGTCCAGGCCGGACCAACTGAAAGGGATTTCGCATTTTTTAATTTGCGGTGGTGTTTTGCTGGTGAATACGAATATTTTCTTTTTTTCGGGATCAGTAAATATCCTGACCCTGCAATTTACGTATATGGTGATCCTGTGCAGTTTTTACCTGCTGGGGAAAAAATTTGGGGTTTTCTATTCCATCTGCTGCTGTTTTCCATTGATGGTTTGGGTACTGTCCAGGGGAAATAACTTTTTGAGTTTCTTTAATGCTGCCCATGAACTGGCCTCACCGGCCTACGAGATTTTAATCCTGCTTAATTTTGTGACCATTATTATCGCCCATTATCTTTTTTATCAGGCCTACATGATCAGCATAGAGGAAAAGTCAATGCTCAATAAACAGCTGAATGTCGCATTGAAAGAGGCAGAGCACGCTGCGCAATTCCAGTCCGATTTTCTCTCGATGATGTCGCATGAACTCCGGACACCTTTAAATGCGGTCATTGGAATTGCAAATTTGCTCACGACAGAACCTCACAGACCAGAACAGGAGGACAACCTGAAGATGTTGCGGTTTTCAGCCCTTGGGCTTCATCACCTGATCAACGAAGTACTGGATTTTAATAAGCTCGATGCCGGTCATATTGAGCTGGAAAATATTCCTTTTGATTTAAAAGAACTGATCCTTAACATTTCGGCCAGTCTGGGAATTAAAGCAAAAGAGAAAGCGCTGGATTTAAATCTTGAAATTGATAAAAATTTGCATGGCCTGGAAATGATTGGTGATCCGATGCGCCTGGCCCAAATCTTAAGCAACCTGATTGTAAATGCAATTAAATTTACCACAAAGGGTTCTGTGACCATCGGCGTCCATTTACTTGAACGAAGCGCCAGACAGATTAAAGTTCAGTTCTCCGTTCGGGACACGGGGATAGGAATTGATCCGCAAAGACAGCAGGCCATTTTTGAACCTTTTGTACAGGAATCGAATTCTACAGCAAGAAACTTTGGTGGAACAGGTTTGGGCTTGGCTATTGTCAGGCGCCTGGTGGAACTTTTCGGGAGCCGCATACAAATGGAGAGCCGGCCAGGGGAGGGTACTTCTTTTGTCTTTGACCTGATTTTTAGTTTAGCCGAGCTGCAGCCATCGGTCTCCAGGGCAGATCATGCATGGAAAGACATCAGCAGTCTTAGGATTGTGGTTGCCGAAGATAATGAAATGAACCAGATGCTGATGCGAAAAATACTCACCGGTTGGGGTATAAATGCGGAGTTTGCAGAAAATGGGACAGCAGTACTGGATTTATTGGTCCGGAACAAATATGATTTGATTTTAATGGATCTTCATATGCCGGTTATGGACGGGTACGAAACCGCTTCCAGGATACGTGCACTTTCCCGGCAGGAGCAGGGCGATATCCCAATTATCGCTTTAACGGCCTCAGTTCTGGAAGATACCCGCATGAAACTCAAGCTATCTGGGATTAACGATTATGTAAACAAGCCTTTCGATCTCCCGGTTTTGAGGGAAAAACTCGAAAGGCTTGTCTGATGATGTTTATTGTTTTGTAACCTTAAATTCAGTTCTTCTGTTCAGCTGCCTGCCGGCTGGGTTGTCTTTCCCATTAGGAAACTGATTGGGTGCAACTGGTTTGCTAAAGCCATAGCCTTTGCTGGTCATCCTTGATTCAGCTACACCTTTGCTGATCAGGTAATCCACACAGGATTTTGCCCTTCTGTTGGAAAGGTCCAGGTTGTAGGCCTCTGTGCCGATATTGTCCGTATGCGCACTGAGTTCTATACTGATGTTGTCATTATCTACCATAATGGTGTACAACTTGTCAAGAATCTCTTTTGAAGCATCGGTGAGCTTGTCACTGTCAAACTCATAGTAGACATCTTTAAGCACAATAGGTACGTTGACTTTGTAGGAAGTCAGGCAGAAATCTGCTTTAAACAAGGTATCCCTGGATAAAGAGTCATAACTGAAATTAAGGCTCTTTGTAAAATAATCCTGTTTTTCTGCAGACAGCTTTAATTGTCTGTTGGAACCGACCTTGAAACTGTAACGGCCATCTTTATCTGAGTTTACCTTCATTTGTCCGGCGGAATCGGCTAGAATGAGCGTTGCTCCTGCCAGGGGTTTTAAGGTTTTACAATCTGTAAGTATGCCCTGAACGGTCAGGTAGTTCTTTTTGAGATGAAAAACCTCCAGGCAACAAAGGGACTCTCTGTCGGAGCTGATGTACCCCTCCTGGTCCCCCTCACCAACGGGCGTAAAATAGATGTCATCTTTAGAAGAGTTAAAGGGAAAGCCAAGGTTCCTGGGCTCGGTCCAGTTGATGAAATTACCTTCACTCTCATAGAAGTCCAGCCCGCCCATTCCAATTTTTCCATTGCTGCTGTAGAGTAGTCTTTTTGTTTTGTAATTGTAATAGGGCCCCTGTTCGTCTTCCGGAGTATTGATTTTATCGCCCATGTTTACCGGCTGGCCTAAAGAACCATCACTTCGGATCACACAATACCACAAATCGTATTTGCCTTTTCCTCCAGGCCTGTCCGAAGAGAAGAGGAGGTATTTTCCATCACCGCTTACAAATGGTTGCATCGAATTGTAACCATCGGCGTTGACTTGTCCACCCAGGTCTACAGGATCAGACCAGCTGCCATCCTTTAGGTTGAGTTTACTGATTTTTCGGGTACCTTTTGTTGTCCAGCTGGTGATAAACATTGTTTTCCCATTGGGATGTATTGCCGGTGAGGCGAATTCACCAGTTTTTACCTGGCCGATATTTAACTTTTTGATGGCCACACGGTCTGACTGAAGGTTTCCCGAAACTTCATAAACGGCATTCAGGTAAGGACTTTCCTTGCGGATCACTTTGGCACCTTTTTTCCCTTCTTCAATCACCACATTTTTTCCCCCTGATTGTACTGGTCGGGAAGAGGTGAAGTAAAAGTTATTGCCCGACAGGTAGGGCGTATAATTAGACCCCAACTGATTAATGTCATTGTTAAGCCTGTTTAAGGTATATAATCTTGGATATTTATTTTCATAAAGTGCAAAATTACAGGAAGCGATCTCCTGCCTGGTTTTCTCTGTATAAGAGTCAGAAGTATTATACTTGGCCAAAAATTCATTAAATGCAACAATGGCATCGGCAAAACGTTGATTGGCCCTTAAAGTTTCCGCATACCAGAACCCGCTGAGAACGTATTTAGGATTGCTGAAATTCTTGGCAATTGCATACCAGGATTCTGCGTCGGTATAATTCTTATACAGGCGCAGGGAAGTCGCCAGTTGAAAAACGGAATACTCATAATCTTCTTTTTTTGGGTTTTCCTCTTTAATTTTTTTGTCAAAACCATAGGGTACTACAAAGCCCGCACTGTCAGAGGAAATCTGAAGGGATTTTTTATAATAGGCCGCAGCTGCATAGTACTCTTTATTGTCAAAATAGACGTCGGCCACACGCTTATTACTCGTTGCAAATTGGGCGAAAGCCATTGTTGAAACGAAGCTGAGCAAGAGTAGTAATTTAAAAGACTTCATCTTTATGTAGGTTATAATTTTATTATAGACGAGGACAGAAGAAATTAGGACCGGATATTCCTTTTTTGCTGGTAAAAGAAATAGATAATTCCAGACCTCCCTTACTGCCCGTTGCCCGGTTTAAGGAAGAGGTATTAAAATCGTAGCTTAAGCCGAAGACCATATTTTTAATGTGCAGTCCGAAAAAAGCAATTGCCGCATCGTCGACCCGGTAATTGGCCCCGAACATCAGATCGGATTCGTTGTTTAACATCATTTGTGCATAAGCCCCTGCAGCGATTTCCCTGGAATTGCCTTGTTTCATATAAATGCCGTTGGGTGTAATGTCAAGGATATCGGAAACCTTAATACGGGCCCCTCCGTGAGCGGTATAACGCATGGGCATTTTTACATTAGATCCCAGAAATTTATCAACCGGTCTGGTCAGGTGATTGACGCTCACGCCCAGAAAGGTATTAATGGTCTGATCGGGGCTTCCGTCAAAATACATGGCACCTGCATTGACATCAGGAACCAGGGTATTGTGGGCAGAAAAATTTTCATTGATCAGAACACTTCCATCGTAACCTGTAACCGGATTGAATTGGCTTCCGGTTGTAATTTTTGAAACATCAAAACTCCTGTTTAATATTCCCGCCTGGATCCCAAAGTTAATGATGTTGGTTCCTTCCTGGCCAAAACGGATCCGATAAGCACCCGATACCAGGGCACTTAAATTATTGTAGCTGATGTCACCCGCATTCTGGTTGAGGATCATGGCGCCAAAAGCAAAATTTTTAACCGGAGCCATATCAAAAGAAGCGCCCCCGGTCAGGTAGCCATTAGAAAGGGAACCCCATTGTTGTTTTACATTCAGGTTAAACCTGTACTCTCCATCGGTGACCCCCGTCAGGCCGGGATTCAGCCAGAGGGGGTTCGCATAGTATTGAGAGAAGTGAGGATCTATCTGGGCAGAGACTTTGAAAATACACAAGCTGAATATGAATCCTATTGCTATTATTTTTCCTAATTTTTCCATCTTATTTTGTTCTTCAGGTTATTGCTGTTAACGTAATAGGGTTATTGTGCCTTTTTTAGTGCTTGTTGTTCCATCTGTGAATTCCAGATCAAGGAGGTAAACATATACGCCCGTTGGTTGAAGCTGGCCTTTATAGGTGCCGTCCCATCCGGTTTGTATGTTCTGGGACTCGAATATAAACTGGCCCCATTGGTTGTAAATCCTCATCTTCAATTTCGCAATGGTATTTCCATAAGCGTAGAATACATCGTTATTGCCATCGCCATTTGGTGTAAAGGTGTTTGGTACAAACACACCATTTTTGAGTGGATTGTCTGCCGTTCCATCCGAGCTGGAAGCCGCACTGGTCTGGCAATCCAGTTGTCCTTTTGCCCTTACCCTGATGTTGACCACATTGGTTGGTTTTAATCCGCTGATCACATGGGTCAGGCCGGAAGGACCAGAACTTGGCTGTTTCCAGCTCTGGCCGCCATCTGTAGACACTTCATAAATAGTGGCGCCATTTACCGGTGCCCAGGCGAAGGTTACGCTGGTTGCTGTTACCGACTGAACAATTACCGCAGGGGCAGCCAGTACCGGCAATACGGTAACCGTTACCGGGGTCCTGGTGCTGCTGGAGCAACCTGCTGCAGAGACACTTTCCACATAATAAGTGCTGGTTGCGGTCACAGCCGGAGCATAAGTTGTACCGGTAGTGAGTACCGTACCACCTGTTTGTACGGCGTACCAGCGATAGGTTAATGCAGGGTCTGGATTATTGACACTCAATGCGGCGTTGCTGCCCGAACAAAGCGGATTTACACTTGCACTGACCGAAGCCGGCGCAGCAGGTGGTGCAGAAATGACCACATTGACCGCTGTGCGGCTGGTGCTGGCACAACCTGCAGCAGAAACGGCCTCTACATAGAATGTAGTATTTGCATTCACTGCCGGAGTGGTAAAGCTGGATCCGGTACCCAGAATGGTTCCTGCAGTTGCGGTTGCATACCAGTTATAGGTAAATCCATTCTGAGGATTGAAAACAGAGAGGACAGCAGTACTACCTGTGCAGGTCGTTACAGCAGCAGCGGTTACCGCAGGGGCAGTTGGTTTAGGGCTTACAGTTACTGTAACTTTAACCAGGCCGCTTGCATTTCCGCATCCGGCAGCACTTACTGCTTCAACATAATAATCCGTTGTACTGCTCAGTCCGGTTATGCTGTAGCTGCTTCCACTATACAGAATCGCACCTCTTGCTGAAGTTGCATACCAGTTATAGGTAATTCCTGCTTTTGGATTTTGTATACTCACCACCGTGTTGTCGCCCATACAGACATTCAGGCCTGTACTGGAAACAACTGGGGTTTCTGGGAGTGGGTTAACCGTAATATTAACAACCAGTGCATTTGCTGCAGTATTTTCGCACTTGTTATCTCCTTTAACTGTTACATAATAGGTTGTGTTTGCATTGACAACCGGACTATAAACAGCACCAGTAAATGCTTTGCTGGTTAATGCCGCATCATTGTACCAGGTAAAGACCGGATTGGTCACTGTGGTACTGCTGGCTGTTAACTGGGCGGTAGCCCCTGCGCAGTAGGCGGTTGATGCACCCGAAACACTCAGGTCAGCGGCTGTAGCCGGAGTATTTACAGTAATGCTTACCTGTTGCGCTGTAGCTGCGGTACTTTCACACCTGTTGTCTCCTTTGACCGTTACATAATAAGTGATGTTTGCATTGACCACTGGGCTGTAAACAGCTCCTGTAAATACTTTACTGGTTAAGGCTGCATCACTATACCAGCTAAATACCGGATTGGTTACCGTTGTACTGCTGGCCGTCAACTGTGCAGTAGAACCGGCACAGTAGGCTGCTGCATTTCCGCTGACACTCAGGTCTGCAGCAGAAGCTGGAGGATTGATATTGACAACTACCACTTTTGCATCGGCAGCAGCATTTGCACATTTATTGGTGCCGCTAACAGTAACGTAATAAGTGGTTGTCGCATTGACGACAGGACTATATACCGCTCCGGTAAATAGCGCTGTTGTTAAAGCAGCATCGCTGTACCAGGTAAACACAGGACTGTTGACTGTTGTACTGCCTGCAGTCAATTGAACAGTTGCACCGGCGCAGAATGGTTTTTCGGCACCAGTTACCGTGATATCTGCTGCTGTTGCAGGTGGATTTACCGTAATGGTTACCGTTCTGGCATTTGCAGCTGCATTTTCACATTTATTATCTCCTTTAACGGTTACATAATAAGTGGTTGCACCGTTAACAACAGGTTTGTAAACCGCACCGGTAAACACTGCGTTACTTAATGCAGCATCATTATACCAGGTAAATATTGGATTGGTCACTGTCGTGCTGCTGGCGGTCAGCTCTGCTGTAGCGTTTATACAGAAAGCATTGGCAGCACCAGATACCGATACATCAGCTGCAGTTGCAGGCGGATTAATGGTTAAGGTTACGGCTTTTGCATCTGCGGTCGCATTTGGACATTTGTTGTCTCCTTTTACAGTAACATAATAGGTCGTACTGGCGGTAACAACAGGACTATACGTTGCAGAGAAAGAAACGGCGTTGGTTAATGCGGCGTCACTGTACCAGGTGAATACCGGATTGGTGACCGTTGTACTGCTCGCAGTTAACAGGGCGGTAACACCGTTACAGAAAGCTTTATCTGCACCGCTGACGGTAATGTCTGCAGCAGTTGCAGGCGGATTGATGTTTATGTTCACCTGTAACGCGTCGACAGCCGCGTTTTCACACCTGTTGTCTCCACGTACGGTCACGTAATAGGTGGTTGCAGAATGCACTGCAGGACTGTAAATTGCTCCTGTAAACAGGACGTTACTCAAGGCTGCATCGCTGTACCAGGTAAATATCGGGTTGATCACTGTGGTACTTGTGGCCGTCAGTTGTGCCGTTGCACCTACACAAAGTGCATTGCCGGCTCCACTTACACTTAAGTCTGCCGCAGTAGCTGGCGGATTGATGGTGATACTGACCACCTTTGCATTTGCTGCGGAATTTTCACACCTGTTGTCGCCACGGACAGTGACATAATAGGTGATATTGCCATTGATGACGGGTGTATAAGTGGCTCCGGTAAATACAGCATTGGTTAATGCGGCATCACTGTACCAGGTGAACACAGGATTGTTTACTGTAGTGGTGGTTGCATTTAGCTGGGCGATGGTACCTGCGCAGAGCGGTTTAGTGGCACCAGTTACATTAATGTCTGCCGCAGTAGCTGGAGGATTCACATTCAAGGTGATCACTTTTGCATCGGCAGCAGCATTTTCACATTTGTTCGCCCCTCTTACGGTAACATAATAAGTCGTAGTGGCATTGACCACCGGACTGTATACCGGACCGGTAAATACCGGGGTCGTTAAAGCCGCATCACTGTACCAGGTGAATACCGGGTTGATCACCGTCACGCTGCTGGCGGTCAACTGTGCGGTACTTCCTGCACAGAATGGTTTATCATTACCACTTACGTTCAGGTCAGCGGCAGTCGCTGGTGGATTCACGGTAATGCTAACTACTTTTGCATCCGCTGCCGCATTTGCGCATTTATTGTCACCGCTTACTGTTACATAGAAAGTTGTTGCTGCAGTGATGACAGGACTATAAGCAGCCCCTGTAAAGGCCAGGTCTGTCAATGCTGCATCCCGGTACCATCTGAATACCGGATTGGTGACTGTTGTGCTGCTTGCGGTAAGCTGTGCTATAGCATTCAGACAATAAGGTGTAGAGGCGCCGGCAATAGTAATGTCAGCTGCTACAGCTGGTGGATTCACGGTTAAGGTGACCACTTTTGCATTGGCCGCATTGTTAGCACATTTATTGTCACCGGAAACAGTTACATAATAAGTCGTTGTTGCATTCACGACCGGAGCGAAAACAGGGCCTGTAAATACGGCGCTCGTTAAGGCTGCGTCGCTGTACCAGGTAAATACCGGATTGGTCACCGTGGTGCTGCTGGCCGTAAGCTGAGCCGTGCTGCCTTTACACAAAGGATCTGTTGCACCGGCAACGGTAATGTCGGCAGCTACAGCCGGTGGATTTACGGTTAAGGTAATTTTGGTACGGGCCAGTGTACTGACACAAGAATTGCTGTTTACAGCTTCCACATAGAAGTTGTAAACCCCCGGAGCCAGACTGGCCGGTGTGGTGTAGGTGCTGGAATTGGAAGCCAGAACATTACCCCCTGTCAGGGCATCGTACCAATTGAAACTAACTCCTGTAACCTGGGTTACCCCTAAAGTCACCGGAACATTGGCGCAGGTTTTTGATGGGTTACCGCTTAAGGCGACAGGGGCATCAGGGCCTGGCCATACAGTTACGGTTACTTTCGTTTTTGCACTTTCGCAGCCGTTGCGGGTTGCCGTTACATAATAGTCATAGGCGCCCACCGCAAGAGCTGGATCTGTATTGAATGTCGCGCCGCTGGCTGCAGAAGTCGTAGCGGTGCCGATATACCATTTGTAAGTAACAGAACCGTCAGTTACCGGGTTCGAAACACTTAAAGTGGCTGGAAGGCCTGCACATATATTTACGGCCACAGCAGGGACTACCGGGGCGGCAAGAACCCGCTGTGCATAATTAAAGTTAATGGAAGTCAGTGCACCAAGCAGACCCGAGTTCAGTCGGAGTTCCACGCGGTCAAAAACGCTTGTTGGAGTAAACTCAACGAGTGCCTCTGTATTTCCCGGCAAAATCTGCAGCTGGATCAGCGGATTGCTGAGTGTTTTTGTATCATTATTGCTGTTGGCACCATTATAAGTGGTCACCTGAATACTAGGAACAACAGCCAGGTTGAGTAAGGTATTGGGCGATACAATTTTCAGACGGACTTTATCACCTATGGTGGAAAGCCCTGTGAAAATGGCCCTTTGGTATACAGAAGCTGCAACACCAACCGGCATTCTGAGTGTGGATCCGGTATTGATGTCATTGTCAACTGCGAAACCTGGGTTGTCTACACCTGCAAGTACAGAGATCAAACCATCTACATCGTGAAGTTCAGTAGTAGCCGCTTCGCAAGGAACACTCTGAGGTGCAGAACTTGGCAAGATGGTCACCACTACAGTGGCTGCTGCAGAAGTACAGGTCAAGCTGCTGCTGGTTACCCAGAAGGTTTTGGTGATGGCTGTTGCGCCTGGGTTGGAAAGCGGATCAGTTACATAGGTGCCATTCAGCCCATTTGTTGGGGTAGAGATCACAACGGCTCCCGGAACAGAAGGGTCTGTCGCATACCAACTGAAAGTTGCGCCCGTAATGGTAGAGGTTGCCGTCAGTAAGGCGCTTGAACCATTGGTTACCGTAACGGCCGAAGGTGTAATTACCGGTGGAGTTGGTGTACCGATATTTACAGTTGCAGTAGTGGCTGCGGAATTTACGTCGCAACTGTTTTGTGCTGTAACGGTATAAGTTGTGGTGCCAATAATTGGAGGCGTGGTATAAGTGGAAGCCGGACCGGATTGGACAACTGTGTTGCTGTTGTCTTTCCAGATGTAAATGACTCCTGTCTGCGGATTGCTGACCGTAAGAACCACACCTGCTCCTGTACAGGCATTTACTGTACTTGAAGCCAGAACAGGTTGGTTGGGAGCAGCGGCCACGGTTACATTTAAAGGTGTTTTGTAACTGGTGCAACCGGAAGCTGTTTTGGCTTCCACGAAAAATTTAGTAGTGGCTGTTAATACAGGACTGGTGATGGTTGCACCTGTTCCGATTACAGTGCTGCCTGTGGCATCATACCAGGTATAGGTAATGCCCGGATTCGGGTTGCTGACCTGCAGCTGTACGGTCTGAGTGGCGCAGGCTGCAATGGTAGAAGCAGAAAGTGTAGGTGCAACAACCACACGCTGAACATAATTGAGGTTCACGCTGGTCAGTACGCCTGCTACACCAGAATTCAGGCTCACCTGAACTTTGTCAAATGCTGCAGTTGGTACAAAACTAATGAGTGCCTGGCTGTTTCCACTGAGCAATTGCAATTGGATCAGGGAATTGTTCAGGGTCATTGCATCGTTGTTACTGGTATTGCCATTATAAGTACTCAACTGAATATTGGACAATACGCCCAAAGAAAGTAGTTTACCAGGTGCACTTAACAATACCCTTACGGTATCGCCGACATTGGAAAGTGAAGTGAATCCGACACGTTGGTAAACCGAAGCACCGAGCAGGCCCACTGGCATCAGGAGTGATGATCCGGTTTGGGTATCATTATCAATGGCAAGTTCAGGGTTAAATACGCCGGATAATAAGGCAATTCCATTGATCACATCATTGGTTTGAGTCGTTGGCGCTTCGCAAGGAACCGGGTTGGGTACACCACCGGTATTTACAGTAATGGTGACCTGTACACGACTTGGAGAAACGCAACCTGTAACTGTCGATTTGGTTTCCAGGTAATAGGTAGTGGTGGTAGAGAGCGGAGGGGTTACATAGGTAGAGCCGCTGTATACCGGTGTAGTTGCTGTGGCAGAACTGTACCAGTTAAAATTAACATTGCTGTCTGTTGAAGTTGCTGTTAAAATGACGGTCTGACCAGGATTGATTGTGCTGGCCGAAACCTGCACCTGCGGAAGTGCTAAGGCAGGGCTCACCGTAATGGCGGCGGCAGTTCTGGAAGGACTGATGCAGCTACCATTGACACCTTCTACGTAATAAGTGACGTTGGCAGTGATTGCCGGAGTGGTAAAGGAAGGGCCAGTAAATACTGGTGTACCACCGGTAGAAGTGGTGTACCAGTTGTAGGTTACACCAGTTTGCGGGGTGGTCACGGCCAATACCGCTGAAGAACCAGGGCAAACAGTGCCTGTACCGGTAATAACAGGTGTAACAAAAGCCGGGGTCACCGTAACGGTAACCGGAAGTCTTTGAGGGTTCGCACAACCGGCCTTGCTGATTTCTATATAGTAAGTGGTGGTTGAAGTTAAGGCAGGAGTTGTATAGTTATTGGTGTTGGACAATAACGTTCCGCCAGTTGCATCACTATACCAGGCCAGCGTAGTGCCACCATTCGGTGCAGCAGTAAGGTTTGCTGTTGAACCCGAACAAATGGTCTGGTTTCCAGAAGTTAGTGTTGGATTTGGATAAATGATCTCTGCGCCATAAATACTCAGGTTGCTTAAGGCTGCAACCACGGCACCGAACCTGACTTCTACTCGGTCATAAGGGCCGCCTGCAAGTACAGTCGCTTTGAAGCGGTTACCGGCAAGTAACCTCAGGTCTATCAGTGAAGAGTTCAGTGGGTAGGTAGAAACTACTGTTGTTCCATTTAACACCGTTACTGTAATACCTCCCAGTACATTCAAATCCAGCAGCCCGGTAGGGGTTTCCAGATCCAGACGGATGCTATCGGTAGCGGCACCAACCGCCGGGAAAATGAGGCGCTGGTAACCAGTTGCGCCAACGCCAACGGCAAGATTGATTTTGGTGAAGTTATTCAGGTCTGCATCTGTAGAATTACCTGGGCCGTCAATACTGCACAACAGGCAAAGCAGGCCATCTATGCCAGTTTCCTGACTTTTGGCTGCATTACAGTTCGGATTGGTATTCCCGGTAATTACCGTAACAGTGACAGGGGTACGGCTGGTACTCACGCAGCCTGAGCTTCCCTGAGTTTCTACATAGTAAGTGGTGGTGGTGCTCAGTGCAGGCGTGGTAAAGCTTGGACCATTTGCCAGGGCGACACCGCCTGTTGCAGTACCATACCATTTAATGGTATTTCCTGAGGTGGCAGTGGCCTGTAGTACAGTGGTCTGACCCGCATTGATAATTTGGTTATTCGTGGTCACTACCGGCAGGGCAGGGGCTGGTGTTACATTGACGCTGACCTGAATCCTGTTGCTGCTGGCCGATCCGGAGCTCGCCTGCACATAGTAAGTTGCTGAAGCGTTCAGTACTCCGGTCTGATAAACAGGACCGGTAAATATAGGGGTATTTCCTGCGGAAGCATACCAGTTATAAGTCACGCCATTTTGTGCATTGCTGACCGTAAGTGTGGCAGAAGTTCCGGCACAAATGGTCACATTAGAAACTACAGGATCAGCGACATCCACCACAAGGGTATAATCTGTGCTGGTGGTAACCCCATTGGCATCTTTAGCAACCTGGGTAACAGTATAGGTCCCACCTGTGGTAGGGGTTCCGCTGATCTGACGGGTAGCCGGATCAAAGGTTAGTCCTGGAGGCAGCCCTGTTGCGGTATAAGTATAGGGCGCTGTGCCGCCGCTGCTTACACCAGGTAAAGTCTGGGTAGGATAAACGGTGCCTACAATTCCGCCAGGCAATGAAGCTCCCGGAAGAACAATTACCCCGCTAACCCTGATGTTATAGGTTTGTGCGGCTGTTTTTCCACTGGCATCAGTTACAGTAACCGTGGTGTTATAAGACCCAGACTGGGTTGGTGTCCCTGTAATCTGAAGGGTGGTGTTGTTAAAGCTTAATCCCGGAGGAAGTGAAACAGCGGCATAAGTGTATGGGCCTGTACCTCCGGTGGCAGACGGAATGGTTTCCGTATTGTAAGCCACACCCACTGTTCCCGAGCCCAGTACTTTGGCCGGTAGAACCAGTGGATCAAGGACCTTGATGCTGTAATTGGTGCTGATGGTCTGACTGCCTGCATCCTTGGCAGTAACGGCTACAGTATAGTTTCCGGATTGTGTCGGTGTGCCTGTAATTTCCCTTGTTTGGGCATTAAAACTTAATCCCGGAGGCAAACCAGTGGCTGTATAGGTATAAGGGATATCCCCACCTGCTGCAGGTGGAATCACTTGGGTAGGATAAACCGTCCCCACTGTACCATCAGCCAAATTCGTGGTAGGAAGGGTCAATGGGTCTTTTACCGTAATGCTGTATGTGGTACTAACTGTATTGCCATCCGCATCCGTTACCGTTACAGGGATACTATAGGTTCCTGGTTTGGTCGGTGTTCCGGATATGATGTGCGTTACCGGATCAAAGGAAAGTCCTGGTGGAAGGGTTGGTGCCGAGTACACATATGGGCCATTGCCTCCGGTTACCTGCGGTAAGGTCTGGGGTGCATAAAGCACACCCGTAATTCCATTGGGCAAATTCGCGGTAGGCAATGTCAATGCCCCATTGACAATGAGTGTATATGGAACTGTGACCGTACAACCCTGGGTGTCTTTGGCCGTTATGGAGAAGGTATAAGTACCCGCTGTTGTGGCGGTTCCGCCAATCAGACCGGCAGAAGATAAAGCCAGGCCTGTTGGCAGGCTGGACCCTGTAGCTAAAGCATACGTAAAACCAGGGCTTCCACCGGTGGCTGCTGTAATCTGTTTTGAGTAAACTGCGGCCGCAGTTGCATTTTTTAAAGTTGTAGTGGCAAAGGTAATGGCCGGATTAACCGTTATGTTTACCGGAACACGTGCGGATTCATCCACACAGCCGATTTTTTTAGCTGCAACATAATAAGTTTTATTTGCAGTTAAAGCCGGGGTTACAAATGCGGCATTATAGGCAACAGTACCCAGTGCTGTTCCGCCAGTGGCCACATCGTACCAGACCAGCTGATTGGCTGAAGAGGTGGTGGCGGTGAGGCTTGCGGTAGAACCATAACAGGCATTGACCGCATTGCTGGATGGGGCAGTGAATGTTGGTCTTCCTGCAGTACGGATCACAGAATATAAATAAACAGTCTGTGTCAGGTTTACATTTAACAAAGAAGAAAAAGTAACTTTTACCCTGTCAAAAGGTAAGGGGGAAGTAAATGGCACGCTCACTGCCTGGCCGTTGTTGAGCAGGCCAAGCAGATCCAGGCTTAGCAGTGCCCCTGTATTGGCGCTATAGACCTGGGTCGTACCGTTATAGGCGGTGACGGTAATGTTATTGGCCACACCCAGGTTAAGCAAACCCGGGCTCAGCTGCATTTTTACATTAAAGTCATCCCCCGCATTGGATAAATTTTCGAAATAAATATTTTGACTGATGCTGCCTGCAACACCAAGCGCCCCAAGGCTGAGCTGGGAGTAATTGGTTGGGTCGGCATCAATGGCATATTGTGCATTGGTCACCCCGGCTTTTCCCAGGCCAAGCAGGTCAAGGGTCAGGCCGCTGCCTTCATATCCTGTTGCAAAAGCCTGCACACAAGGATCGGCATTTGGAGCTGTGTAAAAAGCACTGTATACATTCATGCTGTAATTTCCGCTGAGGAGCAAGGCATTGGTAATGTCATTGATATAAATGCGGTCATAAGCCTGATTTGGAGTTACGGCCAAATAGTAAAAGCCATTGGCATCCTGGACCAGACGGAGCGCGGCATCAGAGAAGCCTGTGGAACTGCTACCTGATAAAACCGTCGTTGTGCCATTCCGCGCCTCAATGTTAAAGTAATGGTTACCCAATACCACCGAGCCTAAAACATTGGCCAGCAGGGTACCCAGGTTTCCGCCCAGTAAGGCGTTCAGTGCACCTGCACTGAAATCAATCCTGACATAGGAAGTTTGTCCTGCGGCCAGGGTTCCCGGGAACTTAAGCTCCAGTTGACCATTGTAAGCGCCAAGCCCTAAAAGACCGCCTCCATAAGAATTTATGGTCGCAAACTTTGTCGGATCTGCCCCAAGTGCATTATTTGGGTTGTCTACATGGTCCCCGGCTGCGGTTCCAATCGTCACCTGATTGGCATAAACCCGGGCTTGCGCATACGATTTTGAATTGATGAGCGTTATACTCAGAAAGCTTATTAGTAAAATAACAAACTTTTCAATAAGGGTAGAGGTCCACTTCATGAGAGGTAGGGATTGAGATTGTCTAATTTTATTAGTACAAGTTTAAAGATAGATTAGGTCGAAAGCCCCGTTCGATTTATTCATTATGGAATTTCAGGGCTGGTTTTCATTCATTTTGTTCATTATCATCCCTAAAAAATCCCTTAATGATGATAAAAACTTGGTGGATAAAGCTTTAGTGTCAAAATTTTGACCTTTTCAATTTTTTTAAGAAAACCAATATTTAATTTCTTTAGTATATATTAGTTAAATCTTATTGTTAACGCCCCCTATCACATTATTATGGATGAAATATCTATACTAAATGAACTGAAATCCCTGATACTCTCAAAAGCGGGAATTCGAACAGTGACTCCTGGAGATTGCAAACGCATCTCTATAGAAATCAGTAAAACATTAAATAAAAATGTAAGCGAAACCACCATTAAAAGGCTTTTTGGATTTGCTGCAGTTAAACATCATTTCTCCCAGTTTACGCTCACAACCCTGTTTGAATATGCCGACAGTGAGAAAATGATGAAAATGCTCACTAAAGAAAAGCCCAGGCCTGAAGGTGAAAAAGGGGCTTGGGAAAATCTGCGTTACTATGCCCATAAAGTCACAGACTTTAGCCTCAAAAGCATAAAGAACAGGTCTGCCTTACCCTATCACATGACCATTAGCAGAAAGTTTGCTGAACATGATTTCGAAGAATTTTATGCTGGTAAACATAGTTTTATGTCATTTATTTCTCAGCCTGGTTATGGGAAAACGACTTTACTTGGCCATTTGGTAGAGGATTTTTTCAGAAAAGAGCACGCACCTTATAAAAATTCAACCATTCTTTTTGTCAAAGCCGATAGTTTTTTCAACAAAGACAGTGCCTATTTCAGTCTGGAGGAACAGGTCCGGACCGCCCTGGGAATATCGCACAAAAAGGACCTCTTCAGTTACCTTCACCAGCTCCATCAGAATAACGGAGGAAAATTTATCCTGATTATAGATGGTTTTGCTGAAATGGTGCTCAATAAAGAAAAGAAAAACCAGCTTTTTGACAGCATACTTAGTTTCATTTGTGCCTTAGACAATACAGAACTGATTAAAGTGGTTTTGAGTATGCGATCCAATACCTGGATCCGTTTTTATGAAAGGATGCGCCATTCATCCTATCTTAAAGCTTCCTGGTTCCAGGGGAATTATTTTGATGTCAATGATGTGTCCAATGTTCCTCCGCTTACAGAAAAGGAAGTGGAACAGATCATTTCAAATACCGGTCATTTCGATACAGAACGGATCAATCCAAAGCTAAAGGCACAATTGAAATTTCCCTTCCATATCCATTTGTATTATCAGCTCAAAGAAGAAGATCCTTTTATCAGCTATTATACCAATATTGCTTTTTACGAACTCGTTTCCAGGTTCATCAAAGAGAAAATTTATAAATCCAATTATTACACCGAAAAGATCTTATTTTTAAAGAAGATCATTCAACTGACCAATTACGGTCAATCTCAGAATTTTGTGGCCAAAGATCTGCTGATTGCAGAATTGTCTGCTTTTAAAAATGCCTATATGGAGCTGGTCTCTGATGGCATTCTGATGGAGGAGAAACGTTACCAAAACCTGCACCCCAAAGAATTTGTCAGATTTGTACACCCGCACATTTTCGAATATTTTCTGTTCATCGAATTGCTGGAAAAATTTAACCTGAACGTGGGGCCTGATTTTCTGCAGGATATAGACAGTACGTATAGCAGCAACCATGTACGTTTTATTTTACTGCAATGGACCATTCGTTATATGGCGAAAATTGCCGATTTCAGTGGTTTGAGTAATGTGTTCAAACTGGAGTTGAACAATTATGAAAGAAATTACCTGATCCTGTTTATTGCGGAAAACCTGAAATATGTTATTAACCTGCATCCGGAATTAAAAACCGTTTTGCAGGAGCAGCAGCTGCATGAGGCCATTATTGCAGAACTGATTAGCTTCGATTTTGTTGATTCCTGCTATAAACAAGCCATTTCTGTGTTAATTGATATTTGCGATACAGAAGAAAATTGGCTGGTCTACCAGTCTATTTTGAGCACGCTGGATATTTTAAGCCTGGACCAGGATAAAATAAAAGCGAGGATCCTCCTGCTTGAAGAGCATAAGGTGCTTTGCTCGGGTTCCCTGTTTAATCCCCTGGAAGCCTTGCATCTGGCTTACCGGAAAAGCCGTAATATTCCGGTCGATCCCCGTAGTTTTTTAAATAAAATAGATGAATTTATCCTTTCGGGGGAGAATTTTAAGCGCAATGAAAGCAAGGACCCTGATACCCGCAGCGGCTTGATGTACCTCATGGTCCTGTCGGTTAATTTCCTGTTTGGAACAGCCGAAAAAGCGCTTAAAATTATTGAATCTATTCATCAGCTGCACCCAAGGATTTTTTACCAGCGCGCTCCCTTTTCTGCCTACCTGTTGCTGATGCTGGCCATCAATGCCAGCAAGTCCGTACATTGTGGTAAAATGGAAAAAATCAGACAGTTTATCTTTAAACTTTCCGATGGAAAACACCATTGTTTGTTTACAAAATACTCAGAGCTCTTGCTGATGATGCTGGATGCAGAACTTTGCAAGCAAAGAGGCGATTACCAATTGGGCATGCTCTATGCAGAAGAGGCCATTACGGTGGCCAAAAGAAATGACCTGAGCATTAACTGCATCTGGGCCTATAACTTGATTATAGAGATTTGCCTGAAATCGAATGACATGATCAAGCTCAATGAGTATAAAGTAGAGCGGATCAGTTTTCTGAGTGAACGGAAAATCCCGAAAGAATTGTTTCCGATCCCGGCAGAACTGGCTAAAAATACTTTTATCTGAGTTTAAAAGGCAAAAGGGGGCTGATTTAAGCGAGGATCCCTTCTTTCTTTAATATATAATTGTAAATACCTTCAATAGGTTTTTGAAGAATTTTACCTGCTTTTACCTCATTGGCCTGACAAACTTCCCGAAGAATATTCTGGTAATAATAAGCAATAGAACCTACAAAATGACAAGGCATATTTCTGTAGTTTTCATAGCCTTTGACATTGCTTTGGATAAACTCCTGAAAAACATCATAAATCAGCTGTGCAATAAAAGGATGCCCGGTATGGTTAACCATAAAACGGCTAAGGGAGGCCAGATAGGTATTCGGAAAAGGATTCTGATAAACATTGTTGATCACCGTTTCCTTATTGATATTGTATTCTTTTGCAAAAAGCACACCCAGTTCCTGTGGCATATGGCCATAAAGGTAACTGGTAATCAGTTTTTTGCCGAAATGGGTGCCGGAGCCTTCATCGCCAAGGACATAACCCAATCCGTGTCTGCTGTTGTGCACTGTTGTACCATCGAAATAAGAAATATTGGAACCGGTTCCCAGAATACAGGTTAAACCCTCCTGATCCCCGCAAGTTGCATAAGCCGAACCCATCAGGTCGTGTTCAACACTGATAAAAGCCTTTGTGAAAAACAGTGAAAGACCATTGGAGATCACTTCATGTTTATCCGGAGAAGAACATCCAGATCCAAAAAAGTAGATCTCTTTTACTTCTTCAGGATTAAAACCCAGGTCTTTTTTCTTTGAAAAAAGCTTAAAAATATCCTGGGCATTCAGAAAATAAGGATTAATACCTTGTGTGTTAAATCTAACAGGTTCCCCTGAGGTGTATCCCATCCAGTCTGTCTTGGATGAACCGCTGTCTGCGACTAAAATCATTTGATAAATTTAAACATCTTATTGGATATTCAAAGTCCCGCTGATTTCTTTTAAGCTGATTTCAGTAAGTTTGGCCTGATACTGAGCATCTAAAAATCTGGTGATGGCCTGAATGGAATTTTTTTGTGCTTCCCGAAGCTCCAGGGGTGAAATGCTTCCCAGGCGGTATTTATCCAAGGTAATGTCCAGGTTTTGTTTGGCGATCTCTACATTGGTGCTTTCCACTTTCAGTAAATCCAGATTGGTCAGGTAATTTTGATAGGTGGTCAGCAACTGCGCCTGTATGTTCTGCTTGGTCTTTTCCAGGGTCAGCTCAGAAGAGCTGATCTGCACTTTTGCACTGCGTTCATTCTGACGTTGCAGAAAACCATTAAAGATGTTCATACTGGCAGTTACCCCATAGGTGAAACCCTGTCCCCTGAACTTCTGGTTAAAGCCCGTTGGGTTGGTACTCCTGGAAAACTCATAGCCGCTGTTCAGCCCAACAGTAGGGTAACGTTGCCCCTGCACCTCTTTGAGGCTAAGTTCAGCAATTTTTTTATTGATAAATGCATTCTGAAGATCCGGGTTCAGGGTGGAAGTTTGTTGCTGGAGCAAGGTATAATTGATGTTCCTGTCGATGTCTATTTCTTCCTGGGTGCTCAGCGAAATACTCAGGTCCCTGGCCAGCACCTGATTGAGGTTAACCATAGCATTGCGAAGCAGGTTTTTTTGCTGCAGGTAAGCAGAGGTGTCGGTATTATAATCTACCGTTGCTGAAAGTACGTCCAGCCTGGAACCTTTTCCAATTTGAAGCTTGTTGTGGGCAATGCGCAGACGGAACCTGGAGATGTTCAGTGCACTGTCCGTTGCAATGACCAGGCTCTGTTGCCTGGTGATCGCATAATAGGCATTCACCACACTGGCTATCGTGGTTAATATGGCGGCTTTGCTATTGACTTCACCCAATTTTTGGAGTTCCTTTAGTTTGTCATAGGTCGCAAACATTTTGAAGCCATCAAAAATGGTCCAGTTCAGGGCGGCCCCATAATTCATATTCGTATTCCGAACGCCATTGGCTACCTTCTCGGCCCCTGTTGAAGTGGTTTGCACAGTATTCTGTTTGCTTCCCCCACCACTAAAAGTACCTTGAAGGGAGGGAAGGAAACCTGCATTTCCAGGATTGACATTGTTTTTTGCAATTTCCAGGTTGTTGCTGACCAGTTTGATGTCATAATTGTTCTGCAGGGCTATGGCAATCGCTTCTTTTAAGCTGAGCTTTTCCTGTGCCCGTACCGTCGTCTGTATGAAAATACCCAACAGGACCAGCAGGGTAAAATTAAATCGTTTCATGTTGTTCGCTTTCTAGTGCTGCTTTTAAAGAATCTTTCAGTTCGCTGTTTTCTTTGTGTTCTTTAGACCAGTAGGAATAAATGGCAGGAATCACAAAAAGGGTCAGGACCAATGAAAAGACGGTTCCACCCACAATGACAATTCCCATACCCATGCGGCTTTTTGCGGCAGCGCCCAGGGCCATGGCAATTGGCAAGGCACCTATAGCGATGGCCAGACTGGTCATCAGGATAGGCCTTAACCTGGATACAGCAGCTTCGCGGATGGCATCCTGCACGCTTTTGCCCTGCTCTTTGAGCTGGTTGGCAAATTCTACAATCAGAATACCATTTTTTGTCACAAGCCCGATCAGCATAATGGTTCCGATCTGACTGAAAATGTTCCAGCTCTGTCCAAACAGCCAAAGAGACAAGAAAGCACCGGCAACGGCCATTGGTACAGTTAAAATGATAATAACCGGGTCCTTAAAACTTTCAAACTGTGCAGCAAGGATCAGGTACACCAATAACAGGGCAAGGCCAAAGGCAAAAGAGGTGTTGGACGAACTTTCCTTAAAGTCCCTGGATTCCCCCCCAAGATCTGTAGAAAAAGTCTCATCCAGGACTTTGTCTGCAATCCTGTCCATGGCTGCAATTCCCTCTCCGATACTTTTACCCGGAGAAAGGCCCGCAGACACTGTTGCAGAAGTAAAACGGTTGTTCCGATACAATTGTGGCGGGCTGCTTTCTTCTGTGGCCTTCACCAGGTTGTCGATCTGTACCAGTTCGTTTTTATTGTTTCTTACGTAAACAGAACTCAGGTCAAGGGGGTCTTTACGGTTGGAAACCTCAAACTGCCCGATCACCTGGTATTGTTTCCCGTTCATGAAAAAATAAGAAAAACGTTGTCCACTTAAACCCAACTGCAAGGCCAGTCCGATGTCCTGAACAGAAACCCCAAGGTTTTTGGCTTTCGCCCGGTCAATGATCAGGTCAATTTCAGGTTTGTTGAATTTTAAGTTGACGTCTGAGGTGGTGAAGGTCGGATCTTTGGAAACCTCTTCCATAAACTGAGGGACTTTTTCTCTCAGTTTGGCAAAATTTTGTGCCTGAATAATATAATTGATCGGCAGACCACCCCTGCGGCCAACTGAAATGGTTGGTTGCTGCGTCACCACGACCTTCCCTTCTGTATATTTTTTGGTGGTTTTGGTCAGTTTTGCTGCAATTTCTGCCTGGGAGCGGTGACGGTCACCCGGATCGACCAGACCCATTCTTACAAAACCGCTGTTGGTAGAACCCGAGCCGCCGAACCCTGGTGAGGTAATGGTAATGTTTACTTTTTTCTCTGGTACCGAATCCTGGACCATTTGTGAAATTTTCATCATAAACTGATCCGTGTAAGCAAAGGAGGCGCCTTCAGGCGTGGTTACGTTCATGTTGATGGCACTTCTGTCATCATATGGCGCGGTTTCTTTAGGCAGAATTTTCCAGAACAAAACAATCAGGCCCACGCAGACCACCAGGATCGGTACGGCCAGCCATCTTTTATTCAGGAAGCGGTTTAACCGTTCGGCATAAGCGTCGTTCAGTTTAATGAAATAAGGTTCGGTAGCTTCATAAAACCTCGATTTTTTATGCCCTGTTTTTTTCATCAGGTAAGCATTCAGCATCGGGGTAAGCGTCAGGGATACAAAAGCCGAAATCAGTACCGCGGCACCAATGACAATTCCAAATTCCCGAAACAGCCGGCCCACAAAACCCTGCAGGAAAATAACGGGTAAAAATACCGCGGCCAGTGTAATGGAAATGGAAATTACTGCAAAGAATATCTCATTTGAACCTTTAATGGCAGCCTCAAAAGGAGAATAACCTTCCTCCACTTTCTTGAATATATTTTCCGTGACCACAATCCCGTCGTCCACCACCAGTCCGGTAGCCAGTACAATGGCCAGCAAGGACAATACATTTATGGAAAATCCAAAAATGTACATAATGAAAAAAGTGAACACCAGGGATACCGGAATATCGATCAGCGGACGGAAAGCAATGGCCCAGTCCCTGAAAAACAGGTAAATGATCAAAATTACCAGCACCAGTGACAGAATAATGGTTTCAGCTACCTCTGTCACCGAGTTTTTGATGAATTTGGTGTTGTCCAGTGAAATGTTGAGTTTGATGTCTTTTGGAATGTCTTTTTGCAGTTGTTCAAAACGTTTATAGAACTCCTTGGAAATGTCCAGGTAATTCGCACCGGGTTGAGGGACCAGTCCGACGGCCACCATAGGTTTGCCGGATTCCCTTAAAACGGTTTCCTCATTTTCTGAACCCAGAACCGCATAACCGATGTCTTTTAACTGGACCACATGATCAGAATCGTTTTTAATGATCAGGTTATTGAATTCGGTTTCATTGGTTAGCTTCCCAAGGGTTTTGACCACCAGTTCGGTACTTGCACCGGTAATTTTTCCGGAAGGCAGCTCTACATTTTCCCGGTCCAGCGCAGCGACAATATCCTGGGAGGTTAAACCATAGGCGGCCAATTTATTCGGGTCAATGCGGATCCGCATGGCATATTTCCGTTGCCCCTGTATTTGCACGGTGCTCACACCGGTAATGGTCTGAAAACGGTCGGCAATGACATTTTCTGCATAATCACTCAGTTGCATCACATTGCGCTGATCGCTTTGAATGGTCATGGTGATCACCGCGTCTGAATTGGCATCGGCTTTACTCACCACCGGATTGCCGTCTATATCTTTGGGTAAACTTCTGGCGGCCTGTGAAACTTTGTCCCTTACATCATTGGCTGCATCGTCAATGTTTTTGTCCAGGTTAAACTCAATGGTAATGTTACTGCTGCCCTGGTTACTGGAGGAGGAGATGTTCCGGATCCCGTCTATTCCATTAATGGATTTTTCAAGTGGCTCGGTGATCTGTGATTCGATGATGTCTGAATTCGCCCCCGGATAGGAAGTCCTTACAGAAACAACTGTGGGGTCAATATTCGGATACTCCCTGACCCCAAGGAAATTATAACCGATCACCCCGAAAAGGAGGATCATCAGGTTCATCACGATGGCCAGAACCGGTCTTTTTATGCTGGTGGTTGATATGCTCATGGGAGGGTCTTAGTTTTTAACCAGCTTTACTTTTACTTCTGCATCGGGTTTGAGTGCCATGGCACCGGTGGTTAAAACGGTATCGCCCGGCTGAAGTCCCGAGGTGATAACGATCGCATCGGCAGTACGGGTGCCCGCTTCAACAGGAACCTGTTTGGCTTTTCCATTTTTACTGATGTACACCGTTTTTCCTTTCAGGACGGGAATAATGGCTTCATTAGGAATCAGAATGGCATCCTGTAAGGTCAAAAGGGAAAGTTTTATTTTTGCAAAAGCCCCGGGTAAAAGTTCACCTTTCGGATTTTGGGCCAGCGCTTTGATTTGCAGGGTACGGGTTTGGGTGTTGATGCCTGGTTCTATGGCAAATACTTTACCGGTATAGGATTTGGCTGCCCCTTCGGTTTTAAAGGAAATGTCTGAATTGTTTTTGATCTGACCCACATATTTTTCCGGAACAGAAAAGCTGATTTTAACCGGATTGGTGCTCAGCAGGTTGGCAATAACAGTTGTTGGTGTAATGTAAACCCCGGAAGAAATAGAACGAAGACCTATTTTGCCACTAAATGGCGCATATATAGAGGTTTTTGCCAGCTGGGCACGGATCAGTTGAGTTTGTGCTTTCAGGGACAAAAGGTCTGCCAGGGAAGTGTCGTATTCTTCCTGGCTGATGGCCCCTTTTTGCAGCAGCTGTTTTGCGCGGTTTTCATTGGCTGCAGAAAGTTTCTCCTTGGTAAGCGCCTGTTGCAATTGTGCCTGTATATCGCGGTCATTAATTTTTACCAGTAAGGCCCCTTTACGAACTTCTGTGCCTTCTTTAAAATAAATACCGGTCACCAGGCCCGGGACCTCGCTTTGTAAAGTAATGGCCTCATTGGCGTCTATGGAACCGGTTACTTCTATGTCACTGTTAAAGGAGGTGGTCCTGACGACAACTCCATTTACATTTAGGGTTTGTCCGGCACCGCCTTTGCCTTTGGATGCGCCCTTTGCTGAACCTTTACCTCCTGTTGCTCCATCGCCCTCCAGTTTTTTGTTGGCCGAGATGCGGTAATAGACCAGATAAAGGAGTCCGGCTGTCAATAAGCCATAGATGATATATTTAAGTTTCATACAAGTGTTTATCCATTTTTAAACTGCAAAATTATTTAAATAAGTTACTGTGTTGTGCTTGTATTAAGTATGTTACAGCGCATCAAAGTATTTCAGGTCAAAAAGAATAATAAGTTCTAAATTTGTGCCTGCCGGGGAGAAGCATAAACGAATATGCAAGGGGAAAGATAATCAATAACACGAATAAAAAACAGGTATTAATGAAGAAATCATTAGCAGGATTAGTAGTATTGCTAGCTATGGGTATGACAGCAAGATCACAGGTTAAAATCGGCTTTGAGGTAAGTTTTAAAGAGCCTCAGGCACACTATGCAGAAGTGGAAATGAACATTTCCGGTTTGAATAAAGAGTATGTGGATGTAAAAATGCCGGTATGGGCCCCTGGCTCTTACCTGGTTAGGGAATTTGCCAAACAGGTAGAAGGTTTTAATGCTTCAGCAGCAGGAAAGTCCCTGAAATTTGAAAAGGTAAGAAAGAACATCTGGAGGGTACATCTGGCAAAGGCTGCAGCGGTTAAAATTAACTACCGGGTTTATGCCTTTGAAATCTCTGTGCGTACCCCTTTTATTGATGATACGCATGCTTTTTTATCTTCAACAGGGATTTTTATGTATCCAGAAGGAATGCTTCATTTGCCGAGCACAGTGAAAATTGTTCCTTTCAAGGGCTGGGATAAGGTCTCTACTGGCTTGGAGCCGGTTTCAGGAAAAAAATTCACCTACCGTGCCGCTGATTTTGATATTTTGTTTGACAGCCCGATTGAGGTTGGAAACCAGGATGTTTTTGAGTTTAAAGCTGCGGGTGTGAAACATGAGGTGGCCATGTATGGGGGCGGAAATTACGATGCGGCCCGTTTGAAAACAGATATGGCAAAAATTGTGGAAAAGGCAACCGCTGTGTATGGGGAGAACCCGAACAAACACTATACGTTTATTGTCCACAATTATGAAAAAAGCGGAGGCGGACTGGAACACCTCAACTCGACCGTTTTAGGGGCATCACGCAACCAGTACAATACTGAAAAAGGTTACCTGGGCTTTCTGAGTCTGGTGGCCCATGAGTACCATCATTTGTGGAATGTCAAACGCCTGCGTCCGGTTGCTCTGGGGCCTTTTGATTATGACAATGAAAATTACACCACCAATTTATGGGTAGCCGAAGGTTTTACGGCTTATTATGAAAATAAATTCATGTTGCGTGCCGGATTTATTTCTCCGGAAGTGTTTGTGCAGACTTTGGCAAAGGCAGTTTCGGATGTAGAGAATACACCCGGTGCGAAAATCCAGTCTGCGGCGGCTTCCAGTTATGATGCCTGGATCAAATATTATCGTCCTAATGAGAACTCGAATAATACCGGTGTTTCCTATTACAGCAAAGGTGAAGTGGTTGGATTGCTGATGGACCTGGAAATTGCAAAGGCAACCGGTGGCACCAAAAGCCTGGACGATGTCATGAAAGCCATGTATCTGCAGTGTAAAACCCTGAAAAGAGGGTATACGGATGCCGAGTTTAAAACTATGGTCGAAAAAATCAGTGGAATCAGTTTTACTGATTTCTGGGCAAAATATGTAAATGGAACACAGGAGACGGCCTATGGGCAGTATTTTGGCTATGCCGGGATAAAGGTCAGGAATGAAAACGAAGGAAAATCGACTGCTTATCTGGGCATTGCATCAGTTAAAAAGGAGGGCAGAATTTTTATTTCTGCAGTTTCGCGTCATTCAGCTGCCTGGGTGGACGGTCTGAATGTAAACGATGAGCTGATTGGTGTAGATGGGATTCCCGCAGAATTGGGTGTAGAGAAATCTGCTTCTATTCTTGGTAAAAAACCAGGGGATATTATTCAGGTTGATGTGATCCGGGATGGTTTCAAAAAGACAATTCCGGTTACCTTAAAAGCCAATCCAAATATTAACCTTTTGGCCGTGGCGGATGAAAACGCAAGCCCGGAACAATTAAAAGTAAGGGCCGCCTGGATGGGAAAATAACCTGCTACAGATTTTACATAAAAGATAAAAAAAGAGGACTGCATTGCAGCCCTCTTTTTTTATGACCGCAGACAGAATGTTAAAGAATCGAAAGTTTAAGAATTCTTCTGAAAAAACTAGGTGGCAATAGAATAATTACAAGGTAACAACACAACAAAAACTATATAAATGACCCTGTTACCACCCTGTTAAGACCCTGTTAGCACCTTGTTACCACCTAGTTTTTTTTAGACGACTTCTAAACTTTCCTATACAAAAACAGGACGCCTTTTGAGCGTCCTGTTTTTGTCTGTAAAGCTTTGTTTTCTAAAAGGTAAAACGGATGGATAAACCCAGTCCGGAAGCGTCGAATCCTGTATCCGGGGCAAGCTCTAAAGCTGGTTTCCAGTCCAGGGACAAATTGATGGGGGCATCTTTAAATTTATAGTCCAGGCCCAAAACACCATCGACAGAAAGATAAAGATCACTTGAACTTGTTGGTTTGTATTTTACAGAACCCAGGGAACCACCAAAACCATAATACCAGCCCAAACCCGGAGCATCAGCAATCGGATTGTAGATTTCGTATAAACCAGTTAAACGGAAGTAATTGTAATCGTGTGTGGATCTGAAATTGGCAATAATGTCCAGCATTTTGTCTGCTCCAACACTGGTTTTAAAAGTTACCCCATTTGCAGCCCCGAAGCGTCCCCCGATTGCATTTTTATAATTTTGTGCATTGGAAGAGGAATAAAATGCTGCAGTGGCAATAAAAGTCAGGCATAAGATAGTAAAGAATTTTTTCATTTTTTTGGGGTTGTTTTTTACGTTAGGGGAAGGCTTTCAATGAGCTGTTGATGTAAAAATTGAAATTTAATCCCTTTTTAATTTGTAGCCTTTAAACAAATATTGTGCCGCTGCAAGCAAAAGGAAGCCTCTAAATTCAATTAAATGAAGGTGCTGCCTTTTAAAATATCTTAAATTTAAAATCGTTTATAGAAATTGGCTAAACCATTTGCTTTGTTAATTGTCTTAATCTCAGGTGTTAAAAAACGATCTAACGGTTAAATTCAAAAGAATCCTAAAATGAAAGCATTTTCCAAATTTCTATGCTCCGTTTTTCTGCTGTTGTTGTCTGTCCTGTTGTTGTCTTCCTTTTTGTCGGGACCATCATCCGCAAAAAGGGCAGTATCGTTCCCTTATAAACATGGCGGTTTAAACAAACGGCAGGCAGCGGCCTATTTACTGAGCCGGTTTACCTATGGAGCAAAGCCAGGACAAGTTGACCAGGTGCTTTCAATGGGCCTGGAAAATTGGTTTAACCAACAACTGGATGCCGGTTTACCAGACGATTCACTGAATAAAAGATTAAGCAGCTACGATGCACTGAATTTAAGCAATGCAGAAGTGCTGAGTAAATATCCTCCGGGTTTTGTAGTTGTACAGATGGCACTTAAAGACAGTGTGATCAGCAAAGACTCTGTTGGAAAGGCTGTTGATAAAAAAGCATACAACAACCAGATTCAAGCCTATATGGTGAAAAAAGGCTTGAAATCTGATCAGGAACTCTACAAACAATTTATATCCCAGAATATTTTAAGAGCAGCCTATAGCAACAACCAGCTACAGGAAGTGCTGACAGATTTTTGGTTCAATCACTTTAATGTTTCCTTTACCAAAGGAGAATGTGCGCAATTTATACCGGCTTATGAACGGGACATTATCCGGCCAAATGCCGCAGGTAAATTTGATCAGTTGCTGCTGGCCTCTGCCAAATCTCCGGCCATGCTTTATTTTCTGGATAATTTTACCTCTCAGGGTGCGCCAGCCCCGCCCGCCCCGGCGATGAATATGATGATGGCTACAGACGCACAGGCAAAAAACAAGGCGCAGCCGGTCCCTGCCGCAAAACCTAAAAATGTTCCGGGGCTTAATGAAAATTATGCCAGGGAAGTGATGGAATTGCATACCCTGGGCGTAGACGGAGGCTATACCCAGGCAGATGTGACCCAGGCCGCCCGGGTATTGACAGGCTGGACCATTTATCCGATCAGCAGTATTGGTTACGGTAGTGCCATGAAAGCCCTGGTGACTAAAATTGGAGAAAACAATCTGGCGGCGAAAGGCTTTGTGCATGAGGGTGATTTTTTATTTACACCAAACCGGCATGATAAAGGTGAAAAAACGGTATTGGGTAAACATTTTGAAGCCAATGGCGGTTATGAAGAGGGGGTAAGCTTGCTGGAAATGCTGGCCCACCATCCCTCTACAGCCAAATTTATTTCCAGAAAACTGGCCGTCCGTTTTGTAAGTGATAACCCTCCGGCAAGCCTGATCAATAAAATGGCAAAAACATTTACCACACAAGATGGAGACATTCGTGCGGTCCTAATGACCATGGTCAGTGCACCTGAATTCTGGGATACAAAAGCGCTCAGACAAAAAACAAAATCACCATTTGAACTGGCAATTAGTAGTGTAAGGGCATTAAATGCCGATATACAACAACCCTATCAATTGTTCAACTGGGTTTCCAGAATGGGACAACGAATTTATTATTACCAGGCCCCTACCGGTTTTCCGGACAGGGGACAGTACTGGATCAATACAGGAGCCCTGCTGAACCGGATGAATTTTGGTCTGGCACTGGCTTCCGGACGTATTCCAGGGGTGCTGCTGAACCTGGGGGCACTGAACCCGGATAAAACTGCAACAAATGCAGAGGCGGCCATGATGACCTATAGTAAAATTATGATGCCGGAACGGAATATGGACCAAACCTATAAAAGACTGGTCCCTTTGTTGCAAATTCCTGATGTGGGGGCTAAAGTAAACGGTCCGGGCACTAATGTCCCGGTCAGCTCTGCTCCCCTGAGTCCTGTCTCCAATAAGTTTTCGGGTATGGATGCGGTTTCAGGTGCAGAAGAAATGAATGAGAAAAAGAAAGAAATGGCACCGGTACTCAATAACAATGTGCTGGCGCAGGTAGTGGGTATTCTAATTGGATCCCCGGAATTTCAAAGACGTTAATTGTAAATCATAAGCAAATCATCATGACATCTAGAAGAGGATTTTTAAAATCAGGTGGACTGGCCCTGTTGGGTATAGGCTTAATGGGTGGAATTCCAGCCTTTATCGCGGAAGCGGCAGCCAGTGAAAAAGCTAAAAATTTATATAAAGGCAAAAAAACGCTGGTTTGTATTTTTCAGCGGGGGGCGATGGACGGACTGATGGCGGTAACCCCTTTTACCGATTCCTACCTGCAGGCAGCAAGGCCGACCTTATTTGTTTCGGCGGCTAAAGGAGCAGCAACAAAACCGTTGATCGATCTGGACGGACGTTTTGGCCTGCACCCGGCCATGGCTTCCCTGGAGCCTTTATTCCGCGATAAACGTTTGGCCATTGTCCATGGGATCGGGTCGCCCAATAATTCCAGGTCCCATTTTGATGCACAGGATTATATGGAATCGGGAACACCTTTCCGTAAAGGGACTTCCAGTGGTTGGCTCAACCGGGCGGTAGGCTTGCTGGGCCATGACGGGGCGGGGACGACCCCCTTCACTGCGGTGAGCATTACGTCCTCGCTGCCCCGGTCTTTTTATGGAGATAATCAGGCTGTCGCAGTGAGCAATTTACAGGATTTTGCACTACAGATGCGGGGCAACCCTAAAGGGAATACCCTGGTTTCCCAGAGTTTTGAAGACCTGTACGACCAGACTTCATCAGATCTTTTAAAAGATACTGGTAAAGAAAGTTTTGAAGCGATGAAAATGCTGCAGAAAGCAGATACAAAAAATTATAAGCCATCAGGAGGAGCTGTCTATCCAAATTCAGCCCTGGGAAATTCCCTCAAACAGGTTGCCCAGCTGATTAAAATGAATGTAGGGCTGGAGGTTGCTTTTACAGAGTCGCAGGGTTGGGATACCCATTTTAACCAGGGGGCAGATACAGGCATTTTTGCAAGAAATGTAACAGACCTGAGCGACTGTATTACAGCTTTCTGGACAGATTTGGGGACTTATCAGGACGATGTGACCCTAATGAGTATGACCGAGTTCGGACGAACGGTTCACCAGAACGGAACAGGTGGAACTGATCATGGCCGGGGCTCCTGTAATTTTATTTTGGGTAATGATGTTAATGGGGGACTGGTGCACGGAAAAGTGGCAGAACTGGCGGTGGAGAACCTGGAAGATGGAAGGGATTTGCCCGTTACCACTGACTTCAGGGCTGTATTTAGTGAGGTGGCAGACCAGCACCTGTCTTTAAATAATGACAAAGTATTGTTTCCTGATTGGAATGGAACTAAAGTTGGAGTGATGCGGAAATAGAGAATTTTATTTCCTAGATTTGAGAAGCAACTTAGTTAAAATTTTATGTCAGTAAGCATCACAAGAGTATTCGATCTCCTCCAATACAATTTGGATAAATTCCCTAAAGATGATTTTGTAAGCGGAAAAACAGCAGGTAAATGGCAAAGCTACAGTACACGTGAGTTTGTGGATATTGTAAACGATTTGAGCCGGGGTTTGGTACATAAGGGACTGGGTAAAGGTTCTCGTATTGCAGTCATGTCACACAACCGGCCTGAATGGAACATGACCGATTTTGCCATCATGCAGATTGGGGCTTATCAGATCCCGTTGTACCCGACTTTAGCAGAACATGACATCCAATTTATTCTTAAAAATGCTGAAGTCAGTGTCATTTTTGTAGCCGATGAAGCACTTTATAACAAAGTTAAAGCTGTTGTTGCAGAATCAGGACAAAAAATAGATATCTATACCATAGATGAAGTAAAAGGCGCAGCACACTGGAAAGAACTTACTGAAGCTGGTGCACAACATCCTGAAATTGATCTGGACAGTTATAGAAATGCGGTTACCGCAGATGATATCCTGACTTTGATTTATACTTCGGGGACAACCGGCACACCTAAAGGAGTGATGCTGACTCATGATAACCTGGTCAAAAATTTTGAAAACTCAGCAGTACTATTGCCCGAGGGATTGGAAAAAGGTTTAAGTTTTCTGCCCTTATCGCATATTTTTGAACGGATGATTGTCTATCTGTATATCTACTCGAATGTGAGCATTTATTATGCAGAAAGCATGGATACCATTGTCGCCGATATTCAGTACGTGAAGCCAAATTCTTTTTCTACAGTACCCCGTTTACTGGAAAAGGTATATGAAAAAATCATGGAAAAAGGAAAAGAGCTCAAAGGAATCAAAAGGGGGATCTTTTTCTGGTCTGTAGCACTGGCTGAAAAATTTGAAACCAAAAGAAGCTGGTTTTATGATTTTAAACTGGGCATTGCCCGTAAACTCGTTTTTAAAAAATGGCAGGAAGCCCTGGGTGGTAACATCATTGTCATTGTATCGGGTGGTGCAGCTTTAAATCCCAGGCTGGCCCGGATTTTCTGGGCAGCGGGGATGCCGGTTTTTGAAGGTTACGGGTTGACAGAAACCTCTCCGGTGATTACGGTGAACCACTTTGACAACACCATGTTTGGAACGGTGGGACCTGCGATTAAAGGTGTGGAAATAAAAATTGCCGAAGACGGTGAAGTACTGGCCCGTGGACATGATATTATGAAAGGGTATTATATGCGGGATGACCTGACTGCCGAAACCATTGATGCAGATGGCTGGTTCCATACTGGGGATATAGGTGAAATTGTAGGGGGTAGGTTCCTTAAAATTACAGACAGAAAAAAAGAAATCTTTAAAACCGCGGGGGGTAAATATGTAGCACCCCAGATGCTGGAAAATAAATTCAAAGAAACACCTTTGGTGGAACAGGTAATGGTGTTGGGAGAAAACCGTAAATTTCCAGCAGCACTGATTGTCCCAAATTTTGTAGCCTTAAAAACTTGGGCCGGAAAAAAGGGGATTACCTACACTACAGATGCGGAAATGATTAAAAATCCGCAGGTCATGGAAAAATTTGAGCAGATTGTGGCCTTCAGTTCCAAGGATTTTGGCAAGTGGGAACAGGTGAAGCGTTTTACCTTACTGGAAAAACAGTGGAGCATTGATGGCGGGGAGCTGACACCAAAACTCAGTTTGAAAAGAAAAGTGATCCTGGAAAAAAACAGTGCGGTTATTGAGAAAATCTATAAAGATGCGGAAAATTATAAAGCGTAATTCTTTTGTCCTCTGGGCAGTTTTATTTGTTGGTCCAGTGGTGTTTCCAGGTTGTGCGGGCGGGCAGCTGGGGCAAAAAAATAGTGTAGAGTTCCGCAACGGAATGGTGGTTTCTGCAAAAGAGCAAGCTTCCAAGGTCGGGGTTGACATTTTGAAAAAAGGTGGAAATGCTGTGGATGCGGCAGTAGCGGTGCAATTCGCGCTGGCAGTAGTGTACCCTAATGCGGGGAATATAGGCGGGGGTGGATTTATGGTATACCGTTCGGCTAAAGGAGAAGTCAATACACTGGATTATCGGGAAAAAGCAGCTGCAGGGGCATCAAGGGATATGTACCTGGATGCCCAGGGACAGCCCATTGTAGATAAGAGTTTATACGGAGGCCTTGCGGCCGGTGTACCGGGTTCGGTTGCCGGTATGGTGGAGGCCCATGAGAAATATGGGAAATTAAAATGGGCAGTACTTCTGGAGCCAGCCATAGCACTTGCGGCCGATGGCTTCCAGCTGAGCGAAAGACAGGCCCGGGAATTAAATGAGCTGCATGACCGTTTTACCGAGCTGAACCCTTTGGGAACGGCACTGGTGAAAAAAGGAAAATGGGCCGCTGGGGATAAACTGGTGCAGAAAGAACTTGCACATACCCTGGAGCTGATCCGAGACCAGGGAAGAAAAGGTTTTTACCAGGGGGCTGTAGCCGATTCTATTGTTGCAGAAATGAAACGCAGCGGAGGGATTATTACCGCCCAGGACCTAAAAAATTATCAGGCTGTGTGGCGGAAGCCGGTTACCGGTAATTATAAAGGCTACAAGATCATTACAATGCCGCCACCTTCCAGTGGAGGTATTGCACTGGTACAGTTGTTGAAATCGGTGGAGTCTTATCCGCTGAAGAGATGGGGGCATAATGCCGACTCTACGGTACAGTTGATGGTGGAGGCAGAACGCCGTGCCTATGCAGATCGGGCCAGTTATCTGGGAGATCCGGACTTTTATAAAGTGCCTCAGACAGCGCTCACGAGTGAGGCTTATATCAAAAAACGCATGTCGGGGTTTAACTGGAACAAGGCAGATTTGAGCACGGTGGTTAAAGCCGGTGAAATTGGCCCGGCAGAGCATGAAGAGACGACCCATTATTCCATCGTGGACCGGGAAGGAAATGCGGTTTCCATTACCACGACCTTAAATGGTTCTTATGGTGCCTGCGTAACGGTCAAAGGCGCGGGCTTTTTGCTGAATAATGAAATGGACGATTTTTCGGTTAAACCAGGTGCACCGAATATGTATGGTCTGGTGGGCGGTGAGGCCAATGCAATTGCAGCAGGCAAGCGGATGCTCAGTTCCATGACCCCGACGATTATTGAAAAGGATGGAAAACTTTTTATGGTCGTTGGAACGCCGGGAGGTTCCACCATTATTACTTCTGTTTTTCAAACCATACTGAATGTTATTGAGTTCGATAAGAGCATGCAGGCGGCGGTAAGTGCAAAAAGATTTCATCACCAATGGCTTCCGGACGATATCGAAACTGAAGACAATGCTTTGGACAGTCTGACGGAACAAAAATTAAAGGCAAAAGGTTACTTGATCAAACCCAGGGGCCCGATTGGAAGAGTGGATGCTATTTTGCACACTCCATGGGGCTACTATCAGGGAGGGGCAGACCCAAGAGGCGATGATACGGCGATAGGCTGGTAAAAGATTTCAACATTTCAACAAGTTTCACTAATTTTTGAGAATTGGTACGGTTTTTATTCATATACCAAGAAAAAATTAATTATGAAACAAAATCTATTTAAATGCCTTCCAGTAGCTGTAGCTGCAATATTGATCGGTAACTCCGCGCAGGCGCAGGAACCGGTTAAATCTTCGGCCACGTTAAATACCTGGTCAATAGGCGTAAACGCGGGTGTGCTTACCCCTATTTCTCCATTGGGCGGAGAAAATGATTTCTCTAAACACTCCAGCAGCCTTGGTTACGGATTGTATATCAAAAAACAATTTACACCTTATTTCTCTTTGAGATTAGACGGGGTAAGAGGTAAATTAAAAGGAGACAACTCTGAAGCTTACAAAAGTGGAGCAGTTAACAACAACGGTATCAAAAGTTTTGAAACCAATTTAACCTGGTCAGGAAGTTTAAATGCTGTGGTGAACCTGTTTAATATTGACATGTTCCAGAAAGAAAATGCATTACAATTGTATGCTTCTGGTGGTGCCGGTTTAGCGGGTTATAAACCAAAAGTTACTTCGAATGCCGGAACAACGGTTGATTATGCAGGTGGTAAAACCATTAAAGAATTAATTATTCCGGTGGGTATCGGTGCTAAATTCAGGGTATCTGAAAAAATCAACTTTGATTTAGGCTGGACTGTGAACTTTGTGGATGGTGACAACCTGGACGGTGTACGTCAGGGAAGAGCTAATGACAAATACAATTACGCTTATGCAGGTTTAGAATTCTCTCTGGGTAGCGGAAAACAATTGGCTTGGCACAATCCGGTAGCTTTAACTTACGAAGAAGCTTTGTCGGCAAAACAAACTGCTAATGCTTTAAAAGGTGACCTTGATGCTGCAAAAGCAGACAATGCACGTTTAAGATCAGAAATGGCTGACCTATTGAAAGACAGCGATGGTGATGGTGTTGCTGATAAACTGGATAAATGTCCAAATACACCTTCAGGAACTGTTGTTGATGGTTCAGGTTGTCCATTAGTGGTTCCTGCTCCAGTGATCAAAGAAAAAGTAATCGTTACAGAAGCCGATAGAAAAATCGTTAATGAAGCGATCAAAAATCTTGAATTTGATTTAGGAAAAGCAACCATCAGAGCAAAATCTTATCCAACTTTAAACAGGGTAGCTGCTTTATTGGTAGAGAAAAACTTTAGCCTTAAACTGGCTGGTCATACCGATAACACTGGTTCTATGGCTTTAAATTTAAGATTGTCTAAAGACAGAGCAGAGTCTGTGAAAGCTTACCTGGTTTCTCAGGGTGCAAATCCTTCCAGAATTGAAGCGACTGGTTATGGTCCAAACCAACCAATTGCAACAAACAAAACTGCTGCAGGACGTCAGAAAAACAGAAGGGTAGAATTTACTTTATACTAGTCTGTAAATAACAGTTTTAGAAAGCTGCATCTGAAAGGATGCAGCTTTTTTTTATGCTTTTTTTTGACAAAATTATGCTTGCTTTAAAAGTTAATATTCATTAGCTTTGTTATGCAAGCATAATAATTAATGAAACAGCAGGAAACAGTAGATTATTTTTTAAAGGTCGTTTGGCAAAACGTCTCTAACGCCTATAACCAGATTGCTTCGGGATTTGGAATTACCCAAGCCATTGGTTATGTGTTGA
Source organism: Pedobacter nutrimenti (assembly GCF_003208655.1). Lineage (GTDB taxonomy): Bacteria > Bacteroidota > Bacteroidia > Sphingobacteriales > Sphingobacteriaceae > Pedobacter > Pedobacter nutrimenti. Next base: position 121,629 of record NZ_QKLU01000009.1, on the reverse strand, counting down.
TTAATATCGAAAAGGAAGGTACGGCGGTTTCCAAGCTTGCCGGCTTGCTGGGGGTAAAAGCAACAAGTTTATCCAGAATGTTAAACAATATGGAAGAAATGGGGTTGATTTATAGGGAGACTTCCGAAGGGGACAAGCGTTCTGTAAAAGTTTTCCTGACTGAGCTCGGCCGGCAAAAGAGGCAGATGGCCAAAGGAGTGGTTATTTCTTTTAATGAATACCTGAATGAAAATTTGAGCATACAGGAAAAGAACAACCTGATTGCGACCCTGCAAAAATTGAATAAACTTACTTTAGCATATACAATTACTACAGATGATGATAAACAAAAAGATAAATAAGGTAGCAGTTCTGGGCTCTGGTATTATGGGTTCACGTATTGCCTGTCACTTTGCGAATATAGGTGTCGAGGTATTGTTGCTGGATATTGTGCCCAAAGAGGGCCCGAGGAACAGCATTGTAGATACAGCTTTACAATCGGCTGTGAAAACCAATCCGTCCCCGGTTTATTCAAAAAAAGTATTGAATAAAATTACCACTGGTAATTTTGAAGATGATATGCACAGGATTGCAGGTTACGACTGGATTATAGAGGTTGTGGTCGAAAACCTGGACATTAAGAAAAAAGTATTTGAGCAGGTGGAACAGCACCGCAAGCCGGGTACCCTGGTGACCTCCAATACCTCAGGTATACCCATACACTCGATGGCCGAAGGCCGATCGGATGATTTTAAAGCAAACTTCTGTGGTTCGCACTTTTTTAATCCGCCGCGTTACCTCCGTTTACTGGAAATCATTCCAACTCCGCACACTAAACCGGAAATTGTAGGTTTTTTAATGCATTACGGAGATAAGTTTCTTGGAAAAACAACCGTATTGTGTAAAGATACTCCTGCGTTTATTGCCAACCGCGTTGGGGTTTATTCCATTATGGCCTTATTACACCTGGTGGAAAAAATGGACCTGAGCGTAGAAGAGGTGGATAAATTTACGGGCCCTGCCCTGGGAAGACCTAAATCGGCGACTTTCCGCACGACCGATGTGGTTGGACTGGATACCATGGTCAAAGTAGCCAAAGGCCTTTATGACAATTGTCCGCAGGACAAAGCCCATGACCTGTTTAAGCTTCCGGCTTATGTACAGAAAATGGATGAAAACAAATGGCTGGGAGATAAAACCGGCCAGGGTTTTTATAAAAAAACCAAGGATGCTTCAGGTAAAACAGAGATTCTGGCCTTGGATCTGAAGACACTGGAATACCGCCCTCAGCAAAAAGTAAAATCTGCAACGCTGGACCTGACCAAAACTATTGAAAATGTAAAGGAACGGATGAAGGTTTTTGCAGCAGGAAAAGATAAAGCAGCGGAATTGTTCAGGGCTTCTTCCTTTGGTCTTTTTGAATATGTTTCGGACCGCATCCCCGAAATTTCCGATGAGCTTTACCGTATTGATGACGCCATGCGGGCTGGTTTTGGCTGGGATTTAGGTCCTTTTGAAATCTGGGATGCTGTTGGCGTTAAGGCCGGAGTTGAGGGAATGAAAGGCTATGGCCATGAACCTGCAGCCTGGGTGCTGGACATGTTGTCCGCTGGTCATGATTCTTTTTACAAGGTCGAAGAAGGGATAAAAAAATATTATGATATTCCTTCCAAAAGTTATAAAGCGCTTCCGGGTGCTGCAGATTTTATTGTACTGGATAACCTTCGTGCAAATAAAACGATCTGGAAAAACTCAGGTGCTTCCATTATTGACCTTGGCGATGGCATATTGAACGTGGAATTCCACTCAAAAATGAATACCATTGGAGGGGATACGCTGCAGGCCATCAATAAGGCCATTGATCTGGCCGAAAAAGAATACAGGGGCGTGGTGATTGGTAACGACGGGGCTAATTTCTCTGCCGGGGCTAACGTGGGAATGATTTTTATGATGGCCGTAGAACAGGAATGGGACGAACTGAACCTGGCGATCCGTACTTTCCAGAATACTTCTATGCGCATCCGTTATTCTTCTGTTCCGGTCGTGGTCGCGCCACATAACCTGACCCTTGGCGGAGGCTGCGAATTTAGCCTTCATGCAGACCATGTGCAGTTAAATGCAGAGACCTATATGGGGCTGGTTGAATTTGGTGTGGGCGTGATTCCTGGAGGGGGTGGAACCAAAGAGTTTGCCCTGCGTGCTTCGGATGAATATAAAGAAGATCAGATTGTACAGAACACACTTAAAGACCGTTTCCTAACCATAGGAATGGCAAAAGTATCGACTTCGGCCGTTGAAGCCTTTGAATTGGGCTACTTACAGAAAGACAAATATTCCATCAGTATGAACAGGAGCCGCTTAATCGCTGATGCCAAAGCGAAGGCCATTGAATTGGCAGAAGCTGGGTATACCCAGCCAGTTAGGCGCAAGGACATCCGGGTTTTGGGTAAACAAGGTCTGGGAATTGTGTATGCTGGTGCAAATACCATGTATTCTGGTCATTATATTTCGGAACATGATAAAAAAATCTCAGAAAAACTAGGCTGGGTCATGTGTGGGGGGGACCTTTCTTCACCAACAGAAGTTACCGAACAGTATTTGCTGGACCTGGAAAGAGAAGTATTCCTGTCACTTTGCGGGGAAAGAAAAACCCTGGAACGCATACAGAGTATTGTAACCAAGGGCAAGCCACTGAGAAACTAATTCATTATTTTAAAAAGACATAAACATGCAGGAAGCATATATTATAGCAGGATATCGTACAGCCGTGGGCAAGGCTCCAAGGGGTGTATTTCGTTTTACAAGAGCGGACGATCTGGCCGCTGAAGTGATCAGGGAACTGGTGGCATCTGTGCCCAACCTGGATAAAGAGCAAATCGATGATGTGATTGTCGGTAATGCGACCCCGGAAGCAGAACAGGGCCTGAATGTGGGCCGAATGATTTCCCTGATGGGGCTCGATACAGACAAGGTACCCGGGGTAACCGTGAACAGGTATTGCGCTTCGGGGCTGGAAACCATAGCCACCGCCGTGGCTAAAATCAGAAGTGGCATGGCCGATTGTATTATCGCTGGTGGGGTAGAAGTGATGTCAGGTATGCCTTTTGGTGGCTGGAAAGTCGTTCCCAATGCCGATGTTGCTAAAAAGAACCCTGACTGGTACTGGGGTATGGGTTTAACGGCCGAAGCAGTCGCAACAGAATACAAAGTGAGCCGGGAGGATCAGGATGAATTTTCTTATCATTCTCACCGCAAGGCGGTGGAAGCGATTCAAAACGGACACTTGAAAGAGGGCATATTGCCCATAACAGTGACAGAGAATTATCTGGATGCCAATTTAAAGAAACAGACACGCAGTTATGTAGTGGATACCGATGAAGGGCCCAGAGCAGATACTTCTATAGAAAAACTGGCCAAATTGAAGCCTGTTTTTGCTGCAGATGGTTGTATTACGGCAGGTAATTCTTCCCAGACTTCTGACGGGGCAGCCTTTGTGCTGGTCGTTTCAGAAAGTAAATTAAAAGAACTCGGTGTACAGCCAATTGCCAGAATGGTGAGTTATGGGATTGCTGGGGTGCCTCCAAGAATTATGGGAATCGGTCCCATCTATGCCATACCAAAGGCTTTGAAACAGGCAGGAATGAAACTGGATCAACTGGAACTCATTGAACTGAACGAGGCTTTTGCCTCCCAATCTTTGGCCGTGGTTAGGGAACTGGGTATTAATAAAGAGATCCTGAATGTAAATGGTGGCGCCATAGCCCTTGGACATCCCCTGGGCTGTACCGGTGCGAAACTTTCTGTTCAATTGTTCAATGAACTTAAAAGACGCAAACAGAAATATGGCATGGTGACCATGTGTGTGGGCAGTGGCCAGGGCGCGGCAGGAATTTTTGAAATGTTGTAAAAAGTTAAATAAAGATACAGGACCGGGCCCCCGGGCCGTACTTTGAAGATAAGTTAATATGGAAACTACAGAAAAACAAACGATTAAAGGTGGTGAATTCCTGATTAAGGATACCACTTACCAGGAGGTTTTTATTCCTGAAGAATTTGATGAAGAACAGCAGATGATCGCACAGACCTGCCGTGATTTTTTAAGCACAGAGGTTTATCCTAACCTGGACCGTATTGACAACCAGGAAGAAGGTTTAATGCCTTCACTAATGGATAAGGCGGGTGCTTTAGGTATTCTGGGTGTATCTATACCGGAAGAGTACGGAGGTTTTGGCAAAAATTTTAATACCTCTATGCTGGTTGCAGATGTCATTGGGGCGGGTCACTCCTTTGCTGTGGCTTTATCTGCCCATACGGGTATTGGTACCTTACCGATTCTGTATTATGGAAATGAAGCCCAGAAGGCGAAATATATTCCTAAACTTGGAACCGGGGAATGGAAAGCCGCGTATTGCCTCACTGAACCCAATTCAGGTTCTGACGCAAATTCGGGTAAAACAAAAGCAAAACTGAGTGCCGATGGCAAGCATTATCTGATCAATGGACAAAAGATGTGGATCACCAATGGTGGTTTCGCAGATGTGTTTATTGTTTTTGCTAAAATTGATGATGACGCCAATTTAACGGCCTTTATCGTAGAACGTAATTTTGGAGGGGTCACCATGAACCCGGAAGAACATAAAATGGGTATTAAGGGTTCTTCTACCCGTCAGGTATTCTTTAACGATTGTCCGGTGCCTGTGGAAAATATGCTTTCTGAGCGTCAGAATGGATTTAAGATTGCAGTAAATATTTTAAATATCGGAAGGATTAAACTGGCTGCGGCCGCTGTTGGTGCATCCAAAGCGGTCATTAGTACTGCGGTGAACTATTCCAATGAAAGGATACAATTTGACCGGCCGATTTCAAAATATGGTGCCATACGTTATAAACTTGCAGAAATGGCAAGTAAGGTATATGCGGTAGAGTCGGCAAATTACCGGGCAGGGCAGAATATCGACGATGCTTATAATGCACTGGTTGCTGGTGGAATGGACGCGAGTAAGGCAAAACTGAAATCTACTGAACAGTTTGCCGTAGAATGTGCTATTCTGAAAGTTTGGGGCTCAGAGGCATTGGATTATGTGGTAGATGAAGGGGTTCAGATTTATGGCGGAATGGGTTTTTCTGCTGAGGCGCCAATGGACAGGGCTTATCGCGATGCCAGGATCAACCGTATTTTTGAAGGTACCAATGAAATTAACCGTTTGCTGACCGTGGATATGATGTTGAAACGGGCAATGAAGGGAGAACTCGATTTGATGACGCCTGCAACTGCAGTAGCCGGGGAGCTGATGTCTATTCCTGATTTTGGAGAAGAAGACGATACGTTGTTTGCTGCAGAAAAGAAAATTCTGAAAAACCTGAAAAAAGCAACTTTAATGGTAGCTGGTGCTGCGGTTCAGAAATTAATGATGAGCCTGTCTAAGGAACAGGAAATTTTGATGAACATTGCCGATATGGCCAGTTATGTCTATGTGGCGGAATCAGCGATGCTGAGAACGGAAAAGCTGGTGAGCCAGAAAGGCGAGCAAGCTTGTGAAGGCCAGCTGAACCTGATGCGCATTTATTTTGTGGAAGCAGTGGATGCCTTGCAAAAAGCAGGTAAAGAAGCTTTGTGGGCTTTTGCTGAAGGGGATGAGCTGAGGATGATGATGGTCGGACTTCGCAGGTTCACTAAAATGGAGGCTTTTAATGTGAAAGAATTGCGTCAAAAAGTGGCGCAAGAACTGATTGCAGCTAATAAATATTGTTATTAACAGTAAAGAGAATTGTGACAAGGCGTTCCTGGGTTCCGGGAACGCCTTTTTTATGGAATTGTTAAAAATGGTTAAAAATTGTTCTATCCCTAATAAAAGACTATTTTTGTGCACTATGTTAAAAAACAAGATTTTATTTGTTGCGATTGCATTTGCAATGGTATTATCTTCCTGTGGAAAAGATGAGACGGAATATGAAGATATCAGGGCAGCGCAATTGAAAATCGACACAAAAATTATCCAACAATACATAGCAGACCAGAAATTAACAGAGTTTAAACAAAGTAACGGATTGTTTTACCAGATCATAAACCCAGGGACAGGTACCGATGTACTGAAGGTGAAAGATACACTTTCGGTGTTTTATGATGGCCGTGTATTGGGACAGCCAAAGGCGTTTGATTCTGTGGCAACCACAACCCCGCGTATACTTATATTGGGAAGTTTGTTCCAGGGGCTGGAGCAAGGTTTTCCACTGATCCGAAAAGGAGGGAAGATGAGGTTGATCATCCCTTCAACAATGGCTTATATTAACCGTCAGGTGGGGACCATACCACCCAATTCTGTACTTGATTTTAACATTAATCTGGTGGATGTAAAACCGAGAATTGAACCAAACACAAATAACCCAAAACCATAAAATAATAAAGAATGCTTAAAAAGATATCTGCATCCTATACACTGGTCTTAGTTGGCCTGATCGTTCTCCTAGGTTCCTGTAAAAAAGAATATGAAAATATTCAGGATACTGACGATGCAAAACTTCAGCAGTTTATTTCTGCAAACAAACTGAATGTGGGGCCAAAAGATGACAGTGGGTTTTATTACTCCATTACCAATGCTGGTACCGGCGATTTGTATAAAACCACAGATTCGGTTTTATATAACATTAGCTTAAAATCCCTTTCCAGTTCAAATGTTTATTATTCCAGCCCTGCAACCGCCAATTTGGGTACTTATGTGGGCTATACCAATAGTTTTACCTATCCTATAGTTCAGGTGATCGGGACATCGGTTACGACGAATTACGGGGGCTTAAGTATTCCGGCCATTCGCACAGTCTTGCAATTGCTCAAACCAGGTGGTTCAGCCAGAATCCTGTTGCCTTCTTACCTGGCTTTTGGAAGAAATGGGAATACGACACTGAATGTGCCTTCGAATGAACTGATCGATCTGACCATAACCACTTTTCCTGAAAAAAAGCAAGCTGATCTGGATGATCGTTTGATCAAGGCTTTTATTGCTGCTAAAGGAATTACCGGCGCTGTGAAAAGAGCTTCAGGCACCTATTATGTCATCACGGATCCCGGAAGTGGGTCGGATGTGATCAATGATGGCACAACCATCAATGCCAATTATACAGGGCGTCTGATCGACGGAACCGTATTTGACGGAAAATCTGATGGGTCTTTTTCCAGTCCATTGGGTAGTCTGGTCTTTGCATGGAGAGAAATTGTTCCGCTGATTCAGAAAGGTGGAAAGGTACGGATTATTGCACCTTCAGCACAGGCTTACGGTACAACAGCCAGGCCAACTACAGTCGCTGGAGGGGTATCTATTCCTGCCAATTCTATTCTTGATTTTGACCTGCAGCTTATTGGGGTCACCAACTAAAAAAGAATTTAGGTTTCATTAAGGGCTTCTTTAAAGACTTTCAAAACCCTTTCTCTTGCAAAAGCATGTTCAACTATGGGTTGGGCATGCTTTTTTTCTTTATATTCTGGTGCCCACTGGTGTATGTACCTGTTTTCAGGATCAAATTTTTTAGCCTGAAGTTCCGGATTAAAAACCCTGAAATAAGGGGCGGCGTCATTGCCACATCCACAGGCCCATTGCCAGCCACCTATATTACTTGCCATGTCGTAATCCAGTAGTTTTTCTGCAAAATAAGCTTCTCCCCATTTCCAGTCAATAAGCAAATGTTTGGTCAGAAAGCTGGCCACAATCATACGGACACGATTGTGCATATAGCCCGTTTGATTGAGTTGCTTCATTCCTGCATCAACTATTGGGTACCCGGTAGTCCCTTTACACCAGGCTTCAAATTCTGTTTCATTATTTCTCCACCGGATCCTGTTGTAAGCAGGTTTAAATGCGCTGTGGGCAGTATGTGGGAAATGCCAGAGGATCATCATGTAGAAGTCTCTCCAGGCCAGTTCTGAAAGCCATTTTTCAGCCCCCTGCTGGATGGCTGTTTTTGCAGCATGGCGTATACTCAGGGTTCCGAAGCGAAGGTGCAAACCAATATGGGTAGTGGCGTCGTCTGCCGGAAAATCCCTTCTTTGTTCATATCCGGAAAGTTTATGCTCGAAATTAATATTGGGAAAGCTGTAATCGGATTTTTGAAAGCCAATTTCTTTCAGGCTGGGAAAAGGTAGTTTTTCGATCTGGACAAGGTTTTTCAGGTATTTTTTAACCGGGTAGGCTTTCAGATAAAATGGATCAAGTTTTTGCCGCCATCTTTTGAAATAGGGTGTGAAAACAGTATAGGGCTTTTGGTCCTCTTTGAGGATCTCTTTGTTTTCAAACAGGACCTGGTCTTTGAAAGTTTCAAAAGGGATATTTTCCGACCTCAGGTATTCGGCTAGCAGCTCATCTCTTTCCCTTGCATAGGGTTCATAGTCTTTATTTGTAAAAACTTTTTTAACCTCATATTCTTCAAGGACCTCTGCCCAAATCTTTTCAGGCTTGCCGTATTTTACTAACAAGGAAGAGCCCAGGCTTCCAAGCTCCTGGTGGATCGTTTCCAGTGTCCGATGAATGAAACTGATTCTGGGATCATCTTTCTGTCCCAGGCGGTCTAAAATTTTTGTGTCAAAAATGAACAGGAGCAGTACCGGCTGTTTATCTTTTAAGGCATGATATAAAGCGGCATGGTCGTGTAGTCTAAGATCTCTTCGCAGCCAGCAGATGCTGATTTGTTTTTTCATACTTATGGGTTGGCCAATATCGACGAAGCCAAAAATGGGTCAGGAATGATAAATGTCTTTTAAAGCGGTGTCCAGTTGGGTAAAGTTAAATGTAAATCCCGAGTCCAGCAATTTTTGGGCTGAAGTATTCGTGCTCATCAGTGCAACAATACTCATTTCTCCAAGAATGGTTTTAAGGAGGCTTTCAGGGACATTAAATGGCCAAACAGGACGGTGAAGATTTTTAGCAATGCTTTTGGTCAGGGTTTTATTTGTGACCGGATAAGGTGCACAGGCATTGTAACTGCCCATCATCAGGTTCTGCTCTATGGCATAACAATAAATGCGCACCATATCTATAATATGGATCCAGGGAACCCATTGTTGACCGTTTCCAAGGGCAGCGCCCGCAAAAAAACGAATGGGTTTTTCCATAGCGGCTAATCCGCCCTGATTTTTCTGAAGGACGAAACCTGTTCTTAGTTTCACAATTCTTAAACTCAATGTTTTTCCCTTATCTACAGCATTTTCCCATTCTCTGCAGCAGGATGCTAAAAAGCCATAGCCATTATCGCTTTCTTCTGTCAGGATCTCTTCGCCGCAGTCTCCATAGTAACCTACCGCAGAAGCGGAAATGAAACTTTTAACCTGATTGGGTTGTTCAAGTATGGTTTTGTAAAGAAGGGCGGCCGATTTGGTCCTGCTTTCTATAATTTGCCTTTTTCGTTCCTTTGTCCATTTTTTTTCTGCGATATTTTCACCTGCCAGATGCACTATGGTATCGATACCGTTCAAGCAGTTTTTGTCTATTTTTTCTTCATAAACATCCCAAAGGTAAACAGTGACCCCTTTTATTTTTAAGGGTTTTCTGGAAAGTACGGAAACACGGTGCCCTCTTTTTAACAAAGTCTTTAAAAGCGCCTTTCCGACCATTCCAGTCGAACCTGTTATTAAAATATGTTTTTCCATGACATTTTTTTTAGCGTTCAGCGAATAAGGCTATGATCACTGGTACGCGAAACTCGTGAGATCGTCCATTTTAGACCATTGAATATTTTTGTAAATATAATCATCCGGACATGCATGGTTTTATGTGCATGGATAACCAATGAATAGGTTTTTTGTTTTTTATAACTGAAAATTTGTTTTACTAGTGTAAATATTACGCTTGCCGTTAGTTTTAGGAGATGGAATACTTTATTTTTGTGAGTTACCTGATAAGAAGTTCCTGCTTTGATTAAACTCAAGAAAATATTGGTATGGTTTAGAAACGACCTCCGTTTGCATGACAATGAAATGCTGGTGGAGGCAATTGCTAAATCGGATAGTATTTTGCCGGTTTATGTTTTTGATCCCCGTTACGTAGAACAGACCACACATGGGACATTGAAATCAGGCCTGCTTCGTCAAAAGTTTTTAAGGGAAAGTATTGCTGATTTGAGATCTTCTTTTCAAAAGCTTGGAGGAAACCTGTTGGTTCTTGAAGGTAGGCCCGAGGAATTGTTACCTGAACTTGTGGAACGCTACGACATCGCCGAGGTTTATCACCATCGGGAGGTTGGACCTGAGGAAACAGAGATTTCTGCTCATGTGGAAGACCAGCTCTGGAAATTGAGAATTAATCTGAGACATTTTATTGGTCATACTTTATACAATAAAGAGGACCTGCCTTTTCCAATTAAGGACATTCCTGATGTTTTTACCCAGTTTAAAAAGAAAACCGAGCGGGATGCCATCGTAAAAGCATGTTTCCTTGCTCCTGAAGTAATTAATTTTACCGAACTGGAAGATTGGGGTGAACTGCCTTTGCTGAATGATGCTGGTGGCGAAGATCCTTTTTTAAGGGGCGGAGAGCGGGAAGGTTTGCTACATCTGAATGCTTTGCTGGAAGAAGGTTCTTTGGTTTATCAAAAAATACAAGGCAAGGCAGCGGCTGGTTTACCAGCATTCTCTTCAAAACTTTCAGCCTGGCTGGCCCATGGCTGTCTTTCCCCAAGAATGGTGTACTGGTTGGTGAAAGATGCGGAAGATAAATTCGGAACTAATCAAAATTTTAACCAGATTCTTTTAGGCTTGCTTTGGCGGGATTACTTCAGGTTTATGTTTAAAAAACATGGACTCGATTTCTTTAATGATGCCCAGTTGGATTTTGAGCAATCCAGTCCTGAGCAAGAAGAAAAAGATTTGCTGGATCAGTGGAAGCAGGGACGTACCGGGCATCCGGTGGTAGACAATTACATGAAGGAACTCAACGAAACGGGTTTTATTCCTTATCCTGCAAGATTGCTTACGGCTACTTTTTTGATTTATATCTTAAAGATCAGCTGGGTAAGGGGCGCTGCGTACTTTCAGGATAAACTGATCGATTATGCCCCGGCCAGTAATTGGTGTAACTGGGCTATTGTGGCCGGCGGGGGTAAAGACCAACGCTCGGGGAAAAATGCTTTTGATCTGGAGAAACAGTTTAAATTGTTGAATCTGGATCCGGAAGATTCTCCTTTGGTAAACTGATCTGCAGAATATTTTTCCTGATCCTTTAATTAGCCCACTTTAGGGGCATGTGTGGCCATGTTTTTAATAAATGTTCAACAATAATTGTATTTTAAACAAAGTTGTTTAACATTTGTTGTAAATACTAAAGTGAGAAGATTTTCAATTAGCGACATAGAGGGCCTGATCGGTATTAAAGCGCATACCATAAGGGCATGGGAAACAAGGTATAACCTGGTGCCCCCGAAGAGAACTGTAACCAATATCCGGTTCTACGATGAAGAAGATCTTAAAATGCTTCTGAATATTGTAGCTCTTAATGAAAATGGCTATAAGATCAGCAAAATTGCCAAAATGAGCCTGAAGCAGATCAGCGATCTGGTTACCCAGCTAAAAACAGACTGGAACAATGATCAGGTGCAGGTATTGAACCTGGCGGATGCAACCCTGAAATATGATGAGGAAAATTTTTCTAAAATCCTTTCTGGCTGCATTAAAGAAATGGGATTGATTAAAACGATGGATGTTGTTTTGTTTCCTTTTATGAAGCGGGTGGGGATGTTGTGGCAAACCGGGACAATCGATCCTTCTCATGAACATTTTGCATCAAATCTGATCCGGGACCAGATTATTGTTTGCATCGATAAAGTCAAAAAGCCGCATAAAGAAGAACCCAAAAGATTTCTGCTTTTTCTCCCTGAGGCCGAAATGCATGAGACAGGCTTGCTTTTTACCCGCTATCTGTTGAAGAAATGCGGCCATGACACATTGTATCTGGGACAGGAAATTCCCTATAATGACATAAAAAAAGTGATTGGTTCTTACCAACCCGACTATGCTTTTATTGTATTAACCTCGCTGAACCTGGGTAAGGATGTGAATAAAATTATTGAAAAGGTGATGGATTGTCTGGATGTACCTTTGCTGGTTGCAGGCAGTCTGATCTCGGAATTTGACATTCTGGTCAAGGACCATTTGGTCCCCTTGAAGAATGTTTGTGATATGGTTGAATTTCTCGAAGAAATATAAAGAAATTTGCCTGTTTTATTAGGTAAAATCCTAATTTTGCTACACTTATAGCAAATTCATATATAATGGATAATTTATCTTATCTCAGCGGCGAAAATGCCGAATACATAGATTCCCAATACCAAGCTTATAAACAAGATCCCGGTTCGGTTGAATTCGGATGGCAGAAATTTTTTGAGGGTTTTGATTTTGGAAGAACAGCCTCAGGTTCTTCTGTTACAGAAGAAACCCCGGAGCATTTTTTGAAAGAAGTAAATGTGCTGAACCTGATCAACGGTTATCGCACAAGGGGACACCTTTTTACCAAAACAAATCCGGTAAGGGAAAGGCGTAAACACTTGCCTACTCTGGACCTTGAAAATTTCGGTTTAAGTAAGGCTGATCTGGATACTGTTTTTAATTCGGGTGTGGAAATTGGTATTGGAGCAGCTAAGTTGAGCGATATTGTCGCTTTCTTAGAACAAACCTATTGCCGTTCTATTGGTGCTGAGTATAAATTTGTCCGCACGCCAGAGGTGTTGAGCTGGATTGAGAATAAAATGGAGCGTGCCCGTAATACGGCCAGTTTTTCTATTGAAGAAAAACGCCGCATCCTTAAAAAACTAAATGAGGCAGTCAGTTTTGAAAACTTCCTGGGAACGAAATTTCTGGGCCAGAAACGCTTTTCTCTGGAGGGTGCCGAAGCCCTGATCCCTGCTCTTGATTCTGTTATTGAAAAAGGGTCGGAACTCGGAATTGAAGAATTTGTAATTGGTATGGCACATCGTGGCCGTTTAAACGTGCTGGCCAATATCATGCAAAAAACCTATAAAGATATTTTTGCAGAATTTGAAGGTAAGGGCTATAGTGCAGCATCTCCTTTTGGAGGTGATGTGAAATACCATTTAGGTTATTCTACAGATGTAACAACAAACGACGGAAAAAGTGTCCACCTAAGCCTTTGTCCTAACCCTTCTCACCTGGAAACCGTAAATGGTGTGGTCGAAGGGATGACCCGTTCCAAAATTGATTTTAAATATGGGGGTGATAACTCCCGGATTGCACCAATTCTGTTGCATGGTGATGCTTCAGTGGCTGGACAGGGTATTGTTTATGAAGTGATCCAGATGGCTGGTCTGGATGGGTATAAAACCGGAGGAACAATCCACCTGGTGATCAATAACCAGATTGGCTTTACTACCAATTATAAGGACGGCCGTACCAGTACCTATTGTACAGATATTGCAAAGGTTACCCTTTCACCGGTGTTCCATGTGAACGGAGATGATGTGGAAGCCCTGGTTTATGCCATTAACCTGGCTATGGAGTATCGTCAAAGATATAGGAACGATGTATTTATAGACATTCTATGTTACCGCAGGTTTGGACACAATGAGTCTGATGAACCTAAATTTACGCAGCCTTTATTGTATAAAGCAATTGAAAAACATTCAAATCCACGCGATATTTATATCAAGCAACTGATCAGTGAAGGCAAATTGGAAGCCAGTCTTGCCAAGGAAATGGAAAAGGAGTTCAGGGGCATTTTACAAGAACGTTTAAACGAAGCCAAAGAACTGACTTCAACTTATCAGGATGTGAAATTTGGAGGAGCCTGGGCAGATATGCGCATTGCGACAGCCAAAGATTTTGACGCCTCTCCGGATACGGCTGTTAAAAAATCTACCTTGCTGGAGATTGCTAAAAAGATCAGCACCCTACCTTCAGATAAACGTTTCTTCAAAAAAATTGAAAAACTTTTCGAGGAGCGTAGTAAAATGGCCAACACCACCCATGTCTTTGACTGGGCCATGGGTGAACAACTTGCCTATGGAACTTTACTGGAAGAAGGCAAACGGGTACGTTTGAGTGGACAGGATGTGGAACGTGGTACTTTCTCTCATCGCCATGCGGTGTTGACCCTGGAAGATTCAGAAGAAGAATACATCCCACTGGCCAATATTTCCAGTAAACAGGCTCCATTTGATATTTATAACTCGCATTTATCCGAATATGGTGTGCTGGGTTTTGAATATGGTTATGCGATGGCCAATCCGAATGCATTGACCATTTGGGAAGCGCAGTTTGGTGATTTCTTTAACGGTGCCCAAATTGTAGTTGACCAGTATATTGCCAGTGCAGAAACGAAATGGCAAAGAGAAAACGGGTTGGTGATGTTATTGCCACATGGTTATGAAGGACAGGGACCGGAACACTCTTCTGCAAGAATTGAGCGTTTTATGGAACTTTGCGCAGATTACAATATGCAGGTGACCAATTGTACCACTCCGGCTAACTTTTTCCACGTTTTGCGCAGACAATTTAAACGTGATTTCAGAAAGCCTTTGGTTGTTTTTACACCTAAGAGCCTATTGCGCCATCCTTTATGTGTTTCTAAATTAGAAGAATTTACAGAAGGTAAATTTCATGAGGTAATCAATGATGTCAATGTTAAGGCATCAGATGTAACCCGGGTCGTCTTCTGCAGTGGAAAAATCTATTATGAACTGCTGGAAAAACAACAAACAGATAAAATTAAAAATGTAGCGATTGTCCGTTTGGAACAATTGTATCCATTGCCACTTGAGCAGATGGAGAGTGTTTATAAAGGCTATAAAAATGCCAAAGAGGCAATATGGGTACAGGAAGAACCAGAAAATATGGGTGCATGGCCTTATCTGCTCCGTAAACTGAGAAGGACAATCTTTAGTGAGATTGAACTGATTTCCAGAAAAGAAAGCAGCAGTACCGCTTCTGGATTTGCAAAACAACATGCAGATCAACAGGCTTATATTTTGGCAAAAGCATTTGAAGTCCCTGTAACAGAAAAGGAAAAAAGCATTGCGAAAAAATCAGTAGATAAAGTATTTAAGGTAGATTAGAAATATAATACATCAGTTATGAGTATAGAAATAAAAGTTCCGCCGGTTGGTGAATCAATCACTGAGGTTGTTTTATCCCGTTGGGTAAAAAACGATGGTGAAGCAGTTGAAATGGATGAGGTTATTGCTGAACTGGAATCAGATAAAGCAACTTTCGAATTGACCGCTGAGCAGGCAGGAACTTTGAGAACAGTTGCCAGTGAAGGTGATACCTTAGCCATTGGTGCTGTTGTTTGTAAAATAGAGGATTCAGGTACAGCCCCAGCGCCAAAAGCTAAAGAAGAAGCACCAGCGGCTGAAAAAGTGGTGATCGAAGAAAAATCGGTTTCCCCTGTAGCTGAAAAAGGTTCTGAAAATTATGCAACAGGAACACCTTCTCCTGCAGCAGGTAAAATCCTTGCAGAAAAAGGTGTGGATGCAGCCTCAGTTAAAGGTACTGGCGTTGACGGCCGGATTACAAAAGAGGATGCTTTAAATGCGCAGAAATCACCAGCTAAGCCTGCTCCTGCGAGTACGGCTCCTTCAACCCCGGCTCCTGCAGCCCCTGCGGGTTCTAGAAATGAGCGCAGACAAAAAATGACCCCATTGCGTAAAACTGTTGCCAAACGTTTGGTTGCAGTTAAAAACGAAACGGCGATGCTAACTACATTTAATGAAGTGAACATGAAGCCAATCATGGACCTACGCGCCAAATACAAAGACCAGTTTAAAGAAAAATTTGGTGTTGGCTTAGGCTTTATGAGTTTCTTTACAAAAGCGGTATGTGAGGCCTTAAAAGATTTCCCTGCTGTAAATGCACGTATCGAAGGAGAGGAATTGGTCTATAATGACTTCGTGGATGTATCTATTGCGGTTTCTGCGCCTAAGGGACTGGTTGTGCCAATTATTCGTAATGCAGAAAGCATGAGCCTTGCACAGATTGAAAAAACAGTGATTGAACTGGCCACTAAAGCCCGTGACAGTAAATTGTCGCTGGAGGAAATGACCGGTGGTACCTTTACCATTACCAATGGTGGTGTATTTGGTTCGATGATGTCAACCCCGATTATCAATTCACCTCAATCGGCAATTTTAGGTATGCACAATATTATTGAGCGCCCTATTGCTGAAAAAGGGGAGGTTGTAGTTCGTCCAATGATGTACCTGGCCCTTTCTTATGACCACCGGATTATCGATGGAAGAGAGTCGGTTGGTTTTCTTGTTCGTGTAAAACAATTACTGGAAGACCCTGCTCGTTTGTTGCTGGGGGTTTAATGTCAGGAATATATAAAGAAAGACCTGCCTGCTTTGGCAGGTCTTTCTTTTTTTGAATAAATCCGTTTATAAGTCATAATTTTACGCTGCTCATTCAGAGTGAATTACATTAATTATTTTGGACCGTGAAAAAACAATACTTACTATTTTTTTTGTTAATTTTTTCTAGAAAATTAAATGCACAGCAGATTCCTGCTGGCCAGGAGGAAACGCCTAAAATCGGCAAAAGTATTTTCTCCAATGAAGTGAAGAGAAATTTCTCCAGAAAGGGAAACTTTTTTGTTCATTGGGGCTATAACCATTCCTGGTATAATAAAAGTGATATCAATTTTAAAGGGCCTGGTTATAATTTTACCTTAAGAGATGTTGTTGCCCATGACCGCCAGACAGAACTGACCTGGAAGTATCTTAAACCAAGCGAACTGACTATCCCACAGTTTAATTTTCATTTTGGTTATTTTATTAAGGACAATTATAGCATTTCCATTGGTTGGGACCACATGAAATATGTAATGGACATTCCGCAGACCGTAAAGATAGATGGTTATATTGATCCTACAGTTTCAAATCCTGGTATTCCGACTGGTCCTTATGCAGGAAAATACAATGGTCAAATGCTTACCGTTAATCCGGATATGCTGCGCTTTGAGCATACCGATGGTTTGAACTATGCCAGCGTGGAGATAGAACGTCACGATGACATTTGGGTACCCCGGTCACAACAAACTTCCCTGACCATGGAAACGGGGATTGGTGTGGGTGCGGTTATTCCCAGAAGCGAAGTTTATTTGTTTAATGTTGGAGAGAACAATTACTGGAATCTTGCCGGATATGGAGTCTCTGCCAAACTTGGATTTAAATTTTATGTAACTAAGGGACTTTATTTGCAAAACAGCAATAAAGTAGGCTGGATCAATTTGACCAGGATTCATACGACCGGAAGAAATGAATACGATAGTGCAAGTCAGAAAATAACTTATCTTGAAAATTACCTGGTTTTAGGTTACCAGTTTTAAGAAAATCTGCATAAAAAAAGCCCTTTCTTTTGAAAGGGCTTTTTTTATGCTTAAATCTGATCTCTTAGTCTTTGGTTATACTTCCCGAACCGACAATGACTTTATGAATTTCGGGATTTCCGCTGTAATGAACCGTTCCCGATCCGGTAATGGTTGCAGTGAGGGTTTTACTCACGCTCATGGCGATTTCTCCGGAACCGCTAATGACCGCCTTAAGGGATTCTGCGGAAATTCCTTTTCCGCCAAAATTCCCGGAGCCGGTGACCACCACGTTGGAATGGTCTGTTTTTCCACTCATAGAAATGTCGCCTGAGCCACTAATGACTGCTTTTAATTCATTGACATTTGCATTTGCTTTAATGTGTCCTGAGCCGCTTAAAATCACATTAAGATCTGTGCCGTTTACCGGACTTTCCATATCAATGGAGCCCGAACCGCTCATGACGAGTTTATTGATCTTTTTTGCTGTAATGTAAACCTGAACTTTTGCATTGCGGAAAAGTTTGTTCCATTCATTCCATTTGGTTTTTGGTTTAATTTCCAGTACACCATTTTTGACTTCAGTAGTCAGTTCTGCAATGGCATCCTGATCTCCCTCAAAACGAATGCTCTCCTGGTTTCCTATTTTAATATAAGCCTTAAGCGGGCCGCCTATAGCAACACCATCATAACCACTGACCTGAAAACGGGTCATTTTAGTTACAGGATGTACATTTTTAGTGCTGAAAGCAAGGTTTGCAGCTGAAGTGGCCAAAAGGACTGCTGCAAAAAAAATGGTATGGGATCTTTTCATATGTTTAGCTTTTTATAAATAGACTCTTTTTCTTCCTTAAAGTTGCACCTGGCCTGGAATTATTTAACCTTTTGTACAAGGACGTAAAAATTAGGATCTGCTCTGAACGTGTCTTCTTGAATTTCGGAACCAATTGTAGTTGATTTCCAGGTGTCTGAAGGATAAATATAGCTAAAATTGTTTTTATTCAGGCTTACTTTTACCGGCATATCAAATTTTTTGACTGCTGACTTCCAGCGGTAAATCAGTTGGTTTCTGAGGATTTTATATTCCAAAACCGGGACTTGACTGTTTCTAAGATACTGGTCAAAAATTTTATCCAGTTTAAGGCCGCTCTGGGTGCTGATGTAGTGCTCTACCTGGGCAGTACTTACTGTTTGGTGATGGAACTTTTTGTTCAGGCCTCTTAAGATCATCCGGAATTTTTCGTCATTGTCCAGCAACTGGCGGATCAGGTGGATCATATTTGCGCCTTTATAATACATGTCACCAGAGCCTTCTTTATTTACATTGTAAGGGCCTATAATAGGAATATCGTTGGCAATGTTCTTCCGTATCCCGGCTACATATGCAGAGCTGGCTGTTTTTCCTTGTTGGCATTCTGTAAAAAGAGCTTCAGAATAATTTGTAAAACTTTCATGGATCCACATATCTGCGATGTCTTTGGAGGTGATGTTATTGCCAAACCACTCATGTCCGCTTTCATGAACGGTAATAAAATCGAATTTTAAGCCCCAGCCTGTACCAGACAGATCTTTCCCCAGATACCCCATTTTAAACTGGTTTCCATAAGCCACGGCACTTTGATGCTCCATACCCAGATGAGGGGCTTGTACAAGTTTATAGCCATCTTTATAAAAGGGATAGGGGCCAAACCAGAATTCAAAACATTTCAGCATGGGCTTTACGTCTGCGTCCCAATGCGGCCTGGCCAGCAGGCTGTCCTGTTTTAATGCCCAGTAGTCAATGGACAGCGGGCCATTTTCACCAGGATATTCATCGGTCCAGTGTGCATAGTCGCCAATATAAAAGGTAACATTGTAATTGTTGATCGGATTACTGACAAACCAATTAAACTGGGTATAACCATCCGGTAGTTGTACTGTATTTCTCAGGCGTCCATTTGAAATTTCTTTTAAGCCTGCCGGAACACTTATACTGATCAGTACGCTGTCGGCTTTGTCACTCTGGTGGTCTTTGGTTGGCCACCAGGAGCTTGCACCCAGGCCCTGGCAGGCTACCGAAACCCAAGGTTTTC
The DNA here is from genome assembly GCF_003208655.1 of Pedobacter nutrimenti. Lineage (GTDB taxonomy): Bacteria > Bacteroidota > Bacteroidia > Sphingobacteriales > Sphingobacteriaceae > Pedobacter > Pedobacter nutrimenti. The sequence continues at coordinate 102,284 of NZ_QKLU01000009.1, read as the reverse complement.
CATTTTTATCTTTACTGAATATAAATCCTCCGTCCCAGGGCGCCCTTTTTGCGACGACTGGATTTCCGGAATAAAAAACCTTAAAATGATCTTTTGCCCCCTTTTTTATGGTTCGGGGAAAAGTCACAAAAACTGCATTAAATTCCCTTGTAAAAGGAAGCTCTAGATCCATGTAAACAATTTTGTCTACTTTAAGATTGGCAAACAGGTCAAATTGAAGTTTATTGAAATCTTTTGTGGCTGTAAAGCTAAACTGGTTACTGCCACTAATGGATTTTTGATCAATATCTACTTTAACATCCAAATGATAATAATTGACATCATAACAGCTTCTTAAAGGGCTTAACATTCCCCTTAAGGTATCTGCCCTGCTTAAACCCTGTGCTTTGTGCAGGGGCTGGGCAATACAAAGGGTATAAGAGCACAGCAACAGACTTAAGCAGTACAGAAATCTTTTCATGAGGCCTCCTGGTTTATGGTTTTAGTACCGTAACCACCAATCCTGAAGCCTGTTTGCTGTCATGGTAAATCCGGTGGGTTGCTTTTTGAAAATCTTTATCTTCTGCGGTATAGATGTCCATGAACTTTTGGGGATTACGGTCTGCAATAGGGAACCAGGTATTCTGTACCTGGATCATAATGCGGTGTCCTTTTTTGAAGGTATGGCCCACATCCGGGATATTGTATTTTACTTCGGTAACCTGTCCAGGTACAAAGGGTTCAGGTTTTTCAAAGCTGTTGCGGAATTTTCCACGCATAATTTCTCCGCGGACCAGCATTTGGTAACCGCCCATAATCAACCCTTTAGGATTTGGTTTTGGATCTGCTTCATTTTCAGGGTAAACATCAATTAATTTCAGCACATAATCTGCATCAGTTCCAGTGGTGGAAACCACCAGGTCAGCAGTTAGTGGTCCGGTAAGGGTAATGTCGTCTGAAAGGACTTCCGATTGGTATACTTTCACGTCTGGTCTTCTTGCTGCAAATCTTTGGTCGTCGATCATGTATTCCCTTGTCCTTTTGCTTTGTATTCCATCCTGATAAGGCACAGGTTTGGAGGGATCACTTTCATACTCATCATAGCTGTTGGTCGCAGCGGGTTTTGTGAAACTTAAACCACCATCCGGTTGAAAATACAGTGTTTTTAATTCGGTGTCTTTGGGAGGCCAGGTTTCAAAATGTTTCCATTGGTTGCTGCCAGTCAGAAAAATAGTGGCTTCTGCCAGTTTGCTTTCGGGGCTGTCTTTCAAATAATGCATAAAGAAAGGAAATTCAATTTCTTTTTGGTACCAGGTACTGGTGGGCTGTCCAAACTGAATGTCACCAAAACTTTGCCCTGTACTTCTTGCCCATCCTCCATGAAACCAGGGGCCCATCACCAGGTTGTTTTTGGTGTCCGGATTTTGTTTTTCTATTGCTTTGTAGGTGTGCAGGGCTCCAAAGGCGTCTTCTGCATCAAAGAAACCCCCAACCACTAAAACAGCAGGCTTGATATTGGTCAGGTGTGGCAGAATGTCCCTTGCTTTCCAAAAGTTGTCATAGGTACCGTGGGCCATCAGGTCGTTCCAGAATTTGATGCTGTCGCCAAAGTATTTTTGTTTTACATTTTTTAGTGCTCCTAAATTCAGGAAAAACCTGTAATTGTCTTTAATTGGAAATTGGAATCCTTTTGGGCCTTTATCGGGGGTAATGGGTTTAGGACGTGGGACGCCAAAAGTAGAATAAAAGCTAAAAGCATCTGCAAGAAAAAGCACGCCGTTGTGATGGAAATCATCTCCACGAAACCAGTCGGTTACCGGGGCCTGAGGAGATACCGCTTTTAATGCCGGGTGCGCATCTGGTAAAGAAGTGGTGGAATAGAATCCAGGGTAGGATATACCGGAAATTCCTGCCTTTCCGTTGTTTCCCGGAATGTTTTTGAGTAGCCAGTCGATGGTATCATAAGTGTCGGAACTTTCGTCAATATCTTTTTTCCCCTTTTTATTGCTGATCTGGGGCCTGATGTCTTCATATTCTCCCTCACTCATCCATTTTCCTCTTACATCCTGGTATACAAAAATAAAACCTTCCCTCAGGAAAAGAGCAGAGGGGCCCAAAGAGGTTTTGTAATTGTTTTCTCCATAGGGAGAAACGGTGTAGGGGGTGCGGCTGATCATGAAGGGATACTTCCGGTTCTTATCCTTCGGAATATAAATGGAGGTAAACAATTTTACTCCGTCCCGCATGGGGATCAGGCGTTCTATTTTAGTGTAGTTTTCGCGGACATAAGCAGAGTCGCTTTGCTGAGCGTAAGTGCTTACTGTACAAATCACAAGCAGGACAGCAGCATAAAGAGATTTTAAAGGAGTCATGATGAAGGTATGGTTCAAAACATAAACCTACAAAAAATAGGGCTCAAAGCCTATGGTGCAATGTAAAATCGTTGTACCTTTAGAAATTAATATGTAAACAGCGCAAATGCCTGGACAAAAATTCAGTTTTTCTTATCTTTTATCCCTTGTACCGGAACGGCTTTTGTCCCTGATCAAATTTGGGATAACCGGAGCATCTGGTTTGGTGATTGATTTCTCCCTGACCTGGTTTTTTAAGGACGTTTTACATTTTAATAAATTTCTGGCTAATGGTATTGGCTTTACAGCTGCGGTGATCAGTAATTATTTTATCAACAAGTTGTGGACCTTTAAAAACAAAGATAAAATAGGCAAACAACTGGCTGCATTTATTTTGGTTTCGCTAATTGGTCTGATGCTGAACTCCTTCTTTATCTATTTGTTTAACAGTCAATTGTTGCTTAATTTTTACCTTAGCAAGGCAATCGCTGTTGTTCTGGTGTTTTTCTGGAATTTCAGTGCAAATTATTTCTTTGTGTTTAAAACTTCGAAAACTTAATATACGCTGACCAGTTTGGAAACCATGGAACAAAGCTCTCCGGAAAAAAGAATTCAGTGGCTGTATTTTTTTATAGCTATAGCTGTTTTGGTTAATCTTAGCGGCCTGTTTGTGACCATTATGGAACCAGACGGTGCACTTTATGCATCCATAGCCAAAAACATGCTGCTCAGAAATAACTTTTCGGAGTTGTTTGTGGAGGGAAGGGACTGGCTGGACAAACCACATTTCCCTTTTTGGGCTGCTGCAATTGCTTTTAAAATATTTGGCGTGCATACCTGGTCATATAAACTGCCAGCTTTGCTGGTGATGTTTATGGGAACGGCATATACTTATCGTTTTGCAAAAGATCTGTACACTAAAGAAACCGGACTTTGGGCAGCATTGATCCTGCTAACGGCACAACATACAGTGATTTCTAATATGGATGTCAGGGCCGAGCCTTACCTGACGGGGTTTATTATGGCGGCGGTATATCACTTTTATAAGGGACTGGGGAAGGGCTGGTTTGTTCAGGTACTTGTTGGTGCCCTTTTTGCAGCTTGTGCTGTAATGACCAAAGGAATATTTGCATTAATTCCTGTAGGGGGGGCTATTGCTGGCCATCTTATCTTGACCCGTCAATGGAAACTGTTGTTTAACCTGCGCTGGCTGGTGGCTGCCTTACTGATTTTGGTTTTTATCCTTCCCGAACTTTGGTGTTTGTACCAACAATTTGACCTGCACCCGGAAAAACTTGTTTTCGGAAAGCATGGGGTTTCCGGTGTGAAATTCTTTTTCTGGGACAGCCAGTTTGGACGTTTTTTTAACAGCGGGCCGATTAAAAAATCTCCAGGGGATCCTACATTCTTTTTGCATACCATTCTTTGGGCTTATCTGCCCTGGTCTTTTCTGTTTTATATTGCTGTGGTACAGTACATCCGAAAGGGGTATAAAAAGGTGCGTAATGTGGAGTGGTTTAACCTGTGTGGGGCAGGGTTAACTTTTTTGATTTTTTCGGCATCAAAATTCCAGTTGCCTTTTTACATTACGATCATTTTTCCTTTTTTTTCCATTTTGACGGCGGGTTATATTGTACAACTGGAAGCTGGAAAAATCTTTACGCGAATTCGTGTTATGCAACAGGCAATCCTTGTTTTAATGCTTGTGGCGGTTGGCCTTTTGCAGTTTTACTTCAGACCTGATCTTTCTGTTTTGGCATTGCTGCTGCTGGCCGGTTCCTTTATACTGATTGTCGCTGTATGGAGGATGCCTTCTGCCGGGAAATTTAAGGTATGGATGCAGTCGGCCGCAATTGCTTTTTTTGTACAACTGTATTTTAATATTGCTTTTTATCCAAAGTTACTGACTTATCAGTCGGATAGTGAAGCCGCTTTTTGGATGAATGTCAATAATAAAGAAAATCTGCCCGTAGTCCGGGTGCTTAACGGCCTTGCCTATGCCGTGGAGTTTTATTCAAATGATGAAATTTATCATTACAGATTGGGCGAACAAAATAAACTTCCCGCCAGGCCTTATTTGATTTATACGGAAGCCGACGTTGTTCCTTTGTTGGAAAATGAAGGAATCAAGGGACAGGTACTTAAAAATTTTAAAGGTTACCACATTACCAAATTAAAAGGTAAATTTTTGAACCATCATACCAGAGAAGGGGCTTTGACCACAAGTCAGGTGATACTCATAAAATAGAGAATAAGCCATAGCCTATGCTGGATTTATAATCGAATGATTAACTTTGCTTAACATAAAAAACTTTTAATATATGCAATACGATGTAGTTGTTATAGGTTCTGGTCCCGGCGGTTATGTAGGCGCCATCAGATGTGCCCAGCTGGGTATGAAAACCGCAGTTATAGAAAAATACAAAACTTTTGGTGGAACCTGCCTTAATGTAGGCTGCATTCCTTCAAAAGCCTTACTGGATTCTTCAGAACATTTTCATAATGCAGCACATACTTTTGGTACCCACGGTATAGATCTTAAAGATTTAAAAGTGAATATGCCGCAGATGATTGCGCGCAAAAATGATGTTGTTGCACAAAATACGGCGGGAATAACCTATCTTTTCAAAAAGAATAAAATTGATTCTTTCGAAGGAGTAGGTTCTTTTGTCGATAAAAATACGATTAAAATAACCAAAGCAGATGGTTCCTCAGAACAGATTACTGCAAAGAATGTGATCATTGCGTCAGGTTCCAAGCCTACAGCACTTCCATTTCTTCCTATTGATAAAAAAAGAATCATTACCTCAACGGAAGCCTTAAATATTACCGAGGTTCCAAAAACAATGGTGGTGATTGGTGGTGGCGTGATCGGCCTGGAATTGGGATCGGTTTATGCACGCCTGGGAACGAAGGTTTCTGTAGTAGAATTCATGCCCTCTATTATCGGTACTATGGATGCAGGATTGGGTAAGGAATTACAGCGTGTATTGAAAAAATCTTTGGGCATGGAGTTTTACATGAGCCATAAAGTAACCGGGGCAAGTGTAAAAGGGAAAACCGTAACCGTAACTGCTGACAATGCAAAAGGCGAGCAGGTAAAACTGGACGCAGATTATTGCATTGTGGCTGTTGGCCGTGTGGCTTATACCGACGGACTGGGGCTGGAGAACATCGGAATTAAAACCGAAGAAAGAGGAAATAAAATTCCGGTAAATGAACATCTGGAAACGGCTGTACCAGGTGTGTATGCAATTGGAGATGTCATCAAAGGTGCTATGCTTGCACATAAAGCGGAAGACGAGGGTGTTTATGTTGCCGAGCGTTTGGCAGGACAGAAGCCACATATCAATTATAACCTGATTCCGGGTGTGGTCTATACCTGGCCGGAAGTGGCATCGGTGGGTTATACGGAAGAACAGTTGAAAGAGAAGGGTGTAGCCTATAAAGCGGGTTCTTTTCCTTTTAAAGCCAGCGGACGTGCAAAAGCCAGCATGGATACAGATGGTTTTGTCAAAGTACTGGCCGATGCTAAAACCGATGAAATTCTTGGGGTGCACATGATTGGTCCACGTGCAGCAGATATGATTGCTGAGGCTGTGGTGGCAATGGAATTCCGTGCCTCGGCTGAGGATATTGCGAGAATTTGTCATGCCCATCCAACCTATACAGAAGCCATTAAGGAAGCAGCGATGGCCGCTACCGATAATAGGGCCATTCACATGTAATTTCTTTATAAATTATAATAAAAAAGAAGCCCCCGGAAATTTTTCCGGGGGCTTCTTTTTTATTGAACCTGGATGTTAATGGTCCAGGTCGTATTCTTTTACATCTTTATGAGTGTATGGTTCGACCATGAGTTCCTCAATGGTTTTTCCTTTTTTGTTGAAACCTAAACGTTCCAGGATGTTGTCAAATACCTGGTACATGACCGGAACAACAATCAGTGTAAGGAACAGGGAACTAGTTAGACCTCCGATAATTACCCAGGCCAGACCATTTTTCCATTCTGCTCCGGCACCACTCGCCAATGCGATTGGAAGCATACCGATCACCATGGCGATGGTGGTCATCAAAATTGGACGTAAACGTGCATGGTTGGCCAGAATCAACGCTTCATGAGTGGTTTTTCCTTCTGCCTTCATCTGGTTGGTAAAGTCAACCAGGATGATCGCATTTTTAGCCACCAAACCAATGAGCATGATCAGACCCAATATCGTAAAGATACCCAGGGACTGGTTGGCAAGCGCGAGCGCAAGCAGAGCTCCGATGACAGAAAGCGGGATAGAAAACATAACCACTAGTGGATAAATGAAGCTATCATATAAGGCCACCATAATCAGGTAAACCAAAATAATGGAAGCCAGTAAGGCAATACCCAGGGTTCCGAAACCTTCACCCTGATTTTCTTCGTCCCCGCCCCATTTATAACTTACGCCGGTTGGTTTTTTAAGTTTTCCGTTCTTTTCAAGTTCATCCAGCTTGTTTCTAAAGTCGGAAACAATGGTACCGGTTGGCCGTCCAATAGATTGGGCTTGTACGGTCACAGAAGTACTTTTGTCTCTTCGCTCCAATTGACTTGGCCCTGAACCTTCTTTAATGTCTGCAAACTGCGAGAGTTTAATTTGTTCTCCGGCATTATTGATAAAGATCAGGTTCCGGACATCATCTATATTCTTACGGTTGAAAGTCTGATAACGGATATTAATATCATACTCATATTCCCCCTGACGGAATTTACCATCTGTATTTCCGCTGAAAGCCGTTTGCATGGTGGTACCTACCGTTTGAAGGGTAAGGCCCAAAGCGGACATCTTATCCCGGTCTACCTGAACGTTGATTTCCGGGCTTCCTTTCTCAACCGATAATTTTAACTCCGCAGATCCTTTAATTCCGGCAAGCACACTTTTAGCGCCCTCTGCATATTTCATGGCACTTTCCAGGTCCGGACCCATTACCACAAGTTGAATCGGTGCATTCTCGGCAATACCCAAAATACTGATCGGAACCGTTTTTACTTTTGCCCCAACCAGGTAATGCGAAAGCTCCCTGCTCAGCTTAGTCGCAAAGATATTGGATGGATCTTTACGTTTTGAACGGTCTACAAGCATGACGTCAATCTCTGATTTATAGGCTGTTGCCTGCGTTCCTCCAAAATCCCCTGAAGCTTGTCCAACCGTAGTGATGGTCTGCACGATTTCAGGTTTTTTTGATAAAAATGCCTCTGCTTTTTGAGTAATCTGATTGGTCGCTTCCAGGGAAGCATCTTTTGGCAGTTCAATCTGGACCAGGAACTCCCCTTTATCGCTTTTAGGGAAAAACTCTGTCCCAATAAAACCATATTTGGTTAATCCACAAGAACTAATAAGTAGTAAGAAAACGCCTCCAATGGTTATTGCTTTATGTTTTAGAGTCCAGGTCAAAATACCGGTAATCCAGTTGGTAAAGGTGTGCAGTTGTTTTTCAAACCATAGGATAAAACGCCCGAAGATATTTTTACCTTCTATTTTTTCGAGTTTACCAAACCTGGAAGACAATAAAGGTACAATGGTAAATGATGCAACAAGGGATAGTAGGGTTGCAATGATAACCACCACGCAGAATTGGCGTAGAATGTTAGATACCAGTCCGGTACTTACTGTGATTGGAAAGAACACGACCACAATAACAAAAGTGATGGAAACAACAGTAAAACCAATTTCTTTTGTGGCATCAAATGCTGCACGAACCTTGTTTTTACCCATTTCCATATGCCTGTAGATGTTTTCCAAAACCACGATGGCATCATCCACCAGGATCCCAACCACAAGGGAAAGGCCCAATAAAGACATCAGGTTCAGGGTATAGCCAAACAGACTTATGCCAATAAAGGTGGCAATCAGTGAAGCCGGAATAGACACCATTACAATAGCGGCATTACGTAAACTGTGCAGGAAGAACAACATGACAAAGGCCACCAGGATAATCGCAAGGATCAAATCGTGGATTACCGCATCAGCAGATTCTAAGGTGAAAATAGAGCTGTCGTTGACAATTTTTATTTTGAGGTTATTTGGCTGGTAATCCTTCTGAAGTGTCTCGATAACTTTATGCATCTGTTTACTCACTTCTACCGCATTGGCGTCAGTTTGTTTAATGATTTGCACGGCAATAGCGCCCTTCCTGTCAATACGGGCTATTTTTTTTGCATCTTTTTGGGAATCCTGTACATCACCAACGTCCTTCAGCCTAACCTGTGCACCACTTTTGCTGGTTGCCACAACAAGATTTCTCAGTTCTTCAACATTTCTGTATTTACCGGATAAACGGATCAGGATTTCCTGTTTGTTTGTTTTCACGCTTCCGGTAGGAAAGTCAAGATTTGAAGTTAGGATCGCCTGCTGAATCTGGGGAACAGATAATCCGTATCCCTGGATTTTATCTGCATCAAGACCGACTTGAATTTCTCGTTCCTGACCGCCAATAAGATTCACCTGGGCAACGCCATTTACCCGGGAGAGGATTGGAGCAATCCGTTTGTCCATCAGGTCATAAAATGTGGCATCATCCATACTGGCAGAGGCAGACATGGTGATTACGGGTAAGTCGTCAAGAGAGAACTTATTTAAGGAAGGTGGTTTTACATCCGTAGGTAAATTTGCCAGGATGGCATTTACTTTACGCTGCGCATCATTTAAAGACAAATCAATATTTGCTTTATCTGTAAGGGTAATGGTAACTGTGGAAAGTCCTTCAAAAGAGACTGCGTTTAGTTTTTTGATGTTCTCCAAAGAAGAAACCGCGTCCTCAATTTTTTTGGTTACCGTATTTTCTACCTCATTTGGAGAGGCCCCTGGATATATAGTAGAGATGGATATGGTGTTGTTGGAAAACTTAGGCAATAACTCATATCCCAACGAAAAGTAGCTCAGTAAGCCCATGAGTGTTAATGCGGTAAAAACCACAATAACAAGGGTTGGACGCTTTATGGAAATTTCTGTAATCTTCATTTTTATCTTATTTTACAGTGGTTACAGGTGTGCCATCTGTGAGGTTGATTTGTCCGCTTATAATTGCAATTTCTCCTTCTTTCAGACCGTCCAGAATTTCTACGCTATCACCCAATATTCTGCCGGCAATTACATGACGAAGTTTGGCTTTACCATCTTCGAGAACAAAAATCTGATTGCTGCTTACACTGCCCACAAAAGCAGTTCTGGGAATGGTAATGGCTGGCGCCTGTTTAGGAAATTGAAAAACGGCTGTTCCATACATCCCTGCTTTTATGGTATTAGCCTTATTGTTTTCCACAAGGATTTCTACAGGAAAGTTTAACGCGTTATCTGCTTTAGAGGCGATGAATGTGATTTTTCCAATGAAGGTATCTGTAGGAAAAACATTGGACTTAATCTGAACCGTATTTCCAAGTTTCAGGTTGGCTACCTGACTTTCATTTGCATTTACTTTCAATTTCAGTTTACTTACATCAACCAGCTCAAACAATTGAGTGCCCTGGGCGTTTACAAAGGCCCCAACCTCTATGTATTTTTTGTTCACCACACCATTGATTGGGGATTTAATATTGGCATCACTAACCTTACGCTGGGAAGCTTGTAACCTTAGTTTTGCATTTTCTACGGCGAGTTTTGCCTGGTCCAATTGCTGCTGGGTAACACCTCCGGTTTTAAATGAGCTGCTGTATCTGGCTTCGTCCCTTAATGCATTTTGAAGCGTAGCTTCGGCAGTTTCTTTGTCGGTATTGAGAATTTCTGCATCGATGCGGGCAAGGACCTGGCCTTTGCTGACGTGATCGCCTTCTTTTACATAAATTTTGCTCACACGTCCGGAGTTTTCATTCAGCAGGTTGAGTTCTGCAACAGGAATAAAATTTCCGTTTGCAGTAAAATCAAGGTTTACAGTGTCTTTTTTTATCGTTGCAACACGAACACTGACGGCACCACTGCCCTGGGCAATAAAAGAAGTTACGGCTTCATTCTTCTTTTTATTGCTGTTGAGTACAAAAGCTATTCCCGCAATAGCAAGTATGATAACGATAGCTACAATAATTCCTCTTTTCATTTTAATAGTGATTTTATATTTCCGTTTGATTTTATAAGTTGTATTTCGGCGATTTTATAATTCAGCAATGCTTGTGTATAACTGTTCTGTGCCTCAGTTAATGCGGTTTCAGTATCCAGAAGATCAGTTAAGGTTGCCAAACCATTGTTGTAATTGTTTTGAGTGCTTTTATAAATTTCATCTGCCAGTTCTGCGTTTTGCTTTTGGGAGATGATCGTTGTTAAGCTGTTTCTTAATTGAATTTTGGCATTTTCATAGGCCATATTCAATGAATTTATAGATTCTCTTCTATCTTCTTTGGCTTTTCTGATGTCAATGTCCGCCTGACGGATTTTTGAGCGGGTTAAGAAGCCGTTAAAGATTGGTACTTTTAAGGTCAGACCTACGGCCGATGCGCCATAACCTATAGCGGCGGCATTGGAGCTTAAGAAGTCAAATCCACCACTCTGGCTTGAATAGGTATAGTTACCAGTTAACGCTAAGCTTGGATAGTATTCTGCTACATAAGCTTTACGTTGGAGCGATAAAAGTTTATCCTGGCTATTTAACAATTTGATTTCCGTTCTGTTGTCCAGAGAAAGGGAATCTGTAAACTGCGGTAAGCTGGTGACTTCGGTAAGTTCCGTTTTAGGTAAGGTAATCTGCGTGCTTACGGGCATACCCATTGCAAATTTCAATTGGTTTTCCAACTGGGTTATTGCATTGGAAGTTTGCTCGCGTTGGGTCAATAAATTGGTAAGTTTTACTTTAATCCGGTCTACATCAATTTTTTTTGCCAAGCCATTTTCATATTGATTAGATATGACTTTTTCAGTAACCTTTACATTTTTGATGTTGTTGTCTACCACATTTAACTGTTGCCTATTGACCAAAACCTGATAATAGTTGTTGGCAACCAGCTCAATGATTTGTTCTTCTGTCAATTGAGCAGTGAGGTTGTAATATTCTTCACTGGATTTTGCCGCCTGTAATCCGGTAAAAACCTGTTGATTGAACAGTTGTTGGGAAAGTTGTATACCTGCAGTTGAATTCCAGTTCTGGCCTAATTTAATGGCTTGTGTGGTCCCTCCAAAATTAGCAACCAACTGACCTATAATCGGGTTATAGGTTAAACCGGCATTACCTGTAATCTGGGGCAAGGCCTGCGCCCTTACTTCTTGTGTTTTGTATTTTCCACCATCTATGTCGAGTTTTGCTTTGCGTACTTTGACACTGTTTTGAATGGCGTAATTCAAGGTTTCTTTCAATGTAAGGACCTGCTGGGCCTTTAGGGAACTGCTTAAACAAAGGCCAAGCAGCAGCAGCGGGATTAATTTTATGCTTTTATGGTTCTGGTTCATTTTCTCGTATTTGAGGTTTTTACTTTTTTAATCCTTTAATAAATATTTTTGAAAGGTTGAGTTGTTTTTCCAGCATGACCTTCATGTCTTTTTTGCTGGGCATGAGTTCTTTGTTGCCATGCATGACGCATAAAGAAGTGATGCCGGCAAGACTTTCCAGATAAAGTTCTGTAATCTTGTTCAGGTCACTGACTTCAACTTCCCCGCGATCAATTGCCTGCTGAAATATAACAGAATGGAAAGCCACGTCTTTTGCTTTCATTTGCAATACGTGGTTTCTGAGTTGTTCGGAATTTAGGGAAGCATCATTGCTGCCCGAAGAAAGGTGCAGCATATAATATTTCTGGAAAAACCGGTGTTTAACTTCTATAAATCCGGCAAGGGTATCTTCAAGAGAACTGGAAGAAGGTTTTTCTTTTCCAAGAATTTCAAAATAGTCATCGAAAATCTTATTGATAACGCCAAGTATGAGGCTGCTTTTATCTGGGAAGTAATAATAAAGCGATGGTTTTGAAACCGAGAGGTCATCTGCGATTTCATTCATTGTAGTTTTATTAATTCCAAAATGAGTAAAGCGCTTAATAGCCCCTTCAATGATCAATTCTCTTTTTTTGTCTGTCTCTAACATTCTACTCTTTTACTTTCTGACTTTTTTATTAATAAGGTCAAAAGTACAGCGCAGTTGTGGGATATAAAAAATTAACGGTAAAATTGATTTAAAATGACTTTTTTATGACACTTTATTTGGCTTTAATCCTAGTAAGAAGATTTCAGCAAATCGTTTTTCTTTCACGAAAATTTCTTTAAACTGTTCTTTACTAGGGAAAATCTTCCTGTCCTTATTTAAAATATTAAAATGGATTCCCGCCATGGCCTCAACAAATATTTCGGTAACATAAGAGGTGTCTTCCAGGTTAAATTCTCCGTTGGCTACTCCGCGATTGAGTAGAGAGGTGATAATTTTAAGTTCAAAATCTTTTGCCTTACTGAATTTCTCAAATAAGTCAGCAGGTAATTCCGGGCCAATCATTTTTGAAAATTCCATCAGATTATAGTACTTCTGGATATAGCCTTGTCGTTTTTGAAGCAGCATCATAATACCTTCAGAAGAATTGGCTGTTTTTTCTACAGACTTAATGAGGTCTTTGCTTATAGAGTGCATCAGGTGCTCTATAACGCTCACATATAGGCTAAGTTTGTCAGGGAAATAATAATATAAAAGGGCTTTAGAAAAAGAAATGTCTTTCGCGATCTCGGTCATAGTTGTTTTGGCCAAGCCATAATGGGCAAATCTTTTTAGGGCGGCGTTTATAATTAAAATTCTTTTCTTATCCTGATTATCCATGTTAAATTAATCCCCTTGTTTCTGTTTTTGTGCTGTGCACAGAATTGAAAAATTGAGATGTAAATTATGCATTTTTTTTAAATATTAACTTTAACATATTTATTACACGTGTTAACAACTACATTTGCAGCATATATAAAAAAAATTGCATGCCCGTTATCCAGGAAAACATCTCTTTAAGACCATTCAATACTTTTGCCATTTCAGTAAATGCAAGGTATTTTGTTGAAATTTTTAGTGAATCGGACCTAGAGTTACTGTTGTCTTCTGGTTTTCTAAATGAAAAAGAATTGCTCATTCTGGGAGGAGGGAGTAATGTTTTGTTTACTAAAGACTTTCCGGGAGTTGTGGTTAAAATGAATATAGGCGGGCTAAAAACCGAAGTCCGTGGCGATGATCTATTCGTTACTGCAGGTGCAGGGGTGGTATGGAATGATTTTGTACAATTTTGTGTAAACTCCGGATTATCGGGTGTGGAAAATCTAAGTCTGATACCTGGAACGGTGGGCGCCTCACCGATACAAAATATTGGGGCTTATGGTGTCGAACTTAAAGATGTTTTTCACAGTTGTACAGCTTTCGAAATAAAAACGGGGCTCAAGAAAATTTTTGATAAAGAAGAATGTGAATTTGGTTACAGGGACAGTGTGTTTAAAAGCAAATTCAAGGGACAATATATCATTAGTTCCGTATGTTTCCGCTTGCACACTTCTGCAGCGCTAAATGTGACTTATGGAGCAATTCAAACTGAACTTTCAAAAAGGGAAATTGCCCAGCCTACCATACAGGATGTTTCTAAAGTCGTTTCGCAGATCCGGGTGAGTAAACTTCCGGACCCTTCAACCATTGGTAATGCAGGAAGTTTTTTTAAAAACCCCGTAATTCCAAGACAACAGTTTGATGAGCTTTATAAATCTTTTCCGGATATCGTGCATTATCCGGCTGGAGAGGGGCAGGTAAAACTTGCGGCAGGATGGCTGATTGAAAGTTGTGGGTTTAAAGGAAAAACGGAAGGGCAAACAGGTACCTGGAAAAATCAAGCACTTGTACTTGTTAATCTTGGACATGCAACAGGACAGGAAGTGTATAGTTTTTCAGAACAGATCATCAATGCCGTTTGCCAAAAATTTGGCCTAAAACTGGAACGTGAGGTAAATATACTGTGACAGGCCTTGATTTGAACATTTTAGCATCATAATTATTTTTAATTAAATTTTACTTTATTTTTTGGTACATATGTTGTATAAGCTTTAGTATGTAATATTAAACAAACTCGATAGCGCCACGTTTAAGATCCTGTTTGTTTGCTTTTTTAACTACTTAAAACTTAAAACATTATGACAAAAAATGAATTCAACCTCCAGCTGCATGATCATTCAGTTTCTTTACAGTCATTCGCTTTAAATTTTACCAAAGATCTTGAAGATGCAAACGACCTGGTACAGGATACGATGTTAAAGGCCGTAACCTATTACAGTAAGTTTAAAGAGGGGACCAATCTTAAAGGCTGGCTGTTTACGATAATGAAAAATACTTTCATTAATAATTATCGGCGCCTGGTTAAAACCAATGCACTGATTACAAAATCTGAAGATATTTCTTCTGCAAATCTGCATTACAGTGCAACTAAAAATACCAGCGACAGTAAATTCGTTATAGGTGACATCAATAAGGCATTGGCTACTTTACAACCGGAATATTATGTGCCTTTTATTAAATATTTTGAAGGATATAAATACCATGAGATTGCAGATATGCTGGAGATTCCGATTGGTACAGTGAAAACCAGAATTCATGTGGCACGTCAGATTTTAAAAAAATATTTAAAAACATATTCAAAAGATATATTGGGTGCAGAAATGGCCTAGTTGTTCTAAATTTTATAAAGCGCGTTGATCAATCATCAACGCGCTTTTTTATTTTCAAAGCATTAGGGAAGCAAAATCAAAAACCTATTTTTGAAACTTATCTTGAATGAATGATAGACCTTCCCCTATATAGCAGACAACAGCTTGCACTTCGTAACGGACAAGACAAACCCGAAATCTGGGTCGCTTACAGAGGTTTGATTTATGAGGTTACAGAAAGCCGGTTATGGAGAAATGGCAAGCATTATGAGCACTGGGCAGGGCAGGACCTGACCGATGAGCTCTCTGATGCGCCTCATACAGAAGCGGTTTTTGAACGGTTTTGTGTGGTGGGAAAATTGAGTGTATAAAAAAACAAGCCTGGGCAAATACCCAGGCTTGTTTTTTTATTAGATAAACTTGATGTTTTTTGTTGCCTATATCAACTATATGGTAAAAGAGCTCAGGTTGACGAATTCTTTTACACGTTCTGCGATGTCTTCCTCTTGTAAATTGAGGATTTTTTCAGTGCCAAACTTTTCAACACAGAAGGAAGCCAGGGCGGAACCATAAATAATTGCATTTTTCATGTTGTTGAAATTAACAGTGCCAACTTTAGCCATATAGCCTATAAATCCACCTGCAAATGTATCGCCTGCACCCGTTGGATCGAATACTTCTGCCAGCGGTAGGGCAGGAGCGGAGAAGATCTGGTTCTCATCAAATAATAAGGCACCATGTTCTCCTTTTTTTATGATCAGATATTTTGGTCCCATTGTTAAAATTTTCTTTGCTGCTTTTACCAGCGAATATTCTCCGGAGAGCTGACGGGCTTCAGCATCGTTGATGGTCAGTACATCTACCAATTTTATGGTTTCAAGCAGGTCGTCCATTGCAATGTCCATCCAGAAGTTCATGGTGTCCATAACAATAAGTTTCGGGCGGTTTTTAAGTCTCTTAATAACCGTTTGCTGCACCTGAGGAGTCAGGTTGCCCAACATCAGGTATTCACAATCCTGGTAATTTTCTGGAATAACCGGATCAAAGTCTGCAAGCACGTTAAGGTCTGTAACCAAAGTATCCCGGCTGTTCATGTCATTGTGGTATTTTCCTGACCAGAAAAAAGACTTTTCACCCGCTTTTATTTGCAATCCTTCTGTATCAATCCCATGTTGCTCGAATGTTTCAATGTCTTCTTTGTGAAAATCATCACCCACAACGGCAACAATTTTGACTTTATTATAGAAATAAGATGCGGCCAGGCCAGCGTAAGTTGCTGCTCCCCCTACTATTTTATCCGTTTTTCCAAAAGGAGTTTCAATGGCATCGAATGCTACAGTTCCTATGATTATCAGGCTCATACGTTGAATCTTGTTTTTTTTATAATTTTTTTCACTGCAAATATTGCATAAATAAATTAAAACCCCTAATATTGCATTCCCAAAACGAACAAGGATTTGTGTTCTTAAATAAATCCAGAAGCGTTTTTAGGATAGCCGGAATCCCGAATAGCTCAGCCGGTTAGAGCATCTGACTGTTAATCAGAGGGTCGCTGGTTCGAGCCCAGCTTCGGGAGCATTAAGGAAAAGCCTTGTAACATTTGTTGCAAGGCTTTTTTTGTTTTTGAATGTTATGGATATATTTTTCCCCGTAAGCGTCTATCACAAAAATTCAGATGAACCTTTTTATTAGACAATATCTTGTTTATTGCTGTAGTGTCTTGACGAAAGAAAAATTACCTAAATGTGTACTTTCTGCAGGTGGGCTGACCCAATGGCTTAAAGATAAAAACCGTATCTTTAAACATCCGGAAAAATAGAAAGGCTCAGGAGGCTGTAACATATAATGAGGACAGAAGAATTAGAATCGCGGCTGGTTAAAAAGAACATTAACCCAACAGCCATGCGACTGCTGGTCTTGGATTTTTTGTTGAAACAAATTTCAGCAATCAGTCTGAATGATCTGGAAAAAGGCATGGAACCGGCCGACCGGATCACCCTGTACAGGACTTTAAAAGTGTTTGAAGAAAAGGGGCTGGTGCATCAGATTGAAGATGGTACCGGCGCTGCCAAGTACGCATTATGTAAAGAGCAATGTGAAGAGGGCAGCCATCATGATGTACACCTCCATTTTTTTTGCAATCAATGCCAGGCAACCTACTGCCTTTCAAAAACACCTATTCCTGAAATCACGCTGCCTGTCCATTTTCGTTCCGAAGAAATCAACGTTGTGGTCAAAGGCATCTGTGACCAGTGCGAAATAAAAACTTTGCAATAGCATTGCAAGGCCGTGTACCTTATTTTTGTTTTCAAAGAAACTGGTACTATGGAAAATACAACAATAAAAGAACCCGTAATTAAAGCACATAAACCTCATACAGCGTCACATTGCTGTGGTCATGACCATGATGCTATATCCGTTCATTCTGATGATGACGGACATAACCATGGTGATGGTGAACAACAGGGCTGGACATCGCACTGGCCTTTGCTTTCTGCATTGCTTATTCTTTTTATAATGCTTAGTCTGGATTACGGCTTTAAAATTAAATTCGGTAACCTTACAGAGCTGATCATTTTTGGAATTGCTTATTTGCTTGCCGGTTATAATGTGCTCGCACTGGCTTTCAGAAAAGCAATTCGTCTCGACTTTTTTAATGAGTTTTTTTTAATGAGCGTAGCGACCATCGGCGCTTTTGCCATTGGCTCTTACAGTGAAGGGGTAGCGGTAATGGTGTTCTATTCCATAGGTGAATGGTTTCAGGATGCGGCGGTAAACCGTGCAAAACGCAACATTAAAGCATTACTTGACATTAGACCAGACACGGTGACTGTGTTAAGAGAAGGAAAAGCAATCCATGTTAAGCCCGCTGAAGTAGAGATTGAAGAGGTTATACAAGTCAAACCAGGAGAGAAGGTAGCTCTGGATGGTATTCTTCTTTCCGATAAAGGCGTGTACAATACGGCAGCCATGACGGGTGAAAGTAAACCCGATACCAAATTGAAAGGAGAGCAGGTGCTGGCCGGAATGATTAACCTCAATACCCTGACAGAAATTAGAGTAAAGTCTCTTTTTCAGGATAGCAAACTGAGTAAAATACTGGAGATGGTGCAGGATGCAACTGCCAGAAAGTCGCAGACCCAGTTGTTTATTTCCCGTTTTGCAAAAGTATACACCCCAATCGTTTTTCTGCTGGCGCTGATGGTTGTTGTGCTGCCTTACTTTTTTGTACAGAACTACGTTTTTCAGGATTGGTTTTACAGGGGGCTGGTTTTTCTGGTCATCAGTTGTCCTTGCGCGCTGGTGGTTTCCATTCCTTTGGGCTATTTCGGAGGGATTGGCCTGGCGTCCAAAAATGGAATTCTTTTTAAGGGATCTAATTTTCTGGACGTCATGACCAAAATTGATACAATTGTAATGGACAAAACCGGAACGCTGACCAAAGGTGTCTTTAATGTTCAAAAAGTTGTTACAGGATCGTTTGATAAGCAGGAGCTGATCCGTTTAACTGCCGGCCTGGAAAGTAAATCGACACATCCTATTGCCCTTGCCATTAGCCAGTATGCAGGAAATCAAACAGAAGGCCTGAAAATAGAAAATGTGGAAGAGGTTGCCGGGATGGGATTAAAAGGAAAAGTGGAAGGAAAAACAGTCCTGGCGGGCAATGCCGGACTGCTTAAAAAGTACAATATCACTTATGATCCTGTGGCAGAGCAGGAAGAAGATACAATTGTGATGGTTGCGGTAGAAGGACAGTATGCCGGTTATTTTACCATTGCTGATGAAATTAAAGAAGATGCAGGAGCAACAATTAAGGCTTTGCACGAGCTGGATATTAAAACGGTGATGTTGAGTGGAGACAAACAGAGTGTCGTAGACCGGGTGGCGAAATTGTTGGGAATGGACCAGGCTTTCGGGGGCTTATTGCCGGAAGGTAAAGTGGAAAAAGTAGAAGGCTTGAAGGCCAAAGAAAGACGGATTGCTTTTGTGGGTGACGGAGTGAACGATGCACCGGTTGTTGCCTTGGCTGATGCAGGCATTGCCATGGGCGGGCTGGGCAGTGATGCCACAATAGAAACCGCTGATATCGTTATCCAGAATGATCAGCCCATGAAAATCGTTACGGCGATAAAAATAGGTAAACTGACCAGAAGTGTGGTGTGGCAAAATATTGCACTGGCGATGGGGGTTAAAATAATTGTGCTGATTCTTGGGGCTGGTGGAGTAGCTACACTTTGGGAAGCTGTAATTGCAGATGTTGGTGTTGCTTTGCTGGCTATACTCAATGCGGTGCGTATTCAGCGGATTAAGGTTAGCTGATCTTTAAAATTAAGTTAAGTCCTTAGCGGTATGTCATTATTTCATTATATTTTATTTTTTTAATCGCCTATGGAATAATGTTTGCTCTTTAAATAAGATATTATTAAGGGCATATTTCATATGGCAAAAAGAATATTTGTACTTGAAGATGATCACGACATCAGGGACGTTTTTGAGCTCCTTCTTAAGGAAGAAGGTTATGAACTCGAGTTATCTTCATCATTTAGTGAGTTGAAAGAACTGCTGAAAAAATCGGTCCCTGACCTTTTTGTGATTGATGTGATGCTGCCCGATGCCAATGGAATTGACGTCTGCAAAGATTTGAAAGCCCAGTCTGCCACCAGGAATATTCCGGTCATTGTGATGTCTGCAAATGCAAGAAGTAAACAAATGAGCGTGCAGGCTTGCGCGGATGACTATATTGGAAAGCCTTTTGACATCGCTCATGTGATGAATAAAATAGATAAGCTTTTATTGAAACCATTGTAAAAAAAGCCGGAGGAAATTTCCTCCGGCTTTTTTTATTTATTGAGCAGGCCTTCAAAAGTAATGGCCACGTAATAAAGCGCGCCGAGGGTAGGCCCCCCGGCATATTGGATATAAGGGGTATTAAAAATATTGGTGCCCCCGATTTTTATAGTTGATTTGACCTGGGGAACTTTATAGCTCACCTGAGCGTCAAAGGTGTGAATGGGTTCTACCCGTCCGGTAACCAGAGGGCTTTCCCACAAAAAGGCATCCTGCCATTTGTACACCACACTAAAACCCAGGTTTTTTACAATTTCCCGGTTTCCAAAGGTCAGGTTGGTTGCCCATTCGGGTGTGTTGAAACCGGTGACAAACAAATCTGTATTTTCATTGGATTTGATTTTGTTGAAGCTCACGTTTCCTGCTATGGTGTATTTTTTATAAAAATTATAGGTCAGTCCAAAAGCAGAGCCATAGTTGCGGTATTTATTCTTGGCATTGGTGTAGACTCTGTAACGGTCTTGTCCAGCGTCACGATTGGCATCAAGCATATTTAAAACAGCCGCATCCGAGCCCACCGTTGCCCCTTTGGGGACGTCAACCTGGACCTGACCCAGAAAGCCATTGTAAGTATTGGTATAGGCGTCAATATCCAGAATTAAACGATTGTCCAAAAAGACACTTTTGTAACCCACTTCCAGGGAATTGATTTGTTCAGGACGTGCTTTGGGAAGGTCTGCTTTTACCAGTAAATCCCGGTTGGCCAGCGCTGCGGTATTGCGGTCTGCACCAGCGGCTACAGCAGCGTTAACCGCTGAGTTAAAGATAACCCCGGAAGCACGGGTATAACTGTTGTCCAGATAACCTAAACCTTCATTGATGTAAGAAAGACTACCTACTCTTTTTACCCGCCCGTTGTTGACATAGGATAATGCTTCAAATAAGCCGGGGAAACGATAGCCCTGCTGATAAGTGATCCTGAAATTATTGTGTTCATCCGGAGAATATACCGCAGCCAGTCTTGGCGTAAATTTAGGGTCGAATTCTGGATTGTAGTCAAAACGCAGTGAGGCAAAAATCTTTAACTTTTCGTCAAAAAAGGTTTTGGTGGCCTGTGCAAAGCCCCCGAATTTTTTATAGTATACATTTTTACCATAAGTTCCGTCGGGGAGCTGTTTACCCCGGTCTGCAATGGGCCTGCTGAAATCGACAAAACTGTTGCCATCGGGAATAATTTCATAGATGCGTGCATCCCCTCCAACAAGTAAGTCAAAATATTTAACCGGTTTGGATAAATCCCATTGGCCTTCTGCGTGGTACATATGGCTTTTCTGAACCAGGGCAGCGCCGCCAGTTACCGGTGCATCGGGAATGGTGGAAGATTTGATGTCCCAATTGTTAATGCCAATAATGGTGTTTTTTAGGTCCTGAAAGGCCTGTGTCCCAGGTTCAACCCTGCCCGCATCTGCTTGTTGCCTGGCGTATTTTGTTGCCGCCGCCAGATTGGCATCGGTTAAAGCACCGTTTGCTGTTGCATAAGCACCAAGGGCATTTTTAAACTTTGTTCCCCATGCTGAGTTGCTGCCACCGCTGGCCAGGTCCAGATTGTCTGCCAGAGGTTTTACATTATAAGAGTCCCCGGAATTTTCCAGAGAGGCATAGGCACGGATTAAAAAATTACTCCCTTTAAGCTCTATTTTGTGATTTTGAATGACCACATTGTTGAGCTGGATTTTATTCCCACGCTGAAATACGCCATCCATTTTTCCAACACGGTAATCATAAGATAATTCCAGAAAATCATTAAATCGATAATGCAGGGAGGCGTCGAACTTCAGGTTGTCTACATTAGGGTTCACCAGGTCCTTTTCCCAATAACCTGTACGGGCTACATTTAGGGTCTGATTTGCTTTGCCATTGATGCTTAACCCACTTACAGAAACGGTGTTGCTCCCCGCAAGTACATCATCACCATATTTATTCCAGCCATCAAATGCAACATTGTTCTCTCCGTTTAAAGAGGGAAAGGAAGGATTTGCACTTTTTAAGTTGTTGGGATTCTGGTCCGTTCTTGTATCTGCAAGCCAGTCTGTTCCCCTCAGGTAGCTGAGGTTGACCTTAAAAGCAAATTTATTGTTAAAAGCCCTGGCATACCGGACAGCGGTTTCAGTGAGGTTACTGAGCTCCCGACCAGTTCCTCCTACATGGTTTAAACCGGTTTTTTGATAAACACTTAAGCCCTGGTAAAGAAATGGGCTTTTAGTCAGCAGGTTGGACATCCCGTTAATGGCATTCATTCCATATAAAGCCGAAGCGGCTCCAGGGGTAATCTCGACACTGGCAATATCCAGTTCGGTAGGGCCAATAGCGTTGCCCAGCGGCACACCCAGTGTGGCGGCCTGCATGTCCACGCCATCAACCAATTGCATAAACCTGTAATTGCTTGGGATGTTGAAACCCCTGGTGTTGGGAATTTTAAAAGTTAAACTGGAAGTGGTCATTTGTACCCCTTTCACGTTTTCAAGGGCATCATAGAAACTTGGGGCAGGAGATTCCCGGATGGCCCTGATGTCGAGTTTTTCAATCGCTACTGGTGATTTTAAAATGCTTTCTTCGACCCGGGAGGCCGTAATTACGACCTCATTGCCTAAAATCGTTTGGGTGGCCAAAGCGATGTTCAGCTGTGCACCTGGTTCTTTGACCTCAAATTCCTGTGGTTGAAACCCGATGCTGGTAAAATAAAGTTTAAAAGGAAATTTCAGGCGGGAGCGGAGTTTGAATTTTCCGTTTTGATCTGAAGTGGTGCCATTGATGGTTCCTTTGACCGAAACGCTGACACCGGCCAGTGGCTCTTTGCTTTCCTGGCTGGTGACCTGTCCGCTAATTTCGATGAGCTGGTTTTCCTGTGCTTGTACTTTTTGTAGTGTGAAAAATAAAAATAATGTAAATAGAAATAGTTTGCTGTTTTGGCTTGGATTCTTCATGTTGGAATAGTGAAACTGTGAAAGTTGTAAAGAGGATTTGTCAACAGGGCGGGTCTTTTATAAGACTGCAGGGGACAACAACAACTTTGTTCTTTACACAGGTTCGGCAATGGAAGAGCAGTTAAAGAAGGTAAAATTCTAGTCATATAATTTATAGTCTATGGGATAAGTAGACAAAATTATATTTTGAATGTCATATTCGCAAATGTTTTTTTTGCGATCGCTTGAATTACATGATTTTAAGGATTTCCTCGACGTATTTTCTGTCGTTGGCCAGGCGGGGTACTTTATGTTGGCCACCCAGTTTACCTTTGGATTTTAACCATTCATAAAAGGTGTTTTTAGGTGCGTTATGCACCTTTGGACGACATAAAGCCATATCCATAAAACGCTTGGCATCATAGTCAGAATTGATCTTTCTCAGGGTCTGGTCCAGGACGTCAATAAATTTTTCAAAATCATTGGGCTGCTGGTCAAACTCTATAATCCATTCATGCCCCCCCGCTTTTTCGCCTTTAAAATAAATTGGGCAGGCGGTATAGTCAGTAAAAACGGCGTTGGTGGCTTTACAGGCCTCGCTGATGGCTTGTTCGGCATTATCAATGATGACCTCTTCTCCAAAAGCATTAATGAAGTGTTTGGTCCTGCCAGTGATTTTAATGCGGAAGGGGTGTAGGGAAGTAAATTGAATGGTATCTCCGATCATATACCTCCAGAGCCCGCCATTGGTAGAGATAATAATGGCGTAATTTTTATGCAGCTCTACTTCCTCCAGGGAAAGTGTTTTTGGGTTTTCTTCTTCCAGGAGTTCCAGAGGGAGGAACTCATAATAAATGCCATAATCCAGCATGAGCAGAAGTTCTTCGGAATTCACCTGATCTTGTATTCCAAAAAAACCTTCAGAAGCATTGTAGGTTTCCAGATAATACATATCCTCGCTCGGAATCAGTTCTTTGAACTGTTCCCGGTAAGGCTTAAAATTTACAGCCCCATGGAAGTAGAGTTCCAGATTCGGCCATACTTCTAGCAAGTTCTTTTTACCGGTAATCTCCAGGACTTTTTTAGCCAGAACAATTGTCCATGTGGGTACCCCGGATATGTTTGTGACATTTTCACGGATGGTTGCTTCTGCCATTTTCTCCATTTTTTGCTCATAATTATCCATCAGGGCAATGGAAATGGCGGGTGTCCGGTAATATTCTGCCCAAAGGGGAAGATTTTTGATCAGCACTGCTGAAAGGTCTCCATAAAAAGAGTCTTCGTTCAACTGGTTGATCTGGTGACTACCACCAAGAACCAGGCCTTTACCAGTCAGGATCTGGTTGCCTGGTCTGTTGTTACAAAATATGGAAAGCAGGTCTTTGCCACCTTTAAAATGACATTCCTGCAAAGATTCTTCTGATACCGGGATGAACTTACTCCGGTCACTGGTGGTACCGGATGATTTGGCAAACCATTTGATTTCTGAAGGCCAGAGGATGTTCTGTTCCCCCTTCAGCATTCTTTCAATATAAGGTTTTAAAGTATCGTAATTTTGTAGCGGAACCCGTTCTTTGAACTGCTCCTGAGTTTCTATCGATTTATAATCATATTTTTTTCCCCACTCGGTGTTTTCAGCACTCGATATTAGGGTATGAAACCATTCATCTTGCACATCAAAGGGATATTTTATAAAAAGTTCTATTTGATGAACTCTTTTTTTCATATACCAGGTGAAAATAGAATTTACAATTGCCATGATCCTCTATATGAATTATAAATTTTTACTTCGCAATACAAAATTAGAACCTAAATATACTTTTCTGACCATTTCATTTGCAGCGAGTACTTCAGGCGTGCCCGACTCCAGTATTTTCCCTTCAAAAAGCAGGTAAGCACGGTCGGTAATGGAAAGGGTTTCCTGAACATTGTGGTCTGTAATCAAAATGCCAATGTTTTTATTTCTGAGTTTGGCGACAATGGTCTGGATTTCTTCAACAGCAATCGGATCTACCCCTGCAAAAGGTTCATCCAGTAAAATGAAGTTTGGGCTTGCGGCAAGGGCCCTTGCAATTTCGGTTCTCCTTCTTTCGCCCCCCGAAAGTAAATCCCCCCTGTTTTTACGCACTTTATGTAAACTAAACTCGTTGATCAGCTCTTCCAGTTTTTCATGACGCTCTTCCTTGTTCATTTTAGTCATCTCCAGGATGGCCATAATGTTGTCTTCCACCGTTAATTTTCTGAAAACTGAGGCTTCCTGAGCCAGATAACCAATTCCCTTTTGGGCCCTTTTGTACATGGGATCAGTTGTGATCTCCTGATCGTCCAGGTAAATATTGCCTTCATTGGGTTTGATCAGACCTACGATCATATAAAAAGAAGTGGTTTTACCTGCTCCGTTGGGCCCCAGCAGACCGACAATTTCACCCTGGCTTACATTAAAGGAGACGTCATTAACAACTGTACGCTGTTTGTATTTTTTGATTAGATTTTCTGCTCTTAATATCATTGATTATATCAATTATCCATCCTGATAGACTTAATGTTCAGCTGCAGGCGTTTTTGCTCTTTCCATATATTTTCTTCTACCGTGTAACACATGGAAAAGGGTTTATGCGGAACGATTGCCTGTTGTAAATCGGCCAGCCCAAAACCAATGCCGTCAAAAGTAGCGGAATTTTGTTGTTTTATATTCAATTTTAAGTGTTTTGTTCCAACAATATATGGATTTCCCACACAAAATACGTTATGACTGACGAAGACTGGGGCAGGATTTCCGGGACCAAAAGGCGCCATCTGGGCAACGATGCGCTGAAATTTTGCATTGATTTGTTGAAAAGAAATTTCTGTGTCGATCTGAAGTTCAGGACACAATAATTCTTCGGGAATGCTCCGGGCGACCACTTGTTCAAAACGCTGGGAAAAGGAATCAAAATTTTTAGGATCCATGGTTAGGCCGGCTGCAAATTTATGCCCGCCAAACTGCAGCAACAGATCTGCACAGTCTGCTAAAGCCTCATAAAGGTCAAAACCGGCAACAGAACGGGCAGATCCCGTCAATAAGCCATTTGATGCAGTTAAAACCACTGTCGGCCTATAATACTTTTCTGTGAGTCTGGAAGCCACAATACCGATCACCCCTTTATTCCAGTGTTCATTAAATACAACCGTTGTTTTTCTGTTGATCAGTATTTCACAATCGCCGATAATGGCCAGTGCTTCAGCTGTGGTCTGCTGATCTGATGTTTTGCGTTCCGTATTTTGTAAATTGATAAAAGAACTTTGTTCATCTGCCGAAAGGTCTTCATCACAAAGCAACATTTTAACAGCCTCACTGGCATGATCCATACGACCTGCCGCATTGATTCTGGGCGCAATAGAAAATACAATGTCTGTTAAGGTAAAATCTTTATCTCTTCCTGTGCTGCGCATTAAAGCTTTTAAGCCCAGAGAAGGACTAGTGTTGAGTTTGAGCAGGCCGTGATAAGCAAAAATCCGGTTTTCATCCAATACAGGCACAATATCGGCTGCCACGCTGATCATCACCAGATCCAGGTATTGTTCATAGCTTTCTTTGGCCATATTATGTGTAAGGGCATAGGCTTGTGCCAGTTTGAAACCTATGCCGCAGCCCGCAAGCTCTTTAAAGGGATAGGGGCAATCCGCGCGTTTGGGATCCAGTACAGCAACGGCAGCAGGTAGGGTTTCTCCAGGCAAGTGATGGTCACAAATAATAAAGTCAATGCCCATTGAAAGGGCGTAATCAATTTTATCATTGGATTTAATGCCACAATCCAGCGCAATGATCAGTGTACATCCTGCAGATTTCGCATAATCGATACCTTCAGTGGAAATGCCATAACCTTCCTTATGCCGGTCCGGGATATAATATTCCAGCCGGTTTGTCAATTGTTTGAAGAAGCTGTAAGCCAGTGCAACAGAAGTGGTGCCGTCTACATCGTAATCTCCGTAGATCAGTATTTTTTCCTGATGTTCCAGGGCCAGATCTATCCGCCGGATTGCTGTATCCATATCCTTCATTAAAAAAGGATCGTGTAAATGTTTCATGTCAGGACGAAAAAAATCGCGTGCTGCATCAAAAGAAGTGATTCCCCGCTGAACGAGTATCTGTGCTAAACTTTCATCTATATTTAATTGTTGTACAAGCAAATCTGTTGTTTTCCGATCAGCCCACCCGGCCTGTACCCATCTTTTTTCCATTAATATTTAATTCGTTTAGCGCTTTCCGGCTTTTATCTGTTTTGTTTGATCTGCAATGCAGGCCTAATGCTGCTGCACTTTTCCGGACTGCTTTGTTGGTGCTAAGTTGAAATAGGTTCCCTATCTTTGCCTAGCAATTCGTAAAGATATCATTTAATTATTCTTCTTAAAACACCTATGTCATTACAAGTTTTTACTTTATACGAAGGTTCTTATTCTGTAGACGCCAGCAAGAAATTTATACCCTTTGATCCGGCTGTGCACCAGGCAAAAGACAGACCAGCATCTTTATTTATCCATGTACAACCTTTTCTGGTCAAAATGAATAATTTGCTGCTGCTGCTGGATACAGGTCTGGGTTACAGTGATGACAAAGGGGCGCTCATCCTTCATCAAAACATCAAAAAAGCTGGGTTTCAACCTGAAGATGTAGACTATGTACTGATGTCACATTTACATTTTGATCACTCCGGAGGAATGGTGCACCATTACAATGACCAAATGGAACTGAGCTTCCCAAATGCAACCTATGTAGTCCAGAGAGGCGAATGGGAAAGTGCTTTCACCAATACTTCCTCTTCTTACAAAACAGAAATATTCGAATTTTTACAACGCAATGCCCAACTGAATTTTATTGAGGGGAACGGTCAGTTCCTGGAGGGTATAGATTATGAACTTACGGGTGCGCATACCCCGTATCACCAGGTTTTTCTTTTAACAGATGGAACAGAAAAAGCTTTTTTTGGAGGTGATGTTCTCCCTGAACCGGAAGAATTGATCCGGAGGTTTATTGCAAAATACGATTATGATGGAAGAAAGGCTATGGAGCTCCGGGAAGAATATGGTAAAAAAGCAGCCCTGGAAAATTGGAACTGCCTGTTTTACCATGCAAAAACCAAAGCTACAGGTCATGTAACCTATACCGATGGTACTTTTAATATTATTTAAGGTTGTTCTTCGAGCCCTTTAAAAAGCTCGATTAAGCGTTCTATGGAAAGGGGTTTAGAAATAAATCCTTTTACTATTTTATAGGTTTTGGCTTTTTCAATGTCGTTTTCATAAACGGAAGAAGAAAGCATGTACATGTCCACTTTCTGGCTGATGTCCATTTTTTCGTAAGCCTCAATAAACTCCCAGCCATTCAGGACCGGCATATTGATGTCTATAAGCATAAGGTGAGGAAATACTTCAGCATTTTCCCTGTTTTCCAGGAGAAAATCGATGGCCAGTTGTCCGTTGGTTTTTGCAATCATATTTACTGCAAAACCCGTCTTCTCTACAATTTTTCTTATGATGAATATATTGATGTCATCATCATCAATAACAAGTAAATTTATTTTAGAATCCATCTTGGTTAAGTAAAGAGAGCCTTATTTTACATTAAAGATATAAAATAGATATGGAATATAGATGCCCGACCTTTAAAATAAAAAAAGGCCATTTATAGTAAAATGGCCTTTTTTTTATCTCTTTTTTATTATTTGGTGGCAGTCAGTTTAACTGATAGTTCAAATTCGTCATAGATGAATTTGTCACCGATATCAGTAAAAACGGTTTTAGACTTGAATTTGATGCCATATTTGGTCCTGTCAACAACAATCTTATCTGCTGTGGCAGTAACGGTATTGCCGTTCCATGCCAGGGTAGCCGGGAAAGAAATTGCTTGTGTAACACCTTTGATAGTTAAGTCTCCGCTCACGTTTACAGTGTTCCCGCTGCCGCCAGTTACCTTTTTAATCACAAAAGTTGAAGTTGGAAATTTAGAGGAGCCAAAGAAATCATCGGACTTCAAATGGTTCTCCAGATTCGCGCTTTTGTCGGCATCCTTCAGACTGGTCATATCGATGGTAAAATTACCTTCTGCAAGTTTTTTACCATTAAATCCAAGTGACCCGGATTTTAGATCGATTGTTCCATTATGGGATCCTGCAAATTTTTTACCAGTCCAGGTAATGGAGGACTTTTGAACATCTACCTTATAGGTGTCTCCTTTAAATGAAGGGGCCTTGAAGGCAGTGGCTGCTGCTGCAATAAACAGTAAAGCCAGGGAAGCAATTTTTAATTTCATTCTTTGTGTTGATTAATTGGTTTATGATTTAGACTGTGGTTTCTTCCATATAACTTTCTATTGGGGGGCAGGCACAAACCAGTGACCGGTCTCCGTAAGAATCATTTACCCTGCCGACTGAAGGCCAGAATTTATAAGCAGCAACATAAGGTAAAGGAAAGGCTGCAGTTTGTCTGCTGTAACCATGTTTCCAGTCGTTGCCAGTTACAACTGCTGCAGTATGTGGTGCATTTTTTAAAGGATTGTCTGTTTTGTCCGATGTTCCGTTTTCCACAGCACTGATCTCTTTTCTAATTGCGATTAAGGCATCGCAGAACCGATCCAGTTCATGCTTCGGCTCGCTCTCGGTTGGCTCAACCATTAGGGTGCCTGCGACCGGGAAAGAAACCGTTGGGGCGTGGAAGCCATAATCCATCAGACGTTTGGCAATATCCACGACCTCTATACCTGCATTTTTAAAAGCACGGCAGTCCAGGATCATTTCATGCGCACAGCGGCCATTTGCACCCGAGTACAAGACCGGGTAATGTTGTTCCAGGCGTGCTTTCATATAGTTGGCGTTCAGGATGGCATAACGGGTCGCATTGGTCAGGCCCTCTGAACCCATCATGGCGATATAAGCATGAGAGATCACCAGGATAGAGGCAGATCCCCAGGGTGCAGAAGAAACGGCATGGATGGATTTGCCTTTACTGATGTCAACTACAGCGTGTCCGGGTAAATAAGGAACCAGGTGTTTTGCAACACCGATAGGACCCATGCCAGGACCACCACCACCATGTGGAATGCAAAAAGTTTTGTGCAGGTTCAGGTGACAAACGTCAGCACCGATGTGTCCGGGACTGGTTAAACCTACTTGTGCATTCATATTTGCACCATCCATATAAACCTGTCCTCCATTTTCATGGATGATGTTACAGATGTCAATAATGCTTTCTTCGAATACACCATGGGTAGAAGGGTAAGTGACCATTAAACAGGAAAGCTCATTTTTGTGCTCCTGGGCTTTAGCTTTAAGGTCCTCTACATCTATATTTCCGTTTTCAAGAGATTTAACAATAACAATTTTCATTCCGGCCATTGCTGCAGAAGCCGGATTGGTTCCATGAGCAGATGAAGGGATCAGCGCGATGTTACGGTGGTGATCACCACGGTCCTGATGGTAAGCCCGGATGACCATTAAACCAGCATATTCACCTTGTGCACCCGCATTTGGTTGCAGGCTCATGGCGGCAAAACCAGTAATTTCGCTAAGCCATTTATCCAGTTCATTAAATACAGTATAGTAACCTGCAACCTGATCAGCAGGTGCAAATGGATGGATTTTTCCAAATTCCGGCCAGGTGACCGGGATCATCTCTGTGGTTGCATTTAACTTCATGGTGCATGATCCTAAAGCAATCATAGAATGGCAAAGAGAAAGATCTTTTGCTTCCAGGGATTTGATGTAACGCAGCATTTCATGTTCAGAATGGTGCGCATTAAACACCGAATGGCTCAGGTAGGAAGAAGTCCGCTGAAGTTCTGCCGGAATTACAGTTTCCACCTGCTGGTCTTCCAGTTCTACCTGATCGGCGGCAATGGCTTTTACCTTAGCAAAGATTTTTACCAAAAGTTTTACATCTTCTGCAGAAACGGTTTCATCCAGGGAAATGGTTACCGTTTTTCCGTTATAATTCAGGTTGATTTCGTTGTCAATACATTCCCTGTGGATGGAATCTGTCAAATCGGCCAGATCCAGCTGTATGGTGTCAAAATAAACCTTGTTCAATTGTTTATAACCAATTTTTTCAAGTGATTTTGCCAGGGTAACGGTCAGTCCATGGGTGCGTTCTGCAATCAGTTTTAAGCCTTTAGGGCCATGGTATACCGCATAGAAACCAGCCATAATAGCCAGAAGGGCTTGTGCGGTACAAATGTTGGATGTAGCTTTATCCCTGCGGATGTGCTGTTCCCTGGTCTGAAGGGCCATACGAAGCGCATAATTGTCATGGCTGTCAATGGTTACCCCAATGATCCGACCGGGAATAGATCTTTTATATTCTTCTTTAGTGGCAAAAAAAGCAGCATGTGGGCCACCGAATCCCATTGGGATACCAAAACGCTGTGTCGTACCCACTACGATATCGGCGCCCCATTCACCCGGAGGCGTCAGTAAGGTTAAACTTAGTAAATCTGCGACAACGGTTACCTTTACATTTTGCTGGTGTGCCTTAGCCGCAAAAGCAGTATAATCAAATACCTCTCCGTTACCGGCAGGGTATTGAATAATGGCACCAAAGAACTCTTCATTCAATTCGGCTGTATGGTGGTCACCGATACTGAGTTCAATGCCAAAAGGGTTGGCGCGTGTTTTTAAAATATCAATAGTTTGAGGGAACAGCAATTCTGATACAAAAAACTTTTTAGCCTGCTGATTTTTACGCAGACTAAACTGCATGAACATGGCTTCTGCTGCAGCAGTACCTTCGTCGAGCAGAGAGGCATTTGCAATTTCCATACCTGTCAGGTCAATGACCATGGTTTGGAAATTCAGCAGGGCCTGTAAACGGCCCTGGGCAATTTCTGCCTGGTATGGTGTATATTGGGTATACCATCCTGGGTTCTCCATCACGTTGCGTAAAATTACCCCCGGGGTAATGGTGTCGTAATAACCCTGACCAATGTAAGATTTGAAAACTTTATTTAAAGAAGCCGTTTGTTTTAAACTGCTCAGGTAATCTTTTTCAGACTTCGCCTTTGGCAAATTTAAAGCCTGTTTTAACCGGATGCCCTGTGGAACCGTTTGTGCAATCAATTCGTCAACAGAACCCAGACCAAGGGTGTTCAGCATTGCTTTTGTATCCTCAGAATTGGGTGCAATGTGGCGGTCTTTAAACTCTTCTTTGTAATGAATATTTAAGCTCATGAAATCTTATGAATAATTTTTCGCAAAGGTAATAAAAATACCCTTACTGGTGGTTGGCTAAAACGATTATCGCTGTAGATTTTACGATTCTCCAACCATTGTCCAGCCCTCTTCTTTTTTGAATTTTAATTTATAGGTTTTAGTAATGAAATTACTTTTGCTGGCAGTATTTTTCAAAAAGACGGAAAAATCATTCAACTGTTTTTTCAAGGTAACGGTAACTTTGGCAATTCTCCCGTTGGCTTTAATCAGGTTAACCGGTTTTTCTTCATCCAAAGCATAATCCATTGCTTTTACCGTTGCTTTGTGTTCATCCTGTTTCAGTACAAATGTCTTGGCCTTGTCGGTTAGGCTGATCAGGTAAATATAAACACTGTCCCTGGAAAGGAATTTCTTTTTCTGATGGTCCAGGTTCAACTCAATAAGACCTTTCTGTGCCAGAATTTTATATTTGGCCAGCTCCGCCAGGTCGCTTTTAGTCCTGAATTTGACTTCACCCAGGTCTACATTAACGCTTTCATACTCCGGGTTGGATTTCAGGTATGCTGAAACGACCTC
This sequence comes from Pedobacter nutrimenti, assembly GCF_003208655.1. Taxonomy (GTDB): domain Bacteria; phylum Bacteroidota; class Bacteroidia; order Sphingobacteriales; family Sphingobacteriaceae; genus Pedobacter; species Pedobacter nutrimenti. The sequence goes on along the minus strand of NZ_QKLU01000009.1, from coordinate 69,858 downwards.
AGCGGCAGTGCTTTCATCTAAAACAGCTGCATTTTTACAACTGCCCAGGCAAAAAAGAAACAAGGCAGCAAGAGAGAACAAAACAGATTTTTTCATGGTGGAGGTAAAGGTTTAATTTTTCAATTGTCTGAGGTACATTTGGACGGTATTCTCCAGTCCTAAATACAGGGCGTCACTGATCAGGGCATGGCCAATACTGACTTCCAGCAAAGCAGGGACCTGAGCGGCAAAATAACTTAAGTTGTGCAGGTCCAGGTCGTGTCCGGCATTAATGCCCAATCCCAGTTCCTGAGCTCTTTTAGCTGCCTCAACATAAGGAGCAACCGCTTTGGCTTTATCCTGTGCATATTCTGTTGCATATGCTTCTGTATACAGTTCAATGCGGTCTGTTCCTGTATCTGCTGCTGCGGTGATCATTTCTTCTACGGGATCTACGAAAATCGATACCCTGATGCCTTCTTTTTTAAACAAAGCCACCATTTCCCGGAGATAATCCCTGTGTTTAAGGGTGTCCCAGCCATGGTTGGAGGTCAGCTGTCCCTGGGCATCAGGGACCAGGGTAACCTGTGCGGGTTTATTGGCCAGCACCAGGTCTATGAATTTTTGTTCCCGGCAATTGCCTTCAATGTTAAACTCTGTTGCAATAACGGCCTTCAGGTCAAAAACATCCTGATAACGGATGTGTCTTTCATCAGGTCTTGGGTGTACGGTGATCCCTTCAGCGCCAAAACGTTCACAATCCAGTGCGACTTTGACCAGGTCGGGGTTATTGCCGCCGCGGCTGTTGCGAAGCGTGGCGATTTTATTGATATTTACAGATAGTTTTGCCATGTACAAATATAAAATTATATGTTAATGAAAGGTCTTGCTATTTTTCTCCGGCAGTTGTTTTTTAGCTGTTGTTTTTTAACGGTCCCGAGCCTGTCATGCCTGGCCCAGGAGGGCATCAGCAATTACCGGCAGTTTTTTGGGACCATCCGGTATCAGGACAAAGAGCTGCTGCTGCTGAGAAGTTTTGAGCAAAATGGAAAATTGAATTATCTGGCTGCCGATCCGCAGGAAATGACTACGCTCCTGCTTCCTTCGCAGGGGCTTGTTGTTAAAAACAAAGGGTTGGCTGCCAGCCTGGATGAGTTTAAGGAAAGTCCTTACATGAATGCCATTAATGCAGTGCGGCAGCGGGCTGCTGCGTTACAGGATGCAGGGATTATTCATGGTTTTCCAAAAGAAAAAGGAGTGACCCTGACCATAGATCTTTGTCCTTCGCATAAAGCACTGGACCGGATTATTTTTACATCCCTGATTGCAGAATTTAAAAAGATTGAGCAACCTGTTCCCGTTGCAGTGTCCATTACAGGCCGCTGGATGCTGAGTCATACAGATGATTTGAACTGGTTAAAAAACCTGGTTAAAAACGGTGAAATTACGGTGACCTGGGTTAACCATTCCTATAACCATAGGGTCAGCGCATCGGCACCTTTAAAAACCAATTTTTTACTGGAACCCGGAACAGATCTTAATTTTGAAATATTGGGCACCGAACTGGCCATGTTGCAGCACGGGCTTCTGCCTTCGCTGTTTTTCCGCTTCCCAGGACTGGTTTCGGACCAGCAGGTGGTAGACAAACTGTTAACCTACGGAATAATACCGGTGGGTAGTGATGCCTGGCTGGCCAAAGGTCAAAAGGCTGCCTCCGGGAGTATTGTGCTGATCCACGGGAACGGAAATGAGCCCCTTGGCGTAAAAGATTTTATAAAACTACTGCAAACCCAGCAAAAAGCGGTTACTGGCAAAACCTGGCTGATGTATGACCTGCGGGAAAGTGTTGAGGAAGAATTCGGGCAAAAGTAAGGGTATAAAAAAAGCCGGATGATCATCCGGCTTTTTTTATAGGGAGTTTTATTTTAATATCTGTAGGTTTCCGGTTTGAACGGGCCTTCTACAGGAACACCAATGTAATCTGCCTGATCCTGATCTAAAACATCAAGCTCCACACCAATTTTAGCCAGGTGTAAACGTGCTACTTTTTCATCCAGGTGTTTTGGAAGTACATATACTTTATTCTCATATTTCTCCGGATTTGTCCACAGTTCAAGCTGTGCCAAAGTCTGGTTGGTGAAAGAATTCGACATGACAAAACTTGGGTGTCCGGTTGCACAACCTAAGTTCACCAGGCGGCCTTCGGCCAGCAGGATGATGTCTTTTCCGTCGATGGTATATTTATCTACCTGAGGTTTGATCTCTACTTTGGTATCGCCATAGTTTTTGTTTAACCAGGCGACATCAATTTCATTGTCAAAGTGACCAATGTTACAAACGATGGTTTTGTCTTTCATCACTTTGAAGTGTTCCGGACGAACGATGTTGCAGTTACCTGTAGTGGTGACCACAATATCAGCTTCTTTTACCGCTGTAGCGAATTTTTTAACTTCATAACCTTCCATTGCAGCCTGCAGGGCACAGATCGGATCAATTTCAGAAACGATTACCCTCACGCCTTGTGAACTTAAAGATTCGGCAGAACCTTTACCCACATCACCGTAACCTGCAACAACAGCGACTTTACCCGCCATCATCACATCGGTTGCACGACGGATCGCATCCACCAATGACTCACGGCAGCCATATTTGTTGTCAAATTTAGATTTGGTCACTGAATCGTTTACGTTAATTGCCGGTAAATGCAATGTTCCGTTTTTCATGCGCTCATACAGGCGGTGAACACCAGTCGTCGTTTCTTCAGAAAGACCTTTAATACCTGCAATCAGTTCAGGGTATTTGTCAAAAACCATATTGGTCAAATCACCACCATCATCCAGGATCATGTTTAATGGCTGACGTTCTGGTCCGAAGTGTAAAGTTTGTTCAATACACCAGTCAAAATCAACTTCATTTAAACCTTTCCATGCATAAACCTGAATACCGGCTGCAGCAATTGCCGCAGCAGCATGGTCTTGGGTAGAAAAAATATTGCAGGAAGACCAGGTTACTTCTGCACCCAGTTCAACTAAAGTTTCAATTAGAACGGCTGTCTGAATGGTCATGTGAAGGCATCCGGCAATACGGGCACCTTTTAAAGGTTTTGAAGGTCCGAATTCTGCACGAAGGGACATTAAACCGGGCATTTCAGCCTCTGCAAGTTCAATTTCTTTACGGCCCCATTCTGCCAGTGAAATGTCCTTAACTTTGTAAGGAACGAAAGTTGTCTCTACTGATGACATATTGTTTTTTTTAATTATTTGTTTTTCAATATTCTAACGATTTTCCATGTTGCTTTTGTAAACAAATTTGCAGACACTTCCAATGTGCCACAAAAATACATAAAATAGATGTGAATAATAAATGCAAACATGATATGTATCAATGCATACTCAAAATTATACGTTTCAATTACTTTTTACAACCGAATAGATAGGACGTTTCAGATTTTCATTTGTCTTATTTTAAAAAGGGTTAAATAACTTCTGGTAACCGACCAGTTCATTATTATGAACAATAAATAAAAAGCTGATGCATCGTATTAAACTCCTTTTATCCTTACTGGTCGCAATTACTTTAGCCAGTTGCAGCAAAAGCCACTCCGAAACACCCGTTCCTTTCGAAAGTAAGGACTTAAAGAAAGGTGATACGCTCCGTGTGGCCGTCTATAGAGGTGCTGCTTCCTGTGATCGCTGCAGCAGAACTGTAAAATCAGCGATCGAGAAAATGGGTGTCAAATTCCGGATTGATTTTGTTGGGCCAAATGAACAGATTGACATAACGACTAAAACGCTAAGCCGTTATGATATCTATGTCCAACCTGGAGGAGGACAGGATATCCCTGGTGCATTTAAGAGTTTGGGCAACAAACGTGTCGAAGCGATTCGTAAATATGTTTTGAGCGGGGGCTATTATCTTGGTTTATGCATGGGGGCATATCTTGCCGGAGAATCCTATTTGGGCCTGATTGATGGTGACCTTGATGGAGAAGTGGGACGTCCGGGCTTTCCGGTCACTACCGATAAAGACGCATCAGTTGTTGTGTATTGGAAAGGTCATAAGGAAAACATTTTTTTTCAGGATGGACCCTATCTGTTTTCCAAAAGTAATGATCCGAAGTTCTCAAAAATTGCGACCTATGAAAATGGAGATCTGGCCGCCGCACGGTATTCCTACGGGAGTGGACTTGTCATTTTGACCGGCCCCCATGCGGAAGCGGACAGCAATTGGTTTGAAGATGCTGAAATTCCATCGGGAAGAAGGCCCGCTCGTGAGCTTTTTAAAGACCTGATCTATAGTTTTTACCAGTAAACCCGTTGATAAAGAAAACGGGATGTATGTTTCGGTGAAAACAGCCCCCTTTTTCCAGATGAAACTCTGAAAGGAGCCCGGCAGTCCGGACTGGGTTCCCTCATTAATAGTTTTGAAGATTTCTTTTCCTTCTGATCCGCCGCAGAAAAAGACAGGTCAAATTGAAAGTTGCCGGTTGGTCAACTATAGGATGAGTCCGGGATGAGTCCGATATGAATGCAGTTTGACTGCGGATTTTTATCTAAAAAACGGGACTCATAAGGCAAGCATATTTCATCAATATCGGATTCATTTTCCAACAACTAAAGGCATACTCTGGGGGCGGTTAAAAATCTGCCTTGCAATCGGATTGCATTCTTTTAAAATAAAGGAGAGTTCCGTGAATTCTTTTTACTTTTGTTTCCGGAAGATGAATCCTTCGGGAAAATCCATCGGACATCAATTATTAAACAGATGAAACTGGCATCCATCATAGCAATCATTTTTGTACTGGCACTGAATATGGTGCCTTGCTCTGATGTGGTGGCTATGAATGCCCCGTTTAAAACAGAACTTCGTTCAGCAGATCAACATGCAGAAAAGTCAGCCGATGCCTGCAGTCCTTTCTGTCACTGCAGCTGCTGTTCTGCTTCTTCACTGATTGTATTTTCAACATTGAAACTGGTTCCTTTTTCTGATCAGGGGCAGGCATACAGGCCTCAAAGCACAGAAAAATTTATCGATGTCAGTCTTCCGGTCTGGCAGCCCCCTCAGTTGCATTAATCTTTTCGTTGCTTCCTGTGTTTTTTTAACGCACTGGTCGGCCGCAGGCTTTTAAAGCCTTGTGTTCTGGCTTTGAAAAAAAATACTGCTGAAGTTTCATGATTACCCCTTTGCCCAGAGTACACCAGGTCTGTCCTGGTCTCCTGTCTGCCGCTGCAAAGGGATGCTTAAACTGTTCATTTTAAACAAAAAAAATGTTAAATAAGATCATCAGATTCTCCATTCACAATAAACTTGTGATTGGTTTATTTACCCTTGCATTGATTGCCTGGGGCTTATATTCGTTGAAGGAACTGCCTATTGATGCCGTTCCTGACATTACCAATAACCAGGTGCAGGTCATTACCCTGAGCCCTTCCCTTGCCACGCAGGAAGTAGAACGTTTAATAACTTTTCCTGTTGAACAGACCATGTCGACCATTCCTAAAATTGAACAGGTCCGTTCTATTTCCCGTTTTGGTCTTTCGGTGGTCACAATTGTTTTTCACGACAATGTAGACATCTACTGGGCCAGACAACAAGTCAATGAAAAATTATCAGAAGCCAAAAACAACATCCCTCCGGGAATTGGAAATCCCGAGATTTCACCTATTTCCACAGGTCTTGGTGAAATTTATCAATACGTCATTCACGCTAAACCTGGCTTTGAAAAAAAATATGATGCCAGGGAACTGCGGAGCATACAAGACTGGATTGTCCGTCGTCAGCTGTTGGGTACACCTGGCATTGCCGAGGTCAATAGCTTTGGTGGCTTGCTCAAACAATATGAAATTGCCATTAACCCCGACAAACTGAACAGTTTTAATTTAAGCATCAGTGATGTCTTTACTGCGCTGGAAAAGAACAATCAGAATACAGGAGGGGCTTATATCGATAAAAAACCAAATGCCTACTTCATCAGAAGTGAAGGTTTGGTTGGAAATATAGACGACATTAATAAAATTGTCGTAAAAAACGGGAGTAATGGCCTGCCCGTGCTGGTGCGGGACATTGCCACGGTACAGATCGGAAATTCTATCCGTTATGGCGCGCTGACAAGAAATGGAAAAGGGGAGGCCGTAGGCGGGATTGTGATGATGCTTAAAGGCTCCAATGCCAATAATGTCGTTGCTTTGGTTAAGGAAAAAATTGCCAGAATCAATAAAACCTTACCCGAAGGTGTGGAGGTGGAACCTTTTCTGGACCGGAGCGCCTTAGTAGACCGGGCCATTGGCACAGTGGCCAAAAACCTAATCGAAGGGGCCCTAATTGTTATTTTTGTGCTGGTGCTTTTCCTGGGTAATTTCCGGGCCGGACTGGTGGTGGCCTCCGTAATTCCTTTGTCTATGTTGTTTGCCATTGCCCTGATGAAGGTCTTTGGCGTTTCGGGAAACCTAATGAGCCTGGGGGCCATTGATTTTGGCTTAATTGTCGATGGCGCTGTCATTATTGTGGAGGCGACGATGCACCTTTTGGGCATGAACAAAGGAAAAGAAAGGCTGACCCAGACAGAAATGGATGAGCAGGTAGAACAATCGGCTACAAAAATGATGAGTGCGGCCGCTTTTGGTCAAATCATTATCCTGATTGTTTATTTACCTATTCTGGCTTTAGTCGGTATTGAGGGCAAAATGTTTGGACCAATGGCCCAAACGGTGTCTTTTGCAATTCTGGGTGCTTTCCTGTTGTCCCTGACCTATGTGCCTATGATGTCTTCCTTACTGCTCAGCAAGAAAATTGCACACAAAAAGAATTTTTCGGACCGTATGATGGATTTTTTCCAGAAGTACTACAGTCCGATGATCAATGGGGCCCTGCGCAAACGTGTAACAGTAGTATTACTGTCGGTTGTTCTGTTGGTGATCAGTGTTTTTCTTTTTATGAGAATGGGGGGAGAGTTTATTCCTACGCTGGAAGAAGGTGATTTTGCGGTAGAAACCCGTTTGCTCACCGGAAGTTCTTTAAGCCAGACCATAGATAAGGTCAATCAGGCTTCTTCTATATTGATGAAAAAATTTCCGGAAGTTAAAGAAGTCATCGGAAAGATCGGCGCAGCAGAAATTCCTACAGATCCTATGCCGATGGAATCCTGTGATTTGACGATTCTTTTGAAGAATAAAAAAGAGTGGGTCAGCGCAGCAAGCCGGGAAGAGCTGGCCAATAAAATGGCAGAAGCCCTGGCCGATATTCCGGGGGTGACCTTTGGTTTTTCGCAGCCCATACAACTTCGTTCCAATGAGTTGATTTCGGGGGTAAGACAGGACATCGGGATTAAAATTTTTGGAGATGACCTGCAGACACTGACTGACCTTTCTCAAAAAGTTGGAAAAATTGTAAACACGGTTTCTGGTGCAAAAGACCTGTATCTGGAGCAGGCTACAGGTTTGCCACAAATTGTGGTGAAAATTAACAGGGACCAGATTGCCCGTTACGGTCTGGATATTGAAGCCGTGAACCAGGCCATTAATGCAGCTTTTGCAGGCCAGTCTGCCGGATTGGTTTATGAAGGGGAAAGAAGATATGATATGGTGGTCAGACTTTCCGAAGAAAACCGTCAGGGCATTGATGATGTCAGAAACATTTACATTTCCGCTGCAGATGGCAGTAAAATTCCATTGTCGCAGCTGGCTTCTGTGGAATTCCAGGTTGGGCCCAATCAGATCCAGCGGGAAGATACCAAGCGCAGGATCATTGTCGGGTTGAACGTCAGGGGCAGGGATATTGCCAGCGTGGTGACCGAAATAGAAGAAAAAATTGCGCAGCAGATCAAATTTCCGGCAGGGTATTACATTACCTATGGTGGACAGTTTGAAAATTTAAAGGCAGCGACACAGCGTTTGTCTGTCGCGGTTCCGATTGCCTTACTGTTGATTTTACTGTTGTTGTATTTTTCTTTCGGATCGGTGAAACAATCTGTGCTTATTTTTTCTGCCATTCCTATGGCGGCCATAGGAGGGGTATTTGCTTTGCTGCTCAGGGGAATGCCTTTTAGCATTTCGGCAGGGGTCGGTTTTATAGCCCTGTTTGGTGTAGCCGTTTTAAATGGTATTGTGCTCATTACAGAGTTCAACCGTTTAAAAGAAAGCGGGATCTCCGACCTGAAAGAAATTGTGTTGAAAGGAACAGCCCTGCGTTTAAGGCCGGTTTTAATGACGGCAACTGTTGCCTCTTTGGGTTTTTTGCCTATGGCCCTTTCTTCGGCGGCAGGTGCTGAGGTGCAAAAACCGCTGGCCACAGTTGTGATTGGCGGATTGATTACTTCTACCATTTTAACTTTACTCGTTCTTCCGGTGTTGTACACTTATTTTGAAAGCTTTAAGCGGGTTAAAAAAAGTATTGCAGCTGCCGTACTTGTTTTTTTAGCTGGTCTTTCCTTTATGCCAGCCCCGGTCCAGGCACAAAGTCGCGCTGCTGTAAAGTCCCTTACTTTGCAGCAGGCTGTGGACATGGCTTTAGCCAATAATCAAATGGTTAAAACTTCGCAGCTGCAAATAGACCAGCAAAATGCTTTAAAGGGGTCGGCAATGGACCTGGGCAAAACCAGTTTCAGCATCCAGTACGGGCAGATGAACAGCATTAAAAGGGACAACAATATTTCAGTTCAGCAAAGTATCCCTTATCCTGGTCTGATGGTCAAACAAAAGCAGCTTTACCAGGCGCAGGTACGGGGCTCGGAACTGAACCTTTCCGTTAGTCAGAATGAACTGATTTACCAGGTGAGGAGCACTTATGCCCAGTTGGGTTATTTTAATGCCCTGCAGAAATTGTATCAGAGCCAGGATTCTATTTTTAGTAACTTTTTGAAAGCCTCCTCGCTGCGGTATCAGACCGGAGAGACCAATATGCTGGAAAGGACTACTGCCGAAACCCAACTCAATGAAGTGCGCAACCAGCTGGAAAAAAACCGCTCGGATGTGGCCATTTATACTTCCGAACTTCAACGGCTTTTAAATACACGCGAAGCCATTACCGTTATTCAGGAAGACCTGCATAAAGAGGAGTGGACCCAGGGCCTGACCGATAGCCTGAAAAGCAATCCGTTACTGGCCTTGCAGCAACAGCAGATTGAGATTGCAAAAAGATCTGTAGAGTTGGAACGTTCCAAAGCTGGTCCGGATTTTTCCCTGGGTTATTTTAACCAGTCCATCATAGGCAGTCAGACGGTCAATGGTCAGGAACTGTCTTTTGGAGCTACGAAACGTTTCCAGGGGGTGCAGGCGGGAATTTCGCTTCCTTTGTTCTTCAAGCCTTTTTCCAGCCGGATCAAAGCGGCCAAGGTCCAGCAGCAAATTGCACAGACACAGTTCAGTTTGTTCGAAAACAATCTTCAGGCGCAATATCAGCAGGCCTGGCAGGGGCAGCTTAAAAATTCAAAAAGTATTGAATACTATGAAAAAAGTGCCCTTCCAAATGTCAACCTCATTTTAAAACAATCACAAATTGCTTTTCAAAGCGGGGACATTGGCTATCTGGAGTTTTCACAGGCCCTGCGGACCTATTCGGACATTCGCTTCAGTTACCTGCAGGCACTTAATCAATACAATCAATCTATTTACACGCTTCAATACCTCATTGGTTTAAAATAATAAAATGATGAAAAAGATTCAATTTAGTTCCTTCCTTTATGTGCTGTTTCCGTTAACGGTGCTGCTGAGTTCCTGCGGTGGGGAGAAAAAGGAAAGCAAGACAGAAACAGCAGCGGTTCCCGTCAAAGAAGATGACAATGCAGTAGAGCTCAGTGCCGGTCAGTATAAAACTTCAGGGATCACCCTGGGCATCCTGGAAAAGAAACCCATTAGCGGCGTGTTGAAGGTTAATGGGTTTATAGATGTACCGCCTGAAAACCTGATCAGCATCACCACCCAGATGGGGGGAATTGTAAAGTCAACACCCCTGCTTCAGGGCAGTCTGGTGAGTAAAGGCCAGGTGATTGCCGTTTTGCAAAATCAGGATTATGTACAGCTGCAGCAGGATTACCTGGAAAACAGAAGCCAGCTGGAACTGGCCGATGCGGAATACAAACGTCAGCAGGAGCTGTCCAGGCAAAACATCAATGCCCAGAAAGTATTGCAGCAGGCCCGGTCGCAATACCAGACCATGCTGGCCAGATCAAGTGCTTTGCAGCAGAGGCTGCAGCTGATCAACATCAGTCCGGCGGGACTAACGGCCGGTAATATCCGCAGTACCATTAATATTTATGCACCCGTAACTGGTTATGTGACAAAAGTTAATGTAAATACTGGTAAATTCGTAACACCCAACGATGTGATGTTTGAAATTGTGAACAGTGCAAACCTGCATGTGGAGCTTAAAGTTTTCCAAAAGGATGCAGAACTGGTGAAAAAAGGACAGAAGGTCCGTTTTTCTTTGTCTAATGATCCCGAAGAAAGAATGGCAACGGTAACCCTTGTGGGAAGGGAAATTAACCAGGACAAAACCGTTACCGTGCATTGTATTTCCAATTCGCGCAGTGGAAGCCTTTTGCCTGGGGCCTACCTGCAGGCTTTTATAGAAACAGGCAGCAATAAGGTGGATGCCTTACCCGAAAGTGCAGTGGTTGACTTCGAAGGGAAAAAGTATATTTTCATCCAAACTGCAGCAAACAGGTCAGAAAAGAATATACCAGCCGGCCAGCCGGCTTCTTATCATTTTCAGAAGATTGCGGTTAAAACAGGTGCAGCAGAAGCGGGTTATGTTGAAATTGAATTGCCTGATGGAATTGACCTTTCCAAAGCTCAGATTGTAACAAAGGGGGCTTATGACCTGATCTCAAAAATGAAAAATAGTGAAGAAGAATAATTAATATTCATCCTATGGCAACACAAACCGTTGTTTCGCAATCGGCCCTGCATAAGGGCCGTTTAAAACTGGTACTGGGTTTTACCTCTTTGTACCTGATCGTTGAAGTCATTGGTGGGATCTGGACCAAAAGTCTGGCTTTGCTGGCCGATGCCGGACACATGATGACAGATGTGGGCGGACTTGCCCTTTCTCTGATTGCCATCAGCCTGGCAGAGCGAAAAGCCTCCCCTCAGCGTACCTATGGCTACTACCGTGCAGAAATACTTGCGGCATTGACCAATGCGGTGGTGTTGATTGGTATTTCTGTTTACATTCTTTATGAAGCCTATCTGCGTTTTTTGAACCCTCCGGAGGTGGAAAGTAAAGAAATGCTGGTCGTGGCCGCGATTGGTCTGCTGGTAAATGTGGCGGGTATGATGATTTTAAGAAAAAGCTCCAAAGACAGTCTGAACATGAAAGGCGCTTATTTTGAAGTACTTTCTGACATGCTGACCTCTATTGGGGTGATTGTTGCAGGGGTTATTATGCTGACTACGGGCTGGTATTATGCCGACCCTTTACTTTCGGCAGGAATCGGTTTACTGATTTTACCCAGGACCTGGATCCTGATGAAGGAGTCGATCCATGTTTTACTGGAAGGCACCCCTAAGGATGTGGACATTGCTGCGCTTGAAAAAGCAATGCTGGAACTCGATGAGGTGGAGTCTGTTCATGACCTGCATGTCTGGACCCTGACCTCGGGGGTAAATGCCATGAGTGCCCATGTGGTGGTAAAAGAGGCTGCGGTTTACAACAGGGTTCTGGAAGCCCTTCAAAAGGAAATTAAAGACAATTTTAATGTGGTACATACAACCCTTCAGTTGGAAGGAAAGGGCTTTAACGAAGCGGAAATACCTTTTTAGTATTCCAATGCCCGGCTCTGCCGGGCATTGGAATACTTTTAAAATTTAATGGATAGTTTTTCAGCAATTAAATTGCCATTCTGATAATATTCATAAAACCAGGTGCCGTTTTTCTTGAAAACGATTCCATGAGAGTTGCTGTTTTCTGCTATAAAATAGTCCTGCGAAGAAGTTGTAAGCAAGGTTAAAATAATTTTTGGTGTCGTATCTATCAACTGATAACCTTTAGTGGTTGGCTGGGCATACAGGGTGCCTTCAGGCTGTTTAAGTTCTGGGGTAGCCACTTTTGCCGGAACAGAAGCCGTAGTTGCCATGGGGGTGCTTACTGCTGGGCCAGCTGGTATTGTTGAAGTAGTTGATGCGGCAGCCGTTTGTACCGTAGCGGGTCCGCTATAGGCATACTGAATCTCATTAAAGGAACTGAGCGCATCTCTTAAAGCCAGGTTGTAAGAGGTGTTGTATTCTTTTTCCCTGCTTTTTCCTTCTTTGCTCGTAAAAAGAATATTGCCCTTGCAATCTTTTAATACAACAGTAACATTTGTGGTAAACATGCCGTTTTTTTCTAATACATCTGCATTTAAGGCATTACACCTGTTGCCCGCAAGCTCTGCTGGTAATTCTGAATTGTCAAAATAACTGGTAAATCCTTTTTCCTGAAGGAAAATTTTTAGCAGTGTATTGAGCCTGTATTGATCCTTTTGTTTGAGGAAACTAAACTTTTCGGGCACGATTACATATTTGTAATTGTTAATGGTATTCTGGGCAAATCCCGAAAAGGAAATCAAAAGAAGGAAGGATAGGATGTATTTTTTCATGTTCAACATGCATTAATGTGTAGAATTCTGTGCTGTTTAATCGCTTTTGGCTAAGATACAAATAAAGTTAGGATTGTTTTAAACAGTGGAAACTAGTTAAAGTGATTTTGTGCAAAACTTTAAGCGGGGAGTCCTGCTGTGTTGGTTTTCAGGCCTTGACCCAAAAATAAAAGACGTAAAAAAAGCCCCGCATTTCTGTGAGGCTTTTGCTCCCGAAGCTGGGCTCGAACCAGCGACCCTCTGATTAACAGTCAGATGCTCTAACCGGCTGAGCTATTCGGGATTCTACGGTTAAAAAGGGGCTATCCCTTTTTGCGGCTGCAATATTAGGGAATCTCTTTCATTAAAAAAAGGAAAAAATTAAATTTATCGGTCCCGGCTTAAATTTATGGACTGGATATGCTAAGTAATTTGAAGGTAAAAACTGGGCCGCTGTTTTGATGCTAAGCAGCAGTAGAGTACCTTTGTATAATATTAAGATTAAAATAACCAAAAATATAAAAATATGTATCCTGAATATTTAGTTGAACCGATGCGTGCTGAACTCACCAAAGTTGGCTTTGAAGAGATGAAAACCGCAGAAGAGGTTGATAATGCCATCAAAACTGAAGGAACAGTGTTTGTTGTTGTCAATTCTGTTTGCGGCTGTGCGGCTGCCAATGCGCGTCCTGCAGCAAGAATGGCTGCGGCAAATGAAAAACATCCAGATAAACTGGTGACTGTTTTTGCAGGAATGGAAAAAGAAGCCGTAGACAGGGCCAGAGGTTATATGATGCCTTTCCCACCATCATCGCCTTCTATGGCTTTGTTTAAAGATGGTAAGCTGGTTCATATGATCGAGCGTCATCAGATTGAAGGCCGTCCGGCACAAATGATCGCAGACAGTCTGATTGGTGCTTTTGAGCAATATTGCTAGGGAGCAGCTGTAAAAAAAGAAGGGCCGATAATTTATCGGCCCTTCTTTTTTTACTCGGTTTTACATTTTTTCCATAATGCCTTTCAGATTTTCCAGTCCGATTTGTAAATCGCCTCCGATCATTTTATCCATATTCATGCAAAGTGCCATCAGGTTCATCGGATAATTCATTTTACCATTAAAAACCCATTTTACTTTTGTGGCAGCCGGGCCAGCATCTTCTGTAGTCATATAGGCGGTGCAGGTAGACTCGAACGGTTTGATAAATCTGATCTCCGTGTCCAGCCGCTGCCCTTCGGTTAATTTTTTAATTTCCTGTTCGCCCTTGCCCACATCCTTCTGATTGCTTTCCCAGGCAGAAATAAAGCCAACGGTACCATCAGTGCCTTTAAACTCTGTTTTCATAGCAGGGTCCATTTTTGCCCATTTACTGAAGTTATTCTGATTTTTTAGGTATTTGATGTAATCATAAACCTCTTGTTTGGGTTTGTTGATGGTAATTTCCCGTTCTACGCTGTACTCTTTTTTAACGAACAGGGCCACAATCAGGGCCAGGACAATGAGTCCCAGGACCAGGAACAGAATTCCTTTTAAGATCTTCATAATTTTTGTTTTTTTGTGTTGGTTTGTTTGTATACCCAAGTTAATAAAGATTTCTCAATAATTCAGGGCTATTTTTCAGGCTGGTATGGAGACGAAAAATAAGTTTAAAAGTCCTTATTTAATAATTTTTCCAGCTCGCCAAAAGAAACATTCATGCGTACACGTCCTTGTTTGGCATAAGCAATTTCCCCGGTTTCTTCAGATACAATGACGGCTACTGCATCTGTATTTTCTGAAATACCAATGCCCGCACGGTGCCTTAAACCAAACTGCGGCGGAAGGTTGTCATTGTCTGTAAGGGGAAGGATACAGCTGGCACTTTTGATTTTGTTTTCTGCAATAACCACTGCGCCGTCATGAAGCGGACTGTTTTTTTGAAAGATACTTTCCAGTAGTCGTTTCGATATTTTAGAGTCTATCACCTCACAGCTATTGGCGAAAAGCTGGTCGTCATAAAATTTAACAAAAACTATGAGTGCTCCCGTTCTTGATTTTTTCATGCTTTTGCAGGCATCAATAATGGGTTTGATGCGGACCAGGTTATCTCTTTCAATTTCTTTACTTCCAAAGAGGTAGCCCCACCAGGCTTTGTTTTTTTGAAGGAAAGTATTTTTACCGATCAGCAGCAGGAAACGCCTGATTTCGGGCTGGAAAATGACAATCAGGGCAATGATTCCTACACTCATGAACTTATTGATGATGGTGGAGAGCAGGGTCATGTGTAGGGCATCCACTACATAATAAATCAGCAGGATAATGAACATACCCAGCAATAAGTTTACAGCAAGGGTGTTTTTGATCAGGCTGTAGATATAATAAATCAGCAGTGCGACAAAAATAATGTCCACCACATCTGTTACCGTTAGTTTTAAGAAATCGAAGTCAAAACTTTTCATCTCTGCCAAGTTAGGAAATTTTAAAATAGATTAAGCCGATTGCATCTTTTCAATCAATGTGATACATTCGACAGCTTCTTTTACGTCGTGCACCCTTAAAATTTTTGCACCCTTTAACAGGGCTATAGTATTGAGAACAGAACTGCCGTTTAGGGATTGATCGGGACTACTATTCAAGCTTTTGTAAATCATGGATTTTCTGGAAAACCCCACCAACAGGGGCAGTTCAAAAATATGAAGGTCTTCCATTTCCTGCAACAGCTTGTAGTTGTGCTCCAGGTTTTTTGAAAAACCAAAGCCAGGATCCAGGATCAGGTCCTTTACGCCCATTTCCCGCAACTGATGTACTTTTTTCTGAAAGTAGTCGGTCACCTCCAGGGTAATATTTTCATAAGACGGGGCATCCTGCATATTCTGAGGCGTACCCTTCATGTGCATCAGTACATAGGGAACATTGAGCTCAGCGACAGTGGGGAACATTTCAGGATCCAGTTCGCCACCGGAAATATCGTTGATCAGGTGTGCCCCGGCCTGGACGCTGTACCGGGCAACTTTAGCCCTGAAAGTGTCAACGGATAAAAAGGCTTCCGGAAAATTTTTACTGATGGCTTCTATAACCGGAACAACGCGCTGCAATTCCTCATCACCAGTTATATTTCTGGCACCTGGTCTTGAAGAATAACCTCCGATATCTATAAATTTTGCGCCTTCTTTGAGAAAATGTTCCGTTTTTTTCAGAACAGCGTCCAGTTCTGTATGCCGGCTTGCTTCAAAAAAGGAATCCGGGGTGATGTTTATAATGCCCATCACAGCAGCCTTGCTCAGATCCAGTAATCCGGTACCAAGCTTTAGGGTGGGTGTGGGGTTTCGGTTTAAAAATGTATCTTTAGCCATTGTTTTAATGCAAAAATAAGGTATTAAAACAGCTTTAAACAGACCCTAAATATTTTAATTGTTTTGGCAGCAAATACATCACAGGAATACGATTCAGTTATAGCGGTTTGCAAATCGCTTTTTATAAAGAAAACGAAAGATTATGGTACAGCATGGCGAATCCTGCGGCCTTCGTCGATTACAGATCAGATTTTTATCAAAGCCCAGCGCATCAGGACCCTTGAAGAAAAAAAGGTCTCTAAGGTAGGAGAGGACATTACCTCTGAATATATTGGGATTGTTAATTATTGCGTCATTGCCAACATGCAACTGGCTCTGAGCCCGGAAGATCCTTATGAATTGGATGTTGAAAAGGTGGAGGCTTTATTTGATACAGAGGTTAATCATACCAAGGAACTGATGTTTGCGAAAAATCATGACTATGGGGAGGCCTGGAGGGAAATGAGAATCAGTTCCCTTACCGATTTGATCCTGATGAAAATTCTCCGGGTAAAACAAATAGAGGATAACCAGGGAGAGACCCTTGTTTCCGAAGGCATCCAGGCAAACTACCAGGATATGCTTAATTATTCTGTTTTTGCATTGATTAAAATGGGTTTAAAATAAGGCTGTTTGAAAATTTAAAAGGAATAAAATCACCTTTGGTCACCCCGAAAAAATAACTACAGATGAAACAAAGAACTTTACTGAACTTTTCCCGTTTATTTGTCGGGATCCTGTTTATCTTCTCCGGATTAATTAAGGCCAATGACCCTCTTGGATTTGGTTATAAGCTGCAGGAGTATTTTGAGGTTTTTCATATCCCTTTTCTAAATGGGATAGCAACGGGTATTGCCATATTTTTATGTGTACTGGAAGTATTGCTGGGCGTTTTGCTGTTGTTGGGTTTCTGGGGTAAAAAGGTTGCTGCGGGGTTATTGGGCATCATCGTTTTTTTTACCTTCCTGACTTTTGTTTCTGCGGTTTTTAAAGTGGTCACTTCCTGTGGCTGTTTTGGGGACGCTATTCCTTTAACGCCCTGGCAGTCCTTTAGCAAGGATTTAGTCCTGCTGGCCTTTATCATTTACCTGTTTAGGTACAGGGCATACATAGAGCCGCTTTTTAGCAGTCTTAAAATGCAGCAGCGCACTGCTGTTTTTGTGACAATTGCGACTTTGATTTTTCCGTTGTATACCTATAATTATCTTCCTGTAATGGATTTTTTGCCTTATAAAATTGGAGCGGATCTTCCAGGGGAAATGCGGATTCCACCAGGAGCCATGCCGGATCAGTACGAAATCATTTATCATCTGTATAATAAAAAGACGAAAGAGAAGAAGGATATGTCTGATAAGGATTATCTGAAAGCGAAAGAAATCTGGGAAGACCCCAACTGGGAAGTTGGAAAGGATACAGAAAGCCGGTTGATCAAAAAAGGATATGAACCAAAAATCAAGGACCTGGTGATCAAAGATGCCTCTGGTACGGACTATACCAAAGAACTGATGGAGAACCCTTATTATAACCTGGTTATTGTCGCCTATAATCTGGAAGATACCAATCAGGATGCCATTTCAAAACTGAATGCCCTGGCTTTAAATGCGACTGAACAGTTCAACATCAGAACGGTTTTACTGACCTCAAATTCTGCCCAGGATGCAGAGGCCTTCAGTAAAAAAATGAAATTGTTTACGGAGATCTTTTATGCGGATGCGATACCTCTAAAAAGTATGGTCCGTGCGAATCCGGGGGTTTTGCTTCTTAAAAATGGAGTAGTGATCGGCAAATGGCATTACCATGCGGTACCTTCTTTTGACAGCTTGTCGGAAAAATATTTCAGCAAATAAAAATGTTCCGCTATGCCCTCAGAAAATTTTTATATGGGCTTGCCGTCATGGGCGGGGTGGTGATCGTCGTATTTGTATTGTTTAATATCCTGCCTGGTGATCCGGCGAGGATGACCATGGGACAGCGTTCAGATTTGCAGTCACTGGAAGCGGTCAGAAAAGAATTTGGACTGGACAAACCCAAAACTGTACAGTTTTTTTTATACCTGAATGACCTTTCTCCCTTAAGTTTTTATGAAAATAACAGTGAAAACAAGGAGAAGTACCATTTTCTGCAAGTCTTTTCTTTTGGCAAACAGGCCTTTGTTTTGAAATGGCCTTACCTGCGCAGGTCTTACCAGACAAAAAGAAATGTTACAACCATCCTTTGGGAAACGGTACCAAATACTTTTGTACTGGCCCTGACAGCTATGATTTTTGCTACGGTTACCGGTGTATTTCTGGGCGTGATTTCTGCGGTCAATAAAGATACCTGGATCGATAGAACAGCCAATGCTTTTGCCATCCTGGGAATATCGGCACCTGCATTTTTTGCAGGGATTATTATTGCCTGGTTTTTTGGTTTTGTACTCAGTGAGTATACAGGTTTAAATATGTCGGGGAGTTTGTATAATTACGATCCTTTTAAGGGGGAAGTAATGACCTGGAAGAATTTATGGCTGCCCATGTTCACTTTAGGGCTCCGCCCCCTGGCGGTTATTGTACAGCTTACCCGCAGTGCTATGCTGGAGGTCCTTTCCCAGGACTATATTCGTACGGCCAGGGCGAAGGGCTTGTCCCGTGGGTCGATCATTTATAAGCACGCTCTTAAAAATGCCTTAAACCCCATTATTACGGCTGTTTCAGGATGGTTTGCCTCTTTGCTTGCGGGTTCCTTTTTTGTGGAATATGTGTTTGGGTATAATGGCCTGGGGAGAGCAACGGTCAATGCGCTGGAAATGTCAGATTTTCCGGTGGTCATGGGCTCGATCCTGTTTATTGCCCTTATATTTGTACTGATTAATATTTTAGTGGATATATTATATGCTTTTGTAGATCCGAGGGTTAAACTGGCTTAAAAGATGAAGATATTTTTAATTGGGTTTATGGGCTGTGGGAAGACTACACTGGCCAAAAAGCTGGCATCCAGGCTGTCTTATCAGCTGCTGGACCTGGACCTGGAAATAGAAAAAAGAGCAGGCATGCCTATAGGTGCTTATTTTGCTGCTCATGGGGAAGATGCCTTTCGGCTGTTGGAAAGCGAAACCCTTAAAACCATGGATTATATGGCTGATGCAGTTATTGCCACTGGAGGCGGTGCGCCCTGTCATTTCGACAATATGGAATGGATGAACCAGCAGGGATTAACCATTTATATGGAAATGGCTCCTGCAGCACTGGCCAGAAGACTGGAGAAAGGAAAAGCCAAACGTCCGCTTTTAAAAGATCTGGACCAGGCAGGGATCCTGCATTTTATTGGGCAAAAGCTCCAGGAAAGAAAGCTCTGGTACCATCAGGCGCAATTGATCGTCAGCGGCGTAAACCTTGATGCAGCCTCTATGGAAAAGCTGATCCGTGAAAAACTCAGTGGTCCTCGTTCTGAAATTGCTCCTCTATAAATTTAATTTGGGTTTTTCCATGCGGAGCAGGGTTACCATCCCGGTCTACATTGACAAAAACCATTTTATCAATGGTCAGAATACTTTTTCTGGTAATTTTGTTTCTGACCTCACAGCGCATGGTTAAGGATGTATTTCCAAAATCGGTGGCCGTGATGCCCATTTCAATAATATCCCCTTGTTTTGCAGAACTCACAAAATTGATTTCTGAAATATATTTGGTGACCACATGTGGGTTTTCTAGTTGCACGATGGCATAGATGGCTGCTTCCTCGTCAATCCACCGGAGCAGACTGCCGCCAAACAATGTTCCGTTAGGATTCAGGTCTTCTGGCTTAACCCATTTTCTGGTGTGAAAATTCATAATTTATTTTTAAGGCAAAATTATGGATTTTGCAGTCAGTCCATCTCACGCCAGGGTAATAATAAGACTTTATCTGGTTTTTCTCTTCATAGACTGGTCGGCAGAGAAAGGCCCTGAGCCCACCACCCAAAACAGGATCAGCAGCAGTAATACCAGGACAGATAACCAGAGCTCTGAATTCAGCATGCTGAAACCTTTGGAAATGTTGACAAAGAATATGGCGCAAAGAAGGATTGGGATTTGTATGACGACCGCAAAACGGGTAACCAGGCCTATGGTGATTAAAATCCCGCCTACCAAATGCACAAAGGCTACAATGTGTATGGCCAGACTTGCCATCATTCCCGAAAATCCAAAGACGTTGTGTTCCAGCAACAGGTCCTGGGAGGCAGCGGTATTGCTGATCAGGGCAATGCCTTTAAAAAAGATGAGTAGTCCGAGTGCAATTCTTACAATGTCCAGCCATTTGGCGCGGTGTACATCTCCCCATTGTTCAATTTTATGAATAACGTTCATGGAATTCCTTCATTTTAGCGAAGTCCTCTATTAAAGTTAAGCAATAAAAAGAATAAAATCAAGTGCTAATTTGTTGAAAAACAGTTTTCTAAAGTAGTTTCCAGAGTTTGTCGGATTGGTTTTGGGGGACCGCTGAAAACTCTGCCCTGGGCTGCAGGTTCAGATAAGGATAAACTACCCTGGACAAATAAAGCCCCTGGGGGTGGGCAGGTGTAATGAGTTCGGGAGTTTGCCTGCTGGAAAGATTATGCTCAAACTCATCTACACTAAGTACCCCTCTTCCAATCTTTAAAAGCTGGCCCATGATGATCCGGATCATTTTACTTAAAAAGCGGTTAGAGGAGATCTGAAAACGGATGCGGTCTCCGTGTTGATCTACCAGCAAGCCTGCAGACATGACGTTACAAATGGTGTGTTCGTATTTATCCGGGCTGGTACAAAACGCCCGGTAGTCCTTGTACCTGGGGAGCAGGTCCACAGCTTTTTTCATCTGATCCAGGTCAAGGTCTTTTAACAGGTAGTAAGAACTCAATCCGTGTAAAAAGGGATTTTTATAGGTGTGAATAAAGTAATCATAGGACCTCATGACGGCATCAAAACGGGCATGAGGCAGTCCTTCCATAGGGATAATGTCAAAAACGGCAATGTTGTAAGGCAGTAATTTATTGAGCCTGAACAACAGGTCAAAGTCCCAGTTTTGTTCCAGGTCCATATGAAAAAAAAATTGGCTGGCATGCACCTGGGCATCTGTTCGCCCACATCCATTGATAAATACAGGGCATTTAAAAATTTGGGTCAGTGCCTTTTCAAGAACACCCTGCACATTTAACACACCAGGTTGTTTTTGCCAGCCTCCATAATGGAGCCCATGATAACCTATATGAACAAAATACCTCAATGTCTTATCTTTTACCTGCTCTTTTATTTAGTTCATCTATGGGCATACTTAGCATACGCCCAACAGGCTCCTTGCCTTTATAGGTGATGACCCTAAGCAAGGTCGCGTCTTTTGGCGGAACGAGTTTTTCGGTGTATTTTGGATAAAAGCGGTCGGGATAAGAATTGTCAAAACTATAATAAATGTCCAAACCCTCCACTTCAGTACTCAGGTCAATCAAAAGCTGCCTGTCGGCCGTTCTACTGGCTTTAAATATAGGGTCATAGGCACTTGGGGCATATTTGGTTTCGGAAAGGTCAAAACGCTTAAAATGCTGCTCTACTTTTGCAAAAAAACTGTTCCAGTTTTTCTTTTCCTTTGGTGACCAGACAGATTCGGAAATGGCCATGGCCCTTGGCCAGGTCATATATTCTGCCTGTCTGATGTTGTAGACCTGTTCTGTCCAGAGGTTGGCCTGGCCCCCTTTAATGTATTTAGGGTCAGCTCCCACAGGAATGGGGTCAAATTCGTAAGCTTTGCTTAAGCGCAGGCTGGCATAAACTTTAGGTTCTGCAATGACATCACTTTGCATATAATCAATGTAGGCATAAGCCGATGGGCTCATCACCACCTCGTGCTTTTTATTAGAGGCCTGGATACCGGCATTGACCGTTCTCCAGCTCATTACAGCTGCGTTTTCCGAAAGGTCGTCTTCCATGATTTCGTCCCAGCCCATAAATTTCTTGCCTTTAGATTCTACAATTTTTTGTACCCTCTTTTCAAAATAACCTTGTACCTGTTGCATGTTTTTCAACCCTTCTCTTTTCATCAGGTCCAGTACAGCAGGATTCTTTTCCCAAAAGTTTTTAGGCGCTTCATCTCCGCCCATATGGATGTATTCAAAGGGGAATAAAGCCGCCACCTGGGTAATAACGGTATCCAGAAACTGGTATACTTTTTCGTTGGCCGGACAAAGGGTATTGTCTACCAGTGCCAAAGGAGGGGCTCCCCTGGACCAGTCCATGATTTTTTCTCCGGAACGGACTTTATAGTTCTCCGCACCAGGGGTGCAGGACAGTTCCGGATAAGAAGCAATAATAGCAAGACTATGTCCCGGAACATCTATTTCTGGTAAAATGTTAACGAACCTTTCTTTGGCATATTTAATAATTTCTTTCAGATCATCCTGGGTATAAAAGCCACCATAGTTTCGGGGTTCATCTGCTGTAGGAGGGATAAAGTCCCCGAAAGTCCCTGTTTTTTTTACGTTCCAGGCACCGACTTCAGTCAGCTTGGGTAAACCTTTAATCTCCAGTCTCCAGCCTTCATCATCTGTTAAATGCAGGTGCAGCACATTGTATTTGTAGCGCACCATGGCATCTATGTATTGTTTGACTTCATTTTTGGTGAAAAAATGACGGGCCACATCAAACATTAAGCCCCTCCAACCCACCCTGGGATAATCGGTAATTTCAACACAGGGAACCTTCCACTGTACGCCTCTGGCCAGTTCTTTGGCTTCAATTTCTTTAGGGAAAAGCTGGATCAGGCTTTGTACACCGTAAAACAGGCCTGATTCCTGGTTGGCTCTGATCAGGATCTGACTTGGACTGACCGAAAGCTGGTAACCTTCTTTACCCAGTTGTGGATTTTGTCTGTCATTCAAAATTAATTTTATGGTGGCCGGATGGTTGTTCATCCCCGATGTGGCCACAAAACTTCCGGTTGGTGTGGAAAGCCTTTCCTGTAAGTGGTCTACCACTGCTTTCATTTCAGGCGTAGCAACAGCCTGTATGGTCACATTCTCCGGTAGGGTAAAATAACCACCGTTTTTGATCATAGACACAGGTTCGGGAATAATGGAAATTTCAGGCACCGGTATATTTGCTGTGCCTTCTGCTGAAGTAGCGGAAGTTGGTGCAGCAGACATATTCTGGGCAGTTGCCTGTTGGAAAAGGAACAAACACAAGAAGACTGGAAAAATTCTTTTCATTGGAGTTTTATTGTAAAAGGCGCAATTTATTAATAAAAAAATAAATGGTTTCGCAGGTCCTGGCAAGTTACTTTAAAGCATCCAGTACCCGGAAAAGTTTTTTACTGATGCCAGAACCTGAATAATTATTGATGTTAATGACAATAATATATTTTTTTCCTCTTGGATCGGTATAATAACCGGCATAGGCAGAAACATCGTTAATGGTGCCACTTTTTAGCTGCATTCCATTGTTTTCCGGCAGGGATTTGTAATAGTCCGCAAACCAGCTTTCTTTCTGCGCCAGAAATAAAACCTGGGCCATGGCGCCAGTGGTCACCCTGGTTCCTGGGGAAAGTCCACTGCCATCAATGATGTTCATCGCTGCGGTGTCAAAACCTTTGGCAGCCCAGTAGCTGAGTTCTACACTTACACCATTGCGGGTAGTTGCCGCTTTACCGGCTTTCCAGGCCAGGGTCCGGATCAGGTGTTCTCCATAAAGGTTAATGCTTTTTTTATTAAACCAGTACACCAACTCAGATAAAGCCGGGGAATTGTGGGTGCTCAGTTTCACGGAGGGCTGGGGAAGGGGCTTGTGGTCTGCCAATAGCTGTCTGGCTGTAGTCACTTCTGCTGAGGTTGGAATGCCAAGACGTTTTAAAGTATCCTGCAAGCGATAGGCAGCTTCGTAAGCAGGGTCAGGAAGGGCGACCGCTATACCCGCTTTGCGGATACCCAGTGCCCAGCTGCCCCTTAAATAAGCTATATTGGATAAGGGTGGTAAAAAGGCATAAGCATTATCGCCGCTACCTTCCGCTCCGGCGCGCAGCTCATTTACAATTTTAACATAGGGCATAGAAGGGACAATTTCCTGGATGGTCACCGGATTTTGCTGGGAAGGACTGGCTTTTAAATGAATATCAAATTGATTTTCCCGCCAGGTTAAGGCAGAAGGTGCTGCACCGTAATAGTTTCCAATGTCCTGCCAAATCCAGCCTTCAGGTGTTGTTGAGCTACCCCAGGCGCTGTCATCACCAATAATCCGGCCTTCAATTCTACTGATCCCTGCGTTTTTAACGGCTGTAACCCATTCATTGAGCACCTGTTTTTCTTTACTGCCTTCATATCTCCAGGAGGCCAGCGAAGGATCTCCTCCCCCCACAATGATCAGGTCTCCCTGTAATACGCCTGCAGTGATGGTACCGCTGTAAGCCAGTATGGTTTGATAACGGAAATCCTTTCCCAATAAACCAAAAGCCGTAGCAGAGGTAATTGTTTTGAGGGTAGAGGCGGTCGCAAGGCCTATATGTTCATTTCTGCCGAACAGGGTCTTTCCTGTTTCTGCATCAAGGACGCACAAAGAGGTAATGGCATATTTTGCCTGCGGATCGCTTGTCAGTTCCTGGTAGGCCCTTTCGAGTTTCTGAACGGGGCTTTGTGCAAAACTGATGCTGCGAAGCAACATGAAGAAAAAAAAGAACGAAACATGCTTAAAGCTCATGGTAAAAAGATTAAAAAAAAAGTGTGATGTTCAGGCAATTCTCTTGCCGGAACATCACACCTGATCAGGTATGGTCATTAAATAAGTTCCGACTTCAATAAGTATTCTGCAATCTGAACAGCATTTGTTGCAGCGCCTTTGCGAAGGTTGTCGGCAACGATCCACATATTCAGTGTATTTGGCAGAGACTCATCGCGTCTGATCCGGCCTACAAATACTTCATCTTTTTCATGAGCATCCTTTGGCATTGGGTATTTCAGGTTTGCAATATCGTCTACAACAATGATACCTTCCGTTTTTTCCAGCAAGTCCCTGACCTCTTTCAGGTCAAAATCGTTCTCAAACTCAATGTTTACAGATTCGGAATGGCCACCCATAACAGGAATGCGTACCGTTGTTGCGGTCACCCTGATGTTGTCATCGCCCATAATTTTACGGGTTTCCAAAATCATTTTCATTTCTTCCTTGGTATAGCCATTTTCCTGGAATACATCAATCTGGGGAATAACATTCAGGTCAATCGGGTAGGCATAGGCCATTGGTCCGTTTGTAATGCCTTTACGTTCATTCATCAGTTGTTCCACCGCTTTAACGCCTGTACCGGTTACGCTTTGGTAAGTGGATACAACCACACGTTTAATTTTGTATTTATCGTGTAATGGTTTTAAAGCCACGACCATCTGTATGGTGGAGCAATTCGGGTTGGCAATAATTTTATCGTCAATAGACAGGGTATTTGCATTCACTTCGGGAACCACCAGTTTTTTGGAAGGATCCATCCGCCATGCGGAAGAATTGTCAATTACTGTTGTTCCGGCTTCAGCAAAACGGGGTGCACTTTCCAACGAAGTACTTCCACCGGCAGAAAATAAAGCAATATCTGGTTTCATACCAATAGCAGTATCCATATTCACCACAGCGTACTTCTTACCCTTAAAAGTGATTTCCTTGCCAACACTCTTCTCTGATGCAACCGGGATTAATTCGGTTAATGGGAAATTACGTTCTTCTAACACTTTTAACATAACAGTGCCTACTAAGCCTGTGGCACCTACTACTGCGACTTTCATTGAATAAATTCTGTTCTTGGTTTTTTAATTAATTAATTGATTTGATCTGTCTTAAGGTTCCAAATATGGCGAAAAATTATGTGATTTTAATTAGTCTTTCGGGATTAATTCCCTGCTGATGTAATCATAGCTCTTTTTAATGCTCCCAAAAGCATCCGGTACATAATTGTTTTCTTGTTCCAGGAAGGCATGCTTCAGTCCGGCCAGTTTTGACTGTGCAAAAATCTTTTTAAAGTCGATGCTGCCATTTCCAACTTCAGTATTGGTTTTTGGATTGACTTTATCCATGTCCTTTACATGCCACATTGGAAAACGTCCCGGATGGGCTTCGAAGAGCTTAACCGGGTCCTGGCCCGAACGGACCACCCAGTAAAGGTCCAGTTCAAAGCGGACCAGCTTAGGATCTGTTTCTTTCAGCAGAATGTTATATCCATGGGTGTCTCCATAAGCCTTAAATTCAAAATCGTGGTTATGATACGCTAGCTTCAAGCCCGAAGCTTTACACAATTCTGCCGCCTGGTTTAGTTTTGCTGCAATCTTTTTAAAGTCATCCAGATTTTTTCTTAATTCTTCGCCCAGCCATGGAACGGTGATGTAGCTGCCTCCGGTAATGTTCGCGGCCTCAATATAGCTTTTTAATTCTTCCGTGTTGCCGGTTTGAATAAAATGGTCTATTCCATAATGGCCACTAGGCGCTTTAAGCCCATTTTCGCTCAGCAAAGCTTTAAAAGCAGGGGCGTCCAGGCCCCAGAATTTATCTTTGAGCGAGTAACCATAAGTTTCCACCTCCGTATAACCTGCATCGGCCACTTTGCGGATCACTCCTTTTACATCTTTAGGGAGTTGTTCCCTTAAAGTATACAATTGGATGCCTATTTTCTTTTTGGAAGGTTTAAAAGCCAGTGAAGGCATTAAAAAGACTCCTGCAGCCGCCAGGCCTGCCTGTTTGATGAAGATTCTTCTTGATTTCATAAGCTTAGATATCGCAGATCTGCACTGCTTTTTTTAAGGATTCAATTTTGTCTTTACGTAATGGGATAAATTCCTGTGCTACATAACCTTTAAAGCCTGTTTCATAGATGGCTTTCATAATCGCAGGATAATAAAGTTCCTGGGTGTCGTCAATTTCATTTCTTCCCGGAACACCTGCGGTATGGTAATGGGCAATATAATTGTGGTTGTCTTTTATAGTGCTGATTACATTACCTTCGTCAATTTGCATGTGGTAGATGTCATATAAGAGTTTAAAATTCTCAGAACCCAGTCTTTTTGCCAGCTCCACGCCCCAGGAAGTATGGTCACACTGATAGTCTTTATGGTTGACTTTGCTGTTGAGCAGTTCCATAACCAAAGTAACATTGTGTTTTTCAGCCAGGCCAATAACCTTTTTCAGGCCCTCTACGCAATTGTTTAAGCCAGTTTCATCGTCTTTACCCCTACGGTTGCCGCTAAAGCAAATGAGGTTCTTGTAACCTGCGGCTGCCACTTTTGGAATCATGTCCGTATAGTTTTTGACCAGGGTTTCATGAAAAGCCGGATCATTCCAGCCATCCACCAGATTGATTTCGGCACCATTACACATAGAGGAGAATAAACCATGTTTTTGCAGTACAGGCCAGTCTTTAGGGCCTACCAGATCAATGGCCTTAATGCCAATTTTTTTCGCCTCCAGGCAAAGGCTATCTAGGTCCATACTGCCAAAGCACCACCTGCATACCGAATGATTGATGTTTCCTTTTAGCGCTGCGCTTTTTTTTTCGGATGTAGCCGCGAAGCTTTGCAGGCTTCCGGAGACCCCTAAAGCCATGCTGCCCACAACGATATTTTTAAGTGCATTTCTTCTGCCGTTTTCTGTTTTCATGACTGGAATTTAAATTGCGGTTTCTTGTACTTTGTCTTTATCGTTAAAGAAAAGGGTAAATAATAAAAAGACAATAGCGGCGATTCCTGATGGGATCATCCAAATCATTTTCCAATCGAATGAACCATCGGCCACTTTATAGCTTTCGGTAATTATTCCTGCAACTTCAAAACCAATCAGCATACCAACCCCATAAGTAGCCAGGGTAATGAGGCCCTGTGCTGAACTTTTATATTTTTCACCAGCCTTGGAATTGGTATAAATTTGTCCGGAAACAAAGAAAAAGTCGTAACAGATTCCATGTAAGGCAATGCCAACAATCAGCATAAAGCTTAGGTTCCCAGCGTTTCCGTAAGCAAATAAAAGATAACGGATTACCCAGGCGAGCATGCCCACCAGGATGGTTTTTTTAAATCCGTATTTTTTGAAAAAGAAGGGGATCAGCAAGAGAAACAAGGCTTCGGAAATTTGTCCTATAGCCATTTTTCCGGTAGGTCCCTCTACACCTATATTCGACAAAAATTTATGTGCATTCTGATAGTAGAAGGCCAGTGGAATGCAAATCAATATGGCTGAAATAAAAAATACGGCAAAATTCTTGTCTTTCAGTAGTTTAAGTGCATCTAACCCAAGGATTTCCCCGATTTTAACTTTTTCTTCTCCGGCGCCTTTTGGCGGTGTTTTAGGCAGCGTAAGGCTAAAAAGTCCAAGGACCAAAGATGCAATACTTCCCATTAGAAAGGTGTTTTTTAGCAGTCCTGCATTTGCAGCTTCTTTCGCATCCCAGAAGAAAACATAGCTGATCAGCAAGCCCGCTACGATCCATCCGATGGTGCCCCATACCCGGATAGAAGAGAATTCTTTTTCCGGGTCTTTCATCTGGTTAAAAGAAACGGAATTGACCAGGGCCAGGGTTGGCATAAATAAAATCATGTAACCCAGCACATAAGGATAAAATACGGAAACATTTGTTGCGGTATACATCTGGTACATCAGCACAGCGCCGATCAGGTGTAAAACAGCAAGAATTTTTTCTGCATTAAAATACCGGTCGGCAATTAATCCGATAATAAAGGGCGCGATAATGGCACCCCAGGATTGGGTAGAGAATACAGCTGCACTTTCCGATTCAGATGCCTTTAGATTGTTGCCCAGAAAAGTACCCAGGGTCACAAACCAGGAGCCCCAGATAAAAAATTCCAGGAACATCATGCCGGATAATTTAATACGGTTGTTTAGGTTCA
Organism: Pedobacter nutrimenti; assembly: GCF_003208655.1. Taxonomy (GTDB): domain Bacteria; phylum Bacteroidota; class Bacteroidia; order Sphingobacteriales; family Sphingobacteriaceae; genus Pedobacter; species Pedobacter nutrimenti. The sequence continues at coordinate 41,170 of NZ_QKLU01000009.1, read as the reverse complement.
TATTTGATCAGGTCTTGATTAGAGGTTTAAAGTTCTTTGATGGAAATGTTGCGGTACCAGACTTCATCACCATGGTCCTGAAGTGCAATTTTACCTGACTTAAAAGTTCCAAAATTTTCCCAGTTGGCAAATTTGCTGCCTGCAATCAGTTTTTTCCAGTTGTCGTCCCAAAGGGTGGTCGATACGACTTTTACCCCATTGAGTTTGAACTCCAGTTTTCCGTTATTGCTGATGATTTCTGCAAGGTTCCATTCCCCGACCTGTTTTACGGGTTCTGAGCTGCTTTTGACCAGGTCATATAAATCCCCTGCCCGGTGTTTGGTGATCTTTCCGTCAGGATGGCCATCGTTGTCCAAAACCTGCATTTCGGGCCCGGTGCTATAGGTTTGTTTGTATTTGGCAGGTTCTTCATGCACATAAAAAAGAATACCGCTGTTGCTCTTTGGTGCAACTTTCCATTCCAGCTTCAAATGAAAATTACTGTATTCTTTATCGGTTACGATATCGCCTCCGTCATTGTTTTTAGCTTTGGGATCAAAATGAAGTACACCGTTTTCGGCTTTCCATCCCTGGCCAACTGTGGTTTTCCCATAAGTATGCCATCCCTGGGTTGTTTTTCCATCAAATAATTTTACCCAGCCTTTATTGCTTTTTTGTGCCATGGCTACATTTCCGCCGAAAAGGGCGGTGAATACTATTGCGGAGAGAATTTGCTTTTTCATTGTATGTGTTTTTAGGTTAAGTTACAGGCCTAATGTCCAGCCTTTACGGTATTCACGTTTTACATATTGATTGACATCATCAAAATTGGTGATCTTCATGTTGTCATTGTCCCAGAGCAGTTTAATATTCCTTCCCGGGAAATAGGCTTTACCCTCTGCATTTTTCCGCTGAATGTCTACCCCTCTAATGGCTAAATTTGCCATTAACAAGGCTTCTGTCAGCGGGCCGGCAATTTCAAAAGGAGAGCTGACGGCCTGTTTGCCGTATCCGGCAATACTGGCCTCTACCCATTGGGCATAATGACCATTTGCACCATCTTTTACGCGGGCAAACTTTTCAGGTACCTGGATGTCTTTATTGCGGCTCAAAGGAAGCAGACGAGGGTTTGCACTATAGGTACTGCTCATCATTTTTCCTTTGGTTCCAATAAATAGGGTTCCATTTCCACCATCTCCAAAAGTTTCATTGGCCTGTAGTTCTTCAGGTCTTTCCGGTTGTATTCCCCCGTCCATCCAGTGAACGGTAACCGGTCCCCTAGTTTTATCTGTTTTAGGGAATTTTAAAGTCACGTGACTGGAAGGTGGGCAGCTGTCGGGGAAATAACCCCGCTTAAATTCATCTACATAGACAGAGCCTACGCTGGCTTGTACTTCACTGGCATATTTAAGGTTTAATACACTAAAAGGGGCTTCCAGTAAGTGACAACCCATATCTCCGAGTGCGCCCGTGCCGTAATCCCACCAACCCCGCCAGTTGAAAGGTACTAGCTTTTCCACAAAGTCTTTATAAGGCGCTGTGCCCAGCCAGAGGTCCCAGTCGAGCTCTTTTGGTACCTCTGCTTTGGCCTGGGGCCATTGTATACCCTGAGGCCACACTGGACGGTCTGTCCAGGCATAAACGGTATGCACATCCCCAATCAAACCTGCATCGTACCATTCCCTCATTTGTCTCGGACCATCATTGGAAGCCCCCTGATTACCCATTTGAGTTACTACTTTATATTTTTTTGCAGCGGCGGTGAGCATTCTGGCCTCATAAATGTCATGTGTTAAAGGCTTTTGTACATACACATGTTTGCCCAATTGCATAGCCGCCAGAGTTTGGATGGCATGGTTATGGTCAGGGGTAGAGACAGAGACAGCGTCAAAGTTTTTATGCTCTTTGTCAAACATTTCCCGCCAGTCTTTGTAAAATTTGGCTTTGGGAAAGGCTTTAACTGAATTTGCAGCTCTTCTGCTGTCTACATCGCAAAGAAAAGCAATACCTGCTTTTCCGCTTTTATCAAAACTGCTGATATCGGACTGACCTTTACCCCCAACACCTACACCTGCAATCAGCAGGCGGTCGCTTGGTGCAAGAAAGCCTTTACCGCCAAGTACATGACGGGGTACGATCATAAATGCTGCCGAAGCGATGGCAGCCGTTTTTATAAATGCTCTTCTGTCTGTGGTTTCCTGGGCTTTAACTTTCTCTTCCATGGGCTGGGGGATTAAGGAGATTAATTTTTCAGAGATAAAATATATTTGGCCATTTCTTTGGCATCATCCTGACTCATGGAGGCATGCGGGGTCATTGGAATTTCTCCCCATACGCCTTTGCCTCCTTTTATGATCTTGTCTGCCAGCAAAGCAATATTGGCGTCATTTGAAGGGTATTTTGCAGCAATATCTACATAGGATGGGCCAATTACTTTTTGGGTTTTGTTGTGACAGCCAATGCAGTCGGCTTTTGCAATTAATTTCTCGCCGGGTAATGCCGGTCCGGTGGCAGTAGTTGGGGCGGTTGCCGTGGTGCTGGGTGTTGTTGCCGTGGAATTTTCTTCGTTGGTTTTGGAAGTGTCGTTTCCTCCGCATGAAGCTAGCGCAAGACTAATGCAGCTTAAAATAAAAAGTGTCCGTTTCATTTGATGTTGTTGTTTTTGTGTTGGCCAAATGGAACCTCGGATGACCACAAGTGGTAATTTCGGTTTCATTTGATGTTGTTGTTTTCGTGTGCCCGGGTTGTTTTAGCTTATACCCAGAATTTTTTTGTTAAAATCGTCATTTCCTCCCGAAGCTGCAAAATCATCAAAAGCCCTGTCCGTTACCGGAATAATATGGTTTTTGATAAACTGTGCACCTTCTCTGGCCCCGGTTTGAGCATCTTTAATACAGCATTCCCATTCCATTACCGCCCAGCCTGTAAAATCATATTGGGCCAGTTTGCTGAAAATGGTTTTGAAATCCACCTGCCCGTCCCCAGGAGAACGATAGCGTCCGGCCCGGTTGGCCCAGCTTTGATAGCCTCCAAATGTTCCCTGTTTTCCTGTGGCATTAAATTCCGCATCTTTAACATGGAAGGCTTTAATTCTTTCGTGATAAAAATCGATATACTGAATGTAATCCAGTTGCTGTAAGACAAAATGAGAGGGATCGTAGAGCAGACAGGCCCTCGGGTGCTGTTTTACTTTATCCAGGAACATTTCGTAAGTAATGCCGTCAAAAAGATCTTCGCCGGGGTGGATTTCATAACAAACATCTACACCCTGCTGGTCAAATTCATTTAGAATGGGTAGCCATCGTTTGGCAAGTTCTGTAAAGGCAGCATCGACCAGACCTTCGGGACGTTGTGGCCAGGGGTGGAACATATGCCAGAGCAGCGAGCCGCTGAAAGTGGCATGCGCTGCTAGCCCCAGGTTTTTTGAAGCTTTTGCAGCATATTTGAGCTGCTGCACAGCCCAGGCAGTCCTAGCAGCCGGGTTGTTTTTATATGCTTCCGGTGCAAAAGCGTCAAAAGAAAGGTCGTATGCTGGGTTTACAGCAACCAGCTGGCCCTGTAAATGTGTAGAGAGTTCAGTAATCTCCAATCCATATTCAGCAACTTTTCCTTTCAGTTCATCTGCATAGGTTTTACTTTCGGCAGCTTTTTGCAGGTCAATAAAGCGACTGTCAAGCGTCGGCATTTGTATCCCTTTAAAACCCAGTCCGGCCGCCCATTGGCATATGCCTTCCAGAGTATCAAAAGGGGCTTTGTCTCCAATAAACTGGGCTAAAAAAACAGCGGGTCCTTTAATTGTTTTCATGTATTATATTTTAAAGTCATGCCACTTCTGATCGGAGTGAGCTGAAGCAACTACATTTTCTATGAAAGCCATTCCTCTTACCCCGTCTGCAGCTGTCGGAAAATCGAGCATTTCAGGACTTGGTGAGCCGCCAATGTGAAGGGTACTTAGGGTAAGGACAAAATTTCTGTAAATATTTGCGAAGGCCTCCAGATAGCCTTCGGGGTGACCTGCCGGGGTTCTGCTGTTGTGCTTTGCAAAAGAGGATAAATAGGGATGGCCTGTTCTGTACAACTGCGCAGGGGCATCCAGCCATTTTACCTTTAGGGTGTTGGGTTCTTCCTGATGCCATTCAAGGCCTCCTTTTTCTCCATAAATCTTTATAGATAGGGCATTTTCTTCTCCTGCTGCGATTTGCGAAGCCATAAGGATTCCATTGGCCCCGTTGTTGAATTTCAACAGGACGTTCCCGTCATCATCGAGCAGGCGGTCTTTCACCACCCAGTTCAGGTCTGCGCAGATTCTACTGATCTGAAGATCAGAGATGTATTCAGCGAGTTGGGCGGCATGGGTACCAATATCACCCATACAGCCACTCTTTCCGCTTTTGGCCGGATCGGTCCGCCAGGCAGCCTGCTGGTTGCCCTCTTTTTCCGATGCACTGCTCAGCCAGCCCTGGGGATATTCCACACATATTTTACGGATGGTTCCAAATTGTCCTTCTTTAACCATTTGTCTGGCCTGTTTTACCATAGGGTAGCCAGAGTATGTATGCGTCAGACACAGCTGAAGCCCGGTTTCCTTTACTTTGCGTTCCAGTAGTTTTGCTTCTTCGAGGGTAAAAGTAATGGGTTTGTCAATCAACACATGAAAACCATGATCCAGGGCCAGCATGGCAGGTTCGAAATGCGCAAAGTTTGGCGTCACAATGCTCACAAACTGCATACGGATGTGCTGCGGAAGCCGGCTTTCTGCTTCGATCATTTCTTTATAACTGCCGTAATTTCGGTTTTCCGGTAGGAATAGGTCCCTACCAGAAGCTTTAGCGGTTTCCGGGTTTGAACTCAGTGCCCCGCAGCACAGCTCAATTAAGCCATCCATGTGTGCAGCAATGCGGTGGATCGCCCCGATAAAGGCATTTTTTCCACCACCGATCATACCCATTCTGATTTTTTCCTGAATCATTAAATATTATTTTTTTTCAATTCACTTACTGCGTAATCTGCAGCCCTTGCGGTCAGTGCCATATACGTCAGAGATGGATTTTGGCAAGCTGCTGAAGGCATGCAGGAGCCATCTGTAACAAAGACATTTTTCACCTCGTGCATCTGGTTCCACTTGTTTAAAACAGAGTTTTTCGGGTCATTTCCCATGCGGGCAGTACCCATTTCATGAATGGCCATACCTGGTGAAGAACCGTTGTCAAAGGTCTTGACATCTTTCATACCCGCTGCTTCCAGCATTTCAGCTGCATCGTTCATCATGTCAATGCGCATTTTTTGCTCGTTTTCTTTAAACTCACAATCAATGGCCAGAACATTTTGACCCCATTTGTCTTTTTTTGTTTTGTCAATGTACACCCGGTTTTCATAATAAGGAAGTGATTCTCCAAAGCCACCCAGTCCCATATTCCAGGCACCTGGAACGGTCATCTGATCCTTAAATTCTCCTCCGAAAGCCATTTCAGCAACCTCAGCATGCCAGTTGCCTCTTCCGGCACCACCCTGATAACCAAATCCACGCACATAGTCACGTTTGTCACCGCCCACATTACGGTACCTGGGAATATAAATTCCGTTGGCCCTTCGGCCATAGGTGTATTTGTCATCAAAGCCTTCAGCCCTGCCGGAAGCCCCGCAGCGAAAATGATGGTCCATTAAGTTATGGCCCAGTTGTCCGCTGCCATTGCCCAAGCCATTAGGAAATTCGTTGGAAACAGAATTAAGGAGCAGGAATGTAGAACCTAAAGTGGAACCGTTTACAAAAATGATCTTTGCATAGTATTCAATATGCTCCATGCTTTCGGAGTCAATAACCAGAACGCCTTTTGCTTTCTGACTCTCTTTATCGTAAAGGATTTGATTAACCAGGGAATAAGGCCGTACAGTGAGGTTCCCGGTCGCTACGGCTGCAGGCAGGGTAGAGGATTGGGTACTGAAATAGGCCCCGAAAGGGCAACCCCTGCTGCAAAGATTACGGTACTGGCATTTGCCACGGCCCCCATGTTCAACAGTCAGATTTGCTGTCCTTCCTATGGTCATGATCCTGGCTTTTTTCCAGTGGTCTTCAATTCTTTTTTTGACAGATTTTTCTACACAGTTCATTTCCATAGGAGGCAAAAACTGCCCGTCTGGAAAATGAGGGTAGTTTTCGGCCTGTCCGCTGATCCCGGCAAATTTTTCTACATAATCGTACCATGGTGCAATATCCTTATAGCGGATCGGCCAGTCATTTCCATGGCCATCTTTTAAATTGTCTTCAAAATTCAGGTCACTTAAACGGTAACTCTGACGGCCCCACATTAAAGATTTCCCACCAACATGAAATCCCCTGTACCAATCAAAACGTTTCACCTCGGTATAAGGGCATTCCAGGTCATTTACCCAAAAACTTTCATTGTATTCCTGATAAGGATAATCCCTTTTCTGTACGGGGTGCGTCCTTTTCTGTTCTTCGGTAAGCCAGCCCCGGTGTTCAAACTCCCAGGGTTTTTTCATGGCCGTTGTGTAATCCTTGATGTGCTCGATGTTACGCCCTCTTTCCAGCATCAGGACTTTTAATCCCTTTTCTGTGAGTTCCTTGGCGGCCCATCCGCCACTGATGCCAGATCCGACAACGATGGCATCATATGTATTTTGTGCAGTAGCTTTAGTATTTAAATTACTCATTGTTTTTTCATTTAGAGGATTATGTAGCCCAAACTTTCTGACCTGGTTTCAGGTCCACGCAACCATCATAGCGCCCCGGAATATCCAGATAGGCATAGGCCTGGGTAGCGCCAATTTCGGAAGTAAAATAGCCCAGAAGGGTCAGGTCACGTGCAATTGCAAAAAAGTAAGCTGGTTTTTTCCCACGTTCTTTGGCTGCCATTGGTTTGCCTGCCTCTTCTTTTTCGGATTTTTTAGAAATGGTGTTCTCTTTTGCTTTTCTTTCGGCTTCTGTTTTGTCGCTTTCTGCTTTTTGCGCAGCTACTGTTTCATCCCTGATGACACCTAATATTTTACTACGCTCCTTAGCATCTATGTCAAGAAAAGACTTGTTGAATTCTTTTTTTGACCGGGCTTCCACATCTTCAAGCCCTTTAACGAATGCTTTCTGGGCTTCTTCCGGATAACAGTCTTTGAGCATCATGGAAATGAAAGGCCCAACACCTGCTGCTTTAGCGCCTGGTGTGGAAGTGGTAGGGATAATGATATCTGCGATTTCGGTAATGAGCTTTTCCTGTTCAGCAGAGAACAGGTTTGCACTGTTTTTTGTGCCGGATGAATGGCAACCCTCCAGAAATACACCGATGGTGGTTGCAGAAAGTGCGCCCCCGAGTAAAAAAGCTACACTTTTGACTGCGTCTCTTCTATCCATTTGATTTAAATTTGGTTTTAAAATATAGGTGCTAAATGTCTTTTAGTCCTTCTAAAATAAGAAAATTGAACAGAAAGTGTATTATTTACACCAAATCATTTTTTATATAATGATTTTGTTACTTAATAGAATTGTTCTAAATAATTTGTCGTTTTAAACTTGATTTTTTAAGTTCATCGGGGTGCTGCTTAGTGCTTTAAAAGAGATGTGTTTTAAGGGATTGATAAAAGACAGGCCGGGGTATAAATAAAATATGCTCCATTTTTTTACCTTTGCCAAAACCGTATTTTAATGAGTGAAAAAATAGTTGTATTAGGTTCAAACGGACAGATCGGTACTGAACTGGTCACTGCTTTGAGAAAGACCTATGGCGAAAGTAATGTGGTTGCCTGCGACATTCGCCGGCCCGATTACGACATCAAGAATGCCGGACCTTTTGAGTTCGTAAATGTGTTGGAGAAAGATACGCTGAACAGTATTTTTCAGAAATATAAACCTACACAGGTTTATTTACTGGCCGCATTGTTATCGGCGACAGGGGAACAGAATCCTAAGTTGGCCTGGGACCTGAACATGAACGGTTTGCTTAATATTCTTGATCTGGCGCTGATTTATAAGACGGCAAAAGTATACTGGCCAAGTTCTATAGCTGTTTTTGGACCAAACTCTCCTAAAGACATGACTCCGCAGTTTTGTGTTATGGATCCGAATACCGTATATGGAATCAGTAAACTTGCGGGAGAAAGATGGTGTGAATATTATCACCAGAAATATGGTTTGGATGTACGTAGCATCCGTTATCCGGGGCTGATCAGTTGGAAGGCCGCGCCAGGAGGGGGGACCACGGACTATGCCATCCATATTTTTCATGATGCATTGAAAAAAGGAAGTTATGCATCCTTTCTGAATGCAGAAACAGAATTACCAATGATGTATATGGATGATGCTATCCGGGGAACAATAGAACTGATGGATGCTCAGGCCAGTAAGATATCTATACGTTCAAGCTACAATTTTACCGGAGTGAGTTTTACACCAGAGGTACTTGCAGCAGAAATCAGGAAACATATTCCGGAATTTAAATTAACTTACACTGAAAATGATCCGCGCCAGCACATTGCAAACAGCTGGCCGCATTCTATAGATGACAGCTTTGCTGTTAAAGACTGGGCTTGGAAACCAGAGTTTGATCTGGCGAAAATGACCACAGACATGTTGGATAACTTAAAAAACAAATAAGGCTTACAATGGGAAGAGCATTCGAGTTTAGAAAAGAAAGAAAATTTAAGCGCTGGGCGAAAATGGCCGTTCAGTTTACCCGTATTGGTAAAGAGATTGTAATGGCCGTTAAAGATGGCGGTCCAAGTCCGGATACCAATTCCCGCTTGCGGACAGCTATTCAAAATGCAAAGGCAGTGAATATGCCAAAGGATAGGGTAGATGCTGCGATTAAAAGGGCTTCAAATAAAGATGAGAATGGGTATGAGGAGTATGTTTACGAAGGATATGCCCAGCATGGGGTAGCTGTATTGATTGAAACGGCTACAGACAATACCAACAGGACCGTTGCAAATGTGCGCAGTTATTTTAACAAAACGGGAGGTACCCTGGGAAAAACTGGATCTTTAGATTTCATTTTCAATAGAAAATCTATTTTCCGCTTTTTACCAGGAGAAAAAGATTTGGAAGAGCTGGAATTTGAATTGATTGATTCGGGTCTTGAAGAATTATACCTGGAAGCGGATGAAGAAGGAAACGATATTGCTGTTGTGCAAACTGCTTTTGAAGATTTTGGAAAAATGCAGAAGGCCCTGGAAGATTTGGGCATGGAAATGAAAAGTGCGAAATTGGAAAGAATCGCTTTATCACATACGGCTGTTTCTGAAGAACAGGCTGCTGATGTATTTAAGTTGATTGATAAACTGGAAGAGGATGATGATGTGCAGGCGGTTTATCACAATATGGAAGAATAAGAGGGCGGTCAATAAGCTAAAAAAAGGGTTTATGCATTTGCATAAACCCTTTTTTTAGCTCTAATTTTTCCTGTGGGAAAACAACCAGGGCAGAAGTTGAGGCTCTGCAAAAGCCGGGTCCCAGCTATTGTGGTTGGCATCGGCATAAAGGGTATATTTAACTTCACGTCCGATGATCTTCAAATGATCTGCAATTTCTTTGGAAAAGTCGGGTGGCACGACATCGTCTTTACCACCATGAAAGATCCAGATGGGGACTTTTTTATATTTATTGACATTTGCTATGGTATCTGCCCCACAGATGGAAAATGCTGCTGCAAAGGTTTTAGGTTGTCTTCTGAGCAACTCGAAAGTACCCATACCCCCCATGGATAAGCCCCCAATATACACCTGGTTTTTATCTGCATAAGGTTTGTCCAAAATATTATCAATCATGGCCAGCAAAGCATGCATGGTTTTGGTTGGCTTACCCCCTTTGGTAAAAACAAACCGTTCTTTACCTGTTTTTCCATCTACAAAACGAACATTTGCCCAGCGGTCATTTTCCGGACATTGTGGGAAAATAACAATAGCAGGGAATTTTTTTCGATTGTCTTTATTCAAAAACAAACTTCCGCCATGGGCCAATTGCTTTTGGTTGTCGGAGCCCCTTTCCCCACTTCCATGCAAAAAAAACAGAACGGGGTATTTTTGTTTGGCATCAAAATTTTCCGGGAACAGGATTCTATAATAAATACTGTCTTTGTCTTTAATGTAACTTCCTTTGTCATATTTGCTAAAGTCCTGTGCTTTAGTTTGGAGTCCGGTTAAACCGAAAAGAATCAGGAGAACAATAGGGATTGTTTTCATCTGTTTATATTTATTTTAATCACCATGATTTCACAGGTCTAAAAATAGAAAAAACTGCCGGGAATACCGGCAGTTTATCAACCAATTTAAACAAATACCGAAACTATTTAACTAAAGTGAATGTAGATCCGACCACATCTCTTGAGTTTGTTCCAATATAGACTTTAAAATCACCCGGTTCTGCAACATGTTTAAGATCAGCATTGTAAAACTTAAGATCGTTGATTCCGATAGAAAAGGTAACGGTTTTGCTTTCTCCCTTTTTTAGGAAGATTTTTTGAAAACCTTTTAATTCTTTCACTGGCCTGGTAATAGAACCATAAATATCCTGTATGTATAATTGTACAACTTCTTCACCATCATAATTGCCGGTGTTGCTTACCTGTACGGATGCTTGTAATTTGCCTGCCGGGCTCATCACTTTGGCATTAAGGCTAAGGGGAGAGTAGCTGAAAGTAGTGTAACTTAAGCCATAGCCAAAAGGGTACAGCGGATCATTAGGGCTGTCAATGTAGCGGGATTTAAATTTATCGAGCTCATTGCCATCAAAGGGACGGCCTGTATTTTTATGGTTGTAGTAAATTGGAATTTGACCTATGTTGCGCGGGAAAGTTGCTGTCAGTTTTCCTGCCGGATTGTAATTGCCGACCAGTACTTCAGCAATCGCATTTCCTGCCTCTGTGCCACCGAACCAGGTTTCCAGAATAGCGGTCACATTTGCATCTTCCCATTCAAGAGTAAGTGGACGACTGTTCATGAGCAACAATACCACAGGTTTTCCTGTCGCAGTTATGGCTTTTAATAATGCTTTTTGATTCGGCAGCAAGTCCAGATTGGTCCGGCTGGTCGCCTCACCACCCATAATAGCACTTTCTCCTAATACCACTACCGCAACATCGGATTTTTTTGCTGCCGAAACCGCTTCCTCAATCAGACGCTCCGGTGATTTTTCATCTGCTACGATATCCGCACCGTTATTGTTAATTTGTTTCAAAATATGGGCATCATCTACAAGGTTTGCACCTTTGGCATAAGTGATTTCCATTTGAGGTGCATATCTTTTTAAACCCTCCAATACACTTACCGATTTTCTCCAGTCGCCCGCTGCACTCCAGTTGCCAATCATATCTCTTTTATTATCTGCCAAAGGGCCAATTAATGCAATTTTTGCATTTCCCTTAAGGGGTAAAACCTGGTTGTTGTTTTTCAGTAAAACCAGGGATGCACGGGTAATGGCTTTTGCATCAAGTCTGTTTCCGTCACTTAAAATTTCTTTTGCAGCACGTTCTTCACTGATGTAACGATAAGGGTTTTCAAACAGGCCCAGTTTATATTTTGCTTCCAGGATCCTGCGGCAGGCCTGATCGATGGTCGCCATGCTAACCTTGTTTTCTTTCAGGGATTCTTTCAGGGTTGTTAAAAAACCTTCTCCAACCATATCCATATCCACACCCGCATTCAGGGCAAGGGCACTTACTGTTTTCAGGTCGCCTAAACCATGTGCAATCAGTTCCGGAATTCCGGTATAGTCTGTTACCACGAATCCATTAAAGCCCCATTGTTTTCTAAGCACATCTGTCATTAACCATTTGTTGGCTGTAGCTGGTGTACCATTGATGTCATTAAAGGAAGCCATCACTGAAGCTGCTCCGGCATCTACAGCAGCCTTGTATGGAGCAAAATATTCATTGTACATTCTGTTTGGACTCATGTCAGTGGTGTTGTAATCCCTTCCGGCCTCAGCCGCACCGTATAGTGCAAAGTGTTTTACACAAGCAAGAATGGCATCCCTGCTGGACAGGTTATTAGTCTGATATCCCCTGACCATGGCTTTGGCAATTAAAGAACCCAGATAGGGGTCTTCTCCAGAGCCTTCTGACATGCGCCCCCACCTTGGATCCCTGGCAATGTCGACCATAGGTGAAAAGGTCCAGTTCAGACCATCTGCACTAGCTTCTCTTGCTGCAATACGGGCGCTTTTTTCAATAAGGCTCATGTCCCAGGTTGCACTTAAGCCGAGCGGAATAGGGAAAATGGTTTTATGACCATGCACAACGTCATAACCAAATAACAAAGGTATTTTTAAACGGGACTTTTTAAGGGCCAGGTCCTGCAATTTTTTTACTGCAGCAGGTGTATAAGTATTAAATACGCCGCCAACGAGTCCTTTTTCTATTTTCTCCTCCACTCCCTGACTCAATATAGGTCCTGTAATGTCAAAACCCACTGATGGCAGGTTCAATTGACCGATCTTTTCATCCAATGTCATTTTTGACATCAGGTTGCTGATATAGGTGTTCATTTTTTGATCGGCACTGACAGCTGTTTTTTTCTTTTGTGCCAGTACGGTACCGGAACTAAAAAGTACAGCTACTAAAAATAAGGAAGTCGCTTTTTTCATTTGTGTATTGTTTTTAAATGGTTATGAAGCAATCATGAGTTTGGGCATTGTATTTTATATGGGTAAACTCTTGATGGTTTCATTAGTGTATGATTTGTTTTGTGTGTTCAATAACTATTTGTCCTTTGAAGGAGGGATCAGGAAAGGTTTAATTTCTTTTATCCAGATGTCATAACCTGCAGGTTTCATATGCAGCATATCCTCCAGAAAAAGTTCTGGTCTAAGCTGTTTATCTTTTAACATTTTAGTGTTGACATCAACAAAACGGGTGTTTTTATAATTGCTCAGATACTCCCGGATCAGTTTGTTGGTATGGGTCATGGCTTCCGCGTATTTAACTCTGGAGGGACTATTTTTGATGGAAATATACATCACTGGTACATCCTGAAACCTATTGCGGATGTTGGTAAAGAAAGTAGCAAAACGGTTTAAGGTTTCCAACGCGCTCACTCCATCGGTTGCAATATCATTTTCGCCGCTATAGATGACGATTTGTCTGGGCTGATAAGGATAAACCAGATCCGCAATGTAGCCATTGGCCTGGGCGAGGGTAGAGCCTCCAAAGCCTCTGTTTATAGCGCCATATTCTTTAAAAACAGTTTCCAGATCGGTCCATTTGGTGAAAGAAGAGCTGCCCACAAAAAGGATCCCGTTTTTTGCGGGCATGGAGATGCTGTCTTTATGTTTAAAATCCTGGATTTCTTTCCAGTAAGCTGGCCTTTGTTGAGCATATCCTGCGAAGACAATTGTACAGAGCAGGAAAAATAAATAATAAAATCGCTTCATATGTGTATTAATTAACCTTGATGACCGGCGTTCTTTCGGATACCCCGTTTTCATTAAGTGCTTCTATGCTGAAATAATAAGGTTTGTCTTTGTCCATGCCTTTATACCAATATTCATTTGCATTGTAGACCATAATGCTGTTGTATAGTTTATCCGGCTCTGTACCCAGATAAATGTTATAGGCATAAGCACCATTAACCGTCTGCCATTTGATCCAGGAACTTCTTTTGTCTTTTTCCGTTCTCAGGACAATAAAGTCTTTTACTTTTTCCGGTTTTAATCCACCGGCGTTTCCAAATACCCTTAACCCACTGATGGCAAATTTACCGGTCGGCATATGAATGTTTTCCAATTTAATGAAGCGGGCTTTGACAGGTTGTTCCAGTTCTATATAATCGTGAGGAACATCCGTTTTGTTGGCACTTTTGTCTTTTAAAATTTTCCAGTTGTGCCCATTGGCAGAATACCAGAGTTTGTATTGATGATAGATTCCCTGTTGTTTGCCCAGGAATTCAGCATCCTGATCGGCATAATTGATTTGAACGGCATGTACATTGGAAAGTGCGCCCAGATCTGATTGGATCCATTCTCCCTTTTGTGCTGTAGCAGCACTCCAGTAGGTTCTGATGTTCTCATCTACGGCATTGTTCGACTGATAGCCGCCGTATACGGAAGAAACCTGCACCGGTTTATTGTAATTGAGCAGCATCCAGCCTGTAAAACCACTTTTTAAATGATCGGTTTTTTCAGAAGGCAGATAATGAGGGTAATCTCCAAAGGCGGCATCCATATAGAGCAGGTCATCTTGGTCAAAACCGGCGGGCCAAATGCCAATGCGCCTTTCAAAATTATTTTTAACAGAAATGACCATGGTGGATACATGCCAGTAATTGTTCCATTTGTCCTGGAAGGTTGCGCCATGCCCGGCACCCCTGGCAAAACCTCCGGGTTTGTAGGAGAAAGGCAGGGATTGATGTTCAAATGGACCCAGTGGAGAGTTTGCTACTGCGACCCCATCGGCATAACCGCTAAATTCTGTGGCAGGTGCACCATATTGCAGATAATATTTTCCTTTGTATTTGGTCATCCAGGCGCCTTCCATAAAAGGATCCAGAAAAGTGTCGTCCAGATGTTCTCCGAAACGTTGCCAGCCAAAGCGCTGGGGGTTAAGCAGCAATAGCTCTTTTCTGGTTCCAATGGGCTGAAATGTTTTCCTGTTGAGTTCTACGCCATACAAAGGATAGACATTGCTGCTACCATTATACATGTATAATTTACCATCTTCATCTAGGAAGTGGGCAGGGTCCCAGCCGCCGATTTCAAAGTTGTGGACCGCTTCTTTCCAGTCATTACCTTTTGGGTTTGTACTCATCCAGATGGGGAAATTTCTGGAATAGGTGGAGCCGAAAACAAGCATGGTGTCTCCCTGGATCCATACAGAAGGGGCACAAAGATCATCGTACACTTTATGCTCCGGCCGGAGAAAGGATTTGGAAACAAAGTTCCAGTTGTAGAGGTCGCTGCTCCACCAGTAGCCCCACTGGTTGGTGGAAAACAAATAATAGTCACCTTTATAAGTTACAATAACAGGGTCGGCAGTAGCGCGGTGTTTTCCCTGTAAGGTAAAATTTGGAATAGGGGCATAACCATAATCGAGGTTGACTGGATTACAATAGGTCAGTTGTTTGTTTTGGGCGAAGCTAAGGGTGCCGCAAAACAGAAGGATAATGAATATTTTTGTAAAATGCTTAGCCATAAGGTTCTAGTTGAAGATATTAATTACCGCGCAGCTGCCACAAGCGATAGACATACCTGAAACGCTCAGGCCGGTAACATGCTGCCGGTGCTCCCAATAGACCCACATGTCATGGGCGCCACCAGTAGAACTTAATTTAACTGTATAGCTGTCACTGCTTTCAACAATCTGTCCGATTGTTGTATTGGATGGAGTATTTGGTGGAATAAAGAAATTGTAACTTGGCCCGCCACTGTTGTTTTCCAATGCCACATACACACCATCGCTTGTAGAATTGGTGGCCCGGAGTGGAATGGTTGCAAATTTTTTATTGTTTTTTGGTTTTCCAGCTTTTACCGGATTTGCATTCATTGCAGAAGATTGATTCGCAGGACTGATCAGCACAATTAGCAATAGTACTGTCAGCGTGGAGATGATTTTTTTCATAATGTAAGATTTAAGATTAAATAATATAATTATGGCTAAACATTTTTATAGTCAACTTCTGCAATGCTGCAGGCCTTACTTTTCAGGGTATTGAAACCCCAGTTTTTTTAATCCATTTTGTACGTCTTTGTTCTGCATAAATAGTTTCCATAATAAAGCACTTCTGTAGTTTTCTATCATAACCACAATAGGACCTTGGTCTATACCTAAATATCTTTTGGGATACCAGTTTGCAGTTTCGGAGAAAGCATCATAGAAACCATATTTTCCCCATACACGATCACCCAGGTTTTCATATAAATGCCGGATCAACTGCATGGATTCTTTAGGCGTGTATGGGATGGAGGAGATCGCTGCGGTAGGTGAAATGACCCCGAGATCTTCCTGAATACTGTGGGCAGCATAACCATTTACTGAATAGCTGGCGGTAAGTCCCCAGTTGTTTGCTCCATAGCCTTTAAAACCTTTTGGATTGGCTATACAGTAATCTCTGATGGCCAGGGTCTGGTTGACATTGTTTTCCCAATAATCGGCATATTTGTCTTTCAGGCCTTTTGGATTTAAGCCCAGGTAGGAATAATGTGCCCAGAATAAAGGACCTACAGAGCCTTTGGCGCCCTGGTAATCCAGATGGATGGGATGGCCTTCTACTTTTATATCGGTTTTGATGGCTCCGTTTCTGGCCCAACCCTCATGATAGGCAGCTGCGGGAATGCTGTGTGTAGGTGAGGCTGCGCCCATCACATACATGATTAGACATTCATTATAGCCTTTAACAGGGAAATTCATTTCCCATTGGTATTCCGGGGACCAGTGCCAGTACAATACATTTTGTCCATTGCGGTACCAGTTAAAATCTATTCCTTTCCACAATCCGTCTGCTTTTTTTGCCAGTTGTTTTTCTGCCAGGCTTCCATTTTTGTAGTACTCCTTAATGCAGACCAAGGCCTGTGCAACAAATGAACTTTCAACCAGGTCGCCTCCATTGTCTTTTTGTCCGAAAGGTTTAACTTTTCCGGTTTCACCAACGATCCAATGCGACCAGGCGCCATGAAAACGATCTGCCTTTGCCAGGAAATCCAAAATTTTGTTCAACCTGTTAAAGCCTTCTTTTTTGGTCACATAACCCCGGTCTATTCCCGATAAGATGGCCATCAGTCCAAATCCGGTGGCACCCGTTGCTACCGTGTTTTTGTCATTTTCGGGATAGATGTTATCTGCATGAAAACGTTCCCTGGCTGCTCCTGAAACAGGTTCTGCGCCTTCCCAGAAATAACGGAAGGTTTGTTTTTGCACCAGGTCGAGCAACTGCTGATCGCTAAGCTTTTTTTTGGTTTTCATAGCTGGGGCGGTGCCCATTGTTTTTTGCTGTGCATAACTTATTGTAGCAGTACAGGCAATAGTTATTAGCAAACAGGTAAAAAAAGTAGTTCTCATTAAAATGTATTTTATATGGTGGGCCATGTCTGGCCCGGTTTATTTTTCGTGTTTATAAATTAGGGCTGCTAAAGCCCAGTTTCTGCATGCCGGACTTTACTTCAGGTGCACTCATAAATAAATTCCAGAGCAGTTTAGTCCTGTAATTTTCAATCATGATGATAATAGGGCCCTGGTCAATAGCCAGTGTGGAGTTTGCAAACCAGGCATCATGTAAAGAAAAGGCGTCTACAAAGCCATAATCTGTGAAAATTTTATCACCAAGTTTGTAATAAAAGAATTTAAGGGCTTGCATGGATTCTGTTGGAGTATAGGGAAAAGAAGACAATGCCGCTGTGGGAGAAATTACACCGTTATCGTTATTGATTTCGTGGGCCATATAGCCATTAATGTCATCACTGGCTGTTAATCCCCAGCAATTTTCACCATAACCATAAAAGTTTTTAGGATTTGCTTTGGCATAATTGTACTGGATCTGCGTATGCGCCTTGGTTTGTGTTTCATAGTTTGCATAGGCATCATTTAAACCGATAGGATTGATTCCCAGAAAGGAATAGTGTTCAAAAAACAAAGGACCGCCATTGGCGGGACCAAGCGGTAATTGAACATTGTAATAACTTGCTCCGTTCTTCATGTTTCCATTGCCCGCCCAACCATTGTCGTAAACTGTTTTTGGGATGCCGTAATTTGGAGAGGAGGCCGCCAGTACATAAGTGATCAGGGCTTCATTCCAGCCTTTAACTGGCATATTCATATCCCAATTGTAATTTGGACTCCAGTGCCAGTATAAGGTGTTAGAATTGTTTTTCTGATACCAGCTCCATTCCACGGAGTTGTAAAGGGCGGTAATATCGTTTCTTAGGGCAGCTTCGGCAGGATCAGCACTATTAAAAAATTGTCTTGCCGTAATAAGCCCTTCAAACAGAAGAGAGGTTTCTACCAGATCTCCACCATTGTCTTTGGTGCTAAAAGGAAGCACTTTTCCTGTGTTTCCGTCCAACCAGTGTGGATAAGCACCATGAAACCGGTCGGCATTCTTTAAAAAACCTACAATTTTTTGTGTTCTGGTAAGACCGTCAGCCCTGGAAATAAAATTCCTGTTGATGCCTGTAACAATGGCCATCAGACCAAATCCGGAACCACCTGTGGTTACCGTATTGCCGGAGGTATTTCTTTCTCTGGCCATGCCGCTGGCCGGGTGGGCAAAGTCCCAGAAGTATTTAAAAGTTTGTTTCTGGATCAGCGTAAGTAAAGCATCATCCGAGATGACCGGGAACTTATCTGCCGGATCATATTGTGTAATGAAATTTAATGTAATAGGAGAAAGTAGATTTCCTCCGCTTACCGTTTTTAGATTGGACTGAACATCCAGAAAATATTTTGTCAGCGGGTTTAGGTTGGTCGTAGGTGTGATGATAATGGTGTTGTCACTGTCCTGGTAGCTAATGGTCAAGTCAGCAGCCTTGCCGTCCTTATCTTTAACAAAGACTGCTGCAGCAATAGAATTTTTATCTACAGGAGCAGAAAAGGAAACTTTAAAAACAGGTTTGTAGTTTAGACCATAATAGCTAAAACCATTAAAAGTATCATTAACCTTTAATTGGGTGAAACTAAAAGACGAGTTTCCAGGAGGTGGTTTTATCGGATCTGGTGTACCGGATTCGTTTTTAGAACAGGCCGATACCAGCACGGTTAGCAGAAACAATAGGGAGAGATTTTTTTTAATCATTGCATTGACTTTATTCTGGTTAAAGTAAAAGAGGTTGCCTGCTTGCACAAGCAACCTCTGTAAAGCATTTAAAAATGCAATTTGTTATTTTCCTCTGCCTTCCAGTATGGCAAGGGCGCTGATTTCTGCTGAACTCAATGCTTTGTTGTAAATTCGGACTTCATCCAGTTTTCCGGTTAAATAACTTGCCCAGTCCTGTTTACCAGTACCTGAAGTAAGACTTGGAGTCGTTTGAAACTGTACTGTTCCGAAAACCATTTGGCTCGCATTGGTAAAAGTTAATGCACCAAGGTTTGCAATGGTTTTTCCGCCAATTTTTGATCCGTTAATAAAAACGCTAAATGTGGAGGTCGTCTGATCGTAACTGTATCCAACCTGGGTCCATTTGTTCCAGATATTGGTTGCTTTAACGAAATTATCTCCCCCATTATTAACGACACCTGCATAAGTGCGTGCTACAATTCTTGCTGTTGTGGCATCGCCATTGTTTTCCATGAAGATGGTCAGATTTCCCCAAAAATCAGTACTGTTGGCAACATCGACCAGACCAACGATACCCTTGTCGTTCAGAGGCATATTGATCCAACAAGTTAGGGTAAAACTTTTTAGGTTCTGAACAGCTGCGGGCGTTGCAGAAGTCACATAAGAATTCAAAGCACCCTGCAGCGCCTGCCCTTTAACTCCGGCACCAAAAGTTGTACCTACATTGGTACCGGATGTTTTGGATATGCTGTCTACCATACTGCCGTCAAAAGACCAGTAGGCAACCAGGTTGCCTGGCGCGATTTGCTTTGCACTGGTGTACCCACCAATGCTTAATGCCGGAGCATAACTTGAAGGATCAAATTTCTTGGTGCAGGAAGAAACAGCTAAAATCGCTGCTGCCAACGTCAATATATATGATATTTTTGTTTTCATTTTTATGTCAGTTAAATCAATTAATAACCTGGGTTTTGAGTAAGAACACCCACTGATAAGTCAATTTCTGACTGTGGAATCGGCCAAACTTCATTTTTTCCTGCTTTCCAGCCTTTTGGCCCAAAAACAGCTGTTCCCCGTCCCTGACGGATGACATCAAAATAACGATCATACTCCATTGCAAGCTCAACTTGTCTTTCGTGGTAGATTGCCGTTCTTAGTACACCCTGGTCGGTAGAAGTTACTTTGGGAAGAATTGCTGCATTTCCCTGTCTCGCTCTTGCTCTTACGACCTCCAATGAAGAAATGGCCTGAGCAGAATTGCCGAGTTCATTTGCGGCTTCAGCATTCATTAACAAAACATCAGCATACCTTAAGACCCTAACATTTTGTTGTGATCCTCTCGGATTGTTATTGTCGTAGGGCGTGTTGAAAGGCACATAAGCTTTGTGGTTGTACATAGTCGGATCTCCCGCAACTGAAGTAATCGCATCACCCTGGATCGTCGTTGTTCCGACAAAAAGAATAGTTGCATCCTTACGTGGGTCGCCAGCTTCAAAAGCATTTACCAAAGCCTGAGTCGGAACGTTAAAACCCCAATACCCTTGTTGGGCCCTTACGCCTTGTACTTGCGCGTATTGACTGTTACTGGCATCTTTGATGTCTGGACGGTAATCACATTGGATTTCAAAAACCGATTCTTTACTGTTTTCGTTATTTAAGCGGAAAAGAGCCTCAAAATCAGAAACTAAGCTGTAACCTAATGTCATTACTGAATTGGTTAAAGAAAGCACCTGATCCCATTTTTTCTGGTACATAGCTACTTTAGCATGCAAAGCAAGTGCAGAACCTTTTGTCGCCCGGCCAACATCTGAGGCTGGATAGGTCTGAGGTAGTACAGCCTCGGCATCCGCAAGATCTTTTTCTATTGCTGCCCAAACCTGAGCTTTAGGGGTCCTTGGAATGTTAAATGCAGAAGCATCTTTGGGTACGGTTAAACGAAGTGGAACATCCCCAAAGGCACGAACTAATCTGAAGTAAGAGTAAGCCCTTACAAATTTGGCCTCTGCCAGATATCTGGTTTTCAGGTTCTGGTCCATGCTGATATTCGGTACATTATCTAACACCTGGTTACATAAGTTAATGTTTTGATATTGTCCCTGCCAAAATCCCTGCAATTGTCCTTCTGTGGAGGTTACTGTAAAACCATCGTAAGAATTCATATAACTTGAGTCATTGGCAGAGCTTCCTTTTTCAGCATCGTCTCCACCCATGCTCTCTATTGCTATAGCTGGAAATGCTGTATTTGCCCAGCTGCGCAGATTTCCATAAATGGCATTTACAGCGGCTGTTGCATCGTCTTGCGTTTTCCAGAAAGTTACACTAGGTTGCTGAGCTTGAGGTGGTACATTCAGAAAGCTTTTTTTACATGAAGTAGTACACAAAAGGGCCCCTGTTAAAACTACGGTGCTTATACTCTTCAGGTTTATATTTTTATAAATTTTCATCGTCGTATCAATTAAAAAGTAACGTTAACACCTAAATTATAAGTTGCATAAAGCGGATATACATTGGCATCTATGCCTCTGCTGAGAGGTGAATACGTTCCAACGGTTGGTTTTCCGATTTCAGGACTGAAGCCTTTGTACCCAAAAAGGTTAATAGGATTTTGCGCATTGGCAAATACCCTGATTCTTTGCATTTTCCATTTACCCATTAATGCTTTAGGCAAGGTGTAGCCCAATTGTAGGTTTCTGACCCTTATATAGGCACCGCTTTCTACGAAGAATGAGTTTGGTGCTGAATTTGCACCTGATCCGATGTTTGTTGACGGATAAGTATTGGATGTGCCTTCACCGTGCCATCTGTGGTCATAGAAATCCTTGGTGAAATTCTCGTTTCCATATCTTAAGCCCAGATTCGCATTATAGACATCGACACCAGCAACACCTTGGATATCAATTGTCAGGTCGAAATTTTTATAGGCAAAATTCGTGTTTAATCCGTAGCTGAATTTAGGATTTGGACTGCCCAGGCTTACGCGGTCTTTTCCATCAATTACACCATCTCCGTTTTGATCAACATATTTAAAATCACCCGGAATTGCATTAGGTTGTGCAGACTTGGCAATTTCTGCTGTGTTTTGAAAAACACCAGCAACTTTATAGCCGTAGAATTCTCCTATTGAACCACCCAGAACAGTCCGGGTTGCTAAAGCACCGTTTGTTAATCCATCACCACCGCCATATATAGGATTCAAACCAGTGACGACAGAAGTTACTTTGTTCTTGTTGTAACCAAAGTTACCACTGATAGAATAGGTCAAACCGCCATCAGTTTTGTCCTTCCAGGTGGCTAGCAATTCAAAACCCTTGTTTTCAAAATCAGCTTGATTACCAATTAGTTTAGAGTCTTTTAAGCCAATATCCTGGCGGACCGGAATTCCAAAAATTGCATTTTGGGTTTTTTTGATGTAATAATCTGCTTCGATATTTAATCTGTTGTTCAGAAAACCAGCTTCCAGACCGATATCTGTACCTACACCGCGTTCCCAGTTTAGGAAAGTAGGGACCGCTGTATCAATACTTTTTCCAGTGTAAGCAACACCATTAAAAACAATTACATAGCCTCCAGGTTGCGAAACAGTAAGAGTTGTTGGATTTGAAGGGACACCTGCATTTCCAATTTTACCCCAGCTTCCCCTTAATTTTAAATTGCTAAATACAGTCTGATCTTTCATGAAGGGTTCATTCGAAATCACCCAGCCGGCTCCGATGGATGGAAAATAACCCCATAATTCACCTCCTCCATAGAATTGCGAGGCAGCATCTGCACGGAAGGAGGCGTTTAACAGGTACCTGTCTTTGAAGGAATAGTTAACTCTTCCAAAGTAGGAGGTTGCAGTTCTCAATGAACCTGTATTGGTTACCGTACGGGTTCCTGCGTCTCCCAAAGCCAGATAAAGATCGCCTTCACTGGAGAAAGGTACATTTCTTGCTGTCCCGTTAATGTAATTTTGCTTGTAACGCTGAGCGGTTTGCCCGGCTAGAACAGTCAGGTTGTGGTCACCAAAAGTGTTTTTATAAGTTAAGGTATTTTCAATAATCCAGTTTCTATCTTCTGTGCGATCGATATTTAATAAACTTATATCGTTTTGTTGCCCCTGAGTAGCTTTATATACCGGAGAATAACCCCTTGCCTCTAGCTGACCGAAATCGCCACCAGCGCTGGTTTTGAAAGTTAAATTTTTCAGAATGTTTAACTCTGCGTATACATTACCAGTTAAACGATAGTTTTTAGTAACGTTATTATAAAAATCAAGGGTAACCTGTGGGTTGAAGTTATTACCTCCACCTAAACCAAAATCATTAGGGTCGCCATAGGTTCCATCTGCATAATATACAGGAACAATCGGTCCGGCAGCATAGATCTGATGAAATATGCTATTATTAATGTCATTTGATTTGCTTGCTGTTCCGGCAACATTGTATCCAATTTTTAAAAATTTATACAATTGAAAGTCATTGGATAATCTTGCTGTATATCTTTTGTAATTATTGTTTTTAACGATCCCGTCCTGATTTAGGTAACCCAGGGAAAAGTTATAACTACTTTTTTCCGTACCCCCGTTTATAGATAACTGATGATTGGTAACCATTGCATTACGAAGAACTTGTCCATACCAGTCTGTGCCTTTGCCATAAATGGAAGGATCTTTGAACAAAGGGGCATTCCCAGCAGATGTACTCAATTCATTGATCATTGTTGCGAATTCGGTTCCATTAGCCATTTTAACAGCATTTGTGACGCTTTGAAAACCGATGCTTCCGTTATAGTTGATTACCGGATCTCCTTTTTTACCCTTACTGGTTGTGACAAGAACAACCCCATTTGCTGCGCGGATACCATAGATTGATAAACTCGATGCGTCTTTAAGGATACTGATACTTTCAATATCTGCAGGATTTAAGAAATTGATGTCATCAAACCAGACACCATCAACAACATATAATACGCTTGTATTTCCATAAACCGTACCCGTACCACGAATGGTAATTTGCGGGGCAGAACCAGGGGCACCGTTATTAGAAATCGATACACCTGCAACTTTACCCTGTAAAGCACTCACCGGGTTTGTTGATGCTTGTTTTGAAATATCCTCCCCCTTAACTGTTGCAACTGCACCAGTTACATCAATTTTTCTCTGGGTTCCGTATCCTACAACAACAACTTGTTCCAGATCCTGGGATGAGGAGTTCAGAACGACATTGATGGTGCTTTGATTATTTACAGGAACCTCTTTGGTAATGTACCCTACATAGGTAAATACAAGGGTTGCATTGGCAGGTGCACTGATCGTGTACCTTCCGGCGACGTCTGTCTGCGCGCCGGTTGTTGTGCCTTTTACCATCACACTTACCGAGGGGATCGTGGATTTATCCTGACCATCGGTAACTACTCCTTTCACAGTAATATTCTGTGCAAAGGCAGCGTTGATAAAAAGCAAACAAAGAAAAGTTAAAACAGAAAATTTTGTAAAGATTCTTTTCATGCTCGTATAAGTTTTGTTTAATTGTTTGTTAAATCTCTATTAGATTATTTGCTATTACAAGTCTGGCCACCTCAACATTAATACATCAAAGACAAAAAAAGAACTATCTCATGCTGGTATACAATCGTCGTTTTTAGTTCAAAAACACATGTTTTGACTTGTATTGCAGAATATTGAGACTACATCAGGCCAAGGGAAAATCAAGAATTTTTTTGATGTTTTTTTTGATCTATGAGAGGTAATGTAGTAGTACTTAGAGCTCCATAAGGAACTCTACAAGGTTTTTATCATGTGGGACATTGAGCTTTTTTCTCAGCCTGTAACGCCTGATTTCGACCCCCCGCAAGGAAATATTCAACAGTGACGCCATTTCTTTACTACTCATGTTCATGTGCAGGTAGGCACAGAGTTTAAGGTCATTTGGTACCAGGTCCGGATGGTTTGCTTTTAGCTTTTTAAAGAAACTCTCGTGAGCTTCATTGAAGCTACTTTCAAACAAGTTCCAGTCCCGCTCATCATTCATACCTTCATCTATAACTTTTTGAATTTTTCGCAACTGGTCTTCCGAAAGCTTTTTTCCATTTTCATCTTTTAATTTCAGAATCTCTTCACTGATCTTTTGCAGCAATTCATTTTTGTAAACCAGGCTCATGGCAGAATTTGCCAGTTCCCTGTTTTTACCAGCCAGTTCTGCATGTAATTTTTCAGTTTGTAATTTGATGATTTGCTTTTCAGTTGCTTCAGCTTCCTTTTTAAGATAGGCTTCTTTTTCTGCCTGGAGTTTTTCAGTAATGGAAGTCTGGTCTTTAAGCAGTTTTTTCTCGTAGAGTTTTTTCCCTAAAATCAACAAGGCAATAATCAGAATGAAATAAAAAGCAAGGGCCCAGTTGCTGGCATAGAAAGGAGGAAGTATGGTAAATTCGAAAGAAGTAATTTCACTGATGGTCTGGTCGTTTATTTTTGCCCGGACAAGAAATTTATAATTGCCCCTTCCAAGGTTGGTGAAATCTTTTTGAGAGGCCGCACTCCAGTCTGACCAGATTCTGGAATAGCCTTCCAGATAATATTGAAATTTGATCTTTGCTTGTCTGTAATAGGGAAGAGCGTAAGAAATCCTGATGTTATTTCTGCTGAAAGGGATTTCTATACCTTGGGCTGTACTGCCTGCTTCACTGATGGTTTGGTAAGTGTCGGTAATGTCATCAATTTTTCTGATAAGTACCGCAGGTAATGTGGTTTTTTTACGGTCGTTTTGCTGTGAGCTGTTGTAAATTACGAAGCCATCATCCACACTGATCAGGTACATTTGGTCACTGATTTTGCTGATGTTTTCATAATACTGTACCATCCTGCCATCCAGGACACTGAAGCGATTGGAGTCTATTTCGATTTTACCGGGCTGGTTAAAATTGACCAGGGCCATTTTCCCATGGTTAATGAACCAGTATTTTTTTTGTCCGGCATTGATGATTTTATTGGACCTAGAAAAAGAGCCAAGGGCTTTATTGAGCGACTGGTATTTTGTAAAACGGTTGCTGATCTCGTCATAGGTGAGAAAACCCTGGTCCGAGGAAAACAACAGGGTTTTTTCCAGCATAAACAAGTTGATGTTGTAGCTGCTTGGCAGGCCGTTGTGTTCATCGTAGTATTTGGTGCTGGTTACTGTTTTAAAATCCGGGCTTAAGGTTAGTTTGTAAAGGCCTTTATAGGCATGGCTTACCCAGATGTCTCCTTTGGCATCTCTTTCTACATAACGGGAGGGTTGCGCAAAATTGGCCACTTTAGCATCAAACTTCCATTTACCCGTAACATCTTTTTTAAAGAGCACAAGTCCGTTGTATGCCCCTTGAATGAGGTAGTCGTCATTTAGCTTTTTGATGGTCCATCCACCGCTCAGACCTGAAATTTTTTCAATGGCATTTCCCTTTACACTAAATGTGCCATCATTGTGACCGCTGAGCAATTGCCCATCAATTTCGTTGAGCTCCCAGACCTGTCCTTGTGATTTTGGAACGAGTTTAAAATCAAAAGAACTGAAGGAGTGTCCAGCTGCCCAGGGACTGTAAAAAAGACCCTGGTTGGTACCCAGGTAAATATTACCACCATAAATCAAGCTGGAATATACTGTCCCGAATAAACCTGTTTTGTCAAAATAAAAATAAAGGGAAGAATTGAGCTCAATCCGGTCAATTCCATTATCGAGGCCTGCCCAAAGGTTTTTTTCATTGTCTGCAAAGATACTAAGCACGGTATTGTTCTGCAGGCCACTGGATTTATTGATCTGTTGAACAATTACACCATTTTCGTCTATGATAATGACCCCGTTTAGAATTGTTCCAAAGGCATAATATTTTCCGGAGACTTGTGTTCCGTTATTGAGTTGATAGGTTTGTAAAAAGGCGTTTGCAGGACTAATAAAAGGGCTGTATTTTTCACCATCGTAAACAAATAGCCCAAATTTGCTGGTTCCGATAAGTAGTTTCCCTTCTTTGTAAGGTAAAATGGACAACACATTGCCAGGAAGGGGTGCCCCTGTGTTTTTGAGGGCGATTAATTTATTACCGCTCAGTTCAAAGAGTCCTTTACCAAGGGCTTCTATGATAAATCTTTTGTCAATTTTATAGAGGAATAAAAAATCTGATGAATTCTTTATGATGCTGATTTTGTTGTCCTGGTAAATGTAAACAGCTTTAAAAGACTGGAATATAATTCTGTTTCCGTCCACATAGATTTTCCAGATCTCATCCGTAATTTTTGATTTGCCGGGGATCAGTCCGGTCAGAGATGTGTATTTAAGGTGCTTACCTTCCATTCTCCAGAAGCCGAACTCCCCAAAACCGCCTGTATAAACATTTCCTTTAGAATCTGTGGCCACAGAACGAACAATTTGCCCATTTGGCATTTTATACTGTTGCCAGTACTTGCCGTCAAAAACAAGCAAACCTTCGGTATTGCCAAAGTACATCATGCCATTTTTATCCTTGGCGACTGACCAGTTCTGGTTTCCGGATAAATAGACCGATTTAGGATAGTTTTGTATATAAGGTACCCCGATGCTTTTGATGTCGTCTGCCTGGGTGCTCAAAGCTCCTAAGAACAGAACAAATAACAGAAAATACTTCAGGGTTCCTTTGATCATGAAACCTTATTAACCGGTTGAGGGACTTTTACATAATAACCTGTGCCATCGTAGGGACGTCTACGGGGATTGGAAATACAAGCCGTTGAACAGCAGCCCTGTAATTCATGTCCGCACTCATCGCATTGCGTAATATGTTCATTACACTCCGGATTGGCACAATTGATCATTTTAGGGGTAACTTTCCCACAATTGTAGCAAGTGGAAATTACCTTGGGATTAACCGTGTTGACATCAACTGCAATACGGTTGTCGAATACATAACATTTGCCTTCAAAGTCTTCGCCGCCGGCCTCTTTTCCGTATTTAATGATACCGCCATGTAACTGGTAGACATCATTAAACCCATGATGAAGCAACAAAGCAGAGGCTTTTTCACATTTTATTCCTCCGGTACAATAGGTAAGAACTTTTTTATTTTTGTATTGGGCAAGCTCGTTGATCTTTTCAGGAAAATCCCTGAAATTCTCAATGTCCAGGGTAACTGCATTTTTAAAACGCCCAAGGTTATGTTCATAATTGGAGCGCACATCAAGGATCACTACATCATCCTGATCTATCATTTTCTGGAATTCGGCCGGTTCAAGATGTTTTCCGGTTTGTCTATTCGGATCAATGATCTTCGGGTCTCTTAAGCCCGAATGCACAATTTCCGATTTGTAACGACAATGCATCTTAATAAAAGAAGGTTCTTCTACATCATCGATCTTGAAATCTGTTTTGGCGAAACGTTCATCAGCTTTAATCGAGGCCATATAAGTTTCACAGGATTCCCGGCTTCCGGATACGGTACCGTTCAGTCCTTCGTCGGCAACAATAATCCTGCCCACAAGGTTCAGGGATTTACAAAAAGCAAGGTGGTCTGCAGCAAATTGTTCTGCATTAGCTATTGGACTATAACAATAGTAAAGTAATGTCTGGAATTTTTTCATAATGCATTGATACCGTTGCATACGGCGTTTAATGTTTTTTGCAAAAATACGAAAGAAATTTCAATATCCACAGGGGCAATGAAGCGCTTCACAAAAAGAGGGCTTCTTCACACCTGGCTCACACCTTGTTCACACCTAAGTCACAAATGGGTATCTTTTTGTGAACAAAGTGTGACCCAGGTGTGCACTAGGTGAGCACAAGCTCTAGAGTTGGAGTAAGATTTTTATGTTTAATGATTTCTTTTGTAGATCATCACAGGAGCACCTGCTTCGCCCCACATCAGGCTTTGCACTTGTTGCATCAGATGGGAGGTTACCAGAACAAATAAGTCCGGAGGTACCATAGAGCTGGCTTTAAGAACCACTTTTTTGTCTTTAAAAAATGTATAATTTATTTTTTTGATCCTTTCGGCCCACAAGAGCTCCTGGTGATCCCGCTGATCGGCATATAGAACAGTGTCCGTATAGAGGGACAGTAAAGAAGCCACATAAACATAGGCCCAATAAGGGACAATGGCGTCATTTGAACAACACAAAATGACCTCTTTGTTACTGTATCTGCTCCAGTCTATGGCTAACATTTCTGCCCGGAAGTTTTTTTCCTGCAGAAGGTATTCATGGAATAAAAAGGGTACAAGATCAAAAGTCAGGTATTGATCTTTTGTCGGTTTATACTGCATCAGGTCAAGGGTCAGTATACCGCTTAATTTTACTCTGTTTTTGATTTCTTCCATTTTTTGAAATTTTTTATAGAACTAAATACTTCCTTGCAAGGAAGATTTTGTGCGGATTGTTGTTAGAAGTTTAGCAAAGTTAGTACTTTTGTTAATAAAACAACTTTTGACTTGTTTTATTAGATTATGAAGACAAACAGATTCTTAATGCTGCTGAAAACAAGGGGAACCCTGACTGCTGCAGAAATTGCAAAGGAACTGGGTATCACCAGTGAGGGGGCAAGGCTACAGCTGATCAAGTTTATGGAAGATGGACTGGTCAGTTCTGCTCATGAATCCAATGGGGTAGGCAGGCCTAAGCAATTATTTAGCCTTACCGAGCTTGGACATGCTGGTTTTCCGGATACCCATGCAGAGTTGACTGTAAAATTGATCGGGTTGGTCAAAAACACCTTGGGTGAGGATGCACTTCAAAAAGTTATTGATGCTGCAGAGCAATCAGGAAAGGTAAAGTATCTGGCTGAACTCGAGGCTGCAGTAACTTTAGAAGAAAGAATTTCGGGACTTGCCGGAATCAGGACCAGAGAGGGCTATATGGCAGAGTATATAAAAGAATCTGATGGTTATCTGCTGGTCGAAAACCATTGCCCGATTTGTGCCGCAGCAAAAACCTGCCAGGGACTTTGCGTTTCTGAGTTAAACACATTTCGGTCTGTACTGGGAAATGAGGTTCAGGTTGACCGCGTAGACCACATCATTGCAGGGGCAAGAAGATGCGCCTATCGGATTACGAGAAAGGAAAACTTTTCTTAGAACGGTAAAGATAAGCTTTCGATTTTTTGCTCAGATTGCTGGAAAGGCAGTGAAATGTCCATTTCGTCTTACATTTTATAAAATGTTCCCTTAATGCACTACCTCTGAGCGCCGATATTTTCCTAACTTTGATTGCATCAATTTAAAATAAAATGTATAAAACACTGCAGCCTGTTCTTCAGCAAGAACTTGAACAAATAGAAAAAGACGGATTATATAAAAAAGAAAGGATCATTGTTACCCCTCAGGGAGCTGACATTAAGGTAAGCACTGGACAGGAAGTCCTGAATTTCTGTGCAAACAATTATCTTGGCTTATCTTCTCATCCAAAGGTTACAGAAGCCGCAAAAAAGGCTATTGACCAATATGGTTATGGGATGTCTTCTGTTCGTTTCATTTGTGGAACGCAGGACGTGCATAAAGAACTGGAAGCCAAAATATCCCAATTTCTGGGCACAGAAGATACCATTTTGTATGCGGCTGCTTTTGATGCGAACGGTGGTGTTTTCGAACCTTTATTTAACGATCAGGACGCAATTATATCCGATGAGCTGAACCATGCCTCCATTATTGATGGTGTGCGTTTATGTAAAGCAAAACGTTTCAGATATAAAAATGCAGATATGCAAGACCTGGAGCAGCAACTTATTGCAGCCAAAGATTCCAGACACCGGATTATTGTAACAGATGGTGCATTCTCTATGGATGGAGTAGTGGCACCACTGGATAAAATATGCGATCTGGCTGATAAGTACGAGGCCTTAGTCATGATCGATGAATCACATTGTACGGGATTTATTGGTAAAACAGGTCGTGGGACACATGAACATTTTAATGTAATCGACAGAATTGATATCATTACTGGCACACTGGGCAAAGCATTGGGTGGGGCTTCAGGAGGATTTACTTCTGGTAAAAAAGAAATCATCGATATGTTGCGCCAGCGGTCCAGACCTTATTTGTTCTCCAATACACTGGCACCAGCTATAGCAGGGGCCTCAGTTGCTGTATTGGATATGCTGAGTGAAACCACTGAACTGAGAGATAAGCTTGAAAGTAATACCAGGTATTTTCGCGAAAAAATGACGGCCGCTGGCTTTGACATTAAGGAAGGGGTGCATCCGATTGTTCCGGTGATGCTTTATGACGCAAAACTTGCACAGGAATTTGCAGCAAAAATGCTGGATGAAGGAATTTATGTAATTGGATTCTATTATCCTGTGGTCCCTCAAGGTAAAGCCAGGATTCGCGTGCAGCTCTCTGCAGGGCATGAACAACACCATTTGGATAAAGCAATTGCGGCTTTCACCAAAGTTGGAAAAACACTCGGGGTAATCTAAAGATTACCCTCTTTTTTTGCCTGACCGGGTTCATTTTCATTAAGGAAATAGGCAGAAGGCTTGTTTTTGGAAGTTTAGGTGATAAGCAATATTACCGAAATAGCTGTATATTTGCATATGTTACAAGATAAGATAACACAATACACGGAAGAGATTAATGCGTTTTTAACGGAAAATGCCGAAGAACTGGAGCAGTTCAGGATCAGATTTTTAGGTACAAAAGGCATTATTAAAGATATTTTTGATGAGTTTAAGGCTGTTTCACCAGAGGAAAAAAGGACGCTGGGTAAAGTTTTAAATGAGTTTAAACAACTGGCTGAAAATAAATATCAGTCCATAAAAGAACAGACAGCGACAGAATCCGTATCTAAAGATAAGGATATGGACCTGAGCCTGCCTGGAGAAGGTTTTGAAATCGGGGCCCGTCATCCACTGGCGCTGGTGCGCAGAGAAATTGTAGAAATTTTCAATAAACTTGGTTTCGTCGTAGCAGAGGGGCCTGAAATTGAGGACGACTGGCATAATTTCTCCGCACTTAATTTCCCTGAAGAACATCCTGCAAGGGATATGCAGGATACTTTCTTTATCAAAAAAGGAGGGGAAAAGGGAGATATTGCTTTACGTACGCACACTTCTTCTGTGCAGGTGAGAATGATGGAAGCGGGTAAACCACCTTTCAGAGCGATTATGCCAGGAAGGGTATACCGTAATGAAGCCATTTCTGCCCGGGCACATTGTTTCTTTCATCAGGTAGAAGGCTTATATGTGGATGAAAATGTTTCTTTCGCAGACCTGAAACAAACTTTGTTTTATTTTGTCCAGGAGTTGTATGGAGAAGGCACAAAGGTGCGTTTCCGTCCTTCCTATTTTCCTTTTACGGAGCCTTCTGCAGAAATGGATATTTCCTGTACGATTTGTAAAGGTGCAGGTTGTCAGCTTTGTAAGTACAGCGGCTGGGTAGAGATTCTGGGTTGTGGAATGGTAGATCCCAATGTGCTGGAAAATTGCGGAATAGATTCCAAAAAATACAGTGGTTTTGCTTTCGGAATGGGAATTGAAAGAATTGCCAATTTGAAATTTGAAATCAAGGACCTGCGTTTATTTTCGGAAAATGATGTGCGTTTCCTTAAACAGTACAAGTCCTCATTGATATAGGTATTCTAAGTGTTGAAACGATGAAGAAAATAGCTCTTTTATTACTCACCTTATCGGTTTTTGCGAGTTGCGGGAAGGAAAGTGTTTACGTTCCCAATGTCCCTGTAGACTTAATCAAGAGTGTAGCTGAGTTTAAAATTTATGCGGTAAACAATGTATTGATTGTGCCTAACCAGGGGGTTGCCGGGATCCTCATCGTATATTCTCCTTTTAATGGCTCCTATATGGCCTATGACCGTTGCAGCTCTGTTAATCCGGAAAACAGGTGTCAGGTGACCCCAGATGAAAGCGGGGTAAGCGCTACTGATCCCTGCACCGGCGCGAAATTTTCCCTTTTAGACGGGAGTCCGGTAAAAGCACCTGCAGTACGCAATTTAAGATCTTATAATGTGTCCATTCAAGGTGGTCAGATTTTACACATAACGAATTAATGGAGCCAGAAAAAATTAAAGATAGTATTCTCAAAGCGGCTAAGGAACTGTTCAGAAAGTATGGTTATCATAAAACCAGCGTAAATGAAATTGCCAAAAAAGCCCGGATTGCCAAAGCGACGATTTATAAATATTTTGACAGTAAAGAACATGTTCTGGATGCCATCTTAATGGATTATCTGGATTTGAATCTAAGAGAGATATTGAAAAATAAAGCGCAGTTTGCCGACGAAGAAGAACACCTTAAGGCTCTGGTTATGAAAACCTGCAGGCTGACATTTACAGTTTGCAATGAATTTATTGGGTGGGATTTTGTTAGGGAAAACGCAAATTCTCAGGAGTTTTTAAAACACCTTTCTGATCAGCTGGAATCACTGCTGCTTGCTGCCTATCTTGAGCTGGATCATTTTAAGAATAATCCTTCCCGTAAGGAAGGTCTGGCCTTTCTCTTGAAGGCGAGTAAAAGTATTGTTTTCTCTTTTGCCTTTACTTCGGTAAGTGATGCGGATGTTCGAAAAAACTTTGTTAGTTTTCAAAAAGAATTGTTGCCTTTTTTGGTAAAGGCTGCTTTATAACCCGCTGAGGGATCGTACAGAGTTTATAATTTCTTAATCTATACCGTTTTGTTATTCGGTACAAAAACCTTTATATTTGTTTGTATAAGGTCTACTACAATGAGTAAAGAAGTTTTAGAATTTTCTGTATTGGTAGAAGAAAAATTTGATGTGAATTTTAACCTGGTGGAAGGGTTGCTGGGTTGGATCCTGAAAATTTTCGGCAGATAAAGCCATCTGTTTATTTTTGATTTGGCAAATTTCGGGGCTGATCTGTGTCAAATCGTCTCTGTTTACCATGTGTCTTAAAGTGAAAGCTTTTCATTCCCGTTCAATTGTCGAAAATACTTGCCGAAAATCTGTAAATTTGCCGGATAATGAGTAGAAAGAGAAAATCAGGGACGGTAACCATACTTCCCAGTTTGCATATCGTTGATATTGCCGAAGAAGGTAAAGGTGTTGGAAAAGCTGACGAGTTGGTGGTTTTTGTGGATAAGGCAGTGCCTGGGGATGTTGTGGACGTCCGTCTGACCAAAAAGAAAAAAAACTTTGCTGAAGCGGTTATACAAGAACTGCACACCGCCTCTGAGTATAGAACAGACCCTTTTTGTAAACATTTTGGAACCTGCGGTGGTTGTAAATGGCAGCATATGCAATATGATGCCCAACTGAAATTTAAAGCGAAAAATGTGGAAGCGGCTTTACAACGGCTGGCAAAAATAGATACTGGTGCAATGGAACCGATTCTTGGTTCTGTAGCAGATACTTATTATCGCAACAAACTGGAATATACTTTTTCCAATAAACGCTGGCTGGAAAAAGAGGATATGACAGACCGGGACGACCTGGAATTGAATGCGCTTGGTTTTCATGTGCCTTCCCGCTTTGATAAGATTCTTGATATTGAGCATTGTTACCTTCAGGCAGAACCGTCCAATAGCATTAGGAACGGTGTTAGGGAATATGCCATCAGAGCAGGTTTGAGTTTTTATGACCTTCGCATGCATGAAGGAAATCTGCGTAATCTGATCATCAGGACTTCCTCGACAGGAGAAGTGATGGTCGCTGTGGTTTTTGCTTATGCAGAACAGCATCAAATTGATGGTTTAATGGAATACCTTAAAGAAAACTTTAAGATTGCTTCTTTGCTGTATATCGTCAACCAGAAAAAGAATGACACCATTTTTGACCAAGAGGTCGTGCTGTATTCCGGAAGGGACCATATTTTTGAAGAGATGGATGGTTTGCAGTTTAAAATTGGGGTAAAATCTTTTTATCAAACCAATTCTGCGCAGGCGCATGAACTGTATAAAATTACAAGTGAATTTGCAGGTCTTTCAGGAGGGGAACTGGTTTATGATTTATATACCGGGGCAGGAACAATTGCCAATTTTGTGGCCCGGAATGCAAAACAGGTTGTTGGAATCGAGTATGTCCCAACTGCCATTGAGGATGCAAAGTTCAATTCTGCACTGAATGGAATTGATAATACCATCTTTTATGCAGGCGATATGAAGGATATCCTCACAAGGGAGTTTATTGTTGCGCATGGCAAACCTGATGTGGTCATTACAGACCCTCCCAGAGCTGGCATGCATGCTGATGTTGTAGAGCGTTTAATGGAGATGGAAGCGGATAAGATTGTTTATGTGAGTTGTAATGCGGCGACACAGGCAAGAGACCTTTTTCTGTTAAAGGAAAAATATGAAGTGTTAAGAATTAAACCTGTGGACATGTTCCCTCATACACAACATGTTGAAAATGTGGTTTTATTGAAACTGATCAAGTAGTTTAAAATGGATTTAGAAGAATTAATGCCCCAGCAACCCGAAGGGCAAAAAAATGAAGAGAAAAAAAGCCCCTTAATTAGTCTGGAAAAAGATCTTGAATTGTACACCGAGTCCATCAAGGAGGTTGCTGTTGAAATCATGGTAGAAGGCATTTCTGCACATCCTATATTTGTTGCCCATCAGCATACTGTCAGTATCGGAGAAATGATTCTGAACAGGGAGGAGCTCAATACAGACTGGACGATACAGGCCTCTACGCTTGAAGAGTTTGTGCAAAAAGGAATTATACACCCTGATAGGAAAGAATTGTTCCTGAAAAGTTATAAGAAACCTGAGGATTATATGTGTCTGTTTGTTGTTGTTCCACAGGGGGCTAATTTTGTATATTACCCTTATCAGAAAAGACATTAAAAAAATCCCTGCCAGGGAGGGGGTCCTCAGCAGGGATCAAAACTAAAAAAAATAGCCTGTTTGAAATCACCCTGAAACTATTTAATTCGCTGAACAATTTACAGGATTTTAAACAAACTTTTATCTTATTCTCTTCACACTTCCACTATATTTAGGAGAGTTGTTTCGAACAGAAGGATCTCCTTTATAATGAATATCACTACCACCACTTGCGGTGGCTTCTAAAGCTTTGGTTACGTGTACGTTTGCATCGGAACCTCCACTGGAGGTAACCTTTGCATTTTCGGCAATCAAGTCAAAAGCATTAATATCGCTTCCGCCACTGGAGCTGATTTGCATATTGGTGGCAGAACCACTTAAATTGACATCAGAACCTCCGCTAGCCCTTAGGTCAAGGTCTCGGACTGTTACTTTTAATTTCAGATCGGAACCTCCAGAAGCCCTCAGGTTGAGTTTATCCGATTTGATCTCATTTTGAGTAAAAACATCACTGCCTCCACTGGCAACCAGAGAATTTAAATTTTTGAAGCTAACATAGGCTTTTGCACTTTTTCCTTTAAAAACTCTACGCCAGGTCATGCCTTCTTTATATTTAATGCTTAGGGTATTGCCTTTTTTTTCAACCTCTATATTTTGGATCAGTTCTTCATCGCCTACAAGTTTAATGTTTTCTGAGCCGGCCTGGGTAAGATACAGATCTATTCCACTGGATACGACAATTTCATTGAAGTCGCTGATATTAAAGTTTTTACTGGGTTGTGCCACTGCGGCCAGGCTGCCAAAAGAGAGCAGCACAAGTAATAAAAATACCGGTCTTTGTATAAATTGTTTCATTTGATTATAGGTTTTGTTAATATTAGACTCCTGGAAAAGGAAAACGTTGCAACAATCAGAAAATATTTTTTAAATATTTGATTATGAATCTTAAAATGGTTCTTTTTGTAGCTCAAATAAACTATACAGATGGCGGATTCTCAATTGATAATTCTTGATAAAGTACAAATACAGCAAAAAATTAACCGTATGGCCTACCAGATCCTGGAGGATAACCTGGGTGAAAAGGAAATTGTACTTGCCGGAATCTGGGACAGAGGGTATAAACTGGCCCTCAGGTTAAAAGCGGTCTTGTCTGATATCTCAGAATTGAAGGTTACTATGCTGCGGATAGATCTGGAAAAAGACAACAGCCGGTTGGTGGCCAGCACTGATCTGGAGGAGAGTAAATGGAAAAACAAGGTAATTATTCTGGTCGATGACGTGCTGAACAGTGGTAAAACTCTTGCCTACGGATTGGGCGTTTTTTTAAATACACCACATAAAAAAATACGGACAGTTGTCCTGGTAGACCGGAGTCATAAAATATTTCCCATAGCAACTGATTTTGTAGGACTACAGATGGCTACTGTGCTGAAAGAGCATGTTGATGTTGTTTTAGATGTGGATGGAAAACAGGACTGTGTTTATTTGAGTTAGTCATTTGCTTTTGACCTGATTTTTTCTCATTTTAGGGAATGCACCTGTCCCGTAAGAACTCAGTAATACATCAGATTTTTTCCTGGTATATTGATTATATGCTGAAACGGGGCTTTTTCTCTTATTCTCATTCTGATGTTGATTTGAAAAGAGAAGAAGCGATTTTACTTTTAGCGAAC
Source organism: Pedobacter nutrimenti (assembly GCF_003208655.1). Lineage (GTDB taxonomy): Bacteria > Bacteroidota > Bacteroidia > Sphingobacteriales > Sphingobacteriaceae > Pedobacter > Pedobacter nutrimenti. Next base: position 4,110 of record NZ_QKLU01000009.1, on the reverse strand, counting down.
CATTTTAGCTGGTGGGATGGTTTTTTCATGTTCCAGTTGAATAAGCGTTTGTTTAAAAGACAGTTCCATGTTTTAGTCACTGAGGAAGATTACCGAAAACACTGGTTTTTAAAATACCTGGGCGCCTTTGCGCCTGGTCCGGCAGGTAAAGATGTGGTGGAAACATTGTTGTATGCAGGGGGACTCTTGGATGATCCATTGAACCTGGTGCTGGTTTTTCCTCAGGGAAAACTATATTCGAGTTATGTTGGGAAAATAGCTTTTGAGAAAGGACTGCTGCAATTGATTAATGCTTCGGGGAAAAAATTTCAGATTATATTTTCAGCTACCTTAAGTGATTATTTTGACCGTAAAAAACCTCGGGCAAATAGCTATTTGAGTAATTGGCAGGCAGAAGAGTATGTGAGTCTTCAGTTGTTGAAAAGTGAGTACAATAAACATTATGAGCAGGCCCTGAAAACCCAAGCTAAAATTACCGCCTGAACAGGAATTTATTTTTACAATACACAGTGATCAGAGCAATCGTTTTTGTGTATTTTTGTAAATGATCTGATTTTAAGTGTCAGGTCCAATAAGAGAATGTCTGAAGAGCATGATATGAAATATAATTTAGCCGTAACGATAGATAAGGATTCCGGATTTTGTTTTGGAGTGGTTTATGCCATTGAAATGGCGGAAGATATTTTGGATCAGGAAGAGTATCTGTATTGCCTTGGTGATATTGTTCACAATGATGAAGAAGTCAAGCGTTTAAAAAGCAAGGGTTTAAGAATTATTGGTCATGAGGAGTTAAATGAGTTGCATGGTGAAAAGGTGTTGATCCGGGCCCATGGTGAAGCGCCTTCTACTTATGAACTGGCATTGAAAAATAACCTGACCCTGATAGATGCTTCCTGTCCGGTTGTTCTTAAGCTGCAAAATCGGATCAAAAATTCACATGATGACCAGGAACAGATTCTGATTTTTGGTAAACATGGCCATGCAGAGGTTATTGGTTTGCAGGGACAGACCGATGGAAAGGCTATTGTTTTTCAGGACCTGGCAGAGCTTGACCAGGTTGAGTTGCCTTCAAAATTTACCTTGTACAGTCAGACGACCAAAAGCACAGATAAGTTTTATCACATTAAAGAAGAATTATTGAGCCGGGGTTACCAGGTGAAAGCAAATGACACGATTTGCCGTCAGGTATCCAACCGTTATGATGACCTGGAGAAATTTGTTGCGAACTTTGATAAGATCATTTTTGTATCGGGGAAAAAATCTTCAAATGGTAAAGTGCTGTACGATGTATGTAAAAAATATAATGAACATTCTTATTTCATCTCCAATATAGAAGAACTGGATATTTCCTGGTTTAATCCAATTGATAAGGTTGGAATCTGTGGGGCAACCTCTACGCCAATGTGGTTGATGGAACAGGTAAAAACCAAACTGGAAAGCTTCTAGTAGTGATCTTGCCTAAAATTTTACTAAAAAATGTTCTGTTGTCCCTGTATTTGGGTAGGTAAAAAATAATAAAAACACGATATTTGACGCTCAATTGAATACGTTAATATATGGGTAAAAAGGGGATTTTGCTAGTTAATTTAGGGACACCTGATAGTCCGGAAGTGGCTGATGTTAGAAGGTATTTAGATCAGTTTTTAATGGACGAACGGGTAATCGATATTCCCGCCTTTAACAGAACCCTGTTGGTTAAAGGAATTATTGTTCCTTTCAGAAGCCCTAAAACCTCTAAGCTATATAAGGAAATCTGGGATGAAAATGGTTCACCACTCCTTTATTTTAGTAAAATTCAGGCTGCAATGGTGCAGCAGAAGCTGGGGGATGACTATCATGTCGAGCTGGCAATGCGTTATCAGAGACCATCCATTCCTGCTGCCCTGGAAAGAATGAAATCTGCCCTGGTTGAAAGTGTTCATGTTGTGCCTTTGTTTCCTCAGTATGCTTCTGCCAGTACAGGTTCAGTTATTCAGAACGTGATGGAAATTGTGGGTAAATGGCCAACAATTCCTCCTGTGAGTTTTGTGAATTCTTTTCATGATAATAAGCTGATGATTGAAACCTTTGCTGATAATGCAAGGAAATACCATCCGGAAAATTATGATCAGATTTTATTTAGTTTTCATGGACTTCCTGAGCGGCAACTCATCAAATGTGATCATTCAGGTCAGCATTGCTTGAAAAAAGAAAATTGTTGCGCGAGTCTGACAGATGTGAATAAATTTTGCTATTCTGCTCAATGTCATGATACTGCCCGTTTAATCGCTGCAGAACTGGACATTCCTGCCGAAAAATATTCAGTTTGTTTCCAGTCAAGGCTTGGCAAAGAGCCCTGGGTGCAACCGTATACCAGTGAAGTGCTGAAAGAGCTGGCTGCCCAGGGTAAAAAAAGGCTGCTGGTATTTTGTCCTGCTTTTGTGGCCGATTGCCTGGAAACGCTTTATGAAGTTAGTGTGGAATATCATGAGGAGTTTAAGGCACTTGGTGGTGAACAGGTTCAACTGGTGGCCAGTCTTAATGACCATCCCAAATGGATAGAGGCTATGGTAGAGCTTTCCAAAAACTAGCTCAGGTATTTTTCCATTTCCAGCATGATTCCCATTGTGGCGCCTTTTTTTTGTTCCACATAGGCTTTTGCTGTTTTACCGTATTGATTACTGCTGTTGAAATTTTCGAAAGCTTTGACCAGGTCATACTCGTTGCGAATGCTAATGGCTGCTTTTAAGGAAATGAGGTCTTTTGCTTCCTGAAATTTATGATATTCGGGCCCAAATATAACGGGTAAACCGAATGCAGCAGCTTCCAGTGTGTTGTGTATGCCTGCGCCAAAGCCTCCACCGATGTACGCAATTTTACCATATTGGTATAATCCCGATAATAAACCGATATTGTCTATGATCAGAATATTGCTCGTCACAGAAGCGTTCTGCAATTGGGAATATTTTATAGCAGATGGAAATAATTGTTCCAGCTGGGAGAGATGTGATTTGCCAATTTCATGAGGGGCAATGATGACTTTCCAATCGGGATATTGAGCAATGAGTGACTGGAGTAAAAACTCATCCTGTGGCCAGGTACTCCCAGCAATAAATACGGGATTTTTACCAACAAAAGCTTCGACAAGAGGGACTCCTTTTACAGAGGATGCATTTTCAAAAACCCTGTCGAAGCGGGTATCTCCACTAAGGCTTATGTTTTTTAGGTGGATCTTTTCCAATAAATGAAGGCTGGTTTCATTTTGAACAAAGAGGTGTGTAATACATTTTAATATTTTTCGCTGAAAACCCCCGTACCACTTAAAAAAGATCTGATCAGGTCTGAATATTCCCGAGATTAAAAAAAGGGGGATGTCTTTTTTTTGAAGAAGGTGAAAATAATGGTACCAAAATTCATATTTAGTGAAAATGGCAATTTCAGGGTTAATCAAAGAGATAAATAATTCAGCATTGCTGGCAGTGTCCAGGGGCAAATAAAAAATCCCATCAACTCCGGGATAATTTTTGCGGACTTCGTAACCCGAGGGAGAAAAAAAAGTTATAATGATTTTTTTTTCTTTATATTTTTCCTTTACCTTTTCCAGAACGGGTCTGCCTTGTTCAAATTCCCCCAGGGATGCAAAATGGAACCAGATGTGTTTATGTTCAGGAGAAACTTCCTGACTGATCCTTTGGAATAATTTTTGTCTTCCCTGGATGAAGAGTTTTGCCTTGGGATTAAAATTCGCTAAGACTTTAATTATAAGACTATAAAAGAAAATACCAAAATTATAAAGCCAAAGCATTTTGAATCTTTATTTGTTATCTTCGCCGAAGATACTTTAATAAATCAAGAAAATTTCAAAATATATGAGAAACGCAGGTTCAGAAACTCTATTTAATCTATCCTGTGTTCCTTTTTTGATGAATTTTCATAGGTGAATTTCAGTAGTGTGATTTCAATACTGAATTTGGTCCTGTGTATGAAAGTATACCCGTTTGGAGGGCATAAGGGAGAACTAAAATAATGATAACTAATAAGCTGAAGTACTCTTCATCACCATTAAAATTTAAAATAAGAAACTAATGAAAATTACGGAAGCTAGCTAAAACAGAATCAAGCTATAAGCTG
>NZ_QKLU01000008.1 GCF_003208655.1 Pedobacter nutrimenti | reverse complement strand
CTTTGAAATTTTAATGACTATTTTAATCCTGTCGGATTCATCTGTTCGTATTTATTGCTATTCAGTTGTCAGATGGAGCCTTGGAGGATTCATCTGATAAATTTATTTATAATTAATGCGCGTGGTTAATTTGTAAAGCAGGTTCCTGCTGGCTTAAACAATGGAAACTGCCCAGTCCCCAAATGATGTCAACTGAATCAATACCGATTACTTTTCTGTCTGGGAAAGCCCCCTGAATAATTTCCAGCGCTTTAGCGTCATTGACATCCCTGAAAGTCGGGACCACCACAACCTTATTGGCAATATAAAAATTAGCGTATGAAGCCGGCAAACGGGTATCTTCATGAATAACAGGAGAAGGCATCGGAAGCTCAATGATGTTCAACGCTTTGCCGTTGAGCAACCTCATTTGTTTTAAGCTTTCCAGGTTTTCCTGCAACAACAGATAGTTTTCGTCCAGCGGATTGCTTTCCACCACGGTCAGTACCGTATCCTGGCTTACAAAACGGGTAATGTCATCAATATGGCCGTCCGTATCGTCACCGACAATACCATCACCCAGCCATAAAACCTGCTCAGCCCCATAAAAGTCCATTAAATATTGTTCAATCTGCGCTTTGTTGAGCTCCGGATTGCGGTTTTCATTGAGCAGGCAGGCCGTGGTGGTCAAAATGGTACCGGCACCGTTAAATTCGACCGATCCTCCTTCCATCACAATGCCAGGATTATAGAGCGGCAATTTAAAATGCTGCGCAATTCTGGTTGGCACCACATCGTCCAGGTCAAATGGAGGGTACTTACCGCCCCAGGCATTATAACCCCAGTCGATAACGGCCTTTTTACTTTGATCGGCATTCAGCAGAAAAGCGGGGCCGTGATCCCGGCACCAGGCATCGTTTGTCGGATGAAAATAAAATTCGATATTGGCCAATTCTGCCCCGGCTTTTTTAAGCTCAGCAATGGCAAAATCCCTGGTCTTTTCATCGTTCACATTGATCCTCACTTTTTCCCCTTCGGCTACGGCTTTGATGAATTCACAGTAAGGGGCATAAATCGTTTCGATTTTACCCGGCCAGGAGGCTTCTTTATGGGGCCAGCTTAACCAGGTGGCTTCATGCGCTGCCCATTCGGCAGGAAAAACATATCCGGCCGCTTTAGGCGTATCTTTAAATAGACTCGTCATCTATATATCTTTTTGTAATTGGTGAATAACTATCGATACGTCTGTCACGTAAAAACGGCCAGTGGGTCCTGTAACTGTCTGATTTGGACAAGTCCAGTTCCACGACTTTTAATTCTTCCTGGTTGTGACTGGCCTGGTATAAAAGAGATCCAAAAGGATTAGAGACAAAGGATCCGCCCCAGAATTCTACACCGGCTTCTTCGCCCACACGGTTGATGCTCACCACCGGAACACCGTTGGCAATGGCGTGTGAACGCTGTATGGTTTGCCATGCATTGTATTGCTCTTTATTGGTTTGTTCATCCTGAGTGGTTGCCCAGCCGATTGCAGTCGGGTAAACCAGAAAATCTGCACCCATCAGCGCGGTCAGACGTGCTGCTTCGGGATACCACTGGTCCCAGCAAATCAGCACACCAATTTTGGCATATTTGGTTTTAAATACTTTATAGCCTAAATCGCCTGGGGTAAAATAAAATTTTTCATAAAAGCCCGGATCATCCGGAATGTGCATTTTGCGATATTTACCCAAATAAGCGCCATCTGCATCCAGAACAGCGGTTGTATTGTGGTACAGACCTTCTGCTCTTTTTTCAAACAAAGAAGCCACAATGACCACTTTCAGTTCAGCTGCTACTTTGGACAACACCTCTGTAGAAGGTCCTGGAATGGCTTCCGCCAGTTTAAAGTTCTCGTAATTCTCTTCATCACAAAAATAAAGAGATGTAAACAATTCCTGCAGACAGACCACCTGAGCACCCTGAGCAGCAATTTCACGTATTTTAACGATCGCTTTATCTAAATTTTCCTGTTTATTACTGGTACAGCTCATCTGCACCAATCCAACTTGTACTTTAGCCATTCTATAAAAATTTAAAGTGCAAAGTTAACCAAAAAGGTTAAAGCTAAAAGGATAAACCTTAAAGCTTCATGACCTTAGGACACAGGAAGCTTAATATTTACTCCAGAGACTTATTTTCACTGGTTTTATCGGCAATAATTTTGATTTCTTCAATTAGCGGATCTTTCTTTTTGGGGTCCATCATATCCATCAGCTTTAAACCCAATAAGCCGTCCATGGCAGATCCATTGCCACTAGCACCTCCAATCAATACATCAGGAATGAGTTTAATTTTTGCCTTAGAAAGTTCTTCAGTAATCTTGTACCGGGTGAAATTTTCTTCTCCCAGTGCTTTAACGGCCAATTCATAGGCCTCTGCTGTAGATTTACCAATGGCCAGGATTTTACCTGCCTCGGCGCTACCGGTTAAAGAGATTTGCTCCGCCTGTGCAGAAGCTTTCAGTTTTATGGCCTGTGACTCTGCCTCGGCCCTTGCTTTCATGGCTTCGGCCTCCGCATGAGCCCTCATTTTTGTAGCCTCTGCCTCGGCGCCCACAGCCAGCTTTACACCTGCCGCATCTCCCTCCGATTTTTTAACGGTCGCACTGGCCGTACGTTCGGCAATCTCTACACTTTGTTGCGCCTTCACAATATCTTTCTGCATATCGGCAATCGCTGTTTCCTTTTCCATACCTTGCCGTGTCTCCTGCGCTTGTTTTTGAGTATTATAAGTCACTTTCTGTTCCTCTGCAATCTTACGGTCAGTCAGGGTCTTCATTAGAGATTCCGGCGGAACGATATCCCCAATTAAGGTATCTACCGCATTGACATTGTATTCGTCCAGTACTTTTTTAATATGCGCCTTTGCAGATTCCTGTCTTTCTTTACGTGTACTCAAAAAAGCAATCACATCACTGTCCTGGGCCGAGTTTCTGAAATAGTTACCAATTGTCGGTTCCAAAACCTGAGAAACCAGGTTAACCATATTTCCAAAGCGGGCAATCACTTTCGGCGCTTCGGTGGTGGGTACATGGATAATTTGGGCAACATCCAGGTTAAAAGGGAATCCATCTTTGGAACGAACAGTAATTGTGGAAAGGTTCTTATCCAGATTGTGGGCCTCACTTCTGGCACTTGCCCAGTTCAGGACCAGGTTGGTGGTCGGCACCTGCTCCACTTTCATAATGTATTTATTGATCGGATATTTACCGGGTCCTAAGGGCTGTAACCATACGCCCTTGAAGCCTTTTTCCACAATATTTCCGTGTTTAAACTCAGAACCTGTCAGATCGTTCCCTTCCTGTCCGATATAGGAAATGACTACACCAACATAACCAATAGGGATCTCGGTCATAGGAATTTCTTCTATTTGTACCGCCCAGGGGTTTAAGTTATAGGACCCCGCCAGTATCACCTGTGGCTGCAAACCGCGGTTACCGCCACCCGTTATAAATTTATCAAAATCCTGAAAATTATTATGTCCGGCAATTAATTTACCGGCAATCTGGCCTTCTTCAATCGGCAAACCATCCAGCGTGGTCACAATGCCAACCATGCTTTCCTGGATGCGCACCATATCTGTTACAGAAACCTGGAACAACATGGTATTGATCCGGTAAGAACCCGCAGTGATGTAAGCCGTTTGGCGGCCGCGCTGCCCCCCGTTTAACAGAAATTTTGAGGCATCCTGGTAATTGTCACATTCCACATGCTCTGCCAGTATATTTCCTGTTGGGATTTCCACTCCGTCTTTTGCAAGGACCAATCCAATCTGTCCCTCAGGAATAATGGTAAATTGTTCCATCGTTACATTGTACTGCCAAAACCACATGCCAAAATACAATCCCGGGGCCAGTCCTTTTGCCTGGAAGCCCGCCTCTCCCTTTGTAGCAATGATCCGCCCATCGGGCATTTCTTTATCTCCCCCAAAAAGCACGAATTTTTTTGTGACCAGACCAATGCGGTCTTCCGGAACGATGACCATCCCAAACAGAAAGCGCAGGATATATTTATACAGGATTAAACAAATGGCGGCCAGTAATATCCACCAGTAAGAGCGCAACAGATCTTCCATGAAATAAGAATATTTTTTGGTAATTCTAGTAAATATTCCAGATATAAAATAGCATTTTAATAAGAATATTTTTACCGATAAAAAGGGGACTTAGGTCCTTAGATATGTACGCTGTCCCGGTACTCCTGCTGCAGTTCAAACAGGCATTTGGCACAAAGACAGCCATCGTACAATTCGCTAATGTACTGCACCTCGTTCAAGTCAAGCTGCACCACGCTGCACTGGCATTTGGTATAAGAATTTGCCTTACACTCTATTGCTGCACCGCAACGTTCACAAGGTATAATTTCGTGCTTAGCCATGACCACAAAGATACGGCATTATCTGTAATCTTCTTTTGTGGGAAATAAAATGACAAACCAGCGATCGGATAAAACCCAGGACCTGCGGCCAGGCATGTAGCAATTTTTTGGATTTGTTCCAAAAAAACCAGGTGGTTATTATAAATTAATACAGTAATAATCAGATGAAAACTATATAAATGACCCTGTTATCACCCTGTTACCACCCTGTTAAGACCTAGTTACCACCTAGTTTTTTTAAAAAAATTTTGCAGCACTTTATACAGATAACATCCACAATTTTTTGAAGTTTTAATCCTGGATTAAAACTTCAAAAATGAACTCGTTTAAACTTCAGAAACTGCACTGTTTTACCGGTGGTTGTGCACCGAAAAATCATTAAAACAACTTAATGGCTTTGTGGCTATTTGTGGTTGTCCCCTGCCCAAGCTGACCGGAACGGTTGTCACCAACACCATAGACCTCTCCATTGTTTTTTAAGACCATGCAAAATAAAGTCCCCGCAGCGATGGATTTTACCTGGTCCATAAGTTTTACTGGTGTAGAAATTGGGTTAATGTCCCCGGTACCCAACTGGCCCATTTCATTATTACCTGTTATCCAGGCGGAGTTATCTTGTTTAAGAACCAGGGCAAAGGCACCAGCAGCCATATCCAGTACCCCATCCATAATTTTTACTGGAACGTTTGATCCTGTAGTGGTTCCATTGCCAAACTGACCATAGTTATTTTTGCCTGTTGCCCAAAGGCTGTTGTCTGCTTTCAGGATCAGCGTAAGGTACTCTTTGGAAGATACTTTTTTGACCCCATCCATGAGTTTAATAAAGCTGCTCACATTTTTATTGTCACCGGTCCCCAGCTCACCATATTGATTGAATCCGGTTCCCCATAGACTGTTGTCCTTTTTAATAACAAAGGTAGTATTTTCACCTGCCCCCAACTGCAACACATCATCCATTAGCTTTACAAAGCCATTTCTGTCTGTTGTTGTTCCGTCACCCAGCTGACCAAAAGTATTTGCGCCTGTCCCCCATAAAGTACCATCATTTTTAATGACAAAAGATTGCCAGTAGCCTGCGCCAATGTCTTTTACATCACTGTTCACCTTTTGAAGTTCTGCTCTTCTATCTAAATCCCCTCCGCCCAGCTCTCCCCAGCTGTTTCTTCCGGTAGACCATACGGTACCATCTTTTTTAAGGATAAAGGTATGGCTGATGCCAATAGAGATTTTTGAAACCTGATCGGTGATAAACAACGGTTTTGGATTTTCAACAACACCGGTTTTTTTTCCAAGTTGTCCCCAGCCATTATCGCCAGCAGCCCATAAACTGCCATCCTGAAGGATAAAGTAACTACTGGACCCTCCAGCCTGGATCTGAGCAATATTTTGTAATACCGGCTTTTCAGCAGGCACAACAACAGGTGGATCAACTGGAGCGGGATTTTTCTTTTTGCAGGCCGGTACAACAAATACCAGGGCCAGGGCAGCGGCTATAAAAATTTTCTTCATAAAATTAATCTGTTCTTCTTTGGTAGATAGGTAAAAGTAATATAAAATAAGGAGCCAAAGGTTAATCAAGTATTAATTTTTATAAATATAACGACCAAAAAAAGGGCTGTAAACTTTAACAGTTTACAGCCCTTGATCAGATAAAATGCGGGTACTATCCCGAGCAGCTGATGCAGCCCTCTTCCATCGTACATACCGGTCCTTCGATAATCTCTTCGGCACTTTGTTCAATGTGCTCAGGGATTACAGGTTCCATATTTTTTCCGGCCTGGTTCTCTACGGTAAATTTAACAGCCTGGGAAGCGGCCTGTGTACGCAGGTAATACATTCCGGTTTTCAAACCTTTTTTCCAGGCATAGAAATGCATAGAAGTCAGTTTGGATGTATTTGGTGCATTGATAAACAGGTTCAGGGATTGCGACTGGCAGATGTAAGCACCGCGATCGGCTGCCATATCAATGATGCTGCGCATTTTAATTTCCCAAACTGTTTTGTACAGTTCTTTAATATAATCCGGAATCTCGGCAATGTCCTGAATAGAACCGTTTGCCAGAATAATTCTGTCTTTCATCGCAGGCGTCCATAAGCCTAGGGCCACCAGGTCTTTTAACAGGTGTTTGTTCACCACGATAAATTCACCGCTCAATACCCTTCTGGTATAAATATTTGAAGTGTAAGGCTCAAAACACTCATTGTTGCCCAGAATCTGTGAAGTGGAAGCCGTTGGCATCGGCGCCACCAGCAGGGAGTTGTACACGCCGTTTTTGACTACTTTTTCACGCAATGTTTCCCAGTCCCAGCGGTTGCTGTCTGGTTGTACATTCCATAGGTCAAACTGGAATTTACCTTCTGACAATGGAGAACCTTTGAAAGTCTGGTAAGGACCATGTTTAACAGCCAGGTCATGTGAGGCCGTCATGGCAGCAAAATAAATCGTTTCAAAAATTTCTTTATTTAAAATTTTTGCCCCTTCACTTTCGAATGGTAAACGCATCAGGATAAAAGCATCCGCCAATCCCTGTACACCTAAACCCACTGGCCTGTGGCGCATGTTGGAATTTTTGGCTTCCTCTACCGGATAATAATTATGATCAATAATTTTATTCAGGTTCAGGGTAGCCTGATAGGTTACATCGTATAATTTCTGATGATCAAACTCCCCGTTGATGACAAATCTTGGCAAAGCCAAGGAGGCCAGGTTACATACAGCAACCTCATCTTTGGAAGTATACTCTATAATTTCTGTACAAAGGTTGGAACTTTTGATGGTTCCTAAATTTTGCTGGTTGGATTTGCTGTTTGCTGCATCTTTATACAACAGGTAAGGGGTTCCGGTTTCAATCTGTGAATCCAGAATGGCAAACCAAAGCTCTTGTGCTTTAATGGTTTTACGGGCACGTCCTTCTTTTTCGTAACGCTCATATAAAGCATCGAATTCTGCACCAAAGCAATCTGCCAGTCCCGGGGCTTCATGAGGACAGAATAAACTCCAGTCCCCGTTTTCTTCTACCCTTCTCATGAACAGGTCACATACCCAAAGGGCATAGAATAAATCTCTGGCACGAAGTTCTTCTTTACCATGGTTTTTACGCAGGTCCAGAAAACTCAGCACATCCGCATGCCATGGCTCCAGGTAAATGGCAAAAGCACCTTTACGTTTACCTCCACCCTGGTCCACATAACGGGCGGTATCGTTAAATACTTTCAGCATAGGTACAATCCCATTGCTGGTCCCGTTTGTTCCACCAATATAAGATCCCGTGGCGCGGATGTTATGGATGCTCAAACCAATACCACCTGCACTTTGTGAAATTTTAGCGGTTTGTTTTAAAGTATCGTAAATTCCTTCAATACTGTCGTCCTGCATGGTTAGCAAAAAGCAGGAAGACATTTGAGGTTTAGGAGTCGCTGCATTAAATAAAGTTGGGGTTGCATGCGTAAACCAGCGCTCGCTCATCAGGTTATACGTTGCAATCGCACTTTCAATATCTTCTTTGTGAATCCCTACGGCAACACGCATAAACAAATGTTGCGGGCGTTCTACAATTTGTCCTTCTATTTTCAGCAAATAGGATTTTTCAAGGGTTTTAAAACCAAAATAATCGAATCCAAAATCCCTGTCATAAATAATGGTGCTGTCCAGAATCTCTGCATTTTCTTTGATCACCTCCCAAACATCGTCTGCAATCAGTGAAGCAGATTTGTCTGTTTTGGAATCCACATAGTTATACAGCATCTCCATGGTTTTGGAGAAAGATTTCGTGGTGTTCTTGTGCAGATTGGATACCGCAATACGGGAAGCCAGCAATGCATAATCAGGATGCTTGGTGGTCAGTGAAGCTGCCGTTTCCGCAGCCAGGTTATCCAGTTCTGAGGTGGTTACCCCATCGTACAAACCTTCAATTACCTTTTTCGCCACATCAATCGGATCCACCAGTTCTGCATTAAAGCCATAGCAGAGCTTTTCAATACGGGCGGTTATTTTATCGAACCTTACCGCTTCCATGCGGCCGTCTCTCTTTTGTACAAACATATTTTCCGGGTATTTAGTGCATATCAGCTTGCCGGGAAGCAATATAACAGCGGCACTTGTGATTAATTATTTTCTTTATCTCTATACTTTAGTGTTTCTTTGGCTGGGCTTAAAAATCATCATCCAGGGAGAAGGCCGAAGCTTTATCTTCCGTAGAGGTCAAGACCCCACTTTTTTGATAATCACCCACACGTTTCTCGAAGAAATTGGTTTTGCCCTGCAGGGAGATCATCTCCATAAAGTCAAACGGATTGGTGGCATGATATATTTTGGTATAACCCAGTTCCTGCAGCCATCTGTCTGCCACAAATTCAATATACTGTGACATCAGCTTAGCATTCATCCCGATCAGGGCAACCGGCAAGGCATCTGTAATAAATTCCTTTTCGATTTCTACCGCGTCGCGGATAATTCCATGAACGACTTCCTGGCTCAGTTTATTTTTGAGCATTTTATAAAGCAGGCAGGCAAATTCACAATGCATCCCCTCATCTCTGGAAATCAACTCATTACTAAAAGTTAGCCCTGGCATCAGGCCTCTTTTTTTCAGCCAGAAGATTGAACAGAAGCTCCCGCTGAAGAAAATGCCTTCCACTGCGGCGAAAGCCACCAAACGTTCGGCAAAATTTCCGCCCTCAATCCAGCGCAACGCCCATTCTGCTTTTTTCTTTACACAAGGAACCGTTTCTACGGCATGGAACAGCCTGTCTTTTTCTTCAGGATCTTTAATATAGGTATCGATCAGCAGCGCATAGGTTTCAGAGTGGATGTTTTCCATCATGATCTGGAAGCCATAAAAACAACGGGCTTCGGGAAGCTGTACTTCGCTCATGAAGTTCACTGCAAGGTTTTCATTTACAATGCCGTCACTTGCAGCAAAAAAAGCAAGTATATGAGAAATGAAATGACGCTCGCCTGTATTTAAGTTGTCCCAGTGCTTCTGGTCATCAGAAAGGTCAATTTCTTCAGCGGTCCAGAAACTTGCTTCACTCTTCTTATACATTTCCCAGATTTCAGGGTATTTAATAGGCAAAAGAACAAAGCGGTCCTTGTTTTCTCTTAATAGTACTTCTTCTTCCTGCATAAGCATTGTTTTTTTAATGAGTGATGATTATTTATTCTGATTGTTCCCAGCAAACCACAGCCGCCAAGCAAGCCATACTTAATTTATAAAGACCAAAAAAAAATGAAATTCCTCTGTAATCTTATCAACTAAATACAACAGCTTTAACTAAAAATCGGTGTGTGATTTATTAAAGAACTTTATGTAAACAAATATAAAGTGCATGCCTTTTTGTTGATCACAATAGTTGTTAACAACTCTTAGTTTTTATTAACAACCAGAGGAGAAATTGACACATTAATTACCCGGAAAACTTGGTGTGGATTCCTTTTTTAAAACCCGAATAAATCAAAAAACAGTGTTAATAAATTTAAAATTCTGAGTTCAAATGTTTTGCGGAAAAAGGTGTTTAAACACCTTGGTGATCATAGCTGATTTCCACTTTTGAATGCCCCTTTTTATAAAAGCCCAGAATTTTTGCAGCGGCGGCTGAAATGTCTATAATATATCTCTTTGTGAATGGGCCCCGGTCGTTGATTTCCACATCGACCGATTTTCCGTTGGCAAGATTGGTAACCGTTACAATGGTGCCGAAAGGAAGGAACCTATGGGCCGCTGTTAATTTTTTAGCCCTGTACCTTTTACCACTGGTTGTTCTTCTTCCTTCAAACCGGTTCGCGTAATAGGTCGCATAACCCGTTTTCACATGGGCTTTAGCTGGCTTTTCTGCTGTTCTTTCTTCTTGTGCAGGCGCCTGTAAAAACAGGAACATACTCAGTAAAATCAAACAATACTTCATCTGCATATATTTATTTTTTTCAGTGGCCTTTATTGCTCCTTTTGTGCTCAAGCAGCCTTCGGCAGTTCCTCTCTCAGATGGATCCTTTGACGTTTAAAATCACCTGTTTTTTGTATTTAATGATTCCTTTTAAACCTATTGGATTCCCCATCAATCTCAGTTAATGAACGCGCAAAGATAAGAAAACTAACCATTTATAAAAGCAAAAAGGCCCGGAAGCTGATCTTCCGGGCCTTTTTGGGCTTTTCAGGGCCTTATTCACTGTCAGGCACAAATTTCATAGAAATAGAATTTACGCAGTGCCGGGTATTTTTGGTGGTAAAGCCTTCGCCCAGAAAAACGTGCCCAAGGTGCGCTTTACAATTGGCACAAACAATTTCAGTACGGGAACCGTCGGCATCCGGAATCCTTAAAACCGCGCCTTTTATTTCATCATCAAAACTTGGCCATCCGCAATGGGAGTCAAATTTGGTTTCGGACCTGTACAGGGGGGCATTACATCTTCGACAGATATAAGTTCCTTTCTGTTTATTGTTCAAAAGGGCACCGGTACCTGGATATTCTGTCCCTTTACGGACAATTACATCTTCCTCTTCTTTTGTTAGGTTATTCCATTCCATATTCTTATTTGTTTTAACAGGGGGTGTTTTATCCTGCTTTTGGGCGCATGCGGTAAAGCTGGTTAAAAAGACCAGGCCTGCAATACTTAGCATTCTATTAATCCGGATGTTCATTTGCATTTGTTTATACAATATACGCATCCTTAAATTTTAAAGTTTCAGCGCTGGGTAATAATTCTGTCATTAGCCCTTTTGTCCGGATGTTTTTTTCATAAAAAAACCCTGAAAGATCATTTCAGGGTTTCATTCTTGAATCGGGTGTGCCCGAAGAGAGACTCGAACTCTCAAGGATTGTGCTCCAACGGCTTCTGAGACCGCAACGTTTACCAATTTCGCCATCCGGGCATTTTGTAAATAAGCATTTTCCGCTCAATGGCACAAAAGTAATATTATTTCCTGAAATAAAAAAGCTCCAATGAAATTATCACCAGAGCTTTTTAGCATTATACAAGAAGATCTTATTATTTTTTCAATAACGCTGCCATTGCAGCACCAATTTCGGCCGGGCTTTCAACCACACGGATACCACACTCTGCCATAATTTTCATTTTTGCAGCAGCAGTATCGTCGGCACCACCAACAATCGCACCGGCATGTCCCATTCTGCGGCCTGCAGGAGCAGTTTGTCCGGCAATAAAACCAACAACTGGTTTTGTACCGTTTTCTTTAATCCAGCGTGCAGCTTCTGCTTCCATACCGCCACCAATTTCACCAATCATAATGATGCCTTCAGTTTCAGGATCGTTCATCAGCAATTCAACCGCTTCTTTGGTTGTGGTACCAATAATCGGGTCACCACCAATACCAATGGCAGTGGTAATACCCAGACCAGCTTTAACAACCTGATCAACGGCTTCGTAAGTTAAAGTACCTGATTTGGACACCACACCTACTGTACCTTTTTTAAAGATAAAACCTGGCATGATACCGATTTTAGCTTCATCAGCGGTAATGATTCCCGGACAGTTAGGACCGATTAAACGGCAATCGCGGTCTGAGATATATTCTTTAACCTGAATCATATCCTTGGTCGGGATACCTTCAGTAATACAAACAATAACTTTAATTCCTGCTTCAGCAGCTTCCATAATGGCATCTGCAGCAAATGCAGGAGGAACAAAGATGATAGATACATTGGCACCGGCCTTGTCAACCGCATCCTTAACTGTATTAAATACCGGTCTGTCTAAATGAGTTTGTCCACCTTTACCAGGGGTAACTCCTCCAACAACGTTAGTCCCGTATTCTATCATTTGAGAAGCATGATAAGTGCCTTCATTTCCTGTAAAACCCTGAACAATAACTTTTGAATCTTTATTTACTAAAACACTCATGTATCTATATTTTTTTGTTGCAAATCTAAGGTAATTGAAATGGATTGTCAAATCGATTACCATTTTTATTACAGATGTTTTCCCATTCTGATTTATATGGGATATTTATGACATGAGGCAGGAATTTAATTGGAGATGCCCACGGAATTGAACTGCAGGTCATACAGTTTTTTATAATATCCGTCTATTTTCAGCAGTTCCTGATGGGTTCCTTTTTCCTTGATCTCCCCTTTGTCCAGTACAATAATCTGATCTGCTTTTTGAATCGTAGACAAACGGTGCGCAATCACAATCGAGGTCCGGCCGGTCATCAGGTTTTCAATAGCCCTTTGGATCAGCAGTTCAGTTTCCGTATCCACTGAAGAGGTGGCCTCGTCCAGGACCAGAATAGCAGGATTGTAAACCAGGGCACGGATAAAAGAAATCAGTTGTGCCTGCCCCACAGAAAGGGTTGCCCCCCTTTCCATCACATTATACTGATAGCCGCCAGGCAGCTTTTCAATAAAATCATGCGCCCCCACTTTTTTGGCCGCATCCACCACTTCCTCCATACTGATGTCGGGGTTGTTTAAAGTGATGTTGTTAAAAATGGTATCAGAAAACAGGAAAACATCCTGTAATACGGTGGCAATATTTTTTCTGAGGTAACTCAGTTCATACTGATGAATGTCAATCCCGTCCAGTTCAATATCCCCTTTTTGAATTTCGTAAAAACGGTTCAGGATATTAATGGTAGAAGATTTTCCTGCTCCTGTGGCCCCCACCAGGGCAACAGTCTGACCGGCTTTTACTTCAAAGGAGATGTCTTTTAAAACATAATTCTCATCGGTATAGGCAAACCAGACTTTTTTAAAGGAAATGCGGCCCGTTAGTTTCTCCGGGGCAAGCGCACCCTCATTCGGGGTAACTTCTTTTGTATCCAGCACATTAAACACGCGTTCTGCCCCAACCATTCCCATTTGCAGGGTATTGAATTTATCGGCCAGCTCCCGGATTGGCCTGAACAGCATGCTGATGTACATTAAAAAAGCGGTAATTGTTCCTGGAGTCACATCTAGTGGCCGGTTCAGGATACTTTTTGCTCCATACCAAACCAGCAGGCCCATAGACATCGCCGAAATGATTTCCACGACAGGGAAAAAGATCGAATAATACCAGTTTGAACGGATATTTGCATCCCTGTAACGGGAATTGATTTTTTTAAATTTAAGGTATTCCTGGTCTTCCCTTGCAAAATACTGAATGATGGAAATACCGGTAATGTGCTCCTGTAAATAGGTATTCAGGTTGGATACCTCTGTTCTGATTTCCTGGAAGGCAGATTTAATGGCTTTCTGAAAAATGGAAGTGGCCAGCATCAGTAAAGGCATTGGAAGCAGGACCATCAGGCTGAGCTGCCAGTCTTTATAAAACATAACCGCTATAATCGCAATCACTTGCAGGATATCCCCGATCATGGCGATCAGGCCTTCCGAAAAAATATCTGATATGGTTTCCAGATCCGATACCGTCCGGGTAATCAGTTGTCCGATCGGTGTCCGGTCAAAATATTTGAGCCTCAGCTTGGTAATGTGGTTAAACACATTGATCCGTAAATCCCGAATCGCCGATTGCCCAAGGGTATTGGTCATCAGGGTCTGGCTGTACTGAATGACACTTTGCAGCACCAGTAAAACCAGCATCAGCACGGTCATGTTTAGCAAACCGCTGTACTGACCGGTCATGATGTATTTGTCTAAGGTATATTCAATCAGCAAGGGTCTGACCGGGGCCACAACCGCCAGTAAGATGGTTAAAATCACCGACCAGATAAAAATGCTCCGGTAAGGTTTTACATATTGAAAAACCCTTTTGAGTAAACCGACATTTAAAGCATCTCCAGTTATTCTTGACATATATTAAGGTATAAAAGGATATTTAACATCCACCAGGTACAATCCACAGGCCGGCACCGACTGTCCTGCTTTACTCCTGTCTTTACTTTCCAGTATGTCGGCCAGGTCCGTCAGACTGATTTCTTTGCGGCCTATCCTGACCAGCGTTCCCATGACCGCCCTGACCATATTGCGTAAAAAACGGTCCGCCCGGATGGTAAATACCAGACCATCTTCCAGTTCTTCAAAAACAGCCTCTGTAAGCACACAGTTATTGGTGAAGGTTTGGGTGTGGGATTTACTGAAACAGGAAAAATCTTTATAATTCTTTAAAATTTCAGCGCCCTGGTTCATCAGCGCTATATCCAGTGTTCCTTTAAACAGCCAGGACCGATCGAGTTTAAAAGGATCTTTGTGAAAATGAAGATAATATTTATAGGCCCTGGAAGTTGCATCAAAACGCGCATGGGCATTATTGTCCACTGCAAAAATCCTTTTCACTGCAATATCATAAGGAAGCAGGGAATTGATCCCAGGTACCTTTCGTTCCATTTGAGTCCCCAGTGCCCCGGGTAAATCAAAATGGGCAAAAAAACGTTTGGCATGCACACCTGTATCCGTTCTTCCGCAGCCCAGGGTCTGCACCGGCTGACGAAAAAAAACAGACAAAGCCTGGTCCAGGCATTCCTGAACAGATAAGGCATTGGGTTGTATCTGCCAGCCGTGATAGGCTGTACCATTATAGGACAATTCGATAAAAAAACGCTGCGTATTCAATAAGACAAAGTTAACCGATAATATTCCGATCCTTCCATATTGGATTAAAAAAATATGCAGGTTTTGATATATTTGCTAAAATTATTGAACTGATATGATACAAAGAGTGCAGTCGGTATGGCTATTGTTAACAAGCTTGACTTTGTTTGTTTTGTTGGCTTTACCCATCGTAAGTACATTAGACAAGGGAACCGAATTTAGCATCTATGCACATGGATTGCACCACAAAGCCGTCACCGCAGGAAGCGAGCTCATCGTCGATCTTTTTCTTCCACTGATTATTTTTACTGCAGCAGTTGCCTTACTCTCCTTGGTGAACATCTTTATGTTCCGCAACAGGCTTCTGCAGAAACGCATTTGCATCATGATCATTCTGGGTATTCTTGCACTGGGGGTCTGGATTGGCTGGATGGCTTCAGAAATACCGGGCGGCCTGGAAAATGCTTCTTATAAAGCTGGCACTTTTTTACCATTGCTGGCCCTGATTTTTTGTATACTGTCCCTTCGGGGCATCCGAAAAGACGAACAGTTAATCAGGTCTGCAGATCGTTTGCGCTAAGTAACTGAGCCCCTGCGCTTTTTTATTTAGTTCGCTACCAGTGAAATACCAATTTAAAAGCGTACCTTTGCGGCTTAATTAAATAATACATGACAAACCCATTTAAATTATTGGGGATAAGTGATGACGTTGTTAATGCTGTAAAGGATTTAGGTTTCGAAAATCCAACACCTATTCAGGAACAAGCTATTCCTGTGCTGTTAGAGGGCAATAATGACTTTGTTGGTTTGGCCCAGACAGGAACAGGAAAAACAGCCGCATTTGGTTTGCCGCTGTTAGAATTGATAGACTTTAAGAGCAATAAGCCTCAGGCATTGATTCTATGCCCGACAAGAGAGCTTTGCTTACAGATTACTAGCGACATCAAGAATTTCTCTAAGAACATCTCAGGTGCAAATGTGGTTGCCGTTTACGGTGGCGCTAACATTATGCAACAGTTGCGTGAGATCAGAAACGGTGTACAAATTGTAGTGGCTACACCGGGCCGTATGTTGGACATTATAGGCCGTAAGGCTATAGATTTCAGTAATGTGAAATATGTAGTCCTGGACGAAGCCGATGAAATGTTGAACATGGGCTTCCAGGAAGACATTAATGATATTTTGTCTACTACGCCTGATGATAAAAAAACATGGTTATTCTCTGCAACTATGCCTCCTGAGGTAAGAAGAATAGCTAAAAATTACATGGACAGCCCAACCGAGCTGACTATGGGTACAAAAAATACCGGTAACGTTAATATTGAGCACGAATACTATGTGGTCCGTGCAAGGGATAAATACGCAGCACTTAAACGCATTGTGGATTTCAACCCTGAAATTTTTGGTGTGGTATTTTGTAAAACCAAAATGGATACCCAGGATGTTGCAGAACACCTGATCAAAGATGGTTACAATGCCGATGCACTGCACGGAGATCTTTCCCAGCAGCAACGTGACAAAGTAATGCAGCGTTTCCGTGACAGACATATGCAATTGTTAATTGCAACTGACGTGGCTGCACGTGGTATTGATGTGAACAACGTGACACACGTGATCAACTACTCTTTACCTGATGAAATTGAAAGTTATACCCACCGTAGCGGCCGTACCGGTCGTGCCGGCAAAACAGGTATTTCCATCTGTATCGTCAATTCCAAAGAAATTGGTAAAATCCGTCAAATTGAAAGAATTATTGGCAAACAGTTTACCAAAGCTGAATTGCCTACTGGTTTTGATGTTTGCGAAAAACAATTGTTCTCTCTGGTTC
This sequence comes from Pedobacter nutrimenti, assembly GCF_003208655.1. GTDB lineage: Bacteria > Bacteroidota > Bacteroidia > Sphingobacteriales > Sphingobacteriaceae > Pedobacter > Pedobacter nutrimenti. Next base: position 320,992 of record NZ_QKLU01000008.1, on the reverse strand, counting down.
ATAAAGTTCACAATGTTGAAGTGAATGACAACCAGATCGATCAGTACATTCCGCGCATTATGGACGAGTTTGCCGAACTGAGCAAAGAGGATGTCATTAAACGTTTTGCTTCTTTAGAGTTTAACCGCTTTTTAGAGTATTACAAAAATGCACCGGACCTGAATGCTTCGGCAGATGACCGTGGTGAGCGCGGGGAAAGAGGAGAACGCGGTATGAGGTCAAGAAGCAGCGAAGGATATACCCGTCTGTTTATTAACCTTGGATCAGTGGATGATTTTACCAGAGGTGACCTGTTGTCTTTCGTTTGCAATAACGGTAAGATCAGCGGAAAAAACATTGGAAAAATTGACCTGAAAGGTGTTTATTCTTTCTTTGAAGTTGAAAATGCTGCTGTAGATTCTTTATTCAGCAATTTCAGGGACATTCAGTTCAACAACCGTGGCGTAAGGATTGAAAAATCTGGTGATGCCGCAGAAAGCAGAAGCGGTGGCGGACGTTCACGCAATTACAGCGGTGGTGGCGGTGACAGAAGAAGTTCTGGCGGCGGTCGTCGTGACGGCGGAAGCGGAAGACGTGAAGGCGGAAACAGTGGCGGTGGTTTCAGGGATTTTTCCGGAAGAAGCCGTGAAGACCGTGGCGGAAGACGCGACGGTGGTTTCAGTGGCGGAAGCGACAGAAAACGCAGGTCTTAACAGATTCCCGTTTTAAAAATAAAAAAAGCCCCGGAAAACCGGGGCTTTTTTGGTGATTGGGTTAGGGTTGTTGATGGTTCATTAAAAATTAAGAGACAAACGGGTAAATACATAACGGCCTAAAAAACCAAATTGAGGGGCCTGGTTGGGATAGAGTATACCCGAAGTACCCTGGCTACCCAACAACAGTTCTGCCGGATAAACATCAAATACATTATTGGCCCCAATGGTCAGTTTCAGGTTACTGGTTAAGTTATAACCGGCACCTATATCTGTAATGACCCGGCCGGGCAATACCTGCTGATTGGCCAGCACATTGGTTGGCTGAGATACTTGCCCGAAATACACATTTCTTAAAAATACATTCCACTTACGGATGCTGTAATCCAGGGTCAGGTTGGCTTTAATTCTTGGGGTTACTTTTTCAATCAGGATCCGGCTGGCATCGTCCAGGTAAATATTTTCTTTCCCGGCCAGCAAGGGGGAGGAATGAATTCCATGCACAATTTCTGTTTTGGTAAGTGTTGCGGCCAAATCGGCACGCAAAGTACCTGCGCTGAGCGCTGTGGTATAAGTCAGGACAGCATCAATGCCTTTAGTACGGGTATCTACCGCATTGGCAAAAAAACGTGCCGTCGTTGCATTGGCCTGGCGCAGCAGGTCATAGATTTCCTTGTCCTGGGCACTTGCACCCGGGGCATTGCTGCCACTGAATTGTCCCGTATAAATCACCCGGTTGTTGATCTGGATCAGGTAAGCATCTACCGTTAACTTAAATTTCCCAAGATTAGAGGTAAAACCCAAACTGTAGCTGTCTGAAGTTTCCTGCTTTAATTTGGGAATTCCCAACAGTTGGGCCACCCGGCTGTCGTTGGCAAAGGTCCCCGATTCTACAAAAGCGCCATCTATAAATACCGTTGAGGTGGCGCTGAAATACCTTTGATGTAAGGAAGGTGCCCTAAACCCTGTACTGAAGGCCCCTCTGAGTAAAAACTGATCTGAAAACTTATAGCGTGTTGCAATTTTTCCATTCAGCGTAGAACCAAAGTCCGAGTAATTTTCAAAACGCAATGCACCGTCTACAAGCCACTTTTCCGTAAAATTAAGTTCCACATCTGTATAAGCGGCTACAGAAGATCGGGAAGCAGTGGTTTGGTTGTCTTTACTGATACCGGGAAAACCCTGGGCACCGCCCGCATAGGCCTGACCATTTGCCGCAAAACGGGTAGAAATATTTCCTTTCGGATCTGGCACCAGAATGGGCTTGCCCGAACCATCTGTACCTACCTGAATGGCATTGCCATAATTAACATAGGAAGCTTCTTCTCCGGCAATGATTCTATAATTCTCTACCCTGTTTTCAAAACCAAAGGCTACATTCAGGCCACTCAGCGTATTTTTATAAAAACGGGAAAAGTCCAGATTGGTGGTGTTTTGGGAAAAAGCGAAACCACCCGACTCAAAAGAGGTCGGAGAGGCGCTCAGCAAAGATGCATTTAACGAGTTTTCTGTCCGCAGATCTATTTTATTGCGCCCGAAATTGTTACTCAGGTCGACTTTCCATTGTCCAAGTGTGCCCCGTATACCGACCGCGATGGACTGGTCGAGGTTACCGGTGACAATATTGGGCAGAAATCCATTGGGATAAATTGTGGCAATGTTTTGAGTCAGCTGGCGCGGCGTGCGGTAAAATGCAGTAGAACGTCCGTTCCGGTAATTCAACCCTCCAAAGGCATAGACTTCTGCACCAGCCGAAACCGGAATGACGGAGTTAAAAAACAAAGCACCTCCCCTGTTTTTAGACTGCCCGATATTCGGGACAAAGTCCGACCGGCTTAAGCCCCTGCGCTGGAGCTCGGCATCGGTAATGTCTTTTCCTGTTGGCGTGGGATATAAAGCCGGGTTATTGTAATCTGTAAAGATCACCCCTCGGTAAGGAGTGGTCCTGGAGGCATAGTCGCGATAATCGAAAGAGCCCGATACATTTAAAAAACCACCTTTATCGGTTAAGGCAACTCCGTAATTGACATTGGCTTGTATGGTCTGACCATCCAGGCCATCAGAATGTTTTCCGGCAAAACCACCAGCGGTGAAATTGGAGTTTAACTGATTGACATTGTCGTTCAGCACAATATTAATGACACCGGCAATGGCATCAGAACCATACTGGGCCGCAGCCCCGTCCCTGAGGATCTCCACTCTTTTAATGGCAGAGGTTGGAATGGCATTTAAATCGGTTCCTACCGACCCCTTACCTAAACTGCCGTTGATGTTTACCAGTGAAGTGGTATGTCGTCTTTTTCCATTGATCAGCACCAAGACCTGATCGGGACCAAGTCCCCGTAACGAGGCCGGATCGATATGGTCAGTACCATCTACCAGGCTCATTACATTGGAAGTAAAAGAGGGGGCCACATAATTCAGGATCTGGTTCAGGGAAACCTGGGGTGCATTTTGTGTCAGTTTTTTTATGTCCACCACATCTACCGGCACAGGTGTATCCAGATAGGAACGGGGTGCACTTCTTGAACCGACAACCACCACATCACTCAGGTTGTTGCTGTTGTCCTTTAAAACAAAGTCAAGTTCTTTGCTTTCACCCTGGGCCAGGGTAATGGTTTGCTGTGCCTGCTGGTAACCGATGTAGTTGACCAGAACGGTATAGGTACCCGGGGCATTCAGTTTAATTTCGTACCTGCCCTTTGCGTCAGTTCCGGTGCGCTGTTTTTGTCCGGCCACCGAAACGGTTGCCCCTACAATGGCTTGACTGGTGTCCCGCACCACACCTTTAATGGTTTGGGATTGGGTAGCTACCGCGCTGCCCAGCAGCAAAAAAACAATAAAGTAAAATCTTCTCATATAATTGGTTACGTTGATGTAACACAAATATATCTTATAAATACTACTTTATTGGTAGTATTTATACAAAAATATTACAAAGAAAAAAAGCCAGGACAAACATCCTGGCTTTTTCATCTTCTTTCCATGTTTTTAACTCTTTTTTTCCGGTCTGGTTTTAATTTCAGAGGCTTTCAAATATACTTTTGCCCCTTTTTTATTGACATAGTATTTCCGGTTTTTATTGTTGATGTAAACATCGGAACCATCGGGGGCCATTTTGCCTTTCCAGGTTTTATCCCCGATTTTAGAGGTCCCTTTTACGGCCACCTCTGCGGTTTTATTGCCCACTTTATCGGCAGTTTTTTCAATCTTTTTTCCTAAAGATTCTTTTTTCTTTTCCTGGGCTTGTGCTGAGAGCGCAACCGAGGCTAGCAATCCAAGGGCCAATAGCCCTGAAAAAAATTTCTTATTCATAGTGATCCTTTTCAGCTATAACAGCTTTCTGTTCAAATTGTTTGCTTCAATTCAACTGTTCGCTAAGTAATTTCATTTCAATAACCGGAGAATGCTTTTCGTAAAGGATGGCATAAACAGCCCTGCTGATGGGCATATCTACTTTGTATTTCTTGTTGATCACGTGCATACAATTCACCGCATAATAGCCTTCTGCAATCATATTCATTTCCAGCTGGGCAGATTTAACCGTATAGCCTTTACCAATCATATTTCCAAAGGTCCTGTTCCTGCTGAACTGGGAATAAGCCGTCACCAGCAAGTCTCCCAGGTAGGCCGATTCTTTAATATCTCTGGATATCGGATGCACCGCATTTACAAAACGGTCAATTTCGCGGATTGCATTTGAAATGAGTACGGCCTGAAAATTATCGCCATAACCTACCCCATGGCAAATTCCGCTGGCCACGGCATAAATATTTTTCAATACCGCTGCATATTCTGTCCCAAAAATATCGTCCGACACATTTGTCCGGATATACCTGGTATTGAGCATACCGGCAAATTCTTCTGCATGAACGGTACTAACAGAAGCTATGGTCAGATAGGAAAGCTTTTCCAAGGCCACCTCTTCTGCATGGCAGGGCCCGCTGATGACCAGGATATTTTCCAGGGGAACACCAAATTTTTCATTTAAAAATTCGCCAATGATCTGGTTTTCATCAGGTACAATACCTTTAATTGCAGAAACGATCTTTTTTCCTTCCAGGTCCTTTGGTCCCAACTCCTTCAGGGTTTCTTTCAGGAAAGCAGCAGGGACATTCAGGACCACATAATCTGCTGACGCAATCATTTCCCTGATCTGATCGGAAATATTGGCTTCAGGAATACGGATTTCTACTGAACTTAAATAATTTGGATTGTGTCTGTATTTTTTGATGTGCTCTATGGCTTCGGTGTTTCTCATCCACCAGAACAGCTCTTTTTCGGTGATGTTATCTGAAAGCATTTTTATGATGGCTGTAGCCCAGCTACCCCCACCAATCATTGCAACTTTTGGCCCCATATGGTATAAATAAAAATCCCGGTTAATCAGAATTAACCGGGACAATTTACTCAATTTATTGCGATTGCTTTGCCTTACTTTTTCGAAGGGCTTGCAAAGAGCTGATCTTTAGAAGTTTTTTCTACTTTAGCACCATCCTTTAATCGGTTCTGGATGGCGGAATATGGACCTGTAACCACTTCGGTTCCTGCTTTTATTCCCGACTTCACAATGATGTACCTGTCGTTCTGGATACCTGTAGTCACTTCTACTTTTTTAACGGTTCCGTTATTGAAAGTATACACATACTGCTTAACGGTTTTATCCGCCAGCTTGCTTTTTTGTTTATCCTTTTTATCACTATTTTCACCATTATCCTCATCATCCCCTCCTTTAGGTTTGTCTGTGGAAGATTTTTTCTCTGTAAAAACAGATTGGATAGGAATAGACAAGCCTTTTAGGGATTCGCTTTCTATATCCACACTGGCAGAAAGTCCTGGTCTGAAAGGAGATGGCAAATCTTTTGCCCCGCTTTTAACATCTGTATAAGAATCTGGCAAAACGCGCACTTTTACCACAAAATTGGTCACCTGATCTACCGAAGAAGTCGCTGTCGTCCCGATATCTTTGGAAGAACTGGCAATTTCCCGGACTACACCTTTAAATTTCTTGTCCGCAAAAGCATCTACTTCTATGGTCGCTTTATCACCAACATTGACCCTGTTGATGTCATTTTCATTTACATCCACCCTGACTTCCATTTTGGCCAGATCTGAAATTCTCATGATTTCTGTTCCTGCCATTTGGGCTGTTCCAAGGATACGGTCTCCCTTTTCAACAGAAAGTTTTGAGATTACCCCATCTACAGGGGCAAAGATGGTGGCTTTAGCTAAATTGGCATTTGCCTCCTGGGCGCTGGCACTAAATTGGTCCATTTGAAATTTGGCAGCATTCAGGTCTTCTTTGGACTTGGCCAGATTTGTCTTGGCGGTCAGGTAAGTCGCTTTTGCTGCGTCAAACTCTGAAGCAGATATCACCTTTTTGCCAAACAACTCTACATTACGTTTATAAGTTGCTTCAGCATTCACAAAATTGGCTTCATTTTGTTTGAGCAATTGCGCCGCTGAAGCGACAGATGATTTCTGGGAACTGAAAGCGGCTACTGCACGGTCATAACCAGACTTCAAAACGTCCGGACGAACTTTACAAAGCAACTGGCCTTTCTTAACCACATCGCCTTCTTTCACCAACAATTCCACAACTTCTCCTGAAACCTCAGAACTTAGCTTGACCTCTGTCTCGGGCTGAACCTTACCGCTTGCGGTAACTGTTTCAACCACTTCCCGGTCGGCTGCTTTTTCCACCGTTACTTTTTCGACCCCGCTGCCCCCTATTACGCCGGTTACTTTAAGAACAACCACTAAGGCGATGAGTACAACGACGGCTATGATAATGTGTTTGAGTTTCATTGATTTGTTGTTTTATTGTTTATTGATGCTAAGCTGTATTAAAATATAATTTGTTTTCCTAAATAATAATCAATCACTTTTGCTTTAAACAGCAGATCATACTTGGCCCGGATCATATCTACTTCTGCTTTGTTCTTGTTGCTTAGAGAAGTACTGTAATCTAGTGAATTCACTAGCCCAACCGCATAACGCTGCTCAATCACATTAAAAGCATCTTTTTGCGCCAGAAACGTGTTTGTGGTCGAAGCATAATTACTTTCTGCAGCTTTTAAATCGGCAACAGCCTGGTAAATCACTTTGTTCAGGTTGTTTTTGGCAAGTTGCTCCTGTGTCTGATTCTGAAGATAGCTGATTTTTGCTTTTCTTACCGATGACCTGGCCTGGAAACCATTAAAAATTGGCACACTCAGGCTAAATCCAATAGATTGACCAAAGTTATCTTTGATCTGATCAAAAAAGTGATAAGCTGAGGGGTCAGGCACTCCACCTGGCAAAATGCGTTTGTTGGTACTGGCAAAGTTGGAAGCGAGCGTTCCACCGAAAGTCAGTTTGGGATAATAATTTCCTTTGGCTACCTCAATTCCTTTTTTGGAGGCTTCTGTTCTCAAGCCTGCTAATTTAATATCCGGAAAAGTAGCCATGGCCTGACCATAAACCTGATCTGGATCATAGTTTACTGAAGGTTTATTAAAGCTCGATAGAACCGGCGCCTGTACTTCGTATTTGGAAGAGGACGGGATTTCCATCAGCTGTGCCAAGGTCAGATAAGATATGGTCAGTGCATTTTCGGCATTGGTCCTGTTGAGTTCGGAAGTCGCCAGCTGGGCTTTTGCCTGGGATAAATCGGCCAGGGTTTTATTGCCTACATCCAGCAATTGCTGCTGCACGTCCAGCTGCTGTTTGGATACAGCCAGCTGTTGGTCTGAAGCTTTTAAAAGGTCTTTATTATACAAAATCTGCATATAAGCCGTTACAACCTGTAAAATCAAATCGTTCTTTACTTTTTCCGTATTGGTTTTATCTGCAGTAAACAACAATCTGTTCTGTTTAATCTGATTGAGCTTTTGAAGCCCTTGGAACAAAACCACATTACCAGACACACTCCCATTGTAGGAGGAGAACTGGCGGTTGTTATAAGTATAGGTAGATTGGTCTAAACTCCGTCCAAAATTGATGTTGTAGCTATTACTATTATTAAAACTCGGCAGCAAGGCATATTTGGCCTGACTTAAGTCTTCTTCAGAAATACTTTCGCTTAACTTCGCCTGTTTTACCTGTAAGTTACCGCTAAGTGTTTTATCAATTGCTTCCTGGATGGTAATCACTTGTTGTGCCATCGACTTTTGTACAAAGCCTGTTGTAAATACAACCGACAGGATCAAACCGATTTTGGGTAACGCACTATATATTTTCATAATTCTAATTTCACAATAATTCGATAAACAACTAACTGATTTTGTAAATTTCAATACAGCCGGTACATTTTATACCTTTGGGCATGTATCTGGTTAAATCTCCTCTTCTGTTAAAATGGTATTACCCATCTTTGGTCTGGAACAAAACCCGCTCTGACAAAGTCATTTATTTAACCTTTGACGACGGACCTATACCCGATGTTACAGACTTTGTTTTAAAAACTTTAAAAAGCTTTAATGCTAAGGCAACATTCTTTTGTATTGGCGATAATATTATGAAGCATCCTGCGGTTTTTAAACGTCTGAAAGAGGAAGGGCATAGTATAGGCAATCATACCTTCAACCACCTTAAAGGATGGAAAACGGAAAATGAAGCCTATGTTCAGAACTTCAGTAAATGTCAGGAGCTAACCGCTACCAAGCTCTTTCGTCCGCCATATGGCCGGATTAAAAAATCCCAGGTAAAAGCCATAAGAAAGCTGATGCCTGATGTACAAATCATTATGTGGGATGTGCTCAGCGGTGATTTTGACCTGAAGCTTGATCCCCATACCTGTTTTACTAATGTGATTAAACATACGGTTAATGGCTCTATTGTTGTTTTTCACGATAGCCTGAAAGCTTTTGAGCGATTGGAATATACCCTTCCGCGTGCCTTACAGTACTTCAGTGAACAAGGCTATAGTTTTAAAGCACTATAGTCTTCGTGGGCTTTACACTAAGTTCAGGCCAGAACAAAAAAAAACGCATAAACAACCGTACAACAACACATTAACGGAAGGCATTTTATCCATACTGTTCATTTATGAACAGTATTGTCCGCAATTGAACGTCCTTTTAAAGCTGCCACCACCTCTGCCATGCTACAGATATTATTTAGAATATGTATAAATAATATAATGATCTGCGGATGATCACTCAGCCCTGTTTTTTTTTGTAAATTCGCTACAAATAATTCTAATATATTACCTTTTAACACAGATTATCAATGGCTTTTGATATAGATATGATCAAAAAGGTGTATGCAAACTTCGGACCCCGTGTAGAGGCGGCCCGTAAACTAGTAGGCAGACCTTTAACACTTTCAGAGAAAATTTTATATACGCACCTTTGGGATGAAAACACCAGCACATCCTATGTAAGAGGTACTGACTATGTAGATTTTGCTCCTGATCGGGTAGCTATGCAGGATGCTACGGCCCAAATGGCTTTACTGCAGTTCATGCAGGCTGGCAGGCCTAAAGTTGCGGTACCTTCGACCGTACACTGCGACCACTTAATTACAGCTAAATATGGCGCTGAGCAGGATTTGCCAGCAGCCAATACAGAAAGCAAAGAAGTATTTGACTTCCTGGCTTCTGTTTCCAATAAATATGGTATCGGCTTCTGGAAACCGGGAGCAGGTATTATTCACCAGGTGGTTTTGGAAAACTATGCTTTTCCAGGCGGAATGATGATCGGAACAGACTCCCACACGGTAAATGCCGGTGGTTTGGGTATGGTGGCCATCGGAGTGGGTGGTGCTGATGCCTGCGACGTCATGGCAGGTCTTCCATGGGAGCTTAAATTCCCTAAATTAATTGGTGTGAAGTTAACCGGAAAATTAAACGGATGGACTTCTCCTAAAGACGTGATTTTAAAAGTAGCAGGTATCCTGACGGTAAAAGGTGGTACCGGAGCTATTGTTGAATATTTTGGTGAAGGTGCAAACAACATGAGCTGTACCGGTAAAGGCACCATTTGTAATATGGGTGCTGAAATTGGGGCAACAACCTCGACTTTCGGTTACGATGAAAGCATGGAACGTTACCTGCGTGCCACCAACCGTGCCGACGTTGCCGATGCAGCCAACCAGATTAAAGCGCATTTAACCGGTGACCCTGAAGTTTATGCCAATCCGGATAAATACTTCGATCAACTGATTGAGATTAATCTTTCTGAACTGGAACCATATCTGAATGGTCCTTTTACACCAGATCTGGCTACGCCGATTTCAAAAATGAAAGAGGTGGCAAAAGAAAACGGATGGCCAACTAAAGTGGAAGTGGGCCTGATCGGTTCTTGTACCAACTCTTCTTATGAAGATATTTCACGCGCGGTAAGCATCGCCAAACAGGTTTCGGCCAAAGGCTTAAAAACCAATGCCCAGTATTGCATTAACCCGGGTTCAGAACAGATCCGTTATACCATTGACCGTGATGGTTTCCTGGATGTATTTAAAGAAATCGGGGCAACTGTATTTACCAATGCCTGTGGTCCATGTATTGGAATGTGGGACAGGGTTGGTGCCGAAAAACAAGAAAAAAACACCATTGTACACTCCTTTAACAGGAATTTTGCAAAACGTGCAGATGGTAACCCAAATACTTTTGCTTTTGTGGCCTCTCCCGAGGTGGTCACAGCCCTGGCAATTGCAGGTGATCTGAGCTTTAACCCGCTAACCGATACCCTGACCAATGCCAATGGCGAACAGGTAAAACTGGACGAGCCTACTGGCCACGAATTACCGCCAAAAGGTTTTGATGTAGATGATGCCGGCTTCCAGGCACCTGCTGCGGACGGCAGTGGTGTACAGGTGATCGTTTCCCCTACTTCTCACCGTTTACAATTGCTTGATCCTTTCAAAGCCTGGGAAGGTACTGATCTTAAAGGTTTAAGGTTGCTGATCAAAGCAAAAGGAAAATGTACTACTGACCACATCTCTATGGCTGGTCCGTGGTTAAAATTCCGTGGTCACCTGGACAACATTTCCAACAACATGCTGATCGGTGCGGTCAATTTCTTTAATGAGAAAACAGACAATGTTAAAAATGAACTGACCGGAGAGTACGGTCCTGTACCAGCTACACAACGTGCATATAAAGCTGCAGGAATTGGTTCTATCGTGGTTGGTGACGAGAACTATGGTGAAGGATCCAGCCGTGAGCATGCCGCCATGGAGCCACGTCACCTGGGTGTTCGTGCCGTACTGGTTAAATCTTTTGCGCGTATTCACGAAACAAACCTTAAAAAACAAGGTATGCTTGGCTTAACCTTCGCGAACAAAGAGGATTATGACAAGATTCAGGAGGACGACGTAATTGACATCATTGGCTTAACTGAATTTACCCCTAATGTTCCCCTTACGGTTGTGTTAAACCACAAAGACGGTTCTAAAGAGGAGATTAAAGTGAACCACAGCTACAACGCCCAGCAGATTGAATGGTTCAAAGCAGGAGGTGCATTAAACATCATCCGCAGAGAAGCTGCTGCTAAAAACGCATAAAGTTTTTATATTGTATATAAACAAAAGGCTATCCCCAGGGATGGCCTTTTTTAATGGACCCTGGTTGGTTTTTTTATAGATGTTGGATGGAAGGGTTCAGATGCTCCGCTTTCAGGGAGCCTGGTCAGGCGCCAGTCCTGGAATAGCGTTTGCCAGATTTGTCAGGATTGATCCTATTCCCTGCAAAGTTACTGACTAAGGAATTCCCGAAACCAAAGCCCTGAGTCCTTCACAATCCTTTCCTGAGTTTTAAAATCGGTATAAGCCAGGCCAAAACGGGCATTATAACCTTCGGCCCATTCAAAATTGTCCATCAGGGTCCAGGCCATATAGCCTTTGATGTTGATGCCTTCTTTTTTAGCGCGCAACAAAGCCTCCAGATACAGCTTAAAATAACTGATTCTTTCCTGGTCATGAACCCTTGTTCCGGTCAGTTTATCATGAAAAGCAGCACCGTTTTCGGTTATAATCAGGTTCTTTACCTTTGGATAAGCGGCAAATTGCCGGATTACATTATAAAAGCTGTCTGCATTAATTTCCCAGCCCATGCCGGTATGTGGTTTTTTACGACTTTTTGCCTTCACCTCCCAGGCCTGCAGCACGGGGATAAAGGCATTGTATTTTATGGTAATCGGGAAATAGTTTTGTAATCCGATAAAATCAAAATCAAAAGTAAGGCGCTCGGTATGTCTCCAGGTAGAGTGGTTAATGGAAAATTTTTCCATCACATCCCAGTCTGCCTGCGGATAACCCATACCCAAAGCGGGTTCTATGAACAGGCGGTTCATTAAACAGTCTACCCGTTTTGCCGCCAGAACATCCGCATCACTTTGTGTATAGGGAACCACTTGTGAGCAGGAATATGTCGTTCCTATATTTGCTCCGGCCACCTCTGCCCGAAGAATTCTTCCGCCCTCAGCCTGTGCAATCGCGGTATGGTGTACCGCTGAAAAGAAATTGGTCAGCCCGGTTTTACCCGGAGCGTGTATGCCCAGCATATAACCCAGAGAGGTAAAACCAAAAGGTTCGTTCAGTACGATCCAGTTTTTCACTTTATCCCCATATGTTTTTGCACAGACTTTTACAAAATGGTTAAAGGCTGTATTGATGCTAAATGCCGTCCAGCCACCTTCCTGCTCCAGGGCCTCAGGTAAATCCCAGTGGTAAAGGGTAATGTAAGGGGTGATGCCCTGCAAAAGACATTCATCTATCACCTGGTGATAAAAGCGGATGCCTTCCTGGTTCACTGCTCCCTGCCCGGAAGGCAAAATTCTCGACCAGGAAATGGAAAAACGGAACACGCTAAAACCAAGGCTTTTTAAAAGGGCGATGTCCTGTTTGTAGCGATGATAAAAGTCACAGGCCATTTCAGGATGATGGCCTTTTTTAATTTTACCGGGCCGTTTCGAAAAGGTATCCCATATGGATGGTCCTTTTCCATAACTTGCGGATGCGCCTTCAATTTGTGCGGCTGCTGTAGCCACCCCCCAGAAGAAATCATCTCCAAAGTCAGATGCTTTCATCTATTTTATATTTATTGTCTTTTTCAGTAGTTCCTGTTGTTTCTTTTGCCAATGCCCCCTTTGATGGTAAACTTAAGCCCGTCAGGTTGACCTTAACCTTAAATTAACCGACAAGATGGACATTACATATTAAATCCATGTTAAAAAAACAACAAGATCACCTAAGCGCTTTCTTCGTCTGTCAAACTCAGGCCTATTTGCTTTAACAAAATGGCTGCATTGAAAGTTTTACAAGGGCCATGTTTCAGCCGATAATCAAAATGCATCTGGTGCTCGGTGATCTGTATATCAAAATGATAATTGCGCAACTGCTCAGGATAGGCACTAACCATTTCCGACAGCTGGAGGTCATGGGTAGCGAACAAAGCCGGGGTATGCTGTTTAATCATTTTCTGGATAAAAACTTTAGAGCCTAAATACTTATCCCGGCTGTTTGTCCCCCTTAACATTTCGTCAATAAGGACAAAAGCATTTTCCTGCTCGCTGGAATGGCCCAGGATCATTTTTAAACGATTCAACTCTGCTTTAAAAGTAGAAGTCTGGTCATTAAGCGAGTCTTTAATGCGCATATAGGAAAGAACGTTAAAAATAGATAAGCTCAATTCTGCAGCACAAACCGGCGCTCCGGCATAAGCCAGCACCATATTAATGCCAACAGTTCTTAAAAAAGTACTTTTTCCGGCCATATTCGATCCGGTAACCACATCCACTGTTGCCTGTGGCTGGAGTTCAAAATCATTCGCTACTCTTATTTTTTCCTCGATCAAAGGATGCCCAAGGGACTTTGCTTTCAAACCAAAAACAGAGCTGATGACCGGAAATTGCCAGGAAGGTTCATTATACTTTAAAGTTGCAAAACAGATCAGCTCTTCAAATTGACTGATCCTGTACAAACCCTGTAAAATCTGTTCTGAAGATCCTTCATACCATTTAGATAGCCTGAGGCAGCATCTAAGGTCCCATAAAAAACAAAGATTCAGAAAGGAGGCAACCAGAAGATTTAATCTCGCATCAAAATCCTGTATAATGGAAGATAGTTTTTTAATCTTGGCGCTTACACTGACCTGTTGGTTTGCGCCCTTAAAAAACTGAAGGATGTACGCACTTTTCCAGGAGATTCCTTCGGTCCAGGCAATGGTTCCCGAAAAAGCCTTCAACAGGTTCGCACTACCGCTAAAGCCAGAATACACCTGATTGATTCTGCTTAGGTTCAGAAAGGTAAGGCCTGCATTAAAAAGCAAAAGCAAGGCAAAAAAATTCCAGCATAAGCCTCCTAAAAATAATGCGGCAATAAAAAAAACAGTTGTTAAAAAGGGAACAAGCAACACATATGATTTTAAAAATCTATGTCTTATAAAATGCAACTGTAAGGGCAGTTCATGGACCAGTTTTCTTTCTATATTTCTCAGCTGCTCGGGTTGGTGTGCCTGAAGCTTTGCCCGGAAATGAAAAGTATCGTCTATATGCCCCCCTAGCTCTTCGATGGCAGTTTGTCTTTCCTCTATTTCCGTTTTACTTAAGGGTACTCCAAGATGCCTGGCCAGCAGGTCCTGCGCTTTAACGGTTTTACACCGGTTCAGCAGCGAATACAGCGAAGCCGGTCCGTAAATATCCAGGTCCGAGGCGTAAGGGTGTTGTTCCTGTTCGTAATTTTTTCCATCCGAATACCCGTTTTTATGTCTCAGGACCTGATCCTCTTCATTTTGAAATATCCACAGCAATTGCTTCGCATATTCCAGCTCCTGCTGAACTTTTACCTGTTTTTTAACCTGCATTAAAAACAAGAGCACAGGGATAAACAGCAGCACAGAAAAGATCCAGTGAAACCCTTGCTGGATCATCAGGGCCACGATGAGTAACTCTGCAACAAATAGCCCCAAACGGGAAAAAGAAATGTTATTCAGTTTACGGCCAAGCACCTGAATCAGGTTTTGCTGCACCAATATGTGATTTTGATAACTGTTTAAAATCTCTTCTTTAGTTTTTAGCATATATTTGAAAATTCTTTGAGTTGTTAAATATAGCAACTTAATAAAGTCCTGGTGGGCTTTGGACATTTAAAAAATTAAAACCTAAACAAATTACCTCCATGAAGATTACCCTGCTGGTGGTTGGCAAAACCGAAGATAAATACCTGATCGAAGGAATTGACAAATACCTGAACAGACTTAAACATTATATTGGTTTTAACCTGGTGGTGATACCTGAAATAAAAAACACCAAAAACCTGACCCAGGCACAGCAAAAAACAAAAGAAGCTGAACTGATTTTTAAACAGATCAGTAATCTGGACATGGTCATTTTACTGGATGAAAAGGGGAAAAAACACAGTTCTGTCTCTTTTGCAAACTACCTGAACAAACAAATGATCAGCAGTGTACAACATATGGTTTTTATCATCGGAGGGCCTTATGGTTTTGATGAAAGTATTTATAAAAGGGCTGGTTCCAGTATTTCTTTATCTGAGATGACCTTTTCCCATCAAATGGTCCGCTTGTTTTTTGTGGAACAATTATACCGGGCTTTTAGCATCCTTAAAGGAGAGCCTTATCATCATGAATAATTTGAGAACATCTTGTGGAAATTAAAAAGAATCATCATCATTGTATAAAAGGAGGTTTGTATGTTGCCCGGAGATTTTTTAAGGAAATATAAATTTAAAAGTGATACCAGTACTGCAAAAGGCAGTTACTGGTTGGCCATTATCATTTCGGCCATCGCATTTGCGTTGATCTGGTATCTGCTCTGAGCTCAGGGCAAATCGTTTTGGCCATAAAAAAAGCCGGATACTTTTAAGTATCCGGCTTTTTTTATGTTGTATCAGCTTACACGCCTTTTTTACTGGTCATGTTTACTTTTTTTGCAGGCTGAGCTGTTTTACTCGGTGCTTTCGCATTCGAAGGTTTAGGGCTTGCTTTTGGCTTTTTCTCTACCACTTTTTCTTCTGCTTTAACCGCATCCTGCTCTTCAGTACCAGCTGCTTCCTCACTAAACAATGGAAGATCTTTCAGCAAATGATACCAGGTTACAATCTTCTTCATGTCCGAAGTGTAAACCTTCTCTGTATCGTGCGTTGGAGCAACTTCCTCAAAGAAAGACCGCAATACTGCTGCATCCGACTTCGCGTCCGGAACATTTGTTTTGCTGCTGCTGATGTTCGACAATACGTCTACCAGTTTCAAATCATCCTCCTGGCCATATACGGTAATGTCTTCCAGTGAAGCCAGTTTAGTGGTTGAAATATTCGCTATAATTTTTACTTTCTGGGCGTCCAGGCTTTCCAATACATATCCTGCCTTGTTTTGTCCAACCAGTTTAAACAAACCTGGTCTGCCTGACACCGCTACGATTCCTCTTAAATTCATATGTTTGCGTCTTTTTCTAAAAGCGACAGGATTAATCCTCTATCACCTCGATATTTAAAATCTTATCTCCCTGTTTGATGTCATCAACCAGGTCTACATTTTCTGTTACTTTACCAAAGCAGGTATGGTTCCTGTCCAGGTGGGCTGTATTTGTTCTGCTGTGGCAGATGAAAAACTGCGATCCGCCTGTATTTCTTCCTGCGTGTGCCATAGACAATACTCCACGGTCATGAAATTGGTTCTCGCCATCAAGTTCGCAATCAATTTTATATCCCGGACCACCAGTACCTGCTAAATGAGCTTTTGCAGGATCTTTTGAGTTCGGACAACCGCCTTGTACTACAAAATTAGGAATCACACGGTGAAAAGTAACGCCATCATAAAAGCCTTCTTTAGCAAGTTTTTTAAAGTTGGCAACGGTATTCGGTGCATCTTTGTCGTAAAATTCGACAGTCATATCACCTTTTTCTGTTTTTATTATTGCTTTGCTCATATTCGTTTTGTAAGTAAATGCCAAACTTAGATAAAATTGTTTTTATATGCAATTTACCTCTGGGGAGGGATAAAACAATTTTATAATTACCTTTAACTATGATTTCCAAAAAGTATCTGTTTTTGCTGGTCCTCTTGGTCCTTACGCTTGGCGTAAAGGCTTCTTCCATTCTTATTTATATGGATGAAGATCAGAAAAACCATCTGAAAGCCTATGGCCTGGCTTATTGGAGCATTAAACAGAATACAGAGGTAAGCTGGTTGCTCAATTACAGGGGCGGGAGCTTTCTGATTAAATATGCAAAGCCTATAGAAGACGAATGCAAGACCAGGGGGGTATCCTATCAGGTCATTACGGATGCAAAGGTTACAGCCCTGCTCAATGAAATCAGTAATCCGGGTGTAAACATGGAAATGGTCAAATTGGAAAAGGCCCCTAAAATTGCAGTGTATTCTCCCAAAAGCAAACTCCCCTGGGACGATGCGGTAACCCTGGTGCTCACCTATGCGGAAATACCCTATGATGTGCTTTATGACGATGAAGTCCTGAAAGATAAACTAACCGGCTACGACTGGCTCCATCTTCATCATGAAGATTTTACGGGTCAGTATGGACGTTTCTGGAGTGCATTCAGAAATGCTTCCTGGTACAGGGACGATGTAGCCAATCAGGAGGCCGCAGCAAAACGAAACGGTTTTAAAAAAGTCTCGGAAATGAAACTGGCTGTGGCCAAAAGAATCAGTGAATTCTGTGCTGGTGGGGGCTTTCTATTTGCCATGTGCTCGGGAACAGATAGTTTTGACATTGCACTGAGTGCTGAAGGTGTAGACATTTGTGAAAGGATGTTTGATGGTGATCCTGCGGATCCTAATGCCCAGTCCAAACTGAATTTCAAGAAGACTTTCGCTTTCAGGGATTTTAAACTGGACCTGAACCCCGCAAATTACGAGTTTTCGGACATTGATGTTACCCAGACCAGGACCCTGGTACAAAGCAATGACTTTTTCACTTTATTTGACTTTTCTGCCAAATGGGATATCGTACCCACCATGTTAACCCAAAACCACGAAAAGGTCATTAAAGGTTTTATGGGACAAACTACAGCCTTTAGAAAATCATTGGTTAAACCGGAAATTACTGTACTGGGTGAAAACAAAGGTGCCGAAGAAGTCCGATACCTGCACGGAGATTTTGGTAAAGGCCAGTTTACCTTTTATGGCGGGCACGACCCGGAAGATTATCAGCATGCGGTTGGAGACCCGCCCACCGACCTGAGTTTACATCCCAATTCACCAGGTTACCGGCTCATTTTAAACAACATCCTGTTTCCTGCTGCTAAGAAAAAACCTCAGAAAACCTGACCAAAGGAAAGCGGCAGCTTTTCTAATCGTAAAAATTCCAGCTTACCCCAAACTTCAGCATACGGTCTGGCATCGGATAACGGTACACCGAATAATAACCTTTGGACAACAGGCCCTGGTTAACATAGTCGTATTTTACAAAAAGATTGGCCTTTCTTAAACTGGCCCTGACCCAGACATCCACAATAGGCGTGGTTGCCAGTTTAACCGGGTCTGTGGTTGTATAAAATTGTCCCGCAGCGGGTGAATAAGCATAGCCATTATAAACCGTATTGTACCTCAGGTCAAAACCCACATTGGTTTTCAGCACTTTAAAAAAATTCTGGTTCAGGTAAAAGCTGTTAAAAGTGTACAACTCCGGTGTGCGCAATACATTCTGTTTGTCCGTTTTCTGATAAACGATATAACTGTCCAGGTTAAACTTACCAAAACTTAATTTCTTACCTACCGTGATTTTTAACAGGTTCACACTCCCTTCCTGAGCCGGTTTTATACCTACTGCACCAGCCTGTGCAAAATACAGGTAATCCGTAATCAGGTTGTACTGCGCCCCTGCTTCGAATTTGTATTTGTCATTAAAGTAATTGAAAGAGAGGTTTAAAGTTTTGGTTTTGTTAAAATCATTTACCCAGTTGTAGTGGTTTCCGAAATAACGGTTGTAAATTTCTTCCGGTGATTTACTCTGCAGATAAGCCCCCAGAACAACTCTTCCAACGGAATTGCTCAGCAGCACATTACTTTTGGCTTCATACAAGAAATCGCCAAACTGTTTCCCCTGAAAAATCTGCTGGACATCTACATTCAGGTCAATCCTGTCACTGAACCGATAGCCCAATGCACCCAATAGGGTAGAATTCTGGAAAGTAGAGTTGTAATTGTAGTAATTTGTCCGATCTGCATATCTTGCCACCTGCTCATATTTGTAATAATCATGGCGGATCCCCACGTCCAGTTTTAACTCGTTTTTGATAAATGAATTCGACTTTCCCCGTAGAAAAAAACTATAAATAAATTCATTTTGTAAATGTTTAACATTGGTCGAATCATTGGTCGCAACCGTATCTATAAGGCCTTTTGGAATTACTGAATGGTCGTCCGCTTCATTTTTCTGAAAACTATAGGACTGAGAGGAATAAGACATCGTGTAACTCACTTTATTGGTCGGCAACACCTTCTTCATGACTTCCTGCTCAACTGTATCAATGCGTCCAATAAAATAGGTTTGCTTAAGGACCAACGCATTCTTTCTCCAAAGCTGTTTGGCAGAATTTAACCTGACTACCTCCGCCGCTCTGGCAACAGGCCTGTTCTCATTGGTAAAAATAAGATCATTGTTTACTGCCCCATTTTCCTGTGCTTTAAGTGTATTAAAAACAACACTTGCAAATAAATTGTATCTCTTATTTGGAGATTGGTACCAGGAAAATAAAGATGCATTCAGATCATCTCCTTTTTGATTTGAAAAAATACCTTTTGAACCAATTCTAAAATAGTTGGCCCCTACATTAAAATTTCGCTTTACATTCTGGGAATGGGTCACCTTGAACAGCTCACCTTCTCCCCCTCCGCTGTAATAGGAAAGGTTACTGAAAGGAGATCGGGCCTGATAGTAAATGATGTCTTCGTTATTAAGTAAATACACATCCAAAGCATGAAAACCGGCATCAAAGCCCATGGTTTTTGAAGGTTCATAAAGCAGGGCTTTGGCCGCCTGTCCGGAGGCTCCTAAATTGATGGTAGGCCGGCGGGGCTGGTTAAGTACGTTATAGTTCTGAAAATTTCTTAAACTCGTATCCAAAGGCAACGTCTGTATGCTGTCCTTGGTGAGCCGAAGGGTAGTATAACGAACATATCTTGAGGTAAATACGACTGAATCTTTTGAGCCATCCAGTTTTTTTCTCAGGGAGTCCAGTTCTTTATTGTTACCGACATTCGTCTTTAAATCTTGCGCCACAGCTACGCCTCCCATCAAAAGGCAAGAAAACAAAAAAGAAACAGCGAGGATTTTATACATTAGAGTCGGGAAATTAACTGGCTCAATATCTTTGTCATCTTGGGTTCAGCAATGCGGGCGGTCTCCAGGATATCTTCCAGGCTAAAAGGGTGCAGGACTTCAGGAAAACCTTCATCGGTCAGGACAGAAATTGCAAATACAGGAAGGCTCATATGGTTTGCGACAATCACTTCAGGAACGGTGCTCATTCCAACCGCATCGCCTCCGATAATCCGGAGGTACTTATATTCTGCACGGGTTTCCAGATTCGGGCCTGTAACCGAAACATACACCCCTTTATGACAGGTGATCCCATCCTTTTCAGCAATGGCCAAAGCATCTGCAATTAATTTTCTGTTATACGGTTCACTCATATCCGGAAACCGCGGACCCATTTCTGCATCATTACGTCCCCTTAAAGGGCTTTCCAGTTGCAGGTTAATATGATCATCTATCACCATCAGGTCTCCCTTTTTGAAATCAGGATTTAAGGAGCCTGCGGCATTGGAAACAAACAGGTATTTTATGCCCAGTTCCTTCATCACGCGCACCGGAAAGGTAATTTGCTGCATGTTATAGCCTTCATAATAATGCAAACGCCCCTGCATGGCCACTACCCTTTTTCCGTTCAGGGTTCCAAAAATGAGTTTGCCGGAATGGAATTCAAGCGTAGAGATTGGAAAATTTGGTATATTCGGGTACATTAGGCTAAAAGCAACATCAATTTCTTCCACCAGACCACCAAGGCCGGTTCCAAGAATGATTCCGATTTCAGGCTGAAAATCGGCTGTCTTTTTATTTATGTAGTCTGCGGTTTCGTGTATGGTTTGAGACATAATCTATAATATTTTGATCAAATGTAGCTTTATCTTCTGCCAGTATATCTATTTTAATCGGCAAATAAAAGACGGGCAAATTTAAAAGTAATTCTTTTATTCTAATATCAGATAAACGCTGGGCGTCCTTTTCTGTTGTGAGGATTAACTTTTTAACCGTTTTTTCTTTTTCAAAGGCAAGAATAACTTTGCGGATGTCTTCCGCCGTAAAGGAATAATGGTCGGGATAATCAAAATGCACGATGTGCGGGGTCATTTCCTTTACATACGAGTGTAAAGGTTGCGGATTGGCAATTCCTGTCAGCAGCAGTACACGGGTATCCTGGTCAATAATTTTCTCTGTCACAGGTCCCTGGTCATAGACGGGCTGCAATGTTCCATATTTAATCCTGGAAAAACAGGGGGAATGCGATGGGGAAAACCGGTGCCGGATTTTATGTTTTATCTTTTCGTCCAGTTTTCCGGAAACTTTCGTGATCAGGATCTGCTGGGCTCTTTTATAGCCCATAAAAAACTCTCTTAAATTACCTGCCGGCAATAAAAATTGTGGAGACAATATTTTCCGGTAATCAAAAAGCAATATGTTATAGCCAGCGGTTACTTTTCTGTGCTGAAAAGCATCATCCAGTATAATCAGATCATGCTCCTGTTCCAAAAGCCGGATTCCCTTTACCCGGTCCTCACAAACAGCAACACTTACCTGCTTAAATTTTTTATAGTATTGCATTGGCTCATCACCTATAAGCTCAGCGTTTGCTTTTTCATCTGCAAGAATAAAACCTTTTGTGCTACGGCCATAACCCCGGCTCAGTATGGCAATTTTATAATTGTCCAGTAAACCGACCAGGTATTCTGTGACCGGTGTCTTCCCGGATCCCCCAACCACAAGATTTCCCACGCAAATGACGGGTACATCGAATTTCATGGAAGGGTAAAATTTCCAGTCATATAGCTTGTTCCGGATCATGGTAACCAGACCATACAGTAAAGAGAATGGCAGCAGCAACAGCCTGAGGTAGTTTATCATTTCTGCTTCAAAAATAGGAATTATCGACCAGAATATCCGATACAGATTACCCACTCCATACACGGGCTGAAAAATAAAAACTATCTTTGTAAAAACAACAATTTATTATCATGCTTAAAGGATTTTTTAACGTACCTGCACCGGTAAATGAGCCCATTTTGGGTTATGCACCAGGAAGTAAAGAACGTGAACTTTTAAAGGCCGCGCTGGCCGATGCCCGGTCAAAACAGATCGATATCCCTATGTATATTGGTGGAAACGAGGTTCATACTGAAAGTAAAGGAAAAGTTACGCCACCACACGATCATCAGCACATCCTGGGTTATTACAGCAAAGGGAATAAAGATCATGTAAGTAAAGCCATTGATGCAGCCCTGGCTGCAAAGTCAGACTGGGAGAACCTAGCCTGGGAACAGCGTGCAGCCGTTTTCTTAAAAGCTGCTGACCTGATTGCCGGTCCGTACAGATATAAATTAAATGCAGCAACCATGCTTGGCCAAAGCAAAAACGCTTACCAGGCCGAAATTGATTCTGCTTGTGAATTGATTGATTTTCTCCGTTTCAATGTCAGCTATATGGCTGAAATTTATAAACAACAACCTCCTGTTTCTCCTAAAGGTTCCTGGAACCGGGTGGAACAGCGTCCTTTAGAGGGTTTTGTATTTGCCCTAACCCCTTTCAATTTTACCGCTATTGCCGGCAACCTGCCAACCTGCGTGGCCATGATGGGAAATGTGGTGGTCTGGAAACCTGCAAATACACAGATTTTCGCTGCAAATGTTTTAATGCAAATCTTTAAAGAAGCTGGTTTACCTGATGGGGTCATCAATCTGGTGTATGTTTCCGGTCCGGATGCTGGTGAAGTTATTTTTAACCATCCTGATTTTGCCGGTATACATTTTACAGGATCAACCGGGGTATTCCAGGACATCTGGAAAACCATTGGAAACAACATCCACAAATTTAAAACCTATCCACGTATTGTTGGGGAAACCGGTGGAAAAGATTTTATTCTGATCCATGGTTCTGCTGAAGCAGAAAGTTCAAGTACTGCGATTATCCGGGGTGCATTTGAATACCAGGGACAGAAATGTTCCGCAGCTTCCAGGGTGTATGTAGCCAAAAGCATTTGGGCGGAAGTTAAAAAGTTTATGCTCCGTGACCTTGCCACTTTTAAAATGGGCGGAACAGAAGATTTCAGTAACTTTATCAATGCGGTTATTGATGAAAATTCCTTCAACAAGTTAACCAAATATATTGATGAGGCTAAGAAAGACCCTGCCGTAGAAGTGATTGCCGGTGGTGGTTACGATAAATCTAAAGGTTATTTCATTGAACCAACCGTATTAGTCGTTAAAGATCCGAATTATGTGACCATGAGCGAAGAGTTGTTCGGCCCGGTACTGACACTTTACGTCTACAATGATGAAGATTACGAACAGGTATTAGACCTGGTTGATCAGACTTCTATTTATGCATTAACCGGTGCAGTGATTGCAAGGGACAGGTATGCTATTGAAAAGGCAACACACCGTTTACGCAATGCAGCTGGAAATTTCTATATCAATGATAAATGTACAGGGGCTGTTGTTGGCCAACAGCCTTTTGGCGGTGCCAGGGGCTCAGGTACAAATGACAAAGCCGGATCTATGATCAATTTGCTTCGCTGGGTATCTCCCAGAACGATCAAGGAAACTTTTGATCCGCCAAAGGATTACCGTTACCCATTTTTAGCTGAAGATTAAAAAACAAAGGCCCGGTGTGTATACCGGGCCTTTTGTTTTCACAAAGTACTAATCTCTAAAGAGACAGTTTTTTACGCTTTCATTTTGAATACAGGAGACAGCTCATCGGAATTCGAGGCACTTACCTGCAGATCGGTAATCAATCCTGTTTTCAGGCTATACACCCAGGCATGAACAGAAAGCTCCTGACCTGAAGCCCATGCATTTTGTACAATAGAAGTACTCATTACGTTAGCGGCACTTTCTATCGCATTCAATTCTACAAGTCTGTCAGACCTTTTTTGAGGATCTTTAATCGTAGACATTTCACGTTCATGCATACGGATCACATCTTTGATGTTTCTTAACCAGTTGTCGATTAATCCTACTTGTTTATCTCCAAGGGCCGCATTCACACCACCGCAACCATAATGACCACAGACTATGATGTGCTTTATTTTTAATACATTAACTGAATAATCCAGTACACTCAGCAGGTTCATGTCCGTATGTGTGACCACATTGGCAATATTGCGGTGTACAAAAATATCACCAGGCATGGTATTGGTAATCTGATTGGCCGGCACGCGGCTGTCGGAACAGCCAATCCACAATACCGGCGGGGCCTGCCCAGCGGATAACCGGTCAAAAAACTGAGGATCTTCTTTCAGCGTGGCTGCAACCCAGTCTTTGTTGCCTTTAAGTAATCCTTCGTAGGTGATTTGATGAGCTTGTTGTTGTTCTAATTTTGCACACATGGTATGTTAATTATTAATGTCTTCTAATTTGTTAGTTAATTTAGGTACTATGTAATGGGATTTTATATCCTCCAATATCACAATAATTCCTTTGGTATAAGCATTGTGCTTATAGTTAAAAATGGTCTCCAGCACGTCCGGATCTATATATCTGGAATTGCTCCCGTCAATTGTCACCGTAGTTTCCTTAGGAATCCTGTTGAGCATCACCTGTATGGCGGCTTTATTTAAAAAGGAAACTTCTTCGGCGAGCTTGATCCTGATGTTCTTTTTATTTCCCTCTTCATGGATCCTGTAAAAGAAAGGGTTACGCATATTGGTGCGCAGCAAATAGAATATGGAAACCAGCATCCCAATAGCAACTCCTTTTAACAGGTCTGTAAGCAATACCGCAACCACGGTCACCACAAAAGGAACAAACTGGTCCCAGCCTTTGTGGTACATATGCTTAAACAATTCTATTCTGGTCAGTTTATAACCCGTTACCAACAGGATCGCCGCCAGACAGGCCAGCGGAACCATATTGATAATTCCTGGTATAAACAATAAGGACAACAATAACCAGCAGCCATGAAAAATAGCTGACATTTTTGTTCTTCCGCCCGCATTCACATTCGCAGAACTTCTTACAATAACTGAAGTCATCGGTAAACCGCCAATCATTCCGCTGGCCACATTCCCGATACCCTGGGCAAAAAGTTCGCGGTTTGTCGGGGAAATCCTTTTAATCGGATCGATCTTATCAACAGCTTCAATACTCAGCAGGGTTTCCAAACTTGCAACAATCGCAATGGTACCTGCAACCACCCATACGTCTTTATTTCCTATCGCCGCGAAATTAGGCAGGGTGAACAGTCCCATAAACTCCGACCAGCCTTGTACCACGGGGATAGCCACCATCTGTTTGGCTTCCAGCGCATAAGAGGTGCTTTTAAATGCATAACTTAGTGCAATCCCCAGCACAACGACAATTAAGGGGGCGGGGATGCTGCTGACTTTTTTAATTTTCGGCCAAAATAAAAGTATGGCGATGGATAAAGCACTAATGACAATAGCCGCCAGGCTAAAATGGCTCAGTGCACTATTAATTGCCGAAAATGTATTCTCGTCATTTTTCTGGAAAAAACTCTCGTCTCCAGGAAAATCAGAGTCCACTCCTAAAGCATGTGGGAGCTGTTTAAGGATCAGAATTAACCCGATCGCTGCCAGCATTCCTTCGATCACACTCGAAGGAAAGTAATTCCCGATCGTTCCGGCTTTAATCATTCCCAAAACCATTTGCATTACCCCTGCCAACACAACGGCCAGCAAAAAAGTCTGGTAGGATCCCAGTTGTGCAATCGCACCCAGTACAATTACCGTTAAACCAGCAGCTGGTCCGGTCACACTTAATTGTGATCCGCTAAAACTCGCAACGACTACCCCTCCGATAATTCCGGCAATCAATCCTGCGAAAAGCGGTGCACCTGAAGCCAAAGCAATACCCAGACAGAGTGGCAGTGCAACTAAAAACACTACAATACTCGCCGGAAGATCACGCTTCAGGTTCTTTTTTAAAATATATTTCTTTACGTCCAACCTTGAAAAGATTGAATTCCCTTCTTGCATAAAATTAAATTTTATTCGTGTATATAATTATTTTACTATACAGTAACGACTTAAATAACAGTCGCTTCTATAAAAAAACTTATACCAAGTTAGGAGGAGGTGTCGGCACGGAAGGGTGATATGGATTTACATATCTTTTGAAATGATCAATATAACTGTTCCTGATAAAGAAATGATAGCGCACCGGAACATAGGAAAAAGGTGCATGCAAAGCAATCAATTTGCAATCTACATATTTCAGCGTTTTTGCAGAATCTCCCTCAGAACCATGTTCCAGTTCAATCTGCATAATTACATTTTTGATGATCTCTTTATCCAGATGGGCAAAAAATACAGGCGCAGCAGAAATTACCATCTTCGCTGAGAAGATGCCAATGAAGGCAATTACAATCAGTAAACGGTATTTTCTTAAGCTCATGTTTATTTTTGCTTATCTCTTTTTCCCAAAAATAGTTCCAAACTTCCCTAATAAGCAAATTAAGTTGTAAAAAAAATGTAATTAAAAAAAGGCCCTAAATGGTTTACATTCCAAAAAACAACAGGAGCTTACCATAAAATTATACATTAAACGTAATTTAGCACCGCGATGAGCAATTGCCTATGAAACGATACCTACTTCTGTTACCCCTCTTATTTCCACTGGCCGCCCGGAGTCAAAGCAACAACGCCCCATCCACTTATGACCCCCATGAAATTGCCATTACCGGTTACCTGCAGACACAGTATCAAAGGGCGCAGTCTGAAGGTATTCTGTCTTTTTCAGGTGGGGATTTTTCAAAAAACTCCAGGGACCGTTTTATCATCCGGCGCGGAAGATTAAAAATAGACCGTGTGGATAAGTACTCCAGTATTGTTTTTCAAATCGATGCCACACAAAACGGGGTACAGCTCATGGATGCTTTTATACAGCTTTACAGGCCCACTTCCAAAGACCTTATTTTTACAGCGGGTTTGTTTAACCGTCCTTTCGGGCACTCCATTGTCTATTCATCAGGTTTCCGCGATTTTCCGGAAAGGGCCCGGGTGTTCCAAACACTGATGCCCCGGGAAAGGGATATCGGCGCCATGATCAGCTACCATCCTAAGAACATTTTTAAATTCATCACCGCAGACCTGGCCCTGGTTAGTGGTAGCGGTTATGCAGCCCGGGATTATGACTCTAAAAAAGATGTGATCGGAAATCTTGCTTTTAAATTTGACAGTCTGGCCAATAAAAAACTGCATATCGGTTTTGGGGGCTCGGTTTACAAGGGTAGCGTGAGAAATGATACAGAAAGCTATTATACTTTTGAAGGAGATCAGTATGTTAAACACAGCGGCGCCGAAAATGTAGGATGGAACGCCAAAAGAGATTATTTTGGAGGAAATCTTCAGCTTCAGTATGACAATACCTTCGGGAAAACTATTTTTAAGGCAGAGTATATCGGAGGAACCCAGCCTGGTGTGGCTTCTTCGCCCAGTATTAATGGCCCTATGGCCAGTCAGAGTTTTTCTGCCCAGCCAACCACAGACCTGTACCTGCGCCCCTTTTCAGGTTACTATTTATGGCTGACCCAACAAATTGCAAAATCGAAATTTACGGCCTTGCTGGCTTATGATGCTTACGACCCCAACCGGAAATTAAAGGAAAGTGACATTGGTTTAAAGAGCAATACTTCTGCAGGTGACATCAAATTCAGCACGCTGGGTTACGGCTTGACCTATGTACTCAATACACGCGTAAAAATAACTTTGTATAATGAACACGTTGTAAATGATCCAACCAGTTTACCTGGCTATACCGAAGATTTGAAAGATGATGTGTTTACCGCCAGGCTGCAATATCGCTGGTAATTGTTAATTTAGAAAAGTTTAGAGGATAAAAAAATTGATTCAGCATACATGAAGAATAAAATAGAATTACTTCAGGATAAAATAAAACAAGCCCATCTGGGTGGCGGGGCAGCGCGTATTGCCGGTCAGCATAAAAAAGGAAAACTAACCGCCCGTGAGCGCATCCATTTCCTGATGGATGAAGGTTCTTTCGAAGAAATCGGAATGCTGGTCACCCACCGCAGTACAGATTTTGGAATGGAAAAGGAAAAATATCCCGGAGATGGTGTGGTTACCGGTTATGGCAACATCAACGGACGTTTGGTCTATGTTTTTTCCCAGGATTTCACTGTTTTTGGTGGTTCCCTGTCTGAGACACATGCCGAGAAAATCTGTAAAATAATGGACATGGCCATGAAAAACGGAGCCCCGGTCATTGGTCTTAATGACAGTGGCGGTGCGCGTATACAGGAGGGCGTAGTATCCCTTGGTGGTTACGCCGATATCTTCTATAAAAATGTACAGGCTTCCGGGGTTGTCCCACAACTTTCGGCGATCATGGGGCCCTGCGCTGGTGGCGCGGTCTATTCTCCGGCCATTACAGATTTTATTCTGATGGTTGAAAATACCTCTTATATGTTTGTCACCGGCCCCAATGTAGTCAAAACCGTTACTCACGAAGAAGTTACCTCTGAAGAACTTGGCGGCGCGTCTACCCATGCGACCAAATCTGGTGTTACCCATTTTGCCTGTCCAAACGAGCTCGATGCGATAAACCACATCAAAAAATTATTGAGTTATATGCCGCAGAACTGTGAGGAACTGCCTGCTTCAATTCCTTATACTCCCGGAAATGAAGTGCGTGAAAAACTCAATGATTTGCTGCCTCAAAATTCTAACCAGCCCTATGACATCCGGGATGTCATTACCGAAACTGCAGATGAAGACAGTTTTCTGGAAGTCCACAAGGACTATGCAGAGAATATTGTGGTCGGTTTTGCCCGGCTCGGTGGACGAAGTATTGGCATTATCGCCAACCAGCCCGCTTATCTGGCTGGCGTACTGGATAATCACGCCTCTGTAAAAGCAGCCCGTTTTGTCCGCTTCTGTGATTGCTTCAATATTCCGATACTGGTCTTTGAAGATGTGCCTGGCTTTTTGCCGGGCACCGATCAGGAATGGAATGGTATCATTTCCAATGGCGCAAAATTACTTTATGCTTTTAGTGAAGCTACCGTTCCAAGAATTACGGTCATTACCAGGAAAGCTTATGGTGGCGCCTACGATGTAATGAACTCCAAACACATCGGAGCCGACCTGAACTATGCCTGGCCTTCAGCAGAAATTGCCGTGATGGGCGCTAAAGGTGCAGCAGAGATCATTTTCAAAAAGGAAATCACCACCGCAGAAAATCCGGAGGAAAAATGGCTGGAAAAGGAAAAGTTATATTCAGATATTTTCGCCAATCCTTACCGGGCCGCTGAACGCGGCTTCGTAGACGAAGTCATTCTACCCGACCAGACCAGGATAAAATTAATCAAAGCTTTTAAAATGCTGGAAAATAAAGCTGTTAAAAATCCACGTAAAAAACACGGGAATATCCCATTATAGATGAAATTAAGCCGTAAAGACATTTTACTCATGGCCTTTTGTACAGGGCTGATTGTTGCAAATATTTATTATTGTCAGCCCCTGGTGATCCTGGTGGCCAAAGAATATGGCCTGACCGAAAGTTATGCAGGTCGCATCACTTATCTTACACAGGCAGGTTATGCCATAGGCCTGTTCCTGCTGGTCCCCCTAGGAGATATGTTTGAACGCAGAAAACAAATCCTGGTGATCACCGGACTTGCCATTGCATCGCTGCTAATGGCCGCCTTTTCGCATACGTTCCTGGTTTTGGAAATTGCCTGTGTGCTGATTGGCGCAAGCTCTATTGTTCCACAATTGATCCTGCCCATGGCAGCCAACCTCAGTTCAGATGAAAGCCGGGGACATACCATTGGCATTATTATGAGTGGTTTACTTGTTGGAATCCTTGGTTCCAGGGCCATAAGCGGAAGTATTGGATTTTTATGGGGCTGGAGGGCCATGTTTGGCATCGCCGCAGGTCTTTGTTTCCTATTGCTTTTATTAATGGCCAGCCGCTTTCCCCAAAGCAAACCCACATTCAAAGGCACTTACCGGGAACTCATGTCTTCCATGTTTAACTACATCAAAACCCAACCTGTACTCCGGGAAGCTTCTTTAATCAATTTTCTTGCTTTTGCTACACTAAGCGCTTTTTGGACAACGATGGTTTTGTTTCTTGCCAATCCGCCCTTTAATTTCCAGTCTCTGCAAATTGGTTTATTTGGAATTGCCGGTGCGGCCGGGGCCCTGGCTGCTCCTTTGGTTGGAAAATTAAGTGATGGAAAAGAACCAAGAAAAAACCTGCTGATCGGGCTCTTGCTTCAACTGGCAAGTATTGCCGCCTTTTATTTTACCGGAAGTCATTTATACCTGTTTGTTGTTGGGATTATCCTTATAGACATTGGGCAGCAAGCCATCCATGTAACCAACCAGACCAGGATTTATGCCCTGATCCCTGAAGCCAGAAACCGGTTAAATACGGTTTTTATGTCTGTGAGTTTTGTGGGAGCTTCTTTCGGATCAGCCATGGGGCTTTGGCTTTGGGACAAGGGCCAATGGCCAATCTATTGTCTTGGTTCGGTGCTGGTTATTGCCATCAACATCCTCATTTACCGTTTATACGCAAGGAAAATATTTAATTATGCCTAAGATCCAGATAGAACAGATCCATCCGGCACTGACCTGGAGAATCCGGCACCAGGCCATGTACCCGGATATGCCTTTTGACTCGGTCAAGCTAAAGAATGATGACCAGGGAATACATTTTGGTTTATATGCAGATGATCAGCTCAGCTCAGTTGTCTCCCTTTTTGAGCAGGGCGAACTTTGTCAGTTCAGAAAATTTGCGACCCTCCCTGAAGCTCAGGGAAAAGGTTTTGGAAGCCTGTTGCTGGAACATATTATTGAATTCATCAAAAAAACAGGTGCAAAAAAGATATGGTGCAATGCAAGGGTCAATGCCTCTTCTTTTTATGCAAAATTCGGTTTTAAAAAAACGGAAAAGACTTATTATGAAAATGGTTTTGACTTTGTCATTATGGAGTTAGAACTTTAACCCTTAACTTGTGGCTTTGTCCCTTGTTTATATATTTGTTTACATTTTAATACCGACATATGGCTAAAAAGAAAGATGACAAGCAGAAACATGTTTCTGTTGTCAATAAAAAATCGCTACAATTTTTTGAAAAATATATCAATAATCCTTCACCAACTGGTTTTGAATATCCAGGGCAGAAACTTTGGCTTGATTACCTTAAGCCATATATAGATGAAAGCTTTATTGACAGTTATGGAACAGCCGTGGGTGTGATTAATCCAAAAGCAACCTACAAAGTTGTCATAGAAGCACATGCTGATGAGATTTCCTGGTTTGTGAACTACATTACCTCAGATGGCCTGATCTATGTGATCCGTAACGGTGGTTCAGATCATCAGATTGCCCCATCAAAAAGGGTGAATATACATACCGACAAGGGATTGGTAAAAGCGGTATTCGGATGGCCTGCCATTCATACCCGTGGTGGAGAAAAAGAACATGCCCCTGCTTTAAAAAACATCTTCCTGGACTGCGGTTGTACCAGCAAAGAAGAAGTAGAGGCACTTGGGGTTCACGTAGGATGTGTGATTACATATGAAGATGAGTTCATGATCTTAAACGACCGGTATTATGTAGGCCGTGCCCTGGACAACAGAGCAGGTGGTTTTATGATTGCAGAAGTAGCCCGGTTACTACAGGAAAACAAGAAAAAACTTCCTTTTGGTTTATACATTGTGAATTCGGTACAGGAAGAGATTGGTCTTCGCGGGGCAGAGATGATTGCCAACCGGATCAAACCCAATGTAGCGATCGTTACAGATGTAACTCATGACACAAGTACCCCAATGATCAATAAAATTACCCAGGGGGACCTGGCTTGCGGAAAAGGCCCGGTTGTATCTTACGCCCCTGCGGTACAAACCAATCTGAATAAATTACTCATTCAGACTGCAGAAAAAAATAACATTCCTTTCCAGCGTCAGGCTTCTTCACGTTCTACAGGAACCGATACAGATGCCTTTGCTTATTCCAATGACGGGGTACCATCGGCCTTGATTTCCTTACCTTTACGCTATATGCATACCACGGTGGAAATGGTACATAAAGAAGATGTAGACAATGTCATCAGCCTGATTTATCAGACGCTGCTGAACATCAAAAAAGATCATGATTTTACTTACGGCAAGTAATTTTTAAGCCTTATTAAAAACGTGTCCGGCCTCAGCCCGGACACGTTTTTTTTTCCACGTTTTACAGCATCTTTCCTTACTTTTATAATTCACACAGGAATTAAATTATTTCTTATGCCTGATCAATCTGAAAAATTTATAGAAAAAATCAAAGCTTCTTATAGTCCCGAGGGATCTTCTATTTATCTGGGCGCCGGTATGCTGGATGGAAAGGTCCTGGCAAAGGCTGAGGTTAATCTTTCCCTGAAAATGATGAACCGGCATGGCCTGGTCGCAGGAGCAACCGGCACGGGAAAAACACGGACCCTTCAATTGCTGGCAGAACAACTCTCCGATGCTGGTGTACCTGTATTTATGCTGGATGTTAAAGGTGACCTCTCTGGTCTTGCCCAAAGCGGACCGGCGAATGCCAAGGTAGAAGAAAGGTCGTCAGAACTCGAAAGAACTTTTAATCCAACTGGATTCCCTGTAGAAATATACTCCCTATCCGGGAAATTAGGTGCGCAGATGAGGGCAACGGTACTGGAATTCGGACCAACCCTTTTGGCTAAAATATTGGATTTAAACGATACACAATCTGGTGTACTGGCTGTTATCTTTAAATATGCCGATGACCAAAAACTTCCGGTCATCGACCTCAAAGACCTTAAGAAATTGCTGTCTTATCTGACAGACGGACCGGGCGCCGAAGAAATTAAAAGTGATTATGGAAAAATATCCTCGGCCACCTCTGGTACGATTCTCCGGAAAATAGTCGCCATTGAGCAACAAGGCTTAGGCAGCCTGTTTGGAGAAACCTCCTTTGATATCCAGGACCTGCTCGGACGGATCGATGGTAAAGGTGTCATCAGTTTGCTCAACATTTCAGACGTACAAAACCAACCAGTCCTATATTCCACCTTCTTGCTGAGCCTGCTTGCTGAAATTTTTTATACTATGCCTGAGGCAGGGGATCTGGACAAACCCAAACTGGTCTTTTTTATTGATGAAGCTCATTTACTCTTTAAAGACTCTTCCAAGGCATTTTTAGCTCAGATCGAAACCATCATCAGGCTCATCCGGTCTAAGGGTATAGGTGTCTTCTTTTGCACCCAGGCACCCACAGATATACCTGAAAGTGTATTGTCACAGCTTGGCAGCCGTATACAACATGCCTTAAGGGTTTTTACCCCCAACGATGCGGATGCATTAAAAAAAACGGTCAATACCTATCCTGGCTCTGATTTTTATGATATAGGCAAAATGCTGACCTCTTTAGGAACAGGTCAGGCCATGATTACCGTATTAAATGAAAAGGGAATTCCAACAGAAGTTTCAGCCACCATGCTGACCCCACCAAGATCTGTAATGGGCCCTCTGGACAGCGCCTTATACAATCAATTGGTCAATGCCAGTTCATTAAATTTAAAATACAAGGAATCAGTAGATCCAGAAAGTGCTTATGAAATTCTGACCAACCGGTTAAATGAACAGTTGAACCAGCAGGTACAACCAGAAACACCAGGGACATCTGGCAAAACAGAGAAAAGTTTGGTGGAGCAAGTGATGGGTGCCACCATTACAAGACAAATTGGTAAGGAAATTGTAAGGGGGATATTCGGTATGCTTAGTGGTAAAAAATCCCGGAGTACTGGAGGAAAAGGATTTTTCGGCTTTTAAAAGCGTATAAAATACTATAATAAAGATATTTAAAAATTAAAACAGTTACAAAACAACTTAGAATATAAACCCAAATAACTATTTTCGTTAAATGAAACCTACTTTATTAATACTTGCAGCTGGTATGGCAAGCCGTTACGGCAGCATGAAACAAATAGACGGCTTCGGCCCCAATGGAGAAACAATTATTGACTATTCTATATACGACGCCATCAAAGCTGGTTTTGGAAAAGTAGTTTTTATCATTAAAGAAGAATTCGTTGATAATTTTAAGAGCATATTTGAACCTAAACTGAATGGAAGAATCGAAACAGATTACGTATTTCAAAATTTTGACCTGAAACAATTTGGTATCG
This sequence comes from Pedobacter nutrimenti, assembly GCF_003208655.1. Classification (GTDB taxonomy): domain Bacteria; phylum Bacteroidota; class Bacteroidia; order Sphingobacteriales; family Sphingobacteriaceae; genus Pedobacter; species Pedobacter nutrimenti. The sequence continues at coordinate 286,938 of NZ_QKLU01000008.1, read as the reverse complement.
AAGAAGAAATTTACCGGGAAAAACCATGGGGAACTGCCCATGCAATCCTTTCTGGTAGAAATCTTATTAAAGAGCCATTTTGTGTCATCAACGCGGATGATTATTATGGCTATGATTCTTTCAAAAAGATGGTGGATTTTTTAACCACAGAAGCCACAGACAGTAATTACGCTATCGTGGGCTATCAAATTGGAAAAACGCTTTCTGAGTTTGGCTCTGTATCCAGGGGTGTTTGTAAAACCAATGAGGAGGGCTATTTAGAAGAAATCACCGAACGTACCCAGGTCTATAAAAAAGAGGATGTAATTGTTTATGAGGAAAATGGTACAACGTATCCTTTAAGCTTCGATACCCCTGTTTCTATGAATTTCTGGGGTTTCACACCCGCCGTCTTTAAACTGACCGAAGAACTGTTTAAAACTTTCGCCCTGGAAAACAAAGACAAACCTAAAGCAGAGTTTTTTATTCCATTGATCGGAGAAAACCTGGTTAAAAGTAATAAAGCAAACTTTAAAGTGATCCCGACCGACAGCCAATGGTTTGGCGTGACCTATAAAGAGGATAAACCTTTTGTGCAGGATAGTATAGACCAGCTGATCAAAAGCGGTACCTATCCGGAGCGTCTTTGGAAATAGAGTATAAAAAAAGCCCCCTGATAAATATCAGGGGGCTTTTTTTATACTTAAAGGAGATGATTATTTTTTATCATCCTTTACTTCTTCAAAGTCAACATCGGTTACATTATCACCTCCGTTAGCTGCCTGGTCGTTTGCATGCTGTTCAGCACCACCTTCTGGTTGCGCTGCTGCACCATCCTGACCTGCTTTATACATTTCTTCAGATGCAGCATTCCATGCTTCCTGAAGAGCTGTCTGAGCGGCGTCGATATCAGCAAAATTTCTTGCTGCATGAGCATCTTTCAATTTTTTCAAATTGTCTTCAATAGGTGCTTTTTTATCTGCGGAAATCTTATCACCAAACTCTTTCAGTTGTTTCTCTGTAGAGAAGATCAGGGCATCAGCACTATTAATTTTATCTGCTTCTTCTTTAGCTGTTTTATCTGCTTCTGCATTTTGTTCAGCTTCTTCTTTCATTTTTTTGATTTCCTCATCAGTTAAACCAGATGAAGCTTCAATGCGGATTTTTTGTTCCTTACCTGTTGCTTTGTCTTTAGCACTTACATGCAGGATACCGTTGGCATCAATATCAAATGCAACTTCAATTTGAGGAACACCACGAGGTGCTGGTGGAATACCATCTAAAATAAAACGTCCAATAGTACGGTTTTGAGCTGCCATAGGGCGTTCTCCCTGTAAAATATGGATTTCTACTGAAGGCTGGTTGTCAGCAGCAGTAGAGAAAGTTTCTGCTTTTTTAGAAGGAATAGTTGTATTGGCTTCAATCAGTTTTGTCATGACACCACCCATGGTCTCAATACCTAATGAAAGCGGGGTAACATCCAATAATAAAACGTCTTTTACTTCACCCGTCAATACACCACCCTGGATTGCAGCACCAATTGCAACAACCTCATCAGGGTTTACACCTTTCGAAGGTTCTTTACCAAAGAAAGCTTTAACAGCCTCTTGAATGGCAGGAATACGGGTTGAACCACCTACTAAAATGATCTCATCAATATCAGAAGTCTTTAAACCAGCATTTTTCAGGGCAGATTTACAAGGATCAATAGTACGTTTAATCAGGTCACCAGCCAGTTGCTCAAATTTTGCGCGGCTAAGGGTTCTAACCAAGTGTTTAGGCCCTGTTGCATCAGCAGTAATATAAGGCAAGTTGATTTCTGTAGAAGTTGTGCTTGAAAGTTCAATTTTAGCTTTTTCGGCAGCTTCTTTTAAACGTTGCAAAGCCATTGGATCCTGATGAAGGTCCATACCGTTTTCATTCTTGAATTCCTCAGCCAGCCATTCAATGATAATGTGGTCAAAGTCATCACCACCCAGATGGGTATCACCATCAGTTGATTTTACTTCAAAAACACCATCACCCAGTTCCAATACAGAAACGTCATGTGTACCACCACCACAGTCAAACACAACAATTTTCATGTCTTTGTGTGCTTTATCCAAACCATAGGCTAAAGCCGCTGCAGTAGGCTCGTTAATGATCCTTTTTACAGTTAAACCTGCAATCTCACCAGCCTCTTTTGTAGCCTGACGTTGTGCGTCATTGAAATAAGCAGGAACTGTGATCACAGCTTCAGTTACTTCTTGACCTAAAAAGTCTTCGGCAGTTTTTTTCATTTTCTGCAGAATCATTGCAGAAATCTCTTGTGGAGTATATTTACGGTCATCAATTTCTACACGCGGTGTATTGTTGTCACCTTTAACAACTTTATAAGGAACCCGGCCAACTTCTTTAGTGACCTCAGCAAAACTGCTTCCCATAAAGCGTTTAATTGAATAAATTGTCTTTGTTGGGTTGGTGATTGCCTGACGTTTAGCCGGCTCACCTACTTTACGCTCACCATTTTCTGCAAAAGCAACAATAGACGGCGTAGTACGTTTACCCTCACTGTTGGCTATAACTACAGGTTCGTTACCTTCCATTACGGCTACGCAAGAGTTCGTTGTTCCTAAGTCTATACCAATAATTTTTCCCATTTTTATTATATCTTTTAATGTTATACAAATTCGATAGATCGTATTAAACAAGGGTTGTGCCAATTACCATTTGGCAGAGTATTGACATAAATATGACCTGTAAATCTGCTAAAATGTAAAGAAAAACTATTTTTAGCTATGACAGGTTGGCATAATCTATGTATCCAGTCCAAAGAGCCTCTCCAGATGATGATGACCAATTCCAAAATAGGCCTTGGTTTCTCTTATCTTTTTCAGCGCCGCGGATTTAACAGCCTCCGTTTCCTTTCCTTTAACCCCAATAACCAGCACATTTTTTGGTGTATGTGCATCTGATATAAATTCCATTACTTTCGTTTTATATCCAAAATATTCCAGGATCAGTGTTCTTATTCCGTCGGTAACCATCTCGGCCTGACGCTCCAGGAATATGCCATATTTCAATAAAAAGTCCAGTTCATTCTTCTGTTTACCTTTAACAATCTCTTTTCTAATTTGTTTGTGGCAGCAAGGGGCAACCACAATGAGCCGGGCACCAGCTTTAATTCCTTTATATATGGCGTCATCAGTTGCCGTATCACAGGCATGCAGGGCAATCAGCAAGTCAATGGAGTCCATGGTAAAGTCCTGAATAGACCCCTCTACAAAATTCAGATTATTAAAGGCTGCTTTAGCTGAAATTTGATTACATAAACTCACCAGGTCTTCACGGTACTCCACCCCTGTCACTTTTGTTTCCAGTCCCAGTACATGATGCAGATAGTCATACAAAGCAAAGGTAAGATAGCCCTTTCCTGATCCCATATCTACGACACTTTTCAGACTGTCAGGTGGCAGCTCTTTAACCATCGGGCTCAATAGTTCGATATACTGATTGATTTGTTTGTACTTGTCCTGCGCATTTTTAAATACCTCTCCCTTCCGGTCGGTTATGCCCAGATCCTGCAAATAACTTTTATCAATGCCCGGTTGGATTAATCTTTTCTTCTCTTTATTATGAGACCTGTCCGGAGCTGCAACTACTTTTGCAGCCACTTCCCGGATCACGAAAGTATCTTTTTTCCCATGTTCCATAATAAACTCCCCTGCTGTTGTAAATAAAGTACAAATCTTAAAATCATGACTGACCAGGTGGGCGATTTGTCTAATCCCATCTTCAATGGAATAATTTTTAAAAATGTCCCTTGTTTTGTACCTGTAAGTAAAAGAAAGCATGTCGTTCCTTTTGATGACGACACTTCTGACATATATATTTTTCAGTTCTTTCTCATTCCCCTGATAATTTCCCAGAGATAATTTAACAAAGATATCTTCCTTAATGCTATTTGTTAATTTTAACAGAAACTGATCTAAAAGAATTTGATTTGACATGGATTGGAATATAGGGTACAAAGATAACCTTTTGAATAAGGAATTGTAAATTACTTTATGACATCCCCCTATTTAGTCGCCATCTTACCGCCTAAACAATTGTCTTTACAAATAGACGGGATCCGAAAAGAATGTGCACGGATTTTCAAAGTTTACCGGGCACTGAAACCACCGGTGCATTTAACCCTTATGTTTATTCCCGGGCTTGAGGAAACCTTTGAAACCAATCTCATTAAATGTCTCGGGGCCGCCCGAAATTTTCAGCCATTTACGATACAACTCCTCCATTACAACAGCTTTCCATCCAATCATGTCGTCTATATCGATGTACTCGCAAATCAAGCACTTCAGGAATTATACAAAAATATTAAAAGCGCAACCAGCCCCTATCAAAAAGAATTCAAATCCCGGTTTACTCCACATTTTACGATTGCTTATAGAGATACTAAAACACAATTTGAACAGATTGCCAGCTACTACAGCAAGGAGACATTTTGTGCTGAATTTCTGACAACATGTTTCACACTACTAAAACATGACGGAAAACAATGGAACATTTTAAAGGAGTTCAACTCTAAACCAACAAATGTCCAGCTGAAACTATATCTATAAAAAAAGCCCTGTCCAATACGGACAAGGCTTTTCTATTTCGAAAAAAGATAGGACTATTCGCCTTTATCTTCTGCTTTCTCTTCAGTAGCAGCTTCTTCTTTGGCTGGTACCTCAGGGGCAACTTCCTCAGCTTTAACTTCAGCAGCTTTTTCAGCTTTAGCAGGTGCATCAGCTTTTTTTGTTTTGCTTCTGCCACGACGAGTCGTTTTCTTTTCAGCTGACTCAGCTTCTTTGCCATAAACCTCGTTGTAATCAACCAACTCAATCATCGCCATTTCAGCGTTATCACCTAAACGATTGTTTAATTTGATGATCCTTGTATAACCACCCGGACGGTTAGCTACTTTAGCAGCTACATCACGGAACAATTCAGTCACCGTATCTTTATCCTGTAAATAGCTAAATACAACACGACGGGAATGTGTAGTGTCATTTTTAGATTTAGTGATAATAGGCTCAACATAAGTACGCAAAGCTTTTGCTTTGGCAAGGGTTGTTGAGATCCTTTTGTTTTTAATCAGGGATGAAGCCATGTTAGCCAGCATCGCCTTACGATGTGAATCTGTTCTTCCTAAGTGGTTTACTTTTTTACCGTGTCTCATTTTTTAATTTATTCTTGTGTACCGTCTCGTTGTGATCAATCTGAGGGAATTACACACGATTAACAATATGTTATTTGTTGTTTTTTATTCTTCGTCCAATTTGAATTTAGACAGGTTCATACCAAAAGACAAGCTTTTAGATTTAACCAGTTCCTGAATTTCAGTTAAAGACTTTTTACCAAAGTTTCTGAATTTCAGCATATCAGCCACATCATAAGATACCAGATCAGCAAGCGTGCGGATATCAGCTGCTTTCAGGCAGTTTAATGCACGAACTGAAAGATCCAGATCAACCAACTCAGTTTTAAGGATCTTACGCATATGCAGGATTTCCTCATCAACCTCTTTAGTCTCTTCTTTTGCTTGAGATTCCAATACCAGGTTCTCATCAGAGAACAACATAAAGTGCTGGATCAGAATTTTAGCTGCTTCTTTCAATGCTTCTTCCGGATGAATAGATCCATCAGTAGAAATATCAAGGATTAACTTCTCATAATCTGTTTTCTGTTCAACACGATAATTTTCAATCGTGTATTTCACATTTTTCATTGGAGTATAGATCGAATCAATTGCGATCACACCAACAACAGCATCATTGATTTTATTCTCTTCTGCAGGAACATAACCACGTCCTTTATTGATGGTCAGTTCCACCTCTAAAGTCACCGATTTTTCCATGTTGCAAATCACTAAATCAGGATTCAACACTTCAAAATTACTGGAGAATTTGGTTACGTCACCAGCTTTAAACTGATCTTGACCACTTACTATGATGAAAACTTTTTCTGCATCACCTGCATCACCAACTTTCTTAAAACGTACTTGTTTCAGGTTAAGGATGATTTCGGTTAAGTCTTCAACAACACCTTTGATCGTAGAAAACTCATGGGATACGCCTGAAAAACGAATACTGGTAATGGCATAACCTTCTAATGAAGACAATAAAATTCTTCTTAAGGCATTACCTATTGTTACACCGAAACCGGGCTCTAAAGGACGAAATTCAAATGTACCATCGAAATCAGTTGATTTCTGCATGATTACCTTATCGGGTTTCTGAAATGCTAAAATTGCCATTTATAATGTTTTTAGATCGTTATTAAATTTTTGTAACGCAAAAAAAATTAACTGCCCGAAGGCAGTTAATTAAGATGATTACTTAGAGTATAACTCTACTATAAGGTTCTCTTTTATATTTTCCGGAATCTCATCGCGGTTTGGATAAGCCAGGAACTTACCAGTAAGTTCTCTTGCATCCCAATCCAACCAATTGAATTTATTGATTGTTCTACCAGCAACAGAGTTCGTGATTGCTTCTAATGTTTTTGATTTCTCGCGAACTGCAATAACATCACCTGCCTTTAACTGATAAGAAGGAATATTGACCACTTCACCATTCACTGTTACGTGTTTATGGCTAACTAACTGACGTGCAGCTGAACGTGTAGTTGCAATACCTAATCTGTATACAGTATTATCTAAACGGGCTTCTAATAATTGCAATAAGTTATCACCGGTAATGCCCTGACGTGATGACGCTTTTGTAAACAAGTTACGGAACTGACGCTCTAATACACCATAAGTATATTTCACTTTCTGTTTTTCCATTAACTGTACAGCGTACTCTGATTGTTTACCTCTTCTTTTGGAAGCACCATGCTGTCCAGGAGGATAATTTTTTCTATCTAATACTTTATCAGGGCCGAAAATTGGCTCTCTGAATTTACGCGCGATTTTGGATTTTGGTCCTGTATATCTTGCCATTTCTTTTTGTTTTAAAGTATCATGCAACCTGTAGCTGCAGACTCTTAGCTTTAAAAATTAATAAATTAAACTCTTCTCTTTTTCGGTGGACGACAACCGTTGTGAGGAAGTGGGGTAATATCTTTGATCGAGGTTACTTCAAGACCTGCTACCTGCAATGTTCTGATTGCAGACTCACGACCTGAACCCGGACCTTTTACAAATACCTCTACTTTACGCAGACCTAAGTCAAATGCTACTTTACCGCAATCAGATGCAGCTTGTCCGGCAGCATAAGGAGTGTTCTTTTTAGAACCCTTGAATCCCATTTTACCTGCTGAAGACCATGAAATAGTTTGACCGTTGTTATTTGTTAAGGTAACAATGATATTGTTAAAAGTAGCATTGATGTGTGCCTGACCAACAGGCTCAATCACAACAATACGCTTTTTGGTTACTTTTTTACTTTTAGCCATAATTATACGATACTACTATTATTTAGTAGCTTTTTTCTTGTTAGCAACTGTTTTTCTCTTGCCTTTACGAGTACGAGAATTGTTTTTAGTACGCTGACCACGTACCGGCAATCCTTTTCTGTGACGTAAACCGCGGTAACAGCCGATATCCATTAAACGTTTAATATTCAACTGAACTTCAGAACGCAAAGCACCTTCTACTTTGATCTGGTCGTTGATGATGGTACGGATTGCTGATAACTCATCATCAGACCAGTCCTGTACTTTTTTGCTTAAATCGATACCTGCTTCCGTTAATATACGTTGAGCAGTTGATCTACCTACACCATAGATGTAAGTTAATCCAATTTCGCCTCTTTTGTTTCTTGGTAAATCTATACCTGATATCCTTGCCATATTTTATACTAATGTTGATTATTTGATTAAACGACAGATTGAGTAACCTGTACATTCAATCCAATCATACTTCAATAATTTCTTATCCCTGACGTTGCTTGTACTTAGGGTTTTTCTTGTTGATAACGTAAAGTTTACCTTTACGACGAATAACCTTGCAATCCGCGCTACGTTTTTTAATTGATGACCTAACTTTCATTTTATTTATATCTATAAGTAATCCTGCCTTTTGATAAATCGTAAGGCGACATCTCTAATTTTACTTTATCTCCGGGCAAAATTTTGATGTAGTGCATCCTCATTTTTCCCGAAATATGTGCTATTATCTCATGCCCGTTTTCAAGTTCAACCCGAAACATTGCATTTGATAATGCTTCTCTTATTACACCGTCTTGTTCAATTGAGGCTTGTTTAGCCATATAATCTTGATTTTTACTTAATTAGCTGCTATTAAACAGGGTTGCAAAATTAAATAAAAAATTTTAATTATTTACTTTTTTTATTTAAAACTTCTTCAATAAGTGAAAAGGTCGATAAAACATCTGCTTTCCCCTTTTTGACGGCAACTGTATGTTCAAAATGTGCCGATGGCCTGTTGTCCTTACTGGTAACAGTCCAACCATCTGACCAAAATTTAATATTAGCGGTACCAGCATTAATCATTGGTTCTATGGCAATTACCATACCTTCCTCTAACTTAATCCCACTACCACGTTTACCGTAATTAGGAACCTCTGGTTTTTCATGCAGCTGTTTACCAACCCCATGTCCTACCAATTCCCTAACCACACCAAAACCATTGTCTTCTGCCAGCTTTTGAACCGCATAACCCACATCCCCAATACGGGATCCGACCACTGCTTTTTCTACCCCGGCATCCAGACATTGTTTTGTAATATCTATCAGCTTCTGCTTTTCAGCATCAATTTCACCAATCGCGAATGTATAAGCTGAATCACCAAAAAAATCATTTTTAATGACCCCGCAATCTACAGAAATTAAATCTCCCTCCTGTATCACATAATCACTTGGAAAACCATGGACAACCTGATCGTTTGGAGAGATACATAAAGAATAAGGGAAACCATTATAATTCAAAAATGCAGGTATTCCTCCATTGTCTCTTATAAAGGTTTCTCCTAAATTATTTAAGCTCATCGTTGTCATTCCAGGTCCAATCACTTTGGCAATTTCGGCCAGGGTTTTGGAAACCAGTAAGGAACTCTCTCTGATGAGTTCGATTTCTTCCGCAGACTTATAATAAATCTTCGACATCCTTAATCTTAAATCACTGCGTTACTACCGCTGGCAGCAGGAATACCTGTACGACCAGTTACTCTTCCGGTTTTCATCAAACCATCATAGTGACGCATTAACAAATAACTCTCCACCTGCTGCAGCGTATCCAAAACAACCCCTACCAGGATCAATAATGAGGTACCTCCGTAGAAGTGTGCAAATTCAGATTTAATACCAAATTTAACTGCGATAGAAGGCAAAATAGCAATGATTGCCAGGAAGATTGCACCCGGGAAGGTGATCTTGGAAATCACATCATCAATAAATGATGAAGTTGACAGACCTGGCTTAATACCAGGAATGAAACCACCATTTTTCTTCATATCATCAGACATTTGAGTCGGATTAACTGTAATTGCCGTATAGAAAAACGTAAATGCAATAATTAAAAATGCGAATGTTAAGCTATAGGCCAGTGAAGTATAATCACTGAACTGGATTAACCATGAATTTTGCAAAGAAGGGAAAAACTGTGTTAAAGTTGCAGGTATGAACATCAGTGCCTGAGCAAAAATGATCGGCATTACACCAGCAGCATTTACCTTCAATGGGATGTATTGTCTTACACCGCCGAATTGTCTGTTGCCTACAATACGTTTTGCATACTGTACCGGCACTTTACGTACACCTTGTACAATCATGATCGTAAACATCACAACACCAAATAAGGCAGCGATTTCCAGTACCAGGGCAATTAGTCCACCACCCTCACCAACAAGACGTGAGCTGATCTCTTGTTGCAAAGCAATCGGTAAACGGGCTATAATACCAACCATAATGATCAGTGAAATACCGTTACCAATACCTTTATCTGTAATCTTCTCTCCCAACCACATGACAAATAATGTACCTGCAGAAAGAACGAAAGTAGAGACCACAAAGAAAAGCGTATGGTTGATGATAATGGCTTCAGTTGGCACCTGTGTTTTCACATAACCTACTGCCTGAACTGCAGTAATGGCCACGGTCAAATACCTGGTAATCTGATTTAATTTGTTCCTGCCGCTTTCTCCTTCTTTTTGCATTTTCTGGAAAGAAGGGACAGCAATTCCTAATAACTGAACTACAATGGACGCAGAAATATAAGGCATAACACCCAAGGCTAAGATCGAGACCCGAGAGAAAGATCCGCCGGCAAACATATCCAATAGACCTAAAAGACCTGATTTTTCATTATTGCCTAAGGCAGTTGCATCCACACCTGGAAGAACCACGTGTGAAACAAATCTATAAACCAAAAGAATGATGAGCGTAAATAATATACGCTCTTTCAATTCTTGAATTTTCCAAATATTACTTAAAGTAGTAAACAGCTTCTTCATTAATTACAATTTTTCGATTGAGCCACCAGCAGCCTCAATAGCTTTTTGTGCGGTTGCAGAAAAAGCATGTGCTTTAACCTCTAATTTAGATTTAACCTCACCACGACCTAAAACTTTTACTAAGTCATTTTTAGATGCCAACCCATGTTGTTGCAAGGTAGTAAAATCTATGCTAGTTAAGTTAAATTTTTCAGCCAAACCTTGTAAAACGTCTAAGTTGACGCCTACGTATTCCACACGGTTAATTGGTTTGAAACCTACTTTAGGCACACGGCGCTGTAAAGGCATCTGACCACCTTCAAATCCAACTTTAGTGGAATGACCTGAACGAGATCCGGCACCTTTATGACCACGAGTGGAAGTACCACCACGACCAGAACCAGTACCACGACCAATTCTTTTACTATTTTTAGTAGAACCTGATGCAGGTTTTAAATTACTTAAGTTCATTTTTGAAACTTATTGTGTTGCCCTTCGCTTTCACTAATCAGGGACAACGGTTAAACATATAATAAAGGTTGCAAAATATAAATATATTATATTTTAAACAACCTTTATAATTATAAACTCTCTATAGCTACCAGGTGATTTACCTTTCTAACCATACCTATAATGGCAGCTGTTGCTTCAACCTCTACGCTTTGGTTTAATTTTGTTAAACCTAAAGCCTGCATTGTTCTCTTTTGGCGTTCGCTTCTGTCGATAATGCTTTTTACCTGGGTTATTTTGATCTTCGCCATAATATTATCCGTTAAAAACTTTATTTAAATCTACACCCCTGTGCTGAGCTACAGTGTAAGCATCGCGCATTTTGGTCAATGCATCAACAGTCGCTTTAACCACGTTGTGCGGGTTAGAAGAACCTTTTGATTTTGCCAATACGTTATGTACCCCTGCACTCTCTAATACGGCACGCATCGCACCACCAGCAATTACACCGGTACCTACTGCAGCTGGTTTGATTAATACAAAACCACCTGAAAATTTACCGATCTGCTCGTGAGGAACAGTACCTTTCAGCAAAGGAACTTTTACCAAATTCTTTTTAGCATCATCGATGCCTTTAGCAATGGCTTCAGTTACCTCTTTCGCCTTACCTAAACCATAACCAACGATTCCGTTTTCATCTCCAACAACTACGATAGCTGAGAAGCTGAAAGTACGTCCGCCTTTGGTTACTTTGGCAACACGCTGTATGCTAACTAAACGATCTTTTAATTCGATCTCGCTAGTCTTAACTCTTTTTATATTGATAGTTGACATTCTTATCCTATTTTCAGATTAAAATACTAAACCAGCTTCGCGGGCACCTTCTGCCAACGATTTTACGCGTCCGTGGTATAAGTAGCCATTTCTATCGAAAACAACTTCTTTAATACCAGCTGCAATTGCTTTTTCCGCTACCAGTTTACCTACAGCTACAGATTGCTCTGATTTGTTACCGTTACCAGAAAAATCTTTGGATAAAGATGATGCTGACACCAATGTGTTACCGGTTACATCGTTAATGATTTGAGCATAAATCCCTTTATTGCTTCTATAAACCGATAAACGTGGACGGTTTTCGGAACCTGTTAATCTTTTTCTGATTCCTTTTTTTATACGATCTCTACGAGATAATTTTTTCCCTGCCATGATGATTATTTTTTAGAAGCTGATTTACCTGCTTTTCTTCTTAACACTTCGCCAACAAACTTGATACCTTTACCTTTATATGGCTCTGGTGCACGTAATGAGCGGATTTTCGCTGCTACCTGACCGATCAGTTGTTTATCAATACTCTCCAAAATGATTTTAGGAGTCTGACCTTTCTCAGAAGTTGTTGTTACTTTAATCTCTACCGGTAATTGGAAAACATAGTGGTGAGAATAACCTAAAACAAGATCAAGTGTATTACCTGTGTTTGTAGCACGGTAACCAACACCTACTAATTCTTGCTCTAATTTATAACCTTCTGTTACACCAACAACCATATTGTTTAACAGTGAACGGTATAAACCGTGCAATGCTTTGTGTCTTTTTTGCTCTGTAGGACGTTGTACAGTCAGTACACCATCTTCCTGGCTTACAGTGATATCTGAATCAACTGCTTGTGTTAATTCTCCTTTTGGACCTTTAACAGTTACAACGTTATCCTTAGATACGGTAATTGTTACACCTGCTGGGATATTAATCGGGGCTTTTCCTATTCTTGACATTTTGCTATCCTCCTTTAATTAATAAACGTGACACAAAACTTCGCCACCAATGTTCAACTTGGCTGCTTCTTTATCGGTCATTACACCTTTAGAAGTAGATAAGATAGCGATACCCAAACCATTTAATACTCTTGGCATATTTTCAACACCAGCATATTGCCTTAAACCTGGTTTACTGATACGTACTAAGGTACGGATTGCAGGAATTTTAGTAATGGCGTTATACTTAAGTGCGATTTTAATCACGCCTTGAGTATTCGTGTCTTCAAACTTGTAGTTTGCGATGTAACCTTTGTCAAAAAGTACTTTCGTAATTTCCTTTTTAAGATTTGATGCAGGAATTTCTACAATTCTGTGATTTGCCTTAATGGCATTTCTTACTCTTGTAAGATAATCTGCTATTGGATCTGTATTCATTTTATGTAGTTGTGATAGTGGTTTCCTTTCCGACCCATTCGGAACGACCTTCCATCGGTTAATACTTATTTTACGCAATAACGTTAGAGCCTCTGCTATGGGCAGAGTTGCTCTAACGTAAATACGGTTTTACCAGCTGGCTTTTCTTACTCCAGGAATTTTTCCTGCTAAAGCCATGTCGCGGAACAATACCCTTGAAATACCAAAGGTACGCATATAACCACGAGGACGGCCAGTAATTTTGCAACGGTTGTGCAAACGAACAGCTGATGAGTTTTTAGGCAACTTATCAAGTCCTTCGTAATCACCTGCAGCTTTTAATTCTGCACGTTTTTCTGCAAACTTAGCGACCAATCTTTGGCGCTTAACTTCGCGAGCTTTTACTCCTTCTTTTGCCATTATTGATTTGTGTTTTGATTTTTAAACGGTAATCCAAATTGTTTTAAAAGTTCCAATGCTTCAACATCATTAGTAGCAGTTGTTACAAATGTAATGTCCATACCTAAAATCTTATTGATTTTGTCGATGTTGATCTCAGGGAAGATGATTTGCTCAGTTACACCTAAAGTGTAATTACCTTTTCCATCAAAACCTTTATCATTGATACCTTTGAAGTCACGGATACGTGGCAAAGCTACGGAAATTAAACGATCTAAAAACTCAAACATGTTGTTGTCACGTAAAGTTACACGCACACCTACCGGCATACCTTTACGCAATTTAAAGTTTGAAATATCTTTTTTAGATTTCGCACCTACTGCCTGCTGTCCTGCGATTGTAGTCATTTCTACAATAGAACTGTCAATGATCTTCTTGTCAGTTACAGAGAAACGTCCAACACCCTGGTTGATCGAGATCTTTACTAACTTAGGAACCTGCATAACACTTTTGTAAGCAAACTTATCTTTAAGTGCAGTTACAATTTCCTCTTTATATTTACTTTTTAATCTTGGTACGTAAGTCATTATTTGATCTCCTCTCCTGATTTTTTAGCAACCCTAACTAATTTTCCATCAGCGTTTAGCTTTCTGCCAACGCGGGTAGTAGCACCAGTTTTTGGATCTACTAACTGTACGTTAGAAATATGAAGAGCAGCTTCTTTTTTAATGATACCACCATTTGGAGTAGCAGCATTTGGTTTCGTATGTTTTGACACAAGGTTAACGCCTTCAACAGTTACCCTGTTTTTAGCAACAAGTACTTCAAGTACTTTACCTTGTTGGCCTTTTGAATCGCCAGCTATAACCTTTACTAAATCTCCTTTACGGATTTTAATTTTTGGTTGTGTAGTTACTTTTTCTTTCATTTTATAATACCTCCGGTGCTAATGATACAATTTTCATGAATTGTTTTTCACGCAGTTCTCTTGCTACCGGGCCAAAAATACGTGTACCACGCGGCTCATCTTGTGCATTTAATAATACTGCTGCATTGTCGTCGAAACGGATATAAGAACCATCCTTACGTCTGATCTCTTTCTTAGTTCTTACCACAACTGCTTTAGAAACTGTTCCTTTCTTGATGTTTCCGGAAGGCAATGCACTTTTAACGGTAACAACGATCTTGTCACCAATAGAAGCATATCTCTTACCAGTACCACCAAGTACACGGATAACCAATACTTCCTTTGCGCCGCTATTGTCGGCTACGTTTAATCTTGATTCCTGTTGTACCATGTTATTTAGCCCTTTCTAAAATTTGTACCAATCTCCAGTTCTTGTTTTTACTCAGCGGACGAGTCTCCATGATCAGTACTGTATCACCAATACCACAATCGTTTTTCTCGTCATGAGCCATAAATTTGGTAGTTTTCTTAACAAACTTACCATAGATCGGGTGTTTCACTTTACGCTCTACCGCTACAACAATAGATTTATCCATCTTGTTGCTCACCACCAACCCGGTTCTTGTTTTTCTTAATTGTCTTTCCATTTCGACTCTAAAGTTATTTAGTTTCAGTAGCTGACTGAGCTTTGCGCTTAGTCATTTCAGTATTTAATCGGGCAATATCTTTCCTTACCTTACTAATGCGGGAAGGATTCTCGATAGCCGAAATTGTATGCGCAAATTTCAACTTAACTAAGTTTTCTTTTTCTTCTGCGATCCTGGCTACTAGTTCTTCCTGTGAAAGCCCTGTGATTTCTGAGTTCTTCATTTTATTAATTTTTATGTTGTGGGTCTAGAGGTTATAATAACAAGTTACTTACAACATGCAACCCATAACTTATTATGCCTCTACGTAATCTCTACGTACTACAAATTTTGTTTGTACTGGTAATTTCTGAGCTGCTAAACGCATGGCTTCCTTTGCAATTTCCAAAGGCACACCTTCAGCTTCAAAAATAATTCTTCCGGGTCTGACAACGGCTACCCAATATTCAGGAGCACCTTTACCTTTACCCATACGTACCTCGGCTGGTTTCTTAGTTACCGGTTTGTCCGGGAAAATTCTAATCCACACCTGGCCTTCACGTTTCATGAAACGAGTTACCGCAATACGGGCTGCCTCTATCTGACGACTGGTAATCCAGGTCGACTCTAAAGATTTGATCCCGAAAGACCCGAATGATAATTCAGCACCACGAGTTGCTAAACCTTTCATTCTGCCTTTTTGCATCTTTCTGAACTTCGTTCTTTTTGGCTGTAACATTGTATTTTAATATTATCGTAAAACGATCTGTTAACTATTTATTTACGGGGACCTCTGTTCTGAGTATTTCCACCCCTGTTGTCTCTACCCTGACCACCTTGACCTGGACCTCTTCCGCCACGACCTTTGTCGTTTCTTCTGTCGCCACCGCCACGGTTATCCCTGTCTCTGCCACCAAAGTTGCCTTCAGGTCTGCCACCTTTACCAGGAGCATTGCTTGTTGCACCAATGTTTGGAGAAAGATCACGTTTACCGTAAACCTCACCTTTGCAGATCCATACTTTAACACCTATTTTACCATAAGTTGTCAAAGCTTCAGCCAGTGCATAGTCGATGTCAGCACGGAAAGTATGCAAAGGAATTCTTCCTTCTTTATACTGCTCGCTTCTTGCCATCTCAGCACCACCTAAACGGCCTGATGTCATGATTTTGATTCCTTCAGCTCCCATACGCATAGTAGATGCGATAGTTGATTTCATTGCTCTACGGAAAGAGATCCTTGCCTCTAATTGTTTCGCAACACCTTCAGCTACCAGTTGAGCATCTAATTCAGGACGTTTGATCTCAAAAATGTTGATTTGAATTTCCTTTTTAGTCAATTTTTTCAACTCTTCTTTGATCTTGTCAACTTCCTGACCTGCCTTACCGATTACAATACCCGGACGAGCCGTGTGAATGGTTACGGTAATGCGTTTTAATGTACGCTCGATAACTACTTTTGCTACACCGCCTTTTGCAATACGGGCAGAAAGGTATTTTCTTATTTTTTCGTCCTCAACTAATTTATCAGCATAGTTGTTGCCTCCGAACCAGTTAGAATCCCAACCTTTGATGATTCCTAACCTGTTACCTATTGGATGTGCTTTTTGTCCCATTTCTGTTAATTAGTTTTGAGTTTCAACGTTTTTACTATCTACTATCAAAGTCACGTGATTTGAACGTTTACGTATTCTGTAACCACGTCCTTGAGGTGCCGGTCTTAATCTTTTCAGCTGACGGCCACCACCAACCATGATGGTTTTAACATATAGTTGGCTTTCTTCAGGGCGAGAACCTTCATTTTTATTTTCCCAGTTTTTGATGGCTGATAATAACAGTTTCTCAACTCTTACTGCGGCATCTTTATTGGTAAATTTTAAAATATGTAATGCTTTCTCTACACGCTCACCTCTGATAAGATCTACAACCAAACGCATCTTACGTGGTGAGGTTGGACAATTGTTTAATTTCGCTACTGCTTCCATCTCTTAATTATTTTTTCTTTTCAGAGTGACCCCTAAATGTTCTGGTTGGAGCAAACTCTCCCAGCTTGTGACCAACCATGTTTTCTGTTACGTATACCGGTATAAATTTATTACCGTTATGTACTGCAAATGTATGACCCACAAAATCTGGTGAGATCATTGATCTGCGAGACCAAGTTTTAATTACAGACTTCTTGCCTGAATCATTCATAGAGACTACTTTCTTCTCTACGTTATGGTCAATATAAGGTCCTTTTTTTATCGAACGAGCCATTATTTTTTCCTTTTCTCTATGATGAAACGATTTGAGTATTTTTTAAGTGAACGGGTTTTAAATCCTTTAGCATAAACACCGTTTCTTGACCGGGGCTGACCTCCAGATGAGCGACCCTCACCACCACCCATTGGGTGATCAACAGGGTTCATTGCTACCGGACGCGTTCTAGGGCGACGACCTAACCAACGGCTACGTCCCGCTTTACCCAATACTTCATTTGCATGATCTGAGTTGGAAACAGCTCCGATTGTAGCCAGACAAGTTACCAGGATTAACCGGGTTTCACCTGAAGGCATTTTCAATGTTGCATATTTACCATCACGAGCTGCTAATTGTGCATACGCACCAGCACTACGTGCTAATTGTGCTCCACGACCTGGGTGAATCTCTACGTTATGGATAATAGATCCCAATGGGATTCTTGATAACGTTAAAGTATTACCTACTTCTGGAGTAGCTGTTTCTCCCGAAACTACTGTTTGTCCTACTTGCAGCCCTTCAGGCGCAATAATGTAACGCTTCTCGCCATCTGCATAGTGTAATAAAGCGATACGTGCAGTACGGTTAGGATCGTACTCAACAGTAGCTACTGTTGCAGGAATATCAAATTTCTCACGTTTAAAATCAATCAAACGATAAGATTTTTTGTGACCACCACCCATGTAGCGCATAGTCATCTTTCCTGTATTGTTACGTCCTCCCGACTTCTTAGAAGATACAACCAATGATTTTTCGGGCTTGGTTGCTGTAATCTCCGTAAAACTGGCACCTACTCTAAAGCGGGTTCCCGGAGTGACTGGTTTAAATTTTCTTAAGCCCATAGTTATAAATTATTCAATTCTTATTAAATATTCGCGTAATAATCGATTGTCTCGCCTGCTTTCAGGGTTACAATAGCTTTTTTGTATTTCGGGCTACGGCCTGAAACTAAACCACCTTTAGTATTTCTTGACTTCAGTTTACCAACCACAACCATTGTATTAATGGCAAGGATGTTCACTCCGTACATTTTTTCTATAGCAGCTTTGATTTGCAATTTGTTTGCTTTGTGATCTACTTTAAAAGTAAAGCGGTTAGACTTTTCTGTTAATGCAGAAGCTTTCTCTGTTAATACTGGTTTCTTTAAAAGTTCCATATTACTTGGCAAATGCCTCCTCCAATGTTTTAACAGAATCAGCAGTCAACAAAAGTTTGCCACAGTTCAATACATCATAAGTATTCAGCTGATCAGCAGTGATCACTTTCGCTTTCTGAATGTTTCTGCTTGATAAATAGATATTGTTATTTTGTGAAGGTAAAACCAGCAGTGTTTTCTCGTTAGTCAGATTTAATGCGCTAACCAAATTCACATAGTTTTTAGTTTTGATTGAATCAAAAGTAAAGTCTTCCAAAACCACAACATTGTTATCTTGTGCTTTATAAGTTAAAGCCGATTTACGGGCTAAAGCTTTTAATTTCTTATTCAATTTAAAACTATAATCGCGTGGCTGAGGACCAAACACACGACCACCACCATTAAACAATGGAGATTTAATACTTCCGGCGCGAGCACCACCAGTACCTTTTTGTTTGTATAATTTGCGGGTTGAACCAGCGATTTCATTACGTTGTTTAGCTTTGTGCGTTCCCTGACGTTGGTTAGCCAGATATTGCTTAACATCTAAATAAATTGCATGATCAACAGGCGTAATACCGAATACCGACTCAGGAAGCTGCACCTTGGCACCTGTCTCTTTTCCTGAAATGTTTAATACTTTAACTTCCATCTGCTTACTTGTCTAAGATTACGTAAGATCCTTTAGCTCCTGGTATTGAACCACTAACTACCACAAGGTTTTGATCAGCATAAACTTTCAAAACCTGTAAGTTTTGAATTTTTACTCTGTCACCACCCATTCTTCCCGCCATACGCATACCTTTAAATACACGAGCTGGATAAGACGCTGCACCCAGTGAACCTGGCGCACGCATCCTGTTGTGCTGACCGTGAGTCTGACCACCAACACCACCAAATCCGTGGCGTTTAACAACACCTTGAAAACCTTTACCTTTTGATGTACCAACTACATCCACAAAATCTCCTTCGTTAAAGATGCTTACCGTTACTGTATCACCTAAGCTAAGTGATTCTTCAAACGGCTCAAATTCAACCAGTTTACGTTTTGGGGTCGTGTTTGCTTTCGCAAAGTGGCCTTTAAGAGGCATGGTAGTGTTCTTTTCTTTGGCTTCGTCGAAACCTAACTGAACTGAAACGTAACCGTCTTTCTCTTCGGTCTTTACCTGTGTAACTACACAAGGTCCAGCTTCGATCACCGTACATGGTATATTTTTACCATCGGCGTCGAAAATGCTGGTCATTCCTACTTTTTTTCCAATAATACCTGACATTTTCTTTTTTTAATTTAACACCCATCGAAGCAGTAGGGCTTCGTTCAAGGTGGATACACATTCCCGCTAAGGGACGGCAAAAATAGGAAAGAAATCTTAATTTTCAAATAGTTAGCTAATTATTTTTTCAAATAACTGCATTTATTTTTTCGGAAGAGCAATAAAGCGAAGACTTGAATTTTAGCCAACCAGTTTATTACTTAAACTAAACAGAATTACGCACAGCACAAAGATTCCGATCAGCACATACATATAATCCTTTTCAATCAGGAAGCTAAAGATAGAAAAAACGACCCGCGTAATTGGTGTAAAAATCAGCAACAATACGCCAAACTGTATAATAGCAGTACTATCCAGGGATTTTAATCCCCTGAAAATAGCCAGAACAGAAGAATACTCTGCCTTTAAAGGATCAAAAACCCGGTAATTTACAGGACCATTTCCATAATGCCACAGATAAATAAAACCTCCGATCAGTACAATAGACATAGACAGCACAACCCCTACCCGGAGCAAAGTTCCCAGAATGACCTGCACATCTTTATCTGCAAAAAAATGTTTTCCCTGCTCTTTCATAATTTCCCTGACAAGCCGTTATAAATCATTTGCAAAGCCAAAAATACCACAACAGCGGCAAATATGACCTTAAGTTTATCCGTTTTTGTTTTGACCAGGATCTTGGAACCCAGGGTAGCCCCAAACAGCACACCAATAGTTACCGGCATGGCAATACCCGGAACGATCTGTCCCCTGTGTAAATAAACCACAGCACTTGCCGCAGCAGTTACGCCCATCATAAAATTACTTGTGGTGGTGGAAACTTTAAACGGAATACGCATAATGTTATCCATTGCCAATACTTTCAAAGCCCCTGAACCGATTCCCAGTAAGCCTGAAATGATCCCTGCAAAAAACATCATTACAAAACCACCAATTACATTATGTACGCCATATTTTTTCAAGCCCCCTTCTACAGGATAACTGCCGTTCAGTTTAAAAAACACAGCCAGACGTCCGGATGCATCATCATCAGAATGGTCCACTTTTTTTCTGACCATCATTACTGCAGAAAACAACAGGATCAAACCAAAAATAACCGCAATATACCCCGGATTAATATATACAGTAATAACGGCACCAAAAATGGCGCTGATGGTTGTTGCGATTTCCAGAAACATACCAATCCTGATATTGGTGATGCCCTCCTTTACATAAGCCGCTGCTGAACCCGAAGAAGTTGCAATTACCGAAACAATAGAGGCACCTATGGCATAATGAATGTCTACCCCAAGGGCCAGTGTCAGTAAAGGGATAATGATCACCCCTCCTCCTAAACCAGTTAATGATCCGACAAGACCAGCGAGGAAAGCGCCTACCAAAACAATAACTGTAAAAAGTAATACCGACATCGCCACAAATATACCTTATCCAATTAAAACACAATAAAATTTAAATATTAATGTTAAATTAAACACATTAACACCATATTATGAAAAGATTTATACTCCCCCTTATCGCAGCATTTTGTTTTGCAATCGGCACGCAAAACACTTTTGCTCAGGACAGTACAAAAACCGACCCCTCCCTGAATGGTCAGTATGAGTTCATGTTGTCAAAATCAAAAAGCCTTTACGGCGCCAAGCTCATTAACCCTGTACGCTTGTCGGGTCTGTGGAAAAGTGTCAAAGACACTTTAAACACTGAGCGGAAACAATTGAATCAGGCAAAAGCCAAAATTAAAGCGCAACAACAAAACATCACCGATCTGAAAGCCCAGATTGAAGGAAAGGAAAGCTCTCTGGCCAGCTCTAATGCCAAGGTGAACGAAATCAATTTTCTGGGCATGTCTTTCAGCAAATCTACCTATAATACAGTCGTCTGGACGTTGATCATTGTTCTTGGCCTTGCGCTCTGCTTTGTAATTATCCGCTCTGCAAAACACATTCATGAAGCAAAATACAGATCTACCCTTTACCAGGAAGTTGCCGATGAATACCAGGCTTATAAAGTCAAGGCAAATGATAAAGAAAAGAAACTGGCGCGTGAACTCCAGGACGAACGGAACAAATTTGAAGAATATAAAAGCCGGGAACGCTAAAAAACACAAACAAAAAAGGCCTCTGCAATTGCAGAGGCCTTTTTTTTAATGCATTATCTCATTAAACTTTGATTTCAACTTCAACACCGCTAGGCAATTCAAGTTTCATCAGTGCATCAACTGTTTTAGAGTTAGAACTGTAAATGTCTAACAAACGTTTGTAAGCGCACAATTGAAATTGCTCTCTTGCTTTTTTGTTCACGTGTGGTGAACGTAAAACAGTAAAGATTTTTTTCTCTGTAGGCAAAGGGATTGGTCCGCTTACCACTGCACCCGTAGGTTTAACAGTTTTTACGATTTTCTCAGCAGATTTATCTACCAGATTATAATCGTAAGATTTTAATTTGATTCTGATTCTTTGGCTCATTTTATTTATTTAATTGAGGCTGCCTGTTAGAGCTATTAATAACAGGCAACCGATTAGTATTAATCTGAAGATTTAACTTTTCCTTTTGATTTTGCAATCACCTCATCCTGTACGTTCTTAGGAGCTGGATCATAATGATCAAATTCCATAGTAGAAGTCGCACGGCCTGAAGTAATGGTACGCAACTGAGTTACATAACCAAACATCTCAGAAAGAGGAACCAATGCTTTAATCACCTGGGAACCGTTACGGGTGTCCATACCTTGCAGCTGACCACGACGACGGTTTAAGTCTCCCATTACATCACCCATGTTTTCTTCCGGAGTAAGCACCTCAATTTTCATGATCGGCTCCATTAATACCGGTTTACATTTAGGCAATGCCTCACGGAAAGCTGAACGTGCAGCAATCTCGAAAGATAAAGCATCCGAATCGACTGCGTGGAATGAACCATCAATCAAACGAACTTTCATATCAGGAAGTGGATAACCTGCAATAACACCATTAGACATTGCTGCAGCAAAACCTTTCTCTACAGAAGGGATAAACTCACGTGGAATAGATCCACCTACGATTTCGTTTACGAATTGCAAACCGCCTTTTTCGTAATCTGCATCAATAGGAGAAATAATCACCTGAATATCTGCGAATTTACCACGACCACCAGTTTGTTTCTTATACGTTTCACGATGTTGAGTTGTGCCTGTGATCGCCTCTTTATAAGCAACCTGAGGAGCTCCCTGGTTTACTTCTACTTTGAATTCGCGTTTTAAACGGTCAATCAAAATATCCAAGTGAAGCTCACCCATACCAGAGATTACAGTCTGACCAGTTTCCTCGTCAGTCTCTACCCTGAAAGTAGGATCTTCTTCAGCAAGTTTACCTAAAGCCATACCTAATCTATCCACGTCAGCTTGAGTTTTAGGCTCAATCGCCAAACCGATTACCGGCTCAGGGAAGTTCATAGACTCCAGAATGATTGGGTTCTTCTCATCACAAAGTGTATCACCAGTTTTGATATCTTTAAATCCAACAACCGCAGCAATATCACCAGCACCTACATTAGGGATCGGATTTTGTTTGTTGGCGTGCATTTGGAAGATACGGGAAATACGCTCTTTGTTTTCCGAACGTGCGTTATATACATAAGAACCAGCTTCAAGGTTACCTGAATATACACGGATAAAGCACAAACGGCCCACGAAAGGATCGGTTGCAATTTTAAATGCCAAAGCTGCAAAAGGCTCTTTTACATCCGGTTGACGGGTTACTTCTTCACCAGTATCAGGATTGGTACCAGTAATACCTTCCACATCCATTGGCGAAGGCAATAATTCCATTACCAGGTCAAGCATGGTTTGTACACCTTTGTTTTTGAAAGATGAACCACAAACCATAGGAACAATTTTCGCATCCAAAGTTGCTTTACGCAATGCATCAAGAATTTCACGTTCTGTGATAGAGTTAGGATCATCAAAGAATTTCTCCATTAATGACTCATCATAATCCGCAACAGCTTCTAATAAATTCTCTCTCCATTCTGCAACCTCATCAATCATATCGTCAGGAATCGGCACTTCAGTAAAGGTCATCCCTTTATCATGCTCGTTCCATACAATACCACGGTTGTTGATTAAGTCAACCACACCTTTAAAGCTATCCTCTGCGCCAATTGGCAATTGCAAAGGAACAGCATGGCTACCTAACATTTCTCTTACCTGTTTTACAACTTTTAAGAAATCTGCACCGGAACGGTCCATTTTGTTTACGAAACCAATACGTGGAACAGCATAGTTATTTGCTAAACGCCAGTTGGTTTCAGATTGAGGTTCAACACCATCAACCGCAGAAAACAAAAATACCAGACCATCAAGAACACGCAGGGAACGGTTTACCTCTACGGTAAAATCCACGTGTCCAGGGGTATCAATAACGTTTACCTGATATTTGTTACCACGGTAAGGCCAGAATACAGTCGTTGCTGCAGAGGTGATGGTTATCCCACGTTCCGCTTCCTGTACCATCCAGTCCATTGTAGATGCACCTTCGTGTACCTCACCAATTTTGTGGTTTACTCCAGCATAATATAGGATACGCTCGGTTGTTGTGGTTTTACCCGCATCAATGTGAGCCGCGATCCCAATGTTTCTTGTGTATTTTAAATCTCTTGACATTTTATGATTCTATCTAATTAGAAACGGAAGTGAGAGAACGCTTTGTTGGCTTCTGCCATTTTATGCGTATCTTCTTTTTTCTTAACTGCTGCACCTTCACCTTTAGCTGCTGAAACGATTTCACCTGCTAATTTCTCTTTCATTGTTTTTTCTCCACGTTTACGGGCGTAAGAAATTAACCATTTCATGCCTAAAGCAATTTTACGGTCAGGTCTTACCTCTGTAGGTACCTGGAAGTTTGCACCACCAACACGACGGGATTTAACCTCTACAGCTGGCATTACATTTGTTAAAGCACGTTTCCATACTTCTAATCCATTCTCACCTGATTTTTTCTCTGCAAGTTCAACTGCATCATAAAAAATAGAATAAGCGATAGATTTTTTTCCGTCAAACATCATATTGTTTACGAAACGGGTCACCTGAACATCGTTAAATTTTGGATCAGGAAGAATGATTCTCTTTTTTGGTTTTGACTTTCTCATTTTTTTGTCCTCCTAATTATTTCTTTTTACCTTTTGTTGGCGCCGCAGCTACTTGTCCTGGTTTAGGACGTTTTGTTCCGTATTTAGAACGACGTTGGTTACGACCAGCAACACCTGAAGTATCTAATGCTCCACGGATGATGTGATAACGTACACCTGGTAAATCTTTAACACGACCACCACGGATCAATACAATCGAGTGCTCCTGTAAGTTGTGACCTTCTCCAGGGATGTATGCGTTAACCTCTTTACCATTGGTTAAACGTACACGCGCAACTTTACGCATTGCTGAGTTTGGTTTTTTAGGGGTAGTGGTATATACACGTGTACATACACCTCTTCGCTGTGGACAGCTGTCCAACGCCGGAGACTTACTCTTGAACTCCAGTGCTACTCTACCTTTTCTAACTAATTGTTGAATGGTTGGCATTGTTCTTTTGTTGTTTTTCTATTTATGTTTAAAAACTTTACCCCTCTATAAGGGACTGCAAAGGTAAGACAATACATTTTATAAATCAAGGGGTTACCTGAAATTTAATGCAGACGAAACATAAAAAGAAAAAAACACTTAGGGCTAAGTGTTTTACAGCGGAATAACTCCTGTTAATTAAGGCCGGAAATCACCCTTTTATCCGCAGGTAGTGTCTTGAATTCTTTATACGCATTCATAATATAGAACTTAAGGTCTTCTGCATCCATTTTATTCAGGTCCTTTAGCTCCGGCCGGTACATGGCCATAAAAGCGTCCAGTTCCCCCGCATTTAAAGGAGTTACCGCTTTCACCCCGGCCTCGTTCCAGCGTTCATCAATTTTCCGCTCAATTTTCTCTCCTTCGAGTTTACGTTTACCTTTTCTGGCAAATTTACCTTCCCGGCTAAAATAACCGGATGGGTAAAAGGCGAAAGGCTTGTTTACTTCCAGTTTTGTCGGATTGGCTTTTCTATAAATATCCGCATATTCTACCTCCGGGTTAAAGGTCTTGGACTGGATCTCTACGGTTTTAAGTAATTTGGGATCCGGTGCAAGAAAGCGTTTTACCGGTTTCATATCCACCAACAGCAGGGTATCCGATATGTATCCTGGGTAATAAAAAACAAGCACCTGATTTACGGATGCTTTTAAGCTAAACTGGCCGGCAGCATCTGTAACTGTCTTTTCTCCGGTATTGACATTTAACACATGAACTTGTTCCAATGCCGAACGCGTCTTCCTGTCGGCAATAGTACCATTAAGGGATTGGGCCCTCACACCAAAGCCAAACAGAACAAAAAGGACAGAAAAAAAGATTTTTGAGCTCATGCTTAAATATACCAATTTTCAGCAAGCAATCCTCTTTCCTGCATCTTATATAATATTTTTTTAGCATTTGGCAGACAAAAGCCTCTACATCCGATGAGAAGGACCTGGGTTTCTCCTTTAGTTACGGGAATTGAAATTATAAATGGTGCTGCCCTTCCATAAAACATAACCCAGCAGGGCACAATGCCTGGCCACCTCGGACTCTATAGCTGCTGATACATCATTAACGATTTTCCAGCGAACATTATATTTACTGTCATATCCCAGATAAATCACCACGTCCTCACAATCAGGATCCAGTAAATCCAGGTCTTTTAAATGTTTATCCTGCAATTCAGCAGCAAAGCGGCGCAACCTTTCATTCATCACTTTAGATAAGGGGGCTGCTGGTATGGTATCGGATTCTATAATCGCAAGCACAGTAACGGTCATCATGTATCTCTCTCTATACTACAAATATTAGCAAATATAGAAATTGTATTCTAAATCGAAAATTTCCCCTAAAAAAACACAAGCATTACTTCTTTTTTTTAAACAAATCATTCATCTCTCCATAAGGCATCACCTCTTGTGCAAAGGTAAAACTGTTGTTTCCTGAAACCTCTTGTGCTGCTCTGAAAAAAGCATGATAGGCTGTTCTGGCCAATGAAGAACCCAGACTGATTCTTTTTACACCCAGATCCCTTAAACGCAGTACAGAAAGCTCCGGGTGGTTTCCGCCCAGCAATACATTGACTGGTTTAGGTGCCACCGCCTTTACAACCGCTTCTACTTCTGCCAGGTTCTTTAACCCAGGCGCAAATAAAACATCTGCACCTGCATCCGCAAAAGCTTCCAACCGCTTAATGGTATCCTTCAGATCCGGACGCCCGTAAATCAGGTTTTCAGCCCTTGCAGTAAATGTAAAAGGAAAAGAAAGGCTCCTGGCAGCTTCCACCGCAGCTTTCACCCTTTCTACTGCAAGCCCAAAAGGCAAAACCGGTTTTGCCGGATCAGCACTTGTATCTTCAATAGAAGCTCCGGCAAGCCCCACCCCGGCGGCCATTAAAATCGTTTCTGCACAGGCTTCCGGGCGCTGGTCAAATCCATTTTCAAGATCGGCAGCAACCGGCAAACAGCTTGCATTTACAATCATCCGGGCATTATCGAGCGTTTCTTCCCGGCTTACTGCCGCCACCCCATCTGCTCTTCCCAATGAAAAAGCCAAACCGGCGCTGGTGGTAGCTAAAGCCTCAAAACCCAGGTGCTCCAGTATGGTGGCTGAACCCGCATCCCAGGGATTGGGAATAATAAAAAGTCCTTCACGCTCATGAAGCATTTTGAATACACCCGCCTTAGCAGCCTGAGCAGTAACATCCATATCTTTTAATGAAAAGTATTGAGGTATAATTTTTCCACCTTTTTCCGTGCCCAATCTGTTTTGCGCAGAAATTTTAAACTCGAATTCATGGTTGGATTGTTGTTGAAACAATCTATCCGGACAAGCCTGCCCATCTCTTCCCACCCATAATGCCAAACCAGTTGTTTAACAATAAATTCAAGTGTTTTCCCATGCAGGGGGTTGTTCACCTGTTCTTCTGTCTTTGCCATGATGTAAAATTAGCAAGAAAGCCTTAAATTTGGACTATGCAAGTAAAATTAGGTGATTTTGTTCGTTTTGTAGACGAAAACATAGAAGGGTACATCACCCGCATTATTGATAAGGATACCATAGGAGTAACAGACAGCAATGATTTTGAGATTCCGGTCATGGCCTCTAAGGTAACCCTGGTTCATGGAGATGTTCCGGACGAAAGCGGCATTGTTAAAAACAGGCCGGAGCAACCCGTTGCAGAAGCAGAATTTGTGCATGAAGGCATCTATTTGGCCCTGGTCAGTGACCAGCACAGTCAGGCCGTTGCGCATTTTCACCTGGTCAATGACAGTTCTTATCAACTCCTGCTGAGTTTCACCACAGAAAAAGGCCAACATTATAAAGGAGAATTTGCAGGTCTGGTCCCTGCCCATAAAAGCGCAAGAATATTTTCGGCCAATATGGGAGATATTCAACTCTGGCCAAAATTCAGAATGGAAATCCTGTACCACAGCACCGCAGACCAGGAACCTAAAGAACCCCTTGTTTTTCATCAGAGCCTGAAGGGAAAAGACCTTTCGGTTGCCAAGGTTGACATTGCGCAGCTGAAACAAAAAGGCTGGCTGATCCGTCTGGACTCCCCTGCTACGGGTATTGATGCAGAAAAACTAAAAGCCAGTTTTTTTAAATAATTTATTTTTTTTTCGTATTCTGCTGCTCTGAGCGCTCCGGCGCTGATCATTTAAATGCCCAGAAAATGAACACAGCAGAATACGAATTTGATCCTTTTGATCTTTATACGGTCAGTCAAAAAACTTACAGCCTCCTTTTGAAATGGGGCGTGCCGCACAGTATAGCCATTTATGTCAATCTGATCCTACACCTGCTGATACTGATTTTGCTGGTCTATATCCTGCAGTACCTGGTCAGACGCCTGCTCCGTGTAGCCCTGATTCGCATTGCCAAGCGCAGCAGGATCAGTTTTTTCCAACACCTGCTGGAAAACCGTTTTCCGCATTTTCTTGCACTCAGCGCCCCTTTAATTCTGGTCAAAAAAGCAATTCCTATTATTTTTTCGCCCTTTCCGGCTTTGATTCCCTCATTAACCGCCCTAGCCGACATCTATATGGTGGTGATCATCATCTGGATGATCATGTCCCTGCTCCGTTCGGGTGCAGACAGTCTGCAGAAAAAAACAGCTTTCCGCGCAAAACCTATTGAAAGTTATTTGCAGGTCATCCGCATCATCCTTTTTCTCATTGGGGCGGTAGTCATCTTCTCCAATCTCACCGGCCAGTCTCCTATTGCCTTTTTTACAGCAATGGGTGCCATTTCTGCGGTATTACTGCTAATGTTTAAAGACACCATTATGGGTTTTGTGGCCAGCATTCAGGTCAGCACCAATGACATTGTACGCATTGGCGATTGGATTACCATGACCAAATATGGTGCAGACGGAGACGTTACTGAAATCAACCTCACCACTGTAAAAGTGCAAAACTTTGACAAGACCATTACCACCATCCCAACTTACGCCCTGATATCCGACTCCTTTCAGAACTGGAGAGGCATGCAGCAGGCAGGAGGCAGGAGAATTAAAAGGGCCATTTACATCAAACAGTCTACCATACGCTTTGTCACGGACCAGGAACTGGAAAACTTTAAAAGAATTCAGGCCATTGCACCCTATATTGACCACCGTAAAAAAGACATTGACAAAAGCAATGAGCGCAGTGGCGCTGATAAAAGTCTGTTGATCAATGGCCGCAACCTCACCAATGCAGGACTTTACCGGAAATACATTGACAACTACATATCAAGCCATTCAGGCATTCATAAGAAAATGACCATGATGGTCAGACACCTTGCCCCGACAGCCAACGGCCTGCCTTTAGAGATTTACGCTTTTACCAGCACGACCAAATGGGCAGATTACGAATACATTATGGCCGATATCTTCGACCACCTGCTTGCCGCAGCCATTTATTTTGACCTGCAGATTTATGAAATGGAGGGTTCAGGAGATACCAAAACCCTTCATTTCGGCAATTCTTTATCCTTACAACAATAGAAGAACTTAATTTTTTATCCAGCTGTTGTTATCCGGGTTCACATCCGGGAGTACTTTTTCAGGATCCAAAACCACAGAGACCACTTCTTCTGAAGAAGGATAATATACCGTCCAGGTTTTATTGCGCATCCAGACATCGGCAGCCAGTTTGACCGTCTCTTTTTTTCCGCTTTTCAGGGTCACTTCCAGAATGACCGGCATCGGTAGTTTTTCCAGATTGGCTACTGTAATGTTATATCCTTCTGTTGTTCCATCTGCAGCATTTACAGGGGCCACCGCTGTAATTGCCTGGTCCATTTTCCAGTTTTCAATAAACCATCCTCTCCAAAACCACGCAAGATCTTCTCCAGCCCCATTTTCCATCGAACGGAAAAAATCAAAGGGTGTCGGATGCTTGTATGCCCAATGCCTGATGTAATTCTGAAAAGCGTAGTCAAAACGCTCGGGCCCCAGAATCTGGTTGCGCAGCAGGTTTAATCCTGCAGCCGGCTTATAATAAAGGTTTTGTCCAATATTTTTCTCCCGCATGGCATCCGGTGTCAACATAATATATTCAGACTCCGGTTTAGACATATTTTTTCCGTTGACCTGCATATTGGCAGGTTTTCCCTTATATTCTCCATTATTAAAGGCTTCTGTTGAACCTCCATTTATAAAAGTATTAAAACCCTCATCCATCCAGCCATACTTACGTTCATTACTTCCGACAATCATCGGAAACCAGGTATGCCCGAACTCATGGTTAATTACACCCCATGCCTGGCCCTTTTTTGCAGTCCACCCGCAAAATACGATGCCCGGATATTCCATACCACTAATATTTGTGGCGACATTGACTGCCATAGGGTATGGATATTCAAACCATTTTTTTGAATAATATTCAATAGAAGCCTTCACATATTCAACCCCTCGGCCATAACCATCTGCCCCATTACTTTCTACTGGATGAGCAGATACAGCCAAAGACTTTTTACCACTTGGAAGATTAATTCTGGCCGCATCCAGGACAAAAGCTTTGGAAGAAGCCCAGGCCACATCCCGGGTATTGGACATTTTGAATTTCCAGACCAGACGGTCTTTAGCCGGGCGCGATTTTGGATCGGTCACCTCTGTTTCTGAACGGATGACAATCTTTTCATCACTGTTTTTTGCCGCATTCCAGCGTTTTAGCTGTTCGGCTGTAAACACCTCCTGTGGGTTTAGCAATTCCCCCGATCCCATTACAATATGATCTGCAGGGGCATTTACCGTAAAATCCATATTGCCATATTCACAATAGAACTCCGATGCCCCCCAGTAAGGCAGGGTATTCCAGCCAATTACATCGTCATAGACACACATTCTGGGATACCATTGGGCAATGGCGTAAATCTCCCCGTTTTTTGTAGACAAATGTCCCAGGCGGTCAGAACCATTTGCCGGAATGAGAAAAGAATACTCCATTTTAATGGTGATCACTCCTCCGTTTTCTGCCAGTGGTTCAGTCAGGCGGATCTGCATACGGGTATCCTCGGTCAGGGAAGTAAATTTTACCGGTTTTCCATTTTGGAAAACACTTAAGCCCTGAATGACATAGCCCCCATTAATCTTTTCTCCTCTTGAGCCATAACGGCTCCCCGCAGGGATCAGCACAGCTCCTCTGGACTTTTCTTTAAACAGATTCTGGTCCATCTGAAGCCAGAGAAAAGGCAATTTGTCGGGACTATTATTTTTATAGGTGATGGTTAATGATCCAGTAATGGTGTTCTTCTGATCATCCAGACGGGATGAAATCGTATAATCTGCCCGGTTCTGCCAATACTTTGGCCCCGGATAACCTATGGCCGAACGGAATTCATTTCCATTTTGACTGTAAAACAAAGGGCTGAATGCCGCATGAGGGTCGTAATTACTTTCAGGTTCGGTGTTCTGTGCCTGCAGGCAAGTTGTAAAACTCAGGGAACAAAGCAAAGTTAAAACCAGGCAGGGTTTTAAAGTCTTCCAAGTCATTGACAAAAAATTAAGGTTCGGTTAATAAGGTAAATGTACTAAAAACCAAAACCATCTTGCCTGCTATTTTTCCAGAAACACTTGTAACATTATTACTGACGTTGTTTCATCACCGGTACAGGAGGTAATTTACGTTCAGCGGGTGTCATTTTAAGCCAGCGCTGGTGTGCCTGGGCGATGTAATAAGAATAATTAAAAGGCCTTTCATCTTTAATCAGCGCCACCGATGGCCTGAACATGGCAATAAAATCTTTCAGTTCCTGACCTTTGAGTTTAATCAGTGCAGAAACCGTTTGCTCATTAAAATTATTATTGATCTCTGTCTCGTAAGCATCCCTGGCTTCCAGCGCCCTGATTTTGGCCTGTTCTTTTTTAATTCTACCGGCACCAAATCCAAGGATCAAACCGCCGGCCCTGTCAAAATTCCCCTTTCCGGCCAGACCATCTGTAGAAACCGTAGTGGGTCCCTTAGCTGTATTTTTCAGGTCCAGATACGGAGAAAGTTTTGCACTGACAATACTAACCTCTTTAAGATTTTTGGCATTAACGGGCAAAAATATTGTTTTCGGGTTCAGGTCCGTTAGGAACAGGGTGTCGGTATGGTAGCCAATCAGGGAAAGCTCCAGCACATCACCTTTGTTGGCATCAATAGTAAATTGTCCGCTTGCTTTTGTAATGGCCAGTTTTTGATTGTTGAGATTTTTCACCACCACTTTCTGTAAAGGGAAAGTTTTATTTTCAAAATCATAAACCGTTCCGGTCACTACGCCCTGGGCAAATAACTTAAACGGCAAAACAAACAAGAACACGACGATTACTTTTTTAACCATGGCCAAATTTAATATAGTTTTAATGCCGGATGATCTATTTAACAAAAATTAACAAGCAAATGTTTAAACCTTGTTTAGAACTTGTCCGTATTGCTCCTCATTAAAACTTAACAATACCGCCTTACCCTCCAGTTCTACTACTGGTCTTTTAATCGCACTGGTATGGTTTACCAGTAATTTTATCGCAGACTCCTGATCTTTAACCGACTGCTGCGTCTGGGGATCAAGTTTTTTCCAGGTTGTGCCTTTTCTGTTCAATACATTTTCCCAGCCAAATACAGTACACCACTCATTGAGTTTCCCTGCAGTTATTCCCTTCTTTTTAAAATCATGGAATTCATAATCAAAGCCATGCTCTTTCAGCCAGGTCTGCGCTTTTTTTACCGTATTACAATTTGGAATGCCGTAGACTATCATATAGATTAAAATACATTAATTGCGCTAAAATAGATAATCTTTCAAAACATTTTTCACTAAATACACAGTTTAAAATCGCACGAAAATATTTTATAGTTAATATTGCATAACTTTCTGAAGCAATCAGGATTTATGGACACCAACAAAATCTCACATATTATATATGTTTAAGCTTTCTTTCAAACAGCAAGTACTCACCGGCTTCGCCATTTCGCTGCTATTTGTACTTTTTTCTGCTGTTACTTCCTATCTGAGTATCAATTCTTTTGATGAAGATTCCAACTGGGAAAACCACACCTATGAGGTGATGATTCTGACCCAGAAAATTAAATTGGAACTGGTGAACACTGAGAGTGGGCTAAGGGGGTTTATTTTAACCCAGGAGCCGAAGTTTATGGACTCCTATTCTGCCAATGTCAACAAAGTAATGCCCTCGGTTCATGACCTCAAAAAACTTGTCAGGGACAATCCCGCCCAGGTAGAACGGGTGGACAGCCTGGAACTATATGCCGAAAAGCGGCTCAGTTTCATAAAAGGGGTCATACAACTCAACTATACTTCAGGAAAAGAGGCTGCGCTGAACCGGCTAAAAGGCAACGAAGGCTGGCTCATCAGGGAAAATCTGAACAAGCTGACCGATAAAATGGTGCTGGAAGAAAGGGCCCTGCTCGAAAAAAGACTGCACAAGACCATCGTCAGTAAAAAACAAACTGTAGCCATTGTGATCGGCAGTGCCCTGGTTATTTTCATCTTAATTTTATTCCTTTTCTCTTACATCAGAAGAACTTTTGACCAGCAGAAGGAAACAGAAGCCCAGATCAGGACCAACAATGCCCAGCTGGAAAAACTTTCCACAGAAAATGAGCAGAAGAACTGGCTGCTTTCGGGAGCGACCGCCATTAATGAGGCCATGCGCGGAGAACAGGAAATGGATGAACTGTCCACCAATATTATAACGGGTGTATGTAACTACCTGGCACTGCCCATTGGTGCCCTTTTTCTTTCCGATGACAAGAGGAGCCGCCTGGAGCTCAGTGGCAGTTATGCCTATACCCCAAAAAAGGGAAATATAGCCAGTTACAAATTTGGAGAAGGCCTGGTTGGCCAGACTGCCCTGGAAAAACAACATAAACTTTTACAGGATGTTCCGCAGGGCTATCTTCAAATCATATCCGGCCTGGGACAAACCTCCCCTGAATCCATATACCTGTTTCCGGTTCTGTTTGAAGAAGAAACCGTTGCGGTACTGGAACTTGGCTTTAAAAACACGCCGGATGAATCTGCAATCCTTTTCCTAAGTACCATTTCCGAAAGTATTGGAGTAGCCATAAACAGTGCTGCCGCCAGAATCCAGCTCCGGGGCCTGTTTGAGCAGACCCAGCAACAAGCAGAAGAACTCGAAAGCCAGCAGGAAGAATTGCGGACGACCAATGAAGAGTTGGTTTACAAATCTGAGCAGTTGCAGGCTTCAGAAGAAGAATTGCGGGTCCAACAGGAAGAGTTGCGTCAAACCAATGCCGAACTGGAAGAAAAGGCGCAGCAGCTGGAAGAAAGAAATGTCCTGGTTAACCAGGCACGTGAAGCCATGAGCCTCAAGGCAGAAGAACTGGAAATTTCCAGTAAATACAAATCGGAATTCCTGGCCAACATGAGCCACGAACTTCGTACCCCGCTCAACAGCATCCTGATCCTGGCCAGGATCCTAAAGGAAAACAAACCGGAAAACCTGACCGAAGACCAGATCAAATATGCAGGTGTGATTCATAATGCAGGTTCGGACCTGCTGACCTTGATCAACGACATCCTAGACCTCTCTAAAATAGAATCTGGTAAAATAGACCTGAGCATTGAGGTGGTCAGACCAACAGAGATCAAGCAAAACATGGAGTCCCTGTTTAATGAAATTGCAAAGAGCAAAAAAATTCATTTCCAAACCATCTTGTCTCCCGGTCTTCCGGCCCAACTGAGCACAGATCTGGCCCGTGTGGAACAGATTGTTAAAAACCTTTTGTCCAACGCCTTTAAATTTACCCCGGAACAAGGAAAAATCAGCCTTAAAATCGAACCGGTAAAACCGGGGAAAACCTATTTTTCTGCAGCATTGCAGGGGGCACAAAACATCATCGCCCTGCAGGTACAGGATTCTGGTATTGGAATTCCGGCCGATAAACAGAAACTGATTTTTGAAGCCTTCCAGCAAGCCGATGGCTCGACAAGCAGAAAATACGGCGGTACAGGATTGGGCTTGTCCATTAGCCGTGAACTTGCCCATATTCTTGGCGGAGAGATCCAGGTAGAAAGCGAGCCACAAAAAGGAAGCCTTTTCACCTTGTATATCCCGGCAGTCTATAGTGGACATGAAACCGCGGAAAACACGACTTTGGTTCAAGCACTTGCCCAGCCTGAAATCCCTGTTGTACCAGAAGAAAAAACATTGGCCCTAAAAGAAGGTCAGATTCTGCTCATCATTGAAGACGATGAAGTCTTTGCTGACGTACTTAAGGACTATGCCTTTGAAAAAGGTTTCCAGCCAATTCTTGCCCATAGCGGGGATACCGGTCTTGAGATGGCTTTTACACACCTCCCTGATGCCATTGTCCTGGACATTATGCTGCCCGTGGTGGATGGCTGGACCATTTTGAAAAAATTAAAATCAGACCCAAGGACCAAACACATTCCGGTCCATATGATGTCAGCCGGTGATGAAAAAACAGATCAGGCAGAACGTGAGGGCGCTATCGGTTTTCTGAAAAAACCAATAGAAAAAGATCAGCTGGACCAGGCCTTTGATCTTTTGCTGGACAAGCATATAAAATATAATTTCAAAACTGTATTGCTTATTGAGGACCAGGAACTGCAAAGTATGGTCGTTAAAGAGGAACTGGTCAGTAAGGGAATAGAAGTGGTCCAGGCCTTTACCGGTCATCAGGCCCTGGATATCCTGAAGAACAATATATTCGATTGCATTATCCTGGACCTGAACCTACCCGACATCTCCGGATTCGATTTACTCGATCAGATCAAAGCCCAGCCGGAACTGACACATATCCCGGTCATCATCAATACCGCCATGGAACTGGACCAGGATAAAATGTCGCACATTATGAAATACACCGAGGCCATGGTGCTCAAGTCGACAAAATCCAATAACCGGCTCATCGACGAGGTCAGTTTGTTCATGAATAAACTAAAAAAAGAAGAAGAGCTCCAGCTTTCTAAACCCTCTTCTGCAAAAAACAAAAGTGTATCTACCCTGGAAAAGGCACTTAAAGATAAAACAGTACTCATTACAGACGACGACATGCGAAATATCTTCGCCCTTTCGAGTGCGTTGCAGAGTTATGACCTGAAAATTATCATTGCGAATAACGGACGGGAAGCCATCGAAAAGCTGGAAGAGGAACCGGGCATTGACCTGGTGCTGATGGACATCATGATGCCGGAAATGGATGGCTATGAAGCCATGAGGGCCATTCGTTCAAAGAAAGAGTTTTCAAAACTTCCTATTATTGCATTAACTGCAAAAGCAATGAAACAGGACCGGGAAAAATGTATAGAAGCTGGTGCAAACGATTATATTTCCAAGCCTGTTGACGTGGACCAGCTGCTGTCAATGATGAGGGTATGGCTAAGCTAATATGAAACAGCGTTTGGAAAATATCCCTGAAACCATCAGCTATGCAGAGCTGGATCACCTGATCACGCTTATTCATCATATTCATGGCTTTGATTTCAAAAATTATTCCGGGGCCTCCCTTAAGAGAAGGGTAACCAGGATTATGCAATTGCAAAAACTAAGCCTGTTTGATTTACGTACATTACTGACCAATGACCCTGATTATTTTGAATCCTTTCTGATCGAAGTAACCGTAAACGTGACAGAAATGTTCAGGGACCCCTTATTTTATGCCGCAGTTAAAGAACAGATCATTCCCTACCTACGCTCTTATCAGCGCATTAAGGTCTGGAATGCAGGCTGTTCTACGGGTGAAGAACTGTACTCTTATGCCATCCTCTTTGCGGAGGCACAGCTTTATGAGCGGAGCTTCTTTTATGGTACAGACATCAATTCTGAAGTACTGGAATTTGCAAAGAATGGTATTTATGACCTGCAGAAAATGAAACTGTATTCAGAAAATTTTTTAAAAACCGGGACCTCCCATACCCTGTCGGATTATTATACCGCCAAATACGACGCCGCTTCCATTCACCACCACCTGAAAAAAAACATCTTGTTCTCAGCCCACAACCTGGCATCAGATGGTGTTTTTAACGAATTTCAGGTGATCTCCTGCCGTAACGTTCTCATTTATTTCAATACAGATTTACAAAAAAAAGTGATCGACCTTTTTTACAACAGTTTAGCTAATTTTGGTTTTTTATGCCTGGGTTCCAAAGAGACCCTCAGAAGTACCGAAACCGGCCGGTTTAAAGTGATCGATAAAAAAAACAATATCTACCAAAAGACTGCTTAGCAGAAAAATATTTGAATGACAAAGAACGACCCAATGGAAAAAATTAACATATTAATTGTTGATGACCGACCGGAGAACATCATCGCCCTGGAAGCCTTACTGGACAGGGAAGATGTAAACATTATCAGTACCACCCTTCCAAACGAGGCATTGAGGTTGTCCTGGGAGATGGATATTTCTATTGCCCTTGTGGATGTTCAAATGCCGGAAATGGATGGTTTTGAACTGGTGGAAATCCTCAAAAGTAATCCCAGGACCAAAGACATCCTGATCATTTTTGTAACCGCTATTTCTACAGAAACCAAGTATGCGGTAAAAGGTCTTAATACGGGAGCTGTAGATTACCTGTACAAGCCTTTAAACCCTTTTGTGACTTCTGCAAAAGTAGATTCCTTTATACAATTTGTTAGGAACCAGCGGGACATTAAAAAGAAGAATGAAGAACTGCAGGCCTATCAGAAAAAACTGATCCAGGCCAAAGAAGAAGCCGAACAGGGAAAAAGGATCAAAGAAAATTTCCTGGCCAATATGAGCCATGAGATCAGGACGCCCATTAACGGGATTATAGGTATCGCCAACCTGCTCAACAGTACCTCCCTGACAGAAGAGCAAAAAGAGATGGTCAATTTACTGGAGATCTCCTCCAATTCCTTACTTGGGGTCATCAACGACATATTGGACCTCTCCAAAATAGAAGCCGGTAAATTTAAAATTAACCGGGCTGAGACAGACCTGCTTAAAAACTGCAATGCCGTAGTCAACTTGCTGAAAATCCATGCGAAGGAGAAATCCCTGGAACTGCTAACCGATTATGATCAAAACATACCGACACTGGTTATGGCCGATTCCCTTCGTTTAAACCAGATCCTGATGAACCTGATTGGGAATGCCATCAAGTTCACCCAACATGGACAGGTAGCCCTGAAAGTTGAAGTTATAGATAAAAAGGGCAATAATGTTCAGGTCAAATTTTCCGTTTCTGATACAGGTATCGGTATTGCCAAAGAAAATATAGAAAAGATATTTGAAACTTTTGAGCAGGCCGATGAACAAACCACCATTAAATTCGGAGGAACAGGATTGGGGCTTTCCATCGTAAAAAATCTGGCAAAACTCAAAGGAGGAATACTCGAAGTTTTCAGTGAAGAAAACAAAGGCAGTACTTTCTGTTTTACCAATTGGTATGAGGTGCTGAGTAATGATGCCCAGGAGAAACCTGCGGGCCAGACAAAACTGCTGCCTTTTGAAAATGTAAGTATCCTGGTTGCTGAGGACAATCCTATTAATGCTTTCCTGATCAAAAAAATCCTCAAAGACTGGAACATCAGTTTCGACCTGGTTGAAAACGGCCGCGAAGCTTTGGAACAGTTGAAAGAAAAAGATTACGACCTGGTTCTAATGGATACTTTTATGCCTGTTATGAACGGCCTGGATGCCATAAAACTGATCCGGGATGGTTATGTAAGCGGCAAGGAGCAGATCCCTGTGATTACTTTTTCAGCCGCTGTTCTGGAAGACGATAAAAGAACTGCGATTAATGCAGGCGCCAATGATGTCATCAGTAAACCTTTTGAACTGGATGTACTGCATAGAAAAATAACTTTATACGCTGCAAAAAATTAAACTGCAGCGTATAATTTAGGATCATTTATTAAAAGCAGTCATCGTTTGTGCCGCACCAATGGTCACCAGACTTTTAATCAGCTCCACACTGCGGTCAATTAAAGCAGGCAGTTCCGGTTGTTCCTCCTTGTCAAAAGGGGCCAGCACATAATCCACCTGTCTTCCTTTGGGAAAATTATCATCTATACCAAAGCGCAATCTGGGATAATTCTGGCCTCCGCATACATCTTCAATATTCTGAAGACCATTATGCCCGGCACTGCTGCCTTTTAACTTGAGCCGGAGCTTCCCAAAGGGTATGGCCAGGTCATCGACCAGCACCAGAATATTTTCCAATGGGATTTTAAATTCGTGCATCCAGTAATTAACGGCTTTTCCACTTAAATTCATAAAAGTTGTTGGCTTGATCACATGCAGTTTTCTGCCTTTATAAGAACATTCTGCGTAATAGGCCAAACGCATATTGGTAAAGCTTCCACCCAGTTCTTTGACCAGCCCGTCAGCAATGTCAAACCCTATATTATGTCTGGTATGGGCGTATTCGGGCCCAATATTCCCTAAGCCTACAATCAGGTACTTCATCTAGTTATATTTATTTTTCTATGTTTTCGGGTTGTATTTTCTTCAACAGTCAACAGCCAGCGCGCCAAAGTTAAAAAAACACTTTCAAAAAAAAAGCAGCACCGTTTTCGATGCTGCTTTTCCACGCTGAAAGCTCAGGATTATTTTTTACCTGCCTGCTGTTCTGCTTGTTTCAATGCTCTTGACATACCAACAGAAACGATTGTATCTTCAGGAGTGTTGGTTACAGTGTAAGCACCTTTTGCAAGGTCACGTACACGGAACAAGTTACCAACTTCTAATTTTGCGATGCTTACTTCAACAGCCTGAGGCATGTCTTTAGGTAAAGCTTTCACACGAAGTTTACGTAATTTCTGAACCAGTTTACCTCCCATTTTAACACCTGGAGAAGTTCCGGTCAATTTAACAGGGATTTCCATAAGGATCTCTTTGTTGTCAAATAACTGCAGAAAATCTACGTGTAACAATTGGTCAGTAACCGGGTGGAACTGTAATTCTTTGATGATGGCATTGGTTTTTGTACCGTTAACAGCAATTTCTACGAAATTGGCCTCCGGAGTGTAAATTGCATCTCTAAGATCAGTGATCAACACTGCAAGATGTGTTTGCTCTTTACCACCATACAATACCGCAGGAACCTTACCTTCGTAACGAAGTTCCTTAGCATCGCGTTTCCCTACGTTCTCTCTTGGAGAACCGCTAATTGCGATTGTTTTCATTTTTATTATATTAATTTATGTATTAAAATGGCTTTTCCAAGCCTTGTATTCAAATTTTAAACTTTAAACAGTTCACTGATTGAACCGTGCTCATTTACATTGGCAATCGCCTTGGCAAATAAGTCTGCAGTACTCAATACCCTGATTTTCGGGCTCGTTTGCTTTAACGGAATTGTATCGGTTACAATCAGTTCGGAAAGCATAGAGTTTTCGACTGTTTCATAAGCTTTACCAGAAAGCACCGGATGCGTACAAACAGCCCTTACACTTTTCGCTCCTTTTTCCATAATCAATGCCGCAGCCTTGGAAAGTGTACCTGCGGTATCGCAGATGTCATCGATCAGTACAATATCCTGACCAGTCACATCACCTATAATAGACATTGACTCAATCTCATTCGCTCTTTTACGGCGTTTATCACAAATAACCACCTCTGCATTAAAAAATTTGGCAAAGGTCCGGGCACGGTATGAACCACCCATATCCGGTGAGGCGATTGTTAAGTTTTCCAATCCAAGGCTTTTGATGTATGGAACAAAAATCACCGAGGCATCCAGGTGATCAACCGGAATGTCAAAGAAACCCTGAATCTGAGCAGCATGAAGGTCCATGGTCATAATCCGGTGGATCCCTGCAGACTTTAGCAGGTTGGCAACCAGTTTTGCACCTATGGCAACCCGTGGCTTATCTTTTCGGTCCTGTCTGGCCAGACCATAATAAGGAACAACAGCAGTGATGTAGTGTGCAGAAGCGCGCTTGGCTGCATCTATCATCAGTAAAAGTTCCATTAAATTGTCGTTGGGCTGGTAAGTAGAAGCGATCAGGAAAACATCGCAACCTCTGACGGTCTCATCATAAGAGGGCTGAAATTCACCATCACTAAACCGGTTCAAGGTAACATCACCTAGTGGCTTGCCGTAACTCTCGGCAATCTTTAGTGCTAACGCTTTTGTACCGGTTCCGGCAAAAAGTTTAACTGGGTTAAATTGCAATGGCATGATGGATCGGTATCAATGCTGGTTAAAAAAAATCGGGTTGCGGTTTTATTCACAACCCGAATATTGTTGTTGTCCGACCTGGATTCGAACCAAGACAAACGGTACCAAAAACCGTTGTACTACCCTTATACTATCGGACAATCTTCCCATTTAAAAGCTTTGAAATAACGTTCGCTTCGAAATGGAATGCAAATCTACGCACATTTTTGATATCTGCAAATACTATTTAAAAAAAATTTTACTTTTTTTTCTTCCATATCTGTCCTTCAGTAAATTGCACTGACAAATTTTTGAAGGTTAAATTTTGTTAATGTCCTTTTATCCTCCTAGAGACTGTTTAAATTTGTATTTTTAAACCATTCCTCATCATATTGTCAATCTTATTCTTTATTTTCGGCAGCATTTTTATAGTCTAACGATTATCTATTTAATAAAAAAATGAATTACTCAAAGATCAATAACATTACAGGCTGGTTCTGTTTCCTGGTTGCCACAGTATCTTACATTCTAACCTTAGAACCTTCTGTAAGTTTTTGGGATTGCGGTGAGTTTATAGCCTCTGCACTTAGAATGCAGGTTGTACACCAACCCGGCGCTCCATTATTTTTAATGATACAGCGCTTCTTTTCGCTCTTTGCGATGGGAGACCTGACCAAAATAGCCTACTTTATGAATGTAGGTTCGGCTGTTGCCAGTGGTGCAACCATTCTGTTCCTTTTCTGGACCATTACTGCACTGGCTAAAAAAATCATCCTCAAGCCAGGTGAAGAAGTCACTAAAGCCAAACTGATCAGCATTATGGGTTCAGGTGTGGTTGGTGCTTTAGCTTACACCTATACAGACAGTTTCTGGTTTTCAGCAGTAGAATCCGAAGTATATGCGCTTTCTTCTCTTTTTACGGCCATCGTATTCTGGGGTATCCTGAAATGGGAAGCCCATGCAGATGAGCCCCGCTCGGACCGCTGGTTATTGTTCATCGCCTATATTATGGGACTGTCCATCGGTATCCACCTGTTGAACTTATTGACTATACCTGCAATTGCATTTGTATATTATTTCAAAAGGACCTCCAAACCAAGCAATGCCGGAATCATCAAAACTTTTTTTATTGGTATCCTGATCCTGGCCTTTGTGCAATATGGTATTATACAATACCTGGTTTCCTTTGGCGCCTATTTTGATTTGTTTTTTGTGAACACCTTGGGACTGGGCTTTGGTTCCGGTGTACTTTTCTTTGCCATTCTGTTGATTGGCGGACTGGTATGGGGCATCCGTTATTCCATTAAACACCAGAAAAGGATTTTAAACCTTGCCCTGCTTTCCACTGCCCTGCTCATTTTTGGTTATGGGTCTTTTGCCATGATCATTATCCGTGCAAAAGCCAATCCGAACCTGAACAACAGTGATCCCGATAACGCCTTCTCTTTTCTGGGTTACCTGAACAGGGAGCAATACGGGGACAGACCTTTATTGTTTGGCCCGAACTACAACTCTCAGAAAGTGAGTCTTAAAGAAGGCAAAACCCTGTACAGAAAAGGTGCAGAGAAATATGAAGTTGCAGGAAAGAAAACCGATTACGAATACGACAAAACCACTCCTTTTCCAAGGATGTACAGTGACGACGAAAGACACGTTGCCTATTATAAAGATTTTATGGGTTTCGACGACAGTCATTTCCCAAGCCTGTTTGACAACATCGGCTTCCTGTTCAAATATCAGATCGGGAACATGTACATGCGTTATTTCATGTGGAATTTTGTTGGCCGTCAAAACGATGACCAGGGTCAGGGAAGCTTGTACGAAGGACAGTGGTTAAGCGGTATTAAACCGATTGATGCACTGATGCTTGGAAGCCAGAAAAACCTTCCGCCAACCATCGTGGAAAGCCATGCCTATAACCGTTTCTTCTTTTTACCTTTAATTATTGGCTTAATCGGGGCCGTATGGCATTTCAAACGCAATCAGAAAGATGCCGGTATTGTCGGTTTACTGTTCTTCTTTACCGGAATTGCCATTGTACTCTATTTAAATCAGAAGCCGCTCGAACCAAGGGAAAGGGATTACGCCTATGCGGGCTCTTTTTATGCCTTTGCCATATGGATTGGTATTGGTGTACTTGCCCTGCAGGACTGGTTGTTTAAAAAAATTACCCCGGTTAATGGCGCTATCGCTGCCACGGTAATCGGTTTATTTTGTGCGCCTGTCATTATGGGCCAGCAGGGATGGGATGACCACAACCGCTCGACCAAAATGGTGGCCCACGATATTGCAGTCGATTACATGCAATCCTGTGCACCAAATGCCATTTTATTTACCTACGGGGATAATGATACTTATCCTTTATGGTATATACAGGAAGTGGAAAATGTCAGACCGGATATCCGTCTGGTGAACCTGAGTTTATTTGATACCGACTGGTACATCAATGGCATGAAACGTAAGCAAAACGGATCAGAGCCGCTTCCAATTACGATGAAAGAATCACAATATGTACAGGGCGTCAGGGATGTAATGTATTATCAGGATGCCAATCTTGCCGGTTCGGTAGAACTGAAAGACATTGTTGACATCTTGTTGTCCGATAATGATGAAGATAAAGTTCCTCTTCAAAACGGGACAAAAGAAAATTTCATTCCGACCAAAAATTTTAAACTGACCATCAACCCTGCTGATGTCATTAGCACAGGTACAGTAAGTGCTGCAAATGCAGATAAAATTGTTCCGGTGATGGAATGGAAATACAACAAAAGCTATGTGACCAAAGGAACGCTGGCGATGTTTGACATCCTGGCACACAACAACTGGAAAAGACCAATTTATTTTGCCAGTACCGTACCATCGGATCAGTATAATGGCCTGGACAATTACCTGTATACTGAAGGCCTGGCCATGCGCCTGATGCCACTTAAAGTGGACAGTGCAGCCACCAAGTCTGACCTGATCAATACGCCTGTATTGTATGACAACCTGATGAATAAATTCAAATGGGGCAATATTAAAACCGCCACTTACCTGGACGAGCAAGCTGCAGCTGATGTTTCTATTTTTGGAAATGTTTTCAATTCATTAGTCACCAGCCTGATTAAAGAAGGTAAAACCGAAGAAGCGAAAAAAGTTGTCGAAAGGTATTACCAGGTGATGCCGGAAAGATTTTATGGACTTCGCTCTATGATCGGCACTTATTTTATGGCAGAGAACCTCTACGCCTTAAATGAAACTGCAAGGGCTAATGCAATGCTGGAAAAAGCGGCTGTTTATATTCAAAAAGAACT
The DNA here is from genome assembly GCF_003208655.1 of Pedobacter nutrimenti. Taxonomy (GTDB): domain Bacteria; phylum Bacteroidota; class Bacteroidia; order Sphingobacteriales; family Sphingobacteriaceae; genus Pedobacter; species Pedobacter nutrimenti. The sequence goes on along the minus strand of NZ_QKLU01000008.1, from coordinate 242,374 downwards.
GACCTACCTGGCAGATGTTTCTGACAGTAAAAACACCTATGTTGGCGGACAGAATGTACAACTGGGCATGTCTTTCCTGAATCAAATGGCCCATACCGCCGATCAGTATAAACAAACGAAATTAAGTAAGGACCTTAAAAACCAGTTCTCTGCACTGGAATCCAGGTTTGCATCACACTTCCCTCAGGGCGGCAATTAAGTCCGGGGGATATCAAAAAGAAAGGGCTGCAATTGAAATTGCAGCCCTTTCTTTTTGATATCGGGAATAAATAAACAGTACTTATTCTGTCACTACCCCCATTGCACAGAACTTATCAATTCTTTCTGTGATTAATTTATCTGTATTTTTTTTACCCAGCTCTTTCAGGTCTTTAACAATCTGTTCTTTCAGGGTGATGCCCATTTGCTCGGGATCCTGATGCGCACCGCCCAGTGGTTCTTTCACGATACCATCAATGAGCTTATTGTTAAACATATCGGTAGAAGTTAGCTTTAAGCATTCTGCAGCACGTTCTTTATAATCCCAGCTTCTCCACAAAATGGAGGAACAGGATTCAGGAGAAATTACCGAATACCAGGTATGCTCCAGCATATATACTTTATCGCCTATTCCAATACCCAAAGCACCGCCTGAGGCACCTTCACCTACAATAAAGCAAACAATAGGCACACGAAGGACAGACATTTCCAACAGGTTCCTTGCAATGGCTTCCCCTTGTCCACGCTCTTCTGCTTCCAGTCCCGGATAAGCACCCATGGTGTCTATAAAGGAAATCACCGGTTTATTGAATTTTTCGGCTAGCTTCATCAGACGCAGCGCTTTTCTGTAACCTTCAGGATTGGCCATCCCGAAATTACGGTACTGGCGTTCTTTGGTATTTTTACCTTTCTGATGCCCGATGATCATCACCGTCTGGCCATTAATCGTCGCAAAACCACCAATGATCGCTTTGTCGTCTTTAACGGTCCTGTCACCATGAAGTTCTATAAAATCATCGCAGATCATGCTGATGTAATCCAGCGTCTGAGGCCTTTCCGCATGGCGGGACAACTGAACTTCCTGCCAGCCGGTCAGATGGCTGTAAGTAGATTTTCTGGTTTCCACCAGCTTCTCTTCCAGTTCTGTTAAGGTAGCAGACATATCTACTTTGGTTTTTTCAGCAACCTGTTTCACCTTTTCAATTTGCTGAAGCAACTCAGCAATAGGCTTTTCAAAATCAAATGATGTTTTTATCTGTTCCATAATTGGGCGGTAAAAATAGGTATTTTATTAAGAACCTAATTAAAATATATCCTAAAATTTTGCAGGCACCCCTTGTTTAGGCAGGGACTTCTTTACAAATTCACGGATATGGTCATTGGCTTTAACCAGGTCATCTTTACGCAAATACATCATATGGCCACTTTCATAACCTTCCCAGCTGATCCTGTCTTTTAATTTACCACTCTGATCCATTTGCCACATACTGTATTTCGCATTAAAATAATCGCATGCCCCGTCATAATAACCCGATTGAACCAACAGGTTTAAATACGGATTTTGAGCCATAGCCTGACGCAGGTTGTCTCCGGTACGATTACCGGTATTGTCCCATGGATACACCATTCCAAACATGTTGTATTTCAGGTCAGTTTTATAATTCAGTTCATTACGCAGGTACATATTGATTGCCGGTGTAAAGGAATGTAGCCAGGAAGTCAGCTCGGCATTGTAATCCGGTGAATCACCTCCGGCCATTTTATCAATTCCACGGTAGCGGGAATCCAGACGGCCAACCGTATAACCTTTATCCCTTAACAGTTCTTTCCAGAAAAAAGAAGGTGGAACATCCATATTGTACTCCAGAACTGTTTTTGCAGACAAACCTGAATACCTGGCCATTTTTGCTGCAATTTCATTTCTTTTCTGATCACTCAGGTTACTTCCCCTTGCAATAGCGGGCAGGAGTTCGGAAACCGTAAATTCTTCTGCTTCGGCCAGCATAGGGTATAAACCTTTAGCCTGCAAATCTGCAGGAAGGGCTTTATGGTACCAGGCTGTTGCCGCAAAATAAGGCAACCGCAGGGCCGCCTCTACAGGTCCGCCCCGTTCTATGCCCAGTTCTGTCGGGGAAACCAGTACCACCCCGTTCAGGTACATCCATTGTGAATTCTGCAATTCCAATGCAAGGCCCGAAACCCTGGTGGTACCATAACTTTCGCCAATCAGAAATTTAGGAGAAGCCCAGCGGTTGTTCCGGGTCACAAAAGTATTGATCCATTCTGCCAGGTATTTGATATCGGCTTTCACACCAAAAAACTTACTTCCCGGAACATCTTTATTGGTTGCCCTGGAATAACCCGTATTGACAGGGTCCACATATACGATATCTGCAATATCCAGAATAGAGTTTGGATTTTCTTTATAACCATAAGGCTGTACCGGATAACCTTCATCATCAATATTCAACACCACTGGTCCGGTATAGGCAATGTGCATCCAAACCGAGGCAGATCCCGGACCACCATTAAAGGAAATGATCAGTGGTCTGGAAGCCCTGTTGGCCACATCTGAGCGCTCATAATAGGTGTAAAAAAGACCGGCAATTGGTTTTCCTTCTTCATCCCAGACCGGCAAAGTTCCCGCTGTGGCCTTATAAGGGATGCGTTGTCCTTTTATGGTGACCTGGTGCTGGGTCACCACAGCACTTTCCGGAACAATGGTTCTGGAACCCGCTTTGCTCTCTTCCTTAGCCGGCGCTGATGCCTGGGCTGCAGGAGGAGGTGTCTTTATGGGTTCCCATTTCTGGGCCATGGTGCTGCTCAAACCCAGGGCCGTTAACAGAATTAGCAGTGAAAATTTTCTCATTTTAATTTAGTTTGAGGTTTATCCTATAAATATCAAATTATTGATGCTTAATCCGGGATATGATTTAAAAATGTTACCTCAACCTGGCGATAATCACCTGATTACAGGAATAATTCCCGCTGTCCCTGTTTCAGGAATCTGCATCGAGGTGGGCACCCGAAACAGGGAACAAAATATGGACATAGTATATTGCACCATATATGTCGCATATGCAACTTGCCTGCACACTGAGCCGGATCCAGAATGACGCACTCTATTTTAGCCTAAAAATCCTTTAATTACTCAAAGCGGTCTTACTGTAAATATGATACTCGCCGGGTGCCAGGACTTTGAAATACGTACTGCTGTTTAAATTCAGCACCTGCCCCCCGACCTCATACCAGTTGCCGGAACTTCCAAAATCTATATTGGCCGTCTGGGAAACCACGTCAAAATTCCCAACAACGACAACCGTATTGCTGCCTTCGGTCAGTTTAATATACTTAACTGCCCCTGCCAGGTTATACTGCGTATTTGAGGAATTAAAAACACTGTTGCGTTTTTTCAGGCTGATGAATTTAGCATAGGCGCTGTATAAAGCCTTGCGGTCCGCTTGCTGCAGGTATTCCCAGCGAATGGGCTTGTTGCCTGTCCTTCCATTCACATCAATGGATACCTCATAACCCAATTCTTCAAACTGCCAGATCATTTTCGGGCCCGGGACAGCAAACAGGAAGGCCGCAGCCATTTCTTCCCTTTTCAGTGCGGTTGAAAGATCTTTTACGTTGTAGTTTCCCGAAGCATTACCATAACTGATGTTTTTAAACATCGTCCTTTCCTCATCGTGGCTTTCTATAAAATTCAGCAGGTTCTCAGGCTGGCTGAAACCATGTTTTGCAAAAAAGGCCCAGGAAAAATCGGAATTGCCCAGCCAACCCATCGTTGCTTCGTTCATATTATAGTTCAGGTTGTTCCAAAGCAGCATGCCTTCATCTGCCAGTACTTTTTCTTCAGAAGCATCCGCAAAATGCTCCAGGATCACATAAAAATTATTGTTGTCTATGCTTTTGATATAATTGTTGTATTCCTTCCAGATGGCAATCCGGCTGGCGTCATAAGCGCTGAAAGAAGCATCATCCGTGGATTTTTTCTGCGTAAAACCCTTCGACAAATCAAAACGGAAACCATCAATGCGGTATTGCTGCATCCAGAATTTCACCACATTTTTGACAAAGGTTTTGGTCTCTGCCCTTTCATGGTTAAAGTCATAGCCCACATTGTACGGATGGGTGGCATCGGCATTAAACCAGGGGCTGTTTGCTGAAGGCTTGCCAGCCGCTTTATCAAAGTACAGCTGGACCATAGGAGACTGGCCAAAAGAATGGTTCAACACAATATCCAGGATCACTGCGATGCCCCTTCCATGGCATTCATCGATAAAGTTTTGTAAAGCAGCCTTGGTCCCGTAGTATTTATCGGGTGCAAAATAAAAAGAAGGATTATAACCCCAGCTCAGGTTCCCTTCAAATTCATTGACCGGCATCAGCTCAATGGCATTAACACCCAAAGAAACCAGATAATCCAGTTTTTGCAAGGTGGAAGCATAATTGTGTTCGGCGGTAAAATCCCGGACCAGCAACTCATAAATGACCAGGTTGTTCTTGGCAGGCCTGTTGAAACCCGCGTTTTTCCAGGTATAGAGGGGAGGATTGCCCTGCATCACACTCACGATCCCGGTAGTTTTACCTGCAGGATAGGCTTTTAGGGATGGGTACGTTTGGGCATCTATATAACTGTCATTGTCCGGATCGAGGATTTTTTCACTGTAAGGGTCCGCCACCTTTAGATTGTCGTCGACCAGAAACTGATAAGCATATTCGGTCGAGGGGTTCAGGTTATCAATCTGTACCCACCAGATATTGCCATCAGGTGTGTTTTTCATGGGGGCTGCCGAAGCCGACCAATTGTTAAACTCGCCGATCAGGGAAACAGTTTTTTTTCCTGGGGCATATAGGGTCACCAGGGCAGAGGTGCCGCCGTTGAGGTAAACAACCCCGTCTTTTGCTCCGGCCGGAAGCCCTGGATTGCCCGGTGTTACCGGAACAACAGGCGTGTTCCCTGCCTCGTTTTTTTTGCATGCAGTGGCCAATACCGATAAAATCAGTACCATTAAACAAATCCTTTTCATATTATGGTTTAAGTTGGTTTTTTTCTTCTTTTACAAAAACGTAACAGATCACCGCTGCAACAATCATGAGCCCGCCCCCAATCTGAACAGCCAGGAGCCGGTCGTTGTGCAACACCTCACGCATCAGCCAGCCAAAACCCAAAGAAGCCATAATTTCGGGCAATACAATAAAGAAATTAAAAATCCCCATATAAATCCCGATCTTATGCTTGGGCAAACAGCCACTCAGCATGGCATAAGGCATAGATAAAATACTGGCCCATGCAATCCCTACCCCGGTCATACAGAGGTAAAGCATGTTTTTATCATGGACCCAGGCCACACTGATCAGGCCCATAGCACCACAAAGCAGACACAGGGCATGGGTTGTTTTACGCCCCAGCCTGTCGGCTATTTTTGGCAACACCAGTGCAAATAAAAAGGTAACCACACTATAATAGGCCAGGGTCAAACTACCGAAATCGGCACCATGCGCATATACCGGATCACTGGCATCCTTACCGCCAAAAACATTTACGGCTACCGCCGTAGTATAATAAAACCACATCAGAAATAAACCTGGCCAGGTAAAAAACTGTACCAGGGATACAATCTGCATCCTTTTGGGCATGTTCAGCAAAGAAGACCAGATGTCCTTTGCCCCGGCCGCAAAGCCTTTATGATTTTCCTGCGCTTTCAATTCCAGTTCAGCGGCTGTAGGCGGATATTCTTTTGTGGTAAAAACCGTGTACAGGACAGAAGCCAGAAAAAAGAAAGCCCCGGCATAAAAAGAAAACTTTACGTTTTCCGGAATATGTCCCTGATGGGCGGTATTGGTCAGATGAAATACATTGTTCATGAGCCAGGGCAAAGCTGAAGCAATACTGCCGCCCAGACCGATCATCATACTTTGCATGATAAAACCCCGGTTTACCTGTGCATCCGGCAATTTATCCGTCACAAAAGCACGAAAGGGTTCCATGGCCACATTACCCGCCACGTCCAGGATCCATAGCAGCCCCGCTGCCATCCATAAAGCACTGCTGTGTGGCATAAATACCAATGCAACCGAACTGACAATTGCCCCGATCATAAAATAAGGCCTTCTTCTGCCCCATTTCGGATGCCAGGTCCGGTCACTCAGATAACCAATCACCGGCTGGACAAGCAAGCCCGTTAAAGGGGCGGCCAGAAACAACAGCGGAACCTGATCGGGGTTTGCCCCCAGGTTTTCATAAATACGTCCCATATTGGCCCGCTGTAAATCCCATCCAAACTGGATACCAAAAAAACCGATACTCATATTTATAATTTGTACCAGGCTCAGTTTTGGATTTTCGGTGATTGTTTTTAAGCTCATTTAGTTTGGTTTAAAATGCAATGATCTGTGCAGAAACAGGTTTTAGGTTTACCGGGATACTGGTCGGGGAAGTCGTGTTCCATTCCTGATCACTCAGGAGCTCCCTCAGCGGGCTGGCTATACCTTTCCCAGACAATTCAGCCGGAATGTTGATGTCTGCTGTAAAATTCTGTTCCCGGTCAAAATTAAGCAGGACCAGCAAGCGCTGCTGCTCTGTATAACGGATAAAAGCATACATTCTGTTGTTCATAGTACCGCTTACCGGGACTTCGTATATTTTACCCGCCCCCACAGCAGCAGATTCCCCGGCCAGGCGCAAGAGCTTTTGATAAAATTTCCGAAGTGTCATTTGTTCAGGGCTCAGTAAAGCACCGTCAAAGGCCCCATTGTTCATCCATTTCTGATGCTCAGGCACCCCCCAGTAATCAAATATTGTGGTCCGGTTGTCGTCCCCGCCAAAGCCTTCCTTTCCTTTTCCGGGCTCCCCGCTTTCCTGTCCAAAATACAGCATCACCGGTCCTTTGCCTAAAGTAGCCGAAAGCACCATGGCCGGAAGGGCCAGTTCGGCACGGCCTGCAAAACCTGCTGAAGCGATCCGCTCCTCATCGTGGTTTTCCAGAAAACGCAGCATACGGTCATCATATCCGGCACTCCCGGTTTTCCAGGCCGATTTAATGTCTTCCACAGTTGCCGAAGGCTCATTGCGGATCAGTTTCTTCAAACCATCATACAACCCTACTTTATCGTACAGATAATCAAACTTACCTTTTGTAAAATAGATCTCATACGCTTTGGGATTATAGGCTTCGCCGATAAAGATCAGCCCGGGATATTTCTTTTTAACCTCCGGAATGACCCATTCCCAAAATTCCACCGGTACCATTTCGGCCATATCACACCTGAAACCATCTACACCTTTATCGGCCCAGTACAACAGAATGGCCCTCATTTTAGTCCATACCGGTGGTAGCGGGCTAAAATATTTTTTCTCCCCGTCCAGGTAATCGACACCATAATTTAATTTAACCGTTTCATACCAGTCATCGGCTTTGGGTCTTTCAGAAAAGACATTGTTCCCTGTCGCCTTTGCCGGATTTTCCAGATACAGCTGGTCCTTTAAAGGACTTAGCGGATTTGAAATTTTATCCGCATCCGGCGGAACAACCAGGGCTTTGCCCGGGATATAATAAAAATCATTTGCAGCACTGAAGGCTTTACGAACGTCGTCATAAACCCCAAAATCAACCACTCCCTGAGGTTTTACCCCCGAATGATAATGCCTGGCCACATGGTTGGGCACAAAATCAATCAACACTTTCATGCTTTTTTGGTGTGTCCTCTCAACCAGGGCTTCAAACTCAGCCATTCTTTGTCCAGTATGCTGGGCCAGGTCCGGATCTACATCATAATAATCGCGGATGGCGTATGGAGAACCTGCCCGGCCCTTGACCACATCGGCATCGTCCGGTAAAATTCCGTATTTGCTGTAATCGGTCAGGCTGGCGTGGGCAATTACCCCGGTATACCAGACATGGGTGGTCCCCAGTTCTTTAATCCCTTCCAGTGCTTTATTGTCCAGATCGGCAAACTTGCCGCTCCCGTTCTGCTCAATGGTACCATAAGGAATATTATGGCTGTTTTTATTGCCAAACAATCTTGGCAACAGCTGATAGATGATTATTTTTTTCTGCTCCATAGCTCCCTTCCTGTGCGGTACAGCCGTCCCTTTTTTCTGTGCCAGGACGGGTAAAACACCCCCCGGCAGCAGGAGTAAAATAACAACAATTTTTTTAAGGATTAAACGCATAATTGATAAGTTATGCTTTGTTCCCCCTGCGCTACTTCATAATAGCGGTCAAAAACCTGGATCTCCAGCGCCTGGGCACTATGGTTGGTAATGCTGATTTCTGTTGCCGTGATCTTTACCCTTAAAGTTGTCCCCCTGAAATTCAGGTTAAAAGAAAAAGACTTCCATTGCTTGGGCACAAAAGGGCTGAACTTCAGTTTTCCGTTTCTCACCCGCATACCCGCAAAACCTTCCACAATACTCATCCAGGTACCCGCCATAGAGGTGATGTGCAGGCCATCCTCGGTGTCGTTATTGTAATCGTCCAGGTCCAGCCGGGCCGTGCGCAGGTAAAATTCATAAGCCTTTTGCTCATCACTCAGTTTGGCGGCAAGGATGCTGTGAACGCAGGGCGACAGGGAACTTTCATGGACGGTCCTGGACTCATAAAAATTGAAATTCCGGCGAAGGGTTTCCAGATCATAATCGTCTTCAAAGAAATACATGCCCTGCAATACATCTGCCTGTTTGATAAAGCAGGAACGCAGGATCCTGTCCCAGCTCCATTTTTGGTTTAGGGGCCTTTCCGATGCCGGAAGGTCTTTAACCAGCACCTGCTCCTTATCCATATAACCATCCTGTTGTAAAAATACCCCTTCCTGTTCATCATAAGGGTAATACATCTGGCTGGCAATGTTTTTCCAGTCTTCAAATTCCTTAGCAGTATCCAGTTTTGTTTTTTCTGTGATGCGGGCATATTCCTGAGGTGCCAGGGTTTTAACCAGATCTGCGGCTTCTATAGTATAATTTAAACACCAGGCCGCCAGGGTATTGGTATACCAGTTGTTGTTGATGTTGTTTTCGTATTCATTCGGCCCGGTCACCCCCAGCATGACATATTTATTTTTGTCTGCACTCCAGTTGACCCGTTGTTTCCAGAAACGGGCAATACCGATCAGCACTTCAAGTCCGTATTGCTGCAGGTAGCTTTCATCACCTGTATAACGAATGTAATTGAAAATGGCAAAAGCGATGGCACCGTTCCGGTGGATCTCTTCAAAAGTGATTTCCCATTCGTTATGGCACTCTTCCCCGTTCATGGTGACCATTGGATACAGGGCCGCTCCATTTTTAAAGCCTAGCTTCTGGGCATTTTCAATGGCCTTGTCCAGTTGTTTATAACGGTACACCAGCAGGTTTTTAGCCACCTCGGCCGGGGCTGTGGACAGGTAAAAAGGAATACAGTAGGCTTCTGTGTCCCAATAGGTAGAGCCTCCGTATTTTTCACCGGTAAAGCCTTTTGGCCCAATGTTCAAACGGGCATCCTTACCCGTGTAGGTCTGGTTGAGCTGGAAGATGTTAAAACGGATGGCCTGCTGGGCGGCCACATCCCCTTCAATTAAAATATCACTTTCCTTCCATTTGTTTTCCCAGGCCTGTTGTTGCTGTTGAAGTAAAACTTCAAAGCCTTTTGCGCAGGCCCGGGCTATGGCCTGCTGGGCTGCCTGCTGCAGTTCAGTGGTGGCATAGTTCATGGAACTCAGGTTGGCTGCAATTTTATAAATGTCCACACGGTCGTTTTGCACCAGCTCCAGTACAGCCAGTTGCGCCACATATTTATCCCTGATTTCTGCTGCCCCCTGCAGGTTTTGCGCCTTGTCATTTTTAAATACACTGCTCTGCACGGCAGTGCAAACTTCAAAAGCGGTCTTTTTGGTCCTCAGGGTTAAGTAAGAAACCGGCCCTTGTTGACTGCGGGCCACTTCCTCCCAAAACTTTTCATCATAATTGGAATCCTGGTTTTTGACATCCCCGTCTGTGAAAGAGCAGATTTCCAGTTTTCCGGAAAAATTTAAAGGGACCAGGCTGTAATGTAGGGCGGCGATTTCATCATCTGCTATACTGCAAAAGCGTTTAGAGACCACGCTTACCTTTTTGCCGCTCAGCAGCTCTGCGGTAAAGGAACGTTCCAGATAACCTTCCTTCATGTTCAGCACACGTTTAAAATCACTAACCTTACAGGTATTCAGGTCCAGCAGTTCTCCATCGAACTTCAGCTCCAGTCCAATCCAGTTGGCAGCATTTAAAACCTTTGCAAAATATTCCGGGTAACCATTTTTCCACCAGCCCACACGGGTTTTGTCCGGATAATAAACACCTGCTACATAATTTCCCTGCAGGCTTTCTCCACTATAGCTTTCCTCAAAATTGGCCCGCTGGCCCATACGGCCATTGCCTATACTGAAAATGCTTTCTGATATTTTATTTAAATGAGGATCAAAACCTTCCTCTATAATGTTCCACTCTGTGGCTTGTATATAATTCTTCATCTTAATTCGCTGCGCTTTATTTTTCTGTCAATGCTACAATATCTTTTACACTCAATTGCGAAAGGTCTTTCACATACAATTGTGCTCCTTTCAGGTTGGCTTCCTGTCCAACCCCAATGGCTTTCATTCCTCCGGCCAGGGCTGCTTCTATACCCGCCTGGGCATCTTCAAACACGACACAATCTGCCACCGGAACACCAAGCAGCTGGGCCCCTTTCACAAAAACTTCAGGATCAGGTTTGGATTTGGAAACCACATTGCCGTCTACAATGGCATCAAAAAAATGGGTGAGTTTTGTCCGCTGGAGGATCATGCCCGAATTTTTACTGGCAGAGCCCAGGGCAATTTTGATCCCTGCCTGCCTTAAGTTTTCCAGCAGGGCCACAGAACCCGGCAAAACTTCTGCCTGGGTCATCCTGTCAATCATGGCCACATACCACTCATTCTTTTGTGCGGCAAGTGCCAGCTTTTGGGTTTCTGTTTTTTCGACCCCGCCCCAGTTTAAAATCATGTCCAGCGAACGCATTCGGTTCACCCCTTTAAGGTGTTCATTCTGTGCTTCGGTAAAATCAAACCCCAGGCTGTTGGCCAGTTGTTTCCAGGCTTTGTAATGATAAACTGCCGTATCGACCAGGACACCGTCGAGGTCAAAAAGACAGGCGATTGTTTTTGCAGGTGGATGATGTTGCATTAGGTAGGTATAATTATTTTAGTTCAAGTACAAGTACCGATTTAGCAGGTACGGTAATGGTTTTAATCTGATCGAGGGTTGCTCCGCTGAGCACATTGCTTGCAGCAGAAAAGGCAGCTGTTCTTTCTTTAAACCTGTCGGTTTTCAGCTCTTTGGTTTTATCTTCTGTATTGAAAATCACCATCACAGGTTTCTCTGCACCTTCTACATAACGGAAGTACACATAAATGCCGTTTTCAGGAACATATTGCATCATTTTACCGCTTTGAAGCGCTATACTGTTTTGGCGGAACCTGGCCAGTTTTCTAAAATAGTCAAAGGCTTCGTTCTCTTTGCTGCTGCGGCCCGAGGCACTGAATTTATCCGTTTTATCACCTTTCCATCCTCCTGGAAAATCTTCACGGACTTTGCCATCGGGATCGGAATAGTTTTTCATCAGGATCTCTGTCCCATAATACACCTGCGGAATGCCCCGAAGGGTCAACAGCAGGGCCAGGCCATTTTTGTATTTGCCCAAATCTTCCTTTACCATAGAGTAAAAGCGGCTCATATCGTGATTGTCCATAAAAATCACATTACCGGTCACATCTTTATAAAGAAAATCCTGGGCAAGGGTGGCGTAAAGTCTAAAAATACCATCTGTCCATCCCGGATTGCCATTCAGGGCTTCGTAAATGGCATCTTTCAGCACTGCATCGGTAATGCCCGGTAAATGGGTATCAAAACCTCTGTTGACGGTATTGCCACCGGTAAAATAAGCCTGACTGGCTGCGGCGTTCACCAGGGTCTCTCCAAAAATGGAAAGATTCGGAAATTCCGCTTTGATTTTCAGGGCCCAGTCGGCCATGTATTCGGGATCGTTATAGGGATAAGTATCTAACCTTAAACCATCAATACCTGCATATTCTACCCACCAGATGTGGTTTTGGGTCAGGTAATTCTGTACATAAGGGTTACGCTGGTTTAAGTCCGGCATGGAGGGTACAAACCAGCCGTCCAGCATTTTTTTGCGGTCAGCCAGCGAAGCATGGATGTCCATCACCGGCTGGTCCCGGTAACTGGTTTGTGTATACACAGGCCATTGGTTTAACCAATCTTTCATTGGCAAATCCGTAAACTGGTAATGCCCTGTTCCGATGTGGTTGTGTACAATATCTTTAATGACCTTCATCCCTTTTTCATGGACTTTTTCGACATAAGCTTTATACAGCTCATTGCTGCCATAACGGGGGTCAATTTTATAATGGTCTGTAGCGGCATAACCATGGTAAGAGGCATGCTGCATGTCGTTTTCAATTTCCGGGGTCATCCAGATCGCGGTAATGCCCAGGTCTTTCAGGTAATCCAGGTGATTGATCACCCCTTGTATATCACCACCATGACGGTAATACATGGAATCGCGGTTCAGACTGGTTTCCCTCAGGCCCTTCACCACATCATTTTTAGAATCGCCATTGGAAAAACGGTCCGGCATCAGCAGGTAAATCAGGTCCTTACTGCTCACGCCCTGTACCCTTGAAGCCGATTGCGTTCTGTTTTTAAGTTCGTAAGTATAGCTTAGTTTTTTTTTACCCTCTTTTGTAAATACGATTGGAAACTGGCCGGCTTTCGTTTCCGCAGCAATTTCAAGGTCCAGAAAAAGGTAATTCGGGTTTTCTACTTTATGGACTTCTTTGAGCGTCACCCCCGGGTAATTCAGTTGCACCTGGAGCGAGGCAATCTGATCACCATGTACCAGCAACTGCAGTTTGGGATTGTGCATCCCCACCCACCAGGACATGGGCTCAATGCGTTCCAGTTTCTGGGCCATAGCCCAGCCGCTGAGGAGCGTTAGTAAGAAAATAAAGTAAATTCGTTTCATGATTAAAGGGCTTCGGGTTTAAAATGCCGGTCCGGAAAAATTCCGGACCAGCATAAAGGATCGTGTATTTATTTGTTGTAGAAAATATATTCTGCAGTCAGGTCATTAAAAAGGATTTTATAGGCGCCTGCTTTAACCACCAGGTTACTGCCATCCCGAACGCCTTTACCATATTTGCCTTGTGTGTTACCAGCAGAACTTCCCCAGTTCACATCCCAGCCTGCGGCAATTCTGAATTTCAATTCCGTATCTGCATTCATCGTTTGTGTAATCACCCAGATATGAGGGTTAAAAGTGGTTTTACTCATGGCGGTGATGTCCCCCCAACCATTAAAATTACCGATGATACCAATGGAAGTATAATTGGTTGCTGCAGACGCATCATAAGGGGTTAAAGAGAAAGTCAGTTTATTGATGTCTATTTTTATGGTATAATAGCCATCAGCAGGCACCACATAAGTTCCGGGGTCTGGGTCAGAATCCTTTGCTTTTAAGGTAACCCCGTTACTGCCGTTATTGCCATACTGGGTTGACCAGCTTCCAACCACACTGATGAACTTAAATTCTCCGGCTTTAAGATAACCGGTATAGGTATAGGCATTTCTGTTGGTTTCATCACGGTACATATACGTTGGGTTCGCATTGTCCCATCCAAACTCACTTGCCGATCCAACCATATACAGGTTTACATCTCTGACAATGTAAAAGTCATTGGTATAGTCTGAAAATTTACTGAATGTTCCTGAACTGGCTTCCACACTCCATTTTAAATGGGTAATGGCCGCCTGATCCGCAAAACCCGCAGCTGTCAGGGCCGCATCAAAATCTTTATTGCTCACCGTTAAGGTAGAATCAGCTCCGTTGTTGTTGGAAGTAAACTGGAACAGTGGGCTGGTAAAATTTCCGTCGGGCGTTATAAATTTTACTTTATAAGTTGTGCTTGCACCTGCTTTTCCCGCAAAAGATTTCTGCCATTTAAAGGTTAGTGACTGGGAAGTTAAAATTGGATTGATTGTAATTACATTGGCACTGGAAACCGGACCATACAACAAGAAGTTGGACACCCCATCCCCGAAACGGGTAATGGAAATGCTGTAAGGAGTACCAGAATTCACTTTTACCGACCCGTTATCTGCAACAACGGCCCAGATCAGGTCAGTCTTAGCCCCATCAGCAATTCCTTTTGCTTTTAAAGCATCGTCCAGTTGTTTCTGAGTTAAAGTCAGTTTGTTGGCTGTTCCATTGTTGTCGGAAGGAAACTGGATCAATGGCTGATCAATGCTCCCTGTTTTTAATGCGGCAACAAAAGTATATTTTGGTGCGGTATTGACCCCTGGTAGAGCCGCGGTCCAGCTGACAACCACGGGGTTATTTGGTGTCGCAGAATTTAAAACCAGCATGGTGTTGTTTGCCGGTGCAGTGACCTGAAAAGCATTTAAGGCTTCCCCCTTGATGGTTTCATCAAAACTGCTTTTCTTACAGCCAAAACCCAGGGTGATGGCCGCAAGCAATATATAGAGTACTTTTTGTTTCATGTGCTTTTGAATTAGTTGAATACAGTATAAACCACTTCAGTGACCGGACCGGAGGTGCTTACATCAGCCCCGCTCGCGTCTTTAATGCTTCCGGTAAACTGATAGGTAAATTTAGACAGCTGTGTTCCTGCCGGCAGGGTAATTACCCTTTCCGGAATAAAAGCATAAGAAAAAAGCACCGCCGATTCTTTAGTCGTTACCAGACCGGTTTTAGTTCCCACCGCATTCCCTGCCGCATCATAAAAAGTCAGGTTGACTTTAATGTTGTACATCCTTTGCAGATTTTGGTCTGTGGCCAGGTCCTGCTGAAAATACACTGTAGTCACATCTGTATAATCCATTTTTGCCGGGAAAACCCTGAATTGTGAAGGCACAAATACCAGTGGATCAAATTTGAAAGGCTTATAATCCGGAGTTTGTTTGCTGCCGTCTTTCGTTTTGGCCAGGAAACCAAAATTGATCAGCTCCGCAGGGCTCTGGCCAAACAACGTGGTCCCTGTAAATTTAAAAGTAAAAAGGTTAGGCCCGGTTTTCTGCATTTTGGCCTTATCAGAAGAACTTCCCCATTGCCCATTGGTCAATGCATCTTTTCCTCCGCCAACCCCATCATTGGAGAAAGCCCATATGTATATGTCATCCAAACCCGCCAAAGGTGTTCCTGTTACATCCAAAGTAATGGTGACTTCATCTTCTGCGGTGAAAGCAGCCGGGCTAAAAGTAACCTTGCCCTGTGCAAAAACAAATGCAGTGCTCAGGCAAAACAGTATTGATAATATTAATCTTTTCATAATCTTTCCCCCTTACTTTTTAGTGAATTCATATTGATAACTCAGAACAGCTTTGCCATTCACCATTTTTACCTTTTTGATGTTCAGCTTTCCGCTTTTCAATCCTACATAGGTTCCAAAACTCAATTGCGATTGGGCTGTTCCGTTTTTCAGGGTAATGGTGACTGGTGCCTGTGCATTATCTACTGTCCAGTTTCCACTGGTCAGGTCCGTGATTTTTGGTGAATTGCCATTGGTAATGGAAAAGGTAGAAGGATTCCCCTGTGCATCGCCCAGAAAAGTCAACACCAGGTCTTTATACGGATACACATTGGTAATATTTACCTGTTTGTAAGGAAAGCCTTTGGTACTGGCATCCTCATCCACCTGGATGACACTGGTTAAGGCCCAGGTGCCCTGCATTTGTTTCACCACATTGGTATCTGTAGTGATCGGTGCAAATTTTTCCGGTTTGCAACTCCAGAAGCAGAGTATGCAGATGACCGGCAGTATATATTTTAAAGTTTTCATTTCGTTTGATCTGATGGTTAACAATTAATTACAGCCGCCTTCCGGGTTACGGATAAAACTGGTGTTGCTGCTGATCTCTTCCTGAGGGAATTGCAGGGCCAGCCCCGGGCAATTCCAGACCGCTCCGCGTTTGTCTATATTTTCGCCCCTGGCACCAATACGCTTAATTTCATATAACCTGTCACCCTCGGCAACCATTTCTATCGCGCGTTCAGCACGGACAGTTGTTCTGATCAGGGAAGCCGATGAATTGGCAGGAATTGTTCTGATCCCTCCGTAAGCACGGTTCATAATGTCATTGATGTCATTTACCGCAACCGTTAAATTGGTATTTAACTCCGCGGCAGACTCTGCACGGATCAGTTTCATTTCCGTTAAATGAATCATAGGAACATTGAACCTTTCTTTGTTGTACTTGGTGGTCACCACCAGGCCAGGATACTTCACATTATTGAACCAGGCCTTCCTGGCATCACCAGAACTGATGCTGCTAAACAACTGCTGGGTAAAACGCAGGGTAGGCAAATTGATGTCGGACCTGAACTGACTCCTAAGTTCTCCACCGGCATCATAAGCACCAGGTGTATTGATCATCTGGAAAATGGCCTCTGTACTTTGTCCTTCAGAAAAACGCTTCGAATAATCTGTTTCAAAAGTAAACTGACCGCTGCTGATCACCTGATCGGCATAAGCATAAGCATTTGTAAAGTCGTTCATGGAAAAATAAACCCTTGCCAAAAGGGCTTTTGCTGCCCATTTTGTCGGATATCCGCCATTGGTAGCCCCCAGTTTGTTCTCTGCAATTTTCAGGTCTGCAATAATCTGATCGTAAACCTGTTTTACCGTTGCCCTCACCCCTGGGGTAACCTCTGTTGTTAACCTCAGGGGAATGCCTAAATGATCATTATTAGGTGTGTAACCGTAAGGCTGTGCAAATAACCGAACTGCCACAAAATGAGCAAAAGCACGTACAAAACGCGCCTGTCCTTCCAGGTCGTCTTTTTTATTGACAACAACCCCCAGGTTTTCCAGGACTGTATTGGCCCTGTAATTTGCCTGGTAATTGTCCTGGTAAAAATACTTTTTATAATCTCCGAAAATCGATGTTTTACGGTTATAGATCTCTCCAAAATCAGTATTCAGTGTCGTCCCGTCAATGTTGTCGGCCATCAATTCGGCAAACACCTGGTATTTACCCCCAAGAATGCTCCCGTTCATAATCTGGTAAGCCCCGTTCATGACCGCCACTACACCTGCTTCATCTTTCAAAGCTTCTGCCTTGGTCACTGTATTTAGGGGTGGGGCATCTAAAAATTTCTTACACCCTGCAAAACCTGCAAGTACCAGAAGGCATAAAACTCCTCCTGTAAATATTTTGATGTTACTTTTCATTTTAAATATTTTTATTGACATAACTGAACAGACTAAAATGAGGTGGAAAGGCCAAAGGTGACCGATTTTTGCTGTGGTGTTGTTAAATACATCACATTCGGGCTCATGTTCCTATCCTGAGGATTTTCAAAATCACGGGCAATTTCCGGATCACCACCAGGATATTTACTAAAGGTCAGCAGGTTCATTCCGGTTACAAAAACGCGGGTATTGTTCATGCCCAGTTTTTTGGCAAATGCCGCAGGAAAGCGGTAAGCCAGGGTCAGCTCCCTTAAACGCATAAACGAAGCATCATAGAGGAACATGGTCGAATTGTACTGCCATTCACTAGATAAGCCAGGATAGGTTCCCGGAGTCATGGTTAAACGTGGAAAGCGGGCAATGTCGCCAGGTTTCTGCCAGCGGTCAGAAATATCTGTTCTGATGTTCCAATCTGTGACCACACCCAATTGGCGTTTTGCAGAACCGTCATAAATATTGCCACCCAAAGCAAAAGTGAACAAAGAAGTCAATTCAAATCCTTTAAAAGAAAAAGTATTGGTTAAACCGCCTACATAATCCGGCATGACCTGACCTACGGCGACTCTATTGTCCAGGGAGAAAGTTTTGGTTTGATAACCATTCTTATCCAGCCAGATCGGAAGACCATCAGCCGGATCTACCCCAACATAACGCACCAGGTAATTGGTACCCACTGGTTTTCCCACAATAATACGGGTATCATTGGTTGCACCAAGAATACCATCCGAACTTAAATTGCCAATGCTAAGTACTTTATTGTAGTTTTTTGAAATGTTAAAATTGGTTGTCCATTTGAAATTTTTACTTTGAATATTGATGGTATTTAAGCTCAGCTCCAATCCTTCATTTAAAATTTCACCTACGTTCTGAAAAGCAGCCAGGAAGCCGGTAGAAGGAGAAATACCACCACTAATTAAAACTTTGGAAGTCTTTTTGTTATAATAAGCAAACTCTCCGGAGATGCGGTTGTTTAAAAATCCAAATTCAACAGCAGCATCAATACTTTTTAACTGCTCCCATTGCAGGTTTGGATTCTCCACATTCTGAGGTGTTACAACCGGTTGTCCGTTATAAGAGCCGCTGTTTCCGAATTTGGCATAATATTCTCCCGGAGGGATATTGGCGTTACCGGTAATACCATAACTTCCCCTTAACTTCAAATAATTGACAACTTTACTGTCTTTCAGGAAGTTTTCCTGACTTAGGGTCCAGCCAGCAGAAACTGCCGGAAAATTACCATACTTATGGTTCGGACCAAATTTAGAAGAGCCATCCCGGCGCATTAAAGCCTGAACAGTGTATTTGTTGGCATAAGAATACGTTGCCCTGGCAAATAAACTGGCAAATGTCGTCCGGTTTGCGCCATTTACGTAATACAAATTTGAACCCATTTGCTGCATCTGAAGATACATGGCATCCTGGTTTTTGGAATAGGGACCATCGGCATCTCCGTAAATTCCATTTGGATAACCGTTCAGTTCGGAACTTTGGGTCTCTATACCTGCCAAAAAGCTCAGTTTACTTTTATCGGAGAAGTTAAGGTCATAAGTTGCTGTACCGGTAAAGTTATTATTGATCTGCTGATTGAGCCAGCGGTTTGCATACCCTCTGGCATTACCGGTCAGCTCTTTAGGCCTGAACTGATCTTCAGTAAGGTCCAAATGATCGATATTCGCAATACCCTTTACACTAAAATTTTTAAAAGGTTTCAATTCCACGGTCAAACCAGCAAGCAAACGCTGGTCAACTGCTTTCCAGTCTACATAATTGATTGACCTTGCAGGGTTCGCACCATTGGCCCAGTAAGTGCCATCGGCATTAAATACCGGGTAAATGGGCAAAGCAGTAGACATCGCGTCTCCGATACCACCGTCCCATGCGGCATTCACCCGTTGATTGGTTCCTTTACTATAGCCTAAGTTTACACTTGCACTGAAATAATCTGTTGGTTTAACATCAACATTGGTCCTGAAGCCATATTTTTCATAAGAATTTCCTTTCAGAAAACTCTGATTGTCATCATGGTTCACACTGATGTATGTTTTGAGTTTTTCTGTACCCTGGCTCAGAGAGAGGTTTTGTTCATTATATTTTCCGGTACGGGTCACCAGGTCAAACCAGTTGGTATTGGTCTGACGGGCCTGGTCCCAGGTAATGCCCTGAGGCAAAGTCGCCAAACCGGTATGGCCATCATTGGTCCAGGCTTCCTGTCTTAAAGCCAGCCATTCCGATCCGTTTACAAATTTTGGTTTGGTGGCATAAGTGCTTAAACCGTATTTAGTGGAAAAATTAACCACAGGACTTCCGGATTTACCTCTTTTGGTGGTAATCAAAATGACACCGTTTGCACCACGGGAACCATAAATACCTGCAGCACCTGCATCTTTTAAAATATCTATAGACTCAATATCTTCGGCATTAATGGTTGCCAAAGGGTTCTGGTTCATCCCGCCCCTGTTGCCACTGATAAAAGGGTCCGAAGTAATTGGAATACCATCGACAACATAAAGCGGGTCACCACCTGCACTGATCGAACCGATACCGCGCACCCGGATCACCGAACCACTCCCAGCCAAACCACTACCTTGTGTTACCTGCACACCTGGTGCACGTCCCTGCAGACTGGCTTCGAAGCTTGGTGTTGGCAAAGCGGCGATCTTATCTCCTGAAACCCTGGCAATAGATCCGGTCACTTCCCTTCTGGTCTGTGTACCATAACCTACGACCACCACCTCGTTCAGGCTCTGGTCATCGGGTTTCAAATCAAAATTAGCTGTACTTGCTCCTTTTACCGCAACACTTCGTTCAACGGACTTGTAACCAATAAAGCTTGCCACTACGGTAAACTGTCCATTGTTCAGACCAGTTAATTTATAATTGCCGCCCACATCGGTGATGGTACTTTTTCCGATACTTTTGATCTGTACCGACGCGCCGGGCAATGGTTGTCCCGTCTCGTCCAATACTTTTCCGGTGAGGGAACCGGTTTGTGCATTTGCAGTTAGTGCTGATAAGGCTAAAAGCACAAAAAGACAATGCCTCATTAGGTAAAATACTTTCATATTTTGAACTCGTTTTTAGGTGTAAATATTTGGTTAACGATCAGAGTGTTTAACACTTAGGGTAAATTTACATTTGACACCGATAATTCAAAATTTTATATCATATTTTTTTTTAACACCATATTTTATATCTCCAAAGCCCTTAAAAAAGCAAAAAAATTTGCAAACTCATTTTTTGAAAAATTAAACAAAACAAACATTAATCATTGTAAATCAATTTATTACAAACAAAAAACCAAATAAAAAGTGTTTTTTATACACTAAGTGTTTTTTGAATGTTTTTTCGGGAACGATACCGGGAACGTTCCCGTAATTATCAACATTTTTTGATGCCCAAGTCCGGGAACGCAAGCGAAATTCTGCGCGTTTTAACAAAAACTTCAAAAAAACTTAATCAAAACAGGCGATTTACAGGCAAAAAAAAGAGCAGTTTTTAAGCTGTTTTTTCGGTCGATTTTCTTTTGATCAATTTAGAGTCCAGCACTACTTTTTTATTGACATCAACCGATGAAGGATCTTCCAACATTTTAAACAAAAGTCGGGCGGCTTCCACACCAATTTCAGTTGCCGGTTGGGTGATGGTTGTTAAGGAAGGGTTGAGCAGCGGGGCGATCTCCAGACTGGAAAAACCGATGACCTTAAGGTCTTTTGGTACCTGTATTTCAAGATCATAACAGGCATAATAAGTAGCAAAGGCCAAACGCTCTACCGAGGTAAATACGCCATCGGGCTGAATTTCGCGCAGCATCTTTTTCAGGATGCTGTGGTTTTTTTTATAACTGTTGCTGCAATCGATCACCAGCTGGTCATCAAAGGGGATCTGGTATTTGGCCAGTGCATCAATATAGCCCTGCATCCTGGTCTTTCCGATGGACAGGTTTTTGTTGATCACCAGGTAAGCAATGCGTGTACAACCTTGTTTAATGAGGTGCTCCGCTGCAGAGAAACTGCTTGCATAGTCATTGGTGATGACCCGCGGGGTAATAATGTCTTCATACACCCGGTCAAAAAACACCAGGGGCAAACGCTTATTTGCCAGTTCGTTTAAATAGTTATGGTCATTCGCCTCCCCTGAAACCGACATAATGATACCATCGGCCCGGCCGTTGTGCAAGTGATGGATAAAAGAAACCTCTTTCTCGTAATCATCTTCTGTGGCATAAATCAGAATATGATAACCTTTTTCACGGGCAATCCGTTCTATGCCATGAATGGCTTGTGAGAAAAAGTTATTGGCCAGCTCGGGAACAATTACCGCAATGGTTTTACTGCGCTGCTCCCGCAGGTTACTGGCATAATGGTTCGGCTGGTAATTCAGCTCTTTGGCTTTGGCCAGTATCCTTTCCTTGGTTTCTTTACTGATGTCACTGTTGTCCCGAAAAGCCCTGGAAACCGTTGAGGTCGATAAATCCAGGGCTTTAGCCAGTTCTTTTATATTAATATTGTGCATTCGCGATCTCTCCCAGCCATTACAGCTTGTATTTAAAAGTAAATATAGGGGAAAAGTTAGCTCCTGTTCAAAAAATAATATATGCTTTATTTTGGAATGGTTATCTGACCTAAATACTGACTGTCAGATTGCGAGCCTCTATCGGCAGCCACCACAGCAACATAGACTTCTGCCGTTTTTCCTTTAAATTTTGCAGGGACCGATACCTTTAAAACACCATCTTTACGGAAAGCCCCGTCAAAAATCCGGGTGATTTCTTTTTTGCGTTCCGTATCATACACCAGCACCATCACCTGGTCAGATTCCGCAGGCCGGTAAGTAATCGCAGCCGTATTCCAGGTAAACAGCAGCTGGCCTGGCTTTTCGAATTTAACTGCAGGGTCTTTTAATCCTTCCAGTTGACCCCCACTGATTTTAAACAGGGCCGGATCAATATAAAACCCGGCATCATCTTCCATAAAGGCAATTTTCCGGGTATAAGCCACCGCTGCTCTATAACCGCCTGTTTTGGTAAAATAATTTTTAAAGCCCACTTTTAAAAGCGGCTTTAAGGGTTTCAGGTGAGCCTGAACAAATTTGAATTTTTTTTGGTTGTGTTTTTCCGCAGCAGTATACCTTTTCTTTTTAGGCAGGCCCCGAACGTGGTCCTCTCCGTATAAGTTATACCCTACTACTGTACCGACTTTTCCACTGAAGCCGCCCAGTATTCCATTTTTGATTTTTGCCATGACATTAAGTTTTAAATTTCAAGTCCGGCCGGGGTCTAATTAATCTTTTAAGATCAACTTACACTAAGTTAATAAAAATTATGTAGTTATTGTATAATAATTATATAAAAACTATATGATTGACCCTGTTATCACCCTGTTACCACCCTGTTAACACCTAGTTACGACATAGCTATTTTTAAAGAATAAATAGGGTGTTTATGGCCGATGATTCTCGGTCACTATTTTATTCATTAGTCTTAAACACTCATTAGTATACGCCTGTACAATAGCTTTTTTTTAAGACCCAATGTTTACCAACTTTCTGATACAAAACCGTTCTATCCTGGCCACATAGATTTCCACAATTGAAATCAGTATAAAAAAATAGCATAGTCAAAATTTTTACTGAATAAAACATGGGAAAAGGTGAAAAAGCCACCACCAATTTTAGCATATATTTTAAGCCATTTTTCGGCTTCGTACTTAACAGGCAAACCCTTAGCCGATAATATCTTCACCTTGGACATCGATCCCTCGGACCATGATGTTGTATCTTTAGCTGAGTGGGATAAAAGTTCTTCAGCCGTAAAATCCTTCTCAGGTAAATCCTTGACGACATCGTTTAAACATCTTCCATCCATAAATATATATGGGCGCGATAAAAGTACAATCGAATCATTCTTAACTTCATTACTCAAATAATTCGTAAGTATAGCTTTTTCCTCTATATTTCGTTTTTGTATAAATGTGACCTCCTTAACCCCATTGGCTTGGCAAGAGATCAAAAACACAAAGGCCGTCAAAAAAAATGTATTTTTAATTTTATACATACTGGATCAAAAAATTGACTGGAAACACCAAGTTAATTTCCCTGCATTTATCTTCTTCTTAAAAAAAGAAAACCATCCGAATCAAAAAATAAATAATCAAACCGGAACTCAAAAAAAGTAAAGGGTTGTTAACATACCAGAACTTCCTGCTCCAGGCTTTAAAGAAGAAAAGATTAAATAGGCTAAGCAGAAACATTCCCAGGATTAATCCAATTACAGCAAACGTTCCTAAAACAAGTGGGACTTGTGCACTGTCATGAGTCTTCGCGCTTAGAACCGGGATCACCAGCATAAAAACAACAAATAACACAATCAACAGGATCGGATACCGCCCAACGGGCCAGAACTTAAGGGGTTTCATATTTATAAAAAATAATTGTATTTCATTTTAATTTTTTTTATTAAAAAAGCAGCACTGTCTCCAGTGCTGCTTTTCGCTATAAGTTAAAATAACCTTAATCTTTCCACTTCCACTCCCCTGCAATTTTCAACGGGGTTTCTAAATTGTTCTGTTGTAAAAAAGCCTTCAGCTCTGCATCCCCCTGAATTTGTACCGGGATCACCGGTGTATTGGCCAAAGCATAAGTCAGCATGGCGCTGTACCTCACCGTATTTTTCAGTCCCTGTTCATCTACCAGTTTAAAAGAGTCGCCATTGGAATGGTAAAACTGTCCGGAGTTGTTTGGCAATTTTCCGCCAGCACCACCACCTGTAGGTACGCCCTCCAGCATAAAAGGCTGGTGATCACTGTGCAGCCCTGCCCCGGCATTAAATGTATTTTTAAACCCTGTATCCAGTTTAGCGATCTGGGCGCCCCAGGAAGTAAACAAGTCTTTCATTTCTGCTCTTGAGGTCGAGAAGCCTTTAGGGTCATTGGTCATATCGTAATTGAGCATAAACTTAACCTGATCCAGTTTTTTGGCTTTCATTGCCTGTTCTACATAAGCTTTGGAACCCAGCAAGCCCTGTTCCTCGCCCATAAACAAAATAAACTCGACAGTACGTTTGGTTTTTAGGTTTAAAGCTTTAAAGCTGCGGGCCATATCCATGACGGCAAAAGAACCGATGCCATTGTCTATTGCCCCCGTGGCCAGGTCCCAGCTGTCCAGGTGTCCGCCCACCACGATCTTTTCATTTGGAAATTCCGTACCTTTTAAAGTGGCCACCACATTCCGGGCCTTGATCATTCCTGAAAAATTAGTCATCTCCAGGCTGGCATATTGAGGACCGCTTTTTAAGGCTTCCTTAATTTTCATTCCATCTTCCAGACCGATACAAACCGCCGGAATAGGGATCAGCTTTCCGGTTACTGAGGCTGTTCCGGTTAACAGCACCCCATTTTTTACTGTATTGATGATAATGATGCCTATTGCACCATTTTTGATAGCAATAGCCGTTTTTTCTGAGCGGTGCAGGGAAGCGGTCCCCTTAGCTGAGCCGGGTAACACCCCCAGGTACACCAATGCAATTTTTCCTTTTACCTTACCTGCACCTTGCTGATAATCGGCTTCCAGTCCATTCCCCATATCCACCAATTCGGCAGAAACCGAAGCTTTTACCGGAGAATGCGCCAGCGCAACCGAAGAAACTTCCTGTAGATGTTTTGCATCTGCCCCAACCTGTACTTTATTGGAAATCCGGCTCCAACTTTCTACTTCAAAAGGCTGATATTTGACATCGTAACCATAAGATTTAAGCAATTTATAAGCATATTCTTCTGCCCTGGCCCCATTGGCAGAGCCTGTCAGGCGATGACCAATGGTTTCGGTCGCCTCTTTCAGCCTTGGATAGGCTTTTGAATTTTGCTGCACATCGGCATTAATTTTCGAAAAGGCGGGATAAAAGTCGTCCGTCTGCGCGGAAGCAGATAAGCTGCAGGCAAGCAGCAGCAGAGAAAATAAAGGCTTCATAAATAAAATTTAGTTGAAGAAAGCAAACTTATTTCCGTGAAATTAGTATTTTTTCCATGAATACAAGAAGCAAACACAATTCCTTCTGCAACAAATTTATATCAAAAAAACAGGGGTTTATTTTTTGCGTTCTGTGGTGTAGCGAACCAGTTGTTCCAGTCCTGTACGGGCATCCCCGGGCTCAAAGCTGTGCAGAATTTCAAAAGCTTCCTGCTGGTATTCTTCCATTTTTTCATTGGCATAACGCACACCTTCTTTCTCATTGACAAAATCAATGATCTGCTGGATTTTGACCGGGTCATCCTGGTGGTTTTTCACCAGGCTAATGATGCGCTTTTTTTCGGCTTTATCTGAACGGTTTAGTGCATAGATCAGTGGCAGGGTAACTTTTTTTTCTTTAATGTCTATACCCAGGGGTTTGCCCACATCATCGGTACCAAAATCAAAAGTATCGTCCTTGATCTGGAAGGCAATGCCTACTTTTTCACCAAACAGACGCATTTTTTCAATGACTTCATCACTTGCCCCGGCAGAGGCTGCCCCACAGGCACAGCAGGAGGCAATCAATGAGGCCGTTTTCTGGCGGATCACATCAAAATACAACGCCTCGCTGATGTCCATACGCCGTACTTTTTCAATTTGCAGCAATTCTCCTTCACTCATTTGTTTAACTGCTTCAGAAACGATCTGCAACAAACGGAATTCATTGTTGTTGACCGACAGCAGCAAGCCTTTGGCCAGCAGATAATCGCCCACCAGCACAGCAATTTTATTTTTCCATAAAGCATTAATGGAGAAAAAGCCCCGCCGCTCGTAGGCATTGTCCACCACATCATCATGGACCAGGGTAGCGGTATGTAAAAGTTCTACCAGTGCCGCACCACGGTGGGTAGATTCTACAATCCCCCCGCATAGCTTTGCCGCAAAAAAGACAAACATAGGCCGGATCTGTTTTCCCTTTCGCTTTACAATATAATGCGTAATGCGGTCCAGTAATGGAGCCTCGCTGTGCATAGAAGCTTTGAACTTCTCTTCGAAAACCGTTATATCGGCAGCTATGGGTTGTTTAATCTGATCTATTCCCGGCATGCAGGTTAAAAAATGTTGTGCACAAACATAAATTAAATTCCTGTAATATGAGCAAAAATCTGCTCGGCATGAACCCTGGAGTTTTCAATGAACCATTTATGGGTATCCCTTCCGCCGCAAACCACTCCAGCAAGGTACAAGCCCTGCAAGTTAGTCTCCATAGTATCAGGGTTATAGACCGGAACACCGCCTTTATTTTCTTCCAGTTCTACGCCCAGGCGTCCAAGCATGCTAAAGTCGGGTTTATAACCAGTCATGGCAATAACGAAGTCATTTTCCTGATCTATAAGTCCTTTTTCTGTCCGGATGCGGACGGACCTTTCGCTGATCTGCTCCAGTTCTGCATTAAAAAAGGCTTTAATCTCTCCTTCTTTGATGCGGTTTTCAATATCGGGCCTTACCCAGTATTTGACATAGGAACCGATCTCTGCACCACGGACCACCAGGGTAACTTTTGCCCCTTTTCTATAGGTTTCCAATGCCGCATCAATGGCCGAGTTGTTTGCCCCGACCACCACCACATTCTGGAAGGCATACAGATGGGGGTCTTTATAATAATGGGCAACCTTTGGCAGGTTTTCGCCAGGAATGTCCATCAATACCGGCACATCGTAAAAACCGGTTGCAATAATCACATACCTGACCTCATAGGTGGCTTTAGAGCTTTGTACTTCAAAATGACCATCGGGCTTTTTCTGAACATCATTTACTTTTTCAAAAAGGCGGATGTTCATGCTAAATTTTTCGGCCACCCTCCGGTAGTATTCCACGGACTCGTTGCGGTTGGGTTTTGGGTTGATGCTGACAAAAGGGACACCTCCAATTTCCAGACGCTGGGAAGTGGAGAAAAAGGTCATAAACACCGGATAATTGTACAGGCTGTTGACCAGCGCCCCCTTTTCCACGATCACATAACTTAACCCGGCTTTTTGTGCTTCTATGGCGCAGGCCATTCCAATAGGACCGCAGCCGACAATCAGAACATCATAATTTTCCATCTGCAGCTCAGGCTTTCATGGCTTTGGATGGGCAGGCAAAATCTGTACGGCTTAAACCAGTCGCTTTAATGGCCCCGTAGCCTCCTGCAATGTCCACCACGTTTTCTACGCCCCTTGCTTTTAAAATAGAAGCGGCGATCATTGAACGGTAGCCGCCTGCACAATGAATATAATAGGTTTGTTCGGGTTGAATTTCATGGGTCCAGTCATTGATGTAATCCAGTGGCCTGGTCAGGGTATTTTCCAAATGTTCGGCCTCATATTCTCCTGGCTTACGTACATCAAGGGCATAAAGCTGCGGGTTAGCCTCTACAGCCGCTTCAAATTCAGCTGCTGAAATGGAAAGGATCTGGTCTGTTTCTCTTCCTGAATCTATCCAGGCGGGGATGCCACCTTCCAGATAACCAATGGTATTGTCGTAACCCACCCTGGCCAGCCGGGTAATGGCCTCTTCCTGTTTGCCATTTTCCACCACCAGCAATAAAGGTTGCTGTAAATCTGTAATCAGGGCACCAACCCATGGTGCAAACTGTCCGTTCAGGCCAATATTGACCGAAGAAGGGATAAAGTTTTTGGCAAAAACCTGCGGGTCCCTGGTATCCAGGACCAAAGCACCGGTCTGGTTGGCCAGGGCTTCAAAGGCTTCCGGAGAAAGCGGGTTCAGGCCTTTTTCATACACCTGGTCTACACTTTCATAACCATGTTTGTTCATGGACGCATTTTTAGCAAAATATTGGGGCGGCGGAAGGATCCCCTCGGTCACCTCTTTGATAAACTGCTCTTTTGTAGGTGCTTTTAAGGCATAGTTTACTTTTTTCTGGTTACCCAGGGTATCAAAAGTTTCCTTGCTCATGTTTTTACCACAGGCAGAGCCCGCCCCATGGGCCGGATACACCAATACCTGATCTGGTAAGGGTATAATTTTATGCTGCAGGGAATCGTATAGGGTAGCGGCCATGTCTTCCATGGTCAGCTCTCCCTGCTGGGCCAGGTCCGGACGGCCTACATCCCCGATAAACAGGGTATCCCCCGTAAAAATGCAATAAGGTTTTCCATCTTTATCGCTGAGCAGGTAGGTGGTCGATTCGGGGGTATGTCCAGGGGTATGCAGGGCTTTGATGGTCAGTTCACCAACTTTAAATTCTTCTCCATCGACCGCAATATGTGCTGCAAAAGAAGTCTTTGCGGTTGGCCCATACACAATTTCTGCACCTGATTTTTCTGCCAGGTCTATATGTCCGGAAACAAAGTCGGCATGAAAATGGGTTTCAAAGATGTACTTGATCACCGCACCGTCTTTCTGTGCCCTTTTCAGATAAGAGCCGACTTCTCTTAAGGGGTCAATAATGGCCGCCTGGCCATTACTTTCAATATAATAAGCGGCTTCCGCCAGGCATCCGGTGTAAATCTGTTCAATCTTCATAACATCCTTGAAATAAGCTACAAAAATACGCTTATTCTGCCGGAACAAAAGGGCCGGAAATGAATTTACAGAAGTTTTACTTAGGCTGTCAGCTCTCCGCGCAGGGATTGCTCCATCAGTTTTGCAATTTCAGGTGTTGGAAGCCCACGTCCCATCAGGTACATCAGCTTGGTCACCGCAGCCTCAAAAGTAAGGTCATAACCACTCACAACGCCCATTTGCTGCAGTTGTTTGCTGGTTTCATATTTACCCAACTCTACAGATCCCACCTGGCATTGGGTAATGTCCACAACGACTTTACCGGCATCGATCGCTTCCTGCAGGCTTTCAATAAACCAACCTGCAGTTGTGGTATTCCCCGAACCAAAGGTTTCCAGTACAATGGCGTTTACCGACGACCTGGTTACCGCCTGAACAGCCTGCGGGGTAATGCCCGGGTACATTTTAAGGACACCAATATTGGCATTAAGATCTGCATGTACCTTAAAGGCTTCTTTAGGCTGCTGTTGTATATAGTTTTTAAAGAAGGTCAGGTGTACACCTGCTTCTGCCAGTTTAGGGTAGTTCGGGGTACGGAAGGCTTCAAACTTTTCGGAATTGTATTTAATTGCCCGGTTGCCCCGCAACAGCTGATAGTCAAAATAAATGCAAACCTCGGGTACCATCGCCTTGCCTTGTTTTTTGGTTGCAGCGATTTCCAGGGCCGTAATTAAGTTTTCCTTGGCATCGGTACGGATTTCACCTATAGGCAGCTGGGAGCCGGTCAGGACCACCGGTTTGCCCAGGTTCTCGAGCATAAAGCTTAGTGCCGAAGCAGTAAAGGCCATCGTATCGGAACCATGCAGGATGACAAATCCATCGTAATGGTTGTACTTACTTTCTATAATTCTGGCCAGCTTTGCCCAGATGTCCGGATGCATATTGGAGGAATCCAGGATCGGGTCAAAAGAATGCACGTCCAGCTGGTAGTTTAAACGCACCATCTCCGGAACATTTTGCTGGATCTGCTCAAAATCGAAAGGAATGAGCGCACCCGTCTGCGGATTATTGACCATGCCAATTGTCCCGCCAGTATAAATAATAAGTAGTTTAGTCATCGACTGCTAAACTAAAAAAATCTTTCTGGAATTAGATGTAGTAATTTCAGCAATTTCTTCAACAGAAATGCCATAAACCTCGGCCAGCTTTTTGGCAATGTACACCAGGTAACTGCTTTCATTGGGTTTGCCCCGGAAAGGCACCGGCGCCAGATAGGGCGAATCGGTTTCCAGAACCAGGTGCTCCACAGGTACATATTTCAACACCTGGTCCAGTCCTGCTTTTTTATAGGTCAGCACCCCGCCAATTCCTAAGTAAAAACCCAGGTCTATGGCTTGCAGGGCCTGATCGAGGTTGCCCGTAAAACAATGCAGGATCCCCCTTAATTTTTCATCTTTTTCCTGCTCCAGGACTTCAAAAATCTCATCAAAAGCCTCTCTGCAGTGGATTACAATGGGCAGGTCCAGTGCTTTGGCCCATCCGATCTGTTTTCTGAAAGCTATTTTTTGAATCTCCAGGGTGCTTTTGTCCCAGTACAGATCAATTCCGATTTCGCCAATGGCATAAATTTTCCTGCCGGCAATGCTTTGATAAATCTGATCAAGTACCTGCTGAAAATCTTCTTTGACATCACAAGGGTGCAGACCGGCCATGGCAAAACAGTTTTTAGGATAAAGGGCAACCAGTTCGTCAATCATCGCAATGGAAGCTACATCTACATTGGGCAGGAACAGTCTTTGGACTTGCTGGTCAAAACAGCGCTGTAGGAGTTCACTTCGCTTCTGAGGGTCTGTTTCGTAATAAAGATGGGTATGGGTATCTGTTAAAAGCATAAGACAAAGATAAGAAATAAAAAGCCCTGCCTATAAGGATAGGCAGGGCTCTATTTTAAAAGCGGTACGCTTATTTTTTCTTGGCTGGTGCTGGTGTAGCTACTGCCGGGTTAACTGGTGCCGGAGCTGCGGGAACTGTTACAGCAGAAGGTTTTTTAATGTCGGATAGTTCCACTTCAAACACCAATGGTGTGAACGGACCGATTGCACCCTGCATACCGTTTTCACCGTAAGCCAGTCTTGAAGGGATGATCAGGGTGGCTTTACCGCCTTTACCGATCAGTTGCAAACCTTCGTCAAAACCAGGGATCGCTCTTCCAAGCGGGAAAGCACGAGGGCCATATTGTGCCATCGGATTGAATTTACCTGATTCCTTAGCAATTTTAGCATCGCTGGTATCAAATACATTGTCTTTGCCGTTTGATTTTTTAGTGGTCAGTTTTCCGGTATAATTCACCATAATGGTATCACCAATTACAGGTTTTTGTGCACTTCCAGGTGTGGTGATCACATACTGCAGGCCTGAAGCCGTCGTTTGAACTTTCAGGTTATTGTCTGCGATGTATTTTTTAATTTTTCCTTCTTCAGAAGCTTTGCGTTTGTCAACCATTGCTTTGTAATCTTTCTGGAAGAAATCTTTTGCTTTATTCTGGAAAGTAGAATCTGCTTCTTTTGGATCTTTGTGCAGTACTTTTTCGATTTTAACTGTAAATACCAGGTATTTGTCTTTTTTCAGTTGTTCTGGTTTTGGCTGACCAGAATGTTTGGCCATCGTATCCAGGTCCAGTTTGAAAGTAGCGCTATCGCCTTCTCCGAAAAGGTAAAGCACATCGTTCATGTCACCTGCATATTGTTTTTTACCTACAGGGAATACCTGCGGCTGCTCCAGGTCATAGGTGTTTGCCATCACTGAATCTTTTTCATTTTTCTGAATAAAATTCAATTTGATGATGTCACCTTCTTTGATTTTTTCTTTTCCTTCAGATTTATGTATCATGTACATCAAACCTCCCGGTCCTTTTTTGTAGTTGTTACAAGCAGCCAGACCAAGCGTAGCTGCAAAAAGAATTACTAAACTTTTTTTCATTATAAATTTGATTGTTTTTTAGCGGTTATGAAGCATGCATCAGCTTGGGCTTCGATTTTGCCAGGGTTAAGCTGATGAAGTTTCATTATAAATTATTTGTTTTTTTCGTGTTGTTTATTTCTTTTTTTAATTGTTCTTTACCCCGGTTACTGTAATAGTTGTGTTTTGTACTCTGCCAAAATGGACTTAAAAAAAGCTACAGTTTCCGTGAGACTTTGTTCCGAGGCGCCACCTGCAGCGTTTCTATGCCCTCCCCCGTTAAAGTATTTTTTGCAAATTTCATTGGCCGGAAAGTCACCTGTAGAACGAAGGGACAATTTCACCCGGTCTGTTCTTTCGATGATAAAAGCAGCCAGTCTGATCCCGTTAATCGACAGGGCATAATTTACAATCCCTTCGGTATCCCCGGTTACAATATTATAATGTTTCAGTTCTTCTGCCGTCACGGTAATGATCGCGGTATTAAATTCTCTGATGATTTCCAGCTTATTGGTTAAACAATGCCCCAGGAAACGTAAACGGTTTTCGGTGGCATTATCGTATACCAGTTGATGAATTCGCCAGTGTTCGGCACCCGCATCGATCAGGTCCGCCGCAATCCGGTAAACCTCCGAAGTAGCAGAAGGAAAACGGAACGAGCCCGAATCGGTCATGATCCCGGTGTACAAACAGGTGGCAATATCTTTGGTCATCAGGCCCGGATCTTCCAGCTGGTTGACAATAAAATCATACACCAGTTGGGCCGCAGCACAGGCATTGATGTTCCAGTGCCGGTAATCGTCAAAATCTTCTGGATCCAGGTGATGGTCTATCATCACTTTATAACCTTCAGAACCGCGGATCAGTTCGCCCAGTTCATTGATCCTGCTCAGGGTGTTAAAGTCCAGGCAGAAAATGATGGCAGCCTCGGCAACATATTGTGCGGCCTTCTCCTTTTCATCCGTATAGATGATCACATCAGAATTGTTTGGCAGCCAGTGCAGAAAGTAAGGATAGTCCGTAGGGGTAATCACCTGAACGTGATGTCCTTTCTGGATCAGATAGGCATATAAACCCAGAGAAGAGCCCATGGCATCGCCATCCGGTTTATGGTGCGTGGTAATGACAATTTTCTGCGGCGTGGCCAGCAAAGATTTTAGTTCTGAAAGAGATAACATATATATGGCTGCAAAGCTAACAATTTAATGATTAAATTTTCAAGCGGCAGAAATTTAAACAGCCCCTTAGCAACTTAAGAGTATAAAACGTATTTTTGCAAAAAATTAAAACAAAAAAATGGCTACTAACAGAACTTTTACAATGATCAAGCCTGATGCGGTTGCTAACGGGCACATTGGTGCGATCATTAACGACATTACTTCAGCTGGTTTCAAAATCATCGCATTAAAATATACTCAATTAACTCCTGAAACTGCAGGTAAATTTTATGAGGTTCACAAAGAACGTCCTTTCTATAAAGACCTTGTTGATTTCATGTCTTCAGGTCCGATCGTTGCAGCAATCCTTGAAAAAGACAATGCAATTGAAGACTTCAGAAAACTGATTGGCGCAACCAATCCTGCTGAAGCTGCTGAAGGCACCATCCGTCAGAAATATGCAAAATCTATTGATGCAAATGCCGTTCACGGTTCTGACTCAGACGAAAACGCACAGATTGAAGGTGATTTCTTCTTCAAAGCGGACGAGCGTTTCTAATCCGGTTTTAAAAAAATATCAGATAAGCATCCTCAAAAGGGATGCTTATTTTTTTGCAGTCTACTTACTGAATTTATTTTTATATAAATTCGGCCTCAAAATTTAGCGTTCAGATGCCTTTGGGCTATGGCGCTCTTTTGATGAACCTGAAATTTAAGAACATGAAAAAATTAGCACTCACCTTGCTGGTGCCCCTGACTGCTTTTTCTGCCCTGGCGCAAAATAAGAAAACCGTAAAAAAGACAAGCCCGGCTAGTAAAACAGCTGCTGTGGCAATTAAAAACGGACTGGATTCCGCCAGTTATGCTTTTGGGACAAGTATGGCCGCAAACCTGAAAAACAATGGCCTGGACCATTTAAATTACGACCTGTTTGTTAAAGGTTTAAAAGATGCTTTTGGGGATAAAGCCTTATTGTTGCCTAAAGAAAAGTCACAGGCAGCCATCAACAATCTTTTTGTAGAGGCCAGTAAAAAGAAATTTGCACCTGCTATTGCCGAAGGAAAAGCTTTCCTGGAAAACAACAAAAAAGTTGCCGGCATCAAAACAACACCCAGTGGCTTACAATATCAGGTTTTACAGGCCGGTAGCGGGGCAAAACCATTGGCTACTGATACCGTACTGGTGCATTACAAAGGCACTTTGTTAAACGGAAAACAATTTGACAGCTCTTATGACCGTAAAGAACCGATTTCCTTTCCTTTAAACCGCGTCATTCCTGGCTGGACAGAAGGTGTACAATTGATGGAGCAGGGTTCTAAATACAAATTTTTCATTCCCTACAACCTAGCCTATGGCGAACGTGGTGCCGGACAGGACATCCCACCTTACAGCACGCTGATTTTTGAAGTGGAATTGCTTAAAATTAACGGAAAGTAGCTTTGAAAACCTTTTTCATAAATGGTTGTTATCTTCTAAAACAAAATTTATGAAGCGAAGAAACTTTGTTCCCCTGGCCCTTTTGGTGCTTTTGACCATAAGCCTTTCGGGTTGTGCCGCCATAGAAGGTATTTTTAAAGCCGGTGTCTGGTCTGGTGTAATTATCTGTGTACTGATCCTTGCCCTGGTTATCTGGCTGATCAGTAAAATTTTTGGCGGCGGTAAAAATTAAAGAAATACAATTTCCGTAATGACCTCAGAACCGGTACGTTCATTAATTTTTTGAATGATACCGGTTCTGACCATTAAAAGTTCATTTTTAATCACCGAGGATTCTATCCTGACAAAGAGCTTTTTATTGGCCACATAAATGGTTGTGGTCCGGTTCCCAATGGCCTTCCCCATAATCTCCGGCCAGAGGGCCACCACAGAGGTCTGGTCAAACTTCCCCCTCAGCTTATAAACTGAAAGCAGTTTTTCGATCCCTTCTTTCAGGGTGATGTCTTTGGGCTTACGCATGTTTTACAATTCCTTTATCTACCTCGAACAAAGTTACGGGAACTTTAATGCTATTAAAAATATTCTGAACCCTTTCCCGGCCGGTGTCTGTAATAAAAATCTGGCCGAAGTCCTGATGGGACACCATTTCCATGAGTTTGTGCATGCGCTGGTCATCGAGCTTATCAAAAATATCGTCCAGCAGCAACAGCGGCTTAAAGCCTTTATACTTTTGAAGGTAGGCATATTGTGCCAGCTTCAGGGCAATCAGAAAAGATTTCTGCTGGCCCTGCGACCCGAATTTTTTCAAAGGCGTTTCGCGGATACCAAACAGCAGGTCATCTTTATGAATCCCTGTAGTGGTCCTTTCCAGGACCTTATCTTTTTCTGCAGACTGCTGCAGTAACATTTCAAAAGCGGTATCGTTTAACTGGGACTGGTAAAAAAGCGTTACTTCTTCTGCCCCCTGCGCAATAAAAGTATAATACTGATTAAAAAGCGGGACGTATTCTTCCATAAAACGTTTGCGTTTTTCAAAGATCTTCATCCCCGAGGCGACCAGCTGCTCATCAAAAATCTGCAGGAGTGCCGGATCGTATTTCCTGGTCTGGGCAATTTGCTTGAGCAGGGCATTCCTGTTGAGCAGGTGACGGTTGTACAGGATCAGTTCATCCAGGTAAGCCGCATCCGTCTGGGAAATCACATTGTCCATAAAGCGCCGGCGCTCTTCGCTTCCTTCCATAATGATGTTCACATCATAAGGAGAAATCATCACCACCGGAAACAAACCAATATGGTCGGCCAGTTTTTCGTAGTCTTTTTTATTTCTTTTAAATTGCTTTTTCTGGTTCTTTTTAACCCCGCAGGTGATCTTTTCGTTTTTTTCTTTTCTTTCAAAATCCCCCTGGATCAAAAACAATTCTTCACCCGTTTTAATCT
Organism: Pedobacter nutrimenti; assembly: GCF_003208655.1. GTDB lineage: Bacteria > Bacteroidota > Bacteroidia > Sphingobacteriales > Sphingobacteriaceae > Pedobacter > Pedobacter nutrimenti. Next base: position 206,666 of record NZ_QKLU01000008.1, on the reverse strand, counting down.
GCTGGCTGTCTACCGGATTAAAATACCCTTTACAGAGACACAAATAGTGAATGGCGTCCAGCAAATTGGTTTTTCCTGCACCATTATTCCCAATAAAGGCGTTTACCGTCCTGGAAAAGCGGACATCTGCGTCGGTATAATTCTTGAAATTTAAAAGGGTAATGTTTTTTAACCACATAGTATCTAACATCAAAGTTACCGTTTCATACCGTTAAATCATTAAAGTTTAATTAAATACTACACAAAGGGGTTGATACTTTGAGTGAAAAATGTATTTTTGCAATCCTTAATTTTTTTAAAACAAAATGTCTGTAACAGAAAAAGAAATAAGCAACCCTGTAAGAAAGGGCTCTTTTGTACAAGAAAACTCAAAAAGCCTGCTTTTTATTGCAGCTGCAGTTGTCGTATTGATTGGTATCTACTTCTGGTATCAAAATGTATATTTAAAAGACCGTGCCGAAGAAGCCTCTGCAAAAATGTACAAATCGGAACAATACATCGGAGTAGATTCTTTAGCCACCAAAGCCATTAACGGCGAAGGCGGTTTCCCTGGATTTGAGCAGATTGCAAATGAATATGCAAACACCAAATCTGCAAACCTGGCAAACCTCTATTTAGGTGGAATTTACCTGCGTAAGGGCGAATACAAAAAAGCCACAGAAGTTTTAGGAAAATATGCCGAAACGGGAAGCCCTGTTGCGGATCCTTTGGCTTTAGGCTTACTGGGTGATGCGTACAGCGAACTGAAAGATTACAAACAGGCAGTTACTTATTATAAAAAAGCAGCTGATAAATCGAGCAACAAATTTACCTCTCCGATGTTCCTGAAAAAACTAGGCCTGGTATATGAGCAGCTGAAAGATTTCAAATCTGCTGAAGACGCTTATACCAAAATAAAAACTGAATACCCAGCCAGCCAGGAAGCAGCCCTGATTGACGAATATATTGCCCGTGCTGGTGCCCAGGCAAAATAATTAAAATATTAAAGTAATTTTACAAAGGCTAATCTTTAAGGTTAGCCTTTTTTGTATCCAATCCTTATCTTTGACCCATGGCAACACAACTTAAAAACCTGAGTGATTTTTCTCATACCACCGTTCCTGACGGAAGCCCTTACAGCATTGCAATTGCAGTAGCAGAATGGAACGCTGAAGTGACGGGCGCATTGTTTAACGGCGCATTGGAAACCCTGAAAAAACATGGTGTAAAAGAAGAGAACATCATTTCTGTTGCAGTCCCAGGAAGTTTTGAACTGACCGGTGCCGCAGAAATCCTTTTAAATAAACACCCTTATCTTCATGCAGTAATTTGCCTGGGCTGCGTGATCCAGGGGGAAACCAAACATTTTGATTTCATTTGTGATGCCGTGGCAAATGGTTTGTCCAATGTAGGCATTAAGCACAGCAAACCCGTTATTTTTGGTGTACTGACCACCAATGACCAGCAGCAGGCCATTGACCGCTCGGGTGGCAAGCATGGCAACAAAGGAGATGAAGCTGCAATTACCGCCATTAAAATGGCTGATCTTGCCGCAAGCCTTTAAGACTTGTTGTTAGTTTTTACAAAAAGCTGTAACTTAGTAGAACAAATTTATAGAAATGAAGAAAATAGCGATACTATTATTAGGTGTATTTTTCGCAACAACGGTGCTTCAGGCCTGCTCGAACCGCATTTGCCCTGCTTATAGTTCCTATCCGGAAGGCCGTAAAAGAAGAGGATAATTTCGCCTGTTTATATTAAAAAAGATGATTCAGATGCAGTGGACCAATATAACTGATCTTTCGCAGATCGACGAAATACAAAAAAACAAAGGGTACAGCCTTATTTTCAAACACAGCACCCGCTGTTCAGTGAGCATGATGGCTAAAAGACGTTTTGAAATGGACTGGGATGCCCTTCCTGAAGATACCTCCCTGTACTTTTTAGACCTGATCAGTTACCGTGATATTTCTGCCCAGATTGCCGAAACCTTTCATGTCCATCACGAATCGCCGCAAATCCTGCTGATCCGTGATGGTGAATGTGTCCTTGATGCTTCCCATGGAGACATCTCTGCAGAGGAAGCTGCCCAGGTTATTAATAATTAAAGTTTACCGTTTTGATCAGGTCCGGGTGCAGACTGTAAAACACCGGACAGGTATTGGCAGATCTTTCGATGATCTTTTTTTCCTTTTCTGAGTAGTTCTGGTCAGGGAACTGGAAATTAACAATAATCTCACCCACTCTTCTTGGGTCCTGAGCCATGATTTTGGTAATTTCACAAGTTGCCCCGTCAATATTAAAACCATGTTCATTTGCTGCTATGCCCACAATGGTGAGCATACAGTTTCCAAGTGAAGTGGCCAAAAGATCTGTCGGGGAAAATGCTTCTCCTTTTCCTTTGTTGTCAACAGGTGCATCGGTAACGATTTCCTTGCCGGAACTTAAATGTACGGAGGTGGTTCTTAAACCGCCGTTATAGGTTATTTTTGAAGTGGCCATCTGGAATAAATTTATACAAGATTACTACATTTTTTTTAATCGGGAACTTCTAAAAGTTATTCGCTCTTTTTAGAACTTAAATCTATTATAAATATTTAGCTCATTGATTTTTATTTTATGCTGAATGGTATAAATTGATATCAAAATCTTTTTTATTTTAGGAAAAAGCCGGAAATTTGTCTTTCTATCATCCTGTTATGCGCATCGCACACCTTATCATGGCCCATAAGGCCCCCCTCCAGCTGTCCAGGCTTATCGACAGGATGAACCATAGCCAATTCGACTTTTACGTTCATGTTGATCTTAAAACTCCTATTGAAGGCTTTGAATTTCTGCTGGAGAAAAAAAACGTTTACCTGATTGACAGCAGGAGCCTTTGCAACTGGGGTGGCTGGTCCTTTACCCGGGCCATCCTGAATTCCATGGGAGAGATCCTTTCAAAGGATATTGACTATGGTTTTATCAACCTGTTGAGCGGACAGGATTATCCCCTAAAGCCGGCCGGGGTCATTTACAATTATTTTAAACAAAGACCTGGTCAGAATTTTATTTATTATGATGCTTCGGAAAAATCCTACTGGTGGAAAGAAGCTTCTTCCAGATATGAAAAATACCATTTTACAGATTTAACCATCAAAAAAAAATACCTTTTCCAGCTCCTGCTCAATGTCTTTAGCCCCAAGCGTAAGTTCCCTTTAAATCTGCACCTGTATGGTGGCAGCAATGCTTCCTGGTGGACCATCAGCAGTGATTGTGCCAGGTATGTCCTGCAGGCCATAAATACAAATGAGCACCTGCAAAATTTTCTAAAATATTGCTGGGGCACTGATGAATTTGTCATTACGACCCTCATTATGAATTCCGAATTCAAAGAGCAGACCATTAACAACAATTTTCGTTACATTGACTGGTCTGAAGGCAAAGCACATCCAAAATTTCTTGGAAAGGAAGATTTTGATCAGCTCAAAGAAAACGTCTTGTTTTTTGCCAGGAAATTTGACCAGGAGAAGGATCCTGAAATTCTGGATCAAATTGACCAGCATTGTTTAAAGATGAATTCAAAGGATCCTGCTGCCGGCCATCCGGATCCTTTATAAATTAAAGCAGCAGAGGGAATATTCTTTCTTCTTTACCTGGGCCAAACATTTCATGTTTATAACATTTCAATCCTATTGCTTAACTTTGTGCTATGATTGAACTTCCAGTTGTTTCAGCAAATCAAACCCAGCGTAAACCGGACTGGCTTAGAGTTAAGCTTCCCGTTGGTAAAGAATATGCACAGGTCCGCAGTTTGGTAGACACGCATAAGCTTCATACCATTTGTGAAAGCGGTAACTGCCCGAATATGGGAGAATGCTGGGGTGCCGGTACGGCCACTTTTATGATCCTGGGCAACATTTGTACCCGCTCCTGCTCTTTTTGTGCAGTAGCCACAGGAAGACCTTTGGCCGTGGATACCGATGAGCCCAACCGGGTAGCCAATTCAGTGAAGCTGATGCAGGTAAAACATTGTGTAATCACCTCTGTAGACAGGGACGACCTGAAAGATGGCGGTTCCATCATCTGGGCGGAAACTTTACAGGCCATTCGCCGGGAAAGTCCTCAGACCACACTTGAAACCCTGATCCCAGACTTTAAAGGTCAGTGGGATAACCTGTACCGTGTACTGGAGGAAAGACCTGAGGTGGTTTCCCATAACATGGAAACTGTAAAAAGACTGACCCGGCAAGTAAGGATACAGGCCAAGTATGACAGAAGCCTGGAATGTTTGAAAAGAATTTCTGAATTTGGTTTGAGAACCAAAACCGGCATTATGCTTGGCCTGGGTGAAACCGAAGAAGATATATTCGAAGCCATGGACGATCTGGTGGCTGCTGGGGTTCACATCTTAACCCTGGGCCAGTACCTGCAGCCAACCCGCAACCACCATCCTGTGGTCGACTGGATCCACCCTGACCAATTTGCAAAATATAAAGAAGTCGGCCTGGCCAAAGGGCTAAAATACGTAGAAAGTGGTCCACTGGTCCGCTCCTCTTATCATGCTGAAAAACACCTGTTTGATTTTTAGTTTTAATTTTTAAAGCCTAAAACAAATATTATTTTCTTCTTGTTATAGATTCTGTATATTAGCTACCGTTTGGCACCATCTAAAAAAATATCTTTAACTGAAGAAGAGCTTGTTCTTGCCCTGAAAGGCAGGAAAACAATCGCTATGCAGGCCCTTTATGATATGTATTCAGGTGCTTTACTTGGGGTTATTGCCAGGATCATCCAGCACCAGGAAATTGCTGAAGACGTATTACAGGAAACTTTTATAAAAATCTGGAATTCTTCCACGCACTATGATGCCTCAAAAGGCCGCTTGTTTACCTGGATGATGAACATTGCCCGAAATCTGGCCATTGACAAAGTCAGGTCCAAAGATTTTAGGAATACCGCTAAAAACCAGGACATTGAAAATAACGTAGATTCCATTGACGCACAATCAAAGATCACCTTTAACGCAGATATTCTTGGCTTGAAAGATATGGTCACGGCACTCAAGCCGGAGTTCCATACGGTTCTGGACATGGTTTATTTTAAAGGTTACACTCATATTGAGGCGGCAGAAGAGTTAAATTTACCATTGGGCACGGTTAAAACCCGGATCCGTATGGCTATTTTGGAGTTAAGAAAATATTTTAATTAAGTGGAAGAGGTTAAAGCATATATAGAATCAGGCATACTTGAACTTTACGTTCTGGGACAGTTAACGCGCTCCGAACAAGAAGAAGTTGAAGCCATGGCAGCCCGGCACCCGGAAATCCAAACGGAAATTACGGCTATTGAGCTTGCAATGGAGGAGTATGCCCTGCAAAATGCCATAGCCCCCTCTGCAAGTCTTGACCAGAAAATTTTGTCCAGTCTTTCTTCCCTTCAAAGCCATCAGGAAGAACCCAAAGCAGAGCAAAATCCCCCTAGGCCAGAAGCCAGCGTAGTATCCCTTGCACAACATCAGCCCGCAGACTCCAGGGTCCGGTCTTTACGGATTGCTTTAGCTGCCTGCGCAGCATTATTGCTCATTAGTCTTGTAGCCCTGTTTTCTGCACATTCGAAATTAAGTGAAGCAGAAAATCAGATTGCAAGCCTGAGCAGCCAAAACCAGAAATTTGCTGCCACTGTTGGTTTTATGAAAGACCATAACCAGGATTTACAGAAAATAGCAGACATGACTGCTGATCCGGCATGGAAAATCGTCAAACTTTCCGGTACCAAAATGGATCCTCAGGCCAAAATGACCGTATACTGGCATGCAGCCGGAAAACATGTAATGGTAGACAATTCCAAAATGAACCTTCCGGTAAACGATCAGACACACCAGTACCAGCTCTGGGCATTGGTTAATGGCAAACCGGTAGATCTTGGTGTTTTTGATGTAAAATCAGATACTTCACACCTTCTGCTGAACATGAAAGAAATTGGTGTGGCACAAGCCTTTGCGGTTACCCTGGAAAAACGCGGTGGAAGCCCAAGTCCGACCATGGAGAAAATGATCGCCATGGGTGGCGTTTCTATTTAATCATTTGCCGGACAACCCGGGGAATGTGCCGGGCAACTTGTGAAGCACTTACATTAAAATAGTTTTCAGCCAAATCGTCTCCTGATTTTCCATGCACGTAACATCCGGTAAAAGCAGCCTTCTCTGCGCTTAAACCCTGCGCAAGATAAGCAGTAATCATTCCTGTCAATACATCTCCCATTCCACCCTGAGCCATTGCGGGATTACCTGTGGGGTTAATCAAAACCTTTCCATTTGTTCCAATGATAAAGGTATATTGATTTTTCAGTACAATGACAGACTGGTATTTTTCAGCTGCGCTGCGTGCGGCCTGCAAACGTTCAAACCAGTTCTGCTGCGGGCCAAATAACCGGTCAAATTCTTTCATATGTGGGGTCAGCACAGAACCCGCAGGAATCAGTTCCTTTAATTGAGGATACCTGGACATGATATTTAAAGCATCTGCATCGAGTACCATGGCCTTTTCCATAAGCAACAGGTCATGCAATAAACTATGACTGGCCGATCCGGTACCCAGGCCTGGACCTACAGCTATCGCCGTATATTGATTCAAATCATCACTAATGTGGCTCCGGCTCAGGTACATCACCTCGGGCAAGCTGCAGTTCAATGCGGTTAAACCGCTTTCGGGGATAGATAAGGTGGTCAGTCCGGCCCCAGCATACAGGCAGCCTTTTGCGCAAAGCAGCGCTGCCCCCATGGTTTGGGCCGCTCCTGCGATCAATAGGGCGTGTCCATAAGTCCCTTTATGACTGAAACTCGCCCTGGGCAGTAATACACGCTGTACATCCTGCTCCCTCACCAACTGGTAAGCTCCTTGTCCGCTGCTGTTGTCCGTACTTTGTTCAACCCCAATTTCCTCGGGTGCACTGGCATCGGGCAGGTAGTAACGGAGTGACTTTTCCATATTAGAGTTCCATTTCTTTTTTCAGAAATTTTCCGGTCAGGCTTCGAGGGTTCTGGATCAAACCTTCCGGCGTGCCTTCGAAGATAATTTTTCCTCCTCCAGCACCACCTTCTTCTCCCAGGTCAATCACCCAGTCGGCCACTTTAACCACATCCAGGTTATGTTCTATCACCAGCACAGTATTGCCTTTTTCAACCAGCTCATTCAGAACACCCAGCAATACATTGATGTCTTCAAAATGAAGTCCGGTAGTGGGCTCGTCCAAAATATAAAAAGTACTTCCCGTATCTTTTTTGGACAATTCTGTTGCCAGTTTAACGCGCTGTGCCTCTCCGCCGGACAGGGTTGTGGACGATTGTCCTAGGGTGATGTAACCCAGGCCAACATCTTTTAGGGTTTTAATTTTACGATAAATTACCGGCATGTTTTCAAAAAAACTGCAGGCTTCTTCAATGCTCATGTCCAGGACATCACTGATGGATTTACCACGGTAACGAACTTCCAGGGTTTCCCTGTTGTATCTTCTGCCGCCGCATTCTTCACAAGGTACCTGTACGTCCGGTAAGAAGTTCATCTCGATGACTTTCATTCCTGCACCCTGACAGGTTTCACACCTTCCTCCTTTTACGTTAAAGGAAAAACGGCCCGGCTTATAGCCCCTGATTTTAGCTTCGGGCAATTGTACGTACAAATTCCGAATGTCTGAAAATACACCGGTATAAGTCGAAGGGTTGGAACGTGGCGTTCTTCCAATAGGCGCCTGGTCTATTTCAATAACTTTATCTATTTCTTTGAGCCCGTTAATTTTTTCGTAGGGCAGGGGGTGTTTTTTTGCCCTGAAAAAATGATGGTTCAGGATGGGATACAAGGTTTCTGTAATCAGACTGGATTTACCGCTTCCTGAAACACCAGTCACGGCAATAAATTTACCTAAGGGAAAATCGACAGATACGTCCTTTAAATTATGGCCGCTGGCTTTAATGATCGAAAGCTTATGTCCGTTACCTTTTCTTCTTTTGGCAGGGATTTCAATTTTTTTCCGCCCGTTCAGGTATGCGGCCGTTAAGGTATCCGATTTTAAGATTTCCTCGGGTGTGCCTTGTGCAACAATTTGTCCACCTCTCACGCCTGCAGCCGGCCCAACATCAATCACGTGGTCTGCTTCCAGGATCATGTCTTTATCGTGTTCCACCACCAGAACTGTATTGCCCAGGTCACGCAGGTTTTTCAGGGCATGTATTAACCTTTCGTTGTCACGCTGGTGTAAACCTATACTTGGTTCATCCAGAATATACATGACGTTCATCAGCTGTGAGCCGATTTGCGTGGCCAGACGGATCCGCTGTGCCTCTCCACCCGAAAGTGTCCTTGCTGTACGGTCCAGGGAAAGGTAATTCAATCCGACATCACTCAGAAAGCCCAATCTGGCCCTGATCTCTTTCAGGATTTCCCTGGCAATGGTATTCTGACGCTCTGTCAAACGGTCCTCCAGGTCTGTATACCAGAGTTTGATGCTGCTGATGTCCATTTCAGAAACCTCAAAGATGTTCTTTCCGTCTATCTTAAAATGCAGGCTTTCTTTTTTCAGTCTTGCCCCATTACAAACCGGACAGGTTTTAAGTTTCCGGAAGGCTTCCATATCATCCACCGCCGCTTCGCCTTTTCGCTCCTGCTGCTCTTCCAACAGTTTAATCAAACCATCGAAAGTAATCTGGTAATTCTGAACATTCCATTTATTGTACTCTACGGCAACTGAAAGCAATTCGTGCGTACCATTAAGAATGATGTTTATAATTTCTTCATCCAGTTTTTCTATAGGGCTGGACAAGGAAAAATTATATTTTTTGGCCAGGGCCTTCAGCACCTGGAACACCCAGATGTCCCTGTACTCACCCAATGGGGCCAGTCCACCGTTCAGGATGCTGAGTTTTGGGTTCGGGATGACCGACTCCCGGTCTACCACAAAAATATAACCCAGACCGTCGCAACGCTCACAGGCTCCGTATGGAGAGTTAAAAGAAAAGCTGTTGGGCTGGGGTTCATCATAAGAGATCCCCGTGGTCGGACACATTAAAAAACGGCTGAAGTGGGAAACATTGTTGTCCTTATCACTGATTTTAATAATGCCTTTGCCCACTTTCATTGCGGTTTGCAAAGAATCCAGCAGACGTTTTTTATCTTCTTTATCAATAATCAGCCGGTCTACCACAATTTCAATATCATGGATCTTATAACGGTCTACCTGCATTTTAGGGCTCAGGTCCTGAATCTCACCATCGACACGGACTTTCACATAGCCCTGTTTACGGATTTGTTCGAACAACTCCCGGTAATGTCCTTTACGTCCTTTTACCACTGGGGCCAGGATATTTACAGGCATCTGATCGTATTTTTTATAGATATTGTCCAGGATCTGATCTTCACTCATCCGTTCCATTTTTTCTCCGGTATTGTAAGAGAAAGCATCTGCCACGCGGGCATAAAGCAAACGCATAAAATCGTAAATCTCGGTAATGGTACCTACGGTAGAACGAGGGTTTTTACTGGTCGTTTTCTGTTCAATTGCAATAACCGGACTCAGACCGGAAACTTTATCCACGTCCGGTCTTTCCATACCACCCATAAACTGCCTGGAATAGGCACTGAAGGTTTCCATATAACGGCGCTGCCCTTCGGCATAAATGGTATCAAAAGCCAGGGAAGACTTCCCGCTTCCACTTAAACCGGTAATGACCACCAGTTGGTTTCTTGGGAAGGAAATATCTATATTTTTAAGGTTATGTACCCTGGCTCCGTATACTTCTACATCTTTTTGCTCGCCCAGGTCAACGGTATTTTTACTCATATATATTTTTAAACAACAATAGGTCTCTATTCGGGTTAAAGACGCTCTCCTTTGGAATTAAGACAGCAAATTTTCAGCCACAAAATTGCTAAAAATTTTATCAAAATTAAAGTCTTTACACTGATTTACAATTAAACACAAAATCTTGCTTTAAAGCAACATCTGCTGATAAAACAGGAAAAGATTATACAAAAAAAAGCCGGAATCAGATTCCGGCTTTACCCAATTGCATGTCTTTTTGTCTTATTATTCTGCGTTCATTGCCAAAAGCTCTCTTGGAGCCCGGTAACCATAACGCGCAGGATCTTCCATGATCTGTTTCATGGAAATCAATTTATATACATAACCAGCGGTTTCGCGGTTAAGCTTCATTTTAAAGTAATTGTCCTGGTTTTGCCTGTTGATCTGCTTTTTCATGTGGTTGTCTCCAACATTATAGGCAGCGGCCACCATGGTCCAGTTTCCGAATACACCATAAAGTTCTTTGATGTATTTACAGGCGGCAATGGTCGACTTGCGTAAATTTTTACGTTCATCTACTCTTGCATTTACTTTCAGTCCGTAAGTACGCGCCGTTGCGGGCATAAACTGCCAGTAACCTGCTGCACCTTTTGGGGAAACACCTTCCTGCAGACCTGATTCCACAAGGGGAACGTATTTGAAATCGTTTGGAATTCCAAAATCATCCAGAATGGGTTCAATAACAGGGAACCATTCTACGGCTTTTCTATGCAAACGATTGGTTTGTAAATTTGCGTAAGAGAATGCAGCAAGAACTTTTTTCATTTTTTGCTGTACTTTGGGATCTCCCGCCGGCAGCTCTTCTTCTGCAAAATTTAAATGGGCCATTACAGATTCAGGCCCTTCTTCTTTTAGTGTATTTTTTGGTGTTGTTTTTTCTTCTTTTGTAAGACTTTTTGCTGCTTGGGGCATGTGGTAAGCAAACACTTTTGCCATAACCAATAATGTTAAAATTATCGTACATGTTATTATGTGTTTCTTTATCATTTTCCTCCTTTTTTTGGTTAACAATATAAAACGGCTGCAAACATACGTTATATTTACTTAACTATCAAGCTATTACAAAATAAGCTTCTAAAATCGACCTTTAAACATGCATAGGCCGCGATTTTATTTTTATCCCGGATGGTCAAATTATCAATTTAAGATTTAGCAGATTTTTGTTAAATTTGCAGCCGCATATTTTATGCGGTTAATAGCGTATCATGATAAAAAACAACAACAGGAACAGTCGGGATGACAAGTCCAAACCGGGAAACCGAAGCACTGACGACAAGAGCAGAAGTGGATCAGAAAGTACTTATAAAGGCAGGAGTAAAAGCTCAGATCAACAGGCAAGGCCAGGCAGGTCAGCAGGATCAAAAGATTTCAAATCCAAAACCGCTGCAGAAGGAGATTTCAAATCCTTTAAGCCAAGGGAGAAACGTGAAGGAGATGCAAGAGGATTCTCTGGCAGGGCTTCAGGCCCTAAAGATTTTAAATCAAAAGACGGGGATTCAAAAGGTTATTCCGGAAAAACAGGAGCTTCCCGTGACTTCAAACCCAGAACTCCTAGGGATGGGGACAGCAAGTCTTTCAGACCAAGAGAAAACAGGGACACCGATACCCCGGCATCTAAAGGAAGAAGTTATGTAAAGAAAGACAATTTCAGCTCTGACAAACCATTCCGTAAATTCGATGATAAAAAAGGTCAGGCTTCAAGAAGCACGGACAGCAGGCCTTTCAGAAAAAGGGCAGAAGAAGGTTCCAGACCAAATTTTAAGGAAAAAGGAGAAAAAACACCTGTTTTGCGTAGCAGAAAAACACCTGTGGCAAAAGACGATGGCCTGATCCGTCTGAACCGTTACATTGCCAATTCAGGTATTTGCTCCCGTCGTAAAGCGGATGAGCTGATTGCAGCTGGTGTAGTGACGGTAAACAACGAAGTGGTTTCAGAACTTGGACATAAAGTTGACCCGGCTAAAGACTCGGTTCGCTATAATGGGGAGTTGTTAAAACGCGAGAAAAAGATTTACGTGCTTTTGAACAAACCAAAAGACTATATTACAACTACAGATGATCCGCAGGAAAGAAAGACCGTAATGCAACTGGTTGAAAAAGCCAGCCGTGAACGCATTTACCCTGTTGGACGTTTGGACAGGAATACGACGGGGTTATTGCTGATGACCAATGACGGGGACCTTGCTGATAAACTGGCCCACCCAAAAAACGGGATTACCAAAATTTATCATGTAGAACTGAGCAGAAGCTTAAGCCAGGGAGATTTAAACAAGATCCAGTTCGGTCTTGAACTGGAAGATGGCCTGATCAAACCGGACAGCGTTTCTTATGTTGCCGGTGGCAGTAAAAAAGAAGTTGGCATCCAGATCCACAGCGGAAAAAACAGAATTGTGCGACGTATCTTTGAACACCTGGGTTACGATGTGGTTAAACTCGACAGGGTAGTTTACGGTAACCTGACCAAAAAAGATCTTCCCCGCGGAAGATGGCGTTACCTGGAAGAGCATGAGCTGATACAAATCAAACACCTTATTAAATAATCTGAACGAAATGAGAAAGATCCTCTGCCTGCTGTCGGTACTGTTGCTCTGTGCAGGTACCTATGCCCAAAAAGCAAATTACAACCTGCTGATCGGAACTTATACCAATACCGGCAAAAGTGAGGGGATCTACACTTATAATTTTCATACCTTTAGCGCATCAAGCCGCCTGAAGAGCATTACAAAAGAGGTAGCCAATCCAAGTTATCTTTGTGTTTCGCCAGATAAAAAATTTGTCTACAGTGTAAACGAAACCGGAAGTACCAGTACCATCAGTGCTTTTGCTTTTAATGCCCTGACGGGCAAATTGACCTTTTTAAACAAAAAGGAAAGTCATGGCGCTGATCCCTGCTACATTACTGCAGATCAGAAAAATGTGATTGTGGCCAATTACAGTGGGGGCAGCTTAGCCGTATTTGGCAGAAATACGGACGGTTCCTTAAGTGATGCCGTCCAGGTGATCCAGCATACCGGAAAAAGTATTGACCCCAAAAAAAGACAGGAAAGTGCGCACGTTCACATGGTACAGTTCAGTCCGGACCGGAAATACCTGATCTGTAACGACCTGGGAGAAGATCAGATTTATGTATATCATTATAATCCTTCCGGAAAAAACCAGACCTTAACGATTAAAACCGTTTTGAAAACAAATGCGGGCAGTGGCCCAAGACACCTCACTTTCAGTCCAAACGGAAGGTTTGCTTATCTGGCGCATGAATTCAATGGCAGCATTACCGCTTTTGTATATTCCAATGGAACTTTAAATAAGATTCAGGAAATTGGCACAACGGACAAAGACTTCAGTGGCAGAATTGATGGCGCTGATGTCCATGTTTCTCCGGATGGAAAATTTCTTTACGAAAGCAACCGGGGAGATGCCAACAGTATTTCCATCTTTTCTATTTTGCCAACCGGAAAACTGTCTTTTGTATCCACAGTTAGTAGTTTGGGAAAAGGTCCAAGAAATTTTGCTATAGATCCAAGCGGAAATTATCTGCTTGCTGCGCATCAATACACAAATGACGTGGTCATTTTTAAAAGGGACAAAACAACCGGCCTGTTAAAAGATAGTGGTAAACGTCTGGCTGTAGGCGCGCCGGTTTGTCTGGTCTTTACGCCATAAAGTCTTTTAGACACAAAAAAAGGCCGGTGAAGAAAATCTTCACCGGCCTTTTTTTGTGGAGTTTTTTAGCCCTAGGCGATGGCGGGCTTTGCTTGCCTGGCCATAATTTCATTGTAATATTCTATATAAACCGGCAGGATTTTTTTAAGATCAAAATCCTGTGCCCTTTTTAATGCATTTTCCTTGAACTGCTGTAGCACCTGGTCATTTTCCAGAATCTTAATGGCATTTGCAGCCATCTCGTCTACATCTCCGACATTGCTCATATAACCGCAGAATCCATCTACATTAAGCTCCGGCAAACCTCCTGAATTGGAGGTAATGGCCGGCACTTTACAGGCCATGGCTTCCAGGGCCGCAAGACCAAAACTTTCCGATTCCGAGGGCATCAGGAACAGGTCAGAGACCGAAAGGATCTCTTCTACAGCATCCTGCTTACCAAGAAAGCGTACATGATCACAGATCCCAAGGTCCCGGCACAACTGTTCATTGTAAGAACGTTCCGGCCCATCGCCGACCATCAAAAGTTTGGACGGAATTTTTTTCAGGATTTGCTGAAACATCAGGATCACATCTCCTGTTCTTTTTACCTTCCTGAAGTTAGAGGTATGGATCAGGATGCGCTCATTATTTGGCGCGATGGCCTTTTTGAAATGGTCTTTAGGTTTTAGGCTAAAGCGTTGAAAATCTATAAAATTCGGGATCACCTTAATTTCCCGGGTGATGTCGAAATGTTTTAGGGTATCTTCTTTCAGGTTTTGAGAAACGGTTGTGATCCCGTCAGACTGGTTGATGGAAAAGGTCACCACCGGCTTATAGGTTGGGTCTTTTCCCACCAGTGTAATGTCTGTTCCGTGAAGCGTGGTGACCACCGGAATATGAATGCCATAAGTAGCCAGGATTTGTTTGGCCATAAAAGCCGCAGAAGCATGTGGGATAGCGTAATGCACATGCAGAATATCCAGTTTTTCAAACCTCACCACATCCACCAGTTTACTGGCCAGGGCAGATTCGTATGGGGCATAGTCAAATAAGGGATAATTCCTTACCGACACTTCATGATAAAATAAATTGGCGGAGAAAAAGTCCAGACGGGCGGGCTGACTATAGGTAATAAAATGAACCTGATGGCCTTCATCGGCCAGGGCTTTACCTAATTCAGTCGCGACCACGCCGCTGCCTCCAAAAGTCGGGTAACAAACGATACCTATTTTCATTCGAATATATTTGCTTTTTAATGGTTATGAAGCGATCATGAGTTTTATTCCTTGCACTATGTGCGTGTAAACTTATGATGGTTTCATCCGAATATTTTGTTTTGTAACGCAAAGTACCATACTTAAACTGATCTTTGTGTTAAACAATTGCAATTATTTCAAACCCGCTCCTATTTGTCCTGCATCTCCTGCTGGATCACCAGGTACATTTCATTTGGCCGTTGTGTTCCGATATAATATTCAAGTCCGTCCCGGTCTGTGAGCACAATGGCATCTTTTCCGGAGGAATAAAAGCGGATGCTGCCTTTTCTATGAAGATTGTAAACCGGATTATTGAACAGATAATTGCTATAGGTGTCTTTTCTGACTTTCACAATACTATTGAGGTCTATTTTAACTTTTTTTGCAGTCCATAGACCATCAATAATGATGCTTTTATTGTGAATAAGGGTTTTATACTGGATTAAGAAAAGCAGGATGATGGAAATTCCGATGATCCCAAAGCCTACGATCAAAAACAGGTCCTGAGTATTGTCCCTGTCCCGTTCATAAACATAAGCTGCAAAGCAGAATGCAGCCATAACCAGCCTGATACAGATCCGGATATAATCCCTGCCAATATATTGTTTTTCTAAAAATGCGTACCTGTTCCCCATTTATTTCACCCGTTTATCTTTGAGCCTGTTTAAATTTGTCGGATGGACCCTTTAATGATCAAAATCATCACCGCGGATTCATTTTCAATTCGAATATAGCGACTTTTTTTGTAGCAGGGCTTACTTTATATCTATTGTCCTGCCTCCATCCTGCAATCCATACAATTTCTCCGTTTCCGTTGATCAGAACAGGAATCTGCTCCTTTAGAGGCAATGGAACCTTTTCATCTATAAAAAAATCACTCAGCTTTTTATACCTGTTCATGCCAAGAGGCATAAAATGGTCACCTTGCTCCCAATTTCTTAAAATCAGCGGATAGATCAGTTTCCCTGCATCTATAAAGGCTTTTTCTTTTACTTTTTCAAAGCGGACAACTGTACTGCCTGAAATCTCAATCTGGTATTTTCCCATAGATACCTGCTGATCCTCGGGATGGATATTGATCCCCCCGTAATCTCGGGGAAGGATGGCCGAAACAATCAATTCTTCCCGGTCCAGGGTTATTCTGTAGGCTTCTGCATAAAAAGAGGCCCCACTCTGCCCGTTTAAAGACTGCAAGATGTCCATAGCCAGGTTTTCCGAAAAACCATAGGGTTTGATCAGTTCTGCAAACAACAGCTGCCGGGGATCAAGGGCCCTGATTTTGTCTACGGAAATAAATACATGCCCTTCCCGCTCTTGAAATAAAGTTTCCCTCAGGGCCTGAACCACCTGATTTAAAACCTGTTCAGTTTCGGCAAAGCGCCGGATGTTGTGTTCAAAAGTCTGTTCCAGTCCCGGATTAATTGCTTTAAGCTGTGGAACCACTTTAAGCCTGATCTTATTTCTGGCATATTTATCTGCATGATTTGAACTGTCTTCTACATAAGAAAAGTCCTCAGAGCGGATAATTTCTTCGATTTCCGCTGCAGAAAGAAACAGAATGGGCCTAATGAGCTTATCCCGTCTGGGGCGTATTCCATGAAGCCCGGCTATTCCGGTACCCCTGGTGAGGTTAAGCAAAACCGTTTCCAATACATCATTTTGATGATGCGCAACAGCAATCAGGTCATAGCCTTCCTGTTGCCTGCAGTTTTCAAACCATTCATAGCGTAAAGTTCTTGCGGCCATTTGTGTAGAAACTTTCTGTGCAGCGGCATAGGCGGCAGTTTCAAAACTGCTCAGGTAAAAAGGGACTTCCAGTGTAGCAGCAAGCCTTCTCACAAAAGCTTCATCCCGCTCAGACTCCTCTTTTCTTAAATTAAAATTGCAGTGTGCAATACCGAAATGATAACCTGCCCGTTTAAAAAGGTGCGACATCAGCACAGAATCCTTTCCCCCGCTTACAGCGAGCAGCACCCGGCTCTGTTTACTGAGTAAGGAATTTTTTAAAACATAGTCCTGAAATCGTTCTACGGGAAGCATTCTTCAAAAATATCTAGAATCTGCCTAAATTTATAATTTAAAGCGCAATGAATACCGGCACCGGAATAATAACAGGCCATAACTTATGGACAATCCTTATAATTTGATCAAAAGAATTAACTTTGTAAAGTGCGAAAACTACTCTTTTTCTTTATAATCACTGGTTTACTCCCTTTTTCTTTACTGGCCCAGAAAAGGACCAAAATCACTATTGACCACGCCAAGACGGTTAATGTTGACAACAAAAAAAAGGTTACTTATTTAAAAAACCCGGTTTTCAGACAAGACAATGCTACCCTGACTTGCGACAGCGCCATTCTGTATGATGAAAAAAACATGTTTGAAGCTTATAACAATGTGCACATCAATCAGGCCGACACCATTAATATTTACTCGGACCGTTTAACTTACGAGGGCAATACCAAAATGGCCCACCTGTCCAGTAATGTCCGTTTATTGGACCGTGAAAGTGTGTTGACCACCAATATTCTGGACTATAACATGGCCACCAAGGTAGGTACTTATGTGGAAGGCGGAAAGATTGTCAACAAAGATGTAACCCTGACCAGTAAAAACGGCTATTACTTTGCCGGGACCCGGGATTCTTATTTCAGATATAATGTGGTGGTGGTTACCCCCCAAACCACCATTAAATCGGATACGATGCGTTACAATACCTTAACCAACTGGACCTATTTTTACGGGCCAACGAACATAAAGGGTAAAGACGATAACCTTTACACAGAAAACGGGGCCTACAATACAAAGACAGAATACGCCTATTTTGGTAAGAAAAACCTATATACCTCAGGAAGCAAATCCCTCAAAGGCGACAGCTTGTATTACGATGGGAAAATCGGTTATGGGAAAGCGGTAAGAAATATCGTTTTCAAAGATACGGTAGACAAAACCACCATGTACGGCCAGTTGGGTTATTATTATAAAATCGATCAGCGGACGTTGGTCACCAAAAATGCTTATGTCGGACTGGGAACTTCTGACTCTGTCCTGGTCAAAAATGTCAAAAGGCCCGATACCCTATGGATGGGGGCCGATACCCTCGAAACACAAATTGTACTGAGGCAAACTTTAAAACTGTTGCCCCTGCCCATTATAAAAAAAGACAATGAGGTTGGAGAAGAGAAGCCAAAAGAAAAGCCCAAAGGAAAACCTCTTGCACCTGCTTCCGGGGTGTCCGGCAGACCCATTGCCGGTCAGAAAAAAGAGCTCCCTAAAAAGGGGGCAAAAGATTCCCGGATAGCCGCTCCCTGGGCCTTGAAGATTTCAGATAGTCTTACCAGAAAGAAAATCCCCTGGGAACCCAGCTCCCGGAAAATGCCGGAACTAATCAGGGATAAACCACCAGCAGACCCTAAGAAAACCAATGTTAGGGATGCCAGCGGGGTCAGGCCGATTTTCCCTTCTGTCAAAAAGGATTCCCTGCAGCAATCGGGCTTGCAGAATCCGTCTGCTGCTTTAAAGAAGGTGATCCGCAAAGACACCATTCCTTTGAATCCGCTGGACACCGTTAAAGCAAGGATCATCAGGGCTTATCACCATGTGAAAGTGTTTAAATCCAATATGCAGGCCAAGGCAGATTCCTTGTTTTACACCAGTGCAGACTCTACTTTAAGGTGGTATTACAACCCAATCATGTGGGCAGAAGGTTCGCAACAGACCGGAGACACCCTATACCTGCACATGAGGGACAAAAAATTGAATTCCGTACAGGTGATCCGAAACGGCTTTACGGTAAATGTATATAAAGACTCTTTAAAATTCAATCAGATCAAAGGCCGGCTGATGACTGGCTTTTTCAAGGATGGAAAATTGAAGTATATGTATGTTGATGGCAATGCGGAAAGTCTCTACTACACCAAAGACGACAAGGACCAGTATGAAAAAATGAACCGGACCATCAGTGCCAGGATCAAGATTCTGTTTAAAGGAAATGAGATTGATGAAATTGTACCGATAAAAGACGTGGAGGGAACCACTACCCCTATCGGACAGGTTAAAGAAAATGTCACCCTGACCGGCTTTATCTGGAAACCTGAACTCCGGCCACTCTCCAAACTGGACATTACCAATCCAAAAGCCAGGCCCAAAACAAAAGCGGCAGCAGACCCAAAAAAGAAAAATACGGATAAAGACGGACTGATTAAAGCACTGGGCAAAGAAGCGGGCAATGTGCCACAGGGCGTCAAAAAGCAAGCAGAGCAAATCATCAAATCTGCAGCCGCAGACAGCACACTTAAACCGGTAACTTTAATTAAGCCCGGTGTTAAGACGGATTCCTTATTAAAGAAAATTCCCCTAAAAACAGATACCTTGATTAAGCCTGCTCCTTTAAAAAAGCAATAAGCTGGTTCATGGCCAGGGCCCGGTGGCTGATCTTGTTTTTTTCTTCCAGGCTCATCTGGGCAAAGCTGAGCCCATAACCTTCAGGTTCAAAAATCGGATCATAACCAAATCCGTTTGTACCAGCAGGTTCTTTTCTGATCTGACCATAAACAATGCCTTCAAAGAGGTATTTCTGATCGTGCTGGATCAGAGAAATTACCGTCCTGAACCTCGCTTTCCGGTTTTGCTTTCCTTCCATGTTTCGCAAAAGCAATTGCAGGTTTTCAGCATCTCCGCGATGACCGGCATAACGTGCAGAATAAATACCTGGTTCATTGTTCAGCGCCTCTACTTCAAGCCCGCTGTCATCACCAAAACAATCCAGGCCATAATGCTCTGCAACATACATGGTTTTCAGTTCTGCATTTTCTGCAAAAGTGGTCCCGGTTTCCGGGATATCAGTGGTACAACCGATATCCTTAAGATTTAATACTTTGTAACGGCCGGCCAGCAAACTCCTGACTTCTTCGGTTTTATATGGATTGTTTGTTGCAAAAACAAGTTCTCTGATCATAGACTGAGTTTCTTTAAGGTATTCCACAAGGCTTTTTTTCCATTCATATCCGAAGAAAGATCGTGCAGGTCTGATGAAAAGACAAGCTGAATGCCCTCCTGCATGCATAGGCTGTTTTGCTCCTGTTCTTTCAGGCCTATTGAGACTGGCCCGGGGCCAAAAGAAAGCAACAATACGGGTGCAAAGAATGCCTTCAGTTCATTGAAATCTGTATCTGCATAAGCAGCACAATTGACCAGCGCAAAATCATTTGCCGAAAGGTCAATGGCCTTTACAATTTTTCTAAGCAATTCCCTTCCTTCTTCAGTACTCACGGGATACTTTTCATCTTTTACCAGGATCAGGATATTGCGGCTGTTTTTCCCCAGGTAACTGAAAGACCGCTCTTTCTTTTGTGGGGCCTCCTGCTGAACTTCAGGGCTGCTGCTCAATACCGGGGCAGCTGCCTGTTGCTGTATATCCACAGCCTTCTGTTGGGCAGTTACAGGGAAATTGTTTTCTTCACCGGGTATGAGATAAATATCATCGGTAAAAAACAGTTTTAGCGCCTGGTGATTTGTTGTATGTTGTTCTGTCATTAATCGTCCTTTCAGAGGCAATTATTTTTCTGTTAAAATTAGTTAAATATCTCAGTATAGTGCCTTTATTTGTTACTTTTATAGCTTAAACAAAGAAGCTGATCATTTTCAGTCTCCTAAACTGTATCTTAAAATAAAGTTCATGGTACAGCTAAAGGCCTGATGAGGAATCCTATTGTTAATATTAATACATTTGCAAGCGCATAATAATTGAATTGAACGAAATAGAATGAAGAAAGTTTTATTGATAGCAGGCGGGTTACTCTGTTTGTTTTTAAATGTACAGGCACAGAAAAAAAACATAGATAAAGTTGTGGCTGTGCTGGGCAATAATATTATCCTGTTATCTGAGCTGAACCAGCAATACGCACAGTACCTGAATTCGGGGAACCCGAATACAGAAAATGTAAGGTGTTATATTTTACAACAAATGCTGGTACAAAAACTGTTAAAACAGCAGGCAGAGATCGACTCTGTAGTGGTAGACGACAAGCAGGTAGATGATGAGGTAGACAGAAGGATGCGTATGAGTATGAACCGCGCGGGCGGACAGGAGCGTCTGGAGCAATTCCTGAACAAATCCATACTTCAGTATAAAGATGAAATCAGACCAGATATCAAAGATGCTCTGATTGCCAATAAAATGCAGCAGAAAATCACCGATGGTATTAGTGTTACTCCTTTAGAAGTACAAAAATATTTCAATTCTTATAAAACAGACAGTTTACCCGATATCCCGACCGAGTACGAAGTTGGAGAAATCGTTCTTCACCCGGAGCTGACCAAAGCAGAAAAACAAAAGTATTTTGATAAACTGGACGCCATCCGTTTAAGGGTTAAAAGCGGAGAGGATTTTGGCTTTTTGGCGAAAACCTATTCTGAAGATCCTGGATCTGCTGCTGATGGCGGTGATCTTGGTTTTTTTGACCGTATGCAAATGGCAAAAGAATTTACAGCCTGGGCTTTTAAACTTAAACCCGGAGAAATATCCCCTGTATTTGAAACGGAGTTCGGCTACCATGTGCTGCAGGTCATAGAGCGTCGTGGAGAACAGGTACATGCCCGGCATATCCTGATCCGGCCGCAAACAACGCCGCAAAGTCTTGACCGGATTAAATTGCATGCGGACAGTATTTACAGGAACATCAATGCAAAAAAACTGACTTTCTCTACGGCTGCTTCTTTGTACTCTGACAACAAGGAAACAAAATATAATGGCGGTATGATCCTATCTTATGAAAACTCAACCAGAACCACTTTTATTCCTGCCGACAAGGTAGACCCTAAAGTTTTCCTGGTTATTGACACCATGAAAGTCGGAGAAATTTCACAGCCGGTATTTTTTACCGGGGCAGATGGTAAGGATGGTTATAAGATCTTCCTGCTCAAATCCAAAGTTCCACCGCATAAAGGAAACCTGGAACAGGATTATGCCAAGTTTAAAGAGAAGGCCCAGGAGCAGAAAATGGATAAAACCCTAAGTGAATGGTTTGAGAAACGCAGGGAAAACACCTATATTAGGATTGACAATGATTACATCAGCTGCAATGAGCTGAAAATCTGGACCAAGAACCTAAAAAAATAGTTATTATGCCCTTCAGCAATGATATTGAAGCAGCTGATGCGCTTCATGAATCCTTTACGTCTATAAAGAAAGAGATTTCCCAGATCGTGATCGGTCAGGATGAAGTGATCAAATCTGTCCTGATCTCTATCTTTAGTAATGGTCATTGTTTATTGGTTGGTGTACCAGGGCTTGCAAAAACACTATTGGTCCAAACGGTTGCTTCGGTATTGGACCTGGATTTTAACCGCATACAATTTACACCCGACCTGATGCCAAGTGACATCATCGGGGCAGAGATACTTGGAGAGGACAGGCACTTTAAATTCATTAAAGGGCCTGTTTTTTCAAACATCATTCTTGCAGACGAAATTAATCGTACCCCTCCAAAAACACAGGCAGCCCTATTGGAGGCCATGCAGGAAAGATCGGTCACTGCAGCAGGACACAGACATGTTTTACCAAATCCGTTTTTTGTCCTTGCCACTCAAAACCCAATTGAGCAGGAAGGTACTTATCCGCTTCCTGAGGCGCAACTGGACCGGTTTATGTTTAACATATTATTGGGCTACCCTTCCTTTGAAGATGAGCTGAGCATCGTCAAAAACACCACGGGCAATATACAGACACCGCTCAGGAAAATCATTAATGCCGAGCAGATCCAGTTTTTTCAAAAACTGATCCGGGCTATTCCTGTGACAGACAATGTACTGGAATATGCCGTTAAACTTGCAGCTAAAACCCGGCCGGGCACCGCACTGTCTACTGCAGAGGTTAATTCTTATGTGAGTTGGGGCGCCGGTCCAAGGGCTTCACAGTTTCTAGTTCTGGGCGCGAAATGCCATGCTGCCATTTCAGGGAAATATTCACCCGATATCGAAGATGTACAAGCCGTCGCCGAAGCTATTTTAAGACACCGTATTGTTAGAAATTACCGCGCGGAAGCGGAAGGTCTTTCTGTAGAACAGATCATCAGGAATTTATTCTAAACGGTTCATCAGATTCGGATAATCTGTGACAACCCCGTCCACCCCCAGATCAATCAGATATTTTAATTCTTTTATAGAATTTACTGTCCAGGGTATAATCTTTACACCTGCGGAATGGCAACGGTCCACCAATCCTTTTCCGACCAGTACGGAATAGGGGCTATAATAAGTCGGGGTGAAACCCAGGGCCTGTATACTTTCTTCAAAATCCTGCTTTTCATCAATCATCAGTGAAGTTTTAATATCAGGATATTTTTGATGCAGGTATTGTAGTGTACGCATATCCAGAGATTGGATAATAACCCTTTTACTGAGTTTCTTTTCTTTAACAATTTCCATGATCCGCTCAATAAAAACCGAGGCTTCAGGTTGAAATTCTCCATCTCCTTTTCTGATCAGGGCAGTTTCGATGTTGTAAAGTGGCTTTGGGAGTTTCCGGATTTTCACATAAGCCTCTACGGAATCAATCAGCTCAGCTAAAAGTGGTTTATAGGCTTTCATTTTCATCTGCCCCGGAAAACGGGCATGAATTTTATTTCCGACATCAAATTTTTTGATCTCCTCATAATTCATTTTAAACATATTGTATTTCTTTTCCTCCTTAAAAGAAATTTCCTTCCCATCGGGACGGGTACTGATCTCATTGTTAAAATAAGGTTCATGCGAAAGCACGACCTTTTCGTCCTTAGAAATCACCACATCCATATCCAGCACATTAACACCAAGATCAAGGGCTTTCAGCATACCAGGAATCGTGTTTTCCGGCATAATTCCTCTTGCGCCCTGATGCCCCAAAAGCATAAATTTTTGTGCTTTGGTCTGCATGCCCAGCACCATAAGAATGATCACTAAGGTTTTGTTCATTTGTTAAATAACGTTATAATTTTAGAATTTATGTAATGGCCATAAAACAAAAAAGCCCCTTTTGATAAGGGGCTTCTGTTTTAAGGTTGAATTAGCGCTCTGCAGGCGTAAATATCTGGGCAATGATGTTCCAGTTGTGGTCTGCCTGACGTTCGTAAATAAAGACATAATTAAAGCTTTCTCTTAAATCTGCCTTATAATCGATAGTAGCCACACCATAGGTATAGGCAAAATCTCCACCTAAGGCTTTATCGGCACTCGTTGTTTTTAAAGAGATTTTCTGCACCATTCCATTAAAGAAAGTCAGGATACGGTCTTTTCCGACGATAGGTTCCTGACCTGGAAAAAGCAATCTGGCATCCGGGTTTAAAAAGCCCGAAAATGCTGCCGAACCATAGGATTTAAGCGTAACATTTAAAGTCTTTTCAGTAGTCAGGATAATCCCAACGCCCGCTGCAATTTGTTTGCTGTTGATGAATTTCGGTTTATAAAAACTTCCGGGTTCAATGAACTCTTCTTTTCCTTTTTTCAAGGGCTTATTGTGCGACGTGCCCAAATCCAGGGCTAGCTGCCAGCGGTCATTCACCACTTTCCAGACAGACAAATAATCTCCATAACTTTTTTCTTCTCCGTTCAACACATAGGTACCTGTGGTAAAACCCCAGTCACCACTTTTGGAAACCCGGGCATATACCGGCGACCAGCTTAAATTTTTATGGTCCTGCTGTCCGCTATAAAAAGTTTTTGCATTTATAGGGTTAGGTCTGAACACCAACGCATTATCAGCTGAATAATTCAAAAAGGCTGTTTTCTCTCCATCTTTAACGGCGTGTTCTGCAAATTCACGTTCTGCATTCACCAGTGACCTGGTGGTACCATCAGACTTTTGCGCATAGGCACCAAAAGTAATTGAAAGGGCAACAAGGGTATAAATTAGTTTATTGGTCATATGAATTGTATAGTATCTTACGAAGATAAGACTTGAAAGGTATATTAACTTTTAAATTAATTAACAATTAAACATTATCCCGATTTACTCCAGGTCGTTCCTTCTTTGCTGTCCTTTAATTGTATGCCCATACTTTGCAGGCCCAAACGGATCTTATCTGAAGTTGCATAATCTTTGTTTTCTTTCGCCGATTTTCGGATGTCAATCACCATCTCCAAAACATCGTTGAGCTCTGTGTTGGAAGTATCTTCGTCTTTCAGGCCAAAAATATCCAGTACAAAATCATTCATGAGCTGTTTAAGCTGCTCAAGGGCAACGGCAGAGATTTTTGCTTTTCCATCATAAACACTATTGATGATGCGTGTTGCCTCAAAAAGCTCTGCAATAACCACAGGACTGTTGAAGTCATCGTCCATAGCCTTGATGCAGTTCTGATGGATGGCCTCTATATCAAAATCACTTTCAGCAGAAGCGCTCAGTTTGTCCAGCAGTCCGAATGCGTTCATTAGTCTTCTAAAACCTTTCTCAGAGGCGTCAAGTGCTTCATTTGAAAAATCCAGCGTACTGCGGTAATGGGCCTGTAGCATAAAAAATTTAACCGTCATAGGGCTGTAACCCCTGTCCAGTAATGGGTGATTTCCAGTAAAAAGTTCTCCTGGTAAAAATCCATTTCCTGCCGATTTAGACATACGGGCACCATTTACGGTCAGCATATTGGTGTGCATCCAGTAGCGTGCAGGCTGGACATGGCTGCAGGCTTCTGACTGTGCAATTTCATTTGTATGATGGGTAGCGGCAAGATCCATCCCCCCACCATGGATATCAAACTCCTGCCCCAGATATTTTGCACTCATCGCTGAACATTCAATATGCCAGCCCGGAAATCCAAGGCCCCAGGGAGATGCCCATTTCATCAGCGTTTCCGGCTTGGCCTTAATCCATAAGGCGAAATCAAGCCGTCCTCTTTTTTCATCCTGTCCGTCCAGTTCCCTGGTGTTGGCCAGCATGTCTTCCAGGTTCCGATTAGTCAGTATGGTGTAGTTATAGGTTTTGCTGTATTTTTCAACGTCAAAATAAATCGTTCCGTCTGTCTCATAAGCATAGCCATTTGCCAGGATCTCTTTGATCATTTCAATCTGCTCAATAATGTGTCCGGTAGCAGTAGGTTCAATGCTTGGCGGAAGGGTATTGAACATTCTTAAAACATCATGGAATCCCAGGGTGTACTTTTGTACAATCTCCATAGGCTCCAGCTGCTCAAGCT
The DNA here is from genome assembly GCF_003208655.1 of Pedobacter nutrimenti. GTDB lineage: Bacteria > Bacteroidota > Bacteroidia > Sphingobacteriales > Sphingobacteriaceae > Pedobacter > Pedobacter nutrimenti. Next base: position 180,787 of record NZ_QKLU01000008.1, on the reverse strand, counting down.
TTGCTCTTTTTGCAAATTTATCATCTCCCTCATCACGGTCACCTTCAAGGTGTCCGGCATCGGTAATGTTGCGCACATAACGTACTTTATAGCCGCTATATTTAAGGTAACGGAAAATCAGGTCAAAAGAAATGAAAGTACGACAATTACCAAGATGTACATCACTGTAAACAGTTGGCCCACAAACGTACATTCCGACATGCGGAGCATTCAGGGGCTTAAATAATTCTTTTTTACGTGTTAAGGTGTTGTAAAGCTGTAAGCCGGTTTTCATTTTTTGATTTTGTTATTCGTGCTGTATTCCTTTGTACAAAGGTAAAAAATTTAAGGTTTTAATCTCAGGTCACTTCTTATCGGAAAGTGATCAGACAGGCGGGCCTCTATAATCCGATGGTTGATGACCTCCATTTCTTTGGTCACTGCAATATAATCGATCTGGAAATTAGGAAACTTGCCATTATAGGTACGTCCTAAGCCCGATCCTTTCTTTACAAAAGTTTTACTCAGGCCAGCTGTCATTTGGGTGACCGCATAAGATGCCGGGGTATCATTAAAATCGCCCGAAATTAAAAATGGGATGGTACAGGTTTTCATATGGGCTTTCATGATGTCCACCTGGGCACTTCGTTTTAAAAAAGCGGTATTGAGCATACTTAAAATCCTTTTGGAAGGCACGATCTCCGGATCCATTTTTTTGGTTACTTTATCCAGATATTGGTAGTCCTGTTTATCAAAAGAAATGGATTGCAAATGAACATTATAAATCCGCAACAATTTTTGCTGCACCTGTACATCGACATAAATGCTGGAGTTGCCACCATGCCCTTCAAACACAATGTTTCCTTTATTTTTAATGGGATATTTTGAAAATATGGCCAGGCCCATAGCTTCATAATCGTTAGAAGAAGTAGGTACAAAATAATAATAGGAAGTATTTAGCATTTTCTTCAAACTGTCGGTAATGGCATAACTTCCCTTTTTCCTTGTATAATACTCCTGAAAACACATAATATCGGGATTCTCGTCCCTGACCACCTGAAGCATTTGCCTTTTAACAGACTCCACATTCCCTGAATCATAAGGCCTGAAACTATGCACATTATAGGTCATCATCCGGATCAGGTCGGATTTAATTTTTGGCCCTTCACCGCTTAGCCCTCTAAAGCTGAATGTAGCGTTCAATGCCCTCCAGCCGAGCAAAATGACCCCAATGGTTAAGACCATAAAAATCCAGCGCTTTCTGAGCAACCACCAACCTGCCATTAAGATATTCAGCAACAGAAAAAAAGGATAGGCAAGACCAAAAAATGGAATCAGCCTGTTTGTTCTGGGGTCCACATTTCCTGCAATACAACCCAGAATAAGGGCCAGGGCAAGACCCAGAGCCATTAAACGGACGACTTTATCTATAAATGCAGGTTTGGCTCTCTTCATTAATGTTTGCTTGCCTTAAAAAGCGTTTCTTTCTCTTCCTTACTTAATTTATCATAGCCCGATTTGGAAATTTTATCCAGTATCGCATCTATTTCATGCTGGGCCACTGTTGTACTTTTTGAATCTGAATTTCTTTTAAACTGATCGTTCCGGACAACTTTTAATTTACTGCGCTTTTTAAACAGGTTACTCCAGTCATTTCCACGCTGCAGGGCTTTGATGTAAACAAAACCCATCAGTGCCCCCCCAAGATGGGCAAGGTTACCGCCCGCATTAAAGGAACCTACACCAATCAGATCCAGAATGACATAAGCAATGGCCAGGTATTTTAACTTGACATCACCGATCAGCAATAAACGGATGGTATAATCAGGAACCAGAGTTGCCGCAGCGACAACTACCGCCATGACCGCTGCTGAAGCACCAACAATGCTGGCGCTGGAAATGTTGTTTGCAAATACCGGAAAAATATGAAAAGCGAGGCTGAAAAATAATGCCCCGGCAATACCTCCGGCAAGGTAGACAAAATGAAACTGACGGGGTTTTAAAAAATCCAGAAAAATCCGGCCCATCCAGTAAAGCCACAGCATGTTAAACAGTATATGTAATATTCCCTCATGAAAGAACTGATAAGTAATGATGGTATAAAAACGCAAGGGCAGACGCTCAAAGGAAGCAGGAAAGGCCAGGTATTCCCTGACAAAGGCATCCAGTCCAACAGTCCCCTTTCCCGAAAGGAAAAAAGCGACACCCAAAAGGGCCATAACAACAAAGATCAGGGTATTTAGCCCTATGTAAAGATATATAGGGTTACCTGATCTGAATACTTTAAATTTCAATTCTTCAAAAAGAGATTTAGTCATAGTAGTCGTAAAATGTGTTTTTATCTTTCCATAATTTAACGAGGATAAAGCCCAGAAGCGCTCCACCCAAATGTGCATAATGCGCCACAGAATCACCCTGAAAACTCGCCACACCAAGAAATAATTCAACGACGATATAAATTGGAATAATGTACTTTGCTTTCACCGGGACCGGGATAAACATAATGTACAATTCCGTATTCGGATAGAGCATGCCAAAAGCGACAAGCAAACCAAAAATGGCCCCTGAAGCACCCACCATTGGAGAGAAATAAATACCATGGAGGGTAGCCGCCTGAATCTCAGTAAACTGAGCTGGATTAAACTGCCCCTTCTCAAGATGCTCCAATAATCCAGGGCTTTGATTGATTGCTGTACCTGTTATATGATAAACTTCAAAAGCCTGCACTGCCCACTGTAAGGCAAGTGCACCCAGACCTGTGATCAGATAAAAATTAATAAAGCGCTTTGCGCCCCAACGGCTTTCCAGAATGCTGCCAAACATATAAAGGGCAAACATATTAAAAAGAATATGCGTAAAGCCACCATGCATAAACATATAGGAAATGGGTTGCCAGACCTTGAAATACACTGAATCGAAATAAAATGCGCCCAGATATTGTGCAAGCTCAATTCCTTTACTTTGAAATACATAGGTCGCTGCAAAAAACAGGATATTAATAATTAAAAGGTTTTTTACAACTGGTGGTATATGAATATTATTCATTCTTATTTTTCAAATTTCTTTTCAAGATCTGTTAAGGAAATGGTCTGTACAACCGGTTTTCCACTAATACTGAAATTAGGTGTTTTACAGGCAAACAATTGCTCTATCAGGGTATTCATTTCTTCCTGACTTAAAACCGCTCCACCTTTAATTGCACTATTGCGGGCCATACTTCTGGCCAGCGCATCCCTTTTATCCAGCTTTAACTCCTGCTGAGAATTTTTAAACCCCTCAATCAAATGTTCAAAAAGCTGTGTTTCGTTCAGGTTACTGCTGCCCAGATCTACCGGGATCCCTTCAATAACCAATGTATTTTTCCCAAATTCCCTCACTTCAAAGCCAAGGCTTTTAATGTCTTCCAGCAAACCTTTGGCCAGTTCGTAATCATTCGGGCTCAGAGTAACTGTTTGAGGGAACAAACTTTGCTGGGAGGCTCCTTTTCGGTCTTCCAAATGCACAATAAAACGTTCATAAAGTATCCGTTCGTGTGCCGCCTGCTGATCAATGACCATTAAACCCGACTTAATCTGTGAAATGATATAACGGTTGTGCACCTGCATTAATTGTTTTTGCAGAGGGGTAAAATTTTCTGTTTCTCCCTGACCGGGCAAATCAATTTTCACCTGTTCGGCAGGGCTGTGATTGGCAATCTCATATAGGGAGCCCCAGTTTTTTGTACTACCGGACCTGGATTCATATCCCCCGCTAGAATAGGAAGCAGACCTTTCCGAAACCCGATCTTCTTTAAAAGGATTAAAATCAGGGTTGAAACTAATGGTTGGTGGAACGATATCCTCCGGGGCCTTAGGGCTGATCATCCCGCTAAACCCTGTTTCTACATCAAAATCAATGGTAGGGCTAATGTTAAACTTTCCCAAAGAACGCTTAACGGCCGAATGAATAATTGCATAAATGGATTTCTCCTCCAGATACTTGATCTCGGTTTTAGTTGGATGTACATTCACATCGATTTTTGAAGGATCTATATCAATAAAGAGCACATATAAAGGGAAATTTTCTTCCGACAGCAACTCCTGATAGGCCTTGTTTATGGCATGGTTCAGATAACCATCTTTGATGAAACGGTTATTGACAAAAAAGAACTGCTCACCCCTTGTTTTTTTTGCAAATTCAGGCTTACCGATAAAGCCCTTTAAGTTGATGATCGTCGTTTCCTCCTCTACTGGTATCAGTCTCTGGTTATAATTATTTCCAAATAAGTGAATAATCCTTTGCTTCAAAGAAGAAGAAGGCAGGCGGTAAATTTCTGCACCATCGTGGTGAAGACTAAAGGCAATTTGTGGATTGGCCAGAGAAACCCTTTGAAATTCATCTAAAACATGACGCATTTCAGCAGGATTACTTTTCAGAAAATTGCGACGGGCCGGTGTATTGAAAAATAAATTTTTCACGCTAATGCTTGTCCCTTCTGCAGCGGCCACAGGTTCCTGACTTAAAAATGAAGAGCCTTCTATTTCTATCTGTGTACCCAGTTCATCTTCATGCCGACGGGTTTTCATTTCTACCTGGGCAATGGCGGCGATAGAAGCCATGGCCTCCCCCCGAAATCCCATGGTACGGATTGCAAAGAGGTCCTCTGCATTGCGTACTTTCGAAGTCGCGTGTCTTTCAAAACACATCCTTGCATCTGCAGGGCTCATTCCGCAGCCATTATCGATCACTTGAATCAGGGCCTTTCCGGCATCTTTCAGGATCAGTTGTATTTTATTTGCCCCTGCATCTATTGCGTTCTCCAACAATTCTTTTACTGCCGATGCTGGACGCTGAACCACCTCTCCTGCCGCAATCTGGTTGGCCACGTTATCGGGTAAAAGTTTTATAATATCTGACATTTATGCTCTATAGTAAAGGTTGCTAATTTAGCGAAAATAAGCCTTAAACTCATCTCTTTTCTTATAATTGAATGTTAAATGACGAAGTCAGTCCATCATTTTATATCTTTATGCAACGCGCATTTTGAAAACCGATAAGAACCCTACAATTTCAATGAACAAAAGAACCTCAAGAACAAAGAACCTATTCAAAATACTGGGCATCTGCTTTATTGCAGGATTCACCTTAAGTGCCTGCGCACAGGAGCATAAAAAAAACGAAGCCAGACTAAACACGATTAACACCATTATTAAAAGCACGGTCTTGCTGAACAACCAGCAAAACCTCATTCCACTGATGTCCCTGGAGAAAAAAAACATAGCCTCTGTTGACCTCGGATTTTCTGCTCAGGGGGTATTGGACAGCCTACTTAATAAATACACAAAAGTAAGCCCCTTTCATGCTGCCAATTATAAAGACGCTGCAACTTTGGACGACCTGGAAGACGATTTGAAATATTTCAACACGGTTATCATTTCCATTACAGATCAGGATGCTTCAAACCTGCGTTACCAAAACTTCATTAACAGTATTGCAAAAAGCAAACAAGTTGTAGTTGCCCTGTTTGGTGAGGGCAATGGCCTGCGTGCTTTCGACCAGCTCAGCGCCCCTTTACTTTGGTCCGTACAAAAAGATGCGGATGCGGCCAGTGTTGCCGCGCAAATAATTTTTGGTGGGATACCAGTCAGTCAAAAACTCGCTTTCAGCTATTCCGGAAAATACACCGCCGGCTCCGGCTTTTCTACCCAGGCCACCAGACTAAAATATACCCTTCCTGAAGACGCAGGTGTAAATGCAGACGACCTGAGCGAAATCAATTCCATTGCTGCGGAAGCGATTAATGCAAAAGCGGCACCAGGAATGGTTGTACTTGTTGCCAAGGACGGAAAAGTTATTTTCAACAAAGCCTATGGCAAACATACCTATGATGCCGACGCCCTGGCCGATCAGGTATCGGATATATTTGACCTGGCTTCTGTCACCAAAATTACCGCAACAACACCTGCGGTGATGCGCCTGGTAGAAGAAAACAAACTTAAGTTGGACACCAATATTGGTGCCTACATCCCCAAAGCAAGAAATACCCCCATGAATGGCATACAGGTCAGAGAGGTGATGTTGCACCAGGCTGGTTTTATCCCTTATATCCCTTTCCATGACTACATTAAACCTGCGGACCACAGTTCAGATTCTTCGGCAGCTTTTCCGACTAAAGTGGCAGACGGCTATTATGTCCGCAAAGATTATTTTAAAGATGTGATGTGGCCAAAAATGCTCAATGCACCAATCAAAACCCGCGGCAGCTATGTATACAGCGACATTAGCATGTATGTCATGAAAGAAATTGTGGAAAGGATCAGCGGGGCACCCCTGAACAAATACACAGCAGACAACTTTTATACCCCCCTGGGGATGCAGACCGCTGGTTTTTTGCCGAGAAACCGTTTCTCCAAAGATCAGATTATCCCGACCGAAAATGACCTGTATTTCAGAAAAACCCTTTTGGTTGGTTACGTACACGATCAGGGAGCGGCCCTTGCTGGTGGTGTATCCGGTCACGCCGGTTTATTCGCCAGCGCCAATGACATGGCCATTATGTACCAGATGCTGCTCAATAAAGGGACTTACGGGGGCCAGGAATATTTTAAACCCCAAACGGTCGATATGTTCACCGCCAAACAATCCAATGTCAGCAGAAGGGGCCTGGGCTTTGACCGCTGGGACCCGGACGCCTCCAAACATTACCCTTCGGAACTGGCTTCCCCCCAGACCTATGGTCATACGGGTTATACCGGAACCTGTGTATGGGTAGATCCTTCCAGAGGCCTGGTTTACATCTTTCTGTCCAACCGGGTCAACCCGGGAGTAACCGAAACCTTAAGCAGGCTGAAAATCAGGGGCAGGATACAGGATGTGATCAATAAGGCCATAGACCAAGGAAAAAACTAAACCCTGCTATAAAATAAAAGGCCTGTATACATCTATACAGGCCTTTTATTTTTATGGAATGTCAATCTTATTTTTTCAAGCCAATTTCTCTCAGACGCTCATCCAGGTATTCACCGGCAGTCATGTCTGTATATACTTTTGGATGTTCAGCATCGATACAGGAAGAAAGACTGGTTAAATCCATATCTGAACGGGGATGCAGGAAAAACGGCACAGAAAAACGTGAGGTTTTCATCAGTTCACGCGGAGGATTAACTACCCTATGCGTTGTAGAACGAAGTTTATTATTGGTTAATCTTTGCAACATATCCCCGACGTTGACAACGATATCAGAATGATGGGCTTTAATTGGCAACCATTCATTACTTCTGGTTAAAACTTCCAGGCCATCAGCACTTGCACCGATCAGTAAGGTAATCAGGTTAATGTCTTCATGGGCACCGGCACGTACCGCATCATCAGGAATTGCTTCCGGATTTTCAATAGGAAAATAATGGATCCCCCTTAAAATAGAGTTTCCGTTGTGTACCTGTTTATCGAAATAATCAACAGGTAAACCCAAATAGGTTGATATTGCCCTAAGCAGGTGTTTTCCATTGTTTTCCAGTTTCACATAAATTTCCCTGGTCACTTCATTGAATTCAGGAAGTTCTTCCAGATATTCATTGTCAGGATATTCGCTTTTAATGGCATCTCCATCACTCACTTCCTGCCCAATTTGCCAGAACTCTTTCAAGTCGGCAGTTTTAGCACCTTTTGCAGTTTCTTTACCCGGACTGGTATAACCTCTTTGTCCTGCCAGTTCTGGTTTTTCATATTTACTTTTCTGCTCTGGTGACAAAGCAAAAACAGCCTTAATATTTTTATAGAGCTGATCGATTAATTCCTGGCTTACGCCATGATTGGTAATGGTTACAAAACCAGAATCATTGAACGCTCTTCCCAGTTCATCCGAGAATTTTTTGCGTTGCTCTTCAGTTCCGTCAATATAGGAACCAAGATCCAAACAAGGTATATACGGTGTTGACATAGTGTTTTCTTTTATTTTTTTATGACGTCTAAAATTAGGAAACTATTGTTAATAAACATTAAATATACAAATTCAGAAGACACAACACCCTATCCAAAAACACTTTAAGTTATTAACAATTTCAGAAAACATTTAAAGACAATCCTGATAGTGTAATAAATCAGTCATAACCATTTAGGCTAAAAACCATAACCACCTCATGCCCGTAGTTAAAGAAAGTTAAAAACAAATGTATTTCTCTGGATTTACGCCCACAAATAGTATATTGTTTAACCGCAGCTCACCTGAAGTAAGAAGCTCAAATAAATCAATCTGGCACATGAAATCTTTATCCCTTATGATATTAATACTCTTATCTCTGACCAATACTAACGCAGATGCGCAGCAAAAGAAATTACAAAAAGCGACCTTTGGTATGGGTTGCTTCTGGTGCTCAGAGGCCATCTTTCAAAGATTAAATGGGGTGTCGGCTGTCCGCTCCGGTTATGAAGGAGGGGATGTCATCGACCCCAGCTATGAAGAGGTCTGCACCGGAACAACAGGTCACGCCGAGGTAATTGAAATTACCTATGACCCTTCTAAAATCAGTTATGATGAGCTGCTTGCTGTTTTCTGGAAAACGCATGATCCAACCACAATAAACCGCCAGGGTGCCGATGTAGGCACGCAATACCGCTCGGTGATCTTTTACCATGATCAGGAACAAAAAGAAACCGCAGAAAAATATAAAGCAGAATTAAACCAGACCCATGCTTACGGAAATCCGGTCGTGACCGAAATCTCAAAGGAACAACCTTTTTATACCGCAGAAAACTATCACCAGAATTATTTCAATAAGAATAAGGAACAACCTTACTGCAGACTGGTGATCCTTCCAAAACTCGATAAATTAGATCAGATTTTTAAGGATAAACTCAAACATTAACCACTTTAATAAAAAGCCCCCGGATGATCTATCCGGGGGCTTTTTATTTAGTGCAATAAACTTAAGGGAATTTGACCCCTCTGTATTTGGTTACATCCACAATTGGAATGCTGGAACCATATTTTGCATTGATCGCGTTGATAAAGCCATTGGCTGTAATTGCATAGCCCATAGGAGTCAAATGGATTCCATCCAAAGAAAACAAGTTACCTGTAATGAACGCGCCGCTGACCAGTGCCCCATTAACCTCTTTACCCGCACCATATTCTTTCAGCATCGCATTGGCATCCATTAGCGCCAGGTTATAAGCGGAAGCTACAGACCTGATGGTTGCATTATAAGAGGCAACATAATCGTTAACCACAGCCACTTCGTCCTTATCCAAAACATATTGGTTTTCTATAGGATTGGTAGGCGCAAGACCATAAGGACCAGTAGCATCAGGTTTACCTATTGTACGGTCAGACAAAAGGGTCAGTGTAAACAGATCTTCCGCAGTCGCTTTTCTGGCAGCTCCGGTTCCTGGCTTAATATAAAGATCTGTAACGCCAGCCCCACCGGGAGAAGCATTAACCGCTGCCAATATGCTTTTCAAAGTGACTGTTCTAAAAAAAGCAGTAGCAGTTACATCCGGAATGGTTGCAACAACACCTTTAGCACCATTTCCCCCAGTTCCACCTTTGACCAACTGACTCACCACAAGATTATAAACCTGGGTAAACAAAGCTTTATCTGTTGGTGTATCACCAGCCCCGCCAGAAGTTGCATAGCCCAGAATATCATTATTACCCAGCCACATACTGAAAAAGGTAAAGGGTTTGGAGGTTACAAAGTTTAAATATGGGGTTGTTAATGTCGCATCCGTTAACATACGTTCATAATAAGGATTAAGCGTTCCATATCCCGCAATCGTGGAATGAATCAGCTTAATTCCCGGTACTCCGTAATTGTTAATGTCGCCACTATAACGCGTAAAAAAAGTTGTGCTTCCTGGTCGATAAGCCAAATTGGAAGTTTCTTTTGTTGTTTGAGGTGTACCATTGGCATTAAACCCTGTCAGTTTGAGATACCCAGAGCCATTGGCCTGATTATCTGCAAAAAAAGGCGTCGTAAAGCTACCGCCACCCACTGTTTTCATCTGCTCAGCAATCATTCCCGGAAAGCAGTTCTTTTGTCCGTCCAGGTATAATCCCCCATCAGCAAAACCAGAAGTCAGGGAATTACCAACAGCAATATAACGGGTAAAATCTGCAGTTCCTTTACTTGGAACAGTCGTATTAACCGAAGGTTTGCAGGCTGCCAGCCCAAGAACAGCAAGGGCTAGGGCACTTTTGTAAAAATATTTTGAGTTCATGATGTTTTCTTTGGTGATTAGAATTTATAAGATAAGGCCACTCCAGGAATAAAAGCTACCGTTTTAAATGTACCGTTTAAACCCGTTTCAATATTGGTTCCACTACGTGATTTAACATTTTCATATAAAAAGGAAAAATCAACACCGAAACGCTCGGAAGGCTTAAAACCAATACCAGCACTTAAAAGCAAGCGGTTGGCATCTGGTACCTCAGGGGTAACATATCCATCGCCCACAGGTGTAAGGGCATAACCCACACCAGCCCTGAGTGCCACAATAGAGCTTACCTTGTTTTCAATTCCCAAACGGAAAGTTGCTGCATCATGATAATTACGTGGTGATTTTGTATCCGGAATGCGGGTATTGTTGTCGTAATCAAAAGCCAAATCTTTATACACATGCCACTGTACCCAGTTTACATCCAGGGCAATGGTGGTTTTGTCCGAAGGATAAAAACCAAAACCAATGGTACTTGTTGCCGGCAAAGGCAATTGTGCGTTAAACTTTGTCGGGAATGTTGGTTTTAATGCATCAGGAACAACAAAGTTTGCATCTCCGTTATCCACAGTTGCATTAATTTTAGAACGATGGGAAATACCAATGGTAACTCCGGAAAGGGTATTGATATAAATACCGGCATTCCATCCGAAATCTTTTGAAGTTCCTTTCAACTGGGCTGTCGAAGATTCCCCATTGTTCAAGGTAATGGGAATGGCCCTTCTCAAATCGACCTTGCCCAGAGAATAAACCACACCACCACCAATACCAATGTTATCCGTAATTTTTAAACTCAATGTTGGCTGAATATAAACGGCCTGTAAATCCAATGAGGTTACCGTATATTTTCCAGTCCAGTTTGTATCCCAATGCATTGCTCCTCCAAATGGCGTATATACACCCAAACCAAATCTTAATCTGTTTTGAGGAGAACCAAATACGGCATAAGCGGCAAAAGGTGTTGGTAATTTATTTTGATTGTGCTCGGTAATGTTTGAACCCGCCTGACTGAAAGAGGTTTTTAGTATAATGCCGTTAACACCACCCTGCACGCCATTCTGTTTTAAGAAGGAAACCGCACCCGGATTAAAAAATACGGCAGCCTCGTCCATCGCTACCCCGGTGCCAGCACCTCCCATAGCGGTTTGTTTTTGTCCCTGAAGGTTAACCTGGAAAGACTGGGAAAATCCCCAGACAGGTACCGCCAATAAAACACTAAGTAGAATCTTTTTCATTTTAGATATATTAGATTGTTAGAATTTGAAGCGTGCAGCAGTGGATTCATTTGAAAGCAAGCGCTCAACTGATACCCGTTCATGATATTTGGTTTTGTTTAAGTTTTATACCTGATGAAATTAAAATGTTGCCTTTTAATACTAAACAATCAACATTCCATCAAGTTTTAGCTAATATAATAATTATGCATGCATAACAAAGAAACAATTTTCATTTAAAAGTCAAAACGCAGATAATATTTGTGAAGTCATCTATAACATACCTACATTTGCTAACACTGTTATTTTTACTATTCATGATACTTAAATAACAATAAAATTAAAATTTAAAAAAAAAGATATGAGCTTAATTGAAGCCTTAAACTGGCGCTATGCCACCAAAAAAATGAATGGTCAGAAAGTACCACAGGAAAAAGTAGACCAGATCCTGGAAGCCGCGCGCCTTGCCCCAACCTCTTCCGGATTACAGCCTTTTAAAATCATTGTGGTGACCAATCCCGAATTGAAAGAAAAAATTTCTGCAGTGGCTTATGGCCAAACGCAGATTGTAGACAGTTCGCACCTGTTGGTTTTCGCCGCCTGGGACAATTACACTGTAGAAAACATTAAGGCTGCTTTTATTCATGCGAATGCCCAGCGCAATCTTCCTGCTGAAACAACAAAAGATTATGAGGAAAGACTGATTGGCATGTATACCGGCAGAACACCTGAAGAAAACTTTAACCATGCGGCCAGACAGGCTTACATTGGTTTTGGCGTAGCCATTGCCGAAGCGGCTTTACTTAAAGTAGATGCAACTCCTATGGAAGGTTTTGACCCGCAAAAACTGGACGAGCTTTTAGACCTCAAATCAAAAAACCTACGCAGCACAACTTTACTGCCTTTAGGTTACAGGGACCATGAAGGCGACTGGTTGGTCAACCTTAAAAAGGTACGTACCCCCCTTGAAGATTTTATCATTGAGGTAAAATAGCTTAAAACCTCTTTTAGTGAAGGGCAGGAATAATACATCCTGCCCTTTTTAATGTTCCTTAATGTAAAAATATCATCAGATAAGATGTCAAAATATGTTAAAGACAGCTCAACATGAGGCAGCTAAACTCATAAATGAATATATTAGCCTGATCAATCTGTTAATCTATATTCATGAAGTATCTAAAATTTGTATCGGCTTTGGCTCTTGCCCTGATTTGTCTGCAATTCCCGGCATTTTCCCAGAAAGACACAACAACTTTAAAGAACATTATAAAAAAAACCACTAAGCTACCTGAACTTTATCCGGTAGAAAAGGTATATCTGCATTTCGACAAACCTTATTATAGCGTAGTGGATACCATCTGGTTTAAAGCTTACCTAACCTCAGACCAGAATATGCCCTCAAACCTGAGTAAAATTGTTTACGTAGATGTGATGAACAGCCAGGACTCGTTAATTGCTTCTGTAAAATTTCCTGTGGCAAACAGTGTCGCTTATGGAAATATTCCCCTGAACCCCCTGAATTTTAAGCAGGGCAATTATTATGTCAGGGCCTATACGGTATGGATGATGAATTTTGACCCGGATTATTTTTTTACCAAAAACATTGCCATAGGAGAAGCTGTAGATAAGCAATTACTGACCCACTTTAGCTATACCACCAGTACAAGTAACAAAGACCAGCAACTGATCAATGCCCGGGTACAGTATAAAAACCCGGATAAAATTGCTTACGCCAATAAAACAGTCAACTGGAAAGTCATTTCAGATTATGACGTCATACTCAAAGGCAAGGCCACAACCGACCAAAATGGCGTACTCAATATTAACATTAGTCCAAAAAAAAATCAGATCATTACCAACGGCACCCTGGTTACGGACATCAGCGTTGCGGATAAAGAGAACTTACATGCTTCTTTTGAACTCAAGCCTAAAACGGGTGAAAATGATCTTCAATTTTTCCCTGAAGGGGGAGAACTCATTGCCGGTATCCCTGCTCAGGTGGGTTTTAAAGCTCTTAAACCCGATGGTCTTGGTATAGAGCTTAGCGGGAGTATAACCGATAGTGAAGGCAATCAGATTACCACTTTCAACTCCAGCCACGCAGGTATGGGCGCTTTTTACATCAACGCAGATCTGAATAAAACCTATATCGCAAAAATCAATTTTAAAGACGGTAGCTCCAAAAGCCTAAACCTTCCCAAAGCAAGCCCTTCCGGTGTTTCATTGCAGGTCAACAACAGCAGTCCTGAGGTTGTAAACCTGAAAATCGTAGCCAATGAAAATTACTTCCAGCAGAACAAGGACAAAAATCTATTCATTATCGGTCAGAACGCAGGTGTTATTTATTATGCAGCTCAAACCATCTTACAGAATCAGGTGACCATTGCGAAAATTCCTAAAAATAAATTCCCTTCCGGAATCGTACAACTGACCTTGTTCGCTTCAAACGGAGAACCAGTAAGCGAAAGACTCGCTTTTATTTTACACAAAGACGCCCTTAATTTATCTCTTCAAACAGACTTGCCGGCCTATAAGGCACGTCAAAAGGTAAAAATGACGCTTACCGCAAAAAATGCCACAGAAAAACTGGTGGGTAATTTCTCTGTTTCGGTAACCGATGAGCAAAAAGTTCCCGCAAATGAAGACAACGAGACGACTATTCTGAGTTCTTTGCTGTTGAGTTCAGACCTTAAAGGTTATCTGGAAAAGCCTAATTATTATTTTAATAAAACCGATGATAAAAAGCTGGCCGACCTGGATGTACTGATGCTTACACAAGGCTATCGCCGTTTTTCTTTTAAAGATATTCTGGCAGACAAATATCCATTGATTACCTATCTTCCCGAGCAAGGGATGAACATTACCGGAACCTTAAGGGACAGAACCGGTATGCCTGTTAAAAAGGCTCCATTACGTTTAACCATTCCGGGAAGAACCTATGCAGCTGAAGCCCTGACCAGTCCTTCCGGAATCTTTAATTTTCAGAACCTGAATTTCCCGGATTCGTCCCAGGTTGTCATCAGTGCTAAATATGGTTCAAATGGCAGTAACCTGATGATTATGGTAGACCAGGAAGCGCTTCCTGCGGTATCCAAAAATAAAAATGTCGTCGATCAGATTATAAACATCGACAGCACCATGAACAATTATCTCAACAACAGCAAAAAACAATACAGCTACCTCAGACAACTGAAAGAAGTTGTAATCCAGGGCGCTGCAATAAAAAAGGTAAGTCATGCAGACTATAGTTCATTAACAGGTCTACAAACTTATCCGGATCATCTTTTAGAAGCCGCAAGATTTAATGGCTGTAATGACCTGTTGACCTGCCTGAAAACCATGGCAATGGGAATGACTTATGATAACTCCACAAACAGCTTTTATGTCACTCGCTCTTACAATACAGGGAACAGGACTCCGGTTCAGATCTTCTTAGGTGGAATGCCTGTAGATGCGCTTGGGCTTAGCACTGTTAATATGACAGAATTAGAGTCCATAGAAATCTTTTTAAAAGACGATCTGGGTACAGTCAACCGCATATACAATTCTAATGGGGTTATTTCTGTCAATATAAAAAAACCTCAGAAAGTTAAAAAGATGAGCCTGGATGAAATTAAAAAGTTATTACCGCAAAGCGGTGTGATGACCATAAGCCCTAAAGGTTACAGCAGAGAACGGGAATTCTATTCTCCAAAATATACAGCGACCAATTTAAACATGAAGGACCTCAGGAGTACCATTTATTGGAACCCACGAATCGTGACCGATGCAACAGGAACGTTTTCATTCGAATTTTTCAACGCAGAAGGTAAAGGTACTTATAAAGCTGTAGTAGAAGGTCTAGACAAAAACGGCAATCCAGGCCGCTTTGTCTATCGCTACACGGTGAAGTAATTTATATAAGGAAGATCATTACTGATCCTGATGATCTTCCTCTTTTAATTCATTTTTACATTTCAGGCCATTTTCGGTCATGATCCACTCCACAAAATCACCCTCATGTGAATCTCCACAATTCCAGGACCTGTAACCAGCCAGATAATGATCCAGATCTCGGTTGATGATCAGGTGAGTACCCACAGGAACCCGGACAATGAGCTTTACTTCCTGATTACGCCATTTGGCCTGGTTGGTTAACCTTAATTTAGGACCAAAGGTCAGAACAGAGTCTTTCTGCTGAAAATCATAACGGATGCTCTGTGCATTTTTAAGAGCTGCATCAAATGTTTTTCCATGTGAAGCAAAGTTCTGCGTCACGCTATTTGTTGCATCCAAACTCCGCTCAATATAAATCCTTACATCATCAGGTTTGCCAAAGGGCCCTTCCCGTTCATCCAGGATCACCCAGCCTTTACTGTTTTCATTGTTGATGTGATAAAGCAAGCTGTCTTCTTTAGAAAAGACGCGGGAGTTGTCCAGATCCAGTGTATAAACCGGATACGATTTAAGGTTGGATACCTTTGTAATTTCGGTATGCTCTTTAAATTCAGTACTTGTTTTGGCAATAAAAAACACACCTGTAGCGATTCCCGCAAGCCATAAGATCAACAAGCCAAAGGAAACATTTTTGTGAATCTGCCTGCCATTAAATGCAACCCTGATGGAAAACAGAATCAAGGCAAGAAGAGGAACAGCAATGACAACAAAAGCCGAAAGCAACAATAAAGAAACATAGGAATCGTTCACCATACTCAAAGGGAAGATCTCATTGCCAGCATAATCAAAAACACCTAAAAAACTAGCCAGGGTAACAATCGCAGCAAGCAGCATTCCTGAACTCATTAGAATAATAAACCCAGCTGTAATTTTAAAAATTACCTTTCCTGTTCCATTAATAAATCTGCCAAACCAATCTGCAAATTCTGCGATAATGCCTCCTGACCTTCTGAGCAGGTTACTGTTCTCCATTTCTTCCTGAAAATTCCGGATAAAACCCTGCAGGTTTATAGCCTCTCCTTTCATATACATTTTCTCAGATCTGGTCTGTGCCCTTGGCACAATAATCCACATGACCAGATAAGCAATAAAGCCTGCACCTCCAACCAGTGTGGACAACAGGGCAAAAAGCCGGATCCAACGTTCCTCGATATTCAGGTAGTGTCCCAGTCCTGCGCACACGCCGGCCACCATTCCTTTTTCCGTGTCCCTGTACAATCTTTTTATGCCTTGGGAATAAGGCATCGAAAACGGATGTTCTTCATCTTCTGATGACTCAAAATCACGGACCGTTCCCATTTGCGTAATGACCTGTTGTACGTCTGTGATACTAATGGCAGCTTTATGCTGTGCGGAGAGGATCTCGGCAAACATTTCGGCAATACGGTTTTCGATATCTGTTACAATTTCAAAGTCATCTGCATTTTTCGCAAAATGTGATTTGATTTCGTTTAAATAACCAGTTAACATTTCGTAGGCATCTTCCTCTATATGAATTAGAGAATTCCCAATATTTATGTTCAGCGTTCTTTTCATCTGTTTATTTTTTTCTTTTGTTAGAAGGGAGCTTTGATGATTAAAATAAATGTACCCCTAAGGGTTTTACTATTTCTTTTCATCTAATGACCCTATTTCTTTACTTGTTTAGAGGTTTCAATTGCATAGGACAGTTCCTGCCAGGTCGTATCAAGCTGCCTCACCATTGACTTCCCGTCATCGGTGAGCACATAATATTTTCGAGGTGGCCCGGAGGTGGATTCTACCCAGTTATAGCTTAATAAGCCATTATTCTTTAAGCGGGTCAGTAAAGGATAAAGCGTCCCCTCAACCACCAGTAATTTGGCTGACTTCAATTCAGCGATAATATCAGAAGCATAAATTTCGCCTCTGGATATTATAAGCAGCACACAGTACTCTAGTATGCCCTTGCGCATTTGTGTTTGCGTATTTTCTGCTATCATAATACAAAGATATATGCTTTATATAGTAATATGCAATACATAGTACTATATAAAATTCAGAATAAAACACAAACAACTGTATATCAGTGAATTATTTTTTTTTCTAAAACACTACAATTATCAAAAAGAGAGAGAACATTCTTTTGAATGTCCTTAAAATCCTGTTCCCGAATGCGCTATTTTTTATTCAGTTTAAAAGATCAATATTTTAGAAAAACAGACAGCTAGCAAACATAAATGCCTGGTTAAATGCATATAGACCAGCGTTTTCCACATAAAACACAAGTTATTAACATTTTAACAAGACCACTATATTTTGGCTTGAGCTTTGTAATAATCAGGTACATCTATTACATCTACCTATGATAATGAAACTGAATCCTATTTTTCCAGCCCTTGCCAGGCATAGAGTGGAAAAAAAAGAAAAGGTAAATAGAAAGCTAACCGCTCGGCAATGGATCATTCTGGACCGAATTGTTATTGCGATTCTTTTTGCTGCTGTGATTATAGGTGCAATCATATTTTCATAGGATTCAGCCACCTTAATTAATTTTTTAAGCGTACAGAGATGTGCGCTTTTTTTTTACAAAAGAAGCGTATCAATACGGTGTGCCTGCAAGCGGTTGAACTGTCCGGACCAGGTATATATGGTAAAATGGCCATCTTGAGAGGCAACCAAAGCAATTGCATCCTTCTGGTCATGAACAAACTGTGCAGCAGACAAATGTCTTGTCCCCCCCACCTTGGAAGCCGGCATCAATACCGCTCCCCCACCCACAATTGGCTCACTAAAGGACAGTTCCTCTACATTCTCTTTTCCTTTGGCCCTGCCAATCTTCGCTCCAAATGCCATCAGTTCAAATCTGTCATTCAATACGGTCGCCCCATCTACAGCCGTCAGACCCGCCAGGTGCTCTACTTCCCTTTTCAGGGCAGTTTGCCAGAAAATCTGACTCGCTTCTTTTCTGTCCTGCATCAGGAGTTTGGAAAGCCCTCTGAAAGAAGGCTGTACAGCATACTGAATAGGCTTAACAATAGACTGCAACCAATTGTTATTCTCAGAGGGAACCACCAATAAAGTACCTCCCCGCTGGTGAGATCTCATAGAGACAGCAATTTGGATCAGTACATTCACAGAGTCGTTCCAGTAGGATGGTGCAGTTAAATCCAATAAGGACAATAACATCGTAGGCCAATCATGGGACCTGGGTGAAGAGGTGTCTACGATTTTGATCTGCTCTCCTTTCAGAACGGCAATATTGGTGTATTTCCCAAAGCCATAAATTCTTCGGTGTTTGATCACAAGCAAACCCGGTTCGGATACATCGAGCACAAAACAAAAATTAGGAATGCTCAAACTGGTGCCCCATACATACAACTCTTCTCCATCATGCCATACTCCAATATGAATTCCAGCCCGCTCCACTCCCGGGGCTATTTTGGTAAGCGTAGTTGGGTTTAAGGGTAAATTATGTTTAAAAAGCAATGGATTTCCAGCTTGTTCAGGAGGCAGAAACGCAAGTGATATTTTGGGCGAATGCCCTTCCTCCTTCCGCAGACTTGCCCAAAATGTGGCATCTATAATGTGCTCTACCAGGTCCGCCACTGGTAATGGGGCAAGATCCTCCTCCCCGCTGTCTTTTGCGGCAGATAAATGTTTTGCAAATATCGCTTCAACCTGGGGGGCGATAATCTTTGCAGCCTGATAGGTAGATTGGTAAATCATGCCTTAAAGTTAATACATTCCCCCAAAATAAAATATCTGCTCCGGGTCATTTACAAACTGTTCCTTTGCTCATAGCAATGGATCAGTTTGTTTTGTAAATCGACAATAATGGATGTTTTCTCCTGCAACTGCCTGATCAACTCCATTTTGCCAGCAGTTTCTTCATCATGCTCCCCCTCTTGTTCAAAAAAATAAGCAGGTTTTACATTAAAAAGTGCAGAAATCTGCAAAATACGGGAAACATTGATGTCTGTGATCCCTGTTTCCATTTTCGAAAAAGCAGGGACAGAGACCCCTAGTTTTTCTGCAATCTGTTGCTGGCTTTTCTGTTCCCTTTGTCTCAGAAACCGGATTCTTAAACCTACGCCATTAACTTTACCTTGCTTAGTCATAATAATCTTGGCTTTAAATTTATACTCAAGAGTTAATATAGCAATTATTTATATAAAATTGTATAGAATAACAATAAAATTATTTTTCAAAAGGAAAATTCACTTCAGTATAAATCTAATTTATTCTCTAAAACCAAATACACTCAAACTAAGGTTATTTATTCACAGGTGCTCTTTTTGCTTTTAGTTCTGCAAAAAAAACTTTTCATCAAAAACAAATATCATACTGATAACCAACATATTGGTTAAATAATGTTAAAAGAAAAAAAACACCCTATTTGAAACTTATTTTTACAAAGAATTAAAACACAGGTATTTTTTAGACGGCATAAAATGATTATCCCCTGGATACAACCTAAAAATGATGAAAGGAATCGTATTTCATAAACATACAAATACCCGGATCAAAAATGCCGGCATCTGTAACACCAGAAGCCTGGAAAGAACAAGTTCAAATGCCATGGGGTCATTTGACATCCGGATACAGGAAGGAGATACTTTACAGATTACCTGCGAAGGATACCTGAAACAGGAGTTCTGGATAACTAAAACCGAAAATCTGGTCCTGTATCTTGAACCTGCGGTTCCTTCTCTAGTGCCGCAGGCCCCTCAAAAAAAAGGAAGTTTTTTTTATTTTTTTACGTTTTTAAGCAAATCTGTACAAAAAATTAAAGGAAGCGTTATCCAGCGTAAAAAATAAAACGAGACTATATAAAATTAGTCTATGGTATCCTAAAATTTTATTCCTTTTTCAGTAAATCCAACCGCATTTCCAACATCCGGCTTTCAAAGCCGGCTTTTTCATAAGCCTTTACGGCCTTCAAATTATTTGCATAAACCTCCAAACGGACTTCTGTAATTCCCTGCGACAAAGACCAGTCTTTCAGGGTTTCAATAATCTTTTGAACGATTCCCATTCCCCTATACTCCGGAAGCACATACATAAAACCAAGATAAGCGTATTTTGCATGTTTAAAATAAGGTTCAGCCAACTCGATCCGCGCATAACCGCTCCCAACCACCTGACCACCCAACTCTGCCAGGACCACCTGCACGTCTTCCCTGATCAGATAAGAAGCCAGATCATAATAATGGACACCGGTAGCCTTTAAAGTATCGTCAAAAGGCCTCTCAGCGGCTACTATACCCTGTTCAAATTCCAGCATAGCCTCCAGGTCATCCGGTCGGGCCTTTCTTATTTTTAATTCTTCCATAAATCGCATCAACTATCTGTCAACCAAGCAACATAAAAGTATTTCTTTTTTATTTTTACAAGTGCTTCTTTCTAATTTCATTTAAAAAAAATCGCCAACCGAATTAGAAGCAACCGTTCATTTTACTTCCTAAAACACCCAGGGATATCCACAACTTGAAAGAGGCCTTAGAAACACCCGATAAAAAATGACATAAGGACAGTCAGAGAAGCGTTTTCCTTATACTGATTTGAACCACCACCCCCTCCATGAAAACCGTTGGCCTGGTAAAAGAAAAGGGGACAAGCCTTACGACCCATCCCCTTTAAATTAACGCTCTCGGGGACAAATGTAAGACAAATCTGGAGACTTTACATCAGGGAAATGTCAGATTCATTACACGGCAGAAAACCAGCCTGCCTTCTTCCTGCAGACTGGTTCGTCTTATTATTCACCTATTTTTAAAAATTCGAACTCTTGCCCGTTTCCTGCCAATCCCTTTTTTTAAAAACCGGGAAACGGCAACTTTTTTTAGCATTTCGGGTCATTATTTAGATTCATTCTAAATATTCAGCAATATTAGAGTTTTATTCAATGCGATCAAAATTATTTGGAAAGAATCTAAACAAATACCTTTAAAAGCAATTAAATCGGTACAACAATCTTGAAACTAAAGTTTCTGCCAATATTATAAATTCCCCTTCTCCCGTTTGGACTGTTTTCATAGTACTCAAAATACTTCAAGCGGCTTAAATGCGACTGATAAGCCACATCAAACAAATTGTCAGCCTGTATAAACAAATCAAACAATTTTTTTTGGTTCCTGTTCTTTATGGCCGCGCCTAAACCCGCATTAAAAAGGGTATAACCTTTTGTATAAGTTTCTGTATTGTACAATCCGTAAAAATGGTTTTGTGCAGCATTCACGTCAGCTTCAAATTTCAAATAAGGCTGATGAAAAAATCCGTAATTTCTTTCTGAAGAGAACTTTATTTCAGAGCGAATATGCAAAGGAGGGAGCAATGGTAAATTCTGGCCCATGGTCGTCCCGCGCACGTATGCCAGGCTATTGTTAAAATTTAACCATTTGAAAGCTTCCGGATGAAGGTTTAAACTAAATTCCGCACCATACAGCCTGGCCTTTGCCTGCTGGTACTGATAAGTCAGGTTCCCGGGAACCACCACAACTGGTTCACCTGCCGCATCTGTAAGCCGGGTCTGGTAAATATAGTTCTGAATGTTGTTGTTAAACAGTTCTACACTGATGTCCATGTCCTTCAGATAGGCAATAAAACCAATATCCTGTTGAAGATTAAATTCCGGAACAAAACTTCTGTTGCCCAGGTATACAATATGTGCTCCCGGATCAAGACCATTTGAACCAATTTCTGTAATATTTGGTGCCCGGTAGCCCCTGGAAACATTTGCTTTTAACAAAAGCCTTTCCGTTAAATTATAAGTTAAACCCAGACTACCCGAAAGTCCTTTATAACTGTGGTCAAATGCGGGAAACTGAAGCTTCGCATCAGCCGTTTCTGCTCCGCGGACCTGCTGGTCAAAACCAGTTTGCGGGTTTTGACCTACGTAAAAATCGTTCCATCGGATGTGGCGGTGATCAAAGCGCAAACCACCAGAAATGTCAATTTTACCAAAGGTTTTTTTTGCAAACAAGAAGCCCCCGACATCAAACAAATTATAATCCGGAATAGGAAAATCTGTTGCATTTTTACTTCGGTTGGTTTGATACATTCCACTCAGCCCGGCTGTACTTTCTATTCCCTTAAACTCAGGAAGGTTATATTTCAAATCAAAATTGAAAGAATTCAGCACCACATATAAACCCGGTTGTTCTGCTAAGGTCGGATGATTGTATTCTCTGCGGATACTTTGCTGAGCACCCAACAACACGTCAAGGCTACCCGTTCCTAATTTGAGCTGAGTTTTATTATACAACCGGTAATGCTGTATGTGCTGGTGCAGGGGCATAATCTTATAAGTGATCAGCTCCCCTTCAGGAACAAGGGGACGGTTTTTCAGGTCATCCCCATCGTCCAGAACCTGTCTGGTAAACTTTCTGCTGAGTGAATCACGGCTCCCATCTGGAATTTCTTGTAAGTTATCATATAAATTGGCTGCTATTTTTGTATAGCCCCATTTTTTATCCGTCCGCACACTTCCAGATAAATTATATTCCCGGAAAGCGGTACCATACACCGGACCGTCCACTTTATTCCGGTAGCTATGTGCCAGCTTTCCACTTGCCCTGAAATTATATTTCCAGTCGTTTTTTACATAACCCAGGCCCAAAGAAGTCCCGAACATTCCATTATTGGTATGATAATCCTCCGTAAAATCCCCTTTGATCACCCCTTCTTTAAAGGAGGAGGTTTCCGGAATCATATTGATCACACCCGCCACGGCATCAGAACCATAGGTTAAGCTCGCAGGCCCCTTCACCACCTCAACCCTGGAAACCCCATACTGGTCCATTTCAATCCCATGCTCATCCCCCCATTGCTGTCCTTCCTGTCTCAGTCCATCGTATAAAGTCAGCACCCGGTTGTAACCCAGGCCACGGATAAAAGGTTTGGAAATATTCGGCCCTGTAGTAACTGCACTCAGACCAGGCACCCCCTTTACAATGGCATCGATCAGGTTATTGTTCACATGCTGGTCCATTGCCTTTCTGGACAACACCGCAATGGGCACAGGGCTTTTCCTCAGCACAGTTCCCCGGCTTACTCCGGTTACCACGACCTCATTTAAATTCGAGAGATTCACCAGCATCAGCACATCCGGTAAAATCAGTTCCTCTTTTTTTATAGTAATTTTCTGGGATTGCGATTGATAACCCAGCCCGGAAAAAGAAAGTATATATGTGCCAGGAGACAAATTTTTAAACTGGTAAAATCCCTGTCCGTCTGTTTTGGTTGCCCCACCAGCTCCCGATAACCTTAGGGTGATGGAAGGTAAGGGTTGTCCATCGGCATAAACCTTTCCTTTCAGTGTTCCGTTCTGTGCAAAGACACCGAAGCACAGCAAATTTAAAATGATCAAAAGTAAGTAATCTTTCATGTGTGTTTTTGTTTTTTAATTGCAGCCTTATCATTTTGATAAGCACAACAGTATAATATGGTTGATAATTTAATTTTTAGTCTATACTAATAATTTAATTTAGACATGTCAAAGTTATATTTGTTAGACTAGTCTAACAAATAAATTATGAGATATATTCTTTTATATTTGTGTGATGCTGTCTTATACTGAAGAAAATTACCTCAAGGCACTGCTAAAAATCTGTAGCCAGTGTGAAGGAAGGGCCGAGGCCGGGACAAACGAAATGGCTGCTTATCTGGGGGTTAAACCCGCTACAGCCACAGATATGTTCAAAAAACTAAAAGAAAAAAGCCTGGTCAGTTATCAGCGGTACGGGAAGATTTCCCTTACAGAGATTGGCAAAAAAAATGCTTTGCTGATTTTGCGTAAACACCGCCTTTGGGAAACATTTTTATACCAAAAGCTGGACTTCAGCTGGGATGAGGTTCATGAAGTAGCAGAACAACTCGAGCATATCAAATCCGAAAAGCTGGTTAATAAACTGGAAAATTTTCTAAACTATCCGGAGTTTGACCCCCATGGCGACCCTATTCCCAAAGCCAATGGTGAAATGCCAGAGCTTTCCACACGCAGCCTCTCTGAACTTAAGACAGGAGAAACCGCAAGGGTTGCTGCCGTTAAAGACACTTCGGTGTTGTTTTTACAGTACCTGAAAAAACTTGGCATCAATATCGGCACCCAGATTACTGTTCTGGAAACCGTACCCTTTGATGGTTCACTGCAAATTGCCATTGATCAACAGGAAGCCAGAAATGTTTCCATGAAATTTGCTGAGAACCTATTTGTACACAAACCATAACCCAAAGAACCCATGTCAACCGAAATAAAATGTCCAAACTGCTCCCATAGCTTTCCCATTGAAGAGGTCATGGCGGAAGAGTACAAAAAAGATCTTCGCGAAAAAATGCTGTCCTTCACCAAACAAAAGGAAGACGAGTTTAAACAAAAACAACTGGAATTTGCACAGCAGCAAAAGCAGCTGGAGCAGTCTTTTGAACAAAAACAGCAGCAACAGTCACAACTTTTTGAACAGCAGCTGGCCGCCGAAAAAAAACAACTTCAGCTGAGCCTGGAAGAAAACCTGCGCAAAACCATTGCCGGTGATTTTGAAAATAAGCTCCAGTTGCTGGATAATGCCAATAAAGAACAGGAAGAGAAATTAAAACTGGCCCGCTCCAAAGAACTGGAATTTTTGAAAAGGGAACAGGAAATTAAAACCAAAGAAGAAGAGCTGGAATTGCAGATGCAGCGTAAACTGCAGGAGCAACGTGCCGAACTGGTAGAACAAATACGCAAGCAGGAGGCTGAAAAGAGCACCATTAAAGATACCGAGCACCAACTTAGGGTGAAGGAGTTGGAAAAACAGCTCGACGACCAGAAAAAACTGGCAGAGGAAATGAAACGCAAAGCGGAACAAGGCTCTATGCAATTGCAGGGTGAAGTTCAGGAGCTGATCCTGGAAGAGTTGTTGCGCAATGCTTTTCCTTTTGACCTGGTTACAGAAGTAGGCAAAGGCGTTAGGGGTGCCGATTGTGTACACCATGTGCGCAACCAGTTTGGTCAGGAATGCGGAAAGATCATTTACGAAAGCAAGCGCACCAAGGACTTTTCGATGGAGTGGATCGAAAAGCTAAAAAAAGATATGCGGAGTATGGGTGTCGATGTTGCCGTGATTGTCACCCAGGCCTATCCCAAAGGCATGGATTGCTTTGGAGAAAAAGACGGGGTATGGATCTGCTCCTTTGATGAAGTCAAAGCCGTTTCTTATATCCTCAGGGATGGCATCATCAGGTTGTTCACCGCTTCAAAATCGCAGGAAAACAGGGGCGATAAAATGCACATGCTTTATGATTACCTAACCAGCAATGAATTTTCAGAACAATGGAAAGCCATCCGGGAAGGTTTTATGAGCATGAAATTATCCATACAAAAAGAAAGGGATTCCATGGAAAGACTGTGGAAGGCGCGTGAAAAACAACTGGAAAAAGTACTCCTGAATGCAGCACACATCCGTGGATCTATTGAGGGAATTGCCGGAACAGACAGCATTCGGTTAAACCTCACCGACGAAGAGGAGGACGATGCCCTGCTGCTCGAATAAGAAAGCCTGCCTTTAAAGGCAGGCTTTCTCAAACTACTAATCTTTACAGGGGCTGATGGCAAAACAACCCCTGTAAAAATTCTAATTGGTGTATTTTTTTCTCAGTAATGCGATTTTCTCCTGAGTAAGCCCCAGTTCCTGGCTCATAAACTGATCCACACTTCCATAGCTTTTTAAAATGGCTTTTACCGTCGCAATCAGATATTCCGGTTTTACTGCGGCCATATCCCTTGCAACCTGTTCTTTAACTCCCATTTGCACCATCATCTTTACCATTTTTTCATTTTCTTCTTTTCTATAATCGTTAGTGGCCAGGTAATCTTCCATGATCGTTTCATCCGGCACCCCAAGGGCATGCAAAAATAAAGCAGCACCTATGCCTGTGCGGTCCTTACCTGCCGTACAATGAAACAACAAAGCAGAGGAATCTGGCATTTTTAACAGTTCTTCAAAAAAAGGTTTGTACTTATCTTTTAAATGAGCCGTTTGGCTGTAAAAAGAAATCATCAGGGAATCTCCTGAGTTTAATTTCGGCAGCTGAGACATGATGTTGCCCAGGTTCTCGCTCCCTGCAGCCAATTGCACATAAGTAGTATTGGCGGGAAGGCGGTCTTTTGCCCTGGCCACTTCTTCATTACTTCTAAAGTCAACCACCGTTCTGATGTGCTTCTGCAGCAACAGTTTAAGATCTTCATCCGTCAGTTTACTGATCTCCGCAGAACGGAAAACTTTTCCCCATTTCACATGGGTCCCTTCACTGGTCGGGTAACCGCCAAGGTCCCTGAAATTGGCCGCTCCTTTAACCGGCACCAGCCTGGTGGTATCGCTAAAGGAAGCATTTGCAGCAAAAGGACCTGCAAATGCCATAAGCAAGAAAACTATTATTTTTTTCATCTTCTCTGTTTTTAGGGTAATTCAATTTATTTAATAAGCCACATTTTCTGGTTTACATCGTCATTGCCGCCATACTGTGCAGCAATGGCGGCTTTGTAATTGGCACCATTGCTGTTTTGCTCCTCAACGGGATATTGCCAGCGAATTGGAATGATCCCGGCAGGGTTAATACCCGGGCCATTATTTGCAAAATCAGGTACTCCGGTCCTTCTCCAGTTGTAAAAAGCCTCCCAACCGGAATTTTCAAAAAAAGCAACATACTTTTGCTGCAGGATCTGCTTCAGGCCATCTGCATTATCCCCCTTGTAAACAACGTTCGGGTGGTTCAGAAAAGCACCAATTTTTATCGTTACCGTTCCTTTGGTCTGCCCTTTTACATCACCGATGTCATAGCTCTGCCCTTCGGTTAAACCGTAACCACTTAAGGATGCCTTGATCCCGTTCTGATACCAGGTTGCCGCAGAACCGCTGGCCCAACCCCTGTTAATTCCCTCTGCCAGATTAAAACACAGTTCCGGATAACCAATAAGTATTGCAGGGTCCGGACCTGTAAAGGTCGCAAAATAGCGTTTGTAATTTACATAAGAATACTTTCCCTGCGCATCATTTGCAGACAAGGTACTCTGACTGAGTGCCGTACTGCCCCCAACGTAAGCTGTAAAGTCACTGACCGGCTTGCCCCCACTCAGTTCAGCCGGGGCAGGCGTGGAAGCAATAAATGTCCGAGGATCCTGGTTGGCTGTGGTCAGGTCAAGATAAGTTTTCCCCATGTTCTCAAACAGGTTATAGGTTTCGTCCGGATTGTAGATAAACTTATTGACTGTCGCATTGTATTTAAAAGAAAGGTTATCTGCATTACCAGTCAAAACAGGATATTTTACAGGATTGTTCAGGATATCTGCAAACTGCTGCTTAATGTTCAGGTCTGCATTGTCATCGGCCCTTTTGCTCAGGCTGATCAGAACCCTAAGCTTATAACTGTTGATGACTTTCTGCCATTGTAGATAGGTCAGGCCATAAATATCCCCACCCACTAATGTGGAAGAATTGTCTGTTGCAGCATTTGGTTTGATCGCCAGCGCCATAATGGTATTCGCTTCGTCCAGCAACTGTAAACTCCTTCTGTACACCTCTTTCTGTGTATCAAACTTAGGCGTTAGCTTGGTGGGGTCACCAGCCTCAGAAGCCGGGATATCACCCACCCGCTGTGTCAGCCATACAAAACTGTAGGCCCTGAAAAAACGGCCCAAAGCGGTATAGGCATTGTTAACGGTTCCCAATTGTACCTCTGCTTTAGCCTCCATTTGGTTCACATAGCGAACCAGGTCATAAGCTGTTGCGGTATTGCTAAAGGCATAGGCATTGGTCCCTCTGTAATAAGCATTGGTAGACACAGTATACTGGTTCCAGCGGCCAACCTGACCAAAGGGCTCTTCACCAACCGCATTCGTACTCTTTTCTACCACACCCCCTCCCCGGTACATACTCCAGGTCAAATGGTTGAGCAATAAAGACACGGGAATACTGGAGTTTTCATTGGCCACATTTGGATTGGAAAGCAGGTCACCCTTCTGACATGCGGCCATCAGGAATCCTAAAAGGACAATACCTGCATGTTTTATTCTATTTAATTTCATTTTCTTTCAATAAGGTTAGAAACCAACGTTAATATTAAAACCAAAGCGACGGGCTGTAGAACTTTGAAGATCACTTTGCCTTCCGCCAAGGGATTTATTGGATAAGTTAAAACCAGAAGCATACTGGTCCAGATCAATGTCTTTTCGCTGCGCAAAATAAAGGAGGTTACGCCCCACAAGGGAAATGCTTGCCGATTTGATAAATGATTTGGCCAGCATTTTTTTAGGCAGGCTATAGCCAATGACCACTTCTCTGAGTTTAACATAAGACCGGTTCACCATAAATGGCTCATCGAACAGACCATATACCCCATTCTGTATGTAATTCCTCAAGGTGACTGCTTTGGTATTCGGGCCAAAGGTCAGCTGATCGTAATTATCAATTTTTCCATTGGTGTAATGAGGTGTGCCAGAAGTAATCACGACACCAGGGCCAACCATAGCCCCTGTCGCATTTACCGTCCCTCCATTTGTACTCTGCCATTCTTTCAAACGGGCATCACCATATTGTCCCTG
Source organism: Pedobacter nutrimenti (assembly GCF_003208655.1). Taxonomy (GTDB): domain Bacteria; phylum Bacteroidota; class Bacteroidia; order Sphingobacteriales; family Sphingobacteriaceae; genus Pedobacter; species Pedobacter nutrimenti. The sequence goes on along the minus strand of NZ_QKLU01000008.1, from coordinate 151,927 downwards.
TACCAGATCGAGCGCCGTTCCTGCATTCATAGACTGGGCATAGATGTAGTCAAATATTTTGCCGCCCAAACGACCATCAAACTGGAAGCTGAAACTGAAATTTTTATAGGTAAACCGGTTGTTAAAACCAAAAACAAAATCAGGATTCGCATAACCCAACAACTGGTTATTTCCGATACCAGCCTGCTGGGCAAGTGGCAAACCACTCGAATCATGAATAATCTGTCCATCGGGCGACCTCACATAGGCACGGCCATAGATGCCATCCAGACGTTCTCCAACCTTATAGTTGTGCCCGTTAACTGCCCAGCCTTCCACGCCATCATAAATTTTACTTAATGTTTCCTTATAGGTGGCCAGATTGGCCATCACCTCCCAGGAAAAGCCATTTTGTGTTTTAACCGGGGTTCCTGTCACAGAAAGCTCCCAGCCTTTTTTTCTGGAAGTAATGGCATTCACGCTCTCAGTTACATAACCGGTAGAGGGTGCGACAGGGAGTTGAAATACCAAAGGACCATTAATTGAAGTAAAATAGGTAAAGTCCAGCCCCAGCCTGTTTTTCAAAAACTTAATCTCTGTTCCCGCCTCATACGATTTTACATCAAAAGGTTTAATCGAGTTGTTGGCGATGTTTTTTGAAAAATCAACGGAAGGCGTATTGTTGTAGTAAGTGTTTCCACTATAAAAATTCTGATTGTCATAATTTGGCCCGTCATAGGAGGTATACAACTCCGTACCATAACCGCCATAGGTTCCCCCACCCAATAGACTACCAACGGTATTACCTGTGAGTGCATTATACGCTGTCCCAATGGTTGGACTGGTGAGTGCACCCCGGACATCTGCAAAAGAGCCCCTGATTTTTAGAAATGAAATAAATTCAGGCAAGTGGGCATAATCACTCAGCACCGAACTCAGGGAAACCGAAGGGTAGAAAAAAACATCATGCCCTTTGGGCAGGGTAGAGGTTTTATCCACTCTGCCCGTGGTGTTGATGTTCAGCCAGTTTTTGATCCCAAAATCAAAAGAATAATAACCACTGACCACCTGCATTCTGGAGCCAAAACTATAAGCCTTTACCGGTCCCTGTGAATTTCCCAAGGTATAAACCCCCGGAAGGTTTAACGCATAAGTCGTTGCCCAGGTAGAATTGTACTCAAAGGCCCTTAAGCTTGCACCCGCAGACCCCGAGAAATTAAAGTCTTCACTAAAACGTTTATTGAAATTGGCCAGAAAGTCATGGTTGTGCTCCATCAGTTTCCGCTGGTCTTCACGGTAATCACCATACCAGATGTTATATACCCCGTTTACCTTATTAAAGTAGTAATCATTTACATACTGGTTCAAATTGGTGGAAGGTGGCACTTTTTCCGTACGCAGCTGGTCCCAGGTGGTTACCTGCGAGCGGAGACTAAAATTCAGGTTATCATTTACCTTATAGCTTAACTTGGCGTAGCCATTGACATCCGTTTTTTTATGTCCGTGAAGCCATTCATAAGCTGTAAAAAAAGGATTGTTGTGGCGTCCGTATTCCACATAATTTTGTACCAGTCCCGGACGGCCTCGCGGCCCACCCCAATAATCCCTCACATCATTTAGGTCCCAGCTTGCAGAACCATATACTTTAAACTGGTAAACATAGCTGTTGGGTCCGTAAGAGACATCGGGAATATTAGGTGTATATTGTGAATTGAAATTCAGGTTGGCATCCAATCTCCATTTCGGAGTAAAATTATAGCCCCCATAAATGTTCAGGTTATCTACATTCAATTTGGTGTTTGGAGCCATTCCTTTCTGATAGGTATGGCTCACAGATGTCCTGAGGTCATATTTATCTCCGGAAGCCGCCAAAGAAAGGTTATTGGTACTCAACAAGCCCGCTTCCATGAAATTTTCAAAGTTCTTTGCCCCCTTTGCCAACCATGGGGTTTTGGTCCTGATTCCGGTTACAGGATCTACCGGACTGTCATACTGGGCAACACCCTGGCCTTCAAACTTTGGCCCCCAGACATTGGTCCGGCGATAACTCCCGTCCAGATCATACAAGTCATTCCCATAGGCGTATTTGTAATCATTCCCATAGCCGTACAATGCCTGTGTTTTTGGCAGGGCAGTAAAGCCCTTTTCAATCATGGTACTGCTGTTAAAATCCACCGTAAAGCCGCGTCCGTCCCCGGTTCCTTTTTTTGTGGTCACCAGGATTGCTCCATTCTGACCCCGAAAACCATATAAAGCAGCAGCATTAGGTCCTTTAAGCACGGTATAGCTTTCAATATCATCTGCACTGATGTTCCAGGTATCCGAATTGACCGGAACTCCATCCACCACAAACAGAAGATCCGTACTTCCCCTGAGTACCAATTGAGGGCGTCCCAGCATCTCCGCATTTCCACCAACGGTAAGACCTGCTATTTTTCCGGTCAGGGAATTAATGGCATTGGGCTCCCTGGCCTTAACCAGCTCATTCCCCTTAATTTCCTGGGTAGCATACCCAATTTTTTTCACATCCTTTTTAATACCCAGGGCAGTAACCACCACCTCGCTGAGTACCTGAGCATCGTTTTTCAGCTGAATCTCATAGTAAGCCTGGCTGCCGGCAACAATCTGCTGTGGCAAGTAACCTATGGAGCTGATCAGGATCACTTGTCCTTTCTGGGCGTTCAGGCTAAAAGTACCGTCTGCAGCACTGGAGCTGCCGGTAGAACCGCCTTTAATTTTAAGGCTGACACCAGGAACCGCCGCCTTTGTTTCATCGGTAATGATTCCCTTGACCAGCACATTTTGTGCGAATAATTTGCCCGGACCGGCACATAGAAATGCCAGGGCAAAAAGCGTTCGTATCCAATGGAGTAGATTTTTTTTCATGCGCATTTGATTTATTTTGCTGCACGAATCTATCCTCCCACTATTACGGAATTATTGTAATTAAAATATTATAATGTAATGCGCTTGTTACAATAAGGTTAACAAGGTGCCGATTCAGAGTTTAGTGTTAAGAAATCAAAAACTCGGCTATCAATTTATTTTTCAGTCCGTTTGGGCTTAAAATTTGTGGTCTGAAAACAAAAAGCGGAAACCTGTCTATTCCGCTTTTTATCAAGCCTTTCTATTGCGCAAGATAACCACCGTCGGCAGCATAATAAGCGCCTGTTACAAAAGAGGATTTTGAAAAGACCAGGCCACAAAACGGCTGATCTTCTGACCCTGGGCCATTTCGACCCTTCGTACCTGAGCAGCACCCACCTTTTCCAATGCCTGGTCAATAAAACCCAGGTGCGCACTTTTAGACACCAGGGTACTGAACCAGACACACTGTCTTGCAAAAAGGGTGCTTTCTTCAATCATTCTTCTGATGAAATCCAGCTCACCCCCCTCACACCAAAGCTCTGTGCTGCGACCGCCAAAATTAAGTACATCTGCCGTTTTGCCCAGGTTCTGTTGTTTTCTCCTGCTGCCTGCTGAGGCTTCCTCGGCTGAAGCATGAAAAGGGGGGTTACAAAGACTTAAGCTAAAAGACTCCCCGGTTTTGATGATCCCTTTAAAGATTTGCCGAGCATTGGCCTGCAGGCGGATCCGGACCGCCCCATTCAGGGAAGCATTGGCGGCGACAATATTTTCAGCTGAGCGGATTGCCCCCTTGTCCATATCGGAACCCACAAAAGCCCAGCCATATTCCTGATGCCCAATGATGGGATAAATACAATTGGCCCCTACACCGATATCCAGAACTTTGATGCCCTTCCCTCTGGGAATTTTACCTTCGTTGTTCTGCGCCAAAAGGTCCGCCAGGAAATGGATGTAATCGGCCCTGCCTGGAATGGGCGGACATAAATAACCTTCGGGGATATCCCAATGGTCAATTTTATAATCCTGCGCAAGAATTGCTTTATTGAGCATTTTAACCGCATACGGGTCCCCAAAATCTATGGATTCGTTTCCATAAGGATTTAATTGCACAAAATCCCTTAAAGGCGGACAGGCCCTGACCAAAAGTTCAAAATCGTATCCGAAACGGTGTTTATTTCTGGGATGTAAATTTTTCTTTTCTTCTTTTGGGGCCTTGCTCATGGATTCTGGTCTATGTCTTGCTATCTTTACCTTGCAAATTAAGCGGTTTAATTGCATAAAAGCAGAGTTTCCAGCGAAATAATGATATGTCGAAATTTATAAAAGGCTTCGGTTATGCTCTTAAAGGGCTTTCTTATGCTTTTAAAACACAGCTCAATTTCAGGTTTCATTGTGCAGCTGCTGTTGTGGTTATACTGGCTGGCTGGTATTTTAAACTCAGTGGCAGTGAATGGTGCTGGATTTTATTGGCTGCAGCCCTGGTGCTTGTTGCTGAATTGCTCAATACAGCCATTGAAGCCCTGGTCGATCTGGTTTCACCCGGTCAACACCCCAAAGCAGGTGCCGCAAAAGATACCGCCGCCGCTGCTGTACTGGTTGCCGCCACGATTGCCGCAGCGATAGGTCTGGTCATTTTTATCCCAAAAATATTCTGATGTTGCACAAAACCCGGGGAATTGTTTTAAAAACCACTTTATATAGCGAAAGCAGTGTAATTGTCCAGGTTTTTACCGAAAAGTTCGGGATACAATCTTATATGATCAATGGGGTCAAAAGACCAAAAGCAAAAATCAGGATGAATATGCTCCAGCCGATGCAACTGTTGGACATGATCGTATATCACAAAGCCAACACCAGTATACAAAGGGTCTCAGAACTCCGGCCCCTTCCCGTATTCAGGAGCATCCCTTACGACCTGGTTAAACGTTCTATTGTGCTGTTTTTAAATGAGGTACTTTATAAAAGTATCCGGCAGCAACATACCGATGAGAATCTGTTCAATTATATTTTCAATGCCCTTTGCTGGTTTGATGAATGTGAAACTGCAGACAGCAGCTTCCATTTGGCTTTCCTGCTCAAGCTGTCCCGTTTTCTGGGTTTTGCACCCAATACCTTAGGCCGCAGTGACCAGAATTTTTTTGACCTGCAGGAAGGAGAATTCAAATCTTTGCAACCTGTCCACCCTCATTTTATAGACAAATCCAATGCAGCCTTATTTATTTTATTGCTGAATACTCCTTTTGAAAAAATTAATGAGCTCCGTTTCAACAATACCTCCAGAAGATTACTTCTAGATAAAATATTGATATTCTACACCTTACACACTGCTTCCTTTGGAGAAATCCACTCCCATGAAATTCTGGAAGAAGTCTTATCTTAAAATATCAGAATTTTTTTGGAGTTTTAATTTAGAGCTGTATATTTGCACTCCCCAAGGACGGGGACACAGCCTGCCGGCTGGCTTAAAGCAAAAAGGCAGAACCAAAGGGGAGATTAGCTCAGCTGGTTCAGAGCACCTGCCTTACAAGCAGGGGGTCACTGGTTCGAACCCAGTATCTCCCACCAACAGCCCGTCAGGCTTTAAATGGCAGACCCAGAGGGAGATTAGCTCAGCTGGTTCAGAGCACCTGCCTTACAAGCAGGGGGTCACTGGTTCGAACCCAGTATCTCCCACAAAAAAGCCTTAGATTTTTCTGAGGCTTTTTTTATACCCCTTGCATAAGTCCTATCCTGCTTTTCTTATTCCTTAACAGATAAAAGATGTCTCTGCGATGCAACGAAAGCTTTCCTGCTTTTGTCTGTTAGTAAATTCTTTCGTATGAATGCTTTTACAAAAATGACACTGCTATTTGTTGGCATCTGTTTCCATGCCCTGCAAAGTGCCGCACAAATAGACAAGGCTGCACAAATAGAGAAATTAATACACAACGCGAATCACCTGGGCCTGTTCAATGGCAATGTCCTGATCGCAGATCAGGGTAAAATCATTTACAAAACAGCCGTAGGTCACGCAGATGCTTCCGGAAAGGTTAAGCTTACCGGACAATACCGTTTTAGCATTGGTTCTATTGCCAAAGAATTCAATGCGGTTGGCATCATGCTCTTAAAGGAGCAGGGAAAATTGAGCCTTGAAGATCCTGTTTCAAAATATCTGCCCGAATTACCCCCCTGGTCTTCCGGGATCAAAATCAAAAACCTGTTACAATACTCCAGCGGCTTGCCTAAGTTTCAATGGAACGTCATTCAAAATGATGCGGACAATATGGAACACTTAAAAAAGACCAAACAACTTGATTTCGAACCAGGAACCCAATATTCATATAACAATAACGATGTATTTCTGCAAAGAAGGATTATTGAAAAAATTAGCGGTCAGTCTTTTAAAGAGTTTGCAGTGCAAAGATTACTAAAACCTGCAGCAATGCACACCGCCATTGTAGATCCAGGGGACAAAGATCCGTTCATTGCCCGATCATACGACAACCAGGGAAAAGAAGATCCGCTCGATTACCACCTCAGTGGCTGGGTTTCGGTCACAACCGATGACCTTTATAAATGGTCCAATGCCCTTAACAAGTTCCGCTTAATAGGCCCCTTATCGACAAAAGAATTATCCCAAACCTTTGCCTGGCGCACACAATGTGGCCTAGGTAGCCTCACCATGGAAAATAACAAGATCATCAGCCACAAACACGATGGTTCAAATTCAAACTACCAGGCCTTACTGCTCAGCACGACCGAAAATGGCAGAACCGTGATCCTGATGACAAATCAGATGCAAAACAATTTATATGCATTGAACAATTCTATTCAGGCCATATTAGACGGAAAACCTTATGATCAAATTAAAAAATCATTTGGCAAGAGCTTTCGCCCACAAATAGAACAATTGGACGGGAAACAACTGCTTGCCTTTTATCATCAGATCAAAAAAGAACATGGCGAAGAATACAACTTCAATGAAGAAAATGAATTAAATGAAATCGGGTATAAATTTTTACGTGGGAATAAACTAGCGGATGCAATTCTGATTTTTGAATACAATACCGTTCTTTTTCCACAATCGGGTAACGTATTTGACAGCCTGGGTGAAGCCTATTACAAACAAGGAGATAAGGTTAAAGCTTTATTAAATTACCAGCAGTCCTTTCGGCTGGACCCCGCTAATGAAACTGCAAAAAAGATCATTGCGGAACTGGACCACTAAAAAAGACCTGCACAACCAGATGTTGCAACAAGGAAAAATGTGTATTTTGAGTTTTCAAAAACAACATCATTATGGGATACAACCGACGGGATTTTATTGGGGCCGGCATGACCGCAGCAGCCGCCGTATTTTTGACATCCATGGACCTGTTTGCCTCGCCCGCTTTCCCTTCCGAAAAAGCGGCAGCAGGTTTCAGCTTAAAAATTATGGCGCCTTACTGGGGTTTTGATGGTTCGGTAACGGATTTCTGTAAAAAAGCAAAACAAGACGGATATGACGGGGTGGAAATTTTATGGTCCTCCCAGACGGCAAAAGAATTATTTACGGCTTTAAAAACACATCAGCTGGAAGTCGGTTTTCTTTGCCGTGGCGATGAGCCCCAGCCTGCTGCACACTTTGCTACTTTCCAGAAAGTACTGCACGAAGCGACAGCCCCGGGACAACAAAAGCCCCTGTACATCAATGTCCATTCGGGAAAGGATTTTTTCAGCTATGAAGACAACAAAAAGTTTATTGACTTTACCCTCGGGTATGCCAAAGAAAGCGGGGTCCCGATTTATCATGAAACCCACAGGTCACGAATGTTGTATTCTGCACCGGCTTCCCTGCCCTATTTACAGAAAAACCCCAACCTGAGGCTTACCCTTGATATTTCCCATTGGTGTAACGTCAGCGAAAGTTTGCTCGAAGATCAGCCAGAAACGGTTAACCTTGCCCTTTCCAGAACCGATCACATCCACTCCCGGGTAGGGCATGCTGAAGGCCCGCAGGTCAGTGATCCCCGCGCCCCTGAATGGAAAACTGCCGTAGAAGCCCATTTTGCCTGGTGGGACAAAGTGGTTGCCCTGAAAAAAAAACAGGGGAAGCCATTAACCATGCTCACAGAATTTGGACCGCCCAGTTACATGCCAACCATCCCCTTTACCAATCAACCTGTTGCCGATCAATGGGCAATCAATACCTATATGTTGCAAACCTGGAGAAAAAGATACCTGTAAAAAGATTTTTTGTGTAATTTAAATTAAAATTTAACCGGCTTATGAATATCATACACCTCCTATATGAGGAACTTACAGGCTTCTTTGGTCTTGGTGGCCTTATAAAAATGGTCCAGTCCGGAAACTATGGCGTGTTGTCTACCTTAGAAGGCATCCAAATGCTAATGGGCCCCATTATCCCCTTGCTGCTCTTACTGGAAATTCTAAGGGGCCTTTTTTACAAGCGCTTTAAAATAGACGAGTATAAAATGCCTTTTCTGGTTTTTGTACTAAATCGTTTTATATCTCGGTTTATCTCTATTGCAGCTGTTGCATTTTGTATCGGCCTATTAGAAAAATGGGCCATTTTTCACAGTACTTTTACCTGGTACTGGCTGATTTATGGCTACATCGTTTGGGAACTCTCTCATTTCGTTTATCACTACTTTGGTCATAAAGTAAGAATTTTGTGGTGCCTGCATTCCACGCACCATGCGCCGCAGCAAATGAACCTTTCGGTCAATTTTGCCCATTTCTTTTTGGAGGCTCCCTATGCCGATGTCGTCCGTACTTCCATATGCATTTTGCTGGGGGTCAATCCGGCCCTGCTTTTTTTCATTATGTTTATCGATGGCTTTTGGGGTTCCTTTATCCATATTGGCGAAAATGTGATCAAAGATGGCAGACTGGGTTTCTTAAATAAAATTCTGCTCACCCCATCACATCACCGGGTCCATCATGCTAAAAATCCGCTGTACCTGGACACCAATTTCTGCAACCTTCTGAACATATGGGACAAAGTTTTCAAAACCTACCAGGAAGAAAGGACAGACCTAAAAATAGAGTATGGAATTACACGGGAAATGAACCCCAACAGTTTGTGGGATGTTTACTTCGGGGAGTTTGTTTGCCTGGCCAAAGACGTGACATCGGCCCCAAATTTCAAAACAGGCTTGTTGTACATGATTATGCCTCCCGGATGGAGCCCTACCGGCGATCACAAAACCGCTAAAATAACAAGGGAATCTTTTATTACGCATGACCAGGAAATAAAAACCAGTGAGGCTCCTGTAACTGCGAATTGAATGCGGCTTTACTTCTTTTTCACCCCGCTACGGAAAGCAATTGCCTTTTTTTGAATCTGGCATCAATTTCTGAAAAACAGCATTCTATTTAGCATCCTAAACCGGCACGAGGAATCCTTGTGCCCCTGCGGAAGCAGTTCTTGTAAGTTCTTCTAAAAAAACCAGGTGGTTATTGTAAATTAACAAAGTAACGATCAGATAAAAACTATATAAATGACCCTGTTACCACCCTGTTAAGACCCTGTTAGCACCCTGTGACCACCTAGTTTTTTTAAAGCAAAATTAAGCTGTTCCACCACTTCAACCAGCCAAATATTCAGCACAAAAATCAGGCATTGGCAAAGGCCAGACACCCAGTTTAAATTTTCCGTTTTTTTACAAAATCCTGCAACATCTCTATACCCAGATTGTCTTATGCTAAGACACCACTTAAAACAACAGTCTATGGGACGCAGCTTTTCCTTGCTTTTTCTTTTCGCAGCCTTGCTGCAACTCTTTTTGACCATTCCACTTTGGGCACAAAAAAATACAGAGCCATCCGTAGCGGTAGATGCTTTTTTAAAACAGGAAATGAAAGATCTCCGTATCCCGGGACTCCAGGTGGCCGTTGTCCAAAAAGGAAAAATCGTTTTCCTGAAATCTTATGGATATGGCAACCTCCAGGACTCCACTGCAGTGAGCAACCGCTCTGTATTTTCTATTAATTCCTGTACCAAAGCTTTTACGGGGGTGGCGATCATGCAATTGGTAGAAGAAGGCAAAGTAGACCTTTCTGCACCCCTGTCCCATTACCTGGACGACCTGCCGGCAGCCTGGCAACCGGTCACGATCCGGCAGCTGCTCACGCACATATCCGGCATCCCGGACATTTTACGTATTGTCGGACAAGGAAGCGGGAGTTTTGTCAGTATGACCACCGAAGCGGCAGCGATGGAAAAAGTCAAAGCAGCGCCCATGGAGTTCAAAACAGGCACACAGTTTAGCTACAACCAAACCAATTATCTGCTGCTTGGAAAAATTATAGACAAACTTAGGGCAAAACCTTTTGCAGATGTTTTCAGGGAAAGGCAGTTTAACATCGCCGGAATGCCACATACTGGTTTTGGGGACTCCAGAGATGTTATCCCGCACAAAGCACAGAGTTACCGCTATGTTAGCCGTTTGGATGGCATTAAACTCCCAAAAGATACCTTGACCAATGTGTATGAGGAGTTCCCGGCTGCCCTAAGAACCGGTGCTTCCATCAACAGTACTGCGGAAGATCTGGCAAAATGGATCATCGCCCTACAGACCGGAAAAATCCTGCACGGAAAATCCACGCTGAAAACCCTATGGTCTCCCGGAGCATTTAATAATGGCAGCCCTACGCAATGGACTATGGGCTGGGTGAGTAAAATTCGCCCTAAACATCAGGCCATCATTTCAACAGGCGGTGGCCGGTCTGCTTTTTTTGTTTACCCCGAGGATGACCTGGCCATTGTATTGCTCACCAACCTTTCCGGAAGTTATCCCGAGGACCTGATAGATGAACTGGCCGGTTATTTCAACCCCGAAATACCATTATATGATCCCATATCGGCCCTAAACATACAGTTCAGAAAACAAGGCTTTGAAAAAGCCAGTGAGATTTTCCGCGAGCAGCAAAAAAACAATCCAAATTTCCATCCCAGCGAAACAGACCTGAACGACTGGGCCTATCGCCTGATGTCCAGACAGCAAAACAAGCTGGCCCAGGCTGTTTTCAAAATGATCGTTGATGCTTATCCCGGCAGTTGGAACGCCTATGACAGTTATGGGGAAATTCTCTTGAAAAACGGGCAAAAAGAAGAAGCCATAAAAGCCTATAAAAAATCTGTAGAGATCAACCCGGAGAATAAAAATGGATTACAGATTTTGCAACGATTGGCCAATTAATACTGCCTTAACATAAAAACCGATAGCTTTACAAAAGAAATTTTCGAGTTGTATATTTAATTGCACTCGTAAACGTTTCTTCTGTAAAGCTCCCTATATAATGATCAAAGACATCAACATTTTAAATACTGAAATCCTCTCTGACAACTGGTACACCCTCAAAAAAATAACCTACGAATACCTGAAAAAAGATGGCAGCAAAGTCATTCAGAACCGGGAAGCTTATGACCGGGGCAACGGGGCCACCATTTTATTGTATAATCAGCAACAGCAAACCGTGATCCTGACCAGGCAATTCCGTCTGCCGACCTTCATTAACGGAAATGAATCGGGAATGCTTATTGAGGCCTGCGCCGGTTTACTGGACAAAGACAACCCCGAAGATTGTATCCGGAGAGAAACAGAAGAAGAAACCGGCTATAAGATTACACAGGTGCATAAGGTCTTTGAGGCCTATATGTCACCAGGTTCGGTTACCGAGATTCTGTATTTTTTTGTGGCCGCCTACACCAAAGACATGAAAGTCCATGAAGGCGGAGGCCTGGAAGAAGAACAGGAGCATATAGAAGTTTTGGAACTGGGTATCGCAACGGCCATGGATATGGTGCGTAACGGAGAAATTAAAGATGGCAAAACCATCATGCTGCTCCAGCACCTGAAACTCAGCGGGCTTTTATAAGCCCTCTTTTTCCAGGTGATCTTTGCGCAACTTTTCCCGGATTTGCTGAAATCCCTTTTCCCGGTTTTCACGAAAGGGGCCCAGGATCACCTCTTTATTGGGATCCAGTTCTTCATCCGCATTTTTTTCTACCCAAAACCCAATTTCAATGATCAGGGGTAAAAGATCTATCCCCTTTTCTGTGAGTTTATAAAGGATTTTTTGTTTATGCTCCAGGCATTTTTCTTTACGGACCATGCCCTGTTTTTCCAGCAGTTCCAGGCGGTCGGCCAGAATATTGGTCGAAATCCCCTCTTCAGAACTGATGAACTCGTTGTAATACCTTTTGTTGAAAAACATCAGGTCGCGGATGATCAGCAGTGTCCATTTATCACCAAATATTTCCAGCCCGACATTCAACGGGCAATCAGATCTCCTGTTCATTATCATAGGTATAACCACTTGCAAATATAAAGCTGTTATGACTATATTTGCAACAGCTTGCTTAAAAACAAGTTGTTAAATTATGCAAATAAAACGTGTTGTTGTCACCGGCCTTGGCGCGCTTAGCCCAATCGGAAATGATGTTCAAACTTTCTGGAACAACCTGATCAACGGGGTTAGTGGTGCCGGAAGAATTACCAGATTTAACCCGGAGGCTTTCCGGACAAAAATTGCCTGTGAGCTGAAAGATTTCGATGCCTCGCAGTTTCTGGACCGCAATGAGCTGAAAAGGACAGATCCTTTTACCCAATATGCCATGGTGGCCGCAGATCAGGCCATTAAAGATTCCGGACTGGATTTTTCAAGCATGAACCCTTACGATTCGGGTGTCATATGGGGTACAGGCCAGGGCGGTATGCTTACTTTTGAAGAGCAGGTAAAGGAATACAGTGCCGGGAATTTTGTCCCAAGGTTCAGCCCTTTTTTTGTACCAAAGCTCATTTCCAATATGGCTTCCGGAATGATTTCCATTAAACACCGTTTGATGGGAATTAATTATACCACAGTTTCGGCCTGTTCCACTTCCAATACAGCAATTATGGATGCATTCAATTACATCCGTTGGGGCAAGGCCAAGGTGATCATTACCGGCGGTTCTGAAGCCCCGATCACAGAAGCTTCCGTAGGTGGTTTTTGTGCCATGAAGGCCATGACCACTGAAAACGACGCTCCTTTAACCGCCAGCAGGCCTTTTGATGCCGGCAGGGATGGTTTTTTAATGGGCGAAGGCGCCGCAGCATTGGTCCTGGAAGAATATGAACATGCCATTGCAAGAAATGCAACCATTTATGCAGAACTGGCTGGCGCTGCCATGACAGCCGATGCCTACCACATGACCTCTACCCATCCCGAAGGGGAAGGCGCTTATATGGCCATGCGTTTTGCACTGGAAGATGCCGGGCTTCAGGCCAGCGATGTTGATTATTTAAATGCCCATGCGACCTCTACCCCGGTAGGAGACCTGAGCGAAATTAAAGCCATCACCAGGCTTTTTGAAGGACATACCGATCAGCTGCACATCAGCGCCACCAAATCGATGACCGGGCATTTATTGGGTGCGGCAGGTGCCATTGAGGCCATCGCCAGTATTATGGCCATTAAACATGGTATCGTGCCACCAACCATTAACCTGACCAATCCGGACCCCAGCATTCCGGACAACCTCAATATTGTAAAACACGTGGCCCTGAAAAAGAAAGTAGATGTGGCCATGAGCAATACCTTTGGATTTGGCGGCCATAACGGCATTGTTGTTTTTAAACGTCATAAATAATTTCCGCTGAAAACAATTTCCGGCAGGGACTGTTTTTATTCCAGCTAAACATTCATCATGGAAAAAGAACAAATCAAATCCCTGCTGGAAATCATTGACCAGCAAGTGAGCTCCTCCATACTGGGAGGTATGGAGGAAACTTATGAAGAACTGGAAAGATTAGGTTATATTGTCATTCATACCGGTGCCGTCCAGCATTCGGCAAGCATGACCGAAAAAGGGCTGGCCTACCTGCAGGAACTGCACAGGGAATAACCTTATTTTTTTGCGTCCAGCAAAATAGCCAGTTGTATACAAGGGGTATCGGACCTGTTGCTCCAGGCATGATTGGTCCCCCGCTGAACAACAATATCCCCTGCTTTCAATAAAGTTTCTCCCTCCTCCAGGATCAAATAAATTTCTCCGGACAGGATAATAATATAATCCAGGGTCTGGGTCTGGTGCATCAGTGGATGCGGCTCCCCTGCTGAAGTGGGCATAATGCCCAGGTCTTTATCGGGCGGAATATGTACATACCGGAAGTAAGATCCATTTACAGGGGTATGTGGTATGGCGGTATTGGGTATCCGGGTTTCTTTTTCCAGATCAACCGGCATACTGTCGGTGCTCCAGATGTCCGAAATGACCAGTCCGGGAAAATCCTCTGAAACATTATTTACTATCGCATCCTCTGCGATCACAGACTTTCCGTTTTTATGACCGGTTACAATACGTCTGGGTATTTTGGGGATAGTTGTCATTTTCTTTTTTTTAGGGTTAAAAATAAAGAAAACAAATACGGCTATACGGTTTGGTTATTGTAATTTTTCATAGCTTTATCTTTATGAAGCCCCGGAAAAATTAAAACGAAAAGACAACACTAAACACAACCTTATGCAACCTATTTTATCCGGAAATGTGTATTGGGCCTATGACCATGACATTGAGCAGGCAGACACACTCAGCCTGTTGGGCATCCAGTTTTCGGGAACCCCACCTTTAAGTAAATATCATGGAGAAATCCTGTTGGGTACAGATGCACTTTACCTGTCCGGTGACAATGCCCTGGTGATCCCCTTGCAAAATATAGAGCAAATCTATATGGGCTTTGACGACACTTACAGAGTCACCTATGTAAAAAACTGGGGCCTTACCTGGCAACCCATTCGCTTGGTATTTGATAATGGGGAAGGAGATAAAGTGATTTATCTGATCATTGACCACAATTTTCTTTTCACCAATAACAAACGCTGGTTTGAAACCTTAAAAGAGTTGCTTGTCCCCCTAAAATAAAAAGGCAGCTGTCCCTGGGGAAGCTGCCTGAAGAGCGGATTGAATCTTTTTAGCCTTTAATCAAAATAACTGTACCGGAAAGGCCATACCGTAGCCCCAAAAACATGCACAGGCCCATTGGTGGCTATCTGACCCGCAGAACGGTCTGGAACCAGGTCATTGATCACCAGTGGCGTTCCGTCTGTATAAGTGATCTTCATGTTGATCTTACCTTCCGGGTCAAAACCCGGCGAACCGACCGCGTCCCACAAAATGGCCCTTGAGGCTGCCATACTGCCTGGCTTTGGTTGTGCTTTGGTTACAATATAGCTCAGCAGCGATTCATCTTTTGCAGCCACCCTATTGGGCGGCAATAAAGTTTGCATGGTGGTATTGGTGGTCACCGCATTGTCGAAGCCATATTCTCCCTGAATGATCAGGTACAAGAAATAATTTTTCACGGTTTCTTTAGAATAATCACTCCATTTGGTTGCAGGCCGCGTTTTGTATTTAATTCCATCCACATCCTTAATCGGCTGGCCATTTACATCTTTCATAATTACCGGAATGTCAAACCACATCCCGCTTTTTGGAATTTTGGTTTTATCATCCAGCACCCTTATCGCATCGTTGTGCAAAAAGATAAAGGTCCTGCCACTTTTTTCATATTCCCCCAGGTCGATGCCTGCATAATCCAGACCCAGTTTCATGTATTTAAAAACAGTATCGCCGGCTTTTAGGGGGCTTGTTCCGCGGTCTTCCAGGTATTGTCTGGCACTTTTATATAAACGCGGATCCAGCTCTTTTTTTTCATATTTATAGTCTTTCTGCAAATCCAGTCCTCCGATAGAGCAGGAGGAAAAGGCCAGGCCCAGCAAAAGCATCAGGCCATTTCTTATATTTTTAGCGTTGTTCATGTCTTTCTGTTTTTGTTAAAGGGATCTGTTTATTCCGAATATGGCGGGTTCTGCACCAGTTTTCTGTTCGAGTTTAAAACACTACGGCTAATTGGCCAGAGGTATTTCCTTTTATCGGTGCCCCAGCCTACAGGATCAGCGCCTTGTTCAATTTGACGGGTCACCAGTATCGGGTTCATAATTTCTGCTACACGATCGGTGCGCACCAGGTCAAACCAGCGCTTGCCTTCACCCAGCAATTCCCATTGGCGCTCCTGTAAAATGGCCAGCTCCAGATCAGAAACTGTCGCAAACTGTGCAGAGGTATAAGCGGTAAGCCCTGCCCTGACCCGGATCAGGTTGAGGTACTTCACCGCATTGTCTTTATCTCCGGTTTTATTTAATGCTTCTGCATACAGCAAATACTGGTCGCTTAAGCGGTACACCGGGATATACACATTTAGGGTTGGCCCATAAGTTCCGGTATAGGTATAAGTACCATTTAAACCTGCTGTAAATGTTCCTGGATACCATTTCCACATTCTGTCCCTGTTTTTTTGACTGATGTCAAAACTTTGTTTTACCCGGACATCTGTTGTCACCAGCTGCCATTTTGTGAACAATTCACTACCCACAACGTAAGGGGTATTGCTTGTTCCCGTACTCACTCCGGCCATACAGGCACAACCATTGTTCAGGTAATCCCAGTGAATGTTCCAGATCGATTCCACACTTCCCGAAGGCGTCACAAACATATCTTTCCAGATTGCACCAGGCTGCAGGTCTGCTGCTGCACCACCAGTACCGGTTGTTGCGGTCCCTGCCGCATTGTACACTTTGCCGGTTGGGGCTTTGGCAGCAAACAATCTTTTCAGCCAGAGGATGGCATTCGGATAATCCTTTTTCCACATGTATACATCGGCCATTGTGGCACAAATGGCGCCTTCGCCAATGTAAAAGGCATTTGGCGTTGCTCCTTTTGCAATGGTGGTGTAGGCGGTATTCAAGTCCGAAATGACCTGATCCAGCACTTTAGTCACCGGCTCCCTGGCCAGTTCTGGATCATCATAAATGCTTAGGTAAGGTTGTGTGCGGATGGGTGCATCTCCCCAAACCCTGGCAATGTAAAAATAACAAATGGCCCTCATGGCATAACATTGTGCCATATAACTTTGCAAACTGGCTGCCGGCAACTCATTAGCCGTTCCAGCCTGGGTATAATTGTTGATCAGCGGTAATTTCTGGATCAACAGGTTGGCCCGGCCAATTACTGTATACAACGGACTCCAATCGCTCCAGTCGTTATTGGGTGTGAGCGTATTGAAATGCATTTCGTTGGAATTGTTGTTGGCATAGGTTTTAAAACGCTCAAAATTATCCGAACGGCCTTCTCCCCAATAGGTAAGCCGGTTGGCAAAGGCTTTTTCACCAATCATGGCCTGCTGAAAACCACCATACATCCCTGCTATTCCCGCTTCTGCGTCAAATCTGTTCTTAAAAAAGTTATCATAAGTCCCGTCTGACAATGGCTTTTCATCCACCAGCTTTTTACAGCCGCCCGAAACGATACACAGGGCAGCGATTATAATATAAATGATCTTTTTCATATGCTCTTTCCTCTTAAAATCCAATGTTAATACCTAAACCAAATTCTCTTCTTTTCGGATATTTTCCGTTATCATCCCCTGGGGTCAATGTACTGGAGCTGAACTCCGGATCATAGCCGGTATATTTTGTCCAGGTCAGCAAATTGGTGCCATAGATATAAGCTGTGATGTTTTTGGTAAATACCCTGCTGGACATTTTCGGACTGAAACGGTAACTCAGCCTGGCACTGGACAAACGGACAAAAGAAGCATCTTCCAAAAACAAACTGTTTCCGTTGGCGCGCTGGCTTCCCCTGGTATCTTTATCAGGGAAATAAGGATAGATAGCAACATCCCCCTGTTTGGTCCAGGCCCCATAAACCGCCTCAGGAAGCGCAGGCCCGTTGGATGAACTGTTGTTGGTCAACCCTTGTTTAAAGGAATTGTATACCTGTCCTCCAATGGTCGCATTGACAATAAAAGATAAAGTCCAGTTCTTGTAGGTGAAGTTATTAATGATTCCAAAATAAAAATCCGGCTGGGCATTACCGATCACCTGACGGTCCTGATCGTCGATTACGCCATCATTATTCACATCCACCCATTCGGTATCCCCACCTTTTAGTTTCGCTCCATTTCCATATTTACTGTTCACCTGGCCTGTATAAGGTTGTCCGTTCAGTGTATAGCCATCGCAAACCGAAGTGGTATATTTTTTACCCGCCCCGTCTACCGCCTCCACGACCCTCACGTTCACCGGTGTTAAGCGGGTACCGTCGGTTGAGTAAGCATTGGAAACATCATACTGATAGATCCCCAGGTTTTTCCAGCCATAAAAATCACCTATTTTTCCGCCTTCCCGGATCAGGTGTTTGTTTCCTGCAATGAACTGCTGTCCGTCATAGAGTTTCAGGATCTTACCTCTTTCAAAGGCAATATTACCTGTCACATTCCATTTAAAATCCTTACCCATTACCGGGGTCCCATTCACCGCAAGTTCAAAACCTTTGTTCTCTATATTTCCAACATTTACTTTAACGGTAGAATAACCGGTTTCCTTAGGAATCTGGCGGTCATACAACAGGTCATTGGTTGTTTTAATATAATAATCTGCCGTCACACTCAGTCTGCCTTTAAAGAAGGCCAGGTCCAGACCGATGTTTTTGGTCAGGGTATTTTCCCATTTGATGGTCGGGTTTCCGAAAGAGCTGCCCAGGGCCGCACCTGCAACACCGCCATAACTTTCATTACCAATTTCAATTCTTTGTATCGACTCGTAATTCCCGCTGGCATCATTTCCCACTGTACCGTAACTTGCCCTCAGCTTCGCATCGTCCAGAAATTTTTTGGCCCAGCCCATAAATTTTTCATCCGAAAATCTCCATGCCGCTGATCCGGAAATAAAAGTACCTGACCTGCGGTCTATCCCAAAACGGGAGGAAGCATCATTTCTTAATGTTCCCTGTACGATATATCTCCCTTTATAACTATAACCAGGACGGAAAAAGAAAGAAGCCAGGGAATAAGCAGTAGCACTCACCCTTTGTTTGGTCAAATCGACCATATTCGCTCCGGTGACAAAATGTACGTCCTCAGAAATAAAGTTCTTTCCTTCCAGTGACATCAGGTCTGAACGGGTCCTGTCCCGGCTGAAACCAGCCAGGGCCGTTACACTATGGTCTTTTCCAAAGGTTTTCGCATAGTTAAAAAAGCCCTGCATTTCATAGTAAAAGCGTTTGGTAAAGCCATTTCTGGCAATATTTTCTGTTCCGTTGGAACTCAGGAACCTGGGCTGGAAGTAAAAAGTTTGTCCATTGTCCAGTTGTGCGTTAAAGGTTGCCGTAAAATTCAGGTCTTTAAAAATCTGATAGCGCAATGAATTGGCTATTTGCGCCTTAAACATTTCTTGTATATTGTCTTCCAGCAAGGCATTGGCCACCGGGTTACGCTTGGTGTTCAGGTAACTGGTCAGCGTCCCATCGGGGTAAAAGATCCTGGCATAGGAAGGCCTGTCAAACACTGGCCTAATGGAACTGTTGATGCTGGTAAAATTTCCCCTCTGCCAGTAATAGGAAGCATTGGTAGACCATTTTACCTTATCGGTCATTTGATAATCGACATTAAAGCGCGATTGGATCCTTTTGATCCAGGTATTGAGTGCAATCCCCCGGTCGTCTACATAGTTTCCGCTGCCATAATAGGTAAGGCCCTTCTGTCCACCGCTTACACTCATCTTTACGTCATTACGTTGTCCGGTATTCCCCAGCAACAGCTGTTGAAGGTCATTGTCTGTATTGAAACTGGGGTTCAGGGAATCTGTCAGCCCGCCGGCCGTTCCATTTGGATTTCCAGCCTGCAGTTTACGGTAATAACGCAGTTCTGCGGCATTGGCCATTTGAATTTTATGGGCAAGTTTTCCAAAAACATGGGAATACTGTACATCTACCCTTGGTTTGCCGTCCTGCCCTCTTTTGGTGGTGATTAAAATTACCCCATTGGCCGCCCTTGCTCCATAAATAGCTGCAGATGCAGCATCCTTAAGAACTTCTATGTTCTGAATATCGGCCGGATTAATGGCACTGGCATTGTCACTGATCACCCCGTCAATAACATAAAGCGGGTTTGAACCATTTCCTTCTGTAGAAAAGGTAGAAGAGCCCCTGATCCGTATAGAACCCTCCGCTCCCGGTTCACCACTGTCGTTCATGATCAATACACCGGCTGCCTGCCCTTGCAAGGCATCAAAAAGGTTCAGTGGCTGACGTTCTTCAATATCTTTAGCACTTACAGAAGATACTGCAGCGGTCAGGTCCTTTTTTTTGGTGACCCCACCGTAACCGGTCACCACCACTTCATCCAAACTGCTCAGGTCTTCTTTAAGACTGACATTGAGTTCTGTTTTTCCGGCCAGGGGGATTTCCTGTTTGATGAATCCGATATAAAAAAACACCAGAACGGCTTCTTTTCTGTCGGCCACATTGAGGTTGTACACCCCGTCACTATTGGTAGAGGTTCCCAAAGGAGTGCCTTTTAACTTGACACTCACACCAGGAAGCGGTATGCCTTTGTCGTCTTTGACCACTCCTTTGATCTTAAACACCTCCTTCTGCGCAAATAAAGGAGAAGAAAGCAATAAGCCCATGGTAAAAACGACGATTAAACGCCAGGCCCGGGCATTACCAAACTTCCATTTGTGAGACAAACAGTTTTTTTTAGTATAAATTTCCTTCATACATTTTTTTTTAAAATGAGTTAATGGTTTATTAAATAATCACGATTAGCCAAAAGGGGGATTTGGATGCAGCCAGGATATGGCGCTTTAGGCCACAAAATAGTTGTGGCAAAGAATGGCTCTCACTCTCATACAGTCAATGGGGTTTAAGTTTATATTGGTTAGGTATTCAATGTTTCTTCGGTGTTCCTTTCAAAAATGACTTTCCAGGACTTTAGGACAGTGAGCTTGGCAGTAACACGGGTCCATCCGGAAATCTGAAGACAGGAAAACTCAGAAAACATCAGGGTTGCCGGGAAAAGGCGGAATGTTTGTTTGTTTTCATACTCGTTCGCTTGGGTTTGTTTAAATTATTTGGTTCCTGCAATTGAACAAATTATATGCGTGAATTATTTAATGGGATTGGCTTATTAGTATTGAATTTTGGCATCAGCTTTTTTAACTGCCTGATTTACTACACATAAGCCCTAAGCCCCGCCATTCCCGCAGTCAGCTTTGGGTTTTCTGATACAGGCACAAAGCTTGTCTTTTATTTTTTTATCGGATAAAAACCATTAGGTTTACCTTAATTTTGGCGTTTGTTTCATCGGACGCTTTTATTATTTTTAATTATACAATTAGAATAGATTATTTTATGATTATTGTTCCCAAAACACGTGGTTTTATCTGTCTGACCTCCCATCCTGAAGGATGTGCACAGAATGTAAAGAACCAGATCAATTATGTAAAATCTAAAGGTTCCATTGATGGTCCTAAAAAAGTATTGGTCATTGGCGCTTCTACAGGGTTCGGACTGGCTTCAAGGATCACCAGCGCTTTTGGCTCAAATGCAGCTACCATCGGGATCTTTTTTGAAAAACCTGCAGCACCAGGCAAACCAGCTTCACCAGGATGGTATAATTCTGCGGCTTTTGAACAGCAGGCTCATCAAGTCGGTCTTTATGCAAAAAGCATTAATGGAGATGCATTCTCCAATGAAATAAAACAACAGACCATTGACCTGATTAAGGCAGATCTTGGGCAAATAGACCTGGTTATTTACAGTCTGGCTTCTCCAAGAAGGACAGATCCGGTAACAGGTGTAACGTATAACTCTACACTGAAACCTATTGGACAGCCTTTTACCAATAAAACAGTCGATTTTCATACCGGTGTTGTTTCAGAAATTTCTATACAGCCGGCAAATGAAGAAGATATTGAAAATACAATTAAAGTAATGGGCGGTGAAGACTGGGAAATGTGGATCGATGCCTTAAAGGCCGAAAACCTCCTGGCCCCCGGTGCCACCACCGTAGCTTATTCTTACATTGGCCCATTGCTGACAGAGCCGGTTTACCGTAAAGGAACCATTGGCCGTGCCAAAGATCATCTGGAAGCCACTGCTTTTACCATCGCAGATAAACTTAAGGACCTGGGCGGAAAAGCTTATGTTTCTGTAAACAAGGCCCTGGTCACCCAGGCCAGCTCTGCCATTCCGGTCATTCCTTTATACATCTCCTTATTGTATAAAATCATGAAAGAAGAAGGCATCCATGAGGGTTGTATAGAACAGATCCAGCGTTTATTCCAGCAGCGTTTATACACGCCTACTGAAATTCCAACCGATGAAAAAGGAAGGATCAGGGTCGATGACTGGGAAATGCGCGAAGATGTACAGGCAAAAGTGGCTGAGCTCTGGAAACAGGCCACCACAGAAAGTCTTCCTGCCATTGGTGACCTGAAAGGCTACAGCACAGATTTCTTTAACCTGTTTGGTTTTGAAGTCCCTGGTGTCGATTATGAAAAAGAGGTAGATGAAATGGTAGAAATCCCTGGCTTACAGGCTTAGACCAGACCCAGATATAGACAAAAGGCCGTACTGCTATGCAGTGCGGCCTTCGTTGTTTAGGCCCAGTCCTTCCGCAAACTGTGGCGTTTTTCAACATATTTTTTGATCTCAAAAAATCATAATCAACTAAAAATCAATACGATGCCAAAAATCGAGCTTTCGGCATTATTCTTAAACATAGCTAAGGGTAATCAACAAGATTAATTATTAAAAACATAAAAATTATGAAACAGATCATCTTATCAGCCGCATTTTTAGCATTCGTTGGATTAACAACTGTAAAAGCAAATGAAGTAAAAACTTCTTTTAAATATACTGTACAACAAGATAGCTCTGCAAAAACACCTGTAGAACTGAAAGATCTTCCTGCAGCGGTACAAACTACACTTCAGACAGATCCAATTAAACAATGGACACCTACTGCAGCGTTTTTAGTGACCAACGCAGACAAAACCACTTATTACCAGATTGATTTGAAAAAAGAGGATAAAACCGCTACAATCAAAATGGATAAAGATGGTAAAGCCGTTAAATAATCCCTATGATTAACCAAAGGAAGGAGCCGGAGCAATCCGGCTTTTCCTTTTTTAATTCGAATTAAACTTCTAAAAAAGGCTTAAAAGCCCCATTAAACAGGATAAAAAAGGCAGGCACTAATTTTTTTTAGTAAATTTTACTGATATTCAGTTATTTGTGTCTACCTTTGTAACTCAATTTTTTAATAAAAATACAATGCAAGAAGGAGTAGTAAAATTTTTCAATGAGTCAAAAGGTTTTGGATTTATCATCCCGTCTAACGGAGATGCTGAAATCTTTGTTCACTCAAGTGGCCTTTTAGGCGAAATCCGCGAAAATGATAAAGTATCATACAATGTGGAACAAGGCCGTAAAGGACTTAATGCAGTAAATGTTCAGGTAATCTAAAGTTCCTAATTACATATATTGTGAAAACTGCTTTTCTGAAAGGAAAGCAGTTTTTTCATTTTAGAGCGTTTTAGCTCAGGCCTTCGGTTTCTTCTGCAACCTTTTCCTCAGGATCAAGCTCTACATTCCCTTCCTTGTCCTTTTTTCCAAAAAGGATAGGATACAAAAACATTAAAGCGCCAATGACAAAGAGCAGGCCTGCGGCTTCCAATAAATAAATACTGGAATCCATCCGGTTAATGCTCATTACCTTATAGGCAATAAGCGCCAGTATACCCAGAACAATTGCAACAACTGCTTTTTGAAGTTTAAGTACTTTTACCATGATCTTCTGATTAAGATTTTCTTTTCCGGATAAAACTTAGCACAACAAATATCAATCCAATTGCTTCCAGCAGCATACTGGCAATAATAACAGCGATGGAAGATGCAGTGTTTGTACTTTTAAGCAATAAGGCTACAGGCATCAGAAGCACCGCAGCGATCATACAGATCATTCCTGTTTTTAATGGTTTTGCCATGTTGCAAATTAACAACAAATTCCTGGCCCGGGAAGGTTTAAATTTTTAAGGGTATAGGAATTGGGACAGGCTGTCTTCTGTTTTAAGCAATAGCTAAAACCAAACGTCTTAAAAAAGCAAAACCCCGGCATCCACCAGGGTATTCACTTCTATTTATTATTCACCTAAATCTTAATTATTTGCGGTTCATCGCAACAATGTGGTCCACTTTCAGACTTTCTGTAAACTGAGCCTCAAAATCAATCTGCGTAAACAAGCGCTGACCAGATTCTGTTTTAAGCGCGGCAAAACCTTCTGTTTTTAATTTTGAAACATCTTCTTTAATCAGGATGTGCTCATCGGCCTGACCCGATAATTTTAAAGAAGAATGACCTTTTGTAACTGAATACAATCCGGCAGTTTTAACATTTACATCTGCCTGGGCCTGATCATTTAAAAAGATCTGAAGTACAGGAAGTGTAAAACTGCCTTCGGTTTTTACATAACTCTGATCGTAAGCTTCTATTCTTTTCAAATCTTTTAAGGTAACATATACCGTTACCGGGCTTGATTCCTCCGAACTGATCAGCAATTTATTTCCCAATTTTTGTACAGCAACTTTATCCTCAGAACTGTTACGCTCTACCCGCACGTTTTCTTTGTTTCCCTGGCTCAGGTAAACCCTTACATTTCCTTTAACCTGCAACATGTTATAGCTGCTGGCTGAAGAAAGTTCAGCTGCTGTTTTTTCACCGTCTTTTGCAAAAGTGCTAAAAGCAGTAGAACTTAAAACGATGGCTGTTAAAGCGGTTGCGAATAGGGTTTTGATGGCTGTTTTCATGATTGTATATTTTAAAATTTTTTATTTCTTTTTTGGTGATAAGACGTCATTAGGAGAACGGATGTTGCATCTGTTTGCCCCATTTTAGACCAACACCAATACCTTAATCGACGAACTGCCCGAAATACCCGACCAGTTACCCTATTTTTTTTCTGCCCCATAAAAATGCCTTTCAACTGACCCGATTTGGATAAACACTGGTTTAATTTGTATAACTAACCTTCTATTACGATGTGGAACAGAACTAAAATCACGACTTTACTGGGTATACAATACCCTATCTTTCTAGGCCCTATGGGTGGTGGATTTTCTACAGCTTCTTTACTGGCCGCGGTTTCAAATGCCGGTGGACTGGGCAGTTATGGCGCTTATACGCTTTCCCCAGCACAGATTTTGGAAGCAGGTCTTGAAATTAAAGCTTTAACGACCAAGCCCTACAACATCAATTTATGGGTTTCGGATGTTGATCCCGACCTGAAGAACTATCCGCAGGAAAAACTGGCCGGTATAAAAAAACTTTACGAACCTTATTTCCAGGAACTGGACATTCCGATGCCAGAGCTGTCCGGCCATATCACATCGAAATTTGAACAGCAGCTCGAAGCTGTTTTCGAAATCCGGCCAGCGGTATTGAGTTTTATTTTTGGCATCCCCTCTAAAGAAGTGCTGCAGGAATGCCGGCGCCTGAACATCAAAACTATAGGTGCGGCAACAACACTCCAGGAAGCCTTGTTGCTTGAAGAAGGGGGCGTAGATGCCCTTGTGGCGGCGGGCTTTGAAGCCGGTGGGCACAGGCCCTCTTTTTTAAAACCGGCAGCCGATTCTTTAACAGGAACCTTTGCCCTTATCCAGCAGCTTAGTGCCCGGATCAGCCTGCCGATTATTGCGGCGGGCGGAATTACAAACGCAAAAGGTATTGCTGCAGCCCTGTGTCTTGGTGCAGATGCGGTGCAGCTTGGCACTGCTTTTCTGGCCTGCGAGGAATCCAATGCCACTGCGGTACACCGTGACCTTCTTTTTTCTGATGCAGGAGCTAAAACAGTCCTTTCCAAATCGCTAACCGGGCGTATGGGCCGGATGATCGACAACAGGATCGCCAGCCAGATCAGCAATCAGACAGAAGTTTTACCTTTTCCTTTACAGGTACAATTTATGGCTCCCCTTAAGGCAGCGGCACTTGCAAAAGGCAAAACGGACCTAATAAACTTTTGGTCAGGTCAAAATACAAGCGGCCTTAAATACCGTAAAGCAGCGGAACTGATGGCACACCTGATCACCGAAACGGAAGTCCTGTGTAAATCTGCTGGTTAAATTACCTTGTAAAAGCCTTATACTACAGAATTGAGTATAGCATTTTTAATTCTAAAACCTTAACTTTGCATCCTTATTTTTTTGAGATACTTTATTGATGTATAGGGAATTTAAACAACTGGAGCTAGCCAAAATAGGCGAAGAAATACTTGATTTCTGGAAAAGGGAGAACATTTTTGAAAAGAGTGTTTCTACCCGGCCGGAGTCCAATCCGTTTACTTTTTATGAAGGCCCCCCTTCTGCCAATGGCATGCCGGGCATTCACCACGTCATGGCACGTGCCATTAAAGATATTTTTTGCCGTTACAAAACCTTAAAGGGTTATCAGGTTAAACGCAAAGCGGGCTGGGATACCCATGGCTTGCCAGTAGAACTGGGTACGGAAAAAGAACTTGGCATCACCAAAGAAGATATCGGCAAAACCATTTCCATTGAAGACTATAACGAAGCCTGTAAAAAAACAGTGATGCGTTATACCGACGTATGGAATGACCTGACTGAAAAAATGGGCTATTGGGTAGACATGGGTGATCCCTATGTGACCTACAAGTCAAAATATATGGAATCTGTCTGGTGGCTTTTGAAACAGATTTATGATAAAGGTTTGCTGTATAAAGGCTATACCATTCAACCTTATTCTCCAAAAGCCGGCACAGGTTTGAGTTCTCATGAGGTCAACCAGCCTGGCGCCTATAGGGATGTAACCGATACCACCATTGTCGCGCAGTTTAAATCCCTGCCCGAAACTTTACCTGCTTTTTTACAGGGTTTGGGAGACATTCACCTGATGGCATGGACCACCACACCTTGGACCCTTCCTTCCAACACCGCTTTAACCGTAGGGCCAAAGATCGATTATGTACTGGTGAAAACCTTTAACCAGTATACCTTCCTTCCGGTAAACGTCATTTTGGCCAAAAGCCTGGTCGGGAAACAATTTGGCAAAGGATTTTTTGAAAGCACGGCTGCAGAAGATTTTGACCTGTTTAAAGAAGGGGATAAAAAAATCCCTTATCAGATTCTGGTAGAATGCAAAGGAACAGACCTGGTGGGCATCCGCTACGAGCAACTTTTGCCTTATGTACTGCCATATCAACACGCAGAACATGCTTTCCGCGTGATTTCCGGTGATTTTGTCACCACAGAAGATGGAACCGGGATTGTACATACCGCCCCTACTTTTGGTGCAGACGATGCCAGGGTGGCCAAAGAAGCCGTACCTGAAGTACCGCCTATGCTGGTCCTGGACGAAAACGGAATACCTGTTCCCCTGGTAGACCTGCAGGGAAAATTCACTTCGCACCTGGGCGATTTGTCGGGTAAATATGTAAAAAACGAATACTACGCTGCCGGGGAGGCTCCTGAAAAATCGGTTGATGTGGAAATCGCCATCCGTTTGAAAGAAGAAAACAAGGCCTTTAAAGTTGAAAAATATGTCCACAGTTACCCACACAGCTGGAGAACGGACGAACCGCTTTTGTATTATCCGCTGGATTCCTGGTTCATCAAAGTAACGGATGTAAAAGACCGTATGTTTGACCTGAACGAAACCATCAACTGGAAACCAAAATCAACCGGTGAAGGCCGTTTTGGAAACTGGCTTAAAAATGCCAATGACTGGAACCTTTCCCGCTCCAGGTATTGGGGAATTCCTTTGCCGATCTGGAGAACAGAAGACAAAAAAGAAGAACTGATTATCGGTTCTGTGGAGGAATTGTATACCGCCATAGAAAAATCCATTGAAGCCGGCCTGATGACAACAAACCCTTTCAAAGGTTTTGAAATTGGAAACATGTCGGAGGAAAATTATGACCGGATTGACCTGCATAAAAACATTGTCGACGAAATTACCCTGCTTTCTCCATCAGGAAAGGCCATGAAAAGGGAAAGTGACCTGATTGACGTTTGGTTCGACAGTGGTGCCATGCCTTATGCACAATGGCATTATCCTTTTGAAAACAAAGATAAAATTGATCAGAACAGCGATTTCCCAGCCGATTTTATTGCAGAGGGCGTAGACCAGACCCGTGGCTGGTTTTATACTTTACATGCCATCGGCACCCTGGTTTTCGACAATATTGCTTATAAAAATGTCGTTTCCAATGGACTGGTCCTGGACAAAAACGGGCAAAAAATGTCCAAGCGTTTAGGCAATGCCGTTGACCCTTTTAAAACCTTATCAGAATACGGACCCGATGCCACACGCTGGTACATGATCTCCAATGCAAACCCATGGGACAACCTGAAATTTGACATTGAAGGCATTGCAGAGATCCGCCGTAAATTCTTTGGCACTCTTTACAATACGTATGCATTTTTTGCATTGTATGCAAATATTGACCAGTTTGAAATTGATCCGCAAAACCAGATCCCCGTTGCCCAGCGCAGCGAGCTGGACCGCTGGATCTTATCTTTACTGCAAACGCTGGTTAAAGAAGTAGACGAAAGTTATCATGCTTACGAGCCAACCAGGGCAACCAGGGCGATACAGGCTTTTGTAGATGAGCACCTGAGCAACTGGTACATCCGTTTGTCACGCCGCCGTTTCTGGAAAGGAGAAATGACCACAGACAAACAGGCTGCTTATGAAACCCTGTATACCTGCCTGACCACCCTTTCCCAACTGATGTCGCCGGTAGCGCCTTTCTTTGCAGACTGGCTGTACCAGAACCTGACCTCAGGTGCAAAAGAAGAAGCCTCGGCCTCAGTACACCTGACTTTATGGAAAGCCGCAGACCTGGACCTGATCGATGAGGCCCTGAATGAACGTATGGAACTTGCCCAGAACATTTCTTCTATGGTACTCTCCCTGCGCAAAAAGACCAGCCTGAATGTTCGTCAACCTTTGGCAAAAATTTTAATCCCCGTTCTGGATCGGAAATTTGCTGAAAAAGTCGAATTGGTTAAAGAATTAATCCTGTCAGAAACGAATGTTAAAAATATTGAGTATATTACTGACACCGCAGGCTTTATCAAGAAAAAAATCAAACCAAATTTTAAAGCCCTGGGGCCAAAAGTTGGTAAAGACATGAAAATGGTTGCAGAGGTCATCAATAACTTAAACCAGGAAGAACTGGCTGCATTTGAAAGTGCTGGAGAATACCTGGTTCCCGATACATCCTACCTGGTGCAGCTGAGCGATGTGGAAATTATTGCAGAAGATATTCCGGGCTGGCAGGTAACCAATCTGGGCAGCCTGACCGTTGCGCTGGATGTTACCCTTACCGAAGAGCTGAAACAGGAAGGTTTATCCAGGGAGCTGATCAACCGCATCCAGAACTTAAGAAAAGAACTGAACTTCGAGGTGACAGACCGCATTACAGTGACTTTACAAAAGGATAATTTGATTACCGCGGCAGTAGAGCAAAATAAACAATACATTTGCTCGGAAATTTTAGCAGATTACATTAATTTAACAGAAAGTATAGATAAGGGAAACAAAATCGTAATAGAGGATGTTGAACTGCTGGTTTCAGTGGAAACGGTAAAAACGAATTGAACATAGAGTGAAAAATAACAATTATTATGGAAAAATCTACGAAAACAAGGTATTCAGACAGTGAGTTACAGGAATTTAAAGAGTTGATCCTTGAGAAATTACGTATGGCCAAAGAAGAGTTCCTGTCTTTGACCAATTCATTAAGCAATCCGAATTCAAATGGTACCGAAGATACATCGGGTACTTATAAGACTTTAGAAGATGGTTCTGCAACTTTAGAAAAAGAGCAGATCAACCAGCTGGCTGCCCGTCAGAAAAAATTTATTGATAACCTGGAAGCGGCTTTGGTACGCATTGAAAACAAAACCTATGGCATTTGCAGGGAAACCGGTCAACTGATCCAGAAAGAGCGTTTACGTGCAGTTCCTCATGCAACTTTAAGTATGGAAGCTAAACTGAAGCAGGCATAATGAAAGGCTATACCAAACCTTTATTGGTTATCTTTTTAGTACTGCTGATCGATCAGGCCATCAAAACCTGGATCAAAACCCATATGTTTATCGGTCAGGAGTTTAAAATCATTGGAAACTGGTTTATTATCCATTTTACGGAAAATAATGGTATGGCCTTTGGACTGGAGTTTGGCGGTGAATTCGGCAAACTCTCTTTATCCCTGTTCAGAATTGCTGCTGTGGCCGGTATAGGTTATGGTCTGCATTACCTGATCCAGAGAAAATACCACAGGGGCTTAAT
Organism: Pedobacter nutrimenti; assembly: GCF_003208655.1. Classification (GTDB taxonomy): domain Bacteria; phylum Bacteroidota; class Bacteroidia; order Sphingobacteriales; family Sphingobacteriaceae; genus Pedobacter; species Pedobacter nutrimenti. The sequence goes on along the minus strand of NZ_QKLU01000008.1, from coordinate 121,901 downwards.
CCTTAATGTGGCCCTCATTTTTGCAGGTGCCCTGGGCAACATCATTGATTCGGTCCTGTATGGAAAAATATATGGCTATGCTGGTTTGTTTCATGGCCGCGTGGTAGATATGATGTATTTTCCGATACTCGAAGGGGTTTTCCCAAAATGGGTTCCCATCTGGGGTGGGGAAGATTATATTTTCTTCCGGCCGGTGTTCAATATTGCAGATGCCGCGATTTCCGTAGGGGTAATCCTGATCCTGGTTTTCCAGAAATCTTATTTTAAAGAGGAAATTCTGGAAGAAATCGGGCCTAATAATGAGATCGTTGAAGAATAACAACGCAAATTATTTTTTAATTGTATGGAATTGGTATGATAATTACATCCTATTACCAAAACACACAAATAAAATAAATTTATAGACTTATGAAACGATTAGTAGCCCTTGCCTTTGTTGCCTTATTTAGTATGAGTGCCATGGCCCAACAAGTTGACCTGCGCAGAAAAATTACCGTAAGCGGTTCTGCGGAAACTGAAGTGACCCCCGACATCATCTACCTGAGTATTTCTTTAAAAGAGTACCTGAAAGACAACAACAGCAAGAAAAAAGTAGAAATTACCACTTTAGAAAACCAGTTATATAGTGCAATACAAAGTGCGGGTATTCCAAAAGAAAACCTGACCATCAATAACGTATCGAGCTATAACAATGTGATCGAGAAAAAGAAAAATCCCGATTTTCTGGTGAGTAAACAATACCGTTTAAAAGTAACGGACCTGAACAAATGGAATGCAATTGTTGGGGAAATTGATCCCAAAGGTGTTGCCTATACCAATGTGGAAAGCTACGATTACTCAAAAATTGAAGCCTTAAAAAAAGAATTAAAAATCAAAGCCATCCAGGCCGCTAAAGCCAAAGGCAGCTATATGGTAGAAGCACTGGGTGATAAGCTGGGGAGTGCATTGGATGTACAGGAAATCAACAATGAAAGTTATCCTGTGCCCATGTATGCCAATGTCAGGATGAAATCTATGGCTTACGCTGCTGATGCAGAAGCTGCACCGGCACCTGAAATAGATTTCAAAAAGATTAAATTAAACTATTCTGTAACGATTGTTTTTGAAATCAAATAAAACCCTCCCGGGTTCCTGTACAGGTTTCCCAAAGGTCTTTAAAGAAAACCGCCAACATTTTGGCGGTTTTTTTGTTGTTTAACTATTCGTCACCAAGAGCTTAAACAATTAAAACTAAAACAATGAAAAAATTAATTTACTCCCTGGCCCTTGTCTTTATGCTGGGTGTCAGCGCCAATACGGTTTTAGCTGCCGGAAACGCTGATAAGAACAAAACAGAACTCAGTTCTGAACAACAAATTGAGCTAAAACGGATCACCGATCGCGTAGAGGAAATCAGGCATATGGATAAATCCAATTTGTCTAAAGCAGAAAAAAAGGAACTGCGCAAGGAGCTGAAGGAAATGAAGAAAAAAGCCCGTGCCATTAGCGGAGGGGTTTACCTTTCTGTAGGTGCCATCATCATCATCATCCTGCTGCTGATCTTAATTTTATAAGCCACAGGTTAAAAACATAAAAAAAGCCTCCCCACTATCTGGGAAGGCTTTTTTTATCTAGAAACAGAAAGGATTAATCCTCATCTGCATGCAAGGTATCTTTATGGTCTTCCGGTTTATAGGAAGCCTGAAGTTCGGCCAGTTTCTTTTTACCATAGGCCAGTTTTGTGATCAGTACAAAAAGTACCGGAACAATAAACAATGCCAAAACCGTTGCCGACAACATTCCCGCAGCCACAGTCCAGCCAATGGTCTGACGGGAAACCGCTCCTGCACCCGAAGAGGTAATCAGAGGTCCCACCCCAAGGATAAAGGCCACAGAGGTCATGATAATAGGCCTCAGCCTCAACCTGACGGCTTCTATGGTCGCCGCAATGATCTCCATTCCCCAGTCTACCCGTTCTTTTGCAAACTCCACGATCAGGATCGCATTTTTTGCAGATAAACCGATCAGGGTAATCAAACCGACCTGGGCATACACGTTGTTGTCCAGTTTAGGAAGGAAAGTCAGGGCCAGAATGGCACCAAATAAACCCAGAGGCACAGCCAGTAAGATCGAGAACGGCACAGACCAGCTTTCGTAAAGGGCGGCCAGCAATAGGAACACAAATACGAAAACCAAACCAAAAACCATCAGGGTACTGTTTCCTGCTTCGGTTTCCTCCAGACTCAGTCCGGAAAAATCATAGCCGTAACCAGCAGGAAGGGTTTGGGCCGCTACTTCTTTCAAGGCCTTCAATGCATCTCCGGAACTGTAACCCGGTTTTGCAGCCCCACTCACTTCTATGGAACGGAACAGGTTATAGTGATTGATGATAGAGGCGTTTTCTATTGTTTTATAACTAACCAGGGAACCCAGTGGCACAGAAACTCCTGAAGTATTGGTTACATAGAGCTGGCTCAGGTTTTCTATTTTTGCCCTGTAATTGGTATCCGCCTGGGTAACCACGCGGAAGTTACGACCATATTTGGTAAAGTCATTGATATAACTACTGCCCAGATAAGACGAAATTGTCGCATAGATGGCCCCGATCGGAACCCCCATTTTTTTCGCTTTATCGCGGTCCACGCTCACCTTGTAATTTGGGGTCCTGGAGTTAAACAGGGTATAGGCCATGGCAATTTCAGGGCGCTGGTTGGCCGCGCCCAGGAATTTCCCCACGTTGGCTTCAAATTGTTTAATATCACCAGTTTGCTTTTCTTCAATTTCCAGGGTAAAACCACCACTGATCCCCAGCCCGGGAATCGGAGGCGGGGCCACCACCAGCACATAGCCTTCTTTATCTCCGGCAAAATCGGCAGAGACACTGGCCATAATGGTATTTACATCTCTTTTACGTTTGTCCCAGTTTTCCAGCTGCGCAAAGAAAGTAGCGGCATTGGACTTAAAGGAACGGTTCAAAATGTTCAGACCACCAATGGAGGCAATATTTTTTACTTCCGGGTATTTTTTCATAATGTGGTCGGTAACCCGTTTGATAAAAGCATTGGTCCGTGCTGCCGAAGCACCCTCAGGCAAGGATACCCCCATAATGAAAATTCCCGCATCTTCATTTGGAATAAATCCCGAAGGTTTTTTGGCAAACAAGCCCACCGTTCCCACATAAATACAGGCCAGGATGACCATCACCAAAGGTGCTTTTTTGAGGGCTTTTTTAACTCCGTTAGAATAATTATGGGTAACCCTTGCAAACCAGCTGTTAAACTTATAAAAGAACTTGTTCAGGCCTTTGGAATCTTTGTTCAGGTTCATTGGTTTTAACAAAATAGAACAAAGTGCCGGGGTAAGCGACAGGGCGATAAAGGCCGAAAGCAATACGGACACGGCAATGGTAATGGCAAACTGTTGATAGAGTTTACCCACCATACCGGGGATAAAGCCTACCGGGATAAATACCGAAGCCAAAATCAACGCAATGGCAATTACCGGTGCGGTAATGTCTTTCATGGCCCTTCGGGTGGCATCGGGTGCAGAAAGGCCATCATGGTCTATATAATGCTGTACCGCTTCCACCACCACAATCGCATCATCCACCACAATACCAATGGCCAGTACAAAACCAAACATGGTCAGTACGTTAATGGAGAAACCAAAAAAGGTAAAGAAAATAAAGGTACCAATAATCGATACCGGAATGGCCAGTACAGGGATCAGTGTTGCCCTCCAGCTTTGCAGGAACAGGAACACCACAATGGTGACCAGGATCAGGGCCTCAAACAGGGTATGGACCACCTCATTGATGGAAACTTTAACCACTGTAACGGTTTCATAAGGAACTGTATAGTCCAGGTCTTTTGGAAAAGATTTTTTCAATTCCAGCATGGCTTTTTCAATACCATCGGCCGTTTGTACGGCATTTCCTCCCGGACTTTGGTTAATGGCCAGCAGGGACGCTTTTTTACCATTTACTTTCGAATTGATTGCATAACTGAACTCACCAAGTTCTACCCTGGCGACATCTTTCAGGTATACCGGAGACCCGTCTTTACCGGTCTTGATGACAATATTTCTGAACTGCTCTTCAGAGTTCAGATCCCCGTCAAGAACAACAGAAAATTCGAAAGTCTGGTAGTTTTGTTGCGGGGCACCCCCGACACTTCCGCCCGGAACCCTAACGTTTTGCTCCTGAATAGCGGCCGAAACATCTGCCGGGGTCAGTCCAAGCCGGGCCAGTTTGTTGGCATCCAGCCATACCCTCATACTAAAAGGTTGTCCAAAGACCTGTACATCCCCTACTCCTTTAATCCGGAGCAAAGCATCTTTTACATACAGGTTGATGTAATTGGAAATAAATTTCTCATCGTAAGTGCCATTGGGTGAATACAAACCCACCACCATCAGGATGTCACTGTTTGCTTTTTTAGTGGTTACCCCTAAACGTCTTACGGCCTCAGGTAAAGCAGGTTCTGCAATACCCACCCTGTTCTGTACATCCAGTGCGGCCACATCAATATTGGTTCCCACATCAAAAGTAACCGTAATGGAAGATTGTCCGTCGGAAGTACTGTTTGAGGACAGGTATTTCATTCCTGGGGTACCATTAATCTGGCTTTCTATAGGGGTGGTTACGGTTTGTTCCACGGTTTGTGCATCCGCACCTGTATAGGTACCCGAAACGGTAACCGTTGGCGGTGCAATACTCGGGTACTGGCTGATCGGCAGGGTCGTCATAACAATCAGTCCAACAACCACAATGATGATGGAGATGACCATGGCCGTTACCGGGCGTTTGATAAATACTTCTGAAATCATAAGTCTGAAATTCTTTAAAAATCTATTTCTTAGCTGGTGCTGCTTGTTGTCCGTTGGCTTCTGCTGCGGAAGCGTCTTTCACAACGGCGCCTGGTCTTACATTCTGTACACCTTCCACCACAATGGTCTCGCCTGCTTTCAGCCCTTCGCTGACCACTATATTTTGTTCAAACTGTTTGCCCAGTTTAATAATGCGCGGGTTGGCCTTACTGCTGTCACCCACCACAAACACATTGTACTGCCCCAGCATTTCTGTAACCGCTTTGAAAGGGATCACCAACTGGTGCTGCGGGGCTTTGTTCAGGGCCAGGAGATTGACGGTCATTCCGGCAAACAATTTGTTGGCCGGGTTAGGGTAACTGATCCTGATTTTAATGGTACCTGAGGTGGGGTCAACAGCCCGGTCTATGGCCACAATATGTCCCTGACCTTTATAGATGCTACCATCCTGAAGCTGTACGCTAAATAAAGAATCGACTACTGCCGACGGATTTTTTTTCATTTGTTCGAATCTTGGAATGTCTGCCTGGTTTACAGAAATATCCACAGCAATCGGGTTATTGGTCGATACGGTATTTAAAAGGGTCGTGCCCGGGGAAACCAATGCGCCCAGTTTCACCTGCGAAATTCCGATGGTCCCATTTAAAGGCGAAACAATTACAGAACGCTGCAAGTCATTGGCTGCCGAAGAAAGGCTTGCCTGAGCGGCGGTTACCTGCGACTCTGCATTGGCCAGATCGGTCATGGCATAGTCCACGCGCTGTTTGGCGATCGCATCCTGCGCAGCAAGTTTGGTGTAACGTTCTGCATCTTTTTTGGCTTTATCGCGGTTGGCCTTGGCCACCTCTACATTCGCTTTGGCAGAATTGTACGCCGCCTGGTATTTGGTACGGTCTACCTCATAAAGTTTTTGTCCCTTGTTTACCTTTTGCCCGTCTTTAATATAGATGGCCGTAATGTAGCCACCTACCTGCGCCCGCAATTCTACTTCATCCAGGGCGACAACCACTCCGGGATAAGTATCTACCGTAGTTACGGGCTGCTCTGCCACTTTATAGGTGGTTACCGGTGTTGCCGGAGGGGGGCCTTGCTGTTGTGCCTGTTTATTACCGCCACCGCATGACGCTAAAGAAATGGAACCAAGAATAACGATACCTAGTTTTATGTGATTAATAGTCTTCATTTGAGTGCTTATTGGTTTACGGTAATTGTTCCTAATGCTTGTTGTACATCTATTTTTGAAGAAAGCAGGTTGTACAATGAATTTAAATAATTGAGCTGAGCCGTTCTCAGGTCGGTCTCAGAGGTCATCAGATCCAGATAAGTTTTAATTCCCTCATCGTACTGAAGTTTAATGGTGGTATACACCTGTCTGGAAATGTCCACATTTTCATGCGCGGTTTTCCAGTCGTTCAGGTTGGCCTTATAGGTGGCCATGGCCTGTTCATATTGTGTATTGATCTGATTGCGGGTATTGATCAGGTCCAGGTCCAGTCTTTTTTCCTGTAATTCCGATTTTCGGATTTCCTGGGTCCTTTTGGTGCCCTGAAAAATAGGGAGTTTCATCGTCAGGCCAAATACAGAACTGGGGTAATTTCTGTCGTAAAGGTTGCTGAAACTATTGTTCATATAATTCCAGTTGTAGTTCACAAAGCCCGCTATGGTTGGCAAATAAGTCCATTTATTATAACTGGTATTTAAATGCTGCAGCTGCTTTTGGGTTTGCAGCAATCTGTACTCAATCCGGTTGGCATAAACCTCAGTTTGGGTGGTGTCCATCAGGATTTCATTTTCCATGTTGCTGTTGCTGAAGTTTAAGCTGAACGCTGCATCAGGTGCATAGCCAATCTGTTGTTTCAGGTAGGCGTATTTATACTTCATCAGTTCTTCGGTCCTTTTTTTATCGGCCTGGGAGTTGCTTACACTGATTTGGGCCCGTTGATAATCGGTTTTATCGGCCAGACCGGCGTCATACTGTGCGTGTGCATCTTTGAGCTGCTTTTGTAAACGCGCAATGTTTTCGTTAATAATATTAAGCTGCTCCCTGCTGGTGAGGATATCGTAATAGGCTTTGGTTACCGCTACAACTGTATTGATTTTACTGCTTTCTGTGTTCTGCTTGTATTGCTGACGGTAAAACTTAGAAGCTTTGGAGGCCTGGATCAGACCGGCATTCAAAAACTGCTGGTCTGCCTGCAGGGTCAGGGCAGAAGTTTGTTTGGTACCAAAGGTAATGATCTGGGTCTGACCATTGATGTCCAGCTGGTTGACCTGCTGTTTCAGGTTGTTGTTGTAGCTGGCTGTACCATTGATTTGTGGAAACCAGCCCGAAAGTGCTGATTTGATGTCACGTTCCCCGATTTCTTCATCAATTAAGGATTGCTTTACCCCTGGTTTATTGAGCAGGGCATAGGTAATCACATCCTGGAGTGAAGCGTTGTTAAGGGTTTTAGTGGGACTTCCCGTTTGCCCGAATACTGCCGGAGAGAATAGGCCCGGCAAGGCAAGGAGAAATGTTAAAATCGGTTTTTGTAGTTTCATATGTAAAAAATCGAATTAGCAAACAAAATCATCAAACGCCACCGGCTCCGCCACAAGAATCATGCTAGCAAGCTCAGATTAAGCCCATTAGCCATATATAAATATAGCAATATTTAGCAGATATTTATTTCTGCAGGCGGAAGGTCTGCGGTAAATTGTCCTGATACTTTAGGAATACCCTTTTGCAGATGCTTTTATCGCGGCACAAAGGTCACCAAATTAGGAGAGGACGGGAATGTTTATAAGTGGGGGTTTTATGTCTAAAACTCCTTTTTTTTCCAGATTCCCTTCCAAAAGGGACCGTATTTTCAGATCGAGTGTCCTCATCATGGAAGGGTTGTATAAATTGAAAGGGTGGTGATTTTCTTTTTCCAGGGCCTTTTCCAGCTCCTGTATATCCAGGCCAAGGATCTGCTCCAGCTGGTACATTCTCCATTTGACCATACTTAAACTTTCAGGTTCCTGTTTACCGGTTTCGGGCATTAGATGATATTCATTGAACAACTCCCCGGACAGAATGGCCCCAGCCCCCGCAGCACCCAGGGAGCGGATCATTTCCAGCTCCTGCGGGTACTGCATTTCCGGGCCCCCATAATCCCAAATCAATTGTTGTATCCTTGCCCCTTTTTTCGCCAGGGCCTGAAAACGGGGCCCCGAGAAAATTTCCTGCTGTATATGGTAAAACATCCAGGCCATGGTATAGCCTGTTTTACCATACATTTGCCGGGCAACATCCGAAAGATGGCTCTCCTTGCCGATCAGTTCATCCAGAAAAAGGTTCGCCTGCTGGTCAATTGCCCGGATGTTAAAACTGACAAATGAAACAAATTTATCAAGGGGCTCTCTTTTTTCGGCACGTTTTTCCAGGGCAGCGAGGTAACTTTCTGCCAGTTCCCGGTAGCGCTGAAAACTAAAAGGGGAAGACACCTTTACCGAAATTCCTTCCGTCCAGAGTTGTTCTATGGCCGGTAAGCAGTTTTTTGCCGCAGGAACATCAATTAATACATTTTTATGGTTCAGTTCTTTCCATAAAAACCTGGCCTCCTCCAGGATGTTTTCGGTGCTGCCATACAAGGCAGAGGACACGCCCATACTGATCAGTCCTTCTGAACCCTTGCTTTTTCTGCAAACAAATATAAACTGATTGGCCGCCCTGCGGACATCGCCCAGACAAAGGGACATGATGATGTTTTCAATGGATTTCCCGGACCTGACCATTCCCATAATGATCTTGTCATATTCAGGGGTCGTTCTGATCATTTTTTCCAATGCGCCAGGGTTATAGGTAAGCCCTTTAAGCGCCGATTCCTCGATTAATCTTTTGAGTTTTCCAGAGAGCACAAATCTTTTATGCAGGTAATTGAGCCATATCATCATGCAGCCGATAATTAAAACTCAAAGATCTGAAAACAAAGCCCCCGGGGGAATGTCTATAAGATGCTGAAATATGTTTAAAAGTCTTTTTTTAAAAGGGGAAATTCAGGGCCTGCGGTAGCTGCTGGGGCTTTGGCCATAATGCTTTTTAAAATAGCTGCTAAAAAAGAACTGGTCGCTGAAACCCAGCATTCCGGCAACCTGGGCAACAGAAAGCTGAGGTTCGTTGAGCAATACTTTTGCCTCGAGCATCACCATTTCATCAATAAAATCTCCGGCAGTTTTGCCGGTAATTTCCTTCAAAGTATGAGAAAGATATTTAGGACTGATGTTGAGCATGGAAGCATAAACCTGGACACTCCGCACGGTTTTAAAATGTAAAGGCAGAATTTTCATAAAGCGCATCACCAGTTCCTCTTTACGGGTAACTTTAATTTCTTCAAAAGACTGCTGTCTTTTGTAGTGTGAACCCAGTTCATAAATAAAGCCGGCAAAAACATTGAGCATTACTTCTTCCTGATAGGCCTGCACCGTAGCTACTGAATTTTTAGTGGCCAGGATGTCTGTCATTTTTAAAAGCAGCTCCATGTCTTTTTCAGGAACTTTGAGCAGCGGGCTCGAAGATAAAGGCATAAACTCCATGGCTTCTACATTTTTTCTGTGGATTCCCGCCCTGGAAAGATAATCGGGTTTAAAGTTAACAGACTTCGAATAAAAGCCTGTGGACACCGAAACAAACTGACGAATGTCATTGGGTGTAAAAACGATGATGTCATTCGCCTTCAGGGTATATTCAATCAGGTTGACTTTTACGATCATTTCTCCCCTGATCACCAGAATAAAACTTACATAATCGGCACGAAAAGGATAAAGAATAGGGTCATCAAAAACAAACTCGCAGCTGTCTTTTTCCTGTTCATTGACTGTAAAAACATTCAGGTCACTGGTTAAACCGGTAAAACCAATCTTTTCCAGAAATTGGTCAAGTGTATGCGTCAGAATACCTGTTTTATCATCCATGTGTTGTGTATCTTTCCTGTTTACAGGCCTTTAATTTAATTCAAATCTTTGACCATTTTAGACAGATGGTCACAAAATAGAAAAAAAATTACATTCTCCAAACTTATCTTTGGCCGATCTTGGCCGTTCCCCTCTGCATTGCTCCCTGCTAAGCTTTATCTTTGTGTCTTCCTGCTAAGCTCCATGTAATGATCATCAAGGACGAAAAAAAAGAACTCATTATAGAAACCGCCATCAAAAGATTCCGGCACTATGGTATTCAAAAAACCACCATGTCGGATATTGCCGATGACCTTTCTCTTTCCAAGCCCTCTTTGTATTATTATTTTCCGGACAAAAACAACCTGACCATAGAAGTGATGAACAAAGTATGTTCAGAATACCACTTCCATCTGGAAAAAGTACATCAGCCGGAACTTAGCCTGGAAAACAACCTGTACAATGTGATCGAACTCCGGCACCAGTATTTTAAGAAGTATTATATGTTGTACTGGGTGAACCTTACCCTGTTTATGAATGCGCAGGAGCTGCGCCCCCTTTTCCTTAAAATCAGAAAACGGGACCTGGCTTTTTACACCGACCTGTTCAGTGCGGCAGTGCAAAAAGGAGAAATTGCACCACTGGACAGCAAGGAAATCGCACAGCTGTACACCGAATCCCTAACCGGGATTATCGTTTCTGCCATGAAAGAAGGAAATAAAACTTTCCTTCCCTCTAAAGAGGAACTCAAAACCCTTTTGGAAAACCTGCACCAGCTATCCGGTCTGTTTATCAAAGGCCTCAAATAAAAAAGCCTTCCTGTTTTGCAGGAAGGCTAGTATGGATTGTACAGCAATTAATCGATCAGATCAAAGCCGGTATATTTAACCAGCGCCTGGGGAATCCTGATGCCCTCTGGGGTCTGATAGTTTTCAATAATGGAGGCCACAATTCTGGGCAGGGCAAGGGCGCTACCGTTTAAGGTATGGGCCAGCTGGGTTTTTCCGCTTGTCCCCTTAAACCTTAACTTTAAGCGGTTGCTCTGATAGGTTTCAAAATTGGATACCGAGGACACCTCCAGCCATCTTTGCTGTGCCGCGCTCCAGACTTCCATGTCATAAGTCATTGCTGAAGGAAATCCCATGTCGCCGCCACACAGACGAAGTACGCGGTAATGCAGGCCCAGTTCTTTTAATAAAGACTGCACATAGACACTCATTCCTTCCAGGACCTGGTAACTCTGCTCCGGGTGTGCAATTTGTACCAGTTCCACTTTGTCAAACTGGTGCAGGCGGTTCAAACCGCGCACATGCGCACCATAAGATCCGGCTTCCCTGCGGAAACAAGGGGTATAGGCACAATTTTTAACAGGAAGTTCCTCTTCCTTTAAAATTACATCCCTGTACAAATTCGTTACTGGAACTTCGGCCGTAGGAATCAGGTATAGATTGTCTACGGTAGAATGATACATTTGTCCTTCTTTATCCGGCAATTGTCCCGTACCAAAACAAGAAGCCTCGTTCACCAGGTGCGGCACCTGTACTTCCCGGTAACCCTGCGCGGTGGCATGGTCCAGAAAAAAGTTAATCAGGGCCCTTTGCAACCTTGCACCTTTTCCTTTATAAACCGGAAAACCGGCACCGGTAATTTTAGTACCCAGTTCAAAATCGATAATATCGTATTTCGCCGTCAGTTCCCAGTGAGGCAGGGCCCCCTCATGAATCTGAGCAGGTTCACCATGTACATATATAATTTCATTCTCTTCTGCAGTGTTTCCAGTTTTGACCAGTTCATGTGGCAAGTTTGGCAGCTGGACCAGCAAATGCTGCAACTTCAGTTCTGCAGCACTCAGTTGTTCAGAAAGCTGTTTGATTTTATCTTTGTTAGCCGTTGTTTCGGCTTTGATGCTATCGGCCTCTTCTTTTTTACCATTGCGCATCAGTTCCCCGATTTGTTTGGCAGCTGCATTTGCAATGGCCGATAAATTGTCCAGCGAAGTTTGGGTCTGACGGCGTTCATCATCTAACTGAATGATTTCATCGACCAGTTCAACCTGTTTAAATCGACGTACACTTAAGCGTTCTAAAACTTTCTCTCTATTTTCGCGGATATAGTTAACTTGCAGCATTATTTAAATATTTTAAACAAAGATAATAACTTAACTCGTGATTGCACAGCGCCAGGCAAATCTCTGGCCCGCCAATCTCTACTAATTAAACCATATGGACGGTAAACTCTTTCTAGTTCCAACGCCGATAGGCAATCTGGAGGACATGACTTTCAGGGCCATCAGGATCTTAAAGGAAGCGGATGTGATCCTGGCAGAGGATACCCGTACAAGCGCCCCATTGCTGAAACATTTTGGCATCGACAAAAAGGCTTATTCGCATCACCAGCACAATGAGCATAAGGCCACTGCAGAAATTATTAAATTCCTGAAACAAGGACAAAAAGTAGCTTTGATTTCAGATGCCGGTACACCGGCCATATCGGATCCCGGTTTTTTTCTGGTCCGTGAAGTGCTTAAAAATGACCTGGAAGTGGAATGCCTGCCAGGTGCCACTGCTTTTGTTCCTGCGCTGGTCAATTCGGGGCTGCCCACTGATGCATTTGTATTTGAGGGCTTTTTGCCCGTAAAAAAAGGACGTCAGACCCGCTTCAAAAAACTGGCAGAAGAAGAACGCACCATGGTACTTTACGAAAGCCCGCACCGTTTATTAAAGACACTCGAAGAATTTGGCCAGTATTTTGGGGAGGACAGGCAGGCCTCTGTTAGCAGGGAGTTAACTAAAATGTACGAAGAGACCGTCAGAGGTACCCTGGCAGAGATAAAATCACATTTTGAAAACAATATTTTAAAGGGAGAATTTGTAATTTGTGTTGCGGGGAAAGCCGAACGCAAAAAAGGAAAGACAGATGACCCGGACTATAAAACCTAAAAGCAAATGATATTAATAGATAGATTTTTAAGCGACGAACAAGATCCCAAGGCTGTAGAAAAAGTACTGGGAAAACTGAATGATATGCTGACCAGCAATGAGGAATTGATTTACCTGGCTGTTCAAAAGAAACCCGCGGTGAACCTGCTGCCCGACTGTATTGCCGTGAGTACACGCCGCATCTTTTACTGTGAACCGGCCAATCTGGGCATGACCATGAATTTCAAGGACATTTCCTGGAAAAGCGTAAAGGAAGTTTCTTTTAAAGAAGGCCTTCTGGGCTCAAAGTTTATCTGCGTACCTCAACAGGGAGAAAACATCGTTACCGATTACATTCCTAAAGTTCAGGCCAGAAAGTTATATCAGGCCGCTTATGAACAGCTGGAAAACTTCAAAGAAGAGCAAAGAAAACAGGAAGCAGAAGAAAAACGCCCTGCAGCATCGCCTGTGACGGTCAATGCCAGCCCACAGGGATTTGCCGATTACAGTCATATTGAAGAAGCAGTCGTTGTTCCTGAGCCTGCTGCAGTCACTGCCCCTGCTGCGCCCGAACATGAAGACGAAACCACTGTAAAACTTAGAAAACTAAAGACTTTATACGACAAACAACTGATCACCCAGGAAGAGTATGAAGCCAAAAAAGCAACTATTTTAGATAGCCTTTAAAACATACAATGAAGTCTAAAGACCTGATCCTGCCAGCCTTATTAAGTGCATGCTTAATGTGGCTGGCCTGGCCCCCTATTCCCTATACAACTCCCTTACTGCTTATTGGCCTGGTCCCCCTGCTGCTTACCCTGCAAAAAATCTCGGACAGCAGTGCCACTAAAAAAGGAAAAAAGGTTTTCCTTACGGCAGGGCTAACTTTTCTGCTCTGGAATACAGCCAGCATTTTTTGGGTATATAATGCCATCAGCGCGTACAACAGCGCTTTTGTTGCTTTTCTGGTTTCCCTTATTCCTTACGGACTGGGGGCCTTACTCATGACTTTTGCTTTCTGGCTATACCACCGGCTGAGTTTGTATACCTCAAAAAAAACAGCTTATGCCGGCTTGCTCGCTTTCTGGGTGGCCATGGAGTACCTGCACCAGAGCTGGGACCTCGCTTTCCCCTGGATGAACCTCGGAAATGGCCTGGCAGGCATGCACCAACTGGCACAATGGTATGAGTATACCGGCGTTTATGGAGGTACATTCTGGATCCTGCTGAGCAATATCCTTGCTTTTGAAGCCTATAAGGCTTTTCGTAGCCAGCAAGGCTATTTAAAATACCGGCCGGCCTTGTTGTGGGCAATTGTACTGGTGGTTCCTGCTGGTTTTTCCCTGATCAGGTATGCCACCTACAAAGAAAAAATCAGTCCGGTAAATGTAGTTACAGTACAACCCAATATAGATCCTTATGAAAAACTGGGTGGAATCTCTTCTGCTCAGCAGCTCCAGATCCTGACCAAATTATCAGATTCAGTGGCCCAGATCAACACCGAATATTTCTTCTGGCCGGAAACCGCTTTGCCAAATTATAGTGATGAAGACCGCATCCGCGAAACTGCAGACTACAGCAGCCTGCAGCAATTCATCAGCAAATACCCCAATGCTTCATTGGTAACGGGTATAGAAACCATCAAAACCTACAACAACCAGAAAACCCTGAGCGCAAAGATGGACCCTGCCACGCATATTTATTATGATAATTTTAATACGGCCATGCAGATCGAAAATTCGGCCAATGTGCAGTTTTATCATAAATCAAAATTAGTCCCTGGGGCAGAAAAAATGCCTTTTCCGGAAACTATGGCTTTCCTCAAGCCCGTATTTGCGGAACTTGGAGGTTCTGTAGGCGGATGGGGCTGGCAGGAACAGCCTACTGTTTTTTATGCCCACAGTGGTATTGGGGTTGCTCCGGTGATCTGTTATGAATCCATCTGGGGCGACTGGATTGGAAAATCTGTAAAGCAAGGCGCCCAGTTTATTGCCATCATTACCAATGACGGCTGGTGGGGCAATACTTCGGGCAAGGACCAGCATTTTCTTTATGCCGGTCTAAGGGCCATTGAAAACAGAAGATGGGTGGTCCGTTCGGCCAATACCGGAATTTCTGGTTTTATGAACCAAAGGGGTGATGTGGTTTCCCGCAGCCAGTGGTGGACCAGAACAGCCCTGAAAGCCGATATCAATTTAAACGAAGAACTGACTTTTTATACCAAAAGCGGAGACCTGATTGCCAAAGCAATGTGCCTGTTGGCCATTGGACTGGCCTTCATTATTCCTTACAAAAAATGGGTTAAAAAAGTAAAACCGGCCTGAGTTTTTTATGAAGTCAAATGTTAGACCTTTGTTTCTGAGCATTGCCGTATTATTGGGCTGGTTTGCGCTGGTCCTTCAGCTGGACCTTTCCCTGATTGACCGGGTTATCCCCTTGTTCCCAATGCTGGTTCGGTTTTTCAGTTATTTCACCATTCTCACCAACATCATGGTCACCCTTGGCTTCTCTTTTATCTTGTTTAGTCCGAACTCCTCCAGGGGCCGTATTTGCTCGGGGGCAAGCTTCCTCACGGCCATGACGGTATACATTGTGGTCGTTGGACTGATTTATAACATTATCCTACGGCCACTGGGCACTCCAAAAGGACTGGGCATACTCGCCAACGAGATCCTGCATTCCATTATCCCTTTAATGACGGTGCTGTACTGGGTGTTTTTTGTCCGAAAACAAGACCTGCAATGGGCAGATGTCTGGTTATGGCTGCTTTATCCATTTGCTTACATTTGCCTGGTGCTGTTTATAGGTTATTTTTCGGGACATTACCCTTATCCTTTTATTGATGTCCTGAAGCTGGGCTACCCCCGCGTACTGCTCAATGCCCTGGGGGTTGCTGTTTTATTTGCCGGGCTTTCACTCTTGCTGATTGCCCTGTCCAGATTGCCCTGGAAACAGGAAGACTGATCAGGAAAGGTATTTTCCAACAATAGGCATACGCCGGCCCATTCCAAATGCTTTTGGCGATACCCTTAAAATCGGCGGGGTCTGATAACGCTTAAATTCGGCATTATTGACCATTTTGATAATGCGCCTGACCAGTTGCTCTTCAAAACCCTGCGCAATAATGGCGGCAGAGCTTTTCTGCAATTCCACATACTGGAACAGGATTTGATCCAGGGTGTCATAATCGGGCAGGGAGTCGGAATCTTTTTGACCGGGCCGCAGTTCTGCAGAAGGAGGTTTTACAATCGAGTTCAATGGAATTACCTCTGCATCTTTATTGATATGGGTTGCAAGCTGGTAGACCTGCGTTTTATAGACATCTCCAATAACCCCTATTGCCCCGCACATGTCTCCATATAAAGTTCCGTAACCTACCGCACATTCACTTTTATTAGAAGTATTCAGCAAAATGTAGCCAAATTTATTGGACATGGCCATCACCACAATGCCCCGGCAGCGGGCCTGTATGTTTTCTTCGGTCAGGTTAAAGGAAAGACCACTGAATGCCGGAGCCATCATTTGGTCAAAAGCATCTGCAGCTTCCTTGATTGGAATAATTTCGTGTTTACAGCCTATATTTTTAACCAGGTCCAGGGCATCCTGTACCGAATGGTCAGTTGAATATTTGGAGGGCATCAGTACAGCCATCACATTTTCCGGTCCAAGGGCGCGGCAGGCCAGTGCACAGACCAGGGCAGAATCGATGCCCCCTGAAAGGCCCAGTACAGCTTTTTTAAAGCCCGATTTTTCAAAATAATCTTTAATGCCCAGCACCAGGGCATCATGGATCTGCTCTATGTCTGAAGCGGCCTGGTGGGCAGTCACCTGATGATGAAGCACTTTTTTTCCATCAAACTCGTACATACGGAGCGCTTCTGTGAAATAAGGCATTTCGTCCAGTAATGCGCCTGTCGCATCGAAAACCAGGGAGCCTCCGTCAAAAATAAGCTCTGTTTGCGCCCCAACCTGGTTCACATACAACAAGGGCAACTGATATTTTTTTGCATTGTCGGCCAGTACCGCTACCCGCTCTTCATCATGACAATAAGAAAAGGGCGAAGCCGCAATATTGAGCATCACATCGGGCTGTTCCTTAATCAGCTCATCCATCGGATTGGAAACATACAAGGGATTGTTGTTGATGTTCCAGAGGTCTTCGCAAATGGTCAGCGCTATTTTACAGCCTTTAAAATCTATACAAGCAAAATTTGTGGCCGGTTCAAAATAACGGTATTCGTCAAAAACATCATAATTTGGCAACAGGGCCTTTTTCACCGTAGCCTTGATTTTCCCATCTTCTATGAAATGGGCCGCATTATAAAGGTCCTTTCCTGCCACATGTTCATTTCGTACCGGGAGCCCTACAATACAGGCAATGCCTTTGCAATGGGCTGCAATTTTTTCTGCAGCAGTTTCACAAAGGGAAATAAACTCCTCAAACTCCAGAAAATCCCTGGGTGGGTACCCGCAGACTGCAAGTTCGGCAAAGACCACCAGGTCTGCGCCTTTTTCTTTTGCCAACGCAATATGTTCAATGATTTTATTGGTATTGGCTTCAAAATTACCAATATGGTAATTCAGCTGGGCTAAGGCTATATTCATTTCTCTTAGAAAAAGATTCCTAAATTAAGTGCGATGTAATGGTTGCGGACACTTCTGCCATTGTCTTTTACAATATTGGTAAAACCGTTGTTATAGGTCAGTCCTGCAGTAATACTGGTATGGGTATCGATATCAAATTCACCGCCACCGCCTAAAATCAAACCGGCTCGGTAAAACCTGGTGTATTTTTTTATCGCCTGGTCATTGACCAGACCTTTCCCGGCAAGCTCTGCATCCTGTTTGGCCCCAATGTTAAAATCATTGGACAAACCAAACTGTCCGTACCACCTCAAATCACCGATTTTATTGGTTTTGAGTTTCAGGGTCAGCGGAAGCTCTATGTATTGCAATTTATATTTCAAATCATAGCCGGCTGCCGCACTTGCGGCCGGCGCATATAAAGCCGGGTTAATTTCCGTGCTTTTTCCGTTAATGGTGGTAATGGTCAGTCCTGTGGCCAGGCTGTAATTTTCAGCAAAATTGAAGTCTGCCAGCAAACCATAGGAAAAACCTAAACTCAAACCGTTTCCTTTTCCGTTTTCGGCTTTAAGCCATCCAAAAGTCGGGTGGGCAGTCAAGCCAAGACGGAAACCATAATCCGGGGACGGGGAATTCTGAGCGAAAAGACCTCCTGCAGAGGCAAGTAACAGCATGAATAAAAATACTCTCTTCATCTTTTATCTAATTTATAGGTGACGGGCAAGCTGCCCCTGTTTTACATCTTCTATTGTCATCAGGCAATCATTTACACAAAGGCCTAAAATTTATTTCTCATCTGCTGCCATGCAGTATGCGATTCCTGCCTGATCTGATTATATTTGCTCTAAATGAGTTATAACGTAAAACATTCCCAAATTTATCTATTTTTTCTGTTAGCAACCGCTTTTTTTTCATGGGCAGGTCGTTTATTGTATAAAGTCAGCGGGAAAAATTACATCCTGCAGACCAGGGCATGCGCTTCCCTGCTGCTCTGCGTACTGCTGTTTTCTGCATGCCAGCAAAGCGACAAACCAGATGTGAGCAAGATCAACCTGGACCTTAAAATTATTCGTTTTGACAGAGACCTGATCCAGCATAAAAGCGATGATGTCGCACAAACTGATGTTTTGCTGAAAAAAAAATATGGTGAATTTTACGACGACTACATCCACAGGATGGTTGGCGACCATAGCTATACCGGAACCGATATCCTGACGACCCTATATAAGGACAAGGCTTATGCCGATCTGAGCAA
Organism: Pedobacter nutrimenti; assembly: GCF_003208655.1. Lineage (GTDB taxonomy): Bacteria > Bacteroidota > Bacteroidia > Sphingobacteriales > Sphingobacteriaceae > Pedobacter > Pedobacter nutrimenti. The sequence goes on along the minus strand of NZ_QKLU01000008.1, from coordinate 103,424 downwards.
AGAAACAGACAGTGTTTTTCCAAGCCTGGCCCCGATAGAAAAGCAGCTCAGCCAGAGTTTCAAATACATTAAATACTATTATCCCGAGGCCAGGATCCCCCGCTTCATTTCATTTGTATCAGGTTTTTCTGTTCAGACGCCCCTGGGTGATGATTATATGGGTATTGGCCTGGACATGTTCCTGGGAAAAGACAGTAAATTTTACAAGGCCATTGTGACCAGTGTTCCAGTATACCTTTCCAGAAGGTTCAGCCCCGAATACATTGTTCCAAGGCTAACTGAAACCTATGCCCATGAAGAACTCTTTCCCGAAAGTGATGACAACAGGACTTTACTTTCTAAAATGATTTACAGTGGAAAAATTCTGTATTTTATGGACAAGGTGCTCGATGAAAAAGTTCCCGATTCTGTAAAAATTGGCTACAGCAGTACGCAGATCAACTGGTGTAAAAAATTCGAAGGTGACATTTGGGGCTATTTTATGGAAAACAACCTGCTGTACAATACCGATTATCAACAGATACAGGTCTTTTTAAGTGAAGGGCCTTTTACACCAGGCGTGGGTGAAAAAAATCAATCGGCCCCTAAGCTGGGTATCTGGACCGGGTGGCAGATTGTAAAAAAATATATGGAAAAGAACCCGCAGATTAGCCTTCAGCAGCTGATGGCCGAAAAAGATGCGCAGAAAATATTAAGTAAATCCAGGTACAAGCCCAAACAAGCGAATTAATTTACCAATATGGACAAGATAGGGATCGTATTATCCGGGGGCGGAATCAGGGGCATTGCCCACCTCGGTGTTTTAAAAGCCTTTATGAATGCAGGCATCCGGTTTAGCCACATTAGCGGCACCAGCGCCGGCTCTATAGCCGGTGCATTTTATGCCGCGGGCATTGACCCCGAAGAGGGCCTGAATATTTTTATGAAAACCAAACTTTTGCGCTTTGTACGCCCCTCCCTGGGTGCACTGGGCCTGGTCAACATAGAACATACTGCGGCGTTGCTAAAGGAATACTTTCCTGGTGACCGCATCGAAGACCTGAACATCCCATTGACCATTGCAGCGACGAATTTTAGCGAAGGCAGCCTTATTTATTTTACCAAAGGGCCATTGATCAGGGCCATACAAGCTTCCAGCTGTATTCCGGGAATTTTTAAACCCATTATGATTGATGGGCAGATGTATGTGGATGGGGGAATCCTGAACAATTTCCCGGTAGAGCCTTTGTTGAAAGACTGTGACTTTATTATCGGTTCTTCCTGCAACCATTTAAAATCAGTAGACAAAATTACCAACATCACCACCCTGATGGGACGGGCAGGCATCATGTCTGTGAATAAAGATATGGAGCAAAAGGCTAAATTCTGCGATGTAATGATTGAGCCAAAGGGAATGGGAGAGATCAGCACCTTTGACATGAAAAAAGCGGAAACCATTTACTGGCTGGCTTACGAGGAAACCCTCAAAACGATCAAATCAAATGAAAAACTCAGGGAACTGATCCAGGCAAAAAAAGCCAGGTCCTGATGCTTACAAAGCAAGCAAGCGCTCCCCTTTTAAAACAGGGATGGCTTTGCAGACATTTAACTGCAAACAAAACTGAACGTCCTGCTCGATGTTGAGTGCGGCCAAACGGTGGCTGTGTGAAGATTTGGAGAGGTATGCCCTAAGGTCTTGCCGGGCAAGCACATAAAGGTCTTCCGAGGCCACACTGGAATCATCAAAATGAACAAAAGATGCCCGGAGGCGATTCACAACAGCTCCGGCAAACAAGGTATCCTCGAGGTTGAACTGATCTTTCCAGCCTGCACACAACAGCAATACATTTTTATCCTGGTCCTTTAACCAGTTGCATAGGCTGTCCAGGTTCAGGAAAGCACCAATCACCACCTGTGCGGCCCTTTCCCTTGCCAAATGAAGGGCTTTGGTGCCATTTGTAGTGGTCAGGACCACTGTCTTTCCGGCTACTTTTTCTGAGGTATAGGAAAAAGGGGAATTGCCAAAATCATAGCCTTCCACAACTTCTCCGTTTCTTTCGGCGGCCAGTAAATAACCATGATCCTTGTAACTCAGGCAATCTTCCACCTGAGCTACAGGGATAATGGCTTCTGCCCCGTTATCTATTCCATAGACGATAGAAGAGGTTGCTCTTAAAATATCAATGACCACCACGATGCTTTCTTCAATCGCATACAGGTCCAGCAAAGCTGGTGTCAGACAAACTTCAATCTTTCTTTGCATCTACGGAGGGAATTCTATTTATAAAAAGGGAACTTAACGACTTTTGCTTTGATTTGCGCATTACGGATCAGGATATAAATTTCCGAACCTTCTTTGGCTTTGTCCAGGTTCACATAGCCCATACCTATCGCTTTTTGTAAAGAAGGAGATTGTGTTCCTGAGGTGACCCTTCCAATAACCTGGCCCTGCTCATCTGTAATTTCATAATCATGACGTGGAATACCTCTGTCAATCATTTCAAAACCAATGAGTTTCTTTTGAACGCCGGCTTCTTTTTGTGCCTGTAATGCCGCAGAATTGGTAAACGTTTTGCTGAATTTAGTGATCCAGCCCAAACCGGCCTCTATAGGAGAAGTCGTATCATCTATATCATTTCCATATAAACAAAAGCCCATTTCCAGACGCAGGGTATCTCTTGCACCAAGACCTATAGGTTTAATGCCTAAGTCTTTACCCGCTTCAAAAATGGCATCCCAGATTTTATAGGCATGTTCATTGTCAAAATAAATTTCAAAACCACCAGCACCGGTATAACCTGTTGCAGAAACCACAACATTATCTACTCCAGCAAATACACCCTTTTTGAAGTTATAATACTCCATGGAAGCCAGGTCAATATCGGTAAGGCTCTGTAAGGCTTCGGCCGCTTTAGGCCCCTGTATGGCCAGCAAAGAAGTTTTATCTGAAATATTGTGCATCTCTACACCTTCGGTATTGAATTTTTGTATCCAGTTCCAGTCTTTTTCAATGTTCGATGCATTGACCACCAGCATATAGGTTTTTTCATCTATACGGTAAACCAGCAGGTCATCCACAATCCCGCCATTTTCATTTGGCAGACAGGAGTACTGTACTTTTCCATCATATAATTTGGAAGCATCATTGCTGGTTACACGCTGGATCAGGTCCAGGGCTTTATCCCCTTTCAGAATAAACTCTCCCATATGGCTAACATCAAAAACACCCACGCCATTTCTGACGGTCTGGTGCTCAGCATTAATCCCTTCGTACTGAACAGGCATATTGTATCCTGCAAATGGCACCATCTTAGCGCCTAATGAAATGTGTTTGTCTGTTAATGCGGTATTATTCATACTTTGTTATATAAAAATGGTGGCCAAAAGTACACAATTTTTATACATTTATAAGCTGCTGGTAGATATTGAACATCCTTTCTGCAATGCTCGAAATATTATAATTCCGCTCGGCGGTTTTTCTGGCGTTTTCCCCGATTTCCCGCCATTTTACCGGATTGGTAATGCATTGCAGAATGGCCCTGTAAAATTCGTCGGGGGTATTGGCAATCAGAATGTCCCTGCCATGTTCGCAGCTGATCCCTTCTGCAGCCATCGTGGTCGCGATAATACATTTTCTCATGGCCATACCTTCAATAATTTTTACCCGCATCCCACTGCCAGAAAGCAGGGGAACAATCATAATGGCTTTGGAATTGATAAATTCTACGGCATCCATCACTTCACCCTCCACCACCACATTGTCTGAGTCGTAATCAAAAAACTGCTGCTGCATATTTTTACCCGCAATATAAAACCGCAGTTCGCTGTTCAGTTTTTCAATATCCGGCCATATTTCGTCCAGAAACCATTCCAGCCCCTCTTTATTGGGCCTCCAGTCCATGGCGCCCAGGTGAAATAAGGTTGGAAAACTGACTTTTGAAGGGTCAGTAATGTATTTTTCAAAATCAAGGGCCACAGGGAAAACTTCCACATTGATTTCACAGCCAAACCTCAGAATACTTTGCCGGTCGGGCTCACTGATGGCAAAAATTTGGTGAAAGCGGTTAATCTGTTCGGTTTCATAAGACTTCAGCCTTCTGGCCAGAAACTGCAGGTACCTGCGACGGGGCGTAAATTTTTCGGTCAGGGAAAGACGCTCCCAGACATCAAAAACAATATTGTGTGCCCTGTAAATCAGCTTTGCTTTGCTAAAAGTTTTAACCGTATCCAGATAAGGTACGGCAAACAAGCCTTCAAACTGAATCACATCAAACTCGTTTTCCCTCAGTATATTTTCCAGCAGTTTTGCCGCTTCCTCGTCATAAAACCGGGAAACGTTATAGGATTCGTTGGAAAAAATATTAAAAATCGCTCCCCAGATGTTGACTTCCGTATCCAGGCTATAGGAATGAAATTTAATATTTTCGAAAACCGGGTCGTAAATATCGTCGGTATCTACCCGGTGTTTATAGGGGTTAATGCTAAACAGGGTAATTTCTGCATCCAGCCGCAACAAACCCTTAATCGTATTGTATACCACGATCGGGTAACCGCTGTTTGGCGGAAAAGGAACTCTGTATGTTAAGATCAGTACTTTCAACTGTGTGAAAATACTAAGAAACGGTTTAAATTTATAAAGTAAAATTGGTTATGGCCTATTTTTTAGCGAAACGATGCAAATTTTGCAGAGATAGCGGAGCTTCTACCTCGAAAAATTTAAAGAAGTTGCAGCAGAAAAGAGGCCTTAAACAAGTTATTAGATAAATTGTAAACCGTTTCTAATAATCGTCCAGTTATTTCGTCATAGAAAAATTGTTTTTTGAGGCATTTGGAGGGTATAAAAGCACCCTTTTTTATTCAGACAAGCCCACAAACAAATCCAGCTGCGGATGGCTAACGGTAAAACTTTTCCGGTGATGAGGCGTTAAACCATATTCCAGTGATGCTTTCCGGTGCGCAATGGTTGGGTAGCCCTTATTTTTATGCCACTGATAAACCGGAAACGCTGCGCCGATCTTTTCCATATACTCATCCCTATGGGTTTTGGCCAGTATGGAAGCTGCAGCAATGTTCAGGTATTTTCCGTCCCCTTTAACCACACAGGTATGCGGAATTTCCGGATAGGCTTTAAAACGGTTGCCATCTATGCTTAGGTAGGCGGGTTTGGTTTTCAATTGTTCTATGGCCCGGTGCATGGCCAAAAAAGAAGCATTGAGGATATTGATCCGGTCAATTTCTTCCTGGTCTACAGCGGCAACAGCCCAGGCAATGGCCTGCGCTTCGATAACCGGGCGCAATTCTTCGCGCTGTTTATGGCTCAGTTTTTTAGAATCTGTTAGTTCGCCCGGGATAAAATCCTTTGGCAAAATAACAGCAGCTGCAAATACCGGTCCCACCAGACAGCCCCTGCCCGCTTCATCACAGCCGGCTTCCAACAATTCGTCCTGATAGCAGTTTAATAACATGAAGTAAAAATAAGGAATAACAACGGCATTTAAACCATGACGTTTTGGGACTTTACATCAAAAGCATCTCTTAAGCCAATGGCCAGCACATTAAAAGCATATACGGTTAACATGATGCATAAACCAGGCAGTATGGCCAGATAAGCGGCATCCATAATGATGTATCCGTAATGTTCTTTGATCATGCCGCCCCAGCTGGGCATGGGCGGCTGTGCCCCAAAACCCAAAAAACTCAGCCCCGATTCCAGCAAAATGGCTGAAGCAAAATTGGCTGAAGCCACCACCAGTACAGGGCCTGCAATATTGGGCAGAATGTGCCGGATAATGGTCCGTGAAGTAGAAAAGCCCAATGCCCTGGAAGCCTCTACAAACTCCACTTCTTTTAAGGCCATTACCTGCCCTCTGACCAGCCTGGCCACATCGACCCAGGTCGATAAACCCACCGCAATAAAAATTTGCCAGAAGCCCTTGCCAAGGGCAAAGGAAATGGCAATGACCAGCAGCAGGGAAGGCAGTGACCAGATCACATTCATAAACCAGCTGATGGCGGCGTCGGTTTTGCCACCAAAATAACCTGCCATTGCACCAAGGCTAATGCCAATAAACAGGGATATCAGCACGGCGATCAGCCCAACCGATAAAGAAACCCTAATGCCCAGGATCAGCCTGCTGAGCAGGTCGCGGCCATAAAGATCTGTGCCCAGCCAGAAGGTTTGGGTATAGGTATTTTTCCCTTTAAGCAAGGGGTAGGCCATTTCTTCAGACTGCTCGTCGTCTCCAAGGTATTCCCTGGCATACACACGGCCGCCTGCAACGCGGTAAGAAGTAATTGGAATGGCTTTAAAGTCCGGAACCTGTCCATAAATCATTCTTTCCAGTAAGCCTGCTTTTTGTATTTTGTCGTTGCGGCCCAGCACCAAAAACTGAAAACTGCGGCCAGGCTTTTTATTGCTCAGCTGCAGGTGCATGGTATTGGCCATTGGACTATGGTCTGGTGTAATTAAGGAGCCCAGCACGCCCGCAAGCAGCAAAAAACCCAGAAACAGCAAACCGGAAAAAGCAAGTTTATTCTTTTTAAACTTTTTCCAGACTTCCTGCGATGGGCTGTTGCGCTGTTCCATTATTTAACCATTCTTCCTTTCCAGTTGTATTTACCCGAATTGCCGGCTATGCCAATAAAAATAATATATACAATGTGCATCAGGTTCAAAACGGGCAACAGGTATAACAATTCCCTTCTTCTGCCAAACTTAGTCACATCTACTAAAAACAAAAATTCGGCAATAATTTTAACCAGCAGCTGGATCAGGGCCATTTCAAAAAATACTGAGCTAAAAATGCCTCCGACAAAGTTGAGCACGATACTCAGGTTAAACAACCAGACCCCAACACCAAGCACAATGATGGCTTTGTTTTTATAACGGGTACTTTTGGATGCCCAGCGCTTGCGCTGCTGGATAAATTCCGAAACAGTCGGCTTTGCATGGGTATACACCACAGCATCGTAATTTTTCAAAAAGCCTATTTTATTGCCATAGTGGCTGGCCATTTTATGCAATAACAACTCATCATCACCCGAAGCCAGGTCATCTATCCCTTTAAATCCGCCCACCTCATAAAATGCTTCCCGCTCGTAAGCCAGGTTCGCCCCGTTACAGGTAGAAGGTTTTCCATTCCCGATGGTAGAGGCCCCCAGGCCAATCAGGTATAAAAACTCCAGCGATTGTGCCCGTTCAAAAAAGCTTTTTTCCTGAAAATACAGCACCGGAGAAGAAATCATTTTATAGTCGTTCTCTTCATAAAAACCCACAATGGTTTTCAGCCAGGCCGGGTGCATCCGGCAATCGGCATCGGTGGTAATGATTAATTTTCCGCTCGCCCCTCCGATTGCAGTTTGTATGGCTTTCTTTTTATAGGAGTTTAAGGCTTTGTCTTCGTTCAGGACAATTAGTTTTACCCTTGGATAAGAGGCAATGATCCTTGCTGTACCATCGGTAGAATGGTCGTCAATAAAAATGACCTCTACCAGCGCCGGATCATAATCCTGGGCCAGAAGGTCCTCTATGGTTTTGGCAATATTGGCTTCTTCATTCCGGGCAGCAACAATAATAGACACGGGGGTCACGTGCTTTTGTTCGGTCCTTTTATACCAGCGGAGCCTGTGCCAGCCCCTGATGAAAGAAACAACAATCAGCGCATAGCCAAGGGTTAAAAATGCAGATATATAATTAAGTACGTTGAGTATTTCCAAAGAAATTAAGTTTAAAGACGAAATAGGAGCCTAAGATAGCAGGAATTATAATATTTATCAGCCATATGCTTGCCGTACAGGCCACCACAGCAGTGCTTTTATCGGTAATATACTTAAAGAAAAACAATGCCGTGACACTTCTGATGCCAATGTCAAACAAATCGAGGGAAGGCAGGGCCGATTGTACAAAAAACAGGATAAAAACCATCATCATAATATCCAGGTAATGCAGGTCGGGCACCAGCCAGTAAAACATAATAAAATACTGTGTGCTGAAAACCGCATACCTGGCCAGACATAAAAATAAAATCCGCAGGAGTTCCTTTTTTCTGTAACGGCCGAGCACCTTATAAAATTTTTTATATTTTCTGGTCCAGCGCATAGACAGCAAAATGCCATTGAGCCAGCGGATGTTAAAATAAAAGATCACAAAAAATAAACTGTAGGCCGCGGCAAAAACACAAAGGGCCAAAAACAAACGGTAATCCAGCAGTTTAAAACGGTAAATAAAAGCACATATGGCAACAGCGCCGAATACATTGGTGAGCACCATCTGGCCAATATTGCCAACCGCCATGGCCACTACCCCTATTATTCTGCGTTTGGGGGATAAAAAAAACACCCTTCCCCCATATTCCCCAAGCCGGTTTGGGGTAAAGATGGCCCAGGTCAACCCACAGAAAACCGACTCGATGGCTTTCCATAAACTGATCCTTTCTATACTGCTCACCAGTTTTCGCCATTTCACCGCCTCCAGCCCCCAATTGAGCAACATCAACAAAAAAACACCACCCAGTACGGCAATCATTTCATAGCGGGGAGTGCTTTCCAGCAAATGCATAAATCCCTTCAGGTCGTTATTGGTACTGAGCTTTACATAAATAAACCAAAATGCAAAGACTACAATTGCCGTTTTCAGGGTATAGGAGAAGATCTTTTTATATCGGGATGTCAAATTTTTTAATTTACTATCTGCAAATATGCTTAATATTGTTTTATGTTGGTGGAAAAAAAGGAAAGGGTAATTATGGGGATTGACCCCGGTACTGCAGTAATGGGTTATGGGGTGATCCTGGAAAAAGGGAGTAAAATAGAACTGATCACCATGGGTATTGTGCGGATGGACCACCTGGACGACCACTTTCTGAAATTGCAGCGCATTTTTGAAAAAACGGTTGGACTGATGGAAGAATACAAACCTGATGTCCTGGCTATAGAGGCCCCTTTTTACGGCAAAAACATCCAGGTGATGCTAAAGCTTGGCCGGGCGCAGGGTATTGCCATGGCTGCTGCTTTATCAAAAAACATCCCTGTATTTGAGTACGCACCAAAAAAAATCAAGCAATCCATCACCGGAAACGGAAGCGCCGGTAAGGAACAGGTGGCTGCCATGTTGCAAAGGTTGCTCAATTTCAAAGAAACGCCCGAGTTTTTGGATGCCACCGATGGTTTGGGTGTAGCGGTTTGCCATTCCTTCCAAAGGGTATCCGCTTCGGGTGGAAAAAGCAAATCCTATTCAGGCTGGGAATCTTTTGTTCAGGACAATAAAAAAAGGGTAAAGGGCTAAAAAAGGCCCTTTGTCAGGGCCCTTTAATTTTATAACATCGATGCTTTTCTTTTTTTGCGGTAATAGCGGAAAGAAAAATAACCGGCGGCAATCAGCAGCAAAATCATCCACATATTGGTCAGGATCAGGATAAATTCTTTAAAAATCACCCATCCGTTCTGAATATTAAGCCAGAAGCGGGTAAAAAAAGAAGGTCTGTAACTGTACAGGTCGTCATTTCCGATTACAATTTTCTGCACGGTATTGTCCTGATAAAAGTCCAGGGTCAGCGTGCTGTATTTTACCTTTGCATCAATCAGCTGGTTTTCAATTTTCTTATCGACATAATCATCTTTGATCTCCAGGGCGGTTTCTACATTATTGCTTTTTTTATTTGCATGTTTATTGAGCTGGGTGACCGCTTCTGCCCTATTGTTGTTTTTTAGTTTATTGGACAGGTAATTCAGGCTCTGGTCATCCATTTTAAGGGATTGCTGATCCACAAACACAGCCATTTTTGCAATCTTATTGGTAAAGTCGTCCAGTTTTTCAGCAGGTACTTTGGCAACAATCCGTCCCTCTTTGCGGTAAGAGGTGAGCTCCAGCAGGGAATCGGCAGAATACTTTACTTTTTCGGTTTGCTGAATACTGCTTTGCAGGGTGAATTCAGAAATCATTCCCCCTTCTGCTTTCAGGGTGCTGCTCAGTTGCTCTTTGGTGTGCTGTACATCCTTTACCCTAAAACGCATATCGGCGGTTTTAATGATTTTTTCAGCAGCAGTGCTATCAGTGGCCTGCAAAGATTCGGTCGCATCTGCAGATGCGCGGTTTTTTCTTTCACTGTTGCAGCCCCACAGGCCCGCAATCAGAAGGATAAACAATAGTCGTTTCATAAGAAGGTTCATATTTCCCCTTAATACCAATTGCAGCATAAAGTAACCTTTATCCTGCAGGTTAGCGGAAAGCTAAAAAACAAAAAGCCTGCTCCGTATAAACGGAACAGGCTTTTTGTTTAAGCTACTTAAAAAAATTTAAGCAGCCAGTATTTTAAATACTGCTTTGCAGCAGATTACGGTACCGATCATTAAAATTACCCATGAAACGATTGATAATGTAGTTGAATCCATTGCAAAACGCAGGAAAACGCCTACGATACTAATCACGATACCCACAACTAACAATTGATATATAGCTGTCTGATTTGCTTTTTGCATGCTTTCTGTATTATGCTTTGGTGTTTGCTCCATGTCTTTTTTATTTAATGCACAAAAATAAAGATTAATTCAACAAATTAAAGCACAATCCTTAATAAGTTTTTAAAGCTTCTTGTCTTTGGCGGGAACGGTCCGCTTCTTTTAGGTCTTTTCCCTTGTAAAGCGGCTTTTCCCAATCGCCGTACATTGGGTTGGGCAACACAATATATTTGGTTCCAAACCATTTTTGATGAAGGTCGACCTGCTCTTTGGTGTTCTTGTTCTCCCGGTAAAATACATTCGAAAAATCACTCAGGTTATCACCGCAAAGCAGCAGGATATTGTATTTTTCCCTCACGACCAGTCTGCGGGGCTCTTTATCTGAAGTTCCACTTTTTAACACCAGGTGCGCCTCATCGGCATATGGAAAGCCATGCTTTTGCAGGTTTTGTAAGGTACCGTCATGCTCTGAAGTTTCCCTGTTGGTAATGTAAAAGACCTCTACGTTGTTACTTGCCGCAAATTTTAAAAAACCCAGTGCACCCGGAACGGTATCTGCAACGCCCATACTGGTCCATTTGGCCCAGTCGGCAGCATTATAACTCTGGCCCTTATTGATTTCTGTACCCTGAAAAGGAGAATTGTCCAGCACGGTTTCGTCAATATCCACCACCACACAATTGGGTTTGGAACTGTCGGCCGTTTTTAATTGTTCCAGAAGGGATAAACGGGCAAAATTATAGGCCTGAAAAGCCAGGGCCCGGTATTCTCCCGAATGCTGTTCCCATAAAACTGCTGTGGTATAATCCTGTGCGCCCGAACTTTTCTGCGCCATCAGGCCAAGGGGGAAAAGAAAGGAAACCAGGGTAAAAACAAATAGGTTCTTCATGTCAATTTTTTTTCAAAAATAACCAATAACATTCACACAAAGCAATGAAAACAAAAAAGCCTTTATCCATGGATAAAGGCTTTTTATAAGATATGCGGTTAAAACTATCCGTTTAAAGCTGCAGCACCACTTACAATTTCTGTAAGCTCGGTTGTAATTGCCGCCTGACGCGCCTGGTTGTAGGAAAGTTTTAACGCTTTCAACAGGTCACCTGCGTTTTCAGTGGCTTTATCCATGGAAGTCATCCGTGCTCCATGTTCAGAAGCATGCGAATCCAGGACAGCTTTATACAATTGGATTTTAATCGACTTAGGGATCAGCTGTTCAACGATCTGCTCTTTTGAAGGTTCCAGGATATAATCTACATTTGAAACTTTTACATCGCTTGTATCTGCTTTTGGCAATGGAAGCAATTGTTCTGTTGTGACAAACTGAACAGCCGCATTTTTAAAGCGGTTATAAATCACTTCAACCCTATCGTAATCTCCTTTTTTGAAACCGGCCATAATGGCTTCGGTAATTTTGGTTACATTTTCAAAGCTAAGTGCCGAGTACACATCATTGTTATTGCCAATCACCTTATAATTGCGTTTCTCGTAAAAATCCTGAGACTTTTTACCGATGGCAACGATGCTCACATTTCCGTTTTTATACTGCTCGCTGTATTTGTCCGAAATCAGGTTGTTTGCTGCTTTAATCACATTCATGTTAAAAGCACCAGCCAGTCCGCGGTTGGATGAAACCACCACGATCAAAACTTTATTCGGCTCACGCTCCTGTATAAAAGGTGATGAAGATCCTTCCAGACTTGCAGAAAGATTTCCTAAGATTTCTTTCAGCTTTGTAGCATAGGGACGTAATTGTATAATAGCATTGGTCGCGCGCTTTAACTTCGCAGCCGAAACCATTTTCATGGCTTTGGTGATCTGCTGGGTCGATTGTACCGATGCGATGCGTATTCTTACTTCTTTTAAATTAGCCATTCTTCTTTATCTTCTGCAGCGTAACTTAGTATTTACCTGCTAATTCTTTTGCTACTGTTTCCAATACTCCAGTGATCTGATCATCCAGTTTTCCAGCTTTTAAAGCTTTCAAAGTATCTGCATGACGCAATTCAAGCTGTTGTAAAAATTCTGCTTCAAATTCTCTGATTTTGTTTACAGGAACAGAACGCATTAAATTTTTAGTACCAATGTAAATGATCGCAACTTGTTTCTCCACAGTCATTGGTGAAAACTGACCTTGTTTAAGGATCTCTACGTTACGTGCACCTTTATCCAAAACAGATTTAGTTGCAGCATCCAGGTCAGAACCGAATTTAGAGAAAGCCTCTAACTCACGGTATTGTGCCTGATCCAGTTTTAACGTACCGGCAACCTTTTTCATCGATTTGATTTGTGCGTTACCACCTACACGGGATACCGAGATACCTACGTTGATCGCCGGACGAACACCTGCGTTAAACAAGTTAGACTCCAGGAAGATCTGTCCATCGGTAATGGAAATTACGTTGGTTGGGATGTATGCAGAAACGTCACCAGCCTGAGTTTCGATAATAGGCAATGCAGTTAAAGAACCACCACCTTTTACTTTACCTTTTAAAGACTCTGGTAAATCGTTCATGTTTTGTGCAATATCATCGTTTGCGTTGATCTTTGCAGCACGCTCTAATAAACGGCTGTGCAGATAAAACACGTCACCTGGATAAGCCTCACGACCCGGTGGACGACGAAGTAATAAAGATACCTCACGGTAAGCCACAGCCTGTTTTGACAAATCATCATAAACGATTAATGCCGGACGGCCTGTATCACGGAAATACTCTCCGATGGCAGCACCAGAGAAAGGTGCATAAAACTGAAGCGGAGCCGGATCAGCAGCAGAAGCCGAAACCACTACTGTATAAGCCATTGCACCGTTTTCTTCCAGTGTACGTACCACGTTTGCTACTGTACTTGCTTTTTGACCACAAGCTACATATATACATAAAACAGGGTTTCCTGCTTCATAAAATTCTTTTTGGTTGATGATGGTATCGATACAAACGGCACTTTTACCTGTCTGACGGTCACCAATCACCAGCTCACGCTGACCACGGCCGATAGGAATCATCGCATCGATCGCTTTGATACCGGTCTGCAAAGGCTCATTTACCGGCTGACGGTAAATTACACCTGGTGCTTTACGTTCAATAGGCATCTCGTAAGTTTCACCCAAAATAGGTCCTTTTCCGTCGATCGGCTCACCAAGCGTGTTCACCACACGGCCCAGCATACCTTCACCTACTTTAATAGAGGCAATTTTTTTAGTCCTTTTGATGGTATCACCTTCTTTGATGTTGTCAGATGGGCCCAATAAAACCACACCAACATTATCTTCTTCAAGGTTCAATACAATACCTTGCAATCCGCTTTCAAATTCAACAAGCTCACCTGATTGAACTTTTGTTAAACCATATACACGGGCAATACCATCACCCACTTGTAATACGGTACCAACTTCTTCAAGTTCAGCTTCTGATTTAAAGCCCGACAATTGTTGCCTGATAATTGCCGATACTTCGTCTGGTCTTACCTCTACCATAATTTATATTTTCTATTGTAAATCAGTAATATATATTAATTTATATGTTTGGATTATACCACTCCCTGGGCAAATTCCTTTTTTAATTTCTTTAAACCGTTGGAAATACTTGCATCAAACTGCCTGTCTCCAACTTTCAGTACAAAACCACCAATCAGGTCTGCATTCGTTTTTTCACGGATCAGAACCTGTTTAGCGCCAATTTCTCTTTTTACTGTTGCTATGATTTCTTCTCTGCTGCTTTCTGTAAGTGGTGTAGCTGAAGTGACTTCTGCAGTTACAATACCTTTCAGCTGGTTGTATTGGGCAATCACTTCTTTTGAAGTTCCAAATACAATTTCAGAACGGCCTTTATTCACCATCAGTTTCAAAAATGAAATGGTAATTTTATCCACTTTACCATGGAATAAACCTTCAAGGATTCCGCATTTTTTATCAGCAGGAACAATAGGGTTTTTCAAAATGGCTTCCAGTTCCGGATTTTTGTCAATGACCTCTTCAATCAGTAACATATCATTTTTCACCTGCTCCAAAGCGTTTTGCTCTGTAGCCAGGTCCAGTATAGATTTGGCGTATCTTGATGCTGCTTTATTTTCTAACATTCTGCTCTTATTTAGCTAATTGAGTTCAATTAGTTTAATTCAACATCTTTTAAAAGATTTGCAACCAAATCCTCTTGTTTAGCTTTATCTTGCAGTTGGTTACGCAGTACACGCTCCGCAATATCAAGAGAAAGTGTAGAAACCTGGCTTTTCAATTCAAATAAAGCAGCCTTCTTTTGGTTTTCGATTTCAATTTTAGCCTTCTCAATTAATTTAGCACCTTCAGTATGCGCCTGAGTTTTTGCTTCATTGATAATGCTGTCTTTTAAAGTTTTTGCTTCTTTTAAGATCAGGTCACGTTCTGCACGGGCAGATTTCAGCAATTCTTCATTTTGAGTTGTCAAACGCGCCATTTCCTGTTTAGCCAGTTCTGCTTTGTTCAGGGCGTCGTCAATAGACTGTTCACGCTCTTTAATTGCAGCCAATACTGGTTTCCATGCAAACTTGCCTAAAACAAACATTAACAATAAGAATGCTATTGTTTGAAAAATAACTAAACCAAATTCAGGTATTAATAATTCCATTTTCTATTTTATATATTGTGTTCCTTTTTTTTAAAAAATTTGTACCCGGCAAACACCGGGTACAAGTTTACTAGCCATTACCCATCAGGGCAACAACTACTGCGAAAAGTGCAACAGCCTCAACGAAGGCAGCAGCGATCAACATCGCAGTTTGGATTTTTGAGGCAGCTTCCGGTTGACGAGCGATACCGTCCATAGCGGAACCACCAATTTTACCGATACCTAGACCAGCGCCAATCGCAGCTAATCCTGCACCAATTGCAGCAATACTTCCTGTAATCATGATTTTATATATTATATAGTTATTAAAAAATTCTTATTAATGGTGTTCTTCAATTGCCATTCCGATAAACAGGGCCGACAAAATGGTAAATATAAATGCCTGGATAAATGCAACAAGCAATTCAATGGCACCAATGAATACCGCAAAAGCGACAGAGATCGGAGCGATGTACAAGCTGTTGAACACAAAAATCAAACAGATCAGGGACAATACCAAAATGTGTCCGGCAGTGATGTTCGCAAATAAACGAATCATTAAAGCGATCGGCTTGGTAAAAATACCTACGATCTCTACAGGGATCATGACAATCCACATCAGTTTTGGAACATCTGGTGCAAAAATGTGTTTCCAGTAATATTTATTTCCGTTAAAAACAGTCAGAAGGAATGTTGCTGCCGCCAGGATCATGGTCACTGCAATATTACCGGTCAGGTTGGCCCCTCCTGGAAGGAATGGAACAAGACCCAGCATATTGTTAAACCAGATAAAGAAAAACACGGTCAGCAGGTAAGGCATAAAACGCTCGTATTTATGACCCAGATTTGGTTTTGCAATGTCATCACGTACAAACAGGATGATCGGCTCCATCCAGGACTGCAATCCTTTTGGTGATTTTCCTTTACGTTTTTTATAACCGCTGGCCACATTTAAAAACACAGCAAGAATGATGACAATAGAAATCAGCAAAGTGCAAACGTTTTTGGTTAAAGAAATATCCAGGGGACGTGCATTGGAAGCATGGTGTTTTTCATCCAGCTGAACATATTGTCCGTGTTCGTTTGGTGCGGGAGATGCATAGTAAATTTTCTCATGCATTTTCACAAAACGCTGGCCTCCTTTTTCGACCACTACTTTAGCATCATCATCATACTGAAAATCTGCAGAATTAAAACTCACCAGTCCATTAGAAGTATACAGTAAAACAGGAAGATGAATATAGTATTCACCAATCACATGCCAGCTGTGAGAATCTGCAATGTGGTGCAATGCAAATTTTCCAATATCAAACTTCTCTTTGGCCTGGGTTTCGGCAGGAGAATGCTCTGCCGCCTTAAGCGTATCCACTTGCGCAAAAGCAGGGGATCCAACAGAAAAAAACGCTAAAAAAAGCGTAAAAACAACAATTAACCTTTTCACTTTAAAATCAAAAACGTGGCTACAATCCATTTACTCGCAGATTTTTACTATTTATTTTGGTGGCGCAAGTTACGTAACAAACAGTATATTTCAAAGAAGCTAAACAATAAATATAAAGAAAAAAAATTCAGGACAAAAACGAGCCCGTTTCCCTTAGCCTTCAGGCTGTAAATCAGCACGAAAGCCATGGAGAACAACATTTTCAGTGCTATCGATCCCATAATGGCCATAATTGAGCTTTCCGGACTCCTTTTCATGCCCATATAAACCACTACATAAGCAATAAAAGTAATGCCCGAAAGGAAGCCGAAAATGAGCCAGAATTTTGGGACCAGGACCATCGTTCCAGGAAAAAATCCGGGAAGTGCAGTTGCAATGCCACCAAGGACCAAACAATAGCCGATATAAAAAAGGGTAAACTTAAGCAGGTTCAAATCTTTATGGTTTTCTGCAAAAGTATTAAGAAAGCGCTTAAGGTTGGCTGAATAATTTACTTTTTATTCAGCGCTTTGACCACCTGGTAAAGAGAAATGATCACCCCGGCCAGACTGAGCAACGCCGTAAATAAGGGCTTGGCACTGTGCCGGTGTTCATCTATTTTATAACCAATAAAAGCAAATACGCCAATAGTAGCCAGCATTTGAAAAGCAATCCCGGAATATTCGGCAAAGTTACGCCCCTTATCCTCTTTATCAAATTTATCAGGATCTTCCATAAGCCTTCAAATAAAATCTGTCATTTACTTAGAATTAATTGCCGAATAAAATATTTTTGCATACATTTTGTTTGATTTAACTCAATCAATGCTTTTGAAAAATTACGCTATTCATCCGATAAAGATAATACTTATTTGTTTAGGCATTTGTATCATCTATTCTTGTGGTTCCCAGAAGGACACCGCTGCAAACCGAAAAATGCAGAACCTGACCGCCAGGTACAATTACCTTTACAATTCCAATGTCCTGGTCCAGAATTACGAAGAAGACCTGAGCAACACTTATGTTGACAATTACAATCAGATACTTCCGGTTTATATTGCCCCTGCAAAGTTCAACCCTTACTCAAAAGATCCTTTCGCCGCGCCGGTCAACAGCGCTGCCCTGGACAAAGTGATCCTTAAAGCGCAAACGATCATTGCTGAAAAAAGTTTCAGCAATTATGTAGACGATGCCTATATGCTGCTTGGAAAAGCACAATTTCTGAAAGGGAATTATTTTTTTTCCAAAGAGTATTATGATTACGTCATTAAAACTTACCCGGAAAACAGACCTGTATATATACAGGCACTCAATGGCAGGGCCAGAAGTTTGCTGCAGCTGAACGACCTCCGCAGCGCCGGGCTGACCCTGGATACACTTGAACAAAATCTTAATGAAGTAAAAAACCATAAGGCAGAACCACTGGCAACACTTGCCCAAATGGGCATTTCGGTACACCGCTATAAAGACGCCATTATTTATTTGGAAGCCGCCTTAAAAGCAGGAACCATCAAACGGAACCAGATCCGCTGGACCTATGTTCTTGCCCAGTTGTATGAACACGAAAAGGATTACCCCAGGGCCCTGCGCAATTATGTCAAAGTTCAAAAAAGCAATGCGGCATTTGAATTGTATTTCAATGCCAATTTGAGCAGGATCAGGCTTAACGCCTTAACTAAAGGGGTCACTGTAGACCGCAAACAGCAGCTGACGGCTTTACTGAAAGACGATAAAAATGCAGAATATATCGATCAGATCTATTACCAGATCGGAGAGAGTTATGAAGAGGATAAAGACTATGCCAATGCCGAAAAATTTTATAAACGCTCAATCGCCAAAAGCTTCAAAAACCCTTATCAGAAAGGATTGTCCTATCTTAAAATAGCCGATTTAAGTTTTAAGCAGAACAAAGACTACCTGAAGGCCAAGCTGTATTATGACAGTACAGTAAATACCCTGCCCGAAACCTATGCCGGTTATGAGCTCATTTTAAAAAAGGCACAAAACCTGGAATACCTGACCCTGCGCTATGAGTCCATTTCTTTGCAGGACACTTTACAGTCCATTGCCAAACTGCCCGAGCCCGAACGCAAACCTAAAATAGAATCCCTTTTTGCCAAAGCCAAAGTGGCAAGTACCGTACAGGAAAACAAAAACCCAGGTAAACCCAACTTTCCGGGCAATCTGGACAATGAAAAAAATGCAGGGGTCAGTACCTTCTATTTTGGCAATACGGTTGCTGTCAGCAGGGGCCTTTCCGATTTTAAAACCAAATGGGGCAACCGGAAATTGGAAGACGACTGGCGCCAAAGCGTCCGGTCTTCCTCCCAGACCAACACCCAATACGTGGCCAATCTGGACAACACAGGCTTGCCAAAAGAAGACATCAAGCTCATGACCGGTACCGATTCTGCCCGGATCAAAGCCTATATGGAGGCCTTGCCACTTAGCCCTGCCCAGCTGAGCACCAGCAACCAGAAAATACTGGACGCCTATTATGAAATTGCCAATTTTTACCAACAGGAACTCAATGACAATGAAGAAGCGGCAAGGATCTATGAAATTATCCTCAAACGCTTTCCGGAAAACAACCACCTTGCAGCCATCAATTACGGGCTTTACCTGAGTTATAAAGACAAAGATCCTGCAAAAGCAGCCGTCTATAAAAATGTAGTGCTTTCGCAGTTTGCTTCGAGTATTTATGCCAAAACGATTCTGGATCCCGATTTTTCTGTGAAGCGCTCCGAAAAGGAAGCCGATGTTGCAAAAAAATACAATACGGTTTTTGATCAGTATGTACAGAAAGATTTCCCAGGGGTTATTACTGCTGTCAATACCGTTTTAGCCCAATCACCGGACAATTACCTGTCCCCGCAATTCGCTTATCTGAAATCTATTGCCATTGGCCGGACAAATTCTGTAGACAGCCTGATCAAAGCCTTCAAAAACATCATCGGTCAGTTTCCGGACGATAAACTCATTACCCCGCTGGTACATGACCATTTGAGCTATATCGAACAGCACCTGGCCGAGTTCAGAAAAAGGAAAATTGCCCTGACAGATTTTGACCCGAATGAACCGCGCTTTATGGAACAACAGGCCGCTCCGCAGACACCTGTCAAACCGGCAGAACAAATTATTGCCTCCCTACCGGCTGCCGCAAAGCCTGAACCTGTGGTCACAAAAGCTGCAGAACCAGAAAAAACAGCAGCAGCACCAGCCGTAAAAAGCAATGGGATTTTCAGCACGGCGGTTTCCTCTACCTATTATTTTGTCATCGATGTCGCCGATGCTTCCCTAACCCTAAGTTCTTCCCGATTTGGTATTGGTCAGTTCAACCGCGGGAACTATACCGGAAGCAATTTAAAACATCAATTGACAGAATTTGACAATGATCAGCTCATTTACGTCGGAAACTTTAGTAGTTTTGACGACGCAAAAATATATGCGGATGAAATTACGCCTCAGCTAAAACAGATCATGAAGGTTCCGGCTTCTATTTATACGAGCTTCATTATCAGTAAAGAGAACTTTGAAAAATTAAAAAGCAAAGATCTTTTAAACAAATACTTAGAATTTTATAAAACCAGTTATTGAAAAGATCAGCAGCTCCTTTTATACAAAAAATAGCCGCTGAACGTTCATAATCGAAAAACAATTATTAAAAAATGAGCCAGGCCCTTACCCAAGCAGACATCAAAAAATACAACCTCAGGATATGGAAAATCCTTATTGGCGGTATGTTGTTATTTGCATTATTTATTGTACTTATTGGATTCGGAGTATTTGGGCCCCTTCCTTCTTTCCGCGACATAGAACATCCCAAAAGCAACCAGGCCACAGAAATTATGTCTGAAGACGGCAAGGTGCTTGGAACTTATTTTGTTCAAAACCGGTCTAACGTTACCTATCCGCAGATCTCCCCGAATGTCATCAATGCGCTGATCTCTACAGAAGACACCCGCTTTAAAGAACATTCCGGAATAGACTTTACCCGGACCTTTACCATTTTATTTTACAACCTGGTGGGTAAAAAACAAGGTGGAAGTACCATTACCCAGCAATTGGCCCTGAACTTATTTTCTGAAGAAGGCCGGCAGAAAAATTTCTTTAAACGTCTGATGCAAAAATTTCAGGAATGGGTCATTGCCGTTAAACTGGAAAGAAATTACACCAAGGAAGAAATCATTACCATGTACCTCAATACGGTCGATTTTGGAAACCAGGCTTTTGGTATAAAATCGGCAGCCCGGGTTTATTTCAACACCACGCCCGATCAGCTGACCGTTCCACAGGCGGCAACCTTGGTGGGTCTTCAAAAAGGAATTACCAGGTATTCCCCTACACGGAATCCGGAGCGTTCTATTGTGCGCCGCAACACGGTCATGTCCATGATGGTCAAGGCGAACCTGTTAACGCAGCAGGAATACGACGCTCAAAAAGAAAAACCCCTGGACCTGAAATTTAATGCCGCTACCGTAAATGACGGGATTGCGCCTTATTTCAGAACTGTATTAAAAAACGACATCAAAAAGATTTTCCAGGACCGCTCTATTCTCAAAGCAGATGGTACCCCTTATGACCTGGACCGAGACGGACTGCGCGTGGTGACCACCCTGAACTACGACATGCAGGTCTATGCAGAAGAGGCCCAAAAGGAATACATGAAAATCCTTCAGCAGCAATTTACCAACAGCTGGAAAGGGAAAGATCCTTTTAAAGACAAAGCGCTGCAAATAGAACAGGGCATCAAAAGATCTGACCGCTATAAAGCATTGCAACAGGAAGGTAAAAGTGAAGCCGAAATCAAAGAAGACTTTAACACCCCTACCCGCTTAAGCATTTTCACCTGGAAAGGGGATATCGATACACTGATGAAGCCCATCGATTCTGTAAAATACTATAAAATGCTGCTGCGCAATGCCATGATGGTTATGGACCCCCAGACAGGTTTTGTGAAAGCCTGGGTGGGCGGTATCAATTTCCAACACTTTAAATACGACCAGGTGAAAATGGGTACACGCCAGGTGGGTTCTACAGCAAAACCCTTTACCTATGCGGTTGCCATAGACAACGGCTATTCCCCTTGTTATACCGTCATGAACGAACCGGTGACCATAGATGTACCCGGAGGAAAACCATGGACACCAAAATCTGGCGGGACTTTGCCGGGTGCCATTACCCTGCAAAAAGCACTGGCCTATTCACAAAACTATATTGCCGCTTACCTGATGAAACAGGTAGGCCCTACTGCAGTATCTGCCCTGGCCAAAAAAATGGGCATCACTTCAGACGTACCGGCTTATCCATCCATTTCACTGGGCTCATTTGATGCCTCTGTGTATGATATGGTCGGCGCTTACAGTGTATTTGCCAATAAGGGGATCTGGACCGAACCTACTTATATTTTACGCATTGAGGATAAAAACGGTATTGTATTATACGACAAACGTCCGAGTGTACACCCGGCTTTAAACGAAGAAGTTGCTTATGTAATGACCCGCATGTTAAGGGGCGTGGTGCTCAATGGTACAGCATCCAGACTGAGTTATAAATATGGCATTAAAACCCCTGTAGGCGGCAAAACGGGAACGACCCAAAACAACTCCGATGGCTGGTTTATGGGCATTACCCCACAACTGGTTGGCGGGGTATGGACGGGTTGCGAGGACCGTGCCTTTCACTTTATCAGTACCCGCGAAGGAGAAGGTGGAAATACCGCATTACCGATATTTGCCGGCTTCTTAAAACGTGTTTATGCCAATCCGAAACTGAAGATCAGAAAAGATGATTTTGACGTTCCAAAAAATGTATCGATTGTATATGACTGCAACCAGTACCAGCAACAGGAACAAAGCAAAACAGAACTGGATCAGAAGTTAGGCTTTTAAAATACCCGGACCAAAGGATTCACATGAGTGCTTTTGATTATAAAAAGGCCCTGGCCGACATTCCGCATAAACCTGGTGTCTATCAGTACTGGGATGGAGAGGGTACGCTCATTTATATCGGAAAAGCCAAGGACCTGCGCAACCGGGTGGGTTCTTATTTTATCCAGGACAGCCAGCTGAACGGAAAAACCCGCGTACTGGTATCCAGAATCCGGAAAATCACCTTTACCATTGTCGACACGGAAATTGATGCCTGGCTGCTGGAAAACAGCCTGATCAAAAAGCATCAGCCCCGCTACAACATTATGCTGAAGGATGATAAGACCTATCCCTGGATCATCATCAAAAAAGAAAATTTCCCCAGGCTGTACTGGACCCGCAAAATGGTCAAGGACGGCTCTACATATTTTGGGCCCTATGCTTCAGTAGGAATGATGCACACCATCCTCGACCTGATCAAAGAGACCTATCCCCTGCGGACCTGCAACCTGCCCTTAAGCCCTTCCAATATTGAAGCCGGAAAATTTAAGGTCTGCCTGGAATACCAGATCGGCAATTGTAAAGGTCCCTGCCAGGCTTACCAGAGCGAAGAAGATTACAACAAAAACCTCGAAGAGATCAAGGACATTCTGAACGGTAAAATCGGGAACGTCATCAAAGACGTTAAACAGATTATTAAAACTGCCGTTGAAGAACTGAATTTCGAATATGCCCACCAGTATCAGAAAAAATTACTGGTGCTGGAAAAATACCAGAGCAAATCGACCGTAGTCAGCAGCTCCATCACCAATGTTGATGTGGTCAGTATTGCTTCAGATGAACGCTATGCTTTTGTGAACTATCTGAAAATCATGAATGGCAGCATCATCCAGACCCAAACCATTGAAATCAAAAAGCGGCTGGATGAAACCGATGAAGAACTTCTCACGATTGCCATTACAGAGTTCCGCACCAAATTCAACAGTACTTCAAAAGAAGTAATTGTCCCTTTTGAAATCAGTCTGGCCGACAGCAATTTAAAATTTACGGTTCCCAAGCTTGGTGAAAAAAAGAACCTGCTGGAGCTTTCTCATAAAAATGTGCTTTTCTTTAAGCGTGAAAAACTCAATCAGTATGAAAAGCTCAACCCGGACCTAAGGTCTGAAAGGATCCTGACGCAAATGCAAAAGGACTTAAGGCTAACCCGTTTGCCTCATCATATTGAGTGTTTTGACAATTCCAATTTCCAGGGCAAATACCCGGTTTCGGCGATTGTGGTTTTTAAAGATGCCAAGCCTTCCAAAAAAGACTACCGGCATTTTAATGTAAAAACTGTAGAAGGCCCCAATGATTTTGCCACGATGGAAGAAGCCGTTTTCCGCCGGTATAAGCGCATGCTCGACGAACAGCAGCCTTTGCCTCAGCTGATCATCATTGACGGCGGCAAAGGACAGCTTTCTTCGGCCCTGAGCAGTTTAAAGAAACTGGGTATAGACAAACAGGTTACCGTTATCGGAATTGCAAAGCGGCTTGAAGAGCTCTATTATCCGGGAGACAGTTTTCCTTTGTACCTGGATAAAAAATCAGAGACCCTTAAAGTGATCCAGCAGCTCCGCGATGAGGCCCACCGTTTTGGCATTACCTTTCACCGGAAAAAAAGGGACCAGGGCACCCTGAAAACCGAACTGGAAAGCATAGAAGGGATCGGAAAAACCACCGCAGACAAATTACTCCGCCAGTTTAAATCCGTGAAAAGGATTAAAGAAGCCAGCCAGGAAGAGCTTTCCAAAGTACTCAATAAAGCACAATTGAAAGCAATTGCGGCTTACTTCAGCAGTGAATCTTAAAAAATCTTATGGACAAAACTCTTGTCAATGGACAAATCTGACTATCCCGGTCGGGGATGCGCCTGATCAGGCTCCCTGAAGGGGGAGCAGCCCAGCCAATATCCCCTCTGTGGCACAGCCAGTATTTGTCTTAAAATTTAGTACAACATATTCTCCATGCCTGGTAGCTAAGCAACATGCTTAAAAAACCGTCTATGGTCCAAAATACCTTACTTAATTTTAAGGCATGATTCAGACGTCTGAAGAGGGATGATTGGCTGGGCTGCTCCGCAGGAGCCTGACCAGGCGCTGTCCCGAAACAGATCTCCTGAATCATGCCATTACAATAAATTGATACAAAAAAAGGCCGCCCTACAGGACAGCCTTTATAAATTATAACTTTAAGTTTAGTATTCCCACAAACTTTGTTCGAAATCTGATACGCTCTTTTTGATCCGCTCAGATTCATAGAGTTTTCTTGGATCTTTAGGATCCGTGAGACCTAAAATATCAACAATGTTTTTATTGGCCGGATTGGTTTCTTTAACCACATAACTGGCAAACAAACGTCTTACAAAAAAATCATCGTAAGTGAGTACAGAAGCATCATTACTTGGGTTCACCAGCCGTTGTTTGCTGAGCATTTCCCTGACATCGTCATAGTATACCCAGAATACCGGCTGCCAGTTTCCTTCAACCATTTTCATTGGTGCAATACCAATAATCCTTGGTTCAAATACAGAACGTTTAATGTCCAGGATCCAGTCTTCTTTGATTCTGAATTTCTGAAAATCATCCGGTCTGAACCTTTTTAAAGTTGGGTCAGAGAGTTTACCGGTAGTGGCATCTGCCGAGCCTTCAGTTAGTCCCCTTGCATTGCGCAAGGCTTCCTGCGAACTTAATGCGATTTTAAAAGAATCATTGTCTTCCAATACCTTTCCCTGAACCGTATCCTTAGGAGAATATACGGTCAGTTCTTCATTTCCGATCGCATCCAACAGGATTTCAATCAGCTTGGATTTTTCAGAATTCAATACAGAGTTCACCGTATCCCTTAAATCAATCTCTCTCCAGATGCGTTTTGAATAATACACATCCTCTTCCCTTACATCTGCATAAGGTACCATTACTGCGCTGTCTACATCTTTTCTAACCGTAAACCCATCTTTTGGAGGGGTTTTAATTTTGGTCTTTTTTGCAGTTGTGGCAGGCGTACTCGCAGGGGCTGTGCTCACCGGTGCTGCAGTGGTTGGCTGAGGAGCCGAAGAAACCGGTGCAGTTACCGGCGCCTTTTTGGTTGGCGTTTTCCTCTTTTTAACCTGTGCAAACGAAGCTGTGCATAAAAGCAGCAGAACGACTGTATAAATAATTCTTTTCATAATCTATCCTCCTCTATCTGGCTGTAAATGTTATCCCGTCAAGCACCTTTTGTCTTCCATCCGGGCCTTCACAAACAATATCTTTAAATATAACGGTAGCCCCTGGTTTGATGGAGTTCAAAGCACCTTTAATTTGTGTACTGAAACCTGCACCACTTGCCTGTAAAGTTACCGCATCAGAACGTGGGTTGATAAAAGTAGTAGAGAAACGGATTACCCTGTATTTGACATCAAAAACAAAGTCATCCAACTGAGTCTCCAGTTGGTTTGAACCCGCCAGCCATTCCAGGTCTACGTTGCCACCAGATTTACCTTTTACAAAGGCCCTTGGTGTTGGCAAGGCTTTTACCCTGAATTTTTGTGCACCAAGGTTTACAGTTTTACCTGCATTACTTGCCGTCACATTGATGCTAAGTTCTTTTCCAACTTCACTTCCGCCCACACTCACTGTATATTTTCCGTTTGCACCGCTGATGCTTCCACCACTGATGCTTGCTTTAACACTTTCCAAAGGAAAACCAGCCGCCGAAACAGAAAACGGATTCGGGATACCGGCATAAATGACATTCATTTTATCCGGAGAAACCGTTGCAGATGGTTTAGCCACCTGATAGCTTTGTTCAGGGGTAGAATAGGTTTTAAACGTCCCGTCTGTTTGTCTTACTTTGATGGTACCAATCCATTTAAAAAGACCAACACCACCGGTGCTGCCATTATACGTTCCTTTACCATCTTTCACGGCCAGACTGCTTCCGCCAACAGAAATCTCTGGTGTGGAACGGCTGTCACTTGCAGTTAAAAAAACCTGTGCGGAATAAGGTTGTCCCTGGATTACATAAGAAGTTGGCGCTACAGCAACTGCAGCAAACTGATCTAAGTTCACCATGGCTTTATCCATATTTCCAAACAGTTTTTTCACGACCTCTGCTTCTGCATTTTTAGTATCTGCCTGTATTTTGGTTAAAATGGTATTTGCCGCTGTTAAAGGCGTTCCTTCACCAAAGTTGATGTCAGACCATTGTTTTTTACCATTTACACTTTTCTTGGAATCATTTGCTTCTAAGCTGAAAGTGACATTTTTACGGTCTGCAGGTTCGAGCAAATTGATCAGCTTTTCCCGGGTCTCATTGATTTTGTCCTTTAATTTATCGCCTTCTTTGCCATTGATCATAATGCTTTGCGCAATATCCTGGTTTTCACGGCGCTTAATGTCACCGGTTTCCGGATCAATCCCGCCACCTTCAGAAATAAAGCGCTGCTTCAGTTTTTCAACATAAGCATTTAGTTCTTCTGCATAAGTTTTGGCTTTATTGGCTTTTTCCCAAATCGGCTGCGCCCTTGCAGGCTCATCTTTTAATTTTGTATTCTGGAAAGCAGAAAATAACTGGTCAACACTTGTATTTACGTTCGTTTTGGATGTTTCTAAACTGTCATTGATGTTTTTAAAAGCATTCAATATGGTATCCGATACGTTTAATGCAAGCATAGCCAACAATACCAAATACATGATATTGATCATCTTCTGCCTTGTTGTTTCTTTTCCTCCGGCCATTTTAAATCGGGTCTGTTTGGTTAATTAATAAATTAGATAACGCTTTCCAGATTATACCCGGGGCTGGTTCATTGCAGATAACATATTGCCATAAATGGCGTTCAATGAAGACAGGTTTTTAGCCAGTTTACCAACTTCTTCCTTAAACTGCTTGGAATCTTCCATAGATTCATTGAAGTTGTTCATGGTTAAAGAAAGGTTCTGATAAAACTTATTCATTGATTTAAGGTGTGCGCTGGAATCCTGCAGTTCCAGTTCATATACCGCATTCAGGGCGCTAAGGTTTTTGGCCAGTGCGGTGACCTGCTCGTGATAGCCTTTTGAACTTCCGGTTGTTTCGCCCAGTTCAACAAGTTGTGCAGTTGCTTTGCCAAAAGCATTGTTTAAGCCATCAAAACTTGCTGAAGCGGTTTTAATTTTTGCAGTAAACTCTCCGGTGGCAGTCGAAGCATCGGCTACATTGGAAATGGTAGCTACCTTATCGCCAAAAGTACGCAGTCCGGCACCAAGGCTTTCGATCAGTTCAGGACCGATTTTAGCATCAGAGAGCATTTTGTCTAAAGCCGCTGTATTGGAAGGTGCAGCAGCAACGGCAACCGGTCTTGCCGATGTCGTTGGTCTTTCACCTGTGTAATCATCACTCAGTTCAGGATACACCCTTTCCCATTCCGGTTCCGCAGCAGGCTGCCTCCATCCGGTAAGGAAAAATAAAATAGACTCTACGCCCAAACCAATACCGATGGCATAGTTACCAAGGGCCCCACCAATGTGAAGAATTTTAAATAATGCACCAAGGATTACGATACTTGCACCCCAGGAAATTGCGACGTGTAACCAATCAAATTTGCGTTTTGCTGCCATAATAGCGTTAAATAGAGATTTTTATTTTGATTTTTTTTTATGCTGTAATTAATTTCTGTATTTGATGTCCGCTCCCGGATAGGAAACCACACACCTGAAGCCAATGTAAGACCTCGCCTGGTCCTGGTACTCATAAGTGGCCACCGAGTTCTGAAGGAAAAAACCAATGTCTTTCCAGGAACCGCCTCTGACCACCTTACGTTTCAGGTATTTGCTGTCCGAAGGTTTTGCGACATACGTAAAATTAGGGTTAAAATCTGAAAGCATTGGGGATGCAGACTGGTTGTAAGCGGTAACGGTCCATTCGGCCACATTACCTGCCATATTGTACAAACCATAATCATTCGGGAAATAAGATTTCACGTTCACTGTATACAAACCACCGTCATCCGAATAATTTCCGCGGCCCACTTTAAAGTTTGCCTGCATACAGCCTTTGGCATTACGGATATAAGGACCACCCCATGGGTATTTGGTCTTTACATTTCCACCCCTTGCGGCATACTCAAATTCTGCATCTGTCGGGAGCCTGTATTCCGGTCTGGCATTTAGCGGAAGTTTACGTGAAGCAGCAACAGACTGATAAAAACGGGTCCGCCACACACAGAAAGCCTGTGCCTGTTCCCAGGTAACCCCTACAACAGGATAATCATCATAAGAAGGATGATTGAAATACGTTTTTACCATCGGATCATTCTGAGAATAAGAATAATCCACTTTCCAGACCAGCGTGTCCGGATAAACCGCTACCGAAGGAAATTCGTTTGGTTTGCTCGGATCCGGAGAATCGACATAACTCTGGATAAAATCCTTACGGTTTTTGGTTTTGTCTTTTCTGCCTTCTACAGCCAGGTCAAGATTGACAATGCTGTAAGAATATTTTAGTTTACGGATATCGATTTCATGACGGCCTGGTAAGGCATCGTCACCGCTGTAATACAAATCGGCAAGTTTACTGGCGTAACCTCCGTTTTTTGTACTCCACAAAGCAGAGCTGTTTTTTCCGACTTTTTTCCAGTCAATGTCCCGGTTAGAAGTCAAAGTTGCCCCGCCCGCTGTAGTAGGAACAGCTTTATACAAATTCGGTGCCCCTGTAGGCCCCAGCATAGTAATCGCCACTGAATCCCTTACCCAGTTTACAAACTGGCGGTATTCTGCATTGGTGATTTCGGTCTGGTCCATGTAAAAGGCACTGAAAGAAGTCATCTTGCTGGCCGCACTCTGGGTATTGGTAATGTCCTCATCAGACATACCGATAAGCGTTCTGCCCGGAGGGATGTACACCATCCCTAGCGGTATTTTGTTATTCTTGAATTTTCTGTTGTAGGCACCCACAAGCTCTCCCTGTCCTCCCTTTCCACAGCCAGAGAGCATGGCCGCAAAAACAACAAAACTCAAAAAGTAAATTTTTCTCATATTCTACTGAAGCAATTTTATAACAATTTTATCAAAAATCATTGATATTTACAATTATTAGGCTATAAAAATAGCCTTCAGCAGAATAGCAGGCTTACTTATTCGATTTTTTGATGTAATTCTCGATCGCCATGATCATTGAAGGCGCCTCTGGTGAGGGTGCAGCAATGTCCACGATCAGGCCTTTATCCGTTACAGCTTTGTGCGTATTTACCCCAAAAGCAGCGATCCTGGTGTTGTTTTGGGCAAAATCAGGAAAGTTGGTATAGAGCGACTGTATACTGGAAGGACTGAAAAAACCAATCACATCATAAAAAACTTCGGCCAGGTCAGAAAGATCACTTACAACGGTCTTAAAAAGTACAGCAGGAGTAAAATCGTATCCGTTTTTCTGCAAAAACTTCATGGTATCTTCCGTTGCCACATCCGAACAAGGATAAAGGAACTTTTCGCTGGCGTGTTTTTTCAGCACTTCTGCAAGATCTGAAGCCGTTTGCTTTCCGAAAAATATTTTACGTTTGCGATACTGGATGTATTTCTGAAGATACAAGGCAGTTGATTCAGAAATACAGAAGTATTTTAAATCAGACGGCACTTCATACCTCATCTCTTCACAGATCCGGAAAAAATGATCCACTGCATTTCTGCTCGTAAATACGACTGCAGTAAAATCAGCCAGATTGATTTTATCTTTTCTAAAATCTCTGGCAGGAACACCTTCAACATGAATAAAAGATCTAAAATCTATCTTTAAATTGAATTTTTTAGCCAAATCAAAATAAGGCGACTTCTCTGTTTCTGGTTTTGGCAAAGTAATTAATATACTTTTTACCTTACGTAACCTATCTTCTTTGTTTTCTTGCATTATCTAATTACCGCTTTATAGACCTACTGCCTTGATTAATATCAAAATAGGACAAATTTCGAGGGCACAAAAGTACAAAAATAAATAGATTTTTGAAAGACGGTAATGAGATAAAATATTAACACCGGCTCTAATAAACTGAAAAGCAAAGATAACGATGAGCAGAATAAATGAAATTACGATATAATATAAGCCATATCTTAGTGGAGATAAGGCAAATGCCACCACTAGCGGAATAAACATTATGGAAATATTAAAATAACTCAAATATAATATTGAAATATACTCATGAACCGGTTTTTGTATGTTAAACAGAAAACCCAGCAGTTTCAAAAGAATAATTTTAAAGGTATAAAGGATCACAATCATTACAGAAATGGTTAAAAAGAACTTAAAACCACCCGCACCGTAAGAGATCCGGTAATATTGTGTCACCAGATAAAAAAACATCCCTATAATGAAACCAAAAAGTATAAACAGCAATAAAAAAGGCCATGAAGTAAATAAATTATCCTCCTTATTTAAGTTGTTTAAAATCCGGTTACTGAAAAAAGACTGAACGATACTATACAATTGTTTGGAAAAAGAATTTTTCAGAACAGCAAAAAGAATTAGCAGAAAAGCAATAAAACCCAATATCCAAACCTCTCCTTTTGGACGGGGATTACCGGTTTTGTACAAACTTTGCTTTTTAGTTTTGTTGTAAATGGTATACCAGGGATCTCCCGCAGGCCGGCTATATACCCTCGCCTTAACCAAACTGTCCAGCAGCATATTTTTGGTCAGCAGCGAATCCGGAATCAGCCAGGTATGTGCCAAAATAGAATCGGTTACCAATTTTTGCCGGGCATAAAAAGCAGAATCCTTAACCACCCTGTACCTGTAAACTGGTTTTGCAAGCGAATCCAGGGGGGCTGTTACCGCCGTCTGGGCTTTGGCCCCGAAAGAAAAAACAGCCATCAGGCCGCAAAACAAAAGGATAAAATATTTAATATATGTGTTTTTCACCTATAAGGGTCTTCTTTGTTGCAAAACTAAGCTTAATTAAATAAATCCAGGAGTTCCTGTTTTGAAAAATGTTTTAACATCGTTGCATCTGTTTTGATCAGGTCATTGACCAGGTCTTTTTTGCTTTCCTGAAGCCTGCTGATTTTTTCTTCAATGGTATCCGGGCAAATCAAGCGGACAGCAATTACATTTTTCTTTTGTCCAATCCGGTAGCTGCGGTCAATGGCCTGATTTTCCACAGCCGGGTTCCACCAGGGGTCAACAAGATAAACATAATCTGCTTCTGTCAAATTGAGCCCTGTTCCTCCCGCTTTCAAGCTGATCAGAAATACCCTTACTTCTTCCTTATTCTGAAAAGCCTCTACTTTTGCGGCCCGGTTCCTGGTTTGCCCGGTCAGGTATTCATACCTCAGGCCCTTTTGATCCAGCTCCTTACGGATCAGATCCAGCATACCCACAAACTGTGAAAAGACCAGAATTTTATGCTGAGCCGCCTTCCCTTCTATTTCCTCCATCAGCACGGCAATTTTGGAAGAAGCATCGCCGTAAAACACATCTTCTTTCAAAAGCGCAGCAGAATTACAAATTTGCCTTAAAAGGGTCATGCCCTTAAGCACATGCATCCCCTGCCGGGACAGGTCTTCTTCTTTTTGGTTCAGCAAATAATTCCTGTACTCTTTTCTGTAAGAGTCGTATACCTTGCGCTGCTCTTCTCCCATTTCACAATAAATCACCATTTCCGTTTTATCCGGAAGCTCGGAAGCCACTTGTTTTTTAGTCCGCCTTAAAATAAAGGGGCGGATTTTCTTTTGCAGCTCCAGGGCCCTCTTACTGTCTTTAAACTGATCTATGGGGACAAAATAATGTTCTTTAAAAAACTGCCTCGAGCCTAAAAGTCCCGGGCTGGCCAGCGAGAGCTGTCCGTACAAGTCAAAAGTATTGTTCTCTACCGGCGTCCCGGTAATGACAATCCGGTTTCGGGCCTTCAACAGGGCTGCTGCCTGGTAGCGTTGTGAAGAAGGGTTTTTAATGGTCTGTGATTCATCAAAAAACACATAATTAAACAGGTACTTTTTCATAAAACGGATGTCATATAGCAAAGTACCGTAGGAGGTAATGACCACATCATACCGCTCAAAGGGCTCAATATCTTTTACCCTTTCTGTACCATATACCGTTAATATTTTCAGTCCGGGTGCAAATTTACCAAGCTCTGCCTGCCAATTGAAAATCAGTGTGGTGGGCAGCACCAGCAAACTTGCTGGCAGCTTTTCTGCTTTTTCCTTTTGCAGCAGCATAAAAGCAATAATCTGGATGGTTTTACCAAGCCCCATATCATCGGCTAAACAACCCCCAAAGCCAAACTCATCCAAAAAATTGAGCCAGTTCAGGCCCTGCCGCTGGTAAGCCCGAAGTTCACCCTGCAGGCCTTTGGGTATGCTGACCTCTGTTATGCTTTCAAAATTCCGCAGCCGTTTTTTATACATGGAAAGTTCCAGCCGGACTTCCTTTGACAGGACTTCTTGTTCATACAATTCTTCTATGGTCCCGAAATTGGACCTTGGGGTACGGATACATTCCCCGGCCAGCTCCCCTGCCTTAAAATAAGCCGAAAACTTCTCCATCCATTCCTGTGGAAGAAGGCCAAGAGTCCCATCCCCCAACTGCACAAACTTATTTTTATCGCGAATGGATTTATGCAGGTATTTCAGGGAAACCTGCTGCTGGCCATAGCTGAGGCTAACGGCTGTTTCAAACCAATCCAGCCCGCTGAGCACTTTAATGTCAATTTTCGCTTTATTGGGGTTGAGCTTATTGTTTTTCAACTCGTTAAAACCCAACACCTGGATCTCTTCTTTCTGCCAGTCTTCAAAAGCCTCCAGAAACCACCCATTATCCAGAAACCTGCTTCTATGAAGGTAAAAATGATTACTCATTTCCAGCTGCTCCTCAAAATGAGGGTGCTGGCGGATCAGGACAGAGGTTAGCCGGAGCTCCTTATCCTGGTCCCGACTTACCGTAAAAGGGTTTCCCCGGCTGTCAATGGCATAAATGGTCTTTTTACTCAGGACCGGAACTTCTACATTTCCATATTTCATGACCGGGGTAATCAGCACAAATTCACCTTCATCAGACAAATAAATGATCTTTTCCCGGGGGACATCAAAATTATTCTCCAGCAACTGTTTTGGGGTTGCAGGCTTTAAATAGGCATAGGATATGTGCACGCGGTCTTCCAGTCTGGACAGGATATTTTCCTGAAAGGCATCAAAACCACTTTGATGGATCAAAATCTTATTGTTGTGTTTTTTAAAGAAATCGATCATCTTTAAAAAATCGGGGTTGTCAATCAGGTAAAGTGTTTTGTTGTAATCCAGAAAGTATTTGTATTTCAGCTGCAATTTTTCCAGGTGATAGGCATGGTCGTCGAGGTAAAGTTCTCCGGTGACCTCGTAAAAATTGCCCCTTTGATCGACCTTAAGACGAATATCCAGGTGCAGGGCTTTCAACTGAACCTTTTCCAGGGCATTGACCGTTACATTTTTAGCGCCCTGCTCCAATTCATAAACCTCCAGCACGCCCGGATTTTTAACGAGTGCCTTTAAGGCTTCCAGGTCTGAATCCGTAACCTCTTCATAACTTTGCCGGAACCTGGAAACCGCACTGTAAAACCGCAGCTCATCTTTGTCTTCTGTTTTCCAGATCAGGTCCATCGGATTGAGCAGTACCAAAGGGTTTTTAATTTTTCCTTTCCCCGTGCTTTCTGCCTCATAGAGCTCTGCATAAAAATGGCTGTAGTATTTATGTTTTCTAAACACCAGCACTTGTTTGCGCAAAGCAGCCGAAGAGATGGCCTGCTGCGGAACAGCGCTCTTTTGAGGCAGCAAGGCTTCTTTTAAGGAAGCCCTGGCCTGGGGCCCTATTTTAAACAATTCTTTCGCCCTGGGTTTGATCTCTACAGACTTGTACTGGTATTCCAGAGTAAAAAAATCGTCCAGCTGCTTTTCCTCTTCCAGTCCGTATTCTTTTGCCACCTTTCGCAATTCTTCATGCCTGAACTTTGCGTCAAAAAAAATTCGCAGCTCCCTTTTATGGAGAATACTGCCAAGAACCTGAGCCTGATGGATGCATAACTTTTTCCCCGGACTTTTGCAGTCACAGCCCAAACGAAGACTGTTCATTTCCAGGGCCACACTGACATAATTTGTTCCTGAGCTGGCCCTTTTGCAGGTAAACAAACCGTAACCCAGTTCGGGATCTATGGCCTGGACTTCAAAAAACTGTTCCTCTGCACCTAAATGCCCGGCATGCCGGGCCATAAACAGGCCATCCGCTTCACTCGCATTAAAATTTTCAATAATGACTTCTCTTTCGGGCATACGATTCAAAGATAAGATTTTAAGCGCCGTTTGAATTCCTAAAAAGAAAAACCCTCCGCTGCAAATGCAGGGAGGGTTCTCTATACGATTTCAAAAATCTATTGATTAAATCTATACCTTAAACCAAGCTGTATCCTCCATCTGGAATTTTCATCCACATTGTTGGAAAACGTATTGACCAAAGGAATCTGGTTCACATCATCCAGGTAAGGGAAGGAGAAAGTTGGTTTTCCTGAAGCCGGATCTATGGCTTTATAGGACAAAAGACCATTGGCCCGATTGGCCACCTTTGATACACCCCAATTGGTGTTGAGCAGGTTTCCAAGGTTAAAAATATCAAATGTCAATTGCAGGGAATGTTTTTTGTTGTTTAAAGAAGCGAAAAGGTCCTGGGCAATCCGTACATCCAGTGTTCCGATAAAAGGATTCACCAAACCGTTCCGCTCTGCATATTTTCCTCTTCTGGAGTTCAGGTAGCCGTCCTGCGAAATATAACTGTTCAGTTGTGCCCACATTTGATTCGGCGTACGGGTATCACGCGGGTTATCCGGAACCAGCATAATTTCGCTTTGATTGGCCGGCACATAAATCAGATCGTTTGTTACTAAACCATCGTTGTTTAAATCGCCACCATAGGTATAAGAACTCCGCGGACCATTTTGCAATTGATAAAACAGGGAAATTGTGGTGCCCAGATGTCCGAGATATTCTTTCCTGTAGGCCAGTGAAGCGATGAGGCGGTTTCTAACCATAAAGCCGGAATAAGAAAGATCATTCGCATTTGGGTTGCTGGAAACAAAGCGGTCACGCCACATGTTCTGGGCTACGGTACCCCCGTCATTTACAGAACGGGAATCGGTAAATGTATAACCCAGGCTTGCATAGAACCCACTTTTGAATTCTTTTTGCAGCATCCCCGTTATGGTATAGCTGTACCCTTTGCTGGTGTTGTCCATCACCACGGCTTCAGAAATTTTCGGATTTTGAGGCGTTGGTTTCACTCCTCCCCCATAAATTTGTGGCGAATTATACCTTGGGCGGTTATCTGCACCCAGCAATGGGGTATAAGCATCGGTGTTTAAATTTGCATTTCTAAAATAAACCGCATTCAAATCTTTGGCGTATAAGGCTTCAAGAGTAGCGGTAACGCCACCGGGTAATTTTTGGTCTACGGCCAGGTTGCTTCTCCATACCTGAGGAAATTTAAAATTGTTTGCCGTTACCGCCAGGTTGTAACTGGCATTACTCTCTGCGGTTGCTTTTGTCGGATTTCTATAGGCATTCACATCTGGCGTAAAAGGACGGTTGGTTGGGTTTGGAGTATTCTCAGAACCAAACTGCGCGCCGTTATTACCGGCCTGATTAGAAATCCAAACCAATGGCGGACGACCTGTAAAGATCCCCGTTCCACCCCTTACCTGGGTCTGTCCTTCATTGTTTACATTCCAGTTAAAACCCAATCTTGGGGACCAGAGCAGGGACGTTTTAGGATACTTGCTCACATCTATTTTTTCACCGTTATAAAAGCTCAGGTTGGCTACATTTTGATTCGTGATGTCCTGACCTGCAGAGATGACAGGTACATCTACCCTTAAACCTGCGGTAACTTTGAGTTCGTTACTGACCGAGTAGGCATCCTGCGCATAAAAACCAAACATATTTGCTTTGATTTGGGCGTAAGGGAAGGAACCATCAGGTAAAACGGAGTACTGAATCTGGTACCTGGTTGCATTGGAGACCCCGTTTTTTGCGCTGTTGTAAAAATCATCCAGGCTGTTAAAGGTATAAGCCCCGTAGTAATTTGGTGCAAAACCATTTAACGTTTTATAATGTTCAAAATTTACACCCAGGGTAATTTCATGGGCACCTGCATAAATGTTCAGGTTATCGGTAAATTGCAGAACGTCTGTATTTAAAGTATTAAATGCCGTAAAAGGCTCGTAGCCAAAAGCAGTGTAAGAAGTTCCGCCGACACCCAAAATATCTACCAGTGGAAAAGGATTGCCTCCTTTTGATTCCCTGAAATCGCGCATCTTGTTATAACCTAAAGTAACCTGGTTAGAGATTTTGTTGCTAAACCTGGTCCGGAACTCTAAGTTTACGTTGTCCATATTGTTGTTGATCCCATATCCGGCCGACTGAAAGGGGAGCGAAGACTGGGAAGGCTGACGACCACCAATTGGCGCGCCTGCATTACTTGGTAAAATGTCTTTAAAGGACCTGAAATAGAAATATTTTAAACTCAATGTATTTTTGCTATCGATGTTGTAATCGATTTTTACAGAGAATTTATCACTGCGCTGGTTCAAAGGATAGTTTTCGTAAGGTCCAGGATTGTAACCCAAGGTATTCAAATAGGCAGATAGTGCATCCAGATCCTCGCCTTTTACCCTGGCCACATTTGCACCTGTACTTCCATTACGGGAAGCAATAAAATTGGTTGCAGGGTCTATTCTTCTTTCCAATTCCCCGCTTAAAAAGAAAAACAATTTGTTTTTGATAATGGGGCCGCCAAAAGTAAAGCCATAACCTTTCAGGTTAAAATTAGATACCGGTGATTTTGCCCCGGTATAGATCTTTTCACTCACCAGGTCCTGATTTCTGTAATAACCATTTAAGGAGCCCTGAAATTCGTTGGTACCACTACGGGTTACTGCATTAATGGCCGCACCGGTAAAACCGCTCTGGCGAACATCATAAGGGGCAATATTTACAGAAATTTCTTCAAAGGCGTCCATATTGATGGGCTGGGAATTGGTTTGGCTGCCAATAGTCCCCTGAAGTCCAAAGGCATTGTTAAACAGCGCACCGTCTACGGTAAAGTTATTCGCCACATTACTTCTTCCGGCAAAACTTGGGTTACCGAACTGCAGGGAAAACTGAGGGGTCAGCTTTACAAAATCCACAAAACTCCTGTTCAGGGTAGGTAAATTTTGAATCTGCGTTCTGGAAATATTCTGTGAAGCCCCGGTCCTTGAAGAATTAAACACTTTGTTTTGTGTACCTACAATGGCCACTTCCGATAAGGTGGTATTGTCTGAATTTAATTTTACGTTTACGGTATAGTTTTGACCTAAAGCCAGTTTTTGTACGCTTTCGGTTTGTGTTTTAAAACCCACGTAAGACACGCTGATGGTGTAAGGACCACCGATGCGCATACTTGGTAAATTGTACCTTCCGTCTGGTCTTGTGGTCGTTTTATAAACGGTTCCTGAAGGTTCATGCCTGGCGACCACCGTTGCCCCCGCAATAATCCCTCCCGGATCACTCACCATACCACTAATGGAGGCGGTAGTTTCATTCTGGGCCCGGACAAAATGCCAGCTCAGCATCATCACACAAAATGTGATTAAAAACTGTAATTTTCTTTTCATAGGAATAAATAAATTTCCGCAAAACTATCGGGGCAGTATTACGTCAGTGGGCTTCTATCTTTAAGTTATTGTTAAGCCCAGGACAGCACATACAAAGAAATTTATACAGCAGGCCACGAATTTTTGAGTTGATTTTTTTGAAGCGAACGGGGGTTTAAAGCAGCGCCTACAGCTGCCTTATGTAAAAACCCGGCCGGGTATAACTGTTGGTTGTCTTTTGGATGGATCTTGTCGGACAAGATACGGCGCAGGGCCGGCGCAGACTAAGCTTAGGATCGGCTGAGTTACCTGACAAACCTAGAGCCCTTTTCCGGGATCCTTTAAGTCCCGGTCCAATTCTGTTTTTAGCTCTAAACAAGATACGAATTCAAATCAATTTTCACAAAAGATTCCATACTTCAAGCATAATTACAATTGCAGATCATACCATATATTTCAGTTTAACATTAAACCTTATGGAAACTTCAGGTTTTAGGCATCTCTAATAAAAACGCGATTATGAATAAAGGAATTACTCTTTCTGCTGCCCTAACCATCATCTTTACCGTTCTATTAGGCAACCTGAACACTGTTTTTGCGCAACAGCCACCTGCCGAATTTTTCAACGGTTTAAAGGCCATGTCTGTCAACAGCACACAGGCAAAAAACGACATGATGATCAGCATTGCAAAAATGCCCGATTTTCATGGGGCTTATCATTTTTTAGGTGTTTTATATTCGGAAGCCCGGCAACAGGATTCAGCAATTTATTATCTGGAAAAGGCAGTCCGTTTAAATACAACTAACGTAAATAAAACCAGAGAAATGTCTTATGCCCGGTTAATAGAAGCCTATACCTATAAACAGGATTTTGAAAAGGCCTACCAGACCGGTCTGGAAGCGAACGAACTTTATCCCGACAACAAAGCCATCGCGGCCACCCTTAAAGATGCTTGTCTTTGGTCATTCTATATTAAATACGCCGATTTAAATAAAAATTATTTATCTCCAGTTATCATGGATGAATATGTGGTGAATTCCATCACCCAGGAATATCTGATCACCAGGAAGCTGATCCATCAAGGGGAAAGGCTACAGGTTGTTGGACAATCCCTGCAAAACATCAATAAATTAAATTATGATGTTTTAAAATATGTAACGGCAACTGACAAAACAGAAAGAGAACTGAAATTTAGATTAAACTGGAATATGAATACCGAGTTCGGGGGTAAAGTTTTTCCCTCTAAAACAGTGGCCGAAAACAAGGGAAACCCCATGTATGAGCGAATTGGCGCCTTATTGCTCAAGGATCCCAGAATGGACTTAAAAACAGCGTTGGAAAAGTTAAAACAATAACTTCATGAACTTTTGTCCTTCTGTATCTCACCGGCAAAGAAGAAATGGATTTTAGCCTTCATCAGAGGGCAGATAGTAAATACACAATGAGGCCATCAGGGAGCAGCGCATAGGTGACCTTCGTGTTTTCCTGTATAGTTTCTACAAACCAGGGCTTTGATAATTTCAGTTAGTTATGATTAGATTTGTGTAACCAATCAACCACATTCCTTTAATTTGGAATAGACCACGACTAAATGGGCAGAAGAATACTGAAGCATATTTTATTTGTCTGGATCATGTTTTTTTGCAGTGAACATTTGTTAGCGCAAAAATCATTGGTCTTTAAAAGGATAAATGTAGATAACGGGCTTGCCCAAAATACGGCAATGAGTATTCTGCAGGATAAAAAAGGCCAGATATGGATCGGCACATTTGATGGGTTAAGTAAATTCACGGGGACCGAATTCATTACCTATAAGAATGATCCGGCGAACCCGGGAAGTTTAAGCAGTAACCAGGTCAATAAGCTGGTGGAAGACCGAAATGGTGACCTTTGGGTAGGGACGCTGAACGGGGTCAACCGGTACAACAGGAAAACAGATCAGTTTGTCCGTTATAAACTTTCCGGCCCTCCAATGAAATATACAGTGTTTGATCTTGTGGAGGATAAAACCGGCATCATTTGGATCGGGACAAATATTGGTCTGTTTCAATATGTCCCTTCCACAACACGCCCCCTTGCAGGTTTATTTACTAAAACAAATATTTGTAATGACAAAATCCAGAGCCTTAGCATAGACAGCTATGGACATCTGTGGATAGGTGCTGCCCGGTCACTTCACATTTACGATCCGAAAAATGGCACTTTTCTACCAATTCCCCAGCCCCTGAGCAATAAGCTGTCCAATGCTGCCGTAAGAAGTGTGCTCAACGACAGTGCGGGCAATTTTTGGATTGCCACAGAAACCGAAGGTTTGTTTTTCTTTAACGCCAAAACACGGGCAGTGGTCAATTACCATAAAAACAATGGTTTACTGGGCAATACGGTCAGGTGCCTTGCTGAAATGGAAAACAAACTGTGGGTTGGAACCAAAGATGGCCTGAATACCATCAGTTTGCAGGATCATCTCCTAAATGCTTATAAACATGACCCCGATGATCCTGCATCTTTAAGTCAAAATTCCGTACGGTGTATCACAAGGGATAAAGAAGGAAGTATATGGCTTGGTATCTATAACGGAGGTGTGAATGTGGTGTATAGCCAATCTGATAATTTTTTTAACCTGGGCCGTAAACAAGGGAAAAATACAGGCTTATCATCGGAAATTGTGAACACTATCCGGCAGGACACTGATGGTTCCTTCTGGATCGGGACAGATATGGGCGGTTTAAACCATATGAATGAGAAACTTACAGAAAACCAGGTCTATTCTATACACAAAGGAGCAGACGATGAACTGTTAAGCAATAATGTAAAGGCGATATCGGACCATGCTGATAAAAGATACCTTTGGGTCGGTACAGGAAACGGACTGAAGATTTTTGACAAAAAACTTCATAAATTCAATGATATTAATCTGATCGATACACCTGCAGCCAAAGGGTTGATCCAAAATTATGTTTTATTAAGGGACAGCAGCGGGATTTGGGTAGGTACAAATTTTGCCGGCCTGTATTACCTTCAAAGCAATAAGGTTACCGGCCATTACTTACCTGTCAGACACTCCAAAAAGCACATCAGTTCCGCAAATATCACTGCTCTATTTCGAGATGGCAACGATTTATGGATCGGCACCAAATCCTCAGGAATTAACCGACTTGACATCAATAAACAGACTTTTGAGATCTATCAATTTAATGAAGGGAAAAAAGATGGCCTCACCAACAGCGCGATTTTAAGTATCTATAAAGATGCTAAAAAAAGGCTTTGGATTGGTACGGATGGCGGAGGATTAAACTATTTTGATCCTGCAACAAAGAAATTCTACGCAATAACAGAGGCAGTGGGCATACGGAACAATACCATTCACAAAATAGCAGAAGACCACCAAGGCAGGCTATGGATGAGTACAAATAAGGGGCTTGTCTGTGTCCGGTTTAAAAAGTTTGAAGTCCCCTTTCGCGCGCAGGACCTGGATATCGCGAACTATACGGTTCAGGATGGTGTACAGAGCAATCAGTTCATAACGGGGGCCGGGACCGCAACCAAAGACCAGCGATTGGCTTTTGGCGGCATCAACGGGATTACATTTTTTAATCCTGTAGGGATCAAAGTCAATAAGGTAATGCCCGTTGTGGTATTTACTGATTTTCTGGTCCTGAACAAGCCCGTTGTGTTCGGGGAAAAAAATGCTCCTTTAACCGTGCCCATAGATGAAACCCCGGCAATCACACTGGCTTATGACCAGGCTTTCTTCAGCATTAAATTTACGGCCCTAAATTACATCAATCCGGAAAAAAATCAATTTGCATTTAAGCTGGAAGGTTTTTCAGATCGTGAATGGCAATATGTCGGCAACCAGAAAATGGCTACCTATACCAACCTGGCCCCGGGTACCTACCTGTTTAAATTAAAAGCAGCCAATAACGATGGGTTATGGAATAAAACGCCCCGTACTTTAAAGATAACGGTACTACCCCCATGGTACAGGACCTGGTATGCCTATTTTGGCTATGCGATCCTAATTTTCACCTTGCTGTACCTGTTCAATTATTACTCTAAAAAGGCAGAACGTCTGAAAGCACAGCTGGAGTTCGAATCTGTGAGCCATTTAAAGGACCAGGAACTGGCACAAAAAAAACTCAGTTTTTTCATCAATATTTCACATGAAATAAAGACCCCCCTGACCCTCATTACCGGGCCTATAGACCGGCTGGTTAAGATCAATGAAGGAAACAATCAGGTCCGGCATCAATTGATGCTCATACAGCGAAACAGCGAAAGGCTGGTAAAACTGATCAACCAGCTCCTGGACATACGCAAATTTGACGATGGAAAAATGCACCTGGAAGTTGTTAATGAAGATCTGGTTGCTTTCCTGCAGGAAATAACCCTTGCATTTAGCGGACTGTCCCTGTCAAAAAAAATTGATCTTGTTTTTGAAAGCGGGACCGACGTGTTCCGGACATGGTTTGATCGTGATAAGCTGGAAAAGGTGATGTATAATTTATTGTCCAATGCCCTGAAGTTTACCCCTATGGATGGCAGGGTTGTCCTGAAGCTTAGAAAAGATGACCATCAGAACAAAGCAATTATAACCGTTGAGGATAATGGCTGCGGGATCCCTCCCGAAAATATGGACAAATTGTTTAGCCGGTTCTACCACGATGAACTGGACCGGTCCGATGTACAGGGAACAGGACTGGGACTTGCATTTTCTAAAGAACTGGTTGAACTGCACCATGGGCACATCGGGATCAAGAGCAGACCGGAAAGTGGTGCCAGCCGGGGATATACCTGTGTTGAAGTCAGCCTTCCTGCCGGTATAGAAAGTTTTAAGCCGGATGAGGTATTGGAACATTTTAAAAACAGCGACGACATAACGAGGTACTTACCTGCAGAACAGGCCATGGCCTCCCGGTTCTCCTCGCGAAAAATGGAAATCCTTAAAAATTCGATAAAAGAAAAGATGTCTATCCTCATTGTAGAGGACAATGCAGAGGTGTTGGATTTTATAAAATCAGGCTTTGATGACTTCGAGGTACTTACTGCACCCGATGGACTGGCCGGACTGGAACTTGCCCGTGAACATATACCCGATCTGGTCATCAGTGATGTCATGATGCCTAAAATGGATGGGATCATGCTTTGCAGGCACCTGAAACTGGATATAGCCACCAGCCATATACCAGTCATACTGCTTACCGCCCGTACACCCCTGATCTTTAAAATGGAAGGCCTGGAAACCGGTGCCGACGATTATGTAACCAAGCCATTTAATTTTAACCTCCTTGAAGCCAGGGTCTGGAACCTGATCGAAAGCCGCCAGAAATTAAGGGCCAGGTATCAAAAGGAAATTATGCTTGAACCCCAGAACATTGCCATAAGTGAAACAGACGGCCACTTCATCAGCAAGGTTTTGAGTTTC
This sequence comes from Pedobacter nutrimenti, assembly GCF_003208655.1. Taxonomy (GTDB): domain Bacteria; phylum Bacteroidota; class Bacteroidia; order Sphingobacteriales; family Sphingobacteriaceae; genus Pedobacter; species Pedobacter nutrimenti. The sequence goes on along the minus strand of NZ_QKLU01000008.1, from coordinate 60,058 downwards.
ATTGAAGATCATATGGGCGACGAAACCTTAGGCGTTGAACAGCTGAGTGAAGCGGTAGCCATGCACCGTAATACTTTTACAAAAAAAATAAAAGCACTGACAGATCAGACAGCGGTGGAGTTCATCCGCAGCATTAAACTAAAGCGGGCCTCCCAGTTGTTGTCCCGGGGCCAACTGAATGTTAACCAGGTTGCCTATAGTGTTGGATTTTCGGATGTTAACCATTTCAGAAAATGCTTTAAGGAACAATTTGGCTATAGCCCCAAGGAGCATGTCCTGTACAGCAAGGAGGGCCCTCAAAGTCATTAAAAACAATCAAAAAGTGCATTAACCATGTATTTATTCACCAAAAAACATGTGTTTTTCTCTGCGCTCGCCCATAGTTTTGTGAACATCTGATCTTTTCAGATGGATCAACCAAACTTAAACCATGAGCAAATTTTATTTAAACAGTGTAAAGGGACTGTTGTTCCTTTTATTTATTTACGGGCAGGATGCCTTTTCCCAGCAGAACAATTCCAACCCGGCCAATACACCTCAAAAAGTGGTTACCGGTACGGTAGTCGATGAGAAAGGCGAGCCTGTTCCAGGGGTAACGGTCCGTCTTAAAGGAACTGATGCCATCGCCTCTACCGCTACAAATGGCAAATATAAAATCAACCTGAAGGGAAGCAGCCTGGTACTGACTTTTAGTTTTATTGGTTACGGGAATCAGGAAGTTAATATCGGTAACAGAACGGTTGTGAATGTGACCTTAAAACCAAGTTCCAGTGACCTGGAGGAAGTTATGGTCATTGGTTATGGAACGGTCAAGAAAAAAGACCTTACCGGATCAGTAGGTTCTGTTAATATAACGGACCTGCAAAAAGCCCCCGTAAGGTCTTTTGATGAGGCCCTGGCCGGAAGGATTGCCGGGGTGCAGGTTTCATCCAACGATGGCCAGCCTGGATCGGAAGGCATCAACATTGTCATCAGGGGGGCAAATTCCCTTACGCAGAACAATGGCCCTTTATATGTATTGGATGGCTTTCCCATGGAGGGCCTGGAGACCTCTGCGATCAATCCGGACGATATTGAATCTATAACTGTGCTGAAGGATGCTTCATCCACTGCAATTTATGGAGCAAGGGGCGCCAACGGGGTTATCGTTATCGAAACCAAAAAAGGTAAGGCGGGCCTCCCGGTTTTAAGTTATTCTGCTTCTGTAGGTTTCAACAAAATCACTAAAACCATCCCTACAATGGATGCCTACGATTTTGTCCGTTATGCGATAGAAAAAAGCCCTTTGAACGGGAAGCGGAATTATACCCCGGCAGACCTTGACCCTACAGATGCCTCCTACAATGCTGCAGGAAAGACACTTGAAGATTACAGAAATGTGAGATCGACCAATTGGCAGGACCTGTTGTTCAGGACAGGGATCACCCAGATCCACAATTTATCTTTAAGAGGGGGCACCAAGGATACGAAATATTCCATTTCCGGTTCTTTGTTTGATCAAAGTGCCATTATCATCAATTCAGGGGTCAAACGTTACCAGGGAAGGGTAGCCCTGGACCAAACCATCTCCAGGAAACTGAGTGCAGGAATAAACATGAATTATTCCAGTAATGTCTCCACCGGAAAGACCGTTTCGAACGGAACAGGTTCAAGTTCTTCGACCAGCTATTTGTTGTATTCGGTGTTTGGTTCCAGGCCGGTAACGGGTTCAGGAATTGACCTGGAGGACGAACTGGTAGATCCGGAAGCTGATCTGAGCAATGATTACCGGATCAATCCGGTAACATCTGCAAAAAACGAATTCAGGAATATAAGGAGCAACAGTATCATTACCAATGCCTATGCATCCTATAGTTTTACAAAGAATTTAAAGTTAAAAGTACAAGGAGGGCTGAACAACCGTTTGGTCAGGGGACAGCAATTTTACAACAGCCAGACCTCCAGGGGGACCCCATTGTTGCCAACCAATATCAGGGGGGTCCAGGGCAGTGTGAATTTTTCTGAAACCAATGTCTGGGACAATGAAAATACACTGAACTATACCAATATATTTGGCAAAATACATGCTTTAGATGTAGTGGTCGGCTCTTCTTTACAAAATACAAGCACCAGTGTGTTTGGACTGGAAAGCCAGCTGATCCCGAATGAACTGCTGGGCATTAGCGGGATTGATGAGGGGATTCCGCTGCCCAATACCTCCCAGTTGTCTGATTCGCGCCTGATGTCCTTATTCGGAAGGGTAAATTATAATTATAAGTCCAGGTATTATTTTTCGGCAACCTATCGCGCAGATGGTTCCTCGCGTTTTGCCAGGGGTAACCGATGGGGTTATTTTCCCTCCGCGGCTGTCTCCTGGAAAATGAACGAGGAAAAATTCATGAAAAACCTGGCCTTCGTCTCTGAATCGAAAATAAGGCTGAGCTATGGAAGTTCGGGAAACAACCGTGTGGATGACTATGCCTATCTGGCCGCATTGAATTTTCCGATAGAAAACTCCTATTCTTTTAACAATGGTACCCCTGCATTAGGTGCCGTACCGGCTTCCCTGAGCAACAATAATTTAAAATGGGAAACCACCAACTCATTTGATATCGGTTATGACCTGGCCCTGTTTAAGGACCGTATAGAATTTACAGTTGACTGGTATAAAAAGATCACCAATGATTTATTGCTAAATGCAAATATTCCATTCACTTCCGGTTACCAGACAGCTTTCAGGAACGTTGGCAAAGTACAAAACACCGGACTTGAATTTTCACTCAGTACAGTAAACATCAACTCTGAAAATTTCAAATGGAGGTCAAATTTCAATATCAGTTTTAACCAGAACAAAGTCCTGGCGCTGAACACGAATGAGGAAGTTTTATTGTCGAATGTCAGGTGGGATACTTTTTTTAACAATTCTTTTCTTTATGTAGCCAAAATCGGTGAACCTGCAGCTCAGTTTTTTGGTTATATTTTCGATGGCGTTTATCAGCTGGGGGACTTCGATCAGCCCTCCCCAGGCACTTATGTCCTAAAAAATAATATTCCCGGAAATGGTACGCCGAGGGCCAACATCAAGCCCGGAGATATAAAATACAAAGACCTCAACGGGGATTTGGAGATAAACAGTTACGACCAGACCGTAATCGGGCGGACCTTACCTAAACATATCGGTGGTTTTTCCAATGACTTTACCTACAAAGGCTTTAACCTCAATGTACTTCTCCAGTGGTCTTACGGAAATGACATCTATAACGCAAACAGGATTTTCTTTGAAGGTGGCGGCCGGGGGACCAACATCAACCAGTTTGCCTCCTACAACGATCGCTGGACACCAAGCAATCCAAGCAATTTGTTACCTGGTGTCAATGGTGCGGGGCCTAATGGAGTGTATTCGTCAAGGGTACTGGAAGATGGGTCCTTTTTAAGGCTAAAAACCATCTCCCTAAGCTATACGCTTCCAAAAAAGATCAGCAAAAGCTTAAAACTGAATGCAGTCAACTTTTCCGTCTCGGCACAAAACATCCATACCTGGACCAAATATTCCGGTATGGACCCGGAAGTTTCCGTGAGGAATTCAGCGCTAACCCCGGGATTTGATTTTTCCGCGTATCCCCGTGCAAGAACGGTGGTATTCGGACTAAATGTAAAATTTTAATTGTTCTAGAAAACAAATTATGAAACAGATGAAAAAGATTTTCAATTTAATAATAGCAGTTGTCCTGATACTGCCCAGTTCCTGTGGCAAATTTCTAGACACCACGCCAAAAGATTTTGTTTCCACTGCAGATTATTATCAAACGGAAGCACAGCTGAATACAGCACTGAACGGGGTTTATGATCCGCTGGGATCTGCTTTCCTGTATGGGGACAGGATGCTTGGGCGCCTGGGTCTGGACGCAGATGAGATGTACTTTTTTCGCACTACGGAGCTTACAGGAGTATCGGTCTATGATGTTTCGGTTGCTGATCCCTATGTTCTGGGCTATTGGCAGCAGTGTTATCAGGGGATCAACAGGGCAAACCTGTTACTGGAAAACATCCACAAGGCTTCAGATATCTCTGACGCAAACCGCAATTCCATTAAAGGCGAAGCCCTTTTTTTAAGGGCATATTATCATTTTATGCTGGTGAGCAATTTTAGTGATGTACCTCTGGTGTTACAATCTTTGCCCAATGCAGATGAAACTGATCAGGCCAGGACCCCTGCCAAACAAGTCTACGATAAAATCATAATGGATATGACTGAAGCCGAAGGGCTGGTAAAACCCATTACAACTATTGGTTTTGGGGGCAGGATCAGTAAATCAGCAATCCGCGGCATACTTGCCCGGGTATGCTTATATGCGGCAGGAAACCCTGTAAATGACACAAAACGGTATGCCCAGGCAAGGGAATGGGCCCTGAAGGTCATCAATGACCCATTGGCCGGACATGCCCTTAATCCGGATTACAGCAGGGTATTTATCAATTATGCTGAGGATAAATACGACATCAGGGAAAGCATATGGGAAGTGGAATTCTGGGGTAACCGCCTGGATGCTTACCGTGAAGGTGGCAGGGTGGGAAATAATAACGGGATCCAGAACAATACCGATGCCGGTTATACCTATGGCTATATCGCAACAACGGGTAAATTGTTTGCCCTTTATCAGAACAATGCCAATGGAACTTCTGCTGACCTGAGGAGGGACTGGGCAATAGCCCCCTACCGGTGGAACGGTACCAGTAAGGTCAATCATACCGCAAGCCAGATATACCAAAGAAATTCGGGTAAATGGCGCAGGGAGTATGAAACATTAAAACCTCAGGGAAAAAATGATACCCCGCAAAACTTTCCCATACTCAGATTTTCTGATGTACTGTTGATGTTTGCCGAAGCGGACCTCCAGGTCGGCCCCAGCCCGGAAGGCAGGAATGCATTTAATCTGGTCAGGAGAAGGGCTTATGGTAAATTATTGCCAGGAGCTGTTAACCCGGGCGAATTTGACCTGGCATCGGTCACCCTGCAGGATATCCAGAACGAACGCTCCAGGGAGCTGTGTTTTGAATGCTTAAGAAAACGCGACCTGGTCAGATGGAATACCTTTCTAACGGCGATGAAACAAACTTTAGACCTGTTTGATGCCGAGGCCCCTGCAAGTCAAAAATACGGAAGGCTTGCATTTAACAATGTCACCGGCAGAGATGTAATATGGCCTATCCCTTCAAGGGAAATTGGTTTAAACAGGAAGTTGACCCAAAATTCAGGTTGGTAATTTATAAATTAAAAAAGATGAAAAATTTTTATTTTCTTGTTATTTGTCTGCTTTTTGCTGCCTGCGCTAAAGACCCGGCACCAGAAGCACCATTGCTGGAAGTTACGCTGGGACAGGCCGAATATTCGCCGGGACAAGACGTAAAGTTTAATTTAAAAACCGCCAGCGGGCTGATCACGTTCTATTCCGGGGAAGTTGGAAATGATTACACTTTTAAAACCGGCAGGATTGTTGAAAAGGGCGATCTGTCCTTAAAGTTTGCCAGTAATGTAAATAACGGCACTCAGCAAAACCAGTTCTCGGTGCTTGTCTCTACTGACTTTAAGGGGATACCTACCATTGAGCAGGTAAAGGCTGCAACCTGGACAGATGTGACCAGCAGGGTTACCCTGGCAACCAATGCAACCTTTGTGAATACTTCGGCCAACTTAACCGATCTGGTTGTGGACGGAAAGCCCATTTATATTGCTTTTCGTTATACCACAGCACCGCAGGCCGCCAATGGTAAGCAAAGGACCTGGACAGTGAACAACTTAACCTTAAAAAGCAATACTTCAATTGGCCTGGTGGACCTGGGTGACAACAGTAATTCCGGGTTTCAGCTCATTAATGAAGGCGCAGTTGATCCAGGCAGGTCTTCCGTTTCAACCTCTGCTATCATTCTGAGGGGGAATGATGTCAATACAGAAGCAAGGACGGTGACCTGGGCGATAAGCAAGGGTTTTGATGCCGGAAAAGCAGACAAAGGGCCGGATAAAGGCCTGCCAGTCAAGAGCTATCTGGATGCAGAAATCAGCTCTTATACTTACAGGTACAGCAAACCAGGCACTTACAAAGCTACATTCGTTGCTGCTAATTTTACCATATATGGGAACAAGGAAGTGGTCAAAACAATTGATGTAACAGTAAAATAGTAATATGATTAACCTAAACAGAATTCTAATTCCCGGAACTGCATTTATCCTAATAAGTTTGTTGTTCACCGCCAGGCTAAAAGCCCAGTATGTTGGTTTAAATAAGGATGAGCTCACAAAACTGGCTTTACTTGTAAAGACTGATCCTGAAGCAAAAAAAATTTATACCCCCCTGGAGGTATTGGCCGAAGCTGCGCTTCGGCAAACTCCAAATCCGGTGGATACGATTACATCTGAAGGGCATCTGGCCAATGACCCAAAGAAAATAGTTACGATAAAAGCCCTGGCTGATGTACGTAAAATATATGCGCTGGCTTATGTTTACCGGATCAGCCAGCAAGCCCTTTACCTGAAAAAATGTATTGCTTACCTGCTGGCCTGGGCACAGGTTAATAAAAGTACAGGCAACCCGATTAATGATACCAAACTGGATCCTTTACTGGAAGGCTATGACCTGATCAAGGAAGATATGTCCCGGCAGGACAGGGACAGGATAAACACCTGGCTGGTTCAGATCGCGGATGCCCAGATTTCAAATCCAAGATTTCTTTCTGCCAAAAAATCGGTCAACAACAACTGGAATTCCCACCGGATAAAAATTGTAGCCAATATTGCTTACATCCTGGATCACAAGGCTTACCAGAAATTTATTGATTCAGCAATAAAAAGCCAGGTCCTGAAAAATCTGTACCCCAATGGTTCGGGTTTTGACTTTGAGGAAAGAGATGCATTGCATTACCACATTTATACTCTTGAACCTTTATTAAGGGCAGCAATGACCATTCAGCGAACAGGTAAAGGGGATTACTTTCATTACAAATCACCTTCAGGCTCTTCTATACAAAATTCTGTTAATTTCTTATTGCCTTATGTTACCGGCGAGAAAATACATCGCGAATTTGTGAACAGCAAAGTTTCATTTGATAAAAAAAGGGCCGACAACAAGGAAGCAACCTATAAAATCGGAGCTGCCTTTAAACCTGCGTCTGCTCTTGACGTGTATATATATGCCTCGTATTTCGATCCGGCTTACTCATTTATCATAAAGAAGCTTTTGGATTCAAAAGACTATTATGCGGAATGGGAGCTATTGTTAAATGCGGTCAAAACTTAAAAAAATCTCCTGCAATTGCGGTTTAGTCCAAAAGCAAAATGGGTACTGAATGATAAATATCCAAATCCGTGCTAAACTTTCCCGTGCCAATTTTTTATCCCTTACCTTTGCAGGAAAAACAATTGACTCCCCACCCCTAGTATGGCCGGAATAGAATTAAGCTCTAACTATCAATACGTTACACTAGCAGAGTAACAAATAAGTAACAGTAGGCATCCTATTTAAGCCTACATGAGGGTCTTTTAGTAGTAAACAGCACCACGTTTAATAAATCTAGTTTTTGATTTGGGACTTGAATGGAATATGTTATCTTTCAATAAAAAAACATGGAAAAAGATAACAAAATTCTTTTAGGGTAAAATACTTGGCGAGATTTATAGACTCTATAAAAAATACATCTGAGATGGGAATCTCTGCATCATCTGGACAAATATACGACCTATTAAATGGTTTTGAAGACGCTATTGATCACGAACTGGAAATGATTGGATTTGTCACACAAAATGAAATTAATGGGGTTGGAAAAATATTAGATGAGGTTTTTTTAGACGAATCAAAAATGGCGAATTTTAAGGGGTTCTATGACTTAGAGCATAAATTCTCTAAAATAGGAGTAGATAGAGGGCAGGCCAATAAAATCTTGAGATATTATTACGCAGACGGTAGGTTTGAAGAACTTATTGATGAAATGAATACGTCGGATTCACCATCGGAGTCAAGAACATTTAACCTTAAAGACTACGATAAATAACATTGGCGTCTTCCTCATACTTTTCTGTCCGTTTATACGACGATAAATGCTATAACTAAAAGGCCAGGTTATAGCATTTATCATCTTCGCACATTAATTGTTACGCACTCTTATTTTCAAAAACATAGGAGAAAACCTGGCTTTTCTAGTGGCGACGCATTTTGGTAACATAACGAGACGCCATGGTCGTGCTACAATAAAAGAAAATTACCGCCGATAAGAAAATCTCAACACCGAAAGCAGTCCTGTGGTAATTTTAACCTACAAAGACACTTTGAGGTTAGCGAATGCTATTACATCCAGGCCAAATATAATTAATTTCCCATAGGTGCGTTTTGTACCTGCTCCAATTCTAAACCTCCTGTACTTCCACCGTTTTGAGGTCACCAGCCCCCTATAGCGTCCGGTAATCGACCCCAAACACCTAATCAGGGGATCCAAAGCCATTTTTCGTAGTTTAGCGAGACCTGTTCCCTCGATGGATACGTATTCTTCCGTATAGGAGCCAAAATAAACAACCACAGACAGCTTTCACCACCTGTTTTGATACAATCCCTGATCCAGTATTTTGGTATTTAATATTAAAAACTTATATTGATGTATATGGTGCGTATCCGGTCGGATACCCTCTGAAAATGACAGATTATATTTCGGACATAAATCGGCACCATTGGGAATTGGGTAGGTTTAAACAGACAAACCTCGGTTCCACTACTGCCACCCATTACTCGCCCTGTCTTTTCTCCGTAAACACCGAAAGCAAAAAACCATCTATGGCCTCTGTGGGGTTGGCCTTTTTTGCAGGCCGCAAAGGTGTGCGGGGCATTTCCAATAAATTTGTTAATTTTAAAGACTGCAAAGATTTATATTAATAGGAGTGTGCCTTCGCTTTTCAGCGTGAGACGTTTTTAAAATTTTGACAAAATAACTTTCTGAAATTCGCTGACCTTTTTCATAAGAGAAAAACAAATCCAGATAAAGATCATACAATCTTAATTTCGTTATTAAAGAATTCAGACGGATATCGCTATAGCATGACAATAGACTTCATAAATAATGCCTTTTGTGTGGTTCGATCTAAATACAATTCTGATGAGCGAATACGAAGCAAGTACATTGATTATGACACCTTCAATAAATATGAGAAAGCGCTTTTTGAACGTTATGACAAATTTGGATTTATTGGCGATGACAAAGAGCGGCTGGAAGCCTTATTAATCACCGTTTTTAACACAACCATAGAAATCATAACTTTGCTTCTATTGTGACACTCAAGCAATTAATTCAATATTGTTATAATTCCAGACAAGGATTTTTCTTTTACATGATTGGTGGTAATGTGATCATAAACGTCAGGAAAGGTATTCACCAGAATCTGCCTGAGCATTCTATCATCACAAATCAAATAGATTAAAAACTGTTAAGTCATTTATAATAATTAACTTAACTAGATTTAATAAATCATTTTGCTATGGATACAATGACAACAGTTTCGGAAATACCGAATAAACTAAAAAAAGAGGGATATTCAGTTGACTTCAATTTAAAGGAAAGTTGCCTGGAATGCCGGGGCAATTATTTACAGCTATTGCCGGGAGAATTTGAAATAGACAGAACTTTTCGTTTTGAAGGGCTTTCTGATCCGGCAGATGAAGCAATCATATATGCTATTTAATCCCCAAGCATGGGATAAAAGGAACTTTAATCAATGGGTATGGAATTTACAGTGACAACTTGTCAGACGAAATGATAAACGCCCTTAACAGGTCAAAAAATGAAGCTAAACACACATCAAATAAAAAAACAGATCTAAATATGGAAAATAAGTTTAATGAAGCCACACCACAGCGCCCCGAAGGCGATCGCCCATTGGATGCGACTATGGTTATTATGGATCTACCCTCTTTTATGGAACAGATTAAACAGGAATCATCCTGGAAAGATGGTGATCGGAATTCGATAACAATCTTTAAGACCGACGGTATGCGTATTGTAATGATAGCGCTACATGAAGGTGCTGAATTGAAAACCCATTCTGCAGCTGGTATTATTAGCGTACAAGTTTTGGAAGGACAAATGAGATTTACAACTGAGCAGCAGACTACTGAATTGAACAAAGGACAAATGCTAGCGCTTCACGAAGGAATTGCGCATAGCGTGCTTGCGAACATGGAGACCGTTTTTCTGCTGACGCTCGCTATAAAAAAACAGAAAGCAAATTAATATAAAAGTATGGCTATTTATTCCTGACCAGGACTAAATAACTCATTGGGTTTACTGTACACAAGCTTTCCATTTTTTATTCTTGCGGGTGCAGTGTAAGGGTGTTCAGTAGCCTTTCCTTCGGCCATAATATGAAGTACTTTCCAGCCTTCGTGTTTGAGATAATCGGACACAAGAGAACGATGGCAACTCCACCACACTGCTTCCGCGCACATAAAAGCAACGCGTTTATTGCTTGCTAATTTCTCAAGCTCGTTTATGGAATGTTTAAAAATTGGCGTTTCCATGTAATCTGCATACCCACGGAATGCTGGTAATCGCCAGGCTGTGTTTACCGAATTAATCTTGGCCTTTCTTCTTCCACCAAGATCTTTTAAGTGAATATATCCAATCCCCCGCTCTGGCAATGATACACTCAAAGCAGCTTTGTTAAAATGAGGATATCGTTTCGACCCCGGGAAATTTCTGATATCGACAACCAATTCTATTTCAAAGGATTTCAATATTGTTAAAAACTCTTCCAACGTATGTGTAGAATGTCCAATGGTCCAAATTGTATTTAATTTTGTTATAGTCATCTAGATTTAAACTTCAGTATAACTTTTCGATGAAAAACTAAACATCTTCTTTTACTAAACCATTGCCTATACAATCACCCTCGTTGGGCCCCCTCTCATAGCTTTGAGCTTGCTTAAAAACATAATTGCCATTGTTTCTGCCTTCTTCTTTGTGTTCTCGGCCATCTCACCAACAAAAAGGGCATCAATTGTCTCCTGAAAAAGCAAAATCCAACGTTCAAAATGCTGCTCTTGTATGGGTAATGGTGCATGTCTTGCAAAAGGATTTCCGGTAAAGCCGGGAACACCGAATAATACTGCATTCCAAAAGGAATACATTTTTTCCAGATGAGGACTCCAATCTTCAATTACGTTGTTAAAGATGGGCCCGATCAGGTCATCTTGTTGAACTTTTTCGTAAAATTTATTTACAAATGAGATGATGTCATCCAAGCCCTTAATATCGCTTCTTGTTTCCATATCAGTTTGTGTTTTATTTAGTATAAAGCTGAACTGCTGAAGAAGTAAAATGATAGTATGCTGCCCAGGCAACAAACAAGATCAGCAATATAAAGATCCAGAAAGGAATGCTTTGCGGGGTCTCACTTCCAACAATCATAAAATTTTTCTGATCACCTTTTCCATAGGCATTGACCATAATCGGGATCACTCCATCCACAACAGCATTTTCTTTAATCCCTTCAATGGCGATGGCAGGGCCATTTCTAACCTCAAAAGGAACTAGACGAACTCCTTCTTTTCCAGTAGGGTCCTTACTTACAATCTTTAGGATATGTTTACCATCGATCAGCTTGGTCGTATCCAGTTCAAAATTAACGGGGGCGACCAATTCCGCTATAGGTTGAATATCTTCATCAATGAAGATATAGATTTTGCTTCGCTCTTCCATTTTAGTCTGCATTTAGAATGATTTGCTTAATATGGCTAGTAGCCTTCTCGCCCGGTTTGATTAGCCATTTAATAGAATAAAATAGGGTAAGCAAGACTATTATAACTGCTATGGTAATGATTATATAATCCCAATTTCCATCTGGTCCCGTTCCATGTGTAATGCCCTGTAACAGTTTTGGTTGTTGTTTATCGCAGGCAGGACAGGCGTACGTTGATACCATAAAGAAGCAAAGCAGTATGGTTAATAATAGGCGTTTAATGTGCGTGTTTTCCATCATTTCTCTATTTAGCAGTTACTTTAACTTTGTCCATTAATTTTTGTACCTGATCGGCTGTCACTTTTTTTGCATTATTGCCCCAGCTGGTACGTTCATGGTTCATAATCGCCGCAATCTCTTCCGCTTTTAACCTGTTATTAGTACCAACAGCAGGCATTGCGCCAAATCCCTCTTTTTCCCTGCCACTGTAACCATTCATAATGATGTCAACGAGTAACTCCGGATTTTCATCAAGAACCACTTTACTTCCTTTAAGAGGCGGAAATGCTCCTTTTAAACCTTCACCATTTTGCTGGTGGCAACTTTGGCAATTGTTGGTATATAGCATTGCGCCGTTCAGTTCTTTTGGCGCAGCTGATTTACCGTCAGTGGTCAGTTCACCTGTTTTTTTATAAAGAAATACAGGTTGAGGTGCATCACCAGGTAATTTCGTTTGTTTCAGGGCTTGTATATAGGCCACTAGCTGCAAAGCTTCTGCTTTCGCCACTACCGTGCCTTTTTCACCATTCATGTATTCTTCAGGCACACTGACGCTTACATCTCCTTTTTCTTTTTTTTCCTTTATTTCAAACATCCAGGGATAGGCCGGCATAATGGATTCTTTAACTACAATCCGCGGATTGAATAAATGGGAAAGGTGCCATTCTTTACTCGGCTGACGGGAGCCTATATTGGTCAGATCAGGACCTGTCCGTTCTGTTCCCATTAAAGTGGCTGTATTCCGCCAGAAATCTGTCCGATGGTTATCGGCATAATCTGCGGCAATACTTGGCCGTTCGCCCCAAACTTTATCCATGTCGACGTTGCGTACCTGTTGAGTATGACAGGCCACACAACCATTAGAGATAAACACTGCTTTTCCTTTAATGGCTTCTTCACTTAAAGGTTGCGCAAAAGGAAGCGGAGCATTGTTCGTCTGGTTATTCAGTGCAGGAATAATACAAACAAATATTGTCAGTCCAACAAAGAGTAAAAATGCCGTGGTAAATAACTTGGTATGGTTGTTGAAAAATTCCATGTGTAATCTGATTGAAATTATAAACTGGATTCCGTAGAAGTATAAGATTGGTTAAGCTTTTCAATGGCGGCTTCACGTATATCCACCGTTGTGCTTCCTGTGAACATTTTATACAGGTTATAAACAAAAAACAGGTGAGAAAGCCACATCAGGCTGCCGCCAATTGCCCGCCATAACCAATAAGGAGCCATAAATACCACACTATCGATAAAAGGTTTTCCCTGCATCCACATCATCCCCTTGAGTGTACTTCCGTACATCAGCGGAATCGTATAAAACAACAATCCAATGAGCGCGAGCCAGAAATGGGCGCCAATGGTGATCTGCGGTGCTTCTTTTCCCGTCAGTCTCGGGACAACGGCATAAATACCCGCCCAAAGAAAAAAGCAGATGATGCCATACATGGTAATATGGGAATGGGCAACTGTAAAATCGGTAAAATGCCAAATCAGGTTAGTAGACCGGAAGGCCTCTGCGGTGCCCTGAAGTGAGCCGGTAAAATAAAATATGATCCCAATTAAAAAGAATGGAAGTGTATAGCTGGAGGGTAATTTATACCATCCTCCCTTAAAGGTCAAAATAAAATTTGTCGTACCAGCAGCAACTGGAATCACCATACCGACACTTCCTACAATTGCTGTAGTCTGTAACCACCAGGGAATGGAACTAAACACAAAATGATGCGTGCCGATCACTGTATAAAAAAGAATCTGTGTCCAGAATGCCAGGATTCCAAGACTATAGGAATAAATCGGCTTGTTCAGCTGTTGGGGAAGGAAATAATAAACGATACCTAGTGTAAACAGCATAAACCACATACCCACACCCTGGTGCATGTAGTAGCCTTGTATAATGGTTTCGCCAAGACCATCCTGCCAGACCGGAACATAAGCGACAATAGCGATCACAATGGCGAAGATGACTGCTGCTACAATGTACCAGTTAGAAATATAAATCTCTTTGGTTGTCCTACTGGCAATGGTCTGGATAAAATTGATCAGGGTTAGCAGCAGTCCAATGCCAAACAGGAGCATGACAGGCCAAATGTATTCCCGATATTCACCGCCACTGTTGTTGATGCCTGCCATCAGGCATATGGTTCCAAGTACGACGGTGATATTGATCAGGTAAAGGGTATACCAACCTAATTTTATACTCTTTAGCGGAACGTTACTGACACGTGGAACGACATAATAGCCAAGTCCAAGCATGCCCAAAGAAGCCCATCCCCAGAATACAGCATTGGTATGTACCGGACGTAACCGCCCAAAGCTCAACCAGCTGAACTGGTCTGCATCCGGCGCAACAAATTTTATCCCAAGATACTCTCCAACCGTAGTTCCGAAGATGAGCCAGAAAGCAGCTGTCCCAATAAACCAAAGGATCAGTTTTGACAATGCAGGATCAATTGGCGGTCTTTTTATTGCTCTTTTTTTAGCAGCTACCAAAGGCAAAACGGAATTCGTGTTTACCTGCTGCAATAAACCTTTGCTATCTTCAGGCAGCCGATCACCGGAAAGCTCCTGATGACTCAAAGTAAAATCCAAAGCTTTCTTACGTTTGAGTAAGAGCTCTTCAATTTCGCCAGTTTCGGATTCCCTTAAATATGCTGCCAGCCTTTCAGCTTCTTCCAGGATTTGTTTGTTCTGATAAACTTTAAAAAGACTGCCGATTTTCATGATCATAATGAAAACCCCGGCAAGGATAGGGATGGCAATCAGCACCAAAGTAATAATCACGCCCCCCTCCGCCCAGAACGAGCGCTGTGCTCCCTGTCCCTGTGCATGGACTATATTCGAAAAGAAAGAAAGTCCTAAGGTGACAGCCAACCATATTAACACCGAGATACCCTGACGACCATGATTTTCAGACTTGTTCTTTTTAAACTTTAGATAAGCCTCAATTTGCCGCGCATCCATACTGTTTAAGTAATCCTTAAGCTGTGCTGTCTTCTGATCACTTTTATCAGAAAATCTTTTAATCTGTTTCACTTTCCGGTACACGTATAATGCAGCAAAAAACAGGATCAAGACCATTACCGTAAGCAACCACACCACTCCGTTTGCAGTGGATACATGAGTCACAACAGGCTTTACTTCCTGGGCAGAAATGGAAAAGGAAGTTCCTGCGCTCAACAGCAGGACGACAATTAGAGATTTCAATGTATTCATATATTTGTTATAAGTATATTAATACCGTTATATCCTTTATATGGATAAAAACTTTTTATTTTTTCAATGTGGTAATCCCGGGATTTAAATCTCCGTTAAATTCTTCTATGGTCATGCATTGTAACATTAATGAATGCCGTCTCTTATTACTTTGAATTCGTTATGCAAGGGACAGGGATTATTTTTAGAGCAATAATCAAGCCCAAGACCACTGTCTGTAAAAAGGCCATTTCCATCTACTGCCTCTATGACTTCTGATAATAATCTTTTTAACGCAATACCATCCATATAAAATCCACCTTGTGGCCCTTAACAGATTTAACAATATCCTTTCTGCTAAGCTCCTGCAAAATTTTAGCAAGAAAATGTTCCGGTGAATTAATTTCTGCTGCAGTCTCTTTAATCCCTGTCTGATGAACAATTCTCCCTCGTGCTTGTCCGATAATAACAATTTTGCTTTTCGAACTTGCTGAAACAATAGGATTAGCCTCTAATTCAGGATAAATTTCACATACTTTACAATCTCTTATTTCTTCTAAAAGTTTATACATGATTAGTTCCTTTATAATATTCTAACAATCATCCCATTGCATTGCTCATCGATCAATAGTTGACAGGCTAAGCGAATGTTAGGGTTACTTATTCCATGCTTAATAAGGGTATTGCTTTCATTTCTATCGAAATCAGTTAACATACTACTTTGAATAACCTCTACCATGCAAGTACCGCATTTTCCCATTCCCAGACATACCCCAAATTCTTCGGGACTTATCCGATCAAAGATCAGCATCATTAAACTACGGTATTCATTGAAAAAGGTTTGTATTTCATAACTTTCTTCATCCCATATTACAGTTAGTCTAATATTGTTTAAGTCAAAACTATTTCCAAAACTCATCCTTGTAATCATCAATGAATTCATGATGCTGTCTTTCCAAAAAATAACCAATACTACTTAAAGTAGATTCAGATAACACCTTTTCCAAATGCGGGAAGACGACTCTTTCTTCAAAGCGGATATGATCATTAAGAAAAGAGATCAATTTTTCGTATACTAAATAATCTCCCTGATCAGCTGCATTCGCCGCATCTAAAAGGGTGACTATCTGCTGATGATCCTTTTTCGCCTGTATACAAGGCTCCTCCGCATCTAACCTGTTAAACAATAAAACTTCTTCATCGAGAAAATGATCCCTAAGGTTTTGGCTCCAGAAAAAATTCAGATAATCCCTTATCCTTATGGTATCTACATTTCTAGCTATCCCCTGTTTAATCTTCCAGGAAAACAGTAGACCAAAGTGATGATCTCTGGAGAGCAGCCTCATATCTTCACTGCGTTTTATCGGCTGATTTTTCATAAATATTTCCTCCTCTAATTGACATTACAACGCCAATCCAAAATATAGCATCAAACTCCTTACTTTACAATCCCTAGTTATTGACTTCAACATCGGAAATTCCTTTAACTGCTTTCATAATTTTTGCGATGCTTGACGCTCTTTTTTTTGCATTTTCAGCAATTACACCAGCAAACAATTCATCAACTGTTTCATTGAATAACTGAATCCATCGGTCAAAATGCTTCTTTGAGACCTCAAGTGACAAATGTTTAGGTAATGGATCACCATTGTATTTTCGGGTATACAAGAGCAAGGTTGACCAAAAATCCACCATAAGCTTCAAGTGGACATCCCAGTTATTCTTAATAACAGGCGCAAAGACAACGTCTAAAATCCTGTCATTTCTTACTATGATATAGAACCGATTTACCAATAAATTCACATCAGTTTCGTTCTGAATATCTCTTTTTTGTACCTCCATAATATCTGTTTATACAATTACACGGTTTTCACCACCACTCATATTCTGTAGGTACGACTTAATCATAATGGGTTATTTTTATCATTTTGTCCGAAGGGGGAAATAAATCAATGCTAGTGATTCATATTTTTTAACAAAAAAACTAATTCAGTTGAAGTAAGGCCGGGCCGAACTCCTCAAATAATATCGACTCTTTGTCTATTCCTTTGGCAAGGAGATCCTTGTATTGTTTTTGAATAAAGGCCGAAGGCCCGCATACATAGTATCTTGTTCCAGGAAACTGTGGCAGGGATGCGATCTTATTGATGTCCAAAAACCCTTCCATGATACCTTCCTGTTTATCAGCTGCCGTTGGAAGATCATAAAAAACATGCTGACTTACATGCTGGTTTTCCTTTGTAATTTCATCTAACTCTGCTTTAAAAGCATGTACATTTCGGTTTCTGCAGCCATGTAACCAGGTAATGGGGTGATTATAGTCTTTCTCTACCAGATTCTGCAACATACTCATCATTGGAGTCAGACCTACTCCTCCGCTAATCAATACTATCGGAGCGTTTAAATCCTCCGCCAGCGTAAAATTACCAGCAGGAGCAGTGAGGTCAACTTTATCCCCTTCGTTAATAAAATCGTGCAGATAGTTACTGATTTTGCCATCGGTATCTAGTGCAACACCTTTCTCTTTTTTCACTGAAATACGGTAATAATCGTGAGTAGGCGTACTCGAAACACTGTATTGACGGGATTGATATAAACTCAATTCTGGTAAAAACACCTTGATGCTAATGTATTGACCGGGTATATGAGGCATCACTTTTCCAACATCGGCCGGATGCAGGTAAAATGAAACAATCTCTTCTGATTCGACAACCTTCTTACCCACAAAAAATGGTCTCCAGCCAGTCCAGCCATTTAGTTTTTCCGCTTTTTCCTGATATAGTTTCATTTCGTGGCCAGACATTAAGGCTGCAAGCTGTTGATAAGCTACTACCCAGGCATCTATAATGTCATCCGTTGCTGCTGCACCAAGAACCTCTTGTATAGAAGCAATTAAATGGCGACCTACAATCGCATAATGTTCCGGTCTAATGTCTAAACTCACATGTTTATGACCAATTCTATCTACCACAGGCATTAACACACCTGGAGTGGCAATGTTCTCTGCATAAGCTAATACAGCAAGCGCCAAAGCCGTCTGCTGTTTCCCGCTCTCCTGGTTCCCCATATTGAACATATTTTTAAGTTCTGGATTGTGGGTAAACATCCTGCTATAGAAATGTTTCGTTAATAATACTCCGTTTTCCCTTAGTATCGGTACTGTCGCGCTGATTAATTGTTTTTGTTCAAGATTCATAATAAATATATTAATACCTTTTTATCTTTTAATAGGGTAAATTGTTTGAATTACTTTTATTTCCTCAATTTGGTAATACCAAGGTTCAGACTCTCACTAAAATCGGCAATAGTTGTCTGCTCCAACAGATTCTTCAGCTGGTTACGAATGGCTTTAAATTCATGGTGCAATGGGCACGGATTTGTTTCAGAACAATAGGCAAGACCTAAACCACAGCCTGTAAAAATGCTCTTTCCGTCTACTGCTTCTACTACATCTGATAAAGGACGTTTAAGACCAATCTCATCAATGTAAAATCCACCATTAGGGCCTTTTACAGATTGCACTATTCCTCTTCTACTCAAATCCTGCAAAATTTTGGCTAGAAAGTGCTCAGGAGAATCAATACCATTAGCAATTTCCTTTATTCCTACCCTACTACCAGAAGTAGTACGGTGCGCGATAAAGAAAACCGAGCGGATTGCATATTCACATGTTTTTGAAAAGACTCCCATAAGCACGACAAATTTACGTAGTATATTTAAAAAATAAAAGAGTTATTCATCTTTTATTAACCGTGAAAAAAGTAAAATTGTGAAGCAAAACAGTTCTATTAGCTCTAAAATTATCAGATTAACTTTATTTCTCATTCCGAAGCCATCATATATCACCTGAGCATGAGCACAGATGGGATTATTCTAAATTGGCGAGAAGGAGTAAACTTAGCAAGGTTTATATACACTAGGCTATCAAACTTGTTTCCATCCCCACCACTTAAAAGTTCGGTGCAATATCTTGATTTATAATCCCGGAAAACACCAAATCTAAAATAGCGACGAAGGACCAATTTACCCTAGTTTATCAACTATTTCTTCATTCGATACTCATCTTCAACGCAGTTGCTAATTGCTGTTTTTAATAAATCCCTGCAAAAGCCAGCGCAGCGATAACTTTACCGCTCTAGAGAAGACCTAAGCGAATACTTCAATATCACTATAATTACAGAACAGGGTTTTTCTTTAGCAGGATGATCGGTGATAATGTGATCATAAACATCAGAAAACGTATTGACTAGGATCAGTGACATGACCATATCATGAATTGTCCCATACCACTCCCGGCCCTCACTTTCACTGCAAGGCCAACCATAAATTTCATCGTTGCTTGTCATGTGGTTCTCATCTGTCGCCTGGCCTTAAGACACCTTTTATCTGCTAACTTGCTTTAGAAAGCAAACTCGATTGAAAAGGTAATTATTATGTTAAAAACATCAATATTATTGCACATTAATACACCGCTTTTAGATATCATATAAATACACTGATGAAAAATTGGATCATCAGTGTATCTATATGTGATATGGTTAGTTGCTATTCCGTTTGGATAATATGCATTACTGCTATCCGCACTTAGAAGAACCGCAGTCCTTGCAGGTCAGACAGCCTTCCTGGTAATGTAAATTTGTAGAGTTGCAATTTTGACATTGCTGCTTTTTAGCTTCGGTACCATCGGGCACGTATCTCTTCAGGGCACGTGCAACACCATTTTTCCAGGTATTGATGGCTTCGTCCAGTTGCAGGCTATTGATCAGGTCAACGACCTTTTCTATAGGCATGCCATGTCTTAACGTACTGGAGATCAATTTAGCATAGTTCCAGTACTCGGGATTAAATTTATAGGACAGTCCCTCAATCGTGGTTTTATGACCACGTTTATTTTTATATTGAAAGTCATACCGCGAGCCGCCGTCAGCATCTCTGTTTTTAATGATCAGGCCGTCATTTACCCATCTCGGGATCAGGATGCCATCTTCATCATCCGCAAATCCGGTAAAGATTTCATAAGGCTTGCCCTCTATTAAACCGATAAATGCGATCCATTTATCCTTGCTGTTTTGAAAACGAACTACATCAGCCTCCAGTACAGCTGGCCTGGTGGTCGGAAAAACAAGCCGGGACGACTCTTCCGCGGCTTCTGATTTTTCTTCTGTATTGGCAATGAGCACACCAGACCTTGAACCATCCCTGTAAACCGTGACCCCTTTACACCCGGATTTCCAGGCTTCCATATAAAGCTGACCTACCACTTCCTCGGTCACATCGGCGGGCATATTGATCGTTACACTGATAGAATGGTCTATCCACTTCTGGATGTCACCCTGCATTTTTACCTTTTTGAGGTAATCAACGTCGTTAGACGTAGCTTTGTAGTACGGCGACAGCGCTACGAGCTCGTCCAGTTCTTTTTGTGTATAATTTTTCGTTAAGTCTTTCCCGTTTACTTCCATCCACTGCCTGAAGCGGTGATGGAATACGACATATTCTTCCCAGGAATCGCCAACCTCATCTACAAAGTCCACGCGTACATCCTTATCGTTTGGATTAACCTTTCTTCTTCTTTTGTAAACAGGCATAAATACCGGCTCAATTCCGGAACTTGTCTGAGACATCAAACTAGTTGTTCCTGTAGGGGCTATCGTCAGTAAGGCGATGTTCCGCCTGCCATGTTCCAGCATTTCATAATATAGCTTTGCATCTGCCTCTTTTAAGCGCAGGATGAAAGGATTGTTCTTTTCGCGCTCGGCATCAAAAATACCAAATGCACCTCTTTCCTTTGCCGTGTTGACAGAGGCCCTGTAGGCCTCAATTGCAATGATCTTATGGATTTCTATAGCAAATTCCGAGCCTTCGTCACTTCCGTAGCGCAGACCCATGGCGGCCAGCATATCGCCTTCAGCTGTGATGCCTATCCCTGTCCTTCTTCCTTCATTTGCTTTGGTCTGGATGTTTAGCCATAGGTTTTTCTCTGGACGTTTCAACTCTTCATCTTCCGGGTCTTCGGTTATTTTTTGCAGGATGGCGTCGATTTTCTCCAGTTCCAGGTCGATGATATCATCCATAATGCGCTGGGCAGCATGGATGTGCTTCTTAAACAGATCCCAGTTGAAAGATGCTTTTGCGGTGAAAGGCTGATCTACGTAAGAAAAAAGATTGATTGCCAGCAGGCGGCATGAGTCGTACGGACAAAGCGGTATTTCGCCGCAGGGATTTGTAGACACCGTCTTATAGCCAAGATCTGCATAGCAATCCGGCACCGACTCGCGGATGATCGTATCCCAAAACAGAATTCCCGGTTCAGCGGACCGCCAGGCATTGTGTACAATCTTTTTCCATAGTGCTGCAGGGTCGATCTCCTTTTTATAAAGCGGATCTGCACTGTCTACCGGGTATTGCTGCGGGTATGCCTTGCCGGACTCTACCGCTTGCATAAATGCATCGTCTATCCGTACAGAAACATTGGCACCGGTCACTTTACCCTGCGTCATTTTCGCATCAATAAAATCCTCGGAGTCGGGATGTTTAATGGCTACAGAAAGCATCAGCGCGCCCCTTCTGCCGTCTTGCGCGACTTCACGTGTAGAATTGGAAAACCGCTCCATAAAGGGCACGATCCCAGTGGATGTAAGCGCAGAATTTTTAACAGGAGAACCCTTGGGACGGATATGAGACAGGTCGTGGCCTACTCCGCCACGCCTTTTCATCAGCTGCACCTGTTCCTGGTCTATTTTCATGATTCCGCCGTATGAATCAGAATTGCCTTCATTGCCGATTACAAAGCAATTGGAAAGCGAAGCAATCTGATAGGGATTACCGATGCCGGTCATCGGGCTGCCCTGAGGAATGATATATTTAAAATCTCTGATCAGTTCAAAAATTTCATTTTCTGACAATGGATTAGGATATCTTTGTTCGATCCTGGCAATCTCTCCGGCTATCCGCCGATGCATATCGTCAGGGTTCTTTTCAAATATGTTCCCATAAGAATCCTTGAGCGCATATTTATTGACCCAAACCCTTGCGGCCAGGTCATCCCCCTTAAAATAAATCAGCGACTCCTTAAATGCCTCATCAGCAGTGTAAGTCGCTTGTTTTTTTGATTGATTTACAATTTCCATGATTATAAAAAATGAATTAGCTAAGAGTTCAAAGCTAAGAAACAGCAAACTTTAAACAGTCATAATTGAATAGAGTTTGCGAAACTATTTTATAATATTCTGTATTACAGTTGATTGAATTTTTACCTTACCTAAAATGTTTACAGTTTTTTACAACATAGCAAGCAACAAAACCTCACAAACATCATATGCGATCAAACAACTGCTTACCGTAAGCATGGCCAACACACATCGAATCTGATAATTTGAGATGTACGCGATTGAGATAGTATTTAAAAAATATTTATGTCTAGTTAGCATAATATTAAAGCAAAATGAAATCACCGATAGCGCTCTCAGACATTTGATTGATTTTTTGGCTTAACCCAAAATTCATCAGGATAATTATCTATAAAATCATCTTTGTGCTCGCTATCTAAATGTTGAGTTATCTCATTTAGCGACGAAACCGGTAATATTTGTTCGAGACGAGGAAAAACGACTCTTTCCTCATAACGGATATGGTTATTCAGCATCTTAACCAGCCCCTCATAGGCTTCTTGACTTTCTCGTTCCTCACCCCTGATTTTCTCGATCTGATTCATGATTGTACAGTGCTCTTTTTTTGCCTGGATGCAAACAGGGTCCTGAAACCTGTCGAACAATACTGACTCTTCAATATGAAAATGTTCTCTCAGATGTCCCAACCAAAAATAATCAACATAACTTCCTAATCTTTCAGGTTCCACGGAAGTTTCCAGTCCTTGTTTTATCTTCCAGCAAAAAAGCAAGCCAAAATGATGGTCCCTGGAAAATGCTTTAAATTCTTCGCTGCGTTTAATGGGTTTCTTTTCCATATCATTATATTTAGTATTTTACTTCAAATTGCAACGCAAAGTAACTTCTTCAACCAAGCCTTTGGTTTTAAGAAGGCCTTTTTATATGTTTTCATATTGATCAAATTCCAGCGCGGTTTCTCCGGATTAATTTTTTCTGACATCAGGAAACGCCCGGAGAAACTTCCGTAATAAATAGTATGATTTTATTCACGTTTGAATCTGGAAACGTAAGCCTGATCTAAAACTTCTCTATGATTCGGATGGGCAATATCTATCAATGCCTTAGCCCTTTGTTTAAGATTTTTACCAAACAAATTCACGATACCATATTCGGTTACCACCCAATGAACGTGCCCGCGCGTAGTCACTACACCTGCACCCTCTTTAAGAAAAGGGACGATCCTGCTAATCCCTTTATTAGTCTGAGACGGAAGCGCAATAATAGGCTTTCCTCCTTCAGATAAAGATGCACCACGCATAAAATCCATCTGCCCGCCTATTCCAGAAAACTGGTAGGTTCCTATGGAATCTGCACAAACCTGACCTGTAAGATCCAGCTCAATGGCACTGTTTATAGCTACAACTTTTGGATTTTGTCTGATGATGCTCGTATCGTTTATATAACTGATATCCATTACCCGAACAGCCGGATTGTCATCTACAAAATCATAAAGGTCTCTTGTTCCTGCCATAAAAGCAGTGACCGAGCGTCCCCTGTTTAATTTTTTCAGGCTGTTATCGATCACCCCTTCATTAATAAGCCCGATCACCCCGTCAGAAAACATTTCGGTATGCAGGCCAAGTTTTTTATGCCCGCCCAGATTTTTAAGGACCTGATCGGGAATACTTCCGATACCCAGCTGTAAAGTTGACCCATCCTCTACAAGAGAGGCTACATGATAGCCGATCTTACTGACCACATCATTGGTGTCGGCTGAATAGTCGATTACCGGCAGCTCTGCGTCCTGGTAGACCATTGCGGTGATCTTACTGATATGGATAAAGCTCTCACCATGGGTTCTTGGCATTCGTGAATTTATTTGCACAATGACAACCCTCGCCGTATCCACAGCTGCACGGGCAATGTCCACGGAGGTCCCCAGTGAGCAATAACCATGCTGATCCGGAGGCGAAACCTGCACAAGTGCCACATCAATGGGCAAAATATTTTGCCGGAACAGCTGTGGGATCTGACTTAAAAAGACAGGCACATAGTCACCCCTGTCACTATTGACGACCCCGCGGGTCGCAGCAGAAACAAAAAGGGAATTTACAAAAAAAGACTTGCGGTGTTCCGGCGCATCAAAATTCACGTCACCCAGCGTGGTAATGCTTACCAGCTCTACACCCCGAAGTTCCTCATGTCTCCTTTGCATGGCTTTTACCAGGCAGACTGGAGTTGCCGCGCTGCCATGGACAAATACCCTGCTATCCGATCGAATTAATTTGACTGCCTCATCCGCTTCCATTATTTTTGTATTGTTCATATCGTAAATATTTAAATTTTTGCCATTATCTATTTGTCATCTATAGATCTTTCTTGCTAAATTTCTTTAGTGACCACATTAGCGGGACTACGATCCAGATCAGCAAACCTAAAAAAGACAGCGAAACGCCAATATAATTGCCGAAAAATTCCCGGAATATGGCCCCGGTATAACCCATTAAGGCCGAAATATCCATCTGGAGCAAAATTTGGATACGTCCCAGGTCGATCGGGTTGAGAAAACTAAAAAAGACCATGGCTCTTTCCAGAGGATAATCCTGAAATTGAAATAAAAAGAACAAAACCAGTGCATCGAAAATAAGCGAAAAATAAAGCCATAATAAAATGGAAAGTCCGATGCCTTTGGCTTTATCACGGGTAATTCCAGCAGCCAACATCGCTATACTCACAAACACAACTGTTAAAAAAAGACCGGTCAAAATCATTGTGATACCCGTTGCATCGGCATGATATAATAAAATCGGAATCCCGGCGCCGATAAAAAAAGCAAGTGACAACGATGAGGCCAGCCCACCAAACAAACTGAGCCAAATGGACTTTCTTTTAACGGGCTGACTAACCAGCAACTCTATAAACTCAGAGCTATTGTATATATAAATTGTCGAAAAAATGATACTGATTAACGGCACCAATATCAGTATGATGTTCAAAAGGCTTAGCAGGCCCTTTGCTGAATTACTTTCGAGATTAAATACACTTAAAGCAATCAACAATAACAGAAATGTGTAGATCAGTACGATCTTGTTCTGGACAATATCTACGATTACGTATTTTAATATTTTTTTCATCTTTTAAGCGGTCATAATTTTAGCAATCGCTTTTACCAACCTTTCTTCACCGGTGTCCTGGATTAATTCTAAAAGCTTTTTGTGGAACAGCAACCTTCCATCCTGCATATAAAAAACTTCGGTGATCAGCTCATCCAATTCGCTCAAAACATGCGAAGTGATCAAAATCAGTTTCCCTTTCTCTTTCTCCAAAACAATTTTTTTCTTTAACTGCTCAGAGGACACCGGATCAAGTCCGGCAGTAGGTTCGTCCAGGATCAACACATCGGGACTGAATAAAAAGGCAAGACAGGCGCTAACCTTTTGGCGGGTCCCCCCAGAAAGCGTGTGCATCTTCTTGTCCATCAGTTCCTGCAGACCAAAACTTACGATCAGCTCTTCATCGAGATGCACCGTGGTGTCTTTTCTGATGTCTTTCATCATATCGATCACGTTTGCGATCGTCATATTTTCAGGGTAACGACCTATCTGGGGCATATAACCTATGTTACTGCGGTACTGCCACTGTTCGCTGATTGGCCGTCCATCAAACTCAATATTACCCTTGTCCGGCACCACCATCCCAAGGATGGATTTAATCAGCGTGGTTTTCCCACAACCATTAGGTCCTAACAAAGCAATGCATTCGCCTTTAGTGAAAGAAACGGAGATATCATTTAAAGCCTTTACCCTTCCAAAAGTTTTCGTAATATTTTTCGCTGTTATCATAAGGGTATCTGTCTCATTACAGGTTTGTTGTCTTTCAAATTTTCCGGGGTCACACCTGGAAGGATTTTTTCTGTCTTATCCAATAAGGAAACAATCAGGCTTCTAAAAAGCATCAATGCAGCGGGATTGCTATCAATAATCATCGAGTACATGCTCACAGGATGATAAGACACGTCACCTGTATTGTCCTTAGAGAGATCATATCCTTCATATTTATCCCAGTAGTTACCTGTAAATTTATTTAATACCAGGGAACCATTTGTCCCAATGTCGAATGTATTCCCGATAAAATTGTTCCTGGTAAAATCATTATTATCGCAACTGGCCTGGATTTTAACTGCCCAGCCATTACTGCTAAAGATATTCTTATATAGCTTGATCCTGCTGCAGCCCTCCATATGTAAACCAACGGTATTTTTAGTAAAATGATTACCTGAAATATCACTATCGGTAATGTCCTTCAATAATATTCCGTATGCAGCATCTCCCCAGTTGTTCAAAAAGTGGTTGTTATACATGTGAATATTTTTGCTGTACATGACGGCAACCCCGGCTTCATTATGCTCGAAAACATTGGACACATATGTATTGCGATTAGAGAACATAAAGTGAATGCCATAGCGCACATTCCGGGTGCTTACATTCCTCCAGATCAGGGAGTTTTTGACAAACTCAAAATACAACCCATCACGATGTCCCTTTATTTTATTTCCAATGATCACCAGGCTGTCCGATCGCCAGCAATGGATCCCATTACCGCTTTGAACTTCATCCTTTCCGTAGGCGGTTATCGAATTGTCTTTTATCGTGCACCGTTTACTGTTCTGAACGTAAATACCGAAATTAGAGTCCTCCAAGATGTTATTCAACGCAGTTATCTTATAGCTGTCGTAGATCATGATTGCCCCCAGGTCCCTGATCTCCGAACGTCCCGTGTGTTGTAATTTAAAGCCCTCCACAGTTGCGTTACTTGCTTTTATAGAAATGATGGCGTGCTTATTTTCGCCATCCAGAACCGGATAATTGATACCTTTTAAAGTGACAGATTTTTGAATGATGATATTTTTCTCTTTGTATATTCCGGGATCAACAATAATGGTATCACCGTTCTGAGAAAGATCTATAGCCTTTTGCACAGATTTCACATTTCTCGATTTACCAACCTTTATCACTTTGGCATCGACAGAGACAGTCGCGAAACAGCCGATCAGAAATGTATATAGGATTCTTTTCATTTATGAAAAGGCATGAGTGACGTTACTTGTACAACAGACCCTTCTACGGATTGCGAGGCAGCTGCTAACTTTTCTTTAGTTTGGAAAGCAGCAATATTACTTCCCATTGGCGACTTGAATGCTTCGCTTTTAAACAAGAACGCATTTTGCAGTTCTATAAAACCATGAGGTTTCTCATAGTTCACCAGGTACATTCCATCAATGTCCTCATGCTTAACTCCTTCAGTTCTTGTAAATTCCACCAGGCAATGAAGATCATCGAACTTGTAGACCTTTCCTTTTCTCGTAATTAATTCCGCTCCGAAACGTTTATCTGCAACCCCCATTTTACAAAAGCTGCAGGCATCCGTTCCGACTTTAATGGGCTTAGGTTCAACATTGCATGATCCCATTGCCACCATAACCCACAGGAAAGGTAATATGTACGTTATCGATTTCATTTAAATTGTTTTTTATGTTTAAATTGAAGTACAACTGCCACCAGCAAGCCCAACCCGACAACAATAAATATCCAGCCGCCTATATCAGGGACAGAATAAGCGCCAAAATTCAGCAGCTGTTTATAACCAATCAGTGGGGGCTGGTAACTCATTCCAGGCACATTGATTGCCGCGTTTGGATCCAGATCGTGTCCGTATTGATATTCCCATCGCCAGAAATCAGCCATTGCGACTATACCAAAAATTACAAAAAGAGAAAACAAACCCAGAAGCCATTTAAAGGTCCGCAGGAATAAACCAACAGCGAGCGAAAGCACAGCAAAAAAAGTGATGATGTAAGGCAGGATGGCGAATTCCACGAAGTCTTCTGTATGGAGTGTCTTCATACCAATATAATGATTCAGTCCATTAATGATGTCAACATTTCCCGCTATTTTATTGGGGTACATTTTGAGCACAAGACCTTCCGGGTATTGCGGTGCAGCCAGTTCTATTTGCCATAACGGGACAAACAGAACAACAAACAACGCAAGGCCGCAGACCAATACAATGATTCTATTTGTGGTGGTTAAATCTGTCGATTTCATAGGTATAGGATGAGATAAATATTCCAGGCCATGCTTAATGGCATGGCCTGGAATATCCGAATATTATTTTTTCAGTATTTCATCTGCCGCTTCTGAGTTTTTCCCGAGGCTAAAGGAAATCGGCACCTTTGAACCTTTTGCAGAAACCCGGACGTAACCCTGCATCTCTTGATGCAAAGCACTACAGAAATCGGTGCAATAGATTGGGTATATACCCACTTTTTCCGGAACCCATTTTAGTGTAGTGGTTTCTCCGGGCATGATCAGCAGCTCTGCATTTTTGTTACCTTTAACACCAAAACCGTGTGGCACATCCCAATCCTGTTCCAGGTTAGTAACGTGGAAGTACACCTCATCCCCAAGCTTAACCCCTTCAATATTGTCAGGGGAAAAGTGTGAACGCATTGCCGTCATGTAAACATGTACTTTGTTTCCCTCTCTGGTTACTTTCGAATTTTTCTCGCCCATAGTTACATAAGGATGTTTGTTTTCATCTAATCTGAAAATCTTCTGGGAGTTTTTAGAGATCAGTTCTGCAGGTACCATTTGTGCATAATGTGGTTCACCAATAGTCGGGTAATCCAGTAACAACTTCATCTTATCCCCGCTAATGTCAAAGAGCTGCGCACTTTGGGCCAGTTCTGGCCCGGTAGGCAGAAACCTGTCTTTGGTGATCTTGTTATAAGCGACAAGGTATTTACCGTAGGGCTTTCTGGTATCGCCGCCTGGAATGGTCAGGTGTCCTGGTGAATAATAAGTCGGCTGCCTGTCAAGTACCTTCAGATCTTTAACATTCCATTTTACGATCTCCGAGGAGATAAAGAAGGTGGTATAAGCATTTCCCTTGCCGTCAAACTCTGTATGCAAGGGCCCAAGTCCTGGTTTCTTAACCTCACCATACAATGCAGCTTCATATTTTAGCACCGGAATGCCACCATAACTGCCGTCATATGTTTTGTTTGCAATGGCATTCTGGATTTTACTGAAAGAAAATACCGGAATCAGCGCCGCTAATTTTCCGCTACCCACGATATATTCACCGGTGGGATCCACATCGCAACCATGCGGAGATTTCGGACATGGTATCATATAGACCAGATCCGGAAAATCCCTGACGTCTATCAGCGTCACTTCTGACTCCATTTTTGAGGTAGCAGTATGCGTAGACTCACTATAGGTATTGTGCGCAAAGTTAGCTTTAACCTTTTTGCCTTTACCCTGTTTCACATATTCCGCTGCTTTCTTCCAATTTACAGCAAGAATATAATCTTTATCTCTTTTGGAAGCGTTGACTTCCAATAAAGTGTGGGCTTGTTCGGAATTATAACAGCTAAAGAAAAACCATCCGCTGCTAGGTCCCTTACCACTGTGGCTCAAGTCAAAATTCATTCCTGGCAACAGCATCTGGAAAGCTATTTTCATTTCACCATTTGTAGGGGCAACACTGATAAAACTGATTGTACCCTTGAAGTTCTTTTTATAGGAACTGATCGGCACGTCGCCGTTTTCATAATCCATCGGAACGCTGAAACGTGTCCCTGCCACTACGTATTCCGTATTTTCGGTAATAAAAGGGGAAGAGTGGTTTCCTGCGCCATTCGGAATTTCAATGATCTCTGTGGTACGAAAGGTCTTTAGATCGATTCTGGCAATACGAGGTGTATTGTTTTCATTTGCAAATAACCAACGTCCATCTATCTCGCCATTAGTTTGCGAAAGGTCGAGATGGTGCTGATCTCCCCAGGGAATCTCCCCGTGAGAGGTATTTAACATTGGTTTTGTTTCCTCACTGTACCCCCAACCTTTTTCCGCATCCTGTGAAAACACCGGGATCACACGCAGCAAGCGCCCAGAAGGGATACCATAGACGCTCACCTGGCCACTAAAGCCGCCGGAAACAAAGTTGTACAGCTCATCGTATTTTCCTGGTGGAACATAGGTTCTGCCCGCCGCATCGCTACCAGTGGCATCACCCGCATTTTTTGGTTTACAACCAGACAGGTGAATCAGCATTAAGAAAGCTCCACTGGCGAAAAATAGATATATAATCTTTTTCATAAAAATAATTTATTATAAATAATTGGCATTAAACGGACCTTATTTTACTCCGTCGTTTTTTCTTAAAAATTCCAGGATATCCCGTGCATCATCATCACTGAGGTTTTGATTCGGCATACGCACCATACAGATCTCTAACATGGCTTGTACTTTCGGATCCTTATCAATCATTACGTCGGTATTGGTCATGAAATTCATAATCCATTCGGGTTTGTGCCGTTTGGTAACTCCCGCCCACCCAGGTCCGACGAGCTTTTCATCGGTAAGCTTATGGCAGGATATACATTTTAAATCTGCAAGTTTTTCTCCCCTTTGGGCCATTGCTGGGTCCAGTTTGTCGCCGACTTTAACATCGGTGAATTTACCCTCGCCCCTGTTGGGATCATAAGTATCCGTGGACGGCGCCTGTTCCTGGCTTTCAGCAGATTTATCTGTCGAATTATTTGATTCAGTGTTTCCTCCGCCTGCGCACCCGGCAGCGAATAGGGCTAATAGAGATAAGAAAATCAGTTTTTTCATAACATTTCTTAGGTTTAAATAATTATGTAATTATAGGAAATCAGAAACTCACATTATATGATTAGAATCATATAATGTGTCGTTATTATGTGAGATCGGTCACACAATTTATGCCATTTTTTGTCTTAATTGTACAAATCAAGATACGAATTACACTTAAAATTACAAATTAAAATTAAATGGTAATAATGCGAGACAATCAGTTCAATAGCCGAAGATGGATCATAATTTCATTGATTAATTTTTTTATAGTTTCCGTAGTTGGCATCATTTTACGTTATAAAATTAACTTTCCGCTGCCATTGATTGACCAGAAATTTTTATTACATGGTCATTCTCATTTCGCATTTGTAGGCTGGGTATCATTGGCGTTAATGGCCCTCATGGTGAACTACCTGACCAGGTCTGGCATTGTAACCAATTATAAAAAATACCATTGCTTATTCATTGCCAATACAATCTCTGCTTACGGTATGTTGATTGCATTTACAGCACAGGGATATGCCCTGGCTTCAATCACATTTTCAACACTATCAATTTTTGTTTCCTATTTTTTTATTTTTTACTACTGGAAAGATTTGAGCGGGATAAAAGGAAACCAGCACACCAGCAATTGGTTTAAATTTGCACTTGTGCTGCTAGGCATTTCTTCAATCGGACCCTTTACTCTCGCTTACTTAATGGCGAACCGCATTTTTGTCCAGGATCTTTATTTTTCAGCCATTTATTTTTTCCTTCATTTCCAGTATAACGGCTGGTTCCTGTTCGCCTGTTTTGGGCTGTTATTTTCTTTCGTCCAACAAAAGGAGGACATGCATTTACTAAAAATCAACAGGGGCCTCTTCTTAATTCTTGCATTGACCGTTATCCCCTCTTACTTACTATCTATATTGGGATTAAAAGTACCGGCGTATTTGTTTTGGATCGCTGCGGGCTCAGCTATCGTTCAGCTGTCTGTAGTTTTTTATAACTACCGCCTTTTAGAAGCACTTAGATCCAGACCTGATTTTTCCCTGAACCAAATGACCGCTTATTTATGGACGCTTGCCTATATTTCGTTTGCGCTGAAAATCGTTCTGCAAAGTTTTTCCATCATCCCTTACTTTGCTGATTTTGCCTTTAGCCTCAGGCCAGTAATTGTAGCCTACCTGCACCTGTGTTTCCTGGGGGTAATTTCTTTCTTTATTCTTGGCTGCTGTAACATTGTACTGGCGAGAGTAGGCCGGGAATTAAATAAAACCGGGCTATGTATTTTTATATCTGGGGTATTACTTCAGGAAGGCGCATTAATGGTACAAGCGTTGGACGCCATCGCGTTTAATGGTGTAGTGCATACAGGCATCGTTTTATTCCTGGCTGCAGTTATGATGGCAGTAGGTCTCGCCATAACACTAATAAAAGCCGGTTACTTTATAAACGCAAAAAGACCCCTGTAATCTGCTTACAGTGGTCCTTTAAGTTACGATGCTGATTATTTTACGCCTGCCTGCAGCTCTTGTTCCGCTAGCAGTGCTTTTGGGAACAAGATATTGTTTTCCAGATGCACATGCTTATGCAGATCATTTTCATATTCATCCAGCTTTTTGTACAATATCGTGTACGAATTGCAGGCATTGGCAGGCAATGTAAAATCATGGGTAATTTCCCGTATGGTATGCAACAGATCGCCAGCCTGCTCGTGTTCCGATTCCATGACATGAATTGGGTTGGATACATGGCCAAAAGCGCTTTCTGGAAGTTGTCCTCCCTCACGCTGAACGGTGGCCAACTCTTTTATAAAAGGGAAAAGAACTTTTTCCTCCTTGCTCAGGTGTAGCATCAGATCTTCTCCAACCTGGTTGAACAGTTTAGCTACTTCAACAACCTCAGGGTGCTGCTGCCCGTGTACCTTTGCCACTTTATTTGCCAGTTCCACAATAAAAGAAGTGTTTTCCTTTACATACTGATGGTGTGTATTGATGATATAATCGGTCAAAAATCCAATGTCCCATTTCGTGTAATCATTTTCACAGCTATTTGTATTATCCTGGATTGACTCCAGCGCTTTTGTTACTTCAGCTGTATCAATTCCCTTTTTTTCACAAGCCTCTTTAATGGTCTTCTTTCCGCCACAGCAAAAGTCAATGCCGTAATGTTTAAAGACCTGCGCTTTACGATAATCCTTAGTTACAATTTCGCCTATAGTTGGGTCTGCCTCGACACCTCCGTTTTTAGAGATCTTCACTTTCCACAGTTCAGGGCCCTCTTCCAGATACTGCCAGGTAAAAACCGGTCCGCGCTCTGCAAGCAGCTGATAATAGAGTGGCTTAGGATCGTGGTCGTTGTTAATCACAAAAGCCTCGCCTGGATTTAGCCTGTCATATATATCAAAAATCGTTGGATGTTTTAACCGGGGCTCCAAAGCCGTCACATCTAATGTGTTCATTGTTTCCATAATATTTCTTTTGTTAGAATTTTATGAAAACAAATTTAACCTTCAGAATCCGGCTGGTTTATGATCTCAATCACATTGAAAAACAATAGTGATTCCTATTTTTAATATCCTCTCAATGTTTTTAGTCCTTCCTCTGATATGAATTTATAGCTCCACTCGGGTTCCCAAACCAGGGTAACCTCTGTCATATAATCAGGAAAAGTTCGCTCCATGCAATTTTTAGTCGCCGATAAAATACTCTCACCCATTGGGCAGAATTTTGAAGATAAGCTCATTTCTATCAGGAACTGCCGGGTGGTTTCATTAAGCTTTAGGGCATAAACTAAACCCAGGTCAACAATATTGAGGTTCAGTTCCGGATCTATAACAGTTTTCAGGGCAGAAGGAATATCAGATATCGTCATAATTGCGAATTTTAGTTTTGTGCAAAAGCAGGTAAATTACATGGAATAAATAACTTAGCGCTGTGACAATCAGACTGCAGGCTCCCATAAATCTCATTACAATGGAACCAAGCAGAAATCCCGCTATAAACGTAACCAGGAAAAGAAAAAATGCAACAAATTGAATATATAAGAGGCGGCCATTTAACAAATCGGCGGGAACCGGTGTTTTAACGTTCCCTGCTAAATGTTCATAATGCTTCAGCCAAACAATAAAAGGCAAGGTCTTAAAAGTCTGCCCCAATATCAATGCACTGATCCAGCCCATAAAGATCAGAATTCCATAAAGGGTAGACATGTTCACAGCAAGGCGATGGTTTTCTAAATGGTAATAGAGTATAAAGGGCAAAACCAACATACCTGCCGCGAGCAGTAAAAAAGAGAATAAAGTCTTTACCATCGGGAGATCCACCTCTTTACGAATGCGGGATTTCATACACTTGAAAAGATAAAATAAATAAAAAGAAACTCCGGTAGCACCCAGTAATACAACGACATAGGTTATAAAAACAATGCCCTGCAAATATGCGCTCAAAAGAAATGATACAAGGGCTGCATTGATAAAGTAATAACTAAAAGAAAGGAGCTGCACTTTCTGGTATTTAGAAACCAGGAACATCGGTACAAGCTTAGCACTAACCCCAATTATGAGCATCAAAAACCACCCGACAATACCCATGTGCGCATGCAATCTCAGAAAATCAAGATGGTCCTTTTGCAGAAATGAAAATTGGAAGTTAAACACCAACAGGGTTCCAAGTAATGCAGTAAGCGTGAGCCATAAAACGGATGTAATGATAAACTCCTGAAAAATAGATTCCCGCTTTTTACGCTTAACCGTAAAAAAAACATTCAAAGTAAAGAATATGACCCCTGTAAGCACCAGGATACTAGCAATTTGCATGTACAGGCCCGGGTCGAAGATCCAAAAGCTATAAACGAGCAGAATTATGCCCGGAACAAAAAAAGCAAGACTGATCCAGGGGAATATTGTACTATATAAATTGGTTTCTAATATCACTGGAAGCAGTTGGTATAGCGCACCAAATATGATCATCGTTCCCCAGCCTAGTGCCGCGGTATGAGTTAGTGCTAAAATCTTCGGTTGAAAATAATGTCCGGATAGAGACTCCACTGAAAACAGGAACATTCCCGCCAGTATCAAAAAACACAGGCCTGCAAGTAAATAGTGCGCTACCACAATTCTATAAAGCGGGTTATGGTGACTGATGGAGGTCATGACCTGTAAATTAACATATCCAGCTCTGTAGGGGACTTATGATTAAGCACGAACATCAAACCCCTTTTTTTCAATTCAGGAAGCAAATACACTGGCGATTTTTTATGATAAACATATAACAATTCATCGTCCTTTAAGTCCTGGATATTTTCTATAATTTGCATCATCGGCTGAGGCATCTCCAGATGACGAACGTCAATATATTTAATTTTATTTTTCGCGACCCCTTGAAATATCTTCTCAAACAACACCTGCTCATTGTCTTGTTGGTATTCAGGTGGCAACTCTACCAATACGCTGGCGGCAGTTGTTTTTTCAAACCAGGTTACTACCAATTTGTCTTCAATGTGCTCGGTATGATGAAGGAATCCCCTATCGGCCAGTAAATGTATCAATGGCACGGGCTCAAAAGAATTGATAATCTTCAATCGATCTCCAATGCGCATCTGAGTAGTCATTTGAAGAATATCCTTGAGCGGATCCTTGTTTTGTTGCAGAAAGCTGCGGGCATCCAGTTCAAGTAAAGTTGCCGGACGGCTAAAGTCGATGAGATTTTCTTCTGTTGCGTTCGTTTTCTCAATAGTCTCATCGATGACAAAACCAATTTGTTTCATACTTTTCAGGAAATCCTCAACAGTACATTTACCCACTTTACATGCATCCGCAATAGTCACCCGGCGGGCCAATAAATTACGCAATAGCGGATTCCTCAGCTTTGAAAAATTGGTATTTAAGTCTACCAGAGCGTCAATTACCTTTTCCTGGTCGGCGTCTAACAGTACCTTTATCCGTGTATTTGAATTAATTTTCATCTGTTAATTTATTGTTGTTCCTTTATGATGAATCAATCATTATTTTTATTTCAAAGATGTTCTGCTATCAGTTCATTTTTAAGGGCCGTAAATCTTGTATAAACTATATCTTGCAAACTCACTATTTTATTTAAATCATTTTCAAATTCTGTCAATAAATCCACAGTAGTTTTAAAGCAATTGTATGCATCTATTGGAGGAACATATTTTTTAATGCTGTCAATGACTGAGAAAAAACCCCTTTTATGAAGAGAGAACTCATCAATCATTTTCTTGACGGTGTTATTAACAGCGATAATAGTAGAATTGTCAAAACAGTCCTCCTCACCCTGCGTTCCGGAGATTTGTTTAATGAAAGATACCAAAGACAGAATCCGCCTTTGCAGCGAACCTACCAATCGTCCAGCATAAAAATTAAAATTTGAGCAAAAATCTGAAATGCACTGATCCTGCTTTTTGTGGTATTCCGAGAGCCCGTCCAGAAACTGCAGAATAACCGACAGGTTCTCTTCAATAAAGCGGATACGGATGGAGATCATATCGATTAGCCAACCAAGCGGCCATAAGGTATAGTCACTTGAAGATTCTCTTGTGCCGTTTACAATATCATTGAGATCATTCATTAAATGCGTCAGATTAATATCTTTTTCCTTACAAACTTTCTCAATTGTTTTATTCTGTTCTGTAGCCAGATCTATTTGACATGCCCAAAACAGCGGTGCAGTCCTAAAGTCCTTCACGATCATGTTACCAATTGTAATTTTATAATCTGTTATCATGGCATTTGATTAAAATTATGTAAGATGGACGGCCATTTTATTTCTGTATGACCGCTCTGTTTTTCTTTCTAAATGAAATTTCAATAACAAAGTAGCAGAGGGCCAAAATTCCAAACCCAAATATCGTATCACCAATTGCTCTGAGCCACTTTAGCATCACCATTCCTGGCTGCTGCATAAGTTCGCTGGAACGGGCATACCACATTCCATGTTCTATGCTGGCTATGGCTTGCCAGATACCTACCGGCAAAAGGCTTAACAACGCCATAGACAAAAGTCCGATATTGGTAGACCAAAAGATAAACTTCATCAAGTTCTCATTCCATACTTCATGTCTGAAAAGGCTTCTTAAAACAAAAAGCATCAATCCGATCCCAAGCATTCCGTAAACCCCAAACAAGGCCGTGTGTCCATGCAATGGTGTGGTGTTCAATCCCTGAACATAATACAAGGCGATTGGCGGGTTAATGATAAACCCAAATACACCTGCACCTAGAAAATTCCAGAAAGCAACTGCAATCATAAAATAAATTGGCCATTTGTAATCCCTGATCCACAAGGTGGATTTGGAAAGCCGGTAATTGTGATAGGCCTCATAACCAATGAGTACCAAGGGGACGATCTCCAGTGCACTAAAGGTAGCGCCAAAAGCCATTACGCCAACTGGGGTCCCCGAAAAGTATAAATGATGGCAGGTACCCAATATACCACCCGACATAAAGATAATGGTCGAAAAAATTACATTCAGCGTTGCCGTTTTAGTCTTAAGCAGCCCCAGTCGGACAAAAAGAAAAGCAATAACGACCGTAGCAAATACCTCGAAAAACCCTTCCACCCAAAGGTGAACCACCCACCACCGCCAGTATTCGGCAATAGCCAGATTGGTTTGTCTTCCCCACATTAACCCGGCAGCATAAAATAAAGCTATTGCCGTGCAGGAAATTAAAAACATGATGATCAGGTTTTTTTCAGCTGTTTTCTTTCTGAGTACAGGAAGCAAGGGCCTTACCATCAATGTCAGCCATAAAAACAGACCGACCAGCAAAAATATTTGCCAGAACCGGCCCAGATCAACATACTCATAACCCTGATGACCAAACCAGAAGTTTTCAATTAAGTTGAGTTTTTGCATTACGCCAAACCATTGCCCTGCCATCGAACCCAACACAATAATCAACAGGGCAACGAATAAGAAATTCACTCCAAATACCTGAAATTTAGGGTCTTTACCAGATACCGCAGGCGCAATGTATAGGCCCGTTGCGAGCCATGCCGTCGCAATCCAAAAAATTGCCAGTTGGGTATGCCAGGTCCTGGTTACTGCATAGGGGAGCCACTCATCGAGGGGAATTCCATAAAATCCGTTTCCTTCTACGCCATAATGCGCAGTGACTACCCCGAACACTACCTGCAGCACAATCAGTAAACTGACCACAAGGAAATACTTTTTAATCATGAACATAGATGGCGTCATGCCCTGTTTCAGTAAGGGATCTGTTGCCGGTGTTTCAAGCTGTTCATCTTCACCTGACTTCACGTGATAAAAAACCAATATCCCGATACAGAAGATCAACAGGATGATGCTGACACCCGACCAGATCAATAAATTTGAGGTTGGTACATTTCCAACCAGCTCATCAGACGGCCAGTTGTGCGTATACGAAACTTTGGAACCCGGCCTTTCTGTGACAGTGGCCCAGGTGGCCCAAAAGAAAAAGGCATTCATCTTATGCATTCTATCTACATCCTTGATTGACATTTTCGGAATCGCATAATCATGACGCAACTGATCAAATTTTGGGTCGTCCATGAACAAACCTTTATAATAGCTGCTCAGGTAAGTAATCGCAGCTATCCGATCTTTCGAGACGGTTATCGTATTGGTCTGGGCATTAAATGTATTTTTCCTCAGATCGCGTTGGAGCCTGATTTTAAGTCCTGCTTTCTGCTCCTCCGTTAATGTCTGGAAGGCCTGGTTAAAATCCTTCTTTGCATAGCTGTTTAAAATAAAAACGGCTTCCCTGTGCAGCCAGTCTGCCGTCCAGTCTGGAGCCACATAAGCACCATGGCCCCAGATCGTGCCTACCTCCTGCCCGCCCATGCTTTGCCAGATATTCTGACCATCTTTTATCTCTGCTTCTGTAAAAATAGTCTTGTTGTCTGCAGAAATAATTTTTGTTGGTACAGGGGGAGACTGCTGATAAATTTCGTAACCGAAATAGCCCAGTATGGCAAAGGAAATACCCATTACCAGTGCAAATCCAATCCAAAGTTTTCTTTCTCTATTCACTTTAAATACGTCTTAAGTTCTGTTTTTCCTATTCTACAATTAGTTTGCCTTTCATCATCGAGACATGGCCTGGAAATGAACAGATAAAATCATAAGTACCTTTTTCATCAACCGAAAAAGTAATCGTATCTGACTCCCCGCCTCCAAGGAGTTTTGTATGTGCAATGATGCTGGCACTTTCAGATTTAGGAATGTAACCATTGTTTTTTGCCTCTAGTGCCTTTTTCGCGAATGCATTGATATCAGTCCCTGACTTCAACAAAACAAAATTGTGTCCCATTGCATTCTTATCCAGCGTTCCTGTGTGTTTAAGCGTTAAAGTAACGGATTGACCGGCCGCAATTCTAAATTCAGTTTGATTGTATTGCATCTGATCATTTCCTTCCAGGTTGAGGACGTTGCTCAACACCGGCGCTGCAGGGGTCACTGCCTCTTCCTCTACGGTTGTTGCAGATTGTGTTGCGGCAGCTTCTTTTTGCCCATTGCCTCCGCAAGAGAAAAGCAGGAAAGTCATGGTAAGAGCGATTGCTGAAAGTTTGAATATTTTTTTCATGTTGATAATTTTTAATGATTTATTATAGTTATAAATTATGATCAAAGTTATAATGATCTTCTGCTCGGTTTTATGAGCGAAATCATAAAACAGATAGAATCGCCGAACTTAGAATTTTAAAGTTATTAAGCCATAAATGTTTCGCCCGGGTCTGAGGGTTGCTCCCCAGTCCAGATGATCAGCATAGGCTTTATTAAATAGATTTTCGATTCCTGCGGAAAAATCCAGTCTGTTTTTTTTCAAGATAAATCCGTACCCGGATCTGATGTGCAGCAACATGTATCCGGGACTGAAGGTTTCACCAAAATCGCTATTGATCTGATCTTGTTTAGTACTGATTTCACTTTCAGCCTGGAAGAACAAAGTCCGGTGCTGAAAGCGAATACTGGTCATGATTTTTAAGGGAGAAATTAGCGGAAGCGGAGTGTCTTCATTATCCTTTGCCTGCAACCATTTCCAGGTATTATTAATGATCAGGTGTTTATTCAGTATCTGGTAATTAACACTGCTTTCTGCGCCAAAAAGTGTAGCCGAAGGGATATTCTGATAGGCACGCACGCCGGAAGCTCCGGCAGTCATCACGCTTAAACCAGATTGGGTTCTTCCTACAATATAATTTCCCACACGGCTGCCAAAGACGCTTAATTTCCAGGAGAGATTTTTTGTAGCATATAGTAAATTACACTCCGCATTCCAGGCCTGCTCATTTTTCAGCAAAGGGTTTCCCATATAATCATGATTATCCAGCTGGTTGAACAGGTAAAATCCATACCTTTCAGAAGTAGTGGGTGATCTTTCGTTAAACCCGGTGCTCAGATATACCGTGAGCACTGAACTCAAAAACCGGGTGTAACTGATGTTCGCATTTTTCAAGATCCGGTTAACCGGCCGCTGCACATCATAACCCATTATTGAAAACTGTTGTGCACCCACGTCGTCTGTAACTTTTGCCTGAGCAACCTCCACTCTAAGTTTCAGACCAAGGCGGCTTTTATCCGACACATACATCTCATCCTCCACAAAGATCCCGGCAACCATCTGGTGATTGTTTGGCCAGGTAAGCATAAACATGGCTGCGGCGTCCGGAGGATACATTGTCATCTCTGCCCGGACGGAATTGTAATAAAAGTCCGTTTTTGCCCTTATGGTATGCTTCCCGCTGCTTCTCAGCCGAAACTGAAGAAAAGCCCCTGCGG
This sequence comes from Pedobacter nutrimenti, assembly GCF_003208655.1. Classification (GTDB taxonomy): domain Bacteria; phylum Bacteroidota; class Bacteroidia; order Sphingobacteriales; family Sphingobacteriaceae; genus Pedobacter; species Pedobacter nutrimenti. The sequence goes on along the minus strand of NZ_QKLU01000008.1, from coordinate 19,361 downwards.
TATGGCTTTGTCCCGGCATATCCATATGAATGGTGCCGGCCGGTCTATGTGTATCGTCCATTGCATGACGGACGGAATTTGCATAGATTTTAGCTTCCAGCGCCTGCAAAAATGCTACGGGATCATTCCGCTCATAAGTGACAGAGCCAATTCGGGCTTTCGCATAACCTACATCCATGGGCAAAGCCGGGAATCCTATGTTCCAGCCGTCATCAAACAAAAGGTCTGCTTTTATGACGCTATTTTTGTTGAGGGAGTACTTCCCTGAGACACTGGTGTTTAATTTACCGTACTGAGAGAAATTCACCCTTTTATTTTCTCCGTCCAGGTAGTCGCCTCCTTTGCGGTACACACCGCTAAAACGAATGGCCCATCTTTTTTCGCTATAATTCATAGCCAGCACATTTTGTACGGCAGTGGCAGCTGAGTAATACCCTGAAGCAAGGCTTCCGGTAAATCTGGCATTAGAATCGATTAACGCATCCGCCAGTTTCAAGTTGAGCGTTCCGCCGATGGTCGCACCCATTCCGCTGCCATCTCCCCCATATCTGATATCGATGCTCTTCAGATTTACAGGTTCCGTGTAAATTGTTACCGGATCCATCTTATCCGTACAGGCACCGAAAATTCTCATTCCATCAATGACAACATTAATTTGCCCTGCAGAAAAGCCTCTTAAAACCGGCTCCATCCCAACTGGACCACGCCTGATCAAATTCACCCCCTCTATTCTGGCCAGAATATCCTCCGTGCTGGCAAGCATTGAAGACTGATAAAATGCAGTTCTGGGTTGTTTACTTTTCTTAATCGTATGGATCTGCACTTCTTTCAATGACAGTTCCCTGATCACACTATCCTGCCGGGCCTGCGCCATTGCTGCCGATGTTGAAAGGAACATAACAATCGCAGTAGTAAAAGAAAAAAAATGCCACATCTCCTTAAAAGCTAAGGTCAAAAAAAGTAGTAATTTTCTGCCCTGACCTGGTCAGTTCCAAATTGATTCTCCAGTCACCAGTCATCGTAAAATTGACCTTGCCTCTGTAGCCACCATTTTTTGCATAAGCAGGATCAACATTATTGGGAGAACCGTGCCCCATGGCTGGCATTTCGGGTGTGCTGGCAAGAAGATAATCCTCAGCTGGAACAAAACTCATTAGATTCTGCTGACGATAAACGATGATTTCGAGCTCATTTATTCCGATTTTTGGAGAGATGGGAAAAAAGTAAGCGACTACCAGTTTATCACCTTCAGCAGTTGTCAGCATTTTTACCCGCTCAGGCGAAGAAGGCCCGACCTTTATTCCTAATCTGGCTATTCCTGTCTTGGTTTGTCCGTCTCGTTTAATGCTTATTTCAAACGACCATTTATTTTGTTCTGTGTTGCCCGCCATTGTAAAAACTGCTGCAAAAGGAAACAAGGTATTTTCAGCCAGATCACTTTCTGGCTGCACACAAGGTGTCGAATGGGACATGTGCATCCCATTCATTTCCATATTCATTACAGGCAGAATTTTAATGACAGCTTTAGTTACAGCCTGGTTGGAAACAGAATCATAAAGTATCACAAATAACTGATTATATCCTGTGGAAAGACCATTTTTCGCCCATAATTCTACTTTGGTTGATATCCCGGGAGCATAGGCTTCAGAGATTTTTTGGAGACCCTCTTTAGGATCAGGAACAGCATTGCCATCTTTTTTACAGGCGGCAAAAATGACTAATAAAAAGGCAAAAGCATATAGTTTTTTCATGACGATTTAATATTAAGAAGCATAAAACAGCCAGTTCGCTACGCGAAAAGGCAAATTGTTAAGAATTGGTGACAGCGATGGATACACCAACAATATTAGCTGGCAAGATCATTCAAGCAAAGACAGCTGAAGGAGGATGAAATATATTGAAATAGATGATATTTGTATAATTTGCAATGAGCGGCTTGATGCTGTCTATAATCGTAAACGATCTTAAAGAGGTGTGCTGGTCAACAACGACAAGGAACGACGGCATTTCCAGCTGTTTTTCTATCCCTGAGGCTTGCCTTTTGTTTTTTTCAGCGTCAGCCAATCTTTTCTTCAAGAAACATTTTCCATCACAGTGCATTTCAGGTTTGTTTCTATTTTCGCAAGATGATTTAACGATATATTCCTTATGCAGTTGATAGCCTGTTATAATTCCTAACTGGATTAGGCACTGTACACCTAAGAGTAAAACTAAGACAATACTTATTAATTGCTTCATCCTGCGATCATGCTTATTATTCAAGAGGTAAAAGTAATGACTCAAGGCTTGTCCATTAATGATTATCATTGTTTGAAAAGCTGACGCTGATCACTTTTGCGTCCTCGCAGGATCTGTGATCTCCTAACATCGTCAACTAAAAGTTCCACCCTATATCTGTAGATTTTTAGTGACCAAATAGCATAATGATGACGATCACATTTCAGCCTGATTGAGATCAGTCAAACTAAACAAACACATTGCAATATTTGATTATAATTTCATCACCATGACAACAACGATAGAAGACAATGAATTGGATGCCGAGTTGCAAGAACTCTACCTGACAGGCAAACAATGGTCAGCAGAATTGGAATTTCTTTCAACAGAACTCATTTTCTTAGGAAAGCTTATTCAAAAAACCTCCGCTCCTTTAAACAAGAATATCTTCGTGGAAAAACTGTTGAATTTAACTCGTCAGTGCCAGGAATTAAAAGATAATATGCAAAACCTTGTCCATGCTATAGGTGTAATCACCGTGGCTTCAGAGAAAAAAATCGAGTTGACTTTGCTGGAGAACCATATCGAGCTAAAATCCAAAATTCAAGCGTTGACACATAGCATCCAAATTGAAAAAAAGGCGGTTTTTGCACTTGTACCCAGGTCAGCCGGTGAATCCAAACCAGACAGCTAAACGTGCGGCATGTATATCCCTTATCGATATGGCATTCAAATTGATGTACACGTCAAGATAAGGACATGAGTAGTGTCGAATAAATGCTGACGTGAGAGTCGCTTCGGGCAAGGACCATATAAAACGAATTTAATTCATCTGTAAACTTTGCGGTTTATGATGACCAATTCGCCTTTTTTCTCTAGTGATTTTATTGACCGGATAACGGTTTCAACTCTTAACCCGGTAAGGTCAGCTATCTGCTGTCTGGTAATTTGAACTTTATATTTGCTACTGGATGGACTTTTGTCAATCTTTGTTTTGAAATATTCTATCAACTTTATCACTCGATGTTCGGGTTCTTCTGATGCGATCTCGGAAGCCATAATCGACTTGTAATAAAGTCGTCTTGCCAGATTCGATGTCACACGTAAGTGAATATCGGGATTGGCCATTAACAATTCCATGAATTTGTTCTTAGCTAAAAGCTGGACTTTTGAAGGCACTATGGTTACTGCATTCGCTGGATAAGTATCGCCCAGAAAAAGAGGGGGCTCGCCAAAACTGTCACCGTCGCTAAAAAGCCCCTGAACAAATTCTCGTCCCTCATCGTTAAAATTATTCATTTTTATGCCTCCATTTAAAATTTGGAAATAATATCTTGGTATGTCGCCCTTTCTGAAAATGATTTCTCCCTTGTCGAATGTGACTATTTTGGATCCAAATTCCGCTAGTATATTTTCATTTATCATAGAATATTATTTAATCTAACCAGATTCTTCTGTATAGCTCAAACCGGCGGATGATTTGTCTAGTTTATAAAACATAGACGGTAGATTAGTCTGCAATACTAAACAGTTGGGTTTCGGGCTTGAAATCCCAGAGCCTTGCATCTATCGCCATACAGATGTTTCTTAGAAAGCGCTTTCCAATTGTTGTGACCTTAAGCTCAGACTGTCCCAGGACAATCAGTCCGTCATCGGCCAATTCAAGAAGCCTCAATTTCGCCTCCGAAAAAATCTTGTCCTGCATTTCGGGTTGTATCCACGAAGTAAATCCCTTGCACATAATGTTTAAGATGTGTTGACGGATCACCAAATCCGATTGGTTCAAGAGATGACCTTTGAAAACCGGAATTCGGCCCTCATTCACTATCTTAAGATATTCTTCGACTGTCTTAACATTCTGTGCAAAGGCAGTCCAGCAATCACTGATTGCCGACACGCCCAGACCTATCAATACACGACTTGACTGTTCGGTATACCCCATAAAGTTTCTGCGAAGCCGCCCAGAAAGGTGTGCCTGATAGAGGCTATCTGTCGCCACCGTAAAATGATCCATTCCGATTTCTGTATAGCGAGCATCGATCAGCATTTTGCGTCCGGTCTGATACAACTCAGCTTTCAATTCCGCCGAGGGAAGATGCGCTTCGGTATACCTCCGCTGTCCAGGTCTCACCCATGGCACATGTGCATAACTATAAAACGCGATGCGGTCGGGTGCCAATTCGGTTACTATGTCAATAGTGCTGATTAAACCTTCTAATTTCTGCAAGGGTAGACCGTAAATGAGATCGTAATTGACCGAGTGATAACCAATCCTTCTTGCTTCGGCAGTAACATCAGCTACGGACTTTACAGATTGTATCCTATTGATTACAAATTGTACTGTTGGGTCAAAATCCTGAATACCCAGACTTAATCTTCTGAAACCCAGACGGTATAAAACTTCCAGATGTTCTGTGGTTGTATTATTTGGATGTGCTTCAATGCTGAATTCTGCTTCCGGGTGTATGTAAGCATATTCGGTAATTCCCGTAATCAATAACTCCAGATTTGCCGGTCTGAAAAAGGTTGGCGTTCCACCTCCAAGATGTATTTCTTTTATTAAGGGTTTTGTGGAAAACTGGCGAAGGTACAACTGCCACTCCTTGAGGACTGCGGATATATATGGCCCTTCTACGGAATGGTTTTTAGTAATCCGGGTATTACAACCACAATAGGTGCAGAGGCTCTCACAAAACGGCAAATGAATATATAGGCTGATGCCAGTAGCAAAGTCGTTTGACTGCAAAACCTGTTTAGACCAGCGCAGTTCAGTAAAATTACAAGAATCCCAGTAAGGCACGGTTGGATAACTGGTGTACCTTGGAGCGGCTACCCGATATTTATCGTTGAGTTGTTTGATGTCCATATTTTCCTAATATTTTTTTATTGATTACCACAAATTGAGCAGATGCAACTGCCCTCAGTCACCTATCTGCCTGCCATTTGTCGAGATTATTAATCATTTCCAATGCGATGGTCATCGGACGTTCACTTTCTAAAAAACCGATAAGTGAAGCGGTAGGAACATTTCCAAGCCTGATGTTGCATTGTGCCGCAGCCAGCTGATCTATATGTGACCGGTTAACAGAACAGGAGGCTATATACTTGACTCCTGCCTCTGCGAGCAGGTTTAGCAGATCGGCAGTTATCACATCTTCTGAAAACACAATTACTGCATTCTTACCTTCTGCATAACAAACCGTCCCCGGCCCAAGGGAGTTTGCAATCAATGTGATTTCATGCTTTTTGCGATAAGCTATCGCAAGCGGTTCTTTCATGGGGGGATCGACACTATAAGCTACAGCACTCATCTTTAAAATTTTATACCAAAAATAAGGACTGGGGGTTCTCAAAAAAGTGAGGGCTATCAGCATAGTCTAGTGATCTTTATCAGTTTTTGAATTTTGCAAAAATCACGAATCTCTAGCTAAGATAAAATAATTATTCTACTAGAGTTCTTGGGAATAGAATTAAGCTCTAATTATCAACGCATTACATCGAGCGAGTAACAAATAAGTAACAGTAGGCATCCTATTAAAGCTACATGAGTGCCTTTTAAAGACAATCAGCACCTACTCTAATAATCTGGCATTTTGATTGGGACTTGAATCAAACATGTTATCTTTCAATAAAAAAACATTGATAAAGATAACAAGATTCTTTTAGGTAAAATACTTGGTGAGATTTATAGACTCAAAAAAATACATCTGAAATGGCGATTTCTGCGTCATCTGGACAGATATATGGCTTATTAAATGGTTTTGAAGACGCTATTGATCACGAACTGGAAATGATTGGATTTGTCACACAAGATGAAATTAATGGGGTTGGAAAAATACTAGATGAGTTTTTTTTAGACGAATCAAAAATGGCGAATTTTAAGGGGTTCTATGACTTAGAGCATAAATTCTCTAAAATAGGAGTAGATAGAGGGCAGGCCAATAAAATCTTGAGATATTATTACGCAGACGGTAGTTTTGAAGAACTTATTGATGAAATTAATACGTCGGATTCACCATCGGAGTCAAGAACATTTAACCTTAGAGACTACGATAAATAACATTGGCGTCTCCCGGCATTTAGACTAAAATGTTTAATGATGATAAGCTCGAACTTATTATCTTTCTGTTCTTTTACATGACGATAAAGGCTATACCTAAAAATCCTAACTATAGCTTTTATCGTCTCGACACCGAAACCAGCCATCTGGTAATTTTAACCTACAAAGACACTTTGAGGTAGTTTTATAAGCATTATACAGTTTTTATCGAAGATCATTTTCAACCCACCACGAGAAATTATCTGATATAATAATCTCATTCTTCTGAGTATGATGAGTTGTTTTCATCGGGATTAGTCTATACTCCAAATTATATTTCTCTGCCAGCTGTCTTATTTCAGGTGTATCGTCATAAGTCAACATATACCTACCCTTAATCAATGAAGTTAGCCTGAACAATTCTTCATGATCTATATCATAACAAGTATATAATCTTTTACCAGCAACAGTGTAGGGTGGATCAATGAAAAAATATGCACCCTCGTTATTTAAGTTTTCTGTGATAACTTTAAATGCGTCTCCTTCGATGAAATCAATTTTATCTTTAACATATCCAATAGCAAGAATCCTATCTCGGAGGGTTTTGGGGTACCATCGTGAGGTAATCCCTTTACCATTTTCTCCACTTTTAATCATTCCTGAACCTTTGGCAAGTATCCCGCCATGAAAAACTCTGTTTTTCAATATCGTGCAAAAGGCCTTATCGGACAACTGCTTATCGGGCTTTGTCAATTCACTATTCACATTATCATGTGTAAGGTCAAAGTTGAATATCCTCTCTGCTAGCCACCGATTCTTGCCGTTAAGTATGGTCTGCCAGACAGCGGAAACTTCGTCATCAAGCTCAACCATTGTAATGTGATTAGCTAATTTCTCAAAAGCCGCAGTTAGACTGACAATTCCCCCACCCGCAAAAGGTTCAATCATTAAGTTTACTACTGATTGATCTTGTTTAAGCCACTTCCTAATTCTTGGTATAAGCCAGGTTTTACCGCCGGGATATCTAAATGGACTCCTTTGCGGTACAGATGCCACATTAACAACTGCATGTGCATCTCTTTTCTCTTCAATATCAAACATTTTTATTTGATTGTTCATTCTACTACAATACTTTCAACGGTGTCCAAATTAGAATTACCTGCTCTCTTCGCATCCAATTTCTTTTGGAGCACATCAGTAAACTGAATGATAGAACCTGCTTCAAACTTCGCAATCTGTTCTAGCGCACTTGCAAAGTTAGTATATATTATTCTTTGTAACTTAAGTGACAATACTTTTGTCCCAACATCTGGCACAAGATCATAAAGGAAGAATGCAAAATCTGACAACGATTTGTCAACCTCTGGAAGAGGCGGTAAAGTATTGTAAAAGCTCGTCTGTAATGCAACCACTTGTTTCTTCTTCCATTGATTAAGAATAGACCCCTTAGCAATGATCTGAGGGATTAGTCTCTTTCGCGAAGAAGAAAGGTAATCGGGCTTAGGATATTTAAATGCGTGATTCCACGTGAATGACTCTGTAGGGGATTCCAAATAAGCAGTAAAGGGGCCAGTAAGATTTCCTGATATATATACTGCTTGCACTTCTAAAGAACCAAAATCAACCACTCTTCCTTTATCGTCATATGAAACTAGAACATAATCAATATTGCCAGCAGATTTGCCATGTTTGTCTTTTAATCTAACCTCACCAACATGAGTCCATGTTGATTTCTCGCTAAATATAAAGCTGGCAGCATCACTGATAATCGTCCAATCTTCTCTAAATCTAATCGGACATATAATCACCTGCTTATCCTTATGGTTTAAACTGCACACTCCTAAGGGGAATTCAATGCTATTTTTAGTGCAGTTAGAGACAATATTGTTGTATGGACAAAGTTTATTGTCCCGATAACGCTTTGCTCTTTCACTTTCATCATTGATAGGAAACCCAAAAACTTCGCCTAGAGGTTGCAAATCTTTCTTTTCTGAACTCATTTACCAAAAGTAATAATTATGTTGTTCATTGAAGACCACATTTAAGGCGTTTTTTTTCAAGAAAAAAAGTATCTCCTTCTGAGAATACTTTCAGAGAATACCTAAGAATACACCATTTCTCACATAATAAGGGTCAATCATTTCGCGTTTGCACTAATTATCCTCGTTGGGGCTTTGATTCGAGCGTTTATGCTTTAAATGAACCAATTTGAATCCGAATTACAAATCCAACTTACACAATAACCGCCAAAAACGGTTGGATATCATAAATTAATTATTTGGTTGATAACTAAAAATTATTTACTATTGATAAACAAATCAACCTCTTAGCTGCAATGGCTTATAAAATTAAGTTCTCAATCTCATCATTCTCTGCCTTATCTAAGGATAATTCTATTCGCATAAAACCGCATAACGGATCACCTCCCGTTTAAGTAAATTTTACTAATCAACTAGGTGGTTTCCAAACCAGATACCGAAAATATAGAATCATAAATACTTGATCTCTTATTTTCACATCACAATTCCGTACTGAATCCTCAAAACAAAGTATTCTTAAATAACCAAATATGTGGAACGACAAAGAAACTGACATCGACCTGTTAGATCATGAAAAAATTGCTCAAACAGTTATTGAAATTACAAGCGACAATCATCTTAGGCCACTAACCATCGGGATTTATGGTGACTGGGGTGTAGGAAAATCATCTGTTCTTTCTCTACTACAAAGCGAAATCAAAAAACAAAACAAAGCGCAATTGATAAATGCGCATACTATTATGTTTAATGGTTGGTTATTTCAAGGGTACGAGGATGCAAAAACGGCGTTAATGGAAACAGTAGTTTCTGAATTGGCAAAGTTACAGCCCAGAAATGTTAAAATCCAGAATCTCGCCAAGTCCCTTATCAAACGAGTAAACTGGCTTAAAGTGGCAAAAGTCTCGGCCAACGCAGTCCTGACTGGAGTTACAGGAATACCAATGGGATCAGTTTTAGGTGGGATTTCAAGTTTTATAAAAAAGGGTAAGCAAATAATCTCCCCAGGAGAGGCCGATAGCAATAGTCCATTTGAATCTGGGGAAGATGGCTTTCTGAAAGACGTAGAAGAAGAAACTGTAACGGATCAAATTCAGGCTTTTAGGAAAGAATTTATTGAACTGATAAAAAAATCAAAAGTCGATCAAGTCATTGTACTTGTTGATGACCTAGACCGTTGTTTACCTAAGTCCGTCATTGAAATTCTAGAAGCCATACGGCTATTCTTATTCGTTGAAGGCACCACCTTTATAATTTCCGCTGATGAAAAAATGATTGAATATGCGGTTAGGGAGCATTTTCCAAATTTACCAGCAAGCTACTCGGAATACACCAAAAATTATTTAGAAAAACTTATTCAAATACCGATCAGGATTCCTTTATTGAATCAGCTTCAAACGGGAAACTACATTAAATTTCTGATGCTACAGTTTCATCTTAAAAATGATTTTATAGAACTGAAAAAAATCTATGAATTATTTGTCAGTAAGCGAAAAACTCCGTACGAAAACTTTCCTTTGACCTATGAGGTGATACAGGATGCATTAAATGACAATACCACCGAATTAAAAAAGACTCTACTTATTGCAGATCGGTTGGGCCCAACTTTGACCAATGGTTTAAAAGGGAATCCTAGAAATATAAAACGCTTTTTAAATACCTTGTTTTTAAGGATGCGAATCTCAAAAATCTATGGACTCCAGGATAATATTGAACTAGGTGTTTTGGCTAAATTGATGTTACTGGAGCGTTTTGAAACGGAGATTTTTGAAAAGCTCGTATCGGAAGTTGTAAGTACCGAAAAAGGAATTTCTGAAACAGTAAAAACAATTGAGGGGAACTTAGATAAGCTAAAATCTGAACAAGAAACGGAGACAGAATCGCAACTTGATGAGCTTAATTTTCCTGAAAGATTAGTAGAATGGGTAAAAATCGAGCCAATTTTGGGAGATACTGATTTAAGACCTTATGTATTTATATCCAAAGAAAAAGCAATTGGTTTGCAATTAAATGACGAATTGTCTCCAAGACTACTGGATATATTAGAAAAACTAAACAGTAACTCTGATATGGCATTAAATACTGTTGCTAAGGCATTGCCAGATCTAGATAAAGAAGAAGCAATAAGACTCTATGAAATTTTAGAAAATGAAAGTAGAAGCTCACCGAATCTTAAAGAGTTACCAAAACAAATAAAAGGTCTGTTAAAGTTGATCCAATGCTTCCCTGCACTTGAGATTAGGGTGGTTAAACTGTTGTCCTCTTACCCGCCTGGATCATTAGGTGTATGGGCAATAAGTCAATTGGCTGGCCTGAAAGAGCCATCAGCCCAACAAGAATTCTCACTATTACTACGTGCATGGTCTACCCAAACCGAAAACAAGATTCTAAAAGATTATGCCGTGATAACACTTAAGCAAAATAAATAACTATGGGAACTTCATCTCCTTCGAGTGGAGCAAGTGGCTCCAATCCTCTAATTCCGTCATGGATACCAGATTTGGCTCCTGGGCCAGCACCTACACCCCCTGACCAGGAACAACCTACTCCTCCGGAGCAAGACACTCCTAACCCAGATAATGGCCCAGAACCACCAACACCACCTGCTGACGATAACGTTCCTACGAATTCTCCACCACCCAATACAAATAGATTTAGGCAGCCGAAAGTAGATTTCAATAATTTTGTAAGAAGCGGCGGGAATAATCAACAGGCCTTCAAAGATGCTGTAAGGGGTTACAGCAAAAGTGCCAGCGGTAACACTAGGGTAATGGCACGTCGGATGCAACCGTCTGTTATCAGGGTTGTTGACTTCTATAATGCCATAAACAAAGTCAAAAATGAAGGGTTAGATGCGTCTTTACAAACATTTAATCTTACATCCTATCAGGGACGTTCCGCCTTAGAAATCCTCTCGGCGTTGAGTGATGAAATCTTCAGAGATCACGCAAATGCCTTCGACAATACCCAAGACGACGCAATAACTAAACTAGCATACGCCAACACTGTTACGCGTATCTGTGATATTGAAAATTTAGACCTCAATACTCTAACAAACGAACAGGTCGAAGTGATGCTAGCTATCTTTATTGAGGAAACCATTGCACAACGGGTCATTTGCGATTTGGGTAACAAAATGACGGCCCTAGAAAGTGACATTACAGTCTTACTGGAAGTTGAGAATAATGCTTATCAAATCATAAGTGGACTGGTAAGAAATACAATTATGCCGGAGATAGTCGCAACTCAGTTAGGTGATAAAGCTGACCTGAATAAACAAATTGAAAACATTTACCGTTCCGCCTTTGATACTTTAGGCGGTATTAATAATTAATATCATGGGAAAAATTGCCTTAATTGCCCTTGTTGGAAATGAAGATACTGGTGTCAATTTACCTGAAGGCACCTACTTGAGACAAGCCAACTTGTCGCTTTTTCGAAACTACGATCAATATGATGTAAGTCTACATGCCTTCCTAAAGTCACTTAAAAAGCTTAAACTTGAACCTTCTGAGCTTTCAATGGACTTATTAGTGATCGCTGCTGTAATGTATGGAGCAGATACTAGAATCAATAGAAAAGATTTTGCAGAAGATGGCTGGACAAGAATAATTGACTTATTTATCCCGGTAAGCGACGTTTCTGTTTGGAATAACCAAAAGGAAAATTTAGAAAGAATTTTTAAATTCCTTACAGGAGATATTTGGACAGTAATCTTTAGACCAAGGGCTGGAACAGACCTACAGCTATCTCCTAGGGGGAAATTAAAGAGATATAAAATGCCCTATGAAACCGATACTGTTTGCCTCTTTTCAGGCGGCATGGACAGTTTTATTGGTGCAATTGATTTATTAGAGAGCAATGTTAGGCCACTTTTAGTAGGGCATAAAAAAAGTGGAGATGTATCAAAGTTTCAAAAAATATGCGGCGATGCACTTGTGGCAGCATATCCGCTCCTCAGTCCTCAGCAAATATCAACCCATATTGCTATCCCAAAGACCAACCTTTTTGATAGCCAAGAAGATACCGAACGAGGAAGATCGTTCCTTTTCTTGACGTTAGGGGCTATATGTGCATCGGTGTTGAATGCTAATTCTACTTTGGTTGTACCAGAAAACGGGATGATCAGTCTAAATATTCCCCTAACCCCTTTGCGTACCGGGTCACATAGCACCAGAACAACTCATCCCTTTTATTTTTCCAAAATGCAGCAGTTATTCAATGCATTAAATTTAGGGGTAAAGATCAGCAACCCTTATCAATATCAGACCAAAGGTGAGATGCTAACTAATTGCAAAAATAAATCCCTAGTAGTAAACACCGAAACAATGTCTTGCAGTCACCCATCAGGAAGGTATGAGGGGTTGGGCAACCTACATTGCGGTTATTGTGTACCCTGTATAATTAGAAAAGCAGCTTTTTTAGCAAGTGAACAGCAAGATAAATACCCTTATCGGACTGAAATCATAGGCCATCAGGGATTAAGTATAGCAAAAGCGGAAGGAGCAGATATACTCGCATTTAAGTTTATGGTCGAAAAAGTAAAGAAAAACCCCAATTTCCTAACTGCCGCTATTAGATTGACAGGCCCACTTGGTGAGGATGTATTGCCTTTCATTGATTTATATTCGCGTTCTTTAATAGAAGTTAACAATTTAATAAAGCAAGTGAAACTGATATGAGCAGCTATTTGGTAGACACCCACTGTCACCTCGATTTATTTAAAGATATCCAAAACAACGTTAATCGTGAGGATACCCTGGGAATTAAAACCATAACCGTTACCAATAGCCCGTCATTTTATGAGCCAAATGTTCAATTATTTGCATCTTGTAAAAACATACGAGTAGCAATTGGGCTACACCCCGAATTGATTGGACAATTTCAGCAGACCCTACCAATTATGGAGAAACTAATATTCCAGTCGAGATTTATTGGTGAAATTGGAATGGACGGTTCAAAGGAATACATAAAAACATATAGTCAACAACTAACCATTTTGAAATCCATTTTAATCAAGATTAAAGAGAGTGGGAATAAAATACTAACCGTTCATACGAGAAATGCTGCCAGAGATGTAATCCAAACCATATTCGATCAGTTAGGGGATTCGTCATCAAGTAAAGTAATTTTACACTGGTATACTGGCGGAACTACTGATATGATGAAAGCCATTGATTATGGGTACTATTTTTCCATCAACCATAAGATGCTTCAGAGTAATAGGTCAAGAGAAAACATCAGAAATATTCCTGAAGAACTGTTACTCACTGAAACGGATGCTCCATTCACATTTGACAATATAATAAAAGATAGGCTTTCCTCATTAAATTATACTATCAAAGGGTTAGCCACTATAAAAAACAGGACGGATGAAGCCATGAAAAATACGATATATGAAAACTTTAGAAAACTCCTACAATAGTTATTGATGGAAATGGATGCTTACATAAGAATATTAAAATTTGCAAGTGGATTCGATGCGATTACATTTCAAAATCTATTTGATTTTATAACCAAAAACGATATTCGTTTCCACCTTGAATATAAAATAACAGAAAGTAACACGATGTTAATCAATATTTTCAGACAGGACTTTGTCAGAGAAAATGGTGACAAGCCTGTTTTAAATTTTCAGGGCCAATACTATTTAAGACCAGAAGCCTTAACATATTTATTAAACTACGAGTCATTAGCTGCTGCTAGAGAAGATGCAAAATCCGCTCGGAGCGAAGCGCTTGACGCCAATAAACTGGCAAAAAAAGCAGTTAATATTGCTATAGCAAGTATTCTTATTACTGCGGTGTTGACACTGCTTCAAATCTATTTACAACTCAACCCAAAATGAAAGTCAAGAAACTAAAAATTTAAAATTGATTGGGAAATCATCATTTCATCGATAAATGCCTAACAATGATCTATTTATTAACCATAATTGTAAATTGACAAAAATATTATGAGTACAGGAGACGCTCCAGACCCGAACGAAAAGTTAACGACAATAAAGTTTAATCTTTATTCTTTAAAGTTCACACCATATAATGATGCATCGTATACAAATGCTGACATACTTACCAAAATAATTACCTATGTAACCAATGAAATTCACAAAGGAAAAGGCCATTTGATTGACCGTCACCATAAACGGATTGGTGAAACTCCAAGAGAGTTGTTTATTTCGAGTGCTGTTATTATGCCAAAGGATAAAAGAATCCGGTGTACGATTGCCCTTCTCCGGGCAGGACGAGTACCGATGCTTAAACCAGCAGACAAATTCAAATTGATTCCGTTGGATTCGACAATAGGATCAATTGCTGAACAAACGCATTTTTTTATCGATTACAGCAAGTCTCAACTTGTTCTTTGTACAGAATTCAATTATCATGGCCCACGTGCATCAGACATAGAATATTATTTTAGAAATGTCGGGCATGAAACCCTTAGGATTTCCAAAGCGACTGAACTGGCCATGTTTATGGATTCAACTATAGATAAAACTTTGGCTGAACTAAAAAATGTGTTAAATATTGATATAAAGCTTCAGCCAAAAAAACTGGTACATCTAGACTCTGACCTAACAGGATCATATTTAACTGGCATAAATTCCTTTGGAAATCTATTAAAACCAAAGTACATCAAATTAGAGGCGATGTATCAATCACCTGGTAATACCGTTACAAGTACAGAAATAAATAAGGAAGCAAATGGCATGATAAAAACGATGCTTAAAAGATTTAAAGGTAGACCTTTTAATATTGAAGCATTTGAGAGTTTTGTGGTAAAATATGAAGATAAGGATGGTCAAGAAGAGGTTTTCAATCTACTAAAAGGTAAAAAAGAATTGGTAAGGGAAGTAGATTTAAAAAAAATAACCAAACTCCGCCAGTGGTATGAATTGATAGAAACTGAGTTTAACGAATTTGTTGATTCAATATGAACACTCTAGATCGCTACTTTAAAAAACCATTACTCTACGATTATTTAATCGCAATTATATTCTGTATGATCGTTTATAAATTCTATCATGAGCAAATATTAGTACTACCTAAGAGTGAAGCAATCATGTCAATGGCATCCGATCTGACTACAATCTCGCTAACGCTTGCCGGATTCATATTGACACTATTGACAGTACTTATTACCTTCAAAAGTGGCAGTCGAGTTACCAGGGAAAATTATACTGAGGACGACCCATTATTTGATATATTTTTTGCCAGTGAAATGTATTTTAAAACTGTTTCACTATTGAAAAACTGCGTTAAGTCATTGATTTTCATTACGGTTCTCGGCTATAGTTTGAAGATATTGTTACCAGAACAACACTACATTTGTATATATTTCTTTAATATAGTAGGGTTGATTATTATTGTACTAACCCTATGGAGAAGTTTGTTAATCTTAACCAAGATAATTAACCTACAAAGGGATTCCTAACAAAAAATGGTTTGCTAACTTGTGGGTATTAAATAAAATAGTCCTATTTAGCTTTTCTGACGCATTTCACATAGGTCTTGAATTTATCTGCATCAGCTGAGTTCACGCTTTCATCGTAAATAAAGAGTCGGAATTTTCTAATTCCTTTCCCACTAAAAGTCAACAAGTCATTAGCACTAAGCGTAATAAATGCCGAATACTCATAGCCGTTTTTATCAGCCTCAACCTCTATTTCCTCTGTAGGCCTTGACCATTTCGTCCCGTCTGAAAAAATAATGTACACACCTTTTTCCCTTACATTCAAGGTGCTGCCGATTGTCCTTAAACTTAGATAATATACAATTTTACCTTTCAGAATATTTTTATAGAGGATTACGTTGCTGATGCTATGACCAGACGACATAGGAGAATTTATTGTAATCTTTCCTGTAAATTCATCCACATCTCGTTCAATTCTTGAACATAGCTCCTGTTCATCGTATTTAATCGGAGATGTCAAAAATGGGAAATTATGCTCATATTCTGCATCATATTTATAGTAAATAAGTTGCTTGCTTACTGTATCCTGAAGAACAAATATTGGCTTTTCTAGATAAGTTTCGCCGTTATAATCCGCACCCGATTTATTGACAATATTCTGTACACGGAAAATACGGTTTAAAAGACTATCTTTTTGTGTATTGAAGGTATATTTCTTTTCCGGGTAAATCACCCTACCGTCATACATGCTCTGAACATAATCCATTTTTTCATAAAAGGAATGCCCAAACCCGGAAATCGCTTGAGGATTTAGCTTCAATAACAATCCCTTGTACAATTTAAAGTCATCTGCCAAGTAGTTCTCAGTAAATTTCTGAGCCATTGATTTGCCTGCAACAATACAAAAGGCAATAATAAAAATCATATTTTTCATTGAGAGAATTTAGAGTAAACAAAAGTAATCAATCAACAGCATTAATCTATTGCATAATTAAGAAATACCAAACCTCAATACTCGTTGAGTTTCAATTGCGAGATGTGTATTAATAAAATGATTAAGCCCCAATATAATTTCCTTTGAATTTCACTACAAAAAAAGTTAAACACTTACTAGGTTGGCAAATCCCCGAGAAAACGATAAATTCGTATAACTAACTTATTGCTTATGAATCTATTGTCTGACGGCCAATTTCTCCCTTCGGAAGATGCTGAGTTAATATTAAAGAAACTATTAGAAACCATTCCGCAGTTAACTGGTTCAATCGCACCAGAAGGATTTACAAAAAGTCCCTTCTTCTACTATTATCACCAAACCTTAGCAGAAGAATACCAAATGTACCGCCGCATCCGCGCCATGCGATTTAAAGACGATAAAAGGGAAAAGAAAATTCTTGTCAGGAATCCACCCTTGCTTACTTTTGAAGAATTTATACCAGGTTATAAGCCTATGCCGCATCATCTTCCAGATGAAATAGTTGCCATGCTTTGCGAATTATTTTATCAAATCGCTGGTGGTAGTTGCAAAATATATAACCAAGACAATTATTATTACGGTTTTGGGGGTTCCGATCATTATGGTCAAACTGTACAAAAACTAGTTTACGAGATGGGGTTGACTTCTAAGGAGTATTTTTTCTATAGTACTTATCTCCGGCACCCTTATAAAAAAGCATCCAGGGTCGACCTAAGACCTGTTTATGAGCATATCTTTAAATTCTTAAAATCAGCGGGGATTAATTGGCATTTTAGAGAATTTTATTTTGATTTTATCCTGGGCTTAAAAAGGGAAATAGAGGCCAAGAACACAGCTTTTGAAGATGGCACGGAACATCCCACATTTGGTATTCTGGAAGGTATTGCGTCCTTTTTGCAGCTTGGTGATCGGAATCCAGAAAACGGCGAGATGGTATTTCCTGATTTTGGGACTGAGTTTATAAATTATAATAAGGAACCCGATCTGATATTAAAAACTTATATTGATGTATATGGTGCGTATCCGGTCGGATATCCTCCAAAAATGACAGATTATATTTAATGTCGACACCATTCGGCATTGGCTAGGTTTAAACAGACAAACCTCGGATCTACTACTGCCGCCCATTATTCGCCGTGTCTTTTCTCCGTAAACACCCAAAGCAAAAACCTGCTACGGCCTCTGTGGGGTTGGCCCGTTTTTGCAGGCCGCAAGTGTGTGCGAGGCATTTCCAACTAATCGCAGTTTTCAATAAATATGTCCTAGGACATTCATAACTGTGCCTTTTTTGAAATGGCATCTATGCAATTACTTCAATGTCGTTATAATTACAGACTACGATTTGTCTTTTAGCAGGGTGATCGGTGATAATGTGATCATAAACATCAGGAAAGGTATTGACCAGAATCAGTGACATGACCAAATCATGAATTGTCCCATACCATTCACGGCCCTCACTTTCACTGCAAGGCCAACCATAAATTTCATCGTTGCTTGTCATATGGTACTCATCTGTCGCCTGGGTAATTCGATCATCACAAATTGGGATAATGACCAATGACCGACCGTCATCACCTCGATAAGCATCTTCAGGGTCGAAAGTCCCGTCTATAATATCATGGTTATTAAAACTTAGCCAGGAATACAATATGGCATTAATGGGATAAGCTGACGGATTTGCCTCGGCATATTCAGGAACATTGCTAAAATCTGGTAAAATAGTTTTTGGCAGTAAAAGTAACCCTGCACTTTCTTTCGTACCAGCCAATAAAGTCTTATCACGCATGAAATTAGGTGTCTTTTCTAGCGAGCCAAGCACCTCTTGGGATATATGGTTGATATGAATTGCTCTTCCGGCAAAATATTTAAAGCTCTTTTCAATGTCAGTTATGCCATCTTCATTATATCCCGAATTGTCCAACATCGTATAAATGCCCCGTGTGAGTTCATTGTTGTCCACGTATTTAAGTATGGGATATTCTTTAATTGTCATTTAGGACTTGTTTAGTGTCTTAGAATAAATACCGCTAAGGTAAACATTGAGCAGCTATTTAATTTATTATTAGGGGTACTACTTTAGTGTTTTAAGTTGATGCCAGAAATCCTCAGAAAAGCGGGCCTGGAATTCCGAAGCAAAAAATTCGTCCTTTTTATCTGATTTTATAATGGATGATATAACAGTGTAATGGAAATATCTTTCAGGAAATATGTCAATATTGGACATCATTAATAAAATCAATGCAGACTCCAGTAACGATTGGTATTTATTTTCATCTATTAACAGGTGGCGAAGTCCGAAAACATCCATAACCGGAGCTGCAAAATCAGGTTGTTTATAGGTATCATAAGGTTGATTTAAAAATGATGCCGCCAGGCCTGAGTATTTGGCGAAGTGGTCAATGTGAAATTCAACTTCTCGTTTTTTAAAACTGAGCAGGTATTGGAATAATAAGACTGTCAATTCTTTCTTTTTAGCATCAGCAGTTGTCAGGGCAAGAATTGCGTCGATATGTAATGTTATAAATTCACTTTTTGTCATAATTTACATTAAACTTTTGCTGTAGTTAAATTAGGCTTTTTGTTGAAATAAATAACGATGATTAACACGTGTTTTTTAGCTAAAAAATATAGCTTTTTAGCTAAAAAAGCTAGTTTTTAGGTGTTGCGTATTTCAGTGAAACTG
>NZ_QKLU01000007.1 GCF_003208655.1 Pedobacter nutrimenti | reverse complement strand
GCTCCATAGGTATAGGAAACCGAAGCCTGCAACACATCGGCTATGCTTTTGCTGATGCTTCCGGTCAGACTGTAGCGGTAACCTTTGCTCGTATTGCTCAACAGATAGGTATTGGAAAAACGAGGGTCTACCGTTCCGCTGTACACCGGTTGCTGATGCTTGGTGTCATAAGCATAATAGGTTGGGTTGTCCTGCACGTTCAGCTGCTGGAAAAGTACATCTTTGATGTTTTTGGTGTAGATCCCTTCCAGGGTGAATTTCCACTGACTGGCAGTGGTATAGTCAACCCCTAAACTGGTCCGAAGCACCTGCGGCATCACAAAGCCATTGTCAATCAGGTCCGCCTGCGTTTTCCCGCTGTTGCGGTTGCCTGTCACTGCGCCATTGGCCGCAATGAAGTCCCCGATCCCATTGGCCCCGCCCTTAAGGGGGTTACTCCCCGGTACAAAAGGTTTCTGGTCCGCTTTCTGGTCAAAGCCTCCAAAGCTGTCTCCGGTGTTGTAAAACGCATAGGCTATCCAGGCCATCGGGATCCGCCCGGTGAACAGACCGGCTCCACCCCTGACAATCAGCCGCTGGTCCCCAAACCAGTCGTAACGGAAGCCAATCCGGGGCGACAGCTGTACTTTGTTCAAATACTTGTTCCCGATCCGGCTTAAAGGGGTATAGCTATACGTTGTCCCGAAATAAGGATCAGACAGGGCATTTTGTACTTTATCGCTCAAGTCCGGTTTGGTCGGCAAGTCGGTCATATCGGCCCTTAAGCCTGGGATCACTTTCAGCTGGTCGGATACCCGGATTTCGTCCTGGATATAGGCACTGTACATGTTCACATGGAACACGGCCCCGGGATTGGACAGAATGTACTCCCGGTTGTTGTTGCTGTAACTATAAGCGCCACGTACCCGGTAAGGGTTGTTGTTTAAATAGTCTTCTATGCTCAGGTAGTCTACCCGGCCGTTCCAGGCATTCACAAATCCGTAATTGATCTTATACAGCTCATTGTGGGTACCAAGGGTCAGGGTATGCTTGCCCAGGTTCCAGCTCAGGTTCCCCGTCAGCTCCAGGGTCCGTTGTTTCATCCTGAAAATACTCGCCTCACGGTCCGTGCCCAGGTAAATCGTCGTACCGGGCGTACGGCCGGCAATCTGCACCTGTGGCAAGCTCGGGTCGCCCAAAGGGTCCCTGGAATCGTTCACACGCGTATAACCCACCAGCAAATTGCCCGATAGCCCATGTTCAAACCGGCTTTTCAGCTCGGCAACCGTAGAGCTCTGGTTGTTCTTTTGTAAAAAGCCCATGCTGCTGAAACGGAAGTCCTGCTGGTCTCGGTCCATGTGGGTTGCCTCAGAGATGATCGTATTGTTTCGAACCGCCAGCTGGTGGTGCTCATTGATGTTCCAGTCCAAGCGGTTAAAAAACTTATGGGATTTGGAATAGGTATTGAAATCCCCTGCAGTGCCGGCGGCCATCAGATTAGAAGCGCTGATCGCATTTGCATCCGACAAGCTCAGGATTTGGGCCGTCTCGCTCTGCCCTGCTTTCAGCTGCGCGGGGTCTTGTCTTTTGGTGATTTCCTCATTGCTGAAAAAGAACAGTTTGTCTTTGATCAAAGGGAACCCCACCCGGAAACCAGCCTGGTAATCGTAAAAGTCACTGTTCATTTTCCCCAGTGTGCCTACACGGTCTTTGCCTGTTAAGGTGGCATTGCGCCCAAAGCCGTATACCGAACCGCTCAGGCTATTGGTCCCGCTCCGGGTCACCGCATTTACCGAACCCCCGGTAAAGTTTCCGATCTTCACATCGTAGGGCGCCAGGTAAACCTGCATGTCCTCAATCGCATCCAGGGATATCGGATTGGTCCGCGTCGAGCTGCCCGCCATGCCCGAAGTTCCGGACTGGCCGCCCAATGAAGGGCTGAAACCGATCGCATCGTTGTTGATCGCCCCGTCTATGGTCACGTTGTTGTAGCGGAAGTTGGTCCCCCCAAAGCTGTTGTCTTTAGTGGCCTGGGGAACCAGACGCGTGATGTCGGTGATGCTCCGCGACACGGTCGCCATGTTTTTTACCTGATCGGCACTGATGTTTTTACCCGATCCAAAGGTACTGGCACGGGCGCCTGGTTTGGTCGCCTTAATGCTCACCTCGGACAGCTGCTGCGCCTGGTCTTTTAAGGCAAAATTTAAGACTATAGAGGCCCCCAAACGGATGGTGATCCCTTCTTTCTTTTCGCTGCTCATGCTGATCATCGCGGCCTCTACACTATAGGGGCCACCGATGCGAAGGTTGGGCAGGTAATAACGCCCCTTCCCGTCTGCTGAAGTCGCATAACGCGTGCCCGAGGGCTGGTGAACTGCAATCACCGAAGCCCCGGGTAAGGGCTGGCCCGCAGCATCTAATACGGTCCCGTTTAACGTCCCGCTGGTTTCTTGGGCCATACCTGCTACTGGAAGCAGGAGAAAAAGTAGCAAGCCCATTAGCATTCCCCATAAACTTAAGTATATCGTTTTTCTCATCTTTTTTATCGTCTGTACCATTTTCAATTTTGTTAAGGGGTACTTATTAAAACCCCGTCTATCACATGAAGCACCCCATTTCCAGTCAGGACATCCCTTTTCAACACATTTACATCAGAGCCATTGACTAGTCCCCTCAATGTAATGCCACTAAAGCCCCCGATCTGGCTGTTGTCTTCGATTAGATTTATATTAATGGTATTGCCCCCATCCATTGTGGCTTGTTTAATTGCCGTAGACGATTTTGTGCTCAGGATGTAATCGTAAACAAAACGCCGGTCGCGGACAATGTGATAGTTGACCAGGTGCTTCAAAACTTCCACATTGGTTCCACGGATTTGTTCAAGCGTTGCAAAGCCATAGGCCTTCATTGCATCATTACTTGGTGAAAAAACAGTGAACACATCTGTGCCATTAAGACTTGACAATACTCCTGAAGATTTTAATGCCTGATAAAAGAGGGTAACCGAAGCTTCAGAGGCTACAGCATCACCCAGTTTATCGTGTGTATAGGGTGTCAGTACACGGTCAATAACTTGTATCAATCCATTGGAAGCAGGCACATTTACAGCCACTATTCTTGACCCGTTAATGGTCAGCACGGTATCTGAATTTTTTATCCAGCGTGTCGCATAAAGTTTACCATTCTGGGAACGGAGTTCCTGATTAAATTGAAAAGGCAGCTTGTTGAATTCATATCTGCCATCCAGAACATGATAACTTGCAATACCAGCTATCACTGAGGGTTCAGCAGTGATAATGGAAGTCGGGTTTGTATATCCAGCCAAAGCAAAAGCAGCATCAGATGGTGCCAGGGCGGTAAAAGGCCCCTTCTCTTTTAATTTTTTATCCAACTTATTGCGTCCAAGCACTGTTTTAAAGATGGATAAATTAAAATTATCTGCAATGACCTGAGTAATCGAGTTATTATCGTCGGCAGCAGTATTCAAATTATCCTTTTTACAGGCAGCCATCATCAACAACAGCATGAAGCATAAGACCAATCCTCTGTAATTCTGTATATATTGTTTAATTGTTCTGTTCATTTCTGATTGAGTTTAAAACCTTTTGGGGTAAGAAAATGATCTACAACATGAATTGGCCCCATAAGGGTAGGAATATCTGCCACCACTATTGTTGCCGCAGTTCCATCGGGTACCTCTTTCACCTTTAGTTGCACCCTGCCCGAAGCATCACGGGAAAAATCGAACGGCATGTAAGAGGATATATAACCCTCACCAGCCAAAGGTGACTTGAAACTCACCAAGTAATTAGACATGACCGCATTGGTCATCTCGTTGGAATTGAATCCAAAGTTGACCCCGGCCCCAAAATCCAGGTGATAAAAGAGCAGGCTATCTGTGGCAAAATTGCCCACTGCGATATTCCTGCCAAATTGGTCTTTGGTTATACGGGGCAAACCTCTTTTTAGATTGAAGCTGTTAAGGTCGTCCAAACTATTGAATCCTGCATTTTTAAAGACCTCATCATTGGGCAGCAACGCCGTGGTACGAATCAGGTTGACCAAGGATTTTTCTCCTGGATATAAAGGAGGAGCTATTGCCCAATTATAGCGTTTAATGAAACCTACCCTTGCACCGGTAAAAACCATTCCGGCCCTCAGTATTTTGGCGTATTGATCGTCGGTATATTGAAGAATGTTCAATAACAGGGTAAAATGTCCATCTGCTTTTAGCACTTCCAGTATCGTTTTATCGGGCCTGCTTATCATTTGATCCAGCAGCCATACGTAACCATCTTTTGCGGCTACAAACTTTCCAGTCCCAACCAGCTTACCATTCACATAAGTTTTACCATCTTTTACCTGCAGGCGCTGCTGATAATAATAGGGTACAACATCATTGAGGTTTACAGCAGTGGACTGCGTTAGGCTAACCCGTATCCCGGGTTTTGTGAGCAAGCTGGCACCAATATAATTATCGGCCTTACTTTCCAGGTCTTGTGCAGTAATACGCCCCTTTAAGGTATAAAACATCATCAGGCTGTCCAGGTCTTTCACCTGCATATCCAGTATTTTTTGGGAAGTAAAACCTGCGCTTTCCATCGCGGCATCACTGGGTATCAAAATTGTAAATGTACTTTTAGCATCGCCTATTGTTTTTAAACGGCTCTCCATGCTACTTCGCTGCCAGGCCTGATAAAATAGTTTTGCAGGCGACTTTTCCAAGACTTCTTTTAGGGAGAGTTTCACGGTATCTACATAGGGGACCTTCTCTCCTTCAGGCGGCAGTGCAAATTCCTGTTTACGGCAGCTGGCGACCAGGATCATGAGCATCACCAACAAGTAGCCATATATAAATAGTTTTAGTTTATTCATTTTTTTAAAAATTAAATGGACATCATTTCTTCAAGGCTTGCCCAGGTGTGACCAATAGTTCAGGTAAATCCTGTACAGTTCCATTATCGCAAAGGTTATCCATACGATAGCCCATTGTTGCAAGTTCAATTATGGATTGACCATATCCTACACTGGGGAATTCTTTACGATCAGCAAGGCTGATGGTATGCGTGGCTCCATAGGCATACCACTTAAAGTAACTATTGCCATTTCTCGTAAAATTTTCGTAGGTATTCTGATTATTGATGAAGGAAAATGCATTCAAATCGGATAAAAAGTAGCGTTTCTCATACTGGATATAAGCCCCAAAAAGACGTGGACCAATATATTTGCCAGGATCCAGTGCGTCAATATCGGCCTTACTGATACCCATATTTGTAAAAGCTTGATTATTGGGGGCAAAAATGGTAAATGGCCCTTTTCCGGCAAGTTCGTCCCACAATCCGAATTTCTTAAGTCCGGAAACAAAGATGCTATAAGCTGGCCGATCGCTTAGCCATTGCTGCACACCCTTTCCAGGATATCGTTTCATCACTTTATCTAATGAATGCAGAATCCCATTAACCAACTGAACATCCTTTCGTGTGGCACGACTGCCATTAAAGTAAAGCACACTCGTCCACTCATATTCATCTGGATTGGCGGGGTTTTTAGTACCAAAAGAAACGTACACAGGAACACCTGCCAGGCTTTGATACTCCACGTTTACCGTATTAACCGGCACATCCGACTGCCTTAAACTACGGGATATGATGTGCAGAGCCATGGCTTGCTTCAAACTGTCCCGATTTAGTTTTTTGATGTCTGCCGCCGATTGTATCCCAAGTTCTATAAAGGCCTTATTGTTTGGCGCCAGTACTGTAAAAGGTCCCTTTTCATTTAATTGGGGCAAAATTCCGGTATAATCCAGCGCAGCATAGAACAAGGTATAATCGTAATTGTTCTTTAAAAAATCACCGGCCAGGCGAATGTTCTCATTTGATTTCTTTACGGTATAATCGTCATGCTTACAAGCCGAAAACCCCGCCATCAGTATCAAAAAAAGGCAATTGTAAAGCAAATAAACATATTTATTGATCTTCATTGTGTTTGTTTTTAAATTCAATATCATCTGGCTCACTTATAAATTGGCGTAGGGTACTTTCGCTGCACCGTAGTGAGGTAAACATTGCTGTTTATAATCTCCAGGGTGCTTACAGTGGCAAAAGTTTGTGGATTATTCAAACCAGAATGTAAGCTGACCAGCAGATTTGGCCTGGGAATCCCGTTCAATCCTATAAAACTTGCTAAAGGTGCGGGCGGAAGCGATTTCCCATTCAGTAAAAAATACACGCAAGCATAATTGCCGGGGCTTTTGATATTGGGGCGGTTCGCAATGTCTAATCCCAGTCCTAAAAACTCCAAATTCTGCCAGATATCAGTCCGGATACCGTCTGATTTGGGGTCTGCCCATAAAGGAAAACTATAATAGGGGTTTACCTTATTGGTTTCATTGTTTCGTACCACAGTACCTAAATATTTGCTATTGTAATTTTTAACAACCGGGGACAGTACATTTCCAGTCTGCCGCTCAAATAGCGAAAGAAAAACGTTCATACTGTCTTTAACACCGGTGATAAACAAACCCAGTCGATCAGTTCCCGGTATTTCCTGGGGTTTCTGGCTGATGTCAGCCTGAAAGAAGCCATTGGCACTATAATTATAAAAATTTATATAAGCCAAAGAATCTGAAAGCGGAAGTTTATGAAAGCTCTCTTCCCGGAGTAAAAGACCATTTCTTTTTGTTTTAAAATCTTTTTGCAGCACATGAAGGGTATAAACTTCTTTTGCACTTAGATTGATGGTCGTATCAATCAGCACGTTTTTCTTCAGTTTTGTTTCCAGTTCAAAGAAGGGTGTGGAGGTATGTGGTCTGTACAAAAACATAATCCGAAGTTTTCCAGAAGGCACCTGGGCCCAACTGCTTAGGTCAAAACCATTGAGGATAGGTCCAACCAGTACATTTTCCTTGCCCGGATATTCAGGATTTTGGACGGAAGTACTGTTGCCCACATGTGATGGATACGGAGGGGCATACGCTTCCCGTTTATCCAAAAAATCCCCTACCACCTTTCCTCCTGTGGGAATTCCGTCCGCATCCAGTACAGGGTCAATGATCATGCACAACGATGGATACAGACTATTCATATTTTCCATGGTCTGGGAATAATTCAGATCATTGAAAACCCTAAGGTAAGCTGGCTGATCAATGGTCGTATAATCGACTTTTCTACAGGCCGCCAAAGCAAGCACTGCAACGCATAAAATATATAGGCTCCTTTTCATTATCTGTTGTGTTTAACAATAATTAATTTTGCTTTATTTGCTTCGGTTACCCCATTGCCTGTACGACCAATGAGTGCAACTGTATAAATACCCGGCTCTTGTATGGGAACATCTCTTCCGGCAGACATGTATAATAGTTCATCGGCAACAAAAGCCGTGTTTTTAAGTACAACTATGTCTTCTGCCCAGCTACCGGGAACAACTGCCGGACTGGAGCGATAGGCCATGATCTGAAAAGTTTTGTTGTAACCGGGCCGGGCAGAAATAATGTAGGGCATTTCAGTTATTGGAAGCCCGGGCTGCAGATTAACGGTGGCTTTTTGATTGAAATCGAGCTGTCCGTTATCAAACGTAAAGGTGATATAAGGATTATCAGGCGACAGGTTCAGAAAACGTTTATTAAACATAAAATCATTTGCCAAACCATTTTGGGCACCCCCGTCAGGGCTTGGTGTTCCTGCATCAAAGCCACTTAGGTCATTGGCAACCAGCGTCAATTTTGCTCCCCCCTGCTGATCAGGGTATAACCATGCGGAATAGTTCTGACCAGGCCGCAGCACCTGTCCGGTAAGCGTTGCCAGTACTTTTCCTGAAGCATCTACGGCCTCTATTGACGCCATGCCCTGGATTAGTCTGCCATAATCAGATGACTGGCCATAAGAAATCCCGGAGGCCAGCGCTTTTCCGTTTATTCTAAAGCCAAGATTACTGCTGCCTGGCAGGGCGTTTACGCCTTGAAGGCGATAATACGTGTTATTCACGCCAGGGTTAACATCTGTGATCACCCTAAAGCCATTCTGCAGCGCACCTTTCTTCTCGTATATTCCATCATAATAACTAAAATTATAAGGTGCAATAACGATGGTATATACGCCTCCAGGTTGATAACTGGCAACAGGAGCAAATGTAAGCATGGCCGACTCGAATGAGTTGGTGGTACGAGTGGAAATCGTAGAATTAGATGGGTATATAATTTTATTGTTTGTGTTTACTGGAGCAGAACCAGGAAGCTGCCTGCCGTCGGGCGTAAGTACCCGAAACTGGTAACTTCCATAGGGCAGCTCTATGTAATCAGATAGACGTTGAGCGGCAGTAACATTGGTGGTTTGGGGGGCAACCAGTGAACCATCAGCATAGGCCAGACTTACAGGTCCTTCCAGACTTTCCAATTGATCACCATCAATTTGCACCTTTGAACGTGCACTCAGATTCAGTATCCTGATTTTAAAATGGTCTGGTTTAGATGGCTGTCCCACCCCCCTTTCAACAGCCACATACGCTGGTTGTCCTTCAATACGGGGTTGCCCCGCAAGGGAATCGGTTAACAGATAATAATCTGTCGGCCTTCCATATTTTTCCGTTACAGGCAGTTTGAGTCTCGTTATTCCATCGTTAAAGTCCATTTGAGCAATACCATTTGCCCGGAATAAATCCTGAGGTACCTGCCAGATGGTTCCCAGGATCCCGTCCTTTGGAAAGTATAATGTCGGTATATATCTTTGTGCTTCATCTCCCAATCGCAGGATGTATTTGGTCAGGGTGTCTCCATTGGCCACCACCTGATTGTACATACTTAGATTTACAATTCGGGTGGTTGAAAGCGCCTTGTTTTCCGTTATGAAGCGATTATCTTTTTTTTCGTCAAGCCGTTCTTTTTTGCAGCCCAACAGACAAATAACCGATATCAGAATGAGTCGTAGTTTATTCATGATTAAAATAATTTATAGGTAAAGCCAAACATAATTTCACTGCCCCGGAAATAGCTTCGGTTAATGTATTCCTTCCCATACCATTTACCCCCCGTTTCGGGATTGGCGTATACTGTTTTAACTGCCGGATCAAGAATATTCTTAGCATAACCCTTAAAAAGCAGACGCCTGCTCAAACGCTGGCTGAATACAAAATCCAGCATAGGTACAGGCAGTGTATATAAATCAGGTTCACCAGTCAGGTTAATCTGCACCAAACGCTCACCAACCATATTGAAAGTGGCTGTAAGATCGGTGCCTGACTTTTTATTGTTGTAATTGAGCCAGAGGTTGACAGAATAAGGCGCTTGTTCAAACAAGGGGCTATTTTTAGGCGTAAAACGGTCGAGCGAACGATTGGCCTCATAACGCTCCTTTGTTTTCTTGATGTCACTTTGGGCCAGCAAAAGATTAGAGCCCAGAAAAAAATTACGCATCCGGTCATTTAGCTTGCCCAGATCTTTAACCACCTCTAGTTCTATACCCCATACTGTACCCGTGTTTGGGTCATTTTGAAACTGTATGGTTGGGAACTCAGGATAAGTGGCCGCCAAACCATCTGTTTTTAAACTAAATACTTTAACCAACTGGTCTTTAATACGCTTCCCGAATGCTGACACTGCAAAAACTTCTCCGTTACCAGGAAACCATTCCCATCTGAAATCTAGGTTTTCGGTGCGCTGATTTTTCAAATTCGGATTACCCACCACCAGTCCCATTTGAAATACATCAAACTCAAATACATTGGTAATTTCGCGTAGTTCAGGTCTGGCCAGGGTGGTATTGAATGCCGCTCTGAAATTCATTTTTTGGTTCAGAATGTAGGTTGCATTTACAGAATAATAGGGTTTATATCCCGTTTTATAAGTTGAATAAGGTTCAATGTTCACTATAGGTATGCTTTTACCGCCTCCGGGACTCTTGGCAGTCAATGCAGGATCCAGAAAAACCCCTGAAGTATCGACGGCAGAACCAATATTTGTTTTTTCAAACCTTACTCCACCCGCAACCCGGAGCCTTTCTGTCAGTTTCAGGTCTACCATACCATATAAGGCATTGGTTTCATAATAGCCTTTATAATTGTTAGGTGATTTCTGACTGTTGTACAGAAAACCACCAACAGGCATCTGCCCTTCCCCCTGGTTATTACCAGGGGCATTTACGCCAATGATCTGACGGCTTACCAGACGATTCAGATCTCCTTCCACATCATAAAGTGGGGTGCTCTTAAATCCGGAAAAATTTGACCCGGGTAAAAACAATTGATTTTCCATAAACTTCCTGTCCCTGAAAAGATAATTGACTCCGGTTTTGAATTCCTGTTTCTCACCGAACAATTTAAAAGGGATGGCCAGATCGGCTTTGTAATTATAATTCGTTTCATCAAGGTTACGCCATCTGCGCCCATTAGGCTCCGCCTGAATAATACCATATACACCGAAGCCATTGACGTAGCCGGAAGTCAATGCGTACAGGTGTTTACTATAGACCAGTTCAGGGCCCGTGGTTCCATCACCGGATGTTTTAAGTCGCTGATAATAGCCTCCACCTTTGGGTGTGTAATCGGCAAGACTAATGAAACGATAGTCAGGGTTGTTCTGTCCGGAACGGGAGGTTGCAATGTTATAGCTCAATCTGGGTGAGTATTCTCCTTTTTTGAGTTTATGCTCTCCCTGGAAATTAAAAGTGTTTAAACTTCTGTAGGTTTGTTTCAGAGAATATATCGTACTGGCGACTTCACCAGGCAACCCTGTATACTCATAGCTTCCGTTAAGATAGGTCGCAGCTGTTTCCCCACCCCAGCTGCCCAGGTATTGCATACTGATTTCATGAAGTGGGGAAAAACGATAGGTAAGGCCAGCCAGAACCCCATAATTGAGCGTTTCTATTCCCGTGTTTTCTTTATAGCTCTGGTATTTACCCATCACCAGGCTATTTGGGGTAATGTAATTGGGGATATTTCGCGGGCTGTACACATCGGGATTACCGGTAACCACGCCCTGATAGATACTGTACTGAGTTAAATTTCCATCAATGGTCGCATTGGTCCTACGGTAATAATTTCCGCCCAGTATAAGGCCCAGTTTATGTTTTTTAAATACATTAAAACTATTGCCGTAAGTTGCAGAATACAGTTGATTAAGAGGAGCTGTTTTATACTGAGTGGTCATTATGGGATCAAAACCCTGCATAATTTTATTTACCCGATCTACCTCTTTCCAACCATTGATGCTGTAATTGCTGTTACGGATCATCTTCTGTACAGAGCCCAGACCATCGGGATATTGTTGCGCCAAAGCTTTAAAATCAGCTGAAAGGTTTTTCTGACTAATCTTTGTACCAAATGCCCCCATATCACTGTTCCAAAAACTATTGTAACTGCCCCCCATACCAATTGCCGAATTAAAACCGGTTTGCGTAATGACCTCAAAGACCATACTATCAGGCACAGACTTGGTTTTTAGTTCTACAATACCTGCTGCAGCATCTGCAGGCTTGTCTGGTGTAACAGTTTTGTAAATGGTAATATTGTCCAATAGGGAAGCAGGAACCAGATCTAAAGGAATCGCACTCCGGTCAGGATCCGATGACGCCAGACGGACGCCATTCAGCTGCCCGATGACACTTCGATCACCCAATCCACGGATAGCTATGTATTTATCATCTGTAATGGTTACTCCTGAAACCCGTTGCAAAGCCTGGGTCGTGGTAATACTTCCTGTTCTTTCCATCTGGGCTGCAGAAATTGCATCCTGAATAATAGAAGCTTTTCTTCTTTCATCCAGAACAGCAACCTCTGTATTGGCCTTTCTTCTTGCCTGTACGGTAACCTCATTCAAAACAGTACTGGAGGCTTGCAACACAATGGTTAAATCCGTACTGCTTTTGTCTATCCGAATCTCCTTAGACTGATAGCCCATGTAACTAAACACAAGAACGGCAGCAGGTACTGAAACAGATAACCTGAAATTTCCGTTTACATCTGTTGTTGTCCCAGTCGATGCCCCTTTCATTCTGATAGAAACTCCAGGCAAAGTTTCTTTTGTTGAACCGTCGATGACCTTTCCTGTGATCAGGATCGGCTGCTCCTTTTTCTTTAAAGTGATAAACCCATTGGCTTCATGATAAGTAATATTCGTATTTGAAAACAGATATTTCAAAACGGATTCTACACTTTGTTTATTGAAGGACCTGGCCGCTGCCTTTATACTCGTCAGTTTTAACAACTGGGCATCATAAGCAAATTTAATGTTCTGCTGTTCCAGCTGCTGGATTGCGGTCCAGGCATTTTGACCGGTAAACTGAACATTTACCTGCTGGTGAAGATATTGAGCAAAAACCGGTCTTGCGGTAAGTGTTCCACTCAACAGGGATATGGTGAAAATGGTTAATGTAGCTATTCTCATAACTTGCTGCAATGGCAGTAAGAAAAATTTCATAAATTTGAGTGATTGGTAACTGTTAAATACGATTACTAAGAAAAAACAGGATAAGCTTCCTAGGGCGCCTGTTTTTAATTTTTTTGCCGGTTTTCGGTTTATTCCGGAAGCCGGCTTATTTTTAATAGAGCTCTATCTCATTTCCATACCTCCTTCTATACTTAGTTTGGTGAATCGAACAAATGGCTTTAATAGTATTTTCAAGAGGTGTCTTCTGATCAAGCAACATGCTGAAACGGAGTTTTTCTATTTTGGAACTACTGGTTTTAAGATTTACCCCGTAGCGATTTTTTAACACCAGGGCAAGCTCTGTAAATGAGGCCTGGCTCAGATAAGTTTTACCTTTAATCCAGCTATTGCTTTGACCCGGATTCATTTCATGAATAGAATCCTGTGCCGTTAGTTTGTTATAAACAATTTGCTGGCCTGGCGTAAGCAGTCCCAAAAGCCTGTTTTTTCGGCTTACCTGTACTTTACCTGTCAATACAGTTATTTTCACTTCATTAATCCCCGGATAAGAACGGATATTGAATGAGGTCCCCAGCACCCGGGTCCTAAGTGCCCCTGTTCTGACCACAAATGGCCGGTTGGGATTGTGCTTTACTTTAAAAAATGCTTCACCCTGATCCAGAACAACTTCTCTTTGCTTAGCATTAAAATTCCGATTGTAATGAAGATTGCTGGCCACATTAAGCCATATCTCCGAGCTGTCAGGAAGTGTCAGCTTTTTCATCGTTGACGCGCCTGTAGAGATATAGGTAAAATCATTGTTTTGAGTAGGAGTCGAAGAATTGTTTTTATACCAAAACAGCAATCCAATCCCGGAGATTAGGAAAATAGCAACAGCAATTTTTAAGTAAGCAGGACGATAAAAATTAAATTTATGCCTGACAGGAATGTCAATTTTCCTTTGGATACCTGAATGCATTGCATTTCGCAAAGCACGCCTTTTACCAGGATCTTTCAATCCAGCGGGCAATCCGCCATCATTATCAAATGAATTGTACCATTTTTCTACAAGCTGATTTTCCTGCTCAGTGGAGGTACGGGAAATATAGCTGTCAAGTAGTTTTTTAAATATCTGTTTCTTCATCAGCTGTATAAGAAGTGCATCTTTATACCAGTGAGTCAACTAAACAGCTAAAAACTACTTCTATTAATTGTTATTTGTTTGTTAACAGATCGTTAACAACCTGGACCAGAATAATAATTGTCCCCAGCTCCCTGTTATTAAGTTTAGAACCCAGATTCTTATGCAAGCGTTTACTGGCAGCACTTAAGTTATTGGAAACGGTTTGTTCTGCCAGGTCCAGACGGAGGGCAATATCTTTAACAGATAGATTATCAAGCCGAAGAAGCAAAGAATTTTTCATATTTTTCGGCATTTTCTCCAATTCATCATCAAGTGCTTGTTCAAGATGCTTATAATCTGCAAGATCATCTATTCCACCAGAAAGTTCAGCCATTCTGTGCAATACTTTTTCTAATACCCTTCGCTTAACTTTTTCGGATTGAAAATGATTGATCAGTCTGTACTTTAAGGCCCCTGATAAGTACTGCAGGAAACTGGTCTGAATCAGGATCTCTCCCCTTCGTTCCCACAGATTAATGAAAAGTTCCTGGACAATATCCTGAGCCGTTTGCTCATCACCCGTACGATTCCATGCCCTGATATACATTTGCTCCCAATACATAAGATAGAGACGGTCAAATGCCCTGCGGTCATTTTGTTGTACGGCATGAAATAGTAACTGATCCGCTGAAGTACCCATAACTTTATCACAAAAGTAAAGGCTTCCTCATTAAGTTAATGTTAATTGTACCTCAACATACCCCTTTGTAATTCTGATTACTGAATAAGTTGAACGGCTTCTTACTTTTTCATATTTCCTTTATTATCGTATTTTCGTTTATGAACTGCTTGATCGTAGATGACCAGAAAATTTTCAGGGAACTTATTAAAAGGTGGTTTGACTTTGATCCTACACTTGTTTTAGTGGGAGAATGCGCTGATGCTTTGGAAGCCTATCATAAAATTTTAGAGGGGCAGGTTGACCTGATATTTTTAGATATTCACATGCCAGGATTGAGCGGTCTTGAACTTGCAAGAATACTGGGGGACAAAAGACCATTGATTATCTTCACAACTTCTAAATCAGAACATGCTATTGATGCTTTTGATTTAAATGTGGTGGATTTTTTGGTCAAACCCATTGCATCTGACCGGTTCTTTAAGGCAGTTGAAAAAGCTAGAGCAATCATCACAAATAAAAACATGACCATAAACAGCAATGTTGATGAATTTGCTTTTGTACGGGACTCCAATACGATTAAGCGGATCAGGATAAAAGATATTTTGTTTCTTGAAGCTGTCCGCGATTATGTTAAGATCTTTCTTGCTGACCAGTCCTGTTCTGTGCATTCCCCTTTAAAGGAAGTAGAACAAAAGTTACCTGAAGACTTTTTTTTCAGGGTCCATCGTTCATTTATTGTCAACATACACAAAATTGACACCATTGAAGGAAAAACCCTGATCATCAACAATCATTTTGTTCCGGTTTCCAGTGCATATAAAGCCGATCTTCAAAAGAGAATGAGGTTCCTTTAAAAAAACACCATCTTCTCTGTTATTAAAGACTTTGGTTTATCTTTTCACCTGCTATTCAGTTGGAACATACTTTTAAAACACTTTAACAGCATTCTTTTCTGCCGACATCCTCTTACAATTTGACCACGAGCATATTACAACAGACCTATCAGCAGGGAGCAAACTATGGTTTATTAAAATAACAATTAAATTGATTATATTTAAAATAGAGGTTTTTATTGTTAAAAATATAAAAATGCACATCCCTATTAAAACACTTGCTATACTCCTATGGCTGCTGACAATCCATTTGCCTGTTTTTTCTCTTGATACCAGTGACAGCCTATTGAATGTTTTAAAAAAAGAGCTGGTTAATAAAAAAATATATGACAGGCAGAAAGAAGTTCGGATCCGTAAACTCAAAGATTCAATAATTTCTTACTCCGGAAATAACTTTAACACTTTGTATGATCTAAACGTATCGCTCTGGAGGGAATACAGCGATTATCAGCGGGACTCTGCCCTGACTTATTCGAATAAACTCCTTAACATTGCCATTAAAATAAACGACAGATCAAAAATCAATTTTGCGCGGCTTAAATTCGGACAAATTCTAATCACATCCGGTATGTTTAAAGAAGCCATGGATTGTATGAAGATGGTGGACCTGCATCTGCAAAGTCCACAAATAAAGCGGAATTATTATAGCTACATGGCATGGCTGTACTGGGCCATGGCAGAATACAACGGAGATCAGATTTATGCACCAGATTACCGAAAAAAAAACAAAGCATATACAGATTCTCTCTTATTGTTTCCCAAGCCTGATGCATTTGAATTGGAAATCAATGGCCGCTTTCCAGATACCACAAAAACCAACCGGCTTAAAAATCACCCATATTACATCGGTTACTTACTGAACAAGAGCAAAACAGAACTGCGCAGGACGGCAAGACTAGCTTATTTATTAAGTGATCTTTATAGTGGCCAGAAAAAAATAGACTTACTGGTTATAGCTGCCACTAATGATATCCGCTCTTCCGTTAAACAAACCTCCGCAGTATTTTTACTCGGGGAAGAATTTAACAAAATAGGTGATACGGAGAATGCCTATATTTTTTTACAGGAAGCGCTGGAAGAGGCAGATTTTTTTGGATCCAGATCACATAAAGTAGATATTTCTTCACTACTACCCTATGTTGCAGCGAGAAAAATACTACAAAAAGAGCATTACATTGCTGCGGCGCTACTGGCATCCATCATCTTGGTTTCAATTGTAATTGGGGTATGGTACAGTAGGACACGCCTGAAATCATTGAACACAAAAATCGGCCGACAAAATATAGCCATGCAAAAAGCGCTTTCTGCACTTGAACAAAGTCAGAAGGAAAATACCCAGATGATGAAAATTGTGGCTCATGACCTTCGTGGCGCTATGGCTGCAGCTGTAAGTGTGACCCATTTACTCCTTGGCAATGAAAACCTGGAAGCCTCGGACCGGAAAATGCTTGAGTTGCTGGAGACATCGAGTACCGGTTCAATGGAAATGATTGCCGATCTGCTCAATATGAATATCGCAAAAGAAGGAATCCTTAAAGAAGCCGTTGAAATGGATGCTTTAATTCATTATTGCGTAGATCTGCTCGGTTATAAAGCTGCTGAAAAGAAGCAAAAAATAGAGGCAGAAACCTTCCCTATAACACTGAACGTCAACAGGGAAAAAATCTGGAGATTGTTGAGCAACCTGATCATCAACGCCATTAAATTCAGTCCGGAAAATACGGTTATTAATATAAAAATGGAGAAGAAATCCGTAGAAAATGAAGTGTTGATCAGTATCCTGGACAATGGTATCGGAATCCCGAAAGAAATGCAGGAAAGGATCTTTAGCCTCTCGAAGGATACCGGCAGATCGGGTACGAATGGCGAACAATCTTTTGGCCTTGGATTGTTCATCTGTAAACAGATTGTCGAAGCCCATGATGGCAGGATCTGGGTGGAAAGAAATCCTGATGGTGGAACCATTTTCTACATTACCCTGCCAATGATTGGAGATTTATCCTAAAATTGAAACAAACCCATTTACAATTCACTGGAAACCAAATATGCTTTATTCCTGTCCTGCTTCCGCATATTCTCTTCCGTCATACTTTTTACCAGGCTTTTGGCTCCCGATAAAGCAATATTACCGGCGATGGTCAGATAAATTTGTGCAGGGGCCTTAATTTCATTATAATAAGCATTTACCTCATCAAGGCTTATTTTAGCCAAACTAACTTTGTTAATTTCAGCTGGTAAATAAACATCACGGGTGTTTAAATGTCCAAGGATTATAGCCTTTGCCTGGTCCAAAGCCTTTTGTGTAAAAGCCGGCATATTGAGACCAGCAAACAATGACCGGAGACCATTTTCAAAACTAGCACCAGAACTGACTAGGTTAATGCCCCTTTCATTATAGCTTAATCTGGCATCAAGGGCATTTAACTGCTGATTGAATAAGGCGTTGAAAACTTCCCTGACAGCGGCGACTTTCGCGGCATTGTAAAAATTTGTTGCTTCAAAGCTCATCTGGACATAAACCTTTGGTGTCCCCAGGTTTTCAGCAACAATTACATTCATGCCATTCTTAAGTTTGAAGCTGACGGGATCTTTCATTAACTCTGATTGAGGGTAGCCAGATGATACACTAAACAAAAGCACTATTATCGTCAGTATTGTTTTTAGATTTCTCATAATAAATAATTTTAATAGGTATTTTATGATTTCCTGAGTCAAAGTTACAGCCTGGTTTGCCTGCTTTAAGATGCAGTATAGACAGAAAGATAGTTTTAAGCGACCAAAGAAAGGACAAGGTCTTTAAAGACCTGTAAAGCAGAACATAAAAAAACCGAAATTGATAATTCAATTCCGGTCAGTACCCAGGAGCAGATTCGAACTGCCATGCCCTTACGAGCGCCACCCCCTCAAGATGGTACGTCTACCAATTTCGCCACCTGGGTATTTAGTGCAAAGATAGATTTAATCATTAAAATCCATACAGATATTTTAAAAATTTATAAGGTAAGTGTTAAACCATCATAGGCCAGCCGGATGTGAGCCGGCAATGCCTTTTCTACTTCCTGGTGTAAACCCAGGTTATGACTGATGTGCGTTAAATAAGTCATCTCAGCATTTACCCTTTCGGCAAATTCCACAGCTTCCTCTAAAGTAAAATGCGAAATATGCTCAGACACTTGCAAGGCATTGACGACTAATATTTTACTTCCTTTTATTTTTTCAACAGCAGCATCAGAGATTGTTTTTGCATCGGTGATATAGGTAAAATCATGAATCCTGAAACCAAAAATCGGAAGTTTATAATGCATCACCTCAATCGGAATAAAGGTGGTTTCTCCAATTTGAAAGGGCATACCGGAAATTTCATGCAGATTAATTTGTGGAAGGCCAGGATAGGTTACATCTGAAAATATATAAGAAAATTCTCTTCTAAGAGCATGTTCCACCCTGTGATCCGCATAGATATCGATGTTTTTTTTCAATAGGTAATTAAATGGACGGATGTCATCAAGCCCTGCAATATGGTCCTTGTGTTCATGAGTAAAAACAATAGCATCAAGATCTTTTACCCCTGCCCTCAGCATTTGATAGCGAAAATCCGGCCCACTATCTATTACAACTGTTTTATCAGCCGTTTCTACAAGCATAGATGTTCTCAGGCGCTTATTTCTTGGATCACTGGAAGTACAGATTTCGCAACTGCAGCCTATGACCGGAATTCCCTGAGAGGTTCCGGTCCCTAAAAATGTAAGTTTCAAAATTTCAAAAGATTAAGGTGATGTTCTCCAGTTAATAAAGGGTATTATCTAAGATCCACAACTTCTACGCCAGGGAATTTTTTTGCATCAAAAGAAAACGTACTTTCCGGGACTTTCGCATCGGGGCTAAAGGTATTGATCTTATAACTGTACTTGTTCCCGTTTTTATCAAAAATCAAAGCACTGGAAATTTGCTTGGCCAGCTTATCAATTCCCAGTCTTACTTTAAAATAAGGCTTTTTTGTATCCAGGGGAGATAAATCGATCATTTGATAAACTTTGTTGCCAATTTTTGTTTCACCCGTATAAATATATTTAAATCCTTTCTCGTATATGGTAAATATCTTTGCCGGGTTCAGCGCATCATTACTCTTATCCAGATTCGAGATCTGTACTTCCTTATCTTCTTTTGAATAGCTCCACTGACTTTTTCCATCACTAACCAATTCTTTATCCGGCATGATCATCCGGTACTTATTTTCACCGGCCTTTACATACAAAACTCCTTTCTGGCTTTCTTTTACTTTGGCCTCCGGATTGTCAAGTGTGAATATAAACTCTGCTTTGACAATGCCATACGACTTATATTTTTTACTTACTTCAGCTAAAATAACTGCAGCTTTTGCATCATTCTGTGCAAAGGCACCAAAACGGACACTAGTCAATACAAAAAACAAGAGGATAATTTTATTCATTGTCTTTACTCCTATCAGAACTTCATTTATTTTATTCATTATTGAGATTATCCAGAAACTGTTCCAAAGCATATTCATCAGGAATTAAAACTTCCCGGGCTTTGCTGCCTTCAAAAGGTCCAACTACTCCTGCAGCTTCCAGCTGATCAATGATTCTGCCCGCCCTGTTATAACCCAGTTTAAGCTTACGCTGTATTAAAGAGGTAGAACCCTGCTGGTGCATAACTATTAACCTTGCCGCATCTTCAAACATAGAATCCCTGTCCGAAGCATCAAAATCCATTTTGGCATTTTCCGCAGCTTCATCAATATATTCGGGAAGCTGGTAAGCTTCCGGATAACCCCTTTGATTTCCTATAAACTCAGAGATACGGTCTACCTCAGGTGTATCCACAAAAGCGCATTGTAACCTGATCAGGTCATTTCCTGTAGATAGAAGCATATCCCCTCTTCCGATCAGTTGGTCTGCACCACCTGAATCCAGAATTGTCCTTGAGTCTATTTTAGAAAGCACGCGGAACGCTAGCCTTGCAGGGAAATTTGCTTTAATTGTACCAGTAATGATATTTACAGAAGGCCGCTGGGTAGCCAATACCAAATGAATACCAACCGCCCTTGCCAATTGTGCCAGCCTGGCTATAGGTGTTTCCACTTCTTTACCAGCAGTCATCATCAGATCGGCAAATTCATCAACGATTAATACAATATAAGGTAAAAAGCGGTGCAAATTATTTGGGTTGAGCCTCCGTTTTATAAACTTTTCATTATATTCTTTAAGATTTCTTACCTGTGCATCTTTAAGCAGATCATAACGCTGATCCATTTCAATACACAGGGAATTAAGCGTATTGATCACCTTTTTTGTATCAGTAATAATGGCATCAGCTTCACCGGGAAGTTTCGCCAGAAAGTGCCTTTCAATTTTATTAAAAAGTGTTAATTCAACCTTTTTAGGATCTACAAGTACAAATTTCAATTGTGAAGGGTGTTTTTTATACAAAAGAGAAACCAGTATCGAATTGATACCAACGGATTTTCCCTGCCCCGTTGCCCCTGCCACCAGTAAATGCGGCATTTTTGAAAGGTCACCAATATAAACCTCATTGGAGATTGTCTTGCCCATTGCAATTGGCAAATCCATAGCTGTTTGCTGGAATTTCTCTGTAGCCAATATGCTTCTCATAGAAACCATTTCCGGATGCATGTTCGGAACTTCTATACCAATGGTCCCCTTCCCTGGCATAGGTGCAATAATCCTGATGCCCAAAGCTGCAAGGCTCAGGGCAATATCGTCTTCCAGATTTTTGATTTTGGAAATACGGACACCAGGCGCGGGTATAATTTCATACAAAGTAACTGTAGGCCCTATTGTTGCTTTAATTTTATCAATTTCTATATTATAGTGATTCAGGGTCTCTACAATTTTGTTTTTATTTGCTTCCAGTTCCTCCGCATTTACGGAAATTTTATTCGAACCATAATTTTCCAGTAAATCAAGATGCGGATATTTATAACTTGCCAGGTCAAGTGTGGGGTCGTAATTACCAAACTGCTCCACCAGCTCCTCAGATTTCTTTTCCTCCTCCGTTTTTTCAATCGTCAGTTCGGGCTCCTGCTTTTCTTCTTCTTTTTCTTCAATAGTAAAAGAAGGACTCGGCTGAAGTGCACCGGTCAGGGGAACAGTTGGAGAAAGTACAATTGGTGTATTGCTCAAAATAGAAACCGGCTCCGAAACTGGAGGAGGGGTGGGTTCTTCTTTCTTTCTATCTTCAAAACGGTTAGGGCTTATCACCACATTTTGCTCCCGCTTTCGCTCAGAATCATACCTGTCATTTACAGGAAATTCTACGGGTTCTGAACGAACCTCATTTTCCAATTCCACATGTTCAGGGACATCCGGTAAAATTTCTTTTTTCCGTTCTGGTAGTTTAAAATCAATATTATAAGCCACGATCAGAATCGTCAGTGCTAAAAAGGTAATCAAGCCCCCTACACCTGCTACACCTATCTGCGCAACCAATAACCGGTTTGTCCAGTAACCAAATTCTCCTTCAATATAATGAGGGGCATCTTTCATAAAGGAATGGGCAAAGCCTAAGGTCAATGAAATGAACAACAAAAAAAACAGACTATAACCCAGTGTTTTTTCCAAAGGAAAAATTCTGACTTTAAACAGTAAGCGGTATCCCACTACAAAAAACACAAAAGCAAACAGAAAAGAGGCAAGTCCAAACCATTCATATATAAATTGATGGGCCAGTAAGGCACCAAACTTACCCAACCAGTTCTGAACAACCGGAGTAATGTTTAAAGCTTTTAACTCATCAAAGGTCTTAAAAAGATTGTGCCAGCCACCATTCGCATCAATGACATAACTATAATCATCTTGCCAGGTAAATAGGTATGAGGTAAATGCGATTAGAAAATAGAGGGATAGAACAACAAAAAAAAGTCCTAAAATTTTAATAAACCTTCCGTCTTGTAAATCAAATCGAGGCATCCGCTCAAATCTTTCCCTTGGTTGTTTCCCAGCAGGTTTTGTTGTTTGCTTTTCCCCGGATTCGTTTTTGAATGAATTAGATTTAAATTGATTTCCCCTTAGCGCCATTTTACTTTGTTCGTCTTAATAATCAACAAATATAAAACATATAGTTATATGTGCCGTGATTGCAGCATTTCAATAACCGATATATTTCATCTTGTCTTTTTAATTGGGTTGTTAAATATCCCAGATGCTCAATCTGATTTTTTTGATATAATGCCTTACATCTAAAACCAATGCAGCAAGTATATAAAATACGATGGGAAAGCCTACCGCCAAAAAAGAAGAATAAATAAAAAACAGCCGGATTTTACTTATCGACATATTTAACTTATCAGCCAGATAAGTACATACACCAAAACTTCGTTTTTCAAAAAAGGTAACTATTCGTTGAAACATCTTTTTCTAGTATTTTTTATTACGTTTAACAATTTAAACATTTTTTTTGATTACAACAGAATATAAACATATGTATTTGATCTGTTTATACCTAAACGCACCAAAATCGTTAAATCGTATTTATTTCTAAATCCAAAACAAGTCTACCATGGATCAAATTAGTCCCTTGTTTTTCAGAATATGTTCCATCTCTTTCTGGAGTTTCAGTGCTTCTTCCCGCGCCTTTTCTGCAAAATCAAGTCCTTTCGATGCATAAATAATTCCTCTGGAAGAGTTAACCAGTAATCCGCACTGCGTATTCAGTCCATATTCACATACTTCGGCTAGTGAGCCTCCCTGGGCACCTACTCCGGGAACCAGCAAAAAATTATCTGGGGCCAGTTTCCGAATATGCTCAAATTCCTTTCCTCTGGTTGCCCCAACAACATACATTAACTGGTCATTATCTGCCCATTGAGCGGAAACCCTGATTACCTCTTCATACAATTTCCCTGAACTCCCTTCCAGGGTTTGAAAATCTTCATGCGAAGGATTGGAAGTCAGGGCCAAAAGAATAACCCATTTGTCTTTGTATTGTAAAAAAGGACCCACTGAATCTTTACCCATATATGGAGCAACTGTTACGGCATCAAAACTCATCTCTGACTTCTCCAAATTAAAAAAAGCATCCGCATACATCGCTGAAGTATTTCCAATATCCCCTCTTTTTGCATCTGCTATAGTAAAAACATCTTCTGGAATATATTTCCAGGTATCTATTAAACTCTGCCATCCTTTAATTCCCCGGGCCTCATAAAAAGCAGTGTTAGGCTTATACGCAACGCATAAATCCTTAGTTGCATCTATAATTTGTTTATTAAATTCCAGGACCGGGTCCTTATATTTCAGCAGGTGCTCAGGAACTTGCTCCAGTACAGTATCCAATCCTACACATAGAAAAGATTTCTTCTTTTTTATTTCTTCAAAAAGTTGCGTTGCATTCATTTGGCCATATTTTACTGCAAATATGTCAATTTTAAACAGGTAATATAACTTGTATTTTTAAACATTCCGGCAAATTTATTTTTAACATTTTACATTTTTTCTTGGAGATTAATTTTCAAATACATACAATTGCAACATAATTCTCTAAAAGTTATCTGATCATTCCAGAAAATCTCAACGTTTTGTTTCAAAATAATACTTACAGTTGCATTTTTTGCGTTGCTCACTTGATAATACTTTTAATAAAAAATTCTCTACAACTACATAATGTTTAATAAAACAGAATTAAATGAAAAACTCACTGCTGAATTGCGTGAGCTGGCAAAAGCTCAGGGTATTCTAAATGCTGATGAGTTGCGTAAAGCCGAACTGGTTGAAATCATGGCCCAGATCACCGCGCAGGAAGGGTTGCCTATTTCAGCAGACACAGAAACTGAAACCGTATCAGAAAAAGTTGCCAAACCAAAATTATCCAAAGCAAATCCAGGGAATTCAATTGAAAAACCTGCAAGAAAACGTACACGCATCTCAAAAGACGAAAAAGAACCTGTTCTGAATAAAGTTACTTTGTTTGATACACCTTCAGCAGAGCCAATAGAGGACCTTCCTGAAGTTCCTTCAGAAGAAATCAGCAATGAACAGCCTATTGCAAAACCGGTTGCAAATCCGCAGGAGGGAAATAAAAAAAATGCAGATACAATTATATCCACTCCTGCCCAGAACAATCCGGAGCAAAAAAGAACTAAACCTGTAAGAGAAGACAACAGGCAAAAAAATCAAAACAACAACAACAATAATAATAACAACAATAAACAACAGGTAGAGAACAGCTATTCCAACCTTGATTTTGACAATACGATCACGAATGAAGGTGTTCTGGAAATCATGCCTGATGGTTATGGTTTTTTAAGATCAGCCGATTATAATTATCTCTCCTCACCCGACGATATTTATGTGTCCCAATCACAGATTAAACTTTTTGGTCTGAAAACCGGAGATACTGTTAAAGGAAGTATACGTCCCCCAAAAGAAGGTGAAAAATACTTTCCACTGGTTAGGGTAGAAACCATCAATGGCCGTTTACCTGCTGATGTCAGAGACCGTGTTCCTTTCGATTACCTGACTCCGCTGTTTCCAACAGAAAGATTGAATCTTTTTACAGATACAAATAATTATTCAACAAGGATTATTGATCTTTTTACCCCAATAGGAAAAGGTCAAAGGGGCTTAATTGTTGCACAACCAAAAACGGGTAAAACCAATCTCCTGAAAGAGGTAGCCAATGCAATAGCCAACAATCACCCCGAGGTTTATCTGATTATTCTTTTAATTGATGAAAGACCTGAAGAGGTTACTGATATGGCCAGAAGTGTAAGGGCCGAAGTCATTGCTTCTACATTTGATGAGCCTGCCGAGAGACATGTTAAAATTGCAAATATTGTTTTAGATAAGGCCAAACGACTGGTAGAATGCGGACACGATGTTGTCATCCTCCTGGATTCTATAACAAGACTGGCAAGAGCTTATAATACAACAGCTCCTGCTTCCGGTAAAATTCTATCCGGTGGTGTAGATGCAAATGCGCTTCACAAACCTAAACGTTTCTTCGGTGCTGCCCGTAATA
The DNA here is from genome assembly GCF_003208655.1 of Pedobacter nutrimenti. Taxonomy (GTDB): domain Bacteria; phylum Bacteroidota; class Bacteroidia; order Sphingobacteriales; family Sphingobacteriaceae; genus Pedobacter; species Pedobacter nutrimenti. The sequence continues at coordinate 323,696 of NZ_QKLU01000007.1, read as the reverse complement.
TAGAAAGAGGGGGTTCATTAACTATTTTAGCTACTGCCCTTACCGATACCGGATCTAAAATGGATGAGGTAATCTTTGAAGAATTTAAAGGTACTGGTAATATGGAACTGCAATTGGATCGTAAACTTTCCAATAAACGTATTTTCCCTGCAATTGATATTACCGCTTCCAGTACCAGAAGAGATGATCTTTTACATGACAGGGATACCTTGCAACGTGTTTGGATCTTGAGAAATCACTTAGCTGACATGAATGCTCAGGAAGCAATGGAATTTGTACAAGCCCAAATAAAAGGCACCAAGTCAAATGAGGAATTCCTGATCTCTATGAACAGTTAATCTTTAATTTAAAATAAAAATAACTTCCGTATAACGTACATAAGTTCAGAGGCTGCAATAGAGCCAGGCTTATGTACGTTTAACTATAATAAGCCATAAACAGTTCCATGAAAAAACACCTTCCTAATGCATTAACATGCGCCAACCTCTTGTCTGGATGTGTCGGAATTGTTTTTGCTTTTAAAGGGGATTTTAACATTACTGCCTACGCAGTTTTAATATCAGGAATATTTGATTTTTTTGATGGATTTTCAGCACGCCTGCTAAACGTAAAATCTACCATAGGAAAAGAACTTGATTCATTGGCTGATATGGTAAGTTTTGGTTTTTTACCAGGGGTTGTGATGTTCCAGTTGCTGGCACAAAGCGATTATTCCGCTCCTTATCTGCCTTATATAGGTTTTCTGATTACTATATTTTCTGCCCTAAGACTTGCTAAATTTAACATTGACACCAGACAGACAGAGGATTTTATTGGACTAAATACACCAATGAATACACTTTTTATCGTCTCCCTGCCTTTTATTCATCAAGACCACCCGGAGCTGATTGGCTCCACCCTTGTCTTGATTGGATTGACCATGATCATGAGTTGGCTGCTGATCAGCGAAATAAAAATATTCTCCCTTAAATTTTCCACTTTAAACTGGAAAGACAATAAGATCAAATTTATCTTTTTAATCTTATCTGCACTGCTGATTATTTGTCTAAAATTTGCAGCAATACCTTTTGTACTGATTATATATATACTTTCCTCTATCCTGCACTTCAGGCGCAGTCCAATCTGATTTCCTTTAGAACTAACTTTATAGCTCTTTTTCCAGATTAGCTTTTGCCTGGTCCAGTTGATGGTAAAGTACCTCAACTAAATTTTTCACCTCTTCAAACGCCGATGGGATCCGGTCCAGATCTTTCAGGTCACGAGCATTGTGTTCCATTGCCTGCATATGGTCCTTCGCATCATTTCTGCCAACATAGGTAAATGTTGGCTTAATTTTATGTGCAAAACCAGACACTTTAACCCAGTCCTGCTGCTTCACAGCCTGTTCCAGGTCAGCCATATATAACGGTGTCTGCTGTTTAAACATATCGATCATCTCAATAATAAATTCAGCACTATCTCCAGACATCTCTCTTAAATAAGACAGGTCAAGGGGTAAATTATTTTTTTCTACATCGATCATTAAACAAAACTAATAAAATTATACCTTCAATACTGCTAAATCATCACTCAAACTTTCTAAAATTTCTGTTATAGTTTTCCGCAAAACGGGATGCTGTGTTTGCGGAGCAATTTCAGCGAGGGGAACCAATACAAATTTCCGAAGATGCATATCAGGATGGGGAATCTGCAGCTTCTCTCCCATATCAATGATTTCATTTTCATAAAAAATCACATCAATATCGATCAGACGAGCGCCCCATTTTTCAAACCTAACTCTTCCAAGTTCTTTTTCTATCGCCAAAACACCATCCAAAACTTCCAAGGCTGTCTGTGTAGTTTCAACTGCAAGAGCGACATTTAAAAATCCTGGCTGGTCCTGTTTTCCCCATGCAGCAGTCTCATATAGGGAAGATTCCAATTTAACCTTGCCAACCCGCAAACCAATCAAATCAATGGCCTCCCGGATCAAAACTTCTCTTTCACCTAAATTACTTCCCAGTAACAAATAAACTATTTTAGCATCTAAATTCATATCAGGCGTCAATTAACTAACATCAAAGTTATGAAACATCTTCGAGCTTATTAATTTTTAAACCGAAGCTCAGAGAGGATTCCTATATTTACATATATATTATTAATACTACATGAAAGATTTTTTTAAGTATGTTTTTGCTACGGTTGTTGGATTTGTACTTTCCATGTTCCTGATTTGCATATTTTTTATTGTCCTTATTACGGCTGTCATCTCTTCTGTTGCAGAGGACAAAACTGTTCTTATTAATAGCAACAGTGTCCTGTATCTGAATCTGGATCAAAATATCCGGGAGCGTACGCCTAATAAACGTTTTGAAAATCTGCCAATTATTGGTTCGAGTGATAAAAGTATTGGCTTTTCCGATTTGGTCAGGGCAATTAAAAAGGCAAAAACAGACCCTAATATTAAATGTATCTATTTAAGCACCTCTTCTCCCTCTGCTGGTAAAGCTACATTAAAGGAAATCAGAGATGCTTTGATTGATTTCAAATCCAGTAAAAAACAAATTATTGCCTATAGCGAGGTTTATACACAGGATGCTTATTACGTTGCTTCTGCAGCAGATAAAGTGTACCTCAACCCACAGGGCGCTTTGGAATTTAAAGGATTCAGCTCTGAGTTGATGTTTTTTAAAGGTGCCCTGGAAAAGCTTGGAGTAGAAGCACAAATTATCAGGGTAGGAAACTTTAAAAGTGCAGTTGAACCTTTTATCAACGATAAAATGAGTGATTATAACCGTCTGCAGGTTACAGCTTATCTTAATGGTTTATACACAACTTTTCTGGAAGGCATTTCTCAAACAAGACATGTTTCAAAAGATAGTTTGTTCAACATCGCCAATGATTATAAAATTCAAACTCCAAAAGATGCACTCAATTACAAAATGATAGATGCCCTTCGCTATAAAGACGAAGTATTGGATGAGCTTAAAACCCTTAGCGGAACTGAAAAAAACAGCAAGATAAATACAGTAAGTATCAACGATTATGCCGAGAACATCAATCAGGACCAGCCTGCAGCAAAAGCTAAGATAGCTGTGATTTATGCGAATGGTGATATCGTAGGTGGTGAAGGAAATGACGAATCCATAGGATCTGAAAGAATTTCAAGGGCTATAAGAAAAGCAAGAGAAGACAGCAGCATTAAGGCTATCGTGCTAAGGGTAAATTCAGGTGGTGGAAGCGCTCTGGCTTCAGATGTGATCTGGAGAGAAATTGTACTCAGTAAAAAGGTAAAACCGGTAATGGCTTCCTTTGGAGATGTTGCAGCTTCTGGTGGATACTATATCGGTTGTGCGGCAGATTCTATTTTTGTTCAACCCAATACCATTACCGGATCCATTGGTGTCTTTGGAATTATTCCAAATTTCCAGAATTTGCTCAACAATAAACTTGGAATCACATTTGACGGCGTAAAAACCGGAAAATATGCAGATATCATGAGTGTGAACCGTCCATTAACCCCAGGTGAACGTTTCATTATTCAAAACGATGTTAATCATGTCTATGATAGTTTTATCACCCGGGTAGCCGATGGCCGTAAGAAAACAAAAGAATACATCAATTCTATTGGAGGAGGGCATGTTTGGGTAGGAACCGATGCGGTAAAAAATGGCTTAGCTGATCGTTTGGGCAGCTTTAACGATTCAATTACCGCCGCAGGGAAAAAAGCAAAATTAAAAGAGTACCGCGTTGTAGAATACCCTGAAAAAATTGATCCTTTAAAATCGTTATTGGATAATACGACAGATAAAATCAAAGTTTACTATGCAAAACAGGAGTTTGGAGAAAACTATATGTTGTATCAGCAAATGAAAAAAGCCATTATCAATTCCGGCTTGCAGGCCCGTATGCCATTTGAGATAAAAGTTCAGTAATCTATAATTTCAAAAAAATAAGCTGAAGGGTCAATATCGATTAGGTATTGACCTTTTTCTTTTCGCCCTAAATACCTCGGGACAATTGCAGCAAAAAAAAGCAAAGCTTTTTTTTTAACTTAGCGCTTGATGGAAAACAAAACCATATCACGCAGTCTTCGTTTGCTTTCCCAACTCATGGAACTGCACAACGAAAATCCCTTTAAAATAAAATCGGTAGCGAATGCTGCTTTTAAAATAGATAAATTACCTTTTGCCATTGCAGACAAGAGCCTTGATGAAATTGAAAAAATCGACGGATTGGGTAAGAGCATTTCTGCAAAAGTAATGGAATTGCTAGGCAATGGTAGTATGGCAGAGTTAGAGACACTTCTCAACAATACTCCACCCGGGATTGTCGAGATGCTAGGCATTAAGGGCATAGGACCGAAAAAAATCACTGTAATATGGAAAGACCTGGGTATTGAAAATATTGGGGAACTCTATTATGCATGCAATGAAAACCGTTTGATTGAAGCCAAAGGTTTTGGTCTGAAAACCCAGGAAGAAATAAAAAAAGTGATTGAATTCAGGATGGCAGCGCAGGGGAAATTCTTGTATGCGCAGGCAGAAGCCCCTGTAAACAAAATTTATGCAGATCTTTCCCTATGGCTTAATGAGGTTAGTGCCGATTCGCTTTTGGGTATCGCAGGTGCTTACAGGCGATGTGTAGAAATCATCGAAGAAGTCATTTTTATCATAGGCACAGACCAGCCATTGGAAGTATTGGAAAAAATACCGGTGTTCCTGCCACTGCAATTTGAAGTTCAAACAGAGGACACTTTTCATGCCCTTAGTCCGGAAGGTTTAAATATACAATTGCTCATTGTCCAAAAAGATGATTTTTACTTTAACTGGTTTAAACAAACGGGCAACGAAATTCATGTTAAGGAAGTTCTAAGGCTGGCAGGAGAAGGTCCCTTTAAAAGTGAACTGGCCATTTATCAGAAAGCAGGTCTGGCCTTTGTGGAGCCAGAACTCCGCGAAGGTTTAGACGAAATTGAACTGGCCAAAGCAAACAAACTCCCCGAATTGATTCAATACAGTGACCTGCGGGGAAGCCTGCACAATCACTCCACCTGGAGTGATGGAGTGCATAGCCTTGAACAAATGGCTTTATTTTGTAAAGATCAATTAAACCTGGATTATTTAGGTATATGTGACCACTCCAAATCGGCCTTTTATGCCAATGGCCTCCAAGAACAACGTGTGTATGCACAACATCAGGAAATTGACCTTCTGAATCAAAAATTGGCCCCTTTTAAAATCTTTAAAGGTATTGAAAGTGATATTTTAAATGATGGTTCACTGGATTACAGTGACGAGATCTTAAAGAGCTTTGATTTTGTAGTTGCCTCTGTTCACAGTAACCTTAGAATGGAAGAGCAAAAAGCAACAAGCCGACTACTTAAAGCGATAGAAAATCCATATACAACTATTCTTGGACATCCCACTGGTCGTTTACTATTAAGCCGAAAGGGCTATCCGATTGACTACAAGAAGGTCATAGATGCTTGTGCCGCAAATAAAGTTGTGATTGAAATTAATGCCAACCCACTTCGTCTTGACCTGGATTGGAGATGGCACAGATATGCGCTCGAAAAAGGAGTATTGCTTTCCATAAATCCGGATGCTCACAGAACAGAAGGCTTTTATGACATGCGTTTTGGGGTTCTGATTGGCCGAAAAGGTGGATTAACAAAAGAACAGTGCCTTAATGCTTTTTCATTGGAAAAAATCTCCAACTATTTTAAGGATAAAAAAACAATGACAGCTCTATAAAACAGGAAACCCTTCATTTGAAAACACCATCCAAAATTCTTGTTATCAGATTCAGTTCAATGGGTGATATTATTTACACCACCCCGGTTATCAGATGTTTGAAAAAGCAACTACCAGATTGTGAGGTCCACTTCCTGACTAAGCCAGCGTTTCAATATATTTATAAAAACAACCCTTACCTAAGTGCACTACACTTACTGTCCCCTAAACTTTCAGATACAATTAGGGCCATAAAACAACAAAATTTCGATCTAATTATAGATCTCCATAACAACCTGAGAACCTCCATCATTAAAGCCTCCTTAAACATTCCATCTTCAACCTATAAAAAGGATAGAATCCGAAAATGGCTTGCTTTAAAATTCAAATGGCATAAATTAATCCCATCAGAACATTTGGTAGACAGATATATGGATACTGTGAAATTTCTGGGTATAAAAAATGACCTTCAGCCAATTGACTATTACATCTCCGGAGACTATAAACTTGAAGATTTTTTACCCCCTTCCCACCGGAATAAATTTGTGGCTTTTGTTATTGGAGCTACACATTTTACCAAAAGGCTCCCAAATGATAAAATTATTGAAATATGTAAAAACATCAAACACCCTATAGTTTTGCTGGGTGGAAGTGACGTACAGGAAAACGCTGCATTTATACAAAAGCAAACTGGCGCTCATGTTTTTAGCACCTGTGGGACGACTAATCTGGACCAATCTGTCTTTCTGGTTTCCAAAGCGTACAAAGTAATCGGTTTTGATACAGGCTTAACTCATATATCAGAAGCATTCAATAAACCCCTTGCATCCATATGGGGAGGTACTACGCCCGAGCTTCTGGGTGTACAACCTTATCAGATTTCAGAGTCACTCATTGCAGGAGTAGAGCTTTCCTGCAGACCATGTTCTAAATTTGGTTTGGAAAAGTGTCCCCTTGGCCATTTTAAATGTATGAAAAACATACCAGAGGGAATAATTGTTGATTTTATAAATGGATAAAGCCAGGTTTTATTATTTAATAACATATAAGAACCCAGCTGACAAAAGAATAAGTACAAACAGATGAAACAGTTATTTTTAATCAGACACGGAAAATCCGACTGGAAAAACAGTGATGTCTTGAGTGATTTTGACAGGCCATTAAACCATAGAGGAAATAAGGATGCTCCAAATATGGCAAGAAAAATTCTTAAAAGAGGAGTTTTGCCTCAATTGCTTGTCAGCAGCCCAGCAGTAAGGGCCATTAGTACGGCAAAACATTTTGCAGATGTATGGGACGCTCCTTTAAAGATTCAAACAGAAGCTTCCATTTATGAGGCTGGTATAGCCGAACTACTCCACGTAGTCACCAATTATAATGATGACTTTGACCGTATAGCAATGTTTGGACACAACCCAGGCTTTACAGATTTTGCAAATTACCTATGCGATGAAGACATTTACAATATTCCTACGGCCGGCATCGTGATCATTAATTTTAATACAGATCAATGGGAGGAAGTCAGTTATCATACCGGAACCATGTTGTTATTTGATTTTCCAAAAAACACAGATGACCTGTATTAAAAGTAAACCAAGAACAACATAGCCGTATGATTTTAATGGAGTTTAGAACTTCAGGTGTTTTACCGTCAATCCATTATTAATCAATTGTTTCAAAGAATCAATTCCAATTTTCAAGTGTGTCTCAACATAATTACTGGTTACATTGCTGTCACTCTCGCTTGTCTTTACACCTTCAGGGATCATTGGCTGATCAGAAACCAGTAATAAAGCCCCTGTCGGAATCTTATTGGCAAAACCTGTCGTAAAAATTGTAGCTGTTTCCATATCAACAGCCATTGCACGCAGGCTCTTCAAATATTTTTTAAAATTTTTATCATGTTCCCAAACCCTTCTGTTGGTGGTATAACATGTACCCGTCCAATAATCCCTGGAATGGTCACGTATTGTCGTAGAAATTGCCTTTTGAAGCGCAAAAGCAGGCAAGGCCGGAACTTCAGCTGGTAAATAGTCATTAGACGTTCCTTCTCCCCTTATTGCAGCAATCGGAAGTATAAGGTCACCCAACTGATTTTTCTTCTTTAAGCCTCCGCATTTACCCAAAAACAATACGGCTTTAGGCATAATGGCAGTAAGCAAGTCCATCATAGTGGCTGCAAGCGGACTTCCCATACCAAAATTGATGATCGTAATTCCATTAGCCGTCACACTTTGCATGGGTTTATCGAGTCCTACTATAGGGGCATTATCATTCCATTCTGAAAACATCTGCAAATACTTGCTAAAATTTGTCAGCAGGATATATTGACCAAATTCTTCCAATGGGCGGCCGGTATACCTGGGCAACCAGTTCCTGACGATATCTTCTTTGGATTTTAAACCTGGTTTAACCGGAGATTCTACTTCTTTTACTTTTTTCTCTTTTCCTGCAGCATCTGCTGCTTTTTTTACATCTTTTTCTTCGTTCATATATTTCTCCTTATTTATTAATTAACATTCAATTTAAAGGGTTTGTAAACCCTTTCTAAAAATAACAAGTTAAAAAAAAATCCCCGTAAAACGGGGATTAATTTCTTAAGCAGCTTTTAGCTTTTTAAAGTCCGCTTTTTCAAATTTTTCCACCGCATAACCCAGTGTAATATTAAGTTCTTTCACCCCTGGTTCGGAAGGAATATCAAACATCGCATCGAGCATAATTGCTTCACAAATCGATCTTAAACCCCTCGCTCCCAGCTTATATTCCATGGCTTTGTCTACAATAAAATCCAGGACCTCATCTTCAAAAACCAATTTTACTCCTTCAAATTCAAAAAGTTTTACATATTGACGCAACAATGAATTTTTTGGTTCAGTTAAAATATTTCTCAAAGCAGCCTTATCCAAAGGATTCAGGTGGGTCAAAACAGGTACACGTCCGATCAGTTCAGGGATCAAACCAAAAGATTTAAGATCTTGAGGAGTGATGTATTTGTATAGATTTTTAAGGTCCAGATCAACATCATCCTTTTTTACCTTATAACCTACCGCCTGTGTTCTCAACCGATTTGCAATTTTACGTTCAATCCCGTCAAATGCACCTCCACAAATAAATAAAATGTTATTTGTATTCACAGGAATCATTTTCTGATCAGGATGCTTACGTCCGCCCTGAGGAGGGACATTCACCACTGTACCTTCAAGGATCTTAAGTAGCGCTTGCTGAACACCTTCTCCGGATACATCCCTGGTAATTGAAGGATTATCGCTTTTACGTGCAACTTTATCAACCTCATCGATGTAAACAATTCCACGTTCGGCAGAAGCCACATCATAATCGGCCGCCTGCAGTAAACGGGTTAGGATACTTTCCACATCTTCACCAACATAACCTGCCTCTGTTAAAACTGTAGCATCACAAATACAAAAAGGAACATGTAATATTTTTGCAATTGTCTTTGCCAAAAGTGTTTTGCCAGTTCCGGTCTCTCCGACCAGCATAATATTTGACTTCTCAATTTCAACCTCATCCTGGTCGATTTTCTGGCTTAACCGCTTATAATGGTTATAAACCGCAACAGAAAGTACCTTTTTTGCATCATCCTGACCAATTACGTACAGATCTATGTGCTGTTTTATTTCTAAAGGCTTTAACAAGGTTATTGAAGTATCCAGGCTCTTTGATTTCTTACTGCCCAGCTCCTGTACGAGCAGTTGGTTGGCCTGAACAACACATTTGTCGCAAATAAAAGCATCAAGACCTTCTATCAGCATCAATGTATCCTGCTTGCCAGAACCACAAAAAGAGCAACGGGATTCTTTATTTTGTTTAGCCATTTTATGCTTTATTGTTTGAACCTAATACCTCATCAATCATTCCAAAACTTTTCGCTTCTTCAGAAGTCATCCAGTAATCACGGTCAGAGGCTTTCTCTACCCAATCATAAGTTTGTCCTGAATGACTGGAAATGATGTCATATAATTCTTTTTTCAATTTAAGCATTTCCCTCAAATTGATTTCCATATCAGAGGCAACACCCTGAGCACCACCGGAAGGTTGGTGGATCATCACCCTGGAGTGCTTCAAAGCCGCCCTTTTACCTTTAGCTCCTGCAACCAGCAGAACTGCTCCCATCGAAGCGGCCATACCGGTACATATTGTTGCAACGTCAGGTGCAATATACTGCATTGTATCGTAAATCCCTAAACCTGCATACACAGAGCCCCCCGGAGAATTAATATAAATCTGTATATCCCTGTTGTTATCTGTAGATTGGAGGAACAACAATTGAGCTTGTATAATATTGGCATTTCCTTCATAAATAGCATCACCCAGAAAAATAATCCTGTCCATCATTAAGCGGGAAAACACATCCATCTGAGCCACATTCAACTGACGTTCCTCAATAATATAAGGTGTCATGCTTTTTGGGGAATTATTGGTTTGCCCGATAAAACGATCCACATTTAAACCATTTATACGGTGATGCTTAACTGCATATTTTCTAAATTCGTCTTTATCTATTTTCATGTTTAGGGTATTTTAAATTTATAACTCCTTTCGGAATTCATGAAGAACTATTCTTCTATTTTAATTTTATTAATGTATAACCTTTTATCAATAGTAAAAAAACTAAGTTGATAATTTATTATTGTATTGTAAAATTTGAATAGCTTTTATATAAATAAGGCGGCCTTAAAAAGCCGCCTTATTTATATCTGTATATTTAGAATTGCTCTTCTAACATGAATTAAGCCAATTCTACAAATTTATTGTAAGCTATTTCTTTTTGGTCAATAGTAGCTGCTGATTTAATATAATCAAAAACTTTCAGGGCCTTAACTTCTTCAAAGATACGGTTCGCATTGTCTTTCTCTTTAAGGAAGGTTGCCGTATACTGAGCCAACTGATCTTCTGGCATAGGGCTAGGACTATACATTCTGAATTGGGCATCCAAACGTTGTTTAGCCGTTTGAAAAACATCTTCATATTTAATTTCGATGTTATTGTCCTTAATTAATTTATTTTCAATTAAAGTCCACTTCAGGTTTTTTGCAAAATCATCATAACCTTCAGCAAGTTCGGCATCAGTAAGTTTTTCGTTGGTTGCTTTTAACCATTTACGTAAAAACTCATCGGGCAATTCCATTTTAATACTTTCTGTCAGTTTAGTATAGATATCATTCTGCAGTTTGCGGTCTGCATCCTGCTTGAACATTCCTTCTACTTCTTCTGTAATTTTAGCATTAAATCCGGCTTCGTCTGTTACAACACCTTCACCAAATATTTTATCAAAGAACTCCTGGTTTAAATCTGCTTCTTCCAAACGGTTTACATTTTTAACCGTAACCTGAAACTTAGAATTCAGCTCTTTTGCATCCTCTTCGCTAATGTTCAGTAATTTAGCAATTATTGCCTCATTCTTTTCAAAAGCTTTCTGAAGATCAAGTTCAACTACATCTTCTTTTTTTAAACCGATTAAAGACTTTAAAATCTTTTTATCTTTTACCTGATCCAAACGGATTGAACCGGTATGTTTAATTCCACCTTCAAAAACTGAACCATCCGGAGAAAGTTGTGCTAATTCGGCATAAAGAACGTCATCATCTGCCGAAACTTCAGGGTTTGTCATTTTGCCATAGCTTCTGCGGATATTTTTGATCCTTGCTGCCAGGGTTTCTTCATCGGCTTTTACGTCATATGCCGTAAATTTATCTTTAGAAGTAATGCTCACTTCAACGGCCGGTGCCAATCCAAGTTCGTAATCAAATTCGAACTCATCTGTATTGTCCCACTTAAATTCTTTAGAATCGTCCATTACAGGAAGCGGCTGACCAAGAATCTCTACTTTCTCATCTGTAAGGTATTTATTTAAAGTCTCGCCTAAAAGATTATTGATTTCTTCTACCAGGATACTTTTACCATACATTTTTTTGATGTGGCCTGCAGGAACCATCCCTTTACGGAAACCCGGAAGGTTAGCTTTTTTCGCTTGATCCTTAATGGCTTTTTCCACCTTTGCAGTATAATCCTCAGGTGCAATCTTAATTTTTACGACTGCGTTTAAATCGTTAATTTTTTCCTGTGTAATGTTCATTTTTCTGAATCAAAATATTTTACCAATATCCTTTTATATAAAAATTCCCCCGTGTTGCGGAGGAATTCTAATGTGCGGAAGAAGGGACTCGAACCCCCACGCCGTGAAGCGCCAGATCCTAAGTCTGGTGCGGCTACCAATTACGCCACTTCCGCAGTTAGGAGTTATTTAGGACTGCAAAGATAGGGATTGTTTTTAAAAGTCAAAATGCTTTTTACATTTATTTTCACTTAAAAAAACAGCTTGTATTTACATTTTTCAACAGATTCCAAAAAAGTCTTTTCAGCACTCTGATAAATAGACAGATACAATAAAATCAGGTTCGGTCGGATCCAAAATTCCATCTCGGTATTTTTCCAAAGATACCCTGGTAAACCTGTAGAAGCTTTATTTTTATATATCCTGGCCGGTCCTTATACTGGCCATCATAGGTCACATACCAATGAACATGTAAAGCTTCTATATCCTCAATAAACATTTGTACGGGCCAGCAATTTTTTCTGCTGGTTTCATCAAAATGAAGCCCATCCACCAGGTTATCTCTTAAACCATCACATATATGTCCTTCTGTATTTGCATTTCCAAACAACTCCACTCCGCTCTTTCCAATGTAAATCAACTCTACTTTTCCTTTTCTTAATGCGTACACAAGAAAAACACCATAATAACTTGAAGGTGCATTACAAACCTCTTCTAGGCTATCTGTCGGGCGATAAAAGAAATTACCTTTGAAGGTATATTTTTCCAGTTCATCAAACATAACAATACTAAACAGGTTACAATATAACCATTTCAACCTTTTATTCCCACAATACTTAACCCGACAAGGAAATTAAAAAGAATCACCACAATAAAACTAAAAATATTAGCAAATAAACTATCTACTTTAGTATATTTGCATATGATTAAAGTCAGCGATATTATTTATGGCACATTTGAACTTCCAGCCATTTTCCGGGAGTTACTAAACAATAAAAGCTTGTTAAGGCTGAGAAATGTCCATCAGAGTGGCGCCATCTTTCTTGTTAATCCAGACATTTCACATTCCAGAATGGAACACTCCATTGGTGTTATGCTCCTGATCCGCATCCTTGGAGGTTCTGAACTTGAACAAATAGCCGGCTTGCTCCATGATGTTTCACATACGGCTTTTTCTCATGTTGGCGATTACGTATTTGGCAATCAGGAAGAAGACTATCATGAAAAAGTATTTGAACCTGTACTGCTTCACTCGGATATCCCCGAAATACTGGAGCGATTTGACTACTCCATCGACCAAATTTTAAGAACTGATTTTTCTATCCTGGAACAGCCACTACCTTATCTTTGTGCTGACCGGATCGACTACACCCTCAGGGATGCCCTTCACGCTAAACTAATTACCAGAAAGGCCGCCAGGAATTTTATAGATTCCATTACTTTAAAACGAGGAAAAATTGTTGTCAACGACCCCATGCAAGCACAATGGATTAGCAGCACCCTGGAAAAACTAAATAAAGAGGTTTTTAATCATCCTTTGTACGTATATGCCAATCAGCAACTGGCAATACTGATCCATGATTTTATAAAAAAAGGCACGCTCACAGAAACAGACCTTCTGAAAGATGACGTTTATTTACTAAATAAAATCCGCAGCACATCTGCAGGTTATGAAGCAATAAAATCCATTAAACAACAAAAAGGATATCCGGATTTTCTAAAAAAGGGGCCCCACCTAAAAATAAAAACAAGGTACTTAAAACCCTCATTATAAAGTAATAATATTGGTACGCAACATTGTGGCGATATTTAATTTATATTTGGACGTTTATTTTTACACTTGTATGAAACCAAAGATATTTGATGTCATCATCATTGGCGGAAGCTACTCCGGATTGTCAGCTGCAATGGCTTTAGGAAGAGCCATCAGAACCATACTTATTGTGGACAGTGGTACCCCCTGCAACCTGCGTACCCCATATGCACACAACTTCATCACCAGGGACGGAGAAAAACCTGCCAGCATTGCCAGAAAAGCAAAAGAACAAGTATTAAACTACCCAACAACCCAGTTCCTGAAAGACGAGGTACTCCGGGCTAAAAAATCAGCTTCAGGCTTTGAATTGCTCACTGGTCACGGAATTACCCTGAATACAAAAAAGTTACTGTTTACTACAGGCATCAGGGACATTATACCTTCTATTGAGGGATTCTCGAGCTGTTGGGGCATTTCGATACTTCATTGCCCATATTGTCATGGCTACGAAGTAAAAGATAAAAAAATTGGCTTGCTTGGCCATGGCAAAACAGGCTTTGAATTAAGCAGGGTTCTTTACAGCTGGAGTAAAGACATGATCCTTTTTACCAATGGAGAAAGCCATCTGACGAAAGAACAAGCCTGGCTTTTAAAGAAAAAAAACATACCGGTCATAGAGCAGAAATTCCTGAGTATTGAACACCTCAACGGACAAATCCAGTTTATTCACTTTACAGATGGCACAACCTACCAGATAGATGCACTTTTCACCAAACTGCCTTTTGAACAACAATGTAACATACCACAGCAACTTGGCGTAGAGTTAACAGAACAAGGCTTTATTAAAATCGATGATTTTCAACGAACCAATGTGACGGGAATTTACGCGGCCGGGGACAACACCACTGTTTTCAGGGCCGTTTCTGTTGCAACAGCCGCAGGCACAAAGGCAGGTTCATTCATCAACAGAGAACTTATAGAAGAAGAATTCTGATCAAAGTAAATCATTTGCAAGGTTAGCCAACTCACTCCGCTCCCCTTTATCTAAAGTAATATGTGCATAAAGCGCGTGCTCCTTTGCATTTTCGATCAGATAAGACAATCCGTTACTTTCTGCATCCAGATAAGGCGTATCAATCTGATGAATATCCCCTGTAAAAATAATTTTAGTATCTTCTCCCGCCCGGGAAATAATAGTTTTAATTTCATGTGGCGTTAAATTCTGAGCTTCATCCACTATAAAAAATATTTTTGTCAGCGTTCTTCCCCTGATATAGGCCAGAGGGGTAATGACAATTTTCTCCGTACTTACAAATTCATCAATACGCTCCTGCATAACCGGATCACCGGCATATTGTTCCTTTATAAAACGAAGGCTGTCCCATATAGGAGCCATATAAGGATCAATTTTAGATTTGGCATCCCCCGGTAAAAACCCAATATCCTTATTACTTAGTGGAATAATTGGCCTGGTTACATAAATCTGCCTAAACTCCTTCCTTTGTTCCAATGCAGCAGCAATGGCCAGCAGGGTTTTGCCGGTCCCAGCCTTCCCCTGAATGGTAATCAGCTTGACCTCCGGATTCAGCAATGCATGTACGGCCAGTGCCTGTTCGTAATTTCTGGGAGCAATATTAAATACAGTCTGAGGCTCTATATGGAGCAACTGTTCAGATTGCTTATCATAAAATACATTTACAGTCTTTCTTTTATTCTTCAGAACGTAAAAGTGATTTCCCAAACCCAGAGAAGTATCCAAAAGATCAGCAGGCGCCATTCCATCCTTTTTTAACTTCAACATTAACTCTTCGGGTACTTTTGTAAGTGTTGTTTTTCCTGTATATAATTCTTCTACATTTTTTACTTTACCTGTTTCATAATCTTCGGCATACAGATCCAGGGACTTGGCCTTCAGGCGAAGACAAATATCCTTAGACACCAGTACAACTTTTTTTTCAGGAAATTCAAGCTTTAACCCTAAGGCAGCATTTAAAATTTTATGGTCGAATTTTCCTTCTCCAAAGATTTTCTCTGCATCTGTTTCTCCGGGATGATGATCCATCACCACCTTAAACCTTCCTCCTTTTATACCGGAAAAAGCAATCCATTGGCTCAGTAGTTTTTCATCAGATGCCTCATCCATTAAACGTATAAACCCCCTCGCCTCAGCATTTCGGGTCTCATTACCATTTTTCATATGATCCAGTTCTTCTAAAACCTGTATGGGGATAGCTACATCATTTTCCTTGAAATTATGAAATGCATTATGATCATATAGGATCACAGAGGTATCCAATACAAATATTTTCTTTTTTGAGGACAGGGACCTGGCAGATTTACTCATATCCCTAAAATAGCGAAATTATACGATCCTAAAGACAGGATTAGAAAAAAGAAACCGGAGCCCTCTTCGTTCGATTTGGTTCTCCGGTTTCAATTTTTAACAGCCATAGCCATTAAAAACATCAAATTTCATTTACTTCCACTTTCCTTGTTTCAAATGACTCTCGCAAATCACTTGTACAATTCTATCGTTTCTGTCAGCCTCTCCATAGAAAGACCTACCTCAAACAATGTCCGTTCCAGATACAGTTTTTCATTTCTGCTTTTCAGCATCCACTATTTTAAACATCTCATCTTCTGTCTCCTTCGAATTCGATATTTACTGATCCATCAAGATATCCAGAATCTTTTTGCCCTTAAGCTAAGTTTTCTTTTTGGATAATCTTTTCAGACTGTCAAAGTACTTCGTTTTTGATATATCTAATTTACAACTCTTTAGCTATTCCAGTCAAGTTTTTTGATCAATAATTATCAACAAGTTCTGCACTGCCTGCTAACAGTTTCTTAACAGGTTATCCACAGAATTATAAACATACTGAAAGCATTTCCTACTCTTAGTCCTTACAATCTTGCGGAGAAAAAGTAAATCTACCTTTTTCAAAGCTAATCGGCTTTCCTTTTACGAAGTACGATTTTCCAAGATTCGTCTCTATCTGACCCACACCTAATATCATTTTGCCGTCTTTCTTTAAAAAAGCCAGCGGATTTTTGTACACCGTAGGATTTGTTTTACCTATTTTAAATGTATAATCAGCAAACAAAGTATCTCCACTAAACTTCCCTTCCAGCAGACCATCATTTTTGCCCTTGTCCAGGTAATTGATCACCAGAGCCCCCGTAACCTTTCCATTATCCAGGGTTTTAATTTTAAGATTTGCCGTATCCTTTCCGTCAACAGCTATAAAACAACTGTTCTTGATCAGTGAATCTTTCCTGGCTTGTTCTGCCTGTTTATTGTCCTTTGTCCCCTGGCCACAGCTAAACATAAGAAGCATTGCAGCAAAGGCAAGATAAAAAGCTGGTTTTTTCATAAATTTTGTTTTTAATGATTTTGGTTAATGTCTGCGATACCCGGACGAATTAAATGATTCAAATGGGTTTACATTTCCATAAAACAAAATACATTAAATATTGTGTGAAAAAGCAGGCACAATCTATAAAAAACGACAAGACCTCCTACTACAGCACAGCAGCTACTTCCTTATCTTTTACAAGTTCAGCTTTATAATCCTCTAAGAATTCATCAAGCTGCTCTATGCTAACTCCAGGCATACAGATCACATGACTATGTCCGTCTTCGGTCGCAAGCTGCCATTTTTGTCGCAGACTTAATGAAGGCGCAGGAAAAACAACCGTTAAAGCAAAAGGATTACTCCAGGCACTTACGCCAAGTTCGGTAAAACGCCGGCGCAAGTAAGCAGCATGTTCCAGACAAATTAAAGCGCGTTCCTTTAGTCCTTCAATGCCTAATTTTTTAATAGCATACCATAAAAACACAGGACTGTGCCCATTGCGGCTCCCGCTAATTGTGGTATCAATTGTCCCGATGTAAGGAATATTTTTTCCGATGCGTTCTTTGTAATTCTTTTTCACCATAACCAACCCGCATGGAATAGGAGATCCTATAAATTTATGACCACTAATGGCCAGACTATCTGCTCCATAATTAAAATCAAAACCAGGCTCCAACTCCAGGGCTGCACTGTAAGTACCCGCCAGCGCAGCATCACAGTGGATGTAATGGTTCTTTATGGCCAATGAACGAAGAATTGCTTTGATCTTTGACAAATCATCCTTTGCCTCAGTCATCGTTGTGCCAATATTCGCCAGAATAATGACCGGCTGATCTCGATGCATCTGCAACATTTGGCTCAAATCTTCATAATCCATCTCTCCATTATGCTGAGTTCTGATTACAATACTATTGCAGTTGAGCAACTGAATATTTTTTTGAACACTATAATGAGTTGCTTCTGAATAATACACTATTCCATTTGGATAAATTTCCCTGGCCACATACAAACCATACAAATTTCCTTCAGAACCTCCATTTGTGACATATCCCCACCAATTAGCTGCAGGTGCATGAAACAGCTCAGCAAAAAACTTGAGTACTTCCTGCTCCAGGGAACGTGAATTCAGATCATAGGTAGACTCTACCTGTGGGTCTCCTACATTGTTTAAAGGCAATTTTAACAAAGGATACAACTCCGAATAATCAAAATCCTGAGCAATAGGGTACCCTATAAAATATTTTGACCTTTCTTCTGCCTTTTTCATATAGGCATTTAGTCTTTGGCTGTCCTCTTGTTTTAACATAAAATACGTTTAAAAATCCACTGCAAATATCACCAACAATAGATTATATCACTATAAATATTAAATAATCAATAATTTTAACTTAAAAAACAAAAAAAACAAGATTATTTACCTTATTTTGCATTTATAAAACGAAAAGAAAGGAAAAAACTATGGCTGAACAACTGGACATCATGGACCACAAAATCCTGAACCTCCTGCAACAAGATTCTTCCTGGAGTGTAAAAGACATTGCGGGCAAAGTCGGACTCAGTCAATCTCCAACCTACGAAAGGATTAAAAGATTGAAATCAGAAGGTTACATTGAAAAATATGTGGCCCTGGTTAACCGTGAAAAACTGGGAAAACACCTGATGGTTATTTGTACAGTAACTTTAAAAGAGCAATCTATAGAAACCCTCAAAAATTTTGAAAGGGATATCATACAATTGGACCAGGTCCTTGAAGTCATGTGCATTGCAGGCAGCAGTGACTATCTACTTAAAATTGCCATAGAAGATGTCAATACTTACCACACATTTGTCATCGAGAAAATATCGTCTATCGCAAATATCTCTAATTTATCCAGTAGTTTTGTTCTTAAAGAAATAAAAAAAGAAACCGCAATTCCCCTTCCCTTAAAATAAACAAGGCCGGAATTCCGGCCCTTGCACATTATTACTACCTGGTTACAATTCGCATCCACCAATTGTGAAGTTCTTCCATTCTCCATTACTGTAGAATATACGCCTCAAAGATGCGCAAGCCAATGCTCTACTCCCAGTAATATTCACAATTCAATAATTTCTACTATTTTAATCGTTTTTAAAAGAATATTTTCCTGTACTTAAACTTCAAACAAGCGTACAAAGGAAAATTCCATCCTGCAAAACAAAAAAAGGAACGGATTAAATCCGTTCCTTTTAAAAATTTCAGTTATAAAAAGATCATTTTTTATAATCCAGTCCCATATTGTACAATAGGAAAGCCCATTTATCTGCGGTTTCTTCAATGGCTTTATCGGTTGGTTTACCTGCTCCATGTCCGGCGTTGGTCTGGATACTGATCAGCACCGGCGCATCTCCACCCTGATCTTGTTGAAGATTTGCTGCAAATTTAAAAGAATGTGCCGGTACGACCCGGTCATCATGGTCAGCCGTAGTAACCAATGTCGCCGGATACTTAACTCCTTTTTTTAAAGCATGTACAGGCGAATAACGATATAGGTATTCAAACATTTCTTTGGAGTCTTCAGCCGTACCATAATCATAACTCCATCCAGCCCCTGCGGTAAATTTATGATAACGCAACATATCCATTACCCCAACCGCTGGAAATGCAACTTTAAACAATTCCGGACGCTGTGCCATAGTCGCTCCGACCAGTAAACCTCCATTAGAACCGCCCATAATGGCCAGATAATCCTTTGAAGTGTATTTATTGGCAATAAGATATTCTGCGGCAGCAATAAAATCATCAAAAACATTCTGTTTTTGCATTTTTGTACCTGCAATATGCCACTTCTCTCCATACTCTCCCCCTCCTCTCAGGTTTGGAACCGCATACACAGCACCTTGTTCAAGTAAAACTACGATGGAGGTACTAAAAGCCGGAGTAAGACTTACGTTAAAGCCTCCGTAACCATATAAAAGCGTTGGATTTTTTGAACTTAGCTTAATGCCCTTTTTATACGTAATAATCATAGGTATTTTCGTTCCATCTTTGGAATGGTAAAACACCTGTTTGGATTCGTATTTTGAAGGATCAAAATCAACTCCCGGCTTTTTATAAATTTCTGATTGGCCCGTTGTTATCGAATACTTAAATATTGTTGTCGGATACACATAAGAGGTAAACGTATAATAAAATTCCTGTTCTGTTTTTTTGCTACCAAAACCACCTGCTGTCCCAATACCCGGCAATTCGATTTGGTGTTCCAGCCGGCCATTCATGTCATACTGCAATACAAAAGAAACAGCATCCTTTATATAATTGGCAAATAATTTTCCTCCGCCTGTAGAAGGAGTCAGTACATTATCTGTTTCCTTAATCAGTTCTTTCCAGTTTTCAGGTTTCGGACTAGAGGCGTCCACTGTCACCACACGACCATTTGGCGCCTTCAGATTGGTATAGATATATAGTTTAGAGCCAACATTATCAATCACCCAATGACTCTGTTCAAAATCATTCACCACATTTACAATGGGTGCATCAGCAACTGAAAGATCCTGTAAATACAATTCATTTCCCGAAGTAGAGTTTGCTGCAGTGATAATTAAATAACGTTCGTCCTCCGTTAATCCCCCGCTAATGTAACGACGCGGAGTTTTCTCTCCTCCAAAAATTAGCTGATCTTCCTTCTGTGCAGTGCCCAGTTTATGAAAAAATAATTTATGATACTGGGTCAATCCGGATAACTGGCTACCTTCTTTAGGTTTATCATAACTGCTATAATAAAAACCATCATTTCCTTTCCAGGAAATTCCCGAAAACTTTATATCGGTCAGGGTTTCACCAATGATACGTTTGTCGGCAGCATTCATGACGACAACTTTGGTCCAGTCAGAGCCCCCTTCAGACAACTGATACGCCAGTAAACTTCCATCTTTTGAAAAACTAATACCAGCGAGAGAAGTTGTCGCATCTTTTGAAAAAGTATTCGGATCAAGAAATACTTCAGCTTCCCCTCCTTTTTTTTGACGATAAAGAACGCTCTGGTTTTGCAGCCCTGTATTTTTGTAATAATAAGTATAATCTCCCTCGATGAAAGGCTGGGAATATTTTTCGTAGTTCATTAATTTGCTGAGCCTTTCCTTAATATCTTTTTTATACACAATTTTGCTCAGGTAAGCCTGGGTCACCTCATTTTCTGCCTTCACCCAGGCTTTGGTTGCTTCTGAACGATCATCTTCCAACCAGCGAAAAGGATCTTCTACTACGGTTCCAAAATAATTGTCTTTTACAGTCTCTTTCTTCGTTTCAGGATATTTCATATTATTTTTAACGCTGCTTTCTTTTTGCTGCGCCAACGTTAACGCTGGCAATGCGGCAGCAATAAGGATAAGGGTACTTTTAAATGTTGGGTTCATAAATCATAGTTTAGGTGTTTTATTGAAGGCTTAATCGCCCTAATTTATAAAAAAAGGCAATCATTTCCGATTGCCTTTCTGGAACTGTTTAAAACTTTCCCTTTAAGCGGGCTCCATTTGAAACAGCACCTATATATGATAGAGTTAATAATTTTCTTTTTTTTCAGGGTCGAAACCACATACCCTAAAATCTTTTGAGGGTTTAAAAATCAGGTATAAACCCACACCAACTAAAGTGGCCGCTGCAGCAAAAGAAGACATCCCTACAAACAGAATACTTTGAAGTGTATATATACCGCCAATCAGCACCAATACAATCCAGCCCCCTGCCTTAAAATTCTTTCTGTAACCAATCACTAAACCAATGAGCAATAATATACTGTGCCAGCTCAACAACCAGAAAGGTATAATTAAGCCAATGCTTTTCGCAGCAAACAGTATTCCCGCTATAATAAATATAATACCAATACTAAAATGACGATTTGTGCGGTTGTTGTTAAAAGTTTCCATGATCTTTAAATTTTAATCTTTGCATTCATTTATTTTTGAATGGTACCCTAAAATTACGGCAGAAATGCACGCAAGGCAATGCAATCCGGGCGGAGCATCGTTTAAAATCGGTAAATGAATTAAATTGACCGGTAAAATTTCCGGTCCTTAAAGATTTGCCGCCAGATATGCCTTAACAACCGGGACATCTGCAGCTGCCCAGTCCAGATCCAGCAGGTTTTTAGGAGCCACCCACTTTCCTGAATGATGCTCCTTCAATACTAAGGTTCCACCGGTAATCCTGCATACAAAAGGAATGAGTTTGATAGAAAAGGCAGGATAATTATAACTGACAGGCATTTGCTCGCTTACAATACAAATGTCCAGGTTTAATTCTTCTTTAACCTCTCTAAGCACACAATCCCGCGGACTTTCATTCGCCTCCAGTTTACCACCCGGAAACTCAAACTTAAAGGGCAAAGACTGATTGGCAGCCCTTTGGGCTACAAACACACAGCCATCCTCCCGGACAATTATTGCACAGCAAACATCGATCATCCTGCAAATTAAGCAAATAAAGTCCTTCTCAAAAAAACAACTGCACCAAACCCCTTCTGTAGGTACTATATACAATAATTTGCTTAATCCGATCGTATCTGGACATTTTAACTTCCCCTTCGCTGGGAAGACTGTAAGGGACTTCTTCTCTTAACTGCTCCTCAGAAAGCACTTCCACATAACCCAGTAATGCACGGGAACTGGAAACCAGGTCATCCAATTCCTGTCCTCCCATCTGAGAAGACTTACCATCTGCAGAAAGTACATCTTGTATTCCGGTATTGATCTCCTCAAAATTCAAATGTAGTTGCTGCAGTAAATCCGTACTGGACCGGTCCCTTACAGAAGTTAATAAACAGGTATTTGCTTTAAAATTATAAGCACAAAGATCTTTAATGGCGATTTGTAAATTCATATGTTCAGGGATTACAGAACGAAGTAAACAAGTCCCACTGACAACCTTATGTCAGTCTGAAAAGAAACAAAAAAATAAAATAATTTGGCAATATGTAGCAGACTACATATAATTGTAAAAACTAAAATTTTATGTCCTCTATCATCAGAAGCATCACCGAAAAAGACAATGCAGCCCTGGCCAGGATCATCCGTTCTTCGCTGAATGAATTTAACGTCCCTAAAATTGGCACAGTTTATTCGGATCCGACAACGGATCGGCTCTATGAGCTTTTTAAAACTAAGGGCGCGAGCTATTTTGTGGCTGAAGAAGATGACATTCTATTGGGTGGGTGTGGCATTTTCCCTACCGAAGGTTTACCCCAGGGCTGCGCAGAACTTGTAAAACTTTATCTTTCCGAAGCAGCAAGAGGTAAAGGCCTTGGCAGAAAATTACTTGAAACCTGTTTTCAAGCGGCTATAAAATCCGGCTACAATAAACTCTACCTGGAATCTTTCCCCCAGCTGGAAAAAGCGGTTGACTTATATCTTAAAGCAGGATTTGAACACCTCCCTCAGGCAATGGGTAATTCCGGCCATCATGCCTGTACCATCTGGATGCTCAAAAATCTTTAGGATCAAAATTAATTTCAGATAAATAATTTCTTTCTATCTGCTTCTAACCCTTATTTTAGGGAAAAAATCAGAAAAGACTTCAAGTGGTATTAACCCATTTCTGCATAATAAATGCCTCAGAGTGGAGTTCTTTTAAATAACGCTTGAATTTTTGAGTAAAAACAATATATCCAATGAAAGAAATTTTCAGAAAATCATCTTATGCCTGCCTGGCTTTGGTTTTGGCTATTCAGACACTTCATGCCCAAACAGAAAGCAATACAACTGGACAAACACAGGCAAAATCAATTTACCGTGCCTCTGCCACCAAAATCAATGCACTTATTCATACAAAACTGGATGTGAGGTTCGATTACACTAAAAGATATCTTTACGGGAAAGAATGGCTTACACTCAAACCATATGCTTATGCTACAGACTCTTTAACCTTGGACGCAAAGGGAATGGACATCAAAACGGTAGCCATTCAAAACGGAAAAGATCTTCAGAAATTAAAATATAGCTATACAGAAGACCAGCTTAAAATCCAGCTTGGAAAAAGTTTTCAGCCAGGTGATCCCTACACCATTTTTATCGAATATACCGCGAAACCAAATGAACTGAAAGCAAAGGGAAGCGCCGCCATTACCGACGCTAAAGGTCTGTATTTTATCAATCCCGATAGCACCGTTAAAGGTAAACCCGTACAAATATGGACACAAGGGGAAACAGAAGCTTCCTCGGCTTGGTTTCCTACTATTGACAAACCGAATCAGAAAACGACTGCTGAAATTAGTATGACTGTTCCCGCAAAGTATGTTACCCTGTCCAATGGTAAACTCGTCAACCAGCTCAAAAACACAAATGGGACCCGTACAGATACCTGGAAAATGGAACTTCCTCATTCTCCTTATCTGTTTATGATGGCAGTTGGCGATTTCAGAATTTACAAAGATAAATGGAAAGACAAAGAGGTCAACTATTACCTTGAACCTGACTATGCGCCCTATGCAAAACAAATATTTGGGCTGACCCCAAAAATGATTGATTTCTATTCAGGCATATTGGGCGTAGACTTTCCATGGAACAAATATAGCCAGATCGTTGTTCGCGATTACGTCAGCGGTGCCATGGAAAATACCACAGCTACCCTGCACGGAGAATATGTACAGCGCACTCAAAAAGAAATGCTTGATGACTATTACGGACAGGCTGAAAGCACCATCGCTCATGAACTTTTCCATCAGTGGTTTGGAGATTATGTGACTGCCGAAAGCTGGAGTAACCTGACCGTTAACGAGTCATTTGCGAATTACAGCGAAGTTTTGTGGGCAGAACATCAATATGGAAAGGACCAGGGAGACGCACATAATTACAAGGATATGGACAGCTATCTTGGATCTAAACCCGACGCTTTAAAAAATCTGGTCCGTTTTCATTACGCAGATAAAGAAGAAGTCTTTGATCTGGTGTCCTATCAGAAGGGAGGACGCATTCTCAATATGATGCGTAATTATCTTGGCGACAAGGTATTTTTCAAAGGCTTAAACATTTACCTGAAACAAAATGCCTTAAAAAATGGTGAAGCCCATCAGCTCCGACTGGCAATGGAAGAAGCCAGTGGACAAGATCTTAACTGGTTTTTCAACCAGTGGTATTTTAACGCTGGACATCCAGAACTGAGTATAGATTACGCCTGGGATGAAAATGCCAAAACAGAAAAAGTAACGATTAAGCAATTACAGAAAGGGCATCACTTCCGTTTACCAATGGCGGTTGACATTTACACAGGTAACACGAAAAAGCGATATCAAATCACCCTTGTCAACGCAGAACAATCTTTCAGTTTTCCCTCGAGCTCAAAACCCGATCTGGTTAATGTAGATGCAGATAAAGTTTTACTGGCCATCAAAACGGACAACAAGCCTTTAAGTGAATTTGTTTTCCAATATCAGCATGCCCCTCTTTATGCAGACCGGCTTGAAGCAATCATTGCTGCAGCCAAAAACAAAACGGAAACAGATGCTTCAAAAATTCTTCTTGCTGCCTTAAACGACAAATATTATGGGTTAAGAATAGAAGCCATTGAAGCGATAGACCTGAGCAATGCTGCACTGGCCCAAAATGCCTTGCCGCTTATTCAAAAAATGGCGGTTTCCGATCCGAATACCTTAGTACAGGCCCAAGCCATTACTGCGATGTCTTCGCTCGCCAATCCCGCCGACCTTACCTTGTTCAGAAAAGGATTGGATGATAAGTCTTATGCCGTACAAGGTGCGTCACTTACTGCAATTTCCCTTCAAAATCCGGAAGAGGCAATGACCGCAGCAAAAAAACTGGAAAAAGACAACAGAAAAGCCCTTACAACGGCTATGGTAAATGTTTATTCGAAATATGGTTCAGAAAAAGAACTTCCTTTCATTAGTGAAAAATTTTCAACCCTCGATACTCAGGACCAAGTACAGCTGATTCCAGCCTATATGGCCCTACTGGGTAGGGTAAATGACCTGAATGAAGTTAAAAAAGGAGTCGATGTGGTCAAAGCAATAGGCATCAAATACAAAACCTATGGCGCCAACACTTTTGTCAGTAATTTTCTGGGACAGCTCAGACAAAAGAAGCAATCTGATCCTGTCAGCCTGGCTTATATAGACGCAGCACTTGCAGAACTCAAATAACAAATAAAAAGAAAAGGCCCGTTGTAATTAACGGGCCTTTTCTTTGATCATTTTTGTTGCTTATTGCGTAAAAAGAATATCTATAATTCCATAGCCCGCATTTTTAATTTCCTTTTTTAACTTTCCCTTTTGGTCAAAAATAAACAGACTACTGGCCATTTCTCCCATAAATAGTCCCGGGCTGTCTGCAATATAGAGCTCTCCATTTTTTGGATTTACTTTCCAGGCCGTAGCGAAAATAATGCCGGCACCTGCATGATCGATAAACTTCTCTGCTGTTTTGGTCATCGTATTAAATCTGCAGGTCACTCCGGTGGAAGTCTCTTGCCAATAAATATACTCATCCTGGCCAGAGGCTGTCAGAATTCCATTTGCTGGCAGTTTATAAGTATTATCCAGTTCAACGGAGTCAACAGCTTTAAAATTTTGATCCAGTTTTATGAATTTAGATTTATTACTGAAACCCTGTACACCAACCCATACCACTTTATTGGCTGTTTTAACCACACCAGAGACATTCTCTTTATAAGTATATAGTACTTTCACTACGTTGTTATCAATTTTAACCAGTCTTTTCCCTGCACCAGTGACAATGCTGTTGTCTACTTTATTTACAGGTACCAGTGCGATATCTTTGGTATCAGTAACCATTGTTCCCGAAACATTTTTAGCCAGCAGATCAACCGGGTACAAACCTGGTTTTTTACGGTTGGTCACATTTGCGTAACCTGTTTTACCATCCGTGGTTGTAAAATAGGTCAGGCCGGAAATGCCCGACTGGGTAACGTTATAATCCAGTTTCAGACTCTGGTCATCTATAACCGTTAAATGATTTGGCCCCTGGGAAGAAGTAATGTAATAACGGTTGTTAAAATGAGTGATGCTCATTGCTGAGGGTGACAACACCTGGTCTTTATTTTCTTTTGAAAAAACATTGGTACTCAACTTTCCCTGTTCATCGATAAAAGAGAGTTCAGATGGCCCATCAACCTCCTTACTGCTGTTGCTGAGCAACAATACGCCACCTGCATAAGGTCCTTTAGGGCTGATTGTTTCTTCTTTGGTTTCGTCTTTTTTGCAGGCTGTAAAAAACAGCAGGATCATCATAAAAACAAGTAGCGTTTTCGATTGCATATCTAAGTATTAAATGGTTCTAAAATTGCCGCAAAGGTAAAAGAATAATAGAAATGAGCAGTACACCACCTAATAATACCTATATTTAGGTCTTATTCAAATTTGATCAGATGAGCTATAAAACCACTTTAATTGCCGCTTCCCTTCTTGCACTTACCCTTTCGTGTAAAACAAAGAAAAATCTTATTCAGAAGCCCAGCACTCCAGTAGAAACAAGTATTAGGGATGCAGAAATTGATAAAATAAAAAAAGACATGCCTCAACAGGAGGTAGAACGTACCGAAGCCGGAATTAAATTTACGTTCAGTTCAGAAATCCTTTTTCCAACCAATTCCTCTATTCTGAATGAAGACTCAAAAAAGAAGATCACAGATCTGGCAAAGGTTATCCAGGAAAAAGAAAATAACCGTCAAATTCTGATAGAAGGTCACTCTGATAAGACCGGCACAGCAGAATACAATCAGTGGCTATCAGAAAAACGGGCCGTATCGGTAAAAACCCAGCTAGTTAAGCTTGGAATTGATGCACAAAGAATTAAAACCTCAGGTTTAGGTGATACCAGACCCATAGCAGACAACAAAACAAAAGAAGGAAGGTTAAAAAACAGAAGAGTAGAAGTCACCTTACTTAAAAGCAACTAAACCTTTTTTTGCCGGATCAGTTCCTCGGTAAAATGCGCTGTGTGTTTGGCTTTACTGAATTTCTCTGTATTATAATCTTTGGAATTCCCTCTGGGTATGGAAAGAGAAACCCAGTCTGTTGTGCAAAGCATTTTAGCGAGGAATACAATCTGACCAACATGATATGGATAATGTGCCAGCTGCCGGTTAATCGCCTCGGTTACGGTATGCCCCATATTCCTAATATACACCAGTTTGTCCAGGTCCTGTTCATTCAGGCTTTCCAGGGCATTAAATAAACAAGTCCATCCTTTCTCCCAGCTGTACAACAATTCTTCTTTTCCGGTTTGGGGCCCTTCAAATTCCTCATCCCGGTTACGCCATTCCTTTTCTCCGTCGCTATCCAGAAAATCAGTCCATCTTGACAACATATTACCACTCAGGTGTTTTACAATAAGGGCAATGCTGTTGCTTTCCTGGTTAAATTGCCAGGTCAGCTTCTCCTGCGGAACCTGAGCCATTGCTTTATCGCCAAGCAATTTGTAATATTCAAATTGTTTGCGGACACTTTCCAGATAATTATTTTTCATGGCTTTTGTTTTGTTTAGTCAAATTTACCAAAACAGGCAGTTTAATACAACTCCTTTTGAAGTTGAAAAAAATATTGAACCGCCTTAACTAACCTGCTGCCATACCAGGAAAACATCTCACCATCTACCAGCATAATCTTTGCTTCAGGTATAAATGTCTGTATCTCCTGAATATGTTTCTCTTTAAAAGGATAAGGTTCAGAAGAGAGTAAAATAAGATCCGGTTTTAACTCAGAAATGGAATCGAGTGCGATGACCGGATAGCGTTTTTCCTGAACCACATTCTGCAAACCATTTAAAGACAGAATATGATTGATAAAGGTATTCTTACCGGCAAACATCCAGGGCTCACGCCAGATCAGATAAGCCACTTTTTTATCGAGTTTATGCTGTAATGCCAAACTTTGAAGGTCTCTAAAACCTGCTTGAATCAAATGGTTCAAATAAGCTGCCTCCGGTTCCCGGTCCACCAGTTCGCCAATTTGTAGTATGGTTTTTTGCGCATCTTCCAAATCATAAATATCACTCATCCATACCGGGTATTCCTTCATCAGCAGCTCCAGTTGTTCCCGCTCATTTTCTTCCTTGTTCCCGATCAGCAAATCCGGTTTTAACTCACGGATCAACTCTATATTCAGTTTTTTTGTCCCTCCAATTTTCTGTTTGGTTTTAAACTGATGATCAGGGTGGATACAAAACTTGGTAATCCCTATAACTTCTTTGTCCAATCCCAGATCAAACAACAATTCGGTTTGAGAAGGCACCAATGAAATGATCCGTTTTGGTGGCCAGTTCAGCAAAATGGTTCTGCCCAGCTGATCGGTAAAAGTCCTTTGCATCTCACAAAGATAAAGAACCGGCACTTATTTCAGGCCAGGCTATTCATATTTAAGTGCTTTGACCGGATTACTTACAGCTGCTTTTCCAGCCTGGCTGCCCACTGTTAATAAAGCGATCAATAGAGACCCTCCTGCCGTAATGAAAAATGGTCCAGCAGTAATATCAACCCGGTAGGCAAAACCACTCAACCACTGTGATGCAAAAATATAAGCAAGGGGCCAGCCGACCAGATTTGCTGCAAATACCAGATATAAAAAGGAACGGCTAAGCAAATTCAAGATCTGAATATTAGAAGCTCCAAGAACTTTTCTAATGGCAAGTTCTTTTGTTTTTCCGCTAATTACAAACGCAGATAACGCAAACAACCCCATTAAGGAGATGAATACAGAAACAAAACTAAAACATGCAATCATTTCTATAAACGCATCATTTGTTTTTAATTCTTTTTTAAACACATCCTCTACAGAAACATAAGTCATTTGATTGTCCGGGTAAAGGATACGCCATTCCTTTTCAATTTGTTTAATAACCAGGCGCATGTCAGAAACATTGAGACGGACAAGTAAATTGTTCGTACTTGCTGAGCCTCCCTGCTGCGTAACTTTATACACAGTTGGCAAGACTGTTTTATCAAATCCCTGATTGTGGTAGTCTCTGATTACCCCGATAATCTTGAATCTATATTCTTTATTATCCCAGCTTTTTTTGGAATACTGCTCTCCTATGCAATTTCCGCCAAATAGTTTTGCTGCAGATTCATTCAAGACTACTGAATTTAGAGTATCCTGCTGATATTCCCTGGAAAAAAGCCTGCCAGTTTTTAACTGAACGCCCAGGGCAGCTAAAGTTTCCATACTCACAGTAACCATATTCAGATGTATGATCTGTTGTTTGTACTTACCCTCTTCATCAACATTAAAAACATTTCCCATTACCTGGGTTGTTGTCCCTACATATTGCACCCCAGGTATTTTTTTAAGTCTTTGCGCAAAAGTTTCATTATAGTTGAGCGGTAAATTGATCAACCTTCCCCGGTCAAAGCCCAGATTTTTATGGTGAATAAAGTGTCCTTGCTGCATCATAATCCCCATACAAATCATAAAAGTTACCGTAATCACAAATTGAACAATAACAAGTCCGTATCTTAGTTTGCTCCCTTTAAAACTTCCTGTGTAACTTCCTTTCAGGACTTCCACCGGCCGGTAAGAAGACAAAACCAATGCAGGATAAATCCCTGCCATTATCGTTACAATGACCAGTATAGCTAAAAGCTCTAAGCCGATCATAAAGATTTCCCGGTTATGCCAAAGGCTAAGTTCCAGATCAAAATGACTGTTAAAAAAAGGCAAAAGCAATTCTACAAATACGATACTTAAAAACAAGGCTGCAAAACTCAGGAAAGCAGCTTCAATGAGAAATTGCCAGGTAAGGGATTTTCGACTGGCCCCAAGGACTTTTTTTACGCCAACTTCCTTAGCCCTTTGTACAGATTTTGCAGTGGCAAGATTTACAAAATTAATAATCGAAACCACTAGTAGAAATAGAGATAAAGCCCCCACAGATTTAATCTGGTCTACCCATCCTTCTTTAAATGGGGGATTTGCATGAACTTCTCCTATTGGTAAAATTTTCAAACCATGGTCCTTTATTTTCTCATTTACTTTAGGATCAAAGTCAGGAAATGATTTTTTGAAGTTTAAATAGCTCTTATGGATCGTTAGATTGAGCAGTCCAAGGTCTATTCCTTTTTCCGAAAGCACATACACCTCACAGTAACTCGTTCTTCCCAGATTTTCAGGATCCTGATTCTGTGCCCCATCATAAACAATAGCCCCAAAATCAACACTTTCAGGACATACAGGATCTTCAACAACCCCTGTTACTTTATAAACAACTCCTTTGTCCCCCACATAACCCAATATCTTTAAATCTTTTCCGAGAACTTCTGATGTGCCAAATAGCTTTAAGGCTGTGTGTTCTTTTAAAACAACAGAATTTAGATTGCTAAATGCCGTTGTTCGATCACCCAAAAGAAATTTATAAGGAAAGACTTTAAAAAAATTGGAATCCGAGTACCGGAACCCACTCATGCTTACAGGCTCGGCACTGGTTGTTCTAACGGAGCAATCATGTGCACCTTTAATTCTGGTTGTATATTTAAACTGTGGTATATCCTTTTTAAGGAGTGCGGCAACCCTGGAATCATTAGTAATTTGCCAGTCTGCCTTGTTATCTCGGCTACCAAAATGATGTTTTTCACGGACTTGATAAACCTGCTCAAGTTCCGGATCCCAACGATCATAGCTTTTTTCAAACTGGATATACAATAGCAAAAGAACAAAAGAGCAGAGTCCCAATGCCAATCCGATAACATTTATTGCAGCAAAGGCTTTGTTCTTTAACAAATTACGCAAGGCAATTTTAAAATTGATCCTGAACATCAAGTAAATCCTTTACAGCATATAAAAAACTTACACCGTCTGGTTGACTTTCAGGTCTTCTTTAATCACCCCATCAAGTAAATGCAAAATCCGGGAACCATAGCCCGCATTCACCTCTGAATGAGTAACCTGCACAATCGTAATCCCCTCTTCCTCATTCAGTTTCTTAAAAAGTTCCATGATCTGAAGGGCCTGGGCCGATTGCAGGTTTCCGGTAGGTTCATCTGCAAGAATAATGCTGGGTTGGGCAACCAGTGCCCTTGCAATTCCAACCAGCTGTTGCTGGCCACCGGAAAGCTGGTTTGGAAAAAGATCTTTTTTGGCAACCATGTTAAACCTGTCCAAAACATCTGCCACCCTGCTTTTACGTTCAGATCCTCCAATTTTTTTATACAACAAAGGCGCTTCAATATTTTCAGCAACAGTCATCTCATCAATAAGATGATAAGCTTGAAACACAAAACCGATATGATTACGATATAAATCTATCCTTTTACGCTCGTTCAGGGAAGTGATGTCCTCTCCCATAAACTGGTATTCACCATAAGTAGGTTCTTCGAGCATACCCAGGATATTCAGTAAAGTGGACTTACCTGCACCGGAAGGCCCCATAATACTGACGAATTCGCCTGCTTTGATCTCTGTGCTCACATGACGCAGGATATAACTCTTTACTCCTTTATTTGCGTAGTATTTTTCTATATTTTTTAGTTCTATCATCTTCTTTCATTTAAGATTATATGATCATCCACCCTCTGGCCCAAGCCTTATGCCAAATTCAAAAAGCAACCCTATTCCACAATAAAGCTACACATTAACCCCGACATGTTCAATTCCGGACAATGGTTGTCCGCTGCCGTACGATCCTGAAAAGTTTTAAAAGAAAAGGTCCAGTTCCGCCGCCGCAAAATGCCTTGGGGCATGTTTAAACGAAAAAACCGGTGCATACCTGATTTTCAGTGGCAACAGGTACATCGCTGGTAAACGCAACCAGCCAGGCATATTGTAATAATTCACATTAAAAAGCGAACCCAGATGTATACCTATAGAAGGGGCAAAAACCGGTTCAGCCTTTCCCTTTTCAAATCTCAGTCCTGTTTCCATATAGCTGTACATACCCAAAAATCTTTTCTCTGCAAACCAATAATCTAAATTAGCCCTCAGGCCCCCACTGATCTGATAAGTATTCTGATGCGGTGCCTCAGCCCTGCTCCTTAAAAAATTATAGGCCAGGGTATAACCAAACCAATCATCCACCATCCCTTTCTTCCCCCCTTGTTCATTGTATTTATAGCGTTTGCTAAAATTTAAGGCATTGACCCTAAATTCAAAACCTGCGTAAGGATCTCCTGCAGCCGAGTTTAAACGGGCAACCATAAATGAATTACCGACCCTGCTCCGGATGAAATTCCGGTAATAAAGCAATTGGTTTGCTTTTCGCATGTCCGCGGTCAAGGTTGTTTCTTTCGGCATCAGGCTTTCCAGTTTTGAATTATAGGGAATGGGTACCAGGTTTAAACAGGAAATATGATCCAGAAGATAGATCGCCTGCCTAGATTTATCCAGCGGGATTCTATCAAAAAATTTCACTTCATCTTCTTTTTTGGCCGCTTGGTTAAAAGCGACAAACAAGTCTTCCAATGAAGCTTCAACCGCTAAAATGATCCGTTGTCCTGCCGTTGTCTGTTCCTCAAATTTTCCATCTCCATAGGCCCTCCAAATCTCTGCTTTCCTGTTCATCACGACTGTTCCGTGTTCGGAATAAAAATCGTGAAGGGCCTTATTATTGGTAAAAGATTCCAGCATGGTCCGGTTCACCACCAGATGTCCCGCGGAAAAGGCATCTTCCAGAAAATGGTCAGCAAACCCATTTAAAAATAATGCCGACTGGAGCAGGGCAACCCCCTCTTTGTTTTGTCCAACTGTCATTTTAGCGCTTTGCTCTGCCAGATCTATGGCCAGCAGGTGCATACTTACATACATTCTAATCGCGTTGCTGCGGGAAAGCTTCTTGACCAGATCTGAGAGGTAAGCCCGGTCTCTGGCCTTTTTAAGCTGGCTAAGATCAAAATCATGGAGCTGCTCCTGAAAGGTCTTGCCATACGCGTAAAAATGAGAAAGATTAACGGCTGCCGCCAGTGCATAATGAAGATCAAGACCAACCAATTCCGCATCTGGCGCAGCTTTCATTCCTTTATCCAGATAGGACTGATGCAGGGCAATTATTTTTTGAAGTTTGGACTGCGGATCTTTTAATTGTTCTTCCAATACGATGGGATTTTCCTGGTGATCACCTGAAAGCCCGTTAAGCATGCCATAAGTAACTGGGTATGTTCCTCCAGACAAAGCAGGAAAACTATAGTTGTCTTTGTCCAACCGGATTACCTGGTGAAGATAATCCAACAGCAGCTTTGAACTTCCTTCTGATTTTAACTTATCAATTGCTCTAAAAAAAGCAAGATCCCCAATCCGTTTATGTTCTCCATAAACAAAGGAAAACCCACTTTCGGGAATCAACAGACACAGTAATCCGACTCCCCAGAGCCTTAGCCATTTTAAAATGCTTTCCGTTTTAAAAACCAGCAGCATTTCCAGACACAAGCTACTCAACAACAAAATAAGGGAAAGGGATAAATATAGCGCTGGTTTCAGCTTGATTTGCATAGTCGTATTTCTTTAGGTATTATCCCAAAAGTATCTGGCTATGCTAAGTCCATGTTCTAATTTAGACGAAAGTGGAAGTATTTTAGATGAAAAAACAGATCATTTTTCATTAAAGCTCTTGTTTACAAAATTTTCAAAAAAGAAATCTCTGTAATTATTTCCAATAGGAATTTCATTCTGATCTATATAAATGGTATTGTTATCAAAAACCCTGATCTGACTTACATTTACGATATAAGATTTGCTCACCCTGATAAAAAGAGCCGAAGGTAGTTTCTGATGTATGGCTTTCAGGTTCATGGCCGTTAGTAATTTTTGATCCGGAAGGTGCAGGATCACATAATCTTTGAGGCCTTCAATAAAAATGAGGTCTTTAAAATTCACTTTGAAAAACTGCCTTTCTGCCCTGACAAAAATAAAATCCTGTGCACTAAATTCTATCCTGGATTCCCCCTGATGATCCAAAAGGTCCTTGTAAACCATTGCTTTGGCTATAGCCTTTTGAAAGCGTTCCGTATGCAGGGGCTTTACCAGATAATCCACTGCATCTACCTCATAACTATCCAAAGCGTATTCAGCAAAAGCCGTAACAAAAATAACCATTGTTTTACGTCCCAAAGATCTGGCGAATTCAATTCCATTAATTCCGGGCATCCGGATGTCCAGAAAAACCAGGTCAACATGATTCAGCAACATGTATCCAGCCGCAGCCGTCGCATTATTAAAACAACCGCAAAGTTCCATTTCCGGATATTGCTGCAGGTGTATCATAATGTTTTCCCTTGCAAGGGGTTCATCGTCAACAATCAAACACTTCATAAAGTTAAAATTAAATGAACCTCATAAACTCCATTCTGATCCTTTATGCTTAATTGATGTTTATCCGGGAACAGCAATTCCAATCGCCGCTGAACATTTGGAAGTCCCAATCCGCCCATTTGGTCTGGATCCATTTCTATTGCCCCGGCAGCCTTGGAATTACGGCATTTAAAAATCAGGACATCCTCATGGAGTTTAAAACTCAATTCCACAAAGGCCCCTTTAACAGATTCTATGTTATGTTTCACTGCATTTTCCACAAAAGGCACAAACAAAAGCGGGGCTATAAGAAGCTGACGACTGGTCCCCTCCTGCTCTATATTAAAGTCAAAATAATCACGCCGGACCTTTTCCAGGGTTAAAAGTTGTGCTATAAAGCGAATATCGGCACTTAACAATACTTTTTCCCGGCTGCTGTCATAAAGCTGATAACGGAGCAAATCCGATAACTTGATCAGTATTTCTGAAGCCTTTTGCGGATTTGTCTGAATCAATACCTGACTATTGTTCAACATATTAAAAAGAAAATGCGGGTTCACCTGACTTTTTAAAAGGTCCAGTTCGGTTTGCATCCGAATGTTTTCCAGCTGTGTCAACCTGTAACCATCCTTCACCCAGCGCTGAAACAATCTTATGGCCATGGTTGCCGCACACAAAATACTCAGTAAAATGACAACGGATATAAAATCCTCCAGATATTCATTTTTAACCACAGGTCCTGGTTTAAGCCGCAGGGAAGGCAACCATTCTTTTAATCCTGCAAAAACTAAAAAAGACAAAACAATAACTACAGCCACCCAAATCACATAGTGTATATATTTTTTTCTGAACAGGTATTTAGGAATCAGTACATAAATGTTAATGTACAACAACAACAAAGTGATCAAAAACCCTCCCATTTTTAAACAAAAAAAGGTCAGGTCCGAAAACTCTTGTTTGGTATTCCCCCCGGTCAGAATCAGGGACAATAAGGCGACACCTGCAATTCTGCGGTAAAGACTGTATTTATCATCTACAATAAAACGTAGAAAGTGGTCATGATCAGGAACTACCGGTGCTTGTACTGACATTATTTAAAGTGGCCTATCAGATAAAGATAGGCACTCTTGGTTTTACAAATTATAATTTTAGACCAAATGCACTAAAATATAGATCAATAACAGTCATTTTAGGCTCCTGACTTCCTATTATTCATACTTTAAAGCATCAGCCGGATTTGAACTGGCCGTTCGATAAGACTGCATGCTGACCACCAGTACAGTCAGACAGGAGGTAAGCCCCGCTGCCAGTAAAAATGGAAACAGCGAAACCTCTATCCGAAAAGCAAATTCATCCAACCAGTTTTTCAAAAGAAAATAAGCGACCGGCCAGGCCAGCAGGTTTGCCAAAAGCACCAGCTTAATAAAACCGGTATTGAGCAGGCGCAGAATATCAAACATAGAAGCCCCTAAAACTTTTCGGATACTGATTTCTTTACGTCGGCGTTGTGTAGAAAGTGCAGCCAGCGCAAATATTCCCATTAAAGCCAGCATTATGGTCACTGTAGACAAAATCCCGATAATCCTGCCGAGCTGGGCTTGCTTATGCAGCAGTGTTTCAAAATTCCGGTCCAGGAAAGTATAACGGATCGGAAAATCTGGTTCCAGCTTATGCCATGCAGTTTCTATCTCAGAAAGCACCTTAGAAGACTGGCCTGCTTCCACCTGTACCAACACATATTGAAGCGGATTCCCTCTCACATATTGAAAAACGATAGGCTGAAATGCTTTTTCGGGACTATAATGATTAAAATCTTTCACCAGTCCAATGACTTCAAGTGGCATTCCATGAAATTTAATCATTTTTCCTACCGGGTCCTTTAACCCAAAGGTTTTTGCAGCTGTTTCAGTCAGCAGCACCGATCCCATGGTGTCTTTTGGAACGGATGAACTGAAAGATCTGCCACCAATCATCTTCATCCCCATTGTCTGGGTATAATTCCCGTCAATGGTAATAAAATTTGCACTATAGGTTTTCCCCTCAACACTATAGCTGTTTCCACCCATATCCTCACCAGGAATATGATCAGCCCTGGAAATTTGCTGTACCCCTTCAATATTTTGAAGTACATTTTTAACCTGACGATAATGCGCCTCTCCGTTTTCCTTCATTAAACGAATGGCAAGAACCTGTTGTGGTTTATACCCCAGGTCTTTCTGCTGCATAAACTTAAGCTGATGGCCTATGACCCATATCCCCAATATAAAAAGGACAGCAATAAAAAACTGAAGAACCACCAGTCCGTTGCGGATCCGGCTCCCTTTGTCACTGTTGCTAAAGTTTCCTTTAAGTACCTTAACAGGCATCACATTACTGATCAGTAATGCCGGATACAAACCCGAAAGCAAAACCAGTACAACCAGCAAAATAAAAACCTCTATTAAAAGCTGCGCATAATCACGAAACTGCTCCAGCTGTATATGACTGTCAGCCAAAGTATTAAAAGAAGGTAAAAACAATTCCATCAGTACAATGGCCAGCAATACGCTGAAACAACACTGCAAGGTAATTTCCAATATAAACTGAATGGCAATTTGCAGGCGAAAAGCCCCAAGAACTTTTCTCACCCCTGCTTCTTTTGCCCTTTTGATTGCAATGGTAATCGATAAATTGGTAAAATTTACTGCTGCAATGACAAGGACTAGCAAAGCAACGAGCAGCATCAAAAACAAATATGTTCCAATCCCATTTCCCGAAAACTCATATTCGACATTACTTTTAGTCAGGTGGATGTCTTTTACCGGCTGTAAATAAAGTTTGTTCTTGTCAATAAATTCGCGAAAAACGGCCTTATCCTCATCAGGCATTTTTAATAACTCGGCATTCATCAATGTTGTCCGGTTCTGGTTCAACAGCACCTGGGTTTCAAGGACCGGTGAATTTGGATACAGTTTTACGTAGGTATAATAATTATTGCCGTAAAAATCTGTAGATGTACTCTTTTTAAACCTCCAGATCATATTAAACTGAAAATGCGAAGGATATCTGGCTACATCGATCACACCATCTATTGCATAAGCCGTATTGTTATCCAGAATAACCTTCTCCCCAACGGGGTTCACCCCTTTCCCAAAAAGATTTTCACTCAGCTCTTTACTCAAAATAAGAGATTGCGGATGATTCAGTGCTTTTTGTGCATTCCCATACAGCAGAGGATATTCAAATACCTTTAGAAAATTACTATCTGCAAGCAATACCTTATCCACATAGTGATCTTTCTGATTTGTTTTCAACAGTAAACTTCCTTTCCAGTAGTCCTGTATTCTGGTAGAAGCTTCCACCGCTGCTATATTTTCCTTGCTGCTGGTGGCCATATTCCCGGGGCTTAGGGCAACGTTTTCTATTTCAGAACGATAATTGACCCGGTAAAGCCTGTCTTTACCCGGATTCCAGGCATCATAACTCCGTTCGTAATTTGCATACAGCATACACAGGATAAAGATGGCCAGTGCAATGGCCAGGCCGGCGATACTGATCAGGGAAAATCCCTTGTTGATCCAAAGGTTCCTAAGTGCTATTTTTAAGTTTAATCTAAACATATTAAAAACGTATTATTCATATTTCAGTGCATCTACCGGGTTCTTTAAAGCCGTTTGATAAGAACGGACACTGACCGTGATCAGCGTAATGACCACCGAGACCAGCATGGCAATCAAAAAGGGCCAGATGCTCAGTTCAATCCGGTAAGTATAACCAGACAACCATTTGGAAGCAAAAATATAAGCCAAGGGACAAGCGACCAGATTGGCTACAAAAACCATGGCCAAAAAAGAGCCGTTGAGCATATGGACCAATTCCAGATTACTCGCTCCAAGGACCTTTCTGATGGCCACTTCCCTTGTCCGCTGAGCGGCAATAAAAGAGATCAGGCCAAACAGACCAATAAAGGAAATGAAAATAATCGTGCCTGCAAAAACTTTAAAAAGCGTCCCCATCACTTGCTCACCTTCATAGTACCGGCCAATTTCATCTTCCATAAAAACGGCACCATAAACATGCTCGGGAAACACATCATTCCATGTCTTTTCAATAGCCGGCATGGTCGACATCAAAGCACCGCTCTGCAGTTTTACGGCCAGTGTGGTGCTTCTTATTTTGGAAGAAGATAAAGCTATTGGTGAAATCGCTTCTCTTAAGTTCAGGTTGTTAAAATCTTTCACCACCCCGACCACCTGTGCTTTCTGATCTCCACTAATGTTCAAATATTTCCCAATGGCCTGCTGAGGGTCAGGAATATTTAATTTTCTAAGCATGGTTTCATTAATGACATACTCTTTTAGGGTATCACTTTTCGACAAGGGCTTTCCAGCGATTATTTTCAGGCCGAAAGTTTTAAAATAATCTTCATCAGCCTGTTTGGTGTTGACCTGGAAATCCCGCTCTTTTGAAGTTTCAAAACTGAAATTATCCATATTATTACTGTCTGAAGAAGGAGAAGCACTGCAGAAACTGGCATGAAGCACTCCGGGTAATTTCAGCACCCTTTCTTTCAGACCCGCATACCTTTCCAGGCTTAAGCTGTCACTAGGCACATCCACCAGGGCAACCGCACTGGGATTAAAGCCTAAAGATTTCTCCCGCATGTAATTCATCTGCTTCAATACCACCAGGGTGGCAATGATCAGGATTACTGTAATCGAAAACTGGACAATAACCAATGCCTTCCTCAAACCAACACCTCCGGAACTGGCACTACTGATCTTATTTTTTATGGCCAGGGCAGGATTAAATCCTGAAATGACCAAGGCTGGGTAAAAGCCGGCCAGAAAACTCACCAGCAGGACCAGACCAAACAGAAAAACAAAAATAACCGGATGCGCAAACAGGCTAAAGGTCACGTTCCCTCTGAATAAAGATGCCATACCGGGTAAGGCAAGTTCAGTAACCGCGCAAGCCAGTAAAACGGCAAATACGGTAATGGTCAAAGTTTCGGTCAAAAACTGAACCATCAGCTGGCTCCTGAGACTACCCATTACTTTTCTTACCCCCACCTCCTTGGAACGGCCAATTGCCTGGGCTGTAGCTAAGTTGATAAAGTTAATACAAGCAGTAATGAGCAGAAATAAACCAATGATTCCAAGACCCCAGATTTGTTTCATGGGCATGGTTCCCCTGCCACTGCCATAACGTTCATCGTGATGTATTTCCCTTAAGGGTTGTAAAAAGTATTTCCTTTCCCCAACTTCTTTATCAGAATTGTATTTTTTTGCAAAAGCCCTAAGCTGTGCCTGCATTTGCACCAGCTCGGTTCCTGCTTTCAACAAGACATAACATTGCGAGCTGGAAGAAACACTTCCCCACTTCCTCAGATTTGGATTCGTATATCCAGCATAAGAAATGACCACTTTTAATGGAATGCTGCTGTTCTCCGGAACATTTTCAAAAACACCCGTTACCTTAAGATCGGTCTTGTTTTGAAAATTAATGGTCTGGCCCACTGCTTTTCGCCAGTCCCCAAAAAACCGGGTTGCCATTTTTTCGGATAAGGCCACCGTATTTGGGTTAGAAAGTGCTTGTTGAGGATCACCTTGTAACCACTTGTAGTCAAAAATTTTAAAAAACTGAGGTTCTACATAATATACATCTTCTGCGGTTTTGATTTTTTCCTTACCCGATTCGTCTCTGATTTTAAGAATGCCTCCACTCCCCTGAATAGCCCCAGCTTGTTCTACTTCTGAAAAATCATTCCGTACCGCAGCAGGCAATGGTCTTGGAGTACCTCTTTGAAACTCTTCACCTTCCGTATATTTCCAATACGTGACCATCCTGAAAATTCTGTCTTTATTTGCGAACTGCTCATCAAAACTCAAATGATACCGGATAAAAATAAAAATGAGAATACAACTGGCCATACCAATGGTCAACCCGGCCACATTTATAAAGGTATAACTCTTGTGTTTCCACAAATTTCTTAAGGCGATTTTTAAATTCAGTTTAAACATATCTTTTTAGAATTAATCATTCATATTTCAAGGCATCCACCGCATTGGATTTTGCCACCTTAACCGATTGTACGCTCACCGTGAGCACTGCAATTAAAAGAGAGATCATCGTCGCCATTAAAAATGGTAAAACCGAGATCGAAATCCGGAAACTATAAGCCGAAAGCCAGTGGTTAACAACCACATAAGCCAAAGGAAAAGCGATCAGGTTTGCAATCAAGACCAGTTTTACAAAATCCCTGTTCAACAGCGTGAGTATATTTCCGGTACTGGCACCAAGCACTTTACGAATGCTGATCTCTTTTTTACGCTGTTCTGCCATGAACAAGGCCAGACCAAGTAAGCCCAGACAGGAAATAAATATAGCGAAGCCCCCAAACCAGTTGGACATGGTACCGAGTAATTGTTCATTTTGAAACTTTTGCTCAAACTGATCAGATACAAATTTTCTGTCCACCGGAAAATCGGGGTTAATTTCTTTGACAATTTCATCGATTTTCGCCACTGAAGCACTCACATTCTGAGCAGGATTTAGCCTGACAGAAATATAATTCATGTCATTCATAAAATAATACATCACCATAGGTGCAGCCTGTTGATAGGGCGAACCCATGACCAGATCCTGGATCACACCCACTACCGTGTAAGGTCTGCCATCCCATTTGATCACCGTCCCGACCGGCTGTTTCAATCCCATTACTTTTACAGCAGCCTCATTCAGAACCGCGTTGGCCGTATCTGTATAAGCAGCGGAAAAATCGCGGCCCGAAAGCATTTTTGCATCCACTGTTTTTGCAAAATCCTGACCCGCTGCACGAAAATCTATTAATATATTACTTTTAGGATTTTTACCAGGCCAGCTAAAATCATAAGTATTGTTTCCAGTCTGGCCCATGGAGGTACTGAAATAGCTAAGTGCAGTCGCACTGCCCGAATTCAACAATCTTTCCTTCAGCAAAGCCAATTTTTCCTTATTCCGCAAATTTCCTTGTATGGGTATTTCAACCAGGCCTTCACGGTTATAACCAATTGGTTTATTTTTTACATAATTTAATTGCTGATAAATCACTGTCGTACAAATGATCAGACAGACTGCAAAAACAAACTGGAAAACCACCAGCACTTTCCTTACAGACACTGAGGCATTCATTTGCAGCCCAAAACCTTTTAAAACTTTAACCGGTTCAAAGGAGGAAAGATAAAATGCCGGATAGCTACCTGCAATGGCTCCTGTGATCAAAGTGAGGCCCAGAAGTCCGGTCCAAAACCTCCAGTCGCTATAATTAATTTTTAATTCAATATTCAGTAATCCGTTAAAATAGGGCAAACTGAGCTCTATGAGTACAAAAGCGATGATCATTCCCATAAAAGCAAGCAGAAAAGATTCCATCAGAAACTGTCTGACCAGGGCCTTACGGGAAGAACCAATTGCTTTTCGGACCCCAACTTCCCTGGCCCGTTTTTCTGACCGGGCTGTAGCCAAATTCATAAAATTGATACAGGCAATCAGTAAAATACAAAAAGCCAGTATAAGAAATATTTTCACCTGGTCTATTTTTCCCCCGGCTAATTTCCCCTGTTCAAATTTATCGTACAAATGCCATTTGGATAAAGGATGCAAAAATGCCTCAGAAGAGGAATTTGGCGCGTTCCGGACATAAATACCTTTCATCTGCTGGTTGACCTGTTCAAAAAACCGATTGTCTTTTAACTGTACCAGGTTGAGACAAAAGTTGTTGCCCCAGTTGGCCTCTTTATTCCAGGGTCTGAATTTTAACATTAAAGTCCAGGGCAAAAGATAATCAAACCTGATGGTGCTGTTCTTTGAAACATCCTCAATCACAGCCTCTACTTTAAGAACTTCGCTGTTCTGTAATTTCACCGTTTTATTGATCGGATCTGCATTTCCAAACAGCATTTTGGCCATTGTTTGGGTCAGTACAATGGAATTTTGTCCTTTTAGTGCTTTTTCCGGATTCCCCCTTAACACTTTGTAATCCATTATTTTTAGAAAAT
Source organism: Pedobacter nutrimenti (assembly GCF_003208655.1). Taxonomy (GTDB): domain Bacteria; phylum Bacteroidota; class Bacteroidia; order Sphingobacteriales; family Sphingobacteriaceae; genus Pedobacter; species Pedobacter nutrimenti. The sequence continues at coordinate 280,582 of NZ_QKLU01000007.1, read as the reverse complement.
ATTCATCCGCATAAACTCCAGCTTTTTTGAAGTTTTTATTTTCATAACTTAGTAATTCATCATCCGGATAAGTAAAATGTGAAGAATTGGCCACACCAGGTATTTTCTCCCTGCTTTCCCCCGCAATTGTATTGGTGGTCCAGAACCAGGTCATGATGTTCCCGTCATTTTTGGAATTCTGATAAACGATATAAGTTTTATCTGCATTACTAACCTGCTTATCGTAACTCCATTCATAAGTCACATACAAGAGCAAAATCATACAGCTGGCCAGACCAATCGCCAAACCACCCACATTAATAAGGGTAAAACCCTTATGTCTCCATAAACTCCTTAAAGCAATTTTCAAATTCAGTTTAAACATATCTTTTCAGAATTAATCATTCATATTTTAAAGCATCAACAGGGTTTGCTTTGCTCACTTTAAAAGATTGAAGGCTTACAGTAAACAATGCAATCAATACAGATAAAACCGCAGCAATAGCAAAAGGAAAAACTGAGATAGAAATCCTGAAATCATAATTGGAAAGCCACCTGCTCACAATGACATAGGCCAATGGAAAAGCAATCAGATTGGCAATGAATACCAGTTTAATAAAGTCTTTATTCAAAAGCAGAAGAATATTCACAGAGCTCGCACCCAATACCTTACGAATGCTGATTTCCTTTTTACGCTGCTCGGCCATAAACAAAGCAAGCCCCAGTAAACCCAAACAGGAAATAAAAACCGCAAAACCTCCAAACCAATTGGATAAGGTACCCAGCAGTTTCTCATTCCGAAACTTCTGCTCAAAGTTTTCGTCAACAAAATGCCGGTCGGCCGGATATTGAGGATTTATGATTTTAAGCTGATCATCAATAAAATCAACCGCTTTGCTCAGGTTTTGTTCTGCAGGTATTTTAATCAGAATAACGGCAGATCCGTCAGATCCCATATCGGGCGTATGGGAAATCAACAATGCATTGCTCTTTTGATAAGGGGATTCAAATATATAATCTTTAATCAGGCCAATAATTGTAACAGGCCGTCCGTCCCATTTGATCACCGATCCGACAGGTTGCCGGTTTCCCATCGTCTTGGCCAAGGTCTCGTTGATCAGCACACTGGCAGAATCGGCAAATTTTTCGGAGAAATCCCGGCCAGCAATCAATTCCATCCCTGTGGTTTTGATCAGGTCATACCCTGTATTCCGGTAACTGACCAGGACTTTTTCTTTTTCATTTTTTCCAGGCCAGGAAACCCCATAACCGTTATTGCCCCAGCCCGTCATAGACAGGGAGGAATAACTGACCCCACTGGCATAACCGGATTTCAATAAATTATCTTTAAGAACCTGAAATTTGGAAGCCATTTTCAAATCGCCCTGAACCGGAATTTCAATCAGGTTATTTTTATTATAGCCCACAGGTTTATTTTTGATGTAATTCAACTGCTGATAAATGACGGTGATGCAAATGATCAGACAGACGGCAAAAACAAATTGAGACACCACCAGAAACTTACGGATAGACAGGGAAGAATTTCCAGGCAAGGTAAATCCCTTCAGTACTTTTATCGGATCAAAAGAAGACAAATAAAAAGCGGGATAACTGCCGGCAATCAAGCCTGTAAATAAGGTCAATAAAATTAAAACAGCCCAAAATTTCCATTCCATATAGGCAATTTCCAGGGATATGCCCAATAGTCCATTAAAATAAGGGAGTGCAATCTCGATCAGCATAAAGGCAAAAACCATACTGATCAGTGCCAGTAATACAGATTCCATTAAAAACTGACTGACCAGGCTTTTCCTGGAAGAACCAATGGCTTTTCGGACCCCAACTTCCCTTGATCTTTTTTCAGACCTGGCCGTGGAAAGGTTCATGAAATTGACACAGGCAATTAACAGGATACAAAATGCCAGCAATAAAAAAATCTGCAGCTGTTGGATCTTACCTCCTACAGATTTGCCGTTTTCAAAGGTACTGTATAAGTGCCATTTGGATAAAGGATGTAAAAAAGCCTCGCCATTACTGTCTTTATCGCCTCTTTTTATCATTCCCTTAAGCTGCGTATTGGCTGCACTGAAAAAACTGTTGTCCTTCAGCAGTAGGAAAGTCATACAGAAATTACTGCCCCATCCGGCAGTTTTGACCCATGAGTTCTGTTTCTCATACAGAGTCCAGGGCAACAGATAATCAAACTGTATACTGCTGTTTTTAGGCGCATCTTCAATTACTCCCTCTACTTTTAGATACTCCGTCTGCGCAAGCTTTACAGTTTTATTCAACGGATCTTCTTTACCAAAAAGGGCGGTTGCCATGGATTTTGTCAAGACCACCGAATTGGGGTTTTTCAAAAAATCAGCGGCGTTGCCCTGTAATACCTTGTAATCGAATATTTTCAGAAAATTGCTATCGGCATAGGTCACTGATTTTTTAAAGTTATGTTGATTGTAACTCAACAGTTCGCTTGCTGACCAGGAAATATGTGTGGCCTGTAGCACACCGGCAATTTCGGCCTTCGCTCCTTCAGCCAGTACACCTGGAGTAGCGCTCACACTAAAAATACCCCCGTTGGCCTTCTGGTTGTTGTACACCATATAGGTGTCTTTGTAATTTTTAAACTGCTTATCATAACCCCATTCGTAATTAATGTACAGCAACAAGATCATACAGCTGGCCAGGCCAATAGAAAGCCCACCTACATTGATCAGTGTATAGGCCTTGTTTTTCCAGAGGTTGCGTAAAGCAATTCTTAAATTCAGTTTAAACATTTCAGATCAGTTCTTCAGTACGTCCTTTATTTACTTTTTCCGAGATCACATGCCCATCTTTCAAATTGATGATCCGGTTGGAGAAGCTGGCATCATGAGAAGAGTGTGTCACCATGACAATGGTTGTTCCCTGTTCATTCAACTCACAAAGCAATTCCATCACTTCGTTACCATGTGAACTGTCCAGGTTTCCGGTAGGCTCATCGGCCAGTACCAGCTTGGGCTTGGTGACCAGTGCCCTGGCTACGGCCACACGTTGCTGTTGCCCACCCGATAATTGCTGTGGAAAATGCCCGCTTCTGTTCACAATATTCATCCTTTCAATGATCTCGTTTACCAACTTTTTGCGCTCGGTTGCGGCAATTTTATTATAGATCAGGGGCAGCTCAATATTTTCAAAAACCGTCAGCTCATCGATCAGGTTGAAATTTTGGAAAACAAAACCCATATTCCTTTTTCTGAAATTGGAACGTTCCCGGTCGTTCAGTTTCAAAAGTTCTGTTTCCTGAAACTTATAACTGCCGCTTTCCGGTTTATCCAGCAAGCCCATTACATTCAGCAAGGTAGACTTGCCACAACCAGAGGGTCCCATAATAGAAACAAATTCCCCTTCCTTAACGTGGATGTTAATGCCGTTTAATGCCGTAGTTTCAATTTCTTCAGTTTTATAAACTTTTTCTAGATTTTCAATTTTGATCATTGCCTTAGTTTAATATGTTTTCCAAATGAGGCTGAAAGTCCTGTTCAACGCACCTGATACAGTGTCTTCCAGCCTTTATTTATATTGGGTAATTGTTTATTTATTTACTTGTATAATATCGTACTGGTTAAACTGGTCGTAAGAGGAAGTAATCACTTCTTCATCCTTTTGCAGTCCTTCCATGACTTCATAATAAAGGAAGTTTTTCCGCCCAATTTTAACATTGCGCTTTTTGGCCTGTCCGTCTTTGAGTACAAAAACCCAGGCGCCGCCTGTGCTCTGAAAAAATTGTCCCTGGGATAACAATAAAGATTTACTGTTGTCCGACAAGGTCAGCTTGGTCTGTAAAGATAAACCTCTTCTTAAATCTTCAGGAGATTTCCCCTCAAAAACCAACTCTACCTGGAATTGTCCCGCAGTTACTTCGGGAATAACTTTCCGTACCGTCAGCTGATAAGTTGCGCCATTAAACTCACAACTGGCCTTTTGTCCTTCTTTCACTCTGTTTACATAATATTCATCCACTCCAGCTTGCAGTTTATAGCCCTGCATCACGTCAATTTTGCCCAGCATCTCATTCGGATTATAAGATTTACCGATCACTGGATCGTAAGAAGACAGTCTCCCGGCCACTGGTGCCTTAATGGTCATATTCTCTATATTTTTACGAATGGTTTCCAGACTTTCGTTCATTCTTCTAACCGACACATCTATTTGACTAAGCTGCATCTGCCTGCTTTGGTTTTCCTGCTTGATGGCTTGTTTCAAAATGGCCCTGCGGCCTAAATAATATTCATAATCCTGACTGGACGCACTGAATTCTTCTTTGGTAATCACCTTTTTAGAGTACAGGGTGCTATCTGCCCTGTATTTTCTGGTGGCAGAACGCAGGCTGTTTTCAATGACCATCATGTCCTGGCTCATGACCCGCTGGTTCTGCTCCAGATCCAGTCTTACTTTGCGCAGCTGGTTAATCTGCTCGGTAATACTGGTTTCACTACTGGTATAATTTGATAAGGCCCTTGGATTGTCAATCCTGAGCAAGGGGGTACCTTTTGTAACCGAGGCACCGTTTTCTGTAAAAATTTCCGCAACTGTTCCTCCTTCAGAAGAACTCACAATTACAGAAGTCAGGGGAACCACACTTGCATTCAACAAGACCACATCTTCAAAATCACCATATTTCACTTTACTGATGGTAACTTTATCGGCATCCACTTTATACACTTTTTTCAGGGACAAATTGTAACCGTAAGCAACAAGGCCTAAAAAAACAAGTCCGCCGACCATCATCAATATGGTCTTTTTATTAAATCTTTTTTTCTCTATTATTTTGTCCATTTCCATTTTCAGGCTTATTGTTCTGCAGATAGCCAAGGCTGTGCCAAAGGAATCAAAATAATTATATCACTGTATATCAATACATTAAAAGAATAACAAAGCCAAAACTGTTCATATCCGGACAGTCTATGTGCATCATCGAACACTTTCTATTACTTTTGAGCAAAGCTATTTTTATGATCGAGGCAACAATTTTAGTTATTGATGATGATGATGACATTCTTTTGAGTGCAAAATTATTTTTAAAACAGCATTTCAGACAGGTCATTACCTGTAAATCTCCAAAGGAAATCAATGTTTTGCTGAGCAGGAATGAAATTGATCTTATTTTGCTGGACATGAATTACCAGAAAGGGGCCAGCGACGGAAGAGAAGGTTTGTATTGGCTGGAACACATCCTTTCCATTGACCGGGACCATGTTGTCATCCTGATGACTGCTTATGGCAATGTAGAACTTGCGGTCCAGGCCATTAAAAAAGGTGCCACGGACTTTATACTGAAACCCTGGGAAAATGAAAAGCTATTTGCCACCCTGTCCTCTGCTTCCAAATTAAGACAATCCACAAAAAAGGTAAAAAAACTGGAAAAAATCCATACTTCCCTTCAAAAGGATATGGCCAGACAGTTTGACCATATTGTGGGTGACTCCGAACCTGTCAAAAAACTGCAGCATGTTTTGGTTAAAGTTGCACCTACTGATGCCAATGTATTAATACTTGGAGAGAACGGAACGGGGAAACAGGTATTTGCTTATGAACTGCACAAACATTCTCAAAGAAAAAACAGCATTTTCATGCATGTGGATTTGGGTTCTCTAAATGAAAATCTGTTTGAAAGTGAGCTTTTTGGTTATGCCAAAGGGGCTTTTACCGATGCTAAAGAAGATAAACCCGGTCGTTTTGAGCTCGCTGAGGGAGGAACTATTTTTCTCGATGAAATTGGAAACCTCTCCCTGGCGATGCAGGCAAAATTACTCAGTGTTTTGCAAAACCGCACCGTCACCCGCCTTGGAGAAAGTAAGGAGAGAAAAATCAATGTGCGGCTGATCACCGCAACCAATATGCCTTTAAATGAAATGGTTACACAAGGCACCTTCAGACAGGATTTATTGTTCAGAATCAATACCGTAGAACTTCTGCTTCCGCCACTTTCACATCGCGGGCAGGACATTCTGTTGCTCGCGGAACATTTTCTGCAAAGTTTTAGTGCCAAATACCATAAGGTTCTTCATAAATTTGATTCTAAAGCACAAAATATGATGCTGGATTATCATTGGCCAGGAAATGTCAGGGAATTACAACACGTCATTGAAAGGGCTGTTATCATGTCTGACGGGTCCCAGATTGGTGCCGAGGATTTGCAGTTGAGCCCGCAAAAATTTGGCGGAGCAGCAGCCCCCCTTCAAACCGACATGGCCCTTGGTGATATGGAAAAGTTAATGGTTCAAAAGGCCATTGATAAACATAAGGGCAATATTTCCAGGGCCGCCGCAGAACTTGGCCTTACCCGGGCCGCATTATACAGACGCATAGAAAAATTTGATCTTTAATTTTGATGTTCTATAAAAATTTCACCTTCCAGCTCCTGATCAGGTTAATTTTTATTAATGTCCTGGCTTTTCTTCTGCTATACCTGATCCGCAATACCGAACTTTGGTTTACCATTTCCGGCATCGCTGTCATCTTTATTGCAGCTATAATTTCATTATACCTATATATTAATGAAATGAGGGAAGACATCCGCAGGTTTATCCTTGCAGTGAAAACCCAGGACAGTACCATCAATTTTAAAAACAAAGTAACCCGGGGAAGCTTTCCCGAACTGTATGAATCTTTTAATGACATTATACAAATGCATAAAAGCATGCAATTGGAAAAAGACTCCATGTTCCAGCTCATTAAAACCATTTTAGAACAAGTCCCCGTTGGGGTCATTGTTCTTAAAGGAAAGGAAATTGACACCGAGCAGTCTGAAATCGTTTTTTTCAATATGGCAGCCAGTGGCCTGCTCCAGGTGCCGGCTTATAAATACTGGCACAGGCTAAAAACACACACACCCTATTTTACCAGGGAAATTTCCGCAATAAAAGAAGGGGGTAAAAAATTCATTGAACTTAAAATTCAGGACAAACTGATCCAGCTCTCTACAGAGGTGATTCCCCTGAACCTTTACCATACCGATTACCTGATCGTCTCTTTTCAGAACATTAAAGATGAGATCGAGCAGAAAGAAGCAGAAGCCTGGAACAGGTTAATTGGGGTCATTTCCCATGAAATTTTAAATTCCATTACCCCCATCAGCTCTTTATCTGATACGGTAAACAGCATGGTGGCAGATAAAACGATGTTGGGTGCAGAAGACCTGGAGGACCTTAAACCCGCCTTAAGAACTATAAAAAGAAGATCAGAAGGCTTGCTGGACTTTGTAAAGGATTATCGCCTGATTGCAGAACTCCCAACCCCGGTTATGGAAACCCATACCATAGGTGAAATTTTGCAACAGATCAAAGTGCTCATGCAACCTTTTGCCAGCGGAAAAAACATTCAGCTAAAAATCGAACAAACTTCTTCAAAAATCACCTTAAAACTAGACCTTAAACTCATTGAACAAGCCCTGATCAATCTGGTGACCAATAGCATTTATGCCGTTGAGGACATGGAACATCCGGTCATTGAAATTAATTACAGGCTGGAACAGAATAAACTTTTCCTGGATATTTCGGATAATGGCAAGGGCGTCGACCCCGAAATGATTGATAAAATATTTGTTCCTTTTTTCACCACCAGAAAAAATGGTTCGGGTATTGGACTGACCATTACCCGAAACATTATGAAAATGCACAGGGGAAGTTTAGAGGTGAACTCTGTTCCATTTGAAAGAACAACTTTTTCCCTGGTGTTCCGTTACCAATAATTATATTCTGGTCCCGTCGGGAATGGTGGCCCCTTTTTTCACGACCACAATTCCGTCTTTAACGGCATAAGTACTAAAATCTCCATTGGCCAGGTGCGGTCCTCCCTGAATGTGTACATCATTCCCGATTTTACAATTCTTATCTAAAATGGCATTCGAAATCACACATCGCTCCCCGATACCAATCAATGGGTTACCCAAATCGGTTTCCTGTTGGATCTCTTCCAGGGTCTGATACATGTCACTGCCCATGATGTAGGCATTTTCGACTCTTGTACCCTTCCCTATTCTTGAACGGATGCCAATAACGGTATGCCGGATGTCATCAGCCTGCAGAATACAACCTTCTGCAATGACGGTTTTATCGAGGGTGGTTCCCAATATTTTGGAAGGAGGCAGCATCCTTGGTCGGGTAAAAATACTGTGGTTGCTGTCAAACAGGTTAAATTTTGGAATGTCATCTGTCAGTCCAAGGTTCGCCTCAAAAAAGGAAGAAATGTTACCGATATCTGTCCAGTAACCTTCATATTGGAAACTCAGTACTTTATAGGTTTCAATTACCCTTGGAATAATTTCTTTACCAAAATCCTTTTCATCTGCATTCTCTGCAAAAATACTGATTAGCAGATCCTTATTGAAAATGTAAATCCCCATGGAAGCCAGAAAATTACGCCCCTCGGCCTGCATGGCTTCCCCGGTATCCGAAGACCAGTCTTTAAGTAACTCTGCAGCAGGTTTCTCTATAAAAGAAGTAATCACATTTTCATCATTCGCTTTCAGAATGCCAAAATCCGTAGCATCTTTTGCGGTCACCGGAATGGTTGCCAGGGAAATCTGTGCCTCATTACGGATGTGCTCTTCCAGCATTTCATTAAAGTCCATTTGATACAACTGGTCGCCCGAAAGGATCAGTACATACTCAAATTCATGGTTCAGCAGGTGGTGCATGGTTTGGCGTACCGCATCTGCAGTCCCCTGGAACCAGGTGGGGTTGTCCGGAGTTTGTTCGGCCGCCAGGATGTCCACAAAAGCATCACTGAAATGACTGAAATGATAGGTGTTCTTAATGTGTTTATTTAAAGAAGCGGAGTTGAACTGTGTCAGTACAAACATCCGGTGTATGCCCGAATTCAGACAATTAGAAATGGGAATATCCACCAGGCGGTACTTACCTGCAATGGGTACCGCTGGCTTGGAACGGGTCTGTGTAAGCGGTGATAACCTGGATCCCTGGCCACCGCCAAGGATAACACCCAATACTTTTTCGGTCATATGTATTCAATTTTATATTTGGTATAAGTCAATATATTGCTGGGCCGCCCTATCCCAGGAATGGTCCAGCTGCATCATGAACTTACGGATCTCCTTTAGCCTTTTTTCTTGCTGGTAAAGGTCGTAAGCCCTTCCTATGGCATGCCCTACATCCCAGATGCTGGTCTGGTCATGACAAATGCCAAATCCACCGTCACCAATATCCGTTACCGTATCTTTCAAACCACCGATCCGGCGCACAACCGGAACCGTGCCATAACGCAGGGCATACATCTGGTTCAGTCCACAGGGTTCAACCCTGGAAGGCATCAGCAGAAAGTCGGCCCCTGCATAAATCTGGTGGGACAATTGTTCATTATAACCGATGTAAGCATTGTAATGATGAGGAAACAGATTTTTAAGGTGCGTTAAACGTCCTTCTACATGAGGATCTCCGGACCCCAGTACAAGCACACTGATTTCCCCCTGGAACTGATTTAACGCATTATAAAAAATATCCGGCAGCAAATCTGCCCCCTTTTCCCCAACTAACCTCCCTATAAAAGTAAACAATGGTTTCGACGGATCTAAACCAAAAACAGCACATAAAGCCTGTTTGTTTACTTTTTTTCCATTTTCTGAAGTTTTTACTGTAAAATTCTGTTCCAACATGGGATCCTTTGCCGGATTCCAGACTTCATTGTCTATTCCATTAAGGATACCCGTCGATTTCCCCCTTTCCTGTGCAAAGAGACTTTCCAATCCGCCAGCCTGATGGCTGATCTCCTCGAGGTAACTTGGCGAGACGGTACTGACCCTCCAGGCGCATTTTATCGCAGCTGCAAGGGGATTAATCGCCCCCCGCCAATCCAGAAGACCGGATTTCCAAGTATCAAAAGGAGGCAGATAATGTAGTTTGTCCCAGCCAAATTGTCCCTGGTACTGGGCATTATGAATGGTGAGTACGGTTGGCACATGGCTTAATCTCCTGAAACGCGGACAATAAGCCATCATAAAAGGAATCATACCGGTATGGTGGTCATGACAATGGACTACATTGGGTTGGTGTTCCCATTGCTCCATCCAGTCCAGTACAGCAATCTGGAAAGCAAGAAACCTTTCGGTATCGTCTTCATATCCGTACACTTGCGGCCGGTCTGTTAAACCGGCAATATGGACCAGAAAGAGGTCAAAGCCCAGCTTATTGGTTTTTTCCCGGAAAATACGGACCGTAAAATCCCGGAAGCCCAGTTTGCCCCAGCCATCGTATACCACTTCAAATTCGTTTCCCTGCATAAAAGGGCTTTGGTAGGCTGGCATAACGACCTTGGCAAAATGTCCAAGTTTCTGCTGGTATTTTGGTAAAGCACCAACTACATCTCCCAAACCGCCAACTTTGGCCACAGGATAACACTCGGCACTCACATGTATAATTTCCATAATCTGATGCTTTCAAAAACAAAGTCAAATTAGGGATTAGAATACGTAAAGCAAATATTTAGCAAAAAAATAATTCAGTAAAATTGTCAGCAGCAATTCACAGAAAATCAATTCCCACCAAGATACCGGATCGGCCTTATCTATGTTTCCGGCAGGAAAACATTTTTAGTCCGTTATAGGTCCGGTTTTTTTAATAAATATCCGGCCCCATAACGGATTTATACCGGACTCATACCGGACTCATCCACTATTTGTCTTTAAATCACGCAGCAGTTTTTTGAACCTCAATCCACTGCTTTACGGAACATCAGCGCCGCCACGGTCAAATTGGTCCGGCTGTCGATCAGTATGGCCGCCCCGTTTGCTTTATTTTCAGCATAAAGGTCAAAAGCAAGCTCATCGGCAGTTTTCAGGACGACCCGGCCAATATCGTTCAGCTTAAAATCATAGGCTTCCTGTTTTTCAAGGGTATTGATGTCCACTTTATATATGATTTCCCTGATTTTACATTTGCTGACCTTACTGTTGTGCTGGATCAGGTAAGTGATGCTTTCATCCAAAGGACGGGCATCCATCCAGCAAAGGTCGGCCTCAATTAACTGGGAACGCTGCGGTAAATGAGCAGAATTCACCAGGACATCGCCGCGGCTGATGTCAATATTGTCTTTTAAATGGAGGGTCACACTCTGACCAGCATGGGCCTGCAAGGTTTGTTGCTCAAAAATTTCGATCCTTTCCAGTACCGAACTGTTTCCTGATGGCAATACGGTGATCTGGTCATTGACCTGAAAAGAACCACTCAATATTCTTCCTGCATAGCCCCTGTAATCATGAAGTTCCTGGGTCTGTGGCCGGATGACCCACTGTACCGGCATGCGTGCCAGATTATAAGGCAGACGATCCTCTGCATCCACACTTTCTAAAAAATGAAGCAGGCTAACGCCGGAATACCAATCCATATTTTGCGATTCATTAACCACGTTATCTCCCTTTAAAGCACTGACAGGAATAAAGGTAACCTCCTTTAAATCCAGCCGGGCTGCAAGGCTTTTATATTTTTCCGTAATGGCATCGAATACGGTTTCACTGTAACCCACCATATCCATTTTATTCAAACATACCACCACATGCTCAATACCCAATAGGGAAACCAGATAAGAATGCCTGATGGTCTGTTCAACCACCCCGTTCCTGGCATCAATTAAAATAATGGCCAGTTTCGCTGTTGATGCACCAGTCACCATGTTCCTGGTGTATTGAATATGGCCTGGGGTATCGGCAATAATGAATTTCCTTTTACTGGTCTGGAAATATTTGTAAGCCACATCAATGGTAATGCCTTGCTCTCTTTCTGCCCTTAAACCATCGGTCAAAATGGCCAGGTCAATACTTCCGTCATCATTTTTGCGGTTGCTTTGCTGTAAGGCCTCCAGCTGGTCTGCCAGAATAGAATCTGTATCATACAACAACCTGCCAATCAGGGTACTTTTACCATCATCAACACTTCCGGCTGTAAAAAATTTCAATAGGTTCATTAAAAATACCCTCCTTTCTTGCGGTCTTCCATGGCGGCTTCAGAAACCTTATCGTCCATTCTTGCCCCGCGTTCACTAATTTTTGATGCACTGATCTCTTCAATAATATCGTCCAGTTCGGTTGCCCCAGACGCAATAGCCGCCGTGCAGCTCATGTCACCCACCGTACGGAAACGCACTTGCCTTCGTTCCACAACATCTTCCTGATCCATATTTAAAAATGGGGAGGCAGCCATCAATTGTCCGTTTCTGGTGATACAATCCCGCTCGTGTGCAAAATAAATAGAAGGCAATTCCATTTTTTCTCTTTTAATGTAATTCCAAACATCCAGTTCTGTCCAGTTGCTAATGGGGAAAACACGTACATTTTCGCCTTTATGGATTTTTCCGTTGTAAATGTTCCAGAGTTCGGGACGCTGGCGTTTGGGGTCCCACTGACCAAATTCATCCCTTACCGAAAAAATTCTTTCTTTGGCCCTCGCCTTTTCTTCATCTCTTCTGGCCCCGCCGATACAGGCATCAAAACCGTGTTTAGCGATCGTATCCAGTAATGTTACCGTTTGCAGGGCATTTCGACTGGCATTTTTTCCTTTTTGTTCGATCACTTTTCCCTCATCAATAGAATCCTGCACATAACCTACGATCAACTTTTCGCCAATCCTTTCTATCATCTGGTCCCGGAAAGTAATCGTTTCCTGAAAATTATGCCCGGTATCAATATGAACCAGAGGAAAAGGAAATTTTCCGGGGCGAAAGGCCTTTTCTGCCAGTCTGACAAGTGTGATCGAGTCTTTGCCACCCGAAAACAGCAGCGCAGGTTTTTCGAACTGTCCGGCCACTTCACGTAAAATATGAATGGCTTCTGCTTCTAACTCGTCTAAATAATCTAAATTAACCTTACTCATTTTGTTTAAAATCTTATGAAGTGACATGTAAGCCACATTCTTTTTTTGACTGATCTTCCCACCACCAGCGCCCGGCCCTGAAATCTACTCCATCGCTTACAGCCCGTGTACAGGGGGCACAGCCAATACTTGGGAAGCCTTTGTCGTGCAAAGGGTTGTACACAATATTGTTCTTTTTCACATAAGCTTTTACCGCTTCCAAACTCCAGTTGAACAAAGGATGAAACTTGAGCAGCTGATGGGAAGGGTCCCATTCTATATTTGACATATCCTGGCGGTTTGGGGATTGCTCCGCACGGATGCCTGTAATCCAGATCTTTTTATCTTTCAGGGCACGGCCCAGGGGCTCTATTTTTCTGATGTGACAACATTCTTTACGGTTTTCAACAGATTCATAAAAACTGCTCGGCCCTTTGCTGTCCACCATATCCTGCAAGGCAGCTGTCTGCGGAAAATAGGCCCGGATTGGCTGCTGATAAATTTCCAGCGTACGGTTCCAGACATAATAGGTTTCCAGAAATAAACGGCCTGTTTCCAATGTAAATACTTCTATTGGCAACTTATTTCTAAAAATCAGGTCTGTGATCACCTGATCTTCCCAGCCAAAACTGGTCGAAAAAGTAACCTGTCCGGGATGGCTTAGGGCAAAAAAACGAAGGGCTTCCAAAGGGTCCTTGTCTTTTATGGCTGCTGCTGTAGCTGTTAAATCGCGTTCCATGTTGATCTTATTATTCAGTTCTTTATGGTATTTTTCTTTCTTTAGGAAAGATTAAATCATTTTTAAAATAAAGCTTAGGATACTCCTGAGGCTCACCAGGATCACAATAATGCCTACGGCCACCATAATGGTTTTAACGGATATTTTATTGGAAACCCTTGCTGCAATCGGGGCTGCCAGTGCACTGCCGATCACCAGTCCGGCAACGGCTTCCCAATGTGCCCCGTTCAGCATGGTTATAAAAGTCAGCGAACTCATGGATGCAATAAAAAACCGGGTAATTTTTACCGTTCCCAAAGAGAACCTGGCATTTCTTCCGCCTGCGATTAAACTGGACAAAACAATAGAACCCCAGCCTCCACCGCCTACTGCGTCTATAAAACCACCAAAGAGACCAAGTAAAGAGATCTTTTTGATTTTACCATTTGTCCTTCGGCGGTTTACGTTATAGGCTTTGGACAGGATCACCCCACCCAGAATCAGTGTATACAAAGAAACCAGCGGCTTGGTGTACTGGCTATAATGTTCCAGCGAAGACAAAAGATAAGCTCCTGTTACCGCACCCAGAATCCCTGGAATGATGAGAAGTTTAAACAACTTCCAGTTCACATTGCCCATCCGGTAATGCATCCAGCCCGCAATTCCATTGCTGAGTATCTCCGACAAATGCACAGCCATACTTGCTGAGGCCGGCGGAATACCCATGGCCAGGGAAAAGGAAGTGGAGGTTACCCCATAAGACATTCCAATGGCACCGTCTATCATGGCAAAAACAAAACCACCCAGCAAAAACCAATAGAACACGGGGTTCAAATTGACCAGAAAAGACTGAAAGGCAGGCTCTTTATGCCAAAAAACTGCAACAACTACAGCAATCGACAATACAATCGTAGTCCAGACCAACCATTTTAAACTCAATCTGGACGCGCTTTGTTTCTGGTCTTCCATCAGTACCGAAGTGACCTTATTGAGTTTCTTTACTTTTGAAGTAAAATCACCTTCCAGTTTATTTCTTAGTTCCTGCATTTGTTGTAGGGTTATGTTTAATTCATCCGGTAAACCGGCATTTAAAGTCTCTTTTAACCTTTTGGCGATCGTCGGTGATTTTCCATTGGTGGAAATCGCAATTTTAAGGTCTCCCTTTTTTACGACGGAGCCCAAATAGAAATCACAAAGCGCGGGTTTATCTGCAAAATTGACCAGGATTTTTTGAGCACTTGCCGCCTGACGGACCTGTTCATTCAGTGCCTGGTTATTGGTCGCGGCAATGACCAGGCCTGCCGTTTTCAGATCCTGAGGGTCAAAAGCCCTTTCCAGCACCTGGACATTTGGAAAACCCAGCGCCAGCAGTTTCACTTCCTCCAAAACCTGCGTTGCCACAACGGTCACCCGGGCATCAGGGCTATTGCTCAACAGGGCATTCAATTTTTCCAGCCCAATGGGCCCTGCACCAATAAGCAGCGTATGGATCGTATTCAATTTGATAAAAACGGGAAATAAGTGGTTGCCTTCCAAAATGCTGCTGATTTAAATTTCTGCTTTCAACACCTGATAAAATGCCTTGATCGGCTGGAAAGAAGGATGTAAAGCAACCACCTCCCCAAAGACCAGTAAGGCCGGAGCTTTGATCCCTTTTTCTTCCACCAGTTCTTCGATTGTGTCCACAATCCCTACGGCCAGCTTTTCTTCTTTTGTAGAGCCACTTTGTATGGCAGCTACAGGAAGTTTGCTTTTGCCTTCATTTTGAAATAAGCGGACAATCTCTTTGAGTTTACCCAGTCCCATCAGCACCACTACAGTCGCTTTGGTTCTGGCAGCCTCATAAAGATCACTGGAAATATGCCCGGAAGCAGTGGTACCGGTAACTACCCAAAAACTTTCACTCAGGCCCCGGTGCGTAACCGGAATTTGCTGCAGCCCCGGAACGGAAATGGAACTGGACAGCCCGGGGATTACCTGTACCGGAATACTGTAGCCGGCCGCGTAATCGAGTTCTTCATAGCCCCGGCCAAAAACAAAGGGGTCCCCGCCTTTTAAGCGAACCACATGTCCATAGTTTAAAGCATAATCGACCATTAGTTTATTGATCTTTTCTTGGGAAAAGGAATGTTCACCAGATCTTTTGCCTACATAAATCCGGATGGCCTGTGGATTACCGTAAGACAGTATCCCTTCGTCCACCAGGGCATCATAGAGAATCACATCTGCCGATTTTAAGGCATTTGCCCCTTTCATTGTAATCAGTTCCGGATCTCCCGGCCCGGCACCTACAAGGGTAATCCGGGGTTCTTTATTTATTTTAACCGTGCTGCTCATTGAACTGCGCCTCCCTTTTCGCTTTTATGGTCTGATAAAATTCTTCTGCCTGTTCCAGGTAAGTGGTCGCAAAGGCTTCGGATGGTTCGTGTTTATTGATTTGTAAAACCAGTTCAGAGAAGGAACTTCCCAATGGTATTTCCCCGTTTTCGACATAATTGCTGTCAAATTCCCGGATGACCCCGGCCTGGGTACTGCTGTTGATGCCTTTGTCCAGCAACAGGGCTTTTGCGGTATTCACCAGCACACTATAGCTATGGTATATGGCATCTGACCAGGCACCGGCCTGGTAAGAAGCCTGGGCCCAGCCTAGTTTTTCTTCTCCCTCCAGCAGCAATGTGGCCACCAGATCGATCACTACACCCGCGCATTCACCCACCCCAATGGCGGTTTCAAAGGTTTCCTCATGGCCCCAGTCTACAAATTCCTCTTCTTTTAAATTGCTCAGATCGGCCAGGGGTTTCAACAACTGGTAAAAATGATCTTTGCTTAAGCGGTCATAATAGCTGTGAAAACTTTCTGAAGCCTCAGCCTGCTGATGATAATCGTCCAGTATTGTTCTCAGTACAGCAGTTGCCCTTTTGGAAGGCACTTTAATCACCCTTTCAGCAACCCTTCCTTCTCCGTTTCCAACGGTTCCGCCTCCAAGCATGACCTGCACGGCAGGCACCACTTTTCCATTCGCCTTTACTGAACTTCCGTGAAAACCAATGTGCGCCAAACCATGCTGGCCACAGGAGTTCATACAGCCGCTGATTTTAATTTTAATGTCTTTGTTATAGGTCAGTGAAGGATATTCTTCATAAACCAACTCTTCCAATGTTGCCGCGAGTGACATACTGTTGGAAATTCCAAGGTTACAGGTATCTGTTCCCGGGCAAGTGGTTACATCTGCCAGACTGTCAAAGCCCGGGGCAGCAAAACCAAGTGCATCCAGCTTACTGTACAACAACGGCAGGCTCTGTTTACGCACAAATTTCAACAGCAAGCCCTGGTTTTGGGTAATCCTGATCTCATCGGCTACATAGGGCTGTATGGCCTCTACCAGGTCCCGGGCCTGAAAAGTCCGGATGTCACCGACACGTACTTTTACATATACCCCATAAAAACCTTGCTGTTTTTGTTCAAAAACATTCGTGGCCAGCCAGTGCTGGTAAGCCAAACCAGGGGCTGCAATGGTTTCCGGCAGGTCGGTTAACGCAGGAGGTTCCGGCAGGCTTACTGCCTGAAGGTCCACCTTATAGCTTTTGGATTTATTGGCTATCCTTTCTGCTTCTATCAATTGTAAAACTTCTTCCAGGCCCAGTTTCTGCACCAGGTATTTCAGTCTTGCTTTATTTCTGTTGTTTCTTTCCCCGTAGCGGTCAAACACCCGGAGCACCGACTCTGTATAAGGGATCAGCTGATCTTCAGGTAAAAACTCATGTACCGCAGAAGCAAGGAAAGGTTGAGCACCCAAACCACCTGCAAAAAGCACTTTAAAGCCTCTTTCTCCTTTTTCATTTAATTTAGGGATAAAGCCAAGATCATGGATATAACTGAATGCGGTATCTTTTTCTGTAGAAGAGAAGGAGATTTTAATTTTCCGTCCCATTTCCTGACAGATGGGATTTCTCAGAAAATAAGAAAATACGGCATGGGCATATGGAGAAACATCAAAAGGTTCATTCGGATGAATTCCAGCATCCGGAGAGGAAGTTACATTTCTAACTGTATTTCCACAGGCTTCACGCAAAGTAATGTCGTCTCTTTCCAACTGCTCCCAGAGCTCCGGGGTACGGTCCAGGCTTACATAATGCATCTGAATATCCTGGCGGGTGGTCAGGTGCAGGTTTCCGCTGCCATATTCATCGGCCACATCTGCAATTTTCAGCAATTGCCGGAAGGTGACTTTTCCAAATGGGAGCTTGATCCGGATCATCTGTACCCCTGGCTGTCTCTGACCGTAAATTCCCCTGGCCAGACGAAGGCTTCTGAATTTTTCATCATGAATCCGTCCTTCCCTGAAAAGACGGATCTTTTTCTCCAGGTCGATAATATCCTTTTCAACGACAGGATTTTCAAGTTCTGTTCTAAAACTTTGCATGTTAGTCTAAATTTTTGATTAAAAAAAAACTTCTCCGTTGGTTAGACTGAAGAAGCTCCTATATTTTACCCCATAAACAGTCTTAAGCTATGCTTTTACAACATAGGGGCATCATCATATTTTTAATCGTGGTTGTTTTGTTCATGCCACAAATATATAAAGTATATAGGATATATAGTCTTTATAGGCTTAATATTTTTAAAATTTTATTCCAAACCCTTAAAAAACTAGTTTACAAGCGGTTTGACAGCAAAAAATTTTGAAAAATAAAGCAGCTGATAAGCGATAGAATTGGACCAATATGCCCAACTATGGTTACCCGGACGGCTGATAAAGTCGTGGGGAATGTTGTAATAAGTCAGTTTTTCATGCAAGGCCTTATTGACCGGATAAAAGAAATCGTCTTTGCCGCAATCAAAGATCAGGGCCAGTTTATCTTTACTCAGTAAATGCACCATTTCAATCACGCAGTTTTCTTTCCATCTTTCCGGGTAGCTGGCATAAGGTCCCAATCTTTTACTCAAATCCCAGTTTTCCGGAAATGGCCGGAAGTCGACTCCGCCGCTCATGCTCCCGGCGGCACCAAAAACCTGCTGGTGCTTAATTGCCATAGACAAGGCCCCATGGCCCCCCATGCTTAAACCTGTAATGGCCCTGGCACTACGGTCTTTTTTGGTTTTGTAATGACCGTCGATCCACTCAACCAATTCTTTTGAAATATAGGTTTCATATTTCCAACTGCTGTCTTGCGGACTGTCAAGGTACCAGCTTGAGACATTGCCATCTGCACAGACCAAAATCATACGGTATTGATCAGCAGCCTCTTTAATGGCCGGAATTTTATTGATAAAGTTACTATAGTTCCCCCCATAGCCATGTAAAAGGTAAACCACCGGAAAATTCTCTTGCTGATTATAAGTGTCCGGAAGGACCACCACGGCCTTAATCTGTTTTTTCATAGACGGACTGTACGTACTTACAGTATCTACTTTAGCTGCCCACAGACTGGTATTGCAGCACAACAAACACAAAAGGGCAAGGAACCTGTTCATATCATTTCTTTTAAGCAAGTGGTGAAGATATAAAAGAATTCCCAGATAATTTTAAAGGCTTTCTCTACATCTGCCTACCTTTTTAGGTGTGCGGGTAAATCCCAAAAACAGAATAAAACGACATTGCATTAAACATAAAAGAAAATAAATTTTTTATTTCAATAAATCTGATCCACATTAAGCATTCAACAATTAAATCCAATGAAATTAAAATCAACAACAATCCTCCAGCTGATGTTGCTTTTCATCAGCTTGCAAACAGCCTGCAGAAAAGAAGAACAACAAGAAAAAAAGGAAGAAGCCAATGGACCTGTGCTGCCGGTAAAATTCGAGTCACAATCCCGGATCATTCTGTTAAAGTATCTTCCAAACACCAATCTGCTTTCCCAGATTGAAGACAAAAGCGGAACAAAAGAAGTCATCAGGTACACTAAAGACCAGCTCATAAATGGGTTTGAAAGTTATGAAAACGGCAAGCTTGTCTACACGGCCGATTTTTTCCGGGACGAAAAACAACGCCTCATCACCGTCAACCAGTTCAAGGAAAATGGTCCTGTCTCCACGCCAACAGGTTATTACACCCTTGAGTATAATTCCGCTGACCAGGTGAGCAAAATCAAATCCTATAATCCAGGTAAAAAACTGCTCAGCAGCAAGACCCTGCTTTATGACGAACTTTCAAACCTGGTGAATGAGCAAATCGATTTTCCCCTTCCCCAGGAAAGCAATTCTTATCGTTATGATCAAAAAAAAGGCATTTGCAGTGCTATTGCAAATGCCTTTATCCTTTCACTGGAAAGCCGTCATAAATTTTTCGCTTCTGCCGCCCATAATCTTTTGAGCAGAGAAGGTACAATTGCGGCCAAAAATTTCACTTTCCTTTACCAGTACAAAACAAATGACTATCCCGATCAGTTCACTTTAACCGGACAGAATGCCGAAACTTTCCAGATTACTTATCAACCTGCACCTTAATATGATCCAAAAAACATTTTTTACAAATTAACAAAAACGGTTGGCAAGCCTGCAGATTTCACTCCGGCTATGCTTTTGCCACCGTTTGTTTTTAATCTGATCAATGCCCGTCCGTTGTAAAGCTGTACTTTTCTAGAACCGGTAGAAGTCCCCTGGTCCTGGATTAGCTTTCCATCACCCGTTAGGGAAAATTCAACCAGATTAATGGCATCCAGACAAATCAATCCGGCCGCATCCAATGCTTTTACCTGTATGGTCGCTATACCCTCTTTTTCTTCCAGTTTTTCAAGGACCAGCTTTGCTGGTTTAGCCCATTTTTGACTTTGATATTCCTGTACAATTTCATCGGTAACAGTTACTTTTCCTTTTCTGGCCACTACCTTAAAAGTATATTGTCCCTGATTCATCGCTACTTGCCAGCGAAGCCCTGCCGCAGGAAAATTCTGACTGTTTCTTTTCTTTACTCCATAACTTTTACCATTTACAAACAGCTCGGCTTCATCGCAGTTGGAATACACTTTTACCATCTTTTCTTCACCCTCTTCTCCCCAGCGCACCGGCCAGCTGTGCCCATAAATATGCGCCATAGGTGTGCTTGTCCAGTAGGACTGGAATACATAAAAAGCTTCTTTTTTGGTAAAATCCCTTTCCACCACGCCTTTTTGATTCACATAAGGAACCGGGTTTTCGGGCCTGACCGGTGTAGAAAAATCTTTAAACGGCCAGTAAGCAGCGCCACTTAACCATGGCATGGTTTCCTGTTCCTTTAAGTGCCAGTCAATTAAATTGCTGATGTAACTTTCACTCCAGTCGCCATCTTTTGAAACACGGGCAGCACCACCATATAACGAAGCGTCCCCAGCCCTTTCATCAGCACCCCCACCAGTTTTAATTTTACTTAAAGCATTGTCCGGATTTTCAGAATGTCTGCGGGCATGACTGTCACCTCCCCACTCTACATGCAGAAAATGATCTACTTTATTAAACTCTTCTTCAGAAACGGACTTATATTCCGTATAATTCCCACGGTACCAACCTGCCCAAATGGAAGGAGAATAAACATCAACAATGTCTTTACAAAAATCACATCGGCGTATGGCCGTCTTTCTGGAAGGGTCAAGCTGATGGGAAAGGTCGTTCAGCTCTTTCATGAAAGCCCTGATTTTTTGCTGGTCGAATTCAGGAAAATCGCCCGGCCAGTCGTTCTCATTTCCCATTCCCCAGATGATGATGGAAGGATGATTGTAATGCTGTTCCACCATATTGGTGAGCATGCGTTTGGCTTGTTGCTGATAAACCGGGCCACCCAAACCGCCCCTGCACCAGGGAATTTCTTCCCAGACCAGGATCCCTAAACTGTCACAAAGGTTCAGTACAATCCGGGACTGCTGATAGTGCCCCAAACGGATAAAATTGACCCCCATTTCCTTCATCATTTTAATCTCTGTACGGATCATGTCTTCAGTCATGGCCGCAGCAACATCCGCATGGTCTTCATGACGGTGTGTTCCACGAAGCAGCAGGCGTTTTCCATTGAGCATAAAAGGCCCCTTTTTCACAAACTCAAAATTTCTGAAGCCTACCTTCTCAGTCTGGGTATAACTTTCAGCCCCAGCAGTAACCGTCATGCTTACGCTATACAACTGCGGGTTTTCCGGCGACCAGAGTTTTGGGGATTTTATGGTGTTTTCTGTGAGCAGGGAATCGCTTTTAAATGTATTCAGTTGCTTACTGTATTGATAGACGGTTTTACCCGAAGGGTCATTGACTTTAACCTGCACCAGGGCCGAAGCGATATGAGCCGGATTTCTTAAACGGGCTTTAACACTTAGTTGACCACTGGATCCTTTTACATCGGTCCGGGCAGAGGCAAACAATTTATCAACAGACAGTGCAGGGGTATAAACCAGGTTTACATAGCGGTACAACCCTCCATATACATTAAAATCAGAAAGATTGGAAGGAATCATTTCCAGGTCCCTGGAATTATCGCAGCGGATCTCCAATGGAATTTTACCCTTAAACTGCGATTTAAAAACCGGTAATTTTTTAAAATTTTCAATGGCCTCTGTCAAATCAACTGTCCATTCATCATAGCCGCCCACATGCTCTGCTACTTTGGTGGTGTAAATGTATACTGCACTCTTCTGACCTGCACCTTCAAAATGAAGCAGGGTCCTTCCGGTTGAATAGGGATTGCTCAGCTCCAGATTGGTCCGGTACCAGCCTGGACCCTGATAATAATTCACATCCGGATCAACAGCGTCATGTGCATTAAAACAATGAGGAAGCTGTACTTTTTCCCAAATCGGCAAACTTTCAGGGTTGCCTTCTTTTACGGGCCTTACCGCTTCCCATACCCCACCAAGATCTCCCTTAAGAAATTCCCAGTTTTGAATTAAACGCCTCGAAGATTGAGCATTCACCAGTTGTACACAAAGGATCAGCCATCCAAAAAGCAGGTTCTTTTTTAACATCTCTTTTATTTTTTGTTGGTCTATTTTAAGGAAGGCTTCCTTATTTAAGGGCGTTCCGGCCATTAATATAGCCCTAAATTCCTTAAGCAGGGTGCCTAAATTCAAAATTAACCAAAGTGTTACCAGCACACTTTGCCCCATTGGCAAAAGATTCAGCAAAAATAGCGCTGCCTTACAGCAAGGTATGTTTGTTTTGCAGCTAAATTTCTTAATTTCACCCGTAGAAATCATGCCAGCTGCCCATGGGCTTAAAACTTATTAAATCCATATTTTTCGGGAACTACTTTATCGGTTTGCTGGCTTTGGCCTTAAGCCTTGAATCGAGTATCCAGCTGAAGTTACCCTTCAATTCTTTTTGGTATTACCTGCTGATTTCCCTTGCCCCTATCGTGTACTATACCTATGCCTATATGGGGGTCAATAAACTAAGTACCTCTTCCAACCCAAGAATCAGATGGTATGCGCAGCATGCAGATTTCGTCCGCTGGAGCCAAATCCTTTTATCTGCAGCCAGTCTGCTGATCTTTTTGTATCTTTTTGTACACAACTTTTATGCAATTTTTCACCTGCCGGTATACTACTGGCTCATTGTCTGTTTGATCTTACTGGCCGCCGCATTATATTATGGCTTGCTGCCTTCCTATTTCTTTAACCTTAACCTTAGGAATACCGGATGGTTAAAGCCTTTTATTATCGGATTCGTATGGGCATGCACCGCAAATGTTCTGCCCCTGATTGTTCTTAAGATAGAAAAAGGAATAGGTGGCACAGAAAATATTTTCTGGTTATGGCTTTTTGTAAAAAACTGGATGTTCTGCACCGTAAATGCAATCATGTTTGACATTAAGGATTATGAAATTGATGCCAATAAACAGCTTAAAACCTTCGTGGTGCGCATGGGTTTAAGGAAAACCATTTTCCAGGTATTGATCCCTTTATTGTGTATAGGCATGTTTTCTCTTTGCATTTTTGCCTATACGCAGCATTTTAAACTGATCAGTGTCCTGTTTAACCTGCTCCCTTTTTTGCTGACCATCCTTGTGGCTTATACCCTACACAAAAAAAAGAACATTCTTTTTTACCTGATTGTCATAGACGGCCTTATTTTAATTAAGGCCCTTTGCGGAATTGCCGGGGTGCTGCTTGCCCGCTAAGCAGCCGTTTCCGGACAAAAATTCAATCTCTTTCAGCAGAAATACTTTCCCGGTAAGCCTGCCTTTTTTTGCGACTCTGTCTTAGAAAACGAAGTAATAAAACCCCGATCAACAGGGTAATTAAACCCTGAATCAAAACCGTATCCGGTGTTCCCACCCATTGGGAAACCAATCCGATCAGCAAACCTCCAAGCGGTTGCATCCCAAAAAAGGCCATGGCATAAAAGCTGATGACCCTTCCCCGCATGGCCGGATCAACGGTAGTCTGGATCAGGGTATTACTAATGGTGATCTGGGACATCATCCCAAAGCCGGTAATCCCGGCAAAAAGAAGGGCTAAAGGATAATAGCTGGTATGTGAAAACATCAATAGCCCGGCTCCAAAGATCAGGGTATTTCTGGCCAGGATTTTTCTCAGGTCCCTTCCTGGTTTTAAGGAAGCCAGGTAAATGGCCCCGCAAAAGGCCCCTAGCCCAATAGCACTGTCAATGACCCCAAAAGTTGATGCCGTTCCTTTAAAAATATCTTTTGCATACACCGGTATCAGCGTACTGTAAGGCAATACCAGTAAACTGATCAGGGCCAGCATGAGCAGGACAAAAGCAATGGAGGGCGTTTTTTTGATATAAGCAAAGCCTTCTTTCAGCTCTCCTACAATATTTTTGGTATGAACTTTCGGGACAAAGACAGGCAATTTCATCATCAGCAAAGAACCAATGACCGCAACAAAACTAAACGCATTGATCCCAAAACAAATGTCCTCCCCGAATTTTTCCAGCACCAGCCCAGCAATCCCGGGACCAATCAGGCGGGATAAATTCACCATAGACGAATTAAGGGCCAGCGCATTGGGTAAATCTTCCTTATTGTCTACCATATCGTAAACCAAAGATTGCCGGGCGGGGACATCAAAAGCATTGATCAGGCCCAGTAAGGCGCTGAGGGCAATAATTTCCCAGACAGAAAAATTTTTAAAAAAAATCAGCGCCGTCAACAGCAGGGCCTGCACCATAGAGGCCACCTGGGTAATGAGCAATACTTTATAGCGGTTGTAACGGTCTGAAACCACCCCGCCCAGGAAAGAAAAAACAAAAGACGGAAACAGGCTTGCAAACAGGCTCAGGCCCAGCATGAACTTGGAGTGTGTCTCAGCATAAATTACCCAACTTACAGCAGTTTTTTGCATCCATGTACCGATCAGTGAAATGGATTGTCCACTAAAATACAAACGGTAGTTACGGCTTTTAAATGCGCTGAAGGTACTTATGTTCATGGCCTTTGTTGTATGCTTACCTTACAAACATAATGCCTGTTTAAAACAGGTCATTTCTAATATTCAATTATTGCACCCTCAGCAACAGGCCCTTCCCTTTTTCTACCGGAATACGTTCCCCAGTCTTAAAATTTCCTGCTTTTTGAAAATGTGCAATTTCAGCGGCGCTGATACTTACTTTTCCAGGATCCAGCCCTAATTTGGTCCAGTCGATTTGTAAAGCAACCTCTACATCCGAGCTCTCCCAGCTGGCCAGCGAAATCAGTACCTGATCTTTCTTTTTAAATACTGTAGCCAGAACCTTTGCATGGTCTGTTTTTACCGGACAATTCTCCGACCAGTAACCAATCATTTCCGATCCTTTCATCCCAAAATCCGACCAGGCTTTCCACAATGGCCTGGGATCGCTCCCCGTTGACCAGCCCAACCTGCTGGTCATACCGTACAGCATTCCCCGCCATGGGTTGCCATCATCCTGCAACATCTCTCCCATCAGTCCAAAGGGCACACCACTGACTTCGGTCAGAAAGAAATCCGGATCATTTTTCTGATAATCAAAATACTCCCCAAACCACAAACGGTTCAGGTAAGGAAAATGTTCCATATACAGAATGGCACTGTTGTTAAAGCCGTCACTTTTATTGTATTGATTTGCAGAATGAAGGTCAATAATACCAGGATGACCGCCCGCTGTCAGCACCCGTTTAATTCTTTTCATGGTTACCCGGTCAAAAGCAACGTCATCCAAGTAAATCCCATCTATGCCCACCTGTTGTACCAGCCAGTTCATACCTTCCACATAGTAATTGTGCCAGCGGTTCATTCCGCTGTTAATGATTGCCGCATCCTTAATTTCCGGAACAAACCAGGCCGCAATATAATTGCTGTCCAGGTGCTCCTGCAACCAGCTGAAACCACCTCCTTTTCCGGCCGAATAAACTTCTGTTCCCAGGCTTCTTAAAGCAGGCAACTCATAAGCATGGTTGGAAAGCTCCCGGACCGTATTGTAAATTTTCACTTTTAAGCCCTTTGAATGAGCTTCATCGATGTAAGTTTTCATTTTTTTTGACTCAATGAAAGGATAATTGATCCAGGGGTTAACAGGTGTTGCGTGATGGATGTTCACCACTGTTGCCCCAGTTGCCTTTATCGAATCCAGGTTATTGTATTTATGATAAAAACGGTTGTCCCACTGAAAATCGGTATTCAGGGGATGAAAAGGTGTAATCAGTAAATTGAAATTAAAATACAGTTCTTCTCCTTTTTTCATCGAGCGGCTTCCTGTGTAATTGTCTGCCAGGATGGACTTGCCTTTTTCATTGACCTGGATCCCTCCTTTATTTTCATTGCCCCATGATTTTGGCAGAACCAATGGTTTTTGCAGGTAAAAATTGGTATTCAATGGCCTGGAATAATTTTCGTCCCTGAGGTTATAATACAATCCGGCATTCACTGCACCTACCCATAGGGCATCCTGATTTTTATGGGCCACATCCCATTTCCATTTCAATGTATCGGGTCTCAGCCCACCCTTTTCGCCCAGTCCCATCAGGTACTTAGCTGCTGTTTTTTCAAAAGGAATATGAAAATTTACATTGCTGAAGTTCACATCAGCCAGTGCAGTCACTTTTACGGTATAATGCACATAGCCATCAAATTCCAGGCTGCCAGCCACGTCCATTCTGAGGTGTTCAGAAATACTGTTTGCCGTCCATTTTACCGTGCCCGGTGTTTTTTCTGTCAGGACCAGGTTTTCTGCCTTAAACTTTTCTTGTTTTTTAGCATCGTTATAAAAATGAAAATGAATAGGTTCGGCAAGAATGTTATTCCCTTTTTCGGTGTAACCCGTCATTTCGGTATTAAAGAAAGTCTGAATCTGTTTGGGAAAACCATCCTCGTTGATGTCCAGTTTCCGGCCTAAAAGGCTAATGCTGTTGCCTTCTGTTTTTAAGGGAATATAGGGAGCAACTACTTTATTTTCCTGAGCCAGGGCCGAATTCAGCCAGTTTAAGCGGCTTTGTTTCACAGGCTCGTTCAATCCGTGTGCAATGGCTTGTTTCCCACTAACCCTCAACTCAATAGGCACCATCTGGTCTGGAAAACCCGCTGCCTGAACGGTAAAATGTCCCTTATAGGTCCCGGCCTGCTGTCCGTCCGGAATATTCACCATACACCACATGGCCTGCACCCTGGATTTTCCGACCTGCACGTTTTTCTTTAAGGGCAGGTTGTCATAGGTGGTCCCATCTGTATTGATACAGTTCATCACTGTAGCGGAAATCCGCTGACCCGCTGCATTTTTTAAATCCCCAAAACGGATCTTTACTGATTTAAGGTCTTCAATGGCATAAATTCCCAGTTGCAGGGCATAATATTCTCCCCTGTCGGCAGTTGCTGAAAAACGGTAGTCGCTTTTTCTTTCTATCCAACGATAAGGCAGGTCTTTTTCCATTTTAATGGGAAACATTCTGTCTTCCGGAAAAACCATAAATCCCTTACCAGAATTCGTTCTGCGCAGCAAAGCCGTTTCCTTTTTTGTGGCAATCACCTCCATGGGATAAAAACTATTGAAGGCATTGATGGCCTGTATTTCCTTCGCTACTGCATTAACCGGCACATTTTCGGTCTTTGCAATCCAGCTGGCCTCGGCACTTTCAGCAGGCTTCAGGTACACCCCTTTGGGGTAATTGCTGCGGCCTTCATTTTTATAGGGCAGGTAATAAAGGTAATAATCACCAGCTCCCCCTGAAGTTTCAAACCAGATTTCCCCACTTTCCCTATTCACATTCGCAGTATGCACCTTAGTGATCCTCTGACCGCTTGCATCGGTAACGATGATGGCTTTTTTCTGGGGCTGATCATCCCTTCTGCGCCAATTGACCAGCACATGGGCAATTCTGCCTGAACCCTTGAACTGAACCACAACCCTGTGGTTACCCAACGAATCGGCATTCCAAGCCTCATTGGAATTGCTGTATTTTAAAATTTGTGCGTCCAGTTTCATCCCGCTCATCAGGATGCATGCGAATAGGAAGATAGGTTTCATGCAGGTTATTTTATCCGGGCTTATGTTTTAATTAAACAGAAGCTAAGATAAAAATATAAATGTTTAAGCAATCCCTTTAGCTTTTCATTTCTATCGCAAAGATATTACGTCAGGCTACTCAATAGCGCCCCAAAAACAATAAAAGGAAGCAGGTGCCTCCTTTTATTTTATTTTTTAAGCCAGGTGTTTTGCTTCCTGCTGCTCCTGGTGCCTGTCTTTCACCGACCCCTCTTCGCTGACACCAAACTTCCAGTAAGAATAGGCATACAGTTCTTCGGTGCTCCAGTTCTGTTCCTTCCGCAAAAACTGACGAATGTCTTTTACACTGGAAAATTCTGCCGCGACATAACCGAAACGGCTTCCACTGGCTTTATCCGGCAAATCTGTAGAACGGACAACCGCTGACAAAAGATCCTGCGCTCCCGGATGGGCATTGTGCAACCAGTTGATTTTTATACCGGAAGGGGCTTTCAGCAGTTGCTCGTCCTGAGGGCTCTGTACTTCAATATGCGCAATGCCTTTCGCATTTTCCGGTAAGCGCTCCAGTATGGCTGCAATGACGGGAATACCTGTTGCGTCAGCAACCAGCAGGTACCAGTCTGCCTGTGGATAGAGCTCAGTCGGGGCTGCTTTCATAGCAACCCCCAAAGGATCACCTTCTTTTGCCGAAATGGCCCAGGCGGAAGCAGGTCCGCTGTCTCCATGAGAAACAAAATCGATAATCATTTCTTTTTTATCCAGGTCAAATCCCCGGTGGGTATAGGTACGAACCGAAGGTCTCACCTCTTCCGGGGGAAAGGTCCATTCATTGCTTTCAAAATTATAGTCTGGAAAAAACACTTTGTTCACACCTGCAGGCGGAATAAAGATTTTATTGTTTACCCCTATTGTGGTTCCGGCAAAAAGGGGCACATCAGCTCCTGTCAAAGTAATCCGGATGTAATGTGGGGTGATGTATTCTTTTGATTTCAGGTAAAGTTCTGCCTGCACAATTGGGGGTCTTTTTCCTTTGTCACTCATAGTTTCAGGGGCTTTATTGTGCCTGTCTTAGCCATACCCTTATGGTATGGCTAAACAGGACTTTTATTTATCTAACCAAATATATTCCATCTGGATGCCCGGTATGGTGTCAAAAATTCTTCTGCAGAACTTCTGTTACCAAAGCACAAGGCAAATATACATTACTTAGAATCATTCTAAATAATTTATTCCTTTATGGCATTAATCTGACAGTTATGCCTTCTGCACAGCCGGTGCACTTGTTTAACTTTAAGCTTTGGGTAACCAAACGTACATCGCACAACAAACAACTGACCTTCATGGGATTATTAAAAGACATTTATTCAGAAACATTTTACAGGAGCCTCGCCGGGAGCCTGGCGGAAGTCCTTCCAGATTTTGACAAAACACTTTTTTTAAAAAAGACCTGCATTCCTGATTTCTGTAAAATGGAACTTAAACAGCGAATGCGACATACCACCAATGTCATCCATGAATTTTTGTCCGCTGACTTTCCTATAGCAGCGTCCCAGCTCAAAGCACTCATTGTACAGCTGAAAAAAGATGGTATCGGAGGTGAACTGGTCTTTATTTTTTTACCCGATTATATAGAATGTCATGGTCTGGAACATTTTGAAGCTTCGGTAGAGGCGATAGAGTTTGTCACCCAGTTTATCAGTTGCGAATTTGCCGTCAGGCCATTTTTATTGAAGTATGGCCAGCGTATGATCAAACAGATGGAAATCTGGTCCCTTCATGAAAACCATAAAGTCAGAAGACTGGCAACAGAAGGTTGCAGACCAAGATTACCCTGGGCAATGGCTTTACCTGAACTGAAAAAAGACCCTACCCCTATTTTGCCCATACTGGAGAATTTAAAAAATGACCCTTCTGATTTTGTGCGTAAAAGTGTAGCCAACAACCTGAACGACATTTCTAAAGATCACCCCCAGGTCGTGCTCGGTATTGCTGCCCTATGGAAAGGGATCAGCAAAGAAACCGATGCCATCATCAAACATGGCTGCCGCACCCTGCTCAAACAGGGACATCCGGATATACTTGCCCATTATACCCTGGACAGCTCTGCAGTGGAATGGAGTAATTTTCAGGTCCTGAGCCCTGAAGTTGCCATAGGTAAGCATTTGGAATTTTCATTTCATGTTAAAAATACATCCAAAAAAGCCCAGATTATCCGTTTGGAGTATGCTCTGTATTATAAAAGGCTAAATGGACAACCTTCAAAAAAAGTCTTTAAAATCAGTGAAAAAAGTTATCTGGCCAATGAAGGGGTACTGGTCAAAAGAAAACAGAGTTTTAAAATCATCACCACCAGAAAATTTTATCCAGGACCCCATCAGCTTTCAGTCATCGTTAACGGTTCTGAAAAAGAACTGAAGACCTTTGTATTGACTGAAGCAGAATAAAAAAGAGTTCAGTTTCTTTTTCTGCGCAAAATCATCTTTTTGTCAGAAAAGCATCAGACCTTCAATCGTCTTTTTGCCTTCAATTCCCCAAAGATAGTTCTAACTTAGGGAATCCCTATGTGAATTGAAAAATGAACAACAACTACAACAGAATTGCCAGGTATTATGATTTTCTAAGCCGTGCCGTATTTTTCAAAGCGCAAGTCAATGCCCAAACAGATCAGCTTGGCTATATTCCCCCCGGTGCAAAAATACTCATCGCCGGCGGTGGGACAGGTTGGATCTTAAACAAAATTGCAGAGCTTCATCCTGAAGGATTGCGCATTACCTATATAGAAATCTCTTCAAAAATGATTCATCTGGCTCAAAAAAGGAACCTGAGGAACAACAGTATTGAATTTGTCAACACGGCCATTGAAGATTATAAAGGAAGCAGGCAATTTGATGTGATCATGACGGCTTTTCTTTTTGATAATTTCGGGAAAGAAACCATGGAAACCGCTTTCAGCAAGTTAAACAGCCTTTTAAAACCAGAAGGGCTCTGGCTCTTTTCAGACTTCAGCAATCAGGTAAAAAGAAATAATTTATGGCAGCGTTTTTTATTAAAAACCATGTACCTGTTTTTCAGGGTTGTTTCCAATGTAGAAGCCAGGGAACTGATTGATACCCGGGTCTACTTTAGAAAATACAAACTCAAAAAAATCATTCAGAAGAGGTACTATAAAAACTTCATTAAAGCAGTTGTGTATAAAAAACTCTAAAAACAAGGTTGAACTTCAAATAAAAAAACCAGGCAATCCTACCTGGTTTTTTGTCAAACAAAACAAAACTTAGATCTAACCAAACATCTAATATTTTAAGCAGAGAACCTGCTGATGCCATTCACATGGCGGAGTTTTTAAATTTTGCAGTGATCTTTCAATCATTACTCTGCAAATATAAATTATAATCTACTAATTTAATAGACTATTTTAATTTTTAACATTTTAATAACATGTAAACATAAAAATTAACATTTCATCAATATTAAAACCAAAAACAAATCATTTTAAAAACTAAACCTTAAAAAACACCTATTTAACACTTAAGAAAAAAACCAAATCTGCATTTTTATTCTTATCCATATAAACTATTTTTGTTTGTTATCTTTGACTATGGGTATTAATTTAAAACAACTCGCAGCTGAACTTAAGCTCTCTACCTCGACCGTATCACGCGCGCTGCATGACAGCCACGAGATCAGTATCGAGACCAAACAGAGGGTAAGGGAAATGGCAGAAAAGTTGAGTTATCAACCTAACCCTTATGCCAGCAGTTTAAGAAAACAAAAAAGCAAGACCATTGCGCTGGTCATTCCTGAAATAGACAATAATTTTTTCACCCTTGCCATTAACGGCATAGAAGAAGTCGCCCAGAAAAAGAGCTATCATGTGTTAATTTACCTGACCCATGAAGACCTGAAAAAAGAAGTGGCCATTGCAAAACACCTGCTCAGCGGAAGAGTGGATGGCATTTTAATATCGGTGACCAGTCAGACAGAAGACATAGAACACCTGAAAAATTTATACGATACAGGCATACCCCTGGTTTTCTTTGACCGGATCTGCGAACAGATCGACACCGCAAAAATTACTACAGACGATTACGACAGCGGGTATAAAGCGACCCGTCACCTGCTCGAGGCAGGATGTAAAAGGATCGCTTATTTACAGGTCTCTGAAACCCTTTCCATCAGTAAAAAAAGGTTTGCAGGTTTCCAGAATGCCCTTTTGGAACAACATATAAAAACAGAACCCGGATTGATCCTCACCTGTTCGGGCACAGAAGAAGAAAACCACCAGCAGATCAAAAACCTGTTACAGTCGGCAAATCCCCCAGATGGTATTTTTGCATCGGTCGAAAAACTGGCGGTCACCTCTTATCTGGTTTGTAATGAACTGAACCTGAACATCCCGGAAAAAATCAAACTCATCAGTTTTTCCAATCTGGCTACGGCCCCCCTGCTCAGCCCATCCTTAAGCACCATTACCCAACCTGCCTTCGACATTGGTAAAAAATGTGCGGAAGTGTTGTTTAATATTATTGAACGCAGGGCGATGGAAGATTCTAAAGCCACGACAGTTTTAAAATCCAGTCTGATTGCCCGGAATTCTACCAAATAAAAAAGGCTGCCTGCTTTAAGCAAACAGCCCTGGTTTTGATCAGAACAGGTATTTAGTACTTAAAAAATTAGAACTGTTGCTGTCTATAATTTCGTTGATCAGCTTTTTATTGCTTTCGTTTAATTTACTGGCCACCAGTGATCGGATCGAAAAAGACCGTAGGGCATCTACCACAGACAAAGTTCCTTCGGCACTGTCCTTTCTGCCCGTAAAAGGAAACACATCCGGACCACGCTGACACTGACAATTGATGTTCACACGACTCACCTGGTTCACCAGCGGGTCAATCAGGGCGGCCACTTCTTCTTCGTCATTACTAAAAATGCTCACCTGCTGCCCGTGCGTAGATTCGATCAGGTATTCAATCGTTTCCTCCAGATCGTCAAAAGGCACCACCGGAATGACAGGTCCGAATTGTTCTTCCGTATAGAGTTTCATGCGGTTGTTTACCGGATAAACAATGGCGGGGTAAACAAAAGAAGCTGCCGTCAAACCACCATGTTCATTGACCACTTTTGCACCATGGGACAGCGCATCTTCTATACATTCCTTCAGATAAGCTGGTTTCTGTGGTTCTGGCAATGGGGTTAAAGCCACGCCCTCCACCCAGGGCATACCGATTTTTAATTTGGCAACAGCCTGGGACAGTTGTTCCAGAAATTCGTCGGCCAGAGACCTGTGGATAAATATAATTTTCAGGGCGGTACAACGCTGTCCGTTAAAAGAAAGCGCACCCAAAACCGTTTCCTGCACGGCCAGTTTCAAATCTGCCTGTGCGGTAATAATGGCTGCATTTTTCGCATCCAACCCAAGAATGGCGCGGAGCCTGTTGATTTTGGGATGCAGTTTTTTGAGTTCATTTGCAACTTTACTCGATCCGATCAGTGTAAGCACATTGATTTTCCCGGATTTCATCAGCTCGGGAATAATCTTATTTCCCCTTCCATAAATCGTGTTCACCACACCTTTTGGAAAACAATCCCGGAAAGCTTCCAGTAAAGGATAATGCAATAAAGTACCATGTTTAGGTGGTTTGAACAAGAGCGTATTGCCCATAATCAATGCCGGGATCAGGGTGGTGAAGGTCTCGTTCAAGGGATAATTAAAAGGTCCCATACACAGCACCACACCCAATGGGGAACGCCTCACCTGTGCGACAATGCCTTGTTCTATGGTAAAACGCGAAGACTGACGGTCCAGGTCCTTCAGGGCATCAATGGTGGCATAAATGTATTCTACGGTCCGGTCAAATTCCTTTACAGAATCAGCATAGGATTTTCCGATTTCCCACATCAGCAGTTTGACCACCTCATTCTTTTTTTCAATGATCCGGTGGGTGAACTTTTCCACGTGGGCAATCCGGTCGGCCACGCTCATCGTTGGCCACTCCCCACGACCGTTGTTGTAAGCCTGTACAGCTGCATCCAGTGCTTCCATCGCCTCTTTCTCACTACAAAGCGGGTAAGTTCCGATCACTTTAGGTTTTAAACCTTCTGCTGTGCGGATGTAAACAGGAGAAATCACCGTATGTACTTCACCTGCCCATGCATGCATGCTCCCATTGCTCAGGTATTCGCGCTGGTGCAACTCTTTTTCCAAACGGAAGGCATCAGGAATAGCCTGCTCCTCAACAAAAATGGAATGGAGTTCTTCTTGAAAATTCATTGGTTTTGGTTTATGGTTTTGATTTAAGCTTTAAAGATTTGTAATCGGTCTGTATTTGGGCACCAAAGATTTCATGACCGTCCAGGCCAGGATATAGGCAAGTGCACAAATCGCAAACATAATGGTATAACCCGTCTGGATATGTCCCAGGCCTTTATAGTAATCAAACAATCCACCCCCAAGTTTAGACATGAATACCCCTCCAAGTCCGCCCGCCATTCCGCCGATTCCAATGACAGAACCCACAGATTTTTTAGGGAACATGTCAGAAACGGTTGTAAAGATGTTTGCAGACCAGGCCTGATGGGCAGAAGCTCCTATACCAATCAGGATCACCGGAAGCCAGACACTGATGTGCCCCAACGGCTGGGCCAGCAACACCAGCAAAGGGAATAAGGCAATGATAAACATGGCCCGCATTCTTCCATCGTATGGGGCATACCCCTTTTTCATAAAATACATTGGAAACCAGCCACCGCCAATACTTCCGATCATGGTCATGCTGTACAATACCGCCAAAGGAATCATAATTGCGGTATCGTCCATTCCGTACTGAACTTTAAGATAGGAAGGCAACCAGAACAAAAAGAACCACCAAACCCCGTCGGTCATAAATTTACCAAAGGTAAAGGCCCAGGTTTGTTTGTATTTGAGCAATTTAAACCAGGATACTTTTTCAGCTTCGGTTTCAGAAGCAGAAGGCACAATCGCCTGCTGGTCCGGGTCGCATAATATATAATCCAGCTCTGCTTTGGACAGGCGCTTTTGCTGCTCGGGTTTCTCGTAAAACATAAACCAGAAAATCAGCCAGAGGAAGCCCACAGCACCAATCACCAGAAAAGCGGCTTCCCAACCCCAGTTGTGGGCAATCCAGGGAACAGTCAGCGGGGCCAGAATAGCCCCCACATTGGCCCCAGAATTAAAAATACCCGTTGCCAGTGAACGTTCTTTTTTTGGAAAATACTCTGCTGTGGCCTTAATTGCCGCAGGAAAGTTACCCGATTCCCCAAAACCAAGTACCGCTCTGGAAAAGACAAAACCCAGTACAGAAACAGACACACCGGTAATGCCAATTAACCCAAGCATAGATGCCAGGCCTTCCCCTACAGGAATCGCTTTGGCATGCAGGATTGCCCCTAGTGACCATACGATCAGGGCGACTGCATAACCCCATTTGGTACCCAGTTTATCTACAATTCTTCCTGCAAAAAGCATGGAAATCGCATAGACCAGTTGGAAGGCTGCCGTAATATTTGCATAATCGCTGTTGGTCCAGTTGAACTCGGCTTCTAATTTTGTATGCAAAAGGCTAAGCACCTGTCGGTCAAGATAATTTACTGTGGTCGCAAAAAACAACAAGGCACAGATCGTCCAGCGGTAATTGCCCATTTTAGTCTCTTTCATTATATTTGGTTTTGGTTGGTTTTGTTGATTGTTTGGTGTTTATCTTGTTCTGCTGACCATTTCCAGCGTCTTTTTGGTCAATGCTGCAAGCTCATCGTAATTTTTATGGTCCATAATCGCTTTACTGATGAGTTTACTGCCCATTCCAACGGCACAAACCCCCGATTTAAACCATTTGGTCATATTGCCCTCTTCAATTTCCACGCCACCGGTCGGAATAAACAATTGGCCTGGAAACAGTTCTTTTACAGAGGTCAGGTACAAAGGCCCAAGCAGATTGGCCGGAAACAATTTAATCAGGCCGGCTTTGTGCTGATAGGCAATATTGATCTCTGTCGGAGAAAAACAACCTGGTACCCACAATAAACCCGCATCATGCACCAGCTGCCCTACCTGGGGATCTACCACCGGACAAACGATAAAGTGTGCGCCCGCCTTCAAAAAAGCGTTTGCTTCGGATGTGTTTTTAATGGTTCCTATGCCCAGATGAAGGTCGGGCATTTCGCGTTCCACCTCTTTAATCAGAAACTCAAAATTGGTCAGGGCTTCTTTTCCCCTGTTGGTATACTCCAGCACCCGGACACCCGAGGCATATAAGGTCCTGATGATGTCCAGGCTCACAGCCGCATCTTCATAAAAAAACAATGGCAGTAAACCCTGATCTGTAATGGCCTTTAAGGAAGTTTCTTTCGTCTTCATCAGTATATATTCTTGTGGTTCTTAATGTATAGATTCAATTATTTCATAGGCTGCTGCCTTTTGCTGAACGTCTTCTGATTTTACAGTGGTCGCATCACTTTCCACAAAGAGTTTGGAAAAAGCGGCCGCTGTCGCAAAATCAAGGCTCTGTTGCGCAGATTTTCGCAGGTAAAAACCGTAAATAAGCCCGGCCATATAACAATCGCCACTGCCCACCTTATCCACGATCTTTTCAGAACGGTATTCTTTAGAAACATGCAAATGGCCTTCTGTAAACAAAGTACTGTAATACTTTACCCCTTGCTCATAATCAAAACGGAAGGTATTGGCCACTACTTTACATTTGGGAAACAAGCCCATCAGCGCTGTGGAACTTTTTAAAGATTGCTCCAGGTAAAGTTCTTTTTTGTCCTGGACAGCAATATAGTCCGGAACAGGAATACCCAGCATTTTTTCTGCGGCCCAGAGGTTTCCCATCACCAGGTCACAGTAGCCCACCAGTGCCGGTAAGACCTCGAGTGGTTCTTTTCCATACTTCCACAGTTTGGCCCTGTAATTCAAGTCTATGGAAATGTAAATTCCCCTCGCCGAGGCTTCCTGAAGGGCTTCCAGACATAAATTGGCCGCCATTTGGCTCAATGCCGGACAGATTGCACTGAAATGAAACCAGGAAACCTCTTTAAACACTTCTTCCCAGTCAATTTTTCCGGTCGGTAAAGTTGCAAAAGAAGAATTTGCCCGGTCATAAATCACCCCTGCATTTTTCATGTCCTTGCCCTGGTGCAGGTAATACAAACCGATGCGGTCACCATGGTGTTGCACCGCTGTGGTGTCAATGTTTAGTCCCCGGATGTAATCCAGCAGCTGGGCCGATAAAGTATTGTCGGGCAATGCCGTTAAATAAGCTGAGGGAATGCCCCACAAAGCCAGGGCCGTTGCCACGTTCAATTCTGCACCTCCAACATAAAAGGGCAGATTGTTATTTTTCAGCCAATTGCCTTCCACATCCGGACAAATCCGGAGCAGCAATTCTCCAAAGTTAAGTACCTTCGCCATATTAGAAATTGAAATATTGTTTGGCGTTAAAATAGCAAATATCTTTAACTACTTTGCCCAGCCATTCTATATCCTCCGGCAATTCGCCCTTTTCCACATCTTCCCCTAGCAAATTGCAAAGCAGCCTTCTGAAATACTCATGTCTCGGAAAAGAAAGAAAGCTTCTGGAATCGGTCAGCATGCCCACAAAACGGCTCAGCAAACCCATATTGGATAAAGCATTAATTTGCCTGGTCATGCCATCTTTCTGGTCCAGGAACCACCAGCCCGATCCAAACTGTATTTTGCCCACTACTGTTCCGTCATTAAAATTACCGGTCATGGTCGCAATCAACTCATTGTCGGCCGGATTGAGGTTGTACAGAATGGTCTTTGTCAGCTGGTTGCTGGAATCCAGTCTGTTCAAAAATTTCGACAATGCCGGTCCCTGTTGAAAATCACCAATAGAATCCCAACCTGTATCCGGTCCCAGGCGTTCGAGTAAACGGGCATTGTTATTTCTCAATGCACCCAAATGGTATTGTTGCACCCAGCCTTTTTCATGGTCCCAGATGGCAAAATGGTAAAGCATTGCCGACTTAAACTGCAATACTTCCAGTTCTGACAACGGTGCCCCGTGGATAATCTGATCAAAGATCCCCACAATTTCTTCATCCCGGTAATCCTGGGCATACATTTGTTCCAGACCATGATCCGAAAGCAAACAACCGTTTTCAGCAAAGTAGTCGTGCCTGCTTTTCAGGGCTTTTAAAAAAGTATTAAAATCAGTGATGCTTAGTCCGGAAACCTTTTCCAGTTGACCAATATAGGCCACCAGTGCAGGAAGATCATCAGCATTCATGGCCTTGTCCGGGCGGAAAGCCGGCAAAACCTTTACTTCAAAACCAGACTCGCGCAATTGCTGATGAAAAGCAAGATCATCGGTCGGATCATCGGTGGTTGCCACCACTTTTACATTCATTTTACGCAAAAGGTTGCGCACAGAATATTCAGGTGTCTGCAGTTTAGCGGTACACTCGTCATAGATTTTTCTGGCGGTCGCCGGT
Source organism: Pedobacter nutrimenti (assembly GCF_003208655.1). Lineage (GTDB taxonomy): Bacteria > Bacteroidota > Bacteroidia > Sphingobacteriales > Sphingobacteriaceae > Pedobacter > Pedobacter nutrimenti. Next base: position 242,188 of record NZ_QKLU01000007.1, on the reverse strand, counting down.
GATAAAATCTCATACACATCAAAATAACGCTGCAATTCCAGATGGGTCCAGTGATACAAAGGATTTCTAAGGGTATAAGGAACGGTTTCTGCCCATTTTTCAAATTTCTCCCAATCCGAGCGGTTTCCGGTAATGTATTCTTCCGGAATCCCATTTGCCCGCATGGCGCGCCACTTGTAATGGTCACCATACAGCCAAACCTGCGTCAGGTTTTCAAAGTTACGGTCCTGGGCAATCTGGTCAGGTGGTAAATGACAGTGATAATCAATCACTGGCATTTCCCTGGCATATTGATGATACAGCACTTCGGCTGTTTTGTTGTTCAGTAAGAAATTTTCGTCGATGAATTTTTTCACGCAGCTATCTTGTTATGTATTTAATTAAACCCCTCCGAAAACAGAGAAACCACCATCCACACAAATCATGGCCCCGGTTACAAATTTAGAAGCATCACTCAGCAGCCAGATCAGGGCCCCCTTGAGCTCATCCGGGTCCCCAAAACGCTTAAATGGCGTTTGCTTAATCACTAAAGCTCCCCTGTCGGTATAACCTCCATCTGCTTTGGTCAACAGATTGCGGTTCTGCTCGGTCAGGAAAAAACCAGGTGCAATGGCATTCATACGAATTTTATCTCCATAACGGTAGGCCATTTCCACTGCAAACCACTGGTTGTAATAGTCTACACCCGCCTTGCCCATGTTATAACCCAGTACTTTGGTAATTGCCCTTTTCGAATTCATGGAAGAAATGTTCACAATACTTCCTTTCCCTGTAGCAGCAATAGATTCACCGAAAACCTGGGTAGGAATAATTGTGCCCCATAAGTTCAGGTCCATTACCTTTTTCATTCCGGCCAGGTCCATTTTAAAAACATCCTGTTCCGGGGCAAGAACACCTTCCGGCTGGTTACCGCCGGCAGCATTGACCAGGCCATCGATGCGGCCAAACTTTTCCAGAACCTGCGTTCTGCAGGCTTTCAGTTCTTCTTCATTCATCACATCGGCCACCAGGGCAATGGCCTGACCACCGGCCTGGTTAATGGCATCTGCACGTTCCTGTGCAACCTGCGCATTGCGGCCCAATATCCCTACTGCTGCCCCTGCTTCCACCACTGCGTTTACAAATGCACCGCCCAATATTCCGGTACCGCCGGTCACTACAATGACCTTACCTTTTAAAGAAAATGTATCTTCCATTATCGTATATCTTGAATTGCAACGGGGTCCATATCCGCATAATCCAGGTTTTCACCACCCATACCCCAAATAAAACTGTAATTTTTTGTACCGCTTCCCGAATGGATACTCCATGGCGGGGAAACCACGGCTTCATGGTTTGCCATTAAAATATGACGGGTTTCCTGAGCCTCGCCCATATAGTGGAACACGCGCTGGTCTTCTTCCACGTCAAAATAAAAGTAGGCTTCCATCCTTCTGTCATGAACATGCGCCGGCATGGTGTTCCACACGCTTCCATTGGCCAGAATGGTTAAACCCATCACCAGCTGACAGCTTTGAATGCCATCTTTATGAATGTATTTAATGATCCTGCGCTCATTAGCAGTGCTCAGGCTGCCCATGTTTGTAGAAATGGCGGCTGCATGCTGCAACAAAGTAACCGGATAAGTCGTATGGGCTGGTGTAGATAAAATGTAAAATACTGCAGGGTTCGCTGCATCTTTACTTTTAAACTTTACTTCTTTGACACCTTTACCGGCATATAAAGCATCCAGTTTATCTACCGCATAGGACTGGCCATCTACTTCCATAAAGCCCGGACCGCCCACATTAATTGCACCCAGTTCTCTTCTTTCCAGAAAATATTCCGAACGAAGATTGGGGTAATTGCCCAGCACTACTTCTGTACTCACCGGAAAAGCCAAACCGACCATCATCCGGTCATAATGGGTATAAGCAAAATTTACTTTATCTTTTTCTTTCAGATCGCTCAACAAGAACCGTTCTCTGATCTTTTTTGTATCGTATGATTTAAAATCATCCGGATGTACCGCATGTAATACTTTCATCTGTTAATTTTTTATATATGTTTTCTTAAGAATAGGTTTTAAAACCTAAAGCTCCTTTATTTTTTTCTATAATGAAACCCCTCTTTTCCAGGGGATAAAATCATCCTGCCGGTGTTTTACTGCTTTCACCTCCTGTTTACCGCTGGCCACTTCAATCACATAATTTAAAATCCGTTCTCCGGCCTGCTGAATGGTTTCCCTGCCTTCAATCACCGGACCGGTATCCAGGTCGATAATATCATTCATCCGGGAAAACAACCTGCTGTTGCTCGAAATTTTAACCACTGGGGCAATCGGGTTTCCGGTAGGTGTACCCAGACCGGTGGTAAACAAAACCACATTTGCACCCGACCCTACTTCTGCTGTTGTAGATTCCACATCATTGCCCGGGGTACACAATAAATTGAGCCCGGCCTTATTGACTTTTTCCGGATAATCCAATACCGCAACCACAGGAGAAGTACCTGCTTTTTTAGCAGCCCCCGCAGATTTAATCGCATCGGTAATCAGGCCGTCCTTAATATTTCCCGGGGAAGGGTTCATATCAAAACCAGAACCTGCTGCTGTTGCCCGGCTGCTATAGGTTCTCATCAGGTCTACGAAACGTTCTGCATCTTTTTTATCCAGACAGCGGTTGCTCAGGTCCTGTTCCACCCCGCAAAGTTCTGGAAACTCGGCCAGGATGACCGAAGCGCCAAGCGCCACCAGTAGATCTGAAGTATATCCAATAGCCGGATTGGCAGAAATTCCGGAAAAACCATCTGAGCCACCACATTCCAGGCCAATACAAAGTTTGCTCAAGGGAGCAGGTTTCCTCAGGTCCTGATTGGCCTGGATCAATCCGGCAAAAGTCTGCCGGATGGCCATTTCCAGCACATCAGATTCAGTACCAATACGCTGCTGGTCCAGCACATATAAAGGTTTATCAAAGTGACTACTCCTTTTACGGATTTCTTCCATTAAAATATCCACCTGTGCATTCTGACAGCCCAGGCTTAAAACCGTTGCACCGGCCACATTGGGATGGGTAATATAACCCGCCAGCAGGCCGCAAAGGGTTTGGGAATCCTGCCTTGTCCCCCCGCAGCCACCGGTATGGGATAAAAACTTAATCCCATCGACGTTGGGGAACAAACGGTTGTTTTTCTGTACCTGTTCGGTATAGGTAAACTGTGCATTTAAAATTTCATTAACACCCGCACCTTTTTGATAAAGGGACATCAGTTCTTTGGCCTGAAACTGGTAATTTTCATTCCTTCCATAACCCAGATTATTGAGTAACGCTTCCTGTATCACCTCCACATTTCGGTTTTCGCAAAAAACCATAGGCACCACCAGCCAGTAGTTCGCCGTGCCCACCTGCCCGTCTGCACGATGAAAGCCATCAAAGGTCCGCTGTTTCCATGCACTCACATCTGGGGCCGTCCAGCTGGTCTGCTGTTCACTGACCTTAAAATCCGTAGAAGCATGTTTAATGTTGGAGGTACTGATCAGGGAGCCTGCTTTTAAGGCCACTTGTGTTTTTCCCACCAATACCCCGTACATGATCACCTGGTCTCCGGCAGCAAGGTCTGTGGTGGTAAATTTATGTTTTGCAGGGATCGCCTCCTGTAAAATATAGCGTAGCCCCTCATAAACGATTTCCTGGTTTTCAGAAAGATCAGACAAAGCGACGATCACGTTGTCTTGCGGGTGGACTTTCAATACGCTGTGTTTCATTTAAATTTATTTCTATTCTTAAAAACTAAAGGCAGACATGGCCTGTTTCAGCCCGTCCTTTTCAATGGAGTTATAATAATTTTGTACCGAGCCTACAAATCCGCTCACAGCGTCCAGGTCCATTCCCCAAAAGGCCTGGTCCTTTAACACCTGTTCTACATAATCTGCTGGGGAAAGGCATTTTTCATTGAAATACGCAGCACTGTCGTCATTGATCAGGTAGGTTTTCTCTCCGGTGGCCCCATAATACAGACCGTCTTTTTCAACCGAATGCATGAAACGCAGAAAGGCCGCCATACCAAATGCAATATGCTCAGGGACCTTTTGAAACACCTCATTGTATTTTTGAAGTACAGGCAAAATTCTGATTTTCATTTTCATACTGTATTGTACAGTAATGTTTAACCAAAGGTGTTCAATATATGGGTTCGCAAAACGGTCCAGTACAATTCGGGAAAAATCCAGTGCATCATCTTTATCCACCGAATAAGGAATAGCCGAAGCAATTTCCTGCTGCATCAGCGAGGTGATGTAATCCCTTAGAAACTCATCTTTCATTCCGTTTTTAACGGTATCAATTCCGGCAAGCACCGCAATTCCACAACTCAGGGTATGGGTACCGTTCAGCAAACGTACTTTCAGCTCTCTGAAACGTTCAATATCTTCTGTAATGACTACACCCGGATCAGCCTGAGCAAATTCCAGTACTCCAGCAATTTGCTGGCTGCCCTCAATGGCCCATAAGCGGTAAGGCTCAACCATAGAAAGCAAGTGGTCTTCATAACCCAGTTCCCGGGTCAGGTGATCTACCGTTTCTGCGTCTGGTTTCCCCGGAACAATCCGGTCTACCAAAGAGTTACAAAAATGCACATGAAGTTTAAGCCAATTTAGAAATTCCTGACCGAGCGCATTGAAATGCGCCAGTTCAGTAACAATTTTTTCCAACTGCTTACCATTATCCGGAATCAGTTCAGTTGCAATCACCACCAGGCCCGCCTGCGGGGCAGCATCAAAAGCCTGATATCTTTCAAACAATACCGCCAGCAATTTTGCCGGAAAGGATTGTGGGGGAAACTGGCTGATGCTTTCCTTAACCAAGGCGATGCCTACCTCAGTGGTATTGGACACCACCAGGCGGAGCTCTGGCTGCCGGGCCACTTCCAGGACTTTTTCCCATTCCCTGGCAGCAGACAACACCCTACTGATCGCGCCTGAAATTACATTTTCTTCCACAATCGCACCTTGTTCTATCCCCCGCACACATAAAGTATACAGATTGTCCTGCTGTTGAAATTCAAGGGCCGGGCCACCGGTCGATTTAACCACCACTACTCTTCCTTTAAACAGTCCCTGCCGGTTGGCTTTGTCTATAAAATAGTCCGGCAGGCCACGCAGCAGTACACCTGTACCAAATTGCAGCACTTTTTCCGGAAAGCTCAACATTTCTTCTGCCGGTACAAGGACATTCCCTGCCTCTATATTCTTTAAATTTCCCCTAGATAAGATCATACAGTCTCCGTAAATTCATTTGGTCACAAACAATTCTACATAATTATTGTAAACTATTGCCCCCGCTAAGGGGAAATTATTTGCGCAATCGTTATCGGAAAAAAGGCCATTTTAATAAAAAAACACCTTATTTGGACTAGTCCAACTGACCAGGTCCCAAAGATCATAAAATTGAAGCCACATCAACTTAAAGCCAGGGCTTTCCCATTTAGTTCTGCAGACCCTTGCGCCAGGCCGGATAACTTTTAGCCAGTAATCTGGCCGGCCAATTGCCATACCAGGCATATCCGGTACGTCTTTCTACTTCAATTTCAGCAACGCTTTTTTTCTTCACACTGTCCCTGCCCGAAAAAAAAGGCTCATTGGTGTCTATGTCATAAAAACGGGCCCATATGGTAGATCCGGGCTCTTTAACCAATACCCTGTCGCGGCCTTTTGGCTGGGAAGGATCATCTATAAATACAAAATTATAGCCTTCAATTTTAGACCGCTCAAACCAGTCAATTGCCGCCTGGATGGCCTGTTTAACTTGGGGAGAGGGATTTTTAAGCCGCATCAGGAATTCTGTAATGCCTACCGATTCCATCCCGCTCAGCGACACGAGTTCAAAAGCCCTTGCTTTGGCTGGTTTAAGGGTTTTTTCATTATACTGTGCACACCAGACCGCCAAATGCCCACCGGTGTTCAGCTGGGTTTTCAGTATACACTCCACCCCCTTTTCCACCGCTGGTGCAGCGCGTTTTTTGATCGAAGCGTTTACCTGATCAAAATTGTTTTTGCCCTCGGTAATATCCTGCAAAATGTTCATCACATTGATCATTGCATTGTCGTTGTAGGTGATTTCTCCACGGTACAGGTTATGTTCAGGATAATACTGCGGCCAGCCCCCGTTGGCATATTGAGCTTTAAAAATGTATTCAATACCTTTTTCAGCAGCGTCCAGATAAGCTTTATTTTGATGCGTTTTATACGCTTTAACCAGGTAAATAATTTCTCTTGAGGTTGCATTGTTGTCTATAGTGGCATCTTCGTGTAAAGAATCGGCCACAACCACCTGCTTTTCCGTTTCAGACAACACTTTTTTATAATCCACAGGGATAGAATTGACCGCTTTAGGCCAGCCCCCTATGCTGCGCTGATAGAGCAGCATGTTTTCGGCCACAGGATCTTTGCCTGTCTGGGCCCTTAAATCTCCCGTCAGCAGTCCGCAGAGGATTATACATACGATTCTTAAACACATAAGCTTTATTTTTTTGCTGGAATTTGCCCCGCAATCCAGTTGATCAGATCCTGTCCGGCATTGAAGTTATCGTAAGCAGCTGGAAGTTTCCGGCCATCTACGTATTCATTGTACAACCAGGGATCGCCAATAATAAATACCGAGCCTTTACCTAAACGCGCAATGGCCATCACCTCATTTCCTGACGCATCTTTCAAAACAGAACGCGCAGGGGCCGAAATGTGCAGACTGCTGAACTCCTTAACGAACAATTGTTTTGCTGTTTTGAAGAAAGGATCTGATACAGGCACCCTAATTTTACCCATTTCATATTCATTGTTGAGCACCCTTCCCTTGCTGTCCAGGTTAAACTGGACGCCAAAATTTTTAGCCAGCTGATTGAAATGTTCCAGTTCTGCATTTCCGGTATCATTGGCCATCAAAACCAATACACCACCTGCCTTTACCCAGTCGGTGATCGCTTTAATGTGCTCAGGCATCACAAATTTAGGCTCCTTACTTTCTTTTTCTGTATCCGGATCCACAATAATATACACCGAAGAATTTTTCAGGTTTTCCGCATCCGGTGCAGCATATAAGGTATGAAGTTTAAAACCCGAATTTTCAAACTGTTCTCCCCAGATGGAAAAGCCGCCATTGGCCAGTTCCTCCCATTTGTAATGCCAGGAAAGTTCATGTCCGCTCTGGTCCTTTTTAATTTCATTGTTGAAATAAGAATCCAGCGTCACGGTTTTACCAAGTCCTGGTTTAGGCCATTTAGCACGCTCCATCTCATTTGCAGCCAGTAAAAATGCACCCACACCTTTAGGGTCATTGCTGATCACCTTTTCAGTCATGTAATATTCAAAACTTCCATCCCGGTAAGGTTTTCCGCCCAGACCGGAAACACTTACCGTTCCTTTCAAACTGATTTGTCCTGCCCCTGGTCCTTTTTCAACAAAAGTTGTACAGATGCCACGATAGCCTTTTTCTGCCACTTCAAAATCCTTTGGTCCCAGATACGCTTTTCGGACAGCCTTAGCCAGGGTATAGACAAACATAGAAGAAGCCGAAGCTTCGGGATAATTGCCTTTTCGCTGCGCCTGGTCGAGTACATCAAACCACAATCCCGAAGAAGGATCCTGGTATTTAGCCACTGCCACAGAGAAACGTTTCAGGATCTCCAGCAGGGCCTTCCTTTTGGGATGCTGCTCAGGGAAAAAATCCAGCACATCGACCAATGCCATTCCGTACCAGCCCATGGCCCTGCCCCAAAAACTGGCAGAGGTCCCGCTGGTTTTATTGGCCCATTGCTCTGTTCTGGACTCGTCCCAGCCATGGTACAGCAAACCTGTTTTAGGGTCACGTGCATTTTTTTCCATCCAGATCAACTGGTTGGCAATATCATCAAAAGCCTTTTGGTCCTGGACCAGGGCAGCGTATTCGGTGTAAAAAGGCGCTCCCATATATAAACCATCCAGCCACATCTGGTTGGGGTAAATCTTTTTATGCCAGAAGCCGCCTTCTTTGGTCCGGGGCTGATCTTTAAGCTGGTCCCAAAGCAGCGTGGCCGCCTTAAAATATTTCATCTGCCCGGTGACTTTGTACAAAGTGAGCAGGGAACGGCCGTTTTTTACATTGTCGATGTTGTAATCACTTTGTTTATAACGGTTGATCCCTCCATCTTTGGTCACAAAAAAATCCATGGATTTCTGTATGTACTTAAAATAAGCGCCATTTCCGGTCCTTCTCCAGAGCCCGTCTATTCCTTCCAGAATAACGCCCTGGTCATAGGCCCATTTAACCGGTTTTGGATTGGCCGGGTCCAGGTTCAGGGAATCTTTCCAGATGTCCATTACCGTAGAAGCCATTTGCGCCGACAAGGGCTGGACCTGAGCCTTTAAAGTCTGGGCAGACTGCAGGGCAACTAAACAAAAGAAAACTGATTTGATAAAAAATGATTTTTTCATACTTATTTTAAGATAACAAGTGATTTTGAATCTGCACCCTGACTAAATTCTGATCTAAAGGATGCCCTGGTCAGTGCGGCATCTTTCACGGTAATTTTACTGTTGTTTGGCCCGTTGATGCTAAACAGCAGTTCTGCTTTTGGGAAATCCAGCCCCTTAAAAGCGATATCCTTCCCGTTTTGAATGTACACCAGCGGCTTGCTTTGGTCAACCAGAAGTTTTATACGGTTCATCTGAACATCTTTGGCTTCCTGGATGTCTATACCTGTTTTGGCTTGAATAACCAGATTTTCCAGGTAAACCCCGGTAATACTCAGTTCCGGTAATCCACGGATAAACACCGCTTTGGAAGCGCCGTCACAAAGGACATTGCTGATGTGAAAGTTCCGGAACACCGGCGTTTCTTCAGTCACCGGCAAAAGTTCTGCCTTTGGAGCTGTTCTTTTTTCTCCCTGTAAAGGTACCGGGTCCACTGCTGCATAATACATATCAAACAGTATGGCCTCAGCAGCAATATCTTTCATATTAATGTTCCGGGCATAAATATTTTCAACCACCCCCCCTCTTCCTCTTGTGGTTTTAAAACGCAGCCCGATATCGGTTCCAATAAAAGTACAATCTGTGACAAAAATATTTCTGGCACCACCTGACATTTCACTACCGATCACAAAACCACCATGGGCATGATAAACCGTACAATTTCTCACCATTACATTTTCTGTCGGTTTCCCTCTTTTGCGCCCTGCGGCATCTCTTCCGGATTTGATGCAAATGCCATCATCGCCCACATCAAACGTACTGTCTTCGATCAGTACATTTTTGCAGGATTCCACATCTATACCATCCCCGTTCTGTGCATACCAGGGGTTTTTAGCATATACTTTTCTAACGGTCAGGTCTTCGCACATTAAAGGGTGCAGGTTCCAGGCCGGTGAATTCTGAAAAGTAACCCCTTCCAGCAAAATCTGTTTACAGCTGTTGAGCACCAGTAAATTTGGTCTTAAAAAATCCTTCACTGAAGCATAAAATCCGGCTGTTTTATCGCTGCTGATCAGACCAGGATCTTTTAGGGAAGCACCCTTAACCGTCTTTTCAGAAGGGTACCACATTTTCTTTTCTTCGTTCACAATACCACCTGAGGCGGTCAATGCTTTCCACTGGCTTGCGGTGAGTTTATCCTTTTTGACCATTCTCCAGGCATCTCCCCCGCCATCAATAATCCCATCCCCGGTAATGGCTATATTCTGTTCATTACTGGCCCATATCGGACTCTGGTTGCGCATCTGCGGTAAACCTTCCCAGTTTCCTTCTACCAATGGATACTGGTCAAAATCCTTTGTAAATTGCAGCAATGAATTTTTGGCCAGGTGAAGGTTCACATTACTTTTCAATTCGATCGGACCAGTAAGCCAGATGCCTTGCGGAACCAGGACAACGCCCCCGCCTTTCTGGCTGCAGTCCCGGATGGCGCTGTTGATGCTCCGGGTATTTAAAGTCAGCCCATCGTTCACCGCCCCGTAACGGACAATATTTAGGGTGTCTTTTTTAAAAACCGGTAACTTAACGGTAGGCAACTGATCCAAAGGAAAGCTTTTACCCTCCTGCGCCCGTACCAAAAAAGTACAGGAAATCATCAGGCCGGAAAGCAGGAAACAAAACTTGTTCATAAATATCTGGTTAGCTTTTTTTGCACAAAGGCTAAACAAGTCTACAGAGTTTTAAGGCAGAATAAAACAAAAGACCTTAAAATAAATGCGCAATCGTTCCCGATAAGATTCTGGCTGCTTTTTCCATTTCTTATCATAGATCAATGACTTTAAATTTAAATTTCGTTCTCTTTGTACAAATTTATTTTAAACATGAAAAAGATATTCGTACTTATTGCAATAGCGAGCACTGCTCTTTTTGCTTTCAAACCAGTTGCTGACTCCGTATGGGAAGCAGATACTGCACATTCTAAATTAGGATTTGTCGTGACACACTTAATGATCACTGACGTGGAAGGTTCTTTCAAAAACTTCCAGTCAAAAATCACTTCTTCCAAACCAGATTTTTCTGATGCAGTGGTAGAATTAAGTGCAGATGTAAATTCAGTAACAACTGATAACGACAAAAGAGATGAGCATTTAAAAGGTGCTGACTTCTTTGATGTTGCAAAATTCCCAAAATTATCTTTCAAAAGTACAGCCGTTAAAAAAGTTGCCGCCAACAAATATAAAGTAAGCGGTAACCTGACTTTCCATGGCGTAACCAAACCAGTAACCCTGGATGCAACTTTAAGAGGTGTAACCACCAATCCGATGTCTAAAAAAGCAACTGCAGGTTTCAAAGTAACAGGAACTATTAAAAGAGCTGATTTCGCTTTCGGAACAAAATATCCAAATGCAATGTTAAGTGAAGAAGTAACCCTTAACGCCAACACAGAATTTGTAAAAAACTAATCCCTTTACCGATCTGATAAAAAAAAGCAGGGCCTTACAGGTCCTGCTTTTTTTATGCTTTTTTGCCAGGAAAAATGCCAGGGTTTCCGCATGGATGCCGGTCTACTTTTCTACAGATAACAGGGACTTTACAGGGACATTACCCGGAGATTGCCCGGACCATGCCCCTGCAAAATCCGGGCAACCTCCGGCTAAAGTTCCTGCCACTTTTCTCTGACCTGTAAAGCAGGCTGCAGGTGCAGGGCACCTAGGCCTCTACCCTTTAGTTCTTTTCGATCCTGAACCAATCGAAATCTGTATATCCCGAGTCGTTGCTGACAAAAGATTTTGTTGCAAAAAGACCCAGCTTCGCCCCGATCCATTCCCCCTGCTGGGCAGAAAAAGCTGCTGCTACAGTTTTAAAATCTTTACCATTGCTGCTGTAGCTAAAAACGCAACTGCCACCTTCGCTGACTTTAACCCGAAACCAGATCTCTGTCTTTTCCAAAACTTCCAGCAGTTGTTCTTTTTCCCGGCCACCTTTGGCGGCCTTTTGACATTGTACATAATTCAGTTCCAGGCGACCGTCTTTCCTGCTTTTTAAAACCAGTCCGGCATAACTTCTCCCCATGATAATCAATCCGGTCTTTTCAGCACTTTGTTTGCTATCCGGACAAAAATTTAAGCGGCTGGTTGCCGTAAATTCCTGGGAGGGAAATTTTTGCAGCAAAAGATTAGGCACATCCCGGTAAGTGACCGAACTGTCAGCAAGTGCGACCGTATACAGGCGCAGTTTTCCTTTATTTTGATCGGCAAAAAACCAGGTTTCTTTGGGGTTGGCCTGCCACTGCCATTGAAGGCCCAGTTCTGCTCGGTTAAACTCATCACTTTCGGCCGGAGAAGCGGGTGGATAAGTCCTTCCGACAGCCGGTTTGCGAAAGGTCATCACCGGTTCACCCTTTCCATCTCCATCTGGATCCGATCCGATAACCGGCCAGTCCCGTATCCATTTCATGGGTTGTAAATGTACAACCCTTCCCAGCATACCTTTATCCTGGAAATGCAAAAACCAATCTTCTCCTTTTTCGGTATCTACCCAGGCGCCCTGGTGCGGGCCATTGATGTTTGTTTTGCCCTGGTCCATTACCACCTTTCTTTCATAAGGGCCATAAATATTTTTTGACCTTAAAACCAGTTGCCAGCCAGTTGACACCCCGCCTGCTGGTGCAAAGAGGTAATAATAGCCGTTTCTTTTGTACAATTTAGGGCCTTCAATGGTCGGGTCCAGTTCATGCCCGTCGTAAACGATCCTGCCCTGCCCCAATGGCTTTTCTCCGCTGGCCTCCAGTTCTTCAATGGCAAGGATACTTTTTAAACCCGCACGGCTGCCGGCAAAAGCATAAGCCAGGTAAACCCTGCCATCCTCGTCCCAAAAAGGGCAGGGATCAATTAACCCCTTACCTTCCTGTACCATTAAGGGCTTTGACCAACTGGAAGCCGGGTCCTGGGTTTTAATCATATAGATGCCAAAATCTGGATCGGGATAATAAATATAAAAGGTCCCTTTATGGTACCTGATGGCCGGTGCCCAAACGCCTTTTCCGGGCCGAGTTTTGGAAAAATGTTCCACAGGAACCTGTAAGGGCAGGGCATGGTTAATCAGCGTCCAGTTCACCAGGTCCCTGGAATGTAAAATAGGTAAACCCGGTACCGCATCAAAACTGGAGGCCGTCATGTAAAAATCTGCGCCCACCCTAATGGCATCGGGATCTGAATAATCGGCATTGATAACCGGGTTCTTATAATTGCCGTTGCCCAGGTCCGAAACCCATACTTTAGACACAGAGGGTTCTGTTTTTTTGGGCAGGTCTTGTGCTTTGCCCTGCAACAGCGGCAGACATACCAATAGAAAAAATCCTTTTTTCATCATAAAGGTAACCAGGCCCCGGGGCCGGAAAAAATGTTTTGAAGGGTGTATTTTTTAGCTTCTTTACTGCTAAGCTGCCTGGACCAGGCAACCCTGGCTTCTTTGACAAAACCAGGCCCATAAGAGCCGTACTCTGCATAAAAGCTGTTTTTATGGTTTTCATTATCATTCCAGGTATGCCAGCCCTGTGGCAGGATGTGATCCCCCATACTGGTCCGGATGAATACCGTATTCGCGTAAGGCCTCCAGGGCCGCCCCAGGTAAACCTTTTTAAAGGCAGGATCTGCAGTTAAGGTGCAGTCCAGAAAGACAAAACCGTAATTTCTACCTGCTGCAGTCGAAGCGGCCGTGATGTAGGAATTTTTCTTGCTGTGGATCCGGCAATGGTCGAAAACAGCTGTGGCTGCCCCAAAAATAAAATCCGTAGTCCCTTCAATATAGCAATTCAGATAATACTGCCGGCTGCTGTCCGATGCAGGAAAAAGGGTATCCTGATTGCCCAGTATTCTGCAATTGCGGATAAACACACGGTCTGCCTCCACATGCAGGGCAACGGCCTGTCCAACCGGGCCTGCTGCATTTTCAAAGGTTAAATTTGAAGCTTTAAAATCATTGCCCTGAACCAAAACCGTATAAGAAGTATAGGTATTGATGCCATTTTTACCGGAATAATCACTATTGGTGATGATGGTTTTTTCGGCTTCTTCCCCGACCAACGAAATATGGACTTTCCAGGAAGGAATGACCAGTTTTTCCCTGTAAATTCCATTTTTGATGTGGATCTCCACCTGCTGGGCCGAAAGGTCCTGCACCGAATTGACCGCTTCCTGTATACTTTTAAAATCACCTGATCCGTCTTGCGCCACTTTGATGGAAAGGGGATCTTGTTTTTGCACCTGGGCATGGCTCAGGACATTGCAAAACAAGAGTATTAAACTGATTATTTTAATCCGGGTTGCCATCCTCTGAAAATTTTTGCTAAAGTATAGTCTTCAAGGTCTGCAGCCTGCAGTTGTCTGGACCAGGCCACTCTTTTCTGTGTTGCAGCCCCAGGTCCTTTACTGGCGTATTCTGCGTAATAAGCGGTTTTTTCATTGCTTTCTTTCCCCCAGTTGTTCCAGCCTTCCCCGCGGATCATTTTTCCCAAACTGCAATTGAGGTAAACTGCTTTGGCATAAGGTCTCCAGGGCCGGCCTAGGTAAACAGAATGTTCAGGGGCATCTCCGTCAATTACACAGTTCAAAAAAACATAGCCATACTTTAAGGTATCCGGACTGGAAGAGGCTGTAATATAACCCCCGCCCTTTTTACAATAGATCTGGCAGTCTTCAAACACGGCTGTTGCCGAACCGAAAATAAAATCTACAGTTCCTTCGATATAGCAATTCTTAAAATACTGCCGGCTGCCCCCGCCATAGGTATATAAAGTATCCTGAAAACCCAGCATACGGCAGTTTCTGAATTGCGCTTTATCTCCGGCAATCCAAAGGGCCACCGCCTGTCCAACCGGTCCGGAAGAATTTTCAAAAGTAATGTTTTCGGCACTGAACTCTTCTCCGTAAACATAAAAACTCGAAGAACCTGATGTTCCCATTTCCTCTCCAAAAAAGTTCTTTTTGGCAGCGTAATCGTCATAGGTCAGAATGGTGCGCTCTACATTTTCACCTATTAATTTCACCAGCTTTTTGGAGGCCGATAAATTCAGTTTCTCTTTGTAAATGCCATTCTTAATCCAAATCACCGTCACCACTTTTCTAAAGTCCGGCACAGCATTGAGGGCTTCCTGAACCGTCCGGTAATCCCCCGAACCATCCTGGGCCACCATCAATTTTCTATCCTGTCCAAAAGCTTTTTCCATTTGAAAAAACAAAACGCCCACAAAAAAAAACAGATAACCTACTTTCATTATTTTACAGCAGAGGATTTCACCACATAAGCAGCAAGACCGGGTTCCAGCTTTTTGATTTCCTGCAAAACGATCTGGGCAATTTCCCTGGCACCCAGCTCATTAAAATGGGTATTGTCCATTTTTCCTTCAGGATAATTCGGATGTACACCGGCTTCCAGTTGGTTAAAGAGCAATTTAGATTGTTCCACTCCGAATTTCTGATAAAGTGCCCTGCTCTTCTGGTCCAGGTCAATCAGAGGCACCTGCTCCTGCATGGCTACATCGATCACCGCTTGCGTATATTCTTTATGGGTTTCCAATGCATTTCCATTTTGATCAAATTTTCGCCTGGACACCGGAGTGATCAGAATGGGTTTGGCCCCTTTTGACCGGCTTTCTTTAACGAATTTAAGGAGGTTATTTTTAAAATCAGGCACAGCTGTATACCGGTCTGTCTTTTCTTTCGCTTCATCATTGTGCCCAAACTGGATCAGTACATAATCCCCCTCCTTCAAACTGTCTGCAACAGGTTGCCAGCGATTTTCTGCCAGAAAAGATTTGGTGCTTCTTCCATTCTGCGCACGGTTGTCGATGCGGACCTGTGCATCAAAAAAAACAGCAAAGGGCATTCCCCAGCCCGTTTCCGGATAGGCTTTTTTTTCTTTCACCGACAAAGTGGAATCGCCAATGAGGTATAGGGTTATTTTTGGGACGGGTTTCATAAAAGCCATTAAAGTCAATGAGAACAGGGCTATACCGCAATATAAAAATTTCCTTTTCATGTCTGTAAAATTAATAGGCCCACCTCGGGTCACCCAATGCAGTTCCCCCTGTTCCTGCGGTTCTTAACGCAGAGCCTGCCGGAAGGGTAAAATCATTGGTATCTGCTGTCCATGGCAAGGTAACATTCAGGTTTCCGCTTAAGGCTGCCGTGCCAAAAGTCAGGGCTGTGCCTCCCGCCAGAGTGGTATTGAGGTTAAAATAATTGGTATTTGCTATAGACAAAGCAATACCTGCTGCCGATGCCCGGATTGCTGAAGCCACTACTGTCCCTGATTTAGGGCTGTTGGCCATAATGCTGTTTTTGATACTGAAATTTACGGGGTTGGCATTCGCATCCAGCAAAGCGTATTTGGCATTGCCTCCAAAACCATTGAAAGTACAGTAACTGATGTCCACCCCCGGCACCGGATCGGCACTGAAAGTTGTGGAAGCTGTCACCAGGCCTGGTCCGAAATTGTAAAAAGTCGATTTGCTTAAAGTCAGGGTGTTGAACTGCATTTTATTCAGGTGGAAGGTATAGTAATTGGAAGAACCATTTGCCCCGCAATTGTACACGATGGAATTGCTCACCGTAATGCCGTTGATTTTAAAATCCCTGGCCGCAGATCCGCGGTCCCCCCGCATAAAGGCCGTAGTGGCGTCATGAACAATACAGTTGTCTATCACCACATTGGTAAAGGTTGCCGCCAGGGCATTATTGGCCTGAGAACCGATAAAATTGATGAAATATAAGGCTGCACCAGCTGTTCCGTCCAGTTCTATTCCTGAAAAGGTTACCCCTGCCCCGGTACCCTCCAGGTCAATTTCTTTAAAATTGATTTTGGTATCGGCCGGGTTGCCAGAAGTAGATTTCAATACAATACTTTTCTGGGTGATAAACGTCGCTGTGCTGCTCAGGTTATAGCTACCGGGTCTTAAACCGATTACCGCTCCGTTTGCTGCCCCGGCAATTGTAGTGGCCAGGTCAGTTTCCGGACCTATAATGCTGGTATAATTGGTTGCAGTCAAGGTGGTAAAACTGAGAAAACCTTTACTTACCGTACCTGCAAATAGTTCGGCACTGTATTTAATGCTGCCGCTTAAACCGTTAATCACCTTCAGACCAGCGGTCACATCTGCACTGCTCAGGGCAACGGTAATGGCCGTACCTGTAGGCGGGCTGAGTACAATGGAGCTCAGACCGGCAGCAGCAGTAAAGCGCAGAATGACCCCTGTTTCCTTGATTTCGCTATCCCTGACTGGCAGGAACAACTGGGTGCCGCTCAGGCTGAAAGCAGAACTGACTACGTATTTAGACTCCGGCTGGGTGGCCGTGGCCAATGCTTTAACCCTGGCAAAATATTTTGTCCTGACCGAAATATTTGCTTCGGTAACCACATAACCCAAACTGTCTGAACTTCCCGTATAGGCAATGGTACTGAACAGGGAATCTTTGGAAAAGTCAATACTGTATTTAAAATTTTGTCCTGTAGACAGCAAAGGTTGTGTCCATTTTAGTTTGGCCGAGGTCGCGCCGGCAGAAACCGACAGTGTACCCGGTTTAAAAATCCTGGCGGGCTCAGTTGGCTGCTCTTCTGTTTTTTTACAGGAAGCCAAAAGAAGACCGGCCACAGCCAGGGCACAAATGAGTTGATGTATATATTTTTTCATGACGATAACAGATTAATAACCAAAATTCTGGACCATTTTAGGGTTCTCGATCAATGCTGATTTAGGATAAGGGAACACCTCTTTTTTATTGGCTTCAAAATAAGTCGCAAAACCACTTAAAGTTCCTGATATGGCACCGCTGGAGGGATCATCGGTAACTGCCGCTCTCCAGTTTTTTGTCGTGTAACCAGAAGGGGCAGCAGAAGTACCCAAACCCGGGCTGTAAAAAACAGCGTTGGGTGTACTGAGCAATGGTCCGGGGTAAAGGTCAAGGGAAGCCACTTCGGCAACACTTGCACTTTGGTTATAGGAGCTTTCTTTGGCATAAATATAGGCCGGAACATTCGCATAGGCCCCTGTTCCTGCCATGAACTGGCGTAATTTGTCCCGGGTTTCATCAAATTTACTTTTCATCAGGTTCCAGCGGATCAGGTCGTATTTACGGATCCCCTCCCCTCCAAACTCCAGCAATCGTTCTTTGACCAGGGCATTAAAAAAGCCCGCCTTATCTAAAGGGCTTACCGGGATCGCACTTTCAAAGCCTGCATATGCTCTTTTTTGCACTTCCTGCAAAGCATTTACCGCCTGGGCCGAAGGCGCACCATTGATTTCATTGTCTGCCTCGGCATACATCAAAAGGACATCTGCAAAACGGAGCAGGGGCCAGTTGATGGAAAAATTCTGGGAGGAAGAGGAATTGTTAAAAGCAGTCCATGATTTCCGGAACTTGGCATCGGTCAGGTTGTTTGCGGCGTTCAGGATCTTTTTCGAACTGGCCGCAATTTCAAATACACCAATGGTAACATCCCTTCTGCAGTCTTTGCTTTGATCAAACTCATAAAAATAGGTTGGAATGGCATTCATACCCCCGCCACCTGAACCAAAAGAAGAAGCAGAATTAAAACGGATCCCGTTGTAATAGCCCAGCTTACTGTCAGTAGAAGCATTGGTCCCATAAGCCGCCACTTCAAACATCAGCTCATGTTTATCGTCCATTCTGGATGTACTGTGTAAACTTTTAAAAATGTTTTCATATACCGGGTTCAGGTCATGTTCCGATCTGTGGTTCATGATGTCCAGACATTCGTCAAAAGCAATCTTGTAATAGGCCAGATAATCTGCAGGCCTGGACATGGTATGGTCACTGATGCGCAGGGAATAACCACCCCTTGCCAAAGCAAGCCTGGCCCGGAGCCCTTTAATCGCGCCTTTGGTGAAACGGAAACTTCCATATTCTGCAATCCCTGACCTCCAGGGAACCAGGTCTTCTGCAATTTTAAGGTCTGCAATTAATTTTTCAAGTGTCTGGTTATGGTCTGCATTTGGGGCATACAAAGTCTCGCCGTCAGCAGCCGGGACCATAGGGGCCGGAACATCTCCCCAGTTGCGGATCAGCTCATAGAGAAACTGGGCGCGAAGGGTCAGTGCTTCTCCGTAGTAGCGCTGCATCATGGCCTTATCTGTTGCAGCCCCGCTGTTGTACAATTTTGAAGCCGGAATGTATTTGATACAAAGGTTTGCCCGTTCCACTCCTGAATAGAGTTGTACAAAAGGATTGTAGAGGTCGGAATTGTCTGAGCTTGCGCCATACATACTAATTCCCCTGCGGTCAGAGGGGCTGTAATTGCCCGAGGTTTTAAAATCATCGGCAGTGACCGGATATAAGGTGGAAATCCGGCTTCCGTAGCCATTGTCCCCGCAGAGCCTGTTGTAAATGGCCAGAACGGCAGAATTGGTATAGGTGGTACTTTCGAAAACAGTTTCCGGATTGGTGGTCGATGGGGAACTGTAATCCAAAGCTTTTTTACAGGAAGAACCAATGCTTAAAGCCCCAACAGCAAGTACTATTAAAGCTGATTGTCTAAATTTCGTTGTCATCTTTTTAATTACTGAATGGGTTAAAAAACAAGGTTAAGGCCTGCAAGGATATACCTGCTGCGCGGGTAGGCTGCATAATCCACACCAGGGGTCAGCGCATTGGACCTTCTGGTATTTGCTTCGGGATCGTAACCGCTGTAACCGGTAATGGTATAAAGGTTATTGACCGTTCCGTACACCCTGAGTTTTGAAATAAAGCCCGAGCGTTTGATCAGTTTGGCTGGTAAAGTATAACCTAAGGTCACATTGCTGATCCTTAAAAAAGAACCATTCTCTATGGCAAAAGAAGTTAAGGCATAATTGCCAGTAGTTGGTGTCCAGTACTGGGTATTGGCGTTCATAGCCGTTAACAATGCCGGGTCTGTGACCAATTGTCCCTGGGCATTAAAATTGGTCCAGCGGTTGTCCATAATGGCCAGCAGGTTATTGTCTTTTACATTATACTGAGAGGTAAATTCCAGTTTGTTTGCGTTGTATACTTTAGCACCTACTGAAAAGTTCATAAATACGGTCAGGTCAAAGTTTTTATAAACAAACTGGTTGTTCAGTCCTCCGATAAATTTTGGCTGGGCGTTACCCAGTACCGTTTTATCGTCTTCGCCGATGAGCATACTGGCTGAGCCAGACAGTTTTTTGACTTTCATATCTCCAGGCTTTGGATCCCGGTTCCCGATCAGCACACTGCTGTTTGGAACCCCGGGTTTTAAGGTATAGGTATATACGCCCGTTGTCGCATTCTGCGTATAATTAAAATCATCAACCGTATAACGTCCGTCAGAAACAAAACCATAAAATTGTCCGACAGGTTTCCCGACTTCTATGTAAAAGTCATTTAAGCTGTTCACCCAGCCCGATTGTGCACTGTATGCGGTTACCCCCTGTTGCAGTTCAACAATTTTATTCTGGTTAAAGGCAATGTTAAAACCTGCGTTATAGGTAAAGTTTTTTGATTTAACCGCCAGCCAGTTCAGCTGTACTTCCAGCCCTTTGTTTTGCGTTCTTCCCACGTTTTGCTGCTGGTATTTATAGCCGGTTGTTGGTGGGACATTTGCACTCAGTAAAAGGTTTTTTGTTCTGTTGTCGTAGACATCAATGCTCAGGTTCAGACGGTTTTTAAGCAGGTCGATGTCCAGCCCCAGGTTTCGGGAAGTATTGGTTTCCCAGGTAATTTCAGGGTTGGCCATATAGTCACCGGTGATTAAGCCTGTACTGACCGAGGCATCATTGGCGGCATAACCACCGGCAACTGAATTGGCATAGTAGAGCGTCCTGAACAGATCCGGACCAATCCGGTTGTTCCCTGCTGCACCATAACTCAGGCGCAGTTTCAGGTTATCCACCCAGGAAAGATTTTGTTTTTTGAAAAAATCTTCTTCGGAGATCCTCCAGGCAAATTGCCCGGAAGGAAAATAGCCCCATTTTTTTCCGGCAGCAAACAAAGAAGAACCATCGGCCCTAAGGTTAAAGGTGGCCAGGTATCGGCTTTTGTATCCATAAGCTGCCCTTCCAAAAAAGGAAAGCTGGCGCATGCTGCCAATCAAAGAAGTTGGTTTATCCTGCACCCCGCTTCCAATAGGCTCTGCTTTTTGTATACTCGCAAAAGCCTCATCAGGGGTAATGTTGGCCGGGAACCATTTGATATTCATACTGGTGTTGTTGGTACTGGTTTTGGTAAACTCCTGTCCGGCCAGTAAGTCCAGATTGTGGCTAGGACCCAAATCGGGTTTATAAGTCAATAAATTGGTGTTGATTAAGGTATTGAGGTTGTTGTTGTCAATAGAAATGGCTGGCAGGCCACCATTGTTTCTGGCAATAAGGCTCACCGTTCCATTAAAAGTATTGATTTTACGGTCTGTATAGGTCAAGCCGACCGTACTTTTAAAAGAAAGGTTTTTTAAGATCTGATAATTCAAATACATACTGCTGATCAGGTCGTTCCGGTTGTCATACTTCAGTTCATTATGGGCCAGGGTAACCGGATTGGTCAGTAAAGTAGCACTGTAATCGGCATCAAAAAGATCTCCGGAATCCCCTCCACCTGCATAAGGCAGGTAACGTACTGCATTCCTTAAACGGTTTGCGGTATTTGAACCGGTGTTGCTGGTCCCTACTCCATCAATGCGCTGACGGCTGTAACGTACATTGACCCCTGCCTTTAACTGATCGGATATTTTATGGTCAAAACGGAAGGAAGCAAAAGTCCTTCTATAGCCCGACTCGAGCATAATCCCGTCTTCTTTGGTATTGTTTAAACTAAAGTTAAAAGTGGTCTTTTCATTTCCACCTGAAAGGCTCAGGATCTGGGTACTGGAAAAGGCCTGTCTTCCAAAAACCTTATCCTGCCAGTTGATGTTTTGTATGTTTTTATAGATGTCCAGGTCATCAAAGGTTCCGTAGGTTTTGGTAAACTGGTCTTTGACCTGTTGGGTGGTATTGGTATTGTACAATTCGTACTGGTATTTCACAAACTGATAAGGGTTCATGGTCTCCAGGCGGTTGACAATTTGCCTGACGCCCCCATAAGCTTCAAAAGCCACGACCGTACGGCCAGCCTTACCGCCTTTAGTGGTAATGATCACCACACCGTTTGCACCACGGGTCCCGTAAATAGCGGTCGAGGCCACATCTTTAAGGACGTCGATCTTTTCAATTTCATTTGGAGATAAAATAGACAGGGCATTTTCAACCTGTATTCCATCCACAATATATAAAGGGGAATTATCACCGGTCAGGGAACTTCCCCCTCTGACTTTAATTTGGATTTCTGCACCCGGGCTGCCCTCGGTAGTGGCTACCGATACACCAGCCAGCTTACCGGCCAGTGCCTGCGCAGCGGTACCTACAGGAAAATCGGCCAGGTCTTTCGCGCTCACCGATGATACCGAACCCGTTAAGGCCTCTTTACGTACAGTTCCATAACCGATATTGATCACCACCTCGTTCAGGGCCGCAGCATCTTCCTGCAATACAAAACTGATCACAGATTGGGTTCCTACAGTGAGCTCCTGAGTTTTGTAGCCCACATAACGGGCCTGTAAAACAGCATCGTTACCTGCAGCAATTTTATAATTCCCCTTGCCATCTGTACTGACAACGGTTTTGGTTCCTTTAATGGTGATGCTGACACCCGGAATGGGTTCTTTGGTTGTTTTATCCGTTACCTGTCCTGTTACCTGCCGGGTCTGGGCATGCAGTGCCCCGTACAATGAGCTCAGCAATGCAAACAGAAGTAAAGTTTTTTTCATACAGTTTGTTTTAAAACCTCTGCTGTATCCAAAATCATCGGGACATTATCAATTTCCGGAAAAGAAGCGATAAATGGTTAAGGATTATCCTGGCTCAGACAATTCGGTTTAATGGTTTATAGAATATTTGGTTAGGTTCTCGTTAAACAAGTCTACATTGTTTTTTTTAATAAACGATTTGGGCCGGGGATATAAATCTGTGCAATCGTTCCCGACAACGTTGCCATTCAACAATCAGAAATTATATGTAAACTTGTGTAGTGTTAATGACCAGAAACTGATCTGCTGATCTTTTTACCCTTCGAGAACCTGTTTATGTTTGAGCCCTTTACTTTAAAAGACATTGCCAAAGCCTTAGGCCTTTCTACCTCCACGGTTTCCCGCGCCCTGAGGGATACCCACGAAATCAGTGCGGAAACTAAAAAAATCGTTCTGGAATATGCGCAGAAAATCAATTACAAGCCCAATCCAAATGCACTGAGTTTAAAGGAAAGACGCAGCAAATCCATAGGGGTCATTGTCAGCGAGGTGGCCAATCATTACTTCTCACAGGCCATTAACGGGATTGAATCCATTGCTTATGACAAGGGTTATCACGTCATTATTACCCAGACCCATGAATCGTATGAAAGGGAGAAGATCAATATACAGCATTTGGCTTCCAGGTCTGTAGACGGGCTACTGGTTTCCCTTTCTGCAGAAACCAGTGATACTTCTCACCTTCAAAGCCTGCACAAAAGGGGGCTTCAAATGGTTTTTTTTGACCGGGTTGCCGAAGATATTGAAACACATAAAATTACCGCCAATAATGAAAAGGGGGCTTTTGAGGCCACAGAATACCTGATCAGACAGGGCTATAAAAAGATTGCCCACCTGACCAGTTCAGACCATTTATCCATTAGCATCGAAAGGTTAAATGGCTATAAAAAAGCATTGGAACAGCATGGTTTACCCTTTAATCCCCATTACCTAAAATATTGTCCGCACGGTGGAATGTTTTATGATGAGGTTGAAAATGCAGTGAAGGAGCTGATGAATTTGTCAGACCGGCCGGATGCTGTTTTTGTGGCCGGGGACCGTTTGAGCGTGGGTTGCCTGGTGGTTTTTAAAAACCTGAACATCCAGGTGCCGAAAGACATGGCCATTACCGGTTTTAGCAATTCCGATGTACTGGACCTGATGCATCCCCCATTGACGGCTGTACGTCAGCCAGCCTTTGAAATGGGACAAATTGCAACAGATATGCTGATCAGGCTGATTGAAAGCCGGTATCCGGTGTACGAGTTTGAGAAAAAGGTACTGGATACCAGCTTATTGATCCGTTAAGTTATTCCGGCACTTTAAAAGCCCTTCTGGCCATTACTTTCCAGTCTTTACCCGATTTTTTCAGGACCAGGACAATCCCCAGGTTCACATGTCCGGGTTTTCCGCCATCGTTAGTATCTGCACTTAAAATATGTCTCACCACCGCAATATTGTCCTGGACAGTAATGGATTGTTTGGTCAGTTCTATGGTTTTAAAATCGGACTTTTTGGTTGTTATGGCATCTACAAAGGCCGCTTTATCCTGGATGTTTCCACCAGAATGGCCATAGCTCAGGTCATTGGTTAAAACACTTTCCAGTTCTGTTTTATTGCCGCTGATCATGGCCAGGCGAAGTTTTTCAACCACCTGGGCCACCTGTTGCTCTGCTTTTGAAGGTTCAGATGGGCTTTGGGCTTTTCCGATGCTGTACAGACCCAGAAAGATCAAACAAACGAGGATTTTTTTCATATTATTTTTCAAGATTTAGGTTTAATTCTACCAGAAAGCAGTGTAAAGGGCCACCAATAAAGCGATAATCATCATCGAACCAATGGCAAAAGGTGTCGATACGCGGAACATTTTGGTATCCACTTCCAATCCGTTGGGAACAATTCCTTTTTTATTTTCATACACACTAATGAAGTACATTCCAAGCAAACAAAAAGCAAAAACAACCAGCATTCTGTCCATAAAAGGAATTTCAAATACGCCTTTTTTGTTGGCCACAGCCCAGCCATACTCATAAAGCGGGGAAAGATCTGTCCAGGCTGGCAGAAATTTGAGCAATACCGATACGATGAAACCGCCAATGGTTGCAAAAAGCGCTGCATTTGAAGTTGTTTTTTTCCAGAAAAAGCCCAATATAAACATGGCAAAAATACCAGGGGAAACGAAACCTGTATATTCCTGAATATACTGAAAACCCTGTTTTCCTTCTCCCATCAGGGCATCACCCACAATCAGGGAAAGCAGTACCGCCAGCAGCATGGACACCACTACCGTTACTTTACCTACATTGACCATTTTTGCCTCACTGGCCTGCTGGTTAAAGGCTTTTTTGTAAATATCAAGGGTAAAAATGGTAGCAATGCTATTGGCTTTTCCAGCAAGTGAAGCTACAATGGCGGCAGTCAGTGCCGCAAAAGACAGGCCTTTCAGGCCAATAGGTAAAAGTCCAAGCAATGCAGGATAGGCTTTATTGGGATCCTGAACACCTGAGGAGGTCAGCAGGTGGTTTGCACTAATCCCTCCAAGGTCTTTTTTTACAATATAATAAACCGCAATACCCGGTACAACAACGATTACAGGCATCAGCATTTTTAAAAAAGCAGCAAACAGAAGTCCCGACCTGGCCACCGGAAGGGAGGCCCCGAGCGCCCTTTGGGTAATGTATTGGTTACAGCCCCAATAGCTCAGGTTGGCAATCCACATTCCTCCGATCAGTACACTTAAACCCGGAAGGTCCATATAATTGGGATTGTCTTTTTTAAAGATCAGGTGAAAATGCTCAGAGGCACCATCTTTCAGCATGGCAAAGCCCTTGGCAATGCCCTGTCCACCCGAAATCAGGTTTAAGGCCAGGTAAGTAGCCACCAGTCCACCTAAAACCAGGAAAAAAACCTGGATCACATCGGTATAACCAATCACCTTCATCCCGCCCAGGGTAATAAAAATGGCAAAAAGTGCCAGGGCCAGAATACAAAGGGTAATGTTCAGTCCGGAGATGCCGCTGATGGCAAGGGCACCCAGGTACAAAATAGACATCAGGTTGACCACAATATAAAGCATTAGCCAGAAAACGGCCATGATCATGGCCACCTTACTGTTGTAACGCTGGCTTAAAAACTGCGGCATGGTAAAGATTTTATTCTTCAAATACACCGGCATAAAAAATACAGCAACGATAATCAGGGTGGCTGCGGCCATCCATTCATAGGCAGAAATGGCCAGGCCAAGTTTAAAGCCCGATCCGCTCATTCCGATCATCTGCTCTGCCGAAATGTTGGAGGCAATCAGTGAAGCACCAATGGCCCACCAGGTTAAGGAGCCTTCGGCCAGGAAATAATCTTTGGAATCGCCACTGGCAGATTTCTTTTTATAATAGATCCAGAAGCCGTAGGAGGCCACAATAATAAAGTAGACCAGGAATACGATATAATCGTACGTGTGTAAAGTGCTCATTTTTTATATTTGGTTTTACCAAATGTAAATTTATTTGTCAGACCGACAAACACTTCAGCACTTTTTAAAGCCTGATTTTATGCAAACGATTTCGACTTTTTGTCTTTTCAGGTTACATTTTCCTCTTCTACAGGCCTGATGATCATCCTTAAAGACTGGTCTTTTGAAAAGTAGGCAATCATCCAGTTCCAGAAAGTCCTGGCCCGGTTCCTGTACGTGATCAGCGACATCAGGTGAATAAACAGCCAGGCCAGCCAGGCTAAAAATCCTTTCAGGTGCATTTTTGGAAGGGTTAGGTCTACCACTGCCTTCGCGCTGCCAATAATGGCCATACTTCCTTTATCGTGGTAAGCAAAAGCCTCCATTTCTTTGCCTTCAGCCTTTCTTTTAAAATTTCTCGCCAGGTTTTTCCCCTGTTGTATGGCCACCTGGGCCACCTGAGGATGTCCATCAGGAAAATTCACATCGTTATTTTGCAGACAGGTATCCCCTATGGCATAAATATTTGCAGTACCCTTTACCAGGTTGAAAGCATCACAGATCATGCGTTTTCCCCTGCCATAACTTTCAGCAGGAATACCTTCGAACACCCTTGCTGTCACCCCGGCTGCCCAGATCAGGTTCCTGGTGCTGATGGTTTTTCCGCCGGAAAGCATTACCGTATCATTTTCAAAGTCATCCACATGCGTATTCATAATGAGCTCGACCCCCATTTTGGTCAGGGCCTGAGCCGTGTTTTTCTGAGATTTTTCGCTCATCGGGGAAAGCACACATTTTCCGCCGTCGACCAGGTATATGCCTCCTGCCTTTCCTTTAAGTTCGGGATAATCCTTCCGTAAAATGCCCTGCTTCATTTCGGCAAACATCCCAGATATCTCTACCCCGGTCGGACCTCCACCGGCAATCACCAGGGTGAGCAATTTTTTGACCTCTTGGGGATCTTTGGAAATAGAAGCCTGTTCCATACGCATAAGCAGAATGTTCCGCATGGCAATGGCATCTCCCAGGGTTTTCATGGGAATGGCATTTTTGCGGATGTTCTCATTTCCAAAAAAATTGGTTTCGGCCCCTGTGGCAAAAACCAGCACATCATAGGAAAGTTCGCCGTTGTTTAAAATCACTTTGTTTTCTGCAGGAAGAACCTTCTGGAGTTTACCCAAACGGAAATGCAGGTTATCCTTGCCTGCAAATAGTTTCCTGAAGGGGTAACTGATGCTGGAAGGTTCTAAAAAACCTGTGGCCACCTGATAGATCAGAGGCGGAAAAAAATTATAATTGTTCTGATCAACAAGCGTTACGCTAAACTTTTTATTTCTGCCAAGGTCTTTTGCCAGGTTAATTCCGGCAAAACCACCCCCTATAATGACTATATTTTCCTGCATATTAAGGTTTCTGTTCGTATCAAATATAACGTTCAAAAAGACAATTGGTTTACAGTTTCCTCCCCGGTCCGGTAATCAGAATGTAAAACCAATGGAAATATAGGGCAGGGCACCTTCTTTGGATGCACCTACTGCGGCCTGGATCAGGAACAATTCTGCAGGCACGACATACAAACCTCCGCCATAACCATAATGCCATTTTTTACTTTGTTCCCCCGGTTCCCACACCCTTCCGATATCATTAAAACCAATTAATCCAACCGAACCCGGCACGATGTAAGAGGTGAAACTAAACAGTTTAAGCCTTAAATCGAGGTTATAATAGGCCATGGATTTTCCACTGAAACGATTGCTGTGGTAGCCCCTCAGGTTCCTGACCCCACCCAGTTGCATGAGCTGAAAAAAGGCCGGGTTTCCAATTGTGGTACCCCCACCGAGCCGGTTGGCGATTACAAATCCAGATTTTCCGGGATTAAGGTAATAACGGAACTCGGTTTGCAGTTTTGCATAATAATCCTGCTCCCCGCCCATTTCCCTTTTCACAGAAAGACCTGTTTTCCAGTAAATGCCTTTTGTCGGAATGGCTGCATTGTCCCGGCTGTCATAAGTCAGGTTACTCACCAGGCCTGCATAGAACCTATTGGAAAAAACATCTTCCTGGGGATAAGCGGTATTGAAATCCTTTAAAAACCGGTGTTCATTGGAGGCGGCATTGCTGGTGTAATACTCGGTGGAAATTCCGCCCTCTATATTCAGGTTTTTAGATAGGTTCCTGGCCAGTTTGACATCGGCAGTCAGGTAATCGTACCTGTTGCGGTAGTAAGGCATTTCTTGATCGCCCTTATTGACAAACAGGCTTTCATTACCCAGACCAAAAAAGTTACTCAGGTTATGTGGCCCCAGAAAATTCGCATCAATTTTCAGGTCATTTTCTCCTATGGCTTTTTTAAAATCCCCGGCATAATTCAGAATAAAGGACTGTCTGCCCGTGGTGTAAGTTACCCAGAATTCATGTTTAAAAGCATAGGGTATTTTGCGGAAACCCTGTTTTTCGTAAACCAGCCCTGCACCAATCTGAAGGCCCTGGTCTATGCTGTAGTTTGCCCTGAACAAAGGGCCAAAGCGATCAAAAACAAAACTTGTTTTATTGTATTCATTTACGGTAGAATCATTGGACAGTTTTAATTTGGCCAGCCCTTTTTGCGGAACAATATTTCCTTCATCCTGGCGGTCATAAATAAAAAGTTTAGCGTTGTTTCTGACCTCCGGTGCCACTTCAAACTTGTCCAGTCCAGCACCTCCTACCATTCTCACCCGGATACTGGATTTTCCGGCTCCTTTAACAGAAAAAAGATCTTCACCTCCAAAACCATAGAGCCGGATTTCTTTGGTCATCGCAGGATCAAAAGTCCGCTTATAAAGTTTTCTGCCTATACTGCCATCTTTTTTAATGTTTCGGATCGTCAACTCCAGACGTCCATCCTTTTTATATTGAATTTCAAAATATTCCTTCTTGTCAGAGGCGGGTATTTCCACATATTCAGAAAGGAAATGGTAATAGTCCAGGGCTATCTTTTCCAGGTTCTGCACCCTTCCATTAAGCGAATGCTGTAATTCTTCTCCGTTTTGGGCCACAATTACTGCAGGCATTAAGGCGATGGCTTTTGCCACCAGCTCAGGTGTAATGGTCTTTTGCACATACTGAACTTCTGTTTTCCAGTCTTTTTCATTCAGCTCATTGAGAAAATACCGGTCAAAATACCTTGCGTTGAAATTCCATCCGTTAATGTCCCGGATGTTTGGGCTATAGGGCTGCAAATTGGATTTCAGCCATTGGTGGGAAAGTATCCATGGAAAAACACCTGAGGTCCGGTAAAATACTTTGTCCCGGTCCCTTGGTATTGGCTCATAAAGAGTCCCATCTTCGTCTTTGTTGGGCAACCACCTCCAGTTGTCTTCGTGGCGGTCCCAGTCACCGACAATAAAATCGAGCAGCCTTGCCCTCAAGGTCAGCAATTGGTCTGTGGTTTTGTCATTGTCTTCCTGCAGTTTTCGCTGCACCTTTTCGGTATTGTCTGTTTTCTCAGCCTCCATCGGGTCCCTTTCCTCAAACAAATAAGCCGCATTGGCAAAATCCTTGCGGTATTCCATCAGTCCGGGATCATCACCTACATAAACGATTTCGGGGCTGGCATGCGGAATTTTCAAGGCCTGGGCCAGTGGCGGCACCACCAGGGCACCAAAGGGATGACCGGTAGATACCTGGTCCTGCACAATATTTTTTGCAATTGTTGGGCGCAGGTTTTCGGGCAAACCTCTTTCGGGATATTTTTGTATGGTCCTTAAAGCCCACAATTTACCTGAGGCGTCTTTAAACCGTAACGAACGGGTCTGGTTTCCGCCGCCAAGCTTAACAATAGTCAGCCCTCCTCTTTCTTTTTGAAGATCCAATACCCTTATTTTAACCGGGGTAGCCCAAAGTTTCCGGTAGTTTTCACCTAAAAAAAACCGGTGCGTACCGCTCACCTCATTGTATTGGGGAGCAATGGCAACCGTTACCGAATCTGCAAGGGGTTTTTGCTGTGCATAAGCCCCGCAAAGGCCTAGCCCTGTCATCAATAATCCTGCTGTATATTTCTTCAAATGTTGTTTCCTCATGGTGATCATCCAAGTGTAACCCCTACCCTTAATGCTTTTAATCCCTCTACGCCCTGCAGTTCTTCAATTTCAATATATTCCAGGTCATCGAGTAAAACATTTTCCTTCTGTAAACGCCTGATATAACCCAGATATTCCTGGGCCTCCCAGCTGTTGAAGTAAACGATTGCAATTTTTCCCGGCTGAACCAGACGCTCATCTGTTCCTTTGATATGGGCCTTGTCGATTCGTTTTTTCACCATCTGGTAACGGATGTTGTAACTCCCCTCTACATCAAACCTTTGTTCATCGGTCCTGAAACTGATGTCAATCTTTTTCTCATAGACAAAGATCAGGTGGGTGGTCTGCATATAAATATCCAGTTCCGGGATCAGGTCATGGGTCGCTTTCGCAATATTTGCAATGACTTCAAGTTGTTTAAACCTCAGGGTAAACAATAAATCCTCCGGCATAGGGATCAGCGGGGCAATGGACTGCCCCATATAAATATCAAATTCCTGTCCGTCTGTTCTGAATTTTTCAAAATAACAGGGATAAATAGCCTGAATTTCGGCATTAAACTTATCCAGATACCGGCCTACAGTACGGTTGATCCTTTGCATGCTGTTCTCATAAAGGATCCTGTTTTTGTACAGGCGGGCCTTTTGTTTGCTCAGTTCAAAATATTCATGGACCATTTGTTCCAGTTCTGGGTGCGAATGTTTCAGCTGTTCCAGGTATAAGGGCAGCTGACGCTGCAGGTAGTCTTCTATTTTCAGAATTTCCTGATCGGACAATTCTTCAAATTCCTTAAAATTCCAGATCGAAGTCTCTTTTGGCAGGTCCTGGTCTATGTCCAGATTGATTTTATTTTTGATGGACAGCAGCAAATTTTCAAGGATCTCAAAATTGATGTATAAGTCTTCCCTGATGGCCCTGTTGCGCTTGATGCTGGAATCTTTGATGTCTATGGCCCCATAAAATGGTTGCACCTGTTCAAAATAAATCCGTTCTATAGGCAGGTTCTTTTCCTGGGCACCGGACACAATATAATGAAAGGCTGCTTCCCGGAAACGCCACTGGACAGAGGGTTGCAGCGCAGTGAATTTTTCCGTAATCACATTGGTGATGTCGTGATTAAAATCAATGATCAGGTTTTGCAGCAACTGGGAAAGCAATGGAAAAGCCAGTTCCAGTTTGGAAAGGCTTTTACTGTTAAAAACCTCCGGATCATCTGCATACACTTCCAGGCAACCCACAATTTTTCCATTGTAATACAAGGGAAAGAGTGCATAAGAGGTAATGCCCTGCTGATACAACAATTTTAATATGGGGTAATTGAGCTGTTCTCCTCCGGATATTTCAGGAAAAACCAGTCTTCTGGGCTGTTTAAGGTACTCATCTACCAAACTTTGATAAACGCTTTTCTGCTCTTCATCTTTTTTGGCCAGGCGGGCCACAATGCTTTCAAAACCGGAATCGTTGTTCATCACGATTTTTCCGTTCAGTTCTATATAAGGCAACAAACCAAACTGTACCTGATCGTTCCCGACCAGTGTTTTTAAGGCCATCGAGATTTCCGAACCATGTGCACCAACCTGGCATTCATTATGTTCTATGATCACATTTTTAATAGATTCCAGGGCATATTCACCGGTCACATCGGTGAGGTTAACAATTGAAATTCCTTGTATGCTGAACCGGTCGGGTGGCAAAAGTTCCAGCAACACATCCATACTGCTGGCCTCTTCCATAATTTTTTCCTTCAGGCTTTTCAACTGAAGATCAGGAAGCTCACCATCAAATTGTATCTCCAGAAAACGGGTATCCACATTCAGGCGGTAATATTTCAGCAAATTGGTTTCCGGGTCCAGGATGGATTTAATGGTAAACTGATCTGCACCAAAACTCAGTCCGTAAAATTTTTCCAGCACCAGGTTGTAAAAAGTCTTCAATACATTGTTTTCCATGTCTGGCCGGGGCGGCATTTTCAGATTTTCCTTGAGTTTACCTGATTCCTTATCAATCAGGACATTGTAAAACGCATTTGTTCCAAAATAAAAACAAGGTGAAACCGGTTTACTCAATGCCCAGAGCTGTTGGTTTTCATCAGCAAGCAAAGGAGAAAGGGAAGTATAAATCAGTTCGAAAAAGTCTTTATAGGCATTTGCATCACAAGACTGGATCGGTGCACTGAGTTCGGGCTTTTCTTTAAATTTCTCGAGGATGTAACGGTAAAAATGAATTTTCGCAGTCTCTTCGGTTTCAGTTTTGCGCTGCACATAATCCATAAAGGGCCTGAGAGAAAATTCTACCTTTGCTCCTGTGTGATAGGTTGTCCCGTATATGGATTCGTTGAGGTCTAGCGTAATTGCCTGCATGGTCTTTTTTATTTAAAATTAAAAGCGCATTCCTACATTAAAATTAGGGTACCAGCCTTCTGTGGAATGCCCCATAATAAATTTAACTACAGCGTACTGGGCTGCGGTAGCATAAATTCCCGCACCTGTTCCATTGTGCCAGCGGCCGGAGCTTTCGCCATTTTCCCAAACCCGGCCAATATCATAAAAACCGATCACACCAACCTGTCCCGGAACAAGGTAACTGACAAAATCTCCAATCTTGGCGCGAAGCTCAAGATTGTTGTAAGCCATGTGCTGACCGGCAAAACGATTTTGCCTGAAACCGTATAAATTACTTTGTCCGCCCAGGAACAAACTCTGGTAAAATGCTGTTTTTCCAAAAGTCAGCCCTCCCCCAAAGCGCTCGGCCAGAACAATTGTTCCCCTGGTGTTGAAACTTTTATATAAGGCTACTTCGGGTATGAGCTGCACAAAAGATTTTGAATAGCCGTTTAAACCGGTGTAGCCCTGCAGCCTGATGTTGACATAACTGCCCCAGGCTGGCAAAATTTTGCTGTTTCTTTTATCGTTGGTAAAATTAGCCACTAATCCTGCAAAAAGTTTATCTTTTCCAAGGGTTAAACTGTCATAAGAGCCAATTCCGGAAGGCTGACTGATAAAACGTCCGGTATTGTCATCTGCACTGTAGCGGTAAAACTGAAAGGAAGGCCCTGCGCTAAAGCTCATTCCCGAGAGGGACTTCCATCGCAAGGCAGGATCGACCTGGTAGGTACTAAACCTGGCCCGGTAAAAAGTTTTATAATCCCCTGTTTTGTTAAATACGGTCTCATTTCCTCTTCCGAAAAAGTTCAGGGAATTTTCCGGGGCATTGACTGCTGCTTTAACCAGCAGGTCTGCAGAACCTATTGCCTGTATCCATTCCCCGCTGTAACGGATCTTGAAAGCTTTGGTCGAAAAAGAATGGCTGACAAAAAATTCCTGTACATCGTTATAGGGAAGTTTCCGGAAGCTTTCCTGGTGGGTCCGCTTAAAACCAAGTCCCAACAGAAAACCATCATCCGGATTGGCTTCTACAGTAACCAGTGGCATGGTCACATTCATCAGGTTCACCGGTAAAAAAGCCGTATTGGCGCTGTCTTTTGAAAGGTGCAGTTTCAAACGGCTGCTGTCTCCCATCAGCGTTAGTTTTTTTCCCCTGTCGTACAAAGCTACTTTTCTTTTGGCCTGCAAGACTTCAACGGTTTTACGTCCGGTACTGTCTACAATTTTCAGTTTAATGGAAGAGGTTGCATTGTCCAGAACAATTTTATCTTCTCCCCCACCCATATACAAACGGATTTCTTTGGTAAACTCAGGGGTATAGGTTTTGTTCATCAGCGTATCCTGTACAACTCCTTTTTTGTTGACCTTGTTCAGCACAACATTAATGCCTTTATCAGGGGTCCCTTTTAGGTGCACCAGCTCATTTTTCCCACTGGCATGAATGTCCACAATTTTATTTATAAAACGATAGTATTCTTCCATTGCAGCCGGAATATTGTCCCTACGCTCTTTGAGCTGTTTTAAAAGGACATCATGACGGAGCCCATAGGCCGAAGCAGGTAATCGTTTCAACCCAGCCTCCAGTACCTGGTCGGTCTGGGACTTTACAAACTCCTGTACAATGGCCGTCCATTCCTCATGCGGGATTTGAGAAGCCGGATAACGTCCAAGGAACATGGTTTTCCACAGCGAGTAACGGATGTCTTTAATTTTGCCTCCAAAGCCCTGCAAATTCGGCGCCAGCCAGGAACGGGCTGCCAGATAAGGCAGGATACCCTGATTGGTATACATCACCTGGTCCCTGTCTCTTGGCACGGGCGAATAAAGGTCTTCTCCTTTTTTTTCTTCTTTGGTCCAGCGCCACTGGTCGCTGTGCCTATCCCAGTCTCCTATCAGCAGATCCAGTAAACGGGCCCTTAAAAAAGCCCGGCCATCCACATTATAATCGTTGTCCTTATTCATGTGCCGGATCATTTTGGGTGTATTGTCGGAATCTCCTGTTGGTTCTCTTTCTTCCAGCAGGCACACCTGGTTGACAAAAAGCTTACTGTATTTACCCAGGTTGGGATCAGCGGAAACCACACCAATAATTGGTGTGGCATGGGGAACTCCGGCGGCAATGGCCATTGGAGGGACCACCAATGCCGAATAAGGGTGCTGTGCACTCATGGCATCATTCACCCAATCCTTTGCAAAAGTTTCTCTCAAGGCCTCAGGGAGGATTTTTTCGGGGCTTTTCATCACACTCCTTAAAACCCATTCCTTACCTTGCTTATCCACCAGCCGCAGGGAATTGGTTTGAAAACCTCCGCCAGTTTTGACCGGGCTAAGGCCGCCATAAATTTCTGAGAGCCTGATCACCGGAAGCCTGGTCTGGGCAGCCCATTCCTTGCGGTAATTTTCACCGAACAACAGGCGGTGAAATTTCCCTACCTGGTCATAAGCCGGGTGAAGTTTAACATCTATACTGTCTCCCTTAATGGGTTCAGCTATACCTGCCATTTTACTTTCTACCGGTGTATAAGCTTGAATGTATTGAAAAACTTCCCTGATTCCACTATCTGTTTCTGCAAAATAGGTGAATTTCATTCTTTTTCCAGAAAGCTGGTCTGCCATGACATAACCCTGTTTTGCATTTGCATACAAAGCATGTTTCCCTTTTACCGCATAACTGTTTTTGGCACCCGCCCCGCTAACCACCTGCACAGATTTATCTTTTATAAACTGAAGGCCATGTTCATGTCCGGCTACATAAATAACATTTGGAAAGCCTTTAAACACCTGGCTTACACTTTTAATCATGTATTTATACAATGGATTGCCCAGGTCTTCGGGTGTGGGAAAAGTTGATCTTAAAAAAGGGTATAAAGAACCCAGCACCGGCAAGGGGATCCACAGGTTCGAGTTCAAAGCCGTAAACGGAAAAACATGGTCTTTTAATGAAAACCGGCCTCCATGGCTCCCATAACTCTGGAAAGGATGGTGCGAGGCCAGCAGGATAACTTTATTTTTATTTTTATCCAGCAGTTCAGCCATTCTGTCCAGAACAGCCTGCCTGCTGCTGCAGTCGCATTCTGCCTCCGGATTGTCTTTATTAAAAGGAAAAAGCCACCATTCACTGTCAAATGCGATGATCACCAGTTCCGCAGACACATTGATTTCCACAGGGTCCGGACAACCATTTCGGGGAATTAATTTCAGCAGGCTATCCTGCTGTTCTTCCAGGAATTCCCATTGCCTTTTAATTTTTGCAAGTCCATCTGGCCCCATTTTGTCCCAATCGTGATTGCCGGGAACAAAATACACCGGGGCTCCCTGCGCCCGCATGGGCTGGTACTGGGACTGCAGAATTTTTTTGGTTGTTTCTTCTTCCTTACTTCCGGGCAAACCCATTCCTTTGGGGTAAATGTTATCCCCCAAATACATCACTGTGGTTTTCCCCTTAATGATGTGATCGGCAGCATGCCTGAGCACCGCTTTCTGGGCAATGTCCATTTCTCCTGCATCACCAATAAGAATGACCCTGGAATAAATTGTATCCGGGACCTGTGCTTTTGATGCATTTAGCAGGACTAAGCCTATCAACAGGAGCAACCATCTTTTCATGAGCGGATGTAAATTTATTTAACTGCTTTATACCTGAATTTTAAAATATTACCTGGCGTAATTTCATCTCCTTCATTGGAAATATACAAATTACTCTGTTGATCAAATGCAATGCCTTCGGGTTGGTTGAAAGTAGAGGAACTGATTTTGTGAACCTCTTTTATTTTCCAGTCGGGTGTTGCAATCACCAGCAATTTATATACCGAGGAAAGGATATACCATTCATTTGTACGCGGATTTTTTGCCAGGGCTGAAGTTTTTAAGCCCGATTTAATCGGCGTCCCAAAGGCTTCAATTTCTTTGGAATCTATTTTAAAATCTCCGGAAACCGCCAGATTCCCATTCTCCGGATAATAATTGAATACATAACCCGATGATTTTCTGGTTTTATGGTCCTGATCAGAGTTCTTACAGATGGCATAGAGTTTATTTGTATTTTGATCTGCATACAGGCTTTCATATTCTCCATCGGGCAGAATGTGTTTCCACACTTTTACATTTTCTGCTTTCTTTTTATAAATCTCCCCGAGCGGAAAAACATATATGGTCCCCGAGCTTTTCAACACAAAAACAGTTTCTTTTAAAATGGCCAGGTCTTCATAATCTCCTTTTTCAGCGAAACGGACATTACTTTGTTTTTTTACCCCCCAACTTTGTTTAAAAAGCCTTCCGTCTTCATCCTGAATGGAATAAACCGTCCGGCCATCTCCATTGTGAAAAGCAATTCCGCTGATTTCCAGTAAACTTTCGGGCATATTGAATTTCTCAGGCGCCGTCAGGTCGTACCCTTTTGGACTGGTATGTTTATTTTGAACAGGCTTGCAGGCATAAAACACAAAAAGTGCAAGCAGCGGCAAGGTCCATATCCATCTTTTGTAAAATATCTTCATAAGTGATCTGTTATTTTTTATCCTTCAGGCCGTTTAAAATTTTTGGTCTATGCCTGATGCATTTCATGTTTAGTTGCCAACAAATAATGAACCGCTTCCTGAGACCGCAGCGGCGGTTCCCCACTCAGGGGAATATTTTTCATTTCCGCATCCAGCTCCACTGCCTGAACATTATCTGCCAGCTGTAAAGCGATAATGGCCTGTATTTTTTCTTTAAGTTCCTGATCATAAACAGGAAAACAGACTTCTATCCGGCTGTAAATATTTCTGTTCATCCAGTCGGCCGAGCCCAGAAAAACTTCTTCTTTTCCATCATTATGGAAAATAAAAACACGGCCGTGTTCCAGGTAACGGTCTACAATACGTCTGACCCTGATGTTTTCACTCTGACCCCGAACTCCGGGAACCAGACAGCAAATGCTGCGGACAATTAACTCGATCTGCACCCCTGCCCTGGAAGCTTCATACAATTTGGAGATCAGGACCTTTTCTTCCAGGTTATTGAGTTTTATCGTAATACGCCCAGGCAAGCCTTTGGAAACATTTTCTATTTCCCGGTCAATCAGGGCCAAAAACCTGGTTTGTAAATTAAACTGGGCAACCAGTAAATGACGAAAATCTATGTAATCCTCTTCCGCTGGTCTTTTTTTCTTTTTACCCAAAAAACCAAAAAGCAATTCCAGTTCTTTCAACAAGGCTTCATTGGCCGTCAGCAGAATGTGATCTGTATAAAACCGGGCAGTGCTTTCATTGAGGTTACCTGTGGCCAGCAGCCCAATATAGCGCATTCCCATTTCTGTTTTCCGTTTCAGCAGGGCAACTTTAGCATGGACTTTAAAAGAAACGCTGCTGTAGATAATTTTTACCCCACCTGCCTTCATTTCTGCAGCCCATTTTAAGTTATTGGCCTCATCAAATCTAGCTTTGAGTTCCAGCATGACCACCACTTTTTTATGATTTCTCGCCGCATTGACCAGGGCCTGTACAATTTTAGAAGGATTTGCAACCCGGTAAAGCGTACAATAAATTTCCTCCACCTGGGGATCTAAAGAGGCTTCATTAAAAAAACGGAGTACAGGATCATAGCTTTGGTACGGAACATTGATCAACCTGTCTTTTCTTTCAATCTCTTCAAATAAACCAGTTCCTTTGGCAATCTGAAAGGCATCGGCTTGTGGCCAGGCCGGATATTCCAGCTTTTTGTCTTGCAGGGGAAAACCATTCAGGTCTTTGAGGTTATGATAAACACCACCAATAACAACCGAAGCCTTTTCCAGTTTTAAAGCATAGACCATACGGTATACATGACGAAGCGGTATTCCAGGCTGACAAAGGAAGCGCGTTGCAGCCCCCAGATCTCTTTTCAGCAGCTCTTTTTCTATTAAAATGGCCATATCGGCATCCAGCTCTTCCTCCAGTCTCAATTCGGCATCCCTGGTAATTTTAACATTAAAGGCCCCACATACCTGATCATTTGGAAAAAGATACTGCAAATGGAGTTTAATAATATCTTCTATAAAAAGGACATAATGCTGATTTTTATAAGTTAAACTATAAAATCTGGGCAACAGGTCCGAAGGGATATGGATCAACTCCAGCCGTTCTTGTCCTGAGTTATCCCTGAGCACGACCATTTGGTAAAGCTGGTTGTTCTGCGCAAAAAAATCTTTCCCTTCTGTTTCTATGTTTTCCGGATGAATATGGCTCAGGATGTCATTGAAAAAGATTTTACCCACCTGCTCTTCCAGGAATTGGGGGATATCAATATTGTAAAGCCATTTGATACCGTTTTTTTCAAGCTCTGGTAAAATATCATTTTTCAGCACCTCTCCAAAACGTTGCTGCTGCAGATTGATCAGTGCTTTTACTTTTAATGCGGTTTCTTCGGTTTCCTGTTCTTTAATAATCGCATTTATGGCCATCACAACCGGCATCCTTACCCTGTAAAATTCGTCGAGATTGGAAGAATAAATGGACAGGAATTTGATGCGTTCCAATAAGGGGACCCTTGGATTTTCGGCTTCCATCAAGACCCTTTCATTGAAACCCAGCCAGCTCAGGTCACGGTTAAAATAGGTATCCCTTTCCATGTTGCTACATTGCTACAAATACCATTGCGATGATAAAAGCCAAAACAGAGGCCACAATTCCAAACATAAACACATTATAGGCAATTCGCAGTAAGCGGTATTTACGGCCTAATACGACGCCCTGCCCATGTAAATCCCTGATCAGACTGCCATACAGAAAATCCCGGTCTTCCATCATCTGTAACATTCCGCTTTCATAATCAGTAAGACTCATTCCATAAAAGTTACCAAAAAACAAGAGGTTCACTTTTTTTTGATCGACATCCTGCTGGGTAAACTTTCCCGAAGGAATGGTTGGCCTGGTGGCAAGAATAGAAAAGACCATGGTCACCACACAAATAATCAGCAGCAGTAAGGTTGGAACAATCAGATGCGGATTGTCTTCCAATTTGCGCAGCAGGATACTCAGGATGACAGACAATATGATCGAATTGGTGGAAATCATAATGTGGGCTTTGTTGTCTGCCATATCGCTTAAGCGCTGGTGATTTCCTGCCGTAATCCGGAACATGGTTTCAATCCCTTTGTCGGGGCGCTCCAGTTTTTTCTTTTTATCTTTTTTCTGCAGCGCATCTGTTTCCGCGACAGCAATGTTTTGTTCATTCATAAGTATAAGATCCTGATCCTGCTGAAATTTCAATGATTTTTCCTTTAGTTCTTCCAGGTTTTTCAGCCGGCCTTTTTCCAGGTGTTCCCGGGCGTATGTCGTGTGAAAATGCTGGCTTTCCAAAAAAGCAATGGTGTGGACCCTCCATTGCTGTTTATCAATTTCATGCCCTTTGAATGCTTCAGCTTCCTTACGCATGGTTTTATTTTTTTCTTTAAAATCATCCGTACCCAAATGATAAAGGTCTGCGTCACAAATAATCTGTTGGAGCAGGCCTTCGGGCTTCTGGGGCATTTTTGTAGAAAGAATACAAGCTTCAACTTCTTTGATCACTTCCTGGGGAACCCCTACTTTTTGAAGAAAGTTTTTTGCATTTTCTGCACCCACATTTTCATGGTTTTTGCAGTCGGTAAAATAACCGGTATCGTGAAACCATCCTGCGGCCATCACTGTAAAAAAATCGGAATCGCTGAGCTGGTAATGTCCTGCGAGTTTCACAATATGCCTGACCACCTGCTCAGTATGTAACAAATTGTGATAGATCAGCCGGTCATCCTTACCATTATGAAACACATTATGCACCTCTTCTTTGATCTGCTCTATGATATGCGGGTAATTCATGGTATAAATATAAAATATATATACAGTACTTTTGCGTTTTAGATTCACTATGAGAAGAAAATTCAGTATTCTGCCAATTGCCTTAATTGCGTTCTTTTATTTGCTCCTGAACTGGTATGTAATTTCCGGGTTGGAAATCTACAGTTCCAATCCCCTGCTGAGCCTTGGCTGCTGGTTGCTGGTTGCTCTGGTTACCTTATCGCTGATTTACAGCATCCGAAGGGTGAGCAGCCGGGGCATGGGTACTTTTTTTAAGGTGGCCACCCACGCTTTTTTGATTTTATTTACGGCCGAGCTGATTTTCTCGATCACCCTTCTTGTAGGGGACATTTATCGTTTGTTCAGGGGCCATCCGCGTAACCTGCACTGGGTAGAATTTGCCAGCTTTTTATTTATCCTTACTGTATTTATATTTATTTATGGAATGGTCAGGGGGAAATATGCTTACCGGGCCATTAAACATACACTCTATTTCGACGACCTTCCTGATAGTTTTGATGGTTTTACCATTACCCAGATTTCTGATGTCCATGCGGGTAGTTTCAACAACCCAAAAGCCATTCAAAGGGGTATAGACCTAATCAAGGAACAGAAATCTGACCTTTTTGTCTTTACTGGTGACCTGGTCAACAATAAGGCGACAGAAATTTTACCCTGGATGAGTTATTTTTCACAAATCAGGGCGCCTTACGGCCAGTTCTCCATTCTTGGAAACCACGATTACGGAGATTATGTAAAATGGGAAAGTGAAGAAAAAAAACAAGCCAATCTGCGGGATTTAAAAACCCGTCATGCAGAAATGGGTTACCACCTGCTTTTGGATGAGCATGTAGATATTTACAAAAATGCAGAGAAGATTGTCCTGGCCGGTGTGGAAAACTGGGGACTGGGTTTCGGAGAACGTGGCGATCTTCAGAAAGCTTTAAGAAATACTAAAGCCGGGGACTTTAAGGTATTGCTTTCACATGATCCGAGTCACTGGGAATCTGAAGTCAAATCCTATCCTTCCAAAATACAACTTACACTGTCCGGTCACACCCACGGAATGCAGTTTGGGCTGGAGGCCTTTGGCATTAAATGGAGTCCTGTTAAATACCGTTATCCGCACTGGGCAGGCATTAAAAAGGAAAACGGACGGTACCTGAATGTAAACCGGGGTTTCGGATTTCTGGGCTTTTCCGGCAGAATAGGAATTTGGCCGGAAATTACCGTGATAGAACTTAAAAAAAAGGTTTAAACCTATCGGAGACAGGCTAATCCTGTTCAGGCTGTTCTGGTTTCTTCAGGTTTCTTTTCGCCCCTGTTTTGACAGGCCGTTGCCTGACCAGGTCCAGGTAATGCCTCCCGGTGATGCCATAATTGGCCAATTCCCCTGGTTCCATTCCGAAAAGGATTTCCAGTTTTCTTACGCATCCATAAGGGATGTCCTTTTTGCTCATAAAAGGAATTTTACAATAATTTCTAAACGTATTTCTGGATACGTTTAGGATCCCAGGAATCTGGCTGACCAGATGTTTGTTGTGTTTCACAGGAAGATTTTCAAGGAATTCATCAATTTTGTACTTGTATGCCATATGTTTCTAAAGGTTATTGTTTTTTATTAACCCTATATAAAACTATATCTCTTTATTCTTATATTGGTTAACAATTTAAAAATATTTTAAAAAAATCTTTTTACAAGCTTTTAAACAGAAAATTTGATTTTATTTCTTGTCATTATTCAGGCAGGCCGTCGGTCAGGGATTTCATAAAATCTATGATTTCATTCCTTTCCTTTTTTGTTAAATGTAAGGGTTTGGAAGATAAACTCTGATTGCCAAGCTGAAGCCCTATCCCATTACCTCCTCCCCGGTTATAAAAATCCATTACTTTTTGCAGGTTGACAATAGCTCCATTATGCATATAAGGCCCAGTCATGGCCACATTTCTTAAGCCTGGTGTTTTAAATGTCCCCTGATAATAGCTGATCGGAAAAAAATCATAACGGCCTTTATCGGTGTCAGCCAGAGGCCGGTTAAAATTATCATTGGCGGGTACGCCCAAAACTTCAAATTCGGTCCGCTTGTAATAAGGCGGGATCAAACCATTAAATAAGGGGATAAAATGACAGGAACCACATTGCGCCTTACCCATAAAGAGATTAAAACCCCGGACCTGCTTTGAAGTCATGGTATTCTTTTTTCCGCTGATGTATTGATCAAAGGCCGAATTAAAGGGAGATAAGGTTTTCAAATAGGCGGCAATGGCCTGCGCAACATGATCTATACTGGGCCCGCTGCCTTTTTGAAAGATATGTTCAAATTCCTGCTGGTAGTACTTGTTTTTTTCTAACCGCTCTACAACCAAACGATGATCAGCATTCATTTCCAATGGGTTAGCCATAACCATTTTAATCTGGCTGCTTAAATTTCCTGCCCTTCCATCCCAAAACTGAACATACTGGTAGGCGGAATAAAGCAGTGTCGGCGCATTCCTTTTTACATGGCTTTTTCCGTCAAATGCAAGACTTGTTTTTAAACCGTCGGAAAAATATTGTTCAGGTTGGTGACAACTGGCACAGCTTCGGCTCAGGTTGCCCGAAAGTGACTTTTCAAAAAAAAGCTTTTTCCCAAGTCCGGCCAGCCGTGCCTCCTTCTCAGCTGGATAAGTCTCCTGTGGAAAATGATCCAAAAGGATTGCATTTTTTGCAAACAGGTTCCCTGTCTGTTCATTTAAAGCAGTTTTAACACTGAGTACCGGCCCTATGGCTGCACTTAGTGCATAAAGTTCCCCTTGTAAAGGCAATGCATAATCCTTTAAAAAAACCATCCGGTTAAACTCATCAAAATTTTGGTTGAGAGAAAGGTAATCTATAGACTGCTGTAAGGAAAGCAGGGGCATAGCCACTTTCTTTTCTTTTACATAAGGCTCCAGCATGAACTGTATCGCCTTCAAAGAAGTCAAGGATTCTGCAATTCCACTTTTCAGTTCAGGTGCATCGTAACCCGTAATACTTAAGGCCATGACTTTGATCAACTCCAGGCGCAGGCTTTCCAGAAGCTGGGCATCGCTTGCTTCAAACTGGTACATCAGCGCAGCAAGGTCTGCCGCAGAAGAACTGAGGAGTTCTGCCTGGGCTTTCAGGTCCTGCAGGTGCTGCAGGGGATGATCCTCGAAGAGTAAGGCTTCTATGACCTGGAATCCTGAAGGCTCCTGATATTCCATATAGGGCTCTTCCACTTCTGTTTTTGCTGGCCGGTTATAAATGAGCGCAGAACTCTGAAAAAAATAATCCATCAGAAATTCAATCTTTTTATATTGAAGCCTGCAGTTCTTTAAGGCCTCTTTTGCTTGCAGCAGCGAGTTTTTATTTTCATCTAATTGGGAGATGCTTTTTTTCAGCGCTAAAGTAGAAGCGCTGAAGGCAAGTGCATTTTCTTTAAAGTATGCTGAAATCCGCACAGCAGCCTGTGGTTCAGGCGCCGTCCGGAGCCCCAGTATAGTACCAAGGCAAATCAATAAAAGGCCCATTTGCAGGGGCCTTTTTATTTTATTTTGAGACATGTACTTCAAAAGTATCTGTTACCGTATTAAATTCATCGGTAACGGTATATTTGGTTATTCCGGCCGCAGGGGACACGACGATACTTCTGGACACTTCAGAGGAAGGGTTCCATTTGTATTTACCAATAAATGAAGCTTTAAGCTCTGCTTTCTCCCCGGCCTTGAGCTTGATGACGGTATTTTTGCTGACGTTTTTCATGATGGTAAACTGGTCCCGGATCTGCCCGTCTGCACAAATCCACTTCAGGTCAAGCCGGTTGTCTTCAATTTCCAGCATACTGGCACCACCATGATCGGCATCAGAAAAGTACATGGCATCATGTGGAAAACTCGTTTGTTTACCACCCAGTTTTCCGGCAGAACCACTCACCACATATACGGTCCCCTTATTCTGAAGGTCGTTTTTTACATAGGGCCCAGCATCTTTCCCACCATCGTAACGCCCTGAGGAAGAACTCAGGTTATGCCTGGCAGCATTAAAACTCGCTTCCGGTCCATAATGTCCAGCCATTAAACGCGAACGTTCATAATCATGGCTATGGCCGCAAAGGACCAGATCTACGCCATACCTTTCCAGAATACGGATGAAATTCTCCCTGATTTTGACCAGCTCTGTTTCTGTATCGGAATTGTGTGACCCCATGGTATAAGGGGGATGGTGCCAATAGGCAATTACCCAGCCTTTGTTTTTGTTTTCTGCCAGATCTTTTTTGATCCAGTTAACCTGAGGACCCAACGTATCATAAAGGCGGTAGGATTTTTCTTCTTTTCCGTAAGAATCCAGGGAAAGAAAGTGAGCATTTCCAATGTCAAAAGAGTAAAATGCCTGTGTATGGGAAGCTGTACCACCTGATTCTCCCTGGGTTGGCATAGAGAAATTCTGGTAATAGGCGGTTTCATGTGTTTCCTGCGCCTTGGCGGAGGTGACTTCTGTATCGTGATAATCGTGGTTACCTGGTGTGGGAAATAGAGAGTATTTCTTGAGCAGGTCATCTTTGTAAATGTTAAAAAATTTGGTTTGAAACTCTGCATCAGTTCCATCGGAATAAGCATTATCTCCCAGCAAAATCCAGGCGTCCATTTGTTGGTCCCCAAGGTATTTGATAACCTGCTCCTTAACTTGACGCTGGTTGATGGAATTGTCTCCACAATCTCCCAACGCTGCAATGCGGTATTTGCCTGCTTTACCTGGCTCAGGGAGGGTAGTGAAATAATTGTCTTTGCCTTTCTGCAGGGTGTCACGAAAATCTCCTATGGAATAATAATACCTGGTATAGGGTTTTAAACCACTTAAACGAACCTGATGTTCTGTAACGAGTTTATTGTCCTGGGCCTGCTGGTCCAGGTGGTCAGGACGGCTTCCAAAACAGACCCGGCTCCTGGAAGAA
The DNA here is from genome assembly GCF_003208655.1 of Pedobacter nutrimenti. Lineage (GTDB taxonomy): Bacteria > Bacteroidota > Bacteroidia > Sphingobacteriales > Sphingobacteriaceae > Pedobacter > Pedobacter nutrimenti. The sequence goes on along the minus strand of NZ_QKLU01000007.1, from coordinate 197,298 downwards.
ACATCTGTTCTCCAGCGGATCAATATTCCGGTACTGCTGGCAACCTGTAAATACGGCCCCCTGATCAATACGGGTTGGGGTGATTTTTTTTCTTTTTCCTGGGCATGAAGGGCCAGTGGAAATAAGAGGCTTAAAAAAATTTTAGGAAAGGTTTTCATTCCGCAAAGAACGCAAGTCTATTGTTAAGCCGGCGTTAATTTAAAAACACCTTACCAATAATTCCACATTTCCTTCCAATTCTTAAGAGATTCTTAAGCGCTTGTTAATAAGCAGTTATGTATTAATCATCAAATCCACCAGAGCCCTGATGCAGCCTTCTTTTTTAATACCATTGCAAAAAAAATATAACTATGCCCACAACTTTTACTTCGTTCATTAAAAAAACAGTGGCCATCTTTTCCTTTCTGATCTTTTTGGCCTGCGCTGCATTTTCGCAGACCTTAAAAGGCAGGGTCACAGATGCCATTACAGGAGATCCCCTGACAGGTGCCACGGTTAAAGTAATGGAGAATTCCTCCAGACACTTTGTCCAGCTCGACGGAACTTTTACCATTAAAAATTTGAAAGCGGGAGCATACCATCTTCAGGTGAGTTACCTTTCTTACAAAACAAGCCAGAAAGAAATCAGGGTTAATGCTTCAGGAATAACCCAGGTTTCTATCGAAATGAACCCAGATGCGGCCGAACTTTCTACTGTAGTTATTGGTGCCCAGGGAAATGCATCGGACCGCAAGGCCCGCAGTTTGGAAAAAAATGCGGACGCCCTGTTGAATGTGGTTTCTGCAAAAACCATAGAATTGTCGCCAGATCTGACTGTGGCCAATGTCATGCAACGGGTATCTGGTGTAACGATCGAAAGAAGCAGTACCGGTGAAGGCCGTTACCCGATTATCCGTGGAATGGAAAAAAGGTACATCAATACGCTGGTCAATGGAATTAAAATTCCAAGTCCCGACAACAAGAACCGTTATGTTCCCCTGGACCTGTTTCCTTCTGAAATCCTGGACCGTCTGGAAGTTAGCAAAAGTCTTACCCCTTCCATGGAGGCCGATGCCATTGGCGGAAGCATCAATCTGGTGATGAAGGACGCCCCTTCCAGGTTGCTGCTCCAAGGTAACTTTGCGGCTGGCTATAACAACATTTTTGACAACCAGGATTACAGGCAGTTTAGCAGATCAGGCATCAGTACACATTCACCTGCAGAGCTCAATGGCCCTGCTTATGCGGCCAAACCCTCCGATTTCCCGGTTGGTCTGTTGAATTATACCATAAAAAACAGGCCCATTAACCTAAACGCCGGACTGACCATTGGAAACCGTCTGGGCAAAGACAAGCAATTTGGTTTTATTGTTTCGGGAAGCTATCAAAACAACTACAGAGGGACAAGTTCAACCTTCTTTTTACCAAATGCCCAGCCCAATGTGAACAATATTCCTTCTTTTCAGGAAATACATCAGCGTCAGTATTCTACTCAAAGCAGCCGCCTTGGCCTGAACGCAAAATTGGATTATCAAATCAACCGCAAGAACAAAATTTCCTGGTACAACCTGTTTGTAAGGCTGGAGGATATACAGGAAAGAAATATTGTAGATACCATTGTTTTGAACAGTATTGTCAATTATGAAGACCGCAGCACTGTACAAAAACAGTCGATTTACAACTCGACCCTTCAGGGCGACCACGATCTGAATAATGGTCTAAAATTCGACTGGTCCCTGGTCTATTCCCTGGCCAACAACCGCATTCCAGACCAGGCTAAATTTTCTCACCAATACGGCATGATTGTCAACTCTCAAACAGGACAATTAAGCCGGACACCGGATATTTTACAAAATATGGGCAGGTTATGGATGAGTAATTCAGACAAAGATTACTCTGCTTATGCAAACATCACCCAAAAAACCACTGCACTGGACCGTCCAATGGAATTAAAAGCCGGGCTTGTTTTCCGCGATAAGACCAGGACAAATATTTATAATGAATACACCCTTAAACCTGTCCCTGGAACTACAGGCCCACAAACCTATTCCAACATCAACAATGCCATTTACCTGGTAGACAACGGAGGTTTTTCAAGTCCCAGCGGAAACAATTACACTTTTAAAGAAGATCTTACTGAAGCCTATGTTCAGTTCAAATGGCAAATCCTTCACAAACTAGAAGTATTGGGCGGTACCAGAATCGAACAGACGCATCAGCATTACGACACCCAATCGGACCCTTCAAAACTTTATCGTTTTGGAAGCATCGATTATACCGATATTTTGCCCTCCCTTCAGTTTAAATACGCCTTAACAGAAACGCAGAATTTACGTTTGGCTTATTACAAAGCACTCGCCAGGCCGAGCTTCATAGACCTTATTCCTGACGGGATACAGGGTGAAGCTTTTAAAGAAGAAGGAAATCCTTCCAAATTAAACCACAGTACTGCCGATAACCTGGACTTCCGTTATGAATTTTTTCCAGGGCAAACAGACCAGCTGCTCCTGGGGGCGTTTTACAAAAACATTAAAGACCCCATTGAATATACAGCGGTTAAAACCGGTGTAACCTCTCAGACTTTAATACCAAGCAATTTTGGGGTAGCTACCAATTATGGTTTGGAGGCCGTTATCACCAAGTATTTTGGACCATTTGGCATATCCGCCAACTATACCTTTACCAAATCCAGTATCACCACCGATAAACTGCTCACCTTTGTGGGTCCTAGCGGTTTCTCCAGTAAAACGGTACAGGAGACCAGACCTTTGCAGGGACAATCCAATCATGTGGGTAATCTTTCTCTTTTATATAAAAATCCTTCAATCGGACTCGATATTCAGGCCGCATTTGTCTATACCGGAAGCAGAATTGCACTGGTTAGCCCTTACTTCGGACTGGATTACTGGCAAGCACCCACCAAACAGATTGATGTTTCCTTTGAAAAATCCCTGATCAAAAAGTTTTCAATTTATGGAAAGATCAACAACTTAACCAATACGCCTTTACAGCTTGAATTGCACAAATCTTATGCAGAATACCTTGCTGCGGGAAACAAAGCACTAGGCTTGCAAACAGACCCGGATAAGTTTATTGTCCAAAAAGACTATTTCAAAACTTCATTTTTATTAGGCCTCCGATATAAATTATAACGCACATGAAACACAACAGATTATTAACCATAATGGTCCTTTTTCTTGCTGCAGGCTTTGCATCCTGCAAAAAAAACGAGGACAGAAAAGACCTCTTTGTTCCTGTTGAGGTCGATGCAGCCCCGGTAAGTGATGCTGCACCTTTATCTGGTCCGGTCAAAGGAACCATGCTGGCCGGCAAAACTTACACCATTAACGGCAACATCATTGTAAAGAAAACCGACACCCTAACCATACAGGAAGGCGTAACCCTCAACTTTACCGGTAATTTCGGGATTGGGGTAAAAGGCGTCCTGCTTTCACTGGGGACAAAAAGCAAACCCAATTATTTTACTTACCCTGGCCTGACCAGAACAGACCAGCCTGGTGCAGATCCGACAAAGGACCCTGCCCTTGCCGGAAAGTGGACTGGTGTTATTTGCGACACCTCCTGTAAGCTCCTTGTCATGAAGTGGACCCATGTGGATTTCGCCGGTGGCCCAACAACCGGGGAAATTAAAACCTCCATCTCCACTAAGGCTTATCCTATATTTTTCCAGAACCCGGGCGGCATATTTGTGCTGGAAGATTCCTGGATTTACGGCAGTGTGGATGATCCCATCCGTACCCTTGGGGGTAAAATTGCAATGTTTAGAAATACCTTCGAAAAATGCGGGTTTACCGGTGGTGAAGCTTTAAACGCAAAAGCAGGGACTATTGGAGATTTTGCTTATAATGTGTGTATTGGTATTGCAACAAACGGACCAAAACTATCCAATTCCGGTGCGGCAAATGGTGTCCCTGCAACCAATGTCCGTATTTATAACAATACGATTATAAATTGTGGTTTCAGACGTGCAGAAGCCGGACGGGGCGGCTCTATTAATTTTGAGGAAGGTGCAGGTGGTATGGCTTTCAACAACATTATGGTCAATTGCAAATACGGGCTTAGGGTAGTGAAAGCACCGATTGCAGACCTGGCCAATTTAAGTTATGGCTACAACTTCAGTTATGCGGATGACGTTGATCTGGTGAATCAGTTTTATCCACCTACCTATCTGACCAATGCCTCGGTCACCGATATCCCTCAACCTTCCACATTCCTTCCCACAGGCTGGAAAACCGGGGACATTTACAACGCTCCAGGCCTGGTTAAAGCCAATGACCCTCAATTTATCAATGGTCCTGTCCCTCTTCCCCAGGGTTACAACTTAAAGGATGTTGTTGTTGTCGGCTCTTATAATTTCGGTCTCAAACCGACATCTCCATGTATTGGAAAAGGTTATACAGGTTTTAGCCCCGAGGCCCTGGTTCCCCTGCACCCCAAATATGGTGCTACAGAAATTACGCCTCCCGGTAAGGATATGGGTGCTTACCAAACCAATGGTACAGGAAATCAACATTAATCATCTATAATGAACATCAAAACAATTAAACTGACAACAGCCATTCTTTTTTTCACAGGTTCGGTCTTTGCTCAAAGCGGCTATAAACTTAGCAAACAGATTGCCCTGGAGGGAAATGGGAAATGGGATTATTTAAAAGAAGATAAAAAAAGCAACCGCCTGTTTGTATCCCATACAGACCGTGTCCATGTCATAGACCTACAAACCGAACAGGAAATTGGGCGTATAAAAAACCTCCATGGCGTACATGGAATTGCACTGGCGCCGGAATTCAACAAAGGCTTCATTTCCAATGGCAGCAACAACACAGTTACTGTTTTTGATTATAAAACACTGGACAGCATCACCAGCATTCCATTGAGCACTGAAAAACCGGATGCGATATTATTTGACAAATCCAGCAAAAAAATATGGGTATTTTGTGGCAAATCCAATAATGCCTCTGTTATTGATCCCATTAGCAATAAGGAAATTGGTACCGTAAAAATTGGTGCCGCCCCTGAATTCGCTGTATCTGATAAAAAAGGGCTCATTTACAACAACCTGGAAGAGGAAAACGCCATTGCTGTAATTGATGCGCTGAAACAGAAAACCCTTCGCAACATTCAGCTGGACAAAAATGCAGCACCAACAGGACTTGCTATTGATACAGAAAACAAATGCCTTTTCTCTGCTTGTGCAGAACTTAAAAAACTGGTGGTCATTGACTTGATTTCAGATAAAAAAATAGCAGAATTACCAATCAGCGAGCATGTAGATGCGGTCACTTATGATCCCGAGCGTAAGCTGATCTTTTGCCCTGGCGCTGATGGTGTGACCACCATTATCAGGCAAATTGACCGCAGCAAGTATCAGGTCCTGGAAAAACTCAGCACCCCTGCGGGTGCCAAAACCATGGCACTGAACACTAAAACCCATTACATCTACTTCAGTACGGCATCTTATATAGGTCAAACCAAAAACATTAAGCCAGGTTCATTCCGGGTACTGGTTTATAAAAATTAAAGGACCTAAAAACCACCTGCCAGTTTTGGGCAGGTGGTTTAAAACACAAAATAAAATTCATGGGCATTTTCATCATACCGGTACCCTGCCTCTATGCCCGAGACTTCACAAATTTGTTTGATAATAGATAAACCCAGTCCATTACTTTCTGCATTGTTGTTCTCTTTATAAAACCTGCTGAACAAACGTTCTTTGTTCAGTGCCTTGGCCGGACCAGAATTGGTTACACTTAAACCCTGCCCATTTAGTTTTACACGGATGAAGCCCCCGTTCCTATTGTGTTTAGTGGCATTTCCAAATACATTGTAAATTAAAATATCCAGCAGCTGAGGGCTAATGGTCAGTCCGGCATCCTTTAGTTCGGTTTCCAGTTGCAAGTTCTTTAATTGCCAGATTTCCCTGAATTCCTTCAGTTTTTCTTCGACTTTGTCCTTTACAGAAGTGTTTTCTTCTTTTTTAAACTGGCTGTTTTCGATTTTGGTGATCAGTAGTAAATCCTGGTTGATCCTGGACAATTTCCGGATTGCCCCATACGCGGAGCGCAATGATTCCAGGTGTTCATCCTGCATTTGCTGTTGTACCAGCAGGTCCAGTTTTGATTGTATGATGGCCAAAGGCGTTTGAATTTCATGGGCAGCATTTTCGGTGAACTCTTTCAGGATCCTGTAGTTTTCCCCTGCATCTGTTGTTGCCGCCCGAAGCCGACCAATCATAAAATTAAACTCTGAAATTTTTGTGACCGGAAAATCGGGTTGCTGGATATCACTTACTTTAAAATTGCCCAGTGCAGTCATCGACTGATAAAATGGCTGCCACAATTTGGAAATGATCAGTCTGTTGATCATAAAAGTTGTAACCAACAGCAATACAATGGTAATCAAACTAATGCAAAGAATTAATTTTGTTAAATGGCTCGTCCCTTCCAAAGGGTTTACAATACGGACCACATAAAACTGGTCCTGTACTTTTATGCTGTAACTCAGCTGACGACAAAAATGAATTCTACCCAGACCAGGAACAAAGGACCTCACTGATTTGAACACATCAGAAGAACTTCCCTGATTCGTTTTTTTAAATTCGATCTGCTCATCATTCAGTAAACTGACTTCGGGTAAGCGTTTATGGTCATTCACATAAGATGCAATTTTCGCTTTAACCCTCAGCAAACTCCCGTCCATTTCATTTTTAAGGACTTCTTTGATCAGAAAAAAAGAAACCACACTGGAGAGGGCAAAAACAATCACCATAACCGATACGTTGTAGCGGTTATACATGGAAAGAAACTTCATAGGCTTACCGGCAATTCCACCACTGAAAATCTGTAACCAATGCCATACACCGCATTAATGTAATCCGGACAACCTTTATCTATTAATTTTTTTCTCAGGTTACGAATGTGCACATAGATCAGGTCATAATTATCGGGCATATTGGAATGTGCCCCCCAAAGATGGTCTATAATTGCTTCTTTGGTCACCACCCTGTTTTTATTACTGATAAAATACATCAGCAGTTCAAACTCCTTCCTAGTCAGCTCAACAGGGCCTAAATGCGTGCGCACATATTTATCCTGAATATTCAGGGACAATTTATCCACCTCGATCAGGTCACTGCCCCCAAATACCCTTCTTCTGTGAATGGCATGAATCCTGGCGGCAAGTTCGGGTAAGTGAAATGGCTTGGTCAGGTAATCGTCAGCCCCAAGCTCCAGGCCGGTTAATTTATCATCTAAGGAGCCTTTTGCAGAAATAATAAGCACACCGCATGATTTATGTTCCAGTTTCAGTTCCCGCAGAATGTCCATTCCACTACCAACCGGGAGGGTAATATCCAGTACGACACAATCATAGTCAGAGGCTTTCAGCTTTTCCCTTGCTGTATAAATATTATCGGCCTGCTCGCAGATAAAAGCATTTCCGTTCAAATAGCTTGCAATGCTTTTCAACAGTTCCTGTTCGTCCTCTATAATTAAGATTTTCATCAGAATATTATTTGTTTTTTAATGGTTATGAAGCGTGCAAAGCTTGTTTTCATTGTGTTTTCTAAGCAGTAAGCTTGTACAGGTTTCATTGGGATATTATTTGTTTTTAAGCGTGATGAAGCGACCATTGGTTTTAGTCAATTCATAATGGTTACTTTGAAACCTATCAAATACAACTCCACTCGTTAAGTTCAAAATACAGCAACAGATATAAACTGATGAATAAGTTTTTGTTAAATCAAAAACACAGCGCTAAACTGTAGACCTTTCTGAGTTCAGCCACAAGGAGTAATACAGCAGAAATCCGGCTTACTTCATGACTATTAAATAACAATTTAAACGTTTCAAAAAACAAGTTTTTATGTACTTTTGCACAATTTAATTAATAACATGACTAGCATAACGAATAAATCTGATCAAGTAACTGATGTAGTGTTAATTGGGGCCGGTATTATGAGTGCAACACTTGGTGTACTTTTAAAGGAACTTCAGCCAGATTTAAGTATTGAAATATTTGAGCGTTTAGATGTGGCTGCTGCGGAAAGTTCTGACGCATGGAACAATGCGGGTACCGGGCACTCTGCTTTTTGTGAATTAAATTACACCCCTCAACAAAAGGATGGTTCTGTAGATACCTCTAAAGCAGTTTCTATTGCTGAATCTTTTGAAGTTTCCAAACAATTCTGGTCTTTTTTGATTCAAAACAAGATGGTGGATGCTCCGGAATCTTTCATCAAAAGTATCCCCCACATGAGTTTTGTTTGGGGAGATGAAAATGTGGATTACCTGCACAAAAGATATCAGGAACTTCAGAAGTCGCACCTTTTCAAAGGAATGACCTATTCCCAGGACCGTAAATTGCTGGAAGAATGGATTCCTTTGGTTATGGAAGGCAGGCCCCAGGAAGAAAAGGTAGCAGCCACCCGTATGACCCTGGGCACAGATGTTAATTTTGGTGCATTGACCAGAATGATGTTCAATTCTTTAAAAACAAAGGAACAGGTCCAGCTTCATTTTAACCATGAAGTAAAAAAACTAAGACAGATCAATGGCCTGTGGGAAATAAAAGTACGTAACGAAGAAACCGGTAAACGCAGGGTAGTTAAAGCTAAATTTGTATTTATTGGTGCCGGAGGCGGTTCTTTGCCGCTGCTGGAGAAATCGGATATTCCTGAAGGAAGAGGTTTTGGCGGATTCCCTGTTAGCGGTCAGTGGTTAAAATGTACCAATCCGGATGTTATCGAAAGACATGACGCCAAAGTATATGGAAAAGCTGCCGTAGGTTCACCTCCTATGTCTGTACCACATTTGGATACCCGTATGATCGATGGCAAAAAAGCTTTGCTCTTCGGTCCTTATGCAGGATTTTCTACCAGGTTCCTGAAAAATGGTTCTTTGCTGGATTTACCGCTATCTATTAAAGCCAATAATATTTTACCGATGATTTCTGCTGGACTGGATAACATTCCTTTAACCAAATACCTGATTCACCAGGTCAGACAATCTTCTGATGAGCGTTTGAATGCCCTGAAAGAATATCTTCCAAATGCAAGAATGGAAGACTGGACATTGGAAACTGCCGGACAACGGGTTCAGGTCATCAAAAAAGATGCGGAACACGGTGGAGTCCTGGAATTTGGAACTGAAGTGGTTAGTGCGGCTGACGGGTCGATCGCAGCCCTTTTAGGCGCTTCGCCAGGTGCATCAACTGCGGTATCTATTATGATTAATTTACTGGAACGCTGCTTCCCTGAGCAGTTAAAAACCAAAGAATGGCAGCAAAAACTTAAAAAAATGATCCCATCTTTTGGTCATTCTTTAAACAATGATGCAGAACTGTGCGAAAAGATCCGTGCGCAAACTGCACATGCCCTTAACTTACAAACAGAAAACCAGGGTATTGAGGCTAATTAATTGAAGGGATCTCCACGATAAAGGCAGATCCCGTATTCAAGCCTTCACTTTCTGCCCATACCCGCCCATTATGGGCATCAACAAGCTGTTTTACAATGGACAAGCCCAATCCCGTAGAACTTTCGCCACCCGTGGGTTTTGCACTAAGTTTCGCAAAACGCTGGAACAACTGGTCCTTATCCTCCTGAGTAAGACCCGGACCATTGTCCTTCACCACAAGTACTGCTTTCTGATCTTTATGGGCAATATTTACCTTAATCTGTTCCCCTTTGGGAGAATACTTAATGGCATTACTGATCAGGTTATCCACAACTTCTATCAAGCGCTGCTCATCTGCAATAACATAAGGTCTTCCTTCTATATTCAATTCTATCTCCTGCCCTTTGTTATCTGCAAGGGCCTGATTGGAATCAACAATCTGCGAAACGATATCCGCAAAGTCGAGTTTAAATGTATACAAACTGATCCTGCCAGATTCAATGCTTGCGGTAGTCAGCAAATCATCTATTGTTCTTGTCATTTTTAATCCGGCCTGCTTGATCTGGTCACACATTTTATCAACCGCCTCAGGATCATGTTTTTTCAACTTGATCAAATCGGCACGCACCGGGATCGTGGTCAAAGGATTTTTCAGGTCATGCGCTGCAATTTGCAACAATTGATTTTGCTGCGCATTTGCCTGTCTGGCAGACAGTCTGGCTTCTAAGTGATCCATCACTACACCTGCCAGTTCTTTCATGACCTGCTTATCTTCTTCGTTCAGATTTCGAGGTTTTTTATCTATGATGCAAAAACTACCCAGGTTATATCCTTCTTTTGTTCTTAAAGGTGCCCCGGCATAAAACCGTAAGGCAAAATCACCGGTAACCAGGGGATTAAGAAAAGTGCTTTCTTCCTCCAATGCATCCTGTACCACATAAACTTCATCGGTCAGAATCGTTGCAGTACATAAACCAGGATTAAGTGCCACTTGTTGTACATCAATCCCATGTCTTGATTTAAACCAAACCCTGTCCTGGTCCACCAAGGATATAATGGCTACCGGAACATCAAATAACTTAGCAGCAAGCCTGGTAAGCCGGTCAAAACTGAAGTCAGGAGGAGTATCTAAGATCTCGTACCGTTTTAATTCTTTGATTCTTTCTGCCTCGGCAGCAGAAAAATTATTGGATATCATCATAGGGAGATTCACACCGATCTTTACACCAGCATGTTCAAATATAATGAAAGCCCAAGAATAAAACTAAATTAGAAAGGCTGAACTTTCCAGGTTCTGTGCCAGCTGCCTCCCGGAAGCAATGTAATTATACCTTCTTTTTTATCCAGGTCCTGATCATGGTCTATGCCGTCGGCTATGCCACACCAGGGTTCCAGGCATACAAAATCTGCATCTTTAGCAGACCATATTCCAAAATATGGAAAACCCTCAAAACTAAAGTGAATACCTGGTTTATTCTGCCCGCCCTTCAAGGAGATCCTATTACTTTTTAATGACTTAAAAACCAGGGCATCATCATAAAAAAGGTTATGCTGTAACCTTAATTTTCTGTTTAATAAAGTAATGTTTTCGGTTTTATGATCGATCAGGTTATCGTTTATTTTATAATAGGTCAAAACCTGGTCTGCGTTAAATTCAAGTTCATAATCGTTATAGTCTTCTCCTTTGCTTAAGGGTACAGCAAAAGCAGGATGACCGCCTATAGAAAAAAGCAAATTGGAAGCTCCGGGGTTATGCACTTCATAGCTACAGGACAATATGTCCTCATTTAAACGGTACCTGAGTCCTAAATTAAATTCAAAAGGATAATTTTTTAGGGTTTGTTCATCACTCTTTAAAGTAAACAAGACCTCTTGGTTCCCCAGCTGCTGTATCTGGAACTCTTTATCTCTTGCAAAACCATGTCTGCTCAATTCATATTCGCTGTCTTTATAGTTATAGGTGTTGTTTTTAAGGGCACCTACGATAGGAAACAGTACCGGGCTTGTCTTTCCCCAGTAATCCGGATCTGCATTCCACATGTACTGCTGTCCGCTGTCTTTTTTGATCAGGCTTTTCAACTCGGCCCCTTTAGGAAGAAAGGAGGCCTTGATATGTTCATTTTCCAGTGTAATCATAATTAAAAATAGAAAAAAAATAGAATCTTCCAGGGCTTTGAAACCAAAATGGCCTCCAACTGGTTATATACTTTAATTTCTATAATTTTACTTTATGAGCATAAAATCCGTTAATCCTGTAAATGGTAAATTGATAAAAACTTATTCTGAAGATTCCGAAAAAGTCATTGCAAAAAAGATAAAACTGGGCGCCAGAGCCTGGGAGGACTGGCAGTTTACGGATTTTGACTTGAAGGCCGCCTTATTGAATAAGACCGCTGAAGTGCTTAGAGAAAGAAAAAAAGAGTTGGCTGCCCTAATGGCCCTGGAAATGGGAAAACCCTTAAAATCAGGTCTGGAGGAAGTAGAGAAATGCGCAAAAGTTTGTGAATACTATGCCGCTAACGGCGAAAAATTCTTAAAAGATGAACCTGTTGAAACTGAAGCCTCCAAAAGTTATGTTTGTTTCAGGCCTCTTGGCATTGTGCTGGCGGTAATGCCCTGGAATTTTCCTTTCTGGCAGGTTTTCCGCTTTCTGGCACCTGGCCTGATGGCTGGAAATTGTGCCTTACTCAAACATTCTTCAAACGTAACCGGTTGTGCCCTTGCCATAGAGGAGGTATTAAAGGAAGCCGGGTTTCCGGATCACGTTTTTCAAACGCTGGTTATTTCCAGCAAAAGGGTAAATCAGGTGATTGAAAACCCACTGGTGAAAGCCGTAACCCTTACAGGAAGCACAGGAGCTGGAATACAAGTGGCCCGGCAGGCGGCAAGTTTGTTAAAAAAGACAGTCCTTGAACTGGGCGGCAGCGATCCTTATCTGGTTCTCGAAGATGCCGATCTGGAATATGCAGCAGAAATTTGTGCGCAAAGCCGGCTGATCAATAATGGCCAAAGCTGTATTGCAGCAAAAAGGTTTATCCTGGTCAGAAGTATAGAAAAAAAATTCCTTAAAATTTTTAAAGAAAAGATGTCCGAAAAAAAAACCGGTGATCCTTTTGCCCCCCAAACAGATCTTGGACCTATGGCAAGAACAGACCTGAGGGATGAATTACACCAGCAGGTTTTGGATAATATTCAGGCCGGGGCCAAATGTCTATTGGGTGGTTACATTCCGGACCCTAAAGGAAAACATGCCTATTATATCCCAACCATATTAACCGGAATAAAAAAGGGAATGCCTGCCTATACCGAAGAACTTTTTGGTCCGGTTGCATTGGTTTTTTCTGCAAAAAATACCGCAGATGCCATTCGCATTGCAAATGATTCTTCTTTTGGACTAGGGGCAGCGGTATTCAGCAAAGACATTGCATCGGGAGAAAAAATTGCAGAAGGCCTGCTAAATGCAGGCTCCTGTTTTGTCAATACACTGGTCAAATCAGATCCCCGCTTGCCTTTTGGCGGGATCAATCAGTCTGGTTATGGCAGAGAACTGGGGCTGTTTGGCATCAGGGAATTTGTGAACATTAAAACCGTATATGTCCGCTAAAGGCTGATGCGCTTTGTACTACCTTCCTGGATTTCGTAAGCCTTTTTTTGACCGTCCGTCAAAACCTGGATGAGCAATTTATTTTTCCCTGCCCGGGAAATTTCCAGATCAAATACATGTCCAAAAGAATGAATACGGCGCAGGGCATAATGGTTCCACCCCGCCGGCATTCTTGGTGTACAGTTAAAGGCACGAAAGCCGACTGGGCGCATTCCAAACAAACCTTCGGTAAAGATGCGACAATACAACCCACTTTCAGCAGACAAATGCCGTTGGTTTCCTTCCGGATAAGCTTCAACCGGATAAGGGACATGCGCTCCCAGCAAACGTCTGCGGGAATAATATTGTATAAAATTCATCGCTTTATCGGTTTCACCTGCCTCCAGCACGCCTCTGAGTGCATAAAGTGTAGAGCGGTCCCAGAAAGTTTCTTTACCTGCCTGTGTGGCCAGTCCGTCCGCAGTCCATAATCTTGGTGAAAACAAGGCCTTAATGGTGCCTTCTTTTCGTCCATAAAGCCCTACGGTTAGGGGCAAACAAATCCAAGCCCTCAATACGTCATTACCTTCATAATATTTATAAGTCTCAAAACCCTCTACATTGCCCCCAAAATACTTTTCTATATTCCGGCTCAGTTCATCTGCCTGTTTACGGTAATTTTTGATTTGTGCTGCGGGTTTTCCAAGCAAAGGACCAAGCATGGCTGCTGAGCGCAGGGCATCATAATATAAAGTATTGGTTGCCAGATTGGCTTTCCCGGAAGGAAAACGACCCTCCAGTTCATCTTTGTCAGAATTCACCACACCTTCACTATTGAGCTTTCGGCGGCTGTATTCCAGACACCACTCGATCAGTGGCCACAAGACACGGGCAGAATCAATGTCTCCGTTGGCCAGGGCATATCTTGAAGCTCCATAAGCGATCATAGCCTGGTCTCCTCTGTCCCCCGCTCCTTTCCATACCGCATCTCCCTCGGCCACAATAGAGCTCGGAATGGCCTTATAATCTGGGTTCATATATTTTGCAAACCAGCGATAAGCATTCATAGCCGATAAATTTCCAATTTTGTCCCCTGAAAAGGCAAAATAAGGATTCACATATTCTGCCTGGTCATTGGCCCAGATCGCAGCATAATAAGCAAGTCCGCCGGGGCCATGAAAATAACCGCCTTTGGTTTTATAAATACTTTCTGTAGCCCTTAGCTTTGCAAAGTCAAAGGCCGTATTCAATACGCTATCCGGTGTTTCCAATTTAAGCGGAGCCAAAATTTCAGAAACACGGTTCCTCCTTTTTTCCTCCTGCCCATCGGGATCTATTTTTTCTATGGACTGCGGACTGTCTGTGGCCAGATAATAGACAGAAAAACTTGCTGATGCTCCAGGGGCCAGAGACCGGTTTCCCTCTCCTATAGTTCCCATGATGATGGAATGCGAACGCACTTTACTTTTGGAAGGATCGGTGCGCACCTCTTTTTTAAGGTATTCCATGGACACCTGTAGTTCCTTATCTGTTTTATTGGTAAAAACAAATTTCTCAATAGCCATGGGCTGGTCAACAGATGGAAAAATACTGCGCTCTACATGAACCATTGCCGGATTTCCAGACTCCGCAGAAATACGCATGATCCCTTTATGACGGATGTTTTTGATGTTGTAACCCAAAGGGCCCGATTTTGGACTGCCAGAGACAGAAAAATCCAGTAACTTGTTATTGATAAAAAACCTGGGCAATTCATTATCCTGAAAAGTATAGGAAATATGGCTTCTGGTCGCATCAGGTAACATCCTGAAAGTAGGAAAAACCAGGGTCCTGCTTATTTTTGATTTTTTGTCTTTGTCCAATGCATATTCCACCCATATGGCCACTTTCTCTCCTGCCATTTCAATATGGTCTGCATGAGGAAGTCCAGCTCCAATGTCCCAGCAAATACTTCCGTCCGCCAGGATCTTCCACCTGCTGTCCTCTGGTGTTTCCTTCATCTGGCCTAGTGTATTGTTTTTAAAACAAAAAATAGCCAGTATCAAAAAAAGCAGGTATTTTCTCATTTGCTGATGTCTTTTTTATTGATCCTGAGTTCCAGTTGGGCCTCAAATAACGATAAAGGCAAAACCTCTTCTCCCTGAGATTCATTTAAACCAGCATTTTCAAAGCTTACTTTCCGGTCGGAACGGAAACCAACCAGAATAGGCGAGGCAATCGTATAATTTCTTCTCCTTTGCATATCCCAGAAATTATAGTGCTGGTCTTTTACAGACTTATGGTAAAAATTCCACAACACCAGGTATTTTCCATGGTGCGGATGGCCTGGTTCAGGTCCGCCAAGGTTATAAAATACACCACCATCAATCTGATCATATAAAGTCGCATAAGGTTGTCCGGAATGAATGTCAAAATTTTGGTCGGTTCCAAGTGAACACTGTGTAATGACCGTCCCTACGGCACTATATCCGGTGCCTGCTCCATGGTGCTGGGCATTATTGAAAGAACAGTTTTTCACCAGTACCCCATAACCCGTTCTGGCATGAACTGAAGCATGGCCTTTTTTCCCTCTGAAATGGGTGTTTAAAACACTAATCTGATAACCGGAACGAATAAAAACCCCTTCATTCAGATCGTGAAATTCACAATTTCTCAGCCAACTGTTTTTAACAAATTCCATTCCCACCGCTTCATAGGCATAATCATGAATCTCATTTTTATGATGGACGAACTCCTCCGGATAATTTTTCCAGTTGCTGCTGAAGGTAATGTCTTCTATTCCGCATTCCACAATAGGCGTATAAGATACCAAGTCCCAGTTGGAAGACTTGACCATTCTGATGTCCAGGTGAAGCGGGTTTTTAAAGGTCACCTTCGCACCGTCTATTTTTTCAATCGTATGGATTTCAAAGATCTGCATTCCTCCCTTTTCACCAAAGAGTCTGCTCCATTGAGGCTTAAGATCTAAAGGCGCAAAATAAGCCCTTGTATATTCTTCACTCCGGTGACGGATCACCACATCCTGTCCTGGTTTCAACTGGCCCGCATTTTCTACTTCGACAACAAAAGTTTCCCTTTCTGCATCTTTTACAATACGGGTCAGTTTCTGGCTCTCGGTCTGATCCGGCTTAAACAGAAACTGTCTTCCGTTAATCCGTTTATTGGCCTGATAGATTTCAGTCCCGTTCTTTCCAGTTCCGCTCCCCTTGAGCACAATTCCACTTTTTGAAATCCTGATTTGTTTGGAAGGGTCCTCATCTGCCGCAATCAGATATTTTCCCGGCCCGAAAAAAACGATTCCTCCTCCCGGATTTTCCTGGGCCGCATCGATTGCTTTCTGGATGGCCTGGTCGTCGTACAGATCGTCATTTGCAATGGCCCCGAAATCTTTGACATTAAAAACCTTTTTGTCTTTTAAATCCGGAAGTGCCTGTTCAGACCAATGGTAACCCGCATAAGAAAAATCGGGAAGGACTGCAATTTTTCCGTTTTTTTTTGCTTCTACAAAATCTTTCCAAAGCGGGCTGATCTTTTGAGCATTAGAGGAAAGGGCAGAAAAGATAGCCGCAACACTAAATATGGTTTTTAATTTCATCAGATGGGTTTATCCTAAATTAATGCAATTAGTATAAAATTCTGATTTAAAACTACTTCAGCTTTGGCGAATCATTAAATTTCTTTAGCATTTTTAAAGGTATGTTCCGGCATCAAGGTATAGGTTCCTAATTTTCTTCTATGTACTTAAATAAAAGGACAACAGACTCACCAAGAATAACCTGATCTCCTTCTTTCAGCAGATACCCGACATCCGAAGCATTTAAGCGCAATGGATTTTCGTCCGCGGCCGACCTGACTTTTGTTTTATTCGCAGGGGGAATACCGCCTTCATCCGCAAAAAGCACAAAACCGCCTTTCTGATCGTCCCATTCCAGGTGAGCATGTTTTCGGCTGACAAAACGGTTCCCTGTATAACCGGATTCATCTGCAAAGGCAATGAAGTTTAACCTTAAAGAACCATCAGCTGCCTGAACCTGGCTTCCCCTGCCTAAATTAACCCGGCCATGTGTTCTGTGGATTAAATATTCATTCCGCTCGGCTTCCCCTTGCAATACGGTGATATGAGCCGTTTTTTCTATAAGCGCTGGCGCTGTTTTTAATGGAGTTGTTCCAATTTTTATAGCCAGGTACAGACTTTTATCGGCAATTAAGTCCTGGCCTAATCTGTCAGACGCTATAACTTCAAGTTTCCAGTTTACAGGCAATTCCAATGCAAAATTATCGGCCACACGCTGAATTTCCTGCTTCAATTTTTCCTGGTCCTTCAAATAAAAAGCAGCTTCATACAGATGTTGTTGTTCCTCCGGAGGCGCTATAAACAGCGTAATTACCTGAACATGCGCCCCTTCCCCTCCTTCCAGTTTTTGCAGTTCTTCTTTCAGGAACACAAGGCCTTGCTCCCTGATCATCTTAACATCCGGAACCTGGGCTGATCTGTCTTTTTTGAATGGATTAAACATATTTTAATAATTTTATCAAATGCTTTTTATATAATTTTTCTCCAGCAGGAAGGGAATAATGTGCTCACCGGCAAGCCTGACTGCATTAGATGAACCTCTTGTTGCCTCTATTCTGATACAAACAACCGTATAATCTGTTCCTGCAGCATTCGGCGCAAAAAAAACGTACCAGCCATCATTTACTTTTTTTCTTTTCCAGATCCTTTCCGGGGTCCCTGTTTTTCCGGCAACACTTATGCCCAGGATATCAGTTTTAGGGGCACTTTGTTCGATCATAAAACGTTGTAACATGGCCGCATAGGCCGGTTTTATTGCCAGAGGAATGATTTCCTTCCTGGAAAAACTTGAATCGCTAGACTTAAGTACATAACGGTTCGCTCGCAGATTTCCCTTATTTGCAATGCCGGCAGCCATTCTTGCCACTGCTGCAGGACTGGCAATCAACTCCCCCTGGCCCCAGGCCATCCCGGATATTCCTGTCGCCCGATTTTGGTAAATACGGTTTGGATTATAATGGCTTTTAAACTCCGTCTTGCGCCACAGCTCCATCCATTTTCCATCCTGTCTTTGATTGTCAGGCTTTTGATTATAGTAATAGCCACCCACACCATGCAGAAACATTCCTGTTTTCAGGTATAATGCGGCCATCTCTTCCTGTAAATGCTCCTGGTTTGCCAATTTAATAAAGTACACGTTATTAGATTTTACAACAGCCCTTTCCATATTGATCAAACCTGTTTCATCTGGTTCTGCCCCATTTGTCCGTATCCGTTCATTCGTTTTCACCAGATAGCTTTTATCTGCTGCATTTAAACCTAATTTATTAAATGCCGCCATTGCAGTCAGGATTTTGGCCGTTGAACCTGGCTGGGTTGCAATGGTAAAACCCGGGTCGGCATTGGTGACCCAACCCGGCAGCTTATTCTGATCTGTGATACTTAAATTGAGCTGTTCCCAATTGTGAACAGCAGGCAGCGGATAAGCTGCCGAAGCAAGCACGTCGCCGCTTCCGGCCTCCATGACCACCACGGAAACCCGATTATTTTTTAAAGCAGGATCACTTGCCAGTGATTGCTGTATATGAGTTTGCAGTCCTGCGTCAACAGCAAGCCTGACATCCCGGTTCTTCTGTTTGAGCAAAGCAATTTCAGCACTGTCCAATCCGGATTGCAAAAGCGGGACCAATGCCCCGTAGTCCCTTTTTTGAACAGTCATCTCTTTTACTCCCCTTGGAAGAAAGCGGTCTTCCCTGTACCGGGATGCCTTAACAGTATAACTGTTCAGCGGCATTTTAAAACCCCTGAGTTCTGCCGCATGTTCATATTCCCCGAAATAGCCATTAATTCCACCTGTAAAAATTCCTGTATTGGCATCCCCGGTCCAGAAGAACATTTGTTCTTCAAAAGGATAATAACGGGAAGGACGTTTGTGCATAGCAGAATCCAGATCATATTTCCCTGCTCCTGCTGCTTTCAAAACATCATACTGTTTTTTAATCAACGCCGGGTCGCTGGTTGCCAGAAGATTCCCGTCACGGTCATATAAATTTCCGGCGGCAAGTTTTTTCATCAAAATGGCAATTCTTGGATTATAGCTGAACATCCTGGCCCCACTCTTATCGGCAACCAATGCGGGCCTGGAAATCCATTTTTTATTATTAAAAGCGTAAAATGCCGTATTCAAAAGCAGTAAAAACACAGCAATACTGGCCACAGTCAGGGCAGGAACAAGGTTTGCATCCTGTTGTTTGCTAATGTAATCCATCTGAACCTTAGTTCCTTTCAAGGAAGATACACCCATCAGAAATCCTGCTCCTGCCAGATTAATCATTAACGAAGAACCACCATAACTTTCAAATGGCAATGAAACGCCTGAAAGTGGCAATGCCCCTGTAGAGCCTCCTGCGATAAGCAGAAACTGGATAAAAGTACTGATCCCGATTCCGGTACATACATAAAACAGAAAGGGATTGCCACTCGCCCGGCCAATCAGAATAGAACGGTGCAAATAAAGCAGGAACAATAAAAAGATACAGGTCATCCCCAACCAACCAAACTCTTCTCCTATAGAGGGTAGGATCATATCCGTATGTGCTTCAGGGATTGTTTTGGCATAGCCTTCCCCTGTACCCTGACCAGTGAGGCCACCTCCTGAAATCGCCCAAAGTCCGTTAGCGACCTGATCACCTCCGTACACTTCATTGTTCCAGGCGTCCTGCCATATGGCTTTCCGGTCAGAAAGCCGCTCGACAGGCCCGGGAACAATGCGGTGTAAAAATGGGATCTTATCAATGGTTAGAAAAGCAGTGATCACCAAAAGAGCCATCAGGGCAGATTCACTTGCCTGTTTCCGTTTATACAATTGAACCAGAAACAAAGCACCAAAAGTAAGTGCAGCGTCAATCCATACATTATCAATAAGAAAGCCGATTAAGATGTATAAGGCGACAAAAGCGGCCATATACATAAAATCGCCCCTGGAAAAAGAAAACAAAACGATAAATGTAAAGCAAATCACAATCGCCGGACCAAGATCTCCAAGTGTTAAAAACAACAGGAGTGTAAAAATGATCGCCAGCAGGGCGAAAGAAAAAAATGACCAGCGTTTTTTCCAGCTTGCATAAGCAGAGATAAATTTTTCATTCAACGCAAAAAAACCGGACAGAAACAGAATAACCAGATATTTCACCACCTCACTGGGTTGAATGCCAAATAAATTCACCTTCACCCCACTTCCTTCGGGCCCTGAGCCCATCAAAATTGTTGACACCAATACCACCATGGCCAACACAATCCATGGCCAGCCATTTGCCGCAGTACGGTCTTTTTGAAAAAGAAAGAGTCTGTACAATTTTGAATCTGCGTTAAAACGTTTTAAATTGAGGAGGCTTAAAAGTACAACTACAACCATCCCTGCCACCAGATAGATCAGGGTATCGGTTGCCAGGAAGCGATCCCTTAAAGGATCCTGCAAACTTAGTAAACTGAGCAGGGACAAGCCTGTAAGCACCATCAGTGCTGGCAGCAAAAACTGATCCGCCGCTGCCGCAAAAACGCTCAGCAGGATATGGACCAATACAAAAAGCAGTAAAAAAGAACCGGCGATGATCCAATAACCTTTTTCAAACCGAAGTGGGCTCCTGACAATAAATGCGCCATCTGTTTTAAGGGTATTAAAATCCCTGGAAGACAGCAACCTGATGCGATGCTCTTTTTGTCTGAAATTAAAAACCTCATTCTGCTTTAAATCAATTGTGCCCTGGCTTTTTCCAAATTCAAAGCCAGGCTGTAATGGCAGCACCTCATAAGAACGTCCTGTCGGAAGTCCTTTAAATTCAAAATCACCATTTTCGTTTGTCCGCACAAATGCACTCAGCGGCTCCAGTTCCAGGCTGTCTTTAGGGATAATCATTTCCAGTTTAACCAATACCCCGGCAATGCCGCTACTTTTTTGCCCAACCTTACCTTTAATACTATAAATACCCTGACCAAGATCCCGCGATGCAGGAAGTGGAGCTGGCCTTGTTTGCTCTTTTTCATAAGAGGAGCTGCCAGTATCCTGGTAACCAAGAAGTGATCTGGACAAAAGCACACGCCTTTTAAAAGAGCTCCCCCCCTGATCAAAGGCCTGTTGGGCGGAAACAAAATAGCTTTGTTTGTTCAGCTCTCCAATATTCTGAAAATGTCCGTTTTCTTTTAGTCTTTGATCAAGTATCTTTCCTATAAACGCAATATCTCTTGAATCCAGATCGTAATTGCCCTTACTTAAAACATTTCTGATCCCACTGACAGGGTCAGCATCATTCAGATTGACAATGGCCCCTTCCTTCAGCTTGACAACAGTTCCCTGAAATCTATGTTCCAGAACACTAAATAATCTAAAAAACAACAGTATAAACACCAGACCAGTTGCGGCAATAAATAACCGTTCACTCCATCTGCCCCTATTGTTTTCAGTTTTATTTAACTGGTCTCTTTTCATGTTTTTTCATTTTCCCAGGTATGGAATCCCTGTAATAAATTGTATCCCTTAATGGCTTTTTAAGTGTATCCTTTAAACCTGGGGTCATGGGTACCCATGGATTTTCATAAACCGGAGCAGCTATACTCCTTTTTTCTTTAAGCATTTGAATTTGCTGATACATCCAGGCACATGTCCCCAGCAGCAGCACAACCAGGATCAGTAAAAAAAAAACCAAGCCCCTGTTTTTTTTCTGTGCAGGCTCTTTTATGTTCAAACTGTCTTTAACCGCTTCAGGAATAGACGAAGCAACAGGCCTGGCAGCAGGCTTGGTTACAACATGGTTTGATATGGCTTTATCGTTTCTGACCAGCACTACAGTAATATTATCTTGTCCCCCGGCCTGGTTCGCCGCATGAACCAGGGCAGCAGCCTTGTCATCTAATGAAGTTGGGGCCAGCAGTATTCTGTTGATATGAGCCGCGTCAATCCGGTCCGTCAGCCCATCGCTACACAACAAAAGCAAATCACCCGGTAAAAAAGGAGATTGGCCCGTTTCTACAAAATCAGCAGGCCAAAGTTGACTTGAATCCAGTCCCAGGGCCTGATTAATTTCATTTCGTTTTGGATGCTTCATTGCCTCAGCTTCCGTAAGTCTTCCAGAATCTTCTAAAAAACCGACAAAGGATTGATCCTGGGTAATCTTTACCAAAACCTCATCCCTAAAAAGATATAAACGGGTATCCCCCACATGGGCATAATACAATTGGTTTTGTTGTATATCTGCAAGGACCACTGTCAATACACAAGCCATTTTTTCCAGAACAGGATTCTCTTTTTTCCGGAAATAAATTTCTTCATTGGCCTCCAGAAGTGTTTCAAGCATTTTGGGAATCAGCGCTTCATTTCCCTTAAGGCCTGATAATTTTTTGCGAATGCAGTCTTTTGCTATTGCAGCGGCAACTTCTCCGCCTTCATAACCACCAACCCCATCAATCACACAAGCCAGAAAAAGACCATTGTCCAGTTGTTCAGACAGAAAAGCATCTTCGTTATTTTCCCGGACCATCCCTCTATCGGTCAGACCAAATATATTATTGCTCATCACCCTGTCTTTTTATATCTGTAAAATGTCTGATCAATAACAGGATACAAATTACTACCAGAAAACCCGTTAACAATTGAGACATCAGCTTTATCCTTTAAATATATTAATTCCGATAATTCCATTGAGCAGGATTTTTGAATTGATGGGCAATTCTGTCCATTGCGGGCTGTTGACATCACTTCTTTGGACCTCCTGTTCATTGATAATTGTTTTTTCCCCAAAGGAAGCCAGGTAAAGTTTACCATCCGAAACATTAAACCTGATGTGCAGGTGTGGGCTATCCACCCAATCGGAAGGTATTTTAAAGATGTCCGGCCCTTTTCTTTCTTCTTCAGCACCTGAAACAATAATGTCCTCTGCTTTCATCAGAAATTCAAACTTTTTACCACTGTATTTCTGATCGGGCATAATGGTATCCAGCCTTGCATAGATCTTTTCCGTCCTGGTGACCGGTTTCTTTTCTGCACCCTGCGGTTCATAAAGATATGGCAATTCATAATAGCCTTCACTGTAATAGGTAAAACCTTTCAGAATATCCTCATTTACATCCAGGGTCTGGGCAATACCCGTTTGACGGGGAATAAAAGTAACCCGCAGGTTTTCTTCTTTCTGCTGACTGCCAGGCATCAGTTTACCAATAAAGCCAATGTCCCCTCTTTGATAATCCGGATGTGAAACCAAACGAAAAATCCATTTTGAACTCGAGGGTTCTACTTTTTTGCCTTCCTTTTCATAAGTCTTCAGAACCTGATAAAATTGCTTAACGGATTCATCAACAATAATCCCGAACAAGCCCTGTTTCTGCATCAGGAATTCTTTATAATCATCTGCATTAAAACAAATAATGTACTCATGATAAAAAACAATACGTCCTGCAAAAGAAAGTTCTTTAATCGATGTTTTAAACTGTTGCAGGATATAATTATATACGCCATCGGGACTTAATGCAGCTGCCTGCACTTCTTTTTTTGTTTTCTTACCGGGAAGGAAAAGGTCTTGTAAACCTATCTTTTTCCAAAACGTTGTTTTCGGCTCCATCTCTGTTTTGTTAAAAATGAACTGCTGTATCCAGATCGAGTTTTGTCGTATCGTGAGCAGGTTTTGTTATGGGTTTGACCTCTGCAGGTTTGATCCGGCTGGCCGTATCCAAAACGCTATCCGGAATATTGTTTACAGGCCCGGTATCTGTTTGGGGTGTAGTGGCAGGACTGTCTGTCACAGGGCTTCCATTCTTACTTCGTGGTTCGGGGTTGTTTTTTCCCGAATTTGCAAACAACAACAATCCCATTGCGACAGCAAGTACAACCATCAAAGTCACCATGGCATAAAATACAGGTCTTGAAACTTTAATATGATCGGCATCTTCTGCTTGCACGATACCATCAGTCTGCGCTGCTTCCTGATACTGCAATACCAGGGCCTGCAACCTTTCGTTTTCACTGGTCATCACCGCTGCACTTAAAGTATAATCCCCTTGTTCTGTCGTACTGGCAACACTACGGTGTATAATAAAATCCTGGAGTTCTACTCCATTTCCAAATCGCTGTAGCGGATCTTTCCGTAAACATTTTTCAACCACCTGCAGCAGCCAGGAAGGCACCTGCATTTCATGAAGTTTTTTATCATCCGACCAGTTTTCTGGTATATTTCTGTGACGGATAGCATTTAAGTCTGGTATTGCCTGCTCCATGTGGGCAAGCATCACATCGTTTCTTGATTTTTGCCCCTGGTCTGTTAAAGGAAAGGGTACCTGCCCACTCAGCAATTCATACAGGATAATGCCATAGCTATACACATCTGTCTGGAATAACAATTGTCCTTCATTTTGTTCCGGGGCCATAAACTCTACCGCTCCTGCATGTCGGATGCTGGTTCTGCGCTGGTCATCGGACATCGCTGACAAACCAAAATCCAGGAGTACATAATTACCGGAATGCACATTGAATTTCACATTATTGCTTTTAATGTCTCCGTGCTTTACAGAAAACTTATGGCAATGTGCTAGCGCATTGGCCAGCTGATCAGCAACTTTTATAACCTCCTTAATTGTAAATACAGCATCGTGGGGAGGCTTGAGCAAATCTTCCAGATCAGGACCATCAATGAATTCCATTTCAATAAAAGGAAAGGACCCGCTTTCGGTAATTCCTGAATTCAGAATCTTTACGACATTCGGATTAGGTTCTTCATTGACTTTTTTTAATTTCTCCACTTCATTCTGAAAATTCCTGAAGTTTTTGTCCTCTTCACTTTCCGTATGGATTGGTGTTGGCAGTAACTTTACCGCTGTAATAATGGTACCGGTCCGTTTCCCTTTATAAACCGAGCCTTGTCCTCCAGTACGGAGTGCCCCCATATTCTCCAGGCCTTCGGTAATTGTAAATATTTTACTCATTCAACTTTATTTCTGATTAATAAAGACCCACTGAAAGCAGCTGTCTTTATGCAATAAAATTACAACAATTTTAGTTCCATTCTATCATCTGGCTCCTTGCTTTAAATCGCTTTTGTCAAAATGACACTATCCGCTCTAAATCCACATCCTTTAAAAAAATTTAACAAACTCTTTTGCAACATCTTATAAAAATAATGCCGGCCGGCTTAAGGGTAAAACAGCTTGCTGTTGTCCCTAACCTAAAGATGCCCGCATTTGACAAAAAAATTAAAGAAACAACAATTACAATGAGAAAACTCCAATACTGCTTAGTTTTAATAGGATTAAGCTTTTGTTTAAAAACCAGCGCTCAAAACGGTTTTTCTGGTAAACTCCAGGTAGACTATGTCCCTTTTTCTAATTATGTAAGACCAGTCGATAGCCTAAAGACAGGTTCCACCAGCAATTTCAAAAGAATACAAGCTTCCTTTAGCATTCCGCTTTCTACAAAAATGCACGAATTAGGAAGACCAGTCATCTGGGCGCTTGGACTTGATGGCAGCTATGCCCAGATGACCAACCGTAATTACACCGAAAAAATCTTTCCAGAGGAAATGCTCAATGCTCAAATTGGTTTGATGCACTCCAGACCAATAGGCAAAACCTGGTCAATTATGGCCATGGCTTCGGTAGGGATTTATACCGATATGGAAAAAATATCATCAGATGATGTCCTTGCTCAGGGAGGTGTTTTATTTATTAAACACTTTAATCCACGTCTGGCTTTTGGTTTTGGTCCTGTGCTCACCAATGCATTTGGAACACCGATGGTGCTGCCCGGGCTTTACTTCGACTGGGTTACACAGGGTAAATACAAACTGCACATTAATTTCCCGCAGGGAATGGAGTTCGGAGTAAAAATGAGCGATGTAATTTCACTTAATGCTGTTGTCGAACTCAGTGGGATGACTGCAGAGGTAAACAGGGAAAACAAATCGATGATTTTAGGTTACCAGCAAATCATTGCCGGTTTAAG
Organism: Pedobacter nutrimenti; assembly: GCF_003208655.1. Classification (GTDB taxonomy): domain Bacteria; phylum Bacteroidota; class Bacteroidia; order Sphingobacteriales; family Sphingobacteriaceae; genus Pedobacter; species Pedobacter nutrimenti. The sequence continues at coordinate 171,325 of NZ_QKLU01000007.1, read as the reverse complement.
ACCGGAATTTAAAATTAGCAAATCATTGACTTTTCAATTAACTGCAGGAACAACATTGGTCAGATCTTTCAGCCTGACAGATAGAAAAATAAGTGCCATCTTTAAGCAAAAAGATCATGCAGACCCTCGTTTCACAACTGCTGCTTATGGTTCTGCAGCATTAAAATGGAACTTTTCTAAAAAGTAAAAATCAGCAAGCTTTCCTTGAGCAGGTGTTTCTGCCTGTTCAGGGAAATATGGATCAAAGAAACTGGGTAAGTATTAAATGTAACCTACTGGCCTCAGCCCAAAGAAGTGTCGATATGTTTTTTTCCCAGATAAAGCTGGAAAAGGATCATTCCCATTCCGGTCATAATGGCCAAATCTGCTACATTAAAAATACCGGTTTGAAAAATACCAAAATCAATATGCATAAAATCCGTGACAGAACCGTGAACCAGTCTGTCATACAAATTACCTATGCCACCACCCAGCACAAAACAAAGCCCAATTGTATAGGCTTTACCAATATTACTTCTGCTGAGCAGAAAATAAAGTCCAAAACCAAGAACAAATAATGGAAGCAGGCTAAGAAACAAAAACCTGATCCAGGAAGGGAAAGTATCCCCGATACTTAGAAAAGCTCCGGAGTTTTCGACTTTGGTCAGGGTCAGGCGGTCGTAGATCAATTTAATATGCTCATGATCACCCATCTCCTTTCTCACGATTGTTTTAGTCATCTGATCACAGCCAATAGTACAAGCCAGAATACATATTAAAACAAAATTTCTAATCAACAACCTGCTTTTTTTCATTCTTTAATGTTTTTCAGACGTACTGGCTGGGTTATAATTTTGTTTTGGAAGCGGAACGAAATCTGTTTCACCCGGAACAGGGACAAATTCCTGGTTCAGCCATTTTTGTTTGGCCGCTTCTATTTTTTCCCTTGAACTGGCCACAAAGTTCCAGTAGATAAAACGTTCTTCAGCAAAAGCTTCTCCTCCAAAAACATAAACCGTTGTATGTTCAGCCATGGTAAATTCACAGAGACTGGCCTGTTTGGCCACCAACAACTGCTTGGGTTTAAATTCGTGCGCTTCGGTCTTTATGCTACCTTCCAGAATATACATACCGGATTCACCAAAAAGCTCAGCTCCAATATTCACTTTGCGGGCAGCAGTACTTTTTATCTCCAGAAAAAATTGCTTACTAAAAACAGCCACCGGTGATTTGCGGCCAAAAGCTTCTCCGGCAATAAGACGAAAAGAAACTCCATCCTTTTCCCAATGTGGGATGTCTTTTGCCTCTATATGTTGAAAGGAAGGTTCCATTTCTTCAAACTCCAAGGGCAAGGCCACCCAAATTTGCAGACCATGCAGGTTTTTATCTGTTGTACGCAAATACGCAGGTGTTCTTTCGGAATGCACAATTCCCTTACCTGCCGTCATCCAGTTCACAGCTCCGGGATGGATTTCTACATCGGTACCCAGGCTATCCCGATGTCTGATGCTGCCCTCAAATAAATAAGTGAGCGTGGAAAGCCCTATATGCGGATGCGGGGGCACATCAATATTCTGATGATCATTTAAAGCCGCCGGCCCCATATGATCTATAAAAATATAAGGTCCAACCATTCTTTTGTCCCGGAACGGAAGTAACCTACCTACAAGAAAATTACCTATATCTGCAGGTCTTTCTTCAATAATCACACTTATATTCGACATGTCATCATTTATTAAATACGAACGAAAGATACGCTTTAAATATATGCAGAACTAAATAATTCTCTGTGGTAAATCTGTATTAGGGCGACAGAACATGAAAATTTTACTTCCATATAACCCAATTAAATTTCAGTCCTTTGGGATTATCTCTACATTTATTTTTCAATACTGTAAACAACCGGATCTATGAAAAATTTCGAAAACCCTGTCCTGGAATATATCCATAAGCACAATCTTGTTGGTATACGTGCAGGGAAAGACAGAACAACTTTTTTAAACATCTGGATGGTAGCCTTTCAGAACAGAATTTTTGCAAGATCCTGGGGCCTTGCAGAAAAAAGCTGGTACCATTGCCTGAAAGAAGGGGAGCAAGGGGCAATACAATACGGAACAAATGTGGTCCTGGTAAAGGGCATCATTCCGCATGATCTGGATGTCATTACACCTTTGATCAATGCCGCTTATCTTTTAAAATATGATACAGGGGGTGATAACTCCTATTATGCACATGGAATTACGGAGCCAGAGCATATAAAACGCACTATGGAGTTTATCCCCTTACTCTAGTTTACGCTCTTTTTTAATGCTTATACTTGGTAAATTTAAAATGACTACGGTTAAAGCCCTGTTGTTCATAAAATTGATGTGCCCTGTCACGTCTTACATTAGAGGCCAGTTCAATCAGTTCGTAATCCCTGTCTTTAAGCTGCAGATCCAGAAATCCGAGCATCTTTTTACCAACCCCACTTCCTCTATATTCGGGACTGACTATAAATTCTACAATTTCATAAATGTCCCCGTCATGATGTAAAACGTTCTGAAGATGACAACTCAGGAACCCAACCGGCTTGCCCGCCCTTTCGGCAAGAAGCAGCAGAATGTCGGGCGAGATTACCTGATTTCTGAACCTGGAGCAGAACTTTTCGTAGTTCATTTCTTTTTCTTCCAGTGTACAAACAAAACTATAAACTTCCTGTAAATCCTCAGGGTCCGCTCTCCTGAAAACCAGCTCTTCGTTTTTTTCCAGACTCATAATTTTAATTTTATCCTTCTTAAGCCCTTGCGCTTGTTCTAAATATAAGAAAGACATTTTAGAAACTGTTTAGATTTATAAAAGTTTAAACATTCCATTTCCATCCTGTTGCTGTTAACAACTATACCAAAACCAAAAGCCCATCCGGATTGTATAGTCTATAATGATCATCAATAGATATGGAAAAAATAATTCAGGTATTGTTTAACAATGAAGTAGAAGCATTTACAGGACTTCAGGCCCTTCAGCAGCTGGACTTGACCAAAGACATTTCTTTGGGTGAAACTTATGTGCTCAGTAAAGATGAAAATGGAAAAACAGCTATTAAATCTGCAAAAGACAAGAGCCAGGGCAGCGGGATAATTGGTGGTGGTTTATTGGGTGGTCTGCTTGGTATTCTAGCTGGCCCCCTGGGCTTTATTGTGGGATTAGCAGGTGGAATGATTGCGGGTTCTGCTGGTGAAACCCTACATGCTGAAGATGTTTCAGATTACCTTGATGCAGTTTCAGCGAACGTTCCAAATGGAAAATCAGTTCTGGTGGCCCACGTTTGGGAAGACTGGGAAACCCCTGTAAACACCGTATTATTACCCATCAGCAGAGAGCTTAAAAGATTTAAAGTCCAGGACGAAGTATTTATTCCTGCCCAAACAGAACTGGGGAAGATCAATTCGGCCGTACAACAAGCAGAATATAAACTAAACCAGGCAAAAGATAATGAACTTAGCGAATGGAAGGCAACACTGACTGACCTTAAAAAACAGCAAAAGGATTTGCAGGGGAAACTGGATAAGAATTTAGCCTTGCAGGAAACGCAATATCAGCAGTGGATTGAAAAAACCAAAAATACAGATTCAGAACAAACCCACGAACAACAATCAAGACTAAAGGAAAGGGCGGGTGCGCAAAAGTCAAGATTAGAACAAATAAAAAAGAACAGGTAAAATATTTTGCCCCCGGAAGTTTCCATGAAATTTTCCTGAGGGCAAAATGCCTTTCTATTTTATCGTGTTATTTTTTAGAAGATCTTAAATCCGACGGAAAGATTAAATATTCCGGTTTTTTCATCCAGTGCTTTATTGAACTTGGTAAAACCCCTGGTGTAGCGGGCGTCAATAGTGATGTTACCAATATCAACACCTGCATTGATTACCCCACCCAGGTTTACCCTTTTATAATCAAAACCGGCAGGTGCATCAGGTGTGTTCAGGTTATAACTAAAATCAGGACCAGCTGAAACACGGAAGTTGAGGCTGGAAGTATTGATCAGTTTATAACCAACCATCAAAGGAACATTTAACTGATTGAATTTGGGCTTATACTCTTTGGAATTCAAGGTATACTTGCTACCGAAAGTAGAAAAATTAAGCTCTGGTTGAAAATACAAAGCCTTACCTACCCTGGCAAACACACCAATATTAAAACCGGCTTTACCTCCTTTGTCTGTCAGGTCATTAAAACTGCTTGGTAAGGTACCATAATTTGCGCCAGCTTTAATACCAAGATTAAAATCAGGGGTTTGCGCTTTTGCAGAAAAAACTCCGGTTCCAATCAATACTGCGATCAAACATAATTTAATAGTTTTCATTCTTTTTGTGATTTTCTTTTGTAAAATGATTTGTTATTTGGAGGTAGGACAACAGAAAATCACTTTACCCCTATGCGGGGAAAAAAAATTCTTCAAAAAGAATTAATCGGGTTTTCTTTTAAAACGGCGAGGTATTTATCGAGAAAAAACTTTTCATTTTTATGCTGATACTGAACGATGTACCTGGGATGTTCAAGCGGAATAATCTTGTCAAAAAAGTTATATTCCTTATTTATACGGTTCAAAAAAGTATAATTTTTTAGCCCGAGACAATAACACACTTCCCTGCAAATTCCCAACGCAATCTGATTTTCGATGTTTTCCAGAATAACTGGCAGCAGAAGAGCCGTCAATTGCTTATCGTCATAATAATTATAATTTTTCCCCCTGAAAGTAAGTGCAAGAGGAAAAACAGAGTTGATGTAAAATTTACTATAAAATAAGTCTACACCTCCAAAAGCTTCAATCATATCATAAACAAATACGGAAGAAGGTTCATGGGTTAAAGGACCGGTATAAGCCAAACCGCAATTTTCCTGTAGCCTTTTGGGGTCTGTGAAAGGAATTCCGGTTACTGCCCCTCCAAATCGGCCGGGATTGATGCCTATAATCAGGTGACGCAACTTCTGATCATGATAAAACTTCTGATAAAAATGACGGGCAAGCTCCATTACCCTGGCATCATGCAGGTATGGGTTTAAAATTTCAACACCTTCAGGAAGCGCTATCTGATAGCTAAGGCCTTTATAAAAATCAATAACCCTGTCGGCGAATGTTTTCTGCATCTGTTTACCTCTATTGAATTTACCATAGCCTCTTAGGTTTTCACCGTCCTAGCTCATTGAAGGAAAGGAAATCCCCTTAATTTTCCTGAACAGTTCCACCGCATACAAATCGGTCATCCCGGAAACAAAATCCAGGATACACAAAATTTTGGTATAAGTATCATTTTCTTTTGTTAGAAATTGCTTGGGAATAAGTTCTACCAGTTTTTTATGGTATTTTGAATGATTCTCCAGATATGCAGGAATAAATTCTTCCAGCAATCCACCCATTACCTTGTAACCGGCAACCTCAATCTGAACAACAGAAGCGTAATTATAGATTTTCTTTATGGATATTTTTTCAATAGCCTTCATTGTACTTAAATACGGTTCCTCTATTGCATCCATTAGGCTCTTGTTGAAATCTCCTTTCAACAGGGCTTCCTGTTCATTGTAAAATACATTAGAGCATAACCAGATTAGCGTACTGATAGATTTTGCCCTCATTAAAGTAATTTTGGCATCGTCGTCGTCCATCTCTGATAAACGCGCTGGTAATTTTGGATCATTACACAAGGGAAGCAACAACGCTTCCACTTCTGCATAGGATAATATTTTTAAGCGGTGCGCATCTTCCAGATCAATAATATTATAGCAGATATCGTCCGCAGCTTCTACCAGATACACCAGGGGATGTCGTTTGTAAACAACCGGATCGTCCTGAACCCTGATGAGCTCCATTTCTGCAGCAATTTTCTCAAAGCCGCTTTGCTCTGATTGAAAAAAGCCATATTTTTTGGTATAGATATTTTCCTTGTTGTGTCCGGCAAGAGAAGCACAAGGATATTTGGCGATAGAGGCCAGTGTCGAATAAGTCAGCGCAAAACCACCTGTTCCTTTCCCCGCAAAGGGATGGGTTAATATTCTTAATGCATTCGCATTTCCTTCAAAATGAATCAGGTCTTCCCATTGAGAAGGGCTTACTTTTGTTTGATAGATTTTCCCTTCCCCACTGGCAAAATAATGAGAAATCGCAGATTCTCCCGAATGCCCAAAAGCAGGGTTTCCCAGGTCATGAGCCAGGCAGGCCGAAGCGACAATGTTTCCAGCCTCAATCAACAAGGGACAAGTTTCATCTAAATCTGGTTGCTCATCCTTCATTCTGTTGTAAAAAATGGTTCCCAAAGAACGTCCTACACTTGCAACTTCCAGGCTATGTGTCAACCTGTTGTGCACAAAAACACTCCCTGGAAGCGGAAAAACCTGGGTTTTATTCTGCAATCTTCTGAAAGGTGAAGAAAAGATGATCCGGTCATAATCCCTTTGGAATTCTGACCTGGCTTCTTTCTGATTTCCTTTAAATCTGTCTTCATTACCCCAGCGTTTGGCAGATAATAACTTTTCCCAATGCATCATTTTCATATTCTTTAAACCGGTGACAAAGTTCTATTTAATTGCCACAATTTCAAATTTTAAAAAGCCCGATTTCTAAAACATTCCCTGCCTGCTGACGTTATATCTACGGGCTTATCTAATTGTAAAGCCAAACCAATAATTATGGGAAATTTTAACGAAAACGATTTGAAAAATTATGCAGAGGTATTAGATGCTCTATTGCTCCAATCTTCTAAAAATGCAGCAAAAATAAGTACGCTATTGGACATCCAGGCGCAAATATTGGCAAAACTTGAAGGAAGAGATCTTGGAGAACTGAAAAACAGCATCAATGCCAGAGTAGATTCTTATGAAAATGAACTAAAAAAGTAAAGCTTTAGCCTTCATAGATTACACCTGAACCTGGTGTTTCCTGTAGTTCAAGTTTAACCAAAGCCGGCAACAGGGGTTTGAGTTTCTCCCATATCCATACCATCAAAGATTCGGAAGTTGGGTTTTCCAAACCATCGATCTCGTTTAGTGTATGGTGGTCAAGTCGCTTGATTAAGGGGTTTACAATTGCTTTTAAATCACTAAAATCCATAAACCAGCAACTTTCAGGATCAATTTCACCCGAAACAAATACTTTAAGATGATAAGTATGGCCATGCATTCTCCCGCATTTGTGACCTGCAGGAACATTGGGCAGAAAATGGGCGGCGTCAAAACTAAAGCATTTGTAAATGATCATGCTGATTTTTTAAAGCCTAAAGTTGACAAATCCCTATTCCTTAAAACATGATGAAGGTCACGTTTAATCTAAAAAAAACTTTAAATTAATGGCAGTTCATTAAACTGCAACAAATAAATTCCTTTCACATTATGATCAGCAAAGAACAGATTTTCGGATATTCCCCAGACAAAAAATATAAAAAGACGGTTGCCTATTTTTCTATGGAATTTGCAATAGACCAAGCCTTAAAAATATATAGCGGAGGCTTGGGCTTTCTTGCGGGTTCACATTTACGCAGTGCCTATGAATTAAAACATCCAACAATTGGTATCGGAATGCTTTGGAAATACGGTTATTATGACCAGTTGCGTGACAAAAACATCAATATGAAGCCTTTCTTCGTTGAAAAAGACAATTCTTTTCTGGAAGATACAGGAATTACTTTCACCGTACCGGTACATAATGCTCCTGTTCATGTTAAAGCTTATCTGCTCCATCCGGAAACCTTTGGTTCAGCACCTCTGTATCTGCTCAGTACAGATCTGGACGAAAACGACGAAGTATCCAAAGCCATTACCCGAAGACTATATGATTCGAATGAGTCTACCCGCATTGCCCAATCTATGATCCTTGGGATAGGTGGTGCTATGCTCCTGGATATTTTAGGGTTAGATATTGATGTATACCATATGAACGAAGGGCATTCACTGCCTTTAAACTTCTATCTTTATGCAAAATACAAAAGCCTGGAGGAAATAAAAAAAAGGCTCGTATTTACCACACATACACCTGAACTTGCCGGAAATGAAGAACATCGTTTTGACCTGCTCCAGGAAATGTCTTTCTTTTACCATTTGCAGGATCATGAAGTGAAGTATTTATTAAACATTGAAGGAGAACAGCTGAATTATACTTTAGCTGCACTTCGCTTTGCAAGAAAGGCAAATGGGGTTTCCAAACTCCATGGAGAAGTAGCGCGGGAAATGTGGGGGCATTACCCTGACATCTGCGAAATTATCTCGATCACCAATGCACAGAACAAAAATTACTGGGAAGACAACGAGCTGGAAAAAGCCGTGGCACAGGATAATGATCAGGACATTGCAGACAGAAAAAAAGAATTAAAATCTGTTTTGTTTAAAACGGTAGCCGATCAGTGCGGCAAATTATTTGACCCTAAAGTGCTGACCATTGTCTGGGCCAGGCGTTTTGCTGCCTATAAAAGGGCCGATCTTTTAATGCGCGACTGGGACAGGTTTGTCAAATTAATCCACAACGAGCAATATCCGGTCCAGATCATTTGGGCTGGAAAACCTTATCCTGAAGACCAGAAGGCCATTGAACTGTTCAATCAGATCATTATCAGCAGCCGTCCTCTTAAAAATTGTGCTGTATTGACCGGCTATGAACTTGGTTTATCCGCATTACTCAAAAAAGGATCTGATGTCTGGCTCAACAATCCAAAAATGTACCGAGAGGCCTCAGGAACCAGTGGAATGGCTGCGGCCATGAATGGCAGCATTAATCTTTCTGTTCCCGACGGCTGGGTACCTGAATTTGCAAAGGACCATGAAAATGCTTTTCTTATCCCCACAGCCTCCCGGGAACTGACCGAAAGTGATCAGGATGTATTTGAAGCTACAGCTTTATTGGATAAACTTGAAAATGAAGTAATCCCGATGTACTATACGGACCAGAATAAATGGTTGTCCATACTAAAAACCGCTGCAAAGGAAATTGTTCCCCGGTTTGACTCCGGAAGAATGGTAGAGGAATATGATCAGAAATTGTATTTATAATAAAAGGGCCTAAAGGCCCTTTTATTTATATTATTGAGGAAGTTCAGGGGATCTATCTTTCCAGGGTTCTGTGCTGATGGAATACAAAAAGGCAATCACTGCTGCTTTTTCTGCCGGGGTCAGGTGAAGCGGTTTTAACAGTTTATCCTTAACAGGATATAACGGATCATTCAATTGTTCCGGTTTACGTTTTTGATCCGGCATTCCTACATTATACATATTCATTACCCCATCCATATTGCCAAACAGCCCATTGTGAAACCAGGGTGCTGTACGCATCACATTCCTTAACCCCGGAGTTTTAAATTTACCAACATCTTCCGCTTTTTTGGTTACATTATAGCGTCCCAGATCCTGATATTTTCTTCCATAATAGGTTAAGCCTGCATTATGAAATTCATTATCAGTAAATAAAGGTCCGTTATGACAATTCATACATCTGGCTTTGGTCCTAAACAAATGCAAGCCTTCAATCTGCTGGTCAGTCATCATTTTCTTATTCCCTTCTAAAAAACGGTCAAAGGCAGCTTTACGGCTCACAATCGTCCTTTGAAAAGTAGCAAGGCTTTTAAAAATACGATCGGTATTGATCTTGCCATCCCCAAAAGCACTTTCAAATAAAGGTTTATAACCTTTGATTTTCGCTAATTTTTGGGGTAGAGATTTCATGTCCTGATGCATTTCAATAGCAGAAGTCAAAGGCCCTTGTACCTGATCTTCCAGGCTGGAAGCCCTTCCATCCCAGAATAAGGTTTTAAAAAACCATACATTTTCAAGTACCGGTGCATTCCTGGAATTGGCTGCGTGGTCATGTCCAATGGAAACCTCTCTTCCATCGGCCCAGTGCAAATCAGGTGCATGGCAGCTGGAACAGGAAATCTGATTGGACTCAGATAAGCGGGGGTCAAAGAAAAGGATCTTCCCCAGCTTTACTTTGTTTTTATTGCTATCCACTGTCATGTCTACAGGAGAAGGTGGCAACACCCCCAGTTCGTTATACACTACGCCAGAATCAATGGTCGCTTTAGGCCATTTTAGGGCAGGTCCGGCATATAATTTTCTCAGTGAATCCACTGACAAATCGTCCCCCTGCTTAAATTCAAAAGACCTAAAGGATAAAAGCAATAGAAAGACCGAAATAATGGCCATGGACATGAAGACTTTGTTCATAAAATATTAAAAATATAGATTCAAAGAAAGGTTCGCAGTATACCTGTAATCACCTGGTAAAGAATAAGCTGTAAAATTAATTTCCGGTTTATTAAAGGCCTTTACCAATCCCGAGTTGAATTCAATACCAGTTCTGAAAGTTTTACTTAAAGTTGTATTTATATATCTAAAATTTAAGTTCAGCATTCCAGAAGTGCTCAATCGGTAAGCGTAATCTGGATACACTACCCCTCTGGTAAATTCTGTCTCCTGAGTTACAGGCACAAGTATATCTGTTTTCATTGGTAAAATTACAGAAGGGGCCAGCCCTATAGAAAACCGGCTCTTATCTGGCCATACCAAATAATAAGCCGCATGTAAACCAGGTTGTATATTACTGTATTCAAAAAAATGCGCAGATACAATATCCCTCTTTGAGGATTTTGTATAAGCAGCCGACATTCCCCATTCAAATGTCCTTTTACCATAAGTATCAGAATTCCTGAAGGAAAGACTTGCATGCGTATTTTTAGCCATATAATTTTTCCCTAAAAGATCGTACACATAATCATCTCCTGCCAGATGGCTATAGCTTGCTTCGACCTGTTTTACATTATTTTTGTATTTACGGGTCATCAACAGAAATCCACTTAACTTGTCACTGGTATAATCGCTAAAAGGATCTGTTAGAAGAGAGGATTGCAAGGATTGCATATTCTTCTCCTTGCTCTGGAGATAATCTAAAGTGGCCATCCCATCCCAGAGACCGGTACTTCCTGAAAAGTGAAGGCTGGCTCCATTGTACTGTTTTCTTCTTGAAAAATTATTTTGTCTTCTAACAACATAACCATAGCCATAATTTAAATATGAAATCCGGTCAGGATACAACACCCCTTCGGAGTAATCCTTATTTTTATATTTAATTGTCGTTGTCTCTGTACCATATCCAATATGTGCACCAATGCCGATGTTAATTTTTTTTGTAACAAATGTGAGCTCTGGCCTGGCCTTTAAATCAAACCAGTTTAAAGACATTCTTGGATCTATAGACCTATCAGACAAATAATAGATATAATCAAAGCCAGAAGATAAATATAAACTACCCCGGATTAATTCATAGCTTATAACTCCTCTTCCATGATACTTTTGCCGTGCAAAATCACCGGCTTTTCCGGCCAGGTAATAAAAAGGTTCATCGTCTATCTCTTCTCCCCTTAATGCATAGGCCAGGTCCTGTTGTCTACTTTTTGTATAAGCAAAACTTCCATATAGTTTAAACCTGTTCAGCTTTTTTATTCCATCCGCATTGAAGGTAATATCATAACCAGAACCTGGGCTCTGCGACTTTTTGTAATTACCACCTTGTCTGGTATATTCCAGATTTACTTTACTAATCTGATCTTCTCCATTTCTGAGTAAAAAAGTTGCATTCTGCTTAGAAGCTTCCAGACTATTTAAGGCTATGTTAAAAAAAAAGCTACTGTCGGCGGCTTTTTTTTCCTGAGCAAATAAGCGCACCGACAGCAACAATAAAGCAATAATTATTTTAACTTTCATTATTTAAAAGCATTCTTGGAAGGATCTGCCATCAACAGATAATCAAAATCTTCAGAAGAGTTATTGGAATCTTTTAAAACCTTTCTCCCGTTAACTGTTTTACCTGTTTTCCGGATAACTGATTGAGAAGAATATGAGCCACCCGGAACAAATGTAAAACCCGCATCAATTTCAGAAGGTAAGCGGTGCGGAACACGCTTTGTGTCGACGGTAGCGGCCAATTCTACTCCATCTATAATCATTGAATTCGGTAGTTGTACGTACTGAGCAGTTGAAGAAGTGATGGCCAACGCATCTGGAGCAGGAAATTTAGGAAATGAAGAAATATCGTTTTTTGTTTTAAACAATACGATGGCTTCTTGTCCCCTGGCATCCAAAATCAGGTCACGGTCAGATATTCTATACAATACGACAAGGTTAGGGACTAATGGATTATCGATATCCGTTGCCAGGACATTAATACCGGGTAGGTCCCCATAATAAGCTTCAAAATCAGCATGGCTCAAATCAACCGTAAGTTCTGGTCTTTTAACCCCGACTTCCTTCCCAGCATTATTAGTATACGGAGCTTTATGATTCAAGGCATTTTGGGCAATAATGATACTTTTTCCAGGTTCAACCGGATACTTCTTTCCTGTACCAGGAATACGGACTATAGTTGTCGCATATATATAATCAGAATTTGCTTTGCTATTATTCATGGTCAGCGATTTTGTCCAATCAAACTGACCAGTTGAAAGAAACCAGGGTTTGGTCAGATCCTGTGTAATACTATTTACTCCGTTAACCAACGCAATGCATAGGCTATCTGCATACATAATTTCATTAGAATTGTTATAAATCTCGATGAACTGATCCCTGAATACAGCCCCGTCAGTAGTGCTTGATCCACCATAATAAATTTGTTTCAATACCCAGTCGCCCAATCTTCCGGTCTTCATATTCAAAACCAATGTCCCTGAATTATCACCAACAACCGCATTTATATTGGCATTAAAAACAACGTCCTCAGCTGTGTAAACACCTGTTAAGTTGCTATAATCTTTCGCTTTAATCGTCAAAGTCGCCACAGCAATATATTTTCCGGGTATGATACTGCTAAAGGTAACAAGACCATTTGCATCTGCTTTAGCCTTATTGATTTGACCATTGACCTGATTGGTTAACGTTATTTCTGTGTTTAAAGGAGACAAACCTAACCCAGCAATTTGTTCATCAAATTTAACTTGGAAAGTTGCGGCAACGGCCCCCACTTCAGGATTGTCTTTCTTGCAGGCCGACAATGCACAAACAAGAATAAATAGTAAAGAAAAGAGTTGGATTTTTTTCATATCACGAATTGTTAAAATTTAATACTTAGCTCTGCTCCTACACTTACGGGATAAGTATAATTGATAACAGAATTTGAATTTGGATTGTAATACCTGTTCCTTATGTTAAATACGTTGTAAGCATTCACAGACATCCTTATAAACTTGCTAATTTCTTTTGCAACTCTTATTGATAAATTTGCATAAACAAATGGTTGCGTTGTTTTGCTATTGGCCGAAGAACTTAAAGCGAGGTAATTGTAATCTGTATTATCCGGATTAAACTCAGAGATTTCATATCGTTTAAGTTGCCGGTCCAGATAAGCGATAGGCAGATAGCCCATTTTTAAAACCCGTTGTTGTTTTACCCAGAAAATATCAGCCAAAAAATTCACAACAAAACCCAGTTTAGGAATATGAGTTGTTGTTGTGAGCTTACTGCTAATTGAATAATCTTCTGTCCTAGCCGAAGGATAGACTCCAAACCAGGCTTTATAACTATTACTAATGTAATTGGCAGCGGCCTGTTGTATTGTTTCAGAAGCATTTTTCGACGAACTATAGGAAAAAGTAGTTGTCAAATTAAAACTGGTCTCTATTGTCTTGATTTTTTTTGTAGAGATAAACCATTCTGCCCCATAGTTGTTACTACTCAAACTATTGTTTGGAGTATAATAGGAAGCGATCCAATCTTTATATTCTCCATTAGGATAATACTCCGGCCGTTGTCCCTTATGATATACATAATTGAAAACCGGCGTTATGTACGTTCTGAAATTGGTTAGAGTTCCAAATCCATCACTGTTTTTTTTAAAATATGCAAAAAAAGAACTGCTGATAAAATCATCCTTATAACTTAATCCCACCTCTACCTGTGAGGACTTAGAAGGTTTTAAGTGGCTGTTATCCGGTACAATTTTATCAGTATATACAAGATACACGCTTTCAATTGTATAACCGTTATAGGCGTTGAGTACTGGAAGATCAAAATACACTGGTGCAGGATAGCGATGAGCCAGGGCTGGTGCTTTTGTAGAGGTTCCAAATGCTGCATTAATATTTATTCGGGAAGATATTCCATATTTTAAATTAACCCGGGGTTGGAAATCGCCCCTGTTGTTCTGCACATCATAGCGTAAACCTGCATTGACCTGAAGTTCTTTGTTTAGAACATTAAGCTTAAAATGATCTTCCACATACAGACCATAATTAAAAATAGAAGGCAAAGACTCATAGTCATAAGGTCTTTCATTTTGATATCCCTGATTGGCCCATCTGGGTTTTTCAGGGTCAACAATCACTCCTTGTCCATTATTTCCGGCATAATAAATATTAGACCCAACACTAAGCTGATGGATCAGTTTTCCAGTTCTTAATTCAGTATTTAAACTAAGATTTGAATTCAAATTAGAAGGTTTTCCAAGCAAGTGCTCGACCGCTGTATAAGAGCCGGGAATATAATACCCTTCATACAAACCAATAGTATCCTTATCTGCAATAGGTTTTGGTGCATTATTAATATAGCTTTGATTGTACGTTTCCTGATAACCTTTACTATAGCCAAAACTAAATGACAAGGATTTAAAAAATTCGTTTTCAAAACTTAGGGATGCCCGGTTGGAAACAGAAAAATTTCTTGATTTGGCATAGGTCATATACTCCCTTCCCACATCAGGATCTAATTTCACATCATCCAAACGTGTATTATAATCCAGTGAAACCGTATTCTTGAAATTTTTAAACAAGTAAGAACTCCACATTAAACCCGTACTGATCCTTTTATAAGACTTTATTGGATCACTTGGATCCTGTTCGCTAAATAGATAGTTTAAAGAAACATTAACCGCTCCGCTTTTCTTTCCTAAAATATATCCCTTGGATAAAGAAAAATTGGAGGAACCAGCATTGATTCTACTGCTGAACTGGTAAGCTGTTTTACCTGCCTGACGATTGATGATAATTGCACCATCTGTTAAATCTCCATATTTCGCAGGGGCAATTCCCGAAATAACTTCTATACTCTCAATGTTATCAGCAGGAATTTCCCTAAGATCTATTCCACCGAAAGTCACATCAAAGCCTCCGTAAGACCTGCTGTCCAAAAGAGATCCAGCCAGACCAAACTTGCCAACATTTCTGTTTTGCATATTTGCATTATTCGACAGCTGAATTTCATCCAAAATAATTGCTGTTCCTAAGGCATTATTAAGTGCATGAGCACCGGAGGCTTCACTTCTCAAAGTGATATTCCCTGGGTTTTGTAAGTTTGGTGGTGCTATTTTTTTTCCGGGGAGATTGTTAAGAATATCTCCAAGACTAAAAGCCTGAACCTGCTCTATAGCCTGTCTGTCGAACACAATCGAAGAATTGGAAGATTTTGCTTTACGAACCTCATTTACCTGTACCTCTTTTAAAGAAAAATTAAGGTCTGGTAATGAAAAGGTCAACTCTTGAAGTCCAGGTTTCAAAATGATTACTGTATCCAGTCCCTTTTTTCCTATCATTTTAACACTCAGGTCAAATGATTTAAACCTGGTAAGGTCTATATTCAGTTCAAAAATCCCATGGTCATTTGTATAACCAGTGAAAGAAAGTTCTTCAGACAGAACGGTCGCAAATTCAATGGGTTGGTTTTTTTTATCCACAACAAGGCCCCGGATTTTAAGACCAGTTCTGGATTGGGATTTTAAAATCAAGGGAGCGGAAACAAACAGGAAAAGTAATAACAGTAAAGGTTTCTTCAATTTAGACTAATTCTTAATTAGCCGCAAAGATGTAATTTAAACACTAAGTATCCAAATTATTTAGAACAATTCTACATAACTGTTTTGTTACCAATAGCATACTCCAAGATATAAACAACACGCTTTTATATGTTTAAACTTATTTTTTCTCCGGCAAAAGTTTTCAAATTAAAGCGTTTTCCACTCAGAATTTCCGCCTTCTTTCCATTCCGGTAAACCCTTACTTTTTGACCGGGCCACGGATTTTCAAGAATACAATTGCGTCCTTTTTCGCTGCTGATGTTTACATAGAGAATTTGCCCGTTTTTTAATTTACTGCTGATTGTAAAAGCTCCGTAAGCCCTGAGCTTTTCAAAACTTGCATCTTTGTTTTTATTCCAGTTCGGAAAGATCCGGATCAGTCCCTCATAACTTTGCAACAGCATTTCATTAATGGCTAAAGGGACCGCTGAAAGGGTTTCTATACCGCCCCCTTCGGCCGTAATCCATAAATTTGGATAAGATTGTTTTGCTATTCTGGCTTTCAGATATTTAATAATTTCATCTGCCGGATACCCTACCCTTACCGCCGCTGGAAAACAGGTTTCAATTCCATTTCCAAGTGTATTTCCCCAGTCCGCCGGGTCATTAATTTTATCTTTCCAATGCGCCACATCATTCAGCAGAATTTGATTAAACACCGGGTCTGTTACCGGTCCGCATACGCCCGATGGTAAAACAAGTCCGTGAATGGAAACCCGTGCCAAACCCATCACACCCTGATGCCATTCAGATGGACTTCTTTCCACACTTTTTAAGCTTTGTCTGCCCTGTATTACCCCAAGGGGGAAAGAGCTGATGTGGTCCCGAATATCCATCCACTTTGCCTGTCTCTGCCCATCCTTTTTTAGAAAAACGCTCATATCCACAAGACCTTTAAAAAGCATTTTAACCAGCCCAAGCGACAAAGTAGAATTGAAATCCCCGAGCTGGTTCCGCCACTGTCCTTTATTCCTTAAATTAGGCATCACTTCTCCGTAATGGTCCATATAGATCACGTACTTTCCGTTTTCAAGTTTCAGGTAATCTTCCCAAAAGTCGGCACATTCCAGCAGATACGGATAGACTTTTAAAGCATAATTTTGATCATAAGTACTATAAAACCGCATGAGCATATTGCTCACGCTAAAAACTGCATTGATTTTCTGGCCAAGAAACTTATATCCACCATCAATAGTATTTTCCCTGGTAGCATATCGCTTTTCCATTTCATCGGGGCTCAATGGCCATCTGGTGGTCACCAAACCTTTAGGTCCTATCCCAACCGGATAATAAATGCCCCGTATCCCCAACAATTCCCTCGCATGATTTTTCCCTTTTTCCATGTAATCGAGCAGGGGCTGGTCAAAATTGGCTGTCAGATCAATATGATTTGAGGAGTAGGCAGCCCAGTAAGGTGCCTGATAATTGTAATTCAAATGATAATCCCCTCCCCAGGCACTGGAATCCCTTGTGATAAAAGGACCCCATATACCAGGGGCAAATTTATCCCCGCGCGAACTGCAGGCAAATAAATACTGGGAAGCATAATAATATTTTTCCAGTAGAGTATCGCCTATTCTCACATTTGAAGCCTTCCAAAAGCTGGCCCACCAGTCCTGATGGGCCAGCTTCATCTTTATAATTTCAGGTGCATTGATCTGTTTTGCTTCTGCTATGGTCCTTTCCTTCCAGTCGGGACAATCCTGATTACTAAAAACAGTGAGGGCAAACACCTTTTTCTTTCCTGGATACAAAGTAATTTCACCGGAAAAATCAGTAACAGCAGGAATCGTTTTTAAGGCCATTGCTATGTGGGCTGGCCATTCCAGTAGGGGGCTGTGCTCAAAAGACCGGCTTACCCAGTATACCTCATCCGATTGACCGGCAGCCGTAACTGCAGTGTTCCCTTCAGCTGCCTTTAACTTCAGTTTTAAGCTGATCGGCTGATTCGTCTCCAGCTCAAACACAATTGTATTTTGCCTGGCTGTTACAAAGGCATTTAAATTCAATTTTAAATGCTCTTTTTTAAACACAGCTTCAATATCCGCTTTGTCCAAGTGCTGCTCTGCATAAAAAGTTCCCCCTTGCAGAGCAGGTATATCAAATTCCAGACTTCCCGGAAAAGCAATCCCTCCACCAGGGTATACCGGATAGGCACGCCAGAAATCGTTCTTTCCGATAAAAAAACGGATTTGATCTGCCGTTCCTCCCATGGTCAGTCCGATATCCCCATTGCCGGCCAGGGGGCCATCTGGTGTTTTTGCTGTAGGTACCTTTTGGGGTGGTTCTTTAAAAATAGCCTTATAACGCCCCGCATAAATTTCCTGTGCCATAAGTCCGTTTAAATTCAATAACAGAATTGCGATCATCATCAGTTTATACAAGGCATTCATTTCGGTTTATTTTAAATTTATAAATCTGGCGATATATCCTCCACCTTCTGCCAATTGCAGTTCCACCACATCAGATGAATTACATGCCTTACTGCTCAGGCTAACATCTGCACTATTTCCCTCAACATCCTTAACTTCCAAAGCTTTAAACTTTCCAGGTCCTAAAAAAGACAAGGGCACTCTAAATCCGGCAGGTTTTATTCCGTTCATCACTGCCAGAAACCAGGTATTTCCTTTTCTTCTGGCATATAAAGCTGCTTCTCCAATAGCAGAGCCCGGCAATACAATGGTTTCATCCCAGACAGATGGAATACTTTTAATCATTTCTACTGCGGGATTGGCTAAAAGATGCTCAGGACTTGCCGCATAAGTCAGCAAAGGGGCTGATAAAATAGCTGCACTAGCGATTTGGTGTGCCCAGCTCGTGTTTTTACGACGTTCCCCAAAATGAACAGGTGTATATTCTGCATGGCCTGCAATAAAACGGGTAAAAGGCAGGGTGACTTCATGGCTGGCCCGGTCAGCCAGTTTACTGGCTTCCATCCCTTTTACAGCTTCACGGGTCATCTCATTCGGCCAGGTCCTTTCCTGTCCTGTTGGTTTGTTTGCCCCATGAAAATCCACCATGAGCTTCAGCTCTGCCGTTTCTTTTAAAATATCCTGGTACAAATCCACAACCGCTTTGGCTTCATGGTCAAAAAAATCAATTTTCAGACCTGTAATGCCCAGGTCATGACAATGTTTAAAAAAAGACCTCCTTTTATTGGGATCCCTCAAGTTTTTAGAATGTTCCCATAACCAAATTCCCACATTTTTTGATCTGGAGTATTCAACCAGCGCCCTTAAATCCTGATCGGACCACTTATTCCAAAACCCTTCCAGGATATTGTGTTTGAAACCCAGTTCAGCTGCCATTCTCGAAAATTCTTTCATATTGGCCAGCGTGCCCTCCCCCCCATCATCCAGGTATTTCCACACCGCCGGGCCAGGTTTTATCCATTCGGTATAAATTCCATCCGGAAAGAGTTTAGGGTCGGGAGCAGGACATAAATTATGAACCATATCATTATTGACCAGTGCATTTAAGTCCTTTCCGATCATCAGTACCCGCCACGGTGTAGTCACTGTGCCCGATAGGACTGCAGGTTTTGATAATGCCAATGTATCTGCAGCGCTGTATCGCAATTTATAAGGATAAGAGGTTGGTTGGCTGGAAGGCAACCTCAATGTCATCCCTCTTTTCCCATCAGTTTGCAAAGCCATTCCTCCATAATTTTTCAGATTGGCTTCCGTAACAGAGAGGTAAAGCCCATCCTGGAGTTGCAAAGTAACTGCTGGTGCAGCCCATTCCCCTGCCTCGACCAGATCCATCTGTTTCTTTGCATAAAGGCCTTCATAGTGCATATACAAATCATGATACCAGGCTACAGTTCCTTTAGGAAAGGTAAATACGGTACTTTCATCTGGGGTCCTCCAAACATTTTTCTCTCCAGGGACCACTAAACGAAAAGCAGCTCCATGATCAAATACCCTTACCTCTAAAGTATATCGTTCTTTTCCTTTGATCAGTTCTATTTTTGCCCCTCTAAACTCATTCTGTGCAACAGCATGAACCCCGTACCATGGATAACTTTCCTTAAGTTCATAACCTTCTATTTTGCCAAAAATCATTCCCTTACCGAGCTCCGATTCATCTAGGGACATCCGGATGGCTGAAGGCTCAACGACTGGTTTCCCCATATAGCTTATAGAATAATTCAGCTGTCCTTCTTCAATAAAAACCCTGAAACTTACATTTTTATCCGGACTTTGGATCAGCTGCCCACCAGCAGCAAAAGTTCTTACTGCTGGCATCAGCAGCAGTAAGAACAACAAGTTTAATTTAATCATCCTTTTAAAAATTTAAAATCCCTGATTTTGTGTCCAGACCCCTTTCATAATATCCATCTGGCTTAACGGAATTGGAAAAAGGAAGGATTTAAACTTTCTCTTGGTGCCTTTTCCATCATAAGGTACCAGAGGCAATACCTGATCGGCAATTTTCCACCGGATCAGATCATTATAACGCAGTCCTTCAAAGGCAAGTTCCACCCTTCGCTCATTTCTGATGATCTCCCTGGTCAGTGCCGCTTTAGGTGGCATATTTACCCCTTGCCTCGCCCGGACATCATTTAAGGCTTTCAATGCCCTGGGATCACCCCCCTGACCGCTTTCAAACATAGCCTCCGCATACATCAGCAACAAATCTGCATAACGGATTTTCACCATGTGCTGATCGCTTAAGGTTGCGCCCGAAGCATTATTTATAGCTGTATTGACCCATTTTCGAAAAGCCATATTGGTATAGGGTATTTGTCCTTCAGCAGTGCTTCCGGTTTGTTTAAAGCCTCCCGGATTATAAGCCCAGGGATCACCAGCCTCAAATAAAGTCATCTTTCGCCTTGGATCGCCAGTCTCATAGGCATTCCTAAGCTCAACAGTAGGAAACACAGCCATCCTGCCGCCAACCACCTGATCTAAAGAATGATAGTCATCTGGTGCTTTAAACTGCACAGAAAACATGATTTCTTTGTTGTTCGCCTGATCCCCAAAAAAAATGCCGGCATAATTTGAAGAAAGACGAAAAGGGTTGGCGCCATCCCCGATCAAGGTCCAGGCTGCATCCGCAGCTTCCGGATAACGCTGATTGTTCAACAAGACCCTTGTTTTTAAGGCAATAGCAGAACCTTTTACTGCCCTGCCATCCGAATAGGCTGTTGCCGGCAAATAAGAAATGGCCAGGTCCAGATCTTTCAGGATCTGCGCCACCACATCTGCTTTTGCAGATCGTGGTGTTTGCATAAAATCACCATCCAGTTTAGCAGGTTTCAGAATTATTGGAAGGTCACCGTACAATTGTGCCAGATCATTGTAATAATAGGATCTTAGAAATAAAGCCTCTCCCTTCATTCTGTTGCGTGTACTTTCAGCCATTGCCGGTACGCGGTCAATATTGTCCAGAAAATAATTACAGTAGGCGATACCCTGAAAACCAAAGGTAAAAGATTTGCTCACAATACCTGTTGTCGCCGAATTGTGGTCACCACGCATCACCACATCAAAAGATTCATAGTTTGAAGTATTTGAAGCATTATCGGACAAAGCCTCCCAAAACAGGAAATTACCACTTTGGCCTGGCCCATTGGAAAATATAGGTTCTTTCATTTTATAATAACAAGCAATCAGGGCCTTATTGGCCTCTCCTTCGGTTTTCCAAAAATTCCCCGAATTAGGGTTGGAAAGTGGGTCTTTATCTAAAACTTTTTTACAAGAAACCAGCAACATACCGGTAATCAGTATAAAAGCGATTTGAATATATGTTTTCATCTGTTTATATGGTTAAAGGGTCACTTTGACACCAAATGAATAAATTTTTGCCTGAGGATAAATGGCTGCACGTCCGCTTGCCGAAGCCCGTTCCGGATCGCTTCCCTTGAAGAAATCTGTAAAAGTCAACAGGTTATCTCCGGAAACATACAGTCGAAGTGCACGGATTTTGGCTTTACTGGTCCATTTGGATGGAAAATTATAGCCAAACTGAAGGTTCTTTAGCCTCAGGTAAGAAGCGTTCTGTAGCCACCAGGTTGACACCTGTGTATTGGGGGCATAATTTTCATTAAAAATATGCGGAATTGTATTGGAAGTACCTTCTCCGTCCCATGCATTTTCCCATAAGGTAGGGGGCGGCCCGGCCTGTCTGAAGGGTGCAATTCCCCATTCTTTCACATAAATCTTTCTGCCCTGCACACCCTGGAAAAAGAAACTCAGGTCAAAATTTTTATAGTCCGCACTAAAACTCAGCCCATAGTTAAACTTTGGAAAAGCACCATCCACCACTACCCGGTCATCGGTCGTGATCTTGCCGTCCGGTACACCGTTCGGGCCGCTGACATCCTTGTATTTCATATCACCGGGCTTTGGTTTCACCAGCGGTACAGGACCGTTGTCAATTTCCGATTGGTTTTGATAAATCCCATCAAAAACATACATATAATAAGAATTATAAGGTAAGCCTTCCTGTCTGATAAAGCCATTGCCACTGTCGATTTCCCTGGAACCAAACTTCATCACTTTATTTTTATAGGTTTCAAAATTCCCCATCACTTTGAAATGAAAATCGTTGATCTTGTTTTCATAACCCAGGGAAATTTCCAATCCTGTATTTTTCATTTCACCCAGGTTCACTGTAGGGCCGGAAATGCCAATAAAATCAGGTACCTGTAAAGTCCTTAAAATGTTCGTGGTGTATTTCGAGTACCAGTCAATAGAGCCAAAAACAGACGACTTAAACAAACTGAAATCCAAACCAATATCTGTTACCGTTGTCGTCTCCCAGGTGATGTTCCGGTTGATCAGGTCGGTCTGAGTAACCCCTTGCTGCAAGGAACCACCAATATTGTACAACAATGGATTAAGTACTTCCTGATAAGGATAAGGCATGGATTCTCCCCCTAGACTTCGGTTTATGTTTTGATTTCCCACTTGCCCCCAGGAAAACCTCAGTTTAAGGTTATCCACCCACTTGACCGACTTCATAAAATCTTCCTGTGACATTCTCCAACCAGCGGAAGCCGAAGGGAAAAATCCCCATTTGTTACCCGAAGGAAAACGTGAAGAACCGTCGTAACGGAAATTTCCTTCCAGCAGGTATTTTTCTTTATAATTGTAATTTACCCTTCCAAACAAAGACTGCAAAGCCCATTCATAGGCATAGCCATCTGCCAGTTGTCCTCCGGGAGAATAAGCACCCAGTTCAAGCAGGTCATCTGATGGTGCATTCCTTTTAAAACCTTGCAAACGATCGTATCGGAAAGTTTCCTGGCTCAAACCCATCAAAGCAGAAAAATTATGGACATCGGCAAAGGTTTTATTGTAATTCAGCGTTCCAAATACGGTATACTGCACGTCCTTTTCATTGCGGACAGTGAGGTTGTTTTCTCCCACAGTTCCGTTCCATTGCGTGTTGTACAAATACTGTCCATTGGCATCTGGTAAAAACATATAACCCGGAATACCAACAACATGCACTTTGGTTTGCCGGTCGTTATATTTGATGGCGGTTTTAATTTCCCCCTTTAATCCTGGAAGAATATCGACATCCAAAAATGCAGAAGCCAGTGTATAATAATTCTGAATATACCTGCCTCCATTTTCTGCGGTGGCCACGGGATTTTTATTGCCGCCTTCCTGTATATAGGCCTTGGCAGAATATCTTCCACTACCATCCGGCAAATAAGGACTAAAGGTCGGATGCGCAGCCAGGGCACTTAAAATCTGATCTTCAGTGGAATTGCCATCAAAGTTATTGTTCAGGGCAGTTTCGTTCCTGTTTCCCTTGGAAAAAGCAATATTGGTCCCAAAAGTAACTTTATTGTTCAGACTGGTTTTAAAATTGAACTGGGCATCATATCTTTTGTAACCGGTAGCAATTAAAATACCGTCCTGATTAAGATAGCCAGCCCCAAAATTATAAGTTGTTCCCTCTTTGCCCCCATTTACGCTCAGGTAATGCTGCTGCATGGGCGCTGTCCTGAAAATTGCATTCATCCAGTCATAACTCGGGTACTGTGCCGGATTTGTAATGGCCCCCTGACGGTACTCTTCAATTTGAGCAGCTGTGTACAATTGATTGGCATTGGTTCCGGTATAATTGATGGCCTTGTTCAGCAACTCCATAAATTGGACCGAATTGGTAATCCTTTCATAAACAGAAGTAGCGCGCTGGCTTCCAAAATTATAACTGTAATCAATATTCAGCCTGCCAGCTTTACCGGATTTAGTAGTCACCAGAATCACACCATTAGCCGCTCTTGAACCATAAATCGCCGCAGAGGCAGCATCCTTAAGTACAGATACATTTTCAATCTGGTTGGGGTTCACATTGTCCAGACTGCCCTCTACACCATCAATCAGAATGAGCGGGTTTGTTGATGCACCGCTAAAGGTTCCAAGGCCCCTGATCTGTATGCTTGCACTTTCTGCGCCCGGTTGTCCGGAATTCTGTACCACCTGTACCCCAGGCATCCTTCCCTGAAGTAAAGATGTGGTATTGGGGGCCTGCCTGGTGGTCAGTTCTGTACCACTTACAGCAGCAACTGCACCGGTAAGGTTGATTTTTTTTTGTGTACCATACCCAACCACCACAACTTCAGTAAGGGCTTTGTTTTCCTCTTTGAGAACAACATTAATGGTACTTCTGTTCTGTACAGGAATTTCCTGTGCTTCAAATCCTATAAAGCTAAAAACGAGTATGCCGTTTCCATCTGGAATTTTTAATGCATAATTTCCATTCGGGTCTGTCATGGCCCCGATATTGGTGCCTTTAATTTTGACACTCACGCCAGGTAAAGGACCGTTCTTTTCATCGGTCACCTTTCCCTTAAGTTCTAATTGCTGTAGTTCAAGTGTGGATTTAGTCAGTTTTGACTCTTCTTTTTCTCGAACGACCACAGTCTTCTCTTTCAGTATATAAGTAAAAGGCTGATCGGAAAAACAACGTTTTAAAACTTCTTCCAGTGTTTCATTAGTTACATAAAGATCAACCTTCTTTGCCCTTTTCAAATCTTCGATGTCATAAAAGAAATCATAACCGCTTTGTTTTCTGATTTCTCTGAATACCTGTTCCAAACTGGCATTCTTTTTTGAAATGGTAATGCGTTGTGCTTTACTTGCCTGGGCAAGCTGCAGAAAGGCTGTGATCAATAAAATTACTGTAAATTTCATTATCAACAGAAATTTGTGTAGCAAGCCGGGCGGCCTGCATACCGATTGTTTACAAAAGTTCATACATTTGGTTAGTTGGGTTTAGACGAAATTAATTAGCTGAGGATAAGCCCAATGATCTTAACCGGGAGTGGTTCGAAGCGCTTCCGGTTTTTTAGTGGCTTAGCATCTGGCTAAGGATCCTGAATTATTGCTCTTGTTGTCATGTCGCTTGGTTTATTTTGGTTATTATTTAATTTCAATGACGGACGATAATTTTTCGCCCTTCAATTTTAAAATGGACTTTACCTGTGGATTCCATAATGCGGAGTACAGCAGAAATATTTTTTTCCCTGGAAACATAGCCTCCGAAATGCAGAGGTTCAAAATGCCCTTCGTAGGTAATTTCTACATCGTACCATCTGGACAATTCCCGCATTATGCTTTGAAGTTCTTCTCCTTCAAAAATAAAATCCCCGTTTTTCCAGGCCAGCGCAGACTCCAGATCAGCAACAGAGACGGTTAACTGACCAGAAGTCAATACAGACTGTTCTCCGGGCTTCAGTATTTTTGAGCGCTCTTGACCGTTCTTGAGCATGGCAGACACCCGAACAGCTCCTTCCATTAACGTTGTTTTAACTTCCTGTTCATCTGTATAACTGTTCAGGTTAAAATGCGTTCCCAGAACTTCGACCTGCTGACTGGCCGTCTTTACCACAAAAGGATGCGCTTTATCTTTGTAAACTTCAAAATAGGCCTCTCCTTTCAATTCAACCAGGCGTTTTCCGTTGGAAAAACGCAAAGGATAAAGCAGAGAAGAAGCCGAATTCAGCCAAACTTTTGTCCCATCAGGAAGATTGACCTGATACTGGCCTCCTTTAGGGGTTTCTATTAAATTGTGCTGGTCGGAAGTCCCTGCATTACCCGATACCGTATAAACCAGTTTTCCTTCGGCAGTTTTGGTGATGGTCAAGCCTGACTCCTTTAGGGCTGTACCGGGAGTTACGTCTGTCAGGGAAACTTTTTTTCCACTGGCCAGGGTTAAAAATGCTTTATTACCACCAGGGGCAATGTCACCTGCCAAAGACGCGGACTTTAAACGATCCTCATTTCTGCGCCCGGTAGGATAAAAAACAAACAGTAACGCTGCAATCAGGACAACCGCTGCTGCGATGAGCCTATACCAAAGTTTAAAAGACCTGCCTTTACTGCTGGATCCTGCAAGCGCGCGCCATACTTCCTTTTTCGTTTCTTCAATTCCTTCAGAAGAATGATCCGGAGCCCCCGGACCGCCCAAACTCAGGTACCAGCTCTCTACAATAGCTTTCTCCTGTTCTGTACACTGACCTAAGTTGTATTTGTCCAGTAATTCTCCGGGATCCTTCATTCTACTATTTTTCCACTAAGACAGAATGAAGGGGGCATTGGGGGTACGCCGTTCAAAAAATATTTTGGTTCCTTTATCTGCGCGTAAAGAATGTCTTACAAACGCAGTAAAGAAATCAATCCAATTATAAAGCCGAGCTTGGGCCTTAAAATTTTAATCGCTCTTTTTACCTGTGTTTTGACCGTCAGTTCAGATAATTTGAGTTTAGACGCAATCTCTTTATGAGAAAGAAATTCCTTTCGGCTCAGGATAAAAATTTCTGCCATTTTTGAAGGAAGAGCAGCAATTTCATGTTCAATTTTTCTTTTTAACTCCCTTTCCCTGATGTAAAAGTCTGTTTCATATTTTTCCAGCTCCATAAATTGCCCCAGTGAGTTCACATATTTACGACGCACCTTTTCATGAGCCAGAAGATTGAGTATCTTATTGCGAAGGGTAGCATACAGATAAGAAGATAAGCTTCCTGTTAAAAAAATATTTTCGCGTTTTGTCCAAAGCATTTCAAACAGCTCTTGTACCATGTCCTTTGCTTCCTCTTGATTGCGAAGCATTTTTAGTGCATGTACAAAAAGAATCCCATAAAACCGTTCAAAAATTTCGGCATAGGCATCATGGTTGCCGTCTTTTAAAAAGGCAAACAGCTCTTCATCTGTACATACGCTGTATTTCAATATTTTTTTAAATTAGCCTGGTACTAAAACTATGGATATTTTCAACGATTACTAAATAATTCAGCGCAAACGTTTTAGAAAAACAAGTATTTCATTGTGTTCAATAAATTCAATTATTTACTGACAACTTGTTATCTATTATTAACTTTGGCTCAAGGTTTGATGATCAGAATTGTTAAAAAAGGATCTTGATCAGTTCATTGAAAATACCAGAGCTTATGATTCCTTCGTTAAGACAAAGAATAAAAAATACAAACAACAAATACGATCTCTGTTAAATGGAGAATACCGAGAATTCCCCCGTACTGAATGAAGAGGTAAAAACACCAGGAAAACTATCCAGGATGTTTTTAACCATATATGATGTAAACAGGTTTATCATGCGCTTTTTCAAAGAAGGATTTCTTCCTCCTTATGAAGGAAAGGAGCTGTTGAGACAATGCTATGAAATCGGTTACCGTTCTGCTTTACTGATCTCCACAACAGGCTTTATTACAGGTGTGGTATTCACCAAACAGTCGCGGCCATCCCTTTCTGAATTTGGTGCAACTTCCTGGCTGCCCTCTCTGGTGGGCATCGCATTACTCAGGACCCTTGCTCCTTTGTTAACGGGTTTAATAGCTGCGGGTAAAGTGGGTTCCAGTATTGGGGCAGAACTTGGTTCCATGCGTGTGACCGAACAAATTGATGCCATGGAGGTCTCTGCCACAAATCCATTTAAATTTCTGGTGTCAACCCGTGTACTTGCAGCAACCATTACCATGCCCATTCTGACCTTTTATACGGCGCTGGTTGGCTTACTGGGCTCTCTTTTAAATGTATCGATGAGTGAAGGCACCAGTGCAAAAGCCTTTTTTCAATATTCATTAGAACAAATTACTTTCCTTGACATCACCGCTTCTACCATTAAAGCCATTTTGTTTGGCTTTACCATCGGGATGGTGGGCTGTTATCAGGGCTATAATTCTTCCAAAGGAACCGAAGGTGTGGGTAAAGCAGCCAATTCAGCTGTGGTCATTGCTATGTTTCTGATTTTTATTGAAGAAGTTGTTTCTGTCCAATTCTTTAGTTTATTTAGAGCCTGATCGTCCTATGGAACAAAAACCAGTTACAGACTTCCGGAATGAAAAGGTTATTGAAATCCATGGATTAAATAAATCTTTTGGAAATTTTCACGTCCTTAAAGGGGTTGACCTTGACCTGTACCGGGGCGAGAACCTGGTGGTACTTGGGAAATCAGGTACAGGGAAATCTGTATTGATTAAAATCATTATTGGTCTGCTCAGGCCCGACCGAGGAGACGTCAAAGTTCTCAATAAAGTTGTAGACGAAATTTCCTATAAAGAATTATTGGAACTCCGCTTAAAAGTTGGTTTTTCTTTCCAGAACAGTGCGCTCTACGACAGTATGACGGTCCGCCAAAACCTGGAATTTCCCCTGGTTCGCAACCGCAAAAACCTGTCAAGGGCAGACATCAATAAAGCCGTCGAAAGTACGCTGGATGCCGTAGGTTTATTGCATGCCATCAATCAGATGCCTTCGGAACTTTCAGGAGGACAGAGAAAAAGGATCGGCATTGCCCGTACCCTTATTTTACAACCGGAAATTATGCTGTATGATGAGCCTACTGCCGGTTTAGATCCAATCACCTGTATTGAAATCAATAAACTAATCAATGAAGTACAGGAACGTTTTCACACCAGTTCAATCGTAATCACCCATGACCTGACCTGCGCAAAAGCGGTCGGTAACCGGGTCGCCATGTTACTCGATGGGCAATTCCAGCGCCAAGGGACTTTTGAAGATGTGTTTAATACCAATGATGACAGGGTAAAACCATTTTATGAATATAATTTTATACAATAAATAATATGCAATTAACGGACAATCGGCGACAAATAACGGTCGGAGTTTTTCTTCTTGTGGGACTACTGATCTTTATTGTCGGAATTTTTACGCTGGGGAGCCAAAGAAAGACTTTTATCAAGAGCATTACTTTAAATGTAGTCTTTAATGATATACAAGGCTTGAAAACGGGCAATAATGTATGGTTTTCCGGTGTGAAGATCGGGACCATCAAAAAAATACAGTTTTATGGCACTTCACAGGTGCAGGTATTTGTGAACATTGAGGAAGAAGCCCATAAATACATTCACAAAGATGCGGCCGCCAGCATCAGTTCCGATGGACTGATCGGGAACAAAATCATTGTGATTACCGGCGGCAGCCCAAAATTTCCTTTCATTGAGGATGGGGATAAGCTGCGTGTCAACACCACCTTGTCAACAGACGATATTATGAAAACCTTCCAGGTGAACAACAAAAACCTGGTTGAGATTACAACAGATTTTAAAAGCCTGGCCAAAGGACTGGTAGAAGGAAAAGGTACAGCAGGTGCCCTGCTTACGGATCAAAAGGTTGCAGAAAATTTCAAAGCAATTGTTGAAAATCTGAAAACCACGACCGCTTCAGCAAATAAAATGGCCATTCAAATGGATCAGTTTTCTAAAAAAATGAATACTAAAGGCGGTCTTGCAGACAAACTGTTAACAGATACTGCTGTTTTTGCAAAAATACAGGCTTCTGTAAGCGAATTGCAAAAAACAGCAAAGGCTGCTGCAGTGATGACAGAAAACCTGAACACGGCTTCGGGCAAGCTGAATCAAAAGGACAATGCTGTTGGTTTATTACTGAACGATCCTAAAACAGCAGATCAGGTGAAAGCCATTATGACCAATCTGGAGACCAGTACCAAAAAACTGGATGAAGACCTGGAAGCCTTGCAAAGTAATTTCCTTTTCAGGGGCTTTTTCAAAAAAAGGGCAAAAGAAACCGCAGCGAAAGAAGCAGCGGCTAAAAAACAAGGCAATTAGAAAAAAATGGCTGCAACAGGCTTAATCAGCAATGACATTAATGAGTTCTATTCCAAGACTTCTGAAGAAAACAGGCTTAGTTTGGGGCTGGGTCCTCTGGAATATGAAAGAAATACAGAACTGATTTCCCGCTATCTGAGTAAAGATAAAAAAGACCTCATTGCCGATGTTGGCGGAGGCCCGGGCATTTATGCAGAGTGGCTGGCAAAAATGGGGCATCTGGTTCATCTGGTTGATCCGGTTGCCAAGCACATTAAACAGGCAAAAGTCAGGGCATCTAAATTAAAGAAGCCTTTTTTCCCGGTTTTGGGAGAATCCAGGAAACTGGATATGGAAGATCAGTCGATGGACCTGGTGATTTTACATGGCCCTTTGTATCATTTACAGGCAGAGCAAGACAGGATTCTTTCCATAAAAGAAGCGCTCCGGGTTTTAAAACCTGGCGGGATTCTTTTGGGTTTTGCAATCAATTATACCGCCTCAACCATAGCGGGATTGCTCAACGGCATGCTCCATGAAAACAGCTTTTATCAAATGTGTAAACAAGAACTCAGCACAGGGATCCACCATCCCCCCGCCAATTGGCCAGGCCTGCTTCCGGAAGCTTTTTTCCATAGGCCGGACCAGCTTAAAGCAGAGTTTGAAAGTTCCGGTTTGAAAGACCTGCAATTGCTTGCTGTGGAAGGTATGATCTGGCTGGACAGCAAATATTTTGAAACCAGGTCCAACCCGGCCAAAAAGGAAGCGCTAATGGACCTGCTCAGACTAACAGAAAGTGATCCTTCCATTTTATCCCTGAGCCCTCATATGATGATTTCAGGAAAGAAATAAAAAAAGGCGGTTCTAATGAACCGCCTTTTTTTTTTATATGGTATTTGTCTTTATTTCTTTTTGGCTGTTTTAGCAGCAGGTACATCTTTTCTGAGCTCCAGCTCGTTAATGATATTTTTGGCACCGCCCAATACATCAATACACCAAAGCACATAACGAACATCCACGCAGATTGTTCTTTTGAATTTTTTATCAAAAGCAATATCTCCGCTCATCGCTTCCCAATTGCCATCAAATGCCAAACCGATCAGCTCTCCGTTTCCATTGATCACTGGGGAACCTGAATTACCACCAGTAATGTCGTTATTGGTAATAAAACCTACGGTTAAAGTCCCATTGTTTCCGTACTGACCATAATTCTTTTTCTTGTAGTTCTCTATCAGGTTCAATGGAAGGTCAAACTCCCCGTCTCCGGGAATATATTTTTGCATTATACCTTCAATTGTTGTCGTGGTATTATAGGTTATACCATCCTTAGGGGAGTAATCCTGAACATTTCCATAAGATAAGCGCATGGTAGAATTGGCATCGGGATACATCAGTTTACCTGCGTTTTTCTCCAGGATACCTTTCAGGTATAAATGATCCAGTTCTGCTTTTTTACTTTCAAAGTCAGCAACCACAGAACCAAAATTATTTTTAATATATTCTGCAGGAACCAGGTTTAAGGCATATTTATAAGCCGGATCATTTTTCACTGCATCGGCCGATGGATTAGAAGCTATAAATGCCTTCAGTTTTTCAGGCCTGATAAAATTACTGTTTTCCCACAGGTAATCTGCAAATTTAGCAAAGGTTGTTTCCGGATTTCCTGTCCAGTATTTTTCTGCAATCTCTGCATAAAACTTCGGCTGGGATTTAACAGGAACGTCCTGGTAAAAGGCAGAGAGGATGCTTGCAAAAATCTTTTTATCTGCATTTTCATTATAGGTGGAAGCATAGGTATCCAGGCTTTTGGCTAATCTGGCCTGAACCTGCTGCACATAAGCCGCATCGTCCTTTTTTTGCTGTAAATTAATTAAAGCATTGCCTGTAGTCTGTGTATTGCGCACAAATCCAGATGCTAAAAAGCCTTCATTGATATAAGCCCTCTGCACTGCAATAGGCTCCATTGTTTTATAGATCTGGTCGTATTGTTCCATTAAACCAGCAAACTCCGTTTTCTGGGCAGCCCATGCTGTAAAAGCTTTTTCCTCCACTCTTTTGGAATCAGATACCTTTAGTTTTTTTAATTGTTCGGTCTGTCCGATGTAGTACTTCCAGTAGTTGGCTATGTTTGCGTATTCAGAAGACAATTTTAAACGCGTTTCCACACTTTTATCCATCTCCTGTTTCCATGCTTTCAAACGGATGTCACGAAGTTTTACAATGGTAGGGTTTACTTTTTCAGTTGCCAGATCCACACCATAAGAAGTCAGGTACCTGTCGGTACGGCCCGGATAACCATATACGATAGAGAAATCTCCATTTTTCACGCCCTTAATGGACACAGGCAGGAATTTTTTTGGCGCATAAGGGGTATTGGATACATCATATTTGGCTGGCTGATTTCCTTTACCGGCATATACCCTGAATACAGAGAAATCCCCGGTTTGACGAGGCCATTCCCAGTTATCTGTATCGCCACCAAATTTACCAATATTCTGAGGGGGTGCCCCTACCAGACGAATGTCATCGAAGCGCTCGTAAACAAATAAAATAAACTGATTGGATTTATAAAAATCTTTTACATTGGCTTCAATTGTAGGACCAGTTACCGCAGCTTTGGAAATTGCAGCAAAGGCCTCATTCATTTTAGCTGTTTTTTCTGCACCGCTAAAACCTTTAGTGGCTTCATTTACCTTGGCCGTAACATCTTCCATTCTTTGAAGAAAACGCACAAACAAACCACTGATTGGTTTTTCTTCACCGTAGTTTTTTGCATAAAAACCATTGTCCAGAATATTGTTCTGAGCTGTTGAGTTAGAAGCAATCGCATCATAACCACAATGATGGTTGGTAAAAATCAAACCTTTATCAGATACAATTTCTCCCGTACAAAATCCACCAAAATGAACAATTGCATCCTTTAAACTGGAACCATTTGCATTGTAAAGATCTTGTGCAGTGAGTTTAAAACCCTGTTTTTTCATTTGCTCATAGTTTTTACCAATGAGCATAGGGATCCACATCCCTTCATCTGCCTTTACTGAACCTGCAAACGACAAAGTCATCGCCAGCAGCAACAGATAAACCACTTTCTTCATATTTATAAATTTGTTTTTTTTGTCATGCAGCCATGCGGCTTTTTGACTGATCAATAAGTTATAGTTAGGGCGAAGTTAATAAGATTTCAGCCGCTTTTATAAAAGCAACTGCATAAAAAATCCTGTGCCACCAGGGCACAGGATCAAAAATAAACCGGAACCAAAAAAATTATTCAGCAACTTTTGCCTTAAGCATGCTTTTCCTGTATGCCCAGTAAAAAACAATCGGAAAAATAAAAAGGTTAAATATGGTATCTGAAATTAATCCTCCAATAACAACTGTTGCCAGTGGTTTGGAGGTCTCCGAACCAATACCTGTAGACATGGCCGCAGGAAGTAGACCAATTGCCGCCATCATGGCTGTCATAATCACCGGACGGATCCGGCTTTCCACGCCCATACGCAAGGCATCCATAAAAGTCCATTCAGGATGGTGCAGTTTCATTTCGTTCATATTCGATTTGAATTTGGTGATCAGGATGACCCCGTTTTGCACGCAGATCCCAAACAACGCAATAAAACCAATACCCGAAGAAATACTAAAATTGATTCCCGTAATCATCAGGGCAAATATTCCGCCGATAATCGCAAAGGGTACATTGTTCAGCACCAGTAAAGAATCCTTTATGGTCCCGAAAAGAATAAACAGAATAAAGAAAATAATCAGGATACTGATCGGAACCACCTGGGCAAGCCTTGCCGTTGCCCGCTCCTGGTTCTCGAAATCTCCAGCCCACTCCATTTTATAACCTTTAGGCAGTTTAATCGCCGCATTCACTTTATCCTGGGCTTCTTTAATGGTACTTCCCATATCCCTACCCCTTACAGAAAACTTAATTGCCCCATAACGTTTATGCTTATCACGATAAATCATACTTGGCCCTATTTTCCGGCTGATGTCAGCAATTTCTCTTAGCGGAACCTTATTGCCCGACAAAGTAGGTACCCTCAGGTCTCCGATAGACGCGGCATCATTTCTAAAGCTTTCCGGGTAACGGATCCTAAGGTCAAACTTGCGTTCCCCTTCGTAAATCTGTGTTGCCGCCTTACCTCCTATCGCGGTTTCAATAACCGCATTGGCATCGGCCGTGGTCACTCCATAAAGGGCCATCTTTTCCTGGTTCAGGTTAATCTGAAGTTCGGGCTGTCCCAGGTTTCTCATGATCCCAAGATCCTCTATACCCCTTACATCCTTCATGATCTTGAAAATCTTTTCCTCTTCACCTTCAATATATTTCAGATCGTCCCCAAAAAGTTTCAGTACAATGGAACCTTTCACCCCCGATACCGCTTCTTCCACATTGTCCGAAATCGGTTGGGAGAAATTCAGGTCTATTCCCGGAAAGTACTTCAGCCTTTGCTGCATTCTCTGGATCAGATAAGCCTTTGTTTCTTTTCTTTTCCACTGATCCTGTGGATACAGGTCCACATGAAATTCTATATTGTAAAAGCCTGTCGCATCTGTTCCGTCATCCGGTCTTCCTGTTTGGGAAATCACTTGTTTAACTTCTTCAAAACCCAGGAATATTTTTCGCATGTCATTGGCCAGTTTTACCGATTCATCCAGCGAGGTGCTCAGAGGGCCAGTTGCCCGGACATAAATAGAGCCTTCATTTAACTGGGGTAAAAATTCTGTTCCAAGAAACCTGAAGCAGAACAAACCAATAACTAAAACCGCTATAGCAATGGGAAAAGCGACTTTTCTTCTTTTAAAACACAAACCAAAAATGCGCATGGCATTACGGGTCAGCCAGGCCACAAAGAAATTGTGTTTTTCCCTCACATTCTTTTTGAGCAGAACACTTGCCATTACCGGTACCAGGGTAAAGGTCAGGATCAAAGCGCCCAAAAGGGCAAAACCTAAAGTCCAGGCCAGAGGAGAAAACATTTTACCTTCTACCTTTTCAAAGCTGAAGATGGGCAGCAAGCCCGTTATAATAATCAGTTTCGCGAAAAAGATCCCTTTTCCATTAACCATACAGGCCTCTTTGATCATACCCAGCTTGCTCAGCTTATTGAAACGCTCCATGCCAACCTTTTTCGCCCGATGGTCAAGCACCACAAAAATACCCTCCATCATCACTACCGCACCGTCTATAATGATCCCAAAGTCAATCGCCCCCATCGAGAGTAAGTTTGCGGACATTCCTTTCAGTTTCAAACAAATAAAGGCAAAGAGCAGGGCCAAAGGGATCACTACAGCTACAATAACTGTTGTCCGCCAGTCAGCCATAAACAAAAACACAATCAGGGTTACAAAAATGATCCCTTCCATCATGTTGTGCATCACCGTGTGCGTCGCAAAATTAACCAGGTCTTCCCTGTCGTAAAAGGTATTGATTTTTACCCCGTCAGGGAGAATGCTGCTGTTGAGCTCTTCAATTTTTACTTTCAGGTTTTTAATCACTTCACTCGGGTTCTCTCCTTTGCGCATCACCACAATACCTTCCACTACATCCGGGTCCATGTCCCTGCCCACCTGACCCAGGGCCGGCAAGTTAGATTCTGTCACCTCTGCTACGTTTTTAACATATACCGGAGTGCCTTTAATGTTATCCACAATGATGTTTTTGATTTCATCAATATTGTTTAACAAACCTATTCCCCTTACCACGTAGGCTTGTCCGCTTTGCTGGATCACATCCCCGCCAACATTGATGTTACTTTTGGATACAGCCTCAAACATTTCCAGGGGCGTCACTCCATACTGAACAGCTTTCTGAGGGTCAATTGTAATCTGATAAGCTTTGGTTTGGCCTCCAAAACTATTGACGTCGGCCACACCCGGCACCGAACGGATTTCTCTTTCCACAACCCATTCCTCTAAGGTTTTGAGTTCACGGACAGACTTTTTATTACTGCTTAATGTGAAACGAAAAATCTCACCCGTCGGTCCGTATGGAGGTTGAATCCCTGGTTTCACCCCATCCGGAAGATCTGCATCAGCAATATGGTTATTGATTTGCATCCTGGCAAATGCATTGTCCACATCGTCATCAAAGGTAACTTTCACCACAGACAAGCCAAATAAAGAGGAAGAGCGGATAGAGGATTTCTTTTCCGTTGGGTTCATGGCAATTTCCAGAGGCCTGGTAACGAATTTTTCTACCTCTTCCGCACTCCTCCCCGGCCATTGTGTGATGATGGTAACAGAAGTATTGGTGACGTCCGGAAAAGCATCAATACTAATTTTTTTAAAACTAATGTATCCTCCTACCAGCAGCAGAAAGGTCATGAAGAATATAAAGAACTTATTCCTGAGCGAAAAATCCAGTATATTTTTAATTACTTTGTTCATCGTAATATATTTTAAATGGATTGATCTTTAGTTTTTTAAGGATTCATAAAGAAAAAGCTGACGGGAAGCAATCAACTGGTCACCAGGTTTTACCCCGCTGCTGATGTAAGCCGTATCTTCTATTCTTTTGGCCACAGTAACTGGCTGAATTCGCACGTGGGCCTTTCCATCTCTGATCAGGACATAGTTCTTGTCATTGTCAAATACCAACGCCCTGGTATTGATGGCTGGCATATCCTCTCCTGAACTTGCACTGATCATCACTTTGGCAAACATCTGGGGTTTTAGTAAATGACCCGGATTATCAATTTTAACCCTGGCACGCATGACCTTATTCTCCGGGTCAATCATGCTGTAAACCTTATCTATTTTACCGGTAAACACTTTATCCGGATAAGAAAGGGTGGTAATTTTTACAGGATAGCCAGTCTGTACTTTAGAGATGTCGGACTCGTATATGTTCACCAGAACAAAAACTGTGGATAAATCTGCAATGGTAAACAGGTTCTGACTATTGTCGGCCCGCACCTGCATATTGTCTGTAAGGTTTTTTTCCACCACATAACCGCCAATTGGTGCTTTGATCTCATAACCACGGCCGTTGCTCTTATTGATAGACATCACTGAACCTGCCCTTTTACTTTCAGCAGCAGCTTTTTGGTAATCGGATTTGGCTTGTTCCAGGTCTTTTCCTGAAGCCAGTCCGCTTTGGTACATGTCTTGTGTAGACTGCAATATTCTTTTGGTATTCCTCAGATCTGCCTGGGAAGCAATCAGGTCTTTGGTAAAGCCGGCAATTTCCACACTACGCATAGAAGCCAGGGT
Organism: Pedobacter nutrimenti; assembly: GCF_003208655.1. Classification (GTDB taxonomy): domain Bacteria; phylum Bacteroidota; class Bacteroidia; order Sphingobacteriales; family Sphingobacteriaceae; genus Pedobacter; species Pedobacter nutrimenti. The sequence goes on along the minus strand of NZ_QKLU01000007.1, from coordinate 134,285 downwards.
CTGGCCCTTAGCCACCACATCTCCCAGTTGGACATGCACATCCTGGGTGATACCACTCACCAAAGGGAATATCTTAACCATTTTATTTTCATCCGGCGCAACAATTCCGGTTAAGGAAATTTCCGATACCGCATTGTTTTCTTTAACCGTATCAATAGCCAGCTCATTCAAAAGCTTTTCAGTGACCCTGAATTTTTCATCTTTGGCATTCTCTGCAGCTTCATTTCTGGTGCAGCCCTGCAGCATGCCTGCTGTGATCATAAAGGCCACCATGGCCAGAACTGATCCTTTATATCTGTTGTACATACCTGTAGTTTGTTATTGATTAAAAAATGGGGTGCCGGTCACAAAATTGAGCTGTTCAAGTGAGTTGATCCTGTTCAGCTGCAATTGATTAAGCTGCAGTGTATTGGTTTTATAAGAATCGTAGAAATCCAGAAACTCCAGCAGGCTGATGTTCCTTTTTTCGTAGTTTTTGGAAACTTCTTCAATCAGGTGTGTAAAATCACCTTTAAATTTAGGGTCAAAACTATTGTACAGTTTCTCCAGTCTGAAAGCACTCTGATAAGAATTGTCCAGATCACTTTCAATCTGATCCTGCTGTTGCTGCAAGCCGGTTTTACTGCTTTCAATAGCAATTTTTGCCTGTTTAATGGCCCCCTGGTTCCGGTTAAACAGCGGAAGTGGGATACTGATGCCCAGACCATTATAATTGCGCACAAAACTGCCCTGTTTGTCATAGGTCAGCGATACGTTTACATCCGGAATGGCCATTGCCTTTTGCAACCTAAGGTTCAAATTGCTATAATCCACGGCAAGACGAGCCGATTTCAAGTCATAACGATTGGTATTTGCGGCTTCTAGCAATTTAGCATAAGGAGTTGCTGTCAGCACACTTTTGCCATCCAGTTTAAATTCAAACTGTGGTCTGACATCCATTTTCGGATCTGCCCGGATCAACAATTTAAATTCGCTCTGCACATCATCAATGGCATCCCGGAGTTCATTCAGCTCTGCCTGCAGGGAATACAATTGAGACTGTATCCTTAACACCTCTTTTTGCGCGATATTTCCTTTAAGATATTGTTGCTGAAAAACCGTTAAGGTTTTGGATAAAGAATTGATTTCCTGCTGATAAACCTTTGCCGATTGTTCCTGATAATAAATCTTGTAGAAATCACTGCGCAGGGTATAACGGAGTGTTCGCATCAGGTCAAAAAAACCGTATTCCGCTTCCTGGACATTTAATTTGGCCAGCTGGATATTTTTATTTCTTTTTCCGGCGGTCTGGAACAACTGCGCGATACTCCCTCCAAACTGCCCTCCGTCATGACTCATGTCAAAAAACTTCTTGGTCTGCGGATTGTAAAGGATGTTTTCAATGCTGAACTGGGGGTTGTCAAACAGCTTCGCTGTAATTACAGCAGCCTTTGCATTGTCAATATTGTACTGGCTGGCCAGCAAGCTTAAATTCTTTTTCAGAAAAAGTTCCTCGGCCTGCTGAAGATTAAGTTCGAGCGCGTCCCGGTGATCCTCCTGGGCCATAACTCCTTTAAAGGAAACAAGGCCTAAAATGCAGGATAAAAAAAGCGCCCTAAAAATTTTGAGGTACATAACTTTATAATTAATAAACAAAGCTACATGCCCTACATTAGGAAGCGTTTAGATCTTTATTAGAGATGGATTAAAAGACCATTAGAATTCTTTAATGTCTGCTTAAAACACCCCTGAGAGGTCAGACAGCAGGAAGAAAAAGCTTAACAGTGGTCCCCTTTCTTAATTCAGAATTAATTTCTATACGGCCATTGTGCAGCTTAACGATGTTATAGGTCAGCGAAAGACCGATTCCATAACCCGGATATTCTAATGCGTTTGAAGAGCGGTAAAAGGGTTGAAAAATCCTGTCCAGATCCTGTGCCGCAATACCAATACCCTGGTCCCTGATTTCAATATACAGGCCCCGGGCATCATAACTTACCGTACAGTTTACCATTTTTCCTTCTGAAAATTTAACCGCGTTTTTCAACAGATTACTAATGGCAATAAATAATAACCTCCTGTTGCCCAAAAGCTCTATACCGGAGACTTCCTCAGGGATAGTATAATGAACCTGTTCTGTTCGTTTTTTCAGGCTCAGTTCATCAGCAACTTCCCACATCAGTTCATCGATCCTGATGTTTTGAAAATCCTTATTGTCCAGATTGGTCTGCAACAATTCCATCAAACTATTGATGATGTGGTTTAACTGTTCCACTCCGGCAACAACTTCCTGCAGGGCCTTTTGGTATTCCACGGCAGTCCTTTCCTTCATCAGGGTAATCTCTGCTTCACCAAGTATGGCTGTAATGGGCGTACGCAGTTCGTGGGAGGCATTAGCGACAAAAGATTTCTGTCCTTCAAAAGATTGTTCAAGATGCTCCAATAGCTGATTGATCGTTAAAGAGAGGTTGTCTATTTCATCCGTTTTTCTTGTCCTGACCGGTAGGCGCATATGAAGGTTGGATGCCCTGATCCGTTTCAGCCCGGCCGTCATTCCTACTATGGGCTGCAGAGAAAGGTTTGCAAAAATTCTTCCGATAAAAAAAGTGATAAAAAGGGAAGCGACAAAAAAGACAGACATAATAAGCCTGAGCTGACGCATATCATGAAAGCCCTGCTCATCCAGGGCGGAAACCACCACAATAAAGTTCCCGGAATTGTCTTCATAATACAATCCAGCCACCTGACGTTGCCCGGAAAGAAAATGAAGGTTTTTCTTTTTCACGATCTCTTTCAGAAAACTATGCTTCCAGCGGATAGAATCCTCGGGCATAAACTTTGGCTCGAGTTGCTGATCATAAATACTGATCGATTCACTGGATAAGGACTGGGGAAATTTTTTCGCCACCTGACTAAACATTTTTATGGACAGGTTATCTTCTGCAAAATAGAACTGAGCGGCAATCATTGCCCGTTCATCGAGTTTATTGTAAAAAGAAACAGACCGGTTGTGTTCCACAAAAAGATAAATACCCGTTAGTACCGCCGATAACAAAAGGGCGAACATAAAGGTAAATTTAAGCGAGAGGGCATTTTTAAATTTCATACCTTACTGATCTTTAATAATATAACCCATACCAATAACGGTATGAATCAGTTGCTTAGGGTAGCCCTTATCTACTTTTGACCTCAGGTAATTGATGTAGACATCGATCAGGTTGGTTCCCCGGTTAAAAGAAATTCCCCATACCGTTTCTGCAATATAAATCCTGGATAAAACCCGGTTTTTATTGGCCATCAGCACCTCCAGTAAAGTAAACTCCTTTGCAGAGAGCAGGATGATCTTTCCCTTTCGGGTCACTGTTTTTTTATAACAATCCATTTCCAGATCGGCAACCTTATAAATGGTACCCGGCAAAACCAGATCCTTTCTGCGGTTTAAAGCTTTAATACGTGCCAGCAGTTCTTCAAAATGAAAAGGTTTGGTCAGGTAATCATCTGCCCCGTTCTCCAGGCCCTGGACTTTATCATTGACCGTATCGAGTGCAGACAACATTAAAATAGGCACCTCTTTTTTGAGCTGACGGACCAGTTTACAAACTTCCATTCCATTAATATGAGGTAAAACCACATCCAGAATGATCAGATCATAATCGTTTTCCAAGGCCATTTTACAGCCTACATTTCCATCATAGGCCAGAGAAACATTATTCAATTGCTCTTCCAGGCCTTTTTTGATAAATGCAGCAACCTTAGGTTCATCTTCTATCAACAGAATATTCATGGGCTTTTTTTAATCAAATATAAAGGCCTTTGCGGTCAATACCCGGCACATTAAAAGATTTTAATCTTATTCTAACCCCTTGCTGACCATTTCAGCAATAAGGTTTCCTCCGGGTTGATCACCATTTCCAGTCCTTGATCAGGGCCGCCATGGCCATCAGCAAACAGCAAAATGGGTTCCAGTTTCAAGTCACACAGGATCCGGACCTGCTGCACCATGCCTGATTTATTCACCAGTACGGTCACATAATCTGCTTCATTTTTTAATACTTTCATCAGGACATTTTTAACCGGTTTTTCAAAACGGAATACCAGTGGCAATCCGGCCAGCTCCCGTCCCAGTATTTCCTGTAATGCGCTGTAGTTATCTTCCAATCTGGCACCAAGCCCAAGCAAAGAAGGAATCCAGAGCACTTGACCTTTGCCATAGTCATTTCGTACGGCAAAAACATCGTCACCTTTCCGGGACAGGACCACTACCCCAGCTCCGGGCAAAATGGTCCCCCTCCAAAGATGGGCGGGTGCATCTATTTTCCCAACAGGTAGGCAGAACAAAGATTCCATCATTTTAAATTCCCTGACCTGGCCACCAAATAATTTAAGAAAAGGAAAACCCCTTCCCATCAAAGTACAGGCATTTTCATCATAATAAGCAGAGAGGCCATCTACAAACAATTTTCCACCTTTCTCTACAAAGCTTTCCAGCGCCTTCCAATACCTGGACGGAATACTAATCTGCTGCGCCAGAAGGAGCATTTGTCCAGAATAATCATTTTTATCAAAATCAAACTCACTGATCTCTCCAAAACCAACATGGATGCCCATTTCTCCCAATGCTTCAAAATAAGCCAGGGCCGATTTCATGACTCCGCCCTCTGCACGTCCCGGGTAAAAAGTCCCGGGTACCTGCAATTTTTTCTCTACCCACAAAGACTCCCGGATATACAAAACCTGAACACAGCAGGTTGCAACCATTGCTTCTGAAAAAAAACCGGCATGTTTTTCCAATAGTTCAGCGGCCTCTGCCGCAGCCTGCATCCGGTCTGAAGGCTGGTTCTGATAATCCAGCATGGCCCACTCACCTGCCTCAAAACCAGAGCGTCTTGAGTTCAGGCACCAAAACACCGTACCCTTGCTCCCCGAGGCAATGGTTATCCAAAGCCATTGTGTAATTTCATTTGCTGTAGGACAAAGTGGGTTAAATGCACTGTAAATGTTGTTTCCTCCCTGAAGTTCTGTCATCAGCCAGGGAATCGGTCCGGCCCCTGAACGCAGCATCTCGGAGTTGGCAGACATGGCCACCGCATATTTTGTCCTGCTGAAATAATTAAAATGCCAGCTGGCATGTGCAGAACCACCCAGACTATCCAGAAAAGTTCTCCAGGCCGGAAAATCATATTCTGCTGCATGCTGAAAAATGGCGTGATTGTTTACGTGGATTGGCGCCATGGGATCATACAAACGTATTTGCCCAGTCAGCCATTTCAAAAACCAGGTGTTGTAATACAACAAAAATTTTTCCGGGCTAAAATCCAAGGTCCTGAAACCCCAGCTCTGGTAACTGTCCTGGCCCAATTGTTTTTTCCATTGTTCAAAACGCTCCAGACTAAACTCCTCTTGAGGCAAATTTCCTGATCCCGGTTCATTGATCGGTACCCAACCAGCAAGTGATTTAAAGGTTTTAAAATGAAGCACCACTTCTTTAATATAAACAGCAATCTCCTCTAAATGCCCTTTAGTTTTTGGAAATTTAAAACCGCCCACATCCGTAAAATCCGTTGCCGGAAAAAGATTTCCGTAAATCTGGATCCCATACTTTTCCCCTGCCCGGAAAGCCTCGTCAAACAATGAAAAATCCCAGCCCCCCTGGGCCCCGCGCATGTCACTTTCAAACAGACGGATCCGGGTGAGTTTCATTCCGCATTCTTTCAGGCGTTTAAACCAGGTATCTATTTCCAGAGCCGTCTGTCCAGGTTCAATAAACACTTCGGCCCCAATCAGGGGAAGTCCTTTGGGAAGATTTTTCATTTTCTTAAATTTAAGCATAGAGAATCTATTTATTAAACACGCTTCCCCCCTTCGATTGTTTGAATTTTGCAAGTATTGGTTTGATTGGCGTACAAAGACGGGGCTTTTCCCATAGTAATTTTGTGTAATCAAAACCAATAAAAAACATGGATACAAAAAAAGTTTGGTTCGTAACCGGCGCCTCAAAAGGGCTGGGACTTACACTGGTTAAAGAATTATTAAAAGAAGGTCACCGGGTCGCTGCAACTTCCAGAAATGCAGAAGACCTGCAGCTGGCGATTGGTGAAAACACCGAAAATTTTCTTCCACTGGCCATGGACCTGAAAAATGAACGTCAGGTTGCCCTGGCCCTGAAAACAAGCCATGCCTATTTCGGGAAACTTGATGTGGTGGTCAATAATGCCGGTTATGGTTTGGTAGGGAGCCTGGAAGAATTAAGTGACGGAGAATCGCATGAAAATTTTGAAGTGAATGTTTTTGGGACCTTAAATGTGATCCGAAAAGCCATGCCTTATTTCCGTAAACAAAGGTCTGGTCACATCATCAACATCTCCTCCATAGGTGGTTTTACCGGAAACTTTCCAGGCTTCGGAATATATTGCGCCACTAAATTTGCAATAGAAGGACTTTCCGAAGCATTGGCAGCAGAAGTCAAACCATTTGGGGTACAGGCCACCATTATTGCACCTGGTTATTTCAGGACAAACTTCCTTGCACCAGATTCCCTGCAGGTGCCCGAAAATGAAATCCTGGAATACAAAGAAGTACGGGATACACAAAGACTACACCAGCATGAAATTGATGGAAAACAAGCCGGGGATCCTGTTAAAGCTGCGAAAGTGATGATTAAAATTGGCGGTGAACCCAATGCACCACTTCGCCTGTTTTTAGGAGAAGATGCCTATCAGCTTGCCCAGGAAAAGATCAGCTCACTGGCCATGGAACTGGAAAAGTGGAAAGAGCTGACCCTGTCCACAGCCTTTGAAGCGGTTGTTTAAATTTAAATATTTAACTTTATAGTATATGTCAAAAACAGAGAGTTTAGAGGATTTTTACCGGAAAAAATTTGACCAGGTCCCAAACAACCTTCAAAGGGAAAGCGGCCATTTCAATGTCTTCAAAGTCGAAGACTGTATTGCAACTCCCTCCCAGCCGGTGACCTATGCCCGCAGGGACTTTTATAAGTTTAGCCTCAACAGAGGAGAAGTGATTTATCATTATGCCGACAAAAGCATCCATATATCAGGAACCACTTTAATGTTTTTCAATCCCAGGGTACCCTATACTGTGGAATTTCTATCAGAACTGAAAAGTGGTTATTTCTGCATTTTCAAAGAAGCGTTTTTTACAGAAAATGTCAGGGGTGGTATCCGTGATCTGCCTATGTTCAGCCCGGGAGGAAAACCTTCTTTTGCCCTGAATGAACAACAAGACCAACATGTGAGCCTGATTTTCGAGAAAATGCTTGAAGAAGTCCATTCCGATTACCGGTTTAAAAATGACCTGATCCGAAATTATGTTACCGAAATGCTGCACTATGCCCTGAAGATCGGGCCAACAGAAACGCTGCACCAGCATACAGATGCCAATTCCAGGATCACAGCGGTTTTTAATGAATTACTGGACCGTCAGTTTCCGATTGAATCCCCGGCCCAGCGCCTGTCTATGCGTTCGGCAAAAGATTTTGCAGATCAGCTGTCGGTACATGTTAACCATTTGAACCGGGCCGTTAAAGAAACTACAGGAAAAACCACAACCGGCCATATTGCAGAAAGGATCATCAGCGAAGCGAAAGCTTTGTTAAAGCACACCAACTGGAACATTTCAGAAATCAGCTATTGTCTGGGTTTTGAAGAACCTTCTCATTTCAATAATTTTTTCAGAAAGCAGGCCGCACTCACACCAACTGCTTTCCGTTTGGTTTAGGGAGGATTCAAATTTCCTCCCAGCCACCATTCTGAGGATCGTATTTGGCGAATTCTTCTGTATCGGTAAATTCCGAAGCTGTCATGCCAATTTCAAATGCGCCCTCACCTGTTGCCGAAAAATATAACCCATGGTCTGTTAAAAGGGCATTAATGCTTTCATCCTCATCAAAAACATAATGATGGCCATAAGGGTCTGTCCTTTGCTGGCGGTAACCATATTTTGACAAACGGTCCCTCAGCCTTTGCTTCTGCCCCGCAGTGAAAGGGATCAGGTTTTCTACTTTTTCAAGAAAACCAGGTGATTTTGAAAGAAAATAAGCTTTTTTTACTTCCAGAGGAAATAATTGTACCTGATAGCTCATGATGATCTGATTTATACAAACAACAACACAAGATAGCATTTAGTTTAAACTCCCGAAAAAGCACCTTATTGCGTATCTTTGCGCCAATGATGGAAGAACAAGTGGTACTGGTTGATCAGCAGGATAAACAAATGGGCACGATGGAGAAAATGGAAGCGCACCGCAAGGGACTCCTGCACCGTGCTTTTTCGGTATTTATTTTCAACAGCAAAGGAGAGCTGTTGTTGCAGCAGCGGGCCCGGGACAAATATCACTCTGCTGGAAAATGGACCAATACCTGTTGCAGTCATCCCAGGCCGGGAGAAAAAACCGCAGATGCTGCACTGCGCCGGCTAAATGAAGAAATGGGCCTGCAGTGCAAACTTGAACACCGCTTTAGTTTCCTTTATCAAGCCGATCTGGAAAACCAGCTTAGTGAACATGAATATGATCATGTTTTTTTTGGCTATACTGATGCCCTTCCCATTCTGAATCCAGAAGAGGCTATTGCTTTCCGTTACATTTCCATCAGGGCACTTTCCCTGGAACTCGAGCAACAGCCCGGGGAGTTTACCGCATGGCTGAAAATCTGTTTTCCAAAAATTATGGAATTAAAATCCGTTTGAAACCTGGTTAGGGTTTTCCCGGCCTTCTACAATACTTTTCAGGTTGGAAAGCGTGGTCTCCGCAATTTCTGTTAAGGCCTCATGTGTTAAAAACGCCTGGTGTGCAGTAATCAGCACATTAGGAAAACTCATCAAACGAAGGATCTGGTCGTCAGGAATTACACTTTCAGAAAGGTCCCTGAAAAACAATTTGTCTTCTTGCTCATACACGTCAATCCCCAGGTACCCTAGTTTTCCGCTCTTTAAAGCCTCAATCACATCCGGTGTCCGGATGACTGCCCCCCGGCTGGTATTGATGAGCATCACGCCTTCTTTCATTTTGGCCAGGCTGGCTGCATTAATCAGGTGTTTGGTGTCTGCATTTAAGGGACAGTGGATGGAAATGATCTGGCTTTGTTCAAATAAAGTATCCCGATCGCACAGTTCTATATAAGCAGGAACATCCTTGGTAAAAGGATCAAAAGCCAGGATCCTACAGCCAAAACCTTGCATAATTCTGGCAAAGGCCAAACCGATTTTACCCAGGCCAATAATTCCGATACTTTTTCCGCTGATGTTAAAGCCGGTTAACCTTTGCAGGCTAAAATTACCTTCCCTGACCCGGTTATAGGCCTTGTGGGTTTTCCGGTTTAATGTTAAAATCAAAGCCAGGGCATGCTCAGCAATAGATTCAGGTGAATAAGCCGGCACCCGGAGTACCCTCATGCCCAAAGCGGCCGTTTTTTCCAGATCTACCTGATTAAAACCCGCGCAGCGAAGGACAATATTCCGGATTCCCAGCTTATGGAGATTTTCCAGCGTCAGGGCATTGGCCTGGTCATTTACAAAAATGCAAACCGCCTGGCAACCTTCTGCAAGTATCGCTGTCTTTTCATTCAGGGAAGCCTCAAAATAAAGTAATTCATAACCATAATGCCGGTTAACCTGGTCAAAGTATTTACGATCGTAAGATTGTGTACTGAAAAAAGCAATTTTCATAAATAGCGGATTAAAGTAAATCGTATAAAAAGTTCAGCTTCTATTATTTTTCCTCTGGTGACAAAGCAGCTGACCTGGCCCCACCCCGGATAACCGACCAGTTGAAAACCACAATAGCCAGCACGAGCAAAGAATAAGCCAGCAGTTGTACAAACCTGATGGGCTCATGATAAAAACAAAAAGCAATCAAAAAAGCAATGATCGGATTAACGTACATGATAATACCCAATGTAGAAGACTGCAGTTTAATAAGGGCAAATAAGTTGAGTAACAATGGAATTAAGGTAAAAATTAGCGCAATAAGCACAATTGTACCCCAAAATACGGGCTCAGTCGGCACAGAAAGAGGCTGTGAAAGGTAATAGGGTAACATCAGCAAAGCAGAAATGAGCAGATTAAGGGCCAGCATGTTCACCTTGTTTACCGTTTGAACAGCCCGCTGAATGATCAGGTAAAATGCAAAAACAGATGCAATAGCCACCGACCAGAGCACATCCCTTAAAGAACCGGTAGCCAATACCGCAATACTTGCAAAAGCCAGTCCCAAAGCAATTAGTTTTAACCGGCTCAGGTGCTCTTTCAGGATAAAAAACCCACCAAAAGCTGTAATCAGGGGACAAACCATATAGGCAAAAGCCGCAGAGGTCAGGCTCACATGGTTTACCGCGTAAATATAGGTGAACCAATTACTGGTTAGCAGTACTGAAGACAGCAGGATCAATCCTGCAAGCTTAACCTGCTCTTTTTTTGAAGCCTGTCTAAAAATCTGCAGGTCTTTTTTCAGCTCGGCCCTTCTGAACAACAGAATAAAAAGTGACACCAGGATCAGCGCTGTAAAAATCCGGTATTCCAGAATCTGACTGGAAGGATAGGTTTTCAGCAATTTAAGAGGGACTGCAAAAGCGCCCCAAATAACAAAAGCCGAAATACCTGCCGCATAATACCTGAATAAACCATTTTTCATAAAACAAGCTCTAAAGATCCAGTGCTAAATTACCATTCGATTTTGAATTCAGTGCTTTATATTCAGGAGATTCTTTAAAAGAATAATTATTAAAAAGCTAAACCTAAAAAAAGAGCAGGGGCCTGCAAGCCCTTGCTCTTTTTGTGATCTTCCTGCTTTTTCAGCAGTTCTTAAATTGAATGGACTTCCAGCTTTTTGTCAGCTCAGGATCAACCTCTCCGTCTGCAACAAAGGCTTTTAAAACAACCGCAGGGCTAAATATTTTGCTGTTGAGCACCAGATTACCATTAAAGGTTTTACTGACATAAAAAAACTCATTACTACAATACCAAGACAACCAGGTACCGGTTCAAATTCAAAATTCCTGGCCGGATGCGCGGTAGAATGATAACTGTAAGGAAGTTCTGTTTAAAAAATCCGCAGTCAATACGGACTTATACTAGACTCATCTCGATCTGAGCCACAAAATCTGGTTCATTTCAAATGACCAAAAAATCAAATAATTTATTTACATTAGCCTCACCTATCCCCCTCGTTTTATTGTATACCCTAATCCCTTTTGCACATGCTTAAGCCTGGCTTGTTTATGCTTGTGTATGCTTGTTTTTTTATACTCTGATCTGATCAGAAATTCAGTGTACTCCTGGATCCACTAAAAAAATAAAAACTATGAAAAAAATAGCGGTCATCTATGACCTGGACCAAACCATTTTACCCACACGTTCTATACCGGGAGATACTTTTCAGCCGGTTTTTGAAGCCATTAAGGCGGCGAATAAAGGAACTGTGCAAGAAACTGTTTTAGAAAAAGCTTTTGAAGAGCTCTGGCGGAAATCCATGGAAGTGGTTGCCCAGGAATATAACTTTAGCCAGGCCATGTTTGATGCCGGGAAAAATGCTTTGATCCATACAGATTACCAATTGGTTTTAAAGCCTTTTGATGATTTTGAAGTGATCAAAGAAATTCCCTCCAAACGTTTTCTGGTGACCACCGGACTGAGCAAATTGCAGCAGGCAAAAATTGATGCCTTGTTTCAGCCTGGTGATTTTGAAGCGGTTTTTATAGATGACCCTTACCAGGAAAACAGGCTGGGCAAAATGACCATCTTTTCGCAGATCGCAGCTCAACATCAGCTCACAGCAGATCAGGTCTGGATCGTTGGGGACAACCCCGATGCAGAAATTGCCGCAGGAAATGCTTTAGGCATGAAAACAGTGCAAATTTTACGGCCCGGGATCGCAAAAGGAGATACCGCTTTGCATGTGATCCATTCTTTTCATGAATTGAAAAGTTTAATTGCACAAGATGGATAAACTACCTCCAGTCCCTTAGCATATTTTCATAGGACAAAATCACTTTTCCCGTTCCTTTTCTGTAGACTTCAACCTCCAGAGTGCCTTTTCTTTTGGATAAAGAGTCTCCTAGCTTTATGGAAGATTCCCACATCCGGAGCAGTTCCAGGTGATACCCGGGCTTTAAAATTGCTGTTTTAGTATTGAAATTTTCCGGATCAGTATAAATGGAATCAACAACGCCTTCAAAATGCTGACGACTATATTTTTCCAGCGTTTCTTTTCTGTTGTCCCGCCCCCAATCTGTAAAAAATATCACCCAACTTATAGCCGCAATGACAATCCCAAGAACAATACGGGCAATTTTTGAGTGCTGTGCTTTCATGATCTTCATCAAGAGGTTTTAATGATCGATAAATTTAACTCTTTAAAGCCTATTAAGGCTTGATGGATTCCACTATAAAGTTGTAACATCCAATAATCCTGCATCTGTTCAGAATGCCTTGTACGAACTTCTCTACAGTCATTAAACCGCTCTAAAAAAACATCAATTACACTAAAATGATGTTCAAAATCCTCCTGTCTGTAAAAAAAATATACAATATCTGATAACCGGAGAAGATAATGAACTTCTGTATCGCCATCCTCAATACAAAGTACATTTAAATTTACTTCTTTATAGTCCAGTTCAAAATCACCAACCCATACAATAGAATTCAGGAAGTTTCTGCTCAACAATTCCATTAAGTACTTCTTTTACCTTCCAGGAGCATTTCCATTGCATGTTTCATCGTGCCCGCTTTTTGCACTTCTCCTGAATTCACAAAAAAGATCTGATCGGCATTTTCAATGGTATTTAACCTGTGGGCAATAATCACCAAAGTGGTTTCTGCAGGCAGTTTTTTAAGAATGGCCCCCAGCAATTGCTCAGTTACCGTATCAATATTCGCAGTCGCTTCGTCCAGGATCAGTAAATCGGGTTTACGCAATACGGCCCGCATAAAGGCAATCAACTGTTTTTGTCCAAGACTGATGTTGTCTGAACCCGAAGTTACTTTGGTTTCCAAACCTTCATCAAAAATGGCCAGCAGCTCTCCCAAATTGGACTCCCGAATCACTTCTTCCAGCTGCGCATTGGAATAATCTTTATAAATTTCATTTCCGTAAAGGATATTATCCTTCACAGTTCCAGAAAACAGGAAAGGCTCCTGCAGGATAAAACCAATTTTCTGACTGCGCTCGGCTGCAGGGTACGAACGGATGTCCCTGCCCTGCAGCAACACCGTTCCTTTACCTGCATCGTATAACCTGGCAATCAATGATGCGGTTGTGGTTTTACCGCCACCGGTTGGTCCGATCAGGGCATAAGTTTTACCCTTTTCCAGTTTGAAGCTGATGTCATGGAGGATATCCCGGTCCTGCTCGTAACCAAAATGGACATTTCTGAACTCCAGCAAAGCAGCCTGCTTTTCTTCCTCTGCAACCTCAACGGCAACGAGGTCTGTTTCCAGGGAAAGAATTTGCGAAATTCGGTCCCAGCCGGCCATAGCCACCTGGAAACTGGCCCATAAGGCAGCCAGCTGTCTTAAAGGGTTGTAAAAATTGGTGGCATAAGAAAGGTAACTGACCAGTAAACCAATGCTAAATTCCCCGATAGAGATCAGGTGTATCCCGTACAGCAAAACAATCAGCTGAGCAAAACTCGACAACATACCGTATACCGGCATAAAGATGTTGTTTGCCAGGCCTGCACCGATGGCGGTTTTATAGTTTTCATGATTGGCCTGATCAAATTTTTTCCGGAAATAATCCCGGCGGTTAAAAGCAATAATCACTTTAAAATTGTTTAGGCTTTCCTGGATTTCAGCACTCATACCACCCGTACTTTTCAGGTTGACCGCATTTTTACGTTTCACCCAGGGGGACAATAAGGCCGTAAAAACAAGGATCAATACAGCCGGAAAAAGGCCTGCCGCACCAAGCTTTACATTAATGGACAATAAAAAGATACCTGCTCCAATCATGGTCATAATACTGCCAATAAACTGCATCAAAGACTGGGAAAAAAACTGGTTCAGCTTGTCGGTATCGTTGTTGACCCTGGAAATCAGGTCGCCCGCTTTGTTCTGGTTGAAAAAACCGACCGGCAATTCCTGCAACTTGGTAAAGATGGCGTTTCTTAAGGTAAACAGCATGCGCTGCCCTACCCCACCCATGAGTTTGGTCTGAAAATAACCGGTCACCATGGCGGTCAGGTACATAACCAGCAGGATCCCTGAAAAGACCAATACCCCATGATATTGTTTGGTCCGGATATAAGTATCTATGGTATGGCCCACCAGGTAAGGCCCCAGCAGCAGCAAACCGGAGTTCAAAAGAATGGCCGCCAGTGCTTTCAGCAGATTTGGCCTTTCTGCCCGGATCAGCTGCAACAGTTTGTTCAGCGCTTTTAAAGTGGATTTCTTTTCCCCTGCGCTGCTGATCTGATTAAGATTGTAATTCTTCATAATTACTGGTGCTCTGTTGTGAATTATAGATCTGAATGTATTCCGGACTGCTTTTCATCAGTTCTTCATGTTTGCCCTCGGCAATGATTTCTCCCTCCATCAGCAAAACCACTTTATCATAATGGGTCACTGCTTCAATTTTCTGTGTCACAGACAGCAGGGTCAATCCTGGATAATTCCGCTGTACATTGGCCAAAATTCTCTGTTCTGTCTGACCATCCACCCTGGCGGTAAAATCATCCAGCAGCAAGACCCTAGGGTTCAGCGCCAGGGCCCTTGCCAGCATAATGCGCTGCTTTTGGCCACCGGATAAACTGGATCCCCTTTCGGAAACAACAGTATCCAATTGCTGGGGCAATGCCGAAATAAAATCTTTCAGTTCTGCGGTTTCTATGGCCTTTGCGAGGGATTCATCGGTTACCGTATCACTAAAGGCTATATTTTCACGGATGCTCAGGTTAAAAATAATGCTGTCCTGGAATACAAAACCCACCTGTTGGTGAAAAGCTTCCTGCTGGTAGTCCCGAATGTCCTGTCCGTCAAAAAGGACTTTACCCGAAGCCGGAGGGATCAAACCGGTCAGCAGGTATAAAAGCTGGGTTTTCCCGGCTGCGGTTGGCCCAATAAAAGCCGTTTTCGAACCGGCCTTAAGTGCAAAAGAAATATCTTTAAGTGCAGGTTTTTGTCCATAGCTGACCGAAACATGCTGCATTTCCACATCCCCTTTTAGCTTTGCGGTCAGGCCACCTGTTTCTGGGATTTCTGCTGTATGGAGGACCGTCTCAATACGCTGATAGGAGGCGCTGGCCTGGGCAATCACATTGCTCATAAAACCGATCACCAAAATCGGAAAAATCAGTAAGGCCAGGTAACTGTTAAAGGCCGCAAATTCACCAAGGCTCATGGTGCCCTGGATCACAAAATGGCCACCCAGGGCTAGAATGGATAATCCTGCCATATTGGCCACAAAGATGATCACCGGGATCAGACCGGCAAAAAGACGGAGGATGCCCAGCCCCAGGTTACGGGCCTGGGTATTGGCGTCGAGAAATTTCTGGTATTCCAGCTGCTGGGAATTGACCACCCGGATAATAGAAGAACCCAGGATACTTTCGTTGATCACTTTGTTGAGCCAGTCAATGACTTCCCTGCTTTTGATGAACAGCACTTTTACTTTTCGCAGCACCATAAAAAAAGTACCCCCGATAATCGGGATAATGGCTATGATCAGCAAGGCCAATCTCCAATTGAGCATCAACAGCAGGATGCTGGCCCCTACAATCAAAAAAATGGATGAAGCAATAGAAACAATGGCCTGGGATACAAAAGTTTTAATGGAATCGGTATCGGCAGTCAGATTGGTAAGCAATTTGGATGGATTGGCCTTTTCTATATAGGCATGGCTTTGTCTGGAAATCTGATCCGAAAGCCGTGTCCTTAAATCCCTGGCCACCTTTTCTGAAGCATAAGTTTGTACAATACTCTGCAAATAAGTAAATATAAAGACCAGAATAATGGCCAGGGCAAATTCAATAAGCACCGGCCTGATCTGAAAGGTACCGCCAGTATAGGCATCGATTCCGCCTGCAATAATTTTAGGGAGCAACAGATTGATTCCATTGCTGAGCAAGGCCAGGAAGATCAGTAAAATAATGAGTTTTTTATAAGGTTTCAGCAGGCTGAAAATACTTGCTTTTTTTTCCTTCTTTTGTTTTTCCATATGGGGACTGGATATAACCGTTTCCGGGCGCTAAATTTAAGCTGATTTTCTGTGATTGGTGCGATTTCTTTTGATAATTTACAAAAGGGGTCCTACACCCTGAAAAAGCGGTGCAATTGAGCAAGTTCCGGGTTTTAAACCCCTGCATGGAGTCCTACCTTTGATATACATTTAACAACAATTGTGATGAACACACAGGATTCCATTAATTACAACAGGGTTGCCCAGGCCATCGCTTACATCAAAACGAATTTTAAGCAGCAACCCGATCTGGAGGAAATTGCCAGGGAAGTACATTTAAGTCCTTTTCATTTCCAGCGCCTTTTTACGCAGTGGGCAGGCGTGAGCCCAAAAAAGTTTATCCAGTACCTGAGCGTGGATTATGCTAAAAACATCCTTAAAGACCGCGGCGCCACCCTGTTTGATGCCGCTTATGAAACCGGCCTTTCCGGGACCGGCCGCCTGCATGATCTATTCATCCATATAGAAGGTATGACACCAGGAGAATACAAAAACGGTGGTGAGGAGTTGTCCATCAATTATAGTTTTGCAGACAGCACTTTTGGAAAAATCATCATTGCTTCTACCTCAAAGGGCATTTGCCACATGGCCTTTGTAGAAGAAGAAGCCCTGGCACTTTCCCAGCTAAAGGAAATTTTCCCGAATGCGGCTTACCAGCAATTTGTGGATGCCCTGCAGATCTCGGCGCTGCAGGTATTCAGTAAAGAAGAGGTTTCGCTGGACAAGATCAAGTTACACCTGAAAGGTACCCCTTTCCAGCTAAAGGTCTGGGAAGCCCTGCTTAAAATCCCAACCGGAAAACTGGTTACCTATGCCACTATTGCTGAGAATATTGAACATCAAAAAGCTTCCAGGGCAGTCGGGACAGCCATTGGCAATAACCCTGTCGCCTTTTTGATTCCCTGTCACCGGGTCATTCAGTCTACAGGCGCATTTGGAGGCTACCACTGGGGGCTGACACGAAAATCGGCAATGATTGCCTGGGAGGCTGCACAAACTGCAGGTAAATAATGGAGCAGCTGGAACACATCAACTGGGAACAGGTTCGGCAGGACCTCAACGGTACAGGATATGCCCTGGTACCAGGCTTACTTGGAAAGGCACAATGCGAGGCCCTGATTGCGGATTACCCTTCAGCAGGCCTGTACCGCAAAACCGTGGTCATGGAACGCTATCGTTTTGGCTTAGGAGAGTATAAATACTTTAGTTATCCCCTACCTCCGCTAATCGGAGAACTCCGGGCAGGAATTTATCCGCGCATTGCGCCTGTTGCCAACAATTGGATGCGGGTGTTGAACATTGACCGGCAATTCCCGCAAAGCCTGGCAGAACTGCAAGAACTTTGCCAGCTTCAGGGGCAAACCAAGCCAACGGTATTGATTTTAAAATATGGAAAAGGGGGCTTCAATACCTTGCACCAGGATTTATATGGCGAAGTTTATTTTCCCCTGCAGCTGGTCGTGTTTTTAAATGAACCAGGCCTAGATTATCAGGGAGGGGAATTTGTACTGCTGCAGCAAACACCAAGAGCACAATCCAAAGCAGTTGTCCTTCAACCTAAAAAAGGCGATATGCTTCTATTTACCACTAATTTCCGGCCGGTGCAGGGAACCAAAGGTTATTACCGGGTCAATATGAAACATGGGGTCAGCGAGGTCCGCAGCGGCGAAAGGCATACACTTGGTATTATTTTTCATGACGCCTTAACTTAACTGCTGCTTATTGCTCAGGCTGGGACAGGCTTCGCCAGAGGTAAAAGACCAGGTAGCTTTCCCAGCCCTTATATTTCTCAAAAAAATGATCCATTTGCTCCCTATCCGTTTTTTGCTGCATGATTCCGTGGGCGATCAGGGCATTGAGCAAACCGACATCTCCATAAGGGATACAGGAATTTTCCCGGAAAGATTTCATCAGCGCATAGTTGGCGGTCCACAGGCCAATGCCCCGAATGGCCGTCAGGACCTGTTGCCTTTCCTTTAAAGAAGGTAAAGCCTTCAATGTTTTTTCACTGATCGTTCCATCTAAAAAAGCCTTTGACAATCCAATCAGATATTCTGCTTTTTTTTGAGAGAACTGCATGTCCATAAGATCAGTGATCCCGGCCTTAGCGAGCGCCGTTGGTTTTGGAAAAAGGTGATAAACGTTTCCTTCATGCTCTATGCTGCGTCCATATTTTTCGACCAGTCTTCTTTTGAGTTTATAGGCAAAACTCAGGTTGATCTGCTGTCCGGTGATGCCCCAGCACAGGGCTTCAAAAAGATCTGGCATACTCACCAACCTGAGCCCCTGAAAAGCAGTGACCATATAACTCAGCTGCGGGTCTTTTTTGAGCAATTCATACAAAGGCCGGGGATCCCTATCCAGATCAAACCAATTTTTAAGGTATTGCTCCAACACCTCTCTGTGGTTTTCTATATCCGCACCATCCAGAATTTCCATTCGGATCATTTGTCTGTGTTCTGCTATACGGATCAAAAAATCTCCCTCCGGCAGGGAAATGGCCTTGGTTATGGCACCCGAACTGATTCGGTGCATACAGTCGTCGTAGTTTCGATTCAAAAACCACAGACATTCTTTAAAACTAAAAAGGGGTGGCACCGGGTAATCCAGAATCAATGGGCTGTTCATGTTTCAAAGTTAACAGATTGCGCTTTCCCTGAATACCCGTTTCTTGCTTTTGTGGCCTAAAAAACTTTCACATCCCGCACATCCTTGTTCCTGAACAGGCGAATTTTCAGGTTAATTTCAAAATCCCCTCCGGTTCGGACCCTTTCTGCAGCCAGCTGACTGGTGTAAAACCCCTGAATCAGGAATTCCTTATAGTTTAACCCAATTCCAAAAGTAGAGCTTTTATTGCTGTGGTACATGCCCATCACCGAAATCATATCACCGGGAAACTTCAGGTTGGTCCCCAGGTCCCAGATGTTCTCAATGTCTTTGGCTGCACGGAAACTGATTTTTGGTTCCAGTGCAATAGCCTCTGCGGGGTTACCGATTTTATAAGCAAAGGCCAATAAATAAGTGGTGCGGTCTACGGTATTGTTGTCGTCTTTTTTCAACAGTTTTTTTAGGTTTGGCAAAGCGCCCTGCAAGGTAACTTTTTCATTGGTATAGGCAATTCCAAAATCTCCATCCAGATAAGTTTTTCTTTCATTGAAGCGGCCTGCCGACTGGTCATTGGGATCTGCGATGATATTGGGCATATCCAGACGCTCGTTCATCATACCCAGGGATATCCCAAAATGAACATATTGTTTATCATCGTTTAAAGGAAGGTGATAGGCATAGGTACCTACTGCCCGGGTCCTGCTAATGAGCCCCGCTTTATCGGAATACAGGCTCAAGCCCAGCCCTACCTTATCTTTTCCATAATCACCGGTAAAGGCCATGGTGACCGGTGATCCTGGAATGGATTTCCACTGGTTTCGGTAGCTCAGGTTCAGGGTGAGGCCACCACCCCAACCTGCAAATGCCGGGTTCCCCATATACTGGTTTTCATAATACTGCACCCCCAGCGGAATGATCTGTGAAGAGACTCTTACGGATGACCAGCAAAGGGCCAGTAGCAACAGGATTCCGGTTAAACGTATATTTTTTGTCATGTAGGTATTCAATTTTCGTATTGTATTTTGTGGTTTTAATCCCGGACGATAGAAATAAAACCCGTTTTTTTCGATCTTCCGGAGTCAAAGGTTAAAATGTAATAATAGGTATCTTCAGGTAAGGGATTTCCGTTAAACTGCCCGTTCCAGGAATTGTCATAACCAAACATCATAAAAACAATCCGGCCTTCCCGGTCAAAGATGCGCAGTTCGTTGTTAGGAAATAAATGGATGTTTTTAACCACCCAGGTATCGTTCACCCCATCACCATTTGGGGTAATCATATTATTCGCCTCTATTTCCTTATAAGGATCGGTCGCAGGTTCCAGGTTTACCGCCGTCAGGTCTGACAGGTTAATGGCCTCGGTAAACAGTTGTCCGATGTACCGGGCTTTCGGGTCCACCACACTTTCTTTCACCGTCTGAAAATCCTTGTAATTGGTACTGGTCACCTTGGCATAGGCCAGGCTTAGTTTTTTAGCCTCATTGCCGTTCAGTTCTTCTTCCAGGTAATTCATGGAGAGTTCTCCTTTAAAAGCGACCGGCTTACTGAAACGGTGCATGCGCTGAATGCTGTTGAATTTGGGCCAGATGACCACTGTCGAATTTCTAACCAGGCTAAGGTTGTTCAATGCCAGGCTACCCGAAGGGACCAGGGTCAAGCCTTCGGAAAAAAACACTGTTCCATCCTGAATGAGCATACCTTCGGAACCCACCTTCAATTGTGCGCTTAACCTCAGCCCGCTCATGAGCAGTAAAATGGCAGGTATCAATGCTAATTTTTTCATTTCTTTTATCCTATACTTTATTTCATTCCGGCCTGCAGCTGTTCCACGCTTTCGGGCAGGGACACGATTTTATTACTCTTGCTGTCCACCAGCACCATTGTTGGCGTAGACAGCACAAAATAGTCCGCAGCCTCGGGGCTCCGGATCCCTTGTTCTGCACGTTTATGTTTAAAGGCAGGCAGCTTTAATTTTTCTTGTTCCCAGGCCGGAATTTCTGTTTCAGTTTCGTCCAGGCTGATGGCAAACACCTCCATCATCTCGCTCCTGGAAGCCTGCAGGTACCAGGGATATAATTTTTCCATCAGTTCCTTACAATGCTGGCATTCGGCCGACCAGAACAACACCAGTTTATATTTTGCTTCTGTTTTAAATTCGTGAAAACGGATGCTTTTACCCGAAGCCAGTTTCCAGTTAAAATCCGGGGCAATGCTTCCGGCAACCAGGCTTTCTATGCCTTTAAGCCGTTGTTCTATGGCTCTTCTTTTTTTGGTCAGACAGGCCGGGTCATTTAAATAAGGTTCCAGCATTTTTATACCAGAAGTCATGTTAAAACTTTCGTAACCTGCATAAAAATAATCCACCATCCAGCCATAGACCAGCGGATCTCCTTTTTTCGCTTTTTCTATAGCCCTTCGCCCAGCCAGGGTGAAAAGAGAATCCCGAAGCGGGATCGTAGTGGCCATGGTGCCATACATGTTCACATAATTGTTCATCCAGTCCTTCAGGCCTGCAGTTCTGATCATCGCGGCATCTTTAAAGTCCATGTCGTCAAAATAATGTGCAATCACGCTGTTCAGCCTGTCTTTTTCTGTACCTTTCCACTCCACCGGAGAGGCATACTGAAAAATAAAAGTGCTGCTGACAAAAGTGTTTTTATGCTGCCGGACCTGGTCAAGGATCCATTGGTTATACACTTGTCTTCTGTTTTCATATTCTTTGGCGCCCTGTATAAAAAATGCCGATTGGGGTTGGTCATAATTCATCAGAAAGTTCTGTAAAAGCCCCAGCTGTACCTTTTGTTTTGCCTGCTGCTCGGTGAAACTGGCGAAAAGCCTGTTCTCGGTTTCTTCCTTTTGAAAATACGTACTGTCGGAGTGGTTCAGGGCTTTGGGCTTTGCCCAGAGTTCCACATCCTGTTTGTTAAGGATGATCTGTTTCTCTCCGGGATAAGGATTGCTGCCTTCTTTTTCCTGATAATCAAAACGTAGGACAAATTCTGCCGGCAGCAGCTCCCTTGAAATTTTCAAGGTAACGGTTTCTCCGTTTTTGACATCCGCTTTTTCTATTACGGGTTTGGCCGCCAGGTTATTTAAGGTAAGCAGGCTGATCTTTGTTTTATAGACACCGGACAAATGGATTTTTAAGTTCAGGTCCTGCTGTTGCGCTGAGGCAGAAACACCGCCCAGCCCCATCAATGCCAGGAGCAGCCGGCAGGATTTGTTTGTATATTTTTTACGGATCATTTTCATTTCAATTTTAATCTTTTAAACAGCGAATGGGTAAAGCAGAAGCTTTATCGGCCGTTGTGACCAGTGTACCGCTAAAACAATTTCCATAAGCGGTACTTGCGTTCTGGGTAGAGGACCAGTAATTCATGGCCGTTCCCCTTGACAGCAGCCCTCCGGCATAATTGGTATTTCCGGCCGCGTGCAGTTTTAATTCTGAAGCATAAGCCAGGGCTTGTGTGGTCCAGTATTGAGGTGGTGAGTACACGGCAACCCATTCTGCCGAACTTGGCAAGCGCCACCCTGCACCTAAAAGCAGGGTACATGGATCATTTGCCGCTGTCCAGCTGGAATTTTCCCCGTTGGAATTTACCCAGGCTTTCTGTGCTGCGGTAGGGGTCCTGCCGGCAGCATCAAATTTAAAACCCTGGACGCGGTTAAAGGCCCAGTACCAGCCGGCAGAGGCTTCAGTTGCATCATTCAATGCTGTGGCCTGCTGATCGGCACCCAGGTTTTGGGTGATCCAGCATTTGGCCGCACCGGAAACACTGCTGCTGACCGTTCCATAAGTCACCGTTTTATCTACCGGGGCGACAGTCCCTGCAGTATGTGAAACGGTCAAAGGATTACAGATTTTAAAACTGCTGACCACCGGACTGTATATGGTGCCTTCGCTATTGGTTGCATAGGCCCGGACATAATAAGTCGGGCCTTCTGTAAGCCCGGTCAGGGTTCCGGTAACCGGACCTGTACCGCTGCCCAAAGCCAGGCTAAAATCTGAAAGAACCGGGTTACCGGTTGTATTCCAGACCAGTCCTCTTGAGGTTACCGGAGCACTTCCTTCCAGGGCAATGGTTGCAGAGCCCTCGGCCGTGCTGGAAGTCATTTTTGCAGTAGGCAGCATGACATTGGTTACCGCTGGTTTACTGGCCACAATGGTATCCCTTAAGCAACGAACTGGTAATGCAGCGCCCTTATCCGCAGTGGAAACACCTGTTCCCAGGAAGTAATTACCATAAGAGGTGTTTGCATTTTGGGTCGATGACCAGTAAGCCATTCCGCTGCCCCTTCCGCCCAGGCCACCCGAGGTATTGGTACTGCCCGCCGCATGAAGTTTCAGTTCTGAAGCATAGGCTTGTGTAGCGGCTGTCCAGTACTGAGGCGGTGCAGACACTGCAGTCCATTCTGTAGAAGTTGGTAAGCGCCAGCTTGCCCCCAATAACAAGGCACATGGGTCTTTGGCTGTGGCCCAGCTTGAGTTTTCTCCGTTAGATCCGACCCATGGAACCCAGCCATAATTTGGTGTGCGGGCACCACTAGGCGCATCATATTTATAGCCCTGTATTTTGTTGAACTGCCAGTACCAGCCCGATGAAGTTTCTGTATTGTCAGCAAAAGAACCTGCCTGCTGATCCGCACCCAGGTTCTGCGCGATCCAGCAACGGGCAGCACCAGAAACACTGGTACTGATGGTTTTATAGATAACCGTTTTATCTACAGGTGCACCATTTAAACCTTCTCTGTGGATCACGGTAAATGGATTACAGATCTTAAAGCTGGTGACCAGTGGACTGTAGGTGGTACCTGCAGCGTTGGTTGCAAAAGCGCGTACATAATAGGTTGGGCCTTCTTCCAGGTTTTGCATCACGCCACTGATGTCACCTGTATTTACGCCCAATGCAATCACTTTATCCGCTATCGTTGGATTTCCTTTGGTATTCCAAACCAATCCTCTTGCGGTAACCGCTGACCCACCATCGAGCGTTACGGTGGCATAACCTTTGGCCGAGCTGGTCGTCATATCGGCAACAGGCACAGTGACATTGGTCACCGAAGGAAGGCTTTTAACAATCATATCACGTAAACAACGTACAGGCAAGGCCGAAGCTTTGTCGGCAGTAGTCACTGCAGTACCATTGAAGTAATTGCCATAAGCGGTACTGGCATTTTGGGTCGATGACCAGTAACTCATGGCCGTTCCACGTGCCAGGAGTCCTCCTGTGTAATTGGTATTTCCTGCCGCGTGCAGCTTCAGTTCTGAGGCATAAGCCATGGCCGTTGTGGTCCAGTTTTGTGGTGGTGTATACACCGAAACCCACTCTGCTGAAGTCGGAAGCCTCCAGCTGGTACCCAGCAACAAAGTACATGGGTCATTGCCTGTTACCCAGTTGGAACTTTCTCCATTGCTGGTGATCCAGGAGACCCAGCCATTGTTTGGCGTACGGGCACCGGCCGCATCGTATTTAAAGCCTTGTATTTTATTAAACTGCCAGTACCAGCCCGACGAAGCTTCTGTGGCATCTCCTAATGCTGTAGCCTGCTGGTCAGATCCCAAGTTCTGGGTAATCCAGCAGCGGGCTGCTCCTGAAAGACTAGTGCTGACCGTTTTATACGTGACTGTTTTATCTGCAGGCGCACCGTTTAAGCCAGCCCTGTGGATCACTGTAAATGGATTACAGATTTTAAAGCTGGTCACCAGCGGACTGTAAGCTGTTCCTTCACTATTGGTCGCAAAAGCACGGACATAATAGGTCGGACCTTCCTCCAGACTGTTCAGTACACCACTGATGTCGCCAGTATTTTTACCCAAAGGGATCACGTTGTCGGCGGTTGTTGGGGTGCCGGTGGTGTTCCAGACCAGCCCCCTGGCGGTTACTGCTGCACCACCATCGGTGGCAACTGTTGCCGATCCGGCCGCACTGTTTTCAGTCATCCCCGAAACCGGCACTACCACATTGGTTAAAGTCGGCAGGTTTTTAACGATCATATCCCTCAGGCAGCGAACCGGCAATGCGGCGGCTTTATCAGCAGTGGTAATCCCTGTTCCCAGGAAATAATTGCCATAAGAGCTGTTTGCATTTTGGGTCGATGACCAGTAAGCCATACCGCTACCCCTACCGCCTAAACCACCCGAAGTATTGGTACTGCCCGCCGCATGCAGTTTCAGTTCTGAGGCATAGGCCTGTGTAGTGGCAGTCCAGTACTGAGGCGGTGCAGCTACTGCAGCCCACTCTGTAGAAGTTGGCAAACGCCAGCTCGCACCCAATAATAAGGTACATGGGTCTTTGGCGGCAACCCAGCTTAAGTTTTCTCCGTTACTGGTGATCCAGGGTACCCAGGCATTATTTGGACTGCGGGCACCTGCCGCATCGTACTTAAAGCCTTGTATTTTGTTGAACTGCCAGTACCAGCCCGATGAAAGTTCTGTATTATCGGTCAGGCTAATCGCCTGCTGGTCAGCGCCCAGGTTTTGGGCAATCCAGCAACGGGCAGCACCTGAAACGCTGGTGCTGATGGTTTTATAGGTAACCGTCTTGTCTACCGGTGCACCATTTAAACCTTCCCTGTGGATCACCGTAAATGGATTACAGATTTTAAAGCTGGTCACCACTGTGCTGTAGGCCGTACCTGCACTATTGGTGGCAAAGGCACGAACATAATAGGTCGGACCTTCTTCCAGATCTTTCAGCAGGGATTTGAAATCTCCTGTTCCTGAACCGGCTGCAATGATATTGTCATCGGTTGTCGGCGTTCCGGTGGTATTCCAGACCAGTCCTCTTGCGGTAACCGCTGTACCACCATCACCGGTCACTGTTGCTGAACCTTCAGCGGTATTGACCGTCATCCCCGAAACAGGAACCACTACATTGGTTACCGCCGGAAGGCTTTTAACAATCATATCACGCAAACAACGCACAGGCAATGCCGAGGCTTTATCGGCAGTAGTCACTGCAGTACCATTGAAGTAATTGCCATAAGCGGTACTGGCATTTTGGGTCGATGACCAGTAACTCATGGCCGTTCCGCGTGCCAGGAGCCCTCCTGTGTAATTGGTATTTCCAGCAGCATGCAGTTTCAGTTCTGAGGCATAAGCCATGGCCGTTGTGGTCCAGTTTTGCGGTGGTGTATACACCGAAACCCACTCTGCTGAAGTTGGAAGCCTCCAGCTGGTGCCCAGCAACAAGATACATGGGTCGTTGGCTGGCAGCCAGTTGGAATTTTCTCCGTTGCTGTTGATCCATGGAACCCAGCCATTATTTGGCGTACGGGAACCTGTGGCATCATATTTATAACCTTGTATTTTATTAAACTGCCAATACCAGCCCGATGAAGGTTCTGAAGCATCTCCCAATGCTCCGGCCTGCTGGTCAGATCCAAGATTCTGGGTAATCCAGCAGCGGGCTGCTCCTGAAAGACTGGTACTGACCGTTTTATAAGTAACTGTTTTATCTGCCGGTGCACCGTTTAAGCCAGCCCTGTGGATCACTGTAAATGGATTACAGATTTTAAAGCTGGTCACCAGTGGACTGTAAGCTGTTCCTTCACTATTGGTCGCAAAAGCACGGACATAATAGGTTGGACCTTCTTCCAGGCCACTCAGTACACCGCTAATGTCGCCTGTGCTTGCACCCAACGCGATCACGTTGTCGGCGGTTGTTGGGGTTCCGGTGGTGTTCCAGACCAGCCCTCTGGCGGTTACTGCTGCACCACCATCGGTGGCAACTGTTGCCGATCCGGCCGCACTGTTTTCAGTCATCCCCGAAACCGGCACTACCACATTGGTTACCGTTGGCAGGTTTTTAACGATCATATCCCTCAGGCAGCGAACCGGCAATGCGGCGGCTTTATCAGCAGTGGTAATGCCTGTTCCTAGGAAATAATTGCCATAAGAGGTGTTTACATTTTGAGTCGATGACCAATAAGCCATACCGCTACCCCTACCGCCTAAACCGCCCGAAGTATTGGTACTGCCCGCCGCATGCAGTTTCAGTTCTGAAGCATAGGCCTGTGTAGTGGCTGTCCAGTACTGAGGCGGTGCAGATACTGCAGCCCATTCTGTAGAAGTTGGCAAACGCCAGCTCAATCCAAGCAATTGTGTACAAGGATCTTTAGCGGCAACCCAGTTTGAATTTTCTCCGTTACTGGTAATCCAAGGTACCCAGGCATAATTTGGTGTACGGGCACCAGTAACCACATCGTATTTAAAGCCTTGTATTTTGTTGAATTGCCAGTACCAGCCCGATGAAAGTTCTGTATTATCGGTCAGGCTGATCGCCTGCTGGTCAGCGCCCAGGTTCTGTGCAATCCAGCAACGGGCAGCACCTGAAACGCTGGTGCTGATGGTTTTATAAGTAACCGTCTTGTCTACCGGTGCACCGTTTAATCCTTCCCGGTGGATCACCGTAAATGGATTACAGATTTTAAAGCTGGTCACCAGCGGGCTATAGGCTGTTCCTTCACTATTGGTCGCATAAGCACGGACATAATAGGTCGGGCCTTCTTCCAGATTGAGCAGAAGGGCTTTAAAATCTCCTGTTCCTGAACCTGATGCCATAACGTTATCGTCCAATGTTGGGTTTCCAGTGGTATTCCAGACCAGTCCTCTTGCGGTAACCGCTACTCCACCATCATTAGTCACGGTTGCAGCACCTTCAGCGGTATTGACCGTCATCCCCGAAACAGGAGCCGATACATTGGTCACCGTCGGAACACTCTTTATAATCATATCCCGCAAACAACGCAGCGGCAATGCCGAGGCTTTATCGGCTGTAGTCATGCCCAGCCCATTGAAGTAATTGCCGTAAGCGGTACTGGCATTTTGGGTCGATGACCAGTAACTCATGGCCGTTCCGCGTGCCAGGAGCCCTCCTGTGTAATTGGTATTTCCAGCAGCATGCAGTTTCAGTTCTGAAGCATAAGCCATGGCTGTTGTAGTCCAGCTTTGCGGTGCAGCAGAGACCGCCGCCCATTCTGCAGAAGTAGGGATGCGCCATCCCCCACCCATGAGCTGTGTACATGGGTCATTGGCCGCTACCCAGTTTAAATTTTCTCCGTTACCATTGATCCATGGTGTCCATGCATTGTTTGGTGTACGGGTACCAGTCGCATCATATTTATAACCCTGTAATTTGTTGAACTGCCAGTACCAGCCTGATGCGGCTTCTGTGGCATCGCCAAGTGAAGCTGCCTGTTTATCAGACCCCAGGTTCTGAGTAATCCAGCATTTGGAAGCACCCGATAATTTGGTATTGATCAGTTTATAGGTAATGGTTTTATCCGCAGGAGCTCCGTTCAATCCGGCTCTGTGGATCACCGTTACGGGTTTACAGATCTGGAAACTGGCAACGTCCGTACTGTAACCTGTTCCAACACTATTGGTAGCATAACCTCTGATGTAAAAAGTAAGGCCCTCTTCCAGTCCTTCCACCAGACCGCTGAAGCCACCTGTTCCCGTACCGGCCGGTACAACTGTACTGTTTTCCAGCGTTGGATTTCCGGTCGTATTCCAGACCAGCCCCCTTGCCGTGACATCGGCCCCGCCATCATAGGTGACTTCCGATGTACCTGTTACAGTGGTTTCGGTCATGTCCGATAACTTAACCACACTGACCACAGGAAGAACCGCCGGTGTTTTTAAGCTGTCCAGATTACCATAAGCCGTACCTACACTATTGGTGGCATAAGCCCTGAAATAATATTTAGTGGCCAGGGATAAAGGTGTAAGGCTGCTGACGAATATTCCTTTTCCTGTACCATTGGAAGTTTTAGTACTTAGTGCAATGGTTGGGTCTTTTGCTTTATCCCAGACCACGCCTCTTACGGTAACCGCTGTCCCGCCATCGCTGGTGATCTCCCCGCCGCTGCTGGCCGAGGTACTGGCAATATTGCTGGCAGGTGTAGTAGTCAGTACCGGGATATCCAGTGTACTCAGGCTGTCGAGGTTGCCATAAGCCGTTCCCATGCTGTTGACTGCATAGGCACGTACATAATATTTAGTGCCTTTGGTCAGACCGGTGATGCTGCTGGCAAAACCACCAAGTCCTGTTCCGTTAAGTGTTTTTGTTGTCAAATCTGTTGTCGGATCCTTATCGGTGCTCCAGACAATTCCTTTTGCCGTAACGGCCGCACCACCATCATTAGTCACTGTACCACCAGAACTGGCTGTGCTTTGCGTAATGGCACTTGGCTTTGTTGTGGTGATGGTTGGCAGGGTTGGTGTAGTAAGTACTGTCGATTTTGTACTGTAACCTGTACCTATTGTGTTGCTTCCATAAGCCCATACAAAGTATTTCGTGTTTGGCAGCAAACCGCTGATTGTTCCGGAAATGGCTGTGCCGTTTGGTCCAGCGCTAAACCTGTTGCCTGTTGCCGGAATGGTGTCTACAGTGTTCCATACAAAACCCAGGTCGCTTATGGCCGCTCCCCCATTAAAGGTTAATGTTGCCGCCCCATCGGCCGAGGTCATTTTGACATTGGAAAGGGTCACATTACTCAATGTTGGTAGTACCGCAGAACTGGTAAAACTCACTTCATTACCATAGGCCGTTCCCACACTATTTGTCGCATAAGCCCGTACATAATAAGTGGTTCCCGGAACCAGTCCTGCAAACACATTGCTATAGCTTCCTGTTCCTGCAGTACCATTTACAATTTTGGTGCTTAGGGCAATGGTTGGCCCTGTACTGGTGCTCCAGACAATTCCCCGGGTCACCACCGGCATTCCACCATCGTCTATGACTTCTCCTCCACCCATGGCCGAGGTGCCCTGGATAGAACTTACCGCAGCAGTGGTGAGTGTTGGCAGAGAAACGATATTGGTTTTGAATACCCTTTCACTTCCATAATTGACCCCAACACTATTGCTGGCGTAGGCACGGACATAATAGGTGGTATTTGGGGCAAGTCCGCTCATGTTTGCACTGAACACCCCGATTCCTTTGGTCACATTGTCTACGGTTTTTGTGCCCAGGCTAATGGTTGGGCCACTGTAGGTACTCCATACAATACCCCTGCTCAGAATTGGTGTACGTCCATCGTCGGTAATTTCCCCTCCGCTACTGGCCGTCGTAGAACGGATATTGGTGACTTCTGTGGTGGCTGTTAAGGTAGGCAGGGCCAGGGTAAAGAAAGATTCTTCCAGACCATAAGCTACTCCTATGGCATTTATGGCATAAGCCCTGACATAATACAGGGTATTTTGCTGTAAACCGGACAAGGCGCTGCTGAAGGTCCCGTCACCTGCATCCGGATCGCTGGTTTTGGTAGACAGGGCAATGGTTGGATTTTGTGAAGTACTCCAGACAATTCCGCGTTTGGTTACTGTTGCCCCACCATCGCTGGTTATGATCCCACCGCTTATAGCAGTGTAGCCCGCAATACTGGTTACTTTTTTAGTGATCAGAATTGGGGAGGTGGCAAATATGGTTACCGTTAACTGATTGCCATAAGCCGTACCGGCAGCATTGGTGGCATAGGCACGAACATAATAAGTGGTGCTTTTTACCAGATCAGTCAGATCCGACATAAATGTACCATCTCCCTGACCGTCTGAAGTCCGGTTGGTTTTAACGGTATCTGGTTTGAAATTGGCCTGGCTGCTCCAGACAATACCCCTTTCGGTAATTGGCGCACCGCCATCGAAAGTAATGGTACCCCCACTGCTGGCTGTGGTATTGGAGGTAATGGCCGGATCGGTTGTGGTCAGGCTGGCCAGGACCGGATTAGTGGTAAATACAATTTCATTGCCATAGGAAGTACCCAGGCTATTGATCACATAGGCCCTTACATAATACGTGGTTGCCGGTTTCAGGTTGGTCAGCTTACTGTTGAAACGTCCGGAACCTGCATCACTGGTTTTGGTCACCAAACCAGTTGTCGGATTCGGACTGGTACTCCAGACTACACCTTGCTGGAGCACGGCTGCACCACCATCCATACTGATCAGACCACCGCTCATGGCGGTAGTGCCTGTATTGGCTGAAATGGCTATGGTGGAAATGGAAGCAACCGTTTGCGTGGTGAAGCTCAGTTCATTTCCATAAGCTGTACCGACCCGGTTGCTGGCATAAGCACGGATGTAATAGGTAGTACCCAGTTGCAGTCCGGCAATATTGCTTACAAAAATACCTTTACCAGCCCCGGTTTGCGTGGTCCTGTTGGTGGTGACTTTTACCGGATCGAAATTAGGGACCAGACTCCACACCACACCTCTGATCTCGGCGGTCACTCCGCCCTCATCGGTAATGTTTCCTCCCGAAGAAGCACTGGTTCCGGTAATTCTTACTGCAGCAGTGGTCGTCAGCTCCGGCAAAACCGGGGGATAAGTGGTAATGCCGATCTGCTGTCCATAAGCAACACCGGCAATGTTTACCGCATAAGCCCGGAAGTAATATTTGGTATCAGCGACCAGTCCGGTGATGGTGGTCGTAAAACTACCTGTACCACTACCATTATAGGTTTTATTGGTGGTGGAAAGATCCGGTATAAAGTTTTCAACGGTGCTCCAGATCATGCCCCTGCTGGTTACATTAGAACCGCCTGAATAACTAATGTTCCCGCCAAAATCGGCTGTTGTATTGGTGATCAGTCCGGGAGAATT
This sequence comes from Pedobacter nutrimenti, assembly GCF_003208655.1. Classification (GTDB taxonomy): domain Bacteria; phylum Bacteroidota; class Bacteroidia; order Sphingobacteriales; family Sphingobacteriaceae; genus Pedobacter; species Pedobacter nutrimenti. Next base: position 102,903 of record NZ_QKLU01000007.1, on the reverse strand, counting down.
GGTGGTAATGGTGGCCAGGTCGGCCGTCACAAAACTAATCACTTCTCCATAAGCTGTACCCGCATTGCTCACCGCATAAGCCCGTACATAATAGGTAGTGCCTGGTGTCAGGTTTTTCAAATAACTGGTAAAAACACCCTTATCGTAACCCGTCTCTGCCGTTTTATTGACAGTGATGGTATCGGGGTTAAAATCAGGATACACACTCCATAGGATTCCCCTGGTACTCACCAGTAAACCATCATTGCGGGTAATTTCCCCACCGCTGGTGGCGCTGGTTCCGGTAATACTACTGGCTTTGGTGGTCACTACAGTAATTGGAATGGGTGGCCTACTGATAAAGCTGAACTGGTTGCCATAGGCAGTACCCACTTTATTGGTCGCATAGGCCCTGATGTAATAGGTTGTGCCCGGACTTAAACCTATAATGTTACTGGTAAAAATACCTTTTCCACTACCATTTTGAACAGTTTTGTTTTGTGTAACTGTTACAGGGTCGAAGTTTTCCTGTGTACTCCAGACCACGCCCTGACTTTGTACAACTGCACCACCTTCATCTGTGATTTCCCCTCCACCTATGGCCGTGGTACCGGTCACCTGACTTGGCAAGGTCGTGGTCAGGGAAGGAAGCTTTGGTGCGCCGGTGGTAAAACTGACCTGTTGCCCGAAAGCGGTCCCCCCGCTGGTCACCGCGTATGCCCTTGCATAATATCTGGTGTCTGAAAGCAAATCTTTCAGATAGCTGTTGAATATTCCAGTACCCCCGCCATCACTGGTCCTACCGGAAAGACCGGGATCCTCGGGATCAAAATTGGCAATGGTACTCCAGACCACCCCTCTTTCGGTCACTTCCGCACCGCCCGCATCGCTAATGTTACCACCGGTTTGGGCCGTATTGTTGCTTACAAATGTTGGTGTATTGGTAGTGATCGTGGCCAGCTTTGGTGTACTGAAACTCACCAGGTTGCCATAAACTGTACCGGCAATACTGCTGGCATAAGCACGTACATAATAGGTCGTACCAGGTTTCAGTTTTTTTAAATTACTTTGAAAAATTCCTTTATCGTAACCCGTATCTGCCGTTCTGCTACTCACCACTGTATCGGGTTTAAAATCGGCACTCGTTGCCCAGACCACCCCCCTAGTACTCACCAGGGCACCTCCGCTGCTGAGTATATTTCCTCCGCTGCTGGCACTGGTTCCTTTGATGTTTGTGGCCTGCAAAGTTTGTATGGTCAATGGAACCGGTGCTTTGGTGACCAGACTTTCGAGATTTCCATAAGCTGTACCTGCTGCATTGGTGGCAAAGGCGCGCACATAATAGGTTGTAGAACCCATCAGATCTTTAAGGTCTGCGGCAAAACTTCCCGAACCGGAGCCGGCAACCACAAAGGAATCGTCCAGGGTTGGATTAGGACTGGTGCCCCAGCAAATCCCGTTGCTCTGGATATAGGAACCTCCGTTACTGATGATCGTTCCCCCACTGGTGGCAGAGGTACTGGTAATGGAAGAAGCCACAGGTTTTAAGGTAGTCAGTGTGGCCAGGCTGGCCGTTTTAAAAACAATTTCATTTCCATAAACCAGACCAACGGAATTGGCGGCATAAGCGCGTGCATAATAAGTCGTACCTGGTTGCAGACCTTTTATCATACTGATAAAGCTTCCCGCATCCTGCTGAATGGTTTTATTGTTGACCACTGTATCGGGTAAAAAGCCCTGGGTCTGGCTCCAGACCATACCCGTCATGATCAGTTCGGCTCCGCCATTGCTGATGATCCGGCCCCCGCTCTTTACTGTTTTTCCCGTAATTTCGGTCGCTTCCTCTGTTTTCAGGCTTGGCAATATGGCTGGCGCTGTGTTAAAGGTGATTTCATTTCCATAGGCTGTTCCTGCCCGGTTTACTGCATAAGCCCTTACATAATAGGTCGTATTGCCCATCAGTTCAGTAAGGCTATGTATGAAACTACCTACTCCTGTTCCGCCTTGTGTCCGGCTGGGAAGGTCCCTGGTTGGATTGGGTTTGGTACTCCAGACAATACCGCTGGAAGTCACTTTATCACCCCCGTCGCTAAAAATATCCCCGCCGCTCACTGCGGTGGTACTGGTAATACTGCTCGCCTCAGTAGTAATCAGCTGAGCCAGGGTAAAGGTTTTAAAGGAAAGGGCCTCGCCATAAGCTGCTCCGGCACTGTTGACCGCATAGGCCCGCACGTAATAGGTTTTATTAGGCTCTAATCCATTTATAGTACTGTTAAAACGACCTGTTCCCCCGCTTTCTGTAGTTTTATTTGGTGAAGAGAGGTCTGGTGTAAAATCGGGTTGGGAACTCCAGAGTAAGCCCCTGGAAGTCACTTCGGCCCCGCCGTTGTCTGTGACCTCTCCGCCACCTGCAGAAGTGGAGCCGGAAGTGCTGGAAGCAGCTAAAGTCGTTACCGCTGGTTTTTGAGGGGCTGCTGTTTTGACCACAAGGGTTGCTCCATAACCTATGCCTACATAATTGATGGCATAAGCACGGATATAATACGTCGTACTGCCCATCAGCCCGGTGATGCTGCTCAGAAAAGTTCCTGATCCGCTACCATTTACCGTATGCTGGCCATCGACCGTTGGATTGTCTGTTGTTGCCCAGCAAAGCCCACGTGTGTGTACCGGCATTCTTCCGTCATCAGTAATGCTTCCTCCGCTGCTCAGGCTGGTATTGGCCACTGGCCCTGCTGCTGTCGTGGTTAAAATGGGTACCTGTGGGGTTTTAAAAACCATTTCTTCGCCATAAGCCGTTCCCAGTTTATTGGTCGCATAAGCCCTCACGTGATATGTGCTGCCTGGTGTCAGGCTGGTCAGGTAATGGTAAAAAGTACCCATCCCACTGCCATTAATGCTCTGTTCGGTTTTGGTGTTCAAATCTATGGTTGGCGCAGCATTGGTATCCCAGACAATTCCGCGTTTGGTAATCAGGGAAACCCCGTTACTGCTGATGTCTCCCCCACTCAGGGCAATGGTACCGTTATAGCCCGGGAACCAGCCATTGACATGGCTGGCCGCATCATAATTATAGGGAATTATGGTGGTCAGGGTGGGCAGTGAAGTGGTGATGAAACTGGTTTCACTGCTGTAACTGGTTCCAATAATGTTTTTCGCGTAAGCTTTTACATAATAGAGGGTTCCTGAAGTAAGGCCTGTCATTTTACAAAGAAAAGTCCCGATATCTGTTGGGTTTACCGTAGTGGAAGGATTATAGGTATAATTGACCCTGTCGGTACTCCAGCAAACGCCCCTTTCGATAACGGTTTCCCCGCCGTTATTGATAATGGTCACTTCACTGACTGCAGAAACATCGGTAATGTCTGTGATTTTAATATTGGGTGAGCTCAGGACCGGTGCAGTGGCCATGGGTGTGGTAAACTGCAGCAAGTTTCCATAAGCCCTTCCGGCAATGTTGTCTGCATAGGCCCTGACATAATAGGTGGTATTGCGCACCAGGTCTGTGAGCCGGCTCGGGAAAGTTCCTACTCCGGAACCATCCCGGGTAAAAAATGCATCCGGATCGTCCTTGGGGTCCCCAGTCGTACTCCATGTGACTCCCCGGAGGGTAATCGGGGCACCTCCATCGCTGTTGATCGCTCCTCCGCTATTGGCCATCACCGGGGAAAAGTTGTCAATATCCAGGGTGATGATGTCTGGCAGGGAAGCAGGCGCACTTCGAAAAATCAAGTCTTCCCCATATACAATACCAGAGCTGTTGAGGGCATAAGCCCTCACGTGGTACACCGTATTGGCTTGCAGCCCGGTGATCAAACCAGGAAAAATACCGGTATCTTTACCGGTAACCAGGTTCCTGGTTTTAGTGCTTAACGTCGTATCGGGATTGGCGCTGGTGCTCCAGCAAATTCCCTGAAGGATAATGGCAGAACCACCATTGCTTTTAATATCAGCCCCGCTGCGGGCAGCAATATTGGTGATGTTATTGGGCGGCACCGTGGAAATGACCGGCAAACAGCTGATGTCTTTCCAGACGGCACCATCGTAATACCGCAGGGCCCTGGATACTGTATTCACATACATTGCCCCTGCCGAAAGGCCCAGGGGTACAGGATTGCTACCCAAAACCGGGAGCTTGGAAATCTTCAGCCCACTGTTGGTTGAAAAACCACTGCTCTGACTGAAAACACTTTTTCCAGTAAGCTTGGCAACGGAATTCCAGTTGTTCCCATCGTGGATCATCATGGTTTTTTCTGTTTTCGAATAATAAACACCTCCGGCAGAAATGTTTCCGGCAGGTACATTTGTAAGTGCAGACAGATAAGGGATCCCGGATTTGACTTCCAAGTAATCTTTAACCGTGCTGACGTTAATGTTATTACTGCAAAGGGATTCCCAGGCCGTGCCATTATAGATGAGTGGCTGCTGGTCCTTTGTGCTGTAAATGAGCATGCCTTGAACAGGGGCCGCTACCACTGCCGGATCTACGGCAGGAAGGTGCGGAATACCACCAATGACCCTAAAAAACTGCTGAGCCGAAGCTGTAGCAGCCCCGGCGAACAATAAAATTAGCATCAGTTTAATGGTATGTATGAAGGTCTTCAAATCGCCTGCTCCTTATTTTATTATTTACTTCATTTTTTTCAGGATGCTGTTGATCTGTTCCTGCTGACGGTCCATCCTTGTTTTTAATTGCTCAATTTCTTTTTGCTGTTCTTTCACTGCCTGGATGAGCATACCGGTCAGCTGGGTATAATCCACTTTCAGAAAACCATCTTTTCCTTTGGTGACCATTTCGGGATAAATTTTCTGAAGTTCCTGTGCAATGACCCCGATCTTTGGCCCTGCCGCATATTTATGCTGGTCCTTGTACTGAAACCTTACCCCGCGGAGTTGATCAATTTTCTGCAGTACACTACTCAGGGTTTCAATATGGCTTTTCAGTCTGTTGTCAGAGGGGGTATAAAAATTGCCGTTTACCGTTACATCTTGTCCGAAACTGGCATTTCCAGGGGTATCAAAACTTAAGCCTCTTCCATCCAAACCATCATTGCTCACCGAAAAAACAGATAATTTCAGGTTCTCGGTTGCCCTATGATTACCCAGATTGTCTTTACCGGCATTTCCTGCGGCCAGCACGCTGGCATCGACATATTTTTTAGTGGCAGCGTCCTGATCCGCTGCAGGATCTTTCAGGTTGGTGATCCGGAAATCTGTTCCCATAGATACATCGCCCTGGGCAGATCCGAAACCACTTAAAGGCACATTATTTTTCGGAGTGGCCACGGCAATTCCGGCTGGGTTTCCAATATACAGGTTGCCATCTGCAAGTTTATTGTCCAGAGGTACCCAGCTGCTTCCATTGTACACATACAGGCGGTTATCAGAGGTGTTGTAATAGGTATCTCCCGCAACAGGTGTTCCGCCCGGTGCAGTTGGCCCGGTTGGGGTTTTGGTGGTTTTGGAATCTACATATTTTTTTGTTGCGGCATCGTTATCAGCTTGCGGATCAGCCAGGTTGGTGATCTTAAAATTTTTAGTACCTGCACCTACTGCGATGTCCGTTTCAGCCGGACCAAAACCGCTTAAAGGAATGGTATTTTTTGGGGTCGAAACAGCAACCGCTTTGTCATTACCTACAAACAGTTCTCCTTTTTCCAGTTTATTGTCCAATGGAAGCCAGTCTGTACCATTGTAAAAATACAAACGTTTATCGGTGGTGTTGTAATAGGTATCACCAGCTTTGGCATTACCTGGTGCAACCGGTCCGGTTGGAGTTTTAGTACTCAGGGCATCTACATATTTTTTGTTGACTGCATCATTATCGGCCTGAGGGTCGGCCAGGTTACTGATCTTAAAATTGCTTGTTCCGTTACCCAGAGACAGGTCTTTGGTTGCAGCCCCGAAATCACTTAAGGGAACAGCACTTTTTGCAACAGGTACGGCTTTGTTGCTGGCATCCCCGACAAGGATATTGTCTGTCGGCAAAACAGAAGAACCAGCACTGGCAACTTTAGCATCTACATATTTTTTAGTGGCAGCGTCCTGATCGTATAGCGGATCGGCCAAAAAATTAATGTTATATTGTTTGGTGGCATCTCCCATATAGAGCACATCGTTTGCCTTTGCAAAACCGCTCACCGGGATGTTCTTTTTAGGCGTAGCCAATGCTTTACCTGTGGCATCCCCCAGGAACATATTGTCTTTTGGAAGGGCTAGTATGGATGCCGGTGTTTTAAAGAGGTCATCTACATATTTTTTGGTAGAGGCATCATCATCTGCATCAGGTGTTTTCAGTTTAGTCAGCTTAAACCCGCCAATGGACACATCATCCGCCGCAGCACCAAAGCCACTCAAAGGAATGGTATTTTTTAACACATCGGCAGCTTTTCCACTGGCATCCCCAACAAAGAAATTTCCTTTTGTCAAACTCAAGTTGGTACCAGTAATTACTTTTCCATCGACATAAGCTTTGGTGGCGGCATCTGCATCTGCTGCAGGTGTTGCCAGATTGCTGAGTTTAAAGCCCCCGAAGGAAACATCTGCTGCTGCTGCCCCAAATCCACTCAAAGGGATCAGGTTTTTTGCAGTAGCCGTAGCCGTGTTGGTACTGTTTCCCACAAAGAAAGAACCGGTGGCCAGAGAAAGATTGGAAGGGCTAAGTACCCGGGTGTCTACATAGTTTTTAGTCGCTGCATCCTGTGCCGATGCTGGATCGGCCATATTGATGATTTTAAAATTTCCACCCGCAACACCTGTTCCCATAGAAACATTGGCCATCGCTTTATCAAAACCACTTAAGGGAATCAGGTTTTTTGCCACGGCCACGGCCAGGTTTGAGCTATTACCCACAAATAAATTGTTATTGGGCAAAGTCAGCAAATTTGGATTGGCAAGTTGTGCATCCACGTATTTTTTAGTAGCGGCGTCATGGTCCTGGGTAGGATCGCTCAGGTTGACAATTTTAAAATTGCTCGTGCCATCCCCCATTTGTACATGATCTGTAGGATTACCAAAACCATTCAGGGAAATATTTGCCTTATCCAGCTTTTCCTCCGTCACTGCCTTATCTTTAAGGATCAGTCTCCCTGTATTACTTAGAGTAGCGTCGCCACTCAGGGTAACTCCACTGGCAATATTGGAGATATTGCCTATATAAATCTGGCCGCTTTTAAGGCTCAGGTCCATAGGTACCCAGGCCGTGCCATTATAGACATATAATTTATGCTCTGAAGTATTGTAAAAAATACTGCCCTCTCTGGTTTTTGCCGGGTCGGGGTTGGATGATCCTCCGGGCATAGACCCGTTGATGGAAACTTCTACCCATTTGCCGTCTTTGGTATATACCAGTAAGGTATTGTTGTCTGTATTGAAAAACAGGTCACCGGGTTTCGGACTGGTCGGCTGACTGGTACCCGGTCCGCCCCCAACTGAAGCACTGATGACAACCCATTGGCTATCATTTGTTCTCATGTAGAGTTTTTTCTCACCGGTTACATAAAAGACATCTCCGTACTTAGGCATTACCGGAAGGGAAGACACTGCTGTTGGGGCCACCCAGGTAGAGCCATTATAAACATACACCAGATTATCCCAGTAAGACATGATCAGGTCCCCTTTATTTCCTGCTGGGGCTGAAGTGACCGGCATGGAGTAGTCTATTGGAATATTACCTGCGGGAATAGAAATCCACCCGCTGGCACCGAGTTTGTAAATACCCTGATCGGCCGAATTGAGGACCACATCGCCTATACTTCCCGCCGACCCCGGCAGAGCAGAACCAAAACTATAATTTGGGATGTGATCGTCTATGGATATTGTTGCCGTATTCATTGCCGTGGTCAGTACAGTGGCCGGTGTATTGATCGTTGTCATTGGAAACCCCCTGGGACTTGGCCGGTAAAGGACCCCCGTACCAATATTGGGCGGATTGTTGTCAAAAGCTTTTGATTGGGTACTGATCAGGCTTCCGCTCACCGATACGGTTACGATTTCAAAAGTATTTCCATTGGGGTCTATGATCCGGTCCCCGGCTTTGACCTGGCTGGCATTGAATGTATTTCCAGGGTCTGAAAATGTACCATTAATGTCATAGCTAAGGTTCCCGTTGGCATTGATGTAAGAGATGGTAAACTGCCCGCTAAATTGTTTTATGGATTGTGCTTTACCAATAACCGCCAGAAACATTAAAAGCAAAACACTGATGTATATTTTCCCCTGGTTCATATTCTTAAGGTCTTATTGTGACATAAAATCCATTTGGACTTGTATGGTTACCTAAACTGTTTGTCTGTAAAGTGATCGTTCCGTTGGAATAGCCGGTTACATTAAGCGCAAAGTTGGTCGTGGCCGGTGAAGCAATTAAGTTGATCAAGGGACTTAAAACAGTAAAATCAACAATATTCACCACTGGAACAACGACATCATCGGCACTGTTGTTCCATCTTTTATCGGCATCTACAATAACAATATTCAGAAAGTTCTGGCTCCCCAGTTCAGTATAGCTCGTTGTAAACTTAAAGTAATCCAGAATTACACCGGAAGGCACAGTAATGGTAATGGTATTGCCTGAAAGTGAAGCTGTTACGCCAGTTGCCGACGCCCTGGCGTAGAATTTTTTATTTCCGCCAGGGTTATAACCAACCAGGCTACCTCCTCCTCCTGCTGCTGCCGGCGTGACCCAGGTTGCAGCGGTTCCTGTTCCATTCACCGTCAGCACTTTATTGGCGTCTGCGGATGTGATGTCTGCAATTTTATTCAGCTTGGCTTTGTCACCTGGTAACATTAGGCTGGCATTTGTCGTTGATCCGCCTTCCAGTGTGGCCCCGCTGCCCGTACTGGAGTTGATGATGGCCTGGCTTGCCGATGGGGTAATGCTGATGTTTGTTGCAGCTCCACCTCCACCACCTGTACCATTTGATGCGGCAGTGATCCTTCCGTTCCCATCAACGGTGATGTTTGCGGAGGTATAGGTTCCAGCGGTTACCGCTGTCTTTTTTAAGCCGATGGTCGGATTCCCGGAAACACCGTCCCCAAAAGTCACATCGACATCTGAACTGCCCGTAATGGTACGTGCAGCTACTGTTCCGCTTCCCGTTTTGGCAATCAGCCCATTCCCTGCCAGTCCGGCGATGGCTGTTAAATTGGCATTTATGGGTTGTTTGCCAGGAACGGTGGGCACGTCGGCCGTACCACCTAAATCACCCGCCAGTTTGATAATTCCCTGTGAGGTTGCTGTCGCCGGGAAGACACCTGCAGAAGTTTTTGTATCCACATAGGCCACCAGGGCTTTTACACTTGGATATTTTAGATCTGAGGTCGCATCTGTAGTCACGTTTGTACTCTTGTTGGTCAAATCTTCTTTACCATTCAGCGCAGTTTGCGCAGCTGAACTGATCGGTTTATTGGCATCGCTGGTATTGTCTACATTGTTCAGCCCCAGATCGGTTTTCATCTGCGCAGGTGTTTTTTGCCCTACGGTGCTTGCACTCGCCGCATACAAATAACTTCCCGGTGTTAAAGTGTTTAAACCCGTTCCTCCGTTTGCTACGGGTACCGTGCCGCTCACCGAAGTGGCTGTTGTGGCATTTCCCTGAAGGTTAGCGGTAATGGTCCCTGCAGTAAAGTTACCTGAGGCATCTCTTCTGACAATGGTACTGGCTGTATTTAGATTCGTGGCATTGTTCGCCAGGGTGGCGCCGCCTGCAACAGTGGCCGCGCTGAGCCCGCCGACATTGGTGACCTTTGGTGCCGTAGCCGTTCCCCCAAGGTCACCGGTCAACTGGACCAGACCTTTTGCTGTAGTGCTTGCATCAGGGGCACCTGCAGTAGTTTGATCATCGACATACTTTTTAATTGCTTTTACCGATGGATATTTTGTGTCCAGCAAAGCATCTGCAATCACATCCAGACTTTTATTGGATTTGTCTTCCTTTCCATTTAAAGCCGTCTGTGTCGCCGTGCTCACTGGCTTATTGACGTCACTGGTATTGTCTGCATTGCCCAGGCCTACATCAGTTTTGGTTAAGGTCACACTTCCGGTCTGACCATTTACCGATTGCACCCCGCTGCCCGGGGTCAGGATTTCTTTCCAGTTGCTGATGTCTGTTCCGGGAGTTGCAGCAAGTACATAACTTTTGCTAATGTCTGTCCGGATGACAGTGCTGCCCACCTGGGGATTTGACAAAGCCAGCATGGCGGCCTCACTGCTTAAAACATTTACAGATGCAAATGAAATGGCCGGGATCTGGGAAGTAGGGATTTTACCCGTTCCGTCCAGGGTGGCTACCCCATTGTTTGCTGCCTTTTCCGATTTGTCAATTTTATTAGTCAGTGCGGTTTGTGTAGCGGTACTGACCGGTTTGTTTGCGTCACTCGTATTGTCTACATTGCCCAGTCCCAGGTCTGCTTTAACCTGCGCCGGTGTCCTTTGCTGAAGGGTGGTGGCATTCAGGGCAGAAATAAAGTTGCCTGCTGTATAAGAAGTAATGCCCGTTCCTCCTTTTGTGACCGGAAGATTGGTAATGATGGGCTCTTTTGTGGCCAGGCCCGGAACAGTTGGTGCCGAAGCAATACCGCCCAGATCACCGGCGAGCTGTACTTTACCCAATTGAATGGTTGTGGCATCCGGAACGCCACCTGCACCAATTACAGCATCATTTACCTTTTTATCTACATAGGTTTTAGTGGCCTGTTCTGTAGGGTATTTGGTATCAGAATTGGTGGAAAAGGTCCCATCGGTACTTTTGTTTGCTTTGTCTTCCTTACCATCCAGGGCAGCCTGCGTTGCGGTACTTACTGGTTTATCGGCATCCGCCGTATTGCTCACCTTATCCAACCCAAGATCTGTTTTAACCTGTGCAGGCGTTCTTTGCTGAAGAGTCGTCGCATTTAATGCATTGATAAAATTACCTGGTGTATAAGAGGTAATACCTGTTCCGCCATTTGGAACCATAACCGTACCGGTAACAGAGGTTGCTGTTGTAGCGTTACCTGTTAAATTTGCGGTAATTGTCCCTGCCGTAAAATTACCCGCACCATCACGGAGTACCAGGGTACCTGGGGTATTCTGGCTGGTGGCCGCACTGGTCATGTCTATGCCTTTTTTAATATCCGTTGAAGACGCTCCGCCTACATTAAGTACTTTAGGCAGGTCTGCTGTACCCCCCAGATCTCCTGCCAGTTTAATTTTCCCTTTATCCGTTGTTGTTGCATCGATCACCGAGCCTGCCTGAGCATCTACATAGGTTTTAACAGCTTTTACCGAAGGGTATTTGTTATCTGATCCACCATCTGCAGTTACATCGAAACTTTTATTGCTTTTGTCTTCTTTTAAATCCAGTGCGGCCTGCGTTGCGGTACTGATGGGTTTGCTGGCATCTGGTGTATTATCTACCTTATCCAGGCCCAAATTTGTTTTGGCATCTGCTACAGTACCTGCGCCCGTTCCTCCATTGGCAATGGCCACAATACCGGTTACATTAGAAGCTTTACCTGTAATGTCCCCATTCACTTTGGAGCCACTTACGCCCGCAATTTTAGCATCAGTTACATTGCCATCTTTAATTTTGGCCGTAGTAATGGCATCATTGGCCACCAGCGGGGCATCTGCTGTTCCGGTCAGGTCACCGGCCAGCTGTAGTTTACCCTTGGTTGTCGTCGTTGCATCGACGACTCCACCGCCCGTAGAGACCTGGCTGATCTGATCATCTACGTATTTTTTGGTTGCTTTTACGGAAGGATATTTAAGGTCTGAACCTGCATCAACGACAATGTTGGTGCTTTTATTGGCTTTATCTTCTTTTAAATCCAATGCCACCTGGGTAGCTGTACTCACAGGTTTATCGACATCTGCAGTATTGTTTACTTTATCAAGTCCCAGGTTTGTTTTCGCACCATTAACGGTAGTCGCACCGGTACCGCCATTGGCAATGGCCACAACTCCGGTTACATTTGCTGCGGTTCCATCAATGTTACCTTTAGCATTGCCAATATCGGGTGTGGTTAGAACAGGAGAATTGGCCAGCACCACGGCACCAGAGCCTGTTGTGGTGGCAGCTGTAATTGCACCGCCACTCCCTTTCAATATCCCGTCTACTGAAGTTCCCAGGGTAATGTTGGGTGCAGAATTGGGATTGGCCACTGAGCCGGTAAGACCATTGGCAGAAGTCACCGATACAGAGGTGATCCCTCCGCCTCCACCCGGTACACCATTTGTTGCTGCTGTAATCCGGCCTTGTGCATCCACTGTAATGTTCGCAGAATTATATACCCCAGGTGTTACCCCGCTCGCCGAAAGTGCCAGTGGACTGGCCGAAGTACCATAGCCGGAAAGGGAATTGTCATGATAAACAATTCCGTTCCCCCCATTTCCGCCACCAAGTAATCCAGCCAGGTCCACATGACTGTTCCTTGGGCCCGAAATGGATAATATGGTCCCGGCAAGGCTGAGAGACTGGTTCAGGTCATTTAAACTCACCGAGTTTCCACCTCTTATAGATAAATTATAGGCCGCATCAAAACTTAGGCTCAGGTCCTGTCCTCCGCCTCCGAGCTTATCGTCTACATATTTTTTGGTCGCTGCATCCTGGTTACCAGTGGGATTAGCCAGATTGGTTAATCTGTAGCCCCCCATAGAAATATTTTTATTGGGTACACCAAAACCACTTAGGGGGATATTGGCTTTATTCAGGTCTGCGTTTTCGATAGTCCCGTCTACAATTTTTGCAGAGGTTACAGAATTATCAGCCAGATCTAGTTTCAGGTCAGTTAAAACAGCATCTTTTCCATTTACAATGGCAATCGTACCTCCCGAGGTTACCGTTTTAGCGGTCACTGTTCCATTTCCTGGTAAACCGGGATCTCCTTTGGGCCCAACCAGTACTGTCCCATTTGCCGGCCAGCTGCCCGCGGTTTTGGGCCCATATAAAGTACTGGTCGCCGTATTCAAATAGAAATCCCCATTCGATCCGATACCTGCTCCCGGCGCTGTGCTTCCGTTTAAAATAGTATTACTTGTTCCTCCATTACCTCCAGACCCTAGTTCTGTATTGTTAACCAGCCTTTGCCACTGACCATTGGTAAAGAAATAAAAACCAGGTGTATTATTTGTTTGATAAATTAACAAACCATTGGCAGGATTATTGATATCATTACGCTGAGGAAGTGTCATCCTTGGAATGAGTAAACCTTTAGAAGTGGACAATACTTCGAGCTGTGCGCTTGCATCAGGAACGTTTGTACCAATACCTACCTGAGCGTTTGCGCCAAATGCAAATAACATTCCGATAAGCACCACCGGGAGATGCCTAAGTTTCTTGTTCATAAATTACTGAAGTTTGTTTGTGTCTGACCTGAGATCTGTGCGTTATTTTAAATTCAGCAGATCATTTCCCCTGTTTGTGTTTCCTGTACGGAGCCGAGACAGTCATTCAGCCATTGGATCCAGCTATAGGTCGAAGGATCAGGATTCAAGAATGAGCGTTAACCACCGATGAAAAGAAAGACGTGCAAGAATCTTTAATCTGCCAAATATGGTTATATAATTTATTTCGTTAAACCGGGAGCCGTTTCACAAATGCTAAATTATCCTATTCTTAAACACATCTTTACCACAGCAATAACCTGAAAGGTCAATATGATTATCTAAGTGAATAAAATTGCTGATTTGTGTAGATTTTTCCCCATTTTACCACAAAACTAATATTCTAAATTAAATTAGCGCTACATCTCTACAATTAATTTATAAAAAAATTTCATACTCACTAATTTACAGGCGATTAAAAGTTAATATAAAATTTTAAAAAGCAACATAAAATTAATCAAAACGTAAGATTACTAAGTATAAAATTGAATTGATATTCATTGAACCGATTAAAATTGCACAAAAATTAATTAAAAGCCTGACAATCAATTAAACACCCATTTTTAATACACGTTACCAAACATTTTTAATTATTCTATTAGGCAGTTTATGTCTTAATGATTAACTAATCATTAATTAAAATGACATTAAATATTAAAAATGAACTACTTAAAAGGTCTTAAAGCCTAAACTTTCCGGAATTAATTGCATAATCTCTTTTACGCGATACCGCATAAAATCTTGCTTCAATAACTTTATTTGTAATTCATCTGTACCAGCTGATCCTTTACAAACTGTACCAGTCAGACCTTCTGAAGAGACCTATCTTTGTTATCTTTTAGATCACATCATATGGAAGAGAAAATCATCACCAAATTTACAGTTGCCACAGGAGAATCTATTGACAACCTTATGGCTTTGGGAAGAGAACTGAATGAAGAACAATACAGCGCATTCTTAAAAAAGGACCAGCTCCGGCAATATGTATCAAATTATTTTAATGAAAAGTACCTGATAGAAGAGGTAAATAGTCTTTCCAATCAATGGTTGATTGTCTACCAGAATACCAAAGCCATAGGTTATGCACGCTTAACCTCCAAAGGCAAGCATCCCCTTATAACTACAGGAAAAAGAACCATCCGTATTGCCGGTTTTGGCATTCTTAAAGAATATACCAATGAACTGACCTTAAAGTCCCTGTTTGATAAATGTTTGATGGTCAGCAAAGCATACGAAATGGTTTGGATGAATGAACATCCTTCAAATACGTTCCTGCCTTTTTTCAAAGAAAATGGTTTTAGGCATCTTGATGAAAATGCGGTACTAGATGAACTGCCTCATTCTTCGGTTTACCTGTTAAAAGAAAATGTAATCCAGGACACAAAAAAATAAGACTGTACCTAGTTACACAATAAACACAATTACCCTTTAAACACAAACCCTAAAACAGCAACTGATTTATCATCGATATGAAAATACTCCTAAGGGAATATTGACTGGATTGCTCCCCCTTCAGGGAGCCTGGTCAGGCGCATCCCTGAAGGCGTATTTTCATATCGTCTTACCCAATTTTATTTAGAAAATCCCTCTAAACCACTTTTTAAGAATTTAAGGTAATTGGCAGGATTGTAGTCTGCACCCTGAGGTTCCACCAGTATTTTTTCAGTTTTTGGATCCAGCAGCACATAAAATGGCTGTGAATTGGCATGAAATTTTGCAGCCTGCAAATCGCTCCATTTTTTTCCGATCGTATTCAGTATCCTGCCTTGTGCAGAAGTGACTACATCGGCTGACGCCACCTCAGTTTTATCATCCACATACAACTGGATCAAGACATATTCCTCACTAATCACTTTATAAACATCCGGGTTTGGCCATACATTCGCTTCCATTTTCCTGCAATTCACACAGGCATGCCCTGTAAAATCAATCAGAACTGGTTTATTTACTTTTTTTGCATAAGCTAATCCTTCTTCATAATCAAAGAAAGCATCCAAATTTAAAGGAGAATGAAAAATCTCTGCATATTTATGAGGACCAGAGGATACTGTTGTACCATGCTGCCCTTTAACAGGAATAAGACTTGGGGTATACAAATCAAAATCCTGCGTTTGTTGAGGAGGTAAAAAGGCGGAAATAGATTTCAGTGGGGCACCCCATAAGCCGGGTACCATGTATACTGTAAAAGACAATACCACAATGGCCATCATTAACCTTGGAACGGAAACATACTTCAAATCACTATCATGAGAGAATTTCAACTTTCCAAGGAGGTAAATCCCCATCATTCCAAAGATAACGATCCAAAGAACCAGGAAGATCTCACGGTCAAACCATTCCCAATGATAAGCCAGATCAACATTACTTAGAAATTTCAAGGCAAAGGCCAGTTCAAGGAAGCCCAATACCACCTTCACACTATTGAGCCAGCCTCCTGATTTTGGCAGTGCATTCATCGCAGAGGGAAATAAGGCAAAAAGGGCAAATGGAATTGCAAGGGCGAGAGAAAAACCAAACATTCCAATAGCTGGTCCCAATAATGCACCGCTTGTTGCCGCCTGAACCAGCAAGGTCCCAATAATAGGGCCCGTACAGGAAAATGAAACCAGGGCCAATGTGCCAGCCATAAAAAACAAACCAGCTATTCCACCTTTATCTGAATTGGCATCCATTTTATTTACCCATGATGAAGGTAAAGTAATTTCGAAGGCCCCCAGAAAAGAAGCTGCAAAAGCAACCAGCAATAAAAAGAAAAAGAAATTAAAAATCCCGTTCGTAGACAAACTATTTAAAGCATCGGCGCCAAACAGTATGGTCACCAAAAGGCCAAGCACGACATAAATCAGAATAATGAAAAACCCATACAAAGCGGCCCTTCTGAAAGCTTTCCCCTTTTCACTTCCTTTGGTAAAAAAACTAACAGTAAGGGGAAGCATTGGAAAAATGCAAGGCATCAGCAAGGCCGCAAGCCCACCAACAAAACCTGTGATAAAAATAGCCCAAAGGGACTTCTGTTCATTTTGCCCTGGTTTTTCTTTAATTACCGCTGGCTTTTCTGCTTCTTTTTTCTGAACTGTTGTTCCATTCGCTAATGTTGTTACTTTCTGTGGCGTATCTACAGGTACACTGCTGATCTCTGTAAATTCAACATCTGCAGCACTGGTGTCCTGAGCAAGGCTCCGGTTCAATCCGCAAAACAATAAAAGGATAAGGGCAAGTATGGTCAGGCCTGCCCGGCTTTTTTTTAAGGTCATCATGGTTTTACTTATTTTAATCGGCAGATTGGCCTGTAGTCTATAAATTCTGTATCCGGGGTCAGGTAACCTGCTTTCAATGGTTCTTCTTTCATCAGGTCTGTACTCAGGTATTTTTTATTGCTGTCGGAAAAAACAGTCACCACACAACTGTCATACCCAAGTTGCTGCTGAAGTTTAATGGCACCAATCACATTTGCACCAGAGGAAATCCCTACAGCCAGCCCAAGTTCACGTCCAAGCTTCTGGGCCATTAAAATCGAATCCCCATCATGCGCCTGAATGACTTCGTCCAGTTCTTTCAGCTTTACAATTTCAGGAATAAACTCATCGGAGATACCTTGTATCCTGTGGCTCCCAACTTTATAACCGGTCGTCAGCGTTGGTGATTCAGCAGGTTCCAAAGGATGTATTTTTACAGTTTGTTTTTGTGATTTCAGGTATTTACCAACGCCCATAATTGTTCCTCCGGTACCTACACCAGCCACAAAGGCATCGGGACTCAAATTGTTTAACTTAAGCTGTTCCCATATTTCTACGCCTGTTGTTTGTTCATGTGCTTTAGGATTATCCTGATTTTCGAACTGACGTGGAAGAAAGGTATTATTGTTTTCACGGGCCATAAATTCCGCCAGTTGGATACTGCCCAGAAAGCCACCTTGCTCCTTGCTGATCAGGATTACTTCTGCCCCCATGCTTTTTATAATATCTATTCTCTCTTTACTCAGCCAATTGGGCATAATGATTTTAACCGGATGTCCCATTGCTTTTCCAATTGCCGCAAAAGCAATCCCAGTATTACCACTAGTCGCTTCAACAATCACATCCCCGGGCTTTATTTTGCACTCTTTATAAGCATTGTATAAAGTAAACAATGCAACACGGTCCTTGATGCTTCCCGTCAAATTATAATGTTCGCATTTCACATAAATTTTCCCGGCATTGCCCTGATATTTATATTGCAGTTCAATCATTGGTGTATTTCCAACCAGGTGCCATAAATGGCCAAATTTTTCTTCCAGGTTTTCCGTTAAACAAAGGCTTTCTTGTGTATCTAATGACATGATGATATTAAATTATCTCTTTTATGATAATTCGGTAAAATTCATTCTTTCAAATTATAATAACAATCATTACCTTTATTTCCATAAATTTTATGGAATAAATACATTATTATTTATTTTTTTTCAGAATGATTACACAAAAAAAACAGCCGGCTGTTTTTTTTTCAAATCGGAATAACATGCAGAGCATACTTGACCAGACAGATCTGGAGATTTTAAGGCTTTTACAAAAGGATGCGCAACTCACCAACAAAGAGGTGGCCTTTAAAATCAATAAATCTATTGCCACGGTACACGAAAGAATCAGAAAATTAAAAGAGCAGGGTTATATACAAAGGGTTGTGGCCATTCTTGACAGAAAAAAAATCAACAGAAGTCTTCTGGCCTTTTCACATGTTTTTTTGAAAGACCATACCGCAGAAACTTTAAATGCATTTGAACAGGAGGTTTCTAAATTTGGTGAAGTCATGGAATGCTTTCAAATGACTGGTGCTTTCGATTTTATCCTGCGCATTTCTACCAGTGACATGGACGCTTATCATGTCTTTTTACGGAACAAACTGGCCACCTTGCCCAATATCAGTACGGTACAAAGTTTTTTTGTTCTCTCTGAACCAAAAAGTGAAACAGCTTATCCTTTGTAAATCAAATCTATTATTTTAAAGTCCAGACCATGGTATCGGTAAGCATTTTTCCCTGATTTAAAACCACTGTTTTGATTTTATTATCTCCTTTTTTAAGATGCAAATCTTTAAAAATAAACTGGACATCATTACTGCCCTGCACTGGGAGAGCAGCAATTTTTTTACCATTGAGGTACAATGATGGCCTGCCTGAATTTGAATACACTGTTACATTGGTAATTTCATTTTTCCGAAGGGCATTTCTCCTTTCGGTTAGATACAAAACAGGTTCTTTTGACCAGTTTGCTTTATACCAGTAAAACGCATCCTTTTTGAGTTTACGGTCAAAAGTCACCAATCCTTTCATATTTCGGGCCGGCATACTTCCCCTGTTCCACATGGGTGTGGCAAAATCAAACATATTCCACACGTAAGATGCGGCAATATAGGGGTGCCTGGCGATAACCGGCCATTGAATTTCATGGGTTTTGGTTTCATAGGTTTCTGGATAAAAAGGCAAGGTGTAATCGTAGGTATCACCTAAAGCAGATGCTTCCTGCTGTTGAAAAACATTCCCATCAGCTCCATATTCCGCCAGTATAACCTTATTGTCGGGATATTTTGTTTCCAGACCATGTGCCCAGTCCTCCAGATCTCCTATTTTACCCTCATACCAGCCATAATAACGGTTCATTCCCTGGATATCTGTATTTAGATTTGTTGGCCGCTCCATTTCTCCATATCCACTCACACTAGCGGTATAACGATATGGATCTTCTAATTTTGCCATGTCATTTAATTCCCTGGTCAGCACAGCAGGAAAATCGGCAGGTGTTTTACCATAAACCTCATTGTGCAATCCCCATACATAAATTGAAGGGTGATTGTAATTCTGAAGAATCAACTCGGTCAGTTGCTGGCGGGCATTGTCACCTTCTTCGCCTGTATATTTATTTACAAAAGGGATTTCCGCCCAACTCACAAAACCCATGCTGTCACAAGCAGCATACATATATTCGGCTTGCTGATAGTGTGCAAATCGAATGGTGGTTGCACCCATTTCTTTAATGATATCCAAGTCTTGCTGATGTTGATCATTGCTTAATGCGCTGCCATACTGCCACCGGTCTTGATGCCGGCTTACCCCATGCATGGCATAGGCTCTACCATTTAGAAAAAAACCTTTCCCCGGAATAATTTCAAATTTGCGAAGCCCCAGCGGCTGGACCACTTCATCCATAACTTTATTACCCCTGATGATCTGTGTGTGTACTTTATAAAGATAAGGATCATTTAATCCATCCCATAAATGTGGCTTTTCGAGTTGAAGCTCCTGTGTAACTTGTTGTCTCCCCTGTGTACCGATCTTTTCAAATGTACTCTTTTCCAAAACAGCCCGGCCGGCACGATCATAAACAATCGTTTTAAGTTGTATGTCCTGGCTTAGCTTTTCTTTATTTTCTATTTTGACCGCCACACTGATGTCTGCAGATCCTGCACTGACATTTTTTTGAGAAATATAAATTCCAGGGGAAGCATAATCTGTTGTGCTAATGTTCAGCTTATTCGTTACAATAAGGCTAACCGGTCTGTAAATCCCACCATAAATCCCAAATAAAAAGTGATTTACCGGAATCACATCCTTACGGGCTGTATTGTCTGCTTTTACCAAAATGGTATTGGGAATCCCTAACTTGACGGCATAAGTAATGTCCAGACAGAACGCTCCATATGCACCTTTATGTGTTCCTATCAATTGACCGTTAACATATACCGTGGCAACTTGTCCAACTCCTTCAAAACGAAGAAACAAACGCTTGTCCTTATACTCAGGGCCAAATATAAATTCCCTTTTATACGTTCCCTCTCCCTGATAAAAATCTTTAGAAAGCTGCATATCAGTCGCATTCCAGGTATGTGGCAACTTAACCACCATCCATTCCTTTGCAGTACTGTCCTTTGTCTTTCTGAAGGACCAGTTGTCATTCAAAGAAATGGTTTGTCTTGCGAACTGCGCTTTGCCTGTCAGAGCCTGCGAAAAAAGCAGGATGTACATCATTATTTTAAATTTTTGCTTTCTCAAAACTTCCTTCATTTTGCTTGCTTATTAATTCCATTTCCACAACAATGGGACTTTTAACCTCCATTTGGGGAAGCTGGATAAAGTATTCCTTTGCATTTAATTTTTCCGAATTCAATAATTGCCCAGGCCGACTGATCAGACGAACATTCTTAAAACCTTTCCCCTCCGGGAGTTTAATTCTGAGGTTCCTACTTAGGGGCACATTACAAACAATCATATAAATTTTCTCAGACCCTCTTTTTTTTGTAAAATAACCCCAATCCTGTTTTTCCAAACCGGCATATTCACAATCGTATATCGCTTCTTTGTTCTGTTCCATCCATTCACCAATTTCTCCGGCAAGTTTTTGCTCTTCCACACGGATGGTCCCATCTGCCTGCGGCCCAAAGTTTAAGACAAAATTACCTCCCAAGGAAACTGATTTTGCGGTCATTTCAATCAGTTCAAAAGCTGTCTTCAGATGTCCTTTCCAGAACTTATTGTATCCCCATTGATTTTCAGGAACTGTCATGATCGCATCCCAGTCATTTCCGTGGACATCTTCAATTTTATTTGGTAACACTCTTTCCCAGCCCTGTTCATAATCTCCCATCAGGTCTCCATTTGAATCAAAATGACGGGCTCCATTTTCATCAGCCCTGAAACGGCTGCCGATAATCAGACCGGGATGTACTTTCCGCATTTCCTTTTCCAGTTCATCTGCAAAACGGGCCTGCCTCACCCAGGATTTATCCCAGGTACCATCAAACCAAAATCCCTTAATTTTTGGGTAATTCTGCAGCAACTCCAGAAGCTGGTTGCGCGTAAACTGTTTAAATCCTTCAAAAGCAACACTGTCTTCCGTTGTTTTTAATTCATACCGCCAACCCGGATGGTGCCAGTCCATTACAGAAAAATACAGAATTACATCTATTCCCTCACGGGTATAAGCATCCACAACCGCTTTTACAATATCCTTCTGATAAGGTGTTTTAGAAATGGTATAATCACTGAATTTACTGGGCCATAAACAAAAACCATCATGATGTTTGGTGGTAAACGTAATGTAACGTGCCCCCATCTTTCTAGCCATTTTAGCCCATGAATCAGGACTAAAATTTACAGGATTAAATTTAAGGTAAAGGGAGTCGTAATCTGATTTGGGCATTCCCTCCCAAGAGCGGATCCACTCGGCTGCACCGTTATATTCCTTTCCTTTCCATTCTCCACCAGGTATTGCATATAGTCCCCAATGGATAAATTGCCCAAATCCATAAGCCCGCCATCTTTTCATATCCAGATCCTCTCTTTTTCCTAAACGGTGTGCACCATATTTAAGATTTATGGATGATCTTCGGCTGTTTTCCTTCGGAGATTGTCCTAAAGCATAAAAGCTCAAAAAATAAACTGCAACAAAGAGTACAATTTTGTTCATGATGTTTTGGGAGCACTAAAGTCCAGAGTTGATTACAGAAAGCAAATTATGTATTTCCGTACACAGTATAACATGAATTATCTGCGCAAACGTTTTACTCAATATAAATTAGCAATTTATTTTTCCAGCATAAGGAAATCACCGGGTAAAAAATCCTCATAAATAGCTCGGCTGTCTTTATCCGCTTATCCCTTATCAATAAAAACATCCGTATAGCTCTGCACATCAGGTATTCTGTCCCATGTTTTTTATGTTTTGATTTTTTTTAAAAAAAAGTTAGAAAAGCTAAATATAGCTTATAATGAGTAGTTTACGAGGCGGGAAATCATTGTCGGTAACGATTTAGTAATGGTGCTTATTGCATTCATTTTCTTTCGATTTCCTTGTAAATCAGTAGCAAATATAAAAAAAATATGGGTCGGTTCGACCCTTTTTTATATCTTTTTATATAGGCTCCGTAATAGCGTTTTTATACGTATTTAGAAAAAATTTTACCTGACTTCGGCATATCTCATGGGATTAATTCACAGTTAAGGGTAACATTTGTATTTGGATAAATACAGCCTGATAAAACGAGTGTAGCTATGAGACATCCCTTACAAACCATCGTTGCCGAAATTCAAAGGCAGGAAAGAAAATTATCTGCCGAAGCGTCCAGCTTTATTGATGAGGCTTATAGAATGACTATCTATCTTCAGGAATTATTGCGTGCCGTGAAAGAAGACGTGTTGAAAGAGGGCTTTGCCAGTAAAGCCGAAGAAGTCCATTTTTTCAAATTGATTAAGCCGAACATTCTCGGCAAATTGATTTACTATAACAAAGTGTACCGGATTGAAACGGCTTGCCCCGCAGATAACGGGAATTTGCATCAATGCTATTTTGCTTTACAACTCCGGGAGTTAAAACAAGAATATAAAGAGCATATCTGCAATTCAGATTTTTACAGGTACTACCGTTCCGGCAGAACCGACCGGGACGAAAATTATTATACGCTGGGCAATATCAATTACTATGAGGGATTAAACAGCTTTGTTTTTGAAATTGACCCGCAATTCTCAACCTACTTTGATTATAAGGTGGCAAAAATCTTAGCCAATGAATTAATCTATAACTACCTCACCACAAAATTAAGCCCGGAACAAAGCCCCGATGTGCTATTGCAGAATGGCGATACAAAAGATATTTTTTGGACACAATCAAAGAACGCCCTTATCGAATTGATTTATGCGCTTCATGCCGCCGATGCGCTTTCACACGGCAAATTGGGTATTCGCAAAATCAGTATGGTATTTCAAATCCTGTTCCGTGTTTCGCTTAGCGATATTCATAACAGTTTCCACCGAATGAAGACCCGTGCAGGTTCACGGACTTTGTTTTTAGACCAACTGAAATACAGCTTAGAAGAATACATGGACAAGGAAGATACTGCGTAATCTTCTTTTTTATTTTAAGGAATAAAGGACGGCATTGATGGTGCTGTCCTTTATTTTGCCCGTTTGCCTATATGTGTATATAGGCAAATCCGTTGGTCGGCACTCTTAGTTCATACTGTAAAAAGCAAGAAATCCCTATACAGCAATACTTTACATCAATTGCAAAAAAATAAAAAAAACTGCCTTTTTGATAGACACGTATCGGAAGACAGCCCCAGCCAAACGCTCCAATTTTGTACAGTGAACATTAAGCAACTGTGCAATGAATATTATAACCATAGAAGAAGAAGCATGGAGGTCGCTCAACGAGCGTATTAAATCCATTAGCGAGTTTATTCTGAAATCAGAAAACACCAGCTATGATAGTCTTTGGCTCAATAACCATGAAGTCTGTCAGTACCTCCACATCAGCGAAAAAACACTTTGGCGTATGCGTTCCAAAGGCGAAATAGCCTACTCCAAAATGTACGGGCAGTATTACTATACCATAGGAGCCATAAAAAATATGCTCAATGCCCATGCTGTGCAAACCAGCGAGGAATACATACAGGAGCTTATGGCAAGGGGTAAAAGCTATATCGAAAAAGGAAGAACAATAAAATCCGGCAAATAATTAAAACGTACTGCTATGAACATAGATAGAATGGAATTTTTTGCATGGATGGAGCGAATTATGGAACGCTTTGATGTTCTGAAACAACACATCATAGATATACAAAAGCAACGCAATACCATAGACGGCGAAGAACTGCTGGACAACCAAGACCTGTTACAAATGCTGAAAATCAGCCACCGCTCCTTGCAGCGTTACCGTTCGTCTGGCAAGCTGCCGTACTACACCATTAGCGGAAAGCTGTATTACAAGCTATCGGATGTACACCAATTCATCAGGGATAGTTTCAATGTTCCCCTGCAACGCACAAAGGACAACGGGTGACAAATAGTGCCACCTAAAGACAGGTACGGCGTAGCCGTACCCTGTTCAATTACTTTCGGACGATAACAATTTAAAATATCAATATTATGAGCGAGCAGACAATAGAACAGCCTCAACAAGAGCAGCAGCAAAA
This sequence comes from Pedobacter nutrimenti, assembly GCF_003208655.1. Lineage (GTDB taxonomy): Bacteria > Bacteroidota > Bacteroidia > Sphingobacteriales > Sphingobacteriaceae > Pedobacter > Pedobacter nutrimenti. Next base: position 78,620 of record NZ_QKLU01000007.1, on the reverse strand, counting down.
ACCACAGCAATCCCCTGAACAGCTTTCAGATGTTTTGCTGGTCATGGATAAGGAAAAAAAGACTATTCAAGCGGTTACAGGTATTGACGAAAATGGCGAATTAAAAACCGTTGATGCCAATAAAAAGAACCAAAGCGAATTTATGCGGGTAGATAAGAGCGGAGATTTTTTCTCCAACTTCTTCTCCAACTTTTGGCGACAGCTCAAAGACCCCACCCGTTTTTCATTTTTCAAAGTTCCTGAACAGGAAGCCGTTGAAACAGCCCAAAAAATGCAGCAACAAATAAACGCCCCTACCAAAGAGGGCGAGGCAGTTATGGCTAAACATGAAGTGAAAGAGCCAAAGGAAGTGCAGCAAGAAAACAAAAAAGATATGGAAACTACACAAGCAACACAGACAACGCAGGCAACCCCTGAAACAAACGACCATCGTTTTAAGGCAGATGATATTGATTGGAAAACACTGGCACAAATTGGGATAACCAAAGAGCGGCTTGAAAAAGACGGCACATTGGATATGCTGTTGAAAGGCTATAAAACCAATAAGGTATATCCCATAGGTATCAATTTTGGTTCTGCCGTAATTCGTTCGGAGGCAAGGTTGGGGCTTCAAAACGGAGAAAACGGCAAGCCTGTATTTGTAATGTATGGCGTTCGCCACGAGCCGAACCTGCATACTCCTTTTTTCGGTCATGAATTTACCAAAGAGGACAAAGACAATTTGCTCAAAACCGGGAACATGGGGCGTGTGGTAGAGTTGACCTATCCCAAGACCGGAGAAAAAATACCGTCCATTATCAGCATTGATAAACTGACAAAGGAAGTTATTGCCTTACGGCAGGATTGGATAAAAGTGCCTGACGATATTGGAGGTGTAAAACTCACCGCGGAGCAAAAGCAAGTCTTATATGAGGGCAAAGCCATTTACTTAGAGGGTATGGTTTCGCAGAAAGGCAAAACGTTCAGCAGCGATATTCAATATAATGCTGACAAGCGTTTTCCCGAATACCTTTTTGAAAGGGGTGCAAATTACAAACAGACCCAAAGCCAGCAGCAAGCGCAATCACAGGAAAATCCCAAATTATTCAGAGGTAAAGAATTTAACGATGAGCAATACAAAAAGCTCACAGAGGGCAAGACCATTTATGTTTCTGATTTCATAGACGGGAAAGGACAGCCTTACAAGGGCTATGTTACGCTGAATGCCGAAACAGGCAAGTTTGATTTCAGTTTTAGAAACCCGGATAAATTAAAAGACAAGATTGTTCCCGCAGAAACCCATAAAACGCAGGTTGCCGTCAATTCAGAGGGTAAAACCAATGAGGCTACCAAAAATATCAATGAGCCTTTAAAACCCCAACAAACTGCTCCTGTGAACAAACAGCAGCAGGAAAAGCAGGAGCCGCCAAAGCCAGCTAAATCAAAAGGAATGAAAATGTAATTTCTAAAGGATAAGATATGAAAGCAATTATAGCAGAAAAACCAAGCGTAGCCCGTGAAATAGCCTCCCTGTTGGGAGCCACCGAAAAAAAGGATGGCTACGTAACAGGCAATGGCTATCAGGTTACGTGGGCATTCGGGCATTTGGTCGGTTTGGCAATGCCGGAAGATTATGGGTTTTCGGGTTTCCAAAAGGAAGCCCTGCCCATATTGCCCAACCCTTTTTTATTGACGGTACGCAAAGTGCGAAAAGAAAAAGCCTATGTTCCCGATAGTGGAGCGGTAAAGCAGTTGAAAATTATTGAACAGGTTATCGGGCGTTGCGATAGCATTATTGTTGCTACCGATGCGGGACGTGAGGGTGAACTCATCTTCAGGTATATTTATGAATACCTGAAATGCAGCAAACCTTTTCAGCGTTTATGGATAAGTTCATTGACTGAAAAAGCCATCAGGCAAGGTTTTGATAATCTAAAACCCGGAGGTGATTTCGATGGGCTGTACCGTGCCGGGCAAGCACGAAGCCAAGCCGATTGGCTCGTAGGCATCAATGCTTCACAGGCATTGAGCATTGCAGGGCGTGGTTTGTTTTCGCTGGGGCGTGTGCAAACGCCTACACTCGCACTCATCTGTAAACGATATTTGGAGAACAAAAATTTTGCTGTCAAAAAATATTGGCAGATACAGTTGGAACACCGAAAGGAATTTACAGACTTCAAAAGCCTTTCAAAAACCAAATGGGACGATAAGAAATTAGCAGACGACACGCTTAAATCTATTGAACGCACCGGGGTCGCAACTGTTACAACCGTAGAAACCAAAACAGTTACCGAACAACCGCCATTACTTTTTGACCTGACGGGCTTGCAAAAGGAAGCAAACAAAAGGCTCTTTTTAACCGCCGAAGAAACGCTGAACATATCCCAAACCCTGTACGAAAAGAAACTCATCACCTATCCACGTACCGGGAGCAAATACATACCCGAAGATGTTTGGGCGGAAATACCCGCTTTGGTAAGGTCACTGGAAGCAAGAACTTCCTGTAAAGAAGCAGTAGGGAAATTGAAATGGGGTCGTTTTAACAAGCGGATTGTGAACGATGTAAAAGTAACAGACCATCACGGTTTGCTCATCACCGAAACCATCCCCTCTGCATTACCCTCAAACGAAGAAGCTGTCTATGATATGATTGCACTGCGCTTGCTGGAAGCCTTATCGCAAGCCAGCACCAAAGAAATAACAGACGTTACATTACAGGCATTGCATTATGATTTTGCAATGAAAGGCAGCAAAATTATAGAAGCGGGCTGGCGTGGCATCAAAAGAAATTTTAGTGATGAAGAAAGCGAACCAGTGCAGGAATTACCGGAATTAAAATCGGGCGATGAACTTAAAATCAAGAGTGCTGAAGTGCTGGAGAAAAAGACCAAGCCACCTGTACTTTACACGGAAGCAGATTTGTTGTCTGCAATGGAAAATGCCGGAAAGGAAATAGCGAACGAAGATGAACGTAAAGCCCTGCAAGGTATCGGTATTGGTACACCAGCCACAAGAGCCGCCATTATAGAAACCCTTTTTAAAAGGGAATATATCAGGCGGGATAAAAAATCACTTGTTCCCACCGAAAAGGGATTGCAGGTATATGAAGTCGTAAAGGATAAGCGAATTGCCGATGTTGCCATGACCGCTGAATGGGAAATGGCTTTGCAAAAGATTGAGAATAACGAAGCAGATGCTATGGACTTCCATCAATCAATGAAAACCTATACATCTTCTGTTACGCAGGAAATTTTAGGCATAACTATCGAAAGTCAAAATCACCCAGACCTAACCTGTCCCAAATGTGGAACCCATAAACTGCTCATTCGGGATAAGGTTGTGAAATGTCCCAATGAGGCTTGCAACTGGCTTCAGTTTCGCAATGTGTGCGGTGTACAATTGAGCGTTGCCGACATAGAAAACCTTGTAACCAAAAGAAAGACCAATCTTCTCAAAGGAATGAAAAGTAAAGCGGGTAAAAAATTCGATGCTTTTATCATCCTGAAAGATAATTGCGAAAGCTCTTTTGAATTTGCCAACACCACAAGCAAAAAGAAATGAACAACAATGCTATCATAAATCGAAAGGATATAGAAAGCCTTATTTACACAGTACGGGACAAACAGGTTATGTTGGACAGCGACCTTGCAACCCTGTACCAGGTTGAAACAAAAAATCTTAACAAAGCCGTAAAAAGAAACATAGAGCGGTTTCCCCAATCGTTCTGCTTCCAATTAACCGAAAAAGAAGCTGAAAACTTGAGGTTCCAACTTGGAACCTCAAGTTTGAATTACGGCGGCAGGCGTTACCTGCCTTATGTTTTTTGCGAGCAAGGGGTCGCTATGCTGTCCGCTGTTTTGCGCAGCGAAATAGCTGTAACGGTCAGCATTGAGATTATGAACGCCTTTGTGGAAATGCGGAAGTTGTTAATCGGCAATGCCGCATTGTTCTCCCGGATGGATAAAGTGGAACTCAAACAAATTGAAGCAGACGGAAAATTTGAGGAAATATTTAAAGCACTGGAAAGCGGTAAGCTACACAGCGAAAAAGGTATTTTCTACGACGGGCAGATATTCGATGCCTATGTCTTTGTCGCTGATATTATTAGAAGTGCCCAAAGGTCAATTGTGCTTATTGACAATTATGTGGACGATACGGTGCTTACGCTACTCGGAAAGCGTGGACAAACCGTATCTGCCACTATCTATACCAAAAGCATCAGCAATCAGTTGCAACTCGATTTGCAGCGTTACAACAGCCAATACCCACCCATCACTATTCATACTTTTGTTCATGCGCATGACCGTTTCCTCATTATTGACGGCACAGAATTATATCACATTGGCGCATCTTTAAAAGATTTGGGTAAAAAATGGTTTGCATTTTCTAAGATGAACGCAGAAACAAGCAAAATGCTTAGTTTCCTGAACGCCATTTAAGTATATCCTTCCAACCTATATAGCAGACCGTTACCCGGTCAATAACTGCCACTAAAAGCCAACTGCTACCGCTTTTGACGTGGCAGTTTATTGCCATAATACTTTAGCTACTCATTGAAAATTTTAAACAAAATCAATATGAGTACACAGCAAAAAGACCTCTCTTATTTCTCGTTAAGGTTACAGGAATTATTAAATACCAGCTTCCCCGAAAAAGCACATGACCAAAGATTTATCGAGCAACGTTCCAAATGGGCGGCAAACGCCTACGAGGGTGCATTTAGTTCGGGAAACTCCACAGAGCAATGCAACCGTATCGCAGATTACATACTGTTTGAGGGACTTCACTATTCCAAATTCGACACTGTTTTTCAAGTGGTTTGCAATGAGTTTAACAGCATCATGCTGGACGAAGAACTCCGCCCGTTCGCATTAAAGATGCTGCCAATCTGCGAACCCGTATTTGCCAAATATGTGCTAACGGATGACTTTGCTTACACCACCGACCACGACCTGCTCTATACAGAAATCACGGGAACCATAGCAATTCATATCGAGGACTATGGCATTTAATCAACGTGAACACCTGAAATTGAATATTGAGGCGTTGCGGGTCATGTTCAGGTTAGAAAAGGAAAAACGCCAAGCTACCGAAGCCGAGCGGCAGCAGCTTTTGCAGTATAGCGGTTTCGGCGGGATAAAATTCATCTTAAATCCCGCAGAGCATCCAACAGACATAAGGCAATGGAAAGACTATGAGCGAACCTATTTTGAGGAAACGCAGGAACTCCACCGGATGCTGAAAGAAAATGCCCCAGACGAAAAGCAATACAAACATTATGTGGACAGTATGCGCAGCTCGGTACTGACGGCGTTTTACACCCCTCCCGAAATTATAAATATGCTATCCGATATTTTCAAGGAAAACGGCATAACGATACAGAAATTTTTAGAACCATCAGCAGGGGTTGGCGGTTTTATTCAGTCTTTTACAGATAAAGACGTGCCGCAGGTTACGGCTTATGAAAAAGACCTGCTTACGGGCAAAATCCTTAAACAGATTTGCCCAGACAGAAATATCCGAATAAACGGTTTTGAACAAATACCGGAAAAGGAACTGAACAGCTACGATGTAATTGCCAGCAATATTCCATTTGGCACAAGTTCGGTCTTTGACCTTTCCTATTCGCGTGGTGATGACCCTGCAAGAGCGCAGGCAGCAAAAAGTATCCACAATTATTTTTTTCTGAAGGGAACGGACACCATACGGGATGGTGGTATGCTCGCTTTCATTACCTCGCAGGGTGTTTTGGATAGCCCAAGCAATAAGCCTATCCGTGAGGCATTGATGGCAGCGCATAATCTTGTTTCGGTGGTACGGCTACCGAACAATCTTTTTATGGATTATGCAGGAACTGAAGTTGGAAGCGACCTTATCGTACTTCAAAAGAATGAGGGCAAACAAGGGCTTACGGAATTGGAAAAAGATTTTTGCGATACACTGCTCACAAAGCACAACGACCACGTAAATGCCTTTGTTCATTATACCGCTCCCGTTGTGTTCGATGAAATCATTCAATCCACCGACCTGTACGGTAAGCCCTACACCGTATATGTACATAGTGGCGGTGTGGAAGAAATTGCAAAAGAAGCCAGGCAAATACTGTCTGCGGATTTTAAAAGCAATTTAAACCTGAACCTTTATAAAGGAATTGCGCCGGATGAACCTACCATACAGCCGGGTATTACTTTAGTACCTGAACCAGCCCCCGTGCAGCCAGCTACCGGCAATGCAAGGGGAAAAACATCACAGCCCACATTATTCAATTTTACCAATCCTGCGGCGGCACAACCTGTCATGAGCCGTACACTGCAAGGCATCACGGCGGTAGCGGATGCGCCGTCAACACGGGAAGAAGTACAATTGAGTTTGTTTGACCTCTTTAACAATACGCCACAATCTGCCGTTCTCGCACCAGCGAAAAAGGTCAGAAGAAAAACGAGCATTACCAAGAAAAAGGTAGGCGGTCGCACCCAACAGCCGGGGCTGTTCGATTATATACCCTTGCGTAGTTTACAAGAGGAAACGCCAAAGCCTCCAATCACGTCACGAACAAGTGAGCAATCAGCCGTAATTGGCGATTTGTTTTCGTCTGTTAGTGTCAATAGCAACGGCGAAATAGAAGAACTGCCCAAAAACAAACCTGCCCCTGCAACGGACAATACCATCCCTGAACCCGCACCATATTCCGGCGAACTGCAATCATTCCACAGGGATGATTGCCTTGCAACGGATAAGGGTTTTGTTGGGCATTTGCGGGATGTGGATATACCCAATGGCACGGCTGTATTCTGTCCGCTATTATTGCCTCCCAATCAGAAAGTAAGAGCCGAAGCCTATATAGGGTTACGGGATGCCTATCAGCAGCTTTACAATCACGAAGCACAATATCATAAAGAGTACAAACAAGAACGGGAAACACTGAACCGCCTGTATGATGATTTTGAAAAAAGATACGGCAATCTGAATAGTGCCGACAATATCAAATTGATTAAAACCGATAGCGCAGGTAAGGAAGTACCTTATTTGGAGCGTGTGGTAGGTGGCGTGGTACATAAGTCAGATATATTCCACCAGCCTGTCAGTTTTGCAACAACAACACTCGCAACGGACAACCCGGATGAAGCGTTGGCGGCATCGCTCAACAAGTACGGAACGGTTGATTTGAACTATATGTCGGAGTTAAGCGGAATGTCCGGCGAAGATTTAAAAGATGCGCTGCATGGCCGCATCTTTTACAATCCTGCACAAAGAGAATATGAGATTGCAGAAAAATGGGTTTCGGGCAACGTAGTAGAAAAAGCGGCAGAAGTACGGGCGTACCTCGCAGGGCAACCGGATAGCAAAGAAGCTGCCGAAAGTCTTAAAGCACTCGAAGAAGCCAAGCCCCGCAGGATAGAGTTTGACGAACTCGATTTTAACCTCGGTGAACGTTGGATACCAGCGGGCATTTACAATCGTTTTGCTTCGCATCTGTTCGATACCGAAATCCGCATTCATTATTCCGAAAGTTCCGATGATTTTTCAATCCATTGCGACCGTAAGAATATCCATATCACAGAAAAATACGCCATCAAGTCGGAAAGCCGCACGTTTGACGGCGTTACCCTGCTGAAACACGCTCTTGTCAATACCACGCCCGACATTACCAAAAAGGTAATTATAGATGATAAAGAAGTCAAGGTGCGGGATATGGAAGCCATACAAATGGCGAACAGTAAAATTGATGAGATACGCAGGGAGTTTACAGATTGGCTTTTTGCGCAGAACGATGAGTTTAAGCAACGCCTGACCGATAAATACAACGACACCTTTAACTGTTTTGTTCGTCCGCAATATGACGGCAGCCATCAGGATTTTCCGGGGCTTGACCGCAAGGCGTTGGGCATTGAAGACCTCTACCCAAGCCAAAAAGATGCCGTTTGGATGATTAAGATGAACGGCGGTGCTATCTGCGACCATGAAGTGGGTGCGGGTAAAACGCTCATCATGTGTACTGCAGCGCAGGAAATGAAGCGTTTGGGGCTGGCACATAAGCCGATAATCATCGGGTTAAAAGCCAACGTGCATGAAATAGCGGAAACTTACCGCAAAGCCTACCCACACGCCAAAATATTATATCCCGGCAAAGAAGATTTTACCCCGCAGAAACGTCTGCGCATTTTCGGCGATATTAAAAACAACGATTGGGATTGCATCATCTTAACGCATGACCAGTTCGGGATGATACCGCAATCGCCTGAAATGCAAAAGCAGATTTTGGAAGCCGAATTGGAAAGCGTGGAAGAAAATCTTGCGGCTTTGGAAAGACAGGGCAAGGAAGTTTCAAGGGGAATGCTCAAAGGGGTAATTGTTCGTAAGCAAAATTTAGAGGTTAGGTTAAAAACACTGGAGCATGACATCGAAAACCGCAAGGACGATGTTGTGGACTTTAAAATGATGGGCATAGACCACATTTTAGTGGACGAAAGCCATCGTTTTAAAAACCTCATGTTCAACACAAGACATGAACGTGTAGCGGGATTGGGCAACATGGCGGGAAGCCAAAAGGCTTTGAACCTGCTATTTGCCATCCGCACCATTCAGGAGCGCACAGACAAAGACTTGGGCGCAACGTTCCTTTCAGGTACGACGATCAGCAACTCGCTTACTGAACTGTATTTGCTCTTTAAATACCTGCGCCCTAAAGCAATGGAAAAACAGGGCATCAACTGTTTTGATGCTTGGGCAGCTATTTACGCTCGTAAAACCACCGATTATGAATTTTCGGTAGCGAACAATATAGTATCAAAAGAGCGTTTCCGCTTCTTCATCAAAGTGCCGGAACTGGCGCAGTTCTATTCGGAGATTACCGACTACCGGACGGCAAAGGACATTGGCATAGACCGTCCCGAAAAGAATGAGATACTGTACCATATCCCACCGACACCGGAACAGGAGGTTTTCATCAAAAAGTTGATGGAGTTTGCCAAAACGGGCAACGCCGAATTATTAGGCAGACCGCCGCTGAGCGAAAGCGAAGAAAAAGCAAAAATGCTGATTGCGACAGACTACGCACGTAAGATGTCGCTGGATATGCGGATGATTAGCCGGGGTTATGAAGACCACCCCGACAATAAAGCCTCGCACTGTGCGGCTAATATTGCTAAATACTACAACAAATTCGATGCGCAGAAAGGAACGCAGTTTATTTTCTCCGACCTCGGCACTTATAAACCCGCCGAATGGAATATCTATTCTGAAATCAAGCGTAAGCTGGTGGAAGACCACGGTATCCCTGCTCATGAAATACGGTTTATTCAGGAGGCTAAAAATGAGAAACAACGTAAGGAGCTTATCAGGGATGTAAACGAGGGAAAAATACGGGTGCTGTTCGGTTCTACCGAAATGCTCGGTACGGGCGTTAACGCTCAAAAGCGGGCAGTTGCTGTCCACCATTTAGATATACCGTGGCGACCATCAGACCTTGCACAGCGGGATGGCAGGGCTATCCGCAAGGGCAATGATATTGCCAAATTCTTTGCCGATAACAAAGTGGATATTTTCATCTACGCCGTTCAAAAATCGCTGGATAGCTACAAATTCAATACGCTGTACAATAAGCAGGTATTTATCGAGCAATTAAAGAGCAACAGCCTCGGCAAACGTACCATTGATGAAGGTGGAATGGACGAGAAAACGGGCATGAACTTCTCCGAATACGTGGCGATACTTTCAGGCAATACAGACCTATTAGAAAAAGCAAAGCTGGAGAAGCAGATTGCCGGACTGGAAAGCGAACGCCAGGCGCATAACCGTTCCAAACTTAGTTCCAAATACAAGCTGGAAGATACTGTTGCCACACTGGAAAGTACGCAGGCACGTTTCGACCGTATGAGCCTCGACCTCGGAAACCTGCAAAAGCGCATACAGAAAAACAAAGAGGGCGAAATACTCAACCCTGTGCAGCTTATTGGGCTTTCACCAAACGCCGATGTAAAGCAGGTTGGGGCAAAACTCAATCAGCTTTCCGAAAAAGCCCGCACCGCAGGGCAGTATGAGGAAATCGGTACGCTATATGGTTTTACGCTCTTAGTAAAAACAGAGGTTTCGCAAAAGGACGGTGTGGATATTAAGGACAACCGTTTCTTTGTTCAGGGTGAGGGCAATATCAAGTACACGTACAATAACGGCAAGATGGCTACCGATGCGAAAACAGCATCCTTTAATTTTCTGAATGCGCTCGAAAAGATACCGGGTATCTTAGAGCAGGAACAGAAGAAAATTGCTGAATTGCAAAAGGACCTTCCGGTTCTTCAGGAAGTGGTAAATGGCTCATGGAAGAAAGAGCAGGCATTAAGCGACCTCAAAACGGAACTGGCGGCGGTTGAAAGGAAAATACAATTATCCATAAAGCCGGAAACCGATACGGGCGAAGAACAACCCGAAAAAGCCGAAAAGCAAGTGCAGAATAATTCGGAAACAATTGTACGGGTTAAAGGCATTCATTTACCCCGTGGGGTATTATAAACTGAAAGGAGCGATAAAAAGTAAAAGGGGATCTGCAAGTCCCCTTTTACTTTTTCCATATCTACGGTAAGATTTGTTTTATCCGTTCTATGTTTACTTCTTTGGACTTTTGAAGGACAGTTTGCCCATACTCCGTATGGTAACTATGGTTCTGCAAGAAAGTATAGTTTGTTTTGTTCCATTCAACATCTGTACAGGATTTACCCAAATGTATTTCAAACTCTTTCCTTAATCGCTGTTCATATTTGGGGTAATCCGGTTTTGTGAAATGATACAAATCTGCATCTGCAATAACGTTATCTTCCGGCGATTGGGGATTTTGTGGGAAACGTGTTGCCTCAATGCAGGCTAAAACCCTTTCTATATCATCTTTTGGATAGCCATACCGGGTTAAAAAATCGGAGGCAATGGCTTTGCTGCTGTCCTCGTGGTTAATATACTGCACTGTATAACCGCAATCGTGAAACCATGCGGAAAGCGTAACAATTTCTAATTGCTTCGGGTTAAAATTACATGCTTGGGCAATTTCAATTGCTGCCTTTACAACTTCTTTCGTATGCTCTACATTGTGAAAGAAAATACCATCAGGAAGTTTGCCGGACAAAAGTTCAGATACATATTTCCGTGTCAATTCAATAATATTCTCTGCTACCATTATCTGATAATTTGAAATTTATATTCTAAGTACTGAACATGGACACAATTATTTCTCGTCCTGTTCGTCCATCTTCTTTAGAAGACCGTCCCGGAGTTCATCAAGGAATTTTGTACGGTTTATTTTTCGGGTTCGTAACTCCAAAAACGTTTGATAAAAATTCCCTAAGTCAATATTGAACGTATTTTCAAAATATTGTGCTATTAATCTTATATCGGTATTGCCATTATCAAACACACCCTGACAATTCAGTGCGTAAATTAATTCTATCATAGCCGTTTTGCTTCCCGTCCAATTTAACTTTTCAGTGGCTACCGATTTATTGTCCTGGGTTTTGCTGTATAGTTGTTTTTCGACATAAACCTGTATCATGTCGTTAGCAATTATCTTGGCAACCTTATAATCGTGTGAAGTGGAAAAGGACTGGTCAGACTGAAAATAGTAAGTATCCAACCATAGTTTTATATCGTGCCTGCCACGTACAAAAAAACTTTCATCAAGAAAAGAATTATTGCTACGATAGTATTTATAGAAATCGAGATTGTTATCAAAAAATCTTTTTAGCTTTTTCAGTTCTTTGGTAAGATATTTTTTTATTGGCTTTGCTCCATAGGGTTTTCTTGCTTCAATCTTGTAAATGGTATTGTAGTAAATAAGTTTTGAAACAATGGTCGGTTTCTGATATTTGAAAAAACGGATTTCCTCATCTGTATTCTTAAATCCTCTTTTCAATATATACTCTTTTACTTCGGACAGGCATTTAAGAATAAGGTGTATCACAGTTTCTACCTGTTGTATAGAACAATCGGTTTCAATCTCTAACTCATTGATTGAAAATTCCAATTTATATAGCGTTTCATTATAGAATTTTTCCATTTTATTATTTTAAATGCCCCAGATATTGGTTGCTAATAGAAGAACCCAAATTGTTTTGCCGATGCTCTATTCTGTTAGCATTTTACGAGGCGTATTAATTAAAATTTCTATGTTTCTTTATTTCACTCGCTTCACCCATTTATACACTTCAAACCATAATACAGATACCGATGCAATGCCAATAGCCGTACCTAATTCGCCTGCATTTAATCCTGTTAAGTGAAAGAAATTGGCAAAAGGTGCAATATATAATATAGCGAACAGCAGAATAAAGGTTAAGCTGTTGACTACCACAAACAGCCTATTCCTGTTCTTAAAACTTTCAAACAGGCTGTAATGGAATGAGCGATTGGCCAGGCTCAATAAAATATTGGCAAAAATCAAGGTCGTAAAAACCATCGCTCTTGTTTTCTCTTCATTACCGCCGTTTTGCACGGTATATTGATAAGCGAACAATACACCACCTGTTATGATCAACCCCTGAGCAATGCTAACAGCCAACTCTTTCCAGTTCAGAAATGTATCCGTCATTTTTCGTGGCTTTTTCAACATGGTGTTACGCTCCATCGGTTCGTTTTCATATACAATGGAGCAGGTAGGCCCCATTATCAATTCTAAAAAGATCACGTGGACAGGAGTGAATATCTGTGGGAATACCCAGCCCAGAAACAAAGGCAGAGAAACCGTAAGAATAATCGGTATATGAATGGAAATAATATACTGAATAGCTTTTTTAATGTTCGCATAAATTCTTCGACCGGATGCGATACCGGTAATCAGCTTGTCTAAATCGTCATTGGTAATCACCAATGCTGCAGCAGCTTTAGCTATTTCAGTTCCTTTGCTGCCCATTGCCACACCAATATGAGCAGCTTTCAGTGCCGGGCCGTCATTTACGCCATCGCCCAGCATGGCCACTACTTCACCTTGCTTTTTTAGTGCGTTTACCACAGCCAGCTTGGCATCAGGGAACATCCGGGTAAACAATACTTTATCTTCGGCTGCTTCCATAAGCTTAGCATCCGAATATTCCATAATATCTTTTCCCTCTACTGCATCGGTTGTGTTTAAAATTCCCGCCTGTGCTGCAATGCTTCTGGTGGTATCAGTATTATCACCCGTAATTACTTTTACTTTAATGCCAGCGTCATAAATATGGCGGAAGACTTCCTGAATATTTTGCTTTGGCGGATCATAGAAAACGACCAGCCCCAGGAAATCAAACCTGAAATCCTGTTGCTTTAAAGGAAAGTCATTCCCTTCAAAAGAGGTGCTGGCAACCCCTAAAACCCGGAAGCCCTGTTGTCCGAAATTTTTGATAAGCTCCCGTATTTTATTTTTTTCATTTTCCGAAAGTGTGGATACATTAAGAATGGCTTCCGGCGCACCTTTAGCAGCGATGATCCGTTGTTGTTCAGCATTTTCAAAAAGATGTGTCATCATTGGAGGTTTCCCTTCCAGTGGATACTCATGTATCATTTTAAATGCTTTCCGTTGGTCGTTGGATTGTGTTTGCTCATATACTTTGTGCAAAGTCTTTTCCATCGGGTCAAAAGGGGCAGGCTCACTGCTCCACATGGCATAGTCAATCAGCGTAGAAAGTGCCACATCGCTGAAATCTTTCTCATCTAAAATTTTATCCGACCGGTAGTCGTAAAGATGCTTTAGGTGCATCGTGTTTTCAGTAATGGTTCCGGTTTTATCAGTACAGATCACCGTTGTGCTGCCTAATGTTTCCACAATGCTGCTGCGTTTGACAATGATACCGTCACGCATCAGCTTCCAGGCACCCAATGCCATAAAAGTGGTAAATGCTACGGGAATTTCTTCCGGCAGTACAGACATTGCCAGCGTAAGCCCATTGAGCAGGCTGTTAATCAGATCTTGAGTATGATAATAGCTAACGGCACATACCATCCCGAAAATAGCTATACCCACAATAGCCATAGCTTTTACAAAGCTGCGTATTTGAAGTTGCAAAGGCGAGGCTTCTTCTTTTATTCCCGAAAGGGAAACGCCGATTTTACCAAGGCGGGTTGCTGCGCCTATTTGTTCCACTTTAAATACAGCCAGTCCCGATACTGCTAATGTGCCACTATAAACCTTGTTGTCTTCGCTTTCCCTGCTTTTGAATACAGAAAGACTTTCGCCGGTCAGAGAGGCTTCATTAACGGAAAAGTCGTTGCTGTGCATAATCTCGCCATCGGCGTTAATCGTTTTTCCTTCTTCGGTAATGCAGAGATCGCCTACCGCAATTTCGTGGGTCGGAATTTCAATAACCTGTGCATTGCGGATAACTTTACTCAATGGCTCGTTCAGTTTTTCCAATGCCTCCAGTGCTTTTTTGCTACGGGTATCCTGGTATAATGAAATGGCGGAAACCACAACGATTGCCAGCAACATAAAAAGGGCTTCACCATAATTGCCTACGATGAGGTAAATGGCTGAAATGGCAAAGAGCAGTATGAGCATTGGTTCTTTGAGTATATTCATCAGCAATTCCAGCACCGTGCTTGTATGAACACCGTCTATTTTGTTGTAGCCGTATTGCCTTCTAGAAGCGGCTACTTCGCTATCGTTAAGACCTTTCAGATGGTCGGGTATATTATATGACATAAACAATTAGATATTAATCTTTAAAAATACATATGCTTTCTTTGTTCCTGTGTTTTGCTTTCAATAATTTTGTTATATATAAATTGATAAAACATGAGCTTCTTCAATAAAAAAACCACCTGGGCAAACAAAGAATTTATCCCATTTAAACTTTGCATTGCCAGTATTTATATCATTGCAGGCAGTTATTTTCACAGTGTCTTTGCAAACTATTATGTACCGCTTTTTATTCTGTTTGGCGTCACTGCCGTATGGACAGTGGTTTTGTGGCTAAAAAAAATGAAAAGCAAGAACTAACGAAAGATTAAGCCCTGAAAAACGCTTCTTTTCCAAGGCTTGTAACTCTATTATACTTTTACTCCAAAAAGATACCCCACCAGAGCGGTCAATACCATTGCAATAGTTCCCCAAAGCGTAATCCGAACAACTGCTTTTGCTATTGCTGAACCACCGGTGCGTGCAGCAAATGCACCGAGAATACCCAGAAATACAATGGAAAAGATGTAAAGAACATATTCCATATTCTTTACAGGAGAAAACAGTGTTATTGCTAAGGGTAAAATACCGCCTGCCGTAAACGCTGCGCCCGATGCCAATGCCGCCTGAATGGGGTTAGCCTGTGTGATTTCATTGATGCCAAGCTCATCCCTAAGGTGTGCTTCAAGTGCATTGTGTTCCGTCAATTCTTTGGCAACAAGTTGAGCGGTTTCCTTTTTCAGTCCCCGTTTCTGGTATATTTCTGTTAGCCGTTGCAATTCGACTTCGGGCATTTCATCCAGTTCCTGCTGCTCTCTTTTTATATCCGCTTTCTCCAGATCGGTCTGCGAACTTACCGATACATATTCTCCGGCAGCCATTGACAATGCCCCGGCAACAAGACCTGCCAAAACCGCTAAAATAATTGGCTCTCTTGTACTGCTGGCTGTTGCTACGCCAATAGCGATACTGGCAACAGACAATATGCCGTCATTGGCACCCAATACCGCCGCACGCAGCCAGTTGCTTTTGTGCATATAGTGATTGTCAAGATAATTATCCAGTGTTCCTGTTTGTTTACTATTTGCCATTTGTTTTCCTTTTATTAAATGATTTATTGAATTTCTTTTTTTACTGTATTCACCCACGCCTCTATCTCTTTTTTGTCTGCATCAGAAAGTTTTGCATTGCCGTGAATAAGCGTGTAAGAGTTTAACGGCATTTCATCTCTGTTAATCGTTTCTACCACTTCCTCCAGTTTGTGTAGCTTCTTCTTTGCAGGATAGGTATTAAACTCATCAAAATTCAAATGCTTTTTACCTTCAGTAACATGACTGGCCAGCCACCATTTTACCGGCTGCACATTGTTGTACCAGGGATAAGTGGTGTTATTGGAATGACAGTCGTAACAGCTTGTTTTTAGCAATCCCTGTACTTTCGGAGGTACGCTATAATGCCTGGTAATTGCATTTTCAGAGGCTACAATACTGCTATTTTTTTCTGTTCCAAAGAACTGAATGATGATAAGCAGCAGCACTATGGCTGCTACTATCTTTTTTAAGATTGATTTTTTCATTTTATTTTAATTATTTTTTATTTGAACCTGATGTTTAACGAAATAATATCCGATGCCATTCCTACCGACTTGGTATAATGACCATATCGTAATTCCAGCATATTGATCTGTTGTATGCCCAAAAGCCCATTGGGCAGGTTGTAACGTATGCCTGCACCAAAGAAATTGCTATTGAATTTGGACAGGTCGTAATTGCTGGTATAAAACTCATCCGATACCCCATGTGCCTGATAAGGCGCAAAATATTTTGCCCCTGTTTGCGTATAAAAACGATAGAACGGACTGACTGAAACAAAAGGTGATAATTTGATCGGAGTTTCCAAACTGATCGTATGTGATTTTATACCCCAACTGTCCGTGTAATAGCGGTAATAGGTACGGATGATAAATTGATCTCCCAGAAAATAATTGGCACGTAGCCCCAGTGGGATTTTAAAACGCTTATCGGGCAGGGTTTCCTGATGTACGGTACCATCCGAAAAATATACCCTGTGAAAAGGCAGACTTAGATAGCCACTCTGCTGCACAACGTCCGTAAGCAGTTCCACCTGAAAGTTTGGATTGATAATCTGCGAATAGGCAAGTGAAAGTGCAAACGTGTTCCGCCCGCTGGTACCATATTGTTCATGTTCCCTTCCACCAGTTCCCGGACTATAGTTTGGTCTTAATTCAATCGGCGCTATAAGTGTCACCTGATCCAAATAAGCCTGGAACTTGGCTGTAAATTCACCCATTTTATTGGCTGTTTTCTGTGCAAAGCCAATATTGGCACCTAAAGACTGGTAGTCAAATTCCCCGGAATAGGAAACTCCACCCATCAGTGTGCTGCCTTTACTTTCATTTTCTCTCGTCCAGCCAATCGAAGGATAAAACCTTGTATCGGCGTGAGATGCGGAAGAATTGGCTTTCAGGTCGATCCTATCGGAAGAAGCAGAGGTATAATGATCTACACCTACATCCAGCCTGAATTTATTTTTCCTGTTCTTTCTGTCATATTTAACGAGTGTAACGTCTATGACATTGGAAATATCCGTCAACCTTTCAGAACCGATACCACCCGTCACTGCCGAGTTATTGCCATTCTGATGATAATAGCTGGATACCAGGTTAATTTCATCAACTTTTAATTTTCGGGATATATGGCTGGTATCAACAGGCGTAGTCTGCGCATGGGAATGCAATAACGCCATAAGAGCTGCTGCTGTTAAAAATATTCTTTTCATTGTTTTTCTCTTTTTAGGTTAATTACAGCCACAGCCTCCACCAGATTTGCCTGCATTGGCACCGGATGAGCCTTCACGGTAGGATTGAAAATTGAGTTCGGTTTTTTCGATGGTGCGATTGCCGAGTACCATTTCGGCATCATTCAGCTTATTCTTTTGGTATTCTTTTACTGTTGTACAGGAAACCAAAGCGCAAACTGCCATAAAAGCAGCAGCTTTTAAAAATATTTTACTTGATAATTGTTTCATTTTAAATTGATTTTTTTGGATGAATAAATGCGGTTGGCATCGTCAATGATGATACATTCAACCTGTTGGATCTGGTTAATAAGGTTTAGCGCTGCATCGATGCCCATGATGCTTACAGGCGTAGCCATTGCATCAGCTATTTCTGCATTCGGGCAGATAATGGTCACACTTTTGACCCCGGAAACGGGTATTCCTGTTTTGGGATTAATGGTGTGGGAATACCGTTTGCCTCCGATCATGACATATTTTTCGTAATTACCTGAAGTGGCTACCGCCGTATCCGTTATATTCAGGTACGAAAATGGCAATCTTGCATTATCGGGATTGGCAATGCCAATCGTCCAGGGTTTACCGTCTGCCTGGCTTCCCCAAACCGTAAGGTCACCCGAAGCATTGACAACACCGGATTGGACACCACGTTGCTGCAATAATCGTTTGCCCATCTCGGCAGCATAGCCTTTTCCAATTCCCCCGAAACCGATACGCATACCTTTCTCTTTCAGGAAAACGGTTTGTTTTTCGGGGTCTAAAAGGATGTTCCTGTAATTGACCAGTTTCAGGTGTTCTTTAACAGATCCGGGATCAGGAAGCTCCTTCATTTCCTTGTCGAAGTTCCAGAGCCTTTTATCTATGCCACCGTAAGAAATATCAAAATAACCATCTGTAATCTGGCTGATGCGGATACTCCGTTCAATCAGGTTAAACATTTCCGCATCCACTTTTACAGGCTGCACCCCCGCATTGCGGTTAACGAGGTTGGTTTGACTGTCTTCCTTATAAGTGGTGAGTAATTGCTCAATCCGTTGGATTTCGGCTATGGCGGCATCAATATGCTCCAGTGCCTGCCGCTCATCGGTATCCACAACGGTAATTTCAAAAGCATTGCCCATCAGCCTTTGGGGTTTGCGAAATTCCTGTAGCATCTTAATGTTTTTTGTTGTAGAAATTCCGTATTTCACCTGTAAAAGCGTCCGCACTTTGGGCCGGCAATCCTTCCCAGGTCTTTAAGATTTTACCCTCTGCATCCAACAAAAGCGTATAAGGGAATATCCCGTTCGGATTGTACTGGTCTGCCAGTTCTGCATTTTCTTTTTTAACGGCCTGTGTCGGCTGTTTCTTTTTGCTTCTCGGGAAATCGGCATTGAGATATATCACAGCGTTATCCGAAATCAGTTTTTGAAATGCTTCGGTTTCTATAATATTCTTATGGAGCTTAATGCAGGGAACGCACCAGTCCGACCCGGAAAAATTGAGTACGATCAGCTCCTTTTTTTCAGCAGCTTCTTTTTTAGCCTGATCGAAACGTGATTGCGAAAAGGCTATGTTTGAAAATAACGCCAGTAGGATGGCTACACTTACATTTTTCATTTTATTAATTTTTAAGATTGTGATTTAATTTATCAATAGCAGCTATTCATCTTCTGCTGCATTTTTGAGTTTCATCAATAGCGTATAAGCGTTCTGTACCACAATGTTTTTTCCTGCCAGCTCACCGCTGTTCAGTATCTGAACGAAACCGTTTTCCTGTGTGCCAGGTGTAACCGGCAGCATGGTGTATTTTTGCTTACCGCTTACCGCAAACACATAGCTTTTCCCTTCAAAATCAACAATGCTTTCTTCGGGCAATGCCTGTGAAAAAGTGGATTGAAGTTCTATGACCGCATTCATGTACATTCCGGGTAATAGTCCATTATCATACTGGTGAAAATGACAGTGCACATCAGCGGTTCCGTCCATTCCGATGTCCTTACTGATCAAAATAATTTCAGCAGGTATTTTTTTACCGGGGTCGTTATTGGTATAGGCAATTACCTGCTGACCGATTTTCAAATGGCTGATATCTTTCTCATATACCCTCAAATTCAAATGAATATCATCGGGATTAATGAGTTCAAACAATACTTCTGAAGGGTTGACGTATTTACCAATGTTCACATTCACCTTGCTTACAAAACCATTGATGGTGCTGTAAATGCGGATACCCTTAGCTATCGTGGCTGTTGAAAGTTTATCAGGATTAATATTAATGAGTCGTAGTTGCTGCGCCAGTGCATTGAGCTGTATCTGCTGACCAGCCATTTCTGCCTGTGCCTGTTGCATTACTTTATCGCTCGCCGCCTGGTTTTCATTCAGATTTTTTTGGCGGTTGTAATCCAGTTGTGCAAAATGCAGTTTTGATTTCGCCTGAAGGTAATCCTGCTGCAACCGGATGTATTGCGGGTCTTCCAGTTCAGCGATTACTTCGCCCTTTTTTACCTGCATTCCCGGTAATAGTTTGGTATTTTTCAGATAACCTCCCAGCGGCACACTTACCGAAACCAAACTTTGGGGTGGCACGTCTATCTTGCCATTGAGCTTTAATTGGGTGGCAATATTCCTGTCGGAAAGCTGTGTAGTGGTTACCGGTGCGTTTTTCAGTTGTGCATCGGTTAATATGACCACATTGTTTTCTCCTTTGACGGCTGGCTTCTCGGCATCCGCAGATTTGTTTTTGCATTGGGAAAATGCCAGGACAGCCAACAGTAAGACACATTTTAATGGGGCTGATTTTTTTATATGGATTGCTGATAAAAGCATAATTATGGATTTAGATTGAGATAATTGATGGATATAATGGACTGGCAAAGCGTATTGACCGCATCGGCATAATTGCTCCGTATTGCAATAGCCTGGTTCATCAGCATTACCCAGTCCAGGTAATTGATTTCGCCACCCAGGAACTGCTTCTGCGCTGTAGCAACGATGGTAGCTGCATTTTTCAGCCCGGTGGTTTCAAAATACCTGACAATAGCTATATTGTTATCATAGGCGGAAAGCAGTTCCTCGTATTTACTCTTCAATGCGGCCGTTTCGGCTGCAAGCCGACCTTCTGCAATATTTTCAGCTATACGGGATGCTTTCACCCTGGCTTTTTGCGCCTGCGCAAAAACAGGAATGCCAATGCCAATCTGTACGGAATGGAACCGGTTAGCCGTGCCATAGGAATTATTGTCGGGACCTGTGCCTTTAAAACTGTTGTTGTTATAACCCAGCATCAGATCAGGCAATAGTTTTGCCCGTTCAGCTTTGGTCTGTGCTATCGCAATAGCTTGCTGTTGTTTTAATATTTGCAATAAAGGATGATCGTTGCCGGAATTAGAAGATAAAACAGGTATTTTACTGTCATCTGCCGGTTGCATAGGGGTATCTGTGTTCAACAGGAACCTCAAACGGATGCCCATTGTATTCAGCTCCTGCCTTACCTGCTGCAACTGTATGGCGATAGCTGCTTTCTGGCTTTCTGCAATTGTTTTTTCCAATATATTGCTTTCGCCATTTTGCAAGCGCAGTTTTGCCTTTTCATAAAATCCACTGTACAAACTATCTGCCCCAAGCAGTAATGCTTCTTTCTTTTCCCAATAAAGGAGGGTGAAAAATGTTTGGGTTACGGCTTTTTTCAACTCATATTCTTTCAGTGAAATATTCAGCAGGCTCTGCTTGTATTCTTCTTCAAGAACCCTGTTTTGTTTTTGGTAAACAGAAGGAAATGCAAAACTCTGCGACACGCCAAACCGGGTGTCATTATACGCACTGTTGATCTGACCGAAATCAGCCGTAACCGCCATTTGAGGGATATTGGCACCCGATTTTACCAGGGCTTTACTATATTCCGAAACCAGTTTTTCATTTTTTACCTGGAGGTTGTTCTTTATGGCAATATGGATCGCCTCATCTAAGCTAACCGGTGTCTGTGCGCTTACTGTTCCGGCAGATAGCAAGCCGATGAACAGTATAACGACCGCTTTGTTTTTGATTTTGATGCCTTTTTCAAACAGGATATACAATAGCGGAAGCACAAACAAAGTAAGCAGCGTAGCAATCAGTAATCCGCCGATTACAACTGTTGCCAGCGGACGCTGCACTTCGGCTCCTGCTCCGTTGCTCAAAGCCATCGGCAAAAAGCCCAGTGATGCAACGCTTGCGGTCATCAGGATGGGACGTAACCTGATTTTAGTGCCATAAACCACGATGCGGGAAATGTTGGTCAAACCTGCGTTTTTAATGCGTTTGAACTCCGAAATAAGTACAATCCCGTTCAGTACTGCCACACCAAACAGGGCAATAAACCCAACACCGGCACTAATGCTGAACGGCATACCACGGGCAGCCAGTAGCAATACACCACCGATAATGGACAGAGGAATGGCTGTATAGATAAGCAGGCTCTCTTTAACAGACCTGAAAGCAAAGAAAAGCAGGATGAAAATCAGCACCAATGCCACCGGAACAGCAATCATCAGCCGCTCTTTGGCCTGGTTCAGATTTTCAAAAGAACCTCCATAAGTAATGTGATACCCTACGGGCAATTTTACTTGTTGCGCTACTTTTTGCTGAAGTTCTTTCACGATACTCTGCACATCCCGGCCTTTGACATTGAAACCGACTATGATACGGCGCTGGGCATTTTCACGCTGTATCTGGTTAGGCCCTTCCTTGATCTGTACATCGGCCAGTTGCGAAAGTGGTATTTGGTTGCCCTGGGCGGTAGGTATCAGCAAACGTTTTACATCTTCCAGTCGCTTGCGGTCATTGGCATCCAGTCGAACCACCAGATCAAAACGTTTTTCACCTTCAAAAACCAGCCCGCTGCTTTGCCCGGCAAATGCCGTGTTTACTATATTGTTGATGTCGGCAATGGACAAATGATACTGTGCAATAAGCGGCCGGTTGTATTGAATAATTACCTGCGGCATTCCTGTAACCGGTTCCACATAAAGGTTTTCCGCTCCTTGTACGGTATTCACCACTTTTCCCAACTGTGCTGCTGTAGCAGCCAGTGTATCCAGGTTCTCCCCATAAATCTTTAATACCACATCCTGCCTGGCACCGGTCATTAGTTCATTAAAACGCATCTGCACCGGGTACTGAAAACCTGCGGTGATGCCCGGAACATCCTGTAGCGCCTTACTCATTTTTTCTGCCAGTTCGGGAAATGTCTTTGCGGAAGTCCATTCCTTTTTGTCTTTCAGGATCACCATCATATCACTGGCTTCCATTGGCATAGGGTCGGTAGGTACTTCACCGCTGCCAATCTTGGTAACCACTTTTATTACTTCCGGGAACTTTGTCTTTAAAAGGTGTGCGGCTTTCTGCGTATGCTCGATTGTTGTGTTCAAATTGCTGCCGGTAAGCACACGGGTATCTACGGCAAAATCACCCTCTTCCAGGGAGGGAATAAACTCGCCACCCAAACGGGAAAGAATAAAAACTGAAACAATGAAAAGTACTGCAACCAATGAAAGGATAAGTTTGGGCAGCCGCAATGCCCGGAGTAACATCTTTTGATAAAATGCTTCAATGGCCGCCATCATCCGGTCGGAATAGTTCACTTTTGTACTGCTTTTTCTTTTCAGTACCAGCGAGCTCATCATTGGAATATAGGTAAGTGATAGTAAAAATGCACCCAATAAGGCAAAGGCCACGGTTTGCGCCATCGGCTTGAACATCTTGCCCTCTATGCCCTGTAAGGAAAGAATAGGCAGATAAACAATAAGGATGATGATCTGCCCGAACACGGCGCTGTTCATCATTTTACCGGCGGCAGTGGTAACGGTTCCGTTCATTTCTTCTTTGGAAATGCCACCTATCTGTCGGAAATGTTTATTATGTGCTATCTGGTGCATTACCGCTTCCACGATGATTACCGCGCCATCGATGATCAGGCCGAAATCCAGCGCACCGAGGCTCATCAGATTACCGCTTACGCCAAACAGGTTCATCATACAGATGGCAAATAGCATAGCCAACGGAATAACCGATGCAACCAATAAACCCGCACGGATATTTCCAAGAAATATCACCAGCACAAACACAACAATGAGCGCACCCTCCATCAGGTTATGCTCAACGGTTCCGATAGCATTGTTGACCATCTTTGTGCGGTCAAGGAACGGTTCGATCACCACACCCTGGGGCAGTGTCTTTTGAATTTGGGCGATGCGTTCTTTTACGTTTTTAATGACCTGGCTGCTGTTTTCGCCTTTCAGCATCATCACCACGGCACCGGCCACTTCGCCCTCGTCATTATAGCACACAGCGCCGTAACGGGTGGCATAGCCCATTTTTACAGCAGCAACGTCACGAATAAAAAGTGGTGGCTGATCGGGTCTGTTTGTAATGGCTATGTTCTGAATATCTTCAATAGTGCCTATCAGCCCTTCACTACGGATATACAGGACGGTGGGGCCTTTTTCGATGTAAGCGCCTCCCGTATTCTGGTTGTTGGCTTCCAGTGAAGCAAACACATCTTTGATGCTGATGCCGTGGGCGTGTAATTTGTCGGCGTTTACGGCTATTTCATATTGCTTCAGCTTGCCGCCAAAACTGCTGACTTCGGCTACGCCTTTTACGCCCAATAACTGGCGGCGCACAATCCAGTCCTGAATGGTACGCAGTTCGGTGATGTCGTATTTTTTTTCAAAACCTTTTTTCGGACGTACCACATATTGATATATTTCTCCCAATCCCGTTGATATGGGGCCTAATGCCGGTGTACCGATGCCTGGGGGGATTTGGCTTTGCACCTGTTGCAGACGTTCCGCCACCTGCTGCCTTGCCCAATAAATATCAATACCATCTTCAAAAACAATGGTTACCAGCGAAAGCCCGAACCGGGAAAAGCTGCGGATCTCCTTTAAGCCGGAAATATTGCTGTTTGCCTGTTCGATGGGAAAGGTTACCAGTCTTTCAATATCAGTGGCTCCGAAAGAAGGAGCAATGGTGATGACCTGCACCTGGTTATTGGTAATATCCGGCACAGCATCAATAGGTAATCTGGTGGTTTGATAAGCACCTATGACTATCAGGGCGATTACCAATAGCCCTACAATGAGTTTGTTCCTTACGGAAAACTCAATAATTCTATTTAGCATAAATTTCTTCTGGAATTTGTTAACGATAATTTGGCTCACAGAAGAATACCTGCGCAATGATTAGCCGCACATCGGAACAATAGTATGTAGCAAGATTATTTAGCCCCTTGCAGAAAGTATAGACAATCTAAAAGAGACAAAACATCAGTTACAGTTCACAATACTACTTTGAGATAGTATTGCAAACAGAATGGCTATCTTATTCAACATAAGAATAGCGTCCAGACTATTGTTGTAGTGCTGTTAAATCAAAACAGGAACGTTCTGTGAGAAAAAAAACATTAACAGGCTCTCGGAGGCTGCCAGATAGAATTTTGGTAGTTGAAAGAATACGCTGTTGAATTGTATAAAAGCGGTTTTTCTTTCTTATTGTAAAAAGGAGGGACTATTTGAAAATGTGTAGATACAGATGGAATAACAAAGGTGACTAAAGAGGTGTGTGCAACCATTTTAAAAGGCAATTGCATATCCCGGTCATAATCGGCATCATGTGGACTGCCGTGCATATAGTGCATATCCAGGAAGGCCAAAACAGAAATAGAAGGATCTTGCGCACGATGCTCCATAAAATGCTCTATCAGCACAGGCAACTTCCACACCTCTTTGAAAGGTGTAAAAGCAGTCAGATAGACTGATAAAAAAAATATGGCTATCATCTTCCTCATTGAAGCAAAGGTACTTAAAAATATAATGCTATTTACTGGTATATGCTATTTTAAATTGTTCAAAATAAATTCAATATATGTAGCCATTTTATATGCCATAACAGAAAAAATTGGAACTATAAACACTGGTGGAAAACCCAAAATTTGCTATTTTTGTTAAACAATATGAATTGAATTAATGAAAAAATCATTCCAAAATAGGAATGATTTGGGAGATATTACTTTTGGTGACTGGTCCTACTTTTCGTCCTGTTCATCCATTTTCTTTAAAAGCCCGTCCCGGAGTTCATCAAGAAATTTTGTCCGGTTTATTTTTCGGGTTCGCAATTCCAAAAACGTTTGATAGAAATTGCCTAATTCGATATTAAACGTATTCTCAAAATATTGCGCTATCAGTCTTATATCGCTATTGCCGTTATCGAAAACGCCTTGACAATTCAGTGCATAAATTAGCTCTATCATGGCGGTTTTACTTCCCGTCCAATTCAGCTTTTGCGTGGCTACTGATTTACTGTCTTGGGTTTTGCTGTACAGTTGGTCTTCGATATACACCTGTATCAAGTCGTTGGCGATTATCTTGGCAACCTTATAGTCATGTGAAGTGGAAAAGGTTTGGTCAGATTGAAAGTAATAAGTGTCCAGCCATAACTTAATATCGTGCTTACCCCGCACAAAAAAATTTTCATCAAGAAAGGAATTATTGCTACGATAGTACTTATAGAAATCGAGGTTATTATCAAAGAACCTCTTTAATTTTTTGAGTTCTTTGTTGAGGTATTTTCTTATAGATTTCGTTCCATAGGGTTTTCTTGCCTCAATTTTATAGATGGCATTGTAATAAATGAGTTGAGCGATAATGGCTGGTTTCTGATATTTGAAAAAATGTATTTCTTCCTGCTCGTTTTCAAATCCAGTTTTCAATACATATTCTTTCAGTTCAGTAGTCTTGCTTAAAATGAGTTCAATTGCTTTCTCATAGGAAGCTAAGACATTTCCCTGCTCGTATGCCAATTCTTTTATTTCTTCATCTAATTCATCTGATATTTTCTTAAAATATTCTGTCATTCAAATTATCACTTTTGTAATTAATTGATTACCCCAGAATAACTCTTAAATACTTGCTTAATTTATCCGGTTGTGTAACAATTATTTTTGCTTGAATTTTTGGTTTAAAAAAGTCATTTATTGCTCTTTTGACGTTTTATCTCAAAGGGGTTCTACAACCTCAATCCCCAAAGAATTAAGTTTACTTTCTCTATGTGTTTATATGTCCACCCCATAAAACATCTTTCATTTGTTTACATATAAATTACTGTTACGTCAATTGTCTTGTCTGCGTTCAATTCAAAACTTGCTTTGGAAAAATTAGGCCTGTTTCGTAAACCTATTGACTGATAATTGGAAAATCCAATTCCCTCTTTGGGTAAAAGCAAACCTTTATCAATCTTTCCGTTATTGTTTTCATCGTGTAAAATATTTACGGCATATCTCCCTTGGGGCAGGCTTTTAAAAGTAATTTCAGATTTGCCATTTACAATTTTCGCTTTCTCTAATCGGTAATATTTTTTGTAATCTTCATCGGGGATTGAATTATCTTTGTTATAGAGGGCGAATTGAACAACACCCTTTGAATTTCGTAAATTTTCTACCTTAACGGTCAAGGTGTAGGTTTCTGCCTGATTTTCCGAAAATGAACAGAGAAAAAAACATAACCCAACTGTCAGTATAATAAAAATTGTTGCTTTCATTTATTATTGTTTTTTATTTGAACCCAATTTTTCTTTCATTCTATCTACTCCGTAGTACACCATTGGCACTAAATAAACCGTCAATGCTAATGAAGAAAGCAAACCGCCAATGATTACCCACGCCAAACCGTTTTTCCATTCGGCTGCTGTTCCGCTGGCTAATGCTATGGGCAACATTCCTATTGCCATTGATAAAGTCGTCATCAAAATGGGTCGCATACGTTCTTTTCCTGCGGTAATCAATGCTTCCTGATAATGTTTTCCTTCTGCCTTCAAATGGTTGGTAAAGTCCACAATCAAGATGGAATTTTTTGTTACCAATCCCATTAGCATAATCAAGCCGAGCAAAGCAAATAAGCTCAAATTGCTTAACGATAAATTCAAGGCTAAAAATGCTCCGATTGCTGCAACGGGTATGGCAAACAGGGCAACAAAAGGATAAATGTAACTGTCGTATAAGGCTACCATAATCAAATAAATCAGTAAGAATGAAATCAGCAATACCGAACCCAAAGCCCCGAAACTGTCGTTTTGCCGTTTAATATCGCTTCCCCAAGTCATTTGTATGCCGTTGGGTAAAGGATTGTTTTTGAGATATGCCACTACATCGTCTGCTACTGTTCCCGAAGGTCTGCCGAGTGCATCGGAAGTTAATGTAACGGCAGGTTGCCGGTCTTTTCGTTCTAAAAGCGAAGGCGAATTATCTCTTTCAATAGTTGCAAACTGTGAAACTTCAATCGGAATGCCCATTGGATTTATAATGTTGAGTTGGTTTACATCATCATAATTTTTACGGCTGAATTTATCCAACCAAATCCGTACAGGATATTCTGTTCCGTTTTCCGTTAAAGTGGCATCGTCATTTCCTGTAAAAGCGGTACGCAAATTCATTCCCACATAAGCCGTGTTCAATCCTAAACGCTGCATTTTGTCTTTGTCAGGAATGACTTTTAATTCAGGGCTTCCTGCTTCTACCGAAAGCCGCACATTATCTGCTCCGGGTATTTTTTCAATAACTGTTTTTAAGTCATTACCTGTCTGCATTACCTGGTCTAAGTCGCTTCCGCTTAATGTAATTTCTATCGGTGCAGAACGTGGAATTAAGCCTAATGCTATCATTGAAAAATTGATGCCTGAATATTCTTTTTGCAAATCAGTTCGCAATTTCCGCATAAAGGTTTCGGTAGAGAGATTATTTGTTTCTTTCCTGGATTTTAGCTGAATAGTAAATTCAGTTTTATTGGCAGAACCAACTCCCAAACTTCCGATACCTGTGCTTGGTCCGCCTACATTGCTGAAAACAGTTGAAACTTCGGGTTGCTTCAGAATATAGTTTTCTATTTTTTCTGAAACCAAATTGTTTTGCTGAATGGAAGTACTTTTATCAAACTCTAATGCCAAACGGAATTTCCCTTGGTCGCCTGTGGAAATGAGTTCCTTTCCAATAATTCCCTGCTTCATCATTGCTACCGTTCCTACGAACAGCAACAAAACAAATCCTGTAAAAATGAGTTTGTGATGTAAAACCCAATTCAATGTTCTGCCATACCAATTGATGAATTGGTCTAACTGATGTTCAAACCAAAGCAAAAAACGATTAAAGAAATTAGTCGGTTGCAAATCTTCTTTTTTCCCGATGCGTGAAGCCAGCCAAGGCGTTAAAGTAAACCCGACCAATAAACTTGTAAGCGTAGAAGTGATAACTACTACCGAAAACTGTTTGAGCATATCGGCAACAAAAACCTGTAAGAACAAAATCGGCAAGAACACCACCACATCAACCAATGTAATAGACAATGCCGAAAAACCGATTTCCATTCTTCCGTCCATAGCTGCCGTTCTTTTTTCTTTACCCATATCCAAATGGCGTTGGATATTTTCTAAAACTACGGTAGCATCGTCCACCAAAATGCCGATGATTAAAGACATCGCCAGCAAAGTCATCAGATTGAGCGTATAGCCCCAAAGCCACATCACGGCAAAAGCGGTAATTAAGGAAGTCGGAATGGCAACTAAAACAATCAGTGAGTTTCTGAAACTTCGCAGAAACAGCAACATTACCAACGACACTAAAATCACGGCTAAAATCAAGTCAAACACCACCGAGTTAACGGCTGCAATGGTGTTATCGGTGCTATCGTCCGTAACTACAAATTTTACATCTGCATTGGCATTTTGTTTTTCAATGGACTGAAATTTTTCCCTAATCAGTTTTGAAACATCAACGGCATTGGCATCGCCTTGTTTCTTTATCATTAAGCCAATACCGTTTTTACTGTTGTAACGGCTATACGAAGTAATTTCTTTAATGCCGTCTGTTACTTCCGCAATATCTTTCACATAAACAGGACTGTTTGGAAAAGGCATTGCGACCTGAACATTCTGAATATCATTGATAGTATTGAATTTGCCAACTAACCTAACTGAATTATTTTCTGTATCGGTTTGTAATTTTCCCGCAGGTAAATCAATACCTGAACGATTGACGGCTTCCACTACCTGGTACAAAGAAATTTTATAGAGCTTCAATTTTTCTTTATCCACCTTGATTTGAATTTCCCGTTCTTCTCCGCCTAAAATGGCAATCTCTGCTACTCCTTTTAGTTGTTGGATTTGTGGCAGGTAATCGTCTTTCATTTTTTGGTAAAAGTCAGTCGGCTCTAAATTGCTTGTTGCACTTACCGACATTATCGGCAAATCATTAGGCGATACTTTGCTCATTACAGGGTTTTGAATATCGTTAGGCAAGTCCTTTCGGATATTGTCAATGTAGCGTTGAGCGTCCTGCATTGTTTTGTCCAAATCCGTTCCGTAT
Organism: Pedobacter nutrimenti; assembly: GCF_003208655.1. Classification (GTDB taxonomy): domain Bacteria; phylum Bacteroidota; class Bacteroidia; order Sphingobacteriales; family Sphingobacteriaceae; genus Pedobacter; species Pedobacter nutrimenti. Next base: position 48,822 of record NZ_QKLU01000007.1, on the reverse strand, counting down.
TTCAGATTGGCTATGATGATTGAAGCATTGGGTAATGATTTGGTAAGCAAATAATCTACGCCCTCCAGATTAGAAAGTGCATCTTCAATTTTTCGGGAAACGGAAGTTTCCACTTCGTTGGGTTCTGCACCGGGATAAACGGTTTTGATAACCACAACAGGCTGATTAAAATCGGGCATCAGTTCATAGCTCAAATTCTTGTAGCCGATAATTCCCAACAGGGCAAATACGCTGAAAAGTACGATAATCAGCGAGGGACGTTTGATTGATATTTCTGTAATATTCATTTTCGCTGATTTTATTTAATCGTAATATTCGCTCCGTCAAACAGGTTGATAAAGCCATTCGTTACAACAATATCGCCTGTTGCCAATCCGCCTGATACAATCGTTTTATTGCCGATATTTCTTGATATGGTTATCGGTTGCAATACGGCTTTTCCGTTTTTTATGATATATACTTTCGCTTTTCCATTTTCTTCTGTAATGGCAGATGTCGGAATAAGAATACCTTGTTCTTGCTTGGTGTCAGAAAGATTTACCTTACCGAACATTCCCGATTTTATGGTTAAGTTGTTGGTGTTGGCAACCTGAAACTGTATAGGAAAACTATTGCCCATATTGGCTTTACTTCCTGTCATTGTTACTTTGCCCGAAAGGGAAATGTCGGGATAAACATCAGCACTAATTTTATAAGTCTGATTGTTTTGAAACTGCACCAAATCATTTTCGGGAACATTGACCGTAAAGCGTAAAGTGCTTATATCCGTAATTTGTAGCAACGGAATACCCGGTGCTGCAAAACCACCCTCCTCATTGAGCTTGGCAGTTACCACACCGTTGAAAGGTGCTTTTATAGTGGTTTTACTGATTTGCTCCAATAAAGTCGCTTTCTGAACTTTTGCAGCTTTCAATCCCAATTTTGCCTTTTCCAACTGCACACCTTGAACGGCATCGGCTTCTGTTAAAATGGTGTATCGTTTTACATCGTCTTCCAAACCCTCAATCTGTACTTCAACTGCTTGCAGTTGTAGCTTCAACAACGAGTTATCCAACTGAATAAGTGTTTGTCCTTTGCTTACACTACTTCCAACATCTACCAAAACAGCATTGATTTTTCCTTGTATATCCGCACTGATTTTTGTTTCCTTATTCGGCTCAAAAGTACCTGCATAAGTATTTGCATCATCAATAGTCTGCAAACGAATGGTGTCAGCATTTACAGTAATAGGTTTTTCTTTGTCATATTGATACACCTTGCTTTCGGTGGTTTCTTTATTGTTTTTCAACTTAAAAAACACAAGTGCTATTACCGCAATCAAAGCAATTATCCCGATTATTTTTTTCCAATTCATATTCCTGATTTTTTATCCGTTATTTTAATTCTTAATTGTTCCTGCCAGCTTTTTTAGCTCCAAATCCGCTTTCAGATAATCTATAACTGCCGACAGGTAATTTTGCTGTGCTTCACGAAGTGTATTATCAGCCAATAAAACATCGGTAAGTGTTGCCGTACCTTGCTTTTGTTGTAAAATGGTTTGCTCATAAATAGATTGAGCCAAAGTGATTTGATTTTCGGTATTGATGACTGTTTGCTGTGCAATCGTTCTTTGCCTTAAAGCATTTTCAGTTTCCATTTTGTTTTTATCGCCAATCAGTTGAGCCTGCAATTCGTTATTGCTGATTTCCAGTTTTTTTTGATTTATTTTTCGCTGTGTAACTGTTCCGTTGAAAAGCGGGTAAGTCAGTTGCAAACCTGCAAAGCCTATGGGATAAAATTTCAGAAAGTCATTTGGGGTTTTGTCGTAGCCAAAACCTGTTGTTCCGTAGGAGGCAATCAAATTAAGCGAGGGTAGAAATCGTGATTTGTTCAACGTACTCAATTCGCTGTTCAATAGTTTGTTTTGTGTCTGAATAATTTTCAAATCCAATATGTTTTCTACATTATTTTTAGTTAAGGCTCGCTGTTCGATTTCAGAAACAACGGTAATATTTCGCTCCAATGGGATACCGATATTCAGTTTTAGTGCATTTAGAATTGAAATGTATTTGTTGTGGACGTTTTCCCTTTGGGTATTTAACTGTTCGGTTTGCAATTTCACTTTACTCACATCTGTTCCCTTTGCCAATAACTGTTTTTTCAAAAGTTCCATATTCTTTAATAGCTTTTGGGTGTTGAGCATATTGCTTTCCAAAAAATCCAATTGATGTTTCAATATTTGAGCGTTGTAATACAGCATAGTGATGTCGTATAAAACCTGCTCTTCCGATTTTTGAAATTGAAGCAGTGTCAGTTTGTTGGCAATTTTTGTATTCTCAATCACTCCATAAACCTGCGGATTATACAACGGCATTGCCAACTGCACATTTGCATTGATGTTGTGAGGAACACCAAATTGCAAATCTCTGAATTGCCCTTCGGGTGCTTGCGGATTGAGTGCATTCATCGGCATGAGCTGTGTAGGCAATTCCATAAAATATTTGTAATCGGCATTGGCTGTAACTTTCGGAATAAGATTGGCTTTTGCTTCTTTTTCCCTTTGTTCGCTGATGCTGATGTGGTTTCGGTTGATTTGCAGGGTTTTGTTATAGACCTGTGCCGTATCAGTACATTGTTTCAGTGTCCAGACTTCCTGTGCCTGAACAGTATTCCACCCGATAAATATCAACGGAATAATAAATAGTTTGCGAGCGTTCACTAACATAATTGAGCAAATTTTTTTGTTTCTTTTTATTTATATTCTTTGAGCAAAAGCGATAATATGCCCGTCTAAATCGGTAAAATAGCAAACGCTGTCGCCCCAATCTCTGTCTTCTATCGGACTAATAAGTTTAGCTCCTATTTTCATTGCGTTATGAAATTCAAGTTCAATATTATCAACATAAAAATATAGCTCACATCTCGGAATTCCGTTTCCTTGGTCAGGATGTGGTGTTTTGTCCGAAAGTATTTTGGCAATTCCTTTATTAGGCATAAGTCCCAATTTACAGTTTTCGGAAAGTTTAAATTCAGTCATTCCAGGTACATTCAAGTCAGGGTTTATACGAAAAAGCTTTGTGTAAAAATCTGTACTTTTCTGTTGGTCAATTACATAAAGTATAAATTCAGTTGTTATAATATGTTTCATTCTTAGTTTGATATTAAATATGGTTATATGAATTGTTCTTCCTTTATCATTGTCAGCAACATTTTAAAGCGTTCAATGGCTTTCAATTCGTGTGGAATGTTTGCCGGCATAATGATACAATCACCTTTTTTCAGATGATGAAGTTTTCCGGCAATCGTTATTTCTGCTTCGCCATCCAAAATCTGCACAATGGCATCATAAGGTGTTTTATGCTCCGATAGTCCCTGTTCTTTGTCAAACGAGAATAAAGTCAAGGTTCCACCTTTGCTTTTAGTTACCTGTTTGCTGATAACACCGCCGTTTGTGTATTCAATTGCATTTTCGAGATTGAAAATGCTTTCTTTTTCAAATGTTGCCATAGTCGTTGTTTAATTAAAATACTGATGATATTGCTGATACGAATGTTGCAGGCGCAAAACAATTTCACTTGCTTTGGTTGCATCTGTTTCATTTTGCAACGCCTTAATTATTTCAAGATGTGGATGTAGCCATTTGTGCAGTTCATCGTGACCTTTGCCGCCCATTGTACAACTTTTTACGAGCTGGTCGTTTTGCTCTTTTAGTTGTTGAGCCAATGCTTTATAATCAGTCTTTCCGTCCTGAATATAAGTATTTACCAATTCTTCGCCTTTCACTACAAAAGGTTTCATTTCTTCGTTCACCAGCCACTTTTCGCCATTGTTGAGTTCAATAGCTTTGGAACCCTCATCGTGTTGATGTTCTGCGTGGTTTTCTGTTTCCTGATGTGCCGTTGATTTTTCAGTAACATTATTACAACTCCACAAAAGCATAACGCTCAATCCAAATACAAGTAGTTTTTTCATATCTCAATTTTTTTTTCAATCATTTTTAAAATTCCCTCTAAAACTGCTGTACCGTCTTTTATCAGGTTAGACTTATGCCTCGAAAGTTTCCATTTCAAAACCGTCATTCTCATTCCACCAAGTATAATAGTGGTAAGCGTGGAGGCATTGATTAGCTTGCCGTATTGCCCTACCTTCTGTCCTTTTTCAATGTTTGCATTGACATATTGGTGCATTAATTCCATTATTTCGGAAACTTTATAACTCAATCCCTCATCATAATGAAAAATACTTTCCGCAAAAATGACACTGACAATCGCAGGTTTATCTGTAAAGGTTTGTAGTTGCGATTTAAAAATATCCCTCAATTCATCTCCTGCCGTTGCGTTAGGATTTACAGGAATGTTACTTATGCGGTTTTTCATTCCTGTTATGAAATAGTTGAGCAAACCAAGTAAAATATCATTCTTGCTTTTAAAATGACGGTATAAAGCCGGTTCGGATAAACCAATATCGGCAGCCAGCGTTTTGATAGTCAGGTTTTGAATACCGTAAGCATCAATCCGAACCGTTGCGGCTTCCATTATTTCTATTTGTCTGTTTGTGAATTTTTCCATGTTACCCGTTCGCTAACAAAATTATGTTAGTTAGCATTCGCTAACAAAGGTAGTGATATTTTTTTATTTAGCGATATTTCTTCAAGAAAAGGATATTGTCAACCAATACTATCATTCTTTATTCCTTTTGCACCAAATGTTGTAAGTCAGGGTCGTTTTTGATGCGTTCCATTTCACTTTCAACAATGGTCATAACATCCTGCTTGACTTGCTTGTAGTTGGCTTCAATTTCTTGCTTCATATTATCCGCTCCACTTTCATCGGTAAAGGATAATATCTGCGGTATCTTCTTGTAGGCTTTGGTTTCGGCGGCAACTTTATCATTATCTACTACAATTTCAGAATGAAATATTTTCTGCTCGATGCGTTCATCGAAATTGTCGGAAACCGCACCAACAAACATGCCCTGCGTAAGTGTTGAAATTTTGGATGCTGGTATCAGGCTATCCATTTGGGTAGAAATGGAAGTGGACTTATCATTTCGGTTGATGGTCATGCTCTGCCTTTTCTGCAACACTTTTCCAAAGCGTTCCGAAAGGCTCTTTGCTGTTTCGCCCACCACCTGACCGGAGAAAATATTACCTATGGTATTCTGTATTACCTTACTTTCTTTATCGCCGTAATCCCTTGTCAGTTGTGAAAAATCCTGAAAGCCCAAACATACTGCTACCTTATTACTACGTGCAGTTGCAATCAGGTTATCCAATCCCCTGAAATAAATGGTTGGCAACTCATCTATGATAATTGAACTTTTAAGCTGTCCTTTTTTGTTAATCAGTTTTACAATCCTTGAATTGTATAAACCCAAAGCTGCGGAGTAAATATTTTGCCTGTCGGGGTTGTTGCCAACGCACAGTATTTTAGGCTCTTTCGGATTGTTGATGTCCAGTGAAAAATCGTCCCCCGTCATTACCCAATACAACTGCGGGCTAATCATTCGGGACAAAGGAATTTTTGCCGATGCAATCTGCCCCTGTAACTGGTCTTGTGCGCCCCCTAACCAGGCATCCATGAACGGCGATAAATAATTTTCGAGTTCGGGGTATGACGTAAGTATGGTAAATACGTCTGCGTATTTTTTGTTGAGCAATTCGATGGCGTGCGGGAACGTGCAATGCTTGCCGTTATCGTAAATTTTCAGGAACCAAATAATTGCTGCAAGCAATATAATCGGGCTTTCAACGAAGAAATCCCCTTGCTTCAAAATCCACGACTTGTTAAGGTTAAGCATGATGGTATAGGCAGCTTCGTAAGCATCCGATATGTCCGTCATAAAGTCGGGATTAAGCGGGTTGCACCTGTGGCTCCGGCGTGGGTCATCAAAATTGATAACATAAAACTTGGGGGCTATTTTGTACTTGTTGGTATGCTTTAGCAGGTGGTTGTAGGCAATCGTGGAAAGGTCATCAAACTTGAAATCGTAGATATACATACTGAACCCTTTCTCGATGTGTTGTTTGATGTAGTTGTTTACAATAGCATAGGATTTCCCCGAACCCGGAGTACCCAACACAATAGAGGCTCTAAAAGGATTGACCACATTAACCCAACCGTCATTCCATTTGCCTTTGTAGTAAAACTTCGTAGGCAGGTTAACGGAATATTCATTTTGCATCAGTTTGGTTTCCTGCTGGAAACTTTCGTTCTCGTTGTTGAAAACATCGTCCATCAGGTTATTGCGTAGTAAGCGGCTCATCCATACACCAGCCATCAGCAGGGCAATATATCCTGCGCCCGTTGTAAGAATGTAAAGCGAAGTAGCTAACCCTGCCGATAATTTCAGCAATGGGAAATTCAGGAAGAACAGCACTAAGCCAGTGGCTAAGGCAACACGGATTTTAGTCCATGTTATCTTTTCGTTTTTCACGCCCTTTGTACCCAAACAGCTTAACGCCAGTAACACCAATGCAAAAAATTTGGTGTAAAGCGTGTGTGAGAAAAGCCCTGCGGTACGGTTAAAATTGGTGAGTATCTTGCCTATAACTTCTAAAGTCCAGCCACGTTCGGCAAAGAACCCATAGCAAAACCAATAAAAGTGCATCAATACAATGAGGATGCTTACCGCTCTCATAAAAGCCATTATTTTGGCTAACCCTCTTAAATCGTCTTCTCCTTGCATAATTCAAAAATTTGTTTTGATGCAAGTGTAACCGCTATGAATAGCGGTGTAGAGAAAGCGGTGTCAGATGGCGTGTAGTGGCATTATTTGGCATTAAACTGGCTTCCTGATAGAGAACAAAATCTTATTGCCGTCTTCCTGGTCTTTTGTTTTTCTTCTTTTTCTTCATGCGGTTTGCAAAAGCCTGTTCCTCGTAATCCTCGCCCTGTGCTTCCGGTAATAGCCCGCCCAATCCGTCTATCAATCCTGTATCATCGGTTGGCTGTTCTTTATCAAAGAAATCAAAAAGCCTGTGAGTTTCTTCTTTTTCCTCAACAACGTTTTTATCTGCGGCTGGCAATGCGGAGGTACTTGTATGTTCTGTATTTTGGCGTTGTTCCATTACTTGTTCTTTCCACCAGTCGTTAAACACATTTGCCGATAGTTTTTTGTCCAAAGCTGAACCGTTCCAAACTGTGCGGCTTTCATGGTCTATAAATGTCATACCATATATGCGCCCCTTATCAGTGCGGCGTACAACGGTATTGATGCCCTGCTCCAATAGTTGCTTTTTAAAATCGGTTTCATTGGTGGCCGTGTGCATTGCTACCTCGATGCTGTTTTTCAGTATGGCTCTTACCGGGTTATTTTTAATCTGCTCTTTAGATTGTGCAAAATGTTCCTGCAAGGCTTCCAATCCTGCGTGTTTGCCAAAACGTGAAGCCTTGAAAGGATTGCTGGCTTTTACTCCCTGTTCGTTCAAGGCAAAATACACCAGCCCGTTTTTGGGCTGTCCGTTCAGCTCGCCTTTCACTTCTTCGGCGGTAATATTAAAGAGGGAAAGCAACGCATTGTATGCGCCCAAACTGGCATATCCGTAATACTTTGGCAGATGTCGTACCACCGATGCTATCTGACTTTTAACATCCCCGGCTTTGTAGTCTATCGGGTGGAATACCCGCTCGTTCCCCGTGCGTTGCTTTTCCGTTGCAGGTACAAGATTGTACTGCTGTTCCAATTTCCTGCAAATTGCCATTGAACGGGGATGGTCGTAACTGTCCGCTATCTTCTTGCCATCCAATCCAACGGCAACGGTCACAATATGGATGTGGGTGCGCTCTATATCCGTATGTTTGAAAACAACATAGGGCTGGTTGCCATAGCCCATTTCCTGCATATACTGCTGCGCCATTTTTATAAACTGCCCATCGCTGACCTTATCCGCAGGATCAGGGTTCAGCGATATGTGGCGAACTGGTTTTTCCGTTCGGATATTGGCGGCTAAATAGGGCTCAAATTGCTGGTGCAGGTAATGGGTAGAATAAGTATTGTTCAATGTTTCCGGTATCTTGTTCAGCAACAAAACCTGCCCTTTTTCTTTGTCAATCTTCTGCTGGTTATATGATATAGCACCGTACAAATGCTCACCCTTTCCAATCTTTGCTATCATTTTTGCAAGTGTTTTTTCTCAAATTCCTGTGTCAGTTCAATTACTTTCCGGCACAAGTCCGCCATTTCTGCCGTCTGTTTTTCCAGTTTAAAGAGGTAAGCAGATGCTTTTTTCTCCGAAAAATTGCGGTACAATATCTTCACGATTTGGTTGTAGTTCACACCAACGGCTCTGAACTGGCTGTAAAAACTGGTGAGCCTTGTATGAAATTCTACGGCATCCATATCAATTTTTACTGTCTTAATTGTTTTCTGAAAGATGCAGGCAGTAATAAAATGCGCCATTACTTTCATTCCCGATTGCTCGAACAACGTAAGGAACTGTGCGTTTTCCGTATCGTTCAGGCTAATCGAATAGCGGTGGGTTGCAGGGTCATTCTTAGGCTTGCGACCACCTTTGCTTATTTGATTTCTTTTCTTGTCGTCCATATCTCTATCCATTACAATTTCCATAAACCCCGACTTCGGAGGGGGTTTTCCGGCTCCATGCAATGGCAAGTTGTTTTTAGCTGCGGAAAGCATTTCAAGCAGCTAAAAACATAACTTGCTCTGTTCGGTTGAACAGAAAATCCGCCCTGCGGGACGGATTGGATAAAGCAGAAAAAAACGACTTAGAGCCGTTCCACTTATAGCCTCTTATCTCCAATGATTTTTCCATTCTCCTGTTGCATTGATGCAACTACAAAATAAGTGCAGCTTTCCCGAAGCATCACCCTGTTGCACACTGCCAAACACTGCCACAGAACGCCAATAGCTACCACTTCGCAGCAATGCGATAAAATAACCCGCTCCTTTGTGATAGCATTCAGGCAAGCGTGTTGGCAGGCATTCATTCCGGTTGGCAGTTCAGAAAGACAGCATACAAGATTGCAGGAACCTAAGAATGTCTGATAGCATTCAGTCCGGCAGGCTGGCACACCTGAAAGAAAGCAGGACGGCTTTCATGTTGGGCTGCAAGGTGGCATGACAGCTCACAAAGGAAACGGCTTGCAAGCGTGACAGCAGAAATGCAAGATGGTCGGCACGACAGGCAGAAAGGTTGTTTGCCTGATAGCCGGAGTTCCATCGGGATAGCATGACAGTATTATTTCATGCAGGATAACACGCTATCAAGAAAGCCATCCCGCAGGATTGCAGGCAGTACAAACAGAATTAAATTTTAAAACAGAATAGAAAATGGAAACAAAAAACAAAACCCGATTCATTGCTTTTTCCAGCCAAAAAGGAGGCGTGGGTAAAAGCACTTTTACCACCATCACTGCAAGCATACTCCATTACCGCATGGGGTATAACGTGGTCGTATTTGATTGTGATTACCCACAGCACAGTCTTTGGCAGATGCGGGAACGGGATTTAAAAACGGTGATGAAAAGCGAAATCCTGAAAAGACTGGCGTACCGCCAGTTCACGACCATTAACAAAAAAGCATATCCGGTATTGCAGAGCAAGGCAGACAATGCTTTAAGGGATGCGGAGGCATTTTTACAATCTTCCGATGTCCCGGTGGATGTGGTTTTCTTCGACTTACCGGGAACTGTGAACACCCCCGGCTTGCTCAATACGCTGGCAGGAATGCAACATATCTTTTCACCTATCACGGCAGACCGTGTAGTGATGGAAAGTACATTGAGCTTTACCGATGTTCTGACCAATGTTTTGATGAAACGGGGACAGACTTGCATCGAAACGATACGGTTATTTTGGAACCAGGTGGACGGACGGGAAAAATCGCACCTGTATGAAGCCTATGGAAATATCATCAATGAAGTTGGGCTGCAAACGATGGAAACCCGCATTGCAGACAGCAAACGCTTTCGCAAGGAAAGCGAAGCTACCGCAAAGACCGTTTTCCGCTCCACATTATTACCTCCCGATGAAAGATTGATGAAAGCCTGCGGGCTGGATTTGTTTATGGTAGAGTTTTTAAGAACCGTCAAATTGTAACGGCTATGGAAAATGAGAATAAGAAAAAAACAAATGCCCCGATAGACGAGGCATACATCATGTCCATAATGGCGGGTGAAACAAAAAAGCCTGAAAAAGCAACGGAGGAACCCCAGGCAGAACAAAAGGAGTTGATAGACGAAAAGCCCGCATCTAAGGAGCGTACCCGTCAAAAGAAAGTTTCCGGGTTCAGTTACGGTGAGCGTTTCCTCAATGGTCATACCATGACCCGCAGGGGTGATAAAAGCATTTACATCCGGCAGGAATATCACGAACGGCTTTCCCGTATTGTACAGGTTATCGGTGAGGATAAAATACCCCTGTATGCTTATTTGGACAATATTCTCGAACACCATTTTGAACAGTTTGAGAAAGCCATCACCGATGATTTTAATGAGAAATTTAAACCCATATTTTAAAGTATTTGATTATGGAAATAATAATTGTTATCTGCCTGCTGATTGTTATTGTGCTGCTGGCAAAGGATAAAATCATCATCAAAAAGGTGGTGAAAAGCAAGCCTCAACATCCTGCGGTAAATCCCGATTTATCGGAAATAATGGGCAAGCCAAAGCCTGTAAAGCGACACATAGTGCCAACAAGTGCCACGAAACGCCAATTTGATAAAAAGGCTGATATACCTGATAATTTTGAAGCAGAAACCAACGAAGCAGGTTTTGCGAGGGAAATTCCGCAGGAGGAATTGGATGAAGTTTTTGGGAGTGAACCTGTTTCCGATTTTGAGAGTGAGGACGAGGAATGGCAAGAACAGGGATTACCGAACAGCGACAATGGGTTTGCCACAGGGGTTACCTACGAGGAACTGACAACCGTGGGGGCATTGCTTCAGCAAGACGTGCTGGAACCTGCCTCTCAACAAAAAGCGGTAGACATCGTTCAGCGAATACAGGGAACCGAATTGTTTAGCTTGCTCGAAAACTCCATAGAGGGGGCTTCACGAAAGATTGCGGAGCTGCTGGATAAAAGCCTCCCCGCCAGAGCGGATTTCAATTCTTCCAACGTGCGGAATAAGGATTTAGAGGGTTTCGACATTGGGGAGTTTGTCTGAAAAGACAGCTCCCTTTTGTTTATATCGCTTTATCAAGTCTTTTATGAATGTAGGATATGGTATTCAAAATATCCAAAGCCTCGTCTTCGGTAATTTCAAATTTGATTTTAGGTTCGTGCGCCGTAGAGTTTCTAATTAAGCCAAACATACCTTTAATCAAGTTGCATAATCCTAAATGCTCGCTTCTATCCGTATCCGTTTTTAAGTGATTGATTTTAACCAACGGATTACTGGTAGAAAATGAAGTTTCTGCTAAAGCATTGCCATCTGCATAAAGCCCGGTCATTTTCCTTAAACGGTCTGCAATACTTTTGGTAGCCTCAAAAACAGAATGAAAGTAGTTTTCAACCAATAGTTCAGCCTTACAATATTCAAATATCGCAGCATGAACATTCCTGCTTTCCAACTTATGTTTTAAGCGGCTGGCACGTTGTTCGGCTTCTGCGATTGTTGTAGCTTTTTCAACTAATCTGAATTTACCTTGCTCTGTGAGTTCTGTACCTATAAACGCTAAACGTTTATTAACCTCTAATCTGCGGTTATGAAAAATTTCTTCTTTCCCAATATACCGAACAGGTTGCAAAGCATCTTGCACAAATCTTAGTATATGATTTGAACATTGATTTTTATTCTGCCAATCAGCAAATGCAGAATACAGTCTTCTCCATTTTGTGTTTTGAGGGTCAACATCCGGGATGTTTGCGTTCAATAGAATTTGCCCTATTTCCGTACCTGTCAAACCATCCGAAGCATCTCCAATAGTTTTACATAATCCCTCCAACACATGCGCTTCAAACATTGGACGTTTAATACTTGCCATACTTTCTACTTTTCTTCCTCGTAATAGATTTTGTAATACTTCCTACCATCTTTCTCAACACCCTTTTCAATAAGATCTTTATTCCCATGAATATATATGTCGAAATTTCGGTCAAGTTTTAGTACGCTTTTGAAAACACGAGATTGTTTTTTTACAGCTTGGGAAGATATTGGGAAGCTATCTGCTAATTCTACCTCATTTTCCTGTCTGTAAGTTTGATCGAACTTTCTAAACGATTCAATAACATTGTTGTCTCCAAACACTTCCTCTTCAAACTCCTCTTTATTAAATGTCTCATTCTTTTTAAAATAGTCCACAGATCGATTTAAAAAATCAATTTTATCGGCTTTACTCAACTCAAAGTCTTCATCTAATTGCTTTGTTACAAACTGTTTGGCTATTCCTAAAAATTGGTTGGTTTGATGGTATTCATCCTTGATAATGCTCACATTAAGAAACTCATCTTTCCAATATTGTGCTTCGTTTGATTTGCTTGCATTATCAATAATTAAAATTTTATATCCTGTTTCGGCAGTTGTATTGAAAATCAAACAGCCTTTATCCATGCTTTTCAAATCGAATCCAATTTCATGTACAATATTATAATTCGATCTTTGCTTCTTCATCTGAATAAATGGAGAAGGTGTTTCTGATTTGAAAATGCCAAGTACATTAACAACCTCATCTTCTATAATTATATTGTCGAATAGTGAAATATTGAGTTGCCCTTCTTTTATTTTGGGGTGCATTGACTGTTCATAAAGTAATTTTGCTATACTTTGAGAATTTGAGATAAAAGAATTTGGATCTGAAAATATCTGCTTAGCTAAAGTAAACACTTCATTCATCTCAATATTTACTGCATGGGTAAATTTGTAAAGTTCTTCTGTTTTTAAAAGGGATAAGAAATATTTTAAAAGATAGTTTTTCGTGTCCGATGCTAAGAGCGATTCTTCATTAGAAAGACTATATTTTTCATCTCGTAATTTATTTCCAATTTGGTGCGTAATAATTTTCTCTATTTCTACTTGGGTAAAATCTATATTATTCATCTTTTATGTCGTATGTTGTACAGAATGTGGTTGAGATTTCAGTAAATTATATTTTTCCATTTTGAATTTTTCAAATTCTTGTAATAAAAATAACCTCACTTTATCTTTGTTTACTCCTTTATATTCATCTTTAAGATTAACGGTTGAAACATCTATTGAAAATTCAATGTTGCTAAGTCGTTTTTTGAAATATCCGTTGAAGCCAAATTGAACTACGCAGTTCCCTTCAGCGGCATGATAGGAAAAATTGTAAAGAGCTTCAACTGAGGCTAACTCAATATATTTATGATTCTCATTTTCATTAATCAAATAATGTTCATGTAGTGTTTCGCCATTTATTTTTAAAGTATTTACTTTACCCGTCATTAACTTGGCAATTTCAATTGGCATTTCCATAGTTCTATCAGGAGCAATATCCAAATCTGTGGCTCTTTGAAATTCAAAAATTTCAGAACTATCAGTTAGACTTAAAAAAAATTTAATCCTTTCTTCATTTGTGAAATTGCTATACAAGATTCTTTCAACGTCTGTATTTGGTTTAGTATAGTTTTTACTTTTAAACTCATTAACCAAATGCTTAACACCCAAATCCGCAATTGTTTGAGTTTCAGGAGAGGTGTAAATCATTCTTAGATATACCTTGTCATTTTCTTGTACCTTCTCTAAGACAATTTCTCCATCATACTCATTTTTAGTTCTATACCAGCCAGAATTATAATTATTCGTTTGACATCTAAATTGCATTTTCACTTTGTTTGGATTTCCTTCAACCATTGCAAAATTGGTTTGCGAAATAACAGCCTGTCGTGAATCCGCTGTTCTTATAATTTCCTTTAAATCAATCTTGTCAGGAACAACTTTAATGAGATCATCTGTATTATGCCAGGCTAAAGGTCTTGAAAGAATTTTTTGGTTTAATTCTTTTCCTCGAATGTTTTCTTTAATATATTCAAATTCACTCGGAGAAAGTATTGTTGACAATAAAATTGGATATGTATCATTATTCTTTGAATCCTCTAAATAAATTCCACGCAGTCTGAGCAAGTATTTCAATTTTGTGTCGGATAATGACGGATGATTTAAAACGTCCTGAAGAGTTGCTCCAAAAGGGATATGCTTATTTACTTCTAACTTTTCCATAGTACTAACGTAAAATAGGGTTATTATAATTTACTACTTCTAACTGCGAAGTAAAAGAGGCATCATTGAATATTTGCTTAATGTTGTTTACCGTTGGCAAATGTTCAGTTTCTGAATAGTCCGGAAAGCCAATTAATGTCGCTCCTTGTGCATTACAGCCAATATTTTTTGCTATTCCCATGTATTTCATCAAATCATCTCTATCAAAATTGTCGATTGCATTTATAATGATAGTTGTTTCATTCTCCTTTGATGCTCTCAATGGTAATATACTTGAGTTAATGTACTGAATCGGCATAACTCTCCCGTTTCGTGGATTTCGGTCATCATTATTTAGCCCATTGTTGAAATAAACAAAGTCAATATTGTGTAGACGATATTTCAATTGAGCAAAACAAATCGAATCATATATGAACTCAATCCGTTTATTGTCAACTAAAAAAATGCCGTCGTGATTTACCCCTGTATTTAACTCAATCCGAGATAATCGACTTACTAAATCGTTCTCACCTGTTCCTGAATTGTTCAACCAAAACAAAACACCTCGATCGAAATGTGTGTCAATGTTCTGGTGAAGATTTATTGTGTATTGTTTTAACTCAGACTTTTTAAAGGATTCAATTGCCTTAGCTAATTCAAGATATCGCTCTTTAAATTGTGTTGTTACTTGTGATACAGGATAAGGATCTGTGCTATATTTTGATGAATAGATGACATTTTCAATTGTGCTGCTCACCATAGGATTAACGTAATGAAAATATCCATCTATCCCATTTGTTCTTTTTCTGAACTCGGTATCAATACTATCAATATCATCATTTCTTAAAGGATTTATCCATCCTATAAGGGCTAAAAAATCCGCTACTACTGTTTCGCCTACTTCTCCTACACGTTTTGAATATTCTCCCATAATTTCTATTTAAGTTAAGTCTAAGTTTTTTTTCTTCGATAGTATTTGATTTTCTTCTCTACTATTTTTAGGATTTCAAGTCCATCTTCCTCATTAAGAAGTTGATTAGTGATCTTATCGCTAATGTATCTAACCTTTAGTTCGGACTGGTCAATTTTGAACATTCTTGAAATTCCATCAATGATTTGTTCATTGGCATTTCGTTCATTCTTCTCTATTTTACTCAATGTTGACGTATCAATATTCAATTCCGCTGCGACTTTTCTAAGAGGAAGATTCGCTTTTCCCCTTAATGACCGGACATACTCGCCAAATGATATTCTTTCTAATGTTGACATTGACTTCTTGGACATCATTTGTCCAAAAGTAATAAAATTCTATGATTTGAAAAATATGTATTTCATAGGTATCAATTACTCATAACACTGCCACTCACTGCCAAGTAATTCCACTGAAAGACACATCGTTATTGCGCCTCTTTTTTCCTGACACTTTTGTTCCGAAAGCCCACAGAAAGCGGGAAGTAGAAACAAAATAATTCATTCAGATTATGGAAAGAAGAAAGAAAAAAGTATTGCTGACAGGCGTTGCGTTACTGTCGGCATTTGGTGTGTTCGCACAGGGAAACGGCAATGCTGGCATTCAGGAAGCAACACAAATGGTAACGGGATATTTTGACCCGGCTACCAAATTGATTTATGCCATCGGTGCGGTGGTTGGGTTAATCGGAGGTGTAAAGGTTTACAACAAATTCAGCAGTGGCGACCCGGACACATCGAAAACGGCGGCAAGCTGGTTCGGTGCGTGTATCTTCTTAATCGTTGCAGCAACCATCCTGCGTTCATTCTTCCTTTAATCCAATGCCCTATGAGTAATTACAACATCAACAAAGGCATTGGAAGAACCGTAGAGTTCAAAGGGCTGAAAGCACAATACCTGTTCATCTTCGCAGGTGGCTTGCTCGGCGTGCTTATCCTTGTTATGATTATGTACATGGCAGGCGTAAACTCCTACATCTGCCTGTTCATAGGCGCAGGCGGTGCATCACTGATTGTTTGGAAAACATTCTCATTAAATGGCAAGTACGGCGAACACGGGTTGATGAAGCTGGGCGCAAAGAAAAAGCATCCCAAATACATCATCAGTCGCAAAGCGGTACATCGCAGTTTAAGGTTCACCTCTAAATCCGATGCCGTATGAGAAACACCGCAAAAACTACAACGCTGGAAAGCAAGTTTCCATTACTGGCGGTGGAACACAACTGCGTCATTTCAAAAGATGCAGACATTACCGCCTGCTTTCGGGTACACCTGCCGGAACTGTTTACCGTAGCATCACCGGAGTACGATGCCATACACTCCGCATGGCACAAGGCAATCAAAACCTTACCGGATTACTCCATCATCCACAAACAGGATTGGTTCATCAAGGAAAATTATGCACCGGATATTGCACAGGACGGATTGAGTTTCTTAGCGAAATCCTACCAGCAACATTTCAACGAGCGTCCTTTTCTCAACCATTACTGCTACCTCTTTTTGACGAAGACAACCAAAGAGCGTATGCGGATGCAAAGCAACTTTAGTTCGCTTTGCAAAGGCGTTCTTATCCCGAAAGAAATAAGGGATAAAGAAACCGTCCGCCGATTTATGGAAGCGGTGGCGCAATTCGAGCGCATCATCAACGACAGCGGGTTTGTGAAACTGGAACGGTTGACAGAAGATGACATCATCGGTGCAAATGAAAAACAGGGATTGTTGGAGCAATACCTGACCTTATCACGGACAGCCAATACGCCGTTGCAGGATTTGGCACTCGGTACGGAAGATGTGCGCATCGGTAATAAGCGATTGTGCCTGCACACGCTTTCAGATACAGACGATTTGCCCGGAACAGTATCAGCAAATACACGTTATGAAAAGCTGTCCACCGATAGAAGCGACTGCCTGTTGTCCTTTGCGGCTCCGGTGGGCTTGCTCCTTAGCTGTAACCATATCTACAACCAGTATTTATTTTTGGATAACAGCGATGAGAACCTGCGCAAGTTTGAAAAATCCGCAAGGAATATGCACTCGCTGGCAAGGTATAGCCGTGCAAATCAAATCAACAAAGAGTGGATTGAAAAGTACCTGAACGAAGCCCACAGCTTCGGGCTTTCGTCTATCCGTGCGCACTTCAATGTAATGGCGTGGTCGGATGATGCAAACGAACTCAAACAGCTAAAGAACGATACCGGTAGCGCATTGGCTTTAATGGAGTGCAAGCCTCGCCACAATACCATTGACGTTGCCACGCTGTATTGGGCGGCTATGCCGGGCAATGCGGCCGACTTTCCAAGCGAGGAAAGTTTTTACACGTTCATTGAACCCGCCCTGTGTTTCTTCACCGAAGAAACCAATTATCAAAGTTCACCATCGCCTTTCGGTATCAAGATGGCAGACAGGCTTACGGGTAAGCCTATCCATTTGGATATTTCCGACCTGCCAATGAAAAAAGGCATCATCACGAACCGCAACAAGTTCATCTTGGGGCCATCGGGTTCGGGTAAGTCTTTTTTCACTAACCACATGGTGCGCCAATATTACGAACAGGGCGCACACGTCCTGCTCGTGGACACAGGTAATTCCTATCAGGGCTTATGCGAACTGATTAAAGGAAAGACCAGAGGTGAAGACGGGGTTTACTTTACTTACACCGAAGAGAACCCGATTGCGTTCAATCCCTTTTATACCGATGACGGCGTATTTGACATTGAGAAAAGGGAAAGCATCAAAACCCTCATCCTTACGCTTTGGAAGCGTGATGACGAACCGCCGAAGCGTTCGGAAGAAGTGGCGTTGTCAAACGCCGTGAGCGGTTACATTGACCACATTAAGCAAAACGATGAATACCCATCGTTCAACGGATTCTACGAATATGTAAAGGGTGATTACAAAACGGTACTGGAAGAAAAGCAGGTAAGGGAAAAAGACTTTGACCTCGCCAATTTCCTGAACGTACTGGAACCTTACTACAAGGGCGGCGAATACGATTACCTGTTGAACTCCGATAAGCAACTCGACCTGCTTTCCAAACGTTTTATCGTGTTTGAAATTGATGCGATAAAAGACCACAAAATCCTCTTTCCCGTGGTCACAATCATCATTATGGAAGTGTTCATCAACAAGATGCGCAGGCTCAAAGGTGTGCGTAAGCTGATACTGATTGAAGAAGCGTGGAAAGCGATTGCTAAAGAGGGTATGGCAGAATACATCAAGTATTTGTTTAAGACCGTCCGCAAATTCTTTGGTGAAGCCATCGTGGTTACGCAGGAAGTGGACGACATCATCCAGTCGCCCATCGTGAAAGAAAGTATCATCAACAACTCCGACTGCAAAATCCTGCTTGACCAGCGCAAGTACATGAACAAGTTCGATGACATTCAGGCGATGCTCGGACTTACCGAAAAGGAAAAATCACAAATCCTTTCCATCAACATGAACAACGACCCGTCAAGGCTTTACAAAGAAGTATGGATTGGGCTGGGCGGTACGCATTCCGCAGTTTACGCCACAGAGGTATCGCTCGAAGAATACTTAGCCTACACCACGGAGGAAACCGAAAAAATGGAAGTGATGCAGCTTGCCCATGAACTGGATGGTAACGTGGAGCAAGCCATTAAACGCATTGCCCTCCAAAGACGTGAGAAAGCAAACAGTTACTAATCATTTTAAAAGCAAGAGAAGTGGAAAAGGAGAAAATCACACTGCCCATTGGTGGTAACAAGGCTTTGATATTTGAAGCCGACCCCACCAACAAAGAGGAACAGGATTTTGCAAAACTGTGCAAGGAAGCAGCAGCATCCCAACCTCAAAGCCTGCAAGACTTTTTTACCCGGCTCAATGACCTGCAACAAAAGAAGCCTCCTGAACCAAAAAGGAAAATGGGTCGGAAAATGTAAAGCAGCTTTTCAACAGGAAAAGAAAAAATCAAACAGTTATTAATTTTTAAAAATCAGAAACAATGAAAAAAGCAATGTTACTGGTGTGTACGGCAATTATGCTTGCCGTTGCACCATCCGCTAAAGCACAATTTGTAGTAACTGACCCCGGTAATCTTATCTCCGGCATTCTCAACAGTGCAAACGAAATCGTGCAGACCTCATCCACCGTATCGAATGTGGTTAAGAATTTCAATGAGGTAAAAAAGGTGTATGACCAAGGCAAAGAGTATTACGACAAACTGAAAGCCGTAAACAACCTGGTTAAAGATGCCCGCAAGGTACAGCAGACCGTTTTGCTGGTGGGCGATGTGTCCGAAATGTACGTGAAGAATTTCGGCAAGATGATGAACGACCCCAATTTCACCCCACAGGAATTGACGGCAATTGCTAATGGTTATTCTACGCTTCTGAATGAAAGTACCGAGTTGCTGAAAGAGTTGAAACAAATCGTTACCTCGACCGGGCTTTCCTTAAATGATAAGGAGCGTATGGATATAATCGACAAAGTGTACAAAGAGGTTAAGGACTACCATAACCTTGTACGCTATTACACCAATAAAAATATTTCTGTAAGCATTTTGAGGGCGAAGAAACAGAACAACACCAAGCGTGTGCTGGAACTGTACGGAACCGCAGAACAAAAATATTGGTAAGCTATGGAATGGAATAACCTTCACGAAATGCTGCGCAGCCTGTACGATGAAATGATGCCATTGACGGCAGACATGGCTGCAATAGCCAAAGGAATTGCCGGATTGGGCGCACTGTTCTACGTTGCGCTGAAAGTGTGGCAGGCGTTGAGCCGGGCAGAACCCATAGACGTGTTCCCTTTGCTCCGTCCGTTCGCCATCGGGCTTTGCATTATGTTTTTTCCCACGATGGTTTTAGGAACCATCAATGCGGTAATGTCTCCCGTAGTAAAAGGCACGCACTCCATGCTCGAAGGGCAGGTACTTGACCTGAACAAGCTACAACAGCAAAAAGACCAGTTGGAGCGGGAAGCCATGCTTCGCAATCCCGAAACCGCTTACCTCGTAAGCGACGAGGAATTTGATAAGAAGCTGGACGAATTGGGCTGGTCGCCGTCCGATTTGGCTACCATGACGGGAATGTATCTCGACAGGCAAGCCTATAAAATGGAGAAAGCCATAAAGGAGTGGTTTCGTGACCTGCTGGAGATACTCTTTCAGGCAGCGGCATTGGTCATAGATACGATACGGACGTTCTTCCTCATCGTACTGTCTATATTGGGGCCGATAGCCTTTGCGATAAGCGTTTGGGACGGTTTTCAGTCCACGCTCACGCAATGGCTAACCCGATATATCAGCGTTTATCTGTGGCTGCCCATATCCGATATGTTCAGTTCCATACTGGCGAAAATACAATCGCTCATACTGGAGCGGGATATTGAAATGCTGGCAGACCCTACTTACATCCCCGATACTTCCAATACCGTGTATATCATTTTTATGCTGATAGGCATAGTGGGCTACTTCACTATCCCAACGGTGGCGGGCTGGGTAATACAGGCAGGCGGTGCAGGAAACTTTA
This sequence comes from Pedobacter nutrimenti, assembly GCF_003208655.1. GTDB lineage: Bacteria > Bacteroidota > Bacteroidia > Sphingobacteriales > Sphingobacteriaceae > Pedobacter > Pedobacter nutrimenti. The sequence goes on along the minus strand of NZ_QKLU01000007.1, from coordinate 28,260 downwards.
TGCGTAACGTAAACTCTACGGCTGCAAAAACAGGAAATCTTGCCGGAGCCGGAACGGGAGCCGCAGTGGGCAACATTGGCGGCAGGCTATTGAACAAAAATTAATCATCGTAAAAATGGAATTTAAAACATTAAGAAACATCGAAAACAGTTTTAGACAGATAAGACTGTACGCTATTGTTTTTGCCATTCTCTGCATTGCAGTGGTAGGATATGCCCTTTGGCAGTCCTACCGCTTTGCGGAGTTACAAAGACAAAAGATTTATGTATTGGATAACGGCAAATCATTGATGCTTGCTTTATCACAGGATGCCAGCATTAACCGACCAGTGGAAGCCCGTGAACACGTTAGGCGTTTCCATGAATTGTTTTTTACGCTCGCACCCGATAAGAATGCTATCGAAAGCAATATGAAGCGGGCTTTTAATCTCGCAGATAAATCGGCTTTTGATTACTACAAAGACCTTTCGGAAAAGGGCTATTACAACCGTATCATTTCGGGCAACGTACAACAGCGCATCGAAGTAGATAGTGTCGTCTGCAATTTCGATACCTATCCTTATGCGGTTCGTACCTACGCCAAGCAATTCATCATCCGTTCAAGCAATGTAACCAGGCGCAGCCTTGTTACCTCTTGCTACCTCGTGAACTCCGTCCGTTCGGACAACAATCCGCAGGGCTTCAACATCGAAAAATTTGCCGTGCTGGAAAACAAAGACATGGAGGTTATCGAACGCTAAAACCAATTTTATGGAAGCATTATCAGATTTAAACACGTTCGCCAAAATCCTTACCGACAAAGGATATAACGGCTATTTCCATACGCAGGGGGCATATCCCGGAAAGCTCAAAGATAGCATAGGCGAATACCTCGAAAGTTGTCGTAAAGGAACAGAGGGCGCACCTAAGCCCGTACTGTTGGTTACGGGCTACCTGCAATGGGCAGGTGAAGACAAGCCCCATGTGGAATGCAGTATGTGGGTCAAGTACCTGAACGGAAAATTCTTCCTCTCAAAAATGGAGGTTTCAAGAAAAGACCAATACGGGCAATTATTGAAGCATTCGGAACTCACAAATCTATCAGTGGTTACCGCTCCCAAAGTAAGGGAGGCAATCGCTTTGGTGAGTGATGCGCCTAAGCAAAGAGTTGTTCCCAAAAGCAAAGGTTTCAGGCACTAAAAACAGTCAAGGAATGAAAAAGTTACGAACAAAAATCAGCAAGTGGTTTGACAGGCTCGATGACAGGTGGCGGGAGTTGCCCATAAAAAAACAGCACCGCTATACGCTATTGCTTTTCGCTGGCTATGTGTTGTTGTCCATTATAGTAATAGCAAAAGTCTGCTATGATGTTGGCGCAAGCGATAGCAAGCTGAAAATAGAGCATATCGAAAACCCGCTTATCAAACAAAACAAGTCCCCGGTATCGCCGCAGGACAGTATTTCAAAAATCCTAAAAAATAAGATGTATGAAAGATAATGAAAACAAAAAAGTGAGTATTCTGGTCGAAGATGACGACCTGAATAACCAGCAGGATGCACCGAAAGACGGTGCGCAGAACAAAGCCGAAAAGCTAAAAAAGCCAATCATTTTTGTCCTTATGGGCGTGGTATTTCTCGGCTGTATGTATTTAATCTTCAAACCATCTTCCGACAAGAAAAAGGCGGTAGATATAGGTTTGAATGATGCCGTACCACAGGCTACCGATGCCGGAATGCAATCGGATAAGCAAAAAGCGTATGAACAGGAAATGCTGGAACAGAAAGAACAGGAAAAACGCAATGCGCTTATGTCCCTTTCCGATTACTGGAGCGAAGACAGTGCCGCCGACAAGAAAGCTGCTAATCCGGATGAGGTTAACGAAGACGGATCTGCTTACGGAGGTGGTATGCCTGCTAAGGGCAATCCGGCTTTGAGCAGTTATCGCAATGCCCAAAGTACTTTAGGTTCATTTTACGACAACAACGATTATCAAACGCAGGAACTCCGCAAACAGGTTGATGAACTGAAAGAGAAACTGGCGGAAAAGGATGTACCCGCTACAACGACCGTGCAAGACCAAATGGCATTGATGGAGAAGTCGTACCAAATGGCGGCAAAGTACTTGCCAACAAATACAGTTCCACAATCCAATAAAGTAGATACAACGGTTCCGGTAAAGGGTGGCGGTACGCAAAAAGAACATTTTGTAGCGTTCTCACCTGTGAGGAAAACTGCGGTGTCTGCATTGTACCGTGAGCCGACAGACAGTGCTTTTCTTGCCAACTGGAACGAAACCCGTAACAGGGGATTTTATACAGCCGGAACCAGTAAGCAGGTACAGCAGCCCAAAAACAGCATCAGGGCGATAGTACAGGAAACGCAGACTGTAACCGATGAAAGTGGTGTGCGCTTGCGTTTGATGGAAACTGCGAAAACGCCCGGTCGTACTATTCCGGCGGGAACGGTGCTAACAGCAAATGCAAAGTTTGCAGGCGGTAGGTTACAGTTGAAAATAACGTCCATTGAATTTGAGGGCAATATTATCCCTATGGAAATAACCGTGTACGATTTGGACGGACAACAAGGCTTATATGTGCCTTATTCGCCTGAAGTAAATGCCTTAACGGAAATAGCCTCCAACATGAGCCAGACGTCCGGCACGTCCATTATGATGACCCGCTCTGCAGGGCAGCAGGCGGCAGGCGACCTTTCCCGTGGCGTGGTGCAGGGTATATCGGGCTACTTCTCTAAAAAACTAAGAACACCGAAAGTTACCGTTAAAGCCGGTCATCAACTTTTCCTTGTTTCAAAAAACTAATGTTCAACACTAAAAATCAGCAATAAAATGAAAGCAATATTTAAAAGTCTTTTGGCAATGGCTTGTTTAATAGCCTTTACTGCCAATACCAATGCGCAGCAGGTTGCATCTAATACAAGCAAATTAAGCATGGGTAAAGTAGAACCTTACGAAATGCAGGTAACGTACAATAAGACCTCCCATTTGATTTTTCCGGCAGCCATCCGGTATGTGGATTTGGGCAGTGAATACCTGATTGCAGGTAAGGCAGATGATGCCGAAAACGTGCTGCGTATAAAGGCTACCGTTAAAGATTTTAAAGAAGAAACCAATTTTTCTGTAATTACCGATGATGGTCGTTTCTACAACTTCAATGTTTTTTACAGTGCTTATCCAACCACCCTGAATTATGATTTACTGACGATGCAAAAAGCATCAGACAGGGAAAACGGTAACGATGTGCTGTTTGAGGAATTGGGGAGCAATTCGCCATCGCTGGCCGGGTTGCTCATGGAAACCATTTATAAAAAGGACAAAAGGATTGTAAAGCATATAGCCTCCAAAAGTTACGGCGTACAGTTTCTACTGAAAGGCATCTATGTACACAACGGCAAATTTTATTTTCATACAGAGTTGCGCAATACAAGCAACGTTCCGTTTGCTATTGACTTTGTGAATTTCAAAGTAGTAGATAAGAAAGTGGCGAAGCGTACCGTAGTGCAGGAAAAGCCAATGACCCCGTTGCGTATGTATAAACCGCTTACCGAAATTGCGGGCAATACGACTGACCAAAACGTCTTCCTACTCGACCAGTTCACCATTACCGATGATAAGGTATTGGTAATTGAAATCTTTGAAAAGAATGGCGGCAGGCAGCAAGCCTTACAGGTCGAAAATTCCGACCTCGTACACGCCAAGCTGGTAAACGCTATGCACCTAAAGATTAAGTAACCAAAACAGAAAAAACAATGACAAAATACATTTTTGCTGTAATGCTTGCGGTGTTGAGCATTACAGCAACGCAAGCACAACGAATGACACCCGGACAAAAAGGACTGGAAGTAAACGCCGGATTGTTATCTAAGAAAGTAAAGGATAATTACTTTTTGAATTTGACCCTTACTGTAAATAGCAGAGCTGGAAACTATTGGATTTGGGGTGCAGAATATACCCACCAATTTGCCGATTACAGGACTGTACAAATACCTCTTGAAACCTATACGGGTGAAATGGGGTACAGCCTCCAGCTTTTAGGCGATGCAAGAAAGACTACAAACCTTAATGCGGGGCTTACTGCTGTTGCCGGGTACGAAACCATTAACCGGAGTGATGCAACGCTCTATGATGGCTCTAAAGTCCTCGACAAAGACAATTTTATTTACGGAGCCGGAGGGCGTTTGTCTTTGGAAACATACCTGTCCGACAGGTTTGTGCTGCTCCTGCAAGGTCGTACCAAAGTATTATGGGGTACAGATTTAAAACAGTTCCGCCCATCAGCAGGCATTGGGCTAAGGTTTAACTTTTAAAAAGAATAACAATGAAACGATTTTTGAATAGAAATAAATTTTTGTGGCTGCTTCTCCTGGTCTTTACAAGTGCCGCCGTGTTATCGTCCTGTAATAAGGAGGAACTCGACATACAGCAGAACTATCCGTTTGAGGTCAAAGTGATGCCAGTTCCGGGAGATGTGGCAAACGGGCAGACTGTTGAAATAAGGTTTACCATTGAACGGAGTGGTAATTTCAACGATGCAAAATACTTTATCCGCTATTTCCAATATGACGGGCAAGGCGCATTGCGATATTACAGCGAACCGCCGTATATGCCTAATGATTTGTACCAATTGCCAGCGACACAGTTCCGGCTGTATTACACCTCACAATCTGCCGTATCGCAGTCGTTTGATGTATGGATAAGCGACAATTTCGGGAACGAAAAGCAGATAAGTTTTCAATTTAATAATAAAGACTAAGCGAACGGCTATACCAATCGGAAAATAGAAGTCGTCTGACCTAAAAAGTCGGACGACTTTTTTATTGCAGTTCTTAATTTGTGCCGTTATAAGCTGTGACTGCTAAAATATTCTGCTGCTATTTCACTAATTCCAACACTGACATATTTCCTGTCTTTGCTCAATGCTTTTACGGCGGTTATTATCTCATCAGGGTCGGCGAATTTCAATATATAGCCCGATACACCAGCTTTCAGCATAGTTCTAACACTTTCCTCTGCATCATCGGTACTTGATATTAATAGCTTTAAATCGGGATGTTTTTCGAGTAACAATTTTGCTGCCGCAAAATCTTCTTCGACGATGCACACATCGGGCAGCTCGCCGTCTTCATCTATTTTCATTAATGCTTTTTCGCTGTCACTCACTTGAAATTGTACAATATAGCCAGCATTTTCAAGTTGATTTATGGAAGTATATCCCAGATGTTCGTTGTTATCTATAATGGCTATGCGAATTGCTTTTTCATTACTGTTCATAATCTTGCAATATTATTTGTTACGTTTAATCCGTCCCCACCAGCTTTTATTTGTAGATGGAGGGGTTGGCTTTGTCCTTTCTTCTTTTTGTATATCTCTGATTTCATGAGCGGTCAGCCAATCATGAAAATGTTGGACATCATTGGGGCAAAAGTGTACTATCTTCCCGTTTTTAAGTGATATGGTAAAAATGCCACTGGCAACTGCAAAAGCCGATAATTCGGAGGCAGAAAATTGAAAGGCAAGGTAGGTATTGTTTGCAGTGTCCATAATATCCGTTTTAGTATTGGAAGCCTGCAACAAAAAGAGGCGCAGGCAACCACACTTACCGATACTAAGGCACTGGTACGCCTAATCCCGAATAAGCGAGCGCCCACGCCATAGCATGAGCGTTCTTACTTATTATCTCGGGATTTTTAAAAATTACCAGTTTTTAGTATCGAGATTTAAAGCAAAAACACTTTAAATTTTTTATATCTTCAATAGCAAATATACTAAAAAATCACCCCTATTTAAGTATAGATGTAATTAATACGATTATTAGACTTCCCATAGCCAATTTCCTGTAATTAAATTTTTAATTTTGCACTATGAGTGATTTGCAACAGATAACAGAATTTAAGTCATCGCCTGAATTAGTGGAGCAACTGTATAAGCACAGTATACAAAAGACTTATAAAGCGGGTGATATTATTTTAAACGAAAATGCACACATTCGTTCTATTCCGATTGTAGCGAAAGGAACTTTAAAAGTGATCCGAACAGAAGAAGATGGAAAAGAAATTTTGCTGTACTATATTAAAGCGGGTGAAAGTTGTATTATGTCTTTTTTGGGTGGACTGCACAACGAAATAAGCAAAGTAAGAGCCGAGGTGGAAGAAGATGCTGAAATTCTGTTTTTGCCTGTTGATAAAGTATCATTATTTATCAAAGAATATCCCCAATGGTTGGATTATATTTTCCGTTTATACCACAAACGGTTTGAAGAGTTATTGGAAATCGTAAATGCCATTTCCTTTAAAAAAGTGGACGAAAGAATGCTGAATTTGCTGGATAAAAAAGTAGCACTTACAGGAAACAAAACACTGAACATTACCCACGAACAAGTAGCCTCCGAATTGGGAACAGCAAGAGCAGTTGTTTCCCGCCTGCTAAAACAGTTGGAAGAAAACGGAAAAGTAAAATTGGGCAGAAACAAAATAACCCTTATGTGACCAAAGTAGCTGTACAGTTTTTGGAGTTGGTGCATTTTTGCAGCAGAAATTTCAGAAACTTATGGATATAGCAGGTTATTTAGCATCAATTTTAATAGGTATTTCATTAGGGCTAATCGGGGGTGGCGGCAGCATTCTTACCGTTCCTGTTTTAGTCTATTTATTTCATATAGATGCAGTTTTAGCAACCGCCTATTCTCTTTTCATTGTTGGAACTACCAGCGTTGTAGGCTCATTCTCTTATTTCAAAAAAGGGTTGGTTAACTTTAGAACGGCTGTTGCATTTGGCATCCCGTCTATTATAGCCGTTTTTTTAACAAGGGCTTTTATTGTTCCCGCCATACCGCAGGAAATTTTTAGCATCGGCAGTTTTATCATTACCAAAAACATTTTCTTGATGTTGCTTTTTGCTGTATTGATGTTTTTTGCGTCTTACAGTATGATAAAAAAGTGTAAAGGAGAAGATTGCCTGCCTTCCAAAACAGCCCCTAAGCGCACTTCATTAGTTATTATCCAAGGATTATTTGTGGGTATAGTTACCGGGCTTATCGGTGCAGGTGGCGGTTTTTTAATAATCCCTGCCCTGGTTAATCTGCTACATTTAGATATTAAGAAAGCAATCGGAACCTCACTGGTCATTATTGCGGTCAATTCACTTTTTGGATTTGCTGTATCGGCTACACATCTAACGGTTGAATGGATTTTTCTTCTCAAAATTTTGGCACTGGCTATTATCGGGGTGCTGATAGGAAGCTTTATCTCTAAAAAAATTGATGGTAAAAAATTGAAACCTGCTTTCGGTTGGTTTGTGCTGTCAATGGGTATTTACATTATGATCAAAGAAATCATTGTGAAATAAAATCCCTTATGTGACTAAAGTAGCTGTACAGGAAAATCAATCTTCAGAAATTTGTAACAAATAATATAACCCACTACAGCGGGCAATGTCAACTGTCCTTTTTCAATTCAAAAATTATGTCACAAACACATTTTTACGAAGTAAACATCAAATGGAAAGATGGCAGAACAGGCGAACTGTCATCGCCGGTATTAAACAAAACTATTGAATGCGCTACACCACCGGAATTTCCTAATGGCGTTCCCGGTGTATGGTCGCCAGAACATCTTTTTGTAGCAGCTATTAACAGTTGCTATATGGCAACCTTCCTGGCAATTGCTTCTAATTTTAAAGTAGAAATCGAAAACTTTAGTTGTAAAACAATTGCCAGATTGGAAATGGTAGAAGGAAAATACCTCATCACGCAGGCAGAAATGTTTCCGGTAATAAAATTGATTAATCCCGGAACCGATATGGATAAGGCCATGCGTGTTGCCGAAAAAGCAAAAGCTGGCTGTTTAGTAACCAACTCAATGAAAACAGAAATTACATTAACGCCTGAAATTGCCTAATGTGACAAAAGTAGCTGTACCGAAAAACCAATATTCGGAAATTCGCAGTATCAAATCATAAACAAGAAAAATTTGGATAATGAAAATAGAACAAATTTATACAGGCTGCCTGGCACAAGGTGCATATTATATTACTTCCAATGGTGAAGCTGCCATTATTGACCCATTACGTGAAACGCAACCGTATTTAGACCGTTTGGAAAAAGATGATGTGAAGCTCAAATACATTTTTGAAACGCATTTTCACGCTGATTTTGTAAGCGGACACGTTGATCTGAGTAAAAAAACAAATGCATCAATTGTTTACGGGCCTACGGCAAAGCCAGAGTTTGAAGCCATCGTAGCAGAAGACAATCAGATTTTTGAATTGGGCAACGTGAAAATTAAAGTATTGCATACCCCGGGGCATACAATGGAAAGCTCCTGTTTTTTGTTGATTGACGAAAATGGCAATGAAACAGCATTGTTTAGTGGCGATACACTTTTTCTTGGCGATGTAGGCAGACCGGATCTGGCACAAAAGGCGGCAAACCTCACACAGGAAGAATTGGCAGGTTTGCTTTATGACAGTTTGTATCATAAGATTTTACCACTATCGGATGATATCACTGTTTATCCGGCACACGGTGCAGGTTCGGCTTGCGGAAAAAATATGATGAAAGAAACGGTTGATAGCCTTGGTAATCAGAAAAGTATCAACTATGCGCTAAACCAGCCGGATAAAGAAAGTTTTATCAAAGCCGTTACTGATGGATTATTACCACCACCTGCTTATTTCGGTATGAACGTAGCCATGAATAAAAAAGGTTATGACAGTTTTGAAGAAGTGTTGAGCCACGGAATGAAAGCACTCTCGGCAGAAGAATTTGAAGCGGCGGCAGAAAATACAGGAGCATTGATTTTAGACACACGAAGCGATAAGGATTTTGCCAAAGGCTTTATTCCGAAATCTATCAATATAGGTTTGAAAGGCGATTTTGCACCTTGGGTGGGTGCGATGATTGTTGACGTGAAACAACCGATTTTGTTGGTTACCGACAACGGTACGGAAGAAGAAGCCGTAACACGATTGAGCCGTGTTGGTTTTGACAATGTACTGGGACATTTAAAAGATGGTTTTGAAACCTGGATAAAAGCAGCAAAAGAAACTGACATCATAAATCGGATTACGGCCGACCAATTTTCAAAAGATTATTATGACAACAGCAAGGTCATTGATGTTCGCAAAGAAAGCGAATATACGGCAGAGCACGTTGAAGATGCTTACAGCAAACCATTGGCATATATCAATGATTGGGTTAAAGAACTCAACCCGAAAGAGCATTTTTACCTGCATTGTGCAGGCGGCTACCGCAGTATGATAGCTGCGAGTATTTTACAGGCAAGAGGATACAGAAACTTTACGGAAGTAGAGGGTGGTTTTAACGCCATTGCACAGACCAGTATTCCTAAAACCGATTTTGTATGTCAAAGTAAAATGTTGAGCTAATTTATATCACCATAACAACAATAGCAATGTTTGGAATTTTCAAAAATATGTTCTCGTCAACAGACAATACCCAACTATCAGAAGCGATAAAAGAAGGTGCTTTTTTAGTGGATGTTCGCACACCTGCCGAATTTTCGACAGGTAGTGTAAAAGGTGCGGTAAACATACCGCTGGATAAAGTTCAAAGTCAGTTATCCAAATTCAAAAACAAAAAAAGCATCATTGTATTTTGCCGTAGCGGAAACCGCAGCAGCCAGTCAAAAAGTATTCTGGAAAGAAAAGGCATTCAAAATGTAATCAATGGCGGAACCTGGCACAACGTAAATAACTTAGTAAACAACAAATAGATCAGATATGAAAAAGAATATGGGAACAATAGACAAAGCAATTCGCATACTCATTGCGATTGTGATAGGTGTTTTATATTTCACAAATACCATTTCCGGTATAATGGCAATCATCTTGGGTATTTTAGCCATAGCATTTGTGCTTACTTCATTTATGAGCTTTTGCCCTTTATACCTGCCGTTTGGCATCAATACCCTTAAAAAGAAAGAGAAATGAAAAAACATTTTGAAAACTGGAGCTTTATGCGAGTACTGCGGTTAGCATTGGGCATCCTTATTATCGTGCAAAGCGTTATTGCAAAAGATTGGCTTTTTATGGGAGCAGGTATTTTGTTTTCACTGATGCCAATATTGAATATCGGTTGTTGTGGCACATCGGGGTGCACTACGCCTGTTTCAAAAAGCAACAAGAAAGTGGAAGAGGTAAGCTATGAAGAAGTTCGCTAAAAATAATCTGCTCACAATAGTTGGCGTATTTGCAGGGGCATTGGCAGGTTATCTCTATTGGAAAACGGTCGGTTGCAATTCGGGGCAATGTGCTATTACTTCAAATCCTATTAACAGTAGCTTATACGGTTCAGTTATGGGTGGCCTTCTATTCTCAATGTTTCAAAAAAGCAGAAAAAAAACAGCATGACATTTCAGGAAATAATAAATCAGGACAAACCTGTATTGGTGGACTTTTTTGCCACTTGGTGTGGCCCCTGCAAAATGATGTCGCCAATATTGGAAGACGTAAAGCAACGTGTTGGCGAAAATGCAAACATCATAAAAATTGATGTAGACAAAAACCCTCAAGCTGCATCAGCTTATCAGGTACGTGGCGTACCCACGCTTATCTTATTTAAAAACGGGAAACCGCTTTGGCGACAATCGAGCGTTGTGCCCGCAAACGAGTTAGAAAGACTGATTATAGCAAATACATAAACTAAGAATGATAGAATATTTAAAACAGCCCTGGGCTTGGTATATAGCAGGCCCATTAATCGGCTTAACTGTTCCTGCATTGATGATTTTAGGAAATAAATCCTTTGGTATCAGCTCATCTCTACGACACATTTGTGCCTCGTGCGTGCCTGCCAACATTCTGTTTTTTAAATATGACTGGAAAAAAGAAATATGGAATTTACTCTTTGTATTCGGTATATTTCTGGGCGGAGCATTGGCAGTTAGCCTTTTGGCTAATCCCAATCCGGTTGAGGTTAGTCCTAAATTAGCACAAGATTTAGCAGGTTATGGCATTACCCATTTTAATAATCTGGTTCCACAAGACATTATGAGCTGGCAATCGCTGTTTACATTAAGAGGCTTTATAATGATGGTAGGCGGTGGCTTTTTAGTAGGTTTCGGAACTCGCTATGCAGGTGGCTGTACCAGCGGACACGCTATTATGGGATTGTCCAATTTACAACTGCCGTCCCTGATTGCTACCATTAGCTTTATGATGGGCGGTTTCATTATGGCGAACCTGATTTTGCCTTTTATTCTTTCACTTTAAGTAAAACAGAAATTAACTAAAACAAAAATGCAGCAACATATAGATACAGAAAAAGATTTAGCACAAAGAGAGCTGGACGCAATGTGCGTAAATGAAAGCCATTTACAGCACAAATGGTATCATAATTTGAAATACTTAGTTGTCGGAATTTTATTTGGCATTGTGTTCGTAAAAGCCGAAGTCATTAGCTGGTTTCGTATTCAGGAAATGTTTCGTTTGCAATCGTTTCATATGTATGGAATAATAGGAAGTGCCGTTGTAACAGGAATGATTTCCGTTTTTCTGATTAAAAAATTCAACATCAAAACCATTTATGGAGAGCCGATTAAAATTGCACCCAAAGAGTTTAATAAAGGGCAAATCTACGGTGGTTTAATTTTTGGTTTTGGTTGGGCAATTACCGGGGCCTGTCCCGGGCCGTTGTTTGCTCAAATTGGAACAGGGGCAACCGTCATTGCCGTTACGCTTCTGAGTGCTGTTGCAGGGACTTGGGTTTACGGCTATTTCAGAGAAAAGTTGCCGCATTAAATATTGTTATGGGTTAGTTTAAGAAATTGTTGCTAACAACAATAATGTAGGTCTTATTGGGCTTAATCTTGAATACAAAGCTTTACCCAATTTGAAATTTGATATATCTATGTTAGCCGAATATCCTTAACAGCACCACAAGGCTGTACGAAAACAATATCTCTGAACGTTATTCAATCAAATAGAAAATTAGAGACAATATAATGATACATAATTTGCTTGCAGGATTGCCCAAAATACACATTTTTAAAGCTGAAATGCTTTTTATATGGCTATAAACTTATTAGAAAAACAGTTTTGTAAGTTTGCAATAAAAAAAATTTATAAATGTTTAGACATAAGGGTAAAGGTCGGACTTATGCACATAATCTAAAATTAGCTTCCATATTATCAGGCGTTGCTGGCATCGTAAATATTACGGGTGTTTTAGAATTGCATACATTAACAACCAACGTAACAGGACATTTCGCTTATTTTTCTGAAGAACTTATTTTAAGAAATAACAAAATGGCTCTTGCATATTTATTTTACATTCTTTTTTTCTTATTTGGTGCTTTCGTTTCAAGCCTGATTATGGAATTGGTATCAAAATATAAACCACAAACTTCTTATGTGATACCTATATTGATTGAAGTATTCATATTTTTAGCAATTAGTACTTCAGTATTTTTTGTACCAAACGAATATCCCAAATTTTCGATTATATTATCGTCTGCTCTGCTTTTTGCTATGGGATTACAGAATGCATTAGTGACGAGGGTATCTCAATCGGTAGTAAGAACTACGCATTTAACAGGATTGTTTACTGACCTCGGAATTGAACTCTCACAGTTGTTCTTTTATAAAGACCGACCAGCAAAGATGCAGTTAAATAAAAGCATCTTCTTGAAGTTAGCTATTATTAGCTGTTTCTTTTTAGGATGTATCATAGGGGGGCTGGTTTATACGAATTTCAAGTTGCAAACTCTTTTACTCCCGGTGGGATTATTATTTTTTGCGCTGTGGTATGATCGCTTACTCTTTCGATATTATCATCTGAAAAGGAAATTTAGAAATCATCACTAACCACATTTTATTTTATATAATGCTTTTCCAATATCGTTACCAAATCTGATTGTTTATAGATTAATTTGCCTCCTATTTGTATATACGGCAAAATTTGGTCATCACGGTATTGTTGTAAAGTTCGTTTACTGATATGCAGCAGTTTGCAAATATCATCCCCTGACAAATAAATTTCTCCGTTCATTACCGGGCGAAAGTTCTCCAGTATCATTTCCGTTTGGATACGGAGCTGCTCAAACTTTCTTTTATAGTTTGCTATTTCTTCGGCATCGGTATCAAAAAGTTCCATACTCATTTGTTTTGTGTGTGGTATCAGGAGCAAGCAAACGCTGTACATCCGAAAGTTTGTAATAATTTTTTCGGTTCAATTTTGAAAAAGACAAAATCCCTTTGTCTTTGTATGATTGCAGGGTGCGTTTGGTTATGCCAAGCATGAGGCACACCTCCTGATTGTCCAGCCATCTTTCTTCGTTGAAAATGCCTACATAGGCTTTGCTCGCATCTGTGGTACGCTGTAACAGTTCATCCAGCTCTGTGGTCAGTTCTTTAAGAACTGATTTCGGTATTGCTATCACTTCCATAATCTTTTCCTCACTTTTTCATGTTAGGAAAGGAAATTAGGAAAGGTTTTAAGGTGTCTTATAAATGTGGGCGTGTTTGGCGTTGAGTGGTAAGGTTTGGCACAAAAAAATGGTACAAGCCTGTAAAGACCTATACCATTGAATAAAGTAAGTTGTTGATTATCGTGGCTTCTGTACCTCCGTGTTTTTGGTTGCTATTTCCTTCTTCTCTCTTGAATATACCCATAGCGACAATAGCCCGAAAATAATCAAAGCATAAGCTATCCATTTGCCCACACGTTCGATGAACTTTATAGCTAATGATTTTTCATAGCTTGAAAATCCTTCGGCTCCGGTAGGGCTTCGCCTGTAAAATTTCCTGCGGTTAATCCAATAACGTAACGCCAAGCCTGCTACCAAAAATATTATTCCTATGACTAATGATGATACCATAATTCTACCATTTAATTTAACAAAAACTATCCAATCCGTTATAAACAAAAATACAAAATATAAATGTGGGTGACTGCAAGGAACGACCTAAGTGTTACAAGACTGTTTTACTTTTAATGCTAACAGTTTCTCATGCATATCAGCCCAATATGCCTGCCGCTCCTTGTCACTTTCTACTGGAGGGTTGTGTTGATACGTTTTATACCAACTTGCCTGCTGAATAGCTTTTTTAAGATTGGTAACTTCAATGCATTGTCCGTTTTTATCTCTTACTTTCATCGTTGTTCAGTTTAAAAAGCAACCGCCATTGCAGACGGTCGCCCGTAGTTTTTAATTATCGTTTGGGATTATTTTTAATAGCTTCTCACTTCCAAAAAGCAAGTGTATCGCCTGTGTTAAATCAGGGTTGCAATCTTCGCTGTCTGCATACTCAATAAGACAGTGTACAGTAAACAATGAGTTGTGTCCGTCAAAGAAATGGTCTGCAAACCAATTTGGGCGTTTCCATAGTTGGCGGTCGTTTTTCTCAATTGTCTTGTGTGCATTTTCTACAAGTCTGTACCAAAATTCTGCGGTGAAAAACCCTTTTTGATGCCAGCCCTCACGAAAGGCAGTTTCATTTTGCAGAAAGTAACCGCATTGCTTTTCTATTGCGTTTTGAATGCCCTGTAACGCTTCGGGAAACAGTTTGCTTAGTAACGTTCCTTTATCCAGATTGTCCATTTTGTTTAATGCTTTCATATATGTATATTTTTTAAAGCGACCGCCTGCAAAGGCGGTCGCCTGTGATTGATTAATTAAAACTGAAAATATCTGCCCCGTTTTGTGCAAAGGCTGTGCATAAGTCAAAAGCCTTTTGTGTTTTTAGTTGTGCTGTTCCACCCATTACAATGCTTTCCAGCTTCGCTTCCCCACTCTTGTAATTGCGTACATTTTGGTAGTAACCTGTAACGGCGTTATATGCTCCGAACAATGTACCTTTGGTTGTGTCCATTTGTTGTGTGTCGCTAATCATGGCGTACGCAAAAGCATCTTCAACAGTGTTTTTAAACACAGTGGAAATTTCATCGTAGTTACCTTTTTCTAAGTGAGTTAAGGTTTCTTTGTTAGGGCATAATGCCAACTCGATTAGCTTTCTTATTTCTCTGTCCGTTACCCTTACTTTAGCCCATGTGTTGAAAATATCTTGCAACTGGTTGCTTAGAGTGTTAGCCAGCCCCATAACCTTGTGAGCATTTTCTAACCGCTGTTTAGCTCCTGCGGTGTGTTTAATGCGTACAACGTTACTCATGTTGCGAAGTGAAGCATTTAAGGTATTTTGGCAAACGATGCGGATAGGGGTAAATGCTGCGGTAATACTTCCGCTACCGTCATGGCTTGTTGTTAAGAAGATGTATTTTTCTGTAACATCATCACCGTTTCCTACACGGATGTAGTCAGGCAACTTTGCAGTGATAAATATGCGTTCTCCATTACCTAATGCTCCGGCTGTTTCATACAATATGCCATCGCCTCCACCTATAATTGCGTCAAAGAAAGCAAAGGCTTCACGGTTCTGTACGATATGGTAATCCTTGCCCACTACACCCAATACGGCATTGTTGTCGCTTCGGATATTGGCAAAGTAGTTCGGTACGTGGAGTTGATTGTCTGTTATTTCGATACCCTGTGCAGTTTCTATGATGTTTGAGCCGGTGGTGTACAGTGGACTTTTTACTACTTCATAATCCAGCCCTGCGTGTTTTATTGCTTCCTCGCTTGTGGGGTAGTCTTGTACGATTTGTCCTAATCCATGCCATGCTTTTTCTTTTACGCTAAAGAATGAATAACGTCCTGTTCTGTTGTTGAAATTTAGATTGTGTGCCATGATTTTTATTTTTTAATGATTGTTTTGAATTGATTTTTTTTGATTTATTCGGTAATGAGAGGAGGTGCTGTTTCGTTTCCCTATTACCATTTCCAATGCTGTTAATCTTCATACCTGACATTTTTTTTATTCGTCTAAAGAGCCGGAGTATGCTATGTTTCGTTTCACGAGCAGAAAAAGGTTAGTGTTTAGCCGACACAAGGTTTTGGAAAATAAATACTACCCAAAGGGTGGAGATTTTTTTCCAAACTTGCATGACCTTTTGGCGGCGTTAAGAACACGGAAATACCTTTGCTCTTGAAACGGAACAAAACGGCATACTGGCTCTTTGAATAAAAAACCGTGGAAGCAATGAAGATGGCATTGGCAATGGTTCCAGGTGGATGAAAATTCTACTTCCAATTCACAGAATATTCAAACACTGTTTTTCAATGCGTGGTTGTGAAAGCCACATAAAGGGTATTGAAAAATAATTGTGTGGGCTTATGCAGGGTTATTTTTCAATAGGCTTTATCCGAACACCCAACAAAGTTCTTTTAAGTGAAAAGATATGTGTGGAGGGCATTAAATGTGCTTTGGGGTCAGATATGGAAACAAAAAAAGCAGGACGGTAAAATCCTGCTCTTTCATTACGTTACAAACTCTTGCTATATGGCAATTTCCAATTCCTCTTTATCCATAACAATTACAGCATTAGAAATAATTTCCTCCTGCGAAACAGGCTCCGTTTGCATGGCACTAAATGAAACCTCCATTGCCTTTAGGTTTCTTGCAACAATGTCCATATCCATACCTACTTTTTCGTTAAGTATCTTGGCATAGATTTGAGTAGTGGTAATGTTTGTATGCCCCATCATCTTTTGTACGCTTTCAAGTGATGCACCTGCTGTCAGTATCATAGTGGCAAACGTGTGTCGGGCTGTATGGAAAGTAACTTTTTGTTCTGTTACAACTCCTGCGGCTTCCGTGATTTTAAGTACATGAGCATTGCAGGTAGCGTTTGACGGAATAGGGAACACAAACTCGTCCTTAGTTGTACCCAAATACTTTTCAATGATTTTCTTGGGTATTTCCAATAACCTCACATTGGAAGAAACATCGGTTTTCTTTCTGCGGCTGATAATCCATTGGTGTCCGTCAAAGAAATTCTGAATATTGCTCCGTTTCAGTTTTTTGATGTCTGCATAAGAAAGCCCGGTAAAGCAACTGAAAATAAACAGGTCACGTACAAGTTCATACTTTGGTTTGGGAAGACTGCAAAGCATAATCTTTTCTACATCCTCTTTCAGTAAGAACCCCCTGTCGGTTTCTTTCATGGTAATTTCGTAATCCTCGAAAGGGTTATTGCGTATCATACCCTTTTTCATTGCCAGCTCTACCATTCGCAATACAGGCATCGTATAAACCCAAACTGTATTGTGGGTGCATTCCTTGTCTATACGCAGGTAAAAATCAAACTCACGGATAAAGTCAGAGGTAAGCTCTTTGAAAGCCATGTCTGTTCTTAAATAGCGTAGCTGGATAAATTCGGAAAGATGGTTGTACACGACTTTATATTTGTCGTAGGTGCTTTGGGAACGTTCCTTTTTAGCAACCATCTTGGCAAAATCATCGTTGTGGGCTTGGAATACTTTTAGAATAGCTTCTTCCATAACGCCCACGCCTAAAAATGCCAGCTTCAATTTCTGTGCAGAAGCAAAGCCATCGTATTTGAGCAATTCCTCGTAATGCTTGTCAATTCGCAGGCGTACATCATCTAATTTCTTATTGGTGCTTTGTGCTTGGGTACTTTTCCCCAATACACGCCCATGTTTCAAATCCCAATTATCAGGGTGGATTTCCAGCTTGGTGCTGAAAGATGCGGGCTTTCCATCAATTGTGATGCGCCCCATAATAGCAACTGCTCCGTTCTTCTTAGGCTCGTTTTTCTTTAGGTAGAAAAGTAGCTTAAACGTTGACCTTTTCGACTGTTCCATAACTCAATTGTTTAATGTTTAAAATTAAATTTCAATGAGTTACAAGGGAAGATGAAAAGAAGTGCAAAAGACTGAAATATAATCTGTTATATCAGTCGGGGTTGGGCGGTAACCAGTAACGATTTAGTAACCTAACCCTGTCTTTTTAAGCCCAAAAACTAAAGTACAGAGACTTCCAACTTTAGCCCCGAGTTTCATAAACTACTGTGTTTGAACGGACTTCGCCGTTTTGCTTATTTTTGCTTTTATCTAATCTTTTTTTTAGAAAAACTGAAACATAGAAGTTTAAAAAATCTTACCTGAAGATTTTAAAAATAGAAGCCCAAAACCAGCTCTCTTCTGCTTTAAGCATGGTATCTAATGTTTTATCCACATTTTTCGCCAGTTTATTGATATCCGTAATGGATTGATTAAATGTTTTAAATTCCGGATCTTTCTGGTCTCCTTCTACCTTGGTCAATTCCCCAAGAATTTTCAATACCGGATCCAGCTCTCTCTTCCTCCGTTCTTTAGCAACCTGTCTGGCGATGTTCCAGGTATCCTTATCTGCAAAAAAATACTCCTTGCGCTCCCCTGCTTTGTGTTGTTTTTCGACCAGTCCCCAACCCATCAAATCCCTTAGGGTCATATTGGCATTACCTCTGGATATGTTTAAATTTTCCATGACCTCTTCGGTCGTTAAAGGTTCAGGAGAAACCAGCAACAATGCATGAACTTGTGCCATGGTACGATTAATCCCCCATTCAGAACCCAGCTTACCCCAGGCCTCTATAAACTTTTGTTTTGCTTCTGCCAGTTCCATATACAAATGTAACAAGAGAACTAAACTTTCAAAAAATTTTGAAAGTTTAGTTCTCTTGTTATTCTTACTCGTATTTTAAGGCATCAACAGGATTTTTTAAAGCAGATTGATAAGACCTGGTGCTTACAGTTAAAATTGCAATTGCGACCGAGATCAGCATGGCCGTTATAAAAGGCCAAATATCGAGTTCGATGCGATAGGCAAAACCCGAAAGCCATTTGGAAACAAAAATATAGGCTAGTGGCCATGCAACCAGGTTTGCCACAATGATCATTTTTAAAAATGAATGATTTAGCATGGCAATCAATTCAATAATACTGGCTCCTAAAACTTTCCGGACAGCAATCTCTTTGGTTCTCTGAACGGAGATCAAGGACACCAGCCCAAACAGCCCTATACAAGAAATAAAAAGAACCAAGCCTGCAAAAACTTTAAAAAGTGTACCTGTCAATTGTTCTGTTCTATAATAAGTATCTATCTGGTCTCCAAAAAAAGAAGCCCCGTAAACATGATCAGGAAATAAACTGTTCCAGACCTGCTCTACTTCTTTCATTACTTCTGGTACTGATTGTTTTTCCAGTTTAATGGCAATGTTTTTATAGTCACTTTTTGAAGTGGAAATAGCAATTGGAAGGATCTGCTCATGTAAAGATTGATCTACAAAATCTTGGACTACACCAACAATCAGGCCCTTTTGCCCCTCAACAGTGACACTTTTGCCCAAGGCCTTTTCAAAGTCCTTTAACCCAAGTTTTTTTAGTAAAGTTTCGTTGACCACATATTCCCTGAGCTGGACATTTTTGTTTAAGCCCCTTCCCAAAATCATTTTCAAATTAAAGGTCTGGAAATAGTTTTCATCAACAGATTTAATGCTGATTGAAAAGTTTGACTTGGGGCCATTATTATAGGAAAAATCTGTCTCATAGTTATTTTCAGAAGACGGTGCTGCGCTACAAAAACTAAGGTTCTTTATTCCTGCAATACCACCAAGTCTTTCTTTTAATAATACATATTTGATGGCGCTTAAACTGTCAGAAGGAATATCCACCATAGCTATGGCATCTGTATTAAAGCCTAAAGGTTTTTCTCTGATGTATCGCATTTGTTTGCTCACAACAAGCGTTCCGATGATCAAAATCGCAGTTACCACAAATTGAAAAATCATTAGCGTTTTTCTTATATTTAGTCCCCTTCCCATATTTAATGCTTTATTCTTTATGGCCATCATAGGACTAAAACCAGATATGACCACCGCCGGATAGAATCCAGCCAGAATACAGACCGCAAACATCAAAAGCAAGCTAAACAACCAGATGGAAGAATTATTTAACAGACTAAAATTAACAGCGAACTGCAAAAGGCCGGATAATTTTGGAATAGCAAGCTCCGCCAACACAAAGGCCAGTAATAATGCGACAAGTGAAGTTACAGCTGTTTCAATAAGGAATTGCCGGATCAGTTGTATTCTGGAACCTCCCATTACTTTACGCAAACCGACCTCTTTAGAGCGGGCAATAGACTGAGCGGTTGACATATTTATAAAATTGACACAAGCGGTCAGCAATAAAAACAGCCCAAGGATTCCTAAGGAGATAATGTATTTCAGGGAAACTGTTTTTTGGGCAGGATTGCCAACTCTTTCGTCGTGGTGCATTTGAGTTAAGGGTTGAAGCAGGTGGTCACATTCCCCCACCATATCTGTATTTTTATATCGCTTTGCAGCAAATTGATGCAGCGATTTCTGTAATGTTTCAACCGAACTGCCCTGCTTTAACAATAGGTAACAATTGGAACCACTGCTGATCGCATTCCACTTTGTACTGCTGTGATTTGGATAACTCGTATAACTAAGAATAATTTTCAGCGGAAAACTGGAGTTGGCAGGTAAATCTTCAATAATACCACTCACTTTCAAATTCGTTTTATTCTGAAATCCTATAATTTTACCTACAGCACTTTTCCAAGTTCCAAAATATTTCTCAGCGGTACGCCTGGAAAGAACAACTGTATTAGGAAGGGATAAAGAATATTCCGGGTTTCCAGAAAGCCACTTTGCATCAAAAATTTTAAAAAAATCTGGCTCTGTGTAAAATACCTTTCTGTCGGTTTTTATAATTTCTTTTCCATTTTCATCTCTAACCCTTAACATTCCATTACCCATCTGCAAAGGCACAGCCTTTTCAACCTGAGCAAAACCCTCGCGTAAACTTTTCGCAAAAGGGACAGGCACACCTTCGGAGTAATCCATTGTACCGGCGTAATTAAAAGAACTAATTACCCTGTAAATACGGTCCTTTTTTAAAAAACCTTTATCAAAACTTAATTCATAACTGACAAACACATAAATAAGTATGCAACAAGCCATTCCAACGGATAACCCGGCAATATTAATCAGCGTGCTTACTTTATTTTTGTAGAGATTACGTAGCGCAATCTTCAAATTGAGTTTGAACATATGAACTGTTAATTTTTATTTTTTGAATATTTTACCCATTAGCCTGGTGGGTCCACCCTAACTTCAAAATATCGAGTTCTAAAAAAATGCCAAAATAAAAATCTTGCTTAAATCCCTTTTCCAAAAGGATACTAAGAGGAGATTGTTCATAAATGGACAAGTAATGTACATAATTGAACAACATCTTCAGATTCCCAATTCAAGCTCAGATTGATATTTTTTTGACTACAATGTAACATTCAAAACATCTTTATGTCTCATAAATATTTATGTAAGTAATTACATAAATATTTAAAATAACGATCCTAAAAATATATTAAACCAAACTAAACCAGAACAATGAATAAAATTAAAATCTATTTATTTATTATATTTATTTATGTAAATACTTACATAAATAAGGCTTTAGCTCAAGAAAAATCAGTTTATTTTTCAATAAAGGGAAAATTTATAAGCGACCAAAGGTTAAAAGCCGATGATGTCACACTGTATCTGTTAAATGTCGTGGATAAAAAGCTGATCAAAGTAGAGTACATCAATGATTCAGGTATTTTTTCATTTGACCGTATACCCACCGGAAGGTATACCTTAACCTCCCAGAGCATGTCTTTTACCAAATATGAATCTGGTCTGATTACCTTAGACAAGAATACGGATCTGGGCAACATTAATTTAGCCCCCCTCCACCATACGCTTAAGGAAGTTTCTATTTCAGCAATCAAACCATTTATTCAACAGCAATATGACAAAACAGTATTAAATGTGGCCGGGTCCATATCCTCAACCGGAAGCACCGCCCTTGAGGTTCTGGAGAAAGCTCCCGGTATAACGATTGATCAAAATGATAACATTTCTATGCGGGGGAGAAAAGGGGTTCTTGTGATGATAGATGGAAAACTGGTCCCTATGTCTGGTCAGGACCTGGCCAATATGTTGAGGTCAATGTCTGCCAGTCAAATCGAAAAGATAGACATGATCACAAATCCTTCTTCCAAATATGACGCCTCAGGTAATTCAGGCATCATAGACATCCGTCTGAAAAAGGGAAAAAACGAAGGTCTTAATGGAAATGTCATTATGAGTTATGGCCAGGGCGCTTATTCAAAATTCAATCCCTCATTAAATTTGAATGCAAAACACAAAAAACTAAATGTATTTTTATCCTATAATTACAACCGTCGAAATGATTTCACCAAGCTGATCAGTTTCAGAAATTTTTATGATTCCAATGACCAGGTTACCGGTGGCAATAATTACAATAATTATTTCACTTATAAATTTGATAATCACAATGCAAGATTAGGTGCAGATTATAACATTACACCAAATATCATTATTGGATTCGCTGCAAACGGATTATTTACAAATGGAGATATTTTATCTGATAGTAAGGCCAGTTCTGTTACTGCTCAACAACAACCAACAGGTTTCTTCAATACCATGGGAGACATTCAGCGTTCCCAAAAGAACAGCAGCATAAACCTAAACTACAGGCATATACTGGATACTTTAGGAAAGGAGCTTAACGCCGACCTGGATTATGCCCGCTATGACAATGGTGAATTGCAGAATTACAATACGCAATACTTTGACACCAATCAGAACCAAAGTAAAACTCCCTATGTGCTTTTTGGGGACCTGAATGGCAAATTGGATATTAAATCTTTTAAGATTGATTATGTACACCCAATAAAGCCCCTTGGGGTTAAACTGGAAGCAGGTATAAAAAGCAGCTGGGTCAAATCAGACAATGATGTTATGTTTTTTGATCGCAGTACCGGAAAAAACATTTTAGATCCTGGAAAAAGTAATCATTTCATCTATAAAGAAAACATCAATGCGGCTTACCTTAATGCTTCCAAAAGATGGGCAAAGTTAAGTATGCAAATTGGTTTAAGACTTGAGAATACAATAACCAATGGTTTTCAAACAATAAATCAAAATCAGTTTGACCGTAACTATACCCAGCTTTTCCCTAGTGGTTACATAGGCTATGCACTGAACAAACAACATGATCTCGGTATATCAGCTAGTCGCCGGATCGACAGGCCTACTTATCGTCAGTTAAACCCATTTAAGGTTTTTCTTGATCCGCTAACCTCTGCTGCAGGGAATCCTTTTCTAAATCCGGAGATTACAAACTCCTTTGAACTGACACATACTTTTAAACAAAAATTCATCACCAAAATTGGATACAGTCAAACCAGGGATAATATACTAACGATTCTTTCACCTGATACAGAACCTAATTCCGTTATCCAAACCGGAAGAAACCTCGCAAAGTACAATTATTACAACCTCAGCTTCACTTTTCCATTAAACCTGGGAACCTGGCTCAATAGCAGTAATACAGCTCTGGCCTATTACGGAAATTATTCCGGAAATCTGTTGAATACAAAACTTGACCAAGGCCAGGTCTGCTTTAATTTTAATTCCAGCAATTCAATTTTGATCAACAACAATACAAGTATGGAACTCATTGGAAGTTACCAGACAAAATCCAATTATGGTTTTATGGCTGTAGATGGAGTATGGTTTGTAAATATTGGGGTCCAAAAACAGCTGTGGAATAAGAAAGTTTTTCTTAAATTCAACCTGAGCGATGCCTTTTATACCAATAAAACCAGTGCCAGCACAAAATTAACAGGTTACAGTGAACATTTTACTGTAAGAAGAGACACCAGGACCGGTACTTTAAGTTTAAGTTATAAATTTGGTGGCAACGGGTCCTCTACAAAAAGAAAAACAGGGGGTGCTGATGAGGAAAAACGAAGAGCCGGATAAAATTGTTAAATTTGTGTATGAGCTTAGTTAATGAATTGCAGGAGCTGGCCTTAGCTACACGATTAAAAAGGCTTGGAGAACGTTTATCGCAAGATGTAAGCAAAATTTATAAGGAATCAAACCTGGAATTTGAAGCAAAATGGTTCCTGGTCCTGGAATTGCTGAGCCGTGAAAATCTTATGGGAATTACTGAAATAGCGGATGCGCTTGAAATCAGTCATGCTGCCGTAGTTCAGTTTGTGGAACAGATGCTGCACAATGGGCTCATTAAAACCTCTGTTGACCCTAAAGATGCAAGACGACGTATGATATCTTTAACGCAGTCAGGAAAACGAATGCATAAAGAGATTAACCCCGTTTTACAGGTTATTAAAGAAGAAAACAAAAAATGGCTTGCTACAGCCAGTTTTGATCTCTTACATATTCTATCCCAACTGGAGGCCTCACTTGACGAAAGAAGTATGTTTAAGCGTATCAAATCAAGTCTTTTAGAAAAATCTGATCAATGACATTTAAATTATATGACCTATAGTCTTCTATAAAAGAAAACATCTTACATACATTTAAAAAGATCTAAAAAACCCGTGGGCAAATCATAGAGCGGGGTACTTTTCCGAATGCCAATCCTAAGGTGAGTTCATGAGAACCATTTTGGCTGCTACCCAATTTACTGGTTACATAATCATAAGAGTAGCCTAAACGAAAACGTTCACTGATAAAAAACTGGGCCACCCCTGATATTGAATTTTGCTTGCTTAAATCTGCATATTGCTTTTTCCATAAGGCCAAATCAGTTCTGTAGGATGCACCAACCCACACTTTATCATTGATAATGATCATCATATTTAAATCAGCACTTGTCGGGCCCTTAAAATCTTCCTTAATCAACAAACTTGGTCTCAATCTTAGATCTGGATTAAGATTAACCAGTCCTCCGGCAATAAGGTAAGCATGACGGCTTCTATCAATTTTCAGAGAAGTTGGAGTAGAAGCATAACTTTCTGCTTTTGGTCCGAAAAACACATCGGTTACTGATGCTCCAATATATAAGAAATTTGAATTGTAGTATACACCTAGGCGTATATCGGGCTTAAGACTGCTATCATTGCCAACAGGCAAAGCCTGGTCTCCGGCATCAATAGAATGAAGCAGGTCTCCTTTTAGTGTATATTGTGCCAAGCCGGCACCAATCCCAAAGCTAAGCCTCTGGGTATCATCAGCATCCAATTGCAAACGATATGCATAATTTACGGTCGCCGAATTGGCCGATTGCGGACCAATTCGGTCTGAGGTAATCTGAAAGCCCAGTCCCATTTTCCTATCCCGGGGATCAAGAATACCATCTATAGAAAACACAGCTGTTTTTGGTGCACCCTCTACCCCAAGCCATTGAGCCCTAAGTGCCATTTGGGCAAACCACTCTTCCTTATAGCCGGCATAAGCTGGATTAATGCTTAAGCTATTAAAAACATATTGGGTAAACTGAATATTTTGCTGTGCACAGGCTGATCCCGACCAGCATACATAACTTATGGTCATCAGTAGTACATATTTCAAAAATGTCCTTTTCATCAGTTTGTATTTATTTTTTTCCTATGCAGCAATTCTTTTATGAGCAATTCGAACCTGCTGCACTTAATTATCTTTTTAACAGTATCCAACTTTTGCGCGTTTCTTCTAATCCGCCTTTTTTTAATTTTAAAACATAGAAATAGGTTCCTTCATTGAGTCCCGACCCGTCCCATTCATCTTTATAATTTTTATTTCTGTACACCTCATCGCCCCATCTGTTGTATACAGAAAGATCCAATACATCATAATTCTCCCGCCCTTTAATTTTGAAGGTGTCGTTTTTCCCATCACCGTTTGGTGTAAATGTGTTTGGAATTTCCAGATCCGGAGGCGCAATATTGATGGTCACCACTGCCACATTAGAGGACATACCGTTTGAATCCTTAATTTTATAGGTGAACTTTTCCGTACCAAAATAACCCTTATTAGGCATATAGGTCAGATTGCCATCTTTATGAAGTAAAACTGAACCATTGAGTGGCATACTCTTCAATTCGACAGTAGACCTGTCCAATGGGAATAGACTTGGCTTATCATTATCCACAACAGGAACAGGAACTTCAGCATCAGCCTTGGTTTTTGCAAAATCATCAATGGCTATCGGATATCTGACAATATCTATGATGGTTGGCTCATCATTATCCTCTCTTGTTCCGGAAATATCCTCAACAAGAGATCCTGGTTTTGTATATCCTTTTACCAAAGCTGTATTGCTTACGTTCCCTGCTATTTTTTCTGCTTCGGTAATGGTGTAATCGGCCTGGATCATAACTGAAGCTCCAGGCGCAAGAAAATCAGGCTTTAAAACAACTGAACTGATTATTTTCGGATCGCTTAACTTCAGATCATACAAGGTTACATTTCCGGTATTCCGAATTCTAAATGTATAAGTAATGGTTTTAAAATCTTTATTTAATGCCGCGGTCTTTACTAGTCTTATTGAAGGATTGATTTTCAAATCAACTTCTGCAACAGCACTTTTTGCAATAGGCTGCTCTAATGAACTAACACTTGCTGTATTTATAATTTTAGCCAGGTTTTCCGTTGGCGCTCCGTTTTGATCGAAATCTTTCTGGGTAACTACATAAACCCCTTCGTATACCCAACTTTCATCTTTTTCCAGAATTTTATTTCCGTTATCTCCTTTTGGATTGTTCAATATCCCGCCCAGCAAAGGATCATTTAAACTCAGTTGATGATGACTTGCATTTCCGGTATTATGTACGGTTATGGTATATCTGATTTTTTCTCCAACAGCGGAGACCTGGTTTTTATCTGCTGTTTTACTTATAGAAAGATCTATACATACAGGTACTTTTACAGTAATGGTGAATGCCTTTCCTTCACAACCCCCGTCTATGCCTTTGGGAACTACATTATACACCACCTCCTGCTCAGATGTGGTAGTATTAATTAATGTTGCACTTATGGTTTTACCTGTACCGTTTACTGCGCCGTTTACTGATGAACTGACCGTCCAGGTAAATTCAGACGGAACTGCATTTCCACCTTTTGACAGATTGTCTATGTTTTTGAGCTGAAGATCATAGCTGAAAGATGACCGGGTGCAATTCAATGAGTTTATTTGGTCATTAAAACCCACTGGTACTGGTTTAACTGTAACAGATGTAAGTACTGACCTTTCACTTTCGCAACCGGTTGAATTGGTGACCTTCAGAGAATACATTCCAACCTCACCGACTTTAAGATATTGACCGATTTCTCCTGGCATTAAAATTCCATTTTTATACCACTGATTTCCGTTTGTTGATGAAGAACTTAAAACTACGCTACTCCCTTCGCAAAAACTGGTTGTACCAGATGGTGATATCACTGGCTTTTCTGGGAAAGCAACGACTGTAACTTTTATGGGGTCTGATTGATTGCTGGTGCAGGTGTTTACATTTTTTACCGATACAGTGTATAGACCAGATTCATTTGCTATATAGGTTTTCCCTGTTGCTCCATCGATCTTTACACCTTCTTTATACCACTGATTACCAGCCGGGACATCTGAAGTTAAAGTTACCGAACCTCCCGAGCAGAAAGTTGTCGTACCTGCTGTAACTACTGGCGCCACTGGCAATGGATTTACTTGAATCGTAATCACATTGGAAGGATCGCTTGGGCAAGTGTTTGTATCAGTCACTGTCAGCGAGTACTTGCCACTGCTTTTCACTATGTATTTACTGCCAGTTGCTCCTGCTATTTTTGCACCGTCTTTGTACCACTGAAGATTGCCGGGAACATTGGAAGTTAAGGTCGCCGAATCCTTTTCACAGAACACCAATTTATCTGCGGTGATCACCGGCGCTGTTGGTAATGCGTTTACTTGAATGGTAATCACATTGGAAGGATCACTTGGACAGGTGTTTGTATCGGTCACTGTAAGTGAGTACTTGCCACTGCTTTTCACTATGTATTTACTGTCGGTTGCACCTGCTATTTTTGCACCGTCTTTGTACCACTGAAGCGTGCCCGTCACACTGGAACTTAAGGTAGCCGAATCCTTTTCACAGAATACCAGTTTATCTGCGGTGATCACAGGTGCCACTGGCAATGCGTTTACTTGAATGGTAATCACATTGGAAGGATCACTTGGACAGGTGTTTGTATCGGTCACCGTCAGTGAGTACTTGCCACTGCTCTTGACCACATAAGTATTCTTAGTTGCACCAACTATTTTTGAGCCGTCTTTGTACCACTGAAGTGTGCCCGTCACATTGGAACTTAAAGTGGCCGAATCCTTTTCACAGAACACCAGCTTATCTGCGGTAATCACGGGTGCCATTGGCAATGGATTTACCTGAATGGTCATCACATTGGAAGGGTCACTTGGACAGGTGTTTGTATCGGTCACCGTCAGTGAGTACTTACCACTACTCTTCACTATGTATTTACTGCCAGTTGCACCAACTATTTTTGCACCGTCTTTGTACCACTGAAGTGTGCCCATCACATTAGAGCTTAAAGT
>NZ_QKLU01000006.1 GCF_003208655.1 Pedobacter nutrimenti | reverse complement strand
TTCGATACCTCGCTACGCTTGTAAATGACATCTCTTTAATGAACTTATCGGCTGGGCCTCACGGTAGCCTATATATCTTCTGGTTTCCTTCTCCTAAACAGGTCTGGTCGTTTATGTTCCAGATCCCTTTACTCAAATTCAATCCTTTCAATCTTTTTTATTCCGTTTACAAACTCCGTTTGTAAATCACCCCCTTTTGTTTGGGACTGCAAAGGTAGTAATCTTAATGTTATTCGCAAATTAATTTTAATCTTTTTTGCTTTTTATTTTCTCAGAACCTAAATCCCTCAAATCTCATCAACATTACCTTAAACCCGCTTTTCAATCCTTCTCCCCAATTCCTCTCTAGTGTCCCCTTCCTTCCGAAGCGGGATGCAAAAGTAGAAAAAATTATATCCCCTGCAAAGCTTTTACAACATCTATTTTTAAAACAATACCTAACTCCCTAAATTACAACCATAAAAACTTTTACTCACCCACTACCCAACAAACCCAAATGCCAGAATTGCACGTATTGAAGCCAATAAGCTCACAAGAACCTGATCAAATCAAAAAATTAACGACAGCGAGATACCTTCAAAAACATCTTTTTGTTGTTTATATCATAACCAAACCTGACATACCTATTATATATACCTATAACGGTAAAACCCGCAGTCCTGAAAAACCTGGCTTTTTAACACAAAACCAGATCTGCCCAATTGTTCTATAACATTCACACCACTCCTGGTCTATTATATTGTACCAAATGAATAGCTATATATAATACTACATAAATACCCCTCTATCCATTCCTTTTTACACCGGGAGCCTTTCTGGAAATTAAAGCAGCCTAAATACAGCTTTTTTAAACAAAACACCACATCATATTGAAGCCGGTCTCCCTGGCCACATTCCATAAAATTTGTTAAATAATGTTAAGGTCTTGAAAGGATCAAAGCCTTTATATAGCTTAGCAGCAATTATTTTTAATTGACGTTATCGTATTATTAACTTATCTTTGCAGAATGTTTAAAATTAAACACGTATTTATATTAAGTTTCACTGTTATAGCACTGAGTATTGCTGGCTGTAAAAGTCGTTTTGAAAAAATCAGACTGAGTAATGATGTAGCCAAAAAATACCAGGAGGCCATGAGGCTCTACAATAAAAAGGATTATTCAAAAGCGCTCATCCTGTTTGAAGACCTTTCCCAGAAATACAGGGGAAGAGAAGGTGCCGAAGAGCTAAACTACCATTACGCGCTTACTTTATATTATTTAAAGGATTATACCACTGCAAGATTCCAGTTTAAGTATTTCGCAGATACCTATCCAACGAGTAAATATGCTGAAGAATGCAGATACATGGGTGCTTACTGCTACTATCTGGATTCTCCTGAGTACCCACTGGATCAGGAAAACACTTATAAAGCCATTGATGCACTTCAACTGTTTATTAACCTTTATCCAAAAAGTGAACGGGTAGCACAGGCAAGTCAATACATAACCGATTTGAGAGCAAAACTGGAAAAAAAGGCTTTTGAAGGTGCTAAAATGTATTATGAAATGGGAGGCTATGACATTAGTAATTACAAGGCAGCCGTAATTGCATTAAAAAATGCACAAATCGACTTTCCAGACATTAAATATGCAGAGGAAATGGATATGCTGATTGTAAAATCGCAGTATCTTTATGCAAAAAACAGTTTAGAATATCGTCAGGAAGACAGGTTCAATGAAGCAATTGGTTACGCCAATGAATTTCTGGACTCCCATCCTGACAGTAAATTTGTTAAACAGGTTAAGGATTTAAAAAGCGATAGTGAGTCCGGCATAGTAAGGGCAAAAAGTTTAATCAGCCTGCAGGAACAACAATTCGCAAAATATAAAGCAACACTTGAAAAAGAGGGAAGAAAAGATACCTCTAATACAAACACGATTAAAAAACCCATCAAATAATGAATACTAATAAACCAGCTGTACCGAATACAACGGTGACTAGAAATGTAAATGATTTGGACAGAAGCACCGGAAATATATATGAGTCTTTAGTCATTATTGCCAAAAGGGCCAATCAGATTTCCAACAACATGAAAGAAGAACTTCATGGTAAATTAGCTGAATTTGCTTCATCTAATGACAACCTGGAAGAAATCTTTGAAAACAGAGAGCAAATTGAAATCAGTAAGCATTATGAGCGTTTACCTAAGCCTACTTTGATTTCAATCGATGAATTTCTGAATGAAAAAGTATACCACAGAAATCCGGCTAAAGAACAACAATAATTAACAGCATAGGGATTAGCTTGCATAATCGCTTGCATTAATAGACCATGCTAAAAAATAAAAACATCATCCTTGGCGTTTGCGGCAGTATTGCAGCTTATAAAGCTGCGACACTTGTTCGTCTTTTAGTCAAATCAGGCGCAAACGTCAAGGTCATACTCACCTCGGGGGCAGCAAATTTCATTACACCGCTAACCCTTTCCACTCTATCTAAAAACCCCGTATATACCCAGTACTTTTCTGAAGACACTGGCGTATGGAACAATCACGTAGAGCTCGGGCTCTGGGCAGATTATGTACTCATTGCGCCTGCAAGTGCAAATACCATTGCCAAAATGGCCAATGGCTTATGTGATAATTTATTGTCTGCAGTTTATTTATCTGCCAAATGCCCTGTTTTACTTGCCCCTGCTATGGACTTGGACATGTGGAAACATTCAAGTACCCAATCCAATATCCAAAAACTAAAGGCCGCAGGAAATATCATCATACCGCCAAATAGTGGAGAACTCGCGAGCGGACTTCACGGTGAGGGAAGAATGGCGGAACCTGAAGAGATTACCGAATTTTTAACCCAACAAATAAAAAAAAAACTCCCTTTAAAGGGTAAAAAGGTTTTAGTCACTGCCGGGCCTACTTATGAAGCCATAGATCCTGTCCGTTTCATCGGAAATCATTCTTCAGGAAAAATGGGCTTTGCGATAGCAGATGAGTTTTCTTCACTCGGTGCAGAAGTCACGCTGGTTAGCGGTCCGACAACCCAACACAACAATTATCCGGTGGAAAGAATTGATGTGGTCAGTGCAGCCGAAATGCTCAAAGCCTGCCAATTGCATTTTTCAACCTCTGACATTGTTGTTATGAGTGCTGCCGTTGCCGATTATACGCCTGTACATGTAGCCAGTCAGAAAATAAAAAAGAAAGACAATGACCTTTCTATTGAACTAAAAAAGACAACAGATATTTTAGCGACACTGGGTAAAGAGAAAAAGGCGGGCCAGATCCTGGTCGGTTTCGCACTGGAGACAGAACACGAAGAAGAGCATGCCAAAGCAAAATTGCTAAAAAAGAACCTTGATCTGATTGTCCTGAATTCACTAAATGATAAAGGTGCCGGATTTCAAACAGATACCAATAAAATAACTATCTTTAATAAGTCTTTTGAGCAAACTGTTTTTGAAGTAAAATCTAAACAGGAAGTTGCAAAGGACATCAGCAATGAAATATTAAAGCTTATTGGTAAATAAATCGGACAGGCTTTATATTCATCGCAACAAATAGGGTGCTGTTGAAACATCATCAAAACCCCATCTGATAAAAAAAAGTTAAATACAAACAGATGAAAAAACTTCTGATTATCGCCCTCCTTTCCACTGCCTTTTTTAAAGCCGGCGCACAAGAACTGAATGCAAAGGTTCAAATGCTGGCCCCTACGGTCCCTAACATCAATAAAAGAAACCTGGAACTGCTTCAAACAACCATAAGAGACTTTCTGAACAACAACAAATGGACAAATGAAACCTATTTGCAGCCAGAAAGGATTGACTGCAATTTTGTAATCACCATCACCAACTGGGATGGGGGTTCTTCCTATAAAGCAGAAGCACAGATCCAATCAAGAAGAGCTGTGTTCGGATCATCTTACAACAGTACTCTTTTGAACATGAGCGACAAGGACTTTGATTTTAACTACAATGAAGGACAACCTGTAGATTTCTCGGATCAGACTTTTCTCTCAAATATTGGCTCATTACTTTCTTACTATGCCTTTACCATTATTGGTTTGGATAAAGACAGTTTCAGCAAAATGGGCGGCACTCCTTTTTACATTAAAGCACAGAACATTTTAAACCTGGCCCAAAATGCAGGGAATACGGGCTGGAAAGCTTTTGATGGCTTGCGAAACAGGTATTGGCTTAATGAGAATCTGCTGAACAAAAGTTTTGAGCCCCTGAGGACCTTCATTTATAATTACCACAGAAATGGCCTGGATATATTACAAGACGATCAAACAAAAGCCATTAAAAATATCCTTGCTTTTTTACCAGACTTACAGCAAATGGACAAACAAAAATTGGGTTCTATTTTTCCAAATGTCTACTTTGCCAGCAAGGGCGAAGAGATCAGCAATGTATTCTCTCTGGCAAATACCTCCGACAAAATGACGGCTTACAATTTGCTGGTAGAAATTGATCCGGCAAATATTAACAAATACGAACAGCTCAAGAAATCACTTTAGTCTATAAAGCGCATTTTTTTTAAAAAATATTTTGTTTATACGAAAACATTCGTACATTTATATACGAAAACATTCGTACAAACATACATATGAATACTGCCCCCATCCATAAGCCTACTGAAAGTGAATTAGAAATTCTCCAGATCCTTTGGAGAAAAGGAGATTGCACGGTCAGAGAAGTCCACGAAATCCTGGAAAAGAATAAAGATGCAGGTTATACAACCACTTTAAAACTGATGCAAATCATGCATGAAAAAGGTCTGCTGTCCAGAGATACTTCTTCCAAGACACATATTTACCGTTCCTTGGTAAATGAGCAGAAAACTCAGGAACAAATGCTCAACAAAATGATTGATGGGGTATTCAATGGATCTGCGGCCCGTTTGGTGATGCAGGCCCTGGGTAACCACGAGGCCAGCAAAGACGAGATAGATTCTATAAAAAAATATTTGGATGAACTAAGCAAAAAATAAAACCATGGAAGCATTCTTAAATACCTTTATTAAAGCGACAGGCTGGAGTATATTTCATTCTTTATGGCAAGGTGCCATCGCATATCTGGTCTTGTTTATTGTTATGCAGTCGTTTCCCAGGTTAAATGCAAAAACCAAACACAATCTGGCCTACACAAGTATTTGCTTAATTTTTACAGGCTTCTTTATCACCTTCTTTCATTTCTTTCAGCTACCGGATCATCCTGCAAATTCAGGCTCTCCCCTCACCGTTAACTATTACCATTACATCAGTAATTTATCCTTAAGCGGCAAAGCTGAACAATACTTTCCAATGCTGGTTACAGTTTATACTATAGGTGTACTCCTTCAATTGACTTTGTTGTTTTCAGGTTATGCCAAACTAATTACACTCAAAAAAGCTTCACGTTTTGATGTCCCTGACGGATGGCACATGACTTTTAATACTATAAAGGCAAAATTAAACATTCAAAAAAGCGTAGGCTTTTACCTTTCTGCCCAGGTAAATGTTCCCCTGGTCATTGGTTATTTTAAACCAATTGTTCTTTTTCCCTTTGCTTTTGCCACTCAACTGGACATTCAACATGTGGAAGCCATTCTTATTCATGAATTATCGCACATCAGAAGGAATGACTACCTGCTGAACCTGATTAAGACGGTTATTGAAACCATGCTTTTCTTTAACCCATTTGTTTGGTTGTGCAGCAGGCTCATCCAGATAGAAAGGGAACATGCCTGCGACGATAAAGTACTAAGCATAAGTGGGACCCCACTGACCTATGCACATGCGCTTCTTAAAATAGAATTGCTAAAAGAAAAACAAATACCCGCATTTTCTCTTGCCGCAACAGGAGAGCATAATCAACATTTGTATCAACGCATTAAAAGAATTACAGATATGAAAACCAATTACATGAGTGCAAAACAGAAAATCTTCGCCATTTGCCTAACCATAGCCTGCGCAAGTTCACTGGCCTGGATCAACCCTTCAAAGGTGATCAAAAAAGCAAGCACCGTATCAAAGGATCTTTCTTCTGCAACCAAAGAAATTTTCCTCGATCAGTTTGCTGCAGTCCCTACTAAAACAAGAACCGCTCTACCCCAGGATACGACCAAGAAAACAAAAGCGACCAAGGTCATCATCATAGATTCTGATGGACAAAAAAGAACATACAATTCAATAAAAGAACTTCCGGACAGTTTAAGGAAAGAGGCCATCTTTGATCTTTCCTACGCAGATGAAAGATTAAAAAAAGACAGTTTGTATAGCCTGTCCTATCCTATGAGCTATCAATTAAATTACAATGTCAACAGCTCTCCGGAATTGAAAAAACTAATGGAAAACGTTCAAAAACAAAGCCTCCGTATTTCCACTCAGTTCAACTCCCCGGAATGGAAAAAGCAGCAGGAAGAGATCCAAAAGAATGCAGAAGAAATCAGAAAACGTTTCAATTCACCAGAGTGGAAGAAACAAATAGAAGACATTCAAAAGCAAAGTCTGACCATTAACAAGCAGTTCAACTCCCCGGAATGGAAAAAACAGCAGGAAGATATTCAAAAGAATGCCGAAGAAATCAGAAAACGTTTCAATTCACCAGAGTGGAAGAAACAAATGGAAGACATCCAGAAACAAAGTCTGGCCATTAACAAACAGTTCAACTCTCCGGAATGGAAAAAGCAACAGGAAGATATTCAAAAGAACGCCGAAGAAATCAAAAAACGCTTCAATTCACCGGAGTGGAAGAAACAAATGGAAGATATTCAAAAGCAAAGTCTGGCCATTAACAAACAGTTCAACTCTCCGGAATGGAAAACGCAACAGGAAAGCCTAAGAAAAAATGCAGAAGAACTCAGAAAACAGTTCAACTCCCCGGAATGGAAAAAACATGTTGAGGAAATGAAAGAACTTTATAATTCTCCTGAATATAAAGAATTGCAATCCAGGTATCAAAAGGAAATGGACCAGCTGATTAAGAAAAAAGCAGAAGGCTCAGATAAAAAAAGCTAAACCAAATATCCAACCAACAGACAAAGGGCAGAAGAAAATTCATGCCCTTTGTTCTTTATAAAGAATTAATAGAATCGAGAGAGAGTTTTTTATAATTTAGCAAAGGATATGCTACAGAAACTTTCTATACGGAATTATGCCCTAATTGATAATGTTGAAATAGAGTTCGATAAAGGACTCAACATTATTACAGGTGAAACAGGAGCAGGAAAATCAATTATGCTGGGTGCCTTGTCTTTAATACTCGGACAGCGGGCAGAAACCAAATACTTCTTTAACCAGGAAAAGAAATGTATTATTGAAGGCGTATTTAAATTAAAAGGAAACCACCTGAAACCGCTCTTCGAAGAAAATGACCTGGATTTTTATTCCGAGAGCACATTACGCCGTGAAATATCAATTGACGGAAAATCCCGGGCATTTGTAAACGATACACCTGTAACCCTTTCCCTGATGAAACAACTAGGGGAAAAACTGATAGATATCCATTCTCAACATGCCACACTCGAGTTGAATGACCCGGCCTTCCAGCTCGCCATTGTTGACGGACTGGCCAATCACGATGGTCTTCTGGAAGACTACAGAAACGACTATAAACAATACAAAAAAAACCAGCAGAAGTTACAGGAATTACAACTCAAAGCCACCGAAGCGAAAAACAAACAGGACTATGAGCAGTTTTTATTTAACGAACTGGAAGCTGCAGATTTAAAACCAGAGGAACAGGAAAACCTCGAAAACGAATTAAAAACACTTAATAATGCAGAATCCATTAAACGAAGCCTGCTCAATGCCTATCATTTGCTCAGCGGGGAACAGACTGCAGCTGTTTCTATTTTAAAGGAAGCAAGCATCCAGCTCCAGTCTATAGAACAGTTTAAAGAGACCTATTCCGAATTAAACGAAAGGTTAAAATCCACACTGATAGAACTTAAAGACATCAGCAATGAATTATCCGCTCTGGAAGAAAATGTAATTTTCAATCCATCCAGAATAGAAGAAATCAACCAGCGTCTGGACCTTATTTATACACTCGAACAAAAACACAGGGTAAATACCATTTCCCTGCTTCTGGCCATAAAGGACCAGTTATCCGAAAACCTGATTTTACTGATCAGCGGAGAAGAAGAAATTGAACGTCTGACCAGGGAAACAATGCGACTGAAAGAAGTACTGGAAAGTAAGGCCCTTGTTCTTTCTTCAAACCGCAGCAAGTCTATAAAAGCAACCGAAAATCAGGTGGATCAAATTCTGGAACAGGCCGGAATGCCCAATGCAAAAATTAAAATCAACCAGCTTGTCCTTACAGACTTGAATAAAGATGGGAAAGACAGCATTTCCCTCCTGTTTTCGGCAAATAGCGGACAGGATCCTGCCCCGGTTGCCAAAATCGCATCTGGTGGGGAATTATCAAGGATTATGCTGGCCATCAAATCTATTCTGGCTAAGCATAGTGACCTCCCTACTTTGATTTTTGATGAAATTGACACGGGTATTTCGGGGGAAACAGCACTCAGGGTAGGTCAGGTTATTGGCGCCCTGGAGCAAAACATGCAGGTCGTTTGCATTACACATTTGCCTCAGATTGCAGCAAGAGGAAATGCCCACTTCTTTGTCTACAAACAGGAACAAGAAAATAAGACCAGTACGGGCATCAAAAGACTTGATAAAAAAGACCGCATATTTGCCATCGCGGAAATGTTAAGTGGAAAAGATCCTGGAAAATCTGCCCTTGATAATGCCAAGGAACTTCTTGACTATAAAATTAGTTAACCCCCTATATTGTAACTTAAAATTTAGTTACATTAGACCTATGGCCAGACATTTTTGTATCTTTTTTATTTTACTCCTTTTTTCAACTTCTGCCTATAGTCAAAATCTTTCCATCTCAGGAGAAGTCAAAGACAAAAAAGGAGAAACCCTGCCTGGTGCGGGTATATACCTCAGTGGCTATAAAATGGCAACTGTAACCAACAATGAGGGCAGATTTGTTTTAACCGGACTAAAACCAGGCAATTACGATGTGCTGGTCCAAATGATGGGTTTCCTTCCCTTTACAAAAAATGTCATCCTGTCAGATAAATCGGTATCCATTGACATCAAACTGGAAGAAAACACCATCCAGTTAAATGAAGTGGTTATCCGGACAGACCCAAACAGGGAACATTATATCAATCTGTTCAAAGAATTTTTTATTGGTAAAACACCAAACGCTGAAAAGTGTAAATTGCTCAATCCACAGGTTTTAGATGTCGATTATGACAACAATGCCAGACTACTCACGGTGAAATCAAATGAATTTCTCGTTATCGAAAACAAGGCACTAGGGTACCGTTTGAAATACCTGCTTCAATATTTTGAATACAACTACAACACCAGGACCATTTATTACGCCGGCCTGCCAAATTTTGAAGAACTCAAAGGCTCTTCCTCAAAAAAAAGAACCTGGGCGAAAAACCGGGAAATCGCCTACTACGGTTCTTCCCAGCATTTTTTCAAATCCCTGTATCAGAACAGGACAAAAGAAGAAGGTTATATCATCAATAAACTGAGCAAAATCAAAAATCCAGGCCGCCCCTCCGACAGCCTCATAGATGCCAATATAAACAGATTGATGAAAGCACAACATGGAGTGATCCGTATTGGTTCCTCCACCAGTGACTCATTGGGTTATTGGTCCAAAGTCAAACAACAACCCAAAGAAATCAGTATGCTAAACCGGGGAGATGTTTTGACAGATACCCTGGTCAGACAATATTATAAGGACCTGAAGACAATGAACTACAAAGATGAGCTTTACATCATCTATACCAAAGAAAGGGAAACCGTCGACTATACCAATTACTCAGGACATTCTATAAGCAGACCCCTGGACGTTCCCAATTACCAAATCTCAGTGGTTCATATGCTCCAGGCCCCCGTAAGCTTTTATGCTTCTGGTGGCATCTATAACCCAAAGTCCCTGCTGTATGAAGGTTTCTGGGCTTATGAAAAAATTGCAGATATGGTACCCATGGATTACGAAATCACAGGTGCTAAATAAATAAGTAAAAATACTAATATTTTTAGTATTTTTACTTTATGACAAGCGAGCAAGAAAACCCGGACAATTACCTGAAAGGCCGTGGATCCCAGGTTAACCCACACAATCATTTTTTAAAAAACGATTATGTGAAAGAACATGTTGAAGGCATTGACGACTGGGAAGTAGAGAACAGCAAAACGACGTTCATACTGGGAAAGTCCAAATCTATTGTAAATAAAGTAGATAGTCCTGATGTGGGCATGTTGTATTCCCTGAACCCCTATCAGGGTTGCGAGCATGGCTGTACCTATTGTTATGCCAGAAATGCCCATGAATATTGGGGTTTTAGTGCGGGACTGGATTTCGAAAGAAAAATTATTGTAAAAACAGATGCCCCTGAATTGTTCAAGGCTTTTCTGGAAAGAAAAAACTGGGATGCCAGTGTCATCTCGCTTTCCGGAAATACGGACTGTTACCAACCGGCGGAAAGAAAATACAGGATTACCCGAAAACTTCTCGAAATTGCCCTTGACTACAAACAGCCTATTGGCATGATCACCAAGAATGCTTTAATACTCAGAGACATAGATTTACTTCAGGAAATGGCAAAATTGAATCTTTGCCTTGTTTATGTATCTATAAACAGTTTAAATGAAGAACTTCGTTCAAAAATGGAACCCAGGACAACCACAGCAAAGCAAAGGCTTAAAATTGTGGAAGACTTGAGCAAAGCGGGCATTCCGGTTGGCGTAATGGTTGCACCGCTGGTACCTGGCCTGAGTGATCATGAAGTTCCAAAAATTCTGAAAACCATTGCTGGCCATGGAGCAAAACATGCGGGTTATACCATTGTCCGATTAAACGGTGCGATAGGAATTATATTTGAGGACTGGTTGAGAAAAAATTATCCTGATAGGTTTGAAAAGGTCTGGCATATGATCCAGTCCTGTCACGGAGGACAAGTCAATGACAGCAGGTACGGACAAAGAATGCGGGGCGAAGGAAATATTGCACAAATCATCAGGGACAACTTCAAACTGCATTGCAGGATCAATAAACTTAATGTGCTTAAAACCCAACTCGACTCGAGCCTTTTCTGTGTTCCAGGCGCACAGCTCAATTTATTCTAATAAAAAAAGCCGGCACTTACAGTACCGGCTTTTTTTATTATTCTATCGGGTTAAGCCCCCTCTTCTTTTCTTTTTTTCTTACCTGAATTTTTATTGACCACAACGATCTGATCGCTCTCTTTATCATAGTCAATTTCCAAAACATCCCCATCGTGGATCTCTCCTTTCAGGATTTCCTCTGCAATTGGATCTTCAAGATATTTTTGGATGGCACGTTTTAACGGCCTTGCTCCGAAATTAATATCAAAACCTTTATCCGCGATAAAATCTTTTGCACGTTCTGTAAGTTTAACTTCATAACCCAGGTTATGAACCCTTCCAAACAAAGATTTCAATTCAATGTCAATGATTTTGAAAATTTCCTCTCTTCCAAGGGTGTTGAAAACAACCACATCGTCTACCCTGTTTAAAAATTCAGGTGCAAAAGCACGTTTTAGCGCATTTTCAATAACCCCTCTGGAATGAGCATCTACCTGATTTGTTTTGGCCGTAGTAGAGAAACCTACTCCTTGTCCAAAATCTTTCAACTGACGCGCACCAATATTAGAAGTCATGATGATAATGGTATTTCTAAAATCCACCTTACGTCCCAGACTGTCAGTAAGCTGACCTTCGTCCAGTACCTGTAAAAGGATATTGAAAACATCCGGATGTGCTTTTTCAATCTCATCCAAAAGAATCACAGCATAAGGTTTACGACGTACCTTTTCAGTAAGCTGACCACCTTCTTCATAACCAACATAACCCGGAGGCGCTCCCACTAAACGGGAAACCGCAAATTTCTCCATATACTCGCTCATGTCAATCTGGATCAATGCATCATCACTGTCAAACATAAAACGGGCCAGCTCTTTCGCGAGTTCAGTTTTACCTACGCCGGTAGGCCCAAGGAAAATAAACGATCCAATAGGTTTTTTAGGATCTTTCAATCCTGCCCGGGTTCTTTGAATGGCCTTAGTCAGTTTTTTAATCGCATCGTCCTGGCCAATAATTTTCGTTGCAACCGTATCGTACATATTCAACAGTTTCTGACTGTCGGTCTGTCCAACCCTTTGCAATGGTATACCAGTCATCATAGAAACGACCTCTGCTACGTTCTCCTCAGAGACCACATAACGTTTGGTTTTCGTTTCGGCTTCCCATTCCGCTTTGGCACGTTCCAGATCTTCTAAAAGATTTTTCTCCGTATCCCTCAGCTTGGCAGCCTCTTCATATTTCTGGCTTTTAACCACTTTATTCTTTTCAACCTTAATATCTTCGATTTTGGTTTCAATCTCGATGATGTTTTCAGGAACATGGATATTGGTCAGGTGAACCCTTGATCCGGCTTCGTCTAAAGCATCGATTGCCTTATCCGGTAAAAACCGGTCGGTAATATAACGGGAAGTCAAAGCCACGCAGGCTTTAATCGCATCCTCTGTATAGGTTACCCCATGATGGTCTTCGTATTTTTCCTTAATGCGGTTCAGGATCTCTATGGTTTCGTCCGGAGTAGCCGGCTCAATCATCACTTTCTGGAAACGACGATCCAAAGCCCCGTCTTTTTCTATATACTGACGGTATTCATCCAGGGTGGTGGCACCAATGCATTGAATTTCACCACGGGCCAGGGCAGGTTTGAACATATTGGAAGCATCCAAAGATCCAGATGCACCGCCTGCACCAACAATGGTATGAATCTCATCAATAAACAAGATGACATCGGTCGATTTTTCCAGTTCATTCATTACCGCCTTCATCCGTTCTTCAAATTGACCGCGATACTTTGTTCCGGCAACCAATGAGGCCAGGTCGAGCGTAACCACTCTTTTATTAAACAATACCCTGGAAACCTTACGCTGAATAATTCTTAAGGCAAGACCTTCAGCTATCGCAGATTTACCCACGCCCGGCTCACCAATTAAAATTGGGTTGTTTTTTTTACGACGAGACAAAATTTGAGAAACACGCTCAATTTCTTTTTCCCTGCCGACAATTGGGTCCAAACGGCCTTCTTCTGCAGCTTTGGTCAGGTCCCTTCCAAAGTTATCCAGAACAGGCGTTTTAGATTTGATGTCAGACACCTTTTTAGGGCTGCTAAAGCTTTCTTCTTCCCTGTAATCATCATCCCCTCCCGTTGAAGCACTTCCCTGTGGATCATCTCTGAAACCACCTTTATTCTCTTCTACTTCTTTTTTGAAAATCTCATAATTAATGCTGTACTGCAATAAAATCTGAGAAGCAATATTGTCATCATCCCTTAAAATAGACAACAACAAATGTTCTGTTCCGATCAGGTCGCTTTTAAATATTTTAGCTTCCAGATAGGTTATTTTCAGTACCTTCTCAGCCTGTTTAGTTAAAGGGATGTTCCCCAGATTAACCGTCACACTGGAAGTACCTCTAACCGCATCTTCGATAGAGCGGCGTAATTTGGCTGTATCAACGCCAAGTGATTTTAATATTTTAATAGCCATACCATCGCCTTCGCGAATCAAGCCTAATAAAAGATGTTCTGCGCCGATATAATCGTGACCTAATCTCAGGGCTTCTTCCCTGCTAAACGAAATCACGTCTTTGACTTGTGGTGAAAATTTAGCTTCCATATATACCTTTCTAAACCGGAATGCTCTAAACTATAAAATTGTTTTATAAATAAAGCTTACCGGTTTTATTATTTTATCAACAATTACGCCATATCAGTGGAAAAAGATGTTACAACTGCCGTTATTTCATAAAACTTACTAAGTTCTGACTTTATTGGCGATATTTGTAATAATTAGAAGCAATTATGTCAGACGAAAAAATAATCTTTTCCATGGCGGGGGTAAATAAGATTTATCCTCCCCAAAAGCAAGTTTTAAAAAATATATATCTCTCC
Organism: Pedobacter nutrimenti; assembly: GCF_003208655.1. GTDB lineage: Bacteria > Bacteroidota > Bacteroidia > Sphingobacteriales > Sphingobacteriaceae > Pedobacter > Pedobacter nutrimenti. Next base: position 335,019 of record NZ_QKLU01000006.1, on the reverse strand, counting down.
TTTTTCTATGGAGCAAAAATAGGGGTTATTGGTTTAAATGGTTCAGGAAAATCTTCCCTTTTAAAAATCATTGCCGGCCTGGACAAATCCTTTCAGGGAGAAGTTGTTTTTTCACCAGGATACTCTGTCGGTTATCTTGCACAAGAGCCCGAACTGGACGAAAATAAAACAGTCCGGGAAGTTGTAGAAGAAGGTGTTGCGGAGATCACCGCCATTTTGAAAGAATATGAAGACATTAATGAACGCTTCGGTTTACCTGAGGTCTATGAGAATCCGGACGAGATGGATAAACTCATGACCAAACAGGGAGAACTTCAGGATAAAATTGATGCTGTAAATGCCTGGGAGCTGGACAACAAACTGGAAAGGGCCATGGATGCTTTACGCTGTCCTGATCCTGAAACCAAAATAGCTGTATTGTCTGGAGGAGAGCGACGCAGGGTGGCCATGTGCCGTTTGCTACTCCAGGAACCAGATGTGTTGCTGCTCGATGAGCCAACCAACCACCTGGATGCAGAAAGTATTGACTGGCTGGAACAATTCCTTCAAAATTATAAAGGAACCGTTATTGCAGTAACCCACGACAGGTATTTTCTGGATAACGTTGCCGGCTGGATCCTTGAGCTCGACAGAGGAGAAGGCATTCCATGGAAAGGAAATTATTCTTCATGGCTGGACCAAAAAGCAAAACGTCTGGCACAGGAAGAGAAAACAGAGAGCAAACGTCAAAAAACATTGGAACGGGAGTTGGAATGGGTACGTATGGCCCCAAAGGCAAGACATGCAAAATCGAAAGCCCGTCTTTCAAATTATGACAAGCTGGCGTCGGAAGACTCAAAAGAACGTGAAGACAAACTGGAACTCTTTATCCCGGCCGGACCAAGACTCGGGAATGTAGTTATCGAAGCCAATAACGTCACTAAAGCTTATGGGGATAAAATCCTGTTCGAAAACCTGAGCTTTTCCCTGCCACCAGCGGGTATTGTTGGGATCATCGGACCAAACGGGGCCGGAAAAACAACATTATTCAGGTTAATCACTGAACAGGAAACACCAGATACAGGTACTTTCCGCGTTGGTGAAACCGTTGCCCTGGGTTATGTTGATCAGATGCACAATGACCTGGACCCGAATAAAACAGTTTATGAAAACATCACCGACGGCCTGGACAACATTCAGCTTGGCAACAAAGCGGTTAATGGCAGGGCCTACGTTTCCAAGTTTAATTTTAATGGGGGCGACCAGCAGAAAAAAGTAGGAATCCTTTCCGGTGGAGAAAGAAACCGCGTGCACCTGGCCATTACCTTAAAAAAGGGAGCAAATGTACTTTTACTCGATGAGCCAACCAATGATATAGATGTCAATACACTTCGGGCACTGGAAGAAGCCCTGGAGAACTTTGGAGGCTGCGCGGTTGTCATTAGCCACGACCGCTGGTTCCTGGACAGAATTTGTACCCATATTTTGGCTTTTGAAGGAGAGTCACAGGTTTACTTCTTTGAAGGAAATTATAGCGAGTACGAAGAGAACAGGAAGAAAAGATTAGGTGATGTTACCCCTCACCGCATCAAATACAAAAAACTGGTTTAAAACCCTTAGGCCTGCTCAATTTTATCATTGATAAAATTAAGCAGGCCTTTTAACATTAACCTCCGAATTGCTGAAGGTTAATGTTAAAACTCAATTGAAAATATCTGGTGATCTGACTGTTTTTACTATCAATAATCGAGTTGTCGGACACACTGCGCATCAAATAATTCCCCTGATTCAACAAATCATAAGCCTGCAGCTTCAAGGTTGCCTGTTGTTTTTTGAAAAAAGTCTTCTGAATGCTCGCATTCATTAAAAATGGGTTTTTCGCATCAAGAGAATATCCTTTATTTATTCGTTTGGAAGCGTCAAAACCTATCGAAATTGTGGGCGTAATAAAAGCTTTTGCATTTACATTTAACTCATAAATCTGTATGTCTTTCAGGTTACCCAAAGCCAGCGAATACCGGTTACTGCTGTAGGTATAATTTGCAGCAGCGCTCAGGCTCAGGCCTTTTTGGTTCATCCTTAAAGAAACAGCCTGCGCGAAATTAAAACCTCTGTTGGTATTGAGTATACTGTCCGTATAAGAGACTGTATTTGCAACCCCTATGCTTCCACGGAATTCAACATTAAATTTATTCTCTACAAAAGGTTTAGACCAGGAATACAAAGCATCCAGGCTATAAGTGCCATCTGCATTTTCAAATCGTGTTTGCTGCTTTAAACTATTCAGGGTATCCCGTTTTAAAATAATGTTACTCACAATCTGGTCTTTAACCAAAGTAGAATTAATTCCGAGCATTAAGGCCCTGCCATTGACCAAATTGCTATTCTGATAAGTAAAACTGGCATTATGATTAAACGTAGACTTAAGATTTGGATTCCCGATAACAATATTTTGCAAATTTCTGGTATTGGGCACCGGTTGCAGCTGACTCAGGTTCGGCGCGATACTATTTCCATTATAGGTAAAAGTCACGCTGGTATTCTGAGAAAGGATCAGACTCATATTTGCTACCGGGGCCATATTAAACCCAGCCCTGGTGATCCGGCTAACAGGATGTTCGTTTTCCACCACCAGAAGATTGGGCTGGGCAGTCATTCCCAGACTATAACTTAAATTCTCAGCGCCAAAACGATAACTTAAGCCAATCAGATGCGAAATAAATCTGGAAGAATACACGGTACTTAAAGAATCAATCACCCGTCCAACCGAACTATTGTTATTTACCCTGGTCAACAGGTCATTGTTGTTCACCTCCAACTGAAAATTATAATATACATCCAGGTTTCTGCTGATCAGAGAATCTGTCCGGTGGCCAATCGGCTCGCTAAACCTAAAACTGGCACCGACACTCCTGGATAAGGTCCGGGTATTTACAATACGGTTCAGCACAGAATCTTTAACAACCGATGCCTGGCCAGGACCATAATAACTAATCTGACTGTTCAGGTCTTCCTGTGTATCACTTGTCCCATTTTTTGCCGACACCCCAACTGAAATATTTCTTCCCGGTTTTTTTAGTCTGTAAGCCCAGGCGACATTTGCATTCAGGTCAGGACTAAAATCCTTGGTGGTTGAATTGTTAAACTGGTCCTGCTTAATAACCCCCCTTTGATTGGACTTCCCCATAAACAGATCGTTGTTATCTAAAAATGTCCCGACTACCCCAGCCTGAACATAACTTTTGTCACCAACAGACTGAAGGCTCCAGTTTACATTATGTTTATTGTTTTTTGAATTCCGCTGACTTTCGTCTGAAGTATATATCGTACCAATCGTATTTAAAGTTTCAATAAAGTCAATCTGATGGTTCTTATTTTTGACATTATCAAATGAATAGGCAATACTTGTGGTTAACTCTTTACTGAGTTTATCCCGATAATTTATTCCTGTACTTATCCCCCGGTTAATACCGGCCGCATTATTGGTACTGATGACGCTCCCTTTTACACCAATTTGCTTTTTTTCGCGCCACAAATTTGCATTTGTCTGTAATCCGTAACGTTCATTGGTTCCCCCGCTAACAGAGGTGTTTCCAAAATTCCCCTTGTTCCTGCCGGGCTTTGTAACCAGGTTAAGCATTTTTTCAGATGCCCCGGTTTTTATACCTGTGAAATTTGCCTCATCGCCATAATCGTTAATCACCTGTATTTTGGCAACCATATCTGCCGGAAGCTGAGAAATAAAGTCTTTAACGTTATTCGTGAAAAAATCCTCCCCATTAATTCTGAGCTTGGTCATTGGCCTGCCCATAGCAGAAACCTTTCCCTCATTATCAATTTCTATTCCGGGCAACTGCCTGAGCAACTCTTCTACCCGATCTGTTTCCCTGACCATATAAGCTGCAGCATTGTACTCTACCGTATCTTTCATTAAGCGGATCGGTATAACCTTTGCCTTAATCACAACTTCTTTAAGTGTATTGACATCCCGGTCCATCACTGGCTGGATAATCAAACTGCGGTGTTCCGGTGTAAATTTATATCTCCTGCTGATTGACAAATAGCCCATAGCTTTTATGGTCAACAGAATTTCCGAGGTCACAATTCCTATAACAGCAAATCTTCCCCGGTAATCCGTATTGCCTTTCACCGTGTCCTTCCCTGTAATGACCTCTATAGCGGCGCCTGGAATTGCTTTGTTTAATGAATCTTTAACCGTGCCTGATATTCTGTAACCAGACTGGCCCAAAGCAGTTGAAATCACCAAAAGATTTAGGGCTGCAATAAGAAAAAACAGTCCTTTGCAATGACTTGGGATTCCTGAAAACTTTAAAAACCTGTTCATCGGCATCAGCACTGTTAATTCATATAAAGTTACAATTGTTTTGGAATCCCGATGATACTCCAGGCAATTAAGCTGCTATGCGAACATAATAAAAAACTTTAATTTTTAGTAGCTTTAAAAATTCAGCCTGGGTCATAAATTAATATTCCTGTTTTTTCGATATCCGGATTACTTGACTAAGGTTAAAAAGCATGGCAATGCCTAAACAATGCCATGCGGTATAAAGGAAACTAAAAATATCTTTAACAGCACCCTAAGGCACAGTAACCTTTCTGGACTGTATGGCATACGCACTAAAGAAACCAAGCGCTCCTCCGCTTATGTTGCTCAGTGGATTGGTCGGTGCGGTAGAACCACCATTACCATTTGCACCATACAAACTAAACAAGTAATTGTATACCGAAACGTCAATGCAATACAAATCCACCCTGAGCTGATCTCCCTTTTTAATATCATTAGCGTCGTTGTTTGTTTCATTGCTAAAGTTGAGCCTTTGATTGACTTCCTGCCCGGCAATCAGTTCGTCATCCAGTACATCATAATCCTTTTGGTTCTGGTCATTAATGTACTTTCTAAACCAATAGTAATTTCTTACCGCAAGAGGATCTTTAAATTTGGCCGTAACAAATGTACTTTTCCTGTTAAAATCTCCTTCTTTAATATAAAGATCCAAAAAAGGAACAGGTTCAGGCATTGTGCTCGAGGCCGTAAAAGTTTGACCCTCCACCACAACGGTCAACTTGTAGGTTTGTCCAGGCTGCCCGTTTATTGTACTTACCGAATATACTCCTTTTGCTGTTTCAGCAAGCGTCGTAATTTGCCCATCATTTTCCACTTTCACGACCGCCCCGCTAAGTCCTTTGAATTCATTGCCATCACCAATCTCTTTGGTTTTACTGACCATTACCTTACACATGCCCGGTTCGTTACTAATCCTGCCTTCTATGACATACCTGAGCTCATTCTCCTTAAAATCAAAGTCCACTTTTTTTTCGCAGGACCATATTAATATTGAAAACATAAACAAAACACTAAACCGGGATACTTTTTTCATTTAACAAATGTCTTAAAAGCCACTATTGCATTCTTTTCAACTAAAATTTAAAATTATAAGAAACAGAAGGTATAAATCCAAAAACAGATCTTCTGATGACCTCGGTCTTTGTAGGATCATTTTCCTGCTCTTTAAATAAAATCTGATAAGCGTTCTGTCTGCCATAAACATTATAGACACTAAAACTCAGCTCTGAAGAGAATTTTTTACTTTGTTTTAAGAGCCACAAAGCTCCAACATCCAGGCGATGATAATTCGGCATGCGGTCTGCATTACGATTCACATAATAAAAATAATTCTGATCAATTATATTATACTTCCCAACCGGGAAGGTCACCGCATTACCGGTAGAAAAGACCCAGTTGGCAGATAATTTCCATTTTGGACTTAACTGATATGTTGTGACCAAAGAAAGATCGTGGGTTTTATCCTGTCTTGAATTATACCACAGGTTGTTATTAATTCCGTCAATTTTTCTTTCAGACTTGGACAAAGTATAGGACAACCATCCGCTGAGGCGTCCTATTTTCTTTTTCAATGAAAACTCCAGACCATAAGCACGTCCAACTCCAAAAAGCAACATACTTTCAATAGGTTGGGTTGTGAATACATCCGCGCCATTTTTGTAATCAATCTGGTTTTTAAGATTTTTATAATAAGCCTCCACCGTAAAATCCAGTTCATTTTCCATTAAACTTTTATAATAACCCAAAGAAAACTGATTGCTGATTTCAGGTTTGATAGACACTGTACTAGCGATCCACCTGTCGGTAGGCATAGTAGATGCCGAGTTGGAAATTAAATGAAGGTTCTGCGCATTCCTGGTATAAGAAAGTTTAACAGAGGAGGTTTCATCAAGCTGCGTGGCAGCCGAAATCCTGGGTTCAAAATTAAAATAGGTTTTGACCAGCGACCCCGATTTATAAGAAAGTGTTTCGATAACTTTACCCTGATCTACCCTTGAATAATCACCTTTGCCAAATATACTGAATGCCGATACCCGCAGTCCGTAATTCACCGTCAGCACATCACTTACTTTCCAGATATTGGAAGCATAAACTGCATTTTCCAATGCATACCTACTTTGTAATTTACGAGGGATATATCCATTGTCCCCATCTGCACGCACCTCACCAGGCTTAATCTGGTGATAAGTAGAACTGAATCCAAAACTCAGACTGTTGCGTTCGTTAAGGTACCATTGTAAATCCTCTTTAAGACTAAAATCCCTGATCTGTGAAAAAACCGAAAGGGAGCTTTCCCTGCCCCCTGACTTAATGATGTAATCATAATTGCTATAGATGAATGATGTATTGGAAAAAAGCTTACGATTCCAGATATGGTTCCACCTAAATGTACCCGTTCGGTTTCCCCATCTGATTCCATTTAAACCCTGAACATCCAGTAAATCCTTACCTAAATAACCGGAGATAAAAATCCTGTCCTTTTCACCAAGTATGTAATTCATCTTTGCGTTAACATCAAAAAAATAGACCGATGAATTTTTAACATCCGGATCGTCGGAAAGCCGGAGAAACATATCAATATAGGTCCTTCGGGCAGAAATCAGAAAAGAAGATTTACCCTTTTGAATGGGACCTTCCACATTTAATCTTCCTGCAATTAAACCGATGCCGCCACTGACACCAAATTTCTGATTATTCCCATCATTCAATTTGACATCCAGGACCGATGACAGGCCCCCACCATACTGGGCAGGAATATCCCCTTTATAAAGGGTCACATTTTTCACGGCATCCGTATTAAAAGTAGAAAAGAATCCAAACAAATGGCTGGTATTGTAAACCGGAGCTTCATCCAAAAGAATCATATTTTGATCCATAGATCCGCCACGAACATAAAATCCGCCATCCCCTTCTCCTCCGGTTTTTACCCCTGGGAGCAATTGAATCGTTTTGATCAGATCTCTTTCTCCAAAAACAACAGGCACATCTTTCGTGTCATTCATGCTCAACCGGTCTGTTCCCATCTGTGTATTTTCTATTTCCCTCCTTTGAGAGGAAGAAGTGATATTTACAGTTTCAAGTTCTTGCACATCTTCTTCCATGTTGATGCTCAGGTTTGTATTGTTAACCAAATCGATTTGTGCATGGTATTTTTTAAAACCTACGGCTTTTACCTCAACGTAATAACTTCCTGAAGGCAGTGTAAGTGAATAAAAACCATATTCATTGCTCCAGGTAGATTGGGATGACCCCGCCACTTTCATGGTTGCAGCAATTAGTGTCTCACCTGTTTTCTGGGATTTAATAAAACCACTTAAGGTAAAATTCCCATGGCCTGAATCTCGATCTGCCGCTGAACCGGCCTCCGACTTTTTTACTTTTGAGGGATCAAAACGTATAAAAATCTCTTTATCCAAAACCGTAAACGAATAAGGTTTATCAGCAAACAGTTCGGTTAAAATTTCCTTTAATTTTTTATTGTTCGCATTTATTGTTGTTTTTACATTGCTTTTGGCGACCTGCTCATTGTAGGTAAATTTCACTCCGCTTAATGCCGTGATCTTATCCAAAGCAGTCTTCAGATTTTCGTTGTTTAAGTTAATACTAATCTTTTTCTCGAGTGGGCCCTGCGCCTGGGCCTTCAACTGTAAGCCCAGGCATATACATAGAATTAAATAGAAGAACCATTTAGGTTCAGGTTTATCCATAGTTTAATGTTTAATATCTTTATTAGGTGACTGTCACTGCACTTGACAGTTCGGAAATTGATTTTTATAACTGCTTAGCACATAAGCTATACTTTATTCTTTAATGACATATTTACCTTCACTTTTGGACCATTTGGTTTCCATAACCGTAGATAATTTATTCAATGTATGCTCCAAAGAGTCCGTCATCTTTAGTTCCCCATAAAATGACCTGGTCAAGAGAGCGGGTTCAATATTTATTTCAACCCCATATTGCGCTTTTAAATCATTTACAACAAACTCAAGAGATTCTCCGTTATAGTCAAAAACACCTATACGTTTATTCAGGTACGAAGAAGCATTGGGATAATTTCTTTTCACCAAACTGAAATCTGCCTTATTTACAATAATCTGCTGATTGTTTTCGATCGTATTTTGGAGGGTTTTTCCCTTATTTTTTAAAGCTACGGCAACTTTACCTGTAACCAATGTCACTTCAACATTTTCTTTTCCTTTATAGGCCCTTACATTAAAACTGGTTCCCAGCACCGTAGTACTGACTTCATCTGTTTGGATAATAAAAGGCTGATTGCTGTCATGTACCACATCAAAAAACGCCTCACCTTCCAGTTTTACCATTCTTTTTTCCCCGTTAAAACGGTTAGGGTAATCCAGTCTGGATCCTGGTCCTAACCATACTCTTGTCCCGTCAGGAAGCAGCAATTGTCTGCGCTCCCCGGCTGCGCTCAACAATTGCCGTTCATGAACAGGGCTTACCATATTTAGAACCTCCGTTCTATACAGATAACCCGCACCTACTACGAGCAAAATAGCTGCTGCTATTTTCCAGATGGTAAACCCACGCTTCCTTTCAGGTTTAAGAGTAATTATTTTAGGATCAGTATTTTCTTTTAAAAGAGATTCCGGACTCAAGTTTCCTTCAGGTCGTACCTCCAGGTTATCCCAGGTGTGGGACAACAGGGCCATCATCTCTTTATCATATTTTTGTTCATTAAGCAATGAGAAGAATTTTTTCAACTCCTCTTCTGTACACAGATTTGTCAGGTACAGACGGTATAAATACTTTAATTGCTCTTTTTCTTCCATTATATTTTAAAATAAGAAACAGCCTTTCGGTGCTTCTTTAAATATAATACAATCTTCAGAAGGGATAGGACTAGTTCCGGTGAAAATAATTTGTTGCGGCCATTAAAAAACAAATGATACTGCCATGCTTGTTTACGCTTGAACGTATAAACTTAGTGGCCTCTACCATATGGTTCTTTACCGTATTCTTAGATATATTCAGTTTTTCTGCAATTTCGTCATGAGTCAGTTCTTCATTTCTACTCATTTTATAAATAAGTTTTTTTTGAGGGGGCAACTGTTCCACGGCCTCATGATAAACCCGGACCAGCTCTTTTTCATAAATCCCTTCTTCGGTACTGTTCCTGATCTGATCAATGTAGACAAATACCTGTTCCTGCAGCGTTCTTTCCCGCGCTACTTTTTTAAGGTGATTAAGGACATGATGAAGTGTGATTTTTTTGATATACCCTTCGAAACTCATTTCCGTATTAATCTGCATTCTTTTCTCCCAAAGACGGATAAACACCTCCTGGGCAATTTCATCTGCAACATCATCGGATTTAGAAATTTTCAGGGCATAAAGGTATACCCTTTGCCGGTACCGTTCATAGATTTCTTTAAAGGAAGCAGCATCCCCCTCCCTCAACCGGGATAGCAATTCGTGTTCGGGATTATGTAGGTTACCGGTATCCATTTATCTTAAAACAAATCTTTAGACCAGTATAAAGATAAATTATTACACCAGATACTGTTTTTTTATTCTTTAAACTTTATAAACGCCCTGTTTATTCTGCTGGGGTACTTAAGATTTTGTAGATTCGGGCTTTGGTCCCCTCTTATAGATCACCAGACCATTAAGAAAGTTCCTCAGAATCTGATCTCCGCAAGGTTTAAAGTTTGGATGATCGTCACTGCGAAAAAAAGATCCCAGTTCACTTTTAGTGATTTTAAAATTCACCAGCTCCATAATTCCGATAATATCATCATTGGTCAGCTGAAGCGCTACGCGCAGTTTTTTAAAAATATCGTTATTGCTCATTATAGTGCGGCTTCAATTTTTATCTTTTTATTTTTTAATCTTTCATTCGCAAGTGAAGAAAGGACCTTTCCAACCATGTTTCTTTTGATTGCAACATAAGCACACTGGTCTTTGACCTCTATCAGGCCAACGTCTTCTTTCTCCAATCCGCCTTTTTTCAGCAAAAGCCCAACAATATCCACTTTGTTCACTTTATCTTTCCGGCCGGCGGCAATGTACAGCGTTTTCCATATGCCATCGGCTGGCAGGTCATATTGACCATTAAGAGGTTCAATTTCAAGATCATCTGCCAAAAAAGGATATTTTTCTTCAGAGGTGAGCATCACATAGGCCGTTCCACTTGCATTCATTCTGGCGGTCCGTCCATTGCGATGGATAAAAGCATCAGCAGTATAAGGCAATTGATAATGGATAATACATTCCACTTCCGGAATATCCAAACCTCTGGAGGCCAAATCCGTTGTGATCAGGATCCTGATGCTTCCGTTTCTGAATTTCAGCAAAGCCCGCTCTCTTTCATCCTGCTGCATTCCGCCATGAAAAATATCATGGGCAAGATCCTTATCAATCAAAAGATCGCTAATGCGGTCAACAGTTTCCCTATGGTTGCAAAAGATCAGTGTGGTTTGGGCCCCTGTTTTACAGATCAGTTTAAACAGGACATCGAGTTTATCTTCTGCTTTTGAAAGTACTTTTATCAGTTTAAGATCGGGCACTGATTTGACATCTTTGAGAAAATCAATTTCAACAGCTTGTTCCACTCCGGTAAATGCCGGAACTTCTTCCATTGCCGTTGCTGAAATCAGAAATCTTTGTTTCAGGGAATGCAGCTGACCAATAATATAGGCCATATCCTCCTGAAAACCAAATTCCAGCGCCTTATCAAACTCATCAAGAACCAAAGTTTTCACCCAGGACTCGTCAAAATTTTCCTGACGGAGGTGATAGGCAATTCTGCCCGGGGTTCCCACCAGGACCGCTGGCGGTTCTTCAAAATTATGGCGTTCTGTTCTGACAGCATGGCCACCATAACAGCAGTTTACTTTAAATCCGGTCCCCATTTGGCGGAACACCTGTTCAATTTGAAGCGCAAGTTCTCTGGAAGGCACCATAATCAATACCTGAACTCCTTTTACCGCAGCATCCAGACTTTTGAACACAGGCAGCAGATAAGCCAGCGTTTTTCCAGAGCCGGTAGGGGCAAGCAACACCACATCACGCTGCAAATCCGCAGCGGAAATGGTTGCTTTCTGCATCTCATTTAAAGAGGAAATTTTTAAATTTGCCAATACCTTTTCTACCGTCATGGCACAAAGATAATGTTATTCGGCATAAGGACTGGTTTAAAATTATGGAGGCTTTTACTTTAAGCATCCTTTTTCATAAAACCAGGTCAGAACCGGAAATATTTTTTTCTCAGTCTCCTTACAGAACGGTTCACCCTGTTTTCCAGGTTCATTAACATCAATCCTCGGCGGTTCATCCAGGAAGAAACCTTTTTGTTTACCTTTCTTACAGGCATATACATCTTTTCATCCAGCAATTCCAGGTACTTTGCATTTGACCTGCTTTGCTGCATCAAATAAAACTCGTTTAATAATTCCGTGTTCATCCTGCTTATGTTTTATGGTTATTTATCTGTAGAAGGACCCCAAAAGGCCAGATCCATTACTTATTTTCACTGCATTTTATAACACTAATTTACTTAAAAATCAGATCTTTCAATATAATTACCAATAATTATTATAACGCTTTTTAGATCCAGTTCTTACCCTCAAAGAATTAAAAACCATAGCCCCCCGGTTAAAGGTTCACCTGATAACGGAAAGAGGTTCTCAGGTATGGATATTTTTTATTCACATCTTCATAGTCCCTGTAATTCCCTTCCAGCCTAAAATAACCTGGCTCAAAAGTAAAAGACAATCCCCTGAGAAACTCGTACCTGATTTCACTCGATACCGTGTGCAGAAAATAGTGCGAGGAATTCCCGTTTATGGTTTTCAACCAGCCTCCTCTGTAATTAACAGAAAAAAAAAGCTTTTCATCAATACTAAACCCACCTGCACCTGAAACCCCAATACCAGAAGTATAATCATAATCCCTTCCACGAAACCTGTATTTATCAGGAACTGCTGCCAGAACAACCGGACCTAATCCAATCAGTGTATTCATTTTAACTCCCGAAGACAACTTATACTCAGACATCAGATTCAGTTTCACGCTCTGCGCCCCGTAAAAGAAAGCCTGGTTACGTATGTAATCATAATTTGCCGATAAAACAGCCAGGTGCCGGATGTGCTCTCCTGAACGGATCCTCCAGCCTGCCAAGGAGCCATATACATTGATAATGTTCACACTTGAACTGTCATCCTTTCCAAATTCAGCATTGATGTAAATATTGGTAAAGGGTGTTCTATAATTTTCATAAGCATTTCCATAAAGCAATTTTACACGGCCATACCAGCCAAATCTGCCTTTGGTTGAAAGATTTTCATTACTCTGGCTGTACCGCCGGACCCCAAAATCAAATTCTGCACTGACTTTAGAAGAATCATTTGCCAGCGGATCATGATTCACTTTGCCCCATTTTCCATCCAGGATCCGGGTCAGTCCGTTCATGGGATTCACAATAAAAGCCAAAACCTCACTGGCCTGCCTTTTAAATCCGCGGCTTCGGTTGTTTATAATTTTGTTGGAAAGGCGATAAGTAGTTTCTCCCAATACAATCCCTCCAAAACTTGTATTGATAAAATCATTTGGCGAAGGCTCCTGATTTTCGGCAAATGTTTCCCATAGATAACTGCCCACCACCACGGCCGGGGCAGATTCCCAGAAGGTATACCCATTTGTCCTGAAAGAACTAAAAAACAAGCTTCCATGATATGGATGCCCAAACTGATTGGTCTGAAACTCATCATTATCCCAGGTCCAGCTGCTCAACTTAAGGTTATGACCGATTGTTTTAAAGGAAATTTTTGCATAATCTACTCTGGTCACATAGCGGTCAAAGGTAAAAGGGATCAGCTCAGCCAGCCCCAGCTGGATCATCGCACGACCAAACCGCTTTTTGGGTACAACAACTTTTTCCGGTTGTTTTAAAGGATGGATTTTAGCACTGCTGTCGGTAAGCAGTCTGGCCGCATCAAAGGGATTCTGAGCAAACAGCGCCAGGTTGCTCATCGCTAATACTAGAACAAGGCCATATTGGAGTCGTTTTCTTTTCATAGGCGGGGATCCTGTTTTTAAAACGATTTTCGAATAAAAATGTTTAAATCCTGTTTCTATTTTCAAGATACTAAAATAATTTTCAAAGCAGCACCATCCCTTTAAGCAAAATATTCCTGCTATTTTGCTTATATTTATTCAAAACCTGTTGATAAACAGAGAATTGTTAGCAAATAAACAATCCCCAATTAACATGATTTTAATATTATCCAGTTAAATTTAGAAAACCTGAAACAGGTTGTTCATCTAACACGAAACAATTATGACCTGGAAAAAATTCAGCGGCGAAGTGATCCACTCGTCCATTTTAGAAGAAGTTGAAAAAGCCATCATCAGAGAAACGGAAAATGGCTATCGTTTAAAAGTTTGCATTGGTACAGATTCACAGGTAAAAGGCGCTTTAACAGATTTCGCTACAGTGATTGTTTTGCTCAGAGAGCATCATGGCGGCTTCATGTACATCCATCAGGAAAAAACACCCCAACGGATGAGCATTAAGGAAAGAATGCTGGTAGAAGTTCAGAAATCCATTGAAACAGCCTATTCCATTTGCGACTTACTGGACGTATATGATGTTGACCTGGAAGTCCATGCAGACATCAACACCAATCCGATGTTCAAATCCAACAAGGCACTGAACGAAGCGATGGGTTATATCCTGAGTATGGGCTTTATTTTCAAAGCCAAACCAGAAGCTTTTGCCAGCTCCACCTGTGCAGATAAAATGGTTCACTAATTGCTTATATTTGTCAGGAACCTAAAACACCTGACATGAAATTGAAATACCTCTGCGCACTGCTATTGCTACTGCCTCTTTTTTCTTCCGCACAGGAAGACAAATCTACACTGACTAAAATTGGCGATCCTGTACCTGCTTTTAGTTTTGAAATCTCAAAGGGGAAAAAAGTCAATATCGGGGATTATAAGGGCAAATTGGTCCTGATCAATTTGTTTGCCACCTGGTGCCCGCCTTGCAATACAGAATTACCCCTGGCTCAAAAACAGATCTGGGAAAAAAACCAGAATAACCCTAAATTCGCCTTCCTTGTTTTTGGACGTGAAGAAGGCTGGGATAAACTCCTTCCTTTTAAAGAGAAAAAAGGCTTTACCTTTCCAATACTTCCGGATCTGGACCGCAACATCTTTAAACAATTTGCAACACAATCCATCCCCAGAAACATCATCGTAGATGAAAATGGCAAAATCATTTATCAATCCATAGGCTATAGCCCCGAGGAATTTTCTCAAATGGTCAACCTGATTGAGACCCATCTGCAGAAAATGGTCAAAAGCAAATAATTTCCCAAAAAACCGCCGGAACAAAAGCTCCGGCGGCAGGTTTGGTTAGCGTTGATGTTTTTTTTTTAAAAAGCATAAACCGCAGCAAGTGAAAACTGCGAGGCAAGCTTTGTAGGTGTCAAATCCGATTTGACAAACAAATCCTGAGAGCGGTGGTCCAGTCTGACTTCCGGAATAAAAGTCAGGCCACCGGACTTGAAATTTCCGGACAAGGTCACTGCCATAAAGTTCTCCCCCTTTAGCGGACCGACATCTTTTACCCTGAAGTACTCTCCCCGCAGTCCAAGAGAAAAAGCAGTAGTGAAAGCATTTTGAGCATACAGTGCGGCACCACTATATCCACCATTGTGACCAGAAATATTATAATCGGCAGCATTCAAACCCAGCTTTACTTTTTCTGTGAGCTGATAAGCCGTGGTCAGGTCAAAAAGCGCACCATCGCCTGCTGCACCTGCATTTTTCCCGGTCAGCACATTCAGGTAGGCCGTCCATCCTTTAACAGGCGCCAGGCTAAGTTGTGCGCCGAAATGAGAAACCCCGTTAATGTCTTTATAGGTATTCCAGTCATTAAACAAGCCCAGCATCAGACTTACAGCCGGTGAAAACGTATAAGTTCCTTTGATGCCCGCATTTTGAAAGGGCCCGCTGGAAAAGAGATAAGAGGTTGAATAATTAAAATTCCCGGTAGGTGAAATCACCTCGTAACCTATAAAGGTCCCCATAAAACCAGCTGTCATTGAAAACCGCTCTGTCACGGCATAAGTTGCATAGAGGTTCTGAATGTGAAAGGAATTTTTTTCGTTCGACTCTGCTGCGTCCCCGTTTAAAAGAGACTGGTACTGTCCCCTTGGCCCAAAAGACACCTCTCCAACAAAAGAAGCCTTACCTGTCGTCTTTTTTAAAGCGACATCAATCATTCCCAGGGAAATTGAATTCTGATCACTGGCAAAGCTGGTCCCGATGTTCGGTTTTTTTTGAAAATCGTATTTAAAATAAGTATCTGCTGAACCTGAAAACTGCAGCGGGTTCTTTTCTGCATCCTGCGCATAAGACACAGAAGTAAAGGCCATCGCGGAGATGGAAAGAATAGACTTAAATTTCATGCTTGGTTTGGTTTGAGGTTGAGAATTTAGATGGCGGGGCGGCTTAAGGTCTTAGTCCTGGTCCAGTTCCAGGCCCGTGGAAGCGACAATAAGTGTTCCCTGAAAATATTTTTCATCATGCTGACTCGCATCAAGCCCTTCTTCTTCTTCTTCAGAAGTTACACGAATAGGTTGAATCAGGTTGATCAGTTTAAAAATGACCAGCGCCATGATAAAGCTAAACAGGATCACAATTAAAACCCCTTTAAGCTGCGTCAAAAAGAATTCCGGATTTCCATAAAACAAGCCGTCGGCCCCTGCAGGATTTACCGTTTTTGTTGCAAAAACACCCGTTAGCAGCATGCCCACAATACCACCCACACCATGGCATGGAAAAACGTCAAGCGTATCGTCCAGACTTGTTTTGGATTTCCAAACCACAGCCAGGTTGGAAATCACAGCAGCAATGGCACCTATAAAAATACTCGACGGGATCGAAACGAAGCCGGCTCCCGGTGTAATGGCCACCAGGCCAACAACAGCACCAATACAAAAACCCAAAACAGAAGGTTTTTTACCCCTCAACACATCAAAAAACATCCAGGACAATCCGGCAGCACCTGCAGCAATATTTGTTGTGGCAAAAGCCGAAACTGCAAGCGCATTTGCAGCCAGGGCAGATCCTGCATTAAAGCCAAACCATCCGAACCAAAGTAAACCGGTCCCAATTAAAACATAGGGAATATTGGCAGGAGGGATTTCCTGATGTTCCTGATGTACTTTTCTTCTTTTGAGCACCAATGCACCTGCAAGAGCCGCCATTCCGGCAGAAATATGGACAACAGTTCCACCTGCAAAATCCAATACCCCCATTTTAAAAAGTATCCCATCCGGATGCCAGGTCCAGTGTGCCAGAGGCGAATACACAAAAATGGCAAAAAGAACAATAAACAAAATATAGGAAGTGAAACGGATCCTTTCTGCCACTGCACCAACCACCAGCCCCGGAGTGATAATGGCAAACATCAACTGAAACAAGGCAAAAAGCATTAAAGGGATGGTCGGCGCCAGGCTCCATGGCCCTCCTGAATTCACATGCTGAAAAAACGCAAAGGTAGCCGGATTTCCGATCAGCCCTTTTATACTTTCGCCAAAAGCAAGGCTAAAACCTACGGTAACCCATAATACGGTAATTACCCCAGCTGCAACGACGCTTTTAATCATGGTAGAGAGTACATTTTTTCTGTGCACCATGCCCCCGTAAAAAAAAGCAAGTCCTGGTGTCATTAAAAATACCAGCGCAGTGGCAACCAATATCCAGGCCACATCGGCTGCATTGTATTTGCCTGCATCAAAATTTGGTGCAAGAGGAACAAAAAGTGCAGCAATTGCAATAATTAACAAAATTGCGAAGGGAGCAAACTGTTTAAATAGAATTTTTGTCATTTCCGGTTTATTTTTATTGATTAAAAACTAATTATTTCATAATTAAAATAAATTTAACAATAAAAAACACACAAAAACAAATAATTTTATATTAAAAATCATTTTTTATTAAAATTTCATCAATAAAAAGACGAAATATTTAATAAAAACAAATAAAAAAATCATAAAACCATACAAAAATCACAAACAACATACATAAAAAACGATTTCGTAGATTTTCACCGAAATAAATCAAAAAAACACCAAAACAAAACACCAAAAAACATTAAAATCCCACAAAAAAATCAAAAAACATTCAAAAAGAATTAAATGTTATATTTAAATCCATTTAATCATCATCAGAGGCTGATAAATCTGGCAAATGAAAACCTATCAATTAAATTTTAAACAGCAGATACCTGTATCCTTGCAACAGGCATGGGATTTCTTTTCTTCTCCACTAAACCTTGCGCAAATTACCCCCACAGAAATGGCATTTGAAGTTAGCTCAGACCTGGATCCACAACAAAAAATGTATGCAGGCATGATCATTACCTATAAAGTCTCTCCTTTGTGGGGCATAAAACTCAATTGGGTGACAGAAATCACCCATGTGGAGGAAAATAATTATTTTATTGACCAGCAACGTTTTGGCCCTTACCGCTTCTGGCACCACCAACACCATTTTAAAGCCATAGAAACCGGCGTAGAAATGACAGATCTTTTAACCTACGGGCTGCCCATGGGATTTTTGGGACAAGGCCTTAACCACCTGTTTGTAGCCGGAAAACTCCGCGACATTTTTAGTTACAGGGAAAAGAAAATAACAGAAATATTTGGTGTTTATCCTTCAGGAAAATAAGCGGAGCCCTGAACCACGCCTCTTCTTTCAATCTCCTTATCTATATAGGTCTGAATGGCAGATTTATTCAAGCCCCAGTTTGGTGCAATCAACAGGTCCCAGTCAGAAATCCCAAACAAACGCTGAATCACTACATCAGGCCGTAGCAATGGAATAAGTTTACACAACAGATCTGTATATTCTTCCAGGGTAAAAAGCTTAAAGGGGTTCTTTTTATATTTAACCCCCATAATGGAACCTTCCACAATATGAAGGTGATGAAATTTCACAAATTTGATTTGTGGAAAACGGTTGATCTCATGAATATAATTCAGCATCATTTCTTCTGTTTCCCATGGAAAGCCAAAAATTGTATGCACACACAGGTCCAGCTTTGTTCCCTCCAGTAATTTCACCGCCTCTACAAACTCTCCATGACTGCAGCCCCTGTTGATCTGTTCAAGGGTTTCATCATAAATAGACTCCATACCCATCTCCAGGTCGACATCAAAGCGGTCTGTATAACTTTCCAGCAGCGCTACCTTCTCGGCATCAATACAATCGGGTCTGGTACCCACCGCAAAACCGACCACATCTTCAGGACGAATGGAAAGTGCTTCATCGTACATCATTTTTAAATAATGTGCCGGCGCATAGGTATTGGTATTGGGTTGAAAATAAACGATAAATTTATCTGCTTTATAAAAACCTTTACCCCTGTCCATACCCTGCTCAAGCTGCTCACGGATGGTTGGAAGTTTACGCGAAAGCTCAGGTGTAAAAGAATCGACATTACAATATGTACAGCCACCATAGCCTTTACTGCCATCCCGGTTGGGACAGGTAAAACCTCCGTCAACAATCACCTTAAACACACGCTGTCCGGCATACTTCTCTTTCAGATGTGTACCGTAATTATTATATCCCTTTATACCCAGGTCCAGTGGAGTTCCCAATTTCTTTTTTTTCTGCAAAAATACACAAAAAAATTTACACCATCATTCCGCTGATAAAAGGACAATACCCGGCAAGAAGCCTGACCTTCCCTATACCTTAAATTTATAGCCTTCTGCTGGCAATCAATTGCTCAATAGACAAACGGTAGGTATCCCCCAAAGGCAATTCCTTTTCCCCAATAAAAACCGCATTCTTTTTAACCGCTGTAATGCTTTTACTATTGACAATAAAAGATTTATGTACCCGGATAAAAAAAGACGGGAGCTGACTTTCCAGATTTTTAAAACTGATGCGGACAATGGCAGGCTTTGGAGTGCTTTGCAAATGGATCTGGACATAATCCTTTAGACCTTCTATGTACAGGATATCCTCGAACACAACTTTAAGCAGACTGTAACCGACATTGACAAAAGTATATTCCAGTGAAGCAGCCGGATCAGATGCAGATGGGTGCCGCAATTCAAAGAGCTCCTTTGCCTTATTACAGGCTTTCATAAATCTGTCCATAGAAACCGGCTTCATCAGATAATCCACCACGTCCAGGGCAAAACCATCCAAAGCGTATTGCTTATAGGCCGTAATCAGGATCACCATTGGTTTTCTGACCAGGCTTTCTATAAACTGCAAACCAGAAATACCCGGCATCTGAATGTCTATAAAAATCAGATCCACCTGGTTTTCCATCAATGCCTTATTTGCAGAAAAAGCATCATCACACAAAGCGAGCAGGTTCAGGTAAGGAATTTTACTGATGTTGTCTGCCAGCAGGTTTAAGGCCAGAGGTTCATCGTCTACAGCAATACAATTGATCATACATTGAATTTTATCCATAAGTCCACCTTAAACCAGTCTCCATCCTTTTCAATACTCAGGCGATGGTCGTTCCCGTACAACAATTTTAACCTCCTGCTCACATTGGCCAGCCCGATCCCCGAAGAATGGTCTTTAACCTCCTGCTCATAAGAACTGAATTTATTATACACCATAAAAGAAAGGCTATCCCGGTCGGTCTTTAACAAAATACGGATTTGCGGATGCTCAATCAAGCCTACCCCATGTTTAAATGCATTTTCCACAAAAGGAATCAGCAACATGGGCTCTATTTCCTGGTTTTCATTCGCCAGCTCGATTTCGGTCTCCACCTTCACTTTTTTCCCAAACCGTTGTTTCTGTAAATCAATATAAGAATTAAGGTATTCCTGCTCTGTTTTTAAACTTACCTTTTCTTCATCCGTTTCATAAAGCATATACTGCATCAGCCCCGAAAGCTTCATAACCGTAGGCTCCAGATCGGCACTTTTTAAACGGACCAGCGCCACAATATTGTTCAGAATGTTAAAAATAAAATGCGGGCTGATTTGCGAACGCAAAAAAGAAAGTTCGGTTTTCATGGTTTCCCTTTCCCGTTCCATATCCACCTTTTCCATTTTTATACGATCATAAATCATAATGTAAGTTGTGCTTGCTGCAATGGTTAGCAAAAACGCCGGCAGGTTAAACCAGGCCGCCCGGGTCCATTCAAAATCAACACTGTGTATGAGTATCCCAAACAAAATGTAATGCAGCAACAAAACAGACAAATACACCAGAACAACACTAAAAGTATAATAAAAGTACCTGTGCCGGTAAAACAGCTTCTGGATCAGTACAAAACCATTCAGGTAAAAAACACCAATCAGATAAAAATAACTGATGAGGTTCAATTTCAAAAACTGTCCCTGTTCCCCAGGATCCAGCCGATGGGGAGGTGTACTCCGGTTGGAATTAATCACATAAGGCAAAGCCAGCAGCACCATCCAAACCAGAATATGCACCGTTACACGGATGTACTTATTTGAAAAGTTTAACACCATTTCTCTTTTCCATGATTTTCTCATAGCGAAGATATTATTTTAATCGGGCTTTGAAAGCCCTGCCCTATTCATACCTCAAAGCCTCAATCGGATCCAGCCTGCTGGCTTTCTGTGCCGGATAGTAACCAAAGAAAATCCCGGTGATGCCGCAGACCACAAAGGAAATCACAATAGAAGACTGGGAAATTAATATCGGCCAGCTTAAAAAATAAGAAATCAGGTAAGCCGAAGTCACCCCCAGCAAAACCCCCATTACCCCACCAGTAATACTGATCAATACGGCTTCTATCAAAAACTGCATTAAAATATCTTTCCCCCTGGCACCGATAGACATCCTTAAACCAATTTCCCTGGTCCTTTCGGTAACCGATACATACATAATGTTCATAATGCCAATACCACCGATCAACAGAGAAATACCCGCAATGGCGGTCAGTAAAACGGTTAGCATGCTGCTGGTGGAAGAAATGGTTGAAATGAGTTCTGCCTGGGTCCGGACCTGAAAATCATTATCCTGATTGGGCAGCAACTTATGACTTTCCCGCACTGCATTCGTAATTTCCTGGGTTGCTGCATCACTGGCCGCTTCAGACACTGCAGAGGCATAAATAGACTGAAGGTAATTGGTTGCGGTAATCCGGTTTTGAACGGTGGTGTAAGGGGCAATAATGATATCGTCCTGGTCCTGGCCAAAATTACTCTGTCCCTTTGGGACCAGGGTGCCGATGACCTGGAAAGGAATACTTTTAAAACGGATAATCTGTCCGATCGGATTGCTCCCATCGGGGAACAGGTTGTCAATAACCGTTTTTCCAAGCAGGCAAACCTTAGCCGATTTCCGCACATCATTATCTGAAAACAAAATCCCGTCCAGCAGTTTCAGCTGTCTGATGTTCAGGTAATCCGGGCTCACCCCTGTAATGCTGGTTGGCCAGTTATTCCCTGCTTTGATGGCCTGGCCACTGGAAGAGACGACCGGCGACAACCCATTTATATTGTCGGAATGAAGCCTTTTAATGGCATCTATGTCTTCCAGTTTTAAAGTTTGAATACTGCTTCCGGCCAGTCTTACACTGCCCTGGGTATTGCTTTGCGGCATGACCGTAATCATATTAGAACCCATACTGGACAATGAAGCCTGTATACTCTGTTTGGAACCCTGTCCAATGGCCATCATGGCAATCACCGCAGCCACACCGATAATAATACCGAGCATGGTTAGAAAAGCCCTCAGCTTGTTCCGTTTTAATGCCCGGAAAGCGATCCTTAATAAATTTAAAATGCTCATCTTATGACTCCTTTAATAATCGTCAGATTCCGGCAAAGAAGCCAAAGCTTCTTTAGCAGAACGAGGCTTTTCATTTATACTGTCTTTTTGCAGCTTGCCGTCCCGGAGCATAATGGTCCTGCTGCTGAAAGCCGCAATGTCCGGTTCATGGGTTACAAATACAATCGTTTTACCCTGGGCATTGAGTTCCTGCATCAGGGCCATAATCTCATAAGAGGTCCTGGTGTCCAGGTTTCCTGTTGCCTCATCTGCCAAAATCATCACCGGTTCATTAACCAGTGCCCTGGCAATGGCTACCCTTTGCTGCTGGCCCCCAGACAACTGATTGGGCGTATGGTCAAAACGGTCACTTAATTTTACAGCTTCCAATGCTTTTATCGCCCTTTGTTTACGTTCTTCCACAGAAACTTCTTTGTTATAAAACAAAGGGAGCTCCACATTTTCCAGCGCATTGGTCCTTGGCAATAAATTGTAAGCCTGGAAAACAAAGCCTATTTTTTTATTCCTCAGACCGGCCAACTGGTCCCTGTTCAAACCTTTAACATCGGTACCATCCAGCAGGTAACTGCCCTGGGAGGGCTTATCCAGGCAGCCCAGAATATTCAGCAGGGTCGTTTTACCTGAACCACTGCTGCCCATAATGGTCACAAACTCGCCGGCATTGATGTCAAAAGAAAGGCCTTTCAAAGCCCTGACAGTCATATCGCCCATCACAAACTCCCTTTTCAGGTCATGCAATTCTAAAATTTTCTTTGCCATTATCTTTTCCTGTTGTTGCCACCCGGACGTTTCGGCATAAAGGGACTCGATGCAGGTTGTCCTGCTGCAGCTGCCACAGACCTTCCCATCACCTGACTGCCGGTAACCACCTCATCATTTCCGCTAATCCCACTCAAAACCTCCACCTGGGTATTGTTGTTGATTCCAATTTTTATTTTCTTCTGGTCCAGGGTATGCGCATCTGTTTTCACCCATACATAACCTTCAACCGGAGAAGTTGGCTTTCGTTCCTTATTGATCCAGTTCAGTTTGTAATCTTTCAGGGTCGTATCCGGCAGAAATTTTAATGCTTTAGCCGGTACCAGCATGGCATTACTGACCTCTTTTGCATAGATGGTGATGTTTGCCGTCATACCAGGTTTTAGCTTTTTATCGTCATTAGAGGTATTGATCAGGGTGGTATAGGTGACCACATTGGACGTAATTTTCGGGCTCAACCTGATTTCCTGTACCGTCCCCTTAAACGTATCGTCCAAAAATGCATCCACGGTAAAGTCTGCCCGCTCTCCAACCTTAATGTCACCCACATCGGCTTCATCTACCGAAGCCTGCACCTGCATTTTGGTCAGGTCCCTGGCAATACTAAAAAGTGTTGGCGTACTGAAACTTGCAGCCACTGTCTGGCCCTCGCTAACCGTTCTGGATAACACCGTACCATCAATTGGCGAATAAATACTGGCCAGGGACAGGTTCTTCTGTGCAGACATCAGTTGCGCCGCAATACTATTTACAGATGCTTTTGCCGCATTGTAGGTATAAAGCGCATTGTCATAATCGGCTTTGCTGATGGCCCCCACTTTATACAGCTGGCTTTGCCGGCCATAATTTCCCTGCTGAAAAACCAATTGGCTTTGTGCACTGGCCAAATTTGCTTTATACTGGTCTACAGAAGCAACAAACAGGGTTTTATCCAGTTCTGCCAGCAATTGGCCCTTTTTCACTGTAGAGTTAAAGTCTGCATAAAGCTTGGCAATCGTACCCGATACCTGTGTACCGACAGCCACGGTGTCCACCGGCTGTACCTTACCTGTTGCTGTTACGTTCTCTGAAATATAGCCCATTTTAGGTTTTTCTGTTTCCAGCCTGACCACCTGTGCTTTTTCACGGATCCCGAAGTACCAATAACCAAGGCCCAGTACGATGATACCAGCCAGGATGAATATAATTTTCTTCGTTTTCATCTGTATATATTTATTTCTTTTCTTTTGTCAGATGGAACCTTTGAGCATTAAAGCAAATATTCCTCGGTGCGATTTTAATATTTCCTTTAATACTGTCGGTTTCATTTGCGTTTATTTATTGCTTTTCTTTTGTCAGATGGAACCTTTGAGCATTAAAGCAAATATTCCTCGGTGCGATTTTAATATTTCCTTTAATGCTGTCGGTTTCATTTGCGTTTATTTATTGCTTTTCTTATTCTGTTATTGGAATACCTGTATAGAAATCATAAATTTTAGTGTAGAGGTTTGCCGTATATTTTGCCTGCACAAAAGACTGCAAGGCCTGTACATACAAATTCTTTTGCTGCAGGTAATCCACAATATTGTTCGTGCCCAGCCGCAGCTGTGCCTCGGAAATCCGCAAGGCCTCGCTTGTATAGGTAAACTGCTCTTTGGCAGCCTGGTACTGGCTGTTCGCATTCTGGACATTCAGGTAGGCCTTTTCCACAGACTGCGTCAAGGTGGTTTTCGCATCCATTAATGACAGCTGCGCTTGCCGGATCCCTATATTTGCTTTGGCCACATTGGTTTTGGTGACCTTTCTGTCGAAGATCGGAATGGCAAGGGTTAAGCCTAAAGCCTGGTTAAAAGTACTGTTCAGCTGATTGGGGTAACTTCCAAAATTACTGCTGTTGTAGCCAGCGCCCAGGGAACCGTTCAGGCTAAGTAAAGGCCTGATGCTGGCTTTTGCCTTTTCCAGTTCGGCAGACTGCATTTGTACAGTGAGCGCTGCACCTTTAATTTCCGGTCGTTGCTGCAGGGCTTTTTCCTGGGCAGTCCCCAGGTCCATTAAAGGTTCATTTATTTTTGTGGTATCGGTAACGGCCACCTCAAAAGGAATACGGGTCGGCAATTGCAACAATTGTTTCAGCGTCAGCACATTTTGCTGCAACTGGTTCTGTGCAGTAACTAAGGTGTATTTATCGTTTGCAAAAGTTGCCTTTAACTGCAACAAGTCTTTCTGTGCAATGGTACCTGCAGAGAACTGCTGGTTGGCCTGGGTGACCTGTGCGGTACTGGTTGTCAGCAGATCATTCAGATAAGTAATGTTTTCCCGGCTGAGTAAAATATTCAGATAGGCCTGTGTAATCTGAAGGCTGATGTCATTTTCTGCTGCCTGAACCGAAAGATTGGCAATCTGTTCACTTAAGGTTTTGGACTTGATGTTATTGCTCAGGTAGCCCCCGTTTAAAAGGGTCAGTCCGGAGCTCAGGCCATAGCCACTGGAAGACTGCAAACCTGAATTGTAATTGGTCAGGTCCTGGGATACATTGGCCGATAAATTAGGGAGCCTGGCCGCTTTAGAGGCAATCAGGTCCTGCTGGGCACTGCTGGCACTTAACCTTAAGTTGTTAATGGTAATGTTGTTCTTTTTGGCATAGCCGAGACAGCTTTTAAGGTCCCAGGTTTTTGGAAGGTCCCGGTAAAGGGAGTCTTGTGCCTGAACACTAAAACCAGCGGCAAGAAAAATGAACAGAATTATATGTTTAAACAAAACGCTCATAGTCTTTTTATTTATGACCTAAAACTACCTATAAGCGAACATTTTAAATTTTAAATGAGATGAAGCACTGGCCAAAAGGGACCAATCCTATAAAAAAAGAGACAAGAAGAATGTAGAAAAAAGCTTAATGAAGGAAAATCACAAAATCTGTCCGGCCCGGGACGGGGCTGGATAAGGAGAATTCAAAACCATGGTTCAACAAAACCTCCCTGACCAGCGTAAGTCCAATGCCTTGTCCGTCCTTCTTTGTCGTAAAAAAAGGCACGAACAATTGTTCTCCGGTCTGCGTAGAAATTCCCCGGCCATTGTCCGAAATCACCAGCTTCCTTTCTTTTTGATCTGCCAAAAAAGAAATTACTCCTGCCCCATCCATGGCCTCCATGCTGTTTTTAAGAATATTGATCAGCACCTGTTCCATTTGCTGCAGATCTGCCGATAGGTAAAAAGGCGCTGCGGGAAAGTCAAATTCAAAAACCACCCCCTTTTTCTCTGCGGGTATCTGCATAAAATCGGCCACTGAACGCAGCAGCACCAGCACATCAAACTGTTGCTTGTTCACCGGAGACAATTTAACCAGGTCGGCAAAATTCCTTACAAACAGGTTTAGGTTCTGGTTCCGCTCCAGGGCAACCTGCAATGCATTTTTCAATGCGCTTTTGTCCCCTGTTTTCCATAAATCTCGATGGTCCAGGGTTAGGCTTAAAATAGAATTGACCGGCCCTATGGTATTGTTCACCTCATGGGCCATCATGCGGATCACCTTATCATAAACCTTTTTTTCTGCCTCAAAAATCTCGGCGGTCAGCTCCTCGATCAGAATAAACACCCTGGAAAAACCCCGGTCTATAAAATGCGATTTCTGAATTTTATAGGTAGCCAGACCAGGGGTTTTCAGCACCCTGGAATGTCCGGGTTTTAAGTCATTGAACTGGCGGATGAACAAATCGGGCTCTGCCCCGATCAGCGAAGCTGCTTTAGGGTTGATTTGTTTAATCTGGTGGTCATAATCCAGGATAACGATTCCTGTTGGAGAAGTATGGATCAGCTTCTCCAAAAAAAAATGTTGTTCTTCCTGTTTGGTCCTTTCTATCCTCAGCTCATCCATCATCTGGTTATAAACCCCAATCAGCTCATCCATTTCCGGCTTTCCAGTTGGCCGGAACTTCACATTAAAGTCCCGGTCTTTAATGGCATTGACCCCCTCTTTCAGGTAAACAAAAGGACGGATCAGCTGCCTGTAAATACTCATGGAAAGGAGAACAGAAATCAAAACCAGCAGCTCCGAGAGAATAAAGAGTAGTTTATTGTCCCGGAAAACAACATAACTCAGCACCAGACACAGCAGATGAATCAGGACAAGGAAAAGAATATATTTAGTCTTCAGGTTCATTAAATGGGATTTGATATTTCTCCAGTCGGCGGTATAAGGCATTGCGGGTTATCCCCAGGGAAGCCGCAGCTTTGGTGATCCTGTTTTTATGAAAAGCCATTGCCCTTTTTACCATCTCTGTTTCCACCTGTTCCAATGTCATTGCCCCAACTTCAGGCAATTGCCCGGTTTCTCTTTTTCCGGGTACGGTATCCAGCTGTGCCATAAAATCTTCAATTTCCAGCTCATCCTTTTTACTCACCAGAATAGAGCGTTCCACCAGGTTTTTCAGCTGCCTGATGTTTCCGGGAAGCTGTAGTTTTTGCAGCCATTTCATTGCACCGGCCGACACCGAAAGCCCCGGGCGGTGATAAATTTCTTTCAGGTTACCAATAAAAAAATTGACCAGCAAAGGAATGTCACCAGGCCTTTCCCTTAAAGGGGGAAGCTGGATGGTAATCAGATTAATCCGGTACAACAGGTCTTCACGGAACAAGCCCTGCTGGACCATTTCATTTAAGTTTTTGTTCGTTGCACAAACCACCCGGGTATCCACTGTTTTGGCTTTACTGCTGCCCAGCACTTCATAGCTCCGGTCCTGCAATACCCGCAGCAGTTTCACCTGACTGCCGGCTTCCAGATCACCGATCTCATCGAGAAAAATAGTTCCTTTATCGGCCATTTCAAAACGGCCGGTCCGGTCAAAACGGGCGTCGGTAAAAGCACCTTTAGCATGGCCAAACATTTCACTTTCAAACAAAGAAGAAGAAATGCCCCCAAGGTTCACTTTTATAAAAGCCTTATTGCTGCGGCTGCTGTTTTCATGGACCGCTTCTGCGATCAGCTCTTTTCCCGTTCCGCTTTCTCCCATAATCAACACTGAAGCCCCTGTGGCGGCCACCCGGCCTATGGTATCCATAATTTCCAGCATCCGGGGGTCCTCCCCTATAATCTGTTTGAACTCATACCGGGCATCCAATTGCTTACGTGTCCGGTTTTCCTTCTTTTCTGTTCCAAGCTGCAATAGGGTTTTTACCGATTGCAGGATATGGGTGTTGTTCCAGGGTTTATTGATAAAATCGTTGGCCCCCAGTTTCATTCCCTGTACGGCCAGTTCTATACTTGCCCAGCCTGTAATCAGGATCACCGGAACCCTGGAATTGATTTTACGGATTTGTGCCAACAGATCCATCCCCTCCTTTCCCGAGGTACTCATTGAAAAATTAAGGTCCAGAATGATCAGTTCCGGCAGCTGGCCCTGTATAATATCCAAAGCATCACCGGCCCGGTCTGCCTGCAAAGTTTTCCAGCCCTCACTTTCCAATAGCAGGGACAAGGAGGTTCTTACCGCAATATCGTCGTCAACAATCAAGATCATAAACAAAGTTAATATAGAAAGGCCTTAGTGTCTATACAATATCAATTATTCTTCATGCAGGGCAACCGCAGGCAGAATAGCTGCAGCTTGTTTACCCGGATAAAGTGCACATAAAATCACCAGGACGTAAATAAAACCCACAGAAAGCAGTATGGCCGTCAGGTAAACCGCCGAAGGCACATTGTACACCCCAAGTAATGGGAACTGCAGTGCAAAAAAGACCCCTACAATCAGCGACATGCTGGCCAGTACAAAAGATTCGGCCACCAGCTGCAGAGAAACCGAACTGCCGCTGGCCCCTATGGCACGCCGGAGCCCAATTTCGCCTTTGCGTTTATTGATGTTGTACCACAACACCCCAAATAAACCCAAAGCCACATTCAGGATCAGAAAACCGGCAATGATGCTGAATATGATCATCGGCATTACCGTTGCTTCATTTTTGGATATCCGCAGCTCCGAAACATGTGTAATTTCTATGCTTGAATTTTTCATGGTATTGGAGATCAGCTTGTATAAACGGCTTTCAAATGCCGCATCAGCCTTTGGCCCCACTTTAATCAGCAGACTGTTCAGCCACCTGAAAGCGGCCGTATCCACTTTCCAGAACATGGCCCTGCCAGAGGGTTGAAAATCACCATTCGCTTTAAAATCCTGCACCACGCCAATTATCTTTAGTTTTTTATTGCCTTCATAATCGGCCGTTGATTTTCCAACTGCGCTCTGGTCACCAAAAAGATCGCGCTTTAAAGTCTCATTGATTACAATAGGCCTGTCTTTGGCAACTTCATCCTCTTTGGTAAACCAACGTCCCTCCTCAAGGTTCATGTTCCAGACTTTCTTATAGCCCTCTCCAACCAGGTATTGGTTTATACCATCAAAACTTTTCCCCTTAAAGGTAATTGATGTGGTAGAAATACTATTGGCGTAAGGGATATTGTTTGAGGAAAAACTCACTTCCTCTACTTCTGGCAGCGCTTTTATTACATTTTTCAGGTTCTCATAATACATGGTCAGAGAATCTGAATTTTTGGTTTTATAACTCTCATCATAACTTACCGACCAGACCTTTTCATAGTCCAGTCCTCTTTCCTTACTGTAGTTCTGAAAATAATAAATCAGAAAAGAGCTGATGGCAAAAATGACCATAAAGGAGACCAGGATCTCCGAAAGGAACAGGAAGTTGTGTTTCCTTTTGTTCCACATCAGTTTAAATAAATGCTTAAACATAATTTCTTAAATTAAATATAAAATCAGGATTTCAGGGCCCTGACCACATTTAGCCTGGACATGCGCCAGGCCGGATACACACCGGAAAGCAGGCCAAAAAACAAACAGGCCAGCAAAGAATACAACAAAACACTCACATTTAAGCGCAGGTCCAGGTTAGGGATCAGTTCCAGGGCATTGATCTGGTAGATCACCAAAATGGAAAATATTAAGCCAATACCACCGCCAATAAAGGTCAGGATCAGGTTTTCGACAATAAACTGATACACCAGGGTCCTGGAAGAAGCACCAAAAGCCTTGCGGACCCCGATTTCAGAAGACCTTTCCATAATCCGGGTAATGTTAATGTTCACCAGGTTAATTGTCGGAAGCAACAAAAACAGAAAAACAACCAGGCCCACCAAAGAAACCAGCTTAAAGACACCCGAATTCAAACCATCTCCAACCATTCTGCGGCATAAATCCTCAAAAGCCCCATCGGCATGAATGTACATTTTATCATACTGTTTGTTGTCTATGGGCACCTTGGCAATCATGGCATTAAACTCCTGTTTCATCCTGGATACATCGGCCTTTGTTCCGGCCAGCAATATCACTTTATAGTCTCCCATTAAGGATTTACGTTTGTAATCTGTTTTGGATACCGTATAGGGCAGGTACAAGTCTGCGTAATAAACCTGCATGGTTTTAGAAACCCCTTTCACCACCCCAATAACCCGGTAACTGACATTGTCGGCTTCAATATATTTCCCAACGGCCACCGGGACATCCCCAAAATAAGCCTTTTTGGTACTTTCGGAAATCACCGCAACCCTCTCTGCATTACTGATCTGCTGCTGTGTATACGGCTTGCCCTCTAAAAAAATAAAATCCCCTACAGTCCAGTAATCGGCGTTGGTAAACTGATATTCAATAAAGATTTTTTTATCGTTCACATAGGCATTGGTCCGCCTGGAAAAAGAAGATATGGAAATCTTTTGTGGTACTTTAAGTGTGGAAATATAGTGTTCGGCGAGATAATAAGAAGGAGAGCTCTGGTTGTACCAGCCCTCTTTGGTATTTCTCATTTCCACCCGGTTGACGTACAAACAACGGTCCCTTTTAAGGTCAGGATAATCCGAACTGACCACCTTATTGACAAAAGCAGTGGCTACCATCAGAACCGTTAGGGTAAAGCTGATGCCAAACAAACTGATAAAAGTGAAAAACTTTCTCCGCTTTAAGACTGCTATGGCGATTTTAAAATAGTTTTTAAACATAATCCTTAATTATTGAACCTGAGAACCATCAAACAAACGCACCAGACGATGGGTCTTATGTGCCATATTTTCATCGTGCGTAACCATGACAATCGTTGTCCCTTCCCGCTGGTTCAGGTTGATTAGAATGTCCATAATCTCATTGCCCATCACACTATCGAGGTTTCCGGTCGGTTCATCGGCAAGAATGATCTGCGGACTGCCTACAATGGCCCGTGCAATCGCCACGCGCTGCCGCTGTCCTCCCGACAACTGTGTCGGAAAATGCTTTAACCTGTTGCTTAGGCCCACTTTTTCCAGGGCAGCCTCTGCCAGTCTGCGCCTTTCTTTGGCTGTGGAATTTCTATACAGCAAAGGAAGCTCTACATTGTCCACCACCTGCAGGTCGTTGATCAAATGATAACTCTGGAAAATAAAACCCAGTTTCTGGTTTCGGAAGCTCGCCAGCTTCCGGTCTGAAAAATGGCTGATGTCCTGGTTGTCAATGCGGACACTGCCTTTTGAAGGTTCATCTAAAAGCCCCATAATGTTCAGCAAGGTGCTTTTTCCGCAACCCGACGGGCCCATAATCGATAAAAATTCACCCTGGGCGATGTCCAGGCTGATGCCATTTACCGCGAGGGTTTCTACCGTATCAGTCCGGTATACTTTTTCAATATTCTGCAAACGTATCATATCGTATATTAAGTAATTAAGATTTATTTGTAAGCTATTTTTTCATTTTTTTCGAAATCGTAAAGAGAAAGGTGCCGGAGTTCATAATAGGCACTCCAAAAATCCCTTAAGGAAGCAATGTAATCCCGCTTTGCCCGGTCATTTTCCTGAAAAGCAATACTCAGATCGGTAATGCTCAGGTCACCCAGCACATAACGTTCCCGGGCAATCTGGTATTTCTCCGAAGCAATATGGTCTGCTTTTGCCGTCAGCAGCAACTGGTCTTTCATCATATTGAACAAAGTCACCTGGGTTACAATCTGCTGCTTAAACACCTGTTTGTCCTGCTCTACGGCATAAGCGGTAAACTGCTCATTGGCCAGCGCGGTTTTGGTCCTGGATTTAGACCTTCCCCAGTCCAGTACCGGAACCTTTAACTGGAGTTGTACCGATTGCTGGTTTTTAGGAGAGCGGTAAATATCCCCAACGCTACCTGCCGTATTTGAAAAACCAAGGTTGGCGGTTAATGTCGCATTCAGGCCACTTTCCCCTTTGGCTTTGGCCACATCTCTTTTTGCCTCCGCCAGCCTTCTGACAAAGGCAATGGCATCCGACCGGTTTTCATAAGCCTGTTGTAGAACTTTATCCGAAGAAACACTCATGGCACTGATCTTTTCCGGCACATCCAGTACAATGCGCTCGGCACTTTCTATCCCCGAATAACTTTTTAAATTCAGGGTGGCGATTTCCATATCCCTTTTTGCAGTCCCCACAGATTTTTGGGCATTGAGCTGTTCCAGCTGCAGTTGCAGGATTTCATTTTTAGCAATTTTGCCCAGTTCAAACTTTACATTGGCAATGTCCAGGATTTTTACCGTATTGATGTAATTGGTTTCTGCAATGTGCAGGTTCACCTGGGCCAATAACAGGTCAAAAAAATAACCGGTCACGGTGACCGAAATCTGTTCCTGTGACTCAATGAAGGCCTGCTTGCTTTCGTTGTATTTGAGTGGTTCGATTTTTTTATCCCATTTGAGTTTGTTAAACTGGAACAGGGGCTGGGTAATCCCAATCCCATAAGGGATGCCGTTGTACAGCACGGTATTGCGGTCAAAATCATCAAAACGCTGTAATTGTGTGGTCCCGTAAATGGTTCCCCCGGTAGCTGCAATGCTCTGGCTAAAATCCATACTCAGGGAGGAATTGTCATTGTGTACCGGCTGGAACAGGATCGTACCATTGGGTTGTAAAACAGGACTGTACGTTTTACTGTAGCCAGGTAAAATACCACTTAGGCCCAGTTGGGGCTGATAATTTGACCTGTAGGTTCTCCATTCCCAATACCTGGTTTCTTTTACAGTAGCGGCCTGTTTGGCTGCAATAGAATTTGCTTTTGCCATTTCAACCACCTGTGACAGGGAAAGCTTCAAGGTATCATTTAAAGAATGCCCGAAGACCTGTAATCCCAGCAAAAGCATCCCGTTTAACATAAAATATTTAAAATAGGTTTGCATAGCCGGCCGGATCAGTTGACAATAGAAAGTTCTTTTGAGTTTTTATAATTGCTCAGGTCCGAGATCACGACCACCTCGCCAGGCTTAATCCCTTTGAGAATTTCGACGTAATCAAAATTTGCCAGACCTGTGGTGACCGTTCTCCTTTCGGCCTTATTTCCATTGAGCACAAAAACTTCCTGCAAATTAGAACCTTTAAATGCCGGTCCGTTACTTATCCGGACCACACCATTACGGGTAGCGGTCACCAGAAAAACATCAACTTTCATATTCGGACGAAGCTGTTTGTTGCTTTTGTCCTCCAGCTGCGCTTCAAAGGAAACAATCCCATTGTTCACCGAAGGAGAAATGTTCACCACCTTTCCACGGAGCAGGGAATCATTGAGCCGTACAATCAGCGGCATATTCATATGCAGCTGGGACAGCAGGTTATCGGACATGGTGCAGGAAAGTTTAAAAGCAGCCAGATCGGCAATTCTTGCCAGTGGCTCCCCTTCTTTGATGGCCGATCCGATGTTTTTGTTCACCCAGGTGACTACTCCATCCCTGGTGGCCAGAATATTGGCCAGGTCCAGTTTCCGACGGGAAGCCGCCAGGTCATTTTTTTGTATAGAAAGGGCAATTTCAGCTTCTTTGATTTCTATTTTCATGGTCTGCTGTTTGCTTTTGATCTCATTTTCCAGCTGCTGTTTTTCAAGTTCCGCGACTTTCAGGTTCAGCTCGGCCTGTTCTATGCCCTCCCTTGTTCCGCCTCCCGCTTTGAACAACCTTTTTGCACTGGACACTGCATCCCTGAGGTTACTGATTTTTAACTGTTTGATGCTGTTGTTGGATTTGATGTCGTAAAAGCTTTTTTCCAGGTCGAGTTTCAATTTCCGGATTTCGTTTTCTTTAGATTCGATCTGGAACCTCAGTTTATCATAGTCTGTTTGTGCAATGGATTTATCAAGTGTTAAAATAGACTGGCCTTTTTGAATCGGATGGCCGGCTTCCATCAGCACACTCCTGATGGAAGCCGAAATCGGGCTGCTCAAGACCTCTTCAAATTCCGGCAGGATTTCTCCGGTTGCATTAATCGTATTCTCGATATTGCCCTTTTCGGCAACCGCTGTATTAATTTCTGCTCTGTGCAGGCTGGGTTTAAAAAAATAACGGAAAGCCCAGAAACATACACCGGCCACCAGGATACCGATAAGGATCCCTATGTATGTTTTTCTTTTCTTTTTTACCGTGATCTCTTCGGCAATCAGTTTGTCCATGGATGTAAAATTCTTTGGCAATGGATAGGCAAGCCGAATACCAAACGCAAACAACTAACAAACAAACAGTTACATAAATTCGTCTTTTAAAAAAATGCCCGATATCGAACAAACGATCTGTTACCGGACATGAAGATGACCTGCTGATGATGATCAGGAAAGCATATTATGGGATTCAGCCTACATATATTTTCCAAAACATGGATAAATTTGTAGCCGAGATTTATTCCTTTCATGTACAAAACACTATCTGCCATTTTTCTTATCGCCTTAAACTTTAATACCGTTTTTGCCCAGAAAGAATGGAAACTAAGCAAAGAAAAAGAAGGCATTAAAATATACACCAGCATTTTGCCGCATTCAAAAATCAAAGCCGTTAAGGTCGAATGTGCGTTCAAGGCAAAGGCTTCTGAATTTGTCGCCCTGTTGCTGGATGTGGAATCCGCAAAAGAATGGGTTTACCATACCAAATCCTGCAAACTGATCAAGCAGGTTTCCCCTTCGGAATTGTATTACTATTCGGAAGTCAGTGTCCCCTGGCCGGTGCAAAACCGGGACTTTGTGGCCCATTTAACTGTTAGCCAGCATCCGGGCACCAAACTGATCACCGTAGACGGCCCTGCCGTTTCGGGTTTTGTTCCACTCAAACCTGGTGTGGTCCGGGTAGAACATTCTATTGGAAAATGGCTCATTATGCCCCTTGAAAACGACCAAATCCAGGTGGAATATACGCTTCATCTGGACCCGGGAGGCTCCATACCGGCCTGGCTCATCAATCTTTTTGCCACAGAGGGTCCCTTGCAGATTTTCAAGCAGCTTCGGGTACAACTGCAAAAACCAGCTTATAAAAACATAAAGCTCGCTTTCATTAAAGACTAGACCAAAACTCAGATCAGCCGGGTAAACCGGGCCGCAAGAGGCTGTAATCCCTGCAAATAGGCCGTTGGGGAAGTTCCGGTAATTTTACGGAATGCCCGGTTAAAATGGGCATGATCGGTAAAACCCAGATCATACAATTGTTCTGAATACCCTTCAGACAAACTGTGCGGATTAGCGCAAAATGCTTTCACCCGGATGATCTCGGCATATTGTTTGGCCCCCATGCCCACCCGTTCTGAAAACATCCTTCTGAAACTTCTTGGGCTCATCAGGCATTCCCGTTGCAGGTTTTCGATTTGTATATGGCCCTTCAAATCATGGATCTTCTGTACCGCATGCAAAACCTTTTCCATATCCCGGTCCCGGCCAAAGCTTTTGGATAGTATTTTCATCAAATGGCTTTCCAGTAACCTGTGTTTTTCACTTTCCGAAGACAACTCTGCCATTTGTTCGCGCCACAGGTAAACATCAGTCCCCAGGGCCCCTGATGCATCTGCCGTAGAAGCACTCCAATCTGCCAATGCCTGCTGTACAAACAAATTTGCTGCACCAGGCTGAAAAACCACACCAACCAAATGTACGCGGCCCTGATAAGAAAGAAAACGCCTGTCCCTGTACAAACCCGTAAGAGAAACGCCTGGCATGTTGTAAAAGTCCGATCCATTGCCAGATATGGCCACCGGGTCCCCCAGGTTAAAAACCAGGTCGAGGGTACCATCCGGAAGCCGGTGATGCATGATTTGCTCACCGGCAACAGCATTAAAAACAGAGTAAAAACACCGGATGAATTTACCCATGGACACTGGACTGGTTTTAACAAACTGCATCATAAAAAATTGGCCGTTTTGTACAAATTAAAGATAGATTTAATTTCATAACATTGACAAAAAAGAAATTCCCCCTTAGATAAATCACCAATAATGAAAAAAAACTTAAGCCTCTTCTTTTTAATCCTATTATACTGTTGTTCAATACAAACCGTTTCAGCGCAGGATGCCTCGCCTGGATTAACCACAACAGAAAAGACTGAAGTGCTGAATGCGGTTTCCAAAAACCTCATGGAGCTGTACGTTTACCCGGAAACAGGAAAAAAAATGGCAGATCAGTTGAAAATAAATGCAAAAAAAGGAGATTACGACCTACTGAAGGATCCCAGGGAATTCGCAGACAAACTTTCAAAAGATCTTTTTGCCGTTTGCAAGGATAAACATTTCACCATGCGTTACGATCCGCAGTGGGTTAAAGAAAGCAAAAAAGAAAAGCCTGCAAAAGATAAAGATTCAGAAATGCAAAAAAGACGGGCCTTGGAAAAAATCCAAAACTACGGTTTTAAAGAAGCCCGGATCCTGGATGGAAATATTGGGTATCTGAATTTAAGCCGTTTCGCCGATCCGACAGAAGCCGGAACTACCGCTGCTGCCACGATGAACTTCTTTGGCCATGCATCTGCCTTAATTATTGACCTGAGAAACAATGGGGGCGGTTCTGCAAACATGGTCAGCCTGCTGGCCAGTTACTTTTTTGACAGCAATCCAAGGCCCCTTAATGACATTTACTGGCGACCGACAAATGAAACCTTTTCCATGAAAACGCTGGCTGCTTTGGAAGGAAAACGAATGCCTGACTGTCCGGTATATGTACTGGTGAGTAAAAGTACTTTTTCGGCTGCTGAAGATTTCTGTTATGCACTGAAAAACCTGAAAAGGATTACCCTGGTGGGCGAAACTACCGGAGGAGGTGCCCACCCTGTTATGCCCGTGCCGATAGCAGAACGGTTTCTGCTCAATATACCGGTAGGCAGATCCATCAGTTCGGTTACAAAAACCGATTGGGAAGGAACAGGCGTAAAACCCGATCTGGAAGTTCAACAAAAAGAGGCCCTTACCACTGCGCGGCGACATGCCCTGGAGCAGCTCCTGAGCAAAGAACCAAACAATTACCTGCTCAACTGGGCCCTGCTGTCCCTGAAAGCAGAGATGCAGCCTGAGCAAACCGATGCCCAGCTTTTAAAATCCTATACCGGAACTTATGGAGAAGGCAAAATTACCTTCGAAAACGGGCACCTGAATTTCGAACGTCCAAACCGGGTTATACAAGTATTGAGCCCGGTGGGATCCGACCGGTTCCACATTGAAAATTTCCCTTATTTTGAGATGAGGTTTAACCGTAAAAACAATCAGATTGTCAGTATGACCAGGTTATACGATGACGGGGGAATTTTTACTGATCTTTTGAAACCTTAATGATACAAAAAAGGGCCGGCCAAAGGCCAGCCCTTTTTTGAACCCTTTAAAGGCCCTACTTTTTACTGATGTTTAAACGGAGGTTGATCTCAAAATCGCCGCCCGTATTTCCCCTTAAAGCAGAGGTTTCGGTATTGTAGTATGCCATAATGTACAGGCTGGATTTATAATTGATCCCAAAGCCGGCAGTTACATTTTTGGTGCTGTGGTACATGCCCATCAGGTACAGTTTGTCGCCGGCAAAGGCCGCATTTACCCCTGCATCCCATAGGTTATCGTAGTTCTTAACCCCACGGAATACCGCTTTAGGCTCTAAGCTTACCCCATCCAGATCGGTACCCAATTTAAACTTATAGCCCAGGGCCGAATAAAAAGTGGGTTTATCAGCATAGTTCACGTCCTCTTTTCTCAATACCGATCGCATATTTGGAAGGGCAGCCTCAATGTTCAGGCCCTCAGAAGTATAGGAAACCCCAAAGTCCCCGTCAAAATAATAGCCCCTGTCGTTAAAACGGCCTATCGCCGGATCATTCGGATCACTGATGCCCAGACCGCTGGCATCAAATCTGTCTTTACTGGCCCCAAAGGAAACCCCAAAATTCAGTTTCTGGTCCTGGTCGTTTAATGGCAGGTGATAGGCAAAAGTAGCCACCGCCTTGGTGGTTTGGATGCCTCCGGCTTTTTCATTGTAGACATTAATTCCAAGACCCACTTTATCCAGCTGCTGATCCAGGGTGAGGCCCTGGCTTAAAGGTGCACCAGGGATACTGGTCCATTGCTTGCGCAAACTTCCGTTAATGTTCAGACCAGGCCCTATACCGGCCATAGAAGGGTTAATCAAATACCTGTTCTGAAAATACTGTGCATTGAGCGGAAGAATCTGTGCCGATGCTGAATTTAAAAATAAAATTGTTGCTGCAAATAAGAAGCCCGTTTTCCCCTTCATTTGCCCTATATATTGTTTAATTGCTTTCATTACGCTGTACATTAATTTCTGATGATATTAATAAATCCTTTAAAATTTCCTAAACCCGGTCCCATGTCCAGAACGTAGTAATAGGTTCCTTCTGCCAGCGGACTACCATTTAAGGTACCATCCCAATCGTTGTTATAGGATTTCTTAGTATACAAGATCCGACCCGCCTTATCAAAAATTTTCAGTGTATTATTTGGATAATAATCGACGTTTTTGATGATAAACTTATCGTTGATCCCATCTCCGTTTGGTGTCAGCAGGGTACCGGCTTCCAGTTTGTAATCATCTGCAACCGTAATACTGATGCTTTGATCAGCTGTACAGCCGTTCGCATTGGTGACTGTCACTTTATACGTACCGCTTTGTTTTGGACGGATATTGATCATGGCCGTGTTTTGGCCACTCAAGATTTCTGTACCTGTCCAGCTGTAGCTTGTACCTCCTGTTGCACTCAGCTGCAATACATCTCCCTTGGAAACACTGGTCCCTTTAGTGCTCAAAATCTGGATAACCGGTAAAGGGTTCACCGTAATCACGGCATTTCCACTTTGGTTCTGGCTGCCATACACATCTGAAACGCTGATTAAGGTATAGGTAAAAGTACCTGACACATTACTTGGCGCAGTTAAAGTTGCGGTATTAGCCGTACTGACCAGGGTGCGGTTTGCGCCCCCGTTTAAGCTATAGGTAAAGGTATAAGGTGCCGTTCCCACCGCGCCGGTAAAAGTCACCACAGGGGCGGCACTGTTGATGCAAAGGCTGGTCGAGCCCGAAATGCTGGCCACCGGCAATGGATTTACCGTAATGGTTGCCGAGGCATTTTGTACCTGCGTGCTGTTGACATCGGCAATTTTGGTTAAGGTATATACAAAAGTACCCAATGCATTGGTTGGCGCAGCCACGGTTACAGTTGTTCCTGTTGCAGTAACGGTTTTGTCTGCCCCGCCATTAATGTTGTAGGTGAAGGTAAATGGTGCATTCCCTTTGCTTGCGGTAAAGGTGATTAAAGGTGCAGCTGTATTTAAAGCCACTGTTTTTGTACCGCTAATGGTACCGGCCGCTTTGGCAAATATTTTGAAAGCAGCGGTTCTATAATCGATCGCATAATTTGCACCCAGGGTCAGACTGCCCTGTACAATGGCATAAGTACCAGGCGTTTCCCCTGCTGCACGGTTGATGTTTCCGCTGAAAGCATCTGTGCCGATCAGTGTTCCGGTGCTGGTATAAGTCAGTGCCGGATCTGCATCACCTTCCAGTTTTTGTTTGGCATCGGCGGTCACGACAATTTGTACCGGTTTAACCGTTAGCACCTGCTGTACGCTGGCCGGATTAAATAAAGCATTGCCTTCCTGGCTGGCGGTAATGGTTACTGTACCTGCCTTCAGGATATGAATCTGGTCATCAATTACCTTTACAATAGTGGTATCACTGCTGGCATAAGTAATGTTGATGTCGGGATTGTCACTGCGTGCATCCAGATCAAAATCCGGATCACCATAGGTAACCGTTTTAGCCGGGCTAAAGGTAATCACCTGGTTCTTTTTCACATAGCTGTCGTCGCGGGTATACCAGATCGGTGAAGTAATGATGCGGCTGCCGTCAGTTTCGACAATATCTGCATAATAATAACCTGTACTTAAATTGCTCAGCGCATCGTGGCTATAGGTCATGCTTCCCGTAGCGGTACTGTTGACCACCACCGGGTTTACCCCGCTTCCGGGTGTACCATACATCAGTTTAATACTGTTCACCGGACTGGTTGTGGCAGCAGTGACTGAAATCACTGGTCCGCCCACGCCTGTAAAAATACTGCCCACAGGTTGTTTGCTGATGCTGAAAACTACTTTCGCGGCAGAGTCTTCTGAGGCATAAAAGCGCATTTTTTTGATCGAACCCAATAAATCACTTTCGGTCAGTGCCGGTGCCATGACCACCAGACGTGCCTTGGTATGACGGCCAAAAGTCATGTTGTGGTTGTCGTGGTCAATGGTCGCTCCAAGGTGATAGCCTTTGGCCAGCATCCGGTTGTAATAACTCAGGTAGCTCATTGGACTGGCCGGATCGCCATAGGTAATAT
Organism: Pedobacter nutrimenti; assembly: GCF_003208655.1. Lineage (GTDB taxonomy): Bacteria > Bacteroidota > Bacteroidia > Sphingobacteriales > Sphingobacteriaceae > Pedobacter > Pedobacter nutrimenti. The sequence continues at coordinate 294,548 of NZ_QKLU01000006.1, read as the reverse complement.
TGGTCGAAAATGCAGGACCACTTTCCAGGGCAGCACCTACTATAGCACTGTCGGCGCTCAGGTCGTAAGTGGCCGAAATGTTGTTAAAGTCGGTCGTATTTGGATGCGCAAGTGTGGCTATGGCGTTTGAACCATGGCGGTTAATGATTTTGAATAAACCAGTAGGTCCGGTATAGGTGCTTTTTGGCACAAAAATCTGGTATTCTCCTGGCTCCCAGCCAATCAGTGAATCAATACCGTATACAATCACGTGGCCACCCCCGCTAATGACACCCCATTCCATACCGTGCAAGGCAAGGAAGGTAGAAGTAGTTGCATTTTTGGCGGCGTCGATACCCGGTTGCCAGTTGGCCAGGGACATTCCCGCCTGGGTATGGTTGTGCTCAGAAATTCCGAGGAAATCCATTTTCATGGAGTTTTTGGCAAAAGCATAATCGTCTTCCGGTTTTTTCCGGGTGTCGTCTTTATTTCCGTCTGAATAGCTGCTGTGGCTGTGCAGGTTTCCATAATAAAAATTCAGGTTGCTGGCATCCAGCTTTCCGGTTTTCTGACTGCCGGTCAATGGGCTGCCGGTTAAGTATAATGGGCCACCTGTACAATTGCTGTTGAGTGAAAAAATGTAAAAATAATACATCGCATTTTGGGCCAGGCCGCTGGCTGTAAAAGTAGCACCCGTTCCACGCTTAACAACTGTACCGCCACCCAACTGGTCACCGGCTTTGTACACCGTTTGGTTTTGCGGGTTTGCTGTTAAAGCCTTGTCCCTGCTCATGACCACCAGGTATTCGGTAACATTGGCTGCAGGGGTAAAGCTGCCCTGAATAGAATTGTAATTGGAAGCCGTAATGCTGAAAGCCGAAGGCTGGGCAGCTGGTGTTGTACAAGGCTGTAACGCCACCGTCGTCTGGTTTCCACTCAGGTAAGCCGTGCTTAAATATTTAGGTCCCCCGGTGCAGGAAACATTATTTAAAGCAAAAATGAAATAATAATATTTTGTATTGTCATTTAAATTATTGTCGGTAAAGCTACCATTCACCAGGCGGCTGGAAACTGTTCCGCCTCCAATAGCAGTACCTACATTATACACAGTTCCGTCAACAGGCAGCGCAGTTAAAGTGCTGTTTAAACTGCGGATCACCAGATATTCATTGGCATCAGCTGCTGCAGTAAATGTTCCGGTAATGCTGGAAGTTGTAGCTGTAAAACTTAAAGCAGTGGCCGGGGCCGAAGGCGCTGCGCAAGGTGGCAGATTTGGCGGAAAATGAACTCCCAAGCGGTTAGGATCGTCATCATCCAACGCATTCTGTACCACCGCAAGACTGATTCTTTCCCAGTCATTTTCGTTAAATACCGGACTTGGTGCATTTACAGTCAGGTCCCTGACATAAGAGACGTCTTTTGCATTTACACCATGGCCAAAAGCATCAATAATATTATTAGAGGCATCCATCAGCACAATACCGTCATTTCCGTTAAAGTTAATGACCGTATTGCTGGTTTGGGCTGCACTTGCAGCAGTAATATACGGGACTTCATTTCCGTTTCCTGTATTTCCGATCAGGACCGTTCCTTTTGGAGGAATAATCACATTCAGGTTCATGATCTGGGTAGGGTTTCCACTGATGTTGATCGGGCCTGCATCACCTGAAATATTGTATAAGCCCAGTTTTAATTGAGGAGAAGCCGTATTGACCGGGCTATCGCTTAAATTGGTTAGCTCGATCCATTTATTGGTACTTGTACCCTCGTAATACTGACTGATGATCACCGGTGCATTCACCAGGGGAAGGTTGATCGTGGTGATGTTCAGTGTACTTACAGCCGTTTGAAGATTGGGCGTAGCAGCCGCATCCGCAGAGACACTGTAAATTGTATAAGCCGTACCAGGGCTTAAGCCATTGATTGTTGCACTGGCATCTGTATTTGCCGGGTTTGCAAAAGAACCCGCTTTAAAGGCTGCAGCACCGCTTCCGTCCAGTCCGGCTTTAACCTGAACCGCTGTTGGTGCTGCTCCGCCGGCTAGGCTCAACACGTAATAAGTGGTTCCTGCTTCATTGATGTTACTGATCAGGTCAACAGAAGTGGTCGTCAGATTGGTTGTTTTAGGATAACCGGCAGTATTTACCGGAGGGGTTACATCTGTAGCACCCAGCGTAGTTGCAGATAGACTGGAGAAGGTGCTTTGAAGATTAGCCGGTGTGGCCACATCCTCTGAAACGGAATATATTTTATAACTGGTGGAAAGTGTCAAGCCGCCGATGGTTGCTGAAGCATCGGTATTGGCTGTATTGGCAAAAGATCCGGATTTAAATGCAGCTGTACCATTACCATCTGTCCCCGCTTTGATTTGTGCTGCTGTAGTTGGTGCAACACCACTGGCAGGAATAAGAATATAATAAGTTTTACCTGCCTCGTTGATGTTACTGGTCAGGTCTACAGAAGTAGAAGTAATGTTATTGATTTTTGGGTAACCGGCAGTATTGGTTGGAGGGGTAACATCGGCACCAGCTGTGCTTACCGTACCGCCTATGGAAAAGCCCAGTTTACCAGGTGCAGAAGAAAAAAAGCCCCATCCGCCTGTACCGGTCTGTCCACTGGCATAAAACCGAAGTGTAATGGTTGTGGTTGCATCAACATTTTGAAGACTACTGATACCAGAAAGACTAATTGTCGGCATCAGGGAGGGGTTACTGCTCACTGTGGTAATCACTGAAGGTGTACCGATTAAGATAAAATCTGTACCATTGAGGCTATAAGCAAACTGATTACTTGCTCCAGCCCCTGCATAGTAGGTCGCAGTTCCCTGAAAAGCTGCATCTATAGAGCTTAAAGAGATTTTTTTACCTGCGGCAGCTGTTAGTGTGACCTGAAAATAATCAGTGTTGCTCACAGCGATCCCATCATTTTTAAACCCGGTGGTACGGAAAGAGTTACCTCCTGCGCTTGCCGCGGCACCCGCTCCCCTGGTCAGCACAGGTGCTGCTGTCAAACCCGGATCAAAAGTATTTGCCGTTGAGGTGGGCAGCTGGTTCTGCCCGGTAAAATCCCAGGCAGCAATTTGTGCATACAGTTTTGCCGGGAGACAAAACATAGCATACAGAAGAAGTAATAATAGTAGAGGTTTTTTCATATATTATTTATTTAGTTAATTCACAATCCATTACCGAATATTATTTGCGTTAATTTTAAGAATATCGTCTGAATGGTCTTCCCAAAACTAATTTGGGAGGACAAATGTAAGTTCAAAAACAAGTCGCTACGTTAAGATGCTGTTAATTATTGTGTTTGTGGAAAAATAAATTAACAATTTATCCACTTAAAAAGAAAAAATGTCAAAAATTTAATTTCTTTCCACATGGATTAAAGCTACAGAAAAGGTTAACAAGCGGTGCATGCCCGGCATCTTTAGTCCTAAATTGTTAGGAATATGTAGCTTACAGGTACAAAAGGCACAGAGCTCTCGTCGCTGCGCTTCCCTCGACCTGACGAGAGTGTTAGCCCGGAATCTCATTATTCTAATCCCTACTCATTCATCATCCCTACTCATCCGTCATCCCTGCTCATTCGTCATCCCAACTCATCCGTCATCCCTACTCATTCAGCATCCCAACTCATTCGTCATCCCGAAATGAGGAACGATTGAGGGATCTGTAAGCCAACCCCACAGATCCTTAGTCGCTGTGCTTTCCCCGTTATGACGAAAGTTGTGACAACAGTTAAAAAAGATACACTTTCTTTTGAGCTCCTTCGGGACTTGTTTTGAATTTGGGTCTTTTTTCAAAAGAAGTCCAAAAGAAGGTAGGTACTTGCTCAAAAGAAAGGCTGCCCAAAAATAATTCTGCAGTTTGATTTTTAAGATCTGAAATGGAACCGGAAGCAGGCCGGACAGACGCCTTCAGTCTGGGCTCTGGATCATCTATCTCTGCATTGTTTTTTGTTTGGTTTTCACCGAACAATATACAGGCCAAACCCGGAGCAGACCCAGCCTAGAAACGGCTTAGTTATAAAGCAAACCCTAAGCCCTTTTCGCCTGTTTTTTGAGCCCTGGTAAAATCCAGTTTGATGGCTTATACAAGATCGCAATTTTCAGCGAAAAACATTTCATTTTTGGAGTTTTTTATCTGAAAACATCCTTTCTTCATCTTATTAGATATTCAAAAAAAGCATAAAGACACAAAAGTATCAAGATATATAGATATCTTGATACTTTTATCTATTCAACTGAAAGACAGTTCAAAAACTCATAATTTTACATTTATCCTTCCACATCAATTAACCTTCTGTGGTAATTGATTTGTCCCAGATGATAAGACAAGTGGGTGCTCAGGTGGATCAGAAAATAGCCCGTGGTCATTTCCTTTTCGAAAACAACCAGGGGGTAATTTTTTTCCAGTTCTGCATCATCTAAACCGTCCAGGGTTTTTCCGATCATGGCTATGACCTGATCTATGCTTTCCAAAAGCGCAGCCCGGGGAACATCTTTGTCCGAAAACTCCAGGGGGCGGTTGCGCACATAACCTATATGGCCCAGCTGAGCGCCAATAAAATGGCTCAGGTTCCCGATCAGGTGCAGGCAAAGGTTACCGGCAGCATTGGAAATACCTTTTTTGGTAAGCCACAAATTGGATTCCTGCTGGTACAGGCCGATCTCCAGTTTCAATTGTTTAAGGTCACGCTCAAAAATAGATTTCAGGCTTTCGGTCATCATGTGCTTTCGTATTAGGAGGTTTATTCAAATATAAGTTTTTAACCGCATTCCTAAGCAGCCCGGAATCAGAGTTTAATTTCAAAAATACTGAAGGAACCTGTTTTATAATGCTCAGGCAAGCCCTCTGTATTGGACAACAGGTTCACGCCCAGATAAGTAAAACCGCAGCTCACATAATAGTTATTGAGTTTTTCGTTTCCGCTGCCCGTATCCAGCCTGACAAATTGCTTTCCATGCCCGATGGCGTATTGCTTTGCCCATTCTACAATGTGCTTTACAAAAGAATTTCCCCTATGGGCGGCACTGGTGGCAATTCGGTGGATGTATATGGCCGGCTCTTCATTTTTTTCTCCCCAGATCAGCGGATCGCTAAACGTGGTGGCAAAGACACAGACAATTTCACCTTCCATCAGGATTTTCCACTGTTTTTTTTCTTTGATTTCTTCTTCCACCAGGCTTCTTTCAAAACCTTTCCAGACTTTGGTGGCCACCTTCGCCTGATGGGCTGTGCCCTGATCATATAAATCAAAAATGGCATCGATATCTGCTGTGGTACTGCTCGTAATTTGAAGTGTTTTCATCTTTATAGATTTTAATGCTTTTATTTTTTCCGCTAATGCAAATTTCAGTAAATCACCAACACCAAAGCAGATACAGTTTTTGTATATTTGAGCATAGCAGTTAATTTTAAATGAAAACCCTGGTCCTGAAAAAACACTTGTATCAGCAAATTGCAGAAGGTTTCGAGCAACAGATCCGCAGCAAAGTGCTCGTCCCCGGTGATAAGCTCCCCTCCCTGCGCCTGCTGTGTGAAATGCACGGCATTAGCCAAAGCACCGCCATGAAAGTCTATTATGAACTCGAAGCCAAAGGACTGGCCTTGTCCAGGCCCCAGTCCGGTTATTTTGTTTCGGTCAGCATGCAAAGACATCCGCAATTGCCCCAAACCAGTACCCCTAGCGGACAGCACAGCAATATCGATGCTGAAGAAATCATCGAAAGGGTTTTCAGCATTCCAAACCCAGGCAGTATTATGTTGTCCAACAGTGTTCCGGCCAATGAACTGCTGCCCATTGCCAAACTCAATAAAGCCATGGTGCAGGCCTTAAGGGACCTTCCGGGCAGCGGAACGGCTTATGGTGAAAGCCAGGGCAACGAAAAGCTGCGAAAACAAATTGCCAGGCATGCCTTTATGATCCCGGGGCTCAGCCACCAGGACCTGGTGACCACCAATGGCTGTATCGGCGCCCTGTCTTATGCCATGATGGCTTTGACAAAGCCCGGTGACACCATTGCAGTAGAAAGCCCTGTTTATTTTGGCATCCTGCAACTGGCCAAAAGCCTTGGCCTGAAAGTATTGGAACTGCCTACCCATCCTCAAACCGGCATAGAAACCCAGGCCCTTGGCAAGGCCCTGGAAAAACATAAAATCAGTGCCTGTCTGCTGGTGAGCAATTTCAGCAACCCCCTGGGCAGCCTGATGCCCGATGAGCATAAAAAAGAAGTCGTGCGGCTCATTCAGAAACACCACGTCCCTTTAATAGAGGATGACATTTATGGTGATGTCTATTTTGGAGAAAACAGGCCTTCCACCTGCAAAGGTTTTGATGAGAGCGGCCTGGTGCTTTGGGCAGGTTCGGTTTCCAAAACACTGGCCCCCGGGTACCGGGTAGGCTGGATCGCCCCGGGCCTTTTCAAAAAAGAAATTTCGAGGTTAAAATTGTTCCATGCCATTTCCAGCACAAACATTACCCAGCAGGTAATTGGAGATTTTCTGGAAACAGGCCGTTATGAGCACCATTTAAGAAAATTAAGACGTGCCCTGGAAATCAATTGCCGCCATTACAGCAGGGCCATTATGGACTATTTCCCCGAACATACAAAAATCAGCCGGCCGCAGGGCGGTTTCGTGCTGTGGGTGGAGTTCGGCAAAAAAATAGACACGACCCAACTCTACGAACTGGCCATCCGGCAGGGGGTCAGTATTGCACCCGGCAGAATGTTTAGCCTTCAGGACCAGTTTTCCAATTGCATGCGCCTGAATTATGGCATGCCCTGGAATGATAAATTAGAGGGCGCCCTTCAGCGTCTGGGACTTTTGGCAGGCACCCTGAGCTGATTTAAATGGCGTCGTAAATGATCACTTTTTCAAAAAGCACACGGAATTCATCCAAAAATGCTTTGTGGACCGGGTCGACCTGATAGGCATCGTGGGCGGCCAGGTCTTCGAAAAACAGGACCAGTGAAAAAGTGTAAGTGGTATCTACTACTGCCCTTTCAATAGGTGCAGGAACACCCACGTGAAAAGATTTAATGCTTTCTATTTTCTCAAGGCTTTGAAGGCCCCCGCGGAAAGCGGCCTTTTGGGCTTCTGTGGTACCGGCCTGCAGCCAGAACAATACATGGTGTGCAATCATTTTTATATTTTTCCACGAATATAAGCACAAAAAAAGAGTGCCACCGGGGCACTCTTTCCTTTTTATTTAAAAAAACTAATTGGTCACGTATATCGGATAACTCGCAACTGTATTGCCATTGGAATCCTGAATGGTTAGGGTCATGGAACCTCTGGTGGTGAAGGAAGAGCCATAAATATCCAGTGTACAACTGCCATCGGGGTTTACCTCGGCAAAAATTTGTTCGTTTTTAACCGGATCACCACAAATCCACAGTACATAAGGGTCGCTGCTGTTATAAGTCAAACCAGTAGCAGTATAGGTATAAGGTCCACCGGCTGCACTGATCATTGTTGGACCAGAGATGCTACCGAACACCACTTTTGCGGCCTTAAGGGCAGTGGGCTTAAGTACGGATTTTTCTGCAGGGCTGAAACCCGACAGGGCACAAATGAAAACAAGAGAACAAAGGGTAAGGGCAGTTTTTTTCATCATAATTTTGGTTAGGTTGAGAAATGATTAATTAAAACAAGATACTCAAAGCGCTCCACGAACAGAAATTTATTTCACATTAAGGTTTTACACTCAAACGGACCCCCTGGGAATGCGCCGTAAATTCAGGTGCATACATACATTGCAGGCTCGTGATCCCATTAGAGAATTGTCCGGCCTGGCTCACCCGCAGTGCATATTCAAATACGTACACCCCTTTTCGCAGGTAAGCGATAAAGAAGTTGGTGGATGCATCCTTGGTGCTTTCATAATAGCCCAAACCATCCTGATATTTATAAGCCGAAATTACATTCACCGGCTCAAAGCCTGCAGATCGCATGTCCTTCAGGTGTACATATTCCATATCCCGGTCTGTGCGGATCTCTACACGTACCTTTAACAAATCGCCCACTTTAAGGGGCTGTTGGGGGCTAATGGCCTTTAACAACGGCCCTTTTGCCCCTTGCTCCTGTACAAATAACTGTTTATTAATTTTTACACCCGTTTCTGCTGAAGTGATTTTATCCAGTTGTTCAAAATACTGCCAGTACAACGCTCCCCAGCTCAGTTGTTTGCCTGGATTATGAATGCTGACTTTTCCCATTCCGGCCGCTATCTGAGGCCCTGGGATGCTCAACTTCCGGTAGCCGGTGCCCGCTTCTTTGTCCCCCTCTGTGGCCCCCAGTTCCATTAAGCTTTTGCCACCAATTTTTATTTCAGGTTCCTTTGCTTCATCCAACAAGTTATAGCCCCTGCTGAGCAAGGCATAACAGGCCGCAGCCGTTGCTTTGGTGGTTTTCCAGTCGGTTCCCTGTTTATTTTTCAGCAACCAGATTTTCATCTCTTCTACCGCTTTTTTGTCCGAAGCCACTTCATCAAAAGCTTCAATCAGCAAAGCCTGGGTTTCTGTTGAATTCTGATACCACCACCAGCCATCACGGTTATTTGCCCAGTACATGCCCATTTCTTCATGCTGCTGCGCCCTTTGTCTCAGCAGTTCTATAATTTTCATGGCCTCGCTAGGGTTTCCATTGCGCTGCAGAACCAATGCGGCCTGCCCAAGCTGATAAGGCTCCATCATTTTCCAGCCGCTCACAATTTCTTTAAGGTAATAGGTTTTTGCTTTTTCAAAAGCAGGGTCTGTATTTTTTTGTTTGCTGTAACTTCTGGCATACAGGTAATGCAAAGGCAAATAGGCCTTCATTTTAGTTTTCATTTCCCGCTGGTAATCCTGTTTTAATTGTCCGTCCAGGTAAATGATGGCTTTATTCAGTACATTTTTTGCCTCAGGGTTTTCTTTTTCATTAAGCAGTTTTAAATGCATCAGCTGACCCAGTCCCAACACGATATGCTGGGTAATGTAACGGTCTCCCCGCATTCCGTTAAACCAGGGAAAAGAACCATCGTTCAGCTGCATTTTTTCCAGCTTACTGAAATTATTTTTCAATTCGTAACTCATCCGGTTCAGGTCAAACAAAACCGCAAGTCTCTTTTTACGTTCCGTTTCATTGTTTGCCTCTCTTACCCAGGGGCTTTCTTCGAGTAAAATGGATTTGAGTTCCTGGTTTTTTTCCAGATTCGACAGCAAGGCCGTTCCGCCTTTGCTCTGCTGCCAGCTCTGGAAAACGGCTTTGATTTTGGGAGAACTGTTGATGATCCCGCTTGCAAAACTATTGGCGTAAAAACGGCTAAAGGTTTGCTCTGCACATTCATAAGGGTATTCCATCAGGTAAGGCAGCGCCTGTACCGCATACCAGACCGGATTGGAAGTAAACTCCAAGGTCAGCTGCTGGTGACGCAGGGTTTTAGATTTACCCGACTGCAGGAGTTTATCCATGGTAAAAGTTTTGTCTGTATTCCCGCGTACATTTATCGGCATACTTTCGGTCACCAACATGGCATTGGGCAATACAGGAATGGTCATTTCTTCTCCGTCGCTGTAGCTGCCCGAACTGGCCAGTACCTTATAGCTCAGGGCACTGATCCCTGCAGGAATTTTAAGGGTCCATTTTAAAACCTCATTCCCATTGCTTTCTACATTAAACCGCTGACTGGCCTTTGTTTCAGGTAAAAACAGTTCCAAAGGTTTTCCACTTAGGGCATCTTTGATTTCCAGTACGGCATTGCCTGTTAATTTTTTTCCCGATAAATTATTCAGCTTACCGGCCAGCACAATGGTATCGCCCTCCCTGAAAAAACGGGGTGCATGAATGGCAATGGCCAGCTCTTTTTGGGTAATCAGTTCCCGGCTAACAAAACCGGTTTTCAGGTCTTTGGTATGGGCAAAGCCCATCATTTTATAACGGGTCAGGGATTGGGGAATGGTAAAGTCAATTTGGATTTCCCCCTGGTCATTGGTCCGCAGCTGCGGATAAAAGAAAGCAGTTTCGTTAAAATTTGTCCGGGGGGCTATATTGAACAAATCATTTTCGCCCGGGTTAGCTGCCATATCATAAACTTCGTTTTTGGTCCCCCTGATCTCTCTTCGAACGACACGTGCGCTCCCACCAGAGGGTGTTATGGCTACGCCCGCAGCACTCCCCATAAGCATCCCATCCACCGAGCCACCCGGAGCCGCAGGCAGCGTAGTGAGGCCGCGAATTTTAATTACAGACCCGGTTAGCAAAGCTTTTTTCTGCGCACCATAGCCTGTAACCACAACCTCGTTCAAACCTGACCCATCAGGTTTCATCCGGACATCCAATCTTTTTTCCTTACCGGTTTTGACGGTCTGAAGCAAGTAACCTATAAAACGAAATTCGATGGTCTCGCCGGCTTTCCCATCCAGGACATAGATCCCCGAAGCATCTGTTGTGGTTCGCTTGTTACCAGATTTCAATGCTACGCCCGGCATTCCATAACCTTGTTCATCTGTCACCACCCCATACCATAATTTGCCTTCTTTTTTTAACTTTTCCAGTTTTGCTACAGCCTGTTCGGTGAGCATTGTTTTTTGTACCCGGGCCAGGTAATCCTGGTAACCGGAATTATAGCCGCCATAATAATTGTAACCAAACAGGTTGACCTGCTCATAACTCCGTTCTGTGGCCCGGTAATAGTTCCCGTAATTTCCTAAAAACCAAAGCCCGTTCCCACTTTGAATGGTATTCAGCCTGGATTGCCAGGTGTAGGAATCATAATCGTAGTCCTGTTTATTTAAGGAAGGCCAGGCCATGGCTTTAAGTTGATCCAGAGAGGCATCGTATAAGGTGGCAAGCAGTTCGGCCATTTGTTTTTCACCCGAACGGCTGGTGATCTTTAATGTCCAGCTTTCTTTTTCACCAGGCTGCAGTTTATCCCTGAAGCTTAAAAAATGAATGTCCAGCAGTCTGGAGGGGTCTATAACCTCTACATTTTTAAGGGCCTGAAAGATCTTTCCATTCTGGACCATACTGAACTGTACGGAAAAATCCCCTTCCTGGTTGGGCTTTGGCCGGATGACCACCCGGCTTTGTTTTGGAGAAACATTCAGCCAGACTTTTTCACTAATTGTTCCCTTATGATACACTTCATAATACACCTTTGCATCCCCAGAAAGGCCGGCGAGCCGGAACACCGCAGTTTCATTTGGTGCAATGCTTGTTTTTTCGTCCGTAAGCCACTCCTGGGCCAGCTGTATATTTTCCAGTTCCTGCGTCTGGACCCGGACAAATTGTTCTTGCAACAGGGTATCCCTTTCCATGTTTTCTGCCACAAAGCGGACTTTATAATAACCCGTCCGAAGCGTTCGGGCATCGATTACAAAGTTGCCGGTTCCCTGCGCTGCTGCCACGCTCCGGGAAAGGACCATTTTACCCTTTTCCCAGTTCATAGGATTAGCATCCCCTTTATATTCTGCTCCCGGAAAAGCAGTCTGAAAAGCCGCTTTATCCAGGCTATAGGTTTTGGGCTGCAGGGAAAAAGGGTTGGGAACGATTACTTTTCCGGGCGCCAGGAGTTCAGTCCATTCCATTTTCACCACAGCTTTAACAGGACCTCCGTTCAGGTTGCTGACCATAAAGGAAATGCTGTCGGCTGTGCCGCGCAAAAACAACCTATCCTGCAGGTTTGCGTATAAAACCATATCTTTTTTACCGGCATTAATGGTTTTTGCCCCGCTGATGGTTTCCCCATTAGGGTCCGTTACCTCTACCTTAACCTGGTAACTGTAACGCTCCTGGGCCTCTCCTTCTGCAGCAGCCAGAAAAGAAACATGGAATTTCCCGTCCTGATCGGTCTGTGCCTTACCTATGGCCACCTGTTTTGGTACGGCCCTGGATCCGTAAACTGCGGTCATCGTGTAATCTCTGTTAAAAGGGCTCCGATAAACCACATATTTTACGGCTGCAGCCCCAATGGCATAACCTGAAAAGGCGGTGGCTTTTCCATCCACCCTGATGCTGTCACCAAGTTTATATTTTTGGCCTGCAGGCTCAAAAGTGATTTCAAAGCCTGGGCGCTTGTACTCTTCGACCTGTACATCGACCGACCCATACTCTGTATTCAGCGACATCCGTCCATTCATTTTGCCCTGGGGTATGGTAAAAGAGCCTTGAAAAGTCCCGTAGTCGTTCGTTTTCAGGGAAACCTTTTCAATTTCTTTGTTATTGGCATCCTTAAACACCAGCTCGAGGCTTTCAGCAGTTCTGATTTTTCGCTTGCCATTTTCATTCTCGATAAAAAGCCCTTTATAATAAAGGGTCTGGCCCGGACGATAAATAGGCCGGTCTGTAAAAAGAAGCACCCGTTCTTCCTCCTGGTTGTCTGTATAACGATAATTATTAACCTCCAGCAAAACCGAATCTTTGCCCAAAGTCACCAGGGTTTTACTCACATTTAAACGTGTTGTGGAAAGGGCATAGCCACCTGTATTGGTAGAAAACCGCGGTATGACTTCTTCTATCCTTTTAGTACCGGAATAACGCACTGCTGTTTCCTGAATATTTACATTTTTAAGTGCCTGTCCGTTTTTACTGTCCCTGACCAGGTATTCAACGGAATCCTGTTCATTTACCCGGTGTTCCACCGACAGCCTGGTCACTTTAAACGTTGTAAAACCTGCAGTAAGATCTTTAAATGAAGTATCTGCACGGTTTTGTGCAATCAGCACATAATGCCCAAGAGGCAGCGCATCCATTTTATCCAGATAACTATGCTCCCGGTAATCTTTTGATACAGGAAGGATTACAGACCATGTTTTCATGATCCTGTATCTTTTCAAAAACTTTTGATAACCTTCCTTATAATTGAGGCCAAAATCGTTTTCGGCAACAGGGACTTTATACAATTTTAACCAAATGGTGTCTACATTTTTTGATTTCAGCAGCAGCTGTGCCGGCTGCGCGGGCAGTATAAATTCCTTCAGCTCCAGCTGGATGTTCCTTTGTTCTATTTCTGCAACAAGGCTTTGGGCATTCCTGGCTCCAATGCTACCCGGCCAGGCCGAAATGGCCTTCCGGGCCAGCTCTACCGCCCGGACCAAATGGTCTTCTGCGCCTGTGGGGCTTCGTTTGTTTTTCAACAGTAAAGCCTGTTCTGTCAATACATCGGCATAAATTTCATTGCTTTTGCATTGCTCTGCCAGCTGTTCCAGGGCATCCATATACCATTTTTCTTTCTGATCGTCCAAGCTTCGGTTGTACATAAACTTTAAACGCTTTAAATCGGCATCGGCCAGCGCGGATTGGTCCTGATCATTTAAATGAAACTGCAACAGACCCTGGAAAACTTCTATGGCCGATCTGGCAAAAGAGGTACTGTCTGTCCCAGCAAGGGGCAAAAGGCTAAACTCTTTTGCCGGTGCAAAGCAGGCCTGCTGGTTAAAATTAAAATCCAGTTCACCGGTCGTTCCCAGTTCCATCTGGGTATTCATCATGGCATCCAGGGCACGATGGGCCAGCAGGTCGTACAGGGTCGGACGCAGGAACCTGTTGCTGCTGTCCCCGGAAAGAACCTCTTTTAAACTACCTGTTTTTAAAGCCTTCAACTGTTTTTGTTCTGCAAGGGAGGCCATATAATTTTTAACTGTCTGCTGGGCCAGTTTTTTAACCGACCAGGTCCGGATGTCCTGCGAAGTATCGGCCTCCAGACTTGTTCGCTGGCGGATCCGGTACAGGTTCTGCTGAAAATACTTCCAATAGGTTTCCGCCAGCAGAGACTGTAAAACACTCTTTTGCGGCTGGGCGGCCAGACGGATGTCTTCCTGGAGGTCGCTCAGGATTTTCACAAAAGCATCTTCCTGGAGGTAACTTTGAAAAAGCATCCGGTAAAGCACCGATTTAATTAGCATTACGGGTTCTTTTTCTTTTCTGGCCCATGCGTTGATCTGATTGATCCGCTCCAGGGCATCTTTAGGTTTTGCAGCGGCGGCTAAAGAATCTACCGCTTTAAAACCCTGCTCGTATTTTTTGAGCGTTTGTTGTGAAAATATTTTTCCGGGAAACAAAAATAGCGCAATGAAAAATAAAGAGAGGGTAAAGGTAGCCTTCATAAGTCCGTTTTAAAGAAGATGTGCTTCCGTGGAAAATTCCATAAAGCTTTTCTAAAATACAATTATTTTAATTTAATGAAGCCGCTGGGTTAAAGCATTACATTATTGTAAATTAGATTTAAAATTCTAAGCTTTATTTATGATTAAATCATTCTTTACAGGCTGTTTATCTTTAGTATTTATATATAGTTCTGCCCCTGCCCAGGATACGACCTCTTACCCGGTGAGTGCCTATCGTAAAAACCGCAACACCAAAGCTGTTCTGCCCCGCTTTTTTATAGATACACACAATGACATTTTATCTTCCCAGCAGCTCAGTGATGCCGATTTGGGCAAATTACAGCAAACCGGAAACTTTGACCTGGTCCGTGCCCGCCGGGGCGGCCTGAGTGCCCAGGTTTTTTCGGTTTGGTGCGGTGAAGATTATGGAAAGGGTAGCGCCTTTGCCCAGGCCAACCGGGAAATAGATTCTTTGTATGCGCTCATTCGGCGCAATCCCGGAAAAATGGTACTGGTGCACAATGCCTGGCAACTCGAAAATGCTTACAGGCAACAACGTTTTGCCGCAATGATTGGTGTAGAGGGTGGCCATATGGTGGAAGACCGTTTGGACTATATCGACAGCCTGGCCGCAAGGGGGATGTGTTACCTGACCCTCACCTGGAACAACAGCACCTCCTGGGCCACTTCTGCCCGGGATGAAAGTATCCAAAAGGAAAAACTTCCATTTTTGGGCTTGAATGAGCAGGGCAAAAAAATAGTCCGCCATTTAAATGAGCTGGGGGTAATGGTCGATGTTTCGCACGTAGGCGAACAAACCTTCAATGATGTACTGGCCACCAGTACTAAGCCTGTTATTGCTTCCCACAGTAGTGTGTACAGCCTAAACCCGCACCGCAGAAACCTTAAAGATGCACAGCTAAAAGCCCTTGCAAAAAACGGAGGGGTGGTATTCGTGAATTTTTACAGTGGTTTCATCGACCCGGCTTATGAGGAAAAAGAACAGGCCTTTCTGGCCGCACACCGCAAAGAACTGGATTCCCTTCGCCCCATTTATAAGGATTTCGCAGAAGACCAGCTGAACAGGATTTATAAAAAAGAGGCCGAACTGCGCCGGCCCCCTTTGAGCATGCTCATTAAACACATCGATTACCTGGTGAAACTGATCGGCCCTGAGCATGTGGGCATCGGTGCCGATTTCGATGGTTCAGAGTCTTATCCAAAGGGTATGGACTCTGTGGCCGATTATCCAAAAATTGTTGCTGCCCTGGAGAAACTCGGTTATAGCCAGAAAAACATAGACCTGATTACCGGTGGAAACTTTTTAAGGGTCCTTAAAGCGAATAAGGACTAAGTTTATTCCGATTTTAAAGATTTGACCGGCTCTGCCGCTGCAGCCTTTAAAGCCTGCACCGAAACCGTGAGCCAGGCGACACCCAACACCAGCAAACCCGCTGCTGCAAAATACCAGAGCGGTAAATCTATGCGGTAAGCAAAAGTACTGAGCCAGTCCCTGGATGCAATGTAACTTATGGGCAGGGCTATCGCAATGGCAATCAGCACCGGCCTGGTAAAGTCTTTGGACAGCAGGTACAGGATGTTCATTTCTGTGGCCCCCAGCACCTTTCTGATGCCCACTTCTTTGACCCGGCGCTCTGCCGTAAAGGCGGCCAGCCCAAAAAGGCCCAGACAGGAAATCACAATGGCCAGTATGGCAAAATACCTGGATAAAGCAGAAACCCTGTTTTCGGCTGCGTACTGCGCCTGAAAGTCCTGATCCAGAAAGTGATAATCAAAATTATAACCCGGATTAAAATGTTCATAAAAATTTTGAAGGGCCGTGATGGTTTCCTTAATTTTCCCGCCTTCCAGACGGATCATCACCTTGTTGGTGTGTTTCGCATCAAAAAGCATAAACATGGGTTTTACGGCCTCATGGAGGGACTCAAAATGAAAATCTTTCAGCACGCCGACAATTTCCAGTTCCTTGCCCCAAAGGATAAACTTCTTTCCAATGGGATCTTTTAACCTCATGACTTTAATCCCGGCCTCATTGATGATGATCTTTGAGCTGTCGGAACCAAATTTTTCGGAAAAACTGCGGCCTGCTGCCATTTTCATTCCAAGGGTCTCGATTAGCCCTGAATTGATCCCGGCCGTTTGGAATCTAATGGGTTCTTTTGGGTCCCTGCCTTCCCAGCTGAACTCCCCATTGGTCGCTTGCAGGTCACCCAAAAGGTTCCTGTTCATACCCGAAGCATTCAATACACCCGGTAACCGTTTCACTTCGGCTAAAAACGCCTCCACATTCCCCGACAGTTTTCCTTCAGCAGGCAAACTGATTACATTGTCTTTCTGATAGCCCTGGTCTTGCGTCTGCACAAACTGGACTTGTTTATAAATCACCAGCACGGCCACAATGAGCATCACCGATAAAGTAAATTGAAAAACGACCAGGCCTTTGCGGATCAGCATTTCCCCAAAGCTTGCTCTAAGCCGGCCTTTTAAAGCAAAAACAGGTTTAAAGCCCGAAAGATATAAGGCCGGATAACTTCCCGAGACCAGCCCTGTAAACAGGGTGATGCCCAGCAGGGCCATACTGAGTTTTAAATCAAAATGCAGGCTTAAGCTTTTATCGGTTAAGCGGTTAAAGGCTGGCAAAATCAGTTCAACACAAAGCAGGGCAACAAACAAGGACAATATGGCCAGCAACAAAGACTCGGTCAGGTACTGGATCACCAGGTCAGACCGGTGGGCACCCAATACTTTTTTTACCCCTACTTCCTTCATCCGCCTGGAAGCCCTGGCTGTGGATAAATTCATGAAATTGATGCAGGCGATCAGCAGGATAAAAATGGCAATCAAGGAAAATAGTTTTACATAAGCAATCCTTCCCCCGGCTTGTACACCATTTTCGTACCTGCTGTATAAATAACCATCTGCAAAAGGCCTGCTAAACAGTTCCCGGTGATGTTCTCCTTTCGCCTTCATAAAGCCTTTGAGCTTGGCATTAAATTGCGCTGCGCTGGCCCCCTTTTTTAAAATGACAAAAGTGTTAGGCCCGCGGTTGGACCATCTGAGGTATTGCGGGGCGGTCTGGAAAAAGGATTCCAGGGAAACCAGAAAATCAAACTGGTCGGAAGAATTGCCGGGTGTATTTTTAAATACACCGGAAATCTGGCCATGATTGACCTGATCCATCTCTGAATTGCTCCAGGTAAAATCTTTTCCGATCACCTCGGTGCTGTGGTATAATTTTCTGGCCAGATCTTCAGAGACCACCACATTAGTCTTTCCCGAAAGCACACTGGAAGGATTTCCTGTCAGTAAAGGGTAGGAAAACACTTTAAAAAAGTTCTTCCCCGCAAATTTACCTCCTGCTTTTATGGGGGTACTGCCTTTGGGCAGCACTTTAGATTCTTTGAGCCAGACGCTTGGAGATGCGGTTACCGCATCTTCTACTTCGGGCATCTCTTTGAGTAAAGCTTCTGAAAGAATGGCAGAGGTCCCGTCAACGGTATGAATGCCTTCTGTGGTCACCTCATTTTCCATGATCTGGTATAAACGTTCCCCTTTGGCATGAAACTTATCCATACGGACTTCATCATTTACCCACAGGTAAATCAGCACTGCACAGGAAAGCCCGGCAGAAAGGCCAATCAGGTTAATGAAAAAGGAACTTTTATATTTTTTTAAATTCCTGTAGATCAATAAAAGGTGGTGCTGAAACATAATCCTATTCTTTTTTTGTTCTGTTTCCAATTCGTATGCCATCGCACAAAGCCTGCTTCAGACCTTCTGGAATCGGCTTTACATTTCAGCCTGTCCATATCCGAACAGTTTTACGTTCAAATATGAACACCTTTAAAACATTGGCTTCAGGGCTTTTTTTTCACCGGAACTGCCTTCTTGGACAATGGCGGCTGGACCAGACGTTTGACCTTTGTCCTGGTCAGGGTAGCCCGTTCCAGGGGTTCATAAGCCTGCTCATCAAAGGTGATTTTTTTTAGCACCGGGGGCTCGGCGGTTACCGGCACCAGTCCTTTTCTAAGCCACAAACCGGTCATGTGCAGCACTACGACATGGGGCGGATGCTTGGCATAAGCATTTTTATCCATAGGACTGAAGGACAATACGTCATTTTTTGCCCGGCTCAGCCCTTCTGCAATCAGCATCAGGGAACTCAGGTAATCATCGGCATCAATAAAAAATTCATTATACTTTTTACCTGATCCGGCATTTAACTGAAAGCCATAGCTGATGTGGTCAAACAGGGCATAATCGACCCAAAGGCTGTCGGATTTTTTAAAGTCCAAACGGTAACCGCCGCTTTCCTGTACCAGGCCTTCGCTGGTTACCCCTTTCCACTGTTTTTTAGAAGGATCCTTACCAATGGCCACCGAGATGGGTTCTAAAACCGTTTTACCTTTGCGGCTGGCCACAATACATCGAACAGAATCCTTATCCAGCGAGGGATTGTAACGTCCATACACTTTAATGGCATCATATTCCGGGGCAGTGGTCAGAAAGGCTTTGTCATTTTTGACTTTGAAACTTCCCGAGGCAAAAAACAGCTTTTCTTTTTCTTTAGATTCCACATAAGTGGAAAAATAACCGGAAGCCTGGTCCAGAAATAAAGTGGTCGAGGTTCCTTCAGGATCTTTTCCGACAAAACTACCTGTATAACGGTCCTGCGCTTTTAGCAATGGTCCAAGGAACAACAAGCCAAGGACCGGGATTAATTTTTTATTCATAACCAATAAAACTCGTTCTAAGATACTGAATTCAGCATCAGTTTAATAAACCTGCTTTAATTTCTGCGTCGATTTGTGTGGTTTCGGGTACGGCTATATCCAGCATACGGCCATAGGAAATAATGGCCCCAGAAAACAGTTCCAGTTCTGTATGCACTTTTTTGTTTTGCACATCCAGCTGCAAGGAAGTAGGTGTTGCGTAAGGAAAAGATGCCGCCTTTTGAAAAGTCAGTTCAATGATGTTTTCAGGCACATCAATGTTTTTTTTCAAGGCTATGGCTTTGATTTCTTCCATTACCGCCCCCGCCCTTGCCCTTAATGCGGGATCGGCACAAATTGCACCCAGGGGCTGGTTATAACGTGCAGAGAGCAAACCAAAACTGGCAATAAAAAAATACTTCGTCCAGATCTCCCCGAAAGCATTTTCTTTATATTGTATATCTATTCCTGCCTGCAGGAACAAGTCCAGGACCTGCATAGGCACATATTCCGGATGCTCCGGGTCTTTGCCCATCATAATTTTTCCAGGATTGCCCTTGTGCTCCACTATGCCCTTTTCTTTCAGGTGCGAGGCTACATATACGCAGGCCGGCAGAACAATGCCACCTGGTATCATCCTGCGGACCCTTTCGTAAATATCTGCACCGTTCATCAGGGGTAAAATAACGGTTTGTGGTTTTATTTTTTCCTTCAGCTGCAGGCAAAGCTGCTCCAGGTCATATTCCTTGGTACAAAGCAGCCAGACATCGCTTTCTGTTACCTCCGCTACATCTTTCCATAGTTTTTCAGGGTGGACCAGGCTGTTTTTTTCTTCCTCAGAAATCAGCTCCAGTCCCCTTTTCTGTACCAGGTCATAGGTTGCTCCCCTGGCTACAAAATGAACCTGCGCCTGCTGGCTTTGCCTGTACGTTTTGGCGAGTTTAAAGCCAAAATAGCCGCCAACCCCGCCCAATCCGACAATGGTAATTTTCATCTTTCTTATCCGGCTGCAGGAATTTCTTTCAGCACGGCCAAAAGGTAAGCCCAGAACTTTTGAACCGAAGAAATCTGTACCCTTTCGTCGGGCGAATGGGCCCCGCGAATGGTTGGTCCGAAAGAGATCATATCCAGGCCCGGTAAATGAGATCCCAAAATACCGCATTCCAGACCGGCATGACAAGCTTCTACTTTTGGTTCTTTACCAAAAGTATCCTGATAAAGTTTAACCATTAATCTTAAAATATCTGAATCGGGGTCTGGTTTCCAGCCCGGGTAATCCCCGCTTTGGCTAATTTCACAGCCCATATTTTCCAGACCTGCTTTTACAGCGGTGGCCACATCCAGTTTGGTGCTTTCCACACTGCTGCGCTGCAGGGACTGGGTGATAAACTGTCCGTCTTTGACAATTAGCCTGGCCAAATTCGACGAGGCCTCTACCAAATCTTCTATATCCGGGCTCATCCTGAAAACTCCGTTTGGTAAAGCATAAACAGCGTTTAACAGTTTCTTCAAATCTGTTTTTCCCATCACTTTTTCGGGAAGAGTGCTTTCACTGACCAATACCTGCATACCTGGTTCTACCGTTTTGTACTCTTCTTTGAGCAGGGCCCCAATGTTTTCCACGGCGGATAAAAAGGCGGCCCGATCTGTACCTGCCAGCACGACAACAGCCCTGGACTCTCTTGGAATGGCATTTCTTAAGCTGCCCCCATCAATAGATGCCAAATGGTAATTCAACGATCCAAACAAGGTGTACAGCAAGCGGTTCATGAGTTTGTTCGCATTTCCCCTGCCTTTATGAATGTCCATACCGGAGTGTCCGCCCAGCAGTCCCTTGATGGTAATTTCACAGGCAATACTGCCCGGCTGCAGGTTTTCTTCGGTATAGGTATAAAGGCTGTTGGTATCCAGGCCACCAGCGCAACCGATGGTCAGTTCATCATCTTCTTCTGTATCCAGGTTCAGCAAAATTTTTCCGCTGAAGTTCAGCGGATCGAGTTGTTTGGCACCGGTCATTCCTGTTTCTTCATCAATGGTAAACATGGCTTCCAGTGGAGGGTGCACCAGGTCAGTGGCCGCCAGTAAACTCATGATGGTCGCCACACCGATTCCGTTATCGGCGCCAAGGGTGGTGCCTTTTGCTTTCACCCAATCCTGGTCCACAAACATTTCAATGCCCTGATGATCAAAATCGAAAACCGTATCACCGTTTTTCTGGTGGACCATATCCAGGTGCGATTGGATAATGACCGTTTGGCGGTTTTCCATACCTGGGCTTGCCGGTTTTTTGATCACCACATTGCCCACCTGGTCTTTAAGGGTTTCCAGTCCAAGCTGCTGACCAAATTCAAGCATAAATGTAATGACCCGGGCTTCTTTTTTGGAGGCACGGGGCACTGCATTTAAATCTGAAAAATGGTTCCAGAGTGCTTTGGGTTCTAAATTTCTAACTTCCATGATGCGATTTATGAGGGCAGCAATTTAACAATTATTGCCCTCATAAAACAAGCTATTGTGAAGCCTTCCTTACATCAATTTTCTTTTCTGCCCCTACCCCTGTGATTTTTAATGATTTCCAGTTTGGTGGCAGCTGGGATTTGACCTGATGCAGACCTTACAGACGTTGGGTTTCATTTTTAAGACCATTGTCCCGTTGCTGTCTTTCCTTGACTTTTGCTCCTCCAAAACGGTAACTGAAATTAAGCCGTACCTGTCTGCTTTCTGCATTTCCGTAACTGTCCAGGTAAAGCCCGTTCATCCGGCTTTTGGAATCCCAGTTGTTGCCCCGGAAAATATCGGTAAAAGCCAGTTTTAGGGAGGCCCTGTCCTGAAAAAAGTTCCGTTGAAAACCCAGGTCAATCTGGCTGCTGTTTTTCATGATTTCATTTGAACCACCCAATCTGGGACTGTTGTACAAAGCGGAAAGCTCTCCTTTGATCTTTAAAGGCATGCGGAAAGTCTGTTGTACATTAAGGGTTGCCGCATAACGGCTCAGGTCAAAATCTCGGTAAAGCCCAAAAGCAATTTTGTTCCGCACATGGTAACCTGTGGCGCTCAGGCTCAGGTTCCACCCTTCTTTTATTTTAAACTGCTGGGCGATGCTAAGACTTGCATGGTACTGTTTACCAAGGTTTTTTGGCATCATGACCACTTTATTGACTTGCAGGGTATCTGTAATTTGCGCTGCATAATTATTGGTCAGCGAATAAGCAAAGCTGATCACGGTCTGGTGAAAACTATACATCAGTTCTGCCTTATGGTTGATCTGCGGCTGCAGAAAGGGATTTCCTTTCCAGAAAGAAAGTTCATCCAGCAGGTATTCAAAAGGATTTAAATTCTGATAGGAAGGCCGGTCGATCCTTTTCCCGTAACTTAAGGAAAGGGCCTGCTCCGGATGGATCTGGTAGTTTAAACTTAAGGCCGGAAAGATATTGGTATAGTCCCTTTTTATATCTTCCGGGGCCTGACCGCCCGGGGCCAGCGGAACTAATTGTCCCAACGAATAGGTGTGTTCCAAACGCAAACCGGCCTCGAGTTTCAGTTTGGCGCTCAGGGGCACCTGATATTGTGCAAATGCCGCAGCAATGCGTTCTTTGTAATCGAACTGGTTTGAACGGCCGTAATCTATACTTTCTTCTGTCCCCTTCACCAGGCGGTTGATGAAACCATTATCTGCCGAAACACCCGAGAGTTTAAGCCCTACATTTACTTTTCCTTTCGCCACATTAAACTGATAGGTGCTGGCCAGTGCATATAGATAGATGTCTCTTTTGTTCAGGGACCGGTAGGTACTGCTGCTTTCCAGACTACCGTCGGCCTTGTAATAGGTATTTGGCTGCAGGTTTTTGGAGCCCCCGTCAAAATAGCCGTAGTCGGCATCAAAACTAAAGGCCCTGCCCAGACTGTCCTGGAAACGGTAATTCACATTGGCATTGTAACGACTGGCATTTTGCTGGTAATAATCGTTTTGCGCAATCAGGGTATTGAGCAAAAGGCCACTGGCAGCATCCCTTATGGTGGTCCTGGTATCGGTAATGCCCGGCCCAAACACCGCATTTAAATTGAACACTGCACCAATGGTCTGCCGGCTATCGAGTTCATAATCTGCACCAATGGTCCCCCCCATTGTTTTTCTATAGTCTGTATCTAGGGTTGGGCTCTGGAAAACCTTATCGTCCTGGGTCCTTGTCATTCCATACCGGTAGGCATTATTTCCAAAGGCATGGCTGTAATTTCCAAAAACATTCAGTTTGTCCTGTCTGGAATTAAAAGAGAGTTCTGTATTCTGTTTTAGTGTCAGGCCATAAGAAAGACCAGTACTAAGGTTCAGGTTAAAACCATTGCCCGCTGGTTTTGCCAGTTTAATGTTAATAATGCCAGCTGTTCCGGCCGCGTCGTACTGTGCAGAACCATTGCTCATAATTTCAATGGACTTTACATTCGAGGAAGGCAGTGACCTTAAATAACTGGTTAGTTCTTCGCCCTGCAGGTAGCTGTTTTTTCCATTGATCAGAACCAGTACGCCTTTTCTGCCATTCAGATCAATGGAGTTATCTCTTTCGACAATTACACCCGGTGTTTTTTTAAGAACTTCCAGCGTATTTGTTCCTTTAGCATTAATACTTTCGCCAACATTGTAAATGAGTTTATTGCCACTGGCCTGTAACAGCGCTGGTTCCTGGGCCTTAATGTTCACTTCAGCCAATTGTTTGGCATCGCTGTCCATAATAAAAGGCCGGGCAAGGATGGTGTCTTTATCCAGGTAAAAGGAGGCACTTTGAACCGTTTTAAATTCCAGGCTGCTGATCCGGATAAAAAACTTCCCTTGAAAGGGTGCAGATAAAGAAAAAGAGCCGTCCCTGCGGGAAGAGCTTTTGCTCAGCACGCTACTATCGGGTAAGCGGAGCAGGCTCAGCAGTGCATGTTCGACTGCCTGTTGCTGTCTGTCCTGTAGCTTCCCCTGAACAGTGTAGGAACGGCTCTGTGCAAAGAGACAAGTACTTGTAAAAAAATGGATCAGCACGGATAAAAAAAGGAAAAGGCTTAACTTGCTTCGATGCATTAAAGAACTGGAATTAAAGATCAACGGATCCGGGTATATACTTCTATAATTTCATGATTGACCTTAAGACTGTCGATCTTTTCTATACCCTTTTGGATCAGGGTATCATTTTTAAATTGGAGTTTAAATTTGAAATCCCGGTTTTCCCAATCCCGATAGCTGCAAAAAGTCAGATGTTCCTGATAATCTTCTCCGGATAAAGTATAGGTACCCGCACCGGAATCAAATACAGCATTTGGACCTTTTCCTTTATTCAGATCATGTTTAACAAATGAGAAATGACTTTCATTAAACATCTTGATCATCTGCTGACCTGGAACAGGATAAGTAAGCAGGGTATCTTTTCCTTTGATGGTTTGAGCTGAAATCAGTTTCCAGGTACCAGACAAGAGTGACTTTGTCTTTTCTTTTTCGGCCGGTTGTTTTCCGTTGCAGGCAGCCAATAGCAGCAACAGTGGCCACAACTGTTTAAAATAATTCATTATAGGTTTAATTGGTTCCGGCCCTTATCAAATCTTATACACAGATCACCCACTGGGATAAAGGTTTCAGGGTTTTACAATTGGTTTTTGAACAAATCGGGGAGGCTTGTTCTTTGCTCCAAAGTTAGAATCAAATTCATATAAAGCAAAAAAAATGTAAATTAATTTACTGAAAGTCAACCAATTACACCCAAACCAATACGTTTCAACCCAGAAAAAAACAAAGCATTAAACCCTGATTATCAACGATTAACAAATACATACAGCTGCTTTCGACCCGGATCATGATACGCCTGGTATTTTTTTTCAGCTAAGCGGTCGGTTTCAAAAAAATATAAATTCCTTTAAATTCCAGGCTGCTGCAGGCTGTATTATTTTTGTATAAATTTCTTTACATGAAAACTATTTAAGTGATTTTATTTCCCCCTTAAGTCCCTGTTCTGTTTGCTGCTGCTGCACCAAAAACGTAAAAAAACAAACAATTAAGGGTTTTGGTGAGTTATTATGGCATCATGCTTGTAGTACAGGCTATATTGATTAACATTTAAAAACAACATCTTATGAAAAATTTTACTTTAGGTTTGCTAATCGTTCTACTTGGAGTAGGCCTTACAGCAAATGCCCAGATTCAAAAGGGCAATGTACTCATCGGCGGTGATTTGGCCGATATGAATTTAGGTTTAAACGGCGCAAAAGTTTTCAGTTTTGAAATTACGCCCAAAGCGGCCTGGTTTATTCAGGATAATGTTGCATTGGGGGGCTATGCCAAACTGGGAATCAGTACTGCAAAAGGTGCTGCAACCACCACCACTTATGGAATTGGTGCCCTTGGACGCTATTATACTGGTAAAGACGTGGAAGTTTTGAAACATGGACGTTTTTTTGGTGAAGCAACTTTTGGTTTTGGAGGAAGCAATACGAGTCAGGGCGGAAGCAATACCAACGGTATTGATTTTGGCGTAGGACCTGGTTTTGCTTATTTCATTACCCCAAATATCGGTCTGGAAACTTTACTTAAATACCAGGGTTTAACCGGGTTTGGAAACAATGGCTATCAGCATTCACTGCACTTGTCTTTTGGTTTCCAGATTTACCTGCCTGGTCAGCACACGGCCAATAAAGTTAAAAGTGACATCAGATAATTTATCTGTTGAACATCAGGGCCTGCTGTATAAATACAGCAGGCTTTTTTGTTTTTCAAAAAATATGGAATTTCCTTTTTCCTGGCATCTTTTTTAAAAGTTTTATGATGAAAACGGGCTACTTATTTGTTTTTACTTTGTTGTTTTTGCCTGGCACGATGGTTTATGGCCAGACCAAATGTAACGGCAGCAAAGAAAAAGCGGCCCTGGATATCCGCAAGGGAAAAATTAACTTCCTCGTTCAGGGTGGTATCGTGTCCCGCCATGTTAAAGGGCAGGAACTTTTTGAGCGGAAGTATCAGCTAAAATACCTGGATTTTGGTTGTGTGATTCCCAAAGACCTTTGCCTGGATGTTTACAACGCTGAAATTGCAAAATACCTGGACAAAAAATATGGCAGCTCCTGGAGAAAAGAAGTAAGAAAAGACATCATGGGAATATAAAAACACCTGATCTTTATTAGCTTTGCCCGGAAAGTAAAATTTCCGACCTGCTTATGAACCATAAAGTACACACCGTTTTTGTCATCCTTCTGACCTTTATGATGGTTTCCTGTAATACCCCATCACCTTATCAGGTTTGGAGAGAACAGGCCAAAACCAATATCCGGCTTTTACCGGAATATGGAAACGTACAAAAAAACAAGCAGCAACTGGCCGCTGACAGTGCCTTTTTGAAAGAAGCAACCAAAGAGGAAACCGCAGAAAAAGCTTCCGAAATGATGGTACAGTTGGGTTTTAAACATTTAAACCAGGGGGACCGTCAAACGGCCATGTACCGCTTTAACCAGGCTTGGTTGCTCAACCCTCAAAATGCAGGGGCTTATTGGGGCTTTGGATCAGTGTATTTCAGTTTTCAGGATTATAAAAATGCGATTGCCCAATACAACAAAGGGCTTAAACTGGATCCAAGAAACAAAGACATCGTCAGAGACCGGATCCGGGCGACGGAATCTATGAGATAAACGAGCCCATCACTTACTGGGAATTGTTCCGGTAAGCATCTGAAGGTTTTGCCAGTTCGTATTTGATCCAGAAATCTGCAGCAGCTGCACTTTCATTTCTGCCATCCGGACGTCTTTCGTTCATTCCACCTCCCCTGTGTCCGCCGCCGCCGCCACGTCCGCCTTTCATACCACCCATTCCGCCCATTCCTGCTCCGCCACGGCCCATACCACTGCTTTCCCCGCCTTTAGCTTCCGGACGATGTTCTGCACGGGCTGCACTGCTGTTCATTTTAATTTGATAAGCAATCCCTTTGACTTCAGTTCCTTTCAGGTCCAGTTGTGCAAGTGGAATGGCCAGTTCACAGATGTAATCCCTGCGGCTGTTAAAGGCTGCTGCGACCTGAATGCCTTTTTCATTTGGAATGGCCAAAGCACCGTCCGGAATTTGTTTAAACCCGGACACGGTAATGACCCTTACTCCCGCATCTCTTTGAACGCTGTTTTTTTCATGCTCCACACCCAAACTGTCTCTGGGTGCTTGCCCAGGTACAGGCGGTTGCTGCATACCCAAAAAGTTAAGTTTTATTCCATCTTTCTTTTTACCTGCGGTATTGATGTTTAAGGTCAAGCCACCACGAAGCAGTCTTCCGGTGGTGACCTCATCGAGGGATTCTATGATCAGGTAAAGGTTCTGTTCATCATTCGCCAAAGCAAAAGCCAGGTGGGTCGCATCATTAAAATTGTTCAGCGGCTCATGCCATTCTTCCGAATTACCATCAATTTTAAAGGGTTTAACAGCCCATATGTTCACCTCCCGGTCGGGATCATCCAATTTTTGGGCATAGGCGGCAGTTCCTGAAAAACCAATTAAGGTACTGCAATAAAATAGGATTAAAAATTTCCTTTTCATAGTCTGGGTGACAGCAGATTAGCCACGCTGCAAAACAAAGCTATCTGATTAAAAGCTGATTTTTAACAAATTAACATTATTTAACGAATAGCGGTTTATTGACAAGCAGTCCCTAAAACGTCCTATTCCGGGGTTAAACCAGGAAGAATGTATTTCGCCAGGATTTCAAAAGCTTGTTTGGCTTTCCAGTTTCCATAATTTCCCTGGGTAAAAACGACCACCAGTTGAAGTTTCCTACTGATAAAAATATATTGTCCGCCATTGCCAGAGGCAAATAGCAAATCCTGTTCTATAGCATTGGTTTTTAACAACTCATGGTACCAATAGTAACCATAATAGGTAGGTTGAGGGAGCAGCATTTTACTTCTGCTGCTCTTTGCAAAAGAAAAATCGGGAATAGGGATGTTTCCTTTGGTGGATTCCTGCAGCCATTTTTTGGAAATCAGCTGCCGCTGTTCCCATTTGCCCTCGTTTAAAACGAGCTGACCCAATTTGACCATATCCACAGGCCGGATAAAAAAAGAACCGCCCGTCATTGCATTTCCACTGGGATCATAGGACCATCGGTACTTTTTTATCCCTAAAGGACCAAACAGGTACTTCTTTGCAAAATCTGCCACCCGAATATGACTGGCCTTATGAATGATCCCACTGATAATCATTGGGTTAATGGAAGTATAAGACCATACTGTTCCCGGCCGGTCTTTCAGCGGCAGGCCCAGCGAAAATTTTAACCAGTCTTTACTGGTTTCCATAGCTTGCTCACAATCTTTTGTTCCATTAAATTCTTCACAATCAAAACCAGATTTCATTTCCAGAAGGTTTTTAATGGTCATCGATTGACGAAAACCAGCCTCTTTACCAGAAGGGTAATCAGGGAAAAAAGAATAGACTTTCTGATGGACGCTCTTCAAAAAACCTTTATCCAGTGCAATACCGGTGAGCAGACTGGTCACAGATTTAAAGGCCGACCGGGAATCGTGAAGGGAATCCCGGTTAAAACCGTTAAAATACTGTTCATAGTTCAAATGACCATTTTTTGAAATCAGTATGCTGTGCATACCTGGATACTTGCCACTGTCAATGGCCAGGGTCATTTGTTCCAGTAGTTTTTCGCGCTTAGCAGGGCTCTGGGCATTCACCAACAGCGTTTGAAACAGAAATAGCAAAAATCCGTATTTTTTCATTTCGGAATTTATTCCAGGGGTTTGACTTTATTGATTCTAACCGTCTGTCCGTTTAACCTTTTCACGGTAAAGCCATCCTTTTTGGTCATATACCATTTTAGAAAATCGCATTCTCCTTCAAAAGAAGCCGCATTCCTTTCCTCTATGGCCTCCAAAACCTCATCTATTTCAAAGCCATTGCTCCGATTGCCCGAACTCAGGTCCATTCCAATCACCTTTAATTTTCCTTCTCTTAAAGCGACAACAATTTCATAACTGGCCAACCCAAGCGGCTTTACTGTCGCAGAGGGCAAAAGTTCAAATACATTTTTTGTATGGTCCAGAATCATCAGGGAACAAAAATCAGCAAAAAAACCAAGGCCCAGTTTTGGCTCTGTATTGTTTTTACAAACCGTTGTTACCTGTTTAAATTGCCGCCCTTCTATAGATATGCTGTCCAGTAGGAAAGTCCGAATGGTATCTGGTGCTGGTGTGCCATTAATTGTCATGTGCGCGCCAAGACTATAGTTCAGCAGGTTTTTTTGTTGTTTTTCCTTCAGTAAAGCTGAAACCTTCCGATCTGCCACAGGTAAGGTCAATTTTCCGGTATAGCCCATGTCTACAAGTATATTTTTATAGGCAGTTCCATTGAACACCAAATCGGTATAAGAGGTATTCTGTTTATAATTTACCTTTAAGGAGATCATATCATTTTGTTTTGGAAAAGAGGAACTGGAAACATAGATTAATTTTTTCTCAAAATCGATCATCCAGTTGAGCTGACGGATCACATCACCACCAAGCAGAAACAAACGGTTACATTGCAGGTATTGCATATCCTGCACAAAACAATTTTGCTTTTTAAACCGGAATGAACCAATGCCAAGTTCTGCTACCATTCCCTTTTTTAAGCGGAGGCTTTTCTGATTGGCATCCTTGACATTGAGGGTTTTATCGAGAACTTCTACCTGTCCGCTTTCTACATTTGTACTATTGGCCATACTTTCAGCCGCACCGGTATCGAAAGCAAAAAAGGCTTCTTTTCCATTTAACATTCCCTTAAATACCAATAGTTTGGTTTCAAGTGAAAAAGGGATCGTGTCTATCTTCCCTTGTTGTGCATGGCCCGGCAAAGCAAGCATTATTGTCCATAAAAGAATCAGGAAAGCAAAGACTGATTTATTTAATTTCATTAGGCTTCAAGTTTTAAAATGACCTCCATAAATGTAATGTAAAAAAATACATCTACCTATTTTTTACGGTAGAAAACCCATGACAGTCAGCCTCTTGTTTGTACTGGGTTTTGACCTCAACAGCTAAGCTTAAAGACATCAAAACATATTTATATCTATAAATCTTGATATCTTTATATATAAATCAGGTGCTTATCCTGCGAGTTTACCCAAGGTTTTAATGGCTTGTTCGACCTCTTTATTCCAAACATGTCCATAGCTCAAACGCATGCAATGGTTGTACTGGTCCTGAAGGGTAAACATTTTTCCGGGTGCAATACTGATTTTCTTTTTGATGGCCTGCTCATACAGTAGTGCAGTATTGACCTTCGGAGCCAGTTCCACCCACAACATAAATCCTCCTGGAGGCTGGCTTACTTTTGTTCCTTCGGGAAAATACTTCATGATCGCATCCATGTAATGCAGGCTGTTGGCCTGCAGGGTTGTCCGTAGTTTTCGAAGGTGGTTTTCATAACGGTCCTTTTCCAAAAAACCTGCAACAGCTTCCTGACTGAGCGCGTTTGAAGAGATACTGGTTGCAAATTTTATTCTTCGGATCTCTTCAGCAAACCGGCCTGGTGTGAGCCAGCCTACCCGGTAACCAGGGGCCAGGGTTTTGGAAACCGAACTGCACAGCAAAACCAGCCCACTCTGGTCAAAGGCTTTACAGTTTACAGGCCGCTGGGTCCCGAAATAAAGATCACCATACATATCATTTTCCAAAAGGGGTATGTTGTAGAACTCCATTAAACGCACTGTTTCTTTTTTATGTTCGACAGGCATGGTCCCTCCCATTGGATTACTGAAATTACTGATCAGCAGGCACAATTTGATGTTACCTTTTTTCAAAATGGCTTTTAGGGCATCCAGATCAATGCCTGTTCTGGGGTCTGAGGGCAGCTCAATCACATTCAATCCAAAGCTTTTGGCCAGTTGCAGGATTCCAAAATATACAGGGCTTTCAACAACGATACTGTCTCCGTGTTTGGTCAGGGCCATCAGACAGTGGGTCATTGCACTACTGCACCCGGCTGTTGTCAGGACATCATCTTCTTCCAGGCGTCCACCCCAAACATAAGATCGTTTTGCAATCTGCCGCCGCAGTTTTGTATTGCCCTGTATGTGTTCATAACCTGTGCCAGATTCCCGAAAGTGATGAATGGCCTGGACTGTCGATTTATTCAGTTTGGCCACCGGTAAAAGTTCAGCTGAAGGACAGCCCAGCGACAACATCATATGATCAGAACTGATGCCATCATAGACCTTGCTGACCAGACTGGAATTATCTTCTTTCCCCATGAGGTAAGATGGGCTGCTTTGACTGGGGAGGGCCGGGAATTTTTTCACATAACTCACGTAATAACCTGATTTTGAAACAGGCCTGATCAGACCTTTACTTTCCAGCCGGTAGTAGGCCTGCAAGGCCGTACTCATACTGACCTTATAATCTGTACAAATGTTGCGGATGGATGGCATTTTATCCGCCCGCAGTAGCAGGCCCGACTGGATTTGTTGTTCCAGTTCTGCAGCAATTCTTTCATACAGATACTCATTTTTCTGTGAATCCGGTATTGTCATAAGCTCAATCTGTTCTGGTACAAAAAACAAAAACTGTATCTGTACTCTATAGCTTAAATGTAGGAAATTTGAAATGAAATTAAAGAAATAAGAATGGAGATTACTTTTGAAACCGCAACCACAGACCAGCATTTTCAGCAGATCCTGCAATTACAGCAGCAGAACCTGTACAGCAGATTAAGCACAGAACAGCAGGGAGAACAAGGCTTTGTCTTTGCAGAGCATACACTTGACTTGTTAAAAACAATGGCTTCGCACCTTCCCCAGGTGATTGCTTTACATCAGGACCAGGTCATTGGTTATAGCCTGGCCATGACCGCAGGAATGAAGTATATATTGCCAAGCCTTATCCCTATGTTTGAACAATTTGAGCGTATGGATTATAAAGGAAAACCACTATCAGCGTACCGTTTTATGGTGGGTGGACAAGTTTGCGTGCATCCTTTGTTTAGGGGTAAGGGTTTACTGGAAAAACTTTATCAGCAAAGCCGCGACAGGCTACCCGCTGGTTATGAACTTTGTGTAACAGAAATTTCCACACGAAATCCCAAATCTCTGAGGGCACATGAGAAAATGGGCTTTGAGTTGAGCGGCTCTTATCAAGACACCAAAGAGTTATGGAATGTTGTGGTCTGGGCATTTAAATAAATGCTGCGGGGCATCAGTCCCCGCAGCAAAGAGCGCATTGTTTAATTTTTTGTCCAGCTTAACCTTGCCGACAATTGCATCAGCACAGCAATGGTAATGAACAGGCCAATGCTGCCAAACAATAAGGCCAGGTCCTGCAGCTGGATGAGTACGTAGACAAAACTGTAAAAGATGGTAATGATCAGGGCATAGATCAGTGCCGCTTTCCTGTTTTTGAGTAAGGCGGCAATAAAAGTACTGATCAGAGTGATCGTTGCAACAGAAGCAATCAGGTAAGCCAGATTGAAACCAACCTGCTCGCTGAAGGAAAGCAAGAGGATATAATAAATAATCATGGCAGCTGCGATCAGTATGTATTGTAATAAGCTGACCTCGTGTTTAATGATAAATTCCGTGCACAATAAAGAAATGAAGGTTAACAGGATAATCAGTATGGCATATTTGGCTGTACGCATGGTTTTCTGATACTGATCGACCGGTAACTTAAATTTAACCCCAAAAACAGCTTCGTTATTTTTAGTGGTTAAATTTGCCTTTGCCCCAGTCCATTGCTGAGGAAAAGGTCTGTTGAAATAGGTCATTTTCCAGTTCGCGCTGAAAGCGTCTTTGGAAATTTTTCTGTTTTCAGGTAAGTAGCGGCCCGTAAAACTTGGATCGTTCCAATTCCCCTGCATTTGTACATTTGTTGTTCTGCCCAAATGCATAAAGTTGAGTTCGGCACTTCCACGGATATCCAGTTCAAAATCAAAATTTAAAGCTGTACTTTTTGTCAGGGAGAGATCCGGACGACCTGTCAGGGAATGATCAAAAAGGTTTTGTATGTCATATGCATCCGCAGCTACTGCATCTTCTTTGATCATCGTTGAAATATTATCGGGCTCTACGGTATAAGACTGATCACCGAGTTTGATCAGCGGATCGTTTTTAAGGCCTTTAAGGTCGCTCAGACCAATAACGATCTTCGCTTTGTCCCAGAGCAGCATTTGAGGATTTATTCCAGACTTTTTGAGTTCCAGCTCATTGAATTTACCTTTTACATGGATTTTAGAATCATAAACAACGGCATCAAATATGCCACGGTGAAGTTTTTGCGGTTTGACCTGTCCCTGAATATCCAGCACTTCGGGCATCAGGTAAACATTTATGATTTGTTCATAACTGCTGTACTTACCGTTTTTATCCTTTTCCAGTGCAGTGGTTTTATAGGGAATCACCAGGGCTGGTCCCTGTACCAGCTGACTGCCGGACCATTTGTCTGAAATTTCTGTACCGACTTCTTCGCTCCGCTCTTGTCTTTCGCGGATCAGGCTTTGGATCATTCCCGAAGGAATCAGCAGCAGTAAGACAAAAAAACCAATGAGGCTTACCTTAACGGCCAAAGATTGCTTCAGCCAGTCTTTAAAGGATTGTTTAGGGACTTGTTCTTGAGGAATCATAGTTATTTTAGTTTAGAAAGTACTTTGCATTACAAAGTGATTAGATAAAAAAATTATTGCTTTTGTTGTTTTATTAAATTTTCAAGTGCCGAAAGGTGTCTTTTGAAGGCATTACGGCCCAGCTCAGAGGCGGTATATTGGGTATTTGGTTTTCTGCCCACAAAAGTTTTATGAACCTGGATATAGGCTTCCTTTTCCAATGCTTTTAAATGAGAGGCCAGGTTGCCATCGGTCACTTGCAATAAATCCTTTAAGGAGTTAAAGTCATAGTGCTCATTGGCCACCAGCACGCTCATGACTTGCAGGCGCACACGGTTTTCAAATGCTTTATCAAAGTGCAGCAGTGGATTTTTCACCTGTCGTATTTAAAATGCATAATAGTTCCATAAATGATATGCAACACTCCAAAGCCTATGGTCCAGAAAATCAAGCCATAACCCGGAAACCAAGCTGCAATCAACCCCAGAATTACTTCAAAAATACCTAGCCATTTTACATCGGTATAGGTATAATGGCTTGCAGCGACTATGGCCAAACCATAAAAAATAAGGCTAACAGGAGAAATGATCTCATACAATCCTCTGGAAAGTAAAATTAAAATGAGTAATCCTCCACTCACCAGTGGAAAAAGCATACTTCTGAGCATTCTCTTACTGCCCGGGTTCCAATAGTTTTCGCCTTTTTTGGTTGCTTTTCGGATGGTCAGGTAAATCCCTGTTCCCAAAGACAGGACCAGTACTGCCAGGGCCAGCCAGACCAGTTTCCAGATGACTGCAGGATCGTTGATGTAAAAGTCACGAAATTGAAAGTCCAGACGCCTGCCATAGACTATTTTATAAGCCATCCCCGCCCCCAATAAGGCATAAATGCCAGCCATAATACCAGAAAGGCCGCTTAAGGATATGAATTTAGCTGAACGTTCCATCAGGTTTCTGATGGACGCCAGTTCTGCATAGGCATCTTTTTCTTCCATGTGAAAGTACTTTGAAATACAAAGTAATAAATAATAAATGAGAGCTGCAAGAGCAACTCTCATTTATTATTTATTTTATGCTTTAAAATCGCTTTATCCTCTATAAAGGGTCTGGCAAATGGCGTGCATTTTTTTAAAGCCTGGTGATCTTTTTAATCAATTGTACACCTTTCTCCATTTCTTCCAGGCTATAACCTGTAAAACCCATTAAAAACCCGGAATGATGATGAAACTTCACAGAAAGCTTATCCAGAGGTGTTAAAATCAGACCAGATTGACCAGCATCTTGCTTAATCAGGTCTGCGGCATGCTGCTGCTTAAACTGCAAGACAAAATGCATTCCTGCTTCGGCCGGATAGACTTTAACGTTTTTGCCGAGTTCTTTGAGCAGGATACCACTGAGGTCGTCCTGTGCTTTTTTATATAAAGTTCGCATTTTTCTCAGGTGCCGCTGGAAATGGCCTGAACGGATGAATTCATTTAAAATAGCCTGATCAATAACGGGGTTTTGCCGATCAGTTAAGGCCTTGGCATAAGTAAATTCCTGCGCCAGGGCCGCCGAAGGCAAGACCATATAACCAATCCGGAGTGCAGGAAACAGTATCTTGCTAAATGTACCGACATACAATACATTTCCATGGGTGTCTATACCTTTAAGGGCTGCAAGTGGACGCCCGTTGTACCTGAATTCACTATCGTAATCATCTTCTATAATGATCATATTTTGCCTACGGGCATAAGCCAATAATTTGAGCCTTTCCTGCAAAGGCATGGTAATGCCCATGGGATATTGGTGAGATGGTGTAATATAAGCAAGTTTCGCATTGGGAAACTGTTCTATGGCATAATCTATATCCAATCCGTTTTCCCCTATAGGTACCGGGCAAACTTCTGCACCAAAGCGCTGCATCGCAGACTTTGCACCAGTATAGCCAGGGTCTTCCATCCAGCATTGATCTCCCTGTTTTAAAAACAGCTCTGCAATCAGGTGAATGGCCTGCCGGGAGCCATTAACAACCACTACTTGCTCTGCAGTGCAATTTATGGACCGGTTAATCCTTAAATGCGCTGCAATAGCGGCCCTTAGAGGCTCATAACCTTGTCCATGATCATAACCCAGATGCAGGGCACCAATATCCTTGTAAATCGCCGCTGCTATTTTTGCCCAGGTTTTAAAGGGAAAATCCGCAAAAGAAGGGACTGAAATCTGAAAAGTCCGGATCGATTCGAAATCACAATCCCTGAAAAGAAGATTACTTTTGCCGGCCAAACTGTTTCCGGAAAGAAATCCACCCGTTTGAGTTTCCAAAACACTTTTATGGTTTTGGAGGAATTCCGGCTGGTCCGGGATCCCGGCAACATAGGTTCCTGCTCCAGTTTTACCTCCCAGATAGCCTTCCAGGATCAATTGTTCATAAGCCAGGATGACGGAGTTCCTTGCTATGCTGAGTTCTTTGGAAAGCATTCTTGTTGCAGGCATCCTGTCGCCCGGTTTAAGGATCCCATTTAAAACAGCTGTTCTGATTTCTTCATACAACTGTACATAAAGCGCTTTTCTGCTTTGCTTATTTAACTGTATAAAGGGCATGGAAATTTCCGGTGCTGTTTTTGCCATAACGTTGCTTTTTATTCAATAATGGTTCTGCCTTATTTATCATAATGGCTCTTTTAAGGGAACCAAATTAGGAATACTTTTGAAAAAAAGAATAAGGGATGAAAATTGCATTAATAAGTTACCAGGTCCAGGAAAAATATACCCTGGGTATTGCCAAAGATGAGGACAGCTTGTTGCTTGACTTTCTTGGTCGCAAAGGCCTGGATGTGGAAAGGGTCATTTGGAATGATCCTACGGTCAATTGGACGGACTTTCAGATTGCCGTGCTGAAATCACCTTGGGACTACCACGAAAACATGAAAGATTTTCTGCGCTGGCTGGACCTGCTGCTGCACCTGGACATCCGGCTATTAAACCCAGATCCGCTGATCCGATGGAACAGCGACAAGCACTACCTGAAGGAAATTGCGGCTGCCGGATTCAAAACCATTCCTTCCCTTTTTCTTGAAAAAGGAGAACAACCTGATTTTATTGCCCTTTTTGAAAAGCTTGGCACGGAAACCATCATTGTTAAACCATGCATCAGTGCCGGAGCAAAAAACACCATAAAAATTCATAAACAGGAGCTTTCTGAAAAAAAAGATGTGGTGCTGAATTTATTAAAAAGGGAAAGTTTCCTAGTTCAGCCTTTTATGGAAGAAGTCCTGACCGGAGAATGGTCTTATTTATTTTTTAACGGAAAGTTTAGCCATAGTTTATTAAAAACCCCTGGAAAAGATGACTTTAGGGTACAGCATTATCATGGGGGAAGCATCAAGCCTGTGACTTCGGCGTCCGAACATATTGAAGCTGCAGCCGCTTATGTAGAACACTTTGCAAAAAATGCACTTTATGCCAGAGTAGATGGTTTAATTCACAAGGGTGAACTTTACCTGATGGAATTGGAGCTCATAGAGCCTTATCTGTTTCTGGATACCCAAAACGATGCTTATGAACATTACTACCAGGCCCTTACCCAGCTGATCGGGCCTTGCGAAAACAAATCTGCATAGGCAAATGAAGGACCATCATTTAAAGGGTTATTTTCTGGCTTTTTCTGCGGCACTGCTCTGGGGAGTTTCAGGTACATTGGTACAATACCTGATCCAGTACAGGGCCATACAGATTGGCTGGCTGGTGACCATACGACTACTCATTTCCGGTTTGTTGCTGCTCGCTTTGTCCTTAACCAAAAAAAAACAAAGCATATGGGACATATGGAAGGATAAAAAAGATGTGCTCCACCTGATCTTGTTTGGGATTTTAGGCACCATGGGGGTGCAGTATACGTA
The DNA here is from genome assembly GCF_003208655.1 of Pedobacter nutrimenti. Classification (GTDB taxonomy): domain Bacteria; phylum Bacteroidota; class Bacteroidia; order Sphingobacteriales; family Sphingobacteriaceae; genus Pedobacter; species Pedobacter nutrimenti. The sequence goes on along the minus strand of NZ_QKLU01000006.1, from coordinate 257,289 downwards.
CTTTGCCGCTATTGAACATTCCAATGCGGCAACGGCCACCGTACTTCAATACCTTGGCCCAGGAATTATTGTTGCTTATTATGCAGTTTTGAAAAAGCGGTTTCCTGCCGCCTACGAATGTTTAGCCATACTTCTGGCCATAGGCGGAGCTTTTTTACTGGTTACCCACGGAAGTTTTCATTCCTTATCCATATCGGGTGCTGCGCTTTTCTGGGGAATAACCTCGGCCATTACCTATGCTTATTATTCCATTAATCCCATTCGGCTCCTCCAAAAATACCAGGCCACGGATGTAATTGGCTGGGGTATGCTCATCGGTGGTACAGGTTTAAGTTTTATCCACCGCCCCTGGCTTGTTCCGGGCACCTGGGATGAAAAAACATTTTTGTTTACAGCGTTTATTATTTTGTTTGCTACCTTATTTGCCTTTTATGCCTATCTGACTGCTGTAAAATTGATTGGGGCAGAAACAGCAAGCCTTTTGGCTTGCGCGGAACCTTTATCGGCTGCCCTAATGGCTGTGATGTGGTTAAAAGTATCTTTTGGTCTAATGGATTGGGCGGGCACGATATGTATTCTGGTTACCATTATACTGCTGACCAGAAAAAAAAAGTGATTTATTTAGCTCCCTATACAATAAAACAAGTTCAGGAGCGTCTATATATGTGAGAGCGTTAATTTAGATGGCGGGGATATGGTTTCCAAAACTGTATCCCCGCTTCTTTTATAAGCTTTTTAGGTCTTTGGCTACCCTTAAGCCCTGGTTGCTAAATGAAGCATGTGGAGCTATTCTGCCAATATCAAGCGAATTGAAAAAACCACAGGCATTTTTACTGCACCACCAGGATCCTCCCCGTGCATGGGCCACCTTTCTGTTTTTGGGATCTGTCTTTAGCTTTCCTTCACAAAACTCGAATACATTCCCATAAACATCGTATAAACCATACGCATTAGGCTTAAAACTTCCAACAGGTGACGTGTATACATAATCCTCAGAAGAATCTATTGTAAGATGATCACGTCCTTTCCATATGTTGGCATACCTACTGACCTGTTCCACATCATCCCCCCAAAAATACCTGCTTCTGGAACCTGCCCTGGAAGCAATTTCCCATTCTTCCAAGGTGGGCAGGCGGAGCTTTGACCACTGACAATAAGCAAGTGCATCTGCATAACTTATAGTGGTGACCGGGTGGTTCATTTTTTGTTCAATTCCTCCCCTGCTTTTTCCATTGGGGTACCTCCAATAAGCTGTACTGTCGCTCATCCAACGGAATTCTTCCAGACCCGGTTCAAAAACCATTGCATTTTTCAGGCGTTCGGCATCGGTAACATAACCTGTTGCTTTTACAAAATGTTCGAATTCTGTATTGGTGGTCTCCATCGTGGCAATGTAAAAACCGATTGTCCGGACCTTCCTTAAGGGATTGAGTTGTTGTGTTGCCCCTCCTATGGTATAAGCACCCGCGGGTATTTTGACAAACCCACCGCCAGCCTGCTGGCCATACATTTTTCCGGCGAAACCCAAAAGGCCACAACAAAAAAGACCGTAAACTTTAATGACCCCCAGCATAAAATGCACTTGCACGGCTAAGGATGAGCGCTTCATTTGCCGCATTGAAGTTAATAAAACTCTGATAGTCACTCTTTAGCCCATACAATTTAACAAAAGACGCAGAGTTCATAAAAGGTCCGTACTCGTTTTTTTTCATCAATAACATGAGCACTGTGAGGATGTCATAGTCTTTGTGGTCTTGTTTATAGACCTGGATTAAAAAAGGAATGAGTTCACGTCCGTTAACTTCTACAATAGCGGTTTTATAATTCAGTCCCACTCTTTTACTGCGGGTAACGGACTCCTTAATTAAAGCCAGGACAGAATCCCTTTTGCTGTTGAGAAAATTCCTTTGCCTTTCACTCCAGCTGTATTCATCAAAAGCATCCGGAAGTTGCGCAAAAATCTTTTGATCTTCATCCAGAATTGGGGGCATTACGTCACAATTTTGACTGGAGCTTTCTGCATGGAGCATATGATAAGTAAATTTCTCCCTCAACGACAGCTCAAGATAGGCTTTCTGGTTCAGGGGCGCACTGTAATCATCCCCGGAAGGTTTAATTGCCGCAACCAAGGCCTTCACCTTCACTAATCCGTAAGGAGGGACCGTATTTTTTAAACGGTATTTGTGATAGGCCTGGCTACTTGTACTTGCTTCTTTGAAGGCGCCCTCCTGTGCCAAAAGAGATAGGGGAAGGCAAATGCTCAGAAAAAAAAGAGCTGATCTGGTTAACATTTTCATTTTTGTATGGGTAAATGTGTAGGCTAAAGCTAGCGATTTTCTATCTCCTCTAAAAGCCCGGCACTGCAAGTCCTTATTCAATATAAAACCAGGGAATGTCCAGCAGCCCTTTCTTGAGTCGAATTTTTAAAACGGACTTTTCTAAAGAATATTCATATCTGATTCTTGACACTGCTACTTCTGTTTCTGTTTTTTCTGGTCCCCAGGGACTCAAAACGAGATAATAGGTGTCGTTTTTCCCTTTTGAGATTTTTCTGCCCATGACTGTTGCGGAATATTCTTCACCCGCAGAATGATCAAATGTACAGTTAAGCTGTAAAGTTGAGCCCGCGCCATACACCAGTGCAATACAGACAGCAGACAAAAGCCTCGTCTTTAATTTTTCCTTTTTACTTTGGATCAGAAAGAGGATCAGACCCAGCAACAGACTAATCCCCAAAAAGGGCAGCCAGAATGGCTGGTGCTGCAGCAGGTTAAATTCGGAAAGGGAGGTAAACATTAAAACCATACAGGGAATAACCAATCCAATAAAAACACTCCTGTAGGCACTGCTGGCTTTTGCAACAAGTTTAATGAGTCCTTTACTGCTTAGAATAACCATACAGCCTATAAAAGGATAATGGCTTTTAACTCGGAATTTTTATGCGCAAAAAGCGTAAAAAACATAGCCCCACCCATGACGTTATAAACTGTGGAAGCATATTTTGCCCTTTGAAGGGTTGCATTTCTTTCTTCCTGGCTAAGTCCCAGGCGATCATCCTGAAGGATCTCAGTCAGTTCTTGTTTATAATCCTTTTCATTTAAATCCGGAAAAGTTTCCCTGAGCCAGACGATCAGTTGTTCGGCCTGCTCAAAACTGGAATAATTGTTAATGGTGATATTGGCTGAAGGATTGGAGAGGGACTCGAGAATAAGCCTTTTCGCTTCTATCCTTACCCCTTTTATTTCTACTCTAGGCAGTTCTTTTGTACTGAAAAGCCGGCTATAAGTAATGCTGTATTCAGAAATTTCTATTTTAAGCTTAAACAGGTTTAGGGTAACCACAACACAAATACCCATGACAAGCAGAGAAAATAATTTGAGGAAAGGAAAACCGTAGGAAGGGATAAAGAGGATAAAAAGGGCAAATCCGGCCAGCATCAGGACCAAAATCATATAGATGATTTTACCACCAGTGGATAAAGTATAGGCTCCTTCCATTTGACAGATTCTTTATCCAAAATAAGAAATTATTTTTTCCCCGGCGCACAATAAAAAGAAAACTTCAACGCTTAATATATTGAGAGCGTTAATTAGATGATGGGGATATGGTTAATCTTAACCGTATCCCCGTTTCTATTTAAGACAATGCCCAGCTTCAGGAGCTTATTTTTTCTGTCTGGTGGAGGAGTACCTGCCCATCTATAATATCCTGTGAAGCTTTTATAAATTTCGCGATATGGGCCTGGCTATTGTGCAGATCAAATCCTTCCCGATCCGCCCATTCTTCATGAAAAATGAAAAGTTCAGCAGCAGTTGCAGACTGGTGCAAATCGTACTGTAAACAGGCTTCTTCTTCTCTGGAAGCAGTTGTCAGTTCCAGAAGCAAAGACTTCATCCTTTCGGCTTGCCCCGGCTTGGCTTTAATTATTGCGGTCAAATACAGGCTCATTTTCGTAAACTTCAGGTATAAAAATTTTATTTAAATGTGCCGTATATCTGTCCAGATCACGAACCATATCGGCATTCTTTTCCACATCATGAAAATGAATTCCTTCAAGGGCCTTCATTCCGGTAAATGCATTCATTCTGTGAAAACCAAATAAGACCCCTTCATCAACGCTACGCTCATTGAAAAACTCTCCTGGCAGGGTAAAGGCAGTCTCGGGTGCATTCCAGGAGGAAGTCACCATATATTGTTTTCCATGCAAACTCCCTCCGGTACCATAATTAATGGCAGGGTTTTCTGAACTTCGGCCATCGCTGGTGTAAATACCCTTCTGATGACCTTCAGTAAAGACGACATCAATATATTTTTTAAGCCCATAAGGAACATGAAACCACCAGATGGGGGTGTGATAGATGACTACATCAGCCCATACATAATTTTCGACCTCTTGCGCCGGATCGTAACTTTCATTAATATCAGTTGACCTGACTTCAAAGTCCTGTTCTGCGCTAAAAAATTTCAGGCTCGCCTCAAAAATCGTTTTGTTAAATTTCCCGCCGGAGTGTTCAAAAATTTGCCCTCCGTTAATTACAAATATCTTTTTCATTTCGTATTTTCTTTTAAAACAGCACAAAATTACCGCAGTCTAAATCATTATCAAAATAACATAAATCATATCAATCCATTATAATTATAATACATAAGAAGATTTATTTTACCTTGCTCCAAAAAAAAATTCACTTTTTTTTATTCAGGCACAATAAAAGATCAAATTGTACGCTTTAGTATATGAGAGCGTTAATTTAGATGGCGGGGATACAGTTCAAGGACGGTATCCCCGTTTCTTTTATGTCAAAATTGCTGCATATTTAGCTCAGCAAATAGAATGGTTTTACAGCCCCTTTTTTCTTTACTGTTCTTTTATATACTATCTTAGATTGGTGCAAAAATTCCCCGTATGAACAAGTATTTATTCCTGGCCTTCCTTATAGGATCATCTATACAACTTAAAGCGCAACACAGTTTAACCAAATTATGGGAAACAGACACTGTTGTCAACCTACCAGAGTCTGTTTTACCAGATGCAAAAGCAAAATTGCTTTATACTTCGGTAATGGGCAATAATCCAAATGATAAAGATGGTATTGGCGGGGTCGCAAAAATAGGGATGGATGGTAAAGTGATTGACCTCAATTGGATCCAGGGACTGAACGCACCAAAAGGACTGACCAGATATGGAAACACCATGTATGCAGCAGACTTAACAGATGTGGTGGTTATTGACATTGCCAAAGGTAAAGTACTTCGTAAAATCCCTATTGAAGGGACTAAATTTCTAAACGATATTACCGTTAGCAGTAAGGGCATTGTTTATGTTTCGGATTCCAAAACAAAAAGAATTTATGAAATTCAGAATGATGTTCCGGTACTTTACCTGGACAGCATTGCCGGTGTAAATGGCCTGAAGGCCATCGGAGAAGATTTATACATTGTCGGCGGCAGACATATTCTCAAGGCTGACCCCTCTAAAAAACTAACAAAAATAGCAGAGCTTCCTTATGGGGGCGATGGACTCGAGCCTGTTGGCAATGGTGATTTTCTTTTCACTTGCTGGGCGGGTTATGTTTATTATGTTCATGCGGATGGCAAGTACGAGCTTTTGCTGGACACCCACCAGGAAAAGAAAAACACTGCTGATCTGGGTTACGATCCGATAAAACGCATTCTTTACATTCCTACATTCTGGAAAAAAAGTGTAATGGCTTATCAGTTGAAGTAAGTTTTTTGTGTTAAAATAATATAATCAATATTATTTGTATTTAATCTAAATAAGCCTTTGTTTTGCAGTCGAAACATTCAAGACAGCATTATGAAGAAAAATTTACACCTAATTTTATGCTTTTTAACATTAGCCGGAGGACTTCGGGCGCAAACCATCACCGGAAGGGTAAACGATGGCAACAACCCGCTCTCGGGAGCCAATATAAAGATAGAGGGTAAAAAAGCCCAGACCAGCACCAACGAAAAAGGCGAGTATACCCTGAAAATCGAGCCGGGAACCTATAACCTGATGGCCAGCTATATTGGTTATGCCAAATTTATCCAAAAGATCAGTTTACAGCAGGGGCAGACTTTAAACCTCGATGTTGTATTGCGGCCAAGTACAGATATGGATGAACTGGTGGTTGTTTCTTCACGTAAACCAAGTAAAATCAGTGATATTCCAGGAACGGTTTGGGTAGTGGACAATCAAAAACTGCAAGAACAAATTCGGGCCGGAGTACCTTTAAAAGAAGCATTGGCCCAGTTAATCCCTGGTCTGGATGCAGGCCCGCAGGGAAGGACCAATTATGGACAGAATTTAAGGGGCAGAAATGTACTGGTTATGATTGATGGGGTTTCTTTAAACAGTACCCGTGGGATCAGCAGGCAGTTTGACTCCGTAGATCCTTTTAATATAGAACGCATTGAAGTCCTTTCCGGAGCTAGCGCAATTTATGGAGGTGGTGCAACCGGAGGTATTGTTAACATTATTACCAAAAAAGGCCAGAGTGGTCCTGCTGCATTTACTTCTGAGGCCGGTGCACGCAGTGGGCTTAGAAACAAAAGTGATCATGACATTCGTTTTGCCCAGGCCATATCAGGTGGCAATAATGACTTTAAAGGTCGTATAGGCATTGCTTTTCAAAAAAACAATGCTGCTTTTGATGCCAGTAACAAACAGATCTTTACAGACATCACCCAAACAGACCTTCAGTACAACCGTACTTTTGACATCTTTGCAAATACAGAGTTTAAACTTACAGAAAAACAAAGCCTTCGTTTTAACGCCCAGTATTATAACTCTGCTTATGACGGGACCAAAGATTTATACCTGGGGGCCAACCTGGCAGGATTACTCAGCAATCCCAAGCTCTTGGAATTGCGCGATGGCTTTAGTTCTTCTGTAGTGCCGAAAACGTCAAGGGCATCTATTTCTGCTGATTATCATGCGGCAGATATACTGGGTGGCCAGGATTTGTATGTACAGGCCCTGAGCAGGAACGAGAAATTCAGTTTCCATCCATTTCCCAACTCCATCCGAAACGCATCGATACCAGGAGGAGGGTTACTCTATAGTGGCTCATCCATACAAAACACACGGTACAGCGCATTGAAACTGGTTTTATCCAAACAATGGACTGCCTTGAATTTTACTTACGGCATTGATGCAGACAATGAGAAATTTGATGCCCAGCAGGTTTTATTTGACCGGGCACTTTCAGCAAGCAGTGGCGGACTGGTCAATAACGGAATTGCGACTGTAGGCCGCTATCCTGGCTTTAACGTAAATGGTTTGTCCGGATTTTTCCAGGCGCAATGGAATCTGAGCAGCAAACTGAGTTTATCAGCTGGGCTAAGACAGCAAAGGATGTATGTAAAAGTAAATGATTTCGCCGGAGCAGATGTACAATCTTTAATTGCTTATGGTTTGGGAAAAACGGCTGATGTTATTCCCGGTGGCAAAAACCATTATGATGTCAACCTGTTCAATGCGGGTCTGGTTTACAAAATCACTGCCCCAGAGCAGGTGTGGTTAAACTTTGCCCAGGGATTTTCACTCGCAGATCCGGCCAAATATTATGGCCAGGGCAGTTATCAACTGAATGGCTTGAACTGGAAATTACTTAACGGAACAAGTGTGGGTACTTCTCCTTTAACCGGAATCAAAACCCAGCAGCTCGAAGCGGGCTGGCGTCACCGCAGTAAGGTTGTAAATGCACAATTTGCAGCCTTTTATTCCTGGTCGGACAAAAACCTGAAAACCATACCGATTACCCTTGCAGTAGATGTGATTGACCAGAAACGCAGAAATTACGGTGCAGAGGCTTCTGTTTCGGTGAACCTGAACAATGGTTTTGAAATTGGCGGAAACGGCATGTACATCAAATCACAAAACAAACCAGCCGATTCGTGGAAACTTCAGGACATTAGCGACGCAAGCCCATCTAAAGCGGCGGCTTACCTGGGTTGGAGAAACCAGGCTTTTGGTCTCAAAGTACAGGCTTTCCGCTCTTTTGACTTAAAAGAAGAACCTAAAGATGGTTTAACAAACCAAATTAAAGGATATACGACGCTGGACTTACTTGGCAATATCAAATTACCATTAGGCACTCTTAATTTTGGGGTTCAGAACCTGCTGAACAAAGATTACCAAAGCATCTGGAGCCAACGTTCACAAGTGCTTTATAAAGGACTTGCAACACCGGAAACCTTTTCTTATTTGGGCAGGGGCAGAACTTATAATTTAACCTATACCATCAATTACTAGGTTAAGATCAATTATTAAAATAAGCAAAAACGGCGGTGTCTTTCCAGACACCGCCGTTTTTGCTTAAAATTTATGCCTTAAACTTCTTCTTTGGATTTTGTTAAATAATACACCGGGATACCCAGTAACATAATCAGTACCCCCCATCCACAGGTATTTGTTTTGTAAACGAGCAGGGCAATACAAAGTGCAGAGGCCACCAGGATATACAAAAAGGGTAAAACAGGATAACCAAAAGCTTTATAAGGGCGGTCTGCATTGGGCATTTTTCTTCTCAATATGAAAATACCATAAATGGTCAGGATATAAAAAATCAGTACAATAATGACCACAAAATCAAGCAAGGCACCATACTTACCTGTTAAGCATAAGGCTGAAGCCCAGATCCCCTGAATCCATAAGGCCCAGGCAGGCACATCTGAGCGGTTTAAACTGGCTGCCCTTTTGAAGAACAGACCATCTTTTGCCATGGTGTAATAAACCCTCGCTCCTGCCATAATCAAACCATTGTTACAGGCAAAAGTAGAAATCATAATCATTACTGCAATAATGATGGTCCCGGCCTGCCCAAAGATATACTGGGCTGCGGCAACTGCTACCCGGTCTGATTTGGCTGTTGCAATCTCGTTTAAAGGAAGAACCGATACATACATGACATTGGCCAGAATATAAATGATGCTCACAATAAGCGTCCCCAGAAATAAGCTTAAACCTACGTTTCTTTGCGGATTTTTTATTTCTCCGGCAATAAAAGTTACCCCTGCCCAGGCATCACTTGAAAAGAGAGAACCCACCATTGCAGCTGAAATACCTGAAACCAGCAAAGTCCCGCTAATGGGTGCCCAAGTCATGCTTTCCATATTGAATGAACGTGAAGGCCAGGCATCGGCCCAGTTGGCGTTCCATACTTCAGCCTTCGCCCCAAGGGTAAAACCAAAAATGATCAGACCAAAAAGGGAAAGAATTTTAATAATGGTCAATACAGTTTGAAGGATTTTACTGTCTTTTACCCCTCTGCTGTTGATATAGGTTAGAAAAACAATCGTGACAATGGAAACCAGTTGTGCTGCACTAATAGAATAATACTCAGGCAAGCCTTTACCATCGGTTCCAATTTGCATTTGCCAAAGCAGGTTGTTTTCACTAAAAGGTTCATACAGATAGGCCGCAAATTTGGAAAAAGCGACGCCTACTGCCGCGATCGTACCTGTTTGAATGACACCAAAAAGACTCCAGCCATATAAAAATGCGATCAGTTTATTGTAGGCTTCCTTTAAATAGACATATTGTCCGCCTGCTTTTGGGAACATCGCACTAAGTTCACCATAACTTATGGCCGCGGTCATGGTGATCAGGGCTGTTGCCACCCAGATCAGAATGAGCCAGCCGGCTGAACCGACCTGCCTTGCAATATCGGCACTTACAATAAAAATTCCGGAACCGATCATGGAGCCCACGACCAGCATGGTTCCGTCGAGAAGGCCCAATTCCCTTTTAAAAGAGTCGCCTTGGTTGTCTTTTTCCATTTGTTTTTTGGTTGGTTTGGTTGTTTATTTTTTTGGTCCCCGCTAAGGTATTTAAAAAAATGAATAATAAAATAGGTACCTGTTCTTCTGGGGATTAAAAATTTGCTTATGTGCTAAACACTTTTATTTTTGTATATATTAGCATGAACCAGCGGGTCAGTTTTCCATGCAAATACAACCAATCTAACCAAATACAATTAATTTATGGAGTTTTTACAAAACAATTTAATTTACATGATACCAGTCTTCGGACTGGTAGGAATCCTGGTCATGGCCATACAAAGTGCCTGGGTAAGCAGACAGGATGCTGGCGATGCCAACATGTCTGAGCTTGCCGGACACATTGCCGATGGAGCAATGGCCTTTTTGAAAGCAGAATGGAAAGTACTCACCTATTTCGTGATCATAGCCGGTGCTTTACTGGCCTGGTCAGGAACAATGGAGGGTTCAACCGAAACTCCAATCCACTCCAGCCCTATTATTGCGGTTGCTTTTCTGATCGGGGCTGTTTTTTCCGCATTTGCCGGATACCTGGGTATGCGAATCGCCACAAAAGCCAACGTAAGGACCACGCAAGCTGCTAGAACCAGTTTAGCCAAAGCACTTAAAGTTTCGTTTACAGGTGGAACCGTAATGGGTTTCGGAGTCGCCGGCCTTGCCATCTTTGGACTGGGCGGTCTTTTTATTGTTTTGTATTACAGCTTTGTTCCGGCCGGTTCACTTGCTTCGGGGGTTGATATGAAAAAAACCATTGAGGTTCTGGCCGGATTCTCCCTGGGCGCAGAAAGTATTGCCCTTTTTGCCCGTGTAGGCGGAGGTATTTACACCAAAGCGGCCGACGTGGGCGCCGATCTGGTGGGTAAAGTAGAGGCAGGTATTCCGGAAGATGATGTGCGCAACCCGGCAACAATTGCAGATAATGTGGGGGACAACGTGGGTGATGTCGCAGGCATGGGTGCCGATCTTTTCGGATCCTATGTTGCAACTATTCTTGCCACGATGGTACTGGGACAGGAGATTAAATCAACAGACCAGTTTGGCGGTATGGCGCCCATCCTACTCCCGATGCTCATTGCCGGTCTGGGTCTCATTTTTTCTATCGTTTCTTCCTGGTTTGTAAAAATCAGTAAAGAAACTGACAGTGTACAAAATGCTTTAAACATCGGAAACTGGCTCTCAATTGTTCTGACTGGTATCGCTTCTTATTTTGCCGTACAGTGGATGTTGCCTGCAACCATGTCCATCAGGGGTTTTGAATTTACTTCTATGGCCGTGTTTTGCTCCATCCTGGTTGGGCTGGTTGTTGGAACCTTAATGAGCCTGATTACAGAATATTATACGGCAATGGGCAAACGCCCTGTCCGTTCCATCATCAACCAGTCTTCTACTGGTCATGCCACCAATATTATCGGGGGGCTTTCTGTTGGAATGGAATCAACAGTACTTCCTATTCTTGTCCTCGCCGCCGGAATTTATGGTTCTTATCATTTTGCCGGGTTTTACGGCGTAGCCATTGCAGCAGCAGGTATGATGGCCACTACGGCAATGCAATTGGCCATTGATGCTTTTGGTCCGATTGCAGATAATGCAGGGGGTATTGCTGAAATGAGTGGTTTACCCAAAGAAGTTAGGGAAAGGACCGATAACCTGGACGCTGTGGGAAATACCACTGCTGCAACAGGTAAGGGATTTGCGATTGCTTCTGCAGCCTTAACCTCTCTGGCCTTGTTTGCCGCCTTTGCAGGAATTTCCGGAATAACGGCAATAGATATCTATAAAGCCAATGTCCTTGCCGGTTTATTTGTAGGGGGCATGATTCCTTTTATATTTTCATCTTTATGTATTTCTGCTGTTGGACGTGCCGCAATGGCTATGGTTCAGGAGGTCCGCAGACAGTTCCGGGAAATTCCGGGGATTATGGAATACAAAGCGAAACCTGAATACGAAAAATGTGTTGCCATTTCTACCAATGCATCCATCCGCGAAATGATGCTACCAGGTGCCATTGCCCTGATTGTTCCATTGATTGTTGGTTTCACCTTCGGACCGGAGGTTTTAGGAGGACTACTGGCCGGGGTAACCGTATCCGGAGTTTTGATGGGGATATTTCAGTCCAACGCAGGTGGTGCCTGGGACAATGCAAAAAAATCCTTTGAAAAAGGAGTAATGATCAATGGTAAAATGGAATATAAAGGATCTGATCCGCATAAGGCCTCTGTAACCGGGGATACTGTAGGGGATCCTTTTAAAGATACTTCCGGTCCTTCCATGAACATTCTCATTAAGCTGATGTCTATTGTATCTTTAATTATTGCCCCTCATATTGCTGTTGGTGTGCATGGAAATGCGAAAGCAATAACCCCCAAAGAAATTAAAATCAATGCATCAGGTCAATCTGCTATTGCCAGGGCCGATGCGATAAAAACTGAAACCGGCATCAAACCGGACTAAGCTAAATCACTATTATTGTTACTGTTAAAAGGGATTCTTGTATAAGAATCCCTTTTCTTTTTAAAGATTTTTTAATTAGGTTTGGGCCTGAAGATTTTACATTAAACAAACATTCATAAAAAAAACTTAAACTAAACCTCAAACTATGTTATTTAAAAAATCTATAGCTTCTCTGATTCAGGAGGCTAATGAGAGTGGTGAAGGCACCCTGAAGCGTACGCTGTCGAGCTTCAATCTGGTGGCTTTAGGTGTGGGTGCCATTATTGGTGCAGGGCTATTCTCTCTTACAGGTATAGCCGCAGCAGACAATGCCGGGCCTGCAGTTATACTTTCCTTCATCATTGCAGCTGTAGGTTGCGGTTTCGCCGGACTTTGTTATGCCGAGTTTGCTTCTATGATTCCTGTCGCTGGAAGTGCCTATACTTATTCCTATGCCACTATGGGTGAGTTTATGGCCTGGATCATCGGATGGGACCTTGTCCTGGAATATGCCCTGGGTTCTGCAACTGTCGCTTCGAGCTGGTCACAGTATTTTTCGCAGTTCTTATTGGAATTTGGAATTCAGTTTCCAACAAACCTTTTGCACGGCCCCTGGGAAGGTGGTATAGTGAACCTGCCTGCGATTATTATCGTCTGTCTTCTTTCTCTATTGCTGATGAAAGGAACCAAAGATTCTTCTTTTGTCAATAATATTCTGGTTATTGTAAAGGTTTCTGTGGTTTTAATTTTTATTGTCTTGGGATGGAGTTTTATCAATCCTGCGAATCATCATCCATTTATTCCGCCAAATGCGGGTGAAGAGGCCGTAAAAGCAGGCACCAAAGGATTCTTAGAATTTTTTACCAGTGCCGATTTTGGTCACTTCGGTATTAGTGGTGTACTCAGGGGGGCAGGTGTTGTATTTTTTGCTTTTATTGGTTTCGATGCCGTAAGTACTGCAGCTCAGGAAGCCAAAAATCCACAGAAAGGTATGCCTGTTGGTATTATAGGTTCACTGGTGGTTTGTACATTACTATATGTCCTGTTCTCTTATGTCATGACAGGATTGGAAAATTACACCAAATTTGTTGGGGACGCCAAGCCGGTTGCCACAGCTTTTGCACAAACCGGTTATACTTTCCTTAACCGCTTTCTGATGATTGCAATCCTTGCCGGTTATACTTCGGTCATCCTGGTGCTCTTGTTGGGACAAAGCCGGGTTTTCTATAGTATGAGTAAAGATGGTTTATTGCCTAAAGTATTTTCGGACCTGCACAAAAAGAACCAGACACCATGGAAAACAAATCTCGTGTTTATGATTTTTGTGAGCATTTTCGCTGGCTTTGTTCCCGTTTCAGATCTTGGCCATATGGTGAGCATCGGTACCCTGTTTGCTTTCTCTCTGGTTTGTATAGGTGTTTTGATTTTAAGAAAAACCGATCCATCCCAGGTAAGACCTTTCCGGACACCCTGGGTGCCTTTGGTTCCGATCCTGGGAATCCTGGTTTGCGTATTGATGATGGCTTCTTTACCTATTGTCAGCTGGGAACGTCTGGCCATCTGGATGGCCTTAGGCATTGTTATTTACTATACTTACAGTAAAAAGCACAGTAAGATCAGAAATGAGCATAAAAATGCCTAAATTTCAGGCCAATCAGATCATTTAAAAGAACAATTTAACCATCAAACCATATATGTTATTTAAAAAATCTATTCCACAACTGCTTGCTGAGGCTAACGAAAGTGGTGAGGGTACCTTAAAACGCTCTTTAACCAGTTTCAACCTGGTGGCTTTAGGAGTTGGCGCTATTATTGGAGCAGGCCTGTTTTCCCTTACAGGAATTGCTGCTGCAGACAATGCCGGTCCGGCAGTGATCCTTTCCTTTATTATTGCTGCTGTAGGTTGTGGATTTGCCGGGCTTTGTTATGCTGAATTTGCATCTATGATTCCTGTTGCGGGAAGTGCTTATACCTATTCTTATGCGACTATGGGTGAATTTATGGCCTGGATTATTGGCTGGGACCTTGTCCTTGAATATGCATTGAGTGCAGCTACGGTGGCCTCCAGCTGGTCACAATATTTCTCGCAGTTTTTGCTGGAGTTTGGGATTAAATTTCCAGACCATTTACTGCATGGCCCCTGGGAAGGTGGGGTAGTCAATCTTCCGGCAATTATTATTGTTTGCCTCCTTTCCCTATTGTTAATGAAGGGGACCAAAGATTCTTCTTTTGTGAACAATATCCTGGTGATTGTAAAAGTAGCCGTGGTATTGATTTTTATTGCTTTGGGATGGGGCTTTATCAATGCAGCCAATCATCATCCATTTATTCCGCCTAATGCCGGAGAAGAAGCGGTAAAGGCCGGAACAAAAGGTTTTCTTGATTTCTTCACCAGTCCGGATTTTGGACGTTTTGGCATCAGCGGGGTACTTAGGGGCGCCGGTGTGGTTTTCTTTGCTTTTATTGGCTTTGATGCCGTCAGTACTGCCGCGCAGGAAGCCAAAAACCCTCAAAAAGGCATGCCCGTTGGGATTATCGGTTCACTGGTGGTTTGTACCATACTTTATGTATTGTTTGCTTATGTAATGACAGGATTGGAAAACTACACCAAATTCGCAGGTGATGCCAAACCGGTTGCTACTGCTTTTGCCCAAACCGGTTACACTTTCCTAAACCGCTTTCTGATGATTGCCATTCTAGCAGGTTACACCTCTGTGATCCTGGTGATGTTATTAGGTCAAAGCCGTGTGTTTTACAGCATGAGTAAAGATGGCCTGTTGCCAAAGATCTTTTCTGACTTACATAAGAAAAACCAGACCCCATGGAAAACCAACCTGGTCTTTATGGTCTTCGTAAGCATATTTACAGGTTTCGTACCGGTATCTGACTTAGGACATATGGTGAGCATTGGTACTCTATTTGCCTTCTCACTGGTTTGTATCGGGGTATTGATTTTAAGAAAAACCAATCCAGGACTGGAAAGACCATTCCGCACACCATGGGTACCTTTAATTCCGATTCTGGGTATACTTGTTTGCGTGTTGATGATGGCTTCTTTACCTATTGTCAGCTGGGAGCGTTTAGCCATATGGATGGCCCTGGGGGTAGTTATTTATTTTGCCTACAGTAAAAAACACAGTAAGATCAGAAATGAACATAACGCAGGTTAAAATCCATTTCCATTAAGAGATAAAAAATAAGAGGCAGGCCTTAGGGTCTGCCTCTTATTTTTTATCAGCAATTATTATGTAGCTTTGTATTTTAAATTAATGGTTATGGAATTTAATTTCAGACAGATCCTCTCGACTTCAATGGTGCTTTTTGCCATCATCGATATTTTAGGCGCCATTCCGGTAGTCATCGAACTTCGCAGGAAAGCCGGCCATATTCAATCCGAAAAAGCCAGTATTGTGGCCACTGTACTCATGATCATTTTTTTGTTTGCAGGAGAGACACTACTCAAAGTTATTGGCCTTGACGTAGAATCATTTGCCATTGCCGGATCTTTTGTTATTTTCTTTATTGCTATGGAAATGGTCCTTGGACTGACCATATTCAAAGAGGGTGATGCACCGGAAACGGTATCTATCGTCCCCCTTGCTTTTCCACTTATAGCCGGTGCAGGAACCATGACGACCTTACTTTCTTTAAAAACAGAATATGCGACCCAAAACATTATTGTGGGCATCATCATTAATATGATATTCGTATATTTTGTTCTAAAAAACACAGAACGTCTTGAAAAACTTTTTGGCAAATCGGGGCTTAATGTATTGAGGAAGGCTTTTGGTATTATTCTCCTCGCGATTGCAATTAAGTTGTTCAGAAACAATACGGGGCTGTAACTTTTTAGCCTCGGCTGCGTCTAATTACAAAAAAAAGCTCATGAACAGCTTTGAACAATTTACCCTGATCATAGGCCTCCTTGCCGTGGGCATCGAAGCTTTCCAATACCTTAAACGAAAGGTACTGGATTGGTTTGGCCTGCACCACAAAAAATAGCTAGTTTTTAATCAGTCTGGCAGCAAACATCGTATCTGCTTTTTCCTGATAGCCTTTAATGACCTCCATTTTTTCCAGCCTCAGGCCATACTCCTGCTGCAACCATGCAACGACTTCTTCATTTTCTGCCTTAAACACAGAGCAGGTGATGTAAATTAAAGGCTTACCGGGTTTAAGGTATTTAATCACATTTGCGGCAATACTTTTTTGCAATTTGCTAAAATAGCTGATCCTGTGTGCTTCAAAATAACTCAGCATTTCGGGTGTCCGTCCCCAGGTCCCCGAGCCCGAACAAGGGGCATCCAGAATAATTCCGTCAAAAGAATAATGATGAAGTTCCTGATCGTTGTTCACAAGCAGATCAAGTACTTTCTTTTGATATTTTTTCAAACCGGCCAACCTAAAACGTTCTTCCAGGTTCTGCAGGCTGCTTGCACGAACATCACTGACCAGAAGCTCTATTTTTGGTTCCAAATCGTATAGAAGTAAGGACTTTCCACCTGAAGCGGCACAACAATCCCACCAGTAATCATATTTTTTGGGCTCAAAAATATTTCCTGTCTTTTGCGAAGAAAGGTCTTGAACCTGATAATTTATATTTTCGGGCAAAACCTGCTCCAGTTTTGTTCCGTTTGGTAAGGCAAAGGTTGTTTCATTCAGGTCACGTACAACAATACCTGCCTCCTTTAGTGTATTTAACGCAGCCAGGGAATAGGCCTGGGGTACCCGGATAAACAGATCCGGCTGAATCAAAAAGGATAAACAAAACGCTTCCTGATCTATGCTCTGTGAAAGTGATTCAGGAAATGGGAAGATATCCTTATGGTCAAAGGATGGGTAAAGATCTTTTATTAAAGTAATTTTCGCATTTAGCGGAAGATCAACCTGCTGAGAAAAGTGTGGCAGATAGGTATCAATGACCATACTGCTTTGTCCATTACATAAAAAGTCGGCAACAGCGAGTCGATGAACAGGTTGCTCCTTTGGCAACGCCTTGCCTAAACGAAAAAAACTATATAAATAACGGCTGGCCCAACGTCTGTCCGATGAGCCCATCTGTTTGTTTTTTTTAAAATAAGCCACCAAAAACCGGTGAAGGGGCAATTGGGCATCATAGCTTTTCAATAGCTGCTCAAAAGCCCTTATTTGGTGTTCTATTCTCATTCTATGCTGTTTAAGGTATAGTCTTTATACTTAAGTAACATTAAGCTGGTATTGATGTAGCCATTTTGGTCATCATATATAAAACTAAAAGAATTGTGAAGACCTTTATATTTTTCCTTTGTCAAATATTTACGATAGCTTTCTCCGTGCTCCCCAAGAAGATGACCAAAGAAATAACCAATATCAAACCCTTTGAAGGCGTATTCACTTGGTTCAAAATTATAAGCTGTTCTGTACTTTCTGATAAAGTCAATAACAGCAGGACTCTTATAATTAACCTTGTACGAAGAGGTGACAATTGTATTTAAAGCCTGTAGTTTTTCAGTTGTATAATTTTGCTTTACCCAGTCCGGATGACCAAAAAGATCAATATTAAAACCAGCCTTTTGCATTTTCAGCAGTTTATCAATGGTTGCCGCAACAAAGGGCCTGTCCGAAGAACTCAGCAAAATGGCATACTTTTTTGCTTTTGAGGCTTTTGTCTCCAGGCTGAAAGCAGAAGCATACTCTTCGAACTTAAATTTTTTGCCTTTCTCTGATTGAAAATATGTTCTTAAAGGAGCACCCAGTATTTCATCGGCCTCTTTTTTTGTACTGATTAACACCACGACTGTATTTTCAGGATTATACCTCCTGCTGATGTAGTTCCCAATTTTACCGGCATGCAAATCAATATTATTCACAATAGACACCAGATTTGGATTCCCAAATTCAGAAGGCTGGCTGGCCGCTAAGGGGGACACGATGGTCAAATCATTTTTTGCTGCGTAGGCTGCAATATATTTTTGTCCGTCCGGGAATACCGGTCCAACAATAAGATTACTTTGCAGCAAGCTATTGTTCCTGATCAGGTTTTCAATTCGGGTATTGTCGTCCCGGGTATCAAACACCTGCAGTTTAAAGTTCAGGCCAGCCGAGGCTGCAGAGTCAATTCCCATTTTAAAGCCCTGATAAAAATCAATCGCCATGGAATACCGCTCTATACTTAATTTATTTGCAGGAGTAGCTTTGAATTCATTCAGTTTGAAAGGGACAAGTAAAGCCACAGAAGCCTGGGTAAATTTCTTTACAGGTTTTACCTCTTCTTTCTTGACTTCTTCTGTAACTTTAGTCTTGCCGGGCCGTACCTTACGGGAACAAGCCGTCAGGCACAATCCGGCAAGAACAAGTATTATATATTTATTCCCACTCAATCGTCGCAGGTGGTTTAGAACTGATATCATATACTACCCGGTTTATTCCTTTTACTTTGTTTATAATTTCATTAGAAATTTTAGCGAGTATATTATATGGCAAATGGCACCAGTCGGCGGTCATTCCATCCACAGATTCTACAGCCCTGAGGCAAATTACATTTTCGTAAGTACGCTCATCGCCCATTACTCCAACAGATTGTACCGGCAGAAAAATCGCCCCTGCCTGCCATACTTTATCATAGAGACCGGCTTCTTTAAGATTGTTGATGTAAATGGCATCTGCTTCCTGCAAAATAGCCACCTTGTCGGCGGTTACTTCTCCAAGAATCCTGATGGCCAGTCCCGGTCCCGGGAAAGGATGGCGTCCTATAATGAAGTCTTCCAGACCTAAAGAACGGCCTACTCTTCTGACCTCATCCTTGAACAGGGTATTTAGTGGCTCAACAACCTGAAGCTTCATAAAATCGGGCAACCCTCCAACATTATGATGTGATTTTATTGTTGCCGAAGGTCCTTTAACCGAAACAGATTCGATCACATCCGGATAAATAGTTCCCTGGGCCAACCACTTTACGTCTTGTACCAGGTGCGCCTCATCGTCAAATACCTCAATAAAAACCCTTCCAATCGCTTTTCTTTTCAATTCCGGGTCTTTTACACCCGCCAGCTGGCTCAAGAAGCGATCTTTTGCATCTACCCCTTTAATGTTCAGACCAAGGTGTTTATATTGTTCCAAAACGGCTTCATATTCATCTTTACGAAGTAATCCGTTGTCTACAAAAATACAATGAAGGTTTTTACCTATAGCTTTGTGCAACAGGATGGCCGCAACACTGGAATCGACCCCACCCGAAAGGGCAAGAACAACTTTATCATTACCCAATTTTTCCTGAAGTGCTGCAATGGTGGTTTCCACAAAAGCATCAGGGGTCCATTGCTGGTGACAGCCGCAGACATCTACCAGGAAATTTTGAAGCAATTGTTTTCCATCCAGGCTATGGGTAACTTCGGGATGGAATTGTATCGCATAAGTTTCTGTATTTTTAACCTGAAAAGCAGCTACTCTGACGCTATCTGTACTTGCAATCAGTTCAAAATCTTCAGGAATAGTTGTAATGGTATCCCCGTGTGACATCCAAACCTGGGAGTCTGAGGCAATACCTTTAAAAAGTTTATTATCGGCAGCTACATAATTCAGATTTGCCCTTCCATACTCCCTGGTGGATGAAGCTTGTACATCCCCACCTGATTGCTGTGCAATATATTGCGCCCCGTAGCAGACCGCAAGTACCGGATATTTTTTATGGAACCTGCTCAGGTCAATTTGAGGGGCATCTTCCTGCCGGACAGAGTAAGGACTACCGGAGAAGATAACACCTTTTACATCGGAAGAAAATTCAGGGATGTTGTTGAAAGGATATATTTCGCAATAAACGTTTAATTCGCGAACCCTGCGTGCAATTAACTGTGTATATTGAGATCCAAAATCGAGAATTATGATTTTTTCTAGCATGGACACAAAGTTAGTATTTATTCACTTCTACACCGAATCTTTTTAAGAAATCAACACCTTCATCACTAGCCAGTCCTTTGTAAGCCGCATAAGAGTCTTTATAAATTACTGTTTTAATTCCCGAGGAAAGAATCAGTCTCGCGCAGGCTATACATGGAGAAAGCGTAGTGTACAAAGTTGCACCTTCAATATTGGAACCATTTTTTGTGGCAAACAGAATGGCATTTTCCTCAGCATGTAAAGCAAGTGAACAGCTGCCTCTCGAATCTCTTTCACAACCGGTTTCCGGCCATTCTTCATCGCAATTGTGCGTACCCGAAGGCGGACCATTATACCCGATAGATATGATTCTGGTATCCTTGGTCAAAACTGCCCCAACCTGGGCCCTAACACAATGTGACCTCACCGAAAGGTCAGACGCCAGGTGCATAAATATCTCTTTAAAACTCTTTTTCATCTCCTATGCTGATTAAATGTCCTTTATCAGGCAAATATAGATTAAAAAAAAACTCCCTCCTTTATGCAGGGAGAGAGTTTTTTGTTTAAAATGATTTATTCTAATGACCTCCTTCGGCCTCAATCTGTTCTACATTAATTCCTTGTTTTTTTAATTCTCCACTAACCTTCCAGGCAAAGAAAATCAGATAGGCAAAGCCCAGGGCAGGCACAATATAAGAGTTGTGTATTCCACTTGTATCGGCAAGGAAGCCTTGTACCGGAGGAATAATTGCCCCACCAAGAATCATCATAATCAGGAAAGAGGAGCCCTGACTTGTATATTTTCCAAGACCAGTAATTGACAATGCAAAAATTGAAGGCCACATAATTGAGCAGCACAAACCGCCGCTGATAAAGGCAAATACAGCAACATCACCTTTGGTCAACAGACCAACAACCATCGCAATGACGCCCAGTGTACCAAAAATAGCCAGGGTTTTTGCTGGTTTTTCCTGACCAATAAAAAAGGCTACAATCATCACTGCAATAGATATGGCATATACGTATAAATTACCCACGTTTGTACCTGTAAAGTGGTTGACCAGTAAAACAATTGCAAATGCAATAAAAGGTACTATAACGGTCAGTGTATTTCTGGTTGTTTTAGAAATGTTAAAAGCACTAACCGCGCCCGTCCAACGGCCAATCATCATACTGCCCCAATACAAAGAGATATATTGTTTAATATCGGATTCTGCCAAACCGCCAAAGTCTTTAAGGTTAAGTAATGCCCCAAGATTACTTTGAATGGTCACTTCGGTACCTACATAAATAAAAATAGCCAGCATACCTAAAATCAACTGAGGATATTGCATTGCTCCCCATTGTCCTGGATTTGATTTTTTAGTGCTGTATACATAAAGCAAGGCCAAAACAATAATACCAAGAGAAGAATAAACAAAAATTTCTTTATTCCAACCCGTTAATTTAACCAGTGGGTCTGCAGCAAGCATCATTAAAAATCCAAGGATCATAATCAAAAGAGGACCATTGGATTTAGAACTTGATTCCAGTTTCTCATTGCTGGTTACTTCTGGCAGCTTGGATATCCCGAAGAATACGGCTACAGCAAAGAAAAGACCGGCCAATATATAATACAGATTATTAATAGAAGTAATGTCAACTTCTTTGGCCACTGCGTCATTTGCAGTTCCAAACAAAACAACACTCACAATCACAGGTCCCATCAGGCCACCGAAATTATTGATACCTCCGGCCAGATTTAAACGGTGCGTTCCGCTTTCCGGAGCACCCAAAGCAACCACAAATGGCTGGGCTGCAGTTTGCTGCAGTGAAAAACCAACTGCAATCACAAAAAATGCCAGTAAAATAAATCCGAACAACCCAGAATGGACTGCAGGGATCATCAGCAGTGCGCCTGCCGCGGAAATGACCAGACCGGCTATAATGCCTTTTTTATACCCAATTTTGTTTAAAATATCTACTTTACTCGCCTGAGAAGCAAAATACAGGATCAGCGAGCCAATAAAATATCCCCCGTAGAAAGTAAAATCGATCAGTTGGGATTCAAACTGGGTTAAACTGAAATGGGTTTTACAAAATGGGATAAAGATACCATTTGAAGCCGCCACAAATCCCCAAAAGAAAAACACTGTAATGATCGTATACAGCGCCGTTCCATAATTTTTTTGTGATTGTTGTTCCATGTGTCTGGTTAGTGAATAGTTTTAGGTTCTAAACTTAAATAAAAATTATTGTTTGCCAAAGTGTAATGTTTACACGCTAAAACTAGTGAAAAAAATAGGAGTTTTTAGGGTTTAAAATTGCATATTGCATAAAAATACGTTTAGGTTAGATGTTTGAAGCAATATTACAAGGGATAGGTGCAGGGATTTTATTTTCGTTTTTAACGGGACCTGTATTCTTCTCCATGATCAAAACAAGTATTGAGAAAGGATTTAAAGCGGGATTTTCTTTAGCGGTAGGCGTAATACTAAGTGACATCATATTCATCAGTGCAACCATATTCAGTTCTCAGTTTGTAGATTACAACTCCAAATACAATCAATACATAGGAATTATTGGCGGGCTGTTTTTACTGGGCATAGGCTTGTACTACCTCATCAAAAAAGTCAAGGTCAATTACCAGATTGACGAAAAGATCAAGATCAGAAAAAGAGGATACATTATAAAAGGTTTTTTGATGTGCCTGTTATCTCCCACTACATTAATGTTCTGGATTATGGTTGGCGGGATTGTTTCGGTGCAACTCCATTACGAGATGGCAGAAAAAGTTGTTTTTTTTGTTATTGCTATGGCCACCCAGCTTTCTGTAGACTCCGTTAAAACTTATTATGCCGCAAAACTTCGTTACAAAATCAAGGAGAAATCCATACAGACTTTAAACCGCATTGCAGGTGCGGTTATCCTGATCTTCGCCATCAGATTGTTTGTTGAAGTTATCCTGAAATACCACCGTTAATAAATTCATATCCGATATAAAAAAATGCCCTGCCTTGTAAAAAGGCAGGGCATTTCTATTTTGATATTGTAAATTAAAATGGCTTAATAAGCTCTTTGGTTATTGCCTTCCTTCCAGTTTACAAAAGCCTTGTTTACCACTTTATTTCCTCCAGCTGTAGGATAATTTCCCGAAAAGTACCAGTCTCCAGTATGATTAGGACATGCTACATGCAGGTTATCCAGCGTTTGGTAAATTACTTCTACTTCTGCAACAGTATCCTTAGGGGTAATGATCTTTGTAATTTGCGCAGAGATTTCCTCTTGCGTAAAGGGTCTGTAAATGTCTTTTACGTGGTTTACAATCTGTTCCTTAGGCAACAACAGGGAAGCTTTGCATTTTTCATACACTTCTTCAATAATATGCGCCATTCCACGGGATTTTAACAATTGTATAGCAGCTTCAAAAGCAACAAACTGCCCCATCTTCGACATATCTATACCATAACAGTCAGGATAGCGGATCTGAGGTGCAGAAGAAACAATAACAATTTTTTTAGGATGTAACCTGTCAATGATTTTAATGATACTTTGTTTCAACGTTGTTCCCCGGACAATCGAATCATCAACAGCCACAAGGGTATCCACGTCATTTTTTATGACACCATAAGTTGTGTCATAAACATGGGCAACCATATCCGAACGATCTGCATCCTGGGTGATAAAGGTTCTTAATTTAACATCCTTTATGGCCAGTTTTTCCACCCTTGGGCTTAAGGACAAAAGTTCGTCCAGCTCCTGGTCGTTTAAAACTTCTTTACGGTGAAGTAGAGCATCTTTCTGAAGGTTACGGATGTGCTGGTGAATACCTTCCACCATACCATAAAAAGAGACTTCAGCTGTATTCGGTATAAAAGAAAATACCGTGTTTTTTAGATCTCCATTAACTGATTTCAGAATCTGTTTGCACAACAGCTGACCAAGGTGTTTCCTTTCTTTATAGATTTCAGCATCACTTCCTCTGGAAAAATAAATTCTTTCAAAAGAGCAGGCCCTTTTTTCCTGAGGCTCCCTGAAAACTTCCTGGGTGACCTTACCATTTTTCTTGACGATCAGCGCATGACCAGGTTCAATTTCTTTAACATCTTTAAACGGAATGTTAAAAGCGGTCTGTATTGCAGGTCTTTCAGAAGCGGCAACCACAATCTCATCATCTGCATAATAAAATGCCGGACGGATACCAGATGGGTCCCTCATTACAAAAGCATCTCCATTTCCGACAATTCCGGATATGGTATATCCTCCGTCCCAGGTTTTTGCTGAACGTCGAAGTATATTGGCAACATTCAGACCTTCGGAAATTTTATGCGTGATTTCTACATTGTCATAACCTTCCTTCTTATAGGCATCAAAAAGCTCCTGATTTTCATCATCCAGAAAGTGACCTATTTTTTCCAGAACAGTAACGGTATCTGCTTTTTCTTTTGGATGCTGCCCAAGTTCATATAATTGTTCCAGCAACTCATCCACATTGGTCATGTTAAAGTTTCCAGCAATAACCAGGTTTCTGGTCATCCAGTTGTTTTGACGCAAAAAGGGATGACAGTTTTCTATACTATTTTGACCATGTGTCCCATAGCGGAGATGCCCCAACAATACCTCTCCTATAAAACTCACATTTGCTTTCAGCCACTCGGTATCCTTCATCAGATCCGGAGTTTCATTCTGAATGTCTACAAATTTACTCTGCACATATCCAAAGATATCTGCAACGGCGTTCTGAGCCATAGAACGGTAACGGCTAATGTAACGGTTTCCTGGTTTCACATCCAATTTGATGGTGGCAATACCTGCTCCATCCTGTCCGCGGTTGTGTTGTTTTTCCATCAACAGGTACAATTTGTTCAAGCCATAAAGGGCTGTTCCATATTTTTCCTGATAGTAAGAAAGGGGCTTCAGAAGACGGATAAAAGCAATTCCGCACTCGTGTTTTATCTGGTCGCTCATTGAGGTGTGTTTTGAGCCGCAAATTTACCGTTTATAAAATTCAGAACCTAGAAAGAATTGGAATCTTTCATTCTTCTGACCATCAGCTCAAATACAGCTTTTCGGTCCATCTATGCAAAAAACTTAACATTGAAGGTGAATGTGTTTTGACTTGACCACTTTCCCAAAAAACAGCGAAGCGCTCACATCAAAAGTCTCCGTATCTCCGGAGGTATAAAATATTCTTTCTCCTGTCTTTCCGATTTCACTTTCAATTTCGGGGTGATTGCTTAAATATTTTTTTAAACTGGAGGACACAATTTCCCCCTGGGACAGCAATTCAATATTTGGGGGGACAAACAGCTCCAGCTTAGGAATAAGCAAAGGATAATGCGTGCAAGCCAGCAAAATACAATCCAGGTCCGGAGCTTTCGCCATCAGCTCTTCCAGGTACTTCTTTATAAAATGATCTGCCCCTGTGGTCAAATGTTCATTATTTTCGATCAGTGGCACCAGCATTGGGCAGCTTTGCTGCACCACCTTTACTTCCGGGAAAAACTTTTCAATTTCAATTGGATAGGATTCTGAATTTACAGTTCCCCGGGTCCCCATTACACCTATAGTTTTCGTTTTGGTATGCGCACCAATCACTTCGGCTGTTGGCCGGATTACGCCCAGAACCCGGTGATTGGGGTATTTAACAGGCAAAACTTTCTGTTGTATGGTACGAAGTGCTTTTGAAGAAGCGGTATTACAGGCTAATATAACCAGCTGACAGTTCTGAGAAAACAACCATTCTACACATTCCAGTGTATACTGATAAACAGTTTCAAAAGAATGATCACCATAGGGTGCCCGGGCATTGTCTCCCATGTAAATATAATTGTAATCAGGGAGTTCTTTTATAATAGATTTAAATACAGTTAAGCCCCCATAACCAGAATCAAATACACCTATAGATTTCATTTTATTCATTAAAAAAAAAGCGGAACAGAGCTTTAATGCTCTATTCCGCCAATTTAAATATTTTTATTCGAATTATTTTTTTGGAGCTACTGCTGCTGCAGAAATTCCTAATTTAGATTTTACTGCTGCGGTAATATCGTCACCACCTTCAGAATACAACAAATTGTTTGCACCTTGTTGAGAAGCGATATCAAATACATAAGCCAATCCTTTTTCTTTAGCAACCGCTTTCACTGCAGTTTCAAATTTTTGGTTAATTGGAACATATAATTCGCTTTGTTTTGTAGCAACATCTTGTTGTGCTTTAGTACGTGCATCATCAATACGTTTTTGCATATTCTGTAACTCTTCACCTAAAGCTTGTAATTCTTTAGTCACAACATCTTTGTTGGCCTCACTAAGCGTTTTTTGTTTTGCAACAGCTCCTTCATACTTTGTCTGGTACTCTGTTTGCATTTTAGTAATCTCAGCCTGTTTTGCTTTGGCTAAAGTTTCCAATGCAGTTGAAGCGGTTTTTGCCTCTGGCATCACAGAGAAAATTTCCTCTGAATTTAAGTGACCTATCTTTTGCTGTGCATTTGCTACATTAGCAGTGAACAACAATCCCGCCGCTACAAAGAATACATTAATTAACTTTCTCATTTCTATTTTTCTTAATAATTGTTTTAAATTTTATATCTGTGTGTTATTTGTTCACTGTCCCTGGTTTATAACCCAGTTTTATAATAATGTCGTTGCTCAGGTCATAACTGCTGCTCGCATAGATCATCATCGTTGCTTCACTGCTTTTATCAAAAACAAAGTCAATGTATTTGCTTTTCGCAAGTTCAGCAACCGTTTTAGTCACTTTCTCCTGAATAGGTTTCAGCAATTTTGTCCTTGACTGGAAAAGATCTCCGTCAGGTCCGAATTTTTGACGTTGAAAATCCTTTGCTTGTTTTTCCTTTTCTATAATATCATTTTCCCTTCTCTTACGCATATCATCGGTTAACAGAACCTGATCTGCCTGATAAGACTTATACATCTTATCAATTTGGGAAAAGTTGTTGTCTACCTGCTGTTGCCACTGTTGTGACAAAACATTCAATTGATTTAAAGCAGACTTATATTCCGGCAAATGCTTTAATATATATTCTGTATCTACATAAGCAAACTTCTGTGCAAAAGCGCCGATACCCGTGAATAGCAAGAAGCATAATAAAACATATTTCTTCATAAATTTTCTTATTGAAATCCTCCCAATTGTTGTGCAATACTAAATGTAAAGTTCTGTTTACCGCCATCTTGTATTCCAGGAATTCTGTCAAACGCATGGCCATAATCAATACCTAACATTCCAAATATCGGTAAAAATATTCTAGCTCCAATACCTGCAGACCTTCTAATGTTAAAAGGATTGTATTCTTTAAAAGTATTCCAGGTATTACCACCCTCTGCGAAACCTACTATGTAAGCTGTGGCCTGCTGGCTTGCAATAACCGGATATCTTAATTCCAGAACATATTTGGTAAAAATCGGGCTACCTGAATTCTGTGCAATATATGGAGTGGATCCTACCGGAATTACTGCATTATTTGCATAACCACGCATTTTTATGATCTCAGATCCCTGAAGGAAATCAAAACCTTGCATACCATCACCCCCCAGTTTAAAGCGCTCAAATGCAGCTTCACCTACAGCTTTGTTATAAGTGCCCAGGAAACCAAATTGAGCTTGTGACATCAGTACCAATTTACCAGCTATGCGGTTAAACCACTGCCCTTCAAGTTTCCACTTATGGTACTCTGTAAATTTATAACGTTGCTTATCTGATGCAGTTGCATAGTTAATGTTATTCAACAAAGAGTAAGGTGGCGTAGCCTGAACAGTAAACCGGAAATAAGAACCGCCTGTTGGAAAGATCGGGGAATCTCTGGAATCACGGCTAAATTCCTGGGTAAGGTTAAAGTTATAAGATGTACCTGTGCTAAACTTATAGCCAGGATAATTATTTAAGATATACTGCTGAATGTTTACAGAGTGGGTCAGCTGGAAATAGTTATCCGGCCAGTTCAATCTTCTTCCCAAACTTACAGTTACACCATTCAAACGAATTTTCTGAAACCTGGAATCACTTTCATCCACTCCACCATAAACTGTATTTCCTGCATTGGAAGACAAGGAGGTAAAAGCACTGATTCCAAAACTTAAAGGTTTCTTACCACCTAACCATGGCTCTGAAAAAGAGAAGCTGTAACTCTGGTATTGTTTACCATTGGTTTGCCCGCGTAAACTTAATTTCTGGCCATCTCCTTTTGGAAGAGGTTTATAAGCTTTCAGGTTAAACAGGTTCCTTAATGAAAAGTTATTAAAGGTTAAACCCAATGTACCGATAATCCGGCCACCGCCAAAACCACCTGACAACTCTACCTGGTCCGAAGGTTTTTCCTCTACCGCATATTCAATATCTACAGTTCCATCCGCAGGATTCGGTTTTGGTGTAGGAACTGTTTTAGACTCATCGAAGTTACCAAGCTGTCCAATTTCACGAACTGTACGAACGAGCAATTCTTTAGAAAATTTCTCTCCTGGTTTGGTCCGGATCTCTCTTCTGACTACCCTGTCGTTAGTAATGGTATTTCCTTTAATTGTGATGCGGTTATTGGTATACTGAGGTCCCTCGTAAATACGCATTTCCAGGTCCACAGTATCTCCATGAATTTTAGTCTGAACCGGGTCAATATTAAAAGTCAGGTAACCATCATTCAGATAGATACTCGATACATCGTCACTACTGGCAGAACCTCTGAGTTTTTTCTCCAGACGTTCCTCACTGAATACCTCTCCTTTTTCAATTCCTAAAACTTTCTGCAAAACATTAGTTGCATATTTTGCATTACCAGACCAGCTGATGTCGCCAAAATAATATTTAGGTCCTTCAAACACTTCGATTTTAATACCAACTGCTTTATCACTGTATTGGTAAATACTATCTTTTACAATTGCAGCATCACGATAACCCCGTTCCTGCATTTTGGCAATCAGCTTTGTTTTATCTTCCTCGTATTTCTCTTTATTAAATTTACCAGATCCAAAAATCTTATAAAATGCCTGCTGTTTCGTTTTTTTCAGGAACTTACGCAACTTAGCAGAAGTGAACACTTTATTACCAGTGAAATTAATCTCATGGACCTTTACCTTCCTGCCTTTGTCCACCATAATTTCTAAAACCACCCCGTTCTCCTGATTGGCATCTGGTCTGGTTTTATAATTTACTTTAGTGAAAAAATACCCCTTTTCAGAAAGATATTTTTTTATCGTTCCTGTAGTGGTATTGTACAGATTCTCATTGATAATGGTTTTACCTGTTTTGGCATTTAATTTTTCGGTAATGTCCGTTTTCTGAGATTTGCTTACGCCTGTTATTTCAAAAGAACTTAAACGCGGACGCTCTACCACTTCAATTTCAAAATATACCGTGTCCTGATCCAATTTGGCCACATCAAGTTTGATGTCATCAAAAAGGCCCTGGGCCCATAAATTTTTAATGGCATTTCCGGTCGCTTCACCAGGAAGGGTGATGTGCTCTCCCTTGATCAGCTTGGATAAGGTGATGATCACCTCTTTATCCAGATATTTGGCTCCCGTTAACGTTGTACCTCCAATGATGTACTCTTTAGGACTAAAATAATCCATATTTAAGCCATTGACTTTCAAAGTAGGAGCGGCAGGATTTGAAGGGGGGCGCGTGATCTGTGCCATTGTTGGCAACCCGAACAACAACAATAATATAAGTTGGTATATTCTTTTCATTTACAATCTAAAATCGTCGCTAAGTTAATTTAAACACATGTTAAAAAGTGTTAAAAGTAAAATTAGTTCAATTGTTCACTAATTTTTCCAAAGCGTCTTTCACGTTTCTGGTAGTCTACTATCGCTTCAAACAGGTCTTCCCGCCTGAAGTCGGGCCATAAGGTTTCTGTAAAATATAATTCGGTATAGGCCAGCTGCCACAATAAAAAATTACTTATTCTGTGTTCGCCACTGGTCCTGATCATCAATTCCGGATCGGGAATATTTTTGGTGGTCAACCGGGCAGAAAAGTCCTCTTCCTTAATATCTTCTATCTTAATGTTCTGATCGAGCACTTCTTTTGCCAGTTTTTTTGCTGCCTCCACAATCTCCCATTTTGCACTGTAACTCAAAGCCAATGTTAAAGTGCAGCGGGTATTTTGGGCTGTTTTTTCCATGGCACTCTTAAGGTCTTCAATACATTTTGGTGGCAAGGAATCAATATCCCCAATGGCATTCAGCCTGATGTTATTTGCTGTAAGTCTGGGTGTTTCCTGGTTGATGGTAGAAATAAATATTTCCATCAAGGCATTAACCTCCTCCACTGGACGGTTCCAGTTTTCCATTGAAAAAGTATAAATGGTCAGGTATTTAACACCAATATCGGCACAGCCTTCGACAATATCTTTTACAGATAAAACTCCATTTTCATGACCGAAAACTCTGAATTTACCCTGATTTTTTGCCCATCTACCATTACCATCCATAATAATTGCTATATGTTCAGGTAAGCGTGTAAGGTCAATTTGTTCTTTAAATCCCATCTAACTATATGAAAATGATCCTAAAAAGTCTAATATTTTCGGGACACAAAGGTAAAATTTTCTGTGATTATAAGTCAATTAATATGTAAATGATCCTAAAAGGTAAAACATTTTTCCGATAAAAATGTATAAGAGATGCCAATCTGAATGAACAGATAAGTATCCCGCTTTCTGGAATCGCCCCTTTGATCACCAAAAGTACGGGCGTCTAAAGCCGGATTGGAGAGATATTCTCTGACTGGATCACCATTGGGGTCAGGCATCTTATACACGCCACTCACATCATCCAGATAATCTGTATAAGCTGTCCTATAGCCAATCTGACTAAATATACTCCAGTTTGATTTTAAATTGTATTTCACTCCAGCCCCATAGGGTATACTGATCGCATAGTTTTTATAAGGGCTGGACTGGTCTTCGGTGCGGTACAACCGAAGTTCCCTTGTTTCTCCTTTATAGTTCACCTTGGGATTAAAAATAACACCGCCAATTCCCGTATAGATGTACGGGCTGAACCTTTTGGTTCCTCCTCCTGCAAAATACTCTAAAAAATTAAAATCAACCTGCAGGCTAAGCTCATGAAGTGGCGTAAAAAACTTCAGGTTTCTGTTACGAAAATCTTCATTATCAGATTTAGAATCATCTCCTGCGATCCTTCCATAATTATAATGTAGCCCAAATGCCCAATAAGGATTAAAATTATATTTTGCAAAAACACCTCCGGAGATACCGCTTATTTTTAAGGGATTAACCGGATTAAGGTCTCCCATATAACCTGCAGCTCCTGCACCAAGCCCAATCTCCCAGGCTTGTCCATAGACCACCCGTCCTGAAAGTAAAATAAAAACAAGGTTTAAGAGAAGGATTTTAAACTTCATATTAATAATTGCGCGTGTCTATCCCCCAAAGTAGTTTATTTCTTAACGTGGTCAAATAGCTTTCTTCATTTAACCGGATAAGATGAACATCAAAAGATGCTTTCTGAAGTGTCAGCTTCACCGATCTGTCCACAGTGACCGTACGAGAATCACAAGATACCAGAAATTTAGCGCTTCTTGCCTCGACCTCAAAAGTTAAAGATACATTATCGGGAACAATTAAAGGTCTTACATTTAAATTATGGGGTGCAATTGGTGTAATTACAAAGTTTTGCGAGCCAGGAAAAATAATCGGCCCGCCGCAACTTAAAGAATAAGCTGTAGAGCCCGTTGGGGTTGCAATAATCAAACCATCTGCCCAGTAAGAATTGATAAATTCCTGGTTCATGTAGGCATGAATGATCATCATGGCAGAATTGTCCCGCCGGTGAATTGTAATGTCATTCAAAGCAAAGTTCTCTTCTCCAAAGAGCTGAAGTTTCGAATCCAGGCTGATTAAACTCCTTTTATCTAAAGAATACTGATTGTTTAAAAGCGCCTCTATAGCCAGTTTTATTTCATCTTTATTGACGCTGGCCAGAAAACCCAGGCGGCCAAAATTAATTCCTATGACCGGAAGACCCGAATCCCTTACAAGGGCGAGTGTATCCAATAAAGTCCCGTCACCTCCCAAACTAATCAAAAGATCCGCATGATTAATCAATTCAGTACTTTCAGCAAAAGTAGTTGTGCCGGGGTTCATTTTAACCTTGTCTCCAATAAAATCGTAATATTTTTTAAAGACCAGGGTTTCAATCTTATAAAATTCCAGGGCATCGAAGACATCCTGCACATAAGGTAAAACCGTATTGTTAAATTCCCTTCCGTAAATTGCGATTTTCATCAGCGTCTATTGTTTATCATCGGTTATGAAGCGTGCAGAAACCTTCTTTTATCTTAATTTTTATTTGTTTCTGCAGGTTTCATCAGCGTCTATTGTTTTTTGTATTGTTGATATTTTCAGCAGTGCTCAGCATGGCTTTGTCATCATGGTAAAGAGATGATGATCACGTTCACTCAGCCAGAAATTCTATCGTGGTATATTCAAAATCGCAAAGCTATTTTCTATACATTCAGGTAATTCATCAGCGAATTATAACGGTCTTCAGTTCCATGATCTGTTGAGGTGCTATTAAAGACAGCTTTTACCTGGTAATTGTAACGCTCAAAAGAAGCAATAATACCAGATAATTCAGTTTTGTTTATTTTTAAAGTCACCTCAAGTTTCGTAGAGTCCGGGAAAGACTGCACATAAGAGGACAATATCTGCGCATTGTCACCTTCTACAATCTGTGCCATATGGGACAAAGAATTATTTCTGTTGCTGATTTCCAGGACTATAATTCCACCCGGCTCTTTAACCGCATAGATTTCCGCAGTAAAGCCAATAAGACTATGAATTGATATGATGCCCAGGTAATTTTTTTTATAGTCCAAAACAGGTACAACAGAAAGATGCAACTGATCAAATAAACGGATGACATCATAAACATGTGCATCCTGATAAACAAAAGGATTCAGGATGGTGAGTGCCAGACTACCAATGGCTTGCTCCTGATCTCTTATCTCGATTAACTCCTCTTCTGCAACCAGGCCTAAAAATTGGGTTTCATTTACAATCGGCATGTGGTAAAGCTTGAACTCAGATAGCCTGTCCAAAGCCTTCTGAACAGAGTCCGAAGTTTTTAGTGGAGGTATAGCATTTGATATGAGTTCTGAAGCCAGCATTATTTGAGCAATATTCTATCTAAAAATGAATTTAAATATTTATTAAAAATTTCAGGTTGTTCCATCATAGGTGCATGCCCGCACTCCTCAACCCAGTTCAATTCTGAGTTGGGAAGAAGTTCATGAAATTCCTCGGCAACATCAGGCGGAGTAACCTTATCCTGTTTTCCCCAAATCAGCGACACGGGTATGGTTATTTTGCCAAGCTCCTTTGCCATATTATGGCGGATGGCTGATTTTGCCAAAGCCAGAATCCGGATAACTTTTGACCGGTCATTTACTGTTTTAAAAACATCATCAACCAATTCCTTTGTTGCTGTTACCGGAGAATAAAAAGTAAATTCTACTTTCTCCCGGATGTAATCATAACTTTCCCGTCTTGGAAAAGAGCCACCAAAGGAATTCTCATACAAACCTGAGCTTCCTGTCAATACCATTGCTTTAACATGTTCCTGATGCATGGTTGTAAAAACCAATCCAACATGTCCTCCAAGAGAATTTCCTATTAAAACTATTTGTTCCAGTTTTTTATGCTTTAGAAAACGGTACAAGTGTTTGGCTAAACTTTTAACCCCTAAAGTCAGAATAGGCAATTCATATATCGGCAAAATTGGCACCAAAACATGGTAGCGATCTTTAAAATGATCTATGGTATGTTCCCAGTTGCTCAGTTCTCCCATCAAACCGTGAAGTAATATAAGAGGTTCTCCCTCGCCCGCCTCAATGTATTTAAATCCGTTATCTTCTATTACTTCGTAATTCATATTTCTATTCGTCGATGTGCTACTAAGTTAGTAGACATAAGTTAATTTATGGCAATAATAAAGGATTAATTTTTTTAAAAGGCAATCAATATTATTTTTTAACACAATTTATGCCAATTGTGCTTTAACCACTTCAGCAATGAGTTTACCATCGGCTTTTCCGGCCAATTCTTTATTGGCCAAACCGACTACCTTTCCCATATCTTTCATGGATGCAGCACCAGCATCTTTAACAATACGGGCAATGATCTGTTCAACTTCAGCTCTGTCCAACTGTTTTGGCAGAAAACCCCCAATTACGTCGATCTCTTCATCCTCCACCTGCGCAAGATCTTCACGTCCCTGCTGTTTATAGATATCTGAAGACTCCTTACGCTGTTTGATCAATTTTTGAAGAATTTTCAATTCTCCCTCCTCTGTAATTTCTTCAGAAGACCCCTTTTCAGTTTTTGCTAATAGAAGTGCGGCCTTAATTGCCCTCAGGCCTCTGAGTTTTGCCTGATCTTTTGCAAGCATTGCCTGCTTTATTTCCTGATCAATTGTATTTGATATCATCATTCTTTTCTTCTTGTAATTGTTCCTGTTGCCTGGGCTGCAGGCATAATCAACATATCATTTATATTCACATGGGCCGGCCGGCTTACTGCAAACCAGATGGCATCTGCAATGTCCTGCGCGAGCAAAGGTTCAAACCCTTCGTATACCTTCTTGGCCCTTTGCTCATCTCCTTTAAAACGGACCAGGGAAAATTCAGTTTCCACCATTCCGGGATGAATGGCAGTCACTTTAATTCCATGAGGAAGAAGATCAATTCTCATTCCTTTGTTCAAGGCATCTACCGCATGTTTGGTTGCACAATATACATTTCCATTGGGATATACCTCTTTACCTGCTATAGAACCTATATTAATAATATGTCCGCTTTTGGAAGCAATCATCCAGTTGGACACAATTTTTGAAACATACAAAAGACCTTTCACATTGGTATCGATCATTACGTCCCAGTCATCGGTGTTTCCCTTATCTATAGGATCAAGTCCCTGGCTCAGTCCTGCATTGTTAATAAGTACGTCAACTTTTTTCCATTCTTCCGGTAAAGCTTCCAGTCCTTCAGTCAGTGCCTGTTTTTCTCTAACATCCCTCACCAAAGTGAAGACCTTAACCGCATACTTGTCTTCAAGATCGACAGCCAGCTTTTTTAAAACTTCTGCCCTTCTTGCGACCAATATTAATCTATAGCCCTGCTGGGCAAATAACGTTGCACAAGCCTCTCCTATCCCGGAGGTTGCTCCTGTTATTAATGCAATTTTTGAAGTCATCACTTTATGATTATGGAACAAAAATATAATTTTTTAGTCCCAAAACACTACTCGAAGTATAAACTGAATGTTACATGACGCAACATTAATTTATCCAAAGGGCTTGAATAAGCATTATGGTCCTGCTTTAAAATGCTATTAAAAGAAGAAGAGTATTTAATTTCAGGAGACATTTTGAAATACTCAAAATAAAGATCAAAGCCAATTCCGGTTTCATAGGACCAAAAGCTTTTTTGATTCTTTAGGAGCTTCTCTATCGCTGCATTTGCTTCATCATTTGTCTTTTTGGCTGAAGAAATGTCCATGGAATATTTTATATTTCCAATAAGGTAAGCCCTGAAATTATTCCTTCTGTCCGACTTCAATTTTATCCCTAAAGGAATATCCACCATAGTTGCCTGAACTTTTTGTTCTTTAAATTCATAAGCAAACTGGGGCACCGGTGTTTGATAGGTATATTGTAAAAGACGGTCATTAAAAACCAATGAAGGAGTCAAACGCACATCGACATGATCACTGATCCTAGAGTTCACGACAAAACCAATCCCAAAGCCCGGAGAAGATTTGGCCATAATTGATTTCAAACCGGAAGTAATTTGTGTGGTGGTAATGTGGTTCGGATCGGTTTTATCTGTTTCATAAAAAGGAGCCTGCCAATCCGGTTTTTTGAATACTTTAAAATCTGAGGACAAGTACTGAAAAGTAAAACCAAAATGGATATTGCTGTCATCTACCCCACCACCCCAGTTCTGCGCTTTTGCAGTACAAAGGGAAAGCAGAAAAAAGAAGAATAGCCCAAGGTGTTTTTTCATCAATAAATCAGCTGCTTATTTTTACTTCACTCCGGTATATACGGCACTTATTCCAAAAGTTAAAGAAATATGTTTTGTTTCTTTGAAACCAATTTTATCCATTAATTCCGTAAATGCCTTTCCGTCCGGGAAAGCAGCTACAGATTCCGGAAGATAAGTATAAGCCCTGGAATCTTTTGAAAAAAGTTTTCCAAATACTGGCAAAATATGTCTGAAATAAAAATTATATAGTTGTTTAACTGGAAATGCCTGTGGTTTTGAGAACTCCAGAACCACCATTTTACCACCAGGCCTTAATACCCGGTACATATCCGAAAGCCCTTTTTCCAGATGCTCATAATTCCTTACACCATAAGCAACTGTAATGGCATCAAAACAATCGTCTTTAAAGTTCAGTTTCTCAGAATCACCAATCTGAACGGAATAAACAGCCTCCAGGTTTCTTTCGTTTATTTTCTTTTTTGCCACCTCCAACATACCAGAAGAAATATCCACACCAATAATTTTTTCAGGTTTAAGTATTTTAATTGCTTCAAAAGCAAAATCTCCTGTACCTGTAGCAACATCCAGCATTGTTTTAGGCTGAATTGTCTTCAGCTCACGAATTGCCCTTTTTCGCCAAATGATGTCAATTCCTAAAGAAAGGAAATGATTCAAAAAATCATAAGTTCCTGAAATATTATTAAACATGTCTGCGACCTGTTCACTTTTGGTCGCTGAGGCGGACTGGTATGGTGTTATCTTTTCATTCATGGTTATGCGGCAAAGATAAGTATTGTTGAAAACTAATTTTCTACCTTTGTCAAATGATTATAAAATCAGCAACATTCATTTGCAGCAATACAAAGGTTTCGGCACTGCCTGAAGCAAATATGCCGGAATATGCCTTTATAGGGCGCTCTAATGTAGGAAAATCCTCGTTAATTAATATGCTGGTTAACCAGCATGGATTGGCAAAGACTTCCCAAAAACCGGGTAAAACCCAATTGATTAATCATTTTTTAGTCAATGAAAAGTGGTATATCGTCGATTTACCTGGTTATGGTTACGCAAAAGTATCCAAAAGCAGTAGGGAAAAATGGGAAAAATTTATCCGCAACTATCTGACAAAAAGGGAAAGCCTTCAGTGTGTATTTGTGCTTATCGATAGCCGGCTTGAACCTCAAAAAATTGACCTCGAATTCTGTTGCTGGCTTGGTGAATGCCAGATCCCCTTTGCACTGATCTTTACTAAAGCAGATAAGCAGTCGGCGGTAAAAACAGATCAGAACGTTGCTTCGTTTAAAAAAGCATTGAAAGGTTGGTTTGAAGAAATCCCGCCCTATGTGATTACTTCAGCAGAAAAAGGACAGGGTAAAGACGAAGTCCTTAATTTTATAGAGCAGGTTAATTTGGATTTTGTTATGCCGGTCCTTGCTCCGAAACAGGACCCGGAAGTTTAAAATTGTCATTACATATATATAAATGAAAAAATATTTTTCGCTGGTGCTTTTTGCACATTCCATTTTTGCCCTTCCATTTGCCTTCATTGGGTTCTTTCTGGGGCTGAGTAGCAGCGGGGCAACTTTTCAATGGCCCTTGCTGATACTGGTACTGCTGTGTATGGTATTTGCCAGAAATTCGGCCATGGCATTCAACAGATATCTGGACAGAAATATCGATGCAAAAAATCCAAGGACAAAAATGCGTGATATTCCCTCGGGAAAGATATCTCCCAATGAAGCCCTTATTTTTGTGATCATCAATTGTGTATTGTTTATTGCAACGACAGCCTTTATCAACCGGCTTTGTTTGTACCTCTCTCCTGTAGCCCTTTTTGTCGTTTTGTTTTACAGTTATACAAAACGGTTTACTGCTCTTTGCCATCTGGTTCTTGGTCTGGGTTTATCCCTGGCCCCCATTGGTGCATATATCGCAGTAACCGGACATTTTAACCTGGTACCCTTATTTTACTCTTTTGCGGTCATTTTCTGGGTCAGTGGTTTCGATATTATTTATGCACTGCAGGATGAAGATTTTGACAAGAATGAAAAATTACATTCTATTCCGGCTGCCCTGGGCATCCGGAATGCTTTAAATTTATCCATAGTCCTACACATTTTTTCTGCGCTTTGCGTTATTATACCATTGTACTTTGCTCCTTTTGGCTGGATATATTATCTGGGTGTTGCTTTCTTTTGCTTTATGCTCATTTATCAGCACCTATTGGTCAAACCAAACGACATCAGCAAAGTCAATAAGGCTTTTGCAACAACCAATGGGTTTGCATCGGTCATTTTTGCTGTTTGCTTTTTACTGGATACTTTTATCAGGACTCATTTTTAACATTCAAATCCATGAGCGACTTAACTATACAAAAAAAGAAAAGAAATTATATCCCCCAAAACCTGGAGATAAAATGGGACAATTTAGCCCCTGTACTGGAGGAACTACTTGCAAGACAAATTGATAACGCTGAAGAACTGGAGAAATGGCTTCAGGATAAAAGCGAACTGGAAGCTGCTCTTGAAGAAGACTTTGCCTGGAGATATATTAAAATGAGTTGTGATACTGCAAATGAGGATCTGGTTAAAGACTTTCAATATTTTGCTACTGAAATAGAACCCAGAATTGCTCCTTTTACCAACCAGCTCAACCAGAAGCTAGTTTCCAGCATTTACTTAGACCAGCTTGACAAAGACAAATACTTTGTTTATCTGCGTGCGGTAAAAAAAGCATTGGAAATTTACAGGGAACAGAACATAGAGCTGTTTACCAGTTTACAGGTCAGCCAGCAAAAATACCAGGCCCTTACAGGTGCGATGACTGTTGAAATTGAAGGCAAAGAATACACACTTGAACAAGCCGCTAATTTTTTAAAGGAAACCAACCGGTCTGTACGCCAGAATGCCTGGGAGACGATTCAACAGCGCCGTCTGGTAGATAAAGATGAATTAAACATTCTTTTTGACGAACTTCTTGTGATGAGGAACCAGGTTGCTTTAAATGCTGGTTTTGAGAACTATAGGGACTATATGTTTCAGGCTCTTGGAAGATTTGATTATACCCCAAAGGACTGCTATGATTTTCATCAGGCCATTGAAAAAGAAATTGTTCCCATATTAAAAGAGCAAGCAGAACAACGTGCCACCTTGCTGGGGCTTGATGTCCTTAAACCATGGGACATGGAAGTGAGCACGACCGGAAAACCAGCCCTGAAACCTTTTAAAAATGGACAGGAGCTCATTGATAAAACCATTACCTGTTTTAATGCAATTAACCCAAAACTGGGACATATGCTTTCTGTTATGAAAGCCAATAACCTGTTTGATGTAGAGAGCAGAAAAGGAAAGGCACCAGGAGGTTATAACTATCCGCTTGCAGAAACCGGCGCGCCTTTTATTTTCATGAACTCAGCGAATTCCTTTAGAGACCTGACAACGATGGTCCATGAAGGAGGGCACGCTGTCCATACTTTTCTCACTGCAAATCTGGAGTTAAATGATTTTAAACATTGTCCATCAGAAGTAGCCGAACTGGCTTCGATGAGCATGGAGCTTTTATCCATGGATCATTGGGGAATTTATTTTGACAAAGAAGAAGACCTGATCCGGGCAAAAAAAGAGCAATTACACGATGTATTAAAAACCCTTCCCTGGGTTGCGGTCATTGATCAGTTCCAGCACTGGATTTATACAAACCCAAGTCATAACGCCGCTGACCGGGAAGAAGCTTTTAAACAAATTTATACCCGGTTTGGAGCGGGTTTTGCAAATTGGGAAGGTCAGGAAACCGAATTCGGCAACCTGTGGCAAAAACAACTGCACCTGTTCGAAGTTCCTTTTTATTACATTGAATACGCCATAGCACAATTGGGTGCAATTGCCATTTGGAAAAATTTCAAGGAAAATCCCGAAAAAGCACTGGAACAATATACTGAGGCCTTGTCTTTAGGTTATACCAAGCCCATCAACAAGATCTATGAGACCGCAGGGATAAAATTTGATTTTAGTCCAAAATACATTAATGAACTTGCTTCCTTTATTAAAGCTGAACTGGAGAAATTAGCTTAGAAATGTATAAAATGAGCAGAAAACAAATCATTGGATAAATTTTAAGCGTTTTTATCAATCTAATTTATAAGTTTGATGAAACAACCAGACTAACCAATAACATATGTTTGAAAAGCTATTCAGAAAAAAATCCATCACCAAAATAATGGAAGATGCAGAAAAGGGTTACGGAGATCACGGAGCTGCACTTCACAAAACCTTAAGTGTAAGGGATCTGACAGCTTTCGGAATTGCAGCTATTATAGGAGCAGGTATTTTCAGCACAATTGGCAAAGCAAGTGCCGACGGTGGGCCTGCAGTCATTTTTCTGTTTATTTTTACTGCCGTAGCCTGTAGTTTTGCAGCATTTGCCTATGCAGAGTTCGCCTCTATGGTCCCTGTGTCCGGAAGTGCCTATACCTATTCCTATGTTGCCTTTGGGGAACTGGTTGCCTGGATCATTGGTTGGTCTTTAATTATGGAATACGCTATTGGAAACATTACTGTGGCCATATCCTGGTCGGATTATTTCACAAGTTTGCTTTCCTCCATACACATCCCGGCGTTAAATATCAATGGCATCCATTTGCCAGACTGGATGACGATGGATTATTTGACCGCATTTAATGGCCACAAACATGCTGAGGCATTAATTAATGCGGGGAAAAGTTATGCAAATCTTGATGAAGCCACCAGACTTGCCAATAACGCCTGGATTACTGCACCGAAAATCGGTAACTTTCACTTGGTTGCAGATCTTCCTGCCCTGGGCATTATTATTTTCATTACCTGGCTCGTCTATAAAGGGATGAAGGAGTCAAAAAATGCCAGTAATGCGATGGTTGTGGTTAAGCTGGCTGTTATACTATTGGTTCTTGCAGTTGGTGTTTTTTATGTGGATACTAAAAACTGGAACCCCTTCGCGCCCAATGGTGTAAGCGGTGTATTGAAAGGCGTTTCAGCTGTATTTTTTGCTTATATAGGTTTTGACGCCATTTCCACCACTGCTGAAGAATGTAAAAACCCCCAGCGTGACCTTCCCAGGGGAATGATGTGGGCCATTATCATATGTACAATTTTGTATGTTGCCATCGCGCTGGTTTTAACAGGAATTGTAAACTATAGTCAATTGGCTGTTGGTGATCCCCTAGCCTATGTATTTGACCACATTAACCTGAAACTGATGAGTGGAATTATTGCTGTAAGTGCTGTTTTTGCCATGGCCAGTGTCTTGTTGGTGTTCCAAATGGGACAACCGCGTATATGGATGAGCATGAGCCGCGATGGGTTGCTTCCTAAATCTTTTTCCAGGATACATCCCAAATATAAAACACCTTCTTTTGCAACCATTGTTGTTGGATTTGTGGTCGCTGTCCCATCACTTTTCATGAACCTGACCATTGTCACCGACCTGTGTTCAATAGGAACTTTATTTGCATTTGTTCTGGTCTGTACCGGGGTACTTGTCCTGCAAAATAAGCCAGGTATCCAGAGGGGAAAATTTAAAATTCCATATGCCAATTCGAAATATATTGTTCCACTGGCATGCATAGTCCTAGTTGTTTTTGCATTTACCCGTTACAAAACGGAAAGCACAAATTTTGTGTACAACACTCAAAAAGTTTACGATCCAATTCCTTTTATCACCTCTTTAAACCCAGGGGAACTAAAATCTGTTCAGGATCAAATTATTGCAAATCAAGGGGCCAGGAACATTATTGAAAAAAATCCCGATGCTGAAGCCTACCTGGGCAACCTTAGCGCCGCAGATTATCAAACTTTTATAGATAAGTCATCTGTAGCAGATACAAAGAAATATGAAAGTGGCTGGAGTTTATTTAAACATAAAATTCCAATGTGGATTTTTTTATTGCTCTGTCTGGTCATCAATTACTATTGTATTACTAAAAACCTTTCCTTAATTCCTGTTTTAGGGCTAATCAGCTGTCTGTACATGATGTGCGAACTTGGAATCTCCAATTGGATCGGTTTCGGGATCTGGCTCATTGTTGGGCTTGTCGTTTATTTCATGTATGGATTTAAGCACAGTAAACTCGGCAGGGAACAAGCACAGGTATAAAATATGAAACTAAAAGAGGCCAGCCCAAACAGGCTGGCCTCTTTTAGTTATAAGCAGGTAGGATCAAAAACTTTAAAAACCCATCGGCAAATAAAACAGACCTAAACATATGAAATACAATATTAAAAACTTATATTAGATAGAAGATAAGCGAAAGCTTTTGATTTGCCCTCCTAATTATCCCTATAGTTGCCCGGAGCGATTCCCGGCACCAAGGCTCCTCCCCGGAGCCTTCTTTTTTTTAAAAAAAATTGGCCCCATTTAAAGTAAATTGAAACTTAAATCGTCTACCCTATTAAATTTAAAAGAAATTGCCTGCAGAAAAGTCTCAAAATATAATTCAAACGGTTACAAAATATGGTAAACGCCTATTCAGCTTTATCCGCAGCAGGGTAAACACAGAAGAAGATGCAGAAGATATTTTGCAGGAAGTCTGGTACCAGTTAAGTAATCAACCTGAAGCCAATGCTATTGAACAAATTAGTGGC
The DNA here is from genome assembly GCF_003208655.1 of Pedobacter nutrimenti. Taxonomy (GTDB): domain Bacteria; phylum Bacteroidota; class Bacteroidia; order Sphingobacteriales; family Sphingobacteriaceae; genus Pedobacter; species Pedobacter nutrimenti. Next base: position 214,596 of record NZ_QKLU01000006.1, on the reverse strand, counting down.
TGGCTACATAGGGTTGCACGAAATAAAATAACAGATAAATACCGAAAGCAACATCATGAATTTCTTGAAGACTTTGCCTATGAAGATAACGAAGGGGAAATTAACTTCAGGGAGATCTTAATGACTGACAGCAGCACTCCGGAAGCTGAAGAGCTAAAAAAACTGTTTTGGGAACAGCTTTTTACGGCATTGGATGAACTGCCGGAAAACCAGCGCAATGTATTTATTCAAAATGAACTTGAAGAAAAAACCTTTCAGGACCTGGCGAAGGCAACAGGTGAAAACATTAAAACGCTAATATCACGAAAAGGTTATGCAGTAAAACACCTGCGCTACCGTTTGTTCAACTTATATCAGGAATTTATAAACTATTAAAATTTTCAATTATGCGCAACAGAGATTTTAGAAAGCGTCCCGATAAAAAATGGTTATTCGTCCTACCGGCAATAATCCTCTTTAGTATCTTATTAAGTTATGCGGTTATGCAGCTATGGAATTCCATTTTACCTGAAGTCAGTTCCGCTGGAAAGCTAAATTTTTGGCAGGCCCTAGGCCTGCTCGTCCTATGCAGGATTTTGTTTGGCAATTTTGGTCCCGGTAACCGTTTCAGAGGTCGGCCCGGATTTGGCCGCAGTAGGGAAATCAGTGAAAAATGGCAAAACATGAATGAGGAAGAACGCACTGAGTTCCGGTCCAAATGGAAAGAACATAGCCGGCGAGGGGGAAACAAAGCACCAGATGATGGCAATCGCTAAGCCCCTGCTGTCCAAGACATCGAATCCAGTCGCATCAAACGGATAGTCTGTTCAATTCGATATCATCTGGTGTTACAAAAATTAAAGGGACTTTTTCTACATCAACGTAGCTGGAATCAAGTCCAAAACCTTGTTCTTCAGAGAGACTAAGTCTCTTTAAAATAAAATAATAATGTAAAACTGATCGCTCGTACAAGCTCAAAGATGTAAACTTTGACAAATGTTTTTCCAGCAGGACAAAACGGAAATCACCGGCAATTTTATGTTTCTTAAGAGAGGTATACTGACTGGTAATGTCAACCTCTCCATTTTTCACCAGTTCTTCAACCACTTTTCTATATAAAAGATTAACTTTCTGCTCTACCCTGAAGCCCAACTTAAAATCAATCCGGATCAGTTTTCCAGGAATAAGAAACTCTACTTTATAATCGCTCGTAAATGGCTCATCTACCACGTCTACATGGACAAGCCAGTAAATATCGGCTCTTTTGGGTTCTTTCTGGATAATGGAATATATAATTTTGGATTCTATTTCTGTTTTAAAATTTGCACTGGTCAGGTAAACCAGCTGGGAAGAATATTTAGGGACAGAATCGTCTCTGCTCAGTTCATCAATAATCTGAAAATAATCTTCAATTTCCACATATTTCACAAATCGGTTTTTGATCCGGCGTGCAGCAAACCAGCTCCACATCACAGTGAATAGGGCCGCACCAATAAATAAAGTGACAAATCCACCATGGAAAAACTTAGTCATATTCCCTGCCAGAAATGCCAGTTCAAGTAAACCATATATCACCAGGAAAATGGCAATAAGGTACAAGGGGACCTTTTTCATTCGCATATAAACCGCAACCAGAATTGTAGTGGCCAGGAAGGTCAGGTTAATGGCCAGTCCATACGCACCTTCCATATTGATGGATTTTCTAAAAACAAGCACAATAGCAATACAGCCAGCGCATAAAAGCCAATTGATGGATGGAACATAAATTTGTCCCTTTTGATTACTCGGATAATTAATTCTGACTTTGGGCCAGAGGTTCAGGCGAACTGCTTCTGCAATTAAAGTGAAAGATCCCGTAATCATCGCCTGACTGGCTATGACCGCAGCAATAGTTGCAAGGGCCACCATGGGCAGTAAATACGATTCTGGTACAATCTGATAAAAAGGATTCAATTCGCCGTTATAACTGGGGTGCTGGAGCAACCATACCCCTTGTCCAAGGTAATTTAAAATCAATGTACTTTTCACGAACATCCAGCTTACCCGGATGTTCTGTTTACCGCAATGTCCCAGATCGGAGTATAAAGCCTCGGCACCCGTTGTACATAAAAATACGCCACCAAGTATCACCAGGGCCTTGGGGTTTGTTGCGATGAGATGAACCGCATAATATGGGTTTAACGCTCTGACAATGGTAAAATCCTGAAAGACATACACAATTCCAAGCCCCCCGAGTGTCGCAAACCAAAGAAACATAATCGGCCCGAACAATTTCCCCACCAAACTTGTTCCAAATTGCTGTATAATAAACAAAGCTACAATGATGGTCAGGACCACAGGGATCACCTGAAACCAGGGAAACTTAACCTGTAGACCTTCTATCGCTGTAGTTACCGTTATACTAGGGGTAATGATCCCATCCGCCAACAAAGCGCAACCACCAAGCATTGCAGGAATCACCAGCCATTTTGCCTTTTTGCGCACAAGAGAGTATAAAGAAAAAATCCCTCCCTCCCCTTTGTTGTCTGCCCGAAGGGTAATGACCACGTATTTTATGGTGGTTTGAAGTGTTAATGTCCAGATGATACAGGATAAAGCACCCAGGACAACAGCTGGTGTAATTGCTTGTCCGGCTTCATCCACGGTGTTAAAAATAGCCCGGAGGGTATACAAGGGTGAGGTCCCGATATCACCATAAACTATCCCTAAACTGATCAGAAGTCCTGCGAAGGATAAATTATTAATACTTTTATGGTTTGACACGCCTTCAGATCAGAAATAAATTTAAATAATGTAAAAGTCACAATCTAAACAAAATAAATAAAAAGCTGTAAGTCAACACATTAAAATATTTTAATTTTGATATACGCTAAATATTGTTAAATATTGTTAAAACTTACTTTTATAAACAAAAAGTTTGATTTTTTTGTTTTATAATTTATACTTTTGCTGATAATCGAAATGAATAAACAATCCAAAATAGCGCTCATTTTATACACCATTTGCATCTTTTGCATGAGTGTTTTGTGCAGCCTGGATGTTTTGGCACAAAAGTCAGATAGTATCTATTACAGTACCCGTGCAAAAAAATACAGCAAGACCCCTCAAATCAAAGCAAATGTTCCTTCTTACAAACCGCTTTTTGGTCTGATTCCTTACAATAATTTTTTATCATCCGGCAATAAGGGTACCTCTTCCAAACAAGAAAAATTGCTTACTGTTCTTAAAGTATACCCTAATCCTGTTGACGATCAGATCAATGTGACACTGAAACTGGAAAGGGAAACCAATTTATCCATTAAAATCATGGATCTTTTAGGAAATGAGGTTATTTCTTTAAGTAATGAACGTACATCCTCCGGAGAACTCACCAAAAGCTTTACTATACCTAACCGTCTAAACAGTGGAATATATTTTTTACGGATCGTTGCAGGTCCGGAAACCATTGTAAAACGGATTTCTGTTTTATAAAAAACAGCTATTTCTTTAGTACTTTTACCTCTTTAACTTGATTCCTTATGAAGATTATTGCTATTGGCCGCAATTATGCCGCGCATGCTAAAGAATTAAACAATCCCGTCCCGGAAGTCCCTGTTATTTTTATGAAACCCGACACAGCGGTATTAAAAGACAATAAACCCTTTTATATTCCGGATTTCTCCTCTGATATACATTATGAGCTTGAAGTTATCCTAAAAATCAGTAAGGAAGGAAAACATATACAGGAAAAATTTGCTTCGAATTATTTTGAAGAAATTGGCCTGGGCATCGATTTTACAGCAAGGGATATTCAAAGTATCCATAAGGAAAAAGGCCTGCCATGGGAACTGGCTAAAGCTTTTGACAATTCTGCTGTGGTCAGTTCATTTGTTCCCAAAGGGAAATTTGCAGACCTCTATGACCTTTCCTTTGAACTCGATATCAACAAAGAACCTCGTCAGCGTGGCAATACTAAAAATATACTGTTCCCGTTTGAGAAAATAATCTCCTTTGTATCCAGCTACATCACCTTAAAAAAAGGAGACCTGATTTTTACAGGGACACCCGAAGGTGTTGGACAAATTCATAAAGGTGATCATTTGGAAGCTTGGTTATGTGGAGAGCAACTGCTTAATTTTAATATAAAATAATTTTGATGTTTAGATCTTACACTTTACTGTTTTGTCTTACCTGTTTTTCTCTTTCAGCCGGCGCACAGCAAATATTCAGTACAAATAAATACCCTCTTGTAGATTTCAGGCCTCCCCTGGATATCAGTCCCCCTGCCCTGGCCGGATCCTTCGGAGAAATCAGGCCAAATCACTTTCATTCAGGAATAGATTACCGCACCAATCAGCAGGAAGGCTACCCTGTATATGCTGTTGCAGACGGCTATATCTCAAGGGTCAGAATTCAAAACAGCGGTTTTGGTCTTGCCCTTTATATCAATCATCCGAACGGCTACACCACTGTTTACGGTCACCTACAGCGCTTTAATCCTAAAATTGCCCAGTTCGCAGAAAAAGCAGAGTATGCAAAAAAGTCTTTTGAGATAGATGAATTTCCTTCTGCATTAACTATTCCGGTCCATAAAGGAGACCTGATTGCATGGTCGGGCAACAGAGGAAGCTCAGGTGGTCCTCACCTTCACTTTGAAGTCAGGGACACCAAAACAGAAGCGACGATTAATCCTCAGCTTTTCGGACTCGAAATACCGGATAACATTCCGCCGGTAATTTATGCGATGTATGTATATCGTCTAAACAACAAAGCCTTTAATGAATTTACCCCCAAACAATATTTCCAGGTCAGCGGATCTGCGGGTAAATATCACCTCAATCAGGTCACAACCATACACCTTGGTGGAGAAGTCGGTTTTGGGATTACCGTAACAGATAAACATAATGGTGCCTCGGGAACCAATGGGGTTTATTCCATTGAACTTGAAGTTGACGGAAAATCAGTTTATACTTCCGCCCTGGAAAAATTTAAGTTTGAGAACAGTAAAGCGGTAAATTCTCATATTGATTATCCAGCTTATCTGAATACCAAAAGAGTGATACAAAAGAGTTTTGTAGATCCCGGAAACCCGCTACAGATTTACTTCAACCTGGTAAACAACGGAAGGATCGAATTCCAGGATGGGAAGACCTATGCAGTTAAATACATCATATCGGATGCAAAGGGAAATCAAAGTACCCTTGAATTTAATGTCAAAGGGGATGCTAAAGCCATCATCGCAAGTAAAGAGCAGCCAGCCGGAATACTTTTTCCTTACAATCAAAACAATGAATTCAGCAATAATGAAGTTAAAGTCATTATTCCTCCAGGAAATCTATACAATGACCTGAACTTCACTTATGCACAGCACCCCAAACCTGCCGTAAATGCATTTTCTGCTGTTCATCAGATCCACAATGCACAGACCCCTTTACATACTGGCTTTGAATTGTGGATAAAAGCAGATTCTGCCCTATTGAAATACAAAGACAAAGCAGTGATTGTAAACACGGGAAGAGGCTCTCAGGGCGGCTATTTTGAAAATGGTTATGTAAAAGCCAAGCCCAGAACCTTCGGTAGCTATTTTATTTCAATAGATACGATTGCTCCTACAATTAGCCCCGTAAATATTAGTCAGGGAAAAAGCATGAAAGGGATCAGTAAAATGATCTTTAAAATCCGGGATAATTTATCGGGTATTAAAAGTTTTAACGGCTATATTGATGGGAAATGGGTATTGATGGAATTTGATGCTAAAACTGCCACTTTATGGCATAGCTTTGACCCTCAACTGAGCCCGGGAAAACATAGTTTAAAATTGATTGTTGATGATGTAAAAAACAATTCACGGTCCTTATCCATTGATTTTTATAAATAACCCTTAATCATATGACAGAAATTAAAGAAGGCCAACAGGCTCCAGGTTTCAGTTCTACAGATCAGAATGGCCATGCCATATCCCTTGACCAGTTTGCAGGAAAAAAAATCGTCCTGTATTTTTATCCAAAAGATGATACACCGGGCTGTACTGCTGAAGCCTGTGATTTCAGAGATAATTACCAGGGCCTCACCGCTAAAGGTATTGTTGTCCTGGGTGTGAGCGTAGATGACGAAAAATCACATCAGAAATTTGCAACCAAGCACAATCTTCCCTTTACCCTTGTGGCCGATACGGATAAAAAAATTGTGGAGGCCTATGGCGTGTGGGTTGAAAAAAACATGTACGGTAAAAAATACATGGGCATTGCCCGCAAAACTTTCCTGATTGATGAGAAAGGCATCATTTCTCATATCATAGAAAAAGTGGACACCAAAAATTCCACGGCGCAGGTATTGGAGCTCTTAAAATAATTTCCATCGCCCCCACAATTGGTTACGGCAAAAAATACCCTTTTAAAATGACCTCAATCTCGAGGTCATTTTTTATTACAATCCTTTTTGTCCACCGTTAAAAGTTTCTGCTTAAACCAAAGAAGCAATAGTCAAAAGACATCTATATATCCAGATATCTTTACATCTATTTATACCTCAAAAATCAACATACCTATACATATTGACATCTACATATCTTAACATCAATATACATTTACAACTAAAATATATCCTTAAAAATAAGCAGTTTACCTTCAGACCAACAAATAAGAAGACCTCATTACATATACATATCAATATATCTTTGTATCATTGTGTACTTGTATAAAGATATATTGATATGAAGATTATAGCCGTTATAAATCATAAGGGTGGCACAGGAAAAACAACTTCAACCCTTAATATTGGTGCAGGACTGGCACGTGCAAAGAAAAAAACGTTACTCATTGACATCGACCCTCAATCCAATCTGACAGAAGGGCTTGGCTTCAGGGATGTTAAAGTATCCATTTACGATAGCATAAAAGAGGACGCTCCTCTGCCAATTGAGCCCGTTTCAGAATATTTAGACCTTGTCCCATCTTCCCTGGACTTGCTGGGGGCAGAAATAGAACTGGTTTCCAGACTTGGAAGGGAAACTATTTTAAAAAGGCTCTTAAAAAACATAGCAGAAAAATATGACTATGTATTGATTGATTGCGCACCTGCCCTGGGAATGCTTACCGTGAATGCTTTGGTTGCTGCAGATACTGTACTTATCCCTCTAGAAGCTGAGTATTTCGCGTACAGGGGAATTGACCGTCTCGTATCTATTATTTCTGACGTAAGAACACATTACAATGAACATCTTACCATCGGTGGCGTATTTATTACCAAAATCAATCCAAGAAGAGTGATTACCGAACAAATCACTGAAAGCATCAAAAAGTACTTCAATGATAAACTATTTGATACTTCCATCCGGATCAATGTCGCTTTGGTAGAAGCCCAGCTCAAAGGAGTAGACGTTTTCGAATATGCGCCCACCTCAAACGGGGCAATGGATTATGAAAGTCTGACAGATGAAATTTTACTAAAATTATAAAATTATGGCAAAGAAAAGCTTTGGTGATATAGAAGACAACAATAAAAACCTGGGTGGAGTCTCTGCTTTATTTAATTCCCCGGTAAAAGAGAATGTAAAGGAAGATAAAACCACTTTAAAAGCAGGAGAAGAAACCGTTACCTACCCTTTACGTATGAAAAAAAGTGCACTGAAAGCATTAAAAATTCTTGGCGCACAAAAGGGAATTACAGTCAAAGATCTGATTTTGTCTGTCATTGAGAAAGAATACAACCTGTAAACAGGGCCGGTAAATATTGAAAAGGTCATGGCTTTCGCTATGACCTTTTTATTTTCATAAAAAGATGCCTTGAAATTCAAATGAAGATGTATTTTTGGCTAACTACCGTGTTAAACAGGTAAGTAATTACATTTACCAGTATTAACACTTTTACAATTTAATGAAACATACAATCAATGAATTAGAAGATATTGCTTCTCAGGTAAGAAGGGATATTGTAAGAATGGTTCACGGGTGTCAATCCGGACATCCGGGAGGATCTTTAGGATGCGCAGATTATATGACCGCACTGTATTTTGAGATCATGAATTATTCCACTGATTTTACAATGGACGGTAAGGGAGAAGATCTGTTTTTCCTTTCTAACGGCCATATCTCTCCTGTTTTCTATAGCGTCCTGGCTCGCGCAGGCTTTTTTGAAGTTGCTGAACTTGCAACTTTCAGAAAATTAAATTCAAGATTGCAGGGACATCCGACGACCCACGAACATTTACCTGGAATTAGAATTGCTTCTGGATCACTGGGTCAGGGGATGTCTGTGGCTATTGGTGCTGCACAGGCGAAAAAACTGAATAAAGATCATTCTATTGTATATTCTTTACATGGTGACGGAGAATTACAGGAAGGCCAGAACTGGGAGGCCATTATGTATGCCCCGTTCAACAAAGTGGATAACCTGATTGCTTCTGTAGATTACAACGGACAGCAAATCGACGGTCCAACAGAGAAAGTATTATCTCTGGAGAGCCTGCAAGCTAAATTTGAAGCTTTTGGATGGCATGTCATTGAGTCTGGTGGCAATGATATGGAATCTATTGTAAAAGCACTTCATTATGCAAAGACCTTAACCGGTAAAGGCAAACCTATCTTAAATTTAATGAGTACTCAAATGGGTGCTGGTGTTGATTTCATGATGGGTTCCCACAAATGGCATGGTGTTGCTCCTAACGATGAGCAACTTGCTAATGCGCTTGGACAGTTACACAGTAGCCTTCAAGATTACTAAAAAGAAAGCCCGCAAGCTCAAGCTTGAACACCTTTAAAAACAAATAAGAACGTGAAAAAATATACATATACAGAAAAGAAAGATACCCGTTCCGGATTTGGAGCCGGACTTCTGGAAGCTGGAAAAAATAACCCCGAAGTTGTTGCTCTTTGTGCAGACCTTGTTGGCTCCTTAAAAATGGACGCCTTTATTAAGGAATTCCCAGAACGTTTCTTCCAAATTGGTATTGCAGAAGCCAACATGATCGGAATCGCTGCAGGTCTGACTATTGGTGGAAAAATTCCTTTTACCGGAACTTTTGCTAATTTCTCAACAGGCCGGGTTTACGATCAAATCCGTCAGTCTGTTGCCTATTCCAACAAAAACGTAAAAATATGTGCTTCCCACGCAGGCTTAACCCTGGGTGAAGATGGTGCAACTCACCAAATTCTGGAAGACATCGGCCTGATGAAAATGTTACCAGGTATGACCGTAATCAATACCTGCGATTATAACCAAACCAAAGCGGCTACAATAGCGATTGCGGAACATGAGGGACCAGTCTATCTGCGTTTTGGCCGACCAGTAATCCCTGTATTTACAGATCCGGACCAAAAATTTGAAATTGGTAAAGCCTGGATGGTGAACGAAGGCACCGATGTGACTATTGTTGCTACAGGTCATATGGTTTGGAAAGCGATTGAAGCAGGAGAACAACTTGCAGAATTAGGCATTGATGCCGAAATCATTAACATACATACCATTAAGCCCTTGGATGAAGAAGCCATTCTGAAATCTGTAAAAAAGACAGGCTGCATTGTGACTGCTGAAGAGCATAATAAATTTGGTGGTCTGGGAGAAAGTGTGGCTCGTTTATTGTCTACAGAATTACCAAGCCCTCAGGAATTTGTTGCGGTTAATGATAGTTTTGGAGAGAGCGGAACACCAGATCAGCTCATGACTAAATATGGTTTAGATACCATAGATATTGTCAAGGCTGTTCAAAAAGTGATTAAAAGGAAATAAGCTTACATGAAGCAGGTTGAAGATGAAGAAATATTAGAGAAGTTCTCCGTAGAGAAAACTCGGAACGAAGCCTTTAACCTGCTTCTTCAAAAATACCAGCAAAAAATATACTGGCACATCAGGCGTCTGGTTATCGACCATGATGACACCGATGACCTGGTGCAGGAAGTTTTCATTAAAGTCTGGAAGAACCTGGAAAAATTCAGAAACGATTCACAGCTATATACCTGGATTTACAGAATCGCAACCAATGAATCGATAACCTTTCTGAACAAGCAAAAACAAAAAAACAACACCCCTTTGGACGAAGTTTCACCGGAGCTTGCCGAGAATCTTGTGGCCTCGGCTTATTTCGACGGAGATAAATTACAAATGAAACTTCAGCAGGCTTTACTGACCCTTCCTGAAAAACAAAGGCTTGTTTTTAACATGAAATACTTTGATGACTTAAAATATGAAGAGATCTCAGAAATCCTGGGAACCAGCGTAGGGGCATTAAAAGCCTCCTTTCATATTGCAGCAAAAAAAATTGAAACTTTCTTGTTAAATGATGACATATCCTTTTAAACCTTTTGCAATTTAACCTATCCATATAACTGTTATGAATGACGAACTAGAAGATAAGTTAAAAAATAAACTAAGCGGCGCAAACTTCACTGTTCCGGAAAGTTATTTTAATGACCTCAGCGAGAGAATACAAACCCGTTTGAGTTTAGAGCAAATGGTCAACCATTCAGATCATCATGGGTTTAAGGTTCCTGATCTTTATTTTGAACAGCTTAATGCCCAAATTCTTTCCAGGATATCACCTCAGGTTTCTGTTGCAAAGAAGGTAAAGATGGTCAGATGGTGGAATTCAGATCTGCTTAAATATTCAACCGCGGCTTGTTTTGTTGTCGTAACCGCCCTGGGCCTGTATTTGAATAATCACCCGTCTGTATCTGCCAACACCAATCCTGATCTGGCCAATGAGCAAATTCTATTCGACATAGATGAACAGGCTATTATTGACCACGTTCAGACCGAGGACTCAAAAACAACAACCAGTGCCACCCAAAAGGAACTGGAAGATTATATTTTAAACAATTACTCACAGAACGATATTGCTTCCAATTTTTAATGGATAAGCAAAGCCCTGCAAGTAAATATAAAATCTCATTCCAATGAAAAATCTATTGATATCAGCCTTACTTATTTGTCTCAGTCAGTTTGCTTCAGGACAACGCCATCAGGAAGGTAACAAAGAAATTGAATCCTATAAAGTCGCCTACTTAACCAATAAATTGGAACTTACGCCCGAGGAATCAAAGATTTTCTGGCCCATTTATGAAAACTGGCAAAAAGAACAGGCGGCCCTTCGTTTAGAACGTGCGCAGAAAATGATCAGCTTCAGAAAAATAACTGAAATAGAAGATTTGTCAGACAGTCAAGTTGAAAGTCTGATTTCCAATGAACTGAATTTCAAACAGAAAGCACTAAATATAGAAAAAAAATACTATGCCCAACTTAAATCGAGTCTACCGATTAAAGTGGTGGGAAAATACTACAGGGCACAGGAAACCTTTAAAAAGGAACTTCTGAACCGTTACCGGGACGGTAGGAAAAAGGATTAATTCATTTTTTCACGCTTGAGCAGATAGGATTGCAGCACAGGTACAAAACCTGCCGCCATATCCGCATCTATGATGTCAATTTTATACTGTGCACATTTGAGCTCTACCGAGCGTCTGTATGCCCGCATTTGTTCCTGATAGGTTTCTTTAATTTTCGAGGGGTGTACTTTTAAAGACTCCCCTGTTTCCATATCCACAAACAAATAAGGTTTATGGTCAAATTCAAAATTAACTTCCTTCGCTTTATCTGTCACATTAAACAAGATCACCTCATGCTTGTTAAACTTCAGGTGCTGTAAAGCTGAAAATAATTTTGTGGTCTTTTCTTCACTCCGTACTGTATCCATCAAATCACTGAACACCACGACCAATGACCTTTTATGGATCAATTCCGCTACCTCGTGCAAGGCATACGAAAGATCTGTCTGAATTTTGAGACTTTCTGTTTTCAATACTTCTTCCAGATGGGAGAACAGATATTTTTGATGTGCACCGGTTGATTTGGCTGCTGTATTTAACACCACATGATCCGAAAAAAGAGTCAGTCCAAAAGCATCTCTCTGTCTTTTTAGCAGGAAAATTAAAGCCGCCACAGCCTGAACAGAAAACCTTAACTTGTTATACTTCTGATCGGGAAAGTACATAGAGGAAGAGATGTCCACCACAAACTGACAGCGTAAATTAGTTTCTTCTTCATACCTCCGACTATACAATTTGTCTGTTTTGGCAAAAAGCTTCCAGTCAATATTTTTTACATTGTCCCCTGCATTATAAGGCCGGTGCTCAGCGAACTCTACTGAAAAACCATGAAACGGGCTTTTATGAAGTCCAGTTATAAACCCCTCTACCACCTGTCTGGCCAATAATTCCAGGTTGTCCAGGGCACTCAGGTACTGATGATCTATGGGTGGCTGCATACTGTAAATCTAAGAAAGAATTACATTAAACAAAAAGCGCCATCCTAAAAGGATGGCGCTTTTTGTTTAATGTATATAATGGATTACAATTGCTTATCCAATTTACCTGCAAGAACAGATTTAGGCACTGCCCCAACTTGTTTGTCTACAACCTCACCGCCTTTGAAATACAATAAAGCAGGGATATTACGAATACCAAACTGAGTGGAAATTTGAGGGTTGTTGTCTACATTTACTTTTCCTACGATTGCTTTTCCTTCGTATTCTCTTGAAATTTCATCTACTACCGGGCCAACCATACGACACGGACCACACCACTCTGCCCAAAAGTCAACTAAAACGGGTTTATCTGATTTTAATACAACTTCCTCGAAGTTTGCATCTGTGATTTCTAAAGCCATAATTTTTTATTTTTATTTAATTGGTTCTTAATGCTTATACAAGGCAGAATGAGCAGGATTTTAATCTGTTGTGCCTTTTTTCATTACAAATATATATAATCAATACTAATGCCATCCTACATACAATGCCAAAATGACATTAGTTCAACTTATAATTGACAACATTCAAAGCAGTCAATTGTTCCAAAAACTGATTACTTGGATTGATCTTTAAAGACTTTGACGGAAGGTCCAACAAAATATTCTGCTCCCGGTCATAAACCGCAAAATGGAGTTTACAATTCTGCTGCTCCGTACTGGCCCTGTTTTCTTCCAGAATTGCATCCATATTTCGTAAAAAGTTTTCATTAATCCCTTCTATGGGAATTTGAATGGTCAGGCATTTGGCCAGTTTATCCCTCAGGTCGGACAACAAAGCGATCGATGTAATTTTAAACTCCCAATCTCCTTCTTTCCTGAACCGTTCACCTACCCGGCCGCGAATCTGTAAAAAGTAACCCTCAGTGAGAAATTGTTTAAATTTAATAAAGTCTTCACCAAACAAAGCCAGTTCACTACTGTCATCGTAATCTTCGAAAACCACAGTACCAAAGGGTTTACCGGTTTTAGTCATACGCTGGGCAGCCATCACCACCAAACCTCCAATCACCAGTTCCCGGTTCTTGAGGCTTTCAAACTCGGCAAGGACTTCTTCGTTGGTGTCACCGGTCCGTATTTTATTGATGATGCTCATGTGCTTCACCTTATGAATACAAAAATTATCCAGCTCAAACTTATAATTGTCCAGCGGATGACCGCTTAAAAAGATACCAATCGCATCTTTCTCGTATTTAAGTTTATCGATCAATCCCCATTCCGGAGCGACGGGCAATGCTGGTTCAAGAATAAGATCAGCTACCGTTCCTCCAAAAAGGGAGGATTGCGAAGAAGATTCATTATTCTGGAAATCATTCGCATACTTAATCAGCTTCTCAATTCCATTCAGTTTATCGTTAATTCCGACGTGGAAATATTGTGCCCTGTGAAATCCGAAACTGTCAAAAGCTCCGCTGTAGACAAAGCTTTCGTATGCTTTTTTATTTACTGTACGGGTATTGGAACGTTTGGCAAAATCATATACCGTTGCAAAGTGACCTTTTTCACTACGCTCTTCAATAATACTTTCTACCGCTTTTTCTCCTACCCCCTTAACACCTGACAAGCCAAAACGCACTTCTCCCCTGTCGTTTACAGAGAATTTAATATCCGACTCATTGACATCTGGACCTAGTACCTGCACGTTCATCTGTCTGCATTCTTCCATAAAAAAAGCCACCTGCTTAATATCACTCATATTATTTGAAAGAACAGCTGCCATATATTCGGCAGGATAGTGTGCTTTCAAATAGGCCGTCTGATACGCAATCCAGGCATAACAAGTCGAGTGCGATTTGTTAAACGCATAGGAGGCAAAAGCCTCCCAATCCTTCCAGATTTTCTCTAAAGTCTGGGCGGCATGTCCTTTTTCCGCCGCCTGGGAAACAAATTTAGGTTTCATCTTATCCAGAACGTCCTTTTGTTTTTTACCCATCGCTTTACGCAAAACGTCTGCCTCACCTTTGGTAAAGCCAGCCAGTTTCTGGGACAAAAGCATCACCTGTTCCTGATAAACAGTAATTCCATACGTTTCTTTAAGGTATTCCTCACAGGCGTCCAGGTCATACTGAATTTCCTCTTCACCATTTTTCCTCCTGACAAAGCTTGGGATATACTCCAGTGGTCCGGGACGGTACAAGGCATTCATCGCAATCAAGTCCCCAAAAACCGTTGGTTTCAGTTCTTTCATGTACTTCTGCATCCCACTGGATTCGTACTGAAAAATACCTATGGTCTCTCCCCTCTGGAACAATTCATAAGTTTTCACATCATCAATAGGAATCTGATCTGGATCTATCTCTATCCCACTTCTTAGCTTGACCAGTTTTACCGTATCTTTAATTAGGGTTAAAGTCTTTAAACCCAGAAAGTCCATTTTAAGTAATCCGGCACTTTCCACCACAGAGTTGTCAAACTGGGTAACATACAGATCGGAGTCTTTCGCCGTAGCTACAGGCACAAAATTGGTAATGTCGTCGGGTGTAATAATTACCCCGCAGGCATGAATACCGGTATTTCTAAGAGAGCCTTCCAGAATTTTAGCCTGTTGTATCGTTTCGGCACTAAGGTCTTTAGACCCCGCCATCGCCTTTAACTCTACCACCTTTTCGTACTCGTCTGCCCTTAAAGCTTCTTTCAGGTTTTTTTCATCCAGGTTAAAGATCTTTGCCAGCTTCATGTTCGGAATCAGCTTGGCAATTTTATCTGCTTCAAACAGTGGCAAGTCCAAAACCCTTGCTGTATCCCTAATAGAAGATTTGGCAGCCATAGTACCATAGGTGATGATCTGGGCAACCTGATTAGAACCGTATTTCTTAATCACATAATCCATCACCCTTCCACGGCCCTCGTCATCAAAATCTATATCAATATCGGGCATGGATACCCGATCCGGATTAAGAAAACGCTCAAATAGCAAATCGTACTTAATTGGATCTATATTGGTAATACCCAGACAATAGGCAACCGCAGAGCCAGCCGCAGAGCCCCTTCCCGGCCCCACAGAAACATCCAGGTTTCTCGCTTCAGCGATAAAATCCTGTACGATAAGAAAATAGCCCGGATAACCTGTTTTTTCTATGGTTTGTAATTCAAAATCCAAACGCTCCCGGATATCCGGCGTAATTTCCCCATACCGTTTTCCGGCCCCCACATAAGTCAAATGGGCCAGGTATTTATTCTCTCCTCTTTTTCCGCCATCCTGTTCATCTTCGGCAACCAAAAATTCCTCAGGAATATCAAATTTGGGCAACAGGACTTCTCTGGCCAACTTATAGCTTTCGAATTTATCTACAATTTCCTGAATGTTCACAATGGCTTCCGGAAGGTCTGCAAAGAGTGCCTTCATTTCTTCAGCAGATTTGAAATAATACTCCTGATTAGGTAAGCCATAACGGTAGCCACGCCCCCGGCCTATTGGCGTAGCCTGTTTTTCACCATCTTTTACACAAAGCAGAATGTCGTGTGCATTGGCATCCTTCTTATTAATGTAATAGGTATTATTGGTGGCGACCAGCTTAACTTCATGTTTTTTAGCAAGGCTGATCAGTGATTTGTTTACAATATTTTCATCGTCCTGGTTATGACGAAGCAATTCTATATAAAAATCGTCTTTAAACTGCTCCTTCCACCAAAGTAAAGCTTCTTCGGCCTGTTTCTCTCCAATATTTAAAAGTTTACTTGGTATCTCTCCGTATAAATTACCAGAAAGGACCAGAATATCTTCCTTGTATTGTTCTATCACCCTTCTGTCAATCCGTGGAACATAGTAAAAACCTTTTGTATAGGCGATAGAGGACATTTTAGCCAGGTTATGGTAGCCATTTTTATTCTTGGCCATTAAAACAATCTGGAAACCATTATCTTTCCTGCTCTTGTCCTGGTGGTCTTCGCAAACGTAGAATTCACAACCTACTATGGGCTTAATAATGACATCCGATGGTTCCTCTCCCTTTTCCACAGCGGCCTGATTTCTGGCCTCGGCACCTTTATTGTAATTGAGTACCTGGTTCACAAAGTGAAAAGCCCCCATCATATTCGCATGATCGGTCATGGCTACAGCAGGCATTTTATCTGCGGCCGTAGCTTTAATAAGATCAGGAATGTTGATTGTTGACTGTAATACAGAAAATTGGGTATGGTTGTGCAAATGAACAAAAGTAGCCTCTTTAAGTTCCTGCTGGTTTTCCTTTAAAGTTTGTTTCGATGGCCCGTCGCCCTCTGCTTTTTTTAGTCTCGCCCTGATGTCATCAGAGGCTGCTTTGAGGTTAACATGCTTCAGTCCTGCCCTTTGAATGACACCCGGATTCCGTTCTTTAAATTCCTTTAAATAATCCGGGGATTTCTGTAGTTGCTCTGGTTTAAACGCATCGATTTTGAGCAACTGCAAAAAACATCTTGTAGTGGCCTCCACATCGGCAGTCGCATTATGCGCTTCGGCAAAAGGCTCACCAAATAAATACTGGTGAAGTTCTGTTAAATTTGGCAGTTTAAAACGACCACCCCTACCTCCCGGAAGTTTTAAAAGGTCTGCTGTCAGCTCGGTACAGGTATCCAGGACTGGCATATCTGCCAGGCGGTTGTCTACGCTGTAGCGATAAAATTCGCAGCCCATGATGTTCACATCGAAACCAATGTTCTGTCCGACTATGTAATCGGCCTTTGACAAAGCAATATTGAACTTTGCCAAAACTTCCTGCAGCTCTATTCCCTGTTCCAGTGCAAGTTCAGTAGAAATCCCGTGTATACGTTCCGCATCATAAGGAATATTAAAGCCATTTGGCTTAACCAAATAATCCTGGTGTTCGACCAATACCCCAAACTCATCATGAAGCTGCCAGGCAATTTGTATACAACGCGGCCAGTTATCCGTATTGGTTATAGGCGCATTAAAATTACCTGGTAAACCAGTAGTTTCGGTATCAAAAATCAAATACATATGGGATAATTAAGACTCCTTGCTCTAAAAAACGATAAGACCTTTCAAAATTACGGATTTTTTAAATCCCATGCTTGTAATTTAGATTTTTTAATGCGCCATCATTTTTTGTTTTGCAGTCTGTTTATGTTCCTGTGAAACCAGCTTTGAAGTGGCATAACCCTTTTGATGGCAACGGAAAATAATACTGTCGAGCAGTTCTTTTTCCATGAAAGGCTTTCTGGCCATAATAAAAAGATATTTATGCTTTGGATGTCCTACCACGACGTAAGAATAATCGTCGGCCAGCTCTATTACCCAATAATCAACCTTAAATGGCCAGACCAGCTGCGCTTTATATCTGGCATTCCCTGTTTTGCGTACTGTGAACAGCTTTGATCTGAAATACTTTTGTTTGTTCTCTCCAATTACCTTATAGGTTGTAAATACAGCGTAATATCCATCGGGATGTATCACATAGGTTTCCGTGGTTTGACGCCAATGTTTATCCATAAAAGTTGGTATGGAATAAAGTGAGTACCATTTTCCGGCATAGGAGAGCACATCGACTTTTTCAACGGGTATATTATCCATATCCAGGGCTTATTTATTTAGTATTAAGCAAATGTAAATTCTTTATCATAAAACCAGCAAGCAAACATAAAGTTTTAAAAAGCATTTTTTATAAAGGAGTAAATTTCTAACTTGTTCACATATTAATGGAATTCCAATAAAACATATACGATATGAAGATAACTGTTGTAGGGGCAGGAGCCGTTGGCGCCACATGCGCTGATAATATTGCCAGAAAAGAATTAGCACAGGAACTTGTTCTATTAGATATTAAAGAAGGTTTTGCAGAAGGCAAAGCGATTGACATGATGCAGACTGCCGCTCTTTTAGGCTTTGACACCAAAATTACCGGTGTAACTGCTGATTATAGTAAAACAGCCGGTTCTGCAGTCGCCGTAATTACCTCGGGCCTGCCACGTAAACCTGGAATGACCAGGGAAGAGCTCATTGGGATCAATGCAGGCATTGTCAAAGGTGTTGCAGAAAACATCCTTAAGTACTCTCCGGATGCCATCATTATCGTGATCAGCAACCCAATGGACACGATGACCTATCTGGCCTTAAAATCTCTTGGATTGCCTAAAAACAAAATTATCGGAATGGGCGGCGCCCTTGATAATTCCCGTTTTAAATATTACCTCAGCGAAGCATTAAACTGTAGTGCCAATGACCTTCAGGCATTTGTCATTGGAGGCCACGGAGACACCACCATGATTCCACTGACCCGCTTTGCCACTTATCAAAGTTTACCGGTCAGCAATCTTCTCGATGAGGCTGCCCTGGCTAAAGTTGCAGCAGCCACCATGGTGGGCGGGGCCACTCTGACAGGCTTAATCGGTACGTCAGCATGGTATGCTCCCGGAGCTGCCGGAGCCGCCCTGGTGGAGAGCATTGTGCGCGATGAGAAAAAATTATTTACCTGTTCTGTAGCTTTAGATGGTGAATATGGTCAAAAAGACATCTGTCTTGGCGTCCCTGTAGTGATTGGCCGCAATGGCTGGGAATCCATTATTGATTATAAACTAAATGAAACCGAACAGGCTGCATTCAACAAAAGTGCAGATGCAGTCCGCAACATGAACAGCGTACTGACAGAGATGAAACTGATCTGATTGTAATGAGCAGCATCACCATCCCTTTAAAATTGATCAACTTACAAGATGACGGTTTCCACCTCCTGGTGGAAATTGTCATTTTTAAGCAAAGTCATTTAGCTGTTCTGGATACAGGAGCTTCCAGATCTGTATTTGACAAAACCCTTTTGGAGCAACACCTTACAGAAAACCCTTCCGCTGAGGAGCCTAGTACCGATGAGAGTTATGCAACCACGCTATTCAGTACCTCCAATACTTTAACTGCAACTGTTCCGGTTTTAAAACTGGGCAGCCTGAAACTAAAAAAATATGCGGCTGTCGGACTGGACCTGCAAAGCGTCAACGAAACCTATCAGCAACTTGGACATCCGGTTATTGCCGGAATTATTGGAGGGGATATTCTGGTACAGTACCGCGGTGTGATCAATTACAAAAAACTTACACTCAAATTGTATAAATAAAAAAGGCCGGTGATGATCACCAGCCTTTTTATCTTAGTCTAATCGTCTTTACGATTAAGCATCAATTTTAGCATATTTTGCATTACGCTCAATAAAATCACGTCTTGGTGCCACTTCATCCCCCATTAACATAGAGAAAGTATGGTCACACTCTGCAGCATTTTCAATAGTAGCCTGTAATAAGGTACGTGTTGCAGGATTTAATGTGGTATCCCACAATTGTTCTGCGTTCATCTCGCCCAAACCTTTATAGCGCTGAATATGTACGCTTTCCTCTTTACCAGCACCTTTTAAACGCTGAACGGCGGCATCACGCTGCTGATCATTCCAGCAGTATTCAAACTCTTTCCCTTTTTTAACCATATATAGTGGCGGAGCTGCAATATATACATAGCCCGCTTCAATCAGGGCTTTCATATACCTGAAAAAGAAAGTTAAAATCAGGGTAGTAATGTGAGATCCGTCGATATCCGCATCGGTCATGATCACAATCTTATGGTAACGCAATTTGGTTAAGTTTAAAGCCTTATCATCCTCAGGGGTACCGATACTTACTCCAATAGCCGTAAACATATTTTTGATCTCATCATTTTCATAGATCTTATGTTCCATTGCTTTTTCCACATTCAGGATTTTTCCTTTTAAAGGAAGGATCGCCTGGAAATTACGGTCACGGCCTTGTTTCGCCGTACCACCCGCAGAGTCTCCCTCCACCAGGTATATTTCACATTTTTCCGGATCGCTGTCTGAACAATCAGCCAGTTTACCAGGAAGTCCTGAACCACCCATTACACTCTTGCGCTGAACCATCTCACGGGCTTTACGTGCTGCTGCGCGTGCAGTTGCAGCAAGAATCACCTTGTTGATGATCAGTTTAGCTTCCCTTGGATTTTCCTCCAGATAATTATTTAAGGCCTCGCCCACAGCGACATCTACCGCACCCATTACCTCTGAGTTACCCAATTTGGTTTTGGTCTGCCCCTCAAACTGAGGTTCCTGTACCTTCACAGAAACAACAGCGGTTAATCCTTCACGAAAATCATCTCCGGTAATCTCAAACTTTACGTTTTTCAACAAACCAGATTTATCTGCATAAGCCTTCAGCGTACGGGTAAGCCCCCTTCTGAAACCGGCGATATGCGTACCCCCCTCATGCGTATTAATGTTATTCACATAGGAATGTACATTTTCTGTATAACTGTCATTATACTGAAGAGCAAGTTCTACCGGGATACCGCTTTTAATGCCTTCTACATAAATTGGTTCTTCAATTAGTGAAGGGCGGTTACCATCCAGAAACTGAACAAACTCCTTCAAGCCACCTTCAGAATGGAATACTTCCGAAAGAAACTCTCCGTTTTCTCCTGTTTCG
This sequence comes from Pedobacter nutrimenti, assembly GCF_003208655.1. Classification (GTDB taxonomy): domain Bacteria; phylum Bacteroidota; class Bacteroidia; order Sphingobacteriales; family Sphingobacteriaceae; genus Pedobacter; species Pedobacter nutrimenti. The sequence continues at coordinate 193,929 of NZ_QKLU01000006.1, read as the reverse complement.
CGCTCATCTGTTAAAGTCAGTTTAATTCCTTTATTTAAAAAAGCAAGTTCTCTTAACCTCGAAGCCAGGGTATCATAACGATATTCCGTTGTTTGGGTAAAAATACTTGCATCGGGTGTAAAAGTTACAATTGTACCTCTTTTATCCGTTTCGCCAATTGATTTTACATCATACAAAGGCTTACCAATGTTGTATTCCTGTACCCAGATTTTGCCTTCACGGTGTACCTCGGCTTTCAGGTGTGTGGATAAAGCGTTCACACAACTTACCCCTACCCCGTGCAGACCTCCGGAAACTTTATAGGTATCTTTATCGAATTTACCACCGGCATGTAAAACGGTCATTACAATTTCCAGTGCTGATTTTTGCTCTTTAGTATTGATTCCTGTTGGAATACCACGTCCATTATCTTCAACCCGGATCGAGTTGTCTTTTAGAATATTTACATAGATGGTATCAGCATGTCCTGCCAATGCCTCATCAATTGAGTTGTCGACTACCTCATAAACCAAATGGTGCAAACCTTTAACTCCGGTATCTCCTATATACATCGAAGGGCGCTTACGCACCGCTTCTAAACCTTCTAATACCTGTATATTATCTGCCGAATAATTTGACTTTGGATCTTTTTCTTCGCTCATAAATTTTAATAAAAAATATAAATACAAAAATAACGATTTATGGCCAATTTACCGTAAATGTGGATAACTATTTAAGCTGAAAATGACATAAAAACGGCCTTAAAATCACTTTATTTAGGATACTAAATTTGAAATTTTATATTTGCTGAACTTTAGCAGCCCTGCTTTATACAAAAGCTGCGAAAAAGCGTACAAATAAGAACAGACAATTAATTAAGATACATGAAAATGAACACACTAAAACTAGGCGGCCTGGCCACTGCTGTTGCCTTAGTTTCCGTTATGGCTTCTTGCAGTAACAAAGAAGGCGCAACGAACACTGCCACTACTGCAAAAACAGAGACCGCAGCCGTTGCAGGCAAAGATCAGATCGTTTATGTAAACTCTGACTCTTTACTTACCAAATACCAGTATTTCAAAGATCTGCAAGCAAAAATGGAAACCAAAACCAAAGCTGCACAAGGTGATATGGGCGCAAAAACACAAGCTTTCCAAAGAGAAGTTGCCCAGTACCAACAACAGCAAAACACACTTCCTGCAGATCAGCGTGCGGCAACTGAACAAAGACTGGCCCGTAAACAACAGGAATTACAAGCTTACCAACAAAATGCAGGTTCTGCATTGCAACGTGATCAGGCTGCAGAACAGGAAAAACTTTACGATAAAGTAGCAGACTATTTAAAAGTGTATGCCAAGAAAAAAGGCTTCAAAATGGTTCTTACCTATTCAAAAGGCAACAGTGCAATTCTTTTTGCAGATGAAAGCCTGGATGTAACCAGCGAAGTGATCAAAGGTCTTAACGAAGGTTATAAAGCAGAAAAGAAATAATCATTTTATTCAGCATCATTGAAATGCCCTGAATTTCGGGGCATTTTTTTTGCAGTTAATAATTTAAATCATCTGATATGGAAAACTCAGCACAACACGAAAAGTTCATGCGCATTGCCATCGAACTGTCCGAAAAAAATGTTCAGGAAAATATAGGAGGTCCTTTCGGAGCCGTTATTGTAAAAGACGGACAAATTATTGCCCAAAGCGGGAATAAAGTAACCTCTACCAACGACCCAACTGCTCATGCAGAAGTTTCTGCCATCCGGTTGGCCTGTACAGCATTGAATACATTCGATCTGAGTGGCTGCGTGGTGTACACCAGTTGTGAACCCTGCCCAATGTGTCTGAGTGCCATTTATTGGGCAAGAATCAGCACCATTTATTATGGAAATACCAAAGCCGACGCAGGCCATATAGGCTTTGACGATCAATTTATTTATGATGAACTGGACAAGCCCATGGAAAAAAGAAGTTTACCTGTTCATCAGCTCATGAGGGATGAAGCCGCACAAGCTTTCAGGCTGTGGGAACAATCGGAAATGCGTACAGATTACTAAAAAACCACAATTCCGGTAAAGTATTTCTTTTGCCGGAATTGCTGCTTTATTTATCTTCCTCAAAAAGACCTTCAGTAAGATCATCAATTTCTCTGCGGTCCCTTTTGGTCGGCCGGCCTGCCCCTCTGTCTCTTTTGAGCACAGGTGCATGAAACATAGATTTAAAAGCATGTGTTTCCTCCAGGGGAGTAATATCTTTATACTTTGTGACGGCAATTTTTGATTCTACCCGGTTGTATAGCAGTTCCAACACTTCAATTACCTTTTTCTCAATTCCTTTTGATACCTGGTAAACATCCCCTGGCTTAACGATAGCCGAAGGTTTGATGTTCTGTCCGTTTAATTTAACCCTGCCTGCCTTACAAGCCTCTGTGGCCAGGCTTCTGGTCTTAAACAAACGTATTGACCATAGATATTTATCGATCCTAAGTTTTTCTTGTTCTGCCATAAAAAGCAAAAATACACAAGAACAGAGAAGAATTCACATCAGGGGGTAAAAAACACAAATCCAGGGTCCTTTCCATACAAAAAACAACAAATATCTATTGAAAAACATCGCTCAATACATAATTTTCATTTATTTTGTCAAAAATTAAATTTAATCATGATCGCAGAATTAAAAAAGCTGATAGAAGCCGCCTGGGAAGACAGAACCTTACTGGAGTACAGCCAGTATTGTGAAGCCATAGAAACCACAATTATGATGCTGGACCGTGGTGAACTCCGCGTCGCAGAACCTGTGCTGAATTCCTGGGGAATAAATGAATGGCTGAAAAAAGCCGTAATCCTTTATTTTCCGATCCGGGAAATGAAGGAAATCGAAGTTGGCCCTTTTGTATTTCATGATAAGATGAAATTAAAAACCAATTACAAAGAACAAGGTGTAAGAATGGTCCCTCATGGTATCGCAAGATATGGTGCCTTCCTGGCTAAAGGTGTAATCCTGATGCCTTCTTATGTAAATATTGGTGCTTATGTTGATGAAGGTACTATGGTGGATACCTGGGCTACAGTAGGCTCCTGCGCACAGATTGGAAAACATGTTCATTTGAGTGGCGGTGTAGGCATCGGAGGTGTTTTAGAACCCATCCAGGCTGCTCCTGTAATTATCGAAGACAATTGTTTTTTGGGCTCAAGGGCAATTGTGGTAGAAGGCGTCCGTGTAGAACGTGAAGCTGTTCTAGGCGCAAATGTTGTGCTTACGGCTTCTACAAAAATCATAGATGTAACCGGTAGTACCCCAGTTGAACATAAAGGCATTGTTCCTGCACGTTCAGTAGTTATTCCAGGCAGCTATACAAAAAAATTCCCTGCTGGTGAGTATCAGGTACCCTGCGCACTAATCATTGGTAAACGTAAAGAATCAACAGATAAAAAGACTTCTCTTAACGACGCTTTGAGAGAAAATAACGTTGCTGTTTAAATGAAAATTGGTTTTGATGGAAAGAGAGCAGCAAATAACCTGACCGGCCTTGGAAATTATAGCCGTTCTTTAATTGCGCAACTTGCAGAAGCTTTCCCTCAAAACCAATATTTTGTCTATACTCCAAAAATAAAGGAGCACCTACAAATTCTTTCTTTTTTCAAGCAAAAACAGGTCTTTTTGAAACTGCCTGAACAAGGCAGTCTTAAATTGATGTGGAGAACTATGGGCGTAAAAAAACAGATCAAAAAAGATGCAATTGATTTGTTCCATGGCCTGAGTCATGAAATCCCTGTTGGTTTGAAAAAAGAAGACATCAAATCCCTGGTGACCATTCATGACCTCATCTACCTTCGTTATCCTCAGTATTACAAGCCCATAGACCGTTACATCTATGATCTTAAAGGTAAGTATGCCTGCAAAAACAGCGATCGCATTATTGCCATTAGTGAATGTACCAAAAGAGACCTTATTTCGCTGTACCAGGTGGATGAAAAAAAAATAGATGTGGTTTATCAAAGTTGTGACGATTCCTTCAAACAACCCAGAACACAGGTACACAATGAAACTGTCCGCAAAAAATATAAACTTCCAGAAAAATACCTCCTTAACGTAGGCACCATAGAGCCCCGTAAAAACCTGCTGCAAATTATCCGGGCATTAAAAGATATCCCTGCAGATTATAAACTAGTTGCCGTAGGAAAACACCAGCCTTATATCAAAGAAGTCTGGCAGGAAATAGAGACCCTAAGACTTAACGACAGGGTTATCTTTTTGCAGGGCCTGCCCTTTGCAGATTTACCTTCTGTTTATCAGATGGCAGCCCTTTTTCTTTACCCCTCTTTTTATGAAGGTTTTGGAATTCCTATCATAGAGGCTTTATATTCGGGCATTCCGGTGATTGCCGCCACAGGTTCCTGTCTGGAAGAAGCGGGAGGACCAGACAGCATGTATGTTCATCCCCAGGATCCTGCTTCCCTGGCAGCTGCTGCGAATAAAATCCTGACAAATCCCTTACTTGGACAGCAAATGAGGGAAAAAGGCCTGAATTATGTGCAGAAATTTGAAAATCATTTATTGGCAAAAACCATGATGGATTGTTATTTAAAGACACTAAATGGTAACTTTGCCCCATGCTAAAAACTGAAATAGAAAAAGCACTTGCTGTCCTTAAAGAAGGAGGCGTTATCCTCTATCCTACAGATACCATCTGGGGCTTGGGCTGTGATGCCACCAATGAAGCCGCAGCAGCCAGGATCAATCAGATCAAAGGCCGGCCGGCCGATAAAAGCTTTATCATTTTGCTGGATACAGATGCCAAGCTTCAAAGTTACGTTTCAGAAGTTCCTGAAATTGCTTATGATCTGATCGAGTATGCAGAAAAACCGCTGACCCTTATTTTTGACGGGGCAAAAAACCTGGCAAAAAATGTCATTAACGAAGACGGAAGTGTCGGCATCAGGATTGCAAAGCATGATTTTTGTCAGCAGCTGATCCAGCGTTTCCGCAAACCCATCACCTCTACTTCAGCAAACCTGTCCGGACAAGCCGCCCCCAGGTATTTCGATGAAATCGATCCTGAAATCCTTTCGCAGGTAGACTATGTAGTAGACTGGGAACAGGAATTAAGAACAGTCAAAACGCCATCAACCATAATGAAATTAGGTTCTGGTGGTCAATTTTCCTTTATTAGAAGGTAAATTTATTACTTTTGCACAAACTCAAACCCGTACTTCTGTCTAAGAAACCAGTTTCCAGGCCGGCTTCATAGCGATTAATATAAAAACACGAATGAAAGAACACTTAAAACATCCCGTTTTCAAGGTGCTGGCGGATATTGCGGTTCAACATCAGATTGAAGCCTATGTAATTGGAGGATATGTTCGTGATATTTTTTTAAATCGTCCCTCAAAGGACATTGACATTGTTGTACTGGGCAATGGAATTCAATTTGCAGAACTGGCTGGTCAGCAATTGAAAACCAAAGTAGCTGTTTTTAAAAATTTCGGTACGGCCATGCTTAAATTTCAGGACCTTGAAATAGAATTCGTTGGGGCCCGAAAAGAATCCTACCGGGCCGATTCCCGTAAACCTATTGTCGAGAACGGGACCATACAAGACGATCAGCTGAGAAGGGACTTTACCATCAATGCCCTTGCCATTTCTTTAAACCAGCAAAACTACGGTACACTGGTTGATCCTTTTGCCGGGATAACAGATCTTCAGCAGAAACTCATCCGCACCCCGCTTGATCCTGAAATTACCTTTTCAGATGATCCGCTGAGAATGATGCGGGCCATTCGCTTTGCTTCCCAGCTGGGATTTAGCATCGATGAAAAAGCTTTAAAGGCCATACAAAAACAAAAAGAAAGGATCAGTATTGTGTCCAAAGAAAGGATTACGGATGAACTGAATAAAATTATCCTCTCCCCAGTACCTTCTGTTGGTTTCAAATATCTTTTCGATACAGGCCTGCTTAAAATCATCTTTCCGCAAATGGCCAACCTCTATGGCGTGGAAATCATCAACGGAAAGGGTCATAAGGATAATTTCTACCATACCCTACAGGTGCTGGACAACATTTGCGTGCACACCACTGACCTCTGGTTAAGGTGGGCAGCAATTTTGCATGACATTGCCAAACCCCCAACCAAGCGTTTTGACGAACACCATGGCTGGACCTTTCATGGCCATGAAGACCGGGGTGCCCGGATGGTCCCACAGATTTTTGCACAACTCAAACTCCCTCTTAATGAGAAAATGAAATATGTGCAAAAACTGGTGCAGCTCCATCTTCGTCCTATCGTCCTTGCGCAGGAAGTGGTGACTGATTCGGCGGTGCGGAGGTTACTCTTTGATGCCGGAGAAGATATTGAAAGCCTGATGATGCTGTGTAATGCAGATGTAACGACCAAAAATGAATATAAAGTAAAAAAATACCGCAATAACTTCGAGCTCGTTAAACAGAAGCTCAAAGATGTGGAAGAGCGGGATAAGATCAGGAACTGGCAGCCCCCGGTTACCGGCAATGACATTATGCGCATTTTCGGTCTGGGTGCAGGAAAAGAAGTTGGTTTGATCAAAAATGCGATCCGTGAGGCCATACTGGAAGGGGAGATAAGAAATACTTACGAAGAAGCGTTACAGTTTATGCTGACCAAGGCAAAAGAATACGGACTTGAACCCGTTAAATAAGACATTTACAGAATTAATATATTTTTATTTTTTAATTTTATAGAGAAATATAAGGCTCAAATGGCAATTTATAGATTTAGAATAAGTTTTGAAGATTTCGACGAAGTCGTTAGGGAAATAGACATCAAATCTACCCAGAATTTCGAAGATTTACACCGTGCAATTCATCGCTCTACCGGCTACAATGCCGAGAAATCTTCTTCATTTTATGTGAGCGCAGACAATTGGATAAAAGGAGACGAAATTGCCTATTTACCGAACCAGCGGAAAACAGACCGTGGGGTCGCTTTAATGGAAACCTCAAAATTGAGCAGCTTTATTGAAGACCCGCATCAGAAATTCTATTATACCTACAATTTTGAACGTCCCTTTGACTTTCATGTAGAGCTGATTCGTATTATCCTGGAAACCGATCCGGGCATAGAATATCCCTTTCTGTTTAAAAGTACAGGAGAGGCACCAAAAATCATTGATAAGAACAGCAATCCGGTTGCGGTCTCTTCTAATCCGGTTTCAGATGAATTCGATTTTCTAAATGAAATGGACTTTGTTCCCGAAGATACCGATGAGCTCGAGGCCATGGGTGGCAGTGGGATCAATGCCAAAGAAGAGGACGAGGAAAGCGAAAGTGATGACCACCACCAGGAAGATGAAGAAGACGAATTTTCAGATAATGAAAATTACAGTGATGAAGATTATGGTCACAAAGAAGAGGACTATTAATAGCCTGTAATGCGTCTTAAAAAAGACCTTATTGTAATTGTCGGACCAACTGCTATTGGCAAGACTTCTTTAGCCATACAGCTGGCCCGGCAATTCTCCACCGAAATTATCTCTGCCGATTCCAGACAGTTTTTTAAAGAAATGGAAATCGGAACCGCAAAACCTTCCCCCGAAGAACTTCAGGCCGCAAAACATCATTTCATTAATTCCCATAGCATAAATACGTTTTTCAGCACCGGAGATTTTGAAAATGAGGCCATCAATACCCTGGATTTACTTTTCAAACAACACGATCAGGTGATTATGGTAGGCGGGTCCGGATTGTACATAAATGCCGTTTGTTACGGCCTGGACGATCTTCCTGATACAGACCTGGCCATAAGGGCCAAATTGAATGAAATTCTGCAGCACCAGGGAATTGAAGAAATCAAAAGACAACTTCAGCAGGCCGATCCTGAATATTTTGCAAAAGTAGATCAGGCCAACCCCCAACGCATGGTCAGAGGACTGGAGTTTTTTCTCTCTACAGGTTCAAAACTTTCTGCCCACTTAACCAACAGCAGAAAACAGAGGCCCTTCAACATCATAAAAATTGGTCTTCATACAGAAAGAGAAAAACTATATGAAAGAATTAACCTCCGTGTGGATCAAATGATCGGAGCGGGACTTGTTGAAGAAGTCAAAAATCTTCTTCCTCACAGAACGCTCAATGCCTTGCGTACAGTCGGTTATTCAGAAATATTTGATTACCTGGATGGCCACAGCACATTGGAACATGCCATTAGCTCCATCAAACAAAATACACGCCGCTTTGCCAAGCGCCAACTCACCTGGTTTCGTAAAGACCAGGACACCAAATGGTTTGAACCAGATGATTACCCAAAAATCCTTGCTTATCTCAAAGAAAGAATTTTCGGGTAATTTGTATTAAGCCTGTGCAGTAGGGCCACCAAAGTTCATCGGGAAACCCGGAGGCTCTTCCTGGGTTTTGATGCGTCCGTTCAAAGCTTCATATTTTTCTATATTTTCCTGCATGGCCTTCATCAGTCTTTTGGCATGCTCAGGTGTCAATATGATCCTTGATTTCACTCTTGCTTTTGGTACGCCTGGCATCACCCTGATAAAATCCAGGACAAACTCTGTGTTAGAGTGCGTAATGATGGCCAGATTAGAAAATATCCCTTCTGCCACATCCTCAGAAAGCTCTATATTCAATTGGTTTTCGTGGTTTGTTTCTTCCATACAGCAAAACTAGTTTTTTAATTTTAACCCTGTATCATCTGGCAAAAAAAAAGTCCCTCCGGACAAAACGCCAGAGGGACTTTTATGAATTTATATAAAATACTAAGCTTCTATTTCTTCTTGTTTAGAAGCCAGTAATTTATCGTACTCTTCCTGAGAACCCACAATGATTCTTTCGTAACCACGTACTCCGGTACCTGAAGGAATCAGGTGCCCCACAATAACGTTTTCTTTCAGTCCAAGCATTTCATCACGTTTACCGGCAATGGCCGCTTCGTTTAATACTTTGGTCGTTTCCTGGAAGGAAGCTGCCGAAATAAATGATTTGGTTCCTAATGAAGCACGGGTAATACCCTGAAGGATAGAGCTTGCAGTTGCAGGTCTTGCATCACGAACTTCCACCTGTTTCAGATCTTTACGTTTCAACTGAGAATTTTCATCTCTTAATTTACGTAAAGAAACGATCTGACCAGGTTTCATGGTTGCCGAATCACCAGCTTCTACAACAACTTTTTTGTCATAGATCTCGTCATTCTCTACCATAAAGTCCCAACGGTCAACAGAGTTGTTCTCTAAGAAAATCGTATCTCCCGGATCTTCAATATGAACTTTCTGCATCATCTGGTGAACAATCACTTCAAAGTGCTTATCATTAATTTTCACCCCTTGTAAACGGTACACTTCCTGGATACCATTTACCAGGTATTCCTGAACTGCTGCAGGTCCTTTAATGGCAAGGATGTCAGCAGGAGAAATTGAACCATCGGATAAAGGCATACCTGCTTTTACAAAGTCATTATCCTGTACCAGGATGTGTTTAGACAATGGAACCAAGTACTTTTTAACTTCACCATCTTTAGATTCAATGGTCATTTCACGGTTACCACGTTTCACACCGCCTAAAGTCACCACACCATCAATCTCGGTTACTACAGCCGGGTTAGAAGGGTTACGTGCCTCAAAAAGCTCCGTTACACGAGGTAAACCACCCGTGATATCCCTGGTTTTACCAGTTGCACGAGGAATCTTAACCAGGATCTGTCCTGTTTTTACAGCATCACCTTCATCGATGGCAATGTGTGCACCAACAGGGATGTTGTAAGATCTGATCAGTTCACCTTTTTTATCTACTACCCTTACAGAAGGGTTTTTAGTTTTATCACGTGTATCGATAATTACTTTCTCGCGGTGACCGGTCTGCTCATCTGATTCTTCACGGAAGGTAACCCCTTCAACAATCGCATCAAATTCAATTTTACCGGCAAACTCAGAGATAATTACCGCGTTATATGGATCCCATGAACAAATTCTGTCTCCTTTGGCAATTTTAGCACCATCTTCAACATATAAGAATGAACCGTAAGGAATGTTATTGGTCATGATGATCTTACCAGTTCCAGGCTCAACAATTTTGAATTCACCTGAACGGCCAAGAACAATCTGGTTCACACCTTCTTCTGTTACATTCTCTACAGTACGTACATTTTCAAATTCAATGATACCATCAAATTTAGCAATGATCTGAGATTCAGCAGCAATGTTAGATGCCGTACCACCCACGTGGAAAGTACGTAAAGTCAGCTGTGTACCCGGCTCACCGATAGACTGTGCAGCAATTACACCAACTGCCTCCCCTTTCTGAACACGTTTACCTGTCGCAAGGTTACGTCCGTAGCACAATGCACAAACACCTCTTTTGTTCTCACAGGTCAGTACAGAACGGATCTCGATACCTTCCAAAGGAGATTCTTCAATCGCCCTGGCAATATCCTCATCAATATCCTGTCCGGCACCTACTAAAAGAGAACCGTCAAGCGGGTTAAATACGTCATGCAGAGAAATACGTCCAAGAACCCTGTCGTATAATGGCTCAACGATGTCCTCATTATCTTTAAGGGCTGTAGTATACATACCTCTTAAAGTACCGCAATCTTCGGAGTTCACGATCATATCCTGGGCCACATCGTGTAAACGACGGGTCAGGTAACCAGCATCGGCCGTTTTCAAAGCCGTATCCGCCAAACCTTTACGGGCACCGTGTGTAGAGATAAAGTACTCTAATACCGACAATCCTTCTTTAAAGTTCGACAAGATCGGGTTTTCAATAATCTCACCACCTGAACCTGATTTCTGAGGTTTCGCCATCAGACCACGCATACCGCAAAGCTGACGAATCTGCTCTTTGGAACCACGTGCCCCTGAATCAAGCATCATGTACACAGAGTTAAAGCCCTGGTTATCGCTCGATAACTGCGTCATTACATAAGAGGTCAGACGGTTATTGATACGGGTCCAGATATCGATGATCTGATTGTAACGCTCATTGAAGGTAATGAATCCCATGTTATAGTTATTCTTTACCTCTTCTACCTCTGCGGAAGCCTGCTCCAGTAAAGCATGTTTTTCCACAGGGATGTTCACATCCTGTAAATTAAAGGACAGACCACCTCTGAAGGCCATTTGGAAACCTAATTCCTTAATGTCATCCAGGAACCTTGAAGAACGCGCCATACCAGTGATTTTTACCACCTCACCAATAATATCTCTTAAAGATTTTTTGGTCAGCAGTTCATTGATATACCCTACCTCTTCAGGAACCATCTGGTTGAACAATACACGTCCTACAGTAGTTTCGATCAGTTTATTGACAATACTGCCATCGTTCTCTTTTACATTTACTTTAACTTTAATAAAGGCGTGAAGGTCAATTTGCTTCTCATTGTAAGCAATAATTACCTCTTCAGGAGAATAGAAAGTAGAATCTTGTCCTTTAACCACTCTGGTTGCATCCGTTCTGCGGCCTTTAGTAATATAGTAAAGACCCAAAACCATATCCTGCGAAGGTACTGTGATTGGCGTACCGTTCGCCGGGTTTAAAATATTGTGTGCAGCCAACATCAGAACCTGGGCTTCCAAAATTGCAGCATTACCTAAAGGTAAGTGGACTGCCATCTGGTCACCGTCAAAATCCGCGTTGAAGGCCGTACAAACTAAGGGGTGCAACTGGATCGCTTTACCTTCAACCAATTTTGGTTGGAAAGACTGGATACCCAATCTGTGCAACGTAGGTGCACGGTTAAGCAATACAGGGTGACCCTTTAATACATTTTCCAGGATGTCCCAAACCAGGGGATCTTTTCTGTCCACGATTTTCTTTGCAGATTTAACCGTTTTCACAATACCCCTTTCAATCATTTTACGAATGATGAATGGTTTGAACAGCTCGGCTGCCATATCCTTAGGTAAACCGCACTCGTGTAATTTCAGGTTAGGACCTACGACAATTACCGAACGGGCAGAATAATCCACACGTTTACCCAATAAGTTCTGACGGAAACGACCTTGTTTACCTTTCAGAATGTCAGAAAGGGATTTCAGGGCACGGTTACCTTCAGTTTTTACCGCATTTACTTTACGTGAATTGTCAAATAAAGAATCTACAGCTTCCTGAAGCATCCTTTTTTCGTTACGTAAAATAACCTCTGGTGCTTTAATCTCGATCAAACGTTTTAAACGGTTGTTCCTGATAATTACACGACGGTAAAGATCATTTAAATCTGAAGTTGCAAAACGACCACCTTCCAAAGGCACTAACGGACGCAATTCAGGAGGAATCACGGGAACGATCTTAATGATCATCCATTCCGGATTGTTCTCAATGCGTGTTCTTGAACCACGGAAAGCCTCTACAACCTGCAGGCGTTTTAAGGCCTCGTTTTTACGTTGCTGAGAAGTTTCGTTTGCAGCCTGGTGACGTAAGTTATAGGATAAAGTATCCAAATCAATACGTTTTAAAAGGTCCTCTAAAGCTTCAGCCCCCATTTTGGCGACAAACTTGTTAGGATCTTTATCATCCAGGTATTGGTTCTCTTTCGGTAATTTATCCAGAATATCCAGATACTCTTCTTCAGTCAGAAAATCCATATACTGAATACCCTGTTCTGCCATTAAACCAGCCTGGATCACTACATAACGCTCGTAGTAAATGATCAGGTCCAGTCTTTTTGTAGGCAAGCCCAGTAAGTATCCGATTTTATTTGGTAAAGAACGGAAATACCAGATGTGCGCAACAGGAACCACCAAATTGATGTGACCCATACGCTCTCTACGTACTTTTTTCTCTGTTACCTCCACACCGCAACGGTCACAAACGATTCCTTTATAACGGATGCGTTTGTATTTACCGCAATGGCATTCGTAATCTTTAACAGGACCAAAAATACGCTCACAGAACAAACCATCACGTTCAGGTTTGTAAGTACGGTAGTTAATGGTTTCCGGTTTCAACACTTCACCACTTGAACGCTCCAGAATTGCTTCAGGAGAGGCCAGGCTAATGGTAATTGAAGTGAAGTTGCTTTTTAATTTATTATCCTTTTTGTAAGACATATCTTTTTTGAGTTGTAAGTGATAAGTAATAGAGTGCTGCACTAAAAGTGCAGCACATATAACTTAAAACTTTTAGTCTAACGTAATATCCAAACCTAATCCGCGTAACTCGTGAACCAATACATTGAATGATTCCGGTACACCTGGTGTAGGAAGGTTTTCACCTTTTACAATTGCCTCATAGGTTTTTGCTCTACCGATTACATCATCAGATTTCACGGTTAAGATTTCCTGAAGGATATTGGCTGCACCAAATGCTTCCAATGCCCAAACCTCCATCTCACCAAAACGCTGACCACCGAACTGAGCTTTACCACCCAATGGTTGTTGCGTAATTAAAGAGTACGGTCCGATTGAACGGGCGTGCATCTTATCATCAACCATGTGACCTAATTTCAGCATATAGATAATACCTACTGTTGTTGGCTGGTCAAAACGCTCACCAGTCAAACCGTTGTGCAGATAGGTTCTTCCTGAAGCCGGTACACCTGCTTTAGCGATCCACTCTTCCACTTCATCATGCTTGGCACCATCAAAAATCGGGGTTGCAAATTTCACTCCCAGTTCTTTACCGGCCCATGCCAATACAGTTTCATAGATCTGACCAAGGTTCATACGTGAAGGTACACCCAGTGGGTTCAACACGATATCAACCGGTGTTCCATCATCCAGGAACGGCATATCTTCATCACGAACGATACGGGCAACAATACCCTTATTACCGTGACGTCCAGCCATCTTATCCCCTACTTTCAGCTTACGTTTTTTAGCCACATAAACTTTAGCCATCTGAACGATACCTGAAGGAAGCTCATCTCCTACACTGATGGCAAACTTATCACGTTTGTAAGCACCCAGTTCTTCGTTCACACGAATACCATAGTTGTGCAACAACATTTTGATCTGTTCGTTTTTATCATCATCAGTAGTCCATTTGTATGGATTGATGTGTGCATACTCCAGTTCAGCTAAACTTTTCTGTGTAAACTTGGCACCTTTAGGGAACAACAGTTCTTTGTAGACGTTAAATACACCCTGAGATGTTTTGCCGTTTACAATCTGGAACAATTTATCTACCAGTTCGTTTTTAAGGTTCTCAACTGCTAAATTGTATTTCTTGTCTAATTTTTCGATTGCAGATTTTTCTTCCGCTTTGGTCGTTTTCTTAGCTCTTGAGAATAATTTAGTGTCAATAACCACCCCTTTAATGGAAGGAGGTGTTTTCAAAGAAGCATCTTTTACATCACCTGCTTTATCACCAAAGATCGCACGAAGCAGTTTTTCTTCTGGTGAAGGATCAGACTCTCCTTTAGGTGTGATTTTACCAATCAGGATATCTCCTTCTTTCACTTCAGCACCGATGCGGATGATACCGTTTTCGTCCAGATCTTTTGTAGCCTCTTCAGAAACGTTAGGAATATCTGGTGTCAGTTCTTCTTCTCCGCGTTTGGTATCACGCACTTCAAGTTCAAACTCTTCAATGTGCAGTGAAGTAAAGATATCTTCCCTGACAATACGTTCGTTAATTACAATCGCATCCTCAAAGTTATATCCTTGCCAAGGCATGAAGGCCACTTTTAAGTTTCTTCCTAAAGCCAGCTCTCCATTTTCAGTAGCATAACCTTCGCACAATACCTGTCCTTTTACAACTTTTTGTCCTTTCTTAACGATTGGTTTTAAGTTGATACAGGTATTCTGGTTGGTTTTTTTGAACTTAATTAATTTATATGTTTTGCTGTCACCTTCAAAAGAAACTAAACGGTCACCGTCATTTCTTTCGTATTTAATGGTGATTTCATTGGCATCTACATATTCAACCACACCGTTTCCTTCTGCATTGATCAGTGTTCTGGAGTCACGTGCAACACGGCCTTCCAGACCAGTACCAACAATTGGCGCCTCAGGACGTAACAAAGGTACGGCCTGGCGTTGCATGTTAGATCCCATCAGGGCCCTGTTCGCATCATCATGCTCCAGGAAAGGAATCAGTGAAGCTGCAATAGAGGTAATCTGATTTGGTGCTACGTCCATTAAATCCAGTTTTTCTGGTTCAATAATCGGGAAGTCACCTTCGTAACGTGCTTTTACACGCGGCGTATTGAAATTACCTTTATCGTCATATTCAGCATTTGCCTGAGCAATGGTTTTACCATCCTCATCTTCTGCAGAAAGATAAATAACAGGCTCATCTACAACAACGACCCCATTTTCTACCCTCTTATATGGTGTTTCAATAAAACCTAAGTTATTGATCTTCGCATGGACACACAGAGAAGAAATCAAACCGATGTTTGGTCCCTCTGGTGTTTCAATCGTACACAAACGACCGTAGTGTGTATAGTGAACGTCACGCACCTCGAAACCTGCACGTTCGCGGGAAAGACCACCTGGACCTAAAGCTGAAAGACGACGCTTGTGCGTAATCTCTGCCAGAGGGTTGGTCTGGTCCATAAACTGCGAAAGCTGGTTGGTTCCAAAGAAGGAATTAATCACCGAGGATAAAGTACGGGCATTAATCAAATCTGTTGGTGTAAACACCTCGTTGTCACGGATGTTCATACGTTCACGGATGGTACGGGCCATACGTGCCAGACCTACACCAAACTGGGCGTAAAGCTGCTCACCTACAGTACGTACACGACGGTTGGACAAGTGATCGATATCATCCACCTCTTCTTTAGAGTTGATTAACTTGATCAGGTATTTAACAATTGCAATAATATCTGCCTTTGTCAATACTTTTACATCGTCCGGTGTATCCATTTTCAACTTACGGTTGATGCGGTAACGACCAACATCACCCAAGTCATAACGTTTATCCGAGAAGAACAAACGCTCAATGATACCTCTTGCAGTTTCCTCATCAGGTGGTTCTGCATTACGCAAAGCACGGTAGATGTTTTCAACAGCCTCTTTTTCAGAGTTAGAAGTATCTTTCTGTAATGTATTATATATAATGGTATAATCTGCCTGGCTTGCTCCATCATCTTTAGAAAGAATAATGGTTTTAACACCGGCATCAATGATCATATCAATGTGTTCGTCTTCTAAAACAGTATCCCTGTCCAGGATCACTTCGTTACGATCTATAGACACTACCTCACCAGTATCTTCGTCTACAAAATCCTCAACCCATTTTCTCAGGACTCTTGCTGCTAATTTACGGCCGATATACTTTTTCAGACCGGACTTGCTTACCTTCACTTCATCAGCCAGGTCAAACAGTTCCAGGATGTCTTTATCAGAATCGTAACCGATTGCACGCAATAAAGTGGTTACCGGGAATTTTTTCTTACGGTCGATGTAAGCATACATGACGTTGTTCACGTCCGTTGCAAATTCGATCCATGATCCTTTGAAAGGAATTACCCTCGCAGAATAAAGTTTAGTACCATTGGTGTGACGGCTCTGACCGAAGAATACACCAGGCGACCTGTGCAGCTGTGAAACGATAACACGCTCTGCCCCATTGATCACGAATGTACCTTTAGGCGTCATATATGGTATGGTTCCTAAATACACATCCTGAATGATGGTTTCAAAATCTTCGTGTTCTGCATCGTTACAGGAAAGTTTCAGCTTCGCTTTTAACGGAACACTATAAGTTAACCCACGGTCAATACACTCTGGTATATCATAACGCGGCGGGTCAATAAAATAATCAAGGAACTCCAGAACAAAAATGTTCCTGGAATCAGTGATTGGGAAATTTTCAGCAAATACTTTAAACAAACCCTCTGTGTGACGGTTATCTGAAGTGGTCTCTATCTGAAAAAACTCTCTGAATGATTGCAACTGTACATCAAGAAAATCAGGGTAATCTATAATGTGCTTACTACGTGCAAAATTTACTCTTTGGTCGACTTTATTTGCCAATGGACTAAAGTTAATTTACTTTAAGAATAAACTATTTGTTTGATTTGCCGTTAAATGCATTTCATCAATCAAACTAAATGAAATGTTTATAAACAGGTATAGACTCCGACTGTAATAGTCGGAGTCTATGTTAAAGTTATATTAAAATTAAGTGATTACTTAATTTCAACTACAGCTCCAGCTTCTTCTAATTGTTTTTTAAGAGCTTCAGCTTCGTCTTTAGCAACACCAGCTTTTAATTCTTTTGGTGCACCGTCAACTAAATCTTTAGCTTCTTTCAAACCTAGACCAGTTAAGTCTTTTACCAATTTAACAACTGCTAATTTCTGACCACCAGCTTCTTTTAAGATTACATCAAAAGTTGATTTCTCTTCAGCTGCAGGAGCAGCATCAGCAGCAGGACCTGCAACAGCAACTGCAGCAGCAGCTGGTTCAATACCATACTCGTCTTTTAAGATTTGAGCTAATTCGTTAACTTCTTTAACTGTTAAGTTTACCAATTGCTCAGCAAACGCTTTTAAATCTGCCATTTTATAGATTTTTAAAAATTTACGTAAAATAATTTAATAATATGAACTTATAAGGTGTTCCTTAACCTTCTCTTTCTTGAAGAGTTTTAACAATTCCTGCAATTTTACCACCGCTCGACTTAAGGGCAGAAACAACATTTTTAGCTGGCGATTGTAATAATCCAATGATGTCTCCAATAAGCTCTTCTCTTGATTTCAAGCTTACCAATGCATCTAAATGGTTATCACCAACATAAACTGATGAATCAATATAAGCCGCTTTAAGTACTGGTTTATCAGATCCTTTTCTCAGTGCTTTAATCAGTTTTGCCGGAGCATTACCAGTTGCAGAGAATAATAAGGCTGATTGACCTTTAAGGGCAGCAAAGATCTCTGATGCATCGCCTTCTAATCCTTCGATCGCTTTTTTGATCAAAGTATTTTTAGCTACCTGCATTTCGATTCCGCTTTCGAAACATTTGCGACGGATATTATTAACTTTCTCAACAGATAAGCTTGAAGTATCAGCAATATAAAAGTTGCCAAACTCCTGCATTTTCTCTTGAAGAGCTGAAACTAGTTCGTGTTTTTCTTCTCTGTTCATAATTAGATCCCCGCTACTGATTTAGTTTCGACTGCTATTCCAGGACTCATTGTTGAAGAAACATGAATGCTCTTAAAATAAGTTCCTTTTGCAGCAGATGGTTTTAGCTTAGAAATTACCTGAAGTACTTCTAATGCATTTTCATATATTTTATCTGCTGGGAATGATACTTTTCCTACTGAAGCGTGTATGATACCTGTTTTGTCAACTTTAAAATCAATTTTTCCGCCTTTTACGTCAGTTACCGCTTTACCAACTTCGTTGGTTACAGTACCTGATTTCGGGTTTGGCATAAGGTTACGAGGACCTAAAACACGTCCTAGCTTACCTACTTTTGCCATACAAGCAGGAGTAGTGATAATAATGTCAACATCAGTCCATCCACCTTCAATCTTGGCTACATATTCGTCTAAACCTACGAAATCTGCACCTGCAGCTTTAGCTTCTTCTTCCTTATCAGGAGTACAAAGAACTAAAACGCGTACAGTTTTACCAGTGCCGTGAGGTAAAGTTGCGATACCACGTACCATTTGATTGGCTTTACGTGGATCTACACCTAAAGCAACGTCGATATCAACCGAAGCGTCAAATTTAGTTGTAGTAATCTCTTTTACCAAAGCAGCCGCATCCTTTAAAGAATACGATTTACCGGCTTCTAGTTTAGCATGTGCCTTTTTTTGATTTTTTGTTAATTTAGCCACTGTTGTAAACTGTTTTTTGTTAATTAATTTTTCCAGGGTGCGTCACCGCTAACGGTGATTCCCATACTGCGTGCTGTACCGGCAACCATACTCATTGCTGATTCGATAGTGAAAGCGTTTAAGTCAGTCATCTTATCTTCAGCAATCGATTTAACCTGATCCCAAGTCACCGAACCAACTTTTTTACGGTTGGGCTCAGCAGAACCACTCTGTAATTTAGTAGCATCTTTTAACTGGATAGCTACCGGAGGGGTTTTGATGATAAATTCGAAAGACTTGTCAGCATAAACAGTAATTACAACTGGTAATACTTTACCTGGCTTATCTTGGGTACGAGCATTGAATTGCTTGCAAAACTCCATAATGTTCACCCCTTTAGCACCTAATGCAGGTCCTACCGGAGGCGATGGGTTTGCAGCTCCACCTTTGATTTGTAATTTAACAAGCGCACTGACTTCTTTTGCCATTTTTTGTTTTGTTAATTGTAATACTCAATGTTAAATATTGGAAGCATGTAACATTTAAGCTCTTATATAGATATAAATAACGGTCAATACTGACCATTATTTTATTCTTTTTCTACTTGCATGTAGTTAAGTTCCAATGGCGTTTTACGTCCAAAGATCTTAACCATAACTTTTAGTTTCTTTTTCTCTTCATTTACCTCTTCGATCACGCCGGTGAAACCATTAAAAGGTCCATCCATTACTTTAACGTTCTCTCCAACATAATAAGCAACGTTCATGGTTTCGCCTTGCTGGCTCATCTCATCAACTTTACCCAAAATACGATTAACCTCTGCCTGACGCATAGGTACCGGGTTTCCACCTTTATCCCCTAAAAAACCAATCACACTATTAACATTTTTAATAATGTGCTCCAATTCTCCGTCAAGTATTGCTTCAATCAAAACATAACCAGGATAGAAGTTACGTTCTTTAGCAATTTTCTTGCCATCTTTCATCTGGTAGTATTTTTCCATTGGGATCAATACCTGAGGAACAAGATGTGAAAAACCTAAACGACTAATTTCAGAATCGATATACTGTTTAACCTTCTTCTCTTTTCCGCTAACAGCTCTAACTACATACCACTTTAACTGATCGTTCATTTAGCTTTATATATTAATTAGAAAGTGATTTATAAAAAGTATCTAAAACAAAAGTAGAGCCCTTATCCATTGCAAATACAACGACTGCAATAATCAGAGAAGCTACAAGAACCAACACTGCAGAATTCAACAATTCTCCCCATGCCGGCCAGGTAACCTTCTGGGTCATTTCTTCATATGATTCTTTAATAAATTGAACTACGCTAGCCATATTTAAGTTTTTGCACGGGCACAAGGATTCGAACCCTGATCAAAGGTTTTGGAGACCTCTATTCTACCATTGAACTATGCCCGTGTATAAAATAACTTAGTACTTAAACCTTCGGTTAAATTAAACTTCTTTGTTTAAGTACTAAGTCGTATACTGTCTAAATACGATGTACTTAGGACGTTTTTACTATTTCAGGATTTCAGTTACCTGACCAGCTCCTACAGTTCTACCACCTTCACGGATAGCGAAACGAAGACCTTTTTCCATTGCGATAGCGTTGATCAACTTTACAGTGATGGTAACGTTATCACCTGGCATAACCATTTCAGTTCCTTCAGCAAGTGAAATTTCACCTGTTACGTCTGTGGTACGGAAATAGAATTGAGGACGGTATTTGTTAAAGAACGGAGTGTGACGACCACCTTCTGCTTTTGACAATACATAGATCTCAGCTTTGAAATCAGTGTGAGGAGTTACAGAACCTGGTTTGCAGATAACCATACCACGACGGATATCAGTTTTCTCAATACCACGTAACAATAAACCTACGTTATCACCAGCTTCACCATAATCAAGGATCTTACGGAACATCTCAACACCTGTTACAGTTGATTTAAGATTTTCAGCACCCATACCCAGGATCTCAACAGGATCACCAGAGTTGATTACACCACGCTCAATACGACCAGTTGCAACAGTACCACGACCAGTGATCGAGAATACGTCCTCAACAGGCATTAAGAATGGAAGATCAGTCAAACGTGGAGGAATTGGAATATAGCTATCAACAGCATCCATTAATTCCATGATTTTACCAACCCATTTCGGATCGCCATTCAAACCACCCAAAGCAGAACCTTGGATAACAGGAATATCATCACCAGGGAATTCATAGAATGATAACAATTCACGAACTTCCATTTCTACTAATTCCAATAATTCAGGATCATCAACCATATCCACTTTATTCATGAATACAACTAATGAAGGAACACCTACCTGACGAGCCAATAGGATGTGCTCGCGAGTTTGTGGCATTGGACCATCTGTAGCAGCTACTACGATGATAGCTCCATCCATTTGCGCAGCACCAGTAACCATGTTTTTCACGTAATCCGCGTGACCTGGACAGTCAACGTGAGCATAGTGACGGTTAGCAGTTGAATACTCAACGTGTGCTGTATTAATGGTGATACCTCTTTCTTTTTCCTCAGGAGCTGAGTCAATCGAATCAAATGAACGAGCCTCAGTTAAACCAGCATCAGCCAAGACCTTAGTGATAGCTGCTGTTAAGGTTGTTTTACCGTGGTCAACGTGACCGATTGTACCGATGTTTAAGTGCGGCTTACTGCGGTCAAACTTTTCTTTTGCCATGTTTTTATACTTATTAGTAGGTTAACTTTTATTTTAATTTGTTGTTTTGATACTATTTCAATACAAAAAACCTTGTTCACTCTGTTCTATTACAGATTTAACAAAGTTTCTTATTTCCTGAGCCAAAGATGGGACTTGAACCCACGACCTCTTCCTTACCAAGGAAGTGCTCTACCGCTGAGCTACTTCGGCTTTTAATCTCAGCAGCGTAATCGTTAGACCTTAAAGATCTAAAAAACACAATTCCTGCCGAAGCCCAACTTTTCCATTTAAGAGCGGAAGACGAGGTTCGAACTCGCGACCTATAGCTTGGAAGGCTATCGCTCTACCAACTGAGCTACTTCCGCTTCTTTTATTGTGGGGAGAGAAGGATTCGAACCTTCGAAGTCTTGCGACAACAGAGTTACAGTCTGTCCCATTTGGCCACTCTGGTATCTCCCCATCTTTTAACCATAACACATTGCTGCGCTCTATTAAAAGAGCCTCCTATCGGGATCGAACCAATGACCTACTGATTACAAGTCAGTTGCTCTACCAGCTGAGCTAAGGAGGCTTATACATACATTTTGTGTTGCAAAACTAATGTATTTTATGTTATTCTAAAACTTTCACAGAACCTTTCCAAATCTTAAAAGCTTAACGCCTGTTCCGAAATGGAATGCAAATCTACAAGAATAAATCTTCTATGCAAAATTATTTTTAAAAAAAAATTGACGGCTTTTGGGCCGTCAATCTTCTTTTAAAACGATGTATCTAATAATCAGACACTTCATTCGCGGTTAAAATTGCTTTATGTTCGCTTAATTTTGTTCTGGTCTTATCTTTATGTTTCGTAATTTGTTTTTTTAAGGATTCAATCGACAAATCTGTCGCTTCTTCAAATGTTTTGCACTGCTCTTTTGCAAACAAAGTTCCTCCGGGAACCATCAGCTTAATTTCGCTGATTTTATTCGCCTCGTCATCCACATTTTCCAGTTTCAGGTAAACTTCCCCACTGATGATCTGGTCAAAAAACTGGTCCAGTTTATCAACCTTTCTTTGAATAAAATCCAACAACTTCTTGTCTGCACTGAAATGGATCGATTGAACTGTGATTTTCATGTTGTCCTCCTTTTTTATGCCTTTGGATGGGCTTGTTTATATATAGTTTTTAATCTTTCAATTGAATTGTGCGTATACACCTGGGTGGCCGCCAAGCTGGCATGCCCCAGTAATTCTTTTATTGCATTTAAATCCGCTCCCCTGTTCAGCAGGCTGGTGGCGTAGGAATGCCGCAGTACATGCGGGCTTTTTTTATCCTGCGTAGAGATAAATGCCAGGTAGTTTCTGACCTGTCCATAAATAAAGTTCCGGCTTGCAGGCTTACCTGTATCATTAACGAATAAGACCTCTGTTTTGTTATTAAAATTTTGTAATGATTTTAACATAATATAATCTTTCAGCTGTCCGGCCAGAGGCCTTGCTATCGGAATGATCCGTTCCTTTCCTCCCTTGCCCAGCACTTTAACGGTCTGGTTATAATGATCCAGATCTGCTTCTTTAAGCCCCAGGAGCTCAGATAACCTCATCCCTGTACCAAAAAACACTTCTATGATCATTTTATCTCTTACCGAAGGGAAACTGTCATTAAAATATACGTCAGAATCCAGCAGTTCATCCAGTTTCTGATCGTCAATAAATACGGGTAAATGTTTTGCGGCTTTGGGTGCTTTGATTCTGGCTGCAGGGTTGGCAGACAGCAGGCCCATGCGCTGGTTATATTTATAAAAACTCCGTAGCGCAGAAAGTTTCCGGTTCACCGAGCTTGCCCCGATCTGGTGCTCCATCAGGTACACAATGTAATTTCTGATGTGCAGGTGCTCGGCCTCCAGCAATCCCATTTCAAATGTTTCCTGCAGGTAATCACTGAATTGCAGCAGGTCTGTCTGATAGGAAGTGACCGTATAAGGCGAATAACGTTTCTCGTTGGTCAAATGGGCTAAAAATGTTTCTATTGCCATAGATGCTGCTTATAAAAACCGATAAGTTGAATATACAAAAACGAAGGAAACAAACAAGTTTTATTTGAAATAATGACAAAAATGACCATAAAAAAAACGCAGCCGAATTCTTCAGCTGCGTTTTTTTTATGGTAGAACTATCGGGCTTAAACTGTGCCTTCCAGTTGCATATTTTGCTTGTAAATAGCGTGTTTAACTTGCGTGCGGCGAGTAACGGATTTTTTCTCGTATGCTTGACGGCTACGTAGTTCTCTCAACACTCCTGTTTTTTCAAATTTCTTTTTGAAACGTTTCAGCGCTTTATCTAATGATTCGCCGTCTTTAATATTAATTATAATCATAACGTTAAAATACCTCCTCTCGGTTCTTTTTAATTCCCTTATTATCAGGGGATGCAAATGTAAGTATAATTCCAGCAACTATAAAATATATTTTAAAATATTAGCGGTTTGCTTTGGCCGGGCAGAAAGACATTTAAATATCTGGCACAGTTTTACTTACATAGAGGCTAATTACTTAATATCATCTAAAATATGACAACAGGAAAAAAAGCACTTACCTATGGCATCCTTGCTGCCGTTGTAATCCTTGCAGGACTGGTGTATTACCGGTACTATTTTGTTTTCGGGGAAGGGGTTAAATCCGGAGAACTCAATTATGTAGTCAAAAAAGGATATCTGTTCAAAACTTATGAAGGGAAATTGATCCAGTCGGGTGTTCAGTCCAAGCAGGCCGGCAGTATACAATCCAATGAATTTGAATTTTCTATTGCCGATGAAAAGCTCGCCCAGCAGCTCATGTCCAATAGCGGAAAGGTGTACGAACTTCATTATAAGGAATACAATGCCAAACTGCCCTGGCGGGGTTTCAGCACTTTTGTGGTCGATAGCATTGTATCTTCCCGCAACGCGCCGCAGCCATAGCTTAAAAAATAAAAAGAGGGCAATCTTTATGATGCCCTCTTTTTATTACTGTAATTTAAATCCTAAAGTGCAAAAGCCACACCGGCATTCAAACTGGTCCTGGAATTCCTGAGACTAGAGCCCTGGTTGTTTTTCAGGATGTCTGTCAAACCACCTTGTCCATCGGCTTCCAGTACAATTTTAATTTTATCTGCAACAGGTATTTTTACACCGATACCCAAGGCAAAGCCCAGATCAAGGCCATTTGAAAAGTCTTTTAAATCTTTATGAAAAGCAGTCTCTTTTGCACTAAGTAAAACTCCGGCATAAGGACCGAAATTCAGGTACCAGTTTCTGGTCTTACCAAAATGCCAGTTGGCCATTACAGGAATGGTCAAATAATCAAAATGATAATTGGTCACAGCACTTTGATTTTTATCTAAATCGGTAATAAATCCTTTGTTCCAGCCTTTCTGATCATAACTTAGTTTTGCTTTAAGACTCCACCTGTCAGAAAAAAAGTAATCACCAGAGGCCCCAATGTTCACCCCGCTCCTAAATTCAGTATTGGTTAGGGAGCCGCTTTGCACTGTTGCAATGTTATAACCCACATTAAATCCAAATTCAAAACTGCCCTTTTGTTGTGAAAAGGCCGCGAAACTGCATAGGGTAAAGAGTAAAATTGTAAATAATTTTTTCATGTTTTTTGATTGTTAATTAGAAGGCGGCAAAGATATAAATCCGGATCAAAAAGCAGCCAGAAAACAAACAACATTGTTGTAATTTTGCAGGAGCAGTTACAACGAGGCCATATGCGGGGCGTTTAGACGACTTGACCGGCTTCAACCTATATTTAAATCATTATCCAGCTGTCCTGAAATGGATGAAACATAAAAAAGCCGGTGACTGAGGTCACCGGCGGCTCTAGTTTTATATTTGGTTAGAATATGCTTGTTTTGAATTAAAGTGGTTACAAGTTAAGCATTTAAAACTTCTCTTGCAATAACTATTTTCTGAATTTCGGAAGTTCCCTCACCAATAGTACATAATTTACTATCCCTGTAAAATTTCTCTACCGGAAAATCCTTTGTATAGCCATAACCACCAAAAATCTGGACCGCTTCGGTAGACGCCCTGACAGCAACCTCAGAGGCAAAATATTTTGCCATCGCAGATTCTTTTGTCATTTTCACCCCACGGTTCTTCATATCGGCAGCCTGACGGATCAGCAATTCTGCCGCTTCAATTTCGGTGGCCATATCCGCCAGTTTAAAACTAATGCCCTGAAAGCTGGAAATCGGCTGACCAAATTGGTGACGTTCTTTAGAATAAGCCACTGCTGCTTCATAAGCGCCTTTTGCAATTCCCAAAGATAAAGCAGCAATGGAAATCCGGCCACCATCAAGTACCTTCATGGCTTGTTTGAAACCTTCCCCTTCCTTACCCAGCAGGTTCGCTACAGGAACCCGGCAGTTGTCAAAAATCATTTCAGTTGTTTCCGAAGCACGCATGCCCAGTTTATTTTCCTTTTTGCCAGCAGAGAAACCCGGTGTGCCGCGCTCTACCACAATAGCAGAAATTCCTTTAGAATCGCCTTTTTCACCTGTACGGACCATAACCACGGCAACATCACCTGATTTACCATGGGTAATCCAGTTTTTTGCCCCGTTGATCACATACTCATCTCCCTCACGCACAGCTGTGGTCATCATTCGCATGGCATCAGATCCGGTGTTGGCTTCTGTTAATCCCCAGGCACCGATCCATTCGGCAGTGGCCAGTTTTGGAAGCCATTTTCTTTTCTGTTCTTCATTGGCGAAGGTCATAATGTGTCCTGTACACAACGAATTGTGTGCGGCAACAGACAGGCCCACAGAACCGCAGACCTTTGCAACTTCCACAATCACATCAACATATTCCTGATAGCCGAAACCCGAACCACCGAATTCTTCAGGGACCAAAACGCCCATTAAACCCAGCTCACCTAATTTCTTAAAAACCTCTACCGGAAAATATTGTGATTCATCCCATTCCATTACATTTGGCCGGATATTTTTTTCCGCAAAATCTTTCACCATCTTCCTCACCATCTCCTGATTTTCGGAAACTGTGAAATTGTATCCCAGCGGATTATCTAGTACTTCATGCATGTTTTTCTATTGAATTTGAGCAATTATAGGCAAATAATTCAACAGCATATGCAGAAAAATATTCTCCTTAAAACAGAACAAAATGGTATTTAGTTCATTAACCTGATGATGTCAGTTTCAAGCTATAAAATCACAGTTCCGGCAAGCCAAAAATATTTTAATATTTTTTTCCTGCCGGAAGAAACAAAATTAATAAGAAGCCAGGGAAAACACGGCCGGGCTATATTCTGCCAGACGCTCCCTACCCTTTAAAAAGTCCAGTGCAATAATAAAAGAACAGCCAACCACTTCTGCCTGCAGTTGACCGACCAGTTTGGAAGCGGCAACCACTGTACCCCCTGTAGCCAGAAGATCATCATGGATCAGTACCCGCTGGCCAGCTTGAAGGGCATCTTCGTGCAATTCCAGTATCGCGCTCCCGTACTCCAGGTTACAAGCCTGCTGTATCGTTTTAAAAGGCAGTTTTCCGGCCTTCCTAATGGGAACAAAAGGAATTTTAAGGGCCTGCGCCAACAGCATTCCAAACAAAAAGCCACGGCTTTCAATACCTGCCACCACATCAACCTGTAAATTTTCCACCTGGGCGGCCAGAGCGGCCGTAATCTCTTTACAAAGTTCCGCATCTTTTAAAATCGGGGTAATGTCTTTAAAAACGATTCCCGGTTTTGGAAAATCGGCAACATCTCTTACCGTCTGCTTTATTTTTGATTCAATCATGATTAAAAAGAAATATAATGGCTTAGTATCTCCACCAGCGGGGGTGTAAGAATAGCAACCTTTTTTAAGTCTGCAATATTAACATAATTTCCGTGTTGTTTCCGATATTCTATAATCGCATTTGCTTGTTTGTACCTCAGGTAGGGATGGTATTTAAAATCTTCCATAACCGCGGTATTGATATTCAGTTTTTTGACGGCTGTACTGTCTGCCCAAACCTGGTCCCTGATTTCCATAAACTTAGCCGAGTCCAGGCCAAAAACCTCCAACAACTGTTCCTTTTTATAAAAACCACCCAAACGGTCCCGGTACTTCACAATTCGTCTGGCAAAGGCAGGCCCTATTCCCCTGACCCTGTCCAGTTCCATACTGTCGGCCGCATTGAGCTCTATCCATACTTTCACCGGAGCAGTGTAGCCCCGCTTTGTTTGCCCTGGGGAACTGTCTGCAGGCGCGGATGAGATTTTTATATAAGGATAAAGCCGCTGGTACTGACCGGCAGAGACCACATATATTTTCTGCAGGTCTTCCGCTCTTTTGAACCGGCCTCCCTTGCTCCGGTAGTTTAAGATAGATAAGGCCTGCTTTTCGGAAAAACCCAACTGTTGCCATTGTTCAAGTCCAATAGCGTTCGGATCAAAAGAAAACAGCGCTCCCGGTTTTGGTTTTTTGAAGAACAGCTTTTCTTTTGTCTGCCGGGAAAAGCTTTGTTTTTCCAGCCTGGCCCTCAGTTCCAACAGGGCAAGTTCATCTTCCCGGGGATTGTCCTTTACCGGAAAGCACCATTTAAAGGCATAAGGAAAAAACATCAGGGCCAGCAGCAAGCCCAGCAAAAGGACCAAACCGTTGAATTCTTTTTTACTAAAGTTAAAACGGGCAATTAAACGATTTTTCATTGCAGCCAATGTCGTTCAGTCCTTTCAAAAACTGGTTAAAAAACTTTTAAACCCCTGTTTAAATAAGCAGGACATCTGTATTTAAATTTTGAACACTTGTTAGAAATATAAATCATATTTTTGGTGTTGCGTTTACTGCTTGTTCCCGGAGGCAGTAATAAATCCAAAAACCAATTTTTAAATGAAGATCATAACCACCAAAGAATTCGCCAAGGCCACCAAAATAGACAAATTAGGTGTACCTGGCCTGGCGGCACTGCTTATGGAAGTGATGAAGCTCAACGACATCAATAAAGTTTTCTCTCAGAACAAACATTTCAGCGGGCTGGAATTCGTTGACAAGATACTGGAGACAATTGGCGTCAGCATAGATTTTGATGAAGATGACCTGAAAAACATCCCTAAAACAGGGGGTTTTATTGCCATTGCCAACCATCCTTATGGTGGTGTGGAAGGGCTTGCCCTGGTCAAATTACTGTGCACAGTAAGACCTGAGGCCAAAGTGATGGTCAATTTCATCTTAAAAAAGATTCCAAACCTGGATGAGTTTTTTGTAGCCGTTAACCCTTTTGAAAATGTACAGCATTCTTCCAGCATCAGTGGCTTAAAAGCCACCTTCGACCTGCTGCAAAGCGGCACCCCTATCGGAATCTTTCCTGCAGGCGAAGTATCTACCTTCAGTCTGGACAAACAGGAAATTACGGACCGCATATGGCATCCTGTAGTAGGGAAACTCATTGCCCGGGCCAAAGTTCCCGTGGTACCGATTTATTTTCACGGAAATAACGGAATATTGTTTAACATCCTGAGTTTTATACACCCGACCCTGCGTACAGCCAAGCTGCCTTCTGAGTTCCTGAACAAACAAGGGCTTAAAATGAAAGTCCGCATTGGTAAACCCATACAAATAGAAGATATTTCTTACCGGAACAACACCAATAAATTGCTTGACTTTTTAAGGGCGCGCACCTATGCACTGGGTACAGGACTTGAACAGGAACGTAAACTGTTCAATCCGATTAACCTGTTCAAGATCAAGAAAAAACCAGAACCAGTTATTGAGGAAACCCCAAGGGAACTGATTGTAGAAGAAGTAGAGCAATTGGAAAGTTTCCGGGTATGGGCCGAAAAAAATTATGAGGTGTATATTACCCCGACAGCCATTATTCCCAATATCCTGAAAGAAATCGGCCGCCTGCGTGAGATTACCTTCAGGGAAGTCGGAGAAGGGACCAATAAAAAGATTGACCTGGACAATTATGACATCTATTATCATCATTTATTCATCTGGGATAAAGAACAGCAGAATATTGTAGGGGCTTACCGGATCGGTAAAGGGGATGAAATCCTGAACACCATGGGCCGCAGGGGGTTTTACCTTTCTGAATTGTTTAAAATTAAGGAGCCATTTTACCCTATTTTACGTAAAGGTATTGAACTGGGACGTTCCTGGATCCGCAAAGAATACCAGCAAAAACCGTTGCCCCTGTTTTTATTGTGGAAAGGGATCCTGAAATATCTGCTGGACAACCCGCAATACAGGTACATGTTCGGCCCGGTGAGCATTAGTAATAATTTCTCCAAGTTTTCCAAGTCGCTGATTGTGGATTACATTACCAAAAATCATTTCGACTACGAGCTGGCGCATTATGTAAAACCAAAAAATAAATTTAAGGCCGACCTGACCCCTATTGATAAAGACCTGCTTATTGAAAGCAGTGAATCTTTGAAAGACCTGGACAGCCTGATTTCGGATATAGAAAACACCCATATCAAAATACCGGTTTTGCTCCGGCAGTATATGAACCTGAATGCAAAAATCATTTGCTTCAATATAGATCCCAAGTTTTCAGATTGCCTGGATGGCTTCCTGCTGGTGGATACCCAAAATATTCCGCCGGAAATGCTGGAAAAAATCGGAAAAAACTTTTAAAACGAAAAGCCACGACATCCATCGTGGCTTTTTGTTATCAACTAAACCTAAACTTATAAATACTAACCAAATATTTACACCACAAATGTACAGGTGCATTGTTAAGGGTAGGTTAATTAGGCGTTATAAATGAATAAAATTAACACAGCTTTTAACTTTCAGGGTTAAAAGGTCAGTAAACGACAGCAGCCGCTCCCCTGATCGGAAAACGGCTGCCTTGGTTGTTTCTTTTAAAAAATTATTTCATGGCCAGTAAAAAGCCGATGGTAAAATTCGCATCCCAGTCGAATACAAAAGTATCACAATTGGTGGCGTCTTTAATGGCCTTATAAATGTTTACCCCACTTTTAATTTTCACTTTATCTGTTGCATATTTATCCGGATTTTGCAGCACGGTAAACCTTTCTTCACCTGTACGGCCTTGTTTGGCCAGTTCAAAAGGTACCCCGCCAATGATGAAGCAAATTTCACGTTTGGCCGCAGGGATCTTTCCGGCTAATTTTTTAACCAGGTCATATACCAGCTGGTCTTTCAGGTCTTTTTCGTAATATTTTGCGCCTGGTGCTTCAGCCGATTTCACCTCACCGTCCATCCAGGAAATTTTCGTATTACCTGAGCCGATATCCACTACAAAAGAATTGTCATAATAACTGGCAGGCAATACACATTTCAGGGCCAGTTTGCCTTCCTGTTCTGCAGTCACCAGGTTCACCACATAACCCATTTTTTTTAGTTCAGAAGTAATGGCCGCTGTTTTTGGTTCTTTTTGCGCACCCGAGCTGATCACAAAGTGAATGTTTTTAGATTTCACACCTTTGTCAAACATGGCTCCGATATAATCTTTAAGGCCTTTACGGATGTCCTCAGTACTGGCCATCCCTTCGTATACAAAGGATTTACCAAAATCTTTGGAAATGATCTCCCAGCGTTTTTCCTTGTCAATGTTTACCACAAAAGAGTTAAAACCAGAAGCACCCACCTCCACGACACCTTTATATTCACCATTAACCGGTTTTTCCGGTGTATAGTTAAACACCCTTTTGTCATCGCTGCTTTTTACCGCAGGACTGGCATCTACCGCAGCGGCTGCCTCTTTGGCAGCATCATTTTTAGTCGAAATGCCTTCAAATTTTCCACTTTCAAAACCCCAGTAACCGATTCCGATAATGGGAATGGCAATGATAATTGCTTTTATCGGCCAGCGTAAGCGGGCCCATGTTGATTTTTCTTCCATAAGTATTGATCTATTTGATGTTATTGATTAGTCCAGTAAAGAGAAACCTTTATCTACTTTTTCTTCCGGTTTCAGTTCATAATAAGAGTCGGCCATTTTACTGACATTAAGCATTTTTAGATTGCGCTCATCCACTTTTTTGATAAACTCTTCCAGTTCGCCCTGTGAAGGAGCACCGCCCACGGTGATGTTGTTGTTCTGATCCAGAAAATCAAGATTGGAACGGATAGAAGCAATATTCTGGCTGATGGCTCCAGTTGCTGCATCCATGGCTTCCTGAAATACCCATCCGTCTTTGATGTTAAACACTTCGGCCAGGCCCTCGGTTGCATTTTTCATTTTCTGAGTGGCTTCCAGTTTTTTGGAAATAATGGAAATGCTGCTGTCGAGCGTACTCACATAAATACGGGCAGCACTTTCATTGTCCTTGAGCACCTCCAATACTTTGGCAAACTGATTTGCATACTGCACATAGCTTCTGGCGTTCTGCTCTTCGGCTTCTCCTTCTTTCCCCAGCAGGAAAGCCTTGGTACGGGTTTCTTTCGCATCCCGGGTATAATCATTTGCTTTTTCAGGATTGTTATTCGCACTTTCCTGCTTCGATTTTTCATCCAGGTTTGCAGCCTCCACGGTAAAACGTTTGGCATAAGTATATTTTTCTTCGGCAGTTTTTTGTGCCGTTTCACCACTTTGGATCATATCAATGCGAACACCGTCCACATTGGCAATTTTATCTTTGACCCTTTTTAAAGTGTCCTTGGCATCTTTGGACAACAACTGAAGCGTTTCAATGGGGTTGTTGCGGATAATGGCTTTCTCTCCTTTAAAAATCAAAATGGTCCCAAGCCTGTGCAGCATGGCAATAATTTTTGGTGCAAGCAACAGCAAGACAATCAGGACAATACTAAAAACAACCAATAAAATGCTTTTGGCTGCATATTCCAGCATAATGGGCAGGAACTTGAAAAAGGCAAAGGCACCGCCCAAAATAAGCGCCCAAAAGAAAATGCTTGAAATGGTTTTTTTAGCTTCTGGTGTCTGAAGCTGACTCGGCAGGTGGTCACCCAGCACCTGGAAAATCGGCAGCTGGCTCTTCAGTTCTGAAGGTATGTTTACAAATTGGTTCTTGTTTTCCATAGCGGGGTTTTAGTTTATATTGGTTTCAATTATTTGAAGTGCATTTTCAATATCTGTAATCACTTCGGTGACTGCAGTATTGCCAAGTGCAATTTTAGCATCGATATCTTTCAATTGGGGTTCATATTTACTGTTGATCTCTTTGAGCTCTTTTTGTCTGGCACTTAACTTTTCCTTCAGGGCCTCAATGTCCTGCTGCAGTTTTTCTACTTCTGTACTCAGGTTCGCTTTTTCGGCCACCTGGCTTTGTTCAATGCTTTCCTTTTGCGCCTGTTTCTGAGCAGTTTCTTTGTCAATGACTCTTTTCAGTTCAGCCGCATAACTTTCTCCGGTGCGGATCAGCTTGTCCTTATCCAGTGTCTTATCTGCATATTTCAAAGAAGTAAAGGCTGCTTTAAGCGATCCGGCATCTACTGCGCCCATTGCCGCAGCGGCATTCCAAACCTCAAAAAAATCAACACCTGGTTCATTGATCCTTTCCAGGATTTCCAGTACTTTCAGCTTCATTTGCTTTACGTCCCCCACAGGAAGATCCGAAGTATTTTGGGTTAGATTCGTTTGCGGGTTTTTCGTTACAGGTGTTGCGGCCTTAACTTCAGGTGCAGCTTGGGCAACACTTGTTTTAGGCTCAGGCACAGCTGGTTCCGGGCTATCCTCAAAAATTAATTTTTTAAGACTTTTTAAAATTCCAAAAGAGTTGTTTACAGGTTCCTCGCTCATGTCTGACTATTATCTGTTGCTAAAATAATAAAAAAACAGCTAGATCGCCCCCACTTGTTTGCGCTAGTTCCCGATTAAAACAGGATTTTTTTTCATTTCTTTTCCCCCAGCGGGACAGGAGGCTTTTTCAGTCCGTCAACAGGAAAATGAAAAACTTCAGGAAATTGAATTTTCAACCGGTAGCTGAAAAAAGGTTATAATGAATCTGTTATCAGTACATAATCTTTCCGATATGTATCCGGATTTTTTATCAGAAATCCGGACGCATGTCGGATTCATACCGGACTCATACCGGACTCATCTGCTCTGGAAGCACAAAATCACTTCCCGGCTAATTGAGGGGTTTTGGAAATTTTCACCTCGTTTTTTTTTGCAAAAAAGCCCGGCTTTTCAGCCGGGCTTCCCAAATCAAAACAAACAAATTAAAAATTAAGGTTTATCCCACCAGACCCTGGCGTTCAGGTCATCTGCCCCGCCATATGGAAAAGCAGCAACAGCTGCGTTGTAATTGGCAGTATTTACGGAGCGCTCCAGGGTTGGATAAGCTTCTCTTCTTGGAATCGGCTTACCCAGATCGGCCGGAGGATTTAAAACAGGAAGGCCTGTCCGGCGCCATTCTGCCCAGGACTCATAACCATTCATAAACAAATGCACCCAGCGCTGGGTTGCAATTTTAGCCAAACCGTTTGTCGCATCATAGGCAATTTCCGGATTGGCTTTAAATGCCGCCAAACCACTCACATCATTGTTGTTCCATTGACGGATAGACTGTTCAATGGCCAAATCATAATTGCTTTGGGCGGTTGCATCTCCCCCGGGAATCCAGGTAATTTTTGCCGCTTCTGCCTGCGCAAACAAAGCCTGTGCATAAGTCACCAGATACACTGGTGAATTTTGTTGACGAATGGCCGCACCAAGTAGAGAGTAATTATCCACCACAACCGAACTGTTTAAACCATAATCCAGTCCGACATAATTTCCTGCAAGGTTTTTATCTGCATAAATCGCCAAGCGCGGGTCATTAAAGGGTTTCATTCTATCCACCAGGGTTTTACTCACCGCATACCATTTTCTTTTAAGTATGGAAAAGGAATTGTACCAGTAATTCTGATTAACCGCATCTGAAAGGTTACGATAAGTAAAATTCAGGTTATTATTGTCTATTACCCCAGCTGCTAGCGCTTTGTTAAATTCTGTCTTACCCAGTTGAGGATCGACTTTAGACAAACGCAATGCTGCGAGCATATGAATGGTATTCCCAAATTTTTTCCAGCTGGTCATATCCCCGTTGTACATAAAGTCATTTTTAATGTTACCTCCTGCAACCACAATACTTGCGTTGGCCTCGTCCAATAATTTAAAAATGCCGGTATAAATATCCTGCTGCTTATCATAAACCGGATTGACCAGGTCCTTACCTTTTAGCGCCTGAGAAAACGGAAGGTTCCCCCAGCGATCGGTCACATGCCATAAAAAATAAGCCTTTAAAATTTTAGCCACCGCAATCTGATTGACAATCGGTCCCTCTTTTATATCCAGAGAACCAGAGTTGATCACCGTTTCCAGGTTCATCATTGGGCCCGTATACCAGGTATAATAATTAAAATATACGGTCGAATAGCGCGCATCTTCCGTAAATGTGGTGTTGGATAAATACTGCGGATAAAGGTTACCATAGGCATTGGAGCTCATGTCCTGCAGATAAAACTCTGCATTGGCAATCAATTTCGTTCCAGAGGCCACAGTGGGTTTATTGGGGTTGGTGTTAATGTCGTCATTAAATTTCGAACAGGAGCTAAAAAACAAGCCCATTGCCAGCAATCCCGTTAATGTATGTATTCTTTTCATGACTTGTAGTTAAAAGGTTAAGTTTAGATTGATCCCATAAGAACGAACAGTTGGCAACTGTCCTTTTTCAATCCAGCTAATGGAAGCACTTCCTGCCGAAAGATCTGAGGGATCCAGCCCCTTAGGCGCTTTCTGCCAGATCATTAATGGATTTCTCGCCACCAATGCAATTTTAGCCGATCTGAAAGGCAGTTTTTTCAAGGTTTTTTGGCTCAGGTTATAGCCCAAACTGATTTCACGCAATTTTACATAGGAAGCATCCATCAGCCATTCTTCATAAACCTGTGTTCCTAAAAGGTTGCGGTAATAATTCCTTGCTTCTACGTATGCCGTTACTTCCTGCCCGGTTACCGAAGAAATTCCGCTTACTTTTACACCACCACCGTTCGCCACTGCATCACGCACATTAAAACCTTTATCGTTTAAAGCAGCAGTTTCTGCAGCCTGACCAGATTTCACGGCAAGCATTTTGGTCCAGCTAAAGAATTTACCCCCTGACTGGAAATCAATCATTGCACTCAGGTCAAAAGAACCAATGTGAAAATTATTCACAAAACCACCTGTAAATTTAGGCAGTACCGTGCCGAAATCATGATTGGCTTCATACATTGGCAGATTATTCTTATCCAGAAGAATTTTGCCCGTTGCCGCATCACGCTGATAAGCCTGACCGACCAGGTTTCCAAAAGGTTTGCCAACTTCGGCATTCAGGAAAATATCGACTTTTGAATAGGTATTGTAATCCAGTCTGTACGTGTTTACATCCGGGTAAAGTTCTTTGATCATGCTCCGGTTCCGGCTGAAGTTCAGTGTAGCATCCCAGCTAAAAAATTTGGACACTACTGGTTTTCCCGTAAGGGTGACTTCTATTCCTTTGTTCTGGATTTTTCCGGCATTTACAATAAAACTGGAATAACCTGTTGCTCCCGGAACGGTTAAAGGAATGATCTCATTCTGATTTTCCTGATTGTAATAGGTAAACTCCAGACCTACCCTGTTCTTTAAAAACCTCAGGTCAATCCCGGCCTCCATAGAATGGGCAAAAGAGGGCTTTATAGCCGGATTGTTCAGCTGGTCAGGTACATATTGAGTATTAATGTTAACCAGGTCATTTTTATAGGTGTTTCCGATCTCGTAATAGTACCCTGTCTGATAAGGAGATAAATCTGATCCGGCAATAGCATAACCCAATCTGACCTTACCATAACTCAGCGGCTCCCACTTAAGCAGTTCATTAAAAACAAAACTTCCGGATACCGAAGGATACCAATAAGAGTTATTATTTTTTGGCAGGGCTGAAGAATTGTCATTCCGAATGGTTCCCTCCAGGAAATAGGTGTCTTTATAACCAAAAGAAGCCGTTGCATACATACTCCGTACCTCTTTTCGCCGCAGGTATGAGGTCACCAGCGGACGGTCTACTGAGCCTTCGATATTATAAAATGCCGGGCTCGACAACCCACCCTGTGTTTCCTGTCTGAGGTAGCTATAATTTTGTGTCAGTAAATTTGCCCCAAAATTTCCGTTCAGGGAAAGCTCGCCCCAGGTTTTGTTGAACTGGCCTAAAAATTCGTAGTTGTTTTCCGTATTCTGGTATTTACCTACCCAGTAACCGTCCAAATTTCTCCCACCCAGGGCTTCCTGATGTGAAATGTTCTGGGTAAAGCGGTCTGACCTGGCAAAAGCACTCAGCTTCAACTCTGGCAGGACCTGATAGCTGATGTTCACATCTCCAAAAAAACGGTCCCTGCTGTCTTTGTTCAGATTTTCATACAAGTCAAAGAACGGATTGTTCCAGTCACTGGGTTTATTGCCATCAGGCGTAATGGTCGCCAGGGTTTTGTCCGGGTTCACGTTCCAGTTTTTGATCGTCCCATCAGGGTATTTGTAATTACGAAGTTCGTTCATGTCAATGTTTCGTTGAAACCACTGAACCGATCCAGTTCCAGAGCCCTGATAGCCCTCTGTTGGCCGTTGGGCACTGTTGTTGGCATAATTGATATTGGCACCTACGCTGAGTTTTTTAGTCAGGTCGAGAGATCCGTTTACCGCAAGATTGTTCCTTTTCAGCCAGGTATTTGGCAGTACCCCACCAATATAACCATTGTTGTAGCTGAAGCGCAGGGCCGAGTTTTCATTACCACCTGCAACAGATATATTGTTGTTCAGGTTATACCCGGTCTGATATAAATTTTTGATGTTATCAGGCTGCGGAACAAAAGGGGTCAATTGCCCATAACGCGGGTCCTGCTTGTAAAAACTATAATACATCCTTACGGGTGTACCATCCATTTTTGGTCCCCAGCTTTCGTCATTTCCATCCAGGTATTTTTGTCCATTAGGTAAAGTCAGGAAAGTCTGCGCATTCCCCACCCCATAAATATTCTGCAAAGGCATAAAGTTTCCCGTTTTTTCAATGGCAAAAGCTGAACTCAGTTGCACGGTCAATTCTTTAGGTCCTTTCTTACCCTTTTTGGTGGTAATCATAATCACCCCATACTGCCCACGAAGGCCATACAAGGCAGAGGCGGCCGGACCTTTGAGCACACTCACAGATTCAATATCGTCAGGGTTGATGTCCTGTCCCACATTTCCATAATCCGCACCATTAGAGGTACTGTTGGAAAAATTCTGATTGGAAATCGGTGTACCATCAACCACCATTAAAGGCTGGTCTTTTCCTGTCAGGGAATTGGCCCCACGGATTTTAATTTTCTGGGTCCCGCCCATACTTGCCCCCGAGGAACCCACCACCTGCACACCGGCAATTTTCCCTGCCAGGGTACCCAATACGTTTTGTTGTTTGGTTAAGGTCAGGTCATCTCCTTTAACCTGCTGAGCAGAATAACCCAGTGATTTCTCACTTCGTTTAATGCCCAAAGCCGTCACCACAATTTCATTGAGGTTCTGGCTGTCGGGAGAAAGGCTTACATTGATCACAGCCCCGCTGCCAACGGTAATTTCTTTCGGCTGGAAGCCGATGGACCTGATCCAGAGTACCGCTCCGGGAGCGGCCTGAATGGAATAACTTCCGTTTCCGTCTGTTGAGGTCCCTTTGTTTGTTCCTTTTACGGTTACACTCACACCGGGAATGGGCAGTCCGTCCTCGGTTGAAGTGATTTTACCGCTGATGGTTTTCTCCTGTGCCCATAAGGTGAGCGTGGAGATCAGCAGTAAAATGAGTAAGGTAATGGTTTTTTTCATAGTTGTTGGGTTAGGTTAGGTTTAATTGAGTTTTGAATTTAAGCTTTTGATCAGTAAGAACGGATCTTTTTAAGGCCAAGCCCCGGAAGGGCATTTAAGGTTACTTTACCATCTAGTACTTCCATACCTTTATATACATCATTGGCAATCAGCAGCGCACCATCCAGGTCTGCCCAGTCGACCATTGGGGCCAGCTGTGAAGCAGCGGAAATGGCACAGGAAGTTTCGGTCATACAACCAATCATCATTTTCATGCCCAACGCACGGCCAAGCTCCAGCATTTTATGCGCTTCCCGCATTCCGGTACATTTCATCAGCTTGATGTTGATGCCGCTATACACTTTATGGGCTTTTAAAACATCATCCAAGCGCTGCACCGCCTCATCACCAATAGTTGGAATAGGGCTGTGTTCGGTCAGCCAGGCATTATCATCTACCTGTTCTTTAGGCATGGCCTGTTCCAGAAAAACAACACCCTTTTCTTTTAACCAATGCGCCATATCCAATGCAAATGCCCTGTCTTTCCAGCCCTGGTTAATGTCTACACATAAGGGTTTATCCGTTACCTGACGAATGGTTTCGATCATCATTTTATCGGTTTCCCGGCCCAGCTTTACTTTAAGGATTTTGTAGGGATCGGCTTCTTTTACTTTCTGACGGACTACCTCGGGCGTATCTATCCCTATGGTATAGGAGGTATTGGGTGTTTTTGAAGGATCATAACCCCATATTTTGTACCAGGGTTGTTTCATGATTTTGCCGACCAGGTCATGCAGGGCAATGTCTACCGATGCTTTGGCTGCTTTATTACCCGCCTCCAGATGGTCCACATAATTGAGAATGTTTTCCATTTCAAAAGGATCGTCAAATTTCGACAGGTCTACTTTAGCCAGAAACTTAAGGACCGTTTCATGTGATTCCCCAAGATAAGGCGGCATGGAGGCTTCTCCATAACCAATTACCCCATCGTATTCAATTTCGGTGAGTACTACCGGCGTGGTAGACCTGGAACTGGTGGCCAGGGTAAAAACATGTTTCAGCTGAAGGGTATAAGGCTTAAAGCGCAGCTTGAGCTTTCCTTTGCCCCCGAATTTCTGGCTTGCAGTACTTAAAAGAGGCGAAGTACCTAAAACAAGGGTACTTCCGGCGAGTAAGGTAGATGATTTGATAAAGTCTCTCCTGTTGTTCATGGTTTGGTTATGGTATAAAATTCGTGTTGATCAATACGTGTAATTTGGGCTTTGCCAATAGAGTTGAGCATTCTGCGTGCACTCACCAGGGTCCTGGATTCGAAATCGGCATAACCAGGTGCGCCTGGCACCATGCTGTTGATGCGCACCATTCCTGCCGACTGGATAAATTCACCATCGCCCATATAAATGGCAGTATGGGTAATTTTAGGATCGGGTCTTTTGCCTTTTGCAGCAGCAAAAAACAAAAGGTCTCCGGCTTTCAGGTTTTTCAGGCATTTGTCCAGGTTCACCGTATCGGCCTGGTAAATGTCTACAGCCTCCCCAACCAGGGCTTGCTGGGAGGCGTCTCTTGGCAAAATGATCCCGTTCAGAAAATAACTGGTTTTGGTAAAACCACTGCAATCGACCCCTTTCATAGAAGTTCCTCCCCATAAATAAGGGGTCCCCAATAACGTTTTTGCCGTACTGAGAATTTGCTGTGCATCCGGATTTGGCCTGGATACCCAGCTTTTATAGTCCTGCGCACAGGCAAGGGGAATATAGGCTGTTCTTCCATCGGGATAAGCAATTTTATAAAAGCCTTTCTGTTTTTCCAGTAATCGGACAATGTCCCCTTTAACCAGATCAGATACCCTTAAAGATTTAACGTCCGGACTGGTATAGGCCGATCCGTAATCTTCGGTGTACA
Organism: Pedobacter nutrimenti; assembly: GCF_003208655.1. Taxonomy (GTDB): domain Bacteria; phylum Bacteroidota; class Bacteroidia; order Sphingobacteriales; family Sphingobacteriaceae; genus Pedobacter; species Pedobacter nutrimenti. The sequence continues at coordinate 153,920 of NZ_QKLU01000006.1, read as the reverse complement.
CCAGTTTGTCTGCTTTTTTCCAGGCTTCAAAATCGTTTTGGTTCATTTCGGCCAGCGCAGCGTTATCTACCCAGGAGATGTACCTGTCCGGAGAGCGGACCAGGGCATAGCCCTTTTGTTTTTTTAAAATCTGCACCGGTGTTCCCAGAATCATTTGCGTGACCATTTCGGCGGCATGCTCCGGATTTTTCCGGTTGTTGGATACAGAAATTCTAACCACGCCATATACCGCCCCTTTCAGTTCCTGTGCATCAGGTAATATTTTAACCTGCACAGCTGTGCCCAGGCCTGCCTGCAATAGCTCTTTTTTAAACTGTTCTGCTGCCAGCGGCAAGGTGGTTTCCAGTTCAAGTACAGGGTTATTTTCACCCTGCACGTCCAGCTGAAAAATATCTGTTCTTTTATCGGGGGCTTCTTTTTTCCGGATTCCCTCTGCAATGGCTTTAATTTTATAGATTAAAGTACTGTCGCTGGGAAGGGCTGCATATAATCCTTGAACAGAAAACAGCAGCAGAAAAAAAAAGAGGTGTTTTTTTGGTTTAGGAGATACTAATTTCATTTGGTTGGTCTGAAAAATAAAGTTTAAGCGAACCTAAATGTAATTTTTATTCCTAAATATTGCAAATTCACGCAGTTTTATTGCAATCAAAACCGCATAAACCCGCAAAACACAAACTAAACCACTTTTAACACAAAAAAGCCTGAGACAATCGTCTCAGGCTTAAAAAAAATTATGAATGTATTCTATTTATTAAAAAGTGTATCTCAGACCAAACTGCATTTGGAAACGTGATGCAAAGAAGTCTTTTGAATAAGTTGAAGTACTGTTGTTATCGAAGTTATAGGTAGGATATGCAGTTGCGGAACCTGCTTTAGCATTGATCAGACCAATACTTGCCATAGAGTTGTAAGTGTTTGGAGAGAAATACTGTACACCCCAGTTTTTGTTCAACAGGTTTGTTAAGTTCACGATATCATAAGTGAAAGTAAGCGTTTGTTTTTTAGGACCGTTGCCTGTAACCACAATATCCTGGCTAAAACGGAAGTCTGCCTGAACATTCCATGGTGTACGTGCTCCGTTACGCTCAGTAAACTGACCCCTTCTATTTTTCAGATATTTATCACCATCAATGAATGCATCAAATGCTGCAATTTGTTGTGCCACGGTTGCAACAACAGCACCTTTGCTATCTTTCAAGTCAGCAACAATAAATTTAGAAGTTTCACCAACATTAGGAACATACATTAAACTTACATTTTGACCTGTTCCGTTGATTGTTCCATTTAACATACCATAAGAATATGGAGAACCAGATTGTGCACTGAAGAATAAAGAGAAGTTAGATACATATTTATTGTCTTTATCCCAGGCATGTCTGTAGTTGATGGTAGACACAATACGGTTACGGATGTCAAAGTTAGAATAAGCCAGTCCAGGGTTATTTGGATTTAAAGCCTGGTTCAACTGCCAATTGGATTCCATAGAGTTACGGATACCATTGGTGATGTCTTTAGACTGTCCATAAGTATAGGCTGCCATTACATCCAAGCCAAACGGGAAAGATTTGCTTACCTGACCAGTAATGCTGTAACGATATCCCTGATTGGTATTGGACAGCAAATAAGCATTACTATAAAGAGGATTGATCGCCGCTTTAGTGTAGATAGGTTGCTGATGGTTTACATCATAAGGATAATAAAAGGCATTATCCACATAGTTTACTTGTTGGAATTTCAAATCATGGATTACTTTTGTATAAATACCTTCTACCGTAAATTTCCACTGATCATCTGTTTTATAATCAAACGCTAAGCTGGTTCTCCAGGTTTTTGGCATTTTGAAATTGTTGTCAATTAAATCGACCTGGGTTGCACCTTTAGCATCGTTTACATTCACGCCTTGTTTAGCGGCATAACCTGCTTCTCCATTTCCATTTAAAGCATCCCTGATTGGATCTGATCCAGCAACAGGACCTACAATAGGCTTAGTTGGATCGTAACTATATTTATTAAAGTCCTGAGAACCATAAGTTACCCCATTGTTGTAATATGCATAACCCAACCAGGCAAAGGGAACACGGCCAGTAAACAAGCCGCTACCACCACGCAAGATCATTTTCTGATCACCATTGATGTCATAGTTGAAACCAATGCGTGGGGATACCTGTACCTGACCTAAGAAATCATTTTTAATGTCTTTTGGTTTGGTGTAGGTAAAGGTATTACCATAATTCGGATCCACCGGTGCATTGGTGGTTTTATCACTTAAAGGTTGTTTGTTTGGCAAATCGGCCAAATCAAAACGCACACCATAAGTCAGTTTAAAACGGTCAGTAATCTGAAACTGATCTTCTCCATACAAGCTGAACATATTTACCCTGAACTGTGCCGGAGGGTTATCCAAAATATAATCCCTGGTATTATTGGTATAGTTATAATTGGTCCGGACACGTTTTGGTTGATTTTTCAAGAAATCATCAATACTTCCATAAGCCACACGGCCGTTCCATGAGTTTACAAAACCATAAGTAATGTTGTACAACTCATTATGTGTACCAAATGTAAAAGTATGTTTTCCTTTGGTCAGGGTAAAGTTATCTGTAAACTCGAAGGTTTTTTGCTTCATGTTGAAGATACTCGCCTCCCTGTCTGTACCCAAAAAGATGGTACCCCCACGGGAAGAAATCTCAATTTGAGGAATTGCCGGGTTGGATGTCGGATCCCTGTAATCGTGGATATTGGAATAACCAATGACCAAACTATTGGAAGCAGAGTTTGACAAACGGCTTTTCAATTCGGCAACTGTAGAACTCTGGTTATTGGTTTGTTTAAAGTCAATACCACCAAACCTGAAGTTGGCCTGATCACGCTCTAAGTTTGTCGCTGTAGAAGTGATGGTGTTGTTACGAATGGTCAACTGGTTGTTGTCGTTGATGTTCCAGTCCAAACGGTTAAAGAATTTATTGGATTTTGCGTAGATGTTATAATCACCTGAAGATCCCGGATCAATGCCATAACTGTTTTTCATGTAGTTGGTAATGGAGTTGGCCTCATCTGCAGTAATGATTTTCATATCTGCTGAACCTGCTCCAAGGATTACCGGATCCTGACGACGGGTAATCTCTTCGTTGGTGAAGAAGAATAATTTATTTTTAATAATTGGGAAACCTACCCTTACCCCAGTCTGATAATCGTGGAAAGCAGAAGGCTCTTTAGAATTGTCTCCAATTTTATTTCTTCCAATTAAGGCTGCATTACGTCCGTAACCATAAATCGATCCGGTTACATCATTTGTACCGGAACGGGTTACTGCGTTGACACTACCACCGGTAAAGTTACCGATTTTTACGTCGTAAGGGGCCAATAACACAGTTACATCCTGAATCGCATCCAAAGAAACCGGGTTGGTCCTTGTACTGCTTCCAGGCATACCTGAACTACCGCTCTGTCCACCTAAAGAAGGGCTAAAACCGATCGCATCGTTATTGATGGCACCATCAATAGTAACGTTATTGTACCTGAAGTTGGTTCCTACAAAAGAGTTGTCTTTGCTGCCCTGAGGGGTTAAACGGGTTACATCCGTTAAACTGCGGCTCACTGTAGGCAAGTTTTTGATTTGCTCTTCGCCAATACGGGTTCCTGTTCCCATTTTGGTTCCGCCTCTGGTACCTGCTACAACCACTTCAGACAGCTGCTGTCCTTCATCCAACAGGGTAAAGTCCATACGCTGGTCTGCGCCAAGGCTCAGGTTCAAATTGTCTTTTTCCTGTTTGTTGTAACCTATATAGGTAACGGTAATTTTATAAGGTCCGCCTGGGTTTAAGTTATTGACCCGGTAAGAACCTTCGGCAGTAGTCATTGCGCCATACTTGGTACCAGTTGGTACATGTACGATCAGCACACTGGCTCCGGGAATGGCGATGCCCTTTGCATCCCGGACTTTTCCGTTAACGCTTGATGTTGTCACCTGGGCCTGTGCTCCAATTCCAAAAAGGAGGAACATCAGCATGACAACGTAAGAAATAGGATTGGTTAGTAACTGTCTTTTCATCGTTTACTGTTTATTTTTTTGGCAAAGCTAAACAGGCAACATGATCTTAATGTTAAGAATTGATTAATGCAGAATGTAATTAACATTAAGCAAATGGCATCCCCCACGTTTTCGAAAATATAGGTTCTGACAACATCTAAGGGCTTTCAAATGGAAAGACAAGCGGGAAATTCTTTATAGAAAAGGCTACAAATACATTAAACAAATGTTATGTTTATGTTAACAGTCCCTAAAAGAGAATTTATGAAACCTGTAGAAATAAACTGCATTAAAAAGCAATAAAATGCCTAATATCTTATGCCGACTTTCTTGCAGATAAAATGCAGCAACCAGATGGGCCCAATGAGCAGAAATTTGACATCGTCGAGAAAAGATGGCTTTTTACCCTCTATTTTATGTCCGATAAATTGCCCGATCCAGGCCAGCACAAAGATCACTGCACAAACCAGCCATAAAGCCGGCCCACCGTTTGCAGCTGCCTGTTCAATTTTCACCACCACCATACACATCAGGAAAATGATAATCAGCATCAGGTAAGACATCACCGGTGAAAGCCGGTAATAATAATACACAGAAAAAGCAATTAGAAAAGAGGCCCAGTTCAGGTAACCGTTATAACGGCCCATAAATTCCAGGTGCGGAAAAGGAATGGCCCAAACCAGCCCAAGCAAACTGAATACAATCAAAGGCACACAGATCCAATGGATAATTTCATTGGAGTGGTTCTGGTGGCTTTCTGCATACTTGTCAAAAAGTACATCAACCTGTTTCTTTTCTTCTGCTTTCATGACCGGGTGGTTTAGTTAGAGGGCATTGCTTTACGCCATGTAAAAATAAAAAAAAAGCGGCAGAATAAACTACCGCTTTTTGTATTCTGTTTAGGCCCCCTGGGGCCTTAGGTTTTATTTTGCAAAAGCAACGGACCTGGTTTCCCTGATTACCGTTACTTTGATCTGACCCGGATAGGTCATTTCCGTTTGGATGCGGTTAGAGATATCCGCTGCCAGCAATTCCGCTTGCTGATCAGTTACCCTTTCACTTTCAACCACAACCCTTAACTCTCTACCGGCCTGGATGGCAAAAGTTTTCTCTACCCCAGGATAAGAAAGTGCAAGTTCTTCCAGTTCTTTTAAGCGCTTGATATAGCTTTCCACGACTTCACGTCTTGCACCTGGACGGGCACCGGAAATCGCATCACAAGCCTGTACAATCGGTGAAATCATAGAGGTCATTTCAATTTCATCGTGGTGCGCACCGATGGCATTACAGATTTCAGGATGTTCTTTATACTTTTCTGCAAGCTGCATCCCCAAAATGGCGTGTGGCAATTCCGGGTTGTCATCAGGAACTTTTCCTATATCATGCAGCAATCCAGCCCTTTTTGCCATTTTAGCATTCAGGCCCAGTTCAGCGGCCATGGTTGCACAGAAATTGGCCACCTCACGAGAGTGATGCAATAAGTTTTGTCCGTAAGAAGAACGGTAACGCATACGCCCAACCATTCTGATCAGTTCAGGGTGCAGGCCGTGGATGCCCAGGTCAATAACCGTACGCTCACCGATTTCTACAATCTCTTCTTCAATTTGTTTTTTGGTTTTGGCTACAACCTCTTCAATACGGGCCGGGTGAATACGACCATCGGTAACCAGACGGTGCAGGGCCAGGCGGGCAATTTCCCTTCTAACCGGGTCAAAACCCGATAAGATAATGGCTTCCGGTGTATCGTCTACAATAATTTCAATGCCTGTTGCCGCTTCCAGTGCACGGATGTTCCGTCCTTCACGACCAATTACACGGCCTTTAATCTCATCACTTTCAATATGAAATATAGATACCGTATTTTCTATAGCAGCTTCCACCGCAGTACGCTGAATGGTTTGGATCACCACTTTTTTCGCTTCTTTACCTGCAGTCAGTTTGGCTTCGTCTACAATGTCTTTAACCTGGATCATGGCCTGGGACCGGGCGTCCTCTTTCATGTTTTCTACCAATTGATTTTTCGCCTCTTCTGCGCTTAATCCGGCAATCGCTTCCAGTTGTTTCACATGCTGGTTTTTCAGCACATCAACTTCTTCCTGTTTCTTAACGGCTATATCGGTTTGTTTTTCCAGGTTCTTTTTCTGACCATCGAGCTCCTGTTCCTTACGGTTCAGGTTTTCCATACGCTGGTTCAGGCTTTGTTCTTTTTGTTTGATGGCGTTTTCACGCTGGTTGACCTGGTTGTTTTTATTATTTACCTCTTGTTCGTGTTCTGCTTTCATTTGCAGGAACTTCTCTTTGGCTTCCAGCATTCTGTCCTTTTTCAGGATCTCTGCATTGCTCTCTGCATCTTTGAGGATTTTTTTAACTTTCGTCTGCGCTGCAATTTCCTGTTTCTTTAGTAAACTGCGCAGCAGGTATCTCCCTATTAATATACCGACAACCAGGCCGGTAAGTACATATCCAACTATTTCCATTTATATATATATTAAGTACACATGACCTTCAAAAACGTTCCGGGTTATAAGGTCATGTGCAATTCTTATCCAATTGCCATAAAAAAACCGCAGCTAATTTTTTCGTTCCATATGTTAAAAACTTCAACGAATTATAATTAGGATTTACGTTGTTTTCAGGTGCGGATGCAAATGAAATGTACGCTCTTAACCCTATGGATATTGAAGTGTTAAGTTTAAAAAATAATGAAACTTAAAATCTAGCTGCGGCTATACTTTTTGCTAATATATATAATATAAAGAACGTACTTATTTTGAAAAAAAATCGTTTAATAAACTATCCAGCTCTTCCACCTTATCGGCTACGGCAGTATCCTGATCCTGGACCTTGTTTTCTACCCTCAATACAGCTGTTGCATAATGCAATACTGCCATAGAGAGTAAGTCCTGCTTATCTCTTACCGCATAATTTTCCTGATAGTCCTTTATGCGTTCGTTAATAATCTTGGCTGCCCGCCTTACAATTTCTTCCTCTTCTGTATTTACCTTTAAGGGATAAATCCGGTCCGAGATAGTTATTTTTATCGAGATTTCTCCCATTTCTTAGCTTTGTTTCACTATTCCAGTATTCCTTATTTCTTAAGCAACACAACACACTTATCTATTTCACGCACAAAATCGTTAATTTTTTGCTTTATATCAAGAGTCTTTTCACTAGTACCCTCAATACTTTTTGCTAATTTAAGTACTCTGAGCTTTTCTTCCAAGTCTGTGTTCTTTACTTTAGAAGCATCTAAAGTAGCCTTTATAGATTGATTTTCAACCTTTAACAACTCATTTTCTTCCTGTAACGCATTGCACAACTCGATTAAACGAGCGGTTTTATGGAGTACTGAATTTAATTGTTCTGCAACGGAAGACATGTTATTAAACCTTTATTTTATCTAAAATTCTACTCAATTAAGTTATTTTCTAATCTCTGCTTTGGCAGTTTGCGCTAAGTTAGCTATAATCTTTTGCATAACCGCATCAATCTGCTTATCGGTTAGGGTCTGCTCCTCATCCTGCAGGGTAAAATTCAATGCATAGGACTTTTTGCCGGCAGGAAGCTTATCCCCTACATAAACATCAAAGATCTGTACATTTTTAATCAGTTTCTTTTCTGTTTTAAAAGCAATACCTTTTAATTCCTCAAAAGTAACCGCTGTATCCACCAGCATGGACAAGTCTCTTCTTACGGCCGGATACTTTGGAACTTCCTTGTTGACGATTTTGTTCTTTTTCACAATATCCAGCAACAATGCCCAGTCAAAATCTGCATAATAGACTTCCTTGTCCACATCGGCCTTCTTTTTATCTGCCGCTGTAGCCGCACCGAAACTGACCAGGGTCTGCGCGCCCCTGAAATATTTCAGCCCATAAGCAAAATCTTCATTATTCAGCTCTTCGGTCTGGAAGTTCGCAATGCCCAATCTGCCCATCACCGCATCCACAGCAGCCTTCAGGTTATAAAAATTCACCTGACTGTCTTTATGGTTCCATTGTTCGCTTTGTTTTGCCCCCGACAACAGGATCAGTAAACGCGGACGCTCAACATAACCAGAGCCGATCAGGTGGTAGGTTTTACCAAATTCATAAAACTTAATGTCCGCACTTTTCCGGTTCTGGTTGTACACCACACTTTCAAGGGCCGGCATCAGCAAGCTTTGACGCATGACATTCAGATCAGAGCTTAAAGGGTTCAGCAAGTGTACGGCCTCTTCTATATTTTTTGAATAACTGCTTTTGGTCAGTGAATTGCACCAGATTTCCAAAAAGCCGTTTGCAGTAAGCATATCAGCAATCACATGCTGGGTCTGCTCTTTGTCTGGCTTGGCGCTATAAGACAGGGATGCATTGATTTTTGAAGGTATTTCAATATTGTTGTATCCGTAAATCCGCAATACCTCTTCGGTCACATCGCATTCCCTGGTCACATCCACTTTAAAAGTCGGAACCTCCAGAGACAACTGTCCCTGCTGCTCTTTGACCACTTTAATTCCAAGAGCAGTAATAATGGACTTAATTTCGTCTTCAGGGATATTTGCACCGATCAGCTTATTGATGTTCACATAAGAAACTTCCACATCAAATGCTTTTACCGGCACAGGGTACAGGTCTGAAACAGAAGATGAAATGGTACCACCAGCCAGTTCCTGAATCAATAAGGCTGCTCTTTTCAAAGCATATACTGTAATTTCAGGATCTGTTCCACGTTCATAGCGGAAGGAGGCATCTGTTTTTAAACCATGTCTTTTAGACGTTTTACGAACGGAAACCGAATTGAAATAGGCACTTTCCAGAAAGACATTGGTCGTTTGTTCACTTACGCCCGAATTTTTACCACCAAAAACCCCTGCAATACACATTGGGCTTTCAGCATTACAAATCATCAGGTCTTCTGCAGACAGTTTACGCTCTACACCATCAAGGGTTACAAAAGGCGTTCCTTCTGCACATTTTTTTACCAGGACCTTTTTACCGCTAATCTGATCTGCATCAAAAGCATGTAAAGGCTGGCCCAGCTCATGAAGAACATAATTGGTAATGTCCACAATATTATTGATCGGACGGATACCGATTACTTTCAATTTATCCTGCAGCCAGTCTGGTGAACTTTTTACAGTTACACCGCTAATGCTCACGCTGCTGTATCTTGGACAGGCTTCCTGATCCTGTACTTCAACCTCTATGTTTAAATTTTCGTTATCCGCTTTAAAAGCGGATACATCGGGCATCGTTAAGTTCAACCGAAAATACGCGGCAAGATCCCTCGCCACACCCAAATGAGAAGCCGCATCTGCACGGTTAGGGGTCAGACCAATTTCATAAAGGTAATCGTCTTCCATTTTAAAATGGTCTTTTGCGGCAACACCAATTACAGTATCCTCGGCCAAAACCATAATTCCTGCATGTGATCCACCCAGGCCAATTTCGTCCTCTGCACAGATCATGCCTTCAGACACCTCTCCCCTTATTTTTGATTTGTTGATCTTAAAAGGCTCGCCTTCATTCGGGTATACGGTTGTACCCACGGTTGCCACCACCACTTTCTGTCCTGCAGCAACATTAGGTGCCCCGCAAACAATCTGCAGGGTTTCAGCCCCGCCAACATTCACCGTGGTTACCCTCAGACGATCTGCATTGGGATGCTGAACACAGGTCAGCACCTCCCCGATCACCAGACCTTCCAGTCCGCCAGCAACAGGCTGTACTTTTTCAAGGCTTTCAACCTCCAAACCAATATTGGTTAAGATCAAAGAAAGTTCCTGTGGTGTTTTATCTGTTTGAATGAATTGTTTAAGCCAGCTATAAGAGATCTTCATATTCTATTATCCGTATAAAACGCAAAGATATAAAATATCAAATCAATCCCCCATCTGCAAAACTAAAGAATGAGCGGTCTGTTACAATTATATGATCCAAAAGGGGAATATTCAGCATTTTTCCCAGCTCAACAACTTTTTTGGTCAATGCCTTATCACTAGGACTTGGAGTCACCTCTCCGGAAGGATGGTTGTGTGCCAGGATTAGCTTTGCCGCCCTATGCTCCAGGGCCACCCTGAAAATAACCCGAACATCCACAGTGACATCCGATTGCCCTCCTTTACTGACCAGATACTTGGCCTTCAGGTGACTGGCCCCATTCAGGACCAGCAACCAGAGTTCTTCCTGGTCCAGATCGGACAAAAGAGGCCTCAGGGTTCCAATGACATCTCTGGCCGTTTTAATTTTATACACTTTTGGCTGCGGGCTTTCTTTACGCCTTCGACCCAGCTCCAGGGCAGCCATGATGGTTATTGCTTTTGCCTGCCCTATGCCTTTAAAACCAGAAAGTTCTGCTACTCCGGTCTTGCCCAACGCATCCAGATCATTTTTGAAAAAATCAAGAATACGTTTGGCCAGATCCACCGCCGTCTCTTCTTTGTTGCCCGAAGCAATCAGTACCGCCAGGAGCTCTGCATCCGTCAAAAACCTTCTGCCTTGCAAAAGGAGTTTTTCTCTGGGGCGATCTTCTGCCGCCCATAACTTTATACCTTTTTTTTGTTTATATGTAATCATAGAAACAAAAAAAACGGGACAAGTATGACCTTGTCCCGTTTCAGTATCGTAAAGCTATATCTATTTTAAGCCATTAACAAATTTAGTCAATTTTGACTTGTTGTTTGCAGCTTTGTTTTTATGAATAACGTTTTTCTTAGCTAAACGATCTAACATTGAAACTACTTTAGGAAGTAATTCAAGTCCAGTTTTTTTATCTTCAGCAGCACGTAGTCTTTTGATAAAAGTACGTGTAGTTTTTGCCTGATATCTGTTACGTAGACGTTTAGTTGCGTTTGCTCTTATTCTTTTTAAAGCTGATTTATGATTTGCCATTGTTCTTTAGCCTTTGTTTTCTATTTTTTTCGGACTGCAAATATAGAACTTATGTTTTTAATTGCAAAATCATTACGCAATTATTTTTCATCTTTATGTTATTTTCCTGCTGTAACCATAAGCCTATTAATCAATTTGTTAAGCCCACTTCCTCTGGCCATGCTTTCCTTGGGTGCTTAAACTTCGCTGATTTTATTATCTTCGGCCCCCTTAAACATCAAACAAACATCACACCTACAACTATGAATCCAACAGGTTTAAAATAATCATTAAAAACATAGTACAAGATTATTTTAAACCTCAAAGGATCCATATGACAATTGAAAAAACAATAAAACCTACATATGAATTCCAATTTTTTTGACGGACAAGATTACTTTATCGATGAAAAAGTAAATATGTTCAAATTTGAAAATGCTTACAAAGTTTTTGACGAAAAAGGCGAAAACATTGGCGCAGTTAAACAGGTCCTGACCTTTGGACAAAAAATGCTAAGACTTCTGGTCGACAAAAGAATGCTGCCCTTTAAGCTTAACATTGTCAACAACGACGATGAAATTCAGGCCAGCATTTCACGGGGTTTTACCTTTTTTATGTCGAAAATACTCATCAACGACGCTTACGGGAATCCACTGGCCACCATTAAACAAAAATTCAAGTTCTTTAAACCGACTTTTAAAATTGAAGACCCCGATGGAAACCCGATCGCAGAAATTACCGGCGACTGGAAGGCCTGGAATTTTGTCATCAAAGACAGCAACCAGATTGAAATTGGCTCTATCAGCAAAAAATGGGCGGGTGCTTTAAAAGAAATCTTTACCACCGCCGATAAATACAATGTTCATATAGATCCAAACTATAGCCAAAACCAGCATAAAGTAGCCATTCTTTCTTCTGCCATTACCATAGATATGGTTTTAAAGGAAAGCTAAACCCCTCATAATGATCAGGTATAGCTAAAATACCTGATCATTTTTCCTGCAGAGCTACTCCTGTTTTTGTATCTCAACACATAAAATGCTATTTTTGAAGCTAGATTGACGTATATAGGGGAATACCAACAAACCGGCGAAGCCTGCTTGAATACCAAAACAAAATAGACACTCATGAAAACTGGCGAAGCCTGCTTGAATACCAAAACAAAATTAGACATAGCATGAAAACCGGCGAAGCCTGCTTGAATACCAAAACAAAATAATTATAGCATGAAAAAACGCATTGCAATATTTGCCTCAGGATCAGGATCTAATGCCCAGAAAATCATGGAGCACTTTAAAAACAGTGCTGAGGTAGAAATCGCTTTGGTACTGACCAATAACCCAGATGCTTACGTATTGCAGCGCGCAGATAATTTTGAAATTCCCAGCCATGTTTTTGACAGGAAGGAATTTTATCATACAGATCATATTACAGACCTGTTGAAAAATCTCGACATTGACCTGGTCGTGCTGGCCGGTTTTTTATGGCTGATCCCTAAAAACCTTATCCACGAATATCCGGGCCGGATCATTAACATCCACCCGGCCATATTGCCAAAGTTTGGCGGCAAAGGCATGTACGGTGACCATGTCCATCTGGCCGTACTGGAAGCCGGGGAAAGCGAAGGTGGTATTACCATTCATTATGTGAACGAAAATTATGATGAAGGCGAGTACATTTACCAGGCGCGGTACCGTGTAGATAAAGAGGATAACCTGGAGATGCTGAAATTCAAAGGACAACAGCTCGAACACCAGCATTATCCCCGTATTGTAGAGGGTATTTTAAAAAAGATAAAAAAGTAATATTCTACATAAAAATTATCGCTTAAAAACCCTAATTTTGCGGCTCAAAATTTTTCTCTAATGGGCCATTCAATAAAGATCAAAAACGCTTTAATTTCAGTTTATTACAAAGACGGTTTAGAACCTTTGGTTCGCCTGCTTGCACAACAGGGTGTTCAGTTATTCTCTACCGGAGGAACAGAACAGTTTATAAAAGACTTAAACCTGCCTGTTACCGCCGTGGAAGACCTGACCGGATATCCATCTATTTTAGGTGGCCGTGTAAAAACGCTTCACCCGAAAGTATTTGGAGGTATTTTAAACCGCAGGAGCCTGGAAGAAGACAAAGCACAGATCGGCCAGTATGAGATCCCGGAAATAGATCTGGTGATCGTTGACCTTTACCCTTTTGAAGAAACCCTTAAAGCTGATGGTTCAGAGGCCGAAATCATAGAGAAAATAGATATCGGTGGTATTTCCCTGATCCGGGCAGCTGCCAAAAACTTTAACGATGTGGTGATTTTGGCTTCCAAAGATGACTACAGCACCCTTCAGCAGCAACTCGAAGAACAAAACGGAACAACGACCCTGGCCCAGCGTAAAGCCTATGCCAAAAAGGCCTTCCATACTTCTTCCCATTACGATACAGCGATTTTCAATTACTTCAATACAGAAGAGCCTTTAAACGTTTTCAAACAAAGTATCCCGGTGGCACAAAGCCTGCGTTACGGAGAAAACCCGCACCAGCAAGGTGTATTTTATGGCAACCTGGAAGAAATGTTCAGCAAATTGAATGGCAAAGAACTTTCATACAACAACCTGGTCGATGTGGATGCAGCAGTAGCCTTAATTGATGAATTCCAGGAGCCAACTTTTGCCATTCTGAAACACACCAATGCCTGCGGCCTGGCTTCCAGGGCGACGATCCTGGATGCCTGGAACGATGCACTGGCCTGTGATCCGGTATCTGCTTTCGGCGGTGTACTGATTGCCAACCGTGAAATTGACCTGCAGACTGCAGAAGAGATCAACAAACTGTTTTTTGAAGTCCTGATTGCCCCATCCTACCAGGCCGAGGCAGTTGAGCTTTTTAAGGCCAAAAAGAATAGGGTAATTCTGCAAAGAAATGAAGTAGAATTATCTAAAAAACAATTTAAAACTTTATTGAACGGCGTGATAGAACAAGATAAAGACCTGATTGTAGAAGGTCCTGAGCAAATGAAAACCGTTACAGAAAAAGCACCAACTCCGGCAGAATTGCAGGATTTGTTCTTCGCTAATAAAATTGTTAAACATACCAAGTCCAATACTATCGTTTTTGTGAAAAATAATTGTTTAATTGCAAGCGGTGTAGGACAAACTTCAAGAGTAGATGCCCTGAAACAAGCTATTGTAAAGGCCCATGCTTTTAACTTTAGTTTAGAAGGCGCAGTAATGGCTTCAGATGCATTTTTCCCATTCCCGGACTGCGTGGAAATCGCTGCTGAAGCAGGAATAACTGCCGTACTTCAGCCAGGCGGTTCTATTAAAGATGCCGATTCTGTCAACAAGGCAAATGAGAAAGGCATTGCAATGGTAACCACCGGTGTAAGACATTTTAAACACTAGTGTAAACAATTATTTTTATCTGCAAATACAATAAAAAGACGTAGTTTTACATTAGTATAATACACAGATTTTTTAATATAATAATTATCACCTATAAATGGGTTTATTTAACTGGTTTACACAAGAGGTTGCCATCGATTTGGGCACCGCTAATACCCTGATTATACATAACGATAAAGTGGTTGTTGACGAACCTTCTATCGTGGCATTTGACAGACAAACGAACAAAATCATAGCAATAGGGAGGCAGGCCATGCAAATGGAAGGCAAAACCCACGACAACATAAGAACAGTAAGACCTTTGAAAGACGGTGTAATTGCCGATTTCAATGCCGCTGAAGCGATGATCAAAGGAATGATCAGAATGCTTAACGGTGGAAAAGGATGGATGTTCCCTTCCTTAAGAATGGTGATCTGTATTCCTTCGGGGATTACTGAGGTTGAAAAACGTGCGGTGCGTGACTCTGCAGAAATTGCAGGCGCAAAAGAGGTTTACCTGATCCACGAACCTATGGCTGCAGCAGTCGGTATTGGTATCGATGTGGAAGAGCCTATGGGGAATATGATCATCGATATCGGTGGTGGTACAACCGAAATTGCCGTTATCGCTTTATCCGGTATTGTTTGCGACCAGTCGATCCGCGTTGCCGGAGACAACTTCGATTCCGACATTGTCAACTACATTCGCCGTCAGCACAACATTATGATCGGTGACCGTACCGCAGAAAAGATCAAAATTGAAGTTGGTGCGGCTTTGCCTGAATTACAAGACCCACCTGCGGACTTTGCCGTACAGGGAAGGGACCTGATGACCGGCGTACCAAAACAAATTACAGTTTCCTATACAGAGATCGCGCACTGTCTGGACAAATCCATTTCTAAAATTGAAGAAGCCATCCTCAAAGCCCTGGAGATTACCCCTCCTGAGCTTTCGGCCGATATTTACCAGACTGGTATTTATTTAACCGGTGGAGGTGCCTTGCTGCGTGGCCTGGATAAACGTGTTGCCGCAAAAACAAAATTACCGGTGCACGTTGCAGAAGATCCGCTTAGGGCTGTTGTACGCGGTACAGGTATCGCACTTAAAAACATTGGCGGTTTTAAATTTTTAATGCAATAATTAGCTTTCAGCTGCTGACTTTGCAAGGCTACAAATTCCAGGCACCGTCAGCAGCTCAAAACAGGACAAACGAAAATTATGCGTAACCTTTGGATATTTATAAACAGATACAACGCATTTTTTCTATTTATCATTTTTTTTACGCTGGGTATTATCCTCACCGTAAAAAACAATGATTACCAGCGCAGTGTTACCCTAAATTCAACCAACCAGGTGGTTGGCCGCGCGTATGAGGACTTGAATGTTCTAAAAAAATACCTCAATTTGGGCCAGGTGAATGACAGCTTAGCTGCAGAAAATGCAAAGCTCTATACCCAGCTGCTGAACCTTAAAAATATTGACAGTGCAAAAAATGTACTGGTTAAAGACACGCTGAACAAACAGCAATACACTTACCTTGCGGCAAGGGTGATCAAAAACTCCATCACACTGCGCAACAACTTTATCACCATCAATAAAGGAAGTGCAGACGGCATAGAGGAAAAAATGCCGGTCATTTCTCCTCAATATGGTGTAGTTGGTTTTGTGCACAATGTTTCTGAACACCTGGCAACGGTCCGCTCCCTGCTCAATAAAGACACCAAAGTCAGTGTAATTGTTAAAAATATACCGACAGCTTTTGGCTCGCTGGTTTGGGGAGAAAAAAATTACGATTATCAGAAGGCCTATGTCAAAGACATCCCTAACCACTTTAAGGTCAAACTAAAAGACACCATTGTCACCTCCGGTTTAGGCGCTTTTCCTTCCGGTATTCCGGTAGGCCGCATCAGTAATGCCGGAGTCGCAACAGGAGACAATTTCCTGACCATAGAAATTAGCTTGTTTAATGACTTCAGTGCCTTGCAATATGTTTATGTAGTTAAAAATAAATTTGCCAAGGAACAAGAAGCTTTAGAGTCAAAATCGCCCCATGAATAGCAGACTAATCCTGATCAATATCCTCCGGTGGTTCATACTACTGTTTGTCCAGATCCTGCTGCTCAGGAACCTGAGCTTTTACAACCTGGCCACACCTTTTGTATACGTGCTGTTTCTGCTGTTGCTCCCATTTGGAATTCCCAACATTTTGCTTTATTTGCTTGCTTTCGGGACAGGCTTAACCCTCGATGCTTTTTATGACACCCTGGGGGTTCATACCGCGGCTTGTGTAGCCCTGGTTTTTGTGAGGATCCTGTTTATATCCGTTACGGTAAACCGCGATGGATTTGATGAGCCCGAACCTACCCTGGGCAATATGGGCTTCAAATGGTTTTCTCTTTATGCCCTGCTTTGTATTTTTGCGCATCATCTGGTGTTCTTCCTGCTGGAAGCATTTAAGTTCAGCGAACTTTCCTATACCCTGCTGCGCTGTTTGATGAGCGGTGCAGCGACCTGGCTGGTCATCCTGCTTACAGAGTTTATATTTTACAACAGGAGGCTTCGCTAATGGACAATCTGTTTAACCGGAAATATACAGTTCAGGGACTTTTCCTGATCGTGTGCCTGATCCTTGTCGGCAAATTGTTTTACATGCAAATTGTCAGTGACAAATATTTCCTTTTGTCCAACAGTAACGTCCTTCGCAAAATTTATACTTTTCCGGCCCGTGGGGTGATATTTGACCGTAAGGGAAGGGTGCTGGTACAAAACGAACCGGTGTACGACCTGATGGTGATCCCCAATCAGGTGAAAGAATTTGACACACTGGACCTTTGTAACACGATTGGAATTGACACCGCAGGTTTCAGAAAACGTTTTCACAAAGCCGTAGTGCAATCCCGGTACCAGCCTTCTACGTTTGAAAAGCAGCTTTCGGTACAAACCTATGCCGCATTACAGGAAAAGCTTTCCAACTTTCCGGGTTTTCTGGTTCAGGGACGGACCGTCCGCCATTATCCGGACAGCGTAGCGGGACAATTTTTTGGTTATGTTAAAGAGGTCTCCCCAAAAGACATAGAGGACAGCGAGGGCTATTACCGCCCCGGTGACTATATTGGGAAATCTGGTGTAGAAAAGCAGTACAACGATATTTTAAGAGGGGAACGAGGGGTAAAGAATATGCTTTACGATGCCAGGAATGTTCCCCAGGGCAGTTACCAGGAAGGAAAATTCGATACCCTGGCCAGGTCCGGAGAAAAAGTAGTCTCCTCGCTGGACATGGAAATCCAGAAACTGGGTGAACAGCTGATGCAAAACAAAGTAGGCAGTATTGTGGCCATAGAACCCGCCACGGGTGAAGTCCTTGCTTTTGTGAGCAGCCCTGGTTACGACCCGAACAGAATGGTCGGGCGCCAACAGGGAAACAACTACATGGATATTTTTGGACAAGCCAACCGCCCTTTTCTGGTGAGACCCATATCCGGATATTATTCTCCGGGTTCATCTTTTAAACCCCTGGATGCCCTGATCGGCTTACAGGAAGGGGTGATTACGCCCGACATGACTTTTAATTGTCCGGGCGGTTACTGGGCCGGAAACCACTTTGTACGGTGCGAACACGTGGACGGAACCATCAGTCTGCGCAGGGGCCTGGCCCGATCCTGCAACACCTATGCCTGTTACGTGTTTCAGAAACTGATGACCCAGACCCGGTTTAAAAACCAAAAACTGGCTTATGACGAATGGGAAAGCAAAGTCCGCAAATTTGGCATTGGACAAAAGCTGGACATCGACATGCCTTACGAACGTAAAGGCATTTTATTTACTTCCGACGAATACACCAAAAGATTTGGCAAATACTGGCGCTATACCACCGTTATTTCCCTGGCCATCGGGCAAGGTGAAATGAGCGCCACCCCTTTACAAATGGCCAATATTATGGCCATTATTGCCAATAAAGGGTATTATATTAAACCCCACCTGATCAAATCCATAGGGGATAAAAAGATCATCAAAAAGGATTATGTTCAAAAAAACTATGTAGACATAGATGCAGCACATTTTGAACCTGTTATTGACGGGATGCAGGATGCGGTGAACAGCCCATGGGGAACGGCCAATGCCTCCCGGATTCCGAATGTATTGATGTGCGGAAAAACAGGTACGGTACAAAACCCGCACGGCAAAAACCACTCTGTGTTTATTGGTTTTGCACCAAGGGACAATCCGAAAATTGCCATTGCCGTGGTCGTGGAAAATGCAGGTTATGGAGGTGCTTATGCCGCACCTATTGCCAGTTACCTGACCGAAAAATACCTGACCGGAAACATCAGCGGTGGCAGAATGGCCCAGGTAGAATGGATGAAAAAACAAAGCGTTTTACCGGAGGTCCCAAAGCCAAAAATAAAACTGGCCCCTAAAACGACAGATTCAGTAGCCAAAGAGGCCGCACCTACAGCAGCAGACCCTAAAAAAAATACAGCAGCTAACCACCTTAAAAGCGGAGAAACAACAAAATGAGCAACACACAAAGCAACCGTTTCTTTTTTAATGTAGACTGGATCACCGTACTGATCTATATGGCTTTGTGTACCATTGGCTTTGTAAACATCTATGCCTCGATTTATAATCCCGAAAAAAGTGACCTCTTTAACTTTGGCAGCAATTACGGGAAACAGCTCATTTATATTATTTTGGGCTTAATTTTAGGCCTTTCCATTTTATTACTGGACGCGAAGTTTTTCAGTGTCTTTTCTCCTATTGTGTATGGGCTCACCTTACTGCTGCTGCTCGCCGTACTGGTTATAGGCCGAAAGGTGGCCGGAAACCAGGCCTGGATTGCCATAGGCAGCTTCAGGCTCCAGCCCTCTGAGCTGGCCAAATTTGGAACCGCACTGCTCCTGTCCAGGTATGTAGCGACCTTTAACCCCAAATTCAAAGACTTTAAATCGATTATGTTTGCAGGGCTGATTGTCGGTTTGCCCCTGTTGTTTATTATGCTGCAGCCCGATACCGGTTCTGCCCTGGTGTTCCTTTCTTTTATGTTCCCATTGTACAGAGAAGGGCTTTCCGGTTATTTCCTGGTCATTTTTCTGGGGTTGATTGTACTTTTTATTGCCCATTTCCTGTTGCCACTATATATCACCATTCCTGCAATCATCCTGGTGGGCTGCTTTTTCATTTACCAGAACAAGCGAAAGCAAAAAATGATGTTTTCCATCACCATTGCAACCATTCTGGCCATCTGTTACCTGTTTATGGTGAAGCTGATTTACAATAAAGTGCTCGAACCGCACCAAAGGACCAGGATTGAGATCATGCTAGGGCTAAAAACAGACCCGAAAGGAGCAGGTTACAACGTAAACCAGTCTATGATTGCCATCGGTTCCGGTCAGGCCCTGGGCCGCGGTTTTCTGCTCGGCACACAAACCAAATATGGTTATGTACCCGCACAAAGTACCGATTTCATCTTTTCCACGATCGGCGAAGAATGGGGTTTTGCGGGTTGTACCGTGGTAATTGGACTCTATGTTTTTCTTTTACTCCGGGTCATCAACCTGGCAGAGCGGCAGCGCTCTACCTTTTCCAGGGTTTATGGTTACTGCGTGGCCAGCATTATCTTTTTCCACGTCTTTATCAACATCGGTATGACCATAGGCATCATTCCGGTTATTGGCATCCCCCTGCCCTTTATCAGTTACGGTGGATCCTCCCTATGGAGTTTTACGGTCCTGCTGTTTATTTTTCTAAAACTGGATTCTAACCGGATGGGCTTTATTTAGCCGGAAAACGTCTGTTTAAAAGTTCATAAAAGCGATCTGCGGTGGCCTGTTTGGAAGCCCAGTCATTTTTACCAGCATAGTTCTTTTGAAGAAAAGCATCAACCGTCTTAAAATCAGGCATTTTATTGATCAGGTCGATCACCTCTGCATAAGCAAGGTTATAACCGTTAAAAAGATCCTTAATGTACAACAATTTGTCGTTCAGGCTAATGCTGCTCTTCAGGTCTGTGATCTCTGTACGGTAAGATTCTGTATTCAGGTTTGCCCCCAAGTGATTCCCCAAAAGCTCGTTAAGCGTCGGTTTTAAAGGCTGATCAGCAATAGCAGCAGGCGTGGCAGGTGCTTCCGGAATCTGAACAGGCTCTGGTTTAAGCGGCTGGGGAGGCGTTATTGTTTTTTCTTCAAACAAATCCCTTTGCTGTACCATTTCCTCTTTAACCGGATGTATTTCCGGACTAAACGCTTCCACAGCAGCAATTTCTTGCTCCTGCTCTGCTGAAACCAGAAAAGGTTCTGGCCCTATCTCATCGTCCTCTTCTTTTTCTATCTCCTGGTCCGTGTTTTCCTGCTGGGCTTTTAGTTTTTGTTTCTGCGCTATAATCTGCTCTTCTTCCTTGCTCAGCGGGCGGTCAAATATTTCCCCGACTTCTTTTTCTTCAAACTCAAATTTATCGGTTATCGCATGGTCTTTAAGGATAAACTCAAAGGCAGGCGGCTCTTTGTCCAGTTTAAAAATTTCTTCATTTAGAACTGCGGCCGGAACTTCTGTTTCTTCAGGTTCCTTCACCGCAGGAAGCTCAGGTTCAGTTGTTTTTTCCTCGGGCACAGGTGCCCCAGCTTCTTCAGCCAACGCTACCACATCCGGCTTTTTCGTTTCCTGCAAGTCAGGTACAGCTTTAGCCGCAGGACCACTGTTTGCCTTTTTAACAATCTGCACATGATCCGTTAAAAAGTTTGCATTGGCAAGAAACAACTCCAGCTCTAACTCATTGAGGTTTTGAGGGTTTTGCGAAAGAAATTGATATTGATCCTGAAGTTCTGAAAGTATCAGTCCGATTTTTTTAAAAAGATCCTCTTGGTTCATCATAAACTAATAACGGAAAAATGGGTGTTTTATGTTGGTAACTTGACACTCAAAAGTACTACAAAATTTCGATATTAGCGGGCTCTAAAGATTCAGCATACAGGATGTTATTCAGCGAACAAAATTACAGACAGGGAACCGCCTATCGCGGAAGCATTGAGGTGATTTGCGGCTCTATGTTCTCCGGAAAGACAGAAGAATTGATCAGAAGGCTAAAAAGGGCAGAAATTGCCAAATTAAATGTCGAGATCTTCAAACCCAAAACAGACATCCGTTACGATGAAACTGCTGTGGTTTCCCATGATCAGAATTCGGTCTCTTCTACCCCTGTTGAAAATTCCTCGGCCATTCTGTTCCTGAAAGCCGAAACCCAGGTGGTGGGTATTGATGAAGCCCAGTTCTTTGATGAAGACCTGCCAGAGGTTTGCAATAAACTGGCCGCAAAAGGCATCCGGGTCATTGTGGCCGGACTGGACATGGACTTTAGCGGAAAACCCTTTGGGCCTATGCCCGCCCTGATGGCCATTGCCGAACTGGTCACCAAAGTCAATGCCGTTTGTGTATGCTGTGGCAGCCCAGCCATGTATTCTTTCCGTAAGGTGGCCAGCGAAGCCAAAGTACTGTTGGGTGAAAAAGAAAGTTATGAGCCCCGTTGCAGGTACTGTTATAACCTGAAAGACAAAGCCTGTTTATAAAACCTTACTCAGTTCTTCTATAAAAAGGGTTGCGGCCTTCTTTTTATACACGCCTTTTTGCCATAAAATAAAGGCCCTTTTGTACCTTTCTTTTCCGGCAATAGGAATGGCCACCAGGCTGTCCCAGGTCATAATTGCCTTTTCGTTCAACACGGTCACCCAGGACGTATTTTCTACCAGGCTCAGCAAAGAATTGACCTCGTTCATTTCTATCCGGACCCGGGGCAAAATGTTTTTCTTTCTGAAAATTTCGTTTACATAATCCCTGGAACTAAAACCCTTCCCGGGAAGGATCAAATCCAGGGCCCCCAGTTCATTGACGGTAATTTTCTTTAAAGCAGCCAGGGGATGCTTTTTGGAGACCACCATCATAATCCGGGAAGAAAACAGCGGCTGCATTTCCAAACCCTCATTATCCGATTCTTCATGAAAAGTCAGAATGATGTCCAGCTCTGCTCCTTTGAGCTTCAATTCCAGCACCTCTGGCGGACCATATTCCACATAAATTTTAATACCGGGATACTTGAAAGAAAAGGGCGTCAGTGCCGGCAGGACCATAGAACTGAAAGCATAAGTTACCCCAATTTTCAAATCACCGGCCGCAAGGCTGTTCAGCTCAGATATCGCCTCTTTGGACTTGGCAACATCCCTGAGGATCTGCCGGGCATGTTTCAAAAAAACATTGCCTGCTTCGGTGAGCCTTACATGTTTCCCGATCCGGTCAAACAACAGCATCCCCAGCTCTTCTTCCAGCTGTTTGATTTGCTGGGAAAGGGTCGATTGGGTAACGAAACAGGCGCCCGCAGCTTCTGTAAAATGAAGATGTTCGGCTGCTTTCACAAAATAATTTAGTTGTCTAAGCTCCATAATTAATCGTTAAAATTAATCAATATCATTAAAACAATCAATTTTACAACTCAATTCTTTATACCGAAATTTGTGCAGTCCTTCAGGGCATCTACCACAATGAACATATTCAGATCTTTAAAATACCGCAATTTCAAACTTTTCTTTTACGGACAAAGCATTTCCCTGATTGGGACATGGATGCAAAAAACAGCGGTCAGCTGGCTCGTATACCGCCTTACAGGCTCAGCAATGCTATTGGGCCTGGTGGCCTTCGCCAGTCTGATCCCTTCACTGATCCTCTCTCCATATGCAGGCAGCTTAATTGACCGCCACAACCGTTACAAAATCCTGATGATCACCCAGGTGATTTCCATGCTACAGGCCGGTGCACTTGCAGCCATTATCTTTTTTAAATTCTACAACATTCCCTGCATTATTTTTTTAAGCCTCATCCAGGGCATCATCAATGCTTTTGATGTAACCTGCAGACAATCGCTCATGGTAGAAATGGTCGATCATAAGGAAGACCTGCCCAACGCCATTGCCCTCAACTCCACCATGGCCAATATGGCCAGAATAGTGGGGCCGGCATTTGCAGGGGTCATACTGAGCACCTTTGGGGAGGATTTCTGTTTTATCGGCAACTTTTTAAGCTACATTCCTGTACTGGCCTGTTTGTTTTTAATGAAACTAAACCTCACTGTACTGGAAAAACCACAAAAAAGCATTTGGCTGGAGCTGGAAGAAGGCTTTAAATACGTGTCCCGGGACCGGGAGCTGAGCAGTATGATCCTGATGATCGGCATCAGCAGTTTGTTTGTGATCCCATTTAATACCCTTATGCCTATTTTTGCCAAGGACCTTTTTCATGGAAATGCAGGTACCTTCAGCTGGTTTGAAAGCGCAGCCGGACTGGGTTCTGTGATCAGCGCCATGTACCTGGCCAACCTCCGCTCGGCAAAACCGCTTCTGCGCATTATGATCATTGCCAGTACCATTTTCGGTTTGAGCCTGATCTTTCTGGCCTATTCAGGAATCCTTTCCCTGGCCCTTGTTTTCATGACCTTTAGCGGCCTGGGCATGATGGCCCAAACTTCAGCCATTAATACCTATATCCAAACCCATACCATTCCGGCCATGAGGGCAAGGGCAATCAGTTATTACATTATGGCTTATCAGGGCATGATCCCAATCGGAAGTTTAATTATCGGCTGGACCGCCCAGGCTTTCGGACCAAGACTGGCGGTTTGTCTGGCCGGAATAATAGGCCTTTGTGCAACTGCCGCATTTGTGGCTTACAAAACCAAAAGCCCTCGCGGTCACCTCAGCATGCTCAAATTACTGCACCTCAGATAACAGCGGCAGGCTGAAGTTTTTCCAGCTTTAATGCTTTTGCAGGCTTTGTCTTTTTCTTTTTCATTTTATTGATCCAGATCAGCGTTCCGGTAACCGGTAAACTGGTGGCGATCAGACAGGCCATAAAATAAAGGATTTTGGTCAGAAGACCATACACGCCCCCTGTATGGATCGCCTTGATGGATCCGCTAACCCGCTCATTGAAGGGCAACTGAGCAAAAACAGTCGCCTGGATCACCCTGGCAGAATACTGGTCCAGCACCAAACGGTCGGCAGAAGGAGCATCAAAAAAGCCTGCCTTAAACTTACTCACATTGACCGTCCCTGCAGAATCTGCCGCCAAGCTGATTTGGCAATCTCCTTTATAATTCAAAACTTTATCACTCGCGGCCACATAATCTGCAATCAAAAGCTTTGGTCCTTTTTGGGCAGGTATTTCAGAAAAAGGTCCTTTTTTCTCTTCTCCCTTTTCTTCGGGTTTATAGGTTCCCAATGTTTTTCGCAAACCGGTCCGGTACCAGTCAAAAGACCACTGTGGTCCGGTAGCGCTCATGCAAAACAGAAAAATACAGGCATAAAAACCCAGGCTGTTGTGCAGGTCATGATTGGTCCGTTTCCAGCTCCCTCCGGTTTTAATTTTCAAACCTTGTTTCCAGGATTTCCATTTTCGCGGAAACCAAAGTGCCACCCCCGAAAGTACACCAAAAGTAAAAAGAATGGCAGAAGCACCGGTAATGTAGCCACCCAGTGTTCTGTTTTCCAATTCACCGAAAATTGGCTTTTCTATTTTGTCCAGCAATAGCCAGCGGTGCAGGCTAAACATCGTGGTCATAAATTGAACCGTTGCAGACTTAAGGTCTTTGGAGTTACCCAATATCTGGCCGGTATAAGGGTTCACGTAATAAACAACCGCTTTCCCCTCTTTTTTATCTTTTTTGTCCTTGCCTTCTTTTTTCTTTTCCCCATGCCCGGCCCCCGAGCCCTGGTCATGCTTTGCGGACATTGCTTTTTCTTCTTTGCTTTTTTTCTTTTTTACACCAAACTGCCAGGAACGGTCTGCATCCCCAGGCACCCTGACCGAAACCACCTTTCCGCCACTTTCCTTTTGCACCAGGGCAATTAACTGTTCGGCAGACAAAGCCTTTTGATTTCCTTCGGCTTTTACCTTAAACAGTTCGGGTGTTGCGGCTTCCCTGATTTCATCATTAAAAACATAAATGGTACCACTAAGGCATACCAAAATCACAATTAATCCTATTCCAAGTCCTACCCATAAATGCATCTGATTTATAAATTCACGGGTTTTGGCCCATCCGCTAAGATTTTTCTTCATTGTGTTTGCCTGGTGTATAAGTGATTAAAGGGCAAAAATACTATTTGGAATCAAAATAAATAAACTTAATTTAAAATACAGTGCAGGATTTCCGTTTTAGCCCGCATCAAAGGCAAACAATATGCCCCAAAATACCGTTTCTATTCAAAGAACTTTCACCTTAAAAATAGGGTTATGAGCAAAAAGGTAGCAGACCAAATTGTAGAAACACTGGTAGATAATGGCGTTAAAAGAATATATGCCGTTACAGGAGACAGCCTGAACGAATTAAATGATGCAGTACGCAGAAATGGAAACATCCGCTGGATCCATGTCCGTAATGAAGAAGCCGGTGCCTTTGCAGCAGCAGCAGAAGGAGAGCTCGATGGTCTGGCCTGTTGCGCAGGAAGCAGCGGCCCAGGTCATGTACACCTGATCAACGGCCTTTACGATGCACACCGGTCGGGCGTCCCTGTTTTGGCCATTGCCTCCACCTGCGGAACTTACGAATTTGGCACAGATTACTTTCAGGAAACCAATACCATTAAATTATTTGACGACTGCAGTCATTACAATCAAATTGCCACCACCCCAAAACAGGCCACAAGAATGCTGCAGGCCGCTATCCAGCATGCCGTTCACCGCAAAGGAGTAGCAGTCTTTGGACTTCCGGGCGATGTGGCTGCACTTGATGCCCAGCAGGATATATACACTTCAAAAAACTATTACAACAATCCCGTACTCAGGCCCTCGGACACAGAACTGAGCAATCTGGCTGCACTTTTGAACGACCACCACAAAATCACCATCTTTTGCGGCATTGGCGCCGAAAAAGCCCACGATCAAGTCGTTCAGCTTGCGGCCTTACTCAAAGCTCCCGTTGGTTATTCTTTTCGGGGAAAAATGGGCATGCAATACGATAACCCCTATGAAGTTGGCATGACCGGTCTGCTCGGTTTACCTGCAGCTTACCACAGCATGCACGAAGCCGATGTGCTGTTGCTGCTGGGCACAGATTTTCCATATGCCCCTTTTATTCCTGATGATAAAAAAATTATCCAGATCGATGAAAAACCCGAGAAACTGGGACGCAGGGCAAAACTGGAAATGGGTTTATGCGGAAAAATCGAAGACAGTGTTACAGCACTGCTCCCCCTGCTGAAAGCTAAAACCGACGAAAGTTTTTTAAAAGCCCACCTGCAGCTCTATGCAAAAGTGAAGGAAAACCTGCTCACCTATGTTCATGACGCTGGTAAAAAAGATGCCATACACCCCGAATTTGTGGCTTCGGTACTCAATGAACTGGCCACCAGGGATGCGATATTTACTGTAGACACCGGTATGTGCTGCGTTTGGGGGGCACGTTATATTGATGCGACCGGCCAGCGCAAACTACTGGGTTCTTTTAACCACGGCTCTATGGCCAATGCAATGCCTATGGCCATTGGGGCAGCCCTGGCCCACCCTGAAAAACAAGTCATTGCCCTTTGCGGTGATGGGGGCCTTTCCATGCTGCTGGGTGATTTAGCCACCATAAAACAATACAACCTGCCGGTAAAACTTGTTGTTTTTAACAACAGGACCCTGGGCATGGTGAAGCTGGAAATGGAAGTTGCCGGTTTGCCCGACAATGAAACCGATATGATCAACCCCGATTTTGCCCTGGTCGCACAGGCCATGGGTTTCCCGGGGATCACCGTTAACCATCCTGAAGAAGTCCGGAACGCTTTAACCCAAGCCCTGGCACAGCCGGGCCCGGTACTGGTGAATGTAATGACCGATCCCGAGGCATTGGCCATGCCACCCAAAATAGAATTTGAACAAATGAAAGGTTATGCCATTACCATGGGAAAAATGATCCTGGGCGGCAAAATGGATGAAGTACTGGAAACTGTAAAATCCAATTACAAACACCTCAAAGAGTTATTTTAGTCCAATAAAAAAGGGACAACATATAAAAAATGTTGTCCCTTTTCACAAATTTACCGCTTAAATTTATTCTGCATGCAGTCCGGTTACAATTCCGATCCTGTTCCAGGAATTCATGGTCACAATCGCCATAATCACTTCTGTCAGGTATTGCTGGCCTAAAACCTCCAGGGCATGGTCATATACCGCATCAGCAATACCGTGTTTTGAAAGTACGGTCATTTCTTCAGCCAAAGCCAAAATAGCACGTTCTTCTTTAGAATAAAAAGTAGCCTCACGCCAGGCATCCAGTAAATAAATACGTTGTTCGGTTTCCCCCAGTTTACGGGCATCGGCCGTATGCATATTTAAACAAAAGGCACAGCCATTAATTTGAGATACCCTGATTTTAATCAGTTCAACGTGGATTTTATCCAACGAACTTTCGGCCAGGTATTTTTCAAAAGCCTGCATAGTCCTGTAGGCTTTAGGATCTGCTTCAGGTAGTGTTTTTCTTTTTGACATTTTATTAAAATTTACCCTACAAAATTAAGGCTCTTATGGACTAAATTAGCATCCAGTTTCTAAAAAGTAAATAGTCCAGATGCAGCCATTCATTTCACTCTTAGCGCCCCAAAGGGATACCAGCAGCCCACTGTATTTACAAATTGCCAACAGCCTGGTTAGTGCCATCCGCTCGGGCCATCTATTACCTGGCTCAAAGCTGCCCGGGACCCGGGAACTGGCCAAACAGCTTAAAGTACACCGCAAAACGGTTATTGCAGCCTACAACGAACTTTACGCACAGAGCTGGACAGAAGTTTTACCACAGAAAGGCACCCGGGTGGCCAGAAACCTTCCGGAAATCAAAGCAAAAACCTGGAGCAAAGAACCCGATTCCAGTTTTGAAGGCACCATAACCGTCCCTTTTTACAAAATGCCCCCGCCCAGTCCCTTTACGCCCATGCATCCGGTCATTACGCCGCACCTGATTCTCGATGAAGGCATTGCCGACAACAGGCTGGCCCCGCTGGACTTATTGTTCCGGGAATATAGGAGCAGGCTTAAACATTCCTATACCAACCGGACTGTACAGGGTGCCCTGGCCGCAGGCTCTCCCTTACTCAGGGAAAGTCTTGTCCCCTATTTCGGAGAAACCAGGGGCTTATCGATCCAGCCTTCCAATATCCTGATTACCCAGGGGGCCCAGATGAGCATTTACCTTGCCGCCAGCCTGCTGATCCGTCCCGGAGATTATGTGTTGGTCGCAGAACCCAATTACTTTCTGGCCAACAAGGTTTTTGAACAACTGGGGGCCAAACTGTTAAAAATTCCGGCCGATGACCAGGGTATAGACCTTCAGGCCGCAGAAATCTGCTGCAAAAAACACCGGATCAGCATGATGTATGTTATTCCGCACCATCACCACCCCACAACGGTAACCTTAAGTCCCGAACGCAGAATGCAATTGCTGGAGCTTTCCGCCAAATACAATTTTGCCATCCTGGAAGACGATTATGATTATGATTTCCACTACAGCTCTACCCCCTATCTGCCGCTGGCCGGCAGTAAACACAATGGACGGATCATTTACCTGGGCTCTTTTTCTAAATTACTCTCGACCAGCGTCAGGGCAGGCTTTATGATTGCCCACAAGGATTTTATTGACCAGGTATTGCGCTTAAGAGTATTGATAGACCTTAGAAGTGACCACCTGCTCGGCGACTCCCTGGCCGCCCTGATCAATAATGGCGACCTGGCCAGGTATGTTAAAAAAGCCAATAAAATTTATCACCATCGCAGGGACAAACTCTGCGAGCTCATGGACCAGCAGCTAAAAGGCGCAGTTAATTATAAAAAACCAGATGGCGGAATGGCCGTATGGGTAAAGTTTAACCCGGAATATCCTTTAAAAGACATTTCCGTCCGAGCCTCGGCCAAAGGCCTGTACCTGAGCAACGGAGAAATTTACAATACCGAGCAGACCAGTTACAATGCCGTGAGGATTGGCTTTGCCTCCCTGAATACAAAAGAAATGGAAGAAGCTGTACAAATTTTAAAGCAGGCTATTTTTGGTTGAGCAAAAACAACAAATGATTTAAAACAAAAAAGCCTTAGAGAAATCTAAGGCTTTTTGCAGTGGTGTGGGCCGGGATCGAACCGGCGACACAAGGATTTTCAGTCCTTTGCTCTACCGACTGAGCTACCGCACCATCTTATTTTTGTGCCGTTCCTTTCGGTTGGGAGTGCAAATGTAGTTTCTTTTTTTTGAACTCCAAATTATATTTCAAAAAAAATTAAAATACTTTTTAGCATCTTTAATAAGCCATTGATAATCAGAATAAGTTATTTAAAACTTTTCTAAATTTTATATTTTATGCATGCATAATAATATGGTTTTGCCCGAATTAACTTAACTTAGCGTTACTCTAAAGATAATTTAAAGAATGATAGCACAAATCCTGTTTATAGCCTTATGCCTTGCGGCCGTAGCCCTTTTCAGCTATAATGCAAAGAAAGTTATACGCAATATCCGTTTGGGTAAGGCAGCAGACCGCACAGATCAGCCACAAAAAAGACTGATGACCATGCTCAAGGTGGCTTTCGGACAAACAAAAATGTTTTTCCGTCCTATTCCCGCTTTCCTGCACCTGTTGGTTTACGCAGGTTTTGTGATCATCAACCTCGAAGTGCTGGAAATTATGATCGACGGTATTTTTGGTACCCACCGTATTTTTGGCGGTCTGGGCGCCCTGTACAATGTACTGATCGGATCCTTTGAAATCCTGGCCCTGGGCGTATGGGTATCCTGTGCCCTGTTCCTGGTCCGCAGGAACATCTTAAAATTAAAACGCTTCAGTGGGGTGGAAATGACTTCCTGGCCAAAATCCGATGCCAATTATATCCTGATCACCGAAATCCTGCTCATGAGCGCATTTTTGATCATGAATGCCGCAGATGCCAAATTACAGGCCATGGGTTACGGACATTATATTTCTGCAGGTGCCTTTCCGGTCAGCCAGTTCCTTCAAAACCTTTTACCTGACAGTGCTACGGCGCTGGTGATGATCGAAAGAGGCTGCTGGTGGTTCCACATTGTCGGTATATTTGCCTTCCTGAACTACCTGCCCTACTCCAAACATTTTCACATCCTGTTTGCTTTTCCAAATACCTATTTTTCAAACCTGGAACCTAAAGGGGAATTCAGCAACATGAAAAGTGTAACCAATGAGGTTAAAGCCATGTTGGACCCATCCTTTACACCCGAGCCTGCCGAGCCAGGACGTTTTGGGGCCAAAGATGTCAATGACCTGAGCTGGGTAAATCTGATGAATGCCTATACCTGTACCGAATGCGGGCGCTGCACCTCCGTATGCCCTGCAAACCTGACCGGTAAGCTGCTTTCTCCGCGTAAAATTATGATGGATACCCGCGACAGGCTCACAGAGGTTGGAAAAAATATAGACAAAACGGGCAATGGTTTTGACGATGGAAAGTCCTTAATTGACACCTACATCAGCCGGGAAGAAATCTGGGCCTGTACCAGCTGTAATGCCTGTACCAATGCCTGCCCGATCAATATAGATCCCCTGGCCATTATCACCGAACTGAGAAGATATGCTGTAATGGAAGAATCCCAGTCCCCAGCCAGTCTGAACGCCATGATGGGCAATATAGAAAACAATGGTGCACCATGGAAATATTCTCCTGCAGACCGTTTCAACTGGGCAAAAGAAAACTAATAAAAAATTTGAGCTGAAAGATGAGCGAGCAACTAAATTTTGAAGTGCCAACCATGGCAGAAATGATCGCCAGGGGCGAAGAACCTGAAATCTTATTCTGGGTGGGCTGTGCCGGAAGTTACGACGAACGTGCACAAAAAACCACCAGGGACATTTGTAAAATCCTGCACCATGTTGGTTTAAAATATGCAGTTTTGGGCACAGAAGAAAGCTGTACCGGAGACCCTGCCAAAAGGGCCGGTAACGAATTCCTGTTCCAGATGCAGGCCATGACCAATATAGAGGTCCTGAACGCCTACAACATCAAAAAAATTGTAACCGGCTGCCCGCATTGCTTCAATACCATAAAAAATGAATATCCGGGCCTGGGCGGAACCTATGAGGTCATCCACCATACCCAATTGATCCAGCAGTTAATTGACCAGGGAAAACTCAAGGCCGAAGGCGGAGAGAGTTTTAAAGGCAAAAAGATCACCTATCACGATCCTTGTTACCTGGGCCGTGGAAATGATGTGTATGAAGCTCCCCGCAGGGCACTGGAAATACTCGATGCCCAGCTGGTGGAAATGAAACGCTGCAAATCAAATGGCCTTTGCTGTGGAGCCGGCGGCGCACAGATGTTTAAAGAGCCCGAAAAAGGAAACAAAGACATCAATATAGAACGCATTGAAGAGGCCCTGGAAACCAGCCCCCAGATTGTTGCCGCATCCTGCCCGTTTTGCATGACCATGCTCAACGATGGCGTGAAGTTAAAGGACCAGTCGGACAAGGTGAAAGTACTGGATATTGCCGAGATCACTGCAAGGGCAAATGGATTGTAATACCCTGTTTATCGCTTCTTTAAATTCCGGGAGCAACGGGAACTGCTATTATGTGGGCAACCAGCAGGAAGCAGTACTCATTGATGCCGGAATTTCCTGTAAAGAAACCGAAATCCGTATGGCCAGAATAGGTTTGTCCATGCACAGTGTAAAAGCCATTTTCATTTCCCACGAACATTCCGACCACATCCGCGGACTGGCCGTTCTGGCAAAAAAATACCAGCTGCCGGTGTACATTACACCAGGCACCCTGTTAAACTGCAGCGCTAAATTAAAAGAAGAGCTCATCCGGCCACTAAGCCAGGAGCAGGACATTTGTATAGGCAATCTGTGTGTACGTTCCTTTTTAAAAATTCACGATGCTGCAGAACCACATAGTTTTACCGTTTCCTGCGGTCCTACAAAAGTGGGCATATTTACTGATCTGGGCGCTGTCTGTGATCAACTGATCCATCACTTTAAACAATGTGACGCCGCTTTTCTGGAAGCCAATTACGATGAGGAAATGTTGTTTAAAGGCGCCTACCCTTTTTACCTGAAAAGACGCATCAGCGGCGGCCAGGGACACTTATCCAACAAGCAGGCCCTGGACTTGTTTTTGACCCACCGGCCGGCACACATGACCCATTTGCTGCTCTCCCACCTTTCCAGGGACAACAACGACCCTCAGCTGGTTCTGGATCTTTTTGAAGCTCAGGAAACCAATGTTCATGTGGTGGTCGCCTCCAGGCAAGAAGAAAGTGCGGTATTTACTATCGGGCAGCCAGCTGAACATTTATCCGGCGAAATTTCTCCAAAAAATCAGTCAGGTCTTCAGGCTCCATATCCCTCAATGGGATAGACAGATAAGAAGACATGCTGTCGATGTCGCCTTTCTTATCGTTATAGGTTTGCACAATCACATCTTCCCCTTTGGTACGTAAAAAAAGCCTGCCGTTTTTAACTGTTCCATAATAGTCCAGGTCTTTGAACTTGCTGAAGTTGAAAGAAAAATATTCGACCTTGCCATTTGCAAAATGCCGCTTGTACCGGCAAAAGCCAGTGTTGGTAACATTCAGCTCATAACGCTTAATGTCAGCGCCCTGAGCAGCGACATCATAATGGTCACTTAACTTTTTCTGAACATATACTGCATCCTCATTCAAGAGGCCTTCCAGACTAAACGCACATAAAACAAGCCCTGAAGCGGCCAATAACAAGGATCTTAAGTTTTTTGTAAACTTTTTCATTGCGCTTGTCATTTACTCAACCTAATTTAAATAAAATGTTAAATTTGTGATATGAGTTTTTCTCCACAATCTAAAGTCTGGGTTTACCAGAGCGACCGTGAATTCAGCAGCACAGAGGTTGCAGCAATTCAAGAACAATTGAATGCCTTTACAGAGCAATGGAAGGCGCACGGACATCAGCTGAAAGCCAAAGCCGAAGTCCTTTATAATTTTTTTATTGTCCTTACCGTAGATGAAACTGCGTCAGGGGTAACAGGCTGTTCAATTGATGCATCTGTGCGCATCCTTAAAGACATTGAACAAACCTATCATGTAGACCTGTTCAACAGGTTCAATATGGCCTATAAAATCGACGGGCAGGTGATTGTCAGCAATAAAGAAGATTTTGAAACCCTGGTAAACATTAAAAAGATAGGTCCTAAAACCATTGTGTTCAACAACCTGGTCCAAAACCTCGAGGAATTCAACACCAAATGGGAAATTCCGTTTGAAAAAAGCTGGCACAATACCCTATTTTCGCACCTTTTATAACCTTAAAAATCCAAAGGCCCCAGACGGCGCATGTTGCGCATAATCAGGTACTGGCGGTGTTGTATGTACCTGGTCGGGTTTTTAGGCGTCCAGCGTAAGGGATTTGGAAAACAGGCAGCAATCAGCGCAGCCTCTGCCCTGCTGAGCGAAGAGCAGGATTTACCGTAATATTCCTGCGAAGCGGCTTCGGCACCATAAATGCCATCGCCCATTTCAATCACATTCAGGTAAACCTCCAGAATGCGCTCCTTGCTCCAGAGCATTTCGATCAGCAAAGTAAAATATGCCTCAAAGCCTTTACGGATCCAGGAACGTCCCGGCCATAAAAACACATTTTTGGCTGTTTGCTGGGAAATGGTGCTTCCTCCTTTTACTTTTTTGCCCTTTTCATTGCTTTCATAAGCCTTTTCTATGGCCTTAATGTCAAAGCCCATATGTTTTAAAAAAAGCTGGTCTTCGGCCGATACCGCAGCCCTTTTCATGTTGTCAGAGATGTCATCAAAAGCCACCCATTTTTTTGCCGTTTTAAAAGACTTTCCATCCGATTTACGCTCTATGTTCCTTTCGATCATTAAAAGGGTAATCGGAGGATTGATAAAACGATAAGCCAGTACCCATAAAATACTTACTGCTAAAAACCAGATCAGGATCCTTCCCAATAAAGAAGTAATTTTTTTCAGCAGGGGCTGTTTTGATCTGCTTACCGAGCGCTTTCTCTTTGCCATTAGCCAAAGGTAATAAAAACATTAATTTACCTTAACATCTGTTGACACCTCCATTTTAAAAGAATTAAATAAATTCTCTACATTCGCATAGAAATACACAAAAAATGAAATTTACAGCATCAAGACTATCTGAAGGCAATAAAGTTTTCCCTACAGAAATTTACCTGGAGGAAAACAGTATAGAAATTAAATCACCGGGCCTGTTTAGCGGAGACTCCAAATATCTTCAATACGAAGACATTACATCCATAGAGGTCGACTCCCCAATGATCGGTTTTTCAACGCTGAGGTTGTTCCTGAACGGCAATAAAATTGAAGTTCATGGTTTTTCCAAAAGCGACATCAAGCAGATCAGAAAAATTATTGACGAGGCCCGGAGCAAAAGAAGAGGTCGTTAAACCTCAAAAAATGCCATAAAAAAAGCGGCCTGAAATTCAGGCCGCTTTTTTTATGTGTGTTGAAAGATTACTCAGCAACAACTTCGAAAGGAACTTTAACTTTCACTTCTTTGTGTAAGTTTAAGTTGGCAATATACTCACCAACAAATTTAGGTTCAGTTTCGAAAGTAATACGGCGACGGTCAACATCAAAACCTTGTTGTTTTAATGCATCAGCAATCATAATAGTGTTTACAGCACCAAAAATTTTGCCTGTCTCGCCAGCTTTAGCACCGATAGTCAATTTAACTTCAGTTAAACGTTCTGCGATACCTTCAGCATCTTTCTTAATTTTATCTTGTTTAAAAGCAGCTTGCTTCAGGTTTTCAGCCAATACTTTTTTTGCTGAAGGCGTAGCCAACTGACCAAATCCTTGAGGGATCAGGTAGTTACGGCCATAACCTGGCTTTACTGTTACGATATCATCTTTTTCCCCTAGGGATTTGATATCTTGTTTTAAAATAATTTCCATCTCTCAGTTCCTATTTTAATTGGTCAGCAACAAAAGGTAACAAACCGATGTGACGGGCACGTTTTACAGCCTGAGACACTTTACGTTGGAATTTCAATGAAGTACCAGTTAAACGGCGAGGTAAAATTTTACCTTGATCATTAATGAATTTCAACAAAAAGTTTGCGTCTTTGTAATCGATATATTTAATACCATTTTTTCTGAAACGGCAATATTTTTTTCTGTTATCGTCCACTTTTGGAGCGGTAACATATTGTATTTGATCTTTTGCCATTATACTGCAGCCTCCTGTTTAGGTTTTTTGTTAAAAGCTCCGCTACGTTTTTTCTCGTTGTAAGCCACCGCGTGACGGTCTAATCTTACAGTTAAGAAACGCAAAACACGCTCATCGCGTTTAAGCTCCAACTCCAATTTACTAATAACTTCACCTGAAGATTTGTACTCTGTAAGGTGAAAAAATCCGCTTGCTTTTTTTTCAATCGGATACGCTAATTTTCTCAAACCCCAATTGTCCTCTTGAACAATTTCGGCTCCGCTATCAGATAAAATTTTGCTGTATTTGGCAATAGCCTCTTTAGCAATCTCTTCTGACAACAACGGGGTTAGAACGATAACAGTTTCGTACTGATTCATTGTTATTTATTTTTTTAATTTATTTTCCGCATAAATACGGGGCTGCAAATCTAGCAATAATTTTCTATTAATCAAACAGATAATCAAAAGACTTATTTCTTATCAAACAGGTAATTAACTCCTGCAGTAATTCGTTGTGTAGTAAGATGAAAGCTTGCAGAGTTTCCCACAACTGAAGGCAAAACATATCCAGCTGAAATCTCAAATCTGTTTTTTAAAATCACTCCAGCTTTAAAGGGTAAAGAAAAGTTAAATGGATCCAGTCTGGCTTCATTCTCGGTATACTTAATCGGCAAAGGGTAGGACACACGACCAGATACACTGTTGCTATACTTAGAAATGCTAAACCTCAATCCTGCACCAGCAAAAGCCTGAAATTCCGGGCTTTTGTAAAAGCTATAAATCAACTGGGGGCTTAAAGCAACGGAATATTGGTTAAATGTATTACTGACAAAGGTTTTAGATGGCAAAGGTGTATTGGCAGAAATGTCATACTTGCTTATAAAAAATGACATCTCGGCTCTGAATACTATTTTTTTCATTACGGAATTTGCAAAAAGATCAGCCCCTATTGTCAAAAAGGGCATTAAAGAACTTTTCCCGTCAGTTGATACTTTTGGAACTTCACTATTTTCCTTATATGCCGCTTTACTTATACTCAATCCAGTTCCAATAAAAAATCTTAAATCTTTTTTATCTTTGAACTTAACGATTGTCTCTTCATTAATCAATGCCACTATTTTTGCCAGATCACCCGCATTGTAGTCCAGAGATTTGAATCTTCCTACTCCCCGGACATTATTCACATCATAGCGTTGGCTGGCGGACCATAATTGTTGTATATACCTCTTATCGTTAACGATTGTATTCGCTTTCCGGGAATCTAAATAAACATTTTTGATTAATTCATAGGGTTCATTTTGACCGTTTTCAAGCAGATAAAATCTTCTTTTGATCTCATCTTCATAGGTAAATAGATTTACATTTTTTCCAAGGACCAATACTTTTAAAAAAACTTTTTTTCTTAATGAAGTTGTATCTTCTACAAGGGATAAGCCTTCAGTATGTGTACTACTTTGACTCACATTCACTGTAAACCTTCGATAAACTTCTTCTCTGTCTATGCCAAAGGCGCTGCAACTTTCCAGATCAAACATTTGGGTTTGAGCACTTTTAGAAGACCTAAACTCCAGAGAAACGGGATTGAGGTTCAATTCTTTAAAATTAATGTATCCTTTTAAAGTATCTTGATTATTCTTTACGATATAACCTTCCTTAAAATTAGATTGTGAAAAACAGAGCATAGGAAGTCCCAGGATAAGGACAAAAAGAAAACGTTTCATTTAGTTTATTTTAGATTATAATTATTTGAGCTCAAAACTAAAAAAAAACACATTTTCATTGCGAAAATAGGGTTGTTATTTTTTTTGAGCATTTATTTTCCAACAAAGCACCTCTGCTCGGTAAAAAATTTATAATTTCGTTGGCGAATGGAAAACTTTATTGTATCGGCCCGTAAATACCGTCCTGCAACGTTTGAAACCGTTGTTGGCCAGCATCACATTACCGGCACCTTAAAAAACGCCATTAAAAACAACCAGCTTGCCCAGGCCTTCCTGTTTTGCGGCCCCAGGGGTGTTGGTAAAACCACCTGCGCCAGAATTCTGGCCAAAACCATTAACTGTACCAATCTGACCCCCGATCAGGAGGCCTGTGGTACCTGCGATTCCTGTGTTTCCTTTCAGACGGGTCATTCCTTTAACTTTCATGAGCTCGATGCGGCCTCCAACAACTCTGTAGACGACATCAGGAGCCTTATTGAACAGGTAAGGATCCCGCCCCAGGCCGGAAAATATAAAATCTATATTATAGATGAGGTGCACATGCTTTCTGCAAATGCCTTCAATGCCTTTCTGAAAACCCTGGAAGAACCCCCTTCTTATGCCATTTTTATTCTGGCAACAACAGAAAAACATAAAATTCTTCCCACTATTTTATCCCGTTGTCAAATCTTTGACTTCAACAGGATCCAGGTGGAAGACATTGCCTCGCACCTGAACAAAATTGCCCAAAGGGAAAACATCAATGTGGAAGCCGACGGCCTGCACATTATTGCCCAAAAGGCCGATGGCGGACTCCGGGATGCGCTCTCAATGTTTGACCAGATTGTCAGCTATACCAATAAAAATTTAACCTATAAATCTGTAATCGACAACCTGAACATTCTGGATTACGATTACTATTTTAAACTGGTAGAATACCTTTGCGCCTCCAATGTCAGCCAGACCCTGATCCTTTTTGATGAAATTTTGAACAATGGCTTCGATGGCAACAACTTTATCAACGGACTTGCCAGTCACCTGCGCAACCTGTTGGTTGGAAAAGACCCGCAGACTTTAAAACTGCTGGAAGTAAGCGAAAACATCCGGCAAAAATACATTAGCCAAAGCCAGCAGACCTCTGCCTCCTTTTTGCTAACCGCGCTGAACCTGGCCAATCAATGTGACCTGGTTTACAAAAACAGCAAAAACCAACGCCTGCAAGTGGAGCTGGCCCTGCTGAAAATGTGCCATATCCCTTCAGTTTTGCAACTGGCCCAATTACCAGCTTCCAATTCCTTAACTGACCAAGATCAGATTAAAAAAAAAACTGATGTAAAAACCGCTGAGCCGGCCCCTAAAGCCGCACAGCCGATCGTTGAAAAACCGGCTGAAAAACCAGTGGAAAAGCCCGCAGCCCCTGTACAACCCGCAGCAGTACAAAACCAAAGCAGCGTAAAAATACTTCCGGATAAAATCATTTTAAAACCGCAGCCCATGACCGGCAGGGCGGGTGCGACCCTGATTCCTTCACTGACGGCACTGGAAAGCGTCGCCTCAGGCGAAGAAAGCGACGAGCCCAAATACATCCAGGGCGATGCCCGGGAAGCTTTTAGCCTGGAAAGCCTGCTGACCCTGTGGAACCAGTACGCAGAAAAATCTAAGGAAGAAGGAAAAATTCACATTTATACCCTTTTTACCAGTAACGAGCCCGAACTTAATGGTGATGAAATTACCGTTTTAACAGAAAACAAAATACAGGAAGGCATTCTTCATGAAGAAAAGGTTTTTTTCCTGAATTTCCTGCGGGCCCAGCTTCGCAATTTCAACATTACCATTGTGCCCAAAAGAGTGGAAAAACAATTGAAAAACCGCCTGTACACCAGTATTGAAAAATACCAGTACCTGGCTCAAAAAAATCCACAGCTGGAGGAAATGCGCAAACGCTTTAACCTGGACATTAACCTTTAACGTCTGGGCGGGGTATCATTCAGGGGATACCCCTCTTCATCCAGATCGGGACGGTCATCTTCGGGCGTCCTGGCCAGAAATTCATCCTCCGGTTTGACTTCAATGACCCTTTTGTCGTCTACCCGCATTCCCAGGTCTTCCAGTCCTTCCTGAATTTGTGTCTCCCGGCTGGCATATTCATCCCCTACATAAGGGTTCGCCTCATCATAGGCCGAGTTTTCATCCGCGCCATTGGCCGCAGTCGTATCATAAGGTAAAGGATGGTCATAATCCGGATCATCGCTCTTTACGTCATATTCAAAACTGTTCTTTTCTTTATCGTAAGAAAGGTTGTTAAAATCTTTCGTTTCGCCCAGATCAGAACCATGCAATCGATCATTGGCTCTTTTAAATCCGCGCTGGTTGTTGTCGCTTGTACCCATGATGTATAATGTTATATCATGATAACGTTATTAAATCTTTAATTGTTTTGGGAATTTGCCATAAACCAAGGCTATAAATTCAAAATTTATATCTTTGTTTTTTTAGAGCCTGTTTAAAATTTTAAACAGACCCTTATTATCAATTAAAATTGAATCCATAATATGTCTGTACAAAAAATTAAAGTAACCCAGCCTGTTGTAGAGTTAGATGGTGATGAAATGACCCGGATCATCTGGAAGTTCATCAAAGACAAATTGATCCTTCCTTATTTAGATCTGGATATTAAATATTATGATCTTGGTATCGAATACCGTGACCAGACAGATGACCAGGTTACGATCGACGCAGCTGAAGCCATAAAAAAATATGGTGTAGGTATCAAATGTGCTACCATCACTCCTGATGAGGACCGCGTTAAAGAATTTAATTTAAAACAAATGTGGAAATCACCAAACGGAACCATCCGTAACATTCTGGATGGAACTGTTTTCCGTGAGCCGATTGTGATGAGCAATGTTCCGCGTTTGGTTCCAAACTGGACTGCCCCGATTTGCATTGGTCGTCATGCTTTTGGTGATCAGTACCGTGCAACTGATTTGGTCACTAAAGGAAAAGGAAAATTAACCCTGACTTTCACGCCAGAAGATGGTGGTGAGGTACAGTCTTTTGACGTGTACAACTTTAAAGGTGATGGTGTTGCTTTAGCGATGTACAATACAGATGAAAGCATCCGTGGTTTTGCAAATGCTTGTTTTAACCAGGCATTGAGCAAAAAATGGCCTTTATACCTGTCTACCAAAAACACCATCCTGAAAAAATACGATGGCCGTTTCAAAGATATTTTTGAAGAAATCTATCAGAATGATTTCAAAGCAAGATTTGATGAAGCCGGAATTACTTATGAGCACCGTCTGATTGATGACATGGTTGCTTCTGCTTTAAAATGGAATGGTAATTTTGTATGGGCTTGTAAAAACTATGATGGCGACGTACAATCTGATACCGTTGCGCAAGGTTTTGGTTCATTAGGTTTAATGACTTCTGTACTGGTTACACCAGACGGAAAGACAATGGAAGCTGAAGCCGCACACGGTACAGTAACCCGTCACTACCGTGACCACCAGGCTGGTAAACCAACTTCAACCAACCCGATTGCCTCTATTTTCGCATGGACAAGAGGTTTGGAGTTCCGTGGTGTTTTAGACAACAACCCCGAACTGATTAAATTCTGCCACACTTTAGAGCAGGTTTGTATTGAAACGGTTGAAAGTGGTAAAATGACAAAAGACTTAGCGGTTTGTATCCATGGCAACAAAGTAGAACACGGTAAAGATTACCTGTATACAGAAGAGTTCCTGGCTGCAATTGACGAAAACCTGCAAAGCAGATTAGGCTAAGACCAACATGTATATTCAAAAAGCCGGGCCCTTCAAGGTCCGGCTTTTTTTATGCCCTTTTTTGGGGCGTTTGGGACCGGGTTAAAACTTGTATTGTTTTAGCCGTAACCCGGACTTTATAGGGACTTTACAGGGACATTACCCGGACATCGCCCGGACCAGGTCCGGGTAAAATCCGCTTGAGGTCCGGGTAATATTTCAGTAAGTTTCCGTCTACTTGTAGCGCACTGCTCCCTTAAGCCCAGTGATGCCAAAAGCGAATATCTTTTTGCTTCAAAAGAACCTGTTGTTTACGGATTAACTTTACTATAATTGAAACCATGAACATGCGACTGTTTTTTCTGCTGCTGTTAGTGGGTTTACAGGCTTTTGCCCAGAACGTTCCCGATTCGGTAAAAAGATTAAAAGAGGTGGTCATCCGCCCTTATTTTTCGACCCAGCCCCTGCTCAGGGCAACCGGTTCCGCTGCGGTGCTGGACTCTGGCCTACTTGGCAAAGTGCCGGGAACCAGCCTGGTTCCGGTTTTAAACAGCATTTCCGGGATCAGAATGGAGGAAAGGTCGCCCGGGAGTTACAGGCTTTCCATTCGCGGCAGTCTGCTCCGTTCTCCTTTTGGGGTCAGAAATATAAAAATCTATATCGATGAATTTCCCCTGACCGATGCTGGTGGAAATACCTATCTGAATGCCCTGGACCTCAGCAGCATTGCAGAGATCCAAGTATTAAAAGGTCCCCAAAGCAGTATTTATGGTGCGAATTCGGGGGGTGTGGTGCTCATCAGTCCACTGCAAATGGGCAACAGCCCAGCCCAGTTTAAAATACAGGGTGGCTCCTATGGCCTGTTCCAACAAAGCGCAGCTTTTGGGCACCAGTGGACAAACAATCAGCTCGAACTGAGCCAGGGCAATCAGCGCAGTGATGGCTACCGGCAGCACAGTGCCATGCAACGCAAATACTTTCAGGTTATGGATCAATACCGTTATGCGGCTGGTGCCCGCCTGAAAGCATTTGTATTTTATTCAGACCTGCACTACGATACCCCGGGCGGTTTAAATGCGCTGCAATATGATCAGGACCCCAGCCAGGCCAGACCTGCTGCCGGTCCCGTAAAAAGTGCCGTGGAACAACAGGCCGGTATTTATAGCAAGACCCTTTTTGGGGGCTTAAGCAACGACTGGCAAATCAGCCCCAATTTTAAACAGGTTACAGCTGTTTTTAGCAGCTATACCAATTTCAAAAATCCTTTCATCACCAATTACGAGCACCGCAAAGAATTTACGCTTGGCCTGAGGACCTATGTAGAATACAGCCGCGAACTACAGGACCTGAACTGGAAGCTAAACCTGGGGCTGGAAAGCACCCGGACCCGCTCTGATGTAGAGAACTTTAACAATAATTATGGCAGCCCCGCTGCCCTTCAGGCCTCGGACCGTTTGAAAGCTTTGTCCAGCCTCGCTTTTTTAAACCTGAACCTGGATTTTTTTAAAAAATGGCTGCTGGAAATTTCGGCAAGCGGAAATTTGTATGGCTACCACTATCAAAGTATTGCTCCCCAAGCTTCTGCGGAAAAGACGAAAAATTTTGACCCCCAGTTTATGCCAAGAATGGCTTTATCATACCAAAGCAGTCCGGTCCTTTCTTTCAGGGCTTCAGTGAGCAGGGGTTATTCTCCGCCCACACTGGCAGAAATCAGGGCCTCGGACAATGTCATTAACGTAAACCTGCAGCCTGAATCGGGCTGGAACTATGAAAGCGGTTTGCGTTTTGAAACAAAAAACAAAAGGTTTTTTGGAGAACTCACCGGCTTCTATTACCATTTGCAAAATGCCATTGTCAGGCGGCTGAACCAAAATGATACGGAGTATTTTCTCAATGCCGGAGGAACCGGACAATGGGGCCTGGAGACGGCTTTCTCTGCATGGCTGGTCCCTGCAAAATCATACGGTCTGGTCAGGGGTCTGCAACTGCGTACGGCCTGGACTTTAAGCCGTTTTAAATTTAAAGATTACATAGACCGTAAAGACAATTATTCCGGAAATGATTTAACGGGTGTGCCCAAAAACATAATTTCAAGCACTGCCGACCTGTTGCTACCTGGTACATGGTACCTGTTTGTTCAGCACAATTATACATCCCGAATTCCGCTCAACGATGCGAACAGCGTTTATGCAGCAGCCTATAACCTGCTGCAATTTAAAGTTGGCTGGAAAAACCTAAAAATTGGTTCTGTAAGGGCCGAAGTATTTGCAGGTGCAGACAATTTACTGAACCAGCGCTACAGCCTGGGCAATGACCTGAACGCAGCAAACGGCAGGTATTTCAACGCCGCGGCCAGAAGAAATTTCTATGCTGGACTGGCTTTAGGCTTTAACCGGCATTAGCTTCCGCGAATACTTCAAAATTGGTCACAATGATTTCTGTGCTGTAGCGTATATCGCCTTTTTTATCCGTGTAACTTTGGTTGGAAAGCCTTCCTTCAATCCGGATACCGCTTCCCTTTTTAACCTTGGCTTCAAGCTGTTCGACTTTTTTGTTCCAGAACACCAGGTTAAACCATTGGGTTTGGTTAACCGTTTCTCCGGCACTGTTCCGGTAAAACTCATTTACCGCCAAACTTACCCTGCCCATTTTTTTGTTGTTTTCGAAATTGACAATTACCGGATGCGAACCGGTAAAACCAGACAGGCGTACATGATTTATTGAATTTTCCATATTTAAAATTTATAAGCCAAACTCCTTTGCAGCAGCTTCAGCATCGTAAAATTGCCGCCTTTTCTGTGAACAGCC
Organism: Pedobacter nutrimenti; assembly: GCF_003208655.1. Classification (GTDB taxonomy): domain Bacteria; phylum Bacteroidota; class Bacteroidia; order Sphingobacteriales; family Sphingobacteriaceae; genus Pedobacter; species Pedobacter nutrimenti. The sequence goes on along the minus strand of NZ_QKLU01000006.1, from coordinate 110,195 downwards.
GTAGTTTAAACGTATAAATACGGTTAAATAAATAACCATTTTACCAGATCGCTGATATAGTTTTAGGCTCCAGATCATTGTTTATGAAAAAATTATGTCTGGAATGTCAGGAACCCTTTATTGGCCGCTCTGACAAAAAATTCTGTGATGACCAGTGCCGCAGCAGCCATTACAACCGGCAGCATCAAACCGATCAGCCCCTTTACAGGGAAATCAGCCGGATCTTAAAAAAGAACCGCAGGATTTTAAAAAATTTCCACGATCAGGGAAAAGAAACGGTTAGTGACCGCATGCTCCTGGCCGCCGGATTTGATTTCACCTACCAGACCCACATTCACAAAAGCCTTAAAGACCGTTGCTATTTTTTCTGTTTTGAGTATGGTTACCACAGCATCCAGGGCCGGGATTTCCTCCTGGTGAAATCTTCAAAAAAGCCCTGAACATTGCCAAAATCGTACAATACTATACTCATTCCCCTCATATTCTGTCCTTGGATTTTAAAGACCTTGCATTCCTTAATTACAACCGGTCGCCCTACCCGATGAAACAGGGTGGTTAAAAATTCAACAAAACCAAAAAAACTAAAAATTAAGATGAAACAGGATTTATTTAATTATTCTGCAGTCGATTTGTTAAAAAAATGCAAGAGGCGGTTATTCTCAGTTTCCGCTATGCTCTTCCTTGTCATTTTAGGCAACACTGTACTGGCCCAGAACAGCTTAACCATCCGGGGGGTGGTCAAAGAAAGTTCCGGGCAAACATTGCCAGGCGTGGGCGTAAAGCTCAAAGGAAGTTCTAACGGAACGGTAACAGACCCTATGGGTAAATTCAGTATTACGGTTCCCGGGCCTTCTGCCGTACTTCAGTTCTCGTCCATTGGTTATGAGAACCAGGAAGAGACCGTGGGCAGCCGTCAAACCATTAATGTCACCTTAAAAAGCACGCAAACAGACCTGGAAACGGTAGTGGTGGTGGGTTACGGCACACAGAAGAAAGTCAATTTGACGGGCGCCGTGGCTACTGTAAGTGGTGCAGACCTGAACAAAAGGGTCTCTACCAACCCCACCCAGTTGTTGCAGGGAAAACTTCCGGGCCTTTCGGTTACCCAGGCTTCCGGAGAAGCCGGAAACGAAGGTAACGTTCTTCGGGTCCGGGGAATGGGTACTTTCAGCAGTGCCGGAAACGAGCCCCTGGTGATTATAGATGGTATTCCCGGGAACCTGACCCAGCTCAATCCCGAAAATATAGAAAGTGTAACGGTTTTAAAAGATGCGGCCTCTGCTTCCATTTATGGTTCAAGGGCTGCAAACGGCGTGATCCTGGTGACCACCAAACAGGGCAAAGCGGGTAAAATGCAAATTTCCTACAGCTACAATTTGGGCATCACCAAGGCCAGCAGCCTGCCCGATCTGGTGTACAATTCAGCGCAATATATGCAAATGTACAACCAGGCGGCCATCAACTCGGGAGCGCCCACCAGCAACCGTTTTACGCAGGCACAAATCGATGCCTATACCAACAGCACAGATAAAAACCTGTACCCAAGTTTCAACTGGCTGGACGCGGTCATGAAAACCGTTAATGTACAAACACACAACCTGAATTTAAGCGGGGGGACTGAAAACACCACTTACAATGTAGGTTTGGGTATTGTGAACCAACCGGACATTATGCTGGGTTTTAAATATAAAAAGTACAACCTGCAGTTTAACCTCAACAGTAAAATCAACAGCCGGGTCACTTTTGGAAGCAGCCTGACCTTAAATTATGGCAGCCGGACTTACCCAAGACCGGGCAGTCAGGACCTTTTCCTTTCTACCCTGTCTCAATCGCCTTTATATGGGCCCGTACTTCCCGATGGCAGTGGCCGCTATACCGCGACCGCCTATGCTTTTCAGACGGCCAATAAAAACCCCGTAGCCATTGCTGAAAATGCCCTGGCGTCCAATAATGATTATTTCATGCAGGGCAATATATTTGTAGATGTAAAAATTCTCGATGGCCTGCAGTGGAAAACCAGTGTGGGTACCAATTTTGATTTTCAGAAAACCTACGATTATAAACCGGTTATTAACCAGTACCTCTGGTTTGCAGGCCCCAATGACGCTCCTTTCCGCACACTGGATGTGGGCGGACAGGGTTTACAGGTTACTGACCGCAATTATGTTTACCCGATCGGTTATTCACAGCTGACCTATACCAAAAAATTTGGGGACCACTCCCTGAATGTGCTTGCCGGAACACAGGCTGAATATTACAAACTACAAAGTCTTTCTGCTTCCAGGGTTACTTTTCCGAACAACTCTGTTCCTGAAATTGACGCCGGTGGAACGGGTTCCCAGCTCAACAGTGGAACCGCTTCAGAATGGGCGCTTAATTCTTACTACGGCCGTTTAAACTACGACTACAAAGGAAAATACCTGGTGGAAGGTAACATCCGCTACGATGGCTCCTCCCGTTTTAGTGAGGGCAACAAATGGGGTGTTTTCCCTTCTGTTTCCCTGGGCTACCGGATTTCACAGGAGGATTTTTTCAAAAACCTGCTCCCTGTAATTTCCGATCTGAAAATCCGGGCTTCCACAGGAAAACTGGGTAACCAGAACATTGGTACTTATCCTTACCAGGATGTATACACCACAGGCTTTTCTTATCCATTCGGAAATACCTTAAGTGATGGCGTCCGTAAAACCGGTCTGGTCGACCAGAGCATCAAATGGGAAAGCACAAAAGTTTTTGACCTTGGACTGGACATTTCTTTCCTGAAAAACAAGCTGAACCTGACGGCCGATTATTACAGCAAACTTACTACCGATATTTTGGATCTTGCTCCGTTGCCAATTTATGTAGGTTATGATCCGCCAACGATCAACAATGGAACCGTTCGCAACCGTGGTGTGGAACTTTCCCTTTCCTATAAAGACAAAATAGGAGAACTGGGTTATTCCTTTACGGCCAACCTGCAGGCCAACCGGAACAAACTTTTAAAATACAGTGCCACCACCATCAAAGCGACCCAAATTGACCAGGTCGGCCTGCCTTTTGACAGTTATTATGTCTATGAGTTTGAAAAAATATTCCAGTCTGCAGAGGAAATTGCGGCCGCCCCGAAACAGCCATACAATCCGGTTCCGGGAACTTTCAAGTTCAAGGACCAGAATGGGGATGGTAAAATTGACGAGAATGACCGTAAAGTCGTTTCTGGTATTTTTCCAAACTATGACTATTCCCTGAATGCCAATTTTGAATATAAAAACTTCGATTTGTCTATTTTTCTTTTCGGTTCACAGGGACAAAAGCAATATGTAAACGGATGGGGCTTCCAGCCATTTAACCAGGGTTCTGTACCCACTACAGACTGGCTCAATGCCTGGACACCAAGTAATCCAAGCACCACCATGCCGCTCATTTACCTGACCGGAACAGGAAACGTTAGCCAGAACATCAGCACGGTATCTACTTACTACTTAAAGGATGCTTCCTTTTTAAGGATCAAAAATGTGCAGTTGGGTTATAATTTACCTGAAAAGCTGCTTAAACGTATAAAAATGAGTGCGATCCGACTGTATTTCTCGGGCGAAAACCTATTCACCTTTACCAAATTTCCAGGACTCGACCCTGAAAGGATTGCCACCAATACCCGTTATGTAACGCACCCTCAAAACAAGACCTATAATTTCGGTGTAAGGGCAACCTTTTAACTGAACCCTTATAAAACCTTTGATGATTAAAACAAATCAACAGATGAAAAGATTAATTGTATTTTCCATAATCCTCTCGGTACTGGCCATGTTCAGCTCCTGTAAAAAGGATTTCCTTCAGAAGGACCCGCTGGCCCAACTGTCGCAAAATACATTCTGGAAAACCCAGAATGACGCAGACCTGGCCCTTGCCGGCTGTTATAATTTTTTATGCCGCGGAAACAATGCCACCAGTGTGAGTAATGCCGGTGCCGGTTTCGGCGGGGCTTATATGTTCTGGGAATCCTTAACCGATAATGGTTATACCAATTCCAGCGCTGGAAACTTCCTCAACGTGGCGACCGGAAATATTGAGGCCACCACCACCGGTATCATTTCTGACGCCTATAAATACAGCTACCAGGCCATTGCTGCCTGCAACCTGTTTTTGGTCAGGATCAACGACATCCCTTTGTCGGCAACCGTCCGCAACCAGTACATCGCAGAGGCGAAATTTATCCGTGCCTATCACTATTTCCTGCTGTCGCAATTGTATGGCGATTGTGTGCTGACCCTTAAACCACTAAGCTTTGACCAGGCCAGTATTACCGTTCCCCGCTCGCCGAAAAGCCTTGTAGTGGATTCGGTTCTGGCAGATTTGAACTATGCCGCGGCTAATTTACCCAACACCCCTTACAGCGGGCATGCGGTTCGGGGCACAGCCCTGGCTTACAAAGCAAAAGTACTGCTGGCCAACGGACAATACAAAGAAGCTGCGGATGCTGCAAAACTGGTGATGACCGAAAACAAGTTTGGTCTGGCCGGAACCTACAGCAGTCTGTTCCTGAAGCCTGGTCAAAACAACAACCCGGAAATTATGTTTTCGGCCCGGTACTCCCCTCCAAGCTTTTACAGCCCTCAGGATTGGGTATTTTCCTACACCAACTCGCTGAACGTGCTCAAATACCTGGTCGATGACTACGAATGTACAGATGGTTTATCGATACAGAGCTCTCCTTTATACAATGCTGCAACACCCTACATCAACCGTGATCCCAGATTAAAAATGACTGTTATTGTACCCGGGGACTGGAGGGGCACCACTGCTGCTACAGCCTTTGACCCGGCTGCCGCAGCGGTACCCAGCGGTTTTCTGCCACGAAAAGGCATTGACCCTACCCGTTTCCCAACTACTTATGCCACCCAAAGTGATCAGGACTGGGTGCTGATGCGTTATGCCGATGTGCTGCTGATGTATGCAGAAGCCCAGAATGAGTTCAGCGGACCTGACCTGACCGTTTACGATGCCGTTAATAAAATCAGGACCAGGACCGGAGTAAATCTACCTGGCCTGCCAAATGGCTTGTCCCAGTCGGACATGAGGACAAAAATCCGTCATGAAAGAAGGATTGAGTTTGCCCTGGAAGGGCAGCGCTTTTTTGACCTGAAAAGGTGGCGTTTTGACCGCATTATTATTCCAACCATTAAAGACCCGAACAATGCTTTCCGGACTTTCCCTTTAAGGGATACCATTTGGCCGGTCCCTCAATCGGAAATTGAGATCGCCAAAAGTGTTGGCAATACCGGGTTCAAACAGAATCCGGGTTATTAAAATTTCCCTAAGCTGACGGCTGTCTGAGTTTCAGACAGCCGTTTTTATATGCAATTCTTGTGATAAGATTCTAATGATCCGCAGAAGAACAGTTCAGATGATCTGCTTCGCGGATGCGCCTGATCAGGCCCGCCAAAGGCGTGCAGCCCAGCCAATATCCGCTCTTCAGACACCTGAACTGTTCCTTAAATTTTAACCCATAATGAAGTATCACTGCAGGTGTTTTAGCCAAAGGACTAAACCTCCGGAAATGGAGTAAAATTCCGTACTGAATTTTAAACAAATACTGGCGGCACCGGAGAGGGGATATTGGCTGGGCTGCTCCGCAGGAGCCTGATCAGGCGCATCCCCGAACTGGTGTCTGTCAGATTTGTTCCGTCAAAACTCTAATATCCGCCAAAACCCCCACCGAATTTCTTATCCGCTCAAAAATAACTAGCTTTAAGCAATGAGTTTTCTGACCGCCGAATGGAAAAAACTGGCCATAGCCAATTATGCAATTGATCCTGCCATTTTAACAAAGCACCTGCCCGCAGGAACAACACTCGATTTTTGGGAAGGGCACTGTTATGTAAGCCTGATTGGTTTTTTATTTAAAGACACCCGGCTAAAGGGGGTTCGGGTCCCTTTTCACTCCAATTTCGAGGAAGTGAACCTGCGCTTTTATGTGCGTTACCCCAATGGGGAAAACTGGAAAAGAGGTGTGGTTTTTATCAAAGAAATTGTCCCCAAATATGCCCTGGCCTTTATTGCAAATACTTTTTATAAGGAACATTACCAGCATATGCCCATGAAACATTCCTGGGAAGAAAGCCCGGAGGAATTAAAAATCAGTTACCAGTGGAAAAACCAGCAGCAGTGGCAAAGTTTTTCCCTGCAGGCCGCCCTGCCGGCTTTAAACATAGAACCTGGTTCGCGAACAGAATTCATTACCGAACATTACTGGGGCTATTCCTTATTTCATCCCCAAAAAACCATTGAATATGAGGTAAAGCATCCCAAATGGACACATTACCTCATTAAAAATTATCAGATCGAAGTGGATTTCGAATTAAACTATGGAAAAGACTTTGCTTTTTTAAATCAAAAGACACCCGATTCGGTCATGCTTGCAGAAGGTTCCCGGGTTTCAGTTGAAAACAAAAAGATCCTGCTATTTGAACATTAAGCCTTATATTCCTGCCTTTACGCCTAAAGTAAACCAGCTTCCCGGCATAGGTACTGCGCCGGCTTCAATGTACTGTACATTAAAAAGATTTGCGCCATCTGCATAGATGCTGTAGTGTTTTTGTTTAAAGGTAATCCTGCTGTCCAGCACCGTATAATCTTTGTAATTGATCCGCTGGTTGTACCTGGCCGTAAGGGTAATGGAAAGCAGATTGCAAAATTCGGCATTCAGGGTTCCGCTCAACTGGTTTCTTAAGCTTTCCAGGGCATAACGGGAAAATTTAGCACTTTCCAGAGTAGTTTTAAAACTAGGCTCCAGATGGGTATAGGAAGTCCCCAGGCGAAGACCGCTCAACACATCAGGGCTATTGCTTTTCAGGGCATAATCTGCGCTCAGGGTAAAACCCTTGGTGTCCACCTGGCTAAAGTTCTGAGGCTGCCACGGATCGGTTTGACTGGCCTTCACCCAGTCTATGAAATTGCTGATCCGGCGAAAGAAATAACTGACATTAAAGGCAAAACCCTGCTGGTTAAATTTAACTCCTGTTTCTGCATATTTGGATTTTTCAGGTTGCAGCTGGTCATTTCCGATATTGGTCGGCCCCTTATAATATAAATCTGTATAGGTTGGAAGGCGCTGTCCGGTCCCCAGGTTGGCAAATGCCCTCCAATTGCCATAAAAATTATACCCCAGGTCCAGTCCGGGAAAAGCCTGCCATCCATAATCTGAATTGTAATTGGCATAAGCCCCTACATTGACCAGCAAGCGCTTCAGCGGTTCAAATTTATACTCTCCAAAAAGTCCGGCATTGGTCCTGTCTCTTTTACCCAAATTGGTACTGTTGATGTTTTCTGTCCGGCCTTCCAGTCCCAATCCAAAAGTACCGATTTTTGTTTGTATGGTATTGTTCAGCTCGGCATCAAACACATTGGTCTGGTGATGGTTATGGAATTTATCCGGGCTTTGTTTAATGTACAGGTAATCGTCAACATTATTACGATAACTTATGCGGGGCACCATGGTCCAGTTTTCCGTAATTTTTGTTGTATAGGCAACAGAAGCCAATGTGGTTTTAACGGTTTCTTCCGACTCTTTATCGCCAGGGGCAGAATAAAAACCATTTGCGCCGAAATTGTTATGCGTATAACCCGCCATCACATCCAGCTGATCGGTTTTTCCCACTGCCATTTTTCCTTGGTAATACACTTTCTGGTTGTTAAAAGCGGTATTGTAACGGTAGCCATTTCCGGCTTCCTGTCCAAGGGAAAGCAGGTGACTGGAGCCCTTCAATACCAGGTTGCCATGAGCCTGCAAACCGTAATTGGCAAAGATTTTCCCTGTGGCTTCATTTTTTTTAAAACTACTTCCGGTAAACACACCTGCCGAAAGCCCTGTAGATTGTGGGGTACGGGTAACGATATTTATGGCCCCGGTTAAGGCATTGATGCCATAAATTCTGGAGGCAGATCCCCTGAGTACTTCAATATGGTCAATGTCATCCATGGTAATGGGCAGGTTCATCATATTGTGGCCCGTCTGGGGGTCAGAAACTTTAATCCCATTGATCAGCACCAGGGTTTCATCAAAAGTTCCCCCGTCCATACTGATGTCGGCCTGCTGTCCTCCGGGACCTCTTTGCCGGACATCGACACCGGAAACATAACTCAATAGTTCGGCAACAGATCTGGCCGGCAGGCTTTTTATTTTCTCTTTGTCCAGAATCCAGATGTTGCGGTTTTGTTTGGAAAAAGGCAATTGTATGCGGTTTTCCTTCACGATCACTTCATTCAGTTTATTGACACTGTCCTTCTGAAAAATAGCCGGTTGCCCCTTTTGGGCATTGGCTGACAGAGAAAAACCCAGCAAAACAGCGGGGAGGACAATTTTATTTAAGCACATGGTTGTTTGATTTTGAGGCGCAAATATAGGGCCTTTCCGCTGATGTAGGTTAACGCATTCGGGCTGTTTTTACAGAGAAGACCTCATGGTCAGGTAAAAAGGGACCTCAACGTGCTTTTTTGAATTCTCCAGTACCATTTCCGCAGCCAGCTGCCCCATTTTCTTAAAATCTGTAGAAATGGTGGTAATGCCACTGAGGATGATTTTTTTTAAAGGAGTTTCATTGTAAGAAATGATGCCAATCTGACGCCCTATTTTGAGTTTCATTCCAATGATCCTTTCAATAAGGACCACCAGATCATCTTCCATCAGGTTAATATACACTTCTCCTTCCGCGATGGGCTCTTCCTGAATGTTGTACACCACTTTCGAGTTAAAGGCATACTGCTGACAAAAAAGGGAAAAGCCTTTTAAAATCTCTATGGGAAAATAACTTCTTTTTGGAAAAATGATTTTCAAGGTATGGTATTTACTGAGCTGCTGCCGGGCCTGGTCCAGGGCATTGTAAATGTCCTTTTCAAAATTTTCATAGGCGGCGGCATATTCCCCATTTACACCCGGGATCTGCTTATCGAGCAGAATCAGTTTGTCTTTTGCAATGCTGTTGATGATTTCCCCTGCATTTTCCCCGCCTTCAAGAAAATGCGGGATAATGACATAATGGGAATAGTCATTGTTGCTGTTGACCAATAGTTTTTTAAAGAGCGAAAAATCATTGTTATAAATGTAAAAATCTATGGCAACATGCTCTCCAATGGCCTTCACAAAAGCATCGTATACAATTTTTTTATGCGCACTGAGTTTATTGAACAACAGGAATATTTTCAGGTCCTGCTTAAAATCGGTACTGATGATATAATAACCTTTACCAGGAACAGAACCCAATACCCCTATTTTTTTTAAATGTTTATAGCCCTTTTCTGCCGTATCCCGCGAAATTTCCAGCTCATAACTCAGTTCATTAATGGAAGGCAGCATCTGGTCTTTTTTGATTTTTCCCGCAGCAATGGCGCTGATGATGGAATTGGTCAGCTGCAGGTATTTAGGGGTTGCAGAATAACCGTCTACATAGATGTGATCAAAAAAACGCTCCCTTTTCATTTAAGTAGTTTTAAAAAGAATTAAAAAATCGAACCATCAGCTCAAAATAATGATCAAATTCCGTTAGTGGAAGGGTTTCTTCGCGGTCATAAATATCATGATAGGCCTGTATTCCACCCTGGGTATAGATGAAAAAAGACGGAACCCCTTTTTCATAAAACCGGCAATGGTCACTCTTGCAGGCTTCTCCCCTGATCTCGACCTTAGGCACCAGTTTATACTGGTCATTTAACTGGACCAGGCGGTCAAATTCTTTTCTAAAAACCGTTCCGTTTACCACTTTAATTCCTTCTTCCCCTGTACCGGCCAAATCAAAATTCACCATAAAACGGATTTTGCTCAAATCGGTCAAAGGATTTTCAACATAGGCCTTTGAACCCAGTATGCCGATTTCTTCCCCCGAAAAAGCCAGGAAAATGGTATTGTATTTGGGTTGTTGTTTGGCGAAATGTTTTACAAAGCTCAACAGCATCGCGACCCCGCTGGCATTGTCATTTGCCCCGGGAAAATAGACTTTTTTGCCCAGCAGCCCCAAATGGTCAAAATGTGCGGAGATCACAATGGTAGAGTCAGTGCCAGAACTTCCCCTGATCATACCGCAAACATTTCTGGTTTGGTATTCAGGGATAAACTTCACATCTACATTGACATCAATTTGATGGATGGAAGCAGGGTCCAGATCGGCCTTATTTATGGTAATCACCGGACGGATGGTCTGGTAGGTCAGCGTTGTCCAGGTCAGTTTCTCTTTCGTGAAAATGATAAGGCCTTTAAAGTTGAGGTTCTCACTGGTTTTTAAAGCCCTTACATTTGCAGAAATGCTTCTTTGCGCTTCTGCAGATTCTTTTTCCAAAGGCCTGTCATCGAGCAAAATAAAAGCATCCTTCGCTTTAAGCACCAGGGCATTCAGCTCCTGGTCGGTACTAATGTCCTGCCTGCGTACCGGAATTACCTTAAAATGGCCATGCACAGCCGGACTGCTGGCCCCAACCAGATAGTCTTTTGCCGTAACCAGCAATTGCCCGTTCAGCTTAACCTCTACTTTGCCCGGAAAGGTATTTACAGGTAAATTGAAATCCTGATAATAAGATCCTTTGTTTAAGGGAAGCAGGCCCGACTTTTTAAATGCTGCAGCAATAAAAGCCGAGGCGGTTTTGTCTCCCTTTTCCACATATCCACGGCCTTTAAAAGCAGGGGAAGTCAGGGCTTTGATCACGCTTCTGGCATAGGCTTTTTCCTGCGAAAAAACCGGTGTGCCCAGACCCCAGACCAGGATCAGTACCGTATAAAAAGAAGTAATTATTTTTCTAGGTGTGCTCATTTTTTGTTAAGGTGTATTGGGTATCAATTGGAGTTTTATGTGTGAGGCAGCGCTTCTGCTAAAGTATACCCTTTGGGTCGCTTTTTGAAAATCACCGGCTGACGCTTTGTAAATATTGGTAAAGGTTTGCGGGTTCCTATCCACCAGCGGAAACCAGGAGCTCTGGATCTGAACCATAATTTTATGGCCTTTTAAAAAAGAATGTGCCGCGTCCTGCATATCAAAACGGACTTCGGTCACTTTTCCCGGAACCAGGGCTTCGGGCTTGGAAAAATCATTTCTGAACTTGGCCCGCATCACTTCTCCCCTGACCATCAGCTGGTAACCATTATTAGGTGCCACATCAATCAGTTTGACAATAAAATCGGCATCTGTTCCGGTCGAAGAAATAAAAAGGTCTGCCGTCAAATGACCGGCAATGGTTACATCTTCCTGCAGCGCTTCTGTTTCAAAACTGAGCACATCCGGCCGCATATAGGCAAAGCGCTGGTCTTCGACCATATACTCAAATCCCCTGAGCACACGGCGTTCAGCACTGTAAGGAACAGGCCTGGCCGGATCGCTCAGGTATTCTGCATAAGCTCCGCTATTGTTTTCCGGTGCTTTAAAAGAGAGCTTATTTCCTTCCTGCAAATATAAATTCTGTTCCCTGGTGTCAGCAGGCGGCCACTGGCTGTATTTTTTCCAGCGGCTAGAGCCGGTTTCAAAAATATAGGCCTTGGGTAATTTTTCTTCTTTTGTTCCTTTCAACTGGCTTTTAAAAAAAGGCAACTCTATTTCCCCTCTGTACTTTTCACCGGTTTTACTGCCAAAGTTTACACCAGCCAAAACATCTCCGTCCTTGCGGGACCAGGAGCCGTGGTACCAGGGGCCCATGACCAGTATATTTTCATTTTTTGGCCCTGCTTTTTCCAAAGCCTGATAAACTTTGAGCGGACCATAGGGGTCTTCCTGGTCAAACCAGCCCCCCACGGTCAAAACCGCTGGTTTCACTTGTTTCAGATGAGGTAAGGGATTTCTACTTTTCCAGTAGTCGTCATAGCTTTCATGTTCCATCATTTCGTTCCACAGGGTACTGGTCCCATGCAGAAAACGATCGTTAAAATTTATAAGCGGTCCTGCGTCCAGGTAAAAACGATAACCATCTGTTGTTTTATAGTCTGAAAAACCAGCAGGCCCCCGGGTGCTCATACTGTCTCTTGGTTTTCCAAAAGAAGAAAGAAAGGAAAAACTGCCCATCAGGAAAAAAGCGCCATTGTGGTGGCGGTCGTCGCCCATAAACCAATCGGTTACAGGCGCCTGCGGCGAAACGGCCTTTAAAGCAGGGTGCGAATCAATTAAAGAAGAGGTGGCGTAAAAACCAGGAGAGGAAATTCCCCAGATCCCAACTTTCCCGTTATTGCCTTCTACATTTTTCAGCAGCCAGTCTATGGTATCATAAGTATCTGAGCTTTCGTCGGTTTCTTTTTTACTTTTTTTGCCCGGGATATAGGGCCGGTTTGCCACAAAATCCCCTTCTGACATATACTTTCCGCGGATATCCTGGTAAACGAAAATAAAACCCTCCTGGTCAAAGAGCCGGTTTGGGCCCGCTGGGATTTTAAACTTCTGGGCGCCATAAGGGGCAACACTATAAGGGGTACGGCAAAGCATAACCGGGTATTTCTGACTTTTATCTTTAGGGCTGTACACCGTTGTGAATAACGTTAAACCATCCCGCATTGGAATCCTCAGCTCTGCTTTCACATAATGCTGCGTGGTAAACAGCGTATCCTGAGCCGTATTTTTTTCCTGCGCACTGACACGGAACGCCGCTAAAAGCAATAAAAGAACACAGATTTTTTTCATTGTTTAATCTTTTTTGGGTTTTGAAGACATAAAAAAGGTGATTTCTCCACCATTCATGATTTCTGTATGGCTAATGTATTTGCGGTCCAGTATTTTGCCATTCAATAATACCTTTTCTACATATACATTTTTGTCACTTTGGTTTTTTGTATTCACTTTAAAGGTTTTACCATTTTCCAGTTTCAGTTCAGCATGGACAATGGCCGGACTACCCAGTTCGTAATTCAGCGAACCCGGGGCCATCGGATAAAAGCCCAGTGCACTGAAAATATACCAGGCGCTCATTTGTCCGCAATCGTCATTTCCGCCCAGGCCATCTGAAGTAGGCAGGTACATTTTTTTCAGGATCATGCGCACCCTGTCCTGTGTTTTCCAGGGGGCATCGGTATAATTGTACAAATACACCGCATGATGTGCAGGTTCATTGCCATGGACATAATTGCCAATGATCCCCTCGCGGGTAATGTCTTCGGTTTCTGCAAAAAACTCATCCGGTAAATGCATGGTAAACAGAGAATCCAAATGGGCAGCAAAATGTTTTTTACCACCCCTTAAAGCCACCATTTCTGCAGGATTGTGTGGAACATACAGGCTAAAATTCCAGGCATTCCCTTCTATAAAACCTTGTCCATTGGTGGTCAGTACATCAAATTCTTTTCTAAAGCTGCCGTCTTTTAAGCGAGGTCGCATAAAACCAGATTTGGCGTCATAAACATTTTTCCAGTTTTGAGATCTTTTGATGAATTCCTCATAAATGGCTGTTTTATTTAATTTTTTGGCCAGCTGGGCAATGCACCAATCGTCATAAGCATATTCCAGGGTATTGGAAACAGAGGTCCGGTTAGATTCTGAAGAGATGTACCCCCTGTCCATGTATTCTCCGATGCCCTCATAACTGCGGTGTTTCGCTGTGGTCACACAGGCATTCAATGCAGCTTCTGCATCTCCAGTATAAGTACCTTTAATAATGGCGTCTGCAATCACAGAGACACTGTGGTAACCGCTCATGCACCAGTTGTCATTGGCATAATGCGACCAGATCGGCAACATATGCAGGGTACTCTGGTCGTAATGGGCCATCATAGAGGAAACCATATCTGCATTGCGTTTTGGCTGGATCAGGTTAAAGAAGGGATGCAGGGCACGGTGTGTGTCCCACAAAGAAAAAGTGGTGTAATTGGTAAAGCCACTTGCCTTATGAACATTCTGGTCCAGTCCTTTGTATTCCCCGTTTACATCGGTGTAGATGGTCGGATTGATAAAAGCGTGATACATGGCGGTATAAAAATTTACCTTATCGTCTTCGTTGAGGGTTTGCACATTGATCCGGTCCAGTTCTTTGTTCCAGCTCTGCTGTCCCTCATTTTTTACCTTTTCAAAATCCCAGCCCGGTATTTCTGCTTTCAAATTGTTCAGCGCATTTTCCTGGCTCACCGGCGAGAGGGCAAACTTGATTTTTATTTTTTCTCCTTCCTGGGTTTTGAAATCAAAATAGGCCCTGATTTTTCTGCCCGCGATTTCCGGGAAATTTTTTGTCTGGTCAAATTTACCCCAAAAGCCTTTATATACCTGTTTGCTATCATAGTTTTTCTGTCCATAACCGACAAAAGGTTTCGAAAAGGTCATTGCAAAATAAACCGTCCTGGTCCTTGCCCATCCGGAAGTTTGACGATAACCTGTAACCAGGGTGTCATTGACCACCCGTACAAAGGTCCAGACATTCTTATCGTCATAATTATAGATCCCGCTCATCAGGTCCAGCAGAATGTGCGACTGCTCTGATTTGGGGAAAGTATATTGATGAAATCCTACCCTTGGGCTGGTGGTCATTTCTGCGGTGATGTTGTAATCATCGAGTTTTACTTTATAATAATTGGCCTGGGCAACCTCATTTTGATGCGAATAGGCAGAGCGGTAACCACTACGGGCCTGGTCTGCCCTTCCCGGGTTCAGCTGAAGTTTACCGGTGGTGGGCATGATCAGAAAATCGCCCAGATCAGAATGTCCGGTGCCACTGAAATGGGTATGGCTAAAACCAACGATGGTTTTATCGGCATATTGGTAACCTGCACAATATTTATAAACATCTGCATTGTATTTACCATTCAGCTCGTAAGAAAGGGTATCGGTTTCCGGACTGAGTTGTACTGCCCCAAAAGGCACGGTGGCACCGGGATAGGTATGTCCCATCTTTTCTGTACCAATAATAGGCTTAACATACTGATAGGCTTGTTTTTGTGCCTGAAGACCAGAAGCACAAAAAAGACCAAAAAGACCAAATAAAATTCTTTTCATCTGTTTGTTTTGTTAGTAGGTTTAAGAGGCTATGCCTGCCGGGATCAGTTACCGGCAGGCATAGGCATCGGGGATCTGGTATAAAAATACTTACTTTAACAGTATCCCCTTAGTATTATTTTGATGAATGTCTTTTTTCTTTCCTGCTTGCTTAATTTTTAGCCCCGAAAAAGTACTTTCCTGCACATCATCCAAAACCACAGGTACCCTGAAATCTTTTCTTTCACATTCCATACTGATGCCCGAAAACTGCAGCCCTTTGGCGTGTTTGGCAAAAATTCCCCAGGAAGGCAGCTCCTTAAACATAGAGAAATCGGGGTATTTGGCCGGAAGTTCGGGAATCAGCTCCAGTTTGTCCAGTGGCACATTGGCATATTGTATATTTCCACCACCGGCATGCCGGAAACTGATGTTTTTAAAACTGACATTGGAAATCACTGATTCGGGAATACCTGCCACAATAATGGCTGGTGAAATATTTCTGGGCTCGTCTTCTTCCGGTCCTTCATAACCATAACCGGCATCTGGTTTTTTTGCAGGAATGTCTGCCGTTACATTACTGATGCGGATGTTGTTCATACGGCTTTTTCCCTCCCCCCAGCGTTTTCCTGTCCGGAGAAAAATCAGGTTACCGGTATTGATGGACTGCAGACCGTCTATTTCCACATTTTCTATATACCCTCCATCTACAGCTTCCAGCGCAATTGCCGAACGGTAGGTATCAAACACGACATTATTAAGGATTTTAATGTTTACAAAACCACCCGCAGACACTGTTCCGAACTTAATGCCATTGGCACTCGAGCGGATCTTGTTGTTGCTGATCAGGATATTTTTGCAGGCTTTGGTGGCATCGTGCGATTTCAGGCAGATCCCGTCATCGGCTGCATCGATATAAGAATTGGTCATTTTAACATCTTCACAGTCGACAATGTCCACCCCATCTTCATTCCAGTACACCGTATTGTCTACCCGGATGCTGTCAATGGTGAGGTTTTTACACTGATCATAGGTTTGGGTCCAGCTGGCCGAATTGCGAAAGGTCACCCCGCGTACCGTTACCTCTTTACATTCCCTGAAATTCACCAGCATGGCCCGGTTTTCCGCAGAAGGCCGGCTATGGGTATAGGCATCTTTGATCAATCCTTTTTCGATCTGGTCAATTACATTTCTGGCCAGGTACTTTCCTTGTCCGTCAATAATGCCCAGTCCGGTCAGGCCAATATTTTGCTGGTTAAAAGCAAAAACCAGTGCCGAAAAACCTTTTCTGTCATAGTCAAAAGGATTCAATGAGCCCAGTAATACGGCACCTTCTTCCAGATGAAGGGTAACATTGGACTTCAGGTACACCGAACCGGTCAGGTAACGGCCTACATAAAACACCAGGCGGCCACCGCCATTAGCACTGATGTAATCAATTGCAAATTGTATAGATCTGGTATTTAAGGTGGTCCCATCTGAATGGATGCCAAATGTAGAGGCTTTGTAGTCTTTTGCAAAAAGCGTTAAGCCTTGCAGGCAAATCAGCAGCAGCAATACATATTTTTTCATGTTCATTGGTTTAATTTTTTTACTAAAGCAGGGTAATTCCCTTACTCCGGTTTTGATAAATTTCTTTTTTCAGGCCTTCCTGTTTAATTTTTAAAGTTTTGAACTGGCTTTGCTGCACATTATCCAATACGATTGGCATCCTGAAATCATTTTTTTCGCATTCCATACTGATGCCCGAAAACTGCAGGTTTTTGGCATGTCTTACAAATATGCCCCAGGCCGGAAGTTCTTTAAACATCGAAAAGTCGGGATACTTGGCCGGGATTTCAGGAATCAGGTTCAATTGCTGCAAGGGTACATTCGCATAATGAATGTTTCCCCCTCCCGCATGCCGGAAAGTAATGTTCTCCAGGATGACCCCGGAAATCATGGCCTCGGGAATGCCCATGATCATAATGCCCGGAGAAAGGTTTCTTGGCTGGTCTTCTTCAGGTCCTTCGTAGCCATAGGCCGCATCGGGTTTGGCTGCGGGGATGTCTGCGGTCACATTGCGGATCCGGATGTTTTCCATACGGCTTTTTCCTTCTCCCCAGCGTTTTCCAGTCCTGAGGAAAATCAAATTGCCCGTATTCTGGGAAACCAGGCCATCAATTTCTATGTTTTCGATATAGCCACAGTCTACCGCTTCCAGAGCAATGGCAGAACGGTAGGTGTCAAAAACCACATTGTTCAGGATGCGGATATTGGAAAAACCACCCCTGGAAGCGGTTCCGAATTTGATCCCGTTGGCACTGGTCCGGATTTTATTGTTGCTGATCAGGATGTTTTTACAGGCTTTGGTGGCATCGTGCGATTTCAGGCAGATCCCATCATCGGCTGCATCAATATAACAATTGGTCACCCGGACATCTTCACAATCCACCAGGTCTACCCCATCTTCGTTCCAATAAGCCACATTATCGACAATAACACTATCGATCACCAGGTTTTTGCACTGGTCATAGGTCTGGTTCCAGCAGGCTGAATTCCGGAAAGTAATCCCCTGGACAAAAATGTCCTTACATTCCCGGAAGTTCAGCATCATCGGCCGGCTCCCTTCAGAGGGGCGCCCATATTTATAGCTGTCTTTGATCAGGCCTTTTTCAATCATTTCCACCACATTTCTGGCCACATATTTCCCCTGTCCGTCTATAGTCCCTTTTCCGGTGATCCCAATATTTTGCTGGTTGTAGGCAAAAATAAAAGCCATCCAGATTTTCTTATCATAGTCCATCGGGTTTAAGGAACCGAGCAGGGTTGCCCCTTCTTCCAGGTGCAGGGTAACACCCGATTTCAGGTAAATGGAGCCAGAAAGGTATTTCCCGGTTTCAAAAATCAGTCGTCCTCCTCCACTGGCGCTAATGTGGTCTATGGCAAATTGTATCGATTTGGTGTTTAAAACCTGGCCCCCGGGCTGGATGCCAAAAAACGAGGCCTTATAATCTTTTGCACCGGCTGTGGCACACTCGATGAGCAGCAGGGCAATTAAAATGTATTTTTTAAATTTCATATTTTCCTGCGTTTAATAAACATGAACAGGCCCCTGCAGGCCCATGGACTGCAAAGGCTGGACTTTTCTCTTTTCATTGGTCCAGTATTGCGCAACCGGATTGTCTTTTAAGGTTTTCATGTAATTCCCCATGGTGGTGATCACCTGGATTTCCAATTGATTTGTACCTTTTTTCAATAAATGGTCTATGTTATAAATCCGGCGGCCATACCACTGGGTTCCCGCATCTTTTCCATTGACGAGCACCTTTGAAATGCCATACACCTTGCCCAGGTTCAGGTATTGTAAGGCCTGCTGGCCGGAATGCTGGAAGGTGTTCCGGTAAATGACCGTCCCCGAAAAATTAACTTCTTCCGGCAACTCTTTCAGGTCTGAAAGTTTATTCATTTCCTTGGTTTTAACCGATCCGTCACTATGACGGAACTCTGCCGACCATTTTTGCTCCAGGGCTATTGCATTTTTTCCTGTTAATGGTTTGGCTTTCCAGTTTTCGCCTTTGCTGTTCTGATCAAAAATGACCAGTCTGGAATCAGCAGGTTCGAGTTCCAGGTGGAGTTTGCCCTCTTTAAGTTCCAGTTTAAAGCGTTCGCCAGTGGCCGCGTCCCAGAGCCAGGCTTGTTTTTGGGAGGTTACCTCTTTGCTAAAGCTGGCTTCAAGGCTATAAACACGATGTTTACTGCTGTTGTTGAACAGAAAAATCTCTGCCTGTTTAGTTTGGTAACGGACTTGGGTAACCTCCCGTACCGGTGTTTTTAAGCGCACATAAGGATGAAGCTTATATTGTTCCTGAATACCTTTAAACCAGGCCGTGAAATCGGCTGCAGGTTTATTCAGAAAAATAAAGCGGTCCGCAAAGGCCTTCATTTTGTTGACCCAGGACCTGACCTGTTCATCCCGCTGCTGGTAATTGTTCCAGCCTGCTGATTTTTCGGGATAAGCTTCCATACAGAAAATCCTTCCTCCTGCGGCCACAAAATCATAGAGTTTTTTTGCGGTGGCCGGGTCCAGGCTGCGGACTTCAATAAGGAAAAGGGTATTGTACTTACGTTTACCATAATTGAGCCCCCCGTTTTTCATTTCAGCATTCTGGATGACCTGCTCTGAAACATAGTCGCAGGCATTTCCATTTTGGTGAATGGCCTCCCAGACCAGCATTTGATAAGCCGGAGAAACCACGGTTGGAAAAGGTTCATTTTGTGCACCATATTCTCCCCACAGATCTGCAATCGGGGCCAAAAGGGCAATATCGGCAAACATAGTCGCCTGCTGCAGCAATGCAGAAAGCCTGGCCCGGTAGTCTGTATAATATTTAAAAAAAGGCCACATGTTGTTTTTCTCGTTCAGATAACCTCCATAGGTGATCCAGCCCGGAAAAGCGGCATCTTTGGGAGAATAATTAAAGCCGTGAAATATAGGGTGGGTAACCCCCGAAATGGTGCTTTGGTCACCTGCAATTTTCAGGATTTCCAGGTCTTCATTAAACACCATGGCGGTATTGGTCAGTTCTTCAGAGCTCACCAGTTTTTTATCTTTCAGGTGCGCCGCCGAGGAAACATACTTGTTGATCATGGTATTGCCCTGTCCCAGATGCCATGGGTACTGGGCAAATTCCTTTTCAGAAACATCATCGCCTATACCATATTTCAGCCAGGTTTCACACTCCGGGATATCAATTTCAAAACTGCCCTCCAGCAGAAAATAGCCCCTTCCATAGGCTTGTGCCCTGGATTTGATTTTATGATCGCTGCACCAGGTGGCAAAATTATGTACAAAGCGCTCCTGGAACAATTCGGCTTTGGTCAGCTCGAAATCGTACCTGATCCGCTCCTGCATCTGCTTAAAATCCTTACTGGTTTGTACGGTATAACCGGCATCCGCTGTATTGCCCATCCCTCCTATTTTAAACAGGATAAAAGGCAAATAGGGATACAGATCATAGCCTCTTCTTTTCTGAAATTCCGACATCATATCATGGTTCCAGTTGGCCCCTTCGGTTTCCATACTGTCTACAAAAAAGGAGCGGACATCCGGGGCAAGCGGGCCAATTCTTTTTTCAATGGTATCGGTCATGTGGTTCAGGTATTTCCGGACAGCTTTACCATCAAAATGGTTGAGTACAGGTCCCATTCCTCCTGGGGTTCCCTGGATCACTTTCATAAATCCTTCTACTTTCACCAGGGCATAAACGGCATGTTTGCCTTTTGGGACAGATACTTTGATGCTTCCACTTTTTATCTGTCCGGAAAGATCAGTCACCTCTTCCATCCGGCTAAGTGGGTCGGGTACCATTTTCACTTCCAGGACCTCCATTTTTCTTCCACTATAGGGGTTGGTAATGGCCGGATCGGCTTCTTTGCAAAGGTCAAAAAGGGACAACTCTGTTTCCAGCGGTCCTTCCATTTTTTTTACCGCAATAACAACGATCTGAGAACGTTCCTCATCTTCCAGAAAGGCACCACCGCTGGGGAAACCTGTACCCACCAGCAGGTCGCAGGTCATACCCAAAGATTTGGCTTCCTCCAGGGTAAATTTCAGCAGGTCTATCCACTGTTCGCTTAACCATTCAATACTGGGTTTTCCCATATCGTCTGTACGGGAAGGAAAGGAAATCGGGTTGATTTCCACACCGCCTATACCGGCATCTTTTAAAATCCGGAGCTCCCTGGCCAGCTCTGCTTTTTCAATTTTGTTCCCGTTCCACCACCAGCGTACAAAAGGACGGTAAGACAGTTCCGGGTTTTTAAAAAGATCATATAAATCATTGTTTTGCAACAGGGTGCCTTTTTCCAGGACCGACCTGGCAAAGGAAGGGATCGCGTTCATAAAAACCAGACCGGAGGCTGCTAAAGAACCCTGTATCAAAAAATTTCTTCTCTTCATGTGTGTGTTATAAATTGTAACGCCTGTGCAGCAGGTCCTTCATCCAAAGGTTCAGGTCCCATTGCTGCTGCCGGGCGGAAATCTTGTTGTTTGTCTGGATCAGATAGGGAGGCGGCCCAAATTCGGTGGTCATGGTACAACGTGCTGCTCCGGATGCCCTCCGCTGACTGATCCATTTGTCCCATATTTTTAAATGGGCTTCCAGGGCCTGGGCATACTGTGGAAGGGCAGGATCAGGCACCTGTGAACCCTGGCTATGCCCGATTCTTGCATGGACGTGCCTGGCCCGTTCAATAGCTCTATCCAGTGCGGCCTGCTGATCTTCCAGGTAGCTTTCCGAAACACAAAACCAATGCGAAACATCCAGTGTGAGCAACAGTTCGGGGTATTTTTCCAGTATTTGTGGCATCACATGCACTGCAAAGGACCACTTATTCCGGTGGGTTTCCTGATAAACAGGCACCCCTGTGTCCCGGCCAATACCGAGACAACAAGAGAGGCATCTGTGGATCTGTTCTTCACTGAAATATTCCCGTCCAACCTGGGCACTGATAAATAATGGCCGTACGCTGTTTTTTCCGATCTGGCTTAAAGCAAGGAGTTGCTGTTCGAGTTTCAACAAATAGCTTTCAAAATCAGGTGTTTCTCCAACAACAGTCATCACAATAGAAAACTGCAGGTTATGCCGTTCTAACAGCAGGCAAACTTCTTCTATATCCGACGATTCTCCATAGGGAAACCACTCTATTCCTTTAAAGCCCGCTGCCTTTACCTGTCCCAGGAACTCCTCCCAGTCTGTATTTTCAAATCCCCATCTGGGACAAAAAAAATCCAGCACCATTATAAATTGCTTTTGCTGCGCTGATAGATGAGCGGATTTTGTTGGTCATTGTCTAGCAGGTCACCGATGTTCAATGTACTCAAATAGGCTTCAGGTAAAATATTGGCCTGCCCGTTAAAGTGGTTTCCATCGGGCATATAAGCACAGGTCATGGCCCTGCGGTAACCGCTGCTCATATTTGCCCCGGCACCATGTATTGTTAAACCGTTATGAAAAGAACAACTTCCTGCCTTCATAGGGGCCGCAACGGATGCCACCTTTAAAAACTGCGGATAGACTTCAAAAATGCTGTCCATGTTTTTGCCAATACCTTTGTTTTCAAAAGTAGTTTCTTTAAAAGAACCCGGAATGAAATACAAACAGCCGTTTTCTAAAGTGGCGTCGTCCAGTGCAATCCAAATCGATAAGGCTTTTCTATCTGAAAAAGACCAGAAAGGGGTATCCAGGTGCCAGGAAGTCGGATTGGCCCAAGGCCTTTTAAATAAGGCCTGGTCATGCCAAATCCGCATGCCATCGGCTCCGGCAAGGCGGGCGGTCATATGACCGATCCTTTCGTCCAGCATCAGTTCTTTTACCCCTTCATCGGTTTGCCAGAGGTTCAGCAGCTGGTCGAAAACTTTTCCAAAATAAGCGGCGTCTTCATTGATCCCATCGGATTCTCCCGTTTTAAGGTCTTTGCCGGGCATTTTCTGCCCGGCCCTTTTTTTAACGGCATTCATTACCGTAGCCCTCCAATGTTCGAGTTCCTGGGGAGATAAAAAATCCTCCACCACCAGGAAGCCATTTTCCTGGTACGATTTAACCTGATCTTCAGTTAACTGATAATTCATACGCTTTAATATTATTAGTATCCCGGATTTTGAACAAGCTGAGCGTTCAGCTGCATTTCCCTGAATGGTATTGGATAGATGAGTTTTTCTGTGGTTACATTATAGGCGGCCGGAAGGATATAACCAAACATGGCCTTGGTTTTAATGCCATAAGCAGTCATGACCGGAATGGCCTGATTGGTGCGCACCAGGTCCAGCCATCTGGAATTTTCAAAAGCCAGTTCTATTCTGCGTTCATGCGCAATAATGTTCCGCAACTGGGTCTGGTCGGTCGTGGTGATGTCGCCTAAACCAGCTCTGAACCTGACTTTGTTTAAAGGCCCCAATGCCAGACTGGATTGTCCTGTTTCATTTAAAGCTTCGGCATACAGGAGCAGTACATTGGCATACCTGAAAATTGGCCAGTTTTCTTTCGTATAGTAAAAATTCTTATCTGGTATGGTTGTATAAGGCGGATGCAGGTATTTTCTGACAAAATATTTGCTGATCACATTTGGTGGAGTAGTGTAATTTACACTGCTGACCACACGGGCAGGAACAAAATCGACATTCGAGTCATAAGTACCCTCTACCACACCGATTGTCGCGTCCAACCTTTTGTCTGCGGCTTCATAAGATTGTAAAAGATCACTGGTGGGTGTATTCCATCCACCATTCTGGTTGATGTAGTTTAATCCAAGGATGTTTAAAGTATTACCATTTGGTATAAAGCGGTAAATAAACCCGCTCGACTGACCGTCATTGCCATCTTTATACTGGACCTCAAAAACAGATTCCTTACCATTTTTATTTTCATTTTTAAAGGCATCAGCATAATTTGACCAAAGGTCATAGCCCATGGTGGTGACGCTTTGCAGCAAAGGCACCGCCTTATCAAACTGTTTTAAGGTCATATACACCAGTCCGAGTTCTGTGGCCACCATTCCTTTGGTGATCCTTCCCGTTTCAGAAGGAAGTTTCGGTGCAGCCACATTGGCCAGGGCATCGGTAAAATCATTGATGATTTGTTTGTAGACATCATCGACCCCCGACCTGGGCAGGTAGGCCCCATTTTTATCTGTCACCTCATGTAAATGCAAAGGCACTGCCCCAAAATGACGGACCAAATCGAAATAGTAATGCGCCCTGAGGGCCTTGGCCTCACCGATAATTTGTTTTTTGTCGGCATCAGCCATACTGAAAGTAATTTTTTCCAAGCGGTCCAGGATTACATTGGTCCGGGAAATTCCATTATAGTCGGCCTGATAACGGTTGCCAATTACACCGTTTTGTGAATTGTCCATAAAATCAGCCAGCTGCTCATAGCCCAGGCCGCCACGGTCTTTGCTGTTGTAATCGTAATGGGCATTGTCTGAGCGCATTTCATCAACAAAAAAAGCAAAATTGGCGATGTCTCTTAAGGGAACATAAGCGCCGGTTACCGCCTGCTGAAAGTCGGTTGTACTTTTGTAAAAATTGCCTTCGTTCATCTGCCCTTCAGGAGCCAGTTCCAGAAAGCTCTTTTTACAGGAAATGATGCTTAACCCTCCTGTCAGCAGAATAAAAATATATTTTAACTGTTTCATGATGTATCTTATTACATGGGAAATACCCCGTGAATGAATTGTTCCTTTTAAAAGTTTACATTAAGTCCAAAACTGATGGTTCTCGGTACCGGATAAGATCCATTGTCCTGACCCGCGGTGGTCTGGTTGTCCCTGGTGTCGTTCACCTCGGGGTTTTGTCCTGGATATTTGGTAAAAACATAAGCCTGATTTACACTGGTGTATACGCGCAATGACTTAAAATATTTTTGCTTCATATCAATGGTATAGCCCAGGGAAATGTTCCGGATGGCCAGGTAATCACCTGAAAACACCCAGTTGGAATTGGCCAGACGGTACAATTCCGTCGTATTGGACAAAGTTCTTGGCACTTGTCCGTTACCCGGATTTTCCGGAGACCTCCAGCGGTTCATCATGTTTTTTTCAATATTAAAAATTCCGTCCAGGTTCTGCAGGTTCTGCAAATTGGTGTTCATAATTTTATTGCCCGTCTGACCGGATATGGCGATGGACAGGTCAAACTTTTTATACCTGAAATCATTGGTCATTCCAAATTGGAACCTTGGGTTAGGGTTTCCAAGATAAGTTTTGTCATTTCCGTCAATTTTACCATCACCGTTCAGGTCTTTCATTCTGGCCGATCCCACCGTCGATGTTGCTTCCTTCGGCTGCGAATCAAATTCGGCCTGGTTCATGTACACGCCATCAAAAACATAACCCCAAAGCTCTCCGATCCTGCGGCCAACTGCAGTACGGTTATAATCATTGTACTTGTTGGTTCCCCCGATAGGTGTGCCATCCTGCAAACTCAACACTTTGTTGTCATTAAAGGAAAGGTTTAAACCTGTATTCCATTTCAATGCGCCTGTTAAATTGGTGGTATTGATCTGAAATTCATGTCCCCACATGGCGAATTCACCCACATTGTATTTAATGCTTGAATAGCCCGAGGCAAATGGGATATTGATTTGATAAAGCATTCCATTTGTCCTTTTCTTATAATAGTCATAGGTTACTGTGACACGGTTTTTAAAAAAAGTCGCTTCCAAACCAATATCTGTTTGTTTAGAGGTTTCCCAGGTCAGGTCTGTATTTCCAAGGGAGTTGATGGACAATCCTTGTGACAGGGAACCGGAGAACACATAATTCGTTTGGCCAAGCAAAGAGATCTGGGTGTAATCCCCGATATTGTTGTTACCGGTCAAACCATATCCTCCCCTGATTTTGAAAAAGGAGAAATTGTCAGATTTTGGAAAAAAGGATTCTTCACTCAGGATCCATCCAGCTGATACAGAAGGAAAAGTACCATATTTTTTATTTTTACCAAAACGGGAAGAACCATCTCTTCGGATATTGGCCGATAAAAGATATTTACCTTTGTAATCGTAATTGATCCTTCCAAACATAGAGGCAATGTCCCAGGCGTTCATATTGGTTACCCCTGTGGTTGTCGAGGCTCCGGAAGTCCATGGAATGGCATCGTTTGGAAAACCTGTCCCGGTAATGTTCCGGTAGTTACGGGTATATTTTTGCGCACTGTAGCCAGCAAGAAAATCGAAGTTGTGGTTTTCTTTGAGCTTGTATTTATAAGTCAGTAAATTTTCACTTAACCAGGATACATAATTTGTTGAACTATGGGCAGCCGACGGGTTATTTGGGGGAGGGGACCCGAAAATACCATAGGTGGAAGGGTTAAAAGAATTGTAATCTGTGCTGCCCAGATCTGTATTGATGGTTGTCCTGAAATGCAGGTCTTTTAGAATCTCAATATCCGCAAAACCATTTGCCAGCATGCGCAGTGTATTCTGTTTTACACTCATAATCTGCAATTGCTGGTAAAAATTTGGCAAAGCATACATCCCATAAGAACTGGCCCTGCTTGGAAAAGACCCGTCAGGATTCACTGCCGGAATAAGCGGGGAACTGATTTCTCCACCCACCAGGATCTGCCTGTTCCCATCCAGCGCACCACGTGTATTGTTATCAATCTGGTAGGTTGGGGCAACATTAAAACCAAATTTCACCTTAGAACCTGGTTTATATTCATTATTGGAGCGAAAAGAAAAACGCTTCATTCCGGTATTGTACAATACACCGTCCTGCTGAAAAAAGGTCAGGGAATTACTGGAAAGTACTTTCTCTGTACCTGTTGAAATGTTTAAGGAATAATTTTGAATGGGTGCGGTTCTCAGTAAGGTATTGTACCAGTCTGTCCCTTCCCCATACTGATCCGGATTTTTGTAATCTGCCGGTACTTCAGGTAATTTGGTTACCGGGTTTACCCAATTTTCATATTTGATCCGGTCTTCATAATAGCCTTTCATAAAGGTCGCAAATTCCCTGGCATTCATCAGATCTGGTCTTCCTCTTTGTAAGACTTTCTGTGTACCATAATACATGTTAAATGCAACAGTGGTTGCCCCGGCTTTTGCTTGTTTAGTGGTGATCATAATCACTCCGTTTGCAGCCCTGGAACCATATAATGCGGTTGCAGCGGCATCTTTCAACACACTAAAACTTTCTATATCATCCGGGTTGAGCAGGTTGACGTCCCCGGTGATCGGCTGGCCATCAACCACAAATAAAGGCTGATTACCTGACCCCAGGGAAGAAGCACCCCTGATTCTGAACGTCATACCCTGCCCCGGACGACCTGATGCCTGATTCACCTGCAGGCCCGGTACACGGCCGGTTAATTTCTGCCCAATCTCTGCTGCCGGAAGGTTCTGAAGATCGGCAGCATTGACTTTGGTCACTGCGCCGGTAATGTCACGTTGTTTTTTAGATCCGTAACTGACCACAACCACTTCCTGTAAAGCGGCACTACTAGATTGCAGTACAGCATTCATCACCGTGTTTTGGCCAACGGTTAATTCCAGTACGTTGAATCCGACATAAGAGAAAACCAGCGTGCTTCCTTTAGCCGCGGCAATTGTATAGGTTCCTTTAGCGTCTGTAACTGTCCCTGTGCTGGTTCCCTTAACTTTTACAGAAACCCCAGGCAATACGCCCTGATCCTCCGCAGAGGTGACTTTGCCACTAATTTTAATGCTTTCCTGGGCGAAAGCGCTGCTGTGAAACACCACCAGCAGCAGCAAGACCAGCACATGTCTTCCTGCCGTACAGTAATGTAGAAATTTCCTACCCATAGTTTGTTTGGTTTAATTGAGTTTAAATTGGTTAGTTTGATGCTATTTTGGTTGTTGTTGTCTATCGACCTGACTAAGTTCCCGGAATATTTCATAAGCTGCAACCTGCTGCATCCTGTATGATTTCCACTACGGTTTCAGCAAGGGTTCAGGGCATAAATCGCCCATTGAATTCTTTGAATCCAATAAGAAAATTAAGCTTTTACAGGCTTCAATCTAATAAGAATACATGCAGGCTTTTAGGCCCGTGTGCCCCTAATACTAATGATTGTTCGATGTCAGCAGTTTTTGATGGCCCGGAAATAAATGTTCCGAATCCATAAGTGCTGTCGCCTATTCTGGAATAGGCTTGTTTCATGTCTGAAAGGATTTCCTTTTTCTCCAGCAGCAGCACCAGGTGTTGGCAAATGAAGGGAACGACCCTTTGTTTCATCTGATCCTCCGTGATCCAGAGCGCCCCGTTTTCAGCTACCCCAAAATGGGCGCCAATAATGGCCACTTCCACATCCTTCAGTTCTGATGGACTTTGGATGGTCCATCCGGTGTCTGCGAGGTCAGAAAAAAGGGAGAGCGTTGTAATTTTTCTGGATTTTCCGGGGAACAATCCCCTGATCTGGTCTTTCATGATGTTTAAATTGCCGGGTTGATAAACATGACCTCCAATTTTCGTTAAAACTTCTGTAAAGATCTGTAAAGATCCTGTTTCATTCCCCTGAATTTCAGGACTAAAGGGAAGCGCTGTGCTTTCGGGCTGGTGTTCCAGAATCCTGGAAAGTATTTTTTCCCTGCTTTTCATTTTTGATGTTTCAGGTACCAGCTCCGGAAAGAGGTTTCTGGAGCCTGGGGCATTTCTCTTTGCTGATACCAGGGGTTAAAATGGTTATTAATGGTAAAAGGGGCATATTTAAGCAGAAAGCGCCCTGTTTTTCCGGCCAAACGGTATAACGCAGGATCAGACAAAGCATTTTTCATCAGCTTCATGGACATTTCCTTCGCAGCAGGAACACCTGTTTTTTTTACGATTTCCTGTCTCCATTTGTACAATTGTTCATGAATGTTAATTTTTACAGGGCAAACATGGGTACAGGAGCCGCACAAAGTAGAAGCAAAGGGTAAATCTGCATGTTGCTCCATATCCAAGTTCGGGGCCAGGATCGCCCCAATGGGGCCCGCAATAGCATGTTGATAGCTGTGGCCGCCACTCCTTCTGTACACCGGACAGGTATTCATACAGGCACCGCAACGGATACACTTCAGCGAGTTCCGGAAATCGGGTTTTCCAAGCTGTGCCGAACGGCCATTGTCAACAATTATCAGGTGCATCTGCTGGCCTTCCCGTGGTTTTTGAAAGTGACTGGAATAGGTCGTAATGGGCTGCCCCGTGGCACTTCTGGTTAAAAGCCTTAAAAAAATACCCAAATGTGCTCTTTTGGGGATGATTTTTTCCAAACCCATACTGGCAATGTGCACCTGCGCCAGATGGGCACCCATGTCTGCATTTCCTTCATTGGTGCAAACCACAAATTCGCCTGTTTCGGCCACAGCAAAGTTAACACCGGTTAATGCAGCTCTTCTGCTTAGAAAAGCAGCCCTTAAATTTTCGCGGGCAGCTGCAGTCAGGACAAGCGGATCTGACTCCCCTTTCCGGGTTCCCAAATGCTCATGAAAAAGGGTACCAATTTCTTCTTTCTTTTTATGAATACAAGGCAGCACAATATGACTTGGAGGTTCTTTGGCCAACTGAACAATCCTTTCCCCCAAATCGGTATCAATGACCTCTATATCTCTTTTTTCCAGGTATGCATTCAGGCCGCATTCTTCGGTAAGCATCGATTTGCTTTTGATCATTTGCCTGATCCCACTGGCCTTTAAAATAGAATGTACAATTAAATTGTGTTCGGCGGCGTCCTGGGCCCAGTGAATTTTAATTCCGTTTCGAAGGGCATTGCTTTCAAACTCCAGCAAATAATTATGAAGTCCGGATAAAACGTTGTCTTTGATCGCTGAAGCACTTTCCCTTAACTGTTCCCATTCGGGTATGGCCTGGGCAGCCTTGTCTCTTTTGTTGCGGATCCAGAATAAAGTTTCATCATGCCAGTCGACACGCTGCTCATCTTTGTTAAAATCCCGGGCCAATTCTGAATGGTTCATTTATCTTTATGGTTTAAGATCTCTGCAATGTGCAGTACCCTGATGTGACTTTTATTTCTTTTCAAGATCCCCTCCAGGTGCATCAGACAAGACATATCCGTTGAGGTAATGTAATCGGCCCCCTGCCGCTGGTGATCGGCCACGCGGTCTTTTCCCATTTTTACCGAAACGGCTTCTTCGGCGACACAAAAAGTTCCCCCAAAGCCACAGCACTCATCTGGCCGGTCCAGTTCCACTAGTTGTATATCCCTGATCATATTCAATAATTTTAATGGCTTGGAAAAAAAGGGGGCTACCTTTTCGCTCATTTGTGCCAGCCCCAGCCCTCTTTGCCCGTGACAGCCCAGGTGCAAACCGACACGAAAAGGAAAAGAAGCATCCAAATGTTCCAGTTTCAGGATGTCTGTTAGAAATTCTGTGAGTTCATAAATTTTATGACGCATCTGTAAGGATGCCTGTTCTGCAGCGGGTACCTCCAAATGTTCTTTCAGGTGCAACACGCAGCTGCCGGATGGGGAAACGATGTAATCAAAAGCCTGAAAATTTTTCAGGAACAGCGCATTGCAACCAAGGGTCAGGTGTTCAAAACCAGAATTTGCCATAGGTTGTCCGCAGCAGGTTTGGTTTAGGGGATAATGCACATCAACACCTAATTTCTGCAGCAGCTGCAGACTCGCTATAGCAGCACCTGGATAAAATTGATCTACATAACAGGGAACAAAAAGGCCAACTTTCATTTGATATCTACTTTCTCCCGGACTGGTCCCTGCTCATTTAAACCAGACGGGCGTGTGAATAATATTTCAGTTCGATCAGATCTGTGGGTAAAGCTTTCCTGTTCCAGGCCTGATGGATAGCCAGAGCAGTCCCAACCGCCGTTGCCTGTGCCATAGAAGCCGCAAAAACTTCAATCTCCGGAAAAACAGCGGCAAGCAAATGCATATAGATCGCGTTTTTGCTAAATCCTCCATCCACAAAAATCCGCTTTACCGGAGTATCTTTAAGCACCAGATTGGTGGATTCCAACTGCAGGTTAACCATATCGATCAGGAGCTGATGGTAGGCCTCTGCTCCTGATGAAAACGTGTTCAGGTCCCTGAATTCAAAGCCCGAACTGCTCAGTTCTTTTTGCCGGCGTACAGTGGTTGTGGTATTTTTATTTCTTTCCTGCAGCCTGGATACAATCTCCATATCCAGTTCCAGGTCTTTGTACCTGGATTTATCCTGGTTAAAATGCTCGATGATCCTTTTTTCCTGTTGCTCGTGTTCATAACCGGCAAACAACCTGGAAGCCTTTACCGGCTTACCTTTGTAATGAAGGTAACACAAGCAGTCTTTTTGTAATTCTTCTTCGGTTAGGGGGCTGTGGTTAAAAGGGTTCATCGTAATGCACCAGGTTCCGGTAGACAGCAGGACAAAAGGCTCTGTAAAATTGGCCAGGTAAGGGATCAGGGCAGCAGAACTGTCATGAAGCCCTGTTCCAACCAGGTAATTGTTTCCGGGAAAACAGGCCGGAAAAGTTTCATCTGAAGCTTTTATCGGAGCTAGTTTTCCAAGGATATTTTCTTCTTTCAGCCAGGAGTGGTATTCATTTTTCTCAAAATCCCAAAGCCCCGTATGACAACCGATACTGGTAATGTCAGAACAAGCTACCCCGGAGATCAGATGGCTCAGGTATTGGGGTAGATGAAGGGCGTATTTTACTTTTTCAAAAAGTTCAGGTTTTTCGTATTTGATGCGGTACAACTGAAGTCCGGAGTTTAAACTGCCCAGCACCGGAGAGGCGGTTTGACTGGAAAATTTAAGCGGGCCTCCATAATTATCATAAAACTGCTGTTTCAAAGCTTCCGGATAGGCTTTCAGGTAATTATACAATGGTGCAAGGGCCGTTCCGTTCTGATCAATATAGACAAAACTGGCCCCGTAGGTGGAAAAATTAATGGCTTTTACTTCAAACTCTTTTTTGCGGAAAACTTCCCTAAGGGAATCAAATATAGAAAGCCGTAAACTTTCGAGGTTTTCACAGGCCGCACCGTCTTCGTCTACCGTTTCCATAAACCTGGCAGAGCGTTCAAAAACAATTTTGTAATTCTCGTCAAACAGAAAGAGCTTTTTATTGGTCTTTCCAACATCAAATACAGCGATTACAGGAATGGGGTTCATAGACAATCGCTTTACAAACCGGTGCTTACCGTTTCCCTGCCCCGCTCTTTGATCAGTTCTTTTCTCAACTCCAGGTCCCGGAATAAGCTTAATGGCTCCAGCGCCCCTCCTGCACGGAAACGGGCTTCAGCAACCAAAGGGCGCAAGTCGGTACGGAAAGCCTGCTGCAAAATTTCCTGTGCACGCACCACATCATTTTCCTGCTGGGCAAGCTGCAGGGCTTTACGGTCCACGCTTAAGGCCTGGGCATAGGCGATCATAATGGCTTCCACCGATTGCATCAGGTCTTCCAGCGGATCTTTTATGTTATGGGAGGCGTCAATCATCCAGCCCAAATCACTGGCATGGTCCATTCCGCGGGCATCCATACCCTCTACCAGTTCATTAAAAATCAGGAACAGCTGATAAGGCTTTATACTTCCCGCGGTCAGGTCGTCATCTCCGTATTTGGAGTCGTTAAAATGGAAACCACCCAGTTTTTCTTCCATCAGCAATAGGGACACAATCTGCTCAATATTCGCATTGGGCAAATGATGACCAAGGTCAACCAGCGTAAAGGCTTTTGGGCCAAGCTTATTTGCAAACAGCAGGGATTGTCCCCAGTCACCTACGGTTGTAGAATAAAAATTGGGTTCAAATGCTTTGTATTCTATAAATACTTTCCAATGGGCCGGCAAAGCGGCATAAATTTCTTTCAGGCTTTCCAGGGTACGCTGAAAGGCATTTCTGAAATTGAGCTGCCCAGGAAAACAGGAGCCATCCGCCAGCCAGATGGTCAGGGCCTCCGAGCCCAGGGCTACACCTTGCCGGATCACCTCGATATTGTGTTCAATAGCCTGTTTGCGCACGGCTTTATCTGTGTGCTGCAAAGAGCCAAATTTATAGCTTTGTTCCTGGCCTTTCTGGTCCTGGAAAGTGTTAGAGTTCATGGCATCAAAACGCAGTCCGTATTGGGTAGCCAGGTTCCGGATATTGGAAGGGTCGGCCACACTATCCCACGGAATGTGCAGGGAAATGGCTCCGCTGGAACGGTTTAACGCATGCAGCAGGCCAACATCCTCTATTTTTTCTTCCAGATTACGGGGTTCCCCTGCACCTGAAAAACGTCCGAACCGGGTCCCTCCGTTGCCCAAAGCCCAACTGGGTATCCCAATCTGAAAAGCCATTAATTTTTTAATGATCGCTTCGCATTCCGGTGTAAACTCTTGTACAAAAGACAATTTTCGCTGATGGCCATTGAATAACTTATCGTTATGCCGGTCCAGTTGATGTTTTTCAAGTTGCATTTTTGGTTTAAATTTGGTTTAGGTTGAGCGCGCCGGTTAAATTAATTGTTTTGACTTTATAAAAACAGACTAACGGAGAAAAGCATTGGCAATTCCGCCATCTACATTCAAAATGTTACCTGTAGACTTGTTCATTAACCCTCCGATCAATGCAAAACAAGCATTGGATATGTCTTCCGGAAGAATAACTTCATTGAGCAAGGTCCTGCCCGCATAATATGCCGGGAGTTCCTCTACAGTAATCCCATAAGCTTTTGCCCGGCCTTCTGCCCAGGAGCCTTCCCAGATTTTACTATCAGAAATTACGGCATCGGGGTTTACAGTATTGACCCTGATCTTATCCTGACCAAGTTCTGCAGCAGTTAAACGGCTCAAATGTAGCTGGGCTGCTTTGGCTGAACCATAACCGGCATTATTAGGACCCGACACCAGGGCATTTTTGCTTACAATATTAAGAATATCTCCTCCTATACGCTGTTTACGCATCAGTTCAACACCTTTTTGGGTAACCAGAAACTGGCCTTTAACCAGGATGTTGTACAAAAGGTCCCAGTCTTTTTCGGTATGGTCCTGAATGGATTTTGAAATGGATATCCCGGCACAGTTTACCACAATATCTATTCCGCCAAAGGCCAGGCTTGCTGTTTCAAAAGCCTCCTGTATATGATCTGTACTGGTCACATCCAAAAGGGTTGCCACATAGGCATCGGGACCAAATTCCTTATGGAATTTTTGGGCGGCAGCTTCCAGGCGTCCGCTGTCGTTGTCGTTGATCACCACACAAGCCCCTTCCTGTACAAATTTCCGGGCAATGGCTTTTCCAATGCCCCCGGCACTTCCGGTAATCAAAGCAATTTTTCCCGACAGGGCCTTAGGTTTGGGCATCCGTTGTAATTTCGCTTCTTCCAGCAACCAGTATTCTATGTTAAAGGCTTCCTGTCTTGGTAAAGAAGTATAACTTGAAATCGCCTCAGCGCCTTTCATCACATTAATGGCATTGATGTAAAACTCCGCAGCTACCCTTGCGGTTTGTTTGTCCTTGGCAAAAGAAAACATGCCAATACCCGGATAAAGGATAATGACTGGATTGGCATCTCTGATCGCCGGGCTGTTTTCATGCTTACATTGCATATAATACGCTTTGTACATGGTCCTGTAGGCTTCAAATTCAGGGGCCAGTGTTTCTTTCAGTTTTACCAGGTCCGAAAGGTCGGCGGCAGCGTTCAGCGGCAAGACCAATGGGCTGATCTTTGTTCTTAAAAAATGATCCGGACAGCTGGTTCCCAAAGGGGCCAAACGGGCCAGATCATTGGAGTTGATAAATTCCAATACCCTTGGGTCATCGGTAAAGTGTCCAATCATGTGACGTTCACTGGAACAGAAACCCCTTAAAACAGGGGCTATTGCAGCGGCTTGCTTTTTTCTGAATGCTTCTGGCTCACTTTGAATTTTAGGCCCGTTAAATACGGCCCCTTTTTGCCCATACCGGGACTCCAGATATTCTGCGCAGCGTTCAATGACTTCAAGGGTATTCACATAACTTTCGTAAGCAGTATCACCCCAGGTAAAAAGACCGTGGGACCCGAGCATAATTCCCCTGATGCCCGGATTTTCTTCCAGACATTTTCGCAGCTGCAATCCCAAATCAAATCCGGGTTTCTGCCAGTTTACCCAGCCGATGCTCCCCTCAAACAGTTCTTTGGTGATCTGTTCCCCGTCTTTGGCTGCAGCAATGGCAATTGCTGCATCGGGGTGCAGATGGTCTATATGTTTGAATGGTAAAAATCCGTGTAATGGGGTGTCAATTGAAGGTGCTTTAGATTGCAGATCAAAAATGCAGTGGTTAAAAAGTTCCACCATTTCATCTTCAAATTCCAATCCCTTATAAATATGTTCCAGGCTTCTGAGCCGGTCTACATACAAAGCGGCCAGCCCTTCTCTTTTTAAAGTACCCAGATCTCCACCTGAACCTTTGACCCACATGACTTCCTTCAGGCTCCCGCTGAGCGGGTCACGGTCCTGTACCTTACAGGACGTATTTCCTCCTCCGTAATTGGTTAAACGAAGGTCTGCTCCAAGCAAATTGGAGCGATAGATCAACAAGGCAACCTCATCACCCTCCAGACGGGAGGCTTCTTCTTTGTCCCAAAGATAACTGACGTGTTTAAAAGCGTTTTTTCCAACAGGCATATTACTGATTTAATGATTATTTAATAGAGTTTCCATAGCCAACAATGAGGATGGACAGGATAATGGTAAGAATTCCAACCAGTACAACAGACAAGGTTTTTTTGCTCACCCCCTTCCATTCTTTGAGCAACAATCCCCAGACATTGGCAATCAGGATGATAAAAGCCATGTGCAGGATCCAGGAACTGGCGCCATTGCCCAGCTTACTTTCTCCCATCCCATAAAAAAAGAACTGAAGGAACCAGGTTGTACCTGCCAGGGCAGAGAAAATATAGTTTTTAAGCAAGGGGGTTTTAGGGTTGCTGTAATCCCCAAAAGTTTTATTTCTGGCATTGAGGATCATACACCAGACTAAATTGGTGGTTAAACCTCCCCACAGTATAATAATATAGGTAACATTGTTCTGGAACAGGAACTCGCCCTGTCCAGGATGTGAACTTTTCCAGATGAGGTTTGCTTCATTGGCCATCTCTTTGCCGGCATCTATGCCAAAGGCAAAACAGGCACTGAGTACCCCCGAAATAATGGCGACAAACAACCCCAGGCCTATTTTAAATTCAATGTCGGCTACCGACCGCTCTTTTTCCAGTTCCCGGCTTTTTAGCGCCCCCGCCCTTCCGCAAATGACGATCCCAATCACACAGACCAGCAAACCAAGCAGGACCATTTGTCCCCATTGGCTATTAAGCATCATAGTCAGGCTGTCTTTTCCGGCTTTGGGATAAAAATCATAATAAACCGAAGGAATGATTGCCCCAAAAACAGAGCAAAGCCCCAAAATAATAGAGCTACCAAGGGAAACCCCTAAATACCTTACGCCCAAGCCATAGGTCAGGCCCCCGATACCCCAGAGCAACCCAAAAAAGTAAGTCATTGTCAGTACCGCAGCAGGTGTATGGCGGATAATTTCTGTAAAACCCGGAATCGTTAACCAGGCCGCCAGCGGTGGAACGATCAGCCAGGAGAACAAGCCTCCGACAATCCAGTAACTTTCCCATGCCCAGCCTTTGACTTTTTTGTAGGGGATGTAAAAACTTCCTGAAGCAAAGCCTCCGATAAAATGGAATATAACACCAAAAATAATTTGCATGAATAGGTTTTATTTGATTTGACTAAAATAGATAAGCGGCTTTACAGACCTGTCATGTACTGTCATGCTTGGAAATTTTAAGCACAGCAGACCTAAAGACCTGAAGACTAATGTAATCTAAATTTTAGTCCCGGCAAAGACTGCCGCAAGGGGAGGCTCCGGACTTAAAGCTTTTTTCGGAACCAGCTTTTATGGGGATACCGGCGGTGGCGCAGGTTGTTAAAAATCAAGGCAACTGCCAGCAGGATCAGGACTCCTGAAAGCACAGGGGTAAGGACAAAAAGATAGCCCATGGATTTGATTTTTTCACTGCCCATATTGGCCAGCAATGCTGTCGCTCCTCCGGGAGGGTGCAGGGTTTTGGTGACCTGCATAAGCACAATGGAAATAGAAACAGATAGTGCGCAGGCCAGCCAGACTTCACCCGGGATCAATTTATGAATGGTCACGCCCACCAGGGCACTGATCACATGTCCGCCAATCAGGTTGCGGGGCTGGGCCAGGGGACTGTTGATGATCCCATAAATTAAAACGGAGGACGCACCGAAAGAGGCCAGCAAAAACAGGTTATCACTGGCGACAAAATACTTACTGTTGAGCAGTGCAATCCCGCCGATACCAGCAAATGAACCTAAAAAAGTCAGGACATGTTCCTTCGCATCAATTAAGGTTTCCCGGTATAAAACATACCTGGCCCGGCGATAGTGTCTTCTGATTTTTTTTACTGGCATTTTGCCGCAAAAGTAGCGCTTATTACGTAACAAATCGTCATTTTTATGTTCTAAAATCACAATGACAGAACTGAATATTAAAAATCTGCTCAAAAAGTACGGAAGCCATACCGTCCTGGATTGTCCCACACTTAAATTTGGTCAGGGAATTTACTGGATCAAAGGCGGAAACGGAACGGGAAAAACAACCTTTTTTAGGGTAATAGCAGGCCAAAGCCCTTTCCTGGGTGAACTAAGCCTCAACCAAACCGACATCAGAAAAAATCCTGTAGCCTACCGTTCTCTGATCAGTTATGCAGAAGCAGAACCGCAGTATCCCGATTACATTAGCGGC
Organism: Pedobacter nutrimenti; assembly: GCF_003208655.1. Taxonomy (GTDB): domain Bacteria; phylum Bacteroidota; class Bacteroidia; order Sphingobacteriales; family Sphingobacteriaceae; genus Pedobacter; species Pedobacter nutrimenti. The sequence goes on along the minus strand of NZ_QKLU01000006.1, from coordinate 73,045 downwards.
AATGATCTTTTAGATTATCACCTGCAGGTCCGTAAAGCAGATCCGCAGCTGGCCCGGCGCATCACCGAAAGTTTTGGCATGACAGATTTCATGGATCAGAAAATTGGGTCTTACTCCAGCGGCATGCTCAAAAAACTGTCTTTGATCTGTGCTTTTACTGGCGAGGTTAAACTCTATATTCTTGACGAACCACTAATTACCATTGACACTGCCGCCTCAACTGTTTTATATGATCTGATCCGGGAATACAGTGCAAAAGGGGCCAGTTTCATGCTTTCTTCCCATCAGGATATTGACCCTGCCCAGCTCCGCATCCAGGCTTGTTTTCAAATTCAAGACCGCAACCTGCAGTTATGTTAAAGTTGCTGACCAAAACCCTTTCCAGGGAATTTTATATCCAGCATGCCGGCTTATTCCTGTTTCTCTTTTACCTTCTTTTTGGTACAGTAGAAGCTTCACAACTCCTTAATTATCATAAGGCCCTGCTGCTGGCCATTGCCTCTTCTCCTTTATTACTCACAGGCTGTTTTCTGCTCTGGATTTTATATGCCCTAAAGTGTCAGCTGTTCATCGGTAACAAGAAAAATTTGCCGGCTTATGCATTTATGCAGCTTCTTCCTGCTGCTGCAAAAAAACGCCAGTTACTGGTTTGGCTGCAACTTTATGCCCTGTTGCTGCTGCCGGTATTAATTTATGCGGTATTGTTGTTGGGGCTAGCCTGGTGTTATGGCTATTATTATACCGTCTTAAGTGTGGCCTTGTTTATGCCTGTTTTGTTGATGTGCCTGAGTTGGTTTTCCAGGCGAAAAAGCATTTATAGTTTCCTCGACCGTCAACCCCTGTTTCGTATTCCTTTGCCTGTTTTCAGGAAACCCTTTATCCTGTGGCCGGTGGTTTATGTTTTTCAGAAACAGCCCCTGATGTTGCTGGTCTGTAAAGTTTTGTCATTTGTGCTCTTTAAAGCCATGCTATGGATGTTTGCCGATGTAGGGAATGACATCCGGGTGGTGCTGTTTGGCCTGCTCGCTGCCATTCTTAGCCATAATGTGCTCATTTCTGTACTGGTCAGCCAGGATGCCGCCACTTTATCTTTTAACCGGAGTCTGCCCGTTTCAGCCATTAGAACACTGGGCCGCCAGCTGAGCGTTTTAGTTCTCCTTTTTTTACCGGAACTGCTGTTCTTTTCGCTTAAAGTGCAGTTTAACCTATGGGCAATTTTTCAAGGACTGCTTTTTGGCCTATCGGGCTTATTTTTTTTCCGCATGCTTTTTTTCGCTTTGCAGCATCCGGAAGATGGGCTTAAATTCCTGCTTTTCTTTTTTATTCTTTCCAGTCTGGCGATTCTCAGCGGACTGATCCTGCCTTATAGTTTAATTCTGGCTTCCGCTTCGGTTTTTTATTTTTTTTATAGTTTTTACCAAAAAGACCTCAGAGAAAGCACTGCTCCCGATTAATGCATTTTGAGCCTTCTGATCATCTCTGTACTTTGCTGGCGTCCATGCTCCAAGCGGTCACCAAAAAACAATTTAACCTGTTCAAAATGCTGCTTGTATCCTTCCATATCACCATACCCGATCATAGAGGACCATTCCCTTACCGCAGAATGAAATTCTAAATCATCTGCACGGATTTTTTTATCAAACAGGGCTGCCTGTATAGATTCTTCGAGCAATTCTTCATCCCTGAAAAGGTATTCCACAATTCCCAGTCTTAATTTAAAAGGTGGGGTCTGACAAATCAGGTTATCGTATGGATTTACCCGTAGGTTGTACCAGGCATCGGCCATGCTCAGCAAACTTAAGTGAGAATTGGGTTTTCGTGTTCCTGCATTTCCCGAAAGCGAAAACTCTTTCATCACCTGGTCATCCAGTAGCAATGGTTTTCTGGATTCATGAAAAATGAAATCCCTGGCCTGGTAAAGACGTTTTCTGAATGCTGCTTCCTCTTCCATGATCATCAATTTGAACAGTTCCGATTCAGATTGGGCATAACGCCGGACCTGTTGCCGGGCATAAGGGTTCAAAATGGCCAGCCCGGCATAAATATGTGCTTTATAACTAAAGATCCTCAGTGTGGTGAGAATTTTTACGTTGTCAATCCCCCCAAGGTAAGCCTCATTTTCCCAGGGAAAAAAACCGGCTTCCTTCCAGGCAGTCCCCATGCTCTCGAAACCAACATGGGTAACGGCCTGCGTATCGGCCACTATTTTATCGTGATCATGAAAATCGGGCATTTCAACCATCACCGAGCCCAGGCATTCCAGCAAATCGATCATGCGCCTATAAGCTTCTGCACTTGTGCGGTGCGGAATAACAATCAATTGCTGACCGGCAGGATCAAAAGCAGGCCCATGAAGGGAGTGACAGGTAATGATGTGGACATCTTTGGGCAGGTATTTTTCAAAGGCCGCAATTTCCGGATGTTTGATAGAGGTTTGTCCCGCCACAATTGCACCATACTTGGTAGAGCTTCCGTATAAAGCCAAAACCTCGCCGATTTTTTCTGCCTCCACGGCATAAAAAATTACATCGCAACGCCTGGCAACTGCTTTCCCATCTTCCAGTAAGGTAATTCCAAGGGGCTCAAGTTCTTCTTTTAGTTTTTCCCTGAACTGAGGCAGATCTGATCCAAAGACCGTATAGCCTGCTTTAGCAAAGCATCTGGCATAAAGCTTGCCCATATCACCTAAACCGATTATTCCGATATCCATAATAAATAGGGTTGTGAAACCTCCTTTAAAAATAAAGCAGCCTGCAAAGTAATTTTAAATTCTTTGCAGGACTGCGCACAATTAAACACAAATATATTAAAGAGGCCGTGTTCTAAAAGAACAATCTATTTAAATCAATTTTCCCTCTGCAACTGCAGGCTGCTAAAGTTAAAGCCTCCCTGATCGGCCAGGACCCGTAAACGTTGCCGTCCCGCCGGTAAATTTATTCCTTTCAATTCGACCGGAGCAAACACCTCCAGTCCACCCGTATTCTGGAGCTGCAGGCTTTTACCGACTGGTTTTCCATTGAGCAGTAGGGTCACCTTTCCACTACCGGCAGAAGCGATGTTTAATTTCAGGTTGTACAATCCCTTTTTGGCCACATCAATGGTATATTGAAGCCATTCCCCGTCTTCTATACTACTGACATAATAACCCGGTCCGGAATCTTTACTGATGTCCACCCCATCATTCCGGTACGCATGTCCCCTGTTTCCCGGTGTATTTTTTCCCGTAGAAACATGATAATCTGCGGTATCCTTATCGAAATAAGCGGCACCATTGATACCCAGGTCATAGTCCACCGCATTTAAAAGGGTATTTGCGGTAATTTTATTTGCTTTAAAAGGAATGGCCTGTGTCGAAAATGGCTGACGGAACATGGCATCGATTACATCCCGTTGAACGACGGCATTTTCCAGCCGGATGTCCTGGGCCAGTTTCATAAGTCCTTTTAAAGCCACACTTTCCTCAGGACGTTTGCCTTGACCATTGAGGTAGCTGATCACCTGGTCATAATCGGGGTTGGACCTGATTTGTATAGGGTTATTCATCCCAATTTTTTTTAACGGCCACCAGGCCCAGCCAATATTGTTCTTTTCAAACAAACGGATCGCTTCGGTGTACCAAACATTGGAATTTTCCCCGGTTTCACCTATCCAAACCGGAATGTTGTACTGATCTCTGGCTTTTAGAATATGTGCTGCCGATGCCTGGTCATTGTACGCCCAGTATTTATGAAAACTCAACACCATATTATTGTCCCATGGGGGCAAAATCCCGTTGTAATTGTTTCCCCAACCATTGCCTTCTATAATGACAATATGTTTCTGGTCCACTTCCCGGATGGCTTTGGTAATGGCCACCATCAGTTCTTTCAGTGGAACATTTTTCTGTTCTTTAAGACCGTTTTTATCGTTGGCCAGGTCCTCAAAACCCCAGTTTGGCTCATTCAGGATGTCGTATCCTGCAATCCAAGGCTCATTTGCATAGCGTTCTGCCAGTTTTTTCCATAAAGCAATGGTCTTTTGCTGATTGTCCTTGCTTTCCCAAAGTGAAGGTTTTGAAGGGTCTCTGTCCGAAATATTCAGGTCATTTCCCTGGCCTCCCGGAGCAGCGTGCAGGTCCAGGATCAGGTAAATCTGATTGGCTTTACACCAGGACAATAAACTATCGGTCATGGCAAAACCCTTTTCCAGCCAGGTATTTTGTCCTGCCACCGGTTCTTTTTCTACCGGCAGGGTGTACAGGTTATAATGCATCGGTAGCCTCACCGAGTTGAAACCCCATGCTTTCAGGGAATCTATGTCCACTTTACGGGTATGACCCGAAAGCCAGCGTTCATAGAACTGACGGGTTTGCTCCGCCCCGATCAGCGTTTCAAAACGTTCGCGGATACGGTGCTGCTGGGCTTCTTTATTGATTCTAAGCATGTAGCCCTCCTGCAACATCCAACCACCAAGACCAATGCCTCTAAGCAATACATTTTCTCCTTTTTCATTAACTATTTTTTTTCCTTCGGCCCGCAGAAAACCCTGGGCCCGGCCCGAAACTGAACAGACGAGCAACAATAGAAACAGGCATACCGTTTCTTTCTTTAATTTAAGTGACATATAGTACAGGATATCTAGAGGAACTATTGAACAATAAAAGTAGAAATGGAATGCGGTAAACTGACGGTTTCAGCAGCCTGTCCTTTGATCCAGAGATAATAAGGCACTTTGTCCTTTGTTTTATTCATCACCACTATAACCAATTTACCATCTTTATTTTCAAAGGCTGTGGTCATCAGTTTATCTCTGCCCGAAGAAGCAGCAACCCGCCTTGCTCCGGGTTTTATAAACCTCGAGAAATGGCCCAGATAATAATAGGAATTGGTGTACAACAGCTTCCCGGTTTTCAGGTCTGCATGTATGGGTGCAAAGCAAAAATTGCCCACATGATTGGGTCCGCCCTGATCGTCCAGCAGCATATTCCAGTCGGTCCAGCCACCCGCTCCACTGTTAAAATCATTAATCAGCGAATAGCCATAACGTTCACCCAAATCCCAGCGGCCTATACTGTCCCTGCTAAATTTTTCGACACAGCCTTCGGTCATGATCAGTTGTTTTTCAGGGAAAGCTTCATGGACCAGTTTAACATTATTGAACAGCATGTCGCTACCTGTCCAGGTTTCATACCAGTGGTAGCCGATGCCCCAGACATATTTGGCCGCTTCAGGATCTTCCAGAATGGTACTTGCCCGCTGATAAACCTGATCCCTGTTGTGGTCCCATGCTATTAATTTTTTACCTGACAGTCCATTTTTTTTCAGACCAGGCCCCAGGAACTGTTTGATGTAATCCCGCTCCTGTTCTGCACTGAAAATACAGGATTCCCACTTTTGGGTAGCCATAGGCTCATTCTGAACCGTAAGGCCCCAGATCGGGATGCCGATACTTTCATAAGTTTTAATGAATTTAACCACATAATCTGTCCAGGTTTGCCTGAATTCAGGTAGTAATTGGCCACCACGGAGCATATTGTTGTTGCTTTTCATAAAAGCGGGAGGGCTCCATGGACTGACAAATAAAGTCAGCTGTCCGCCTGCGGCCGCAATGGCCTGTTTAAGCAAGGGGATGCGGTATTTCTGATCATGTTCGACCGTAAAGCTTTTAAGGCTTTTGTCACCTTCTTTGATGTAGGTATAACTGTCGTTGGAAAAATCACTGCTGTGGATGGTGGTTCTGGCCAGCGAATAGCCATTTCCTTCCTGCTGATCATAATAAGCTTTCAGAAATTCCTGCTGGCTTTCCCTGGGCAGTTTGGCATACGTTTCTGCCACCGCATCAGTAATCGTGCCTCCGATACCGGTCAGGGTTTGAAATTTACGGTCAGGATCCACAAATACGCAAATCTGAGTTTCCAAAGGTTGTTTTAAATCTTTAAAATTCAAAGTTCCCGATTGGCTGATGCGCAGATCCGATTGTTCGGCTGTGGTGTACACCGTAATTGTTTTTCCTTTTGCCGAATAGGGGGTCTGAAGGGAAGGTCTTTTTTTTACCTGTGCAAAAAGCAACGTTCCGCCCGAGCTGAACAATAGGGTAAGTAAGAGGCTTGTTAACTTGGTTTTTGAGCTTTTAATGTGCATATTTTTTATTGCTTTTTGTTTAAAATGGAGGCAGACAACCGCCCGCCTCCGGTGTGAAGAGGTTATTTAGTGCCGCCCCACTCTTTGTTCTGTTCTATTTTTGTGTTATTAAGTTCTTTTTGTGGAATCGGGAACACGGTATTTTTAGTCGCATCAAATCCTTTATAAGCCAATACTGAAGTCCTGCCCCAACGCACCAGGTCGAGCCAGCGATGGCCTTCACCTGCCAGTTCCAGACGTCTTTCCAGCACCAGGTTATCCATCGTTACTGCAACGGGGTTCAATCCTACCCTTGCCCTGACCGCATTTAAAAGCTGGTAAGCCCGGCTTCCGGCACCTACAGCTGCCCCACCGTTTAGCAGTGCATCCACCTCCAGCAGGTAAGTATCTGCCAAACGGATTTCATAGATGTCCTGTCCAAAGTTCAGCTCCGTCTGACCGGTAGCTGGTTTATTCTTTTGCCGTCCAATAAATTTCTCCAGCATATAACCCGTATTGTTATAGGAATCGCTGTAATTGGCAATTCCATTTTTTCTAAGGCTGTCCAGGTTTGCAACCGTCGGCGCATTACGCGGATCATAATGGATCACGGCAAAAAACTCTTTGGTGAAAGACAGAAAGCCATAACCCGGATAATAGTCGGGTGCATCTGGTTTAATTGGCTGATAACCTCTGGGCCCGGTAATGATGTTTAATAAATTCCCGTCAGACGCTCCCGCATTGCTCCAACCACCATTTGAAGAAGTGGTTTTAACAATTTCAAGAATGGATTCACTGTTAAATTTATTGTTCACATTCCAAAGATCTGCATAATTATTTAGCAGTTTATAACCATTTGCAGGATTAACTTGTCCCGGGGTTGGTCCGTTCACCAGGGCAAACTGCTCGGCAGCCTTGTCAAACTTTTTCTGCCACAGATAAACTTTACCCAATAGGGCTTGTGCTGCCCCTTTGGTAATGCGCCCGCCTTCTGTCGCTGCCGGAACCGTTGCCGGTAAAGCGGGAATGGCTTCGCTAAGGTCCTTTTCCATTTGCGCATATACTTCTGCTGGCAAAGCCTGTACAACATCATTTACTTTGGCCGGGTCAACTTCCTGAAGTAAAAGCGGGATATTTTTAAAGAACCTGACCAGATCAAAGTAAAAAATGGCCCTCAGGGTTTTTGCTTCCGCAGCAAAACGGCTTTTCAAGCCCGCATCTATCGGGGCATCCGTTACTTTGGACAAAAAGAAGTTTGCTCTAAAAATGCCCTGATATCCCTTTGACCACAAATAAGTGGAAGGTCCGGACTGGGAATTGAGCTTATACGTTTCCATGACCTGAAGGTCATTGATATCGCCCGGGCCCCCACCACCTGCCCAGTGGTCATCAGAAGCCACATCCATAATGGCAACTTTATCATATAAACCACTGTACTGGTAACCAAAACTATCATAAATAGACACCAGCCCTGAAAAAACTTCGGTTTGTGTTTTATAATAGTTGGAAGTGAGGATCCTGTCCTGGGGATTTACATCCAGGTATTTCTTGCAAGCACCTAATGTCCCCAGGGCCAGGGTCATTGTCAGCATATATATATATTTCTTTTTCATTTTTACTTAAATTAAAATCCAACATTAATACCTATAAGAAATGTACGGGCCTGTGGATAGGCACCCCGGTCTATACTGAAGGCACCACCACTACCTGCATCAGGACCAACCCCCAGTTCCGGGTCATAACCACTGTATTTGGTAATCGTAAATAAATTCTCGGTCAGCACATAGATCCGCAATTTTTGCAGTTTTAACTTTTCTACTGTTGCTTTTGGAAGGGTATAGCCAATCTGTAAAGTCCTGAGTCTGAAAAAATCTCCGTTTTCCAAATACAGGCTGGAGAATTTCTTATAATTTTCATTAGGGTCATCTACCGCCAGGCGGGGAATGTTCGTATTGGTATTGGACGGGGTCCAGCTGTTTAAAATTTTGGTTTGGTAATTGGCATTGGCAATGTCCAGACGGCGTAGGCCCTGGAAAATCTTATTGCCGGCAACGCCACTTCCAAAAGCCACCAGGTCGAAATTCTTATAACCTAAATTAATGGTAAAGCCATAAGTAAATTTAGGAATAGGACTGCCCAGAAAAGTACGGTCATTCACATCAATAGTCTCATCGCCGTTCAGATTGGCAAATTTAATATCACCAGGCTTTGCATTCGGTTGCAAAACGGTTCCTTTAGGTCCTTTATAATTATCGATTTCTGCCTGGCTTTGAAATAAGCCCAGGTTCTGGTAGCCATAAAATTCATTAAAACTATGACCTGGTTGTGTGCGGGTTATGGTACCCATATTTTGGAAAGATGCTCCGTCTGTTTCTATAAAATTCACATCGGGGGCCAGCTTGGTTACCTCGTTTTTTAACCAGGAAGCATTTCCGCTGATCCCAAAGCGGATTTGTCCGATTTGTTTTCTATACCCCAGCTCCAGCTCAAAACCGGTATTCTGCATGTCTCCTAAATTTCTGGCAGGACTTCCGCTCCCTACATAATCAGGGGTTGGCGGGGTTTGAAGAATTCCTGTGGTTTTCTTTTTGTACCAATCTGCCGTCAAAGTGAAATCATTAAAGAGCGTTGCATCTATACCGATATCTGTTTGTTTGGTCTCTTCCCATTTCAGGTTTGGGTTCGGGGAGGCCTCGGGACTATAACCAATGATCACATTCCCGGCTGTACCAAAAGGATAATTCCTTCCACTGCCCACAGTGGCAACATAGGCAAAATCACCAATCACGTCATTTCCGGTAACCCCGTAGCTTCCACGAATTTTTAAAGTGTTTACGATATTATTTTTTGGAAAAAAATCCTCTCTTGTTGGCACCCAGCCCGCAGAAACTGAAGGGAAATAACCAAATTTATGATTTGGTCCAAAACGGGAGGAGCCATCCCTTCTGATTAATGCTGTTAACAGGTATTTCTCATCGTAGTTATACTGTACCCTGGAAAAGAAAGAGTTGACCTTGTGCTCAGTTCCTTCATCTCCACTGGTGGTTTTGTTGGCCTCAATAGGTTTAAACCTCATATTGGCAGAGTTAAAATCTGTTGCGGGAATATCAAAATAGGTGGTGACCAGTTGTCTGGAATACCCGTCTTTGTAATTTCCCTGGCCCAACAATAAGGTTACATTGTGTTTGTTAAAATCCCGGGTATAAGAAATGGTGTTTTCCAGGTTATAAGCGATGCTGTAATTCAGCTCGCGCCTGAAAGTAGAACGGGGGGTACTGGCCGTGGTACTAAAATAGGCCAGAGGTGAAAAAGCATCATTGCCATAAAAAGCCAGTTTAGTCCCTATGGTAGAACGGATGCGCAATCCTTTAAGGGGTTCCAATTCGACAAAAGCATTACCCACAATATTATGATCCCAGTTGTAATTGCCCAACCTGGTTTGAATATAAGCCAGTGGATTGGTCATCTCCTGAAAACCCGAGGCCGGTATGCCGTATGGGTTGCCATTAGCATCTCTGACCACATTGGCATTGGTATAGGGAAGCTGCCCCAGCAGTGCCGGATTGGTTTCTACAATTGGCATGGTCGGGCTCAGGTTGATGGCAGAACTTAAAGGCCCGCCGAATTCCCGGTTCACTGCACCGATACCGCTGTTAACGGTATGGCTGTAGCCCAGATTTTCACCTATGGTCCACCATTTTCTGATTTTATGGGTAGAATTTAACCTGACATTTGCCCGGTTCCATTTCGATATAGGGGTGGCTACAATACCATCCATCAGGTTGTAACCTGCGGAGGTATAAAATGTTGATTTTTCATTTCCACCACTAATGCTGACCTCGTGGTTCTGTTTACGCGCATCGTTGTTAAAAATTACAGATTGCCAGTCTGTACCCTGTCCAAGAGCAGATGGGTTAGGAAAAGGAAGCGGCTGACCTCCATTTTTAAGTCCCGCGGCAAAAGCCCTGTTGATCACATCGGCATACTGGCTTGCATTGAGCAGGTCCAGTTTTTTAGCAGGTGCCTGGGTACCATAATACCCACTGTAATTGATCGTCAATGTTCCTTCTTTTCCTTTTTTGGTGGTCACCAGAATAACACCTGAGGCAGATCTGGCACCATAAATCGCGGCGGCGGCGGCATCTTTAAGTACCTCTATAGATTCGATATCCGATTGATTTAAATAGCCGATTCCCCCATTATCAATCACCACACCATCGACCACCCATAATGGATTGTTTTTGTTGTTGGAATTTTCACCAAAGGAAGTCACCCCACGTAAACGGACTGTTGAAGCTGAACCCGGTTGCCCGGAAGTGGCCGCAATGGTTAAACCTGAAGTCCTTCCCTGCAAAGCCTGCTCAATCCGGTTGACGGGTTGGTTTTCAAGATCTGCAGCCTTAACACCAGAAATGGCGCCGGTCACCACACTTTTTTTCTGGGTACCATAACCTACCACGACCACTTCGCCAAGGGCTTTGGAGTCTTCTGAAAGGGCAATCCTGATGGCTGCAGATGAACTGACCGTGACGGTCTGGGAAACCATTCCCAATTGAGAAAAGGTCAGTTTTGTACCCTGGGGTACTGCAATAACAAAATTTCCGGAAACATCGGTCAAAGTCCCTTTTGAACTTCCCAATGCTTTAACAGTAACACCAGGAATGGGGATTCCATTCTTCTGGTCTGTTACGGTACCTTTCACTGTAATGTCCTGTGCGTTTGAAATTGCTGGAAAAAGCAATACGCAAGCCAGGAGAAAAATGAACGTAGATTTTAAGCTCATACAATTTAGTTTGGTTTAGTATTTGGTTAATTGGCTGAAACCTGGCGATTTCAGTGATACCAAATTAGAGTACGAGTGTTTAAGCCGTTGTTTTTGACTGCCCTACACTACCCCTACACCGCTTACCCAAACGAAAAAAAAGCTAAAAAAAAGCCACTACATTACTACTACAGCAATACCATAAAAAACTAATAATCAACAAATTAATAACCATCTGAAGCTCTGGAAAGCTGCATCAGAAAATCATAGAGATTGGTATCTGACTGGAGCTGCAATTTTTTACGCAAACGGTAACGTCCAACTTCCACGGCTTTAATGGTAATGTTCATGAGTTGCGCAATTTCCTTTGTGGAAAGGTTCATTTTCAGGTACGCGCATAATTTTAACTCATTAGGTGTCAGGTCCGGATACCGGTCCTTCAACCTGCTAAAAAACTGCTCATTGATGTGGTTAAAATGCAAGGTAAACTGGTCTTTATCTTCATCTGATTTCTCGACCTCCCGGATCAACCGAAGCAAATGCCGGAAACTTTGCGCGCTATCCTGGGTATCCTGTCTTTTGACCAAACTGGAAATCACTTCTTTAATCCGGATCAGGACTTTGCCCCGTTGCACCAGGTGCATGGTCATGGTTGCCAGTTCCCGGTTCTTAAAGTCGACCTCTGCTTCCAGTTTTTCATTTTTCAGATGGGCAATCTGTTTTTCATTCCTGTCCGTCTCTAGCTGGTGCAGGTAATTCAGTTTTTCCTGTTCCTTATGATATTTTAATTTTTGCCATTTGAAAATAAAAAAGACAGACAAGACCAGCACCATACCATAGATCAGATAAGCCCAAACGCTCCGGTACCAGGCCGGCCAAATGGTAAAGCTATATTCCAGAACGGGAGACTCACTCCCCAGGTTATTCCTGGATTTGATCCGGAAAGTATAATCACCTGGAGACAAATTGGTATAATCCTTTTCGCTTTTAGCACTCCAGGCCGACCAGTTCTTGTCAAATCCCTTTAACTGGAAGCTGAATTCAATATTGTTCTGTTGTTCAAAAAGTGTGGAGGAATATTCAAAATGCAGGGCATTTAAGTAATGTGGAAGCTGTACCAGTTCATCCGGGTCCTGAAAAGTTGAAAGGTGTCCTTTCTTCATAAAATAGCCCCCAAAAAGAATACTGTCTTTTTTACCAAATAACTTCACCTGGCCAAGCAGTATGGTCGAACTAAACTTGTTTTCCTTATATTTTTTATAATTGATATGAAAAGCGCCTTTACTGGCACCGATAAAGACATTTTCATTGTTAAGGGCATAAATGGATTCGAAACCACCAACCACCTTTTCATTCAGCTCCGGCAAGTAAATAATGGTAAATGGTTTTGATTCTGTAGCCCCGGTGATGTCAATAATCCCCACCTTTTTGTTGGAAATAAACCACACGTTCCCTTCATTATCTTCTTTAAGGTACTGGATGGGTATGTCTTTCAATACACGGTTAAACAAGGAAGAGGGTTTAAAAGAATCAGCAGCAGCATCGTACTCATAAATTCCTCTTTCTGTTGCAATTACCCTTCTGTTTTTAATTCTGTACAAATAATTGTGCAGACTGGAAGGCAGACCATTGTTTTTATTGTAAATCTTTGTTTTGAGGATTTTATTGTAATCGGCAGAAAGCTTCATTTTATAAATCCCCCAATTGGGATGAGAAACCCAGGCGGTATTTTCGTCGCTGTCAAAATCAAGAAAACGGAAGGAGTCGGTATATCCTGAAAGCTGTCCCTTATCCTCAAACTTCCCATTTCTAAAAACAAGGTGCTGCAGTCCGTAATAGTTACCTGCAATTACATCTTTAACCGGATAAACCCAGGATACGGGATTAAAGAGCCAGGTGCCTGAAGTTGAAATTCTCTTCGCCTGCCCGCCCTCAATGGTAAAAAAGCCATCTTCGTGCCCCATCAAAAGCTGATTGTTAATCTCCTGGAGTCCCCACACCTGTCCTTTTGCATTTTTTACTTCATAAAATGCCCGTTTTGATAAACTGATGTCTTTTTCCAAAGGATCAATGGCAGATGCATACAAACCATTGGAAGTCCCCACATACAGGGTATTCTTGAACAGGTTAATGGCATAGCCTGTTGCCTGTTTATTTTTATCCGGAAATACAGTTTTAATGGCATTGTTGATGCCAACCAGATCAATTCCATCATCCAGGGCCGCCCAGAGGCTTTTGTTTTTATCGATCCATAAACCTCTGATGTTGTCCTTCTGCAAGCCCTCCTCGTAGGTATAACGCTGAAGCAGCCGGCCTTTCTTATTCATGATCAGTATGCCTGCTGAGGTACTCCCAAAAGCATACCAATCTTTATTTACTGGAACTGCACAATAAATCCGGTCGTTAAAAAAAATTTGGTCTACATCTGTTTTAAATGGTTTGATCTGATTTCCGACAAGTGTAAACAAGCCATTTTTCAGGGTGCTCATCAGCACAGTGTCTCCATTATATTTCAACATGGACGTAATGGACGAACGGCTCCAGTCTCCAGCGGGGTGAAGTGGTTTCCAGCTGCCATTGTTGAAAATCATCAGGCCTTTATCTTTGGCCTGTGCAAAGACCTGGTTATTGGCCTCTCCCATAAAGTCCCATTGTGTTTCGGGTTTATAGACCCGCATGCGGTTGTCCTTAAAATGAAGGATTTTATTGAGTGTTCTGAAAAAGACCTCATCTCCCCGGATCACAATATTCCAGACATCAGCAAATTTACGTTCTTTTAAAGGAAGCAGGCCTATCAGGGAATGATAGGTCAGCACACCATGGGCATCAGGAAAAAAATATCCGGCTTCATCCTGCCCCCCTACAAATATCCTATTGTGGGCATCTACTTCAACAGACCTGACCACCGTAAAATTCGGCAGGTGATAAATGGTCCAGAACCTGCCGTTAAAACTCAGTAAACCATCGTTATTCCCAAAATAGAGAATGCCATTGGCATCTTGTGCCACATCCCAATTCTGAATGCCACCTTTATATTGTCCGTAACTATAATTGATGATTTGCGGAAGGGCTAAAGGGGCTTGTGCGAATGCTGAAATTTTCAACAAAAAAAGGATCAGGACCGGGACGTTCTTTAAATAATTCATGGGGGAATGATGGTTTCTCTTTTTGACTTAAAGATTTTTAAGTCGAGATTCAATTTAATAATTTTTCTTAATAAGATTCCAATATTTCATAATAGAATGCCAATTTTATTGATCTGCAGCTCTTTTTTATTTTTATATTTAAAGAGTAGATTTGTTTCTCTTCACCTCACCCCTTAAAAATGAAAGTATTCGGTTTATCAATTGCTCTTGTTCTTTTTTTCACCAGTTCTTATGCCCAGCTACCGGAAGTTTCTTTACTAAATGCAGGCCTGTTGAAAACAAAAAAAGAGGCCTATCTTCGAAAAGACAAAGAGGTAACCAGACAAGTTGATTTTGTGCTTAAAACTGCCGATGGTTACCTGGACACTAAACCGAAGTCTGTTTTGGACAAATCGTTTACTCCACCAAGCGGATCAAAGCACGATTACATGAGCCTGGCCCCTTATTTTTGGCCGGATCCCGCCAAGGCAGATGGCCGGCCCTATATCAGAAAAGACGGAGAGCGTAATCCGGAAATCAGGACAATAACCGATGGTACTTATTTAAGTGACCTGAACAATAAATGTAAATTTCTTTCGCTGGCTTATTATTTTACAAATACAGAAAAATACGCCGCTAAGGCCTCCCAACTCATGCAGATCTGGTTCCTGAACCCAGAAACAAAAATGAACCCCAACCTGAACTATGCCCAGGCGATCAGGGGCGTCAATGACGGAAGGGGAATTGGCATCATTGAAACCCGTTCACTGGCCGATCTTGCAGACTGGGCCGGCCTGCTGACTGGTTCTGCCTCCTGGAACACCAAAGAAATGCAAGGCCTTAAAGACTGGTACAAACAATACCTCAACTGGATGATGACCAGTAAAAACGGACAGGACGAACACCATGCGAAAAACAATCATGGTACGCATTATGATACCCAAATTGTCGCTTTTGCATTGTTTACCGGTGACCGGAAACTGGCCGCTCAAACCTTAAAAGAGAGCTTAAAAAGGATACCTGTACAAATTGAACCTGATGGCCAGCAGCCGCTCGAACTGGAAAGAACGAACGCTTATGGTTACAGTACCATGAACCTTAACGGTTGGTTTAACCTGGCCATACTGGGCGAAAAACTCGATATTGACCTGTGGAATTACAGCACCACCGACGGCAGAAGCTTACGCAAAGCACTGGACTGGTTGATCCCTTACACCATTGGTGATAAACCTAAAGACCATAAACAGATCAGTCCTTATAATAAAGGGGAAATGTACAGACCACTCTTGCTCGCAGGATTAAAATACAAGAGCAGCACCTATCTGGAAGCTGCCGCCGCGCTCCCAAGAACAAATGAGAACCTGATGACCGACTTGCTTTACCGCTAAAGTTTTATAAAAAACCCGGCAGCTATCCCTGGCTGCCGGGTACAATTCAACATAAACATTTGTTACTCAAACAAAGCTATCACTGGCCGCAATTACCTAAATCTTCCGGCAATTTACTTCCTGAATATTGGCCAAATACTCAGTTGAATTAACATTCATTTTATTTATCGGTAGAAAAGGAATAAGGAAAATCCCTGGCATCCTTTCCTCTTTCTTTATTGGGCGAGCTTGACATATTAAAATTCAGGACTGCTCCTTTTTGCAAAGCAGAATGGCTCAGCCAGTTTTTGGAATATGCCTTCCCGTCTATCTGCAGAGATTGCACATATTTATGCTCCGCACTATTTTCCGGGGCATTGATGGAAATGGTTTTACCATTCTCCAGATGAAGATTCATTTTTTTAAATAAAGGTGCCCCTAGTACATACTGGTCTACGGCTGGTGTAACCGGGTAAAAGCCCATAGCTGAAAAAACATACCAGGCAGAAGTCTGTCCATTATCTTCATCTCCGCAATAACCGTCTGGGGTTGCTTTATACATTCTGTCCATCGTCTCCCTTGCCCAATACTGGGTTTTCCATGGCGCCCCACCATAATTATACAGGTAAATCATATGCTGAATTGGCTGGTTTCCATGTGCATACTGCCCCATATTGGCTATCTGCATTTCCCTGATCTCGTGAATCACCCCTCCGTAGGCACTTTCATCAAAAACAGGTGGAAGGGAAAATACAGAATCGAGTTTCTGAACAAACTTTTCGGGTCCTCCCATTAGCTTTGCAAGGCCGGCAACATCCTGAAAAACAGACCAAGTATAATGCCAGCTGTTCCCTTCTGTAAAAGCCCCTCCCCATTTGAAAGGACTAAAAGGACTTTGAAAAGTTCCATCCTGATTTTTTCCGCGCATTAAACCCGAAGAAGGGTCAAAAAGATTTTTATAATTCATGCTGCGCTTTGCGTAAATCCCAATCTCACTTTCGGGCTTACCCAATGCCCGCCCCAACTGGTAAATGGCAAAATCGTCATAAGCATATTCCAGTGTTTTGGCCGCATTTTCACTGATTTTCACATCATAAGGTACATAACCCAGTTCGTTATAGTACTTCACTCCGTTTCTTCCGACAGCTTCTATAGGGCCTTCATTGTTTGCGCCATGCGTCACTGCCTTCCACAGCGTTTCAATATCATAGCCGCGCATGCCTTTGATATAGGCATCACTGACCACAGAAGCGGAGTTATTGCCAACCATAATATTGGCGTAGCCCGGACTGCTCCACTCGGGCAACCAGCCCCCTTCTTTAAAATCATTGATCAACCCTTCCTGCATTTCTTTATTAATGGCTGGATACATGAGGTTCAAAAAGGGATACAATGCCCTGAAAGTATCCCAAAAGCCTGTTCCTGCAAACATATAGCCCGGCAATATTTTACCGTTATAAGGGCTCCAGTGTACGATTTCATTTTTATCATTGAGCTCATACAGCTTATTTGGAAAAAACAGGGTCCTGTACAGGCAGGAATAAAAAGTCCGTGCCTGGTCAATTGTTCCTCCTTCTATTTCAATACGCCCAAGTGTTTTATTCCAGAGCATCCTGGCTTTTGCTTTGGTTTGTTCAAAACTATCTTTGGCCAGTTCCCTTTTCAGGTTAAGCTCTGCCTGCTCAAAGCTGATAAAAGAAGAAGCCACTTTTGCCGTAACCTTTTCTCCTTTTATGGTTTTAAAACCAATTACAGCACCACTGTGCTCACTTTCCAGTTCAAGTCCGTTTTTAAGAACGGTATCTGCCCAGGTTTTAGACAGACTAAAATCTTTATCGAAATAAATGACAAAATAATTTTTAAAATTTTTAGGCAATGGGCCTCTTGCATATTTAGTGGAATACCCGATAATTTTCCTTTCCGATGGAATAATTTTAATATAAGAGCCCTTGTTCAATGCATCAACCACAACAAAAGCACTGTCTGTTTTTGGGAATGTAAAACGGAACTGCGCCGCACGCTCAGTTGGTGTGAGCTCTGTCGTTACATCGGCATCGGCCAGATAAACGCTGTAGTAATAGGGACTGGCTTTTTCGGCTTTATGACTAAACCAGCTGGCCCGCTCCTCTTCTTTGAATTTCAGTTTGCCCGTTACAGGCATAATTGCAAACTGGCCATAATCGTTCATCCATGGAGAGGGCTGATGGGTTTGTTTGAATCCCCTGATTTTATCGGCATCATAGGTATAAGCCCAACCATTTCCCATTTTTCCGGTTTGTGGGGTCCAAAAATTCATTCCCCAGGGCACCGCAACAGCCGGATAGGTATTTCCATTGGAAAGGTCTGGCTTAGACTGGGTTCCCATCAGGGGATTCACCAAATCGACAGGTTCAGGAAATTTACTGCTCTGCTGAGCGAAAATACTACCGCTTCCCAATAAAGCGGCAATGCACAAAATTTTCTTGATCATTTTTGATTCAGGTTGGTTTGTTTAACCATTAAATTTACTTTAATTCTGCAGTTTCCAGTCTCCCCCAAAGACTTGCAGCACCGATCAGGGCCGCATCTTCCTTGAGTTCCGCAATTTTTACTTTAGCTGGTATAGGGTATTTCTGAAATTCCTGTTCCAGTTCGGGTAAAAAGCAGGGATAGGCATTAGAAATATTTCCCCCCAGCACAATCAGGTCGGCGTCTTGCTGTTGTACGACCATATGGATAAACTGTCCCAGATGATGTGCAAATTCTCCAAACATTTTTTTTATTTCCGGACTTCTGCCGGTGCTAAGGTCAAGTTCTTTTACTCCCGCAATTGTATGTCCTGTCAATTCAAAATACCGTTTTATAAACCAGCGGGTTGACAGGTAATCTTCGGCAATACCCTCCTTAAATTTTGCATTCCACAGGGCTGCATCAGTCGCTTGTCCATTTGCACAAAAGGCAGCCCCAAGACCAGTACCCAAAGTGAGCCCAATCACTCTGGAAAAATTTCTGGCAGCCCCGCCAAAAACTTCTCCCTGCAGAAAACCTGCCGCATCATTTATAAAGCGAATTTCTTGTTCTTTTATATTTAAACGACGGGCCAGTTCGGTTTTTATATTGACCTGGTACAGGGTCCTGAACTTATCCTGGTCTCGGATCAGCGAAATACCCGCTTTGTAATCAAAGGGGCCGGGCATAGCAATTCCTATATTTTTTTGAAGCCCTGTACCGCTTTTAAAAACTTCCCGGATTACCCCACACCAGTGGTCTAAAATAATTTCGGCAGCCTCATCGGACCTGACATATTTTCGCTGACGGGAGCCCTCCAGCAGGCTTCCTGTTTTCAAATCGACCAGCGCAGCTGTAATGTGAGAGCCGCCTATATCAATGCCCAGCGCAACGGAGTTTTTCATTATGTGTTTTTCGCTTATTTTAGTATCTATCAGTCTTTTTCTTTAAAATGATCAGGCTTTTAAAAGCTCAGGCATTTCATGATAAGTTTTCCACAACAATTCACCAAATAAGGTATTAGACCAGGCAAACCAGGCCCTGGTGAAATTGGAAGGATCGTCTTTATGGAAGGACTCATGCATAAAGCCTTTTCCTGCGTGGGTTTTCTGCAAACTTTGTATACACCTTTTAATTTCTTCCCGGTCTGAAGAAGTTAAAGCCCTCATGGTAATGCTCATTGGCCAAATCATATCTTGTCCAACGTGTGGCCCACCTATCCCTTCGGCTGCTGTTCCTTTAAAATAAAAAGGATTGTTTTCAGATAAAACAAATTTTCTGGTGTTCTGATAGATCTCCTGTTTAACATCAATAGCGCCCAGATAAGGTAAAGCCAAAAGACTTGGAACGTTGGCATCATCCATCAGATAGGTATTGCCAAAACCATCCACTTCGAATGCATATATTTTACCATATTCAGGGTGGTTCACAATGCCATATTTTTGTATAGCAGCCTCTACTTCAAGGGCAAGTTTTGTTAATTCAGCGGCTAAGGTTGTATCTTTAAAAATAGCCGTTACCATTTCAGATGCTTGCTTTAAAGAACTAACTGCAAAAAAGTTGGATGGGATCAGAAATGGAAAAATAGTGGCGTCGTCACTTGGACGGAATGCAGAACATATGAGGCCAACTGGTTTCACAGGAAAGCCATAACCTGCCATAGGTTGTGAATCGGTGGGCTTGAGGGTTTCCCGCTGAAAATGATAGGGCCCATTTCCACTTTTGCGTTGCTGGTCCTTAAAAGTTTTCAAAGTCAGTTTAATGGCTTCTTTCCAATCTTCTGTAAAGGGTTGGCTGTCCTTGGTTTTTTTCCAGTAATGATAGGCCAGGCGCACCGGATAACACAGAGAATCTATTTCCCATTTCCTTTCGTGCACCCCTGGAAGCATCGTGGTCTGATCACTTTTCCATTCCCCTACTTTATTCGGGTCTCCATAAAATGCATTTGCATAAGGATCCTTTAAAATACATTTGGTCTGGTGGAAAATGACACCGGCAATTAACTTCTTTAAAGGCTCATCTTCATTTACAAATTGCAAATAGGGCCAAACCTGGGCCGAACTGTCCCGGAGCCACATGGCATCAATATCTCCGGTAATCACATACGTATCCGGATGTCCGTTTTCTTCTTTGTAATAAACAGTTGTATCGAGCGTATTTGGAAAACAGTTTTCAAATAACCAGCAAAGTTCCGGATTTTTTACTTTTGCTTTAAAAGTTTGTATCGCAGCATCTACAGACTTGCTTTGAAAATGTCTTTTTCCTGCGGCAACCCTTACGATTGGAAAATCAGCCGGGGCAGCAGCAAATGAAATCTTTGAGGCAAGTACACCTGCACCCAACAGGCTTGTATTTCTGATAAATGTTCTCCTTTTCATAAAATCTGGATATTAGGTTTCCGGTGCACGCACCGTTTATTTGGTTTTTATATGGTCCTGGTTCAAAGCGTTTGAATACAAATCATTAGATTTTGCTAAAACGTTTTATTAACAGATGCAATAATAATAAATTTACCCTTCCGCTCAAATAAAATCTGGCCTTAAAATTAACTGGACCGGACCAAAAGTTTTGCTGCCAGAATGACCTTTTGCGGAGCGGGTAGCTGATCTGCGGACAATTGCTGAAAGATCAGGTTAATGATATTTTCTGCAATTTCTTCCAGGGGTTGTTCTACAGCTGAAATCTGTGGTGTATGCAGTTTAAAAACCTCACCGTCATCATAAGCAATAACGGAAAAATCCTTGTCAATTGCTTTATCCATCTGTTTTAGCGCAGTCAGCCCGCTAATGGCCAGATAGTTTGTAGCAAACAACACAGCATCAATTTCAGCATATTGATTGAAAAAATGGATCAACTGCTGAATCGTTTCTTCTTTCGGTTGTGCAAAAGGTATGCGGATGACCAGTTCAGCATGAAAAGGTAACTCATAATCCAGGATGGCCTGCCGGTGTCCTTCACTTCGTTCATTGATTTGCTCCACGGATAAATCAACGGTAACCAAGGCAATATTTTTTTTCTTCCTGTGGATAAAATGTTCTGTCGCCTGATAAGAAGCCTTAAAGTTATCCACTCCTACATAATTGGCATTCAGACCGGGTAAATAACGGTCAAACAATACCACGGGTTTGTGTTCTTTGATCAGGCCCTGGATTTCTTCCTCTGTCCCACCTGCGGGTGAAATGATATAGGCATCAACCTGTCTGGATTTAAAAAGATTAATGAGATCTTTTGCTTTTCCGGGCTGATTTTCTGTACTGGAATAAATAATCTTATAATCCTTTTTATAGGCTTTATCTTCAATAAGCCTCGCAATCCCCGCAAAAAAAGGATTTGAAATGTCTTCAACAATTAATCCGATAATTTTAGAACTTCCCGTGCGCAGGCTTCGGGCTACCTGGTTTGGTTTAAAGCCATCTTCCTTAATGATCTTTTCCACTTTCTCTATAACAGCGGTACTGATGTTTTTTTCTACCGCCTTGCCGTTCAGAATAAAGGATACAGTCGTAATGGATACATTGGCTTTTTTTGCAATGTCTTTTATAGAGAGGGCTTTGGATGACATATTAAATCTGTTTAATCCTTTTCTTTGCGGTGAATAAAATACCAATGAAAATTAAACCGATTGCTATTCCATAAAATAATCCGGTCAATAGATCCGAAAGAGACAAAAATCTTCCGGCCATCAGGTTCAGTGCCAGGAGCAGCAAACCAGCTGGTATACAAAAATTAATATTGCTTTTCATTTTAATGCTTTATAGTCAATTTTAGAAGAAACCTTCACCTATTTCATTTGTTTGATTTTTATGTAAAGATCTTTACCAAAGCTATAAATTATTATGGTTTATTTTCTGACATTCAGATCTTATTCCGGCTCTGAAGTGCCAAATTGAATTTCGGAGGAAACTTCCAGTCCTCTTTCGTCTTCAACAGAAAGAAACCAGGCGAGAGTCTCTTTAGAAGGTTTTTCCAGGAAAAGGTGCTGGTTTTCAATCCTGACCGGCTTCTTTTCCCATTGTTTAGCTTTCCAAGGAGAATTATGGTCCAGGGTATAATTTAAAAAGGCCTGACGGAGCGGAACCGGAGAACTGATCTGAACAGTTATTTCTTTTTTTGTGGTTTTCAAAGGACCAAAGACAGGGAGCGCAGGGGTTCCATTCAGTTCATGCCCAATAAAATCATAGATTTCTTGATTTCCCCAGCCATGCGCATGGTTGTGTTTAAGCCCGATTTTAATAGATAAGCTTTTTTTTGTAGCCAACCGATAAGTCCTGGCATAGGCGTCCAGAAAAAAATGTCCGTCATTTGTACCATTGATAAACAGCACGGGCATTTTAGACCGACCAAGGTATCTGGAAGGATCAAAAGCTCTGATCCATTGGTCTTTATCCTGATCAGATAAAAGATCCAGGTCCTTTTTCATTGCAGTATCGTAAAAAAGATAACCGCAACCATATACAGGGACAGCCGCTTTAAAACGGTCATCAAGACCCGCCAGCAATGTGGTAATGATTCCACCCCAACTGATCCCGGTTAGCGCTGTTCTGTTGCTGTCGACTTCAGGAAAGCTTCGGATCAGATTATGCGCCAGGATTACATCCGCAACAGCCTGATACATCCAGCTATCCCTCAGGTCTGATGGAATCGTAAAATAGGGCGTTTTTCCATCAGGTTCTTCAAATCCACCTTCTATATGTTTTTTATCCGCATCATTTCCTCTTAAGTCCATTGCAATGGCCGCGTAACCTTTTTTTGCCCAAAGAATCGCCCATTGCTTAAATGCAGTCCCACCACCACCATGTACAAGCACTACAGCCGGAAATTGGTGATTTTCTGACTGCTTTCCCTTTATAGTTGCCGGACTGGCATACCAGGCGAAAATATTTTTACGATGTCCTTTATAAGAAAGTCCCTGATAAATCATTCCTATGGCAGAATCACTTGAAACAGTTTTGTAAAAGGGCTTTTCAGCAATTTCCTTTACATCCCAAAGGCTTCCTTTAAACTGTCCATAACTACGGGTATAACTACACCACAACAGAATAAGGACCAGATTGACTTTAATACACTCATGCATTGTTCAAAAATAAAAGATCCGTAAAAACGGGCATCAACTCAACTACCCTTTTATTAAACGTTTTATACATCAGAACGACTCCTGGAATTAAATTAAATTTTTCATTTATGTAGTTCGATACATATCTTTAGTACATCAATTAAATACTTAAGATTTACACCCATGATTACCTTCAACACCCTTGAGGACCAAAATTTAGCCGAACTGACCACCGTTTTTAACCTTGCTTTTTCTGATTACATGATTAAATTCCAGCTCAGTGAGCAAGCCATGGCCATAAAGCTAAAATCAGAGAACATCTCCCTTGCTTATTCCGCTGGGGCATTTGAAAATGGAAAACTTGTCGGCTTTATTTTAAATGGTCTGGATACCATCGGCGGCAAACAGCTTGTGTACAATGGGGGGACTGGCGTAGTTCCGGATCAAAGAGGCCAAAGACTTCCTCAAAAAATGTATGAATTTATTTCTCCCCTGCTGAAAAATGCCGGTTACACGCATCATTTACTGGAGGTTATTGAAGGCAATGAAAAAGCCATACGCAGTTATGAGAAAACCGGCTTTCAGATTTTGAGAAAATGTGGTTGTTTTAAAGGGATTGTTACCGGAGAACCGGCCGCAGGGATTCTGGTGGCACCAATGACTGATCCAGACTGGACAATACTGGAATCTTTCAGGGACATTGAACCGACCTGGCAAAATTCTACACCTGCTGTGTGCAGGGCAATGGAGCAGTATATTCTGGCCGGAGCTTACATTGGGTCGGAATTGACGGGTTATGCTGTGATGGATCCGGTAAACGGCCGGATCAAACAATTTGCAGTGCAGCCTGAATATAGAAGAAAAGGTGTAGGAACAGCATTATTTCGGTATATGAACCAGAAAAGCCAAACAGGCAGCATCAATTTCATTAATTATAATGAAACCGATACCGGCGCCTGGATATTTTTTGAAAAACTTGGATTAGAACGCTTCATCAGCATATTTGAAATGGGCATGACTTACGCATAGGGAGGTCATGCCCGCATCTTTTTTAGTAGGGGAAAACTTTTCCGGTAAAGGCCTGGTCAGTCCCTGTCGGCTGAAGCAGCCCCAGGGCAGTCACTGTATAATATTTCCCTTTGGCCAAAGTAATACTGGCTAAAGCAGCACCTTTCACTGTTCCTGTCGCCTTATCCCTGATCTCAAATACATAGTCCTTGGGGTCAACTTCTGTGAACGCACTGCTGGCTTTATAAACTTTATCACCAATAAGTACCGCTCCGCCCTTCACTGCCAGATCAAGAGAAGCCGCATCGGGAGATAAATTGATAAAGCGGACAAAGGCTTTTTCTCCGGTTTTGCTCAGATCGTCATTGATCAGCAGATAATCTAGTTTGTCTGCTTTATCAATTAAAAAAAGACTGTAAGCCTTATCAGGAGCAAGACTGATGTCTTTAGTGATCACACTTTCGGTATTGCTCGCAATGGTAAACTTAGCTTTATAGGCTCCTGATTGCCATACCTTTGGAGAAACAGCCCCTGCAAAAGGCAAGGCAGCCGCCCCATTTGCCTTCTGGTCATTCAGGTAAAAGTTATAGGTAGCCATAGTCGGGGATGCATTTACAACCGTAAGGGAGGAGCCCTTAACATCGGGCGCCTGGTCTTTGGAACAGGATTGAAACAACAGACTGCCTAGGGCTAAGGCCAGACCGGTCAATACTGGGTGAAGGGATCTTGAAATCGATTTTGCAAATAAAGTCATCATCATGTTATTAAAGGGTTTCTAAAGGTTTTTTAACTGCCTAAACGGCCCCTTTTCTAAAAACGCTACAAACAGAACCACAAGCCCGAAGGAAATGTAATTCTGTTTTAAATAAATGATGTTTTTTGGCTAACTTAATGGACCTGTCCAGCTAATTTTTCATCTGCCAACAACAACTGGTAAGGAATCGTATCTGTTTTTAATGCACTAAACTTTTCCATCTTCAGATTGGAAACCTTACCCCTGACCAGAACATGCTCCTCCGTTGAACCTGCTAAGTGTAGTTTAGATTGATCTTTGAGCTGGGTGTACAGCGCTTCGGTATGGATATTGAGTTCTGCCCTGGCCCCGTCATGCAATATGACCTGCAGGAGCTTCAGGTTAAAATTTCCACTTGTCCTTACAACTGCCGTATTTGAAGCCTCAATTCTTTTCAGATTTTTAAGGTAAATGTACAGCACCACAGGCTCGTTTTGTTCTGAGTTGATCAGCAGCTTTTCCCCTCTTTTAGTAACTGTTAACTCCTCAGCAGTTCTACTGGTAACGATTTTCATAGAACCCTGTATTTTCTGTATCAGATAAACCCTCACATTCCCGCGGAGGATAATCATATCAATTTCTGTATTTTGCTGATGTTTTAAAGTATCAGTAACAGGGGCCGCTAAGCTGGCAGATGTGAAAACGGCAACTGCTGCCATTACGGTTAACCATCTTTTAATTAAATTTTTCATATCCCTAATTTTTGTTTTACAAATTCAAGGATAAGACCCGCTTTAACAGCAACAGGTTGCACCCCTGCTGCTCCTTATTTTAAACAAATCATCCACACAGCCCTTTTCATGGCAAAAAACAAGGATTTCAAGAAAAATAAAATATTTTTTTTATTACAAAGCTGGTTTTCTTGCCGTTAAGGTGGCCCCTCCACTTGCAATGACAACCAGGGCCACAGCAAGCCATTCTTTAAAAGAAAGGTGTTCATGTAAAAAAAGCAAACCACACAATGCTGCAATAGCAGGTTCCAGACTCATCAGGATGCTAAAAGTTCTTGCCGGTATTTGACGCAGCGCTTTCATCTCCAGGGTAAAGGGAATGGCACTGGACAACAAGGCAAGGGCAAGGGCAGACAAAAGGAGTGCCGGGCTCAACCGCGCAAAGCCTCCACCCTCAATTCCAAAGGGCAGGATCAATAGGGTCGCAAAAATCATCCCAACACTTACTGCGTCACTTCCTTTCATCAATCTTGAAATTTTGCCCCCCATGACAATATATCCGCCCCAGAATGCACCAGCCAACAGGGCCAATGCGACTCCAACAGGATCAATTCCGGATGTCGTCCATGGAGCAATTAAAGCAATCCCTGCACCAGCGAGCAATATCCATAAATAATCCATCAAACGTCTTGAACCAAAAATAGCGACCATTAAGGGGCCCATAAATTCGAGTGTTACCCCAAGTCCAAGAGGAATTCTTTTAATGGCCATATAAAATATAAAATTCATGGCGCCCAGACATAACCCATAAGGAATAACTGCTTTCCATTGAACAGAAGTCAGGTTACCGAGCTTAGGACGGTTCACCGCCAACAGAATAATAGCAGAAAGACCAATGCGTAGGGAGGCCGTAGCCGCAGCACCCAAGACAGGAAACAGACCTTTTGCAATTGCGGCTCCCGCCTGCACACTGATGATGGCTAAAAAGACAGCTGGCAATGGTGGCAGATCAAGGAGTTTTTTTTTCATTGGATATTTTTTTAAAGGTACAAATAGATCCGGACCGAACAGCGATGTTTCCTGTTCAGGGCGACAGATAAGCGCCCGAAGTATTTCAGCTCAGGCTACAAATATAGAACAAAAAACATAATTTTTAATAAAAAAATGAATATAATTCAGAAAATTAATATATTTACAGAATGATAGTCGAAAACAATTTTTCTTTAGACAAAGTTGACCTGGCCATTTTAAGGCTGATGCAGGAAAACGCCAGGATATCCAATGTTCAAATTGCGAAAGACCTGGAAATGGCGCCTTCTGCCATTTTAGAGCGCGTCAAAAAACTGGAACAAAGGGGCGTCATTGTTCAATACACCACCCGGATTAATCCGGCCGCAGTAGACCTGAAGCTCCTGGCTTTCATTTCATTAAAAGCATCCGATAGTATTGGCTGTGCGGATACAGCAAAAGAGTTGGCAAAAATTGAAGAGGTCCAGGAAGTACACATTATTGCAGGTGAAGATTGTTATCTGGTTAAGGTAAGAACATCCGATTCTGCCTCTTTAATGGCCCTGATGCGCAACTCCTTTAGCAAAATCAAAAACATACTCTCTATACGGACCACCATTGTTCTGGAAACTTTAAAAGAACAGCAACAGTTAAAAATTCCTGAAAACTAAATACGCCTAATGATGTCCAGCTCTACAAAAACCGCTTCTCCTATTTTAGTTTATGTGGCATTTGCCACCGTTTACATTGTATGGGGTTCCACCTATTTTTTCATCCAAAAAGCACTCACAGGCTTTCCTCCTTTTATACTGGGTGCTTTCCGTTTTATATTGGCAGGGCTCATTTTAATGAGCTGGTGCAAATTGAGGGGAGAAAATGTATTTGACCGTAAAAGCATCAAAACAGCTGTTGTCAGCGGCTTGCTGATGTTGGGTGTGGGCAATGGCATCGTCATTTGGGTAGAACAGGTGATCCCCAGTGGACTGGTTGCCATTATGGTAGCCTCTGCAGCCATTTGGTTCGTCATTCTGGATAAACCAAAATGGGGAGAAAACTTACGGAGCAAATCTACTGTTGCTGGTCTTATCGTTGGTTTTATTGGGGTTATTTTTTTATTCGGAGAGCAGCTTCTTCAAACCCTGAATACACCTCAAAGTACTTTCCAAATCATTTCAATGTGCTTGCTGGTCATTGGACCTATAGGCTGGGCTGCAGGTTCTTTGTATTCAAAACATCATGCCGACAACAAAATTTCTGTGTCGGCCGGAACCGCATGGCAAATGCTGGCTGCTGGTTTTGCCTTTCTGCTGGGCAGCTTGCTGAATGCAGAACACAAACATTTTCAATGGTCTGAGGTCCCAGCTGAAGCCTGGCTTTCGATTATTTACCTGATTTTATTTGGCTCGATTGCCGCCTTTAGTGCTTATGTCTGGTTGCTTACCGTCAGGCCGGCCACACAGGTCAGCACCTACGCCTATGTCAATCCGGTTGTTGCAGTTTTATTAAGCTTGTTGTTTACAACAGAAAAAATTAGTCTGATACAGGTCCTGGGCCTGTTTATTATTCTAGCCAGTGTTTTACTCATCAATCTTGCCAAATACAAACAAAACAAACTGGCTACATCCTGACTAGGGAACATTGAATCCAATAAAAAAAGCCCTGAACCTTTGAAAGTTCAGGGCTTTTTTTATTGGATTCAATTGCAAATCTATTTCAATCCTGTATAAACAGCATCTACGTTCCATCCCGAAACCGTTACCCCATAGCTCTTTCCATTTTCAGGCCGGTATTCAATTATAATCTTTTTCTCTGTTCCAGGGGGCAAAGAAATATAATTCTGGTCA
Organism: Pedobacter nutrimenti; assembly: GCF_003208655.1. GTDB lineage: Bacteria > Bacteroidota > Bacteroidia > Sphingobacteriales > Sphingobacteriaceae > Pedobacter > Pedobacter nutrimenti. The sequence goes on along the minus strand of NZ_QKLU01000006.1, from coordinate 44,829 downwards.
TAAAAAGCCGGTAGTATCCGCTCTTTTGTCGCCTGATCGACTAAAGAAACACGGTTAAAAAAAGCAACAGGGTTTTCGGATGGATTAAACAGGTTCACCTCAATTTTATTATTTTCTAACTGACGAAGGCTTATTTTAAGCTCTGCTTTTTTCATTTTATTCAAACCAGAATAATTTCCTTTCTGATCTGCCATCCAGTAAAAGTTGTCACTTAATACTTTTTTATCTTTATCCAGTAATTGCAGGGATAAAAAAGAACCTTCTTCAGCAGATAAAGCTTCCACACTTTGTTTCAAAGAAGAGATCTTCTTCACAGCTGAAGGTTCCACATAGCAGAAAATCTGGTTGAGCAGCTTTGACTTTCCTTTCATGTCATAGGAAGTAGCCACCAGCATCAGGTCCCGACGCTGTTCAAAGCCATTATTTGCAATCATGACCATACCATCTGCAGGATTGTACATGGCATGTAACATTTCACTTCCTGCGCGCAGCCCATACAAACAAGCATTCGGGTCCAGGTAATAATCGTACATCTGTCCCCTGGTTGAAGTCCATGGATTTTGTGTTTTCCAGATAATCACTCCCGTATACCAGCTCCACATATGAGCACTAAAACCTTCAATAAGCCCACGGTACTGGTCATAATTAACCAGCTGGGCCTTGTTTGCAAAGTCCTTAACATCATCGGGCTTACCGTATGGTAAAATAAAGGATTCATAACCTACCCCATCGTAGGTATGATAAGTCCAGACCGAATCGACCTTTTCTACAGCCCGGCCTTGTTTATCCTTTCCGGTATACTCGGGTGCAATCAGATTTTTTTCAGGAATAAACCTTTTCAATGACTCATAATCACCTACACCAACTGATCCAACTTCCGAATTAAAAGGAAAAGTTCTGTTTTCCCAAAAGGTATGGACAGGTTGTATCGTATAAGGGCCGTCTCCATTTCCGCCAAGATTGTTCAGTGACATATGGTCTGAATTGGAATAATCTACAAACCACCTTGTTCCGTCCAATTTAGGTAAAATCGAGTCCCTAAGCGGGATAAGAATATCATCAGGCGGCGTAATTTCATTTCCTCCACACCAAATGGCAAGGGAAGCATGATTTCTAACCATTTTTATCATATCTGTTGCAGACTCCAGAAAAAGGTGATGGTCGTCAGGATATTGTCTTCGGGTCCACTGATCTTCTTTTTTCAAAGGATCCTGCCAACGGCCATTACAATCACCAGACATCCAAAAATCCTGCATCACCAGTAGTCCATTTCTGTCACAGGCATCATAAAACTCCGGACGCTCTACCAGGGCACCTCCCCAGATGCGGATGAGGTTTAAGTTCATATCTTTATGATACCGGATTTCAGCATCATATCTGGCCTGTGAAAAGCGCAGCATCGCATCTGAAATGATCCAATTGCCCCCTTTAATAAAAATCTTCTGACCATTAACCAGAATTTCCCTGCTGCTGGTGGTGGCATTCCATTCAGTCTGGATTTCCCGTACCCCAAAACTAAGGGCCTGCTGATCGGAAAGCTGTCCGTTACTTTGGGTAAACTGAATACTTGTTTTATAAAGTTCCTGTTGTCCATAACCATTGGGCCACCATAAACGGGGGTTTTTCAACTCAAAATCAGGCAATTGAACTTCTGTACTTTGTCCTGCAGGAATACTGACTTTTGCCGAAATTTTCTGGCCTTCCAGCGTATAGGAAAGTACTCCTTCTACTTTTACAGATGACGCATTTTCCAGTTCAGCAGACATTCGGATCCTTGCCGGCTGCTGTTGCCCTCGGGTTGTTCTTTTTCCGGGAACATAAGTGATTACATGAGGATTTTTTAGCTTTACAGCACCTGTTTTTTCAATGTATACTTTATCCCATATTCCGGTATTGCGATCCCTGATCGGACGAATCCAGTCCCAACCGGCAGTATATTGAGGTGCTACTCCTCTGGCAATGGTCCCATCCCCCCCTTGTCCGCCATTGGGATCCCCAACGACATCGGCAGGATAAACGATAACTGCCAGGCGGTTTTTTCCATCCCTGTTCAACAAGGAACTAATGTTAAAAGCCCGGCGGAGGAACATTCCTTTATAAGGCGTTTTATTTACTTTTTTACCATTTAAAAAGATGTCACAACTGTAATTAATCCCTCTGAAATTAAGCCACACCTGCTGTCCGGATGCCGGAAAAACCTCCTTAAAGTCTTTAACAAACCAATAGGTATAATAATCCCTTCCGGTTACATAAATATCCGGGATCTTCTGGTTGTTCATCCCGAAAAAAGGATCCGGAACCTCTTTATTGTTCAACATGGTGGTTAACACTGTACCTGGTACAGTTGCCGGTTTCCAGCCGGATAAAGTATAACCAGTGGCAGAAATTTGTTCGCCTGTGGCTTTGACCTGTTTCAGCGGTAAACATTTCCAGTCACTGTTGAGTTCATACGCGCTTTGGGAAAATCCCAGACTGCATGTAGCTATTAATAAGAAGAGTAAGCTCAGTTTTTTCATTTATTTTTCGGAGTAAGGTCTGTCTGTTGTGTTAATTCCCCAGGTGGCCGATGCTTTGCTTCCCATTTCAATAACCATGTTACCTCCGGCAACAAGCTCTTCATGAGTAATATAGGATTTAGCATAAGCTTTCCCGTTAAGAGTAATGTGCTGGATATATTTATTCACCGCCGAATTGTTTTTTACCGTTACTTTAAAATGCTTACCATCCTGAAGTTTCAGCACCGCCTCGTTAAAAACAGGGCTCCCAAACACATACACACCGCTTGATGGATTGACCGGATAAAATCCAAGGGCTGAAAACACATACCAGGCAGACATTTGTCCAACATCTTCATTCCCGCATAATCCATCAAATTTATCCGTATACAAATGGTCCATAATGTAGCGGACTTTTTCTGCTGTTTTATAAGGCTGCCCCGCATAAGCATACAAATAGGTAATGTGATGACTCGGTTCATTCCCATGTGCATACTGACCAATCAATCCACTAATGTCTGGTGATGCTTCTTTACCCATATCCCCTTTAAGGATAAACAGGGAATCCAGTTTGGCAGCAAATTTTTGATCTCCACCCAGAAGTTTAATCAGGCCCTGAGGATCTTGCGGCACCAGCCATAAATACTGCCAGGCATTGCCTTCGGTATAATCATTTTTGCGGTGAATGGACTCAAAAGGGTTAAAGGGATTTCTCCATTCCCGATCTGATACCTTAGCCTGCATAAAACGGGTTTCAGGATTAAAATAATGAACATAGTTATGCCCGCGTTTGTTGAAGTAGTCGTATTCTTGGGTTTTACCCATTTTTTTTGCGACCTGCCCAATGCTCCAGTCGGCAATGGCATATTCCATTCCTATAGATACAGATTCTATAAGAGAGTCTGCCGGAATATACCCCAGTTTTTTAACATAAGACAAACCTCTTTCGTCGAGCATGGCGGAGTTTTTCATGGCTTCAAAGGCAAGTTTGGCATCAAATCCTTTAAATCCTTTCAGATAAGCTTCAGCAACTACTGCAATACCCGGATTTCCAACCATGGTATTGGTTTCATTCCCCATCAAGTGCCATACAGGTAATTTACCTTGTTGCTGGTAAATGGCCAGCATGGTATTGACCATATCATTTACTCTTTGAGGTTGCAGCAATGTAAACAAAGGATGGGCTGCCCTATAGGTATCCCAAAGAGAAAAAGTAGTTAAATTGGTAAAATTCGCCTTCCGGTAAACTTTTTTATCGGTGCCCAGATAATCTCCGTTATGGTCATTAAAAACCGAAGGTGCAATCATGGTGTGATAAAGCGCCGTGTAAAAAGTTCTCATCCGGTGCAAGTCATTTGTTTTTACACTCACCTTCGATAATTCCTTGTTCCAAGCCTGATCGGCTTTTTGAACCGTTCCAGCAAAATTCCAGCCCGGGACCTCTGCTTTGATGTTTTGTGCAGCATTCTCCATACTTACCGGTGAAATGCCAACTTTAACCAAAATCTGCTCTCCTTTTACAGTAGAAAAGTAAGCAACGCCTTTAAGCTGGGTCCCTTTTGGATCTTTATCTGCATTTAGCCCCAGGCTATCATACACCAGGAATTTTTTGATGGGCTTGGAAAAAACAGCGTTGAAGTAAATGCGTTGGTCCTTTGCCCAGCCGGTAGAATATCGATAACCCGCAATGGTTGTATCGTTCAATTGCTGAATATGTGTTCCGGTACTTTTGTCCCAGCCAATACCTTCTTTCAGGTCAATAATAATTTTTGCATCAGCAGCCTTTGGAAAGGTATATTTATGAAAGCCCACCCTTTCTGTTGCCGTCAGTTCTGCTTTGATGTCATATCTCTTTAATCTGACACTATAATAACCCGGCCGGGCACTTTCTTCTTGATGAGAAAATAAGGAATAATAGCCGCTTTTCTGATCCCCCGCCACGCCTTTGGTTAGCTTCACCACTCCGACGGCCGGCATCATCAGCACATCACCCAAATCACCAATTCCTGTTCCACTGAGGTGTGTATGGGCAAAACCCACTATCGTAGAATCGGAATAATGATAACCCGAACACCAGTCCCAACCCTGTGTAATATTGGTTGGTCCAAGCTGTACCGCCCCAAAAGGCACATTGGCCCCCATGAAAACATGCCCGTGAAAGCCTGTTCCAATATAGGGATCTACATAGTCAGTTAAACGTTTTACTAATGGTTGTTTCGCATTTTGCGCAAAGATTTGGTTTGTATTAAAAGGCAATGCCAGACAGCAACCTATTAAACCTTTAACCAAAGTCTTTGTAAAAGTGGATTGGTTACAAGACATTCTGATTGTTTTAAATGGATCGTTTAAATTAGGTTTTTTTTTATAAAAAAAGGGATGTTTTTTAGAACATCCCTTTTTAAATTTAATTATGGGGTCTTTTGTGCCCACCATAAAGGAGTAAGCACTTCATCAGGACCCGACAAAGCAGTAACGGCCTGGTTATAGCCATTGATATTGGTATTCCTTAAACTCGAAGGATACCTTAAACGCTGTGGTAAAAACTTGACACTTCCGTTCATGTAAGTGGCATCAGTTAATGCAGGCAAGGTCTGGATCGGGTTTTCAGTAACCGGGTTTTCAAAGAAAGGAAGACCTAATCTTCTGTGGTCATTCCAGGTTTCCAATGGCAACCAGGGAGTTTGCGCAATAAATTTTTGAGTAATAATTTTTGTCAAATGATCGTTTTTCACAGTACCATTCTTGTAAAGATTATTTTTAGGGTAATCCAAAGTCAGTGTCCCCGCAGTTCCGGTCATTCCGTCTTCATACCTCATTACCCTGGAAACAGGCTCAGCGGTATGTGCCCAGCTTACAGAAGTTCCAACCCTGTTATAATCTTCAGAAGCCAGGTAACCCCGTAATGGGATGCCCCAATATTCAAAACTTTTTGCAATCCCTGTTTCATAAGCAGTTTGCGCCGGGACAGGAGAGTCCCATCCTTTTTCGGCAGCTTCGGCCAAAAGGAAATATGTTTCCCATGGTCCAAAAAACAATCTTTTCTGAGTGCTGTTTCTAAACTGCATGTTGATCCTGGGCATGGTCCCCCCATAATTAACCAATTGATTTAATTGGTCCTTGGACCCCCAGTCCCCATCTGTTTTGGCATTCCAGGTATATTTGGCATCTACTTTTTTCTCTGAACCATCCGGGCTCTTCAAAAGTCTTTCCGTAATGGTATCATATCCTGAATTCTGCTTAGGGTAATTCGGATTTGTCAAATCACCAGGTATGCTAAACAAGACATAAGCTCTCGGGTCAATGCTAAACGGCAGACCATTAAACCAATATCCTGCCTGAGGGTCATTTGTTTTTGTACTAAACTGTACAGGGTATTTCTGTCCAAGCCAGTCCGCCGGTTTAATTGCCACCTGAAAATCAGCCCCAAGCTGATCCGCGCTTTTTATTCCCCCCAAACCGACAAAAACATTATTCATTGTGGCAGATAGCGGTTGTGTATCCCATGAACGGGTCATTACGCCTGTTAAGGCATCCCATCCATCCTTTTCCTGAACCTGAAAACTCTGTTCTTTCAAGGTAATATAATCCTGAGTCGCTGCCGCCAACTGAAATTCTGACCTTGCTTTAGAAGCATCAACTTCAGATAAACGCATGGCCAATCGCAAACGCATAGAAGTTGCATATTTTCTCCAATTTGCATAATTATAAGCATAAGCAGGGTCTAATTTTTTCAGGTCATCCGATGGGATCATGGTCACATCCAATTTGGAAGAGGCATCTTTAAGTTCATCCAAAAGATAATAATAAACCGTTTTAACGTCCGAAAAATCGGGATTAGAACCTTCAAAAGCCTTAACAGGTATTGGTCCAAAATTATCCGACATCTCGCTCATTAAATAAGCCCTCCAGATACGGGCAACCTGGATTAAGTTATTGGTATAGGGTTTTGATGTGCCTGCACTGATCTGTTTCTGGCCAATCTGGATACCAGTATTGGCCATATTTAACCAGCTCGATACCTGATCATAATAAGCAGAAGTCCAGCCATCATTATAACTCCCCACAGAAATGGTTCCCCCGTCCACGTCCGCTGCCTGTCGTCCGGCAGGTTTCCAGTACAATACAAAAGAGCGTTCTGCCACATCTGGGTTCATCTGGGCAGAAATAATAGAGTTGTTTATAAAGTATTCCACCTGCACCTGATTTTCATTGGCCGCAGTAGGGTTTACATTGATTTCATCAAATTTTTTACAGGATGCCAGGACCAGGGTCATTGCCGCCAGTACCCAAGATTTTTTTATGAGATGTTTCATCGTCATATGCTGATTAAATTAAAAGCCTAAGGTTAAATTAAAAGTGAACGTACGCGTAGTCGGCGGACTAGAATTTTCAAATCCCGTAGCATTGCTGCTGGTCGCAAAAACAGATTCCGGGTCAACCCCATTCATGTGACTGGTAATCAACCACACATTGTTGCAGGACACACCGATCTTTGCACGCTGGATTGGCGTATGGGCCAATAATTTAGCCGGAAAATTATAACTCAGGTTGATGTTACGGATCCTGATGTTTGAAGCATCATAAAGGTTGGCTTCGGTGATGCCCAGATTTCCCGGACCGGCAACTGCCAACCAGTACAGCTGAGGACTTACACCTTTTGTATTTTTATCGTATTGCTTGGTTGCCGGATTATATATGACCCCATCGGCAACAATATTTTCCCGCTGACCATTCACAACAGTATTGGCAGCAGTACCACTTCGCTGCATCAACGCATTTGTGGTGGAGAAAATTTTTCCTCCGAAACGGCCATCAACAAGAAAGGAAAGGTTAAATCCTTTATAATTAAAGGTATTGGTAATTCCTACCAGTGCAGAGGCTTGCTGATTACCCAGTTTTACATTTTGTTCCCCTCTTTGCGGCAAGCCATTCGCATCCAGCAACAACTGTCCAAAGGAAGGACTGCCTGCATCTGTCACCCTTAAAAATTTACTACCATAAATTTCACCATATTTCCCGTTTTCCATGGCAACAACACTAATGTCATCAAAACCATCAAGTTTATACAACGGAACCCCAGGATAAATAGACTTGATCGTATTGTTATTGTGTGAATAGTTAACAGCCATATTCCAGCTGAGTCCAGTAGGGTTATCCAGTATTTTTGCATCTGCCATAATTTCAACTCCGGTGTTCTGCACATTTCCGGCGTTAATGATTTTATATTTGTAACCACTGAGCGGGTCCATTGGAAGCCTGATCAGTTGATTGGTGGCATTGGATTTATATACAGAAAAATCCAATCCAAACCGGCTTTTGAAGAAACGAAATTCAGCCCCTGCTTCGTAAGACCTGATCAGCTCACTCTTTACATCAGGGTTAAATAAAACCTCTCCTCTTTGGGCTGTGGTATTGTTGTTTGGATCTTTGTTGATATCATACGTATTGTAGAGCTGGTAAGGATTCATGTCATTACCTGCGTTTGCAATTGACCCCCTTAACTTTGCGTAACTCAACCAGGAAGGCAGTTCTTTTCCAAGTTTGCTAAGCATTTCGGTAAAAATATAAGATGCACTTACAGATGGGTAAAAATAGGAACGGTTATTCGTACTTAAAGTAGAAGTCCAGTCGTTTCTGAAAGTTCCATCTACAAACAAGTAGCTGTCCCAGTTCAATTGAAATGTACCGTACAGGGAGTTCATTTTTCTTCTGATCAGCACCTGTTCAATAGTAGGTTTATTCTTACCGTTATTCAGGTAAAATAAATTCGGTACTTCCAGGTCTCCTGAATTGGAATTGAGCTGACTGTTTTCCTGGGACATTAAATTTCCTCCGACAGAAAATCCTCCGCCCAAACGGTCAAACACATTGTCTTTCTGCCCTGAAACCAAAAAACTTAAGTTTGTTTCTGTAAAAGTCTGTTTGTTTAAAGCGTATCTGCCTGTTGCAGTAGAAGGGCTTCCTGCATAAATTTTTTCCTCAGAAGTTGTGCTGTATTTATCTGTACCGGCCTTGATCTCTGCATTCAACCAGCTGTTAAAGTTGTACTTCAAAGATCCGTTCAAAAGAAAACGGTCACGAATATCCTGATTTAACCGATATTGTCTGGACCAATAAGGATTCAACTGAGAGGTCCTTGCATTATACCAGATCATCTTGCCTGCATTGTCTACAGAAGGATTAAACTCTGTAATGTCGAGTGATCTGGGAAAATTATACAGGTTAGAAAAGATATTATTTAAATTCGCTCCATTATTGGGTCTGTTAAAAGCGGCATTATTGCTATACTGGACTTTTGTATCGGTAACCCAGCGGTCATCCTTTCCGAACTTACTAACTGCTCTGGCTGTTAAGTTTGTTCTTTGCAATTTAGCTCCCGGAATGATACTTCTGTCATCTAAACGATTGAAAGATGTATAAATAGAAGTTGCATTGACCTGTTGCTGAAAAGTAACACTTTGATTGGAACTAATACCTTGCTGAATGTAATTTTTAATGTTATCATGAAGGGCCATCGGGATTTTTTGTCCGTTCCAGTTGTCAATGGTCTGGCCTGCAATTTTTGGTCCCCAACTCGATCCCGAGGTATTGTCAAAGGTGTTATTTAATCCTTGTCCAAAATCATTTTGCTGTTTTGGTGTGGTAAATACGTTCTCCAAACCTAAGGACGAAGAGACAGTTATGCCCAAACCTTTTTGTGCTTTACCACTTTTCGTGGTAATCATAATTACCCCATTACCCGCTCTTGAACCATAAAGTGCTGAAGCCGCAGGACCTTTTAAAACGGTGACGCTTTCAATGTCTTCAGGATTGATGTCGGACATCCCGTTTCCCATATCCGTTGGCGGATTAAAATAATCATTATTTGCGATCCCTTTTGTATTGTAGGAGCCCGTGAAATTGTTTACAGGAATACCGTCTACTACAATTAAGGGCTGATTATCCCCTGTTAAGGAATTGTTTCCCCTTAAGGTAATTTTAGAGGAACCTGCGGGCCCGTTACTGGACCGAGTCACCTGCAAACCAGCTACTTTTCCAGAAAGGGTATTGACCAGGTTTGGCTCCCTTGCTTCCACTAGGGTTTCTCCTTTAACTTCCTGTAAAGCATAACCCAGTGCTTTCTTTTCCCGCTTAATGCCCAAAGCAGTAACCACCACTTCGTTCAGGCTGTTGTTGTCATCTTGTAAAGTGACGTTAATTGTTCCTGCTGTACCCACAACGGTCTCCTGGACCTTATAACCAATATAGCGAAACACCAGGGTATTTCCGGGAGCCGCAGAAATTGTATACTTACCATTTGCATCAGTACTCACACCATTTTTGGTTCCTTTGACCAATACGCTCACTGCTGGGATGGGCACTCCCGCCGCATCTTTTACAGTTCCGGAGATATTTTTCTGAGCATATACTGTTACCGTCATCAGACTGAACAATAGCATGCCCAAATACCTTAAGTAAATTTTTGTCATGTTGTTGATTTTAGTTAGTAATTCGATTTAGTTTAGTTTATCAGGGGTTTTTTATAAGAATTAAAAATTTATTCAAACAGAAAATTAAAAGCTTTACCCGAAGGAACTGTGTTCAATAACCAGGCTTGCTGCAGCGAGTAATTCAGCATTAGCTGCCAGCTCTGACAGTACAATGGATGTCTGATCTGCAATTCTGGGAATACAAAACTCGTTGATGGCCTGTTGTATGGGCGGAAGTAATATTTTACCAGCAATTGCACCCCGGCCGCTGAGTACGATACACTCCGGGTTCATAATGTGGATTAAAGTAGCCAGTCCTTTTCCAATTAGAAAAGCGGCATCAGATAAAATAGAAACAGCCAGTGGATCCCTGTTGCTTGCAGCCTCCAGAAACAACTCATCGATATTACGGCTCTTGTCTTTAAAAAGTTCCTGCATACTGCTGGCTGCACCGCTTGCAATTTCTGCTTTCGCGCGTTCGGTCATTACCAATAGAGAGGTTTCTACTTCCAGGCAACCACGTTTACCACAGGAACACAAATTGTTGGTTTTAGATAATGGAATGTGACTGAATTCTCCTGCATAACCACTGCTGCCTCGGTAAAGCTGCCCGTTTACAATCATACCCAAGCCAGTACCCCAACCTATATTGGCCACCATCACGTCCCTTTTACCAACTGCAGCACCAAAGCGCAACTCTGCAAGAGCAATGAGGCTGGAATCATTATCCATAAATACCGGCAATTTTAAATGCCATTCCAGGTAATCCCCTAACCGGGAACCATCCCTTGGTTTTAAATGTGAATGATTCACGCCTTCTTCCCGGCTGATAAAACCAGGCATACCAATTCCAAGCCCCAAAAGGTTTTCAAAGGGAATACCAGAAGCCTTAATATGATCCTGTAAGAAAGAAATTAACTTATCTACAGCTGCGGGATCATCTGCGATGGAGAGTTCCAGTGATTGGACAGGCAAAACAACTTTATTGGAAAGGTCATAAATCACCATTCGGGTGATCAACTGATCCATAGCCACTGAAACAACGTATTTTTCCAGCTTTGGGTTCAGTAAAAACAAAGAAGCCCTCCTGCCTCCGGTAGATGGTGCAAGTCCCTGTTCCTCAATAAAACCTTCCTGGATAAGTGCATTGACCGCTTTTGTCACTACAGGCAGGCTCTTTTGGGTTAGCCGACTCAAATCCGTTAAAGAAAGTGGATGCCTGTAGTAGAGCTGTTTGATTAAATCAGCCCTGAGCAGCTGTCCTTTATCCATATTTTATTTTGTCTGATTTGGTTATTACCATCAAACTTAATAATTAAAGACTTAAAAACAACAAAACTTTTTAAATTATTTTTTAAGTAAACATCACTTTATAAATAAAAACCTAATTACATTGGAATATGACCATTTTTACTTCCAAAAGCCCTGAACCTTAACCCCTCCTCTAAAATCTTCCCTGCCACGCAAATGTTTTCTCAGCTGAAGCCCGGTAGGAATGTGCCCCGCGATGTAGATCTGCTGATCGTCAAGTGGCTGACGATCTATCCAGGAAACCAATGAAAAATCCCATTCCTTTTCTTTTAGGGGCTCTAACTTGGTGTCAAAATATTGTTTAAAAGCCTCAATATGTGCATCATGAAGAAGGCTCACCGCTCCATATACCTCTGTCTTTCCCTCTGCCAGTTGCTGCAGGGCCAGAAAATGTCCAACACTACTGCTGTCCCCAAGGCACAGCAACTGTTTTCCTTCAACGGGCTTGTGCATCGTTGCCCCAATTCCCAAGTATGGGATCATATCACCAGTATTCAGTGCAGATGCCCACTTACTTCCTGGTCCTTGGTGTGATGAGTTTACGTATAAAGTACAGGTGCGCGTCTCTTGGTCCCACATAGCGGGCGTATAATCCCGGTAGGTGTACTCTGCAACTTTAACTTTCATGTGTTGTACATGTTTCCACTTCTTCATATCTGCATCAGGAAGGTGCAAATCTATTTCAAAAAAAGTAGCAGGATCCCATGCCCGGACTTCCAGTACGCGGGCAAATTTTAAAAATTGCTTTTCAAAAGCAGCAAGTGCCTTTTTTTTAATACTGTTCATAAAACCTTTCTTTAGATCACAAAAAAAGGTTAAAAACAGGGATAAAGTGCGGTAAATACAGGGAAAATATTGGACTATACGTGGTAAGAAAGTCTGAATTTTAAAGGGGAGCTCCCCGTTGCTTTTGAAAACAACCTGGAAAAATAAGCATGATCTTCGTATCCAATGGAAAAGGCAATTTGCTTCACTGTCAAATTGGTATATAAAAGAAGCCTTTTTGCTTCCAGGATAACCTCCTGCTGAATCCAATACCCGACGGTAAAACCTGTAACGGATTTTACAGCTTCATTGAGGTAAGACAAAGAAAGACAAAGCTCAGAAGCATAGGCACCCGGACTCTTCAACTCTTTAAAGCGGAGCCGCAAGCATTTTTTAAATTGTCTGGTAATAATTTTTGGCCGTGTCTCTACAGGACCAGAACCATGTTCATTGCATAAATAAGCTTCTGCGATCAGGCCAATATAAGCAGAGGCAAGGTTGTGAATCACAGTAGGGCCAATATAAGATTGTTCCGGCTGCTCAAACAGACTGTACAACGCTTCAATACACTGAAGCATACGACCCCACCTGCCCTCATCTGGTAGTAATGGCCTTTGCTGAAGAACAACTTCTTCAAAAATAATCCTGTATTTTTCTTCAATGATCAGGGTATCAATGGCCAAAACCCAACCATCTGTTTCCTGAAAACGGTGGATCTGGTGAACCTGAGCCGGGAGCATATAAAAAACACCATAGCCATTCAGCTCAACTTCCCTGAATTCGAGGCTCATTTTACTGCTCCCTGATTTTTGTAAGATGAAAATATAATGGTCATCCCGGTGTACATCCAATGGTGCCTGCTGTATCTGGGTTTCAGAAATCTTCTTGATGACCATGCCCCTCCCCGTCCGTTCCTGGAGCTTATGGATCCGAATATTTTTTTTGCCCTTTCTGTTACCTTCCATTTATTTAAACCTTAACAGGCTTTCCTTTAGCATTGAAAATCTTTACATTCTGATTATCGGGCTGCAAATAAAAGCCTTTAAATTTACACTATACCTCAAAATTAGACGAATTAAGTTGCTGGTAAAAATAAATACCGATCGTTTGAATGTAAGGCTAACCATTGGAGCCCAAACTTCAGCGTTGGGCAAAAGCCTGATGATCTTCTTTTGCCTGATTGGTACTGCTATGATTTTCATTGCCCTTATTGACTGGCTTCTGGGACTCTTGGTCATGGCGATGCTTTGGACTTTGTTTTTTGGCTGGCTCACTTTATGGAACTTTTATGGAAAAGAGTTGCTGGTCATTAATACAACCTCCATCAGTTTTTCCTATCGCTATGGTTTTTATCAAACCAAAATCCAAAGCAAACCAATCAGAAAAGCGCTGAACGTTTCCCTTGTGCAAGCCGGAATTCATAAAGGGCAGGAACATTTTAATTTGATTTTTGAGACCTATAATGAACAGGACCTCCCTGAAGAAATCTACCGCACCTTATTTTACATTTCTAAAAACGACCTTGAGGTACTTAAAAAGGCCATCAGACAATTGTATTTTGAGAAAATAGACCCTGCCCTGTTTGTCAAACAACCCTATATGCTCAATTAAATTCAATACTTTTCTATAAAAGGCAAAAACCATTTGCGTCATAGAAATCTTATATTAGCTTAAAATTATCCGGCCGGAATGAAACCTTCAAAGGTTCCATCTGACAAATAAAAAACAATAAATACCTACAGATGAAACCGACAGGATTGAAATAAACATTAAATTCCGAAGGATATTGTTTATGACAATCATCAAAGGTTCCATCTGACAAATAAAAAACAATAAATACCTACAGATAAAACCGACAGGATTGAAATAAACATTAAATTCCGAAGGATATTGTTTATGACAATCATCAAAGGTTCCATCTGACAAATAAAAAGCAATAAATACCTACAGATGAAAGAGATATCGTTTATTATTTATGATGGGGTGATCTCATCCAATGTTTCAGGCGTACTGGACATGCTAACGGCAACAAACGGTTTTTTACTGGGCAGCGGAAAAGAAGCCGCTTTTAACATCAGTCTAGTGAGCGAACAAATTTCGGCACCTGTATATGGCCCTTCTCCTTTTATCAGCTATAAAACCTTCAGTGAAGTTAAAAAAACAGATCTGATCATTGCACCGGCCTTTTACGGAGATCCGGAAACGGCTATAAACAACAATAAAGCCATCGTAGAATGGATACGCAAAATGCGTGAAAAAGGTACTGAAATTGCCAGTCTTTGTTTGGGCAGCTATTTTCTTGCCGAAGCAGGTGTTCTTTCCGGAAAACAGTGTACTTCGCACTGGATGGCCATTGAGGATATGAAAAAAAGATATCCTCAGGCTGATATTCTTCCAGATATGGTCATGACCGATCAGGAAGGGATATATACCAGTGGCGGGGCATTCCTTTCCTTGAATTTAGTCCTGTATCTCATCGAAAAATTTTGCGGAAAAGAGGTCAGCATCTGGACCAGCAAAATGTTTTCTATTGACATCAATAAGGTTAAACAATCGCATTTTGCTGTATTTCAAGGGCAACGCCGCCATGATGACGAGGAAATTCTTAAAGCTCAGGACTTTATAGAAAAAAATTATCATTTGCAGATTTCCACAGAGCAGGTGGCCGATATGAGTAACATGAGCAAACGCAATTTTATCAGACGATTTAAAAATGCCACCCAAAATACCCCTTTGGAATACCTGCAACGGGTAAAAATAGAATCTGCAAAAAAAGCACTTGAAATTAGCGGGGACAACATCAATTCTCTGATGTACGAGGCTGGTTATAATGATGTAAAAACCTTCCGCAGTATTTTTAAAAGGATTACTGGTCTTACCCCTCAGGACTACAGAAAAAAATATTCCAGAAATTAAACGGCAAACATTTTTACCTTAGCGCAATCCATGAAGAAAGAAAAACAAAGGCTGCTTCTCCTGTTTTATATCGTTTTATTAGGTGCACTACAATCTGTTTATGCACAAAAGAGTTTTAAAACAATCCCATTGCCAACTGCAATAAAAGGTGTTAATGAGGAATTCTCTGGAATGGCTTTATCTGCACAGCGGCTTTATTTGTTGCCGCAATATGGTAGTCACAAAGAAACTAAATTAGACAGTGCCTTTAACATTTACAGTATCCACACCGATAGCATTGGAAGGGTTATAGACGCAAAGGATACTGCCTTAACCCGTTTCAGCACGATAAAGGTTAAAAACCTGGAGAAACTCCCGGATTCCGTGAAAGCTTATTACGAAGGCTTCGAAGCGATGGTTATTGTTAACAACCAGGTCTTTTTATCGATTGAAACTGATGATAAATACGACTATTGTTTTATCCTTAAAGGGACCCTTGACCTCCAAAAAAATGAAATCCGTATAGACCCGGCACATTTCTGTAGTCTGAAAAGATATCCCTTTATTAAAAATGCAGGCTTTGAAAGCCTAGCCTACCTGTCCGGTGAAAACAAACTGATTGCCATGTATGAGTTCAATGCCCTTCCCGAGGGAGGAAAAGGTTTTTTAATCGACACAGCTTTTAAAGAAACACCAAAAAAAATAGCCATTCCGTTTCTGCCCTTTAGAATTACAGACATACAGATTAATGCTAAAGGCAAAATTTACGGGATTAATTATTATTGGAACGGCGACTATGAAGCCTACTTAGACAACAACATACTCAGACATCAGGAAGAACATTTAAAATACCTTATTCCCGACCTTAAAGCACCTTTAAATCAAAATCCAGACTATTTGAAAGAAAAAACCGCAGGTTATGCCCGCATTGTCAGCCTGGAAAACCTTAAAGACAATCAATGGAAACAAGTCGTTTCTTTTGATCCCTGGAAAAACAACTGGGAAGGCTTAAGCCTGTTTAGAAATGGTGCGCTAATTATTTCGGATGCCAACAGGAGTAAAAAACAGGTGACCACACTCGCTTATATAGAATTTTAATAAAAAAAGGCCCGACGAATCCGTCGGGCCTTTTTTGTTAAATTGTTAAATACTTAGAAAGCAAATCCCAAACCAACAGTAAACACTCTGTTTTTTGCTTTACCATCTTGACCTGAATTTACAACATTACTCAAACCAAGGCCGTAACCAGCATTAAAGCTCAATCCACTTTTTAATTGGTAACCTGCAAGTACATTCACACCAAAATCACCCCTTTTAAGATGAGCATCTGAACCACTTCCAAATTTAATCTTCTCATCTTCAGTTACAGTACTTGTGTTTCCTCCTGAGGTTGTAGTTTGTTTCCCTTTTATTTTACCAGCTATACCAAAAGCATAATAAGGACCAGCGCCAACAAAGAACTTACCTTCACCCGCCTTGAAATTTGCAATAAGGTTTACTGGAATTTCCAGATACCCTGGGCTTAATGTTTCTTCCGCTGTTACAGAAGTTGTTTGTCCATTCATGGTAACAGAACCGGATACTTTTTGTTTAGTTCCCTTTCCAATATAAGACAGACCAGGTTGCACCGAGAAAAGTTCGCTTACCGGAAGGTCTACTGTTCCTCCGATATAAAATGAAGTACGCGTATCTCCGGACACATTCAAACCTGAACTGGAAAATGACACATTTGAAAATGCAACTCCGGCTTTAACGCCAAATTTTACCGGATTGTTTTGTGCAGACGCACTGAAGCCCAAGCCTGCTAGGACTGCTAATGATAGTACTAATTTTTTCACTCTTTAGGTTTTAATAGTTTATTATTTTCTATAAGACGCACAACTAAATCAATAGTTACACTTTTGCAAAAAAAACTTAACAAGAAGTGTCAAAAAAAACTTATCTAAAAGAAAATCAGCAACTTAATTTTTAGCATAAAAATTAAAAATATTTCAATTTGACTTAAGCAGGACCAGATTAAACAGAAAGCCTTCTTATTTTTGCATAGTGTATTAAATACACCAATTGTATATGAAGAAAAGTTTGTTTAGCCTCACTATGGGAGGCCTGGGTATTGGGATTACGGAGTTTGTGATGATGGGCCTACTGCCAGATATTGCAAAAGACCTTTCTATTAGCATCCCCCAGGCGGGACACCTCATTTCTGCTTACGCTTTAGGGGTGGTAATTGGTGCCCCTTTGCTGATTGTTGTTGCCGGAAGTTACCCGCCCAAAAAGATACTGATGGCCCTGATGGTTTTGTTTACCGTTTTTAATGCGCTATCGGCATTTGCACCAGGTTACCACACACTGTTTATTGCCCGGTTACTGGCTGGCCTGCCACATGGTGCTTTCTTTGGGGTAGGCTCAGTAGTGGCAAGTAAAATTGCCGAAAAAGGTAAAGAAGCCCAGGCCGTATCCCTGATGTTTGCAGGTCTTACCATTGCCAATATTGCGGGGGTCCCTTTGGGCACTTATATCGGGCATCATTTTTTATGGCGTTATACCTTTGTTATTGTTGTGATCGTTGGGCTGATTACTCTTCTAAGCCTGAAACTCTGGCTACCTGCACTTCCAGCGGCCAAAAACCGCAGCTTAAAACAAGAGCTCGATTTCTTCAGACGTCCCGAAGCCTGGCTGATCATTTTAATGATTGCCATTGGAACAGGCGGGCTCTTTTCCTGGTATAGCTATATTGCCCCGCTACTGACAGAAGTTTCTGCCTTTTCTGCAAATTCGATCACTTACATTCTGGTGCTTGCCGGACTGGGCATGTTTGTTGGTAACCTTGCCGGCGGAAAACTGGCCGACCGCTTCTCTCCTTCCAAAGCCTGTATCCTTTTACTACTCACCATGGCCCTTACACTGGTTATCGTTCATTTTATATCTACCAATCAACTGTTATCCCTGATGATGACCTTTATTACCGGAGCAGTAGCTTTTGCCCTTGCTGCACCCATACAAATGCTGATGATTAATACCGCAAAAGGTTCTGAAATGCTGGCGGCTTCGGTTAGTCAGGCCAGTTTTAATATTGGCAATGCATTAGGGGCTTTTCTTGGAGGCCTCCCTTTGGCAGCCGGTTATGACTATACTTCACCGGTAATGGTAGGCACTCTTATGGCCCTTACCGGTGCAGGATTTGCAGCGCTTCTGATCCTGAGAAATAAAAGATCAGCCCAAACACTCAAAAGCCTCGCAAATTAACCTTTATTTTGTATAAGCTAAACACAAACATTATGCACTTCAAAAGTCCGGTTATATTTCTGATCACCTTATTGCTCTCTTTGTCTTCATTTGCTCAAAAAGACATTCTTCATAAAAAATTAAATGCGATTGCTGCTGCCCATCAGGCGCACATTGGGTTCTCTCTGCTGGATTTGCAAAGTGGTGATACGGTGAGTCTCAATGGGCAAAAACATTTTCCCATGCAAAGTGTGTACAAGTTTCATCTCGCACTTGCTGTTTTAAACAAAGTCGATCAGGGAAAACTAAAACTAGAGCAAAAGATTCACCTTCGCAAACAAGATCTTTTACCCAATACCTGGAGCCCCCTGAGAGATAAATATCCCAGTGGAGAAGTTGACATTCCCTTATCTGAACTGTTGAGCTTTACAGTTTCACAAAGCGACAACAATGGTTGTGATATTTTATTCAGGCTTATTGGTGGTCCAATAGCTGTTCAGCGGTATATTCATGGGCTGGGCATCAAAGATGTGGCTATAGTGGCAACAGAAGAACAAATGCACCAGAATGATCAGGTCCAGTTTCGCAATTGGTCCACGCCAGTTTCAGCAGCCAGATTATTGAAATTATTTTACAGTAAAAACATCCTGTCTGCTTCCTCTAAGGATTTTTTATGGAAAATTATGACAGAGACCACCACCGGGCCAAATAAAATTAAGGGCATGCTGCCTAAAGGAACACCGGTTGCCCATAAAACAGGAAGTTCAGGCTCAAACGCCGCAGGGCTTACCGCAGCAACAAATGACATCGGAATTGTCACTTTGCCCAATGGTGGGCGCTTTGCTTTGGTCGTCTTTGTATCCATGACCAAAGAAAATGAACAAGGCAGTGATAAAATTATTGCGGAATTAAGCAAAGCCGGCTGGGATTACATGTTATCAGGAAAACCTTAACTTTGTCTGCTGAATGGTGGATATAGCATTGAAGTTCAAACATTTCGGTCTTTTTTTTGTTTTCATTGGCCTTTTCGTTTCAACAAACACACTGGCACAAGTACCGGTAGAAATAAAGGATGACCTTAAACAACAGATCTTTTCTTTCAAGCAAATTGAATTGTTAAAAGATCCGCAGGGGAACCTTACATTTAACCAGATCAGCAGCAAGGCTTTCGATACCAAATTTATTCCCAGCAAATCCAGTACACCTCAAACCAGGGAACTGAACACCACCTACTGGTTCAGGATCCGGATCAAACATAACGAGCGTGCTAAAAAACATTTTATTCTGGAGTTTTTTGACCAGACTATTGACCATATAACCGCTTATTTACCGCAGACAAACGGAACTTACAAGATCAAGGAACTTGGTGACAACTATAAATTCCAGCAAAGGGAGCTGAATCACAAAAATTTCGAGCTCCATATTGACAACGACAATAGCCTTACCCAAACCTACTATTTCAAAATCAAATCCTCGCAAATCTCTGATGCCATCATTGTATTGCGTAGTGTAGACTGGTTTATTTCCTATGCCCTGGATGAATATTTTTTCTTTGGCATTTTTTATGGGATGATCCTGGTCTTTAGTTTTTATAACCTGATCATGTTTATTGCCATCAGGCAAAAACAATACCTGTATTATGTACTCTACAACCTTAGCGTTGGTCTGTTTGAGATGAGTTCAGATGGTATTGCTTATCAATACCTATGGCCCTCAGCTCCAGGCTGGAATCAAATTGCCTATGCTTTTGCCCTTTGCACAACCAGTATTTTTGCATTGCTTTTTACCCGGGAACTCCTTTTTGTAAGGGCCAAAGCCCCCAAACTCAACAGGCTCATCAACTGGATTATTGCTTTAAGGATTATATTTTTCTTTTACAGCCTTTGTTTTAACCAAAACCTGTTTAGTTATAAGTTTATAGAGTTTATTCCACTTTCGGTTGCTTTTTTTACCGGTATTTATATTTACAAAAAGGGTTATTTACCTGCCCGCTTTTTTGTGGTGGGTTACAGCTTTCTTTTCCTGGGTTTTACCCTCAAGCTACTCATTATGCTCGGGTTTGCCTGGCTTAATTTTGGGGTAATTAGTTATTACAGCCTGAGTTTCTGTTTTATTCTGGAAATGGTTTTTTTATCCTTTGCCATAGGTGACAAGGTGAGCATCCTGAAAAGAAAAAAAGACAAGGCCCAAAGACAAATGATCCGTCAAATGGCTGTAAATGCCAAACTAAAGGATGATCTTAACCAGGAGCTGGAACGCAAGGTAGAACAGCGGACCAAAGAAGTATTCCATAAATCACTGATCATCGAAGCTAAAAATCATGAACTGCTCCAGGCCAATGACTTATTGAAACAACAAGCCGAAGAAATTACCCGGATGAACGTTCTACTCGAACAGGACAATCAGGAATTACAAACCAATGTGGAAAAAGTGACCCGCGACCGGGTCATGTCTGCCGATGTGGATTTTGAAGAATTCAGTAAAATTTATCCGGACCGGGAAAGCTGTAACCTTTTCCTCGCCGAGCTGAAATGGAAAAATGGTTACACCTGTAAAAAATGTAAAAATACACATTATTATCCTGGCCATATCCCCTATAGTCGCCGTTGCAGCAAATGTGGCTATGAAGAATCCGTAACCACCTATACCATATTCCACAATACCAGAATTCCAATCAATAAGGCGTTTTATATGGTGTTCCTGATTTTCTCCTCAAAAGGCAAAATCTCCTCTCATAAATTGTCAGAACTTTTAGGCATTCGTCAAAGTACCTGCTGGACCTATGGTTCCAGGATAAAAACGGTCATGGAGGAAAGAAAATCCAAATTAAAAAAGGCAAATAAAAATGGCTGGAGCGAGCTGGTCCTAGACTAAAAATGTAGAAAAACGTCTCATTTTTTGTCTTCCGCTTCAAATTGCACAGAATTATTACGTAAAAAAAAAGACGGTATCAAAGCGTATCGAAGCCATAAAAGGGACCCCTTCTGTACCTGGCCTTAAGTACTGTTTATCAGCATAAAAGCCCCGTAGGCCACAAGGGTATCAAAGCGTATCAAAACACACACAACAATCTATATATCAGTTAATTACAAATAATATTTTAATGAATTTACTTGGAATTAACCTAAAAGTCATCCTAACTTTATGCATCAATTTAATTTAAACAAAGCAAAAAATTATGAGAAAAAAGTTTACTCTTTTTATTGTTTTCCTGCTCTATGGGTTTTCAATTGCCATGGCTCAGGACATCACTGTAAAAGGTGCAGTAAAGGACCAGCAGGGCCTTCCTTTACCCGGGGTATCGGTTAAAGTGAAAGGTTCCAGTCAGGGTGCGATGACTTCCACCGACGGAACTTATGTGCTGAAGGCCCCGGCATCGGCAACTTTAAGCTTTTCATTTATTGGTTATAAAACCACAGAACAAGCCATTTCAGGAAGGACAACCGTAAATGTGAGCCTTTCTGAGGACAACAATCAATTAAACGAGGTTATCGTAGTGGGTTATGGTACCCAAACTAAAAAAGACCTGACCACCGCTGTGGTGTCTATATCTTCCAAAGATTTACAAAACCAACCGGTCACCAATCCATTACAGGCCATACAGGGTAAAGCTGCTGGTGTCCAAATTACCTCCCAGTCCGGTAAACCAGGGGCAGGTGTATCGGTAAGCATCAGGGGAAACACCTCTATTACCGCATCCAATAGCCCACTGTATGTGATCGATGGAGTTACTTCCAGAAACGCAGATTTTCTGAACCCTAATGATATTGAAAGCCTGACCATTCTCAAAGATGCCTCAGCGGCAGCCATCTATGGATCAAGCGGCGCAAACGGTGTGGTACTCATTACCACTAAAAAGGGGACTGCAGGCAAACTTCAGGTCGGTTTTAATGCCTTTACCGGTTTTTCCAATTTATGGAAAAAAGAAAATGTGCTCAACAATGTGCAATATGCTGCCTTAATGAAAGAACTTGGTTATACCACCATTGGTAATGCCAATACAGACTGGCAGGACCTTGCTTTTGGAACAGGTCACCAAAACAGTTATCAGGTTTCCCTGGCTGGCGGGGTAACCGGAGGACAGTATTATTTTTCTACAGGCTACCAACAAGACAAAGGAACGGTTGCGCCAGCTAAAATGGACAAATATACCCTTAACTTTAACGGTTCCCAGAACCTCACCAAGTGGTTAAAATTAACCGGAAGTGCTGCTTTAACAGCAAGAAATTCCATTGATGTGAACGACAACAATGGTGTTGCCAATGGAGGTGTCATTCTGGCCGCATTAACAACCCCTCCAACAATTGGTGTTTATGCACCCAACGGACAATACCAGGGCAATCCGAACAAAGGTGGCTGGGAAAATCCAATTGCCAATGCCTATGGTTCCAAAAATGCCACTCGTAATTTTAGATTTTTGGGATCTTTCGGTGCCCAGGTCAATTTTACAAAAGATTTCTGGTTCAAGTCCAGCATCAGCAGCAACATCAATAAAAATTTCTACGATTACTTTCTGGATCCTTTCATGACGGATTACGGAAGGGTTCAACAGGGAATTTATAGAAACAACAAAACCAACGACCAGGTTTGGTTAAATGAGAACATTTTAAACTACAGCAAAAATGTAGGAAAAAATGCTTTCACAGCCACCGCAGGTATGACCCTTCAGTCTTCTGATTATAAGTATTATGATTACGAAGAAACCAAGTTTTTGGACGCCAACGGAAAACTTTTACCAAAAGCGACTTCCATTACCCCCAAACTGCCTACTTTTTCACAATGGTCCAAACGTTCGTACCTGGCCAGGGTAACTTACGCCTATGATGGAAAATACCTGTTCAGCTCGAACTTCCGTGCGGACGGTTCCTCCAGGTTCCCTAAGGAAAACAGATATGGTTATTTCCCTTCTGTTTCTGCAGGATGGAGAATTTCCGGAGAGAATTTCCTGAAAGACAGCAAAACCATCAATGATTTAAAAATCAGGGGAAGCTGGGGTAAAGTTGGTAATGACGAAGGTATCGGTGATTATGCCTACCTGGAGCTTTATCAGCCAACTCCACAGGGTTCCTATAATTTCAAACAATTGAAAAACCCAGACCTGAGGTGGGAAGAGACCACCCAAACCAATATTGGTTTGGATTTAAGTTTATTTGATTCCAGGATTACATTTACCGCAGATGCTTATCTGAAAAAAACCAACAACCTGCTGATCAATGTGCCCCTGCCTCAAAGTATTGGCTTTGATTCGCAAGCCAGAAACGTAGGTTCTATGGAAAATAAAGGTTTGGAATTTGTATTATCGACCAAAAACTTCGTAAAAGATAAATTCACCTGGACAACTGACATCAACCTGTCCATCAACAGAAACAAAGTGACCAGTCTTGGAAACTCTGTGACTTCGATCAATTTTGGAGGCGTTTATCAACGAGACGACGCCATCAGGGTTGAAGTAGGCCGGCCACTGGGTAGTTTTTATGGCTATGTATTTACAGGCGTAAACCCTCAGACAGGAGCTGCGACTTATGCAGACCTGAACAATAACGGAAGTCTGGACGCCGGAGACCGTACCTTTATCGGTAATGCACAACCTAAATTCACTTATGGGGTGAACAACAACCTGACTTATGGCCCATTTGGTTTGTCCCTGTTTTTCCAGGGCGTGCAGGGCAATGACATTTTCAATGCCTCCCGTATTGATCTGGAGAGCTTAAACGACTCCAAAAATCAATCCAGCGCTGTATTGAACAGATGGACAACTCCAGGACAGATTACCGATATCCCTAAAGCAGAAAAAGACAATACGATTAATTCTTATACTTCCAGCAGATTTGTGGAAAATGGTTCTTACCTGCGCCTGAAAACAGCTACCCTCTCTTATAATTTTGGAGCAGCAACACTAGGCAAATGGAAAATGAGCAAATTAAGCGTTTTTGCCACAAGCTATAACCTGCTGACCTTTACCAAATACAAAGGTTTTGACCCTGAGGTACAGCGTTATGAAGGGAACGGCCCCTCTATGGGTGTGGATTATGGAACTTATCCACAAGCCAGGACCTTCCTGTTTGGTGTTAATGTTGGATTTTAATCTTAGAAACAATGAAATTTAAAATATATTCAATAATAGCGGCTGGTACACTGGGTTTAACACTGGCCAGCTGCAAGAAAGATTTTCTGGACAAAAGCCCAATCAGTCAGGTTACTCCTGATGTGGCCTTTGCCGACGCAGCAGCAGCTGAAAAACTGATTCAGGGTGCTTACGATGGGATGTACAACGATTTTCACATCATGGATTTTATGACCAATGGAGATGTCATATCCGATAACTGTTATGCAGGTGGGGATAACCCAAACAACGCCCAGCTGGACAAGTTTACCGTCACTCCAACCAATTCAAATGTAAGCCGGGACTGGGCTGCTCTGTACAAAGACATTAAAAACTGTAATCTGATTACAGATAATGTGCCCAACATTAAGGACGACAAACTGGACCTCAACAACAGAAGGACGCAAATCATTGCTGAAGCCCGTATTTTGAGAGCTTATATGTATTTCCATCTGGTGAGGCTTTGGGGCTCCGTTCCCCTGGTACTAAAAACCCCAAGTACGGCTGAAGAATTTCAGCCAGCCAAAGCAAGTGTAGATGCGATTTATGCACAGATTATAGCAGATTTGGAATATGGAGCGGCCAATGCCAGGGTTTCAGGACCAAACAAAGGTATTGTGACCAAGGGAATTGCCAATGCACTGCTGGCTAAAGTTTACGCCACCAAATCCAATCCCGACTGGTCTAAAGTACAGCAATACGCCGATGCAACCATTAATGGTGGTTACAGCCTGCTGGGCAATTACGACTTTTTATGGGATTCCAACCATAAAAACAATACGGAGGCTATTTGGGAAATGCAGTATGACGGCTGGGGCGGTCCACTAGGACATGGCAACTGGATGCCAAGTCAGCTTTTTGGTGCCGGCTGGAAAAAATTCAATACCCCGACCAACGACCTGGTGGCCCTTTTCAACAGTGAAGGTGATGCCGTACGTAAGGCCTCGAGTATTTTTACCGATGGCATTGGCTGGGACGATGATTACTGGAAAGACAATGCGACCTATCCGCACATCCATAAATACAGGGCAGATGACAAAACCGACACTTACCTGATCCGTTTGGCGGACATCATCCTGTTGAAAGCAGAAGCCCTGAATGAGCAGAGCAGCGGTGGATGGGCACAGGCAAAAACACTGGTCGATCAAATCCGAAACCGGGTCAACCTATCTGGGACACCAGCCGCCGACCAGGCTTCCATGCGCCTGGCGATTGAAAAAGAACGACGCCTTGAACTTGCCTTTGAAGGTCATCGCTGGTATGACCTGCTCAGGACAAACCGCGCCATTACAGTTATGAATGCACAAAAAGACGGCAATGGGGCTTCTTTAAATTACAATGTTACCCCCGCCAAATTACTGTTCCCGATCCCTCAGAGCGAACTGGACAGAAATCCCAATGTAAGATAATTTTTTTCCCTACAATAAGGGCTGCCATGCAGCCCTTATTGTATAAACACACACTATGAACCTAAAAAAAAGAACAATTCCGATCCTCTTCCTTTGCAGCGCCTTGTCCGCTGGGGCCCAAAACAAAACAGCGGCCAAAGTCGAAGCGCTGCTCAAAAAAATGACCCTTGAAGAAAAAGTTGGTCAGATGGCCCAGATCACGCTGGATGTGATTGGTAAAGGCAAAGACCGCTTTACCAGTTATGAACCCTTCGACCTGGATCCAAAAGAGCTGGAAAAAGCCCTTGTTCAATATAAAATCGGCTCTGTACTCAATACCTCCAACAACAGGGCAAGAACAACAGCGGTCTGGTATGACATCATCAGCAAGATTCAGAAAACAGCCATGACAAAAAACAAAAATGCCATTCCGGTACTTTATGGCATTGATGGCATCCATGGAGAAACCTATACGGCAGGAGCCACCATGTTCCCGCAGCAAATCGGCCAGGCTGCCACCTTTAACAGGACACTAATCCATAGAGGAGCAGAAATTTCTGCCTATGAGACCCGCGCAAGCTCTATTCCATGGACTTTTTCGCCACAGCTGGACCTTGGTCCTGACCCGCGCTTTCCGCGTCAGCAGGAAACTTTTGGAGAAGACCCTTACCTGGCCGCAGAACTTGGGAAAGCGATGGTTAAAGGTTATGAAGGTGAAAACAATGAGGTGTCCAATCCTTTCCGGGTAGCCACCTCTGTAAAACACTTTTTAGGCTACCAGTCCTCGGTCTCGGGTAAAGACAGGACCCCTGCAGTGATCTCTGATCAGGCCTTAAGGGAATATCACCTGCCTCCTTTTAAAGCCGCAATAGATGCAGGAGCAAAAACCATAATGGTCAATTCGGGCCTGATCAATGGCGTTCCGGTACATGCCAATTACAACATACTTACAAAAATGCTCAAAGAAGAGTTGGGATTTAAAGGATTGGTGGTGACAGACTGGGGAGATATCGAAAACCTGTATGCCAGGGACCACGTTGCCAAAAACAATAAAGATGCGGTCAGGATTGCTGTAAATGCAGGAATAGATATGTCTATGATCGCCTATAACTATGAACCCTTTTGTGATGACCTGATTGCACTTGTTAAGGAAGGAAAAGTAAAAGAAGAACGCATTAACGATGCGGTGAGGAGAATCCTGACTTTGAAATATGAATTGAACCTTTTTGAAAAACCGACCACCCATCCAAAAGACTATCCAAAATTCGGAAGTCCGGAGTTTGAAAAAGCAGCCTACAATACCGCAGCAGAATCTATTACTTTATTAAAAAACACCAACCAGATCCTACCCCTGGCCAAGTCATCCAAAATATTGGTCACGGGCCCCAATGCCAATTCCATGAGGACCTTAAACGGTGCCTGGACCTATTCCTGGCAGGGGGAAAAAGTAGAAGAGTTTGCCGGGAAATACAATACCATTTTAAAAGCACTTCAAAACAAGGCCGGCAAAGAAAACATCACTTATGTTCCGGGGGTAAGTTATAAAATGGATGGTAAGTACTATGAAGAATATGCCGATAAAATGGACCAGGCTGTACAGGCCGCCAAAGATGTCGATGTGATTGTACTGTGCCTGGGTGAAAACACCTATACAGAAACCCCAGGTAATTTAAATGATCTGTACCTCTCGGATCTGCAAACTGAACTGGCTCAAAAGCTTGCTGCAACAGGCAAAAAAATTATTCTCGTACTGAACGAGGGAAGACCACGTGTGATCAGCAAATTTGAAAAGAAAATGGCAGCGGTCCTGCAGACCTATCAACCGGGAAATTTTGGTGGAGATGCCCTTGCAGATATTTTGTTTGGCGAGGTCAACCCTTCAGGAAGACTGCCCTACACCTATCCCCAGTTCCCCAATGCTTTGTTTACTTATTATCATAAACCATCTGAATCCAGATCAACTACTGAAGGGGTGTACAACTACGATGCAGATTACAATCCGCAATACGTTTTTGGACAAGGTTTAAGCTACACGACTTTCCGTTACAGCGCGCTTAAACTCAGCAGCACGACCCTGAAAAAAGGAGAATCCTTAACCGTATCGGTAGAAGTGACCAATACCGGAAAAGTAGCAGGAAAAGAAAGTGTATTGCTGTTCAGTTCGGAATTGGTTTCTGCGCCCATCAGCCCTGACGCCAAAAGATTAAGGGCCTTTGAAAAAATTGAACTCAAAGCAGGAGAAAGCAAAACCCTAACATTTACCATCAATGCGGCGCAATTAAGTACAGTAAATGAAGCGTTGGAAAGCACAACACAGCCTGGGGCGTTCAGCATTCAGATTGCAGATCAAAAAGCAAATTTCAATTACACTTTATAATCATCCGGTCCATCCGGCAAATGAATAACTATAAACAGCCTAAATGAAAGCAATATACAGTTTTTGCCTGCTTAGCGCAGTGTTTTTCAGTCCTTGTTCCGCACAGCAGCAGGCTGGAAAAATGACCAAAAAGACCGGGATATCTTCCTGGATAACCAAAGGAGATCAGTCTGCCCTGTTGAAGCAGGACCCAAAACTCGTTGTGCCTGGGTTTTTGAAAGACCAGCCGACCATTGAAGTTAACGAAAAGCAACGTTACCAAAGCATTGACGGTTTCGGTTTTACCCTCACCGGCGGAAGTGCAACACTGATTAACAGTTTGAACGAAAATGCAAAAGAAGCCTTATTAAAAGAGCTATTTGCGCCTAAAGGTCCAGGTATCGGTGTCAGTTACCTGCGCATCAGCATTGGTGCTTCCGACCTAAGTGCAGACACTTTTACCTATAACGATTTGCCAACAGGCGAAACCGACCTTAAGCAAGAAAAGTTTTCCATCAAAAAGGAAATGCAGGACCTGGTGCCCGTGCTGAAAAAAATTGTGGCCATTAACCCATCGATTAAAATTCTGGGTTCTCCCTGGTCTGCACCGGTCTGGATGAAAGACAACCAAAGTTTTAAGGGTGGAAGCCTGAAACCGGAATATTACCAGTCCTATGCCACTTATTTCGTTAAATACATCCAGGCCATGAAGGCACAGGGAATTGTCATTGACGCCATTACCATTCAAAATGAACCTTTACATCCTGGCAATGTTCCAAGTATGTACATGGAGGCTGCAGATCAGGCCAACTTTATCAAAATTGCCCTGGGCCCGGTTTTTAAAGAAAATGGCATCAAAACAAAAATCATTATTTATGATCACAATGCGGATAAACCCGAATACCCTTTAACCATTTTAAATGACCCACAGGCCAAGGCCTATGTAGATGGATCTGCCTTCCACCTTTACGGAGGAAAAATTGATGCTCTATCAAAGGTGCATCAGGCGCATCCGGACAAGCACATTTATTTCACTGAGCAATGGGTAGGTGGTCCCGGAAACTTTCCCGAAGACCTGAAATGGCATGTTTCTGCCCTGATTATTGGGGCAAGCAGAAATTGGAGCAGGAATGTACTGGAGTGGAATCTTGCCGCCGACCCGGCCTATGGGCCTCATACGGTTGGTGGCTGTGTAAGCTGCCTGGGTGCTTTGACCATAACTCAGAACATCAAAAGAAATGTGGCCTATTATGTCATCGGACATGCCTCAAAATTTGTCCGTCCCGGCGCAGTGAGAATAGGCTCCAATATCCCTTCCGGATTGGATAACGTGGCTTTTAAAACCACCGATGGAAAAAAGGTACTTATCGTTACCAACAACAACAGTCAGCCGCAGTCTTTTAACATTAAAGACGGCAAGCGGACTGTACATGCAAACCTGCCATCAGGCGCGGTTGCAACCTTTGTCTGGTAAGATAATTTTGTTTAATTGTCCGGAAAGTCCTGTCTGATCGGCAGGGCTTTTCTTTTTTATCTTCTTCCACACCATTTGAGCTTTCAATTGTTATATCCTTTGTGGACGGCATCCCGGCCATCTGAAACCTAAAAACAAAACACCCCAATGAAAACCTACATTTTACTATTTGTACTGCTGACAGGCTTTCTGACGGCTTGTCAAAACACTACACCCACCAGCAAAAAAGCCGACAGTGTCATCACCGCTGAAAACAAAACGGTTAGCAAACTTGAAAAAGAATGTTATTTATATGCCAGCGGCAAGGACACCATTGCCATGACGCTCCGTAAAAACGGGGACCAGCTCAGTGGCGACCTGTTGTACAGTCTTTTTGAGAAAGACCGGAATTATGGTACCATAACCGGTAAAATGAAAGGCGACAGCCTGTTTATTCATTATATTTTTGATGCTGAAGGCATGCATTCTGCCAGGGAACTGATCTTTTTAAAGAAGGGGAACCAGCTCCTGGAGGGCTTTGGGGATGTAGAAGAAAAAAACGGGGAAATGGTCTTTAAAGATCCCCGTAAAATTCAATTCAACAACAGTATCGTCCTTCAGAAAGGAAATTGTAAGTAAAGGCTAGAAATCTTCAAAGCGCTCCCAGAACCCGTCAACTGGCAATCTGGCAAAAATGTTTACAGGTTCCTTTTTTACAGGATGATTGAACTGCAGGCGGCGTGCGTGCAGACAAATGCTCCCTTTCCTGCTCCCCCTGGGATATCCGTATTTGTTGTCCCCGACAATAGGACAGCCTAAAGTAGACAACTGGACCCTGATCTGGTGTGACCTTCCCGTCAGGGGATCCACTTCAATCAGGTAATACCCGCCAAGCTCTCCGATCAGGCGGTAGCTCAATTCCGCACGCTGACTTC
The DNA here is from genome assembly GCF_003208655.1 of Pedobacter nutrimenti. Lineage (GTDB taxonomy): Bacteria > Bacteroidota > Bacteroidia > Sphingobacteriales > Sphingobacteriaceae > Pedobacter > Pedobacter nutrimenti. The sequence goes on along the minus strand of NZ_QKLU01000006.1, from coordinate 14,434 downwards.
CCGGCACTTCCTTTTCATAAGGAGTAACCACATTTTTCTGGGGATTTTTAACCAGCCAATGCACCAGGGTCCCTGAATGCAGGGCCGGCTTTTTTCTGACTATAGCCCAGTAGGTCTTTTTCACCTCCCGGTTTTTAAACTGCGCATTCATCCTTTCCAGGGCCTTGCTTGTTTTTGCAAACAGGATCACACCACTTACCGGACGGTCTAAGCGGTGTACTACACCTAAAAAAGCCGTATTGGGTTTATTGTATGTTGCAACCAGGTATTTTTTCACCTTTTCTTCCAGGGGCTCATCACCTGTCTCATCCACCTGGACGATGTCACCAGCCCGTTTGTTAATGGCAATTAAATGATTGTCCTCGTATAGTATATCTTTTGCAGTAATCGGCATTAGTATTGTTCTTTTTCATTCGGAAAATCATTTCCTTTTACATCTTTGATATAAGCCTCGGCCGCATCTTTAATACCGGTGTACAAATCCAGGTACTGGCGCAGAAAACGAGGTTTAAACCCTTTGGTTAAGCCAATCATATCATTGACGACCAAAACCTGTCCATCACAGTCCGGACCGGCACCAATTCCAATCGTTGGAATGTGTAAACTTTGGGAAACTTCCTTACCCAGTTTAGCCGGTATTTTTTCAAGAACCAGGGAAAAACATCCGCTTTGTTCCAGTATTATAGCATCGTTCTTTAACTTTTCGGCCTCCAGCTCATCTTTGGCCCTTACCGTGTAGGTCCCAAACTTATAAATGGACTGCGGGGTAAGCCCCAAATGTCCCATAACCGGGATACCTGCAGTCACAATACGTTGTATAGATTCCGCAATTTCTTCTCCCCCTTCCATTTTCACCCCATGGGCACCGGATTCTTTCATAATGCGAATGGCAGAGTTTAAGGCTTCTTTTGAATTGCCCTGATAAGTACCAAAAGGAAGATCGACCACAACCAATGCCCTTCCCGCTCCGCGAACCACACTCTGTGCATGATAAATCATCTGATCAAGTGTAATGGGCAAAGTCGTTTCATGTCCCGCCATCACATTGGATGCAGAATCGCCAACCAGCAAAACATCCAGACCGGCATCCCCCAGAATGGTGGCCATAGAATAGTCGTAAGCGGTTAACATGGCGATTTTTTCGCCACGGTTTTTCATTTCTTGCAGAATATGAGTGGTAATGCGTTTTACTTCTTTATTTACTGACATGGTGATTAGATTTAGTACAGCAAAATTAAGAAACTGTTTAAACTTATCTAATAATTTGTTTACGGTCTCTGTTTTGCTGCAACTTCTTTAAATTTTTTCAAGGTAGAAGCTCCGCTATCTCTACAAAATTTGCATCGTTTCGCTAAAAAATAGACCATAACCAATTTTACTTTATAAATTTAAACAGATTCTAACTTTTCCTTCCGAGATATGGGCAGAATGATTTGTATTAAAAAAAATATGGAAATGATCACTCAAAAACCTATCTTTGTATCCCGAAATGAACGGGTTAGATAACAGCACCATTGTTAACAGTAAAAACGGCTCAAATGCCATTCATCCACGTCTTTTTTTCTCTTTTTTCAACATAATTTCTGATTCTTATCATCATGACTAACTACACCAAGTTACCCGCGATCTTATTATTGGCTGACGGAACCGTATTTCAGGGAAAAGCGGCTGGAAAAATCGGTACCACTACCGGAGAAATCTGTTTCAATACAGGGATGACGGGTTATCAGGAAATTTTCACTGACCCTTCTTATTTTGGTCAGATTATGGTGACCACCAATGCGCACATTGGAAATTATGGCATACACAAAGAAGAGATTGAATCTGAATCCATAAAAATTGCAGGTTTGGTCTGTAAAAATTACAACATAGGTTTCAGCAGAAAGGAAGCTTCTGAATCCATTCAGGATTATTTTCAAAATGAAAATATAGTTGGCATTTCAGACATAGACACCCGTGCCCTGGTCAGACACATCAGGCATAAAGGAGCAATGAATGCCATCATTTCTTCAGAAATTACAGATATTGAAGAACTGAAACAAAAACTGGCCGAAGTTCCTTCCATGGACGGACTGGAGTTGTCTTCAAAGGTATCTACTGAAAAACCATATTTCTATGGCTCTGAGCAGGCCAGCTATAAAGTTGCTGCGCTGGACCTGGGCATCAAAAAAAACATCCTGCGTAATTTCGATGACAGGGATATTTATGTACAGGTATTTCCTGCAAAAACCACATTTGAAGAAATGAACAAATGGGGTGCCGATGGTTATTTTATTTCCAATGGCCCTGGCGATCCTTCGGCCATGCCCTATGCGATTGAAACTGTAAAACAAATCCTGGCAGCTGAAAAGCCATTATTCGGAATTTGTCTTGGCCACCAGTTGCTGGCAGAAGCCAATGGCATTGGAACCATGAAAATGTTCAATGGCCACAGGGGATTGAACCATCCGGTAAAAAACATCATTAAAGATCATTGTGAAGTCACTTCACAAAACCATGGCTTTGGTGTTGTCCCTGAAGAAGTCAGAAATTCTGATAAGGTAGAAATTACCCACATCAATTTGAATGACCAATCCATTGAAGGCATCAGGGTGAAAGGGAAAAAAGCATTCTCCGTACAATATCACCCGGAATCTTCTCCAGGCCCGCACGATTCGCGTTACCTTTTTGATGATTTTATTGAAATGATCAAAGGCGAACTGGCCTGGTAAGCGGAATTCACGCTTTAAAAGCATCATTTTACCGACATAATGCAGGTTTTGAGGGATGAATGGTTTTTCATTCCTTAAAAACCTTCTTACTTTTACATCATGGATAAACGAAACGCCATTATCAGTGTCAAAGACCTGGTAAAAACCTATGATGACTTTACTGCCGTGCAGGGCATCAGCTTTGAAGTTTATGAACATGAGATCTTTGGCCTGCTGGGGCCAAACGGAGCCGGCAAAACCACCACTCTGGAAATTATTGAAACCCTAAGGGAAAAAACATCCGGAGAAATTACGGTAAACGGTCTTTCTGTGGATAAGGATGCCGGACAGATCAAACAGATTATAGGCGTACAGCTCCAGGCTGCGGGCTACTACCCCAGTCTAAACCTGGTCGAACTGATGGAGTTATTTTCCGGTCTCTATGGCGTGGACATAAAACCCATGGAAATGCTGGAAAAAGTAAACCTTCAGGATAAGGCCAAAGCCAAATACAAAGCCCTATCTGGTGGACAGAAACAACGCTTTTCCATTGCAACCACCCTGATCAACTCCCCAAAAATCATCTTCCTGGACGAACCGACTACCGGACTTGACCCCCAGGCCAGGCGTAATCTCTGGGACCTGATCACCGAAATCCGCAATGGCGGTACAACTGTTGTGATCACCACGCATTATATGGATGAGGCCGAACAGCTTTGTGACCGGGTGGCCTTTGTCGAACACGGAAAGGTCATTGCCCTGGACAGTCCCGATAACCTGATTGACAACCTGGTCAGCAGTGGCTTTGAGCGGAAAAAAGAAGTCAAAAAAGCAAACCTTGAAGATGTATTTATTCACCTGACCGGCCAGCAGTGGCGCGAAGGATAAACCAAGCCCCATGAAAAAACCTTACAGTAACACCAAAGCCACCCTGGCCTTGGCCAAAGCAAGTTTCAGATCTATTATGCGGAGCCCCTCTGCAGTGGTCTTTACCTTAGCCTTTCCCCTGATTTTTATCCTGGTATTCGGATTTCTTGGCGGAGGAGGTGTAAAAGTAGACCTGGCCATTGCACCAGGTTCCGATGTGCAGAACCCGATTATAGGCGCACTGGAAAAGATAGCCGTTGTCCGGCTCGTTAAAGACCAAAATGCAGCCGAAGTCAAAACAAATCTTGAAAAAGGCCATCTGGATGCGGTCATCAGTGTACAAAAGAATCCTGCCGGCCTGCCCGCCTTTATTGCTGATGTAAAATATACTTCTGCTTCAATGGACAAAGGAAACATCCTCAAATCCATTTTAAATAACCTGCTGTACAGTCTGAATACGCAAAATGTTAAGCCAACTGTTGCGCAGATCAAAGAAAGCACTGTTACTGGCCGGATTTACCGGACCATAGACTTTATCCTGCCCGGACAACTTGGGTTTTCCCTGCTCAGCACCGGGGTTTTCGGAACGGCCTTTGTTTTCTTCAGCCTCCGCCAGACCCTGGTCATTAAACGTTTTTTTGCCACACCGGTAAAACGCTCCAGTATTGTGATCGGAGAAGGTTTGGCCCGCATTGGTTTTGCTCTTATTGGTGCACTGTTTATCATCCTGGTCGGTCATTTCTTTTTTCATTTTACCCTGATCCATGGGACCATAACCGTACTCAATATGCTGGTATTGGCCGCCATAGGGGTGATTGTTTTTATGGGATTTGGCTTTGTGGTTTCCGGTCTGGCTAAAAGTGAAAGCACCATCCCCCCCATCTCCAACATCATTACCCTACCGCAGTTCCTGCTTTCAGGCACCTTCTTTTCTATAAATGCATTTCCCAGCTGGTTGCAGCCCATCAGCAGGGCGCTTCCGCTCACTTATCTGAACGATGCCATGAGAAAAGTGGCTTTTGAAGGAGCAGGTTTGTGGGATGTTAAACACCAGATTCTGATCATGCTGATCTGGGGACTGGGCATCTATGCCGTTGCCGTTAAGGTCTTTAAGTGGGAGTAGTTTAAAATTCCCCTTAAAAAAATTGTATATGGAATACTAAATTTTTATTGTAATTTACGTAGAGTAAACCAAACTTGAAAAACAATTTAAATTAATGTAACCCATGAAAAAATTAGCAGCAGAATTTATTGGAACCTTTTGGCTTGTACTGGGCGGTTGTGGAAGCGCTGTCCTGGCCTGTAACTTTCCCGGAGCGGGAATCGGTTTTGCCGGTGTTGCCCTTGCCTTTGGATTGACCGTTGTGACCATGGCCTATGCCATAGGACACATTTCAGGCGCACATCTTAATCCGGCCGTTTCGGTTGGTTTGTGGATTGGCGGGCGTTTTGATGGTAAGGATTTGATCCCCTACATTATTGCACAGGTACTGGGCGGGATTGCTGCAGCAGGGATCCTCTATGTCATTGCAACCGGTAACGGAAGCGCTATAGGTGGTTTTGCCACCAATGGCTACGGAGACCTTTCCCCGGGCAAATACAGCATGAATGCAGCCCTGGTTTGTGAAGTCGTTATGACCTTTATCTTTCTGATTGTAATTCTGGGTGCGACAGACGACAGGGCCCCAAAAGGGTTTGCCGGTCTGGCCATTGGTTTAACCCTGACCCTGATCCACCTGATCAGCATCCCGGTGACCAATACTTCTGTTAACCCTGCAAGAAGCACCAGTCAGGCTTTGTTTGTGGGTGGAGAAGCCCTGAGCCAACTTTGGTTGTTCTGGGTAGCACCGATTATCGGCGCCATTTTAGCCGGTATTGTCTACAAAGCTGTTTTTGCAGCAAAATCTGAAAAAGCATAACATTTTTAAATTTACGACATAAAAACAAGGGGCATAGTTCTAAGAACTATGCCCCTTGTTTTTAAAGGTTTTTTAACTTAACTATTTCTTATTTAAGGCTTAATTTAAAAAAAACCATTATCAGGGATTATAATTTGAAATTTATTTTAACTTTGAATAATGCCTTAGTAATTGTAAGTTTTACACTAAGGTTTATTTATACATAAAAACCAATAAAAATGAGTTTAATAATCGATGTTCATGCGCGGCAAATACTTGATTCCCGCGGTAATCCTACTATTGAAGTAGACGTAATTACAGAGAATGGTGTGCTTGGCCGTGCAGCAGTACCTTCAGGTGCTTCAACGGGTGTTCACGAAGCCGTAGAGCTTAGGGACAATGATAAATCTGTATATATGGGCAAAGGCGTTTTAAAAGCTGTTGCCAACGTTAACGATAAGATTGCCGATGCCTTAAAAGGAGTGGATGTATTTGAGCAAAATGCGATCGATGACTTGATGATCAAACTGGACGGCACAGAAAATAAAGGAAAACTGGGTGCAAATGCCATTTTAGGTGTTTCTTTAGCCGTGGCTAAAGCAGCTGCACAGGAAAGCCGTCAGCCATTATACCGTTATATTGGTGGTGTAAATGCCAATACCCTGCCCATTCCAATGATGAACATCGTAAACGGCGGTTCTCACTCTGATGCCCCTATCGCTTTTCAGGAATTTATGATCATGCCGGTTGGTGCGGCTTCTTTTTCTGAAGCCTTAAGATGGGGAACAGAAGTATTTCACAACCTGAAAGCCATTTTACATGACAGGGGCCTTTCTACGGCTGTAGGTGATGAAGGTGGTTTTGCCCCAACTTTTGATGGTACTGAAGATGCAGTGGAAACCATTCTTAAAGCCATCGAAAAAGCAGGTTACAAACCAGGTGAGCAAATCTGCCTTGCTTTTGACTGCGCAGCCTCTGAATTTTACAAAGACGGCAAATACGATTATACAAAATTTGAAGGCGATAAAGGTGCCGTTCGCAGCAGTGCTGAACAGGCAGAATACCTGGCTCAGCTGTCAGCTAAATATCCAATCATCTCTATCGAAGATGGAATGGCCGAAGATGACTGGGCTGGTTGGAAATTGCTGACCGAAAAAATCGGTGACCGCGTTCAGCTGGTGGGAGATGATTTGTTTGTAACCAATGTAAAACGTTTACAACAAGGCATTGACAACCACACTGCAAACTCTATTCTGGTTAAAGTAAACCAGATCGGATCTTTAACAGAAACCATCAATGCCGTAACTTTAGCACAAAGCAATGGTTATACCTCGGTCATGAGCCACAGAAGTGGTGAGACCGAAGATACCACGATTGCTGACCTTGCCGTGGCCCTGAACTGCGGACAGATCAAAACCGGTTCTGCTTCCCGCTCTGACAGGATCGCAAAATACAACCAGTTGCTTCGCATTGAAGAAGAACTGGGTGCGGCAGCACGTTTTATTGGAAAAGATTTCAAATACTTCAAGAAGTAATTGAAATTTTCATATCAAAAAAGCCCTGTCTTTAGTAGAGACAGGGCTTTTTTGATGACTTAACGGTCCAGCCAGTGTTTAAATAAGGGTGCTTTCTCCTTGCTCACTATTGCCCAAAGCTCCGATACAGGATCAATACGGACTTTAAGTTTCCCATTAAAATAATTGTGGATCGCATAAATGCTTTTTAAACTGACCAGGTATTGCCGGTTCAACCTAAAAAACTGTTTGGGGTCCGTTTGTTCCTGTAAGTCTTCCAGGGTTTGGGCAAGAGCTTCTGTCCGCCCGTTCCCGAGCACCGCATGGGTTACCTTAAACTCTGAATAAAAATAGTTGACCTCAGTGATTTCTATGGTTTTAAACCCATCCCTAAAAGGGATCAGGAACCTGGATCTGTAAGAAGAGTCTTTACTTAAATATTGTTTTAACAAACCCTCTATTCCGGGATTGGCCCTTGAAACAAATTGTTGATTAAATTTATCCATTGCAAATTTCAGGTCGTCAAGACTTATTGGCTTCAACAGATAATCCACACTATTCACCTTAAAAGCATTTACCGCATATTCATCGTAAGCGGTTGTAAACACCACCGGGCATTTCACTTCTGTTTTTTTAAAAATTTCAAAGCTCAGCCCGTCTGCCAGACGGATGTCCATCATAATCAGATCCGGACTTTCGTTATTTTGCAGCCAGAAAACGCTTTCGGCAATACTCTCCAGACCACGTTCCACCACACAATCCCGGTCCAGTGTCTTCAATAATTTCTCCAGATGATTGGCACTGTGTTTTTCGTCTTCTATAATTAATATTTTCATTGCTCTAATTCGATTAACGGGAGGTGTACACAAAACCGGTGCATCGCCTGCTCAACAAGGGGGGCCTTATCGGTTAAAATTCTATACCGGTCATAAATGTTCTTTAAGCCCATACCCAAAGAAGGCGCCTGGTTTTCGATGGGAAAAAGATCGTTTGAAACTTCCAGTTCATAATCCGATTTACTTCGGATGGAAATTTTTAAAGGATTGCTCTTTAAGGTTTGGTTGTGCTTAAGCGCATTTTCAATCAGCAATTGCAGGGTCAGGGGCGGTATTCCTTTTTCCAATGCATGTTCCGAAATGTCCATTTCAAAATGGACCGATTCCCCATGACGGATCCGGATCAGAAAAATGTAAGACCGGATGAATCTGATCTCCTGGTTTAAGGGAATCAGGTTCTTGTTCGAATTCATCATCAGGTACCTGTATATTTTTGACAGGTTATCTAAAAAATCTACCGCCAGCACCTGATCTTCCATGATCAGATCTGTCAGAACACTAAAATTATTAAACAGAAAATGAGGGTCCAATTGCATTTTTAAAGCCTGCAACTCGGACTGCATGGCCGTTTGTTGAAAATGTGCCGCCTTTAGTTTAAGTTCTGAGGCTTCAATGGCCGATTTTTTCCAGCTGGATAAAAGAAAACTGCCGGTATGTACCGAACTGATGAGCAAGGAAATCAGGATGCTGATGATGGTCAGCTGACCGATGTTTTTAATATCTTCCTGATCCATCTTATAATTTTCGGTCAGATAAAGATCAAGCAGGTTAAGCAACAGGATAAATGCCATTACAAAGGCAATCTGAATAAAAAACTGAATCAACAGCCTTTTTAAAGATTGTTTATCCCAGGGAAGGGTTTTGTTCAGGTACCTGGAAATAAAAATACTGGTTTCGGTAATCAGCACGCAGCAAAGCAATGCAGCTGACCATTCCATCAGCAAGGACCAAATGCTCCGGTCAAAATAATGCCCCCAGAATGCGGCATAGGGTTCCACCAAAAAAGAGGCCAGGTAATACAATAAAAAGACCAGGGGAATGATAATGATTCGCTGAATACGAAATTCCCCTCTGGTTTTATTCTTTTCCATTCTTCCCATGAATAAATTTTTGATTCACAAAAAACCGAAAAACTTTCCGCTTTCTGACCAGCAGAAATGGAAAGTTTTTTTTTATAAAAACAGACTTAAAGAGGAATGGCATAGCCAATGGTCAATAAAATCCCTCTGTTTTTGGCTGTCGCAGGGCCTTTATTTACATCGGTCAGTCCCAGCGCGTAGCGGCCATCCAGCAAGATGCTTCCTTTTCCGGCAGGAATGGCCACACCTGCCCCCATCTGGATCCCGAAATCGAGTTTATTTATTTTTGCCCCATACAAAGCTTCCATCTTTTCTTTTCCACCTACAGCAAGGCCCAGGGAAGGTCCCGCGTTGACATACACCGGTCCGAAAGTATATTTAGCCAGTACCGGTATTTCCAGATAATTCAGGTTGTACTTTAAATTGGTCCCTTTGATTTTTGTCCCCTCACTAACATAATTTAACTCCGGCTGGATAGAAAATGAAGATTTGGCAATTTGAAAATTCAGCCCCAATCCAGCCGTAAAGCCGGTTTTAAATCCTTCACCACTTACATTACTGATGGATTGCCTGGAGAGGCTTAAGCCCGCTTTTGGAATCAATTGAATATCCTGTGCCTTAACCAGATGGACCGCAGCAAGCAGTCCCGCCATTAAAAATAATCTTTTCATAATACTCATATTTATTTGTTGATACAAGTTTAAGCACCCTGCATGCCCCACAGGCAGACAAACTGACCCAGACGGAATTTTCAGGTACCGAAGCGGCAGTCTGATGTACCGTAATGGATATCCTCAAAAACGCCTACCGGCAGGGCCGGATCAACAGTAAAAAAGATTTAAAAAAATAATAAATAACTTATCTTAAATCATTTATATATTTGCAGAGATGAATCGCCTGTTGGAAATTTTCCGGAACAAGTACTTTATAGCTGCAGCAGCTTTTGTGGTCTGGATGCTTTTCTTTGACAAGAACGACATGCTGTCCCAGTACGAATACCGGGCCGAAGTAAACAAATTACAGGAAGAAAAGGATTTTTACGAGGCCGAAATTGCTCATGTCAAAAAAGACCTCAATGAGCTGAATACCAACCTGAATACTGCAGAAAAATTTGCCCGTGAAAAGTATTTCATGAAAAAAGACAATGAAGATGTCTATGTCATCGTGAAAGAAAATCCAAAAAAATAGCAGGGCCTAATACCCGAACTTGGGCAAAGTCAGCTTATATTTCACAACAATAATTCTGAACACAAAAATAAAGGCAATCACCAGCAGTCTGGCTACATCTGTTTTCAGGTTAAAATACACCAGGGCATAATACAATACCCCCCCAAGAATACATGCAGTGGCGTAAATTTCCCTTTTAAAGATCAAGGGAATGGTATTGAGCAGGGTATCCCGGATCACTCCACCAAAACATCCTGTAATGGTCCCCAAGGCAATACAAATGCCGGGGTTAAGCCCAAATATAATTCCCTTCTGTATGCCCAGCATGGTAAACAGGCCCAAACCCAGGGAGTCGAACAAAAACAGGGTTACTTTAAATTTTTTAATATGTGTTTTAAAGAAAATGGTGGCCAGGCAGGTCACCAGGATCAGCAGACAATAATTGACATCCCGCATCCAGGCCACAGGGGTATCCCCAAGCAACAGGTCACGGACGGTACCTCCTCCAATTGAGGTGACAAAAGCAATAATCAGCACACCAAAAGGATCCAGTCTTCTTTGCATAGCCGCAAAAGAGCCAGAAATCGCAAAAGCGATCGTGCCCAGAATTTCGATGGTTTGAGAAGTGCTAATTTCCATAGGCAATTTTTATTGCAGTCCGTTTCTCTTTCTGATCATCCATTCCGCAGTCAAAAGTACTAACAGTAAAACAAATAACCACTTAAAATTAATCAGCTCCTGATAGTTGCGGTCTTCATAACTCAGGGTTTTGATTTTTTCATTTTTTTCAACCTCTTTTAAAAGGGATTTGATGTCCTGGGGCAGGTACATTTTCCCGCCGCTGGAGGTGGAAAGGGTATACAGGATTTGATGATTGGCCATGCTTTGCTGAAATTCAGCAAGAATGGCATTTACATAGAACGAGCCCTTTTCTGTATATTTTTTATGGTCATAGCTACACTGGGCTGTATACGTATACATACCAGGGGGCAACATCCCCGCGTCCAGCTGATAGGCCTGGGTCAATTTTGAAAACACAAACTGGTAGGCCTTGCCCTGTTCATTTTTAAGTTGAATGCTTACATCCGGCCCCGTAACCGCCTGCTGGCTGTCATTATAAAGCTCTGCATTAAACAGCACATTTTCGTTCTCTTCAAAAGACTTTTTAACCGGATAAACCCGAAATTTATTCTTATTGTCCTTTATGCTTAAATACTGGACCACACCCGTCATCAACCTGCTGAAAATTTCAGGCTGCTGATTTTTAGCGTCAGCCAATCTCCACCTCCAAATCCCCTCTCCCATTAAATAAGCCGTTCGCAAACCGTTAGTGTTCATAAAAAACAACAGAGGTACGGTGTTTTCCGATCTGCCGCTCTTTTGATACAAGATGGTGCTTGCCGGACCGTTAAGCTGTGTTTTGAGCGAAGGGGACAAAAGCGGATCATAAGTTCCGATGGCTTTCTTTGAGCTTTCCTCCAGGTTAAAGGCGGCCATTTCCGGATTCAGTACAGCAAAAACCTCTTTAACATTTCCGCCTGGAGGATCCAGTTGCACCAGTTTCTGCACCTGGTTAAAGGAAGTGATATCGGTTTGGGCCCCCGCAATAAACCAAAGGGGGATTTTCATGGACTGTACTTTTTTCAGCAGCGGCAAAGCGCCGGATTGTAAAGCCGGTAACTGATAAAAAATAATCAGACCATAATCTATAGGGTTCAACTGGTTCAGCTCCTGGTCCAGGGCAACCTTCACTTCAAAATACTTATTGGCTTCTATAGCTTGTTTGAGTGCCGCGATATCCGGATGCGGGCTGGCAGCCGCCAAGAGGATCTTTTGGCGGTTGTCAATCACATCCACTACAAAAGTCCGGCTGTTGTTGAGTTCGGAAACCTCGTTACTTAGCTTTGTTAAACTGATGGTATATTTTTGGGCGCCCAGTTTAGCCGCTTTCAATTTCAGGCTCAGGTCTTTTACAAAAACATTTGAGGTAACCGAGATGGTCTGTTCCTGTATCTTTTTCCCGTTTTCAAAAACAGAAAGGACCGTCTTTTCACCCTTACTTTCAAAAGCCTGTACCTGTACCTCGGCCGTAAACTCATGGTCAAGATACACCAGGTTGTTGTAATTAATATTGGCCACCAGCACATCCTTTCTGGGAACGGTATCTCCAAGGGCAATGGTATACACAGGGGCTTTCAATTTATCCAAATCACTCAGCGGGCTCCCGCCTTTGTTAAAAATACCATCCGTGGCCAGGATCACCGCGCCCACATTCCGGTTTATAAATTCATCATTCAGTTTGCCTGTTAAGGCAGAAACATCCGTCCATTTTCCCTTATTGGAAAAATCAAACCCATTTTTAACACTGTCGCTGAAATGGTAAACCCTGACATCATATTTTTCAGAAAGCGTTTTGGCCAGGTCCTGCAAGTCCTGCTGATATTCGCGGGCATTAAACCCTTTTGCACTGGTGTGCCCAACAGATAAGGAATTGTCTTGCCCGATCAAAATAAGTGGCTTTTCCAGCACATAAGAAATACTTTTGATCAGCGGAGCAAAGATCAGCCACAATACCAAAGTCATCACGATGGCCCGGAGGGTACTCATTCCCCATTTCAGGCCTTTGGAAAGATGGCGCGTCTTTCCATAAAGCAACCATGCAAAACCACAGCCTGTAGCGGCGCAGCCCAGGAATACAAACAAGTCTTGCAAATGAAAGGGATTATTCATAAGTTCAGACCTGTTTAAACAGGCCCCAGGGTAAAGATGCTAAAATTTTAAAAAATTGGATGATCCGCAGGGCAAATAAAACAAAAAAGACCCCTAAAACCAACAGATGAAAATTGCCTTTACCACCATACTGACCTTCATGATGTCCGCTTCCGCTTTTGCTCAGAGTTTTAAATCCGACCAGCTTAAATTTGAGCGGGTTAAAACCGCTTATGATGAAAAATGGGCTGCACTGCAGCAAGAAATCGACAGGCACCAGCCCGGTGGGGTTTTCAGTATGTTCATTGCGGCCTATAAAAGTGAAGGAAAACTCGAACTCTGGCTAAAAACCAACAAGCAGTCTCATTATAGCCTCTTTAAAACCTATAATTTCAGCGCTCACTCGGGAACTCTTGGCCCAAAAGTTAAAGAAGGGGACCTGCAAACCCCGGAAGGCTTTTATCACATCAACGTATTTAACCCTCAGAGCACTTATTATTTGTCTTTGGGGTTAGACTACCCAAATGCAGTAGATCTAAGCAGAAGCGGCAGCAATAAGCCCGGAGGCGACATTTATATCCATGGCAAGGAAGTGACCATAGGCTGTATACCTTTAACAGACGATAAGATCAAAGAAGTGTATGTGCTGGCGACAGAAGCCAGGAACAACGGACAGCAGCAGATTCCGGTTTATATTTTCCCTTTTAAAATGACGGTTGAAAACAGAAAAGCCAAACAGGCCACTTTTCCTCAGTACACCGCATTCTGGACATCTTTACAGCCGGGCTATGATTATCTTCAGAAATATAAAAATCCCCCGCCGATAAAAATCATCAACGGGGGATATCATTTAAGTAAATAATGTCTTTTACAGCATACCACCGCAAACAGAAAGCACCTGTCCGCTGATATAAGCACTCATGTCTGAAGCCAGAAAGATACAGGTATTGGCCACATCTTCTGTTTCTCCGGCGCGCTTCAATGGAATCCCCTGCTCCCAGCCTTCCACCACTTTAGGGTCAAGGATATCGGTCATTTCCGTACGGATAAAACCCGGTGCAACGACATTTGCCCGGATATTCCTGGAACCCAGTTCTTTTGCGATGGACTTGGTAAAACCAATAATACCAGCTTTGGAGGCGGCATAGTTGGATTGTCCAGCATTTCCCTGAACACCCACTACAGAACTCATATTGATAAAAACACCTTTACGGTTTTTCATCATAATTTTTGAAGCGGCCTTGGTTACGTTAAAAACAGACTTCAGGTTCACATTCATCACCTCATCCCAGTTTTCCTCACTCATTCTCATCAGCAGGCCGTCTTTTGTGATTCCGGCATTGTTGACCACAATGTCCAGGGTCCCAAAGTCAGCCACGATATCTGCAATTAGTTTTTCCGCTTCATCGAATTTAGAGGCGTCTGAACGGTAGCCTTTCACTTTTGTTCCGAAAGATTGTAATTCCTGTTCCAGGGCCTGTCCTTTTTCTACCGAAGAAAGATAGGTGAAGGCAACATTAGCACCTTGTTCTGCAAATTTTTCCGCTATTTTGCGGCCGATTCCTTTAGAAGCACCAGTGATCAGTGCTGTTTTTCCTTCTAATAATTTCATCTGTTCGTATTTATTGCTATTCAGTTGTCAGATGGAGCCTTGGAGGATTAAAATAATCATCG
>NZ_QKLU01000005.1:30888-423177 GCF_003208655.1 Pedobacter nutrimenti | reverse complement strand
GCAGTACCAAAACTATTGGTCAATACGATGTTGTAAGTCAATACATCACCAGGTTTTACTGTTACAGGGTCACCGGCAATAGATTTTACTGCCGTAATTTTCCCTTCGGTTGGTTTTTCAACCACCGGGGTAATCGGTGTGGTTGGATCAATTGGATCCACCACTGAAGCTGTATTTTTAATCGAGGTTGTACCCGCCGGCAAGCTAGCGGCTACCGTTGCTTTGAAACTTAAGGTTAAAGTACCACTGGCCGGAACAGTTAAGTTTGCCCAGTTGATCGTATTGCCCGTTGCGATACCGCCATTGTCGATGGCCGTGATACCAGTTAAAGTACTTGGTACATTATCACTTGCGGTAACCCCTGTTTTTGCAGTGCCAAAACTATTGGTTAAAGTAATAGTATAGGTTAACACATCACCAGGTTTCACCGTTGTAGGGTCACCGGCAATAGATTTAACTGCCGTAATTTTCCCTTCGGTTGGTTTTTCAACCACCGGGGTAATCGGCGTAGTCGGATCAATTGGATCCACCACCGAAGCCGTATTTTTAATCGAGGTGGTACCTGCTGGCAGGCTAGCGGCTACCGTAGCTTTAAAGCTTAAGGTTAAAGTACCACTGGCCGGAACAGTTAAGTTTGTCCAGTTGATCGTATTGCCCGTTGCGATACCGCCATTGTCAATCGCTGAAATAGCTATTAAGGTCGACGGAACGACGTCACTGGCTGTTACCCCTGTTTTTGGAAGTGCATCCGTATTTGTTAAAATAATGTTATAGGTCAAAACGTCACCAGGTTTTACCGTGACCGGATTGCCAACAATAGATTTAACGGCTGTAATTTTATTAATGAGCGTAACTACGTTATTGTACTTAATATTATTACAGCTTTCAGTAGCGGTTCCATTTTTGCATTCTAAATGAGGGTCTGTAGGTACTACATTTGGATCGGGGTTAGTGGCATCCGGATCATTCACATCATTTGGCCGCATAATGGTCGCTTCAACGGTTATTTTTCCGGAAGCAACGCTTACAGCTTTGGTTACAATCGTATAGGTTCCTTTACATCCATTTGTCAGGTTTAATGCAGAGTTGTAATGTAATTTATCAGCAGAAATAGCCCCACTACTTTCTGTGCCACAATCGGATACATAAGTTGCAGACACGATTTCCATTCCCGCAGGAACATTAAAAGAGAAAGGCGCATTGGTTACATCGCTATAGGCCGCAGAACCGTCGCTATTTTGAACCTCGACCGTATAGGTGATGTTTCCATTAGCCCCTACTGTAGACGCACTTGGAGTAATACTATTGACTTTTAAATCGGCTACTTTAGTGGAAATTACCGTACTTAAAGTTTCTTCGGCCCCCAAAACAAAGGTCCAGGTATCCATAGACCTGTTGTCACCAAAGGTTCCGGAAGTCGGACTTGTATTATTGCCCCATTTGTGCCCATTAATATTACTTGAAGTTCCACCAGGAATAGCCGTTTGGCTGGCATTGATCGGACTTGAAGGTGAATTATTGGCCCCCGAGGTAAGGGTGATGTCTGTATCATCCCAATACACAATATCTGATTCTACAGCATCAAGTCCTACATTTAATAACTCTAATTTAATCCCATTCGGATTGATTTCCATATCAAAATATGGAAAATGGACTTCAGCACCCTGAAGCTTAACGGTTAATTTAGCGGGCGAGCTCCCCGATGGAAGCGGGTTACCCAAACCATCTTTTCCATCCCATTTAATGGAATTGGTTCCAACACTTGCAAAACCAGTAATGGTTCTTTTTGGAAAGTTGGCAGGAGCAACCGGGCTGATCTCAATGATAAAACGGCCAGAAAGATTGGCACTGAATTTTATATTCCCCCCCTTGTTACTTACCTGCCCTTCTGTTCCTTCTACACCAAATAATTTTAAATCAGAAACCTTAGGAACCAGCCGCGGATTTTTAAGCCAGGTTGTACCCGTACCTCCAGGTACTGCTCCCGACGCACTTTGTGGTAAATCACTCGCGGGAAGCGTATAAAACATCTTATGGGTTACACTCGTTGTATTATCTGCTGTCCGTGGGTCCTTAATTTGCGATGAAATACCTGTGGTGGTATTTAAGCTTTTATATATCGGCTCTCCATCGGTATTAACAAAACCATTACTGTTTACGAAAAACTCAAAACTAATCCCGTTGTTCCCGTTGTTGTCAACCTTATAAATATATCCATCTTTAGTGAGCACATACATTTTTCCATAATAGGTCATTGGTGCAGTGAAATCACTGTAGATATCAAGGTTGAGTACGTTAGAATACACCCGGCCGGGTATCAGGGTATTATTGGAACCATATACAGACACGTCCCAAGCCGCAATCACCACATCAGTACTGGCCGCAGCTTTCCAATTTGCGGTTGCCAAAACACCACTGTTTTCCCTTCCATTGGTATTCGTACCCGTCTCCCCTGCTGGCGGAACAAAATCGACACTGTAAATTCCATCCCCCCCTACAGGAACGGGATACAAAATGGCATCATAATAATTTCCTCCCGATACCCCAGGCAATCTTGGACCTGCAAGTTCATTAATCCGGTTACTGATAAAACCTGTTGCGCCCGAATAACTGGTAGTTGTTCCGTCGGGTTTTGTCAGTTTTATCCTTGCATTGCCAAGCCCCATTACGCTACTTGCCATGGTAATGGTCTCTCCAGCTTTTACATAAACATAATGTGTATTTAAACTGGCAAAAGGATAAGAAGCTGAAGATGCAGTACTTGATCTGAGTTTGGCCCTTCCGCCATTTCCTCCAGGATACAAATCTTTCGATCCATCAGCATAACTTGATTGGGCTGCAAACAACAAGCAGATCAATAATGATGAGAAATAATAAAATTTAGTAAAATGTTTCATGCGATAATTTTTCTCCTTATAAGTAGATTATGATGTCCATGACTTTCCCATGTGACCTTTTTTTGAAGGTCACTAATGGTCATTATAGTCTGGGGTGTACGTATTTTTGAATACCTTAAGGCCCTCTTCTTTAGGGCCTATAATGTTGTCATTCCGATCAATTAGGGTGCTGATTTTAACTTCATAATATGCCTTTCATTAAGATTTCACAGATTCGAATTGGATCTAACCTAATGACACCGCTAGAGCCGAACTTTAAGACATTCCAGATGTGACTTCAGATGTTCTTCTCCTATGGTGTCCAACAGCTCGGTCATCCCGTAATATTTAATCGCCTTAACAATGTCAATATGGACGAGTATATCTTCTATTTCCAGCCCATCAATGTGAACATCCAAATGAAACACCTCCGAAGCCGGGGTAACGTGTACATACTCCGCATTTTTTATAGTCAAATGCATTTTACAATAGATAAAAAATAAATGTAGAATCGACTTCCATTCCTTCTTTCGTGCGAATCCGTTTCAAAGGTTTCCGTCCTGCAATCAAGTGTCACTTAGTTTAAATGGTTTTAGTCTTTGTACTGATCAGATTGTAGAGCGCAAGCAGCAGTTCAATTGGTGTTTTTCATAAATAAGATGTTGTGCGTTAATACTTTTTAAATTTGTTATGGGCTCAATTTTATGTAAAAAAAAACTACATTTTAACAATTGAAAGAGCCGATTGGCCAATACAGCAACATCATGCTATACTATTTAGTCAAATAGCAATAATTTGCTATTTAAATTCAGAGAACCAGAGCGTCCTACCGGAAATAAGATATAGTGTTCTGATCAGGAAAAACAGAAAATGGTCAAAAGCCTTGATACATAGATCAGATTGTCAAACAGGCCCCTCACCCGCCTAAGTTCAAGCCAAATTTATCCGGGCGCTGGTCATCACAAAAAAATGCTATTGTTTAATCTGTAAATAGCATTAATTAGCTATAAATGAATATGTACCTGTAGTTAAGGGACAACTATAATAAAGGTAATCCCATACTTTTGCTACATTAGGCGGATTTATGAAAAAAACCGATACCATTGCCATTGTCCTTGACGACCATCTTTTATTTGCCGATTCTTTTTCGGCACTTATAGAAAGACTGGATCTTTTTAGTGCTGTTCACACCCTAAATGATAAAAAAGAGTTAACCCACTTTCTCATAAAACATCCGAAAACACCTATTTACCTGTTTTTAGATTATTATCTGAAAAATGAAACCAGTTTAACGCTCATCAATGAGGTTAAGCGTCTGAACCGGCAAACCATGGTTATTATAATGAGTTCTACCATAAGCCCTAAAACAGTGACGAACATTCTGGATTATAAGCCTCATGGATTTATCTCAAAATCGTCCGGATTTGAAACCATACTCCAGTGTATGGCGACCATTGGCCAGGGGAATCCTTACATCTGTCCGATCATCAGCGATATTGTTGAGCAGACAGACCATACCGTAAAAATACCATTTACTGCCCGGGAACTGGAAATTTTACAGCATTTTGCGCAGGGATTGTCCATTGCCCACACCGCCGAGAAAGCACACCTTAGTAAGCACACCATTGTGGCACACCGGCGAAAAATGATGTCAAAAATAAATGTAAATTCCATTACAGAGCTGTTGTTGTATGCACGTAAATATGAACTCATCTAAACCTGGTTTGAAAAATCCGTATGACGGGCGAATAAAAAATAAATTTCAGTTATTTTCGGGCATTTTATATTTTACCGGCTTATTTTTCTGCTCATTATCAATCAAATGACCATAGGTCAAGTCAAAAAAATGTATAAAAAGAATTCGATAGCTTCAGCAAAACCTGCCCTGCAACAATCGGTTTTCATCGCCATCAACCAAACCTTAAAACCTCTATCTTGTTTCTTTTTAGCTGTATTTTTTTGTCTTTGTAGCCACTTTGTCCAGGGCCAAACCGGGCGAATCGAGCAGGAACTACATGGGTTACCTTTTATCAAAGATAGTGTTGGCCTCATTAACAGTTTAAACCGCTTGGGAACACTTTATCGCAGCAGAAACCTGGACAGTTGTTTTTACTATGGAATAAAGGCCAAGCGTATGGCAACCAGTTTAAATTATCAGAAAGGGCAAACCGATGCAGATCAATTGATTGCTTATACTTTTTTTAAGAAAGGATTATATGCAGAATCGCTGGATTTGCTTGGTAAAGTATTACCACATTACCAAAAATCAGGAGATGCAGAGCAAGTGATCCGGGTTTATCTAGATATGGTTGAAGTTCTGAATAAGGGCATTTCCGAAAGGACAAAGATCATATCGCTGTTGCAAAAGGCCATGCAAATAGGGAAAAAGCTAAAAAAGGACAGCATTATGTCCGAGGTCTATATGAGCTATTGTAACCGGAACGCGGACCTTCCGGCAGACAGCATCAACTACTACCTCAGCAAATCCGCTGAAATTGCAAATCGGTACAAAGACGAGCGTATGTTAATTTTCACCCGGCTTTGGCAAGCGCGTTTATTAATTTTAAATGGCCAGAAGTCAAAAGCACTGCCCCTGGTCAGGCAATTGATAGCAGATTGCAGGGCTATCGGGAACTCCAATCTGGAGATCAATGCACTCTTTCTGATGACCGGAATTTACGAGACGCAGCGTAAAAAGGCACTTGATTATTTTTACCAGGCCCACCAGGTGGCCCTGAAAAGCGGAGACAGGTCCCTGGAAATCTATATTTTAAATAATGCTCTAGAAGTTGCGAATCAACTCGGTGATAAAAACGAGATCATCAAAGTCCATCTTGAACTGGAAATGGCCATGTCGATAGATTGGGAAAAGTCAAGAAAATTCATCAGCGACTATGTAAAATACAATGCCATACAAGATGACAACAAGTTATTAAGTAAAAAAAATGCAAGAGGAACCACCTGGCTGGTACTCATTTCTATTGCCGCCGTTGTTCTTTTACTGAGCGTTTACCTGATGATGCTTTATCGGAGCAGGAAAGCAAAAGAGCAGATTGAAGTACTCAATAACGTCGCCAATATGCAAATCATTGCCATGGAAGAGGCTAAACACCAGGCCGTAAGGGAAGAACAACAACGGCTTGGCCAGGACCTCCATGATGGTCTTTCCTCGTCCATTGCCTCCATTAGGCACCAGTTAGAAATAATATTAATGGATATCGACGATACGGCCTTAAAAAACAAACTGGGTATACTCCAGATAGAAACGGAAAAGGCCTATAAAGCCGCCCGCAACAAAAGCCATGAATGGTTCAGTACTGCGGATGAACAACTGGAACAATCCTTTGAAAATCAGATCAAACTACTTACAGACAATTCCCTGCCCAATAGCCGGTACCACAAAACCATTCATATTGACGATAATTCTTTGGTGAATGTGGGCACAGATACGCGGATTGCACTGCTCCGTATCATTCAGGAGGCCATTACCAATATCATCAAACATGCCAAAGCAAAAAATGTAGGTGTGCTGATTTATGAGGAAGAAGATGACCTGCTATTGACCATCAACGATGATGGGATAGGTTTAGATGAAAAAACATCCGGAAATGGAAAATCGGCCATGGGTTTGCAGTCCATCCGCCGCCGGGTCCAATCCTTAAATGGAAAAACCAACATACATTCAGACACCAAAGGCACCGAAATCACCATATCCATTCCATTGGCCTCAGCGTAATGACTGCTGTCCATAACTGTACAAATTTTGTTCAATAATGAACAATACTCCATTCGCTCAATAAAGAGAAACAGCTATATTTCAGCTACTTACAATAAAAAACAAGGATGGCATAAAATTTATCAATTGATGACCGGTATTGGTTAAACTTTAGATTTCGAATAATGATCAGACTCAATTTTAAAATAGCATTACGTAATCTTTGGAAAAACAAAACTTCTTCAATTATTAACATCATCGGGCTGGCCGTTGGTTTATCTGCCTGCCTGTTGCTGCTGCTATACGTTAATTACCAGTGGAATTTTGACCGTCAGTATAAAGATGCGGACAAGATTTATCAGGTGATGACCAACTTTCAGGATGCATCCGGAAAAATCACCAGTACCGGAGGCTCGCCCGGCAATGGAATTGCCATGGCCATCAGAAACAAAATCCCCGAAGTAGATGCCATTACCCGTATTGCCGGTGGAAATGAAACCCTCATTGCAAACCAACAAAGTAGTTTTAAAAAGGTAGATCTCTTTGCCGACCCGGAAATCCTGAAAATATTCAGCTATGAGTTTATTACCGGTAATCCGGACATCGCGCTGAATACACCAAATGCTGTGGTACTTACAGAAAAGACGGCCATGTTGTTGTTTGGCACAACCAATGTATTGGACAAAACCGTAAAATATGCCAACAAAACAGACCTGAAAGTGACTGGTGTAATCAAAAATTTGCCCGCCAATACTTTATTGAGGTTTGATTATTTAATGCCCTGGTCGTTCTATCAGACCATTGATGATGAGGCCAGAAATCCGGGTTGGGGAAATTTCAGTTTTCTCGCCATTGCAAAAGTAACTGACAACAACAAGTTAGATTTGATCAACTCCAAGGTTAAAAAGCTGTTCAATGAAAACTATACCAAACAAAAAAATGAAAACTTCTTATTTCCTTTTGCAGATACGCATCTGTATGGTAAATTCTTAAACGGTAAAAGTATAGGTGGGGATATTGAACAGATTTATCTTTTTATCGCTTTGGCACTTGGTATTTTGCTCATTGCCTGCATCAATTTTATGAACATGACCACCGCCAAATCAGAGCGCAGGGCTAAGGAGGTGGGCATCAAAAAAACAATCGGTGCAACAAGAGGCTCCCTAATTTCACAGTTCCTAACCGAAGCGATGATACTCACGATCGTTGCCGTGCTGATTGCGATGATTGTTGTGGAGGCCAGTTTACCCCTGTTCAATAATTTGCTTCAAATAGAAATCGGGATTAAATACAGTAACATGAGCTACTGGCTGGGCATTCTATCGGTCGCTCTGCTTACAGGTCTTATGGCTGGAATTTATCCAGCACTGTTCCTGTCTTCGTTCAACCCTATTCAAATTTTAAAAAAGAAAACAACAAGGTCCAGGCTGCTTCCATTTAACTTAAGGCAGGCATTGGTGGTTGGCCAGTTCTGCTTTTCGATCGTGCTGATCATTGCGACACTGGTCATTTACAAACAAATACAATTTATAAAAAACAAACCAGTGGGTTATAATGCCACTTTGCTCGCAGAAATGCCCCAGAACGGAGAACTGAATGGGAAATTTGAACTGTTCAAAGATCAGTTGCTCAGAACAGGTGCCGTCCTTTCAGCAGGCCAGACATCGCAAAGCCTAACCCGTGTGAGCAATTGGTTCTATGGCTTAAAATGGCCGGATATGGAAAAACAGGGGGAAGAAATTGTATTCAACAGACTACAGGCAGCCTATGACTTAGCGAAAACCAGCGGTATACAAATACTGGCCGGACGCGATTTCTCGAGGGAATTTGCTTCAGATACGGCTGGTGTTTTGTTAAGCAGCAGCGCGGTACGTATGATGAAATTGAAAGATCCGGTGGGCAAATCAGTGACGCTCTTTGACAACAAACTAAAGATTATCGGAGTGTTTAATGATTTCCTTTGGGAATCCCCTTATCGCTCCGGAAAACCCATGATCGTTAATTTTAGTAAAAATCATGGCGGCAACATCAACATGCGTTTGAATCCGGCCAATAGTTTGAGTAAAAACATCGAGCTTATTTCGCAGGTGACAAAAAGCATCAATCCAGAATATCCTGTTGAGGTAAAAATGGTGAATGAATTATACGCCACAAAATTACAGTCAGAAAAGATCCTGGGCATACTGGCCAATTTGTTTGGTGGCATCGCCATATTAATTTCCTGCATGGGATTGTATGGACTTGTGGCTTATAGTGCAGAGCAGCGAACCAAAGAATTCGGCGTACGACGTGTGCTGGGTGCATCTGTTGCGAATATTATGAACCTGATTTCTTTATCTTTTCTGAAAATGGTCTTTGTGGCTGCTTTTATTAGTGTGCCGGTGGCTTATTATCTGATGAACAGGTGGCTGATGAAGTTTGAATTCCATACCAATATCTCCTTATCCATCGTGCTCACAGCGATAATTGGAACTGCAGTGATTGCATTTTTAACGATTAGTTTTCAAGCCTTTAAGGCCGCAAAAGCGAAGCCTGTGGAAGCCCTTAAATATGAGTAAGCCCCAAAAGCATTGGGAGTTCAGAAATGGATTCGAATACAGTAGCCCCCTGCTGCTCCAGCGCTTCTGTGTTCATCCCGTTACCCAGACCAAAGACCCTAAACCCACCAGCCACAGCCGCATTTATACCTGCGATACTGCTTTCAATAACTGCGCACTGCTCTGGAAAATAGCCCATTCTTTGGGCTGCATGTAGAAAAATAGCTGGCAATGTGCTCGAGTTATCCATGTCGCAACAGCTAAAAATATGCTCCTGTTTGAAGAACTTGTCTAGCTTAGTCAACTTAAGACTCAACCATATCTTTTCCCTTGTACTGCCGGAGGCAATACAGTAAGGAAGCTTTAAAGCAGTCAGAAACTGCGCTGCACCTTCAACAGGAGCAATTCCCAGTCTGAATTCATCGTGTAGTTTGCTTCCCAGGGCATGCTCAAAATCGGCCGGAAGCTTTTGTGGGCATAGCTTTTCCAGAATCTCTATGGCTTCCCCTATCTTTCTGCCACAAAAAAGTTTTAATGCTTCTTCAGCTTCCATTTCAACCCCATAAGTACCTGCCATATCCATAAGTACCGACACAAATACCGTTTCCGTGTCGACCAGTACATTGTCACAATTGAACAGGATACATTTAAAAGTGCTGTGGTTAATCATGGATCCCCCTTTTTATGAGCCATTTCCTTAGGGGCATGTCATACAGTTTAAGGCACAGGTAAGCCAGTGCAATGGAAACTACAAAAACCATTAGCCCGATTGGCCAGGCCTGTTCCAGGGGGACATTATTGTTTACTACCCAAGCGTAAAAGACATAGGTGATTGGGAAATGTACCATATAGACCGGGTACGAAAGTTCACCCAGAAAAGTGCAGCATTTTTTGGTAATCTTGTTTTTGATTGATCCACTGGCGCCCAGGTACACCACTAATGGAAATAGGATGATGATCGCTGTGGCGTCATAGATGCCGTTCTGCCATAAATAATGATGACCGCCAATTCTTGGCACCGAGAGAATGGCAATAACCAGTATACTGCACCAAAAGAAAGCATTTGATAGCTTGATGGGGCTGAATATTTTATGGAGTAAGAGCCCTGCCAAAAATGGGAAGGCCAACCGGGTAAATCCTATTTTTAACTGTTCTGCATTGATGGACCAGCCCCCGATCACATCTCCACCTGTTGAGGTGACTGTGTAATAAATCAACCAAGCCGCACTCAGAAAAGTCAATACCGCAAGTACTTTTGTGGATGCCTTTCTGAGGACTAAGGCATAGACTAAATTGGCGATGTATTCAAAGAACAAAGACCATGCAGGCCCGTTCAACGGGTACATTTCCTGCCAGCCCCTAATGTCCATGGGAATGGTAACGGGCAGGAGCAGATAGCCCAGCAACATCACTATCCCAAGTTTCCAAAACGAGGTATCAGCGACCAGCGGAAAGAGCTTCTGTGAAGCACTGAAATAAAAACAAAGCGCTCCAATGGTCATTCCCATAATAATCATTGGATGCAGACGGATCAACCTGCGCTTGAAAAATTGTTTAAGAGACATTTGCCCCCAGCGGTCATTATAGGCATGTCCGATAACAAATCCCGATAACAGAAAGAAAAAATCAACCGCCAGATAACCATGGTTGATGAACTGTTTGGTATGGTCCCCGCCAGAGAAAATCTCAAAAATATGGAAGAATACGACCATGACGGCCGCTACACCCCTTAGGCCATCTAAAATGGGGTAATGTGGTTTTGTGGCCAATTGGCTAGCAGAAAAATTCATTATACAGTATTTTAATGCAAAAATAGGAGCCTGTTGGCCGCCTAGTTTGTTGTATATTTTTTTATTCTTGTCTTATATTGTTAGTTTTACAACTTCAGTTTGGTTTTGTGACGAAAAACATAAAATATTATCCAAGAATCAGTAAAAATCCTTTTCACTTTGATCATGTACACATCAGGTGGGACCAACAGGTGCCTTTACATCAGCAGGAAACCTGGGAATTGTCTTATATCATCACGGGCAGTGGAGCAAGGATTATTGGAAATGTATTGGAGAATTTTAACAAAGGTGAGGTTATTCTTATTCCACCCAATATTCCACACTGCTGGTCCTTTGAACAGAACAATCATGATGACCAGGGAAAGATAGAAAACATCACCATTGTCATGGATGATCATTTTTTAAAAAAGGCGAAGGAGCTGTTTCCCGAGCTCAGTACCATTGTGGCCGAGGTGCTCAACAACCATAATGCAGTTTCCTTTAGTGGTCCCATCCTGGAACGTCTTCAGAATTTGATGAAGGCGATGATCACTGAAAGCGAAATTGAAAGGATTGGTTCCTTTTTCAGGGTTCTGGAATTGATTTCACATGCTAAGGATATGCACGTAGTTGGACGGCCCATACAGGAGAATAAAAAAGAGAAGAAACTTCAGGAAATTCACCTATACGTACTGGGCAACTACCAGCAGGTGATCACATTGGATGAAATTGCAAAAGCGGTGGGCATGCAGCGCTCTTCATTCTGCGTGTTTTTCAAGAAAATGACAGGTAAATCTTTTTTTACCCATCTTACCGAGTTCAGGGTGGAGGCTTCCTGCCAGATGCTGTTAAAAACAAGCCTTTCTGTTGCTGAAATTTGCCTGGTTTCGGGCTTTAACGATGTGCCTTACTACAATAGGGTTTTCCGTAAGATCAAAAAAACGACACCTGTTGCATACAGGTTATCGATGAAAAAAACTGATTTGGCAGAGCTGAAATCTATGATCTATTGAATTTCAATAATCAGCCCCCCCGGCAGGGCCTTTTCCGAACCATTTCCTAAGTTCGAACCAATTTCTGCAAGATCTGCTCAAAATCGTTCCTCTACCCTATTATCCATCTAATCTATCGTTTTCTCTATGGCTCTTTTTTGTTCATTGTCTCTGCAAATAGTAATTGCTTTCTGTTGAACAGGTTATTTGAGTTTTCGAGATGTATTAATGAACCTATACTATATTTGTATTATAAAACTGGTTTAATCGTCTCTTGTGTGTTATTCGCACACAAAAAAATGTAATTTGGACTATTTAAATTTTGATTGAACAATGAATAGCATTCGTACCACCTTTCTGGATAAAATAGACAATGAAATTATTGAGAAAGAAAAAGTGTTGGATTTATTTATAAATTTAAATAATGTTGATTTAACATATTCCAACACCGGCTATTTTCAATTGAGAATTTCTGATGAAAGCAACATCATTCTACACTTCTCTATTCTTAATAAAGAAAGTATATCATTCAGGTATGACAATAACATACCCAATAGCAGAGATGGAGATTCCTGGTATACCTCAAAAGGGAACGAGGATTTTAAAATGATAGATGCAGGCGATGAAAATTATGTTCCAGAAAACTCATTTTTACCATTATACCTTTCTTTAGAACTCATAACTGCATTTTTTAATCATCCACTTGAGAAGTCTAACGTAGTGAATTGGAACAATGTGAATAATTTTGATTAGTACTGGTAAGAAAAACATAATCATAGCTCATAAAAATAGTTCTCTGTAAACACTTTTTATTCTTTGTTACTCACCGGGAGATTTCTATGGTTAAACAAGGATTCTTTATCTTTTTAGTACTCCTTTCCTTATTGATGAATAAGCAACAGCGTAAAGTGTTCTAATCAGGCAGGGACACTTTATGTTACATTTCAGTCCTCGACCAATTGCAAAATCCAGTCTGACCATGTTAGGTTATCACCGAATCAATTAATAAAAAAACCCGGTCAAGTCATTTTATTTACTTGACCGGGTTAGCAGAAGATATTCCCCTTTATTGCGAAGTTAAAGTAACAATCGTATACCCATCGCCAACAGAGTTCGGTTTGCCGCTGTTCTGGTACAATACAGGACTAATGGTCAAAAGCTGGCTGCTTCCCTTGATGTACTCCAGGATTCCGTAATTATTTTCCGGGTCACTAATGCTCAGGTTATCCGTGCGGGTATAAGGTAGTTCGGTGGTGCCTGTTTTAAACACTTTAAAAACTAAATTATGCGTGATTGCATCCGTGTTGGCCGGTACCGGTATTTCCACAAAACCACTAAAAGAAGCCTTAACATTGCTAATGAGGTGAACCGGAGTTAGTGTAAAATCAAAAGTACTGTTATCAACGGCCTGGTCATAGAGTTGAATGTCCACCGGGCCACCGTAAAAATCGATAAAGGTCGTTTGAAACCTGATCTTGAAGCCCATATTTTCAGGACTGGACACAGGATGGAGTACAATTTTATCGGTAATGGCGGTACCATCATAAAAAATCTTTTTTGTTTGTTCATACGGTGCCGCAACTATTTTAAACTGCCCCACTTGTTTGCCATCCTTTTTTTTACGGATCATCATTTGGGTACCTGCTGTAAAAAGACTTCCCCCTTTCATGATGAAACTATTGTCAATGGCGGTGCAGATCAATTTATCTTTTACGACAAATTCCAATGTATCGTCAAGTATAAAGCCCTGTAAAGTTAAAGATACAGGAGTTGTAAGATCAGGCTGTACAAGTTCCCCTTTTTGGCAGGCTGATAATCCGGTGGCTATTAAAAGCGTTATAATAAAATATTTTAAGAACTGTTTCATAATCGGTTTAAAAATTATAGATAAATGAAGTGCTGTAGGTACGGCCAAATTTTTGTTGAAACCTGATCTGATCGCCCTCTTCGTAATTATTGCTAAAACCTGGTTTTAGGCGATAGGCTTTACTTTTATCGGCTCCGGCATTATTCCCCGGAATAAGTTCATAACTGCCTGTATTGCGATAAATAGTAGAAGCATTGTTCGTGAGGTTACCCGCGTTAAACTTAATTTCCAGTTTATTTTTCAGCAAGCGGTAGCTGATCTGCAGGTCCAGTTGTTCCCGTGGTTTTTCGTATTCAATATAGGTTGGGTCATCACTAACCACATAGGTTTTATAGCCAGATTTATTGTAAACGGCATTAAAACCCAAATGCTTGCCCGTGTATTGTAAGCCCAGGTTATACAGGTAAGGCGACTGCCCGTACATGGCACGCTTTTGCTCCACAGGAACCTGTAAGGAAGGTTTGCCCACCTCTGGATTGTTAACCGCATAGGTGGCCTGCACGGTTGATTTTTGCAAGGTTAAATTACCGTAAGCGGTGATGTCTTTCAAAACATCTAAATTGGTTATAAAGCCAAAGTTTTTACGCAATTCAAACTCCAGTCCGTAGACTTTTGCCCAATCGGCGCTTTGCAAATAATAATTATCGCTGCCATTATAAAAGTAAGTGAGCTCGGCAGGTTTATCAAAACGCTTATAATAAGCTCCTACAGAAATAATTTCGCCCAATCCGGGGAACCATTCTGTTTTAAAATCATAACTGTTAATGCGGGTACTGTACAAACCTTTGTTGCCATACAAACCATCCAGGTAGGGACTATACCTAAAAAATGGGTTATTGTCCATCAGCTCGGGCCTCACCACACTGCTGGAAAAAGCGGCCCGGATGTTAAGGGATTGTATAGGGCTATAGGTTAAATTTGCCGAAGGGAGCCACTGCCAGCGCTTATCAGGCTTTACACTGAATACCCCGGCAGATTCTTTGCCATTTGTCCCGGATTTGATCTCCGTATATTTATAATATTCGCTACGCAGCCCCCATACCAATCTTAGCTGGTCAGAGATCCGGCTATCAAATACGACATAACCGGCGTGTGTTTGGCTTTTACCATCATAATTATCTAAAAAGAAGGGTTGAATGGCATAACTATACCGGTCATAACTCAAATTTTCGGGTTTGGATGCCTCGCTTATAGGCTTGTATTTTAAGCTATCGGGGCCATTGAAGGAAAGGGCTGCAATCTGCCAGTCAAATGTCGCTTTTTTCCAGTTGCCAAAATAACCAGCTTTTACACTGTTGCGGATACCGGCAAATGTAAAAGGCAGGGTACTAGATAGGTTCAAGGAATAATGATTTTCTTTATTTTCGGTATGCTGACGTGAAGTGAGCTGGATAAGGGGTTCGGTAAACTTACTGCCACCATACGCATATTGATAGTCACCATTGATCAAAAACGGGCCACTTGAGGCAACCACTGCATCTTTTTCCTGTCTGCTTACCGAGGTCCGGGCCGCATCCCACTCTATTTTTACTTTCCCCAGTTGGTGTTGCCCGCTCAATTTATTCTGAAGCAAGGTGGTATAGGTAGGATCATCGGCCTCCACCACCCGGTTGGGTACGCCCAGAGGGATGAAACTACCGCCGTTCTCCTGATCGTAGCCCGCTATCCTTGCGAGTGTATTGTCATACACGTGGGTATAGGTATTGCGCAGGCTAAAACGGTTGTTGCCCAGTTGTAAGCCCATATTTAACAATGCCCCCAAAGTGGTGTTAAACACATATGCCGCACCGGTATTTAAGTCGGGCCGCGGTATTTGCCAGACTCCCCTGGACAGGTTGTCTATGATATTAATCGTTTGTGTATTGCGATAACTCAGGGCGCCTGTAAAACCGAATTTGTTCTTATTAACGGTATCTAATGCAAATAAACGGCCTATTGAAAACTGGTAATTTTGCGAAGGGACTGCTTTATATTTATACAAGGTAAAGTTGTCGTTTGTAAACTTTTTGCTTTGAGCAGTTACCTTTTTTTGAAAATCTGCTTCTGAAAGTTCGCCCGGGGTGTTGGGGCTCGTGTTTTGGTTCGTGTGTACCAGCCCTGTGGGGAAATCCCGCCGGCCATCATCAAAACCAAAGTAATCATACTTACCGCGTTTATGGCTCAGAAAATCTTTCCCTGTGCTTTGGTCATTATAGGCGGCACCTGCTGTAAAACTCATGAAATTTGCACTGGGGATATCCTTGGTATTAATTTGAATCAGCCCACCCCCAAAACTGGCATTCATATCGGGCGTAACCGTTTTGCTCACCACCACTTGATCTACCAGGCCGGCAGGTATCATATCAAAAGAAAAATTACGACTTTGTGCTTCGGTACTTGGCAGTACCGTTCCATCCATCATGGCGGCGTTATAGCGTTCGCCTATACCCCTCACCAATACGAACTTATTATCCACCGTACTTACGCCACTGATCCGTTTTAAACTTTCGCCAATATTTTTATCGGGTGTTCGGGCAATCTGTTCGGCACTAATGCCATTACTGATCTCAGAAGCATTTTTCTGTTTAACCAACAGGCCTTCTGTTGAAGCTTTTTTATAACCCGAGGTAACCACCACCTCTTTCAGCCCTTTGGTGTCGGGCTTTAAAGAAACGTTTAAAGGTGTGTTATCGCCTTCAGTGACCACCACACCTGTAATGCGCTTTGTGGTAAACGAAATATAGCTGATCTCTATGGTATAGGTTCCGGGCTGAAGGTTTAGCAGGTAAGTCCCGTCAGCACCGGCCTGGGTTCGGGCACCCGTCTCTACTATTTTCACAGATGCCCCTGGCAATATTTCACCTTTCTCGTCCAGTATTTTGCCGGAAACCCTACCAGGCTTTGGGGGGATGGGCTTGGTTTCAATAATCACATGGCTTCCAACCAGGGTATATTTAAGGTTGGTATTCTTCAACAGCATTTCCAGTGCCTTTTGCACGCTGATTGTTTTTTCAGTGGCATTGATTTTTAGGGATGGATATTTGTCGATCTCCTGGCCGTAAACCAGCTTAAGATCGCTTTGTTTTTCAATTTCCTTCAGGGCTTGCCTGAGGCTGGTGCTTCCTTTTGGCAAGGCGACCTGCAGCCTGGAAATGTCCTGGCCTTTACCCTCACTGGCAAGTAATACGCCAATAAACGTTAGCTGTGTAATCAGTAAAACAAAGGATAACTTCATAAGAAATAGGAAAAACGGGCGTAGTTGTACTACTTTTTGCATAGTTTTGTTTTATTACGGATGGTTTAATATTAAAATGGTCTGTATACCCGGATTTTCCGGGAATTCTTTCATTAAGCCGCCAATCGCCAAAGAGCCGGCTTTTTGTAAGTCACTGGACACCCTGCCTAACCGGCGGGGTGTTCTTTTTTATTTTCGGTTTGTATTTTTACATAGGCATCACTTCTTTTTAAAAACATGAAAGGATTTGTTGTTCTTTGTTGTATAATTGAATTTTCCACCTATCGACAGCACTTTCATGACCTGATCGATGCTTTCATCACTTGAAAATGTGGCATTAACGCGGTAGGTAGCTATTTTGTGGTCTGTAAAATTGATACTCACATTGTACCAGCGTTCCAGTTCTCTGGTCACCTGTTCTAGCGGAACGTTATCAAACACCAGCTTACCCTGTTGCCAGTTTTTTAGGTTGTCCACTTCCACATTGCCTGGTATGACGCTTTTTGTTTGGCTGTTCCAGCTCACCTTATGGCCTGGCGTAAGTACGGCCAATGGTATTGCCTTACCGTTCTGGTGCTGGCTCACGCCTACCCTTCCGGTCGCTACCGCAACGGTCAATACTTCGCCTTTAAAGGCATTGATTTTAAAGGAAGTTCCCAAAACCCTGGTCTGGATGGTTCCGGCATGAACAATAAAGGGATGGGAGTGGTCTTTTTTCACCTCGAAAAAGGCCTCTCCCTCTAAGCTGATCTCTCTGGTATTGCCCACGAAGCGTTCAGGAAAAGTGACTTTGCTGCCTGCTCCAAGGTAAATTTCGGAGCCATCGGGCAGTATGATTTTTGAGCGTTGGCCAAATGGATTTTTTCGTTCTAGCAACGCAATTTGTTTATTTGTGGTTTCTTTATCCCTGCTGATTAAATAATAAGAACCTATTCCAATAGCCAGAACAGCCCAAATTGCCGCATAGCGCCAGAAATGGAGTTTTTTGATGGACCCGGCCTGCTCCTTCAAATGGGTATTGTTATCGATCTGGTTAAATACTTTCTGTTTCAGACCGGCAATAACTAATGCGCTCTGCTGGTCCTCTTGCAACGACTTTGCCCAGGTTTCTCCATCCTGCTCGAGCATAATCTGGTGTAGTATTTGATCCGTGCCGGGCTGCTGCATCAGTTCGCGAACCAACTCCAGTTCTTTCGCACTGCATTTATTTTCAAGAAATTTTTTAAGTAAAATTTTAGCTGCTGTTTGTTCCATGATCATTGGCCTTCCTATATAAAGGCGCAAATCGTGAACACGACCACCTATGGAGTTTTTAAAAAAAACGAACAAGACAACCAACATTTTGATTATCAGCTGAATAAAATTTAAAAAATAAATATTGCAGAAATCAGGTACCGAGTAAAAAGGCTAGAAGGATCAGGGTCGGGATATCGGTATACTCTTTCAGATTGGTACGGAAAAAAGCCAGGGAGGCCGCCATATAATTTTCTACAGTATTCACCGATAGGTTCATGCTTTGGGCAATTTCCCGATAGCTCATGTTTTCTTCCCTGCTCATTCTAAAAACCTTTTGCCGCTGTGGGCTCAGTAATGCCAGCTTTTCCAGGTACAGGCTTTCAGTTTCCTTATACTCCAGGTCCTGGTCAGCAGGCTTTCCGCTAAAGGCCAATTCGTTTAAAAGCAGGTCGATTGGAGTGGTCTCCAATACTTTTTTTCGCAAATGGCTTATCACCGAATTACGCATGGCCCTGAATATATAAGCCGAAAATTCGGTCTTCAGATCTATCGAATGTCTTTTGTTCCATACCCACAACATCAGGTCCATTACCAATTCTTCTGTGGTTTGGGAATCATGGAGGTATTTTAATCCAAATTTGTACAATCTTGGTGTGTACCTGTCAAAAAGCGCTTCATAAGCCAGGCGACTGTCCCGCCGGCATTCTTCTAACAGTATCTGATCAGGAAGCTCCTTGTGTTGGAAAGACATTGTTTCTAACCGTGGTTTGTACCAACAAAATTAGGATCAGCAGATCATGTCCAGGTTAACTTATCATTAAGAAACTTATGTTAAACCTTTAGCTTGCCTGAAAATAAAGCCTGTTATGCAGTAATCTTAGTTTTGTAGCAAAACCAACCCAAATGGCTAATTCATGGCTTCACATAGACTATTTTCGTTTTAGAGGGACTTGTCTGCAAATAGTTTTTGACTTAACCTACAAAGCATCAAACCACAGAAAATCAAATGGTTGAAAGCATTCCGGTCAAGAAGTTCAAATAAGGAACAAATTTCAAAAAAACGATGCCCGGTATTCATGATTTGGAAAATCAGGGTCTATTTCATATTTTGAAGATATGAATGAAAGTCCCGCACATAACGACCGCATCGCAAAAATGACCTTTGCCTCGGTCTATCCTGCCTACCTTTCAAAAGTGGAAAAGAAAGGAAGAACAAAAGAAGAGCTAGACCAGGTCATCCAATGGCTAACCGGATTTAGTATGGAAAAACTTCAAACACTGATGGAAGAAAAAGCCACTTTCGCAACATTCTTTAATACAGCTACACTAAATCCAAAGGCGGTATTGATTACCGGCGTTATTTGCGGCTATCGTATTGAGGAAATTGAAAATCCACTGACGCGGCAGGTACGTTACCTGGATAAGTTGGTTGATGAGCTGGCAAAAGGGAAAAAGATGGAGAAGATCCTGCGGACCTGAGGAGATATTAAATGAACATCGGTGACTAGCTAATAAAGCGCCGAAATGTGTTTCGGCGCTTTATTCCGCTGACGAATTCAATGGATGCAAAAGAATTTATCTTATTTCTCTACCCAGGTTTTCTCTCCTTTTTGCATTTTGTCAAGCGTAACCTGATAAGGCCCTTTTTCCTTTTCAGAAACCAGTGCAATGGCTTTTTGCTCTGCTAAAATCGCTTCTTCCTTTTTTCCAATTTTGTAAAGC
The DNA here is from genome assembly GCF_003208655.1 of Pedobacter nutrimenti. Classification (GTDB taxonomy): domain Bacteria; phylum Bacteroidota; class Bacteroidia; order Sphingobacteriales; family Sphingobacteriaceae; genus Pedobacter; species Pedobacter nutrimenti. Next base: position 403,249 of record NZ_QKLU01000005.1, on the reverse strand, counting down.
AGGTTGGCATAGGTATCTAAAAATGCTGGTTCTTTGCTCTGTGTCTCTTCAATACTGCGTTTACTCCAGCTCAGGGCTTCAGCTACACATTCTGCATCTTTGCAGTTCTCAAAAACCGACCAGGCAAAACTATTCAGCATTCCTCCGTTTGCTTCTTTACCATACTTACGCATGTAAGATAATACCGCCGATTGAAATTTAGGCCAGTTACCAGCCCCCTGATAAAACTGGACCTGCAGAAGGTCCGCTTGCTGGCTGATGTCGACAGTGGGATATTTTGATTTTGCTATGGCAACCAACGAGTCTAAATTTACGTTAGGCTTTTTTAAATACGGGTAAACTTCCTCCTGAAGAATGATCCCTCCAAGGACATCATTCACTTTTTGTTTTCCAAGTACTGCATCTACCTTTTGACGGTCTTTCAACATCAGCTGAAACCCTTTACTCTTACTGCTTTGCGTAAATCTGGCCAAAAATTCCAGGTTTTCTTTAGTATAAAGATCTTTCTGCGTATCCAGGTAAGCCGCAGCCAGCTTTCCTGCATTCTCCTTATCATACATGTCCCCTGCAATAAGCGCCAATTGTTTTAAAGCTTCCGGCGACTGTTTACCCGCTTCATATTTTTTCAGCAGGGTATAATATTGTGTTTCCGGATGCAATGCTTTTTCTGCCCTGGCGATGAACTGGTCTGCTTCCCCTCCCCCAACAATACGGTGTACAAGCTCCCCTTTAGGTGAAAAGATCAGAAAAGTAGGATAAGCCCGGACCTTGAATTCTTTATCGATGGCCTCCGCATCGGCATACCAGCTTTTCACTTCTTCATTATCTCCGGGGGTTTTGTCGAACTGAACCTTCACATTCACAAAATTCTTATTAAAAAAAGCACCTACTTTTTCCTGAGGGAAAATGGTACTGCTCATGTATTTGCAGGGACCACACCAGGTGGTAAAACAATCTACCAGAAGATATTTATTTTCTTTCATCGCTTTTTCCTTTACCTGCTGCCAGGTTAAGCCATGTTCGAAATGTGTTCCTTTATCCTGTGCTGCACCCAGCAGGGGAATCAGTAAGAAGAAGAATAGTAGTTTTTTCATTTGCTTTTTTATTTACATTAAAAGATTATTTATTGAAAATAGCTTTTGAGCAGCTTCTACAAAAGGTAGTAATCATAAAACTAAGATTAGTTTTTCCAATTATTTAATGTTTAATGTAATTATTTTTTCTTATACCCGGACGATCCTAGAGTTTATCATGTTTTCGCCCCTTAAGGCTGCAAATAGTGTGCACATTTGTGGTATACACAAAAGCGAGTACTGGAAGCTATTCTGGCTGTAGTGGATAAAATATATATTTATAAATCTGCAGCCAACGAAACCTGACTTCTATTTAATTTAACTTAAACATGCAATGATAAATTGGCTCAAAGACCATAGCTAATAAAACGTCCGTTCAAAATGAACTTCGCCAAGGGTCAAAAGTGCAACAATTGAAAATGGGAAGCGTCTTATAATTTTACGCTTATTAAATTTCACATGCGATCGAACCTGCTCACCTTGCTTCTGCTGTTTTCCTTTACCTGCATATTTGCACAGGACACCATCCGTTTTCAAAAACAAGTGGACCAAACCGCAGCGATACTGCAGTTGCCGGGCTTTAGCATAGCCGTAGTCAAAAATGGCAAAATAGTTTACCGTCAAATGGGAGGCTATTCGGACCTTGAAAAGAAAATCCCGGTGAAAGAGGATGACCTGTTTATGATTGCTTCGGTGACCAAGACCATGACCGCCAACCTGGTTATGCAATATGAACAGGAACATAAAGCCTCTCTTGACGATTACATGCTGCATTACCGTTATATCGATATCGGTTTCGGCTGGCCTTATAATGTAGACGTGAATACCCGTCTCAGACACTTTCTGTCCCAGACTTCTGAAGACGGCCCTGGAAACTCCTTCGTTTACAACGGCTCGCGCTTTAACTATATGTACGGGCTTTTTGAAACCGCAGGCAATCATACACCCGAAGTTGATGCCTACCAACTGGAGCTGCAAAAACGGGTGCTAAGCCCACTGGGCTTGGACCATACCATTTTTGGTTTTCCAAAAGACCGTACAGATACACTGTTCAGGCATATCGCCAAACCCTATGTTTATGACCAGGTAAGTAAACGTTTTATGGAGAACACCGTCAATTATAAGCGTTGGACAAGGGCATTCCCTTCTGGGGGTTTGCTTTCAACCATCGGTGACCTGGTCAAATATACCAACAGCTATGACAAACATACACTCCTGAGCCAGGACAGTTATCAAAAGATGACCTCAGCGACAGTACTGAACGATGGCTCGTTAAGCCCATATGGGCTTGGCTGGTTCAGCGAGACATTCGCCGGCAAAAAGCTCCACTGGCATTATGGACAGGCAGATGATTATGCAGCGCTTTTTATCAGGGTACCGGAAACAGGCTATACTTTTATTTTCCTGGCCAATTCCAACGCCCCTTCAGAAGCGTTGAGGTTGGGTGCCGGACAGATTTGGGAATCGCCTTTTGCAGCGGCCTTTCTGGAGCATTTTATATTCAACAAAGATGCTCAGGCAAAACAGCAGCTTGAGCCGGAAAAACTTATTGGTAAGGCGCTGTGTTTACGCTATACAGAGAAAAGAACAGGATTGTACAAGGATGAGGCAACAAAAATCATTGCGCAATTGGCCAAAGCATACCCGGAACGCTTTCGGCGTTATGATCCGGGCCTGACCTATTTGCTTACTGATCTGCGCGAACCGTCCTTTTATCAGCTGACCGATCAGCTGGCCGAGGCTTACCGGGTTTATGGACATGTGCAGCCATATGTCCTGACCGACTTGGGCAATTATTACCAGTCTTTGGGTAAAAGTACCAAAGCGCTGGAATATTACCTTAAGCTCGCAGATGCTAAAGGCTTCGAATTTTGGCAGCTATCCGCGCAAGCAGCCCGTAAAGCCGGACAGATACTCTTGGGTCAAGGCAAAACGCAAGAAGGACGTACATACTATTGGAAAGCCATTAATGATATGAAGCTGCAATACGCCCGTGACAATAGCATTCTTGAGGTGATTAAAGAAATGAATGCCCTGTAAAGAGTGCTTTCAGAAATACTGGAAACCTTCTTTTGGACAACCCGTCAGGATTTCAATTTGTAAAACATCCTACTGGCTGAGAAATACAGTTTTATTAAACAGGTATTGAGTATTTTAGTGTAATTTTTACATCGTATGAAAAAAGTAATTCAATTATTTTTTATGACACTGTTGGCGAACACTCTGTGCTATTGCCAGACAGAAAAACCTGACTATGTTTTCAACGATCAAACCTTCGATCAAGCCATTTTAACTTTTGTTCCCATAAAAAGGGCCGGCGTAACCGACGACCAATATAATTTAGCTTTACGCATATTAGGGGAAACCAAGTCCAGTACAAAGGCAGGTTCCGAAAAATTAAATGTTGCCGACTACTGGAACATTACGGGAGCTTTTGTTAGGCTAAAGGAGCCCGCTGTAAATATCGAAATCGCATTTAAAAAGGCCATTACTTTAGATGCGGATGCGGTCTGTTCTTATGTAAAGGCCTTCGGCGGTTCTCCAAACCTCGAAAAAACAATCCCCGAAACATTTTTGGCTTTTTATGCCAAGTGCTCCCTACCCCACAACAGCAGCACCAAACAGTTGGATCCCAAGCAATATGCGAAGGACAATCAATTGGATGAAAAGCTTGTATCGTTATTTTCCTTGATGCAGGTAAACGACCAGAAATTCAGATCTACAACACCTTTTGATGCGGTCAAACAAAATCCGTTTGATCTTAAAAATCAACATCTTGTTGATTCACTTTATGCTGTTTATAAAACATATATAGGAAAATCTTATGTGGGAAAAGAATATGAAAGCGTCATGTGGGTGGTCATTCAACATTCCAATATACAAATGATGGAAAAATATTTGCCCGATGTCAGTAAAGCTGTTCAAGAAAAAGAATTGCAGGTTGTACCATTAAAAATGTTGATAGACCGGATTTATTCTATTAAATACCATTACCAGATTTTTGGAAGCCAGGTCAACGTACCTGTTACAGACGATCAAACAGTAACAACTGTCAAAAAGAAATATAAGATCGATTAAACAGATTAATGGGCTTATGAATAAACACTGCAACTGAAAACGAAGGCCTGGCGAGCACCAATGGATGTTAAAGCATTAGGATTTATGGATTTGTTGCAGCCAATAAAATATCCAATACTTTGAAGTATACCATTTCAATATCAACCTGATCTGTATTGCTGAGCAGTACAACTCCTATTTTCTTTTCAGGAACCAGTGCCAACATACTTCTATAGCCAATGTCGCCACCATCATGTAAATACGTTTTATAACCTTTATAAGGGAGGATAAACCAGCTCAAGCCCATATCTGCATTAAAATCAGGAACATGAATTGTAGGGCTGACCATTTTTGAAAAAGTAGCAGAAGAAATGATCTGCCTGTTTTTATATTTACCTTCATACAAATTGGCGATTGCCCAATGAGAGAGTTCCAAAACGTTTGAGTTTAACGTCGAACTTGGTGCGTGCATTCTATTGTATGGATATACCGCTCTCAAAACAGGCGGGTTGCCCGTATGTGGAGAAGTGCGCAAATCTTTTTTAATTTCGGGATAATAAAAGCTGCTTTCGTTCATTTCCAGTGGGCTAAGGATATTGTCCTTTACATATTTTTCAAAGGGCATTCCAGAAACCTTGGCAATCAGATCCCCCAATACGTCATATGCGATATTGCTGTAGTGATACTCAAGGCCCGGGCCACTCTGCATTGCTGAATCAGCTAAGCTTCGCGTATAACGTTCCAATGCACCTTCATCGGCAATAGCCTTATCCCAGTCGTAATATTTTTCATCATCAGCATTAGAGATGTCCAGCATTCCGGAAGTATGGTTGAGCATTTGTTTAATTGTTATTGCTTTATACCGTATATCCTTCAATTTAAAATAAGGGAGATAAGTAATTAAGGGTTTATCAATATCAATTTTACCTTTTTCAGCGAGCTGCATCACTGCCGTAGCGGTGAATGTTTTGGATACAGATGCAACATGATAAGTACTCAGCGGGGTAAGTTTCTCTTTACTTTGAACGTTGCTAAAGCCAAATGATTTGGTGTAGACTATGTCTGGACCATTGGTTATCGCTATCGAAAGACCCGGTACGGTTTCACTGACAGTCTGAAGATAGGCTTCGATTTCATAGAATTTTTTACTTTCTGGTTTTGGTTGTTCTGACTTTTTGCAACCACAAACAATCAGGAATAAAACAAGAATAACGTAATAAAAGGGGGAGGTTTTCATTTTGAATTTCAGTTTTTTATATCCTCCATATGACATCTAAGTCCGCTCTTACCCCTACTTTACGACAAAAACATTAAGCCACAGATCTTTTGCTTAGCATGTCTGTTATGGGTTTTTGTTTAAAGTCAGCATAAAAAAGATGAGTGATCGAAAAATACTTAATTTTAGTAATGAAAAACAGGAGATTACATGATGCCTGATCAGTCTAACGAAAACTTAAATAAGTACTATACCACAATTTTTTCACCTTTAACGGAAAAAGACAAATTGGTCATTGAAAAGACGATAAGGAATCATTACCAGATAAATGTTTTGCTGTTACCGCTGTTGGTTTTAATATTTTTTTGGGGATTAGTCTATTTTTACATTTTCCTTATCCTTGTCCTTTCTTATAACCTATCTGCTTTTTACAGTATCCGCAAAATTAGGCGCTCGTTACATCATCAAAAAATGGTACTAAGGGGTAGAATCACTCAAAAGGAACCACCTGCAGAAGAAATGATTTTGTTTTTTGGTCCGGAAAGGTTTGACCTAACCTATGCAAATATCACTTACCCCCTTGAAGTTGGTGATACGATTTCTATTCATTATTCGCAATTCAATACGAAACAAAGAGGGGTCCTTCTTAGTGTGGAAAAAGATAATTATCCAATCAGCTATACAATGAATGTTAAGCCTTAGTTAGTTCGCTATATTGTTATACTTTGAAGTGATTTGCGTCAGTTTGCCCGTCCATCTCCCAATACAAAAGGATCTAAAAATATTCTCCAGCAAGTCATCCATGATCCCCTCCCCTAAATCATAAAGCGCCAGTTTAATATCCATCGATAAAAAATCGGATTTATCAAAAACAAACAAGTGATTAATTTCTAAACAGCCTATGGTCTATTGTTTAGGTTGCTGTTGTGTTACACAATGGATCATGCCACCATTTGCATATAAATTTCTTACGTCAATACCCACTACCTCTTTTGTGGGATATAATTTTTGAATGATGGCATTAGCTACCGCATCATTAACATCGTGGTAGTTTGGAACCAAAACGACCTTATTGGCAATATAATAATTCACATAAGAACCTTTGTAGCCAAGTTCTTTTCCATAGGCTGTTGTCACTGCATTTTTTGTCAGGGGCAGCTTCACGATCCGATAAGGTTTCCCTGATTTGTTTTTAGCCTGATAAAGTTTATCAATATCATCATCAGGTACCTGCCAGTCCGCCAGATCATCTTCCGACATGGTGACCAGAGTGCTTGAATTTCCAAAGCGCGCAAAACCATCTATATGCATATCGGTTATTTCCAGTCCCGCCTTGCCATTTAACCAGATAAAATGAGTTACACCAAGGTATTTTCTAAAAATAGCCTCGGCTTGTGCTTGAGACATTCCCGGGTTTCTGTTGGAATTTAAAACAGCACTTTTGGTGGTCAGTAAAGTTCCGTTCCCATCAATTTCAACTGCCCCTCCTTCGTTGATCATTACTGAATTTAAGTCGACCCGTGTTTTCCCCTGAGCGCTAGAAATCTTTGATGGTATCGCGTTACAATTGGTAAAAGCGGCTTTTTTCCCCCAACCATTAAAGCCCCAGTCTTCAATAAGCAATTTACCTGCTCTATCCCTCACATAAATTGGCCCGTTATCCCTAACCCAAAAATCATCGGTGGGAAAAATGTAAAAATCTACATTTGCTAAAGAAACATTCGCTTCATGCAGCATTTCTTCAATTTTCTCTTTTTCATCCTCATCATAGGCAATGATGTGTACCTTTTCACTCCTTACCAATGCTTCAGTCATGGCTATCCATGTCTCATCAAGCCTGTTTGAATAGGTTTCACCATATTGATATTCATGAGGCCATTGAAGCCAGGTACCTTCATGGGGCTCAGATTCTTCGGGCATGGTATATAAAATGCCATTGGTTTTTGACAATTGGCTTTGGTTTTTCTGCGCAAAAACCATTAGAGGAAAAACCACCATTAAATAAAGTATTTTTTTCATCCCTTCAGTATTTTATTACTGTTAATTTAATCATTTTAACCTAAAAGTCGTCATAACCGCTCCATGATCTGAGGGATACCATATCTTATGGGTATCAAATACTTTTGATGCCAGGGGTACAAGCCCATTTCCCTTGTAATAGATATAATCAATCCGGTCCTTAAAATATTGCTTGAACTGAGGACTCCAGGTAATTCCCCTATTTTTTAAGGGATCTGGGTACAGCACGCGAAACGAATCTTTAAATCCGGCATTTTCCATTAAAATACCTGTCGGAAAAGGCATAATATGTCCCTTGTTTAGATGTTTAGTCGCCTTGGTCCAATCCAGATGGGAACCTGTGTTAAAATCCCCGCAAAAAATCACTGGGATATCATTGGCAATATCTCCTTTTACACCTTCCAGGATCTGCTTCAGCCTTCCTGCATTTTCCTTTTTTTGCTGTTCCATCCAGGAAGCACTGTCTATGGCCACATTTTTTTCCAGATCGTCCCAATAGTCAAAGGGATAATTAAGCCAATTGGTTATAAACAGTACCTTTTTTCCTGCACCCAGGTTAATATGGGCCCCTCCATTGTAAAAAGACTGGATACCGATAATTGTTTCTCCAATTGGATAACGGCTCATAATGGAAAGATTGGTACTTCGGAGGTAAAAATAATAACCCAGTTCATCCGCAATGCGGGCGCCTGAACCATAGGTCTCCTGCATAGAAATGACATCTGCACCTGATTCTTTAATTACTTCGGTAATGCGGCCCGGACCAACATACTTTCCGGTCTCACGCCCCCCGTGCCAAATGTTATAGTTCATTACTTTTAACTGTGCAGGTACCCTCGCCCTTTCTTTTTTTAATGGGCGGCCACTAACGGAAAAATACGAACTCATCACTTGGGAGGCATCCCAGCTATTATTGTACACCACAAGTTCATCAACCATCCCATTATAGGTTTCCCACTCACTCAGGTCACCACTTGAAGTACCGCCAATGGTCAGCTGCGTCTGTTTTGTTAGCATATCGCTCAATTCAGGCGTAAAATAAACGGCCACGTTCTTTCCATCGTAATATAACCGGACCTCTTTTTTCTCTTTGTTGAAAGTAAAAGCAAGCTGGTGCCAGTTTCCATCATTAATAGGCTGTCTGCGTAAAGTAGGCCGATACTCATATTTGCTTTTACCATGCATGGCACTCCAATACCAGGCCCCCGTTGCCTGTTTCCCCAATTCCCAAACGGTCTGTGTACTGTCTGTTTTTTCTTTCTTATTTGATAACAAAATATAAGCTTCATCATCTATCTGAGCTGCTTTAGTCCAGACCACCGTGGTAAAGGAACCTGAGGCCGGCATGCTCAACAGTTCCGTTTTTATCGGCTTTCTTTTCTTTGCAGTCGCCGTCAGGTTCAGTGCCATGCCCTTAACCCCCGCTGCGCTTTCATAAGCTGCAGGATGTTCAAATTTTTCCTGAAACAGCAGTTGGTTTTGAGCGCTGGCAGCGGAAAGACTAAATATACAGCCCAGGGCCAGTATCAGTTTCTTCATATTTACAGTCATTTATTTAATTAGCCATATACTTGTATTGGTATGGTCTCCTTTAGCATATTGATGGGCCAATACAGCTTCAACATGCTCTTTGTATGAATTTAAAAAACGGATAGTTTTGCTTCAATTTTCAGGAGATGGTTCAGCACATCTTTCTTCATAGCGGCAGAAACAGTTCCATAGTCATTGATCAGGTAGACTCTTTTTTCCTGCATTTTGTCCGGAATACGAATATTCTTTTTGCGATGATCACCTGCTCTCACTATCCTGATCGTATAATATGGACCAGAGGAAGGGTGAATTGTAATCTCATTGAAATCTGATAAATCAGGATTATTATTGATATTCCGCTGCCCGGTTTCGGCATTAAGATAAATATCAGTGTTATCTATCTTGTAATGGGGATTATTACTATCAAAATTACGATAGGTTTGGGTATTACCATGCTTTAAAATAAAATGCTTCACAGCCTCGAATCGATCAATGGTGAAATCGTTGGTGATGTCAATAAAGTGAGTTTTATTAAAACCCATGCATGGTATTAAGCAGGCGAACAACAAAATATATTTCATATTAGGCAGCGTTTATTTGTTTTATCCCAGGTTCTGTAAAAAATGTTAAGGTCTTCTTCTCCATCCAGTTTCAGCTTGTGTTTAATCCGTTAAGGACTTATACATAAGGCTTTAGGTTATATTTGCAAGAGGCTAGTTTTTATGGAAAACATGCTCTCCTCAATTTCCAGCAATAAGCTTGGGATGGTATTGCATAAAAAATGAAGTCTCTCTATAGATTTTTCGATCATGGTATCGTGTGTTCGATTCGTAAAGTTCAGTTAAATATGGTTTTAAACTCGCCTGCATTTATTTCATACAGGGTACACTCCTGCAGTCTTTTATGGTCTGCTAAACCCGGATGGTTAAAGTTTTTAGTTTTTTTCATTCCAATTTTTTTCATGACCTGCTCGGACTTCAAATTAACTGTGGGCGCTATGGCCATCACTTTTTCTAATTTCAGCTGGTTAAACGCATAGTCCAGACATCTTTTAGCACCCTCCGTTGCGTAACCTTTATTCCATTGCGCTCTCTTTAGTCTCCAGCCGATGTCAATGCATGGCGTGAAGTCAGCAGCAAAAACCTGTTCTGACAAACCAATAAAGCCAATAAATTCACTGGTTTCCAATTTGTCTACAGCATAATAACAAAAGCCTTTTTCTTGAAACTGATGCTGCATTCTCTCTATAAATTCGGTGGTTTCCTGCCTGGATTTGGTGCCAGGAAAAAACTCCATAACCTCTTCATCTGAGTTGATTTCGGCCATGATTTCGACATCTGTCATTAACCAGTTTCTAAAACCCAATCGCTCTGATGTAAAAATGTATTTTTGTTCGCTGATCATTCATGTTATCCTTTAGTTACTTCTTCAAATATAAAATAAAAGGAAATAAAGATATTTTGCATTAGGGCCCTGTAACTGAAAGCAATGGACCCTTTTAAGTTTTTGACCGAAATTTCTTCTGCTGTTTTTTTGTGGAAGGGCTTAAATTTAGAGTATATTTTTTTTCATAGTCCCTTGTAATTATGCGTGGGCAATTGGACGAATGGGTCATCTGGTTGGGAATTAAACTGAAAAATGATTAAGTTTCAGACTGACCAGTTTTTTTCGACCTGCTGTTTTAAAATACCTATCTCCTACCCTTCTGAAAGCCCTTTTTTCAAAATTCAACTGCCCTCTCAAAATATTGGTTTTATAGTCAAAAATATTCTTTATAAATCAAAATTTAATTTTATAGAAATTATTGGTCTTTTAAGTTATTTGTATATATTTGATTTGTATTAAGCAACTATTTTCCCAACAGGTCAAAACCGTCTGTCTAAACCGGATGGTTTTGATCCTCGAGGGAATTAAATGATCAGCAAACAATGAAGTAAAACGAAAATAATATATCAACTTCTTAACTGAGGTATTAATAAGAGTCTCGATCGACAAATTCTCACAATAACATCCCACGAGACAATAGATTAATGCCCATGACAATATTTTGCATACATTTGAATGCACTATAGCGTTATGGGCTCTATTGTAAATCCGTTTGGGAAGGCCGTGAGAAGCCAGTCGATGCGGTATTTGGGGTCCATAACGCTATTTCTTTTTTAAGCTATAGCTATTTCCTGAATCCCTCCCGGGGCTCATTTAAAACATATATTTTAAATGAAGCAGGAAAGCCACCAAAACCCAAACCAGCCCAATTCAATTCCTTTATCGGCCCAGCTGATCAGTTCTTTCTTTTCAGACTACCATCTGGAAGAAAGCCAAAACCTGCTTTGGCAACTTTTTAAACTGGCCTTTTCCGAAAACTGGGCGAGCCTTTCTGTAATCGAAAAGGAAAACCTGACCACCTTTTACGAACAATTGGATGCCCTTTTGGTGGCTGTTTATTGTAAAGACGCCTATGAAAACCAGGGCAAGCAGGAATGACAAAATCCCTTAAACTTAATTAAATACAACCATGAAAGAATCAGAAGACACAGACATTGTGGTGCATGAAATCACCCCAGCCCAGGAGCAAGCGCTTATTGAAAAATTATCCAAACAGCTTGGCCTGAGCATAGAGGAAGTTCATTTCCGGGTAAAGCGATTAATTGAAGCCGGTGAAATCAGACTGGAATACCGGACCATGGGCAGCGAAGGTGCTGTTTTTGTACAGTTTGATAGGGCGGAATGAGGGAGTTTTTGTTCTCTCTTTTTTGATAGATGTTGGATATTGAAACCTACAAAGCCCAGGAACTAATTAATTCCCGGGCTTTGTTTGCTCCGTCAAATAAATGCTGATGTCTAAAAACAAAAAACCAAATTACCTGATTTAGGCTTTTGTTTAATTAGATGGGGGTTTTGGCATATCTGAAGGATAATCCTTTTTCTTACTCTTTGGGACTGTACAATATCCATCTTCATTTTTGTATGCCTTTTCTCGATCCTTTGCAAACTCTTTTTTATCTAGAGCTATAAAATTAACTTGTATTGTTTTAAATTTTTCTGTGATACTATAATTTACCTGCCCGTCAAAATACAAATTCAATGTATCCTTTTTAAAAGTATAGATAAAAGGCTCCAGACCTTTTACAGCATTCAATGTATCTCCCTTTTTTAACAGTTTATTTCGATCGCTCGAGACAGAAGAAATTTGATTATCATCTGTTACACCCCAGTTTAAAGTGTTGATATAAATTTTCTCTTCTTTACTAGATACAAGCTCCTCCGTATTAAATGTACCATTTCCGCTGGAAGAACAGCCCGTTATGGCCATTAGAAACATACCTATTAAAAATGCTTCAGTATTCAAAAATTGCTTATATAATATATTTTGACAAAGCATTTTCTTTTAATAATTGTACTAATGATGGAGGTCCACCTCCTTGCAACTCACTATGTTCATAAATCAGTTCCCAGTACTGCATACTTTCTGGATCTTGATATAGAACATCCCACCCACTTTCATCGGAAGCTATCCGTATTAAGTAATTAGCGCGTAACCAATATATTCTCTCACATTGCTCATCCTCGATTATTTTTCGACCATTAAAAGTCCAATTACCCGTAATCTTTATTTCGTTTGAATTTATCATCATGGTATTACTTTTTTGATGAAATTGATAAGCATTGGGCTAAAAAATACAACCACCAGACATTAAAATTAAATACAATTATATACTTAAAGAAGAGTTCGCCTCTATAAGACTCAATAAAAAATTATAGGCTTTTATATTGTAAGCCCATGATTGGCTAAAATAGGTTTAATAGAAGCATCATTAAGTTCTACCGTCTTAAGAATTGCTATTACTTTTTCTATATCTCTTTTTTCTATTGCCTTTTCAAATTTATCCATCAAACCACTTACATATAAGCGTTCATTTACTGTCATTCCTAAATATTTGTTTTCCATAATTTAAAATGTCGGATTTGCACCAGACGCCCTTGTTTTATTTACATTTTTCGGATTAATTATATATTCAGGTATTCCACCTCCTCTATTTCCATCTAAAGGTTCAGCTGCTTTAACTTTTAATATATTTCTATGATCAACGGTCCCCTCTATTACAAACTGTCCCGTATTTACCATGCCACTTTCCCCACCAGAAGGCAAACCGGCAGCATCTCTAAAATTGGACACAGTGTTAGGATTAGTTGGCGTCCAGGAAAACCCATCTCCCTTGGCATCACCACCATATACTCGATAGGCGTTAAAAACAGATCAGGCGAAATTAACTTCCCATATAATCCATTTGCTCCACTATCGATATCCTTCAATAGAATATATCCTAGTTTATTCAATTCGTCTTTAGTTAGCTTTATTAGTCTTAATTTATTTAGCTTCATCGATTAGGTTGTCTTTTTTGGTCCTATATAAGTTGGAGAACCTGTTTCTCCTTCCGAATTCATTACTTCCAAACGTAATTACTTTTCGACAAGAATTACCTTACCGAAAACACAAATGAAGTACAAGCACAAATACATTTGCGCTTGTACTAAGAAGATTTCAATATAATGTTCTACTTAATATATGATTCGAGAAAAAAGGTCACATCCTTTTCAAAACTTTCTCTATCAAACCGTTTTATTTTCACAGAATCGAAAACTATAAACGATTTTAAAAGTTCTGTAGACAACATCATTTTCACTTCATTTTCATTTGCATTCACAAATGAATCATAGTCTAGCTTTATATCATAAACTAAAGAATCCGTTCGTTCGTAGGGTCTTCCATCCTCAATTGTAACTTTCTTACCCTTTTTATATTTTGGCTTTCTTACTTTGAAAAAAAAGTCAAATTCCGAAGTGACACAAATAATTCCGATATAAAGTGTCTGTAAATCATCTCCATAATCCTTTTTTTTAAAAAACTCCGCAACCTGATCGGATAACTGTTTAATATAGTCCGAAACTCCATTTTTTATAATAGGTTCAGAGACTTCCATTGTTAACGCAAATTCCATTATCTAAATATTTTATTTCCAGGTGGCAAAGAACCGTGTGCAATTACATACTTATAGATTTGCACTTTTTCTGCAACTTTTATTTCTACTTGATTGCCCGGAAACTGAGGAGAAAAATCACTCCTTCTTTCCTTAAGTAATCTTGTGAATATCTATCTTTTGAGGTGGTTTCTCCATATTTCCATACATCCCCCTTATTTAACCAAGCATACAAAGACTTTACTTCTATCATTTGTTATCAATAATCTTTCTAATAGGATTCAAAATTAAAGTTTCAAATTTTTTCTTTTGAATTGAGTTCTCAGAGGAATTGAAATCTCTGTTAATATCTTTCCAATTCCCTAGCTCATCACCCTGATTTATTCCCACAAAACCAAGCGTTGTAGATCCTCCAAAGCCTTTCGGCCTAGTCCAAGCATAAATAATTTCTTTGCTCTCTGGATAATAAAAATAAAGACTGTACCAATGATCATTGGCATTTTCTCTCCCCTCTTTCAAACCGAATTTAACAGGAGGAGTAAACTGAGGGTTTTCCATTTTAAATTGATGAACTCCTTTTATTAGCTCACTTTCACTAACATCAAATCCATAGGTTTCAGCATTTGGATAACTTCCCGGCGAATAAAGTTCTGCCAATTTATAAAGACCAACGCCTACAAGAACAGCCAAAATTCCTAATGTAATTTTTTTTAAAACACTCATAATAAACTATTTTGAAGGGTTATTAGCTATACTCCCTTATCACTTATCTAAAACCACATTAATATTGATGTAATCCCTAAAAAAGGACTATTCATCCTATATAACGTTTTTGGTAGCGCTGCCTCGCCTAACCCAACTCCAATCAAATATGCCTTTGCCTTACTCGAAATCACAAAAATTCACCTCATAGTTACCGAGCGGATTATATTTTCATATAAGAATTTTTCCTCCTCTTTTACTTTGTAATAATAGTTTTAGAATAAGGATGATATAAATACTTCCCTAATAAAGTTTGAAACATCTTTCAATAGATTTATTGTTGTAATGATATTCAATAAATAAAAGGGATGTGTAATTATATCCCTTTTATATAAAATGCATTTCCAACTATATTTTATATAATTTCAAATCTTTAAATCCTACAATAAGATGGTGAATTCCACTATGAAATCTTAAAACCCAAAAATCTTGCATACGGTCAGACTTCATAAATTCAACATAGGAACTTTCATTGAATTTTTCAAGAAATGTATCTATAACATCAAATTGGTCATCAAAATTTTCCTGTCTAAAGACAAAATATGCAATATTAGATAATACTATATTGTAATTAACTTCAGTATCTGAGCCTTCTATACATAAAATATCTAAATGTAACGCGCCAAAATCTAACTTGAAGTTATTTATTACGACTATTGAGTTTAAAAATGTTCTATCTAAAATCGTATTCATGTTGCTATAAATTTACAAGGAACAAACTGGTGAATTTTAGCTATTTTCAGTTGTATCATTTCTTTCATCACATTATTTGTTAATAGAATTCTATGATCCGCAGAATGTCCAGATCCAAAAAATTCGCGAGTTCTTATGATATGAAAATCCTCCGTTTCTGGTTTAGGGAAAAAACCAATTGTGCTTGGTGTGTACTTGACTCTTCCACAAACTGGACAGGTAGAAAATTCCAGCCCATTCATATTTAATTCACGTTTTAGTTTGGGAAGAAGAACTTGAACAACCGATTTTGCGGTCTCATGACCATTCTTCAATTTAAGAGTTCTCCTGCTCAATCCCATTTTTTTAAAAAACTCTTGGTATAAGTCTGTTTCTGAAAATAACTCACCAAAAACCCAGTGCAATGTTGCTACTGAATTTGGTTTTAAATTCGGTTCTTTCTTAACTATAAAATCAGACTTTTGATCACCAAAACAGCCACAATTATAGCAACTGTCTAAATAGGTGTTTTCTAAAAACTTCGGTTCTTCAGGTTGTGGATATGCAAAAGGTCGCCCGCCAGTGAAACATAATACTTCTGCCTCAAAAATTTCCTCGTCAGTAAACTCTGTTCCTATTATACTATCATCTAAGTTAAAAGGAATGATATAATTTCTAATCGCTTTATATTCTATTGATTCTTCATCAAGATCCTTCGAGAAATACCCGGGTTCAAGTGGAATTCCAAAAAATTCCTCCAATTTTCTTTGTTTTGACTTATTATCAATATTGCCAAATATTCTTCTATAGATTATCATGTATTCACTTATAAACCAAGTTTACTTAAAATTTCAGGATAATTTTTATAAATCACTTTAGATGCGTTTTCAACATTGATCTTAGACGCGGTTAATATAGTTGGAACTACCCTTGCTCCCTCAATAACGATTTCGCTTCTCCAAGCATTAGTATAGTCTGAATGCTCTACTTTACAAAGTACATTTGATATCATCTTACTTACCTACACTCCAAGACCTTTTGCAAATCTTTTCCGACAAGTTAGAGTTCATCATGTTCTTTGCCTTGAGATGGGATTTTTTCAGCCTTAATAATATGTTAGAGATATGAGAAGAGCTTAGCTATTTGAAGGAGGTGAAAATATTTTTTTTGAAGCCTAAAGAATAGAAAAGAGGCTGTCCAAAAGGTTGGACAACCTCTTTAACTCATCAATAAAGTCTTCGATAGAAAACCTGATTGTTAATACAAGTCTATATTATCTCGAGTTAAGTTAATAATATCTACCTCAGGAACCAATCTCATGAGTAAAATTATAAGATGACTTCTTTTAACATTATACTTCCTTAATCCTATATATCCGCCAGCTTGAAAAACCCATGAAACATGGATTCTAATTCAACTTAATGAGCATTCCTTCATTAATTAATATATCAGCTTCAACTTTTTTACTTAAGTCAATCGTACTAAATGGTATAGTATCTTTTCCAATAGTCCTTTTTGATAGAATTATTTGGAAAGTATGGTTATCATCTTTTAATACAACCCTAAATTTCTGATAATCAATTTTACCTGAAATTGATTCACTATTAACGCGAACTCGTCTATAAGTTGTTTTATCAAAGGAAATAGTTCCATTTTGTGAAGAAAATTCCTTTTCAAAAATCATTTTATAACGTCCCTGAAGTACAGCCTCTTGCGGTGCAGATAGACTAACTAAAATAGACAATATTAGAATGCTTAAAAATTTCATATTTTTTGTATAAGTCTTATTACCAAAATTATAATTATTCCTACTAAAAAAATAAAAGCCTTCAAAGAAAAAGAATTACTATAATCAGATTCTGTATCTTCCCAAATCATCTTTTTTTTAACCATAAATATTAAACAAGAAATAAAAAAGATTAAAAAGGTCAGTATCACATATACATTATTCATCATTTTGGTTTATATGGCCCGATTAAATTATCTCTACCACGATCTAATGTTTTATCGATGCCCATTATCTGCATATTAATAATTGATGTTTGAGTATCACTTAGACCAGTCTTTTTTAAGGCTTCTGGTGCAACAAATGTTGTGATACTTTTTGTTACAAATTTTTCCACTGTTAATGTATTGGAATTAAAAAAATCGTCAGCCAGATCTAGAAGTGTTCCAACTCCACCAGTGATACTACTCACAGTTCCTAATACCGCTCCAACTGGTGCTCCAACCCCCGTTGCTGCAAAGCCGGAAGCTCCTACTCCAGTAAAATCTCCTATACCAGAAAAAACTGCGGCAGCCTGTTGCGTATAACTCAGGTTTCCATCTATTGTAAACCCGTTTTCTGCTCTAAAGCTGCCACTTTTAACACTTTGTAAATCTCCTCCGTTAACACTAAACAAACCTCCTTTTTCAAATGCAAATTCTTCTTGAGTAGTCGTTGAATTTCCGATTCCGCTTTCAAAAACTTTTTCGACATTGGTATATCCTTTTGTCTTTGCTTCGTCAACACTTTTTATACCGGAATCGTACGTTATAAATTTACGACCATCTTCATTAGCCCATTTTATCCAGTCATTAGGCTTCATCCCATCCGGATCAATAAACCTCATCGGATTATTAAACACATAATTATATGGTGAATGCCTTCTCATCAATTCCGCTTTAGGATCCACCACATTCCACCTCCCTATCTCCGGATCATAAAATCTGGCCCCATAATCAAGCTGTCCCAGCTCATCCTGCAACTCCTTGCCGTTATAAAGATATTTGTTTACCCCGCCATCCGCAAATCTTTTTCCAAAGGGATAATAATCATCCGACTGGATGCCTTCCAGGGCTCCGGTAACGGGATGTTTATGGAAAGTATAACGCACATTGCCCAAATGGTCGGTTAAATTGTACTCGTAACTGTAGTCTGTGCCTATCCTTCTGGCTACTCCTTCTTCGGTATGGATAATGTCTATATCTGCTCCATTGTATTCGATTCCGTCAATGTAGTCTCTGGAAGTGCCATTGCTCACTTTCCTTAGTTTGGTGCCTGCCGCATCGTAGATATACGCCATACTTAAACCACCTTTATTTACCGTCGCCGGCAGGTTCAGTTTGTTGTAAACAATGTTTACCCCATTACGGCCATCGGTAGTCGCATTGCCGTTTTCATCGTAGCCATACACGCCTGTGGCCAGCCCACCGCTCACCTGGTTTAAGCGGTTACCGGTATAGCTGTAGGTTCCTAAAGCCCCATTGCGGTTTAAGCTGGTGATGTTACCCATTACATCATAACTCAAGGCTTCGCTTTTGCCTGCTGCTGCCGGGCCGGAACCTATACCCGACAACAATCTGTTGAGTGCATCGTAGCTGTAGTTAAAGGCGTTGCCAAGGCCAGGCCCCCACTGCTGGGCGGAAATGTTCCCATTGTACTGAGGGTCAGCGCCTTCGTTGTACTGCAGGCTTAAGTTAAACTGATCGG
The DNA here is from genome assembly GCF_003208655.1 of Pedobacter nutrimenti. Taxonomy (GTDB): domain Bacteria; phylum Bacteroidota; class Bacteroidia; order Sphingobacteriales; family Sphingobacteriaceae; genus Pedobacter; species Pedobacter nutrimenti. The sequence continues at coordinate 384,469 of NZ_QKLU01000005.1, read as the reverse complement.
AGGTACTGCTTTTTAACCAGCCCCTTGGGGTATAGGCATAGGTACTGTATTGAAGGAAATTGGTGCCATCGGTGCTGTGCAGCGACTTTTTCATCAATTGCCCCACTTCATTGTAATCCAGTTTGTTTAGCACCAGCTCTGCTGCTCCGTTGATCGATTCAAAACTTGCTTTTTTGCGGCCCATATGGTCATATTCATGACGGGTGGCAATGGTGGTTAAGGCGCCTCCTAATCTATAATGGTTGCGGGTACTTGCGGTAAGCTCTCCGGCAAAGTTGTAGGTGTTCTCTACCTCATCATAGTTGCTGGCATTTAGGCTGCCCCCTTTGTAATGCTGTTTGTACACTTTCAGTACCCGGGCTTCTTTATCGTAATAGTTCACCGTCCAGAGTTCATCGCTGCTGCCCAGTACTTTGACCCTGGAGGCGGTCAATAGCCCTGTCAGCTGACTGGTATAACCCGAACTTTGGTTGTTCGGAATGCCGGGAATACCATAGTTGTCATAATAGTTGACCGTCAATTGTTCTGTAGCACTTTGAGGAAAAGCCACATTGCTGTAATCCAAGCCTTCAGGGCGGTTTTCCCATAGCGTAGTTTGTCCGTTTAGGCTGGTCTGTAAAACTGTCCTGCTGGAAGCATCTGTGTACAGACCTGCACTGGTCACCCTGCCCAAAGCATCGTATTTGCTGTATATCCATTGGTTTGTGTTTCTTTGTCTGGCATCCTGGCTCAGCACCAACTGGTCCCGGTTGTTGTACACCATAAACTCCCAGCCCTTGCCTGGGATTTTCTTTTCAACTAACCGTTTACGCTCGTCGTAATGATAGCCATAGATAAACTGGTCAAAAACCGCATCGTTTTCTGTAAAACTACCAATCACCCCGGTGCTTTTGTCTGTTCCTTCGTTCACTGCAGGGGGCAATACGTATCGCAGGTTCCCCAACTCATCGTACACATAATAGGTCGATAAACTTTTGCTTTCCGTTTCCCATAAGCGTTTCAGCACCACCTGTCCTTCCAGATCTTTAAACTCTTCTACCGTTCCACTTTTACCCGAAACCCAGTTCTCATCTTTACTGATTGTTTTTTGCAGGGTACCCACCTGGTAAACCCCTGCACTGGCACTGCCGGCATTTACCGTCCAGAGTTTAACCCCATCGGCCGCCGTATTGGCCCCGTAATCACTCACCATTGTCCTGCCACTGCCAGCGCTGCGGCTCCCCGCAGGTTGCCAGACCGCACCCGGGGCACCTTGTTCCAGTACCCGGTTTAGGGGCGAGGCTTCAAATTTAGTTTCTGCAAAGGCTGCGCCCGGGATGGCGGGGATGCCCGCTACCGGGTTGTTGTAAAAACCAGCCTGTGCTGCAAGGGCATCCGTGCGGTAAGTACCGGTGTTTCCTGCTGCGGTATAAGGCAGGTATTTTTTGTTTTCCCGCCCAAAGGCATCATAGGCAAAAGGCTGCACCACATCTTTAAAACTCGGGCTGCCCTGTACAGTTACCGTTTGCAGCGGACGGCCCAGGCCATCGATGTACTGAATGGTCTGGTTCACCTCGCAACTGCTGCGCGCTGCATTCAGGTTCGCTTCTGTTACACCGGCTACTTTAAATACCTTGGTGCTCACGTAATTTTGTTCAGCGCTGGGTGTGCTTAAAAAAGCAGCACATTCCCGAAAACTGTATCCTGTAAATACCCGCAGGTTTTTACCCTGGGGTACATAAAATCCATCGGCCAGGGTCACACTGCCCGAAGCCTGAATTTCGGCTTCATCGCTATATAAGTTTCTGGTAATATGCTGGGCACTGGCTTCAAAACAGAAACCGGCCAGTACGAAGCCTACAAACAGGCTTTTGATTGTCTTTTTATGGTTCATCGATGCGCTGTTTAAGGTTTGTAATGGTATTCGTTTGCTTTAACAATGTTCCCGTCCTGGTCTTTCACCAATTTTAAGCGGTTAAACTCATCATAAAGGTAAAAGGAGGTCATTCCCTTGGCATCGCTCATACTGGTCAAGCCGATCAGCTGATCGTAAGTATAGGTGGTCATCTGGGCATCTGCCGGATAAATCCGCACCTGATCATAAGCTGTTCCTCCGCTCAGGGCCAAACTGCCCGACACATAAGGTTCTTTTTTGTATTGCCATTTGGTCCCATCATAATACCAGTAGCTGATCTGGTAATTCCGGTTGTTGGGTCTTGTCCAGTTGACTGTATAAGCGCCCCCACTGGAACGTTTTCCTGTAAAAGAAGGCCCGCTATTGGTTGTGTTTTCAAAATCTTCAAAAAAGAATTCATTCTGCGTGGCATTTTTACATTCTGCAACCAGGTACTTTTGGTTATAGCCCCACTGATAGGCCGAGGAAATACCCGACTTTTCCTCCAGGGACAAAGGGTTACCGGCCCCATCGTATTCATTAAACTGTACCAACTGCCGGTAACGGCTGTCGGGGCTATAATTTGAAGGACTTCCTCCGGTATTGAGCTGATCTGTATTTTTATTGGAAAATTTAAACTGGCTCAGGTTTAGTGCTGAAGGAACATCTAAACTGTACACCTTATCGGCCAGCGCTTTCCCTGAAGCTTTGTATTCGGTGAGCTTTCCATCCAGAATCGAAACGCCTGCACTGCTGGTCTGATAACTGACCTGTTCTATTGGATAGCCCACCTGGTGATTCGCTTTCATCTGGTCTATAAATGGCGTTCCAGAGGCATAATCGTCGGGGTAAAGGCTGGTACTGGTTTTTACCAGTCCGTCACTTTTCTGACTCGCGGTACGCGTGGTCTGAATGTGCTGCGGGTTATCGTAATAGTAATTGGTAACGCTGGTTAAAGGGTTGTTCCCTTGCTGGTCGTAGATGGTTGTTTTTTCTTTATCCAAATGAAACCAGGAAGCATACAGGTTGTAATAAGAGATCCTAAAGGTCGCTGGATTGAGCACAAGGGGGCTGGGGCTAAATTCTGAAAAAGTATAGCCCACCTTAATTCCACGAACAACAGATTCATTGGCCCCCTCTCCGATGGCCATTTTATATTCCTTTTCATTCACCTGCAGGGGAAAATATTTTTCTGTAGCTGAATTGTATTTATAAGTGGTGGTTTTTAAAGGCAAGCCGTTGAGCCAGTCGTTATTGATCAATGGTGGAAATGGAAAAGCAGCCGTAGGTCCCTGACCAAAGCGGTTACCATTGGTTTCAAACTCATTTGAGGTATAACCGTTTTGTTTGTTGTTATCATAAACATTCACATTTTTATAGATCACATTACCGCCCTGCACTGTACCCAAAGGCGTCAGGCTGTTGGCCTGCTGCGCAACATATGTACATTGCGCAACATGATCATCTATGTTCATTTGGCGTTTAAAATATTCAAAAGTGTAAAAGGGATCAAACATGAGCACCCCACTAGATTTTGCGCCATCCAAAACGTCTGTATATTCAAAATATTTGGTTTTAGATGGGCCTTCAACCGGATAATCTGTGATAGAATTTACCCTCAACCCACCTGCAAGCATGTTTTGGGCAATGTCTTCATAAACTGTTCTTTCCCAGAAGATACTAATTACACCAATAGGCACTTCGTCAGTGGTCCTGTTGGAAATCGTAATCGTATATTCCTGACCAGCAACAAATTTCACACTGCTCAAATGAAAAGAGACCACACCATTACTATTCCCTGTGAAGCCTTCCCTAAAACCATTTGGTCCGGTTATGGTAATCCTGGTTACCCCGTTCTGGCCTACTCCACCCGTAGACCCATCACCATCAACGGTTTGCCACTGTCCACTAAAATTAGTGCCGTCAAACGGAATTGTAAACTTCACAGAAACAATCGAATTCAGTTCTGCACCAAGACCAGCACCTTCCTGTAATACTTTGCTTATCCGTTTAACGGTATAGGAGTCGTTCGCTTCGTAATTAAAGACAGTCGATCCGCCAGTTGGATAGGTTACTTTATTCAGTACACCTGCTTTCATAAAAACAGCATCCGGTTCCCGGTTTGCTCCGGTGGGAAAACCCTTCATTACATCAATGGGTAATAAATTCACATTTCCTTTTATCCCATTGTAATAACCCCAATGGTCCTGGTTGCTGGAAAATCTGGATGGAAGAGCAGTGGTGTTATATTCAAATACGTAGGCTGGTTTCCCTCTTTCTTTAACATTTAACAATTTCAGGCGGAAATCTTCAGGATTTGGACTATTGGGAGCTGCTGAATAAAAATAATCATGCGTCAGATCAAACTGAGTGATCAGCACATTGTCTTTGTTCAGTACTTCTATTTTCTGCAGCCTTTCATTACCCGGAACATCCAGCCGGCCTGCTGCATCATACGTAAAACTCACCTTCTCCTTGGTCGTTTCGTTCACAATACTGGAAATCCGGATCCCGGAAACTTTAGAGGTACTGGTGGTTAAACAGGTTTCCATTTCCGAGCAGGCGCCTATTCCGGGAGAGCTCAGGTCTGTTCTGCGGTAACGAACTATCGATGATGGGTTTTTAATGTTGTAAATTTTATTGGTATAGTTAAAAGTAATCTGTTCCTGATTTGCCGTAGTGATTTTAGACAGGTAATAACTGTTACTCGAACTGTTATTAATGCTGCCTACAGTACCGCTGCAACCAACAGATTTGGTGGTCGTATTTTCTATATCTGCAAAAAGAAATTTATTACCTCTTTCATCTGTAATGGTAAAAGACAAAATAAACTGCCCATCCAGAACATACTCCACCTTCAGGTTCTGATGGGGCATAAAATGGATGCCCTTGTTCTGGTCAAAAAAGAACTTACCGCTTTTCCCTGCAAAGCTGAAGGCAAAGAAATCGGGTTCGGTATCAATTGTACCTTCAGCCGCAAGTTTTAAATACTGATAGGTATTGTCTGTGGGAAAATTCTGAAAACCATCCCAGTTTTCCATCAGTTGACCAGACTGTGGGGTCTTTAAATTTGCAGCAGAGGACAACCAGCCATCGGGACCAAAATCATTCAATCCATGGGGAATCAAATTGATCATCCCTCCATAATTTAAGGACCAGTCCAGCCCCACATTACTGGCCAGTTCGTCTACTTTGACCCCCGAAGAATGGTAATCTATGGAAATAGGAAGATCCAGCCCTTTCAGACTAAATTTATAGACCGGTACTGAGATGTTTGGGATCCCGGTGTGTAAACCCACCGGAATGTCGCCAAATTTCCCGAAGGCACTCGCCTCGGGAGAGTGGGGCAACAAAGGTTTTTGATAAGCGGTAGAGGTACCGGGAGCTCCTGCCTGGGCATGGATTTTTTGGGCACCAAACAGCGAAAAAAGGGCCATAGCCCCACAGAAAGCTGATCGTGAAAGTTTAACCATAATAGAATAATTTTTAGCTTCTTGATTATGGCTGCTAATCTATCGCCCTTCAGTGCGACCACACTGCACTGGGAATTTTTCTGAAAAAAAGTTTTCCACATTGTAAAGTAAAACCCGGATAAGACTGGATGTTAAGCAATTTCAGGATTAGACAAAAACACCCTTTCTTTTGAGCTTCTTTTGAAAAAGGACTCAAATCCAAAAGGAACTCAAAACAAAGTGGTCTTTTTTGGGCTTATTTTACGACGTAATGCAAACATTTTGATTTTCACAATGGTATTGGCACAGTCAGAGCAGCGGGTGTTGTGGCTGCTGGTGCAAATGTGGGAATCCATTTACAGTATTCAGGAGATGCTTATAGAATCCAATGCGTTTTGCGCGGACCAGGTGCTGGAAAATGAACTTGCGGAAAACCTTTACAAGAAGGTATTCCGCAAGTTTGTAAAGGGTACAAATTTTGGTGTGGCCTGCGGGATTAAAGCGACTGTACAGGAATTGATTATAAAATGCAGCCACGTTTTGTTTGTCACGGCATGCATTCTGATGACCGGCCGGGTGGTTTTAAAACAAAGACCGGCATACTCTGATTTTCGGGGGGATTATGCAAATACAATTGTTAAAATTCGACCTGCGCGATCAGAATGTGTTTTTGCTGCATAATTTGATCCGGGAATTGGAGTATTATTATAAGCGGGTGTAGGTGATTTTATTAGTTGAATGAGGGATCGGGCGAAAAATTCAACAGCTTGATATGTAAGTACAAAGAAGATTTCAACAAGGGCTGCAGGTAGCTATAAAAGAATAGACCTGTTAACCCAATTAAAAAGTTACCTAATGGATAATTTTTGACGTAATACCCCCTAAGATTGTCGTTTTTGCACATCACTTGATGCTATATTAGTTCCTATGTTTGTATATAGATCAACTTAGTTCTGCGAATCTTAGAATAAAAAAGAATAAACATAAATCTAATTATCAACTTATCTTCCAATGAAAAACAATATCAATCCAGCATTACAAGAGTTAAAGCAATTTATTGGCACATGGGAAATGGAAATATCAAATGCATCTTTCTTACCGGATGCCAATGCAACCATTAAGGCAAGTGCCTCCTTTGAATGGTTTGAAGAAGGTGAATTTTTAATTTTGAGGCAAGGCACAAAAAATCAGGAAACGCCATGGGCGATATGGTTTATGGGTCATGATAAAGATGCCAAGAATTACACCGTACTTTATATTGATGATCAACAATCTTCCCGGGTATATGAAATGAGTTTTGAAAACAGCATATGGAAGATGTGGCGCAATGTGCCACAATTTATGCAACGCTTTACAGCCGAGATCAACAAAGATAAAAACATCATCTCAGGATATTGGGAGAGGTCGGTAGATGGTAAAAACTGGGAGCACGACTTTCACCTCACTTATAAAAAAGTCCATTAGAATCGGTCTACAGCGTAAATCTTATGCTGTACGGCAAGGGTACGCATGTTCAGTCTTTTATTAGTACTTATTCGGTATTTATTATAGCTTATGATTATACCATTGATATTACAGATGTAAACTAATACCAGGAATGGACACAGGTTACAGGTTCTTTTTTGAATATCCAGAAACCACCACCCTATTCTCCCAATGATCGCGAGTAATTCATGAGTTCAGTCGTTACGCAACAGCTTAAGTACCGCAGATTTGTAGCTTTCGCCAATCGGGATTTCTGATTTTCCGATCTCGATATCATGGGCATTGAACGCCGTGATATTCTTCAGATTAACAATAAATGAGCGGTGGATTCGCAAAAAGCCTTTTCCTGTTAGTTCTATTTCCATATCGGATATCTTATACTTAGCGACAACCTCATTGTTAATCGTGTACAGTTTGATATAATCCTTAATGCTCTCTATATAAAGCACTTCGTTTAAATCGACTTTAATCTGTTTATGTCCCGATTTAATAAAAATAAAGCCTGAGCCTGTATTTACCGGCATGGGGAGCACATCCTGGTCAACATTACGCAGATACCGGTCAACCGCTTTGATGAACCGATCAAAAGTAATAGGTTTTAACAAATAATCGACCAAGTCCAGATCATAGCCATCCAAAGCAAATTCCCGGTATGCGGTAGTCATAATTGTTTTTGGAGTATTACGGAGCGTTTTTAAAAAGTCGATGCCACTAATACCTGGCAATTGAATATCCAGAAACAGGAGGTCAATATCCTTCCTTCTTAGAATATCGAACGCTTTGGCCGCATTTCCGCAGGTAGCAACAACCTCCATAAAATCAAGCTGCGCAATGTGATTTTCGAGGAGATTGATCGCTAAAGGCTCATCATCCACCAATAAACAGCGTATCTTCTTCATATGTTTTCTTCATCGTTAAATCGATTTGCAGGATTACTTTAAACAGCTCATCGGTTTGCTCAATTATCAATTGATGAGCTGCTCCATAGATCAGTTGCAGTTGCTGTTTGAGGTTGTTCAATCCAATTTTTTCATTGATTCCCTCCTGGTTTCCCCTGTTATAGCTTACAGAGTTAACTACTTTAAAAATAAATAAGCTTTCGGATACTTCCATGTCTATTGCAATAAATGGGGTGCCAGCATCTTTACCTACTCCATGTTTAAATGCATTTTCTACAATAGAAAGCATAAGCAAAGGTGCAATACTGATTTCCTGATCAATACGTTTATTAAAATGCACTTGCAAACGCTTATCATACCGCAACTTTTCAAGCCCAATATAATTGTCTAACAAGGCAATCTCGGTAGATAAAGGAACAACCTGCTGATCACAACGGTATAAAATATGGTCGAGTATTTCAGAAAGCCTGGCAATCGATGGTGCAGTGGCCGGTGATGACATCAAAGAAAGAGAATAAATGTTATTTAAAGTATTGAATAGAAAATGCGGATTTAGTTGTGTTTTTAACAACCTGAGCTCCGCAACCACCTTTTGTTTTTCAAGCGTAAGTGTGTGTTTCTGAATATTCAGTTGGTCTTTGAGCAGTTTGATGAACATAAAAACAAAAGCAAGTGAAAAGATGCTAAAGAAATAAACATAAAGAAGCTTGGGAAGATCCGTAAATATCTCCCGGTTGGTTTCAAATGCTTTGGGACTTGTTCCAGCCAGAGGCTCAGCAACGCGGATGATTAGAAAACGGCACAAAACACAGATCAAGTAGCTGACCAGGATAAAACCGGTTAGAGTTACCATATATTTCTTCTTGAAAAGAAATCTCGGTACCACCCAGTAAGTCAGAAAATAAGTGGCAAGGATCTGCGGGCCAAGGAAAAGGCCATTACCTATCAGTGCAAAACGATAGGTAAATGTATTGCCATCCCGATATTTGCTATTGCTGATAGCGATCAGCATCATCGTCAGCCAGAATAGTACGTGACTTAACAGTCGGTACTTTTTTTCTGCATCAAGGATTTTTTCAACAAAGCTCATCATCAACAAGTATAGATAATTTAAGGTATAAATTAATCACTGGTCGACAAACAGGCAGTTTCATCCCCCTGAACTGCTCAAAACATCTCCCCAACCAGATCAATCAGGAATTTTCGCCTGTCCGTCAGCATCTAATACCTATCGATCAACTGCAGGTACATTGTATATCAAATCGCGCTACTATTGGTGAAAATCAAACAAATGAAATTCAATTCTATCTGGATAGGAACGCTCTGCGGTTGGCTATTGTTTTTAACCGATCCGGCAAAAGCACAAACAACCGTTAACCGGTCATTTACAGGGAACATTGTTGATCACAAAAACAGTCCCCAACCTTATGCTACCGTTATACTGAAAAACGAACAGGATACCAGCATCACGCAATCAACAAAAAGCAATGATCTGGGCTACTTTACTTTTAAAAATGTGAAGCCAGGGAATTACCAAATTAAGATTACCATGATCGGGTTTGAACCTTTTATAAGATCAGGTGTATTGATCGACTCTAACTCCAAACCCGCTACATTGGGGGTCATTCGTTTACAAGTATCAACCCGGGTACTTCATGATGTCATCATTAAAGGAACCGTCCCAAAGATTGAAAGACAGATCGATAAAACGATAGTTAATGTTGATCAGGACATCACAAATGCCGGTTCAACCGTGTTAGAAGCGATGAAGAAACTTCCCGGGGTACAGATTTCAGAAGATGGTCAGCTCAGCCTTAATGGCAAGTCTGGTATCAATGTGATGATCGATGGGAAACCAACTTATTTATCTGCGTCCGATCTGGCTGCCCTACTAAACGGTATGCCTTCGGCCAACGTTCAAAAAATAGAGATCATGACCAGCCCATCTGCCAAATATGATGCTTCTGGGAATGGGGGGATCATTAACATCGTGAAAAAGAAAAACCGAAAGGAAGGCTTTAATGGTAGTTTTAATGGAAACTACAGGCAAGGTTATTATGGCAATTATGGTGGCGGGGTAAGCTTAAGTTATAAAACAGATTTTTATAATCTTTACCTGGATAACAGCTATACCTATAAAAAAGACTTTTTTAACCGGACAGTAAATGTGGATGTACTAGATGGAAACCATATTCTCCAATCAGAACGGACTTCCAGCAATGACAACATCACTAGCAACAAAACTTACTCACCTGCCCTGGGGATCGACCTCTATCTCTCCCGCAACACAACACTTTCTTTAACAGGTAACATGAATATACAATCAAGTAGCGACCAAACCTTGTCTGATATGAATATCTTTGATGGCAACCGTTCACTGTCCGGAACTGAATACTTTAGCGCATTGAATAAAAATAAGCCCTTCAATTATACCACCGGGATTGCATTGGCCCATGAACTGGATTCTTCTGGCAGGGTGCTAACCTTTAGCCTGGATTATTCTGGTTACCGAAACCATGCCGGACAAGACAATCAAACCTTATTAAAGGATGCCTCCGGAAATTTTCTGGACCGTTCTTTAGTTTTCCTGGATCAAAGCAGACGGCTAAAGATCTATGCCTTCAAAGTGGATTATACACATCCCCTAAAAAGTCAAGGACGTCTGGAGGTTGGCTTTAAATCAAGCTATATAAGGGCTAATAACAACAACCTTTACTATCAAGATTTGAATGGCCTCAATATCCTGGATTCCATGCAAACCAATTATTCGGTCAATTCGGAAAACATTAATGCAGCCTATATTAACGTCAGCAAAGTCTATAAAAAGCTAAGCATTCAGGCAGGATTGCGCGCTGAACAAACCATTACTAAAGGGCTACAGTTGCTAACTGGTGAATCTGTGAAACAAGATTTCCTATCGTTATTTCCGGCTGTTTTTTTTGATTATAAGTTCAACGAGCAGCATGGCTTAACCATCAGGCTGGGCAGGAGAATAGAACGCGCCAGTTACCATGAGTTAATTCCATTCCGTAGACCGCTTACCCCGGTTTTGTATTTTCAAGGAAACCCTGATTTAAAACCGCAACTTACCTGGCATGGTGAGGTGGCCTGGTCATGGTATGGGGAGTTATTTCTGACTGTCGGATATACCATTGACCGAAACTATGTCCGGACTTTGCCTTATCTGGACAGTAATCAGGTTACTGTTACCCGCATGCCTACTAATATACAGAGATCCAGTTCGTGGAATATCGACCTTAGTTATTCCAGGAAATTCGCTAACTTGTGGACAACCAACACCACTTTTTCCCTATATCAAAACCAATTCAGCGGACAAGTGGCCAATTTCAAGCTAAATAATCCTGGAATCCCAACCATTTATATCAGCTCCAACAACAGCTTTTCAATTACCCCCAAACTGAGCGCCGAAGCTGACCTCGAATACAATTCTAAAAGGCAATTGGTCACCTCCTCCTTTGGTGCTTATTCTACGGTCGATATTGGGATCAGGAGGCTATTATTTGGCAGTAAGGGCGCCCTCACAATTAAAGCCACCAACCTTCTTCAAAGTGAAAGCCATAACGTGATCGACCTCTACAAGAACTTGTACCAATATTCGTATTTCAATTTTTACACCAGGGCCATCAGAGTCAATTTTTCTTACCGGTTTGGTAACGGAAAAGCAGCCAAATCAAAGAAAGAATCAAGTTCGGCAGATGAACAGAAAAGGGCTAATTGATTTAGCCCCATTCTGGCTAATAACGCTTTGCTTAATGCTATGTGTTTTCGCCTCAAATAAGGCTCGATAAGATCCGATAAGCTGATTATTCTCGCCACATTACGCATATGTTCACTATTTGAATTTCCATACGTTCTTCCAGGGGAAAAAAAGCAACAAAACAGGGCAAAGTATCGACAAACAAAAAAGCCGAAAACCTTAGTAAAAATAAGGCTTTCAGCTTGTTATATTGTTATGCTATGCGTTAGTTTGCGAGTCTACTTTCCGATACAAAACTTACTAAAAATATTCTCCAGCAAATCATCTGTAGTCACTTGCCCGGTAATCTCCCCTAAATAATAAAGCGCCTGTTTAATGTCCATGGATAAAAAATCGGAAGTAACCGGGTTAACCAGTCCGTTGGCCACACTGTCCAAAGCAGCCCTGGTCCTTTCCAAAGCCTCCACATGGCGGATATTGGTCACCATGGTATGGTTGTCTGAAAGCTGGTCCCCTACTGCGGTATCGTACAGCAATTCTTTAAGTTCTTCTACCTGCTGGTTTGCCTTTGCAGAAATGGCAATAAAACGGATTTCTGAGGGCAATTGCAGTTCTTTAAGCTTATTATTATAAGAAAGGTCTATTTTATTGGCCACGGCAATAAAAGCCATTCCCGGGCGGTATAATTTGGCAATATCTTCACGGATTTCTTTCACCGTCAGGTTCACCACATCGAACATATACACCAGCACAGCGCTCTGGTTAATTTTTTGCATGGTTTTTTCGACCCCAATGGCTTCAATGGTATCAGTAGCCTCACGAATGCCCGCAGTATCGATTAACCTGAAATTGATTCCGTTGATGTTTAACAATTCTTCAATGGTATCGCGTGTGGTACCTGCAATTTCGCTTACAATAGCCCTTTCTTCATTTAAAAGCGCATTGAGCAAGGTCGATTTGCCCGCATTTGGCCGGCCTGCAATAACCGTATTGATGCCTTGTTTGATCACATTGCCCAGTTCAAAAGAGCGGATCAGCTTATTGAGCACCAGATTGATTTTATTGATCAGCTCCTGTAACTGGTCACGGTTGGCAAACTCTACATCTTCTTCTGCAAAATCCAATTCCAGTTCAATCATAGAAGCAAAATGGATCAGCTGTTCCCGAAGCTGGTTCAGCTCGGTACTGAAACCGCCCCGCAGCTGGTTCATGGCCACATTGTGCGCCGCAGCAGAGTCCGACGAAATCAGATCGGCCACCGCTTCGGCCTGCGACAGGTCCAATCCGCCATTTAAAAAAGCCCTTAAGGTGAATTCACCTGGTTTTGCTGCCGAAGCTCCTTTTTTGATCAATAGGTTAATGATTTGCTGAATGATGTAATTGGAACCATGGCAGGAAATTTCGACCACATTTTCCTTGGTATAGGATTTCGGGGCAATGAACAAACTCACCAGGACTTCGTCAATGACCTTTTCCCCATCCTTTATTAAACCAAAATGAATGGTATGGGATTCCTGCTTCAGCAAATCCTTTCCGCTAAATACCGAATTGGTAATGGAAATGGCCTCTTTTCCTGAAAGACGGATCACCCCGATGGCACCGGTGCCGGTAGGTGTAGACAAAGCAACTATGGTTTCATTTGTAATCATCACTAAGCATCATTAGATGTAAAACACAAAACTAGGCAAACATTTCGACGCTCCTAGTGTTAGTTTTGTAAAAAACCAGACATTCTATGCCCGAAATGCCCCTTACTGTTAAAAGATCTATTGAATTATTGGGAATTGTTCTCCTGGGCACCATACTGGTGGTTGGAAGCAGCATCATTATGCCCGTACTGATGGCATTTTTTATCAGCATCCTGCTGGTACCGGTGTACCGTTTCCTGAGAAAATGGAAAGTTCCTGAAGTATTGGCTATTGTGGTTCCTATTCTGCTGCTGGTTATTTTTGTTGGCCTCATTGGTTGGTTCTTTTCTTCTCAGATCAGTACACTGGTGAATGATTTTCCGCAGATCAAAAAAAATGTCAGCCAGCATTTACATGCCCTAAGCAACTGGATCAGCAGCATCAGTGACTATTCGACCAAGGAACAAACCGATTTTTTAAATAAAAAGAGCGACGATTTATTGTCTTATGCGGGTACAGCGGCCAGTGGTGCTGCCGTGACTTTAAGCTCTCTGTTTATTTTTGTGGGCCTGCTGCCCATTTATATTTACCTGATGCTGTTTTATAAAGACATTCTGCTTCGGTTTATTTTTATGTGGTTCAAAACAGACCACCATCCAAGGGTAAAGGATGCCATTTATGAAACCGAGTCCATTATTAAAAATTATCTGGTGGGCCTGCTCATTCAAATTACGTACATGACCATTTTACTGGGAGGGGGCTTAATGATTTTTGGCATTAAACACGCCCTGCTTATCGGGGTTATTTTTGCCATTTTGAACCTTATTCCTTATGTAGGAGCCTTAATTGGCAACATCATCGGGGTCATGCTCACCTTAACCACCTCTACAGAGCTGTGGCCGGTATTAACGGTACTGATTGTCATTGCCGTGGTTCAGTTTCTGGACAACAACATTCTAATGCCCAGAATTGTAGGTTCTAAAATTAAAATCAATGCACTGGTGGCCATTCTGGGGGTAGTGGTTGGGGGCAGCATCGCCGGGGTTTCGGGCATGTTCCTGTCTATGCCGCTTATTGCAGTCCTGAAAGTGATCTTTGACCGTACCGACCAGTTTAAACAATGGGGCGTTTTACTGGGTGATGAACGTCCGGCCAAAAGCCCCATGACCTTTGCCGCTTTCCGTAAAAAGTCGCCCGTTCCGGTTAAAGCAGGTCTTGAAAAAACAAAAGCGAAACAGAAGGAATAATCCTTCTGTTTCGCTTTTACCTTCAAATTCATCCGTTTATTTACATTCTTTCTGGAACCGTAATCCCTAAAATGCGCATCCCCGATTTCAGGATGCCTGCGGTAACAGAACTCAGGTTCAGACGCTGCTGTTTCAGTCCGGCGTCTTCTTCTTTTATAATTGGCGGCACTTCGTGATAAAATTTATTGAACATTTTGGCCACCTCGTAAAGGTAATTGGCCAGTGTTGCCGGGGTATAGCCTTTTGCAGCCGAAGCCAGCTCCGAAGGGTATTTTGACAACAGGATAATCATTTCCAGCTCTGTTGCCGAAAGGGCCGTGTTTTCCTTCACCGGGGCACTTGCATAAGCAGCCTTATTCAGTAAAGAACGGATACGGGCATGGGTATACTGGATAAAAGGGCCCGTGTTTCCCTGAAAATCAATGGATTCTGCCGGGTCAAAAAGCAGGCGTTTTTTGGGTTCTACCTTCAATAAAAAGTATTTCAGTGCCCCCATTCCAATGTTATAGAACAAGGCTTCTTTTTCCTCTTCCGAGAAACCGTCTACCTTACCCAGGGCTTCTGTTTTTTGCTTGGCCGTTTCGACCATCTCTGCAACCAGGTCATCGGCATCTACCACTGTACCTTCCCTCGATTTCATTTTACCGCTTGGCAGGTCTACCATTCCGTAGGACAAATGGTACAATCCTTTGGCCCAGGTTTTACCCAGTTTTTGAAGGATCAGGAACAAGACTTTAAAGTGGTAATCCTGCTCGTTTCCTACGACATAAATGGACTGGTCCATTTTAAAATCGTCGTATTTCAGTTGTGCGGTACCGATGTCCTGCGTAATGTATACCGAAGTTCCGTCGGCACGTAAAACCAGTTTCTGGTCCAGGCCGTCTGCAGTCAGGTCAATCCAAACCGATCCATCGGGCTTTTTGAAAAATACGCCTTTGCTCAGTCCTTCTTCAATATTGTCTTTACCCAATAAATAGGTATCGCTTTCGTAATAGTATTTATCAAAGTCAACGCCCAGGTTTTTATAAGAAACGGCAAAACCATCGTACACCCAGCCATTCATCTTTTTCCAAAGTTCGACCACGGTGTTGTCCCCGCTTTCCCAGGCCAATAACATTTGCTGTGCCTCTTTAATTAAAGGAGCATTTTTCTTGGCTTCTTCTTCTGTCTGACCGGCCTGTTTCAGCGCATCAATTTCTTTTTTGTATTCTTTATCAAAAATGACGTAGTACTTGCCAACCAGGTGGTCTCCTTTTAAGCCAGAGCTTTCGGGTGTTTCGCCATTGCCCCATTTTTGCCAGGCCAGCATCGATTTACAGATGTGTATCCCTCTGTCGTTGACCAGGTTGACCTTAAATACCTCATAACCATTTGCTTTAAGCAATTCTGCAATGGAATAACCCAGTAAATTGTTACGGACATGCCCTAAATGCAGGGGTTTATTGGTATTTGGAGAAGAATACTCCACCATCACTTTTTGACCGTTTGGTTTAAAAGTTCCGAAAGAAGCGTCCAGTAAAGTGCTGTTCAGTAAATTTAGCCAATAACTGTCGGCAATGCTTAGGTTTAAAAAGCCTTTGACCACGTTAAAGCCGGTCACCTGGGCCACATGCTCCTGCAGGTAGGTACCCAAATCGGCCGCAGTGGCTTCCGGAGATTTTTTAGAAAAACGGACCACCGGAAAAACCACTATGGTGATCTGTCCTTCAAACTCCGCGCGGGTGTCTTGAAGGCTCACCTGGTTTTCAGGAAGGTCCTGATCATATAATTGTTTAACAGCCTGTATCAAGGCTGCGCTTATATTTTGTTCGATATTCATATTCTATTCGTTTCTGAAAGCATTGGTTGCTTTAATCAGGATTTCAAAAGCATGTTCTGCCATTTGATTTTCTTTATCCAGCGTTGGATTCACTTCTACAATTTCAAAACAGCAGACCTTCTGGTTGGTGATCAGCCGGGTCATCAGGGCACCTGCTTCCCGTTCTGTCAATCCCTGGACAACTGGTGTGCCTGTTCCTCTGGAAGCGGTTGGGTCCAGGGAATCGACATCAAAAGAAACATAGATCAGGTCGCAGTGGTCCAGGTACATCATCGTTTCAATCACCGTTCTTTCCACGCCCCTTTTCCGGAATTCGGCTGTGGTAATGTTTTTGACTTTATGTTTTTTGATCAGGTGCTCCTCGGGCTTTTCCATATCCCTGGCCGAAATGAGCACCAGGTCCCGGTAAGCGATTTTCGGGGCAATATTGCCTACATTTTTCAGCTGGTACCAGTAATTAATGGTCTCCTGATCCAGTTTATTGACTTTAGAGTCAGTATTGTCTTCGTCCAGTACCATGGCCAGGGGCATACCGTGCATATTGCCCGAGGGCGTAGTATAAGGAGAATGCATGTCCGAATGGGCATCAATCCAAATGACCCCAAGCCGTGACTTAGGGTAAGCGGCTTTGATTCCTGAAATGGTTCCGGCTGCTGTACTGTGGTCTCCGGCCAGTACAATTGGAAATTCGTTATTGCCCAGCGTATTTTTAACTTCATCACTCACCCGCTCTACCATGGTCAGTATACCGGAAATCCTTTTGGCAAAAGGGCTCCCTGTGCTTTCCAGCAGCAAATGGTTTTCATTTGGGACTTCTACCGATTTGTGTTTTTTAAAAAACCTGCTTCCAAAATCCAGGGCCGCAATTTTTATCGCATCTACACCAAGACTGGCACCGCGTGTACCCGCACCAATCTCAGATTTTACTTCAATTATCTTTAAAGATTTAGTCATAAAAAAAATTACGAGTGTATTTTATAAAAGGTTTATCTTTGAGCCAAAATTAACTTATTTTAAGTTGCTATACCTTTAATAATTGTTCAAAAATATAAAAAATGCAGAGTTACTCCGAATTTCTTGATCTAAGTGTTGGTTTTCCTCAGGAAGGTTATGACATAATAGATGATGAATTGTACTTCCAGGACCTAAACTTAATGGAAATGATCGAGACTTATGGTACGCCATTACGTTTCACGTATCTTCCAATGATCAGCAAAAAAATTCAGCAGGCCAAGATCTTGTTCCAGACGGCCATTCTGAAGAACAATTACAGGGGTGATTACAAGTATTGCTATTGCACCAAAAGCTCCCACTTCCGTCATATTGTGGAAGAGGCTTTGAAAAATGGCATTCACCTGGAAACCTCTTCTGCATTTGACATGCCTATGGTAGACGCCCTGGAAAAAAAAGGCGCCTTAACCAAAGACATTACGCTGATCTGTAACGGTTTTAAAACCTACCAGTACAAACAGTATATTATTGATATGCTACATGATGGTTATAAAAACATCATTCCTGTACTGGACAATAAAGAAGAATTTAATCTTTACGATGATGAGATCGAAATGGATACCCCTTGTAATTTAGGTATCCGTATTGCGGCTGAAGAGCAGCCGGACTCTCAGTTCTATACCTCCCGTTTGGGCGTAAGACTGGAAGATGTCATCGATTTTTACAACAGTAAAATTGCGGCCAATCCGAATTTTCGTGTAAAGCTGCTCCACTTTTTCATCAACTCGGGTATTTCGGATACGCCTTATTACTGGAACGAGCTGGAAAAATATGTAACCCTTTACTGCAAATTCAAAAAGATCAATCCTGAACTGGATACCCTGGATATTGGTGGTGGTATGCCTTTTAAAGATTCCCTGGTTTTCGATTTCGACTATGAATACATGGTGAACGAAATTGTAAAAAGGATCAAGGAAATTTGCGCTGAGCACGATGTAATCGAACCAGACATTATTACTGAATTTGGTAAATACACGGTAGCGGAAGCTTCTGGTATTTTATACAAGGTATTGGGCCGCAAACAGCAAAACGACCGGGAAAGATGGCTGATGCTGGACGGTTCTTTCATTACCAACCTTCCGGATGTATGGGCTTTAAACCAGAAATATGTGCTGTTACCGATCAACAACTGGGATGCAGAATATGAAAAAGTGAACCTTGGCGGGATCACTTGCGATGGCCAGGATTACTACAACCAGGAAGCACACATGAACAGTGTATTTATGCCTAAAACGCGTAAAGTACAATACCTTGGTTTTTTCCATACCGGAGCTTACCAGGAAGTATTGAGCGGTTATGGTGGTATTCACCACTGCCTGCTCCCTAGCCCTAAACATGTGATTATCCGCAGAAACCGTGACGAAACTTTTAACTTTGAGGTTTTCGGCGAGGAACAAAACAGCAAACAGGTTTTAAAAATTCTGGGTTATACCTAGGATTAAACCCACTAAAATAATTGAAGGTGCCAGGAAGGCACCTTTTTTTTGTGCCGAGCAATTTGGCAATATGTCTTACCGGAGTATAATTTTTCAATCCCGTTTTAGGGGTTCAGAAAGTGATATTGTCTGGACCGCTCTGCGGGAGCCTGAGCGGGCGCATCTTAAACCTGGTTTATTCTATTTATCAACCCTGAAATCGGAAGGGGTTTTATGAACAATCCGTTTAAATATCTTATTGAAGTAGGTCACATTATTAAAACCGCATTCGAAACAAACCTCCGAAATGGTTTTGTCTTGCTGCAAAAGCATACAGGCTTTCTGGATCCGGTAACGGTTTACAAATTCGGTATAGGTAATGTGCGTCATTTTTTTAAAGTAATTACAAAAGGAAGGCACAGAGATGTTTGCGATATCTGCTACTTTCTGAATGTCTATATCTTCCTGATAGTAATTCTCTACATAAGTAAAAATTTTCTGGAGCCTGGAGCGGTGTTTACGGATCAGCTCACCCAGAATAGGTTGTTCATTGAGCATCACATATTCTTCGCTTCCACCGAGTTTATGGAGCACCTTCAGCATACCCAGGTGTTTTTCAAAAGCCGAAACGTTTTTTAGTCCAATGAGCATTTTTGTAACTTCCTTTTTGGTTTTCCCTTCAAACTTAATCCCATGCCTGGAACGCTCCATCAACAAGGCGACCTCCTTCATTTCCGGAAAATCAGAAATCCATTGTTTCATGACCTCGGGCCTGATTTGGACAACGATTTCCTCGTGAGGATCTGTAGCGTTCAATCCAAAGCCAGAATGCGGCATATTGGAGCCGATGAGCACCAGGTCGCCGTTCTGGTACATACTCAGGTGATTGCCCACATGACGGGTCCCGTCACCGTAAAGCACACAGACCAGCTCGTATTCCGGATGGTAATGATACTGCCACACAAACTCACAGGTGTTTTTGTTCTGATACAGAAACCGGAAAGAAGAATGTTCATCTGGCTTTACAATTTCAAACTCTACTTTCATCCTTATTAATACTTAATAATTAAATATATGAATAATTATATTAATATAGTTCAATCAAAAATGAATACAGGATAATTTTTATCGCTTTGAAAGTCTGAATTTTATTAAACCAAATATAAGCCGCTCTAATAGCATAAGCTTTGACCAGCAGCAACATCATGTATAACAAATGGGAAACTTAAAAATTAAAATCTCTGTCTTTATCAATTACCTTCTGTTTGGGATTATGCTCAATAGCGTGGGAACCGTGATCATGCAGGTGCAACGCTATTATCATGTCAATGAATCTTCCGCATCTGTGCTGGAAGCTTTTAAAGACATCACCATTGCAGTCGTTTCCTTTTTGGTGGCTTCCTTTATCACCAGAATCGGCTATAAAAAATCCATGCAAATTGGACTTGCCGCAGTAGCCCTGGCCTGTTTTATTGTCCCTTCGGTGAAAACATTTATCGCTGTAAAACTTTTGTTTGCGGTCACAGGGGCCAGTTTTGCCCTGATCAAAATATCGGTATTTGGCAGCATTGGCCTGATCACCAAAAACGAAAAGGAACACATCAGCCTGATGAACTTTATTGAAAGCTGCTTCATGGTGGGTATTTTACTGGGCTATTTCATTTTCAGTTATTTTATTGATGATGCCGATGCCAGTTCGGGAAGATGGTTTCACATTTACTATTTTATCGGGGCTTTATACCTATTGGCTCTGCTTCTGTTAACCCTTGCCCCGCTCAATGAATCGGCAGCCAAACCTACCGAAGAAAATACAGGGGCCTCCTTTATGGAAATGTTCCGCTTACTGGTCCTGCCGCTGGTGGTTTCTTTTGTTGTCTGCGCTTTTTTATATGTGCTGATTGAGCAAAGCATTATGAGCTGGCTGCCCACCTTTAACAATAAGGTATTGCATTTACCTTCTTCCTTTAGTGTACTGATGGCGGGTATTATGGCAGCCTCCACGGCTATAGGGCGGTTTCTTGCCGGCATGGTCCTTAAAAAAGTTTCCTGGTATGTTACCCTGACGGTTTGCCTGGTGGCCGCAGCAGCATTGGTGCTGATTGCCCTGCCCCTGGCCAAAGCCGAAGAAGGGCATGTCATTAAAGTTTGGGCAGATGTTCCATTTTCGGCCTATATATTCCCCTTAATCGGGTTTTTCCTGGCACCGATTTATCCGGCCATTAACTCTGTTATCCTTGCTGCCCTCCCTAAAAAACAACATGGTACCATGTCGGGGCTTATTGTGGTCTTTTCTGCTTTGGGCGGCTCACTGGGCTCTATTATTACCGGCTATATATTTCAGCATTACGGCGGACAAAGTGCGTTTTACTTTTCCCTGGTTCCTCTGTTTCTGCTCAGCATCGCCTTGTTGTTGTTTAAAAAATCGAAAAAAATCAATCAGACCTCATCTATATACCATGCACCATAGCCCTTCCCTTTTTGTCGAAAACCTGGAAGAACTGTTCGCCGACGTACAGCTCAGCGGGCTGTATCCCGACCAGAAAACCTTTGCAGATTGCATCCCGAAATTTCCTGTACCGGACATTCTGAAACAATACAGGATCGAAAATAAAAAGACCGGTTTTAACCTGGCTGATTTTGTGAACCGGCATTTTGAGGTTCCCGTGCAGGAACAAAACCAGTTTAAAACAGATCTTTCCAAAAACATAGAAGAACACATCAGCTCCTTATGGTCTGTTTTGACCAGAACTGCAACCGATAACCACAGTTCGCTGCTTGCCCTTCCCTATCCTTTTGTGGTTCCGGGAGGAAGGTTCAGGGAATTTTTTTACTGGGACAGTTATTTCACCATGCTGGGCCTGCAGGTTTCCGGACGCAGCGATCTTATAAAAAGTATGATCGCTAATTTTGCCCATCTGATTGATCAGTTTGGCTTTATTCCTAACGGCAACAGAACCTATTTTCTAAGCCGTTCCCAGCCTCCTTTCTTTTCGCTAATGGTGGAACTGCTGGCTATAGAAACAGGCGGGGCAGCTTACAGCAAATACTTACCACAGTTACACCAGGAATACCTTTTCTGGATGAATGGCAAGGAATTGCTTCATGGGCAACAAAGGGATTACCAGCACCTGGTCCTTATGCCCGACGGTGAATTGTTAAACCGTTATTTCGACAAGCTCAACAGCCCAAGACCGGAGAGTTTTTTGGAAGATACCCAAACCATGGCCCATTCAGGCCCTTCCATTTGTCTGAACATCCGTGCCGCCTGCGAGTCTGGTTGGGACTTTTCCAGCCGCTGGTTCAAGGACCAGAAAAACCTGAACACGGCCCATACTACTGATATCGTTCCTATAGACCTAAACTGCCTGCTCTGGCACCTGGAAAAAACCATCGGAAAAGCAGAAGGGCTAAACGGAAATTTTAAAACCGCCGCATTATTTGAGGAGCAAGCCGAAAGCCGGGAACAGGCCATTCAAAAATATTTATGGTCTGCAGCAGAGGGAATGTATTACGATTATCAGCATTCGGCAGAAAAACAGACCAATTTTCCTTCCATTGCCATGGCTTACCCCTTGTACTTCGGTATGGCCAGCGCAGCGCAGGCCAAAGCCCTTGCATCGGTCATAGAAAAGGATTTTTTAAAAGCCGGGGGCTTACTGACGACTTTAAACCATTCCGGGCAGCAATGGGACGCACCAAATGGCTGGGCACCTTTACAATGGATTGCTTTTAAGGGTCTTAAAAATTACGGCTTCCTGGAGCTTGCTGAAAAAACCAGAACCAATTGGACCACCATGGTGGAACAGCATTTTAAGGAAACTGGCAAAATTTCCGAGAAATACAATGTCCAAGACACGGCTATGCTTGCAACAGGGGGTGAATATCCGAACCAGGATGGCTTTGGCTGGACCAATGGCGTGTATTTAAAAATGAAAAGTGAAACCTTATAAGTCTTTTAATGAATTCATGAAAACATAAACATCATCAACCACAACTAACCAGTATAAACAAAAAACCAGATTATGAACAGACATTTATTCTTTATTTTATCCCTCTGCATCATCGGCCATGCAGGGCTGGCATACAGCAATCCTATTCCTGTACATGCGAAAAAAGCGGAAACCATATCCGGAACTGTTGTCGATAAAAATGACCAGCCCATTCCGGGTGCAACCGTGGTCATTAAAGGCACCAAGACCGGTACTTCGACCGACCAGGCCGGTAAATTTGCGTTGAACAACACTCCTGATGGAAAAATACTGATCATCAGTGCCGTTGGCTATAAGTCTGTGGAACAACCCATCGGTGGTTCTGCTTTAAAAATTGTCCTGCTGGAAGATTTAATGGAGCTGAACGCGGTAGTGGTTACGGGTACCACCAATGCACTGAAAAAAATCGAATCCAGTGTGGCCATTTCCAGCTTCAGCAGTAAAACCATACAACAGCTTGCACCAAGTAGCGCCGCTGACCTGCTCAAACATGTACCAGGTTTTGTGGTAGAAACTTCTGGTGGTGAGGTGGGCAACAACTTATTTGCAAGGGGTATTCCTTCGGCAGGTGCTTATGAATATGTACAGATTCAGGAAGATGGCATGCCGGTTTTTGAAGATGGGGCCTTACAGTTTGCCAATGCCGACAACTGGCTTCGGGTAGATGAAACCATTTCACGTATGGAAGCCCTAAGAGGCGGTTCTGGTTCTATTTTCGCCACCAATGCACCCGGCGGGATCATCAATTTCATTACCAAAACGGGTACCAATGATTTTGGCGGAACGGTAAAATTAAGCACCGGGACTTCAGGACTGTTCAGAACAGACCTGAACATTGGCGGGGCCATTGTACCGGATAAATTATTTTACAACATTGGTGGTTTTTACCGGACGGAAAACGGGGTACGTAACCCTGGTTTTAAAGGCAACAATGGTGGCCAGATAAAAATGAACCTGAAATACAACCTGGATAATGGTTACATCAAATTGTCTTATAAAAAATTGGATGACAGAAACTTATTCCTTTTACCTATTCCTTTAACGGACAAGGATCACCCTAAAGGCATCGATGGTTTTAATCCAAATACAGGGACTTTAACTTCCCGGAATTTTAGCCAGCTGAGCGTTCCGCAACTGGGTGGGGGCACCTACAACAGAAACCTGGAAGATGGGGTACACCCTGTTGTGGATGTATTTGGAGGAGAATTTAAAACGGACTTGGGCGGTGGTTTTTCGGTGAGCAACAACATAAGATACACCAATATCAATATGCAGTACACCGCTATATTTCCAGGCGCTGAGCCTCAAACGGCAGCTGATTTTGCAAAAGGATATACCACCTCTGCGGGCGCATCCTTTCCGGTGCTAAACCCTCAGTATACGGATGTAAATACCGGCGCAGTGGTAAACCCGGCACTGGTGGCTAAAGTGGGCTACTGGGCCATTGACAAACAAATGAAAAACTTTGCCAACAACCTCAGGTTCGATTATAAAAATGATAAAACTACCCTTTCCCTTGGTTATTACTACTCCAACTGGAGTTCTGACCAGCAATGGAACTGGAGCAATTTACTGGTCAGCGTATCTGACAACCCACAATTGCTGAACCTGGTGGATAAATCTGTGGCTCCCGGAGCAGCCAATTATTCCAGGACTTATAATGGTGTAGCGGATATTTCATTTTTAACCAGAAAAGCACAGACCAAGGGGGATGTAAATGCTGTGTTTGGAAATGCAGAGATTAAGGCGACCGATAACCTGACCTTTGACCTTGGTTTACGTTTTGACATGGACCGCTACAGCGGCTATAAAGCCACCCAATCTGCGGCCCAGAATCTGGACAACAACAGCAGCTTTGGTTATGATTTCAGAAGCACAACGGCCGACAACTCCATCACCAACGTTTCAGGACCTTATTATTACTGGAAATATGACATTAACCGTTTATCGGGAAGTGCGGCTGCCAATTATAAGTTCAACGAGAATATGGCCACTTATTTCCGTTACAGCAATGGTTTCCGTTCTCCGATCGAAGAGTCTTATTTTGACAATGCCAGTGACCTGAGCAAGTTAAAACCTACGGTCATCAACCAGTTTGAACTCGGTTATAAGTTACAGGGCCAGCAATATGCTTTTTTTGCCAATGCTTTTTACATGAACCTGGACAATATCGCCTTTACAGACATCCTGCTCGACGGTACTTCCGAGAACAAGTTTGCCAAAGCCAAAAACATCGGTTTGGAACTAGAAGGACAGTTTAATGCCGGCGATTTTAGCCTGACGGTAAATGCCACCATTCAAGACCCTAAATTCAGGGATTTCTCTGGAAATGGTTTTGATTACAACGGCAATAAAGTGCGCCGGATCCCAAGCTTTTACGGAACCATCCGCCCGGCCTATAACATTACCAAAGCGCTGAGCATTTATGCTGAGGTCAATCATTTTGGTAAAAAATATTCCGACAACGCCAACGTTTTTGCTTTACCAAGCTTTGATGTCCTAAACGCAGGCATTTCCCTGAAGGTAAAACAAATGCGTTTTGCCATCGATGCCTCCAACCTGACCAACACCATTGGTTTAACCGAAGGCAACCCGCGGATCACATCAGCACCTGGCGCCATTTATTATGCCCGTCCAATTCTGGGCAGGTTCGCCAGGTTATCTGCTGCCTTTAACTTTTAAACACAACTACCTATACAATAAAAAGGGAACCTTTAGGGGTTCCTTTTTTTATGTTGAATGCTCAAAATAAAGAAATGCAAGTCAGACTCAAGGAGCTAAAAAGTGTATAAAAGCAAAGGAACAAGAAGGATAAAAGGAGCTAAAAGTAAAGGAATAGAAGGAGATATCTGTTTCGAAATGCGCCTGATCAGGCTCCTGAAGGGGAGCAGCCCAGCCAATATTTCTCTCCAGACACCCCTTCTATTCCTTAAAAAATTTCCATATAATTCTAACCCCATGCCTATCGCCCTTGTCAAATGCTTAACCAACTCGGCTCACAAGCACAAACAACCCAGCAACCATAACTCTCTCTGCATCCTACCAAAACTCACCTTAACCAACCTCCCAAATACCCCACCAACAATAACCTTCTCTGCACCCTGCCCGGACCATCCCCCCTCCAGCTAAGCCCTTACCATGTTCGATAATTTCTTGTAATAATTTATAAAAAAAGGCTGCGTTGTGAGAAGATATTGGCTGGTTTGCTCCGAAGGAGCCTAATCAGGCGCATCTTCGAACAATGACAGCCTTTTTTTTAAAACAAGTAAGGGTGTGCCTCCCAACACCAACAATAACCTTCTCTGCGCCCTGCCCGGACCATCCCCCCTCCAGCTAAGCCCTTACCATGTTCCATAATTTCTTGTTATGATTTATAAAAAAATGGCTGCGTTGTGAGAAGATATTGGCTGGTTTGCTCCGAAGGAGCCTAATCAGGCGCATCTTCGAACAATGACAGCCTTTTTTTTTACAAAACAGTCGTTTTTATAAACAAGTAAGGGCGTGCCTCCCAGCACACCCTTACCAACCTTAAACCAAACCTTACTTATTATGAAACTTTTATTTCTTTGTTTTCAGTTTTACTTTCATCTTTTTTACCAATAGTAATGTTTAAAATACCATTGATATATTCTGCGCTGATTTTATCGCCATCAACACTTTCAGGTAAAACGAAAGATCTTGCGAAAGAAAAATAATCAAACTCTTTACGGCTGTACGCTTTTTTATCTTCTTCGTTTACTTTTTTCTCTGCCCATACTGACAGGGTATCTTTTTTCAAATTGATTTGAAAATCTTCTTTGTTCAAACCAGGAGCAGCCAGCTCAATTTTGTAGTCCGTATCGGATTCCAGGATGTTTACCCCAGGGACCTTGTTAACGGTTAAATTTTTATTTAAAGCTTCATTAAACAATGAGTCAAAAAAATTGTTAAAATAAGGCGCTGTGTTTCTGGTTCTGTTGTTAAAATTTACTAAAGTCATGGTTGTGTTCTCCTATTGTTAATTTTTATTTTTTTAAATATTTATAATTCCCATTGTTCAACACTCATACCAAAGCCTATTTTTATGATTTTAAAGACATTTTGACACAAAAAACAAAAACAACAAGACAAAAAGACAGTAAACATGGATCAATTAGGCAGTTTTAAGTATAAAACCAATTTGGAAATGCGTTTTGCGGACTTCGATATGCTGGGGCATGCAAACAATGCCGTGTATTTCACTTACCTGGAAATTGCCAGGACCAAATACTGGAAACAGGCCGTAAAATGGGATTGGAAAAAAACAGGTGTGGTGATTGCAAAAGCAGAACTAGAATACATTACGCCTATATTTCTGGAAGACAAGGTCCACATTTATGTCCGAACCTCCAGAATTGGCAAAAGCAGTTTTGACCTGGATTACTTAATCGTAAAAACAGAAAGCAACAAAGAAACCGTTTGCAGTAAAGGCAAAACCGTTTGTGTAGCTTTTGATTATCAAACGCAGAAGGCCACCCCGATACCGGAAGACGAGAAAAACAAAATGCTGCAATTTGAACAGTTGGCCAGCAGCTAAATTCCCGGCAGGGCAATAAAAAACCGGCTGAACAAATCATCTTGCTCAGCCGGTTATATATTTATTAAACTTTAAAAAATCTTGCCCGGATTTAAAATACTGTTTGGATCAAAGACTTTTTTGATGCTTCTCATTAAATTAAGGTGTACCTCGCTGTATTTAATGGACATAAACTCCCGCTGAACCAGGCCTATTCCATGCTCCCCGGAAATGGTACCCCCCAGCTGGCTGGTCAGTTCAAAAATCTCGACGATACCATCTTTGAGTTTATTTTTCCAGTCTTCATCGCTCATTCCAGCCTTAATGATGTTTACATGCAGGTTTCCATCACCAGCATGACCATAACAAACACTTTCAAAACCATACCGTGCACCAATTTCCTTAATGCCTTTAATTAATTGCGGCAAGGTCGCCCTTGGCACTACGGTATCTTCCTCTTTATAAATTGAATTGGATTTTACCGATTCTGGCATGGTCCTTCTGATTCTCCAGATCTCTTCTTTTTGCTGGGCGGTATCGGCAAAAAGCACATCGGTACAGTTAAATTGTTCCAGTACCTGATTGGCTTTTTCGCAGTCCTTGAAAATGTGATCCAAATCGTCTCCATCAAATTCCAGCATCAGAAAGGCATTCACATTGTCTTTCAGATCAAACTTAATGTCATCGTATTTTATAACCCACTCCACTCCTTTTCTTTCCATAAATTCCAAAGCAGAAGGAATAATCCCAGCCCTGAAAATAGCAGATACGGCACCGCAGGCCTCTTCATTTTCAGCAAAAGAAGCCATCATCAATACACTTTGAGTAGGCTTTGGAATCAGTTTGGTGACAATTTTGGTCACTACACCCAGCGTACCCTCAGAACCAATCATCAACTGGGTGAGGTTATAGCCTGAAGCATACTTTAAAGTATTGGCCCCTGTCCAGATCACCTCACCGGTAGGCAATACCACTTCAAGGTTAAGGATATACTCCCTGATGGTACCATATTTAACTACCCGGGGGCCACCAGAACCGTGGGCTACGTTTCCACCGATAAAACAAGACCCTTTACTGGAGGGATCTACAGGATACAACAGGCCTTGTTCGGCCACTGCATCCATAAATTCTTCGGTAATGACACCAGGCTCCACGGTAGCCTGCAGGTTCTGGGTATCTATATTGATGATTTTTTTAAATTTCTCCATGGAAAGCAACACACCACCAAAAACAGGCAATGCCGCACCGCTCAGGCCTGTACCACCACCACGAGGGGTTACCGGCACATGATTTTCGTTGCATAATTTTAACAGGGCAGAAACAGAAACGGTATCCACCGGTTTCACGACAACTTCCGGAAAGTATTTTAGATCTTCAGTTTCATCATGAGCATAATTGGCCAGGGATTCCTCGTCTGTAAAAACATTGGCGGCCCCAACAGCTTCTTTAATTTGATCCAGGAACGTTGAAGTAATTTTAGTGTATTGCATGAAGTAACAGGTTTAATATATGGTATGGGTTAGGTTTTCAGAATTTTACTCAGCGTTGTAACGCAGCTGTACAAAGGAATGCCCAATTTCACCGGGCATGGGCGGATGGAGTTTTTTTATACCCACTTCGGCCGTCAGCAAAAAAGGATAGAAAGACAGAATTCGGTCGAGCATATTGCGCACAACAGTTTCCAGCATTTTTTGGGTCCGGGCCATCTCTTCCCTCATGATGCTGTTGAGTACTTCGTAGTTAACGGTGTGCTGCAAATTTTCGGAATCACCGGTAGGAACAAAGGTAACTTCTGCACTGACCAGAAAATGATTCCCTGTTCGTTGTTCTTCAGGATAATAGCCATGTAAGGAAAAGAATTTCACCTCTTTAAGTGCAACGGTTTGTATCAGCATTGGTATAACTTTAATTTTTTAGCGGGTTTTAGCCGGCCATTCCGCTAAATTATTAACTTTGATCGTAACTAATGGCATAAGGAGCGGTTAAATTTATAAATTCCAAAACCTTCCCTGCCTTTAACCGAATTAGACGAGAATTTAAGCCTGAACCAAATATTATCGAAATGAACAAATCTGGAAAGAAAGATCTCTACGAAGCACCTGATTACTATTTAATTGATGAGCTGTTGTCTGAAGAACATAAACTGATCCGTTCTACTGCCCGTGACTGGGTCAAAAAAGAAGTCAGCCCGGTCATTGAAGATTTTGCGCAGCGGGCAGAGTTTCCATCGCACCTGATTAAAGGTTTGGGAGAAATCGGTGCCTTCGGCCCGACCATTCCCCTGGAATATGGAGGAGCCGGTTTGGATTACATTGCCTATGGCATTTTAATGCAGGAAATTGAACGGGGCGATTCGGGAATACGTTCTACGGCCTCGGTTCAGGGCTCACTGGTCATGTACCCTATATATGCTTATGGTACCGAAGAACAAAAAAAGAAATACCTTCCCAAACTGGCCACCGGAGAACTGATGGGCTGTTTTGGTTTAACCGAACCTGACCATGGCTCGAACCCTGGTGGCATGGTCACCAATATTAAAGAACAAGGCGACCATTATATTTTAAATGGAGCCAAAATGTGGATTTCCAATGCCCCATTTGCAGATATCGCAGTTGTTTGGGCAAAGGACGAATCGGGAAAGATCAGGGGAATGGTTGTAGAACGCGGAATGGAAGGTTTCAGTACACCTGAAACCCACAACAAATGGAGTTTAAGAGCCTCTGCAACCGGCGAGTTGGTCTTTGACAATGTGAAAGTCCCTAAAGCCAATTTGTTTCCAGACATCCAGGGCCTTAAAGGACCATTGGGCTGCCTGAACCAGGCCCGCTATGGCATTGCCTGGGGTGCTTTGGGTGCCGCCATGGACTGTTACGATACGGCATTAAGGTATTCCAAAGAAAGAATCCAGTTTGGAAAACCCATTGGGGGCTTCCAGCTGCAACAAAAAAAGCTGGCGGAAATGGTTACAGAAATTACCAAAGCCCAACTGCTGGTCTGGCGTCTGGGTGTACTGAAAAGTGAAAACAGGGCTTCTGCAGAACAGATTTCCATGGCCAAAAGAAACAGTGTGGAAATTGCCCTGGATATAGCCAGAAATGCCAGACAAATGCTTGGCGGAATGGGCATTACCGGAGAGTACTCTATTATGCGCCATATGATGAACCTGGAATCTGTGGTTACTTATGAAGGTACCCATGACATCCATCTGCTCATTACCGGAATGGATGTCACCGGCTTAAACGCATTTAAATAGGAACAATGAAAACATTTAAAAAATATTACAGCTTTCCTGTTCCACCCCAGGAGGTTTACCTGGCCTTAACCAAAGCGCAAAGCATACAACTGTGGACAGGTGCAGAGGTAAATTTCACGGAGGAAGCCGGAACGGAATTTTCATTCTGGGATGGGGATATTGTAGGCAAAAACATTGCTTTCGAACCCGGAAAGAAAATTATACAGCAATGGTACTTCGGAGAGGACACCGAGCCTTCTGTGGTCACCATCAAATTGCACCCGGATAAAAAAGGGACTTCTTTGGAATTTGTGCAAACCAATATTCCGGATGAAGATTTTGTGGATTTTACGGAGGGTTTACAGGAGCATTATTTTGGAGGGCTCCTGGATTTCTTCGAAGAAGAATAAAGTTAAAAAGCGCCGTACAATGTTATACGGCGCTTTTTTTTAGATTATTTTGCAGTGCTGAACTCCACTTTTACATTTTCACGAAGGTTATAGTGTGAAGCCATCACTTCTCCATAAGCCCCTGTACTCCTTAAGGCAATTAAATCACCCCTAAAAGTTTCCGGAAGTTCAACTTCCTTTCCAAAGCAGTCTGTACTTTCGCAGATCGGACCAACCACATCGTACTTCATGGCTGCTTCCGTTTCTGGTCTGCTGATGTTTTCAATTTTATGATAAGCCTGGTATAAAGCAGGCCGCATCAGTTCTGTCATGCCGGCATCCAGGATCAGGAAATTTTTCTTCTTTCCGTTTTTCACATACAGCACCCTGCTGATCAGAGAAGCCGATTGTCCGACCAATGCCCTTCCAAGCTCAAAATGAACCTCCTGATTCGGTCTGACTTCCAGAAAATCCTGAAAAATTTTAAAATAAGATGCAAAATCAGGTATTTGCTCATCAGGTTGATGATAATCTATTCCAAGGCCACCACCAACATTCAATACTTTGACTAAAAATCCACGTTCCTCAAACCAGGAAGCGAATTCATTGACCCTTACACATAAATTTTTGTACACATCCAGATTGGTGATTTGTGAACCAATATGAAAATGAACGCCGATAAACTCCAGCTGACTGCAGCTTTTTAAGGTTTCTGCGCAGGCCGGTAAATCCCAGGAATTGATTCCAAACTTGTTCTCGTCCAAACCGGTGGTAATGTTGTGATGGGTATGTGCATCTACATTCGGATTAATCCGGATGGCAACTTTCGCTTTTTTACCTTTTTTTCCGGCCAGTTCATTGATTACTTCCAGTTCCTGAATGGACTCCACGTTAAAGCAAAAAATATCAAGGTCCAGTGCCTCATTGATTTCCTGATCGGATTTACCCACACCAGCAAACACTACTTTTCCAGGCTCAAAACCAATTTCAACTGCTTTTTTTACTTCACCTCCACTCACACAATCTGCACCAAAGCCGGTAGACCTGATCTTTTCAAGCACTGCCGGATTAAAGTTTGCTTTCATTGCATAATGAACATGAAAATTGTACACCTTTGCAGCATTAGAGCAGGCCTGAAGTGTATTTTGCAATAAAGTAAGATCGTAATAATAGAACGGTGTTTCTAAATTTGCAAAATGGCTGATGTCTTTATTAGAAAACATAATGTTTAAATATCTGATTATATTTTGTTTAGTTGGTTTGATGTTAGTCTATGCAGGCAATTATTTTGATTACCAGAGAGAAAAGATCAGCAGGAAGGAATATGACAGGAGAACCCGTTTTTTTATCCTGCTGGTCTTTTTATGTATCGCTATAGTCGTTTATCTTAAGAAAAAGTAAAACCTTATTCGAATAAACGGTTATGCAGGCTTCTGAGTGCTTCGGTTTTATCCCCGGTATTGATCAGCAGTGAAATGTTATAATTACTGCCTCCGTAAGAAATCATACGGATTGGAATATGTTTTAAAGCATCCAGTACCCTGGACGCATAACCATGTTTTTCTGCACCAAAGTCCCCTACCACACAGACAATGGTTTGATCCCGGTCAATTTCTACCGATCCAAAAGCATGAAGCTCCTTCACAATCGCATCCAGGTTATCTGTAAAATCAATGGTCAGGGAAACGGCAACCTCTGAAGTTGTGATCATGTCTATAGGCGTTTTGTAACGCTCAAAAATTTCAAACACCTTTCTTAAAAAGCCATAGGCCAGCAGCATTCTGCTGGACTGGATTTTTATTGCCGTAATGCCATCTTTTGCTGCAATTGATTTAATTTTTCCTTTTTCACTGTCGGCAGCAATAAGGGTACCCTGTGCCTGGGGCTCCATGGTATTGAGCAAGCGGACAGGTATTTTATATTTTTGTGCAGGGAATACAGATTGCGGGTGCAGGATCTTCGCCCCAAAATAAGCCAGCTCGGCCGCTTCGTCAAAAGACAAATGCGAAATGGGTTTGGTGCCCTTTACAATACGTGGGTCATTGTTGTGCATCCCGTCGATATCTGTCCAGATTTGTACTTCTTCGGCCAGAATTGCAGCCCCCAGCAAAGAAGCGGTATAATCGCTTCCGCCCCTTCTCAGGTTATCTACTTCGCCAAAACTGTTCCTGCAAATAAAGCCCTGGGTAATAAACAATTTATTTCCTTTATGCTTTTCCAGCAAGGGCTGAAGATTTTTTGTAGTAAAAGGAATATCCGGTTCATTGTCCTCATCAATTTTCATAAAATCCAAAGCCGGCAGCAGTACAGAAGGCACACCAATGGATTTCAGGTAAATGTGATATAAAGTAGTGGACAGTAATTCTCCTTGTGCCAAAACAACTTTTTCCTCAATGGGAGTAAACATGTCATTACTCAGGGCAGCAAGAAAATTAAAATGGTAATCGACAACTTCCTGTCCCTGCTCCCTGAAGTCCCCTTCTGCCAGCAGTTCAACAACAAAGTCATTATATTTCTGATGCAGGGCGTTAATCAGTGTTAACGCCTTTTGCTTGTCTTCCTTTAAAAGTTTGCCAGAGATTTCTACTAAACTGTTGGTGGTGCCGGACACTGCCGACAGAACCACGATCTGTTCTTCAGCCGGATTGATTATATCCAGCAATTTCATCATCCGCTCAGGGCTTCCAACGGAAGTTCCTCCAAACTTTAATACTTTCATTTTTCTTTTGTTATTTTTTCGTTTATTTAAACTTTACTATTTGATGGTAATAAATCCATTCTATCCGTATTATTTATATTTTTGTTATAGTCCCGGAATTTCCTATCAGGGCGTGAAAATAAATAAAACGAAGGTAATAATTAGGATATAAGCAAAATAAAATTTGGAATGGCAGGAAGTTTGCCCCTACTGAACAAAACATGATATTAAATATTAAAAACTCAACAAAACATAAACAATATATATGCAGTTAGAACAAAGTACCCTGACAACCATAAACCAATGGTTGAATGGCAATTACGATGAACAAACCAAAAAGAACATTCAAAACCTGCTTGATCAGGAATCCTATACAGAACTAACCGATGCTTTTTACAGAAATTTAGAATTTGGTACCGGTGGTTTACGCGGCATTATGGGCGCTGGTTCTAACCGTATTAATAAATATACGATCGGCACGGCGACCCAGGGCTTAAGTAATTACCTGTTAAAGAAGTATCCGGGCGAAAAAATTAAAGTAGCCATTGCCCACGACAGCCGGAACAACTCCGACCAGTTTGCGAAAATTACAGCAGATGTATTCTCTGCAAACGGCATTTACGTTTATTTCTTTAAGGAACTGCGCCCGACTCCGGAGCTTTCTTTTGCCATCCGCGAACTGGGCTGCCGCAGCGGGGTCATGCTAACGGCTTCCCACAATCCCAAAGAATACAATGGTTATAAAGCCTATGGCGCCGATGGCGGACAGTTTACTGCCCCTGATGATCGGCTTGTTATGGATGAAGTGGCCAAAATCACCTCCATTGATGAGGTAAAATTTACCCGTATTGATGCCAACATAGAATTAATCGGGGAAGAAATAGACCAGCTGTACCTGGACAAGATTACGGCATTATCTGTATCTCCTGAGGCCATCAGCCGTCAGAAAGACCTGAAAATTGTGTATTCTCCAATTCATGGAACAGGCATTACTCTGGTGCCTAAAGCCCTTGCGCAATTTGGTTTTGACAATGTGACCATTGTTGAAGAACAAAGCAAACCGGACGGCAATTTCCCTACGGTGGTGTATCCAAATCCCGAAGAAAAAGAAGCCATGACGCTCGCCCTGAAAAAAGCACAGGAAATTGATGCAGACCTGGTACTGGCAACAGATCCTGATGCAGACCGCGTAGGTATTGCCGTAAAAAACAACAACAATGAATGGATTTTACTCAATGGCAATCAAACCGGCAGTTTGCTGGTGCACTATGTGCTGACCGCCTGGGAAGAAAAAGGAAAAATTGACGGAAACCAGTATATCGTAAAAACTGTCGTGACCTCCAACCTGATTGAAGCCATAGCAAAAGCTAAAAAAGTAGATTGCTACAATACCCTGACCGGCTTCAAATGGATCGGTCAGCTGATCACCAGCCTTCAGGGCAAGAAAACTTTTGTGGTTGGTGGTGAAGAGAGTTATGGCTATTCTGTCGGAGAACTGGTCAGGGACAAAGATGCAGTGATATCCTGTGCCTTTATTGCCGAAATGACCGCTTATTACAAAGATAAAGGAAGCAGCCTGTACAATGCTTTAATTGACATGTATGTGACCCACGGTCTTTATAAAGAAGAACTGGTATCCCTAACCAAAAAAGGTAAAACAGGTGCCGAAGAAATCAAAGCCATGATGGAAAAATTCAGGAACAACCCTCCTGCCAGCCTTGGTGGCTCAAAAGTCAGTACCTTAAAAGATTATGAACTGGGTACGGAAACGGATTTGAATACAGGAAAAATATCAAAACTGAGTCTTCCAAAATCAGATGTTTTGCAGTTTGTCACTGAAGACGGCAGCATTGTTTCTGCGCGTCCATCTGGAACAGAACCAAAAATCAAATTCTACTGCAGTGTGAATGCAACTTTGCCCCAGGCAAGTGAGTTTGATAAGACAGATGAAAAGCTAGGCCTAAAAATCAATGCGCTGATGGAAGATCTCCAGAAATAAAGAACAATTATCATTTTAAAGACATCTCTCTGGTTTGAACCTGAACCCTGGAGATGTCTTTTTTGTACCCGCCGTCCCCACTCCATTTTACACCGTTCAAACCCCGGTATCTGCAATTCATCAGAATTAACATGTAATGTTAACGGTATAGTAACATATTTGCCTTTTAAAAGCACTAATCAGTATCTTTAACTATGTTCAATACCTGGAACTCTGAGAACATTGAAAAACCCATCAGCTTAAAGCAATGGAAAAAGGTGAACCTGGTTGGACTCGCCATTGGCCTGACCATATCGACCTCATTGGTCATTCTGATGTCCCTGATTAAAGGACAGTGGATTGGCACCAGGCAAGCCATTTTTCATTATATTTTTGGAATCATTATTTCTATTTTTGTTTGTAACGGATTGTTGTTGTCCAAAAAATTCTGGGCTAAAAAAGGAAATGGTGTTGTCCAGATCCTGATTTACTACGCTTTCAGCCTGGGGGCTGTATTTATAGCCATTGAGGTCATTTACCTGCTCTTAGCTGCGGTCCTTAAAACACCCTATACTTTTTTTCATAAAGACGATTTTCTCTTCAGCTGTGTTTTGACGATCATTGTGAATACAGTGATGTATGTTCATAATGCCCAAAAGGTCAATTTGAACAACCGCATAAAGGAAAAAGAACTGGCTTTGCTCCGGCTGAATCAAATGAAAACCGAAGCAGAACTGGCCACACTGCATTCTAAAATTAATCCGCATTTTTTATACAATTCCCTGAATGCCATTGCCAGTCTGATCCATGTAGATCCGGACAAAGCCGAGGGTATGACCCTCAAATTATCGAAACTGTTCCGCTACAGCATCAATCAGACCCAGGAAAACCTGGTGAGTGTTACTGAAGAAATAGAAATTGTGAACACTTACCTGGAAATTGAAAAAGTGCGGTTTGGAGACAGGATCAGCTTCAAAACAGACCTTGATCCTGCTTTAAACAGAGAAAAAATCCCAAGGTTCCTGATCCAGCCCCTGGTCGAAAATGCCTTGAAGCACGGCCTTAAAAATGTCCTGTCCCATGGAATGCTCCGCATCAGCATCAAAAAAACCGAGCTCATGGAGATTATCATTGAGGACAATGGCAGCCCTTTTCCTGAGGAACTGGAAATCGGTTATGGACTGCAAAGCACTTATGATAAACTTAACCTACTGTATGGCAGCAACAATTATGAAGTGCAAATTTTAAATTATCCCAATAAACAACTCCGGATTCAATTCCCTGTAACTTATGACTAAAATTTGGCGTACACTGATTATCGATGATGAAGAACTGGCACGGCAGCGCTTGAAAAGGCTCTTGCTTCCTTATGAGCAATTAAATATTATAGCAGAAGCTGCAAACGGGATCCAGGGGCTTGAACTTATTGAAAGCCACCGGCCTGACCTGATTTTTCTGGATATAGAAATGCCTGTGCTCAATGGCTTTGAAATGCTTTCGCGGATTAAAGAACAACCCAAAGTGATTTTTACAACAGCCTACGATCAATATGCTGTAAAAGCCTTTGAAGAGGAGTCTATAGATTACCTCCTTAAACCCATTGAAGCAGAACGCCTTGAAAAATCCCTCGCAAAGCTTTCCCGCTTTCAGCAGCAACAGGATTATAACCTTCCTTTGGAACTGCTGATGAGCAAGCTTAAAGTCAAAAAGGAAATTAAAACCCTGACGGTCAAAATCGGGGACCGCATTTTACTGATCAAACTGAATGACATTGTCAGTATAGAGGCAGAAGATAAATATGTTTTTTTAAATACCCTGGACGGGAAAAGGCACCTGACCGATTTTACGATCTCTGCCTTACAGGAAAAACTTCCGGAAAATTTCCTCAGAATAAGCCGTGGGTCTATTATGAATACCGATTTAATTCAGGAAATCCGCAAGAGCTTTAATGGAAGCCTTATTTTTATCATGAAAGACAACAACAGTTCCAAATTAAGTTCCAGCAGAGGCTATAGCACTGCATTAAAGGAAATGTTTGAGATTTAAACGCTAAATTTGGCCTGATGTTAAAGTATTTTTTGCTAGCCCTGTTGACGGGTATTTCTGTGCACGTTCATGCGCAAGGCCTAAGCCTAAAGGACCTTGAGGCACCCATAGGAAAATCCATGACCTATGTGAGCGATTCCTTGATTAACAAAGGCTGGAAACTCAACGCCGGATTAACCGGATCTTTTGAGACCGACTATTACAGGACCTTTTCTTACGGAAACCTGGAAAGTGATGCTTCCAAAGCTTTGGCCTGGATTAGAATTCATACCGAAAGAACTGCCGTTAACCGCATCTATTATCAGGCGCCGGACAAAGAGGCCTACGAAGCTTTACTTAAGGAAATAGAGGCCCTTCAAGCAGTTAAATTGGACACGCAGCTTATTGAAAACCAAACGGTCACCGTATTTAAAGGAAAAAATTATGTTTATCAGGGAATTACGGCAGACCAATCCTTTACCATTGTGGTGATCAGCCCCAGTTTTTATCAAAACCACACCGCAGCGCCCAAAAAATGATTTCTGATTATTTCATAAATTTGTTTAAGAAATTTAAATAAACATTAAACAATCGTTAACTTTGTTCTAAGAAACATTAGAACGATTGCAGTGTTAACAGGCCATATTAATTTTATAAATTATCAAAGGAAAATAGGTTTTATCACCGAGCTGGACACTTCAGTCAGCTTTATACTTTTAGCCTCTGACAATCCGGACCTGGATTTCAATACACTTTTTCTTCATGATCAGGTTACCTTTGAAAAAAGTGATGGAAAATACAGTCACCATGCCGTTCAGGTGCGTAAGATAAGATCGGGTTAATCCATTTATTTCAACAACTTTTCAGCCCTGAACAAATTATCTGCGGCCTGCAGGATTTTAGCCCTGAGCTTTGGATTATAAGATGGGTGTGTCTTTAAAAAATCACGGACCGTGTTCGCTGCTGCTGTGCTTTGGTAATTCCCAAAAGTAGCCTGCAGCCAGGACTGCGGAAAAAAGATGTCACCGGTAACCTGCAATTCTTCCAGTAGGTTTAAACTTTCCGGCAAATACCTTACAGAGGAATTCTGTCGCAATGGATGGTGCAGGTAATACAAGGCGGCCAGCACATTTGACTCTTTAGCCCGGTTTTGTTTTTCTTTCAGGCTTTTAAAAAACTGGTCTCTGGTGCCCTGGTCTGCAGAAAGGGCCGGCATGATAAATTCAAAGCGTTTTTTACGGTCTGCATTGATAATCCTGCCCAGCTGGGTACGAAGAATACTGGTATCGGCATTTCCTTTTAAGGCCAGCGAAAAAGCCAGGGAAGTATAGTCATCTTCCGATAAACGGATTCCTGCTGGAGCAGTCTGGCTTTTCCAGATCTGGTACAACCTGTCCGCTGCTGCTGTACTCAGATAAATGTCCTGGTAAGTTTTAAAAAGGATCTTTTTTTGGTTCGGGGAATTTTGCGCCTGCAAGGCAGACCATAAGGAATCTTCCAGTGTTGCTGCAATTTTGAGGCGTTCAGGCATCGTACTAAAATTCCAGAAAATGGCGCTGATATACCCATTGATCAGCTTCAAACTGAGTTCGTCTGTTTCTTTGTCCAATCCTTGTATAAATAAATTGAGTAACTGCCCTGGCTCAATGCTTTTAGCCCTCAGCATATTCTCATACAGGGAAATATAAGCCGAGGCCCTTCTAAGGGGTTTTTCAATTTTATAAAGCTGTGCAAACATCGCTGTGTCCACCGGCCAGCGGCCATAACCCTGGCCCGAGGAATTAAATAATATAAACGATGGTTTTTCCAAACCAAAAGCCTCTTTAAGTTCGGTTTTAGCGCCATCTAATCGGACGGTCATTTCCCGGCTGTAATTCGGATAAAAGAAAGTCAGTTCAAATGACTGGGGCCAGACACGCGGTAAACCTTGTTCAGGGGCCTGTTCAATGGTTAAACGATTAATTTTACCCTCTTTGAGTTCCATCTGGTAATCGATTTTTGGCATACCCGTTTCATTTACCCAGACTTTGTTCCAGCGCTTCAGGTCTGCAGAACTGTATTTGGACAAAATGGCAATGAGGTCCGGCCAGGAAGCATTCCCCCCTGCAAACTTCCGAAGGTATTCCCGGATCCCTTTTTGAAAAGCCTCTGGTCCGATCAATCGCTCGAGCTGACGCATCATTATGGGTGCCTTATGATAAATGATATTTCCGTACATGGTCCCTGCCTCATTCAGGTTGTCGAGCTCCTGACGGATCGGATTGGAACCCTGGGTCCGGTCTGTTGCATAGGCCGCAGGAAAGTGGTCCACCAGAAATTTTAAATCAAATTCATCGCTTCCGTTTGCATCAGCCATACTTTTATCGGCCATAAAATTGGCAAAAACTTCCTTCATCCATACATCATTAAACCAGTCCATGGTCACCAGGTCCCCAAACCACATGTGCGAGGTTTCATGGGCAATCAGGTTGTTTCTGGCATTGATCTGGTCTTTTGTTGCACCATTGTCCAAAAACAAGGAAGCTGCTTTGTACTGAATGGCTCCCGGATGCTCCATGCCCCCAAACTGAAAATCGGGTATGGCCACATAGCCAAACTTTTGAAAAGGGTAAGCAATGCCCGTCCACTGTTCCAGGTATTTTAAGGCATTGCTGTGTGTTTTAAAAATTTCCGGAACGCTAAGCCTGATTTTAGCTGTATCTGTTTCCCGAAACAAAAACTCTGTTTTCATGGAAGACACCATTCCCTGGCTTTGTGTAAAGCGGCCTGCTGCAAAAGCAAACAAATAGGTACTGATGGCCTGGGAAGTATTAAATTTATAGACTTTACGGTTATTTTCCAGAAGGGAATCTTTTAAAATGCCATTTGAAATGGCCTTCCAGTGAAGTGGCAACTTTAAACTGAGGGTATATGTGGCTTTCAGGTTGGGCTGATCAAAACAAGGGAATACTGTTCTGGCACGGTCCGGAACAAATAATGTATACAGGTAATCTGTATTTCTGTTTAAAGCACCTTCACCTGCCTGAAAATCAATTTTCACTTCGTTGCTGCCACTTTTAAGATACGCAGCAGGAATAATCAGATGTTCCTTCTGATGCTGAGCTGGCACTTTTTTTTGGTTCACCAGTACAGATTTCAGCTTGGCTGCATTTTCTTTAAAGTCGATCTGCAATGGGAATTTCACCTCTTTTAACTCAAAACGGAGCACCTCCTTTGCCTGGATAGCGGCCTGGCGCTCTTCCGGTAAATCAAATTCCAGCTCATACCGCACTTTACTCAATACAGATTTCCGGTACGCGGCCAGTTTTTTTGACACCCCATTTTCCAGCCCAAGACCTGAAGCTTTAGGGACTTGCAGTATACCTGCCTGGGCAGTCCACGAAAGAAAAAAGAGCGACAGGAGGTAAAATGATAAAACACGCTGTTTAAGAGTCATACCAGATGGTTAATTTAAATTCCCGAAAAAAAGAGAGAGATGTTTATAAAAATACAAAAAATTAAAAAAAAACGGGAATTGGTTTGAATTTTGGTGGGCATATCCCGAACTTGTCTGAACAGCATTTCATAAAAACATCTGTATTGATATGGCATTTATTGACTATTACAAAATACTCGGCATTGACAAAACTGCAAGTCAGGACGACATCAAAAAGGCCTACAGAAAACTGGCCAGAAAATATCATCCTGACCTGAATCCAAATGATAAAGAAGCCAATAAACAATTTCAGCAAATCAATGAAGCCAATGAGGCCCTTAGTGATCCGCAGAAGAGGAAAAAGTATGACGAATACGGTGAAAACTGGAAACATGCGGAAGAATATGAGCAGGCCAAACAATCCCGGGCCAACCAGCAGCATGCACAGGGAGCGGGCAATCCGTTTGGAAACTCCGCTTATTCAGAAAGTGCAAATTTTGGGGAAGGGGATTTCTCTGATTTCTTTGAATCTATGTTTGGTGCTGCCGGTGGCAGGTCCCAGCGGGGCAACACAAAATTTAAGGGGCAGGATTACCAGGCTGAGCTTCATTTATCGCTTCGGGATGCCTACAACACCCATAAACAAACCCTGACCGTCAATGGTAAAAACATCAGGATTACGATTCCCGCCGGTATTGCCAATGGGCAAGTGATCAGCTTAAAAGGCCATGGTGCCCCTGGGGTTAACGGAGGACCAAACGGAGACCTGTACATTACGTTTAATATTTCAGATGATCCTTCCTTTAAGCGGCTCAATGATGATCTTTACACCACGGCCGAACTGGATTTATATACCGCAGTACTGGGCGGAGAGACCACAGTAGAGACCTTTAACGGCAAAGTAAAACTTAAAGTTGCTGCCGCTACACAGAACGGCACAAAGGTCCGGCTAAAGGGAAAAGGCTTTCCTGTCTATAAAAAGGAAGGTGAATTTGGCAATTTGTTTGTCACCTATACGGTAAAAATACCAGATCAGCTGAGTGAAAAACAACGTGAATTATTTAAAGAACTGGCAAAATCTTAAATCTATGAGCATGCAACTTATAAAAATCACAGAATATTGTGTTCACTATAATATAGAACCTTCTTTCCTCATTTCTCTTGAAGAATCGGGCATCATTAGCCTTACCCTGGTGGGACCAGATAAGTTTATCCAGGAAGACCAGTTTTCAGAAGTAGAAAGATATATTCATTTACACTACGATCTGCAAATCAATATAGAAGGCATCGACGCAATCAGACACCTTCTTGGAAAACTAACAGATATGCAGCAGGAGATTACCGTACTCAAAAACCGTCTTCAGCTGCACGAAACCCTTCAGAGGTCATAAATTTCCGGGTTCACTGCATGAGGCAATCGTTCGCCTTTTAAACCGGCGATAATGTTCTGTGCGGCCAGTACAGACATGGCATCCCTTGTTTCACGGGTAGCTGAGCCAATATGAGGCAAAATACAAACATTTGGCCTGTCCAGTAAGGGATCATCTGCCGCCATTGGCTCGGGATTAGTGACATCGAGTCCGGCCCCCCAGATCATTCCCTGGTCCAGGGCTGTTTTTAAATCCCGCTCATTGTGCATGCCTCCCCTGGCTGTATTGATAAATATGGCTTCTGTTTTCATTCTTGAAAAAGCTTCCAGATTGAATATCTCCCTGGTCGAAAGGCTTAAGGCTGCATGCACAGAAAGTACGTCACTTTTTTTCAGTAAAGCTTCGAAAGGAACTTTCACGGCCCCCAATTCTTTTTCTGCCTGCTCATTATGTGCCCGGTTATGGTAAATGATTTGCATGTTGTATGCCCCTTTACAACGTTTGGCCATCTCCATACCTATTCTACCCAAGCCAAAAATACCCAAAGTCTTGCCATAGAGTTCTATTCCCAAATTTGCAGTAGGTTCAAAAAAGTCCCAGGCCCCTTTCTGGATTTGTTTGTGCATGTAAAATGCTTTTCTCGAACAGGCAAGCATCAACAGGAAAGCCGTATCAGCAGTGGCCGCACTCAATACCCCCGGGGTATTGCCCACCGGGATTTTCAACCGGCTGGCCTCTTCCACATCTACATTATCGTAACCCGCAGAATGCAGCGCAATCACTTTGAGGTGTTTACTGGCATTTAAAAAAGCCGCATCTATTTTTGTGCTTACACTCAGTAAGGCGTCGTTTTGACTACAGTAATCAATCAGCTCCTGAGGAGTCAGGGGCCGCTTCTGCGTCCACATATTCACTTCAATTCCTGCTTCTTTCAGCAGCTCCAAGCCTTTTTCGGGGATAACCCTGGTGATAAATACTTTCTTCATATCGCAAAAAAAATTCCCATGTAACTAAACATGGGAATTGCACTTAATGTTTTTCGTGCCCTTCATCTTTACACAAACCGACTATTTCATGGAAGCGGTCATGTAAAGCCACAAGGCTCTTTTTGATTTGCTCATCTGTTCCTTTTTTACGGATCAGTTTGTCCAGGTCTAGACTTTCAGCAGCCAGTAATTTTACTGCTTTTTTTACGGCAGGCTTGTTAAATTCTGATGGGATCATCGAACTGTTCAGTTTCGCTGCTTTTTCAGCAAGCTCAGCACTTCTTTCTTTAACAGGCTTTAAATCGCCTTTTTCAGAAGGGTGAAAGGTTTCAGACATCACTTTGTGAAATTCACCAAGTGCAGGCCAGGAAGAAAATTTATTCTGTGCTTTCGAAACCAGTGTACCCAGTGCAACAAACAGGACCATTAACAGAGCGGTTTTTTTCATATTGTTCATTTTTAAATTGTAAAACATTAAGCGTTTTTTTGTAAGTATAAACCAATCCTGCCTGACGGTCAAATTTTTCTTAAAATTTAAAACCGGGCCTATTTTTTATATTCTTCCAACAAGGTATCCATGTCCTCCATTAACTTCTTTACATCTGCGTCAACGGTACCATCATAAGCGCCCCTGATGCGTTTTTCCTTGTCCACAAGGATC
Source organism: Pedobacter nutrimenti (assembly GCF_003208655.1). Classification (GTDB taxonomy): domain Bacteria; phylum Bacteroidota; class Bacteroidia; order Sphingobacteriales; family Sphingobacteriaceae; genus Pedobacter; species Pedobacter nutrimenti. Next base: position 340,645 of record NZ_QKLU01000005.1, on the reverse strand, counting down.
AGATAGCCCTGGTGCACAAAACCTCCCGGAGATTGCTTGTCTTCTTTCACACTCACCAGGTAATTCCTTTCGGCCAGTGCGTAGATTTCATCCCTTGTCCCCCATAAAAACTCCCATTGTGTGCCTTTAACGCCCAGCTTATTCGCATAAGCTTTCATTCTTGAGGGCACATCGTATTTGGAGTCAATGGTATGTGAGGCCAGTTTAACCTGTGGATTGTTTTCGTATTTTTTATACACCTTCAACAGATTTCTGTGCATGGTCGGGCAAATGGTCGGACAGGAGGTAAAGAAAAAATCGGCCACATAAATGCTTCCGTCAAAGTCTTTCCCTGTAACCACCACACTATCCTGGTTCAGGAATTTAAAGGCCGGTATGGTCCTGAAAACCGTATCCGGGACAGTTTTACCATTTACCGTCTTTTCGTTAATCTCCGCCTGTAAAAAAGGCAAACGCGCCCGTTTTTCCTTGCAACCCATTAAACATAAAAGGACCAAGGCTATAAAAGAAGCTCTGTAGATCATTATTTTTTGAATTTAGATAAGTAAGCGTTTGAAACTTTGATTTCCTGTTTATACAAGCTGTCGATCCGTGCGATCTTCGCTTTTTCCCCTTTAAAATACACAATTGCATCTTCATTGGATTTGTTACTTACATCAGGTTCAAACTGATGCATCCAGTTATTCATCTGTTCTTCGGCATGGCTTAAACTCGCTTTAAGTTCCAACATCTGTATTTTTTCCTTTAAGGTATCTATTTCAGGACGGATGCTTTTTGCCTTCCTGAGGTCTTTAATCAGAGAGTCCAGCTTCATCTGGTTTCCCACCACAACCCCCTGGTCTTCCATCACCACGTCATGAAACTTCATCACCTGGTCACGTTCTGTTTTATAATCCTGTTGCTGGCTGCAGGCTGCAGCAAAAAAAGCACATATACTAATCGCTGTTAATCTTTTCATAATTGTTTTTATTGTAAATCATACGGGCACGTCCGCACTGGGACGAAATCATCATGGTAAACCACAGTGGTTCTGTGGCTCCTGTTTTGGTCGTTTATCCCCCGAATCGGGGAGGATGAAAAACAGAACCTGCGGCCGACTGGGGAATTCCGGTGCACAAAGGTATGTGCAAAGCAAGCAGGGGAACTGAAAAGTTTCTGAATAAAAAGGGCTGGACAACCAGCGCTTCCAGGGTTGTATTTTTCTGCGCCTGACGCTCCTGTTTCTGCTCTTTTTCTTCCGCCTGTTTGAGCTTTTTCAAGAGGTAACATTTTCCGTTACAATGCAGCTGTGGTTTATCTTTATTGACGCAAAGTTCCCTGGCAATATAAGCCTGGTTCATTTCAAAACCAGCCTCAATAAACAGGTTGGACAAGTTTGCAGAAATGGAACAAAAGATCAGTAATATGGCCGTTAAACGAGTCAGCATGCGGGGCAAATATACGCAAACATCACCTTTCTGCGCAGCAATATTCTGATTAAGATGTGCATTTTTCAACAAGTCTCAAAAATTCAACAAAAACAAAACAAATACCTGTTTATCAATTAAATAAATTGACACATATAAACAAAAAATACATTACTAAAAAAATTTAGGAACATTTTTTCAATAAATTAATAACGTGACAGTTACAAACTCAATATAGAGTATAAGTTCAATTATATAAACTTCAGATAAAAAGGAAGCAAAAAATGCGCTCCTCCCCTTTTCAGACAAAAAATATTTAAAACAAATGGATTGGAAAAACAGAAAACCCCCAGGTTAAAATGGCGCCCATCCTAAAGGTCTGGCGCCTGATTTTACAACAAAAACCAGCGCATTATTTTTCGGAAAGCATCTCCTGCGGCCTTGTTCCGAGCACCTTAAAAAAGGTATTGCTGAACGTGGAAACACTTTCATAACCGACCTGGAAAGCGACACTTTTAACCGTCTCTCCATTGACCGAAAGCAGTTCGGCGGCCTTGATGATTTTCAGTAATTTCTGGTAACCTGCAAAAGTAATTCCGATGTCTTTTTTGAACAAGCGTTCCATGGTACGAACCGTAAGGTTAAATCGCGCAGCGATTTGCGGCGAGCGGAATTCATTGCGGATATTTTCTGCCAGATAACCGACCACATCTTTTATTCTTGGATCAGAAGGCATCGGAAGCACCAATGGAATGGCAGCTTTAAAGCTTAGAGGCAGGATCCTTTTTAAGCCCTGCAAAAAATCCTGTTCAACGGCATCCTCCTTTTCCAGCCTGGACCATTGTTCTGTAAACAGGATCATTTCCCGCAGGACCCTGGGTGTATTAAAAACATTAATATTTTCAAAGAAAGGCTGCTGGCCGGTACTGCTAAAAAACAGACAGCGCAGGTACACCGGATGGACCGGTGAAGAGGTCCTGTGGGCCATACCAGGTGGTATCCAGGCACAATGATGGGTAGGCAATAAATAAGTCTGGTTTGCTGTGTGCAGATACTGCAAACCTTTTTCCACGTAAATGAGCTGCCCCCTGTGGTGTGCATGCCATTCATCTGAAAATTTCCAGTTGGCCTCATGCCATACATAAGCTCTTTTATCAACCGCGTCGACGGTCAGGTGACAAAATCTGGCCTTTTCCTCCATTGTCGTTTTTTAACATGTAATTGGCAAATATAAACATTTCGCCATGGCTTACTTTACAGACCTTTGCCTGCTCATATTAAAAAACTATGCATTTATTCCATCTCATCAGCAAAAGTGCTGTCACCACCTGCCTTATAGTCCTGACCTTATTTTCTTTAAGGGCCCAGGCCAGGCAAAATAAAGAAATTAACCGCCGCATTTTGGTCCTTTTCAATACCGAACAAGGGGGCACCTACAAACTTGCCCTGGCCATTGCTTCGGGAATAGAAAAAATGGAAGGCACAAAGGCCGTTTTAAAACAGGTTCCCCGGATAAAACCTTTGCAAAACGAAAAAAACATGGCCTTTTCCGGAATACCTTATGCCAGCATTGAAGATCTGACAGCCTATGATGGCATTGCTTTTGGCAGTCCGGTACATTTTGGCAACATGAGCGCAGACATGCGGTCCTTTCTGGACCAGTCTGTAGCCATCTGGACCGCCAGAAAACTGGAAGGTATTCCGGCTACTGTATTTATGTCTGCGGGCAGCGGGGCAGGAAGAGAAGCTGCGGTCCTTTCCTTCTGGAACACCCTGGCCCTACATGGCATGATCATCGTTCCCACCGGAATAATGGGCAACACGCCTTTTGGTGTGGTTTCCATAGCTGGCGCAGCTGGAGCACAGCGCCCCTCTCCGGGAGAACTTCATCTGGCCCAGCTTCAGGGTTATGCACTGGCAAGGGTTGTAAAGGGCTGTGCTCCACTGCATGATGCAAGCCCATCGGTTCAACCTGCAAAAAATGATATAGAAACGCGCTTAAAGGATCTGGGTATTACACTCCCCGAGGCACCTGCGCCGGTTGGAAGCTACAAAACCTATAAAAGGACAGGAAATCTTATTTTAATCAATCAGATCGCTTTAAAAGCAGGCCATATAGAACATCCTGGCATGATTGATAAAGAAGTCACTACCGAACAAGCCAGGCAGGCAACCAGGCAAACGCTCCTGAACATTCTGGCCGTACTTAAAGATGCAGCGGGCGGTGACCTGAACAAAGTAAAACAGGCGGTACAGCTCACTGGTTATTTTTATACACCAGCAGGTTACAGTCAACATGCAGCTCTCATGAACGAAGCGTCGGATTTACTTGTGGCTATTTTTGGCGAAAAAGGCTTACACACCCGTGCAACGGTTGGTGCATCTTCGCTGCCGATGAATTCGGCTGTCGAAATCCAGGCCATATTCGAACTGGAATAAAAAAGGGCTTACAACATCAGGCAAAAGGGCAACTTCCGCATCTTTTGCCTCTTTTGTATTTTTCACAGCATTCCGATTTTCTCTTGCTTTTGCCTTCTTTCTTGGAATGCTTTTTTTTAGAATGTTTATCTTTCTTTCCCACCGCAATCTGGTTCTTTGTATTACATTAAAACCTACCGCAGCATGACTGCGATAGGTTTGTATTCAAAACCAGACTTGCTGGTTAAGTTATTCTCCGGCCTGGCCGTTGTAGTTTATTTTACCTACGTGTTTGTCAATTTCCCATCTTCCTGTTCCTTCTTCTCCAATCAGATCAAACAACTCAACAGCTCTTCTGGCTTTATATTCTTCTTCTCTCTGTTCTTTAAAGAACCAGTTTAAGAACTCTACTGTTACATAGTCATGTTCTTTATGGCAACGTGCGGCAATGTTTTTAATGGACTGCGTTACGCTGATCTCCTGATCCAAAGCTTCTTCAAATACTTCGCGGAAAGAGTTGTACTCTATTTTAACATTGGTCACTTCCGGAGAAATGGCCGTTCCGCCCATATCAAGAACATATTTATAAATTTTTAGCTGATGTTCTCTTTCTTCATCAGACTGCTTAAAAAAGTATTCAGCAGAATTGTCAAATCCGTTACGGTCACACCATGATGCCATGGAAAGGTAAGCTGAAGAAGACTGCGCTTCTTTTTTAATTTGCTGATTCAACAAGGCTTCTACGTCTGCAGAAATTAAACTTTTTATGCGAATGATATCTTTCATGGTCTTCTTATTTTATTTTCAACTGATTATAAGTCAAAAATAATGCTATAAAATCACAAAAACTGCATCAGCGTGCAATATGGAAAGAGTCTAAAGCTAGTTAAGCAGAAATACGGTACAGGCGGTCCTGTATAATATGGTTCAGGTTCAGCATCACAAAAGTCCCTTCCAGCAGTTCTTTAAAAGCAATGATCTCCAATACAGTCAACACATAGCAATGATCACAGGCACAGATAAATACAATCTCAACATCTGCTGATTTAGAACTATCCATAAGAATTTCTTCTATATTGATGCCATAAATAGCTTTTTTCAATTTAAGAATATTCCTGTAATCAAAACAAGCAACCTTACCGGCAAAATCAATATACCAGCAACTTTCCTTGTCACTCTGGTAAACAGCACCTTTACTTGTACTAAATACCTCGGTCAGTTGAACGGAAATTTCCAGAATAGAATTTTGCATTGCTTCTAAATTTGCACAAAGAAAATCATTATATGGAATTAATCCAAATTAATAGCAATAATTATTCTAAATAACTATCCCTCTCTGTAAAAACAGCTTACAAACTCCTAATGCAGAACATTTCAACATTGGCCCTGTACAAAAAAATATCTGCTAAATTTGCAGAATGAGCAATGGCAGTTTTTCCAATACGGTTTTTGATAAAGTCCTATCCTTTATCGCCTACACCAATCAGCACATTTTCCTTACCGGAAAAGCGGGAACCGGAAAAACGACCCTGCTCAAAAAAATTACAGAAAGCAGCACCAAAAAAATGGCCGTGGTTGCCCCTACCGGCGTTGCCGCAATGAATGCCAAAGGCACCACCATTAATTCTTTCTTCCAGCTTCCTCCGGGCTCTTTTTTTCCCGGTGACCTCCAACTCGAAAACCTCCAGGCCGGTATCCTTTCCATCAGCGCTGTGGTTTCGGACATGAGTTATTCCCGGGAAAAGATCAGTCTGTTCAATGAACTGGAACTGCTGGTCATTGATGAGATTTCTATGGTCCGTTGTGACCTATTGGACGTCATTGATGCCATTTTGCGGGCCGTGAGAAAAAGTGACCTGCCATTTGGGGGTGTACAAATGCTCCTGATCGGTGATTTATACCAGCTTCCCCCTGTGACCAAAAGAGAGGACTGGGCTTTTTTAAACCGGGCCTATGCCTCTCCTTATTTTTTTGATGCCCATGTGGTCCGCCGAAATCCCTTATTGCAAATTGAACTGACCAAAGTCTTCCGGCAAACAGAACCGGAGTTTATCAATATTCTAAATGACATACGGAACAACCAGATTGACCAAAACAGCCTGGAAATCCTCAACCGTCGTTATGACCCCTTGTTTAATCCATCCGGAGAACTCAGCCCGATTATCATCACCTCCCACAATGCAGAAGCCAATGCCGTTAATACAGAAAAACTACATGAGCTTCCGGGAGAAGAATACAGCTTTGAAGGAGAGGTTAGCGGTGATTTTCGGGATCTTGGCTTACAGGCAGAACAGACCCTGAAACTAAAAGAAGGTGCCCAGATTATGTTCATTAAAAATGACACCGGTGATGACCGGAAATTTTACAATGGAAAAATCGGCAAAGTCAAGTCCATTACGGCCGGAGAAATCCTGATTTCTTTCCCCCAGGAGGAGGATATGGTCCTTGAAAAATCTTCCTGGCAATCCTTTGAATATAAAACTGATCCCGAGCAAGTCATTGTGCAGCAACAGGTAGGCGAGTTTTCACAATATCCCATTAAACTGGCCTGGGCGGTGACCATACATAAAAGTCAGGGCCTCACCTTTGACAATGCCATTATTGATGCGGGTAAATCATTTGTTTCCGGACAGGTCTATGTGGCCTTAAGCAGGGTAAGGACCTTAAACGGCCTGGTCCTCAAATCTAAAATCACCACAGAAAGCCTGCGTTCCAACCCGGAAGTCATCCGATATATGGCCCCGGCAAAAGAAGAAGACCTGGACCAGATTCTTATCTCCCAGCAGGAAAGCTTCATCCTTCAAAAGGTACTGGCTTATTTTTCCTTTCAGAAACTCAGTGCCGGCCTGGAAAGCATCAGCTCAAATCCGGAGGTTATTAAGTCCAACATTACCGAAATCAATTTGCTGCTTGGTCAATTGCGCAAATCTGTACATGAGCTGACCACATTATCTTCTCGTTTCCAGTCACAACTGCGCCAGCTATTAAAGCAAAATGGTTTTAAAGATCAACCCGCCATACAAAGCCGGGTCCTTTCGGCAGTTACTTACTTTTCAAAAGAAGTTTCAACCTTAATGTTGCAGCCCATGATCAAGTACCTGCGGATCAAACCGCAAAACAAGATCCACCAGCAAATCCATCATCTTTTTCAAAAGCAAAGACAACTCACCGAAAATCAGCTGGCCCTGCTTCAGATTGCCGCTGGTTTGCTGGACAAGCCTTTGGACCAAAAAGATTACCTGGAATGGCTGGACCAGCAAAAAAATAAAACTGCTCATCAGCCTTCAGGCAGCTCAGGTGGCCCACAGGCCGTTACACTTCAATTATTTTAAAAAAAATACAATAACCTGTAACCTTTTACCTTTTTCTAACATCTTATAGGTAATTAAAAAATCCACTCCCTTTTTACATGTTCTCCTAAGAATATGCTGTGAAGCGTATGTGGAATTATGATGACCATTATGAACCACAAAAAATACCACACCTGCCTGCTGATGATCTGCATTTTTTTAATGAACATCGGCCTCACTAAAGCTCAGAACCCGGTTTCTGATGGAGAAATTTCCGGCAAAGTACTGGATGAAACTCAAAAAGCTTTCCCTTACGCAACCATTAGCCTGTTAAATGCAAAAGATTCGACCGTTGTAAAGGGCACCTTAAGCCAGGACAACGGTACCTTTCAGTTTAAAAGTCTTAAAGCCGGCAATTACCTCATTGGATTTTATGTTGTCGGTTATAAAAAAGTATTTAAGGGACCTTATGGAATTGGCCCGGAGAAAAAATCACACAATACAGGAAGCGTACAGCTGAGTACAGATTCAAAGCTGCTTAAAGGCGTTGAAATTGTACACCAGAAACCCCTGATTGAAAGACAGGTTGACAAAATGGTTTTAAATGTCGAAAACAGCGCCCTGGCCGCAGGAAATACGGCTTTGGAAATTTTGCAGAAATCCCCGGGTGTGACTGTAGACAAGGATGGTAAAATCAGTCTGATGGGAAAACAAGGTGTAACGGTGATGTTGGATGGGAAACCAACGTATTTATCTCAGGAACAACTGGCCAACCTGTTGCGCGCTACAGAAGGCAATGCCATACAATCCATAGAGCTCATCACTAACCCTTCGGCAAAATATGATGCGGCGGGTAATTCGGGAATCATCAACATCAAACTAAAGAAAAACCGCAATTTTGGCACCAACGGTTCTGTGTATGTAGGCCAGGGTATAGGACAATATTATAAAGTTAATGGCGGGCTCTCGCTGAACCACCGGGAAAAGAAACTTAACGTCTATGGCAATTTCAATTATGGCCACAACAAAAGGTTTCAGTCTACAGACATCATGCGGGTAAACGAAACCAGCGCCAATAAAACTTATTTTAACCAGACCAGCAGTACCATAAACAACCGCAACAACAGCAATTTCAAAGCGGGTATAGATTACTTCATTAACGACAACAACACCCTGGGCTTTGCCATGAACGGTTACAACAGCAACGGAAAAAGCACCGCCAATGTCAATACCCTGATTGGTGACCGCCCTTCAAAAACAGATTCTTCAGTAGTGGCCACCAACCCAAGTAAATACAAATACACCGGGATGGCCTATAACCTGAATTACAAAAGCACTATAGATACCCTGGGCCAGGAATTCAGTGCAGATGCCGATTTTGCACAATACAAATCTTCAGAAATCAATGATTTCAACAACATTTACCTCAATGCTGCCGGACAAACCTATAAACCCGACTATCTTTTCACCAATCAGATCCCAACCAAGGTGAATATTTATTCAGGAAAAGTGGATTATACCTACCCGATTAATAAAGAGACCAAACTGGACCTTGGCTTAAAATCGAGTTTTGTTAAAACAGACAACAGTTACCTGTTCCAGAATTTCCTGAACAACACCTGGGTGAATGATGTTACGCGCAGCAACCAGTTTCTGTATGATGAAAATGTCAATGCAGCTTACGCCAATATCAAAAAGAAATTCAAAACCACCACTGTACAGTTGGGTTTAAGGGCGGAACAGACCAACTCTAAAGGAAATTCTGTAACGGACCAGAAAATTGTCAACCGCCATTACTTTGACCTTTTCCCAAGTCTTTTCGTGAACCAGGAATTGTCAAAAAACCATGACGTCGGCTTCTCTTACAGCAGGCGGATTGACCGTCCGGATTACAGCAACCTGAACCCCTTTGTCAATTACCTGGACCTATACTCTTACCGTTTTGGGAACCCTTTCCTCAAACCACAGTACACCAATGCTTTTGAGCTTTCTTATTCCTATAAAAAGACGCTCAACCTTACTTTTGGTTACAGCCATACCAGTGATGTCATGTCAGATGTCCTGCTGACAGATACTGCAAAAAAGACCATCTTTATTTCTACACAGAACCTGGCCACGCAGGACTCTTATAACATGAACCTGAATTACCCTGTTCAGATTACCAAATGGTGGAGCAGCAACAATAATCTGACGGTGTACTATAATAAGTTTAAAACACCAAACCTGCTGGGCCAGCCCTATGAAAGCGGCAGAACAGCTTTTAACTTCAACACCACGCAAACCATTACCCTTAATCCAAACACAAGTATCGAATGGTCGGGCTTTTACCAGTCCAAACAGGTTTACGGCACTTTATTGATTGACCCTCAATATGGGGTTGACCTGGGCCTGAGCAGGTCTTTCATGGATAAAAAAATCAACCTGAAAGTGGCAGCCAACGATATTTTTAAATTGCAGAAAAGCAGGATCACCAGTACCCTTCCATCGCAAAATTATGTGGTGAACGAAAGATGGGAAAGTCAGATTTTCCGGGTTACCTGCACCTACCGTTTCGGAAGCAGCCAGATTAAAGCGGCACGTCAGCGTTCCGGTGGTTCAGAAGAAGAAGGAAGAAGGGTGAAATCAGGAGGTTAAAGAATAAATTGTTAAATTTGGGTTTTGCAAGCTTAACCCAAATTTAATTGTATTCTAAAGATCAGGCTTCGGCCATTAAACAAGCTTTCTGGACAGCTTTTGGTCAGTATATGGCGCTGCAGCCCTCTTCTGAGGGGCTAAAAGTAAACTGGATCAATTACAAGACCGGCGTCAAACATTTATTTTTTAAAATGCAGGCAGATCAACGCACTGCATCTGTCAGTATTGAAATCAGCCATCCCGATCCAGGGGTCAGGGAACTGATGTTTGAACAATTCAGGGAATATAAAAACATTTTGCAAAGTAGCCTGAACGAGGATTGGGACTGGGCCGCCGAAACGCAAACTGAACAATATAAAACCATCAGCAGGATTTCCACACAATTGTCCGGACATAGTATATTCAAACAGGAAGACTGGCCGGCACTGATCCGTTTTTTCAAAGTGCGCATCATGGCGCTTGATGAGTTCTGGAGTACAGCGCAATATGGCTTCGAGCTCTTTAAATAAAGGGCTCAATCTTTATATATAAGAAATTAAAGCAGGTTTTTCCTAGCTTTGCGCATGCAACAGCAACGTACCGGTTTATTTATTCTGCTGATTCTGGGTTTACTAACCGCTTTTGGCCCCCTTTCTATTGACATGTACCTTCCTGCCTTCCCTGCTATCGCTAAAGGTTTGGGTGTCCCTATTGCCACTGTACAATTGTCCCTGGCCAGTTTTTTTATTGGCATATCTGCCGGGCAACTGATTACCGGCCCTCTTTCCGATCGTTTTGGCCGCAAAATACCTTTGGCCATCGGACTCTCTGTCTATGTCATCGCTTCCATAGGTTGTATGTTTACGCATTCTATAGAAGTTCTCATTGCTTTAAGATTGCTGCAGGGACTGGGGGGCAGCAGTGGTCAGGTCATTGCCCGGGCAATGGTCCGCGACCTCTACACCTCCGACCGCATCGCACATGTTTTTTCGATTCTTATGCTCATTATGGGCATTGCACCTATTGTGGCACCTTCCATAGGTGGATTTATCATTACCCACTACAACTGGAGGGTCATTTTTGCTGTCCTGGGTGGAATTGGAGTGTTTGCTTTTCTGGGCAACTGGCTGGTGCTCCCTGAAAGTAAAAAGGCAGACCCAAGTCTGTCCATGACCGCCGGAGGTATTGCCCGACAATATTTCCGTGTACTGCAAAGCCGGCAGTTTGTAAAATATGCCCTTATTGGTACCATCACAGATAGCGGGCTTTTTGCTTATATTTCGGGTTCGCCTTTTGTGCTGATGAAATTATACGGTGTTTCCGGCCAGCATTATGGCTGGATCTTTGGACTAAACGCCATAGGCCTTATTGGTTGCGGACAATTGAACCGATTGATGCTTAAAAAATATTCGAGCGGGCAAATTGTAAGCACGATGGTTTGGGTACAGCTTCTGGCAGGCCTTAGCCTGATCATTGGTATTCTATTGCACATTGAACTGATCCCGATGCTGCTGCTGGTTTTTATTTACGTTTCCACCCTGGGCTTTTTGCTGCCCAATACCACTGCTTTATCACTGGTTCCCTTTAAAAAGAATGCAGGTTCAGCTTCGGCATTACTCGGGGCATTGACTTATATTACCGCTTCACTTACTGCGGCTATTGTTAGTGCGGCAGATAATGGTACCGCCATGCCCATGGCAGCCACCATGTTTATTTGTGCATTGGTGTCCCTGCTGATTCTTGCTTTTTTCCGATACCGTACAGAAAATACAGAAACAGATCTTTGAACCAAATGGTCCAAAGATCTGTAAAAGCTTATTTTTCCAGATAGTTCTTAAGCGAAGTTCCCAGAATTGCCGTCCATCCGCCAAAGAAGTTTTCTCTCGCAAAGGAAGGATTGTTTTGAGCAAAAGTTTCCAAGCCCTTATGTGTCAGCTTAAGACGGGTCTGTCCGTCTTGCTCAAAGAGTTCAAAACTCACCTCCGAACTTCCATCGTAACCTTCATAGCTCCAGGTGTAGGCAAGTTTTTTCTCTTCGACGACTTCTGTGACCACACATTTATGCAGGTACATAACGCCTTTGTCTCCGGCTTCAAACTCAAACTCAAAGCCAACAACAGGTTTAAACTCATTGAGCTTGAAATACCATTTGGCCATTTGGTCCTTGTCGGTGATGGCCTTCCATACCCTGGCAATAGCTGCTTTATAGGTACGTTCTAAAATAATTGGTTCTGCATTCATCTGTTTATATTTAAGTTATTTAAATTTTATCTCCTTCTTCTGAAAGCAACTCGTCCAACGCATCCAGTTTTTTTGTCCAGAAAGCCCTGTAACTTTCAACCCAATCTTTAACCACTTTTAACTGCTCCAGTTCTGCATGGCAAAAACGTTCCCTTCCCTGTGCCCGGATACTGATCAGTCCGCACTGGTTTAAAATTTTAATGTGTTTGGACACAGCAGGACGGCTGATGTCAAAATGATCGGCAACCGCATTTAAATTTAAAGGCTGCCCGGCCAGCAGATTGATCATTGCTCTTCTATTGGGATCGGCAATCGCCTGAAATACATCTCTTCTCATTGTTTAGTTTATATGAAACCTTTCGGTTACAAATATATAGGAAACCTTTTGGTTACACAATAAAAAAAATAAAATTTATTGCATAAAAAAACCCGCCTGGATCAGCGGGTTTATCTATTTCGTCTGTAAAGTTTTTATTGTCCTCTGAGTTTAGACCAGACCAGGTAAGAGGCGCCCCAGGAAAATCCTGCGCCAAAAGCCGTCAGGATCATTTTATCCCCTGCTTTAAAATCATTTTTATAATCCCACAAACACAATGGAATTGTTGCCGCAGTGGTATTTCCATAACGGTCAATATTCACTTTAACATGATCAGCAGAAATGTTCAGCTTCTCTCCCACTGCCTGAATAATTCTCAAATTGGCCTGATGAGGGATCAACCAGTCTACCTGCGCCGCATTCAGATCGTTTCTTTCAAAAACCTCTGTACAGGTTTGGGTCATTCCTTCTATGGCCGCTTTAAAAACAACTCTTCCGTTCTGGCTAATGTAATTGAGTTTATTGGAAACCGTTTCCGTTGTAGAGGGGTGCATTGACCCGCCCCCACGGACAATCAGTTGCTCTTTTCCGCTTCCGTCTGTTCTGAAAACGTTATCAATCAGGCCTTCTTCTGCCGTAGTTTGCTCCAACAACACCGCTCCTGCCCCGTCTCCAAAAAGAATACAGGTGTTTCTGTCTTCATAATTGATAATGGCACTGTTTTTATCTGCACCGATCACAATCACATTTTTATATCTTCCGCTTTCTATTAAACTTGCACCCAATGTCAGCGCATAGAGAAAGCCGCTGCAGGCCGCATTGGAATCTACTCCCCAGGCATTCACCAAACCCGCTTTTTCGCAAACCACGCTGGCTGTAGAAACCATAATGTAATCTGGTGTAGAAGTAGCCACCACGACGCATTCTATAGCCTCCGGAGACAAATTTGCATCTTTCAGCAAGCGCTCCACAGCCTTTACTGCAAGATCAGAAGTTGCTGTATTTTTATCGCTGGCAATATGCCGCTCTTTAATTCCGGTCCTGGCGACAATCCACTCATTATTGGTGTCGACCATTTTTTCCAGATCATGGTTGGTTAAAACATTTTCTGGTACATATCCACCGAGAGCGGTAATCGCAGCATTATATCTAGTTCTCATTAATCATTTTTCAATTCGGTGCGCAAAACTAAGAAATATTTACAGCTGTGTTACACTTTATTTTTTTTGAACTGTACCTTTGCAGCGTCAACATATACATATGAAATATCTAAGCAACTTATCTATTCCCGTATTTTTCGCAATCCTGTTTTGTTTAACGTCCTGCAAAAATGAGAGAAAATTACCAATTTACGGAGAACGCGAGGCTAAAACTATAAAAAATGAAGACGGGACGACAAAAACCGACTCCATTTATCAAACCATTCCTGATTTTAAGTTCCTCAACCAGGACAGCGTTTTAATTACCAACGCAAAATTCAAAGACAAAATATACATTGCCGATTTTTTCTTCACCTCCTGTTCCAGCATTTGCCCGGTCATGCACAGGAACCTGAAAAGCATATACGACAACTACAAAGATAATCCCGATATTATGTACTTGTCCCATACCATAGATTTTAAATACGACAAACCTTCTGTTTTAAAAAAATATGCACAAAAACTGGGCGTAGGCCCCCAATGGCAATTTGTTTATGGCCCTAAAGAGGAAATTTATGGGATTGCGGAAAAAAACTATCTGGTTGCGGTAATGGAAGATAAGAATGACAAAGACGGCTATGTACATCAGGGCTGGCTGGTTCTGATCGATAAAGACAGGCGCATCAGAGGGGCTTATGACGGAACCAATCCGGAATCTGTTGCCCAGCTGACCAAAGACATTCCTGTATTGCTGGCTGAATATAAAAAATAACCATGAGAAAGACTTTTATTGCTGTTTTGTTCTTTCTGACCATTGCCTCCATCATCTATTCCTGCCAAAGCGCAGAAAAGGTTGAGCAGGACATGTATTATACCAATGGCAGGGACCTTTACATTAAACATTGCCAAAATTGTCATGGTGCCAAAGGTGAAGGACTTGGAGAACTTGCCCCTCCTTTAACCGATACCCTGTACCTGAAGGAAAATAAAACACGCCTGGCCTGCATTTTAAAAAACGGATTGAGCGGAACCATTAAAGTAGCTGGTAAAGAGTTTGAAGGGAAAATGCCCGATTTCAACTACCTTGCAGATATAGACATCGCACAGCTGATCGTATACATTACCAATTCCTCGGGAAACAAACAGGGCATGTACAAAACCGAGCAGGTGGCTACAGATCTGAAAAACTGCAAATAGAAACTCTTTTTACAGCTTAAAACCCTAAAAAAGTTTTTTGTATCTTCGCCCCGAATGCAAGCCGTTCTATCGCTGCGATTTATCGGAGAGGAAAGTCCGGGCAACACAGAGCATCTCGCTTCCTAACGGGAAGAGGTTTGGGAATGAAGACCTGAATTATGGAAAGTGCCACAGAAAATACACCGCCGATGGCTTTTAAGTACAGGTAAGGTTGAAATCGTGAGGTAAGAGCTCACGAATGTTCCTGGCAACAGGTATATTGGTAAACCCCGGGAGTTGAAAGACCAAATAGGCTAACGCATGTAGGGCTGCTCGTCCGATGTTAGTGGGTAGGTCGTTAGAGGTAAATGGCGACGTTTACAGTAGATTAATGATAGAAGTTTCTTTAATGAAATACAGAACCCGGCTTACAGGCTTGCATTTTTTTTGTTTTATCCTTAAGTATTAATAATACTTAATATATTCGTGTCCAATAACAAGAATATTTTGTATACCTATGGCGAAATTATTAATAATTGATGACGAGAGGGCGATCAGAAGTACTTTACGTGAAATTCTGGAATATGAGGATTATGATGTAGAGGATATTGATAATGGCGTAGACGGTTTAGAACTCATCAAGAAAAAGAAGTTTGATCTCGTTTTATGCGACATCAAAATGAACAGGATGGATGGTATGGAAGTCCTGGAACAGGCCCTGGCCTATAGCCCAGACCTTCCTTTTATTATGATATCTGGTCACGGTACAGTGGAAACTGCTATTGAGGCCAGTAAAAAAGGTGCTTTTGACTTTATTTCCAAACCACCGGATTTAAACCGCTTGCTGATCACCGTTCGCAACGCACTGGACCGCGGAACACTGGTTACAGAAACCAAAGTCCTGAAAAGAAAAGCAAGTAAAACTCGGGACATTCTGGGCAGTTCAGAATCCATTAGCAAAATTAAAGAAACCATAGAACGGGTAGCCCCTACAGAGGCCAGGGTGTTGATTACAGGCGCCAATGGAAGTGGAAAAGAGCTGGTTGCCCGCTGGCTGCATGAAAAATCCCAAAGGGCAGACAGCCCGCTGATCGAAGTCAATTGTGCTGCAATCCCTTCGGAACTCATTGAAAGTGAATTGTTCGGTCATGAAAAGGGCTCTTTTACTTCTGCGGTAAAACAACGCATTGGTAAATTTGAACTGGCCAATGGCGGGACCTTATTTCTCGATGAGATTGGGGATATGAGCCTTTCAGCGCAGGCAAAAGTATTGCGTGCACTCCAGGAGCATAAAATTACCCGGGTAGGAGGCGAAAAAGAACAGGAAGTTAATGTCCGTGTACTTGCCGCAACCAATAAAGACCTGCTGAAAGAAATCGAAGATGGCAATTTCAGAATGGACTTGTACCATCGTTTAAATGTAATTAACATACACGTTCCGCATTTAACTGAACGTACAGAAGATATTCCGGTCATTGCCCAAAATTTTCTTGAAGAAATTTGCAGGGATTACGGAATGCCGGTTAAAAAAATCAGCGATAATGGCATGTCTGCGCTTCAGGCCCTTCCATGGACTGGTAACGTACGGGAACTGCACAACATGATTGAACGTTTGATCATTTTAAGTGATAAAGTGATTACCGAGCATGATGTTACTGCCTTTGCCAATCCCGGAGGCGGTACAAATATTGGCGCTTCAACTGCCGCCACCTTTACTGCCGCCAATCATTCCAGCGCTCCTGATTATGAAAAATTTAGTAATTTCCAGGACTACAAAGACTTTGCAGAGCGCGAGTTTATTAAGTTTAAGCTCGAGAAAAACAACTGGAATGTATCCAAAACAGCAGATGACATTGATATACAAAGAAGTCACTTGTACAGTAAAATAGAAAAGTTCGGTTTGAAAAGGACCACAGAATAAAAAAAGCCCCTGACCAAATTCAGGGGCTTTTTTATTACTCCATGTAATCTGCCTGCCTGCTGAGCAAAGCACGGTATTTATTAAATACAGCTGTTTTAGATACAAAACCTATATATTTCCCATCAGCTGTCAGTACCGGAAGCAGCCAGGCATTCTCTGTTTCCATTTTTTGGAGCACCATTTTCAGGGAATCTTCTTCCATAACAAGTCCGGGTGCAGCATGCATCAATTCCTTTACACTGGTTTCCTGCTGCTCTGGATCGAGCGTAATTTTCAATACATCTTCCATATAAATCAGGCCTATAAATACCTGATCCTGATCAAGGACGGGAAAGAGGTTTCTTTTGGCCTGTAAAATTTCATTCATCCGCTCTGACAATACATCTTCTTCATTCAATACCAGGTAATCTTTTTCAATCAGGTACTTGAGTTTCATCATATTCAGTACTGTGGTATCCTTGTCTTCATGAGAAAGCAAAGCCCCGCTTTCTGCAAGTGGTTTGGTATAAATAGAATATTTATTGGCACTGCGGCTGATAAAATAAGAAATGGCCGAAGTGATCATCAGTGGTACCATTAAAATATAGCCACCGGTAATTTCTGCAATCAGGAAAATCCCCGTTAAAGGGGCATGCATAATGGCACTTAAAGAAGCGGCCATTCCTGCAACAATAAAGTTGGCCACATTCAAATGAGCTATACCAAGGGTATTGGCTGAAAAGGCAAGTATAAAGCCCAAAAGCCCACCCATAATCAGGCTCGGTGCAAAGATCCCACCATTCCCTCCTGCCCCAAGGGTAATGAGTGTTCCAAATGACTTTGCGAAAACAGTAATTACCGTAAACAGAATAATGGCTACAGGCAAATCGGAATACTCAGAAAAAATACTATTGTGGATTACCGTATTGTAATTTCCGCTCAATAAATTTTTAATGGTTACATAACCTTCTCCGTAAAGGGTTGGAAAAAGAAAAACCAGGGCGCCCAGGGCCAGCCCACCAAGGACCACCTTTTTATAAGGATGTTTGATCTTGTAAAAAAAGGACTTGACCGCATAATTTACTTTTACAAAATAAATTGAAAAAAAACCAATAATGGCTGCCAGTAAAACATAATAAGGCAGGGCATTCATTTTCCAGCCTTCGGTAACCAGGTAAAAAAGCTGCTCGGTATAAAATAACCTTGACACCACTGCTGCCGTGGCCGAGGCCAGAAGCAATGGGATAAAAGCCGGAATGGTGAACTCAGGAAGCAGGATCTCTATCGCAAAAACGATCCCGGCAATCGGGCTGTTAAAAGCGCCTGCGATACCTGCTGCGGCACCACAAGCGAGCAGCATCGTGGTTTCCCGGTACGATAAGCCTAAAAAACGACCTACCGCAGAACCAATACCCGAACCACTGGTCACAATAGGTGCTTCGAGTCCTGTAGAGCCCCCAAAGCCTACGGTAAGGGCGGCAGTAATGATCTGCGAATAAATATTGTGCGGTTCAACCTTGCTGGATTTTTTGGAAATGCTAAATAGTAATGGGGTAAGTCCGGTTTCAAACTTTCCCTTGCGAATAAACCTTCTGACATATAAGACCGATAGCAAAATACCGATCATTGGAAAAAAGATGTATAAATAATATTTGTAATGCCAGTGAAAACCACTTTGCAGAAAATCTTCAATGTGGTGGGTAATTGATTTCAGGGCGGCTGCAGCCAGTCCGGCCAATATGCCTACAATTAATGCGGCAATAACGAGAAAGTTTCTGTTTGAGATTTTAGTCCTACGATATTGATTGAGGCGATCAATATAGTTCACTAATCTTACATACATCTTTTTTGGTTTTAACTGTCAAATTTATCTAACAACTTGAGTAGCGTTGCAAAATCTTTTGGGTATGGGGCTTCAATTACAATATCCTGCTCATCGAGTCCTTTAAAAACAAGGTGCCTGGCATGCAGGGCAAAACGTTTCATAACCGGTTGTTCTTCTTCATCTTTTGCCAACCGGTAGCCTTTTTTTAGGCTCGACAAAAACACCGGTTTTCCACGGTACATGATGTCACCGGAAATAGAGGCACGCTGTGTGGCCAGGTGGATCCGGATCTGGTGCATTCTTCCTGTAATGGGCTTACACTCCACCAGGGTATAATGCTTGTAGTATTTAATAGAATTAAAATAGGTTTCCGCACGCTTGCCTTCCTGACGGTCTATGGTTACATTTTTATTGCCGTCATTTAGAATTGGTAAATCCACCAGCAGGTCATTAAACACAAACTGACCATCTACAAGGGCATGATAAGTTTTACTGACTTTTCTGCGTTCAAACTGCATTGAGGCATGCCGATAGGCTTCCGGATTTTTAGCGATAATAATTGCGCCGCTGGTTTCTTTATCCAGGCGGTGACAAACCTGGGCATCACCTGCGTATTGTTTGGCCAAACGAAGAATATTTACTTCACCTGAACCTCCGCGTTCATCCAGAGATGCAACAAACGGAGGTTTATTTACAACGATAAAATCATCGTTTTCAAATAGTATAAGATCTTTAAAAGAAGGATATTTCAATGATAATGGGTTTCTTGAGCACAAAAGTACTAAGAAAGTTCGAATTTATAGCCTACTCCCTTCACAGTAGAGACATAATTCTCACCCAGTTTTTCCCTCAGTTTGCGGATGTGTACATCAATAGTGCGGTTGGTCACCACCACAGAATCTTCCCAGATGTTTTTAAGGATGGACTCCCTGGTATATACTTTACCCGGTTTGGAGGCCAACAGGTACAGCAATTCAAATTCTTTTTTCGCCAAAACAACTTTTTCGCCACCCTGGTACACCAGATAAGCTTCCCTGTCGATCACCAGATCGCCTATTTCTACTTTGTTTTCAGAAACTTCATCACTGCTTACATTTCTTCTCAAAATTGCATTGATCCTGCTCACCAGGGCCCTTGGTTTAATTGGTTTTGCGATGTAATCATCTGCACCTACATTAAAACCTGCTATTTCGGAATATTCTTCACTTCTGGCAGTTAAAAAAACCATAAAAGTATTTTTAAACTCCGGTATAGCGCGCATCAGGCGACAAGCCTCAATACCATCCATTTTGGGCATCATGATGTCCAGAATGATCAGATCAGGATGAACTTTTCTCGCAACCGAGATCCCATCCTGTCCGTTACTTGCTATAAAAACCTGATAGCCCTCTTTTTTAAGGTTATACTCTACCAATTCGAGTATATCTGGTTCATCATCAAC
Source organism: Pedobacter nutrimenti (assembly GCF_003208655.1). Taxonomy (GTDB): domain Bacteria; phylum Bacteroidota; class Bacteroidia; order Sphingobacteriales; family Sphingobacteriaceae; genus Pedobacter; species Pedobacter nutrimenti. The sequence goes on along the minus strand of NZ_QKLU01000005.1, from coordinate 320,880 downwards.
AATAAGTATCTTTTGCTTGGCAGTGCTCATATCTTTAATTATTTGTTACGAAAATAGCTAATCAAATGCACTATAAAGTTAAACATAAGTTAACAAATTGTTAAGCAGACCATCTATTTTAACATGAATTTAGGATTAGCGTAAAGTTTTATTTAAGAAATCTTCCAATTCCTTGCCTCGCAGGTTTTTGGCAATGATATTTCCCTTAGGATCCACCAGGAAAGAACTTGGAATAGCCTCAATCTGATAATTCCTTACTGTCGGGCCTTCAAAATCCTGTAATTCACTGCCATGGTTCCAGGTCAGGTGATCGGCTGCTACCGCTTGTTTCCAAGCTACAGGGTCCTTATCCAGGGAAATTCCCAAAATGGTAAAGTTCTTGTCCTTATAGGTATTATAAGCCTTCACTACATTTGGATTTTCCAATCTGCAGGGCCGGCACCAGGACGCCCAAAAATCAAGCAGCACATATTTTCCTTTAAAATCGGCAAGGCTTATTTTTTTTCCATCAATACTGTTCATGGTAAAAGCGGGTGCCGGTTGCCCTACCTGTACCGATTTCAATTTTGCCATACGGCTCAAAAAGTCCTGTACAGCAGGTGTATTTTTAAAATTTCCTTTAATCTGATCCGCAAAGGCCACCAGTTCTTTTTCATATTCAGAAGGTGGGCTTAACAAATTAATTGCATAAAATCCAGCCAGTGAACTGGTATTGGCCTGGGCAAATTTCAGAATTTCCTGGTTGAGCTCTTCTACTTCTTTCATATATTCCGGCCTTAAGCTTTCCATAATGGCTTCTCTTTTTGCAGGCTCCTTGGAAACCATATCGTCAAATTTCTTTTGAACCGCTGCAATCCTGGACATATACTTATTTTTAATGGCATTCAGTCCTTCCAGCTTGTCGGCTTCTTCTGCACCGGAAATGCTATAGTGCATGGTTTTGTCCCCAAGATCTGCATCCAGTTTAATGTCATCACCATTTTTGGCAATAATCATATACTCATTGTTTCCTGCAGTAATTTTGTAAAAATTCACCTCAGGACTGGCATGATTAAATTTAAAAGCCCCTTTATCGGACAGTACAGTAGAATCCAAAGCCACAGGATTTGCTTTATCCAAACCAAAAAGATAGACTTTGCTCTGCGCAGCACCATTTTTAATGGTTCCGTTGATTACAAATTTACTACTGTCCTTACATGCTGTAAAAGCCATACCGGCCAGCAATACATAACCTAATTTCTTAATCATATGATGGTACATTTATGTTTAACTTAATTTTTCCAAAACAAGCGTATTTACTTTTTGCGGATCTGCTTTTCCTTTGGCCATTTTCATCACCTCCCCTACAAACAAACCCAACACACCTTTTTTTCCATTCCGGTAAGCTGTTACCTGAGCTTCATATTTTTGAAGTACCTGATCTACAAAAAGCCCCAGTTCATCTTCATTATCTTCAATCAGTAAATTAAATGCTTTTGCCAATTCCAGCACATCTGCACCTTCTTTTTCTTCGAGTAAAGGCAACAACTGCTGCAGGGCAACCTGCTGACTGATTTTTTTATCATCCGTTAAATTGATCACCGCGGCCAGTTGCGGGGGCGTTAGTTTATAAGCACCGATTTCGATTCCTTTTTCGTTCAGCAAAGACCTGACCGGTCCAATCAACCAGTTGATCAGGCTTTTCTTTTGTCTGGTCAGACCTGAGGCCTGATTAAAATAAGCAAGCAGTTCAGTGTCTTCAGCAAATACTGCAGCCTCGGATGCGTTAATTCCATATTCGGCCATCAGATTTTTACTGATCTGGGCTGGTAAAGCGGGCATGGACAACTGTAGTTCTTTTAACCACTGATCTGAAATGACAATTGGCGCCAGATCGGGGTCCGGAAAATAACGGTAATCGTTTGCTTCTTCTTTACTGCGCATGGGTGAAGTACTCCCCTTTTCCGCATCAAAATTCAAAGTGCTTTGTACAATTTCCCCGCCCTTTTCAACCAGTTCCAGCTGGCGTTTAAATTCAAATTCCATTGCCCGGCGTACGTTTCTGATGGAATTGAGGTTTTTCACTTCACATCTGGTCCCAAATTGCTGCTGCCCTTTGCGGCGGATAGAGATATTTGCATCACAACGAAGACTTCCCTCTTCCATATTTCCATCACTTACACCGAGATGCCTGACCAGTTTTCTGATTTCTGTAAGCAAAGCAGCGGCCTCTTCAGCACTGCGTATATCGGGTTCAGTTACAATTTCAATCAAAGGAACTCCGGCGCGGTTCAGGTCAACAAAAGAATAATCATCATGCTGGTCATGCAGGCTTTTCCCTGCATCTTCCTCCAGGTGGATCCGGTTAATGCCAATCCGTTTCAGACTGCCATCGCCCAGGGTCAGTTCCACAAAACCTTCCCGGCAAATGGGCTGGTTGTCCTGCGTAATCTGATAACCTTTGGGCAGGTCCGCATAAAAATAATTTTTACGGTCAAAATAGTTCACCTGATTGATCCGGCAGTTTAAAGCAAGCCCCATTCTGACGGCTTTCTCCACAACTTGTTTATTGAGTTTTGGCAATGCACCCGGCAAAGCCAGGGAAACTGCAGAAATATGATGATTGGGTGCTGCTCCAAAAGCAGCACTGTCTGATGAAAAGATTTTGGTCTTTGTGTTAAGCTGTACGTGGATCTCTAAACCTGATACCAGTTCATATTCTGAAGGGGAAACTGCATTGATCGTACTCATTTATCGCATCAATTTATTATACAACATCATTTATAGCTCATGATGAAATTTAAATCTATACCAGCAAATATAACCAAAATAGTGGTATGAGCCGACTTATATAAAATAGTTACACTAAGCTGATCTTCTGATTAACATTCTTGGCATAAACTTTGAATCTCTTTATATACACACAAATAATAAACAAGGTTATGAAAAAATTAATCGTATTCGCATTGCTTGGTTTTGCTGCAGTAGCTGCAGTCCCAGCCAAGGCACAGGTTAGCCTGAGTATCAATATCGGTTCACAGCCGGACTGGGGACCAAGGGGTTACAATCACGTGGATTATTACTATTTACCGGAAGTACAAAGCTATTATTATGTACCCACCCGCCAGTTTATTTACCTAAGCGGAAGCAGGTGGATCCATGCACGCTCCCTCCCTTCCATGTACAGAGGATACGACCTATATGGGGGCCGGAAAATTGTAATCAACGGTGACCGTCCTTATTTAAGACATGATGTTTACAGAACCCGCTATGCAACAAATTATGTATACAACAGACCTCAACGGGTGGTTTACCGGGATTATGACAAACACGAATATAAAAGATACGAAAAGGAACAACGTCGTTGGGAAAAACAGGAAAGACACGACAGGGGCCATGACAATGGACGCGGCTGGGGCCGCGGTCGGGACCGTGATTAAGCTGTAAACAAAAAAGCATCCCTAGGGATGCTTTTTTTATGTCCTATCCATAAAATACCTCCGGTAAACAAAGCACTAAACAGGTTAATTTCTTTTTTAAAATAACCAGGTGGTCACTAGGTGCTAACAGGGTCTTAACAGGGTGATAACAGGGTCGTTTATATTGTTATTATCTAATGATCACCTGGTTATTTTACAATAAGTACATTGTTATTTTTAAACCATTCCACATACCTGATAAAAGCATTATTCCGCTGGGTATAGATTGCCTCTTTTCTACTGTTCTAAGCATTGAAGTGGCCTTCTATAAAATAAAAATGGCTTTCACCAAAAAATAATTATTTGAAAATCAATTAATTAAAAATTATTTTAAATTATCGCAAACTTTTTTGCAATGTGCTGCGTTATAGTTGCAGTTTGTTTGGTTTAGGTTGATCTGTGGTGGATTAACCATCTTTAAACAGGGATGACGCCCAACGTTCATCCCTGTTTCCTTTTTGGTAAAATACATGGATCTAACCAGCCTCATTTGATGACCTTTATCCTTAGACGTAAAAAATATGGCCTACGATGAATTATTTGCAAACCGCATCCGGGAAGCATTATTCGAACTGAGAGATTGTGAAGAAAAAAGAATGTTTGGCGGACTTTGTTTTATGCTTGAGGAAAAAATGCTGGTCTGCATCCGCGAAAACGATCTGTTGTGCAGAATAGGAAAAAGTCAGGCTGAGCTTGAACTACAGAACGACAGTTGCAGGCAAATGATCAGCAGAGGAAAGGTGATGAAAGATTTTGTCTATGTAGATACCATAGAAGTTAAAACCAGTCATGACCTTCAGTACTGGATAACCTTGGCTTTAAACTTCCATCAGGAAAATAAAATTGTGAAAAACAAAAAGGCCTGATCACCAGGTCATTTACTTTTTGCCGGTCTGACCACCACCTCTCTTCGTCCATCCTCCATTTTTCTGATCTTAAACCTCAGTTTCAAATAAGCCATCATTTCTAAAAATGTAGATGCACTGGCCTCTCTTCTCACTTCCCCACTGAATTTCAGGTCCGGCACCTCACCTTCATAAATTACATCTGCGTCATACCACCTTGACATCTGTCGCATAACATTTTTAAGGGAAGCGTTATTAAATTGAAAATATCCGTTTTTCCAGCTGACCGCTTCTTCTGGATGAACTTTTTCCAGCTTCAAACCTTTCTGATCCAGGACCGCCTGTTCCCCGGGCTCAAGAACAATACGTTTTTCAAGTCCCTGCGCCCTAAATTCTTCTAATTTTTCAGGAGACATCAACCGTGCCTGGCCACTGACCAGGGTAATGCTGGAAAAATGGTCATCCGCATAAGTGCTGATGTTAAAATTTGCATTTTCTGCTTCAATAATCTGTTTAGCCACTTTCACTTTAAAGGGGCTATGGCCTGTTTTTGCAATTTCAAAATAAGCTTCTCCCTTAAGCTCTACAATTCTGGCCGTATCCGAAAATTTCGCGGGATAACGCAAACTGGAAGCCGCATTAAGCCATACTTTTGTTCCATCTGCAAGAACCAGTTTATAGGTCCCTCCCCTTGGGGTAAAAATTTCATTATCGGCTACAGCAGAAGTTTCTGTAACCTGCCGGGAAGTATCGGCATCAGATAAACCCCTATTCAGCTCATAGATCAATTCTCCATTGATTTGACGGATCCGGACACCCTGTTGTACATCAATTTCTCCCCTGGATTGGGCTGTTAAAGAAATTTTAAACCCATTGCCAAGAATGAGTGTCGCTTTGGGCCCGCCAGCTTTAAAATCTGTATCTGCAGTATAGGATATGTTATCAAGATCAGGGTGGTTTTTATAAAAAGCCGCACCGATGGCTGTAGCCAGCAGGGCCAGACAGGCAATCAGCAGATACCTGAAAGACCAGCGCTTGTAAAAAGGGGGTAGCGGTGCCCCCGGGTTTTCTTCATTAAACTCTTCCTGCACTTCTGATTTTTTTTATTTGTCCAAAAATAAACAAATTTTCTTCTTTACCTACCTGGATTTTAGCGCTAAAAACAAATAAATATTTCGAATAAAATAAATATAAAAAATAATATACTTATTTTAAAAGCAAAAACAATATATCATTCTGATTTAACTAGCTTTGAGGATTAAATTTACGTAAAATGAAATCATATTCTCTATCTGAAGATGAAAATCAGCGGTTAGCAGTCTTGCTGGAAGAAGTTAAACACAATACGGAGTTATTTATGGGTTATCCGGTCTCCAAAGATTTTGACTACACCAGTTTATTGCCCTTTCTGAAATACCCGATGAACAACCTTGGCGATCCATTTGTGCCATCCACCTATGCCGTGGGTTCCAGAGCGCTCGAAAAAGAGGTTGTGGAATTTTTTGCTGAACTGTTCAGGGCAGAAAAAGACAACTGGTGGGGATATGTAACCAATGGGGGCTCTGAGGGCAATTTATATGGCCTCTATCTGGCCAGAGAACTCCATCCAAAAGGAATGGTTTACTATTCCGAAGCCACCCATTACAGCGTACAGAAAAATCTTCATTTGCTGAATATGGAAAACATCACCATCAGTACCCAGACCAACGGAGAAATGGATTATGAAGACCTTGAAAATACCATTCGAATGAACCGTCAGCTGCCAGTAATTATTATGGCAAACATAGGCACCACCATGACCGAAGCAAGGGATGATATTGGAAGGATTAAAGCTATTCTTAAAAAACTGGCCATTAAACATTATTACATTCATGCAGACGGTGCTCTTTCAGGAAGCTACAGTGCTTTTTTGGAACCCCGTCCTGCTTTTGATTTCGCCGATGGCGCAGACAGTATTGCCATTAGCGGTCATAAATTTATGGGAACTCCTATGCCTTGCGGGGTTGTCGTGGTTAAAAAATCTAACCGCGACAGAATTGCCCGTTCAGTGGCTTACATAGGCAGTATGGACACCACCATTTCCGGTTCCAGAAATGGGCACAGTCCTTTATTTCTTTGGTATACCATCAAAAAGCTTGGTATGGAAGGCTTAAAACAAAGGGCCTTACATTGCCTGGACACTGCCCGTTATGCAGAAGAAAAATTACATGAAATGGGAATACCAGCCTGGAGAAACCCCAATTCAATTACAGTGAACTTTCCTGAACCTGCTGCTGCCATCCGAAAAAAATGGCAGCTGGCAGCAGAATCGGGTTCTTCTCATATCATCTGTATGCCAAATATAGGCAAAAACCAGATTGACCAGTTGCTGCAGGAAATCAGAGAGAGCCAGTTCGAACTGACTACATAGGCCGACTAAAGTTTTACCCGGGAAAGATCAGCCAGCTGGTTTTTCCCGGGCCGCTTATCGGCCAAAGGAGAAAGTAACCGGCAGGTTGTACCTGACCCTTACCGGTATCCCATGTTCTTTGCCCGGCTTCCACTTGGGACAGTTTTTTAGGATTCGAAATGCTTCCTGATCTAAGGAAGGGTAAACCGAATTGCTCACAAGCAGATCCGTAACCTGTCCGTCTTTTTCCACCACAAAACTTAACCCAACCGTTCCGCTAATTCCTTTTTCTACCGCATCAGCCGGATACCTCAATCCTTTGCCAATGTATTTGTATAAGTCTTTTAATCCGCTTTCAAATTCAGGTTTTTCTGTCTCTTGCGTGTACACATAGGTATTTCCGTCTTTAACCCGTTCCCCCTTCTGCATTTTTCCATCCTCAAAAAATTCCTTATACTGGTCATTTCCAGAAAGACTTTTCATCTTCCATTCCCCAGTCTTATATCCGTTTGCATACTGTCCTTCAACTGTAAATTCATCCTTTTCTCCTTTTTGGTAAGTTTTTATAAAATAACCATTTCCGGCCCTAACCAATACCTTTCCTGTTGAGTCTGCCCAGTATATTAATTTTGACTTTGGCGGAGGTGCCATTTCCTGACCAGAATTACTTTCGACTTGGGGGGCTGGATATTCCCGCAATTCACGCAACTGCCCATCTGGGTAATAATATGAAGCCTGTCCGGTTATTTTTCCATGCAAATAATAAACAGAATCCATTCTTTTCCCCTGTTGGTTAAAAGTCCGGTAACTTCCTTCATAGACCAGAGGGAAAATTCTGGAAATATAACCCGCGACCTTTTCTGTTCCATCCGTATAATATTCTTTCAACTTAAAATGAGTGGAACCTGGATCAGGTTCCTGGATAATCCGGATAAAATCGGCACTGTCCCTTAATGTAACCTGGCGGCCATTATTTTTAAAAAAATAAGTATTCTGCCGCTGTGCCCTCACGGTATTCATCAAAAACAGCAATAACAATAAACTGAGTGTTTTTTTCATAAGAAACTGGCTTTATCCAATACAAATGTATTTTCCTTATATCAATAAATATTTAACAAAATATAAAAAAACCGCATATCTTTTAAGGGATATGCGGTTTTTTTATATTATGGAAACCTTAAGGGACCAATGTCTCAGCTTTTTTCAGCACAGCGGCAAGTCCGTCTTTATTTTTACCGCCGGCAGTTGCATAGAAAGGTTGCCCTCCCCCTCCGCCTTGTATATCTTTGGCCAGTTCCCTGACTATATTCGATGCATTCAGGCCTTTGCCTTTCACCAGATTTTCGGAAAGCATTACTGTAATTCCAGGTTTATCTTCTATTAAAGTTGTAAAAACCAGAAACAGGTCATCGACCATATCCTTCAGGGCAAAAGCAAGGTTTTTCACCGCATCAGCGCTTGGAAGGTCCACATGCACTGCAATCAGGTTAATTCCATTAATCGTTTTCAGGTGATGCACGATTTCATGTTTCAAATTGGCCGCCTGCTCTACAATGGATTTTTCAGCTTCCTTCTTCAATCTTGAATTTTCCTCTATCAGTGCGGACACCGCAGCGTTAAGATCTTTGTTTCCTTTTAGTAGCGCACGCAATTCGCTCAGTTCCCTGTTTTGCTCCAGGATAAATGCTTCTGCTTTATCTGCTGTAATGGCTTCAATCCTTCTTACCCCCGCTGCAACCGCACTTTCAGAAATGATTTTAAAATATCCGATCTGACCGGTGGCCTGCACATGGGTACCACCACAAAGCTCCTTGGAATAATGATCATCAAAAGTGATCACCCGAACAAAATCGCCATATTTTTCTCCAAACAAAGCGGTCACTCCACTGGAAATGGCTTGTTCATAAGGCACATCCCTTTCTTCCTTAAGCGGTATATTTTCCCTTACTTTCTGGTTCACCAGGTGTTCTATTTTGGCAAGATCTTCTTCGCTGATTTTCGCAAAATGCGAAAAATCAAAACGCAAATAGTCTGGATTGACCAGTGAGCCTTTCTGATTGACGTGGTTTCCAAGTACCTTTTTCAGGGCTGCATGCAGTAAATGCGTTGCAGAATGGTTGTCTTGCGACAATAAGCGCTTATCTTCATCAATAACTGCCCACATATCTCCTTCCAGGTCCTCGGGAAGGGTATCGGTATAATGTACGGTGACCCCGTTCTCTTTTTTGGTATCGGTTACTTCTACAAAAAACAAACGGCTGTGGTCTTCAATACGGCCTGTATCACCTACCTGACCACCACTTTCTGCATAAAAAGGGGTTTTACTTAATACAATTTGGTATTGTTCTTTGCCTTTAGCACTTACTTTACGGTATTTGATGATTTTTGTGGGTACTTCAAAATCATCGTAACCCACAAATTCGGTTTCCAGATCAGGATGAACAGCTACCCAGTCACCGGTATCGATGGCCGTTGCAGCCCTGGACCTGTCCTTTTGTTTGGAAAGCTCTTTATTATAGCCAGCCATATCAATGCTCCAGCGTTTTTCCCTGGCCATCAGTTCGGTAAGGTCAATAGGAAAACCATAAGTATCCTGCAGTTCAAAGGCAAATTCCCCTGAAATCAACATCTGATCCTTTAATATGCTGTATACCCAGGCATCTTCAAAAGATTTTTCCAGCTCAATGGCGTTTTCTGCCATCAGCGCTTCTCCCTGTTTTTTAGTATAATTTTCAAAACGCTGAATGCCGGTCGCCAGGGTCCTTAAAAAGGAGACTTCTTCTTCCAGGACCACTTTCTGCACAAAATCCTGCTGCGCCTGAAGTTCATCAAACACGCCTTTGAACTGTTCGGCCAGAACTGGCACCAGCTGGTTCAAAAAAGGTTCTTTCAAATCCAAAAAAGTATAGGCATAACGCACCGCGCGGCGCAGGATCCTTCGGATTACATAACCGGCCTTGTTGTTGGATGGCAATTGTCCGTCGGCAATGACAAAAGAAATTGCACGGATGTGATCGGCCATAACCCGCATGGCGATGTCTGTCTGTTCAGCCACTCCGTAAGCAATTCCTGCTTTTTTGGAAATAAACTGGATCAGGGGCTGAAAAACATCTGTATCGTAATTGGAAGCTTTACCCTGTAAAACCCTCACCAGACGTTCAAAACCCATTCCGGTATCTACGTGTTTTGCAGGCAATTGTTGCAGTGAACCATCTTTTAAACGGTTAAACTGCATAAACACGTTGTTCCATATTTCAATGACCTGAGGGTGGTCTGCATTGACCAGTTCTTTTCCTGAAACCGCGTTTCTTTCTGCTTCTGTTCTGCAGTCTACATGAATTTCAGAGCATGGCCCGCATGGTCCGGTATCGCCCATTTCCCAAAAATTATCTTTTTTGTTGCCCAGTATAATACGGTCTTCGGGTACAAATTGCTTCCAGATTTCAAATGCTTCAGTATCCCGGGGCAAGCCCTCTTTTTCATCTCCTTCAAAAATAGAGACGTATAATTTATCCTTTGGTATTTTGTAAACTTCTGTCAGCAACTCCCAGCTCCAGGCAATGGCCTCTTTTTTGAAATAATCTCCAAAACTCCAATTCCCCAACATTTCAAACATCGTATGGTGATAGGTATCAATCCCTACTTCTTCCAGGTCATTATGTTTACCTGAAACACGAAGACAACGCTGAGTATCGGCAACCCTTTTGTATTTTACCGGGGCCTCACCTAAAAACAAATCCTTAAACTGGTTCATTCCCGCATTGGTAAACATTAGTGTAGGGTCATTCTTGACCACTATGGGTGCAGAGGGAACAATATGGTGCTGTTTAGATTCGAAAAATTTTAAATAAGCGTTTCTGATTTCTTTTGCTGTCATCCTTCTAGTTTATGATGCAACAAAATTAAAATTTTATTGCGGTATTCTACTAAAATCCCTTTACATTTGAATACTTTAAATAAATGCTATAATCATCTAATAATCAACATCAAATTATGCCGTACAAAGAAAGGGAAATCAATAAAATGTATTACACTATGGGGGAAGTGACGGAAATGTTTGGTGTAAATGCCTCTCAGATCCGCTTTTATGAAAAGGAGTTTGATGTCCTTCAGCCTAAGAAAAATAAAAAAGGAAACCGTCTTTTTACCCCGGCCGATGTAGAAAACCTGAAAATCATTTTTCATTTGGTAGATGATAAAGGCTTTACTTTAAAAGGTGCCAAAGAGCATCTGAAAAACAACAGCTCTGAAGTCAAAGAGAACCAGAAAATCATCGATTCCCTCGAAAAACTGAAAGATTTTCTCCTTAAGCTGAATGAGGAAATTTAAATTTTAACAAAATTATTTTTTTTATTGAGAAATAAAGTATTGCTTGGAGTGTACATATGCTCAAAGCAATACTTTTGTACAGGACCTATGTGGTCCTTATTTTTTTCTATGGCCTGCCGATTTTTAACCTGCAAGCCATAGCGCAGCAAGGCAAAACCCTTGCCGACATCCTGCCTGTCCAGCAGCTGGAGCACCTTGAAGAAGATGATCTGGCCGACCTGGCAGAAAGATTGGAGGCTTATAGGAAAAGGCCTCTTGATTTAAATCACTGCAGTGCAGAGGAACTAAAAAAACTGCTGCTGCTTTCTCCCTTGCAAATCGCCAACCTTTTCAGGCACCTGCAGGAAAGCGGGCCCCTATTGGCCCTGGAAGAATTGCAGTCTATCGATGCATTTGAGGCTCAAACCATTGAAAACCTGCGTCCTTTTGTTCATTTGGGCACTTACTTCGGCCGGCATCCAATCCAGCTGAAAAAAGGTTTGCAGCAGGGGTTCAGCAGTCTGAACATCCGGTACGCACAGGTTCTGGAACAACAAAAAGGCTTTAAAAACCTGAGCAACAACAGCTACCTGGGCACAGCCGAAAAGATCCTGATCAAGTACAGGTTTAATTATGATCAGCACTTTCAGCTTTCCCTACTTCTGAAAAAGGATGCCGGAGAAGAACTTTTCAAAGGAAAAAACAAATATGCTTTTGACTTTATGTCCTTTAGTATCGGCCTTTCTGATGTAGGCCGGGTCCGAAAGCTGGTTATTGGTGACTACAGTCTTCAGTTTGGACAGGGCCTTAGCCTATGGTCTGGTTTTTCTTTTGGAAAAGGCCCTGATGTAACTGCCCCTGCAAAAAAGGATACGGGCCTGGATACCTACACCTCCAGCAATGAATATTCTTTTTTCAGGGGAATTGCCTCGACAATTGAGCTCTATAAAAAACTCAGCATCAGTCCTTTTATCTCTTACCTAAAAAAAGACGCCTTATTAATAAAGGAAAAAACCGGTGAATGGGGGCAACGCAATATGATCAGTAATGGATTGCACCGGACAGTTGCAGAGCTGGAACATAAAAATACACTGGGCCAATTGGTTTACGGAACAGTATTGCAATACCAGGACCGGCAATTTAGTTTTGGCAGCATCGCTTACCATTCCAGTTATGAACACCGCTTTACCAAAGGAACTTCTCTATACAAGGCTCAGGATTTCACCGGAAAAGACCTCAATAATTTGGGGCTTTATTATAATTATGCCATAAGAAATATGTATTTCTTCGGCGAATTTGCAAAAAGTTTGCCTGGGGGATTTGCAATGCTCCATGGTCTGCTGACCAGCATCAGCCCCCGCTGGTCGGCCGTATTGGTCCAGCGTTATTACACCGCCGATTACCACAGTTATTTTAGCCGGGCTTTTGGCGAAAACCCTCAGGCCTCGAACGAAAGGGGTTGGTACATCGGGGTCAATTACAACCCCAATCTGCGCTGGTCTTATGCTGCTTATGCAGACCTTTTTTATTTTCCTTCAAGCAAATACAGGGTTAACGGGGCTTCTTCCGGTATGGAAATAATGGGCAGGGCCACCTATCAGCCCAAGAAATCAATCCGCGTACGACTCAGCATAAAAACCCGAAAAGCACAACAGAATACAGATGAAAAAGTAAAAATAAAATACCTGGAAGAGCTGAGCAAACAAAACTGCCTGGCAGAAGTTGACTGGCGCAGCAGCCGGAAATTCAGTTTCCAACACAGACTGGAATTCTGCACCTATCAGAAAGGGAGATCCGCCCGGGAGTCTGGTTTTTTACTCAGTCAGGATGTGGCCTATTCCTTCAGTTCCCCTGCCCTGGTTACAAATCTGCGCCTGGCTTATTTTCATACCGATAGTTACAACAGCCGTTTATATGCGTATGAAGATGATGTGCTGCAAAGTTCTGGTTTTGGCATGTACAATGGAAAAGGGTTGCGCTTTTACCTGAACGTCCGCTATCGTTTCTCTAAAAAAATGAGTTTTTCGGGTCGATATGCCCTGTTCTTTTATCCTGGCCAGACCAAACTGGGTTCTGCAATGGATGAAATTGAGGGGCCTAAAAAATCTGAGGTCAAATTTCAGTTCAATTATCAGTTTTAGACATGAAAAGATGGCCTGTTTTTGCATATTTACTTCTTTTGCTGACAAGCGGTCTGCTCCTTGCTGCGGCTTTTCCGGTAAGGTTGTTCCCATGGCTTTCCGGATGGTGGTTGCTACTGGGGTATAGTTTATTCCTGTTTTTAAACCTTCGTTATACGGCCCTAAAACTTTATCATTTTAAAGGGCTCGTCCTGCTGACCGGCAGTTTACTTGTTATTGTGCTGGGCGCTTACCGCTACCTGCAATGTAAACAAGACCTTCAGTCAGATTATTTTCCCAACTATAAGCCCGATTGTATTAAAGTTTGCATAAATACAGAACCACAAATTAAAAATGGAGTAACCATTTTCAAAGCTAGGGTCTTGGAAGCCTTTGGCAAGGGGCACCATTACCCCTGCAGCGGAACACTTCTTGTAGCCCTTAAATCCAACTCATCTCCTGCACTGCAATACGGGGATGAATTGCTGATCAGAGCCAAATATAAAATTGTAGGGTCACCGGCCAATCCTTTTGAATTTGATTCTAAAGCCTGGCTAGGGGGCCAGAATATTTACACCCGATGTTTTCTGCAGCCCCGAGACTGGATATTAAAAAAACGGCATCAGGGCAATCCTTTGGTTGAATTCGCCTTAAATCTTCGCCAGCAGCAAATACAGGTCTACAGGAAATTGCTTAAAAATGAGGAAGCCTTTACCATTGCCTCCACCCTGATTCTGGGCTACCGCTCCGAGTTGAGTAAAGAAACCCTCGATACTTATTCCAGAACAGGAACCATACATGTCCTGTCGGTTTCAGGGATGCATGTGGGATTGATTTATCTTGTACTGCACTGGATGTTAAAGTTTATGGACCGCCGCAAAATACTAAAGCTGTTTAAATCTTTACTGATCGTGGGCCTGATTTGGTTTTACGCCTTACTGACTGGTTTTTCTCCTTGTGTTTTAAGATCTGCCATTATGATTAGCCTTTTTATTTTATCTAAAACGCTGCAGCGCCAAAGCAATGGCCTTAATGTGCTTGCCTTTTCGGCATTTTGCCTGTTGTTTTATGATCCTTTTATATTTTTTGACATTGGTTTTCAACTTTCTTTTTTATCGGTATTTGGCCTGATGTACCTCCAGCCCCTCATCCAGGCCTGGCTTAAGAGCAGACACCTGTTACTCAGAAAGGGTTGGGCCCTTATCGCCATGTCCCTGGCTGCTCAAACCGCTACCTTTCCCTTAAGTATCTATTACTTCCACCAGTTTCCGCTATACTTTATGCTCAGCAATCTTTTCATCATGCTGCCTGCCAGCCTGTTGATGTACCTTGGCATCGTATTGCTTTTACTGCGTATGCCCTTTCTGGCCACAATTTTTGAATGGCTGATCTGCAGCAGTAACCTGGTCTTAAAATGGATTGCTGAGCTCCCTTTTTCAAGCCTATCTGGCTTATGGATCACAAAAACAGAATTGTTCCTGCTTTGTTGCGGCCTGACCCTGATGGTACTGGGCCTGGAACATTATCAGAAAAAAACACTATTTGCCGCACTGACGGTATTGATCTTTCTGGAAATTTCTGTCGCCACGGCCAAAATTGACCATTACTGTCAAAAAAAACTTGTGTTGTTTAAACTTTCAAAAAATTATGCTGCTGCTTATATCAAATCTGACAAAGCAACGTTATTTACTGATGTTGATCCTAAAGGCATTGCATTCACCTATTCCATTAAACCTTGTCTGGATCAGAACCAGGTTACAGAAATTCATTTTAAATTTCACTACCCTGATGTAAAGAAAATAAAGCATCTTTGATGACACAAAGGCTTATTATTAATTTTTTATGACACAACCACTGGTTCTTTATTCTGTAGAAGACCGCATTGCTACCATATCTTTAAACCGGCCCGAAAAACGGAATGCCTTAAATCCTGAACTGGTTGCCTTGCTTACAGAGAGATTTTTGGAGGCTGCTGGTGATGAGCAGGTAAAAGTGGTGATCCTAAAGGCCGAAGGGGAAACCTTCAGTGCTGGTGCTGATCTGGCTTATCTGCAGCAGCTGCAACAAAACACCTATGAAGAAAACCTTCAGGATTCACAAAACCTCAGAACCCTGTTCAGCACCATTTATCATTTGCCAAAAGTGGTTATTGCCCAGGTAGAAGGACATGCCATTGCAGGTGGCTGCGGGCTGGCAAATGTTTGCGATTTTGTTTTTGCTGTTCCGGAAGCTAATTTTGGTTATACTGAAGTTAAACTGGGTTTTGTACCGGCAATTGTTTCTTGTTTTTTAATCCGTAAAATCAATGAAAACCTGGCCAGACGAATTTTGCTTACTGGCGAACTGTTTAATGCCCATCAGGCTTTGGATTATGGTTTGATAAATTTTGTAACAAAGAAAGAAGACATTCATCAAAACGCAAGAAATTTTGCATTAAATTTGTGTGGCAGTGCGTCTTTAAATTCACTTGGGGTTACTAAAGAATTGTTGGGCAAAACCACAAACGCCGGATTGGAAAAAAGCCTTGACCTGGCTGTAGGGATCAATGCCAGGGTAAGGGAAAGCGAGGACTTTAAAAAAGGCATTGCCTCTTTCCTTCATAAAGAAAAAATTAATTGGTAAATAAATAAGTATATTATGTTTAAATCAATAAAAACCGGCGTATTATCGCTCATCTTAATTAGTTCTGCCATTTACGCTCATGCGCAGAAGAAAATTGATCAGGGATCAATTGTTTATGGTATTGAATATGTTCTGACCCCGGAACAAAAGGCCGCGGTGGATGTATCTACGCTCCCTAAAGAAAACAAACTGGAGTTTAATGGCAATATTTCCAAACTGGGTATGGAAATGGGACCTGCAATTCTGACCATTTATAAGGACGGACTGAACAATACAGGCCTGCTTTTAATTGATATTCCAATTGCCCAGAAACAATATGCTGCAAAAATGTCTAAGGAAGACATGGAAAAACAAACCGGAGGCATTAAATACAGTGACTTCAAAGCGACAGGTGAAAAACAAACCATTTCAGGTTACAATACAGAAAAGTTTACTTACAAAGACAACAATGGCGTCGCTTATGAACTTTGGGCGACCAAAGACATCGAATTGACCCCAGGGGCAAACAATGTTGAATTTAAAGATGTAAATGCAACACCTATTAAATTTACAGTTACCCAGGGTGGTGTTAAAACGACTTTAACCATCAAAAGTATAAAAGAACAAAAAGCTGGTCCTTTCTCTTTGGATGTTCCTTCTGGCTATGAGCAAAAAACCATGGCAGAACTGGAGGCAATGAAAGGAGGGGGCTAATATTTAATGCTAAAAAGTCTTTTATTTTTTTTGCGGCTCTATTTGTTCTGGCTGCTGTTTTTTTTTACTGACCGTCTTTTGTTTCTGGTGTTTTATCACCAGAAACTTAATGCCATAGGTTTCGGGGAAATCCTTTCGACCTTTTACAATGCCCTTCCGATAGACCTTTCCACAGCAGGTTATATCACGGCTATTCCTTTGCTGGTTTATATTTACTGGTTGTTCAGGGGAAGGTTTGAAGTCGGGATGAAATGGCTCAGTGTATATAATATTGTCCTAATTGTGCTATTTAGTCTGATCTCGGTGATCAATTTTAACATTTACCGGGAATGGGGCACCAAACTAAATGCAAAAGCAATTGGGTTTGCATTTAGTTCACCAAATGAATCCATTGCCTCCGGCGCTTCCTCTCCTGTGGCGCCAAATCTTCTGCTGCTATTTTTAATGATCGCAACAGGATTAGTCCTTCAAAGGTTCCTGGTTTCCAAAAAATTAAAATTTGTCACCTTCCCGCTTTGGGCAAAAACAGGTGTGAGCTTTCTACTGCTGTTTTTTAATTTTTTCCTGATCCGCGGAGGCTTGGGAGCAACTGTCATGAACCAAAGTTCAGCTTATTTTTCTGACAAAATCATTTTAAACCATGCTGCTGTAAATACAGAATGGAATCTATTTGCCAGTGTAGTAGCTTCATTAAGCGCCCATAAAAACAAATATCTGTTTTACGACAAAGCGCAATCGGAACAAGAAGTCGCCGATTTGTATACAAGCACCAGTGACAGTACTATAAATATACTGAACACAAAAAGGCCTAATGTGATCCTTTTCATTATGGAAAGTTTTACTGCAGACCTGACCAAAACACTGGGGAACTATGATGACGTTACGCCTCATTTCGATAGCCTGGTCAATAAGGGTGTACTTTTCAGTAAAATTTACTCTACAGGAAACCGGACGGACAAAGGCATTATCGGAACCCTTGCGGGTTTTCCAAGCCTGGCTGCAGGGAATCTTGTAAAATACACTTCTAAAATGACCAAACTGCCCGCCATCTCTCAGGAATTTAGAAAAGCAGGTTATTCGACCGCTTTTTATTATGGAGGGGAATCGGAGTTTGACAATTACAAAGCTTTTATACTCAATCATGGCTATCAGAAACTGATTGACAAAAACAAGTTTAAAACCGAAGAACTGACCTCAAAATGGGGCGCCTATGATGGGGTTGTTTTCAACAGACAACTTACTGAGTTAAAAAAAACGGCAGAACCTTTCTTCAGTACAACCATGACGCTGACCAATCATGAACCCTTTGAGGTTCCCGGCAGCTACAAATTTGGAAAAGAAGATAACATTCAGCGTTTTAAAAGCACGGCCTTCTATACAGATTCCTGTATCAATGATTTTTTGCTAAAGGCCAAATCACAACCTTGGTATAAAAACACACTGTTCATTTTTATTGCAGATCATGGTCATATCCTTCCTAAAGAAACCAATGAAGTTTATATGCCTCAGCGTTATCATATCCCGCTGTTGCTTTATGGAGAAGTGATTAAACCAGAATTCAGGGGCAAAAAATTTGATCGGATTGGCAGTCAGATAGACCTCGCCTCTACCCTGCTCGGGCAACTGCAAATGAACAGCAAACAATTTACCTGGAGTAAAAACCTTTTGAACCCAAATACGAAAGAATTTGCATTTTTCAGCTGGGACAATGGTTTGGGCTTCGTAAAACCCGGACAGACCGTAACTTTTGACAATACCGGTAAAACAGTATTGTATAACGACGATAAAAAGGATAAAAAAAAGACGGATGAAACCCTTCGGTCGGGCAAATCCTATCTTCAAAAAGTATATCAACAATTTATAGAACTTTAACATGAAACTCTTAAACATTGCTTTTAAATTCGCCTTTGGGATTTGTGTGTTCTTTATATGTACACAGGCCAAAGCGCAAGGAAAAGGTGACCTGAACTGGACCAAAGAGGGGAACTCCTATTATGAAGTATCCGGTGGAGAAATTGTATCCATTGAACTTCCAAAAAGCGAAAGGAAAACAATTGTTCCTGCAAGTATCCTTTCTTTAAAAGGCCTATACCAGGGGAACATCAAATCTTTTCAGTTCTCGGAAGATGGTAAAAAAGCGCTGATTTTTACCAACAGCAAAAAGGTGTGGCGATACAAAACCAGAGGAGACTATTATGTTGCAGATATGACCACAGGTACCCTGGTCCAGATCGGAAAGGACAAGCCTTCTTCTTCCCTGATGTTTGCCAAATTTTCACCGGACGGTTCTAAAGTCGCTTATGTAAGCCAACACAACATTTATGTGGAAGATTTGCAAGGCGGCGGCAGTAAAGCCCTGACTACTGATGGCACAGACCGGATCATTAACGGGACTTTTGACTGGGTTTATGAAGAAGAGTTCGACTGCCGGGATGGTTTCAGGTGGAGCCCGGACGGATCTTCTATCGCCTACTGGCAGCTTGATGCCCGTAAAATCAAAAACTTCCTGATGATCAACAATACCGATTCTATTTATCCTTTTGTCATTCCGGTGGAATACCCTAAAGTAGCCGAAGATCCTTCTGCCTGCAGACTGGGCATTGTTGAGGTCAATACGGCAAAAACCAGCTGGTTACCGGTTCCAGGAGATAATGTACAGCATTATATTCCAAGAATGGACTGGATTCCCGGCAGCAGTGAGGTCATTCTGCAGCAGCTGAACCGTGAACAAAACGTGAGTAAATTATTCGTGGTTAATGCGAAAACCTTAGCGGTAAACAACATTTATACTGAAACAGATAAAGCCTGGGTGGATGCAGGAGAAGCCTGGAAATGGCTGAATGGCAATAAAGAGTTTATCTGGCTGAGCGAAAAAGATGGCTGGAAGCACTATTACAGGATCAGCAAAGATGGAAAATCACAGATACTGATCAACAAAGGGAATTATGATGTTATAGAAAGCTCCCTGATCGATGAAAAGAACAACATGTTCTATTTTATGGCCTCACCTTCTAATGCGACTCAAAAATATTTGTACAAAACCAAACTGGATGGAAAAGGAAAACTGGACATGGTTACCCCATCAGTTTTGCCTGGTACACACAGCTACGATATTTCACCAAGTGGCACCTATGCTTTCCATGTTTACCAAAATGCCAATTTAAGGCCAATCTCAGAATGGATGAACCTGAGTACAGGAAATCCATTGACCATGCAGGGCAGCATTACCAACCAGTTGGGCAAAAGCCATCCTCCTAAAAACAAAGTTGAATTTTTCAAGATAAAGACAGACGAAGGCATTGAGCTCGATGGCTGGATGAAAAAACCTGACAATTTTGATCAGACCAAAAAGTATCCTGTTGTTTTTTATGTGTATGGCGAACCCGCCACTCAAACCGTAACAGATACTTATGGGGCCGGCCGTAACTTTTTATATGCAGGAGATATGGCACAGGATGGTTATATCTATATTTCCCTGGAAAACAGGGGCGCTCCTGCACCCAAAGGAAGAGAATGGCGCAAAAGCATTTTTCAAAATATAGGCAGATTGAACATTAAGGACCAGGCTATGGCAGCAAAAAAAATATTGGAATGGTCATTTGTAGATAAAGACCGCGTGGCGGTATGGGGATGGAGCGGAGGTGGCTCTTCTACCCTAAACCTTATGTTTCAATATCCTGAAATTTATAAAACGGGTATTGCCATTGCTGCCGTTGCCAATCAACTGACCTACGACAATGTCTATCAGGAAAGGTACATGGGTTCTCCTTTAAAAACAAAAGAAGCCTATGTATTGGGTTCTCCAATAACTTATGCAAAGAACCTCAGGGGAAATCTGTTGTATATCCATGGCACCGGAGATGACAATGTTCATTACCAAAACGCAGAAATGCTGATCAACGAGCTTGTTAAAAACAGAAAAGTATTTCAGCTGATGTCTTATCCTAACCGAACCCATAGCATTAATGAGGGGGAAGGAACCAGTGAACATCTTGCTTTAACCTATACCAAATTTCTTCAACAGAATTGTCCTGCGGGAGGTAGATAATAAAAAAGGCAGCCCTGGTGGCTGCCTTTTTTATTAAACATGCATGGGGACTTCCATAAGCAACAACTCTGTACCCGGCTTTGCTTTAATTGTAAAATTTTCTGCATCCCAAATTCCGTATCCATCCCTGTCCTGCAATTCCTGTCCATTGATGGTTACCTCCCCTTTTAATACAAAAGCATAAACACCGTTTTCTTTCATTTTGATCTTATATTCCAGCTCGGTCTGCTGGTCGAACTTTCCAAGATGAAACCAGGCATCCTGATGGATCCATACACCAGCATCCGAAGGATTCGGAGATAGGATTTGTACCAGTTCGTTCGTTTTATCCCGATTTTCTATAACGATCTGATCGTATCTAGGCTCTACATTTTGTTCATTGGGAATGACCCAGATTTGCAGAAATTTAACAGCGCTTTTTGGGTCTTTATTAAACTCTTTATGATAAATACCTGTCCCTGCACTCATCACCTGGATTTCACCAGGTTTAATCACAGCCACATTCCCCATACTGTCTTCATGCTGAAGTTCACCTTCAAGGGCTATAGATATGATCTCCATGTTGTTGTGGGGATGTTCTCCAAATCCCATTCCCCCCTCTACATAATCATCATTTAAGACCCTTAATGCACCAAACTGCATTCTTTCGGGATTAAAATAATTCGAAAAACTAAAAGTATGATAACTTTTTAACCAACCGTGATCGGCTTTGCCACGGGTTCCGGCTTTGTGCAAAATTGTTTGTGCCATATCTTTTTTAAATTATATACACAAAGATACCAGGGCCCATTGGTATTCACATTGACATAGGATAAGAAGCAAGCACTCACATAAAGAAAATAAATTTTATAATAAATAAAAAAAATATTTTTATATTTAAAATTCAATTGATCCCCGTCATTGTAAAACCAGCAAATTTTTATTTAAATCAAACATATGGGGAAGTTTCAATTAGACAGCACAGACATATTTATTCTTAATTTACTACAATATGATGGTCAAAAGGTACAAAAAGAACTCGCAGGCCTTTTGAATATATCTGAAAGTTCAATTAATCAGCGTATAAAAAAACTCAAAAACGCAAATTACATCAAGTCAACGGTAGCCATTTTAAATCATGAAAAAATTAAACCTTGCATTGCATTTATTGAGATTACTTTAAAAAGCAATACCGCCCAGAACCTGCAGGATTTTAAAGAAACCATAAAAAACTATGTGGAAGTGCGCTTTTGCTATCACCTCACGGGCTCGGTAGACTTTTTATTAAAAGTGTTGACAAAGGACCTCTATACACACCATGAGTTTATTCAAAAGAAAATAAGAAAAATACCTTATATCGAAAAAATGAATGCCATGCTTATGCTTTCAGAAGATAAAAATGAAACAGCCCTTCCCTTAAACTTATTAATGGGGCTTTTTATGCTGATCAACAGCAGTATCTTTATGGACTAAGCTGTCCTTTCTGCCGGAATCTGCAGGTGTTTTCTCTTTAACCGGCTCAGGGGCACGCAGTCGTATTTTTGTATGGTCGCAGCTTTGAAGTGTAATGAACAATGCCAGAGCAGGTAACATCTTTTTCATAGATGGTTTATTTGTGAAATTCAAAATCCATGGCAAAGCTACTAAGTAAAATCCGAATAAACACCTTCCTTAAATAATTTTAAACATCTGTATATCAGAAAAATAAAACTGACTACAAAACTAATATTGTCAATTAAATATATTATTCAGCTGGATCATAAAATTCATAGATCAAGCTTGTCGCGTTTAAAAATCCACCTGCTGCAACAGAAGTTCTACCACTGTACGGTCAGTTTTAAAGGTTACATCCTCGGGCTTTAAATCTTTGAGTTTTATCCATCGGAAGGACTGTGTGCTGTTTTCAGCAAAATCAAAAACATCCGTTTTAAATGCCATCTCCAATGGGTCCAACGCTTTAACAAAATAATAAATACTTAAAATCTGGCTGTCGTTAAAAGAAGACTGTTCATAAAAATCGGTGGTATAAAAATGTTCCAACACTTCAATTCCGGCATTACATTCTTCCATAAACTCCCGTTTCAATGCATCTCTCAAGCCCTCACCAAGTTCAAGTCCACCTCCTGGAAATTTACTGAAACTTTTTTTTTCGGAATATTCATCGCTAATGAGCAGTCCTTTATCCGGATCAATCAATAAACCATATACCCTTACATTAAAATAACTCATTGGTCAAAATGCTTTTTATTTTTGGTTGCGTTTTCTATTGTCCATTTGATCTCTCCACTAAAATTTTGCTCACGGACCGGGCAGTCTTTTACTTTACAATAATGACAGCATTCCGGCAAACAAGGATCTGCGTGGATAAACAATTCTGTTGTCCGCCCGGCATGGCCATTGATCAAATGGTCAATCGCTGAAATTTCTTTATGCACATGGTTCAGGTCCAGATAATAAGGAAAGGTAAAATGACAATCGATGTGAATATCGGCCCCATATTGCTGTGCCCTTAAATTATGTACATCTATCCAGCCATCTTCCCTATTGTTCTGTAATACTTCAACAATATTTTTAACCAGGTCCACATTACTTTCATCCATCAGTCCCCCAACAGATTTCCGGGTAAGCTTGTAGCCATTGTACACGATAAAAATGCCCAGGAGAATGGAAATCACACCATCGAGCCAATAAATGGCTGTCAATTTGATTAAAATAACCCCCAGGACCAATCCACCACTGGTTACCGCATCGACCATTAAATGTTTACCATCGGCTTCCAGGGTTAATGAATTATGTTTTTTACCTGTATTGATCAGAAAATAACCGGCAAGAAGATTGACGACACCGGTTGCCCCGATAATCAGAGCCCCTTCAAAAAGTTGTTTAATAGGTGTGGGATAAATCAGGTCATGACTTGCTTTAAAAATAATAATGATACCGGCGATCCCAATAAGTACACCTTCTACAAATGCAGAAAAAAACTCTACTTTTCCATGCCCGTAAGGATGGTTCTCATCCTTGGGTAAAGTGGCCAGGTAAATGCTGTAAAAAGCAAAGGTGCTGGCCATCACATTTACAATGCTCTCGGCCGCATCCGTCAGTATGGCATTGGAATTGGTGATAAAATAAGCCGCAAATTTTGCCAGCATTAAAATTACACTAACACATAATGCGATCAGAATGGCCTTTTTTTTCGGGTGCAAGGTGTTTAAATTAGCTTATAAAAATACACTTTAACAAAGTAAATACACGAAAAAGTATTTTTTTTAGACTAAAATTCCCTTAGGTTTATATATTTGCTATCTCACAGAATTATATTTTGCTTTCGCACAAATCATTATGACATTTTTATCCAAGAGAATCAACAACCTCTCAGAATCACAGACCATCAAAATGGCCAAACTCGGCAGGGAATTAGCTGCAAAAGGGATTGATGTAATCAACCTGAGCTTTGGTGAACCAGACTTTTTTACCCCCGAGCACGTTAAAGAAGCTGCAAAGACAGCTATTGACGAAAACTATTCTTACTATACCCCGGTTTCCGGCTATCCGGAACTACGAAAGGCAATTGCAGAGAAGTTATCCAGGGAAAACGGTTTGTCTTATGGTTTTGATCAGATTGTGGTCTCTACTGGTGCCAAACAATCCCTGGCCAATGCGGTCATGTGCCTGGTAGACCCAGGAGATGAAGTCATTGTCCCAACACCATACTGGGTATCTTACTCTGAAATGATCAAGCTTGCAGAAGGTAAAACTGTTTTTATCGATGCAACCGTTGAACAGAATTTTAAAATTACCCCTGCACAGCTGGAAGCCGCTATTACGCCAAAAACAAAACTATTTATGTTTTCTTCCCCATGCAACCCAACGGGCTCTGTCTACAGTCGGGAAGAAATGGCAGCTCTGGCAGCTGTTTTTGAAAAACATCCGAACATTTTCATCTTATCGGATGAGATCTATGAACACATCAACTTTGTTGGTAAACATACTTCTATTGCCTCCTTTGATGCCATTAAAGATCGCGTAGTAGTGATCAATGGCTTTTCTAAATCTTATGCCATGACCGGCTGGAGGGTTGGATACATTGCTGCAAATAAAGAAATTGCCAATGCCTGTGATAAAATGCAGGGACAGATTACTTCTGGAACCTGTTCAATAGCACAAAGAGCAGCCTTAAAGGCCTACCAGGATGGCCTGGATACGGTACATGAAATGGTTGCCGAGTTTAAAAAACGCAGGGATGTGGTTTATGACCTTCTCAAGGCCATTCCAGGCATCAAAGTAAACCTTCCTGATGGTGCTTTCTATTTCTTCCCGGAAGTCAAAAGCTATTTTGGAAAAAGCACTACTGAAGGGCAAGTGATCAGCAATGCAGAAGAACTTTGCCTTTATTTATTGAATGAAGCTCATGTTTCTACCGTTACAGGCGAGGCCTTTGGCAATGACGACTGCATCAGGATCTCCTATGCAGCTGCAGAAGATAAACTAAGGGATGCTGTTTCCAGAATTGCGGCAGCATTGGCCAAATTAAAATAAACCATTCTTATTTTCAATAAAAAAGCCTGTTTTAATAATTAAAACAGGCTTTTTTATTGAAAATTCCCTTTAGGAACGTATGGCTTCAACCGGGTCGAGTTTAGAGGCAGAGTAAGCAGGCCAAAAACCTGAAATAGCTCCTATAAGTGCTGAAATTGTAATTCCGGTAAGGATATTTTTAAGGTCAAGAACAATCTTAACATCTACCAGATAGGTAAATACAAGGGTAATCATGTATACTAAAAACAAGCCCAATGCTCCTCCAAGCAAACATAAAGCAATTGCTTCAAACATAAACTGCAACAGGATAAAATAATTTTTTGCCCCAAGGGATTTCTGTATTCCAATAATATTAGTTCTCTCTTTCACAGAGACAAACATAATGTTGGCGATTCCAAAGCCACCTACCAGAATGGAAAAACCACCAATCACCCAACCTGCTATATTGACCATTTTAAACATCACGTCCAACTGATTGGAAAGAATAGTTGCTTTATTTAAAGAAAAATCATCTTCAGCCCCTGGTTTCAGACGGTGTATAGAACGCATCACTCCCCTCAATTCACTTTCTACTTCTTCCTGGCCTACATTTTCCTTACCCCTTACGGTAATTTGAGGTCCATACCTTTCATTTTCAACATCAAATAAACTTTTAGCGAGGTTAATCGGAATGAGAATATTTTTATCCTGGGACACCCCAAGCATGTCTTCTCCTTCTTTTTTAAAGACCCCCACTACAGTTAAACGGCGTCCCATCGTTTTAATCTGTTTGCCAACCGCAGATTCTCCCCCAAAAAGTCCCTCGGCAATATCTGCCCCAAGAATAACAACCGGTGAACCGGACTGTCCCTCTCCTTCCGTAAAATAACGTCCTTCCTGAAAGTCAAAATTCCAGGTTTTATTGTAATCCTGGGAACCGGCATTTAAGTTGACATTTTCAACAGAATTACTCCTGTATTTAACAATTCTTCCTCCGGATGAGGCCTCAAAAGCAATACCTTCGATATTTTCAAGACGATCTTTTAAAGCCATGAAATCTTTCATACTCGGTTGAGGCCTGTTTACATATTTCCACCAGGGATAATTGTCACCAAAGATCCAGGGCCATTTCTGAACGAACAACGTATTTGAGCCCAGTTTATCAACACTTTCCTGAAGCTTGTTGCGCAAAGTATCGACTGCCGAAAAAACAGAAATAATGGTAAAAATACCAATTGTAATGCCCAGCAGGGAGAGCATGGTCCTGAGTTTGTTTTGACGCAGGGCATCTGCAGCAAACCAGAAACTTTCACCTATAAGTCTAAAGATCATCATCATTTAGCATTTAGACCAAAACTACCTGAAAAGGTTACAGCTTATTTTGGTATATTAAGAAATACCTTAAAGAATTTGCCTCAAGATAAGAATTGTTTATAAATCATCGACCTATATAAGTATTATTTATAAATTAGGAAATTTATTTTGTAAATTTGCGCCCTTAATTATTACATCGAAAAATATGAAGTTATCTCAATTTAAGTTTAATTTACCTGAATCATTAGTTGCCAATAATCCTTCAGAACAAAGGGACGAAGCCCGTTTAATGGTTTTGCATAAGGATAGTGGCAAAATTGAACATAAAATATTTAAAGATGTTTTAAATTATTTTGATGATCATGATGTCATGATCCTGAACAATACAAAAGTTTTTCCTGCGCGTTTATACGGAAATAAAGAAAAAACCGGTGCAACTATCGAAGTGTTTTTATTAAGAGAACTCAACAAGGAACTTCGTTTATGGGATGTACTGGTAGATCCGGCCCGTAAAATCCGTGTTGGAAATAAATTATACTTTGGTGATGACGACCTTTTGGTTGCAGAAGTTGTGGACAATACGACTTCAAGGGGTCGTACCATCCGTTTCCTGTTTGACGGAACCGATGAAGAATTTAGAAAAAACATCGAAATTCTGGGCGAAACCCCACTGCCTAAATATATTAAACGTAAGGCGACTGCCCAGGATAAAGAGCGTTATCAAACGATTTTCGCAAAACATGAAGGCGCTGTTGCTGCACCTACTGCAGGTTTACATTTCAGCAGGGAACTGATGAAAAGACTGGAACTCAAAGGTGTTAATTTTGCTGAAGTTACTTTACATGTTGGTTTAGGTACATTCAGATCTGTTGAAGTAGAGGATCTGACCAAACATAAAATGGATTCTGAGCAATTTATCATTGAGCAAAAGGATGCAGACATTGTCAATAAGGCATTGGAGGAAAAAAGAAAAATATGTGCAGTAGGTACCACCTCTATGCGTGCAATTGAATCGGCTGTTTCTTCAGGCAGAACCTTAAAGGCCGCCAATGACTGGACAAGTAAGTTTATCTTTCCTCCTTATGATTTTAGTATTGCCAATTCCATGATTACCAATTTCCATACACCGGAATCAACTTTACTGATGATGGTAAGCGCTTTTGGTGGTTATGATTATGTAAGAAATGCTTATGAAGTCGCTTTAAAAGAGAAATATCGTTTCTACAGCTATGGTGATGCGATGCTGATCATCTAATTTGGCATTTAGTAAATTTTAATTAAATAGGAGATTCAGGCATCAGGCTTTAATCTCCTATTTTTGTATAAGCACCAGCTTAAGCTATTCCATAAACGAACAAAAGGCAAAGGATGAAATACTACGCAATAATTGTAGCCGGTGGCTCCGGAAACAGAATGAAAGCAGCGCTTGCAAAACAGTTTCTTTTGCTGCAGGACCTGCCCATATTAATGCATACCCTGCGTGCTTTTCATCATTGCAGCCTGCAGCCCGAAATTTTACTGGTATTAAATATACACCAGCATCAATATTGGGAAGATTTATGTGTAAAGTATCATTTTGACGTTCCTCATCAAATTATTAAAGGTGGTGAACAGCGCTTTCACTCTGTAAAAAATGGATTAAAGAACATTAAGGGTAAAGGCATAATTGCCGTTCACGATGCAGTCAGACCAATGGTGTCCCCGGCTTTAATTGAAGCTGCTTTCCATGCTGCGGAAGAAAATGGAAATGCCATAGCCGCCATCCATCCAACAGACTCCATACGCATTCAGACAACAGGAACTCATAATGAGGCCCTAAACAGGGACCAGGTATTCCTGATACAAACTCCTCAGGCCTTTCATTCCGATCAATTGAAAAATGCCTATAAATTACCTTACCGGAATGAATATACGGATGATGCCTCCGTTGTCGAGCGGGCTGGTTATCCAATTCATCTCATTGAGGGTGAACGCGAAAACATTAAGATAACCTATCCTCTGGACCTTGAAATTATCTCTTTATTAATGCATAAAAAAAGCTCCTGAAATTCAGGAGCTTTTTTTATGCTAAGCGGCCCGGTTAATGACCTTAAGGATAATTGCGATAACCGCAATAACCAATAAAATGTGAATCAAACCTCCCACGTCTCCAAAGCCGTGGAAAAAAAAGCCGATCACCCATAAGATGACCAATACAACTGCAACTAAATAAAGTAAGTTTCCCATAGTTTTAATTTTTGGTATTTATTTCAGTAGATTCTGGCATATGTTTAACAATTGCCAGTATTAGCTAAACAATCTTCGTTCCAAAAATAAAAAAGGCCCCGGTTCGCGGAGCCTGTAATGGGATTACTTAATATTCATCTTCATTAAAGAAGAAGTCATCCTTAGTTGGATAATCAGGCCATATCTCTTCAATAGTTTCATAAGGCTCACCATCATCTTCCAATGCTTGTAAATTTTCTATAACCTCTACAGGGGCACCAGATCTTATACCGTAATCAATTAATTCGTCTTTTGTTGCAGGCCATGGAGCGTCTTCCAAATGCGATGCGAGTTCTAATGTCCAATACATATCTTATACTATTAGTTATTCTATTTTATTTCCGCAAAAGTATATTAAAAAACTTGATGAAAACAAACTTTTTTTTCCACTTTTTTACATGCGCGGTATCCAGATGTTTTCTTCTGTTTTTGCATCCAGATTTAGTTTTCTTGCCAAAACAAATAAATAATCACTTAATCTATTCAAATAAATGGTCATTTTTTCGTCAACAAAACTTTCGGCAGCCAAATGAACGGTCAACCTTTCTGCACGACGGCAAATACATCTTGCAATATGGCAATACGAAACAACCGTGTTCCCTCCGGGCAATACAAAATGTTTTAAGGCCGGCAGAATTTCATTCATCTGATCCATTTCCTTTTCCAGCAGCTCGATGTCATCATCATGAAGATCAGGGATTTTCATTTTAGATTTTTCCGGATCAGCTGCCAATGATGCACCTACTGTGAACAGCCTGTCTTGTATCTCTTTCAATACCTGCTGGTGGTGCGTTTCAATAGATTGACACATGATTAAACCGATATAGGAATTCAGCTCGTCTACTGTACCATAACATTCAATACGAAGATGGTATTTTGGTACACGGGTACCTCCAATAAGAGAAGTTTGCCCTTTATCACCTGTTTTTGTATAAATTTTCATGCTGGTTTAACCTATGGTTTCAAAGTCGTCTCCTTTTTCATTCAGCACAGTGAGTCTGGGAGAAACCATTTTGATGTCTGTATTTTTGTAGTCATTTTCGATCAGTCCGTCACGCATACGCACAATACGGTGTGCGTGCTGTGCGATATCTTCTTCATGGGTCACCAGAATAATGGTATTGCCTTTACTATGGATTTCTTCCAGCAGCCCCATAATTTCTATAGAGGTTTTTGTATCCAGGTTACCTGTTGGCTCATCTGCCAGTATAATGGATGGATTGTTAATCAATGCCCTGGCCACCGCAACTCTTTGTCGCTGCCCCCCCGAAAGTTCATTGGGTTTATGCGTTACACGATTTCCCAGGCCAACGTTTTCCAGAGCCTGTTGTGCCCGTTTATCTCTTTCACTTTTACTTGCTCCGGCATAAATCAGTGGTAAAGCTACATTATCCAGGGAAGTCGATCTGGGAAGCAGGTTAAAGGTTTGAAAAACGAAACCAATCTCTTTGTTCCGGACTTCTGCCAGGTCATTATCGGTCATATGACTGACATTTGTACCATTCAAAAAATAATCCCCTTTACTTGGGGTATCCAAACACCCCAGAATATTCATTAAGGTCGATTTTCCCGACCCGGAAGGTCCCATAAGCGCCACAAATTCACCTTTATGAATATCCAGCGAAACTGACTTTAAAGCATGGATAACTTCTGTTCCAATAACGTATTTACGGCCTATATCTTTAATGTGGATTAATGGTTTTTCCATAGCTTTTCTTTGTTAGACAATCATCGGTATCTTTATGTTACAGGCCTTTTATTTTTCTATGATCTTAGGTACCATGAAAAACGACTCATTATGTTTTGCCGAATTCATTAGGCCTTCAGATACATTAAGGTCTGATTGAACAACATCTTCACGCCAGACATTCTGGTCGGGATTCATATAAACCAATGGTTTTACCTCATCGGTATCCAGTTCATTGAGTTTCTCCATAAAGGTAAGGATCTTACTCATTTCGTTCACCAGTCCCCCAATCTCTTCTTCCTTAACCTCTATTCTTGCTAAATCGGCTACTTTATATATGGTTTTCCTATCAATATTCATTTATATATGCATTTTACTGTTTATCATTTCAAAAACTTTCATTTTTAGCAGTTCGGTATCCTTTGCTCCAAAATTTTCGGTAGGAATTGCTTTATGGATGTAAATATCGCAAATCCCGGGACTACTTCCATATTTAGCACCATCGTCCCACATTTTCTTCCATACGTTACACATGGTTACCGGAACCAGTGGTGTTTTTTTCTCTATTGCAAGACGAAAGGGACCATTTTTAAAAGGAAGAAGCTTTGGCGGATAATGTTCCTCATCAATTTTCCCTTCAGGAAAAATAACCAGACTCATTCCTTTTTCCAGGTCCTCACCAGCCCTTTTAAAAGCCCTGAATGCAGATCTGTTGTTTTCCCTGTTTACCGGGATATCTATGGTACTGAAAAAGACCCTAAACATCGGATTACTTAGTAATTCCTCTTTTCCCATAAAATGAAACTTTCCACTGGCCAGCACACAAAAAATCATGATATCAAGATTGGAACTGTGATTGGCACAGTAAATATAAGTTTGCTCGCTGTTTAATTTTTCTTCATAAGTTAAACGGAAAAATATTCCTGTAAAAAAACTGCAAAGCAAGCTATTGAACTTCCTCAGCTTGTTCAGGGTCTTATATCCTTCGGGCTTTCTCGAAAAAATGTAATAGAAAGGATACAACAGCAGGAAGAAAAAGACAATGACAAAGACAGTATAAATCCGGTGAATTTTTTTTAAGCCCTTAATCATCAATTTCAAAAATAGTAAAAAACGGGATATGAGGGTAAAATTGCAATCCAAATCTTTTTTTTATTAATTTCGGCCTCATGAAAGAAACGGTTGTTAGTGGTATTCGTCCAACAGGAAAACTCCACCTTGGGAATTATTTTGGTGCAGTAACTAATTTTGTAAAAATGCAGTATGATTACAACTGCTATTTTTTTATTGCAGATCTTCATTCTTTGACTACACACCCTACTCCACAGGACTTACACGGTTATGTAAGGCATGTTTTAGTAGAATATCTTGCCTGCGGAATTAATCCGGAAGAAACCACCATATATATACAGTCGGATGTTCCGGAAGTTGCAGAACTCTACCTGTATTTGAACATGAATGCTTATATGGGTGAACTGGAACGTAGTACCTCATTTAAAGACAAAATCCGTTCGCAGCCAGACAATGTAAATGCAGGCCTTTTGACCTATCCGACTTTAATGGCCGCAGACATCCTGATTCACAAAGCAACAAAAGTTCCGGTAGGAAAAGACCAGGAACAACACCTTGAAATGACACGGACCTTTGGCAACAGATTCAACAGGCTGTACAATGCAGAATATTTTCCAGAAGCTTATGCCTTCAATTATTCAGAAAACCTGGTGAAAGTACCGGGCCTGGATGGAAAAGGAAAAATGAGCAAATCTAATGGTGAGGGAAGCTGTATTTATTTATCAGACAGTCCTGAGATTATACGTAAAAAATTATCAAGAGCGGTAACTGATGGCGGTCCGACCCAAGAGCATCAGCAAAAACCAGAAGCTATTCAGAACCTGTTTGATTTGATGAAAATAGTTTCCAGCCCCGATACTTTGGCTCATTTTGATGAACTTTACAACAAAATGGCCATCCGTTATGGCGATTTCAAAAAACAACTAGCAGAGGATATGATCCTAGCAAATGCACCAATACGGGAACGCATTGAAGAACTTTCCAAAGATACACTGTATTTGCGTCAGGTTGCCAAACATGGTGCTTTAAAGGCAAGGGAAAGCGCCCAGAAGACAATTAAAGAAGTCAGACAACTGATTGGCTTTAAACCATTTTAAACATCAGAAACAGAATACCGGGTAATTTACTATCTTAAGACTCTTCAAAAAAGTAAAATATGCACATAGCAATAGTTGGAAATATTGGCGCAGGAAAAACGACGTTAACAGGCTTACTGGCTAAAAATTATGGTTGGGAAGCCTTATATGAAGCGGTAGAGAATAATCCTTATCTGGAAGACTTCTACAGTGACATGAAACGCTGGAGTTTCAACCTTCAGATTTATTTTCTCAACAGCCGGTTCCAGCAAATTGTTGAAATTGACCACTTAAAGAGAAATGTAATCCAGGACAGGACCATTTATGAGGATGCGCATATTTTTGCGGAAAACCTTCATGAAATGGGCCTGATGACCACCCGGGACCACCAAAACTACAGGTCTATTTTTGACAACATCACTTCTTTTATTAAGCCACCAGATTTATTGGTCTATTTAAGGGCATCTGTTCCTACCCTGGTCAATAACATCCAGCGAAGGGGAAGAGAATACGAGGCAAGCATACGCATAGATTATCTTTCAAAACTAAATGAAAAATATGAGGCCTGGATCAAAGATTACCAGTTGGGTAAACTACTGGTATTGGATAAGGACAAATTAGATTTCACCAATAATCCCGAAGATCTTGGTACAGTGATCCAAGCAATAGAGGCCGAGATACACGGACTTTTCTAAAATGAAAACGCTAGGGATAATACCGTCAAGATATGCTTCTACCCGATTTCCGGGCAAACCTTTGGTAGATATCAAAGGCAAGACCATGATCCGAAGGGTTTATGAACAGGCCTTAAAAGCAAGTTCTCTTGATCATGTTGTTGTGGCTACAGACGATCAGCGCATTGCCCAGGAGGTTAAAAATTTTGGTGGTGACTTTATTTTCACCAGCGGCAGCCATCAAAGTGGTACCGATCGCTGTGCGGAAGTCATAGCTAAATTTGAGGGCTATGATACAGTGATCAATATTCAGGGTGATGAACCATTTATTGATCCTCAGCAAATTAACCTTGTAACCGCTTGTTTTCTGGATACAAATGTGCTTCTGGCCACATTGATTAAAAAAATTACAACCACCGAGGAATTGTTCAACCCCAATATCCCGAAGGTAATTCTGAATGCTGCCGGTGAGGCCATATATTTTAGCAGACAAACCATTCCTTACCTAAGAAGCCATCCCCAACAGGACTGGCTGGAGCACCATCATTTTTACAAGCATATTGGAATATATGGCTATGCCAGTAGTACTTTAAAAGAGATAAGTACATTAAAACCCTCTTCCCTTGAACTATCAGAAAATCTGGAACAGCTCCGGTGGATCGAGAACGGCTATAAAATAAAAACCAATATCACTACATTGGAGACCCTTGCCATTGACAGTCCTGAAGATTTGAAAAAGATCTTTTAATATTTAATTTAGTATCTTAAGGGCATAGCCATAAATATCAGCAGATGAAACCGGTCTTCTCTCTATTTCTATTATCACTGTTCTTTTTTGCCTGTACCTCTTCAGGTACCAAACAGCCATCAGAAAATACTTCTCAGGAAAAAACCGTGCTTAAATCCTTTAGTGATTCAAGTAAACTTGACACCTTTAAAGTGGGTCTAAGTGGAAATAAACCTAAGGATATGCTGCTGACTTTCCGCATCATTTCTTCGGATGGGAAAGAACTTTATCAAAAAGTCCTTAAAGCAACAGAGCTATTGGATAATTATAAGGAAACCCTGGACCTAAGTAAAGAAAAAGACCAGAAAAACTTTATGACAGAAGAATTAAATGAATTTCTGGACGAAGAAAATTTCCTGGAACCTGCAGTAACCCCCGAAGAAAAACCAGATCAGTATACCGCCGATAAATTGTTCTACGAAGAATTACAGAAATCGAGACTAAATGGCTTTAAATACAGGATCAGCAAAGAAACTAAAGTTTATATTGCCTGGTCGGTCAAAGAGCATAAAGTCAAAATTTATTACAAATGCTGCTGACACTTAGTGTAAGCTGACCAGCTTTGTTCCGGCAAATTAAATTTGGCAATCAAATGCCTATTTTGGCTTAAAATTCATTCGTATATTCCAAACATGCCGTAAAATTCAAGTTACAAACAAAATTAAAACAACTATAAATCAGACAGATACATAAAATAAAGACTTATGTTATAAAAATGTCAAAATAACTTATTAAAATTATATTAGTTTTACCTTAGTGTAATAAAAAAACAGGAACCAAAATCACAGTCAACCAAAACCGCATATTCTAACCAAATATAAATTAAAAGAGCGCCTGGATTCATCCAGGCCTTTTTTTTAAGAAAACCGACCTCCCCTCATATTTTACATAAATTCTTTATTTTATTTTTAAATGCCTGTTTTATTGGGCGTATTGATATATTTCAAAAAAGAAAAGTCTGAGTTCGCTTTTATTTACTAACTTTGTATCCCGTACAAAAGCGATAAGTAGAGCAAATTATTGCCCTCTTGTCTCACAAATTCACAAACATGACTAAGTATATTTTTGTTACGGGCGGTGTTACTTCCTCATTAGGAAAGGGCATCATCTCCGCCTCTTTGGCCAAACTTTTACAAGCACGGGGTTACAGGGTAACCATCCAGAAATTTGACCCCTATATCAATATCGATCCGGGAACACTAAATCCTTACGAACATGGTGAATGCTACGTTACTGAAGATGGTGCGGAAACGGATTTGGACTTGGGTCACTATGAGCGTTTTTTAAATGTACCAACCTCTCAGGCGAATAACATTACAACCGGACGTATTTATCAGAATGTGATCAATAAAGAGCGTCAGGGCGAATATCTGGGAAAAACAGTTCAGGTTGTTCCACACATCACCGATGAGATTAAAAGAAATATGCGCATACTGGGTGAAAGCGGACAGTACGATATTGTCATCACAGAACTTGGTGGTACAGTCGGTGATATTGAATCCTTACCTTTCATTGAAGCCGTGCGTCAGTTCAAATGGGAAGAAGGTGCAAATAACGCCATTGTGATACACCTTACCCTTATCCCTTTCCTTGCGGCGGCGGGCGAGCTGAAAACCAAACCGACACAACACTCTGTTAAAGCGTTACTGGAATACGGTATACAACCGGACATCCTGGTTTGCCGCACAGAGCAGCACATTACAATGGATATCCGTAAAAAAATCGCTTTGTTCTGTAATGTGAATATTAATGCGGTTATTGAATCCATTGATGCTTCCTCGATTTACTCTGTTCCATTGCTGATGATGAAGGAGCAACTGGACAAAACAGTATTGAGCAAATTAAAACTTGCCCAGAAAAACGAGCCTGATATGGAAAGTTGGAAAGATTTTCTGGGGCGTCTTAAAAACCCGACTTCTGAAGTCAGGATTGGTCTGGTTGGAAAGTATGTGGAATTACCGGATGCATATAAATCTATTATAGAAGCCTTTATTCATGCAGGAGCTAAAAATGAATGTAAAGTAAGGGTAGAATTCATCCATTCTGAAGGCATTTATCCCGATAACGCTAAAGAGAAACTAGGTCATTTAGATGGCGTATTGGTTGCTCCTGGCTTTGGAAGCCGGGGCATTGAAGGAAAAATCGATACCATTAAATACGTCCGGGAAAGTGAAACCCCGTTCTTCGGGATTTGTCTGGGTATGCAGTGTGCAGTAATTGAATATGGCCGCAATGTATTGGGGCTTGCCGGTGCGAATACCACTGAAATTGATGAGGACACCAAACACCCTGTCATTAACATGATGGAAGAACAAAAGAAAGTAACCAATAAAGGCGGCACCATGCGGCTGGGTTCTTATCCTTGTGATGTTAAAAAAGGGACTAAGGCTTATGCAGCTTATGGGAAGACGCATATTGCCGAACGTCACAGACACCGCTACGAATTCAATAATGCTTATTTAAAGCAATATGAAGATGCCGGTATGATCGCTTCTGGACACAATCCAGACAGCAATCTGGTAGAAATTATCGAGTTAAAAAACCATCCATTTTTTGTAGGTGGACAATTTCATCCGGAATTAAAATCAACAGTTGCTAATCCTCACCCACTTTTTGTTAAATTTGTCGCCGCTGCAATGGAGCATGCAAAGAAGAAAACAAACAAATAAGCGTTTAAATAACAATAATGGATAGAAATACATTTACAGGGTTGTTCCTGATTATGATCGTTCTGGCAGGTTCCTTTTACTTTTTCAAGCCAAGTGAGGCTGAATTAAAAAAAGAACAGGCCAGGGTCACTGCCGATTCAATAAAAAAGGCAGGGGTTAAAACTACACCTGCGGCTGCTCAGGCCGCAGCTGCCCCAACGCTGGACTCTGCAGCTTTAAAAGGACCTTTTGGTGCAAACATCAGTGGTACTGAAACCAAAAGTGTTTTAGAAAATGAGAAATTAAAATTAACCTTTACCAATAAAGGTGGTAAAATATTATCTGTAGAAATTAAAGGTGAAAAAACCTACAGGGGCCAGCCCGTTATTTTATTTGATGGAAATGCAAATAAATTTGGTCTTAACCTGAATATTGGCGGCAAACTGATCAGTACCAATGACCTGTACTTCAGCCCTTCAAAAATTTCAGGAACATCTCTAAGCATGCGTGCGACCTATGGAGAAGGCAAATACATTGAATATCTTTACGACCTGAAACCGAACAGTAACAATGTAGCTTTTAACATTAACCTGAACGGATTAAACCAGGTGATCCAAAGTAATAACGTTACTTTGAATTGGGAGACTGTCCTTCTGGAACAGGAAAAATCACTGAAAAATGAACAACGTTATTCTGCACCATATTACAAATATGTAGATCAAACGCCTGATCATTTAAATATCGCAAAAGATGTTAAAGAAGATCTGACCAAAGGAAAAGTGGAATGGATTGCCTTTAAACAACATTTCTTTTCGGGTGTTTTGCTTCCTAAAGATGGTTTTGAAAAAGGAAACCTGGAAGTGAAAGTAAGTACCGAACCAGGTCAGGTAAAATGGTATGCTGCAAATATGCAGATGCAATTTAACCAGCTGGCTTCTCAGAATTATGCCATGGAGTTCTATTTTGGCAACAACAAATTCTCTGAACTGAAAAAACAAGGACATGAAATAGAAAAACTGGTTGAAATGGGTTACTGGCCATTAAAGTACATCAACAGATTTGTGGTGTTACCGGTTTTCAACTTCCTGGAAGGTTTTGGCTGGAACTATGGATTGATCATTTTGGTGTTAACTATATTGTTAAAGCTCGTATTATCGCCATTGACCTATAAATCTTACGTATCCATGGCCAAGATGAGAATCTTAAAGCCTGAAATGGATGAAATTAAGGCAAAAGTTGGAGAAGATAACCCTACCCTGCTTCAACAGGAATACCTGAAATTGTATAAGCAGGTTGGCGTTAACCCACTGGGCGGTTGTTTGCCTATGCTTTTACAATTGCCTATTGTAATGGCCTTCTTCTTCTTTTTCCCTAACTTGTTCGAACTCAGAGGGCAAAGTTTCCTTTGGATGCATGACCTTTCTACTTACGATGACTTTATTAAGTTTGGTTTTCACCTGCCATTTATAGGCGACCACCTGAGCTTAATGTGTATCCTGATGACTGTATCCACATTGATTTATACCTATTTCAACAATCAGATTTCAGGAGCAACAGGACAAATGAAATACATTGGTTACATTATGCCAATTATTTTCCTTGGTGTGTTGAATGACTATCCTGCCGGTTTGAATTACTATTACTTCCTGGCTAACATGCTTACTTTTGGTCAGCAGTTCCTGATCAAGAAAATGGTTAACGATGAAAAAATTCATGCCATTTTAAAGGAAAACAAAAGCAAACCACAGGAGCCTAAGAAAAAATCTAAGTTCCAGTCCCGTTTAGATGATTACATGCGTCAGCAGCAACAAATCAAAGCTCAGGACAAAAAGAAATAATTTTAAGCTAAAAAATGACTGTAAAAAGATGCCCCAAAAGGGCATCTTTTTCTTTTTAAGCACTGCTCTACGAATTATAATATTATTTTTGAAAAAAAACACATTCAATGAAATTTTTCAGACTATTAAGTACCGGACTGCTTCTAAGCAGCATGATTAGCCTGAGTGCCATGGCCCAGGATAAAGGACAGGAAAAACCTCCGCGTTTTATTTTTTCACCTTCTTTTGAATTTCTAAGGTCAACTCACGGAAACTTTTTCAATGGCCCTTCACTGAAAGTGAATTACAATTCTTCCTCGAAGTTTAAACTTGGTATGGGGATAGAATATTCCAGCTCAGCGGTACACCATGATAATGGTTTTGTTTTATACGATGTCCGTTTTATTCCGGTTTACGCAAACCTCAAATATGAATTTTCTCAAAAAAGTAAATTCACCCCCTATGCAGAAGCTTCCCTTGGTTTGACTTTTGCCAAATACGATGAAGCCCCTGATGCCAACCCTACTGCCAAAACCAGGATTACTGAACAGGGATTTTATGCTTACGGTGGTTTTGGGCTAAAATATGCTGTTACGAACCGCGTTAAACCTTTTGTAGGTGTCGGATTGAAAGGCTTTCAGAATTCCTTTAACGACCTTGATGTGAACCCGCATGGCATTACCTTTCACGTTGGTGTCAGTTTCTAAAAACCATTGTAATATTTGCCATACATTTTCCTCTGTTCGGTAAAATATTTACAATTTTAACATTTACGTTTCCAACATTAAATTTAAAAATCAACTATGCAAAGAAACCTTACCTTTTTTCTACTCCTGTTTGTCAGCATGGCCTATGCGCAGAAAAGGCCTTTGGACCACAGTGTCTATGATACATGGGAAAGTATTGGTTCCAAACAACTCTCCAACAACGGGCAATGGGCAGCTTTTGGTGTCCTTCAGCAAGAAGGAGATGCAAATTTTTATTTTAACAACCTGATCAACAATACAAAAAAAGTAGTTCCTAGAGCAGAACTGTCTAGATTCAGTACAGACTCCAAGTATGCAGCTTTTTTAATTAAACCTTTATTTAAGGAAACCAGGGCTGCAAAAATCAAGAAAAAAAAGGCAGATGAAATGCCTAAAGACAGTCTTGGTATTTTAAACCTGAGCAACATGGCCCTTACAAAGGTGGCCAGGGTAAAATCCTTTAAACTCCCTGAAAATGGGAACGCCTTTCTTGCTTATCTACTTGAAAAACCTCAGGATACTTCAAAAAAAGTGAAAGCCGCTGAAGGAAGTAAAAAAGATGCAGCTGATTTTGCAGCAGAAGACGATAAAGAAGATAGCAAAGCAAAAGAAGGTACCGATCTTATTTTTAAAAACCTGGTTACAGGTACCGAAAGGAGTTTTAAATTTGTAACAGAATATGCCTTTAGCAAAAATGGAAAACAGCTTGCTATTGTCTGTTCAGGTTCTAAAAAAGACAAATCTGCCCCTACTGGCGTATTTCTTTTGAATACAGAAAAAGGAAGTTTAAAAAATCTCGTTTCTAAGAAAGGCAATTACAAAAACCTTGTATTCGACGAAGACGGTGAACACCTGGTTTTCTTGGGTGAAAGCAGTCCTGAAAAAGCAGAGATTAAAGATTTTAGCATTTATTACAACTCCCTGACGCTGGATACGGCCCAGGTACTGGTTGAAAAAGATTTTCCAGGCATGCCTTCCAAATGGGCGGTTAGTGGCGATGGAAAACTGACCTTCAGTAAAGACGGTGATAAATTATTTTTTGGTATTGCACCTGTTAAAAAAGCTAAAGATACTACACTCGTAGAATTTGAACATGCTAAACTGGACGTTTGGGGTTACAAAGATGATTATCTTCAGCCCTTGCAATTAAAAAATGCAGAAAGAGAAGCCAAAAGAAGTTACCTGACCTTTATTGACATTTTTAACAGTGATCCAAAAATTGTTCCGCTTACAGATCTGAAATTACCGGATGCAAGCATTGTGAATGAAGGCAATTCTAAATTTGTACTGGCTTCTACTGA
This sequence comes from Pedobacter nutrimenti, assembly GCF_003208655.1. Classification (GTDB taxonomy): domain Bacteria; phylum Bacteroidota; class Bacteroidia; order Sphingobacteriales; family Sphingobacteriaceae; genus Pedobacter; species Pedobacter nutrimenti. Next base: position 280,517 of record NZ_QKLU01000005.1, on the reverse strand, counting down.
TTTTGGAAACAGGATCGCCTCACAATGGACAGGTTCTACGATCCGGGATTATTACCTGGTAGATGTTAAAACCGGAGCCAGAAAAAAAGTTATTGAAGGACTAAGTGGTTATGCGATGGCTTCACCGGGTGGAAATTATATCCTTTATTTTGACAAAAAAACTTCCAATTGGTACACCTATAATGTATTGACCACTAAAGTAACCCACCTGAACAATGGCCTGAATATCAAATTCGCTGAAGAAGACAATGATGTTCCGGATGATCCTGCAGCTTATGGTGTGGCTGGATGGACCGAAGAAGACAAAAATGTGTTGATCTATGACCGTTATGACATCTGGTCCTTTTCGCCGGACGGAAAATCTGCTGCCAAAAACATAACCAATGGGTCGGGAAGACAAAGCGGAATTACTTTCCGTTACCAAAGTACAGATCCAGAAGCACGCTTTATTAGTAAAAAAGGAGAAGTATGGTTGGCTTCTTTTAATAACAACACCAAAGAAAATGGGTTTTACCGCGCCAATATCAGCGACAATAAAAACCCTCAGCTGGTGGTTATGGCGCCTTTTAAATATTCCGCATTGGTTAAAGCAAAAGATGCTGAACGTTATATTTACGACAAAGGAAGTTATACGGCATCTCCGAATGTATTCGTATCAACAGATTTGAAAACAGAAACCAAACTGAGCAACACCAATCCTCAACAGCAAAACTACAACTGGGGTACAGCTGAATTGGTTAAATGGACTACACCAAAAGGCTTTAAGTCTGAAGGTATATTGTATAAACCGGAAAACTTTGATCCAAATAAAAAGTATCCGATGATCGTCTATTTCTATGAAAAACTATCGGATGGTCTGTACAGTTATAACGCCCCTGCTCCTACACCTTCAAGATTAAATATTCCGTTTTTCGTAAGTAATGGATATCTTGTTTTTGCACCTGACATCAGCTACGAAACAGGTCATCCGGGAAAATCTGCGATAGAATACATCAATTCCGGAGTGGAATCCCTTAAAAAGAACGCCTGGGTAGATGGAAACAAGATCGGTATTCAAGGTCAAAGCTGGGGCGGTTATCAGGTTGCTTACCTGATTACGCAAACCAATATGTATGCCGCAGCCTGGGCCGGTGCTCCTGTAGCCAATATGACATCCGCCTACGGTGGCATCAGATGGGAAAGTGGTATGAACCGTCAGTTCCAATACGAAAAAACACAAAGCAGAATTGGTGCAACTTTATGGGAAAAACCCGACTTGTATATTGAAAACTCACCTTTATTTGCATTGCCAAAAGTAAACACTCCACTGGTGATTATGGCAAATGATGCTGACGGTGCAGTGCCATGGTATCAGGGTATTGAAATGTTTACTGGTTTAAGACGTCTTGGAAAACCCGTATGGATGCTGAACTACAACAACGAAGCACACAACCTGGTACTCCGCCAAAACAGAAAAGACATTCAGATCAGAGAACAGCAGTTTTTTGATTATTACCTGAAAGGTGCTAAAGCTCCTGTCTGGATGGTTGGAGGTATACCTGCAACAGAAAAAGGAAAAACATGGGGTTTTGAGCTCACCGACGAGAAGCCCTGATTAAATAAAACTCATTAGATCATCGTCATTTCAAACAAAAATTATAGGTTTGAAATGACGATTTTTTATTTTAAAGCAATTTTCCATGCATATCCCTGCCATTCTTGAAGCTTATCCAAAATTTATCGAAACAAGGCTGCATAACCGTTTCTTTAAACACCATCATTTGCAACCCATCCTGGACGAACTTCCTTCTGAATTTGAATGTACAATTGCCGGCAATTCCTTTGAACACCGTACGATTAAACTGATAAAATGGGGCTATGGTCCTGTAAAAGTATTTTTATGGAGCCAGATGCATGGTGATGAAGCCACTGGTACTATGGCCTTGTTTGATTTGTTTCGCTTTTTACAAAATGATCTGTTTAACGAATTCACACAAAAATTAGCTGCGGACTGCACTTTGTATGTACTTCCTATGGTTAATCCGGATGGAGCCGAAAGGTTTAACAGAAGAAATGCACAAAAAATTGACCTCAACAGGGATTTCAAACAAACACTTTGCCCTGAAGCGCTCCTACTCAAACAACTCCGTTCCCGGCTAACACCTGAATTTGGGTTTAATCTTCACGATCAGTCCAGCTTATGGAGTGTAAAAAAAACCGGCAACCCAGCTTCCTTATCCTATCTTGCACCTGCTTTTGATGAATCTCTAGGTATAAATAAAACCCGTGAAAAAGCAATGCTGGTGATCGCAGATATATTTAAAACCCTTACTCCATATCTTCCCGGCCAAATTGGTCTTTTTGACGATGAATACGAGGCCCGGGCTTTTGGTGATAATTTTCAGCAGGCAGGAACATCAACAATTTTAATTGAAGCGGGTGGGCTTAGAGATGATCCGGAAAAACAATTACTCAGAAAATACTTTTTTCTGTCTATACTTTCTGGCCTGCATTCTATCCAAACAAAAAGCTATACAGCTCAGGGCTTGCAGGGCTATAGCTGTATTCCGAAAAACAATAAAGAAATTTTTCACCTGCTGATCAGAAATATTGTTGTTGATCAACTTCTGCTCAGTATTGGAATCAATTATGAAGAAACACCTGAAAAGGACGGCTGTTCTACCTTAAAATACTATTGTGTCCAGGATTTGGGTGACCTATCAGGATGGGGTGCTTATCAGACTTATGAAGATCCCGGCTATACCCTGGAAGGGACTATTGAACTTTATGAAAAAGCAAATTTTGACCTGAAAAAAGGAGAAAAAATAATTTTATCTTTCCGAAAGGGAATTTTACAATCAAAACTATAAATTTAGCCCCTTAAACTAAACCAAACGCATGGCATTAAGCAGAATCTGGTCAGCCTTTATCCTGGTCGCTATTGTAGTCGCAAGTATAAAATGTTTCTTTCTGGGTCAATCAGAAATTTTCAACTGGATGATCATAGGAAAAGCTGGCGATCCGGGCAATCCTTTAAAAGTGGATGGGGTCATTGAAACCTGCTGGACCGCCGTTAATATATGTTTGAAACTCATAGGAATCATGGCTTTGTTTATGGGCTTTATGAGCATTGCAGAAAAAGCTGGTGGCATTCGTTTATTATCCAGAATTGTTGGGCCTTTTTTTGCAAAACTTTTTCCTGAGGTACCTAAAGGCCATCCTGCTACCGGGCATATGGTAATGAATTTTTCGGCTAACTTACTGGGACTGGACAATGCTGCAACCCCTTTTGGCCTTAAAGCAATGGAAAGCCTTCAGGAGTTAAATCCCGACAAAAATACCGCCTCAAATGCCCAGATCATGTTCCTTTGCCTGCATGCCTCTGGTCTGACCCTTATACCGGTTAGTATTATAGCCATCAGGGCTTCGCTAAATTCAGCAAACCCAACAGATATTTTTGTTCCCTGTATGATTGCCACTTTTGTTGCAACCATAGCTGCCATGCTCATCGTGTCCTTTAAACAAAAGATCAATATCTTTCAACCCGTTATTCTGGGCTGGGTATTGGGCATATCGGCCATTATAGGCCTCATGGTTCTGTATCTTACTACCCTGAATACGGCTGCCCTTCAGTCTTTTTCAGGAATACTCAGCAATGGAATACTGTTGTTGATTTTCTTTTTGATCATTTTAGGGGGCTTGTATAAAAATATTAACATTTTTGAGGCCTTTGTAGAAGGTGCAAAAGGGGGCTTTGAAACAGCCATCAGGATTATCCCCTATCTTGTAGGCATGCTCATTGCCATTAGCCTGCTGAGAACCAGCGGTACATTTGACATGATCATTAATGGTCTTAAACACTTATGTACCATTATAGGTGCCGATTCCCGTTTTATAGATGGTATTCCAACTGCGCTGATTAAACCACTAAGCGGTGGCGGTGCAAGGGGAATGATGGTCGATACCATGACTACCCATGGGGCAGATTCTTTTGCAGGAAGATTGTCCAGCATCCTGCAAGGATCCTCAGACACTACTTTTTATGTAATTGCGGTTTATTTTGGTGCAGTCAATGTAAAAAACACACGTTACGCAGTAGGTGCTATGCTACTCGCAGATCTTGTGGGAATTATTACGGCCATATCCCTGTGTTACCTGTTTTTTGGATAAGTTTTCCAGATTCAGAAAGCCGGATTTGTTTCTTCTTTGCTGATGGTCAGGTGTCCGATAATCCGTTCCAGTACACCTGGTTCGACATTGGTGTACTTTGATGACCTCCAGGTAGCACTGGAGTCCAGCCATACACAAAAAGAATGATAGCCCTCTACAATCACAGCATAGGTTTCATGAAAATCATCATGAATTCTCATACAAAAACCTTTGACAGGTTTGCCCTGAACATTAAAATCGAAGTTCAAATAATTGCTTAACATCTTATATCTGGCTGTTTAACTGTATAACAAATCTTGGATTAAATTGTTTAGTCAATCTTAAGCCAGCAACAAGTTATTGTTAAGCACAAAAACAGGTATTGATTAACCTACATTAAGCATATTAGAATATCCTCTGGCAATTAATCTGTTTTTGGAAGGCAGGAATATTTCACACTGAAGATTAATGATGGCCCTTCCCTTTTTCACAATAGTGCTTTCCGCTTCAATCACATCACCCTGTTTGGCAGGAGCAAAATAATCGATCGCATTATTAACTGTAGTGTAAGCATTGGCTAAGCCCAAAGTGTAAACCGTAGCCCCAATAAGATCATCAATAATACCTGCTGTTACCCCTCCATGTAAAATCCCATAGGGATTGGTCATTTCCTTTCTGACGGTATAGCGGCACCTGAGCGACCCTGCTTTGGCAAAAACAACAACAGGTCTCAACCAGTTCATGTAATGGGAAGGCGAATTTATAACCTCCTGGTCAATAAAGTTTTGAAAAAATTTTAAACGCTCATTAATTTCTATTTGTTCCATTGCTCCTGATTAATCGTAAATTTAAACAATTAAATTCCATTATGAGAGAGAAACAAATTACCGCGGTAACAGAACTGGACAAATCACATTATAAAACAAAAGTTTTTTCGGGAGGCCATCTGATCTATGCTGATGAACCTGCAGACCTGGGTGGGACAGATGAAGGAATGCCTCCTGCTGCGCTTTTGCTGGCTAGTCTGGGCAGCTGTACAGCCATCACTATTCGAATGTATGCCGACCGAAAACAGTATTCGCTTGAAGCCATAAAAATTGAACTTGCAATTTGTAGTGAGGATCAGATTGATAAAAGCACCACGATAAGCAGACAAATTGAATTTACAGGATCACTCAGCCAGGAAGAACGTCAGCGCCTTTTACAGATTGCTGATAAATGTCCAATACACAAAATTTTAACAAATCCTATAAAAATAGAGACGGTAATGAAAGCATAAATAATATACTAAAAAAATTAGTATATTTACACAGAATTTAATCCTTTTTATTCATGCTATTTGCTGTTGTAGATATAGAAACGACCGGAGGTTATGCATCTCAAAACGGGATAACTGAAATTTCCATACAAATCCATGATGGCAATAGGATCATTGAAAGTTTTGAAAGTCTTGTCCGGCCCGATCATGCGATCCCCCCATACATAGAAGCTTTAACCGGGATCAGCAATGACCTGGTTTCAACAGCTCCAAAATTCGAATCGCTCGCAGGTAAAATCTACGAATTGTTACATGATAAGGTTTTTGTTGCCCATAATGTGAATTTCGATTTTTCCTTTATCAGACACCAGCTGGAGGAATCGGGTTATAAACTTCAGTGTAAAAAACTATGTACGGTTCGTTTAAGCCGCAAAATATTTCCCGGTTTCCCGTCCTACAGTCTTGGAAAGTTGTGTTTATCTTTAAACATCGAGCTCAATAACCGCCACCGCGCGGGTGGCGATGCAGCGGCAACTGCTGTACTGCTGGGCTTGCTGCTCAGGGCCGATCAACAAGGTTACATCTCCCAATCCCTGAACAAAGCTTCAAAAGAACAAGCTATTCCCCCAAATTTATCCGGATCTGCAATAGAGCGTCTGCCAGAAAATCCTGGTGTTTATTATTTTAAGGATCAAAAAGGCAAGGTCCTGTATATAGGTAAAGCTAAAAATCTAAAAAAACGGGTCTGCTCACATTTTACCGGAAACAACTCTGGAAAACAACGCCAGGAATTTCTAAAAAATATCTATGACATAGATTTTGAAATTTGTGGGACCGAGTTGATGGCTTTTATATTGGAAGCCACTGAAATAAAAAGATTATGGCCTGAAAACAACAGGGCTATGAAGCGTTTTGAACAAAAATATTCCCTTTTTTCTTATACAGACCAAAGAGGCTATATAAGACTTGGCGTGGACAAATTTAAAAAACAAGGCCCTTCCCTGTACAATTTCAATAGTCTTTCAGAAGGACATAGCCTGCTCAGAATGCTTATAAAGGAGCATTTTTTATGTGAAAGATTATGTTTTATACAAAAAAACAGGCTTGCCTGTACGGGCCATGAGGAAGGAAAATGTAGTGGTGCCTGCATTGGTAAAGAATCGGCCGCAGCCTATAATGTAAGGGTTAAATATGCCATCCGGCAACTGGAAGATATGCTTCCGACTTTTGCTGTCATTGACCAGGGCAGAACCGAAGATGAACAAAGCTGCCTTTGGGTAGAAAAAGGACAATTTTATGGCATGGGTTATATTTCTGCCTATACGGATGTAAATAATGCCGCGTTGCTGAAATCTACGCTATCTCCGCTTCCTTCAAATGATTATATCCTTAACCTCATCCTCTCCTACACAGCAGCCAACCCTGGAAAAAAGTTTAATGTAGAATTTTCGCCTTAGTATCAATTCCTTATAGACAAATCACAAAATAGATTTGCGGTTTTAAGGCATATCTCCTATCTTTGGCGCTCCAAGAAGGAAATGCCTTGGTAGCTCAGTTGGATAGAGCAACGGTTTTCTAAACCGTGGGTCAGGGGTTCGAATCCCTTCCAGGGTACAAAAAATGGCTAAAGCCACATTTGATTAAGGATTGCTCATCAAAAGCGATCCTTTTTCTTTATTGGACTGCTGCTCATTTTTATAAATGAAATTACAAAATTCCTATTAAAGGTCTCTGAAGATTTGCTGGCCTGTTCTCTTCACAATCAAAACCTCTTCCGTTAACACTTCTCGCCCCCAAGAACATATAGTTCCCTTTTACATATAGCAAATCATACGCCTTAAATATTTGACCTACTTTTAGCTCAAATGGGACAATTTTTTTTAAAAGGCTTTGTGCTTTTAACAAAGGAGATTGGAAATGATCCAAAAATACAAACCTATATTTTTAACAGGTGCTCCACAGCTTTAGATAGTGATCTCATTTTTTTGTTCTTCTTAAAATAATAAAGAAAAAATTTAGGAGGCACTAGTCTTTAGCCAGTTGACAATTGTACTTGTAGTAATATTATAGTACATTCAGCTTATAAGCTCTTTTTATTTAAAATTTAAAAATTTATGAAAATATTAAAACAAGATACCCCTCTTGATCGGATTAAAAAAAATGCAAAGAAAAAATTCAAAGCACTAAAAATTGACATTTTAAAAAAAGACATCAGCTATTTGTGTCCTCCAAATATCTTAAATGAATTTACCGCTGAAATAAGATCTATGGATGCTTTTTCAAAGTATAATTCACATTATGATTTTTTGAAAAATTTTGAAGATGCCATATTGAAAAATGTAAAGTCCAAGTATGTCCAGATTAATGGGAATAAATATCAACTTCATCGGTCTAATAGTGGAATCAACTTTAGGGAGTCATGTATTGATCTTAACAGCCATTTATCTTCTAGAATGAGATTCTGCCTTGAAGTAATTAATACTTATTTTAGTAAATCAAAGAATGTCTATCTTTCAGAACATCAGACTACGTTTCATAAACGTTTATCTGAATTAAATAACTACAATATTACAAGCAGTTGGTTTAATTCTGAGAGTATTTATTTTCAAGACTTAACGCAATTAAGTTATCCGGATAATCATTTTGATCTGTCACTTACTTTTGAAGATCTGGAACATATCCCAAATTATAAGCTAGCTTTAGCAGAATTATTTAGAGTAACCAAACATGGAGGAGCGGTACTATTAAGTGCACCATTTGCAACAAATAGCCAACAAAATATAATTCGCGCAAAATTATCAGATAAGGGTGAAATTGTTCATCTAATGAAGCCTGAATATCATGGGGATCCACTAAAAGAGGCAGAAGGAATATTGTGTTTTCAGCATTTTGGATGGGATTTTTTGGATGAATTAAGAGACGCCGGTTTTAGTGATGTATTTGCAGTAATAGGATACAATATCAACAAAATGATGCTTGGAAGACAGTTATTTATTATAGGAAAAAAGCAATAAATATTTCCAGATAAAATAAACCGCAGGTGAGCGGCTTGAATCCCCTTCCAGGATAACTTAAAAAGCTTTCAATGAAAATTGGATGCTTTTTTGTTTTTCAATGTCCGTTATTATTTGTTTTATTTAGCGTGCAAGTTTGTAAAATCTATTGGTTATTCAAAGATCAGAACTTTAAATCAATCCTTCATCATCAAAACTATAAAAAGCATTTTTGCTTACGATCAAGTGATCGAGTACCTGAATATCCAGCAACTTTGCACCCCGCTGAAATTTCCTTGTAAGTCCCATATCCGATTTGCTCGGCCGCAATTCTTCAATGAGTAATTGTCGCTCCCTTCATCAAGCATCGTGCCTGCGCCTTCTACCATTTCCAGATCATCAATTGAACCTCCCCTATTCTGGCAGATCAGCTTACGATCTGTCTCCTCTGGTCCTGCTTGGGATCAATCAGGACTATAATCGTCTTAGCACGCTGCAAAGGCCATCCTTTTATCAGCAGGCAAATACTGATCAATCAGTTAAGAGAACTGGAAGAAGATAAGATCTTAGAACACATTGTTTTTGCCAAAATTTCTCCCAAAGTAGACCATAAGGATGGAAAAACTCTTCTGCCGCTTATAAGTGTTATTCAGGAATGGGGGCTTGTCCGACTTGAAGCAAAATTAGTTTTGAATAACCTTCTATAATTTAACGAATATTAACTAATTCATTAGTCAGCCTTAAAACAAATAATATTATCTTTGGTACAGAACCAACAACTTAAATTTTTAAAAACTAAATGAAAAAAATACTTTTCCTAGTTTGTGCACTTCTCATCACTACAACTGCATTTTCTCAAAATATTTTAGGACTTATAGGCCGCTCACAGGATTTCTTCAAATTAATGGAAGACCAAAAATTTACTGAAGCTTATGCTTATCTGGATCCTTCGTTTCAATCAAAAGTTTCCCAGGATGATCTGGTTAAATTATGGACCAAATTAGCAGAAAACCTAGGTACAATTAAATCTCTGGATATGTTAAGCACTAAAACCGAGGGGGAGTTTTACGTGGTAACACTGGAAGGTAAATTCAGTAAGGCCGATCAGGATTTCATTTTGGGATACAATAAAGCCGAAAAAATAGTTGGCCTATTTTTGAAACCAAAATCAACTGCGGTATCCTATATCAAGCCGGCCTATGCCGATACTTCTTTATATAAAGAGAAAGAAATATACATTAAAACACCAGGTCATAGTCTGGTTGGCATATTGACCAGCCCAAAAAAAGGAAATAACTTCCCGATTGTAGTCCTGGTTCATGGTTCAGGGCCAAGTGATATGGATGAAACTATTGGTCCAAACAAACCTTTAAAAGACATCGCTGCCGGTCTTGCCGCAAAAGGTATTGCGTCCATTCGTTATGTTAAAAGAACCATGTTGTACCAGGCAGAATTTGGTAAATCTTTTACAGTTAAAGAAGAAGTTTTAGATGACGCGCTCGCTGCAGTTGCTTTGGCAAAGACCATTCCGACAGCAGACAAAAAGCAAATTTATGTTTTAGGTCATAGTCTGGGCGGTATGCTTGCTCCAAGAATTGCAACATTGGCGCCCGATCTGAAAGGTATTCTGTTACTGGCTGCACCAGCAGTTAAATTACCTGATCTGATCATTGAACAGAATAAATATATTGTGGAAGCTTCCAAAGACACCACGCTGGCCATGAAAAAACAGTTAGACACTGCAATAATGGAGGTCAGTAAGGCTAAGATATTTAAATTAGGAACGATAAAAGCAGACTCGGTTATCCTGGGGCTTCCTGCATCTTACTGGGTGGACCTGAATTCTTACAATCAGGTTGAAACCGCAAAAAAAATGGTAGCACAAAGAATTTTTATAGCACAAGGAGCCTATGATTTCCAGGTATCAGCAGAAAACTACAACATCTGGAACAACGCACTTGGCAAAAGAAAAAATGTAATGCTCAAGTTGTACCCGGACCTGAACCATCTTCTGAGTTCCCAACAAGAAAAGGGTACAGCAAAACAATACGATACCCCGGCGAACGTATCTCCAGTATTGATAAATGATATTGCAACGTGGATTAAGGCCAAATAAAAAACTTTTCAATACTTAGACTCAAAAAGAGCTTGTTGTGTTTCATTTAGATGAAACACAACAAGCTCTTTAAGTTTTAATACCAATTTTAGTTTATTCTTTATTTTTATAAAACATCAGCTTACTTTAAAACCGCTCAAAATTTCTTCCCGGACATCTAAATAGGAAGCCAGGATCTTGTCGGAAAGCCGATGGGCATATAAAGGATGTTCGGTAAGCAATTTCTCATAACGCTCTTTTTCTGAAAGTGTTTTCAGGTATTCTATTCTTTTGTCCTGATAAACATACATATACTCCAAAAGGCGCAGATAAAATCTTTTCCAGGCCGGAACCGTTTTAAGCACCTGGTAAAAATCAGAATAACCAATTGCCAATAATTCTGTATCCTCAACTGCTTCCACAAATTCCAAAGAGGGCCGCTGGGAAATAAAACTGGATATCGAAGTAACCATTGAATTTTCAAATCCTATATAACGGGTCATCTCTCTTCCATATTTATTCACATAATAGGTTCTTAAGCATCCCTTATTTACAAAGAAGAGTTCAGTACTGATCTCCCCTTCCGACAGGAGTACTGTATGAGAACTAACAGACTTTATATAAAACAAATCCACTATTTCATCAATCTCCTTCCCTGCTAAAGCAATATTTGTATTTAAGTAATTTCTTAATGTCTCTTTCACGATGATTACAATAATGAATAGATTAACAATACAATTATTAAATGCTAATTAGTCTTAACGACACCCGGCAATCTTTAAACTAAAATAATGATTTAAATTAGTCAGAACATTTCTATTATACAAAATGCCATGCATATTATACAAAATAAAAGCGCTTGTTTAAGCTACATTGTACTTTTGAACACGATAAATTTAGTTTTATAAATGGACCATATAATTTTTGCTTCGACGGTATATACAGGATCCTCCGTTCTTTACAATCAACTGATCCAAATAAAAAACGGGAGGATAACCGGCATCAATCCAGGCAACAAAACCGATGGCATAATTTCGGTCCATAGTATTTCTTCAGGTTTTACGGACATACATATTAATGGAGGAAGCCATTTACACTTCACTAAAAATCCGGAAGTAGCATCTGTCAGAGATATTGACAACTCGTGTAGTGCCTTAGGTACGGCCTATTCCCTGCCATCATTGATTACGTCTCCTCTGGAAAATATCATCAAAGGAATTGAAGCCATTAAAAACTACCAGCAGCAACACCCTAATGGTGGTGTTTTAGGAATGCACCTGGAGGGACCTTTCATCAATCCCTTAAAGCGGGGCGCCCACCTGCTGAAATATATACGGCTCCCCACTGATGGGGAACTTAAGGAAATTATCCACCACGGCAAGGACATTATAAAAGTAATGACTATTGCTCCTGAATTGTTTAACCACAAACAACTCGAACTGCTTTTGGATTCAGGGATTACCATTTCGGCCGGACATTCCAATGCAAATTTCAGCGATGCTTCCATGGCTTTTACGCAAGGTATCCATATGGTCACCCATTTATATAACGCGATGTCGCCGTTTTCCCATAGGTCACCGGGTTTAGTGGGCGCAGCATTTGACGCGGACCAGGTTTATACCCCCATCATTCCTGACGGTTTTCATGTTGATTTTGCAGCAATCAGAACAGCTTACCGCCTAAAAAAAGACAAACTCATCCTTATTTCAGATGCCTTGTTCACAGGCCAAAAATTACATCATTTTCAATGGGAAGAATTTAATGCTTCCCTGATCAACAATCAGTATATTAACTCAGAAGGGAATCTGGCCGGTTCAGCAATTTCTATTGGAGAAGCGGTGCATAATGCCGTATATAAGGTTGGTATCCCCATTGATCAAGCCATAGAAATGGTGACCATCCGCCCAGCAAAAGCACTGGGTATGGACCATTCTTTAGGCAAAATAGCGACTGGATATCCTGCACGTTTTACCGTTTTTGACGACTCCTTAAAAATTTTTAAAGTTTTGAATTACCGGGACTAATCAGAAATGCCTTTCAGTTTTTCTTCAAACCTACTTTATAAGCTGAAGAAATGAAAGTCTCCGCCTTCGGCTCGGTAACCACCTGAAGGTAAGCATTTCCCGGGGCAGGATTTATGAGCTTATAACGGACAACCGCTTCAGTTTTACTGATAAAATCAATACCTGAAATTTCAATCCCATAACCCGAATTTGGTTTTGGCCCTCTTGAAATCAGAATACGGTTGACCTCTGCATTTACAGCAGCAGAAGTTAAAACCACCTCATCCTGAACAGCAGTATCGGGATCCTCATTTTTAGGTCCGGAAGAATGCACAAATTTTTCTGCATTTTTTACCATTTTTAAAGCCTCCGCCTGAGTTATTGCAGCCTTAGGCCTGAAGTATCCTTTTTCCAGTGCAACCACATTATATTTAACCAAATCCTGCACAGCAGATGAATTTGATCCGGAGGAAAAAGCTGCAGCATCCTTAATGACAAGAAACATCATATTGGTTGGGTAATTTCCAGTCGATTGAATGACCTGCTGCAGCAATAAAGCAAACTGTTCTCTGCTCATCACAGCTGTAGGCTTCATATTACGCGGCAGCTTCATTCCATTATTTGCGGCGATGATGAGCGATTGGGCATAAGCAGACTGATCATCAGCATAAATAAAATAATCAGTTGCCTTTGGGGCCTTAATAAAGCGGATATGATCTATATTTAATTTAAGTCCTTTAACAATCATATCAATCCCTTGTTCATAAGAGACCGATTTTTTGGGCTTAGGCACCTCTTTTAAAAAAACTTCCGAACGAATCAGAGGTGAATTATTTTTTAGCTGGGTATCCTGATTATTTTCAAACATCAGGAACGCTAATGGCAGGATCAATACTGAAGATAAATTCATATTCCGGTAAATAATTATACAACGAATATAGTTATTTACCGGAAAATCACATTGCGATGAATCTTTCTTAACTCATTTTTAGTTTTTTCTCTATGTCATTGACATAGGTTCTGAATTTCTTATCGGTCTGGATCAAGTCTTCAACCGTCTGGCAAGCATAAATTACAGTGGAATGATCCCGGCCTCCAAAAAATGCGCCTATGGTTTTTAGGGATGACCTGGTCATTGCCTTTGAAAGGTACATGGAAATCTGGCGGGCCTGAACAACTTCACGTTTTCTGGTTGATGCCTTAAGAAGATCCATTGGAACTTCAAAATAATCGCAAACAAGTTTTTGAATGATGTCCATTGAAATTTCTTTGTTTGTATTCTTGATGAAGTTTTTCAGCATTGATTTAGCCAGCTGAAGGTCTATTTCCTTTTTATTTAATGTGGAATGGGCCAACAGGGATACCATCGCCCCTTCCAGCTCACGGACATTATTATTGATGTTATGTGCCACATATTCGACCACTTCTTCCGGCAGGTCAATACCATCCACATACATTTTCTTTTTCAGAATAGAGATTCTGGTCTCCAGGTCAGGTAACTGCAAATCTGCTGAAAGTCCCCATTTGAAACGGCTTAACAAACGTTCTTCCAATCCGGACAAATCTTTAGGTGCTTTATCGGAAGTAATGATGATCTGTTTTCCCGATTGATGTAAATGGTTAAATACATGGAAAAAGATATCCTGAGTTTTTTCTTTTCCTGCAAAATTGTGGACGTCATCCATAATAATCACATCCATGGCCTGATAAAAGTTTACAAAATCATTTATCGTATTGTTTTTTAATGATTCCACAAACTGCTGGCAAAACTTCTCACAGGAAACATAGATCACCAATTTATCAGGAAGTGTATGTCTAATCTGATTTCCAATTGCCTGGGCAAGATGGGTTTTCCCCATACCTGAAGGTCCGTAAATCATCAACGGGTTAAAAGATGTCTCCCCCGGTTTGGCGGCCACAGCAAAGCCTGCTGAACGTGCAAGGCGGTTACAATCACCCTCCACATAGTTCTCAAAAGTATAATTTGGATTCAGTTGAGGATCTACCTGGATCTTTTTTAGTCCTGGAATCACGAAGGGGTTTTTAATATCCCTGTTGATGTTTACAGGAACAGGCATACTTTGTTTTCTGTTGTCGGAACCATTACCGCTGGATGGCATTTTAGTTGTATAAGGTAAAACTCCGTTCGAAGACTGATCTACTACAATATTATATTCCAGTCTTCCCTCATCTCCTAATTGCAATTTTACAGTTCTGCGCAGTAAACTCACATAATGCTCTTCCAACCATTCATAAAAGAATAAACTTGGCACTTGTATGGTCAGAACTTTATCTTCAAGCTTAAGTGGTACTATCGGATCGAACCAGGTTTTAAAGCTCTGGGCCGGGATATTATCCTTAATAATTTGGAGACAGTTAGTCCATACTTGTGTACAAGTGTTATGCATATATATTCTTTAATTTTATTGATTTATTACTCAGTGACGCGAGGTCTGTCCCGTTGTTTGGGGATGCGAAGATCACAAAATTTACTAACATTGACTAGGAAAATTTTGTCTTTTTTCTAACTGATTCATTTGCAAAAGCATAGAAATTAATACAAAAAAATATTGTGGATAAGTTCCTGAAATCAGAAAAAATGTTAAGAATAATCCACAAAAAAAGCGGTCATAAAAGACCGCTTTCCCATAGCTGAGTAGAGCTATTTAAAACTCAATATGCCCCCTCAAGGCAAACACATGTACAGGCCCCCTGTCTTTATTATAGGCAGGATTATTTACAAACTGATAATCCCCTGTCAGCCAGAAATTTTTAGCCAGATGTGCATTATAATAAGTTTCTATAATCATTTCCTTTGCATAATTAAGCCTTCCGTCGCCAATAATAAACCCATATCCACCGGCAGCAATAAAGTCCTTATGTGGTGTCGAAAGACCATTGATTACAGCCGCCAGTCCAAATACATCTTCGGTACGCTTCCATTTTGTCCCTTTTAAAGACAAGCCAAGGCTTAAGGTATGGTCAATTTCTGTAAATGCCCAGGTTACATATTTTCCATCATTCCAACCGGCCCTGGCAAAAACCCCAGGTCGGCGGTCAGCTCCTGATCGCCACTAAATCCAAGTCCAAATTTACTTCCTCCATAAACCGTCCCTTCCGCCTGTCCGGAAATCACATTCAGTATATTGGTATTCCCATCTTTTAAAGCCTGCATGCCCTGCCCGTAAGAAGGGGCCCTGGATTGTGTATTGGTGACCAGCAAGCGCAATGTACCGGGTCTTTTAAAAAGATTGTTTCTCTCAATCTCAAATGTTTCAGAATGTGCCTCCCCAAATTTATATTCCATTTTTGGCGCATTGGCAATTTTCGGTGCTGCAACACTGGATAACCTTACAGCCCAGTTGGATTTCACAAATTCAATAACCACTCCCATGGTATAGCCCCTGGTATTTGCAGGGTAATCCCAAGCGCCATTGCCCATTAAAGACCAGTTGAAAAACTGGCTTCTTGGATCATGACTGTATTTATTGTTGTCAAAAAAATCACTGGCCGCAAATTTACCCGCACTAATGGTAATCCTGTTTTTAGGAATCCGGTCGGCAACCTGATTCACATCATCTGCAACCTCTTCATAGCCGGTATCTCCCAATGGAATGTGCTGCTGAAAATAAGCTCTTGCAATAAATATAGAAGGCGCAGCATTACCGACCCGGTATGTTTCGCCATTTAGAGCGCCAGCTACACCCACCGCAGAACTCAGGCCCCTGCCACCGGAAATCTCGGGGTTAAAATACAAAGCAGCCCCTTTCCAAAGCTTCCTGCCCAGAAACATGGTCGAGGTAATACTTGTCGCAGCGATTTCTGCGGTATCTGCAAGGCTGTTTTTACCAGAGTAAGGCGCTTTAAAGGCAGCATGATATTGGGAAATTACAGTGAGTTGAAAATGATTGGTCCAATTGCTCTTTTTAACCGTATCTGCTTTCTGGGCATAAATTGACCCTCCGGTAAAAATGAACAGTAAAATCGCTGTGTATTTTTTTTTCATCCTTAATATTTCTCTAATTTGGAACGCTTTATTAAAGTTTCCGGCTTTTTATTTTTAATTCTTTTCAGACCTCAGAAAATGCCTTTTCTGAATTGCCGCGCAAAGGTATAACAGTTAAACAACAGCTATTATTAGAAAATCATTAGAATTTTATTAGAAACAACCTAAAGATGAGGAATCTCTATGGTAAATACAGTTCCCTTGCCAATATCAGATTGCACAAAGATATTTCCTTTGTGCAGGGCAATTATTTTTTGCGTCATGGGCAAGCCTATTCCGTTGCCCTCTGCCATTTTCTGATTACTCCCCCGGTAAAATGGCACAAAGATATGAGAAAGGTCTTCCGGAGGAATCCCAATGCCTTTATCCGAGAATTTAAGAATTACATTGGCCTCCTGGAAAGAGATGGCTACCACACATTGCTTATCCGGTGAAAACTTACAACCATTTTCTATTAAATTCACAAATGCAGTCTGCAACAAATAGGCATTACCTTTAACAGAAATCAGGTCATCATCATCAAATTCCTTTTCGAATAAGATGTCAATATCATAATCCGGGTTGGTTTTCTGTAATTGCAGCTGAGCATCAAGGAGCAATTCATCCAAACGCAGCGCTTTGAAATGGATTTCAGAAAGATCATAGCTCGCTTTTGCAAAATCCAGCAGACTGTTAGATAATCTTGCCAGTTTTTTTGCATCCGATAAGGCCTGCTGCACAACAGTTTTATACTCTTCCAAACTTCTTTCCTTAATCTGGGAAAGTTCAAGCTCCGTAATAATGGCCGACAAAGGCGTCCTGAGTTCATGAGAGATGTTTGCGACAAAATGCTTTTGTGCATCAAAAGAATCTTCCAGCCGGTTGAGCATTTCATTAAAGGTACTGGAGAGTTGTGAAAGTTCATCCTTACTTTTATTTGTATCCAGCCGCAAATCAAGATTTGTAGCTGAGATGTTTTTCACCTTTCTGGTAATTTCACTTACCGGGGCAAAGGCTCTTTTTACAAAAAACCATCCGGCCAGGTAAATGATCAGGATGGAAAGCACAAAAACAATACAGATATTCGTCAATAGGTTTGACAATTTGCTATAACCATATTCGTCATAACCCGCCGCAGTAATGACATAATCCTTATCCTTAAAATGGTAAGAAATTCCAATCACCTGCCAGTTTTCCTGATAAAATCGTATTTCTTTTTTCTTTACAATTTCATCAATCATCCCTCTGGTCTCTTTCACAAAGTCCAGGTCTACGGCATCATGATACAATAGGTTAAAGGAAGTATCATATATCGCGACTTCTACTTCATTGAGAATTTTACGGTTATTACGGTATATGGTATGCAATGTACCGGCATCCACATGTGCATTCAAAAAAAGATTTACCTTGGTCAGTGCTTCTTTATTGAGCAGGTTATAAAACTCCTTTTCCCGGCTTTGTTTAGCAGAAAGATAAATATATGCTGCAAAAACCAATAATATCGCCGCCGTAATGAAAGTAAATAAAATGGTTAACCAGAGCCTGATTTTCATGTTTTTTAACTATGGTTCAGTTCTAAGTACAAAACCCATTCCTGATTTTGTATGGATCAGTTTCTGGGAAAAATCTTTATCTACCTTCTTTCTAAGGTAATTAATGTATACGTCAATAAAGTTGGTGCCTGTATCAAAATGTGTTTCCCATACATTCTCTGCAATTTCCATCCTGGACAAAACCTTACCCGGATTTTGCATCATGTATTCCAACAGCTTAAACTCTTTTGGGGTCAGGCCAATTTCCAGGCCATTTCTGGTAACTATTTTAGTATGAAGGTTCATTTCCAGGTCGGCCGTTTTCAAAACAGAGCCAGCAGGGTTTTCAATAGCCCTGTTGCGTTTGAGTAAGGAGCGGATCCTGACCATTAATTCGCGCATTTCAAAAGGTTTTACCAGATAATCATCCGCGCCTGCATCAAAACCTTCTACTTTATCGTCGGTTGTGCCCAGTGCAGTAAGCATTAATATAGGAACATCAGGGTTCTTTCTCCTGATTTCTTTACAAAGTTCCAGGCCACTGATATGGGGCACAATGACGTCTGTGATGATCAGGCTGTAGTTGTGATTTAGGGCCAGCGTTCTTCCAGTCAGACCATCGGTAGCCAGGTCTACTGTAAAATCGTGTTCTTCCAGGCCCCTTTTTATCAGTTCAGCCATCCGCTGATCATCTTCTATCAGTAAAAATTGCATCATAGCCTTTACGTTTATTCAACAAATAATTTGTCGCGACCCGACAAAAGTAGAGAATCTCCAGGCAAAATCAGTAAGACCATCTCCAATCCTGACAAATATTCTCTGCATCGAAAATCAGGGAAACAATCTGCCTTGATAACCTCTTCGCTCAAAAGGCAAAATGTCTTCGTCAAAATTAGAAACGGTAATTCCCAATAAACGTACAGCCTTTTCGGTCAGGTCTGCAGCGGCCAGCAGGTCCCTTGCTGCAGTGAGAATCACATCCCTACCAGAAATGGTTACAGGAAAAGATTTACTGCGGGTAATGGTTTTAAAATCACTGAATTTGATTTTTACAGTCACCGTTCTCCCCCTAAGCTGATTTTTTTCTATACGATCGGCAACTATTTTTGAAATTTTATCCAGTTCGGCATTCATTTCCTCCAGGTCGTAAAGGTCTTGTGCAAAAGTATCTTCGGCACCCACCGACTTTGTCTCCTGACGGCTTTCCACCTTCCGGTCGTCAATACCGCGCACAATTTTAAAAAAGAAATGACCGGACTTACCAAATAAAGTTACAAGTTCCAGTTCAGTCAGCTTTTTCAGGTCAGCACCGGTATGAAGGCCCCTGGCTTTCATTTTTTCAGCAGTTACCTTTCCCACACCATGAAATTTTTCTACTGGCAACTGCTCCATAAACCTTTCTATTCTTGAAGGTCCGATAAAAGTCAGACCATCGGGTTTGTTCATATCAGAGGCAATCTTGGCCACAAATTTATTAATAGAAACACCTGCTGAAGCCGTAAGCCGCAACTCGTCCCGGATCATTTTTTTTATCTGTCCGGCAATTTCAATAGCAGAACCTATTCCTAATTTATCCTCCGTTACGTCCAAATAGGCTTCGTCCAGTGAAAGGGGTTGTATTTCATCTGTAAAACGACTAAAAATTTCTCTGATGTGCATGGAAACTTCCTTATAGGCTGCAAAACGGGGCCTGACGAAAATTAACTGGGGGCAAAGTTGCTGGGCCCTTTTAGAAGTCATTGCAGAGCGTACCCCATAAGCCCTGGCTTCATAGCTTGCTGTTGCCACCACACCACCCCTGCCCTCCGGAGATCCACCAACAGCAATAGCTTTGCCCTGGTACTCGGGATGGTCCCTTTGCTCTACAGATGCATAGAATGCATCCATATCAACATGAATGATTTTACGATATGGTTTATCATCGCTGTGATCCATCACGGGCAAGGGATTCAAATATTCTTTTAACAAAAAAAGGTCCACTAATGCGGACCTTTTTTTAATTCTTTTTTAGCTTACTTACCGCTGTTTTTTTTGTCTGTTACTTCGGTACGGATTTCCTGAGCAAGAACTTTTAAGTCTTGCATTGCTTTACGCACTCTTGTACCGGCAGCGCCGTTACCTGCGTTATAAAATTTCTCTGCGTCTGCCTCAACTCCGGCAACTAGTTCTTTTAATTTTGAAAATTTTTCCATCGGATTTTGTTTAATTATATTTAATTAATGGGTTTAAAGATAATAATTATTGGATTTCAAACAAATCAATAACGTTGTTCCTGCAACTTTATGTTGCATCCACACAAAATTCCAAAAGCCATATTTTTTTAGCTTCACAGAACTTTCCCACCTTTCTGCATCCCTTCTGATGAAAACAAAAAACGAAGGAAACCTAAGCAAAACATCTGATGCTAAGAAAGATAAGAAAAAACAAACGCAAGAACAAACTTTGACCAAATACCACAATTCTAAAGGGTAAAAACAGGATTAACAAGTCCGTCTGGTTTAAAATTAAATTTTGAACCAGACGAAAAATAAAAACCATAAAATGAAAAAACGACCTCAAAGTGCCTAAAAATGATATTACACTTTCTAGTCAATGGTCTAAAATTGGCCTAAAAATAAACCCGAAACAGATTAAAGAAAGCGAAAAAAGCATCCGGACTTCATTTAATAAAGTCCGGTAATTCCAAGTTCCAATCCCCGTAATTCTGCCAAGCCACGTAAACGTCCAATGGCCGAATAACCCGGATTGGTTACTTTATTCAAATCGTCAAGCATTTGGTGTCCATGGTCCGGCCGGAAAGGAATTGGTATTTCCCTGCGCTGGTTTTCGGCAACAACCACTTTCATCACTTCATACATATTCACATCGCCGCCCAGATGATCCGCTTCATAAAAATTCCCTTCTTCATCTTTGGTTACGTTTCTCAGGTGCAGAAAATACACCCTGTCTTTAACCAGATCAAAAATATCACAAAGATCATTGGATTGTCCCGCCCCTAAAGAACCCGTGCAAAAACAAACGCCGTTAAAAGCTTTGTCTACACTCTTTAGAATATATTCAAAATCAGCTTTGGTACTTGCAATTCTGGGAAGTCCCAAGATCGGATAAGGAGGATCGTCCGGATGGATAGTCATTTTAACACCTTCCTGTTCACATACCGAGGCTATTTCATTTAAAAACCAACTGAGATTTTGTCTCAATCCCTCAAAACCAATGTTTTTATATTCGTCTATACTGTTCTGTAAGGCAGAAAGTTCAATTTCCTTTTCATTTGGAATCCCCATCAGCACATTGATTCTCAGCTCCTCCAATTCCTGTTCGGTTAAGGCCTCATATCTTTTTTTTGCTTTTTCAAGTATCACTGCCGAATAATCTGCTTCAGCTCCCTTGCGTTTCAAAATAAAAAGATCAAACACGGCCAGATCTGTCCAGTTGAAGTATAAAGCTTTTGAGCCATCGGTCATGGTCAGGTCCAACTGAGTCCTTGTCCAATCCAGCACGGGCATAAAATTATAGCAAACCGTTTTAATCCCACATAAAGCCAGATTTTTTAAACTGGCCCTGTAGTTCTCTACGTATTTTCCTGCATCAGCCCGACGCGTTTTAATTGCTTCATGAACAGGCACACTTTCCACCACTGTCCATTCCAAACCAGCAGCTTCAATAATAGCTTTGCGCTCTTCAATGTCTTTTACAGGCCAAACTTCTCCATGTGGAATGTGATGCAGTGCGGTTACAATTCCTGTTGCACCCGCTTGTTTAACGTCCTGAAGGCTAACCGGATCGGAAGGACCATACCAGCGCCATGTTTGTATCAATTTATGAGGTTTAATTGCCATAGTTTCAGTTTGAATTCAATAATACTCAAATTTTGATTGGCCGGAAGCCTGAAAATTTTAATTATTTACGGAAACGTTTCCGCGTAGAACCCCTCTAAAAGCTTATAAAATCAATTAACCAATGGATTTTAAACTGCTTCGGTCCCCTTCTACCTTCAGTAAATGTTTAACCCCACATTTCAGCGCAACATTATTCCGCTGATGTCCAACCGGAAAATCAAAACAGACCGGATAGTCGAATTCCTTTATTTTTTCCAGAACGATTTCCTGGACAGTTCTTCCGAATTCCTCGCCTGGATCATCTGGTTTAAGTTTGAAACCACCAACCACCAGACCCTTCAATTTTGAAAGTTTTCCATTGCGTTTTAAATTCCAGAACATCCGGTCTATGCCATACAAGTATTCTCCTGTATCTTCTACAAAAAGGATCTTTCCATCGGTTTGCAAATCTGAATGACTTCCGGCAAGGGTTTCAATAATGCTCAGGTTTCCACCAACCAATAAACCTTCAGCAGAACCCAGTTTGTTATGCGCATTAAAAGGCGCCAGGTAGCTCAGGTCATCACCAGCTAAAGCCTGTCGGATAGAAAGTATGGTTTCAATTTGTACAGGTTCCGCCAGGCTCCAGTCTGAAGGAAAACTATTACACATTTTAGAATGAAGAGAAGCAATTTTAAAGTTCCGGTCAAGATGACAATGCAAAACAGTGATGTCACTAAAACCAATAATCCATTTGGGCCTGGAAACAAAATTCTTAAAATCAAGTTGGTCAATGATCCTAACTGCCCCATACCCACCTCTGGCACACATAATGGCTTTCAGCCCCGGATCATCCAGCATCTGTTGAAGATCGGCTGCTCTTTCCGCATCAGTTCCTCCAAAGGTAAAATCCCTGGCGCCCACAGTTTTGCCTATTTTGCAATGAAAACCCCAGCTTTCCATCAGTTTAACCGCAGGCATGATCTCCTCAAGGGTAATAAAGCCGGCCGGACAGGTAATGCCAATCACATCTCCGCTCTTTAGATAAGGTGGAATCCGGTAAACCAATCTGCTTTCTTCTTTAACAGTGTTCCCTGCTGTCCAGCCTTCCAGCGAAGACAATGCGGCCGTAGCAAACACTGCAGAAGACAAAAATTTTTTTCGGTTCATGATTATTGGTCTGGTTAATCTTCCTTGCAATAATAATGAAAAACAACAAAATACCTTGGTCCGTCAATAAATCTGGTCGCTGTTCATCTTTCTAATAGGAAATGGGCGAAGGTTGTCTGGATTTTAGGTTAACAATGGTTCTGCTGATGTAAGGCGTCAATGCAATAATCAGGATCACCCCAATCAGC
This sequence comes from Pedobacter nutrimenti, assembly GCF_003208655.1. Taxonomy (GTDB): domain Bacteria; phylum Bacteroidota; class Bacteroidia; order Sphingobacteriales; family Sphingobacteriaceae; genus Pedobacter; species Pedobacter nutrimenti. The sequence continues at coordinate 257,347 of NZ_QKLU01000005.1, read as the reverse complement.
AGATAACTCACAAAAGTATAATAATCTACGGCCGACTTCATCTGCGCCTGAACCTCCACAGAACGGTTCAACAGGCCTTTTGCGATCTTCGTGGCCTGATCAGAGGGCAGCCCCTTTGTACCAAGCATTTTACGATAAAATTCCATACGGTCAACAGCAATCGTATTCAGGGTACTGAGCTGTTCCTGAAAACGATTGATATGGTTACTTCTGTTATAAAGCTGATAAAAGTTGATCAGGGCAATGCTGCTGCAAAATCCCAGAAACCTGAAAAACACCCCGACTGCAGAGGCCGTGCCCCCTAAACGGTCGGGCACTGCGGAAATTGCAAAAACAATGATCGGCGTCATCAGCATCCCCGCCCCAAGCCCCTGGACAACCAATGGCAAAACAAAGGAAGAAGCGTCTGCCTGTGCATTAAAAAGAAAGACCATCCAGACATGAAAAACGAGCAGCAGTAAAAAACCATAAATCCAGATGAGTCTTAATGGCCTTTTTAGGATCAGTAACCTGGAGGAAATGAGTACACTCAGCCCTATTCCAATAATATTAGACAACATCAGGTAAGCAATATGAAAAGGATCCATACCCAATACATTTGCAAAATACAAAGAAGTCATTGTCAATGCACCTCTTGCAATATACAGCACAAAAATCAGGAACATGCCCAGCACATAATTCCTGTACCGGAAAACCTCCAGGTTCTGGCTAGGCCTTTTGAGCTTTAACTGCCTGTAAATATGCAACAAGAATAGAAAAAAAATGGCTATGCAACTCCAGCGTATCCGCTGATCCTGTAACCAATAGTATTGCTGACCGTAAGACAACACATATCCGATCAGGGCAAGCAACAAAGCATACAACACAAAACTTGGCCAGTCCACCTGGTATAGAGGGATTTTTCGGTTCAGCCTTACCGAATTCATGATCATCAGCAATAAAACTGCACCAGGGACATAGCAAAACATAATTCCTTTATACAAAAAATTATAATCAAAGTTATCTACCACAGGGGCTGTCAACAGAATGGATATTGGTGTAATGCACAACAACATCCCATAAAAAACAGAATAGCCAATTTCTCTTGATCTTTCGTTCTCCAGCCTGCTAAAAATTAAAGTAATACAAATGCTTGTGGTACCACAATTTGCCATCCCTTGTATAAATCGAAATAGAAACAATACCGGTAAGCTCCGTGTCCTGTAACAAACATAAGACGTCAGTACCTGTAGCGCAATTCCCACGATAAAGTATTCCTTGCTGGCCAGATAAATAAAAAAACGTCTTTCCAAAGCAAAAAAACTGGCCACGGCAGCGTAAAACAAAATCATTGAATACTGAACATCTGCAGGTTCTATCCCATAAAAACCTGCGGCTGCCGTCGCATTTGCTGTAGATAGACCAAAAAGGAGCAAGCAAGGAAGAATCACCAGAAAAATCGTGATCCGGATTAACCATTCCGGAGCCCAGTGTTTAAATACAGGGACTGGCTTTCTCATTGATGTTTTGCAATTATCACATTGGCATTCATACCTGCCCTGAGTTTCTCTGCCTGATGCCCGTCTGTCAGCCTGATTTTTACAGGAATACGTTGTACAACCTTTACGAAATTACCTGTGGAATTATCTGGTGGCAATAAAGAGAATCTTGCACCTGTGGCCGGAGAAAGGGAAACAACCCGTCCTTCAAAATGCTCTCCCGGAAATGCATCCGTTTCAATGGAAGCTTTGTCCTGTAAATGCATGGCCGCAATTTGCGTTTCTTTAAAATTGGCAATTACCCATTTGCCAGCCTCCTGGTCCACAATAAAAGCCAGGGTCTGTCCTGCCTGGATCAGCTGGCCTTCCTGTATGGTCCTTCTTCCCATTTTTCCATGGTAAGGTGCAGTAATGACCGTATAACCAACATCAAGCTTATTTCTTTTCAATAAAGCTTCCCTCCTTTTGATCTCGGCCAGATAAACATCTTTTTGCGATTTAATGTCATTTACTTTTGAAACCGATGCCTGGTAACTGTTCAATGCCGATTTATACTCAGAATTTGCGACCTCCAAAGCGGCCTTACTGTTTTCAAGCTGCTGAAGTGTGGCAGATTCAACTTTAAATAATTTAAGATAACGATCATAATCCTGTTGTTGCTTCCAAAGTTTTGCTTTCGCCGAAGCGATTTGCGACTGACTGACATCAGCCACCTTTGCAGTGGTTTGTTCATTGCTTTCCATTACCCTGATCTGGGCTTCCGCATTCAGTAAAGCCGCTTCGGCTTCCTGTTCACTCAGTTTATATTCACTATTATCTATAATCAACAAAGTATCTCCTTTTTTCACTTCCTGGTTCTCTTCATATTTAATACTTCGGATATAGCCCGTCACCCTGGAAGTTACCGGATTGATGTACTCTTCTACCTGGGCATCGTTGGTTTCTTCATAGTGGTACAGGTCCCAAAGGGAAATACAGCCCCATCCCACAAGGATCAAAACAATAATGCCGGCAATCCAGGCGGTAATTTTAGTGATCAACTGATCGGTTCTGGTATAATTTTTTTTCTTAGCGCGCATGTTAAAGGTTACCTATAGCTTTTTGTAATTGATAATATTGTAATTGGGCTGCAATTTGTGCAGCAGCAAGATCAAAGCGGGTTTGCAGCAATTGTGTATCTGCATCCAGCAGATCTGTCAGCAGCGACAGCTGGTTGAAATACGTATTGTTTACAATTCTGAGGTTTTCTGTTGCCTGACTGATATTCTGTTTTGCAACCTCAATTCTAGTCACCGCCTCTTTATATCGCAGATAAGCTTCCTTCACCTGCTGACGGACTCTATCGGAGGTCTCTTCATGTTCTACCTCCTGACGCAGGTAGGCTATTTCTGCTGCTTTGGTTTTATGTTTATTGTGATAAAAAGCAGAAATTGGAAAGCTTGCTTTAATACCGCTCAAACCAAGACCATACATGGCAATAGAATAAGGGTAAAACTGAATCTGGGGATAAGAATAGGCATAATTTGCAAACAGGCCCAGTTTAAAAGATACATTTGCCTTTACACTCTTTAATTCCAACCTGGAAAGCTCGGTTTCCTTTTCGGAGATCCTGTACTCATAAGAATGATCTATAGCTTCCTCGAGGTATTCCGGATAAGTTTTTACCTTCAGTTCCTGCTGACCCGCAGCATCCGGTTCGGTATAAAAATCATCCCGCTCCCCCATCAGAATCGCTAGTTTCTGATTGACTATGGTGATATCATTTTGAATCTGGATCAGAGACATTTTCTGGCGGGACAATTTCAGTTCTGCCCGCAGCACATCGCTTTTCAGGACCACCCCATTTTTCATCAGCTGCCTGATCTCCTCGAGTTGTTTCTGCTGGTCCTGTATATCTTTCAGCATTAAAGCCTTAAAAATGTAACTTCTTTGAAGGTCCAGATAATAGGCGGCTGCTTTTAACCTGACTTCCGAGAGGCTAAGGTTTAATTGTTCCTGGGCAAGGGCCATTTTTTCTTTCTCTGTTTCTATTTTCAGATTGGTTTTATGACCATTATACAAATTCAGATAAGCCTTTGCTCCGAAACTATAAGAAGTATGGACTACTTCGAACTGGCTGTGGGCATGAAAAAGACCATTGTCATAGACAGGCATATTACTAACCCTGGCATATTCTCCTTCTGCTTCTATATCGGGCAAACGTTCGGCTTTGGCATCTTTAACCCCTTCTTTAGCCACCTCGACCCGAAGGTCCTGCATTTTTATATTTTTATTGTTGACTTCGGCCCTGCTCCATACCTCAGCAAGGGAAAGATGCGTTTTAACTGGATTTTGCTGAGCTTTGGTACAATTTATACTTAAAAAGAAGAGCCATAAAAGAGCGCAATATTTTTTAAAGGAATACATATTATTTATAGAATGTGCAAAGGTAAACAGAAGCCAATCCTGTAATTTTATCTATATTGCCAATTATTTGTCCATTCCAGCCAATGAACCTCCTGCAAACCGAAGAATATCTTCATGCGATAGACAGCAACCCGGATAGCATTTATGTGCTTCATGAAAAAATCGAAAGGAAACTACCTGCGCACGCTCATGTAAAAGGCCAGCTCACCTATGTTCAGGGGGGAATTGCTTACATCCACACCAAAAACATCAGTTACATTATACCCGCCAGACATTACATATGGGTCCCCTCCGGTTTAGAGCATTACCTGGAAGTACGTCACCAGGCCACCGTAACCAGAAATATTTATTATTACCATGATGGACAGGATAAGGACCCCTTTTATAACAACATGGGCATTTACCCAGTCAATAACCTGTTACTGGAAATGATAGTTTTTACAGAGAGGTGGAACGGACATATTCAGCCAGCCGATATTGTTCCCTTTCAATTTCTATCTTCCCTTAAAAATGTATTGCCCCAACTTAGTGTCAGAGCCTTCCCCATTACCCTTCCCACCACCTCGAATGAAAGGTTAAGACCTATAATTATTTACCTGAGCCAAAACTTTCATAAGCCGCTCAGCCTAGAAGAGATCAGTAAAAGATTTGGGATCGCTGAAAGGACACTTTCCAGGCTTTTTCAGGCAGTCATGAACATTTCTTTTTTGCAATACCTGAAAATGCTCAGAATGGTCCGTGCCATTGAGATGATGCTGCAAACCCAAAAATCAACCAGTGAAATTGCCTATGCAACAGGCTACAATAGTCTGGCGGCCTTCAGCAAGGCCTTTTATCAGCTGACCAATATCCGGCCTTCAGATTTCGGGAAAACTTACTGAATCCTTTTCAGTTCAAAATCAGTTGGAATATCGACCACCAGAGGGACTTTTTCAACAGTCACAAAACTCAGGTCAAGTCCAAAACCTTTTTCCTCCGGAACACTAAAGGCTTTCAGGATCTGGTAATAAACCATGGTACACCTTTCAATAAATTTCAAACTGTATGAAGTAGACATCACTTTTTCCACCACCACAAACCTGAAATCCCCGGCAATTTTATGTTCTCTTAAAGAATCGTACTTACTGGTAATGTCTATTTCAGAATTTTTAACCATATCTTCCACCACTTTTCTAAAAAGCACATTAATGCGCTGCTCCACCCTAAAGCCCAGTTTAAAATCCACCCGGATCAGTTTTCCTGCAATTAAAGGATCTACTTTATATTCCATGGTGTAAGGTTCATCAGTCACATCCACATGCAGCAACCAATAGACATCTGCCCGTTTAGGCAGTTTTTGGATAATGGAATACATAATGGAAGATTCAATTTCGGAATTAAAATTTGCACTGGTCAGATACACCAGCTGAGAAGCATATTTAGGAATACTGGTATCCTCACTGATTTTTTCCAGGATCGGATAATACTTTTCAATATCCACAAATTTCATATAACGGTTCCGGATCCGGCGCCCGTTGGCCCAGGCATACATGATCGAGAACAAAGACATCCCCAATAAAACAGTAAACCAGCCTCCGTGAAGAATTTTTGCTGCATTTCCCACCAGGAAGGTCAGCTCAATCACTCCATATATGGTCAGAAAGATGACAATCAGGTACATAGGGACTCTTTTGCGCATCAGGAAAATCGAAACCAGAATGGTGGTCATGAGCATCGCTACGGTAATGGATAAACCATAAGCAGCCTCCATATTTGTAGATTTTTGAAAGATCAGTACGACAATGATACAACCTACGCACAATACCCAGTTCATTGAAGGCACATAGAGCTGTCCTTTTTGGTTACTTGGGTAATTGATTTTCACTTTAGGCCACAGATTTAAACGTACAGCTTCTGAAATCAGCGTAAAGGAACCTGAAATCAAAGCCTGACTGGCAATCGCTGCAGCAACTGTGGCAATCGAAATGCCATAGATCAAAAACCAGTCCGGCATCAAATGGTAAAAAGGATTCACATCACCAAGGTGTGTGCCCTGAAGTTTCCAAAGCCAGACCCCCTGTCCCATATAATTCAAAATCAGACAGAGCTTTACATAAATCCAGCTGATCCGGATATTAGAACGTCCGCAATGTCCAAGATCTGAATAAAGGGCTTCTGCTCCAGTGGTACATAAAAAAACCGCACCGATAATCAGAAAAGCCTCCGGGTTGGTGGTTAAAATATGATAAGCATAATAAGGATTGATTGCCTTTAAGATGGCCGGATACTGCGCAACATAGACCAGACCAAGTACTGCAATCATGGTAAACCATAGCCACATGACCGGTCCGAAGGCCTTTCCCACCAAAGATGTTCCAAATTGTTGTAAAACAAACAGGATCAGGATAATACCAAGCACAATAGGAACTGTGGGTAAATCCTGATAAATAATACCTAAACCCTCAATGGCCGAAGATACCGTCACCGCAGGCGTCATAATCCCGTCGGCCAGTAAGGCCGCCCCGCCAATCATTGCCGGAATAATTAGCCATTTGGCCTTTCTTTTGACCAGGGAGTACAGGGAAAAAATTCCCCCCTCCCCTTTATTGTCTGCCTGAAGGGTAATGACAACATATTTTATCGTGGTCTGCAGGGTCAAGGTCCAGAAAATACAGGACAACCCACCCAGGATCAGATCGGCAGTAATGAGCCTTTCTCCGATGATTGCTTTAAAAACATATAATGGTGAAGTACCTATATCGCCGTAGATGATACCAAGGCTGATTAATAAACCAGCGGCGGATAGTTTATTGACATCTTTATGATTTGACATGCGTCCTTTTTTTTTAAAGTGGCCAAAGGTATAAATAGAAAAGTTATTATGAAGACTTTTTGTTTGAATAATTTCAAAGGAAAAAAACAAGTCCTTTCTTTCAACCAGCAAGCATAAATATCTATTAATCTGAGAATTCTATAACAACAGGGATAAATCACCTGCGAAGCGATCCGGGCAGATATCCGAAGTATTTTTTAAAAGCAGCAGTAAAGTGCTGTGTATGTTTATAACCTGAAAAGAAGGCAATTTCACCAATCTGTAACGGGCTTTCCAACAATAACTGTCTTGCTGCCTTCATCCTGAGCCCGGTAATATAACCAAAGACAGTTTCTCCAAACAAGGCTTTAAATCCGCATTTAAGTTTGGTCTGATTAATTCCTGCCATTTGTGCCAGCGAAAGGATAGAGCAATTTTCCATAAAATGAATGTCCAGATGATCCTTTATAAAAAAGAGAGCCTCTCTGTCCCCGGGATAGAGTTTAAAAGTACCATCCGTTTTTTCTGCCTGCAGCAGCTGGGATTGTAACAAAAGCAATTCGACCATTTTGCTTTCCAGATATAATTTCCTCAAAGCCCCCTTATATTCATTACAACCTACAAGCTCGGTCAGGAGCGAAAGCATTTTTGGATTTATAAAAGCCTTTTTCTGAAGATCTACGGCATCCAAAAAAGACACTTCGGTTCCAAACCAGGATTCAAAATACTCCATAGCAATAGAAATTTCAAAAAATGCGCCTTTGCCCTTGGCATTTGTAAAAACCTCATGATGATATTCCTGCCGCTGCTCCTTAAAAACAACAAACTGGCCCTGGTTCATATTGAGTTTTTGATGATCTTCGGTTAAACATGAACCAGACAAGCAGAAATGAGATACAACTGAGTCCACAAGCGGTACAACTGTATAAGATTTTGGTTTGGGGGATTGATATTTACCCCATTTCAAATGCCCTTTATCCAGAAATATATTGTGCAAATCCATCTTAAATCCATCCTGATCAGATTGCTCAGATTTTTGCAAAACACCAGAATCTGTACAGTCTCCGACCAGGTACACCTGCTGCCCCATTCTCATTTCATATTTCATAAAAACCCTTTCACGTCTTTATTAATTCTTTTCCCGTTAATCACAACCCTCAATAACTGCTCACTTTTGTTCAAAAATACACATTATTTAGAACAATTATAAACAACATGATTGAGGCTTTACCTAAATCCCACAAGTACCTTGCTTTATCGGCTCTTTTAACAGGAGCTTTCCTTCCTCCTGTTGACTTTTATGCTGTAAATCTTGCTCTCCCTTCCATTGAACATCACCTGCAGGCAAAACCCTCCGAAATTCAACTCATTATCTCTTTATATGCCTCTGCTTATGCGGTATTTCTCATTACAGGAGGAAGACTGGGAGACCTTATCGGACGAAAAAAAATGTTTATGCTGGGCCTGGCAGGCTTTATCGCGTCCTCTTCTCTTTGTGGCTTTGCCACCGACAGCGGCATACTGATCCTGGGCAGAATGTTACAAGGTATTAGTGGAGCTATCCTGGCTCCCCAGGTCATTTCCATTATCCGTGTTCTTTTTTCAGAAAAAGAACAGCCTTTTGCCATGGGCCTGTACAGTTTTACATTTGGGCTTGCGGCGGTGGCAGGTCAGCTGCTCGGAGCTGCTTTAATCCGCCTGAACCTGATGGGACTGGGCTGGCAAAGTATTTTTTTGATTAATATTCCCGTGGGCATTTTTGCCCTTTTGGGTTCCGCAAAATATTTACCCGAACAGCGGGCCGCTGAAAAAACCACTATTGATTACCTGGGTGTCCTGTTGCTTTCTATTACCCTTGGTTTACTGGTTTATCCCCTAACCCGCGGACAGGAAAGCGGATGGCCCCTATGGACCTTTATCAGTGCTTTATTGAGTATCCCCTGCGGGGGCTTGTTTATTGCTTATGAAAATCATTTGAATAAAAAGGGAAAAATTCCTCTGGTGGATTTCCGTTTGTTTAAAAACCATCATTTTAATCTTGGACTGATCATCTGTCTGTTGTTCTACAGCAGCAGTATTTTTTATCTTGCTTTTGCCCTACTCTTACAGGACGGTATGGGTTGGGATGCCTGGAAAGCAGGCCTGGCCATCCTTCCATTTGGTATTGGTTTTATCTCTTCCTCCCTTTATGCGGCCCCGTTAAGCCGATATACCGGCGACCAGATTTTAAACATTGGGTTGCTCTGTTATGTCTTCGGATTTGCTGTTCTTGCTCTACTGTTGTACAAAAACCAAATCATCAGCCCGGCGTTTTATGCCGGGCTGATGGCCTGCGGCACGGGTATGGGGTTAATTATTTCTTCCCTGGTCAGGATTATCCTCAAACGGGTCGAAATTAAATTGATTGGTCTGGCATCAGGACTGATCAGTTCCACACTCCAGATTGGTGCTGCCATTGGAGTAGCCGCAATTGGCAGTATTTTTTTTAAGGTGCTCGGTCAGGACCATAGTCTGAAATCCTATAGCCTTTCCTTTCAATACGTACTGTGGGTCCTGGTTGTCCTGCAGCTCTTTGCCTTTACCACAGGACTGGTGCTTATAAAAAGAACAAAACAAAAAACGCACCTTTAATTTCGACGTCATGGGTGGATTCGAACCACCGTGGAAGGTTTTGCAGACCCCTACCTCTCCTCTCGGCCACATGACTATATTGTGTTTTAGCAACACCGGGACAAATATAAAAAGATTAAATAATAAATACTACTAAATTAGTAGTATTTATTAAAACAAACTAAATACCAGACATTTAATTTTTAAAAAAGACAAAAGATTTAGTTTTTTTTAACGGCCCAGGTCAAAATTTCGACCGAACTTTCCAGCTCCTTCACAGACAAATTTCCAAAACCAAGCCGCATCGCGGTTACACTTTCTGTCTGATACAACAAAGTTTGGGGCAAATACAGATCTCTTGCTGCACAGTTTTTACTGATCCGCATCAGGTTCAAGCCAGGTTTCCATCTGGTCCACATGGCCAGTCCCCCTGGTGGAGCAGAAAAAGAAACTTCCTGTTCCAGCTGTGATTTTAACAGTTCACAAAAAATGTCCCTTCTCTCATGGTAAATCTTCAGGGCTTTTTTCAGGTGCCTTTGAACTTCCCCTTCTTCCAGCAATTCCGCCAGAGCTTGTTCCATCAGTACGTCCCCTTGCCGGTCTACAATCCCCCGGAGCTTGCTCAATTCAGTAATGAGATTTTCCGGAGCGACCAGATAACCAGACCTGAAACCCGGAGCAAGTGACTTACAAAAAGAACCAATATAAACCACCATTCCATTTCCATCTGCACTGGCCAGTGGTAAAACCGGACTGCTGCTGTAATGAAAATCATAATCGTAATCATCTTCCAGAATAATAAAACCATAAGTCACCGACAAACTTAACAGTTCCAACCTCTTCTTGGCACTCAATGTCACTGTAGTGGGATAATGATGATGGGGCGTAAGATATAGCATTCTTATTTTATGCTTTTTACAAAGTTGCCGTACAGCATCCACCGAAATCCCATCTTCATCTACCGGAACAGAAATCATCCTGGCTCCTGCTTTCTGAAAAATCATATTGGCCACATAATAACTCAAATCACCTACCACGACCAGATCACCCGCTTCCAATAATAAATCAGCTGCCAGATAAATCCCCATATCTATACCCCTGGTGGTCATCACGTTATTTTTCGAAATGTGAAGTCCCCGTGTATTGTTCAGGTATGCCGCCAGCATTTCTTTAAAATAATCACTCCCTTCAGAAGAAGAATACCCCAAATATTTCTGATTACTTCTTCTTTTCAGATTGGTGCCATATACCCTGGAAAGCTGGTCCAGTGGCGCAAGACGAACATCAGGCAAACCGTCAGTAAATTCCAGCCCATTACCTTTTATTCTTTGAGGAAGGTCAAGCAACATGCTTTTTTTAAAAGCATAACCGGTTGACTGCGGGTAGCTTGCCAGAAATTCTTTATTATACTTCAAGGGATCCGCTTCTTTTACCGGTGATTTTGTACCAATAAAAGTTCCCTTATTCGGCCTGATCTCTGTCCAACCCTGGGCATCCAGCTCATCATAAGCTGCAATAACTGTTTTACGGTGCACTTCAAGGCTTTCAGAAAGCAAACGGCTTCCGGGAAGTTGTATACCAGGCACCAGTACCCCCCTTTGTATCGCATTGATCAGCTGGTAAGCAATTTGCAGGTAAACCGCAGTACCTGACGTTCTGTCAAGATGTATTAAACTTTTGAAGGGTATTTTAACCGGACTACTCATAAACTAAAAACTGGAGCACTTTGACCATCCGGCAAGGTAGTAATTTTGAAGAAAAAAAGAATATGCCACTTCAGCAATTAATTGCATCACTGATCAGCAACGACATCCAGCATGCTAAATTTCTAAACACCTTATCTTATATGGAAAACAGCGGCGCCCGTAAAATCTCGGCAAGTGAGCATCCACAAAGTGTAAACAGAATGATTTTAAAGCATGCTGCAGAAGAACACCGTCATGCCTACTACCTCAAAAAACAGCTGGACAAATTAGGGCCACAACTTTGTGCCACCTATGCACCAGAAGAATTAATTGCTCCATCAGAAAGTCGGTTTTACCTGCATAAACTGGACATTTCAACTTCCAGATATTTAAAAAACAAGCTCGGCCTTAGCGGAAATGAACTTCGTTATGCAGCCTACCTGTTTGTCACTTATGTGATAGAACTTCGCGCAGACGAGCTTTATCCGGTTTACCAACAGGAATTAACCGCAGCACAAAATAAAATTACCGTTAAATCCATCATTCTGGAAGAAGCAGGGCATCTGGAAGAAATGACCGCACAGCTTCAGCATTTTTCAAAGGACTGGAAAAGCCATGCAGACCACATCATCGCCATAGAACAGCAGTTGTTCCAAAACTGGGTAAAGGCCATGCAACAAGCGATCAACTGATGTCCAAAGCACTTGCTAAATCCATGGAAATTTTAAGCAGCAGACTCCGGCAACGAAAAGAAAACGGCCTGTTCCGAAAACTGGACTTGTTACAGGGACTGACGGATTTTTGCTCCAATGATTACCTTGGTTTTTCGCGGAATGAAGCGTTGTTCAGACAGATAGAAGCTGCCAGAGCACAGTACAAACCTCAGGGACTGGGTGCTACGGGCTCAAGACTGATTTCAGGAAATTCAATTTTTGCAGAAGAATTGGAGCACTATCTTGCCGATGCCCAGGGCGCAGAAACGGCCTTATTATTCAATTCAGGTTATGCGGCCAACCTGGGCCTTTTCTCTGCAATTGCTCAAAAGGGAGATACCATTATTACAGATGAACTGATCCACGCCTCTGTGATTGATGGCTGCAGAACTGGTTTTGCAACAAGACTTAAATTCAAACACAATGACCTTCAAAGTCTCGAAGAAAAATTAAAGGCCGCAAGAGGCATTTGTTATGTAGCCGTAGAAAGCCTTTATTCAATGGATGGAGACATTGCCCCTTTGAAAGAAATTAACGGGCTCTGCAAAAAATACGGCGCATTGTTGCTGGTAGATGAGGCACATGCTTTCGGTGTATTTGGTAAAGGCCTTGTCTATGAACTGGGTTTAAGCAAAGAAGTCTTTGCAACTTTGCTGACTTTTGGAAAAGCCCTGGGTGGTCATGGCGCAGTTCTTCTTGGGCCCGAACTGCTGTACCATTATCTGATCAATTTTGCCCGTTCCTTTATTTACAGCACAGCTTTACCATTTGAACAACTGCTCCATATCCGTTGTTCCTATATATATCTGCATCAAAACAGGCAATTACAAACCTCGTTAAACCAAAAAACAGAATTTTTTAAAAACCAATTTGTGGGTACGGCATTTGAATACAGGCTTAAAAGCGGCCCGATACAACCTGTGCTTATTCCTGGCAATGAAGCCGTTAAAAAGGCCAGCAGGGAACTTCGAAAAATGGGTTTGGCGGTCTGGCCGATCCTCAGTCCGACGGTTGCCCCAGGCGCAGAAAGACTTCGCATTTGCCTGCACAGTTACAATAGTGCTGAAGAAATTGAAATGCTCGCTCATTATTTACTTCAAAACCCCTTGCCTATTTAATAATTATGAACAAAGATTTATTCGTTACAGGCATAGGCACCGGAATCGGAAAGACGATTGTATCGGCCCTGCTTACCGAGCAGCTCAAAGCCGATTACTGGAAACCCGTTCAGGCCGGAGATCTGGAACAAAGCGACAGCTTTACTGTAAAAAAACTCATTTCAAATACAAAAAGTATTGTTCATCCTGAAGCGTTCCGGTTTAAAATGGCCGCCTCCCCACATAAAGCTGCTCATTTTGAAGGGGTTCAGGTCCGCAGGGAAGATTTCAAGAAACCTCATACCCATAACCAGCTGGTTATCGAGGGGGCCGGGGGCCTCATGGTCCCTCTTTCCAATTCTTTTTTAATGATCGACCTGATCGAGTGTTTACAATGTGAGGTGGTACTGGTGATCCGGAACTATTTGGGTTGCATCAACCACAGCCTGCTTTCTCTGGAAGCATTGACCAGCAGAAATATACCCATCCGTCAAATCGTTTTTAATGGTGAAATGGATCCCCAGACAGAAGAAATTCTGCGTTTTCATTTCCCTGCCCATATACAAGCGGTAAAACTGCCTGAATTTGATATCCTCAACAAACAAACCCTTTTAGCCTGTGCTGCTAGTGTACCAATTCTTTAACGGGACACCTGCTCAGACTAAATAAAAATTTAAAAGCAATGACAACAGAAAAAAACATCAGGACCGACTGGAGCCTGGACGAAATCAAAGAAATCTATAATCAGCCTTTAATGGACCTGGTTTACCAGGCCGCTACGATCCACAGAACCTGGCATAAAGCCTCAGAAGTACAGGTTTGCACTCTTTTATCCGTAAAAACCGGTGGCTGCCCCGAGGACTGCTCTTATTGTGGTCAGGCTGCCCGTTACCATACAGACATTAAAGTCAAAGCCTTAATGTCCAGGGATGAAGTGGTATCTATTGCCAGCCGGGCTAAAGCAGCAGGCTCTTCCCGTTTTTGTATGGCTGCTGCCTGGCGCGAGGTCAGGGACAATAAAGATTTTGACCGGATCATTGAAATGGTACAAGGTGTGAATGAGCTGGGCCTGGAGGTTTGCTGTACGCTGGGCATGCTTACAGAAAACCAGGCAAAACGTTTACAGGAGGCAGGTTTATATGCTTACAACCATAACCTGGATTCCTCTGAAAACTATTATGATGAAATCATCACGACCAGAACCTACGGTGACCGTTTGAATACGATAAATCATGTGCGTAAAGCAGGAATTACGGTTTGTTCCGGTGGAATTATTGGTCTGGGTGAAAGCCACCAGGACCGGATCGGCATGCTGTTTACCTTATCGACCATGCCAAAACATCCCGAGTCAGTCCCTGTAAATGCACTGGCCAGGGTGAAAGGCACCCCTCTGGGTGACCTTCCTAAAACAGACACCTGGGAAATGGTCAGAATGATTGCCACGGCAAGAATATTAATGCCTGCATCCATTGTCCGTTTAAGTGCGGGCCGTGCTGAGATGACAGAAGAAGAACAAGCCTGGTGTTTTATGGCCGGTGCAAATTCTATTTTCACCAGTGAAAGTGAAACCCTGCTGGTTACACCAAACCCCGGATTACAACAAGATAAAAAAATGTTCGAAACCCTTGGACTGAGGCCAATGAACAGGGAAAAAACACCAGCTGCCCTATGACCTTATCCCAGCGGGACCAGAAAAGCATCTGGCATCCCTATACACAAATGTTAAGCGCCCCGCCTGCCATTCCAATTCTCAGGGGGCAGGGCGCTTACCTGTACAGCGATGAAGGAAAGCGTTACATTGATGCTGTATCCTCCTGGTGGGTTACCCTTCATGGACATGCCCACCCCTATATTGCCGGGAAAGTAAGCGAGCAGCTGCTTGAACTCGAACAGGTCATCTTTGCTGGTTTTACGCACAAACCTGCAATTGAACTCGCAGAGGCCTTGCTGGCACTACTTCCCGAAAAACAAACGAAAGTTTTTTATACCGACAATGGTTCCACAGCTGTAGAAGTAGCCTTAAAAATGTGTCTGCAGTTCTGGTCAAATCAAGGCCAGGTCAGGCAAAAAATTATAGCTTTTAAAAATGGCTACCATGGAGACACCTTTGGTGCCATGTCTGTTAGCGGAAGAAGTGCCTGGACAAAAGCCTTTGAAGACCTGCTATTTGACGTTATGTTTATCGACACACCAAATCAGGACAATTTGGCTGCCTTAAAAACATTTATTTCTACCCATGCCACAGATACCGCCTGTTTTATTTATGAACCTTTAGTTCAGGGTTCGGCCGGCATGCTCATGCACGAACCCGCAGCACTGGATGAATTGCTTGTACATTGCCATCAAGAAGGGATATTGTTGATACAGGATGAGGTTTTTACCGGTTTTGGCAGAACAGGACGCCATTTTGCTTGCGATTACCTCCGGCAGGCACCCGACCTGATGTGCTTTTCCAAAGGATTAACCGGCGGTACGATGCCTATGGGAATCACCACCTGCAGTGCTGAAATTTACGAAGCCTTTTTATCTGCTGACAAAACCCGAGCATTATTTCATGGTCATTCTTTTACCGCCAATCCCCTGGCCTGCAGGGCAGCACTGGCCAGTCTGGACTTGCTGCTCCAAAAAGAAACACAAGAGAATATTTCCCGGATTTGCAAGCAGCACAGGCAATTTAGAAAGCACATCCAAAATCACCCTAAAGTAAAGCAGATCCGTCAATTGGGGACAATCCTTGCACTGGAATGGGAAACGGGTACAGATTCATCCTATTTCCACGATCTCCGGGACCGCTTGTATACCTATTTTCTTGAGAATGGTATTTTACTAAGACCCCTTGGAAATATCATTTACCTGCTCCCTCCCTATTGCATTACAGACAAAGACTTGAATTACATCTACTTTACTATAGAAAAAGCGTTAAATATTCTGTAATTTTAAAAAATATTTTACCTAAGTATTGTTTCGTACGAAAACTTTCCTACCTTTATAACATGAAAGCTGGAAAAATGGAAGAAACAAAGAATTTCGAACCGACCAAAGCCGAACTGGAAATCCTCCAGGTGCTTTGGTCTTTTGGTGCTTCGACGGTAAGATTTGTAAATGACAAGCTCAATGAACAACGGGAAGTCAATTATACTTCTACCCTTAAGCTCATGCAGATCATGGCCGAAAAAGGCATTTTAAAAAGAGATGAAAGCCAAATGAAACACATCTATCATGTGGCCGAAAAAGAAGAGAAGACAAAGGATTTCCTGCTTGAAAAGTTTATTGATACGATGTATAATGGCTCCGCCGGACAACTGATGATGCAGCTGATGGGCAATAAAAAAACTTCAAAAGAAGATCTTCAGGCCATTAAAAGCCTGCTGGATCATTTAGATAAAAAATAAGAATTCAGAATAATTTAAGAACCACAATTATGGAATTTCAATTTATAAACCTGTTCCCCTCTAACTGGGTAAACGCGCTGGGACTTACCTTGTTCCATTCGCTTTGGATAGGGATTCTTCTGGCCCTTGTGACCAGTGCAATCATTTTATTCACTAAAAAAAGCAGTGCCCGTCTGCGCTATAACCTGCTCACGGCCACACTATGCCTTTTTGTCCTGGTCATGGGGCTGGTATTCATCCGTTCTATCGATGCACCAAAACAACAAACCGTATTGCCGCAAATCACCATGAACACGCCTGCACAGGTTTTGGCCCAACCTCCGGTTATTCCATCTTCAGAATCAGGTCTGGCCGAGCGGGCCAAAGAGGTGCTGAACTTATGGAGTCTTTATTCCTATCAAATTGTCATGATCTGGTTTCTGATCATCTGCGCAAAATGTATCCAGCTGGTTGCCGGACTGCACAGTGTACATTACCTTAAAAAGAACAATGTATTTGACCCGGGCCGTTATTGGGAAGATAAAATAACAGAGCTGTCTGAAAAACTGGGCCTGCAAAAAAGCATTCGCCTGCTGCAATCGGGGCTTGCCAAAGTCCCGATGACCGCCGGACATTTAAAGCCGGTGATCCTGATGCCCCTTGGTATGCTCAATGGTCTTTCTTTAGCTGAAGTGGAAGCTATTTTAAGTCATGAACTGGCACATATTAAACGCAGGGACTATCTGGTTAACATTTTACAGAGTCTTATTGAAATCGTCTTTTTCTTTAATCCGGCTATCCTTTGGATTTCCAGGTTAATCCGCGAAGAAAGAGAAAATTGCTGCGATGATTTGGCTTTAACCTGCACAGATAATAAACAAACCTATATTAAAGCCTTAATTTCCTGTCAGGAGTTTCAAAGTTTAAACCCTGAATATGCAATGGCCTTCAGCGGAAAAAGAGGCCAGCTATTAGGGCGCGTGAGTCGTATGGTCTTTAACAAAAGTGCTTCATTGAACAAAGTCGAAAAAACAGTACTGACCATCGTATTGATTTCCTCGGTTCTGCTCACTGCAGCATTTACAAAGGACAGCAAAACTGCTCCTGTCAAATTGGTTAAAAAGGAAAAAGCCCTGGAGTCTGTTGTAATCTTGCAGGACAGTACCAGAAAAATCAACAGCACCAAAACCTCAAAAACAATTACACCCGGTGCCCATAAAACAACAACAGCCACGCACAAAGAATACCAAAACGAAACTACAGTACAGCATAAACAGGAACAGATCAGGCTGCATCAGGAACAAATCAGGCTCAAACAGGAGCAGATCAGGATGGCACAGGAAGATTTGAGGATGGCAGCCGAGCAAAAAAGAGCGGAAGCAGAAGCCTTGAGGGCACAACATAACTCCAATGCCAATTACAATAAAGATTATCAGCGTTACGCCAAAGACATTGAACATTACAACCAACTGATCGCTGAATACAGTCACAAGACGGCTGCAAATGCAAATAAATATGCAGAAAAAGCCAATCAATATGCCAGGGAAATGGCTGTTTATACAAAACAACAGGAGAAATACAACAGGAAAGAAATTTCGGTCCCACCAACTGAACCGACGCCGCCAACACCACCGAGCCCATTAACCCCACCAACACCACCGACTCCGCCAACATTTTCAACACCTCCTAGTCCCCCTACACGTCCTGCGGGTTACAGGGCCGGAGACAATAACACTTCCAAAACGCGAAAAAGTTCCTCCCTTAGCACATCAAATACAAGTACTTCTGCTTTAGCCAAAACAAAAACTCCGGAAAAAGAACCCTCTATGGCCGATGCCATTGCCAGGACTTTATTAACAGACGGGGTAATCAGCCAAACCAGAAACCTGTCCTTTAAGTTTGACAAAGAAGAACTGATCGTCAACGGCGTCACCCAGCCAGCGCAAATCCATAAAAGATATGTTCAGAAATTTCTCAGGGACAACGTCAACAGAAAAATTGAAAGTACCACCACCACAGATTAATCCATAACCCAGAACGATACTTAACCGCTAAACTTCCAGACCGATGATCAAAAAATTAATGACCTTAGTTGTCATAGGGCTTTGTATTGCCCAATTTTCCAGCCTGGCCCAACAGAACAACCTCTCTATCTCCGGACAAATTAAGGACGACCAGGGAAAGGCTTTTGATCTGGCTACGGTCGCTTTATTTACCCTAAAAGATTCCCTTCTGGTAAAAACCATGTTTACAGAAAATGACGGGAAATTTATTTTTAACCAATTGAAACCAGGCACTTACCAGATCCGGGTCTCCTCTATGGGCTATTCCACTTACCGGAGCACTGCCCTTAATTTAAATACGACCACAGGCAATCTGAATCTGGGTGACCTAAAACTAATGAGCAGCTCCAAAGCCCTCAAAGAAGTCAATATTAATTTCCAGAAAGCCTTTGTGGAACGGAAAATAGACCGGACAGTGGTCAATGTAGATGCCCTGATTTCCAATGCAGGCACAACAGCCCTTGATGTACTGGGCAACGCTCCGGGGATCAGTATTGATCAGAATGGCAACATCAGCCTCAAAGGCAAGCAAGGGGTCAATATTTTCATTGATGACAAACCTACTTATCTTTCCGGGGCAGATCTGGAAAATTACCTCCGCTCCCTACCTTCTTCTGCCCTTAACCAAATTGAAATCATGACCAACCCTCCGGCAAGGTACGATGCTGCTGGTAATGCAGGGGTTATTAACATCAAAACAAAAAAAAGCAAACTTTCGGGCTTTAATGGTGGTTTAAATCTGGGCTTGACCCAAGGGGAAAAAACCAGGTCCAACAACAGCTTTAACTTTAATTACTACAAGGATAAGGTGAATATTTTTGGGAATCTCAGTTATAACCTCAACAACAGTTTTACCGATCTGGACCTGAACAGAACTTACAAAAACAGTGATGGCAGCCCAAAATCCTATTTTAATCAGAATTCTTACTTTAAAAGACATGGGAATACTTACAACATTAAAACAGGTTTGGACTATTATCAGTCAGACAATACCACCTGGGGCATTGTCCTGACCGGAATGAACCGCATCTCTTCCCAAATCAACGACAATACCAGTAATTTACTAAATCTTGATCATCAACCCTACTCTATTATCAAGGCAAAAAACCTCGACGATATCCATTATAAAAATGGTGCTGTAAATTTAAATTACAGACATAAATTTGGAAAAAGTGGTAAAGAATTAACTTTTGATGCAGATTATTTGGTTTACAGAAATCAAACCGATCAAACCTATTATAATGATACCTACTCCGGAAACAACCAATTGACTGATCAGGACAGGCTTAATGGCGATTTGCCTTCCAATATTGACATTTATACCTTTAAATCAGATTACTCACAACCTTTAAACAAGGAATGGAAGCTGGATGCGGGTGTAAAGTCCAGTTACATTAAAACCAATAATACCGCGACCTATCTCTACACCTATAAAGGGCTGACCTCACCAGATTACGAGAAAAGCAATCATTTTATTTACAAAGAGAACATCAATGCGGGCTATATTAACCTGCGAAAAGAAGGGAAAAGATTCTCTGTTCAGGCCGGATTAAGACTGGAGAATACTGTTTCAGATGGCCATCAGCTTGGAAATGTCCTAAAACCCGATTCCAGTTTTAGAAGAACCTACACCAGCTTGTTCCCAACCGTATATCTTTCTTATAAACTCGATACCATGGACCGTCATCAGTTTGGGCTGAATTATGGCAGAAGGATCGACAGGCCTTATTATCAGGACCTGAACCCTTTCTTTAATCCACTGGATAAATTTACTTATTATGTCGGAAACCCATTTCTTAAACCCGCCTTTACCCAAAGTCTGGAATTAAGCCATACTTACAAAAACAAACTCACCACAACAATAGGATATAGTAAAACAAAAGACGATTTCAATGAGACTATAGAAATTGTAGATGGTATTTATTACAGTCGTCCGGGTAATATTGGTACCAGGACACAAAAAAGCATTGCCATGGACGGCGGGCTAGACATCACCAAATGGCTTACTTTTCATGTCTATGCCGAGTACGGACAAATTCATTCTGAAACCAATTTTTACACAGGCTTTCTGGTTACAAACGGTGATTATTTCAGATCAAACGGAAATGTACAGTTTAAATTTGGCAAAGACTGGAGTGCAGAACTGAACTACAGATACCAGAGCAGGCAAAAGGAAGTCCAGTTTCTGATCGGTTCCGTTCATGATTTCGGAGCGGGTATACAGAAAAAACTATCTCCGAGTACCACTTTAAAACTGAGCATCAACGACATTTTCCGGACCCGAATTTATACCGGAGTTATTAACAACCTGGCCAATGCAGAAGCCAGCTGGCGGAACAGAGGCGATTTCAGAAATGCAGTACTCAGTTTCAGTTACCGTTTTGGAAAAGCCATTTCCAACAATCGCAAGCACGATGCCTCTGGTGCCGAAGCAGAACAAAACCGTGTAAAAAATTAAGTACTAACCACGCTTACAAGCTCATGCGAAGGTCATGAGCTTTAAAAAAGCCGTATATATTGATGAAATTATGTTAATTTTGAAAAAACTCAATCTTCATCATTTTGGCCAAGATCAAAAAAAATTCCCATAAGGTTCTTTACCGTAAGTACTCCTCCAATATTAAATATATTATGATGGGACTTACGGTATTGATCATTACCTTCTTTTTACCAAAGCAGCCAAGGTTCAGGTATGAATTTGAAAAAGGCAAGGTTTGGTTAAATAAAGACCTGATCTCTCCATTTAGCTTTGCCATTCTGAAAACCACACCACAGGTAATCATTGACAAGAAGGACGCACTGGATAATGTGTTGCCCATTTACAGGTACAATGCCGAGATGATCAATGGTATAGAAGAAGCATATGGGAATGAATTTGATGTAAAATGGAGTTCCAATACCTTTCCTGAAAATGAACGTCAATCTTATAAAACGAGTTCTTCAAACCTGTTAAGGGCGCTCTATGCCAAAGGCATAATTGCCCTTAACCCCAAACACCTGAACGGAAAAAAACACTATGACCTTTCTCTGATCAGCAACAATATTTCCAGGACCATCAGCAGTCAGGACATCTATACCGTCCAATCTGCGCTGGATTACTTTAAGAACAATTTTAAAGCCACCAATCTTAAAGTTAAGGAAGTAGTAGAGAACCTGGTAGAAGATCACCTGCAGCCTAACGTTATTTTCGACGAAAAATTAACCACGGTTGTCCAGAACAATACGGTGAACAGTTTATCGACCACACATGGCATGGTGCAAAAAGGCGAACTGATCATTGCAAAAAACAACGTGATAGACGACGATGCCTATCAAAAACTTCAGTCTTTTAAGGCCACTTATGAAGCGCAGACCAAAACCATCGGCGACAGCAAACTGGTATACCTGGGGCAGATTTTACTGGTCGGTTTTGTATTAAGCCTGCAAATGGTTTTCCTGTACCTGTTCAGAAAGGATATTTTTGCCGACAACAGACAGCTTTCCCTCTTGTTGCTGGTCATTACTTCCATGCTTTTGGCTTTAACCTGGGCCATAAAATTAAACCTGCCCAGTTTATACTATATCCCCTTTTGTATTGTGCCCATCATTATCCGGATTTTGTTTGATACCAGGCTTGCGCTTTACCTGCATCTACTGGTTATTTTAATTGCCGGCTTCTTTGTACCCAACAGTTTTGAATTTGTATTTTATCAGATCACAGCAGGTATGGTGGCCATTTACAGCATCCGCAACCTGATCAAAAGAGAGCAATTGCTTTTATCTGCCTTGTTTATCCTAAGCGCGTATTTCATTTCTTTTGTTGGCATCGGCCTGCTAAGAGAGGGTTCCTTCCGGGAAATTGAATGGGTCAATTTTGTACCATTTAGCGTAAGTGTATTGTTGTCACTTCTGGCCTATCCACTCATCTATGCTTTTGAACGGGTATTTGGAATCACTTCCGACGTTGCCCTTATTGAGCTGACCAACACCAATAATAAACTGCTTCGCGAACTTGCTTTCAAAGCACCGGGAACTTTTCAGCATTCCCTGCAGGTGGCCAATCTGGCCGAAGCGGCCATATTTAAAATTGGAGGAAATTCCCTGCTGGTCCGTGCCGGCGCCCTTTATCATGATATTGGTAAAATTGAAAACCCCCAGTATTTTATTGAAAATCAAAATACAGGTGTAAGCCCGCACGACAAACTGCCTTATGAACAAAGCGCACAGATTATTATTAAACATGTTCATAAAGGAATTGAAATTACCCGAAAACACCAATTGCCTGAAAGTGTAATTGATTTTATCCGCACCCATCATGGAAACACCAGGGTAGATTATTTTTACCAGAGCTTCCTGAAAAATTCTCCGGAAAAATTTGTGGACGAAAATACTTTCCGGTACCCGGGTCCTATTCCTTTTTCTAAAGAAACAGGTGTCTTAATGCTCGCAGATTCTGTCGAAGCCGCCTCAAGAAGTCTAAAAAATCCGGACGCCCAGAACATAAATGACCTGGTTGAACGCATCATTGACTACAAATTGGAACAAAATCAATTAGACAACTGCGATTTGACCTTAAAAGACCTTGAAACTATAAAGCTGATTTTCAAGACGATGCTCATGAGCATCTATCATGTGCGAATAGATTATTTACAAAGTGTGTAATTTTCTTTTGCAAATATCAATGAATTACTATATTTGCACTCCCTCAGCACGAGTAGCTGAGTAAAACGGAGGGATGCCTGAGTGGCCGAAAGGAACAGTTTGCTAAACTGTCGTACTGGCAACGGTACCGAGGGTTCGAATCCCTCTTCCTCCGCTAAAAGAGATGTTCAGAACTGAACATCTCTTTTTTTGTTTTAGATAAACGCCCGTTTATGTCTGCTTTAATACCGAATTTTTAGATAAAAAGCGGTTCGAAAAATCCCATGATTTCGTTAGATGAATGCTTTTTTGCTCAGCAAAAGGCTTAAAAAGCTTACAACCGACAGGTATTCAAAGGCCCTTTAAGCCTCAGCGTAATTTATTGGCTTAATCTCTGATTTATTTAAAGCCTTTACAAGGTGACAGTTATTATCATTAAGCCAATATTTACTAATTTTACCACCAAAAACAACAAGGCGCATGACAACACAGGAATTCATTGCTGCAGCATTGCTGGAAGATGTGGGCAGAGGCGATTACTCGACACTGGCATCCATCCCGGCCGGCACAAAAGGTAAAGCAGTACTCAAAATAAAGGAAGGGGGCATACTGGCGGGTATGCAGGTGGCACAGGAAATTTTCCATCACCTGGAGCAAGGCGCAAAATTTACCCCCTATAAAAAGGACGGCGATGCGGTGAAAGATGGCGAAACCGCATTTACCGTTGAAGCCAGTGTGCACACCATACTAAAGGTCGAACGCCTGGTGCTGAATTGCATGCAGCGCATGAGCGGAATTGCTACCCTAACCAATAGCTACGTTGACAAAATAAAAGGCTACAAAACCAAAATACTCGATACCCGGAAGACCACTCCGCTGTTCCGTGAATTTGAGAAGCAGGCCGTACGCATAGGTGGTGGGTACAATTTGCGCATGGGGCTGTACGATATGATCATGCTTAAGGACAACCACATAGATTTTTGCGGGAGTATTGAGCAGGCCATAAAGAAGACCAATGAGTACCTGCTCGCCAATAATCTCGACCTGAAAATAGAAATAGAGACCCGCAACCTGGATGATGTTCGCCGCGTACTGGAAACAGGCAATGTATACCGCATTATGCTCGATAACTACTCACCGGAATTACTGGAAGAGGCCATTGAAATGATAGGTGGCAGGTACCAGACCGAAGCATCGGGCGGTATCAACCTTGATAACATCCTATCCTATGCACGTACGGGTGTCGATTATATATCCTGTGGAGCGATCACAAATCAAGCAGTAAGTATGGACCTGAGTTTAAAAGCACAACTGGTATGATGCAAAAACACCTTATGCCTGTCATCAACCCGAAATCAGGTGTGGACAGGCATAAGGAAATAAAGAGCGCTATTGAGATGCACCAGGATCAGGGAGAACATCCATTCGGTTAGTCTTTCAACAGGGCCAGTTTTTTTTCCAGATCACTTAAGGATATTTGACCACGGGCAAAATCAATTTCCAACAATGAGCCCTGCTCTTTTTTCGTTAAAGGCCTGTCCTGTATCTTCTCGATGAGCTCCATCTCTTTAGAAAGTGGTGTCAGAATATTTTTCTTTTCGACGAAAGATTCGAAATACCGGATTCCAAATCTACGCTGCGATACCGCATCAAAATGAAGTCCATCCGCGTTGGCCGTTAATCCACTTGCTGTTACAAAATAGCAGTTGGGCATGGTTTCAGCGAATTCCAGAAGGAATTGATTGACCTGTTGATATTCAGAAAAATAATGGCCATATCTACCACTGCTTAAAAAATCGCCAAGGCCGCCAGCGATAAAAGGAATACCTGGTGCGTCAAGCTCCCGGCGGAAGGCCTCAACGATACGCTTCAACTTATCGTAATAAAGTGCAGAAAATCCAGCAAAACTATCATTTTCACCCTGATGCCATAAGATCCCAGTCAGTTTACTGGTCCTTAAAGCAAGTTTGGTCTGGAACACAGCGTTTTCAAAAAGTACTCCACCAACAGCCCAATCATCCAGACTGCTGCCCCCTTCAGCACAAGGTATTAAACCAATTTCTTCCTGATCGTTTTTTAATCTCCAGGCACCCGCAAATGATGCAGCAAGCCCTATGCCGGATGTAGGCCGGTCAAAATTAATTGGTTCTGTCATCGTTTGCCAGCGGCCATTCACCAACATTTTGATTTTATCATCATAGATTTGTTTAACATCATTCAAATATCCCCGCCCTGCCATATTGGACTGGCCGACCATTAAAAAGGAACTTATCATACTCTTTATATTTATATCAACTATTATTAGAGCGGCTATTTTTTCAAAGCCACAAAGCTATTTCGATTTTATTTATTATTTATTTAAAATCTCTTCATTACAGAATGAGATTCTCCAGAAAATCACCTCAGTTGCAGGGTGTTCATCCCCTCATTTTCTCTTTTATACTCTAAAATATCGGCCGGTTGGCAATCCAGTACTTCACAAATTGTTTCAAGCGTACTAAACCGTATAGCCTTTGCTTTACCTGTTTTAAGTATAGAAAGATTGGATAATGTCAAACCCACTTTTTCTGAAAGTTCATTTAATGACATCTTTCTTTTGGCCATCATCACATCAAGGTTTACTATAATTGCCATAATTTATATCGTTAACTCGTTTTCTGTTTGAATTTCAATTCCTCTTTTAAAAATATGGGCAATTACAAAAAGTATCACTGCCATAAACAGCCAGACATCAGCCCCGCCAATACGCAGGTCCTGTGAATCCGGCATCTTCACACCTTGTGCCGCGATCCATGCGCTATATTTGATCCCGTATGCAGAGAATAAGCCAATTCCTAATGCCAAATAAGATAAATAAAAAACAAAATGTCTAAGTTCTTTATTGAAAGGTTGATGAACATTCAGGTTCTTATTGTGCAAGGTTTTTATCATCAGAAAAAACAGCCAGGCCTTGATGACAGACACAATACCAACAATCAGGGTGAGCACAAAGAAATACCCGTAATTGTATTTATAGAGTTCAGATAAATCTACCTGTTGCCAAAGCCGCGGAATTATAGCGGGATTTATTATTGCAAAAACAGCATTTGTTATAAAAGCGCCGGCTTCAATACACAAACCAACAAATATAATCCAACAGAAGATCAGGAGCAGGTTCAATACCTGTTTTGTATTCATTTTTAATTCCATAACTGTTTAAATTTAATTTCGTATTCAAACATAATCAATATTTATTGATAATCAATAAAAAATAAACTTAATTCAATAATTTATTATTCCATAACAAAAAATAAACAAAACAACTACAACAATAAGCAAAGCCATTTGACCCGGCACGGATTTTGAACGCAAAAATGCATACCATCTAATCTTTAGGAAAATGAAAACCAAATTAATTTTTACCAGCGCATGTTTATTATTAATGTCTGCGATGAGCTATGCTCAATCCGTTGGCGGTAAAAAAGACAAACATGGCTGTTTGACTTCAGCAGGCTATACTTTTTCGATTCTGAAAAATGATTGCGTAAGGCTTTTCGAAGAAAAAATAAAACTAGATGAAGTGAAACCCAAAAAAAGCTACACTTCCTTTGCAGCAGTTATTTTTAGCGATGATCAAAAAAAAGCTGAAGTTTTTTTACCTGGCTTAAAAAGCAGCCTGATCCTGGCCAGAACAGGTACTAAGGGAAAATACGCCTGGAAAAGAGGAAATTTGACATTAAGTGACCAAAATGGATACGAGCTAAAACGGGGCAATGCCTTGATTTATAAGGCCAAATAAAAAAATGGTCTAACCAATGATTGTTCACCGGTTAGACCATAGTTTCTCTCTTATTGTCCTGTTGGGAAGAATTTATATAAGCAGAAAAACGAAAGATCAAATACCTTAATTATTCTTATTTGCCATCACCCCAAGAAATTTTGCGACGGCAAATCTGTCGTTTGGATCAATGCCGGCCTGGGAAAGTGAGCTGACTACAGTCCCAGTTGCCAGCACAATTTTAAATTTATAATTGTCCATGATATAAGTACTTAAAGTCGGGCTTTTCCCCTTAATCTCGGTAAAGAAAAAATGCAGCCGTACTTTTCCCACGAAAGTATCATAATAAAAATTGTAGTTAAACTGGTTGTCAAAACCTGGAAAAATAAAAGGAAGCGGAATCCAGGCATCGGTATTGGTCTGAGATTGGGAAGAGATATAGATCATTACAATACCGTTTCCACTCAGAAAATCTGAAGTAAGGGCAGCAGCTTTCCGGTCATAATACCTGCTGAACCAATTCGTATATCCCCCTGAACCAGTACTCATGCTGTAAGAAGAATTCCATAACCAGTCGCTGCTGCTTGTCGAAAAAACATCCATTTTGATGTTTGCATTTCCCATTGGCCCCTGCGGTCCCTGTAAAGCAGTAGGTACACCCCATCCGGAGCTTATTTTTGGCCCATACAAATTGTATGTCCCTTTATCCAGATAATAATCACCTGTTGTACCCAAATCTGGTGCTGGAATTCCTGTTCCGGATAAAATCGTTTTGCCATTGGTTCCCGCAGCTCCGGTTGCACCAGTCTGCCCAGTGGCCCCATTACTCCCGTTTAGTCCCTTTAGGTTTAACGAACTCCCCCAGCCAGCACTTGTTTTGGGACCATAAAGATTAGCTGTGCTTACATCCAGATAAAAGTCACCGTTATTGCCCAGTGTAGATGCAGGAGCACCTGTACCATTTAAAATCGTACTACCTGCTGGTCCGGGTATTCCCTGATCCCCTTTTGTGCCAGGATCGCCCTGCGGCCCTGTTTCCTTTTTACAGGAAGAAATTAAGGTCGTCCCGCAAATGAACATCGTTAAAATGAAATAAAGTAGTTTTCTTGTTTTCATAAATTCAGGTTTATTTAAACCATAAAATTCATCAAACAAGCCACCTTAAAATAGTACAAAAACGCCAATGATACATTTTGTTTTTCCTCTTCTATACAAAAACCCTGCAACATCACTCAAATACATGCGGTTAAACCGTAACAAATTCACGATCTGTATCTCTAATTTTTACAATTAATATCATTTAATCTTACTCCAATTAAAATATATTAATTGCATCTTTGTTGCATCTATAACTCTTAAAAAACTAACCTACATGAAAAAACTTATCCTAACTACCCTGTTTTGTTTTTCCATCGGCGCCTTGTTTGCCCAAATTGACCCCTTATGGCTCCGTTATCCGGCCATTTCCCCTGATGGAAAAAATATTGCCTTTGGCTACAAAGGAGATATCTATCTGGTGAGCTCAAACGGAGGGCAAGCCATTCCGCTCACTTTAAATGAGGCCCAGGATATGATGCCGGTATGGAGCCGGGACAGTAAAACAATCGCCTTTGCCAGCAACCGTTATGGCAATTTCGATGTCTTTACCCTACCTCTTACCGGGGGCACCCCTACCCGCTTAACCTTTAACAGTGCAAATGACTATCCCTATGATTTTGGCCCGGACAATAAAACGGTCATCTTTGGAAGTTCCAGAAATGCACCGGCAAAAAACGTCCGTTTCCACAGTCCCAGAATTTTTCAAAACCTGTATAGTGTAAATGTCAAAGGAGGAAAACCCATTCTAATCAGTGCAGCCGGTATGGAGCGTGCACATTACAATAATGATGGTTCCCAACTGGTGTTCGAAGACCGCAAAGGCTATGAAGATGCCTGGCGCAAACACCACGTCTCTTCTGTAACCCGGGACATCTGGACCATGGATATTAAAAAAAATACCTATACCAGGATCACCAGCTTTGAAGGTGAAGACCGGGAGCCCATTTATAGTGCAGATGATCAGTGGATCTATTTCCTGAGCGAGAAACAAGGGAACCAGAATTTATTTAAGATTTCGGTCAAAGCATCAGGAAATTACCAGCAGTTAACCACCTTTAAAGAGAACCCTGTACGTCATCTGAGCCGGGCATCTGACAATACCTTATGTTTTTCACAAGATGGGGAAATCTACACCTTAAAAGAAAATGGAAGTCCCAAAAAGGTTAAAATCAGTATTCTCAACGATGGCAGGGACAATATTGCCAGAAGAGAACCCGTAAACGGAAATGTAAGTGAATTTGCCCTGAGCCCCAACGGTAAAGAAATCGCTTTTGTAAACCGTGGAGATGTTTTCGTTACAAGCGTGGAAAGCGGCCAGACCAAGCAGATTACCCGCACTCCTGCACAGGAAAGAATGATCCAATGGTCCCCTGACAGCAAAAGCATTATTTATGCTACAGAACGTAACAACAGCTGGGACATTTACCGCAGCACCATCCTGCAAAAAGATGAGCCTTATTTCTTTGCCGCCACAGTCATCAAAGATGAGCCCGTCATAGATGGGCCTGAAGAACAATTCCAGCCCCTGTATTCTCCCGATGGCAAGGAAATAGCCTATGTAGAAAACAGAAATATACTTAAGGTCTACAACATCGCTTCAAAAAAGACCAGGACCTTGTTGCCTGAAGGTCGCAACCATTCGTACAGTGATGGGGACTGGAGTTTCCAATGGAGCCCGGACAGCAAATGGCTGATCACCGATGACCAGAACGGCCATATGTTTATGACCCATACGGCAATGATCAAAGCCGATGGCTCTGGAAAAATTTTCTATCCGGTCAATAGTGGTTTTGGTGAAGGGGGAAGCAAATGGGCATTAAACGGTAAGATGATGACCTGGCTGAGCAGCAGAAATGGATTAAAATCCCTGGCCACTTCAGGCAATGCAGAGGTAGACATCTATGGCGTATTCTTTGACCAGGAAGCGTACGACAGGGCCAATATGTCTAAAGACGACTTTGCCCTGCTTAAAGAACGTGAAGAGCGAGAGCAAAAAGAACAAAAAACCACCAAAGACAGTGCCGCCGTTAAAAAAACAAAAATTAAAACCGATACAGCGAAAAAGGCCTTCGAACCCGACTTTGACAACCTGGATAACCGAAGGGTAAAATTGACCATCAACAGCAGTTCTATCAGTGATTATGCCCTTAACCCAGATGCAAGCAAACTTTATTACCTGGCTTCTTTTGAAAACGGCTATGACCTTTGGGTAACCGATACCCGAACCCATGAGACCAAAATCCTGGCAAAAATGGGCGGTAGTCCAAGCGGTATTGAAATGAGCAAAGATGGAAAAACACTCATTTTGGGCAATAACGGGCGCCTGGTAAAGGTTGAAGCGGAAAACGGAAAAGTAACCCCTGTAGCCATCAATGGAGACATTACCATCGATGCAGCTGCTGAAAGAAATTTTATTTTTGAACACGCCTGGAGACAAGTCAAAGAAAAATTTTATGACCCAAAAATGGAGGGTGTAGACTGGAAAAGATATAAAGAAGTATACGCTAAGTTTCTGCCCTATATCAATAATAATTTTGATTTCCAGGAATTGCTAAGTGAAATGCTGGGCGAATTGAATGCTTCGCATACTGGCGGCAGATATAGCCCTGCTATTGCCAATGCAGACCGGACTGCAGCACTTGGACTATTGTATGACGAAACTTCAGCAGCTGACGGCTTAAAAATTACAGAAGTCATTGCTGGTGGCCCTTTAAGCGTAAAAACCAGTAAAGTAAAAGCCGGGGACGTACTTGAAAAAATTGACAATATGCCCTTAACTGCAGATACAGACTGGGCCCAGTTTTTAAACAATAAAACGGGTAAAAACATACTGCTGAGCTTTTACAACGAAGGAACCAAAAGCAGATGGACTGAAAAGGTAAGACCAATCAGTACCGGTGAAGAAACTTCATTGATGTATAAGCGCTGGATTAATAAAATGACTGAAATGGTAGACCGCTTAAGTGAAGGTAAAGTGGGCTACGTACATGTTGAAGGTATGAACGATGCCAGTTTCCGGGAAGTATATGATGTGGTGATGGGTAAAAACCTGGACAAAAAAGCGCTGATCGTAGACACCCGTTTCAATGGTGGAGGATGGCTGCACGATGACCTGAATACATTCCTCTCAGGTAAAAAATACCTCGAATTTGCGCCTCAGGGCAACCGCACGAAAGATGCAGAGCCTGCAAACCGCTGGCAAAAGCCCAGCTGTGTGGTCATGAACGAAAGTAATTATAGCGATGCCTTTATTTTTCCATACATCTATAAGCAAAATGGTATTGGTAAATTGATTGGAATGCCTGTTGCCGGAACCGGAACTGCTGTCTGGTGGGAAAAACAAATCGACCCGACCCTGGTTTTCGGAATTCCAATGGTTGCTACCTTAGGGAAAGAAAACCGTCCGACTGAAAATTTGCAGGTAGAGCCCGACATCAAGATACAGGTTCCTTATGAAGCTTATTTAAGCGGTTCCGATTTACAAATAGAAGCTGCTGTTAAAGAAATGCTTAAAGTAATTAAATAAGAAAATGCTGACCTCCAAAAAAGCAAGGCTGCCAAAATTGGTAGCCTTGCTTTTTTACCCCCCTTCCACAAATCTTACATCATTCTGAAAATTTTGCAAACTGAAACAGTTATTATTGATGTAAATCATTTCATCTCTTTAATGACCAAATCTCATGACCAAGGATCATATTTATATCATCGGCGCCGGTGCAGTAGGAAAAGTACTGGCAGTCGCACTTAAACTTAGCGGAAAAAAAGTAACCCTGCTCCGGGGAAGTGTAGACAAACAATCTGCCTACCTGGAAAAAATCCAAATTCTGCAAGACAACAAGACCGAACTGGAAGAAACTATTGAAATCAGTACCTTAAGCCATTTCCCGGAATTGAATGGAATTGTCATCCTGACCAATAAATCCTATGGCAACAAACAACTCGCAGAAACACTCCAGCAAAAAACCGGAACCTCACCCATAGTCATTTTACAGAATGGCCTGGGGATTGAACAGCCTTTTCTTGACCTGGGCTTTCCTGAAATTTACCGCTGCGTGCTTTTTATGACGAGTCAAAATACAAATGGTCAAAAGATCAGTTATAAACCCGTATCGGTTTCTCCCATAGGGACCATAAAAAGCAACAACAACCACTTACAGGAAATTGTGGAACAAATCAATACGGTCCACTTTCAGTTTAGGGCCGAAACTGATATTCAGCCTGTGATCTGGAAAAAAGCCATTATAAACAGCGTATTTAATTCCATTTGCCCACTGTTGGAAACAGATAATGGCATATTTCACCGTGACCAGGAAGTTCTGGAAATGGCAAAAAGGGTTATTGGAGAATGCCTTGCCATTGCCAGGGAAAAAGGCATTTTATTGAACGACCATCAGGTGCTGGAAAATCTCTTGCTGATCAGCAAATTTTCAGATGGACAACTGATTTCTACCCTTCAGGACATCAACAACAACAGAAAGACAGAAATAGAAACGCTCAATTTTGAGATTGTCCGCATTGCAGGTACCCTGCATAAAGAAAACCTGGTCAGGGAAACGAAATTACTTGGAGAGCTGACCAGAATCAAATCAGATTTAAAAAGAAACCCTGAATTGTAAACGGCAAAGATAATATCTATCTTAACCTCATAAAAACCAATCCATTCCGTTAATGAAACTGCAGCTGGAAACCATCATCATTTTTGTTCAGAATATTAACCGGCTTAAATCTTTTTATGTTGATCTTTTAAAACTCAATATCCTGGAGGAAATTCCCTCAGAATGGCTCCTTTTACAAGCTGGTGGCTGCAACATCGGACTTCATAAGATGGGTGAACACTACCCTAATAAAAGCGAAGGGGATTTCAAATTCGATAACAATACGAAAATTGTTTTTGAAACAGATCAGGACATCCGCAGCATCAGAGCAAGCTTGATGAATGAAAAAGTCCCCATGAAAGAGGTAAAAACCTTTGACAACTATCCATACTGGCTTTGTGATGGAGAAGATCCCGAAGGAAACGTATTTCAAATCAAACAAAGAAAAGTCTGATGAATTAAAATCTAAGATCAATATGAAAACAAAAATCCTGCTGTTTCTGCTTATTATTGCCCCTTACTCTTTTCTAAGTGCAAAGAAAACTGTTCCTGCAAAATCTTCGGCCACTAAACCCTGGCCAAAATCCCTGAGTACCCTGATTAAAGAGATCACACTGCAAAATCCCAATATTCATTTTTCAAAAAGGGAAAAACACACGACAAACTGAATAGTTATGTAGCAAATTATGGTGGTAAATTAAGCCTGATGATCTATGCAGACCATGACAGGCCCAAACTCGTTTTTTATATGGTCATTATGGATGATAAAGACCCGGGAATAAATGGTCGTTTAAAGGATGCGCACAACCTGATCCTGGCTACCTGGGGCGCCTCACGGGCAGACTGGATCACTGCAGAACTAAACCAGGTCAAGCAAAATGACCAACAATATCTTAAGATCCGCATGCCCGACAAGGAGGTTAAACTTGAGTTTGAATATCAGCCCGCGCGTAAATCCGTAGAGATCACCTTCAACCAAATACTTACCAAAAAACCTTGATAAAATCCTCTAATACAAAGGACATCTAAAGCAGCAGATGACCTTTGTATTAGAGAACAACAAAATAGGGACAGCAAATTTCT
This sequence comes from Pedobacter nutrimenti, assembly GCF_003208655.1. Taxonomy (GTDB): domain Bacteria; phylum Bacteroidota; class Bacteroidia; order Sphingobacteriales; family Sphingobacteriaceae; genus Pedobacter; species Pedobacter nutrimenti. The sequence continues at coordinate 223,980 of NZ_QKLU01000005.1, read as the reverse complement.
GTAATTTTATTTTTCAAATTTCCCTAAAAAATCTGCAGCACCCACTGGCAATTTGACCTTATAACCATACATGCCTGCATAAAAACTCTCTGATTTTAAGAACTCATGTTCCTTTTTACTGATCCAGAAAGTTTGCGTATAGTTCCCTCCTTTTGCAGAACCTTCAGTAAACAACTTCCAGCAATCAACTTTTTTATTGTCCAGTGTAGACAATAGCTCGGACCCGATTACTTTATACACCACAAATTTTGGTGGGTCCAAAGCCGCATCGTAAAAATTAATGGCAAAGGCCTTACCTTCGGCCAGGGGCAGCATTTCAAAGGTTTCGATATCCAGGTTCCAATTATAACTGGCTTCTTTAAAATCCAGAGAAAAAGCCTTGTGCACATTATTGGCTACGGTATCTGCTCCTGTGATTTTCTGATCGTTCCAGTTGTAGGCCCTAATTTTACTGATGCCGTGCTCGGCATGATAAACCGGCCCGAAATCGCTGGTCCGGTTAACAGAATAAAGTGATCGGTAAGCATTTGTATCGGCTCCAAACCACTGCTGGGAAATCGTAAAAACAGGCTCCCCATTTCTGTTTTCTTTCCGGACATTACGTGTCCACAACCAGAAATTAAGATTTTTGTTTTTTTTGGGAAACTGATAATAGATCAGGTATTGTTTTAAGCCCGGTTTTAAAACTGATGTCATTAAACGTTTATCCTTAACCCGGATGGTGTCCACCTGAGCCTGAACACTAAAACTTGCCAGGGCAAGCCATAAAGCAACCGTAAATAACCCAGCCGCATTTCTTAAAGTGATTTTCATATTTTTTGTTTTTGATGAATTGACCTGAAGTTTGTTTAATTTTCAAAACCTTCACAAGGATTTCAACATCTAGCTTAGTATTTACAACCACTTAACGGGAATTTTTAATCTTTGCTCAAATAGGCTTCCAGCTTTCAAAAAAAGGTCCTTGGGCCTCAATTATTGAATAGATCGGGCAAAGCATTGAAAAAGATGCTTCACAGCTCAAAAAGATCATTAAATTTGGGAATGCAGGTATTTTCCGGTCAAATAAAGGTTGTACAGGTACAATGGCTCATCTGGGTCACCGTCGCTTTATTAATTTTTTTCTCTCTGTTGCCCGGCGATGGTTTTGCCCAGTCTGCAGTTTATTCCCTAATCAATACCTTAATCTATGCAGCCATCATTTATGGCAACATCAGCTGGCTTTATCCCCGTTATTACGAAAAGGGAAATTACCTGACCTATCTGGCCGCTTCCATCGCTTTACTGCTGATCACCGGAATGCTAAGGGGATGCATATCCTGGGCCATCTATAATGCTTATTTTGCTCCAAAGCCCATTCCAATGAGCCCAAAAATCATGTTTAATTTTGTGATTGCCGGACTATTGGTTTTCCTGCTCAGCCACATTTTCCGGATTGCTATTGCTTATTTTAAACTGAAGCAGCAAACCGAAGATATTTTGCTTCAAAAAGGACAAGCTGAACTCCAGCTCCTCAAGGCGCAGGTACAGCCTCATTTTTTGTTCAACACCTTGAATAATATATATTATGAAGCTTACCGGGAAGCACCCCGTACGGCGGGGCTGATTGAACGCTTATCAGACATTATGCGTTATTTCGTAGACCAGAGCAATCAGGAACTGGTCTCCCTTCGAACAGAAATAGAATTTATTGAAAGTTATATAGAACTGGAAAAAATCCGCATCAGAAACAGTGCAGAGATTCATTTTGAAAAAAAATACGATCCCCAAACCCTTATTCCCCCCATGCTTTTAATGACCTTTGTGGAAAATATATTCAAGCACGGGATTGACAAATCAGGTCAGTCTAATCAGGTCAGCCTTTCCTTAATACAATCAGAAAAAGAACTGCGCTTTGAAACCTGTAACAAAATTCCTTACCGGCAGGAAGATTCCCTTTCCCTTGCAACCGCCGGTTCGGGGATCAATAACCTTAAAGAACGATTGCACCTGCTCTATGGCGGACGGGCAGAACTCCGCGCCCTGGCTGAAGATTCCTGTTATCGGAGCTTTTTAAAAATCCCATTATCATGAAACTTAGCTGTATCATTATTGATGACGAACCTAATGCAGTCGATCTGTTGGAACTGCTCATTCACCAAAGCTCAGAGTGGGTGTTGAAAGCCAAGTGCTATGACGCCCTGGAGGCGATGAATTTTTTAAAAAAGCAAGCGGTCGATTTTATTTTTCTGGACATCAATATGCCCCATCTTTCCGGAATGGAACTGGCCGCACTGCTTCCTAAAGAAACTAAAATTGTTTTTACAACGGCCTATTCGGAGTATGCTGCAGACAGTTACGCTTTCCAGACCATAGATTACCTGCTTAAGCCCATTACCCTGAAACGTTTTCTGTCTGCCATGCAAAAGATTGAAAACCATTTTCAGCCTGTTAAAATTCATTTACCCAGAATCGAACAAAATTCTTCTGACTATTTTTTTGTCAGATCAGGCAAAACATTTCATAAGATCCTGATGCGGGACATCCTGTATGTGGAGGGTGAAAGGGAATACATCAAACTGGTCAGTACAGACGCCCGTTTATTGATTTACCGCAGGTTAAAAGAAGTCGAGGTACAGTTGCCCCCACCTTTTATACGTGTCCACAATTCTTTTATCGTGAATACAGAGCGTTTAGATAAAGTAGAGGACAATCACATTTATATTGCAGAAAAACGAATTCCGGTTAGCAATAAATTCAGAAACCAATTCATGCAAATGATCAACGGACGCTTGTTTTAACAAAGAATCTGCAAAAGGTGCAACCTTCAGATAAAGCTTTGCGTCCTATGGGAAATGAGTATACACCTACCTTATCCCTTGAATATACACCGTCTTGATGATTATAAATCCAGGCCAGACTTGCAAAGCACTAACTGCTACAGGCTCCTTTGGCTGGATGATGGCAGTGGGCTCATCTTTTTGCAGCCCCATACCGATCTGTCCCTGAAGTTAATAGGCTCAAAGGGCTGGGCGATTCTATTTGGAGAGCGCCAATATTCCCGTTTCAAAAACCATTATGCCTTTTACATTCCTTTTCTTGAAAATAAACTGGCCAAACAGCAAATTATTATTCCATTAAAGAAGCAAATGCTTAGCCTGTTGGAAACTTATACCGGACAATTAAAATATACCCTTGATCAAAACCTGTCCCCGCTTAAGGCCCAGACCGAATTAAATCAGCTTTTAAAAGTAAGCAGTGAAGCCTATGATCAGATGCAAAGTATAATGACAGGCTTAAGTATAGGTTATGCTTTAAAACAGCCGCTTCAAAAATAAATTTTAAATCAGCATTCCAATCTTTTGATTGGAATGCTGATTTAAAACGCGCGGAGTTAACTCTAAAAATTACAGTTGTCCTAAATATAAACTGTCTGCACTTTTTTTTGCATTCAGAGAGACTAAGCCGACATATACCTCCAGGACTTTCCCTTTCATTTTTGGATTGAACTTAAACCGGCAGCAAAGGTCAGCCCTTTTTGTTCCGCCTATAAAACCATCCGTCATTTTAAGTTCCGGGCAAAACAGGACCACCAGGAGCTGATCATCATAACTTGCATGGGGAACCTGCTCTGATGCCCACTGCAATTCCAGCTCACCCGGGGTTTTTAGCTGTGCTGTTAACCCTGTTAAGCCGGGCAAAGAACCTTTGCTCAGCAGTACTTTTGAATAATCTACCCCAAGATTTGGGTAACAGCCTGTAACGGCATTTTTGTAATTGAAGGAAAAAGCTTCATTAATTTCTGTTCTGTTGCCTGTTATCTCTTTAAACCCAACCGTCACAAAGGGATGAAAAGGTACCAGCCATTCGGTAACAAACTTAAATTTCTGTTCATTCGCCAGTTGAGCAGCTGTTTTTGAAGAGTTCTTTTTCTTTTTAGGTAATGCGCGAAGGTAATACGTTTTTTTCCAGCTTGCACCTACCAGCGGACCGAGTTTACCTAAAATTGGTCCAAAAATTCCATTTTTCAATTTAGCCATGATCTTTTGTATTAAATGATTTAATGTTTAAACCGCATTTAAGACAGACGTTAAGGGTGACTTTAATGTTTACTTACTTGATGCTCATGATTAAGTCTGTATTCTACGGTTTTTTCCGCAGGAGATACGGCGCAGGTACGGCCCACACCAGGGACATCTCCGGCTTAGTTACCAACCAAACCTGAAGCATTCTTTAAATATTTTAAGCCGGCCGTTTCCATCTTCTTTTTGTACGGTATTCAAACTTATCCCTTTAAAGATTAATGGTTTTCGTTTTATGCGCTTTTTGCGTTACATGCGCTTTTTGCATTTTTTGCGCTTTTTGCATGACAAAAGAACACCCACCACAATAAATCACGGTTATTTCAGGATTATTTTAGAAGAGTTCGGCTAAAAAGCCTAAAAACAGGATGGCAAGGGAAAAAGTAACCACTCCCAATACATAAGCACAAAAAGCGATCAAATAGCTGCTTAATTTCTGTCTGTTAAAAAACTGTCCAAAGGCCCAGCAATAATAGATGATCATTAAAACACCCCCAATTTGCATTAAACCTAGTTTTGTTATTCCTTCAAGAAGAACAAACAGAGAAAGGATCAGCATCCCCATACCTATGGAGAAACACAACAGAATTAATATTTCAAAAAAATTATAGCCAGATTTTTTAAAAAACAATTTGAGCCAAAGGGATATAAACACCCCCATAATAATATTTGCATAACCATAATGATTTTGGATCCAGCTAAAAATTAAGCTTGTTTTTGATACTTCTGCCCCTTTAAAACTAATATACCCGTCTTCCATATGAAAAAAATGGGTGGTTAAGGTGTATATCAACGAGCAGATCACAATAAACAGAACTGGCTTTACAAGTTTGGCCCTCTCGTGGCTAAGAAATTCCCTTATACTTTGTCCCGGCCTGAGCAACAATTCTTTTATCGTAAACAATATACCTTTTTCAAAATGCAAAACATGTTCAATTTCATGTAGAATATAATGGGCGTCAATTCTTTTTGTGATGGCGGGCCTTCCACAATTGACACAATATTTACCTGTTAGTTGATCATTACAGCCGGTACAGTTGTTCATTAATATTTTTGGTTTGTTATTTACCTATCGCGTTAAAACTACAGAGACCGTTTAATGGACCGGTACTTTCATACCATTTTTAAACCCTCTTTCTGCTGCAATAAAAGTATTGAAAAATTACTAAATCCATAAGATCCATCTTTAAAAAAGATAGTATTGCAATACCCATCAATTCCTCTGCCTGATCCAACAACTGACTGACCTTACACTGGGCTCTCCTCTATCAAAACCAGCTTCTATAAATTTGAACTCCAAAGGCACATTGGATTGAACCCGAGGGGCTATATACAAAACAATGGCTTTGTTCAGCAGCATTAATAAAGCAAAGGAGCTGGCCTCTCCTATGCTGGCATGCGGGTTCACCTCCTCGCTGCTGTAAGTACTTGCCGCTTGTCTGTACAGATCTAAATAGGCTTTTCTGTCTTTGTTATAAGTTAAAAAGGCCTTTTCAAGCTCATCCCAGTCCCTTACCATCACGACATAAGTTGCATGCTGGGTAATCACCGTTGTGGAGACATTACTTTTATAATAATCAATCATGTGTTTAGGGCTCTTTGCCAAATCGAGGCTCCTGTTCAATTGATCTATCAGAATAAATACGTCATCCGGAGAGGGTGCGCCTTCTCCCGGGTGCAGATAAGTCCGGCCAATGGTATAACCATCTTTAGGGTTCCAGTAAAAATCAGCGTCCCAGGTATCTGTTATGCCTTGCTTTACCTTCGCCTGTTTATAGTTTAAATTTGTATTGTCTTTGCCCGGCAAAGCATCCAGATTGTGGTTTACCCCCCACTCTATACCATCCTGAAGGGTAAGTATATGTGCAGCTATAGATTTTAACGCCTCATTATTCTGCACAACAGACATTATTTTCATCTGTTTGCAGGGATCTGTTGGTCTCTTTACTTCATTGATTTGTCCCTGTGCCGACAGGTAAAAAAACATGGAGATCCAGCCAATGGCAATGAATTTCGGGTAGGTATTCTTGCTTGGTATCATGGAGGCAAAGTTAAGCCCGGACAGCCCGGCCGCTTGCTAAATAAAGTTAAAAAAAGTTAAGGAGCTGTTAAATTTAAAAGCTGTTCTAATAATTTTTTGATTAATTTTAAGAAAAGGAACCTAAATCAATGAATAGTGTAGATCAATATATACAAAGTTTTCCCGGTCCCATCCAGTTGATTTTAACACAGGTAAGGGAAACCATAAAAAAAAATGCGCCTCAGGCAGAAGAAAGCATAAGTTATGCGATGCCCGCTTATAAACTTAAAACCAGGCCGCTGATTTATTTTGCCGCTTTTAAAAAGCATATTGGTTTGTATGCGACGCCTTCTGCACACCGGGCTTTTTCCGACGCCTTGTCAAATTATAAAAAGGGAAAAGGTTCTGTTCAATTTCCAATTGACCAGCCCATGCCTTTGGACCTGATTGCCGATATGGTCCGGTTTAAAGTAAAAGAAAACTCCGGATCCTGAAAAAAACTGTTTTCATTTTATGAATTAAAAAGTAACCCTGCAGGTATATCTGAAGATTTATCGTAAATTCAATTAAAGCAAATTTGAAAGCCGGAAATCTGCATTATGGAAAAAAAAACACCTTCCTTCTCAGCAACCATCCTGTTTAATGTACTTTCTTTAGGTTTACTGGTTGGTTCATTTGACATTGCCACCCAGCTGATCAAATATTTTATTTCCACAGGAAAAAATCCGGTTATCATTTTTAAATACATCAGCAGTGGGATTTCTGGCCCCGGTGCAATTACAGATCAGGGTACAAATGTTATTTTGATGGGATTGTTACTACATTATGGCATTGCAATGTCCTTTACCATACTCTTCTGTCTGCTCTATTATCGCATAAAATGGATGTCAGCACATAAAATACCTACCGGAGTGATTTATGCCCTTTTTATCTGGTCGGTCATGAACCTTATTGTTGTTCCACTGAGCCAAACTCCTAAAGGACCTTTTAATGTCCTTCATGCCCTAACCGAACTGCTGATCCTGATTTTAATGATCGGACTGCCGCTTTCTTTTCTGACCGGTCGCATTGTTCCGGTTAAAGGACATTAATTTATTAAAAACAAGCGTCACCAGCAAGCCGGTCATACACCCAACCATTACACAACCCATGCGTTCCAGGGCGATGTGCCAGGTACTGTGCAACTGCTGTTCATGCACCATGACAATGACCAGTGCTGACAGCGAAGACCGCATAGCCCCTTTGAGTTTAAAACCGATCCCAATCAAAAGGGTAAGGGCAATTCCCACGCAAATCAGAAATAGATTTGGACGATGAAGCAGAAACAAGAGCAAACCAACTGAAGAACCCAGCACATTGGCTTTCATCCGGTCAAAGGCCAGCTGATTGGAATCGCTGTCGCCTGGCGCAATGACCAATACCACAGAAACCATGCTCCAGAAAAACTGCTGCCGGGGAAAATAATAATACAATGCATAACAAATGCACAAACCGGTAATACATTCCAGGATGTATATCAAATCGCTGCGTTTATAAAGTTTCTGTATCATTTTAAACCGAGGCCTGTTCAACAATCGTTCTGCAACGTTCTTCTATCAAACAAAACACCGGTTCAAACTGATCATCTTCCCAATAAGGATCGGGCACTTCTGCCCCCGGCAAAAACAACTGTACTTTTTCCCGTTCTGCATCTGTTCTGGCTTGCTGCAATACATCACGCAGGTTATTTTTATCCATGACATAAATCCGGTCAAAAGCATCGAACAGTCCGGCATTAAAATGCTGCGCCCGCTGGTTACTGATGTCAATATGGTGTGAGCGGGCTACTTTTACCGAGCGTTTGTCGGGTTGCTGTCCCACATGCCAGTTTCCGGTTCCGGCAGAGTCAATTTCCCAGTTTAACCCTTTTTGATCTGCCATATGCTGGAGTATTCCATGGGCCAGAGGTGAACGGCATATGTTTCCTAAACAAACCATTAAAATTTTCATACCTGTATGCTTATGTATTTTCTGAATCCAGTAACCGCAGCTGCAATAAGATCTCTTCTTCCTTTACAGGAAACAATGTATCGTTCCTGATGGTTTGGTAAACCGCATTAAACAGGGCATTATAATCGCCCTTTTCAGCAGGCACCCAGGTGGTGTTTTTTTCCTGGCCCAAACCCATTTGCACCAGCTTTCCTTCGCTGCCAGCAGGCTCCAGACCAAAAACCGCGTCCGAGGGCATCATACCTGCGTCAAGCTGGGCTTGTTGTACATCTGCAGACATTTTCACAAAACTTCCCAGGCTGCCATGGGCTACAAAAGCCGGCTGGGGATCTGCAATGAGCATCGCTGAACTCAGGTACACGTTTAAACCTTCCGGATAAACTAAATGAAGGTGAAAATAATCGTCTACCCTGGTAGCCGGCCGGTGCTTTGCCGTAGTTTTATGAAATTCAACGGGCTTGCCAAACAGTTCTATGGCATGGTCCAGCAGATGCGGACCAATATCATAGAGCAGGCCATTCCCCGGTATTTCCGGGTTCTCTTTAAAGGGTTTTGCCCCAATGGCCATTCTGTAGCGGTCCAGCCTCAAATGAACTTCCAGAAGTTTGCCCAAGCAGCCACTTTCAAGAACTTTTTTAAAGGATAAAAAACTACTGTCATAGCGCCGGTTCTGGTACACCAGGACTTTCAGGTCCAGTTTCTTCCCCAGTTCAAACAATGTTTTTGCTTCTGCCACATGGATGGCAGCAGGTTTTTCAATCAGAACATGCTTACCCGCTTTTAATGCGCTTTTGGCCAGATCAAAATGGGTATGATTTGGACTGTTGACAACAATCAATTCGATTTCCGGATCATTTAGCAAGGCTTCAACACTGCTGTAACTGATGACATCAGGATAATGCTGAGTAGCCTTTTTCTGCCCACGTTCCAATACCGCTTTAAACCTGAAAGCTGTATTGGAAGCCAAAAATGGTGCGTGAAATAGCCGGCCCGACATTCCATAGGCCATCAAACCGGTTACAATTGGATTCATTTTTTTTAATTTTATGCTATTTTCAGATGGAAATTTAACCTCCCTCCGGCATCAGACAAATATATAATATAGAATTCCTTCAGCAATAAAAAATAAAGCCTGCAGTTTTGTTTCTGCAGGCCCTAATCCGGCTCAGGCCGAATTGATTTTAAAGTGTTCTTTTAAAATCAAAAATACAAGCTGGTAAGTGTCAAGGGTTGTTTGTCCAAAACCAAGCCGCATTCTGGTCACTACTTTTTTTTGATCAAAAGCACAGTTCTTTGAAGGGTTGTATACACCCAGGTCCTTTAATCCGGGGATACAGGTGGAAAAATTTCTGGCTTTGAGCAGGCGGACCCAAACACTTAATCCTTTGGCGGGCAATTCCAGATTGCCAAAAAGCTTTAGTTGCAGGTCAAAAATTTCTTTAAGCCTCAACAGTTTTTCCCTGTAATACAGATCGAGCCGGTCCTGGTCCGGATCAAACGGATCTGACCGAATGGTCTGGACAAAAAAAATCAACCGTTCTTCTTCAGTTAATTGACGTCCCGGGTGCTTAAATTGTTTAAATTTTTGTAAAACCTCATGATTATAATCAGGGGTTTCATCTCCGAGGAAAAGAGAGTTCATAGTGGTTTATATATAAAAATAGAAATGATTTAGCGTTAAAAAGGCAATCACAGCTTTCCCATGGCAACAAAATGCCTTGTTGTTCTGAAAGAAAGCAGGGATAATCCTGTGGTGTTTTAAGCAGCGTTTAAATTCGTATCTTCATACAAAGTATATTCAATTACTTTGTTAAGAGCATCTCTGGTTTCACTAAAATAAAAATTATTGCTTCCTAAAGCACAAACCTGGATATATTTTAAATAAAGTTTAATATGAAGCTCGTTTTATACTTTCTATTTGATTAAAATTTCATCTCAAAAACCTAAAATGACAGTTTTCAAAAGGAGGACCACTAGGGCTTTTTACAAATTGATTTACCCATATTGTTATGATCAGCATTAAAGTATTAAACAGTTTCAGCCGCCAAAAACAGCTATCCTTTGGTTTCAATGGTTACCATTCCACAGAAATTTATGAACTTTCCAGGTCTGTCACTCCAAATGGCTTTAGGTTTGAGCTTGGCAGAACGGCTTTAAAAGAAGCCTACACCAAACAATGGACTTATACCAGGCAAGACAGCCTCCATTATCAGGAACTCATTTCGCAGGGGCTTTCTTTTGGGGCCTACGAAAATGATCTTCTGGTGGGTGTCGCCATTACCGAAAAAAAAAGCTGGAACAATTCCCTCTGGCTTGATTATCTGGAAATCGCAGATAGCTATAGAAAAAAAGGAATTGGAACCTTACTTTTAAATCACCTGACCCAAACAGCCAAAACGCATAAGTTTCGGCTGATCGAACTGGAAGTACAAAATACGAATGTGCCCGCTATAGATTTTTATTTTAAAAACGGGTTTGAGCTTAGTGGCCTGCACCTTTCTCTTTATGATCCCTCGGAAGTCCCTACACTCGAAAAAGCCCTTTTTCTGTCAAAAATTCTTTGATTGTTGTGGTTTGTCCATGGTGTAAAGGGCAACAAATTTTAATTATTTTGCAAATTTGGGTGATCTTTTGTCTTTAAAGCGCACTTATTATAAAAAGCAATTCATAATGACTGCAAAAAAAATAAAAGCAAATGAAAAAAGGACCGAGCGGGGCGCTCTTTTTTTAATGCTTTACAAAAAGGCCTTCCCCCTGGTGGCTGCGTACATCAGCAAAATGGGTGGCTGCGTTGAACAGGCCAGGGACATTTTTCAGGATGCCCTGCTCATCTATTACGAAAAAACAATAGCAGAACCGACATTAAACCTCAATTATAGTGAAAAGGCTTATTTGTTTGGTATCGCAAAACACCTCTGGAACAAAAGGTATAAAGAAAACCACCTGCAATCTTCTGTTGAGCCGATGCTTTTACCTTTTCTGGAATCTGATGTTGATGAACTGCCTGAAACAGAAATTTCCTCCCAAAAATTACTCCGGCTCCTCAGCAAGGCCGGGGAGAAATGCATGGCCTTGCTGAGTGCTTTTTATTATGAAAAACTGGACATGAACAGCCTTGCTGAACGTTTTGGTTTTTCTGGAGCACGTTCTGCTGCTGCCCAAAAATTCAAATGCCTTGAAAAGGTAAAACAAACCGTTAAACAAAAATCATTAAGTTATGAAGACATCCTGGATTGAACTGAGCTGGATTGAGGAGCAGCTTCTGGGTGATCCGAAACCGGAAGAAAAGCTCCTGTTCCAGGCTAAACTGCTCCTGCAGCCAAATCTAAAAGGAAGCGTGCAATGGCAGCAAAAAACCTATCAGCTGATCAGGGATTACGGACGTCAGCAGATAAGGCAGGAAATTGCCCAGGTGGCCCAGGAATTGTTTAGCGAACCTGAGCACTACTCTTTCAGACAAAAAATTAAACGTCTGTTCCAAAAATAATTAATCAAATTTTTTATCCTGTTTTAATTCCCTCTATAGGGGAACAGGATCCCCTTTGTGTAAATTTTAATCCATCTGACATGAACAATACTAAAGAATTTCGCTTGTATGCGGTAAAACACCATCGTTTAAATGGTTCCTATGTGGACCATTTTATAAACAAAACCAGTGCTTATGCCCCTGTTTTGGCAATGACCCCCTATATTACCGAAGAACGGCAAATGAATGTAGCCCAAATGGATGTCTTTTCCAGGCTGATGATGGACCGTATTATTTTTTTAGGAGAAGCGGTTGACGACAGAAATGCCAATGTCATTCAGGCGCAACTGCTTTTTCTACAATCTCTGGATGCCACAAAAGACATACAGCTTTACATCAATTCCCCTGGGGGCTCGGTTTATGCTGGTCTTGGAATTTATGACACCATGCAGTACATCGGCCCTGATGTGGCCACCATTTGCACAGGTATAGCCCTTTCTATGAGCGCGGTACTTTTATGTGCGGGCGCTGCAGGTAAACGCTGTGCTTTGCAGCATGCCAGGGTAATGATCCATCAGACTTCCGGAGGTGCCCAGGGCACAGCTGCGGACATGGACATCAGCATCCGGGAGGTCCTTAAACTCCAGAAAGAATTATACACCGTACTGGCCACGCACAGCGGGCAATCTTATGATACCATCCATGAAGCTTCCGGCAGGGACTACTGGATGACCGCCAATCAGGCGCTGGATTTTGGAATGATCGATGAAATTCTGCAGCGCCAGGGTCAGGGCTAAACGATTTTATACGTAAATAAAATGACTATCAATTCTGATAGCCTGATATTTACGGCATCACTGCAAAGTGTAAATTTCAAAATATGAAATTTATTTTATTTGTAAAAATACCTATACCTTTGTTATGGTTATACTATTTAAAAGAAAAGTCAGCAGCTTTGCAGAGCAGCATCCTGAATCTGAAAAAGCACTAAACAACTGGTACAAACTCGTTAAAGAAGCAGATTGGAGCAAACCGGCTGATATAAAAAGAACGTATAATCATGTGGATTATACAGGTAATGACAGATATGTATTTAACATTAAAGGAAACGAGTTCAGGTTAATCGCTATGATTTTTTTTGATAAGCGCACATTATTTATACGGTTTATCGGGACGCATGAAGAATATAGCAAGATAGATTGTTCAACCATTTAACTTCGTAAGTATGATTACAAAAATAAGAACTGAAGCCCAATACCATCAGATACTAGCCATTATAGAGCGTTACATTGAAAAGGCGACAGAGGGAAATGGTTTTCATTCACTTTCTAAGATTGAATCCGCTGAACTTGCAGCGCTAAGTCTTCTTGCAGAGCAATATGAAGATCACATTCTTAAAATTATGCCCATTCCTCTGAGCATAAATGTAGTGGTGCAACATAAAATTAAAGAACTTAACCTTACCCAGGCAAAACTTGCTGATTTGCTTGGCCTGGGTGCTTCAAAATTATCCCAGATCCTTAATGGGAAACGTGAACCAGATGTATCTTTTCTAAAGGCAGTCCATACCAAATTGGGTATCAGTGGTGATTTTTTATTGGAAAATGTTTAATATGCTGTACAAAAGGCCTTCTGTCCAGGAAGGCCTTTTTAATCAGTAAATATCGTCATCATCAAAATCATCATCCTCATCCCAATCGTCATCTGCATCCAGATCATCGGGATAAAGGCTATCCTCTTCTTCATCTTCGTCCCTGCCCGGGCTTCGTGAATTTCCGTTTTTTCCATCCAGATCTTCGTCCGGATCACTGTCCCGGCGCGGCCCCGGGAAATTAAGTTCAATTGACAGATTTTTCATGGCATTCCGATTTACATACAACATAAAAACAAATGGCTTTCCCACAGGTTTTAAAAGTGTTTAAAAAATAAGCAAACGGCCCTCCTGTGATCAGAAATTCAGGTGTTCTTTCTGCAGCAGAGCTATTTTTTAATCATTAATGGCGTCTTCAAGGCTGGAACCATCTTTAGTTAGTACCTCAAAGTGATTGGCTTTGGCCAATTTCAAAAGGGCTTTGATAAAATCCGTCGCACTCGGATAAGCACTCTTGTCGAATTTAAGAATGGTTTCGATCTTGTTGACGGCCTGAATGTATTCATCATTGATTTCTTTCTGGTTCATGTCTTTGTTTTTTAAGGTTTTTATGATGATTAATTGTATCTACAAGATACGAATTAAAATTTCCGAACCCGAAAAGGAAATCTATGTTTTACCAATTTTTAAAATAAAAAGCTCAGTAACGCTTCTTTGTCCAATGGATAAGCAGTCCGCTAAAATTTCCTTGAAAATAGTTCAAAAAGTCTTCGAGGTTCTCAAAACCATCGTTAACGGCCAGTTCCCGGATCTGTACTACGTCTAGTTCATGCCCGTCTATGTGAATTTCAGGTAGTGAATTTCCTATAGCACAAATACAGATGTTCTGTATGCCGGTACAGCGGATTTTCGGTCCGAAAGGAATTTCCTGACCTGCCGCAGTTGAAATACAAAAATCAATGACCATTCCTTGCTGCCACTCCGGGGCCCTGGGGTCGCCTGTGGCCTCCGCCCTGGTTCTTCGGATGGTATGGAGTTTAGGCTTTAAATCAGGCAGCCCCACAGTGCCCAGGGAAAGAAGGATTTTTTCCTTAAAAAAACTGGGTTTTCCATCAATTTCTGCAGTAAAGGATAAGTTCATTTGTACAAAATTAATCAATCCGGATTATTTGTCCCACCATACCCTGGAGGTCAGCACATCCCCTCCAGGCAAACGTGCCACCGCTGCTTTATAATTATCCGGATTGTTCAGGATCTCTGTAGAAAGATAAATCATCCTGCGGGGAATAGTCCCCCCTGTCACATTTCCCGGATAGTTAACCGGAACTAAAGCCGGATACCCCGAACGTTTCCAGTTGAACCAGTTTTCAATAAAGTTAAAGGTCGATCCGGTCAACAGCCAATACTGGGTGTTGATCATTTCAAATGCTTTTTCCGGAGTACTTTCGTCCAGCGGATGTCCGTTTACATAATCGGTAATGACCGAAGGACTGATCGCCGCCTGGCTGTCCAGCTGTGACATGGTTTGCAGGGCGGCTGAAAGCCCCTTTGCATAATGCTGTGCCGCCGTCCCAGAAATGTTCCAGCCCCTTTCTTTTGCTTCTGCCAGCAAAAATTCTGTTTCTGCGTAAGTCATGACAAAATTAGGTCCGCCCAACTTCAGATACACCGAAGTCACCGGACGGGAATATTTTCCAAGGGGTGCCACATCTGCTCCGGTCCCGCTTCCTCCTGGATATCCCGGACTGTTGCGGATGTCGGTTGCCCCACCCAGCAGGTCATAGCCATTGGGTAGCCCTGTTTGAAGGGCCGGATCCCGGTCTCCAGCAAGGTTTTCATTAATGTTATTGGCCAGGCCGGGCTGGGAAACCTCCGCAATAACCCCAAGACGGGGGTCACCTGTATTTCGCAGGCCATCAATAAAAGTTTTACTCCAGCGAACTTCCCTGTAATCGGATAAAGTTCTTAACGCCAGGGAAGTTCCATTTTGGCTATTGTAGTTGGAAGCATCTGTAGGTACAATGGCATTGTCCCCGATGTTTTCAAGCGTACCGCCGGCACTGGCTTTTTCTGCCCATTTCTGCGCAGTAGCTGCATCAATTTTAGTTAAACGCATGGCCATCCTGAGCATCAGGGAATAGCCGAATTTTTTCCATTTAACCACATCGCCCCCATAAATCAAATCGGCAGTGGCTTTCGGTTTTGTAGCATCCAGTTGCTTTATGGCATTGTCAAGATCATTAAACATCGCGTCATAAACCACTTTCTGCATGTCATATACCGGATATTTAACGCCAATCTGTGCCTGATTGGCTTGTAAATATGGAATATCACCATACATATCGGTTACCCGGTGCAGAATTAAAACCACCATGATGTCTCCGATACTGATCAGATTGGAATAAGCATCGGTGCTTTTTTGCAGCGCCAGACGCTGCATTTGCCGGATGGTTGAAGACTGTGTAAATCCCTGATCAAATATTCTCCCCTGATAATCTGTAAAATTGGCTGCATTGATGTATTTGTCACCATTGTTATAATAGTTATAGGTAGAAGCCAGGACCTGCATCATTGTACTTTGGTAGAGCAATTGGTAATAACCAATATTGGCATAGTTAAACTGGGCGGTGGACAATAAATTATTTGGATCATACTGATCGGAGGTCGATTTGGTCGGATCTGTATTGATTTTATCCAGCTGGCTTTTTGTACAGCCGGACCAGATACAAGCAAAAAACAAAAGGGTTAAAAATGGTTTCATCGTCTGCTTATTTAAATTTAAAATTCACATTAATTCCTATCGTCCTGGTCACCGGAAGAGAAGCCCCTTCAATTCCCGCATAATTTAAAATAGGTGAAAACTGCGATTCCGGGTCAATATTGTGGGTATATTTTAATAAAGTAAAAAGGTTGCGCCCAACCAGGTCAACAGCAATTGTTTTAAAGATCCTGGCCTGCTTAGGGATAAATGTATAGCCAAGGGTCAGTTGACGAAACTTAATGAAACTCCCGTTTAACACCGACAGGGCCGAAATGTTACTGGCCAGTTGCGGATAATACGTATAGGCCGGTACATTAATCGTGTTGACAGTGCCATCTTCCCGCACACCTTTGGCCACCACGCCATTTTCCCGTCCTTCAAGCGTGGCTTTGTTCAGGCCATAGGTATAAGAATAATTTTCACTAGCGGAAAGCACCTTATTCCCGAATTTAAAATCTGCCAGAAAGGACAGGCTAAAATTCCGGTAACGAAAGGTATTGCTCAGGCCACCAAAAAATGTGGGCAGTGTACCGCCCATGGGTTTAAATTCCCCACGTTCGGGGATACCGGTATTGTCAATAATAATATTGCCCTCAGCATCCCTTTTATAGTCATAGGCCATAATCTGGGTAATAGACTTTCCCACCACCATGGCCGTATTTGCATTCAGGGGTCTGTATTTTCCTGTCAGTATATACTGACTGGACCCATCGATGGAAACCAGCTTATTATGGACATGGCTAAAATTAAAAGCCAGGTCCCAGCTTAGGTTTTTATTTCTGACCGGGCTGCCGCTCAGCATAACTTCTACACCGGTATTCCGGGTTTTGCCCAGATTGACAAAAGAAGAGGTAAAACCTGTGGTCACCGACTGCTCTACATTGGTAATTTCATTTTTGGTAATGCGGTTGAAATACGTAAAATCCAGGCCCAGGCGATTGTTAAAAAAAATAAGATTGACGCCCGCTTCATATTCGTTGAGTACGAAGGGTTTCAGGTCAAAATTAGGCATAGACCTGGAAAAATTCCCTACTGGTATGCCATTAATACTAAAATCGGTAGAATAATAAGTCTGGGTAGTATAGGGCAGTGATGGCTCTCCACTGGTTTTGGCAAAACTCATGCGCAGTTTCCCATAGCTCAAAACAGACCATTTTAAAAGTTCTGAAAAGACTAAACTGCCTGAAACACCCGGCACAAAAATTCCACGGTTGCTGGAGGGCAGCGTGGAATAAATATCGTATCTGCCAGTTGTTGAAAAATTTAAAAAGTGTTTGTAAGAAAGGTCAGCAGTATAATAAACAGATTGAGTAACCAGTTTTGGAATTTCAAGCGTGGAATTAACACTTTGCAGGTTAGAAGGAATGTAGAGATACGGAATAATAAACTGTGAGCCAATGTAACTCAGTACCTCTGCCCTTCTTTTGCGGAAACTGCCTCCGGCAAAAACATCCAGCTTCAGATCCCCGGATAAACTTTTGTTCAGGGCCAGCAAAAAATCGGCATTCAATTCTGTTGTAGTTGCCTGCTTTTGTCCGTTTAAAGCCCCCTGCTGATTCACCGTAAAGGCAGTACCTGTTGGCACTACATTTAATAAAAAATCATCACTGTTGTCAAATCCAAATCGGCCTTGTACAGACAGTTGTTCCGAAAATTTATATTTTGCCGTTGCAGAAGTGATGAAACGGTTTCTTTTGGTTTCATTCACCTGCTTATTAATGGCAAAATAAGGATTGGTCTTATATTCATCATTGTTCCAGGGGGTTTCTTTACCTGTTTTGGGGTCATAGCCCGGGGCCAGACTCGCCTGATTGGCACTAACGGGAAGAAATTCTATACCGTAATTGGCATTCAAAGGCCCGTCGCTAAGGTAAGACCTGTTTTTTGTCCGCTCATAAATATAATTGCCGTTCAGGTTAAAACTTAACCTGGGGCTAAGATCATAAGAAAGGTTCAGGTTAAGGGTTTTGCGGTTTAAACCGCTATTTGGAAGAATAGAAGCATAATTCAGATCAGAAACTGATAAACGGTAAGTGGTGCTGGCCCCTCCACCCGAGGCAGAAAGGGTGTTGGTCACTGCTGGTGCATTGCGGTAAAATCTGTCTGCATTGTCTTTAACAGGTGAATAAGGATAAAATTTCCCATCAGACTGGATCACTGGTTTTCCATCCATTTTCTCTCCCCAGCTGAGCAAACCTGAAGAAATGGCCGTCCCCAGGTCGGAGGGTCTTTTATTCTGGGCCCCCTGTCCGTACACCTCCTGGAAGTCGGTATTGTTCACTGCGTGATCAAAAGAAAGATTAAAATTGTACTCAACAGATAAAGGTGAATGCTTACTGCCAGTTTTACTGCTGATCAGAATAACGCCATTTGCTGCCCTTGCCCCATAAAGTGCGGAAGCTGCAGAGCCTTTAAGTATGGTGATCGATTGAATGTCATCCGGATTAAGGTTACTGATCCCATCGCCGTAATCGGATCCGCCATATTCAGTTGGGCTTCCCCTTTGGGTATTGTCTACCGGGATGCCATTAAGGACAAACAAAGGAGATCCGGCACTCATACTGGCGGCTCCGCGAAGCAGCAAACGGGAAGAAGGGGAAGGTCCTGCAAAGGTCCCGCTGGTATTCAGACCTGCAACCCTTCCCTCCAGGCCGAGCACAAAATTGGCTTCCCGTGCTTTTGTCAGTTCTTCGCCCTTTATGGTGGCCACAGCATAACCAATTTTCTTTTCTTCTTTGGTGATGTCCAGTGCAGTCACCACAACTTCATGCAAGCGGTTGGAATCTGTTTTTAAAACCACTTCCGGCTGCTGTTCCAGTTGTTTAAAAGAACAGTCCCGGCTGATGTAACCGACGTGGGATATTTTAAGCAGCTGGGTACTTTCCAGGTTAATGCTGAATTTGCCTTCCGCATCTGAACGGGTTCCGTAAGGGCTCCCGATAATCCGGATGGTCGCATTTGGCAGCGCGTTCCGGTATTCATCCAGTACTTTTCCGGAAACGGTGTTTTCGACCAGTTTTTCGTGGGCTTCACTAATTACAATGAGATTATTCTGCAAAAGTGTAGAGGTAAATCCGGTATTTTCCAGTAAATCGTCCAGCACTTTCAGGGCTTCTTCATTTTTCACCTGCAGATTGATCCTCTTTTTAGGCAAATGGTCCTGGTTGTATACGAAATGATATAGCGTTTGTTTTTTAATGGCGTAAATGACCTTTTCAAAATCGCTGCCGTGCAAGTTTAGTGTTACCTTTGTCTGTGCATAAGCACCATCAAAAGAAAACGAAAGCACAAAAACAAGAAGCAGGATTTTGCTCAGCCTCATTGAGGAATTTTTACAGGTTAGAATTCCTGCCTAATTTCAACAATAAGAATGAATTCCGCTAAAGAAAATTTTTAATACAAATAAACACTATTGCCTTTTATCTTATAATTAAAAGGTGTGACGATCTTCAGGGACAACAACGCCTGTTCGAGGTTTTCTTTTTCAAACTCCCCGCTGAATTTAAAGTCCCGGATAGAATTTTTATTGAAAATGATTTTTACACCATACTTTCTTTCCAGATCATTGGCCAGGGATTCGAAGCTTTCATTTCTGAAAGCCAGTTTATTACTCATCCATAAGGTTTCCATTAAACTGCCTTCTGCTTCATTGTAATAGGTTTGGGTCCCCAGTTCATAGGTCCCGTCCTTAATCAGGATCTTGTCTTTGGGTTTCAGCATGACCGTAGCCGGGTTGTCCGGAAAGGTTACCTGTATACTTCCCCGGAGCAGGGTCGTCTGTTTTTCCCGGTCGTTTGCATAAGAACGGATATTAAATGCCGTACCCAGCACCTTGATTTTCATCTTTTCAGTATGTACAATAAAAGGATGCTGATGATCGGATACCACATCAAAAAAGGCCTCTCCGCTTAGATAAACCTCCCGGTTGCTGCCTTTAAAACTTTCGGGATATTTCAGTTTCGATGCAGAGTTCAGGGTTACTTTTGTTCCATCCGGAAGCGTTATTGAAGAAATCAGGCGGTTGGGCACCTGGATTTGTTTCCAACTGTATACGGTGTCTTCCGCAGAAAAGAACCTGGACAACGTAAAATGATACAATACGGCCAGCACACCAAATACCAGAAATACGGCAGCAACTTTAGTGATCCAGGAAAAATTAAACCTTGGAATTTTAATTTGTTGTTGCCCTTCTGCTTCTCTCCTGGGGATGTCTGTTTGACTTTTGATTTTTTCAAAAACCTTCCCTATATCCTCATAGGACTCCTCATTCTGCTTCCAGTAGCTTTTTAAAGATTCGTATTGCTTACCGTAAGACGCATTTGCGGAGATATAACCCTTGAATTCTGTCAATTCTGATGGTGATATTTCTCCTGCGAGCTTCCTGCTTAACAATTCTGTAAATCTTTCTTCTGTCATTCTGTTTTTATGCTTTTTAATCCAATATTAAAAAGCCTTTTTAGTATGAATACCTTTTTTATCTAAAAATGCCTACAAAGCTCAAAAAAAATATGCAGCATACATACCAGGGGCAATAAACTTATTGTTTTATTTCTGTTACTTTCTTTTTCATGGCCCGGGCTTAGATGCTGAAGTACAAGCCTCAGTTTATCTATTGCCCGGAACAATTGGGTCTGCACTGTTCTGGGAGAAATTCCAAGGATGTCAGCCACTTCCTTATATTTAAGGCCATTTTCCTTAATCAGCCGGAAAACCATTCGGGCCTGCATAGGCAGGGTTTCTATGGCCTGGTCCAAACGGTGGTGTAGTTCTTTGCGTTCCAGGATAGCAGAAGGATCAGCAACATCCACCAGACGCTGGTCTGTCGCATCCTCAATTTCCACCACCTGCAAACTGGAATATTTTTTATTGTATTTTAAGGACTGGTTTTTAACCGCAACAAAAAGATAAGTTTCCGGGTAAGTAATATGTTCCAGTGATTTACGGTTGTTCCAGCATTTGACAAAAATCTCCGAAACAATTTCTTCTGCAGCCTCCCGGTGCCTTGTATAATACATACAAAACTTAATCAGTTTGCCAAACATGGCATAATACAATTGCTCAAAAGCTTTTGTATCATCCTGCGTACAAACCTTTAGCCAAAGCCCATTGAGGTCCGTTTTCAATTTTATTACCTGGTTATTTTTGTGCAAAGTACAAGATTATATGCTCATGTACAAACTCCAATGTAAACGATTGCCCCTCAGGCACTAAGCGGTAAATTAAAATTATTTTAAAAAAAATGAAATTTCTTGTAGGCAATTTCCAGTTAAAGTGGGTCTATGACTTTATCACCCGTGCTGCGTCCCGGACAGCCGCCCGGGCTTATCAACAAAACAAATATAAACTTACGAGTATGAAAAAAACATTACAATGTACTTTTTTGCTGCTCTGTGCGACCGCAAGTACTTTTGCCGGTACTGCCACGGAAGCATCAGCAAAGGCCTTCATGCACCGCTCTGCAAAAATTGCTGCCAATTCCACTTTGGAGTTTAAACAAGATGCAGTTCAGGGAACAGTAAAAGACAATACCGGAACAACCCTTATAGGGGTTACCGTTGTTGTGAAAGGCACAAAAAATGGTACCCAGACCGACACCAACGGAAAGTTTTCCCTGATGGCCAAACCAGGCGATGTTCTGGTCTTTAGTTATCTTGGATACACCAGCCAGGAAGTCGTTGTAGGCACTACTAAAACGATTAATGTAACTTTAAACGTCAATGACAATGTACTCAATGAGGTGGTGGTTACTGCCCTGGGTATCAAAAAAGCCAGCAAATCTTTGACCTATAATGTACAGACACTAGGTTCCAGCACGGTTAATGATGTTAAAGACCCTAGTTTTGTCAACAGTTTAACCGGTAAAGTAGCCGGCTTGACTTTAACACATTCCTCTGCACCCGGCGGATCGACCAAAGCAGTTTTAAGAGGAAACAAATCTATTACGGGAAACAACAATGCCCTGTATGTTGTGGATGGTGTACCTTTGCCGAGCCTTTCCAGTTCGGCTTTATCTGATGGGTTCCAGCTTTCGGACAATGGAGACGGTATCTCCAATCTTAATCCCGATGACATTGATGAAATCAGTGTCCTGAGTGGTGCTTCGGCTGCAGCTTTATACGGTGGGCAGGCATCTAACGGGGTTATCCTGATTACCACAAAAAAAGGTAAAGCAGGTAAAACGACGGTAAATTACAATTCAAGTGTGACTTTTGACAAGCCGTTTATATTGCCTAAAGTCCAAAACACTTATGGTGCTTCCGCTCCGGCAGCTTTTGACGGATGGGGCTCAAAAGTAAGTACCCCGGGCAGCTATGACCCTAAAACATTTTTTAATACGGGTAAAACCTATACCAACTCGCTTTCTATTTCCAGTGGAACAGAAAAAAACCAGACTTATTTTTCTGCTGCGGCAACCAATGCGACGGGAATAATACCCAATAACAAATTAGACCGGTATAACTTCACTTTCAGAAATACAACTTCATTTTTTAATGACAAACTTACCCTGGATGCGAATATTGATTATACCTACCAAAATATGCTAAACATGCCCGGACAAGGTACATATTACAACCCTCTGGTTGGTGTATACCTCTTCCCTGGTGCTTCAGCAGATTTTAACCAATATAAAAATTTCGAAACTTTTGACGCGGTCAGAAACATTAATGTCCAGAACTGGCCATATGCCAACAATGACTTATCCCTTCAAAATCCATACTGGGTGGCCAACAGGAATCTTTTTGCAAATGAGCGAAACAGAGTAATGGGCTCCATGACTGCAAAATATAAATTCACCAGCTATTTGAATTTACAAGGCCGGATTAAGATGGACAAAACAAATGATTTTGGAACCAATAAAATCTATGCCAGTACAATTGGTACTTTAGCGGGCGCAAGTCCAAATGGTTTTTACAGGGAAATTAACGATTTAAACAGTCAGACCTATGCCGATTTATTGTTAAACTTTAATAAAACATTTGATCAGTTCAGTTTAACAGCCACTTTAGGTACCAGCATTCTGAACAGCAAACAAAGAACTACAAATATTGGCGGCCCTATAGATATCTATAAAACTCCAAATTTTTTCAGTCTTTATGCCCTCGATCAAACCAAACTGCAGATCAACAACCCGCCTTTTGGATTTGACCCACGCCCAGAATACCGCGAGCAAAATAAAGCTGCTTTTATGACCGCAACTTTAGGTTACCATAATTACCTGTTTTTGGATATGACTGCCCGTAATGACTGGAACTCTTCTTTGCCAAAATCATTTTTTTACCCTTCGGTTGGTTTAAGTGCTGTTGTTAGTGACATGGTTAAATTACCGGAAGCCATTTCCTTTGCCAAATTAAGATTATCCTATGCCCAGGTAGGTAATGCCATTCCTCCTCAATATGCTTATGCCGCAGCACCTGCAACCTACCCGATTTCTGGCGGCGCCATAAGCCTAAGCAGCGGAAAACAATTGGAAGGGCAATTAAAACCCGAGAAAACGAACTCTTTTGAGGTTGGGGCCGACTTGAAATTTTTCAGTAATAAACTGAACGTAACGGCCACATACTATACCACAAATACAACCAATCAGTTTTTCCGTTTACCAGCCCCTCCTTCAACGGGTTACACCTATGTTGATTTCAACGCCGGAAAAGTTAGAAACCAGGGTATGGAAACCTCTGTAAGTTCCAATGTGAATTTTGGTGAACTGATCTGGACGCCAACCGTCAATTTCTCTTTTAACCGCAACAAAGTTATTGAGTTGCTGCACAAAATAGATCCAACGACCGGACAGCTGGTAAATTATACTTCTTTTAAATTGGGAGGCAATACTTTTATTGAAGAAGGTGGTGCTTATGGAGACATCAAATTGAACGACTACAACCGTGATGCAAACGGCAATATTGTCCTGGACCAGGCTGGCCTTCCTACTTTTTCGAATAACCTGATTACGGTAGGTAATGTTAACCCTAAATATCAGTTAAGTTTCAATAACGGTTTTAATTATAAAAACTTTAAGTTGAGCTTTTTAGTGGATGGCCGTTTTGGCGGTCAGGTTGTTTCCAATACAGAAATGAAACTGGATCAATATGGTATATCACAGAGAACTGCTGATGCCCGTACCAATGGTACCTTAAAATATAATGGTAATGACATTACGCAGGCTTATTACAACCGCATTTCCAGCCAGTTGTCCCCTACCTATATTTATAGTGCAACCAATGTACGTCTGCGTGAGTTATCGCTGGGTTATACCTTCCCCGCTAAAGTGTTTAACAACAAAATCCAGGCCCTTCAATTGTCAGTTATCGGCAGAAACTTATGGATGATTTACAATAAAGCACCATTTGATCCTGAGGTCATTACTTTGACAGGAAATGCCTTCCAGGGTTTCGAAAACTTCTCTTCACCTAGTCTTCGCAGCTTTGGTTTCAGCTTAAAAGTTACTTTATAATACCTAAAGACAAACAGATGAAACACTTAAATATATTCAGTAAGCCAACCGCAATTTTTGCGTTGATGCTTGTAGTGCTATTTAGCGCTTGTAGAAAAAACTATGATTTGTACAATACAAATCCAAACGCATTAAGTCCTGACGACCTGAAAAAGGACAATCTGGGGGCCGGTACATTTATTCCGACCATGCAGGTCAATGTATTTTATAACTTTAAAAAAGACGACTGGAAGTATCAGGTCCAACAAAACCTAAATGCAGATGCATTTTCAGGATATTTTGCACCTGTTGGATTCGGGGACCAGAGTAATGCCAATTACAATTTAAATGTAGGCTGGAATACCTGGCCATTTAAAGTGGCTTATGAAGGAATTATGGGAAACTGGAAAGCTTTAAAAAGCTTTGCCTCAGGCGCCCAGGTTATCGCCGTATCGGATATTATAAAAGTAGAAGGCATGCACCGGGTGACCGATATTTATGGCCCTATTCCTTACAGTAAATTTGGTGTTAATGCTTTGGTTACTCCTTATGACAGCCAGGAAACCGTTTACAATACCTTTTTTCAGGAACTGGACAATGCGATTAAAGTCCTGAGCGATTATGTGGTTAAAAACCCTTCAGACAATACTTTGGCTAAATTTGATTTGGTATACAATGGCGATTACAAACAATGGATTAAGTTTGCAAATTCATTAAAACTACGCCTGGCCATCCGTATTGCTTACATTAATCCGGGCTTGGCCCAAACCAAAGCAGAAGAGGCAGTAAAAAATCCATATGGTCTTTTAACCACCCAGGCAGATAATGCCCTGGTAGTCGGTGGAAAAGGTGTGGTGACCAATAATGGTTTAAGGGTTGCAGATATTGATTACAACAATTCCCGTATGAACGCCTCTATCGAATCCATCCTTAAAGGCTTTAATGACCCCCGCTTACCAAAATATTTTCAGATCAATCCGAGTGCGGGCTTTAAATACGATGGAGTTGTAGGTGATTTCAAAGGCCTCAGGACCGGTATTGTGATGAACAATAAAACCTATGAAACCAGGACTTATTCTGTTAATCTAAATGAAAACACCCCTGTACAGTACATGTGTGCAGCGGAGGTTGCCTTTTTACGGGCAGAAGGTGCGTTAAGGAACTGGAACATGGGTGGTTCTGCTCAATCTTTTTACGAACAGGGAATCAGATTGTCCTTTGGACAATACGGACTAAACGGTGTGGATGCCTATATTGCCGACAACAGCAGTACACAGGCCAGCTATACCGATCCAACAGGTGTTACAGCAAATAACGTTGCCGCGGGTTCTCCATTATTAAGTACAACGACCATAAAATGGGACGAAGCGGCTTCCAAGCAGGTTAAATTAGAAAAAATCATCACACAAAAATGGATTGCCATTTACCCTGATGGACAAGAAGCCTGGTCTGAATTCAGACGTACAGGTTTTCCTAAAATATTCCCGGTGGTCAACAATGCCAGTGGTGGGCTGATCAGTACTCAAACGCAGATCAGAAGATTACCTTTTTCTGATGATGAATACAAAAGCAATACTGCCGAAGTTCAAAAAGCAATTGCTTTACTCGGTGGTGGCGCAGATAACGGAGGCACCAGACTTTGGTGGGACGTACCAAATAAAAATCTATAAACAGATACAAAAAGCGGTCCTAAACAGACCGCTTTTTGTGTTAGAAGCCCTATAAAAACCTAAACCGGCCTTCATGAAAAAAATCTATAAACATCTTTTATTCTTTGCTGCCCTCTTGCCTGCTTTGGCTTTGCATGCGCAAACTAAACTGACCCAATACGTAGACCCTTTTATTGGAACTGGTGGTCATGGCCATACCTTTCCAGGGGCAACGGTGCCTTTTGGGATGGTACAGCTTAGCCCCGACAACCCCAAAAAAGGAACCTCAGCATGGGACTGGACCAGTGGTTATCATTACAGCGACCACAATATTACGGGTTTTAGCCATATGCATTTAAGCGGCACAGGTATTGGTGACTGGTATGATATTTCTGTAATGCCCCAAACCAGGCTGACCAGGGACACCAGTGATTACGGGCTGGTGAGCTTTGACCATAAAAATGAAAAGGCCAGTCCAGGCTATTACCAGGTTAAACTGGACAATGGTATCCAGGTAAGTCTGACGGCCTCAGAACGTTGTGGCTTGCACCATTATAGTTTCCCGGCAAAAACAAATCCTGTAATTAAAATCGATCTGGGCTACCACATCAATTGGGACAAACCAACTGAAGCTTTTGTCAGGCAGCTCAATGACAGTACCCTGATTGGTTACCGCTATTCAACAGGCTGGGCAAAAACACAAAGGGTTTATTTTGCACTGAGAACTTCTGTTGCTTTTAAAAAGCTGGTTTTACAGGCCGATGGACTACCTGCTGCAATAGAAGTTAAAGGCAGTTCGGTTTTAGCCCAGCTCGTTTTTGCAACGCAAAAAGACATCCGGATGAAAGTTGCCTTATCAACTGTAAATACAGACAAGGCCCTTTTGGCTTTGGCAGAAATTAAAGGGTGGAATTTTGAAAAAGCAAAACAACAGGCAGAAGCCAAATGGGAAAAGGAACTCTCTAAAGTACAGATCCTCAGCAATGACCTTAAACTAAAACGTGTTTTCTACACCGCCTTGTACCATACCTGTATTGCTCCTACCCTTTATTCAGATGCAGACGGGACCTATCAGAACGCTAAAGGGGAAATTCACCAAATGCCAGCCGGACAACAACGCTATACCGTCTATTCCTTATGGGATACTTTTCGTGCCCTGAACCCTTTATTTACCATTACCCAAAAAGAACGTTATGCCGGAATGTTGAATACCATGCTGGCTTTTTATAAAGAAAATGGCTTGTTGCCTGTATGGGACCTGAGTTCGGACGAGACCAATACCATGACCGGTTACCACGCAGTACCCGTACTGGCAGATGCAATTTTAAAAGACATCAGAGGAATTGACCCGCAACTGGCTTATCAGGCCATGAAAAAAAGTGCCATGCAAAACATCAGGGGCAGTAATTTCTACAGAACCTATGGTTATCTGCCCCAGGATAAGTATGGCAGCAGTGTAACGATCACATTAGAATATGCCTATGACGACTGGTGTATTGCCCAGGTCGCCAAAAAACTGGGTTTCCCAAAAGACTATGAACTGTTTATGAAACGTTCTGCCTACTGGAAACCACTTTTTGATACCAAAACTGGCTTTGCCAGGGCTAAAAATTCTGATGGTTCCTGGGTGATTCCTTTTGATCCCTATTATTCAGAACATGATCCGGATAAAGCCATGTTTACTGAAGGAAATGCCTGGCAGCATACTTTTTTTGTTCCTCAGGATGTCAAAGGCCTTGCCGTGATGTATGGCAGTACTGAAAATTTTGTAAAAAAACTAGACTCCTTGTTTAGTGTCAGTTCAAAAATGACTGGGTCAAATCAGTCGCCTGATGTCAGTGGAATGATTGGGCAATATGCACATGGAAATGAGCCCAGCCATCACATTGCCTATATGTACAATGAAGCTGGCCAGCCCTGGAAAACGCAACAAAGGGTTAGAATGATCGTAGATTCCATGTATCATGATGCGCCTGATGGTTACGCTGGCAATGAAGATTGTGGACAGATGAGCGCCTGGGCGGTGTGGAGCATGGCAGGCCTGTATCCCATGAACCCGGCAAGTGGCGTTTATGAGTTTGGCAGTCCTTCTGCAGATGAAGTCCGCATTAGGATACCTTCAGGAAAGTTTGTCATCAGGGCATTAAACAATAGTAAAAAAAACATCTATATCCAGCAGGTAAAGTTAAATGGAAAAGCTTATAAAGCCCATTCTATCACCCACCAGGAACTGATGAAGGGAGGTTTGCTCGAATTTACCATGGGACCACAGCCAAAACTGAAATAACCAAATCCTTATACCTAAAATGAACAACATGAAAAACACAAAATCATCCCTTAAAATGGTTGCTGTTTCAACCACAGCGATCGTTTTAATGTTGCTTTCTTCCTGTAAAAAAGAAAGCAGTCAAAACGCCACAGCAATTGCGCCGGGCAGTGCTGCCACAGGCCAAGCGGTCCCCAATGCCCTGCTCATTGCAAAAACAGGCCCTAAAGGAGTTTGCTATGTAGAGGTCAACAGCAATGACCTGCGCAATGTCGGCAAGTATACCCTAAGCACAGGTGGACAACAACTATTTGATATTGCAATTATCTTTGCAGCCAATATCAATTACAACACCAGTACCAAAAAAGCCGTTTTGTTTTTTAATCCACAGGTGACCAATGTTTTAAACAATAAAGCAACCTATATTCAATCGCTGCAAAGCAAGGGGATTAAGGTTTTATTGTCTATTCTGGGAAATCACCAGGGTGCAGGAATTTCTAACTTCCCGAATCAGGCTGCTGCGCAGGCATTTGCCCAGCAATTAAGCGATGCAGTGACCACTTATGGTCTGGACGGAATTGATTTTGATGACGAATATGCAGATTACGGCACCAATGGTACCGGACAACCAAATTCAAGTTCATTTGTCTATCTGGTCACTGCATTAAGACAACTCATGCCGGGCAAGATTATTTCTTTTTATTATTATGGTCCTGCGGCTTCACGACTTTCCTATAATGGGGTAACAGTTGGTTCTAAAGTAGATTACAGTTGGAATGCCAATTACGGTACTTATTCGGTACCCAATGTACCCGGACTGGCCAAAAGTAATTTAGGACCGGCTGCCATTGACATTGCGAGCACCAGTTCATCTACAGCAAATTCACTGGCTACCCAGACTGTCAGCAATAATTATGGCATTTATTTGTATTACAACCTCACCAATAACGACAGCCACACCTATCTTTCCGGAATATCACAGGCCCTGCATGGCAGTGCCACTACTTATACACCCTAGATCTATCCCTGTTGAAAACAAAAAACCGCTTTCTGCAACCCAGAAAGCGGTTTTCTTCTTTTAAAGCCGGCTGTTTATTCCTGCACAACAGCGGGCGGCAGTAATTTATACATGACCGGAGTAACCAGTCTGGACAATAAGGTGGAACTGATTAGTCCTCCAATAAGTACCAGGGCCAAAGGGGAATACAGTTCACTATATTCTATAACCAATGGCAACAAGCCGCCAATAGCAGTTAATGAAGTGAGCAGAATGGGTACAAAACGTACCTCTCCCGCCTCGACAATAGCTTCTTCTATGCTCCTGCCCTGGGCACGCAGCTGGTTGGTAAAATCGACCACCAGCAGGGAATTTTTCACTTCTATGCCCACCAGTGCAATAAAACCAATGGTAGCAGTGAAGGATAGGGTCTCCCCGGCAAAGTAGAGCATAATCAATCCGCCCACAATCCCCAAAGGAATAACAGACAAAACAATGAGAATGCTTTTAAATGTTTTGAACTCCAGGATCAGTACACCCAGAAAACCAAATACCGTAACAATAAGGATCACGCCCAGATTTCCAAAACTTTCTTCTTTGCTTTCCTTTTCTCCTGCCACCTTAAAACTGAAACCTTTAGGGAATTTAAATGCTTCCAGCTGCGCTGTGATCTGTTTGTCCAGCTGCTGTACATTATACCCGGGCTTTACAAAGGCAGAAATGGTTACATAACGGTCCTTATCATAATGCCTGATCTGATTGGGTGAACTTTCAAAACCAACTGAGGCTACATTTTTGAAAGGGATGTTCGTCCCTGAAGCCGAAGGAACATATAAACGGTCAAACATCCCTACGTCCTGTATTTCTGCATTTCTGGGGATAGACACATTCACATTATAATTATCGGCTTTACCGGCATCTTCCCGGTAAGTGGCCACATTCAGTCCTGCAGCACCCAACCTGACTGTCCGGTCTATATCTGCTGAGGCAACGCCAAGCACTCCGGCTTTTTCTTTATTGATGCTCACCTTAAGATCCGTTGGTTTCACCAGCAAAGGATTATTTACATAGATGGTACCATCTACTTTGCTGATCAGTGCAGCAATTTCAAATGCGGTTTTGCGAAGGGCGGTCAGGTCATCGGAATAAATCCGGTAGGCCAATGGTGCCTCCTGTGGGGGGCCCTGTTCAAAATCTTTCACTTTTATTTTTGCTCCCGGATAATTTTCCAGTTTCTTTCTCAGCTTTTCAATTACAGCTACTTTTTCCCTGGTATGCAAACCCTCTACTTGCACAAAGATCTCTGCATAATTTTCGCTTTCATTATGCTGGCCTACATTGTAATAGATCCGGGGATTTCCCTTTCCAACGTTTGAGGCAAAAGAGCTGATTTCCGGGATTTGCTTTAAAACAGATTCTGCATATCTGGTGACCTTATCGGTGGCTTTCAGATTGGTGCCCTCCGGGGTTTCAATCTGGACCATAAACATCGGTTTTTCTGACTTTGGAAATAAACTGCTGCCAATAATGGGCACAAGAGCCAGGGAGCCTATAAAAATAGCCCCGATAATCAGTAAGGTAGGTAAAGGTTTATTCAGTGCAATGGAAAGCACTCTTCCATAAGTCGTGTGTATTCCTTTTTTCATGGCCCTGAGTAAAAAATTTCCTTCTTCACTTGCATGAGGCTTAAGGATAATACTGGCTAGAAAAGGGACTACCGTTAAAGATACGATCATGGAGGCCAAAATGGTCGTAATCACCGACAATGGCAGGCTCCTGATAAAATCCCCTGCACCTTCGGGAAGAAATACTATTGGCAGGAAGGCAAAAATAAGCAATACCGTACATCCGACTACAGCAATACCGATTTGTGAAGTCGCTTTAACGGAGGCTTCCACCTTACCATATCCCATCCGAAGGTAACGCTCTATATTCTCTACGACCACAATGCTGTCGTCCACCAGGATACCCAGTGCAACAATCATCCCTACAATACTTAACTGGTTAATGTTATAGCCCAGAAGGTTCATCAGGGTCAGTCCTATGGCCAGTGAAAGTGGAATAGAGATCATCACCACTACAGAGGCCCTGGTTCCAAGGGGCAGCAGGGTGAGCAGCACCAACAGAATCGCAATGGTAAAATCCCTTGTAAAATGGGAAAGCCGCACATCCACACTTTTTGCCTGGTCAAATACCTTAATCAGATCAATGTTATGGGGCAAAGTCTTTTTAAAGCTCGCCATTACAGGTTCTACTTTATCCTGCACACTTATAATGTTTTCCTTATCCTTCAGACTGGCATTTACAAAAGCACATCTGTAGCCATTGAGTCTGGTCAGGTGTGTTTCATCCTGATAACCCAGGCTAACATCCGCTACATCTTTCAGGTAAACAATTTTGCCGTTTGCAGTATAAACTACCGTATTTTTAATTTCATCCAGATTGCTGTAATTACCACTGGTTTTAATGTTCAGTTTACGGTCTGCAATGCTTACGCTTCCTCCCGGGATATTTACATTTTCACTTTGCAGGGCCGCAATTATAGTATTTTGAGTTAGTTTTTCCTGGGCTATTTTTTGCAGGTTCAGTTTTACGTTTACCTGATGTTCGGGAACACCGGCATAAGCGACTTTTTTTAAAGCCTGTATTTTTTCCAGGCGCTCTTTAAGGTCCTTGGCATATTTTTTTAAACTGGCATTAGAAGCATTTTCACTAACCAGGGCATACTGATAAATACTCACATCAGATGGCGTTTGTTTTTCTATACGGATTGCAGAAATATCCGCCGGAAGATCTCCCCTGAGACTATTGATCTCCCGGACAACTTCCTGGTATTTATCATCAGGATTGGTTCCGTATTTATAGATGACCTGCATCACAGCAAGCCCGTTGCTGATGTCGGTGGTCACATGTTTGATGTCGTCGAGCTCGTGGATCTTTTTTTCCATAGGATCAACCACCAGTTGTTCAATATCTTTTGGATTGGTACCCGGATAAACGACAATTACTGAAAACTGTGGGGCATGGACCTCAGGGTCCTCACTCCTTGGCATGGTCAGTAAAGAATAGATCCCAAGAGCCAGTACCGCAATGAAAACAATAAGGGTAAACTGATAATTTTTGACAGAAAATTCTGGTAATTTCATTTTTGAAATCTTTAGGTTATTGAACAATTTTTAGGGCTGATCCTTCAGTCAGGTAAGCTGAGCCTTCCCGGATCACCTGGTCGTTTGGAAGCAGTCCCCCGGATATAAAAGCTTTATCTCCTTTCAAATAAGCTATTTTAACTGCTTTTTTAAAGGCTTTATTGCTTACAGCCGTATAGACGAACGCACTATCGTTTTTTCCTTCCACAAGCGCATCCACAGGGAGGGACAATAGGTCCGTTTTTCCTGAAGGATAGATTTTTACTTTGGCAAACAGGCCTGAAAGTAATTTAGCTGAAGATGGCTCGAGCCTGATCTCTACCTGGTATAAACCTGAACTGCCGTCACTACCTTGTGCAATAGATTTCACTTTGCCGGAAAAGTTCTGATCAAAGGCATCAAAACTCACTTCTGCACGTTCATTCCCCTGGAGCCTGGCCCGGTCTTTATCTGTAATACCGCATTTGATGACCCAATCTTTACTGGCTATGCTGCTGACATACACAACAGGTGCCCCACCTGCAACCTGTTCACCTTCATTTGCCAGTTTTTTAAGGACCACCCCATCGGTATTGGAAATAATGTTCGATTGGCTGCTGTTGAAACGGGCAATATCCAATTGCTTTTTTGCAATGTTCAATGCAGTTTGTGTATTTTCCAATTGTTCCCTTGTACTTACACTGTCCCTAAAGAGGTTCGCTGTCCGCTTTGCATCTCTATTTGCTTTTGCATAATTTTCTTCTGCCTGATTAAGCTGGGCATCCACTTCTGTTCTGTTCAACAAAGCCAACAATTGTCCTTTTTTAATATGGTCCCCTTCCTTGACAAGAATTTTCTGAATAATCCCCCCGACCTTAAAGGAAAGATTGCTTTGCTGCTCGGAAGAAAGTAAACCAGAACTCTCCAGCGCTTCACTTTCATGAAGGGCTGCCGCCGATATGACCCTTACTGAAATGGCCTGGTTTGTTTTTTCAACCGGTTTAGCCGGGCGGCAGGCGGCAAATAGCACTCCGCTAATTAATATCAGGAGGATGTAGTTATTCTTTTTCATGATTATCATTAATATTTAAAGTTTGTAACTTGCGTTTGCCCTTTCCAGCTCCGTTTCACGGGTCTGTACATTGAAGTAGGCAATACTTTCTTTAAGCTGGTCATTGATCAGCCGGGTCTGGGCATCCAGTAATTCAAGATAAAGGGCCTGCCCCTCTTTATACAACCTTTGCTCATCTTTAAAATATTGTCCGGACAGCAGACTTTGACTTTTTGCCGCTTTATAGCTTTGCAATGCGGCCCTGAGTTTGTTTCTGGCAGTTTCAACTTCTAACTCCAGTTGTTGTTCTGCCATGTCTTTTTCAGCCCGTGAAGATCTGAGTTCCAGTTCAGCTTGTTTGATTTTGTTTTTATTTCTGTTGCCTGAAAAGATTGGCCAGGAAAGGTTGATTCCAAACAGATAATATGGAACATCTCGGTTTACTTTCAGAAAATCACCCTGAGCACCCAGGTCCAGGAAAGTGGAAAGCTTTGGGCGTATAAAAGATTTGTTTAGCCGCAAGGATAAATCATTAATTTGACTGACGGATTCCAGTGCCACCAATTCTTCCCTTTTCCCCGTAGCGGAATCTTGTCCCGCCGCCTTTCCTGCAGCTTCTACTTCAATTGCCACATTTAATGGCCGGTTCAGTAAAAAATTGAAATAGGCGGCAGCATTTAAAGACTGTGCTTTGGCATCCTCGAGTTGAGCCTGTAAGCCGGTCAGTTCGTTCTCTGCTCTGCTAATTACAGTACGGATGGCTTTTCCGTTTTTAACCAGGGTTTGATTGATCCTCAGGTTCTCCGCGGCAAGAGACAATCCGTTTTCCAGCACCTTTAAGGCCTCCAGGCTTTGCAGATAACCATAATAGGCCAGTTTAACATTTTTTATAAGTTCTCTTTTATATACAGCAAGCTCTGCCTGGCGCAAACTGATCTGCTCTTTTCGAATGCGACTGTTGTAAATAATTTCTGCATTGTAAAGGGGCAAAGTGGTGTGCAGCTTCGCATCGTAATAGTTGTTTGGGTTAAAAGTCTGACTTACATTTTCAACCTGTGGAAATTTCCCTGTACCGGTTAACGCATTTAAAGAATTATAGACAGGATTAAGCAGATCACCTATAGGAATCTGGATTTTACGTCCCCCACCGGAAGTCAGGTAAGAAGTATTGAATTCTACCTCTGGCAGAAACAAACCCTTCGCCTCTTTTAGGGCAAACAAGCTCTTTTCTACTGCAAAATCCTGTTTTTGCAGGCCAATATTATTTTTCAGGGCCTGCTCAATATAGCCCTGAAGAACATGTTGTGCAAAACCCACGGCAGGAAAACAATAAAGGCAAATACACAGCAGTATAGCCTTAATATTGATTTGTTTTATCATGATTTTATCATTGTTTATAAAATGAACACTGTTTATTTAGAGTTGTATTTTTTTCAGTTGTTACGGTAAAATTCAAAAAAAATAATCGATGGTTATTTAGTGAACACTGTTCATTTGATTACAAATTTTTTAGATTCTTAAATTTGCAATCAAATATTCCAGACTTTGGGACAATAAGATTTTACTTTGCTCATCGTCAATATCCAGGGACTTAAACCGCTCACGGATATGTAAAGAAGCCAAACCATGAACAAATGACCATACAGACATGGAGATCACTTTTGGATCTCCCGGTTTAATCAGTTGCTGATCCAGACATTCTGTTATGGTATTGACCAGATATTGAAAAGCATTGTCGCCGGCATCCCATTTGGAATGGCATTCGATTTCAGCCAGTGGAGCACGCATAATAAACATCAGGTCATAATAATCCGGGTTTTCCATTCCAAACTTAAGGTAGGTTTTTCCCATTTCCAACAGGCGGTCAAGCGGGTTAATGATGTCATTAAGGGTTGTAAATTCTTTACCCAACAACTCAAAACCATGCTCGTGTATGACGTAAAAAATCTCGTCTTTTTCTTTAAAGTACAGATAGATCGTGGCGGGGCTGTACTCAATATCATCGGCAATATTACGAATAGAGGTTTTATCATAGCCCTGTTCCAGAAAAAGACGCGTAGCTGATTCAATGATCAGTTTTCTTCTGTCAAGTTTATCCCTTTCTTTTCTGTCTTTAATTGCCATAACTATAATAACACTGCAAATATACTGAACACTGTTCATAAAATGCAAATAAAATATCCAACTGGTGTAAATTGGCCTTATTATCTATTAAAACAGATGGTAAATTCAGTACCTTTTCCAGGTTCACTGCTCACTGAAATCTGCCCTCCCATTGCCTCTATCTGGGTTTTGGTGATGAACAGCCCCAGGCCTTTGGCCTGGGCATGTGGATGAAAAGTCTGGCGAAGACCAAACACCTTATCTTTATGCAGGTTGAGGTCTATTCCTATCCCGTTATCCTTTACCCTAAGTATCACATGCTGTTCATTCCTACTGGATTCTAATTCAATAACTGGTCTTCTGTCTTCGGCTCTATATTTCAAAGCATTGGAAATCAGGTTAAGCATAATGCTCTCGAGGTACATTTTAGGATACAGGAATTCCGGCGCTTTAGAAAAATCTCCCTGGATAATGGCATTGGTTTCCATAATCTGTCCAATCAGAATGTCTTTGGCATTTCCCAATACCTGCTCGAAACTTAAAAGTTCAAGGGTTTTTCCGGAGTCTTCCTGGATTTTAAGGCTTTCTATCAGCTGGTCCAGGGTCACATTAAGGTGAGAAATCACTTTTTTAAAGTTTGCCCAGATGACTTCTTTTTCTTCCTTATCCTCTGTGCTTTGGTAAAACTGAAGTAAAATGTTCAGGTTGCCTACCGGTGAACGGAGGTTATGGGAAATCACATGGGCAAAATTCAGTAATTGTTTATTCTGATTGGTTAACTGGTCTGTCAGGATTTCCAGTCTTTTTTTACCTTGATTTAAACGGTCCTCAGAAGATTTTCTTTCGGTAATGTCGTAAACAAAGGACATCAGGTGGTCTTCCCCATCGAGTTTTACAGTTTCAAGGGAAACCAGACAATATTTAAAATTATTATCCCGGCCTTTGATGGTCAGTTCTTTGTTTCTGATGGCCCCATGAAGGTTGACCTGATTGGCAATGTCTTTCAAGTCTTTTTCCTCTATAATTTCCAGTTCAGAAGAGCGCCTGTCAATAATGTCTTCCGGAAAATAACCCAGAATATCCAGAAGGGCCTGGTTTACATCAACATAAACCCCGGTATCGCTTTTACTAATAGCGATACCGACCGGATTGGAATTAAAAATTTTTGTAAAGTTTTCACTTCCCTGTTTTAGATTTTCAATCCTTTGTTGTTTCAGATCATGCAGTTCCTGTTGCATATGTTTCAGAACCTGCTCTGTCTGGAGTCTTTCTGCATCTTCCAGCCATTTTCTTTTTCTCAGAATGGTGGTTAACAAAATTCCGGCAAAAAAGAAAAAAAGACTGCTCAGAAATACGGCATAGCCATTGCCCAGCAAAGTGCCTAAGAATCCAGCCAATACTAAATTAATCATTCTGTTATTTGTAGGGAACGCAATTAAATATCTGATCATCAACGACCATATAAATCAAAACTAAGCATTTAGATCCTTCTTTGAAAACAATTTCTCTGATATTCCCCACAAAAAAGCCTGCCTTCTATGGAAGGCAGGCTTTTTTGTGGGGAGAAAACTTATTTTCCTTTTATGCCTAAATCTTTACCGGCAATATCTTCCCAGCGGTAATAATGAAAAGTTTTATCGTCACTCATCACCACAAACAAACCATGTTTAAAGGTTTCGTTCAGTGGTACTGCCACCACATCAGAACCATCGCTGTGGGAAGCATTTACATTTACCGTTTTAAGAAGGCTATGCTCAAATGGTTTTCCGGGACTTCCTTCCCTTCTGAAAATCTGAAAGCGGTTGGCCCCCTGATCGGAAACCAGAATATACCCGGTTGTATCTGTCAATTTGTAAATGGAAATCCCTTCATGGTCTTCTGCAAAACCGCTGGTCCCGAACATGGAAAGTTCATCATTTCCTTTTTCAGGATCCGCATAGTACTGGCGTACACCGGTCTGCTCATCGGAATAATAAATATAGCCCAACTCATTATCCACCGCAATGGCTTCAATTTCTTTTTTACCACTGTATTTACCAAATTTTCGGACCAGACTAGCCTTAACATGACCTGTACCGTCATCTTCAAGCAGGTATTGCCATAAATATCCTCCTGTAGTCGGACCTGTTTTGCGTCCGGCAATCGCATACATTTTACCGTTTTTTGCGGTGTAAATGGCAATCCCCATTAAATCCCTGAAACCTTTTCCTTCTTCTCCTTCAAAAGCTGGGATACCGCCATTGTCTACAGGTTTCATATCAGGAAGTGAAAAAATACGCAGTTTATGGGTAATGCGTTCAGTGGTAATGGCTATATCCACAGGTTTTCCCCCCAATTGTAAGCCATAAGCAATGTCAACATTATTCGGCCGTTTCAAATCTTTGACAACCTGCACAATTTTTCCCTGAAGATCATAAACATAAAGTGCCCCTTGCTCCGATTTGTCGGTACCAACCACCAGGCTTTTTGAAGGATCGGCCGGATTTACCCATATGGCAGGGTCATCTGAATCGAACTGAACAGGCTCAGTGATGATTACGGGTTTAATGCTGGTATTATTTTGTGCGCAGGCCATATTTAAATGGAAAAGTAAAATGGCCCCGGTTATGATTAATTTATTCATTGATTTTAGTTGATGTAGATATGATTATTTTGTTCCGAAAGCGCCAATATAGGTGGAAGGTTCAGGAGATTTGTAAACCGTTCCGTTCATTTCCATACCAGCAGCGTGGTTGCGGGTAAAATTCGTTTTCCCTTTCGCCAAAGCAGGTGAGCCCGCATTTAGATGAAAATCCCAGGCCGTATTAAAATTTGGACTGCTTACCGGGTTATCCAAAGGGAAATTTGCAAACTTAGGGTCATTATCCCCGGCTTTCTTTCCAATTACATCATTTGTTCCTCCAATGATATCTGCCGAGGGCTGAAACTGGTTAACTGTAGTCTG
The DNA here is from genome assembly GCF_003208655.1 of Pedobacter nutrimenti. GTDB lineage: Bacteria > Bacteroidota > Bacteroidia > Sphingobacteriales > Sphingobacteriaceae > Pedobacter > Pedobacter nutrimenti. The sequence continues at coordinate 185,532 of NZ_QKLU01000005.1, read as the reverse complement.
GTCGTAACCATAATAATAGTTGTTGCTAAACAGGGACCTGGAATCTTCTGGTTTCTTGGTATCTCTTTTCACTCCAAAACGGGTATTTACAAACATGTTATTATAAACCTCCACTCTGACAGTTGCTTCTACCCAAATAGAACCACCTTTTGCTGTTGGTCTTCTCCAGCCGGTATTAACCATGGTATTGTTATAGGCAATAACATAAGCTTGTGGTGTACGGTCTCCAGCATTGGATAATTTTAAAGCATTGGTATTTGCACTGTATATTAAATTATAGGCTACATCGGCTACACATCCCGACTTAAGGTTAATGGCTTCTCCTCCAGTTAAACCTGTTGTGTAAAAAGTATTGTTTGCAAAAAGGACCCGCCCTCCGTCAATATAAGTACAATCCTCCTGCATATTTCTAAAAATGCTATTGGTGACAACCAGCTTGCCTTTTACATTGGAAAACCATAAAGCTGGTAGATTTTCGCCGGCAATGGCTTTATATAAACCCTGTTTCACCGAGGTCGATGCATCGGAAGTTGTTGAGCCACCATATTCTATAATAGCATGATCTAAAAGCAGTTCTGAACAACTTGGTGCCGCTAAAATTCCGCCCCATAATTTACCAAATTTCTTTGCATCTGTTCTAAAGGCAGGGTCCACGGTAAACCTCACCGGAAGTTCGGCAGTACCCTGTACATACAAATTACCTTTTATAATAATCTCTGGTTTGGCAACCGTATCCATCAGCACAGTTACGCCTTCTTCAATAATCAGAGATTTTCCTTCCGGAACAATAATGTCCCCTTTAATTACCTGAGTACTTCCTTTTTGCCATACCCCGGAGATTTCCCCGGTTACTGTACCATTCCCTGTATCTGGGTCTACATCACTATTTGCTTTTTTACAGCCAGTGGCGCCCATGATCACAAGAGCGGCACCTATTATTATCTGTTTAAATTTCATCTGTTCTTTTTTTGTTAATTTCAGTGGAGTTTTAAGCGCTCTCCTTGATTATTACAGTTTATAGCGTATTCCCAGCAAATAAGTTTGTTTATACTGGTCATCACGAATAATGGTTCTTCCCTCTTCTTGTCTGGCTATTCCGGCATCTGTGGGATTAATTCCTTTAATAAAAAGTCTTGACGGAGTGTTCAATAGGTTCCCGCCTTTTATAAAGACACTCAAGCCATTTTTAAAACCTTTTTCGACAGAAGCATCCAGTTGTATAAACCCTTCCTGCCATAAATCATTATCTAAAAATTGTGATACTGTGTTTATCCTTGGGCCCGTATAAGAGGCTGCAATTTGTGCATCCCATTTTTTCTTAGCGCTTTTATAAAGGAAAGACAGATTGGCCACATGCGCTGATTGTCCATAAAGTGGTCTTGTTTGATCCACCAGAATGTTTTTTGGCATTTGGTTTTCATCTATAATCTTTTTGCTCTTTGGCGTGGTAATACTGGAATGGGTGTAGGTGTAATTCGCCTTGATTCCGAATTTATGAATGAACTTGATGTAGTCAATTTCTAATCCATAATTACGCGCCACACCGAAATTACCCGGACTATAATAGGTATCCTGTCCGCGGGTTTCATCAGGTTTAAATATATATTCAATAGGGTCTTTTATCTTTTTGTAAAAAGCACCCACCAGGAGCTGGTCCCCGGCATTTGGAAAAAGTTCATAACGGATATCCAAATTGTCGGCAAGGGCCCTTTTCAAATCCGGGTTTCCTCTTTCCTGATATTCTTCGTTGACCACCTTTCCCGGAATGATTTCATAAAAACCCGGACGGTTTAAAGAACGAAAATAGGATGCCCTAAGGTTTTGGTGCTTGTTTAATTCATATTTTAAATTCAGACTTGGCAAATAATCCGTGTACACCTGGCTCCCTTTTGGAAATTTTTCTCCTGCAGGAAAAAGAAGATCATAACCCTGATTGGTGTGCTCTGCCCTCAGACCTCCAACAACCTGTAAATCTTTAACTGTAAATTTAAACATACCATATACCGCACTTGTCTGCTCTGAAGCATTATTCGTTAATGGATTACTTACACCCCCTGTCGGATTTTGAACCTTGAAATCAATTTGGGTGTAATTGTTAAAATCAACACCATACTTTGCAGCTGTATTTACCGGCGTTAGTGTATAGTTGTTGTAAAAACTGCTTCTCTGCTTATCCCGGTATAATCCGCCTGCAGAGAAATCTACTTTCGTTCCTGCAATATCTGCTGTATAAGTCACATCAAGATAAGCGGCCTTATCCTCGTCGGTATTACGTTCCCATCTGCTGCTGCTTGCATTGGTTTTAGCCACTGTCCTGCGGTCCTGAAAATTAACACGCTCACCGCTTAAACCAATAATAGTATTGTCCGGAACATCATTTTTTGCTGAGGAATACACACCAGACCACTGAATTTTTAAACGGCCATCCAGCAATTTATGGTCACCATGAAGGGTACTGTTGTAAATTTGCTGCTCTGTTAACCTAGAACGTGTGGTATAGCTTAACTGGGCATTTCCTTTAACCGGATCATAATCAGAGGAGAAATCGGTAGACAACACATCTCTTACCTGCTGATTGACTAAATTCAGATAAACATTGTACAGGCTAATTTTATGGTTTTGATTAAAAACATAATCAACTTTAGCATTCAATCCATAGCGTTTTTGCTGTTCTGAATATTGCCTTTCACTCAGACCGGTAACTCTGGCGTATTTGTTTGACGCATCCACAACAGCGGAATTGTAAAAAGTACTGTTTGAGCCACGATAGGTATTCTGATAACTTCCTGCAACAATAACACCCAGTTTATGATTTAAAAAACGTTGACCAACGGATAATCCTCCAATCAGGTTTGGTGCAGGGCTTTTCCATTTATAATCCCTTACTCCTTTTGGAAAGTCATTTTGTGTTGCATTGTAATTTTTACCATTAATCTCATAAGGGGATTTATAATTAATCCCTGAAGCATCGTAACTCATAAAGTTACGGTCCAAAAACATCTGGCTATAACCCGCTGCAAAATTTGCATTGACCTGCAAACGTTCAGGCGCATCTTTCATCACCATATTCACAACACCCCCCACCGCATCAGCCTCCATATTTGGGGTTAAGGTCTTATATACTTCTAACCTTTCCAACAATTCTGAAGGAAAAATATCCAGCGGAACATAACGGTATTTATTATCCGGACTGGGAATTTTAACGCCATTGACAAGGGTGTAATTATAGCGTTTGTCCATACCCCTTAAAATCGCATACTGTCCGTCACCGTTACTGTTTCTTTCAATGGAAACTCCGGAAACCCGCTGAATTACATTGGCAACAGTCAGATCCGGTGAAATTTCCATTGCTTTTCCCGACACCATATTGACCATTGGCACAGATTGCTGCTCTAACCTCCTAGCGGTTTTTTCTGCAGAACCGTCATGTTTGGCCTGAATAACCACTTCATTTAAATCTTTGCCATTTTGTTCTTCCAGATAGATCTTCAATTTGTCATTGTCTTCTTTCTGAATGTTCAGTTCCATAACCACCGTCTTGTACCTCAGGTAAGAAACCCTGAGTAGCTGGGCACCAAGTGGTACATGTTTTAATTCAAAAGAGCCATCAAGCCCTGTAGAAGTTACCAGACCTGTTTTATCCAGTTGGACAGTCGCCCCGATTAAGGTCTCTCCTGTTTTCCGGTCGTAAACCCGGCCTTTAATGGTCGTTGCATGGGCAGCTGTGAGCCCCATAAACAAAAAAAATACTGTTTGTAAAAGTCGATTCATTTTTTGAATAATTGATTGCCGTTTATTTTGACGTGGACAAAGGTGGGAAGCAGAAAGAGTGCTTTGAAAAAAGCACCGTATACAAAAAAGATACACTTCTGAAATGGGATATATGGGAAGGCAACATTAGTAAAAAAAACATCATAAAAAACTGAAAATCAAATCATTACAAAAACAAAAAACGCCATTACCATTTAATTAAGAGGGTGTTAAACAAATGTTAAGTTGCTTTTGATCAAATGGTCTCTACGAAGGAACTCAGGTTCTCCCCTGTTGGAATATTGAGTTTTTTGCGAAGCCGGTACCTTGCAATACGCAAACTATCCGGAGAAATCCCAAGAAGAAGGGCGATGTCCCTGGAGGCCAGGTTCATTTTAAGCAAAGCCAGTAGCCTCCTATCGTTAGCAGTGAGCTCTTCACTGTATTTTTTAAGATTGTCATAAAAACTTTGATGCACCTGTTCAAATATATTGGCAAATTCTTTCCAGTGCTGGTCGTTATTAAAGCTCTGCGTAATTTGCTGGACCATTTGCTGGAGTTGTTTTTTCTGATCTCTTTTATCTTCTTTAACCAATTTCTGGAGTTTTTCCCTGAGCTCTTCCAGCAATTGGTTATTCTGAATCAAGTTTAAAGTATGTGAGGTCAATTCTTTGGTTTTAAGTTCTAGTTGCTGCTTGAGGTTATCTTCTTCCAGTTGTTTGTTGCGCAGTTCAACCTGCATCAGGACTTTTTGCGCTTCATAAACATCCCTGCTTTTTTTTGCGATCAGCTTCTCATCTCTGATTTTAAGTTTTTGCCTGCTGAAAATGACCAAGCCCAATGTTACCAGAAGCACCAGTACAATACCTACAGAAATGGAAATGATGCGATTGGTTTTTCGGATGTTCTGTAAACGGATGATCTCATCGTTCTTTTTATCGGTATCGTACAGAACTTGTAAAAAAGAGGTTTGCTGGGTACCCTCCTTGGAATAAACTTCCAGGGCATATTTTCTGCTGAGCTCCAGATAATCGTAAGCACTGTCCAGCTGGTGCATGAGCCTGAATGTTTTTGCAATATCCCTGTAAGCGGCACCAATCTGATACAAATTATTTGTCTTTACTGCTAAATTCAGTGCCCTTCGGGTCTCTTTCATCCCTTCTGCGTATCTGCCCGTTTTTCTTAAAATATCCCCCAGGTTATTGATAACCTCTATACTGGCTACTTCATTATGATCTCTCTGATAAAGATTTATCGCTTTATTAAAACAGTAATGTGCAGAGTCATATTTAGCGAGATCTTCATAAATACTGCCCAGGTTCTCATAAATTTTAGCGGTCCCATTTTTGCTTCCTGCTTTCTGATATTCAGAAAGGGCCTGGTGCTGATAGTACTGGGCACTGTCATATTGCTGACGTTTTTCAAATAAATGCCCCAGGTTCCCTAAAGATTCAGCTATTCCAATCCTGTTGTTTACCTGCTTGTAAAGTATTAAGGCTTGCTGATAATGTTTCCAGGCCTGGTCATTTTGTTTATTATAATAAAAAAGCAGCCCCATATTGTTCAAAACAGAGGCCAGTTGCTGCATGTCTTTGTACTGTCTGAAATTCTTTTCGGCCCTCTGATAAAAATCAAGTGACTGGGCATAATGCCCCTGGTTAAAACAAACCTGTCCCATTTGCTGAAGACATACGCCTGCATTGTGGCTGTCCTTATTATTTTCCGCTGTTGCATAAAGTTTCCGGAGCAGCAGGAAAGCAGAATCGGGATACTGCCGCCCAAGTTGTTCTGTTATTTTTAAAATAGAACCATTTGCAGATTGTGCTGCACTCTTTAGTGTACAGAATTGTACCAGAGCAGCCCATATAAAAAGAAGCAGCCAGGGGTAACGGTTCGCCATAAGAATGGATTTGAATTTAGATCGGACAACTCCTGCAAAAGAAGTAATCCTATGTTACCTTTACATAAATTAAACTTAACCTCAACATTAAATTAATGTTTAGAACCTCTTTTATCCTAAAATAAACTCTGGTTTTCAGGAACGCTAAATTTATAATAAAAATTTTCTCCTTGAAAAAGAATGAATTAGCAATTCATCCCTTCAAAAAATGCGTTTAGGTATAAATATGTCCCTTTTTTATTTACCTTTGCATCGCAACATCGGGAAAGATATGCAGGAATAAACTAAACATTTATTCTATTTTGAAATACCAGTGAGTAATGTAAATCATCAGATTTTCTAAACCTCAAAAATATTTTAAAAAATATTTTTTTATTAAAGTAAAAGTTCTACTTTTGCAATCCCAACAACGAAGTAATTTAAAAAACAAGTTGTAAAACAAGTTCGGGGTGTAGCGTAGCCCGGTATCGCGCCACATTTGGGATGTGGAGGTCGTAGGTTCGAATCCTGCCACCCCGACTTAAAAAATGCTAACAAGCATCAAAAAACCTTAAAATCAATGATTTTAAGGTTTTTTTGTTTTGACAGATTATGGTCTCAAATTCTCATAGATAAAAAAAACACGTAAGGACGGAAAAGGTAGTAGAATAAAAAGGCTGAAACCTAAGCTGAGCATACCATATTCAAAATCAAGGTCTATTCCATTAGAACATAATGGAAACTAGTTTATAAATAGGTATAGTTAATTTAACGATCAAAAACGATAATGAAAAAGAAGCTTTTACTATGTCTTATCTTAGTTTTCGTTTACTCGGAACACGTTTTTTCACAGTCACAAAATATTAAAAACAGCAATGAGTTTTCTGATTTTAAAACAGGGGAACCTGAAGAAGAAGGTTTTTCCTCTCTTAAATTAAACGAGATATTCCCCTATGTCAGGACACAACAGGTAAATGTTCACAGCCTTATGATCATAAGGAATGATAAGATAATCTTTGATGCCTACTTTTATCCTTTTACTAAAAGTTTGCAACATGATATCGCATCCTGTACAAAATCAATCACCTCTTTATTAGTAGGCATTGCCATAGATAAGAGGTTTATCCCTAACGAAAATGAATTAGTCAAAAATTATTTTCCGGAAATTAAGTCCTACAGCAAGAACTTCCAAACTTTAACCATAAAAGACTTACTTACCATGACCTCCGGTTTGGATTGCGGATCTGACAATGAGGAAACTGTATTATCCGGGCTTTTTAAAGCATCCGATTGGCCGGCATATATTTTTAACATTCCAAGCACCAACACACCTGGGAAGCATTTCTCTTATTGCAGTTGTAATTTCTACCTGCTTGCCGAGATCCTATACCGTTCTACAAAGTTATCTCCGGAAAAATTTGCAGATAAATACCTGTTTAAACAAATGGGGATTAAGAATTTCTATTGGACGAAAAATAATAAGGGTGTTAATTACGGGTGGGGAGATCTGGCCCTCAAGCCATATGATATGGCTAAAATAGGACGTTTATTATTGAATAATGGGAAATGGAATAGCGCCCAGCTTATTTCAGCGAATTATATCAAGAAAGCAACCAGCATACAAATCCAATTTAGTAACCATAAAGGCTATGGCTATGGATTTTGGGTTGATAATGACCATTCCTTCAATGCCGAGGGCCGGGGCGGGCAAAAAATTCACATAGATAGACTATATAATGCCATTGTCATTGCTACCGGAGGTGGTTATAACTGGGATGAAAAAGGAGGATTAAGTGATCTTATTGGAAATTCAATTCACTTGGATGCTTTAAGTAAAAATCAGCTTGCCTACGATAGTTTAAAAGTAGCTGTTGCCTATGCAGCAAAAATGAGCGGCGTTCTGCCCGTTGAAAGTTTAACAAACACTCGTCAGGATAGCTTATTCAACCGTACGCTGATTTTTGAAAAAAACAGCCTGAATATTTCGACGGCCCGGATCATCACCTCTGGTTATACTGATACGCTATTCAGGATCACCAACTCAGCAGGGAAAGTTGTCAATTATCCATTAGGTATAGGAACAAAATATCGTTATTTTAAGGATCCTTCTTCGAACCATATCTATGCAATTAGAGGTTATTGGAAATCGCAAGATGACTTCGTAATAGATTTTAATACGTTAACAAAAATTAATAACTATACAATTAATTTCATATTAAAACATGAAGAGAATCAGGTAACGATTAAAGAAGGGACTCAGGCCATAAATGATACAGTGCGAGTTCACTTTGACGGAAATTAATAAGTTTGCCATTCACAATGGTCAATACTGAATTCCCCCTTTGTTTAGTATTTTTAGAGAAAATAACACTTGTGAATTCACTATGCCGCCCGTGATGTTGCGAAAACCAAAAACGAACAAAACAAGAATAAAAAATGAAATTTAAACCTCTCCTGCAAACTAAATATTTATGGATTACCATAATTGTCCTTTCCATTATTGCAATAGCATTTAAATCCGCTTACAGACAATATATCTACGCAAATAAGATTAACGATTATGGAATTGCAGATTCTTCACCCAATTTTTTTGCAGGACTGATTATTGTATTCTTCTATTTCACTCAATACCAAAAGTTAACCTTAAAAAAGCACGCAATATTTACCGTTGTAGGGCTTGTTGGCTATGAACTCATTCAAGGAAGCATTTTTAAACATAATTTCTTTGACTATAAAGATATTTTTGCTTCACTTTTTGGCGCTTTTATAGGTTACTTAATAGGTTCGAAATTTAAATCCGGACCTATTTTCAATGATCTGGAGACTGAAAAAAAGTAATAAGCACCCATGGTAAAAACAAACAATTCAACAATGAAGCAGACAATTTTAACAGGTCTGTCCTTTTTACTTATACAAAGCGCAAGTGGACAAGAAAAGCAATCTTTACAAAAGAATATCCCCATTTTATTTAACGAGATAAAAGTCGAAACAAAAAGGGGTTATGGTCTCTGGAACAAAAATTTATACGGTCCTATACTTTTGGTTGATCCTAAAACCCGGGAAGTGTTTGCAAACGAACCCGATACAGCTGGTCTTTTAAAATACCATGGGGGTACCTTTTCAGGGGTATTACCTCCCAACATCAATATTGCGAATACCGCTGTAAATTTTAGTGGAAAAAGATGGGCAATGCTCATGCTACCACTTTCTCAAAACAAAAAAGATAGAATCAATTTACTTGCCCATGAACTATTCCATACTGCACAACCTTCCTTGGGCTTTGTTCTTTACAATCCCGAAAACAATCATCTTGACCAAAAAAATGGGAGAATATACCTACGTTTAGAATTAGAAGCACTTAAAAAGGCTGTCCAATGCTTTACAAAAAAAGAAGTACAGCAATATTTGACCAACGCCCTGACCTTTAGAAAGTACAGACATCTACAGTACCCCGGATCGGACACCACAGAAAACCTATTAGAAATAAATGAAGGAATTGCGGAATTTACAGGAGTAATTGTTAGCGCAAGAACTAAAAAAGAGCAAACAGAACACTTTGTAAATGGTTTAAGTACTTTTTTAAACAACGCGACTTTTGTTCGTTCTTTTGCATACCAGACAGTCCCTATTTATGGTTATTTGCTTTTCGGTAAAAACAAGAACTGGAATAAAGAAATCACAATTAAAACAAATTTAACCGATTATTTTATTAAGGCCTTCAATATTACCCTACCCAGCAACTTAAAAGAGTCCGTAGAAAGATTATCCAACAGCGATGATGGAAAAATGATCATTCAACAAGAGACAGCAAGGGAAGAAAAAACAAAAAAGCTAATTGCTGAGTATAAATTCAAATTTATTGAACAACCTCATTTTGAAATACAATTCGAGAAAATGAATGTTTCGTTCGATCCAAGGAACATTATGCCAATAGAAGATAAAGGAACCGTTTATCCCAGTATTAGGGTTACTGACTTATGGGGTATTCTGACCGTTGGAAATGGAGCCTTAATGAGTGCAAACTGGAATAAAATCTCCCTAACAAATCCAGTCAAAATAGAAGAAAAAAAAATAACAGGTGACGGTTGGACCCTTGAACTGAATGATCGTTATACTGCTAAAAAAGATGAAACCAGTGGTAATTATAAACTGATTAAGAAATAGAAGCCTATTTGGAAACAAGTACAAGCCATATCTTTTCAATTCATTCTGATTTCTGAGCTCCCTCCTCTGTCTTTTTGGCTTATAAAAAGCCTTTAAACCATGGGTTTAAAGGCTTTTTATTTCAAACCCAATGGTAGTTGTTACTTTTTGGTATAATTAGAATACTCAGAAGTTGTCTGTACGTTGACAGCCTGTCCAATAAACTTAGCTTGTATATTAAGGTCCTGGCTTATTGGAAAATAACGTTTCGCCTGTTCATTCCTTGTATATTTTATAATAAGATCAAATTTTTCTGCATTTAGAATTTTAATTTTTATTGGTCTTTCATTAATGGCCTGAACTTGCTCTAGCTTCTTTGTCCTAAGATTTATTGTCATATATAGCCTACAGTCTTTCATAAAAGCAGCGTCTTTGGAAACAGTATTTGCATCTTGTTTATAGCTGATCACCAGATAATCTGATGATTCTTTCTCAATCTTGTAGCTTGACTCATCTGCCTGTTCAGATCCACTGGGTTTACTTTGATTTTTTCTAAAGGTCTTGATGTCTGATTTTGAGGGTGATTTCCCATCAACAGAAACCACATTCCATTGCTCTTCCCCGGCACCGGATGGATCAAATCTGGCTACAGTAGTGGTTTGTTTTCCTGCTGCCGTGGTCGTTTGCCTAAAATCGAAAGCATAGTCTTCCGGTGGCTGAAGATTACCCGTATTGAGCATCCCCGCATCAATACCGTGTTTAGAAAAAGCATCCAGTACCACCGATTTCTGAGCAGACACAGTAGGTGCAGAAATCACTAAAAGAAAAAGAGCTATTAATGTTTTACGTAGACCATCGGGTAATCCAAACTCCATTTTCGTCATTGTAATTACGTTTTTGTTTTTCATTTTTTATGTTATTTATTGTGCTGCAAAACTAGATCGGGTTAAAACCAATTGACTTTATTTTTTGAATGAAACAGCAAAAATCTTTAGTGAATCGTTGATCGAAGGAATTGAACTGATGGTCGATTCTTTGAAGATATTCTACTTTATAAGCCAGATGTCTTTTAACTACAGTTATCTAATAAAAAATTTAAAAAGAAGACAAATAGAGCATAATTTTGGTCTTTCAAGCCCGAGAATAGCGGACACGATCAAACATCAAGACTTTACATATGTAAAATCTTAAAATAAAGCAGAGCTATCATTAAAGGGCTTTGACTTTGGAAAAGCTAAAGAAAACAATAGACTACACAAAAAACAAATTATGTATTGATGAAAAAGACCAGACAAAAGCGTTTACTAATGATTGTATTCACTTTTATAAGTTCGTACCTAACAACCTTCATTACATTGCCTTATTCCTATTGGAAAGAATTTGCTGCTTTGCCTGTTCGCTATATCGTCATGGATATTACGATCAATCTGTTGTTTTGTATTATTGTTCTGGAATTAAGTTTGTGGATAGATAAGAGGTTAAACAAAAAAATCCCCTGGACGGTGAAGCCCTTAAAACGTTTATTCACCCAAACCTTTTTCCAAATTCTAGGTGTACTCTTCCTCATCATTTGTCTGACATGTATTTATTTTCTATTTGTTAACCCCCAAAACACTCATCAACCTCATGTTAGCTTAAGGCAAGGATTATACACGCTTATTTCTATCATTGTATGGGCTTTGATGATTAGTGCCTTTAATACCGGAGATTATTTGCTGACCAACTGGAAAACGGCTACTAAAAAAGCAGCGGATTTTGAAATAAAGGCTGCCCAAAACAAACAACTTGCTGCAGAAACAGAATTGCTGGCCCTTAAACTTCAACTTGATCCCCATTTTGTTTTCAATAATCTAAGCGTACTTTCTGAGCTCATACTGAAGGATCAGCAGTTGGGATATGAGTATACCGAAAATTTCGCAAAAGTTTACCGGTACCTGTTGATCAATTCAAAAAAACAGCTGATCTCTTTACGTGAAGAACTCAAATTTCTAAATGCCTATCTTTTTCTGATTAACAACCGGATGGGAGGAGGAAGCATTTTCCGGATTAATATCGATGAATCCAAACTGGATAGACTGATCCCCCCTGTCACACTTCAACTTTTCATTGAAAATGCCATCAAATACAATAGGACCGAAGAAGAAAATCCTTTGGTTGTAGATATCTATTCTAATGATTATGATGAATTGGTTGTATCAAATACTTTGCTACCTTTGATTAAAAAGCCCCACTCTACTGGCTTAGGTCTAAAAAATATCGCCGATCGTTACGCTCTATTAAGTAACATAAAGCCAACAGTAGAGAAAACCGACAAAACTTTCACTATAAAAGTACCCCTTATCTAATGAATATACTAAATAAGGTATTGATCCTGGAAGATGAGAAACCCAATTCCGATCGTATAAAAAGACTAATTTCCGAAATAAGGCCAGACTTAGAAATCGTTGGTGTTTTAACAAGTATTCAGAAGACAATAAACTGGCTCACAGAAAATAGCTGTCCTGATCTGATCATGATGGATATTCAATTGGCGGATGGTATAAGTTTTGAAATATTCCATCTGGCAGAAGTCAAATGCCCGGTTATCTTTACAACCGCATATAACGAATACGCTGTCCAGGCATTTAAGTATAATAGCCTGGACTACCTCCTCAAACCAGTTGAAAAGGATGAACTGGAAGCTGCGTTTACAAAATTTGAAAATTCTACCAAGACATCGGGCCCTCAGTCCTCTCTGATCGAAGAATTACTGAGCCGCATCCAAACAAAAGAATACAGATCCCGTTTTTTTCTGCCCTACAGAGATGGCTATAGAAAGATCAATGTACAGGATATTGCTTTTTTTTCGTCGCAAATGACCATTACATATGCAAATCTGGCCAATGGAGAAAAAATTGTCGTCCCTCAAACATTGGAAACCCTTGAACAGGAATTGGAACCTAAAAACTTCTTCCGGGTAAACCGCCAGTATATCCTACATGTAAATTCCATTGAAAAAGTTCACAACTTTTTTAATGGAAAATTAAAACTAACGGTAAAAAATTGTCCGGATACAGAAGTTATAGTCAGTAGAACAAAAGCACCTTTGTTTAAAACGTGGTTAGATTATTAGTTTAAGATGGTTTTATTTTTATCTGCTCACTTTACCAGAGATTTTATCAAGTGCAAGGTCAGTAAAATAACCTCCAACATAAAAACTATTATAAAACTCCGTTCGGTTTCTCGGATAATTCAACTCGTAGTTTACCGGAAGACCTATTCCTTCATAAGTTTTTCCATTTGGGTCAGTGTAAATTTCATTCGACAAACTAAATTCCCATCCATTGGGAAGTTTTTTCCACAATATTTCTGAGAAAATGCCTGCTGTACTTGAGCCTATTGTTATAATATTGGGATAGCCATGTGCACCTAAAGCAAAAATTTCTGCAGCACTTGCTGTTCCGGCACTTAAAAGCAGATAAACTTTGCCTTTATAATTTTTGTTAGCTTTTTGCAGTATATATTCCTGCTGTGTGGTATAACCAAAAGGAGTTTTAGCCTTTATGGAAAGAACAGGTTTATTTTCATTAACAAAATAACTCAAAAGCTTCAAAGCCACCGTCTCTAAGCCACCCCCATTAAACCGAAGATCTATAACCATGGAATCAGATTGCCCTATATCATTCAAGACCTTCTCCATAATCTTATCCACCCCGGCACACTCGTCATCAAATTGGACAAGCGCTTCTTTGGATGCCCTGACCCTATCATAGTTTTCTGTAAAAGTGGAATGATGCTGTTCAACAGAAGAAATGTAGTCAGAAAAATTGTTCATATCCTTAATAAGCACATAACCGATCTTACTGTTTTTTATTTTCCCCCATTTGATAACCCCGTCATTATAGGATTGTACGTTTGTTAGATACCTATCCTGTATATCCATGATGATATTATCCTTCTTCCTTAGCATTCCAGGATTTTTTACAACTATTTTCGTTTTCAGGGAATCCGGAATTTCCATTCTGATATGACCATCACCTATTTTTTTGACAATTTCAAGCAATATATCTGCGAATTCTTTTTCTGTTCTTATTTTTCTTACCCTTGGCAAGTAATTTTTATAAACTTGCTTCCAGTTCAAATTTCTCTCCCGGAAAAAGGCATAATTATCGTGAAAGGTTTCCCAGAAGACCTTAAAATTCTCCTCATACGAAGTAGGCATTTTGACAACAGTCCTGCACGTGGACGGCAATGAATCAATCCTTTTAAAATGATAATTTACAATTCCACCTGGATTAAGAATAAGTTTGTCTTTATTTAAAGAAACGACTTTAAATCTTCCACTGAATTTCCCTTCTACCAGCTTTTTACACTCCGTCTGGTTCGTATTGTAATAGGTATAGGTAGAATCATCAATTTTCAGGTATCTTCCATAACCCTCTTGGATCCAGTTTGTATTTTTCAGGAGATTTTTGAGATTTTGCTGAGCTTCGGCACATAAGCTGATCAGAACTATACAAACAGTGAGCTTGAAGTTTATCATATTTTTAAAGGATAAATACGTGTAAATTATCGATGTTCCTATAGGACACCGTCTTAAACATTTTGTTGCATTTTACTTACCGCATTTTTGAGGTTATTTCATTTATTCCCGTCGTTATTTTTAATTCATCGATAGCCTGCAGGATTTTAGATATTGGAGTTTTATGATCAAAAGTCAGGGTTAACTCATCTGTGGCATTTTCATTGCTGCAATGAATCAGAATTTCACTGGCAACCAACTCATTTTTGACCATAATTCCTTCTATTTGTGCCAATTTTATGATCTTTGAATTGTACAGAACGACCAATGTTCTCCCCTTTATACTTTTTAAAAATCTCTTCTCAAATGGTTTTATCAATGCCAATATGACAAATATTAACGCAGTGGCAATAATAGCGGCGACATACAATCCTCCACCCACTGCCAGTCCTATACCGGCAACACTCCATAATCCAGCTGCAGTAGTCAACCCTCTTATGATTTGTGGCCTGAGAAATAAGATAGTGCCCGCTCCGAGGAAACCTATTCCACTAATTACCTGAGCGGCAATACGGGATGGATCCAAGACAACTGAAGGTTGTCCGAGAATATCCTTAAATCCAAATGCAGACACGATCATCATCAAAGAAGCCCCAACACAAACGAGCATGTGCGTTCTCAACCCTGCTACACCATCTTTTCTTTCCCTATCCCAACCGATCAGTCCACCAAGTGTTGCTGCAACAAGTAATCTGATTACTATTTCTTCATTACTTAAACTATAATTATGTACCATCATACTTTTCCTTTATTGTTTTCTTTGAAAAGACAATCCCAAAAATCTTATATCTCCATCCATATCCCGCAGAGACATCTTGTTTTCATTTTTTATTAAACAAATGAAACGTTTTAATGTGTTCAACAGATAAACAAATACAAGTGCCTGACACAATAAAATCTTAAATATAATGCTTTGAAAAAATCAAGAAGAGATCGTCATAATAACGCATTTAAAAATTTTATTTGTTAAGTTTATGATCATTTTTTTATGAAAGCTTTAAGTACCGCAATTGTCGTTCATGTTTCTGATTTGAATACCTCCTTACAGTATTACAAATCTGTTTTAGGTTTTAAGGAAGATTTCAAATTGGAAACCTATGCCGGTCTGGTTATGGATGAGGTCTGTATCCATTTAAGCGGCCCGACAAATCCAGGTAGAAAAAAAACAATTGGCCAGGCCCATTTTTGCATAAACTGTGATGAAGTTGACACTTATTTTAATGAAATCTCAAAAAATGGTGCAATTATAGATGTTCCACTTGAAGACCGTTACTATGGAATGCGCGATTTTGCTGTCCATGATCCAGATGGGAATACCCTCGTTTTTGGCACCGAACTGCAAACCGGTTATTAAAGTTTTCTCTGGCCCGCTGAATGGCCCTTAAGTTAAAACAACATTACTTAACTTAAAATTCCTATAGAGCGCAAGACGAACATTACTGATCCCCTCTTCTGTTCTATAAATGTTACACCAGAATTTCAAACCAATTTCATAGTTGTCTTCTGCAACAGCATGATAAAAAATCTGTGGCTCTTTTTCTGAATAAACCATTGGAACTTCTCCGAGGCTTTGTTTAATAACTTCAGAAATACTTTCTGCCAGAATCAGCCCGTTAAGCTTGAACCTTAACTCCACCATTTTAAAATTATTAGAATAGGTCCAGTTTGTGATATTCTGAGAAAGTATATTGCCATTAGGAATAATAATCTCAGCCCCATTGGCCGCATCTATTTTGGTGGTTCGAAGGCCCATTGATTTGACCCTCCCGGATTGTGAGCTCACTTCAATCACATCTCCCACGTGTATTTCCCTGTCAAAAATAAGAATCACTCCTGAGACGAAATTGTTTACTATGTTTTGAAGTCCTAGCCCCACCCCAACTCCTAACGCACCTATCACAATGCTGAGTTTATCCAGAGGCATGCCTGAAGCGGCTATGGCTAAAAGATAACCTGACACAAGAACAATCAACCGGGTTACAAGAAGTTTTGAATGCTGACGTTTATTGACATTTTCTGCATCTTGATCATCTACTTCTCCAAAAAAATAAGCGACATACTTTTGAAGCAGGTGTGCAATCCATACAATGATAAAAAAGAGCAGCACACTCCCCATGCTAAAAGTAATGTTACCAATGGTAATGGCTTTACCCAAAAGATCAGAAAGCGCCCCTCTAAGTGCCTCCCATGTATTCAGATTTGCGGCTATTACAATAACCCACATACTGATGATCAACAATAAAAATGGTTTTCTTAAATTCCGGGACAGGCTTTCGAAATCAAAAATGTTTTCTATTCCTCTTTTTATCCTTATGGAATAGATTTGAAGCAAAATTATTTCAATGGTAATTTTAAGAAAAACAGACAAGATAATGATTTGAGTTAATGTAATCATTGCTGTCAGGCTAAGTGTATTTGCCAATGAAACTCTTCCAAAAAGATTAAAGACCAGAGCAAGGAAATTGAATACAATAAAAATCCAGTTGGCCAACCTGAACAAGACAGGTAACCCAACTTCTTCTTTAAGAGATTTTTTCAATTGCAGCCGTCCATAAAACAAACAAAAGAGATTAATAAGCAAAAGTAGGCTACGTTGCCAGAAACTCACTTTTACAAAAAGATCCAGAAAGCAGATCAGGAGAAACAACAAACTTAAAATTGCCCAATTCCGTGCCAGCAAAGATTTACCTTCCTTTTTAAATAAAAAGAAAATCACTATTAATAAAACCAGATGTAAAAAATCTATATAAATTGCTGGTGCATATAAATTACTAACAATCAACAAGTTCAAACCAAATGCAAATAGAGGAAGTAAAATTCCTTTATCGAGATAGGAAAAATGAAACATTTCCAAAGATTTTAGTTTTTCTCTTTTGTCTAAATGGCGCATATTTCGTCTTATCCAGACATAAAAAAGGGCCAGCACAAGCAACAAAAAAAACAAATTACCAGAAGTATAGGAAAAGTAATAGGAAAAAGCAGCCTGCTCCAATTCAAATTTACCTCTTATATTAGATGCACTCAAAGACTTCTGTAAACCAGTTCCGGTATCCCATATGGATGGATACTCATCTCCGAAAAGGGTAATACCAGACTTGCCTAGTTTATCTTTCACCTGCATCTGGGCTTTTGAAACCGTCATTTTTCGACGTACAGTTTCTCTTTTCTTCAAATTCAAAGTCCTCATGTTATTTTTAAATAGGCTATCCGTGCTTTTGTATTTAAGCTTCAAACCATTCAGTTCGTTCGCAAATTGCCCACGGATGAGACTATCTTGAATTAATTTGATAAAAACCGCGTCTTTCCCTATGGCAGTAACCTTGTCCATAACCTTTTCCAAATTTCCCGTTATTGAATTGAGTGTTTTATTCTGTCCTTCAATCTGTGTTTGGAGTTCCTGTAAGACTTTCCTGTACATCTGCTGATTACGTACATTGTTGCTTGTTTCTCTTAAGTTGCCGACAATTAGATGGAGACTTTTTTGAGTTTCCTCCATTTCTCCAAATAAGAGGAAAGTCCCGGCCCCGAATTCAGCTTCCGTATAGGAGGCATCCAACAATTCGCTGATTCTTTCAATAGACAACAAATAGTCATTATAACTTAAGGTATCCTTTTCGGCAAATAGGTTTGGCCGGTGCTTTTTGGAAGAAATTGTCTGAGCAAAGCCTGTTTTAACAAAAAAAACCAGAAGAAGAAAAACAGCTAAACTGAAAAAATGCTTTAACATAAGGCCCTAAGATTTACTGGTGAGCCGCAATTTTAATGGAAATCCTGTTTAAATGAACGATCTAAAACTGTAATTTATACGAAACACTATTTCAAACAGAGAAAACCCTATATTTTAAATGACAAACTCAGTAAAACAGTATATGTTTAAACAATTCAGTTTAATTGAAATAAGCCAATCTACCAACATTTAACATTTTCTTAACAAACCAATACTTTGAAAATGAAATTATTAATCACTACATTTGACTTATTAAATAATTATTTAACAATTTAAATAAAAACAAAGTTATTCTCAATTTATGCTCCCCGGCCATTAATGGAGTATGCTTATTAAACTAAAAAAAATGAGAAAAACAACGTTAATCCAGCTATTTGGAGTACTGTCCCTGGCCATCACCTCCTGTGCCCCGACTTATTACGGAAAAACCTATGCGCCCACCCAAAATGTGGATGTTTACATGGATGCCGCCGATGTGAAAAAGCCATACACAACAATGGGAACGGCGGATAATGACATCGGCCCGGAATCTATGGAAAAGTCTCAATCCCGTTTAATGCAAATGGCCCAGCAAAAGGGTGCTGACGGTATGATTATAAAGGTAATAGAGAAAGTAACTGGTTCTACCGAAACCACTTCAGGAACAACAAAAAAGGGCGATCGGGAAAATAAACACAATTCCCAAACCCAGGTCAGCAATCATACAGAGAAAAGAATGATTGCCACCTTTATCAAATATGGCAATTAAGTAAAAACAAAACAGGTATTGACCTTAAAGTGGCCAATACCTGTTGTTAATG
The DNA here is from genome assembly GCF_003208655.1 of Pedobacter nutrimenti. Classification (GTDB taxonomy): domain Bacteria; phylum Bacteroidota; class Bacteroidia; order Sphingobacteriales; family Sphingobacteriaceae; genus Pedobacter; species Pedobacter nutrimenti. The sequence continues at coordinate 166,672 of NZ_QKLU01000005.1, read as the reverse complement.
GTATTTATCTTAAAAGAGACTTTAAACGAAACGTTTGGAAACCGCATCCCAGTTTACGACATTCCACCAGCCTGCAACATATTCATTTCGTTTGTTTTGATACTTGAGATAATAAGCATGCTCCCAAACATCAAGCCCAAGTAATGGTAGCCCTTTAACGGGAACATCATCCATAAGAGGATTATCCTGATTTGGGGTAGAGGTAATTTTAAGATTTTTATTCTGATCGCTAATTAACCAGGCCCAACCAGAACCAAAACGGCCCATTGCAGCCTGGCTAAACTGGTCTTTAAACTGATCAAAAGAGCCAAAGGATTTATCGATCGCCTGTTTAAGTAAACCCGATGGCGCAGCTGCCCCACCCCCCTTCATGGATTCCCAGAAAAAATTATGGTTCCAGGCCCCTCCTCCATTATTTCTGGCTTTTGCTGAAAGGCTGGAAGCCTGCGCAAAAAATTCGCCCTCATTTTTAAAATTAAGATGCTCGGCCACTATGGCCTCATTTACATTTTTCACATAGGCCGCATGGTGTTTGGTATAATGGATTTCCATGGTCTTTGCATCAATGTAGGGTTCGAGGCCATTATAACCATAAGTTAAAGGAACCTGTGCAAATGCAAGTGCATTTTTTTTCTCTGTTTTTGTTTTTGGAGTTTCGTCTGCAAAGACATCAAAAGGCTTTAACATTGGTAAAACAGCCGCTCCAATGGACAACTTAAAAGTGTCTTCCAAAAATTTCCGTCGATTATTTGTTTTCATCTATCGATATTTATGAATGTTCCTTCTGTTCGCCGGAACCATGGATCATCCAAACACCGGCTTCTACTCAAATTTAAGGTATTCAATTGAAAACAAATTCTTCACACTAAACTATTCAATACTATGACTTTAGCATTACAAAAACTACTTCAGGATCACTCCGGGCTCAACTACAGTAAACTCTTTTTTTAACCGGATATCCTCAGATGAATTCCCAATCATGACCTGAAATCTTCCAGGCTCTACTGTCCAGTTCATATTCTTGTCCAATAAGGCAAGATCATCCGGATGCAGGATAAACTTAAGTGTTTTACTTTCACCTGGTTCGAGGCTCACCCTTTCAAATCCCCTCAATACCGACTCATAGGTGGTTACGCTACTAACCTCATCTTTTAAATACAGCTGCACCACTTCATCTCCCTTTCTCTGTCCCGTGTTTTTCACTTCCACGCTCACCTGAACATCGCCCTGCGCATGAACTTGCTGGGGTCCCACCTGAAGGTTGCTAAATTCAAAAGTAGTATAACTCAGCCCATAACCAAATGGGTATAGCGCCCCAAGAACCCTTGTTTTTCCAGTGCCATTGGGGTCGTCCTTTTTACTTTGTCCGGCCTGTGAACCTGGTTTAAAAGGAAAGTTCAATTCAATCTGACCGATAGATTTTGGAAAGGTCATAGAGAGTTTTCCGCCAGGGTTGTAATCTCCAAACAAAGTTTCCGCAACTATCTTTCCTGCAGAGGGGCCGGGGAAACCAGCCTGAAGTATAGCGGGTAAATACCTGTTTTCCCAGTTAATGGTCAGTGGCCTTCCATTGACCATAACCATTACTACAGGTTTACCAGTCGCATACAAAGCTTGCAGTAATAAAAGCTGATGCCCTGGTAAGTTTAAACCTGTTCTGGATTTGCTTTCGCCAACCTGCTGATCACTTTCACCAACTACTGCAATAATAACATCGGCATTTCGGGCTTTGACAACCGCAGCTTGAATTTGCTCTTGCTCTGCCTTTGTCAGTTCGGCCGGAATAATTTCCGATTCCGGCCATTTGGCATCAATGACTTCACATCCCTTTTCATAACTAATGATGGCCTTGTCTTTCGCATAGGTCTTAAGTCCCTCCAGGATAGAAGTTACAGGATTGTTGGAAGGTCCGTAACGACTTGTTGTATAATTCACTTCTTCGGCTAAAGGGCCCGTCACCAAAATGTTTTTATAACGGCTTATATCTAAAGGAAGGAGACCTTTATCATTTTTCAGTAGCACCATAGACTCTCTGTTCAGTTGCAGGGCGATTTCTTCATCCGCTTTGGTATGTACCTTCCGGTCTGCCGAACCCGGATCCTCTACATAAGGCCGGTCAAACAGCCCGAGCTTAAACTTTACCCTCAATACATCCCCAACCCGTTCATCCAGTGTCTTCATGGATACTGCACCCTCTTTAACAAGTGCCCGTAGCGGCATAATAAAAGTATCTGGCATATTAAACTGTGTCCTTACATTCAGGCCTGCTTCAATAACCTGCCTCACTGCTTCCTTATAATCTCCGGCCACATGATGTTTGCTGGAAAGAAATTCCACAGCTTCACTATCCGAAACCACATAACCATTAAAACCGTACTGTTTACGCAGCAATTCTGTCAGAAAATAATAACTTCCACTAACAGGTTCCCCGTCCCAGTCGTTATAACTGCTCATTACGCCCATTGGATGTGCTTCCTGGATCACCCTTCTAAAAGGATAAAGAAACATCTGATGTAGTTCCCTTGGTGCCACATGCGGGTCCGTACGGGCATTTCCGTCTCTTCCACCCTTTGGAACACTATAAACGGCATAATGTTTTAAGGTAGCTGCAGCCCCCTGGTCCTGGATCCCCATGGTCATTTGTTTGCCCAGCTCTGCAATCAAAAAAGGATCTTCAGCATAACATTCCACCACCCTGCCCCAACGCTGGTCTCTGGCTACATCAAGAATAGGTGCATATACATTGGTATAGCCCAGTGCCCTGGCTTCCCGCCCTACAATGCTTCCTGCCTTATAAACCAGCTCCCTGTTCCAGGTACAACCTATGTTAATCGGCGCAGGAAGAGGAGTGGCACGATCATGACATAAACCATGAATTCCTTCATTGGTAAAATCCACCGGAATACCCAATCTGGTTTCTTCAACAAACCATTTTTGTATGGTATTAATGGCATTGGCATGCTTGCTGAAAGGATAAGAATAAGTTGTTACCGCTTTTTTGTTATACGCAAGACTATTGAGTTCTTCGTCTATGTTCGCAATACCATCTTTCCATATTTTTGTCTTCCATTCTGCAGTAGGCATTTCATCTTTCAGAAATCGTCCGTAACCATAAAGTGTTGCCGTTTGGCAGGTTTTTTCATCAAGTGTCATCTGACTTAACAAATCTTTTATCCTCAACTCGACCGCCTTGGAAGGATCTTCAAAAACATCCATTTTTCCATTCTTATTAAAGTCTACCCAACCTTTATGGTAGATATTTTTTTGCTGACCAAATAATATTTGGCTTGTAGTCAGTGCCATACAGGCAAGGAGAAATGTTTTTTTACAAAAAATCATATATATTTAAAAATCAAATATTTAAATCAATCAACTAAATTACTAATTAGTCTGTATTTATTTACTGCCGCTTCCATCCCAACTGAATTGTGATAGCCCGGAGACTTAAAATCAAAAGCGTAAGGCTGGTATAAAGTAGCACAATCCGCATGGTCTTTTTTTAACTGACGGTACATTTTCCAGGCTTCATCATACCGCAGAACAGCGTTTCGTAATGCTCTTTTATCGTATGTTCCTGTCTGGTCCCCGACATAGCCCAAAGCCATAATGCTCCAGCCTTCTGCAATGATCTGGTGCAACAATAACCCATAATCAGAAGATACGGAAAGATAGGATTGATCTGCTCTATTTTTCAACTTTATCTCCCGGCTCAGCTTACTGATCTGTTCCCATAACCGGACTGCTTCATGTTTTTCTGAAACAGCTTTATCAAGTTCTCCCCGCTGATACAATGTTTTAAATGCTGTAACCAAACGACCTGCATCTGTACCGCTCAGGAATTCGTCGCGCATCCACCAAACCCAATTGTTATCCCAGTTTAAAACGGCGCTATTGTGCCCCCTTAAAACCGCTCCTGCGGAAAGCAAGCAAAGTTTCCTGAATTTTTTCCGGTCTGTCCCCAGTATGCCATTTTCATCCATAAATTGATTGAACACCTCCAGTTCTGTTTGTCTGGTGTTTTTTGCCCAGTGGCTCAACACATAAGTATTGAGTTTCATCCAAAATTCATTACTGACATAAGGTCCCAGCCATCCACCTCCTCTGGACCAGGTCCACACTCCCCTGAAATTGGGATTATCCTTCAGATCATTCAAAGATTTATAACCTGACTGAGGTTTATTTGTACTGTATTCCTCAAAACCATCAATCACACCCTGAGCAATATAATTTGGATAAGCGCCTTTACCTTCATATTCCCGTTGGCATTGTACTTCAACAATTTGAGAATGGTCTCCTATACCTAAAGTACGGTTAAAATCTAAAGTTCTTTGGTAATCACCAGATGTATGTTTAATGGAGAACACCAAATCCGGATGAGGCTCAATCTGACTGGTCACTTTCAGATAAACATCTGGTTTTTCATGCATCCCTGCAGACAACCAGGTCCGGTAAAAAATCATTTTATGGTGCTTTACACAAACTTCTTCACGCAACAGACGAATGAGTTTCAAATGACTTTCAATTCCTTTTGTAATGGGGTTATTTCCTGTATGATAAGGTACATTATTCAAATAGGTTTCACCCGTGCGGATCACCAGTCCGTCGAGTTCCGGAAAAGTCTCAAACAATTCCTCCAGCATTATTTTATGAATTTCTATCGTTTTAGGCCGTTCAAATGAAATCTTCCCTTTCTCATCGCAAATTTCATCTTTATATAATTCCACCAACCTCTTGGGCAACACAATAATATCTGTAAAATAATAAGCTTTAAGACCTGCCTGGTGTGCTGCTTTAATATTTTCACGGATACGCCTTGCAGCTTCCATTACCCAAACCCTCTGCTTTGATCCTTCAGGAAAAATTTCAGGGTTCAGCTTGTCAAAAGTCAGGGCAGCGTGGGCAAAAACAAAATCGTTAAGCACCTGACCATTGAAACCATAACTCTTTAAATAGGATGGATTTGAAAAGAGGGTTTTGGTCAGCGGCTCTCCCGGATTGTGATGCACCATATCCAGGATAAAAAAGGGTTTTGCTACCTGGGCTGTGCCTTTGACACCAAACAAACAGAAGGCAATAAGACAAACTAAAAACAGACTCCTTGGCATTATTTAATGGGTACTAATAAAACAGACTTCAATTTAAATAACTCCTTTCCGTTTTGGACTGGGCTTATCGATAAGCTATATTCTCCAGCCCGTTCCACAGAAATGATTGCAATGGCATGGGGAATAAACAGTGGAGCGCTTTTTTCAAATTCTGAAGTACGAAGGGTCCTGAACAGATATTCTTTTCCGTTAAAAGCCATTTTCCCCTCCTGTCTGGAACTTTCTTGAGGACAAGCATACTCGAGTTCCACCTTGTAATCTCCGGGCGCCGTAACCCTTATTTTAAAGACCGCACTATCATTGGTTGTTTTCAACCCCGTAATACAGGTGGTATGCTTCCAGTCCCCATAGTAATGGCTATAGGTCAAACTCTTTACTTCCGCTGATCCATTTACTTTAGCGGAAACGGCATTCAGGCTGTTCTGTTCAAACTCCGGAGACACGGTGCTGGTCTGATCCTCTGAACGATCTGTCATCTTTCCCTGGTATTCCACAACAAATACCCGGTCTGGGCTTATGACCTGGAATTCCGACAGGTTGATCAGCAGGTCTGATCCTTTTTTTATCCATTTTACCTTAGCTCCTCCATCCAGGGCATAAACAGTTTTCACCATTGCGTTAAAACCAGGCACCAGCAACTGGCCATTGTCAGGCCGGTTCAGTACATGAAGAAATTGTTTACCTGCTTTACTTGTGGTCACGCCCCAGGGCTGTGCCGGCACCAGACCATAGCTAGTGGCATAGATACTTTCTCCATTTTTTTTCAACCAGGCCCCGGTTTCCAAAAGGTACTTAACGGAGTAAACAGGTATATTTCCGGTACCATCAGGTCCTACGTTGAGCATAAGATTTCCTCCTTTTGAAGCAACCCTGGCCAGAAGCTGAATAAGTTCTTTCGGAGATTTAAAGTTCATGTCATGCTTTATATAACCCCAGGAATCATTATGAGTATAAATAGATTCCCATACCATATCCTTCACAGGGACATCCGGAATTTCAGAATCTCCAAAGTCCCGGTAATCACCCAGGCCCTGTCCTACCCTGCTGCTGAATAAACTTCCTGGCTGCAACTGGTGCAGGCTGTCCACCAATTGCTGGGTCTGCGCTTTGCTAAGCCCTCCAGGCATATCAAACCAAACGATGCCTAATGGTCCGTAATTACTCAGCAACTCTTTCAGTTGTGGTATGGCTTTTTGCCTGTAGTATTTTTGATAGTCCTTTTTCGATTCTTCAAAATCCCAGCTGTTCTTTCCTCCGTCGGGCTCATGCCAGTCAATAAACTGGGAATAATAGAAACCAAAGGGAATATGTTCTTTTTTGCTGGCTTCTGCCAACGCTTTCATAGGATCCTTTTTATAGGGCGTCGCTTTTACAATATTGAAATCACTTACCTTTGAATCGTACATCGCAAAGCCTTCATGATGTTTTGCGGTAATCACCATGTATTTAATGCCGGCATCTTTTGCCAGTTTTGCCCATTGATCTGCATTAAAATTAACCGGATTAAAACGCTCTGCTTCCTTTGCATATTCAGCAGCAGGTATTTTAGCCTGGTTCATAATCCACTCCCCACTGCCATAATATCTTTTTCCCTTCCACTCTCCTGCCAGTTTAGAATATAGCCCCCAGTGAATAAACATGCCAAATTTCGCTTCCTTAAACCACTTCAAATTGGGATTTTCTTTTCCGCTGACCCTTTTATCCCACATCGCAGGATCCTGCTCCTGGGCGTACAACTGCCCGGTTAAAAGTACAGATAAGGCCAGTACAATTTTTATTTTTCGGTTCATAAAGATGAATTTGACTTAAGGATAAAACTTATAATAGGCTCCGGATTGGGAAGGCTATGGGGATGATGTTTTCCTCCCGGTTTATGAATCAGGGTAATCTTTCCACCGGCCTTCAAAATGAGTTTTTCAAAGACAGCCGTATTCTCTTCAAATGGAACCAGTTCATCTGCATCTGCACAAACATGCAACAAAGGATAACCACCTTTCACAATCAGACTGGTTTTATGGATGGGACTTTCCAGAGAAGCTTTTGCCAGCTCATCGGTAGCATAGCCATAGTCCCTTTTAAAAATTTCCCATTCTTTTTTACTTCCCGGGCCTTTTCCAAAACCACCCGGCCAGCTGTTCATGTCCAATACCGGATTGTCCGCATAGACACAAGCTACTTTTTCCGGATTGACCGCAGCCCAATTATACGCATATACTGCTCCCCGGCTCATTGCCTCTAATACGGCCTTAGGACCCAGACCTAATTTCCTAAGGTATTTGTAAAAATCATTCCACACCAAACAGGCCTGGGCATTGCCAAACAATTCTGAAACATCACAATACACCAGGTGATACCCTCTTTCCAACAAAGCAATATCGGTTTGGGGCTCATGTCCCCAAAAGCGGGAACGCCAGACCCAGGGCTGCCCTTTGGCTGAAAACTTAGGCTGAACTAGATGTGCCTTATGCCCCTTAAATAAAAATTCGTTATCCTTAAAGCCATAAAAAGAACCTGTTATAACTTGCCCTTTGAGTTTTCCGGACAAATTGAAATCTGAACGCTGTACATTCAAAATCTGTTCCTTTAACCTTCCGGCAATAACCCCTGCCCCGGTTACATTGGGATGTATTTTATCTGGCAATAAATTTTCCTTATCCAGAAAAAGGGAATGCAGGTCTATGATTTCCACACCTTCTTCATAGGCCGCCAGTTGTAAGGCCGGAATAATTGATTTTTTGATGGCAATGTCCCATATCTGACTGCTGTCTGTAGTAAAAGCAGCTATAGGTGTAAGCAAAATGATTCTAGGCTTTGATTTAAGGTCCCCAAAGGACCTTATCATTTCTTTACAATTGATTTTCAATTCCGGATAAAAACTACGGTTGATCAATTTGCTGTCATTGGTTCCCAGTTTGATCAGTACAATTGCGGGTTCACTGTTTAAAGCTTCCTGGTACGCTGGTGTTTTCCAGTAAGGTTTATTTCCATTTTTAAGCAAGGTTGCGCCACTTACCCCAAAATTCATAACCTGGTAAGCTGGTCCCAGCATTTTTTGCAATTGAGCAGGATAAGATTGTACCAACCGGTCCGGCAATTTAGAACCATAGGTAATGCTGTTCCCAATACAGGCAATCCGTATTTGTGCCCGAAGCTTCTGCACCAGGCACAGCAGCATCAAAAAAGTCAAAAGCTGATATTTTAAGACGTTCATTTTAATTCACTAGAAAATTAACTACTCTTAGTGCATGCCCTTTTGAATCGGGATTTCTGGCTTTACTGATTTTCCCTTCCAGCCGATGAGTACCCTCTCCAAGATCATCCGCAAGAAGGACATACCAGGGAAGGTGCAGGTTTTTACTCCAACGCGTATAAAAGTCTATGACAGGATATTGTTTTCCATCAATCCAGTATTCCAACATCCCTGTATCGGGTCCCGCAAGCATGGCCAGACCAATTACTGCTCCTTTAAAATCCAGTACAAATGAGGCCCCTGGAGTTTTGCCTTCCAAAACAGGCACGTGCACAAAACCACTCCTGGTTCGGGCGCTATCTGAGGGGGACCAGTTTTTATTTAATACAAAGCCATTCAACTGAACCGCTTTACCTGGAGAAAGATAGTCTGCCCTGCTGTAATTTCCTTTATCCATCACTTCAAGTAGCCCCTCAGATTTTATATCATGATCATACCCGGTTTGCTGAAATAAAATTTTCATGGTATGTGCGTACAACTCCTGGCCAAAGGGAGATGGGTGCAGGTTCTTAAAATCTTTCTCCCAGCTAAATTCTCCAGCGGCAATCCGGTCGCTGACTTCTCTGGCAAGGTTTATAAAAGTCAAATGGTAATGCCGGGCCATTTCCTGATGTACCCTTACCTCCAACGGAATTTTCCCTTGCTGGTAATCTTTCATTTTATCAGGATCGGCAAATGCCATCATAACCAGATCCATATCTGGATTAATACTTCTGGAATGCCTTATAATCCCCTCCAGAGCCCTTCTTTGCACTTTTTCCGGGGTCCCGTTACCGCTATCGTTTACAGCCGATTCAACAAACATCAAATCGGGAACATTCATTTCCAGAACATCATGTTTTAAACGGAATGCATGTGGCAGGCTGCCTAATGAAGGGATACCTGCATTGATAAAATTAAAAGAAGTTTCAGGGTACTGCTCTCGCAGGTAGTCCATAATCAAAGCCCGCCATCCTTTCATATCCGTAATAGAACCACCCAAAAAAGCCACACAAATGGCTTTTTTGTTTTTAATGAGCTCCATAGAATGGTTAAGGTTACCATAACTACAGATGTAATCCTTACTATCCAGTTGCGCTATAGCCGAAGTTGTCAGCAGGACATTAAAGAACAGCAGCAAGATATATTTACGTCTCATCAGCTATTGGAACAACATTTAATCCAATGCCCCGCTTTTCATATTCCCGCCTTCCAGTGCTTTAGCCTTAATTTTGCCTGTAACTTCTATTTTGATCACCGATGCAATTGCGTCCGGTGCCTGTGAAGGCACAACAATTGTATTTCCTTCAAATTTCAATTTTTGCTTATTCGCAATCACTGTAGCCGATTGAATTTTATTTTCCAGACCAGAAATCTCCAGTTTACCGTCTTTTGGCCAATTGAATACCGTTAAGTATAATACTGTGCCTGTCGGTCCTTCTTTACTGGTGATCCGGCCCCAACTCACTTCTTCTAATGGATTGGCCTTTGTTGCATAAATGGCCTCCCCGTTAGTTTTCATCCACTTGCCAATCTCGCCAAGACGGTCGATACTTTCCTGAGGAAAAGTCCCATCTGGTTTTGGCCCGACATTTAACAAGTAATTACCTCCTTTTGAAGCAATATCGGCAAGGTTACGGATCAGTGTTTCGGTGCTTTTCCAATTGGTATCTTTGGTCCTGTACCCCCAGGTCCCATTCATGGTCATGCAGGTTTCCCAGTCTTTTCCGTCAAGGTCTTTTCTACTTGGTATTTTTTGTTCCGGAGTTTTGGTATCCCCTGGAAAATTTGGTCTTTTTAAACGATCATTTGTAATGATACCAGGCTGGAGTTTTAAAACATCCTGAAGTTTCTGGGCAGCCTGATCGGTCATATTTGTAGGCGTATCCCACCATAATACGGCGATATCTCCATAATTACTTAGTAATTCCTTTACCTGGGGAACTGAAACCTTGTCTATATACTGATCAAAGGTTGCTGTTTCCTGCGCTGGGTCCCAATGTCCATTATGCGCTTGCGTATAAGCATCTATCTGAGTAGAATCGGGATTTGCCCAGCCTTCTCTCATCAATTTTCTGGCGGCAGCTCCCCCTGGATTGTTCCAGTCTTGGGCATGTGAATAATAAAAACCCAGTTTTATTCCATATTTTTTGCAGGCTGCTGCCAGAGGTTTCAACAAATCTCTACCATAAGCTGTTGCATCAGCAATGTTCCATTTACTGGCATCGGATTTAAATAAAGCAAAACCGTCATGATGTTTCGCAGTAATGACAATGTATTTCATTCCTGCATCTTTAGCCATTTTTACCCAAAGATCAGGGTTATAACTGGTCGGGTTAAATTCCTTGGCTTTAGCCTGATATTCGGCCACCGGAATTTTAGAACGGTTCATAATCCACTCTGCCCCACCTCTGGTTTGTTCATGACCATGATAAACACCGGCCCATTGTGCATATACCCCCCAATGGATGAACATTCCAAAACGGGCTTCACGCCACCATTTCATTCTTTCGTCTTTAGACAGTTTTCCCTGGGCAAACAGCATCTGACTACAGGTCAGCAGCAAAATCATTATGGTTATTGTGGTTCTTTTCATTTGTTCAGAATTGATCATCTATAAATTTACTTTATTTAAGTCTGCAAGGTTTTAGTCCCTTGGCTTATTATTAAACAATATGTACATAAAATCAAGGCACAGGAACCAGTTCCAGCTCCAGTAACTTCATCACCTCTGTTTTCGGTTTCTCAACAGCTTTTAAACTCAAATGATGTAATCCGGCATCCAGTTTGATTTTACCCAAACCTTCCCGCACTGGTTCTGTGCTTTTTGGTAGGCTTAAGGTTTCTTTTTGAGCATTGGACTGATCTGCCTGAAAAACGTATTTACTGCTATTCTCAGTTGGAATGTATTTGATAAACACCTGATATTCCGCCGCAGCAGATGTTTTAAAATTCCAGGAGATGCTTTGGGCAGTTGTTTTCCAGCCGTCTACATAATACTTATTGGTTTTACCATCCCCAAATTTAAAACCCTGTCCCTCCAGCACTGCATCAAAAGCAAGCAAACGCGTACTTAAACCTGCATAGGCGACCAACCTCATGGAGTCTACTTTAAGCTTCTCTTTTAAAGGCAATACAATTACAGTGTTCAAACTATCCGGCATTACAGAAGGCAAACGAACAAGCACCTGGGATCCATTCTGTTGAACGGAAAGTTCTTTTTTTGATGGATCCGAAAGAAAATAAGGTTTTCCCACACCACTGACGATTCCTCCAACAGCAAGCTGGCCGTTAGCGGGCCAGTTGAATACATGTAGATAGAGTTTATTTTCTCCCAGGGTCGTTACCCCCCAGCTTTGCAAAGGCAAAGGAGTTTTAGAGGCCTTATATATACTTTCACTATTCTTTTTATTCCATCCAGCTATGGACTCCAGAATTCTGGTGTCCCTGGAATCAAAAACACCATTCCCCATTGGACCGATATTCAATAACAGATTCCCCCCCATTGAAGCAGACTTTGCGAGTAACCGGACAAAAAATCCGGCAGATTTATGGCTATGATCATTTTTTGAATACCCATAAGATTCATTGGTTGTTGGAATCGCTTCCCAGTCTCCGTTCACTGGTGCGAATTCTGCAGGCCTGTCCCCGGTATTTTTATAATCGCCATAATTTGTATTTCCATTCCTGGCCAGCCTTCCGTTTACCACAACATCAGGATCTGCTTTGCGTATGGCTTCCAGTATCCTCAGGTTCTCTGAAAAAGGAAGTTTATGTGGTGTATCAAACCATAAGATATCAGGATGGTACAAACGGATCAACTCCTGAATTTGAGGAATTGCTTTTTCGTTTACATATTTAACAGCTTTAGGCAGCCAATCCGGGTGCTGGTCGTACCAGTTCGCACCACCAATCAGCCTGTCTCCACCAGGGTTCTGATACTCCCAGTCATTTCCCGGTGCATCCGGATCTTCCCAGTCAAAAGCATGTGAATAATAAAATCCGAATTTCACACCATATTTTTTTGCTGCCGCAGCCAGTTCTGCCATCGGATCTCTTTTAAAAGGTGTCTGCGCAGAAATATTAAATGAAGAAACTTTAGAAGGGTACATCGCAAAACCGTCATGATGTTTAGCCGTTATGATCAGATAATTCATTCCCGCATTTTTAGCCATCCTGACCCATTTATCCGCATCAAATTGCTCAGGGTTAAAATGATGTGCCAGATCAAGATAATCCGCCCTGGAAATTTTCTCCTTCCGCATCAGATGCTCAGAATAGCCATTCACATGTTTTCCTTTCCATTCTCCTGCTGCCTGGGAATAAACACCCCAATGAATAAACATTCCAAACTTAGCATCTCTCCACCAGCGAAGCCGCTGATCATGTTTTTCCATAGAAAGTTTCCACCAGCCATTTTCTGCTTTATTTATTTCTTTCTGATCCCTTAACTGGGCTTTATTGTACATATCCTTATCTTCGTCGCCCTGGACCTGGGCAGTTGCAGCTGCACTTAAAGAAAGCATAAAGCCCAGGGTAATGGCTCTAGAGATTGAATGGTTCATGGTCTTTTGGTTTGGTGAGGGGGGCAAATAAGCAATAAAAAACAACTATCCATTTCCCATATTTAGCTTTAGATTCAGCTATTTTAGCAAAACAAATAGTTGTCAGGTAAATTTCAAAACAGGTATTTAGCCTGTAATTGCTTAGGAGGCCATAAATTCTTTCTGATAAGTCAATGGACTTTTCCCAGTAATGCCCTTAAAACACTTATGAAAACTTGCAAAGTTATTAAAACCGCTTTCATAACATACTTGTTTAATATTTAACCTATTATCAATTAGCAATTTACATGCCTGACCAACCTTAATTTCAGTTAAAAACTGGGAGTAGGTTTTTTGTGTAAAGGACTTAAAATACCTGCAGAAAGAATTAGGGCTAATTCTGGCAATATCAGCAATCTCTTCTAAATGAATTTTATTCCGGAAATTGGCAAAGGTATAATCGTAAATATCTTTAATCCTGTCGTTGGTGATTTCCTCTTTGACCTGAGAGAAACCGATAGAAGACAAAAGTTCCAACTGATCACATTTACTAATTTCCAGCAAGGCCTGAATCAAATAAATGATCCGGTCAGTTCCTTCTGCTTTCAACATATGCCCCAATATATCTGTTACTTTTTTCTTGTTTTTTCCTTCTACCTTAATTCCCCGTTTTGCTTTTTCAAGCAGGTCTTTGAGTGGCTTGTTTTCAGGAAGGTTCAAAAAATACTCCCCTAAAAAGCTCTCCGAAAAATGAGCAACCCTTACATCTGCATAATTCCCCGACTCTCCTTCTGTAAAAGACTCATCAAATCTCCAATAATGTGGTAAATTAGACCCAACCAGAACCAAATCTCCTGACTGAAAGTCGGTGATGCTGTCCCCTACAAATTGCGCACCCCTGCCTTTTACAAAATGAATGAGCTCAACTTCCGGATGATAATGAAACTTGTTATTCATACTTGGTTTCAAATCATGACGTACACTAAAAGACTGGGTAGGATTTTTTGAAATTTTTAGTAATTGTGGTTTCATACGCTCTGCATTTAATCCTTTGCATTGCTGGGTCCGGAAATCTCTGGCTAAAAGAAAATTGGCCATAAAGATTTTACAGAATATCGGCGCCCGCGCAATTCTCAAAAGGTGTTAAACTTTATATTTGGTTTATATTTGTTTTTTAAAGTTGATAAACTTATTTTGAAATAGAGTTGTCTATTCTGAGCAAAAATATGTACAAAACAAACATCATAAAATGAGAAAGATCAGTGAAGAAATAAAAATTGATCCTTCTGATGTACATCAGAATTTTAAAGATGTTAGTGTTAAACTATTTTGCTGCCGCTATTGGATTCTGGAAGAATGGGAATGTAACGATCTAAAAGTACCCTTCTGGAGAATATATCATAATTCCATCTCTGGCTCAACCATTAACTATAAAGACAAAACCATCCAGCTGAACGAAGACATGCTGCTCATTATCCCGCCCAATACCTCCTTTTCCTCCCAGTTAAAACAAAGTAACAGCACGGGAGACGAATCCATTAAAGGCAGAAAGTTTGGAAGGAACGATCATCTGGAGACCTTAAAGTCCAGAGGGAAGGTAGACCATCTTTTTATCCATTTCTCTCTTGGTTATCCCCTGGACTTTGTGAACAATGGCATCCATGAAGTAAAATTCAATGCCAACAACAGCCTACTTCTTGCTCAGATCAAGGAAGCCTGTATTGCAGACAGGATAACCAGTTTTCAGGAATGTTTAAGAACAAAACAACTGATTGCCGACTGTTTGCTTCAGCTCCCCAATGACATTTGGGAATCCGGAAATATTGACCACAGGATACTGAAATCAATCAAATTCATAGAGCTTCATTTCAAAAAGAAAATCACCAATGAGCAGCTTGCAGATGCGGCCAACATGGCGACCAATTCCTTCGCAAGGCTTTTCAAATTGAGTACTGGTATTCCTACACAACAATATATTCTAAAACTGCGCATACAGGCCTCCTGCAACCTGATGCACCACAGTAATAAATCACTGGACGAAATTTCTTTTGAATGCGGTTTTTCAGACCGGCATCATTTTTCCAAAATCTTTAAAAAAATACTGAAAGTCAACCCTTCAGATTACAAAAGACAGTTAAAATTGGTTTAAACAGCCGGCACTATGGTATAAGTTTTTCCTTTTTGCGTGTCAAAACGGATCAGATATTTTCCAGGGACATTGATCTGCTGAAGTCCCGCTCCGGCAGCTTTTTCATATTTCCCAGAAGAAACATTGTTCAGGAGCAGATTATTTCCCCCAGTAATGGTTTTTACCTCTACAACCTTTACAGGTGTATTACTGCGGAGCAAGCATATACCTCCTGCATTGGAAAGAATTTTGGCACCGGAGAGTTTCCCTTTCGCCCATTTCAGACTGACCTCAAAATTTCCACGGGCTTTAATGCCTTTAATTTCGCCTTCCGGCCAGGCATCAGGTAGGGCAGGTAATAAGCTGATGTCACCATTGTGGCTCTGCAGCAACATTTCCGTTATTCCGGCCGTTGCACCAAAATTACCATCGATCTGGAAAGGTGGATGGGCATCAAAGAGATTTGGATAGGCCCCTCCTCCGCTCATCTGTTCTTTTTTCTGATTTGGATCAATATAATTTAAACCCGAAAGGATCATTTTGTAGGCGTGGTTGCCCTCCAATAACCTGGCCCACCAGTTGATTTTCCAGGCCATTGACCAGCCTGTACTTTCATCTCCCCTGAAAATCAGAGATTGTTTTGCCGCCGCGGCAAGTTCAGGGCTTTTCGCAGGACTGATCTGGTCCCCTGGATATAAACCAAAAAGATGTGAAAGGTGACGGTGTTTATCTTTTGGATCATCCCAGTCATTAAACCATTCCTGCAATTGCCCGTAACGGCCAATATGATAAGGATAAAGCAAGGGAATGACCTTTTCAAGTTTTCCCCTGAATTCCGGATCTGTGTTTAAGATTTCTGCAGTTTTGACCGTGTTGGAAAACAGTTCCCTGATGATAGACATATCCATCGTGCTCGCCTTGGTCAGCTGGTATTCTTTTCCCTCTATTTTAACGGTATTCTCAGGAGAGGTTGAAGGATTGGTAACATAATAAACAGTGCTATTATCTTTCACCAACCAGTTAAACATAAATTCTGCGGCCCCTTTCATTAAAGGATAAGCTTCTTTTTTTAAAAACTGCACATCTCCTGTAAATTGATAATGCTGCCATAAATGCTGTGAAAACCATGCACCTGCCATCGGCCAGGCCGACCATCTTGGCATCCCTTTTGGATCCCAGTCATAACCGCCCGGAGGAGAAGTTTTTGCCCAAAGATCTGAGTTGTGATGTGCCACCCAGCCTTGCTGGATATTATAATTTACCCTGGCTGTTTTAGCCCCGTTAATAGCCAATTCCTTCATAAAATTAAAAAGCGGTTCATGACATTCTGAAAGATTGGTATTCTCTGCCAGCCAGTAGTTCATCTCTGTGTTGATATTGGTGGTATAATTACTTCCCCATGGCGGTTGTACCATATCATTCCAGATTCCCTGAAGATTTGTTGGCCGCCCGCCCTTTCTTGAAGCGGAGATCATCAGGTATCGCCCAAACTGGTAGTAAAGCATTTGAAGATGGTTATCCGAAGCACCTTTATTTAAACGGATCATTCTTTCATTGACCGGAAGTTTCATGGCTTCTGCATTCACAGGCAAATTAAAGGTCACCCTTTTAAACAAACGCTGGTAATCCTTAATGTGTGCTGTTTTTAAAGTCTGGTAATCCTTAACGCCTGCTTTAAGCATATTTTGTCCAGCTTCCAGGGCCGGGTCTTTTCCCTCCAGACCAGGAGATTTATCAAAACCATTAAAACTGGTACCCGAACTAACAAACAGGACCACTTCATCTGCCCCGTTAATGTTCAACACCTCCCCGGCCCGTTTGACAATACCTCCGGTGGCCAGTACTTTAAGATGAATCTCGAAATTCATACCCTCTCCTTTCCAGTCATCATACTCCACCTGCTTTTTTTCGTAGTCCCTGTTTGCAACAAATTTTGGTGCTTTTCCTCTTAACACCAGTTCTTGTCCGGAAGATTCCCGGATCAGATATTTCAGTTTACTGCTAAGACCTGCATCCAGATGAATTGACTTTTTCCGGTCAGCACTGATTTTAATCACCAGTACTTTATCCGGATAACTGATAAAAGATTCTCTGGTATATGTAATACCCGCAATTTTATAGACCACTGTTGATAAGGCCTGATTTAAGTCCAGCATCCTTTTATAGGAAACCGTAGCTGAATCTTTTAACTTAAAATCCAGTGAAAGGTCTCCCAGAGGAAGGTAACGTGCAGAATAAGGCCCTTGCATTTTTTTCCATAATTTTGCAGCCTCCTCATATTTCCCTTCAAAAACAGCCTGTCGCACTTCCGGTAATACTGCAGGTCCGTTGGGATTATTTCCATCCTCCGGACTTCCAGACCATAAGGTATTGTCATTCAACTGAAACCGTTCCTTACCAATTCCTCCGAAAACCATAGCTCCAAGACGGCCATTCCCTAAAGGCAGAGCCTCTTCCCAGGCTGCAGCAGGTTTAGTATACCAAAGTTGTAAGCCGGGGTCTTTAGATTGTGCATAAACACTAACTTTCAAGCCGAGTAGAACCAATAGGGTACAGATTGCAAAATTCTTCATTCTTAATGCGTTTTAATTATGGAATAAGTATACAGTAAGGCTTCTGGGGCCATGGGCACCAATCACCAGGCTTTGTTCTATATCGGCTGTTTTAGATGGACCGGCAATAAAAGTCCCAAATCCACTTTCATCAACCCGGATATTCTGGTAAGCATGATTCATGGTTGCGACAATATTTTTCGCATTCAGGATCAGGACCAGGTGCTGGGTAATAAAAGGCAGGAGCCTGTTGACCATGGCATTTTCATCAAGCCATATTGCTCCATTTTCTGCAACACCCAGTGCTCCGCAAAGATAAACACGGTTTAAATGCGCAAGTTCAACTGCAGAAGCATTTTTAAACGGGGCTAAGCTTCCCTCCTGTTGTCTAAAGGTATTTAGGACAAATTCCCCATCCTGATCTGCTTTGGAAATAGATTTTAATATTTCTTCTTCGTTTTTAAAATGGATAATTTCTCCCCCTATCTTTTTCAATACCATTTCAAAAGCAGCCACAGGATCCGGGTATTGGATCAGGCTGTCAAAATCAATAAAAGGCAATTGTGTCAGGGTCGGTTGATTTTCTGCCGTCGCCTGAAGGATCCGGTTTTTTGAGCTCATCACTTTCTGTTTTTCTGATACCATTCCCTAAAACTCTCTTCCGGGGCTTGTGGCATATCCCGTTGCTTGTACCAGGGGTTTAAACTATTATTGACCACAAATGGGGCATATTTTAAAGCCACTCTACCCATTTTTCCTGCTAACCTGTATAGTGTGGGCTTTGAAAGTACCAGCGTCATTGCGGCCATCCCTGTTTTTTTTGAAGAAGGGACATGCCCTTCCTTCACCAGTACCTGTCTCCATTTATACAGTTGTTCATGGATGTCTATTTTCACAGGACAAACGTTGCTGCAGGAACCGCAAAGTGTTGAAGCAAATGGTAAGTCTGCGTTGGCCTTCATATCGATATTTGGATTCAGAATAGAGCCTATAGGCCCTGCAACCGCTGTATGATAACTGTGCCCTCCACTTCTTCTGTATACCGGACAGGTATTAAAACAAGCCGCACAACGTATGCATTTTAATGAATTTCTGAAATCGGCTCGACCTAATTGTCTGCTTCTTCCATTGTCAACGATAACCAGATGCATTTGCTGTCCCGGTCTGGGCCGGTGAAAATGACTGGAATAAGTCGTGATGGGCTGTCCGGTTGCACTTCTCGCCAAAAGCCTCAAAAATACTCCAAGGTGCTCTGCTTTTGGAATCAGTTTTTCAATACCCATACAGGCAATATGTATATTTGCCGCATGGGCACCCATATCCGCATTTCCTTCGTTCGTACAAACCACAAAACCTCCCGTCTCCGCAATTGCAAAATTAACACCCGTAATGGCCAGTTCAGCACCTACAAAATAATCCCTTAAATGTTGCCTGGCCGATTCTGTTAAATATTGAGGGTCATTGTTTCCTTTTTCTGTATCAAGAAATTCATTAAAGGTATCACTTACATCCTCTTTTTTAAGATGGATTGCGGGCAACACAATATGGCTTGGTGCTTCCTTGCGCAACTGAACAATTCTTTCTCCTAAATCGGTATCAATAACTTCGATACCCTGGGCTGCTAAATACGCATTCAGATGGCATTCTTCTGTAAGCATACTTTTACTTTTGACCATCCGGCAAATTTTTCCTTCTTTGATGATCTGATGGATAATCTGGTTATGTTCGACCGCATCCATGGCCCAGTGAACCTTTATGCCATTTTTTAAGGCATTTTCTTCAAATAGCGCTAAATATTGGCTCAGATTGGAAAGTGTATGGTTTTTAATTCCGGAGGCCCAGTCCCGCAGCTGTTCCCATTCCGGAAGGCCTTGGGCAGCAAGGTCCCTTTTCTGACGAACAAACCACAGCGTTTCATCATGCCAGTCCGTTCTGGCTTCATCGCGAATGAAGGCTTCTGCTGCCTGGGCATGTTCCATAGCTTTCATAGCGGTTGATGATTTAAAATTTCAGCTATATGGATAATTTTAAGACTGCTTTTCTGACGTCGCAGGATCCCTTCCAGATGCATCAGGCAGGAAAGGTCGGTAGCAGTAATGTACTGCGCGCCGTTCCTGAGATGATCTGAAAGCCTGTCTTTTCCCATTTTTACGGATACTGCTTCTTCGGTCACACAAAAGGTTCCGCCAAAACCGCAGCATTCATCTTTTCTGTTCAAAGGAATCAGTTCCAAGCCTTTAACCATCGCCAGCAATTTTTCCGGTTTAGAAAAAGCCGGTGCAACCAGTTCTGTCATCTGTGAAAGTTTAAGCCCACGCTGGCCATGACAACTTTGATGGAGTCCAACTTTAAATGGGAAACTCGCTGACAACTCATTTATTTCTAAAATATCAGTTAAAAACTCGGTGAGTTCATATAGTTTTTCCCGGATAGCTTTTGCCTGCTGATCATGTCCGGATAAGTGAAGATGCTCTTTCAGGTGCATCACGCAGCTTCCTGAAGGACAAACTATATAATCAAAAGAAGAAAAATTCTCTATAAATAAACGGTTACAACCTGTGGTCAGATGTTCAAATCCGGAATTTGCCATGGGCTGACCGCAACAGGTTTGGTTTTTAGGAAAATAAACCTCCAGTCCCATTTTTTCCAGAAGCTCAAGAGCAGCTACAGCGGCTTTTGGATAAAACTGATCTATATAACAAGGTATGAACAATCCAATTTTCATGATTAAAGCTTATTGATCGCCCGGTCAAGATGGACGTATCCCCCGTCTACATACACCAATTGTCCTGTGGTATGACTTGACCTTTCAGACAACAAAAAGACTGCGGTATTTGCAATTTCTTCTGCACTGGTCATTCTGTTGCCTAATGGAATCTTTTGCAGAATAGACTGAAGCTTCTCTTCGGGATGCTCTACAGAATTTAGCCAGGTCTGATATAAAGGGGTAAAACATTCTGAAACAATTACAGAGTTTACCCGGATACCATAGGGCAATAACTCCACTGCCCATTCCCTGGTTAGTGCATTTCTTGCGCCGTTGGCCGCTGCATAACCCGAAGTCCCTCCCTGACCAGTCTCAGCAGTCTTTGAACCTATATTTACAATGGCCCCTCCCGATTTTTTTAAAGCCGGTAATGCAAAATGGGCCATCAGATAGTAATGCACAACATTTTTATGCAGGCTTTCCATGAAACCCTCGTAAGTTCCGTGTTCCAGTCCTACACCATCATTTACCCCGGCATTATTCACCAGGCCATCAATACGGCCAAAATCCCGGATCACCTGTTGAACAGCGGCCTCACTTTCACGGGGATTTTTCAATTCTGCCCGGATCTGATAAGCTTCTGTCCCCTCCTTTCTCAACTGATCTGTTAATTTCAGGTTATCGGATTCATTTCTGCCAATAATTACAGGTAGTGCCCCTTCCTGCGCAAGCAATCTGGTAATGGCTTCTCCAATCCCCTTGGCGCCACCTGTGATGATAATGACTTTATTTTTTAACTGTAAATCCATGTTATTTCTTTAATTTATAGAACCTGAGTGCATTACCACCCCAAAACTGTTCCTGTTCCTGTTTTGAAAATTCAGCCATGTAGTTGTTCATTGCTGTGGTGACCTGACCATAAGTTGCTGCCAGGCGACATACCGGCCAATCTGATCCAAAAAGGATCCGGCCAGGTCCGAAAGCTTCAAACAATACATCCAGATAAGGCCGAAGATCTTCTTCCTTCCAGTATTTCAAATCTGCCTCGGTCACCATTCCGGAAGCTTTGCAAAACACGTTATCCCTTTTACCCAGCTCAAGGATATCCCTGCTCCATTGCCTGATGTTTTTATTTCTGATATCTGGCTTACCAAGATGATCCAGTATAAATAACTGCTGTGGAATGGCCGAAGCCAGGTCTTTAGCATAGGTTAACTGATCAGGAAAAATCAACAGGTCATAGGTATAATCGAAACGGCTCAGTGTCCGGATACCATTTATGAAATCAGGCCGGAGCATCAGTGCCCTGTCTGCTTCAGATTGTAAAATATGCCTGAAGCCTTTTAGTTTGTCATATTTTTTGTATTCGCTAAGCTGCTCCTGCAGGTCAACGGCCTGAAGATCCACCCATCCGACAACCCCTTTAATAAAGGGGTAATTTTCGGCATTTTTCAATTGAAACCTGTTTTCTTCAGCACTCTGATCCGACTGGACCACTACACTGCCTGCAAAACCATAATGCTGCAGGATAGATAAAAGATGTTCCGGCAAAAAATCATCCTTAAGGATGTTCATACTTTCATTTATCCAGCCATCCCGTTGCGGATCATATTTCCAGAAATGCTGATGCGAATCAATTTTTAACATAATTTTTAAGCTCCTGTCTGGAAGTTCCCAAACCCTCTATGCCCAACTCAACCACATCTCCCGCTTTTAGATATACCGGAGGATTAAAACCCAAACCAACGCCAGCTGGTGTTCCTGTAGAAATCACATCGCCCGGTAATAAGGTCATAAACTGACTGACATAGGAAATCACAAAAGGCACATCAAAAATAAAATTGGAAGTATTACCGTCCTGCATCATCTTACCATTTACGCTTAACCACAAGCGCAGGTTATTGACATCTTTAATTTCTTCCGCTGTAGCCAGAAAAGGGCCTAATGGGGCAAAAGT
The DNA here is from genome assembly GCF_003208655.1 of Pedobacter nutrimenti. Lineage (GTDB taxonomy): Bacteria > Bacteroidota > Bacteroidia > Sphingobacteriales > Sphingobacteriaceae > Pedobacter > Pedobacter nutrimenti. The sequence continues at coordinate 144,450 of NZ_QKLU01000005.1, read as the reverse complement.
ATCACAACCTTTTCCTTTATCCCAGGTTCCATTTCTTTCGATCTGAAATTCCCTTTCAGAAACATCATTGTGCAACACATAACCTGCAACATAATCCATCGCTGATTCTTTTTCTACATAAGAAGCCTTTTTACCAACGACAACCGCAAGTTCCACCTCCCAGTCTGTTTTTACAGAATTTTTTGGAATCACAATATCATCAAAAGGGCCTGTCAAAGCAGTCGTGGATTTCATAAAAATTACAGGCTCAGGCGGAATCGGGGCATTGGTTTCTTTAGCATGGTCTGCATAATTTAAACCAATACAGACAATCTTAGATGGCCTGGCAATGGGAGAACCCAATCGTTCCTGGTCTGAAATTACCCTGAGTTTTCCTTCTTGTTCCTTTAGAAATTTTTCCAGTCTTTTTAGTCCGTCGTTTTCAAAAAATGTTTCGTTATAATCCTCTCCAAAAGCCGAAGTATCATATTTAATATCATTAACAATTACTCCCGTTTTTTCTTTACCTGCAAGGCCCCATCTGATTAGTTTCATTTTATTCTTTTTTACTTTTACTTATTTTCAAACAACTTTCAGTTGCTTAGTTATTCAATTTAATAAAACCTCCGTCTAAGGGATAGTCATTTCCTGTAATAAATCCAGCTTCCTGGGAACATAGGTACAAAGCCAAAGCAGCAACCTCTTCGGGTTTCCCCATTCGTCCCACAGGCTGGCTTTTTGACAATTTCTCAAAAATAACATCCTCCTGCCCGGCATAATTTTTAGCAATAAAGCCATCAACAAAAGGGGTGTGCACCCTTGCAGGTGAAATGCTGTTACATCGAATATTGTCCTTCATATAGTCTCGTGCAACCGACAAGGTCATTGCAAAAACAGCTCCTTTACTCATGGAATAAGCAAAACGGTCGGTAATTCCCACCACAGCAGCAATTGATGCCATATTCAGGATCACTCCTGCCCCCTTTTGCTTCATCTGAGGAATTGCAGCATACAGACAATTATAAGCGCCTCTGACATTCACATTAAAGACCTTTATAAAATCAGCTTCTGCCGTTGTATCTGCTGTACCAATATGTGCAATGCCTGCATTATTAACCAGGATATCGGTATTACCAATCTGACTAAATGTATCCAATACCTGCTGCTGATTACTCACATCACAACCATACACAAATGCTTTCCCCCCGTTATTCTTAATTTCTGATGCAGTTTCTTCTGCAGCGGCGGCGTTCAATTCTATAATATGTACCTGTGCACCTTGTTTTGCAAAAAGTACAGCGATGGCTTTACCTATTCCACTGCCGCCACCGGTAATCACTGCCGTTTTTCCCTCTAAACTAAACATATTGATCTATTTATAATGAAACTCCTCTCTTCCACGGAATAAAATCATCCTGACCCAATTCCACTGCTTTTGGCTTTAGTCGTCCGCTGGCCACCTCTATCACATAATCAAGTATTCTTTCTCCCATTTCTGAAATGCTTTCTTTTCCTTCTATAATGGTCCCACAATTGATATCTATAATATCAGGCATTTTCTCATATAACCTGGTATTTGTCGAAAGTTTAACGACCGGACTGATGGGGTTTCCTGTTGGTGTGCCCAAACCTGTAGTAAACAAAACGATATTGGCTCCCGCAGCGACCTCTGCAGTCGTACTTTCCACGTCACTTCCCGGGGTACAAAGTAAATTCAGTCCGGCTTTGGTGATTTTCTCCGGATAATCCAATACTGCAGTTACCGGCGAAGTTCCGCCCTTTTTCGCTGCGCCGGCCGATTTGATCGCATCAGTGATCAGTCCGTCCCTAATATTTCCAGGAGAAGGATTCGCATAAAAACCCGAACCACTTGCTTCAGCCAGTTCATTATACCTTCTCATTAAGCCCATAAATGAAGATGCAGTTTCTTCGTCCACACAGCGGTCACTCAACTCCTGCTCTACCCCACAAAGCTCCGGAAATTCAGCAAGGACAACGCTTCCTCCCAATGTAACGAGCAAATCCGATACATGTCCAAGGGCAGGGTTTGCCGAAATTCCTGAAAACCCATCTGAGCCTCCACATTCCAAACCAATACAAAGCTTGGCAAGCGGAGCGGGTTGTCTTTGCTGTTTATTGGCTTCCATCAAACCACAAAAAGTTTGTTTCAGGGCTTCCTGCAGTAATTTACTTTCTGTCCCAATTTTCTGTTGTTCAAGTATAAATAATGGTTTACTAAATTGCGGGTCCCTTTTTTTAATTTCTGCCTGCAGAATACTCGCCTGCGCATGCTGGCAACCCAGACTCAGCACGGTTGCCCCCGCGACATTGGGATGGGTTATATAACCAGCCAATAATCCACAAAGCGCATCCGAATCCATTCTTGTACCCCCACATCCCATATCATGGTTCAGGAATTTAATACCATCTATATTTTTAAACAGTTTTTTAGATGTTGGTCCAGCCGAAGAAGCCTGTAAATCTGCCGATAAAATCTTTTCCACTGAACTCCCGGCATGGTACAGGTCGATCAGGTGGTCCACCTCATTTTCATAACTTTTTGCTTTTTGGAAACCCAGTTTTGCAACTAAGGCGTCCTTCAAAACATTAATATTTCGGTTTTCACAAAAAACCAATGGAACAACAATCCAGTAGTTTGCAGTTCCGACTGATCCGTCTGTTCTGTGAAAACCTTCAAAATTCCTATCCTTAAACCTGGAAACATCGGGCTGGGTCCATTCGGTTTTTCTTTCCGAAAGCTGAAAATCCCCGGCGGCGTGTTTAACATTGTCTACCGTGATGGCTGCCCCAAGAGGTATAAAATCCGCTGCTTTTCCTACTAAAACCCCATACATAAAGATCTCTTCATCTGGAATCATGTCAGAAACTGTAAATTTATGCTTCGCCTGCACTGCAGTGTGCAATTTAAACAGTTGATCATTGTAACTAATCTCTTTACCTTCAGGTAAATCCTCCAGGGCCACCAGCACATTATCTGCAGGGTGTATTTGTATATATTGGGTAACTTTTACTCCGTTCATAAATTACAATTGAAATATCCTGCTCATCAATACCCATTTTTCTCCGGGTTTTGCCCCTGGAACAGCTTGCTGGTATTTCCACATCAGTTGTTCCCAGTCCTGAACCCTGGCATTCGCCTGGTCCATTTTATTTTTTTTTTCAAAACTAAAAGCACCGTTTACCTCCATAATCATCATCAACCGGTTACTGAACCTGTAAATTTCCATCATTTCAATACCACTGTCTTTAATGCTGGAACTTATTTCCGGCCATATTTGCTGGTGCCATTTTTCATATTCTTTGATCAGGCCGGCATCATCAACCAGATCAAGCGTTAAGCAGTATCGTTCCATGAGGTATAGTATCGTTTATTTTATTTATTTACTTTATAACCCCTGAGTCCGTAAAAGAAAACCACTACAAAACACATCAAAGGCACCAGATAAGATACCGGGGTAGAATATTGATCTGCCATTAAACCCATTACATAAGGCATCAATGCGCCACCTACAATTGACATAATGACAAAGGAGGATGCTTTTTTGGTATGTTGTCCCAAATCTTTAATGCTTAAAGCAAAAATAGTTGGAAACATAATGGACATAAAGAAAAACAAAGCCATCAGCGCATATACTGAGATCCATTCCTGCTTCAGAATTACCAATACACACAGAAATACATTAATCACCGCATACAAAGCCAATAATTTATTGGCAGCAACGACCCGCATTAAAGCAGTACCAACAAAACGCCCAGCTGTAAACAAAATAAGTGCAATGGACAGTAATTTGGCCGCTTTGGCATTGTTTATACCGACCCCACTTTCCGTACAGTAATTGATAAACAAAGCTGCTATTCCCACCTGGGCAGCCACATAAAAAAACTGGGCTATAACACCAAAAGTAAAATTGCTATGGCTGAACAAAGGCTTGGCATTGAGTTTTTCAGAAGTGACCAACTCACTCTCTTTAATTTCGGGTAAAGTAGTTTTAATAAAAATACCAGCAATCAGCAATACAATGATCCCGATCAGTACATAAATTAGTTTCACCGAATCCAGGTTCCCTCCATTTGACTCGCCGCTATTTCCAAAAAACAGATATGATGCCAATATAGGTCCTAAAAAAGAGCCTACGCCATTAAAACACTGGGAAAGGTTCAACCGGTTTGCAGAAGTTTCCGGCTTTCCCAATACGGTCACATAAGGGTTTGCCGCTGTTTCCAGACAGGCAAGGCCAGAAGCCAGCACAAACAAAGCCAACAAGAAAAAATTAAAACTGGATTGCTCTGCTGCCGGATAAAACATAAATGCCCCGGCCGCATAAAGCAACAATCCAAGGATCACCCCTTTTTTGTAGCCGTATTTATTCATAAATATTCCTGCAGGCAATGCAACAAGAAAATATGCACCAAAATAAGCAGCCTGTAACAAGGTTGAACGGCTTTTGGTAATGTTCAGTGTTTCCTGAAAATGTTTATTCAGTACGTCTAACAAACCGTAAGCAAATCCCCATAAAAAAAACAGGGAGGTAATCATAATAAATGGAAACAGGTATTTATTTCTGGACATAAAATGTGTTTGTTGTTCAAAGAGAGTAAAAAAGAAACAGTTATGATAAATGGATGTTGCCAAATCGTTCTGTTATATTGGCATTTTTTTGATAAAAACTGCGAATAAACAAAATGAATCGATTTCGTAACCTGATTTTACCACAGAATATTTACTGAAGCAAGGCTGCTGCCGACCAAAGAATTGGCGCCTGACCGTGTAAATCACCTGTCAGCCTTTTGCGATCCAAATAAAACTGCCGGCTTGTATTTTTATTGGTCCCTTCACAAACATCTTTTACCTCATCATTTCCATCTATGTATCCAACCAGGGCAATCCATGCTTTTCTTGCCGCAGGTCCGTAGGTTTTTGCATCCAGCCATCCTTTTTTCACACCAGTAATCATCGCATAGGTAAACATTCCGGTAGAAGAGCTTTCTTTCCAGGATTCTGCATCATCAACCAACTGGCGCCACATGCCATCTTCAGCCTGGTGCTTTAGCAATGAAGCCATCATCATCTGATAACCTTTCATAATCCTTGCCCTTTCAGGATGATTTTTGGGCAACGAACCCAGCAATTCTGCCATGCCTGCAGCCATCCAGCCATTCCCCCTGCCCCAGTAAAAAGGCGCCGTTGGCGCGTGATAAAATAAACCATTGGGTTTTTGCAGGGAGTCCAGATATACCACCATTTCTTTTGCAGCACGGTCAATATACTTTATTTCACCAGTGGCAAGATAAGCCTGGTTTTGCAAGGCTGTAATCATAAACATATCATCAATCCATAACCGGGTTTGCCAGGTTAACCCTTGCTTGTAAAATTCATGGGAAGCTGCAACTACTCTTGGTCCTTCCGGTGGCCCCCACTGTTTATCTGCAATTCCTTTTCCAAGGTCCAGGTATTTTTGTTCTTTTGTCTGAATATAGAGTTGTAAAGGCACCGAGCCAAATACAGAATAGTCAACATGATCCGGAACAGGAATCAGTTTTGCTTCAGGTCCGAAAAATGGTTCAAACCTTTTTGCCAGCTGGCCAAGCAATTCCTTATCCCTGCTAGCCCCTGCAAATTTCAGGGCACCATACCAGGTACAGCTTTCCGGATAGGTAATGACCTTTGGCGGGGTTGGTCTGCCAAAATTCGTATGAGGTGTAGCAATAAAATGGGCAGCTATCCTTTTTCCAACTTCTAAAGGCGCATATCCTGATGGCCAGTTCTTAAGATCATTTTTGTTTTGGGCAAAGCTCGTACTGACCAGTAATAGTCCGGCAGCAAACAGGGAGGCTTTAATAAATTGAGTATTCATGATGTGGTCAGTCTTTTGGTTTAGCTTAAATCTAAGAATCAATTCTGCAATAAAGCCAAATTCGAACTGTGATTGTTTTGCCCATTTAGCTTATTATTCAGCTCTTTTGTCAGCCCTTGCCCCTGGTCAATGCGCAAAGACTTTCCCTTAGCCAAAATAATTGAATACTATGCTCTTGAACTGAAAAAATGAATCCCCTTTTTACATTAAAATTAGAGTTTAAAATTTCAGGAACCCACCATGACCACACTCAAAAACCACCGTTTACACTTCGCCATCATTCTGCTTGCTTTATTTGCCTTTAAATTCAGCACTAAAGATCCCTGGCAATCTAAGTTATTAAGCATCCAAGAGGATGGCAGCCTGGTTTACCACCCCGATGAAAAAGGAAATACGATTCCTGATTTCAGTTTAGTTGGCTATCACCACAGTGACAAAGAAATCCCAAGCGTTAAAGTAGTAAAAACCATCTCCCCAAATGGCACAGATGATCAGAAAATCATTCAGGATGCCATTGATGAAGTTTCTGCGCTCAATCCCGATGCATCGGGGCTTAGAGGGGCGATCTTGCTTAAAAAAGGAACGTGGAAGATCCCGGAAAGCATTTTCATCAAAACAGGAGGTATTGTCCTCAGGGGAGAAGGTGATACCGAATCCGGGACTAAAATTCTGGCTACAGGTAAAGGCCAGCGCTCGCTTTTTAAAATAAGTGGTTCCGGAAAGCCCCTGCCCATTGAAAGTTCAAGAACAAAACTCTTTGAAGATTTTGTTCCCACAGGCAGTTTTTCCGTGAAGGTTGAAAATGCTTCTGCTTTTCGTCCAGGTGACCAGATTATCCTTTATTATCCAGGAAGCCAGAACTGGATTACAGACCTTAAAATGGATCAGATTGTAGAACGTCAGGGAACCAGGCAGTGGAAGCCTGAAGAATACAATCTTGGATTTCAGAGAGAAATTACCGGGATTAAAGGAAATGAAGTGTTTTTTGATAACCCTGTTGTGATGGAAATCAATCCAAAATATACACAGGCCAGCCTGTTTAAATACAAATTCGAAGGAAGGATCAGAGAAGTTGGTATAGAAAACATGTATTTTGAATCTGAATTCCAGGACGACAAAGATGAAGATCACGGATGGATCGCTATAGATTACAATGCGATAGAAAATGGCTGGATTAGAAATATAACTGCCAGGCATTTTGGTTATGCCGCTGTAAGCCTTGGCGATCAGGCCAAAAACATAACCGTAATGGACGCCGTTTGCCTGGATCCTAAATCTATTGTTACCGGTGGAAGAAGATATTCTTTTAACAATAACGGACAATTAAACCTCTTCATGAGAATGAAAACAACTTATGGCAGGCACGATTTTGTAACAGGAGCAAAAGTTCTCGGCCCGAATGTCTTTCTGGATGGTCTTGCCAGTCATTCACAAAGTGATATTGGCCCACATCACCGCTGGTCCGCAGGCACACTTTACGACAACATTATTACCGACGGCGATATTGATATCCAGGACCGGGGCAACTGGGGCAGCGGCCATGGTTGGTCTGGGGTTACGCAGATCCTATGGAACTGCCAGGCAAAAAAAGCAGCAGTACAAAGTCCATGGGTATCCGGATTTAACTACGCTATTGGTTTACAGGGACAGAAATATGAAGGACGTTTCTCCGGAAGAAATGACGGGATCTGGGAAGGCCTGAATAAGCCTGGCTTAAATCCTGCGTCCTTATATAAAGCCCAGCTGGCTTTCAGAAAAAAGAAATAAAAAAAGGCCTGAATGTACATTTCAGGCTTTTTTTTTTATTTCACTCTTCCTTGTTCAGCCTCACTGCTCCCTGTATCCCGTTTTTTAGCACTGCTTAATGCCTGCCCAAAATTGTAGGTAAAACCAAGTGTCAGTGACTGGGAATCAAAATTGTTTTTATAAAAGGCTTGTGCTCCCGGAATGCCATTAATAGTCCCCTTAGAGATGTAACTGTTAAAGATGTCTCTGACACTTAATTTCAGGGAAGCCTTATTCTGCAGGATTTTTTTCTGAATACCAGAATTCAATTGCCAGCGGGAATCATTTACAAATTGTCCACTTGCTCTTCTGCCAAAATAAAACCCACTGAGCTCTGCACTCCAGCCATCAGGAAGCATAAACTGCTGGCTGGAATTGAAGGACCAATAAGTAGACGAAGCCGTAAAATAACGACCATATAACAATCCTTCAACGCTATTTCTGATGACTTCGGTATAAGCATTCAACGTCCAGAATTTTAAAGGTTTTAAGGCCAGGTTCACAGAGACTCCATAATTGGTTTCCGTTCCCATATTCCCTGTCCTGCTGATAAAAATATCACCTTTTTGTTCTATTCTTTCATTAAGCGCATCGGTAATGTAGTTATAAGAAATAGCAGTAGTGAGCACACTTTTATAACTGTAGGCCAGTTTATAATTATTAAGGAACTGTGGCCGGATATAAGGATCTCCGGCAAAATAGGTGTACTTGTCCACCAGAAAAATAAAAGGATTAAGACTTCTGTAATTTGGACGGTCAATCCGCCGCCCATAAGAAACGATCAATACATGATGACCTGCGGTATCCAATTTATAAGATAAATAAGCCGTCGGAAAAAGATTGGTGTAATGTTTTGTAAAAGCAGAATCCGGTCGGCTGACATTTCCCAATTGATGACCAAAACCATTTGTGTTTTCCAGCCTCAAACCTGCTTTGATGTCAAAGCGCCGAAAGGACCTGGAAAAACTAACATAAGCCGCATTGATGTTTTCTTTGTATAAAAAATGGTTGGTTTTGTCGTTAATGGGAATATTTCCCCCATCAGTCTGATCAAAATAACTGGCTGCATTGTCTGTACTGATGTAGCTGGTTTTAATCCCGGTCTCCAGTTTGCTTTTGTCTTTAAAAGGAAGTACATAGTCCGATTTGAACGCATAAATATCTATATCCGATGGCAAACGATCGCTGATGAGTTGAAACCCCCTGGGGTCGCCGCTGGGATAATAGCTATTGCTTTGAAAGCTTTCATCTGCCCTTGAGGCATAATGTATATAATCGAAATCAAAACTAATGGACTTCCCGGTACTGTCAAACTGATGGGTATAGTTCAGTCCAAGCCCTCCTTTACTGAACTTGTTTTTTGAGGAATTAATAGACACCAATGTCGAATCCAACATTCGGGAACCGTTTAGCAGCATCGTATTTCCATTTGCATCAGATCTGCCAGGTGATAAAAGGCCGGTTAACACTACACCCCAAGTCGTTTTTGGTGACAAGTAATAATCCAAACCCAGTTTTAAATTGCCATTATGATTTTTATTTCTGAAATAGGTTTCCTGACTAAATACGGAATTCAAACTTCCATCTGCCTTAAAATACGCTCTTTCTATTCCAAGTTTGCGATAAGGGTCATTATAACTGTAAGCAGCATTCGCAAAAAAATTAACCTTAGGTGTCCGGTAGTTCCAGTTGAAGCTTTCACTGGTCTGCTGGTATTTGGCCAGACGATAACTTGCAGATAAAGACCCGTTGGAGCCCGACATTTGGGACTTTTTAGTTTTAATATTAATCACCCCGCCATTGCCCGCAGCATCGTATTTGGAGGGAGGATTTTCCATCAGTTCAATTTTGTCTAAAGTTCCCGAGGGTAAAGCCCGCAGGTAGGCAGCAAGATCGGCAGCCGACAGGTAAGTCGGTTTATCGTCAATTAAAACCATCACCCCATTTTTACCCTTAAAGCTGATGTTTCCATTTTCATCCACAGACACACCTGGCGCTTTCTCCAGCACTTCCAGCGCATTGGATCCCGTATTAGAAATCATAGAACCCACATTAACCACTGTCCTGTCAATTTTGTTTTCAACAAAACTCTTCTGCGCTGTTACATTTACTTCTTTTAAGGTCACATCTGTTGATTCCAGCATCACCGGGGCCAGTTGGACTGAAGACTGGCCGTCCGAAAGTTCAACAAGAGTACTTTTATAAATTTTAAAACCAACAGCACTGACTGCAAAAGTATAATTTCCAGTTTTGATGCCTTTAAAAACAAAGGAACCATCTGCCTGGCTCAGCGCACTAGCCAGACTAAGACCATTCTGAATTAATACAACTGAGGCACCATCAACTGCTTTTTTATGCTTATCCTGGACCTTTCCGTTGATGACTCCCGGACCCTGGGCAAAGCCAAATGTATAGGCAATACTCATCCATACGGTCAACAGGACCGATATTTTCACATTCATAAATTCTGGGTTGAGGCTTATTTATTTTGTCTTGCGGACATAAATATTACCGTTCATATTTTTCATCAGCATTTCCGGGCCACCGCCATTAACTTTTCCATTTAGCCAGTCATTCAAATGGATCCGGAACAATCCCTTTTTCTGATTTTGTTCAGTGGTAAGCTTTCCAGCTTCGGCGACAATATTGAAATCACTGTAAATTTCACCCCTATCTGACTTCAGTTTCAAATTGGCCTTTAAATTTTCAGGAAAACTCACATCAACGTGACCGTTAAGTGTAGAAAATGCCATTGAGGCCTTAGGATCAATACTCCTAAAACTCACCACAATATTTCCATTAATGGTATTGGCCACAACCGAGCCTGCAACTTTGTTTATCTGGATTGCACCATTTACATTTGTCGCTTCTATATTACCATTTACATTACTTACGGTAATATCTCCATTATTTACTGCTTTCAGTTTTAAGCTCAACTCTGTCAGCGGGACTTTTAAGGTCAGGTGATGCAATTGATTTGGCAACCTGGACCTTACCTTTACCACATTATTGTTTACTTCTGCGGTCACATCAGCCTTATTGTCCAATGTATAGCGTTTCATACCAGCAGGATTTTCACTTTCTTTAGCCCTTTTATTCTCCTCCTCTTCTGTACGAACATTTACAATAATTTCCTTGCCCTCATAGCCAACAATGGTAATAGAGCCCCTCAGCAAACTCACTTCAAGCCTGTAAGGTTTTCCAGGCTCAGTCAAAGGAACATTTAACTGATCTTTTGCTCCTGTTTGGCCTTGACTGATCAAACTTGATACAACCAGCAATAGCACTGAAATTCCAATTTTTAACATCTTCATCGCTTTTATTTTTAAGACTGTTTTTTTAATATAATATCACCGTTGAGCGTTTCGAACTTAAATAATTTCCCTCCTGAACCAATCCTCATATCAGAGTTTTTGTTCATTTTGTATAAGGTTCCTTTATCTGTCTTCTCTGTACTCTTGCTGACTTCAGCAGGAAGTACGGACAGGTTCTCAAAATCGGTATAAAATGCACCCCGCATGCTTTTCAAACGGAGATCCGCAGAGAGGTTTGCAGGATAAATGACCTTAATCTGCCCGTTTATAGTCGCATAAGTGGAGGCATCTGAAGGACTGCTCAGGTAATCTGCACTAATGTCGCCGTTAACCGTGCGTGCATCTGTCACCCCTTTTATCTTATTCAATGAAATCGACCCGTTAATATTTCTCAGGTGCAATGGCCCGTTAACCTGGTCCACGGTGATCACTCCTTTATTAATGGTAGATAAATTCAGTGACATGTTCATCGGTACTTTGATTACAAATTCAAGAGCAAAACGATATTTCACTTCCCGGTCGCTCCCATCTCTCCAGCTTTTACGTGGTCTGGAATCCTGAGGATCTGCAATATAAGCAGTAATACTGTCTCCTTTTTGCTCAAATGCCAAACGGAATTCTTTTTTGCCGGTTTCCAGCATATCCTGACTTTTGGCCGAAATGGTTTTATCTACTTCAATCACAACTTTATCTCCGGAATAACCTTCAACTTTAATGGAGCCCTGTATATTGTATACCGATAATACACTTTTGTTTCCAGTTTTACCTACTGTAAATTCTTTTGTAATGTGCTCACTAAACTCCTGAGCTTTTGTAAATAATGGGGCACAAAAAAGCACCCATCCCCCTAAAAGGGATATCAATACTGTTGTCTTCATAAAAATTTTGTTTAAATCAGGTTGGTTATGGTTTCTTTTATTTTATCCCTGACCATATCGTTCAGGTCTCTTTGTTCAAGTAACTTTTTTAACGAGCCCACAGCCCGTTTTTCCTGTAATTTCAGCATCACATCGGCCAGTGCAGCCTGCACCAGAGGAGAATCCTGGGTTACAATGGATTTGACAAGTCCCTCCCTTACTTTCGGCTGGTCTGCAAACCTGGTCAATGCTTCCAGGGTCATCAGTCTGACATTATCATTTGAATCGTTATTTAGCGTTGCAAACAAAGCATCCACCACTTCCTGGTTAACATCTTTAATCTCATTGGTATACCCAATGGCTTGAATCCGTTTGGAAGCGGAGGGATCATTTAAAAGAGACAGCATTGTTGTTTCTTTCAATTCCTCTACCTCTGAGGAAAGCGCAGCCAGATGTTCCCTGTTCACTTTGCCGGTCTCCTTATGACTGAATATATAACCTAAACCCAATCCCATCAGCAACAGTACCACACTATAGGCCATCTGGAACTTTGGTTGCAGGCTCCAAAGCTGTTTAATTTTTTTACTCAGACTTTCAAATAGACTTTCCTTTTGTCGGGAGGCAATTTTATAATCTTCCAGCATTTGCCCAAACCGGATGTCCATTGTGGCCGAAGGTTCAGGTATTGTAAGCGCTCCTATCCTATTCCACAATGCCTGTTCTCGGGCAAGTTCTGCGCTGCAGGCCTCGCATTGTATCAGGTGCAGCTCAAATGCCTCGCTTTCTGCCGAAGTCATCTGGCCATTGATCCAGTCTGTAATTTTATCTTTTTTGCAATTCATCACCATCCTGTTTTGTATTCACCTTTGCATATATTTCCTTTAACTCATTAATCGCCCGGTGGACCCTGACTTTGACCGCTCCTTTTGTAATATTCATTACAGCCGCGATCTGATGATACTTCAATTCCTGCAATTTACTCATTACCAAAACCTCCCTGTGGTCAGCGTTTAACCTGTTCAATGCATTTTGCAATGTATTCAGGTCTTGTTTCCGTTGCAGATCTCCATCAGCACTTTCACCGTTCCCCATCTTTTCGGAGAAATCAGCGATGTCGTACCTGTTTCCCATTCGCTTATCTTTCTTTGCCTGATCCTTCAAGACATTCCGCGCCAGGTGGTACATCCAGGTTTTAAACTCACCCTCTCCGCTAAAACTATGGCTGTATTTCAGCATCCTGTAAAAAACAATCTGAACCATATCCTCACTAGCTTCCCTATGATTGCTCATGTGGAATAGAAAGCCATATAAAGCACGGCTATGTCTCTCAAATAGCAATCCCATTTTATCGGGATCCCCTGCTTTCACCTTAAGCATGATCGCATTATCACTTAGTATATTCAAGCAGTCTGTTTGGTTAATTTGGCTTATAAACTCTGGTCTTAAAAAAAGGTTACAGGAATATAGGATTTTATTTTTCAAAAAAAACAAAAAGCCCCTGAAGGAATCATCAGGGGCTTTTATGGGTTCTTTTTTTATAATTTAGATTTTCGGGTCAATGCTTCCAGGTAATAATAATCAGCATAGGAAAGTGGTACATCAACCTCGCTGTTAGAAGGTTTGGATCCCGTACTCTGCAACAGGATAAAACCTTTAGCGGAGCCTTCAGGAGCAATATACTTTGTACTTAAACTGTACAGGATCTGATCCGCTTTTTGAAGATAAGATTTACGGTTGCTTTTACTGTAGCCACTCAGTTCATATAAGGCCGAAGAGATGACTGCAGCGGCCGAAGCATCTCTTGGTTCATCTGGAATAGCCGGGGCATTAAAATCCCAATAAGGAACCAGGTCTTTGGGCATGTTCGGATGGCTAAAAATAAAACGGGCAATATGTTCTGCCTGTTCCAGATAGGCGGTGTTATGAGTATAACGGTAACACATCGTATAACCATATAGCCCCCATGCCTGTCCTCTTGCCCAGGCAGAAGCATCACTATAGCCCTGGTGTGTGGTTTTCTTTAATACAGCTCCCGTATTGGGATCATAATCTACAACATGATAAGAACTGTAATCTGCTCTGAAATGGTTTTTCATAGTTGTATTTGCATGACTGACTGCTATTTTATGGAAAGAAGAATCACCTGTAAGTCTGGTTGCTTCAAAAAGCAGTTCCAGGTTCAGCATGTTGTCTATAATGGTTGGGTTCTGCCATTTGTCTTTACTATGGTCCCAGGAACGGATTACGCCTGTTTTCGGATTAAAACGTGTAGATAACGTTTTAGCGGAGGCCATCAATACCTCTTTATAATGGGCATCTTTGGTGAGCTGATAGCCCGTACCTACGCTGCAGTATATTTTAAAACCCATATCATGGGTTGTACCATTGTCTTTTTCTTTTTCGATACCAGCGGTATATTTTTTTGCTTCTTCTTCTCTTTTCGCCAGATGGTCATGCCCATACAAATACCATAAAACACCAGGAAAAAAACCACTGGTCCAATCTTTGGAAGCAACCAGTTTAAGCGCTCCTTTTTCCAGTGTTCTGGGAGAAACCAGGTTCGCATTGGTTTTGGAAACAAGTTCACTGAGCATCAGGTCTGTTTGCTTTTCAGCATGCTCAAATGCTTTTTTAACATTAACTTTTTGCGCTTTTCCCATCTGGGCCGTCATAAGGAACAGGAGTACAAACCCCGATGCATTTCTGATCAATCTCATTTATTTTAATTTATGGTTTAGTCATTTGCTTAAAAACTATTTTACCTATGGTATTAGGCTTTCCTTTCGGGGCATCTGCGATGCTTCCTTTTAAAACACCGCCAGAAAGTGCTACCTGAATTTCCCTGAAACTATACTGTCCTTTCTCATAATTATAACTCTCCCCATCATCATCATACAAAGTGTATTTTCCCGGAGCGGTTCCATAATACCGAATTTCCAGGTCTGTTTTTTCATTTCCCCTTGGTGCATTCAACCTGGCTTTCATCATTGGTATAATTCCACCATCTTTTACATAAACAGGAATTTTATCTAAACCAGGTTCTACAGTAATTACCTCTCCGTCCCCTGCGTACGCGCCAGTAAAAAAATCGTACCACTTCCCTTTGGGAAGTACAACTTTACGACTTTTTTGTCCGGTGAACAAGGGAGCAACCAAAAGATTTTCACCAGCCATATACTGATCTTTAATTTCCTTGGTCAGTGCTTCTTCATAAGGATTATCTTCAAGATTCGTTTTGTTTTTGATTTTTACAGCTTCGGCAGAAAATCCGTCTTCAAGGGACATTCCCCGAAAAGGGGGGAGACCTTCAAAATGATATTTTGCAAACTCCGAATACCAATAAGGCATCATTTCCATTCTCAGCAACGCCATTTCTTTAACTTGTAAAGCCACCTCAGGGAAGGACCAGGGCTTGGTACTGCTAGACCAGGCATTAATCATGGCCATTGGGGAAAAAATCACTGTCTGCATCCTTCTGAGCCATTCCTCCGGATTTTTAGAAGCCCTGACTTCGGGGGTCCACAATACTCCGGAATACCCACTGTTAATTAGGGCTGTAATAAAATCCTCATGATTGTAATAATCATCATAAATCACATAAGGAAAAGAATTGGCACCGGCGTTAGAAGCCCTGACCAGGCCATAAGTCCGTTGGTTAAGCTTTTTGAACATTTCTGTACTATAGCGTTGCATCAATACCCCATAAGTTTGTCTCATTTGTTCCGCACTAATACCAGATGGGAAAGTAGCGACATCCGGCCATAAGTAATGATCGTATCCATCTACTTCATCAATCTTATAACCACTTACACCAAGGCTAACCTGGTCTTTTTGCATTTGCCCAAACAGAATGTCCCTGGCCTGAGTTGTCTGTAAATCCGGGACTACTCCTGACCAAACTGTATGTGAACCCGTAAAAGGTAATATTTTCTGATAAAAAGAAGCGTCTGGAGATATGTACGGATTTGTCCAGAGGTTTAACCTTACCCCTTTGTTCAACAGACCAGTCACAAAAGATTTAGGGTCCGGGTATCTGCCCTTATCCCATTCAAATGTACATGGATAAGATTTGCTTTGCCAACCTGGCTCCAGACCTATAAAATCCAAAGGGTAACCTTTCTGCTTAAACTCCTCTACTTCCTTTTCTACATCTGCAGCAGTGTACAGGCTTTTTACGCGTTGCGTAAAACCCAATCCCCATCTGGGAGGTAAAGGGCCCCCTCCAAAAAACAAATTATAACGCTTAATTGCATCCAGGGGTTTGGGGCCAGAGAAAACAAAAAACTCCAGGCCCTGGGCAGCAACCAATATTTCTACGGCATCCGAGTAGGGACGGGAAGTCCAGGCTTTATCTGTATTTCTGTCTTTAGCTTCACCAGCATGATTGCTGTCTTTTCTCACAGCAGTGCCCACGTAGATATCTATGTAACGGCTGGTATTGATAAAAATACCATAACCTTTTGAAGAGACATAAAAAGGAACGGGTGCATGTGTTCTTCCATTATCTTTTCCACCGAAATGATCAACGTGCAGGCGCAGTACTTTTCCCCTTTGATGTATAGTTTGAAAATTAAGCCCAAGTCCGTAAATCTGTTCTCCTTTTTCCAGAGGCAGTCTTAAATAGGTTTTTCCATCGATAATTTGCGTTTTAATTGCTTCTTTTCCGATTGGAAAATCAGTTTTAGGTAGTTTTTGAAGACCTTCGGTAAAAGGTTCGGCACCAGATGCCTTAATCAAATCATAGTTTTCTACTTTTCCAGTCTGGCCTTTCCATATTCCCGGCTGAACTTCTGTCCAGTTCAACTCTTGAGCCCGGGCACAAAAAAATGAACAGAAAAAAACAAGAAAAATGATCAATAGTTTGAAACGGATCGCTGTCATTTAAAAATGTGGTTTAAATTTGGTCAGATTAATTCAGTACGCATTAACTTTCAAAGAAAACTATTTCGCTGAATTATTTCTACCTGTTTTAAACCAGTCATTCAATCATTTTGGCATTTTAAGAAAAAGATTCTGCTTTGTTAGCTGTTGATATAGCTTTCCAGTGCATTTATCGTATGTTTTTGGTCTTCAA
This sequence comes from Pedobacter nutrimenti, assembly GCF_003208655.1. Lineage (GTDB taxonomy): Bacteria > Bacteroidota > Bacteroidia > Sphingobacteriales > Sphingobacteriaceae > Pedobacter > Pedobacter nutrimenti. Next base: position 127,565 of record NZ_QKLU01000005.1, on the reverse strand, counting down.
TAATAAATTTCACCACATCACCAATAGATACCATGCCAATCAATTTTCCGTTTTCAACAGCAGGTAAATGTCTGATGTGCATTTCTGTCATTCTCATCATACAATCTTCAATGCTGTCCGTTACTTTCACGGTTACCGGATTGGCTGTCATCACTTCCGAGATTTGAGTGTCCAGAGAAGATTTCCCATGAAGTATAATTTTTCTTGCATAATCCCTTTCGGTAAATATGCCCAGCAGATGCTGGTCCTGGTCCATAATCAGTAAAGCGCTAATGTTTTTTTCCATCATTACTTTAAGTGCATCCAGAACAGATATTGCTGCGGTAACTGCAAATATTTCTTTTGATTTTGTACTAAGCAACTGTTGAACTGTTTTCATGGTCTTGAGTTTTTAAATGACAACAATTAATCTATAGGGATGAGGATTGAACCCAGTACCCTGACATCCATCAAAGAACTGGTTTTTAATATCTTGTATTAAAATTAGTAAAAAAACACATCATATCAAAATACCAAAAAATGATTGCCTTACAATCAGATGAAGCCTTCTTCCCCTATTAAAAAACCGTACCGGGGAACAGCCCTCCCTAGGCCTTGGGATTACACAACAGAAAAATACGACCGTCCCTGAATTTGTAGGTATGAAGTAGTTTTCTATGTTTAAGAATATCGGGCAGGCTGATCAGCTCAGGGTCATCAATCTGGTTAAACCAGATCACATAGTGTATACCTTCTTTATAAAACGCCTCTGTATAATCTTTATAAACACGCTGAGGAATTTCATCCGCCCTTAACCCCCCGGCATTAAAATAAACGGCCTCATGTGCATTGGAATAAATTTTATAGCCAGAGTTCAGAAAACCTGGATGCGCTGCCAGAAAATTTGCTGTCGAAGAATTTTTCCAGGAATTATCCGTGTATCCCGGAATCCCGTTATCTACTGCATCGCGGTACATTTCTTCCAGGTGAACAATGATTTTGTACTGCAGCAGCAACAAGAACAAAGTCAACATCACGATGCCCGTTTTCCTCGCCAGTGGCTTTAAGCCGGAAAGCCAAAATGGAATCCAATAGCTTACTGCCAATAAAACCGGTATAAAAACGGGAACCATCAGGCGGTTGTTGATTCCTTCAAAATGAGAAAGCGTAGAAATACCGATGATGAAAATTGAGTAGACCACTACAAAAGCAGCCGTTATATTTTGCTGACTGGAATATTGCTGTCTGCGGACGCACCTGTAAAAGAACATGAATGTTAAAAAAACAAACACCGACAGCCCGGTAATTACCCCTGTCGTGTACTGTTCATTAAATACCGGGAACCAATTGCACAATACCTTGCCATAGTAGCTGATGTTATCCATAACGTGTGTTTGCCCAAATTGCCTTGGTCCGGTCAGGGATTTACCAAGCACATGATTACGAAGCAGGTTCAGGACAAGAAAAGCAAAGGAAACCATGCTGAACAGAAACAAGTGCCCCAACTTTTTTCTGATGTTAAAACCTGGGGCAAATAAAATCAGCAGGCCCGCGGTACCGGTTAAAGTAATACCAGCATACCTTGTGGTGGTCGCCAACCCTGCAATGCCTGCGCACAACAACAAATAAAAAACAGATTTATGGTTCAGGTACTTTTCCAGGCATAAAAAAAAGAGCAGACTAAACAGCAGTAATAAGGTTTCTGACCACAGCATCCCGTACACCTCTGTTAATGCAGGGCTAAAAACCAGCAACAAAAGTAAAATACGCCTGTACCAGGCAGACTTCAACTGACACCTTTTAATGACATGACTGGAAAGCAGAATAAGTAATGCCATCATCAGGGCATTTAAAAAAGCAGCTGCAACAACAATATCTTTTCCGGAAATAAACATCACCACACTTAAAAACATGGGATAAAAAACCGGGAAGGCAATCAGGGGTTGCAGGTTATAATCCAGCATTTGATGGTGCTGATGAATATTCCTTGCTGTACTCAGATAAGCGATAGAATCGGGAGAAATGCCAATTCCATTCCGCCCGGTAAAAATCAATATGCTGAAAAAAGCAAGTAAAGAAATGATTATGGAATCAAAATTGCGGTATATATATAATACAATCTTATTTTCAGGCATGGTCAATGAATTGGCAGACGAAGTTACAAGTTTTAATACATTAGACGGATTTTAAAATCATCAGCTTATGTGGTGGATATATGCATTACTCTCTGCTTTTTTTGCTTCTCTAACTGCAATTTTCGCAAAAATCGGGGTCACTAACGTCAATTCAGATCTCGCGACCGCAATCAGAACAGTGGTCATTTTACTCGTTGCATGGGGCATTGTTGCTTTCCGGGGTGAGCTTAAAGGAATTACAGAACTGACCAAACACAATTTGCTTTTCCTGTTCCTTTCAGGTCTGGCCACAGGCTTGTCCTGGGTATTTTATTTTAAGGCATTGCAGATGGGCAAAGTTTCACAGGTAGCCCCTGTTGACAAATTAAGTGTCGCGCTGACCATATTGCTTTCCTTTTTAATTTTAAAGGAAGCCATTACCCTTAAAGTACTTGCTGGTGCCCTGTTAATTATTGCAGGAACTATTGTTCTGATCACTTAAACTTACTTAACTTTGTCTGCAACCAATTATAAATAATACGAATGAAAGAAGTAGTGATTGTTTCTGCCGTCAGAACTCCAATAGGAAGCTTTGGTGGCTCATTAGCCAGTTTATCAGCACCTCAACTTGGTGCTATTGCCATAAAAGCAGCCATTGAAAAGGCTGGTATACAAGCTTCTGACGTTCAGGAAGTTTTTATGGGAAATGTACTTTCCGCAAATATAGGTCAGGCTCCGGCCACCCAGGCTGCAAAATACGCAGGTCTTCCGGACCTTCCGGCAACCGCTGTAAACAAAGTTTGTGCCTCGGGAACAAAGGCCATTATGCTCGCTGCCCAGAGTATCGCATTGGGCAATCAGGACATCATTGTTGCCGGAGGAATGGAAAGCATGAGTAATGTTCCTTACTACCTGGATAAAGCCCGCAACGGCTATCGTTTAGGTCATGGTCAAATCACGGACGGTCTGGTCAAAGATGGTCTCTGGGATGTCTATAATGACTATCATATGGGTTCTGCTGCCGAACTTTGTGCAACTGATTGTGAAATCAGCCGTGAAGCTCAGGATGCCTTCGCCATAGAATCTTATAAAAGATCACAGGCTGCCCAGACAGCTGGAAAATTTAAGGATGAAATTGTACCTGTTGAAGTAAAAGACAGAAAAGGTGAGGTTACTTTGGTCAGCAATGATGATGAACCTTTTACCGTTAAATTTGAAAAAATCCCTGGTTTAAAGCCGGTCTTCAAAAAAGATGGTACAGTCACTGCTGCAAATGCGTCAAATTTAAATGATGGTGCCGCTGCATTGGTTTTAATGAGTGCAGACAAAGCAAAAGAATTAGGTATAAAACCACTTGCCAAAATTTTGGCTTATGCAGATGCACAACAGGCACCGGAATGGTTCACTACCGCACCTTCCAAGGCCATTCCACTTGCGCTTCAAAATGCCGGAAAATCAATAAATGAAGTTGATTACTTTGAAATCAATGAAGCATTTTCGGTCGTTTCCCTGGCCAATAATAAATTACTTGGCCTGGATGACCTAAAAGTTAATGTAAATGGTGGTGCAGTTTCATTGGGACACCCCCTTGGTGCTTCAGGAGCAAGAATTGTAGTGACCCTGCTCTCTGTATTGGCTCAAAACAATGGAAAAATTGGTGTTGCCGGAATCTGTAACGGAGGTGGCGGCGCAAGTGCACTTGTGGTTGAAAGCGTCAATTAAAATTATGCTTAATTGTAAAAAAAGCATTTTAACTTTTATATTTTTATGCTGTGCCCTAATCAATGCCAGGGCACAGCATACTTTTAATTCCGGTACCTCACGTTTAAACATGCTGCAGGATTCCCTGTTGCGACTGGAAAGACTGGTTCAGGACGCCCCTTCCAATACCGAACGTTTTGCAGATAATGCACAGTTTGTTAAAACATTAGTAAAAGCATTAAAAATCCCCGGCTCCTATAATTTCGGGTTTGATTCGGTCAAATACCTGTCCATTGTAAAGTCACCGGATAAAGCTTTCAGAATATTTTCCTGGGCTGTTGCGGCCGATGATGGTACTTATCGATTTTTTGGTGCGATACAAATGGCGACTAAAGATGGCCAGTTGAAATTATACCCCTTAATAGACGCAACGGAAGAGATTAAAGACAACAATGAGATCACTTCCAATAAAAAATGGTTTGGCAGCCGTTATTATGAAATTGTACCGGTGGTCAATAGTGGGAAACAAACTTTTTACATACTTCTGGGCTGGAAAGGCAATACCATTAAGACCACAAAAAAAGTTATTGAAATTTTATCTTTTGAAAAAGATGAAGTAATTTTTGGTAAAAATGTTCTGGAAAGCACAAAAAACGGCCCGTTCAAAAACCGGATCGTTTTTGAGTACAATAAGCTCAATTCTATGACATTGAGGCTGGATAAAACGGTCGGCATGGTGGTCTTTGATCATTTAGTACCTTTAAGTCCTGATATGACCGGTAATTTTGAATATTATGGTTCAGATTCCAGTTTTGATGCCTACAGGCCTGTTGGAGGCCATTTAAAGCTCGTAGAGAATGTTGAACTCAAAAATAATCCAAACGAGAAAGACGAACTTTATACAGATCCAAAAAATAAAAAAATCACCCCAATAAAGAAGCTCTAGAGCTATATAACCTCCTTTTTATATAAGTTAAAAATTTGTGAGTTTGGCTTCATGTACCTATCTTGCGCGATGGTTTATTTCAATAACACACAAACTTTATCTCTGACAGACCATTTGAAACATTTTAGAACAGTAACTATCCCTCTAAAAAACAAGAGATTATTCTCCCTATGTTCATTTTAAACTAACTGAAACCTTTCAATAAATTACTACACAAAAAAACCAACACATGAATGCACGAAATTTGGAGAGTCCAAATAATTTTTTTGAAAGTAAGGTCTTAGGACATCCAGCCGGGCTGTTTGTCCTTTTCTTTACAGAAATGTGGGAAAGATTTTCTTACTATGGAATGAGGGCCTTACTGGTACTTTTTCTCACGTCATCGATTATCGGAGATAACCCCGGTTGGGGATGGCCAAGGGCACATGCACTTGCCATTTATGGTTCCTATACAGGTCTGGCTTATTTAACCCCCATTTTAGGCGGATATATAGCAGATAAAATTATCGGATACAGATGGGCCGTCCTTGTCGGCGCATTGATCATGACCCTGGGCCACCTTTCGATGGCCATGGAGTTTCACCATGCCTTCATGTACCTTGGTTTAGGCCTTTTGGTTATTGGAAATGGTTTTTTTAAACCAAACATGACTTCAATCATTGCCCAGATGTATAAAAAACATCCTGAGAAAAAAGATGGTGCTTATACCATATTCTACATGGGCGTAAATTCAGGGGCTTTTTTAGGAATGTTGCTTTGCGGTTATATTGGAGAGAATCCTGAATGGGGATGGTCTTATGGATTTGGATTGGCAGGTGTATTTATGTTTATCGGCATGCTGCAATTCTATTTCACACAAAGAATTTTCGGAAACATCGGCTTAAAACCTGTTAAAAACCAGACAGAGGAATTTGAAGAGACTCCTGAGGAATCCACCAGGAATCCTTTTTCAAAATTTGACCTGGTTTTAATTGGTCTGATTTCGGTAATTGGCCTGGCCTGGATCATTAATGATCCTATTTCAAAAATAACGAATTTCAGCCTGTTCAATTTTAAAGTAGGCAGTTTGGACGGCAGTAATTTTGTCATTCTGATTGCCCTGCTCCTATTCGTTTTTACCTTGATTAAAAGGATTTCGCAATACACACCGGTGCTAAGGGACAAAATGATCGCAGTTATTATCCTGGCTTTCATCACCATCTTTTTCTGGGCTTCATTTGAACAAGCTGGTGGTTCTATGACCATCTTCGCGAAAGATTATACCCAAAGGGTGCTTACCGGGGATTCTAAAATTATTTTCAATGTAGTCAATACCTTGATCACCGTCATTCCTCTGGTTATTATATCTTATGTGCTCATTAGGCTATTTGCCAAAACTTTTGGCAAGTATGCCCTTGGAAACATCATTCTAGCTTCGGGTTTTGTCATCATCTGGATTATTGTGATCTACATGCTGAAGCAACAATATTCAGAAGTAAAATCTGAAGTTCCAGCCACCTGGTTTGGAATATTAAACTCTTTATTTATCATCAGCTGCGCACCTATTGTTTCCAAATTATGGAGCAGTAAATATAACCCTACTGCAACCTACAAAAATGGATTTGGTATGATCCTGCTCGGTATTGGTTTCGCTGCCCTTGCCTATGGCGCAAGTTCTATTCCCCAAGGTGCAGCTGTCGCTTCGGTAAGTATGGTTTGGCTTGTAATGGCTTATTTTTTCCATACCCTAGGCGAGTTGTTTATTTCACCAGTAGGTCTTTCTTATGTAAGTAAACTGGTTCCTGGTCGTATGATCGCCATTATGTTTGGCATCTGGTACCTGGCCATTGCCATTGGAAATAAAATTGCAGGTACCATGGGCGGAATGATCGATGAAATTACTTCTAAATATTCTATGTCCACTTTCTTTTTGATCTTTACCTTTATCCCTGTCGGACTGGGCCTGATCATTATGATGCTGACCCCTGTTCTTAGAAAATTAATGCACGGCGTAAAATAATAAAAAGGAAGCCCCGGATATACCCGGGGCTTTTTTAAATTAAAGAAAATACAATGCAAAAAGAGATTACACTGGATGAGATCCAGAATTTTGAAGGTAAATACCCAAAACAGCTCTGGTCGCTGTTCCTGGTGGAAATGTGGGAACGCTTTTGTTTTTATGGGATGAGGGGGATGCTGACCATTTTTATGATTGACAAAATTGTAGGACTTTCCCTTTCCGATAAAGATGCCAACTTAAAGTATGCAGCGATACAATCTTTTGTTTATGCCTTTACTTTTCTGGGGGGTATTTTTGCGGATAAAATTCTGGGTTTTAAAAAGTCATTGTTTTTCGGTGGAATGGTTATGATCCTGGGCAACCTGATTATCGCCACTTCTCCAAAAGAATTCTTTTATATTGGAATTACCCTTTCTATTATCGGAACAGGCTTCTTCAAACCAAATATTTCTTCCATGGTAGGGGATTTATACAAGGATGGAGACAGCAGAAGAGATGCAGGTTATGGAATGTTTTATGCAGGCATCAATATAGGTGGGTTATTGGGCGGGGCACTTTGCGTATACCTGGGAAAATATGTTTCCTGGAATTATGCCTTCCTGGCCGCCGCGATTGTAATGATCCTTGGACTGTTAACATTTTTAGTGACTAAAAAGAATTTAGGTCCTATTGGTGACTCCCCCTTAAAAGAAATGCCGGTGAGCAAAAAGAGGATCCGGGAAATTGGGGTGTATATCTTTTCTTTGATCTCTATCCCCTTGATCCTGATCATGGTGCAAAACACAAAGTATACCGATTATTTCATGTATACGATTGCCCCGGTCTCTATCCTATATTTTCTTTACGAAACCTACAGGGTCCAGGACAGGAAATTTCAGTTAAAGTTGCTGGCAGCCTTTATATTTATTTTTCTGTATTTCTTATTTAATGCCATTTTTGAACAGAGCGGAGGTTCTCTTTCTCTTTTTGCAGAAAGAAACCTAAGCCATACCCTTTTGTTTTTTAACATTGATCCAAATGTCATCAACAACAGTTCCAATTCCTTCTTTGTGATTGTATTCAGTCCATTGGTAGGTTTATTATGGCTTTGGTTGTCTAAGAAAAAAATGGAACCCAATTCCATTATTAAGTTCGGAATCGGATTCCTGTTTCTGGCTGCAACTTTCTATACTTTCTTTTACACCCGTTTCCTCGCCGATGCAAACGGGATCACTTCATTAAACCTGTTTACCTTTGGTTATCTGTTGATGACCCTTGGTGAACTTTGTCTGGGACCAATCGGAATGTCCCTGGTTACAAAACTTTCTCCAAAAAGATTAACCGGAATGATGATGGGAATGTGGTTTCTGGCCAGCGCCTTCGGACAATTTGCTGCCGGTAAACTGGGTGCAGACATGTCTGTCACTGCTGATGCCTCCCTGGTGGAAAAATTACATTCTTATACTGCCGGTTATTACCAATTAGGTATTTATGCAGCCATTGCCGGCGTATTTTTAATTATATGCTCCCCTTTAATTAAAAAGCTGATGCAGGGGGTAAGTTAAGCCTTCAGTATTTAACATATTTTAACCCTGTAAACCCCGACGTTTACAGGGTTTTTCATTTTTAATGTTTAATTTCGGCGAAATATACAGTCATATCTTAAAACCATCGATAAAAAGTGTCAGACAGTTTAGTTATTATTCCAACCTATAACGAGAAAGAGAATATTGAAAAGATCATTAGAAAGGTTTTTTCCCTGAGCCACTTTTTTGAAATACTAATTATAGATGATGGTTCTCCAGACGGGACGGCTGAAATTGTAAAAAATCTTCAACAGGAATATCCAGCGCTTCACCTGGAGCAAAGAACGGGAAAATTAGGGCTCGGCACCGCCTACATTCATGGTTTCAGATGGGCCTTAAAACACCCTTATCAATATATATTTGAAATGGATGCAGACTTTTCCCATAATCCGGAGGACCTGGTCAGGTTAAGGGAAGCTTGTGTAAAAGGCGCCGATGTAGCCATAGGTTCCAGGTATGTACGGGGTGTTAATGTGGTCAACTGGCCTATGAACAGAGTGCTCATGTCTTATTTTGCCTCTATGTATGTACGCTTCATTACCCGGATCAGTATTCAGGATGCTACCGCAGGGTTCAAATGCTACAAAAGAATAGTTCTGGAAACCATTCCTCTGGATAAGATCAGATTTGTTGGCTATGCTTTTCAGATTGAAATGAAGTTCACAGCCATTAAATATGGGTTTAAGGTGGTGGAAGTACCCATTATTTTCACCGACAGAACTGAAGGTGTTTCCAAAATGAGCACGCGGATATTCAGAGAAGCTTTTATTGGGGTTATTCAAATGAAAATCAGCAGCTGGTTCAGAAATTATTCCAGAAAAGCCTAAATTTTCTATTTTTCCTTTCCCTCTCTCATCATTTCCCCAAAGCTTAGGCTACGGTCCATGGCAGAAACGATTTTTACCAGTCTTTTCGTTCTGGTTGCTTCTGTCTTTGCTGAATTCAGCCAGTTGATGTACCAATTCTGATGAGATTTGGGCAGTTTTAAAAAACGTTCCATCAAGGCCTCTTCATCGGAAAGACAAAGTTCCAAGTCCTCAGGGATTTCAATTTTAAAGGTTGTATCCTCCTCAATAACCAGGGTGACCAGGGCACCAGCTTCCTTTTTAAGCTGTTTACGCAAACTGGCTTTTAGCGCAATGATGAAATCGCCTTCTCCCATAGGTACAGTAGCCATACCTACAATGGGCAAATCATCTATTTTCCCTTTCAATCTGAAACTTTTTCTACAACCAGGTTTCAGTTCTGCTGCTATGGCCTGGGGAATAAAGACATAACTCCAGCCCGTCTTCTCCCCCATTTCATTAAATTTTTCTATTTCAGCTTTAAATGTGATCATAAAACATAAAAAAATTAAAATTTTTCTTCAACCCCAAGCCCGAATAAAGCAAAATCATATTTAACCGGATCCAAAGGATCAAAATGTTTTAGTTCGGCGGTCAATTCTTTTGCCGTCTGCCAGTCTGTTTGTTTTCTGGAAATCAGTCCCAATCTCCTGGCAACCCTGTCTACATGAACATCACAGGGGCAAATCAAGTCTTTAGGCTGAATGATGTTCCAAATTCCAAAATCAACCCCCATATTGTCTTTTCTGACCATCCAGCGTAAAAACATGTTCAACCGCTTACAGGTCGATTTCTGTAGAGGAGAGGAAATATGCTTAATGGTCCTGCGCGGAAAATCGGGCAGGCTAAAAAAATAACGCCTGAAATGATTCAGAGCGGATTCCAGATCCAAAGGGTTCTTTTTTAATGCGGACAGCATACAGGCGGCAGAGGTATAAACAGTTGCATCTTCAGCCTCTTGTCCCTCTTCCAGAAATTCGGCTCTGAACGGGGATTCAAAAGGCAAAAATGCAGTTTCCAGACTGTCCGATCTTTGATAATGGTTTTTAAAAAATGCTGCAAAGTAAAGCAGGTCGGTATCATTAAAGGTACGGTGCTTAAAGCCCAGTAAGGCTTTAAGGTCCGGTTCTGAATGGCCTGTCATAAACTGGTAAGGTTCATTGTCCATTCTTTCCAACAGCTCTGTACATTTACTGATAATGGTTTTACGTTGGCCCCAAGCTAAAATTGCCGCAAAAAATGCGGCAATTTCAATATCCTGTTTTTTTTGATACCTGTGGGGTATACAAATGGGATCATTTTGAATAAAACCAGGCTGGTTATATTGTGCAGCCTTAACCTCCAAAAAATCCTTGAGTTCTAAAAATTCCAAGACCTTCTATTTAAGTGCTTGTTCCAGATCCGCCAGCAGATCATCTATATCTTCCACACCAACACTTAAACGAAGCAGGTTATCAGTTACACCAACCTTTTCCCTTTCTTCTTTTGGAATAGAACCATGGGTCATCGTGGTTGGATGATTGATCAGGGACTCTACGCCACCCAAAGATTCTGCCAGGGCAAAAACCTTAAATGAAGAAGCTACCTTAAAAGTTTCCGCAAGATCTGCCCCCTTTAAAGTAATGGATACCATCCCTCCAAAACCACGCATTTGTTTTTTGGCAACATCATGGTTGGGATGATCCTCAAAACCAGGCCAGTAAATCTTGTCAATTCTTGGATGATTTTTCAGATAATGTGCAACCTTCTCGCCATTTTCACAATGTGCCTTCATTCTCAGGTGCAACGTTTTAATCCCCCTCAATACCAGGAACGAGTCTTGTGGTCCAGGTGTTGCCCCACAAGCGTTATAGATAAACCAAAGGTCTTTATACAACTGGTCATCGTTGACCACCAGCGCCCCCATAACCACATCAGAGTGACCACCTATATATTTAGTAACGGAGTGCATGACGATATCTGCACCCAAATCCATTGGGTTTTGCAGGTAAGGAGAAGCAAAAGTATTGTCAACGGCAAGGATCAGCCCATGTGCTTTGGCAATTTTAGAGACCCCTTGGATATCAATAATTTGCATTGTTGGATTGGTTGGTGTTTCAATCCAGATCAATTTGGTTTTATCTGTTAAATGCGGCAGAATATTTTCTGGTTTCGACAAATCAAGGAAATGGAATTTAATACCGTATTTTTCATACACCTTTGTAAATATCCGGTAAGAGCCGCCATATAAGTCATTACCAGTAATCACCTCATCACCGGGTTTCAGCAATTTCAAAACCGTATCTGTAGCCCCCATTCCACTAGAAAAGGCAAGACCATATTTCGCATTTTCCAGCGCAGCCAGACAAGCTTCAAGCGCTTTTCTGGTTGGGTTGGTTCCTCTTGAATACTCAAATCCCTGATGATCACCTGGCGATTTTTGCCAATAAGTAGAGGTCTGATAAATCGGGGTCATTACTGCCCCGGTACTTGGATCCGGCTCCTGGCCAGCATGTATAGCTTTTGTTGCAAATTTCATTTTACTCTTTTTATAACAAACAGATTAAAACCCGTTTAAGTTTGATTAATAGGCCCGTGCAAAAAGTACTCTCTGGATAGAAGGTTTACCTGAATAAATACAAACTCCTTCTTCCAGCTTATTGTCCAAAGGAATGCACCTGATGGTTGCCTTGGTCTCTTCCTTAATTTTTTGTTCCGTTTCAGGTGTTCCATCCCAGTGCGCAGCAATAAAACCCGCCTTGGTATCTAAAAGTGTCTTAAACTCTTCATAAGAATTGGCTTCTGTAATATGCTCTTCCCTGTAATCCTTTGCCTTTTTATAAATGTTTTCCTGTATTTCTTCCAGTAACTGTCCAATATAAACATCAAGTCCTTGCTGTTCAACTGTTTGTTTTTCTTTAGTATCCCTTCTTGCAATTTCAACTGTGCCATTCTCCATATCTCTTCCGCCTATAGCCACTCTCACAGGAACCCCTTTCAATTCATATTCTGCAAATTTGAATCCGGGGCGTTGTGTATCCCTGTCATCATATTTCACAGAAATGCCTTGCGCTTTTAACTTAGGAATCAGTTCATCCACAAAATTGCTGATGTTTTTCAGATCGTCCTCTCCTTTGTAAATTGGTACAATAACCACCTGTATTGGCGCCAGTTTTGGAGGCAGAACAAGGCCAGCATCATCACTATGCGCCATAATCAATGCTCCGATCAGGCGTGTGGATACTCCCCAGGAGGTGGCCCAGACGTGCTCTATTTTACCTTCTTTATTTGTAAATTTCACGTCAAATGCCTTGGCAAAGTTCTGTCCCAGAAAATGAGAAGTACCTGCCTGTAAAGCTTTTCCGTCCTGCATCAATGCTTCAATGCAATACGTATCCAGTGCACCTGCAAAACGTTCGTTAGCTGTTTTACGGCCTTTTACAACCGGAAGGGCCATCCAGTTCTCTGCAAAATCTGCATATACATCCAGCATACGTTCTGTTTCTTCAATCGCTTCCTGAGAAGTAGAATGGGCCGTATGTCCTTCCTGCCATAAAAATTCTGCAGTTCTTAGAAAAAGTCGGGTGCGCATTTCCCAGCGGACCACATTGGCCCATTGGTTGATCAGCAAAGGCAGATCCCGGTAAGATTGTATCCAACCTTTATAAGTGTTCCATATAATGGTTTCAGAAGTAGGCCTGACGATAAGCTCTTCTTCCAGTTTTGCTGTTTCGTCTACAATAATGTTTCCTGCACCATCATTTTTAAGACGATAATGCGTCACTACGGCACACTCTGTAGCAAAACCTTCAACATGGGAAGCTTCCTTAGAAAAATATGACTTTGGTATGAATAACGGAAAATAGGCATTACTGTGTCCTGTATCTTTGAATTTTTGATCCAGTACAGACTGCATTTTCTCCCAAATGGAGTAACCATATGGCTTTATGACCATACAACCCCTTACATCTGAGTGATCTGCCAGATCTGCTTTTATAACAATGTCGTTATACCACTGGGAATAATCTTCTTTTTTGCTTGTAATACCTTTGCTCATAGCTGAATGGAACGTTTTTTGTGTTAAATAACTTGTATCGTAGGTCACAAATTTATAAATTTATACCTATAAAAATTGTAACACACACAAACAATTAACATACGATGAAACCTATACGATTATTAACCGGTTTGCTGGCTGCAGCGACGGTGGTCATTGCCTCCTGTTCAGCCCCCAGGTTAGCCCAACAGGGCAGCCACAATGATGATGTTTACAACTCCGTTGCACAAGCTCAGGAGTACGTACAACCACAACCAAGTCAAGCCTCCCAATACAGGGACGATTCACGTTCAGGAGATGACTATGGAACAAGTGATCCTTATTACGATATGGATTATAGTTCCCGCATCAACCGTTTTTATTATGGAAGTCCGTTCAGAGGCTATTATGACCCTTATTATTATGATGGTTATTATGGCTACAATTCAGGATGGGGCCTTGGCTCAGGCTGGTCTGTAGGACTGGGCTTTGGATGGGGATGGGGTAATTCCTATTTTGGAAATTACTGGAACCCTTATTATGGTGGCTGGGGAATCTATTCTCCTTACTGGGCATATAATCCTTACTGGGGCGGAGGCCTCTGGGGAGGTGGCTGGTGGGGCGGTGGCTGGGGAGGTGGATATTATCCATCTTACAGACTTCCTGGAACAACTACCTATGGGCCAAGACCGAACAGAAGTGGTGAAAGAGGTTATCCCTCCGGTTCATTTAATGGGTATACCGGAAGAGGTGCAATAAGGACAACCAATGGCATCATTTCCTCCGACAGGAGCAGATCAGAAAGATCAAACCCAAATATGGGAAATTATAACCAGGGCAACAGAGGTTCAAACCCTTATGTAAACCAACGTGGTCGTACAGAGAGTTATAATCCTCCAACCAGATCCGAAAGACCAAGTTATACTCCTCCTCCTTCTAACAATGGTGGCGGCGGCGGCGGTGGCGGCAGAAGTCAAAGAAGCGGTGGTAGAAATTAAAATTTAAGGTCAAGAATTAAAAGATGAAAAAATTCGTTACACTACTTGGATTAGCTATGGTAGCTAGTACAGGAATAACATATGCTCAATTTTCAACCTATGCTCAGGATGCACTTCGGTTCTCGCAAACTAATTTTGGAAGTTCAGCACGCTTTAAAGGATTGGGAAATGCCCAGACCAGCTTAGGCGGAGACATCAGCTCAATAGGAGGAAATCCTGCTGGTTTGGGTATGTTTACTCGTTCTGAATTCAGTTTTACACCTGAATTTAACAGCGTGAGTTCCAATGCCAATTATTTTGGCCAAGGCACAAAAAGCTCTAAGGATAAACTTAATTTAAATCAGGCCGGTGTTGTCTGGTACAACCCGGTGATCCGGCCCAAAGGAGCTGATCTGAACCAGGGTGTCATCAGTTTTGTATGGGGCATCGGTTACAACAGGAATAATGATTTCACAGGAAATTATAGCTTTGGAGGTAAAAACCCAAATAACTCCTTTGGTGATTTTGCCGCTGAAAATGCAACTAATTTTGGCCAGACCCATTCCCAGTTTACCAATGGTTCACTCAGAAAAATGGCCTACGATAATTTTTTGATTAATGAAACCGGTAATACAGGCACCTTTACTTCAGCAACAAGCAGTAAAAACAATCTTCAGAACTACAACCAGGTTAGGTATGGTTCTACTTCTGAATTTAATTTTGCTGGGGCTATGAACATCTCCAATCAATTTTACCTGGGTGCTTCCATTGGTTTTGTCAATGTCCGTTATGGATATGATTCTCAATTTACAGAGTCAGGAACAATTACTTCCACTCCCCAGCAACTCCCTACCGATCCTAAGGTTGGAGATGCCTACACCCTATCCTATAGACAAAGTCAGTCTGTTCGGGGAAATGGAGTAAACGGACGTCTGGGCTTAATTTATAAACCAATAAATGAGGTTAGAATTGGGGTTACTTATCAGACACCTACCTGGATGCATATGGAAGATGTGACTTCTGAGGTACTCGATACACGTTATACTTCTGCAAATACAAGTTATACCAATGTTCAGAATAATTATGTTTTTCAGTATAACCTGAGAAACCCTTCTAAAACTTCATTGGGTGCAAGTGTAATTCTTGGGGGTAGTGCTTTATTGACTGCCGACGTGGACTATGTTAATTATGCGGGTATTAAATTAAGTAATGCAGCAGATTATTACGCTCCTGAGGAGATCAATAATAATAACATGGATGTTAAGGATTTTTATACGCACGCCTTTAATTACAGGGTTGGAGCAGAATACAAGATAGATCCTTCCTTCACCATAAGAGCTGGTTATGGTATAAATGGTACACCTTATAAAGATGATAAAGATAACCTGTCTCAGACCAAATACTTTAGTGGAGGTCTTGGTTATAAAATCAATCAGTATTATATAGACCTGGCTTATCAAAGAGTCCAGACCAATCAAACTTTCAGTCCTTATACATTCAATAACCAATCTTTAGACCCAGTTGCAACAGCAAAAGTCGATAGAAACAATGTTTTCCTGACTTTTGGAGTGCGGTTCTAAGCCAGAATAAAAAAGGCCCTGTCTATTGAACAGGGCCTTTTTTATTATTTTAACTTCAAGCGGTTTATTTTCCTTTCGACCTCCTGGTCTTTAATCAGTTCCGGTGCATGATGTGGTTTCTTTCTGGCATCAATAATCAAAGCCCCTTTACACCCCCAGTGTTTATCCTGGGTAAAACTATTTACCCCCTCTATATCAGCCGCGGGATTACTCCTGGTGAAAGTTACCCAAACCAGGTTATTGATATTTTCTGCAGTAAATGCAGCATCGTCACAACAAACAACCAGAACAATGCCTTCCATATCCTGAACTTCCAGCTCCTTTTTCAAAAGCAGGATCTCTTCCCGGGCTTTTTCTTTATTCTTGTAAGCAGTTCCCGAAAGCACCAGAACACCGGGCATCGCCATTCGAAACTCTGAAAAACAATTTTGCAAATTAAATCCTGACGGGAGCGCTGATTCTAATTTTCTTTTAACAGGTCCCGCTGCAGCAAAAACAACTTTGGAGCCCGAATTAAGTCCTTCCCCACTGTAATCCAGGGTATCAATCGTAGTTTGTGTATAAAAATGAAGGTCTCTGGTCAAATCAATTCTCTCCAGGACATGTTTCAGAAAAGCATTAATATCGTGTGTGTGCAGCCTTTCATCATCCTCTTTTGCCGCAATGAACAGATATTTGGCAAGGCTCAACTGGTTTTTGCCTAAAATATGATTGGCAATGGTTAAAATTTCCTGAGGTCTTCTTTCCTTTAAATAAGGTGTATACCGTTCACTTCCAATTGCAAAAAGCAAAGGATGAACCCCCGCAGCATCCACAGCATTCACTTCCTTTAGTCCATGAATTTCCTGTGGCAGCGCCGATCCGGCAATCTCATGGATTAATGCCCCGAAGCTGGTATCTTCCTGAGGTGGTCGCCCGACCACTGTAAAAGACCAAATGGCATCTTTACGATGGTACACATGGTGAACTTTCATTAAGGGAAAAGGATGCGTCAGGCTATAATAGCCCAAATGGTCTCCAAAAGGGCCTTCCGGTTTATTTTCATGAGGATAAACGGTGCCAGTGATCACAAAATCTGCGTCTGCAGAAATACAAAATCCTTCTTCATCATAAAAATACCTGAAACGCCTGTTTCCCAATGCTCCCGCGAAAGTGGCTTCAGAAAGTCCTTCCGGCAAAGGCATTACCGCAGCCAGTGGGTGTGAAGGAGGGCCGCCAACAAATATGCTGACTTTAAGCGGCTGTCCTTTTGCATTTGCCTTGGACTGATGAACCCCGATCCCTCTGTGGATCTGGTAGTGTAAGCCAATTTCTTTATCCTGAACATACTCATTCCCCGAAAGCTGTATCCTGTACATCCCCAGATTTGCACTCATTATACCTGGTTTGTCCGGATCTTCTGTATAAACCTGTGGCATGGTAATAAACGGACCTCCATCCATTGGCCAGTTTACAATCTGAGGAAGACTACTGATGCTAGTTTTACTAAAGACCGACTTAAACAGGCTTTGCTTTAAGGGCAATGCGGATAAAGCAGTCAGGCCTGCGCCAGCAAATTTAAAAGGATTTTTTAAAGCTTTCATGGGATCTGACCTCAGAGACACCAATTGCTGTACCTTTTCCAGGCTATCCCTGAACATAAATTTAGAGCGCTCCAGGGTACCAAATAAATTAGAAACTGCTGGAAATGGACTTCCCTTAACATTTTCAAATAGTATAGCAGGTCCTTCTTGTTCAAATACACGCAAATGAATTGCCGCCATTTCCAGGTAAGGATCAACTTCTTCTTTAATCCTTAAAAGATGTCCATGTTTTTCTAAATCAGAAACGCATTCTGCTAAGCTTTTATATCCCATTTAGGCCAAAGATATCAAACAAATTTTGTTTTCGGCAATTCCCACAAAGCACAAAGGCCATGTCCGGGACATGGCCTTTGTGCTTTTAAACCGCATGCGCTTATTTTTTATTTGCAAAAGAACGCAGCATCCAGGTGTTTTTTTCCTTGAACTGCATAAAGCGGTTCACCATATCATTGGAACCATCATCCCCAGCTTTATCTGTTGCCTCCAACAACTCTCTTTCAAGTTGGATCAAATGGGCCATATCTTCCAGTACCGCATCTACCATATCCAGATCTTTCATTCCTATAGTATTCACCTCCTTTATAGAAGACTCTTTGATATAATCTGCAAAACGGCTGTGCGGCGGCTTACCCAAAGTCAATACCCGCTCTGCGATTTCGTCGATGGTCAATTGTGCATTTGTATAAAGTTCTTCAAATTTAAGGTGCAAGGTAAAGAAATTCTGTCCTTTAATGTTCCAGTGACAGCCTCTTAACTTCTGGTAATGAACATGATAATTTGCCAGATAATCATTGAGCATATCTACTACCGGTTTCACCTTTTTTTCATTCAAACTTATTTCCTTAGCGTCCATAATAATTGTTTTTATTTTATTGATCGTATATAAAAATACAACAAGCATTTGGCAGAAAAGTTTTCAGGAAAAACAATTCAATACAATACCAAAGACGATTTCCCGTTTTCTTTACATAATTTAAGCTTCTAGAATTTATTCGTATAATTGCCGGGATTAACTTGATTAAACATTAATGCAAAAATATTATATACTGGCCCTGTTTGCCATATTTTTCAATATATCAGAAAGTTCTGCCTCCCTTGGCAGGGACTCCATTGGAGTAGAAAATTTAAAAGGTAAAAAACTTATCGTTCATCAGGTGGTCCAGCACGACACTTATTATTCGATTGGGAGAAGATACAATGTTTCCCCAAAGGACATCATGAATTTTAATGAAAATAAATACCTGCAAATTGGGGTAGTCATCAAAGTGCCCACTAATATCCCTTTTAAAGAAGAATCAACACCTGTACAAGCTACAAAGAACAATAAATCAGGTACTGCTTCCCCTGCTGGAAATTATACAGAACATACCGTCCAGCCTAAAGATAATCTGAACAGACTGGCACAAAAATATGGAACAACCGTGGAGGAGATCAAAAGAATTAATGAACTCAGTACAGTTAACCTTAAAATTGGCCAGATCTTAAAAATGCCGGCTCAGGAAGGCGGGGAACAAAAGGCAGCTGAAGCAAAAGAAGAAAGACCATCCCGACGCGAAGAACCTGCAAAAAATGCCGAAACAACTGTCGCAGGGAATGGCGGTACTTACATAGAACATGTCGTTCAGCCAAAAGAGAACCTCAACATGCTCGCAGAAAAATACGGTACCACTATAAATGAAATCAAAAGAATTAACAATTTAAATAGTTCGAATCTGAAAATTGCACAGGTTCTTAAAGTACCTGCAAAAGCAGGCCTAGAAGAAAAGGCAGTAGAAAATACACCTGTTAAACCAGCAGAGACAACCAAAACGGTCACAACTCCCGTTGCAGTACCTGCAAACCAGCCATCGGAAGAATTTGTAGAACATACTGTAGCCTCCAATGAAACCATTTATTCCATTGCCACCAAGTATGGGATGACCATGGACCAGTTGAAGACCAAAAACAAACTTGACGACAATGCCCTCAGCGTAGGACAGAAATTATTGATCCGCGGACAGTATCCTGTTAAAAAACCAGTTGCACCACCTGTAAACAATGCAGAAGCCGATACTTTATCCTCTATTAAAAATCCTTCATTAAAATATGCACCAAGCCGTTATGGCTTAAACCAGATTGATGAAAAAGGTACGGCAATGTGGATCTCCGATCAGGATCTTGACCCAAGTAAAATGCTTGTATTGCACCGCACTGCACCAATAGGAACAGTGATCAAAATCACCAATCCGATGAGCAACCGCTCTACCTTTGCCAAGGTTGTTGGTAAATTTACAGAGAATGAATCCACAAAAGATGTTATAATTGTAATGACAAAAGCAGTTGCAGACGCATTAGGTGCTTTAGATAAAAGATTTTTTTGCAATTTAACTTACAGCGGACAAGATAATAATGAACAATAAGCCTTTCATTATCGGGATTGCAGGTGGCAGCGGATCCGGTAAAACTTTTTTTTTGAATTGTTTTTTACACCATTTTAAAAATGATGAAGTTACCCTGGTTTCACAGGATGACTATTATATTCCCGCAGGGGAAATGACACAGGAAGAAAATAAATTATACAACTTTGATCTTCCCTCTACCATTGACGATGCTCAGTTTACCCTGGACATCAAAAAGCTCCTTAAAGGCGAGGTCGTTTACAAAAAAGAATACAATTTCAACAATCCTCTCGCTGTTGTTAAAATTCTGGAAATCAATCCGGCACCAATCATCATCGTAGAAGGGCTTTTCATCCTTCACTTTAAAGAAATTGCAGAATTACTGGATCATAAAATCTTTATAGAAGCCGACGAAGAAGTCGCCCTGGACAGAAGGATCAGAAGAGATGGCAATGAAAGGGGCTACCCTGAAGAAGATGTTTTATACAAATGGCATAACCACGTTATGCCATCTTATAAAGAGTTTCTTCTTCCTTACCGTGAAGAATGTCAAATGATCGTTTCCAACAACCTGAATACTTCAGAAGAAATCATTGCAGTAACAGAAAGTATCGCAAATGATCTGAAGCCTAAATTCTGTAAAAAGGATTAACCCAGATCCATTTCCGGAGTCTGGTCATCAGCGATCAGTCTGCCTGAGGTAGAAGTTTTAATATAATCGACACTGACACCCGGTGCTCTTTCCAATAATTTGAACCCACCCTCAGGCAGAACATCCAGAACAGCGAGTTCGGTTACAATTTTTTTAATGCAACGAACCCCGGTCAATGGTAGCGTACAAGCTTTTAATAGTTTGCTTTCTCCGGCTTTATTTACATGCTGCATTGCGACAATGATGTTCTTTGCAGAAGCGACAAGGTCCATAGCTCCTCCCATACCTTTCACCATTTTACCCGGAATTTTCCAGTTCGCAATATCACCATATTCTGAAACTTCCATTGCACCAAGAATGGTCAGGTCAATTTTCTGACTTCTGATCATTCCGAAACTCAATGCAGAATCAAACACAGAGGACCCTGGCAATGTGGTAATGGTTTGTTTCCCCGCATTAATTAAATCAGCATCTTCTTCCCCTTCAAAAGGAAAAGGCCCCATTCCCAGTAAACCATTTTCAGATTGTAACACCACATTAATTCCATCTGGAATATAATTGGCAACCAGTGTCGGTATACCAATACCCAGATTTACATAATAACCATCTTTTATTTCTTTTGCGATGCGTCTCGCAATTCCGTTCTTATCCAGCATAGTATTTGTTTTAATTTTTGGTCCTGACCGTACGTTGTTCAATTCTCTTTTCGTAATCAGTACCCTGAAAAATGCGGTGTACAAATACGCCAGGGGTGTGAATCTGATCCGGATCCAGCTCCCCTGCCTCTACCAGGATTTCCACTTCTGCAATGGTTGTCTTTCCGGCCATAGCCATAACCGGGTTGAAGTTCCTGCTGGTGGACCTGTAAATCAAATTACCAGCTGTATCCCCTTTCCATGCCTTTACGATTGCAAAATCAGCGTCAAAAGCATATTCCATCAGGTAATCCTTTCCATTAAAATTCCGTACTTCTTTTCCCTGGGCAACTTCAGTTCCTACGCCTGCAGGTGTAAAAATCGCAGGCATACCATAACCTGCCGCCATACAACGGGTCGCTAAAGTCCCCTGAGGAATCAACTCAACTTCCAGTTCACCGCTTAGCAACTGCCTTTCAAATTCTGCATTCTCCCCGACATAAGAGGAGATCATCTTTTTGACCTGGCGCTGCTGCAGCATCAAGCCTATTCCAAAATCGTCCACTCCCGCATTATTGGAAATACACGTCAGGTTTTTTACGTTCTTTTGAACAAGGGCATGAATACAGTTTTCAGGGATTCCGCATAAGCCAAAGCCCCCAAGCATTAAAGTACTACCGTCTTCTATATCCCGGATGGCCTCCCCGGCCCCCGATACAACTTTATTGATCATATATTTGGTTTGAATGCTAAAATTAAAAAAACTCTACCGGACTTTGTTAGTCCGGTCCACAAATCAGGCTTAAGATTACTTCAAATAAACATAGGTAATTCCATCCCCCCCGCGGTCTGCGTGTTCATCTTCAACCCGGGTTACCTGGCTATACTTTTTTAGGTACTCCCTGATCAGTTTACGCAAAATACCATCTCCTTTTCCATGAATCAGTTTGATAAAAGGAAAACCCAACATCACAGACCGGTCCAGGTATTTTTCCACCTCTTGTAAGGCATTTTCCCCTCTCATTCCCCTTAAATCCAATTCCGCATTAAAAGAACTGATCGCTTCAGAAATACTTCCGGAATAAGAATTGGCCTGAATGGCTTTTCTTGCCTGGGTATTACTGATCTTATGCGCCCTGTTCTTTTTGATCACAGACCTCAGGTCTCCCAATGCAACAACCAGGTTGTCCCTGTTTATTTCAAGTACCTGTCCGGTTGTTTCACTATTGTTCAGCTGCACCCAGTCACCGACCTCTATAGGTCCATCCAGTTTTTGGGCCGGTAAAACTTCTTTCTTCTCTTCTTTGACCTGGTTTTGAACCAAAACTTTCTCGAGATTTTGCCTTAATTGTTTGGTGACGACTTTATCCGCCTGCTTTTCCTTGATCTCTGCAATGGTATTTTCAACCAGCTTATTCGCATTTTTGATGATGGCCTGGGCTTCCATCTTGGCCTCTTTCATGAGGCTTTTTTTGTTCTCTTCCAGAAAAAGTTTCAACTTCTCATTTTCTGCCACCAGGTTCTTCACTTTATTCTGCTGGGTGGAAAGCTGTATTTTGGTGTCGTAAATTTGTTTTTTCTCCCGCTCAAGATCGACCAGCAAGGTATCTACCCGGTTCTGGTTGCTGCCAGTCTTTTCTCTGGCCAGCTTCAATACTTCCGGCTGCAAACCAATGTTCTGTGCAATTTCAAAGGCGTAGGAGCTCCCAGGTTTACCTACTTCAAGGATATAGAGGGGCTTCATTTTGTCATTATCAAATAACATGGAAGCATTTTCCAGTCCAGGGGTACTTCCTGCAAACAACTTCAAATTCGAATAATGCGTTGTAATTACCCCCCTGACCTTTTTGTTGTTCAGTACTTCCAGAACAGCCTCCGCCATCGGACCGCCGAACTGAGGGTCCGTTCCTGTACCAAATTCATCAATCAATACCAACGATTTCGGCGTGGCGTGCGCAACAAAATACCTCATCTTTGTCAAGTGTGCGCTATAGGTACTCAGATCACTTTCAATAGATTGATCATCGCCTATATCTGCAAAAATCTGATCAAAAATCCCAACCTCACTCGATTCATGAACCGGGATCAGCAATCCGCTCTGCAACATGATCTGCAACAAGCCAACTGTTTTCATACAAACAGATTTTCCTCCGGCATTCGGTCCTGACACCAGTACAATCCTTAAATTTTCATGAATTTGTACATTTAAAGGAACCACCGTTTTCTGATCCGCTGCAAAAGAAAGAAATAAGAGCGGGTGCCGGGCATTGACCAGTTTTGTTCTCGCCTCTTTCACCAGTACAGGCATATCTGCTTCAATTTCAATGGCAAAAAGAGCCTTCGCCCTTACAAAATCCAGTTTGGTTAAAAAACCATGATAAGACAACAACAAAGGGGTATAAGGCCTGAGTTCATTTGTCAGGGCAATCAGGATCTTAATGATCTCCCGTCTTTTATCAAACTCCAGGTCCCTTAATTTATTATTCAGTGTAAACACTTCTTCCGGCTCCATATAAACGGTTTGCCCGCTTGCAGACTCATCATGTATAAAGCCTTTAAGTTTACGTTTGTTTTCAGCCAGTAAAGGGATACAAATCCTTCCATCCCGGACCGTCAGGCTGCCATCGGCCACCCAATTATTTCCAAGGGCCTGTTTGTAAATCGAATCCATTTTTTTACGGACCTCCTGTTCTCCTTTTGCCAGATCAGTGATGATCTGGAATAAAACAGCAGAAGCATTTGGTTTGATCTTTCCTTTGGCATCCAGAACCGTCTCTATTTTTCGCAGAATATTCTTTTCGATGGGAAGGTGTTCAAAAAGCGCTTCGAGGTTCGGATAAACCTCTTTTCGTTCATCAAAAAAGCGGATTACAGAAAACACCGTCTGCAGAGAGGTATACATCTGAAACAATTCTTCTTCAGAAAGATAGGTCCCTTCTACCCTGATTTTATCGGCAAGACTTCTGATGTCAAAAAAAGAACTGATTTGCAGGGGTTCCTGATTTTCAAGGATACTTTTAAACTCTCTGGTTTGTCTTAAAAACTTATTAATCTGGTCATACTTGGTCATGACCTGCATTTTACTCACCAATTGCTGTCCCATAGGACTTAAGCAATTTTTATAAATGAGCGCCCTGATTTCATTGAAACCTAAACGCTCTAAACAATTTTCCGGATATAACATGATTTACTTCATCACAGGCCTGCGTTTAAGCTGGTCTGATTTTTTCTTTTTCTTTAAAGAGAGGCTGTCAGAAATACTATCCTTTTTCAGCACCTCATTTAATTTGATTTTGGCTTTTAAAGAATCTGTTTTAAGTTTTTTCTTAGCGGCCAGGGCTATGGAATCTGCCTCGATTTTATCTAATTTTGTTTTTACCTTTTTAAGGTCTTCCACAATTTTAAGATACATGTCGTTCATCAGATCAGGATTTTTATAATAAAAATCCATGCTCTTGTTATATTGAACAGAATCCGTTCCAAATTTTTTATACACACCTTTATAAAAGGATGCGGCAACTTTTTTTGCTGAATCTGCATTGGTGATGGTACTGATATAACCATCTGTCATATGTATATTGTATAATATTTTTTGCATTTCCTCAGGCTGTATTATGTCTTTTGGGATCTTCGGTTTACAACCCCACATCAACACCGGCAGTATTCCCAGCAACAAACATCTTTTCATTTTAATCTATTCTTTATCTTTAAGCTTAACCGCTCAGCGTAACCTTTGTTTTGCCAGCAAAAGGTTATAAAAACAAGATCCTGCTTTAAATAGGATCATTTGTTACTGCAAATTGCGCTAAGGTTGTTAATTTTACCAAAAATACTGATAAATGAGCATAGCCGATAACTTATTAAAATATAAAAAAGAAATAGAACAGAGTTCAGCAAAACTTGTCGCTGTTTCTAAAAACAACGAAGCTTCAGCAGTCCTGGAAGCTTATGATGCTGGTCAAAGAATTTTTGGCGAAAACCTGGTCCAGGAACTTGTAGAAAAACAGGCTCAGCTACCAAAAGACATACAATGGCACCTGATTGGTCACCTGCAGACCAATAAAGTAAAATACATTGCTCCTTTTATCAGTCTGATCGAATCGGTCGATAGTCTGAAACTGCTCCAGGAGATTAATAAACAAGCCTTAAAAAACAACCGGGTCATTGATTGTTTACTCCAGATTTATATCGCCGATGAAGAAACTAAATTTGGACTTGGTTTTGATGAGGTTATAGAATTACTCCGTTCGGATGAATTTCAAAAATTACAAAACATCCGGATCAGGGGACTGATGGGAATTGCCACCAATACAGCATCTGAATTACAGCTGCGAGCAGAATTTCAGGAACTTAAAGTCTTATTCGAGGGCATCAAACTGACCTACTTCCGGAAAGATGAAGCTTTCAGTGAGCGCTCAATGGGTATGTCCGCAGACTATAAAATAGCTTTAGAGGAAGGAAGCACCATGGTACGCATTGGAACAAATATATTTGGAAAAAGAAAAATCAAACATTTTAAAGCAGAATGAGCATCCTTATACGTGAGTCGCAGGAAAAAGACTGCCCGGCCATGATGGAACTGATCCATGAGCTGGCCCTGTACGAAAAATTACCTGAAGAAGTAACTGTAACTTTAGAAGAGTTTGCTGATGCAGGTTTTGGAGAAAAGCCGGTTTGGAAGGCATTTGTTGCCGAAAACCAGGACCAGATTATTGGTTTTGCCTTGTATTATATCCGTTATTCCACCTGGAAAGGGCGCCGCCTGTACCTGGAAGATTTTATCGTCACTGAAGCTTACAGAGGCAAGGGCGTTGGCAAGCTCCTCTTTGAAAGGGTCATAAAGGAAGCCAAAGATAAAAATTTCACAGGCATGGTCTGGCAAGTGCTGGATTGGAACGAACCCGCCATTCGGTTTTATAAAAAATATAATGCTTATATTGAATCAGGCTGGCTGAATGCTTCTTTTTCTGCCGGCCAAATCAACGGCACAAACTCAGAAACTCTTTAAAGATCATATCTATGAAAAAAATAGCGGCACTATTGATCATCTCGGGCATAATGGCTTGTCAGAGTGAAAAAAAAGGTAACCATACCACCGATTCTACAACTGCAACATCAGGCCTTACAGATACTTTAACTTTCAAATATGATTCTGTTAAAGTATACAGCAAACTCCTGCCTGCCAATGAAAAAAAATCAGCCGATACCTCTAAGGCCAGTGTGCGTTATCCGGTTTTTACCAATAAGGGCATCAATACTTTTGTGCAAACCTATGCACTTAAAACCAACGGCCCCGACGAACCTCAGTACAAAAGCTATAAAGAAATGGCAGATGGTTTTATAAAAGGTTTTGACGATTATAAAAAAGACAATAAAGAAGATCAGCAGGCCTGGTTTAAACAAATTGAAATCCGTGTATTGCCCCAGAGAAAAAATTATCTTCCCCTGGAATATACTTTTATTGACTATGCCGGCGGTGCACACCCCAACTCGGCGGTAATCTTTGAAAATTACAACACCTCCAGTCAGCACCGGATCACTTTAGACTCCCTTATTGATAAAGCAAATATGCCGAAACTGACTAAAATTGCTGAAAAGATCTTTAGAAAAAACGAACATCTGACCAGTACACAAAGTCTGGCGAATAGTTATTTCTTTGAGAAGAACACTTTTTCGCTAAATCACAATTTTACAGTAACCGATAAAGGCCTTAAATTTTTATACAATCCTTACGAAATCAAAGCCTACGCAGCCGGCAGAACCGAGCTATTGATTCCTTTTGAAGATATTAAAGACATTTTAAAACCCAATTCAATTCTACCCGCACTTAAATAAATATGGAAGTATACAAGTTTGGCGGAGCATCTGTTTCCAGTGCAAAATCCATTCAAAACATGGCTGCAATTGTAAAAAACGCAGCAAAAGACCATTTACTGATCGTCATTTCTGCGATGGGCAAAATGACCAATAAACTCGAAGAACTTAGCAACTCTTATATCAGCAACGATTCCCCTGCTGCCCATCAACATCTGGATGAAGTAAAAGCCTACCATTTTGGCATTTTGCATGAACTATTCTCCAATCCCCATCATCCGGTATTCAATGAAGTTTCCAATGCCTTTGTAGAAATAGAATGGCTTCTGGAAGAACAGGCCAGCGATGCCCCTGACTATATCTATGATCAGATCGTTTCTATCGGAGAAATCGTATCCACCAAAATTGTCAGTGCCTATTTAAAAGAAGTAGAATGTGAGGTAACCTGGGCAGACGCACGAAATTATATACAAACCGACAACAGCTATCGTGAAGCCCTTGTTGACTGGGACAGAACATCGGCCGAAATCCAACAGCATTTATTGCCTTTGTTAAAAAAATCAATAGTGGTTACCCAGGGTTTTATTGGTGGAACCAGTGAAAATTTTACCACCACTTTAGGCCGGGAAGGTTCTGATTATTCTGCGGCAATTTTCGCGGCCTGCCTCGATGCAAAATCCTTAACCATCTGGAAGGATGTACCTGGCGTGCTGAACGCCGATCCAAAATGGTTTAATGAAACGGAAAGAATTCCCCAATTGTCTTACCATGATGCCATAGAACTAACTTATTACGGGGCAACGGTTATCCATCCTAAAACCATAAAACCACTCCAAAACAGAAACATCCCCTTGTATGTACGGTCTTTTCTGGATGCGCTGAGCCCGGGGACTGAAATTACCGCACTCAACTCCCCGCTACCGGTTCCCTCTTTTATATTTAAAGTCAATCAGGTATTAATTTCTATCTTTCCAAAAGACTTTTCCTTTATTATCGAAGAGAACCTCAGTGGGATATTCAATCTTTTTCACAAGCATAAGGTCAAAGTCAACACCATGCTCAATTCTGCAATTAGTTTCTCGGTAAGTGTGGACCATGATGAAAAGAAAATACAGGACCTTATTGCCGAGTTGTCTGTACATTATAAAGTAAAATACAATACCGGTCTTGAGCTGGTGACCATTCGATATTATAATCAGGATACCATAGACAGGGTTACGGTTGACAAACAGATCCTTCTTGAAGTAAAAAGCCGTCATACCTGCCAAATTGTAATGAAAGATCTTTCGACCATTGAATAAGGCTGTTTTAAATAAAGAAGTTCAGGACTACATCAACTGCCATTTGCAAGCTGACGTTCATCAGCTTGCAATGGCCAAAAGCCCTTTTGCAGAAGTGTCTTCCAGGGAACTTGCCACCCAGATTTCAGCGAAGAGAAAATCAGAAAAAAAACTCCCGACCTGGTATGCCACCCCTTTTATTTATTATCCCGAACCCTTATCTATAGAACAATCCTCTTCCGAAAAAACAGCCGCTTATAAAGCAAGTCTCCTTGCAAAGGGTTCTGTTCTGGACCTGACAGGAGGATTCGGGGTCGATAGTTATTATTTCTCCAAAAGAGCAGAACGGGTGGTCCATTGCGAAATCAATACCGGGCTCTCTGAAATTGTATTCAATAACCTGAAAGCTTTAAAAACGCCAAACATAGAATGCATTGCCGGAGACGGACTGGCCTACCTCAAAAGTATTCCGGATTATTTTGGCAGCATTTATATTGATCCGGCCAGAAGAAGCCATTCAGGAAAGGTCTTTATGCTACAGGATTGCACACCCAATGTCATTGAGCATCTTGATCTGCTTTTAAACCGGGCAACAAGGGTGATTCTTAAAGCTGCTCCCCTGCTGGATATCAGTGCAGCATTAAAGGAGCTTTCTCATGTAGCCCAAATACATATTGTCAGCACCAAAAATGAATGTAAAGAGCTTTTGTTTATACTGGAAAAGGATGCCAAAGGACCTGTAAAAATCACCAGCACCGCCCTCAATGACAGCGTCAAACAATTTAGTTTTAGCAAAGAAGATCCGATTGAGATTCATTTTCCATCCGCAGTTGCTACTTACCTGTATGAGCCAGATGTTGCCCTGCTCAAAAGTGGAGGATTTTACCAGATCGCACTGCAATATGACCTACTGAAACTGGAAGAACAAACACAGCTGTATACCTCTGAGGAATATAAGCCAGAATTTCCTGGAAGAATTTTTAAAGTTGAAGAATTACTCCAAGCCGCAGACCTCAAGAAAAATAAAAACCTCAGCGGAAATGTTATTGTCCGCAACTACCCTGCTAAAGCAGAAGAGCTGGTTAAAAAATATAAGATCAAAAGTTCAGATGAAGATTTTTTACTTTTTACCAAAACAAAATATACAGGCCTGCAAATTATCAGGGCAAAAATCCTTCAACATTATTAAAAACAGATATAAAAACAAAGCGCTGCTTTTTTATAAAAAGCAGCGCTGATATATCGATTGGAATGGCTTAATTAAACTTTTTTTACTTTAACAGCTTGCAAACCTTTTTTTCCTTCAGCTATCTCGAATTCAACGTTATCATTTTCCTGTAAGCTGTCAATACCACCCAGAACATCTTTAAAATGCACAAAAATGTCTTTATTGCCTTCATAAACAATAAAGCCATATCCTTTCTGAGTATTAAACCATTTTACTTTTCCGGTATTCATAATTTTTAGTCTTAGATATAAATAATAATTTGTTTTTCAGTTCTTTAAATTATTACTAATACTTAAAGAAAACAAAATTTTTGAAAAATTATTATTTATTTGGTTGAGGGGTTGTTCTTAAATAAGGTTTGATAACGGTATGTCCTTTTGGAAAACGTGCAGGAATGTCTTCTGTTTTGATGCTGTTCACCACAATTACATCTTCTCCGTCCTGCCAGTCCGCAGGTGTAGCCACACTATAATTTGCCGTCAGTTGCAGAGAATCAATTACCCGGAGCACTTCATTAAAATTTCTTCCTGTAGAAGCCGGATAGGTAATGATCAACTTTACCTTCTTATCCGGAGAGATGACAAACAGGGAACGGACGGTTAAAGTTTCTGAGGCATTCGGATGAATCATATCATAGGCATCTGCTATTTTTTTGTCCTGATCGGCAATAATCGGAAATTCAACAGAGGTCTGTTGCGTTTCATTGATATCATTGATCCAGCCCCTATGCGACTCTTCTGAATCCACACTTAACGCAAGAACTTTAACATTTCTTTTTTCAAATTCATTTTTTAAGGCTGCAGTACGCCCTAATTCTGTTGTGCATACCGGTGTGTAATCGGCAGGGTGAGAAAATAAAACACCCCAGCTATCACCCAGGTATTGATAAAAGTCAATATCCCCTACAGATGTTTTCGCCTGAAAGTTTGGAGCAGCGTCTCCTAATCTTAAACTCATAATGTTGCGGTTTTTAGGTCTGAAAATTATTATCTACAAATTTAGTATACAAATTAGAACAATTCTCTTTGTTTTGTAATAAAATTTATTTCCGGTATTTGACTGCCCAAATAGCTGTTAAACTGTTTTATCGTATAATCTGCCAATATAGGGGTATCCTTTTCATCATGCTGGTGCAAAAAGAAATAGGTTTTTTCCAGTCCTCTCTCCTGCCAGGTCTTAATTCTTTGCACCCATTGATCAATTCTGCTGAAATCTGAGGCCTGCTGTACCTGTCCGTTACCTACAAAGCGGATAAAGATTTCCGGAATGGTCAACTCCATATGAACACAGTCCCTTCTTCCGCTCGCATCTGTAATCACGGCCCCTTTATTCAGCTTGGAAAGCATAACAAACAGTTCTTTTCTAACAGAAGGAACCGAAAACCAGTCGGGATGACGCAATTCCACAAAAACCTTAAAATCTTCTGGCAGGCTACGCAGATATTGCTCGAGAACAGGCATATTGTTTGGCCCAAAATTATCTCCCATCTGTAAAAAACATGGCCCCAGTAAACTGCCAAATTCACTAATGCCGGAAATGTATTGATCTGTTGCTTCTTCCGCATTTTTTAACCTTTTCAGATGGCTGATGATCTGCGGAAATTTAGGACAGAATAAAAAGCCATTATTAGCCCCTGCTTCTGCCTTTTCTTTCCATTTGCGGACCATATCAACTTTGGGCATGCTGTAAAATATCGCATTCATCTCAATGGAATTGAAATGTTTGGCGTATTCATCCAAAAAGTTAGCCTCTTTTGTTTTAGGAGGATAAATCATATCGACCCATTCCTTTCTGCCCCACTTGGCACAGCCAATATAAAAAGCCGGATCTTTAATTTGATTTCTTCCTTTCAGGGTAATCAGCGTTTGTTCTCCATCTTGCGGAAAAGAAAAATCAATCCCTGGCACTTCATTTTCTAATACTTTACCAAATTCCATACCCTAAATGTATAAAAAGAAAAACCCCGAAACCAATAGAAGTTCCGGGGTTTTTAAAATTTATACGATTAAGAAATAAATCCTTTAATTATAGACTTTAATCATAAATACATAATCCTGTATTTTTGCCACCTGTTTTGTTCTGGTCAATCCCTGCAAAGGACTTCTTTTCACAGAAGCCGTTTTCCGGCCTAAGGAATCTGAAGGAATTGCATTCAGGGCATCAAGCACATATTTGGACTTTACGGCAAAAGCAGCACCATCTACCTGGTTCTCTTTTGCACTGATCACTCCAATTACATTTCCCTGGTTGTCCAGTAAAGGTCCTCCGCTATTTCCGGGGTTTACAGGAATAGACACCTGATAAGCGGTTGTATCACCCGCATGTCCTGTTCTTGAACTGATATAACCTTCACCCAAAACCGCATCATCTTTAGGAAATCCAAGTGTATATACGTTCTCTCCCATTCCAATACTGTTTCTTTTCAGCTTATAAGGTAAAGCCGACAAGGATGAAAAGTCTTTATCTACAATTTTAATGATCGCAATATCATACTGAGGGTCCTGATAAACAACCTTTGCTTTAAAAGAATCTCCTTTGCTATTTTGAACATATACAGAATCAGCGCCGTTTATAACGTGCAAATTGGTACATAAATAACCATTCGGGGTCAGTGCGAACCCGGTACCACCAAACTTGGCAGGCCTTACAGGCGCAGTATCTGCTTTACTGCTGTTTTTAAAGTTCCGGATCAAAGTACTCTGGGATTTCTGGATTTTGGCCAGTTCCCGGCGCATCATTTCATAACTACCGTTCTGTTTGGTATTGTGCTGAACAGAATAAACCGCTACCATTGCCAATAAAACAAAAGAGGCCGCTATAGCAATTGCTGATTTATTTTTTCGCCATAAATTGATCAGTAAAGAAGGATGAGGTTTCAATTCTTCCGTTAATTGGGCTGTATCCATTTGCTGGTGTGCCGCATTCATCTGTTCCTTTAAAGACAATACCTGGCCATATTCCTTTAAAGAATCCAGAAAAAATTTATGTGCCACCACTTTATGATCAACTGAAGGATCAGTACTACGAAGCTGTTCAAAAGCTGTAGCTTCCGCCTGGGAGAGTTTTCCCATCAGGTAATCTTCAATAATTGATTCTAATTCTATTTCGTTCCTCATTGTAATAAATTATATCCCGGCCATCTTTAACTGCCAAGACCAAAAAACAACTTCTTCAACCTTTGCAGACATTTATATTTCTGTGTCTTTGCATTATCTGTATTGGTGTAACCAAATTTTTCAGATATGTCTTGCATAGACAAATTATGAATATAAAAGTCCTGAATAATGGTTTTGCAAGGCTCACCTAAATGGAGCAACGCCTCCTGCATTTTTTCAAACTGCTTATCTTTCTCCTCATGCCGTTCCAAATCTGTTTCCACCGCTTCGATATCTTCAAAGTCTGTAACGTTAACTGCTTTTTTGCTTTCTTTCGATAGCTTTTTCAACCAGATGCGTCTGCAGACAGAATATATATACGTTTTTAGTTTGCTGCTTAATTCAAAATTACCGCCCTTAATTTTATTATATAAAATAATAATGGCCTCCTGATACACATCTTTTGCATCCTCCTGCTCACCGTTATTATTTAAAATAAACTGCAATACCATCGGGTAATACCCCACATACAATTTATTAAGCGCATCTTCTGAGTTATTTAGTATCCCTAAAACAACCTCTCTATCTGTTGGAACTGAACTGCTTAACTTCTTACTCACCAATTAATACTTTTTTATGTGAATGGTAACCCAATTATAAATAAAAATTTTACTTTTGTGCCACTTTTATCTTAATACCCATTACAGATAAACAGTGACCCAAAAACAACAAAAAAAATATTTTTATTTTTTTTTCAAATTGAGGGTTACCTTTTAAAGTTACCGGTATTAAGATGTAAAATTAATTAATTATTTAAAACGGAAATTAGAATGAAAAACTTATTTAAATTTGGCTTTTTAGCTTTAGCTTTATCTTTATCAGTAGCTGCTTGTAACTCTGAGAAAAAATCTACTGGTGCTGATTCATCTGCACAAGATTCTTCAGCTATCAAAGCTGATACTACAGTTAAAGCTGACACTACAGTTAAAGCTGATACTACTAAAAAAGATACTACAGTTAAAACTACTACTACTAAAACTGAAGTTAAACACTAGTCAAAAGTATTTTCAGAAAAAGGTCCTGAGTTCGCTCAGGACCTTTTTTTTGTGCTTGTTATTGTCAGCAAGCTAGCTTAGCTTACACTACAGGGCTTGCAGCCCCATATTCCCTTCCCGAAGTCCTTAATAAATGTTACCTTTGCGGCTGTAAAAACATTCTCTATACATGAACTTATCTCCGCTTCAAGCCATATCACCCGTTGACGGCCGCTACAGGAACACCACGCAGTCCTTAGCTGCTTTTTTTTCAGAATATGGCCTAATCAAATACAGGGTCTTTGTTGAAATAGAATATTTCATTGCACTTTGTGAAACCGGTTTGCCGGGGCTGACCGATTTTGACCAAAGTAATTATCCAAAACTCCGTGCCATTTATGAACAATTCGGAGATCTGGATGCGACAGAAATTAAAGATACAGAGAAGATCACCAACCATGACGTAAAAGCGGTAGAATACTTTATTAAAAAGAAATTTGATCAGCTCGGCCTGCATGACTTTAAAGAATTTATCCATTTTGGATTAACCTCACAGGACATCAACAACACGGCGATTCCTTATACCTTTAAGCTGGCTTTAAACGAAGTATATTATCCCAGCATCAGCTTACTGATCAGTAAACTCAAAGAACTGGCAACAGAATGGAAAGAAGTACCTTTACTTGCCCATACCCATGGACAACCGGCTTCTCCTACCAAACTGGGTAAAGAATTTTTAGTTTTTGCAGAAAGACTGGAGGTTCAGCTTGATAACCTGAAAAACATTCTCAACAATGCAAAGTTTGGTGGTGCCACAGGAAATTTCAATGCCCATCACATTGCTTATCCTTCGGTAGACTGGGTAAAATTCTCCAATCATTTTGTCAATGAAATTCTTGGTCTAAACAGAGCCCAGCATACCACTCAGATCGAACATTATGATCAGTTTGCCGCGCAATGCGATGCCCTAAAAAGGATAAACAATATCCTGATCGACCTGGACAGGGACATCTGGACCTATATTTCCAAAAACTACTTTAAACAAAAAATCAAAGAAGGTGAAGTCGGATCTTCTGCAATGCCTCATAAAGTCAACCCTATTGACTTTGAAAATGCAGAGGGCAATGCAGGAATTGCAAATGCCTTATTTGAATTTTTTGCTTCAAAACTTCCTATTTCCCGTTTACAACGGGACCTGACAGACTCAACCGTATTGAGAAATGTTGGTGTACCTATGGGCCATACCCTGATTGCAATTACCTCTACCTTAAAAGGATTGAATAAAATTCTGCTCAATAATGAGGCTATTGCAGCAGATCTGGAAAATAACTGGGCCGTTGTTGCAGAAGCCATACAAACGGTTCTTCGCAGGGAAGCCTATCCAAATCCTTATGAAGCTTTAAAAGACCTGACCCGTACCAATCAGAAAATCACTGCACAGACCATGTCGGTATTTATTGACGGCCTTCAAATCAGTGAAGCGTTAAAAGCAGAACTAAAAAAAATCACGCCTTTTAACTATACCGGAATATTTTAAGGTCCTATTTAGAAGCGCTTTAAATTAATGACCTAAAACAGACATCAGGATCACGCTTTAAATCAGTAATTATTTATTTTTGTAATAAAAAAAGACAATGACGATCAACGTATATACAGAACAAACCCCCAATCCTGCTACAATGAAATTCATGGTCAATAAATTATTGATCAATGGCAGTGAAGATTTTGCAAGCAAAGAAAGTGCTGAACATTCACCATTTGCAAAAGAATTGTTCAAGTTTAACTTTGTTAATGGTGTATTTTTCGCAAGTAATTTTGTGACCATTACTAAGGCTGAAGATGCAGAATGGGCTGATATCGAACCGATCCTGAAAGAATTTGTTAAAGGCGCAGTAGAATCAGAATATAAAATCAAAGAAGAAAGCAATGAAGCGGTCAACTTTGAGGGAACCGATCTTGAAATCAAAATTCAACAGATCTTACATGATTATGTACGTCCTGCAGTAGAACAAGATGGTGGTGCCATCACTTACAAATCATTTGATGAAGGTGTGGTTACTGTAGAACTCAGAGGATCATGCAGCGGCTGTCCTTCTTCTACCATCACTTTAAAATCGGGTATCCAAAACCTGTTGCAAAGAATGGTACCAGAAGTGAAAGAAGTCGTTTCGGAAGCTTTATAAAATCCTATCTCATAGAAAGAGGGCCGGTTTTAGTAACCGGCTTTTTTTTTGAATCAAAAGTCGGTTATTGACCTGTTATAAAACGAATGGACTGCAAGGTTGGCCAGTTACAAATGAGGACCTACTACAAATGAGAACTGTCGCTCTTCCAGGACTGGCGCCTGCACAGGCGCTTGAAGAAAGCGCAGCGCAGCCGAGGTCCTTCCACAGCGCAGTTCTCATTTGCCTAAAATTTAGCATTGAAATATCCTCCCAGCATAAACATCTAAACACCCTACCCAACAAACCAGAAAAGCAAACACCCACAGCATAAACACCTAAGCACCCTGCCTATAAAAAAGCAACCTCCCTGCATGGTCCTCCCTCCCCGTGTAAAATTTCAAGGGAGTTTGGGGTGTCCGGAGAGGGGTATTGGCTGGTTTGCCCGCCCTTCAGCGGGCCTAATCAGGCGCAGCCCGAACGGATACCCCAAACTCCCTTAAATTATTTGAAATATTTTTTCATGGTTTGCAGGATCTCCTCATTGACCAGTGCATTTGTTGCCAGAATTTCTCTTTTCTGAATAAACTCCTCACCACCACTAAAATTCAGAATGTTTCCACCCGCCTGTTGCACAATATAAGCGCCACCTGCAACGTCATAAGCATTCAAATTATACTCAAAAAAGGCATCAAATCTTCCGCAAGCCACGTAAGCCAGATCCACTGCTGCCGAACCAATCCTTCGCAAGCCATGACAGCGCCTCATCATTTCAGAAAACAAACGCATGTAGGCCTCCTGTTTTTCAAACTCGTAGTATGGAAAACCTGTAGCCAGCAAACAATCCGATAGACGGTCCCTGCCGGAAACCCGGATCTCTTTATTGTTCAGGTAGGCGGCCCCACCCTTATAACTGTAAAACATTTCGGCCCTGTTGATCTCATAAACTACGCCAAGTACCGGTACATTATTTTCATAAAGTGCAATACTGATAGAATAGGTAGGGATCCCATGGATAAAATTAGTGGTCCCATCCAGAGGATCTATGATCCAGTCAAAGCTTTCGCCCTTGCTGTTTACTGTTTCCTCTTCAGTGATAAAACCGGCGCCAGGAATTAATTTCGATAAATTATAAACCAGCTGTTCTTCTGCTTTTTTATCTACGTAAGAAACCAGATCGTTCAACCCTTTAAACTCGATGTTTTTTACATCAAAGTTCATGGATTCTTTTCTGATAAAATTACCGGTCAATCGGGCAAT
The DNA here is from genome assembly GCF_003208655.1 of Pedobacter nutrimenti. Taxonomy (GTDB): domain Bacteria; phylum Bacteroidota; class Bacteroidia; order Sphingobacteriales; family Sphingobacteriaceae; genus Pedobacter; species Pedobacter nutrimenti. The sequence goes on along the minus strand of NZ_QKLU01000005.1, from coordinate 90,723 downwards.
GGCGATTACCTTAGTACATAATAATTCGTAATTCAATTGCTTTTATTTTAATATGCAGCGTTCTTCTCTTTGTTTTTCAAAGAATAAGTAACCAGCAATAAGCCCCCAATAAATAATAAAGAAGAAATCAGTTCGGCCTGGGTAAACGAAATACCCGCTACCGTATATTTGGAATTTACACGGATCAGCTCAATAAAAAACCGTTCCACCCCGTTCATCATCAAATAAATACCAAACATCATGCCTGGCAGTTTAATCCTGTCGCGGATTTTCCAGAGAATAAGGAAAAGGATAAAACAAATCACCACCTCATAAATTGGCGTAGGAAAAACCGGCAACGGCAGTTCATTACAAAATTTACCACTGCAACCAGGTATAGGATTGCCCTCCATGGCCACATTATTTGGATAAGTATAGGCCCATAACCAGTCAGGAAGCCAGGAAAACGGTTTTGGATGTGTATTTACAATCCCCCAATCCCCGTCACCAGACATATGACAACCAATACGCCCAACACTATAGGCCAGCATCATACCCGGTCCGCCCACATCCAGCATATGCAAGGGTTTAATTCCATTTTTATTGGCAATATAAATTACTGCCGCCCCACCACAAATCAGCCCTCCGTAAAAGGTTAGCCCGCTAAAAGACAGCAAACCGCCAACAGGATCCTGGATAAAGGTATCCCAGTGTTCCAGATTATCAAATATTTTTGCACCAAGAAAGCCCCATACTGCAGCCCAGACAATCAGGTTTCCCATTAACTGATAAGGATGTTCAGTAACTTGTACAGTTTTGGGCTGAGGAAGTTTATGTTTACCTTTTTCCTTATAATCCCAATAAGCAAATAAACCTGCAAAAAACAATCCGCCCAAAAGGTTTCCCTGTACAGAGAGCAATACAGTTTGGGCATCACTGACAAAAAGCTTATAGTTCAGCAAGGCGTACACCAGCTTATAGCCAATCAGAAAACCAAAAATCCCATTATAAACGAGTTCTGTACTGGTGGCAGGTTTCCCGATCACCACGCTTTTTTTTATAGGATGAAGGATTCCTAAAGCTTCTTTTCTTTGAAGTTCCTTTGTAAAGGCCCAATAACCCGCAATAAAAGCCAGGGCAACAAACACACCAAAAGTATTAAAAGGCAAAGGCACCTGGATGCCAAAAAGATATTCTATAAAATGAGATACAGTAGGAAACATACAGATAAAAAAGTTTTATGCGAATATAGGATTAATGCGCTAAAACCTGTTCTGTTTCCGTAACTTCTACTTCTCCTTCTGCGGTAACCGACACCAGGTTTACCGATTTGATCTCATTGACCATTACCGGATCGTATTTAGCGCGTACTTTCACATAATTCCTTGTAAAGCCATGCATAAACCCACTTTTCTGATCATCTTCAAACAGCACTTCCGCTATAGTCCCTATCTGAGAATCGTAAAACGCCCTTCTTTTCTTTTCAGAAAGAATATGCAGCATTTTGTTGCGGTCGGCCCTTGTACTTCCGGTAACACTTCCCTTCATCTGCGCAGCGGCAGTCTGCTCCCGTTCAGAATAGGTAAACACATGCAGATAAGAAATATCCAGGTTATTAAGGAACTGGTAAGTATCTAAAAAGTCTTCATGCGTCTCACCAGGAAAGCCAACAATCACATCCACACCAATACAGCAGTTGGGGATCAGGGACTTAATGGTTGCTACACGCTCTGTGTAGAGTTCACGCTGGTACCTTCTGCGCATTAAACCCAGAATTTTATTCGATCCGGATTGCAGGGGGATATGAAAATGAGGTACAAACCTTTTTGACCCTGCTACAAACCTGATAATTTCATCACTTAGCAAATTAGGCTCTATGGAAGAAATCCTGATCCGTTCTATGCCCTCCACTTCATCCAGCGCTTTAACCAGGTCAAAGAATTTATCTTCGCGCTGACCATTCCTGATACCAAAATCACCCAGATTAACCCCGGTCAGGACAATTTCCTTTACCCCGCTGGCAGCAATCTGTTTGGCCCGGTTCAATACGTTTTCAATGGTATCGCTCCTGCTTCCTCCCCTGGCCAGTGGTATGGTACAATAAGTACATGGATAATCACACCCATCCTGCACCTTTAAAAAGGTACGGGTACGATCTCCAATGGAATAGGCTGCTATAAAATTATGGTTAACTTTTTCTATGTTCTGTTGGTGAACTATCGCTTTTGGATTTTTGGTCAGATCAGTGATAAACTCTACAATCCTGAATTTTTCTGCTGCACCCAAAACCATGTCCACCCCTTCAATCTCTGCAATTTCAGTTGGTTTCAATTGTGCATAACAACCAACTATGGTAATGTAAGCGCTGGGTGAATATTTTAAAGCTTCTTTAACAACCTTTCTGCATTTTTTATCCGCATGATCAGTTACAGAACAAGTATTGATTACATATACATCTGCACCTGCAGTAAAATCCACTACAGCATAACCAGCGTCGGTAAATAAACGACCTATTGTTGAAGTCTCCGAGAAATTCAACTTACAACCTAAGGTATAAAATGCAACTTTCTTCATTAATATTCGATTGCTTCTTTAATTAGAAACCACCTTTAGTCTTTAATAAGTTCTATAGCGCAGTTCCATTTTGAATCCGCAAAGATACAGTTTTGGATTACTTATCTCATCAGAAAGCTTTCAGGTATTGTAAATTTTGTATAAAATTAATCATTCCACCGATAGCTATCCTGCTCTAAACCAGCCAGGTCTACAACCCTACTGACAACCGTTTGAGCGAGTTCCTCTATCGTTTTGGGTAAACTATAATAAGATGGATTTGCCGGACAGACAATGCCACCTGCCTCTGTGACGGTTTTCATATTATTAATATGGATCAGGCTAAAGGGGGTATCCCGAACCACTGCAATGAGTTTTCGTCGTTCTTTAAGAACCACATCAGCCGCCCTGGTGATCAGGTCATTGGAAATTCCTTGCGCAATTCTCCCTAAGGTTCCCATAGAACAGGGAACAATAATCATGGTATCGTATTTTGCAGAACCAGAGGCAAAAGGTGCATTAAAATCCATCTTTGAATAAAAATCAAACGGATAATTATCATAATCCCTATTCCCAAGCTCCACCTGCCATACTTCCTTTGCATTGTCCGACATCACCACTCCAACTTTTTCGATCTGCCCGGGCAGCAACTTCAGGTTGTCCAGCAAAAGTTTTGCATAAATTGAGCCACTGGCACCAGTAACAGCAACAACAATCTTCTTTCTTTTCATCATTTAAACACAAAGGTACAAGCTTTAGGCATAAAAAAAGGGCCGAATATTACTATTCGACCCTACATCTACCTATGAAAAACATACCCTCGAAAGGGTAAGCCCAAATGTAATTATCTTTTCTCAATAAATAAAGTTTAAACACTCTTTTTTTTAAATAAAATTAAAAAAGCTTAAACAAGGCCCCAAAAAGCACAAAAAAAAATAATCTACCTGATAAAGAATTATTTACCAAATATTCCCTTTCAATTGTCAAATAAATTTGAATAATAGATAAATGTTCGTACTTTTGTCGACACGAAAAAACACGGTGGTTTTAGCTCAGTTGGTTAGAGCGCCTGATTGTGGTTCAGGAGGTCGTGGGTTCGAGCCCCATATTCCACCCATCGTTTTAAAAGCAACTCTTTTCAGAGTTGCTTTTTTTTTGACATAAAGCTCCGCTCTGAATAACCCTTTCTTTTACAGCTTCACATAGCACCACCTATAAAACCTGCATATGCTAAAGGTCTGACATAAAAAAATATCTTTAAACAATATTTTTTTTACTATATTTATTTAAAAACAATCTATCCTTTTACCTATGGACAAAGATAGGCTTACATCAGCAATTGGATTTACAAAACTGAAAGAGTGAAATATGAAAAATCTAAGTTTTAATCTGATTCTTTTCATGGTTTCATTATTTAGTACCACAGATGCACTTGCTTGTTTCTGTGTATCACCTTTAATAACAGATAATTTTCAAAGGTCTCAGTTTGTTGCGCAAGTTAAGATTCTCAAAGTCACCCCAGATTCAAACAACACAGATTATCATGATGCACAGATTGAAGTACTCACGTTGTACAAAGGGGAGCGCCTAAAAAAAATTAAAATTTTGAGCAAACTAAATAGTTCATGTGCTTTTCTACCATCCGCAAACTCAACCTGGATTGTATTTGCCTCAGTCTGGCAAGGCATTCTTAACTTTGACTACTGTTCCGGCAGTTATAAACTAGATGTAGACTTCAATGGTCAGTACCCAAATGCAACCAAAAATCTCAGCAAGTCAACTATGTTAAAATTGCAAGTATTGGAGTATTTAAGCCATCACAGAATTTGGGATCCAAATCCAAGTGGTTTATATGCTATTAATGCCGGATTAAAAACAATAAAAGGATTTAAAAATAAAGATAGCTTTGCGGTATTCCAGGTTGATGTGAATACTGATTTGTCGGTTAATGGCGTCAGTATTCTGAAAAAATTTCAAAATAATGAGCTAACTAAAATTGTTTTCAACAATTTCAAGACAGATTTAAAGTTTGTAAATCCCCCTCACCATACCATACCAAACCCCACAAGAGTAATTGTATTTTGTTATTTTTATGAAAATCAGGACCCAAAAACAAGAGAGAGTATGGTAAGTCTTTTTGATATATAAATCAGATTCCTTATTGTCCCCATCAGCCCCGTTTTAGTTTTGCTAGACTAATGAAACGTAAGTCTTGACATTACAGCAAAACAGATGTGATTTCGCACCGTTATGAATCCAAAAATTTAAAAGTAGTTCTGAAAAGAACTACTTTTAAATTTTTGGATTCATATGTAATTTCCCAAACCAATCACTTGCCAAGAAATTTTAAAATCAGTTCGTTTAGCCTTTCAGGTTGCTCAAAAGGCACATAATGCGTACTGTTGGGAATAATCTCCAATTCGGAGTTCCGGATCTGCTGATGGATGAACCGTGTATGTTCTTCCCTGATCACATCTTTGCTTCCGGCAATGATCAAAACCGGGTTTTTGATGCGATCCAGTTGTCCCGAAGCGATATCCGGCTGGCTGAGCATGAGTTTCAATAAACGGGGATCTGTCATTTTATTTTCCGAAAGTTGCTGTTTAAATCCATCCATAATGGCTTTATCAACGCCCGAAGGATTCAAATTTGCCCCAATGGTAACCAGTTTAGCCACAAGCTCCGGATGGGCAGCGTTAAAAATTAAACCGGTATTTCCCCCATCGCTCCAACCGACAATATTCACCTTAGAAAGCTGCAGATGCTGTATGACCTTATACAAATCGGCAGCAAACTGTTCATAGCTATATTCACGTCCAGTCAAATCAGTACTTCTTCCCTGCCCACGGGTATCCAAGGCAATCACCTGGTAATTTTTCGAAAAAGCAGGAATTTGCTGATAAAAATCAGCAATACTTCCATTGTTACCATGGAGCAATAACAAAGGCGCTCCCTTTCCATATATCTCATAATAGATTTTAGCGTCCCCCACATCAGTAAAGGTTCCTTTTTTGTTTTTACCGTAATTTGTTTTTTTTGCTTTCTCCCGGTTTCTGTAGAAGTCAACCAATTGCTCAGTAGCGACATCAGAAGTTGTTGTGTCGCCTTGCTCCCGGGCAATGTTTTCTTCTTTGCCGGCATTACGGTAACCGACATCAATGTTGGAGATAAAATTGCCTTCGCTTGCTTCCCAACTTCCCTGAGGCTGGTACCTGAACAATAAGTTTTTTGACAATGATTTTTTTGCAGACATTCCAAATATAAACTTTGTATTCTCCAGGGATTTGCTATCAATCAATTGTATGGTAACAGCAATCTCTTTAAGATGATTAAAGACCAATTTGTAAGGGGATAAATCTATTTTTTGCCAACCCGTGGCAGAAGTTTTATAAATAACATTTTTGTTCAGAAGCGATTGGTCTGGCAAACCATTTTTCACCGCATATACATTAAGCTTTAAGGTAAGCTCGGCGAATTTCGAACTTGGGATAATGTAAAAACTGTAAGCATTCAATCTTGTTTTTTCATAAATCGGAAAAATATTACCTTGTTCAACGGTCGGTACATTTTCGTCAAACATTTTCGAAAAAGTAAGAAAGGGACGGGATTTCTGTCCGATAATTTTTTCTTTTAATCCCTTTGCCTGAATCACTACCTCCTCAAGGGCCATCACTTTATCAGCTAAAAACACATTTGCGTTTGCTTTCAGGTCCCTCACAGAAAAAGTCCTCTCTTGATAACCTGCCGAATTGAAAACAACCTCTTTATCTTTCAAATCATCCGGAATTGTTAAACGATACATCCCTTTGTCATTTGTTAGGGTTGCTACTTTGGAATTCTTAATGCCAATAGAACAATAAGGAATGTCTTCATTTTGCCGGTTTTTTACTTTTCCTTCCACAATTACTTGCGCTTTAACAGAAACATTCAGTGCAAGCGCCACTGCTACATAAAGATATTTGTACATATATAAATTTTGGTTTTAGCCTGAAGACGCCTTATGACACAAAATGGTTGCATGGACAGAAAAACAAGTCCATCCGGCACCCTGGTTTTCGGAAACCGATTCTATTTTTTACATTCGAAGACGGATTTCTCTCCTTAAAAAGGAACAACCTCCTTCAATCTGACAAACACTATTTAAACCGACTGGATTCAAATTAATGAGCACAAGCACCGTTACAAACCTTCAAACAAAAAAACATTTCGAAATCCTGGACGGATTAAGAGGCCTGGCTGCCCTTGCTGTAGTCGTATTTCATTTTATGGAATGGGTGTATACAGATCCCAGCAAAAACTTTATCGGACATGGTTTTTTAGCTGTTGATTTTTTCTTCTGTCTTTCCGGATTCGTAATTGGATACGCCTATGACGACCGCATCGCAAAAATAGGCATCCTTGAGTTCTTCAAATCAAGGATCATCAGGCTCCATCCACTGGTTATAGCCGGATCTGTATTGGGCCTGCTGGCATTTTTATTTGATCCTTTTGGGGGCCATCCGGAATTGTACAGCACCGGTAAAATTGTGCTTGCATTTATATGTTCCTTACTCATGATTCCCTTGCCTGTCATAGCCGACCGTGGCTTTAACCTGTTCAGCTTCAATGCACCATCCTGGTCTTTGTTTTGGGAATATATCGCCAATATTGTTTATGCGTTGGTACTTTACAGACTTAAGCGCAGCTTCCTGCTTTTGTTAACCGTTATCTCGGCGGTGGCCCTTTGCCTGGTATGTTACCGTTCCAACAATTTACTGGGTGGTTGGAGCGGGCCGACATTTTGGGATGGAAGTGCCAGGATATCCTATTCTTTTTTAGCCGGTCTGCTTATTTACCGTTCAAATTGGATCATCAAAAACAAAGTCGGGTTTAGCGGCCTGGCCATACTGTTGTTCCTGGCTTTTATAAGCCCCTTCTCTAAATGGAACTGGCTATCCGAGCCCTTAATTGTATTGTTTTACTTCCCTCTGCTGGTCGCTCTGGGAGCAGGTGCTATGCTTACACCTGGTTTAAAAAAGCTTTGTATATTTTCAGGAAAGATCTCTTACCCTTTATACATGACACATTATGCCGCCTTATGGATGTTCGGCAATTATTACACCAGCCATAAACCCGGTACCATGCAACTGACAATAATCATTGTCACAGCCCTGGTCCTGCTGGTAGGGTTGGCTTATGGGGTTATGGTGCTTTACGATATTCCTTTAAGGAAATATTTAAACAATAAGCGCATTAAAGCAGCCGAAAATTTAAAAAGGTCTTAGCATCACACTAAGACCTTCTTTCCATCCACTACCGCTACTTCACCTCAAATGAAGCTTTTTTTTACTGCGCGGCATCAGCGTAAGAATTCGCAATTCTTATTTTTTTCACAAAGTGCGTCACCTGAGAAGAATCACCACCATAAACACCCCACTTTGGATCACAGTCTGCCACATCGAGGGTTCTGCAGTACAGGCGCTGACTGCCGTTAGACAAAGTCTGCTTCACCCCGTTATACCAGAACTCTATATAACCAACAGCAGGGTCGCGGGATACTTTCATACGGATCACAAATTTAAGCCATGCATTCACAGACAATGTGGTCGACCAGGGCACTGTCGCAACATGGTTGTCGTCAAAATGCTGGAGTTCCAGGTTCCCACCCTTGGTCCTGAGCATCAGGGGATGATTCTGCAGAGCTCCCGCCGTTGGATAAGATTTCCATTGGAATATGGCATCAGTTTTTAAACTTGTCGGCATGTAAATTTTACTGGTCCAGCCGATATATATTTCATCTCCGTCCTGGGCCTGGTAATTTTTAGCCCCATGCCCTTCTGTGCGGTGGCTGTCTGCGGGTTTTAAAAATTTCCAGGTCAAAGTACCAGTTTCATCATTTACTGTAGTTACCGTTCCGGTGCCTTCAATATTGATGTCTTTCCACACGTTGGCCGAACCATTGGAGGCATCACCATTAAAAAGCACAGACATAATTTGCAGGCCGCCGGATGGACTACCAGGTGTGTCTCCGTTTTTTTTCAACTCGCCAGCTGCGGTTTCAGGTGTGGTTTCTTTTTTGCAGCCGTACTGCAATACCGCCGCGCAGCTCAGCGCCAGCATTAAGGTTTTAATTGTTTTCATAAAGGGGTATTTGATTAGTTATACTAAATTTACCCGCTTAAACGAACCTATTCTTCTGTAATACAGGCAAATTAATCAGTCAGATTGGCATAAGCCCTCCTATCTATAGAAAAGTTAAATTCTCACATTTCTCTATTTTTTTAAAAAAAATAAAGGTAAACTATGAAACGTACGTTTTTTATACATACCTTTAAAACATGAGTTCATCGAAACAGAAGCAAACTTCAGAAATAGTCCCTACAAAAACGGAAATGGCGGTGTTACAGGTACTCTGGCAATATGGCCCATCGACCGTCCGTTTTGTTCACGACCATTTAAACGAACAAAAGGAAGCCGTAATTTATACCAGCACCTTAAAACTAATGCAGGTGATGAAAGAAAAAGGAATGCTCCAAAGGGATGAGACGCACATGAAGCACATATACAGTCCCCTGTTGGAAGAGGAAAAAGTAAAAAACAATTTTCTGGGCCGTTTTATGGACAACATGTACCAGGGCTCTCCCAGCAATTTAATGATGGCCTTGCTGGGCAATCAAAAAACCTCTGCCGAAGAATTAAAAAAAATAAAAGAGATACTGGATCATATGGACAAATCCTAAACACCGCCAGACACAAAAAACCGACCTCCATACAGATCCCCTTCCCCAGCTGAGCACCGCAAATACGCGGAAGGGATTTATATGGTTTGTTCAACCATAAAAACCAAAAAAAATGAAAACAAACCCATTAAAAAACACCCTGTTACTGACCGCAATGATGGCCTTTTCAGTAACAGTCATTGCACAGGAAAAGCCAACAAACACTGTAACCCGTCATGAAAGTTATACCTCCACAACAAAAAACGGGAGCCATGAACAGATCATTACAGATTGGAAAGGCAAAAGATACCAGATTGAACTGGTTAATGATCAACTGACCAGCTTTTATATAGATGGCGAAAAAATCGCTTCCAACAAATGGGATCAATACAGCAGCGAAATCAAAGAGATCCGCGAACAGATTCAAAAAAACAGGATACAGGCCGAAAAAGATAGAGAACAAGCCAGAAAAGACAGAGCGCAGGCCAGAATGGATAGAGAACAAGCTCAAAAAGACAGAGAACAGGCCCAAAAAGACAGAGAACAAGCTTTAAAAGACCGCCAGCAGGCCTTAAGAGACAGGGACCAGGCCCTAAAAGACAGGGATCAAGCCATAAAAGATCAGCAAAGCGCCCGGGAGGACAAGAAGAAAACTGACGATATTATTAACGAACTGGTAAAGGACGGCATTATACCAAATGAAAAAGCCCTACGTAGACTAACTATAACAAATGATCAAATCAGCGTAAACGGGAAAAAACTTTCTGCCGAAGTCTTAAAAAAATACCAGGAAAAGTTTAATCTGGTTTCAGATGGACATAAAAGCCAGACCTATATGATCACCAGAGACAAATAACCTCCCTTCCCGCCACACCGTATTCCCATTCCCTGCTTTCAGAAACGGATCGGATTCCTTAAATTTGGCGGCATACACCTTCGCAAAAAAGTGTATACCGCCAATTTTTCAATCCCATTCACCCTATAATTAATGATAGATATCTATACAGACGGCGCAGCAAGCGGAAATCCTGGTCCAGGTGGTTACGGTGTTATTTTGCGCTCAGGCGCACACTACAAAGAACTGAGCGGAGGTTTTCGCATGACCACCAATAACCGCATGGAGCTCCTTGCCGTAATTGTCGGTTTACAGGCCATAAAAAGTCCCGGCCAGCAGGTGACCGTTTACTCCGATTCAAAGTATGTTGTCGATTCAGTGGAAAAAAAATGGGTATTCGGCTGGTTAAAAACAAGTTTTAAAGGTAAAAAGAATAAGGACCTCTGGCTGCGTTTTCTGGAAGTTTACAAACAACATCAGGTTCGTTTTATATGGATCAAAGGACACAACAGCCATCCGGAAAATGAGCGCTGTGACCAGCTTGCCGTGGCAGCATCAAAAAACAGCGCTGCCCTGGCTATAGACAGCGGCTTTGAAGCCGAAAGGGGAAAACCTACATTGCTATAAACAAAAAGCGGGGCACTGGGGCCCCGCTTTTTGTTTCAGACTAACTCGCTATAGCCTTATCTGGTGCAGGAAGGCTCAAATCAGCCACTGGAGAATACTCGGCCATGAGCTGCTCGGCTACCCTGACCATTTTTTCAGAACCAATAAAAATAGCCACCCGCTGATGGAGGGCTTTTGGCTCTATTTCAAGAATCCGGTTAAAACCATCTGAGGCAACACCACCAGCCTGTTCAATAATAAAAGCCATCGGATTGCATTCGTACAAAAGCCTCAACTTTCCGTTTGGCGAACTGGAAGTTGTTGGATACATATAAATCCCGCCTTTAATCAGATTCCGGTGAATATCGCCTACCATAGAGCCAATATACCTGGACGTATAAGGCCTGCCGGTAGCGGCATCCTCCACCTGGGCATACTTCAAATATTTTTTCACACCTTCCGGAAAATGCACATAGTTTCCTTCATTAATGGAATAGATTTTTCCATCGGCTGGAATACGCATGTTCGGGTGAGACAAACAAAACTCTCCAATTGAAGGGTCCAGTGTAAAACCATTCACTCCTTTTCCAGTGGTATACACCAGCATCGTCGAAGAACCATAAATCACATAACCGGCAGCCACCTGCTCGGTACCTTTCTGAAGCACATCTTCCAGCGTAGCCATTCCATCAACAGATTTGCGTCTGTAAATGGAAAAAATCGTTCCTACTGCCACATTACAATCAATATTGGAAGACCCGTCCAAAGGATCAATACAAACAATATATTTTGCATTTTTAGACACCGGGGAGTCAATCGGGACAAATTCCTCTTCTTCCTCAGTGGCCACAATACAACATTCACCCCCACTGGTCAATGCAGCAATAAATTGGGTATTGGCAAAAACGTCCAGTTTTTTCTGGCCTTCACCCTGGATGTTTACCGTACCGGCCTCCCCCAGGATATCCACAAGCCCTGCCTTATTCACCTCCCGGTTTACAATTTTAGAGGCAATCCCAATATCCCTCAATAATCTGGACAATTCTCCTTTCGCATATGGAAAGTCTGCCTGTTTTTCAATAATAAATTGTCCTAATGTTTTTATGCCCTGCATATACTTAGTGTACTTTATACGTTATCTAATGCCTAATTCTATGGCCTCTAAGGTATGTATTTTTTCTTCTGAAATACAAAAACGAATTAAAGTTCTTACTTTATGCCAGCCCGATTTTCCTGCCGCACCGGGATTTATATGCAGACATTTTATTTTTTCATCATACATCACCTTTAGAATATGGGAATGTCCGGTAATAAAAAGCATAGGAGACTTAGTGTAAATATCTGGCTTCACCAATGAAGAATACCGACCAGGATAACCGCCAATATGCGTCATCCATACATCCACCTGCTCACAATTAAAACGAAGGTGTTCGGGAAATACCGCCCGGACAGCTTTATCATCTATATTGCCATACACCCCCTTAATCGGTTTAAAGGCCGCAAGGGGTTCGGCAACACCAGCACCAAAATCTCCGGCATGCCAGATTTCATCGCAATCGTCAAAATATTTAAATACGGCATCATCCAAAAAACCATGGGTATCTGACAATAGTCCTATTTTCTTCATCTGCTATCTTATATTTATTTCATTTTTCTGGCAAGGCCTAAAAAGCCAGAAAAAAATCCTTTAGTAAAAGTCTGTACTTTTCTGTGTATACGCCCTGTTTCAGATAAATATAAAAGTTTTCATGCTCCGCTTCCCCGTTTACAAAACTAAAACAAAGGACCTGACGGAATTCAGCTTTATCAGCATCTGAATAAACATGAATAACCTTTAAAGGAAAGAGTTTCATCAGGACGGCATTTCTGACCAGTTCCTGGGCCTGCTTCAAGGGCAGGATCACCCAAAAACATCCCGAGGGTTTTAACAAAAGGGCTACTTTTCTAATCAATAACTCAAAAAAAGACTCATCTGCATGCCTGGCCATCCTTTTTCCAGGCTCCGGATTTTTCAGGTCCTTTACAAAATAAGGCGGATTGGACACAATCAGATCATAGTTTTTTCCCGGATCAAAATTATTAATGTCCTGATGATGAGCTTTCAGTCGCCCGGCAAAAGGAGAAAGCAAAAAATTATCAGAAGCCCTTTCCGCTGCCGACCGTTCTATTTCCACTGCATCGATTACAGCCTCTTCAAAGCGCTGGGCAAGCATCATTGCAATGACCCCTGTTCCTGTACCAATATCCAAAGCAGTGGCAGTATGATCCTGAACAGCCAAAGCCCCCAGCAACACCCCGTCGGTGTTGATCTTCATCGCACAACCGCTCTGGTTGACCTCAAACTGCTTAAATTTGAAAATATTGCCCATCTATGCCTGGTAAATCTCTAAAGGCAGGCCATCAGGGTCTGTAAAAAAAGTAAAACGCTTTCCGGTATATTCATCTGTCCGGACCGCTTCTGTTTGTACCCCTTTTTCCAGCAGCCCGGCAACCACCGCATCGATGTCATCGACTTCAAAAGCCAGATGCCTCAAGCCAAGTGCTTCCGGTCTGGAAGGGCGGGCAGGAGGTGCTTCAAACGAAAACAGCTCGATCTGATACGCGCCATTTACAGCAAGATCCAATTTATAAGACTTCCGTTCTTGTCGGTAAACCTCACCAAGCACCTCAAAGCCTAGTGTATTGACGTAAAAATCCTTGCTCCTGGGATAATCAGAGCAGATAATAGCCACATGGTGTATTTTTTTAAACATCATTTGTCAAAGGTAAAAAACATCTTCTTTCAAAACGATTTCCATCGGTAACTACCATTGCAAGACCACACAAAATTTCAACCGTTCTAAAATTTTATCTTTTTAACAAAAATTAACAGCTTAAATGGGCATAGAATTTGTAATATTGATGTAAAATAAAAAGACTTTACCCCGAGTTCCCCTAAATATGATAACGATTTCAAGAAAGTCTTTTTATGGATTGACAGCATTACTATGCTTTTATGGCCTGAAACTCTCTGCCCAGCAAACGCAGGTTTCAGGAAAGGTAACCGATAGCCGGGACAAGGGCCCGCTGCCCAATGTTACTGTTATCTTCCGAAATTCAAGAACAGCCACAAAAACGGATGAAAACGGGAATTTCAGCCTGAGCAGCAGCGCCCCATATACGCAACTGTCTGTAGAATTTATTGGCTATAAAACAAAATATATTGCCATTACCCCTTCCAAAAGCCAGGTGGTCAACATTAGCCTGCAGGAAGAATCCCAAAGCCTGAGTGAAGTAAAAATCAGTTCTAAAAAAGCGGCCCCTTACCGCAATAAAGGAAACCCCGCCGTTGAGCTGATCCGCCAGGTGATAGAACACAAACCATTAAACCGCATTGAAAGCAATCAGAATGTGGAATACCAGCAGTACGACTGGATGCAGTTTTCGCTCAGCAACCTTTCAGACAAGTTCAAAAACAAAAAAATCTTCCGCAAATACCAGTTTCTTTTTGACAAGCAGGATTCCACTGAAATCGGTGGAAAAAACCTGATGCCGATTTACCTCAGGGAAAGGTTATCTGATTTTTATTACCGCAAAAATCCCGAAAAAAAGAAAATCATTATGCTGGCCGACAAACACGTCAATTTCGATGAAGGCTTGGTAGACAATAATGCCATAGGCAATTATTTTGAAAGGATGTATGCAGACGTAAATATTTACGACAACAACATTATTTTCACCAACAGCCAGTTCCTGAGTCCAATTGCAGAGGGTGCCCCTACTTTTTATAAATTTTTTATTACCGATACCCTGAAAACCCACGATCCGCCGCTGATCGAGCTTTCTTTTGTACCCAGAAACCAGAATGCCCTACTCTTTGAAGGCCAGATATACATCACCATGGATGGAAGGTATGCGGTTCAGGATGCATTTTTGAAAACCGGAAAAAACATCAACATCAATTTTGTAAAGGCCCTGCAGGTAAAACTCAATTTCGAAAAAGATTCTGCCGGCCGCTATTACCTGAATAAAAGCCACCTACTGATGGATTTTGGCTTAGGAAAAGACGGAAGTCGTGGTTTTAAGGGAGAAAGAATGGTCACCATTAAAAACTACAAAACCAATGTACAGCGCCCGGACTCCCTTTATAAAGGAATGGAAATAGAAGTTTCGCCCGAGGCCTCAAAACGTTCGGAGGCTTATTGGAACAGCAACAGACTGGACACCATACCTGCCAATAAGCTTCGCATTTACAGCAATATGGACAGTTTAAGCAAAATGAAATCTTTTAGAAGAATGATGGATATTGCTGCCTTTTTCTTTGTAGGTTATAAGAAATTTGGTCCTGTGGAGATCGGCCCCTTTTATACTTTTTACACCTTCAACAACCTGGAGGGCTTTAAACCACGCATCGGTGGCCGGACCACCACTGATTTCAGTACCCGATATTTTTTTGACACCTATGTAGCTTATGGCATTAAGGACGAAAAATGGAAATATTTTTTTAGTGCAGCCTATGCCTTCAACAACAAAAGCATTTATACTTTTCCACAAAGTTTTATTCGCGCCAGTTTCCAGCGCGACACAGAAATTCCCGGTGACGAAACCAAAAACGTAATTACCGAAGACAATTTCATTGCCTCCTTTAAGCATGGGGTAAACAACCAGTTTCTGTACAATGATTTTTACCGGGCCGAATACATGCAGGAATACGCCAATCACTTTTCTTTCAACATTTCCTTTAAAAAATGGACGCAAAGACCTGCAGACGCATTGGTTTATAAAAGTTTTTCCGGTGGCTTGCCCCAATACACCAGCCAGATTACCAATTCGGAGTTCAACCTCGAACTTCGCTATGCACCCAATGAAAAATTCTATCAGGGCAAGGTTTTTCGCGAAAGGATCATTGAAAAATACCCGGTCTTTGACCTCAATTATTCTGTAGGGGTAAAGGGCTTTCTAAGAGGCGAAAACAATTACCACAGCCTATTGGGTAGTATAGACAAGCGTTTTTACCTATCGCAGTTTGGCCGGTCGGACGTACATCTGGAAGGCGGTTATATTTTTGGCCAGCTGCCTTTTCCTTTGCTGACCATTCACAGGGCCAACCAGTCTTATGCTTACCAGACCTATGCCTACAACATGATGAATTTTCTGGAGTTTGTAAGTGATCATTATGCCAGCATTTATATAGACCATAATTTTAACGGGCTCTTTTTAAACCGGATCCCTTTAATCAAAAAACTTAAACTACGGGAATACATTACTTTTAAAGGGCTTACCGGTGGGCTAAGAACAGAAAACAATCCCGACCTGCATTCTGGCCTGATCCAGTTCCCCGTCAATCCGGAAGGCATCCCAACCACCTATTTTTTAGGCAAAACCCCTTATATGGAAGGCAGTGTCGGAATAGGAAACATCTTTAAAGTAGGCCGGTTGGACCTGGTCAGGCGCTTCAACTACCTGGACAATCCTGGTGCCTCCAAATATGGATTAAGGGCCAGAATACAGTTTGAATTTTAAAAGGTTTCATTGATGCCAACCGATATGCCATTGGAACCATAATTCCCAAAACCATAATCCAGACAAAGATTGGTGCGGGTATGTTTATCAAATAAAATTCTTAAACCACCGCCACCACCTGGCTCCCAGTACTGAAACAATTTGGTCGTACGCTGGTTATTGGCAGTTTGCATATTAAAAAATGCCACCCCACTGATCAGCTTATTCCTGGTGATGGGAAAGCGGTACTCCAGTTCATTATAAAAATAAGAAGGACCTTTAAAACGGCTAATGGTATAACCTCTGCCCATGCGCTGCTCCGGGTCACTACCGGTTGCAGGCAACTCCAGATAAGGTACAGAGCCTTTTAACAGGTAAGAACCCCAAAGCCAGAAAGCCAATACATGTTCCGGGTTTTTATGGGAAAGGCTCCAGTATTTCCGGAGTTCGGTTTTAATCTGCGTTGCATCTTTTTCACTACCCAGCCAGGTTTGATTTAAACGAAAAGTCACATTAACAAATAAACCTTTGTAGGGACGAAAAGGATGGTCTTTTGTATTATACTGTAGATCAAACAATAAGCCCCCCGCCAGGTAACCATAGGCCGGATAGCCATTTTTTAAACTGTAAAAATGATTAAAAGTCCTGGAGTGTTCCCCATTCAGGCGTTCATCATCAATATTGGTGTAATAGTTATAAGCCAGTCCAGCGCCTGCAAAAAAATGATCAACTACCTTTTTTGAAACCTTTTCACTAAACTTGATATAGGTATACTTAATAGGGAATTCTCCCGGATCATCCCGCCCGGTACCGATACCATGGTCTACGACTTCTGTTTTGCCCAGTTCCCAGTTGCCCTGTAAAATCCATTTATCACCTGAGGTATATATATTATGGCGAAGCTGGACCAAAGCCAGCGTTTTAGTTGCTTTTTCAGCAAAAAGATCAAACAGGGAAAGCGTTGTTTTTTTAGGATCCCCAAGGTATTTCGAAACAGAAAAATCTGCTCCAAAGGCAAAACCATTACTCACGGTATAATTGAATGATGGCAAAATAACCACACTTCCGTTTTTTTTCTTCGTGGTATCGGGTTTTTTATTTTTTTTAAAGACCTCCCTGAACAGATCGTTCACATCTTTTTGGGCAACGGTATCGGGAAGATTTGTTTTTTCTTGTGCACACAGCTTAAATTCCGGCAAAAACAGGCCAGCAACCAGCAGGCCAACAGCATACAAATATTTTTTTACCATACCCTTGTTTTTCCCTCAAAAGAAATGACCAGCTCCAAAACATTGCTCAAGGCAATGTTTTCAGGATCAGAGACCAATAAAAAAAACCGGCACTTCATTATATATGGTATTGCTCTTTAATTTAAGGGGTAAAATTACAATTATTCTCCCAGCTATTAAACTCCCGAAAAGTAATTTTGTTACATCAAAAGATAAAAAGCCCTTCAGATTTAACAATTAGTAAACCTGAAGGGTTTTTTAAAAATATTCCGAGGCTTTACTGGCTGATGGTAAATGAAAGTGGCATATTGTACCTTACTCTAACCGCCTGTCCGTTTTGAACGCCGGCTATCCATTTTGGTGATTTCCGGATCACCCTTAAGGCTTCTTCATCACAGCCTGCACCTATTCCCCTGATTAGGGTCACATTAGACACTGAACCATCCTTTTCTACCACAAAACTTACAAAGACCCGGCCCTGAATACCTTCTTCCTGCGCCATGGCGGGGTAACGCAGGTTACGCTGGATAAATTTTGCCCAGGCCTTCATGCCCCCTTCAAACTCGGGGTAAACTTCCAAAGTTGAAGTGCCATTTTCATATATGCCGTTATCTTCTTTTTCAGCGGTCCCTCCGGATCCATTGCCACTGGTCTTCGCTTCTGTACCTCCCTGGGCCTGCGTCGCTGGCCCCTGCTGATTGCTTTGTCCGATCACCGCATGTTCAAGTTCCTTTATATCGGGTACGCTTTCTTCAACAAGAGGCTTATCCACCACCACAATACGGGAAGGTAATTTTACGGTTTTTACCTTTTCCTGTAAGGGTTCGGCCTTAAGGGGCTCCTTTTTTTCCTCTTTGGGCTTCACAGGTTCGGATGGCAATACGACATCTACCACCCTATCGCTAACAAGGGGCTTAATTTCTTCGGCCGGTTTTAAATGCCGGTAAATCACTGGCCCTGCAAAAGACAGGATAAAAACCCCGGAGGCAAAAAACAATGCCCGCATGGTGATCACCGAAGACTGCTGCCTGAGCAGATAAGCGCCATAATTTTGATTTCTGTTTTTGAATACAAGATTGAGCCACTCTTTCTTGTACAGGTTGAATGAATTGAGCATAGTTTTAAAGCTTATTTTAAACAGGATGTCAACACCCTGAAGATTCCACAAACAGATTCAAATTATTTCAAAAGCCAAAAAACAGCAAAAACACACTAAAAAAAGCATATTTCGAAACCAAAAAACGCAAACACCCATCAAAAACAAACAAAACAGCCTCCAAAAAAGTTATTAACAAGACATTTTTTACTAATATTTTGCGATTTATTAAGATTATATTTTATTTTTGATTCAAATTTTAACAAAATCAATGAAAAGTCTAAGAACAATTGCATTAAAAGAGGCAGAATCCAGAATTTCACCCGAAGTTAAGGCGCCATCAATCAAAATTTCGGAGTTTTATGGCTCGAATGTATTTGATAAGAAAAAAATGAAAGATTTCTTATCCAAAGAAGTATATGAGAAATTAATTTCAGCTATTGATCAGGGGGTGTTAATTAACCAGGAAGAAGCCAATCATATTGCAACTGCGATGAAAATATGGGCCATGTCAAAAGGCGCAACCCATTATACCCATTGGTTCCAGCCCCTGACCGGTACAACAGCTGAAAAACACGATTCGTTTTTTGAGCCAAGCGGCGACGGTGCAATTGAAAAATTTGCAGGAAGTGCCCTGGTTCAACAGGAACCTGATGCTTCCAGTTTCCCTAACGGTGGTATCCGCAATACTTTTGAAGCACGCGGTTATACTGCCTGGGACCCTTCTTCCCCTGCTTTTTTAATGGAAAGCAAAGCTGGCAAAACTCTTTGCATTCCAACTGTATTTGTTTCCTATACCGGTGAGGCCCTGGATTATAAAGCTCCATTGTTAAAAGCCTTAAATGCACTGGACAAAGCAGCAGTAGATGTTTGTCAGTATTTCGATAAAGGCATTACCAAAGTAAATGCCTCTTTAGGTATTGAGCAGGAATATTTTCTGGTAGATCTTGCCTTATATAATGCACGCCCGGACCTGGTACTTACCGGACGCACCCTGTTCGGACATATGTCTGCAAAAGGACAGCAGCTTGAAGACCACTACTTTGGTTCTATTCCAGAGCGTGTGTTCACTTTTATGGTTGATTTCGAAAACGAAGCTTTAAAACTGGGCATTCCTCTGAAAACCAGACACAATGAAGTGGCACCAATGCAATTTGAGTGCGCACCGATTTATGAAGAAATTAACCTGGCCATTGACCACAATCAATTGCTGATGGACCTGATGGAAAAAGTTGCGCGCAGACACCACTTTAAAGTCTTGTTGCACGAAAAACCTTATGCAGGGATTAACGGATCGGGTAAACACAACAACTGGTCATTAATTACCGATACAGGTAAAAACCTGCTTGCCCCAGGTAAAACACCAAAAAACAACCTGATGTTCCTTGCCTTTTTTGTGAACACCATTAAAGCCGTTCATGAGCATGCAGACCTTTTAAGGGCTAGTATTGCTTCTGTAAGCAATGACCACCGTCTGGGCGCAAATGAAGCGCCGCCGGCCATTATTTCCATTTTCCTTGGTCAACAGCTCAATGAGGTACTCGATGAGATCGAACATTCCCGCATCAGCAAAAAGATTAAAGAAGACAATGCTTTATGGCTCGGTATTCCAAAAATCCCTCAGATTTTATTGGACAATACAGATCGCAACCGTACATCTCCTTTTGCCTTTACAGGAAATAAATTCGAATTGCGTGCAGTAGGTTCTTCAGCCAATTCTTCTGCCCCAATGACGGTTTTAAATGCAATTGTTGCAGACCAGCTGGTTAAATTTAAAGCTGAAGTTGATAAACTGATCAAAAAAGGAGAGAAAAAAGACATCGCCCTGTTAACAGTGATCAAAAAATACATCAAAGAATCTAAAGACATCCGTTTTGAAGGCAATGGTTACAGCCAGGAATGGGCAGATGAAGCTGCAAAACGCGGTCTGGCCAATATCAAAACCACGCCTGTGGCTTTAGATGCTTATGTAAGTGAAAAATCTACAGAGCTTTTTGTTAAAACCAATATTTTCAGTGCACGTGAATTGCATGCCCGCCATGAAATCCTGCTGGAAAGCTATTATAAAAAACTACAAATTGAAGCCAGGGTAATGGGCGAGGTGACCAACAGCATGATCATTCCTGCGGCTATCGAATACCAGAACACTTTATTGGAAAATGCAAAAGGCTTGAAGGACCTTGGTTTGCCGAAAGAAACTTTAGAAACCCCTCTGGCCATTATTGGTAAAGTATCCGAGCATTTGGGCTTGCTGAAAACCAATATTGACACCATGCTGGAAGAACGCAAAAGAACCAATGCGATTGAAGATTCCCGTGAAAAAGCCATTGCTTATGATGAAAAAGTGAAAAGCTATTTCGATACCATCCGTTATCATACCGATAAACTGGAGCAAATTGTGGATGACAGCGTATGGCCTTTGCCTAAATTCAGGGAACTGTTGTTCTCAAAATAAAAGACCGTTACGGTTTTTAGTAGATTTGTTTTGATTTTTATAACCTCTGCCCTAAAAAGCAGAGGTTATTTTTTTAGGGCAAATCCTATCAAGATTGCTGAGTTTCCCTATCTTTGTAACAACATGAGTGACAACAGGTACAACCAGCGTGGCGTTTCTGCCTCCAAAGAAGATGTGCACCAGGCCATCAAGAACATTGACAAAGGCATTTTTCCTCAGGCCTTTTGCAAAATTATTCCGGATATTTTAGGCAATGACGAGTCTTATTGTAATATTATGCATGCCGATGGTGCAGGTACAAAATCTTCCCTGGCCTATGTGTACTGGAAGGAAACCGGCGACCTTTCTGTTTGGAAAGGAATTGCACAGGATGCCATCATCATGAACATTGACGACCTGATCTGCGTAGGGGCCACAGAAAACATATTGCTTTCTTCGACCATAGGCAGAAACAAAAACCTCATCCCTGCCGAAGTGATCGCCGCCATCATCAATGGTACCGAAGAAATTCTCGCTGACCTGCGCGAACAGGGCATTTCCATTTATTCTACAGGCGGGGAAACGGCCGATGTAGGTGACCTGGTGAGGACAATTATTGTAGATTCTACGGTAACCTGCCGGTTAAAAAGAGAAGACGTAATCAGCAACCACCATATCCGTCCGGGTGATGTGATCGTTGGACTGGCTTCTTACGGACAGTCGACTTACGAACAGGAATACAATGGCGGCATGGGCTCCAATGGACTGACCTCTGCCAGACATGATGTATTCAATAAATCTGTGGCCAGCAAATACCCGGAAAGTTTTGACCCGGATGTTCCATTTGACCTGGTGTTTTCAGGCGGAAGAAGATTAACTGATCTGGTTAAAATTGACGAAAATACTGAAATCACTGCAGGAAAACTGGTTTTATCTCCAACACGTACCTATGCGCCGGTGATCCAGAAAATTCTGAAAGCACACCGCAAACAAATTCACGGAATAGTACATTGCAGCGGAGGTGCCCAAACTAAAGTGCTTCACTTTATAAACAATGATATCCATGTAATTAAAGATAACCTGTTTCCTATTCCTCCATTGTTCCAGCTGATCCAGGAACAATCCGGCACAGACTGGAAGGAAATGTACAAAGTATTCAATATGGGCCACAGAATGGAACTCTACGTTCCTGAAGAAATTGCGGAAGACCTGATGTCCATTTCCAAAAGTTTCAACATTGATGCCCGTATCATCGGAAGGGTAGAAAGTTCTGATAAAAAACAGGTAACCATCAGCAGCGATAAAGGAAAGTTCATTTATCACTAAGGATACTATATCTTTTAAAAAGCACCCTTTTTAAGGGTGCTTTTTTTTTTACAGTCAAAGAACAGTTACCGCCCCAAGGTACTGGCTGTTGCTTTGGTTTTTCCGGTCATCACTAACAAAAGCAAGGTAAACATGGACCTCTTTTCCACTATAGCTTTTAGTCAGTTCAAGCGCATAGGTGCCTGCGGAACGCTTTACGGCTGCTGTATCGTAATAGGCCCTTTCATTTGCGATGTCATAAACCAAAATCATGGTCCGTTCATCGTAATGATATTTCCCACCCTTCCAGTTAAAAGTCAGCGAAGCAGGTTTTCCGGCCAGGACAGAAGCTTCTGTTGCCGGAGAAAGTGATCCAAAACTAACCAGGGCCTGCGCCGGATCTATAAAATATTTCTCCTCCACCTTTTTCACCACATGGGTCAACTGATAAGATTTTGCGGCAACAAAGCCCTGATAGTTCGGATGGTAATTGTTAAAACCAACCCGCAAAAAATCTGTTAAAGGTTTTAACCAGAGTTGTACATAACCAAATTTTTCCCGGTTATCCTGCTCCTTTGGACTTGGTTTACCTCTTCTTTTTTTGGGCTTGCCACGCATCACGTCCTTCCCTTTTAATTTATACCCTACAACGGTACCGACTTTCCCGCTAAAGCCGCCCATAATTCCATTTTTCATAATCGCCATAACATCAATTTTTAGGTTTAACTAAATACAATTTACCAATTACTTATATATTACACAAATAAGATAAATATTTTACCCGGATTATACCCGGAGTTTACCGAAAAGGTGTCTGGGTGAAGTCTTTGTAATCTCCCTTTAATCTCCGGACTAAGTCCCTGTAACCACTGGAAAGTTCGAGGTCTTTCTGTAGTTTTTGCTTAAAAAACAAATGGTTCATCCTGAAAAAGCAGTAACTTAAACTACATCAATCCCTTTACTGTTATGAACCTGAAAATAATCTGTTTTTTTACCTGCTGGTTGTGCTTTATGGCCAAAGCTTATAACCAAACCCCTCCTAAAGAAATCACCATTCTGTATACCAATGATTTTCACAGTGCCTTCGATCCTGTTCCGGCTTACTGGTTAAAAGACAGCCCAAAACTGGGGGGCGCCGGGCAACTGAGCACCATGATCGGCCAGCTCAGGGCTAAAGAAAAAAACACCTTTCTTTTCGATGCCGGAGACATGTTTACCGGAATGCTCTCCAATGTAAGCCAGGGAGAACTGTTAATGGAAATGATGATGAGCATGCACTATGATGCGATGGGCATTGGCAATCATGAATTTGATTATGGCAGTAAAAATTTCCTGAAACAGATCAACAGGGTACCATTTCCTGTACTGGGTGCTAATATTTTTTACAAGGGCACAGAAATTCCTTACGCCCGGCCTTATACCATCCTCGAGAAAAATGGCATCAGGTTGGGGGTTATTGGTATCATAGGCCTGGATGCCTTTAGTGTGCTCTGGCAGGAAGGTTCCGCTGACCTGGAATTCCGGGACCCGGTTCCCATTACTCAAAAAATAGTCGCAGAACTAAAACCACAGGTAGACCTGATTGTTGTACTGGCCCATCAGGGGAAAACCGGTCCCCAGCAAACTGATGCAGAAGCCAGGCCTGAGGTGCAACGTGATGTAAGGGAGGATATTGATTTTTGCAGCGTTGTGCCCGGAATTGACATTTACATTGGGGGCCATGCGCATAAAGGAATGGAAAGGCCTTATAGAGAACCTGTAAACGGTGCATTAATTGTTCAGACCTATGGTTACGGGACCAGGCTTGGCTATTTAAAAGTACAGTTTAAAGATAAAAAAATAACTTCCTATACAGGAGAACTGCTCAAGGTCTGGAGTGACCGCTACCCTGCGGATTCTTTGGTACAGGCTAAAATTAATGCCTACAAAGAAAAATTCGCTCCTCAGATCGGGATACCATTGGGTTCTTTAAAAAACCGTCTGGTGAGGGATTACATGCGGGAATCTTCCCTGGGTTGTTTTATTGCCGATGTGATCCGGGAAACCACAAATACAGATGTTGCCTTTGAAAATGCAGGGGGGCTTCGCGCAGACCTTCCCCAAGGTACCATTACCAATGGAAATGTACTGGATGCTGTTCCATTTTTCAATACCCTTTCTGTTCTGGAAATGACCGGCAAACAAATTAAAGAAGTTCTGGAACAAAGTTTTTCCCTGGAAAGGGGAATGATGCAGGTATCCGGTCTCAAAGCATGGTATGACCTTAAAAAGCCTGTCGGAAAACGATTGGTCCGGCTCCAGATCGGTTCGGCCCCGGTTCAGGACTCTAAAATTTACCGGGTAGGGACCAATAGTTTCATTGCAGATGGAGGCGACCTGTACCAGACCTTCCACGATTTGAAAAAAGTAAATGACAAAACACCTTTTTCGACCGTCATTATGGACCATATTAAAAAAACAAAAATCATCCAGGCCCCTGAAATGAACAGGCTCATTCCGGTTAAAAATTAATCACTATAAACAAAACAGGTACTTCATTGAAAAAACAAATTGCAAGCCGATGAAATTCATTTACATTTTACCCCTCCTTTTCATTTGTCTGAAAACAGCACCTTCAAATGCCCAGTCCAATGTCACCGATCTGCCCCTTAAAGAACTTCATTCCTTAACTGAGGCCGGAAGCTATGACAAATACCCTTCACTAGCTGTTGACCAGCAAAACAACTCCTGGCTTTCTTATACTTCTATGAAAGCCGACAAAGAAAGTATTGTAGTCCGCCATAAAACCGGTTTACAATGGGGGCCCGAACTTCAAATAGATGAAGGACAAGGGACAGAAAGCAACTCCCGGTTGTTGATTTCTAAAACAGGTCAGCTTTGGGTCTTCTGGCAAGGCAAACGGAACGGAAAATGGGCAGTTTATGCCAAAACAAATACAAAATCCAAATGGGGTCCAGAGTTAAAACTGAGCCCGGACAACGAAAATAACCTGCACCCTGCTGTTATTGAAGACAGCAGCGGAAATATATGGCTCAGCTATGAAAGGGTAAAGCCCGGCCAAATTGATCTTCGTTTTAGGGTTTTTCAACAAAACCAATGGAGCCGTCCTGAAAACCTGGGCCAGGGAGGGATGAACAGAAGGGCCAGTCTGGCTGCGAGTCCCAGTGGACAAGTATGGGTGGCCTGGGACAGCCCTGCATCGGGCAATTATGACATCTGGTTGGCCAGGTTGAGTAAAAAAGGCCGGCAGCCTGCCCGGATAGATACCCTGATCCAGGCAACAAAAAGTTTAAGCATTGACGACTCTCCTTCTATTGCCTGTGCTGCCGACGGAACTTTATGGCTGGCCTGGAACAGCTTGCGTTCTTTACAAAAAGAAAAAAGCCGTTCCGATCAGCATTCCGGTGCAATTTTTTTAAAAGCCTTTAAAAGCGGACAATGGTTTGTAACCGGTAAAATTTCAGAAGAACTTCAATTTGGCGAAATCAGCTACCGCAATATTGATAAGACCCCTAATGACGAAGAAGAGGATTACTGGCACTGGAAACAGACCCAGACTTTCCCGATACTTTATATAGACGGGCAGCAAAAACTTTGGATAACCTGGAGAACAGACCGCTACGGCGCCCATAATTTTGACCTCTGGGCAAGGGTATATAATGGAAATTCCTGGAGTGAACTGCTGGAGCTGACGACTTTTTCACCCGGAAGGGACGAATGGCCATCCTTTGCAGCACTCAAAGGAAAAGGCACCTATATGGCCTGGGAAGGCCAGACTTTACCTGAAAAAGGAAAGGAAAAAGAACTGATGGGTGGTTTTGTAGATGCTTACAACACCAATGCCAATCACAATGTGGTGTTGTATGCCCGGCTTCCAGAGCCCATATGGAAAAATCATCCGCATCCTTTGCAATTAATGGACATAGAAAGTACCGACAAGGCCATTGATCTGGAGCAGCCACTCATCAAAGCCCCCGCCCTTTCTATATCTGCCGATCCGAAATTGCAGGTCTTTTTTGGAGACCCACATTCGCATACCGTTTTAAGTGATGGAAAATATGGCTGGCCGGATCAGTTGATTTATCTGGCCAAAGAAAAAACCGGACTGGATTTTGGGGTGGTCTCTGACCATTCAGAGATGGGCAGGTTACAAAACAGCGAGTACCAGGAACTGGCCTTGCTTTCTAAAAACCTCTCTGTAAAAGACCATTACATTGATTTTTTAGGTTTTGAATGGACCGCCCCGCCGGCCTATGGCCACCGGATTGTGATCTATCCCGACACAAAAGGCTTAAACATCAGTTCGGCAGAGCAAAACGGGAATTCTACAGAAAAGTTATATGCTTTTATTAAAGCCTATGGAGGTATTGTTTCCGCGCACCATACCGGTCAGGCCGTTTGGGGCAGATGGAACCCTGCTGCATTTTACCAATCCCAGCTTGAACCTAATTTTGAGGTGGTTTCTTTTCATGGCCGTTTTGAATATTACAAAAACCCTTTTGAAGGCAGAAGACAGGTCCCCGGGCACCAATACCAGGATGCTTTAAAACAAGGCCGCCGCAGTGGCATTATGGGGGCAAGTGACACTCATTTTTTAACCCCGGGAGAAGGTGGCCTAACAGCAGTCCTCTCTCCTTCCCTGAGCCGGCAGGAATTGTTTCAGGCCATCAAAAACAGGCATACCTATGCCACATCAGGGGTTAAAATTGGGGTCGATTTTTCAGTCAACGGACAAATTATGGGTTCAGAATTTAAGGTATCCGGGACTGATTCGGTGAGAATTCACTTTGCCGTACAGGGTACAGCGCCTATTGACAGAATTGAAGTGGTCAAAAATACGGAAGATCATTTTGCCCTGCTCCGTTTGGAACAGGTTCCCGGAACCTCAAAAGGGATATTTATGCTGTATGACCCTTCTAAACCGCAAGGCGGAAAAAGAATTAGTTCGGCCGACCTGAGCCGGGTCAGCATAGACCTGGTTGACAAAACAGCCCTCCGGGAGGAAACCTCCTATTACTTAAGGGTCACCCAAACAGACGGACAGCAGGCCTGGACTTCGCCGGTCTGGCTTATTCCCGGAAAATAAAAAAGGCGGCCTTTCGGGCCGCCTTTTAAAAATCATACTATTTTTTGATTAGTTGAAGTTGTAACGAACTCCGAACTGCATGTAATAAGTAGATGATATAGTTTGGTTATCACTGAAAGTGCTTCTAACCAAATCTCCGTTGAAATCAGCCAATCTGAATTTAGGCGCAACAGTAGCACTGATGTCGCTCACGTTACTAGGTTGCAGGATACTAGCTGCATTTAACCTTTTTAAGGTTCCCCAGTTTTTATTGATCAGGTTGGTGAAGTTCAGGATATCAGCTGTAAACTGGAAAGAGTTTTTCTTGCCACCAACATTTCTGAATACTTCCTGAACAATTTTCAAATCCACACGGTGTAACCATGGGAATTTGATTCCATTACGCTCTGCATATTCTCCCTGGTGTTTGCTCAGGTATTTATCCTGTGCCACATAAGCGAAGAAAGCATCGCTTTGCTGTTGAGGAGTAAAGGTTTTTGAGACACCGTTTACCGTAATGGTTTTGGTATCGAATGTAATTTCAGAAGGGCTCTTAGGAATATAGATCAGGTCGTTTGCCTGTCCGTCCCTGTTGAAATCTGCTGAATACACATAAGAAGAACGGTCCTGGATAGATCCTGTATAGAACAAGCTCACTGTAGTTGCCAGGTTTTTCAGGTACTCTTTACGGTATGACAATGAAGCCACAACACGGTCAGGTACAACGTTACTGGTGTAACTTAAACTTGGGTTGTTCGGATTTCCGGAAGTTTGAGGAATAGACCATAAGTTGATCAGCTGATCACCTGCGCCATCACCAAAATTACGGGCATCACTATGGGTATAGGCTACCATTGCAGAAAGACCGCCTCTGAATTGTTTGGTCAATTGTGCAGTTGCAGACCAGTAGTAACCACCTTTTGCGTTATCTAAAACAGTAGTATTAAAAGCTCCTGTTCCATTTGCAGCTCCATTTGCCACCGGCAAACCAGCACTTGTCAATGGATTTATAAATTTATCTTTGTTGGCCGCAGGATAGAACGGTCTGTGGTCAGGGTATCCAGGAGAGTTTAAAGCTGTAGGATTAACTAAGTTCGCGTTTCTGGCAATTGCAGCATTGATGTCTTTGCTGTAAATACCTTCCACAGTGGCTACGATATCACCAGGTAATTTAAAGTCCAGGGCCAGGTTACTTTTCCAGGTTTGAGGCGCTTTGAAATTAGGTGATACTGTACTGATTGGATTTGGAAGTGCAGTTCCCGCAGCAGGAGGCGTTTTAGGCAAATATGCTCTTGGATCGGGATTAAATGGTCCCGGTACATTCGCACCTGAAGAAGTTTGAGTAAACTGGATCAGGCCCGCATCTCCGGACTGAGCAACTACCCATACAAAAGGAACTGTTCCCCTGAAGATACCAGAACCTCCCCTTAACTGTAGGGAACGATCGCCCTTAATGTCCCAGTTGAAACCAAAACGAGGAGACCATAAAATTCTATTCGATGGCAGGATACCTGTATTTAATTTTTCACCATTAGCAAAAGTCAATGGATTCAATAAAGGATGCTGCTGGATTTGCGGCACACTTGGATAAGTAAATTGTTCTGCCCTCACACCCACTGTGAATTTCAAACGGTCTGTTGCTGTAAATTCATCCTGAATATAGGCGGAGTAAGTATTGAATTTGAAAGTTGGGAAAGCTTGCTCATATCCTGGGGATAAAGAGTAAGTAATACCAAAATCACGTGGATTGGCTCCGGTTATAAAATCATTCCAGGAATTGAAGGTATAATAACTTGTTCCAAAACGTTGAAAACCATTTTGGGTAGTATTAAAATCTAATTGTGCACCCAAAGTTACGTTGTGTTTACCAAGCGCCATGTTAAAGTTATCGGTAATAGAGTAATTTTTTACATCTCTTAGGTTACCGAAAGTGAAAGGCTCATAACCAAAGCTGGTTAAAGGCTGACCAT
The DNA here is from genome assembly GCF_003208655.1 of Pedobacter nutrimenti. GTDB lineage: Bacteria > Bacteroidota > Bacteroidia > Sphingobacteriales > Sphingobacteriaceae > Pedobacter > Pedobacter nutrimenti. Next base: position 61,472 of record NZ_QKLU01000005.1, on the reverse strand, counting down.
TATCCAGAATGTCTACAAAAGGGAATACTGCACTGTCTGATGACCTAGGGTCATTCTGATGAGAATAACTTCCCCTTAATACGTTGGTAAATTTATTGCCAAACTGGGAATTCAACTCTGCTGCCCAAGAATATAAATTGGCGGCCTGATAGTAATTTGAATTGTTAAACCATAAGGCATTTTTATCCGTTCTTCCAATACCGGTAGTATAATTGGTAAATGGACTTCTTGAAGTACTTACGTTACTTGGTGTTTTACTTTCCACCTGGTTGTAACGGATGTTAAAACGGTGGTTTTTAGAAATGTTCCAGTCTAAACGGAACAACAATTTGTCGTTATTTGACAATTGCTGATATCCCTGATACTGTCCTGGATCATATCCGTATTTAGACATCAGGTAAGATCTGACCCCGTCTAAAAAGCTAGCCGTTGGGCGGGCCACATTATCACTTGAACCAAAAGGATTTGCTGCTGAAGAAGCAATTCTTGGTTGACCTGGCTGATTTTGTTTGTTAAACTCTACGTTTGCAAAAAAGAACAATTTGTTTTTAATGATCGGGCCACCCAAACTTGCACCGTATTGTTTTTGGGTAAAAGGCTGTACATTGGTAATGGTATAATCACCAATTTTTGTTCCCTGCTGGTCCTGGTTACGCATCAGATAAAATGCAGTAGCAGAAAAATCATTCGAACCTGAACGGGTTACCGCATTGACCGCGCCACCTGTAAAACCAGACTGACGTACGTCGTAAGGGGTTACGTTTACTGAAATTTGTTCCAAAGCGTCGATGGAAATCGGTGCACCATTTGCAGGTACGTTTGATCCGATACCAAACATGTTGTTGAAGTTGGAACCATCTACAGTAAAGTTGTTCGAGCGGTAGTTACCACCGGCAATTGAAGTACCGTTAGACTGAGGGTTTAACCTGGTGATGTCATTGATACTACGCGAAATCGTTGGCAAACTCTGGATTTGCTGTCTGCTCACGATGGTCGATGAACCATTTTTGTTTGAATTTAAGATGGCATTTGCCGATGTTCCCACAATGGTTACTTCGTTTAAGTTAGACGAATTGTCCGAAAGTGTGGCGTTCACGACAAAAGGCTCACCTAATTTCAGGTAAACACCTTCGATTTTTTTTGGCTGATAACCAACAAAACTCACTTCAATAACATAAGGACCTCCAACACCCATGTTTCCCAGGGTGAAGCGGCCATCGTTATTGGTTGTAATGCCATACACTGTACCAGTAGGCATGTGCCGCGCCTTAATGCTGGCACCAGGTAAAGGACCTTTCGCATCCTTTACAATACCTGTCACCGAAGACGTGGTGATCTGCGCCATGGACGCAGAAAACGACCCAACGAATGCAATGACAATTACTACGATTTTAAATAGTAAAGATTTGTTCATACTTTTTAGATGAGTGAATAATTTTTGTTTGTAGGTAACGAATAATAGTATCCGGCAAAGATAATTATTAAATATTCACAGATTTCAATATTCAATGTTAAATTATTATTAATAATCCCAATATTTTTCAACATTTAACATAAAATTCAAACTATTTAATATACAGGGGCACAGAGTTTTGTTATTTAAAATGATTCTATCTTTCTATGTTAAGTTTAAGTGACCAAAAAATTAATTCCACCAAATGAGGTCACAAAAATCTTAGAAACCTGATATAACCAACATTTTTTTTAATTTTGAGCAGTTTAGATAATTTTCCTTTTATTAAGATATGAACTACGATGTAATTGTAATAGGCAGCGGTCCTGGTGGATATGTCGCTGCAATCAGAGCTTCACAATTGGGTTTAAAAACCGCAATTGTAGAGCGCGAATCTTTAGGTGGTATTTGCCTGAACTGGGGATGTATACCAACTAAAGCCTTATTAAAGAGTGCTCAGGTTTTCGAATATATTAACCATGCTTCCGAGTACGGAATTAAAACCGCCGAAGCTGAGGCTGATTTTGCGGCCGTCGTAAAACGCAGCCGTGGCGTTGCTGAAGGCATGAGCAAAGGTGTTCAGTTCTTAATGAAAAAGAACAAAATCGAGGTGATCATGGGTACGGCGAAAGTGAAACCCGGAAATAAGGTAGATGTAAAATCAGCAGACGGTTCCCAGAAAGAGATCAGCGCAAAACACATCATCATTGCTACCGGTGGCCGTTCCAGGGAATTGCCTAACCTGAAACAGGATGGTAAAAAGATCATTGGCTACAGGCAGGCTATGGTTTTACCTGAGCAGCCTAAATCTATGGTTATTGTCGGTTCTGGAGCAATTGGTTCTGAATTCGCCTATTTCTACGCAACAATGGGTACCAAAGTAACCATCGTTGAGTTCATGGACAATATTGTCCCTGTAGAGGACGAAGATGTTTCCAAACAATTGCTGCGCAGCTTTAAAAAGGTAGGCATTGAGGTCATGACTTCTTCGAGCGTGGAGTCTGTGGATACCAGTGGTACTGGCTGTAAAGTCCAGGTTAAAACTGCTGCAGGTATGCAGACCCTGGAATGCGACATTGTCCTTTCTGCTGCAGGTGTAGTTGCCAATATTGAAAACCTTGGTCTGGAAGAAACCGGAATTAAAACAGAAAAGGGAAAAGTGCTTGTAGATGAATTTTACAACACCAATGTAAAAGGTTATTACGCGATTGGCGATATCGTTTCCGGTCAGGCCCTGGCCCACGTGGCTTCTGCTGAAGGTATCACCTGTGTAGAGAAAATTGCTGGCCACCATCCTGAGCCTATTGATTACAACAACATACCTGGCTGTACCTACACTACTCCTGAAATTGCTTCAGTAGGTTATACCGAAAAAGCAGCTAAAGCCGCTGGCTATGAACTGAAAATTGGTAAATTCCCATTCTCGGCTTCTGGTAAAGCAAGTGCCGCGGGTGCAAAAGATGGCTTTGTAAAAGTAATTTATGATGCCAAATATGGAGAATTATTAGGTGCACACATGATTGGCGCCAATGTAACTGAAATGATTGCAGAAATTGTTGTGGCCCGTAAACTGGAAACCACCGGTCATGAAATGCTGAAATCTATACACCCACACCCAACCATGAGCGAAGCCATTATGGAGGCTACAGCTGATGCTTACGGTGAAGTGATCCATTTGTAGGCTAAAATTTACCTGATATAATTTCAAAAAACCTGCTGATCAGTTCAGCAGGTTTTTTTACTTTTACCCTGAACCCTAAAATCAGATCCCATGAACCTTTACACCATTGATACCGGATTGTTTAAATTAGACGGCGGTGCCATGTTTGGCGTCGTTCCTAAATCCATCTGGCAAAAAAGCAATGCAGCAGACGAAAACAATATGTGCAGCTGGGCAATGCGCTGCCTGCTGATTGAAGATGGAAACCGGTTGATCCTGGTGGATAATGGAATCGGGGATAAACAGGATGCAAAGTTCATGGGGCATTATTACCTGCACGGAGAAGATACCTTAGATAAATCTCTTGCCAAAAAAGGCTTCAGCCGCGCAGACATTACAGATGTATTTCTGACCCATTTACATTTTGACCATTGCGGAGGATCGATTGTCCGGGAAGGAGAGAAACTTCGTCCGGCATTTAAAAATGCATTTTACTGGAGCAACCAGAAACACTGGGACTGGGCTGTTCAGCCCAACGACAGGGAAAAAGCCTCTTTTCTGAAAGAAAACATTCTGCCTATTCAAGACAGCGGGCAACTGCGCTTTATACAGGACAAACAAGGTGTGGAATTCCATCCCGGCATCAACGTCCGCTTTGCCTACGGCCATACGGATGCCATGATGCTGCCCCAGATCAAGTATAAAGACAAGACCATCGTTTATATGGCAGATCTTTTGCCCTCTACAGGACATATCCCCCTACCCTATGTAATGGCTTATGACATGTTTCCTCTTCAAACACTTACTGAAAAAAAGGCTTTTTTAGAGGAAGCTGCTGAAAACAATTATATTCTTTACCTGGAGCACGATCCGGTGAATGAATGCTGCACCCTGCAGCAAACAGAAAAAGGCATCCGCCTGAAGGAGACTTTTCGTTTGCAGGATATTTTATAAAAAACAATTCCTCTTTCTGCTTTGTTATTGTTTTTGTAATTTAGGTTTAAGCCTACATATAAATAAATCATCTGCACTATGGGAAAATTTGAAATTACAACCCGAAAAAACGGAGAATTCCAGTTTAATCTTAAAGCGGGTAATGGTCAGGTCATTCTGACCAGTGAGGGTTACACCACAAAAAGCAATTGCATCAACGGCCTGGAATCGGTCCGCAAAAATGCGCAGGACGACTCCAAGTTTGACCGGAAAACGGCTGTAAACGGAAAACATTACTTCAATTTAAAAGCAACAAACGGACAGGTCATTGGCAGCAGTGAAATGTATGAAACGGCCGCAAGCCGGGACAATGGTATTGACTCTGTGCAAAAAAATGCCCCAACTGCGGAAATTTTGGACCTGAGTTGAATAAAATCCCATGCTCGCTTTTTCATTTTTAGTGAAAGCAGCCCTTTTCTGTCATCCTAAAATAAGATTTGACAGTTCTTGTCTTCCTACTGTCATCCTTAAGCCGATCCTTCGCAACAAAATAAATTTTAAAAATAAAAACACCGCCCTGATGCCCTATTTAAAGCTAAATAACCGACTGAATTTCAATCCTTAAAGCACAAAAAATACAAAAAAACACCCCGACTGACAAAACTATTTTGGAATAATTTTTGTTATAAGGATATGATACAAATAAAGCATGTAAAGTGTAACGTTTTCAGGATTTTATGTTTATAATTACCTTTAAATTCTTACCTTTGCACGTTCAAACACATAACGAGTACCAAAGCACATAAATGAGACAACTCAAAATCACGCAATCCATTACCAATCGTGAAAGTCAATCCTTAGACAAATACCTGCACGAAATTGGTAAAGTAGATTTAATAACCGCCGAAGAAGAAGTAATACTAGCAAGAAAGATACGGGAGGGAGATCAGGCTGCACTTGAGCGCTTAACCAAAACCAATTTACGTTTCGTTGTTTCTGTTGCAAAACAATACCAAAACCAGGGCCTGACCTTGGGTGACCTGATCAATGAAGGTAACCTGGGTTTAATTAAAGCCGCTAAACGTTTTGACGAAACCAAAGGTTTTAAATTTATTTCTTATGCGGTTTGGTGGATTCGCCAGTCGATTTTACAGGCTATTGCCGAGCAAAGCCGTATTGTGCGTTTGCCTTTAAATCAGGTAGGTTCCCTGAGCAAAATCAGTAAGGCCTTTTCTAAACTGGAACAGGAATATGAACGCGAGCCTTCTCCGGAAGAACTGGCAGATATCCTGGAAACTACTGTGGATAAAATTTCAGACACCCTAAGCAATTCAGGACGTCACGTATCCATGGATGCACCATTTGTACAGGGTGAAGAAAATACATTACTTGATGTACTGGAAAATCATGAACCCAATACAGACAGCAGCTTAATCAATGAATCCCTATCTGAGGAGATCAAACGTTCCCTGTCTACCCTGACTGAACGCGAACGGGAAATCATTGTGCTGTTTTTTGGATTAAGCACAAACCATCCCCTATCACTTGAAGAGATCGGCGAGAAGTTTAACCTGACCAGAGAGCGTGTACGTCAAATTAAAGACAAAGCATTACAACGCCTGCGCCACACTTCAAGAAGTAAAATTTTGAAGTCTTACCTGGGATAAACACTTACGGAACATAACCTTTTCATAAGGTGATATTTATACATAAAAAAGATTGGGTACTCACCCAATCTTTTTTACTTTTGTGGCATTCTAACCAAAATTTGTAGAAATGCTAAAAAAGTACCAATCAGAGTTTCAGAACTGGATTGAAAAAGAAAAAAAAGCAATTGAATTAATTAAGGTTGTCGGACAATTATGGTTTGACAAATCCATTGAACTGGTCCTGTTCCGTAAACCTTTATTTGATGTCGGCAGCAGCGAGATCCTCGCACACCATCAATATGCCAAAGAGGTCAGCGGAAAAGACATCAGTATCTACGAAACCCTGGAGCTGGCCATCGCCATTTCCAATTGCAGCATTGCCCCTTCCAGAATTGACCTGGGAAGACTGGCTTCAGAATGGCTGGACGACAATAACAATTACCCTTCGGTCCGTGATTTCATCATCAGCAAACTGAGCAAACACATTGGCAAAGACAAAATCAGCCTGACCCCAAAAGATGTTGTTCTGTTTGGTTTTGGAAGAATTGGACGTATTGCCGCCAGAGAACTGATCCTGCAGGCCGGAAAAGGGGAACAACTTCGCCTAAGGGCCATTGTTACCCGCAGCTGTAGTGATGAGGAACTGATTAAAAGGGGAGAATTATTAAGGACTGACTCCATTCATGGCCCTTTTAACGGAACCATTATTGAAGACTTTGAGAACAAAGCCCTGATCATTAATGGACAAACCATTTATTTTATTGTTGCCAAACAGCCCGAAGACGTAGATTATACGGCTTATGACATCCATGATGCCCTGCTGATTGACAATACCGGTGTTTACCGTGATCGTGAGGGATTAAGTAAACACTTACAAGCCAAAGGCATCAGTAAGGTCTTATTGACTGCGCCTGCCAAAGGTGACATTCCGAATGTAGTTACCGGCATCAACGATGCAGATATCGATTTTAATACAGAACATATTTTATCCAATGCATCTTGCACCACCAACGCTATTGTTCCGGTTTTAAAGATCATTGATGATGCTTTCGGTATTGAAAAAGGACACATTGAAACCGTTCATTCTTATACCAATGACCAGAACCTGCTGGACAATTACCATAAAAAATACAGAAGGGGACGTTCTGCGGCCCTGAACCTGGTGATCACAGAAACAGGTGCAGATAAAGCCGTAGCAAAGGTAATCCCTCATCTGGGCGGAAAATTAACCGGAAACGCGGTTCGTGTACCGACGCCAAATGTTTCCCTGGCCATTTTGAACCTCTCCCTGAACAAAATGACTTCACTCGACGAGGTAAAGGACATCCTTAAACAGGCTTCTTTATTTGGTGACCTTTCCGAGCAGATTGAATACTCCATCTCCAACGAACTGGTTAGTACCGACCTGATCGGCAACAGCCATGCATCTATTGTAGATGGTCCGGCCACCATTATTGCAAAAGACAATAAATCGGTAGTGCTGTATGCCTGGTACGACAATGAATATGGTTATACGCGCCAAGTGATCCGTCTGGCCAAAAAACTGGCCGGTGTGGTAAGGCTAACTTATTATTAAGCGCTCATGCGCTAAAAATAAAAAAGGGTTCTTCGATAAAGAACCCTTTTTTTTATGGAACAAAGATTAAAATTGAGGCAACACCGGTTTGGTTTTTACAATATCCTCTATCTTTTCCATTACTTCTGTGCTCAGCAAAGGAACAACTTCGAGCGTGGTTAAATTTTCTTTCAGCTGCTGGGTTTTTGAAGCCCCTAAAATGACGGTACTAACATTTGGGTTTTTAAGACACCAGGCCAGGGAAAGTTTGGCCAGGGGTACATTCAGCTCATCGGCAAGAGATTGTAACTTCCTTGCTTTTTCCAGTTTTTCCTCATTCAGGACGGCATCCTTTAACCATTCCATACCTTTGAGGTCCAAACGGGTATCTTTGACTTTTCCAGAGGTGTATTTTCCTGAAAGTAAGCCCGAGGCCAAAGGCGACCAGATGGTCGTCCCTAAACCATACTCCTTAAACAGCAGCAGGTATTCTTTTTCCATTTTATAGCGTTCAATCAGATTGTATTGCGGCTGCTCCATGGTTGGTCCGATCAGGTTGTACTGCTTTGCGACAACAATGGCTTCCATCAGTTCGGCCGCACTCCATTCGGACGTACCCCAATACAAAATTTTACCCTGTTGCAATAAGGTATTCATTGCCCAGACAGTTTCTTCTATAGGTGTATTTTTATCCGGCCGATGGCAAAAGTAAAGATCTAAATAATCTACCTGAAGTCTTTTAAGCGCCCCGTTACACGCCTCAATGACATGTTTTCTGGACAAACCCACCCGGTTTGGGCCTTTATGTTCTGTACCAAAAAAAACTTTACTGGACACCACAAAAGATTCGCGCTCCCATTTATGTTTTTTGATGCTCTTACCCATCACCTCCTCCGACTTACCTGCAGCATAACCTTCTGCATTGTCAAAGAAATTTACCCCTGCATCATAAGCAATTCCCATTAATTCATCAGCGACCGAATCACTGATTTGCTGACCAAAAGTCAGCCAGCTCCCTAAAGATAAGGCACTCACCTGTAAACCCGATTTACCTAAACGTCTGTATTCCATATTAAGCGATTTTTATATTTAAGCACAAATTATAATATAATTCCTACAACATTATTCCTTACGTTAAGTTTTTACAAAACCATGTGGAGTAGTCATAAAATAATGATATATTAGATCATCAAATTGTCATAAAACCTTGATAAGCTGTATTAACTAACCTTCCCCGTCATGAAAATTTATTTTTTACTTCCTCTGGCCTTGCTGCTGAGCTGCAGGTGTGTTAAAAATTTCAACAAAAATCAAAGCTACGAAAAGCAGCTGTTCAAGGATGTTGAAGTACTTTCATCAGACGCTTTTGAAGGCCGAAAGACAGGGACTAAAGGATCAGAAAAAGCAAGAAATTATATAGAAAAACGCTTTAAGTCTATTGGTGTTTTGCCTTTTTCCTCATTTCCAAAATATGAGCAGTCTTTCAACTTTAAAGACAACAGTGGAAATGCACTGACCGGTAAAAATGTAATTGGTTATATACAGGGAAAAACCGATGAAGCCATTGTTATTTCTGCACATTATGATCATTTAGGAATCATCAACAACGAAATTTACAACGGAGCCGATGACAATGCTTCAGGTGTGGCCGGCTTGTTAAAAATAGCGGCTTATTATGCCAAATCAAAGCCAAACAACACCTTAATTTTTGCTGCCTTTGATGCCGGGGAACAGGAATGGAAGGGTTCACGGGCTTTTGTCGCCGGTCCACCGGTTAAATTGTCCTCTATTTTTCTGAACATTAACCTGGATATGATCAGTCACAACGACCAGAATATTCTTTATGCTGCCGGTACTTTTAAACATCCTGAACTGAGAAACTATGTGATCTACACCAATCCTGAACTAAAAATTCTATTTGGCCATGACAATCCAAAGATCAGTAGTGATGACTGGACCAATCAAAGTGATCAGGGGGCATTTAATGCCGTAAACATTCCTTTTCTTTATTTTGGGGTGGAAGATCATAATGATTACCACAAATCAACAGACAAATTTCAAAACATCAATAAAACCTTCTTTATCAGCGCAGCCAATGCCATTCTTGAAGTGGTGGACCATATAGATAAGAAAAAAGATGTCAATGCCATTTTCAGGGAAAAGGTGATCATGAAGAAATAAAAAAGGCGGCTTTAAAAGCCGCCTTTTTTATTTCTTTTATTTTAGTCTGTGGCGGGTTTCCACCATGCCGTTAAACTTGGTGTTCACCCCATTACTTGGCATTTGTTTTAAAGTTTCGGTACTCATTGCCCTATTGTTAATGGTTACTGTAGAAGACAAGCTGCTTACCGTTGCCGGAGCCGGAGACAGAATGCTCAACGCCTTTTTAAAATAACTTTCATTAACATCACCAAAATCATGGGTGGAGTCATCATACAAGCCAGTACCAGCTGGAAAATCCGGCGTGAAACCAGCATAATAACCTCCTTCTCCCCTGGAGTTTTTGGTTTCAAAATTTGGCATATAAACCGTATAACGGTTTTCAAGTACAATTGGGAAAAACCCTACCGGCTTTCCATAAGTGGTTGTCCCGATCAGCTTAACGTTATTCACATATGGTTTTAAACAATTGATCACCAGTTCGCTTGCAGAAGCGGTATTGCCAGACACGATAAATATCAGGTTCTGTATACCGGTCAGGGAGCCTTTTTTGCTAATGTTATAGGTATTTCCCGCTTCCGAATAATTCACATCCGCATAGGTCAACATTCTTCCATTAGAATAGATAATTTTTCCGGCCCCATCGGTTAAAGGCTGATTAACCAGTATTTTGGCATTGCCGGCCTGCATGGTCGGATTATAGTACTCCTTATACAATACCCCTGAGGCGGAAGAAGGGATAATCAGGTTCATCAGGTATTCAGCAGTTTGAACAGAGCCTCCTCCGTTATACCTTAAGTCTACCACCAGGTCTGTAATTCCGTTTGAGGCAAAATTGGCAAAGATCGGATCCAGGCTTACATCGGAAGGGTTTCTTGAATCCGGATTGCTCAAAGTAGAGAAACGGGCATAGGCCAGATAACCGATCTTTTTTCCACCCTGGTTCACTACGGCCGATTTGTAAATTGGTGTACTGGTATATTTGGTAACGCTTAAGGATAAATTATCAAATTTTGTTCCATCGGTCCTGGTCCCTGAAAAAGTGGCTGTAGTCAGTTTATTACTGGTAATGTTGTTCATCACCACACTTTCATTGGCAAAATCAGTTCCGATACTCGCTCCGTTAATTTTGCTGATGATGGTGCCCCTTGTAATGCCTGCATTGGCTGCCGGAGAATTGGCATAAACGCCTCCAACATACAATACATAATTGTTGTCACTTGGTCCATAACCCTGGAAAAATAAAAATCCCATATCATAGCCAATGTTATCCGTTCCTACAGAGGCATCTGCGCTGGATTGCTGTGCATTAGAAAGCGTATTGTCTTCGATCCTTGAATATTTAGGAACGCTGGGGTTGCTTGTCCGGTATTCATAAGGCTTGCCTGTGGCCGGATTGATTTTCAGCTGCGAAATGGCAAAAAGCTCACTATTGTAATTTGTCAGGTTCACAGAAGAGGAGGAATAACCTCTGGGGTTAAAGACATCATAGCTTGGCAGGGCATCATTCCAATAATAAATATCTTTTGCATATAAAAATAAAGAGTCCAGGGTCAGCTGCATCCTGGTACCAGCAACGGGCGGTGTAGTAGTACCTCCCCCTCCGCCACCAGGTGCCGGGGCTTCTACATTGTTTTTTTTGCAGGATCCGGCTGTAATCGCAAGAACAAACAGCAGGTACCAGCCCATTTGTTTCTTTAGTAGGAATAGTTTCATCTGTACAATAAATTTAGGTTCTAATGGGGGTTTTAATATTCATTAACCAGCCATTGGCAGATGGACGGGGATTTCTGAATTAAGTTAATTACGTAATTAAGATACAAATAGTCTTTCAACTTGCAAAAAATCTATATCGGTATTGAAAACATAATAATCCTTACTCCAATTTTTTTCCACCACCAAGATCTTTTTGCCTTTAAGTTGATGGGTTTCAATCAAATGGTCCAGGCCCTTATCTCCTTCTTTGGTACTTAATTCTTCAGAAAAATAAAGCTGCAGATGAGGTTCAAGACCTTTCCAATCGGTTTGTTTGATTTTATTCAGCTGGCTTTCAGGATGTCCTGAAACCAATAAAAACAAAGGCTTTCTTTCCACAACAATAGCCTGAAGGAAACTCAGGACTTCTTCAAACAACAACAATTTGAGGGGCAACCTGATGTTCCTGTGCAGCAGATCAAAATTAAGTTTGTATTTTTCAGGTATGCCAAATTGCGCTGCTGTCTTTTCAAAAATACCATCAGGCCCCTGCTGCTGGTAAGTATTTTGCATAAAACTTAAAATCGGTCCTGCTTCCTGCTGCTCCCCGTATTCAATAAATTGTGCGAACAAATAATAAACCTGAAGAAAAAAATCCTTTTCCGGATAAATCACATTGTCCAGATCGAAAACAAAGGCATCGTAGGTTTCAATATATTTTTTTAATTCCATTATGCGATCGTAAAAAGCACAGCAGTTGGGTCTTGTATTCCCAACCCTATATAAAATACCCCATTTAATTGTTTGGATTTCCCGGTTGCGCGAATTTCAGGTTCAGCCGAGGTGGCAAAAATCAGTTCCCCCTTCTGAAAAACGGCCCATTCTTTTCCCCTGGCAACCTCCTGCTGAGGATAAAAATACTTGGGCAAGTCTGTCAATTCGGGCAATAAAACATGTATGCCAAACTCTTCAAACAGCAGTGCCGATTTTGTTACTGCTGATATTTCAAATTCATGCAGGGGTAAAAGCTGTTCTGCGCCATGATCCAGACAAGCATTCAGTAAATGATGTGCAGTAGTCTCGTCATTCCGTGCCCCCAGTGCAATCAGCTGATAATTACCCGCAGAAAATGCCGGCACATCACCATAATCGGCCAGTAAGACTTCCTGATTTTCAAAGGCTTTTAAAATTTTATAGGAAATGGAGGACTTGCCTCCGGTGATCAGTACTTTCAATATATTTAAATAATTAATCCATCTTTCATGGTAACCACCCGGTCACTGATTTTGGCCAGGTCTTCGTTATGGGTAACAATAACAAAAGTTTGCTGAAAGTTGTCCCTTAGGGTAATAAAAAACTGGTGCAACAGATCTGCATTTGCGGAATCGAGGTTACCGGAAGGTTCATCGGCTAAAATAATTGCCGGGTCATTGATCAATGCCCTGGCCACGGCAACCCTTTGCTGTTCTCCACCAGACAATTGGTTTGGTTTATGGCCCGCACGGTCCTTTAGCCCTAAAAGATCTAATAATTCAAGGGCCTTAGCCTCTGCTTCTTTTTTATTTTTTTTTGCAATGAAGGCCGGGATACAAACATTTTCCAGCGCCGTAAATTCAGGAAGCAGATGATGGAACTGGAAGACAAACCCAATATTTTCGTTCCTGAAGATACTAAGGAGTTCCCCGGAAAGCTGCGTAATTTTGGCACCTTTTAATTCTACAACACCGCTATCTGCCGTATCCAATGTTCCAAGTATATGTAATAAAGTACTTTTTCCTGCACCTGAAGCTCCAATGATACTTACAATTTCACCTTTATTCACTTCAAAATCGACCCCCTTAAGGATAGGGAGTTTTCCATAAGACTTTTTTATACCTGTAGCTTTCAGCATAAATGCAAACTTACAAATTTTAAAGGCGCTTTAAACAGATCATGGCCAGTTAAATTGCTATTTTTTCATACAAAACAATAACGGACTGCAGATGCTTTATATAAAAAGCGACAAATGCAAAGTTTGAGGATGTATTCTTCTGCCGGATCTTCACAATAAGGGCATGGTTCTTACAAAACTTTTACCTTTTCTTTTAAACAGTTTCTTAGAATAAGTTTTTTAAACCAATCTGAAATTGTAGATTTGAGCAAATTTTTTCAGCAAATGAATATCCACGAATATCAAGGTAAAGAAATACTTAAAAGTTTTGGTGTAGCCGTACAGGAAGGCATTGTTGCCGATACGGTAGAGCAAGCTGTTGAAGCTGCAAAAAAAATGAAAACTGACTTTAACTCCGACTGGGTTGTGATCAAAGCGCAAATCCATGCTGGTGGAAGAGGTAAAGGCGGAGGCGTAAAGCTGGCTAAAAACCTTGACGAAGTTAAGGAAAGAGCATCTGCCATTTTAGGCATGCAGTTGGTTACTCCTCAGACTGGTGCTGAAGGTAAAAAAGTACATAAAATTTTAGTGGCACAAGACGTTTATTATCCAGGTGCTTCAGAAACCAAAGAATTCTATATCAGTGTATTGCTTAACCGTGCAAGCGGAAGAAATATCATCATGTATTCTACCGAAGGTGGTATGGACATTGAAGAAGTTGCAGAACATACCCCTCACCTGATCTTCAAAGAAGAAATTGACCCTAAAGTTGGTCTTCAGGGATTCCAGGCCAGAAAAATTGCTTTCAACCTGGGCCTAAGTGGTAACGCGTTTAAGGAAATGGTAAAATTTGTTTCTGCCTTATATAAAGCTTACGACAGTACAGATTCTTCTATGTTTGAAATCAACCCTGTGTTAAAAACTTCAGATGATAAAATCATTGCTGTTGACGCAAAAGTTGATTTAGACGAAAATGCATTGTTCCGTCATCCTGATTATGCGGCCATGCGTGATAAACTGGAAGAAGATCCTACAGATGTTGAAGCAAGTGAATCTAACCTGAACTATGTAAAACTTGACGGAAACGTTGGTTGTATGGTAAACGGTGCTGGTTTGGCGATGGCCACTATGGACATCATTAAAATTGCAGGTGGTGAGCCGGCTAACTTTCTGGATGTAGGTGGAACAGCAAATGCACAAACAGTTAAAGCTGGTTTTAACATTATTTTAAAAGATCCTAATGTTAAAGCGATTCTCATTAATATTTTTGGTGGTATTGTTAGATGTGACCGTGTAGCACAAGGTGTTATCGATGCCTATAAAGAAATTGGTAATGTACCTGTTCCGATCATCTGCCGTTTACAGGGAACAAATGCAGAAGAGGCAAAAAAATTAATTGACGATTCTGGCCTGAAAGTATATTCAGCAATTGCTTTGAAAGATGCTGCAGACCTGGTAACCAAAGTACTCGCCTAATAATTAATTAAATTTTTTATATAGAGGGCCGGTTACAAATTGTAACCGGCTTTTTTTATACAGGTTGTTTTTGAATAGGTTATGCTAAAAATAAAGAAACCTCCTGCATGAGCTGCGGGAGGTTTCTTAAACCAAATATAAATTAAACGAGCATTACAAATATATATAAATTTTATATAAAAACAATTTTTTATCATTTATTTTTAATAAAAGAATAATAAAATCATAAAAACAAAAATAAACCACACTAAAAAACAATAAAAACAATAAAAAAATACAAATAATTTAAAAAAAATATAAAAATAACAATCAAAAAAATATAAAAAACGCATAAAAAACTAAAAACAAACAAAAAAATAAAATAATACAAGTAAAAAATCACAAAAACACCAAATAATAGAGGTAAAAACTCAAAAAAATACAAAAACGACAAAAAAGAAACAAAAATAATTTAGATACTGATTTTCCAATACCACATCCATTTATAGAAGTAAATCATTATTTTTGACGCTCTTTCAAAAAAGACCATGATTAAAAGAGAAAAAATAAAAGACCTGCTGGAGTATACCGAGTTTAACAAAGAGGTAACGGTTATGGGTTGGGTGCGTACTTTTCGCAACAACCAGTTTATTGCACTGAACGATGGCTCATGTATGGGTAATGTTCAAATTGTTGTAGACTTTAATAATACCCCTGATGAGTTGTTAAAAAGGATCACTACCGGCGCAGCCATTGCTGTTCAGGGAACAGTAGTCGAATCTCTTGGAAAAGGTCAGAAGATTGACATCAAAGCCTCCTCTATTGAGATTCTGGGAGACAGCGATCCGGAAAAATTTCCTTTGCAGCCTAAAAAGCACAGCCTGGAGTTCCTGAGAGAAATCGCTCACCTGCGTTTTAGAACAAATACTTTTAATGCCGTATTTAAAGTCCGTCATGCGCTGGCCTTTGCCATTCATCAGTTTTACAATGAAAGAGGCTTTGTTTATATGCATACACCGGTCATTACCGCATCTGATGCTGAAGGGGCAGGTGAAATGTTTAAAGTCACCACACTGGATTTTGACCATACCCCACGCACGGAAGATGGAAAAGTAAATTTTCAGGAAGATTTCTTTGGACGGGCAACCAACCTGACGGTTTCCGGACAATTGGAAGGCGAACTGGCTGCAATGGCTTTTGGACAAATTTATACTTTCGGACCTACTTTCAGGGCTGAAAATTCCAATACGACACGTCACCTGGCAGAATTCTGGATGGTAGAACCTGAATTTGCCTTTGCAGATCTGGAAGACAATATGCAACTGGCTGAAGACATGCTTAAATATGTGATCCGCTATGCTTTGACCCATTGTAAAGAGGAACTTGAATTTTTAAACAACAGGCTGCTGGAAGAAGAAAAATCAAAACCACAGAACGAACGCAGTGCGCTTTCCTTATTGGAAAAACTAAATTTCTGTCTGGACAATGATTTCGAAAGACTAACTTATACAGAAGCTATTGCCATTTTAAAATCTTCAAAACCAAACCAGAAAAAACAGTTTAAATACCTGATCGATGAGTGGGGGGCTGATTTACAATCTGAGCATGAACGTTACCTGGTTGAAAAGCATTTCAAAAAACCAGTGATCCTGACCGATTATCCTGCAGACATCAAATCTTTCTATATGCGCCAGAATGAGCTGGATGGGCAAGGCAGAAAGACCGTTGCAGCCATGGACATTCTTTTCCCGGGTATTGGGGAGATCGTTGGTGGTTCACAAAGGGAAGAACGCCTGGACAAGCTTACCGCACGTATGGAAGAGCTTAACATTTCACAGGAAGAACTTTGGTGGTACCTGGATACCCGTCGTTTTGGTTCTGCCCCACATTCGGGCTTTGGACTGGGTTTTGAAAGATTGATTTTATTTGTAACCGGAATGACCAACATCAGGGATGTAATAGCCTTTCCTCGTTTCCCGAACAATGCGGAGTTTTAAACTCCAATTGTTATCGTATAAAAAAAGCCCTGTTCTAAATGAACAGGGCTTTTTTTATACGATTTATTTTTTAGTGCTCCTGGTGCAGGTTATCTGTATAAGAGTTTGCATGGGCATAATCAATTGAAGACACCTTATAGTCTGTTGGCGCAAAACTAGAGGCCGTACTTAAAGCCATCCCCAACTCAAATCGCAATGGATATGGGGTTTGCATTAAACTACCTTCAGGGATATACGGAAAGGTTTCAATATAGGACTGTGTCATGTTTTGTGCAATTCTCCTGTTGATATAAGCCCTTGTCAGCTGATAAGGATGGCGCAAGCCTGCTGCTCCAAGCAATTCCACTGCGCTCGCTACAGTTAACCGGTGAAAGTTAAATACCCTTACTTTTTTATCGTCTACCACCAACCCCTTCATTAAACTAGGGTCTTGTGTGGCTACCCCTGTCGGACAGGTATTGCTGTTGCATTCCAAAGCCTGAATACAACCCAAAGCAAACATCATGGCCCGGGCAGCATTACACATATCGGCCCCCAGGGCTATATTTTTAACCAGATCAAAACCAGAAGCCACTTTACCTGAGGCAATAATTTTAATGTGTTTTTTGATTCCAAATCCGGTCAGTACATCATATACAAAAGCGACCCCTTCTCTGAGCGGCATACCAACAGCATTGGAGAACTCCTGAGGAGAGGCACCAGTACCACCTTCCCCACCATCAACGGTAATAAAATCCGGATAGGTATTGCTTTCAATCATTGCCTTACAAATTGCAAAAAACTCACTTTTACGGCCAATACACAATTTAAACCCTACTGGTTTGCCACCAGACAATTCCCTGAGTTTTTTAATGAAAGCCATCATCTCTAAAGGAGTAGAAAAAGCCGAATGTCCCGGAGGCGAAATCACGTCAAACCCTTCTTTAACCAGTCTGATCCTGGAAATTTCAGGAGTCACCTTTCTGGCCGGCAAAATTCCGCCATGCCCAGGTTTAGCTCCCTGAGAAAGTTTTATTTCGATCATTTTTACCTGTTCCAGTTTTGATCTTTCAGAGAAGGCATCAAAGTTGAATGTTCCGTCATGGTGCCTGCAGCCAAAATAACCTGTACCGATTTGCCAGATCAGATCACCACCCGGGTTCAGGTGATAATCACTAATTCCTCCCTCACCGGTATTGTGTGCAAAATTACCCATTTTAGCACCGCCGTTTAAAGCCATAATGGCATTTTGGCTCAAAGATCCAAAACTCATGGCCGAAACATTATAAATACTCGCAGAATAAGGCTGAGCACAATCTGGTCCGCCGACCAGAACCCGTGGATCTTCATCAAGTTCGTGATGGCTGATGGCCGCAATACTGTGACTTAACCATTCATATCCATTTTCATAAACATCCAGCTGGGTCCCAAAAGGAATGGTATCATTTTCTTTTTTGGCCCGCTGGTAAATCAGGGAACGGTTTAAACGGCTAAAAGGCTTTCCATTGGTATCGCTTTCAACAAAGTACTGATAAACTTTAGGCCTCAGGTCTTCCATCAGGTATCTAAGTCTGCCCAATACGGGATAATTTCTTACGATGCTGTGTTTAGGCTGATATAGATCATAAACACCAAGAATTACAATGGGACCTACAAAAATAAAAGCCCAGAAGAACGGTGGCCAGGCCAGACTGATCATAACCGTAGCTGTCACCAGAAATGCAGCTATTGCGATAAATGCTTTTCTCATAAGAGTTAAAATACTAAAATAAGGTCAATAGTACGAGATTTCTAAGGATAGAGACGAAAGTTTTTCATATTTTTACATATGCTTATCAAAATCTATCCTGAGAATCCAAACCCAAAAGCCATAGAACAAGTTGTTGAGGTTTTGAAAAAAGGAGGCTTGATCATCTATCCTACTGATACCGTGTATGGACTGGGTTGTGACATCACCAACCAGAAGGCCATAGAAAAGATTTGCCAGATCAGGGGCATAAAACCGGATAAAGCAAATTTCTCTTTTGTCTGCTCCGACCTGCGGCATATTTCTGATTTTATAAAACCCATTGACACCACGACCTTCAGGGTCCTTAAAAAAGCCTTGCCAGGTCCCTATACTTTTATCCTGAATGCCAACAATAATGTGCCTAAGCTGTTAAGCTCCAAGAAAAAAACAGTAGGTATCCGTGTCCCTGATAATGAAATTGCACAGGAAATTGTAAGACAGCTGGGAAATCCCATCATTTCGGCCTCTATTAAGGATGATGATGAACTGATCGAGTATTCTACAGATCCAGAACTGATCCACGAAAAATATGAAGAGCTTGTGGATCTGGTTATTGATGGGGGTTACGGAGACAATGAACCTTCTACGGTGATCGATTGTACTTCCGGTGACTTTGAAGTGATCAGAACAGGGAAAGGAAGCCTGGAAGATCTTTTTTAAACCTTCCAGACTGTGCCGGACATTAGGCCCTGAATGCCTCCATAAATGCTGTAACAGACTTCTTTGAAGGGCTTTCATTTAAGGACTTTACAAAAGCAGTTCCTATAATAGCGCCGCTGGCGTATGCACAGGCCTGGTCAAAAGTTGCCTTGTTGTGAATCCCAAACCCAATCATTAAAGGGTTTTTAAGATTCATCCCTTTAATCCGGGAAAAATAGGCTTCTGTACTTTGCGATACTTCCAGATTTTTACCTGTGGTCGCAGAAGAGGAAAGCAAATAGATAAATCCAGTCGTTAGGGCATCAATTTTATGAATGCGTTCTTCGGAGGTTTGGGGGGTTACCAGAAAAATATTACATAAACCATATTTTTTAAAAGTTTCCTGATAATACAACTCGTATTCTGTCATCGGTAAATCGGGAACTATGCATCCATCTACACCAACCTCTGCGCATGCCTGACAAAAATTTTCTACACCAAACTGTAGCATTGGGTTCACATAACCCATTAACAATACCGGGATACTGATTCTGGAACGGAGCTCTTTTAATTGTTTGAATAACGTTTTCAGACTCATGCCGTTCTCCAGGGCCTGCTTACTGCTGGCCTGGATTACAGGCCCGTCTGCGACAGGGTCAGAATAAGGAAAACCGATTTCCAGCAGGTCAGCACCTGCCTGCTCCAGTTCTTCTGCAATTTTCAGGGTATCTTCCAGACCTGGAAAACCTGCTGTATAATATATAGACAGGATGTTCGATTTTTTATCCTGAAATAATTTATTGATTCTGTTCATTTTTTCGGGTTTATAAGCCAAAATATTTCATATATGTATCCATGTCTTTATCGCCTCTTCCTGAAAGACAAACCACTACATTTTCCTGTCCATTGAATTTCATTTTTTCCAGATACGCCAATGCATGGGCACTTTCTATTGCCGGAATGATTCCCTCCAGCTGGGTACACAATAATCCAGCCTGCAAGGATTCGTCATCTGTAATAGAAACGTAAGTCCCTCTTCCGGTTTTAAACAAATGGGCATGCTGAGGGCCTATGCCAGGATAATCCAATCCGGCAGAAACCGAAAAAGGTTCCACCACCTGTCCATCTTCGGTTTGCATCAGAATGCTTCTGCTGCCATGCAAGACCCCTTCTTTTCCAAGGGCGGTGGTCGCTGCAGAATGTCCGCTATTTACACCTTTTCCTGCGGCTTCTACAGCAATCAGCTTTACTTTTTCATCCTGGATAAAATGATAGAACATTCCCATTGCATTACTCCCTCCTCCTACACAGGCCAATACATAATCCGGTTGATCGTTTCCGGTTTGCTCCAGCAATTGTTTTTTTGTTTCCTGTGAAATAATCGATTGAAAAATAGCAACCATATCGGGATAAGGATGAGGCCCAACAACAGAGCCGATGATGTAATGTGTATCTATCGGATTATTGACCCAGTCTCTCATGGCCTCATTGGTGGCATCCTTTAGGGTTTTGGAACCGGAAGTTGCCGGAACAACAGTGGCCCCCAGCATTTTCATTCTGGCCACATTCGGGGCTTGTCTTTGGATGTCAATTTCACCCATATAGACCACACATTCCAGCCCCCTTAAAGCACAGACCGTTGCAGTTGCGACCCCATGTTGCCCTGCTCCGGTCTCGGCAATAATCCGTTTTTTACCCAACCGTTCGGCCAAAAGGATCTGCCCAATGGTATTGTTGATTTTATGCGCCCCGGTATGGTTCAGGTCCTCACGTTTTAAAAAAATATTTGCATTGTACCTGGCAGACAATCTTTTAGCCAGGTATAAAGGAGAGGGCCGCCCAACATAGTCTTTGAGCAATTGATGGAACTCTTTTTTAAAGGACTCCTCCTGAATAATATTCAAATAGTTCTGCCTGAGTTCTTCTACATTGGGATACAACATTTCGGGAATATAAGCTCCTCCAAAATCTCCGTAATAACCGCTTTGGTCAACAAAATAATTCATACGTTTATGATATTTGTTTCCATTAAACTTTTAATGGAACAGTTTATTTTTAAATTCTCTTAACTGGTCAATATTTTTAAGACCAGGTTCCAGTTCAAACCGGCTGTTGATGTCAACAGCATACAATCTGTTGTCTTGTATTTCTTTGATAAGCTGCACCTGCTGCGGGCCGATCCCCCCACTTAAGAAATATGGAGTATCCAAATGATACTGCTCCAGCAATTTCCAGTTAAACAATTTCCCGGATCCACCGTGCCCTGCTGTCTGGGTATCAAATAGAAAATAGTCCACAAATTCCTGATAGGCTGTAAGTTGATCGAAATCAAACGTTTCACTAAGCCCAAAGGCTTTAATGAGCTCAATCCGCAAACCAAGTTCCTTAAATTGCGCACAATATGCAGGGCTTTCATTTCCATGGAGCTGGACGGCTGAAAGCTTATATTTTAGGATGTATTCCAGAATTACCCCGATCGGCTGGTTCACAAAGACACCGGTCTTTTTCACATGCTGCGGAAGCTCTGTGGTTAAGTCTGCTGCATATCTTTTAGATCCCGGATAAAAAATAAAACCCATATAATCAGGTCCCAGTTCTGCTACCTCGGCAATGTTCTGTTTTTCCCGCATCCCGCATATCTTTAACTTGAGCTCCATTGGTCTATGAATTAAGCAATCTTTTAAAACTGTGTAAGGCTTTCCCGCTCAACAAAGACGCTTCTGCTTCATAAAAACAATCTCCAAATGACCTGGAACCATTTATGGTTTGCAATGCCAAAGCGGCGTTACAAAGCACCACATTGTTCTGGGCATCGCTTCCTTTCCCTTCCAGAATATCCGTGAAAATTTTTGCTGAAGAAGCCACACTATCCCCACCTTTAATCTCCTTTTCACTGATCGTCTCAAAACCAAGGTCTGAAACTTTTATAATCGCCTCTCCTTTTTTACTGAACGTTTTAATGTCACAGGTCAGGGAAATTTCATCAAAGCCATCCAATGCATGCAAAATGGTATAGTTGTTTCCTGTTTCCTGATACAAATAGGCATATAAACGGGCCAGTTCCAGACTAAAAACACCTACCAACTGGTTTTTTGGCCTGGCCGGATTACACATTGGCCCCAGCATATTAAAAAAAGTTTTTACGCCCAGTTCTTTACGGATCGGAGCTACTATTTTCATGGCCGGATTAAAAAGGGGGGCATGGATAAAACAAATCCCTGCCTCATCCAGATTTCTTCGCAGTACATCCTGATCATTGCTGAAGGTGTAGCCCAGGTATTCCATCACATTTGAGGAACCACAACCGGACGAAACACCGTAATTACCGTGTTTGGCCACCTTATTGCCCGTCCCGGCGAGTACAAATGAAGCCAGGGTCGAAATGTTAAAGGTATCTTTACCATCTCCTCCGGTGCCACAAAGATCTATGAGCTCATAATTGGAAAAATCCAGTTTTACGCAAAGGTCCAGCATGGCATCCCGAAATCCCTGTAACTCCTGCACAGTAATGTTTCGCATGCCATAAGCGGTAATGAAGGCCGCAATCTGGGCATTATTGTATTCTCCCATGGCAATAGAGGTCAGGATCTTCTGTGCCTGCGGCCGGCTGAAACTTTTGTTTTCAAATAAGTGGTTGAGTATTTTCTTCATTGCTGTAAAACAAAAAAGGTTGCCTTTTATAGCAACCCTTAAATTATTTATATAAAATAAAACGTACAAAAACAGGGTCACACTACGCGCTTGCGTTGTGCCACCACCAAAAATTAAGTCCGTTTGTTAAAATCATCTTAAAGCAAAGATGGAATAGTTTTTAATATTTGCAAAATAATTATTGAAATAACTTAGAGATTATGGCAATCATTTAACCAAAATTATTTTATCAGGGCCTTTTTCTCTTTTGTAAAATGGTTGAAAACGAGTTTATCGGCCAGTGCAGGAAACAGTTTATTGATCCACACAGTCAATTTACCCTGTCCTCCCATAATGAGAGTTCTTTTGCGTGAAATGACGCCTTTAACAATATCCGCCGCGACCTGTTCGGCTGTCATCATTTTTCCTTCATCCATACTGGTCTCACCATGCGATTCTCCATCAGCCGACAAGGCTGTTACCCGGATATTTGATGCTGTAAACCCGGGACAGGCCACCATTACATGTACGCCGGTATGCAGCAATTCCGTTCTTAAAGATTCCATAAAACCATTCATCGCAAATTTGGATGCAGAATAGCCCGTCCTTCCCGGCAAACCACGATAACCGGCTATGGAAGAAACACCAATTATACTCCCCTTAGTCTTCTGAATTTCACTTAAGGCATATTTTGTACAATAAACGGTCCCCCAAAAATTCACATCCATCAGTTTTTTAAGTACAGAAAGATCCAATTCGCTGAACAGGGCCCGCATGGATATCCCGGCATTGTTCAGCAATATATCTATCCCGCCAAATGTAGCCATCGCCTGCCTGACGAGCTGTTCACAGTCGTCTTCTTTACTGACATCTGCGGAAACGGCAATGGCCTTAACCGGATATCTTTTTTCAAGGTCGGCAGTGATTTCACAAAGCGTTACATATTGTCGGGCGGCAAGAACAAGATTTGCACCTTTTTTTGCAAATTCTTCTGCGCAAGCTTTTCCTATGCCTGAAGATGCCCCTGTAATCAGGACGGTTTTACCCTTAAAGTTCATCTGGTATAAATTCAGTTAAAATGTATTATTTCATTGCAGTCTCATACGGCACCCGCGTTACAATAGAACGGCCAAGCGTAATTTCGTCGGCATACTCCAGTTCTCCGCCAAAAGCTATGCCCCGGGCAATCGTTGTAATCGGAACCTGGAAGTCTTTAAGTTTTTTGTATAAATAAAAAATAGTGGTGTCCCCTTCCATGGTTGCACTTAAAGCAAGAATGATCTCTTTGACTTCTGTTGTGGCCACACGTTGCACCAGTGAATCTATAAATAAGTCCGATGGCCCAATTCCATCCATTGGTGAAATCAATCCACCAAGCACATGATAGGCCCCAAAATACTGGGAGGTATTCTCTATCGCCATCACATCACGGGTGTCTTCCACCACACAAATCACCTCTTTTTCCCTTTTATTGGATCTGCAGATCTCACAAACATCCAGATCGGAAATATTATGGCATACGGTGCAATGCTTAATTTCCTGTCTTAATCTGATGATGGAATTGCCAAAATGTGTTACTTCTTCTTTTTCCCTGCCAAGTAAATGCAAAACCAGGCGCAATGCTGTTTTTTGACCAACTCCAGGTAATTTTGAAAATTCATTGACTGCATCTTCCAGCAGTTTAGAAGAAAAATTCATTTTACAAAAATAGATAAATTGCTCAAGCATTTATAAGCGGCTCTAATTTTTTTCAAAGCTGTTAAAAATGAAACAATACCTGTTTCTTTTACTTTTTTAATTGTCATACAGCTTTTAAAGCCCAATTCATTGTATTTTGTTGGTATTAAGTTTATGCTGGTTTCAGCATTTGCGTTTTTTTTAATTGGAAAATCGCGATCGTTTCTTACATTTAGAACCTAAAAACAAACTATGAGCCCAGCGATACTACTTTCTTTTTTAATTGGTTATTTTCTGATCCTGATCATCATTGCCTTTGCTACCTCAAAAAAATCATCTGACAATTCCACCTTCTTTATTGCAAACAGAAATTCCAAATGGTACCTGGTTGCTTTTGGGATGATTGGAACGGCCTTATCTGGCGTAACCTTTATTTCTGTTCCCGGCGAGGTTGGTGCCCCTTCGGGTAACCAATTCCAGTATTTTCAGTTTGTACTGGGCAATGCAATTGGCTTCATTATTATTGCCACTGTGCTCCTTCCGCTTTATTACCGAATGAAACTCACCTCTATTTACAGCTATATAGAACAGAGGTTGGGTTATTACAGCTATAAAACGGCAGCCTCTATTTTTCTGATCAGCCGCACCATCGGTTCGGCCTTTCGCTTGTACTTAGTGGTTATCGTATTACAGCGTTTTATATTTGACAGTTACGGTGTTCCTTTCTGGGCAACTGTACTGATTTCCCTTGGACTGATTTGGTCCTATACTTTTAAGGGTGGTTTGAAAACCATTATCATTACCGATACCCTGCAGACTTTTTTCCTGGTCTTGTCTGTATTTTTAACTTTATACTTTATTTGTAACAGTCTGGATCTGGATATACCAAGAGCTTTTGAAACCGTCAAAAACAGTGGTTATTCCAAAATATTTTTCTATGAAGATTTTCTGACCAGTAATTTTCATTTCAGCAAACAACTGCTCGGGGGGATCTTTGTAACCATTGCCATGACTGGTCTTGACCAGGATTTGATGCAAAAAAACCTGAGTATGAAAACCATTAAAGAAGCACAGAAAAATATGTTTACTTTCACTGGCGTTTTTGTGGTCTTAAACATTTTCTTTTTAAGCGTTGGTGCCCTGTTGTATATCTATGCCACAAAAAATGGTATTGCAATTCCTTTGGATCATATGACCGGCAAACCCAGAACGGATTTTCTTTTTCCTGAAATTGCTTTAAATCATTTAAGCGTAATTCCTGCCATTGTTTTTATGTTGGGATTAACCGCAGCAACGTTTGCTACCACAGATTCTGCACTTACTGCCCTTACCACTTCTTTTTGTGTGGATTTCCTTCATATGGATAAAAAAGAAGATTCCAATTCCAAAGAAGCGGTTAGAAAACGTCACACTGTACATATTGCCTTTTCCGTTGTCCTTTTTCTGGTCATTATTATTTTTAATGCCGTCAATGATGAATCTGTGGTTAAGGGAATTTTTAAAGTCGCCTCCTATACTTATGGTCCGCTTTTAGGCTTATACAGTTTTGGTCTCTTTGTAAAAAGAGGATTACATGATAAATTAGTACCTTTAGTGTGTATCCTTTCCCCTGCTTTGTGTTATTTGTTAAATGCATATTCCGCAGAGCTACTGGGAGGTTATGCCTTTAGTGTCGAATTGATCCTTGTAAATGGATTGATCACTTTTGTTGGATTATTACTGATCAGTAAAAAAACAGATCTACAAACAAAATTTTAAAACATTAATATAGTAAGAATGACAAGTGAAGAGAAAATAAGAAGTGCTTTTGAAAATAAAAACTGGCAGGAGATTAAAGTAACAGACTCCTGGCAAATTTTCAAAATAATGGCCGAGTTTGTTGACGGCTTCGAGAAATTAGCAAAAATAGGTCCCTGTGTTTCCATATTTGGTTCTGCAAGAACTGCAGAGACCAATCCATATTACCAAATTGCCGTAGAGTGTGGCCGGCTATTAACTGAACGTGGTTATGGCGTCATTACCGGTGGCGGACCTGGCATTATGGAGGCGGGTAATAAAGGCGCCCATATGAATGGGGGTAAATCTGTAGGGTTAAACATAGACCTTCCTTTTGAGCAGTTTCATAATAAGTACATTGACCATAATAAACTCCTGGAATTTGATTATTTCTTTATCAGGAAAGTGATGTTTATGAAGTATTCCCAGGGTTTTATTGTGCTACCTGGCGGAATGGGTACTATGGATGAGCTTTTTGAAGCCATTACACTGATCCAGACAGGAAAAGTAGCCCGTTTTCCGATTGTACTGGTTGGAAAAGAATACTGGAGTGGTTTGGTGGACTGGATTACCAATACCATGCTAAAGAAAGAACACAACATCCATGCAGAAGATCTGAATTTATTCAGGCTGGTGGATACTGCTGAAGAAGCGGCAGAACATATTTTTCGTTTTTATGATAAATATGTGCTTAAACCAAACTTTTAAGGGTTTGGTTTATAAAGAAAAAGGCAGGCCGCTTATTGCGGTCTGCCTTTTTCTTTAGGATAAATATCTGTTTAAATTTAATTCAAATGGCTTACCCCACCTGAAACCACCAGCTTCATGGCTTCTGCAGCACTCATATTCAGGGGCTTTATCTTTTCATTTTTCACCACGTAAACCTGGCCGGCAAAAGAATAAGAAAAGGGAAAATAAACAATGGCTTCCCCAGGCAAACCAATAGATTTTAAATCACTCTGCGTAAGGAAACCTATTCTTTTCAAATCCCCTTCAACATCTACCAGAACCGGATGGTTAAATTTCTTTTCATCACCGACAAAGGCTTCGGTCAGGTCCTTAATTGAAGAGTAAATAAACTTGATAATAGGGAGCTTGTCCAGCAGTTTCTGAAACCAATTATACATGGGTTCGGTTACAAAATTGGTCACAAAAATTCCTGCGGCCAGAATAATACCAACCACCAGTGCCAAACCAAGTCCGGGAATATTCCGGCTTGCACCCGTCCGGGGATCTACGCCAAGAATGTTATTGACGTTCAGCCAACTGTCTACGGTGGTTACCCCCCAAACGACAATAAAAATACTTAAAGCAACGGGCAATACAATTAATAAGCCTTTAATCAGGTAATTCAGCAGTGCCCTTCCAAGTCTGTTCATAGGACAAAATTACTCATAATAATAGATCCGTTTAACCCTTTGGGAAATATTGGTCAGGATTTCATAGGGAATCGTACCTATTTGTCTGGCAAGATCAGAAATGGTCAACTGTTCATTAAAAATAATTACTTCATCCCCATTTTTCACCTCTGTTCCCGAAACATCCAGCATACACATGTCCATACAAATTGAACCTATTGTAGAAACTTCCTTTCCCCGGATGAGCATTTTACCTACCCCCTTACCAAAACTCCGGCTATAACCGTCTGCGTAACCAATTTTGACCGTTGCGACTTTCCCCCCTTCAGGTAAAACCCCGTTACGGCCATAGCCTATGGTTTCTCCGGGTTTAACATCTACGACCTGCGTTACAGTCGTTTTGAGCACAGCCACTGTTTGCAAGCCCTTATTGTGTTGCAGGCCCGCATCAAATCCATACAGGCCAATACCAAGTCTCACCATGTCCAGTTGCGCTTCCGGATGTCTTGAAATACCGGAAGTATTGGAAATATGACGAATAAATTTGTAGCCTAAACCCATTTCCACTTGTTCTGTAATGCGAAGGAACAAACCGATCTGCTGGCGGGTAAATTCATCGTGCTGTGGATCTTCACTGCCTGCCAGATGCGAAAAAACTGACATAACCTTGATTTTATCTGCAGTTTTAAATACAGAAAGCATATCATTGACTTCATTTTCTGCAAAACCCAGCCGGTGCATTCCCGTGTCAATTTTCAGATGGACTGGGTAATCATGTTCATGATCCGGAAGAAAATCGAGAAACCCTTTTAAAATATCCAGGTTATAGAGCTCGGGTTCTAATTTATATTTTATAATCGCTTCAAAAGCAGAGGGCTCCGGGCTCATGACCATCAATGGCAAGGTGATACCTGCTTTTCTAAGCGCAATACCTTCGTCGGCATAAGCTACGGTCAGATAGTCCACCTTATGGTATTGTAAAACATTGGCAATTTCAAAACTTCCACTCCCATAAGAAAATGCTTTAACCATAGCCATGACCTTTACACCAGGCTTAAGTTTTGATTTATAAAATTTAAGGTTGCTGGCCAGGGCATTAAGGTCTATTTCTAACACGGTATCATGAATTTTCTGTGTCAGCAATTTACTGATCCGCTCGAATTCAAACTTACGCGCGCCTTTAACCAGTATGGTCTCATTACTAAAGTGCAGTCCTGGAAAATCCTCAATAAAGTCCTGGGTACTGTTATAAAATATAGTTTCCAGTTCAAAAAGCTTAGCAAAAGCAGCGATATTGGGCCCTATGCCAATTAGCCGGTTCAGGTGTTTCTGCTTAATCAGAAAGGCAATGTCAGCATATAAAATAGCGTTATCCTTACCCGTTTCATAAATATCAGAAAGGATCAGGGTCTTTTTTAGGTGCTGGTTCTGCTGGTTCAAAAAGTCGAGGGCAATCGCCAGCGAAGAAATATCTGCACTGTAAGAATCATCTATAATAGAACACTGGTTAATGCCGTTTTTAAGTTCCAGGCGCATTTTGACCAGGCTAAGTTTTTCCAGTCGCCGATCTGCTTCTTCAGGACTATAGCCCAAAGCAAGCAATGTTGCCCAGCAAATGATTCCATTTTCTACAGACGCTTTATCTCTGAAAGGGATCAGGCATTCGATTTCATTTCCTGCATAACTTGCCCGGATATAACTTCTTCCATCTATTGGTTCTACAAACAGGATCCTCAAATCAACACCTGCACTGTTTCCCCAGGAAAATTTCCTTTTCCCTGGTAATTCTTTAGAGGACATGCCCTGGGTATATTCGGGTGAATAGATAAAAAGTTCCGAATCAGAAAAAAGTTTTAACTTCTCCTGCAGTTTCTCCTTTCCGGATGAAAAGCCTTCAGCATGTGCTTCACCAATATTGGTGAGTATTCCTATACTGGGACGGATCATTTTTTCAAGGATTTCCATCTCTCCATTTTTTGAAATCCCTGCTTCAAAAATACCCATCGTATGTTCTGCCTGGATTTGCCAAACCGATAAGGGTACCCCTATTTGCGAATTGAAACTTTTAGGGCTTCTGACAATGTTATAATCTGCAGCCAGGAGTTGGTACAGCCATTCTTTCACAATTGTTTTGCCGTTACTTCCGGTAATGGCCAGCACGGGAAGGTTAAAAGCATTTCTATTATAGGCCGCTATTTTTTGCAAAGCACTTAATACATTGCCGACCAAAATAAAGTTCGCATCTGGGTACCTGGCAATATATTCTTGTTCACTGATCACAAAATTTCTTAATCCATGCTGATAAGCATCTTTAATGTATTCATGCCCGTCCCTTTGCGCCGATAAGGCAAAAAACAAAGAATTCTCTGGATCGATAACCGTGCGGCTGTCAATAACCAGATGATTGATAATGCTATCCGGTGTTGAAATAAAAGGCTTGGCGTCTAAAATGCTGGCTATATGCTGCATGCTGTAAATCGGTTCCATGTGTAGATTTTGAAATGACCGTTTTTGATTGGGCTAATACAACACGAAGGTAACAAAAAGATGGCCAATGTCTGAATTTTGAAACATTGACCATCTTTATTTTAGCGATTAATACGCTGCCGTAAAACGTTGTTTGGGATGCTTATGATGTTCCAGTTCATCGGCAATAACCACAGCAAGGTCCTGCACGGAAAGAAAACTCCTGTTGTTTTGGTCAAATACCGGCTCATCTTTTCCTAAGCGGTATTTACCTGTACGTCCGGTTGCTATACCGGGGTGCATTTCAATGGCGGGGCTAAAAAAAGTCCAGTTCAGTTCATGCTCTTTTCTAATCGTATTCAGGTAATCTCTGGCTGCTGTTGCGCCGGCTTTATATTCGGCAGGAAAATCCGGGCCATCCACCAATTGCTGGCCGTTGATTTCCAGGCTGCCTGCTCCTCCAATAACGATTAAACGTGGTTTTGCTGCAGCCTTAACTGCTTTTTGTATCGCCTGGGAGCCGGCAAGAAAATCATCATA
This sequence comes from Pedobacter nutrimenti, assembly GCF_003208655.1. Classification (GTDB taxonomy): domain Bacteria; phylum Bacteroidota; class Bacteroidia; order Sphingobacteriales; family Sphingobacteriaceae; genus Pedobacter; species Pedobacter nutrimenti. The sequence goes on along the minus strand of NZ_QKLU01000005.1, from coordinate 31,191 downwards.
TAAATTCGGATTGGTCCATCCGGCATTGTAAGCACTGATCACAGCATCTTGTTCTTTAACAGCTGCGGTTAAGGCTTCTGTATCCAGAACATCTATCCCTTTAACAGTTAATTTCTCATCATTTACGGTCAACTTTTCCGGATGACGCACCAGGGCCAGAACTTCGTGTCCCCTGTTTAATAATTCTTTAAGGATGCTGGTTCCAACAAAACCGCTTGCTCCGATTAAGGCTACTTTCATCTTGATTTTATTTATTGTTTTTAATTGTAAGATGGATCCTTTGAGGTTCAAAATAATCATGGC
>NZ_QKLU01000005.1:0-30728 GCF_003208655.1 Pedobacter nutrimenti | reverse complement strand
AAGATGGATCCTTTGAGGTTCAAAATAATCATGGCCCTGCCTGTTTAATGATTCATTTTAAACCTGTCGGAGTCATCTTGATTTTATTTATTGTTCTTTATATGTGTAATTTATTTTATTACAGTTATGGTTAAAAAAATATCAGTTAAACTTCCGGCTAAAATCTGCCAGGGTTTGAGCTGCAAGTTCTTTTATTAATACATTTTCTGTATTAACATATAAATCGTTTAAATGTTTATTAATCTGCTTTCCTACAGGACATTTCGGATTAGGTGTATTTTTGGCCTGGCCAAGTAAGGAAATTTGTTTGACCGAATTGTAAATTTCAGCAAGTGTAATTTCGGTAGAAGATTTTGCCAGATAGCTTCCCCCGTTTTTTCCTTCTTTGCTCAACACCAATCCCTGGTTCCTCAGGCTAATCAGCTCCTTTCTAACCAATACCGGATTAATATTAATGCTGCCTGCAATGTATTCTGATGACAAAACTTCTCCATTACTCTGATCCAGCAGGGTTAGGATGTGCAAGGAAATGGCAAATCTTCCGTTATTCATTCTGTAATTTTAATTATTACAGTACAAAGGTAAGTCTTTTATCCAGAATTCCAAATTATTTAAAAATCAGCGAATTTGTCCGTTTCCTCTGACCAGCCATTTATAACTGGTGAGCTCCTCAAGCCCCATAGGTCCTCTTGCATGCAGTTTCTGGGTGGAGATTCCTATTTCAGCACCTAAACCAAATTGTCCTCCATCCGTAAAAGCTGTAGAGGCATTTGCATAAACGGCCGCAGCATCCACTTCATTCAAAAACCGTTCTATGTTTTCAGCACTTTCTGAAATAATGGTTTCGCTATGTTTAGAACTATTTAAACCAATATAATCCAGGGCTTGATCGATATCAGTAACGGTTTTAATCGCCATTTTATAATCCAGAAACTCTGTACCATAATCTTCTGGAACCGACCGCTGTAACAAATGCTCCGGATACTTCCCCTGGAGCCCGGCAAAGGCCTTTTCATCTGCACATATCACCACATGCTGTCCCGACAAAGGTTCCACCAGGGCAGCTAGATCGCTTAACCTGGCCTGATGTACCAATAGACAATCAAGCGCATTACATACGCTCACCCGCCTGGTTTTTGAATTCAGTACAATTGCTTTTCCTTTATCCACATCACCCTGCACATCAAAATAAGCGTGTACTATACCTGCACCGGTTTCTATTACCGGAATCCGGCTATTTTCTCTCACATAATTAATCAATTGCTGACTTCCTCTGGGAATAAGAACATCTACATACCCGCTGGCCTGGAGCAGGGCCTGGGTAGCTTCCCGATTTGAGGGCAACAAGGTCACTACATCTGTATCAACATGATGGGCACTAAGCACTTCATGAATAATTCTAATAATGGCTTTATTTGAATTTTCGGCATCGCTTCCACCTTTTAAAATACAAACATTTCCGGTTTTAAAACATAAAGCAAATACATCTAAGCTTACATTAGGCCGGGCTTCATAAATTACCCCTATTACCCCCAGAGGGACACGTACCTTGGAAATATGCAATTGGTTTGGCATCGTTTTTTGTGACAAAACACTGCCCAGAGGATTTGCAAGAAGGGCAATATCGGCTATACCGTTGGCTATCTCTTCTATTCTGGACGGACTGAGTTTTAAACGGTCATATTTAGGGTCCTCAGGATCCATCTGATCCAGGTCTTGCTGGTTCGCGTCCAGTAATTCAGCTGTCTGATTTTTTAGTTTGGCAGCAAGGGCAGAAAGAACCAAGTCTATGTCTGTCCGGCTAACCCTGGAGATGCCCCGAGCTGCTTTTAAACTGTTTTTAAAGTATTCTTGCATAGATAATCACTCTTGTCTGGTCCAACCTGGATTAAAGAATTGCGTAAAAATAATTATAGTGGACCAAAGGTCTTTGTCCTTTTTCCCCGATTTTTTCCCTTGCCTTATCAGAACCATATTCAGCGATCCCCAATCCGATAAGGGTATTGTTTTCATCTGTTAAGCGGATAATGTCACCTTTTTGAAAGTCAGACCCTACTGCTGTAATACCAACAGGCAGCAGACTGCTAGCCTTCCCCGAGATCAGGGCTTGTATTGCACCTTTATTCAGTTTAACTGTTCCCGTGGCCGCATTTTCAGAATGGGCAATCCATTTCTTTTTGCCTGAAGTATTTTTTTCCGGCACAAAACGGGTATGAACAACCCGGCCTGTAAGAACATCGGTAATGATATTGGCTTTTGTCCCGTTTGCAATATGAACAGGGATACCCAGTCTGGCGACTTTTTGTGCCATAGACAGTTTAGTCACCATTCCCCCCCTTCCAAATCCTGACTTTCCGGAAGTAATGAAAGTAGAAATGTTTCCGGCATTCCGCCCAACTTCTTCGATGACTTTTGATCCCTCTGATTTAGGATCTCCGTTATAAATACCATCAACATTGGAGAGAATAATTAAAGCATCTGCATTCAGCATAGAGGCAATCAGACCGGCAAGCTCATCGTTATCGGTAAACATCAGTTCGGTTACCGACACCACATCATTTTCATTTACCACAGGTATTACGTGGTGCTGAAGAAGAATTTCCAGGCAGTTCTTAATGTTCAGATAATGCATCCGGTCCCGAAAATCTTCCTTGGTCACCAAAACCTGGGAACAAAGCAGTTCTTGTTTTTCAAAAAGCTGCATATAAGTATGGATCAGTTTGATTTGGCCTATCGAAGCCAGCAGCTGCCGGGCAGCCACTGCATCCTGCTTTTCCTGTATTTTGATTAGGCTGCGGCCTGAGGCAACTGCACCTGAGGAGACGACAATAACTTCTATTCCCTGCTTTTTAATAGCAGAAAGCTGTTCAACTAAATGTTCTATGCGACTGGTATCCGGAAGACCATTTTCACGTGTAAGTACATTGGAACCGATTTTAACAACAATCTTTCGGTAACTGGTATTCATGTTTGCTAATGTAGCAAATTTTGCTAAATTGCTATATTATTTGCTGGAATTATGCAAAATTCAAAAACATAAGGCACTTCTATTTAGGCATTAGAAATAAATAGAGGATATAAAAATAAGAGCGTCTATTCAACTTAAAGAATAAGTAAACGGGGATTAATCTTTTTAGAGCGCACTGCCGTTTCTATTTTCGATTTGATTTTTTCGTTTATGTTTTTTGATTTTATCAGGTTTTCCTGATCTCTCTCTGTCACGGGCTCTGTTTTAGGAATCGTTTTCATGGATATCTATTTATTGTTGTTCATTATTACTGCAACCTCTTATGCTGAAACAACAATGGCTTTTATAAATAGTTTGTCAGAAAAACTTCATTTTAAGGTTTTTTAACAGAATTATATAGGGATTCAGCGATTCCCTGAAAATCGTCGTTAAAATGATGGCTACCAGGAAGGGAAATTACCTTTACACCCAGTGAAGAGAATTTTTTCTTTAAATCCTCGTCCTCTTCCGTGCCAAAAAAACAAACAGGTCCCAGATTTTTAATTTTCTTCAGTTCTGAAAGCACATTATAAGTATCTTCTGTACTTCCAATACTCAACATATCACTAATGTGAATTTCAAAATCAGCGGTCTCATCTGGTGACAGGGAAAGTAATCCACTAAGTTGGGATTTTAAGGCAGCGGGTAACCTCGATGCCACGAAAGGAACTACTGAAGCACCAAAAGAATAACCGGCCAGTACAAAACTATGTTTATCCAGCACCTGCATATAATGCGTCAGCGCCTTTGATATATCCACGGTCGTGTTTTCAGGTGTTTTGGCATTCCAAAAATATTTCTGAGCGTCCAGGCCGATGACGCTTATCCCTTTTTTTGAAATGGCCTCTGCCAGAGATTGATCAAAACTTGTCCAGCCCCCATCTCCCGAGATCATAAACATTAAAGGCAGGTTATTTTTAACCGGACTGCTCACCAGATTTAAGGACATATCTGCTGGCAATGGAATAAATGGTTTGATATCTGTCGAAGAAAAACTGACTTTATTTGTCCTGCTTTCATTAAATGAAGATGCTGCCAGGATCTTTTGATAAGCTTCATTAAACTGGGGCAGCCAGCCATCGGATATTTTGAATCCATGCCCTACTTTTGACAGGGAGACCAGTTCGGCCATAGGCATACCTTTCAAAAAAACTTCTGTCGCCTGAAAGGGACAAGTCTTATCCTTAACCCCGTTCAATGCTATAAAAGGTGCTGTCAAATGAAGCATTCTTTCCAGGTAAAAAGAACCACCTGGCTTTAACGTATGTAAACTTAAACCATTGCCTTTACACAGCGGCTTTTTAATTTCTATATCAGGACAAAATCCAATGCCTATTGCTCCTTTAAAAGTATTTGCTGGTGCCTGGGCAAGAATGCCATACACTAATGTAGCCCCATAGGAGTAGCCTACAAGCACCGGTTTATAATAGACTTTGAACCCATACTTCTTTTGAATCATTAAACTGAGCTGTTCAAAATCAGCAGCTGGGTAATAACACTTTTCAGCCGATCTGGATAAGGCTTGATTGTAATGTTTTGCGTCTATTCCAAGCACCAATGCCCCCTGGCCGGCTACATTTTTCGCCATATTGAGCACCCCGTGTTCCCAGCCCCCGTCTCCGGAAACAAATAAAGCGACAGAGGTAGGTGTTTTTTCAGGATGATAAATGGTTATCTTACCAAATTTACCATAGTGTATGGTTTCTATAGTAATTGCATATCCGCCCCGGTAAAGCAGAAAAAAAACACACAAAAGTAAATATCGTTTCATCATCAAAAGCCTTATTGAATTCTACATACAAGAATACTAAAAACAGAACGTTAAATTTATCAGTCTTCATTTTTATAGAAAAAAAGAGATTTTGTAATATTGCAATATTGGAAACAAATCAAAAAAAAATAATTATCCTCGATAAAAAAGCGGCATTGGCAAAAGCCGAGCATTATTGCGCTTACCAGGAAAGGGCCCAGCAGGAAGTACGGAATAAGTTATACGAATGGGGTTTAAAAACGGGTGAAGTTGAAGAACTCATTTCGGAGCTCATTCAAACCAATTTTTTGAATGAGGAACGTTTTTCAAAAGCCTATGTTTCCGGAAAATTTAACATCAACAAATGGGGCAAAATTAAAATCAGACAGGGACTGAAACTAAAACAGGTACCTGAGAAAATGATTGCAAAAGCCCTGCTGTCTATCGATTACGACGACTACCTGAAAGCTATACTTAACTGTGCCAGAAAAAAGGATGCCCTGATTAAGGAAAATGATCCATACAAAAGGAAATATAAACTGATCACTCATTTACTTGGCAGGGGCTTTGAAAATAATCTGATCATGGAGGTACTGAAGGACAACAACTTAACATAAAGATTAAAATTTTGTTAAAAAATATCTTGCAAGAAATATAATTGTGACTATATTTGCAAACCCAAACGGAGAAACGCACTTTAAAACAAGTGATTTTGAAGAATGGAAAAGCATCGGAGGATGCAATAAAATGCGAAAGTAGCTCAGTTGGTAGAGCACGACCTTGCCAAGGTCGGGGTCGCGAGTTCGAATCTCGTCTTTCGCTCTAAAGCCTTCTTTAATGAAGGCTTTTAATTTTAAAAGGTTTATCACCTGCTCAGATGGTGGAACTGGTAGACACGCAGGACTTAAAATCCTGTGACCTTAAAAGTCGTGCGGGTTCGATTCCCGCTCTGAGTACAAAGAGAATGACTTAAAACAGAAGTGATTCCAATTCTAAAAAGCTTGCTACATTAGCAGGCTTTTTCTCTATACAGCCATCTCGTCTGTTACCGGCCTTTTAGTATCTGTAGCTGTCTTTTTGCATGTTCATTTTCAGGTTGAAGCTTAAGGCAACGGTTATAGTTCTCAATGGCCTTTTTTTTATTTCCTGCCGTAGCATAAGCTTCTCCTAAACTGTCGTATACATTAGCCGAGCCAGCATAAAGCTGAACATTAAATTTCAGTACTTCAACGGCTTCACTTGTATGACCCGTATACAACAGCATATATCCCCAATCATTTACAGCATATTCGGGAAGTTTAAATTCTGCATCTTTTTGACGGAAACCGGCATACACATTTGTTATTTTTGCAAAGCCCTCTTTGAGCAATTGCTGATGCATTGCTTTTGCCGCAGGCTGTAATCCGTTCCCTGTATAGGGATGCAAGATGGGAATGTAAAAGCCAGCCACCTGTTCAATAAATTTTTCCGGATTTGCGCCGCGCAGATTGGTAAGAATAATAACGCCGAGTTCTTCAGCAGGATAATAAGAAAATGCGGAACGCATGCCTCCGCTTCCTGACACGGCAGCATGTTGTCCCTTACTGCTTACGGACCAACCAAGTGCTCTGGGAGCCAAAGAACCATCGTTGTGAGCAGCAGGAGTCCACATGATATCGCGTGAGGTTTTATTGATAAATTTTCCGTCGAGCAAGGCCATCATCCACTTCGCTATATCCCCTGCTGTGCTGTTGATCCCTGCAGCCGGCCTGGTGATCAGCGCAAACTCCTCAAATACACGTTTTAATTCGGAGCTTCTCCTCCATAGACCGTTCCTATTGTATTTATAAGAATAAGCCTCGGATAGGTTCGGTATCACATCATGGGAATCGCCGAAACGGCTTTGTTCCAACCTGGCCGGAACAAACTGTCCCTGCTCTATAAAAACAGTGAATGACTTGCCCGAAATACGCTCGACCATCTGACCCAGTAATACATAATTTGTTTGGTTGTATTCCGACTTTTCACCTGGCAGAAAACGTAGTGGCAGCTTTTTAACCTGAACCAATGCAATACTGTCTTCTCCTTCTGCAATCATCTTCCCAGTGTCCCCGTTTACAATATCAGGAAGTCCGGAAGTATGTGTAAGCAGCTGCCTTACGGTTACTTTTTGCCAAGCTTCAGGGAGATCTTTCAAATATTTTTCTGCAGCATCATCCAGTTTAATTTTGCCGGCTTCCACCAACTGCATAATAGCTGTCCCCGTAAAACATTTGGTTGCTGAATTAATCGGGAACAGTGTTTTGGTAGTAACAGGTACGGAAAACGGTACATTGGCCAATCCATAAGCGGAGAGATATACAAGTTTCCCTTGCTTAATCACTGCCACCTGCATACCTGGTATCCCATAATAATTCATCATGCCTTTTAAGAAGACATCGAGCTTATTCTTTTCAGACTGGCCCAGGGCCACCTTGTTGAATAGAAGGAAAAACAGAACCAATAATGCCTGAAACTGCCGGGCGTATGCTGTACTGTAGAAAGTTTTCATATCGCATCAATCTTTTACTTAAAACTATTAAATTGTTTCCCAAATAAAAAGAGATTAACAGTTTATAAGCTTTTTTATGCTTTATCCTTTCTTCTATTCCACCCTCACTTCTTTAGAAGTCGATATGAGTTTATGATATGGGTTTTCCATAAATTGCTGTAAAAAATCAACTTCCTTTAACCGAAAACCAGACAAGTGTCCTCTGTTATGAAAAACGAGCAGTTGACTGTTCGGCATAAATCTTTTTATCTGTTGGTTATAAAATGGCCTGCACCAAGGATCTATATCTCCAGCAGAGATCAGTGCAGGGATTGCCGAATAAACCTGATCTTTAACCTCAGCGGGCTCGGGATCAACCTCCCAGCACTTGCAAATCTCATGGTCAACATTATTAAAAATATAACCAGCAAGCCATGGAAGCGCATTGTCCTGTTTTTTGATGACATTTACATCTGAATACGCAATTTGTTCGGAACAATAGACCGAGTAACGCATGCCCCGGGATAATTTACGATCACCGGAAAAATAACCGTCCAGAATTTCTCTTATATAGGCGTTATGTTTTCCACCAATCAAATCATTGATTACCGATGGGACGGTTTTGACTTGCCCGGTGTTCATGCGATCGATAATCACCTCTAACAATTCAGACTTCCCATACTTCACCTTAATACTGTCTTTTGTCCCTTTTTCAAGATAAGAAAGCCAGTATTCTTTATGGGTTATGGATGTAAAATACGAGCGAAATCGATCTCTTAAATCCTTGTAAATCGGATTATTTAAAGAATCCGATTCACAATTATCAAAAACCTGATTAAGCGCTTCGTTGATATTGAACAAAGCATGTTCTTCATAATTGACAAAACCGGGAAGAGGGGAATTTAAAATCAAAGACCGGACGCCTTCAGGATGGTTCCTGGCTACTGTCAACATGAGCCCACCACTATAAGACATCCCTATAAGTGTTAAAGGATCCAGATTTAAAGCCAGGCGAAGATCATTAATGTCTTCCGCACTTTCAATGGTATTGTAAGCAGAAAGATTGACGCCCTGGTCTGTAAATTTTTTCCGGCATTTCTCCACTGCTTCCAAAACCAGTTGTTTTTTGGGCAAGTGCTTTCTGTAACTATCTTTAATCGCAGTGTCAACTTCCGGACAATCCAGACAGACGCTTGACCTTTTGGTTCCGCGTTGGTCAAAAACAATAAATCCCCCATATTTTAAAAATCCGGAATCGTAACCAATACTGTCGATGTTACTAATGGTACTATAACCTGGTCCACCTGTGGTAAAAAGGGAGATACTTTTTTTTTCATCTGATTCTTCTTTTCTTAAAAACACAAAAGGAATTTTAATTTTTCTTCCCTTAGCCTGCTGCCTGTTTTCTGGAACGACCAGATAACCAGATTTCACTATAAGGCGAGGGTCATATTTAATCATAGAGGGCCCGGATTCAATTTGGGGCACGTATTGTTGGGCATGGACTTTGATTATGCAAAACAGGAAGGCTAATAATACTACTGAGAATTTCATTTTTATTGTTTTCACAAAAAAAGAAAGAACTTACAGTCCAAAAAAGTAAAAAATGGACAATCTATAATTTAAAAGCGGACAGTTTTTGTCCGGTAAACTTAAAAACATCTTTGTAAAAATGACTGTTGTCATAATAGCCGTATGTATAGACTGAAAACCCCTTAGGGTTAGCCACATAATCAGTAAGGGCTCTTCTTGTCCGGAAAATTGAAAAATAAGTTTTTGGATTGGTTCCTATAGCTACATTAAAATATCTGTAAAATGTTTTATCTCCGACATTCAGATCTGCTGCAAGTGAACAATTATTTAAACTTCCTGTACCATTCTCCAAAACATGATGAAGCTTTTTTATAAAATTCAAATGTGGCCGCTCCTTTTGTTGTTTCAATTTATGAAGAAAAAAATCCTGAAGAAGTCTTATCCGGTCTTCAAAAGAGCCTGCTGATTTCAAACAGCTCAATAGAGGGGCTTTAATCAATTCTTCTAAATTGATTACCTCAGCTCCTATCTTATCCTGACTAAAGCCAAAAACAGCTTCAAATCCCCCCGGATTAAATTTAACTGTAAATATATTATCTGATGGCAGATTTGTTCTTTCAACAATTTGATTTCTAAGTAGCAATACATCTGTTTTTTGATTGATGCTGTATTTCCGGGAACCATTTTTTAGTTCATAATGGCTTCCCAGATTGATCCATATGGTTGGTGTATAACTTGGAAAAAGTTTAACGCTAAAATTTTCGCTATTGACATACTGACTGGTTGCAGCAATTGAAGTTTCAGAATAAAATTCAATATGCGCTGTCAGTTCAGGACAGGGCCCCACAAAACGGTACAATTTTCTGATGTCGTTAAAAATTTCAACCATAAGCGCGCTTGTTCTCGGATGTACTAATATAACTAAGATTTTTTTAATTCATTTTATTTAGGGCAGTTTGAAATTCCATAACTAAACGGTTTTAAACGTACATTTTCTACAAAAAACCGGAATAACTCTTTTTTTGGGAAGTTTGTTAAAAACAGATTGAATTTTTATGAGCTGAGCGTCAGCCAATTTAGCTAAAACTTAAAAACAGGTGTAGAAAAAACGAAAAGTATCCCTATCTTCGTGACATAATCAATGCGAAAGTAGCTCAGTTGGTAGAGCACGACCTTGCCAAGGTCGGGGTCGCGAGTTCGAATCTCGTCTTTCGCTCTAAAGCCTTCACCAGTGGAGGCTTTTAATTTTAAAAAGATACTCACCTGCTCAGATGGTGGAACTGGTAGACACGCAGGACTTAAAATCCTGTGACCTTAAAAGTCGTGCGGGTTCGATTCCCGCTCTGAGTACAAATTCCAACAGGATGAAAGTATCTAAAATACGGCATCATTTGTAATGTTATCTTGATCAGGCAAAAACATCCTGTACGTATCCGGTTGTTTTAAGCATTAACCAGGTAGCTCGCCATTTTCAAATGACTGAATCATACCCTCTATAAAACTATTTTTTTCACCTGTCAGCATATATCCGATAATAAGGTCGATATCTTCTGAAACATATGCAGCCAGGTCTGGGTGCTGAGTTATTTTTATAACTTTTTGAAAAAATAACACTCTCCATTTCTCTTTTATTTTTTCTATTTCTTCAATTTCCTTCACGGATAAATTTTGATCAATATATATTTCTAAATATTTGTTTGCCTCCGTCCATTTTAAATCAAATGGATCAGAATCCCGTTGATCTAAATATTCATCTACAAATTCTTCATCGCAATATTCTTCATTGATAAAATCTCTTTTAAATAAATTGCCGATCCAATTTTCAGTTTTTGAAGTATTCAAAATCATAACATGGTTTTCTATAATTGTTTTCTCGATCTGGCGAAGTTATTGTACAACATCCGACATGACCAAATATAATTCTTTATTTAAAAGTTATCCAGCTCTCCAAACAAGCAGATTATGGTTAAAGCAAGCATAAAATACTACATCTTCAAACGAAAAAAATGTCGGATGTTTCTATTCACTTGAGGTTCAATGCACAGAATTTTTCAAAGGAGCTGGTGCTGAAACAGGCGGCAGGCCGTTATGTTTATAAGCATGTAAAACTGTGTCGATGTCTTTAAATTCCATATCCTTATTCCTGATCCATGTTATTGCATCTGCATTATCAGAGAGAATGACCTGCATGATCTCCTGAAAGTTGTGGTCATCCAGGAGGGTAAGCTGCTGATCATCCGGTCCAAAGTAATAATCAAACTTCAATACCCTGGAACTTGGGCTGACCCTGCCATCAGACCATCTGACGGCTTTACTCATGACAAAAGAGATGCTTCTGTAAAGTTTTACGGGATTTCGGGAAACAAGTACTTCTATGATGGGTTTGCGGTTGAACAATGGATTTTTAGATACAATAAAACTGTCAATATTACCAAAATTGTCCCTGTTAATCACAAAACTGGTCATTACCCGGCTGGGAATTTTGATTTCATCTGACTGTTTACCAGATTTAAAGTAAATAACACTTTCCTGATCATCTGCTGTATTCCGGTCAGGTGCTGTCCAGGTCAGCAGTCCGGAATATTTGATACCTTTTGCATCATAATAAGCTCCTGGTGCCCAGTTTGTATTGGAAAATTGCGCGAAGGCGACCTGTGCGAAGCCCATAAGAATAATGAAAATCGATAGTTGACGCATATGGATTACAAGTCAAATAATATTTAAGAATAAAATGCTCTATCATTTACCGGGTTGCAATATAGCTGATACCACGATTAAATCTAGCAACAAATTTCAACAATGATCCTTCATTTTTTTCAGCAACGGGTACAGAACAAAGTGAGGTCTGTAAATTAACGGTGAACAGTTATTTTACTTATTAGTTCAAACGCATATAAAAGCGTTTCATCTTTCTCGCTTGTCCTTTGTTTCACATAATTTTTGGGCACATATTCTTCTCTTGGTATTCCGTTAATATGGAATAAACTGGCCGTTGACAGTCTGTATCCAAAATTTTGGTGCTTCAAAGAAAACCCGCTCATTTCACCGGCAAGACGTTCCATCTCCGTTCCTACAATTTCTGCTCTCCCCATTCCTTCAAACCCTATAGCAAGCCCCTCTCCCATACTTCCCGTCCAGCGGCCAACCAAAATAAAAACCGGCTTATTATATTGTCTAGCCCTTGGGCTTACATATTCCACCCAAGTTCTTTCCACAGCCGGGTGATTGCCATACTTTTCTGTCGTCTTATGTTTTTGATAAGGTCTGGGTTCAGTAATAAACCGGCTCATTATTCCCCTGGCCACATAAGAATTTCCTCCGTCAGCGGTATTTCTTAAATCAATAATTAAAGCCTTCGTATCTGCCAAACTATCCAAAACTTTGTCAAAAGCTTCAATAAGATCGTTATTACCTAAAGAATTATTAATACAAATGATCCCTATGTTATCTTTTCTTTTACTGCTCAACAATCCTGAATCGTTTTTATACCTGATCTTATCGAGGTCAAATTCAATTAAACGCTGATCGTTTAACCTTAGGGTTAGCATCCTTGGCTGATTATACCTGCCTGCTAAAAGCTTATTGGCAATCCACTCCCTTACTTTTGGTAATGTTTTGTCGTTGCAATGTGTAGGAAATTCTGCTATCGCATCCTTAAAATCAATTCCGTTAATCTTAATAATTTCTGCTCCGATCAGGTTGCCTCCAAAATTTTCAGTCTGAATTTGCCAGCTATTTGTAATAAAGGCTTTTCCATTTTGAAAAGTGGTATAAATGGGTGAAAAAAGACGGTATGAAGATTTTCTGTTTGTATTTAAAATCAAATGACTATCGTAAAATTCATCCAGTAAGTACTCAAAAAACAAGACAGTTTCTTCTTCAGTTTTTATATTTTGAATTTGATTTCCATAATACTCCCTGATACAATCCAAATTAACTTTTTTTTGTTGGAGATAAACATAACTACGGGACAGGTCGTTCAGGACTTCTTCAAGATCTTCTTTGATCTTTGATCTGTCCACTTGCTTGTCTTGTCCATTTACATATACAAAACAGAATAAAAACGTTAAAATTAAAATGAATCTGTTCATTTACTTGTTATACGGATTTAAAAAAATTTAGGGTGCCATTTATTGGTTAAATAAACATAACATACAACCTGGCACGGGCCCTTCTGTTATTTTTTAAAACTAATATTTATTATTGTTTTAGTCCTTGTTCAGCTTAACTTTATTCTTCCGTAAGCTTAACGGATTGGACACCAGCTGAAAATAAAAGATGAATCATTATTATCAAACTCTTTTTCAATATATAGAACAAATCATAACCATGCCGGAAAGTGATAAAAACCAGTGCCGCCATTTTTTTCAACCCCTGCATGTGCCTAAAGACACGATACTTGAACCAGCCGGAAAAATACCTGTATACCATAACTTTATTGTGTCTGGTTTTATGCGGAATTTTTATATTGATGATAAAGGAGAAGAAGTAACCGTGGATTTAAATGACGGGCCAAGATTTTTTACCTCCTATTATCATTTTATGAATCAAACTGTTTCCAATGAAAGCATTCACTGTATAACAGATTGCGAATTACTTAGAATTACTGCAACTGATGCTCGGGCTTCTGCTCAAACCAGTATCACCCAAAAAGATTATACCATAAGATTATTTCAAAAAATACAGGAAGAAGATAAACTGCGGATGAATGACCTCTGGTTACCCTTAACGCTGAACAACGTTATCTGAAACTGATTAAGGAAAAGCCTAATCTGGTCAAGCATGTACCGCTTAAATACATTTCATCCTATTTAGGTATTAAACCAGAAAGTCTCAGCAGAATCAGAAGGGAATTATTTCCTAACAAATGTTAAGTGCAGTAAATTACGTATCTGTTATTTTTGGGAAGACAACCAGGATTCTTAAAAATGGACAGAAGAAAAAATACAGCAAGAACAGCCGGAGCAATTTACTTCATAGTTGTGCTCTCGGGCTTTTTATATTTATGGTATATTCCTTCTCAATTTAAATTTAAGGGCGATCCATCTGCAGTTGTTCATAACTTTATAAATCATGAACGACTTTTTCGGGTTGGCATTGCAGCTGAACTCATTTGCTGGGTTTTCTTTCTGATTTTACCCGTTATCCTGTACCAGTTATTTAAACCTGTCCATGAAACCTGGGCAAGACTTATGGTTGTTTTCGTTGTCGTCCAGGTACCACTTTCATTTGCTAACCTGCTAAATAAATTCGCTGTCCTTTCTATTGCAGATGGACATGCTTTGCCGATGGAGCAGCTACAGGTCCAAATGCGTTTTTATCTTAACTTATACCACCAGGGGAATTTAGTTAATCAGATATTCTGGGGACTTTGGTTATTCCCATTTGGTTATCTGGTTTTTAAATCCGGTTTTTTACCAAAAATTCTGGGTATTCTGTTAATGGCCGGGTGCTTTGGTTATTTGACAGATTTTACAGGCAGCTTTTTTTTCCTGCCTATGGTCAAACAGCTCTCTCTGATTATATCAACTTACCAGCTGCCCTGGGCGAGATCGGAATCTGCCTTTGGTTAATCATCATAGGAATAAAGGAGAAAAAATCTGAAACACCTCAAATGGTCCAAAAACTATAAGTGGCCTTGAATGGATAAAGCATGATAAAATATATTTAAAGGATCCCAAATACTCTTGACTCGTTGTAAACGGGGATAGTTTTCCTTATAATAAAAGCTGTGCCAGGGAATTCCTGATTTGTTCCATTGAGGATCGGCCAGATCTGTGTCCGGGTGGTTGATCATACTGCCATCAGTTTGTTCATTGGGAACGGGCACCCCTCCTGAACCGGCAAACAATTCAGCGTAAAATTCCCGGACCCAATCCAGGCTTTGTTTTTCTCCACCGGGATCAATCCAGCCGGTATTACAGGCAACATCAAGAATGCTATCCCGTTGGACTGACGCTGTCGCATCGGACGATACCGTATTTATTTTGCCTCCATAAGTTGCCAGTCCCAGCATCCCTCCTATATTTTTATCCATAGTCAGGTATTTATAAGCCGTTCTGATTTGATCATCTGTAAAAGGCTTTCTGAACAAGGCATCTTTAATTTTTGCCTGTACTTGATCGAAACCTGGCTGAAACACTTCCGGAAATGGGTTCAGCGAAAAACGAAGCCAGGAACTTTCCTCTATTTGTTTGGTGTAAGAAAGGCCAATCGGATCTGCAATAGCAGCGAGGTGCTCAGTAATAAGCTGCTCAGCTTGAGCACCGGCTGTACAAATTCCTTTCATTTCAATTTTACCTATATTATGGTGATTCAGGAACAGCAGACTGAATAATTGCCTGTAAGGAGATTCAGGACTACTGTTTTCCAGGGCCCATTCCCCAAAATTTCGCAACAGGCTGGAAAATGACTTTTCGTTAAGGTCCTTCCACTCCCAGGTCACTCTAAAAATCCTGATGGATGCGGGCGCTTTCGGAAGTGCAGCAGAAGGCTCGTTTCCGGTAGCATCGGCAGATCGCAGCCAGTAACGGGTTACGATACCGAAATTGCCCCCACCCGCTCCCGTATGTGCCCACCAAAGTTCTCGATTGGGATCATTTTCCTCCCGTGTTGCAAACACTTTGTAAACCTCACCTGATGCATTTACCCCCACCAGTTCTATCGCATACAGATAATCAGCTGCCAGACCATATTCCCGGCAAAGAAAACCAAATGCTCCGCCAAGTATATGTCCGCCAATGCCTATACCCGGATGTTCACCTGCCGGAAGCACGACTCCCCATCCTAAAAACAACCTGCGGTACATCTCCCCTACAGTTGCACCAGCTTCAACAACAAACGCCGATCTTTCGGTGTCATAATCAATGCAGGTCATCAGGGACATATCAATAAGCACCTGAACCGCGGGGTCCGATACAAATCCTTCCAGACAATGACCACCGCTCCTGACGACCAGCCTCCGTTTTGTGCTTACTGCTTCCTGAACAGCTTGCATTACCTCTTCAGTGGAATGTACCAGTTGGATGTATTCAGGTTTCCCACTAAAACGTTTATTGAAGCGCTTTCCTGCAAGATCGGGATAACGTATATCTTCGGCTGATATTTTTTCCATACGAAATTTTTAAAGTGGCTTATTTACTTTCAATACTTCCTTTTTCCAGTACTGGAAACCGGATGGACTCAATTGAGGGCTTAAACAAATTTAAAACAAAACACTTATTAAAAAGATGGCTGATCAAGACAATAACAGAGGCTATATGTGACAAAATTGCCTCATGTCATTCATCCCGCTTTGTATATTGTACAAGATCGATAGCCACACCATTGGGATCCTCAATCGCAAAATGCCTGTCCCCCCAGGGCTCATTCCGAAGCTCAATTTTTATAGGCACATTTTTCTTTTTCAACCTGTGGTAAAGCTCGTCCACATTCTCCGTCTCAATGGTTAGGTACACCCCCTGTCCCTGAAAGGGTTTATGAAACAAGCGCTGTTGCGAAGGGTGATCTGGCAGCAAAAAACTAATTTCACTTTGTCCATCCGGCGTATGGAGCAATAGATAAAACTCATTTTCAAAGCGTACTCCAAAATTCAGAATTTCAGTGTAAAATTTTTTACTTTCAGTAAGTTTGTCGGTAATGATGCCTGCATTTAATTTCATGTTGTTGTAGGGTTTAAAGCTTAAACGCTGTTGGGCATAATTTGCAACCCATAAAAAAATTAATATAATGAGAGTTATTGACCTACGCATCTTAAGCTGATTTAAGATCAAAATTACTTGTTCATTTAAACCATGGATTGTAAAAATCGGACAAATTTAAGATTCAAAGACTTTCCCGGGAGTGCACCCGTATAGCTTTTTAAATTCCTTAATGAAATGAGCCTGATCATAATAGCCAGCATCTAAAAACAACTTATTCTCTTTTAAACTTTGAAGGCTCGGTTTGGCCTTAAGTACACGTTGAAAACGGATAATCTGGCTAAATGCCTTTGCGGTATCACCTATGTAAAACTCAAAAAGTCTCCGCAGTTGCCTGGAACTGATTCCAGTATTTAAGTCTTTTTCTATATTAAGCAGACCAGCAGTTTTTTGAATATAGTTTATCGCCCGGAAAATCCTTGGATCAGGATCTTTATCTATGGACAAGAACTTTGTTAAAAAAAACCGGTCAAGGGTTAAACCAATTTCACTTCTTTTCTGTGACAGGTCAAAACTGTTTTTTATGAAATCTGAAAGGTCCGGTAGAACAGCATTTAATTCCTCTGTTCTTCCACTCAGTTCCAAAGCATTTATATTAAAAACCAGTGGAAACATGCCCGGCAGAAACCGGATTCCAATATAATTGAACGAATGATACAGGGGAAATTCTGTGAATCCTGTGCAAAAACCGGTAATAAGATTTTCTTCAGGAAGCCCCAGATTAAAATAAATGTCAATACAGCCATCTGCTACAACCTGATAATTAAAAGGATCGGCAAGCGGCCTTGTTGTGCTGAGCTGCCAATAGCAATGGATAAAGGTCCGGAGTTTACCATCAGGTAAAAATTCAACGTATTGAACCCCATGCGCCTTTTTGTTTAAGGGCTGTACAGGTTTATAAAAATTTATGGGGTCAGTTATTGTTTTCAACAGCTCATTATTCGCTTTAAAGTTATTAATTATCTTTTGGATGAAAACAGGATTTCTATTTAAAACAAAAACCCATGGTTTTGGCTGACCACGGGTTTAACTTATCCATTTCTTATGGTTATTTTTGTTGCCCTATGATTTTGTGATAACTCACATAAGAGACCAGTAATACAGCAAAAACCACCAATGGCATAAAGGACATTGGAACCAGTCCGTCAACAGAAAGATGGGCAATCAGCGCTGAAACATATACGATTCCCAAGGCTACATAAGCCCATTCTTTAATCCGGACAGGCAAACCCGGAACAATCAGGATCAGGCCTCCAATAAAACAGCCAATACCAACTTCCATGCTAAACCAATGAGGAAGCTGAAGGTGTTTTGTCCCTTCCTGTGCCATTGGACTATTGATAAAAAATATTCCTGGTAAGATAAACAAGGCCAAAAGTACTGTGCTAGCCCAATAAGTTATTTTCACGCTTTTTAAGTTCATAATATTTTCTTTTTAGTTTGAATGATGAATTAAACCAAAGATAGCCCCGCCCCGGTGTTAGGAAAATGGGCATTAACGACATAATCGGGGGTTGATTGTGACATTTCATAAACAATTCCTGCTTTTAGCTGTTACATCCCTTAACCAATGCAGACCCTTATGCTGTCAAACCCACCAGCTCCTGTTGCTTCTATACTGGATAATGATTTTTACAAATTCACTATGCAACAAGGCGTTATCCGTCTGTTCCCTGGTGCAAAAGCCAGATATACCTTTATCAATCGTGGTAAGCATTCCTTTCCAGAAGGCTTTGCCAAAGCGTTAAAAGAGGAGGTCAACCACATGGCACAATTAAAGCTCAGCCGGGAAGAAAAACAATTTCTAAAAGTAACCTGTCCTTATCTGGATCCTGTTTATCTTGATTTTCTGGAAGGTTACCGCTATAATCCCGAAGAAGTGCAGATTGAACAAAATGGTAATGAGTTGGAAGTCCATATAGAGGGTTTATGGTACAGGACCATCCTATGGGAAGTCCCCATTATGTCCCTAATCTGTGAGCTGTTTTATCCCATGCACCAGATGGAACGCATCAGCAATGAACAGCTCATTGAACGGAGCCGCAAAAAGATTGAAAATTATCGTAATCTGGGAATTACTGTTGCAGAGTTTGGGACAAGACGAAGGTATTCTTACCAGGTTCACCGACTTGTTTTACAAGCTCTTAAACAATATGGAACAGATTGTTTCATTGGGACAAGCAATGTACATATGGCCATGTTATACCAAACAAAACCTATAGGAACGCACGCCCATGAATGGTTTATGTATCATGCCGCTGCTTATGGTTTCAAAATGGCCAATGCCATGGGCCTGGAAAACTGGGTAAGAGTGTATCGGGGCGACCTGGGCATTGCCCTTTCAGATACTTATACGACGGAAGTGTTTTTTAAGCAGTTTGACAAGATGTTCTCTAAGTTGTTTGATGGTGTAAGGCATGACAGTGGCGACCCGCTCCTTTTTGCAGATCAGGTCATCCGGCATTATCAACATTTGGGTATAGACCCCCGGTCAAAATTTATTATTTTTTCCGATGCCCTCAATTATGAAAAGGTAGCGCGTATTGTAAAACATTGTCAGGGAAAAATTGGCATATCCTTCGGAATAGGCACAAACCTGACCAACGATGTCGGTCCAGAGCCGATGAATATGGTGATTAAAATGACCCAAGCACATCCTCAGGATGGAGAATGGACTGAGGTGGTCAAATTATCTGATGAACAGGGCAAATATACGGGCAGTGAAAAAATGATCCGTCTGGCCAAGACTATCCTTGAAATTGATTAGAAAATAAAACACCTACACATCGTAAATATGCCCTTAGGACATTAATATTAGATGTTTTGGACTTTAATCCGAATTATTTTTATTAATGTTGCCTTTCAAACATATTCATTATATCCCAATGCGCAAATTATTACTCTTACTACTCTCTGTTGCCACTTATGGTTTCCAAAGCACTGCACAACAAATCAGTTCTCCCGACCAGCAGCTCCACATGAAGTTTGAACTCAGTGCCAAAGGTGTACCAACTTATCAGCTGACCTATAAACAAAAACAGGTTATCAAACCAAGTACACTCGGTATACAGACAAAAGATGTTCCTTCTTTAATGGACGGTTTTACAGTTAGTAAAACAGAACAAAGCACATTTGATGAATCCTGGAACCCAGTT
The DNA here is from genome assembly GCF_003208655.1 of Pedobacter nutrimenti. GTDB lineage: Bacteria > Bacteroidota > Bacteroidia > Sphingobacteriales > Sphingobacteriaceae > Pedobacter > Pedobacter nutrimenti. Next base: position 11,074 of record NZ_QKLU01000005.1, on the reverse strand, counting down.
TGGGGTGAACAAAAAACCATCAGAAACCATTATAATGAATTGCTGGTAACCCTTAGTCAAAAATCCCCAAAGGAGCGATCAATCCGGATTCGTTTTCGTTTGTTTAATGATGGTTTGGGCTTCCGTTATGAATTTCCGGCACAGACCAACCTAAACTATTTTATCATTAAGGAAGAAAAAACACAGTTTGCATTGGCAGGTGATCATAAGGCTTTCTGGATCCCCGGAGATTTTGACACACAGGAATACAGTACAGTAACCTCCAAACTATCGGAAGTAAGAGGAAAAATGAAAGATGCTGTCACGCCCAATGCTTCCCAGACTACTTTTTCTCCTACAGGTGTGCAGACGCCTTTAATGATGAAAAGCCAGGACGGCTTATACATTAATATTCATGAAGCCGCCCTTATTGATTATTCGACCATGTCACTTAACCTCGATGACAAGAACTTTATTCTGGAATCTTTTCTTACTCCCGATGCAGTAGGTGACAAGGGTTATATGCAGGCCCCTTGTCAGTCTCCGTGGAGAACAATTATTGTTAGTGATAAGGCTGCTGATATTCTAACCTCTAAATTGGTATTAAACCTAAATGAACCCACCAAATTCAAAGATGTTTCCTGGATTAAACCTATAAAATATGTGGGTGTATGGTGGGAAATGATCACCGGCAAAAGTACCTGGGCCTATACAGACCTGGAAAGTGTTCAACTGGGTGTTACTGACTTTTCAAAAGCCAAACCCAATGGCAAACATGCTGCCAATACCGCACATGTTAAGGAATACATAGATTTTGCGGCAAAGCATGGCCTGGATGCAGTTCTGGTAGAGGGGTGGAACGAAGGCTGGGAAGACTGGTTTGGAAAGACAAAAGATTATGTTTTTGATTTTGTAACCCCTTACCCCGATTTCGATGTTAAAGAACTGCATCGTTATGCGGCTTCCAAAGGGGTAAAAATGATCATGCACCATGAAACTTCCAGTTCAGTTAGAAATTATGAACGTCACCTGGATACGGCTTACAAATTCATGGTAGAAAATGGCTATAATGCCGTAAAAAGTGGATATGTGGGCAATATTATTCCAAGGGGTGAACATCATTATGGTCAGTGGCTGGTTAATCATTATTTGTATGCCATTCAAAAAGCAGCAGATTACAAGATCATGGTTAATGCCCATGAAGCGGTAAGACCAACCGGATTAAGCAGGACTTATCCAAACCTGATTGGTAATGAATCTGCCCGGGGTACAGAATATGAGTCATTTGGAGGGAATAACCCAGATCACACGACTATACTTCCTTTTACCCGTTTGATTGGAGGTCCAATGGATTACACCCCTGGAATTTTCCAAACCAAAATCAGTGCCTACAATCCGGAGAATAATTCCTTTGTACACAGCACACTTAGTCATCAGTTGGCCCTTTACGTAACCATGTATAGTCCACTGCAAATGGCCGCTGATCTTCCAGAAACTTATAACAAATTTTTGGATGCTTTTCAGTTTATTAAGGATGTTGCTGTGGACTGGGACGACACTAAAATTTTGGAAGCTGAACCTGGCGATTATATTACCATTGCCCGCAAAGCCAAAAACAAAGAGGAGTGGTATATTGGATCCATCACAGATGAAAACCCCAGAATAGCCAATATTACATTTGAATACCTTCCGGCGGGCAAAAGTTATGTTGCAACAATTTATGCAGATGGCAAAGATGCCAGTTATGATAAAAATCCGCAAAGTTATGCCATCAGGAAAGTTATTGTCAATTCAAAAAGCAAATTAAAACAGGCTATTGCCTCTGGTGGCGGTGCGGCCATTAGTATTAAAGAAGAGGTTACAGCAAAGGACAAATCGCTGAAAACATTATAATCGAAAAAAGCCTCCTTATAAAATAAGGGGGCTTTTTTATTTAAGAACAGTCCAGGGATTACAGATGATCCAGAATTTTAATATCTCTGCATTCTTTTTCGGTCTGAACAAAATTTCTGGCTACCCCATTTAATTTTGTTTCAGAAATTAAAGCCCCGTTTACTTGTTCCAACCGGATCACAGATTCTGCATTTTTAGTTTCCGGAATGTTCCATCCTTTTAATGTGATATTTTTCCCATCTTCACAAACCAGGGCTGGTCTTTGATCGTTTCCACTTAATTTAAAAGTAATGTTAATTAATTTTAAGCCCTCTACATGTCTTGCCCAAATACCATATGCCGGTACTACTGGTCCAAAAGTTTTCACTTCGGGATATTGATCTATAGCCTCAGGCACAACCTGTCTTGAATGTTCAACTGTACCCCCGCCGGCCAGAGAAATTTCAATATCCTGCAGCCGAAGATTTTTGATGTAATGACCGGGTACGCCTGTAATTAAAATGCCGGAAGGTGATTTTAACTGCGAAACCTCGGCCGCTTTTGCCTTTACATTACGAATCACTATATTCTCTAAAGTTCCGGTTTCCTGCTGGCTGTCCTGCCCTTTTCTGAATACGCTTCTTCTGGAACCTAAACGGATCAGGATAGGCGTTTTTACTTCCATCATGGTAATATCTGCTATTTCCACATTACGCAGATGCGCGCCGTCCACACTAAGAAGTTTGATGCCGCCATTAAGGGTATTATAAATGTAGCAATTATTTATTTTGATGTTTTCAAAAGGGGCCATAGATTCAGTTCCCATTTTTATTGCCCCCTGATTACTCTTTAATCTGAGTCCGGAAACCTCAATATCCCTGCAAGCCATTTTGCTGGAAGTCGTCTTGAAACACAGGGCATCATCTCCGCTTTCAATATCACAATCTTTAATTTGTACATCCTGACAGCCATCTATATCAATTCCATCATTGTGAGCAACCCCATGACTCACTATTTTTACTTTACTGATCCTGATTTTTCTGCTTTGAAAATAGTGAGAGGTCCATGCTGCAGCATAATTAAGGGTAATACCACTTACTTCTACCCCCTCGCACCGGACAATACGGATTAAAAAAGGCCTTCTGCCCCAGCGTTGTCCTTCAGGCCTGGTATCTTTTAAAATATGCTGTGCTTTTAGTTTTGATCCCTGGCCATCAATCACACCACTGCCTTCTATCGCTATATTTTTAGCATCAACAGCTACAATCAAAGCCCAACCGACATCATTCCCAAGTCCTTCAGTAAAAGGATCCAGATTCTTATAATCCTCAATATCTGTGCTGCCGAGTAATATTGAATTTGATTCCAGATACAACTTTACATTATCTTTTAACACCAGGGTTCCGGATAAAAAATTCCCAGCCGGAAAAATCACTTTCCCTCCTCCTGACTGCGAGCAATAATCTATTGCTTTCTGGATGGCCACTGTATTTAAGGTCAGTCCATCTCCAACAGCACCTTGTGTAACAATGGAAACATCAGCAGCAAAACTCTTAAAAACACCTAAAATGGATAAAGTAATTAATAAGATTCTTTTAAATATCATTGGAGTTTAAAACTGAATATCAATAGATTATTTTTTATTTCTAGCCCTTACATTTTTCACTTCTAGGGCCGAAACCCCGCCAGATTTATTGCCAAAGCTGTTTCTGATGTACGACAAAACATCCGCAATCTCCTGATCTTTCAAAAAATTATGTGGTGCCATCACATTGGTATAAGTTTCTCCATCGATTTCCACACTTTCTGAAAATCCATTTAAAATGACTTTGATCAGCCTTGTTTTATCACCGGTCACATAAGAGGTTTTGCTTAAGGGTGGGTTCATATTTTGTACCCCACCTCCATCTGCCATATGACAACTCAGGCAATATTGATTGTATACTTTCTTACCATTTGTCATAACCAATGCCGAAACCGGAGCATTCTTTTTTGTTTGGGCCGATAGTTTCACCAACGTGGCGCTTAAAATCACCAGGGTCAGGAGTACTCTTTTCATCTGTTCTATTTGTATATTTTTTTTGTATATGGGACCTATAACAACACAACTCCCATAATTTTTTATTTCTTTTTATAAATGATACGGTAAATGGTCCCCTTTGAATCGTCACTCACATATAAAGAACCATCTGGTCCCTGGGCCAGTCCACAAGGACGATGTTCTGCCCTACCTGCGGCTGCCTTTTCAGGTGTACCGGCAAAATTATCAGCAAAAACTTCCCAATCACCGGAAGGTTTACCATTTTTAAATGGCTGAAAAACGACAAAATAACCCATCTGAGGCTCAGGAGCACGATTCCAGGAGCCATGAAAAGCAATAAAAGCACCGTTTTTGTATTTCTCCGGAAACATATTTCCCGTATAGAACAATAAACCATTAGGTGCAAGATGTCCAGGGTAAGCTGCAACAGGATCTATAAATTTAGGATCTGCTTCTTTTTTCTTATCCCCTCCATATTCTGGGGCTAAAATTTTCTTATGCTGGATCTGGTCATAATACATATAAGGCCAGCCTGCATTATCTCCTTTTTTTAATGCATACAGGCATTCTGCCGGCAATTCTGCAGATTCTTTTGTATTGTACAATTCCGGCCATGAACTATTAAGATTATCTCTTCCGTGTTGCATCACAAAAAGCTGATTGTTTTGCTGGTTCCAGTCTAGTCCAACCACATTTCTTAATCCTGTTGCATAACGAACGCCCTGGCCATAACTCTGATTGATTTGGTTTGCTTTAAACTGCCATATCCCTCCCATAGAATCTAAGAGCGGACAGCCCGGGATACCTGCTGAGCGTAATCCCCGATCCTGCTGCTGACAGGAATTGGAATTCACTCCAATGTTCACATAAATATTTCCATCGTTGTCCAATACAAGTGACTTGGTCTCGTGCTGGCGTCCCATTTTTAGTCCTGTTACAATCTTTTCCGGTGCATTCGTATTTACCACAACATTCTGGGCATTCAATTTATATCTGAAAACCTCCTGATTGGAAGAAGCATAGAGATAACCATCCTTTATATAGATCCCCGTTCCTCCGTAATTCCCAAATCCACCTGTAATTTCGGCCTTTCCATCTGCATTCGGATGGAGTACCATAATGCCCTTTCCTTCTTTTGGTTTCGCCAGTTTAACATAAATATCGCCTTGAGGAGTAACCACCAGATGTCTGGCTTTAGCACCCGTTTCGGCAACCTTTAAAGCGGCAAAACCTGCCGGTAATTTCAATCCCGCATTATCCGCATCTGCTTTCAGGCCCTCATCTGGTCTTAATGCATAACCGGATACCAATGTAATGGCAACTGCAATTGCCATCACATATTTTAAATGATTCTTTTTCATAATTAAGTTCTACATCATTATACGCCACAGCAGTATAATAAATGTTCTAATTGATTAAAAAAATTATGTATATTGTTATTGTTAATTAGCTAAACATTCAGCCAAATTGCTGATTGGCCCGGGAAATAACCTCCTGGCCCCAATATAACATCAAAATACAGTTAAGGTTTGACCCTTAAACTGTATATTAAGCCTTTGTTTCCTGCCATAAGAATCAGTTTCCCATTTTTTGCTTTATTGACCGCATTCAGGTTCAAATCTGACAAATGTCTCCAGTTTTTCCCATCATCTGTTGAAACATCAACTCCGGAAGTGCCTACTGCTATACTGAGCTGAGGCCCGGCATATAAAACTCCCGAACGATATCCGGAAACAGGCACCTGAGGCTTTGTCCATGTTTTACCCCCATCTTTCGTCAGCAGGACATTATTGATATTTTCTTTATCTTTTACATAATTTCCACCAACCACTATACCATTACTGCTATCATGAAAATCTAAAGAAAAAGGTCCGGTACTGTTTTCTCCCTGCCATATCGGGCAGGAATATCTTTTCCAGGTATAGCCATAGTTATCTGTATGATAAATATTGGAAACCGTTCCGCCGGTTGCAATCCACGCCTTTCCTTTTCCTAAAGTTTTAATACTTGTACCACTAGCTGCAAATCCGGCTTCGCCGTTTTTCATTTCCATTGCCAGATGTTCAGAAATATTCTGCCAGTTTATACCGCCGTCACGGGTCTTCAACAACTGTAATTTATTATGAATAGGATCGCCGAATACAATTCCATTTTTCTGATCCCAAAACCCCATACCATCCAGAAAGATAGCTGAATCGATATTCTGATAGGTTGTTTTCCATGTTTTTCCTCCATCTGTAGTCAAAAGGATATAGGCCGGAGAACCCGCATTCATTACAAGCGCTTTTTTTTCACTAAATGCTTCAATATCTCTGAAATCAAGCTTCTCATAACCTTGTGGTTTTATCCATTCCCAATCCTTTCCGCCATTAGTGGTTTTACCGATATAACCATTGCTTCCGCTCACCCAGGCCACCTGATCGGAAACGACAGATATCCCCCTCAAACTCGTATTCGTTCCTGAACTGAGGGGTATAAAGTCATACTGCTGACTAAATCCCAGACAGGGTAAATTCAGAAAAAAAAACAGCAAATATTTCACTATTTTACCCTTTTCCAAACTTCTGTACGTCCAATCAGTGAAATACCAATATATCCGCGGATATTGAGTGTTCCGTTTCCTTTGTCTGTTATGTTGCAGCTATAGGTCTTTCCTGATTTAGGATCGTAAATTTTACCATCTGTCCATTTTCCGTTATCGTATACAAAATCCCTCAACAATTCCAATCCCATTACAGGTCTTGTTCTTAAAGATTCGTCTGAATTTTTAACATCCGTTTTCGGATTTCCTTTTTCATCTTTGGGTTCTTTCAGCCAGACAATTTTGCCATAAAATTTGTCACTTTTTTTATAAATTTCAATGTGTGCTTCTCCTGAAGCATTCACCCACTGACCAACAATGGCATCTTTGTTTTGAGAAAAGCCGGAAAAGGAAATTGCTGTTAGCAATAACAAAAGAGATAGATATTTCATACAAGTACGGATTATTAGTTTACCTAAAGTAATAAAAACGGGGCATATAAAAGAAAGTTTTGGTGATTTTAACACGCTTGTAAAAATGTTTAATCTAAGATGCTGTTTACTTACCCACATCGAACCTTAACCAAGTATCTAAACATTTTTGGCCGGATTCCCCCCTTACTATGTCTTATATAACCACTCTATATATAAAAGGAAGCAAGTAAGTTTGTGATGTAAAACAAACTCAATTTTATGGAACATCTTATCAACGAGTTAAAAGAAACCAAAAACGAGCTTATACAACTCATCGGTGACTTTAAAGAAGAACATTTCAATACTGTGCCTTTTGCGGGGAGCTGGACACCTGGACAAATTGCAGAGCACATTTTAAAATCAAAAGAAGGTCTTCCTGAATTGCTCCGCGGGCCCTCATCGGCCGCAAAAAGACCTTCTGATCAAAAAGTTACCGAAACCAAATCCTTGTTTTTAAATTTTGAAATTAAGATGAAATCTGCCGAATTTATACTTCCGGGGACCTTACCATGGAAAAGAGAAGTTCTGCAGGAAAATCTAAACTATATGGATACTGCGATTATTCATGCAGCGCAGGAGTTAGATTTAAATCTCTTATGCCTGGGTTTTGAACTGCCTGTTTTTGGAAAATTTACCCGACTGGAGTGGCTGTATTTTAACATGTATCATACGCAGCGTCATATCCATCAGTTAAAAAATGTATTAAAAACCTTATCCGTCTCTTAACAAATAAAACCATATGAAAAATCTAAATCCCTATTTAAACTTTAAAGGCAATACCGAAGAGGCGTTTAACTTCTACAAATCTGTTTTAGGAGGAGAGTTCCTCACCATCCAGCGTTTTAAAGATACACCTGAAGCAGATAGGGTATCTGAAGAAGAAGGAAATAAAATTATGCACATTTCCCTTAAACTTGATAATGGCACCATACTTATGGCTACCGATGCACTAGAATCAATGGGGCATTTTATAACTCAGGGAAGTAATTTTCATTTGTCGCTTGATGCAGAAAGTGAAGCAGAGGCCGATGAATTGTTCAAAGGACTTTCTCAGGGTGGTAAAATCACAATACCACTTGAAAAAATGTTCTGGGGAGCTTATTTTGGTATGCTCACTGATCGGTTCGGCATTCAGTGGATGGTCAATTATGATGGGAACCAACCCATCTAAAATAAGCCATTAGCTTATTGATTTTCCAAAAGGGGAAAAAGCAAGGTTCATTAATTTGAAATGCTGTCTTCCAAAAGGGATACCTATAACGGTGATGCATAAAAGCAGACCAAAAAACAAGTGTGTCAGTGCAATCCAAAATCCTCCAAAAATTAACCAGATGATGTTCATGATCGTAGATAAACAACCTGTATTGGACGAGGTATCCGTAATTTTAACCCCAAAAGGCGCCAGGCCTACAAAGGCAAATTTAAAACTCTGCAATCCAAAAGGAATCCCAATGATGGTCAGACAAAGGATTAAACCACCAATCAGGTACTCGATAAAGATGAAGAATCCACCAAAAACGATCCATATCAGGTTACCTATTAAATTCATAATGCAATTTTATCTTTAAGATAGAAAATTGCTGCAATAGTTACACGATAATCCGTATAAACGATTTTTAAAACAAACCCTGTACAGATTACGGTCTGCACAGGGTTGCTTCACTTAATACACAACTTTTCTAATGGCTCGGTTTACTTTATCCAGCACATAAACGGTTCCATCCGGGGCAATGGCTATGTCTGTCAGCTCACCAAACTTAACAGTAGAAAGGGCACCATCCTGATAACCTTTTCCAGCTTTGAAAATGGTACTGACTACTTTTTTCTCCTGATCAACAAGGCGCAGCGCATTATTACCATAATCGGCGATCAGCAATTGGTTTTTATTATTCACTACAATAGAATATATTTCATTGAAACGGGCAGAGCTATAATCTCCATCTTTAAAATCAACCTCATCGTCAGATCCGATTTTCAGATTTGGATCCTTGGTGGTGCTAATGGAATTACTGTTAGGGTACCCATAAGCTACATAGTAAACTGCTCCTGAAGCATCAACTCCAATACGCTGTTTGGGTTGAGCCAGGTTAGGACTGCTGAAGCTAAAATCAACTCTTCCCCCTCCATTTAACTTAAACCTCACCATAGAATAGTTATCTCCAGTACCATTTACATATAAAGTATTGTTGTTTAAATCTGCTGTAATTGCAGCTGGTCGATCTATTACCCATAATCCAGTACTAAATGTACTCACTTGTCCGCCAGGGGTTATTTTTCGAATGGTGGTCTTGTTCTCTTCTACTACATAAAGATTCCCGCTATTGTCTGCTGCAATACCAATTGGTCTGTTAAACGTTGCGGATGTAGCAGAACCATCGTTATTACCAGCCTGTCCACTGGAACTACCCGCAAATAAGGTGACCATTCCATTTGCACTGACTTTCACTATCTGGTTTTTTTCTGGATCTGTAGCATAGATTTCACCGTTAAGACCAACCGCAATGGACGATGTGTTTGCAGATAAGCCTGAAGTTAATGTAGAGACAGACTGAATGGCAAAAGGTTTGGAAGAAACCGCTTCTTTTCCATTTACCCGTATTTTGACTGGTCCGGTAGCAGCACCAACCGGAACGATTACTTTTAGCTGTGTTGTGCTTGCTGAGGTAACCTGGGCTGGGATATTGTTAAAGGTTACGATGTTGTCACCGGTCTTATCACCAAAACCAGTACCAAAAATCGTGACTTCTGTTCCAATAGCACCGCTTTCGGGATTAAGTCTGATGATTCCCAGTGCCTGGTCAGTAAATACAGGGCCTTCTGCTGTTTGTCCGTTTACGGAAACATTAACCTTACCAGTACCTATATTGGGTGGTATAATGAGCTTAACTGCTGTTTTGGTCACCGTACTAACTGGAAGCTCTTTATCGTTGATAAAAACTTTGGTTTCTCCGGTAATTTCACTAAATCCTGTACCTGTAATGGTCATTTCCGTTCCGGACAACCCACTCAGTGGGTTGACCACATCTATGACTGGCTTTGGAACTACCGTAAACACAGGGCCCTCTGTAATCACATCATTGACTTTTAGCAGTACAATACCGGTTTCTACTCCATCAGGAGCAACAACAACCAGGTGATCTTCTGCTGCTTCCAGCACCTGAGCCACTTTTCCTTTAAATGTCACCTGATTTTTGGTTAGGTCCTTTTCAAAACCAGATCCTTTAAGGGTTACCTTCGTGCCTTTTCCACCAGTTTTAGGCAGAATTTCATTGATCACCTGTACTTTAAATACTGGTCCTGTAGAAGACTTCCCATTCACTTTAACCTCTACGGGTCCACTGCTCGCCTTATCTGGTACGGTCGCAATAATCAATGTATCCGTTAAACTCACAATTACCGCTTCAGTACCATTTATAGTCACTACTGCAGGTTTACTGGTATTGCCAAAACCTGCCCCATTAATCCTGATATTGGTGCCAACCGGACCGTTAACCGGAAAAATTTTCTGCAGACTCAATTCCTGATACGTATATTGGCCTACCGTGTAAGCTTGTCCCTGGTATTTGATTTCTAATTTACCGGTGGAACCTCCTGCAGGGGCCCTCAATACCAGATAAGCGGGTGTAGCACTGATTACCTCTGCTGGTACACCTGAAATGGAGGCCGAATAATTTGTCAGGTCATTACCAAAGCCCTCGCCTTCAACGGTAATTAGCGTCCCGGCCATTCCACTATTGGGATAATAACCAGCTATTTTAAATGCTATAGCAGGTGGTTCGATTTTATCTTTTCTGCAGGCCACCGCTATGATTAGCATCAACAGCATTAAAGCAGTATAGGTTCTGATTGGATATAGCTTAATCCTTTCCATATGTAACATCTTGTTTTGGTTTATTTTTAAAAAGTATACCTTGCCCCCAGTTGCAGTTGGGTCCTGGAACCATAATAATCTATACTGTAAGGCTTGCCCGGGGAAGTAAATTCATACACCGGGTAACCACCCGCATTTTGCTGCGGTGGAAACAAGGTTGGTGTTAAGCCCACACTGGAAGTCGAGTTGAACGTATTGGGTGAAAAATACTGGACGCCCCAGTTCTTGTTGAGTAAATTCGTCAGGTTCATCACATCGGCCGTGATGGTAAAAAACTGCTTGCCTCCTGCATTAACAAAAATGTCGTGTGATACGTG
>NZ_QKLU01000004.1 GCF_003208655.1 Pedobacter nutrimenti | reverse complement strand
CTAACTTCTTTCAATAATATGTCATTTGTTTAGTGTATAAAAAAGATCGAAAGATAGATATACTGAATATATAAAAATATTTAGGTGCCTATATCGGTGGTGTCCACCTCTTCCCATTCCGAACAGAGAAGTTAAGCCCACCAGAGCCGATGGTACTGCGGTAACACGTGGGAGAGTAGGTCGGTGCCAAATCTTAAAGAAAGCCTGTAGTGAGAACTGCAGGCTTTTCTTGTTTATGGGCATTCTGTTCCAGGTCAAGCCAAGCCACACCAAAGCCGGCCTGAGCGGGCTTATTCAAACAGCAGCTTTTCCCTTTCCGAAGGGCCCAGACCTTGACCGGACGGGAAACCTTAAATCCATACCAAACCCTGACAGAGACAGAACAAATGAGTCTTATGTTAAAATATCTTAATTTAAACCCTGTTAAGCCATAAAATTGTATAATTGTATTCAAGCTTAAATTTGCCATTAGAACATGAAATTTAAATCTGTCCCTATACTTTTTATTTTTATAATAGCCAGTTTCTTTGCTGCTGCTCAAAATAAGAATGTCGTTTTACCTGAACATTGGCAGCACCTTGATGTATTAAAAGATGGCTATTTTGGAATTAGTGCGGATAAGGCTTATGCAGAACTTTTAAAGGACAAAAAAACTTCAGGCACAAAAGTGATCGTTGCAGTGATAGATGGAGGAGTTGACATCAATCATGAAGATTTAAAAGGAAAGATCTGGATAAATCCTAAAGAAAAACCTGGGGATGGTGTTGATAATGATGGAAATGGTTATATAGATGATGTTTATGGCTGGAATTTTATTGGTTCTTCAAAAGGAAATCTTGCTTATGACAATTTGGAGTTGATTAGGATTTATAAAAAATTAAGCCCAAAATATAAATCAACCATTAAATCGACTGTCCTGGACAGTACAGAAAAAGAAGAATATAAATTATATAATAAAGTTACCACTGAATTTGGAAAGAAATATGATGATGCCTCGGCAAATTTCAGGGTTTTGGAGATCATTAATAAAGTACTGACAACGGTTTCAGCAACGAAGGGTAAAGATGGGCTTAAAATAGAAGATGTAGAGGCTTATAAAGCTGACAATGAGGAGGAAGAACAAGTAAAAAAGATCATCCGTTCGGGCGCTAAAGAAAGTGGTAGTTTTGATAAATTTTATAAGGAAATTAAAGATGCCTATAAGCAGTATGATGTAATGCTGCGCTATAATTTAAACCCGGCCTATGATCAGCGTGCGGAATTGGTTGGAGACCATTATGACCAGCCAGAGGAACGTTTATATGGCAATAATGATGTGAAAGGTCCGAATGCTGAGCATGGCACCCATGTTGCCGGTATCATTGCAGCAAAAAGAAACAATGGATTGGGGATGAATGGAATTGCGGATGCTGTTGAGATTATGGCCATAAGAGTCGTTCCTGAAGGAGATGAACGAGATAAAGATGTAGCAAATGCCATCCGTTATGCCGCCGATCAAGGTGCCAGGATCATTAATATGAGTTTTGGAAAAGGGTTCAAATGGGACAAAAAAATAGTGGATGAAGCGGTTAAATATGCCGAAAAAAAAGGAGTTTTATTTGTTCATGCAGCCGGTAACGACAACTTAAATTTGGATACAGAAAATAACTACCCAAACCGGTATTTTGAGGGGATCGAAGCAGTAGCTTATCAAAAGAAACAGGAACTGCTGGCTAAAGAGAAGCTAAAGGAAGAAATGGAACTGGCGAAAACAAAAAAGTCCAAGACGGTAAACCGTTCTTCTATAAAAAGTGGAGTCGTAGTAGATTCTTTGAAATTTCTTTTGCCCCAGGCTGAAGCCTGGATTGAAGTAGGGGCAAGCAGCTATAAGGATGATCTGGAATTAAAAGCTTCTTTTTCCAATTATGGAAAATACAGCGTTGATGTGTTTGCACCTGGGTTCAGGATAAAGTCTACCATTCCTGACTCTAAATACGAGGAATTTGATGGAACAAGTATGGCTGCACCGGTAGTGTCAGGTATGGCTGCTGTTCTGCTGACTTACTACCCAAAGTTAAGGGCGAAAGAGTTAAAAGAAATTATACTCAAATCGGTTGTAAAAGTCAGTCATAAGGTAAAAAACAAAAATGAAAAAGGGGAAACAGTAAAAGTATCCTTTTCGGAACTTTGCAGAACCGGGGGTATTGTTAACCTTTATAATGCCTTAAAATTAGCGGCCGAATATCCGGCCAGATAAATTATTTTTTGTTTAAATTGACCTATTGGTTAACCTTGAATTTAAACAAATCCCCCTTATGAAAAAAATCCTGCTGATTATCCTGGTTGTTTTTGGAAAACATTTGAGTGCGCAATCCTATGCACCTGTTGCCGCAAATATAGAAGCCCGAAAATGGTTTACAGAAGCGCGTTTTGGCTTATTTATTCATTGGGGCCCATTTAGTATACCCGGCAGTGGAGAATGGGTGATGAATGACAGGAAAATTACAGTTAAAAACTACAGCAGGTTGGCAAACTTTTTTAATCCGATTGATTTTGATGCCAAAGAATGGGTAAGCCTCGCAAAAAATGCAGGCATGAAATATATTACCTTAATTACCCGTCATCATGATGGATTTAGCATGTGGGATACCCAATATTCAGAGTTTAACATTATGAATACCCCATATAAGAAAGATATCGTAAAGCTAATGGCCGATGAATGCCACAAGCAGGGAATTAAACTGTTTTTGTATTATTCCCTGCTCGATTGGAGAAGGGAAGACTATCCACATGAAACAGGAAGAACCGGGCAATTTAGTGGCCGGAGCAATAAAGGAGATTATAGCAGTTATTTGCAGTTTATGAAAAACCAGTTAAGGGAACTGCTAACCAATTATGGCGAAATTGCTGGAATTTGGTTTGACGGACATTGGGACCAAACTGCACCCGAAGGTCAGGCAGACAGATCTTCCCGTATTGACTGGAAATACGATGAAATCTATGGTCTGATTCATCAACTCCAACCACAATGTATGATTGGAAATAATCACCACCTGAGCCCTTTTCCCGGAGAAGATTTTCAGATGTTTGAAAGAGACTTACCTGGTGAGAATAAGTCAGGCTTGAGCTTCCAACAGGCCTCTCCTTTGCCTCTGGAAACCTGTGAAACGATAAATGGCTCCTGGGGTTTTAACCTAAGTGACACGACTTATAAGACGCACCAGGAACTGGTGCATTACCTGGTGCGTTCTGCTGCACTGGGTGCTAATTTATTATTAAACATAGGACCAATGCCAAATGGTGACATTCAGCCTGAGTTTAAAGAGCGTCTTGAGTATATGGGAAAGTGGTTGAATACTTATGGTGAGGCTATTTACGGAACAAGCGCAGGTTACCTTAAACCAGCTGCATGGGGCTGTATGACCCAGAAGGCGAATAAAGTATATGTTCATATTTTCAAAACAGGTAAAGAGCCGATCGTACTGACGGATTTTCCATTTAAAAAGATCAAAAAAGCATATTTGCTCAAAGACAAATCCTCAATAAAGACAGAGTTTAGGAATAAAGCTGTCTCCATTTATCCCAGTGCAGATCAGTCAGCACCTGATCAGGTAATTGTGCTTGAAACAGAAGAATAAAATGTAATCAGTAAACCTATAAAACTGAGCTATACATTCCCTGGTAATAATTTATACATGAGCCTTTGCAAACAAAATGTTGTTGAGCATAAGTCGGTCCGGTATGAATTGGAAAGCCTTTAGATTCAGGTAAAGGCTAAATGCACTGAACAGAGCCTCAATAAAAAGGGTCCGGATTAATCTTATCTTGCTTAATATGTTATGACCAGGTACATTTTATAAATGATATACATCCAAAAAACAACGCCTAAGAGCGTCATCGAACAGAAGGATCAGGTATGGATTTATAATGAAGCTTGCATTGAATGATTTTTACAATTTTAAAATTATCTGATTGATTTTCTTTGCAGAGAAAAAATTCAGATGAAAACATTTTATTTATTATTCGTATTAGCTCTATTTTCCGGATCCCTTTACAGCCAGCAAAAATGTAAATGTGAGATCGCCCTTGACAATCTTAGTGGTTTAATTGAAAGAGATTATCCCGGTTTCAAGGAAAAAACAAAAGACTCCATTGCTTATAAATATTTTAAATCTGCTTTGTTTGATAAGGCAAAAAAATCGGATGAGAAAGAATGTTTTCAGTACCTTAAGAATTACATTTCCTATTTCAGGGACGGACATGTTTTTTTTGTTGATGAAAACAGCTATTTGAAAACATCTAAAATCGAGAAAATAGAGTCTCTTAAGACCAGTGAACAGCTTCTTAGAAAAGTTAAAACATCAAAGGATAGCCTGGAAGGCATCTGGAAAAATGAGGAATTTAAGGTGGCCATTGTTAAACAGAAACCTCAATACTATAAGGGACTTGTCCTGGAATCAAGTAACAAAAACTGGAAACCGGGCGATGTCCTGTTTACATTGGAAGGGAAACAGGATCTTAAGCTTTTTGATGTCAAACTTAGGGCCTTTTTGGATACCTATGCGTTGGAAAGTGCCTCAATTCTTCACTTTAACAAAACCCGGAATTATTTTATTAAAGATAATTCGGATACCCTCAAGACTAAGGATATAGAAAATACCGTTAACCGGCTTCTTGGTTTTTATGTCGAAAAGCTAACCAAGGAAACGACCCTTATAAAAATGAAAAGTTTCGATTATCCTTTTGTAGAACGTATAGCAAAACTAATAAAGGATAATACAATGCTTATCAGGGGATCCAAAAACCTAATCATAGATTTACGTGATAACGGAGGTGGAACAACGGATGCTTTTAGCCCCCTGTTACCTTATATTATGACTGGAAACCTCAGAAGTATGGGCATTGAGTTTTGGGTAAGCGAGTTTTTAATATCCGGCATGGAGAAATACAAAAACGGTCTGAGCTCCAATGTCAAAAATGAAGCAGAACAGAAAAGAATTGAGATGCTTCTGAACTACTACAAGCAAAATATGGGGAAATTC
Source organism: Pedobacter nutrimenti (assembly GCF_003208655.1). Classification (GTDB taxonomy): domain Bacteria; phylum Bacteroidota; class Bacteroidia; order Sphingobacteriales; family Sphingobacteriaceae; genus Pedobacter; species Pedobacter nutrimenti. The sequence goes on along the minus strand of NZ_QKLU01000004.1, from coordinate 752,246 downwards.
GTTCTGGCCCCTGGAGCTAATACCATTTCGATTGATACTGTTGAACAGGTAGAAAATGCAGTTAAGCAGGTTGTTTTCCTTACCAATAAAAAGATTGGAAGTTCTGCTGAAAGCTTTTTACTACTAGCCAAACAAAGTAAAAAAGTAAAGTTGCTTGGAACCCCAACCCATGGTGTGCTGGATTACGCGAATGCTTATTTAACAGGTTATGAGTACGAGGGACACCCCCTGGTACTGCCCACCTATAGAAGTTTAAGGCTTCCCGATTTTCCAATTGATAATATCGGAATACAACCAGATGTTTACTTGGATAATGGGGTAAAGGATTGGGTAAGTTTTGCTATAGCTTATTTGGAAAATTAGAAAGGGATCAAGCCTGTAACAATGTATCAGGTTAAGCTTTGGTATCACCCAGATTGGAATCCTGGCAAAACATAGCTAAACCCCCTTTAAACGAATAAAAGCTCACCTTTTGGTGAGCTTTTTCAGTAGCGGGGAGCAGGATCGAACTGCCGACCTCAGGGTTATGAATCCTGCGCTCTAACCATCTGAGCTACCCCGCCGGGCTTAATATTAATATAATGCTGTCAAATATTAATATGGTTATTTTTAAGAGTTGCAAATATAGAATAAATTACCTTTCTTTAGAAATAAATAAATAAAAATTATCAAATAAATTCAAAATATAAGGGTCTAAAGATGTCAGAAAAGAAAAAGTTTACATTAGAATATGAATTGAAATCATCGCCGCGTATTTTGTTTAGCTTTATCAGTGAGCCTAATGGACTATCACAATGGTTTGCTGATGATGTTGTATTTCGTGATCAGGTTTTTACATTTAAATGGGATGATGAGGTACAGAAAGCCAAGCTTCTAAGTGTAAAGGAAAATAAACTGGTTAAATTTAAATGGGTAGATGACGAACCCCATTGTTATTTTGAGATGGAAATCGTTCAGGATGAACTGACAAATGATGTTGCTTTATCCATTACAGACTTTGCTACGGATGAAACATTAGCGGAGCGTACGCTAATCTGGGACAATCAAATTACCTATTTGCATAGCGTAATAGGTGCATAATTCCCCTCTATTGACTACATTTGTACATTGAAAAAGATTCACTTACTTTTAGTCAAAGCATTTATCAAGCCCTTCATCGTCACTTTTTTTATAGTGATGTTTATTTTACTGATGCTTTTCCTGTTTAAATATGTAGACGATTTAATAGGAAAGGGCTTTGAATGGTATGTTATCCTGGAACTGATGTTTTATGCTTCAGCAGCTAACGTTTCCATGGCACTTCCTCTTGCCATTTTGTTGTCTTCTATTATGACCTTTGGCAGTTTGGGGGAGAACTACGAGCTGGTTGCAATTAAATCTGCTGGTGTTTCCCTGCAGAGGGCAATGCGGCCTTTGTTTGTTGTAATTATTATGTTGGCCGTGGCCTCTTTTTTATTTTCCGACTACATGCTCCCCAAAGCCAATCTGAAATATGGATCCCTGCTTTGGGATGTTCGGAACAAGAAACTTTCCTTTTTGATTATGGAGGGGGTTTTTAACAATAGTATACCCGGCTATTCGATCAGAGTTGATAAAAAAGGAGAGGATGGAGTCAGCCTGGAAGGCATTATGATCTATGACCATACCGGGACCAACGGGATTGCAAAAATCATCATGGCAAAGGAAGGTAAAATGTACAAGACAAGTGATGATCAATACCTTGTCTTAAAACTGAACAATGGGGTCCGTTATGAGGAAACCAATGGAAAGGCCTCTTCTTTTAACCCCAGACAGGAACTGTACCGCATGAGGTTCAGACAGACAGAGCAAAAATTTGATTTTTCCAGTTTTAAAATGAGCCGGACAGACGAAAGCAGCTTCCGTTCCAATACGGCTATGCTTAATCTTAAAGGCCTGACAAGAAAAGAGGATTCTTTGCGTAAATCACTGGATAGTGTAGACAGGTATGCAAAACTCAATATAGGTAGTTATTATAAGCAAAGTAATTACACTAAAGGATATTCCAAACTGAAAGTTCCTGTAAAACAAGTTAAAAATTCTGTATTGGAGCTTATACCAAAGAAAAACCGCTCTATTTCTGTTCAGACAGCAATCGATCAGGCTTCATCGATTCAGCAGACCATGGCCGGTAAAATTCCAGAACATGAAGAACAGGTAAGAAACCTGATCCGCGTTCAGGTTGAATATCAAAGAAAATTTACTTTAGCAGTGTCCTGTTTATTGTTGTTTTTTATTGGCGCTCCGCTTGGCGCAATTATACGGAAAGGTGGATTAGGATTGCCGGTGGTCATGGCCATTGTTTTTTTTCTGATTTACCACATCATTTCTACAGTATCAGAAAAATCAGCAAACCAGGGAAACATCAGCCCGGTTATGGGGATATGGATGGCAATCATTGTCTTAAGCCCTTTAGGAGCCTTTTTGACCTATAAAGCAACAGTAGATTCTGCGCTGTTTGACATTACTTATTATAAATCTGTTCTAACAAATCTCTTTAAAAAAAAGAGTAAGACCATAAATGGGAATAAATGATTTTAGGGCTGCAAAGCACTGAAATATGATTACCTGCTGATGATATTTTAGAATCTGTAATTATCATGGAAGGTTGTACCTTTGTATTGTATTCTAAGGATGATAAATAATCCGGAAGGGCAAAAAAACTAAAGATGGAAATTAAATTAAACACAATAGAAGAAGCTATTGCAGATATAAAAGCTGGCAAACTCATTATTGTAGTTGACGATGAAGACAGGGAAAATGAAGGCGATTTTGTAACTGCAGCAGAAAATATAACGCCGGAACTGGTCAATTTTATGGCAACTTATGGAAGAGGATTGATTTGTGTTCCTTTAACAGAAGAACGTTGTGATGAATTAGGTCTGGAATTGATGGTGGGTAAGAATACCGCCGCCTATGAAACTAATTTTACCGTGTCTGTGGATCTGGTTGGCCATGGATGTACAACAGGCATCTCGGCCTCTGACAGGTCTAAAACCATTCAGGCATTAGTTAACCCAAATACAGATCCAAATGAGCTGGGAAAACCTGGTCATATTTTCCCATTAAGGGCAAAAGACGGTGGAGTGTTAAGACGTTCAGGACATACAGAAGCTACTGTTGACCTGGCCAGGCTGGCAGGAATGCGTCCGGCAGGCGTGTTGGTAGAAGTAATGAAGGAAGATGGAGAAATGGCACGTTTACCAGATTTAATGATCACTGCGGCCCAGCATCAGCTTAAAATTATTTCTATTAAAGACCTTATTGCCTACAGATTGAGCAATGAAAGTCTCATCAAGCAAGAGGTTACCATTAACCTTCCTACCCAGTGGGGCGATTTTAAAATGACTGCCTACACTCAATTGGATAATAACGCGACACATTTAGCGATCAGTAAAGGAGAATGGGCAGAAGATGAACCTGTACTTGCCCGGGTGCACAGTTCTTGTGTTACAGGGGATATTTTTGGCTCCTGTCGCTGTGATTGTGGACCGCAATTGCACAAGGCATTGGAGATGATCGAAAAAGAAGGAAAAGGGGTCGTTGTATACATGAACCAGGAGGGAAGAGGGATCGGTCTGATCAATAAACTGCGTTCCTATAACTTGCAGGATGCAGGCTTTGATACGGTAGAGGCCAATATTAAATTGGGCTTTAAAGGAGATGAGCGTGATTATGGTGTTGGTGCACAGATTCTGCGCGCCCAAGGGGTGACAAAAATGAAGCTGATGTCCAATAACCCAACAAAACGGGCAGGACTTATTGGTTATGGTTTAGAGATTGTGGAGAACATTCCAATTGAAATTGCCAGTAATAAACACAATGAAACTTATTTGAAAACAAAGAGAGATAAGATGGGCCACCAGATCATGAAAGGCTAAATCTGTATTATTTTTTCTTATTCTTTTTTTCTTCTAAAACAGCTTCTTTATTCAGGAGCTGTTTTTCTTTTTTGGCCCGTTCTTCCTCTTGTTTTTTCTTTTGGTTCTTTTTATACTTTCCTGTTATTTTTTGCAGAAATTCCCTGAAAGTGTCAAACTGCTGGCTGTAAATTAAACCAAGTGAAGTGACATTGGTGTAAGGGTTTATACCCGAATTGATAAAAATGCTTTGTTGTGTTGGCGGTTTATTGGCCAGTTTACCGACCAGGGTTCCATCTTTTTTAATTAGGGCCAGTAATTCTACCTCACTTCCAACACTGTTTCTTGCAAAACCGATTGGAGAAAGGTCACTGGTGGTGGTCCTTCTGTCTACAATTCCGGCATTAAGAATGATCCTGTCATTGAAAAATTTAAAAGAAGCATTTGCTTCACTAAAAGAGCGGATGTTAATGTCTACAAAATCAAGGTTAAGTGAAGAAAGGACATTGTTGAATTGATTAAACAATAGCTCGGTAGCTGTACTGGCTACCCCTGAGGTCAATTGTTCACCAATATTTTCTTTCCCGTTTCCAGGAGAGAAGCTGCGTCGGATAATTAAACTGAATGCCTGTAGGTTCAAGTTGTTGGGGTCATTAAAATAAGATTGTAAATCTTCTTTAACCGCGGGATTTGAGGGAAAGAAAATATCCAGTTTAATGTCTGGTTTTAGCAGAAGGCCCGATAGGCCCATTTCCACCTCTGTAAGCACACGTTCTGAAGGACTGTTACTCGTTTCCCTGTTGGCCGCCTTCAGCAGGTCTCCTAAGTTGGCCCTTAAGGAGTAAATTGCCTTTAGCTGAATCTGTGCTGCCGAAGGATTTCCTGTCCAGCGGATGGTACCACCTTGTCTGATGCTGAATTTTTTATTAATGACCTCCTGGGCGGTGAAATCAAAATTTCCGGACTCTATGATATAATCCCCGGTCATTTCAAAATCTCCCAGACTATTTATTTCCAGATCAAGGTCTGCATTGCCCTTACCCGTTAGTTTTCCTAAAGTAGTGTAAATGTTCGCTGTACTGTTGGGATCTACATTCAGTTTAAAACTCATGGTCAAACCGTCAAAACTGTTTCTTTTCTGAACGGTCTTTGTTGTGTCTTTACTTACAAAAGTGATGAAATCTTTACTTGATACGGTTTCCGAGCTGTTGAGTGGTAAATTAAATACGGTTCCTTTTTCTGTTTTGGCATCTATACCGATAAATAATTTATTGGTCGGACCCTTAAACTTAAAAGTTCCCGTGGCATAAGCCTGACCGTAGTACAATGAATTATCTTTGGCGGTCGTATTGAGTGCCATGAAATTCTTTGCGTTCACAATAATATCCAGCTCAGGATCATTAATGTTGTTTAGGTTCACCGTACCATTTGCTATGGCCTCATTTTCATCTGCATCGAGTATTTTTAAATCTTCGATTCGGATAATGCTGTTCTCTACACCAACCTTATCGGTTAAGGTATAGGCCGTTTTCAGGTAATTTACAGTGACATTCGCCTTGTCAAACTGAACTTCCCCGTTGATCTGTGGTGCACTGAACGGCCCCTTAACGCTTAAATCTGCAGATATTTTACCTTTTAATTTAGAGACAAGTTCATTTACAAATGGTTCTAATATGGCCAGTTCACTGTTATCCATACGGACCGATAGATCCATCATTTCTTCTTTGAGCTCCAGATGCCCATCGATCTTTAAAGTTTCTTTTCCATTAGACAGGATCCTGGTGTAGGCATTGGCAATGTTATCGGCTTTGTCATAAGAGGAAGTATCCAGCAGTGAACCAATATAGGTGTCATTGAAATGCAGGGAGTCAATTTTTAGATGATCACTGACCCTCAGCGACTTTAAGACGCTTTGAATTTTGGTTTCTCCGTTCACCTTACCTGCAAGTTTAACCCCCATACTCTTGAGAAAGGGGTTAAGTGTGGTGAGGTTGAAATTTTTAAAGCCCAGCAGTAAAAGATCTTGGGGATCGGAAGAAAGCACACCATCCACGGTAAGTAATTGTCCGTTGTTGCTCAGGTCAAAATTGCTGATTTTTGTTTTACCATCCTGGAAATTGATCTTCACTTTGTCCTGAATTTTCCAGTCTTCGTTGTTAATTTTTAATATCGAAGGAAGAATACTGATCCTGGCGGTGGTATCACCAGCAAATTCAACCAGCCCGTTGAGGTCAAGCTGGTTCATTTCATCAGAATTGGACATCTTTACGTTTAAGGACAAACTGTCGTTTCTCAGGATGTTGGAGATGTTGACATTTTTTATAAAAAGACTATCGGTGAGGTCCACCCTGTCAGAAGTAATGATGGCCTGCAGCTGTTTATCACTGGTGTTTTCATCGATAATGATGTTGTTAATGGTAATCCCGTCATATTTTAGCTGCCTGATAAAACCATTAAGGGTCGCTTTTCTGTTCTGGGAATCGAAATTACCAATAAGTATCGCCTGGTCACTGATTTGCAGTCCGGGCGCGACAAGTTGGGCAATGGGCTCAAACTTTTTAATCTTCAGATTGAACTGAAAATTCTGCGTACCGTACTTTACAATATCGGCTTTTAAAGAAGGAATATACGTTTTGGCCAGGGCTTTAAAATAAGATGGTAGCGTATTGAGGTCGTACTGACCTTTTATACTGGCATCCAAAACATCCGATTGTATGGTCAGGGTCCTGTCAATACCAGTACCTTTGGCCAATAGCCGGATAGAATCAATGTGATAAATGCCTTTTACATTGTTTAACTGAACACGGTTTATAGAAAGATTACCCTGAATATTGTTCAGGTTATCTCCCGAAAAGTTCGTGCTAAATTCAGCATCCACTTTCAAGGAATCCTTTAACAATTTCAGCGCCTTCATTTTGGCATTTTTTATAGAGGCCTTAAAGTTAAACACAGGGAGTGCCGGATTTAAATTTACCCCACCATCGAAGACCAGTTGAACATTCTTGTCATTGATTTTTAAACTCCCATCGAAATACTTTTTATCAAAAATTCCGTTAATTTTTACATTCGTATACCTGTAATTTTTAAAATCTATATATTGAATATCGCCATCAATATCCTCTGTGAGTTTATTGATTTCTGTGCCTTTACCTTTAATGTTAACTGCAGAGGTAATTTTGCCCAGGAGTTCTTCATCCAGAAGATTCCCAAGATCAAAGTCAAAGGTTTTAACATTTCCCGAATAGGAAGGCACCCCGCTTTTGCTGATTTTCATATTGACGTCCGAAACGACCCTTCCAAGTTTTGTTTTGAATTCCCCATAAGCGATAAAATCATTTTGGAATCCGGTAAAAGTTCCGTTGAAATTGATGTTGCCAAACTTGTTTACAATGGTGGGTAGAGCGATGTTCTTTTTACCTGTGGTATTTCGGATCAGTTCGTCCAGGTCCTTTTTATTGGTCCCGGCCATCTCGACCCTCATGTCCATAAAAGTCTCATCCAGATAGGGCAGGCCTTTAAGAATAAAATCTCCTTTAATATAGGTCGCTTTACCTGCTTTAACAGATAACTTTTTAGACTTAAGGTTATTCACCAGACCACTTACCTGACCATCAAGATCAACGCTTAAATTCATTTTTGACAATTCTGGAGCAAAATACGCGACGTCTTTTGAGTCCACATGACTGTCTTTAAAATGGGCTTTCATATGCACTTTGTCAATGTAATCATTGAAATCATCGAATTTATTAAAGCGCATCTGGTAATAATCTGTCAAGCGGCTTTGATTGGTCACCAGGAGTAGTTTTTGCAGTTCAATCTGATTGCTGTCAATGGTGGCAAATGCACTTAGGTTTTTTAAATAAAAACCGCTTTTTTCTCTGAAAGTCAGATTTTTAATGTTGGTCTGGAGTAGGTGGTCTTTGGTGTTGAGTTTTTCAAAAATACCATTTAGCGAATTCAGATCGACATCATCAAAATTGACCCCCTTAATGACTTCATTATATTTATAGTTTTTGTATTTAAAACTTAAATTATTAAGGATGACCCTGTCGAAAGAAATGGCATAAGGTTTCTTTTTCTTCTTGACTACAGCAGGACCTGAATCAAAATAATCAATAATGAAGTCGAGATTACTGGACCCGTTTTTATAAGATTTTAGGAAAAAACGGCCGTTATTGACTTGTACGGTATTGATGTCAACGATCCTTTCTTTCAGGGAGAGTTTATTCAGGTCAACAATAAATTTTGGCGTATTTAATAAAGTATCTTTTTGCTGATCCAGGACCAGCAGGTCTTCAATGACAACAGACTTAAAAGGTTTAAGGTAAATGCCTTTTAACGATATGGTGGTTTTAAGTTCTTTGGATAAATAATCTGCTGCTTTTTTTGCAACATAAGTCTGAACCGGCTTAAACTGGAGTGCAAATAAGACAATACAAAGCAGCAGTAATACTGATGCAACAAACCAAAGGATTATTTGTAATAGTTTTTTGATATTTTTGTAGCTTAATTAATGATAAATGTCTGTAATACTCGCTATCGAATCCTCTTGTGATGAAACTTCTGTTGCTATCTGTAACAACGGCAAAATTACAGCCAATGTTATTGCAAACCAAACAATTCATGAAAATTATGGTGGTGTAATTCCAGAGTTGGCTTCAAGAGTACATCAACAAAATATCGTTCCGGTTGTTCAGCAGGCATTGATTGATGCTAAAGTTACAAAAAAGGACATCAATGCAGTTGCTTTTACCAGGGGGCCGGGCCTATTGGGCTCTTTGCTTGTTGGTGTTTCTTTTGCAAAATCCTTTGCGCTGGCCCTGGATTTACCCCTTATTGCGGTCAACCATATGCAGGCGCATATTCTGGCACATTTTATTGATGAGCCCAAACCCTCCTTTCCATTTTTATGTCTTACTGTTTCCGGGGGACATACACAAATTGTTTTGGTGAAGGATTATTTTGATATGGAGATTGTCGGAGAAACACTGGATGATGCCGCAGGAGAAGCTTTTGACAAAACGGCTAAAATTTTAAACCTGCCTTATCCAGGTGGACCCCTGATTGATAAACATGCAAGGGAAGGCAACCCCCTGGCTTATAAATTTCCGGAACCTCAAATTAAAGGACTTGATTATAGTTTTAGCGGTTTTAAAACAGCAATCTTATATTTTTTAAGGGACCAGGAAAAAGAGGATCCCGATTTTATACAAAAACACCTCAACGATATTTGCGCTTCCGTTCAGCACAGTATTGTACAGATTTTATTAAATAAATTAAAGAAAGCGGCGAAACAATACGGAATAAAAGATATTGCTATAGCTGGAGGAGTTTCTGCCAATTCCGGATTGAGAAATAGCCTGGCAGAGCTGGCAGCAGAGTTGGGTTGGAATGTATTTATTCCTGCTTTTGAATATTGCACGGACAATGCCGCGATGATTGCCATTGCAGGTTATCATAAATATTTAAACAAAGATTTTGTGGGTCAGGATATAGCCCCTGCAGCAAGAATGGTTTTTTAATTAAATAAATGTGTATGAATTCTACGAGCTTTCTCTTTATGGGGCTGATGCTGGTTCCCTTTTTAATTTTTATGGTTTGGCTGGTGAAACAGGACAAAAGAAAAAACTATATGGGGCTGGCGGTATTGCTTGCGGCCATTATACTGGCCGTAATTGTAGCCATCTATGTAGATGCAAAATATATGGGCCCTGGGGTCTGAGCATAAACGATAAAGCCAGGTGAACAAAGATTCAACTGGCTTTATCGTTAGCTATTTTTTTAGAAGGGCTTAAATTTGTTCTTCCAGTTTTTCTCCGGTGACCTCTTCCCTGATTCTGGCTTCAATTTCGTCGGCCAGTTCCGGATTGTCCAATAACAATTGCTTTACAGCATCTCTTCCCTGTCCAAGTTTTGTTTCTCCATAAGAGAACCAGGAGCCTGCCTTTTTGATAATGTTAAAATCAACACCAAGGTCAATGATTTCACCCACTTTTGAAATGCCCTGGTTAAACATAATATCGAATTCAGCGATACGGAAAGGTGGGGCAACTTTATTTTTTACAATTTTTACCTTGATCCTGTTTCCGGATACCTCATCAGAATCTTTGATCTGAGAAGTTCTGCGGATGTCTAAACGTACAGAAGCATAAAACTTTAAGGCATTACCTCCGGTAGTCGTTTCGGGATTCCCAAACATGACACCTATTTTCTCTCTTAACTGGTTGATGAAAATGCAGCAACATCCTGTTTTTGCAATGGTACCGGTTAATTTACGGAGGGCCTGGGACATCAAACGGGCTTGAAGTCCCATTTTCGAATCACCCATTTCACCTTCGATCTCTGCTTTGGGAACAAGAGCGGCTACAGAGTCAATTACAATAACGTCGATTGCTCCTGAACGGATCAGGTTGTCTGCAATTTCCAATGCCTGTTCTCCATTATCGGGCTGGGCAATCAGAAGGTTTTCCACATCTACGCCCAGCTTTTTAGCATAAAATTTATCAAAAGCATGCTCTGCATCAATAAAAGCCGCTACACCACCTGCTTTCTGGGCCTCAGAAATAATATGGGTGGCTAAAGTTGTTTTTCCGGAAGATTCCGGGCCATAAATTTCAATGATACGTCCTTTGGGAACACCACCTATGCCCAGGGCAATATCCAAACCAATTGAACCGGTAGAAATAGATTCTATCGATTCTATAGCCTGATCCCCCAACTTCATAACCGCACCTTTGCCATAAGATTTCTCTAATTTATCAAGGGTCAGTTGTAGTGCTTTTAATTTATCTGCGTTTGGATTCATTTCGTTAGTTCTTTCTTATATATAATGTGTAAACATTTTACAGTTGTCTTTGTGCTAATTACTTTAGCAAAAGTAGTTAATTATTTGACTTTTCAAAATACAAAACAAAAATAATAATTTTCAAACCTCCTGATGACTAATATTTTTAGCTTTCTGGTTCCGCTGAAAATAACGGCATAGGTCTGTAATTTCACAAATGCTGCATTTTGGCGACCTGGCCACGCAAATATAGCGCCCATGTAAAATGAGCCAGTGGTGTGCAATATGTATGGTATGCTCGGGTAAATTTTTAACCAGGTCCTTTTCAACAGCAAGAGGTGTTTTGCCATTGGTTAGTCCGATTCTGTTCGCCACACGGAATACATGGGTATCTACAGCCATGGCGGGCGCATTATAAATTACAGAAGCAATTACATTTGCGGTTTTTCTTCCGACCCCAGGTAACTTCTGCAAATCATTAATGTCCTGGGGCACCTGACTGTTAAAATCATGGAGTAGCATATTAGCCATACCAACCAGGTGTTTGGCCTTGTTATTCGGGTAACTTACGGTCCTGATGTAGTCAAAAACAAGGTCAGGGGTAACTTCTGCCAGAGATTTCGGATCCGGAAAACGCTTGAAAAGGGCAGGGGTCACCATATTGATCCTTTTGTCTGTACATTGTGCAGATAAGATGACGGCAACTAGCAGCTGAAAAGGATTGTTATAGTGCAATTCGGTTTCTGCATCAGGCTGTTTGGCCGAAAAATGAGCAACAAATTGTTTGTATCTTTCTTTTTTAAGCATGCACAAATATACCTCTTTAAAAACAACACCAAATGGTTTAAGAAGTTTTTCGGTATCGATAACAGAAAGGATGCCCGGAAGCAAAAGAGTTGTGTAAAGCGCAAAAAAAAAGCTGCCGGTTAGGGCAGCTGATTAGAGTTACTTAACCTTAGCGTACGCTAAAATCTTGTTGATGACTTCATCACTAGGTTCTTTGACCAGTGTGTCCAATTCCTGTTTTAAATTTTCATAAAAAGAGGAATCAAATTCTTCAAAAAGTTCAGTATTGAGTTTTTCTGATTTTTGATGAAAGTGATGGAGGTTGTTGATTGGAGTAGAGGTTGTTATCATAAGCACTAAACTGTTTTTGTTTCTTATTAAACGAAGCAATTTAATATTTATTTTAACTTATGCAATAATTTGCAAACTAAATTTTTAACCCACCTCTTTTACCTTCATCATTTTTCTCAAATTGCTTAAAGCGTACCTCATTCTGCCCAATGCCGTATTGATGCTCACATCCGTCAGGTCAGCAATTTCCTTAAAACTCAGATCTGCATAATGTCGCATAATTAAAACTTCCTTCTGTTCGTCAGGAAGCAGATGGATCATTGCCCTTAAATCGGTATGCGTTTGTTCCCTGAGGATTCTTTCTTCTGCGCTTTCTTCATGGACCTGCAACATGTTCATGATGTCGGTGCCATCGGAACTGGTAATTACCGGAGTGCGTTTTTCACGTCTGAAATAATCAATAACAAGGTTATGCGCAATACGCATGACCCAAGGTAAAAATTTACCTTCTTCGTTATATCTTCCGGACCTTAAAGTATTGATGACCTTAATAAAAGCGTCCTGAAATATATCCTCTGCGAGGTACTGATCTTTAACCAATAAATAAATGGAAGTATATATTTTTGATTTGTGTCTTTTCAGAAGTTCTTCCAAAACAGACTCATCCCCATTGAGGTATAACTTCACCAGATCCTGATCACTATTTGATTGTAATTTCATAGGAGTATCTATACTAAATTCCCTTGCCGTTTGCTTAAAATATTTAGTAGTAGTCTAATCTATAGTTTGTTCTCCTATTCCTTTTTTAAAGTTGGTGGTTCAGTTGTTGTGGTTATTAATTTCAAAAGAAGCATTTTTTTGTCAGAATCCCATAAGAAAAATGTTAAAAAAAAATAAAACTAGGCTGAGACCCTTATTTTTGCATTCCTGTAAATCGGGAATCTATTATTTTTTGAGGTATATTAGCAAATTCTATCCAGTCTATGAGCAGCGAAACAGAGAAAGATCCACATAAAAATATTATTATAAAAGGAGCAAGGGTACACAATCTTAAAAATATTGATGTGGCCATTCCCAAAAACAAACTGGTGGTCATTACCGGGATGTCAGGATCAGGAAAATCGTCCCTGGCTTTTGACACCCTATATGCCGAAGGGCAGCGCAGGTATGTAGAAAGCCTTTCTGCCTATGCACGGCAGTTCATGGGCCGGATGAATAAACCCGATGTAGATTATATTAAAGGAATTGCACCTGCCATTGCCATTGAACAAAAAGTAATTACCTCAAATCCGCGGTCTACAGTAGGGACTTCCACCGAGATTTACGATTATCTGAAACTTTTGTTTTCCAGAATTGGGAAAACGTATTCACCCGAATCGGGGCAGCTGGTTAAAAAGGATACCGTTAGTACCGTTGTAGACTTTATCGCCAGCCTGGGAACTGATGAAACGGTTACGGTGTACTGTCCGCTTTTTCCGCACAACAACAGGACCATTAAAGAAGAGCTGGCGGTGCTGCTGCAAAAAGGCTTTCTGCGGGTCATGTTCGAGGATAAAATTTATAAAATAGAAGCGATCCTGGAAGATGAGAATTTTAAAGACGTCGCACTCAGCAGCGAACATACCATCAGAATACTCATAGACCGTATTGTCGTCAATGCTGAAGAAGAAACCTTAAGCAGAATTGCAGATTCTGTGCAAACCGCTTTTTTTGAAGGTAAAGGGGATTGTTATGTAGAACATGAAGGCCGGATCAGTCATTTTTGCGACCGTTTTGAACTGGACGGGATTAAGTTTGAAGAACCTACACCTAATTTTTTTAGTTTCAACAACCCTTATGGGGCTTGTAAAAGATGTGAGGGTTATGGAAATGTCATTGGAATAGATGAAGACCTGGTTGTGCCCGATAAAAGCAAAAGCATTTATGACAATGCGATTGCCCCCTGGCGCGGCGAGAAAATGCGGGAATGGTTGAATAAGCTGATCCGTAATGCTGATAAATTTGATTTTCCGATTCACCGTTCCTATAGCGAGCTGACCGAAAAACAGCAAAGGTTGCTTTGGACCGGGAATAAATATTTCGAAGGTCTGGATGCTTTTTTCAAAGAACTGGAAGAACAGACCTATAAAATACAATACAGGGTGATGCTTTCGCGTTACCGAGGAAAAACAGTCTGCCCGGATTGCAAAGGATCCAGGTTGCGTAAAGATGCGTCCTATGTGAAAATCGGTGACAAATCGATTATTGACCTGGTTTTAATGCCTTTATCCACCATCCTTGATTTCTTTGGCAAACTGGAACTTTCTGAAACAGATCAGAAGATTTCCAAAAGACTGCTTTCTGAGATCTATAACCGGGTCGAATACCTGAACAATGTAGGGCTGGGTTATTTGACCCTGAACCGTTTGTCCAATACCCTTTCCGGGGGAGAATCCCAGCGCATTAACCTGGCCACCTCTTTAGGCAGCAGCCTGGTCGGCTCTGTGTATGTGCTGGATGAACCCAGCATTGGTTTGCACCCCCGGGACACCAATAAACTGATCGGTGTACTGGAATCTTTACGAAATGTCGGAAATACAGTGCTGGTGGTGGAACATGAGGAAGAAATGATGAAGGCCGCGGACCATATTATAGACATCGGACCTCAGGCGGGTACACATGGTGGGAACCTGGTTTTCAGCGGTACTTATGACCAGATTTTAAAAGACAAAAACAGTCTGACAGGAAAGTACCTGTCCGGAGCTGAAAAAATTGAAATCCCTTCCAAAAGGAGAAAATGGAAAGACCACATCCTGATTAAGGGGGCCAGAGAAAATAACCTTAAAAATATAGACGTTAAATTCCCGCTGGGTGTTTTTTCAGTGGTGAGCGGTGTTTCGGGGTCAGGAAAGACCAGTCTGGTTAAAAAGATCCTTTACCCTGCATTGCAAAAAGCAATCGGTAATTACTCCGGTGAACAAACCGGTGCCTACGATGGGATCTTTGGAAACATCGACCTGGTGAGCCAGGTAGAAATGGTCGATCAGAACCCTATAGGCAGGTCTTCGCGTTCCAATCCGGTGACCTATGTCAAGGCATGGGACGATATCCGTTCTTTATTCTCGGCACTACCGGCGGCTAAAGCAGCAGGGCTTAAACCGGCGGCATTCTCTTTTAATGTGGAGGGCGGGCGCTGTGATGTTTGTCAGGGTGAGGGAGAAGTTAAAATTGAAATGCAGTTTATGGCCGATATTTATCTGCCATGTGAGGCCTGCGGGGGCAAAAGATTCAAACAGCAGGTGCTGGACATTACCTATCTGGATAAAAATGTATCAGACATTCTGGACATGACCATTGACGAGGCGGTAGACTTTTTTAAAAAAGAAAACAAAATTCTTCATAAGCTACAGCCGCTGGTGGATGTAGGCCTGGGTTATGTGCACCTTGGACAATCTTCCAATACCCTTTCAGGAGGAGAAGCCCAAAGGATCAAACTGGCTTCATTTCTGATCAAAGGCAACCAGGCCAATAAAACCATGTTTATCTTTGATGAGCCGACTACAGGACTGCATTTTCATGACATTAAAAAACTGCTCATTGCCTTAAATACCTTAATCGAGCAGGGCAACACCATTCTGGTGATTGAACACAATATGGATATGATCAAGTCTGCGGATTGGATTATTGATATCGGCCCCGAGGGTGGAGATAAAGGAGGAAATGTGGTTTTTGAAGGAACACCCGAAGCGTTGGCAGAAGCCAAAGGATCTTACACGGCAACCTATTTAAAAGATCATCTGAAACATTAAAAGGATAGAAAAAACAAAACGAATACGAAATTGTTGTCAGCAGCAGTAAATCAAAATACGAACATAAATTAATGGAATCCTTGTATCTTCGCCAATGCTTTTTCTAACATTTGTCTTAGGAATTATACTAAATTCCATTGGATACATTCCACCAGGTAACATCAATCTGACCGTTGTACAGATTACCATTAATAGGGGCATCAGACAAGCACTGTATTTCATCGCCGCATTTTCAGCCGTAGAGGTCCTGTTTACTTTTGCCGTTATGCGTTTTGTGCAATGGCTTTCCAGTACAATGAACCTCAGCAACATCATTGATGTGGTCATGGTGGTCATGTTTGGTGTACTTGGGATCATTACCTGGAAATCCAGAAAAGAAATGCCCAAAGCAGATTATTCAGAAAAAGACAGCATCCGTTATGGCATGCTGCTGGGGGTTTTGAACCCGATGCAAATTCCCTACTGGCTTTTTGTGGGCACTTACCTGATTTCCCATGAATGGATCGATATCGGTTACCTTTCTTTAAGTGTGTTTAGTGTAGGTTCAGGTATTGGTGCCGGACTGGCTTTGTATGGCTTTGCCCGTTTTGCCAAATACATCAAAGAAAAGTTTGACCTCAGCAGTTACATTGTCAATAAAAGTATTGCCATTTTATTTTTTGCCCTTTCCGGTTATCACATCTGTAAAATTGTTTACGTACACTTTATTAAGGTCTGAGGATTACTTTTTAAGAAACTCCAGGTTCCATATTTTTTCTGCCCTGCGGCCAATCAGCCAGAAAGAGGCCGCAAGAACGCTGAAAAAAAGCGCTTTGTGCCAGCTGTCCCAGAAGTATTCAAAATAACGGGTATAGAGGTTTAAAAACAGAAAAGTAATCCCGAACTCGCGGGCAACATCATCTTTGTATTTCAGGCCTGCCCAAATGCTAAAAATACAAAGGCCCGCAGAAATAAGTGCCCAATAAAACAAGCTGATCTGTTTGACCTTATACCACTCTTCCACCGTAGCGAAATTGCCAAACACAGAAATCAGCCACATCGAAATAAACAGATAAATCATCCCTGTGATATAGGTGGTGGCGCAGAAAAGCTCAAATTTTTTGCTGTTCCTCAGCAGAAGGGCTATTGCAGTTAAAGCCAGGCCAAAGAATACAAAACGCAGGGGATAATTCAAACCCAGAAAATACCAGTTCCCCCTGGAAAGATAACCCGTTTCTGTCCCAAACCAGGCCCCCAGGGAAAGCAATACAAAAATCCAGATGAGCCGGGATTTAAACAGGTAGGCCAGGACAGCATAAACAAATACAGAAAACAGGATCAGCAGGGAGAAATGCCCCCCGTTGTTGTCAATGGCTTTGCCCAGGTAAGCGATCGCATTTGCGGTGAGCATCACTGCTGTAAAAATTAAAGCATCGTTGCTGAATACCTGCATATGATGGCTCTTTTTCCTTTTGAAACTGACATAATATAAAATGCCCGCAATCACCGCAGATAAAAAACTGATGATGCTGTCCGGGGTATCGTACAATCTTTTCAGGTAGTTTAGAATGTCTTTATCGACCAAAAGGGCCCCCAGGGAAATCACCCCGCAGGCCATGGCAATCCAAAAAGAATATTGGGCAAGCCGGCGCCAGTCAAAAGTTTTGGTTTCATAGCTGTCCCTTAGTTTTTTGACTTGCTCGGCATTGAGCAACTGCTGATCCTGCCAGTTTTGTAGCATTTCGTCTAGAAAATCACTTTTATCCTGGTCCAATTTCATAATTTGATCAGCTTGAATAACCTAAATTAGGTTTTCTTTAGCAGATCCGGAACTTTTTTATTATTGCCCACAATCCATACAATGTCCTCATTTTCAAAAACAAAGTTCGAATCCGGGTTCAGGATTCTTTGCCCATGACGCTCAATTCCAACCACCAGACCTTGGGTCAGGTCACGTATGCCCGAATTGCGGATGCTCTCTCCAAATACCGGCGACTGGCTGTTGATGACAATCTTCTGAAGGGTCATGTCTTTTTTAGGAAAATCTGCATTGGCAGTCTCGTCCAGAGCACCTTCAAAAAGTTCCTTAACAATAGCCAGCTGGTCATCGGTACCAATAACCAGTATTTTATCATGAGGATACAAACGCTCATCCCTTCCAGGTGTTGGAATCATAATTTTGCCCCTTTCAATCAGGGCAATATTGACCCCGTACTTTTCCCTGACGGCCAGCTCGGAGAGGGTCTGTCCCACCAGTTTTGATTCCGGGGCCACAGAAAGCTCTGCGAGGTGGGTGTCCCAGGGTAAAATTTCAGGCTGGGTATTTTGTGCTTCCCGTGCATTCAGGTTATATAAAAAGCGACTTTCCAGGCGGTTGTAAAAAGCCTGTAGTTTTCTGGAAAAGATAAACATCACCGACAAGATCAACGCCAGGGCAATGGCCATGGAAACCAGGGTATTGTAAAACTGGAAAATCAAAAAACCAACAAAAAATACCGCAAGGGTAATTCTTAAAGCCTCCAGGGCCACCAGAGGGCCCCTGGTGTACTTTTTGTTCAGCCATAAATTGCTGTAGGCCTTTCGTTCCATTCTGCGCAAGGCAAGTGCCCATAAAAAGGGCGTCATGATGATCAGGGTCAGGAGTAAACTCACCACAGTACCCGTATTGCCATTAATCAAGTGGGTGGCAATAAAAGGCTGCAGGTATTTGGAGCCCAGAAAAACCAGGGCAATTAAAATAACCGAATGGATAATGGTATTAAAAGTATAGGCCCTTAAAAAAACTTTCCAGTCGCTCAGTGTCGTTATGCCGGCTGTACTGGAACTATAACGGTTTAAACCCTCTATCCATTTTTTTGGCAGCGAACGTTCAATAAAAAGATAAAAAGGTTCAGAAGCCTTGATCAGGTAGGGTGTGGTAAAGGTGGTAATGGCCGATACGGCCACGGCAATCGGATACAAAAACTCACTGGTGACCTTTAAAGACAAGCCCAGGGTGGCAATGATAAAAGAAAACTCCCCGATCTGTGCCAGGCTTAAGCCCGTTTGGACAGAAGTTTTTAGCGGTTGCCCCGAAATTAAAGCCCCAAAACCCGAACTCAGAAACTTACCCAAAACAGTGGCGATGGTAATGATCACAATCGGTCCCGCATAATCGACCAGGACCCTGGGGTCGATGAGCATGCCCACAGAAACAAAGAAAATTGCCGCAAAGAGATCTTTAACTGATTTTGTTAGATGTTCAATCCGTTCTGCCTGTGTCGTTTCCGCTAAAATGGAACCCATAATAAAAGCGCCCAGGGCAGGGGAGAAACCAACCTTTACCGCCAGCAATACCATAATTAAACATAAAGCGATTGAAACCACCAGCATGGTTTCATCATTCATTAGTTTTTTGGTCGCCTTTAAAAAGCTTGGGATCAGGAATATGCCCCCAATAAACCAAAGCACCAGGAAAAAACAAAGCTTCAAAATGGAGATGAGCATTTCAGTTCCCGCAAATTGCTGGCTCACCGCAAGGGTGGACAGCAATACCAAGAGTAAAATGGCCACCAGGTCTTCCACGATAAGCACTCCAAAAACCAGTCCGGCAAATTTCTTATGTTTGACCCCTAATTCTTCAAAAGCCCGGATGATAATGGTGGTAGAAGAAACTGATAAAATTCCTCCAAGAAAAATGCTGTCCATAGTAGACCAGCCCATCAGCTTACCTGCGGCAAAGCCAATGAGCAGCATGAAAACCACTTCAACAATAGCGGTAATGGAAGCCGAGCCACCCACTTTAACCAGTTTTTTAAAACTGAATTCCAGTCCCAGGCTGAACAGCAGAAAGATAACCCCGATCTCGGCCCAGATGTTGACACTTTCCTTATCGGTCACCGTTGGGATAAACTTAATATGGGGGCCTACGAGCAAGCCGGCCAGGATATAGCCCAAAACAAGGGGCTGTTTAATTCTTTTAAAAATAAGGGTCGTAACCCCGGCTGCGGCTAATATGAGTCCTAAATCAGTAATTAATACAGGAAGGTGTATCATGAAATTATGTTTTGTAAATAGAAAAATAAATTTGAAGGATGTTACAAATTATACTAATTACCAGAAAACATGTTTGGGGAACAGAAAATTAAATAGTGAAGAATAATAAGCAGGGCACAAAGCCGTATTGACCATAATCCGCTCCAAAGATGCCGGATGTAGCTCTGTTTTGCCCGCAATCAACAAAACAGCATTCAGTCCGTTCTTTTTTGCCTGATGATTTAAAAAAGTGTAATCTTCAGAAAAGAGCTCTTCTGAATTGGTAGAAGAGGCAGTACAGGCACCGCTTGTTGCTTTGATTAAAAGAGGTAACTTTCCCATTGCTGTAGGAATGGACAGCAAGTGGATCAATACATATAAGACAAGGGTGTGTATATACCTCATTGTCGTAAATATAAGAAAAAAAGCCTTTTTTAAGAAGAAAATCAGCCCTAATCAGGACTTTGTGACAGTTTTTTGAAATAGGCAAGGGTATCTTCCTTATCCTGTTTCAGTTGTTCCTTTAAGGCTTCAAGTCCAGTAAATTTTACATCATGACGCAAAAATTCAAGGAAAAACATTTTAATATCCTGTCCGTAAATTTCCTGGTTAAAATCAAAAATATTAACCTCAATATTTCGGGTCATTCCATTAATAGTTGGGCGCTGGCCAATATAAGCCATGCCTTTATAGCGTTCTGTTCCCATGAGAACTTCCACTGCATAAATGCCATCAGAAGGAATGAGCTTATAAGACTCCTCTACAAAAATATTGGCGGTAGGAAAACCAATGGTCCGGCCAATTTTATCCCCTTTGATTACCCGGCCTTCCAGGGAAAAATGATAACCGAGGTATTTGGCCGCCAGGGCAACATCACCCCGCAAAAGGGCTTGCCTTACTTTGGTTGAACTGACCGCCACATCATTGATGTCCTGCTCATCGATCACCTCGATACTGTAGTCAAACAACTTTGCCGAGCTTTCCAGTTCCTTCATTCCTCCTTTTCTATCCTTACCAAAGCGGTGGTCATAGCCTACAATAATGGATTTGGTCCCCAGTGTTTCTACCAAAACCTGCTGAATGTATTCTTCCGGACCCAGATTTGAAAAATCCCTGGTAAAAGGAGTAATGATCAAATGGTCCACACCAAGGGCGTCGAGTATACCGGCTTTTTCCTTAATGGTATTGATCATTTTTAAATCCAGATTCTCCGGATCAATAATCTGTCTGGGATGTGGGAAAAAAGTCAGGATCACGCTTTCTCCGCCCGTAGCATGAGCCAGTTCACAGAGCCTTTTGACAATTTTCTGGTGGCCGTAATGTACCCCATCAAAAGTACCTATGGTGACCACTGCATTGTCCAGTTTTTTGAATTCCGAAAGATGGTTATATATTTTCAAGGTGCAATAGAATTAATGTAACGCCTGACGTTTCACGACCCCGCCGCGGATATCAGCAATTTGTTGTTGTATCACAAAAGCCTCAGGGTCTATTTGTCTGATGGCGGTTTGCAGTTTGCTCATTTCCAGTTTGGTAACCACGGTGTACAGGATATCGATGTCTTTTTTCTCTCCATAGCCACCTTCCCCTTTGTAAATGGTTACCCCTCTTTTCATCTGGTGAATGATAAATTTCTTAATGTGTTCATTTTTTACAGAAATAACAGTTACGCCTGTATATTGTTCAATGCCATTCACAATATAATCCACGGTATTGGACGCCGATAAATAAGTCAGTATGGCGTACAGTGCGGTCTCAATCCCCAGAAATTTTGCTGCAAATGCGAAAATCACAATATTCAGAATCAGGATAATGTTCCCAACGGTAAGGCTGCTCTTTTTGCTCAGGTACAAAGCCAGTACTTCGGTTCCGTCAATAACGCATCCGCCCCGCATGGCCAGTCCGATCCCCCCTCCCAAAAACAAGCCTCCAAAAAAGGCAATCAGCAATTTATCATGTGTAATGGGCTGAAAGGGGGCTACAATGAGTAGAATAGCCAAAAGGGCAATGGCCACAGAAGTTTTAATTGCAAAAACTTTTCCGATTTGCCGGTAGCCAAGGATTACGAAAGGAATGTTGATAATGACAATCAGGTAAGAAAGCTTTAAGCCGGTCAGGGTGCTGATCAGCAGGGAAATCCCTGTAACGCCGCCGTCGATGAAACCGCTGGGTAATAAAAAGCTTTTTAAACCAAAACAGGCAGAAACAATCCCGCAACAAATTAAGAACAGGTTCTTCACAAAATTGAGTTTCCTGGATTTCTGCTGTCCGCGCATGGCTATTCCTTTTTGCTTCTAAGATAGTTCACCAGATCCATAACCTCAAATGCATTTTCCAAACGAAACTCACCGCTCCTGGTCCTGGTGAGTTTGGAGAGGTAAGCCCCATTGTTCAGCTGTTTCCCGAAATCGGAAATCAGGGACCTGATGTAAGTGCCCTTGCTGCAGACAATCCTGAAATCCACTTCTGGCAATTCAATTCGTGTAATCTCAAAAACAGGGACGGAAACCTCCCGTAAACGCAGCTCGGTTTGCTCACCCCTGCGGGCCTTCACATATAAACGTTCGCCATTCACCTTAACCGCCGAATGGGCGGGGGGATATTGGCGGATGTCTCCGATAAAAGGGGCAGTAGCAGCATAAATCTGTTCCTCGCTCAGACCATCTATTGGAAATTCCTGATCAACCACCGTTTCCATATCAAATGAAGGCGTGGTGGCCCCAAGCACCATGGTACCGGTATATTCTTTTTCCTGAGCCTGGAAAGTATCTATTTGTTTGGTCAGCTTACCTGTGCAGATGATCAATAGACCCGTGGCCAGGGGGTCCAGTGTGCCGGCATGACCCACTTTTAATTTTAAAGGCTTAAGGGAATTCCTGATTTTTCCCACCACATCAAAACTTGTCCACTGATAGGGTTTGTTGATCAGCAGCAGTTCACCCTCCGCAAAATTAAAATCCGGAAATTCAATCATTAAAGCTGTATAAATCCCTGGTAATACAGGGCTAAAAATAATAAACCAAAGACGATCCTGTACCAGCCAAATAGCTTAAAGCCATATTTCTGTACATAACCTATAAAAAATTTAATGGCCAGCAGCGCAATCACAAACGCGATTAAATTTCCTGCGCCAAGCAGCATTAAATTGTGTTTGTCTTTTAAAATTTCCGGTGTTTCCTTATAAGCTTTAAACAGCTTCAGGCCAGTGGCACCCACCATGGTCGGTACCGCCAGAAAAAAAGAAAATTCAGCAGCCACAGAGCGGGTCAGTTTTTGCTGCATTCCGCCAATAATACTGGCCGCACTTCTGCTGGTTCCGGGAATCATGGCCAGACATTGCCAAAAACCAATGATCAGCGCACTTTTATTGCTGATTTCCGGTTCCGTTTTAACCAGAGGCTTATTAAAGAAGCGGTCTATAAACAACAAAACCACCCCACCAATAACCAGCATGACGGCTACAGTAAGCGGGCTTTCCAGCAAACCGTCTATCTTTTTTTGCAGCAACATACCAAATACCGCAGCGGGCAGACAGGCAATGACCAGTTTTAAATAGAATTTCCAATGGTTTAAAGGAAAAAATCTTTTCCAGTAAAAGACTACAACCGAAAGGATGGCCCCAAGCTGTACCGCAATTTCAAAAAGCTTCACAAAGGGATCTTTATCGATACCCATCAGCGAGGAGGCAATAATCATATGACCTGTAGAAGATACAGGCAAAAACTCCGTTATTCCTTCTATTACAGAAAGGATAAAGGTCTGTAGAAAATCCATTGCTTACTTCTTTAAAACCGCGTAAATTCCAAAAGCAAAACCAAAAAGCACCACCATTGGGGCTAAAAGGGTTTTTCTGAAATCATAGATGTCCGTATCGCCCATCATTAAAAGAAAGCCCAGTACAACGATCGCAATACTGATCAGCAGCAACTGGTAGTTTTTTTTGGTGAAAACCATTTCGGTTTTTGCAGCCTGGTTTGCAGGAGCAGTTTTTTTCTCTGTCATTATCTGTATAGATCGTAAATTTTTAGACGTAAATATTTGCTTACCGATAAGGCGGTACTGATTGCAGTAATGAAAATGCCTATTCCTACCATAGAAAGCAAGACAATTCCAAATTCCGTATAATTTCTTAGTATGATGATTTCAGGAATTTGTTTCTGTGCATAATAAAGGATACCCAGTAAAATGATCACCGCAATAATGGCTGCGATTAATCCATGTAAAGCCGCCACCAGGACAAAAGGCTTGCGGATAAAATTTTTGGTTGCCCCAACCAGCTGCATACTTTTAATCAGAAAGCGCTGGGAATAAATGGCCAGACGGATGGTATTGTTAATCAGCGCCACAGAAATCACCAGTAAAATCACGGCAAAAGCCAAAATGATCAGGCTAATGGTATTGATGTTCTGGTTGACCATATCAATTAAGGAGCTTTGATAAATGACCTCTTTTACTGCAGGGTTTTTACTGATCTGCGCTTTTAAGGCATCAATACTTTTATTGTTGGCATAATCTGCTTTTAAATAAACATCAACTGTAGAAAGCAGTGGGTTGTAACCCAGAAAATTGACAAAATCCTCTCCAAGGTCCTGGGTCAGGTTTTTTGCCGCAATTTCTTTATTTACATATTGTGTGGATTTGATGGCCGGATTTGCATTCAGTTCCTTTTGAAATTGCAGTACATCAGCTTCTTTTGCACCTTCATCCACAATGATGTTCAGAACAATGTTCTCTTTTACATAATTGGATAAATTCTTGGCGTGTACCAAAATCAGACCCAGCATACCCAGCATCAGCAGCACCAGGGTAATGCTGAAAATTGTAGAAATGTATATGGTCTTTGTCTTCTTAGAAGCATCGCTTACTTCAAATTCTTCCATGTATTCGTATTTATGTTGTGCGAAAATAAAAAAAATAAAAGTAACAAAAGTAAATAATATGGCTTTCGGCCCTTTTAAACTTTAAATCTACAACGAAATTCCGGAAGAAATAGTTTAGGCCCTCCATCTTAACACGTTTTAACATTTTTCTCCGCCTGGGCTCCGGGCGTTCCGAATGCTCTTTTTGTACTAAAGCCTTTAATTTCACGTTAATACTCATAACCTAAAACGTCTGAACTATGAAGATAAAATTACTTTCAGGAGCTTTGCTGCTGTGGCTGGCCACTGGAATTGCAGGCTGTAAAAAAGACAATCCGAATACCTTGATTGTCAAGTTGTCCGGTAAGTGGCAGGTGCTGAAAATCGAAACCAAAACCTTTAATGCCAGCGGCGCAGTGGTCACTGACAATACCGTTAATTATGGCGTTTCGGATTATCTTGATTTTAAAAACAACGAAAGCAGTGATCTGGAAGTCAGTCTGGCCGGCACCAGACAGGTAGGGAATTATGTTGTTTTTCTGGGGACGGCCTTTAACCTGAGCCTTCCTTCTAAATTACTGGCCTGCAATGCAGAAGTGATCAACGACAATACCCTACAATTTACGGGCACAATAGATGGTTCCAGTCCCAGAACAACGGAAACCTGGTTCCTGAAACGATAAAGGACCCGCAATGGACTTCTGGAAAAGACTTGTTTAAGCTGTTGAAAAACAGATGGACCCTTTTTGCCCCGAACATTGGCCTTTGCCTTAACGATTCAAATTATTTCATTATTTTCGCGCTATCTAAGGAATAGCTGTAATGGATTACCAATTTAAAGAAATAGAGAAAAAATGGCAGGAGTTCTGGGCACAGAACCAAACATTTAAAGCCGAACAAAACACTTCGAAGCCGAAATTTTATGTGTTGGATATGTTTCCTTATCCTTCAGGAGCAGGATTACACGTAGGCCATCCGCTGGGCTATATCGCATCGGATATATTTTCCCGTTACAAACGTTTAAAAGGTTTTAATGTTCTTCACCCGATGGGCTATGATTCTTTTGGTCTTCCGGCAGAACAATATGCAATCCAGACGGGTCAGCATCCTGCAATTACAACAGAGGCAAACATCAACACTTACCGCAGGCAGCTGGACCAGATTGGCTTCTCTTTTGACTGGAGCAGGGAGGTCAGGACCAGCGAAGCGGGTTATTATAAATGGACACAATGGATCTTCATGCAGTTGTTCAATTCCTGGTACAACCTGGAAACAGGCAGGGCAGAAGACATCACCACGCTGATCGAAAAATTTAATGCTTCGGGAAGCGCAGATGTGAAAGCGGTTTGTGATGAAGATACAAAGGTCTTTTTACCAAGCGACTGGGCAACCATGTCCCCTGAAGAAAAACAAAAGGAACTGCTTAAATACCGGATGACTTATCTGAAGGAAAGCACTGTGAACTGGTGCCCGGCCCTGGGAACAGTTTTAGCCAATGATGAGGTGAAAGATGGTTTTTCTGAGCGTGGGGGCTATCCTGTAGAACAGAAAAAAATGATGCAGTGGAGCATGCGGATTTCTGCTTATGCAGAACGCTTGCTGCAGGGGCTCAACACCATAGACTGGCCGGAGCCAGTAAAAGAAATGCAGCGCAACTGGATCGGGAAAAGTGTAGGTGCAAGTGTAAAATTCAATATTGAAAAAACAGCAGAAAATGCCGGCGTTCCGGCAAACTATATAGAGGTCTTTACCACCCGGGTCGATACCATTTTTGGAGTGTCTTACCTGGTTCTGGCACCGGAGCATGAATTGGTGGCCGGTTTAACCAGCCCAGAGCAAAAAGAGGCTGTGGAGGGCTATATTGCCCAGACCAAGAAGAAATCGGAACTGGACCGGATGGCCGATACCAAAACTGTTTCGGGCGCATTTACCGGAAGCTATGTGGTCAACCCAGTTAGTGGTGAAAGGATCCCTTTATGGATTGCAGATTACGTACTGGCCGGATATGGGACTGGTGCGGTAATGGGGGTGCCAAGCGGTGACCAGCGGGACTGGGCTTTTGCTACCCATTTCCAATTGCCAATTGTGCAGGTTCTGGATGCCCAGCAAAACCTGGAGCTGCAGGCCGATCCGACCAAGGAAGGAAAATACGTCAATTCCGGTCTGATCAATGGCATGAACTACCAGGAAGCCATTAACTTTTTAAACCAGTGGCTCGAAGATAAACAAGCCGGTAAGGCAAAGATCAATTACCGCATGAGAGATGCCATTTTTGGGCGTCAGCGTTATTGGGGAGAACCGATTCCTGTTTATTTTAAAGATGGGCTTCCTTACCTGATCAAAGAAGAAGAACTGCCTTTACTGCTTCCTGAAATTGACAAATACCTGCCAACCGAAACCGGTGAACCTCCATTGGGACGTGCCGAAGGCTGGAACTATGAAGATAAGTATGAATACGAACTGAGTACCATGCCGGGATGGGCAGGCTCCAGCTGGTACTGGTACCGCTATATGGATGCAAGGAACCAGGAGGAGTTTGCATCCTGGGAAGCCATTGAGTACTGGAAAGATGTGGACTTGTATATCGGCGGGGCAGAACATGCTACCGGACATTTACTGTACAGCCGTTTCTGGAATAAGTTTTTAAAAGACCTTGGTTATGTGCAGGAAGAAGAGCCTTTCAAAAAGCTGATCAATCAGGGAATGATCCAGGGCCGCAGTAATTTTGTTTACCGGGTTATCGATGAGCAGGGCCGCGGAACCAATACCCTGGTTTCACATGGACTGAGAGGAAATTATAAAACCTCGGCACTGCATGTAGATGTTAACATAGTAGAAAATGAGGTGCTGAACATTCCGAAATTTAAATTGTTCAGGCCAGAATTTAAGGATGCAGAGTTTATCCTGGAAAACGGGAAATACCTGTGCGGGGTAGAGGTCGAAAAGATGTCAAAATCTAAATTTAATGTGGTCAACCCGGATGTGCTGATTGAAAATTATGGCGCAGATACCTTAAGAATGTACGAAATGTTTCTTGGGCCACTTGAGCAGAGCAAACCCTGGAACACCAATGGCATCGAAGGTGTTTTCAAATTCCTGCGTAAATTCTGGCGCCTGTTCCACAACGAGGCCTGGGAATTTAATGTCACAGATACCATTCCGCACAAAACAGAATTAAAAGCACTGCATAAAATCATTAAAAAAGTACAGGATGATATTGAACGGTTTTCTTTCAATACATCGGTGTCGAGTTTTATGATTGCAGTGAATGAACTGACCGAATTAAAATGTAAAAACCGTCAGGTGCTGGAAGACCTGGTGATTGTGTTGTCTTCTTATGCCCCGCACATTTGTGAAGAACTTTGGATGCTGCTTGGTCACGATGCCGGTACTTTATCTTATGCAGCCTATCCGGTATTTAACCCGGCTTATCTGGTGGAAGATGAATTCAGCTACCCGGTCTCTGTAAATGGTAAAACCAGGTTAAACCTGAATTTAAGTCTTGCACTTGAAGCCAAAGAAATTGAAGAGGCCGTTCTTGCCGATGAACAGGTACAGAAATACCTGGAAGGAAAAACGCCTAAAAAAGTAATTGTCGTTAAAGGAAGGATTGTAAACCTGGTGGTTTAAGCCGCAACCGGAACGTATAAAAAACAGGTAAAGGGCAGTCTAAACAGACTGCCCTTTTTGCGGGAACCGAAATGGGGAGGGCTTTAGGAAAAAACTACAGATAACAGGGACTTTACCCGGACATTATAGAGATTTTACCCGGACTTTACCCGGACCTGGCCTCTGTAAAATCCGAGCGAAATCCCTATTGGGCCCGAGTAGAATTCCTGTTGTCACAATCCTTTTACCAGGGCCATATTGATGTTGTCTTAAATTTAGAATTAATCCAAATGCAAGGTCTTTTGCCCAGATATTCTGGAGGATGCTCTTTTTTTCACCGGGTCTTTTCTACCATTCACCGTTTATTTTTGATCTCCTGTCAGAAATCTGTTTCCCGGGTGTGTAACAAAATCTACCTTGCGCAGACTAATTGAAAAAATAGAATAAGTTAATATGAAAAGAGTTTTACTATTGTTTATAGGGCTGGTCATGATGTTAAGTGCCAAAGCGCAGTTTCCAATGGCCATGGGAGGTGGAAGTAAGGTTACCGTAACCGGAAAGATCACTGCGGTTGTGCTGGATTCCATCACCAGAAAACCTGTAGACTATGCTACTGTCGCCCTGATTAAAGTAAAGGACAACAAGTCTGTGAATGGCGCCATAACGGACGACAAAGGAAAGGCCGTGCTTCAAAATGTTGCACCTGATCAGTACAAGCTCACCCTGGGCTTTATGGGGTATAAAACAAAAACGGTTATGGTGAAAACAACACCTGAGCGCCCCGATCTGAATGCAGGAACCATTTTGCTTTCCCCAACCTCAGGTAACCTGAAAGAAGTGGAAATTACCGGACAAAAGGCCATGATCGAAAATAAGGTGGACAAACTGGTTTATAATGCTGAAGCGGACATCACCAATGCAGGTGGGGATGCTACAGATGTGATGCGTAAAGTACCTATGCTTTCTGTAGACATTAATGGAAATGTGCAGATGCGCGGAAGTGCAGTGCGGGTACTGATCAATGGAAAACCATCGGGAACAATGGCAAACAGCGTTGCGGATGCCTTGAAAATGATCCCTGCCGAGCAGATCAAAAGTGTAGAGGTGATCACCAGCCCATCTGCAAAATACGATGCAGAGGGTTCCGGTGGGATCATCAACATCATCACCAAGAAAAAAACAGCAGAAGGTGTGAGCGGAAGTGTAAATGCTTCGGCGGGTACCCGTTCCAATAATGGTGCTTTTAACCTGAACGCTAAAACTGGCCGTTTGTCTGTAACCACCAGCTTAGGTCTGAACCAGGCTTATCCTCAAAAATCAAGCGTGGTTGTTTTAAACAATGCAGTGATCAATGGCGTAAATAACACCACTTCCCAGACTGGTTACTCCGACTGGTCAAGGGTTGGTTATAATGGGAGTGGGGGTTTGGATTATGACATCAATGCCTATAACAACATTAGCAGCAGTGTAAAATACAATCACTTTTCCAATGGTGGGCCTGGATTGTATGAGGTGGTCACCAATGGAGTGGTTTCACACAACAGCAGGGATATGGACATGAGTTTCAATAACCTGGACTGGAACGTAGACTATAAAAAGACTTCTAAAAAAGAAGGAGAAGAATTTACCTTATCTGCACAGCTTTCCACAGGAAGAAACGGAAGTGATTTTACCAACATTTTCAGCAACCCTAATCAGCCCGATCTGATTATTAAGGGAAACAATACCGGTAAAAACAACGAATACACCGTGCAGGCTGATTATACTTATCCCTTCAGCAAAACCACCACTTTGGAAACCGGTATGAAAGGGATTTTCAGGAACATCATCAGTGACTATGGTCAGGGATCAGGTCAGAATTTTGACTATGACCAGAATGTAGGGGCTGCCTATGGAGTACTTGCATTTAAAATTACGCCAAAAATATCTGCTAAAGCGGGTTTAAGGGCAGAATATACTAAAATCAATGCTGCCGGAGCTGGGAACGATTATTTTAACCTGTTCCCGAGTGTAGTGGTTTCCAAAACAATTAAAGGCATGACCACGATTAAAGCAAGCTATAACAGAAGGGTACAACGTCCAAGTCTTTTTTATCTGAACCCTTTCAGAAATGAAAGTGACGTGTTCAATCCGGTACAAGGTAATCCGAATCTGGCGCCCGAACTGACAGATAATATGGAGCTGGGTTATTCCACCTACATTAAAGGATCTGTAATTAATGCATCTGTTTTTTACCGCAGAACACAGGATGTGATAGAAAGCTCTATTAATCCTATTATTGAGGGAGGTGTGAACAAAAACCTGACCACCTACATCAACGTAGGTACCAGCCAGTCTTATGGTTTTAACGTATTTGCCTCTTACAATCCAAAACCAAAATGGACGCTGATGGGTAACTTTGGAATGAACACCTATGATGTAACCAATCCTGCGGACCATATTAAAACAGGTACCTTTTTAAACTATACTGCTTTTGCCCGTTCTGCCTATGCTTTATCTGGTGGCTGGAGCACAGAGCTTTGGGGCGTGATCAATTCGCCGCGCCGTACTTTCCAGGGAAGAACAGATAAAATGTATTTCTACGGGGCTGCGGTTAAGAAAGAGATCCTGAACAAAAAAGCGACTATCGGATTAAATGTTTTAAATCCGTTTAACAGGGACCTGGTGATCAATACCGTAAACACCACTGCCACTTCAAATCAAAGCACGAACATTCATTATCCGTTGCGTTCTTTTGGAATCAACTTCAGTTATAACTTTGGTAAACTGAAATTCACCCAGAAGAAAAAAATCAACAATGATGACATTAAGCAAGGTGAACAGCAGGGACAAGGTGGTATTGGCGGACAAGGAAAATAAGCCACAATACCTGAAATAAAAAAAGGCCTTTCGTATAGATGCGAAAGGCCTTTTTTTATTGCTTTTTTACTTGTTTAAGAACCATCAGGTTCTGGGCGTTCATGAGGTAACCAGAGATGTTGTTTTGCAACATGATGACCGACTGGTCATAATAAACGGGGACAATAGAAGCATTTTCGGTGACCATATTGTCCATGCGCCGATAAAGGGCGTAACGTTTTTCTACATTGCGCTCATAATAACTTTGTTCAAATAGCCGGTCAAAGGTTGCATTAAAATAACCGGTATAATTAGGCCCAAAGGGTACCCTGTTTTTGGAATAAAATACCGAGAGGTAATTTTCTGCATCCGGATAATCTGCAATCCAGGAACCCCTGAAAAAGTTGACTTCATTTTTGGACATCATATCCCTTAAACTCGCATTGGGACTGGTATCGACCTTAACCTTAATCCCCAGTGCATTCAGTTCTTCCTGAATAAATTCGATCAGGTCTTTATAGGTGGTAGAAGTACTCAGGGTAATCTGTGGTAAGCCTTTACCGCCAGGGTAGCCGGCCTCAGCCAAGAGCCTTGCTGCTTTTTCAGGATCGTAATGGTAACCCCGTACTTTTGTGCTGTCAAAGCCTGGCATCCCGGCGGGTACAAAACCAGCATTTGCAGGCACCCCAATACTGTTGCGTAAATATTTGATCAGTTTTTTCCGGTCTATTGCATAATTAATGGCCTGCCTTACTTTTTTATACTTTAAAGGAGAATTTTTGACAATGGATTTGGTGGTGTCCACCAAAATGCCAAGATATTCCGTACAAAGATAGGCCCCTTTTTTCAGCTGGAATTTCCCCTGGTATTTGTGCGTCATTTTACCGCTTTTGGTCAAAATATCATCCCGGTAACTCCCGTCGACCTTATCAAAAAAGTCGAGGTCTTTTTTGATAAAATTCATAAAGGCGCTTTGTTTGTCACTGATAAAAGTAACTTTTACTGCATCCAGATAGGGGAGTTGCTGATGCCCCTGTTTTTCCCAGTAATTTTCATTTTTAAGCAAAACCAGAATTTCGTCCTCTTTCCAGTATTTGAATTTGAAAGGGCCAGTTCCAATGGGATGGCTGCGAAAATCTTTGCCGTAATGCGTTACAACTTCCCTGGGTACAACCGAACAGTACTGGGCGGTAAGCAGGCTCAGGAAAGCTGGAAAGGGCTTGGCCAGACGGATTTGAAAGGTACTGTCATTGACTGCGGTAAAGCTGTTGCCATCTTTAACCTTATCGCTAAAGATCCAGCTGCCGGAAGAACCCACCTTCGGATCGATGAGCCGGTTGAAGCTGTAAACAAAATCACTGGCCAGGACTTTTCTGCCCTTGCCATTTTCGAATAAAGGGTCATTATGAAAAAAGACGTCATTGCGGAGTTTAAATATATACAGCAAACCATCCTCGGAAACCGTCCAGCTTTTGGCAATACACGGAACGGTATTCAGGTTGCTGTCAATTTGTACCAGCCCGTTAAATACCTGGTTGATCATCCAGATGGCGTTCTGGTTGCGTGCAAAAGCCGGGTCCATTGAAGTAACGTTCTGGTCAAGATTGAGGTTAAAAACTTTTTTGTCCCCGGGGCCGGAAGATTTACCGCAGGAGAAAAACAAAGGAAGAAGCAGGATCCAGTAAAAAGCTTTGTGCATAGGAATAAAAATAGGAGAGGCGCTTAAATTTTAAACAGGCTCTTAAACTTTTGTTACTTTTGCACAAAGTAACAAATAAAACGATATGTCTTTTTTAAATGCCGCTATAAATAATGTTAAGGATGAATTTCTGAAAGAACAGCTTCAGGACCGGGTAGATATCATAGGGCATAAGATTAAATTTATGGACCGGGTTCCCCTGATTGTTTTGAACAGCGATAATGAGGTCAATCCCTTACTGAATGAACTTTTGACGATTGCGGGGGGGGATGTTGTTGCTGCACCGGTCCTGGCCCGGGTGCTGATTTATCAGGACCAGCTACAGGGAATGACCGGGCTTATGGGGGCTGTTCCGGCCTTGCTGGAAAAAGAATGGCCTGCCGTGGAATTTAGCCGTCTTTATTTGATGGACACTTTAAACGGCGATTTCAAGGATCCACAGTACCTGGTTTCTATACTGGAAGACCTGGCCGAGATCCTTTATCCGGGCTATTTTGTTTTTGGTACAGAGGGGAAAAACTGGATGAGTTTTGGGGTTTAAAAAGCAATAAACTTGTCCATTTGCTCTGAAGTGAATTTCAGGGTATCTTCTTTAAAAAATTCAAAATCTTCATTCATTTCCTGTTTAATGGCCGAAACATGGATGCGAAGCGGCATCACGTGCAAATGCAGGTAACTGCAGATACCTGCAAAATGGTCCACGCCCCTGATGTTGCCATATTTTCCCGAAGAAATACCCACCAGGCAAGCTTTTTTATTGTAAAAACTTTCAGGAAAATTACAGGCATCTATAAATGTTTTCAATACCCCCGGAAAACTACCGTTGTACTCCGGAATGACAAACAAAAACTTTTCTGTTTTGGCCACCAGTTCCTGTATGGGTTTGAAAGCCTCGCTTCTGTTGCCATAAAGATCTGTTTTAATCAGGGTGTCGGGAAGTTCTTCCAGGCTCAGCAACTGGGTCTCAAGGCCTTTAAGCTTTAAAACCTTTTGATAATATTTTGCGATTCTGAGCGTATTACTATGAGCTCTGTTTGTTCCTGATATGATGGTAACCATGTAAAAATTGTTAATAAGATGTTTAAAACACTTATTGCATTGTCGCCATATATGGCAATAAGTTTGTATCTTAGCTAATCGTTAAAAAGTGCCTGATTCATACAAAAATAGCATTTTTTGGTGTAAAAAAATCAAGTATAATCAAGCTTCAGGTAAATAAAAGGTAATTTTTAAAAAGATAAATGAGTAAAATTATTGCATTAGCGAATCAAAAGGGAGGGGTTGGTAAAACCACTTCTTCTATAAATTTAGCCGCTAGCTTAGCCGTATTAGAGTACAGGACCTTATTGGTCGATGCAGATCCTCAGGCCAATTCCACTTCCGGTATTGGATTTGATCCAAGGAATATCAAAAACAGCATTTACGAATGTATCATTAATGATGTAGAGCCTTCTGAAGCGATACAAAAAACCGATACACCGAATCTTGACCTATTGCCTGCGCATATTGACCTTGTCGGGGCAGAAATTGAAATGATCAACCTCAGCAGCAGGGAATATAAAATGAAAGCGGTACTGGAAAAAGTAAAAGACCAGTACGATTTTATCATCATTGACTGTTCTCCTTCGCTGGGTCTGATTACCATTAACGCTTTAACAGCGGCAAATTCTGTGATCATTCCCGTTCAGTGTGAGTATTTTGCATTGGAAGGGCTGGGTAAATTACTCAACACCATAAAAATTGTCCAAACCAGACTGAACCCTGAACTGGAAATCGAAGGCATTTTACTGACCATGTACGATGTGCGCCTACGCCTTTCCAACCAGGTGGTTGAAGAGGTCAGGACCCATTTCCAGGACCTGGTATTTGAAACCATTATACAACGCAATACACGTTTAAGTGAAGCCCCAAGTTATGGTGTATCTGTCATTATGCACGATGCAAATTGCAAGGGAGCGATTAATTATCTGAATCTGGCCCGCGAAATTGTCCGTAAAAACGGATTGGTCGATGAGGTTGAAGATTTGAAAACAGCAATTATATAAATAAAACTTAATGACGTCTTTTCAGCGAAAAACAGGTTTAGGTAAAGGATTAAGTGCGCTTTTGGACGATACAGATGCTGTCCATCCGCCTAAGAGCAGCATAAATCCGGTCAGTGAAACCGGTTCTGCACAAAGTCAGGAAAACAATATAGGGGAAATTAACATCCATGAGATTGAAACCAATCCCTACCAACCCCGTACAGAGTTTGATCAGGTTGCTTTAAATGAACTGAGCGAATCCATAAAGGTACAAGGCCTGATCCAGCCCATTACGGTCAGAAAAACGGCTGCAAACCAGTACCAGCTAATTTCCGGGGAACGAAGACTTCGCGCTTCCAAAATGGCCGGATTAAGCAGAATACCAGCCTATATCCGGAGTGCCAATGACCAGCAGATGCTGGAAATGGCGCTGATCGAGAATATACAACGCGAAAACTTAAACGCAATAGAAGTGGCCTTAAGTTTCCAGCGCATGATGGAGGAATGTAATTTAAAGCAAGAACAACTCGGGGAAAGGGTTGGAAAAAACCGGACAACGGTAACCAATTACCTGCGTTTACTGAAACTTCCCCCTGTCATACAGATCTCTATCCGTGACCAGAAAATTTCTATGGGGCACGCACGGGCTTTAATCAGTGTGGAAGGGGTAGATAAACAATTGTTTATTCACCAGGAAATTCTGGATAAGGGCCTTTCGGTCCGTAAGGTAGAAGAACTGGTCAGGAGCATCAACAGCTTGCAGCTGAAGCCTAAAACAGGTAAACAATCTGCCGGCGTTTCTTTTGAGTATCAGAAACTTCAAAAAGACCTGGCTTCCAGGTTTGCAACAAAGGTTAAACTCAAAGTTGGACAAAATGGCAAAGGGGCTATTGAAATTCCCTTTGTTTCTGATGATGACCTGAACAGAATCTTAGAATTATTAGATTGGTAATGCCTAAAAGCCTGTTGGTCATAACAGCCCTGTTGTTTTTTGCCTCTTTATCTTTAAAGGCACAGCAGCCTATTGAAATAAAAAAAGACAGTGCCAAAATTGTAAGGTCCGGAACCGATACCCTCAAACCCAAACCTTATGTGAACCTGGGTAAAATAGCAGGTCGTAAAGCCGCTTTACGTTCTGCAATGGTGCCTGGCCTGGGCCAGATCGGCAATGGGGTTACGGTATACCGCCTCATTAAAGTTGGGGCAATTTATACCGGAGCGACATTACTAGCCCTTTCGTATATAGACAATACAAATAACTATCATAAATACCTGACTGAACTGCAGTACCGGGTGAACCACAACGGAGTACCTGATCCGAATGGTTCTTTGATCCCTTATCCGACATCAGGGCTGATTACGGCAAAAGATACTTATGCCCGTAACCGCTGGGTGATCATTTTCTCCTTTGGGGCCCTGTATGCGGCCAATATCATTGAGGCTTATGTCGATGCCCGGCTCAAATATTTTGATATTGGCCAGGACCTGGGTTTTAAAATTAGCCCCACCCTGATCCAGAAAGACATGCTTTATGGTTATAATGGAGCGGTAAGTCCGGGCATAAAGTTGTCCATGAGGTTTTAAGAGAAATTAGCACATAAGGTTTAAAAAACCGTATCATTATAAAAAAGAAATAGAAAACAATGAAAATAGCCCTGCTTGGTTATGGTAAAATGGGTCAGATCATAGAGCGTTTTGCACTAGAAAGAGGCCATGAAATTGTATTAAAAATAAACATTGACAATCAGCAGGAGCTGAATACGGCAAACCTGAGAAAAGCCGATATGGCTATAGACTTCAGTGCGCCCGATGCTGCTTTAAGTAACATTTACGCCTGTTTTGATGCGAATTTACCCGTCGTTGTGGGAACAACCGGCTGGTATGGACAGCTGCAGGAAGTAAAAAATGATTGTCTGAACCGTAACAATACCCTGCTTTACGGGTCGAATTTCAGCATAGGTGTCAATTTGTTTTTTCACATTAATGAAGTAATGGCCCGTTTGATGAATAATTTTCCGGATTATGATGTACAGGTGGAAGAGATCCACCATACCCAGAAACTGGATGCCCCAAGCGGTACGGCCATGACCCTGGCCGAGGAAATTATTGAAAACCTGGACAATAAAAAAGAATGGGTAAATGAATTGGAAGGAACTCCATTTGAACAGGTATTGAAAAATGACCAGTTGCTGATCACCTCGCAGCGGGTAGAAAATGTACCTGGCACACATACGGTAATTTACAGCTCCGAAGTGGATGATATTGAACTGAAACATACGGCCCACAGTAGGGCTGGTTTTGCTCTGGGTGCAGTAGTTGCGGCAGAATGGCTGCAAAATAAACAAGGCTTTTACAATATTGCCGATATATTTAATTTTAAATAAAACAAAATATGAACTGGAAGTTCTGGCAAAAAAATAAGGATACTGCCAATCCAAAAAAGAAAAAATCCAAAGGCAGGGAATGGACTGATGCCATTATATTTGCGGTTGTCGCCGCCACTGTAATCCGGGTCTTTTTTATTGAAGCCTACACCATTCCAACCGGCTCGATGGAACGGTCATTACTTGTTGGCGACTTTTTGTTTGTAAGTAAAGTGAATTATGGGGCTAGGATTCCCATGACACCTATAGCTTTTCCTTTTGCGCACCATACCATGCCTTTAACAGGTACAAAAGCGTATTGGGATGGCGTACAGTGGAAATACCGCCGTTTACCTGGCTTAACCAATATCAAAAGAAATGATGTGGTGGTTTTTAACTTTCCCGAGGGCGATACAGTAGCCCTGGAGCAACAGGACCATAATTATTATGAAATGGTGAGGTCTTTAGGTTGGAAAGCGGTAAACAGCCAGTTTACCATTGTGAGCAGACCCGTCGATAAAAGAGAAAATTACATCAAGCGTTGTATTGGCATTGCCGGTGATGTGGTCAGTATGAAAAACGGACTGGTATCGGTAAATGGAAAACCGGAGAAACTGAAAAGTACCGGACAGATTACTTATGCGGTGAAATTTAAAACCTCAGAAGTCAATTTCAGTATTTTTGAAGGCATGGGTTTTGACCTTCAGGCAGATATTACCGGGCTTTCTCAAAACACCTATGAGTTTACAGGTACAGAACCAATGATGGAACAGGTCCGTAAACTGGATTTCGTAGAAAGTGTTCAGGAGAACACCAAGCCGGAAGGGGAGCAGGACCTGGGCGTTTTTCCGCATGATCCAGCCAGGAAATGGAATGTAGACAATTTTGGACCGATTACCATTCCTAAAAAAGGCTGGACAGTAAAACTGGACAGTGTGACCATGCCTTTGTACGAAAGGAGCATTCGGATCTATGAAGGAAATAAGGTTGAAAAAGTAGGCAAAGACTGGATGATCAATGGTCAGAAAGCAGACAGTTATACCTTTAAAATGGATTATTACTGGATGCAGGGGGATAACAGGCACAATTCACTGGACTCCCGTTTCTGGGGCTTTGTTCCGGAGGACCATGTGGTCGGTAAGGCTTTGTTCATCTGGATGAGCTATAACGATAAAGGCTCTTTCTTTAGTAAGATCAGATGGAGCAGGTTATTAAAAGGGATTCATTAGAATCCCTTTTTTTAGGAAAGGGTGTGGCTTCCCAGCTTTTGGGCAAGTTCGTTCAGGTCTTTTACCACCGCATCGATTAAAGGAATGCCTTTTTCCCGGCGCTGCTGCTCAGACAGGTATTCGGGTTCACCCGGAATAATAACCTTTTTGGAAGGGTCTATGGTACCTGAGCTTTTAAAACGCGCAATCCAGTTGTCCAGGTGGGTTTTAAATTCTGCTGCCGGACGGAAACCATCTACGCGCATGGCACCCAGAAAATGTCCTATTCCTTCTCCAACCGGATCCGAAGGCGGTTCCAGAAAAGCAACAAAGGGAGGGACCCAGGGGCCATAATTTGCGCCTGAAAGTACCGCGGATAAAATATCTACTGTTGCCCCCAGGCCATAGCCTTTATGGCTTCCATGATCCTTATCACTACCTAGCGGTAATAGAGAACCGCCATTTTTTAGTTCGTGTGCATTAGTAGAACTGTGTCCCTGCTTGTTTTGTACCCAGCCTTCAGGTATAGGTAAATCTGCTCTCTGAGCAATTTCCAGTTTCCCGTTTGCTGCCGCTGCAGTAGCCATATCGACCACAACAGGAGGATATGCCCCGGCGGGAAAAGCATAACACATGGGATTGGTGCCCAACAGGCGTTCACTGGAATAGGTTGGTGCAACCAGCGGACTCGCATTGGTCATGCTGATGCCGATCATGTCATTTTCCACTGCCATCAGGGAATGGTATCCGGCAATGCCAAAATGGTTGGAATTGCGTACAGATACCCAGCCGCTGCCGTAAACTTTTGCTTTTTCTATGGCCAGTTCCATGGCAAATGGGGCAACGACCAGACCCAGTCCGGCATCGCCGTCTACAGTGGCGGTTGTCGCCGTTTGGTGAACGATTTTGATGTCAGGCCGGCTATTGATCCTTTTTTTCTCCCAAAGCCTTACATAGCCGCTTAAACGCGCTACACCATGGGAGTCAATTCCACGAAGGTCCGATTTAAGCAATACATCGGCAGCCAAACGGGCATGGGTATCACTGCAACCCATTTTTAAAAAAACAGCTTCTGTAAAACTGCGTAATTGCTGCTCGGTAAAAGTTTGAAAAATCATATACAGGCTTTGTTAGGCAAAAAACACGGTAAACTGATGGTCCAGTGGTTTAAAGCTTTTCAACAGGGATTGAATAAAATCGTCGCCATAAAGAACATACATAGGGGCAATATTTACCACCCTTTCCTGTAATACACCGGAAGGGAAAAGTTTGTTTTTTAGGGCATCGATCTGGTTCAAAGAAGTCGCATGTTTTCTTTTTTCTGCCCTGAGCATCTTTTTTTCCAGGTTGTCGATCAGCTTTAGGGTCCTGGTTTTTGCAGCATCGGTAGAAGGGGATAAAGTTTTATCAATCTTAAAGGCATCTAGTTTGATGTGGTCAAATATGGCGCTCACAGACCTGCGTTCATCCTCCAGGCTTAGGGCAAGGTTGTGTACATGCGACTTGATCCATTCATTTTTTAAAGTTTCATTGGACTGAAACAAACTTTGATGACTGATGCCCAGGATGTGCATTTTTCTTGCGCTTTGGGCATCAATAACCAGTGCCGAGTTGCGCAACATCAGGACCGGATAAGGTACATGATAATGATCAAAATTTGATTTGAGCTGCAGCCAGTAGGTCACTTCGGCCCCACCTCCAATATAAGCCAGATTTGGGAGGATGACTTCCTGGTACAGGGGACGCATGACTACATTCGGGCTGAAACGTTCCGGATAATCTTTAATTTCCTGCATCAGCTCCTCCTGGGTAAAAGTAAGTGCTGTATTCAGTACTTTATAGGTATCGTTTTCATAGATGATCCGCTCGCGGAGCTGATCTGTCATATAGAAAAAGTTCACTTCCCTTGGATTGACCTGGGCTTTATAGCCGGCATTTTCCAGGGCCTGGTTGCTGCGGCTGATTTCCCGGAAACTATGCTGCTGTGTAACATCTGCTGCAATGATGGCTGCAAACTGCTGTTTCAATGCGCGGTCATCGGCATCGATACAAATTAAGCCTTCATTACCGAAAAGGCCATTGACCAGTTCACGGGTCGCTGCGCTGAGGTTGCTGTGGTTACTGTAAGCCCGGTCAACCAGTTCCGAGAGTTTTTTCCCGTTTTCACTGATGCCCAGATAGCCTTTGTAGGCCTGCAAAACTTCCGTGATGTCTTTAGGGTTTAAGCGCCCTGTAGCACCTGAAGCCTGTTTTTTCCAGGTCAACATTTTATCTTCTACCCTGAGGTGATTGATCTCTTCAAAATCATGATCTTCAGTGGCCATCCAATAAACGGGAACAAAATTACAATCCGGAAATTGTTGTTTCAATTCCCTGGCCAGGTTAATGGCCGTGACAATCTTATAAATAAAATATAAAGGGCCGGTAAAAATATTGAGCTGATGTCCTGTGGTAATGGTAAAGGTTTTTTCCTCTGCCAGCAACCCGAGGTTCGTTTTCAGGGGATTGCTCAACACCATTCCAGCATATTGTTTTTCCAGGGCTTGGAGCAGTACAGTTCTGTCCCCGATCATTTTACGGGAATTCAGCGCTTGCTCAAAGCCATTCAAATCAGGCCGGAAGCTATAAAAAGGATCAAGTACCCTTTTTCCTTCTACGTAATCCAATACGACTGAAGAAAAGGAATGGGTGTCCTGGTAAGATATGTATTTGGCAAGCATCGGCACGAATTTA
This sequence comes from Pedobacter nutrimenti, assembly GCF_003208655.1. Classification (GTDB taxonomy): domain Bacteria; phylum Bacteroidota; class Bacteroidia; order Sphingobacteriales; family Sphingobacteriaceae; genus Pedobacter; species Pedobacter nutrimenti. The sequence goes on along the minus strand of NZ_QKLU01000004.1, from coordinate 711,393 downwards.
AGTTATTAAACTATAATTCACAGTGCAGTGCTTTTATTTTACAATTTGTCCATACAGATCAAAATCTTCGGCACGGTCAATTTTTACCTGTACAAAACTTCCGTTTGCGGCATAACCCGTAGCAGCGTCGATTAAAACCTCATTGTCTACTTCAGGAGAGTCGAATTCGGTACGTCCAATAAAATAATCACCTTCTTTTCTGTCCACGAGTACTTTATAGGTTTTGCCTACCTTATGTTGATTGATGTCAAATGAAATTCCCTGCTGAAGCTCCATAATGGCATCCACACGTTCCTGTTTTACTTCTTCAGGTACATCGTCAACAAGGTTGTGGGCATGGGTTTTTTCTTCGTGAGAATAGGTAAAACAGCCTAAACGGTCAAAACGGGTAGCTTCTACCCAATCGAACATTTCCTGAAAATCCTGCTCTGTTTCGCCAGGATAACCACAAATCAGGGTGGTGCGCATGGCAATGTTTGGTACTTTGTCCCGGATTTGGTTGACGATATCTATGGTCTTTTGTTTGGTGATTCCCCGGCGCATGGACTTTAACATATTGTCTGTGATGTGCTGTAAAGGCATATCCAGGTATTTGCAGATGTTTTCACGTTCATTCATGGCATCCAGGATTTCCATCGGAAAGCCCGAAGGATAGGCATATTGCAAACGGATCCATTCTATACCGTTTACATCCGATAAACGTCTGAGCAATTCGTCAAGGTTACGTTTTCCATAAATATCCAGGCCATAATAAGTGAGGTCCTGTGCAATCAGGATAAGTTCTTTGGTGCCCCCGGCAGCCAGTATTTTTGCTTCGTTCACCAGTTCGTTCATGTCACGGGAAACGTGTTTTCCGCGCATTAAAGGAATGGCACAAAAGGAGCAGGGACGGTTACAGCCTTCGGCAATTTTAAAATAGGCAAAATGAGAAGGGGTTGTCAATAATCTTTCTCCAATCAGTTCATGTTTATAATTGGCACCCAACGAGTGCAGGATGTTGTTAAGGTCGTTGGTCCCGAAAAAGGCATCCACATTGGTGATCTCGGACTCCAGTTCTGGTTTATAACGCTCAGAAAGGCAGCCGGTCACAATCACTTTACCCACCTTGCCTTGTTCCTTTAACTGGCTGTATTGTAAAATGGTGTCTATTGATTCCTGTTTGGCATTGTCAATAAAACCGCAGGTATTGATCACCACAATATCGTCTTTACTGACTTTATCAGATTCATGTACCACATCCATTTGATTTCCGCGCAACTGTCCCATTAAAACTTCAGAATCATAAAGATTTTTGGAGCAGCCCAGGGTAATGACGTTGACCTTGGGTTTTTTAGCGGTAATGATTTTGGAAGTGGTTTTTGTATTCATTGAATTTGATATAAAATGGATCCCCAAAGGGACAATATTAATTTTTTGAGTGGGGTTTATTTGAATAAGCTGTCTACGAATGCTTTTTTATCAAACAACTGAAGGTCATTTACGCCTTCACCCACACCGATGTATTTTACGGGAATTTTGAACTGGTCGGAAATCCCGATCACTACGCCACCTTTGGCTGTGCCATCCAGTTTGGTAATGGCCAGGGCATTCACATCTGTTGCTTCTGTAAATTGTTTACATTGCTCAAAGGCATTTTGTCCGGTCGATCCGTCAAGGACCAGCAAAATTTCATGAGGGGCGCCCGGAACAACTTTGTCCATTACGTTTTTGATTTTCCCCAATTCATTCATCAGGCCGATTTTGTTGTGCAAACGTCCGGCAGTATCTATAATGACCACGTCTTCTTTGTTGGCCACCGCAGACTGCAGGGTATCAAAAGCCACAGAAGCAGGATCCGAACCCATGGCCTGGGCCACCACACGTACACCTACACGCTCGCCCCATAGTTTAATCTGCTCAACGGCAGCTGCCCTGAAGGTATCTGCAGCACCCAGCACGACTTTAAGGTTTTCATTTTTAAGTTTACTGGCCAATTTACCAATGGTCGTGGTTTTACCCACACCGTTGACCCCAACCACCATAATGACATAAGGTTTATGGTCACCATATTCAAACTTGCGAAAGTCATTGCTGTTGTTTTCTGCCAGAAGCAATTGGATCTCGTCCCGGAGCAAATGATTCAGCTCGGAGGTAGAAAGGTATTTGTCTTTTGAAACACGCTGCTGGACACGGTCAATAATTTTTAGTGTAGTGGAAACCCCCACATCAGAAGTGACCAATACTTCCTCCAGGTTGTCAAGAACATCATCATCAACGGTTGACTTTCCGGCAACAGCTTTGGTGATTTTACTTAAAAAACCTTCTTTAGTTTTCTCTAAACCCCTGTCCAAAGCTTCCTGGGCTTCGGGGGCGGTTTCTTTTTTCTTGAAAAAATCAAATAGACCCATACGAATGTTTAACAAAACAAAAAAAGCCCTCCCAGAATGAAGGGACGGCTCTAATATTATAGAATATTGAGATTACTTACCTTCTTGAGGTGCAGTAATAGCATCTTTAACGTGATCGTTGTGAACAATGATTTCTTTGAAAGAATATGCACCTGTTTTAGGCGATTTAGTCATTGTAATAACTTTCGAATACTCTTTTCCTTTACCCGTTTTAAGGGTTGCAACTACCTTTTTTGCCATGATCTAAATAGATTTGTATTGTTGAAATACTAAATGTATTACTTAATTTCTTTGTGTACAGTTACTTTTTTCAATACTGGATTGAATTTTTTCAACTCTAATCTTTCAGTAGTGTTTTTACGGTTTTTAGTAGAGATATATCTAGACATACCAGGCATGCCGCTAGTTTTATGCTCTGTACATTCTAGAATAACTTGTACTCTGTTACCTTTCTTTGCCATTTTATTATAATTGAAGCCGGTAAAAACCAGCCGAAGTTGTTACAAAAATCCTTTTTTCACGAAGCGGTTGATTGCTTCTGTAATACCAATTTTATTGATGGTTTTGATAGCTGAAGTAGATACTTTCAGTGTTATCCAACGATCTTCCTCAGGAATATAAAATTTCTGAAGTTGTAAGTTGGGATAAAACTTACGCTTAGTTTTAACATTTGAGTGAGAAACATTAAAACCTGTCATCGCCATTTTTCCGGTTAAATCACAAACTCTAGACATGCCTTTAAATATATATTGTTAATTATTAGTCGCTTAATTTTTTAAGAGTGTGCAAATATCTGAATAATATTTGTAATCATCAAGGCGCTACCGGATATTTTTCAAAAATATTATCAATATTCCCTCTGCGACTGTTGTAAGGCCACAAATTTATATAAATTCTTAATATTAAATATAAATACTTTAACAAAACCAATAAAGCTATATTTGGATCTTAGTATTGAAATAAGAACCACATGATGCAAATTAATTCTTTTGATGAATATCAAAAAACCTACAAACTAAGCGTTGAACAGCCGGAAGAGTTTTGGTCTGGCATAGCGAGTACTTTTAAATGGAGAAAGAAATGGGACAAAGTCCTGAGCTGGAACTTTTCAGAGCCTAATGTTAAATGGTTTGAAGGTGCCAAGCTGAACATCACCGAAAACTGCCTGGACAGGCATCTTGCAGAAAACGGTGATAAACCGGCCATCATATGGGAATCAAATGATCCCGAAAAAGACAGTATTACGTTGACCTATAAAATCCTGCATGAGCAGGTGTGCCGTTTTGCCAATGTACTCAAAAAAAACCAGGTCAAAAAAGGAGACAGGGTGTGTATTTACATGCCAATGGTACCTGAATTGGCGGTGGCTGTATTGGCCTGTGCAAGAATCGGTGCGGTGCATTCCGTAGTTTTTGGTGGTTTTTCTGCAAAATCTATTGCAGACCGTATTAATGATGCCAGTTGTAAACTGGTCATTACTGCAGATGGCGCTTACAGGGGAGCCAAACAGATCCAGCTGAAAGAAGTGATCGATGATGCGCTCATCGGTTGTCCTTCGGTAGAAAAAGTGATCGTGCTGACCCATACCCGCACCCCAGTGTCCATGTTAAAAGGCAGAGACCTTTGGTTTGAGGATGAAATTAAATTAGTGGATACCGATTGTCCTGCTCAAGAGATGGATGCAGAAGACATGCTGTTTATTTTATACACATCGGGTTCAACCGGTAAACCCAAAGGTGTAGTCCATACCGTAGGTGGCTATATGGTTTATGCGGGTTATACTTTTTCAAATGTATTTAATTACCAGCCCGAAGAAGTCTTTTTCTGTACGGCCGATATTGGCTGGATCACAGGCCACTCTTATATTGTTTACGGACCTTTATCGCAAGGGGCAACGACCCTGATGTTTGAGGGGGTGCCGACCTATCCTACACCGGCCAGGCTATGGGAGGTGGTGGATAAACACAAAGTAAATATTCTCTATACGGCCCCGACCGCCATCCGGTCTTTAATGGGCTTTGGTGATGAACCGGTGGATGGCGCAGACCTGAGTTCTTTAAGGGTATTGGGGTCGGTAGGAGAACCTATAAATGAAGAGGCCTGGCATTGGTTTGATGAGCATGTGGGCAAGAAAAAATGTCCTATAGTAGATACCTGGTGGCAAACCGAAACCGGTGGGTTGATGATTTCTCCCATTGCTTTTGTGACCCCGACCAAACCCAGCTATGCCACTTTACCTTTACCGGGCGTACAGCCTGTGCTGGTCGACGAGCAGGGGAATGTCATAGAAGGCAATGGAGTGAGTGGAAATTTATGCATCAAATTCCCATGGCCTGGTATGCTCAGAACAACCTACGGAGATCACCAGCGCTGTAAACTCACTTATTTTTCGACCTATGAAAACCTTTATTTTACAGGTGATGGTTGTTTGAGGGATGAGGACGGATATTATAGAATTACTGGAAGGGTAGATGATGTGATCAATGTATCCGGACACCGGATCGGTACTGCCGAGGTGGAAAATGCCATTAATATGCATGCAGGGGTAGTTGAAAGTGCTGTGGTGGGTTATCCTCATGAGGTGAAAGGACAGGGCATTTATGCTTTTGTTATTTTTCCTAATCCGCACAGTGATGCAGACCTGAGCCGTAAAGACATTCTGCAAACCGTAACCAGGGTGATCGGGGCGATAGCGAAGCCCGATAAGATCCTGTTTGTATCTGGTCTGCCTAAAACCCGGTCAGGAAAAATTATGAGACGTATTTTAAGAAAAATTGCCGAAGGCGATATCTCTAATCTTGGAGACATCAGTACGTTACAGGACCCTGCGGTAGTGGAGGAAATTATAGAGAAAGCAAAACAGGTCTGATGCCTTAGATTTGTTCTTAACAAACAGCCGCCCGGACATTTTGGTTCCGGGCGGCTGTTTGTTTATGGGTTTAATTTCCGTTATTGGAAATACTCACGCTGAGTTTGTCTGCCGGTTTTGTGCCAAAATGATTTTCGTACCAGGTGTATAGGGCCGGGTTTTTAAACCGGCGGTTGCTATTTATACCCTTAATCATAGTTTTGGTCGATGTTGTGGCATCTATTCCAGTTCTGGCCTGGTCCAGTGCATAATCCACCAGGAGTTTGTCAGAGGGGGTAGGGCCCTTAAACCCCAATAAGGCACCATCTTTTCCAATAATGTTGACTACAGTAGAAGAGTCAACCAATTTTTTAAAACCTGCATTTTGCGGGGCAGAAGACAGGCGGTATACCGCTACCCTTTCATTTTTGATATTTTGTATTTTCTGCCAGTCTTTTTCGCTGGAACCAGTATAAATGTTAATGAATACGACATCATTGTATTTGGCAAAACGTTTTTTTAGCCCTGCATAATCGCTATCCTGATCCGTCCGTGGCAACTGTTGTTCCCAGGCATATAAATACACGGTTTTTCCGGTAAAGCTTGTGCCAAATTTTCCGGTCTGGCCATTTTGATTGATCAGTTCCAGATCAGATAGATTGAGGTCCTTGTGATCGTCATAATGTTTGGCAACTGTTTTGGCCAGTCCTTTAACCATCATGGTACAGGAGCTCTGAAAAAGGACAAGAAAAGGGAGCAGGTAAAATAGTTTTTTCATGCGATTTGGTTTTGATTAAGACGAAGCAAAGGAGTAAAGGTTGCAGTTTGTCCAAACTTTTTTTTTAGCTGCTTGTTCTTTAAAAAGAACGGTTTAAAGATTAAACATAAAAACAATGACCATGGATACATTAGAATTAAAAGGAAAGTGGAACGAGCTTAAAGGAAAAGTAAAGCAGGCTTATGCCGACTTAACAGAAGATGATTTGAAACATGAGGAGGGAAAAGATGATGAATTACTGGGAAAGTTACAGCAAAAAACGGGAAAGACCCGCGATGAGGTAGTAAAGTGGTTAAAATCCCTTTAAAATAAAAAAGAAGTCCCGGCCAAAGGCCGGGACTTCTTTTTTATTTTATTTTATTCAGGTAGTTCAGGGCCTTTTCGAGTACAGGATCTTTTTTCTGAATATAATCTTCCAGGCTTGGAACAATTTCCATATCCGGTTTTATGCCATAACCTACAAATTCACGGCCGTCAGGATAAGTGTCTTTTTTGGTGCAAACCCTTGCTGAACCGCCTCCAGGCAAATCAAAAACAAAGGGTTGGCCGGTGCTGCCATAGGAATTCTGGCCAATTTTAACCATGTGCCTTTGATTGTCTGCATAAATTAAAAAATCTTCAGCAGCAGAAGCCGTATTGTGACCAATTAAAATAGCAGTTGGAACAACAACTCTTTGCATGTCTAACCTGATTTTTTTTGGTCGGTAATCAAAGGTGTAATAATAATTGTCCCGGTTAATTAGCAGTGCTTTTTTGTTCCATTCATTTTTTATGGTATCCTTAGGTTCCACATACTTACCCCAGGCTTTAAAAGCTGGAAGGTGTTGCCTTGTTGCATTTTTTGCACCATACAATACGGTATCGTTGGTTAAGTGTTGTAGAATTTCCGTGCCTATGTCCGTATTGCCACCGCCATTTTTTCTAAGGTCGATAATTATTTTTTTTGCCTTTTGGAGTTCAGGAAGTTTTTGATGGAAAAGCGTATCTATTTTTCTGTCCCCAAAAGAATTGAGCGCGATGTAAGCGATATCATTAGTATACCATTTAAAATCCAGGAGCTGGTTTTCATCATCAAAAGCAGGATAAACTTCTTTTTCTGTCGTCGTTTTGTGTGTCAGTTTCAAGGAAACCATTTGTCCTTTAGGTTTTCTTATTTTGATGGTAAATTCATCACCCGCAAGTCCCTTCAGTAAACTTGAAATGCTCAAGTCTTTTAAAACATAATCCGTTGAGGAGGAAATATAAGGAGCGACATGTGCAGCAATATAATCATTGGTATTTTGACCATTTACTTCGATGACTTCACTTCCAGGAGGTATTTCATCTTTTTTCGACAGGTTCACACGGGCAATGATGGCCTTGCCGCCAATGTTCTGAATAAAAAAACGATAATCGCCAAACATGGTGGTCATGGTTTCAAAATCTTTAGTCTCGGGCATGTAAATATTGGTGTGCCCATCTTTTAACAAGGCACAGAATTTCTGCAATTCCCGGTAGTACTGGTAATCATTTTTGGTTTCGGGAATACTGATAATTAAAGCTTTGTAAGTACTGTCCCATTTGGGGCGGTCTACTTTATTGAGGTAAACAAAATTATAATTGACTTCCTGCCAGAATTTAGACAATCCGTAAATTTTATCGGCTTTGCTGAGTTTATTGGATTGGGCAAATAAGGAAATAGGGAATAATAAAAGTAAAAGTAATCTCTTCATCATTTTTGTAGGTTTTTCTGGAGTTCAGACAAGTGATGTGCCATATCCTAAATCCCAGGTAAAACAACAATAGCGCAGTCTGGGACGATTTTTTATGTTCGTTATCGAACAGTTTTGTGTTCGCTTGCGGGCAAGAGAGGCAAAACAAAAGCCCCCCGTCCAAATCATAACGGGGGGCTTTTACCGGGTCAACCGAAAAGGGTTTACCTGCCTGAAATAAAAAATTTAATAACCAAAAATTTGTTCCAGTGTCAATTTAGTCACTGGCCCAAATTTTTGCATGTCTTCCATTTTTACTTTTTTCTCTGAAGCCACAATACAGTAGTTATAGGCTTTACCCGAAACATGTTCTGCATGGAAATTCTTCAGGTCTGCAAAGGTCAATGGTTTTAAGCTTTTGTACAGATCTATACGGGAATCATGGTCAAAGCCAAGTTTTTTATCCGAAAAATAGCTTGCTATGATGCCATCCTTGGTAATGCGTCCGGTTTCCACCGCGTTGATGGAATTGCTTTTTGCATTATCGAAGGATTTATCCAGTTGAGGAAGATCGGTTAGTAATTCGTTCATGCCTTTTACAGCGTCATTCATTTTATCAGCCTGACTTCCTACATAGGCAATCATTGCATAGTCCTTGTCTTTTTTGTCGGGTGCAGAATAAAAAGCATACGTCGAATAAGCCAGTGCTTTAGATTCCCTGATGGTCTGGAAAACAATTGAACCCATACCTCCTCCAAAATAATTGTTAAACAAGTTGACCTTGCCGATTAAGTTTGGATCATACTGTCCGTCGTTGCGTACCCATCTGATCTCAGACTGGACCATATCATAGTCTGCGAAAAGGACCTGATTGGCATTGGTGGTGGTATAGGTGAATTTCGCCGCCGGTGAAGCAGGCGTAAATTCTTTTGGAAGTGCATGCAATTTAGCAATGTCAGCTGTAAATTCACCCAGGCTTTTAGGCCCGTAATAAGTGATGCTGTGCTCATAATTGGTGAAATTATGCAAAATGTAAATCAACTGATCGGCTGTGACTTTGTCCAGTTCGTCATTTGTCAGGACATAATTGCTCGGGTTTGCCGCTCCGTATTGTGCATAAGATACCAGACCGTTTAAAATGGCAGCTTTGTTTAATTTCGCATTTTGTCTGGCTTTTAAAATGCTTCCCTTTAATTCTGTGAGGGCTTTTTCATTTGGTTTACAATTGGCTAGTACATGCTCTACCAGGCTCACGGCTTTATCAAAATTCTCTTGTAGGCCGCTGATGCTAATGGTGGCAACTTCAGTTCCGATATTCACGCTATAGTTACATGCAATGTTGTAGAACTGTTTGCTGATCTCTTCAGCAGTATATTTATCTGTACTTAAAAAATTAAGGTATTGCGCAGCATATGGCAATAACTTGGAATTATAGGAGCCCAGGTTAAAGCGATAGCTCATGCGGAAAATACTGTTGTCTTTATTTTGGACCGTAATCACATCGGCAATACCGGATTTGCCAAAATTAAGGTCTTTGGTGTAATCCAGGAATTTTGGTTCAATGGGTTTTACCGGTAAGGCCAGTAAATTTTTTGTGAAGGCAGAAATGGCATTCGCATTTGGATTGATTGGTGTAATTAAAGGTTTTTCAACTTTAATGATGTTTTTGTCTTCTCCTTTATGTTTGAAGCCGACCACATAGTTTTCTCCAAAAAATTGTTTTGCAAAATCAACAATTTGTTGTTTAGTCACCTTGGACATGGCATCCGGACCATCCAGACTTTTATCCCATTTGGTTCCGCGGTTCAATATGAATTCGTCGGAAATGGCTTCAGCCCTGAAATTATTGTTGTCAAATTGTTGTAACCGACTCAACCTGCTATTGGCTACAGTTGCTTTGATCAGGGAAGCATCGAATTCTCCTTTTTTAAGCAGGTCAATTTGCTCCAGCAATAATTTTTTTACTTCTTCCAGGCTTTGTCCCTGTTTAGGCTGGGCAGTTAAATAAAACAAGCCATAATCTTTCATTTGCTGATAACCGGCACCCGGGCGAAGAACTTTTTGTTGCTTGTTCAGATTCAGGTCAAAAAGCCCTGCTTTTCCATTGGAAAGGATACGTGCAGTCAGTTCAAGTAATAAACTTTGCGGACTGTTTTCTGCATAACCTCTGTAAAAGATCTGTACGCTTTCTGCACTTGGACCATAGATGTCTATCGTTTGCACTTTAGTAAGCGGCTTTTCAGGAGCAGGGTTATACAGGGTAACCGGCTTTGGCTGCATATAGGCAAAAGCATTGTCTACCTTTTTGATCATTTCATCCGGATTGAAATCACCCGAAAGGATAACGGCCATATTGTTTGGTACATAATATTTATGGTAGTATTTCTTGATCTCCACCAATGAAGGGTTTTTCAGGTGTTCAATGGTACCGATAGTGGTCTGTTGACCATAATTGTGCGTAGGGAACAATAAATTTGACATCCCTTCATACATTTTATTTCCATCATCATCCAGGCCACGGTTTTTTTCTTCATAAACTGCTTCAAGTTCCGTATGGAAAATACGGAAAATAGGATTGCGGAAACGCTCGGCCTGCAGGGCAAGAAATTTATCGGTAGAATTCGACGGAAAGCCTTCGTTGTATACGGTTTCTTCTACCGAAGTATGTGCATTGGAAGATTGACCACCAATACCCTGGATCATTTTATCGTATTCGTTGGCAATAGAAATATTAGAGGCTTCACCAGAAGTTTTATCGATTTCTTTATAGATTTCCTTACGCTTTGCAGGATCAGTCGTTTTATTGTACTGTTCGTATAAGGCATCGATTTTATCCAGGTAAGGTTTTTCTTTCGCATAATCCGTTGTCCCGAATTTGTCTGTCCCTTTAAACAAAAGGTGCTCCAGATAATGGGCAAGTCCGGTATTGGTACGGGGGTCGGTATTGCTTCCGGCTCTTACCGACATGCGGAATTCGATATTCGGTTCTTTTGGATTGGGTGAAAGGATAACGGTCAGCCCGTTTTTCAGGCTGTAAAACCTGGATTTGGTCGGGTCGTTGGTGACATACTTATAGGTATATCCTCCCGAAGTTGCTGTTTTCCACTGGTAGGCAGATTGGGCCATTGCCCCGCTTGAAGAGAGTAGAAAACCAGCAATAAGCAGTAGTTTATTCTTCATAATGAATTGGTTTGTTTTTTTATGTTTAAATTTTGAGGAAGCAGAAGGAGCATTGCATTTGCAAAATAATTATATCCATTTAGTTACATTCAAATATAACACGATTCATTATAAATATGGTAACTGTATAAAGGATAATCCCAATTAATCTGTTTAAATCTTGTATTTTTACCGTTCCAAATGATGGGAGTATAAAAAAGCGCGTATAAAATGAAAACACAGCATTCAAGACCGAACATTTTAGTGGTAAATGACGATGGAATTACAGCCCCGGGCATTAAAAATCTGATTGAGGTTGTACAGGAAATCGGTAATGTGGTTGTGGTGGCCCCAGACGGTCCCCAGTCCGGAATGGGACATGCCATTACCATTGGAAAACCATTGCGTTTTGATAGAGTAGACCTTTATGAAGGCGTTGAAATGTACAAATGTTCTGGGACACCGGTAGACTGTGTAAAACTCGCTGTGAACCGGATTTTTAAGGGTAAAAAACCTGATCTTTGTGTTTCGGGCATTAACCATGGTTTAAATAATTCCATTAATGTGATTTATTCGGGAACCATGTCTGCAGCGGTGGAAGGTGCTATAGAAGAAATTCCATCTATAGGCTTTTCATTAGACGACTACGCTCAGGAGGCAGATTTCAGCCATTGTAAAAAATATATTAAAGCCATCTGTGAAGAGGTACTGGCCCATGGCCTTCCACCGGCAACGCTTTTGAATGTCAATTTTCCAAATGGAGAACACATCAAAGGAATTAAAATATGCCGTCAGGCCAATGCAAAATGGGCGGAGGAATTTGACGAAAGAAAAGATCCTTACCACAGGCCCTATTACTGGCTGACCGGTGTCTTTCAGAACAACGACAGGGGAGAGGATACCGATGTATGGGCTTTGGATAACGGTTATGCATCTATAGTTCCTGTTCAATTTGACCTGACTGCCCATCATGCGATTCCTGTTTTAAATTCATGGAGTTTTAATGTTTAAGAATTTAAAGGATACGGTTTTTACAGGCTTTTGGATCGGGCTTGCTGTACCGGGTGTGCTGGTTGGAATCACCTGGTACATTATGCATCAGGTCTCTTATCTGGCCAAAGCCGATTTATTGCTCATCTGTTGTATTGGTGTAAATGCTTTACTGTTAAAGTACTTTTTTAAACAGCAGCAGGAAAATACAGGCAGGGGAATACTAAGTGCCACTTTTTTATGGGCCCTTGCTTTTTTCATTTATAAAGTCCGTCAGTAATGAAGTATTATTTAGTTGCAGGAGAAGCATCGGGGGACCTTCACGGGGCCAATTTAATGCGGGCATTAAAGGATCATGACCAGCAGGCCGCTTTCAGATACTTTGGCGGAGATAAAATGCGGGCCGAAGGGGGTGAACTGGTTAAACATTATTCCGAAATGGCTTTTATGGGGTTTGCAGAAGTGGTACTGAACCTTCGGACCATTTTTAAAAACCTTAAATCCTGTAAAGAAGACTTGCTGGCCAACAGGCCGGATGCGCTGATCTTGGTTGATTTTCCTGGCTTTAACTTAAAAATAGCAGAATTTGCCAAGGCAAATGGCATCAGGGTTTTTTACTATATTTCTCCCAAAGTCTGGGCCTGGAACCAGAAAAGGGTCCTTAAAATCAAAAAGATTGTAGACCGGCTGTTTTGTATCCTTCCTTTTGAAGTGGAGTTCTACAAAGAATGGGGAATGAAAGTAGACTATGTGGGTAATCCTTTACTGGATGAAATATCGAAATTTTCTCCTGCTGCAGATTTCAGGGAACGGTATAAGCTGGGGAATGGTCCCCTGATTGCATTACTGCCAGGCAGCCGCAAGCAGGAGATTGAACGTTTGTTACCCGTCATGCTTGGTTTGACAGATCATTTTCCGGCACATCAGTTTGTCATCGCTGCTGCACCAACTTTTAAGGAAGACTATTACAAGACCTTTATCGGAAATAAAAATATACCCCTTGTTTTTGCCCAGACTTATGATCTTTTACACGAATCAAGGGCTGCGGTCGTTGCTTCAGGTACAGCAACTTTGGAAACAGCTCTTTTTCATATTCCCCAGGTCGTGGTGTATAAGGGGAGTCCGGTTTCCATTGCCATTGCAAGAATGCTGGTTAAAATTAAATACATTTCCCTGGTTAACCTGATCATGAATAGAAAAGTAGTCTCTGAACTGATACAGGAAGCCTGCAACAGCTCAGAGATCATCAAAAATTTACAGCCTTTGCTGGAAGGGCCACAGCGGGCAGCAATGCTGCAGGACTACAAAGAATTATCTGCATTAATGGGCAAACCGGGGGCCTCGGCCAGGACTGCGGAACTGATTATAGCAGATTTGAAGCGCCTTTAATTTTGCTTTGCCTTTAAGGCCAGTTGTTTTAAAAAGGTTTCAGCAGCAGTAGCATAAGACATTTTCGGATCTTTTTCGTAATGCTCCAGAATTGAAATCAATTCCGGCAGGTAAATGAATTTCCTGTCTTTAACATAATGGTTTAGCAAGATGTCCGCATTCTTTGTTTTGCCCAGCCTTCTGGCGATCAATACTTCTGCGGCCCGCACAAAATGTTCATAGAGACAAATCTTCCAGGTGTTATAAGCCTGGTTGCTCATGGCTTGCCTTAATGGGCCAAACAGTTTTTCGGAACTCCGGAAAAGTGCATCCGGAAGCTTATCCAATACCGGATTGGTGAAAGAATGTCCAAATTCATGTGTACTGAGTTCCCTGACCATGTTTTCATCACTGAAACCCATTTTTAAAGCTTTGTTTCCGGAAAGTTGCTGTACGCCTCTGCTGCCAAAAACATTGTAAATGGTGGTTTTTCCTTTAGCAGTCGTATTTACCCCAAAACCCATTCCGGGCGGGATGGTGAGGCTGGGCATAAGTACATAGGCATCAAAGCGTTTTCTGTAAAAGGCTTGTACGGCTTCCATGGCCTGATCTGATGGTAAAGCACCGAGCAGTTCTGCAATGGCTGTATCGTAAAAAGCTTTATTGTCCCTAAAGTAATTTTCAAAATTCAGGTGTTTATACAAACGGTTACCGCAGTCCAGAAATTCCTGTGCAATCTGCCGGGCTTCTTTCAGACTACGCCCCGGGGCAAAAGCCTGAAGGTGTTTTTCAGGAAGGTCTTCAGGAAATGTTGCATTCGGAAAATCCTCCGCCAACAATAAAAAACTGATCATGGCCGCCCCTTCGGTATTTTCTTCAATGCTGGTCAGCTTCTGTAAGTCCGGATCTGTTTTAAAATCGAAGTATTTTTCATAAAATGCAAAGGCATAAGCATTCCAATCCTGATTTTTGACTCCCGCGGAGTTGTTTGCTTCAGGTTGATCCATAAGCTGTTGTCCATAAGAGCCAAGGAAAAAAGTGAAACCCATCACTTCTATGTTTTTGGAAAAACGGATTTGAAGGCCTTCTTTTTTTACCGGCAAAGGCAGATCTTGAGCAAGCAGGCCGAAAGGAAACGCAAGAAAACTTAATAGCAGCAGGTTTTTTTTCATAAAATGTAGCCCTGGTTTTTTAACAGGATACCGCAAAACTAGGACCTGTATAGAAAGTGTCGCCCGGATACGGTTTCAGGACGTCCGGATTTGTGTTTCCGGTCTTTTCAGGGCTTTAAAGGAAGGGCTTGGGCGCGCATTTTAAGATAAGCAGAAGGCGATTTACCTGTTTGTGCTTTAAAAACGTCATTAAATGCCGATTTTGAATTGAAACCAGATTCCAGGGCAAGGGCCAGTAAAGTTTTATGCTGCTGGGCAGGGTCATGAAGTTTTTTAAGGACTTCCTGTACCCTGTACTTATTGACGAACTGATGAAAATTCATTTCAAAGTTCTTGTTGATGAGGTAAGAAACATATCGCTCTGGCAATTTTAGCAATTTACTGAGTTTTGCCAAAGACAATTTGTTCTGGGTGAAAACCTGCTGCTGGTCCATCAAAAGGAGCAGCCGGTCCAGCTCGATACGGTCCTGATATTGGGGGAAATGTATCCCGGTTTCTTTTTTTGGTTCAGGCAGGTCGTCAAAAGCAGAAGACCTCAAAAGGGCATGATAACCTAAAGCGAAAAGCCAGGTAATCAATAAAGCATTGGTCCAATGATAGGTTTGATAGCCAAAAATAACTTCTGCGATCCAGAAGCCTGTAACCAGGCAGATTAAAATCCAGGGGCTGAATAGTGAAAAATAAAATTGAAGACTGATGTTTTTGTTTTGTTTAATGAACCTTAAAGCAAGCAGTAGATACAGGCCAAGGGCGAGTACAGTTAAAAAGGGGGGAAAGATTTCGGTATATATAAACCAGGGCCTGAGGTTAAATAATGTGTTTTTTACCCAACCATATTTAAACAGATAAAAATTAATAAGTTCCGCTGCGATCTCTATAAAGGCAGGCATAAAAAGCCATAACTGATATTTTTCTGGTATAAAATGGGTTTTTGTAATCTGTCCTGCGTAAAGCAGTAAACTTACAGGTACCAGTAGATAGGAATTCAGGAGCCAGAAAGGAATGGCATTTGGACCAGACTGGTAACGAAAACTCATTGCCCAGCCACCAAATAGTTCTATGGTCACTGTAAAAATCAACAGGGAAAGATATACATTGGCACCTCTTAGGCTTTTTGCCCGAAGCAAGAGTGCCAGGATCAGGACCAGGCCCTGAATGGCGGCAAATAAAAGCAGCTGGGCCTCTGTTGGCAGCATCGTTTTAATTTTTCAAAACGAAGATAAATTAAAAAAATAAATGGTCCATTCTATTTTAAGGAATGGACCAGAGGTAAGACGATGGGCCGTTTATTTTTTACCGCCCAGGCCCGATAAAAAACCTTTTGCATTTTGGTTTCCCGGATCTTTATCTACGGCTTTCTGATAGTATAACCTGGCTTGTTCAGGTATGTTTTTTCCAACATAACATTCAGCCATCAGCTGATACACATAAGAGGAGTCTGTGTTGCGGATCGGAAGGGCCAAACCCGTTTCGAAAATTCGTAAGGATTGGTCATACAATTTTCTTCTCATCAGATATTTTCCGGTATTGACAAGATCTCCAATCTCAAAAGAAAAGTCATAGATGTCCTTTTTGTTGGTTCTGGCATCTTTATAAAAATCCATTCCCTGATCAAAATTGACTAATACTTTTTCACGGAGATCTAAATAAAGAGAGCGTTTAGGAGCTGTATAGGGCTGGCCCCTTAATATGGCAAAAATGGCCTGGGTCAGTTGTGATACTTTAAAGTTTTGATTGCTTGTCATTAAAATGATGCTGATGTCGTCTTTAAGGTCTGTACTGACCAGGGCCTCATAATTGTAATTGGAACCATGATGCTGGTGCCATACCAGGGATCCGTTCTCAAAACGGGCCGTTCCAAGACTGCTTTCCCCCTCCGGGAAATTTTGTGAAAGTTCTTCCAGGGAATTTTTGCTGATGATTTTATAACTGTTCAATGCAGTGATAAAAGTGTACAGGTCGTCTATGGTCAATCTTGGCCAGCCGGTGGTTTGCTGACGATAAGACTCGTTTACAAAACTGTTGTTAAAGGCACGGGCCATTTGAGGGTCATCGGTTGGAAGGTCCATAATAGTATGCTTCAATTTTAAGGGTACAATCAGGTTCCTTTGTACAAAGGCATTATAGCTCATTCCTGAAATCCTTTCGATAAGTTTTTTTTGCAGGCAGACATTGCTATAGCTGTAGATGTATGCTTTACCTGGTTCATAAGCAAGGGTTTTTAAGGCTTTGATTTCCTGCAGAATTTCCTCATCAGCGTTAAGGCTGCTGGAAGGCAGGCCGCTGGTGTAATTCAATAACTGTTTGATCTGGATCAAGCTGGCCCAGGAAGGGAGCTCGGGAAAATAAAGGGAGAGTTTGTCTTCGAGTTTTAGTTTGCCTTGTTCTTTCAGGATCATGATGCAAACCCCGTTAAATTCCTTGGCAATAGACCCAATGTCAAAAAGCATATGGCTTTGCAGTTTTTTTGTTTTACTGCCATCTGCAAAACCAATGGCATTGCGGTAAATGGTTGTCCCTTTTTGTACGACCAAGGCATTGCCATTAAAAATACCAATCTGGCCAGCCTGCTTTAATAAGCTGTCAATTTTTTTGGAGCGGTAATCCTGGGCATGAAGTCCGGCAGCGCACAGCATCAGGCAAAGAAACAGGAGGATTTTATTTTTCATGATCTGGGAAATAATAATAGGTTTCATTTAAAGAAATTTTGCGATAAATACCGCAACTGTCAATTCAGTTACAATTTTACAAGGAGGAAATGGTTCTGTGCTGATTTAACTTTCCAAAAGCTCGGGACGCTTGTGAACGACACTTTTTATTAGGTAATTAGACTTATCTTGCACCGAGAAACTATAAAAGAAATGCTCATCAGAACGCTAAGATTTTATTTGCTTTTTTTTGTACCCGTTCTGTATTCCTGTACCTATACAGAGAATAAGCCCGAGCAGATGCGCCTGAAAATAGGAGACAGTATTGCCTGGGCTGCGAAAAATATCAATGAAGAAAAATGGGAGGAAAGCAACGGGATTAATGGTCATGAAATCTTCTGGCTCCGTGATCATTTTACCTTCGACTCTGTTTTGATCAAGGAAAGACCCCTGGCCTTACATATTGTGGCCCTTGGCTCTTTTGAAGTCTGGTGGGATGGTCACCCGATTGGTAAAAATGGAAAAGTCGGACCTAGTAAAACAGAAGAGCAACCTGGAAAACATAGTAGTTATTACCTGCTTCCGGATAGTCTTGCTGGCCCGGGAAAGCACGTTTTGGCCATGCGGATTTCTAACTTTTACTCGATAGCTAATCGTAGTTTTTATAATGTTCGTGTCGCAAATTATGTAAGCATTTTACGCTTCCCCCTGATGTACAGCAGTTTCATGTACATGTTGACCGGGGTGTTTTTAATTGTCAGTGTTTATTATTTTTTTCTCTATGCCGCCAACCCGAAGGAACAGTCTTTCCTTATTTTTGCCCTGATCTGTACTTTGTTTCTCTTGTTGATCCTGGTGGAGTATATTCCTGTGGTGTGGTCATACCGTTATGATGTGCAAACCGTTCGTTTGGAAATTATAGGCGTGCTTAGTTTTTGTGTGGCTTTTCTAATTCCCCTTTTTTTATATAAGCAATTTTTTTCCGCAGGACTGCTTCTTTTAAGCTTGTTGTGGGTAAGTCTTCTTTTAGGTCTGTATGTTTATTTTCACGGACGTTATGATTTTACCGAACAACTCCTGATCACCAGTATGTGGGCGGGGTCTTTATTATTGACTACTTTAGCGCTGATCAGAAAAAAAGTGGGCAGCCGTCCTGTTTTTACTGCCCTTTTTCTCAGCGGATTGCTTGGTTGCTGGCTCTATTTTGATTATACACTGTTTCTGAGTTTTGGCCTGGTGATCCTGAGTATGTTATATCTTCTTGTATTGCGTTCTAAAGCAATAGATCAGGCTTATCAGGCAGCACTTGTGCATTCAGAAAGACTTAAAATTGATTTACTCAGGAAAAATATCCAGCCTCATTTTTTGATGAATACCATTACATCTGTCATTGACTGGGTTGAAGAATCGCCCAAAAAGGGGGTTGAATTTATAGAGGCGCTGGCCTTGGAGCTGGACATTCTGGGACAGATTGCAGAGCAGAAACGGATCCCTCTGGAACAGGAGATTGCCTTGTGCAAGAGCCACCTGAAAGTAATGCAATTCCGTAAAGAAATCCATTATACCTGGGAAGATCAGGGCATAGAAGAAGGAGATACCATTCCACCGGCAATTCTCCATACTTTAGTTGAAAACGGAATTACCCATAGTACACCCTTAACAGATGGGACCCTTGCTTTTTCTCTCCGCTTTGAAAAGAATCTACAGGCTAAGGTTTATGAGCTTAGTACCAAGGCAAAGCTCAACAAAGCAGTTAAACAAAGGGAGGGGACAGGTTTACAATATGTCCGGGCAAGGCTTACAGAAAGTTATGGGCAAAACTGGAGCCTGGAATCGGCTGCAGGTAGCGGAGGTTGGATCACCAGAATTACGATTTATAAAAAATGAAGACGGGCAGAATTAAAAACAACAGGAGTTAACAGATGAAAGTACTGATTATTGAAGATGAGGCCAGAATAGCGGCAAGAATAGAACGTTTTCTGTTGGAATTGATGAGGTCTTCCGGTGTGTCGGTGACCATCTGCGGATCATTAAGTGAAGGCATAGAATTTATCCGGAACCATCCCCCGGACCTGTTATTGCTGGACCTGAACCTGAATGGGGAAAACGGTTTTGAAGTGCTGAAATCCGTTACGGCGGAATCTTTTCACACCATTATCATTTCTGCCTATAAGGAAAAAGCCATAGATGCCTTTAATTACGGTGTATTGGATTTTATCCCTAAACCCTTTGATAAAGCCAGACTGTCCCTGGCCATGGAACGTCTGGTGAATAAAGAAAAAACAAAAGGCGCAGGTGTTAAATTTATTTTTATAAAAAAAACCGGAAACATATTGTTGTTCAGGACTGAAGAAATACAGTATATTAAAGGTTCAGGAATTTATACTGAAATTCATTTCCGCAACGGCAGGACTGAACTTCATGACAAATCACTTGAAAAACTGGAACAGCTCTTGCCGGATTATTTTTTAAGGATCCATAAATCCTATATTGCCGACAGCAGGGATTTTGAAAAAATCCTCGTGCAAGCAGGGAGCAAATATCAGGTCTTGCTTAAAAACGGAGAGGTTTTGCCTGTTGGAAGGACGAGGTATGAAGAACTGATCCATCAGATCAGGCTTTAACTGAGTTTGTTGCAATAAAAAATAATAGATTGATACGGAATATTTAAACGTAGTATTCGTATATTTACGATATATTCGTATTATGGAAAAGCTGACAATACAGGAAGAAGAGGCCATGCAGGCCATATGGCAATTTGGAACTGGTTTTATCAAAGATTTTATGGAACTCCTGCAGGAGCCCAAACCACCCTATACAACCCTGGCCTCAACGGTTAAAAACCTGGAAAAAAAAGGCTTTCTGAAAAGTGAAAAGATGGCCAATGCCTACAGGTACAGTGCAAAGGTTAAAGAAGCAGATTATAAGAAAAAATTCATGAAGGGTTTTGTGAATGATTATTTTCAAAACTCCTATAAAGAACTGGTTACTTTTTTTGCTAAAGACAAGAAAATTAGTGCACAAGAGCTAAAAGAGATCATTAACCTTATCGAGAACCCTAATTCCTGATTGTTATGCCAGAATTTTTTACCTTTCTTTTTAAAGTAAATCTTTCCCTGATCCTTTTCTGTCTGGCTTATTATGTGATCCTCAGAAGGCTTACTTTTTATACGTTGAACAGGTTTTTTTTGATTGCCGGTATTTTCTTTTCCTCCTTGTACCCGCTGTTTGACCTGTCCGGTTTTTTTAAATCCTCAAGTCATTTGGTTGTGCCGCTTTCAGGCAGGGTCATCTATCGCGTGATGAGTGAAGTTTCTGTTGTCGATTACTGGCTGCTGGCAAAGGTTGTTTTTTGGCTGGGTGTTTTCTATATGGCGCTCAGAATGATCATCCGTTTGTACTCCCTATATAAAATACATAAGTCCTCTGTTCCGGGTGAAATTGGAGCCTATAGTGTACGGTTGCTGAAAGGCGAGTCGTCTACCTTTTCTTTTTGGAAAAGCATTTATTTAAATCCAGGCCAACACCATCCCGAAGAATTGAATGCGATTCTGGAACATGAACAGGTACATGTGAGGGAACTGCATACGCTGGACATTTTGCTGGCTGAACTGGCAACAGTATTTTACTGGTTTAACCCGGGCGTGTGGTTTATGCGTAAGGCCGTTAAAGAAAATGTAGAATTCATTACAGATCAGAAAATTTTAAGAAAAGGAATTGACCGCAAGGCTTATCAATACAGTATGCTGTACACCGGATCAGGTATAAAACCTTCTGTACTGATGAACAATTTTAACATTACAGGTATCAGGAGGCGAATTGTGATGATGAACAGCAAACAGTCTTCCTCCTTTCAACTCATCAGATATGCCTTATTGCTTCCTTTTATATTTTTGATTACAACGGCATTTACGTTAATCAGAACAGAGATCAAAAGCAATCAGACAGAAAAAAAGA
The DNA here is from genome assembly GCF_003208655.1 of Pedobacter nutrimenti. GTDB lineage: Bacteria > Bacteroidota > Bacteroidia > Sphingobacteriales > Sphingobacteriaceae > Pedobacter > Pedobacter nutrimenti. The sequence continues at coordinate 690,395 of NZ_QKLU01000004.1, read as the reverse complement.
TCCATCAGATGGTCTCGCAGATTTTTCCTGAAAAAGCAGCGGAACCAGTTGTGGCCAGCATTGCTCCAAAAGCAAAGAAAAAAAAGATGCAGGCCGTAAAACTATTGCCGTTACCGCAACCTGAACCAGTTCAGGAAGAAACAAAGGAACCTGTCCGCATCATTAAAATGGAAATGACTTATACAGGAAACAAACCTGCTGATACAGCAGAAATACATACCAGGATGGTGGGAATTGCAAAGCGGATTGGAGAAGTAATAGATCAGCCCGGGATTAACGGTGTGCAAGGGAAAAGCCCAAAGACCATTACTGTACGGTTAGATAAAACGAATGGGACTTTTACCCCTTCCTCAGGGGATGATGTAGTGATCAGGGCAATTGGGGTTGCACGCCCAAAAGAAGCCATGGGAAGCGGCACGATTACTGAATTAAAAGCGGAGCAGGATGGAAAGGAAATTTCGCCGGCACAATTGAAAGACTTAAAGGCCGGGGAAATCAAAAGTATAAGGGTAATCAGAAACAAAGATGATGCCCATAAGGGGACCATCTTTGTTTATACCTCCTCCTATACTCAAACGCCTAAAAATTAAAGGTTGCTTTAAATACACCAATTCTTCCCGGAATCAGGTAAGTACCTGAAGTAAGCATGTTGGTCGAGGTGTAAATTGCTTTGTAGGTTTTAATGTTTGCAAGGTTGTTTACACCAATTTCAAAATCCGTATTGATTTTGTTGGCTTTATAGCGGAGGGTCAGATCGGAAAACAGGTAACTTAATTTTTCCTGTCCCGACTGGCGGGTATACAGGTGTTCGGCAGTTAAGGTAAAGAATAAATTGCTGAGCACATTTACAGATAGGTCGGCCTGTTGCTTGATCTGGTTGTATTTTGTTCCCCCCCCGGCATTGGCCGCCGTTTTTGTTTTGATCAGGCTGTAATCAATGGCATAATTTAAATTGATGTTTTTGCTGATCTTACTTTGGAGCCCTGCTTTAAAAGTATTGTTTTCGCTTTTGTAAGGGAGAAGTTCATTGTTTTGGATTTGACTGCTGTTGTTTTGTGACCAGTTGGCGCCAGCGCTGACCGTACTTCTAAGTGCAAATAAATATTTGCTGATGCTGCCCGAAAGGCTGTAGCTGCTGATGTCATTTCCAAAAGGCAATACGATTCTCTGTTGTAAATTATCGGTAATGATACTGGAGGAAATGGTATTGACATGAATTTTACTATACATAGCTTGTACATTAAAAAAAAACATGGTTATGGCTTTGCGGTAGTTAAAACCCAGGGCTGCGGTCTGACTTCTTCTTTCTGTGACCGGGGCATTATTGGCAAATAAAGTCCTGTAGTTTTTTAATATTGCACCCTGATAAATATCATCCAGTCCCCCCAGTTCGTTTCTTAACCCATAAGATGCCGTAAGATAGTTTTCAATACTGGTCATGTATTTTATATTGGCCCTTGGGCTTACAAAAAATCTTTCCAACTGCTTGTCCAGAGAATGACCAGGGTCCTTATAATGAATATTCTGGTAGGACAAGGGGATATTAACCGTTATTTTTAACCTTTCATCAGTACTTTTGTATTCATAATTTCCTTCCCCGTATACTTTAAAACTATTCCAGTTCAGGTCATTCAAAGCATCAGCAGTAGCTGCCAGTGTACGCTGATTATTTTGGACCGCATCCAAAGAAGATTGTAAATGCTGTGACTGCAGGTTGAACCCTGTTTTATAGGTTTGGAACAAATTGAGTGAATTGTGTTTGAAGGCAATGTAATTGTTGGTGAAATATGACGGGACCTTTGCATTTTGCACCAAGCTGGCGTAAGGAGTCCCATCGTTAAATTGTTCCTGGTTAAGGCCTGGGGAAATAGTTAAACGCTCCGGCTGATTGATGTAATTTACATAAGAATAGATGTTATATACATTTCCTGATTTTAAGGTATTCATGTAGTTGAATTCATTGGAAATATCAAAGGGCTTTTGGCTCAAATGTTGTTGCAAGGGAAGGTTGTTGGTGACCAGGTCAACACGATAACTTGTTGGATTGTAATCGGCCATAAACACATTGTTCAAATAAGATTTGTCCCTGTTCATGTTCAGACTGGCCTGTGCATGCAATAGCTGTGGTCTGGAGATGTTGTTTTGACTTTCGGTATAGCCCACATTTCCAGTTGGTAGGAAAATGTCAGTTGATTTATTGTATTCCCTTTTTTGCTTGTCAAAAAGATAGTAGACATTGGTTTTTAGCTGCACATCCTTTTTAAGGTTGAAAAGGTTGTTTACATTAAATAGGCCCGCCTGATTGAACAAATACCTGTTCTGGGGCAGGTCCGGCACACCAGCTGCACCACTGGACAATAAAGCACCCGGTTTTCCATTTTCTATACGCCTTAAATAATCCGACAGGTTATGTGAAACCAGGTCCTGGGCCGGGTCTTTTCCGATGTTGTTCCCTTTAAGGTAATTGATGCCCTTGTATTTTTTATTAAACATCATGGCATTGGCATTGACATCAAATTTCTCCGGAAAGCCGGCACCCAGACTGGCTTGTCCGGCCAATTTTAATTTGGCCTCATCTTTTATGGTAATGTTCAAGGCAACATCCTCACTGTTGCTTTTTCCCCGGAGCATTTTTACCGGCTGGTCATTTTCAATTACCTGTACTTTATCGACCATTTCCTTGGGAATACTTTTGGTGGCAATATTGTACTTGTCATCCAGCAGGTTGTCCCCGTCAATATAAAAATTGGAGATGTTTTTACCGTTATAGGAAATTTTGCCATTGGAAGCCACTTCAATGCCCGGCATTTTTTTCAGGACATCACCCAAAACCCGGTCCTGTTTTTCGCTGAAATCTGAAAGTTTGTAACTTAAAGTATCACCAGTGGCTTTGAGTGCCGGTCGGTTATTGATCACCACGGTGGGTAAATCAATAGCCGAATCATGAAGGTTAACGTTATAGCTACTGCGGGCAGGGACAAGCGGAACAGTTTGCTTTTTATAACCCAGGCTACTGATTTCCAGTTGCAGGCCGATTGTTTCCGCTGGTAATTTCAGGTTAAACAGACCTTTTTCATTGGTCCTGGAAAAAGCAGCGATTTTGCCATCGACGCTTTTTAAAGTAATGGTGGCTGAAGGTACCGGTTTGTTTTTGGAGTCTTTGACAGTTCCGCTGATTTCCGTTTGCGGAAATGCCTTAAAGCCAGAACATACAAACAGCAGAAAAAGGAGTTTAATTAAGGTTCTCATTTGTTTTCCGGTAGCTCTATAGGGTTATTCATTGCAGGCTTTATGGTGCTGCCCTCTGGCCTGGAAACAATTTTAATACTGCCCGATTTGCCATTGGCCGAAGATCCTGCCATTGCTGAATTCAGAAAACCAGCGGGATCTTTTTTCATCGCTTCCTGCAGCCTGTCATAATCCTTTTGGGAGGTTTTTATGGCATCTTTTGGTAAGGAGATGGTTTGTGATTTTAATATTTCTGTACCGCTTAATCCCGAGAACCTCATCACTCTGCCATCAGGTAACTCTTTTTCCGGTTCCGGGGCTTTGTTTTTAACCTCTTCGAAGCCATCGAATTTAAAGACAACCTCTTTTTTTGTATCATAAGCTTCTACAATTAAACCTGGGAGCCCGTTTAATTTCCAGGGACCCGTTTGAAAAGGCAGGTCCTGACAAAACCAGGCGATATAATCCCTCCCTTTAAAGTGTGTGGTTGCTTTCTGGCAATTGAGACCAGAGATCACTGTGGTTTCATTGCTGATTTTCCAGGAAATCTGGGGTAGAGCTTCTTCAATCAGGTAATTATTCACCAGATTCTGTTTAGTGATCAGTTTTTTTTCTGCAGCATACTGAAAAAGTTCCTGGCGGGTGGTCTTTTTAATGCTTCCCAGGTTTAAATTGAAATTGCCTCCTGGTGCCATATTTTTGGTTTGCTCTTCAATCATTTTTTTACGCTGCTCATCCTGGACAATTTTGTCCATACTTACATAAACACTTGCGTTCCTGCCAAGCAGTAATACCATTTGTTCGGTATAAGGCTGGTCACGCTTGTTGGTGTCCTGAACGTGTGAAAAAGAATAGGTTGCTTTTGCCCTTAAGGTATCTGGAGCCTGGGCTTTTAGACCTGAACTGTACAGACCTAAGGTGATAATGGAAATAAAAAGGAATGGTTTCATTTGATTCAGATTAATAGTTTAGTTTACGATTTTTGTGTAATACTACGAAATATTCGTAATAATATGAATTATTCGTAAAATAAATTTGCAAAGGGTAATCAGAAGAAGTTTAATATGCAGGGGTGTTTTCTTTACCGATTTAATATTGACCTAACATTGCTTCTTTAACTTTGCCGGTAAAGACAGCATCTGATATGTACCCCGAACCTACAGACGAAGAATTGGTGGCGCTCCTAAAAAAAAATGATTCAGTAGCACTTGAAACACTTTTTAACCGCTATTATAAAATACTTTGCCAGTTTTGTAGCCTGTATACAAAGGACTATTCAGCAGCAGAAGAAATTATTGCTGATCTTTTTATCAAAGTCTGGGACAACAGAAAAAGCAACATCATTCTGAATGTAAAAAACTACCTGTTTGTTTCCGCAAAAAATTTGTCCATTAATTATCAGCAAAAGAAAAAAGAACCGGTCGACTCTATAGAAGACCTGGATTTGGCTCAACATTTTTTGCAGGAAAGGGATACACCCTTTAAAATCCTTTCCGGAAGGGAGTCTTATGGAATTACCCTAAAAATGATCGATCGCTTGCCACAAAGACAAAGAGAAGTTTTACTCATGAGTCGGATGGACAATCTGGACAAGCATAAAATTGCAGCGATTTTGGGGATCTCTGTCCGAACAGTAGAAACAACCTTATACCAGGCACTTGCCCAGCTTCGTGAACTGTTAAAAAATGCCAGAAATTACACCTTAGGTAGTTAACATTTTCTTAACCTAAATTTAACTTTTTAAGCTACGTATTTCTTTCCCGGAACCTGTCTTTATTATAGAGACAGATTTAAATGGAAGATCAGAGCTATCGCTTAATAGTTGAGTATTTTGAAAAGACCATCAGTGACCAGGGCCTGGTGGAGTTGCAGGAATGGATTGAGGCGGAAACCGGCAATCTGGAAAAATTTAGTGAAACAATTCAAATCCTGGAGGCCTCAAAATTATATTTTAAAGAACCGGAAAATGCTGGAGCAAGCTGGTCAAAGATACAGGCCCATGTAAATCATTCAGAGAAAAAAGCACTAAGTTATAAAATACATCTTGTAGCCTATGCCGCTTTGTTTTTTTTGATTTGCGGAATTGCCGTTATTGGTTACCGCTTTGCGGTCCCGGCAAACCCGGAGTCCCTGGAATATGCGCAGATCAGTAATCAGGATGGACAGCATTCCAGAATTCTATTGCCGGATAGTTCCATCGTCTACCTGGCTGGGGGAAGCCATCTGAAATATGAGAAAAAATTTCTGGGCCGCCAGCGTAAAGTTTACCTGGATGGTGAAGCTTTTTTTGATGTAACCCATCAGCCAAAAAGAGCTTTTGTGGTGCAAAGTGGCGAAATCAGTACAGTGGTTCTTGGAACTTCTTTTAACATAAAAGCGTATACGGACGAACATAAGGTAGAGGTTACCGTAAAGACGGGAAAAGTAGGTGTTGTGGCAAATGTCAATGGGAAGTCCCGTTTACTGAAATACCTGGTCCCAAATGAACAGATTGAAATTAATACCGAAAGTGGTTTATACAGTTCTGGTCATGCAGACGCGCAGGCGCTGATCGGCTGGATCAATAATAATTTTGTTTTTTACAATACCTCCTTAAAGGAAATTACAGCTTCGCTGGAGCATCGCTATGGCGTTAAAATTGAATTTACTGATCCGGAGCTGGGTGCCGCTAAGCTTACTGCAAAGTTCAAAAACATTCCCTTAAAACAGGTTTTGGAAGACATAGAAACACTCACTGGTTTTAGCTGTACCGTTAAGGGTAAGCATATTTTTATATCAGATAACGATCAAAAAGGAGGAAAAATTATGGAATAGCGCTACCTGGTTTGAATTCAAGTAGCCCGGAATTGCTGGTAACAACTCCAGGCTCTAAGTTAAAGAGTTACACTCATGAATGAATAAGTATTAACAAGATAAATGTATGAAAAAATTATGGTTCCTGACCATACTGGTACTCCTTACTGTATTTTTTGGTGTATCCAGGGCCCAGTCCCCAACAATTAGCAGTAAAAAAATAACCTTCGGAGCTGAAGGGATCATGCTTAAAGATGCCTTTGAGCAGGTGGAAAAATTAACAGGCCTGTCCATCAATTACAACAACAGCCAGTTGAATGATAAGCGTATCGTCAGGTTGAACAAGGCGGAACGCACCATAGAAGAAACGTTGAACCTGCTGCTCAGCGGAACGTTGTTTACTTTTAAACAATCCAATGACCGGAACATCCTGATTGTGGCCAGGCCAAAATCCAAAGGTAAAATAACAGGAAAGGTTTTGGATGAACAGGGGCAACCCCTTCCCGGAGCTTCGGTTAAAGTGCTGGGGGCTGATGCTTACAGCCAGTGCCAGAACGATGGTTCTTACTCCTTAAGTGTGGTTCCTGGTTCTTACACAGTGGAAATCAGCTTTATTTCCTATGAAACTTTCAGAAAAGAAAACCTGCTGGTACAGGCCGATAAAAACACGGTACTGAATACCTCACTTCAACCTTCTGCAGGGCAGCTGAATGAAGTCGTGGTGACTGCACTTGGTATCAAAAGGGAAGAAAAATCGCTGGGTTATTCTGCCACAGTGGTTAAGGGAGAGCAATTGACCGATGCCCTTTCCAACAACTGGACAGATGCCCTTTCCGGAAAAGTTGCGGGCTTAAACCTGGTCCGCTCAAATGGCGGCCCTGGAGGCTCCAATAAAATTATATTGCGGGGAGAAAACAACCTGACCGGTACCAATGAGGCCTTAATTATTGTCGATGGGGTCGTGATCAGCCAATCCAGTGGAAAAACAACCGGTAACGGAGGTTCCGGCTACCTGAGCGACGAAACGCCTGTAGATTTTGGAAGTGGTTTAAATGATATTAATCCGGAAGACATAGAAGAAGTGACGGTACTGAAAGGCCCGGGAGCTGCTGCACTTTATGGATTAAGGGGGGCAAACGGGGCCATTATCATTACCACCAAATCGGGTAAGGTAAAAAAAGGCATTGGTGTGACCATCAATTCCAATACCGCCTTTGAAAGGATCAACCGCTGGCCGGACCTGCAGTATGAGTACGGCCAGGGTGTAGACGGGGACAATTATTATTCCTATAATGCTTCAGAAGATGGAGCGAGCACAAGAAGTACCAGTTCTGCATGGGGCCCGAAATTAAACGGACAGCTGTTTTATCAATATGATCCCCTTACCCATACCAAATCAACCGTAAGGACCCCATGGGTGCCTTATGTGAATGACTCAAGGAAGTTTTTTGAAACTGGCCGGACCCTAACCAACAGTGTGACCCTGGATGGTGGAAATGACAAAACTTCTGCACGTTTTTCTGTGACCAATGCCAACAATAAATGGATTATTCCAAATACCGGATATGACCGTAATTCTGTTGCACTTTCTTTAAACCAGAAAGTGAGCGACAAACTGCAGATTGCAGCCAAGGTAAATTACAATAATAAATCCAGTGACAATTTACCTTCCACAGGTTATAACAACCAATCCATTATGTACTGGTATTTATTCTGGCAGCCCAGCGCGCCCATCAGCTGGCTGAAGGATTACTGGATGCCGGGTCAGGAAAACCTGAAACAGAGCTTTCCTTTTAGCAGCTATCCGGATAACCCTTACCTGATCGCCAATGAAATGCTCAATAAATCTACCAGAAACGGAGTGACCGGAAATGCGCAGGCAACTTATAGTTTTACCAAAGAGCTGAGCCTGATGGTAAGAACTTCTCTTGACTTTTCTTATGATGAAAGGTCACAGCAAAGGCCTTTTGATACGGAAAAATATAAGAAGGGGATGTACAGGACACAGAACAGTTTTTCCAGAGAAATCAGCAGCGACTTTCTATTGCGTTACAATAAAAAAATAAACAGGGACTTTGAAGTTTCAGCAACCGCAGGAGGCAGTATGCTGAAAAATAAATACATCAAGGATGAATTAAGGGCCGATTCTTTATCCTATCCCGGAGTATATACCTTAGCCAATAGCGCTGGGGTACTCGCTCCCTATCCTTACCGGAGATCCTATGCCCTGAACAGTTTCTATGGTTTATTCACGGCCAGTTATAAAAATTTTCTGTACCTGGATGTTACCGGACGTAATGACTGGAGCAGCATATTGGCCAGTAAAGTAGGAACTGATAATGTCTCTTTCTTTTATCCTTCTGTTAATGGTAGTTTAATCCTTTCCGAGTGGCTTAAATTACCAAGGGCCATTTCTTTTGCGAAATTAAGAGGTTCAGTGGCCAAAGTGGGAAGTAGTGATGTGGTTCCTTATCTGACCTCTTTCAGTTATAACCCACAGGTTACTTTCCCTGGAGGCCTTGCCAATCAGACGACGCTGGGAAACCTTGGGTTGAAGCCGCTATATACAACCAGTTACGAGGTAGGTGCCGACCTTCGCTTCCTCAATAACCGCATCACACTGGATGTTGCCCTGTACAAAGGCAATACCAGGAACCAGATCCTGACTTCAAAAGTGGATGCTGCTTCTGGGATGAGTAATGTAATTGTGAATGCAGGTCTGGTCCGCAATAAAGGGATTGAGATTGCAGCGACAGGTATCCCTGTGAAAAATCAAAGTGGCCTCACCTGGACCATTAATACCACCTTTGCTGCCAACCGGAATGAAATTGTTGAATTGACTCCCGGACTGGAACAGCTGATCCTTCAGAATGGACCGGGTGGAAGGGGTGCTGTCGTGGCTGTTGTTGGCGGAAGTATGGGCGACCTCTACGGCCGTGCTTATGAAAGGGCACCCGATGGACAGATTATTTATGAAAATGGTTTACCGGTGATCAGTATTGAAAAAAAATATATCGGCAATACGAACCCAAAATGGAAAGCCAGTATTGGCAACAATTTCCGTTATAAGCAATTTTCACTGAGCTTTTTGTTTGATTCCCAGTATGGAGCAGTAGGTTATTCCCTTTCTGCAGCTGCGCTTGCCGAACAGGGAAAAACAAAAAACACGTTACCAGGAAGGTATAACGGAATTATCGGACAGGGGGTCATTAAAAACCCGGATGGTTCTTTCAGGCCAAATGACCGGATTGCCGATGCACCAAATTATTATACAGCGCATTATGGCCGGGACAACGTAGAGGGCACAACCTATTCCACAGATTTTATCAAACTCAGGGAAGCCCGTTTTGATTACGCGTTACCGGTAAAACTGGCCAGAAAGTTTGGCATACAACGGGCTTCGGTAGGTGTTTATGGACGGGACCTTTTTACCATTACCAAATGGCCTTTGTTTGATCCGGAATTTGGAACACTGGACGGTTCTGGTGACATTAATAAAGGATTTGAATATGGACAATTTCCTTCCACCAGGACTTTTGGTTTAAACCTGGTGATAGGCCTTTAATAAAAGAGATACAATCTGACAAACAATAAAACAGATGAAAAAATATAAGAACAGATCGATAAAATCACTGGTATTACTGACTGCCCTGGCACTGAGCGTTGTTTCCTGTACCAAAGATTTTCAGAAACTCAATACCAATCCAAATACCAGTGAATTTGCTTTGCCGCAAACTTTACTGGCGCCGGCCATTACCAGTGTGGTTTCTGCCAATATGAGCAGGAGTCAAAGGATCAATAATGAATTTATGCAAGTTACGGTTGACATGGGGGATACTGAAGGTAAACTTTTCAGGTATGATGTGCGCACCGCTGAAGCAGATTACCTGTGGAATTCCTGGTACATCCAGCTGAGTAATTTTAATGACATTTATAAGGGAGGGGAAGACAACCTGAGCAATACCTATATGGGGGTTTCCCTGATTTGTCAGGCCTGGATATTTTCTATGCTGAGCGATACCTATGGTGATGTACCCTATACGCAGGCCAATAAAGCGAAGGAAGGTGTCTATACACCTGCTTTTGATCAGCAAAAAGACATCTATCCCGATTTGATGCTAAAATTGGAGAAGGCCAATGAATTGTTAAAAACCGGGGCTAAAGTCCCTTCCAGCAGTGATCCGGTTTATGGAGGTGATTATCAGAAATGGAGAAAGTTTGGAAATTCACTGTACCTGAGGTTATTACTTCGTGTTTCGGGAAAAGCAGAAGCCGGTGCCAGTGCAAAAATTAAAGAAATTGTTGATACTAAAGCGGCTAATTATCCGGTAATGACCGGTAATGACGATTCGGCAATTCTTCGCTGGACAGGTGTTGCACCTTATGTTTCGCCTTTTGCCACCTGGAGGCCAGGAGATTGGTATGGTCCAAAACTCGGTAGTTTTTTTGTCGATAATCTGAATGAACGAAGTGATCCGAGAATTCAAAAATGGGCAACCCTTTATCAGGGTGAATATGCCGGAATCCCAAGTGGTTATGTCCCGGGCCAGACGCCTGTTGGAAAATCTTCTTTTCCGACGCAGCTTCAGATTGAACCTTTACTGGGAAATATTATGAATTATGCAGAGCTTCAGCTGATCCTGGCAGAGGCTGCAGCCAAAGGCTGGATCAGCTCAAAACCAGCCAAAACCTATTATGAAGCCGGGGTAAGCAGTGACATCACCTTATGGGGTTATACCGTGCCCAATAATTATTTCACTTTTGACAAGGTTAAATGGGACGATGCCTATACCCTGGACCAGAAAATGGAACTGATCCATCTGCAAAAATATTACGCCCTGTTTTTTACGGATTTGCAGCAATGGTTTGAGTATCGGAGAACAGGACATCCTGTTTTGCCTAAGGGTGATGGGCTCCAAAACAATAAGATGATGCCGGCAAGGCTTAATTATCCGGTATATGTACAGTCTGCAAATGGCCAGAATTACCGTGCTGCGGTAGCCATTCAGGGAACAGATAATATTAATACTCTGGTTTGGTGGCAAAGACCTTAATGATAATCAATTATTAAAGAAAATATTTTATGAAGGTGAAATTTTTATACCTACTGCTGTGTTGGACAATTGTTCTGATTGCAGGCTGTAAAAAACACGATTATGCCGAAGGCACGTTAAGTCCTTTGACTTTTATGGAAAATGTCAGGAACTTGTATAACGGTTCGGATGTGGCACTCAATAAAGAAAACCTAACCGGAGCTACTCAGCTTACCGGAGTGGTGATCTCTAATCCTGACGGAGGAAATGCTCCTGAAGGTTTGTTGATTATGCAAAGTACCAGGAGGCAAAAAACCAGAGGAATTTCCCTGGCACTCTCTACGGCATCGAGCTATAAAGCTGGAGATTCTATTGTCGTGACTATAGAAGGAGGTGTGCTTAAAAAACTTAATGGTGCCTTGCAGATTTCCGGGCTGTCCGATGCCTCTATAAGAAAAATTTCTTCCGGAAATAAAGTTAATGTACAGTCTGCTTCAAGTTATTCGATTAACCTGAAACCCGGAGATTATGAAAGTACCCTGGTTATGGTTAAATCGGGAACAATTAATCCCTTGCCTTTGCCCACCACCACTTTTGAAGGAAACAGGACTATTGTGAATGGAGCAGACAGCATTATTATGCATACTGAAGCTAAGGCAAGTTTTGCCAAAGAAGCTTTGCCGGCGACAGCAAATTTTGCGGGTATTGTACTGGCTACACAAAACAGTTCAGGAGCTACAATGATGCAGATCTGGCCGAGGTCTACTGAAGACATTACAGAACGTATTGCTCCTCCGGATCCGAATGGTCCCGGGCTTGGTAAATTCCCTGTGCTGATCAGTGGTTTTGTGGCTGATGCCAAAGGTGCGGATGGCAATTACGAATATGTTCAGTTGCTGGCCACCAAAGACATTAATTTTGAAAAAAGCCCGATGTCATTGATCATGTGTACCAATGGAGGAGGTGCAACACCAAACCCGGGCGCGGCTCCGGGTGCCGGATGGGCCACGGGAGGAGGAAGGACCTATAAATTTAACCTCAGTACGGGATCGGTTAAAAAAGGAGAGTTCTTTTATGTTGGTGGCAGCAATAAAAGAATCAACGGGGCCAACTCAACCAATATCAGTGACTCCAAATGGATCCGTGCCATTGCTTATGTGACCAACGATGGTGATGGTTTTGGAAGTGCCAGCGGTGGTTTATTGCCAAACAGTGGTAATGCAGGGGGAATTGCTTTATTTGAAGGCACTAATGTTACTGAGGCCTCTGTCCCTTCAGATGTGGTGTTTTTTGGAGGTACAGGAAAAACCACCATGTTTGATGCCACGACCAATAAAGGTTACCGGATTATGGATAACGACCATTACAATATGAAGGATGCAACATCCGCTACTGACCAACCTTTTATTTTTCAGGGAACAAACACCTATATTATCCCGCACCCAACTGTTGCAGATGCAGGTTATTTTATAAAACTCGGAGGTAAATTTAATGCGACGAAAAAAACATGGGAAACACCAAGGGCATGGGTTTTTTATCTGATGACCCAAAGTTCCGTTGTGACAGAAATTGAAAGTGCCGATGTAACCACACTTTCAAATTAACGATATTACATGATGAACAGAAGATCTTTTATACAACGTATGGGCCTGGTCACAGGCGCGGCCTTTGTCAGTTTGAACAGCAAAGCTTTTAATCAGCTTAAAAGGGAAAAAACAATTAAAGGGAGGGTGTTGTCGGGTAAAAAGGGTATTGCAAATGTGGTGATATCCGATGGTTTTTCCGTGGTCCTAACCGATGCAAAGGGTAACTATACCATAGAACCCAATGAAAAGGCAGTGAGTATATTTATGAGTACACCGTCAGGTTATGAATTTAAAACCGATGACCGGGTAGCCAGGCATTATGAAAAACTGGGCAGCAGAAATGAATATGATTTTGAACTAAAGGCCCTTAAATTGAACGATAACAGACATAAATTTATCATTTGGGCGGATCCTCAGGTTAAAAATAAAAAAGATGTAAAGCAAATGATGGAAACTTCTGTGCCGGATGTGCAGCAGTTGTTGAAAAACATGCCAAAAGATACTTTGGTCCATGGCATCTGTGTAGGTGATATTGTATGGGACAACCATGCTTTGTTTCCGGATTATAACCTGGCTGTTTCCCAAATGGGGATTCCTTTTTTTCAGGCCCTTGGCAACCACGATATGGACTACAGAAAAGGTGGAGACGAAACATCAGATGTAACGTTTAAGGAGGTTTACGGACCAACTTATTACTCTTTCAATCGTGGAAAAGCACATTATGTGGTGCTGGATGATGTCCGTTATTTGGGTACCGAAAGAGAGTATGATGGATATATTACAGAAGACCAGCTGAACTGGCTCGGTAAGGATCTGGAGCATGTGGACAAAAACAACCTGCTGATCATTAACTTGCATATCCCTGTCCATAATTCAGTTAAAAATAAAGAAGACTTTTATGCACTGTTAAAAGGATATACAAATGTTCACATTATGTCAGGCCATACCCATTTTAATAAAAATGTGATCAGGGACGGAATTTATGAGCACAATCATGGTACTGTGTGCGGGGCCTGGTGGACAGGGCCGATCTGTGAAGATGGGACACCAAGAGGTTACGGAGTGTATGATGTGGATGGAACAAAACTGACCTGGTATTACAAATCTACAGGACTTGAAAGAGAGAAACAGGTCAGCGTGTTTACAGATCGGCTGACCAATCAGAGCCGGCTGATTGCCAATGTCTGGAATTGGGACCCGGACTGGAAGGTGGAATATTTTTTAGATGGAAAGGCTATGGGACTGATGGAAAATCAGATTGGTTATGATCCTTTATCCGTAACATTATATAAAGGAGATCAGTTACCCGCAGGGCGGACCTTTCCTGAGCCAAGAAAAACCGATCATATTTTTGTCGCACATTTTGACCCTTCAGTGAAAAAAGTAAAGGTGACTGCGACAGACCGTTTTGGTGAAAAATTTAGTGCTGAGGCCGAGGTGTAAAACAAAAAACAGGAGGAGGATTTTCCCCCTCCTGTTTTTATAAATACATTTTAAAATCTGGTATAGACAGCCAGCTGTACCACATGGTTCACGGTGCTGCGGTTAATGCCTTTGGAAGCTTGGTTCAGATAACCCGCTTCAATGTCCAGCGCTTTGTTTAAGCGGTAACCACCTGCCAGGTAAGCCCTGTTCTGATCAAACACATGTTGGTTCAGTTCTTGTTTGTTTTGAATATTCAGAAAAAATTCATTTTGTAAGGCTGCAAAAAAGCCCTTCTCAAAATCTTTTACTTCCTTCTCCAAAGGCATCAGTAACCTGAAAAAATACCGGAAACGTTGTGCAAATACATCTTGCTGACCGTGCCTTTCTATAAAACGCTGTTCGGTCCTTAATCTGTGGCTTACATTGATGGTGCCAATTTTATGTTTGTAAATGTATTGCTGCCAGATCCGGTGTTCCGTGGCGCTGGGATGAATACTTCCCGAAGGATTAAAAGTTTCATTCCACAAATAACCCAATGTGAGTTCATTTTTCTTATTGACATAATAGGTGATGCCCGGTCTGAACATAAAGTTTCTCAGGTGGTCCCATTTGTCCGCGGATCTGAGTTGTATATCTAAATGACTACCCCATTTGTTGTTGAATTTGGTGGTGTTCATCAGAAAAAGCCAACCGCTGTTTTGCTGTATGGTTTGTGCAATTCCTGTCGTGGTCATGAAACAGAAAGCGGTGAAAAGTAAAATTAAAATGCGCATGGTTAGTTTTTTAATTTGTGTGTCTGGCTAAAATAGTAAAATTGACAGCAGATTTCTCAAAGATTTTAGGTAAAGCGTCTGACCGATGTAAAAAACAGGATTTGTACATACCTGTAACCAACTGGAAATTAACGGCGTCATAGTTATATGGAATTAAAGAAACTGATATTGACCGCCTGTTGCTTTTGTTTTTTTGGTTTTTCTGTACTTGCACAAGCTGTTAAGAAAGTACCGGCGCTAAATGAAAAATTGTTTATTGAATTGTCTGCTAAAGATAGCCTGTTGTTTGATATTGCTTTTAAGAGCTGTGATCTTAAACAACTGGAAAGCATTTTCGCACCTGGTTTCGTTTTTTATCATGACAGGGGTTATTCAGTAGCTACCAGTCCACAAAGTTTGGACGATTTTAAAAAAAACATCAAAAGGTCCTGCGAAAATAAAAGCAGGGAAAGAGCCTCAATGCGTAGGGAGATTGTCAAAGGAAGTTTACAGGTTTTTGAACAGGGTGAAACCAGGGCTATACAAACCGGTGTACAGCGTTTTTATAGAACGGAAAATGGGAAAGCGGAAAAAATTGTAGAGGAGTCTAAATTTTCAAGAACCTGGAATAAAATAAAAGGAAACTGGTTAATGGTTAGTGAACTCGACTATATGGTCAATACCCATCCGGTTTCGTTGTTGGGTGAATTACGCTATGAGCCAAAGCCTTATGCGCCTGAGTCTGTTGAGTTGTATCAAAAAATTGTCAGTCTGGACAGTGCCTTTTTTGGGGCATATAACAATTGTGAGCTGGATAAAATGGCGGCTATGATGTCCGATGAACTGGAGTTTTATCATGACAGGGGAGGTTTGTCCACTTCGAAAAAACAAGTATTGGAGTCTATTCAAAAAAACATATGCGGTAAAGTTACCCGGATACTTGCCAAGGGCAGTATAGAGGTTTACCCGATTAAGGATTTTGGAGTAGTGCAGATTGGTTATCATTCTTTCAGGAATATAGCAGAGCCGGGTGAAAGCGAGCCTTCTAAATTTATTACCCTATGGCGGTTAAAAGACGGAAACTGGCAGGCCACCCGGATTGTGAGCTTGCACTGATTGAGCAAAATATTTACCTTAAGTAAATAAATTAACCAGTTTTTCATCCTGAGTAGACTCTATGCTGTATCTCATTATCCCTGAAAGTAATAGGATGACTTTCCCCCGAATCAGCGCCCACTTTTCTAATCCTTTGATAAACGAAGCTCAAACTGTTAAATAAGAAGTGAGGGTTGATTTGGGCCCTTAGGGTTGCATTTTGAGCTATCGCTAATTTTATTTCCGTTTCTTCACGCTGAATAATGCGCTGTAACTGTTGCTTTTTCAAGTTTTGGGAATTGGCCATTTCTTCTATATATCTTTTAAGAATCAGCAACGGATGTCAAGCTGTTCCTGGCATTTTTGGGTTACCCGGTTTTTATGGGGACTTGTTGCCCTGGTAAATTACCAACTATGAAATATAATTGATATTTTGCTAAACTGCTGTTGTTCAATCTATAAAAAAAACGATATGGTTTTAGCTATTAGAAGAATTACTGTTCTATTGTTTTGGTGTCTTTTAGCCTCCTTTGCCTATTCCCAGGAAAACATATCCAGGGTTGCGTTATGGACCGATTCACTGTCAAAAAAACAACCCCAGCAACTTGTGTACCTCCAACTGAGTAAAGGTGTGTATGAAACAGGAGAGGACCTGTGGTTTAAGGGGTACATCATGAATGCCCGGTACAACGAACCCTCTGCTGCAGATACAACTCTGTATATCCAGCTTCGGCATGCACTCAGCAACCAGCTGATCCGACAGGAAAAAATACTGATCCATAATGGTTTTGCTGATGGGCATTTAATTATAAGGGAAGATGTCTCTCCCGGGGATTATATACTTATGGCTTTTACCGCAGGATCGTTTCTGAATGATCAGGAGGAATTCAAAGCCTTCCGAAAGCTGAGAATTATGAAACGCATCAACCCGAAATTAGCCGTTAATGCGTCGGTTAAAAGGATAAATACGGAGGATAAAAAAGAAATTGAACTGACCGTTGGCACAAGCTCCAATAAACTTCCAGTTAAAGGAGCAGATGTTTTGGCCAGTATTTTTGTTGATCGTATTTATCAAAAAACGATTCAGGCTGTAACTGGTGCCGATGGATATGCCACCCTCAAATTTAGGATAGACGATCCTTTTAAAAATACTTTCCTGGATATTAAGACCAGCTACCAGAAGGAGGACATCAGCAATATGATAACCCTGCCTGCAATTGCAAATGATAATTTTTCTATTAAATTTTTTCCTGAGGGAGGGCATTTGGTTGCTGAACAAGTGAATGTGGTTGCTTTTAAAGTAAGCAAGCAGTATGGGAAGCCTTACGATTTGAATGGGATATTACTGGAAAACGGAAAGCCCATTGACAGTATTAAGAGTACTTATGGCGGGATGGGCAAGTTTAACTTTGTTCCCCGGACCGGAAAAGTTTATGCAGTGAAAATGGGGCATTCAGAGATACTACAGCAACTTCCGGAAATACATAAAACGGGTATTGTATTGAAAGTGCTGCGCCAGAATGAGAAAGCTGTTGTCTTTCTGGTAACAAAAAGCAATTCCATACCAGATCAGGATATTATCATCTCCGCCCAGGTAAGGGGCACAGTATATGCACTTTATAAAGGAGAAATGAGGAATGATACCTTGCTGTTTAACCTTCCAAAAGATAAATTTCCGCAGGGAATTGTGGAGGTCACCCTGTATAATTCAGCTATGATACCCCTTGTTGAAAGACTTGTGTATGTCAATTTTGATCAAAAGATTAACATCAGTGTTGAGCCCTCGCAATCCGTTTATGATAGAAAAGATAAAGTTGTACTGAACATCCGGGCCAGCAACGAAAAAGGCGAGCCTGTAATTGCGCATCTTGGGCTTAGCGTTTACGATGATCTTTATAAAAACCAGGAGGATTTTTTAAACATCATTTCTTATACCCAGTTGTATTCGCAAATTAGAGGAGAGATCATCAATCCGGACTACTTTTTTGATGAAAACAATAAAAACAGGGCACAATCCATGGATTTGTTATTAATGACACAAGGCTGGAGAAAATACATTTGGGGTAAGCATGATCTGTTAAAGACAACAAAAGGCCAAAAAATTATCAGTGACCAGGTGGAGGGGACAATGAGCGGTAAGTCCGGCCTTCCTAAAATGTTACTTGCTTTTACACCCGAAAAAATGGGATTTGGCGATCCCATTCAGATTTCTTCTCCCGGAAAATTTAAAATTTCCAAAGAACAGATGCTGCTGGCGAACCAGGGATACTTTTATATAAAACCACTTGGCAGTGATGAAATTGTTAAAAAGACAAAGATTGTACTTTCGGATCCCTTTGGTGCAATTGATTCCATACTGGGACAGAAAAAAGTTGTTTACCCGCTGATTGCCCGAAAAGATAAAACAGATACCCTGAAAGTATTGCCTAATATACCCGGACTGATTACACTGGACGAAGTGGTAATAAATGGAAGGGGAACTGGTGCTGTAAATTTACAACGGGATAAATATATGGCAAAACTGGATAGTACGGCCAGGTTTTCCGGGAACAGCGATTTTGTAGGAACATGCGGTTGGTTAAATTGCGGTTCCTGTGGTTCGGGATCGAAACCGGTTGAAGGGGGCGCTTATACTCAATATAAAGATGGGAGGGTTCCCTGGCATGGGAGCTTTAAGAATAGTGATGTGATTAAAAAAGCTTACGAATATCCAAAATATACAGACGAGGATTTGTTGAAGATGTTTAATATGCACCGGGTTCAGGGGTATGTTGCAGGTAAAGTATTTTATAGCCCCGATTACGAACGCAAACCGGAAGAAAAAAACATTTTTGATTTTAGGAATACCCTGATCTGGAACCCGGAAGTCATTACAAATGAAAAAGGGGAGGCTAAAATTACATTTTACTGTTCAGATATTTCAGGCAAGTTTATCGGAAACATAGAAGGACTGGATGTTACTGGAAGGCTGGGACAAGTAAATTTTAACTTAATGGTTAAGGATGGCAAAGAAATTAAATAATGCTGATTGAAACAAAAATTTCCCATTACAGCACTATAACCTTTATTTGGATGGAGTTTTCTTTATGCTCTTGATCCGGTTGTAAACTTCGGTCAGCTCTTTCATATCTCCGTACCGGTATGTTTTATCCTTAATTTTTTCGACAAGGGAAGGCTCATCCGCGACAATTAAACTCATAACCTCTGCATAGTTTTTTCTTGTCAACTGTGACAAATGATCTGCATCAGGACCATAGAAGTATGTAGTGCTTTTAAAGAAGGTGGTACCTCCTCCATTCATCGTCATTCCACCTCCCGGAGCGGCAGACATTGTAGGCGCCTGACTGCTAAATCCACTAAGACCGAATAACTTTGAGGGGCCATCTATAACCACCTTGTAAAACTGGGCGTCTGGCCCATGAGAAACCGTAAAACTATCGAGTCCTACTACAAATGATTTGATCATATCGGGACTGATGCGTACCCGACCTGTATCTGACTTAAACAGAAAGTAGTTTTTTGAAGTAAAGGTATTTCTAGAGCTGGCGTCTTTTGCGATTTTTCCGATGATTTTCTGATCGTTAAGGTCGTAATAATAACCGGCCTGAAATTTATTAATTGGTATAACACCAAACAGCTGGGCCTTGGCAAAAGTAGCACTGCACAGCAGGATAAAGAAAAAGAGAAAACGCATAATTTAAATTTGAGATGTGAATATAGAAAAGAAATTTTATTCCCTGCGAGCAGAACAAAATTTCTGCACTAATTTATTTCATCAGTGCGGAGGCATGGCTTTCCCTGATAAATATCATTCCATCAAAATCAGAACCTGGATTTACGGGGAGTGAACGACCTTCTGTCCAGTTTGCATAGATATTGGTCATCTTACTGATTACTCCTTTCAGGGGATTATCCGTCCCGCTAAGGGCTATAAAAAAGTCAGGATATTTTGCTGAAGCTAATAATGCTGAAAAGGTATCTTTTGCGCTTTGAAACTCATATTTTTCAAATCCGTTACCGGTGATTACATTTACCGAGCCTTTATAGGTGTCAAATCCCAGCGCATAAAGTTTGTTCCCAAATTTTTTGTTTAAGTGATAGCCCATTCCTTGGTATTGGGCCATGGTGGTGTCTTTTGCAATATGTACATTATGTGCCCAGATGATGGTTTTGTTGTGGGTTGTATTTTGGTTTATAATGATGTTTTGTGCCATTAACTGGTCGCGTTCCAATGGCATTGGGGCATATTCCATCCGGTCAAAACCAAATAGTTGAACCTGTTCCGCGGGCGCTTGTTTCTTATTATGGGTTCTTATGAATTGGAAAAGGTCATAAATCTCTGTTGTATTGTATAAATAAAATCCCTTCATCAGGTCTTTTAAATTGCCGGTTCCGGTAAGTAAGTACTGGTTAATGGGTTCCATTGCCGAATCGCTGATTTCAAACCCCAGACTTTTATAGTTGAGGTGAAGGATAAGGTATTCTATGATGCGTTTTTTATGGTTATAGAATTCGCGTGTGCCATGAGAAGCTTCACCTATGGCGAAAATGGTATTATCCTTTAGTGTTCCGGATAAAAAATCAAGATCGCTGAGCGATTTTGAGGTGTCTGCCTGTAAGGGCCGTGCATTTTTATTGATCCAGCTGATGTTGTTGTCCTGGGCATAAACACTAAACACTGAGGAAATCAGGAGTAGGTAAGTCATTAACCATGTCTTTATCATATTTGATTGATATTTCAACTATGATGAGCAATGCATGAAGATTCCATAAATAAAAAAGAGCATACAGAATTTGGCAAAGAAAGTTTAATGGTTTATTGTCCATTTGAAGGAAGCCATTTGAACAAAAAAGCCTTCCAGTACTACTGAAAGGCTTTAAGCTGTGGAGAATAGCGGAGTCGAACCGCTGACCTCTTGCCTGCCAGGCAAGCGCTCTAGCCAGCTGAGCTAATCCCCCTTGTGGCTATTGAGGTGGCAAAAATAGCAATTAGTTTGTGGAATGCAAATAAATATTAAAATTGATGAGGCAGTTAACGATTAAAGTCAACAGCATGATGGAAAGTATGTACCAGGTAATTAAAAAATCTCTCCACACCCGGTGGATAAGTTTTTTCAAAAAAAGGCAAAGAATAGATTTATATTTAAGTAAGAAAAATTAAGCAGCTATTCTTCAAAACAAGTGTAGAACTGAGTTGTTAAATAGATAGCTATTCAATCGAAAAAAGTCCTGTGAGGGGGTGATCCGCGTAGGGCAGGCATAGCATAAAGGATTCGGCAGCATTAACGAAAGTTAGTGCTGCCGATGTTTTTTTTGGGGCTTTTAAAAGGCATACATCAGGTCTTTAGATTTTTTTTATTCCTCTATACAATATTTACTTTCAAAAAACGTCTTTATTACTGAGAGCGTTAATTTAGATTAAGCGGGAATGATCCGGAGGGTTATTCCCGCTTTCCTTTTTTACAATATCTAAACCCTGGTCAAAAGCAGGCGCCATAGCTTTTTAACTTTTTTTAACTTAATGCAACAGAGTATTATTCGGAAATTATAGGCATTTTCGCTTTATAACCTTAAACGCCCATAAAACTATATGAAGAAGCTCTTGTTCCTGTTGTGTGCCCTTTTGTTTACACAGTTTTGCTTTTCCCAACAATTTACCCTAAAAGGAGTTACGACCGATAAAGAAAAAAACATCCTTCCTTTTGCAAGTGTTTATATTCAGGGCAGCAGTAAGGGTACTTCTGCCAATTCCAATGGGGAATTCCAGCTCAAACTGGATAAAGGAAAATACAATTTGGTGTTTAGGGCAGTGGGGTATGTCCAGCTTATTAAAGAGGTAGAGGTCAATGGAGATACAGAGCTGTCTGTGGCAATGCAGGCGGAAGTTTATCAGCTGAAGGACGTAGTCATTAAAGCTGGTGCGGAAGACCCGGCCTATGAAATCATCAGGAATGCCATTAAAAAACGCAAACAGCATTTGACCGAAGTTAAGGCCTTTTCCTGTGATACCTATATTAAAGGGGTGACCAAACTTAAAAATGCGCCTAAAAAATTCCTGGGCAGGAACATTCAGGATGACCTTAAAAATATGGGCCTGGATTCCGGCAAAAGAGGAATACTCTATTTGTCCGAATCGGTATCAAAGTTTAATTTTCAGCAGCCAGGTAAAATTAATGAAGAAATGATCTCTTCAAAAGTAAGCGGCAACAGCAATGGCTTCAGTTTTAATCAGGCAACAGATTTTTTGGTGAGCTTTTACAAAAATATTGTTGATATCGGTGAGTTGAGCCGTGTGGGCTTCGTTTCACCAATTGCAGAGAATGCGATGCTGTTTTACCGCTATAAATTTATTGGAACTTTCCGCGAGGGTGGTAACTGGATCAATAAGATACAAGTGATTTCGCGTCGTAAATATGATCAGGTGTTTAATGGTTATATTTATATTATTGATGACAGCTGGCGGATCCATAGTATTGATCTTGCCATCACCAATAATTCCATGATCGAGGGGATTGATAGTCTGAGAATAAAACAACAGTATATTCCCGTTAAAAATGAGAAGTGGATGCTCGCCAGTCAGCGGTACGATTATAGCGGAGGAATATTCAGCTTTAAATTTGAAGGTACCTATACCGGGGTGTTCAGCAATTATGATGTAGAACCTAATTTTCCTCCAAAATTCTTTACCAACAGGGTTCTAAAGGTAAACGCCGGGTCTAATAAAAAAGATTCTGCTTATTGGGCGGGGATCAGGCCTGTACTTTTAACGCCCGAGGAAAAAAGGGACTATGTCAAAAAAGACAGCATCCGGCTCGTCAGAAGTTCCGATAAGTACAAAGATTCGATAGACAGAAAAGCAAATAAATTGAAACCATTAAAGGTTCTTTTAACCGGGTATACGCATAGAAATACCAAAGAAAAAGAGTCCTGGGGGATTAATAGTCCGGTACTTAGCGTAAACTACAATACGGTAGAAGGATGGGTGTACAGTCCGGAGCTGAGTTATAGAAAAACCCTGAAAGACAGCAGCAGTCTAAGTATGAAGTTTAATCCGCGGTATGGTTTTGAAAACAAAAAATTAAGTGCCAATGGCAGTATCGGCTATGTGTATAACCGAAAACGCAGGGCTTATTTAGGGATCAGCGGGGGAACAAGTTATACAGACTTTAATACCGAATACGGGGCGATACCCCCTTTGTTTAATACTTTTAGTACGCTGTTTGCCAAGGAAAATATTTTAAAACTGTTTAAAAAGGATTTTGTGAAAATTTATTCAGGCAGGGAGCTCAGTAATGGATTGTATCTTAGCGGTAATATAGAATACGCAAACAGGACACCCCTGCTGAATACCTCCTTCCGGACGGCTGGAGATTTTCCAGATAAACAGTTTACAGCAAACAATCCATATCCATCATTCGAAAATAATTATGCTTTCAGTGCCAATAAAGCATTGACATTAGGTCTGAAACTGAATATTGCTTTTGCCCAAAGCTATATTGAACGTCCGGATTTTACCATCAGACAAGGCTCGAAATATCCTAAACTGGAGCTGGAATACAGGAAAGGAATAAAAGGGGCATTTGATTCAGATGTAGATTTCGATTATGCAGGGATCCGGGTATTTGACTCCAATAAAAAGCTGGGTATTTTAGGTGCTTTCAAATACAGTGCCGCGGCAGGTAAGTTCCTTAACAGAGATAAAATGTATTATATGGATTTTAAACATTTTGCTGGCAGTGATATTTTCCTTTATACCCAGTTTACAGATGGGTTTATGATGCTCAGTCCTTATGAATACAGTACAGGAAAAGAATTTCTGGAAGCACATGCCGAACACAATTTTGGTGGATTATTTCTGAGTAAAATCCCTTTGTTCAAGAAATTGAAATTGGAAGAAGTGATTGGCGTAAATTACCTAACTTCTGATGTCATAAAAAACTATGCCGAAGCTTATATCGGTATACAACGTTTTGGACTTCGGTTTAACCTGGTCAAAACTTTTAATTACAAGAACGGCAGCAGTACAGGTTTCAGGGTCTCCGCAGGGTTTTAAAGGCCGGTTTTTATGAAATCCAGGCAAAATTTCAAAAAAAAGAATACCGGATACAATATTTACTTTCAAAAAGCGTCTTTATTACTGAGAGCGTTAATTTAGATTAAGCGGGAATGATCCGGAGGGTTATTCCCGCTTTCCTTTTTTAGGCCAGGCCCGTTTGATGATAAAAGATCTTTTTCTAAAGGACTCTTTTTAACATGCTGTTTAGTTCAGGGTAGAAAATGTTTAAAACTTTGCCAGTATTTATCTTTGAATATCTCATAAGAAATTTCAAGCTGGTCTGAATATTTTTCCTGAATCTTCCAGGCCACTTTTGAAGGTTTCCGGAATTCTTTACATGCAAAATAAATCTCTCTGTTGCCATTTGCAGTTTCCCTTCCGATGTTCAGATAGCCTTCTACATCTTTCAGTTGCGCCATGAGTTCATCTTCTATTTTGTCCAGTAGTTTATAGGTATGCTGGTCTGGCATTCCGTTGGTGTTTTCTCCGTCAAACTTTATGGTATAATTTAAAATCCAGGGATGGGAAGCTTTGCTGTCCCAGCCAAGCAGTTCAGTGTTGATAATGGCCAGCAGAGGATTACCGTTTTCCAGTTGGGCCTCCAGCATAGAGTAGGCGTCATGATCTGCATTACTGCGAATGCCTTCATATTTTTCAATGAATTCTTTTTCTCTCCAGATCAAAAATGATTTCAATTTTTCTATAGGGATCAGTTCTTTTTTTGCCTGGTCCTTCCTGATAATGGTTAAGCGGTCAATGATGGTGGCCGCGTTCAGTTCTCCAAGGTAATTTTCCAGAAATATATATACACCAATGGAAATATCATTTTCATTCTCTTTGGTAAGCTCATCATAAAGCACTGTAATGTCAATTTCATCCGGGTAATTTTCAAGATCGTTTGCATAGAATTGCAAATTTTTCCGGTTAAACTCATAATCGCCCATTCTGATGTTAACATCTTCGATATTTAAGGCTTCTTTTAATGCTGTAAACTTCCAGCCATTCAAAACAGGAGCCTGCGCAACCAGTTCTTCTGCGAACACAATGTTTTTGATGTTCCCGTCTGCGGTAATGACCAGTTCGGCGGTATCGTCGTTCATCATTCCGGTCAGGTAAAAATAGCCCTCTTTTAGTTCATTGAGTTTTGGTCCCAGTTCATCAAAAAAATCCTGCTCAATATTTTGATGTGATTTTACGACATTAAAAAAAACACGTTCCCTGGTCTTAAACCAGGACCAGAAGTTTTCGTTTGATTTTAGTGCCTGTTGTTTGGAGCCGAGAATGTTTTTTAGAAAATTCATTAAAAGACGGGGTTAAAAGAAGTCTGACAAAGGTGGATGTATAAGCGGCAAAATAAATAAATTTTGAATTTAAATATGGGGATTTAGTAAATATATTCAGAATAAAGTAGAGCACTGTAGGAAAAATAATGAGAAATAATGTGTTTTGATTTTCAGTTGTTTAAGGCTGTTTTTCTATTTTGATTGTGTATTTTTATGGAAAGCTGCGGATGCAGGCATCTTCTTTGTATGAATAACACAAAAACACATACCATGAAACAATCTTTTTTAACGTCCACAACAAGCAAATTTATATTGGCCATTTTACTGGTCTTTGGACTTTCGTTTACAACAAAAGCAGACATCATCCGCCTGGTGGTTAAGGAAGACCGGGCCAGTTGTACAGGGGTTGCCCCGCAAACCTGCTACCAGGTTAAATACAAAAATAGTAAAGACTGGGAGCTGTTTTACAGCAACATTGAAGGTTTCAAATATAAAGCCGGTTATCGTTATGTTTTGCAGGTGATCCGTACCAAGCGGGCCAATGTTCCTGCAGATGCATCAGCTTATACCTATAAGCTAAAGAAAATTCTTAAAAAACAAAAAATGCCACAACATGCTGGTGTATGGTCTTTTGTCACCAAACACAAATGGAAACTGATCCAGATGAACGGGCTTACCCAGGAAAATTCTCCGGCATATATTGTCTTCGATAAAGTTAAAGGGCGTATAAGCGGTAATGCAGGTTGTAATGGCTTCTTTGGCGCTTATGAAAAAGGAAATGAAATGATCCGGTTTAAACAACTGGGCAGTACCCTGATGGCTTGTCCTGATGAAGGCAGAAATAAACTGGAACACGATTTTATGCAGCTTTTAAGTGGCAATACCTTTAAATACGATGTGGCAGACCAGACCCTTAATTTGTATCAAGGTGAGCGTTTGGTCCTGATGTTTGGAATAACAGACCAGGATAAATAAAACCTTAATCCAATTGGTCGGCAGGGAAGGATACAAAAAAAGTAGTTCCTTCATTTGGAACGGATTGAACTTCTACCTTAATATTGTGGTAAAGGGCAATACTTTTCACAATGGCCAGACCAAGTCCATAACCTGTTTTTTCTGAAAGATTACTTTTTCGAAAACGGTCAAAAATAAAGGGCAACTGTCCGGGCTCTATCCCAATACCGGTGTCGGAGATCCGGATCTGATATTCTCCATGTTTTAGAAACGCATCACTAACCAGGATCTTCCCTTCTGTTTTGTTGAATTTAATGGCATTATTGGTTATGTTATAAAACAACTGGAAGAGCAGGTCCTGGTTTACGTTTTTTAACTTCAGGGCAGAAGAAAGTTCCAGAACCAGGGAAATGTTTTGTGCTTCCAGACGATGGCCGATTTCCTCTTTAATTTCCCTGAACAACTCCAGGGGCCTGACCTGGTCCCTTTTTACAAATTGCTCATTTTCAATTCTGGAAATCAGGAGCAGAGAGGACGAAATTTTTTTTAAGCGGTCCAGGCTTTTCATCATTTCGATAATGCGCAGGGAAACGGACTCGCTTACCTGCTGATCGGCTAATAAATTTTCCATCTTATGCTGCAGGATGCTAATGGGGGTCATCAGTTCATGCGAAGCATTGGCGGTGAATTCCTTTTCTTTGGTAAAAGCATCGTTGATCTGGCTGGTCAGTAAGCTGAGCGATTCGTCAAGGTATTTAAAATCTGTGGTGCTGGTTTTGATCTTGATGCCTTGTTCTTTAAAAGGAAACTTCCGGTTAACAAGCCTTGTGCTGATGATCTTGGTCAGGGGACGGATCAGTACCCTGGTAAAAGTCAGGTCAATCAGAATGGTGAGCAGCACAAGTACCATCAAAACGTACAAGGCAAAGCGTTGAAGCGGCTGGTCATATTGATTGATGCTTGCTGTTGTTTTTCCAATTTCAAGGAGGTAATTGCGGCTGGAATTTTTAAAGGTGTAACTCAGGATACGGTAATTAAGGGTATCCTTTTCCACAATGCGCCGGGAATTTTTAATGGTGTCTATTTTTAAACCAGGCGCTGCCGGGGCAAGGGAAATATATTCTTCCTTGAGCATGGTATAACTGCCATAGGCACTGTCTTTTTCCAGGTAATAATGCAGGCCATTTTTTTGTACAATGTCCAATACCTTTTTTTTCTGTTCCTTAAGGGTATAATTGGTGTACTCCAGGGCTATTTGTTTGACCAGGGAAGGCAACAACAAAATAAACAGGATCACAATAGCCAGCTTTGATCCTGTAATAAAAAATAAAAGTTTACTCGACAGTTTCAAATTACTTCCGGATTCTATAGCCTACACCCCGAACGGTTTCCAGCCATTCGGTAGGGGCCAGTGCATTTAATTTTTTTCTGATGTTCTTAATGTGCGCATCTATATAATTGGAGTCATAATCATCATCTGCATAAGTACCCCAAATGTGTTCACTTAGTTGCATTCTGGTCAGTACGCGGCTTTTGTGTAGGGAAAGGTAGCTCAGCAGGTCAAATTCCTTTTTAGAAAGTTCTATAACCTGCCCCCGGTGCAGGACCCTTCTGTTCAGCAGGTCAAGGTTAAATTCCCCCAGCGGCATAAGATCTTCACTGACATTAAATTTTCTTCTGGCAATGGCTTGCATTCTGGACTGGAGCTCCAGCAGGTAAAAAGGCTTTGCCAGATAATCGTCGGCACCAAGATCCAGACCCGTAATCCGGTCTTCCAGGTTTCCCCTGGCGGTTAAAATAATATAAGCTGCCTCGGGATTGTGTTTTTTTGCTTTTTGCAGCAGGTCCAGGCCATCCCCATCGGGTAGTCCCAGGTCCATCAGAATAAAATCGTAGGTATTGAGTTCTATTTTTTCCAGACCACTTTTAAAAGTATGGGCAAGATCGCAGAGGTAAAAGGCTTTTTTCAGAAAAGCTTCCATTTCATAGGCCAGCGTCTTTTCATCTTCAATGATCAGTACTTTCATGTTCTTATGCCGGCTTAAAATAGATTTCCCCTGCCACGCTGTTTTTCAGGAACAGGGCCTTTTCTTGGAGGAACCACCACAGGGACTTCCTGTTTTCTGGCCTTGGGAACTTCTTTGACTTCTGGTTTTTCGGGTTTCTTTTCTTCTTTTTTTTGCTTTTTGTCTTTATCATCCTGTTTATCCTCCTGAAGATAAACAGGCTTTATCCTTGCTGCGGCAGAATTTGCCCTAACCTTTCCAGGCAGTAGCATGAGCAGGCAGGGTATGAGCAATACATGAAAAAGAAAGGATCTGTTCATAATTGTAAAGATAAAAAAAAGTTTGCCTCCAGGGAGGCAAACTTTATCTAACTAAATCTCCCCTAAAACAGGATTCAAAGGTGTGTGTTTGTGTGTGTAGATCAAATGTCCACACTGAAAATGAAAATAACATGAAATTTGAAAAGAAATTTACTTTTTCTGTTTAGCTGCAAGATTGATAATTTTACGTGCTGATCACGACTTTTTCAATAAGGGAGGTAAAAAATGAAAATACACATCATGGGGGCTTCATGTGCCGGTTCTACGACACTGGGGCAGGCACTTTCCAACCAGACTTCTGCTCCTTATTTTGATACGGATGCTTATTTCTGGGCAGACTCAGAAATCCCATTTACTCTAAAACGTGATCCCCAATTACGCAACGAAATGCTCAAGCAGGATCTGGCCGGACATCAAAACTGGATATTGGGCGGTTCTATGGTGAACTGGGGCGGGGAATGGCTGAATGCCTTTGACCTGGTGGTTTTCTTGTACATCCCAAGGGCAATCCGGATCCAGCGTTTAAAAGACCGGGAGCTGGAACGTTATGGAGACCGTCACCTGACCGACCCGGTGTACAAAATTGTACATCAGGATTTTATGGAGTGGGCCTGGGGCTATGATGACAATACGACCAAAGGAAGGACACTGAAAGTTCATCAGGACTGGCTGGAGCAGGTGAGTTGCCCGGTCCTGGAGATCCGGGGAGATACCACGGTACAGGAAAGACTGGGGCTGATTCTGCCAAAGCTTTATCTGCCGGAAATTTAATATCTTGTCTGGATGAATAAAAAAATCTTATTTCTATTGCTGTTTTTGGGTTTGCATTTTTTTGCAGACGCCCAAATTAATATTGATATAGATAAAAACAGGTGGAAACCCTATTATACAGATGCATCTCCATCTGCCATTGCTGTAAATTGGTTCCTACCTTTTGAAGTTGCCGACAGGAAAGACATCAAACAATTGAAAATCATAAGTATTTTCGGAGACCACCGGGACAGTTTTCTGAAAGGCCATATGCATACGGCCATAGATGTAAATCCTTTAAAGCCCGCCAGCAAACTGATTCCTGTTTATGCGATGGCTAAAGGTATTGTTTGCTCGGTACATCTGGGTGAAAATCAACAAACGGTTGTTCTTAAACACCAGTTGAAAGACGGACAGGTTATTTTTAGTTCTTACAAGCATTTAAAAGAAGTTTACGTGAGACAGGGGCAACAGGTAGATGAAAAGACGAAGATCGCCCGTTTGTTCACGGTGCAGGAATCTAAAAAATATGGCGGGGACTATCACCATTTGCATCTGGAAATCCGCAGGCGTTTTGACGATTATGGATGTGCAAGCTGGTTGACAATGAATAAAAAAGAACTGGACCTTCGCTTTTTTAATCCACTGGTTTTTTTAAAGGAAAAGCTGAAGGTTTAGCAGAAAATCCTCAGGTCTTTGATAAACGGATAATATTATGGGACCGAAAAACGTTAACGTCAGATAAACCAATACGGTCAGGTGATGGCTTTAAAATAAAGAATACCAGGTCTATATAAAAAAGACTGGTATATTTGTGACCGGAACACAAACACACAGGCCCTGAAGGGGGCCCCGGAAATTTTAGAAATACATTAGGGCATTGAGGGCAAGATGAATAGATACAACATGTACAAATTAACTTTTATTACCATCATATTTTTGTTTCTGCGGATGACAGCTGCAGGACAAGCGGCAAACCTTTCAGAAACAAACAGCAGTAATAAACGGGAATTCAGGGGTGTATGGGTTGCAACGGTTACAAATATTGACTGGCCCTCCAGGCCAGGCTTAACAATGGATCAGCAAAAACAGGAGCTTATTGGTATACTGGACAGACATAAAAGCCAGGGCATCAATGCGATTATGCTGCAGGTAAGACCGGCCGCAGATGCCTTTTATGCCAAGTCAAGAGAACCCTGGAGCCAGTGGCTGACAGGGAAACAGGGCGTTGAGCCGGGCTACGATCCTTTAGCTTTTGCCATTAAGGAGGCCCATTCAAGAGGAATGGAACTGCATGCATGGTTTAATCCTTACCGTGCCAGTATGAACATGACCAGTGCCTTAACTTCAGACCACATTACAAAAAAACATCCGGAATGGTTTTTTACCTATGCGAACAAAAGACAGTTTGATCCGGGAATTCCAGAGGTCAGAAACTACATTGTACAGGTAATCCTGGATGTGGTCAAGCAGTATGACATTGATGGGGTGCATTTTGACGATTATTTTTATCCGTATCCTGTTGCCGGTCAAAAAATGAACGATACGGAAACGTTCAGCAAATACCCAAATGACTTTACAGATATTAAGGATTGGAGACGAAATAATGTAGATCTGCTGATTAAAATGCTGGATGACAGTATACATCATTATAAAAAGTACGTGAAATTTGGTATTAGTCCAAGGGCGATCTGGAAAAACAGGTCCAGAGATCCGGAGGGTTCTAATACTTTTGGAGGAGAGGCTTATTTTGAAAATTATGCCGATACCCGTAAATGGGCCAAAGAAGGGTGGGTAGATTATATGAATCCACAGATTTATTTTACATTCAGCAGAAAAGCAGCACCTTTTGCAACCCTTTCTGACTGGTGGGCCAATAATGCTTACGGAAGACATGTATATATCGGACTGGGGCCTTATCTGGTCAATTCCCGGGCAGAAGCAGCCTGGAGGGTGCCGGCAGAAATGCCAAATCAGGTCCGCTATATACGGGAAAATAATCGCATTCAGGGAAGTGTATTTTTCTCTTCTAAATCATTGAGCACAGTAGCCAGGGCGGTAGCCGATTCTTTAAAAAACAATTTGTTCAGATATCCTGCATTACCTCCTCAAATGCCATGGCTGGATGAAATTGCACCAAATCCGCCTCAGGCTTTGACTGCAGAGGTGTTAAGAGATGGAGTACATTTGAAATGGGCCAAACCATTGCCGGCCAGTGACGGTGAAACTGCTTCAGGTTTTGTGATCTATCGTTTTGCAGAAGGGGAGAAAATTTCAACATTGAGCCCAAGAAATATCCTGAAAATAAGTTTTGAGGATTATCTTTCTTTCATTGATACCACAGCTGAAAACGGAAAACGCTATAGCTATGTAGTGACAGCACTGGACCGTTTAAAAAATGAAAGCGAGGACAGTAAAGTGGTTGGTGTGGAAATCACTACAACCAAATAGTTCTCTGTCTTTTAGGCCTTAAATCTTTGTTGCTTCGATGTAAGCCCAATTGATCGGTTCTTTGCGTATTACAAATAGCTGGACAACAGTATACTCATTTGTATAAACTTAACGTCTTTTTATAGGCTGGCCCCTTCTTTTAGCATCTGATATTTTTTGGATTAGGAAATGAAATGCAATGGTTGTAATAAAAAAAATATTTGGTTCAGGTAGGTTATTACATGGATAGATATTCATAATTATGTACATTGTATTGACGCTTATTTTAAATTGATTTTCTGCTCCCTGTGAAAAATAAAAATTATATCGTTCTTTTTTATGTAGTGGTCAGCGTGGTCTGGCTGGTGATCAGTGATCAGCTCATCTCTGTACTGATTCAGGGTATACCAGCCAAGGATCAGGCCGTGATACACAGTCTTAAAGGAGTTTTGTTTATAACTTTGAGTGCTTTATTATTGCATTATCTGGTCAGTCTTTATCATAAGGGGCAAACAAAGACCAGGCAGTATCTGGAGCAGAGCCTGGAAAACAGCAGAAAGGAACAGCAGCAATGGTATTACGCCCAAAAAATGGCAAAGGTTGCTGCCTGGGAATATTTTTTGAAAACAGATGAGGTGGTTTGGTCGGACAACCTGTATACCCTGTTTGGTCTGGAACCCGATGCACCGATTACGCCTGCCGCCTTTTTTATGGAACAGGTACACCCAGATGATATAGATGGACTGAATTCAAATATGGATGCAGTTATTGCTACAGGAGAGTTGGACTATACACACCGTTTGAAGGTCCAGGGAGAATGGCGCCAGGTCCGTCATGCCGGAAAAGTAATTTATCAGAATGGTGAGGCTTTTAAAATTAGTGGAATTATCCAGGACATTACCGAAAGCTATACCCGGGAACAATTGCTCAACCGTACCCTGGAATGGTATGAACTGGTTAACAAAGCAACTCACGATGCCATTTGGGACTGGGACCTGAATACTGACCAATTGATTTGGAACTCCGGACTGTTGCCCCTGTTTGGCTATGACCCGAAAAGCATTCCTAAAACAATGGAATGGTGGGAGGATAAAGTTCATCCGGATGAAAGAAAAGTGGTGGTTGCCAGTCTGGATGAATTTGTTTTAAAGGTGAAAAAGCGTTGGGAAGCATCGTATCGGTTTTTGTGTGCCGACGGAACGTATAAATATGTATTTGATCAGGCTTATTTGCTAAAAGGAGAAGATGGAATGCCCAGAAGGGTGATTGGTGCAGTGAAGGATATTGATGAGTACAAAAGGAAAAATGAGGAGAACCTTCGCCTGTCGGAAGTAGTGAGCAAAGTGAAAAATGGGGTGGTCATTAAAGATTGTGAAGAAAGGATCCAATGGGTAAATCCGGCATTTGAAAATTTGACCGGATATAAACTCGTAGAATTGAAAGGAAAGCTTGCAGATGAAATTCTTCATGGTGCGGATACCAGCAGCGTAACCCGGGATTACATTGCAAACTCCCTGAGGGAACAGAATTTTTTCCACGCGGAAATTGTAAATTACCACAAAAGCGGTCAGCCGTATTGGGTGGAAATCAACAGTACACCGATTTTTGATTCCCAGGCGCTGCATTCGGGCTATATTGACATTGTAACAGAGGTCACCGAAAGAAAGAACCGCGAAACCAGAATCAATGAGCAAAATAAGGTGTTAAAAGAAATTGCCTGGATCAATTCTCATGAGATCCGCAAACCGGTTTCTTCTATACTGGGCTTGTACACCCTGATTCAGAGTACAGAAGATGCTGATGAAAAACAGCAGTATTATGCGATGATCGATGACTGCGTCCGGGAACTGGATGAAATTGTCCATCTAACGGCTGCTAAGGTCAATACATTGATGCGAACAGAAAAAAAATGATAATTTTTCAAAATACGCTAGCCCTTTCTCTTTTTCAGATTGTATAAGGTAGAAATCAGCCAGACACCTGTGTGGGTGGGCTGTGATCAAATCTTATTATGAAAGAAATAAAACGATTAAAAGAGTTGTATGGTCTGTATAGAGAAAAGAAATGCTCCAAACAGGAATTGGAATTATTTTTTGATCTCCTGGGCCGTTACTGCTTTTCGCAGTCAGAAGCCCTTCATCCCATTCAGGCCAGTCAAAAACAAGTCTCTACAGAAAAGGAAGAATTTAAGACCTTTTTTCTTGCCGATGGAACCAGGGTAAAGCTGGGACCGGGCAGCAGGTTGATTTATCCGGAAATCTTTAAGGGGCTGCGTAGGTATGTCAGTCTGGAGGGAAGCGGTTTTTTTGAAGTTTCGGAACATCTGGGCTATCCTTTTGTAGTACAGACCGGCGCTGTGCTTACAAATGCACAACAGGGAAATTTTAACATCTCGGCAGTGGATGACGGTGCTGTAGAGGTTTGCATGTACAGCGGTGCAGCAACTGTTACGTTTGAAAAAGGAGATTATAGCAGAAAGATTTCGGTTAAAACCCGGCAGCGGGTTGTTCTTGATCCCGGGAGAAGTGAATTTTGTAAAACAAATTTTTCATCTCTTAAGGCCTGAAATTCTGATGTCATTAACGCATATATTTAAAGATCATTCGGCCTTTGTCCAGCTGGTGCTGTTTGCAGGTATCCTGTTAAGTTTATGGTTTGCCGAGGTATTGCTTTCTGTTCACCAGGCTAAACTGAAATGGCAGCATGGCGGGCTGAACCTTCTTTTTATTCTGACCGCTGTTCCTGTACAGCTGGGCATGACTTTGCTGGTTTTAAGTGTTTCACAATGGGTAACGGTTCATCATTGGGGCATCCTGTTTCTGTTTAAGGGAAATACATTTGTCAAATACCTGCTCGGATTTTTACTGCTGGATTTTTTTGAATATGTATATCATGTCATTATGCATAAGGTGCACTGGCTCTGGAGGTTTCATCTGATCCATCACAGCGATCATGAAGTCGATGTTTCCACAACCATCCGGGAGCATCCGGGAGAAACATTTGTCCGGGTCTGTTTTCTGTGCCTTTGGGTCTTTCTTTCAGGAGCTACATTTGGTTTGCTTGTTTTGCGCCAGACCATACAAACCGTTTCAAATATTTCTGCCCACACCCATTTGCACCTGCCGGAAAAAACAGCAAAGGTCATTGGCTGGTTATTGATTACCCCAAACCTGCACCATGTCCACCACCATAACGAGCTGCCTTATACAGATTGTAATTTTGGGGACGTGCTAAGCATATGGGACAGGTTGTTTGATACTTACAGGGAAAAGAAAAAAGCAGCAATCCATTACGGTATAGATGTATTCAAGGTCAGTAAATCGACAGGTTTTTTCTTATTGATGGCAGCACCGTTCAGCAAAAGGAAATTTAAAACAGAGGGGGAAAAACAGAATGGCCGAAAGGATTATGGTTAATGTTTTTAATGTGAAAAATATTATTTTAACTTAGGGAGCGTTAATTGCTTCATGGGAATGGAACCGGCAAACACAAAGGATTCTTCTGAGCTGCTCATTAAACTCAAAGAGGGTAATCCGGCTGCATTTGCGGAAATTTATAATCAATACCGCCGTAAAATATTTGTATATTCTTTAAAGCTTTGTAAATCTGAGGATACCGCGGAGGAAGTTGTCCAGGAAGTATTTGTGAAAATCTGGCAAAAACGCGGGCAAATAAATGCCGAACTTAATTTTGGGGCATATATAAAGAAAATCACGTTAAATCATGTCCTGAATTACCTGAAGAAAGTATCACGCGACAAGAAACTTAGAGATCAGTTGTTTTCTTTTATGGAAAATCTAAATAATAGTACAGAAGAAATGATTTTTGAAAAGGAGTTAAGTAAAGTATATCAGGATGCAATAGACCAGCTTTCTCCTCAGAAAAAACTGATTTACAATTTGAGCCGGAAAGAACACCTGAGTTATGAAGAAATTGCGGAGCGTCTGGATCTGTCTAAAAATACGGTGAAAAATCACATGGTTGAAGCTGGAAGGCTGATTAGAAGTTATGTGACTAAACATGGCAGTATGGTTTGCTTTATTATTGCCGCTGCCGATTATTTTCAATCCAACTAGTCCTAAAGACCGCAAGGGTTGTATATATTATGTAAACAAGGATAAAATACCTGTTAGCTCATTGTGGAAGAAAAAAAACAACTGGAACTTTTATACAGGCGGTACCTGAGCAACGAATGTACTGCTGAGGAACTCGACCGGTTTCTGGAGCTTTTACACGATAATGAAGAAGAAGGCCGGGCCCTTATGTCAGCCACATGGAACAATACTGAAGCAGTTCCTGATTCGGGCCTGGTCCCTTCTTTTATTCCTTCCCCTTCCAGAAAGATCACTTTACGTCTTTTTATAAAGGCCGTTGCGGCTGTTTTGCTGCTGGCGGGCGGCCTTTATTTTTTTAGGACAGGATGGTTAAACCTCATTAGCCCTGTCCGGCAAATGGAAGTAAAGAATGCTGCTGCTGAACATAAACAAGTACAGCTTGAAGATGGGACAAGGGTCTGGCTAAGTGCAAACAGCAATTTGTCTTATCCGGAACATTTCAGGGCAGGAAACAGAAAAGTGCAACTCGAAGGAGAAGCCTTTTTTGAAGTTGCCCATGATGCGGAACACCCCTTTATAGTTTCTGCCGGTCCGGTCCAAACCACAGTACTTGGTACGAGTTTTAACATCGAAGCCTATGGTGCGAAAAATAAGACACGCATTACCCTGCTTAGTGGTAAAGTTTCGGTGTCTTTGCAGGCAGATAAAAATAATCAGCAAGCCATTATACTGCCTAACCAGCAAGTCGTGATTGATAAACAGGCAGAAAAACTCCATAAAGTGGATTTCCCTCAGGCGGGTGTTTTTCTTCAAAGACGCCTGGGCTTTTATGTGTATAAAGGCACTGCGCTGGCAGAAGTGATACACGATATAGAAACCCAGTATGATGTGAAGATTGAGCTTGGACATGGTCTGGAAAATGAAATTTTTTATGGAAATTTAGACATGACAGCTGCTATAAATCAAAGTCTGGATAAACTGGTGACTGTTGGAGGAGCAAAATGGAAAAGAAATGGAAATCAATATGTGGTTTTCAGATCTGGCAATGATTAAACCCCGGGAATGAGCACAAAGAAACTGATACGGGTACTAACCTTTATAATATTCATATTGACCTTGCTGATGGTCCTTCAAATTCGGGCCCATGCGCAGGAGAGCCCCTTATTGAAAAAAAAAATAACCATTCATTTGCAACAGGAACCTTTAAAGAAAGCACTTGATAAAATCACGGCAGTTAGTGGCATCGGTTTTACTTATAATGGGGCGGTTGCCTACAGTACCATAAAAATAGATCTGGATGTGAAAAATAAGCCGCTTGATGAGGCGCTTTCTGAAGCCTTTAAAGGCAAAGCCATTCAATTTAGTTTACTGCAGAAGGAAGTCTTTATCAGACTGGGGAGCGGAAAAGCAAAGGAAGAGGAAGCCGGCCTGGCGGCTAATCTGGGAAAAGGAAATGCAAGATATGTGGTCAGTGGAATGGTTAAAGTCAAGGAAACTGGTGAGGCTTTAACCGGCGTCACTTTAAGCGTTTCGGGTACAAATCAGGGAGTAGCTACTAATGAATATGGTTTTTTCTCTTTAATGCTGCCGGCAGGCAGTTATATTTTGAATATTAAAAGAATTGGGTTGAAACCTTTTAAGACAAGCATAGACCTTAGCAAAAATGAAAGGCTGGATTTGTCCCTGGAGGAAGAGCCGGCCTTATTGGACACCGTTCGGGTTAGCCGTGGGCCGGCACGAAAGATGGATGACCCCCAGATGGGAACAGAACGGTTGAATATAAAAGACATCAACGGTATCCCGGTTTTGATGGGGGAAAGGGACGTGGTCAAGAACTTGCAAATGCTGCCGGGAATTAAATCCCCAACTGAAGGAGGAAGTGGTTTTTTTGTCCGGGGCGGGGCAGCGGATCAAAACCTTATTTTACTGGATGAAGCCCCAATTTATAATGCGACCCACCTGCTGGGTTTTTTTTCTGCCTTTAATTCAGATGCCCTGAAAGACGTGACCCTCTACAAAAGCGGAATGCCGGCCAGGTATGGTGGAAGTTTGTCATCGGTACTTGACGTACGAATGAACGACGGCAACAATCAAAAATTAAAGGTGGGAGGAGGAATAGGATTAACCGCAGCGAGGGTCAGCATTGAAGGGCCTATACAAAAAGAAAAATCATCTTTTCTGATTTCTGCAAGAAGAACTTATGCAGATCAGCTCCTGAAACTGGCTGGCGATACCCAGATTAAAAATTCAACACTTTATTTTTATGACGTCAACCTGAAAGCCAATTATTTGCTTGGTGAGGGGGACAGGTTATTCATTTCAGGGTACTTTGGCCGCGATGTATTTAAAGCCAAGGACATATCTGCACTGGATTGGGGCAATGTCGCTTCCACAGTTAGGTGGAACCATATTTTTGGCCCTAAATTGTTTTCAAATACTTCTCTGATCTATAGCAATTACAGCTACAAGGTTAAATCAGGTGATCATTTATCTTCTTATACCATTTATTCCAGGATCAGGGACTGGAGCTTTAAAGAAGACCTGCAATGGTATGCCAATGAATACAATACCATTAGTTTTGGTATAAATACAACTTACCATAACATCAAACCTGGTGAACTGCAGGTTTCGGGGAATTTAGGCTTGATCCCCCAGAAATTTCAGGAAAGGTTTTCCCTGGACAATGCACTGTATGTGAGTAATACCTGGAGGGCGGCCCCAGTGTTTGGGCTGACTTATGGACTTAGAATTTCCGCATTCAGCCTGCTTGGTCCGGGAGATTATTATCATTTGGACCAGGATGGCGAGGTGACAGATACAGACAGCTATGCAGCCGGACAATGGGTTAAAACTTATTTTAATGCGGAGCCACGTATTTCTGCTGCTTTTTACCTGGGTGCTACAGGGGCACTTAAAATCTCCTACACCCGTAATTCTCAAAACCTGCATCTGATCTCAAATTCCAGTGGATCGGACCCCAAGGACAGGTGGCTGGCCAGTACAAACATCATTAAACCCGAAAAAAGTGACCAGTATTCTGTAGGTTATTACAGGGATATGGCCCAAAACACGTATGAGCTTACCGCAGAACTTTATTACAAAAAACTATGGAACCAGATTGACTATAAAAATGGTGCAGATGTTTTTACAAGCCGTCCTATAGAAAGTCAATTGCTTTTTGGAATTGGGAGGGCTTTTGGTGTTGAATTGCTGTTTAAAAAAAAAACCGGAAGACTGACGGGCTGGATCAGTTATACTTTGTCCAAAACAGAAAGAAAAATAGATGGAATTAATGAAAATTTATGGTACAATGCCAGTCAGGACAAAACACATCAGCTGAACCTGGTTGGTATTTATCAGCTTAATCCTAAGTGGAGCCTTTCGGCATGTTTTGTTTTTTCGACCGGTAATGCGGTGACTTTTCCAAATACAAAATATAAAATCCTTGGCTACAACTATTACTATTTTGCCGGAAGAAACAGGGACCGTTTGCCGGATTCACACCGTCTGGATATTGGAGCGACCCGGGTGCTTCGGAAAACGGAAAAATTTTCATCCGAACTCAATTTTAGTATTTACAATGTATACGGGCAAAGAAATCCTTACCGGGTGATTTTTCGGGACAGGCCAAGCGATGCTGATGTGACCGAGGCAAGGAGCTTGTCTTTATTCAGGTTTGTGCCCTCTGTCTCTTATAATTTTAAATTTTAGCCTATGAAACGGATCTTCTGCTTCCTGCTGGTTTTAACATTGTTCGCCTCTTGTGAAAAGAACATTACTTTTAATCCCTCAGAGCCTGTTTTTAAATATGTTATTGAAGGGGGGCTTTCTAATGAAAGCGGATCTTGTAAGGTAATCATCAGTCAGACAAAAATCTTTAAAGACAATAACCAGCTGAATCCGGTGAGTGGTGCTTTGGTGCAAATTGAACATAATGGAATTACCTATAACCTTACAGAAGGCAGTAAAGGAGTTTATGAGCAAAGCCAGTTAAAAGGCGTTCCAGGAGATACCTATAAACTGCTGGTGGTTGTTTCTGGGGAAAATTTTAGCGCGTCAAGTACCATGCCCCAGCCTGTCCCTTTTCTTGATTTTACCTTGCAGGCTTCTGATTACAAACCTTCCAGAGTTACCCCTCAAATCAGGTTCCGGGATATAGATGGGATAAAAAACTATTACTGGTTTCAGCAGTTCATTAACGACAAACTTCAGCGTCAGTATAAGG
Organism: Pedobacter nutrimenti; assembly: GCF_003208655.1. Lineage (GTDB taxonomy): Bacteria > Bacteroidota > Bacteroidia > Sphingobacteriales > Sphingobacteriaceae > Pedobacter > Pedobacter nutrimenti. Next base: position 650,404 of record NZ_QKLU01000004.1, on the reverse strand, counting down.
TGTTCAATGATGAATTCAGTTCCGGCCAGGAAATCAGTTCTTATCTGGTATTTGCCCCCTATAATCAGGACCATAGTGAAGATATCATAAAGGGAGATCGTTTAACGGCTGAGATGCATTGTATTGATGCGGCCGTGTATACCTATTTATATGGCCTTTTGAATGCCGATGGTTCGGGTGGGGGAGCAGCATCTGCCAATCCCTTAAGTAACATCAGCGGCGGTGCCCTTGGCTTTTTCAGCGCACATACTGTAGAGCGTAAAAGTATCGTTATCCCTTAAAGCAAAAGCAGGTGTTCGTTTTTTCAGGGAATTACAGACTGTGCATAAAAAAAACTCCCCCGTTAAATACAACAATTGTCTTATTTAACAGGGGAGTTTAAAGCGTTTTGTTACTTCTTTTCTGAAGCGTATTTGGCACTGAATTTTTTATCCAGTTGTTTGTGTAAATTGTCCAGATTGATGGACCTGCCCTGAATAAAGGCTTGCTCCACACGATTGCCCTTCATGTCCAGTGCATCTCCGGCAGATATAAAAAAGGTAGCATCTTTACCATTTTCCAGGCTTCCTGTGCTTTTGTCGATTCCCAATACTTTTGCCGTATTCAGCGTAATGGTTTGTAAAGCTTTTTCTTTATCCAAGCCCCAGGCTGCCACAGTACCTGCCATAAATGGAAGGTTTCTTTGTTGCCAGTAACCGTCAATACTTACCACAACATTAATCCCGGCATTGGCAAGTATTCCTGCATTTTTATAAGGCAGGTTTACGTCATCATCGACCGAATTGGGCAGGGCATGTGGTTGTTTAACAACGACAGAAATATTGTTTTCCTTTAAAAAAGGGATCATCAGGTAGGCTTCTTCCCCGCCAACCAGTACGGGTGTAATGCCGTATTTTTTTGCAAAATTGATGGCTGCAGTAATGTCCTTTTGTGCATCTGCACTGATGAATAGTTTTTGCTGTCCGTCAAACAAATGTTTCATGGCCGCAAGACGGGTATTGATCACGGCAGGTTTCTCTGTCTCTGCATAAGCCTTTGCTTCTGCAAAAAGCTGGTCAAGTTCAAAAAGGATTTTCTGAGTACGTTCTTTAAGCAGTTCTTCTGAAACAGCTGCCCTTGATCCAAAACCCGGTCTTGGTTTAGGCGTAACCGGCCAGTTTAAATGCTGTGCATCGTCTTTTCTCAAAGCCGCGTCTTCCCAGTTCCAGGCATCGAGTTGTACAACCGAAGAACTTCCGGAAATTGTACCACCTTGCGGGGTGATCTGGGCCATTAAGACGCCATTACTCCTTAGGGTAGCGGGCACTTTAGAATCGGTGTTGTAAGCAACCAATGATCTGATGTGCGGATTAAATGTGCCTATTTCGGCAAAGTCCAACGTCGCTTTTACCGATTCATATTCTGCAAGTCCCAGATTGGTGACCGGGGCAATAAAGCCAGGATAAACCTGTTTTCCATTGGCGTTAATAACGGTAGAGCCGCTAAAGTCAAAGCGGACTGTGGTTGCATCTCCAACACCCGTAATTTTACCCTTGTCGAAAATCAGATAACCATTTTCAATCACTTGTCCGTTACCGATGTGCAACTTTGCACCCATAATAACGGTTTTTTTGTCCTGAGGACCTGCAGGAGAAATGTTCGCCTGTGCAAAAACCCTTAATCCCAGTGCAGAGATCAGCAGGGTGAAAATATATTTATTCATGAGTGTGTGTCCTTTCCAGTTCATTAAGTTCAAGAGAATAATCTTCCAGTGTTTCGCAGTTATAGATCCTTGGGGCATCCGCTTGCGGGCGCTGGGTTTTCGCACCTTTTTTCTTATTGTCCTGCATTTTCTGGATCAGACGGTTGCGCTCAGATTTCTGATCTTTTCTGATTTGAGCATCACGGTCTATGTCCCAATAAGCAATGCCATCCACAAAGGTTTTCTCTGCTTTGGCATAAATGGATAAAGGGTTGTCGGACCAGATGACCACATCGGCATCTTTTCCAGCTTTAAGACTCCCTACGCGGTTGTCTATATGCAGCATTTTGGCCGGGTTTAAAGTCACAAATTTTAAGGCATCCTCTTCTGGTACCTCACCATACAAAGTTGCTTTTCCCGCTTCCTGATTTAACCTTCTGGCCATTTCGGCATCATCTGAATTAAAGGCGGTCGTTATACCAACATTGTGCATAATTTTTCCGTTGTAGGGAATGGCCTCGGCAACTTCCATTTTGTAAGCCCACCAGTCGGAGAAAGTGGAACCGTTAATGCCGTGTGCTTTCATTTTATCGGCCACTTTATAACCTTCCAGAATATGGGTAAAAGTGTTGATTTTAAATCCAAGACTATCTGCTACCTTAATGAGCATATTGATCTCTGATTGTACATAAGAGTGGCAGGTAATAAAGCGTTTATTGTCCAGGATCTCAACAATCGCGTCCAACTCCAGGTCTCTGCGTACATTATTGTCCTTTTTTAATAAAGCAGCCTTATATTCTTTTGCCCTTGTAAATTCGTCTACAAAAGATTGTTCGACCCCCATCCTTGTTACTGGGAAACGGGCACCGGTGCCAAAATTACTTTGTTTGACATTCTCGCCCAATGCAAACTTAATAAAGCCGTCATTTCCACCAAATTTCAGTTCTTCCGGAGATTTTCCCCAGCGTAGTTTGATGAGTTGGGATTGTCCGCCAACCGGGTTGGCAGAACCATGCAGCAGATGTGATGTGGTGACCCCACCAGCAAGCTGACGGTAAATATTGACATCTTCTGAATTGACCACATCGGTGATGCGTACTTCAGCAGAAGAGGATTGTGCACCTTCATTAACGCCCCCTGCTATAGCAATATGAGAATGCTCGTCAATAATTCCCGCAGTAATGTGTTTACCAGTCGCATCGATAACCTTTGCATTTCCAGCACTTAGGTTTTTGCCAATGGCTTTAATTTTTCCGTTTTCCAGCAATACATCAGCATTTTGCAGAATGCCTTCTTTCTCGTTGGTCCAGACAGTCGCATTTTTTAACAAAACACTTTCCTGTTTTAAAGGACTTGCGGTGCCAAAAGAGGTAAAAGGATAAATAACAGGTCCTAAAGTCTGGGCTTTTCTGGGTTCCGCTTTTTTAGCCAGTGCAGTAGCTACAGTGTCTTTTCCCTGTGCCTCTTTTTTAAAGGTAATAAAGCGCTTGCCTTGTACCCAGTTTTCTTCAATGTTGCTGTTTTTTTTGAAAAGACTATCAGAAGTAATAATAAAATTGGCGAGTTTGCCTTTTTCCAGGCTACCTACTTTATCTGCAATTCCGATCATTGTTGCCGGAATTTCCGTCATGGACAATAGGGCTTGTTTTTCTGTGAGGCCGTAGTCTATGGCAGTCCGGAGATTGGTCCAGAAATCTTTCAGGTTTTCGGATCCAAAAGTGGTCAGGGCAAACTTAATTCCAGCTTTTTCCAATATGGAAGGATTTGCGGGCGCCATTTCCCAGCCTTTCATTTGGGCAAGGCTAATGCTCCTGGCTTCTACGGTGTCTTCTACATCATAAGCCTTTACAAAGTTTACCGGGATGATCAGGCTTGCCCCGGTTGATTTTACTTCATTGATCCTTTGGTATTCATCCCCATTGGATTTGATCACGTACTGTTTGCCGAATTCTTTGCCAATTTTATCGGCCCTTAAAATATTCTGCCATCCATCTGCCTCGAATATTTGCGGAATGGTTTGTTGTTTATTGAATTCTTCCAGGGAAATGTTGTATTCCTGTTTTTGTTTTCCGTACCACTGGGCATCGTAATAAGTCTGGCGCAGCAATGCAATAGAACCCATCAAAGAGGTCGGGTAATCATTCTGAGAACTGCCTTTGTTAAAAGAATAATTGGCCGCAGACTGCGGATTGAGCATGGTATTGTTTTCCCGTTCATCACTCAATGTGACAGCAGCAGAGGTGCCGCGTGCAATACCATCCCTGCTGATGACATTGACACTTCCAAAACCGGCCTTGCGCAGTTCATCGGCTTTTTTAGGGTCTGCATTAAACAAAGCGTTAACCTGGGTTTCTGGTCTGATGGCCTCATTCCAGCCGTAAGCACCTTTTTTTGTAGAAACAAAAATCGACTGACGCTGACCGCTTCCGGGGTTGCGTACAGGTTCGGTTATACCATAAGAGGTAAAGGCGTCAACGAAAGAAGGGTAAATGAATTTGCCTTTTAGGTCTATGACAACATAGCCTTTAGGAACGGAGATACCGGTTCCTGCAGATTGTATGGTTTGCCCTTTAATCAAAAGGGTTCCATTTGAAATTGTTTGGTTGGCATTCACTACAATTGTGGCATTGATCAATGCATAAGTCCCCTGGCGAATGTCATAAGAGCCATTGACAGGATAGGTTTGCTGTGCAAATACAGAGGTAGCAAAAAACACCAACATGAGCTGGAGTAAAATTTTCTTCATGAAGTTTTTTGTTTGGTATATAAAACTACCATAAAAAAAACATCATAAGAATTTATAACACATATTTTACTACGGAAATCAAAAAAGAAGCTCCCGGCTCAGCAGTCCCTCTCTAATGAGTATACTTAAGGGGAATTTTTCTGCAGGAATTTTAGTCGGGAACCAGTTTCTGCGGTTTTCTACAAGAATCAAAAGCCCGTTGTCATCGCCCAGCGCGGTAAAATTATCTGCCCTTGGTTGTTTGGAGAAAATGGGTAGCTCATAAGTGCTTATAAGCTGGTTTGCCAGTTGGGGAACCTGTTCTGTGACCACTCCAATTTCACTGATACAAAGAATGGAATGGCCGCTAAAAGGCTCGTCTGAGGCAATAGATAAATCATGCCTGGCGATAAATTCCAGTAGGTTGCCATTGTTGTCCAGAAAATATACTGCATTTGCATTCCAGTTTTCAAAAGCTGCGACCACATTGCTTTCAGTTACCGGAAGCAGATCTGCTTTGCCATGGAGCCAGTCAATGGACTGTTGCAACTGGCCGGGCGGAATGTTAAAGGCAATATGGTATACCGGATGTTCGGGGCCTTTTGATTTTATAAAAGTCAGTACGGAAGTCCCGACCGAAATGCAAATGTGTTCTTTGCTTTTGTAAAGCAGTTCAAGTCCCAGCAATTCTGTGTAAAAGGATAAAGTAGCCTCAAGCGCTTTTGTTTCTATTTTGATTTCCTGGATGTCCATAGAGACAAATGTACTATGCATTATAGTATTCAGGCCCCTTTCACAATTTGTTTTACAGGTAGCTTACAAAAGAAGGATGAAAATTAGCGGGAAGACTGTTCCTGCTTTTTTCTCATTGTACCGAGTAATTCGAATAAGCCGTTTTGGGCTTCTGGTGTGGCTGTATTGGCCATAACGATGTAAGCTGCTTTTTTATCCTTGTCGACCAGGGTGTAACAATAAAAAGTACCCGCTGATCCGGCGTGCTGGGAAAGGTGTTTGCCTTTCAGATTGGCATTTGCCCAACCCATCGCATATTCATTTTTGCCGTAGTGCAAAAAACGATAAGCTTCCGCTTTCAGCAAATTAGACTTTCCGTTTAGTCCTTCCAGATTATACTGTATAAAACGGGCATAATCTGCAATCGGCATGCTGATGTCCCCGGCAGGTTCTGCCAGCGCCAGATCATAATCAAGGGAGGGCGGAAGTGCCTTTAGTGTGTTTTTTTCTATCCAATGCCCCCAGGGTTGGTCCGGACCATACTTATTAGGCCAGCCAAATTTGTAATTTAAATTAAGTTGCCCGGAAAGGGTTTGCTCAACAAGTTGCTCCCAGGTTTTTCCACTCGCCTTTTCAAGCATTACCGCAGCCAGGCTGTAACCTGCATTAGAATAACTGTAAGTTTTACCTGCAAGTGAAACCGGTGCCAGGTGAAGGAGGTTTCTGGAAAATTGTTTGCGTTGTTCGGCCTTGTTCCCTGTAAATTTAGGGAGCTGTTTGAACTCTGACCCATCGGTAAAAGGCCTTACTTTTGCCCGGTGCGATAAAAGGTCCTCAAGTGTTATTGTATAATAAACCGGCTTACTTTCTTTTTTCCATTCAGGAAATAAACTGAACACTTTGGTTTTCCATTGTATTTTTTTGTCCTGGACCAGTTTTGCAGCAATAAAAGCTGTAATGGCCTTTGTATTAGATCCCAGATGAAAATAATCTGATGATTTGGCTTTGGTCTCTTTGTTCTGAAGATCATTTCTATGAAATCCGATGACCCCTGAACTGATTCCCGATAAAGTTACAGTAGCATAAGCAAGTTCGGGAATCTGGTTTTTGATTCGAATGCTGTCGGCGTAACGGTCCAGATTCTGCGCAGTTGAATCCAGAAAGAGAAACATAGCCGCCATAAGGAGAATAAATCGGTTCATGTCCAAATCTATTGATTTTTGAAATGTTTTTCTTTCTGATGTTTAAATAGGTTCTCCATATTTTTTTAGTTTTGACTAAGTTTCTCTTAATTAGACCCTGTATATGTATTACCTGTTGTTTATTGTATTGTTGCTGATTTTTGTTGGCGTTTACCTTTTATACGGTAATAAAAGGGCACAGGAAGAAAAATTATTGCACATTCGGCGCAAATGGGGAAAACCTGAGGAAAAAAGCTGGAATTCCAAACAGCTTTATGCATATCACAATTATTGTAATTCCAGTCAGAAAAATGCACTGTCAGATACCATAGCCGAGGATATTGATTTGGATCAGGTTTTTGCCTTTACAGACCGGACCAACAGCAGGCCCGGAGAACAATACCTTTATCAACAGTTGAGGAGTGGCCATAAAGACCCCATAGCCTTAAAAGAACTGGATGTCCAGGCGGAAGAATTTGCAGGCAATTCCGGACTAAGGGAAAAGGTTGAAATGGAACTGGCCCAGCTTGCCCATAAGGATGCCTATTATATACATGAACTGTTTAGTACACAATACAACGCGCTTTACAGCGGGGGACTTCGTTTGTACATTAAACTGGCGGCGGCCATATGGATCATTTCCCTTGTACTTACAGTCGTTTTACAAAACCAATTTCTGTTCCTGTTGTCTCTTGGTTTGACCTTGTTTAATTTTTACCTGCACTACAGCAACAAGAAAAAAATTTCAAGTTATGTTCATTCCCTGCCCCAGCTCTATGTTTTGGTGAAAACGAGTAAAAAATTGCTGAAACTGAATGAAAGGACTGCAAATGGCAAAATCATAAAAAGTATAGCGCAACTTGGGCCACTTCAGCGTTCACTGAGTTATGTGAATTTTCAAAACTATGCCAATAATGATCCAAGCGATCTGATTTCAGGTATACTTGAACTGATCAAAACATTACTGGTCATTGAACCGGCTATGTTTTTGGTTTCGGTTGACCGGATCAATGAGCAACGCGAAAATATAGAAGCCTTGTTTAATTTTGTAGGCAAAACCGATATGGCTGTTGCGGTAGCCTCCCTTAGGGAAAGTCTTCCTGTGTATTGCAAACCCGAGTTTACTGCAGATGGAACCGCATTAAACATTCGTGACTTGTACCATCCGCTGGTAGAAAACTGCGTGGCCAATTCCATTCTGGTCCCCCCTGCAGAAGGTGTGCTGATCACAGGCTCCAATATGTCGGGCAAGACCACCTTTATCCGATCTATGGCAATTAATGCATTGCTGTCCCAGACCTTGTTTACCTCCTGTAGCAGCAGTTACCAGGCACCTTTATTGCAAATTTTTACAAGTATCCGTATGAGTGACGACCTGGAGGAGCATAAAAGTTATTTTCAGTCGGAGGCCTTGTCCATACTTGATATTTTGCAAAGAAGCCAGTCCGGTAGCGGAAGCCTGATCATCATTGACGAAATCTTCAGGGGAACAAATACGATCGAACGCGTTGCTGCCGCAAAGGCAATACTTTCACATCTGGCACAGCACCGGAATTTTGTTTTTGTTTCTACCCATGACCTTGAACTTGCCGAGCTTTTGGGCAAGGAGTATGCAGTCTACTCTTTTGAAGAAAAAGTATCTGATGCCAGACTGATTTTTGATTATAAAATAAAGCCAGGTATTCTGAAAAACAAAAATGGTATTGCCATCTTATCTTCTCTTGGTTATCCTGCATCGGTTATTAAAGATGCATACGCGATTGGAGATGCACTGAGAAAAAAATATGAACTTTAAATTCTGGATTTAAACAACGATTTTTCAAAGGACTTCAGGTCTAATAAATTCTAAACAGCTTCTTAATATTAAGGGAATATACCCGTGGTAGATTTGTCAAAAAAATCATATCGAAACAAATTCTACTCTTTCGGGAACGCAGCTGCTTTTTGCACTGAAAAATGGTGATCGGCGCATCATGGAATTCATCTACCAGAACCACTGGGAGCAGGTGCTGGACAGCACTTACAAAAGGGTGAAGGATGAACAGGTTGCGCAGGACATTACCCAGGAGATATTTATTTCATTTTGGGAGAACAGGGAAAGGCTGCAAATTGAAAGCAGCCTGGCTGCTTATTTTCAAGGGGCGGTTAAATATAAGGTGATCAATTACTTCAGGTCTTGCTCGCTTAAAGAAAAACATCAGGAAGATTTTGCTTTGTTGCTTCAGGATCAGAAGATGCCCTGTGCCGAAAGCCCTTTAATTCTTAAAGATCTTCATAAAGAAATTGATGATGCCCTGGGCGAACTTCCGGAAAAAATGCGATTGATTTTTTCCATGAGCAGGAAACAGGAAAAATCTGTAAAAGAAATTTCAGCAGAACTGGACTTGTCAGTACAGACAGTCAAAAACCAAATTTCATCCGCATTAAAAGTGCTGAAGAAAAAACTCTCTTATCTGCTGATTTTAGCAATCTGCATTTTGTTAACCTAAACTTAACTTAAGCTTAACGACTTTGGTTAGTACCAAACTTCTTTTGAAGGGACATGTATACAGATGACCAAAGAAGAAGAGGCAAAAGTATTGCTGAAAAAATATTTAGACCAGAAAGCAAGCCCTGCGGAAATTGCGCAGGTAGAGCAGTGGTATAATTCCTATCAGGAGCATACTTCTGTGATAGGAAGTGACAAAAAAGCAAAGATTAAAGAAAATGTACTTTTAAATATCCGTTCGCACATGACCGAACGTTCCCAACCGGTCCGTTTGGTCTGGCCTGCTTTATTGCGGATTGCTGCTATGCTTTTTATAGTTGCAGCTGCAGGGATATTTTTCCGGAAGATCTATATACAACAAAGTATTTCGGCAGATCAATTCATCACCATTGCAAGCGCTGCAGGTGAAAAGAAAAAAGTGGTGCTGTCAGACGGGTCGGTAATTTTACTGGAACCTTCTGCCCGGCTGCGGTACCCTGAAAAGTTTAAGAACGGGCAACGTCTTATTGAATTACTGGAAGGTGAGGCCTTTTTTACTGTTGCCCACGATGAAAAAAGGCCTTTTACTGTGAAAACCTCTAATGATTTGTATACTAAAGTTTTGGGGACCTCTTTTCGTATTAAATCTTATCAGTCCAGCCGAAACATCAGTATCGCTGTCGCTACAGGAAAGGTTGCCGTTGGAAATTCCCGTCAGTTGTTTGGAACATTGGTTAAGGGTCAGCAGATCGTTTATGACAAAAAAGACAGACATGCCGCCATCAGTTATACACCGGTACCGGTATATGTAAACCTGGTTTTCGAGGGGACTAAACTGCAGGAGGTTTTCCGCAAGCTGGAATATGCCTACAACATAACCATTAATTTATCCGCACCCGCGGTCAGAAACTTAAAATGTACCGCAATATTTAATACCAAACAAAAACCGGAAGAGATCCTGGACATCATTTGTAGTCTGCATCATTTACGGTTCAGCAAAACAGAAGATCCTAAAACTTTTAATGTATATAAAAAATGACAGTATAATCTTAAGGTGATAAACCGGCACTGATCAGATCAGCGCCGGTAAATTTAGGGCCGGCTTCTAACGCCAATTATGCAGCCAGGCTAATTTTAAAACAAGAACTATTTTAAAAAACGAATAAATATATGAAACAATCCTCATATAAGAGGTTACCAGCTCTTTATAAAGCCATGAAATATTCATTGTTAACTTTTTCAATACTTTGTACCTTTTGCGGGGCCCTGCTCGCCTCGCCGACAATGGCGCAAAAACTGGAAAAAAGTACGGTTAACCTGAAGCTCAGCAAAGGACGTCCGGCAGTACAGGTATTGAAAGCTATTGAGGCGAGTACAGGCCTGCATTTTGTGTACAATCCGGATATGCTTTCCGAAAAAAAATTGCTGAATAATGAATCTTTTAAAAACGAAAAGGTTGAAGCAGTACTTAAAAAATTAGGTTTCAGCTGTCTGGAAAAAGGAGATTATATTATTCTTAAAAACATTCCACCTGCGCCAAAAAAAGCAGAACGCATTATAGGGGGTGTGGTAAAAGATTCTACAGGACTGGTGATGCCGGGTGTATCGGTAAAGGTGATCGGAACAGGTAAAACAACCACGACCGATGTCAACGGAAAATACAGTATTTCTGTAGGGGAGGATGCCGTGCTTTCCTTTTCTATGGTGGGCTATAAAACCAAGCAGGTGAAAGTCAGTGATGACCAGGTCGTCAATGTTACTTTAATGGAAGATAAATCCCTGCTGAGCGAAGTGGTAGTGGTGGGTTATGGTACGCAAAAGAAAGCGACACTTACAGGGGCTGTGGGTATTGTTTCCCTGGATAAATTGTCTTCACGTTCTGTAAACAGTGTTGGAGAGGTCCTGGCCGGAAAATCGCCCGGGGTTATTGTCACCAATGAAGGAGGAGACCCTACAGCCGCACCACGGATTAACATCAGAGGTGCCGGAGGGATTAACGGAGAAAGCGTGCTGTACGTTATAGACGGGACTATTTTTTCGGGGATTACCCAAAAAAATGTAGACGGATCATTTTCACCGGCTGCCCCGCAGCTGAATCCGAATGATATAGAATCTATTTCCATTTTAAAAGACGGCGCTTCAGCAATCTATGGAGCGAGGGCCTCAGGGGGAGTTGTACTCATTACAACCAAAAAAGGTAAAAGTGGTAAACTGCAGATCTCCTTTGATGCAAAGGTAGGTGTGCAAAATGCCTGGAAAAAACTAAAGCCTTTGGATGCAGCACAAAGGGCCTGGGTGGCGGCTGTTGCAGCAAAAAATGGAAACACAGCGATTCTTCCCGCTTTTGATCCTGCAAAGTACCCCGATGGACAGATCACCAGGACCAACTGGATGGATGAGGTATTCAGAACCGGTTTGTTGCAGGACTACAGTACAAGCATCAGCGGCGGCTCTGAGAAATCGAATTTTTACCTGAGCTTTAATTACCGTAAAGCAGAAGGGATTGTGTTGAATACGCAAACCCAGCGCTATAATTTCAGGATCAATTCCGATCACCAGCTGACGCCCTGGTTAAAAATAGGGGAGAACCTGTCTTTTAGCAATACCAATGGAAACGGGGCCAATACCAGCAGTGATTATACAGGAGCTTTACTTTCGGCCATTTACTATCCTTCCAACGGAACACCCTACAACCCAAATGGTTCTTTTGCCGGTTTGCCGGGAGGTGATTATGCAGGAGATTACGGAGATATCATTAATCCTGTGGCCGACTTGAAAAGAATTGACATCAGCAGCCCTTCCAATGTGCTGGTGGTTAACCCTTATGCGGTCATTAACCTGGCCAAAGGCTTAACGTTCCGTTCTAATTTTAGTGTGAGCAAAACCTTTAACTATTATAAAAACTTTACGCCAAAACGCCCTGAAGTGGGTAAACCTGTACTGACCAACAGTCTGGAAGAAAAAAGTGACCGTTCAAACGATTTACTGGCAGAACAGATCCTTTCGTATAAAACCACAATAGGCTTGCACCAGCTGGATTTTACCGGAGGCTATTCTTTTCAGAAAACGACCACAAGAGGGCTATCTTCCATAGGCAATGGTTTTGATGATGAATCTCCTCAGTACCGCTACCTGGTTAACGCCAATAGTTTCCAGCCAGCCTATAGCTATTTAACAGCAACGGCTTTATCTTCTTTGTTTGTAAGGGCTAATTACAGTTATCAGGAAAAGTACCTCCTTTCCCTGATCGGACGCCGGGACGGATCTTCCTTGCTGACTAAAGAGAACCGCTTCAGAAATTATTATTCTGTATCCGGTGGCTGGGTACTCAGCAAGGAAAATTTCCTGAAAGATCAAAGCTGGTTAAGTGAACTTAAACTTAGGGGCAGTTATGGTTTACTTGGAAACCTGGCGGCGCTGCAACCGACCGATGTAAGCCCTTTGCTTGACCGCACCCAGGTGTACTGGGGACAAAATCCAGTATTGCAAAATGGCTATGCCCAAGGTGTACTGGAGAACAAAAACTTAACCTGGGCACAATCTAAACAAACCAATATTGGCTTGGACCTGAGTATCCTTAAAAACAGGTTAACCTTGGTTGCAGATTATTTTGTGAAAAATACAGACAAAATGATCCTGACCCGGCCTTTACCAAGTACTTCCGGATTAAAAACACAAACGGTTAATGCCGGACTGGTCCGGGACAGGGGGATAGAGCTTGGACTGACTTATAATAGCGACCGCGATCATGCATTCAATTATTCTGTTAATGCCACGCTGACCAAAATCAATAATAAAGTTATAGAACTGGCACCCGGGTTGGAAACGATTGCCATTTCTAAAAACTTCAGAAATGAGTTGGCACCATTGTTTGTCCAGGTTGGACAGCCTTTGTACAGTTATTATGTGCTGAAAACAGAAGGCATATTTAAAAGCCAGGCCGAGGTAGACAATTATAAAAATTCAAAAGGCCAGAAAATCCAGCCTAATGCCAAACCGGGTGATTTTAAATTTGCCGATTTAGATGACAGCGGTTCAATTGATGCAAAAGACAGGTATTTTGCCGGCAGTGCTTATCCTAATTTTTCTTACGGTTTAAGCTTTAATGCAAATTATAAAAATTTCGATCTGAATATTTTTGCACAAGGTGTATATGGCAACAAGCTGTTTAATGCGGTAAAAAGAACAACCTATAGCGCCAGTGGCCCTTCGTACAATAAACTGACAGGCATTTTAGATGCCTGGTCACCGGAAAACCCTAATGGAAAAGTTCCGATCATCTCTACTTCAGATGCGAACGGAAACTTCAATGCCTCAGATTTTTATGTAGAAAGCGGTTCGTACCTGCGGTTAAGAAATGTGACCATCGGATATACCCTGCCAGTTTCAGTGACCAATAAAATGAAAGTGGGCGCGGTAAGAATCTATGCAACTTCCAATAACCTGTTTACCATCACAAAATATTCAGGTTTTGATCCGGAAATTGGAATGGACAATTACGGATTGGATGTGGGCCGTTATCCTCAGGCAAGAAGTTTTATGCTGGGCCTTAGTGTCAATTTATAATTTTTTGAAAACAATAAAGAGAATCAGATGAACAAAATTTTAAAATATACAGGTGTCGCAGTTTTTGCCTTACTCAGTTCATGTACCAAACAACTGGACTTAACACCCGAGGGTGGTCCCTCCAGCAGCAACTTTTGGAAAACCAAGGAAGATGCAATAAAGGCAGAAGCTTCACTTTATGAAAAATATAATGAAGAAGATTTTTATGGCCGCGGGATGTTTTGGTTTATCAATGCAAGTGATGATATGGTTACCGGACGTAACAAACCCGAGGCAGATAACATCAAAAATTTTAACAGCAATTATATAGGCGGTGGATATACAGAATCACAATGGTCTATGCGGTACGCCGTTATTAAGCGGGCAAACGATATTGTTAAATATGTGCCTTCCATTGCCATGGATGAGCAGGTTAAAAAACAAATTATTGGAGATGCTTATTTCAACGCAGGTTTGGTGTATTTTCAGTTGGCTGCCAATTATGGAAACGAAAAGGCCGGTGTTCCAATTGTAACCCCTGAAACGGATCCTACAGTTCCTACCCCAAGGGCTAAAAATGTAAATGAAAACTACGATTATATTGCCCAGCTCTTTTTAAAGGCTGCAGATAACCTTCCTTATTTTACAGATATGAAACCTGTAGATTACGGGAAGGCACACAAAACAGCAGCCTGGTCTTACCTGTCTAAAGTTTATCTGTATAAAAAGGATTATGCCAATGCGCAGAAATATGCAGATATGGTGATCAGTTCTGGTAAACACGATTTGATCAATACCGGGTTTGCGGATGTGTTTAAGGCAGCCAGCAACTGGTCAAAAGAATACATCTGGTCGGTGGTGTGTACACCTAACGGAGGTGGAACAGGATGGGGAAGTAAACTGCCAGGGGTAATGTTGACCAATAAGGGTTGGAACTTATACAATGGCTGGGGATATTATTTGCCGACAAAAGAATTATATGATTCTTATGAACCGGGCGATCAGCGGAGAGAGGCGACTATTTTAAAGCCGGGTGATAAATTTATGTATTTTGGAAAAGAACGTCTTTTTACAAAGGATGGTGGGGCAACTTCTGACTATCAGTTCAAAAAATACATGGAACCTTTTTCTTATGACAGTCCGATTCCGACGCATGTAAATCCGAATGGAGACAATGGAACGACTGACCTGAACGTGCCCTTGATGCGTTATGCAGAAGTGCTGCTGATTAAAGCTGAAGCGGCCATTATGCTCAGTGGTGCAGGTGCAGGAGACAATGAACTCAATAAAATCAGGCTGCGTGCCGGATTAAGCCCTAAAGCGGGGATGGACATGAATGATCTGAAAAGGGAACGCCGCAATGAACTGGCAGGAGAATGGGCAGACCGTCACCGTGACCTGGTCAGATGGGGAGATGCACAGGCCATTTATGCAAAACCTTTACACAACTCTGTGGGCGATGTGATCTGGCCGGCCAGAGCTTTTAACCCTACTGTACATGGCGTTTGGGCGGTGCCTCAACGTGAAATTGACAACAGCAATCATGTGATTACTCAAAATGAGGGCTGGTAAATTCGTATTTATTTTTAAACAGGCGTGCGCTGCCAGAGGCAGTGCGCGCCTGTTTTTTTATTCCATAGCATGAAAAAAATTACATTTTTAGCAGCAGCTCTATGGCTTGGCGTTTCTTTTTCTTACGCACAAGAGCTGAATCCCAAAATAGACAGTCTGATGTACAGTCCAAAAAAGACGGTCTTGCAACAAAGTAAAGGGCATAGCCACAACGACTACAAACAAGATATCCCCTTTTTCAGGGCTTATTTTGCAGGGATGCAGTCTATAGAAGCAGATGTTTTTCTTAAACAGGGCGCTTTATATGTGGCCCATGACAGTACCGAAATCCGCCCTGAAAAGACGCTGTTAAAAAACTACATAGAACCTCTTGCTAAACTGTATAAAGAAAACAAGGGACATGCTTTTGCAGATCCTCTGAAAAAGTTGCAACTGGTTATTGACATTAAAGAGAACCATTTGCAGGTAATTCCCAGCTTGCTCAAAGAAATACAACCTTATCGGGAATTGTTTAATACCTTGAACAACCCAGATGCCATCCAGCTGGTAATTAGCGGAGATATGCCTAAACCGAGCGATTTTGATCGTTTTGACCCCATTTTACAATTTGACGGACGCCCTTACACCACGTATAGCAGCTCGGCATTGAAACGCATCGCCATGATCAGTGACGATTTGAAAAATTACTCTAAATGGAATGGTAAAGGGGTTCCAAACCACGAAGACGCGGGACGGATGAAGACCGTGATTGACCAGGCCCACGCTAAAGGCAAACCCTTTCGTTTTTGGGCCAGCAATGACAGTCCCAATACCTGGATTGTACTGGAGAAGTTTGGAGTAGACTGGCTGAATACAGACTTGCCTGAAAAAGTACAGGATTACTACCGGCAAAAAGGCAGCAACAAATTTCAGATGCAACAGGCCATACCTGTATTTAAACCTTCCATGGACATCAAAACAGAAGACCATGCTGTCCGGAATGTAATCCTGCTGATTGGTGATGGCATGGGTTTAAGCCAGGTTAAGGCTGGTCTGTCTGCAAATCATGGACAGCTGAGCATGATTGCTATGCCCGTTAACGGACTGGCAAGAACAGAGGCGGCCAATTCCGGCAATACAGATTCTGCGGCAGGAGGGACCGCCTTTGCAACCGGAGCAAAAACAAACAATGGTTATGTCGGTTTAGATCCCAAGGGCAAAAGGTTAAGCAGCCTGGCCGATACCCTGTATGCTTTTGGATTGAAATCGGGGATCATCAGTACTGGTGATGTTTGTGATGCTACCCCCGCGGTTTTTTATGCCCATCAGCCAGATAGAAATCGTCTTCATGCAATTGCTGCAGACTTTCTGTCGGGAAAAGTTGACATTCTGATCGGTTCGGGAGCTGGAAATTTTTATAAAAACACCATAGATAAGGACCTGCTGAACAAAATTAAAAATAAAGGCTACCGGATCAGTAACGATATTCCCGCTTTTCAAAAAGACAATAGCCCTAAGCAACTGGTCTTGCTTCCGGATGCGGAAACCAGGCCCATAAAAGACGGAAGAACAGATTGGCTGAGTAGAAGTCTTGAGCACACAATGGCTGTACTGGACAAAAATAAAGAAGGTTTTTTTATTATGGCAGAAGGAGCCCAGATTGATTATGGCGGCCATGCCAATGATTTGCCTTATGCCGTTACAGAACTTCTGGATTTCGATAAAGCAGTGGCAGCTGCTTTAAGGTTTGCAGAAAAAGACCAGCACACCCTGGTTGTGGTAACTGCAGATCATGAAACCGGAGGATTATCTTTACTGGATTGTGATGAACAAACGGGTTATGTGTATGGTACATTTTCTACTAATGACCATACAAATGTTCCGGTTCCTGTATTTGCTTACGGGCCCGGGTCCCGGCAGTTTACAGGTGTGTATCAAAATACAGCGATTTACGATAAGATCCTGGAGCTAATCCGTAAGGGAAAGAAAAAATAAATCAGGTTTCTGCTGCCCTTACAATTGTAGGGACAGCAGAAACCTGTTGAAGGTATTTACCCTTCAGTTTCCGCTTCAAATATTTCCTTCAAATCCTTTTTTGATCTTTTGCTCTCGACCTTAAAACAACCAACGGTCATTGTGAAAGCAAACAGGAGCATGGCAATGGGAACCAGGGTCCAGGGAAAAATCACTCCGTCTTCTTTGCAAAAGATCAGTACGGAAATTCCAATAAGAAAAACACAGAATACCGATAAAAAGACCATTACAAAAAGGTGAAGCCTCATTTTAACAAAGATCTGTGTTTCCCCTGCTTCTTCTTTGACAACGCCGCTTATTCTGGGCAGAAAAGAATTCCTGTAATTAATGATCCTTCTGATCTGAAATTGTTTTCCGTAAATCTCTCCTTCATAAGGTTTATCGGAACCCGTGACCAGAATGGAACTTAGCAATGGTTTTTCGGGGCCTACGTGTTCGTTTAACCTGCAGATCACCTCCTCTGCTTTTAATTTAGTTTTATAATATATATTTTCAAATGGCAGTAAGTTCATTATGCCTCGTTTTTTAGAATGTTTAACGCTTAAACAGCTGAAAGCCCATTTTAGATGAACAGAATTAAAATCAGTTACAGCAGAATGGGAATTTCTTTTTCCGGAAATTGGATTTCATGGTATATTCAGGTTTTAAAGACCAGATTTATAATGTGATAAGGTCAGTGTTTTTTTTCTTACCACTCATTTTCTAATGGGCCTGATGTTATTTAAAAAAAATTATACCGGGTATGTAGAGGTTTCTATGCAAATTTACATTAATGAGTTGGTTTTTTTAGAATACATTTATTAACATTTTAACGTCTTATCCTAAATTCGTCTATTTTGGATAGGAAATAATCAGTCTCAATTATTAATGTAACTTTGTTGCATAAACTAATTTTTAATTTATGAGCCCGGCATATATTTTATGGAATCCAGACCCTACACTTGTAGACCTGGGGTTTTTTCAGCTACAGTATTATTCACTCTGCTTCCTTCTGGCTTTTATTTCCAGCTATGTGGTTCTTAAAAAACAATTCAGTCATTATGGGGTCGATCTCTTATTGCTGGACCAACTGACGGTTTATGTTTTTCTGGGGACACTTGTGGGCGCAAGGCTGGGGCATTGTCTTTTTTATGACTTTGAGTACTTTTCAAAACATCCACTGGAAATCATTCTCCCGGTTTCATTTCATCCCTTCCGCATTACAGGCTATCACGGTTTGGCGAGCCATGGGGGCGGGATTGGAATTATGCTGAGTTTGCTGCTGTTCAGCAGGAAGTTTAAAATAAACATCTGGTTTCTTTTGGACCAGATTGCATTGGTGGTCCCACTTGCCGGCTTTTTTATCCGTATAGGGAACCTGATGAATTCTGAAATTATTGGAAAACCAAGCAGTCTGGGCTGGGCTTTTGTTTTTGAAAAAGACGACATGATCCCCAGGCATCCGGCACAGCTGTATGAGGCGCTGGCTTATCTTTTTATTTTTCTGTTGTGTTACAAACTGATGAAGCATTTTGTAAAAGGTAAAGGATTTTATTTTGGCCTGGTGCTGGTCCTGATTTTTTCTTTCAGACTTGGTATTGAGTTTCTGAAAGAAGACCAGTCTGCTTTCGAATCGGGGATGTGGTTAAACATGGGGCAAATTTTAAGTATACCCTTTATTATAACTGGCCTGGTCCTGATGAAGATCCGTAAAAATATTTATTAGCAGAGGCTTGTTTTTGTGCCTTAATATTCTTTATATTTATGATATCAATTTAATATCAATTAAATACTATATTTATGAAAGAAGAAAAGAGTGTTAACCCCTTTAACGGATACCTTACAGTGGTCATTTTAATCCTGTCTGTTCTGGTACTTGCTTATGGTATTATTCTGCAAAACGTTGGCTTGATCATCGTTTGCGGGCTTGTTTTTGTCATCTGTGCCAAAGGACTGATCATTGTGAGCCCCAATAGCTCCAAAGTCTTGCTGCTGTTTGGAAAATACCGGGGCAGTGTCAAACAAAACGGTTTGTTTTGGATCAATCCCTTATACAGCCGCTTTACCTATTCGCTCAGGGCCAGAAATTTCGAAAGCGAAAAAATTAAGGTAAATGATAAAATGGGAAACCCGATCCTGATCAGTGTGATTTTGGTCTGGAGGGTAAAGGATACCTTTAAGGTTGCCTTTGAAGTAGACAATTATAGTGCTTTTATTAAAATACAAACGGACTCAGCAGTAAGAAAACTGGCAGGTTCTTTTCCTTATGATCATTTCGAAGATGAAACGGCAACAGTTACCCTGAGTACGAATTTTGATGATGTAAACCGTGCCCTGGAACAGGAACTGGCAGAAAGGCTTGAAATTGCAGGTATTGAAGTGATAGAATCCAGGATCGCTTATCTGGCCTATGCACCGGAAATTGCGCATTCTATGTTGAGGCGCCAGCAGGCTTCTGCTGTTGTTGCGGCCCGGCATAAAATTGTAGAAGGTGCTGTGGGAATGGTGGAAAGCGCATTGAAAATGTTATCTGATAAAGACATCATTACTTTTGATGAAGACCGGAAAGCCACAATGGTGAGCAACCTGATGGTGGTGCTTTGTGGGGATAGCGAAACAAAACCTGTAATCAATACAGGAACATTAAATCAATAAGAATGGCTGAAAAAAAATCATTCGCATTAAGAATTGACGCAGAAACAATGAAGGCTATTGAGAAATGGGCTGCTGATGAATTTCGTAGTGTTAATGGTCAGCTGGAGTGGATGCTGCATAAAAGTCTTAAAGATGCGAAGAGACTGAAAGTAAAAGGGGAGGAAAAAAATGACCCTAAAAAATAAGTTTTCTAAAAAACAAAAAGGAGGTGTGTACGCCTCCTTTTTGTTTAAAATTAATTTCTTCTGCTTTTTTCCCAAAGCAGCCTGGCTGTAATCTGCGGCGAAGAAGCTATTTTATTTTTACTGATTTCAATGTTACCTACATCCAGGAATTTGTCAGGTCTGAATTCTGTTAAATAGATATATTCATCACGGACATAATTATCCCCTGCTGCATGGCCGGTACCTGTTGTCCCATCTACACGTCCTGCATAAAGGCCATTGGTCACTGTAGCCAGTACCACATCAAAATAGGTATTTGCAAAGGGTAGTACTTTGGCTTTGCTCAAGCCATAACGTCCGCTGTTGTAGGCGATCCAAAGCCCTTCTGCATCGTAGGCGAAATGATTGGTGTCTTCCATTCCGCTGGGGTAGGCATAAGCCCAGGTAAAACATGGACTGCCCGACTTTGAGGTAACGGATTTAAGGTTGGCAAAAAACCAGTCAATGTTAGGCTGGATAATGGCATCATATTTTGCAACCCGGGCAGGATCATCTGCTAAAAGCACATGACATTGCACCAGACGGACAAAACCGTTGGTCAGCATCCAGGCTTGGTTCCATGGAGCAGGATCATTGGGTTTATAGGGGTTAGGTGCACCTGGAAAATAATACCGGTTATGGTCGGCAGTCCTGATGAAACGTGGAAGGATCCAGGTGTCCATGACGTAGTCGGCTTCATTGATGTATTTTAATGCGCGGGTTTTATAGGTTGCCCCAAAATTATTAGGATCACCAATACCTACAGGATTATTCCAGATAGAAGGATTCTGCAAAATCAACAACGAGCAAAACACCATGTGAGATAAGATCTGTCCCTGTTCTACACCTGCTCCCTGCGGACTGGCACTTGCATCTGAAGAAGGCCATACTGGTTCTATATTGCCGCTCCATAGGATTCGCTGCCCACCTTTATTTGCAGGAGCGAGGTCGTTGCGCCCTGCAAGTGCTGCATCGGCCAGATAGATCATACGGTCAAGAATGGCCATATCTTTTGTTGCATCATACATCAGTCCGCAAGCCTCCAGTTGTTTGCCGGAGTTTCCATATACCCAGATGTTCCCGTCATTGGTCGGTGGGGCCGAAACTTTTGTCTGGATATAATTTTTAAAAGCATTTAATTCATTGACTGTTATAGGGCCTGTAAGGCTTTCAACAAGCATTGCGCTCCCTGCAGCCACGGTGAGGCTTTCGGGTTTAATAGCTGTATCATTTTTAACAGGAAGGAGGTCTACTTTTTTGCTACATGCGGCTGAAGCCAAAAGGAGCAAAGCAATAAAAGAGAGTTTGGAAATGTTTTTTCTGATCATAGGGAAGCAGTTAAGTTTACCTGAAAATAACTCCTTTTATAGGATTGATTTAAAACTTATTGGCTTATTATTAAATAGATACCGCATAAAAAAGGCCCTTATCAATAAGGGCCTTTTTTATGCGGTATCATTTGTTTATTTCATTCCGGACAAAGTCGATTTTAATTCTTTAATCACAGCCGAAGAACTATTTGGTGCATTAAAAATTTCATTGGCCGTCATGGTTTTTCCATACAATTCTTTATTGGCTTTTTCATCAATGGCAAGGGCCGCACCATTTAAAGAAATCCCTGCAAAAAGACCTTTACTTCTGGAATAAGAGTAAACTTCTGCGTCCAGTTTATAATCGGTACTTGCGGTAGAGTTTCTACCAACCGGACCTGCAGCTACCGAAAGGTCGCCTCCCAGGGTAAAACTACTTTTTTTAATGTCCGTAAGACTGTTGCTGTGTTTAAAGACCAGCACCAGGTCTACAGCCTGTACGCCAATCTGAAAACCAATGCTGCCACCGGTCATGGTTACAAAAACCGGATTGCTCCAGCTGCCATCTGCTTTTTTTACCATGGCAACGCCTTTGCCCCGTTTACCACCTACTACAAAACCGGCATTGATCAGTTTAGGTACAATAATAATTCCCTGGGTGACTTCTAATAATTCAGCAGGAATGGATTCTTTCATTTTTGCGAAGTCAGAAAGTACAACTGTTGCGTCACCTATTTTTTTTTCCTCACTGCTCTGGGCGGAAACAGAAAATGCCATAAACAAGGCCGCAAAAAATAACAAAGCTGATTTTTTAATATTTAAAAAATTGGGGTTTTTCATGTTGTTGTGTTTATATAAAATATTAGTGAATACTGCAGGACTAACGCGTAGTGGCCTGCCATTGTTGCTTATAGAACAAAAAAAAGGCCATTAAGTTCTTTCCTGTCAAAAATAGAAAATCGGGATTAAATTACAGCCTGCATTTATGAATTTAAACATAACTTTAAAATCACAAAAACGTCATAATAGTAAATTTGAAGGCTTTTTATTGATGTATGTTATTTGAATCGCATAATTATGCATTTGATTTTAATAAACATGGAAGCTGGATAATCCGTAATTTTGCAGCGTCTATGAAAGAGAAAAATCAAGGCGTTGCCACATTGCTGGCCTTTACGCTGCTCCCCTTATCCGGATTTGCGACCGACATCTACATTCCTTCCCTGCCTACCATGGCCGCAGAAATGAACGTAAGCAGTATTCAGGTACAGCTTACCCTGAGTTTGTTCCTGATCAGTTATGGAATCTCCCAGCTGTTTATCGGGAGTGTTTTGGATAGTTTTGGCCGTTATAAAGTTTGTTTGGTTTCACTGGTTATTTTTGCCCTGGCCAGTTTGGTCATCGCGGCCACCCATAACATTTATTTAATTTACCTGATGCGGATTATCCATGGGCTTACCGTGGGGGCAATTATTGTCGCCAAACGGGCCTATTTTGTCGATGTTTTCAGCGGGGATAAATTGAAGCATTACCTGAGTTTATTTTCTATCATTTGGTCTACCGGACCTATTGTGGCTCCTTTTATCGGAGGATATTTACAAAGTGCTTTTGGCTGGGAATCCAATTTCTATTTTTTGGCCGCAATGGCTTTTGTTCTGGTCATCCTGGAACTGATTTACAGCGGGGAAACCATTGTTCATTTTACAGAATTTAATTTCCGGAAAATTGTAAACATCTATACCAATATGATCACCACTGCAAGTTTCAGTCTGGGGATCATTATGCTGGGACTTGCCTATTGTATGGTGATGATTTATAACATGACAGGGCCCTTTATCATAGAACATCATTTGCATTTGACACCTGTTGTTGCAGGTTACAGTTCACTGGTATTGGGTTTTGCCTGGATGGTTGGCGGTTTTATAGGGAAGGCGACCATCAACCGTCCGTTTTTTAAAAGACTGGTTGTTAACCTGGCTTTGCAACTTCTGTTTGTTGGCATCATGATGGTGAGTGTCCATTTCATCAGCAACCTCTATTCCATGATCTTTTTTGCCTTTATCATTCATGTTGGAGCCGGTTATACTTTTAACAATTACTTTACCTATTGTTTGGGAAAATTTCCAAAAAATGCAGGTATTGCCGGGGGGCTTACCGGAGGAATTACCTATGTAATTGTTTCCTTTCTGAGTTACGGAGTGGTGAATGTTGTACCCGCTAAAGATGAAAGCAATCTGAGTTACAGTTATCTGATTTTGATAGTGCTTTCTATAGGCATTATGTTTGCCATATCCAGAATAAGAAACAAGGAAGCCGGCCCTGTCTGACCAGCCCCTTGGTTTTATTAATCCTGCTGCATAAACCTGCGGTCGGTAAATGATACCGATAAGCTGCTGGAATTGCCGGTAATGGATTTGATCCGGCCAAAATCTTCACCGACATCAAATTTATTAAAGTAGGTGATTTTTACGCTACCTACGGATTTTAGCTTTCCTTTAGGGTCGTGAATATCAAAGGCATTGTAATAGGTCAGGCGAATATCTCCTATAGATTTCAGGCTACCGAATTGTTCATGAATATCAAATTTATTGTTATAACTGAACTTTATATTTCCTATAGATTTTATTTTTCCGACCGGGTCGTGAATGTCAAAATTGGTGTAATATTCTACAGGAAAGGGACCTGCCATTTTTATCCCATAATCATTATTGGTTTGATTCCAGTTCTGACCGGCCTGGTAATCCAGACCATTTCCTGATAAGGTTTCTGCGTAAGCAATCCGTCCGTCACGGATGCCGATCACCATCTTGTTATCCAGTTCGAGCTCGATCAACCGGATTTCTGTGGACGCGCCTGAAATTTTAAATAAGGCATGTGTGATTTTTTGGCTCCTGCCTGGCAGGGCACAACTCAGCATGAAGCCGAGTAAAACTGTTTTTTTAAAATTCATAGAATTGATTTGTGTGTAGAACCAAATTATACTTTTTTTTAATAAATTCTGTAACCAAACCAGATTTATTAATTTCAGGTTTAAAATGGAAAAGAAAATGACCGGACATTAATTGTTCAAAAACGGACAATTGCTGTCGGAAAAAGCGCTTCAGAGACCACTGGTATAGCTTGTGGATGCCCTGGAAATTTATGGCATTGTTCTGGTTTTAAGCCCCGAAGACATTTAATTATGAGAAAAATACTGATTCTTATTTTTGCTATACTGCACCTTTGCCCAGGTCTGCGGGCACAAATCAAAGCTGAAGTTAAAGCCGACAGTATTGATGTGTTCCTGAAGGCACAAATGCAAAAGCGTCATATTCCGGGAATGCAGCTGGCCATTATTAGGGATGGTAAAGTCATCAAATCCGCCAATTATGGTCTTGCGAATGTCGAACATGATGTTCCTGTAACAGACCAGACCGTTTTTAACATTAACTCTATAACCAAGGCTTTTATTGGGGTTGCGGCTGTACAACTGGTAGAGCAGGGAAAACTGGCTATAGATGCACCCCTTTCAAAATACCTCGATAGCTTACCCGTTTTGTGGCAAGGGGTTACAATTGGGCAGTTGATGAGTCATAATTCGGGCCTGCCCGACGTTCCCGATGATCTGGACAATATGGGTGGAAACGGAAGTTTGGCTGCTGCCATGAAACTCACCGCGTCTTTACCCATTCATTTTAAACCAGGAACAGCATTTGAATACAATCAGATGAATTACATTTTGCTTGGGCTGATCATTCAAAAATTATCCGGACTTTCATTTCAGGAATTTGTTCAGAAAAAACAGCTGGACAAGGTGGGAATAATCCAGACTACATTTGGAGATTCCTTTGATCTTATTGCACATTATGCCGGGATTTATACAAATATGAAATTGGTGGAGGGCAAGTGGATCAGAACAAACACTCTAGGGGTAGGTTATCTGAAAATTCCGGAATGGTACCGCACTGCAACCGGTATGGTCTCTTCCGCTGGGGAACTCGCCAAATGGCTTATCGCGCTTCAGCAGGGTGAACTGATTTCAAAAGAAAACCTGAGTTTGTTGTGGCGGCCTTCGGTTTTAAGTAACGGCCAGCCCGGCGGATTTGATCCGTTTATTAACGGATATGCACTCGGGTGGCCTGTAGTCATCAGGGCCGAACATCCAGCCATCGCACCGATAGGAGGAGGGAGGGCCGCCATATTTATGTATCCTAAAGATAACCTTTCTATCCTGGTGCTCACCAATAAGCAGGGCTGTAGTCCCGAAAGCTTTATCGATGAAATTGCCGGTTATTATTTTCCGGAAATGCATGCGGCTAACGGGTTTGGCCTTTCTGCAGAACTTCAAACGATCAGGAAGGCGCTTTTACGAAAAGGCTTTTCTCATGCCAGGGAAATTGTGGCTTCAGGCCGAAAAAAGAACCCGCGCTTAATCCTTTCTGAAAATGAGATTAACGGCTGGGGATATACTTTGTTGAACAATGGGCAGATCAAACAGGCAATTGACATTTTCAAATGGAACACCAGTCTGTTCCCGGCAAGTTACAACACGTATGACAGTTTGGGAGAAGCGTATCAGGCCAACGGGCAAAAAGAGCTGGCGATTGAAAATTTTAAGCGGTCACTGGAACTGAATGCACAAAACAAAAATGCCGCAGAGCGCCTGAAACTCTTACAAAACAATTAGGCCGCTTACAGACCTTTCTTTTTTTCTATATTCGTTAAAAGATAGAGACCTTTGCTTATTGAAACTGGTGTATGCCGATTTAAGCAACTAAAATTTATTTTTACGGATGAGATTTAAAACCCTGTGCTTTTTGCTTTCGTTTGTTTCCTGTAAGCTCTGTGCCCAGTCGCCGCAAGCCGATGCAAGTGGATTATTTGTTCAGGAAGACCTGAAACTGGTCTCCTCGGCTTTTAGTTTTACCGAGGGCTGTTCCCCAGACCGGGCGGGAAATGTGTTTTTTACGGACCAGCCCAATGACCAGATCTGGAAATATGACCTGAATGGAAAACTTTCTCTCTTTTTGCATCCTTCCGGACGGGCTAACGGAACCTATTTTGACCATAAAGGTAATCTGTTGACCTGTTCAGATGAACATGGAGAATTGTGGGCCGTGAATGCGAAAGCTACAGTAAAGACCTTACTTGCCGGATTTGAGGGAAAACAATTTAACGGACCGAATGACCTTTGGGTCAATTTAAATGGAGATATCTATTTTACCGATCCTTATTATCAGCGTGATTACTGGACAAGAACATCTGCCGAGCTTGAAAATAATGTCTATTATCTGCCCAAAGGAAAAAAGACAGCACAGCTGGCCTTGACCGGTTTGATCCGGCCCAATGGAATCGTTGGTACCCCTGATGGAAAGTATTTATACATCGCAGATATCGGGGCCGGCAAAACCTATAAATATACGATCGGTAAAAATGGCCAATTGGATCATAGACAGTTAATTATAGAACAAGGTTCAGATGGTATGACGCTGGATGAAAAAGGAAATATTTACCTGACGACCAAAACAGGTGTGCTGATCTGTAGCCCGGAGGGAAAAATGATTGACCTTATTAAAGTGCCTTCTGCACCAAGTAATGTTTGCTTTGCCGGAAGGGACAAAAATATTTTATTTATTACTGCACGTAAATCGGTGTATGTTATACCCATGAAAACCAAAGGTATAGAGTAGTGGTACAGGCGCAGGTTTTATATCCTCAAATGATCCATTAAAGCCAGACGATAGCTGGCGCCCACTGGAATTTCGGCCTGCTGCAGTTCAAGGACATTTCCTTTAATGGCCCTGATTTTATCCAGGTTAACCATATAGGAACGGTGAACGCGCAGAAACTTTTCAGCAGGAAGCAGTTCTTCAAAGCTTTTAAGCTGCAGGCTGGCAAAGAGCCTTTTTTCTCCAAGGTAAACAGAAGAAAAATCGCCTTCCGCCTGTATGTATTCAATATCCTTGTGGTTGATGCGAAGCAACCTGTTGTCTTGTCTGATAAATGTATAATCCGGAACTTTTTGCTCTTTTATTTCAGGGCGCTCAGAAAAATGTTTTCTTTCCGTCGCTTTTTGAACGGACTGATAAAAACGTTCAAATGTAATTGGTTTGAGCAGGTAATCAACGGAGTTCAGCTCAAAACCCTCTACTGCAAAATTAGAATAAGCCGTTGTAAAAATCACCAGTGGTGGTTTGCGCAAAGACCTTAAAAATTCAGTTCCGGTAATGACCGGCATTTGTATATCCAGAAAAATCAGGTCTGTAGTAAATTCATGCAAGCCTTCATAAGCCTCGGAGGCACTCCTGCAGCTTTTCACCAGAACGAGTTCCGGACATTGTTCTATATAGCTTTTGAGGATGTCCCTTGCAATAGGCTCATCGTCAACAATCATACAGTTTAACCTCATTATAGCTCAATGGTTAAATTTACAGAATAAGTTGTACCCGAGGGCCCTGCTTCATACCAGTACTTTCCCGGATAATAAAGGTCCATTCTTTTTTTGAAATTTACCAGGCCAATACCACCTGAAATTCCGGGAAGCCTTTCCGTATCCATGCTGTTGTCTATGGTAAAACGCAATTTACCATTTATAATATCCAGAAAAATATCAATAAAAGAATCTGTATTGTCCTTGCTGTACTTAAAGGCATTTTCAATCAGGGGCAGTAGCAACATAGGGGCCAGATCATAATCCGGACTGTCTGTCTGGTAAGAAAAAATAACCCGGCTGTCGTTTAAGCGGACTTTTTCCAGTTCAATATAGTCACGGATCAGCTGAACCTCTTTTTCCAGCGGCATGGTTACCTGATTGGAATCATAAAGGGTATAGCGGAGCAGTTCCGACAGACGGGCCACAAGCGCGGCAGATTTTTCTTTATTTCCGGTAAGGATCAATCCGTAAATATTGTTCATGGAGTTGAACAGAAAATGCGGGTTAAGTTGCGCTTTCAGAAAATTAAGCTCCAGCTCCATATTGTCCCGGCTCAACTGTAGTGTTTTAAGGTTGTTTCTAAAAGACTGCAGTGTCATTTTTATACTAAAAGGAATACAGAGTGCAAATAACAAAAGCATAGGCGTGCCCAGGCCTAATATCCTGGTCAGTACAACATTGATAAAACCTCTGTTTAAATAAGAGGCATAGTCCGGGTGGTCTTTTTGCAAAATCAGGGTACAGGCTTTACAGGTTTTTATCAGTTGCATTTCTGTAAATGTGTCTGTTAAAGTATAAAGCAGAATGAGCCCTAGGGAAACTAGTATGCCTTGAAAATATTTTTTTTTGTTAAAAAAAACGGGAATTAGTACGTATACAAACAGGTAATAAAAAGCAGCCAGGAGCAGGGTGCTGAAAAGATTGATATAAACATAAGACAGCGT
Organism: Pedobacter nutrimenti; assembly: GCF_003208655.1. Classification (GTDB taxonomy): domain Bacteria; phylum Bacteroidota; class Bacteroidia; order Sphingobacteriales; family Sphingobacteriaceae; genus Pedobacter; species Pedobacter nutrimenti. Next base: position 621,985 of record NZ_QKLU01000004.1, on the reverse strand, counting down.
TGGAAAGGAACGGTATACATTAAAAGAAACAGCGGTGAGGTAAAGCTTGACACCAAACAGCAGGAGCCAGAAAATCAGGTGGAAACCAACTCTTAAAGAGGGTTTGGTATAAATCTTTTCGATCAGTTGTGTGATTTGCATAAGCTAAAGTTCTGTTTGCTGCAAAGAGATTACAAATTTAGACGATGAGTAGATGTAAATTTCCGTTCAATATACAGATTTACCGGACGAAGTTTTTTTCGGAGCCTAAGCATGGTGTTTGTGGTGAATTTCTGTTGTTTTAACGGAAATTGGCAGGGGTTCAGCAGTTTAAATTGATCGCAATGCTTTTTATCGTGCTATTTGGATAAAAAAAGCTAAACATATGAAAACACAAAAAACAACCTGGCCAACATGGATTAAAGTAGGGCTCTATTTTCTGATCCTCTCTCTGGCTTATGTCACAGCGGGTCTGGTTCCTGCCCTTAATAGTTTTATCTTTTTCTTCCTGGTTTCCCTGGTCAGCAGCTGGGCCTTTTTACATGCTGAGGGAAACACCTTATCGTCTTTAGGCTTTGTGCCTTTGTCTAAAAAAGACTGGGCTAATTTATTCCAGGGCTTGGCGGCTGGAATATTTCTGCTTTTTATAACGCTTGTCATAACTTTGTATTTAACAAAAGACAACTGGGAAATTAACCCTCACCTGGACCCGATGCACCTGCTGATGACCTTTTTAGGTTGTTTATTTTCTGCATTTATACAGGAATTTGTGTTTAGGGGGTATCCTTTCCAAAGCCTGTTGAAACAATATGCCCCATGGCTGGCACAACTGATCATTGCCATTCCTTTTGGGCTTATGCACCTTCATGCCTCTATGACCCTATGGGATATGCTTAAAGTAATGATCAGTACAGGACTGGGGTCAGTACTGTTTGGGTTGGCCTATCTTAAAAGTGAAAAATTATTTTTACCGATAGGACTGCACCTGGGCTGGAACTATGCCCAGGAACTTCTTCCCAGAGTGGCAATGCAGGACCAGCATCATAAGGGATTAATTTTACTCAGCGGCAATGAGTCAATGTACAATGATCTTAATGTTTTGATGCCTTACCTGCTGGTCATCTCCATTGCTGTTGTGTATTTTGTGATCACTGGGAGGAAAAAAAATGAGCCGTTAGGGCATTTCCTCTAATGGGGATTAATCTGGGGCACATAACCCGATCTGAAAGCATTAACTACAGATTTTGGGGTAAGTACCTGCACTTTTTCATTTTCTGAAAATGTTTCTGCGCTGCCATATCCAAAAGGCGACCAGGAAAACAGGTGCTTACCCTGGCGGACATAAGGCCTGGATTTATAAAGCATAAAGCAGCCATCAGGAAGTTCTTTAAGCAATTCTTCATAGGTGATTTTTTCACCGTGAGGGCCCATTCTTTCCTGATGAAGAATGTTGTCAATTTCCTGAATCGAGACTTTTTCCCCGAACCCGTATTCGGGATTGCCCTTGATCCAGCTGGATTTAAATCGTTTAAAGTCCTCCCGGCGGCATTCAAAACAAGGCCTGTGACCGGCAGAAAAGGCCGTTGCTTCATCAAGGAAAAAAAGCTCGGTATAATTTCCGGGATTCATCACTTTTCTTTGCCTGTTTTTGAATTCCAGCAGGCAAATGAGCCATGCTTTTAATTTAAATAAACGGCGGATATTTTGATGCTCATCATGCAAGATACCGCGGTTTCCCATCCATGCGCCACGGGCGGTTGTTTTGATCAGGTTTCCCCAGGGATCGATCCGGTTTTTTAACATGGGGCAAAGGTGTTGATTTGTCTTTAAGTTACTGTTAAAATTAGATTTATGCAAAATCTAAAAAGTAAATTTGATTGTATTTGTTAAATTTACAATAACCGAAGCGGTATTTGCCGTTCAGAAAACAGCTTGGAAAAAACAAAGTTAAAAAACGGAATTGAGCATGTCGCACTGAGTTTTTCGGGCGGAGGTTTTCGGGCTGCGGCTTATTGTTTGGGCTGCGCGAGTTATTTATACAAGACACCTTACCAGGAAGGAAACCTGCTGGAAAAAATAAAGTTCATTTCCTCTGCTTCCGGTGGGTCAATTACCGCTATGCTGTTGTGCTATATGCTGCGACAGGGCAAGTCTTTTCCTGAGGTTTATGGGCAGCTGTTACAGCATTTAAAAGGAACCGGTTTGCTGGACAAAGTATTTGATGTTTTAAAAGATGAGCAGGCCTGGATACAAAGGCCCGATAAAAACAGAAACCTGATCAATGCATTTGCACTGGTATATGACCAGTTGCTATTTGAACAAGCCAGTTATGGCGATTTGTTTAAGTCGAAAAGGAACGCAAAATTTGTGATCGATGAAATTTGTGTAAACACAACCGAATTTAACAATGGCTTGAACTTCCGTTTCGGTACCCGCGGGGTAATCGGTAACAAATACCTGTATTTGTCTGCCGACCGGGATGCTTTGCCCCTGGTGAAACAAATTAAACTGGGAGATATTCTGGCCTGTTCTTCCTGTTTCCCTGCCGGATTGGAGCCTTTGGTTTACCCAAGGGATTTTAGCTGGAACAACGGAGAAAAAGTATTGAGCTGGGAAGAACTCGCTGCTGTTTTAAAAGGAAACAACAGGTACAACACCAGGGAAAAACTGGGTTTTGAGCCCAGGTTGGATATGGCCAGTTTTATGGATGGGGGAATAGACGATAACCAGGGCATTTATGCTTTTTTGCAGGCCGACGAACGGGAACGGAAAAAATATGACTATGATCTGTACCTGACTTGTGATGTTTCGAGTAATTACCTGGACCAGCCTTTTAAATACCCTGAACCCGAAAGCACGGAGAAAGGAACATCTGTGTCGGGGTATATCCGCCGTTTTAAGAAAGGATATCTGGCCTACAGAATTGTTCTTGGACTGATGGTGCTCCTGACCGCTTTGCTCCTGATCTGTACTTCCTGGACCAGGGTCAGTTATCTGCTGCTTGGCATCAGTACAATGCTGCTGTTGCTGCAGCTTCTTTTTTCTTTTCTTGTAGGACCAAAAATTAAAAAGCTGAACCAGTTTCTTCAGGCAAAACCAGCAGAAAAGGAAAATACCTGGATGCTGATTTTTAAAAAGCATTATCCGGATTTATTGCAGCTGCCCTTTAGTCAATTGCGGTCCATGCTGCTGGCCCGTCTTCAGTCGGTTCTTTTACTGGCAGATTCCATTTACCTGAAAAAGATCAGAAGAATGAGTTATGAACTGCTTTATTTCAAAAAGAGTTATAGCAGCGATATATATGATAATGGTATAACGGGCCCAACCGGAAGCCCGGAGCCCCGTTCATGGGGACAAAACATTGCCATGACAGCCATTTACCTGTTGTCTTCAAAAAACAAGGAGGTGCTGGTTACTGAAATTAAAAGAGAACCCTGGGATTACCATTCGGCAAAAGTATCCGCTGTAGATGCCCGTTTGCTGAAAGATGTTTTTGAGCCCGCGGACAGGCTTAGAAGTATCGTGGACAGGGCTACCGCTATGGATACCACTTTGTGGTTTGATCAGTACCAGGTGGAAGCGCATGCATTGGAGAACCTGGTCATTGCTGGCCAGGCGACCATGTGTTTCAACATGCTCAGACTCGTGTACCGCCTGGAATCAGAAAGCAAGGGCTGGGGGCCTTTGAAAGAACGGCTGTTGAAGGACTGGACGAAGTTTAATCAGGAACCCGGCTGGATGTATGAATGGTATGCTGCGGGGGAGTGAAAAATTCTGTTTTTTTGGAACCTAAACAAACTGTAATGAAGTACTTTGTCTCCTTGCTTTTTTGTCTGTTTTTATTTCATGCTGCTTTTGCACAAAAATTAAATAGAGTAGTACTGGAAAAGCATTTTCAAAGAGAAGCGGATACGGTCGGTCATAAAAATAAAAGAGAATTGCTGTATGTTTTAAATGGAATACCTTATGATCAGGGTGATTCTTTAAAAATTGATAGTGTATTTTCCGGGATCGATGTAGATAAAGTATTGTCGGTTGATTTTGTTAAATATGATAAAGTTGGTCTATCCCATTTAACGAAAGACCTATTGGTTATTACCTATGTTTACCCCCAAAAGGATGTGATAAAATGGAAAAACCTGCAACAAGCCAGACGATCTGCCCGGCGGGAGAATCTACTGCTTTATGTAGATGGAAAACTGGTCCCTGAAAAAGAAAGGCGGAAAGTTTTAAATGCCCTGAAGTTTGGCGAAATCTTATACATTGAGAGCAAAAAAGAGATCAGGGTCTGGAAAAAAGACCTTTTAAAAAGTTAATTTTAAAATTATCTATTTTGCGAAAAGAATAAGTTTGTAGCACTTCTATCTTTTATCTTTGGTCAACAATTTCAAATATGCTTTCAAAACTTTCTGCCCGATTTTTAGTGTTGTTTTGCCTGATGGCTTTTTATGGCAATGCCCAAACAATAGATACCCTTTGGTTCAACTCCAAATGGGAACCATCTTCAAAAGAAGGAAGCACATATCACAGAACTATTCAGAAAACAAGCAGAGCCTATCTGGTTACTGATTTTTTTAATACAGGCGAAACCCAAATGTCCGGAAATTATACATCTTTAGATCCCCAGGTTAGGGAAGGCTTGTTTAAATGGTGGTACAAGGATGGTAAAAAAAGATCAGAAATTTTATACCGCGATAATGTTGCGCAAAAGGAGACACATTGGGACACGAATGGGAAAATCACCGATCAATACGAAGTCGTGACTGCCGACCACATTGAAAATGGGAAGAGCGTTACTGAAAAAGTCAGCATAGAAGTGATGCCCATGTTTGAAGGAGGAATGCCCGCTGTTTATAAATACGTTGGGGACCATTTTAATTATCCCTCTGAACTGGAAAAAGACAGGCCCCATGGAAAGGTCGTTGTCCAGTTTACAGTAAACAAGAAAGGCAGGGTTGTAGATGTGATTGTTCTTCAAGGCCTGCATCCTTTATTGGACCAGGAAGCGGTAAGGGTAATCAAAAGCATGCCCAACTGGAAAGCTGGTATTCAGAGCGGAGAGCCGGTAAATGTAAAAATGAAACTGCCAATTGGCTTGTAAAGATTTAAATCCCGCGCTCCATGATGGAAACCTTTTCTGCCTTCTGGCAATTTTTAAAGCGGCCAGATCTGCTTCATCTCCAAAAACCAAAAAATACAATTCTTAAAGACTTTCTGTACCTGTCCCTGGCCAGTTTTATTTTTGGTGCCCTGGTTACTTCCATAAAAAGTGTACTGGTGAAATACAAACTGATTGAAGACTATGAGTTTCATTTTGACCTCTTTGAAAAGGGTGTTTTTTTTGCGTTAATACTCGCTGGCATCATTGCTCCATTGCTGGAAGAATACCTGTTCCGCTATCAGCTGAGGAAATGGAAACTTGCGGTTTACTTTATGATCCTGTTGCCCGGGGTAATCGGAGCCTCGTTTATTGACAGTGAAAATATAAAATTTGTTGTTTACATACTCTTTTTGATCCTGGCTATTTTTGTTCATGTTAAGACCGAAAAAATGAGCCGTAAAACCATTTATAGTTTTTGGCGTAAATTTTATGGCATCCATTTCTATTGTACAGCGGTTCTGTTTGGAATGGCGCACCTGAGCAACTGGAAGGGCATGAATTTAAAGAACCCCTTTTTTATCATTTTTATCCTGTCACAAACATTTACCGGTCTTTGTCTGGGCTATATCCGTGTAAAGTACGGGATAAAATATTCCATACTTTTTCATGCCTGTTTTAATACGGTCCTGGTGTTGCTGGCTTCAGTTTCCAAGTTAGGTTAACGGCAAAATTATAGATGTTTACAGAAAACCAGGGTTGAAGTTTTGCCGGTTAATTATTCTCTATGGCATTATAAAACGCTTCCCGGTAAACCTCTCCAAGTGTAATAATTTTTGATCCAATATGGATGCGGTTGCGTTCAATACTATTGATCTTATTTATAGCTATAATAAAAGACTTATGGATTCTTAAAAACTGAGCAGGGGGCAATTGCTCTTCTGTTTTTTTCATGGTCTGTAAGCTGGTTATTTTCTCTGTTCCTGTGTAGATGACCACATAATTTTGCATTGCCTCCACATACAGTACATCTGCAAGGTTTATTCTGACCAGTTTATATTCTGTTTTAACAAAAATGTGGTTGATTTCTTTTTGCATTGATGCAGGCCTGGGCTCCGCTTTCTCTTGATCTGATTGTCCTTTTAAAAGGAACAAGGCCTTTTCGGCCGCTTTAAAAAAACGTTCAAAAGAAACCGGTTTCAACAGATAATCAACCGCGTCGTTTTCAAAGCCTTCAAAAGCATATTCCGAATAGGCAGTTGTTAAAATTACCCTGCACTTTCCTTTTACGATTTTCATAAACTGCAAACCACTGAGTTCTGGCATCTGGATGTCCAGAAACACCAAATCTATACCGCCTTCAATCACTTTATTCAGTGCCTCCAGCGGGTTGGTGGTGCTGAAGGTCAGCGCCAAAAAAGGAACCTTGCTGATGTAGTTTTTCAATACATCAATTGCCAGAGGTTTATCATCTATAATTAGGCATCGGATCATGTCAGGTTAATTTTTAGGTCAACGATAAAGGTTGCTTTTTTTTCTTCAATAAGAAGTTCATGTTTTTTCGGATAAATAAGTGCCAGACGCCTTTTTACATTTGCGAGCCCAATTCCACCTGTCTTGTCTTTTTTAAAAGTGTTTATCTTGTTCTCGATATGAAAATACATAGCATTTTTATCTATGTGGACCAAAATTTCAATGGGCTCTTGCTCCTGGGTAAAAACACCATGTTTAAAAGCATTCTCGAGAAAATTAATCAAAATCAGGGGAGCAATCATCTGCCCGGCCGGTTCACCATCGACCCTGAAATTTACATAGGAAAAACCTTTCTGTCCGATTTTCTGAAGCTCGATTACATTTTCAAGATAAGCAATTTCCTTTGCCAAAGGAACATAAGTCCCATCACTTTCACGGAGCATATAACGAAGCAGTTCAGATAATTTAAGCAATGCACCTGGTGCTTGTTCCGATTGTTGTTGCGAAAGAGCATAAATGTCATTAATGGTGTTGAACAAAAAATGCGGATTAATCTGTGATTTCAAAAAGGCCAGTTCTGTTTTCAACTGCTCTTTTTCTGCCAGTTCCTTTTCTGTGCGTATGGTTCTCCAGTCCATAAGGTAACTCAGTAATAAACCTAAAAATATATGGATAAAACAAGAACTAATGGTGACCATTAATGCTGATGAAAAGTCCAGATCCAGTTCATAACTTTTCCAGCCCAAAAGGGGATATACATGTTGCTCAGTTACATAGTATAAAGGAGTAAGGATTAAAATGACAGCAATGAGTGCAGAAAGATATTTAAAAATATTACCCTTCTTCAAAAAAAAGGGTATCAGCAACAAGTAATTCATGTAAAAGAAAAGAATGGAACAGGCCATTTGCAAAAATTTAACAGGCATCACAATGCCCGTAAATAGCTTCCAGTCAAAATAGGTCCCTAACACACCAGTGCCTACACCAACCAGCAATACTTGTATGTAGACCAGTGTCCAGTAACCTATATGCAAATAAATTATGGCCTTTTTCCTCATCTTCTAAAAGTAAGTTAAAATTTTTCAGAACCGAAAAGAGATCAATGATGTGGTCAATTCTATTGACAAGATGGTCAATTTTATAGATAAGATTATTTTTTACCAAAATCTGTTCTTATCAATAAAACCGGTGGCTTGGTCAATCGCTTTTTTTTGATGAAAGACTGTTTGAGACCTTTGGAAGACTAAAGCAAAAAACATGAAAAAACAACTCGGCCTTTTCCTCTTCTTTTTATACGGTTTCATTCCGGTAGTGCATGCAAAAGACACTGATCAAAACAAAAATATACAGTGTTTTATCCAGGTTTGGGGAATGGTAAAATACCGCTCCCTGCAAAGTGCATCGGGAAAATTTGATGCAGATAAAGTGTTTTTAAAATACATTGACCGCATAAAAAAAGCAGACCGAAAAAACTTAAATACATTGCTGCTGAAAATGGTTGGTCAGGCAGATTCAGGAGCCTTAAAGGGCATTAAAAATTTCCGTCGTCAACCAGGCTCCGGACACCTGATTAAAAATATCGACTACGACTGGACCCGGGATCGGTTCTATGAGAAAGAACTCCGACAGAAATTAGTAGCATTATCTTCAGTGGGTAATTTAAATGGAATACACCATTACATTCCTACATTATGGTACGACTCCCTCCTTCCCAATGAACCAAGCTATGCAGACTATAATTTCGACAACCAGGCCATGAACCTGCTGGCCCTGGCCAAAGCATGGAATGCTGTTGAATACCTGTTCCCTTATAAATACAAGACAGATGAAAACTGGAAAGTGGTACTGAGCAGAATGATTCCTGTTTTTGAACATGTCAAAAGCAGGGCCGATTACGAGAAAGCAGTATTGTTGCTCGAAGCGGCCACCGACGATACACATGCAGAAGGATTTATGGACCAGATAAAGGAAAAGGTGAAGGTTTTTAAACTTGATTATTATCCCCCGTTCAAATACAGCATTTATAGGCAAAATATCCTGGTGGAAGACTTTTTAAGTGATAGCCTTGAGCATGGCGCTTCCCTGCAAAAAGGAGACCTCATTGTGAAAATTAACGGAATAGACGTGGCCTGTTGGCTTAAAGACAGGGCCGCGTTATTGCCAGCATCCAATATTGCGGTTAAAAACAGAATTTTATCTACCCAGAATACTGGAATGGCCTATGCATTTACCGCTATTAAAAATCCCGCATTACAATTAAAAATTTTAAGAAAAGGTAAGTATTACAAGCGTTCAGTTAAAATGCTCAGCCTGAAAAATACAGATGAAGTGGGACTCATTAATCGTTTTTTTCAAAGCCGGATTAATCAAAAAAAGGTAAAGAAAGGTTATGAAGATCTTGGGGATGGGGTGGGGATCATCAGGGCAGGATATTTTTTTGATCAAGACCTTCCGGCAGATACGCAAAGTGTGCTGAAATTTTCGGCCTTATTGAACAGTAAAAAAGCGTTGATCTTTGACATGAGGGCGTATCCCCAGTCCCCAGGATTATTTTATTATTACCTGCCCCAAATGCTGGGAAAAGCAGCCTTTAAATTTGCCCGTTATTACCAGGCCGATCAGAAAGATCCCGGGGCCTTTCTTTTAAAGAATGAACTGGAAGCATACTTGTCCAAGGACATTCAGATACACTCGGCTTTATACAATGGCAAAATTATTATTTTAACCAATGAGCATACGCAGAGTATGGGAGAATGGTTTACCATGATGTTAAGGGCCCTCAGCTCAAAAGCAGTCATTATTGGAAGTCAGACCGCAGGCGCAGACGGGGATTTAAAAAAGCTTAATTTGCCGGGAAACTACCAGTTTCAATTTACCGGTAACGGAATATTTTATCCAAACGGGAAGGAAACACAACGTATTGGAATTAAACCCGATATTGCTTTTGAGCCAACAATTGAACAAATCATGGCCTATAGTGATGTACAGTTGGAACAAGCCTTAAAATATATTTCGGACGCTGAAAAAAAACAATAATGGTCCCAATGAATGTTACAACTCTGGTAAAACTGTAAGTCCTATAAATTGTTTTTGTAACATGACCTCAGATTTTTGGGGGATAATCAAATAAGAAAATATGAAAATAAAAGTATTGGTTGCCGGGGCAACAGGTTGGGCGGGTTCTGCTTTATGCAAAGGCATAGATGCCGATCCAGGGCTGGAACTGACCGGTGGGATATCCAGAAAAATGCAAGGTCGGAACCTTTCACAACTGCTGGAACTTCAATCGGAAAATGTTCCTGTTTTTGGTGATGCAGAAACGGCATTATCTACCGTATCCTGTGATGTTTTTTTTGAATTTACAAAACCCGAGGTCGCAAAGAAAAATATCATAACCGCTATCGGCAAGGGAGTAAACGTTATAGTGGGCACATCGGGTTTAACAGACGAAGATTACCAGGAAATAGAAACACTGGCCACCAAGCATAAGGTTTCTGTACTTGCCGTTGGCAATTTTGCCATTACAGCAGTTTTGCTGATGAAATTTTCGGAAATGGCAGCAAAATACATTTCCGATTTTGAAGTAATTGATTACGCCGACAGTCATAAAATAGACAGTCCCAGCGGGACCACCAGGGAACTGGTAAAAAGACTTTCAGAGGTGAGGATACCAAATGACTTTGTAAGCGGGGACCATTTGGTCGGCCCTGTGGAAAGCAGGGGCGCCAAAATCAATCATGTACGGGTCCATGCCTTAAGGCTTCCCAGCTATACCATCTCGGTAGAATCTGTTTTTGGCTTACAGGATGAAAGACTGACCATCAGGCACGATTCAGGTACGGGAGCAGAACCCTATGTAAAAGGAGGCTTGCTGGCTATTAAAAAAGTAGGCAGTTTTAAAGGATTTAAAAGGGGGTTGGATAGTGTGATGGATTAATGGAACAAGCCACCTGCTTTATCTTAATACTAACTTAACACAGCATTGATACCTTTGTTGCCGTAGCATCAATCAGGTAGTAACAATGGCAACCGATACTGTACAACAGTATATTATAAAATGGCTTAGTGGAGAGGATGCCGCTTACCGGAACATTGTCGATTCTTTTTACTATAAACTTTACCAGACCTGTTACAAATCCACCCGCAGCAGGGAAGACAGCGAAGAAATGGTCATGAATGTTTTTCTGAACATCTGGCAGCGCAGAAAAGAACTTGGAAAAGTAGCCGATTTTGAAAAATACCTGTTTGGCTCCATCAGAAATCAGATTGCTGATTTTAAACGGAAGAACATTCTCCAAACCCAGGATATAGAAACCCTTCCAGTGGAGTATCTGGGGATTACTGTGCACCCGGAGCTGGGTTTTAAAGAATTGGAAGAGATTTACCTCAGGGCACTTCATAAACTGCCCGCAAAACAACGTGAGGTGTTTTTAATGAGCCGTGAACAGGGCTTAAGCCAAAAACAAATTGCCGAAGCAAAAAAGATCTCTGTCAGTACAGTCAATAACCAGATTACGGCTGCCATGAAAATTATCCGTAACGATTTGGGCGCCTATTCGGAGGTGCTTCCAATACTGATTGTGGCCACAGCTTGTTGCCTTCCCTGAAATTTCTTCCACCTGTATTTTTACAGCTCGTTTTTACGTCCAATGTTAAGATATCGTGAAGTAAAACTACCGCTTATATTAAGTTTCAAAAAGGCATAGTTGTTCCCGCAGGAAACTTACGTCTATCCATATAGAGAGGCAGCAATACCGTCTGTCTGTTAAGACAAATCCAAATGGAAAGACCAGGCGAAGAAACCATGATCAGATTTTTTCTGGGTAAATGTACAAGGGAGGAAGAACAGGTGATCAGTGCCTATCTGGCATTGGACAGAGACAAAGACTACATTGAAAATTGTATCCGGGAAGCTTTTTATTTACAAGGGGAAGAATTTGATCCCTCCCGCAGTCAACATCAACGGGACCACATCTGGAGCACCCTGAACAGCAATACAAAGGAAAAAACATCCATCCGCATAAAACCCCGCCGTCAATGGTTTTCTTATGCTGCAGCCGCAGCTATTTTGCTGCTGTGTGCTACAATGGGGCTTTGGTTTAAAGGGTATTGGAATAAAACAGCGCAGTCATCTGTAGGCTGGGAAAAAATATACGGACCAGCCGGTCAGGTCAAAACTTTTCTTTTAAAGGACAGCAGTAAGGTCACCTTGTTTCCGGGCTCAGCTATTGATGTACCCGCTGATTTCAATGGAAGTGACCGCAGGATCAGGTTAAGTGGCAGGGCATTTTTCAGCATCGCCCACAATAGAAAAAAACCATTCTATGTCCAGGCCGGGACCCTGACCACCAAAGTGCTGGGAACGAGTTTCGAAATAAATACAACAAAAACACAAAACACAATTACCCTTCATACCGGAAGCATTAGCATCAGTCATAAGGATCAGGAAATGCTGAGGTTGCATCCCGATCAGCAGCTGCAATACCATCAGGAAAGCGGAAAATATAAAGTGGCCAGTGTACTTGCCGCAGGAACAATCAACTGGACCAGGGGTGAACTGGATTATGATCGTGCAGCATTGAAGGAGATCGTTAATGACCTGGAAAAATGGTACGGGGTTAACATTCATACAGACAATCCTGCTTTACTGGAGCGCAAGGTGGTCTTCAGTTTTAAAAACCAGCCACTGGACAGGGTATTGTCCCTGCTTTCCAGGTCCGCAGGTTTTAGCTATCAAATCAAAGGCAAAAACATCAGTTTAAAAGAAAGGAGTATGAACGGAAACTAAATTATAAAGGCCGTCCTGTTGACGCGGGACGGCCTGTAAATGACTGATTGCACCAGTCGGTAAAATAAACAAATGGGTATAGGCCCTTAATCTATTTATAATGCAAATATGAAACAAAATATAACATATCTGATATGTTTTTTATGCACCATTCTTAATTCTTTTACAGCCACGGGACAAACGCAGGACCAAAAAATCACCCTTCCCAAAGGAACGCTGACAGGCCTTAAAATTGTAGAAGCCATTAAAACACAAACCAGCTTCCGTTTTAATTATTCGGAATCCCTGCAGCCTAAACTTGGCCAGGTTATAAAAACGGGGGAATCCACTATCAGTATAAAAACGGCGCTTGAGCTGATCAAAAAAGCTACAGGCCTGAACTATGAAGCAGAGGGAGGTTACATCACTTTTGAACAAAGCAAAGAGCCCTCCCCAAACGTACCCGCCGGTCAGGGAAAAGGAGGGCTTAAAGGCCGTATTGTAGAGTTTGAAACTTCACAACCCCTGCCCGGCGCCTCTGTTTACATCCTTGAACTGAAAAAAGGAGCACAGACTGATCCGAATGGTTATTATCATTTTAAGGATGTGCCTTCAGGAAAATATACCCTGCAGGCCTCTTTTGTCAGTTATAAAACAGAGAAAATGCCGGTTACGGTGCAGTCCGGGAAAGAGGAAAATTACAATCTGAAACTTCAGGGCAGTAATGCACTCGATGAGGTAGTGGTGAGTTCTTTACGGCGAAGCCGGGCCCCGGTAGCCCACACAACAGACAAACAGGTGCTTCAGGAAATTAAAATGTCGCAGTCGGTGGTCAGCGGCATTTCTTCTCAGCAGATTTCAATGAGTGCAGACCGGAATGCCGCCGAAGTGGTTAAAAAAATCTCGGGCGTGACCATAAAAGACGATAAGTTTATCATTATCCGCGGAATGAATGAACGGTACAACATGACCTATCTGAACGGGAATATTGCACCCTCTACCGAATTATATTCCAGGGCTTTTTCCCTGGACCTTATTCCCAGCAGGGTGATAGACCGGATTCTGGTTTATAAATCTCCGGCTCCGGACCTGATGGGGGATATGACAGGAGGAGCCGTAAAACTATTTACCAAAGATGCCGTGAATGTGCAGCACTTTGACCTGGAGCTGCAAAACGGTGTACGGCCCAATACCACCTTTAATTCTAAATTTCTAAGCAGTCCGGGCAGCGGAACCGATTTTCTGGGTTTTGATAATGGCCTGAGGAAACTGCCTACAGTTGTTCCAGGTTACGGTGACTTTACCAAAGCACAGATTTCCCAGACGGATTATGCCCGGAATTTTAGCCCTAACCTGCAGTATGGTTTTAAAACGGCGCTGCCTATGCTGCAGCTCACAGCCAATTATTATAATTCTTTTAAAATAGGTGGAAAAAGAATCGGCATGCTCAGTTCATTGAGTTATAAAAACGAAAGCCAGCAAAATGAGGTGGCCAGGACCAATAGTTTTTTCAGCGCTTTTGATGAAACCAGGTCACATGCATTGACCCGGGAAACCCAAAGCACTGAAGCGGCGCAACTTAATTTACTGCAAAACTTTACCTATAAACTAAAGGACAGCAGTTCATTGTCTTTTAAAAACTTTTTCCTGCAACAGGGACAAAATGCGACCATTGTACGCAACACCAAAAATGACCAGTTTTTTGTGGACGACGGTACCAATAAAGGCACAGGCATCTGGACAGATTTGCCGGTGAATTACAGGGTGCAGGACCGTAATATTATCCTTTCCTATACCCAGCGCTTTTTATATTCAGGGAACTTTAGCGGAAACCATTACCTGGCAAAAGGTAAGCAGCAGCTGGAATGGAATGCAGGCTACACCTATAGCCGCCAGCAGATCCCCGACCAGCGGGTTATTCGGTTACAGTACAACCGCAGGGATTATTTTAACCTGCTGCCCGGCACACCCGAGCTGAACTGGATAGCGGCCTATCGCCCTGCACCAGGAGTAGAAGATGGAGATAACGGACTGGAACGTGGAATGATCTCCCGGACATGGACACAAAATGAGGAAAGCGTATATAATGCCTCAGCCGATTATACCTGGAAGGTAAAACCCTGGATTACTTTTAAAGCCGGGACCTATCAGCAATGGAAAGCCAGAAAGCTGTTCCGCAGGGTGTATACCCTGAATGAGGGAGACCTGAATAATGCCGGTTATCCCGAAACCCAGGACATTGGCGGAAATGGCAAATTTATAGATTACAGTAAGGTGTTTTTTAAAGAGCAGGACCTGGGCAGGATCTGGAGTACAGATTACCTCAAAGACGATGGCAGTGCCCTTAAAGTATTTGACCGGACCAGCGGAAATGATGCCTATATCGCATCCGAACAGAACAATGCCGGTTATGCCGCTTTGAGCCTGTTGCCTTTTGATGGTAAACTGGATATTTATGGGGGACTAAGGGTAGAGTATAACCGGCAGAAAGTAGCCGGAGCACTGCCTCCCAATGTCAGTGGAGCCGTAAATACCCCGGTTCTGGTGGACAATAAAACCACCAGTTACCTACCTTCCCTTAACGTCGGTTATCGTCCCAATACCGAATTCGTATTCCGGGCAGCCTATGGAAAAACCGTTAACCGGCCCGAATTCAGGGAGCTTTCCCCTTATAGTGAACTCGATTACCTGAACAACCAGACCGTACAGGGAAATAACCTTTTAAAAGCAGCCAAAATTGACAACTACGACCTGCGGATAGAATGGTATCCTAAAAACAATACCAAAGGAGAAACGTTTAGTGTTGGTCTTTTTTATAAGGAACTGAACAATCCTATTGAAAGAATCATTCACCGGGACCTGAGGGTAGGAGGGCCAGCGACAATTACTTTTGCAAATGCCGACCGGGCAAAAGTAAAAGGTCTGGAACTGGACTTTCGTAAAAGCCTGGATTTTATTCCGGTAGATTTTTTCAGGAATTTTTCCATTATCGGAAACCTTTCCCTGATTAAAAGTGAAGCGGTAAAAAACCTCGATACCACTTTAAATAAAAATACGGACCCCGGGCTGAACCCCCAGTTCACCAGACAATTACAGGGACAGGCACCCTATTCGGTTAATATAGGTTTATATTATGACAACGCAGCAAGCGGAACCAAGGTGACTTTAACCTGGAATGAAGTCGGTCCGCGAATTTACGCGGCAGCCTATGGGGCGCCTTACAAACCTGCAGAAGGGAATACCTTTGTAAAGGCCGGAAATCAGGGCAGCCTGATTGAACTCAAACGCGGCAGTTTAGACTTCTCGCTAACCCAGCGGATCATTAAAAGTATGCAGATGAAATTTAGTGTGCAGAATATTCTGGACCAGCCCATCCGCATGGTAGAAGATGAAAACTTTACTTATAAATACGAAAAAGCGGTGTTTACCCCGCCGGCTTCCGGAAAACCCAATGACAGGAGGTACAGTATTTCCGGAGACCTGGTTGCTAATGAGTACAAGGCCGACCGTCACTTTATATTGTCCCTGCTTTATTCATTTTAGTTGCAAAAAATATGAAAGATAAAGAAATGAAATTGATGATTAGAATCCCCCTGATCCTGGGCCTAATGGGGATGGTTTTAATTTCTGCCTGTAAAAAAACAGATGATTTCAAAACAAAACTGGATGCCCTGCCGCAGATCAATAACGAAAATAAATATGCCTATCTTCCAGCCTATGGCGTTGGAGACACGATGACCATTGTAGGGCGTTTGCAGCCAAAAAACAACCTGAAAATACAGATTGGAAAGGCCGAAGCGAGTATCGTTTCTGTAGACTCCATCCCTTATCTGGCCGGGACCTACCCCAGTACCAGTCAGCAGATGATGGACCGGGTTAAAATCATCATTACCCAGGCAATGGGTCTGGGCCGGGATATTCCGGTTAAAATAACCTCCGGTGGGTACAGCATAAACGGTGCGGGTATAGAAATTTATGCACTTGGAGGAAAAGGAAGTTTTTCAGGGGGCCTTGGGATCACCGACCACGTTCAGTTGTCTGACCCCAATAATGTATTTTTGCAATGCATCAATGGGAAAGGAGATCTGTACTTTTTTGATGTTCCCTCAAAAAGTCTCAAACACATCAGCAAAGACGGAAACTTCGAAACGCTGATGACCCAGCGCCAGCTGACCGGGAATCAGTTTAGCCTGCAGACCTTTGTTGCAGGGGGCTTAAATCCGCAGAGCACCAAGGCCTGGTATTCCGTTAAAACAGCAACAGGAGATGCTTTTGTCGAAGCCGACCTGCAAAGTAAAACGATTAAAGTACTTAACCAGAGCAATGGGTTAAAAGCCCCATTTGAAGGACTCATCGGGCAGGTAAACCTGGCCGTTACGGCTGTTTATCCCGACAGTAAAGGCAATGTGTTTTTAGGTATTGCCGGAGAAGTGCCCGTACAACATACCCCTGTAGAAATAGGGGCAGTGGCCAAATACAGCAGCAGCGATGGCAGCCTGGCATATTTGTTTAAAACTTTTGCAGCCCTGCCCGGAATGAACGGGGTTTATATAGAAGGGCCAAACCGCTTCGCCTCAGGGCTTCGCGTCCTACCCGATGAAAGCACCCTTTATGTTCTTTCTACAGAAAGTGTAAGGGTTTTGGGAAACATCACAAGCGTACCTTCCTTTTTGGTTTTTGATCTTGAAAGCCGCCTGATGATCAAAAAATTTAACCTGTTGCCCGAAGGACCTTCCATACTCCCTAAACGCTATACAGGACCATTTTCTAACCTGAGGATCAATCTGGATGTGGGCAGTACCGATGGTGGTTTTGGTTATTTGCCCTTACCTGGCCAGCGCTTACAGTTTTTGCTTTACCAGTTTCTGGATGGCGCCCTGGCAACCGGACAAGGTGGGGTAGATATTTCCGCGCTTGTGGGCGGGCCCAAATGGATGGTATTGGATTTTCAGGCCGAAAGAACCTATCAGTATGCTCCCGGGCCTGCCGATATCACCGGCTACCGTTTTGAACCTTATTACCAGTACGGTAAACCAGCAAGTGCTTTTAAAGACCAGTTGCTCAATTACGATGAACAAGGGCAGGTCTATATGACTGCAAACGCAAAAAGGAGGATTGTGAAAACGGTATTAAAATAAAAAATATGAAGCTTAAAATATACATAACGACCTTTTGTTTTGCTGTACTGCTGCTTTCCTGCAAAAAAGACATCGAACCGGCACTACCCGGGGGAACAGCAGCTGCAGGGGTTAATTTTCTGGCCAGTTCAGATGTCTTCCTTAAATATAGTTCAGGAGGTGTAGGCATTTTTCTGGATACAGTGGCCAACAATAAAAAATTCATCAACAGTGAGTATTCCAGCTTGCCACACTTTAACCTGATCGATTACAGCAGGCAGCTTGAATTCCCAAAAGTTTACCTGAAAGATCAGGGGCCACTGTTCCTGAGTTATCCCGCAGGAACGCACCGCTGGCTGTTCAGTTATATGATTGCAGATAAGAATGGTTTGACCAACAGCCCTCTGACAGATCTTGCAGATACCAGTATAGAAATGGGGCCCAATACAGAAACCTGCTTTTACCTGGGAGACGGACCCGTTACTGAAAATACGGTGCCGAAGTATAAAATTTTAACCATACCTGCCGGTAAATCCTTAAAAGTAGAAAATGGATCCGTAGCCTTGCGTTTGGTGCACCTGAGTCCGGATGCCGATGAGCTGCAATGCAGTCTGGTAAAGGCAGATGGAAGCCTGAGTCAGGAAACCCTTCCGCAGAATTTAAAATACGGTCAGTTTACCCAGTACCTGATGCTCAATACCAAAGAGGCCAGAAACAATTCTCTACAACTTCGGCTGGTCAGTAAAACCACAGGACAGGTACTGATTTATACCGGAATTCCGGCAATTGAGGGACATGCTTATACCTTGCTGGTGCAAGGTTTTCAGAAAAACCATCAGTTAAACCTACCCGTGGGCCGAAATGCCGATGGCACAATTAATTATCAAAATACAGCTATAGAAGCCAATTTAAGAGCACTGATCAGACAAATATTCTAAACATTTCAAAGGGAATTTGCAGGGATGTATTATACATGCCAGGCTATGCCTTTGTCCAAAAAACAAAACCAGTAAAATAATGAAAACAAAAAGAACTATTCAACAAATGATGCTTACGGTGGGACTGCTGCTTAGCCTTTCTGCCTGCAAAAAGAACCCGGCAGGTGATCCTCCGGTAATCCCTCCTGCGGAGGTTAAAATGATGAGCTTCACGGACCTTAAAGTTTTGAGCACAGCAGATGAAGTAAAAGTGCCCGACGCAAAAAAAATCAAGGGTGTGGTTATTTCTGACTTGAGTGGAAAAAATCTGGACAACAAAACAATTGTATTACAGGAAGCAGATAACCAGCCGGGAATTGTCATCGGTTTTGATGCTGCGCAGACTTTTGCTGTGGGTGACCAGCTGGAGGTGAACATCTCCGGACAGAAACTGCAAAAACAAAACGGGGAAATTGTGTTGAGCCAGGTACCAGCAGCAAATGCAAAGAAAACCGGAACTGGAGCTATTGCCGGAAGGACAACAACAGCAGCCGAAGCCATTAAAAACGCGGCTTTATGGAATGGAACTTTAGTTTCCCTGGGCGAAGGCGCATTAAGTGGAGGAAATGGTAAATATAGTGGGGTACTCAATTTTGACGATAAGAGTGCAGGACTTAAATCGATGGTCCTTGCCGGGGCCGCTTTTGAAAATACCACTTATCCGGCAAGTGTGGGGAGTATAAAAGGGATTTTGCGGACAAGGGGCAAGGATGTTTTTCTGGATATCCGTACCGCGAAAGACGTAGCTACAGGCAGTATCAGCCGTTTGCTTAGCGATGAAATGTATGTGACCAGTAAGGTCGATAAAGACATGACCTTTGGCTATGGCGATTTTGAGACCAGGACCATGAATTATTCACAGGGTGGTTCTATGG
This sequence comes from Pedobacter nutrimenti, assembly GCF_003208655.1. Lineage (GTDB taxonomy): Bacteria > Bacteroidota > Bacteroidia > Sphingobacteriales > Sphingobacteriaceae > Pedobacter > Pedobacter nutrimenti. The sequence continues at coordinate 602,699 of NZ_QKLU01000004.1, read as the reverse complement.
TTTATATTCCCGGAGATAAATTTGACGGCGATATGTTGACCAAAGACCGCGCTTATGTTTACCTGATGTCAGGTGCCGGGGACCCCAGCAGTGCTTATTTTGATGCGGGGCCTTCTATTGACCTGAAAGGGATCAAAGAGATCACGGTTACTTTTGCCGGTAGTAAAATGACAGGTGATGCCATTATCGCAGATTATTATTCCGTACCTCCATTTGATCCTTCAAAAGATGTATTCAAGATCAGCATCGGAATTTTAAGTTATGCCAGTTTCCCGGCTGCAACCGAGTTTAAGGAAGCCGGTAAATTTTATACTGTAAAATTTAAAATTCCGTCCCGGGAGGAGCTCATTAAAGGAGAGGCAGGATCGGTACAGGTGATAGACAACTGGCTGGCCGCCCCTATAATTATGATACGGAACGAATCGACCAGGGCCGCCTCCAGTCAGGGAAATGCACCAATTATTATCAAACAAATTGTTTACGGATTTTAATAAAACAGCTGTATAGCTGTTCAAATTACTAGAGAAATGAAAAACTTACACACCATTCAAATCATATTATTATCCGCTTTGCTATTTGGCATGGGCGGCTGTAAAAAGAATGAAAGTCAACAGCTTCCCGTAGCTCCTCCGGCAGAGATCAAAATCATCAGCCTGACTGCGCTTAAAGCATTGAGTACCGCAGATGAGGTTAAAGTTCCGGATGCTAAAAAGATCAGTGGGGTCGTGATTTCTGACATCAGCGGAAAAAATGTAGACAATAAAACCGTCATCTTGCAGGAAGCCGATGATCAGCCAGGTATTGTCATTAGTTTCGATGCAGCACAAAATTTTGCTGCGGGTGATCGGCTGGAGGTTAATGTTTCCGGACAGAAATTATTAAAGCAGAATGGTGAAATTGTATTGGCCCAGGTGCCTGCTGCCAATGCAAAAAAGACGGGTACAGGAACAATTACTGCAAAAAACACCACCATCACAGAGGCTTTAAAAAACGCGGCTTTATGGAACGGTACCCTTATTTCATTAACAGAAGGGGCATTTAGTGGTGGAAATGGCAAATACAGTGGTACACTTACTTTTCAGGACGCCGGGAACAATATGATCAAATCCATGGTGGTCAGTGGTGCTGCTTTTGAAAACAGCAGCTATCCGGCCAGCGTAGGTTTGGTTAAGGGAATTCTCAGAACCAGGGGAAAAGACATTTATCTTGACCTCAGAACTTCGGCCGACGTATCAGCAGGCAGTATCTCCCGTTTACTGATGGATGAAATGTACGTGACCAGCGAAGTGAAAGCAGACATGACCTTTCGCCGTGCCTTTGAAACCAAAACCATGCATTATGAACGCTCAGGTACTATGGCCTATATACCGGGGGATAAATTTGACGGGGAGATCCTGAATAAAGACCGTTCTTATGTATATGTGGTATCCAGCGCCAGCAATTTTAGCTCGGCCTATTTTAGTACAGGCGCTTCTATTGATCTGAAAGGATTAAAAGAAGTAAGCCTTACTTTTGCCGGCAGTAAGATGACCGGCGATGCAATCATTGCAGGTTACTATTCTGTTCCTGCTTTCGATCCGGCTTCGGATGTATTTAAGGTCGGTTTGGGGATCCTGAACGTACCCACCATATTGTCTGCGGACTATAAAGAAAGTGGTAAATTCTACACCGTGAAATTTAAAATTCCTTCCCGTGAAGAACTGATTAAAGCGCAGGGGGCCGGTTCTGAAGCAACGGTCGATGCCTGGCTTGCCGCACCGGACCTGATGTTTTCCAATCAATCTACCCGTTCGGGCGGAAAAAATGGAAACGCCCCGATTGTGATTAAACAAATTGTTTACGGATTTTAGATTTTAAAAGAATGCAGGGCATCAGCCGGTCGAAGCATGCGCATTTGATGGATGCCCTGTTTCATTTAGAAAAATTACTGGAGCAGCAGGAAGGACAATTGCAAACAGAAATATATCGTGAATTACTGGAGCGTTTGTATACCGATTATGGCAAAAAGTTAAGCGAACTTGGAGTGTTGATTGGGGAATATGAACAGCTGTTTAATGAAATCAAAGTACATTTTGTAGCCAGAACATTAAAGGAAATGAAGAAGAAAAACACAAAGGCCAGGGTTAGCGCTCCCGGGGAACCTTCCGAAGATCCTCTGGGAAGGATTTTAAAAGAAGATTAAACAAAATTGCTTTTAATTACATCTTCGGGTTTAGCACAGGGGTGGATATGATGATGGATTAAGGCTGGCTAGGAAAAGCCAGCCTTAATGGTATGGTAAAAGAGGGACTTAATATAAAGTAACTGTAATTGGATAGACATAATTTAGTAGTATCCCGTTTTCCCAATAAACAATTCCAACGGTATGATTACCTGGTCCGCCAAAAGCAGTCATTGGAATTGCAATTGTGCCAAATTCGTTTCCGGCCCTACCTGTGCGTTGATATTCTATATTATAATCGTCAATATAATAGTACGCCCCGGCAGGAATCGGATCTCCATACCATGTAAAGTTTAAACTGCCTCCCGGAGTATAAGTTGATGGGGGCGGGCCAATTAAAGTTCCCTGAACATCAAAGCATAAAAAATTCCGGACAATGGTATATGCGTTGCTTTTGGGTAAAACACTGCTTGCTGATGCATTTAAACTCATCAGTAATCCCGTCATCAGGATCAACATAATTTTGGTTCTCAAATTTTTCATAATCAATTAATTTAGGTGAGTAAATGTTGTTAATTAAAACTAGCTAAAATTTGCCGTTTGGAAAAATAAATTAAAATTTAAGACAGAAATGGAAATTCTTGTACTATTTCGTATTATTGATTGCCATACTCTAATAACCAAATTCAAATATTTTTTTATTGTAAAATGCAGTTAGCCTCTAAACCCCATTACCCTATTCTTGACGGACTCCGTGGCGTTGCCGCCCTGTTGGTGGTAGCATTTCATATTTTAGAATCCCATTCCACCAGTCACCTCGATCTGATGATCAATCACGGGTATCTGGCAGTAGATTTTTTCTTTCTGTTATCGGGCTTTGTGGTGGCTTATGCCTATGACGACCGGTGGAGCAAAATGAGTATAGGTGGGTTTTTTAAACGCCGCCTGGTCCGGCTGCAACCCCTTGTGGTGATGGGAATGCTTATCGGTGCCTTATGTTTTTACTTTCAGGACTCTGTCTTGTGGCCCGGCATTCATGAAGTGCCCGTTTGGAAGCTAATCCTGGTTACTTTAATTGGTTTTACGCTCCTTCCGCTGCCCATCTCCATGGACATCCGGGGCTGGCAGGAAATGCACCCCTTAAATGGTCCGGGATGGTCCCTGTTTTTTGAATACATAGCCAACATTCTTTATGCACTTTTTGTGCGTAAATTTTCAAATAAAGCCCTCTCGCTTCTTGTTTTTCTTTCTGCTTGTTTTCTGGTGCACCTTTCATTAACCAGTAAAACAGGTGATATTATTGGGGGCTGGTCACTTAACCTGGAACAGCTGCACATCGGTTTTGCCCGGGTCATGTATCCTTTTTTTGCAGGTCTGCTGCTCTGCCGTACTGTAAAACTGGTTAAGGTCAAAAATGCTTTTTTCTGGAGCAGTCTGCTGATCCTGGTGGTGTTTTCCATCCCAAGAATTGGCGGAGCAGAAAATTTATGGATGAATGCCATTTATGATGTGGTCAGTGTGATCGTTTTCTTTCCTGTAATTGTATGGCTGGGGGCAGGGGGCGAAGTGACCGGAAAATATGCGACGAAAATCTGTAAGTTTTTAGGAGATATTTCTTACCCAATTTACATGACCCATTTTCCGTTGGTCTGTATATACAATGCCTGGGTTGCCGACCACAAGATGCCGCTCAAAGAAGCCTATCCAATGGGCATACTTGTTTTCTGTAGTGCGGTTTTACTGGCCTGGGTTTGTTTAAAATGGTACGATGAACCCGTTCGGGCCTGGCTTAAAAAGAAGGTGTTTTCAGCAGGTTAAAGGATTTGTAATATACCGCTCCCGGCAGGTAAATAAACCAGTTTGTCTAAATCAAGTTCATCAGGCTGGGAAACCTCTTTTGTGCCCTTTATTTTGACCAGGCTTGAAGCCTTTTGAGTGGCATCATAACCCCTGGCCCGAAGCGCTTTGATCAGCTGACCGGGGTCAGTTGATTCAATGGCAAGCACCCAATAAGTGTGTTGATCATTCAATTGCCCTATTTTCATTGCCTCAGGTAGATGTCTTAAGGTCGAAAGCGCGAGCTCCTGTCTTTTAGAAATGCGGGTTAAAGGAAAGGCAGCAATACGTTGACCCATTAACCTCAGGTTGGCCTGACATGGTCTGTAGCGGATTTTAGCCATAACATCTGCACCCGGAAAACCCTTTGTAAAACCAGCCAGTACATCATCAAAATTTTTCCCCGCTTTTTGGGACAGCCAATAAAGTAAGGTAAATGACCATTTTTGAGTGATCATTTTTATAATAAGGGCTTTAAATAGCTTCTTTAAATACTGTCCTGTGTATTGAATGGGAAGCTGATTTTGGAGAAGGGTTACCTTATGTTGCAATTCAGGATTGTTAAACCGCAGCATGGCACCGGTTAAGCTGGTGTTCGTTTTAATCAGCCCAAAACTGTACATCACTACATCGGTACCGGGGTTGCCTTTATAAACGCCATTAAAAGCCTGGGCACAATCTTCCAGCACCATCAGGTGATGTTCTTTTGCCAGATTGATGATGTCCTGAATATTGATGACCGCTCCAAACAAATGGGTAATCAGAATTGCTTTTGTAGAAGGATTAATGAGCTTCTTAATCTGCTGGGCAGAAATTTCGAGTGTATGTTTATTTACAGACAAAGGAACGCAAACCAACCGGTGAGCCGATAAGATACTAAACATATCGGGGATATTGATGTTGGTAACAAGAACCTCCGACCCGGGCTCAAAATTAAGGGCTTGTAAAGTGAGGTCTAAGCCGGTCCGTACAGAAAGGCAATACAGTGTATTTGGTACAGTTTTTATCTCTTTTGAATGTGTTGCGCCGAGTAACTCTGCACCGCAGTAAACGATACCTTTAAACAATGCCGCAAAAGATATATCCAGTTTTCCTCTCGGGACCATATTGGTTTTAAATGGTGGTGTTTAGAAGGAACTAATTTATAGAATATCTTTTATCCCCTGAAGAGGTTTAGTGGATTGAGCCGTAAAAGAAATCTCTACTTATTAAAAGGTTATAAATCTGAATTTCTTATATTGAGTTAAATGCTTAAAACATAAGTGTATGGATACCCGTATTCACCCTTTTGAAAAATATCCCTTTGACCTGAAAACACTTGATAAAGAGATTGTCAGGGAAATTGAACAGTTGAATTTCTATACAACCGTGGTCAAAATTGAAAAGATCATGGAGGAAAAGGACCTGAAAGACACCAACACCCTGTTGTGCTGGGCTTATTTTGAGTGGCTGGATGCAATGGCAATGAAAACGGGGGGCGAAATTTTAAGTTGCGGAGAAAAGGCTTTGAACATCATTGACGGGATTCTGGAAAAAGAGCCCGGCCATAAAGGTTCAGTGAAACTTAAAAAGTATATAGAAACTGAAATCAAACAAGTTCATAAAGCAAATAAATGGTTTGATAAATATCATCATATACCCATAGAAAGCCTGGCTTTAAAAGAAGTAGAAGATTTTGCCTGTTTCCTGAGCGATTGTGCAAATGACCAGAAATTTAAAGAAAAAGAATACCAGTTGTGGCAGCGTTTATACCAGGAAAAGCCCGATACGCATAAGGTGATCCGGGACGGGATCCAGATTGGAAAAGAATACTACGGCTTTAAGTTTTATTATTTATGCAGGATGGCCGATGTCCTGTGGCAGGACCTGAAAAAATTTGAACTGGCCCGGCCTATGCTTTGGGAAATCATCAACTGGCCGCAGATAAAAGATGCGGAGCTGTACACCTATAACCAGTCCAGTGCGGGGGAGAAATTGCTGCTTGAAGCGGTTGAGCAGCAGAATAAATCTGAATTTATCCGGCTCACCGAGTTAATGATCCTTAAATTCAAGGCAATTAATACTTACCGGGTAAGCATAGGTAAATCGGAAGTTACAATGATCATGAGAGAGCAGTCTTCGGGAGCCGTTCTTCAGTTTGCCCTGGACATGGGAGATCCGGAAAACATCCGGTCCGTGCTGACCCATTTTTTTTCACCTGAACAGGTGGTCATCAAGGATAAAAAAAATAAGGAAAACCTGTTGAAAGCAAGGGCAATGTTTTTTTCTTAAAACCCATAAATGATCCAGTGATTGAAATGGAAATGCCAAAAATTTAATTCTGCATTTTTAATTTTAATAAAAGGATGGGCAGTCAATAATTAGTAATATTTTAAATCTTATTAAGTATCTTGGTTAAAGTATGTTAACCCAGTTGTTCTCTGCAATAATGCTCATTGCAGCGGTCTGTAATATCATAAGATTTGTCTTGGATATGTGTGATCGATACCGGAGATAGGAAACTATTTCACAGGACAGGATAGGAAACTATCCAAAGCGGGTACAGGGGTTGTAATATACCCCGTTAACAAGCCTTCGGGCTATTACATAAAAGGGCAGAGTATTCTGCCCTTTCTTAATTTAAGGGAGACCGTAAAAGATGGAGATGGCTAGGTAACATGTTGTTAAACATTTTAAAAATGACACCCTCAATCTTTATATAATGTCAACTATCGTATTGCTGAAAAGTTTAAAACCATTCATGTGAATTATGTTCTTCTTGGTACTCAGAGTTACTATGAATATTATCGGAAAGCCATTCACAATTCGGATGGATATCGAACGGTTCCAAATCGATAAAAATGAAAATATCCTTCGTCGTCCCGTTAATAGTACTGGTTTTTAGATTCGATTTATTTTCGTTCTATTTTAACCAGGCCTTGTCTGGTTGCGAGGTATAAATTTCCCTTTTTGTCGAACGTCATTGTCGAAATATAGGATGTTGGTATTGCTGAATTCTCATTATGATAATTTTCCCAACCATCTTTTAAATCATACCTGACTAATCCAGCCCTGTCTGTAGATATCCATAAAACTTTTTCATATCTATCATAGAGTACTTTGTTTGTATGATTGAAAGGCATTCCCGAATTTGAAGTTGTAAATTGTTTAATTGTACCATCCGCATATTTCACTGCAATCCCCTCATCTCTGTTTACCTGTCCGGGGATCTTCGCATCAAACTCGTAGAGAGAAAAGTATAAATTACCTTTTTCATCTTCATCCATTGAAGTAATGCACTTACCTTTTAACACCGTTTCAGTGTCATTAAAGCTTGTTGCTCTTCCCAATTCATCAATCACAATACTACCACTAAAAGTCCCAATCCAAATTCTGTTTTTGGAATCTCTTCGGGCAAACGTAATCCTATTGGAGGGCAACTCCTTAACTTTGTTTTGGTTCAGATTTGACCATTGACCATCCTTGTAAATTGTGAGCCCTTTATCTGAACAGAAGAAAACTTCTTGTGATTTGGAGTTATTAATGATCTTATATGCACCGTCAGATCCAATAACTTTTGGGTCATACTTGGTCCAGTTTTTATCATCATAACTGTATATACTGTTGGAAACATACATCCATTTAATATCATTGTTGTCGCTCTCAATACATAGATAAGGGCCTTTCTCGTTACTTTTTCCAGCATTATAAAATTTCTTTCCATTAAATGTTAACAAACTATCTCCGGCAGATAACCAAATCAATCCCTTTTTATCAATAGTAATGTTGTCGTTCATATTGTCGGTCAGATTCGAGTTGCGTGAATTCCAAACTGTAATTTTATAATTCTTTAGATTTTCGTTTTTGTAAGCGTAAGTCTTATTAAATATTTCTGGTTTTCTTGGTTCATCAAATGATTTTTTAAAAGCCTGTACATCAACTCTTTCTATCATTCCGGAAATCCGACCTGATTTTATTGAAAAGATCAGGTTAACAGATGTTTTTTCTTCTTTTTTATTGGCAGTAATTGCGGGAATCCATTTATTAAAGCTATTTAACTGGGTAATGATCTGTTGTGTAATAAGATGGTTTGATTGGTCTGTATGACTTAATACACAGCCGTTTCCGTTAGAATCGATTAAAACCTGGAATTTAACAGCTCCATTAATACCCTGAAGATTTAAAGATTTATTTAGTTTTTCCAGCAATTCAGCAAAGTTTGCTTCGCTGTAAGATGCTTTAACATCTCCACAATCGAGGCAAAATCTATCCGTTTTACAGTTTTCTAACTTTACCGGGAATAAATTTTGTGCATGGATGGAGAGGGAAGAAACGATTAGAATTACCAGAGATATTTTTTTGATCATTTGTCTATCATTAATGGTGTTCACTTTTTATGGTTGAGTGCTGGGCTTAAATTTCTGAGGGGATTTATAAGCACACATGTGATTGGTACATTGGATAAAACCAATACAATGACTATTACTAATACAGAGGATACATTCGGAGCGGTCATTTCACATGATGAGTAGGCAAATATATAATTATAAATCATTTACTAATTTAGTCTTTAAGCCTACTTGTATCACACTGGTCATAAATAATAAAGAAGTATCTGGTTTTGATCTACGTATAGGTACAGATGAACTCAGAAAGCAAATCATAGCAGGGGTACCGGAAGCTGAAATCAGAAAAAGCTGGCAACCGGGATTACAAAAGTTTAAAGCGATCCGCGCCAAATATCTGTTGTATCCGGATTAATCCGTTTGTCATTTAATTCATATACTTCTTTTGTCTTAGAAAAATCTTGGCAATTTTATCTGGTCACCAGAGTAGGAGGAAAGGGTGTTGGAAGGTTCTCAAACAGTATTAAAATGTGTTTTTTGCTTTAGGGCAGTTATATTCGGCCAGTGTCTGTAGTGCCTTCGTCATGCGTTCATTTAAGTTTTGTTCCTTCCCCCATGTTAAGCAGATAAAAGAATATTGTCGTAATCTATTTATACGTGATTTGTATCCATTTTGATTCAGCTCGGTACTTAAATCTATTTTCGTCTTTAAGAGACATTTTATGGCATTCCCGGTTTGTATACTGCAAATATCATTTAACGAGAATGAATAACTATCCTTTGTATAGGACCTTCCGCTCTCATCCTTAACTGAAGAGTTTTCCTCAACGTTAATTATCCCGTTGTCATCGACAGTATAATTGAATCGATATAAATATAAATCCCCCGTGACTGTGGTCTGGGTAGTCCCATAACCATTTTCCCTTAATTTTGCAACGATCCAGTCCATAGTTTCCTGTTTAGTGGGGCTGGTCTGCGCAAAAGAAAGCACAACCGTAATTGTAAATAGTAGGAATGTAAAAAATACCTTTTTCATATTAATTAATATACTTCTTTTGCTTTAGGACAATTGTACGAACCTAAGTCATTAAGCGCTTTTATCATTCGGTTCCTTAGATTGTTTTCTTTAGATTCATTTAAATAAAGTATGGCAATGCCAGAAGTAACTTTCCCTCCGGTTTCTAGCTGGGTTATAACAATGGGTTGTTTAAATTGTATTTTTATACGATTTAGTTCATCCAATTCAGCAGAACATATATCTTCCAATTTTTCAGTTCCTATCATCGTAAATCCCTTCCCTGTTATATGTTGTTCGATATTCTGATTGGCATCAATACTAAAGAAGGTGGCAACTTTTGTATTGTTGCTTTCGATTAATTTGTATTCAGAATATAACCTTACTTTTTCTATGATCCAGTTAACAATTTCCTGTTTAGTAGGCCTGGTCTGTGCAAAAGAAAGCACACCTGTAATTGTAAACAGCATAAATGTAAAAAATGCCTTTTTCATTTTTAAATTTTAATGGAAAAATGATGTCAACCCCGGTATATCATAACAAGATTATCATTTGCTATTGCTAAATTCTACCTTGTCAATACACAGGCTGATTCTATTGGCTTCGTCAATTAAACCACCTGCTTCACCCGATTTTTCCCCAGGGGCCAGACGATAGATCGTGTGATTTTTGACACAATTTCCATAGGCAGAAGTATAGCCATAATTAAAAGTGACCGTTCTTGAATACGAATTCCTGAACTGAAAGTTCCATTGCCACTTTTTAGCATAAGAATTGTAACCAATATTTTTTACTCTGAATTCAATATTGGGATAACCAGTAAAAGAGTTCCATGCTCCCCATTCAGACTGTTTTGTTTTCGAAGAAAAAGAACATAAGAACAATAAAATTGTACAAAAAGCAGACATTAAGGATATTGATTTCATGTTTTGGATTTTTGTAGCCTACTCTTTCAATATGCAGTTTTCGGTGACCCTGTTTGATTATTCTAAGTTCTCTAAACAGTGGGTTTTGATCAATACCCCCGTTGGGGGATTTTATAAGATTTTAAAGAAAGGATCCCGGGCTTGGGAAAAGGATATTGTACTGCATGAGTTCCCTCAGATTGCGGCATTCCAGTTTTCTGAAAATGTTTTTGCGGTGGGTTTTTACGGTTTCATAAGTAATGTACAGCAACTGGGCTATTTTTTCGTTTGTTAACCCATTAAGAATCATATTCAGGATTTCTTTTTCTCGGACAGAAAGCATCATGAATTTCGAAACGTGCTGTATACCGAAAGACCTGCTTTTTAGCATGCGGTTCAGGAGAAATAAATATTGATGTATTTCTTCACTGTTAACATCTATACGTATCTGTGACCTGTCGGGATTATTGCTGTCTGTCTTAAATGACAGGTCTGGCATTAATAAGGTCCTGGATAACTCTTTTTTTTCTTTATTTCTGGTCAGTAAATATTTCAGGGCCTGTTGCTCACTGCCAAAGTAGCGGGGTTTTACGCCCGATTCCCCATTTTCAGCTGTATCAATTGCAGATAAAAGGGCCAATACATCATTTCCTACTATAAAAGCAACATTTCTGAAGTTTTTTGATTTTTTTAGAACGGAAACATTCAAAAAAGTATCTGTCCATTTTTGAAGGTCTGGCGGAATAACATAACTGAATTCATTAAAATGCCAGAGGGTATTTTGAAGATCGACTTTATCACAGAGTTCCCTGCAACTTTTTATGCCATCTGTAAATTGTTCTGCATTGGTGCAATTTTTCCATGATGCGGTTAACAGGTTGCCTTCGTCCTGATAATTGAGTGCTATGGTGTCGGACTCAAAGATGTTCATATCTCCTTTAAAGCGAGTAGGTTGACTATTCTAATATACGTTAAATTACAACCAGATCAAAGGAATGTTTTGCATCAAAATATTTTGACCGACGCTGACCGTGAAACGGTTAATCCCAAAATCCCCCTATGGGGGTATTGATTAGAGGGCCCTGTTTAGTGAATTTTGTATGGAGACAATAAATAAACAGCCCTAAAATGAAATATCTGACAATTTTATTGGTGCTTTTGACAACTATTCCGTGCCATGCGCAATTATTTACAGGTTGTGCATCCAATGGATCAAATACACCTGGTCAACAGTTTAGCTTATCTGTAACCACAGGAAATTTTCAACTGGACCAATGGATCGGAAGGGAAGGTGATATTATCAGGGCATTTTTTGAGGTAAATGCCTCTCTGTTCATGTACGATGACTCTGGCTCACCAAACGCCAGGGCCTTTCGACAAGCAGAGACAAACTTAAGGCCCGATGGTACGGTGATATTGGGTAGAGCTTATGTGGTACAAATGTACCAGTTTGCGGGAAACATGACAGTCGTTCCTGTGACGCTGGCTCATGAATTTGGTCATATTGTCGATTATAAATATCGGGTAAATCGATTCCCAGGAATGAAAGCAGAGTTGTTTGCTGATTTTATGGCTGGAGCCTATTTGTTTTACAGATCGTACCAAACCGAAACAGATGTGATTGCGAACCTAAAATGGTTTATGAAAATTGGAGACTATGCCGCTATTAATGACCCTGCGCACCATGGTACTCCTCAACAAAGGCTAGCTGCTGCTCTTGCCGGGTATTATTGGCTGAAGAGCAATAGTTATCCTGGTGTTAATGTGATAAACGCAATTGCAGGTACTAAAAATTATCTGAATTTAAATTAAAATATATATGAAAAAGTTCTTTTCTCTATTTGTGATAAGCATTTTACTCATGGCAACCGCTTATGCACAAAAGCCATCATTTTGCTATGCTTATACCTCTAACTACAGCAATAAGGTCCTTTACATTAGTAAGGTGCTGGATCCAAACGATTTTAAAGGCACGACATGGAACGTATTGGAATATAGCATAAAAGAAGCCTTCAAGCAGGCTGTAAAAAATAAAGTGGACAATAAGTTGTATGAGTACGCTTTGGGGATTACAGTCAATTCGCAAGACCAGAACGACAAATTATTTACAAACAGCTATGATGCAGGTAGGGAACGCAAAAAACTTATCGAAAAATTTAAGAGGGACGGCTATAATGTCTTTGAATTAAATGTTGAATGAGTGCTTACCCGAAAAACTAAATTTTCATTAGTACAAGATTAAAATTAATGGAATTAAAACCATAAAACAGCGATGAAAAAAATAATTTTACTGATGGTGTTGTTTTATTTTCCGTTTACGCTAAAAGCACAAACAACCGGACCAACGCTTAATGAAACCATTGAGTGGATGAAAACACAACTTCTCGCTTATGGCGCTGACATCAAAAAAGTTGATTGGAATCCTGATCAGCGCACACTAAATATTGTCTATATAAAGATACTTGATGAGCGGCAAACGTCAAAAGGTAACCTTTACTTATTAGAGGTTATTGCAGTTGGAAATTATATTGATCATTTGAATACGGCTAACATTGTCTGGAAAGAGTCCGAGAAAAATGTTGGTATGGAAATCTATGCGGTTGATGGGAAATTTGGCAGTAGACTAGTTTCAGTCCAGGGTTTTTCCTCAAATGTATCAGGTAGCAATATAATTCCAGACTCAGAATCAACCAAAGTAAATGATCGACCATATGCCAAAATGAATTTCCAAAACTCCTTTAATAAAGACTTACAAATCCGGTTTACCAAGGCCATGAAAAGACTCATCTATCTGTGTGGAGGTAAAGTAGGACCTGATACATTTTAAGGAATAAAAAATCAACCTGACTTAGCCCATAAAGATTCCTCCCTTACCGTATCCCTGAGTTTTAAAGTCGTATTTTCTACAATGAAATTTTTAAAGATCAGCTCGTAAGCAATTTTAGCCCATATGATAATGCATGGCCAGGCTTTTACTGCATAATACTCTATCCAGTCGCGCAAAAATTTAGGAAAAGCATCACTTGGCCCCAGTCCGGTGACCACCATCAGCAACACCAGCATGGTGATGTTAAAGGGAGTAAAAGGTTTATCCTGCATCATGATGTAAATCACCGCACCGGCAGTGGCAATAATAAAGGTGGGGTGTTCGGCCCCTGTGCTGAAAATGACCGCAACCAGCAGCGCGGAGGCCAAAACCTGCAGACAAAATTTCGAAGAAGCAAATTGCTTAAACCTTAACAAAGGAATGGCAAAAATAGCTGCACCAGCAATTAAAAAAGGCAAATTTGGAATCGTTGGATCACCCGCCAAACGTCTGGCCACGCCCATTACGCACCAGTCAATGGTCCCGCCAAGGGTTACATTCATGGAGTTTTTTAGGGTCAATTGCGTAAACCAGTCGTGGTAACATTGAACAACATAGCCGGGGCTGGAAATGGTCATGGGCAACAGGAAAAACACCACAGACCAAATCACCGTGCTGAGGATAAACCTAAGTTTGTTTTTGGAGAAAAGGAAAAATGCAAAACCAATAACGGGATACAATTTGATAAAGGTACCCAGTACAATCAAGGCCGTTGCCCATTCGTCTTTACCCTTTTTGACCAGTACAAAGCTCGAGATCATAAAAGCGGCAATAATGGCATTGCTTTGCAAGTAATGCGAGGTGTTTGAAAATTCAATAACACAAAATAAAAGAACCAGGGTTTTGATCCGGTTGGTCAAGGGCAGCATATTTACCGCAATCAGAAAAGCAGCCGCATTTGCAATTTGCCATAAATAAAAGCCGATGCTTTTTGGTAAAATGGCAAAAGGGGCAATAAACATAGAAAATATAGGGCCATAGTGGTTCTGGTCGTAATACTCCGCCGGATAAAGGGAGTATAAATTTAAGCCTGCTCTTAAATGGTAGTAAACCTGTCTAAATATGATAAAATTGTTGTCAATTTGCCTGAAGTATTTGTACTGCCAGCAGTAAGTGGCAACAGCAAAATACAATACCCATACCCACTGGTACCCGGTTAAATAAAGGAATTTTTTGGTTGCCGATTTCTCGTTTGTAAGCATAATTTATAATGGAATTAAAAAATATTCAGCCTTAACTGATTTTTGACTTTATTCCATTAAAAGTGGTGGGCCAGGAAATTTGATGTGTAAAACTCAGTTCTTTTGAACAGGTTAGATTTTTTTTATAGAAATACACAAAAGGTTGGGCTACCGGGAATAAGTCCATTTTCAGTTGTTTTAAATTTAAAATGTAGGTTATAGGTAGGATGCCGTCAATTGTGAAATTGATTTAATGTTAAGACAACGCTTTCTTGTGAAAGTCCTATCCCTTTTTGTGAAAAAAAATCGGAATGACAATTTGATGAATATAGCTTTGGGGTTCAAGGCGAAAAGAAACCTTAAAAACCGCAACAATAGAAGCGCAAATCCGGATTTAGTTTAAACGCCGGCACTCATCAAAAAAAGGATAAACGTATTATTTCATTAACTCCTGCTGTATTTTAAACAGAAATTCAAACAAATTCATTTCAGTAGGGATCTGCAGTTTTTTACGTAAACGGTAGCGGCTGATCTCTACACCCCGCACCGATATGGCCATCAATTGGGCGATTTCCTTGCTCGACAGGTTCATGATCAGGTAGGCACAGAGTTTTAGCTCCTGCTGGTTAATGGTCGGATAGCGTTCTTTAACCAGCGACAAAAAGCCTGCATGCACTTTATCAAAGTGGATAAAAAACTGCTGCCATTGCTCGTTCAGTTTGTCTTCTCCGGTCAGCATGCGCTGTATTTTTTTAATTTCAGACACTTCCACCGCTTCTTTACCCGACCGCTGCAAATGTTGCAGTTCGTCTTTTACTTTGGCCAGAAACTCTTTTTGCTGCACCAGATTTAAAGCCGATGAGGCAAGTTCCGAGGTCTGAAATTCCAGTTCTGCCTGGAGCTTTTCATTTTTCAGGTTGGCGAGTTCTTTTTCAGATCGCTCCAGTTCCAGCTGGTGCAGGTAAGCCAGCTGTCGTTGTTGTTCTTCATTTTTTTTCTGCTGCCGTTTCAGCTCTTTTTTCTGTTTCAACAAATGCCGCTGTTCCTGCTTTTGGTAAATCAGGTAAAGTATAGCCGCAATGACCAATACATAAACCGCGTAGGCCCAAATGGTTTGATACCAGGGCGGGTTCATGTAAAAGGCATAGCTGGCCACCGCCGATTCGTTATTGTTGTGGTTTCGGGCCTTGACCTTAAAGCTGTAATGACCCGCGGGCAGGTTGGTGTAATCTTTGTCTGTTTTTTTTGACCAGTCTGACCAGCCCTTGTCGAAACCTTCCAGCATATAGCTGTACTCCACATTGGACTGCTCTTCAAAAACCGGTGAAGAATACGCAAAGCGCAGTGAATTAAAGGCATGTGCGAAATTGGGCAGGGCAGCGATCCGGAGCTGACCATTGGGCTGCATGGCCGTGCTGTATCCGCCAAACAACACACTATCGGTACCCGAGCCAGACCTTACGCTGCGAATGTATACCTCTAAAGGCCTGATGTTTTGCTTGTATTTGGTGTAGTTGATGTGGTAAAAACCATTTTCACTTCCTACAAATATATTTTCGGGGTTAATGGGATATACGTTTTCAAAACCACTTAATATGCGGTTATACAGCTCCGGAAAGTTAATGATCACCGGTGTTGAAGAATAATCGACAACCCCCAGACTTTTACCTTCTACAAACCAGATGTGGCCGGAAGCATCTTCCTGTAAATACCTGATCCCACGTGTACCGAATATTTTCTTAAAGGCCGGTGATGGTGTAAAGCGGTCATTTGTTTTGTCGTATTCATAAATGCCTTTCTCGGTTGCGATCACCACCTGGCCTTTTACTTTAAACACAAAATTATTGAGGGTGGAGGGAAGCCCCTGGTCTTTGGTGTAATTTTTCAGGGCACCGGATCCCGGGGTAATCCGGTAAATGCCCCGGTAAGGATGTGATGTCCAGATGATGCCCGAGGCGTCGACCTGTAAAAAACGGGCCGACTCATAATATTTGCCTATGTTGCCTTTGTCGGTTAATGTGGCACCCATATCTTCAAACAGGCGTACCCCATAGTAATTGCCTGCGGCAATAAAACTTTTGCCGTTACCGGTGTCCATTGGTTTAAAAATCCAAAACCCGGTTGCGTTGTAAAGCGGTGATATTTTGTTTTCCCCAACCTCGAACATGCCGTCATCCCGTCCGGCAAGTAAATGTCCGTTAACCTGGGCAATGTTCCAGGTTTGCCCTCCGGCCACGGTTTTGAAATTGTTTTTTAAATGGCTCAAATCGGCCAAGTCTGTAACGGGTACCTGGTAAATGCCATTGGACAAGGCGAAATACAGCCTGTTCTGGTAAAGTGCTGCGGCATAACCGCCTCCGTCTTTAAATATGGCCGGGCTAATGTGCTTCACCGCATTGTTATAGGCAATATAGTCGATGCCATTGTCCAGTCCGAGCCAAACATTGTGGCTGGCATCGGTGTACATACTGCGTACAAAAATATTTTGCAGGCCTTCCTTTTTGGCAATGTTTTCCATAACCAGGCCGCTGCGGTCTACCTGGTAAATGCCGTTCTGATAGGTGCTCAGTAAAAAGCTTCCGTCGTTGAGTGCGATGGCTGCCGAAAAATGCTGTCCATTATCAATGTCAAAACCCCGGAGGTTAAAATGCTGTAAAGTTTTGCCGCTGAGTAAAAAAATGCCGCTGCGGGCAGTGGTCACCAGGCTCAGGGCATCGTGGTAGGGCGATATAGAAGTTATGTAACAGCCCGCAGGAAGGTCCTTTGCGGCAATAAAGGGTTGCCAGCGCTGGTTTACATATTCCAGCAGGCCTTTTTGTTCATCGTGGGCAAGCAGTTTATTTCCAGCGGTGCCCATAAATAACCAGGAACGGCTGTAGTAAACTGTTATTTTACCTTTACTGTATTTGAAAAGTTTGTTGTTGGACCTGAAAAATACATCATCTCCATAGGCTACAATATCCCATAGGTCCGAAAATACCCGGTCTGCGGCGGGGATCAGTTCTTTGAGGGAAGTGAACACCAGTGCCCCGTTTTTACACGGCGAAAAATAACCGATCTCATCCTGCCCACCCACATAGAGTTTATGGTCCCTGCCAAATTCAATGGAACGCACAATGGTGCGGTTGGGCAAAGGAAACAATTGCCAGGCCGCCCCGTCAAAAGTCAGCACCCCTTCGTTATTGGCAAAAAACATCCGGCCCTGCGCATCCTGTCGTATTTTCCAGTTTTGGGTACCCGCGTTGTACTGTTCTTTTTGATAATTGACTGTTTTTCGCTGGGCGATGTAGGCCTGCGAAAAGGCATCAGGGCTTGCCAGGGCAAGCATTGAAAAAAGTAAAAATCTAAAAAACAGCTGTTTATGCCGGGTAGAAAATGTCATTTATTCGGTTTATAATGGTATAGCCAATATCGTTATTTTTATGACTTTTTTCAGCCTTGTGTGGTAGTGATGTAGTGGTAAATTTGCTGAATCCGATTCTGTAAAGCTACTTTTGAGCTTATGAACGGGCGCTTCCTGCGCTTTTTTTAAACCAAATTATAAACTAATACTAAACCCATGCAATTCAAACTCAAGCTTCTTGCGGGTATCACTTTGCTATTTTGTTTTGTTAACGCGGCCTATGCCCAAAGCCTCCGCTTAACAGGTAAAGTGACCCAAAAGTCCGACGGACAAGGCATTCCGGGCGCCTCTATTGTCGTTAAAGGTGCATCCTCGGGCACCATGACAGACGTAAACGGAAATTATACCCTTAACCTTCCACCCGCGGGTGGTGTTTTGGTCGTTTCCTACATTGGTATGGAAACGGTCGAAAGAACGGTAACCGGGGCTGGTGTCCAGAATTTTGTGCTTAGTGACGACTTAAAAGTACTGAACGAAGTGGTGGTGGTTGGTTATGGTACACAAAAGGTCACCAACATTTCAGGTGCGATTTCGGTGATTAAAAGTGCCGATATTAAAAAACTGAATGCGGTGCGTACCGAGGAAGCCTTGCAAGGCCAGGTATCTGGCGTAACGGTGATCCAGCCTGGTTCGCCTGGTGCAAAGCCATCGGTTTTGGTTAGGGGTATCCCATCCTTTTCAGGTAATGACCCAACTGTAGTGGTCGATGGCTCCATCCAAACCCTCGACGACCTGAATTCCATTAACCCTTCAGATATCGAATCCATCAATGTATTGAAAGATGCGGCCACCACAGCCATTTATGGTCTTAAAGGCGGAAACGGTGTCATTGTGGTTACCACCAAAGCAGGGAGCAGGAACCAAAAAACAGAATTTTCTTTCAACAGCAATTTTGGCCTGCAGGATGTATCCCGCCGGATCGGTGTCCTCAATGCCGCTGAATACGGTGCCATTGTGAATGAAGGCAGCGTGGCCGCAGGGGGCAACATTATTTTTCCGGATCTTTCCATTTTGGGAAAAGGTACAGACTGGCAAAAGGAAATTTTCCATACCGCACCATTGCAATCACAGAACATATCGGCCCGTGGCGGCAGCGAAAAAATGACCTATTTCCTTTCGGCAGGTTACCTGAGCCAGGGAGGGATTGTAGGTGGTTACGATAAATCGCATTTTAACCGCGGAACTTTTACGGCCAATTTAACTTTTGATTTTACGTCAAAACTGAAATTTATTTTAAATACCACCGGTGTCCTGCTAAACAATAAAGGCGTACAGGAAAATTCCTTTAATAGCATTATTGGCAGTGCCCTGAACTTTGACCCTACCGTACCGGTATACAACAATGATAAAAGTGTGGTGAGCAAATACGGTTATAGCGACTTGTTGCTGTCGGAGATCTTTAATCCGCTGACCAAGCTGGACAATACCTATAATACCAATACCGGCAGTAAAATCTATGGAAAATTTGAACTGCAGTACCAGGTGATCAAAGGCTTAAAGCTGAACAGCCGTTTCGGATACACCAAATACGATGACAAATCAAAAACCTTTACGCCACTGATTTTCTGGGGGCCACAAAACGTAGAGAACGGCCTGGACGCTGCGGGTAACCCGGTTACCGGACGGCACAACAATGTGGCCCAAACCAAAAACAGCAATTTTAACTATACCTGGGAAAACTTTGGAAATTACAATTTCTCGGTAGCTCAGGACCATCATTTTGAAACCGTACTGGGTTTTTCAATGGCTAAAACGACGGGCAATAGTATGAATGTAGGCCGGCAGGATGTGCCTTTCAATTCCTGGGAATTTGCCGATTATTCTGCAGCAACCGGAACCAACAGTGCCGATAACCCCAATGCCCAAACCGGTGGTTATTACCAGTATTTCAGAAGAAACCTGTCGTACTTTGGACGGGTAAACTACGATTATAAAGACCGTTACCTGGCCTCATTTTCTGCGCGCCGCGACGGCTCTTATGCTTTCGGTGTGAACAACAAGTTTGGTAACTTCTATGCCGGTTCATTGGGCTGGGTGGTGACCGGTGAAGAGTTTTTTAAACCAGCCTTTATTGATTATTTAAAAGTCCGCGGTAGTTATGGGGTGACCGGAAATGAAAATACTACCCCACAGTATGTTAAAATCGCAACAGGCGGCCCTGATTATGGCCCGACTGCCAACAGCAATGGTTATAATTTTGGTAATATCTTTTATCCGGGCTCTACAGTTGCAAGCTCACGTAACGATAACCTGGCCTGGGAAAAACAAAAACAGCTTAATGTGGGCTTTGACTTGACCTTACTGAAAAACAAGGTATCCATCTCGGCCGATTATTACCAGAAAAAAGTAGATGGTTTATTGTTTACCCCATCGGTATCCTTATACCTTGGAACAGCGCAGGTGCCTACTGCCAACATAGGTTCCACAAAAAGCAGCGGTGTGGACATCACGGTCACTTATCGTGAAAAAGTTGGTGAGTTTTCCATCAACAACATGTTCAATGTGACCACCATGAAAAATAAGGTCACCGAAACCAATACCGACGGGACCGCACGTATTTTGGGCGGAAGCTATTTTAACGGACAATCCCAAACGGTCACCGTATTTGAAAAAGGCTATACCCCGGCTTATTTTTACGGGTATAAAACCAATGGTCTGTTCCAGAATGCAGCCGAAATTGCAGCAGCCCCGAAACAACCGGGCGCACAGCCGGGCGATATCCGTTATGTAGATACCAATGGCGATGGAGTAATCAACGATAACGACCGGGTTAAAATAGGAGACCCCTTTCCAAGTGTCACTTTGGGCTGGAACCTGAGCATGTCGTACAAAGGGTTCGACTTTAGTGCCTTGACCTATGCCTCTATAGGCAATGATATTTACCGTGCCTATGAACGTAATGCCAACTTCTCCAACAAGTACCGCGCTGTACTGGGCAGATGGACCGGCGAAGGCAGCACCAATGATGCCCGTAACCCACGTTACATATTTACCGATCCCAACAGCAACATCCGTGTGTCCGACAGGTATGTAGAAGACGGTTCTTTTGTGAAAATAAAAAACCTGCAGCTGGGCTATACCTTTCCAAAATCAATGCTGAAAAATGTATTCAGGTCAATGCGTGTTTATGCGCAGGTGAAAAATGCGTTTGTCTTTACCAAATACTCTGGTTACGATCCTGAAATATCGGGCAATGGCAACCTGCTGGAGAACGGGGTAGACCGTGGCGCCTATCCGCAGGCCCGCATTTACGCATTAGGAATTGATTTTAATTTATAATGGCTTTTAATCGTAAAAAAATGAAACAGATATACATAAAAACGCTGGGTATGGTTGTGGTGATGACCCTGCTTGGTTCCTGCAAAAAATTTGTTGATTATAATCCCCATGAAGATTTTGTGGTGACCGATCAGGATTACCTGAAGTCCGAGGACGATTACCGTACCATGGTCATCAGCGCCTATACACCCTTGCAATGGCTGAACCAGGTGACCGTCATTGGCGATATCGCTTCTGACAATTCCGTGGCCGGTGGCGAAAGTGCCTCCGACGTTGTGCCCCTACAGCAAATTGACGATTTTACATTGACCGCTGTAAATTCAACACTGGAAGATTTGTGGAAAGTGTCTTACGAAGGGGTTAACCGGGCCAATTACCTGTTCCAGTATAAAGATAAAAACCCTGCCGGCCAGGCGGTAAATTTCAATGGCAAGGATGCCTTGTATGGCGAAGTTTATTTCCTGCGGGCCTATTATTATTTTACGCTGGTCAAAATGTGGGGCGATGTACCTTTCTTTGTGGATAAACGCCTTAACCTTACCGATTCAAGAAGTCTTCAACGTTCGCCAAAGGCACAGGTATATGCGCAAATAGAACAAGACCTGAACGCAGCCATTGCCGCTTTACCAACCGTGCAGGCACAAAAGGGCCGCATTACCAAATATGCAGCCCAGGGCTTGCTTGGAAAAGTGTATTTATACGAAGGTAAATTTACCCAGGCCAGCACTGTGCTGGAGCCCATTATTACCGCAAATGCGTTTACGCTGGTTAATGACTATGCCTCTATTTACCTGGCAGCAGGAGAAAATGGACCGGAATCGGTTTTTGAAATCCAGTACACCAACGGTTCGCCTTATTACAACTGGGGTGGAGCAACACGCGGACAGGGCAACTATTCCGTACAGCAAAATGGCATCAGGGGCATCAGCGGAAGCGCGGCTATGCCTTTTGCAGCCGGCTGGAGCACCAATTTGCCTACACAAAACCTGGCCAGTGCCTACTCGGCCGGTGACCAGCGCAAAGACATCACCGCATTTGATATTGAAGCTTATAAAAACGCCCATCCGGAGTATGCGATCACCTATAAAGTGGCACCCTACAAAAATACAGGACTGTACAATGGTAAATATTTGCCTCGTAAGGGTGAAAGCTCAGGACAAATTGAGCTGAACTACCTGAACAATTTTCGCATTATGCGTTATTCAGAAGTTTTGCTCATGGCGGCCGAAGCCCTTAACCGTGGCGGTGGTGATGACGGTAAAGCCCTTGGCTACCTGAACCAGGTGCGCCGCCGTGCATTTAAAGACACCAATCACGATGTAACTGCATCGGGTACGGCTTTAAAGCAGGCCATTTGGGATGAACGCCGATTGGAACTGGCTATGGACGGGGACCGTTTTTTTGACCTGGTCCGGACCGGACAGGCCGCGGCTAAGCTAGCCGGATTTCAAGCCGGCAAGCATGAACTGTTTCCTATTCCGCAGCAGGAGGTAACCATTTCCGGCCTTACGCAAAATGCAGGCTATTAACCCTTATTATTTATGATTATGAAGGCAATAAAATATTATTTAGCAGCAACCTTACTGCTTGCCAGCGCCATCAGCTGTAAAAAGGAGTATAACGATACCTCCTTTGTTGATCAGGCTGCTGCCCCGGGCAAGCTGGGGGTATTGTTCAACATCACACAAGACAATACAGGCCTGGTGACCATTATACCCAGCGGTGAAGGGGTAACCAGTTATGACGTTTACTTTGGAGACGGTGGGGGAACCTTTGTGAAGGTGGGCGCCGGTAAAACGGTAGACCATAAATACGCTGAAGGAAAATACACCGTCAAACTGGTCGGTCACAGCATTGGCGGCAAAACGGTTGAGTTTAAACAGGAACTTACCGTCTCGTTCCGGGCACCGGAAAATCTTAAACCTGTTATTGCGATAAAAGGTTTAAATGTTACTGTCGATGCGACAGCCGATTTTGAGACCATGTACCATGTGTATTATGGTGATGAAAGCACTACAAATCCCGAACCTTTTGACACCTTTATTCAGGGGCAGCCCGCATCACATACCTACAAGGCGGCAGGGACTTATACCATACGGATTGTGGCATTAAGCGGTGGTGCAGCCAGCACCCAGGTCACCCAAACGGTAAAAGTGGGCAAGCAAATTGATTTGCCGCTTGGATTTGATGACCCGAATTTTGATTATACCACCAGCGATTTTGGGGGTAATAACTCTTCGGTCAGTGCCGACCCGGTAAATGCGGCCAATAAAGTCCTTAAGGTGGTTAAAAGTGGCGGTGCCGAAGTTTGGGCCGGAACAACCTTAGGTACAGCGGCGGGTTTTGCGACTAAAATCCCGGTATCGGCGAGCAATTCAAAAATGACCATGCGGGTCTATTCACCAGCCGCGGGCCTGACCATTAAACTCAAACTCGAAAACCATAGTGATGGCACCAAATCGGTGGAAACCGATGTGCTGACCACCAAGGCCAATCAATGGGAAACACTAAGCTTTGACTTTACCCGCAATTCTGCAGGTACGCCGGCCCTTGATCCGGCTGTGGTTTACGATAAAGCCTCTGCTTTCTTTGACTTTGGAGTAAATGGCAGCGGTAAGGTGTTTTATATGGACGATCTGCAAATCCCTACACCAGCATCTATGGTTTTAGGTTTGCCCCTTAACTTCGAGTCGGCCGATTTGAACTACGCCTTTGTGAGTTTTGACGGCGGCGATCTGAGTGTTATTGCAAATCCTAATTCAGGTGGCATCAACACCAGTGCAAAAGTGGGTAAAATGATTAAAAAAGATGGACAGCCCTGGGGCGGAGGTTTCCTTGCCCTGGACAACCCGATCGATTTTTCAACCAAAAAAACCTTTAAAATGAAGGTCTGGTCACCAAGGGCAGGAGCGAAGATCCTGTTAAAGGTCGAAAACCTGACCGATGGCAGCATCAGCTACGAAAAAGAAGTGGCCACCACACAAGCAAATGCATGGGAAGAACTGACCTTTGACTACAGCGGGATCAATACCGCCAAAAGCTATCAGAAAATAGTCCTGATCCTTGACAATGGTACCAAAGGCGATGGTTCTGCCAATTACACCATTTATTTTGATGACATAACACTTAATTAACGGAATGACCATGAAAATGACTCTAAAAATATGGACAGCGGCCTGTCTGGTCGCTGTGATCGCGGTGGTAAGTTGTAAAAAGAAGGAGTATTCCTTAGGCGCCATCGTGACCCCGACAGATGTAAACCTGAGCACAGAAATTGAAGGTGTGGATGCCGGCAACCCCAATGGTGGCGGGAGCGGGAATGTGACCATCACCGTCAAAGCAGTAAATGCGGTTTCTTATAAAATAGATTATGGCGACGGGACCACAGAAATTGTACCGACCGGAAAAATAAAGCACAAATACGCCAACCCGGGCACAGCAGAGTATACCATTATTGCAAGCGCCATAGGTACCGGTGGGGTGACCTCGAGCAGCACAAAAAAAATCAAAGTTTTTGTGGCTTTTGAAATCCCTGCAGACATTTTACAAAACCTGACCAAAGGCAGTTCGCAGGTTTGGGTAAGCGCCCGCGAAACCCCCGGCCACGTTGGGGTTGGTCCAACCACTTCGTTTGAACCCGATTATTACAGCGCAGAACCCAACCAGCGTGCAGAGTGCCTGTACGATGATGAAATGACCTTTAGCAAGGATGCCAATAACAATGTCAGCCTGAGCGTGAACAATAAAGGACAGTCTTTCTTTATTGCAGCCGCAACGGCCTATTATGGCGCATCGGGAGGTGACAATTGCTACAGCATTGACATTGCCGCCCCGCGCAGGCTAACGTTTATGAATGCGACTTCGGCCTCCACAACAGCAAACTCTACACGGATACAGTTTCTGGTTCCGGGCAACGGGCTGATCAATTTTGGTTCTGGAGGCAATACCTACGAAATACTGGCAATTACACCGACCACTATTACCCTGCGTAACATAGGTATTGACGGACTGGCATGGTATCAGAAATTTAAAGTAAAGCAATAAGGAAATGAGATATTTAGAAAAATATATGCTGATGGTGCTTGTGCTGTGTTTTACAGGCTGCAGCAAAAACCACGACGGTGCAGCTGCCGATCCCGCTGCGCCATCCAATATAGAAATCAAAACGGTGCTGAGCACCGACAACAGCGGTACGGTAACTTTTACGGTAACGGCTGCAAATGCGGTGTCTTATGAATTTGATTATGGCAATGGGGTCAACGAGCTTTCCACAACCGGACAGGTGACCTATAAATATCCTGTTGCAGGCACTTACACGGTAAAGGTGACGGCAAAAAGTGCCCAGGGTAAAGTGGCCATACAAAAAACAAATGTAACGGTCACGGCCAGTGAGTCATTGATCTGGTCGGATGAATTTGACAAGGCCGGTGCACCTGATCCGGGTAAATGGGGATACGACCTGGGCAATAACAATGGCTGGGGCAACAACGAGGTAGAGTACTATACCAACCGTCCGGAAAACGTAATTATAGCCGACGGCAAACTGAAAATTACGCTGAAAAAGGAAAACTACAATGGCTATAACTACACCTCGGCACGCCTGCTTTCCAAAGGTAAGTTCAATTTTAAATATGGCAGGGTAGAGTTTAAGGCTAAACTTCCTACAGGTGGCGGTACCTGGCCGGCGCTTTGGGCCCTGGGCAGTAACATCGATACCACACCATGGCCTGCCTGCGGCGAAATTGACATTATGGAACATGTGGGCAACCAGCAAAACAAAATATTTTCTACCCTCCATTATCCTGGTCATTATGGCGGCGGCGGGGTAGGTAGTACGGTAATGGTGCCTACGGCCTCTACAGATTTTCATGTGTACAGCCTGGAGTGGACCGCTACCCAATTGAAGTTTGCTGTTGACGGAAATGTGTTCTACACCTTTGCCAATGATGCCAGCACACCCTTTAACAACAATTTCTTTTTGATCATGAACGTCGCTATGGGTGGCAATTTTGGCGGCGCTGTAGATCCGGCGGTGACCAGTGCGACCATGGAGGTTGAATACGTACGAGTTTACAGATAATTATATTTATGCGCTATAACAAACAATTTTTTGCACTGACCCTGGCAGCGTTACTGACCCTGCCTGCTTTTTCGCAAAGTAAAAAAAATAAGGCTGGTAAAACCGGCCAAAGCGGAAAAGTGATCTTTTGGGATGACTTTTCGGGAACTAGGCTAGACCGCAGCAAATGGACACCCGAGGTGACCGGTTTTCATGTCAACGACGAGCTGCAGGCTTATGTCGATTCGACCAATGTGATTTCCTTTGTAAAAGGTGCTGCCGCAGAAGGGGCCAGCAATGGGGCCCTGGTGTTGAGCCCAAAGTACGTACCCGGTTTTAAAACTTTTGACGGACAGACCTTTGATTTTATATCGGGCAGAATCATCACCAAAGATAAATTTGACTTTACCTATGGCAAAGCCGAGGCACGCATTAAGCTGGTGGCGGGCAGCGGCCTGTGGCCGGCCTGGTGGATGCTGGGTTATCCAAACTGGCCAGCGGGTGGTGAAACCGATATTATGGAGTTTATTGGGGAAGGCGACTGGGTCAGTTCGGCCGTACATGGCCCCAATTACTCTGGCGAAACCCCTTTTGTAAACCGTTTGTATTTTAACAAAAACAACGATGCCAGCAAATGGCATGTTTACGGGGTGGAGTGGACACCGGAAAGCCTGGTGTTTAAATACGATGGGGTAACAGTGCTGCGGGTCACCAAGGCCATGGCCCAGCATTATGGCAAATGGGTGTTTACCGATAAACAGTTTCTGATCCTCAACTTTGCGGTAGGGGGTATTTATCCTTTTAAAATCAATGGACTTAAAAAGCCGTATTACGGTTTGTCAGAAAAAGCGCTGCAACTGATTAAAGACAGGAAAGCGAAAATGATGGTCGACTGGGTAAAGGTCACAGCTTATTAAAACCGGTAAAATCGTAAAGCCCCTCTGAATTTTCAGAGGGGCTTTTTTGTTTTAAAACGTTTGGAAACCAGGAGGCAAAACCTGTTTTTTCTGGCGCCGGAGATGACCCAAAAATGGCCTTCAATTGTTGCCATTTTAGGGTGGTGAATAGGGCCAAGAATGGTCTAAAAGTAGTTTGAAAAAAACTAGGTGGTAACAGGGTGCTAACAGGGTCGTAACAGGGTGGTAACAGGGGCATTTATATAGTTTTCATCTGGTTGTCATCTGATTAAAATCCAATGACAACATAGTTTTTATAGAGCGACTCTTAGGAAATTAATAGGCTTGTTTTAAAGCTCAGGTAAGCGGGCAAAAAAAGGAGTTAAAATTGAACATAATGGCCTTATGTTTTGGAGGCTGAACAGGTCAGATTTTTAATGCCGATTTATTTTCGTTTATAATTATTTTGTTATATTTAAAAGAAAAATTTCACTGTAAGTAAACCGCGTTTTCTACCCATTCCCATTAAAGACTTTAAACCATAACAAGATGATCCTCTATAAGAAAATTTTTACCGCAATCGGCTTTGCCCTTTCCCTGTCCTTTTCCTACGCACAAACGGTCGACAAACCTAAACTGGATGCCTATTTCAAAGCACTGGAAGACCATAACAAGTTTATGGGAAGTGTGGCCATTTCGCAGGATGGTAAATTGCTTTACACCAAAGCAATAGGTTATGCAGATGTAGAAAGCAATACCAAAGCGAATGAAAACACAAAGTACCGGATCGGTTCCATTTCAAAAACCTTTACAACGGTATTGGTGTTTAAAGCCGTTGAGACGGGTAAACTGAAGCTGGAGCAAACCATAAACACCTACTTCCCCGCGGTTAAAAACAGCGATAAAATTACTGTAGCCCAGTTGCTTGGTCACCGCAGCGGCATTCATAATTTCACAGATAATCAAGATTACCTGCAATGGAATACCGTCAAAAAATCTGAAAAAGAACTGGTAGAGCTGATTGCAAAAGGAGGAAGTGATTTTGAACCTGAGAGCAAAGCGGCCTACAGCAACTCGAATTTCGTGCTGCTGACCTTCATTTTGCAAAAGGTGTATAAAAAGGATTATGCAGCCATTTTGAAAGAACAAATTATTGAGCCCCTGGGTTTGAAAAGCACGTTTTTTGGAGGAAAAATAAACCTCAAAAACAACGAAAGCAATTCCTATAGCTTCAGCGGCAGCTGGAAAAAGGAAACAGAAACCGATATGTCTATTCCTTTGGGTGCCGGTGGGGTTGTATCCACCCCCAGTGACTTAACCCGCTTTGCAGAAGCGTTATTTGAAGGACGATTGGTTTCGGCAAAAAGTCTGGAACAAATGGAAACCATAAAGAACGGTTATGGAATGGGTTTGTTTAAAATTCCGTTTTATGATAAAACCGGTTTTGGTCATACCGGCGGAATTGATGGTTTTTCTTCCGTTTATGTCGATTATCCATCGGATAAAATTGCCGTGGCCTTAACTTCAAATGGATCAGCATATGAAAACAATAAAATACTGATTACATTGTTAAGCAGTGTGTACCAAAAACCTTTTGAGATCCCAAATTTCACCACCATTGAAGTTTCCAGTGAGGATTTGGACCAGTACCTGGGTGTGTATGGCAGTAAACAGATTCCTTTAAAAATCACCCTGACCAAAAAAGATAAAACCTTAATGGCCCAGGCCACCGGACAACCTGTAATCAGCCTGGAGGCGAGCGAAAAAGACAAGTTTAAAAATGAACAGGTCGGTGTGGTGTTGGAGTTTAACCCGGCGAAAAAAGAGTTCACTTTAAAGCAGGGGGGTGCTTCGCTGGTTTTTAACAAAGAATAGGTTTTTGGTACAATAGGAAATGATCCCCCATGTATGTTTTTTGTAATTGCAATAATGGATGTAATATCATTAAATTTGCCGCCAATTACAAAAAACATACATGGAAGAAAACGATTTTGTATCCATTTGGCTGGAAGAAAGTGGAAACCCTGCTATAGCGGAATTGACGCAACTGAACCTGGACCTGGCAGGCAAAGCAGCAAAAACGCTGGCCGATCAGGACCTTACAGAAAATGACCTTGCAGTTGCTGTGGACATCAATCCGGATGAAATTAAAAGATGGTTAGCGGGCCGGCATCCTTTTAGCATAAAGACCTTAAAAGAGATTTCTGCAGCACTTACCGCTGCTGCTGCAAATTCACCACTGGCCCCTTAGGGCCTTTTTTGATATTAAGCTTTTTCCAGTTTATAAATGAATTCTTCTATCTCTGCCTGTCGTGCATTGGCGAAGCCCTTGTCCTGACCAATTTTTACAAAACCACATTTTTCCAGTACCTGCTGAGAGCCTATATTGTCAAAGGCTACCCGCCCAAAAATAGGTCTTGTATTTTCGATTTCCAGAAAATGGCTCAGTGCTTTTGTCGCGATCCCTTTGCCCCAAAAAGCTTTATCTATCCAGTAGGTGATTTCGGTATCACCATGCATTTCAAACTTTGCAACGCTACCCACAATACTGTCGTTCAGGAAAATGGTCCGCATATTTACAGCCGGGTCATTGAGCAGGTAATTGGTCATTTTTTTTAAATAGGCAGTTTTGTCTGTTGAGTCTTTGGAAGTAAAAGCGGCCAGGTAGTTCGCCTCTTGATCGAGCTGGAAGTCAAAGAAAAGCTCCAGGTCTGATACTTTGGTTGGTTTTAAGATCAATTCGTTTTTCATTTTCTTGTTCCGCTAAAATTGAATTTTGTCACCAAACATCCTTTGCTGGCCATGGGGTATTAAAGATCGGAAACGCTTTGCAGATATTCAACAGTTTTAATCTACCCGGACAATACCAGGCTGTTAGTGTATACTGATTGGCAATTGATTTGGCGATAGCCCATATTTCTTTTTAAAAATAAAGGAAAAGTGGGAGAGGTCTTCAAATCCGACTTCCAGATAAACCTCTGTTGGTTTTTTCTTTTTTTCGGCCAGTTGGTAATAGGCGAGCTCAAGTCTTTTGTCGGTGAGCCATTTCTGGGGACTGGTGTTGAAAAGCTTTCTGAAATCCCTGTTAAAGGTAGACAGGCTCCGGCCAGTCAAATAGCCTAGTTTTTCCAGCGGCATGTTGAACATAAAGTTCCGCTGCATGAAACTGATCAGGTCAATTTTACCCGGGGCATCAAAATTTGCCAGTACGCTATCTACTCCCGGATCAATTAAACGAAGTATACTGATCGCTTCTTCAATTTTAAGTGTGGCCAGGTTTTCCGGAAATTCACCTTGAACCTCAAAATAGGGGATCAGCGAAGCCAGGCAGCTTTCCAGCAAGGGATGGTTGCTAAAGCGGTATATTTTCTGATCAGGCTGGCTGTGCTTTTTAAAATCAATTTTTTCATAGAACTTTTTGAGCCTTTCGGTAGACAGGTGCATGACCACGGTTTTATGCGGTAAACCATTTTTCGGATAGTTAATGATGGTGGCCAACTCATTTCTGGGGATGAGAAAAATATCACCTGTTTTGAAATGAAAGGTGGAGGCTGCCTGTATAATTTTTGTTTCACCCGAAATGAACCAGACCAACATATGGTCATCAAACATCAGGTCCGATTTGAACAGCTTGTCTTCATAGCAGGAAAGTTTAATGTCCCTGGTCAGGTATTTCGATAGGTGTTCCATTTTCATAAAGTTATTTGTTTTTGATGGATTAAAAAACGGGCTTTAATTAATGTTGAATTCGATACCCGTCATTTCCTGACTCAGCTCCCATAGTCTTTTCGCATTATGCCTGTCTAGTGAATAGGGTTGTACGCCGCTTGTGCCCAAAGTATTGTCCTGTCCGAAATGGCCATGGTCTAATTCTGCAACATCTGCGTCTTCACAATATACCCCGCCAATAGCATCAAGCATTGGACTGGTGGCACACCATATGGTTGTGGCGGCCCCCTGTGGAATGGTTTTCAGGCTGGCAAGAACTTCCGGGCGCATGTTGCCCTGCTGGTCTACGAAGCCCATTTGTTTAAATAATTCGATATCTGCATCCCGGGCCAACTCTGTTCCGGCAATAGAGCCGGGGTGCAGGGCATATGCCCTTACATGATGTGCTTTGGCGCGTTGGTCCAGCTCAAGGGCAAAGAGGTTGCTGGCCGTTTTGGACTGGCCGTAACCCAACAGGGTTTGGTATTCCCTGTGCATAAAATTGGGATCATCGAAATTGAAAGGTGCCATTTGGTGACCATAGGAAGATACATTGACCACCCTTGCCCCGTTTGCTGCTTTTAAAACAGGCCATAATCTGGCTGTCAGCTGAAATTGCCCCAGGTAGTTGGTGGCCAATTGTGATTCAATGCCCCGGCTGTCCCTTTGCAGGGGCACCCACATAATCCCTGCATTGTTAATCAGTATATGAAGCGGTCTGCCCGAAGCGAGGAACTTTTTTGCAAAAGCATCTATAGTTGCCGGATCCATCAGGTCCATGGTTTCCAGTTCTACGTTGGGAATGCAGTGCAGGTTCTTTTTTGCTTTTTCCAGGTCTCTGGCCAGGGCGATCACTGTAGCACCCGCAGCTGCAAGTACTTTGACTGTTTCCAGGCCAATGCCTGCATTTCCACCGGTTACAATGGCAATTTTGCCAGTCAGGTCAATGCCTTTAACCACTTCTGTTGCTGTTGAGCTGGCGTTAAAACCTGAATTTAAAGGATGTTGTAATGCGCCTTGATAATTGTTCTTTTCCATTTGTTTTTTGATTAAATGTTATAGGACAAATTTAGGCGGAGGCAGGATGTGGGATTTTGTTTAGCGTGTCAATTTACTTTGTTGAGGGTGTCAGTGTTTTGTTATTGATAAACTTGCATCGGTAGTTGTAGTTCTGGAGAATTGTGGAAGGTTTAGTCTGAGAAAACAAGTGAAAATGATATAGGTAATCGGTCAAAAAGTGGAGCGAAAGAACTACCTTGAATTAAAATGGAAAAGTAACAGGAAATTAATCATGAATTTTAAAAGTGTGTATGATGAAGTTTTTCATTTGGACATTTACCTGATGAATGAATTACCGTGCAGATTAAGAGCAATGTTTTAAAACTCTTTATTAAAACAATTTGTAAAATGGAAATGACATTAAATATACCGGAATATAGTGATGATCAAGGCTTCAAATTTGATTGGGAGCCGGGTTTTGAAATTGAATCAAGTATTGAAAATGGGGTGATAAAAATTACGGCTAATAAAGCTGGATTGATTTCTTTAGCGAAACATCTGTTAAACCTGTCTCAGGATCAGATACCTGCCGGTTATCACTTGCATTTTGATGAAACAAATGCGCTGGAGGATGGATCAAGTGAGTTCATTCTGGAGAAAAAATAGATGTTAAATTAGAGGCAACAATATTTAAGAAAAATTCTTCCCGGACATTTTTACGGAGGTCATTCAGAATTTGTTTACGTCGTTCCTTATCGATTTTGTCTGTCATAGGTTTATGATTGTTTTAGATAATTCTTCCATCTCCGTCAACCTGATCTATAGGGCTGGGAGAATTGTGGTCCTCAAACTCGTAATACAATCCTTTCGGATTTGGTCCATATTCATTGTCACCAATGTCGCCATCGGCAAATAACATCCAAAATCCATAAAGAGGAACGATCATCCACCAACCGCTATCTCCTCTGTCATGGCACCTTTTGGCGGTTTGGGCAATTATAAAGTAAAACACAGGAAGAGCAGCAATAAACAATACCCCGTCCATTTTGTCATCATCCATAGGAGGTATAATTTGCATATATGAAAGCATACCGATTATTATGCCAACGACTATAGAATAGAGCATATAACATAAAAAACTAAGCCAATACTCAAGCCTTCGAATTCTGCCTTCAAATGAAAAAGGATTTTTAAACATAAAGTTGTGGTGTAAGCGCTTTAATTTGGTGGAGCGGATTTTAGTATTTGGTTTCTCAAAGCTGGGAATATTATTGCTGAAAAACAACTGAGATTATTATTTGTAAACAGATCAGTAAAGTCGCTATATTCACTTGTAAAACTTGCAAGAAGGGGAAGTTTAAAGTGGTTTTAAATGATAAAAGTCATTGTGAAAAATAAAATCTGGTCTATGAAAAAAATCATCCTGATGGTGTGTGTTTTATGCCTTGTTCATTTAAGGATTCAAGCGCAGGGTAAAGAACAGCTTCAGGTACTGAAAAAGGCCAAAATCGGTTATGAATATGTTTTTGGTACATGGACAGCAGAAAATGAAGGCGAAACCCATTTAACTTATCTTGGGAAATTCCATGCCAGTAATGGTAAAACCTATCAGGTTATGACCTCTAAGTGGTTGTGGGGATTGTCGAAACGCGCCACCAACAGGATTTTGATTTTTGACGGGCAAAACCGGTACCTGGGTAATTATATGGTTTCTGTCGCAGATGACCTGCCTTATAAAATGGAAAAAGGAAAAATGTGGTTTAAAAATACAGAAGAATGCCCGAACAGGTCTTTGTTTTCTGTGGATTTAAGGCAAGGTGTTCCGGAAAAGATTTTTATTGAATGTAGTAAAGGGGCTGGGGATGAATATGTGTTTGAGAAGGGTTGAAATTATTTCTTGGTTTAGGGATGATTTAAGGTCATTCTTCGGGCAACTTCAGCAGCCAGTTCCGGGAAAGTTGCCGTTGAGGTTTCAATTTTATAATCCTCTGCAATAACCTCCACACTATAAAATAATACTAATGTTTTGTGTATTACTGCAAATGGTAGTAATATTGAGAAATTCTTTAACAATTATAAAGAAACCATTGTTTTAATGGGTTTTGTATTTTAAAATATTAGTATACAATTGTTTGCGTGAAGAATATACAGCAAATTGAATATATAGAAAGTCAAAAAGAATTATTGACTAACCACAGTGCGTTACTTGAATCGACTAGAGGTCAAGTTAAATTATATATGCATAAATTGATAAGTATGCATTCATGGGATATAGATAAGGATATAAGAATAAATATACTGCATCAAATAGATGGAATTTTAATTCCTCATGTTATGAATTTATTATTCAATATTCAACAGGTTGTTAATCATTCTTTTCAGATCCAGCATTTTAAAACCGATACATTTAAAGATGCAGACAGAATATACCATGCTTACATTAAGTTTAATAAAAACGGATTAATCTATAACTTATCTGCAATTGTAGAAAGATATTTAAGAATTATTGCGAAAGAATTAGATTCTACAATTGATATTTCAAAGGGCATTTTTGATATTAGAAAAAAGATTTTTGAAATTGTTTGTATTTCAAAAACTGGTAATGAATGGAATGCTTTAAACCTGCTGACGGCTATCAGAAATACTATTCATAATAATGGTATTTATGTCAATCCATCCCTAACTAAACTGGATGACAGCTTTTCTTACAGAAATAGTATTTATTCATTTGTAAATAATACACCGCATAACTATGCTACTTACGAGAATTTAAATGATATTATAAATGATATATTATCACTGGTAAAAATTATAAATAATAATCAGGTAATAGTAACAAAAGAATCATTTATTGACGATTGTATATATTTATAATCTATTTTCTTTATCAAATTTATAATATTGTTGAGTGTAAAATGATATATCGTTACCATAAATAATTATGGATTAAACTAATTCTTTTTTTGCCAAATGTTGCTTTACTTATTAAAAGTGGTGGAATTTAGAATGATGACTTATTTGGTCTGTATCAAATAGATTTTTGACTACTCTGCAATCATGAAAAATTTTCTTTTTTTGATACTGCTTTGCAGTATTTTTTCTTTTAACTGGATCAATGTCGTTTAAAGTGAAAATCTGGTGAATGTACATTGTGCCAAATGTATAGACAGTAATTATTGTTTGTATTGTAATTCAGAGGGAAGTTAAGACATAGGGCCCAAGGAACGAGTTCCGAGAAAACGCATTGTTTTAAATCAACAACAAGTAATTGCTGTAATAGTAGTTCCTAATTTAGGAGAATCACAAAGAAGAAAGGCACGTGCATAAGTATGGCCAGAGGTAGGGATACTACTGGTAATATTTTTCGATAAGTGTTTGAGGTTATAAAAAAATCTTTTTTTTTGTGGATTTTTATAATAATTATGATAATAAACATAGAAAATTTATATAGTTAATATGATTATAATTAAGAATTCGGCAGCTAGTTTGGTTGGCACTTTGGAAAATCAGAAAAATGCAACAAATAATAATATAGTTTTAGAAAAAAATGAAATTATCTTGCTTCAACAAACGGTTCGTTCGCTTAAGAATAAAGGACAAAAGCAGATATGTTGGATGATGAATTATGTCAAAACTTATGAAGATACTAATAATGAAAGTGATAGCATTTGGGGTAAACATTGGAAATATATAATACAAGGAGAAAACCTTAGGCCGGTTGAGGGTTTCAATATTAAAGATCTTCAGGTAACTGCTCATAATTATAGTCAACCTCAGTTTAATGTAAAAGTTAAGCCTGAAGATGAGTTTGAGATAAATAAATGGATAGAAGAAATGATTGATCAAACGAACAATGATAATGTGTTTTTCCCTGAAGTTGCTAAAGATTATAAGGATATAGCTGCCCAGATCGATGAGTTAAATAAAAAGTACCTTGGTCAACCTGATTATCGATCTAGTATAGTAAAAGCAGTACGGAGACCCACACAACTTAAAAAAGCAATTATACAACGGGATGGAACGACATGTAAAATATGTCGTAAAGAGGGGTTTATTAAAAAGACAGGAGAAAGATATTGTGAACTCCATCATATGATAGAATTAAACAGGAATGCTCCTAATACGCTGCAAAGCTGGAATGTTTTAGTGCTATGTGCTACTTGTCATAGACAACTGCACTACGGAAAAACACATTCCCAATATCTAAATCCGGGTTGGTTAATTGTTATCGATGGAAAAGAGTATGTTTTTAATACAATTTAGATTGTAAATAATATCAATTTATAGATTTAGTGAGTTTTTAAACTACAGATTATTTTCTGGATGGTGTTACTTTATTATTTAAGTTTTTAGCTTTCATTGCAACAGGAAATTTTCTTTAAAAAACGTTCTTCTTGAAAATTTCAATTGTCTTTTGTTTTTACTAAACAAACCATTGATAAAAACCGTTAACTGTCCATTATGGCTGATGTACACTCAAAAAAAATCCGCTCCTATAATATGAGCAGAATAAAAGGGAAGAATACCAAACCCGAACTTTTGGTTCGTAAATTTTTACACAGTCATGGATTCAGATATAGGCTACATGTGAAAGATTTACCGGGTAAACCTGATATTGTGTTACCCAAGTATAAAACTGTAATATTTGTTCATGGATGCTTTTGGCACGGTCATGAAGGATGCAAGTATTATGTTGTGCCTAAAACCCGAACTGAATGGTGGCTAAATAAAATTAATGGTAACATCTCAAAAGATTTGGATAATAAATCTTTACTTATAAAAAGCGGCTGGAAAGTAATTGAAGTATGGGAATGCGGATTAAAAGCAACCCGGATTGATCTGACACTTTCTGATCTTTTTTCTGTTTTCCAAGGCTCTGTTTAATTTTTCTGTTATATATTTGCTAATATAATTAGTATGTTGTTGTAGTAAGGTATCGTCGTTTGTATACCCTGTGGAAAGATTTAGATAGGTGCTTATAATATAATTTTGTTAGTTTGTTGTAATTAGGTTGAGGACTGAAATGGAAGAAGAAGTAGTTTATAAAAAAAAGAATAAAAAGATAGTTAAAACTGAATGGCCTGTAGAAACAGATCTGGCTTTACTTACGCATTATCATTCTGTAAATGAGCCTGTTTATGGTGCTGCAATAGATGTTGTGGAAAAATTTGCTAATTCTGTCGCTGAATCAGGAGTCGATAATTTATACAGTGCTGTCCAGCAGAATATGTTTCGGAATGTTCATGTCCCATTTCCTGCGCCTGAAAAAGGAAAAGAATTATTCACATTTATAGATCTTTTTGCTGGTATTGGCGGATTTAGGATGGCTCTCCAAAACCTTGGCGGACGGTGTGTATTTACATCAGAGTGGGATAAGTTTTCCAAACAAACGTATTTTGCAAATTACGGAGAATATCCGTTTGGAGACATTACAAAGGACGAGACAAAACAATATATTCCTGAAAAATTTGATATTATATGTGGAGGCTTCCCATGTCAACCCTTTTCTATAGCCGGAGTATCAAAAAAAATAAGCCTGGGAAGAAGTCATGGCTTTGAAGATGTAAAGCAGGGGAATTTATTCTTTCATATAGCTGATATCATCCAAACTCACAGACCGAAAGCTTTTTTTCTTGAAAATGTTAAGAATCTTGTATCTCATGATAAGAAAAATACATTTAAAGTTATTAAAGAAACGCTTGAAGGTTTAAACTATTCATTTGACCATAAAATAATCGATGGTAAATATTTTGTGCCTCAGCACAGAGAAAGAACTCTGATGGTAGGTTTTGATAAGGAGGTATTTGGGAAAGATATAAAATTCGATTTTAACTCAGTAGAACTTCCCGGCGAGAAACAAAGATTGAAAACTATTTTACAATCTGAAGTTGATCCAAAATACACGCTTAGCGACAAATTGTGGAATTATTTACAGGAATATGCAAAAAAACATAAAGAAAAAGGGAATGGCTTTGGTTTTGGATTGGCTGATCCTGAAGGGGTGACCAGAACTATAAGTGCCCGATATTATAAAGATGGTGCTGAAATCCTGATTGCACAGGATGGTCGGAATCCCAGAAGACTTATCCCACATGAAGCGGCTGCTTTACAGGGATATCCTATATATCCTATAAATACCGATGATCCTAAAAAAAGTTTAGTAATTCCTGTTTCTGATAATCAAGCATACAGGCAGTTCGGTAATTCAGTAGTAATGCCTTTAATTCAGTCAGTTGGAACTTCGATAGTGGAAATTATAAGAAAAGAATAATATGTCTAATACGCTCTCAAAATATTTTCTCGCTATTGGTGCTAAAAGATTGTCCCAGGTTGAGGTCTCTTCCCAAAGGTCTAATCAACATGAGATTAACGGGATCGATAAATTTAAGCGAATTTTTGGACTTGAAAAAGCTTTATTTGAGACAACTTATATTAAGTTGGATGATGATGAGAATAAGGTTGCTTCTGCATCGGGTATTATGACTTGGTATGATGCCCGTGAAAATCATCCTATCAGAACTGAATACCGACTTTATTATTCATCTAATGATGTTATAAAATCAGCGAATGCGGGAGATCTCTTGGTCGTTGGAAAATTGAGGAATAATAAGCTGGCGGTGATCATTGCTTCTCGGGGAACCACTTCTGAAAAACAATTATTATGGCTTTTTGGAATTGCTGAAGTTCTTGATGAATCTATGGTGAAAGATTTTACCTCCAATACTGCTGAAATTAGTTTCGCTGGTAAATACATATTGTCTACACTCGGATTTGAAATCGAAGAGACAGCTCCTGATTATCTGGAAGAATTATTAAAACGATTTGGGAATTCATTTCCATCAACAAAAATATTCTCTGATTTTTCAAGATCAACAATTAATGGCATTTCTCCAATTGATGAGCCTGATAAAACTCTGATAATGTGGCTTGAAAGAGAAGAACTTCTTTTCAAAACATTGGAAAGTTTTATTGTCAAGGAAAAACTTGAAAAAGGATTTGGAGAAGACGGAAGAAATGTTGATGAATTTATTCAGTTTTCATTGAGTGTTCAAAACAGGAGAAAAGCAAGAGCTGGATATGCTTTTGAAAATAATCTAGCGCTAATATTTCAAATAAATGAACTCCAGTTTAGTCATGAAGCAGCTACTGAGAGGAATAATAGACCTGATTTTTTGTTTCCTGGTATTGAGCAATATCACGATCAGAAGTTTAATGTTGATTTATTAACAATGTTAGGCGTAAAAACTACAGCAAAGGATCGTTGGAGGCAAGTTCTATCCGAAGCTGCAAAGGTTCCCAATAAGCATCTAATTACTCTTGAACCAGCTATCAGTAAAAATCAAACTGAAGAAATGAAAGCAAGTAATTTACAACTGGTAATTCCAGAACAACTTTTTTCTACGTATTTATTAGAACAACGTGACCAACTAATTTCTTTAAAGAATTTTATTCAAATAGTTAGAGATAAGCAGAAACGCAGTAACAAAACTTGATTTTTGTTTTAATATATTTACTTTAATTGATATTAATTATATGAGTGATGAATTGTCAAGTATAATAGCTGCAGTAAGAAATAATG
Source organism: Pedobacter nutrimenti (assembly GCF_003208655.1). Taxonomy (GTDB): domain Bacteria; phylum Bacteroidota; class Bacteroidia; order Sphingobacteriales; family Sphingobacteriaceae; genus Pedobacter; species Pedobacter nutrimenti. The sequence goes on along the minus strand of NZ_QKLU01000004.1, from coordinate 563,487 downwards.
AGTATAGTTTCTATAAATTTATTTCACCAAATGATGCAGGAACAACGGGGGCTCACCAGGCGGGGCTTTATATTCCTAAAAATTCAAGATCGTTAATCTTCGATACTCCGGGAATTAGAGGGGAAAATAAGGAAAGGTTTGCTAATATTACTTGGTTCGATGGATCGACCTCTTCATGTTGCTTTAAATATTATGGTGTTGGTACCCGAAATGAATACCGCATAACACGCTTGGGCAGGTATTTTGCAGAAAATGATCTTATTGTTATTGTTAAACTATCTGAGGAAGAATATGAAGGATATGTTTTAATAGATGAAGTTGAAATCGAACTTTTTTTGAGAACATTTGAGTTGAAAAAAGAAGATACAAATGGTTTGATTGTTCATCATAAGGAATATGAACATTGGGTCCCCGAAAATGAAGTTGAATTAATAGCTCTTGATGAAAATCTGCCTTACTCAAATATCTTAGAGACTAAAAATGTCAATTTTAAACCCAAGGCGCATATCTTAACTCTTCTGGGAGAAGAGTTGATCAAAGATCCTGTAATGGCAATCTATGAACTTGTTAAAAATAGTTACGATGCTGACGCTAAGGATGTCGATGTTTATTTTAACAATATTGGAGACCTTGAAGATTCTAGTATAATTGTTAAGGATTCTGGTCTTGGAATGTCTGAGGATGTGCTAGAAAATGTTTGGCTTGAACCAGGAACTGCATTTAGAAAACCTCTTGACAAGAATGGAAAACGTCAAATTGTTCGTAGTCCTATATACGAAAGAGTACCAATGGGTGAAAAAGGAGTGGGACGTTTTGCTGTACATAAATTAGGTAATGTAATAAAATTGATAAGTAGACCGAGTAGGATTATATTAGACGAACATGGTAAATTTTTAAGAAAAGAGCTTTTAAATTATGAGATAAAAGTTGAAATAGATTGGAGAAGTTTTACTCAATCCAAGTATTTATCTGATGTTAAAATTGAGTATACTAAAAATACAGATATTGAGAGTTTCTACTTTAAAGAAGATTCTGGCACCTATATAAGAATTTCAAGCCTTAAAGAAATATGGAATAGGGGTATGGCAAGACAGTTAAAGCGACATACTGTTTCTATGGTTTCTCCTAAGAATGATCCCCAAAAATTTATCATTAATTTGAATTTTAACAATAATTGGCTAGATAGATTTCCAGATGTTAATGAATTGTTATCTCAGGCACCTTATAAGCTAACAGCAATTCTTGATAGAAACTATAATTTAACCTTCGAATATGAATTTCGTTTGGCTAATAATAGTGCAGTTGGAGCACATATATTAAAGAATGATAAGAATTATGATAAGAACATTATAGGTTCGCTTCGTCCATTGTTTAGAAAATATTATGAGGAAAAGGGATATGAGGTTGATGTGATTGAAACTCTTCTCGATTCTAAATCCTTAGAACCTATTCCTTTTGGTGAGATTATGATGGAATTATATTCATATGACCTTGATTCGACCTCATTAAAAGATATTACATATACACCTGATATTTTAAAGAAAGTGTTGAGAGATCAATATGGGATAAAGGTCTTTAAAGGTGATTTGAGAGTCTACGATTACGGAGAACCAGGCAATGATTGGCTTAAACTTGACATTAAACGTGTTAATAATAAAGAATGGTTTTCAAATAATCAGAATATTGGATTTATATACTTAGATTCTGAAACATCAGGTTCATTGGTTGAAAAGACAAACAGAGAAGGGTTTATTAAAAATGAAAGCTATGATTATTTTGAAATAGTCATAGAATATATTCTCATTCAATTTAGAATTGAAAGGCAAAAGGACCGTTTGAAGTGGACTCGTTTTAATAAAAAAGATACAGGAATTTCCTTTTCAAATAGAGTTTCCAATTTTGTGGCTTTGATAAATGATGCAGAAATTGATGATGAAAGTAAAAAACAAAGATTACTTGAAGAGGCGTCAAAAATTGAGAGTGACTATGAAAAAGCTCAGGAAACATTATTGATCCCGGCTGGGGTTGGTATGACTGCTTCAGTTGCTTTACATGAAATTGAAAAGCTTGTGCCAAGAATGCAGGAAACAGTGGAACTAAAGCCAATTGATCATATAAGGGTAAGAAATCAGGTAGAAGAACTTGATGACTATGTTTCAGGTATTTTATCTGTTTTGAAGCAAGCTGGAAATAAACCGGTAGATGTAGAATCTGCTATAAATCAAGCGCTTAGTAATTATCGGTTAAAGCTTAAGATTCGAAAGATAGCTGTGGTAATTGACGTGAGTGAGTGTGTAACTACTATACAGTGCGATAAAAGATATTTAGTAACTATGCTTATGAATTTGATAGATAATAGTATTTATTGGCTTGATACTATTTACAAAGAAGACAAAGCTATTTTAGTTAAGGCTTTTAAAGTTGATAATGTTTCTCACATAATAATAGCAGATAATGGTCCAGGATTTAAAGATAGTGTTGAAGAAATAGTGACACCTTTTTTCTCAAGAAAAGATGGTGGAATTGGTATTGGAATGTATTTGATTGATACTATTATGATGAAATATGGTAAGTTAAAAATTTTCACAGAAAATGGTCAAGCAGATGTTGATGAAAATTTTAATGGAGCTATTGTAGAGTTAGTTTTTAATAAAAATCAGGAAGATTAGTTATGAATATAGGACCACAGGTGGCTTTTGTCGATGATGTAGAACAACAGATTGCACCTTTGAATAAAGTGCTTAAACATTTACATACTGGCACTATTTATTTTAACGCAAAACCAGATCAAAATTCCTTTCCTCCGGAGCCCATAGAAAGTGTTAATATTTTATTTTTGGATTTGTATTATAAAGCGACTTTTGATGCAGAATTATCCGCTCAATGGGTAGAATCTATCATTCCTCCAAATAAAAAATATGTCCTTGTTGTTTGGTCAAAAGATACTCATCATCAGGAAGAACTTATTAGATTGCTTAATGAAATTGATTTAATGCCAGAGTATATTGAGGCATGGCAAAAGACAGATTATGATTTATCTTCTCATGATTTTACTAATAAAATTAAAGATTTAATCAGAAAAGTTTCAAATAAGAATAAGATAACCGAAGAAATTATATTTGGTGAAATCGTGGAATTAGAAGATGATGGTGTGCTTATTAATTGTCGATTAAATGATGAAAGGCCTACATTTCAAGTTAGAAAATTTGATCTAGAGTTACTTGCAAATATTGAAGATATGAATATTGGGACACATGTCAGGATACGTATATATACAAAGCCAGGTGCACGCTTAATTGATATTTTTGAAGAACATAAAGATAGAAGGAATCTCTTTCCTGCACAGGATTTTTTTGGAGGATTAGAAGGAGGTTCATTTTTCACAGGGGGGTAACTTGATGAAAATAACATTTAAAGATGTAGGACAAGGAGATTCAATTTTATTAGAATGGATGGATGATAATGTGCCTAAAATTGGAATAATAGATTGCAATAAAAAGGGTAAGGCTAATCCAATACTTGATTATATTAAAAAATCAACCTATAAGAAAATAGAGTTTATTATCCTGTCTCATCCCCATTCTGATCATTATTCAGGAATGGTTGAATTACTTAATTATCTTGAAGAGAAAAAGCTTAAACTTGGAGCGTTTTCACATACCCTTCATCTCCTTGGTAAGGACTACTATCGTTATTTAAATTGGGTTGAAATTGATACTGCTGCATTAATTGATTTAAAAGACATGATAAAGAAGGTAGATGAGCTTTATGCCAGTAAAATAATTGAAAAAATAGATCTTATTTCTGAAAACTGGCAGATTGAATTGAATGATGGTGCATCCTTAAAATGTTTATCTCCTAGTAATACTGAGGCTAGAAAATATATGGATATTGTGAGTTTTGAGCCGGAAAAAAATAAGAAGGCTGCAAGTAAAGGCGCTAATTACCTTTCTACAATTTTTAAAATTGCTATAGGTGATAATTATTATTTACTTACCTCTGATAGTGAAATTCTTTCTTTTAAACGATTGGTTGTTGAAAACAGACATAAAGACTTATATAAGAAAGAGCTAGTAATTTGCCAATTGCCGCATCATGGAGCATCTAAAAATTATTATCCCCCTTTTTGGTCTTTCATTAGAAAGAACAAAGATCCTCAGGCTGTTATCTCAGCTGGTCTTAATGAAAAGTATAAACATCCACATTTTCCGGTGTTAAAGGAATTTCACAGTAATGGTTATAATATTCATTCAACAAATATTGTTTATGGTATGGTGGGATATGTAGAATACTTAAAAAAGCTTGCATTATTGAATGCGAAATTGGATACTTTTACTGAAATAGCATACACTCACACGGGGGGAGATAAAAGTTTCGACCTAGTATAAGCAAATTTGAAAAGAAACAACTTAAAATGATCATCTTTGTTAATTGAATTTACTTATCAACATAGCACCCTTAGTTCTTCCGGATAATCCAGTGCAACTTAACGTTTATCAATAAATAGTTTTTTTACAATCTTCAGCCAAAGATTATTTCGACTTGTTTATGCTTTGAAAAATCATTGCTCGACTTGTTGTATATATTTCTGGGAGACTTTTAACATTACTTAAAGCAAATTATTGCATATCTACTCCCCTCCAAAATCTTGCTTCCCCTTTCAAATATCTTCTTTATAAATCAAAAATTAATTTTATAGAAAATGTTGGTCTTTTAAGTTATTTAAACTATATTTGATTAACTAAAACAACAAGGTTTTCCAATGAAGTCAAAATCGCCACTAAATAACAAAGTAGTGGTGGTTTGGATTTTCATTAGATTCCATTTAACAATTGAATAAGCTTAATAAACGAATGAAGTAAAAAGAAAAACAACATATAAGAATCCTCATAGAGGTGTTAACAGAAGAGTCTCGCTCGGCAAATTCTCACAAATAGAGGACGGGACAATAGATTAATGCCTATAGCAATATTTTGCATACATTTGAATGCACTATGGCGTTATGGGCTCTATTGTAAATCCGTTCCAAAGGCCGTGAGAAGCCCGCCGAGGCGGTATTTAGGGTCCATAACGCTATTCTATTTTAATTGCAGCGGTAGTAGGCTTATTTCCTAAATCCCACCCGGGACTCATTTAAAACATAAATTTTAAATGAAGCAGGAAAGCCACCCAATCCCATTACATTCCAGTCAAATTCCTTCATCAACCGAACTGATAGCGTTTTTCTTTTCATATGATCATCTGAAAGAAAGTCAGCATCTATTTAAAAAAAGATTCAAGCCTACTTTGTTGTCGGCTATTCAAATTTTGTCGTCAACTGTTCAAACAAACCTTTCCCGAAAACCGGGCTTGCCTTTCTATTACCCCAAAAGAAAAGAAGCACCTTTTACAAACAATCAAATACCCTGCTCAATGTCATCAACTAATCTATATACCCAATACAATAGGATCAACCAATTAAACAATCCATAAAAGGAATGGATAAAATATTCACATGGCTTTTCTCACAGCCAATAAGCAGGCGGTAAGTGTAAGCGCTTACACCTACCGTTCTGCTTTACATAAAAAGACCTTTTTATTAACTAACTAAACCAACATATAGCCCATGTTTAAAACGATAAAAATCATCGTAATGGCCGCGCTTTGCCTAAACTTAAGCCTCAAAGCCCAGCGACCAGACCAACCTAAACCACCACAAACCGTAACCACCATTACCGGTAAAGTCATTTCGGCCTACAATGGCGGCCCGCTTGGTTCTGCTACAGTAAAAACTGCCAGCCAAACTGTAATCACCGACAATGGCGGGGAATTCCATCTGTCCCTAAATAAAGGAAAACATATTTTAACCGTTTCCTACCTAACCCATACCATCAAAAAACTAAATATAACTGTCCCCTTAAAAGAACCCCTGGTGATTGCCCTGGAACCCCAGGACCAGCAGCTTAAAGAAATAGAAGTAGTCAGTACCGGTTACCAGAACATCCCCAAAGAAAGGGCAACCGGCTCCTTTGAAGTCATAGACAACGGGCTTTTTAACAGAAGCACCGGATCTGACGTATTCTCGAGGCTGGACGGGGTAAGCACGGGGACCTTATTTTTAAAAAACAACAGTACGCTCAGAAGAACACCTTACCAGGGGCTGATGATCCGTGGAAAAAGCGGGCTCAACGGAGACCAGCCCCCGCTGATTGTGCTCGATAATTTTCCTTACGATGGCGATCCGAACAACATAAATCCCAATGATGTACAAAGTATCACCTTATTAAAAGATGCTGCTGCGGCTTCCATTTGGGGAACCAGAGCGGGCAATGGTGTCATTGTGATTACCACAAAAAAAGGGCGTTTTAATGAGCCCTTTGAGTTAAGCTTTAATACCAACTTTAGTTTTACCGCAAAACCAGATCTGGGCTACCTTAAATCCATAGGCAGCAGCGATTACATTGACGTAGAAAAAATGTTGTTCCGTAATGGCTTTTACGACCGCGCTTTAAACCCCAAATTTCCATTTAAAGCATTGTCGCCAGTCGTGGAAATTTTGGCCGGGCAAAAAGCCGGAACGGTTTCGGCAGCAGAAGCTGATGCACAAATAAATGCCATGCGTGATCAGGATGTAAGGAACGACTTTTTAAAATACATTTACCGCAACGAAGAAACCTACAAACTGCTTTGCAAACAGGATTATTTTTTGGTCAACAGAAGTGATATCGTTTGTAGGGAAAACATCGTACAGCTAAAAACAGCTTTTTCCCATAGAAAAGAGATTCTGCTAAAAATACCTGCAGGTAGATCGGTGTTTGTCAGCCAGGGCCGCACCCGGGAGTTTATGGCCTGGTGGGCTGGGGTTTTGTAGTAACTTATTAAAACTTTGGGACGTTGGTACACTGTAAATAAAATCTGACGTAAAACAAGAGGGGCTAAAAATTCAAGACTTTCAGTTTTGACAAGTTTTCGGGTATATGGGATAAGATTTTCTTAATATTTTTGTTTTTAAATATTTGATATTTAAATTGTTGTGTTTTTTGTTGTGAGTGTGGAAAACTTTTTTTAACAAAAATGTCCAGTGCAGTTTGGCCGCACTGAAGGGTTATAGATTAGTATCATACTAATCTATAGCAAATGAAAAAGGTATTGTTAAGTCTTCTGTTTTTGTTGCAAGCTATTTTGTGCCTTGCTCAGAATACCCCCGTATTTAATGGTAAACAATTAATTAATGTGACCAGTATACCTGTCTGGTCATTTGCGGAAAGACCAGCAGGTTGGTACAGAATTGCAACTGTTCCTGGAAGTGCTTCCAGAGCGAATGCCACTTTCGAATTAAGAGAAGATGCAAATCATTCTACTCTAAGGTTTCAGATAGGAATTAGTTATAATAATCTATATGGCTCATCATTTACATTGATGAGCCATAGTTGCTACAATGAACCGGTTTTTCGGAAGATAAGACTATTAACATCTACTCCGTATGCTGATGCTTATCTGGAGGTATTTGTTGATCCGCGCAATCATGATGGAAAAACATTCAGTGCTTACGTTTTAAATGCTCTTGGAAATGTTGACTGGCAATTAATTAACTGGTCTTCCGGAAGTGTACCCTCAGATTATTCTGTTACAGAGTTTGATGTTAATAAATTGTTTTTGGTTGGAAATACGCCTGGCAATCAGGTGTTCTCCATCGGGCGGGATGGTAATGTAGGCATGGGAACTACAGATCCTAAAGACTATAAACTCGCTGTCAACGGGAAAGTCAGGGCCCAGGAAATCAAAGTCGAAACGGCAAACTGGCCGGACTATGTTTTTACAAAGGACTATAACCTTCCATCTTTAAAAGAAACCGAAAAACACATACTGGAAAAAGGGTATTTGCCTGGAATTCCTTCTGCGGAAGAGGTGAAAAATAATGGAATTGATTTAGGAGAAATGAATGCAAAGCTTCTCAGGAAAATTGAAGAGATGACTTTGTATTTGATTGAAATTAAGAAAGAGATCAGTGTCCTTCAACAGAGAAAAAAAATCAAGAATAAAGTCAACTAAAATCCTGTTTTATGTATAAATCAATCTATTTATTACTATTGGGCTTGTTGGTCACCATATCTGCCCATGGTCAACGGTTATTCAGTAAGGCCGACCTTAAAAGCCCGGTTACCGGATCTCCGGAAGCTACAGCACTTGGGAAATATGGAGATAATCCAGTTTCCTTGTTTTCTGGTGTTCCAGACATCTCTATTCCTATTTACACCTTTAAGGCCGGAGATATTTCAGTGCCCATAAAACTCAGCTACAATGCTGGAGGCATCAGGGTGGATGATATTGCTACAAATGTTGGGTTAGGCTGGACGTTAAATGCCGGTGGGATAATCACCAGAACACAACATGGTGGTGCAGACGGTACAAACAATATGCAGTTTCCGGGCCCTAATTTTGATCCGCACACTAATGCCGCAGATTATCAAACAGGAAGGATTCTGGTCGATGAAGGGAAGGATCTGGAACGGGATGCTTACTATTATAATTTTCTCAGTTCTTCGGGGAAATTTATGGTTAACCACAGTGGAAAAGCTTGCTTTTTTCCTGCAAATCCCAATATCAAAGTAAGTATGGATGAAAATGGTCCTCCAATAATTATAACTGATGACAATGGATTCAAATATTTCTTTACCCTGTTAGAAACCACCAAAAATACACCTGTATGTTCGGTTGGTATACCAGGCGCCAACGAATATCCGGATGAAACGATCACAGCTTATTATCTGACTAAAATCATAAGTCCAAATAACAATCAGGTTGATTTTGAGTACGAGGGATATAGCTATAAGATCGTGAAAAGTTATACGGAAGTGAGGTACGAGAAACCGGGATTGTCTGATTGCCCTGAATTAATTGCACAAAACAGAACATGCAACAATATTCAGGAATTTTTTGGACAAAGAATCAAAAGAATACGGTCCTCTGGAAACCCCAACACTATAGAGTTTTCTTATTCGACGACCAAAAGACTGGATTTAAAGTTTAATAATATTGACCAGGGTAATTATCTGAACCATATTTATGTTAAAAGTAATGGGATAAACATAAAGAGTTGGGATTTAGCCTATAGTTATTTTGGTTCGGATACCAATCTCAGGCTTAAATTGCTCTCTGTGAAGGAAGATGATCGGCCACCATATGAATTCTTATATGATGAGCAGCATCCAATGCCGGAACGCCTATCTTTTTCACAAGATTATTGGGGGTTTTCTAATGGAAAAATGCCTATAAATACTTTTATTCCTCCTATTCCTATATTAGGTAAGATATCAGGTGCTGACAGAAACCCTGACTTTGAATATATGAAGTCTTATACTCTAAAGAGTATTAAGTATCCCACCGGAGGAAAAACTGTCTTTGAATTTGAACCACATCAGCAATATGTTACCGAGGAGGAAACGACCTATGTGACAGAATCTGCAATCTTATCTGATGTTTCAAATGGTACTGTTGATTTCTTTCTACCCTATGGCTCTGCTGAATTTAAATTGAGCTGGGGTCTTGCAACAATCAATAGCGACGACTACATGTTTGGAACTATTTTGGGTGGCCCGGGTTTAAACACAGTAATCAAATCGGTATCCGGAACAGGTACTGAAACAAGTTTTTCGAATTTGTTGTTAGGTCAAACCTATCGGTTATCTATTGGATCAAGTAATACTGATGATAGAGGGTATATATCCTTTGAATGGAAAAAGCCAGTCACCAATGTAAACGCTTACAATAAAATTTTATATGGAGGACTGAGGGTGAAAAATATAAAAACTTATAACAATGCAGAACTTACCGGGAGTAAATACTACGATTACAGCTGGGTAAATAGCCAAACAGGGAGCAATATTGTATTGCCGGGAAGTGCATATGACAGTAAGATGTTTTATAGTTTTTACAGTACACCTAGGGTTGTTGTACATTCCGGAGGGCCGGTTTTAGAAGGTAGCTGTGGTTACAATGTCCTTTCGGCTTCGTCTTCACAGTCGCTTGGCTCTGCTCTTGACAATACTTTAGGTTATCAGCAGGTCACAGAAACGAGTGATGAAAATGGGGCAAACGGTAGAACAATTTATAAATATTATGTAGGAGGATTGGAAGGCTCTAAGGGTTCACTTGTTGAAAAAACCGATCAAAAACTGATTGGTGGTCTTTACAAAAATGTTTTCAAACAGAAAAATGTCTATCAGGAAGTTGCAGAGGGACAGGAAATTATTCCCAGCATGAAAATCAGTTATGTACAACCCGAATTAATGCTTCAGGTACTTATTCCCGCACAGTTCGAAGTACAAAAGTTTTTGAACATTTCTGGTCGGTTTCTTTTAAGGGAAACAAAAGAAACTGCCTATGACAACCTTAGTTCAGATTCTGTCTCGACAACATTAAACTATACTTATAACAGCACCGCCCATAATTATCCTACGGTAATAGAAAAAGTTGATAGCCGGGATAAAACAATGAAAACAGAAAAAAAATACGTAAATGAGATGCTCAGTAGCGGATTACCTGTTTATTCAGCGATGCAAAATGCAAATATTATTTCTCCTGTTATCGAAGAGAAATTTATCAATCAAAGTGATAATGTGCAGGTGGCCAGGCGCCTGACGAGTTATAAAGATTTTGGGAACAATATTTATCAACCGTCTATAGTAGAAACATCTTACGGGACATCTTCACCAATTGTCGAGATTGTCTATGATCAATATGATAGTCATGGGAACTTGCTAACCTATAAACGGGTCAGTGGTCCTCCCAATTCGTATAAATGGGGATACCATAATGAATATGTTGTTGCAGAGGGTAAGAATGCCAGTGCAAATGAAATTTTCTACGAAGGTTTTGAAGAAGATAACTCTTCTTCTGAAATGCTGGGTACTGCCAATGCTCCCGCCCATACAGGATTCCGTTATCATTTAGGTAATTATACAGTGAATTGGAATATACCAAATTCGCGGAATTATGTGATCAGTTACTGGTACCGTTCCGGTGGGGTATGGAAATTACATGATGCCTCACCTTATACAGGAAGTGTTTACAGCCTCAGTGGGGGGGATGCGTACGATGACATCAGAATTTGTCCATCGAATGCTCAAATGACAACTTACACCTTTAGTCCGCTGGTTGGTATGACCAGCAAAACTGACCCTAAAGGTCAGACGACCTATTACGAATTTGACCAGTTTCAGCGACTAAAATTTATAAAAGATCAGAAACGTAATGCTGTAAAGAATTATGATTATCACTATAAACCATAAATGCGCTCCTTATGAAAAGAATTATCAAAATAAAATATAGGGTTCAATTTGCTTTGATCATAAGTATATCAGTTTTTAGTTGTTTGGTGCTAAATGCTCAGGAGCACAAGATTTTAACAGCCTATAACAATGAAACAGAAATTAGCTCACCCGGCAGTATTACGTTAAAAGATGGGTTTTATATCCCTGCTGGGAAAACAGTTCGAATTTATGTGGGAGGGATGAGTTTTAAGAATTGTGTTTCTACCTTGGCTGGAACATCAAGCTCTGACCAGAATTATATTAGCACTAAAGTTTTTAAAATACCTAATGTTTTTACAGAAACTGAGGCAAATGGGGTCTTTAGTATTTGTGATGCCAATCAAACCATACAATACTTTGATGGATTAGGCCGTCCTTTGCAGACGGTTACAGTACAGGGCAGTCCAAGTTTTAAAGATGTAGTACAGCCTATTGTTTATGATGTATATGGACGAGAAAATCGAAAATATTTACCATATACGGTGGCTGGAAATAATGGTATTTACCGGACGGATGCACTCGCAGCCCAGGCCAGTTTCTATAACTCACCTGTAACAGGAATTTCTCCTATTCCAGGAGCTGCTTTTGCTGAAACAAAATTCGAGGCTTCCCCTTTAAACAGAATAGAGCAGCAAGGAGCTCCGGGAGCGGTTTGGCAGCCTGCAGGTAGCCGGAGTGCGGGTATTGGCCGAACAGTGGTGACCGACTATGGAACCAATGCTGCTGATGAGGTTAAACTTTGGACAATCAATAGTAATGGGGCCAGCTCAAGTGTTTATCCGAGGGCTAAGCTGTATAAAACAATTACCAAAGATGAGAATTGGGTTTCGGGGAAAACAGGAATAATAGAGGAATTTAAAGATTTTGATGAGCGTGTGGTACTTAAAAGACAATGGGAAACAGATGTCAAAAGCCTTTCTACTTATTATATCTATGATGACCTCGGGGATTTGCGTTATGTGTTACCTCCAGCAGTGAATGAAGGAACGGATAAACCTTCAGGTACGATTAGCAGTTTTACGGAAAACGATGTCTTATTTGATCAGTTTATTTATGGTTATCATTATGATGGACGTAAACGGATGATTGAAAAGAAAATTCCAGGAAGAGGCTGGGAGTCTATGGTCTACAATACACTGGATCAGGTGGTACTTAGCCAGGATGCAAAACAATATGTAAGTGGCCAGTGGGCATATAGTAAATATGACGCAATGGGCAGGGTAATTGCGACTGGACTTTACACCGATGCTACTGGCAGAGGCGCTTTACAGGGAGTTTTGGATACACAGACGGTTTTTTGGGAAGATCGCCCACAGGGCGCAGATTATAGTAATTTGGCTTTTCCTACTAATAATACAGAACAACTAACGGTGAACTATTATGATAATTATGCCATTCCTGGTCTGCCGAACAATCAAAGCTTAAACTATACCAATCAATTGACAGGTCTCCAAACGGCGAGCCGGATAAAGGTATTAGGCAGTACTGATGAACTATGGACAGTGAACTATTATGATGAAGAAGCCAGGGAGGTTAAAGTTTATAAACAGCATTACAAAGCTGGTGTAATAAATCCTGATAACTATGATGAAATAGAGAATACCTACAACTTTGCAGGGGAAATGATTGCAAGTAACAGGAATCATCATGCAGGTACTGTACTGACCACCATTGCTACCCGTCATGAATATGACCATATGGGCCGCAAGAAGGCAAGTTTTGAATCAATCAATGGAAAGACAGAAATTGCGTTGAGTAAATTGGATTACAATGAAGTTGGACAGTTAATGAAAAAATCCCTGCACAGTACCGATGGCATAACTTTTCTTCAAAATAGCACATATGCTTATAATTCAAGGGGCTGGTTAAAGAGCAATAATTCCGATCAGTTTAGCTTTAAACTGGAGTACGATACCTTAAGCAATACTAACCCGCAGTATAATGGTAACATTACTGCGCAAAGATGGGGAGCGGGAATAGCGCTTGACAATGGTTTCGCTTACAGTTACGATCCAATGAACAGATTGCTGTCGGGCATAGGATCCGGTTTGGTAGCTAACGGAAAAAATGAAGTATTGACATATGATGTAATGGGAAATATTTTGAGTTTAAACAGGAACGGAGCTTTAGGAACTTATAATTATTCTGGTAACCGGTTAAACCAGATTTCAGGAGGTCTGGCAACCGCTCCTTATATTTATGACGAGAATGGAAATGCTACTACCGATGGACGTAATGGAGTAAGTATTGTGTATAATAAGCTCAACCTGCCTTCTACAGTAAATAGAATCGGCTTAAGTATGACCTATATTTACGATGCTGCGGGAACTAAGCTTAGAAAAGTGAGCAATGGTATCACGAGAGATTATATCGACGGAATAGAATATAATGGTGCTGCAATAGACATTATTCATACTGAGGAGGGGATTGCCAGAAGAATAGGTGATGATTACAGTTTTGAGTATAACTTAACAGATCATTTGGGTAATGTGCGTTATACTTTCAATAAACATCCGGAAACAGGAATATTAACACGTATTCAATCGGATGATTATTATCCATTTGGAAAAAGATTTGCGGATGGGGGAGTAAACAAATATCTTTATAATGGCAAGGAATTGCAAGAGGAGCTGAGACAACTGGATTATGGCGCGAGGTTTTACGATCCGGAGATAGGCAGATGGAATGTGGTGGACCCGAAAGCTGAGCTGGGAAGAAAGTGGTCACCCTATGTTTATGCTTTCAACGACCCACTTAGGTTTGTGGATCCAGATGGAATGTGGCCTTGGCCAGCGGCATATAATCCGTTTACAAGATTGGAACATGCCTATAATAAAGCTGTTAATAATGTTCGGTCAACGTACAATAAAGCTGTTGCCTCAACAAAAAGGGCCTATAATCAAGTAGCGGCAACTGTTAGCAAAACTGGGCAGTCAATAAAAAAATGGACTGCGGAGAATAAGACAGAACTATTAAAAGCCGCAAAAAATATGCAAGAAGTAGGCGATAAAACAGCAGCGGTAGGTGCAGGTATGACTGTTGTTGGAGCTGCGGTTGCAGGGGTTGGTGCAAGTCCTGGGCTTGCTGTTTCAGGTACAGGTAAAGTTACTTCACTAATAGGGGCCGGTTTAGAAGTAGCTGTTGAAGCCGTTGCAGGGAGTAATAAAAATGCCGTGGCTACTTTGGCTAATGAGGTTACTTATGGTGCCATTGGTGCTTTAGGTGGAAAAGCAGTAGATCAGTTATTACCGGCACCTTTGCCGGGGCTTTCGACTGAAATAAAACAAGCAACGAAGCAATTTATGGGATTTGTAGAATCAAAGGTGAAATCACAAACGGATAAATCGGTTGACAAAATTAAAGAGCAAGACCAAAAAAAATAATATGGATTTTGAACTGTTTTTTATGGGATTAGGTCTCATTTTTATAGGGTTTTTAATGTATCTCTACATTAGAGGACAAAGACCATCTTCCGAGAAAACAGGTTGGGAAGGCCCAACTATAACAGCTTATGTTCAATTTTGGGGGGGACTTATTTTATGTATATTTTTAGGAATAGTTTTTATTCTTAAATCACTCCCTACACATATTTAATTTAATCTGGTTATGGAATTATTAATTAAACTACTATCATCATTAGGCCTTATACTAATTGGAATTATGGGAAAATTTTCTGTTAATGATGGGTGGCAATCTGCAAAAAAATATTGGATTTATTTTGTTTTATTAGGAGGATTGTCATTAGCATTTCAGATGTATAAACTTCTTGTTTAGTGCCTTGAAATGGTAAACTGAATTTAGACTGTATTATCGAAGATCGACCTTTTTTATTTAAAAGGTCGATCTTTTAAAAATAAAACATTACAGTTGAAAATTCTCTTATCTCCGTTGTTAAGATTGATTTCCTGGGAAGATCTGGGTACAAAGGCCTACACCACTTATTATGCTTTATTCTCTAAAAAAGATCCCACCATTTACCAGAGTTATAGTTATCTGGAAGATTGGAATACCGCATTGGTTTACAGCTTATCTAGACACATTCTTAATCATAAAGGATTTATAGAATAAATGAACGGGCAACAGAGTTAAACTTTTTTGAGTGCTAGTTGTGTTTGTTCTTTTTGACGGATGTACCAATAACCTTTCCATATTGCAACATTTCAAGCTTTGTATCTCCGTTTTCCATATCCGTAAATTTAAGCACAGCATCTGCTCCGCCTTGCCTTATGCCCTGAAATTGATCTTTTGCAATGGGAAAAAAACGCATGTCCCACTTAACTTTGCTCGAATTGTGGACTAAATAGCCATTTAAAAATGTGATTTCTTGCTGCTCTGCTTTATTTGCTTCGTCTGTATAATAACCGGCAAACTTTTCTATTTCAGCGAAGGGCAATTCTATTTTTTTAGGATATTCAATATTGATCGGCTTATTGTCTAAAATTTGGTTAATGGTTTGGTAGGGATTGGCACCTAAGTTGAAGTTTTGCAAGATAATGATCGTACGGTTTTTGCGCATATTGTGATAAATAAATGTGGTATAACCATCCCAGCTACCGGTATGTCCAAAGGACAGATTGTTATTCCCCCCGGATAACTCAAGACCAAATCCATAGGATACAGATTTCCCGGCCGGTGTTTTGGTTATTGCGGTCATCAGCCCAAATTCTTCCGGAGTAAAAAAAGAATTATTTTTAAGTGCCGTTATCCATTTATAAATATCATTTACAGTTGAATTTACTTTAGCGTTTCCTACAATGCCGTCCAGGTAAAAAACAAGGCTGTCGCCATAGTTTGGGTTTTCTGACGTTATTTTATCAAATGAATTTTTCTTCCAAACATAACCGGTAGCCCGGTTTTTAATTTTTTGAGGATGTTGCCGGTGATTGTAGACAAACGTATTTTTCATGTTTAAAGGTGAAAAAATGTATTCCTTTAGTAATTCAGCGAAACCTAAGCCAGAAACACGTTCGGCAATGGTGGCCAGCAAGGCATAATTCGTATTACAGTACCGGTGTTTGCTGCCAGGGGCAAATAAAAGAGTGTCTTTTCTTGAAGAATAGAACCTGATCAGATCATCATTGGTCGCTATTTTCCTGCGGTCCCAACCATTCTGCATATCTGCAATATATTCCGGAATACCGCTGGTATGTCTCAGCAGATCATATATACGCACCCCTTTCCATACCGATAGTTCAGGAATAAATTTCGTCAGGCTGTCTTCGTACTGCAACATCCCTTTTCTGTGTAACAATAGGATTGCTGCCGCTGTAAATTGCTTGGAACAGGATGCCAGCTCATAAATCGTTTCTTGCGTATTTTTATGTTTTGATAAGGTGTCCCGGTGTCCATAGGCTTTTGAGAAAATTATTTTGCCACCTTCTTCAATGAGTACAGTTCCATTGAATTGATGTTGCGCATACATCATGCTAAATACACTATCAAGTTTTTGTTGCGCGTTGCGTTGAGAAAAGCCTTTAACGCTTAGAAATAGACAAATAAACAGAATTCTGATCTGGGTCATAAATATTTGGTTTTTTAAAATAAGACATAGGATTGATGGAGATGTTGCACGAAAGCTTTCCTTTGATACGCGTCTAAGGAGCATTGTTTAGTCAACGCATTTTTAATTAAACGGCAGATAAACCTGAAATAAATGCTTAATTAATTGTACAACCGTTTTATAGGTTAGTGTGCGTATTGTAAATCTTCCCTAAAAAAATAATTAGCCAATGTTGATGAGCATCGAAGCCCCTTAACTTTTACCCATAATTTTCAATAACGTGCTAAAAATCGTTCTACTTGCCAGTGTTTTTAATCCTGGACAACAACAAAATGCTCCGTATTGCTAGTGGTTTTTAATTTCTGTCAAAAGTTTTTGGGATTATATTTTTGTCTGTTTCTCCGGAGAATGTCCAGGAAATTATATACCACCGATTATGTTCGAAAATTAATTGAATGCTGTTTATTCCCCTTCTTGCCACTTTTCCGTCTTTTTCTAACTTCGTTTGGTAAGTACTCCAAACGTGTGCAATATTTCCAAAAATCCTAACCTCCCGGTTAATTTCGCTTTCATAAAATGCGGTGTTAAAAACCATATCATCAGTTTCTTTATGAAATTCCGGTAATGTCATCGTCACCTGTTCTTGCTTTTTTTTGTCAAAATAAGAATACACCGCTTTGGGGTGATGTAAATAGTTATCCCTTTCCCATTGCCTTTTTGCGTTTTTTTCACCCGAAACAACCTCATAACTGGCCTTCATTAAGGCGTCGATCGTTTTTGCATCATTTTCAAATGTGTGGTTCTGAGCCTTTAAATTAGTTGTTGTCATAAATGCCAAAGTCATTAAGTAAAACAAAAATTGTTTCATAATCTTTTTTACAAATCAACTCACATAGACGATCCCAAAAAAATAAGTTATTTGGTTTGCTTATATTTTTATGCAGCCTTTCAAATTTCTTATTTACAATAACAATTTATCTATACTATTTAATAGGCAATCCTTATAACTTTTTGCAATTGTAATTTTATATTCCCCAATAATTAAATGGTTATCTTCTACATAGTCCACATTTTTAAAATTCACAATGTTGGAATGATGAACCCTCATAAATTCATCGGGAAATCTTTCAATCAGGTCTTTTAAAGTCTTATAGTAAACGTATTTTTTATTATTTCTGACAAATATTTCAACATAATTTCCCAGCCCCTTTACAAACAGGATGTCATCAAACCTTAATTTGATTAATTTTTTGTCCATTTTTATGAAAGTGAAGTCTTGCTGGTTGTTCATTTTGTTTTAGGTTTGTTAAAATTGCCACTAAATCTAAAATAGGTAATTTAATCACTTTCAAAAATAACTATAAGTAAATTACAGTTACCAGCAGTTCAAACACGTGTTTATTTTCCAGATGATCTTTAGTTCAAAAAAGTGTTTTTGTTCATGATCTGGAACATTGGAACAGCACATTGGTTTAGGGGTTATCCTGCACATTTTTAGGTACAAAGGATTTATAAAATAAAGGCATAATAGAACTAAAAAAATCATTAACAACTGGGCAAATGATTTGAATTGTTATTGATATATTCGTCCATTAAACGATCTCAACCAAATGGGCTTATTTCTTCTTCTTATCGGTTTACTTTTTATAGTTTATAATTTAGTACTTAACCTCACCAACTTAAGCAAAATTATAAATTACTGTTTCGACAGCAATTCTATTGAACATTACTGGAGTTTATTTTATGAAGCCTGCTTTCATAGAAAGGCCATTTACAGTTCCATGATCATTGCCGTAATCGGCTTTTTCATATTTATAATCATTGCGCCTATCATTTTAATAAAAGGCATATTTGAGCAGAAAAAAATGGAAGAGCGTTACCTTTCGGGGGCTTACTTTAAATATGCAGATTCAAATCTGATTGAGAAAAAATTTAGTTTTTCGAACCTGCACGAACTGGGTATTGACCGGTTCGAATCGACCGCTACAGGTAATGTAAGAGTAGACCTCGCTTTAACAATGGGTTATATAGAGGAGCACTGCCGGAATAAAAAAATGCGGATTAATCAGAATGTTTTTGAAACCTACGATTTGAAAAACAAAATGAGGGTCCTGATACCGGTTACGATCGAAACCGGAGAAAAGACTTATCCTGTATACCTGATTTACAACCAGGAGCATAAAGATGCGTATCAAAAAATCAATCCGGCCCTGAAAGAAAACCACTTTGAAAATGCCTTGTACTTATCGGTGATTCCGATGTGATTTTGAATCCTTGTTAAGACTCCACACTCAAAGCCAGTATAATATTCCCTTCAGGAGTTTTATAAACATTTACATCTGTTAAAATCAGGTCTTCCAGATCATGTCCCCAAATGCCGTACTTGCCATTGGTTTCATTGCGGTTAATTAAACCTTTCCTGTCTTTCATCGGAATGGTTTTGGTGGTGGCACTTTCCTCTTCTTCCTTATATAACTGCACATAATGCTTACCGATTTCACTTAACAACTGGCCCCGGGTAAACCCTGCCGGGGAATTCAGCTCAAACCTGTATTCTTTGCGTAAAGGATAGTCTATAACCAGGCTAATTTTAGCCTCGTTTAGGACAATTTGATCTTTATCTACAAGTTTTGGAAGCTCATGAGCGGCCTTGGCAATACTGACACCCAAAACAACCCCTTTGTTGTAATCCTGTTTATTGCCGCTGTTGGCTTCAAAAGTAATGGTGCTTAAAAGTGTACCCAGGCTGTCTGTACGTTTGGTGAGGGCCTGCCGCTCGCTCTCTATTGACGCGGTTTCACTGGCGCTTAACTGCGCCGGTTTTCCTTTGCAGCTGCTTAAAGTAAGCACCAGTAGGGGAACCAGTATAGCGGGATAAATAGTTTGCTTAAAAAAGTGTTTCATAAAAGAAGATTAAAAGGGCTCAATGTATCTGCAATTTATAACTATATTTCAAACCCATTAAATATAACCCCTAGTTTTTATAATCCCCGTGCAGCACATCCTGCATATCCTTTACATCATCATGAATGGCGCGTTCCTTTTCTTTAAATCCCTTTGGGGTAACCACTTTTACCTTTGTGCCGTCGAGCCACCTGATTAAGGTTTTTTTATAAAAATAGTAACGATTTTCTGCAGTCTTTTTTACCTTAAATCCCTTCACATAAATGGGTTTATCATAAAAGGTTTCTTTGTTGTATTGAAAAAACAAGCCATCGGGGTTAAAATAATAATCGGTTTCTACCTTTCCGGTTTCCCCATAAAAAACGGCATGTATTTTAACCAGATCTGATTTTCGGTGATAACTGGTCACTTCTCCGCCCTCGGCCGAAAAACCGGGTGCATTGACCGTTTTCTTTTTATAAGAAGCCTGTTTTGCATTAACAGCTGTAAAATCGGCCCTGATTTTTTTGACCAGGGCAGCCGTATCAATGCCATTTACAGTAAACACAGTGCCGGCATTTTTTGCAGGTGCATGGCCGCTATGGCAATTTAAAAAAAGGCCAAGGATATTGAGGAGTAGCAGGTTCATCATGTGGTTCATTTTACGGTTGCAGCGCTTAATTCTCTGATGCTTTTTCCAAAAGTCATCTGGAAATGCGGATAGTCTTTAAATTTTTTCCAGTCACCACCCCATTCAAACCCAAATCTTTTACCAATTTCAACAACATCATTTGGAACAACGCTCCAGTCTGCCTGTCCGTTTTTCATCATCACCACATCAATGGCCAGGGCATAGTTATGGTAACTGGTGCCTCCGCGGGCATTGGTTACAATTTTACCTGGTGTAGTCCTTCCCTGGTTGTAAAGGGTGTTTTGCTCGGCAATGGTCCTGGTGGCCTGTACGACCCGTAATTGTAGGCCCAGTTCTTCTTCAACGGTATTGATAAAACCTCTTGCTGGGTTCTGGAGCCTGGGGTCTAAAGTGGCAATCCGTTTATTGCTAACTGCATCCCAGGTGGGTTTGGAAGAAGCCGGAAGTCCGTCTTCTATAAGCAGCGTTAACGTATTGTTTTTGATGTTGTGTTTTAAACGTTTCCTTTTATCGAGAAAAAAGGGGGTATCCAACGCATAATAATCAATTTCAACGCCTCCTCTTACCGAAACCTTTTTGATGTCATAATTTTTATGAAGCACACTGAGGATGGTCGGGATAGAGAATGAAGCGTAAGAGCAGGCGTAATTATTGGCCATCGTGTTGAAAGGGTCATTACTGCTGAAAATAAACCCTAAGACCTGTCTTTTTCTTGTTAATAAATATTCCATAGTGGTAGAGGTGACTGTAAATCAGGACAAAGCCCAAATTCAATTTAGCTATAGCAATAAATATACCGTTCAATTCTGATCGCTTTCTGAACTGGGAATATCATATATTCCGCCTACATTTTTGATCAGTTCTGTATTGGTGGAGTGCAAAAGGAAATCGTCTTTGAAGGTGCTTTTCTTTTGCAACTGGAGCTCTTTTAAATTTCGCAGTTTGCCATCGTACAGGATCCGGTCGGGAAATTCATAAATATGGGCATTGTACAAGGCTTCTTTAGCTGGATTATGGACAATTAGCATGTCCAGTTTATAGGTTTTGATACTGCCGCTGTTTCCATCGGTGCTGATCCTCACACCAACCGAATAAGAGGTTTCGACCTGTATGGTCCTGTCGGCCAAAACCCACTCATAAGAGCAGACATCAAAACCCGATTCAAGGAAAAAGGCGTATTTGGGTTTGCCATATTTTTTTTGCAGGTCATCCAGGCACTTTTTTCTCAGTTTGGCCTCTTTAAATTCGGCCTCGGCATAAAAGGCAACAGGCTTTTTATCCCTTTGGCAAAGGATCTGGAGCGATCCGAAACGGATGTTCTGAAATTTTGCAACGCTGTCCAGCTGTGGGCTTTTGTACAAATATCCAAA
The DNA here is from genome assembly GCF_003208655.1 of Pedobacter nutrimenti. Classification (GTDB taxonomy): domain Bacteria; phylum Bacteroidota; class Bacteroidia; order Sphingobacteriales; family Sphingobacteriaceae; genus Pedobacter; species Pedobacter nutrimenti. Next base: position 541,791 of record NZ_QKLU01000004.1, on the reverse strand, counting down.
GTCCTGTTGCGGTACCTTTATTTTAAGGGCATCTGTCATGACATTGCTGATTTTATACCGGGACACCTGCTTTGCCGGGTTTCCTTTTGCGGTATCGATTTGCAAATCATTGGAATCCAGAAGGTGTTTGGAATACAGCCGGGGAACGTTTTCCTGAAAATTAACTTTTTCCAGGTCAAATTCTGCGCGACTAACGAGTACAGTGGGTTGTTCTTCTTTTGGAGGGGCCGGGTGGCAGGATGGTAAAATTAAGGCCAGTAAAATCAGGTTCAGGATTTGTTTCATAGGTTTTTTAGAAGCGTTTTAGATTCTGAGTGTTCATAGCAAAGAACGTTCCATGAAAAATGCATTGGGTTTTTGCTTCTATCTTCTTCAGCCTCAGGCGGCTTTCTGTTTAATTTCTTTTTGATGTTAAAAATTTTAAAATATTTAACGCAATACTGTTGCATTTATTTAAATAATATCTAACTTGCAATATTGTTGCAACAACGAGGGGAAGCCGAAAACCTGATCCAGAGTAGGCCATCAATTCAAAAATTAGACCCATGAACAATTTATCAAAAGACGCATTGATCGCTGAGATCCTTGTAAACAGAGCTGGTTTTGCTTCTCACTGTAGCAACTGCGGACACTGTACTAGCGCATTGTAAAAACAAGCAGCAGCGGAACATAGGTTCCGCTGCTCAATTTTAAGATATGGACCAGCAGCAACTCAAACAAATACTCGCATATAATAACGAAGACGTCCTTTCCAGGTTTACAGATCAGTTTAAGGTTTCAGAAGCCGAGGCCGATGACCTGTTCCGGGAAACCAGGAAGTTTTTGTACCTGTGCCAGCTTCCGGGAATATTTATTCCTGATGAATTATTGATCCTGGACGAGATGTGGCATAATTTCATTTTGTTCACCAAGGAGTACCATCGTTTTTGTGAAGAACATTTCGGACGGTACTTTCACCACCTGCCTGCCACCAAAAGCGAAAAAGAAATCCAGCGCATTAAAAATGAACTGGACCCCGAACTGGCCAAAACAGAGTTTCAGGTTAAACTGAGCCATGTGATTGGCCATGCTTATGATGAGCTTGGGGCAGATACGGTGGTTAAGTGGTTCCAGGTGTATCCCATTCAGTATTCCAAAGAAAACATCAGCAGCTTAAGAAAATATTAATGAGCATTTTTCCAAAACGAACCTTAAGGGACAGCAGGGTCAGCATCCATTGGAATTTCAACACGGCCCATTTAAAGGAACATTCCATTTGTCCCCTGGTGCGCATCGGTGTGCAGGACCCTTTAGGGGAAATCACCTGGCTTTTGGAAAAACACATGCTTGCCCTGCCGGCCATCAGCAGGGAAGAAAGCCGGAAGGAGGGACAGTTCCTGTACCTGAATAAAAACACGCCTTTAATGGTTATGGCAGATTACCTGAGCGGAAAGCAAAAAAAAGAAAAACTGGTGGAGATCTTGCAGAACATCCAATCGGGAAGGCATTATTATTTTAGTTATGCAGTGCCTGCTGATGCGCCCCTTGGCAAATACAGTTTAATTTCTACGGTGATGAGTTCCGGGGAAACCAGGTATTCCAAAACGGCTGCGGATGATTTCTTTTTTGTTGAAAAAGTAGAAATAAAGGCGACTACCCCTCAGAAGAAGGAAGGGGCTTATTCGGTAACCCTGCATAATGAATCACCGGAAGCAGTTCCTGTTAAAATTATAGATTATAAGCCCGGAGAACCCATTTTTCCGGATCAGTTACAGGTATTTGAACTCCAGGCATTCGAAAAAAAAGAAATTGAGTTTCAGTATGCCCAGGCTTACCTGAGCTACAATGAAGAACGGGAATTGTTGCCGCTTTTGACAGCCCCTGAACCCCGATGTATCCGCAACCAGCATTTTCTGGAACTGCGCAAAGCAGAAAAAATTTACCTGCTCCATGCCCATACCGAAGAAAGCTACGAGCTCGGCGGAAACCAGCTGCTCATTTGGGCCATGGCCGGGGGCGTATATAGCAGGGCGCAGGTCCGGACCACCGGATGGGAAGCCGAATACGATGAGATGCTTGGAGCGGGGCTTATACATGAAATTATTTAACCCTTAAATCCAAGATCAGTAAGGTGGGAAAAATACCATATCAAAAAGTGCTGGTGCTGCTGTACCTGCTTTTGCCCATAACCTTATGGGGGCAAAATACCGAAGACAAAGGCAAAGCACTGAAAAACGTTACGGTGAAGGGCAAAAAAATGGCCGTAAAAAGCAAGGAGCAGCCCCAGAACCTGAGCGTTATTGACGCTTCAAAATATTACAACCGGCCTGAAGGGGCCATTGCCCTGATCAACCAGTCGGCCGGAATTAAAGTCCGGCAAAGTGGTGGCCTGGGCAGTTTTGCCGATGTGTACATCAACGGCATGTCAGGAAAACAGGTGAAGTTTTTTATAGACGGGATTCCCCTGGATTACCTGGGCGCAGGACTGGGCCTGAATATTTTGCCAATTAATAGTATTGACCGGATTGAAATTTACAAAGGGGTTGTACCGGTTAAACTGGGCGCTGATGCATTGGGCGGGGCAATAGATGTCATTACCCGCAAATCCTTAAAGGACTATATCGATGCTTCTTATGAGATTTCTTCCTTTAATACCCATAGGGCCAGCCTGAACCTGAAAAAAAGCATTAGTCCTTTGTTTTACACGGACCTGAGTGCCTTTTACAACCATTCTGATAACAATTATAAAATAGATGCAGAAATTCCGGTCAACGGTACGTTGGTTCCCATTCAGGTTAAGCGCTTTCATGACCGTTTCAGCAGTTATTATGCAAATGCGACAATTGGCATCACGCCTCAGAAATGGGCGGATGAATTGAGCTTTTTCACCGCCCTTTCTTCTCTGGACCAGCAGCTGCAGAACAACCGGATGATGACCCAGCCTTATGGTGAGGTGAATTATGACGAACAGGCCTGGAACAATGGTTTAAAATACAGCAAGGCAAAAATTGGTGGACACCTTTCCATTAATGCCTATGTGGGCATAAACGCCATGCGCAACCACTATGTGGATACCTCGCTCAATACCTATCTCTGGGATGGGTCTGCGCCGCCTGCTTTCAGAAGGAGCAGTGGCGGCGAAAGTGGTCCAAGGCAACAGCCCAAAACAAAAATCAGCAACCGGATAGCACGGATCAACGCACTCGAGGAGTTCAATGACCAGACCCGTTTAACGGCCAACATCATTGCCAGTAGTTACAGCCAGTCGGACGATAATCCGGCTACGGCAAACTATCCGGTTAAATTACAGAAACTGGTCGCCGGCCTGGCTTTTGAAAAAGACCTTTTGGACGGAAGGCTGACCAGCATTACCTCCCTCAAATATTTCAATTATTCGGCCAGAGGGTATAGCATCAGTACCCAGGACAGCCGCAGCTTAAGTGATGCCCGTTCACAACAAAGCCGTTTTGGGTGGAGCCAGGCTTTAAGGTACAGGATCAGTGAAGTGCTCCTGTTAAAGGCTTCCTATGAATATGCCACCCGTTTGCCCGATGAACAGGAACTTTTCGGAACTTACTTTAACCGGGTTTATCCGAACCCTTCCCTCAGGGCCGAAGTGAGTCATAACCTCAATGCAGGGCTCCAGTTTAATGGTGAAAAATCGGGCTTCGAAGTAAATGCTTTTTACCGCAGGGCCGATAACCTGATCTTTTCACCACCCTCTTCTTCAGCTTTATTTAGCATTTACCAAAACCTGCTTAAAGGACAGATAACCGGATTGGATGCAGAATACAGTTATAAAATTACAGATGCGCTAAGGCTTCGGCTCAATGCCACCTGGCAAAATTACATCAGTAAAACCGATGCCGAAAATACCGGGACCGGGAACAGCAGGGGCTATTACAACCAGCGTTTACCCAATATCCCTTTCCTGTTTTCCAATGGGGAATTGCTGTATGTTAAACCCGGTGTATTTAAAAAAGACGATAGTTTTTCGGCCTGGTACAATGGCAGTTATGTGCACTGGTTTTACCTCTACTGGGCCAAAGACGGCGATCCCGATCAGAAATTAAGGATCCCTACCCAATACGTACAAAGCAGCGGCATCAGTTACGCCATAAAAAACAATAAGTATAACCTCAGTTTCCAGGTCGATAACCTGGCAGACGCAAAAGTATATGACAACTATGGGGTGCAGCGGCCGGGAAGGTCCTTTCACCTCAAATTCAGAACATTTATTCAATAAGCAAAGACCATGAACAAGACTTTTAAAAATTCTTTACTGATTGCCTTAGCGGCTTTATCCGGCCTGATGGCCGCCTGTTCCAAAAAAAGTGATGATGTACCGCCTCCGGGAGACAACAGCGGAGTGACTTTTGCCATTTCCAATGTTGGTGGGGCTTACCCCAGCCAGACAACTTATATCCAGGGTTTAAAAGATTTAAACATTGCTGCCCTGGACAACAGCAAGGCGACCGAGTTGCCTAGCTTTTCTTCACAGTGGACTTATGGCGGGGCCATTTATATGACCAATTTCGGTGCACCGGCCACCATGACCAAATATACATTTGATGCCAGCGGAAAAGCGGTTGTTGCCGGAAAGCTGGTGGTTCCGGGAGCCAATACTTTTTCTTCTGTAGAATTTGTCAGTGCAACAGAAGCTTATGCTTCGGTAGGCGGGGGACTGGCCAAGGTGATTAAGTTTAATCCTTCGGCACTGCAGCAAACCGGTGAAATTGACTTAAGCACTGTATTAAAGAAAAATGCCGCTTCTACCTATTACCTGGGGATGAAAGCCCGGGATGGAAAATTGTTTCTGGGTATTCAGTATTTTGATTCTAATTTCAATCCTTTGGAAAATGTGGCCTTTGTGGCCGTTCTGGACCTGGCTACAGGTAAGGTAGACAAAGTGATTTCTGATGCCCGGACCAGCAATCTTTTTCTGGCGGGATCTTCGGTCAGCGGTTTTGCATTGGACAGTAATGGCGATTTGTACATCCAGGGACAGGGTTCGGGTACAGTACCCAGCGGGATCTTGAGGATAAAAAAGGGAGCGACAGATTTTGACCCTAGCTATTTCTTTGACCTGAAGGCAGCAACGGGAAAAAACTGCTCTGGCTTGTACCTGTTTTCTAACGGGCTGGCTTTTACCACCCAAATCCAGGACCCGGCAGATGCTTATGAGTCTAAAGGGCCAAATTTCAGGTATTATAAAATTGACCTGTCAGCCAAAACTTCTTTAGGTGACCTTTCTGCGGCACTACCTAATATTTATGGTTCCAGTACTTCGATTATGCGCAAATTCGATGACAGCAGCATCACTTTTGTGGTTTCTTCCAATAAAGAAAACAGCATTTACAGCTATAACATTTCCAATGCTGTAGTGACCAAAAAAATTAGCCTGAACAGTGGTACCTGCACAGGCCTGGACAAAATCAAATAAGCACGGCATGTTAAGAGCAGAGCAACTGAAAAAAAGCTATAAGGAGCAGGAAGTATTAAAAGGGATTGACCTGCAGGTGAAAGCAGGCGAAGTCTATTGCTTGCTGGGGGCCAATGGTGCCGGAAAATCGACCACCATTAATATTTTTTTGAATTTTAAAAGGCCCAGTAGCGGTAAGGTCTATGTGAAGGATATTGATGTGAACCTCAGGCCACAGGAAGCCAGAAAACACATGGCTTATATCCCTGAAGTGGTGATGCTGTACCCCAGCCTGAGCGGTTTGGAAAACCTTAATTTTTTTAGTCAGCTGGCTGGTTATTCTTATTCTAAAACTGAGCTGGAACAATTCCTGCTGAGTGCAGGCTTGCAACAGGGGGCCATCTATAAAAGAATGGAAAGCTATTCCAAAGGCATGCGTCAAAAAGTAGGGATTGCCATTGCCATTTCGAAAAATGCCGGGGCACTGATTATGGATGAGCCCACCAGTGGGCTGGACCCTAAAGCGACCAATGAATTTACCGAAATAGTGCGCAGTTTTAGCGCACAGGGCAGGGCTGTACTGATGGCTACCCATGATCTTTTTAATGCAGTGAATATCGGTACTCATATTGGCATTATGCGCAGGGGCGAATTGGTCCATTCTTTAAAAACGACTGAAATTAATGCGCGGGACCTTCAGAAATTATACCTGGAAACCATATGAAGATTTACCCCCTTTTGTTCCTGTTAATGAGCTGCTCGGTTGCTTTTGCGCAAAAAGACAGCACTTTGCTGCGAAAAGATACCACAGCAAAACAGCTGGAACTGGTAACGATCAGTTCCTCCAGGAAAAATGTGGAAATGAAAAACGGAAAACTGATTTACAATGTAGAAAAGAGTGCTGCCGCTGCTGGCAGCACTGCTTTTGACCTGCTCAGACGCACACCTGGAGTGAAGGTCGATCAGGATGAAAACCTGTTGCTAAAAGGTTCTGCAGCAGCCAATGTGATGATCGACGGTAAAATGAATTACCTTTCTGCCCAGCAGCTGGCCAGTTTGCTCAAAGGGATGACCAGCGATCAGATTAGCCGGATAGAGGTGATCACTGCACCTTCTGCCCAGTATGATGCTTCGGGCAACTCGGGCATCATTAACATTGTGACCCGTAAAAGCAATAAGCCCGGTTATGCATTAAACCTGAGTTCGGGCATTACCTTAGGACATTATGTGCTCAACAACCAGAACATTACCGGGAACATCCGGGTGAAAAGGTTTAATTTTTTTGGGAACCTGGGCTACAGCTACCGCAGGTCTTACCGGGAAGAAAACAGCCGCCAGCTCTTTGATACCAAAGCCGGAACGCCACAGATCCTTGACAGAATTGGTTTTAACCCTTTCCGGAGCCAATACTACAGTTACCGGCTGGGAACAGATGTTTACCTGAACAAAAAACAGCAGATTGGTTTTGTCTACACAGGCACCAGGGACGACTGGACAAAAGATGCAGTGTACACGACTTATACGCGGAGCACAAAGGAAGAACTGCTTTCGGCAAAGGACAGCAAGGTCTATTCTAAAGAGCCCTATTATAACAATGCCTATAATTTGAATTACAAGTACAGCATAGATTCTATTGGGAAAATGCTAACTGCTGATGCAGATTACATCTCTTACAGAAACAATTCCGATGGCCATTTGGGCAGCGGGACTTCTCTTTTAAATTATCATCAGCCAAGCCATATCGACATCCGCTCCCTGAAAACAGACCTGGTCTGGCCGCTTGGAAAATGGAATTTAAAAACGGGTTTAAAGTATTCATCGGTAAAAATCGACAACAATTTTAACTATGACTCCCTGCAAAACAATAGCCTTGTACAGGTCGCTGCTTTAAGTGATCATTTTATTTATAAAGAGCAGATTTCGGCAGCTTATTTTTCTGCGTCAAAACAATGGGAACACACCACCCTTGACGCCGGGCTCAGATTGGAACATACCCTTTCTGAGGGCAACTCTGTAAAAACGGCTAGCCTGAACAAAAGCGTGTATACCGATCTTTTTCCTTCCCTGGCCCTTACACAGCAATTGAGCACTAACCATAAACTGGATTTCTCTTTAAGCCGAAGGATAGGCCGCCCTGGTTACCGGGACCTGAACCCGGCCAGGTATTTTACGGACCAGTCTTCCTATTACCAGGGGAACCCTGGCCTGCTTGCTGAAAAAGCATGGGTGCTGTCTGCGGCTTATACTTTAATGGACAAGTATATTGCCAGCCTGAGTTTTAACCGGGCAGACCAGTTTATTTCCAGTAGCATCAATTCCGATCCGGCCACTGGGACGCTGATCCGTAGTGTGGCGAATTTTAGCCATAAAGACCGTTTTGAAGCGCAGGTCATTGTGCCTGTAGAAATCGGTACTTTCTGGAGTATCAGCACCAGCGCAACACTGAGTTATACCCGGTATCCTTTGGTACAGCTACAAGGCTTTAAGAATGTAGATAAAATGGCCATAGAACTGTATGCCAGTCAGACATTCCGTTTGCCGGGTAAAACCAGCCTGGAGCTGCTGACGCGTTATACCTCGGCCGATCTGAACGGGGTCTATATGGCCCGCTATTATTTCAGTATGGACGGGGGCATCAAAAAGACCTTGCTGAAAGATAAACTCGATGTAAAATTTGCTTTTGCAGACCTTTTCCATACAGGTTGGTATTGGGGCTATTCCTTAAGCAATACGGCTAACTTTTCTTATAAAAATATCCCCGACAGCCGCCGTTTCAGCTTTGGTTTAAGCTACCGGCTGGGTGGAAAACTGAGTGGGAACAAGCCCAGACAAACTGATGAACAAAAAAGACTTTAAAAATTAAACAGATGATTGCGATCCTCATCAAAAAAGAACTCCTGATGATGCTCAGGAACAAGAGCTTCCTGCTGACGGCCCTGATTATGCAATTGCTGCTGTTGACGGCCGCTGCCGGGGGCTACCAGGTTTTCAGGGAAAGTACTGCCGAAAGGCTGGCCGCTGAACAACAAAAGCGGGCACAATGGCTGCATCAGGACCCTAAGCACCCGCATATTGCAGCCCACTTTGGCAATTTTGCCTATATGCCAAAAACGGGGTTGAGCCTGTTTGATTATGGGCTGGATGCTTTTACCGGAACGGTGGTGTATCTGGAACCGCATAAGCAAAATGAATTTTCTTTTAAACCTGCCGAAGAACAGAGTTCTTCTTTAAGGTTTGGTGAACTCTCCCTGGCCATGATCCTGCAATTGCTGTTTCCCTTGCTGATTATTTTTAATGGTTTCACGGCCTTTAGTAAAGAAAGAACAGGAGGGACTATCCAGCTGCTGTACAGTCAGGGCCTTTCTTTCCGGCAGTTGTACCTGGGGAAATTTCTGGCCTGCTGCATCTGGATCGTTCTTCTGCTCCTGCCGGCATTTATCCTGCTGTTGCTTACTCAGATCTGGATAGGGTACACCGCTTCGGGGATCATAAGGGTTTTGTTGCTGGGCCTTTTTTACCTGTTGTATCTTTTTCTGGTGGCAGCAGTTACTTTACTGGTTTCGGCTTATAGTAAAAACGCCAAACCGGCCATTTTAACCATGATCGGCATTTGGCTGGGTTTTATGGTGCTGGTACCCAAATGGGCTGCCAGTGCAGGGGACAACCTGTATCCTTTGCCAACCAAATACGATTTTATGCAAGCCATTCGCCAAGACATTCAAATGGGAATAGATGGCCACAATGCCTCTGGCGCAAGGGCCTCAGCGTTGAAAGCGCAACTGCTTAAAAAATATCAGGTCGATACGGTCTCGAAACTCCCTTTTAATTTTGAAGGTTATGTGATGCAGGCCGGAGAGGCCTATAGCAGCTGGGTCTATGACAAGCATTTCTCCAGCCTGCAGCAGCAGCTTGGCCGGCAAAACCAAATTGCACTCTGGTGCAGTCTGATTGATCCTTTTGTGGCCATTAAAAACATCTCCATGGGACTTTGCGGGACAGATTACTATACGCACCTTGATTTTCAGCGGCAGGCCGAAAATTACCGGAGGTTTTTTGTCCGGTATATGAACCAGGACATGGAACAGCATTCCAGACTGGGCGATTGGGAATATAAGATCAGCAAAGAGAAATACGCAGAGGTTCCGGCTTTCCATTATGTTTCGCAGACCGCCGGTCAAAGCCTGAAGCCTTATCTTTTGGGTTTTTGTTCCCTGGGCCTTTGGTTTCTGGTAACCCTTGTGCTGGTAGAAATTTATAACAAACAACGATCATGAAATTACACCAGATTATATTTGCGGGCGAGCTTAAATTGCTGCTTAGAAGCAGAACACAAATAACCGCCCTGCTGCTTTTCATTGGTCTGGGCGCCTTTAGCGTGTACTATGGGCATTCAGAAATTGGCAAACAACAGGACAGGCTCCGGAGTGTAGGAGATACCCTTGAGAAAAAGAAATTACAATACCTGGAAGCTTTTAAAGCCGATACCAGTACCGCGGCGGGTAAATATGCTTATGAGGCTGCGGCCTTGCCTTCACTGGCCCGTTTCAGTTATAATTTTCTGGCCTCAAATCCACCGGCGGCATTGGCTGCCCTTTCCCTGGGGCAAAGGGACCTCTATCCTTACTATTATATACTCAATGCCCAGAATTTATACGCCCAGACCTTAAAAGGGGATATTAACAATCCTTTTAAGCTTTCAGCGGGTAATTTTGACCTAGCCTTTGTATTTGTATACCTTTTGCCCTTACTGATCATTGCGCTCAGTTTTGATGTGTTGTCCCTGGAACAGGACCAGGGAACTTTAAGCCTGCTGCAGACCAGCTCTTTCCCGCTTAAAAAAATTATTGCTCAAAAAATAAGGTTTAGGTGCCTGCTGGTGCTGCTGCTGGTCCTGGTGCTTTCCGCTGCTGCGTTTTTGGCCTGCGGACCAGGACTGCAGTTGGCACAGTCGTTGGGTTGGCTGCTGGTTTTGTTCGCTTATACGGGATTGTGGTTTTCCATTTTATACCTGATCATTTCTTTTAAAATGAACACTTCGCTCAATGCCATCAGTAGCATTGGTGTATGGATCTGCTTACTGATTGTCGTACCAGCCCTGATCAATTTGCTGGTGGCTGGTGGACAAAAACAGCAATCTTCCAGGCTTGCCGGTTTGATGAGAAGCCGGAACATGCCCGAAAAAGAAGAAGCCATGCGCGGGGCCCTGAATCATTTTTATTCCTACTATCCGGCCTTAAAACCAGCGGACACGGCAAAAACACCATTCTTTTATTTTCAGGGTTATTCTGCTTTTTTAATGACTGAGCAGTTAAAATCCAAAGTCCTGGTGGATGAGTTGTACCATGCAGTAAAAGAACGGAACCGCAAGGTCAGTTATTTTAACCTGGTCAGTCCGGCGGTTCATACGCAAGAGCTGCTCAATGCTTTATCGGGTACGGATATGGACAGGGAGCTGCAGTTTAAGCAGGCCATAGAAAAATACCACCGGCAAATTTTTTGGTTCTCCAACCGGGCGTTATTTGCCAACCGCATGCTGACAAAAGCAGATTATGCAGCTGAACCCCGCTTTGAATTTAAACCGCCTACGCTTTCTGCAGGGACTTTATTTCTGGGCCTGTTCCAGCTACTGGGTAGCGGCATTTGTCTGTTGCTTTGGGCAGGGAAAAATTTTTCAGTTGCTTTTAAGGAAGATCAATGAAAGGCAAACAAGAAATTCTGCAGGGCGGGCTCTGGAAACTGATGCTTAAGCTGTCCCTGCCTGGAATACTGGGCATGTTGATGGTTTCCCTTAATGCATTGGTAGATGCCATTTATGTCTCGCAGTTGGTAGGTAATGTTGCTTTTGCAGGTGTTTCGCTCAGCATGCCTTTATTTACCCTTAGTGCGGCAGTTACTTCTATGCTTTCCTCGGGGGCTTCTGCTTTGTACAGCAGGGCCATTGGTGAAGAAAATGTACTGCTCGCAAACAGGTTATTTGCAAACCTGACCCTGCTGGTGGTTCTGGCCTCCCTGATCCTCGCATTGGCAGGCATTTGGTTAGGCGGACCTGCGCTGATTTTTCTGGGGGCAGACCAGGCAATGCTGCAGTATGGCAAACCCTTTTTCCAGCTGGCCATGGCAGGGGGGATCAGCAGTATGATGGGCCTGTGCAGTTCTGCACTGATTAGGGCTGAAGGCAATGTCCGTTTTGCCATGAAAATTACGGCCATTGCGGTTATTTTAAATATCCTCATCAATCCGGTACTGATTAAAACCTTTCATTTGGGTGTACAGGGCTCGGCAATGGCAACCATTATTTCCATGGGAATTTATACTTTTTTGAACCTCCGTTATTTTTATCTGGGCAAAGGTTACCTGAACCTGAAGCAACGCTGGGCTTTAAATCCGCCCCTGATGTTGCGGATTTTGCAAACCGGCCTGCCTTCTTTTTTAATGCAAATCAATGGTTTTTTTCGCCAGTTTATTTTGTTTAAACTGGTGTCGGCTTACAGTACAACTGCGATACAGCTAAGTGCTTTTACAGCCATTTACCGTTTGTTTTCTTTTTCGGCCATTCCGGTATTTGGAATGCTCCAGGCTTTTTCTCCCCTTATAGGGATTAACCTGGGGGCAGGAAAAAAAGAGCGGGTCAGAAAAGCGGTTGGGATATTCCGGACCGGGGCAGTTGCTTTGTTACTGGTCCTGGCCTTACCAGGTTTTCTTTTCCCCAGAACCCTGCTTTCCTTATTGTTGCCTGGTGTGGAGCTGCCCGATAATTTAATTTTTTACTTCAGGACAGTGCTTTTGGCCTTGCCGCTAATGCCTTTTGCTTCCACGAGTATTGTATTTTTGCAGGTAAGCAGAAACAGTAAAACGGCTTCAAAGCTTACCTTTAGCCGGGAACTGTTTATTTTTGTACCGGTTATTTTTTGCCTGACCCATTTTATGGGCTACGCCGGAATTTATTATGGCTTGCTTTTAGAAAACTTCTTGTATATGCTGTTGGTTTATCTGGTGACAAGTAAAATCATGAACAAGGAACTGGCGCTTTAGCTTTTTCTGGCCAGCACACTAAACACATGCCAGTTTTTAATCATCCCGCTGAGTGTTTTTCCTTCTTTTTCTTTTTCATCCATCCAAAGAATTTCAAAACCTTTCAATAAAGCATTTAGTTGCGCTTTGGTAAGAAAAGTCATACCTGGGCGGCTGGACCAGGAGTCTTTGGGCCCGAAAAAGTGTCCGCAGAAAAAACCTTGTGTTTTTAAAGACAAGCGGATGCTTTGCCAGCAGGCATTGAAATGTAAAGGGTCACAAAAAGGGAGGGACATGCTTGCATTGATCAGGTCCAGCTGTGGAAGGTTTAGCTTTTCAAAAGATTGCAGCTGGGTTTCCAGTAAAGCCGACTTTGTTGTTTTTAAGTTTTCCAGAGAAGCCTCATCTTTATCGATAGCCAGCACCTTCCAACCCTTTTCCAGCATGGCCAGGGTGTCTATACCCGATCCGCAGCCTAAATCGGCAGCATAAAAATCGTTATCTCTTTGCTCAACATGTTCAAAAGCCTGACATAAAGGGGCCGAGGCCGGAAGCTTGATTTTGGAGAACTGGTCATTGTGCTGTTTCCAGGAAGGCTGCATAAAGTATATTTATTAATGCAATTAAGTTACAATAATAGGTCGAATATTTGAAACCTCTATTTAATTTTTCGGTGGGACAAATGTCCTTGCAGCAAGGAAAACAGAACATTTACTTTGCCGGCGGATTACAAAACATTTGAATTTTAAAAAGGAATTATACACACAAAAAATATGAAAAAATCTATCTTATTGCTCCCGCTGCTGGTACTGCTGATCACATCCTGTAAAAAAAACAATAAACCCACCGATGCAATAAAAAACAACTGCTTATTAGCGGAAAGCAGTTATAAGCTGAAACTTAATGCTGGTTCTGGGCTAACGCAGTATACCTATGACCAGCAGGGAAGGGTGACCACTGTAAAATACAATGGTACCCTGGATCAGTATGTATACTCCAATGACCAGATCTTGTTAAAGAAAAATAGCGGGCTCATTGTGACGTATAAACTGGATGCCGCTGGCCGCATTATTAGAGAAAGCTATTCTGATCATCCTGATAAAATAGATTTTATCTATAATGCTGAAGGCTATTTAATTCAAAGTGCCGAAACATTGGGCAATTATACCTTTGTTACAAAATATGCTTATACAAATGGTAACCTCAGTACGGTTGAGGACCGCCGAGGAATACTGAATATTTTTTATAACAATGATGCCGCAGCAAACAATTTTATAGATGATCATGGGGACGAGAATGAACTGCCAGCCCATTACAATGGGCCTTTAAAATATTATTTTGGTAAGACTTCAAAAAACCTGATTTCAAAAATTGCCGACAACCATGGTTACACCGAAGAATATATTTATCAGAAGGATACCAGGGGTAATATCGCAGCACTGCAGGTTAACGCCAGCAATGGTAAAGGTTATGTTTTACAGCTGAAGTATAATTGTGACTAGTGGAGCTTGTCCGGATATGAGGCGTTTAAAACGTTGTTGATCACCTGTGAAATTTCTTTAGCATTTGCATAGACCATAAAGTGACCGCCACCTTGAAGCACCACATCGGGCCGGGTATATTTCATGGGCAAAACATGGTCTGCATTGCCATGGATATGGGTCAGGTTTAAAGGTTTCTCTTTGTTCCGCCAGTTAAGGATACAGGTGAGTGCCCATTTGATGAATACTGGGTCACTGTCTGCAACCAGCTGTTTGAGTAAGTTCAGTTCATCTTTGCTTTTGGCACCTAAAAATTTCAGGCCAAAACTATTGACATTTTTCATCTGACTTGCCGGAACTATTTTTTCCAGTCCCAATCGTCCTGCAGACCGGTAATACCAGGGCAATTCCCGGTAAAAGGGAACGCTGGAAATCAGAAAAGTGTGTACAGGTTTAAGGTATTTCGAGATTTCAGTGGCCAGCATGCCTCCAAAGGACAAACCGACCAGGTAAAATGGAAGGGAATCATCAATTCCCTGAGACAGTCTGCCTGCATAATGCTCAAGGGATTCCTTTGGCAGCGGATCAATCCAGTCCAGATAATGCAGCTGGGCACCAGCAGGAAAATCCAGCTTACCGAAAGCCCTTCGGTCTGCGCCCAGACCGCTGATGAGATAAATACGCATGGTCATAGGCACTAAAATAAACAAATTGGCCCACTAATCTTTAACTGCAAATTTCTTGATCAGTTCTGGTAATTCCTTTTTATAGGTTTCTATATTCCATTTTTTTTGAGGATCTTCTAAATATTCCGCAATGGGTTCTAAGCCAACGCTTGCCCGTCTTTTATCTAAATTGTCCAGATCCTGTACGGGGAAAAGATAATTCTGGTACAGCTGGCTTCCATAAATTTGTCTCTTTTTTTCCCGCATCAAAATACGGTCTTCCAGAAAGGCCAGGCTCCATGCGGCTACTTTTCCTTCTGCAGCAGCTTTACGAACAATGGGCAGATAGGTTTGCTGGGTGGTCAGGTCAGCATGCTGAATGATCAGAAAAAGGCCCTGGTTGCCTTTGTAACCCACCTGCTGCGGGGATAACCACCCATAAGTGCTGATCAGGTTTTTGGCTTTTGCCAAATTGATGGAATCTTGTCTTTTGATCACCTTCCAAAGATCTTTCTCTTCTGCAGAATTGGAACCTTTTTCCTTCCGGATCTTATCGAGTTTGAGCCGCTCTGTCTGGTCGTTCTCCTCCATCAATTGGAGTTGCCGGCTAAGGTCCTGATTCAGGTTTGCCTCAAATTTTTCTTTTTTTGTTTTGGCCTGGGCAAGCAGTTTCTCCCATTTTGGAAGTTTCCGGAGGTTTTCAAAATCGGCATCTTTGACCAGCATATTATAAAATTCGCCCGGATCATTCCAGGACCTGATCAGGTTTTTATGGTCCTGGATAATGTCTTCCAGGTATTTAAATGCTTTATCTGGTTTTCCGGCCAGGCTCCAGGTACAGGCCGCATTATAGAATTCTTCCTGGACAGACTTGTTCCCGTTTGCTTTGAAGGCTTTTTCGTAATAAGCCGCAGCCTGCTGAAAGTTCTTTTTCTTGTAAGCTGCTCTGGCACTGTCCAGATCAGTAAAATAAGAAAACTGTTGCGCTTTTGAAGAGAGGCCGATGGTGATCAACAGGGACAATAATAAAATACGTTTGAACATCATGGTTTTCGGTTTAATAAATGATCTGCTAAAGATCTGCCGAATTTCAGGTAAAAAATTGTAGAAATCGGACAGCAAGAAAAAAGGGGAATTAGAATACAGTGCTTGATTATGGAAACTAAAATAAACAAATTGGTCCACTAATCTTTAACTGCAAATTCTTTTACAAGCTCTTGTAGTTGTTTTTTATAGGCCTCAGTATCCCATTCTAAGTTAAAGCCTTTTAAATAGGCCGAGATAGACCCTAAACCAACACTTGCCCGCTTTTTATCGAGGTTAGTTACGTCTTGTACCGGAAAAAGATAGTACTTCCCATTTGTCCCCCGCAACTGGCTTCCATAAATTTGTTTTCGATTTTCCCGCATCAATATGCGATCTTCCAGTAAGGCGAGGCTACTGGCAGATATCTTTCCTTCTGCAATCGATTTTCGCATAAGAGGAAGGTATTGCTTTTGCGTAGCCAGATCGGCATGCTGAATGATCAGAAAAAGTGCCTGGTTACCTTTGTAGCCTACTTGTTGCGGCGATAACCAGCCATGGCTTTGGATTAGTGCTTTTGCTTTGATCAGATTGATGGAATCCTGCGCGTCGATGACTTTCCAAAGGGCCTTTTCTTCTGCAGAATTAAACCCCTTTTCCTTTTGGATTTTATTCAGTTCCAGTCTACCTTTCTGATCTTCTTCTCTCATTGTTTTAAGTTGTTCAGTAAGCCCCTGATCCAGATTTGCCTCAAACTTTTCTTTTTTTGTTTTGGCCCGGGCAAGCAATTTTTCCCATTTTGGAAGTTTCCGGAGGTTTTCAAAATCGGCATCTTTAACCAGCATATTATAAAATTCGCCCGGATCGTTCCAGGACCTGATTATGTTTTTATGGTCCTGGATAATGTCTTCCAGGTATTTAAATGCCTTGTCTGGTTTTCCTGCCAGGCTCCAGGTACAGGCTGCATTATAGAATTCACCTTGTACAGATTTGTTCCCGTTCGATTTGAATGCTTTTTCGTAATAAGTCCCGGCCCGTTGAAAGTCTTTTTTATTGTAAGCTGCATTAGCACTGTCCAGATCAGTAAAATAAGAAAACTGTTGCGCTTTTAAAGAGAGGCCGATGGTGATCAGCAGGGACAAGAATAAAATACGATTGAATATCATGGCTTTCGGTTTAATAAATGATCTGTTAAAGATCTGCCGAATTTCAGGTGAAAAATTGTAGAAATCGGACAGCGATCAAAAAATGAAAAAACCAGATTAGGAATTGCTTTTAAAAAGTTCGGTTAAAAATTCCTGCATTTTTTCTTCGGACCACGATTTTGAAGTTGCAGAAAAACCGTAAACAAAACCTTTTTTACAGCCAAAAACAAAAATGGTATTGGTCGTATATGCTTTGTCTGCCTTTGCCTGCCAAACGATAAATCCTTTTTCAGATTCATCTTTGAGGATTTTTATGGTCAGGCCCTGTTGTTGCCAGTATTCACTGTCCCATTTTACAAATTCACTGACCAATTGCTGGTCCGAAAAGGCCGCTTTAAAAAATGGGTATTTATTCGCCGGGTTCTTGGAAACCGAAAGGATAGTAGAATCACCGTTTTTAAAGAAATGCTGTTTGCTGACCTGGTTATAGCTGGTTTTTTCCCATTGGCCCGGAATTCCGATATTTCCATGGGGCAGCATCACCTGAACGGTCTGGTCTTTCTTTTTGTCATAGGTTGTAGAAAAAATCATGCTTTGAGCAGCGCTGTTAAAGGAATACAAAGCTATAATTAAGAATACTGGAAGTTGGATCAGGTGTTTTTTAAAATTCATAAATTGATAATGGGTTGTAGGATTTTCTTTTGTGCTGTATCAGGCATGGGTAATGATAAATATAATACATGCTAATGATTTTTGTTTGATAAGGTATGAATACATAGAAAGGGTCTGTTGCTAACTGGCAACAAACCCTTTGTATACAGTCAATCAGTTTTAATCACCATAAAATAACATCCCTCCCGGGCTTACCGGAAGTACATCGGCCATTAAGATTCCATTGTTGTAACCTCTGTAATATTCTTTGGTCAAAGGATCCGGCTCTACCTGGTAATCATGGCGGTTAGAATGAAATCGGTTTTCCCAGGCACTTACGAAGTTATCATACTCCGGACCCCACAGACCAAACACTTGTCCCTGTAACCCGCCATTTCCACCACCAAATGGTTTTGAGGGATCGTATGGGGTGTTGTCAGACTGGTAATAACCACCACCACCTGTGTCGGGGATCGCATTGTAGGCATTTTTAATTAATAATTGAGCATCCCTGTACCCTTTGTTGTAATAATCAGTAGGTGTAACAGGGGCCTGTGCATGCAGGTTATAGGTTAAACCCAGCACGAAAAGCATTAAAATAATTTTTTTCATAAAGAAGTGATTTAGTAAGGGTTAACTTAGTGATTTTTCCTGAATTAACGAGAAATTCTTTTGAAAGATAACACTTTGTTAAAATACACTATCAATGTTTACCCAGCATGCCGGCAAGTCCTTTTTTACTCAGATCAATGATTTTGTAACCAACCGTAGAAACGCTGAATGTTTTTTTGGTGATGCTTTTTGTTTCCATGTCTTTTACCCCTCCATTTGAAGACATTTCTACCAGGAGGTAATTTTTATTCAGGACGGGGATTGCCATAGGGTTGTTTTTTAGTTCTGCAGCTTTTTTAGCATCTATAGTACCTGCCATTGCCTTGCTGCCTGCGCCCATGGTGTAAATTTTTATGGGGTTAAAATCTACTTTGGCGTAATACGAATAGCCCTTTCCACCTTCATTTTTGATTTCATATTCTACAGCGGTATAACCACATATTGTTTTTGTTTTACCGGTTGTCCTAACCGTCATGTCGTCTTTAGTTTTAACTGCTGGCAGTTTTTTATGGGCCAGCTGTTCGGCCATTTCTTTACTCATTTTCGCTCCGTCACCAATCACCCTGGCCATTTTTAATACCGTAATGGTTTTACGGGCATCGCTAAACATCAGCGTTGTTCCATCATTGGTGTAAACCATTAAACTCATTTCTCCATCGCTTTTTGCATCGGGCTTTATGGCGGCGTAATCTCCGTTAATGCTAAAGTAGTAAGTCATGGTTTGCGTGCCATCTTCCCCATGCATTTGCTGAACCACTTCTCTTTCAAAAGTGATGCTTTGGGGAATACCTGAAGCCGGCATAAGGGCTCTTGTTGGGTTGATGGCCGGTACCAGGCAGGTACCCAATAATGCCAAACATAGTATGGTTTTCATCTCTTAGTTTTTATGGCTTCTGTTAGGATACTTTAATAAATTCTACTCTTCTGTTGCTGGCTTTACCTTCGCTGCTGGTGTTTGCAGAAAGGGGTTGTGATGCGCCTTTTCCATCGGTTTGCATTCGGGAGGCATCGATACCAAATTCTTTACTAAAAGCAGCTTTGACTGCTTCTGCTCTTTTTTGGGACAAGTTCAGGTTGGCTGCCGGATCTCCGTCACTATCGGTATGGCCCACAATTTTTACTTTTAAATCAGGGTTGTCCTGCAGCACCTGGGCAATTTGTTTTAGGGTAGCATAAGATGCCGCTGTAATGGCAGATGCATTTACATCAAATAAAATTCCGGTGGTGGAAAGTTTCCCTTCAGACAGGAGTTTATTGCGCATGTCTGGCGTACCCGAGGCCAGTTTCACATTTGTGATCAGCCAGTTGCTACCGTCATTGTTTTGTTCTGTCGTAAAACGGATGGCATTGTAATTTTCTGGTCCCGGCAGTACGGCAGGCAAATCACATACTTTATTTTCATTGAGGTAAACCCGGACCCTGCTTTTTTGACGCGATACGGCAACATGATAATTTTGAATGTGTTTACGGTCCAGTCCTGTAACCTGGGTTTCATTGTTCAATACTTTATCACCATTGGGCTTATAACTTTCATATTGAAAATAACCCCGGTAGGGGCTAACCAGAAACTGGGCATAGGCCGTATGATAGATAAAATGATCTTTTTTAAAATCGACGTGGGCCAGTTGAAAACCAAAGCCAGCGGTATTTGGCCCGGCAGCTGCAGCTGGGGGAATAAAAACCACATCGTATTCCAGGGTGAAATTATCCGGTAAGGTTTTTATGGCCAGTGGGATATATATCCCTTCTTTAGATACATTCAGCCATTTTCCGGTTTTGCGTTCTACGCTCATCACTTCTCCCGAAGCATTGGTATTCCATTTGCCCGGAAAATCACC
The DNA here is from genome assembly GCF_003208655.1 of Pedobacter nutrimenti. Taxonomy (GTDB): domain Bacteria; phylum Bacteroidota; class Bacteroidia; order Sphingobacteriales; family Sphingobacteriaceae; genus Pedobacter; species Pedobacter nutrimenti. The sequence goes on along the minus strand of NZ_QKLU01000004.1, from coordinate 521,964 downwards.
AATGGCATCAGAAGCAAAATCATCGTAGGCAATGATTTTTTCACCAGGAACAAAATCGTATTTGCTATAGGTTTTCAAAGAAACATTGCCTTCATTTTTTGTCCCGGCTGTTGAAGAGCTGCTATTGGCCGAGCCTTTTCCGGAGCTTACTTTATCTATTTTCCGGTCCACTGCTTCGTTTACCTTTTGGTTGATTTTATCCTTCAGGTGACCTAAAAACTGGGCCTGGCTATATTGGGCAAACAATAAGCCTGCACCAAGTATGATGATTGTTTTCATAATTATTTTGATAAGGTAAATACATCTGCAGATTTCAGAATGAACTGACCATTGTAACCTGCGGCAATCACCACCTGGTTGCCTGCTGTAGCTGCAGCTCCGTTCATTCTCGTTCCACTCATTTCGGTGGTTGACCATTGTCCGGTAATGGTATCATAAATGTCTACGGTTTTCAGTACAGTGCTGTATTGACCTACACCTTTAATTCCGCCAGCGAAAAATATTTTATTACCAATGGCTGTGGCTTGTAAATCTGCGCGGGCTTCACTAAGTTGTGCTACAGACCATTGACCGGTAGTGGTGTCATAAATATCTACTGTTTTTACCGGGCTGGCGGCTGAATTACCGCCTGCAAATACGATCTTTCCACCGGAAGCTGCAGCAGCCAGTTCTGAACGGGCTTGGCTTAGTTTTGCGGTTGTCCATAGTTTGGTGCTGGCATCGTAAATGTCTACCGCATTGGAATCGCCCTGCCCGCTGATCCCTCCGGCAAATGCGATTTTATTGCCCGTGCTTGCTCCGGCAAGATAAAAACGGGCAACGCTTAATTGTCCTGTGCTCCAGGTTTGTGTATTGGTGTCATAGATGTCTATGGTATTTAACGGCCCTGAAGTATTGTACCCCCCGGCAAATATGATGCTGTTGCCGGCGGCAGCGGCAGCCAAATTAGAACGGGCAATACTCAATTGTCCCGAGGTCCAGGTTTGTGTATTGTCCCGGTAAATGTCTACGGCCTTGGATGGACCGGTGGCGTTTATTCCACCTGCAAATATCACCTGGTTTCCTGCAGAGGCTGCTGCAGGAAACTCTCTGGCTTCACTCAGCTGGGCCGTTGTCCAGTTCCCTGTACTGCTGTCATAAATATCTACTGCTTTTGAAAATAAGGGAGCAGTAAAACCTCCTGCGAACAGCATTTTGCTGCCTGTTGCAGCACCTGCCAAACCAATTCTGGCTTCAGACAGCATGGCTGTTCCGGAAAAGGTAATGGTATTGAAACCGTTGTTGTTATTGTTGTTGTCGGGGTCGGTCATTTTGCTTTTGCTGCAGGAAAACTGCAGTCCGCAAAATAAGATTGCAGCAAACAGGCAGCTTTTTTGAATTGTTTTCATGGCTTTGGTTTTCAGTTGGTTATTTATACCATACTAAGTTACACCAGCCTTAAGCCCCGGAAATAGTAAAAAAGCGCCAGATTAGTTAATGTCCTTACCAAAGCGTTCCCGCATGGGCAATGGAAGCTGTTTGAGAAATGAACTGGGCGTATGCCCGGTAAAGGTTTTGAAATCTTTGATCAGGTGCATCTGATCAAAATAAGTATAACTGTTTGCAATATCTGTCCAGTTTCTTTCGGGATAAATCATTTTGCATTGAAGGGCTTTGTTAAAGCGGACCACCCTGGCCAGTAGTTTTGGGGAAATACCTACCTGTTCTATGAAATGCCGTTCCAGACCTCTGATGCTCAGGTTGACCTGGCTGGCCAATGCGCCAATATTTAAAGGTGCGCTGGATTGTTGTATAATCCATGAGGCTGCAGTGATGTTCTCAATATTGTTTTTTGGAAGGTTTTTTAAAAAAGCCTTTAAAAAAAATTGATCTGCAGCTTGTGCCATTTCCTGCATGCAGGCCGATTCTTCCAGTTGTTCCTGTAAAAACCGGGCATTTACACCAACGACATCGTCTGTATGGAGCAAACGGTCGCTTAAATGCGAAAAAGGAATATTAAAAATGCGGAAAAAACCATTGGCGATAAACTCCACAGAAAAGAAACGGTAAACTCCGTTAAAATTAAGATGCCCCTTAAAGCTGGTTTGCAACCCCAGCAAGGGCCGTTCATTAAGGTTAACCTTTTGTATGGTTTCTGTCGTGCCGAACAAGGATGGTGTATGGCTAAACAATGGGGTTTTGCTCAGCCAAAAGGTCATAAAAGACTGATCAATGGCATGGATCAGTCTGGGTACATCCTGGCCGCCGGTATTCAGTTCCCGCAAACTATAACACCTGATGTAGTTGCGCAGGGCCACCGAGGGCAGCTGTTCTGTAATTGTCATCATAACAAATCCTAAGTTGATGTTTTCCGGGTCCACATCAGGCTTTTGGCCTTTTCTTCAAGGTTTGATACAACAAATAAAGAAAGAGCGGTTGAAGCGTCTTATATCACTTATTATTTCAATATGGAATATACGATTTATTTATAACAATCCAGATGGACCAGGCAACCTTTTTTGAATTGTGGTGTCCTTTGCTTACCAATACCTTTTCTGATTTACAAATAAAAAGATTTACAATGAAGATCCTGTTTTATTCCCTTTTACTAAGTATGTTCCTGATGACCGTTAACTGCTTTGCCCAAGCCGGTGCCGACATTAATTTGAAACGAAGTATCGCGCTGATCGATTCTGCATTTCAAAAAGAGGATATTGAAGGATTTAATAAAATTGTACCTCTGAAAGGGATGCAGGAATTTTATGCCTATGCGGTAAACAAAAAGTTAAAAAAGGCATCGGGGGCCTCTAAAATTATCCGTTTGGATAAAGATAGCGCCTGGGTTTTTTTAAGCGGAATGGCTTTTTACGGGAATTCGGGTGATGAAACCAGTTTAGCGGATTATTACACTGGAATTTATAAATTTCAACGTACAGGTCTTTTATGGGAAGTAAAAGACCGGCTGAACATTGACCGTTTAAATCAAATCAAAAAACACAAGCTCGGATTAGATGTGCTGCCTGGAAAAGAGATAAAAGTTAAAGACACCCTGAGCATTGATGTTAATGATTTCTTTGGCTTCGCCCTCAAACTAAACCACAAAGCCAAACTGGAAAAGTTACTGCTGAATAATGCTAAAACGGATTTTACATTTGGAGGTGGTTTATTATGGGTAAATACCAGATTGAAGAAAAAGCAGCAGCTGATTATTCATTATACCATAGAGGTCGAAAGCGATGAGAAAGACAAAAATTCAGCCTATTTTTCACAAGCCTACGGACACATGCGCAACCAATATTTCTGGCATCCGTTTTTCAGTTTTTCAAGTGCCAATGACCGGGCTGATTTTAACCTGTATTGTACCATTCCCAAATCCTGTCATCTGGCGACAAGTTTGCCCCAAAGGGAATCCTTAATTGGTGATGTAAGAATAATTGAAGCCAAATCAGAGCATCCGACTTTTGGTTTATCCGTTTACTATGACAGGGACTGGGAGGTGAGTACATTTAAAAAAGATCAGATTGACTTTGTCCTGTACGCAACCAAAGATTTTCTGCCCGAAAAAAAGGCCTTATATGCCGAGTTTTCTAAAAACTATGATACCCTTGAAAAGCATTTTGGTAAACCATTGGGTAGTTATTTTGGTATCGTCCAGGACAGATCGAACGGAGATGGCTGGAAAAACAGGAGCAATAGTGTTGTTGTTGCCGGAGAAAAAGGAAGTTCTTTAATCAGGGATAAACCCACTCCCAGGGCAACTTTCGGTCATGAAATTGCTCATGGCTGGACAAGTCCGGTGGGACCCGCGACTAATTTTTTAATGGAAGGCTGGGCAACTTATGCAGAATCCCTGCTTTTATCCTCAGTGTATGGTGATTCTATTGTTCATACCTTTTTTCAATCGCAAAAACAGAACTACCTGAACGGAAAATTTAATGGCAATAAATCACTTTGGGAAGATTACAGCAATAGCGGCGTTTCTTACAGCAAGGGCTCCTGGGTGTTCTATATGCTGGAGCATCAGCTGGGCAAAAAAAATATGTCTGCTTTAATGGCAAATTTTATCCGTTCGGGCGATCAGTCTGTTCAATCTTTTATCCGTCAGTCCAGCCGCGTTTCCGGTAAAAATATGGAGCCTTTTTTGTTCAGCTGGTTAAAGAGTAAAGAAATTCCTGTGTTGGCCATTCAGCAATCTGCTAAGCAGCTTAAAATTTCCCAGCAGAACGATATTTTTGTCTTTCCGCTGGAGTTTAAACTCAAGCTAAAGGATGGGGCTTATCTGAATAAAGTGGTTAACATCAACAGCAAAGAACAGCTTTTGAATATTACAGAGGGCGAAATAGAAAGTTACAGCGTCGACCCTGAAAACAAAGTCCTGTTTACGTTGAAGTAACATTCTCCTTTAAAAAGCATCTTTACAATTTTGTAAAGATGCTTTTATATTCAACGGTTACCTGGAAGTTATCTTTAAATTTTTCCAGTCTCCACCTGAACCATTGCCGGCCCAATAGCCGATCATTTTCCCCCAGGTATTGACCAGAGGTTTTAAGGTAAGGGCTGCATCTTTATTTCCGTTTACATAAACACTGATTTGTTTTTCAGAGACCTGTATTTTTACGTGGAACCATTCATTCGGATTGGGTGGGGTCGATATGGGCTGTTCATATTGATTCGGAAAATTGTCCCTCAGGGTTGGCCAGTCGTGTCTTGGCATGGCAATGTATTGTACTGCATGTGATTTTCTAACCGGATCGGCTGCAAGAAAATTAAAAGGCCTAAAATAGATGCATTGATAAGTGGTGTCATTTAATCCGTTAAAAGCAATTCCAACAAAACTGCTCTGGAGCGTGTCTTTCCCTTTTACATCAAATTCGATGGTGCCATTGGTAAATGTTTTGTTCTTTATCCAGGCGATGCCGGCACCCTCCACTTCGTTAAGGTGCAGTGCATCAGATTTCTTATCCAGATGCATGCTCCGGTTAACGACCCTGTAGGCCTGGGTTGAATTCTGTGCCAGTATAATTTTAGGACTTGCTATACCGGTAATCAGGAGCAGCAAAATGCTACCTTTAAAAAGATTGTTTTTTGAGGAACGAAGGTGCTTGAAGAGGGCTTTTACTGTTTTTGTCATATCTTGTCTTGATTTAAATGGATGAGGTACAAATTTGAATAATAACCTGTCCGCAAACCATTCAATGCGGCGCCAAGTTTGTGCAAATGCATGCAAGTCTTTAAATTGATTGACCAAAAAAGAGAATGAACAACAGTCCGGAGCTACAACATCTTAAAAAATGTCTGGAATTAATAGAAAGCAAACTTGGCCGTGGGCTTGCACAGGACTGGACAGGTTATGATTTCGAAAAACTCAGCATTGAAATTCAGGAAGCTACGGCTGTGGTTTTGAGTGTCACTACATTGAAACGATTATGGGGGAGGCTGAAATATACCAGTATGCCCGCAATAACAACGTTGAACACCTTAGCAAAATTTTTAGGGTATAAAGATTGGAGGGACTTTAAAAATGAGGTGCCGGGAGGGCAGGCAGAACAGTCAGTTTTACGAATTGCGGACGCGAAAAAAAATACCTGGAATTGGAAATATGGGTTAATGGGCTTGTCCCTGCTGCTAATTGCGGTTTGTGTTTTACTTTTAACAAAAGTTGGGGCCAGTGCCCATTTTGATTTTTCTGACTATACCTTCAGCAGCAATAAAATCAAAACAGAAGGGCTGCCCAATTCGGTCATCTTTAATTATGATGCCAGGGCTGCGGACGCAGATTCTGTATTTATTGCACAGTCCTGGGATGTAAGCCGTAAAGTATCTGTGCCTAAAATGGAACATACTTATTCGGCTATTTATTATCAGCCCGGTTATTACCGGGCAAAGCTGATCGTTGGCTCCCAGATCGTAAAAGAGCATGATTTGATGATTTCATCAGGTGGCTGGTTGGCGATGATCTATAAAAACAGTGATGTCCCCTTGTATTTTAAAAAAAATGAAGTACTTAAAGAGCATGAGATACAGGTCAATGAAGAGCTGCTTTCTAAATACAATGTTCTGCTGCAGCCTTCATTGCCGGCTTTGCGTTTTTATAACGTAAGGGATTTGGGCGCTCTGAAGAATGACAACTTTATTTTTGAAACGATGGTAAAGAGTGAATTTCAGCAAGGGACTGCGGCCTGTCAGCGGGTAGAAGTGTTAATCCTTTGCAAGAATGATGTGATTGCTGTTCCGCTTTGCTCTAAAGGCTGTATTGGGGATATTTACCTATATGCTGCAGGAAAGGAGGTGTTAAGCAAGCGTGCCGACCTGTCTGGGTTTGGCTGTGACCTGGGGCGGTGGGTAAAACTTAGGGTCGAAAGCCACAACCGGGATATGCGTTTTTTTGTTAATGGGTTGGAAGCTTACAGGCTTAAATTTTCCAATAAACCTAGTGATATTATAGGCTTGCAATACCGTTTTAATGGTACGGGTGCGGTTAAAGATACCCGTTTTATAAATGAAGGGCAGGTGATTGATTTTTAAAAGCTCCGGACCATTAAGTCCGGAGCTTTTCTATTGATTACCCAACAGCTTCCGCTGCTTCTTTAACCAGGGCAATGATCTCTTTTGGATGACTGGCCAGTGAAGCATGGCTTGAATTCAGGTGAATGATTTTTTTGGCTTTAATATGATCTGCCATTTCCTGTTGTGTTTGTGGTGGGATCATATGGTCATGATCGGACACCTGGTACCAGCTTGGTTTTGTTTTCCATGCGGGTGTGGTGGTGGCGTCACCAAAACACTGGTTATGGATGGCTTTTTGCGCCAATGACATCACCAGGGCTTCTTCTTCAGGAAGGTCTGCGCAGAAGTGTTTATGAAACTCATCATATTTAATCCATAAATAGCCTTTACTGTCCGGATAAATGCTGGCACCTCCGGCAGGCTGTTCCCTGCGTGAAAATATACCGCCTAAACTATCTCCTTCATCGGGAGCAAATGCGGCAACATAAACAAGGCCCACAACCTGGTCGTGGTTTCCGGCACCGGTAATAACAGCACCTCCATAGGAATGCCCTACCAACAGGACTTTTCCCTTTTGCGCATCAATTAAATCTTTGGTTTTTTGAATGTCATCTGCCAGAGAAGTCAGCGGGTTTTGAACGCTCCGGACTTTATAGCCTTCTTTATGCAATACCGGAATAATGTGTTTCCAGTGAGAGCCATCGCCCCAGGCCCCATGAACGAAAATAATCGTTAGATCTTTGTTTGCCATAGTGTTTTGTTTTAATGTAGGTTAAATGAATTCGCAGTAAAGGGGAGGGCGCCAATTGTACCTGAATATGTAAAAGTCATGTGAACAACACATCAGGGGTACATTAAGTTTTTGTCAGTTTAACTTTTGAGGTCCATTTTCAGCGCTTTAATTCTTCCTGCAATACCCGCTTCAAAATCGATGTTTTGCAGTACAACACTTTCTGCGAACTCCATAAAACTTTCCGGGTGCTGGGCCCTTTTTCCGCTTTTAACTTCTACGGGAACAAAAGTGGTCCAGAGAATTGATTTTAAAGAATTTTCCTGTTCATCCATCATTACGCTCTCTACAATGAGTTCCGAAGCTGCAATTTTAATGACGGCCGTGCGTATGCAGACTTTATCATAATAAATCACAGGCCTGAGGTATTTAATTTCATGACTACCCACTACCCATCCGATACCTGTTTTAACATAGTCCATAATGCGAAGCTGGTAGGCTTCCCATAAATGTTCTTCCCGGGCATTTATAAAATACTCCAGGTATTTGATGTTGTTTAAATGCCCCATAATGTCACAGTCAGAAATGGTAATGGTTACATAGGATTTTGGGGTCTTGATCAGCTTGTTTTCCATATAAACTTATTTAAAATTGTAGTTGTGCTATTGTTTAGGGTCCAGGCTTTTCAGGTACCCATTAATCAGGCTGATGCCTTCTGTATGCAATAAGGTTGTACCCAGTTTAGGCATATGGTAAATACCTGGACTGCTCATTCTTTCTATAATGTTTCTTTTGTTGATTCCAATGCCGGTATGACTATAGGGAACCTGGTAAGAGAGGGCCAGCGACTGGCGGTAAGCAGTTCCTCCGGGCCGGTGACAATGGGCACAATTGATATCCAGATAGGCCCTTGCGCGCTCGGTGATGCTTGCCTGCTCATTTTCATCATCAGGCATAATCGGAATTTTGGAAACAGGAATATTCATTTTCAATAGTCCTTTTTTCTGGAGATACAGCAACTGGTTTAATTTTGTTCCGTTGCGCAGAACGGTTCTGTTTAAATTGATTGCTTTGGGCCCCAATGGTATAATTTCACCCGAAAACTGATGGCAGCTTATGCAGTCTTGCGGAGCGGAGATGTGGTAAAGAACTTTGCGGTTGTTGTTTTTTTCATCTGTCCAGTTGACAGCAACATCCGAGGCCCCCGGTTGATAGAAGGCTTCGGATTGGGCCTGGTTCCAGCGATAAGTCCCGGCATTCCAGCGTCCGTTTTTCAGCAGAAGCAGCCGGGTTTCAATCAGCTGCTTCCCTTGGCTGGTATCCTTTTCGTTTTTCTGATAATAAAAGGTTTTAACCAATATGCTCCCTTCGGGATAAACGGGCAAACCGCTATCATTAATAATAACTTTTGTTCCGGGGGGAAGTTTTAGCAGGCGCTGTTTTTTTGCATAATCTGTAAAAAGAGTAGCGGAAAGCTCCTGAACTTCCAATCCGGCTGCAGGTACAAGCAGAACAGGGTTACCCTGGAAAAGTTTAAAACCAGAGAGTTTTTCAGGGAAATGGACCTGTGCCGCCCCGGTGCTTTTTTTGCTCTTGTTACAGGTCAGTATATACAAAACGGGCAATAGGATCAGCAGGACAAGAAACAGTTTTGCTTTCATAACCTATGCTGATCTGAGTTGGTCGAGATAAGTTTTAAGTTCTTTCAGATAAGCGCTGTACATCTGTGGGCCAAAAATTTTTCCCATGCTCCTGATGCCGGCATATCCGGAAATGATAAAAAGTGAAGCTTGTGCCGGATCCACCCCTGCATGGACCTTGTTCATGGCTATTCCTTTTTCCAGGCTGTTTTTAACAACGCCCTGCCAGTCTTTCATCAGGCTGGTCAGCTCTTTTTTAAAGTCTTCATTGGTGGGTGCCATTTCCTGGATCAGGTTAATGGCTGGGCAGCCATATCTGAAGTCAAAAAAACTTTGGTCCTGCAGCAGGTTCCCAATCATTTCATAAATTTCCGAAAGAGGGTCTTCTGCCCGGGTTAGTGGCTGAAAAAGGATATCCCGCATTTCTGGTCTCATTACTTCCCGGATCAGGGCAAGACCCATTTCTTCCTTATTTTTAAAATGATAAAAGAAGGCGCCTTTGGTCACTTCCATAGTCGACAGAATGTCATCGATACTGGTGGCCTGATAGCCTTTTTTATAAATCAGATCAAAGGATTTTTTCAGAATATTTAAACGGGTCGCTGCTGCCTTACTCATAAGATACCAGTTAGTATGTTTTGCAAGTATAAGAATTTTTTAGAAAAAAGGGATTAGAAAAGGACCTTAATAAAATATGCTCTGATCTGAAGGCTTCCTATGACCTGGGCGATCGTAAACCAATGATATTGGATGCGATGAAAAGATATTGTAAATAAGGTTAGGGTTTCCCTTCAAATAAACTTAGTGCAGCTTGTTCTTCCACAGGCTTGTTCAAAAGACCTTTACTGGTGCTGTAACCATACACTTTTTTAAAAGGGATTGTCCTGCCTTTGCAGTCTGCATAATTACCATGGAAATAGAAAGCATAAAAAGCGGTTTGGGCCGCTGTTTTGTACAAGCTTAAGGTATAACGCCGGTTTCCGGTCATCCGGTCTTCACTGTAGCTGACCTGTTCACCGGGTTTACTATAGGCACTCCCTGTCCAGGATGCTGCGCGGAGGTTAAGGTGTATATGACAGGCCTGGCTTTTAGGGCTGCTGACCACGACCGAAAAATAGTATTTATCATTTTTAAAACTGTCCAGTAAAATACGGGATATAAAAATGACCGGCGTTTTATTCCTGCCGGCGGTTTTTACGTTTTTTGCAGCCCCGCCTGGAAAAGTGTGGATTGCTTTTTGGGCACTGTCATAGCGAAAATGATATTGTGCCAGGCTGGAAGTGACCGTTCCAAGCAGCTCTTTATTGTTTTGAATAAGCAGGCTTTTGTTTAGGGAGTCTTTTTTTTCCAGTTCGCGCTGGTACTGGGCTTTTTTTTGTTCTCTGATCTGTGCATTTCTCTGATACTGGATGCATTGCAGTAAAATCGCAATGACCACCAGGGCAATTGTAATCCAGCCATTAATGGTAAAGCCTTTAATTTTTCCTCCCGGACCACTTTTGATGACCTCCGAAAAAGAGGGGATGGCTGCCACAAGGAGTGTCAGAAACACAGTAACCAGGAACACAACATTCTCCATATCCGAACTAATATAAGTTTTTGCATTCAGTAAGTCAATTAAAGGGCTTAATCTTTAGATGCATCTACAGGTGAGTATGGATGCGCAGGCTTGGTGATGCAGAAATTTTGTACAAATTTAATCATCTGCGGGCATTTTAAGGATTTTATTGAGATAAAGTCATTATAATGATGGGATTGTGAATGAGCAGGACGTTTATTTCGGCCCTTTTTTTGTGCTATAGGGTTCGACTATGAAAACCATTTCTGCATTACTGTATTTTCTTAACCATCATTCTATTCTGTCCATGTTGGTCATTATAGTGCTTAGTCTTATCGTGAGTATTTTAAGACGAAAATTTTCCTGGCTAATTGCAGGGCTCATCCTGGGTTTTGTCAATATCTTTACCGCCCAGTTTCTCAACGCCTGGTTCCTGAATAAATTCGGTATACAGGGCACTGCTGTTGTAACACAGGTTGTTGAAACAAATTCCACCTTAAATGATCAGTATATTTCCGATTACGATGTGCTGGTTAAAACGGCCGATGGTAAGGATGTATTGAGTGATTTTTCAACCATGACTGCAGTCATTTATCCGATTAGAAATAACATCCGGCTTCCGGATGCAGGTGCACAGATTGCGGTGAAATACATACCGGGTTATGAAAAAAATATCGTGATCCTGAGTGATGAATCGAGCTATGGAAGGTCCATGTTAATTGGGGAGCATAAACAACCCGTAGAGAAGGCTGCAATACAGTATCAGGCAAGTCCGGGAAATGAGGAATTCAAAAAAGAGTACATTAAGGCTTTGAAAGAATTTATAGAAGAACCGGCGAATTCCCCGGACAGCGTGAGTGTCCGTAACTACAGGTTGCTGGTTAAAACACTGGAAGGACAATAACAAGGTGCTCTAGAATATGCCTTTTCCTGAAATTTTCTGCTGCAGTACCCATTTGTCTGATTCTTCCTTTAACTCGACAAGTTTTTGGTTCACTTGTATAAAGCGTTCCTGTAGAGCTGCCCGGATTTCAGACAGGCTTGGGTTGCGACTTTCCTGGGACAGGCTGGTTTCAGGAAGATCTTTTTTATTTTGATCGGGATGCTCCATAAACTTAGCTTTTATCAAAAGTAAATAAAGGTTTAGCCAGTTGAAGCATTCACTTTGTTCAGTTTGCTGTTGTTCAGTGTTTTAAGTGATTGTTTCCTGGTTTTGGTAAACTATTGCCTGCCAAAAACCGGCAGGCAATAGTGGATTTTGTTTTACAATGTTGTCTGGATATAAGTATTTTCCAAAGAACCATCCTCATATAATTTAAGAATGGCATAACCCGGAGGTGTTTCCTGGTAATAATAGGCTTTGGCAGATTTTGCATCGCCTTTACCCCACCAGAAACCGCTCATTGCACCGTTGCAGTAGTATTCTATGCCATTGTACCAGGCTCTGTCCAGTAAATGTTGGTGACCGCTCAGACAGACTTTTACTTTGTCTTTATGTTTGTAAAACAGTTGTTTGAGTTCTTTGTGGTCTCCATGTTGCCCACCTTCCCAGGTATTGGTAACTGTTAATATGGGGTAGTGGGACATCAACAGGACCGGGGTATTTTGGGGGAGTTCTTCCAGTTCTTTTTCCAGCCATTTAAATTGCTCGGGGTCGAGCGTAATGTTTTTATTGTTTCCGTCCAGTACAATAAAATGCCAGCCCTTTTTCGAAAAGCTATAATAACGTTTGGGTATTTTTAAACGTTTGACGACATAGTCTTTGCCATACATCTGATCTTCTTTGGAAGGGGCTGCCCACCAGGTGTCGTGGTTGCCGATACAGCTGTGTACTTCATAGGAAGAAAGCATTGTTGTACATTCATCCCAAACGGCCCATTGTTCGGTTACCTGTTCCCTGACCACATTGTCGTAAGAGGCATCGTGGATGGTATCACCGCCGTTTAAGAAAAAATCGGGCTTATGGATGCTTACAATTTCCTTCAGGCATTTTTTAAATCTTTCGGGGGCATTGTCTCCTTTGCGGATGTGTACATCCGTAATATGGGCGATGGTGAGTACTGGTTTTTTACCTGGTTTTTGAACCTTTTCCGGGCTGGCGGCATAACCAATTTCACCAAATGCCAGGGCCATGGTGGCCAGGGGCAATGCTTTTATTAAATTTCTTCTTTTCATTTTGTTCTATTTGGGTGCAGGTTTATTCCCAGCCCTGTGGTTGTTTTAATTTAGGGTTCAGGATGGTCTGCTGTTGAGGGATCGGGAAATAATAATACTTGGGTTCCGCAAAAAGGCGGGGGTTACTGAGGTTTTCCGGGAACATGATAAATCCTGAACTGGTGTTGCTTAAATAGAAACTGTTGCTGCTTAAGTAGTATTTAAGAAGTTTGGAGCGGACTGCTTCCGGTAAAGGAGCAATCGGACTTTCGTCTGCCGGGGATTGTAAAATGGCAATGTCCTCTATTCCATCTCCGGTTACATCATAAGCGCCCAGTTGAGGGATGTATATACCCTGAGTGGGTCTTTCCAGCAGTTTTCCTGCTTTCCAGCGGAGCAGGTCGGCAAACCTGAAACCTTCGCAGGCCAGTTCTACATTACGTTCACGACGTATTTCCAGCAGCAGTCCCTTATTACTTCCGGTAACCAGCGGATAGATGTTTTGCAGAATGAGGTCTGGATTTGAATTGGCATTGCCCAGGTTCAAAGCAGCCACACCAGCCCTGGAGCGCAAGAGGTTAATGGTCAGGTCCAGATCATTTTGAGAGATATTGTCCAGCTCTGCTTTTGCTTCAGCCTGAATTAAAAGTACTTCTGCATAGCGGATCAGAGGAAGGTCTGTAAACTCCGTATAGACCTTGGTAACGGGATCAACTGCGTAAAATTTGATCTGCGGATAGCCTCCAAAGGTTGGCCTGATTTTATTCGGAATTCCTCCGGCAGTGGTCGAAAAGCCCGGAGGCATAATGGTAACTGCCATTCTGGGGTCCCGGTTTTTGAAAACCTGGGTATAGGTCTTTTTGTCCCAGTCCGGGCTGGAGGTAAAGGCTGTTCCGTCCAGCATCAGATAAGTATCTGCCAGAGATTTACTCAGTGAATACTGCCAGTCAAAAACATAATGGGTACTGTTGGCCCGGTTAAGGCTTTGGTCAAAGTCCTGATAAAAAATCATTTCTTTGTTTGTACTCAGGTCTGCACTGGTAAAGAGTTTTTGGTAATCCTCTCCTTTTTTGCCGGTATTGTAAATACTGAAACCAGCGCCCATAATTTCCTTTGAAGCTGATACAGCTCGTTCCAGGAAGCCGTTTGCAGTGTTTTGAAGGCCCAGTTCATCGTGATATTTACGGAAGGTACCTTCAAAGAGACAAAATCTGGCCAGTAAGGCTGTTGCGGCCCATTTGGTAATGCGGGTATTGCTGCCCCCTGCTTTGATGCGGCTGGCGGCATACTCCAGGTCTGCGCGGATGGAGTCGGCCACCAGTGGCCTCGGGTCTTTTGCTTTATAAAGGGCGGCTTCGTCTTTTGCATCCAATACGGAGGTATAATAGGGGACTTCTCCGAAGCGTTTAAGCATTTCGAAATAAAAGTTAGCCCTGTAAAATCGGGCAATGCCCTTAAAATGGTCAATTGTAGCCTGGTCGCCTTTCACATCCTGCAGGTTGTTCAGCATGTAATTGATTCTCCGAAGGTTTTTCCAGTCCCAGGAATCGGCCGAAACATTGGCGGGGTTAATTTTCCCCCGGATCAGGTTATCGACCTCACTTCCGCCCAGGTTTACCGAAATGTTATCTGAAAACAGATCGTTATAGGCCGGACTGAAAGAAGTCATGCCGCCCATTTCATAAAAACCATTGCTGTAGGTTTCCAGATCGGCAGTGGTTTTAAAAAAATCTTTTGGATTAATAGAAGTTTGAGGTGGCCTGTCCAGAAAATCTTTCTTGCAGCCTGCCGAAAGAATAAGGATGATGACCGGGACAATCAGTATGTGGTTGAAATATTTTGTTTTCATAAGATGGGGTTAAAAATTAAGGTTCATGCCAAAGGAGTAGGTCCGCTGAAAAGGATAGATGTTCCCTTGTAGGCCTTCAGGATCCAGTTTGACCTTTAGTTTGGAATATTCAAACAGGTTTTCCCCGCTCACATAAAAATGAACGTTTTGCAGTTTGAGTTTTTTGAGCACACTTTTAGGAAGGGTGTAACCCAGGCTTAGGTTTTTTACCCTTAAATAGGCTGCGTTCTGGAGGTACCTGGTATTCGGTATGCCCAGTTCTTCTCCCGTATCTTCGGCAGAATAAGCTTTGACTCTTGGAAAATAAGCATTCGGGTTTTCAGGGCTCCAGTGGTCCAGGTTCTGAACGGTCACGTTTGTCCAGGGCTGGGCATAAATCCCCCAGAAATAAATATTGCCCCCGGAGGCATACCAATCTCTTTTGCCTACCCCCTGCAAAAATACCCGGATGTCAAATCCTTTCCAGGCGGCCGAAAGGTCCAGACTGTAAGGCAAACGGATCTGACTGTTGCCGATTTTATAAAGGTCACCTGGGTTGTCAACCGTTTTATTCCCAAAATCTACTTTACCATCCTTATTGCGGTCCTTGAATTTAATGTCGCCAACATAATACTGGTACCTTTGGTCATCTGTTCCAACAGCAGTCTGGTTGGCATGGTTTTTTAATTCTTCTGCATTCTGGAAAAAGCCTTCGGCTTCAAGACCCCATATTTCACCAATTTCCATGCCTTCATAATAATTGTTTTTTCCAAACATTTTGGTCGGGTTGTCAAAACGGGTAATGTAGGCCCTGTTGTCGCTCAGTGCAAAAGTGACATTGTAGGAAAGCGGTGATCCTGCAAGTGGTACTGCATCTCTCCAGCTTAGCTTTACTTCCCAGCCTTTGGTTTTCAGGTCTGCAGAATTGGATGTGGGCGAAGCGGTTCCGAATACTGCAGGAAGAAGTTTCCCGGGAACCAGCATGTTTTTTGTATACCGGGTGTATTTATCCAGGTTAACTTCCAGCCTGTTTTTGAAAAAGGCCATGTCAATTCCCATGTTAATGGTCGAAACCTTTTCCCAGGTAAAGTCATTGGAAATGGCTCCCGGAGGATTGACATAGGTGGACTGTTTCCCATCCAGAATTTGTCCGCCCTTTTTGCTTTGAAGAATGGCCAGGTAGTCGTATTCCCTTACGGAAGCCTGATTGCCAAGTACGCCATAGGATGCCCTCATTTTCAAAAGATTTAACCCTGTAGCTTGTTTAACTGGGGCAAAAAAGTGTTCTTCCGATAACAGCCAGCCGGCAGAAGCAGAAGGAACAAAAACCCATCTTTTACCTGCGGCAAAACGGGAGGAGCCATCGTAACGACCGTTAAACTCAAGCAGGTATTTTTCTTTGAAGTTATAGTTCAGGCGATAAAAAATTCCCTGTACGGCCCATTCTGCAATATTTTCGGTAACGGTCTGATCCCCGGTTGCCAGGTTTACAGAAGGAATGTTGTTGGAAATCAGGAGTTTTCTGGAAGCCAGAAAACTGGTGTTGATGTAATGTTCCTGGTTATAACCGACCAGGCCTGAAACAAAATGATTACCTAGTTTTTTGTGGGCTTCGGTATATAAATTGACCACATCATAGCGGACGCTGGCATTTTTGTCTGTTGCCGAAGTAGAGCTGGATAGCGGAGGGGATAAATTAGGACCGGTTTTATAAGGTACGGGTATTTCATAAGACCTGTATAAGCTGTCGAGTCTTCTGAAGGTGGCATCTCCTTTTAGGCTCCATACATCTTTGATCAGGGAGGCATCAAAAGAGAAAGTGGTTTGAACGGTATGGTGATTGACACTGGTACGGCCACCTTCTTTTGCCGCACCCAGGATACTTGCACCAGCCGATGTCCAGGACCCGTCAGGGTTTTTAGGGATATCAGTGATCAGGGTCCTGTTGATGTTCGAAAAATAAGAGCCCCCGATAATGGTTGGAGCTTCATAAATGCTTTGGCTGAGCATGGTATTGTTGGAAAGGGTCAGCCATTTTGTAATGTTGAAATCAACTTTCCCCCGCAGGTTGTAAAGATTGTTTTTCTCTTTTGCATCGCGTACCAAACCTTGCTGGTTATAGTAATTTGCAGAAAAATAATAATTCAGCTGCTCTGTTTTTTTGGAAACACTCATGCCTGCATTATAACTTGGCGCCGTTTTATTATAGGCTTCCCGGAGCCAGTCTGTACTGCCAATGTAAAACCATTTGTTGGGATCATTTGGGTCGGTAACCACATTGGGCAAGGAAGAATCTAAGGAACGTAAACGTGCAGCCTCAACAAGGGCCGGGCTGAAGGCTGGGTTGTACAAGGGATAAGCGGCTTCGTTTTTGGTTTTCAGGGCGATATAGGGATCTGTAACCACAGCCGGAAGTTTTCCGACGGTCCTGATGGCCATGTAACTGTTAAAACTTACATTGAGCTGATCGCTTTTTGCAGTTTTTGTACTGATCAGCACCACCCCGAAGGCAGCCCTTGCTCCATAAATGGCTGCAGCTGCGGCGTCTTTGAGCACAGAAATGGTTTCAATATCCGAAGGGTTTAACATCAGTAGTTCCGAAGCCGAGAAAGGCACATTGTCAACCAGAATTAGAGGGCTTCCACCATTTAATGAAGTATATCCCCTGATGTTAAATTCGGGCGGGGTATTGGGCTGGCCATTGGCAATGGTAATGTTCAGATTGGGGATCAGTCCCTGCAATCCCTGTCCTAAATTCGCAATGGGCCTGTTTTCAAGTTGTTTGGACGTAATGGCATCCACAGAACCGGTCAGGTTTGCCTTTTTCTGTGTCCCATAGCCCACAACCACAACTTCACTTAGGTCAGCATGTGCCGGAACCATGGTGATTTGCAGGTCTTCTGCTTTTTTGACCTCAATTTCCCGGGTCTGGTAACCCAGATAGGAAATAACCAGTACTGCACCACCCTCCTGAACGCGTAAGCGGAAATGGCCCTGTTCGTCTGTTTTATACCAGGTTTTTGTGCCTTTGACCTGAATGGAAACAAAAGGCATGGGTAAACCTTTTTCATCAGTTATGGTCCCCTTAATTTCCAGATCTGTAAAAAACCGGACGATATTGCGTAGTATAGTGCCCTGTTCGGGTTTAATGACAATGGTATTGTTGTCTATGGTATAGGTTAGCGGCTGGCCCTCGAGGCATTTTTTCATCACCTGGTCCAGGCTTGCCTGTTTGAAATGAATGTTCAGCCTCTGGCTGGCATTTAACTTGTCCTGTTCCCAAAAAACATTATAACCGGTCTGTTTTCTGATTTCTTTAAACACAGATTTGATAGGAATGTTGCTGCCGGTCAGGGAGATGTTCTGTGCCTTGCTGCTGGCACTGGCCTGGAGCAGGAAAGTAATCATTAAAACTGTGGTAAGCTTAATGCTCATTAATAATTGTCTTTTAAATGTTCCGTCAGCATAGGAAATATCCGATCGCCTGACGGGAAAAAATTTAGCAACACAGGATTTTAGCCTGTGGAAAAAAACAGTATAAATTGTATACATTTGTTTGTTTATTGTGAGTTTCAAGTATTCTATCGCTTAGTATATTCGGCCAACCGCAATAAAACATGCGGGGTAAAACCCTTACAGGTCAGTGATGTTCGCAGCATCGCTGACCCTTTTTCGAATCCTTTGGCCTGCTGGTTTATTTTGTAACTATAATTTTCCTCCCTTCAATTTTAAAGTGAACAGACCCTGTTAATTCTAATGTTTTTAAAAGCTGGGAAACCTGACTGAACCTGGATACACTGCCGCTGAAGCGGCGTTCAGCTAAAACGGGTTCCTGAAAATTTATTTGAACATCATACCAGCGCTCTACCTTTTTCATAATACTGCCCAGGTTCTCATTGTTGAACATAAACAGTCCTTCTTTCCAGGCAAGGAACTCTTCCACCTCGACAGGAACAATTTTTAAATGTGCTCCTGCAACAGACTGCTGCCCTGGCTTTAATAGGCCTTGTTCAGCAGGGTTTTGAGTTAAAGAGATTCTGACGCTACCTTCTGCAAGAGTGGTCCTGACAGGTTCTCCATCTGCATAGGCATTGACATTAAAATGCGTACCAAGTACCTCAATTTTCTGTTTTTCGCTGCTGACAATAAAAGGCATTTGCTTGTTTTTGGCCACTTCAAAATAGGCTTCGCCTTTGAGCTGCACCTGGCGTTGTTGACCGGTAAAAGCTGCAGGATAGGTTAAAGAAGAAGCGGCATTAAGCCATACTTTTGTGCCATCAGGAAGGTTGACCTGGTATTGTCCGCCCCTTGGTGTTTCTATGCTGTTTAATCCTGTGGTCGTGGCCGGGCTTTCTGATTCAAGGGTGTATATCAGCTGGCCGGCAGCTGTTTTACTAATTCGGCAACCAGATTGTTTGGCAATTTCTCCGTTAAGGGCATCATCAAGGCTAATTTTATGGCCGTTGGATAAGGTTAAAATGGCTTTGTTTTTACCTGGTTGGATATCATTTTTTACAGCCTCGTATTGGCTGTCAGGTAAAAAGGCACCGCTCAAATAAGCTCCGGTATATAAACTGCCGCACAACACAAGGATTGCTGCTGCGGCATACCAGAATTTTTTGGTGCCGGAACTGGCTTTTTCAGGATGCAGCTTGTGGATATTGGACCAGATTTCTTTTTCGAGTTTCTCATAGTCCGGTTCTTCTATATCTGCCGGGAGCTGATCGGTTTCCCTAAGGTACCAGGTTTCTACAATGGCTTTTTCTTTGGCCGTGCATTGACCGGCCAGGTATTTTTCAAGTAGTTTTTTTGAGCGTTCGTTTTCCATATTCCCCGTTTTGAGCGGTTTGTATGGTTATGATCTTTTACCAGGCCATTGGTAGTAGAAAAAATAAAAATAAATTTTTAGAAATGAATAAACAGGAACAGGGCGGCCAGGGGGCCAAGTTTTAAGCGGAGTATTTTAAGGGCGTTGTTGATTTGTTTTTTTACCGTTTTGTCAGAAATCTCCATTTTTCCTGCGATTTCTTTGTTTGACAGAAAGTCTTTTCGGCTGAGTTCAAAAACTTCCCTCATTTTAAGTGGTAGGCGGGCAATCTCTTTTTCAATCCTTGAGGCCAGCTCCCGGTCCCGGAGCAGGTGGTCGGTTGTATCTGTTCCTTCTTCCATGAATTTTTCAAGAGAACTCATGTATTTTTCTTTAACCTTGGTTTTGGTGAAGATTTTCAGAATGCTGTTTCTTACTGTGGTATAAAGAAAGGAAGATAAAGAGCTGTGTATGTCCAGTTGGTCGGACTTTGACCAGATCATTACAAACACGTCCTGGATAACATCTTTGGATTCGTTTTCGTTCTGAAGGATTTTTCTGGAATAGCGGTAAAGTACACTCCAGTATCTTTTGTAGATTTCCGTATAGGCCTGATGGTCTCTTTGTTTTAAGAGCAGGAGCAAATCGTTATCGGAAAGCTGATTGTAGGTCATCATTAACACATCCTGTACAGAGCACAAAACAACTGTTCATTGTTAAACCCAGGGTTTTTTGTTTATTATGATTGTGTTAAATAAAAAAGGTCAGTATGCTTTATACTGACCTTTTTTACTCACCATACAATCTTATTTCCGGTTTAACCGGATGCTGATCCCGGTGACACCAATGGCCAGCACAACAAAAAGCGCCCCGACCCAGGGGGTCGCACTCAATCCAAGGGGAGAGGCGACAATCAGGCCACCGGCATAAGCACCTATGGCGATGCCAATGTTAAAGGATGCAATATTAAAGGCGGAGGCTACATCTTCTGTTCCGGGAAGCTGTTTTTCTGCTGTTTGTACCACAAATAGCTGCAGGCCCGGTACATTGGCAAAAGAAAGCCCGCCCAGAATAAATAAAGTGATCACGCTCAGGATGGTGTAATGGACCGTAAAACTGAACAGAAACAGTACAGCAGCCTGCAAAATGAACATCCAGAGCAGCGCCTTGAGCGGGTTTTTATTGGCTGCTTTTCCTCCGGCAAGGTTCCCGATGGCAATGGCAATTCCATAAAGGAGCAGAATGACCGTAACCGTAGATTCTGTCAGACCGGTAATTTCCTGCAGAATTGGGGACAGATAAGTGAAAGCCACAAAGGTACCTCCATAACCTAAAGCGGTCATCAGAAAGCCCAGCAGAAGACGTCTATTGCCCAGAACTTTTAACTGTGATTTGAAAGAGGCGGCCTTTTCATTTTTGAGGTTTGAGGGAATTAAAATCACACTGGAAATCAATCCGATAAGGCCCAGAAATGCAACGCCAATAAAGGTGGCCCGCCAGCCAAAATGCTGACCGATAAAAGTACCCAGCGGAACACCGGTAACAATGGCTATGGTTAAGCCTGAAAACATAATTGCAATAGCAGATGCCCTTTTTTCGGCAGGGACCAGTGCCGCAGCAATGGTTGCACCAATGGCAAAAAATACACCATGGGCAAAACCTGTTATGACCCGGGCCAGCACCAGGGTAATAAAACCTGGCGCAATAGAGGCCAGTCCATTTCCTATAATAAAGAGTGCCATTAAAGAAATAAGTAGCGGTTTTCTCGGTATCCTGCTGGTCAGTGCGGTTAAAATTGGAGCTCCTATGGCAACGCCAATCGCATATAAACTGACCAGTAAACCTGCTGAAGGGATACTGATGTTAAGGTCTTTGGCAACAGTTTGTAACAAACCTACAATTACAAATTCAGTGGTCCCAATGGCAAAAGCACTAATCGTTAATGCCCATAATGCAGCTGGAAGACCTTTTTTTTGAGTAATATCCAATGCCTGGGATGAAGTGGCCGGGATAGATTTAGTATACGCATTCATTTTTTTGAAGCCTGTCTTTTTGATCAGGCATACAAATTTCCATAAAAGCTATGTATTATTAAAATAACTTAAATTATGGTTATGTATCAGAATAATGATGTGTTAATAGTGGTAAAGATCTTATTCCTGAATTAAAACTCCTGCAGTTCTTCAGGTCTGATCTGGCGTTGCGGACGATAACCAATCAGGGCAAGGTTAATTTCATCCTGTGTGCTGGGGTTGATCAACCGGGAGCAGTAAGCCTCTCCGTTTGGATAGCAAAAACTGATCACAACCCTTTCCCTTGGGTGTTCAATTTCCGGCAGCATGGCCAAAGTTTCATAAAGGCCATTGAAGACTTCCTGGATGTTTTCAGTTTTAGGAAGGACAAAAAGGATTTCTTCTCTGCTGGAATCAAAATAGGTAAGACTACGCCATGAGGGATCATGATAATGCGCTTTAAGGTTCAGCAGGAGCTGCGATTTGTACGGATGTTTCATGGATTGGTTTGCTGCTGCTAATATAGCATAAAAGTCCTGATACAAAAGGAGCTGAAACAGGATAGCCTCAATTTTTTTTGTTTTTTTCTTCGATCCAAAGGGACATGTATTTTGTACTGTTTGCGGTATGGTATTGAAGTAACTGACCAAAGAAATTTTGCTGGCGGTGTACCGATAAATGAGATTGCAGGTGATTTACTTTCTGAATAAAGGCAGTTTCAAATTTTGCTTTTCCATAACGTTCATTCAATATCCGGATGCCATTTTTTCCGGCTTCAAGCCATTGTGCTTTATCCTGATACAAAGCCGCTGCCGCGCTAATAAAATCCTGATAATTGTCCGTTAGTGTGCCGTTCCATTGCAACTTTCCTTTCATGGCTTCGGCACCTGCCGGTGTGGTAACAGTTGGCGTTCCGCTACGCATGGCATCTATAAATTTTCCTTTAAGACCAGCTCCGAATTGAATTGGAGCCAAAAGGATTTTGTGTTTGGAAATGGCTTCAATAGCATTTTTTGCACGGCCATGCACATAGAATTTTTCCTTTTCATGGTGTAATTGCAAAACCTTTTGGGAAGGATAAGCCCCGTAAATGTTCAGACTGGCACCAGGTAATTTTTTGCGCAGCAAGGGCCAGATTTCCGTTTTTAAAATTTGCACCGTATGCCAGTTGGGCTCGTGTAAAAAATTACCAATAAAAACAAAGCCTTCCCGCTGCTCATACGTTTTCCACTGCCTGACTTGTTCTGCTGTCAGTTCTTCTTCTAAAAAAGGAATATAGTAAAGTAAAGCGGGATCTATACGGAATTGCTGTTCCAGGAGATTCATCTCGGCCTCTGAGATGATCAGGCTCAGGTCACAACGCAGTATGGAAGCAATTTCTCTTTTGGCGAGGTCTGTAAAAAGGTCTTCTGGTTTTTCTTTTTTGATGGCCTGTTGTCTGGCATGACGTAAAAAATGAAGGTCTTCAGTATCCAGTAGCAGCAAGGCCCCGGGACATTCCTGCCGCAATCTCCAGCCATACTGCTCTTCAATCATAAAGCGGTCAAAAAGAACCAGTCCGGGATCCAGATTTTTTAAAAACAGGTTAAAGCTATAGTCATTTAATTTGATTTCCTGTTCCTGTACGCCAAGCTGTTCCAGATTGAAACTAAATTCACTTTTGGAGGCCGCTGAAGCAAAGCAGATGTGGTAGCCCTGAGAAAGAAATAGTTTGACCAGCTGGATCATCCTGGTTCCTGCAGCCGATGATTCGGGCTCTGGCCAGACTTGTCCGATGATCAGTAATTGCTTTGTGTTCATTGCTTCTGAAAATTAATCCCTGCAAAACTAGCCGTTTTTAATGCATAATTTTAAAAGCCTATGATTATTCCTAATTTTGCAGGAAAAAACTGATCGGAAACTCATGCTTGGATTAAAATTATTGACAGACCCCCGCTGGGCAAATATTGCAGAATCAAATTTAGAAGAGATTTTGTCTGACCATGCCTGGTGTGAACAAAAGGCTGCCACAAATGCCATTACCCTGATTGCCAATAATTCCGAGCACATGGACCTGGTGGAGGAACTTACCTCCATTGCCATTGAAGAAATGCAACATTTTCAAATGGTGGTAGACATCATCAAAAACAGGGGCTACACTTTAGGACGTGAGCGGAAGGATGATTATGTCGGCCGCCTGGTGAAGTTCAGTAAAAAAGACGGGAGCCGGAATTCTGCTTTTATTGACCGCCTTTTGTTTGCGGCCATGATCGAGGCCCGAAGTTGTGAGCGTTTTCGTGTACTTTCTCAAAACATTAAAGATCCCGAGCTGGCAAAATTCTATCATGATCTGATGGTCTCAGAAGCTGGGCATTATACCACATTTCTTAATTTTGCCCGGAAATATACAATAGATGTTGATGTGGAAAAAAGGTGGAAAGAATGGCTGGACTTTGAAGGTGAGCTGATCCAAAGTTTTGGAAATAAGGAAGCCATTCACGGTTAGACAGTAGCCTGTTCTTTTCTGCTTTTTTCGATCTGTTTTCCATTAAGCTGCTTTTTTATATTGAAAATTTTGGCTGATTAATTGTTGTTGGAACAGTGATCATCTTAATATATTATGAGGAAAAGCAAAAAAGATTTGGGGGGACTGTCCAAAGCAGAACTTTTGGAAGAGATTGAAAGGCTCCAGTCCGTGCTGGACAGTACCAGTGCCAGTATTTTTGCCTTTGATGAACATTTTAACTATACGGTTTTTAACAAGGCACATCAGGAAGTCATCAAAGCGGGCCGGGGAGTGGAGTTGCAGCTGGGAGACAATTACCGGGAGCTTGCCGGGAAAAATAGTGGAATTGATGAGGATAAAACAGTTGAATTATTTAACCGGGTCTTATCGGGCCAAACGGTTGAGACCATAGAAGAGTTTGGGGAACCAGATTTACACCGGGCCTTTTACAGTATGATCTGCAATCCGGTATTTGCTGCAGATGGCACAGTGAAAGGGGTAACTGTATTTTGTCAGGATATTTCTGAGCAAAAAGCAGCAGAACAACGCTTACTTAAGGCAGAGGCCGAATTGAAAAGGACAGTAGAATTATTGGACACCAGCCAGCGGATCAATAAAACAGGGGGCTGGGAATATGATGTATTAACAGGTTCTGTGTACAGAACAAAATACCTTAAACTTTTATCGGGAATACCAGACGATACCACCACCGTGGAACAGGCCATTTCTTTTTACCGGGAAGATGGAAGAAGGCGTTTGGAAGAAGGGCTAAAAAAAGCCATTGAACAGCAACAGCCCTATGATCTGGAACTTCAGACCATACATGATGACAAATGGCTGAGGAGCATTGGTATACCCGTGGTTAAAGATGGAAAAACGGTGAAAATAATGGGAGCGGTGATGGATATTACGGCCGTAAAGCATACGGAAGCAGAACTGCTTAAGGCCAAGCAGACTGCTGAAAGCGCAGCGCTGGCCAAACAACAATTCCTGTCTAATATGAGCCATGAAATCCGTACGCCGATGAATGCGGTGATTGGTATGACACATTTGTTGTTGCAGGAAGATCCCAAAGCTGAACAAATCGAAAATCTCAAGGTCCTGAAATTTTCAAGTGAAAACTTACTGAGCCTGATCAATGACATCCTGGATTATAGTAAAATTGAATCCGGAAAAATAGTTTTTGAAGAAACGGATTTTAATTTAACAGAACTGATGAGCAGCATCAAGCATGCCCACCAGATCCAGGCTGACGAAAAAGGAATCCGTTTTGAGCTTAAAATGGATGCAGCACTGCCTCAAATTTTGGTGGGCGATCCGGTGCGCCTTTCACAGATATTAAATAACCTGATCAGCAATGCACTTAAATTTACAAAAAAAGGCTCAGTGCTGGTGACCATTGGGCTCCGGTCTGCAGACCATCAAAGTGTGCAGCTGGACTTTGGGGTAAAAGATACAGGGATCGGTATAGAACCTGCGGTACAGGATTATATTTTTGAGAGTTTTGCGCAAGCCAGCGCAGATACGACCAGGCGTTTCGGTGGCACAGGTTTAGGACTGGCCATTACTAAAAAATTATTGCAGCTGCAGGGAAGCGAGGTACACCTGATTTCCCAACCGGGGAAAGGATCTTCTTTTTCCTTTAGCTTGTCTTTCAAAAAAAGCGAAAAAAAATCTGCTCGTGCCTATCATGGTCAGACCAGCCAGTTGCAGAATCTGGGGGGCTACAAGGTCCTGCTGGCTGAGGATAATGAAATCAATACCAAGGTTGCCCTTAAATTTATGGAAAAATGGGGCCTGCAGGTAGATCTTGCCGGAACTGGGACAGGGGCCGTGGAAAAGGTCAAACAAAATGAGTATCACCTGGTACTGATGGACCTTCAAATGCCGGTGATGGATGGTTATAAAGCGAGTGTTAAAATCCGTGCGCTCAAAGGAGAACGTTTTCAGAAAATACCCATTATTGCGCTCACCGCATCGGCTTTTTCAGAGGTTAAAGGCAAAACGATTGAAGCAGGAATGAACGATTATATTTCCAAGCCTTTTAACCCTTCGGAACTGTACGGAAAAATTGTTCAGTACCTGTTTTCAGACTGATTTTTTTATCCTGTTTTAAACTGTTTTAGGAGGTCTGAATGAAGGCCCTTCAAACGCTTTTTTGAGTTAAAACTTGGTTTTTGACCTTGTTTTGCCTATCTTTGCACAGTTTTTAGTTTAAACGTCCGCTGTTAAAGCACCATCTGAGTGCTTGTTTTTCTATAAAGATACAGCAACAATATCTGTTTAAATGTCCGGGGAAATTACACCCTGATTTTTTCATTTTAATGTTTTATTTAAAGCATTTGTACAGGCAGTAATGAAGCTGTTTTGTATTCAATTTTTAACAGGAGAAAACCTATGTCCAAACTTAAAATAGAAGCGCTCACCCTTATTTTTGGAAAAGAAAAAGAAGAAGCACTTTCTTTATTGAAACAAGGTAAAAGCAAGGCCGAAATCCTTAAGAAAACGGGTTGTACCGTTGCAGTAAAAAACGCAAACTTTGAAATTGAACAAGGGGAGTTTTTTGTCATTATGGGTTTGTCGGGCAGTGGTAAGTCAAGTTTGCTGCGTTGTCTGAATCGCCTCATTGAACCAACTTCAGGTAAAGTGATCCTCAACCAGGTCGATATCACCAGTTTGCAGGACCAGCAACTGCAACAGGTCCGCCGCAAAGAAATGGCTATGGTTTTTCAAAAATTTGGTTTACTGCCACACCGTTCGGTACTGGAAAATGTAGCTTTCGGACTGGAACTCCAGGGCGTAGCAGAACAGGAACGTTTGGAAAAAGCGCAATCCGTTATTAACCTGGTTGGTTTACATGGATATGAACAGCAGCATACCGCCTCGCTTTCCGGTGGAATGCAGCAGCGTGTTGGTCTGGCGAGGGCTTTGGCCAATGATCCGGAAATCCTGCTGATGGATGAGGCATTCTCTGCACTGGATCCATTAATCCGTACGCAAATGCAGGATGAGTTAATTGACCTGCAACAGAAGATGCACAAGACGATTGTATTTATTACACACGATCTGGACGAGGCCATCCGGCTTGGGGACAGGATTGCCATTATGAAAGATGGTGAGGTGATCCAGATTGGTACCCCCGAAGATATTTTAACCAGTCCGGCAACAGCATATGTTTCTTCTTTTGTCGAAAAGGTAGACCGCAAGTCGATCGTTACTGCTGCCAGTCTGATGTTTGAAAAACCAACGGTTGCCATTTATAAAAAAGATGGGGTAGAAGGGAGTTTACGAAAAATGCGCAGTTCGGGATTAACATCTTTGCCTGCAGTTTCTGCCGATAAACATTTTCTGGGCTTTGTTTACCTGAAAGATATTCTGGAACTGAAAGCGCAGGGACACAAGACTATTGAAAAAGCGATTTTAAGGGATTTGCCTGTGGCTTACCCTGAAAGCACAGTAGAGCAAATGCTTCCATTTATTGCAGAGAATGGAAGGGCAGTGCCCGTCGTCGATAAAGACAGTAATAAACTATTGGGCATCGTTGCCCAGACCTCTTTGCTTATTGAAACAACAGGGGCCTGCTGGCAAAATGTAAATGGAAACATGATGGATAACCTTCAAAAAGAAATTGTATAAATGATGCGTATAGGATATTATATTGAAAAACTGATTAACTGGCTAAGCTTTCAGGGAGAAGGCTTCTTTGATGCCGTACGGGTTGTTGTAGAGGCTGTGGTGAATTCTGTGGAATGGCTGTTGCTGCTTCCGCCTTTTTATGTACTGATTTTGCTCATTGCTTTTCTGGCCTGGAAAAGATCAGGTTGGGGCTTAACCATACTGACCCTTACAGGTTTGTCCCTGATCTGGGGAATGGGCTATTGGACCCAGACCATGGCAACACTTGCCCTGATTTTGTCATCTGCTTTTATTGCATTGCTCATAGGCATACCGCTGGGCATCTGGGCGGCAAAAAATGCTTTTGCGGGGAAACTGATCCGCCCGGTACTTGACCTGATGCAAACCCTGCCCGCCTTTGTGTACCTTATTCCTGCGGTACTGTTTTTTGGTTTGGGAAAAGTACCTGGGGCCTTTGCAACAGTCATCTTTTCCATGCCCCCGGCAGTGCGTTTAACAACCCTGGGGCTTAAGCAGGTACCCCGGGATATTGTAGAGGCTACCCGCTCATTCGGAGCGACTTCAAAACAGCTGCTTTTTAAAGTTGAATTGCCACTTGCCCTTCCAACCATATTGGCCGGAGTAAACCAAACCATGATGATGGCCCTTTCTATGGTCGTGATTTCTGCAATGATTGCCGCGGGCGGACTTGGTGAGGTGGTGCTGAAGGGAATTACCCAGTTAAAGATCGGGACAGGTTTTGAAGGTGGGATTGCGGTGGTGATCCTGGCTGTAATTCTGGATCGGATTACCCAATCCTTTGGTTTAAAAAAGGAGATTAAAGTTTAATGAAAATGAGAAAATTAATTGTTCATACCAGTATCCTGCTGTTTATGGGGACAATGCTTTCCTGCAGTCATACCCCAGCTGCTAAAAAAGTTGTTATTGCCTCGGTAAACTGGGCCGAAGGTATTGCAATGACACACTTGTCTAAGGCCCTTCTGGAACAGCAGGGTTATAAAGTAGAAGTGAAAAATGCAGATGTAGCACCCGTATTTGCTGCAGTGGCCAGAGGGAATGCCGATGTTTTTTTGGATGCCTGGCTGCCTGTCACACATAAAGAATACCTGGATAGATTTGAAGATAAGCTTATGGTGATGGGAACAAATTTCCAAAAGGCACGCATTGGTTTTGTCGTGCCTGAGGAAGTTAACATCAGCAGTATTGAAGAATTGAATGCGAAATCGGCATTGTTCAAAGCTAAAATTGTAGGGATCGATGCTGGTGCAGGAGTCACAAGCAAAGCGCAACAGGCCATAAAAAGCTATGGATTACAGCTAGAACTTCAGTCTTCCAGTGAGGCGGCAATGCTGGCTGTATTAAAGAAAAGCATCGATGCAAAACAAGCTGTAGTGATTACGGGCTGGACACCTCATTATGTGTTTAGTGTTTATAAACTGAAATTTCTGGATGACCCTAAAGGCGTCTTTGGTCTTGCAGAAAATATCCAGACCGTGGTGAATAAAAAGTTTATGGCCTCGCATCCCGAACTGGCTGATTTCTTTAAGAATTTTCAGCTGGACGATGCAGAGCTGAGTTCTTTACTGGCCAGCCTGGCCAGTAGCCCGAATGAACAAGAAGGCGTAACAAAATGGCTCGCGGCACATCAGGACTTTGCTGCGAAAATGGTGTCATTTTTCAAACCAGCAGATCCGGTTTAAAGAAAAAAAACAGACAGGATTTTTTCCTGTCTGTTTTTTTAAAAGCACTAAGAAGGTTGGAGTTGTAGCTTTTTTCTGTTCATCCAAATAATAGAAAACAGGATCAGTAAAATTCCAAGCCATTGGTAAAAATCAATATGTTCTTTGAGGATCAGCTGTGAACAAATGACAGCCACTGGTAATTCTGCCGACATGAGAATGGCACTGTATCCGGCGCCTATATTGGGGATCCCGTTGCTAAACAGAAGTGGTGGGATGACCGTTCCGAACAGTGCCAGTAAGATGACCCATTTAATCAGACCCGTATCGAAATGGCTTTGGGTCAAAAGTTCCCGCGCATTAATTGTAAACAGAAGAACTGCAGATCCCATCATCATAACCGAGCTTTTTGTGAGCATAGGGACATCTGTTTTGATTTTACTACTGACAACGATATAGATCCCATATAAAAAGGCAGAAGCCAGGGCATAAACAATACCCTTTACAGAAAGACCTGTTGTTTGGCCGCTTAGCATCCCGCTGGCCATTATTGTTCCGGTCAGGATTAAGGCAATACTCAGTAACTGCAGGACAGTAGGGGTTTTTCTGAAAAAGACCCAGTCTAAAAGGATTCCAATCCAGGTAAACTGCATGAGCGCAACGATCGCAATAGAAGCAGGAATATATTGAACCGATAAATAATAAACAAAACTGGTCATACCCAGTGCTGCGCCTGCAAGAGTAAGCGCCAGCCAAACACTTTTGGTAGGAGTAGTAGTTGCAATAGTTTTATTCTTTTTGCTGAATAAACGGAGTAAATATAGAATGGCCATACCCAGAAAAGCCTGAAGAAAAGCAATTTCAGCGATGCTGTAACCTTCATGGTAAGCCAGTTTTACAAAAGTAGAAAGTATACCGTAGCTGCACGCACCGGCGAAAACCATAAAAATAGATTTTGTCATTGGTTCTGATTGTTTAAATGAAAGAATACGAAAACTGCAGGAGTGCCTGCGAAAATAGAACGTACGCAAAACAACCAGTTCATCAGGGCCTGATGAATCCTTAAACTGTTCCCTGCCTTAAACCAGGCTTATCAGGAAGCGAAACGGTTGTTTTGCCTGCTTATACAGCTGGTGGAGGAGTGGCGGTAAAAAAATATCCCAGTGTCATTTCATTTAATTTGTGAAGCAATATAGGGAAATTAAAAACACTTCTTTAATTTTTATTCATTTCCTGATTGATGCGTTGCTGCAATTTCTCCTTGAAATTTTCATCCAAATAAACTTCTGCGTTTCCTTGGCTAGGAAAACGTTTTTTAATCCATTGATTGATCAGCAGGCTCTGCTGTTGAAACAACCGGCATACACTGCAACCGGCCAGATGAAGGTTAAGTTCCAGTTTTTCCCTGGTGCTTAAGGGGCTGAACTGCTTTTTTTCAATAAGAAAAGTTGCTTTGCGGCAGTTGTAAATGATTTTAGTAAAAGTGTTCATGTTGAAAGCTTTAAATCCAGTTTTTTTCCAGGCAGGCCCTAAGGCTAAGTTTGGCCCGGTGTATAATGACCCAAAAATTAGAATGGCTTAATTTCAGTTCGGTGCAAATCACCTCAGTTTGCTCTTCGTCCATATGCTTCATGGAAAAAACGGCAAACCATAACGCAGGTAATTTTTTCATGCACATTTGCAGAATGTGGTTAAACTCCCGGTTTTGAATGACCTCATCCGGCTGAGCGGCAAATGCCTTGGGCTGGTGTTCTACATTCCAGTGTCCGTTTTCTGCATCAAAAAAATCCTCCTGGAGCACTTCATGATGCCGGACTTCATCCTTTGGGGCCAGGCCCGATGATTTTTTCCGGTAAAGATCAATAATCTTGTTCCGGAGTATGGCCGTGAGCCAGGTTTTTTCCGTACTCCGTCCTTCAAACTGGTCTGCTTTTTCCAGGGCTGCCAGAAAAGTTTCCTGAACCAGGTCGCGGCATTGTTCTTCCTGGTTTATTCTGACAATGGCATAACGGTACAGGTAGTCCGCATAGTTAATCACCCATTGATTCGGATTTAAGGACCTGGTACTGGCAGGATTTGCTGTTTTATCGCTTTGCATAAATGCCGCTTCTAATAGTTAAAGATAAGAATCTTCCCTTTAGTCGAAGAAAGGGTATAATCCTTACAGTTCATTTTGCAGGATCCTGTTTTTTGCTCGGGGGAATAAATAGAGATCAATGATTGTACGCTATATAAAAAATGACGTTCTTTACGGCATATCGCTCTATCCGGTTACCTTATATGTCCAAGATACTTTTCGTTGTTGCCTTCCTGCTTTTTGCCCTTCAGTTAAACGCTCAGAAAATAGTCCTTGAAGGCCTTGTCCTTTCAGATTCTTTGCAAAAACCAGTGCCGGGTGCCCGAATTCAGTTGAAGGGAAAAGTGTGGACAAAGCGCATATTGACCGACCGGAACGGGCAATTCAGAATGGAGCTCGAAAAGGGCCTTTATGAAATCCAGGTGCAACACATTTCTTTTGGGATAATGATTAGGAATTGGGAAGCCCTAAGGAATGAAAAGATTTCGTTTTATTTAAAATCAGCCAGTCAGCAATTGAACGAAGTAACTGTTCAGGGAAATAAAAAGGGACAAATGCAAACAGGCCTGAATAATTATCACCTGCTTAAAGCAGATGATGTGGCTAAAGTTCCTGGATTTTTAGGAGAGGGCGATTTGATCAAAACACTCCAGACTTTACCAGGAATTGGGAAAGGTGGAGAGGGAAATGCCGGTTTGTTTGTGCGGGGTGGAAATGCCGGTCAAAACCTGGTTTTATTTAACCATTCTATTATTTATAATCCCTCCCACCTGCTGGGTTTTTTCTCTGTTTTTAATACCGATGCTGTAGAACAGACGCGGTTTTATAAATCGGGGATTCCATCTGAATATGGCGGACGCTTATCCAGTGTTGTTGATGTCAGGAGTAGTGAACAAATTGCAGATTCAACCATTATTGAAGGAGATTTGAGTATTCTTGCCGCAAAAGTAAACCTGAAAGTTCCCCTTGGCGAAAAATGGTCATTTGCCAGTTCCATAAGAAAAACTTTTATGAACCAGACCGTGTGGCCGCTGGTGAACCGGATGATGCGTAAAGATGAAACCAGTAACAGTGTGAATTATGATTTTTATGACCTGAACTTTTCAGCTGCTTTTCAGCCAAATAAAAAGGACAGGTTTTTTGCTTCTGTTTACCTGGGCGGTGATGATTTTAAAATGAGTGTACAACAATTTAACATTCATAATGGCATGGACTGGAAAAACAGGGCAGCGAGTTTGAGCTGGAAAAGAAGTTTTTCTGAACGCGGCCTTTGGGAAAATACATTCAGCTACAGCAATTATCGTTTTAATTTTTATCTGCAACAGGAAGGTTTTAAAGCTGGAATTAATTCGGTGGTCAGGGACTTTTCGTACAGTTCTGTTGTACAGAGTTCTATAGGAAGACACCACATCAAAGGAGGTCTGAATCTGCTGAGACATCATTTCAAGCCAAATACACCTTTTTCTGGAAATACCTATACCGATTTTGATTACGGACTGCAGAACACCTATAACATTGGCGAAAATTCTGTTTTTGCAAGTGATGAATTCAGGCTTTCGGAACGAATGACTATATATGCCGGATTGAGGTTTACCTATTATCAGCACAAAGGACCTTACAGCAGTACTGAACCGGATGGATCGCTGAACACCTATGCAAAAGGAAAAACAGTAAGTGACAATTTTTTTCTTGAGCCCAGCCTGACCATGAAATATTATTTGAACAAGGAGACGGCCTTAAAATTAACCTGGTCCGATAATGTACAAACGGTGCATTTGATTCCCATTACCTCGGCCAGTTTTCCAAGCGACATCTGGATGCCCAGCATTTCAGGGGTACCACCCGAAAGAGGACAGCAGGTAAGCCTTGGCATATTTAAAGACTGGGCAGAGGCGGGGTATGAGGGCTATGTGGATGTTTATGCCAGGCGTATGAAAAACGTGATAGAATTTTCCGGTGGAATGACCACCTTACTGGATAACCTGAAAATTGAAGACCATGTCCTTTTGGGTAAAGGAAGGAGTTACGGCGCTGAATTCTATTTGAAAAAAAACAAAGGCCCTTTAACAGGTTATTTGAGTTATACCCTGTCCAAATCTGACCGCATTTTTACGGCGTTAAATGAAGGAAATGCTTTTCCTTTTAAGTACGACCGTAGCCACGATTTTACCCTGGTTTCAGCTTATGAACTCAGTAAACGCTGGACCATTTCTGCCTTGTTTACTTTTGCAACAGGAAATGCTTATACCATGCCGGTCAGCCGCTATTTGATTGCAGGTAATGTGATTAACGAATATGGAAAATATAATGGTTCCCGTATGCCGGACTACCATCGTTTAGACCTTTCTGCCGGTTACCAGTTCCATACTGCCGGAAAGTATAAGAGCATACTTTCTTTTTCAGTTTACAATGTATATAACCGGAAAAATCCGATTTACAATTATTACCTGGCCCGGGGCAGTTTAAATTCCGGAAAAGTAGCCATACAGGAAAAATCAGTGGCCCTACTTCCTGTATTGCCGGCAATTAACTATAAAATATTTTTCAAATGATCAGTTATTGGAAAAACATCTTAATGGGACTGTGCCTGGTTGCCATTTTTGCCTGTAAAAAGGAAGAAAAATCGGAAAGCTATAAACCCAAGTTTGTGGTGGAAGGCTGGATTGAAAACGGGGACTATCCTTATGTCCTTCTTACCCATAACCTGCCTTTTTTTACCACAGTTGATTCAGCGCAGCTGGCAGAAATTATTATCCGTTATGCAAAGGTTACCGTTAGCGACGGAACGCAAGAAGAGGTGCTTACCGGAATGCGGGATGACCGCTATTTTCCTTATTTTGTATACAGGGGAACTTCCCTTAAAGGGAAAACCGGTGGAATGTATAAACTAAAAATTGAATATGCAGGAAATGTACTGGAGGCGGAAACATCTATTCCCAAAACGGTCCCGCTGGACAGCATTTGGTTTAGTCATCGCCTGAAGGATCTTTACCAGCTGAATGTACGTTTTCAGGATCCACCGGGAGAGAAAAATTATTATAAATTGTACACCAGGTTTGAAGATGTAAAAACATTTACCCCTACATTGATGTCCAATCAGGATGACAAATACTTTGATGGTAAAAAGGTGGTGCTGCAGGTAAACCGGGGAGCAGAAAGCAACTTGACCAATAAATATGACCCTTATTATACTTATGGAGATCAGGTTATGATCAAATTCTCGGCATTGCCTCAAAGCGGCTTTGAATTTTGGAACAGTTTTCAGGACGAGATTTTAAACAGTTCGAATCCCTTATTGGGTAGTACTGCAGCCCTTAAAACAAATATCAAAGGACCTGGATTAGGCATTTGGTGTGGGTATGGCTCTACGGTTTATAAAATGACAGCTAAATAAAAAAGGAGGGATTGTAAAAAATCCCTCCTTTTTTATTTTAACTCTTTTTGACTAAAAGCGTCCTTTATAAATATCAATGTCACTGATCAGTTTACTGAATCCTGAATTGAAAAAGGTATTGAAGCTCAATTTGGAATTGTCTTTAAATGTCATACGAGGCTCCTGGTAATAGTCTGTAAGGGAATAGGTGATGTATTTGTTTTCATAATAATCCCAGTAGGTATAAGTTGTTGTTTCTTCCCTTGCTGCAAAATCTATTTTCGCAATGATGGCATTTTCTTTCTTATAAATGGCATGTATGCTGGAATACTTATTGATCGCTTCTATGGTTTTATCGTTTCTTTCTTTTCCATTACTGTTTACCAAAGTCCTTTTTACATCGTCAATTGCTTTAAGATCCACTTGTCCCGCCAATTGAATGTTCATAATGTTGAAAGTCGAATTCGCATTTTTGAGTACATCGCCAATACGCTCTGCTCCGTCTACATTGGAAATATTGAAAGCGCCTTTTCCAGTTGTGATAAAGCTAAACAGTTCTTCTGTTCCTTTTGCAAAGGAAATGGTCGAGGCTGCAGATTCTGTCGTGCTGCTCACATTGACTTTAAAAATGAATGCGCCCATGGTCAAATTGATATCCGATTTGGAAGGACTACCATCTGCCCTATATTCAAAAACAGAAGTCAGTTTCATTTCTTCTTTGTCATCGACTTTTAAGGATGCAGTAAGGGCCGAAGGGAGTTCGTAAACTTTACCGTCTACAGTTGCTGTTTGAGCTGCTGCTGTATAACTCATGGTTAGTTTAGCATTGTTGGTGGTACTTGCCGCAGAAGCAGGATACACAACTTCCAGTTTGGTGGTTGACTCTGTTTTTACCCATTTTTTATTGGTTTTGTCCCAGGTAAAAATACCATAGTACTTACTCAGGCCTTCT
Organism: Pedobacter nutrimenti; assembly: GCF_003208655.1. Taxonomy (GTDB): domain Bacteria; phylum Bacteroidota; class Bacteroidia; order Sphingobacteriales; family Sphingobacteriaceae; genus Pedobacter; species Pedobacter nutrimenti. The sequence continues at coordinate 486,547 of NZ_QKLU01000004.1, read as the reverse complement.
TTTGTGGCCACTGTGGTCACTGCTGCAAAAAGTGCACTCATGTTTTTTGCCTGTGCAGCACTGTTAACCGACATGACCTGTTTAGCAGTAATGGAGTTTTGCAGCATAAAAGGCTCCAGGTTTGATAAGTTGGACAATGCTTTAATGAATTTCTCATCGGGTAAGGTATTGATCTTTTTAAGAAGATCTGTGCCGTTTTGTTCAAGACTTTGTTTGTGCTGTTCCACACTCAGGTTAGAGTATTCCAGTTTAACAGGAGGAAGTACAGGAGGTGGTTCGTCTTCCGGTAAGCTTTTTTTACAAGATAATAAGGTGCTGATCAAGAGCGCTGAAAACAGAATTGTTTTTTTCATAGATGCGTTAATGTGCGGGTTAAATTTATTCCGCTAAGTTAATTTATTTTTTTTATCCATTGGGTTTAAAATTAATAATAGTTAAAAAACATGCTTCTATATATGTTAAGGCCCGATCATTCGACTTGAATTTACATGCTGTTTTTATCGGGTTTACAAAAACTTAATATTGAGGTAGTATACTCATAATAAACAAAGTTTAGTTTTGCTATACAATTAGAGAGGTGCTTAAAATTGTGTCGATGCACAGTGCCTCTGCACTTAAAGGAAAAATATAAACGAAACAAAAGATGTCAATAAAATTAGTTGTTTTTGATATGGCAGGGACCACCGTGAGCGATGAAAATCACGTTAGCCTGGCCTTTCAGTTAGCGATGCGCAACTTTGGCTATGCGCTGGACCTGGAAGAGATCAATCCAATGATGGGTTATAAGAAACCAGTTGCGATCCGGATGATGCTGGAAAAATTAAATGCCGGCCCTGAAAAGTTAACAGATGTTTTCATTGAGGAAATACATGCTGTATTTATCAGCAACATGATCCGCTTTTATCAGGGATCTCCGGTAATTGCATTGCCGGATGTGGAAGAGACTTTTAAAGAGCTCCGCAAAAGAGGAATTAAAATAGGACTCAATACCGGATTTTCAAGAGATATTGCCGAACTGATCATCGAACGTCTGGACTGGGCAGAACGTATAGATATTCTGGTTGCAAGTGATGATGTGGAAAGGGGCCGTCCTTATCCGGATATGATCCACAAAATGATGAGCGAGTTGTCTGTCTCGCGCAGTGAAGACATTGCCAAAATTGGAGATACAGAAGTTGATGTGAATGAAGGCATTAATGCGGGTTGCAAATATGTTATCGGAATTACAACCGGGGCCTTCAAAGCGGAGGAGCTGGCACTTTACCATCCGACGCATATTATAGACCATATGTCGGAACTGATTCCTATTATCACTTCATAGTACTGAGATGAATTTGTTGGAGTCTGCCAGAAAACGTGTACACCAATGGCCATATGGCTGGATGTCTGTCTTTGCTGCCATTGCAGCCTTTAGCTGTTACACCAGTATGTATGCCTTTCGTAAGGCATTTGCTGCCGGAACATTTGAAGGCAGTCATCTTTTAGGAATAGACTATAAAGTATGGCTGGTCATTACCCAGATGATCGGTTATACCTTAAGTAAATTTTATGGCATACGGTTTATTGCAGAATCCTCCTCTAAAAAGAGGCCGGTTTATCTGATCCGGCTGATTCTAATTGCCTGGACGGCACTTTTAGCTTTTGCTGTAGTACCTGCGCCCTGGAACATTGCTTTTATGCTGATCAATGGTTTTCCGCTTGGAATGATCTGGGGATTGGTGTTCAGCTATCTGGAGGGCCGCAAAAGCACAGAATTTATGGGCGCTTTATTATCCATCAGCCTGATTTTTGCCTCTGGATTTGTTAAAACTGTGGCCAGGACAATGATGGGTATTTTGCCTGTCAACGAGTTCTGGATGCCCTTTTGTACCGGCTTATTGTTTATGCTGCCTTTTCTGCTCAGCGTGTACTGTCTGGAATTGGTGCCAGCGCCAAGCCCTGAAGACCAGCTCCTGCGTACCAAACGGGTGCCTATGGATGCAAAACAGCGGAAAAAATTTATCCTGAGCTTTTTCCCGGGAATTGTCCTGACCCTGGTGATTTATGTTTTGCTAACCCTACTTAGGGATATGCGTGACAATTTTGAAGTGGAAATATGGCATTACCTGCACATCAGGGACAATCATATTTATACAAAAATTGACCTGATTATTTCTGTTGCAATTCTGGCACTGATCAGTTTGTTGATCCTGATTAGAAATAACCTGAAAGCCTTTACGGTGATCCATGTAATGATCATTAGTGGTTGTGTACTTTGTGGCATTTCGACATTTGCTTTTGACCAGGGGCTGATCTCTCCGGTTGCCTGGATGTGCCTGGTCGGAATGGGGCTTTATATGGCTTACATTCCTTACAATGCCATATTTTTTGAGCGGATGATTGCTAATTTTCATTTTAAAGGAAACATAGGCTTCATTATTTATGTTGCCGATTCTATGGGCTATCTTGGGAGTGCCGGGGTCCTGATGTTTAAGGAATTGAATACGTTTGAACTGAGCTGGGGTGTTTTTTTTAAACAGACGGTGTATACGGTTTCTGTCCTGGGCAGTATTTGTGCCTTTTTATCGCTCGTTTATTTCCGGCAAAAGACACTTTCAGAAAAAAGAAAAAAAAACAATGCGGCTGAAAATCATAACCTGGTGGTGGCAGCAGAATATTAAAATATTTTATAAGAACAAAAGACACAATGGATAAATTTGACTTGATTGTTGTAGGCGGCGGAATCTTAGGAACCTTTCATGCCTATCATGCTTTGAAACTTGGAAAAAGGGTTTTACTGCTGGAAAAAGATAACTATCCGGTTGGCGCTACCGTTCGTAATTTCGGTCAGGTTGTTCCCTCGGGAATGGCGCATGAATGGTTTGGTTACGGAGTGCGGTCGCTGGAAATTTACAAGGAGATTCAAAAAGAGTACGATATTTCAGCAAGAAACCTGGGGAGCGTTTACATTGCTTCAGATGAGCAGGAACAGACCCTTATACAGGAACTTCATGATCATTACAATACCTTGGGTTATGAACAGAAACTATTAAGTAAAAAACAAGTGTTGAACAAGTACACAGCTTTAAAGGAAAGTTATGTAAAAGAAGCTTTGTTTTTTAACAGGGAAATCAGTGTTGAACCTGAGGTCATGATCCATAAACTACAGGCCTATATGCAGGTAAAATTTAAGCAATTCAGACTGATGTACAACAATCCTGTAATTGACTGTTTTTCAGGTGGCGGGGATGCAGAAATCCGTACGGCCCGAAATGAAAAATTCCAAGCCAAAAAGGTCATCATTTGTAATGGTTACGAATTTAAACTCCTGTTCCCCGATTTGTTTAAAAACAGTGGTCAGGAAATCAGTAAACTACAAATGATGAGAACTGCACCAATGAAGGACATCGCTTTGGAAGGGAACGTCCTGACAGGATTAACCATTAGACGATACGAAAGTTTTGAAGAATATTGCCCTTCTTTTAAACATATTAAACATCCGGAACATTATACGGAACTTAAAAACTACGGCATTCATTTATTGTTTAAAATGGCACCTGATGGCAGTATCATTATAGGCGATTCCCATGAGTACGCCGGTGTCAATCATTTTGATGACCTAGGTTTTAACCTGAACAGTTACATTAATGAGCTGATGCTGCGAGAAGCCGAAAGGATCGTCAATTTCGATGTCCGTAAAATTGCCAGTAACTGGGCAGGCTATTATCCACAGCATCCTGAAAAGCACATTCTGGAATATGATTTGGAAAACTGTATCCACATCCGGACTTGTATTGGTGGTAAGGGAATGACAGCAAGTGCGGGCTATGCAGAAATGAGCATACAAAAACTTTTTGCCTAAACTGAGGAGCCCTTTGAGGCTCCTGTTTTTTTGCCTATTTTTCTCTTGGATTTTTAAGCTTTAGGAGTAGCTTTGAAATATGGAGCATAAATTTAGCGCAGTGATTTATCAGACAGGCATCAACTGGTGTGTTGATGTCCCTGCCGAAATTTCTGTCCGGCTCCTGGCAGAAAAAGGATACATCAGAATTAAAGGAACGGTTAACGGTTTTTATTTTACGAAAAGCCTGGTTCCTGTAAAAAATGCGCCTTACCGATTGTTTGTAAATCTGATCATGATGAAGGGGGCCAAAACAGCTGTGGGGCAATCGGCTGTTTTTGTAATTGAACAGGCTGAAAATACAGATGAGGCCGATTATCCTGCACCCGCTTTAATGACAGAACAGTTAAAGGCCCATAATTTGACAAAAGCCTTTGAAAGCCTCACACCTTCCAGGAAAAAAGAAGTTTTAAGATATCTGTGCAGACTGAAAAGTGAAGATGTTTTACGCAAACATATACAAAGACTAATCACCCAGCTTTTAGAAAAAAGAAAAGACATCCGCATACCATAAATTGTTTTATGGCTGATCTTTCCAGATGACTTTCTATTTAATTTTCTGCTAAAGGTTTTGTACAGAATTATTATTCAGGTAACTCCTAAGAATGAATAAAATGATTATTCTAAACAAAGACATGGATATGTAAATTCGGGTTCTGTTTCATAAAGAACCCGGTCTGCGAAATTTAAAAGAAGTCTTTGTTATGAGTAAAGAACTTGCCTACAGTATCAATCGTTTTGCATGGATGCTCCATGTTTCGGGAAGTATGGGCTCCTGCGCCATCCCCAATGCCGGCCACGAAATTGAATCTGCGTACAAAAGCCTTACAGATTTGATTTTTCAGCAGATTCTGGATGAACCAGAGCTGGCCAAAGAAACACATGAGCTTATAAAAAAAGAATTGCTTAAGCTAATGGAAGAAGCAAACGAAGTCATGACATTTTTTAAAAACATCAATATGGAACGTTATTCTACTGCCGGTATTATTCAGGTGAAGCTGCAGGTTATATTCGATTTTCTCGACGATTACCAGGAAGAACATAAACTTTAAAAGACATTTGTTTTTCTTTCTTAACGTATTTTAACAGTCCTTAACATACTTTAACGAGGGCTTAACATTTTTTAACAAAGGCTTTCCAATCTAAAGGCAATATTTGTATTGCTGTTACCAAAAACCCTGTTAAAAAGGTTTAATGGCCCTTTTTTGTGGGAAAATCAGGTATTGCAGGATACTGAATTTTAACCTTTAAATTATCATAATCATGACCACTTTTACCAAAAAAAAATCCGGAAGTCCAATGCCCGGACTTTTAGTTTTTGCCCTGTTGTGTTTTAGCCTGCTTTGGAGCTCATGCAGTAAAAAAGACGATACGACAGATCCCGGCATTGGCTTTCTGACTGTTGTTAATGCTTCACCAACGGTGGGCACCTTTAATGTGTATGTAGGGGGGACGTTAAAAAACAATGCAGCCTTACCTTTGGGCGGGGCAATTATTCCTTACATGCAACTTGCAGGTGGGAGTTATGATGTCAAGTTTACCACAGCTTCCAGTACAGATAATCTTTTTACAAAAAACATAACTTTAACCGGAAGTAATACGTTTTCTTTTTTTCTAATTGGACGCACCGGGGCATTGGATGGAATACAGGTTACCGATGCCATGACCGCAACTTCCAGTACACAGGCATTTGTGCGTTTTGCGAATTTATCTCCTGATGCACCATCTTTAAATCTTAAAGTTACCGGTGGAAATAAATTAGTGGACAATCAATTTTACAAACAGGTCAGCTCTTTTATTCCGGTTGATGCCAATACTTATTCTTTAGACATCGCCGATCAGAATACAGGAGCTGTAAAAGCTACTTTGGCGGGAACAGCGTTAACTGCCGGAAAATATTATACGGTAATGGCAACCGGGTTATTAAACCCTGGTGCCGCCGAACAATCGCTCAGGATACAAGTGATCAATAATAAATAAAATCCAGTTTCCTTTTTACATAGTAATGCCGGGCAGTCCCTTTGGAACTTCCCGGCTTTTTTTGTTTGCAATTCTATGGAAAGCATGGTTCATTCTAATAAAAAAATTTCTACATTACTCCCCAAATTTAACCTCTCTTACTCTATGTTTGAAATTAGTCGTTTTGCTTTGGTAGGTTTACCATTAAATAAGACATTTTTATCAGGGCCATTTTTTGATATTGTTTCAGAACAAACATTTAAAATGAATGTTTTGAACAAAGTGAGGCTGAACATAATTTAGTATTCTTGTTCAGTTTAAGATGATTAATCCCCGCCTTAACCCTGCAATGGAAAGATTTCTATTCTATTTTGTTCAGACATTCCTACTATTTAGCTCACAAGAGCGCTGCCGGACAAGGCTATTAAAATCTAATGAGACAATGTGTCCGGTATGAAAAAAAATCTCTCGCATAGTTTAAACCGTTTTGGCTGGATGCTGCATGTCTGTGGCAACACGACCATCAATTTGATAGAAGAGGCCGAGCCCGGTATAGAAGATGCATACAAGTCCTTAACAGATATTATTTTTGAAGGTATAGTGGAGGAGCCCGAGAAGACAGGACGCACGCATCGTTCTATAAAAAAACAGCTGCTCAAATTGATGGAAGAAGCAAAGCAAATTATGGCCCTGTTTAAAAGATCTTCAGCGCATTTTGACCGTTATGTTATTGCCTATATGATCCATAGCAAAATGCAAACTATTTATGATTTTCTGGATGACTTTGAGGCTTTGCCCTCCAATAAATAGTCAAACCGGTATCAGGGAAGCAAAGTTATTAGGTATTTATAGGGGAAATAATTTGAGCAGGATTGACGTTTAGTTTTGAAGAATTACTAATTTAGTCGGCATGCACGAATACAAGGAACAGCTTTTTCAAAACCTGAAAAAACATTTAAAAGGATCGGGATGGACAATGGTAAAACTCTTTGAAGGAAGAGGAGAAATACAATTGATCCTTCCGGATAATGTTGATGTGGAAAAAGAATTCAATCAATTGTACAGCATATTGGACCGCTTACCGGATATTGACCTGGAGCCTGAACAGGTCATCATCAGCTATTGTCATAAAAACTGGTTAAACTATCACTGTACCATTATTAACCCAAGCCAGGAACTGGTGGTTAAAAGTATGTATATTGATGAATAGCTCTGAACTTTTACTGGCCCTTTCCCTGATGATAATGATCATTCTTTTTATTGGTAAAGGCAGAAAGAAAAATAAAGCAGAGCAGGAGCAGGGGGGCGATGGTGCCCTGAAGATTGATGCGGATAAAGTGATTTCCGGAAAGCTGCTTACCGCCCAACAGCAGGCAGCTATGGCGCCGGAAACTGTCTTGGAAATTCTTAAAAAAGGCAATCTGCAATTTTTAGAAAGTATTTTGACGGTGCGGAACAATTCCGAACGCATCCGGTTGGCTTCCCTGGGACAGTACCCGCTGGCCGTGGTCTTGTCTTGCCTGGATTCCAGGGTTCCGGTGGAAGATGTTTTTCATCTTGGGATGGGGGATATTTTTGTTGCGCGCGTTGCCGGTAATATTGTAAATGAAGACATTCTGGGCAGTCTGGAGTATGCCTGTAAAGTATCCGGTTCTAAGGTCATCGTTGTTCTTGGGCACGAGCACTGCGGGGCGATTAAATCTGCAATAGACGATGTCAAACTTGGTAATATTACCTCCTTGCTGACTAAAATAAAACCGGCAGTACTTTCGAGTGAAAACTTTCCGGGAGAAAAAACATCCTCCAACGCAAAATATGTGCATCATGTATGTGAACAGAACGTAAAACTCAGTGTGGCCCGGATCCGGGAAAACAGCCCGATTTTAAAAGAGATGGAAGACCAGGGAGGAATTCTAATTGTAGGGGCGGTTTATGACATGAGTACTGGTAAAGTAAATTTTTCCATGTAATTGCCTGAACATTCCTATATTTATTCCGCTTGTGTGGGGCAGAAGAAGCCTGCACAAGTTCTAATAACCAAATATGCTGAATGTAGTAGGAAGAGGCACCAGCTTTAAAATAAAGTGTTTAGCCTGGGTGTCTTTAATTTGTATAACCTGTTTTATACCACTTTTTAAGGTTTGTGCCAGGCCGGCGGAAGAACCTGTAACGGAAAAAATAAAAGCGCTGAATAAAAAGGCAAAAAGCTTAAACCGCGATTCAACCAATCAGGCCATTGCCTACGCTTACCAGGCCTATCTTCTGGCTTATGAAAACAAATTAAAAGAGCAGCAGGCAGAAGCAATGGTGATCCTGGCCGAGGGTTACCTGTACAATGACATTTACGATCTGGCGCTGGAATACGCCTTTAATACCCTGGAAATTTATAAAGAAAAGGGGTCCGGAGAGCAGATTGCGGCAACCTATACCTTACTGGGCTGGATCTATTACGATGTAGAAAATGCAGAGCTTGCCTTAAAATACCATAGTATGGCCTATGATTTATACCATAAAGCCGGAAATGAAAACAAGGCGGCCGTTTCCCTGAACGGGATTGGATTGAGCTGGCAGTTAAAAAATGAATTTGTAAAAGCTTCAGGCTATTTTGAAAAGGTCCTCCATCTGGCAGAACAGCATCATAACCGGGCCCTGATGAGTGCGGCTTATGATAACCTTGGAATCAGCAGCAACAACATAGAACAATATAACCAGGCCATCAATTATTTTCAGCTGGCCCTGAAGTATTCTACCGGACAAGTCCTGTCCCTTGCTGAGGTACACAACCAGATGGCCTTTTCCATGTTGAAACTTGGACGATATGACCAGGCACAGCTTTCCCTGGATGCGGCAAGAAAATATATTGACCAATCGACATCGAATTCAAAAAAGGAAAACCTGTTGGACAATTATAAAGTTTCTTCCCAGCTGGACCAGCTGAGGGGCAATTACAAAGCAGCTTACGAAAACATCCAGAAATACAATGCCATCCGGGAAGAGTTCCTTTCCAAAAATAAAGTCAACGCCCTGCTGACCCTGACCATGAAAAGGGAAGCGCAGGAAAAGGAAAGACAGATCAAAGCGTTGTCCCTTGAAAAAGTGCTGAAATCTTACCAGCGGAATACCCTGGCTATTATTGTTGTTTTACTGGTTATTATCGGTTTTCTTTTATATACAAAACTCAGGAGCCGGCAAAAAAAGAACGCCGAACTGGCCGAACTGAAACAACAGGCACTGAGCAATAAACTTGAATTCAACAACACTGAGTTGAAAAATTATGCGTTGTACATGTCCCATAGAAACGGGTTGATCAGCAATTTTATGGAAGAACTCAGTGTATTGGATAAATCCGGCGCCGGAGAAATCCAGGTCAAACTGCATAAACTGCTTCATAAATTCAGGTACGAGATCAATATGGAAAAATATGTGGAAGATTTTAACCTGCAGATCGAATCCAAGTACCAGGATTTCTTTTATAACCTTCAGCGGCAATTTCCTTCACTGACCCAAAATGAAAGGCGCTTGTGTGCCCAAATCCGGCTCAATTTATCGATCAAAGAAATCGCCTCGCTGAACAACATCTCTGTTAAATCGGCGGAAATGGCCCGTTACCGGCTTCGTAAACACTTTGCGCTGAACTCCAGTGATAACCTGAACGACTTTTTGAAATCCTTTTAAACAGGGCCCTGGAGGCTTAAAATGCGTCTTGTAGAGGTCATGTAGGGGTAGCAGGTGTTCGATGTAGGGGCCCTGGTACTCGCTTTTTGCAGACGCTAATATTAGGTTTGAGTAACCAATTAAACTTCAAACCAAATATTATGATTAAAAATCTACGATGGCCTGTCCATTTGCTGTTCCTGCTCCTCATGGCTTTAATGAACAGTAATGCCTTTGCCCAGGGGGGCATCATTAAAGGACAGGTGTTAAACGAAATTGATCAGCCTTTAGCCGGAATAAGCATTAAGGTGAAAGGCGCTGCCACCGGAACCAGTTCCGCTGCAGACGGCCGCTTCAGCATCAGGGCAGTTGAAACCGACATCCTTGTATTTTCAGCAGTAAGTTTTAAAACCCAGGAGCTGCAGGCAGTGCCGGGCAAAGAGCTGATCGTGAAAATGATCATGGACATGAAAGGACTCGATGAGGTCGTGGTGATCGGCTACGGAACCCAAAAGAAAAGTAACCTGACCAGCGCCATCAGTTCTGTGAGTGGTGAAAAATTGGAACAGGTGGCTTCCAATAACCCAATCAATGCCTTACAAGGCCGTGTAGCAGGTTTATCTGTCAGCAGCCCGGGAGGGAATCCCGGACAGGTTTCCGATGTGCGTTTAAGAGGGATCAGTACCATTGGAAACCATCAGCCTTTATATGTGATTGATGGTGTCCCGGGAAATCCTTATTATTTGAGCAATAATGATATTGCCTCTATAGAAGTTTTAAAAGATGGGGCCGCCGCTTCTATTTATGGCTCCCAGAGTGCCAACGGAGTGATCCTGATCACCACAAAAAAAGGAAAAAAGGGGACACCACTTGTTGATTTTTCCACTTATTACAGTTGGGTAAACCCGACCAAAAAATTTCATTTTCTGGATGCCGATGGCTATAAACAAGTTCATACACAAATGTATACCAACGCGGGTAAATTACCCGCAGATTTTCCAGCCTACCTGACCAAAAGCAGCCCAAACAATACCGACTGGCAAAAACTGATCAACAGGCAGGGGATTTCCCAGAACTATAATGTCGGTTTAAGCGGCGGCGGGGATTACCTGACCTATGCATTAAGCGGGGACCTTACAGATGATAAAGGAACTTTTATAGGTTCTAAATTCAATAAAAAATCCATCAGGTCAAGAAACGATTTTACCAAAGGTATACTGACCGTTGGAAGTAACATTTTGTATTCTGAAACCTTTTCTGAAGCTGCAAAATTTGATATTAGAGACAGTTATTTTCAAAGCCCTTTGCTGGCCGTTCTGGACCCTAAAGAAAAATATGGTTACGCTTTAACAGAAAACGGGCTCCCGAAATTTCAGAACCCCATTGCGGCAGACCATTTTTTGGAGGCCAATTCAAAAGTGAAATACCTGTCAGGAAACATAAAAATTGGCCTGAAGCTGTATAAAGGTTTAAGTTATACGGCCAACCTGGGTTATATCTCTTCACAAACAGAAGATTACTCGCATAACCCGCCTTACCGTGCAAATGCCAATGATCCGGCCGTATCTTATCCGAGGGTTTTTAACCAGCTCACCAATTACAGGGAACGCCTGATGGAGCATTTGTTGAACTACGACCTGGATATTGATAAACACAGTTTTAAGCTGGTTGCCGGTTATACGGCCCAGGAAAAAACCAACCGCTATTTAAGTGCAACAGCTGAAGGGAAAACCATTATCAGGAGTGTTGTAAACGGTAAAATTGTTGAAACAGAAGTTCCCGGCGGTTTTACAGACCCGAATTTCAATACCATTTATGCAGGTATTGGTGGTACCATTAATGCCAATGGATCCAATAATAAATATGTCCGTTTGTCTACTCTGGGCAGGTTAAGCTATGCTTATGACAATAAGTACTTGTTACAGGTTGCGGTCAGAAGGGATGGATCTTCCATTTTTGGCGAAAACAGAAGATACGGGGTATTCCCTTCTGTGGCCGCAGGCTGGAACATCAGTAAAGAAAGCTTTATGCAGGACCTGCAATGGCTGAACAACCTGAAATTAAGGGCAAGTTATGGTGAGCTTGGAAATGAAGGTAACCTGAAGTACTACGATCATCAGGCTTTGATCACGACTTCGAATACCTGGGCAGGGGGCTATGTGCAGGGCTCCGGGGCGACTCCATGGCCAGGTTCTGCCAGTTACGAGCTGCAAAACAGGGACCTGCGCTGGGAGACGGTAAAGTCCAAAAATATTGGTTTGGATTTTGGCCTTTTCAACAATTCCCTGACCGGTTCCCTAAACTATTTTGACAACATCACCGATGGTTTACTGATTAAAAAAGCTATAGCTCCTTCTGCCGGGCTTCTGGACCCGACACTGAATGTGGGTAAGGTATCCAACCGGGGATTTGAGCTGGAAGCCAATTATAAATTTTCAAAGAACGACTGGCATTTTGATCTGGGGGGTACCTTCAGTATCCTGAGAAACAAGGTGCTCCGGCTGGCCAATGATGGCCAGATTTTAGATGGCGATGGGTTAAGATATGGAACCGATCATATCCCAGGCCAGACCATAGTAGGCGGGGAAATCGGTGCATTCTACCTGTACCAGGCTGCAGGCCTGTTCCAGTCTGATGCCGAAGCCAGCAATTATAAAAATGCAGCGGGCAATCCTTTACAGCCGTTTGCAAAGGCAGGAGATGTCCGTTTTCTGGATACCAATGGCGATGGCGTTATTGATGAAAAAGATAAAACGTACCAGGGATCGGGTTTTCCAAAATATGAATACAGTTTAAACATGGCCGTAACGTTTAAAAATTTTGATCTCTCCCTGTTTTGGCAGGGCATTGCGGGTAGTAAAATTTATAACGGGAACCGTTTTGAACTGGAAGGAATGGATGCCGGACGGAATTATTTAAACACAACTTTAAATGCCTGGACACCGCAGAATACCAATACCAGTATGCCGCGTGCCGTATTGGGCGATCCAAACGGAAACTCAAGGGAGTCTACCCGTTTTCTGGAAAACGGGGCTTACTTAAGGTTAAAATTGGTACAGCTGGGTTATACTTTTCCGGTAAAAGTACTGGAAAAAATAAAAGTTTCCAGGTTGCGGCTATACCTCAGCGGGCAAAACCTGTTAACCTTTACCAAGTATACCGGACTTGATCCGGAGGCTGGTGTGAGCAATGTACTGAACACCGGTGTGGACCGCATGATGTACCCTCAGAACAAAAGGGTGCTTGTGGGTCTTCAACTGACCTTTTAACCAAATAAAAATCAACAAATGAACTTAAATAAACTATATATCGGATTATGCCTGCTGCTGCTGGCAACAGGCTGCAAAAAAAGTGAACTGGAGCAGGGGATCCCGGATAAACTGACTGTCGATAACTTCTGGACAAATAAAGACCGGGCCCTTTCGGGTTTGTCAGCTGCTTATTCGCAACTGGAAGGTTTTGTGGGCTGGGACAATTATGTGGAGGCCAGGTCGGTACGTGAATTTTACCGTGAAGATTATATTGTTCCCGGATCAGATGCTTTCAATTATCCGTGGTGGACAGAACATTACAATTTTTCCTTTACCTCGGGCAATTATGCAATTGACCTGTTGTGGCGTGAAAACTATAAGGGCATCAACTTTTCCAACCAGGTGATTGAAAATATAGTTAAAATGTCCCCGTCGGCCATTGACGATGCCAGTAAAAAACAGATTCTTGCAGAAGCAAAATTCCTGAGGGCTTATTACCACTTTAAACTGCTGAACAATTTCAGTAGAGTGATCATCCGGGACAAAGTGCCTACCTCAGATGCCGATATACCCAAAGGCTTTTCCAGCAGGGCAGAAGTGTACGATTTTATCCTCAAAGACCTGACAGAAGCAGAACCGGACCTTCCTTTAAGGTCTGCCAGGCCAAATACAGAACTGGGGCGCATTACGCAGGGTGCCGCCCAGGCTTATCTGGGGAAAGTGTACCTGTACCGGGCAGGAGAGGACAAAAATGCAACCTATTACGGAACCTCAAAAAGCTGGCTGGAAAAAGTAATCACTTCAGCACAATACAGCCTGGACCCGAATTTCCTGGAGATGTTTAACGGGGTAACCAAAAACAGTCCTGAATCGGTTTTTGAATTGCAGCAATCAGCTGATAACACCAATGGCGCAGTTTACCGCTCTTACCTGAGCGACTGGGTTGCGGCTTCTGAACTGGGTGGTTACGGGGAGGTTTACGGTACACAGCGCCTGCTGACAGAGATGCTTAAAGAAGGAAAGGTGGCTAGTGGTGGTAAATATGATGCCCGGGTTTACCAGAGCATTTATTTTAATGATCCGTATTTTAATGATCCCGCAAGTCCGCAGGTTTACGGAGATACTTATGACAACATCTTTGGTGCCGGTGCCCAGACCATTGCATTTCGTAAATGGATTCCGGCCAACTCCAGCCGTATTGGGGTATCCAATGCCATTAATGTTCCCTTAATGCGTTATGCAGACGTCCTGCTGATGTATGCGGAGGTTTTAAATGAACAGGGCAGTCCCGATGCCTCTACCTATATCAATAAAGTCCGTAAAAGGGCTGGCTTGCCGGATGCACCTTCAGGCAATAAACAAACCATTTTTAACCAGATTGTACATGAAAGGGTAATGGAATTTACCCTCGAAGGCAGCCGTTTTTATGACCTGAGGCGCTGGGGACTTTTAAACGATAATATGCAGGCTGCGGGAAGAAAATTCAGTCCCGACAAAGCCTTTTATCCTACTCCCCTTAAAGAAGTAAACAACAACCCGGAGGTGCAATAATTTCAAGTCCCGGATGATCAACAGGCAGGTCATGATCCAATGGCCTGCCTTTATTTTATGCCCATGAACTTATATAAATTTATTTCCTGCTGCTTTTTTTTTGTTTGTCCGTTACTGCTTTGTGCACAGCAGCAGCCCGATTGGGAAAACCCGGCTTTGCCTTCTTCCAATGTGGTACAGCCGCATGCCTGGTTTATGCCCGAGCAGGCTTTAAAACAGTCTCTGGATGGAACCTGGAGATTTAAAATTGTACAGAATCCTGCTTTACGTTCTTTAGATTTTTTTAAGAAACCTGAACAGACAAAAAACTGGGGACAGATTAAAGTACCCGCCCACTGGCAAACCGAAGGTTACGACAAGTATATTTTTACAGACGTAGAGTACCCTATTCCACCAAACCCACCCTTTGTACCAAAAGATTATAATCCCGTGGGCTCTTATCAAAAGGATTTTGTGTTGGATCCTTCCTGGAGCGGCAAGCAGGTGTTTATTCACCTGGGCGCTGTAAATTCCTTTTTTTATCTCTGGATCAATGGCCAGCTGATGGGCTTTAGCAAAGACAGTAAAACACCAACAGAATTTGACATCACCAGGGCACTAAAAAAAGGAAAAAATACCGTTTCCATGCAGGTGTTCCGCTTTAGTGATGCCACTTATCTGGAAGGTCAGGACATGTGGAAACTCAGCGGGACCGAGCGGAGTATTTTTCTTATCGCCCGACCCCTTTTTCATCTGGCCGATTTTAAAGTTAAAGCCGGACTGGACCAGGCCTATAAAAACGGGTTGTTTGAGCTGGATACCAAATTTAACAAGGCCCCGGCCCCCGGTAATGCAGGAACACTGAAAATAGAACTAACCGATCCATCAGGTAAAACCGTTTACCATTCGTTGCAAAAAATAACCACACAGCAGCTCCGGTTTTCGGCAGCTATACCCGATGTGTTTAGCTGGAATGCAGAACACCCTAATTTGTATGATTTGAAAATAAGCCATCTGGATGCAAGGGGTAAAGTGATAGAAAGCATTCACCGTAAAGCGGGCTTCAGAACTGCAGAAGTAAAAGACGGTTTGTTTCTGATCAATGGAAAGGCCATAAAAATTAAAGGGGTGAACCGCCATGAGCACAATATGCTTACCGGTAAGGTGATTACCGAACAGGACATGCTGGCGGATATTAAAATCATGAAAATGATGAACATTAATGCCGTAAGGGCAAGCCATTATCCAAACGGGGAACGTTGGTATGAGCTCTGTGACCAGTACGGTTTATATGTAGTCGATGAAGCCAATATAGAATGTGATGGCATGAGCCTGACCGACATGGGGACTTTGTCGGTTAAACCGGAATGGAAAAAAGCCTACCTGGACCGGGTGCAACGCATGTGGGAAAGAGATAAGAACTTTACCTGTATCATCACCTGGTCACTGGGCAATGAAAGTGGTTTTGGAAGCAACCTGATGGCCTGTTACGATTGGTTGAAAGGGAAAGACCAAAGCCGGCCGGTACAATATGAAGCCGCTAAACTGGAACAGTATTCGGACATTTACTGCCCGATGTATAAATCCATCACGGTGATGGAAAACTATGTGAAAAGCTGGAAAAAAAGACCATTGATCCAATGTGAATACGCACATATGATGGGCAATAGCGGGGGCAACCTGAAAGATGATTGGGACCTGATCTATAAACACCCGCAATTACAGGGCGGTTTTATCTGGGATTTCTCCGATCAGACATTTGCCCGTAAAGACCGTAAAGGGAACAACATCTGGGCTTATGGAAGGGATATGGGAACGGTTGGCTTAACCAGTGATACCAGTTTCTGCGCAGACGGTTTGCTTTCTGCAGACCGCAGTTTTCATCCCCAGGCCTATGAATTGCAGCGGGTTTATCAGAATGTTGCATTTGTGGCAACGGACCTAAAAAACTATAGCCTTAACCTCTTGAACAGGTTCGACTTTACAGACCTATCTGCCTATGGTTTCCGGTGGTTGATTAAAAGCGATGGAGTGGTTTTGCAACGCGGGGAAATTTCAAATCTTTCCGTTCCTGCTCAAAGTTCGAAGGCGCTGCGGATTCCTGTCCGGGAACTGGTACTGAAACCGGGAGCAGAGTATTTCCTGACCCTGGAAATGTACACCAAAGAAAGTTCGGCGTTGCTGGAACAAAATTTTGTGCTGGCCAGAGAACAGTTTAAACTGCCGCTGTATCTTCCGCTGGTCGGGGAGCATGAAAAAAGTACAGAAAAACTGGTCATCAGCGATAAGGAGGACCACCTTGGTTTGCGGACTTCCAAAGTGGGCATTGGCTTCAATAAAAAAACAGGCTTGTTGGATGACTATTCAATTTCCGGAAAAAAACTCATTAAAGAAGCGCTGGAGCCACATTTCTGGAGGGCAGCAACAGACAACGACATTGGTAACAGTCTTCAAATCAGAAGTAAAGTCTGGCAAAATGCATTTAAAGGGGCCATATTGAAATCTTTTAAACCATCTGGTATTGCTGCGGACAGCGTTGTTATAGAAGTTGTCCATGAGCTTCCAGTAGTAGCTGCAGAAATCACCACCTTGTATACCGTAAGGGCCAATGGTGATGTACAGGTGGATTACAGCCTGAAAGCAGGGAAGGATAAATTACCGGAACCGCAGCGCATCGGCATGCGAATGTTGCTCAACCCGGAATATGACCAGGCCAGCTGGCTGGGAAGAGGGCCTTTTGACAATTACCAGGACAGAAATTATGCGGCCGATGTAGATGTTTATTCCATGCCGGCCGATGCCTTATTTTATCCCTATCCCAGAGCTCAGGAAAGCGGTTACCGCACGGGTGTGCGCTGGGTATCCCTGCTCAACAAGCAGGGGGAGGGTTTAATGGCCATTGCTAAAAAAGAACTCAGCACAGGAATTTTACATTTTGATATGAAAAACCTGGACTTTAATAAAGATGCCCCCGAGAATGTTCATGGTGGTTCAATGACCAACCAGGACCTGATCTGGTGGAATATTGACGACAAACAAATGGGCGTTGGCGGTGACAACAGCTGGGGCGCACAGACCCATGCGGCCTACCGGATCCCATATCAGAATTATAACTACTCTTTTACCCTCAGACCCATTTTCAAGAACGAAGTTTTAACAGAAAGGGCAAAAAAATAATACGATGAAAAACTTTTTAGTATTGCTGCTTGCCCTTCAGCTGGGCAGCACTTTTGCGCAAAATTCAAGGGAGCAGTTTCCAGATGTTTTACAATTGGGGCATAAGGTCAGCAGGCCATTTGCCATCGAAACCAATGTGTTCTCTGACCTGGGGGCCTGGCATGCCTATACCTTACCCTCCGATAGTGCCGATTATGGCGCTTTTGTAGGACCTATGGTCATGGATATGGAAGGCCAGTGGCTTTCTGCTTCCATGTCGCGTTTGTCACTTAAATCCGCTGGCGTTCCTGTTGATCTGGGCCGTGCGAAGGCCAGGTTGCATTATTATCCGGGCCTGCTGCAGCAGGAATTTGAAACATCGGGGCTGAAGATTTTACTGCAGCTGATTTTTGTGTCCAAAAGAGCCGCCATGATCCGCACCAGGATCAGCAATATGTCCAAAACCAGTAAAAATATTGAGCTCAGCTGGTCAGGTGAAAGCCTGGTCAAAGATGGGCGCCTGTTTGCTAAGGGAAATGGGGTACAACTGGAATTTAATAAAGGGCATGTGTTCCAGCTGGCCTTTGCTGCACAGCAGAAATTTTCGGTCGCCCTGAGCGGTAACAGTTATAGCGCCCGGCTGGCCCCGGTGGTATTGAAGGCCGGAAGCACTTATGAGCTGTCTTTTTCAGAACGTTATTACCTGGAAACTTCGGAAATTCCAAAAACTACGGTAAGCTATAATTTTCAGCAGGCTTATGCACTTAATAAACAACGCTGGGACCGGTACCTGAACCTGTATTTCAAAGCACCGGGTGCTCAGCTCACCGATAGCCTGCAAAAAAGGCTGGCTGTTAAATCTATTGTTACCCTGATGAGCAATTGGAGGAGCAGGGCAAAAGATTTGTTGCACCAGGGCCTGTTCCCTTCTTTAAATTACCAGGGTTTTTATGGTTTCTGGAGCTGGGACAGCTGGAAACAAGCGGTAGGCCTGAGCTATTTTGCGCCGGATTTGGCCAAAGATAACATGCTGGCCATGTTTGACTACCAGGACAAACAGGGAATGGTGGCCGACTGTATTTACACCGATAAAAAAGAAAACAACTGGAGGGATACCAAACCCCCGCTGGCCGCCTGGGCCGTTTGGGAAATTTATGGACGTGCCGCCGACAAGGCTTTTCTGAAACAAATGTATCCTAAACTGCGCCGCTACCATTTGTGGTGGTATGAAAACCGGGACCATAATAAAAATGGCCTTTGTGAATATGGCTCAACCGACGGTACACGAATCGCGGCTGCCTGGGAAAGCGGAATGGACAATGCTGTTCGTTTTGACAAAGCGGTCCTTGCCAAAAATAAAACAGCAGCCTGGTCGCTGAACCAGGAGTCGGTAGACCTGAATGCGTATTTGTATGCCGAGAAAATTTACCTGGCAAAAATTGCAAAGGCAATTGGCTTAAATGCAGAGGCTGCACATTGGACCGCACAATTACCCGCTTTGAAAAAACAGATCAATGACACATTTTACCATCAGGACAAAGGATTTTATTACGACCGCTTGCTGGATGGGAGCTGGATAGAAGCCCAGGGCCCCGAAGGATGGATTCCCTTATGGGCAGGCATTGCTGGTACAGAACAGGCGAAGGCCATACAGCAGGTCATGGAAAAGGAAACTAAATTTAACACATTGGTGCCTTTGCCCACACTTGCGGCCGATCATCCCCGTTTTGATCCCCTGAAAGGTTACTGGAGAGGGCCGGTTTGGCTGGACCAGGTTTATTTTGGTTTGGCGGGACTTCAAAAATATGGATACCGCAAAGAAGCCGGTGCTTTTTTATCTAAATTGCTGCAAAATGCGGAAGGGCTTTCCACGCAGGGGCCCATCAGGGAAAATTACCATCCGCAAAGCGGAAAAGGATTGAATGCGAAAAATTTTAGCTGGTCTGCAGCACATATACTGATGCTGCTCAAAGAAAATACCTTATGATACTGAATGAAAATGTGATTAAAGAATGGCTTTCCCTGTATTACCACATGGATGTTACTGCAGAAAAGGCCTCAGGTTATGAAGAACAGAATTTCCTGCTCCGGGATGCGCAAGGCAAACGTTTTGTTTGCAAAGTGAGCACGGGAGATACAGATCTTTGGTTTCTGAGCGCCCAGCTGGAGGTGATGCAACATTTGGCAGGTTTGGATATCGTTCAGAAAGTAATCCCAAACCAGGCCGGTGAGGGCTTTACCCGGATTGAAAAAGAGGACAGAAAATTATTCCTGAGGGTATTGTCTTACCTGGAAGGTGATTTTATGCAGGATGTCCAGCCGGAATTTGAAAATTTTGAAAGCCTTGGCCACCAGCTGGCTTTGATGGACAAAGCGCTGAAAGATTTTGTCCAGCCTGCTGCCGCCCGTTATACCGAATGGGACCTGGCCAGGGTACTGGATTGCAGGGATAAACTGGAATGCATCAAAGATCCTGAAAAGCGGACCATGGCGGCTTATTTTTTACTGCAGTATGAAATGGAAGTTCTTCCCCTACAGCAGGGGTTGCGTAAAGCCATTATTCACAATGATGCGAATGACCATAATGTACTTTTAAAACAGGGCAGGGTTAGCGGCATCATTGATTTTGGAGATATGGTTTTCAGCCAGCTGATCAATAATGTGGCCATCGCCTGTACCTATGCCATGTTCAGGCAGCAAAACCCTCTGGAAGTGGCTGCGGTGCTGGTTAAAAGCTATCATGAAGTTTATCCTTTAACAGAAACAGAACTTTCTGTGCTCTATTACCTCATTGCAGCCAGGCTAAGCATGAGTGTTTGTACCTCCGCCTGGCAAAGGTCAAGGAGTAATAATCCTTCACATTTTGTATCCGAGCAGGATGCCTGGACACTCTTGTACCAGTGGATTAAAATAAACCCTTTAAAAGCGAGGAACACTTTTAATTTATCCTGCGGTTATGCTTCTGTGCTGGCCACAGAACCCGCTTACAACAGTTTACAGGAAGAAAGAAAAAACCATGTTGGCAAAAATTTGAGCATCAGCTATCAGAAAAAACTCAAAATCAGCCGGGGGGCGCTGCAGTATTTATACGATGATCTGGGTGGCACCTATATCGATTGTGTAAACAATGTGAGCCATGTGGGCCATTGCCATCCGGTGCTGGTTAAAGCCATGCAAAAACAGCTGGCCAAATTAAACACCAATACCCGCTACCTGCACGACAGCCTGGTCAATTATGCAAAGGTCATTACCGCATCGATGCCGGCAAAACTGAAGGTCTGCTATTTTACCAATTCGGGAAGTGAGGCCAATGACCTGGCCATCCGGATCAGTCGCCATTATACCCGGCAAAAAGATGTAATAGTTTTGGACCATGCCTATCACGGCACCTCTACGGTGGCCATGGAACTGAGCCCTTATAAATTTGATGGCCCGGGCGGCGCCGGACAACAGCCTTTTATCCATAAAGGAATGAACCCCGATTTGTACCGTGGAAATTACCGCTATGGCGATCGGGATGCGGGGTTAAAATATGCGGCCGATATTGCGCGGATTATTGAGGGCCTGAAGGAGCAAAAAACCGGTATAGCTGCTTTTATTTGCGAAACCTTACTGGGCGTTGGCGGACAAATCCCTTTGCCCGAAGGTTATTTAAAAGAGGTATACAAAGAAGTACGCAAAGCCGGCGGACTGTGTATTGCAGATGAAGTGCAGGTTGGTTTTGGAAGGGTAGGCGAAAAATTCTGGGGTTTTGAATTGCAGGAAGTGGAACCGGATATCGTGGTATTGGGTAAACCCATTGGCAACGGGCATCCTTTGGCCGCAGTGGTGGTTACTGAAGAAATTGCAGCCTCTTTTAACAATGGAATGGAGTACTTTAATACTTACGGGGGTAATCCGGTATCAATGGAAACCGGACTGGCGGTGATGCGCATTATTGAAGAAGAAAATTTGCAGCAAAGGGCACTGGAAACCGGAAACTACCTGATCGGTGCTTTAACTGCGCTGATGCAAAAGCATAAGCTTATTGGGGATGTACGCGGCAAGGGACTTTTTGTAGGCGCAGAGCTGGTCAGGGACCGGGAAACGTTGGAACCTGCCGTCCCGGAAATCGATGAAATTGTAGAAAAAATGAAAGAAAGGGGCTTTTTATTAAGTACCGACGGCCCTTTACACAATGTACTTAAAATTAAGCCACCGATGGTGTTTAATATTGAAAATGCATCTAACTTAGTTGCGCATTTGGACGAAGTGCTGAATGCCTATTAAAGGCTTAATATAAAACAGATATGAATCAGAAGACACTGCAGGAAGTATTGAACGGACTGATGAACAGGTATAAAGAAAGAGTACCTGATGTTTCCGGAATTATTACAGCGATGACCCAGGAAGGTATGATCAATGGTTTTGAAGAACTCGAAAATGACCATATTGCATTCAGAACCATTGGTGTCCCTCATTTGGGAATTGCCTCCCTGGAAAAAATATTCCTGGCCTATGGTTACCAGAAAATGGACCATTATCATTTTCCGGAGAAAAAACTGGACGCTTTCTGGTATGCACCACCTGCCCCGGGTTTCCCTCGTATTTTTATCAGTGAACTGATCGTTGAGGCATTGAGCCCTGTGGCCCAGCAGATCATTCACCGCTATACAGATGTGGTGGTATCGGACCCTGTCGACCAGCTGGACCTGAACGATGCGCGGGCAGTAGATGCTTTTTTACACAGCCCGCTCTGGGAAACGCCAACGCTTGAAGACTATGAAACCCTGCTTGCAGAAAGTGAATATGCGGCATGGACCATTTATAACCGGTATTACCTGAACCATTTTACCATCAGCATCCATAACCTTAAACCAGGTTATAATGACCTGTTATCTTTTAACCGTTTTTTACAGGAGAAAGGCTTTAAATTAAATGATTCCGGTGGAACAATTAAAACCAGTGCAGACGGAAAACTATTGCAAAGTTCTACCGTTGCCGGAAAAGTAGAAGCAGCTTTTAAAGGTGGCGACCACAAAATGATTGCAGGTTCATATGTCGAATTTGCGGAGCGGCGGGTGCTGGACCAGTATGCAGATTTGCCTTTGTCTGAAGTTACAAGGGCGCACCGGAGGGAAGGTTTTGAGGCGAACAATGCCGATAAAATATTTGAAAGTACTTTTCTGTCCCAAACGGAAAAATAATCATAAAAAAGGCGGAATATTATTCCGCCTTTTTTATGGATATATCCCCAGAATATCAATTTTATCTGAAAGGGAAAGTCCCCCCGGGTTACAACCGGGCTTACCTTCAGGTACTTCCATGCCCAGGTGGTCAAAATAAGCTTTCCATGCCGGGAAATACTCCTGGGACCCTGGTTTTTTATAGGTCATGGGCAACAGCTGGAAAAAAGGCTGATCATTGTTGGAATATTTAAAAGCATCGTAAATCAGCTCAGAACAATAGTATTTGTCATTGTCGTACAGGTACTGATCATCATAGGGGACACCCATTTGGTGCATGGTGAAAGTTAAGGCCCTTGGGATTAATTTTCTGTACGTTTTTTTGAGCCTGCCCACATAATGAGGGCTTTTGGATTTGGCCAGAAAGTTTTCCAGTTTGCTCATGTGCACATCTTTTCCGGAGGCCTCAATGATGTAAATGGTGTCGTTCCGGAGGTAAACCATACCCATATGGTTAAATTTTTTGCCTTCATAACCCTGGGTAACCTGGTTAATGGCATCACATAAAGGGCCGCAGTCCAGGTTCTGAAAAATCAGGTCTCCAGACTCCAGGCTAATCTTCTGCTGGGCCGAGGCCGCAGAAATAAAGGCTGTAAAAAACAGTAAAAAAATAGTTGTTCTTAAAATCATATCTATGCAGAGGTTAGATTCTGTAAAAATGTAACAATTATCGATCTCTTCCTAGAAATTAACGTTTCTTAACGCAAAAGTGTAACATCTGTACTTCCTCTTAAATTTATGGCAAAATTGTTGTTGTTAAAGGTGTTCAACAAATATTTTAAATTATGGTAAAAAGAATACATGTTCTCGAAGACGATACAGATATCAGGTACATCATTGAATATCTTCTTAAAGATGAGGGCTATGAACTGCAGCTTTCTTCCTCTTTTGAGGAATTAAAGGGTAAGCTTAAAGATTCAGTACCGGATCTTTTTATTCTTGATGTAATGCTTCCTGACGGAGACGGTGCGGAAATCTGTGCAGATTTGAAAGGTGATCTGTTTACTAAACATATTCCGGTAATTGTCATGTCGGCCAACGACCAGAACAAAGCCAAAAGTTTGGAAGCAGGAGCAGATGATTACATCAAAAAACCATTTGACATTGACTATATCGTGACCAGGATTGATAAATTAATTGGCAAGCCAGTAAATTAATTCATGTCATCTATATATATTTGGCCAATCAATAAGATTAAAAATGTCAGATCAGAAAAAAGAAATATTTAACGGCGTTGCACAACGTCTGAAAATCGAAGGATTCAATGTTATTAATGTTGATGACACCCGTCCCTGGGGAGGTTTTTTTGTTATAGATGAAGATCAGGCCCAGCAATTTGCAAATGTTTACTTTGATGGGTTGAATGTCAATGATTTAAAAATCAGTGGTAAACTTAGTCCGAAAATTTTGGTTGTTGCCCCGGATAAACGTTTATCCTGGCAATATCACCACCGTCGCGCAGAAATCTGGCAGGTGGTTAGCGGTACAGTAGGCGTAAGCACAAGTGCAACCGATGAACAGGGACCTGTTCAAAAACTGACACCCGGTACAAGGATTAAACTGGAAAAAGGGGAAAGACACCGTCTGATCGGTCTGGAAGACTGGGGCGTGGTTTCTGAAATCTGGCAGCATACTGATCCTGAAAACCCTTCAGATGAATCTGATATTGTACGTGTACAGGACGATTTTGGAAGATAATTTATACAATTATATTAAAATGCCCGGCCTTTTTTAAGCGCCGGGCATTTTCGTTTTCGGGCCTTTCTTATTCAAACTAACCAGAATACTGGTTAGTTTTAGTACTTTTGCGGTTTATACATCTTAACGTAGATAAATTACGTTAATACAGCCATTAGTGCCTTATATGATTATTTTAATATTTTTTCTTTTACACTGGTTCCTCTCCCTTTTTTCCCAAACTTTTTTTCTTCATCGCTATGCATCGCATAAGATGTTTAAAATGAATACTTTCTGGGAAAAGTTTTTTTATCTGGTCACTTTTTTATCCCAAGGATCTTCTTTTTTAAACCCGCGTGCCTATGCCATTCTACACAGGATGCACCATGCCTTTAGCGATACCGAAAAAGATCCGCACTCCCCGCATTTTGTAAAGGATGTATGGGGCATGATGATCCAGACAAAAAATATTTACCTGAATTATTCCAAGTACAACGTAGAACCTGAAGAGCAGTTCAGGGACAAATATCCCTGCTGGCCGCTGATTGATAAAATAGGGGATTCCTGGATCACCAGAATTATCTTTATCAGCTTTTACGTTTGGTTTTATGTGAGTTTTGCAACCGCATGGTGGATGTTCCTGTTGCTGCCCATCCATTTTTTAATGGGGCCTATACATGGGGCAATTGTAAACTGGTGCGGTCATAAATATGGTTATTCCAACCACGACAACAATGACCACAGCAAAAACTCCCTTCCTTTTGATTTTTTAATGCTTGGAGAGCTGTTTCAAAACAATCACCATAAAAAACCAAACAGCCCGAACTTTGCTTCCAGGTGGTTTGAATTTGACCCGACCTATCCGGTTATGAAAATTATGCACTGGTTGCGCATTATTAAAATTAGAAAAACTTAAACCCTATGAACATCGCCATCACCGTTTTGATTTGTTTTATGGCTTGCAGCCTGATCATGACCGGTGTATGGATCTGGGCAAAAAGAATTAAAAATGCCGGGGTGGTGGATATTTTCTGGACCCTTAATTTTCCGGTCATCGCCCTGATTTTATTTTTTACAGGCCAGGGCTGGGCCCCGCGGGTGCAAATGGTCTGCAGCCTGATTTTTATTGCCGGCCTTCGGCTGGGATTTCATTTGGGCAAAAGGGTGCTTTCTCATTTACAACAGGAAGAGGGGCGTTACCAGCAGCTGCGCCAAGACTGGGCGCCACATGCCGACCGGAAGTTTTTTTGGTTTTTTCAATTTCAGGGTATTTCCAATGTTATCTTATCCCTGCCTTTTTTTCTGATGGTTTCCAATAAGAACCCTGGCTTTCACTTGCTGGAAATTGCCGGTTTTGTGCTCTGGGCTATTGCCCTTGCCGGAGAAGCCATCGCCGACTGGCAACTGGACCAGTTTAAAAAAGACCCTGCAAATAAAGGAAAGGTTTGTAGCAAAGGCCTGTGGAATTATTCCCGGCACCCCAATTACTTTTTTGAGCTGTTGCTGTGGACGGCTTATTTTCTGATTGCCTGTACCGCAGATTTTGGCTGGCTGGCGCTTAGCAGCCCGCTGATTATTGCCTATCTTTTGTTTAAAGTAACCGGCATTCCGGCCACCGAAGCCCAGGCCATCCGCTCCAAAGGCGCGCAATATGTTGAGTACCAGAACACAACGAGTGCCTTTGTTCCCTGGTTCAAAAAAAGGAAAACCAGCTTATAAATTTTAATGGAATTTAAGGATCTGTATGGCCCCAAAAACCGTATAGTGAATAATGATCCGTAACTTACAATTTATAACCTGCAATCCCCTGAATTCATGTGGTACGATACACTTATAGAACAGAACAAGCTTCCTGACTTCGTGCTCAGGGCGGGAATCCGGAAATTACTAAAAGAAAGACTCCAGGACGAATGCCTGGGTGATGTCGAGGTACAACAGCATGCTTTTAATGAGCTCATGGAGGAGTTAAAAAACGCACCGATCGCTGTAAATACCCGGGAAGCCAATGAACAACATTATGAAATTCCTGCAGCTTTTTATCAGTATTGTTTGGGCAGGCACCTGAAATACTCCAGCGGTTACTGGAAACCAGGGGTCATTGACCTTGATATTTCAGAAGAAGATATGCTGGAACTGACCTGCCAGCGGGCAGGTTTACAACAGGGGCAATCGGTATTGGAGCTCGGCTGCGGCTGGGGCTCTTTATCCTTGTTTATGTCTGCTAAATATCCCGGAAGTAAATTTACCGTGGTTTCCAATTCCAGTTCCCAGAAAGCCTATATAGATGCCACAGCGAAGCAGCGGGGCCTGACCAATCTTCTGGTGATTACGGCCGATATGAATACGTTTGATAGCAAAGAGCGTTTTGACCGTGTGGTTTCTGTAGAAATGTTTGAGCACATGCGCAATTATCAGTTGCTGCTGCAAAAAGTAGCTTCCTTTTTAAAAAAGAATGGAAAATTATTTGTGCATATTTTTACCCATCAGACTTTAGCCTATAAGTTTGAAGTCAAAAACGACAAAGACTGGATGAGTAAAAACTTTTTCACCGGGGGCATAATGCCTTCCAATCACTTGTTGTTTTATTTTAACGACGACCTGAAAGTATCCAGGCACTGGGTGGTCAACGGCATGCATTATTCAAAAACCGCAGAAGCCTGGCTGAGCAGAATGGATGCCCATAAAACAGAAATTATGACCATTTTTGAACAAACTTATGGTGCCGGACAAGCCTTAAAATGGTGGGCATACTGGCGGTTGTTTTATATGTCCTGTGCAGAGCTTTTTGCCTATAACAAAGGCAATGAATGGATGGTTTGTCATTATGTACTTGAAAAAAACAGCATATAATGGAAAAACTGGCAATCATTGGTACAGGAATAGCCGGAATGGGTTGTGGCCACCTGTTGCAGTCCAAATATGACCTTACGTTTTATGAAGAACTCGATTATATCGGCGGGCATACCAATACGGTTGTTGTAGAAGAGCAGGAGCGGCTTATTCCGATTGATACGGGCTTTATGGTGTTCAATTACCAGACCTATCCGAATCTTTGCAGGTTGTTTGAAGAAATTAAGGCACCGGTCAAAAAAACCGATATGTCTTTCAGTGTGCAGTACCTTCCTGAAAAACTGGAATACAGCGGCTCGGGCATTAACCATCTTTTTGCGCAGCGGAAAAATCTTTTTAACCCTTCTTTTCTTAAAATGCTTCTGCAAATCAGTCGCTTTAACAAAGAAAGCGTACAGATTCTGGACCGGCCTGAATTTGCAGCCTATAGCATTGGGCGCTACATTCGGGAAGCGGGTTTTGGTGAAGACATGCTTTGGAAATATTTAATTCCCATGAGTGCGGCGGTATGGTCTGCACCTATGGAGCAGATCCTCGATTTTCCGGCCGTGTCGCTGATCCGGTTTTTTAAAAACCATGGTTTCCTTGGACTGAATACCCAGCACCAGTGGTATACCCTTGATCAGGGCAGCCAGTCTTACCGGGAGCTTTTAATCGCACCTTTCAGGGACAGGATCCAGCTTCGTAAAAAAGTGGGGGTGGTTTCAAGAGAAGAAGATGGCAGGGTAAAAGTGCTCACTGTCGACGGGAGCACCTCGTATTTTGATAAAGTGATTATTGCCAGTCATGCCGATCAGGCTTATAAAATGGTCCGCTCCAAAACACCCGATGAACAAAGGCTGCTCTCGAAATTTAAATACCAGCACAACAAAGCGGTGCTGCATACAGACCGGACTTTAATGCCCCAAAAAAAACTGGCATGGAGCAGCTGGAATTACCGGGTAGAGCAGCAGGACGGACAATTACAGCCAAGCACCATTTACTGGATGAACAAACTGCAGCAGGTATCTGACCGCAAAGATTATTTTGTATCCATTAATCCAGGTGCCAGCCTCCATGAAAAAAGTATCCTGAAAGAAATCGATTACGAGCATCCTTTGTTTGATGTTCCGGCCATGCAGGCCCAGTCCGAGCTGCAGCTGTTGAACCAGAAAGGGCCGGTGTATTATTGCGGAAGTTATTTTAAATATGGCTTTCACGAAGATGCCTATGCCAGTGCGGTAGAACTGTGTAAGCGGTTGTAAACCAGTATTTTTATTTATAAAAATAATTGTAAATTCAACTCCCCATGAATTCCGCTCTATATACTGCAAAAGTAATGCACAGCAGGCTTGCCCCTAAAAAGCACAGCTTTTGGTACAGGGTATATCTTTTATACCTGGACCTGGATGAAATTGAAGGGCTGTCGAAGAAATTCTGGTGCCTGGGGTACAACAGGTTTAACCTGTTTAGTTTTCGGGATAAAGACCATTTGCAGCTCGGAGGTGAACGTTTACAGGGTAAGGGCACCAGAGAGCACCTGAGCGCTTACCTGTTTAGTAAAGGTATTATTTTGGATAAGGGTAAGGTGATGCTGCTCACCAATCTTTCGGTACTGGGCTATAATTTTAACCCGGTGTCTTTTTATTTCTGTTTCGATGAGCTGGGTTTTCCGCTTTGTACCGTTGCAGAAATCAGCAATACCTTCAGGGAAATGAAACTGTTTTTTATTGGTAAAGAGGAACTTGAAGAAGACCGCTTTAGGCAAAGGGCGCAGAAATTTTTTTATGTATCCCCTTTTACAGAACTGGATACTTATTTTGATTTTAACCTGGCCATTCCTTCAGAAAAACTAGACCTTAAAATAGACGATTACGATGGTCAGGGCAAAAGGTTTTTTCTGAGTACTTTAAAAGGCAAACGGAAAGAATTAAAAGCTTCAGCTTTAATGCGTTATTTCTTTTTAATTCCGCTTATCCCTTTAAGGGTCATGTGGCTTATTCACTGGCAGGCTTTTCTGCTTTGGAGAAAAAAGATCCGTTTTCATGCCAAGGACGTAAACCGCGACCTTCAAAAAAACGTTTATAGACCATATAAAGCTAAAAGTAGACCATGACCACTCTCTCTGTTGTAAGAAGCAAGCCCTCATTTTATGAACGTACTGTATTAAAAGCGCTCAGCAAAATGGACAAGGGGCGTTTGTCCCTGACTTTACCGGACGGAAGGTTTTTGGCCCTGGGAGAGGGCGGGGGCATTCATGCAGATATAGAAATTAAAGATGCCCGTTTTTTCAAAATACTGGTTTTGTACGGTGATATTGGCTTTGGAGAAGCTTTTGTAGAGCAGCTTTGGGAAACCAGCAATATTGTAAATGTCATTAAATGGGTATTGCTCAATATAGAGCAGGCCCCATCTGTATCCGGGAGTCGCTCGAAACTACTGGCCCTGAATATGCTCAAATGGCTGAACCGGATGTACCACAACAGCCGGTCGAACAGCATTTCCGGATCCCAAAAAAATATAGCAGAGCATTACGACCTGAACAACGATTTTTTTGCCTGTTTTCTGGACCAGGGGATGACCTATTCCGGTGCCTATTTTAAACAAAAAGATTATAGCCTCTCAGAAGCACAACTGGCCAAATACAGCAGGCTGGCAGAGCAGCTTTGTTTAAAATCAACAGACCACGTACTGGAAATTGGCAGCGGCTGGGGGGCAAATGCAATTTTTATGGCCCAAAAATATGGCTGTAAGGTCACTTCAATAACCATTTCCAGGGAACAGCAAAAACTGGCGCGGGAACGGGTAGAGGCAGCAGGCTTGTCCCATTTGGTTGAAGTGTTGATCCAGGATTACCGCGACATTACCGGACAATATGATAAAATTGTTTCTGTTGAAATGCTGGAAGCGGTTGGCCATAATTATTACGAACTGTATTTTGCAAAATGTAACCAGGTGCTTAAGGCCGATGGCATACTGGCCTTTCAGGTGATTACCAGTCCTGATTCGCGTTACAACAGCCTGCGCAAAGGAGTAGACTGGATCCAGAAACATATTTTTCCGGGTTCCTTATTGCCTTCGGTTGCTAAACTGAACCAGTCGGTGAACCGGAGCAGCAATTTTACCCTGGTAGACCTCAAAGACCTGGGCAGCGATTATGCCAGGACCCTGGCCATATGGTTTGATCAGTTTAACCAGAACATAGAGAAAGTAAAAGCCCTGGGTTTTGATGAACGTTTTATCCGGAAATGGCGGTATTACCTGAATTATTGTGAGGCTGCTTTTGCCATGCGCAACATCCATGTGATGCAAATGGTGTATGCCCGCCCAAACAATACGGGAAGGTAAAAACAGACAATGTTATTGCATTGTAAAGTTGTTTGTACTTTTTTGTATAAACAGATATCTGTTTTAATTTTGTGTTATATTACAATAACCCAAGATTAATCCGTGTAAACAGATGAAGGAAAAACCAGAAGCACTGGAACAGGCCGTATTAAATGAGTATAAATACGGTTTTGTGACGGATATACATACAGACCTGATTGCAAAAGGACTGAACGAAGATACCATACGCCTGATTTCTGAAAAAAAGAATGAACCCGGATGGATGCTGGACTGGCGGCTGAAAGCCTATGCAGGCTGGTTAAAAATGGAAGAACCCACATGGCCCAATGTGAAGTATCCGCCCATTGATTACCAGGACATCATTTATTATGCTGCCCCTAAGCCTAAAAAACAGTTAAACAGCCTGGAAGAGGCAGATCCCGAATTGCTTAAAACTTTCGAAAAACTGGGCATTTCCCTTAATGAACAAAAGCGCTTGACCGGTGTGGCCGTGGATGTGGTGATGGACAGTGTTTCCATCGGGACCTCCTTTAAGGAGCAGCTTTCTGAAATCGGCGTAATTTTTTGCTCCATCAGTGAGGCCATACAGCAACACCCGGACCTGGTTAAAAAATATATGGGTTCGGTTGTTCCGATGACCGATAATTATTTCGCGGCTTTAAACTCTGCCGTATTTACCGATGGCTCCTTTTGTTTTATCCCCAAAGGGGTGCGTTGCCCAATGGAATTGTCTACCTATTTCCGCATCAATGCCGAAAATGCAGGGCAGTTTGAACGTACCTTAATCATTGCCGAAGACAATGCCTATGTGAGTTACCTGGAAGGCTGCACGGCACCGATGCGCGATGAGCACCAGCTGCATGCGGCAGTGGTGGAACTGGTTGCCCTGGAAAAAGCAGAAATTAAATACTCAACCGTACAGAACTGGTATCCCGGAGATAAAAATGGTTTAGGCGGCATTTATAATTTTGTCACCAAAAGAGGTATTTGTAAAGGCGATCATTCCAAAATTTCCTGGACCCAGGTGGAAACCGGTTCTGCAATTACCTGGAAATATCCGAGCGTGATTTTAAAAGGGGACCACTCTATCGGAGAGTTTTATTCTGTGGCTTTTACCAATAACCACCAGCAGGCAGATACCGGTACCAAAATGATCCACCTTGGAAAAAACACCAGGAGCAGGATTGTTTCCAAAGGAATTTCTGCCGGGCACAGCAACAACAGTTACAGGGGGCTGGTGAGGGCTTCAAAACAGGCTGCCAACGCCCGCAATTATTCGCAATGCGATTCCTTGTTGCTGGGCGATAAATGCGGGGCACATACTTTCCCTTATATAGAAGTTAAAAACAAAACCGCTATTGTGGAACATGAAGCGACCACCTCAAAAATCGGGGAAGACCAGCTTTTTTATTGTAAACAAAGAGGTATAGATGCAGAAACCGCTGTTGCGTTGATTGTAAACGGTTTTGCAAAAGAAGTGATGAACCAGCTTCCTATGGAATTCGCCGTAGAAGCACAAAAACTACTTGCCATCAGTATGGAAGGCAGTGTAGGCTAATTATTATATTATATGCTATCGATCAAAAATATCCACGCCAATATCGCTGGAAAAGAAATTTTAAAAGGAATTAACCTCGACATCAAAGCCGGGGAAGTACATGCCATTATGGGCCCAAACGGTTCGGGGAAAAGCACCCTGGCTTCTGTACTGGCCGGAAGGGAAGAGTTTGAGGTCACTGAAGGAGAAGTGGAATTTGCCGGAAAAGACCTGCTGGAACTCTCTACCGAAGACCGGGCCAGGGAAGGCCTGTTCCTGGCTTTTCAATACCCGGTGGAAATTCCAGGGGTAAGCACCACCAATTTTATCAAGGCAGCAGTCAATGAAAAACGCAAATACCTTGGACAGGAACCATTGGATGCCGTTTCTTTTCTGAAAAAAATGAAAGAAAAAATGGCCCTGGTGGAAATTGACCAGAGCTTGTTGAGCCGTTCGATTAACGAGGGCTTTTCCGGAGGGGAAAAGAAAAGAAATGAAGTTTTTCAAATGGCCATGCTGGAACCTAAACTGGCCATTATGGACGAAACCGACTCGGGTTTGGATATCGATGCCCTGCGCATAGTAGCCAATGGCATCAATAAGCTGCGGAGCCCCGAACGGTCCATTCTGCTCATTACCCACTACCAGCGTTTGCTCGACTACATCCAACCAGACTATGTTCATGTGCTGTATAAAGGCCGTATTGTCCGTTCAGGACAAAAAGAACTGGCCCTGGAGCTGGAAGAAAAAGGATATGATTTTATTACAGATGAGGTCGACCTGAGTTTGGGTCTTTAAAAGATAAAGCATGGAAAGCACAGCGTATTTTAAAGATCAGTTTGAGCAGCTTCAGCAAACAGGCCCCCAGGGGACAATTGCCGGACTCAGAAAGGAAGGCTTTGAGGATTTCAATGGAAGAGGACTGCCTTCTTTCAGAGATGAAGAATGGAAATACACCAACATCAGCACCCTTTTTCAGCAGGAATACAATTTGGACGGCGAGGCCGGTATTGAGCCTTCAGAGCTGGATGCCATCCGCTTACCGGGCCATGAGCAGGCCAATGAACTGGTTTTTGTAAACGGGATTTTCAAGGCGGAATACTCCTGTATCCGGTCGGGTGCAAATGAACTGATCGTTATGCCCCTGCAGCAGGCTGCGGAAGGTGAATATAAAACCCTGGTGGAAACCCATTTGAACCAAAGCGCAGCTTACATCAAAGATGGCTTACAGGCCCTGAATACCGCGCTGATTTACGGAGGCCTGTTTATCCATGTGCTCAAAAAACAGGAACCTGTTCAGGTTTATGTATACCACATTTTAGAGGCAGCAGCAGGACCGGTACTGGCACAGCCCAGAAGCCTGATTTATGCCGATAAAGGAGCTCAGCTTCAACTCACAGAAAGTTACACCACCATCGGTAATGCCGATAGCCTGAACAATCAGGTGATGGAAGTTGTGGTGGAAGAAAATGCCTATGTGGAATATTATAAACTGCAAAATGACAACAGCAATGCCAGTCAGGTGAGCACGAGTCATATCCGCCAAATTGGAAGGAGCTATGTGCATACGGTGAGTATTGCCCTTAATGGCGGCATGGTGCGCAACAACATGAACCTGGTGTTGGATGCAGAAGGCAATGAAAGCCACATGTACGGTCTTTATCTTTTAAAAGGCAAAACCCATGTGGACAACCATACCCTGATTGACAACAGGAAACCAAATTGTTTTAGCAACCAGTTGTATAAAGGAATTGCCGACGATTCGGCCACAGCTGTCTTTAACGGAAGGATTATGGTCCAGCCCGATGCACAAAAAACCAATGCCTATCAGGCCAATAAAAATATTTTACGCTCGGACCTGGCCACCATAAATGCCAAACCACAGCTGGAAATTTTTGCAGACGATGTGAAATGTTCACATGGCTGTACGGTCGGACAATTGGACGAGGAAGCCCTGTTTTATTTAAGGGCCAGGGGAATTTCCAAAGAAAAGGCAGAAGTGATGTTGCTACAGGCTTTTGCTGCAGACATCCTGGTGCAGATCAAGCCAAAAGCTTTACGTGAACACGCCGAAAAACTAATTGACAAACACCTGTCCCTTTAAACAAACGATCATGAAAGATGTAAGACTTCAATTTCCGATACTGGACAGACTGGTGAAAGACAAGCCGCTGGTGTACCTGGACAATGCCGCAACCTCACAAAAGCCTCTGGCGGTGATAGAAGCCCTTTCCCATTATTACAGCCATTACAATGCCAATATCCACCGGGGCATTCATACCCTGGCAGAAGAAGCAACGGCAGCTTATGAGGCCACCCGTTACGCAGTACAGGATTTTATAGGCGCTGCATCGGTCGAGGAAGTTATTTTTACCAGGGGCACTACAGAAGCCATTAACCTGGTGGCTTATACCTGGGGCAGGCAAAACATCCAGGCGGGTGACGAAATTATCATCTCGGGCATGGAACACCATTCCAATATTGTCCCATGGCAAATTCTTTGTGCCGAAAAATCAGCTGTTTTAAAAATCATTCCGGTAAGTGACAAAGGGGAACTTTCGGTACAGGAGTATAAAGCCCTGCTGAGCGAAAAAACCAAACTGGTTGCCCTGGTACAGGTTTCCAATGCGCTGGGAACGGTAAACCCGGTTAAAGAAATGATCGAAGCTGCCCATCAGGTTGGGGCAAAAGTGCTGATCGATGGGGCGCAGTCGGCCGTGCACCTGGACATCGACGTGCAGCAAATGGACTGCGACTTTTTTGCTTTTTCGGGCCATAAAGTATATGGGCCAACCGGTGTGGGGGTATTGTATGGCAAAAAAGAATTGCTGGAAGCAATGCCTGTATTTCAGGGAGGCGGAGAAATGATTAAAGAAGTGAGCTTTGAACGCACCACCTATAACGAGTTGCCTTATAAATATGAAGCCGGAACCCCTAATATTGCTGATACCATAGCCTTAAAAGCGGCACTGGATTTTATATCCGGAATCGGTAAAGAAAAGATCCGGAAACACGAAGAAGCATTGCTGGCCTATGCTACAGCAGAGCTGAGTGCCATTCCCGGTCTGGAAATTGTGGGGCAGGCCAAAGAAAAAGTTAGCCTGGTTTCCTTTAACATCAAAGGCATACATCCACAGGATATCGGTATTTTACTCGATAACCTTGGAATTGCCGTGCGGACCGGGCACCATTGTACACAACCTTTAATGAAACGTTTTGGCATTCCCGGTACGGTAAGGGCTTCCTTTGCCCTGTACAACCAGCAGGAAGAAATAGATGTGCTGGTGGCGGGACTTCATAAAACCATAAAAATGTTATCCTGATGAGTGAGAAAAGTATATTGCAAACGGAGCAGGAAATCATTGAAGATTTTTCCCTTTTTGACAACTGGGAGGATAAGTACGAGTACATCATTGATTTGGGTAAAAAATTACCCCTGTTGGAAGACGAATATAAACTCGAAGAAAATAAAATCAAGGGTTGCCAGTCGACCGTTTGGCTGGTGGCCAGCTCTACA
Source organism: Pedobacter nutrimenti (assembly GCF_003208655.1). Taxonomy (GTDB): domain Bacteria; phylum Bacteroidota; class Bacteroidia; order Sphingobacteriales; family Sphingobacteriaceae; genus Pedobacter; species Pedobacter nutrimenti. The sequence continues at coordinate 450,984 of NZ_QKLU01000004.1, read as the reverse complement.
GAAGGCCGCCTGTTTTTTAAAGCCGACAGTGATGCGGTGATTGTTAAAGGATTGATCAGTATGCTCATCCAGGTGCTTTCCGGACACCGTCCGGAGGAAATTATAGCCGCTAAACTGGACTTTATCCGGGAAATCGGTATGTTTGCCCATTTGGCCCAGACCCGTTCCAACGGACTGTTGGCCATGATCAAACAAATGAAAAATTATGCCATTGCCTACCAGGCCTTAAACAGTGCCCAGGGCAAACAGGATTAAAAGAAACCGCTATGGACAAAGAAGAATTAAAACAAAAGGTTATTGATTGTCTGCAGACCATTTACGATCCGGAAATTCCGGTAAGTATTTATGAGCTGGGCCTGATCTATGAAACAGAGATTTTGCCACCGCTGAACAATGTACAGATTGTTATGACCCTGACCGCTCCGGGATGCCCTGCAGCGCAAAGTATTCCGCTTGAAGTAGAAGAAAAAGTAAAAGCCATTGAAGGGGTAAATGAAGTTACTGTAATTGTCACCTGGGAGCCTGCCTGGAATAAAGATATGATGTCCGAGACCGCCAGGTTTGAACTGGGAATGATGTAAAAAAATGAAGGTGATGAAATGATGTTTAGAAGTTTCATAACCGCTGAAAAGAAATAATTAATTATGAAAATTACTGCACAGGAAGAATATGGATTGAGGATACTGCTCCGGATTGCAAGGTCGGGAGAGAGCGGGGTAAGTATTGCAGCAATAAGTGAAACCGAAGGCCTTTCTGCAGCCTATGCGGCAAAGTTAACTCGCATGCTGCGCATTGCAGGGTATATCAACAGTACACCAGGAAATAAAGGCGGTTATGTATTGGCCAAACCCGCTGCTGCGGTCAATGTCAATGAAGTCCTTAAGGTTTTGGGCGGCTCGCTTTTTAATGAAAGCTTTTGCAAAGACTATCCGGGTGCATTAAAATTGTGTACCAATTCCATAGATTGTTCCATTCGTTCCTTGTGGCAGCTGATCCAACTTTCTGTAGACCAGTTGTTGGACCAGATCAGCCTGGCCGACCTGATCAGTACAGAACAGGAATCAGGCGAGCTGCTCAGCAGCCTGCTGATGCAGCAATTAAAATTTAGCCTTCCTGGTAAAGTCGGGATACAGTAGAAAATAAGTAACCTGTAGCGTAAATCGTGATTAGGCTTTTTATGTAAATACTATCCTATAGAGAAAATTATTGTCCTAGGTAGACGAATACTCCCGTCATCCCTAGTGAAATGAAACACTTGTCATCCCGAGGGAAGCACAGCGACGAGGGATCTGCATATTGAGCTTACAGATCTCTCCATCGTTCCTCATTTCGAGATGACGGCCATCTTCCTTATTTCTACTGATACCATATCCTACATTTCTAAGCTTTCAATTTCCGAGGGGTAAAGACCTGTAAATTTGGCGATCATATCTAAAGGCATTCCATCTTTTTTCATCTCCAAGGCAATGTCTAAAGCTTTTTTGTGATTCCCATCCATAAACCCATCAAAATATCCTTTGTCTTTTTTCATAATGTAAACAAGGTCCTTTTCAATATTGAAGAATTCGTTTGCTGATACTATAATACTATATTTCCAGATTTTAAATTTCCTTTCTTGGGTATGCTGGACATCATCTTTGAGTTCTTCACTCCAGGTAATACGGAGCAGCAAAACATGTTCAATAATTCCGGGCAGGTTGGCCTGCATGTTTTCTTTAAAGATTTTATCGAAAACTTTGTTCTGTTTGATTTTTTGTTGTAGTTCTGACATATGGTATTATTCAATACCCCCAATCAAGGTCAATTATTCCAGATACTGGTGAACTATTTTTAAATTGTTGTTCCATTAAAATTTACGGCATTCCGGTGGGAACTAATCCCGTCATCCCGACGGAAGCGCAGCGACGAGGGATCTGCACATTTTTAATTTTAAATATGCTATTGACCTTAGGATAATAACTAGTTCTGATTTTCTGCCCAGATTTTGAAAATCTGACGTAAAACCGGGTACGCCAAAATATCAGGGTGCAGAATTTCCCTTGTTTCTTACCTCTATGTAATGGCGTTTTTGTTGTGTTTTTATTTTTTAAAATACTGTTTTTCAATTGCTTGAATTTTATTTATGAGCTGTGGAAAACTTTTTTTAACAAAATAACCCAGTGCAGTTTGGCCGCACTGAAGGCTTATACATTAGTGCCATAAAAATCTATGGCAAATGAAAAAAGCGTTCATCATCTTATTAAACTTTGTTGTACTGTTGTTGGGCATAAGCAGACTTCATGCTCAAACAGTATCCGGGCCTTCAGGCTATAAGGTAAAGGATTTGGGAATTGGACCAGGAGATTATACCAGGTCTTTGGTTCTCCTTCATGAAATTTATAACGGAACATTATTAGGTTTTAATAATACTGTGGGTACCATTACTGCCTTTAGAGGAAATGAAGTAGCCGGTAGCCGTATGGATGTCGCCCAGGTCAATACAACCTCTGCCTACAATAGAATATTTGGAGGAGTTCAGTCTGTTTCCATGGAACAGCCCTGGAAATTAAAGACCTGTGTTTTTCAGGGAAAAAAATATCTGGCACTGGAACCCTCCTATTCCGATGCTCATTACAATTGGAGTTTTCAGTTTGCTGGTTGGGCCAATTCTACAGGAGAAAGCCTTTTATGTGTCAATTATATGTTCCGTGGCCAGCCCATCAACCAGGACTTAATCAGCAATATTGAAGACTTTACTGCAAACCTTATTGAAACCCATGATGTCACACAAATGAACATTACCGGGGGCCTGAATATTGGCACAGAGACGGTAAATACAGATTATAAGCTTCAGGTAAAAGGAAAAGTCCGGGCGCAGGAAATCAAAGTCGAAACTGCCAACTGGCCGGATTATGTTTTTGCCAAAGACTACGTACTCCCTTCTTTAAAAGAAACCGAAAAACACATCCAGGAAAAAGGGCATTTGCCAGGAATTCCTTCTGCGGAGGAAGTGAAAAACAATGGGGTCAATATAGGGGAGATGAACGCGAAACTGCTGAAAAAGATTGAAGAACTCACCTTACACCTTATAGAGCAAAATAAAATGCTCCAGGCCCAACAAACAGAAATCAATTCATTAAAAATAGCTTCAAAATCTCATGCAAACTAATATGAAAAAATCATTGATCCTCGTATTTCAGATTTTAATTCTTGGCTTTTATTGCTCGGCGCAAAATACCTTGCCCGCAAGTGGAAATGTTGGCATCGGAACAACAAATCCAAGAGCTGTATTGGATGTAGGGGCCTATATTCCAAATGGCGCTTTAGGAACTGTGTTGGGAAGATTAAGTGAAGGTGATGCTTCAGGAACCGGAACATTTCTGGGTGTAAGGGGCTTTAATACCAATGAAGTTGGTGGTAAAAGTTTCGCACTTGAACATAATTTCTACGGTCAGGTGAACAGTTCAATAAACTTTTTTAGAGGAGGGGCCATACAGGGGGGATACATCGCCTTTAACACCTTTGACAATACGGAACGCATGCGTATTGACCCTCTTGGTAATGTCGGAATTGGTACAGCAGTACCCAAAGAAAAACTATCTGTCAACGGAAACATCCGTGCCCGTGAAATCAAAGTCGAAACTGCGAACTGGCCGGATTATGTTTTTGCCAAAGACTATGCACTCCCTTCTTTAAAAGAAACCGAAAAACACATCCAGGAAAAGGGACATTTGCCGGGTATTCCATCTGCCGAGGAAGTGAAAACTAATGGAGTCGATTTAGGGGAGATGAATGCCAGGCTGCTGAAAAAGATTGAGGAACTGACCTTACACCTTATAGAGCAAAATAAAATGCTGAAGGCGATGCAAACAGAAGTCAATTCATTAAAAATAGTTTCAAAACCTCATGCAAATTAATATGAAAAAAACATTAATTATTCTGTTTCAGATTTTAATTCTTGGCTCTTATTGCTCGGCGCAAAATACCTTGCCAGCAAGTGGAAATGTTGGCATCGGAACAACAAACCCTTCCGATTTACTAGAGCTCAACGCAGGAGCATCACGTCGTGGTATTACAATTTTTAGTGATGGTGGTTCTGAGGCTTATACTGATATCCAATTTTCAATTAACAATAGATCTTCCATTATCAGGTCTCCTCATACCTGGGTCATAAGTCATCGTAAAGATGGGTTCTTTACTGATAATCCAACCGGGGAATCATCTTTGGAGTTTTATGCTGTAAGGCCTAATGGTTATCTCGCCCCTTTAAGCTTTAAATCAAACGGAGATCTCATACTTGCTTCAGGAAAGAACGCTGTAAGTGGAAATGTAGGGATTGGTACAACCACTCCCCGTGAAAAATTATCTGTCAACGGAAACATCCGTGCCCGTGAAATAAAAGTCGAAACTGCCAACTGGCCTGACTATGTATTTGCCAAAGACTACATTCTTCCATCTTTAAAAGAAACTGAAAAACACATCCAGGAAAATGGGCATTTGCCGGGTATTCCTTCTGCCGAGGAAGTGAAAAACAATGGAGTCGATTTGGGGGAGATGAATGCGAAACTGCTGAAAAAGATTGAGGAACTGACTTTACATCTTATTGAACAGGATAAGAAATTCTCTGCAAGGCTACTTGAACAGCAACAAGAAATTAAGCAACTCCAACTAAAATTAAAAAAATGACCACGATCGCCTTAAAGAAAACCATAGCAACTGTAGCTATACTGGCAATGACCAAATTTGCCTTTTCTCAAACGAATGTTTTCCCTGCTAGTGGAAATGTTGGTATAGGGACAGCGAATCCCCAATATCCCTTGGAAGTCAACGGCGCCTTTATGGCCGGCTCCAATGGAAACAAGTTTTTTTATAATGGTGCTGCCGACGTTATTTTCCAATATGCCGGAAGAGGTTCCGGAGGTAGAGCTATGGTGCATGGGCCTGGAAATACCTTGGCGTTAAACTTTGGTGGCGATTTTTCCGGAGGTTTAATCCTTGGAAATGAAGTTTTTGTGTCTAATGATGGCGGCTTGAGGATTCCCGATGGAAAAGCATTTAAAGCCTCTTATTTTGAAACCAACGATTATTCGACCATGACTTTTATGAGCCGGGCATGGCAAACGGTGCAGGGGGCAAATGGTAAAGCATTTTCTTTTATGACACACAACAACCAGGGGGGAGGCGGGCAAGAGATGATGTCCATATACTATGGTGAAAGCGGTAAAATTGTGATGGGGCACAATGGTGGAAATGTGCTTATTGGCAAAGAGAGCCAAAGCAACCCCGCTTATAAACTGGACATTAATGGAAAAGTCAGGGCCAACGAAATTGTAGTAAATACTTCTGGGGCAGACTTTGTTTTCGAACCAAATTATCAGCTGAAACCCTTATCGGAAATAGAAAGTTTTGTCCGGCAGCACAAACATTTACCAGGAATCAGTACGGCAGCAGAAATGCAAAAAGAAGGGGTTGGCATCAGTGAACTTCAAACCCAGTTGCTGCAAAAAGTAGAGGAACTGACCCTGCACCTGATCCGGCAGGAAAAGGAAATTAAACAGTTAAAAAAACAGCTAAAAAAGAAATAGAATGAAAAAATTAATCATGGTCCTGTTGCTTTTTGCCTGCCTGAAAGTCCGGGCGCAAAATGCGGGGAGTATTACTGTTGGAGGTGATCTGGATAAATTTTATCCGACCCTCTGGACCGATGGTGGCTGGAGCAGTAATACAGCTTCAGTTCTGGAAATTGGGAGGTCTTCTACTCATGTAAATGGTGATTGGAGAGGGACTGTAATTGCTAAATTTAGTTACCATACCTATGCCTGGGGAAATGGGGCCGGTTTTTTGAATGCTGATGTTACCCAGGTGAATAATTTGGAAAACACACCCAATGATCGCAACAGGAATTTTATTGCTGGTTGGAGAGACGCTACGATTAGAAGTGGAAGCGGAAGTATTATCATTTGGCTTAGGGGAGGAGGGACAACTTATTATTACAAATCCCTTTATGCGAATGCTCCTGTTGTTTACGATGGAGTTGCCAATCCTTTGCCTTTTCAGGAAGAGAACGGTCCGGCGCACAGCTATAAAACAACAAAAGACCCTTATGTAAATTCCGATGGTATGTCAAGAAGCGGAACCGCTTATTTTAATGGGGTTGTTACACCCAATTATTTTGCAGGCGATGTAGGCGTAGGTACACCGGATACCAAAGGTTATAAACTTGCCGTCAATGGAAAAATCCGCGCCCAGGAAATTAAAGTCGAAACTGCCAACTGGCCGGACTATGTTTTTGCAAAAGATTATGCCCTCCCTTCTTTAAAAGAAACCGAAAAACACATCCAGGAAAAAGGGCATTTGCCGGGTATTCCTTCTGCCCAGGAAGTGAAAAACAATGGGGTCGATTTAGGGGAGATGAATGCGAAGCTGCTGAAAAAGATTGAGGAACTGACTTTGTATTTGATCCAAAAGGATAAAGAACTCGAACAGGTAAAAGCCGATAATAAACAGACCAGGGAGATGCTGCTTAAAATGAAAAAATGATTTTGAGGTAATTATCTAAAATCTAATGAACAGTATAGATATGAAAAGAAAAAATTCATTGAATTTCAGATTTATAGGGATTTGATGAGTTAATAGTTTTTAAGACGAATTTTTGACTGCCCGATTTTAATTGAAAATTCAAGTTATGCACATTTCTGTTGTTTAGGTTGGTTTAAGTGTTTGACTGTTAGCTTTTTTTAATGTGAATAATTTTTTTTTAAAAAAAATCAGAGTGCAGTTTGGTCGCACTGAAGGCTTCTATATTTAGATGCGAGCTTTATAAGCTGCATAAAATCTGATAGTTAAGTTTTTTTAAAAAAAATCCATATGCATAAAAAATTAATCATTTTATTTGGACTGATGGTGGTGGCCATTAGCACGTCCTTTTCGCAAGGGGTAACTTTTCCGAATGACAAAAGTAATGTCACTTTTCCTTCACCAACTGCTGCCAGTTTAGGTAAGTACGGAGAGTATCCTGTCAGTCTTTATTCAGGACAGATCAATATTGATGTTCCGCTTTTAGAAATAAACAGTGGAAAACTATCCTTACCAATTTCATTATCATATAATGGAAGTGGTAATAAACCTTCTGATATCCCCGGGTGGGTTGGATTAGGCTGGAGTTTAAATGCTGGGGGGGTAATTACCAGAATAGTGAAAAATTTGCCTGATGATCTTCAGTTTTTTGGTTATTACTATGATAAGAATGTATTTAATGCCCAACTTGCTTTATCTGAACCTGATCCTAATTATTGTTATGAAACAATTTATAGGAGACATGATTTAGAACCAGATATCTTTCTGTTTAATTTTGCTGGGCATACTGGAAAATTCCATTTTGATAATCATGGAATTCCGAGGGTTGAAAGTGCGGAAAAATTGAAAATTGAAGTTATACCTACGAATGACGTACTTGCTTTTTTTGATGCTTTCGTTGTTACAACTCTGGATGGAACAAAATATCGCTTTGATCATAAAGAATGGGGGTTAAGTGGGCTCACGTTTCCTGAAAATTCTGAAAACCATGTTTCATCCTGGTATTTGACGAAAATAGAAAATTTAACAGGTGATGTAATTACATTTAAGTATACATTGCCAGAAGCAAAATATCGGTTTCGGGAAAGATCGTATGATAAGGTTACCTTTTTAAACTCTGGTATAGGACAGGTAGCAGAAGAGGGGAGAGTTCCTTCTCTAATCATAGATCAGGTAACTTATCTTGATGAAATTGTTTTTTCAAATGGAAAATTGAAATTTCCAAAGTCAATAAGAACTGATTTTTCTTATAAGCCAGCACCCTACGCTAGTCTCACGGCAGAAGAAAAAAAGTTGGATAATATTACCTTATACGATAAAAGTGAGATACCTATTAAAAAATGGGATTTTCACTATATTGAAAACATTGGTAGATTAAAGATTGATTCTATTAAAGAATCTTCTTTTTCTGGTGGACAAAAAAAGGTTTACCGATTTGAGTATAATTCTGATTTACTGCCAACATCTTCTGCCGTTTTTGTGTCCAATGATCTTTACAATTCCAATGATATAGACCATTGGGGATATTACAATGCAGCTAACAATGATTATGGCAGAGTGCCTATTACTTTTGTTCCTAAGCTCAATGATTTCATCGGAACGGCCAACAGGACTGCACATCCAAGGTTTATGAAGGCAGAAATGCTTGAAAAAATTCATTACCCAACCGGAGGTTATACTAAGTTTGAGTTTGAACCGAATGACTATAGTGAACAGCAGAGTGGCCCAATAGAAGCTAATTACGAATGGACGGAGTACAGCTTTTTTTATGAATCAGGAAGCTTTGATGTAGATCCAAATACTATTGAAATCAAATTAGACGAACCGACAGTTGTACAGAGTAAAAGATCTGCAATTAATATTGGTCCTAACCGGCAATGGCTTCCTTCAGGATCTGAGTCTTTGACCTATACTTTACCAAAGGGTACACATACTTTAGCCAGTATTTTCAGAACAAATGAACTGCTCAATAATGGTAATTCCGATGTTCAGACTGCAGCAGGATCATTAAGGCTTCGAAAAAAAATTACCTCTAATCCCTATTTTTCAATAGGGGGTGGTCTTAGGATAAAATCAGTTGAAAATTTTGATGGAAAAGATATTGTTAAGAAAGAATATGAATATAAAGCTCAGAACCCAATTTACTCAAGTGGTGTGCTTTCAGGTTTTCCAACATATTTTAGAGATCTTCAGACAATATGGCTAAACCTTAAAGGCTATGTTGTCAGTTCCGAGTCGCTTGAAGAACTACCTTATGGTCCTTCCGTAGTATATAAACGTGTTGCCGAAAAGCTTAGTGACGGAAGTAAAATAGTACATAATTACACTTCTTTTTCTGAGTTTCCTGATCAGCAAGGAACTTCCTATTCCTGGGTTGAAACATCAATGAGACATCCAATTTCTTATAATGATTTGAGGGGATTAGAGAAGGGAACTGAATTCTATTCCAGTTCTGGGAAAAAAGTAAAAGAAATTTTCAATACCTACACTATACATCCTGAAGGACAAGTTCATATTCCTGCAATTGATAATAAAATCATTTTTAGACTCAGACTTTTTTCTGAAATGTTGGGTTTACAGGGACTTCCTACTACAGTGGTGGCTGACGCTAATACGATGTCAAAATATACCATTCCCAGCAGATTCGTGTATAAACAAAGTTCAAGGGAGATTACATATACTACCTTAGGTACTGACCCTGTAACTATCCAAACTGATTATTCATATGATAATCCACAACATTTTCAGGTAACAAAAATTAATTCGAATAATAGTAAAGGTGAACTTTTACAAAAGAAACAATTTTATCCTCATGATATGATCTCTTTGAACAGGGATCCGAATGGGATATATCTTGGGATGGTCAATCAAAATAATATCAGTCCGGTGATTGAGACTGTTGGAGCGAAGAACTCAGTGCAGACATCTTTAATTCGAAATAATTACTATCAACCTTTTAATGGTGTTTTTCTGCCAAAAACGATTGAGGTTCAGCAGAAAGATAATGATCCGGTTGAAACTGAAAAGGTCTATCGTACTTACGATGTTAAAGGTAATCCACTTAGTATAGCAAAAAATAATGGTCCTGAAACAAATTATCTATGGAGTTATGGAGGACAATTTCCGATTGCTGAAATTAAGAACACTGACTATATATCAATAGAAAATGTATTGGGCGCCAGTAATATTCAAGCATTTTCCAATTCAAATCCAAGCGATATCCAAATAAAGACCTTTCTTTCTTCTTTAAGAACTTCTTTGCCAAATGCTTTCATTACAGCTTATACCTACAATCCACTGGTGGGGATTACAAGTTCAACAGATCCTAAAGGAATGACTATTTATTATGAGTACGATGAATTCCAGCGCCTGAAAAATGTCAAGGATCAAGATGGGAACATCATCAAAAACACAACCTATCACTACAAACCTTAAAACGTTCTTATCATGAAATATAAGTTAAAAAATATATCCAAAAGCCTGGTGGTAGGGTTGGTAGTATCTGGCTTTTACCTTAAAGCCAATGCCCAGCACATCACCAGAAATAGTTACAACAATGAATCTGTAATTCAGGCTACAGGTAGCGTGACCCTCACCGATGGCTTTTACATTCCTGTTGGAAAAACGGTGCGCATTTTTACCGCAGTCAGTTTTGCGAATTGTGTGGACCAAATCAATAATCCCAGTGCCAACCAAAATTACATCAGTACCAGGATTTTTAAAGTTCGGGGCGTGAAGCCGCAAAATATCGATTCTTTAAGAAAAACCTGTGAGGTGAATCAGACCATACAGTATTTTGATGGATTAGGAAGACCTTTACAGTCGGTGACTGTACAAGGCAGTCCGACGTTTAAAGATATTGTACAACCCATTGCTTATGATGCCTTTGGAAGGGAAAATAAAAAATACCTGCCTTATCCTGTTGCTGGTAATAACGGAAACTTTAAATCGGATGCCTTAACTGCCCAAAACGCCTTTTATAGTAACCCTTTTGGAGCCGTCACAAAAATTGAAAATTCAGCTTTTTCAGAAAGCCGTTTTGAGGCTTCCCCATTAAACCGGACAGAAGAACAGGGTTCACCAGGAGCTTCCTGGCAAATGGGTTCTGGACACACTGTTAGATTAAGTTATGGGTCCAATAACAGCAGTACTGCTTATGCATCTGATGGTTTTGCTGTGCGCTTATATAACGCAGAAGCAGCTGGTGGATATCAAAGAACACTGACTGGAACAGGTTTTTATGAGGCGAACCAATTGTATTTAATTATTAGTAAAGATGAAAACTGGACAGCTGCGGATGGTAAAGCAGGAACTATTGAAGAATACAAAGACAAAGAAGGTCGCGTCATTTTAAAAAGGGTTTTCAATCAAAAGGATGGGACTATTGAAACCTTGTCGACTTATTATATTTATGATGATTTAGGTAACTTGAGTTTCGTGCTTCCTCCTGGGGTTAATCCGGATGCTACAGCTATTCCTGATCAGAACAATTTGAACAGTTTCTGTTACCAGTACCGTTACGATGGCCGTAAAAGATTGATCGAAAAACGAATCCCAGGTAAAAAAGACTGGGAGAATATGGTTTACAATTCACTGGGCCAGTTGGTGCTGAGCCAGGATCCGAATCAAAAAAAATCAGGCCAATGGCTGTTTACTAAATATGATGCACTGGGACGAGTGACGATGACCGGTTTATACAACAACGTACAAAACAGGGCAGAAGTACAAAACTTAGTGGACGCTCCAACCAGTATCTTATGGGAGAAATGGAACAAAGACAGCAAAAGCTGGAGTAACGATGCTTTTCCACAAAGTATTGCGGAACAGTATACCTTGAATTATTATGATGATTACAGTTTTACACTTCCCAGTGCGTATGTAATGAGCGGGGCAAGCGCAAAAACAAAAGGTTTGCTTACCGGTTCGGCAACTAAAGTTTTGGGAACTGGGGACATGCTGCTCAGCGTAAATTATTATGATGAGGAAGCTAGGGTGGTTAAAATCTATAAACAACATTACCTTTCGGGAACCGCGAACGAAGCGAACTATGATGAAATTGAAAACGCCTATAATTTTCCGGGAGAACTGATTGCCAGTAACCGTATCCATCATGTGGGTGCAAATCAAACGACAATTGCCAACCGTTACGAATATGACCATGTGGGCCGAAAAAAGGCAAGTTTTGAATCCATTAACGGGGCCACAGAAGTGGTGCTGAGTAAATTGGATTATAATGAACTGGGGCAATTGGTTAAAAAATCATTGCACAGTGAAGGAGGTACAAATTTTATTCAGAACAGCAGCTATGCCTATAATGAAAGAGGCTGGATGAGCAGGATCAATAAACTGGATAGTATAAATGCCAGCACTGTTTTTGGAATGGAGCTTCTTTATGGTAACACACCTGGCAGTTTTAACGGAAATATTGGAGCCATCAACTGGAAAACCAAAGTCCCCGCCGGTTTAGGGTTAAGTGAACAGGTGCAAAATTATGCTTACAGTTATGATAAACTGAACCGTTTGCTGAAAGCCGATTATGTTACCCCAGGTGCTGCAGGAAAGTTTAACGAAGAGATGAGTTATGATGTAATGGGCAATATCCTGAACCTGAAAAGGACAAACAGCATGGCAAATTATTTGAACAATTTTTCTTATAATTATACCAGCAATGGAATAAAAGGCAACCAGCTTTATGACGTCAGCGATACAGGTATAGATGGCAAAAGCAGTACCTATGCCTATGATGACAATGGGAATCAGAAAACGGATAGCCGCAAAGGGATAAATATTAGTTATAACATGCTCAACCTGCCAAAAACAATTACCAAAAGCAGTACAGGAGAAAGCCTGAACTATGTTTATGATGCGACCGGGCAGAAGCTAAAAAAGATTTATGGCAGTAACACACGGGATTATATCGGTGGCATAGAATACAACAACGGAGCTATAGAATTTATCCAAACCGAAGAGGGAAGGGCTTTACCGGGATCATCTTATAGCTACGAATACATGCTGAAGGATCATTTGGGTAATACCCGGGCAACAATAAAACAAAATGGAGAGATTGTCCAGGTACAGGATTACTATGCTTTTGGTTTGGAAATGAACCCAGGGAATAACATTAGTCCAAGTCCTCAAAACAACTATACATATAACGGAAAGGAAAAGCAGGGAGAACTTGGCTTAAGCCAATTGGATTATGGCGCAAGGTTTTATGATCCGCTGATTGGAAGATGGAATGTGGTGGATCCATTGAGCGAAAAGTTTTTCCCTTTGTCTGCCTATAGTTATACTGCTGATAATCCAGTGCTGCTTAATGATCCAAATGGTAAGGACTGGACCATTACTATGGTGATTGATAAGAATGGTATTGCTCATTATCAAATTCTCTTCACTGCCGCAGTTGTTGATAATACATCGAAGAAAAATGGTAGACCTAATGAATTGGCAAAAGCTGTTAAGAAACAGTTTGAGAAAATTTTTAATGTAAATGAAAAAAAAGTAGAAAATGGTACTCTTGGTTTTACTGTAGAAGCTAAAGCAGAGATAAATGTCTATGATGATGCGCAATCAATTGGATATAAGGAAACCTTAATTGAAATTAAAGATCGAACTGATGATGATTTTAAATCAACCGGATCAAATATTGTTGGCTATGCACCGGATGGAAAGCACATATCTATCAATGAGAAGTATGTTGATGATATGATTAGCGGAAGGAATCAAAAAACTCTTGCGCATGAGATTGGACATACGGGAGGACTTAAACATCCTGCAATGGATAATATATGGTTTTTTCCGGGACCTACATATCATTTAAAGGATACGAATAATTTTATGATTCAAGGAAAAAAACCTGATCCAACTGGTCCGACAAGAGATCAGATGTACCGCATTTACCGACTTTATAGAAGTGGAAAATTAAATAATAGAGATATTTATCCAGTTGATCAATGACAGATTTTCAAAAAAATATATGTAAAAGTTTAGCTATTGTCTTGTTTGCCATAGTGACTATTGATTGTAAAAATAATAGTAAGACAGAGTTTGAAAAAAAGACAATTTACATTTCAAATTTAAGAAGAGCTATTTTAGGGAATGGAGTTGATACAGGGGTGAGAATTATTAAGACCTATCCTAATGAGGATAACTGTCTAGGAAATCAATATAATGCAAATTTATACATTTGTAAAAATACTGAAGATAACGACACTTTATATGTTTTTAGTATTTGCGATAAAGTGCCTTCTTTTGCAAAAGTTGATCTGAATGAAATTTTTGCAATTGATCACGGAGATATTAAAAAAAACGTTCCTGATAAAGTAATTATAAAAGTTCCTAAAACCTTTTCGATTCCTTCTAACGCAAAATATGTGTTTTCGAAATTGACTAGAATTGAGGACTAGTTTATTGTGAAAAATGTGAACTTCTACTCGAAAATGGAGACCATTCACAAGAATCAGATTTTGAAGGCCATATTGGATATCGAAACCCGGAACTCTTGTTTTGAGAAAAAGTAATCATTCATTTTAAAACATAATTTTAGTCCCCTCCCCCGCATAACTAAAATCATGCGGGGTTTTTCTATATTTATACAACAAGCTAAAAATCTGGCCATGAGAACAATCCTGACATCCCTGTTTTTAATCCTGTTCTCATCTGTGTTTGCGCAGCAAAAAACAGATAATCCCCCTGCAAAGGCAGTTGTTATTTTAACAACTAAACAAACCATCCCTAACGACAGCATAAAGGTTTCTTTTGCAAAAAATAAAAGCGCTGATCCAAAAGATAAACAACCTTCCTACTTTATAGACAGCGTACTGGTTTCTTTGAATACACTAACGGGGATCAATCCAGAGGAAATCATGGACGTAAAGGTTGAAAAGAATGCCGCTGACCCCAGGTTCAGGAACCCTAATGGTACAATTTTCATCACCACCAAAAGTCTCAAAAAAATAGACTTGATTCCGCTGAGCCAAATCAACAGGGACTATGTGCATTCGGACCCGGTTTCAACGCTTTATATGTTTGAAAATACCATATTAACCGATGACATAGAAAGCTATAAAATTGATAAAAACTACATCCTGGGAATAGAAGTACTGACTTCAGATGACATCAACTATTTAAAAGCATCAAAAACAAAATTTACCATCATCAAGATACTCGGCAAATCAAAAGAAAACCTCCAAAAAGCAAATCAGATTATGATCCGGGGGAATGCAGAAACTGTATCGCTAAAGTAAGTCCTGAATGCCCCAAAGAAGCAGCCCTTTCTTCTTTCCAAAATCTTGTTTTTCTCCTCAATTTTCTTCCATTGAAATCAAAAATTAATTTTTAAGAAAATATTGGTCTTTTAAGTTGTTTTTACTATGTTTGATTAACTCAAGCAATAAAGTGCTCCAATGAAGTCAAAATCATCATGAAACGTAAATGAATGGTGGTTTTGATTTTCATAAAGCGGGGTTAAAAATTATTTGAAACTAAGGAATGAAGTAAAACGAAAAATAACATACACACTTCTTAACTGAGGTATTAACAAGAGTCTCGCCTACCAAATTCTCACAATTACAGAACCGAGACAATAGATTAATGCCCATGACAATATTTTGCATACATTTGAATGCACTATAGCGTTGTGGGCTCTATTGTAAATCCGTGTTCATGGCCGTGAGAAGCCAGGTAGGGCGGTATTTAGAGTCCATAACGCTATTGTTTTTTAAGCGATAGCCTTGTTCCAGAATCCCGCCCGGGGCTCATTTAAAACATACATTTTAAATGAAGCAGGAAAGCCACCAAAACCCAAACCAGCCCGATCAAACTCCTTTATCTGCTCAGCTGATCAGCGCTTTCTTTTCAGACTATCACCTGGAAGAAAGCCAAAACCTGCTTTGGCAACTTTTTAAACTGGCTTTTTCCGAAAGCTGGGCCAGCCTTTCGGTTATTGAAAAGGAAAACCTGACTACCTTTTACGAACAATTGGATGCCCTTTTGGTGGCCGTTTATTGTAAAGACACCCATGAAAACCAGGGTAAGCAGTAATCACAAGATCCCTTAAACTTAATGAAATACGACGATGAAAGAATCAGAAGACACAGACATTGTGGTGCATCCAGTTAGCCCCGAACAGGAGCAAGCGCTTATTGAAAAATTATCAAAACAGCTGGGGCTCAGTGAACAGGAAGTCCGTTTCCGCGTAAAGAGATTAATTGATGCCGGAGAAATCAGACTGGAGTACCATACCATGGGCAGCGAGGGTGCTGTTTTTGTCCAGTTTGACAGGGCAGAATAAATACAGCTGTACTCTATTGACAAAACATTGATAAAGTACTGGTAAAGCACTGATAAAGTACTGAACATCCCTAGGGTTGGCCTACCGTTGCTGTACGGTTGGCGTAGGGTTGCTGTACCCCTGGGGTACAGCAACCCTACGCCAACCCTAGCCCAAGGGTACGTAAACTATATACTTTATTAGTCTTATATCAGTGAGTTATATGGGTATTCTATATCTTTGTTTAGCTAACCCCATAATTCATATTTTATGTTTGATCAGGAAATTTACAGCAACAGGCGCAGCGCTTTGAAATTGGCCTTGGATAAAGGTATACTGCTTTTTTTAGGCAACGAAGAAAGCCCAATGAACTTTAAAGACAATACCTACCACTTCAGACAGGACAGTTCATTCCTGTATTACTTTGGAATTAACGAAGCCCATCTTGCCGCTGTTATAGATCTGGAGGAAGGGAAAACCATTGTTTTTGGCAATGAGATGAGTATGGATGACATTGTATGGATGGGCAGGCAAAAAACGCTGAAAGAAAAATGCAGGGAAAGCGGAGTGGAGGACCTTCAACCTGCAGATGCCCTGGAAACCTATTTGCAGCGTGCCCTTAAATTGGGGCGTAAAATTCATTTTTTGCCACCATACCGGGCAGAAAACAAAATCCGTTTAAGTGCGGTGTTGAACATAACGATTGACCAGCTTGCCGGGCAGGCTTCAGTTCCATTTATTAAAGCGGTAGTGGCCGCAAGGTCGGTGAAGTCGGCAGAGGAGATCAAAGAAATCAACAAAGCGGCTTCCATTTCGGCAGACATACACCAGATGGTGATGCAAACGGCAAAGCCGGGAATGACCGAAGGGCAGCTCGCAGCAGCCATACAGCAAGGGGCATTGGCGAGTGGGGGACAATTGGCTTATCCGGCTATTTTAACTGTTAGAGGGGAAATTTTGCACAACCATTATTATGGAAATACCTTAAAAGAAGGGCAAATGGTACTGAATGATTCGGGAGTAGAAAGTGCAATGGGCTACGCCAGTGATTTGACCCGGACTTTTCCGGTTGGCAAAAAATTTAGTGCCCAGCAAAAAGACATGTACAACATTGTTCTGGAAGCGTATCATCAGGCTGTTAACCTGCTTGGTCCTGGTACCCGGTATCTGGATGTACATTATACCTCCTGCAAAACCCTGGCGCAGGGCTTAAAGGATCTTGGTTTAATGAAAGGAAATATCGAAGATGCGGTTGCTGCCGGTGCACATGCCCTGTTTTTTCAATGCGGTACCGGGCACATGATGGGCCTGGATGTTCACGATATGGAAGATCTTGGAGAAGCCTATGTGGGTTATACCGATGAGCTGACCAAAAATACCACGGAGTTTGGCCTCAAATCCCTGCGCCTGGGCAAACAGCTGGAACCAGGCTATGTCCTGACGGTAGAACCAGGCCTTTACCTTATACCGGAGCTGATCGACCAATGGGCAGCGGCGGCTACATTTTCTGAGTTTATAAATTACGATAAAGTGAATGCTTACCGGAATTTCACAGGCATCCGCATAGAAGATAATTTTCTGATTACAGAAAAAGGTTCTGAGCTGCTGGGAAAAGCGTTGGCAAAAACAACGGAAGAAGTTGAACAGTTAAGGGAGCAGGCCTTTTAAACAGAAAGGACTGAAAAGGTATTTTGAATTCATTTAAAATTATTAATCTTTTTTTTATGCTAAAAAGAGTTTGTCTGATTGGACTTATCCTGACTGCGTGTTTTTTTAAGGGGGCCGCTCAAGGTCCTGAACTAGGTTTTAAAGTGATCCCTTTGGGGGTAAAGGGCGGAATTGAAGAAGACAACCTTTCGGCTTACCTGCTGGCCGCTGCGGGAACGGACCAGTACATCAGTTTGGATGCAGGCACCATCAATAGCGGGATCAGAAAAGCGATAAAGGCCGGAATTTTAAAAGGCAGTGCCGAAGAAGTTTTAAAAAACCAGGTAAAAGGCTATTTGATTTCACATGCACACCTGGACCATGTTTCTGGTCTGATCATCAATTCTCCGGAAGACAGCCCCAAAAATATTTACGGGATGCCTACAGTGCTGGGCATATTAAGGGACAAGTATTTTACCTGGGATGCCTGGGCAAATTTTGCCAATGAAGGTGAAAAACCACAACTGAAAAAATACACCTATACGGCGCTGGAAGAAAATAAAGAACAGCCGCTTGCAGGAACAGGAATGACCGTAAAGGCTTATCCGCTAAGCCATGTGAACCCTTACCAGAGCACGGCTTTTTTAGTGCGGAACCAGGACGCCTATGTACTTTATCTGGGCGATACCGGGGCCGATGCAGTAGAGAAATCTGATAAATTGCAAAAGCTGTGGATGCAGGTTGCGCCCCTAATTAGTGAAGGAAAATTAAAAGCCATTTTTCTGGAGGTTTCTTTTCCCAATGAACAGCCCGAAAACTTGCTTTTTGGACACCTGACACCGAAATTGTTTTATCAAGAAACGAAAGCCCTTGGGCAGCTTTGCAAAGCCGGAACTTTAGAAAAGGTTTCCTTTATTGTCACCCACATTAAACCGCCGGCCGCTAAGGAAGTCCTGATCCGCAAAGAACTAAAAGAAGGCAACAGGAACCAGCTTAAGCTAATTTTCCCTAGGCAAGCTGAGCTGTTGAAGTTAGACTAACTTCTTGCGCCGCAGGCAGGCTAAAGTAAAAGGTCGAACCTTTTGCCGATTCACTTTCTACCCAGATTTTCCCTTCATGGTGCTGGATAATTTCTGCACAGAGGTAAAGCCCTATTCCAAAGCCCGAAATGTTCTGGGTATGCTTGGTTTCTATTCTGTAAAAACGGGTAAACAATTTTTCAATATTCTGAGGTTTAATACCCATACCTTCATCTTTGATGCTAAAATGAGCAGTAGCGTCCATTAACATGCATTTTACCTCTATGGTTTTTCCTTTTGGCGAGTATTTTACTGAGTTGCTCAATAAATTGGAAATCACAGCACTGATCTTTTCCTGGTCTGCATAAATGGGGATGGGTTCATTACAAATCAGCTCAATATGATGCCCCGATGCCGTAAACTCCGATTCCGCCACCACGTTTTTGACCAGTTCATCCAGAAAACAGCTCTGTTTGTCCAGGTGGATCTTGCCCGATTCCAGACGCGATATATTCAGAAAACCATTCACCATGCCGGTCATTTTTTTGATTTGGGCATTCATTTTATCCAGAAAGGAGACCATCATTTCGTCTTCTGTTTTTTTCATCTTTGCCCGCAACATTTGTATATAGGCATTGATCGAGGTCAATGGGGTTTTAAGTTCATGGCTCACCATGCCAATAAAATCATTTTTACGGAACTCGTCCATTTTCTGCTCGGTAATGTCCAGAACGGCGCCAACAAAACGCTGGGCCCGGTCATGGACATCAAAATAGACTTTTCCTTTGGCCCTGATCCAGCGAAGGTTCTGGTCTTCGGCACCAATGGTCCGGTATTCCACGTCGTAATCCCCGTTACTTTCCGATTTGTTATAGCTTTTTCCGATCACGTTCAGAATCCTTTCCCGGTCATCAGGATGAAGCCCGCCAATAAAATCTTTTTCATAGTCTACGGGCTCGCGGTGGCTAATGCCAAACAGGTTCCGGCAGCGGTCGTTCCATTCCATCGTCCCTTTTTCCAGGTCCATATCAAAGGTGCCCAGCTCAGCCGCCTGTAAGGCCGACTCCAGCGTGTCCCTTTGGGCCTCTGATTCTGCCTGTGCCTGTTCTATTTCCAGTTTGGCCTTTTGCAGGGTTTGCAGGGCATAAATTTTTTCTGTGGTTTCATTACAAATCACCAGCACACCGGCGGGTTTTCCGCTTTCGCCATTGACCCGGCTGTAGCTAAAGGTCCAGTATACATCTTCCAGTTTGTTGTTGCGGTAAATCGGGATCAACTGGTCTTCGCTCCAGGTCGAATCGCCCCCGGCCATCACCTGATCGATAAGGGGTTTAATCACCGGCCATATTTCCGGCCAGCATTCTGCCCCTTTTTGACCCAGGGCGCCGGGGTGTTTGCCGTTATTGCCAAGGCTGGGCCGGTAGGCATCGTTATAAAACTGGATCAATTCTGGTCCCCACCATAAAAACATGGGAAACCTCGAGTTGAGGATAATGCTAATGGTGGTCAGTAAACTCTGTGACCAGTTTTCCGGACTGCCCAAAAGGTTAGCGGACCAGTTGTAGTCCCTGGTCAATTGTCCCATTTCACCACCGCCCGTTAAATATTGAGGATAGACTGGCTGGACCGGGTGATTCGTGGACATAACAAACGTTAATTTTATTTAAAAAAAAGATATTGGATTAACGAATGCTCCTCAAAAAAAGCGCCAGATCCTAAACAAGTGGTTGGCTAAGGCAAAAAAAAGCCAGATGATATTGTCATCTGGCTTTTTAGAAGAATAAATTCTTTTTTTAGGCATTGGAAGATTTTGGTTTGGATTTTCCGCTCCATCTTCTGCTGCCGCTTTTTGGTGTCCTTTTCGCGCCGCTCAAATTCGGTTCGCGGTCCTGGTGCTGGCCTTGAGGCTTTCCTTTTGGATGACCTTGTCTGCCGCCCTGTGCACCGCGGTTGCCACCACCATTGCCTTTGGCTTTTGGTTTTTCGGCTGCGGCCATTAAGCTTTGCCAGCTCATGGCATAAGGATTGTCTTCTGCAACAGGTACAGAAAGGCCAATCAGCTTTTCTATGTCTTTTAAATATTCTTTTTCTTCGGCATCACAGAAAGAATAAGCGATACCGCTTAGACCTGCACGGCCGGTACGGCCAATTCTGTGTACATAAGTTTCAGGAATGTTCGGCAATTCGTAATTGATCACATGGGTCAGTTCATCCACGTCAATACCACGGGCTGCAATATCTGTGGCCACTAAAATACGCGTTGTTCTGGCCTTAAAATTGGTCAGTGCCCTTTGTCTGGCATTCTGCGATTTGTTTCCGTGTATGGCTTCTGCTTTAATACCAGCCTTGATCAGGTCTTTGACCACCTTATCGGCACCATGTTTGGTGCGGGTAAATACCAGGGCCGTTTCAATGCTTTTATCCTGAAGAATATGGTTCAGCAAGCTGCGTTTGTCATTTTTAGTTACAAAATAAACGGCCTGCTGGATTTTTTCTGCTGTAGAAGAAACCGGGGTGACCTCTACTTTGGTCGGATCCTTTAAAATCGTGTTGGCTAGTTTCTGGATTTCTCCGGGCATGGTTGCCGAGAAAAATAAAGTCTGGCGGATGGCCGGAAGTTTGGCAATGACCTTTTTGACATCGTGGATAAAGCCCATGTCCAGCATTCGGTCTGCTTCGTCCAGAACAAAAATTTCCAGGTCTTTCAGGCTGATGAAACCCTGGCCCATCAGGTCCAGTAAGCGGCCTGGTGTGGCCACTAAAATATCTACACCCCTGTGTAAGGCATCGGTTTGGGCTTTCTGGCCCACGCCACCAAAAATAACCAGGTATTTTAAAGGCAGGTTTCTTCCGTAAGCTTTAAAGCTTTCTTCAATCTGTATGGCAAGTTCTCTTGTTGGCGTTAAAACCAGCGCTTTAATGGCTCTGGGGCCTTTGACGTTTGCATGAGGTTTGTATAACAGCTGAAGCATAGGAATGGCAAAAGCCGCTGTTTTACCAGTACCGGTTTGTGCACAGCCCAGTAAGTCCTGGCCTTTTAATATAGTTGGAATGGATTGTTCTTGTATAGGGGTTGGTTGGGTATAACCTTCTGTTTGCAGCGCAGTTAAAATGGGCTCAATCAGATTTAATTCTTTGAATAACAATGTATATTTATTTAATGTTTAATAGAAGAAAAGAATAAATTTCTTTTCGGTACAAAGGTACGTATAAATTTGAGTTATTTTTCTTCTTTAAATCTGCTGAAGAACAGCAGGGCAAGCACGCAAAGGATAAAGCCCACAACCCCGTTTAAACGTAAACCATGGTCGTTTCCGGGGTCTTTTCCATAAATGGTCAGCATGGCAAAAACCGCAATGCCCATGGTTTGCCCAAGTTTCACAAACAGGTATTTCACCGCAAAAAACATCCCTTCGTGATTTTCACCGGTTTCTTCTGTATCTTTTTGCGCAATATCGGCCAGTATTGCGTTGGGTAAAATGCCCAGTGCGGCCAGGGGAAAGGAAGCGCAGCTGACCAAAATATACATTTGAGCGGTAGAGGAGAAGGGCAGTTTGCCCAGAAAATAAATGGTCACAAAAATAAGGCTCAGGATCACAAAGGCCACCAGAACCATTGGTTTTTTTCCAAACTTTTTGGAGCCGAAATTGATAAAGGGATAAAAAACAAGGGACAACAGGACCATAATGCCCATAAATTTTCCTCCGTCTGAATCGGGCAGGCCCAGCAGTACGGTCACAAAAAACAGCAGCCCGCTGGAAATAATGCTCAGGGCGATGTAGTAAGAAAAATCAGAGATCAGGTAATATTTGAAATTGGAATTTCTAAAGGTATTTTTAATGGCATGCAGCAAAGGAATGTGTGTTGGTTTTGCCTCACTGTACTCTTTTTCGTTAATGGCCACCACCGGAATAATCATCACCAGACCGGCCAGAATGCATAAGCCCCACATGGTGTACTGAAGGGCCTCCATACGGCTGCTGATGTGGAAAATTTCCTGGATCAGGTCTGCATAGTTGTTGCACAGGGCCGCAATGATCATTCCCACCACAAAGCCCACCTGCTGATAGGTGGATAATTTTACCTTTTGCTGGGTGTCGTGGGCCAGTTCGGCCAGCAATGCATTATAGGGGATAATATACGAGGTTAGGGAAATGAAAAAACCGGCCAGCACCAGGGTCAGCCACCAGGCATTGATCATGCTTTCTCCTTTAGACAGGGGATAAAAAACCAGGCAGCAGAAAATCACTGCCGGAACAATGGCGTACTTCATAATCGGAATACGCCTTCCTTTCGGGTTTTTACTGGCATCGCTTAACGAAGCGATAAAAGGATCGTAAATGGCATCAAAGAGCCTGCCCGAAGCGGCTATTAATGAAAGAATGTTAAATGCACCAAAAACCAGCAGCTGCGGCACCAGGGGGCTCAATCCCGAATTGTTTGGGGGCAGGTAAAAATAGGGCAGCATGACAATAATGATATTGGTCATAATGCTCCAGCCCATCATTCCTGCCGCATAGGCGATTTCTTTTTTCAGGGGCAGTTCTTTTGCAGGCATCTTCCGGGTTTGTTCTTAACATTTGGGTTTAGAACCTGTAGGCCCTAATTTTTGATGAAGATAATGGAAATTGTGTATTTGTTGAAACTTTGTGAAGGATAAGCCCTGCTTATTCATTAAATTTGTGACTCTACATCAACACATCATGGCAGAACCAATTTATAACGACGACAGTATACGGTCCCTCGACTGGAAGGAACACATCAGATTGCGCCCCGGTATGTATATCGGAAAGCTTGGCGATGGTTCGGCCCAGGACGATGGTATTTATGTTTTATTGAAGGAAATTTTTGACAACTCTATTGATGAGTTTGTCATGGGTTCCGGACGTTCTATTGAAATGACGGTTTCTGAACATAAAGTAAACATCCGTGATTACGGCCGTGGAATTCCATTGGGCAAGGTGATTGATTGTGTTTCCAAAATCAACACAGGGGGTAAGTACGACAGTAATGCCTTCCAGAAATCTGTGGGTTTAAATGGGGTGGGTACAAAGGCGGTCAATGCCCTTTCCACTACATTTGTGGTGCAGAGTTACCGGGATGGCAAAACCAAAAAAGTAGAATTTTCCAAAGGAGAAATTGTCAATGATCAGGCGATCATAGATACCACCCAGCGTAATGGTACAGCCATTACCTTTTATCCCGATGAAAGTATTTTCCGGAATTACCATTACATTTCTGATTTTGTGGAGAGCATGGTTTGGAATTATGTTTTCCTGAATACCGGGCTGACCATTAATTATAACGGACAAAAATATTTGTCCGAAAGGGGCCTGTACGACCTGCTGCATAAAGTGGCAGACGTAGAAAGCATCCGTTATCCGATCATTCACCTGAAAGGGCACGATATAGAAATTGCCATGACCCACGGACAGCAGTACGGGGAAGATTACCATTCTTTTGTAAACGGACAGCACACCACCCAGGGCGGAACACACCAGGCCGCTTTCAGGGAAGCGGTGGTGAAAACCATCCGGGAGTTTTATAAAAAAGAATACGATGCTTCGGACATCCGGGCCTCGATTATTGCGGCCATTTCCATTCGGGTACAGGAGCCGGTTTTTGAATCCCAGACCAAAACAAAACTGGGCTCACAAAATATGGGCCCCGATGGCCCTTCGGTAAGGACCTTTATCAATGACTTTGTTAAAAAGGAACTGGACGATTACCTGCACAAAAACCAGGAGGTTGCAGATGCCCTGCTCAAAAGGATCCTGCAGTCTGAAAGGGAACGTAAAGATATTGCCGGAATTAAAAAGCTGGCCAATGACCGGGCTAAAAAAGCCTCCCTGCACAACAAAAAACTTAGGGATTGCAAGGTACACTTCAATTCCACACACGATAAAAGATACGAAACCACTTTGTTTATTACCGAAGGGGATTCTGCTTCGGGTTCGATTACCAAATCGAGGGATGTGGATTGCCAGGCGGTATTCAGTTTAAAGGGAAAACCGCTAAACTGTTATGAGCTGACCAAAAAGGTGGTGTACGAAAATGAAGAGTTTAACCTTTTGCAGCATGCCCTGAATATAGAGGATGGCCTGGAAGGACTGCATTACAACAATATTGTTATTGCCACCGATGCCGACGTCGAC
This sequence comes from Pedobacter nutrimenti, assembly GCF_003208655.1. Lineage (GTDB taxonomy): Bacteria > Bacteroidota > Bacteroidia > Sphingobacteriales > Sphingobacteriaceae > Pedobacter > Pedobacter nutrimenti. The sequence goes on along the minus strand of NZ_QKLU01000004.1, from coordinate 426,337 downwards.
GGGATGCACATCCGTTTGCTGATGATGACCTTCTTTCTGCAGTTTTTTCCTGATCTGGTCAGGGCCGGACATGTGTATATCCTTCAGACCCCCTTGTTCCGCGTGCGCAATAAAAAAGAGACCATTTACTGCTATAGTGATGAGGAACGTAAAAAGGCGATTGCAAAACTGGGTGGTAAACCAGAAATCACCAGGTTTAAAGGGCTTGGCGAAATCTCGCCGGATGAGTTTGGTTTGTTTATAGGTAAAGACATCAGGTTAGACCCTGTAATTTTAAAAGACCAGACCATTAAAAGCCTGCTGGAATACTACATGGGCAAAAATACACCAGACCGCCAGCAGCACATCATCAGAAACCTAAGAATTGAAAAAGATACAGTAGAAGACCTGATCATTTCTGAAGGAGAGGCGCTAGTGAGCGAGCCGGATGAAACTTCACTGGATGTTGCCTGATCTTTATGAATTAGTTAATTTTTTTATTATTATTGTAATCTAATCAAATCCCTTTTGCTAAAAAAATAAATAGGTTGACAGCTTTTGCTGTTTCAAATTTTTTGTATGCCATTTAAAGCAAAAGCAAGGTCCTCGTTCAGGTATTCGGTTATCATATTTGTTGTACTGGTACTGTGCCTGTTTGGCTTTTTTTTATACCAAAGAAGTGTTAAGGTTGCTGCCCTGAAAGAAAACCTGGCCAGGCTTGTGGATTTACAGGAAGATTATGCAAAACTCGACAGCTGTGTCTATGTTTTGTATCAGGCAGACAACAGCTCTAAACTCTACGAGGCTACCGCCAGCAAAGATTACCTGCAGAAATTTTCCCTGCAGATGCAAAAAGCATCGGCCTTATTGAACGACCTGGATGCCGCACTGGAGGATAAAGGGAAAAAAGGAAGTTTTCCTGGACTGCCCAGGGAGAAAAAGCTGAAAACAGAAAATTACCTCAAAGTCCGCAAACTAACCGACAGCCTGATATTGGGCTTTTCTAAACTTGGCCTTATAGAACGCTCTGCGCAGCAGCCGCCAACTCTGGTGCCGGGCATGGGGAAAGAAGTTAAAACCATTGTTCATTTTGATACCATTAAAAAAGCGGCCCCGAAAAAGAAATTTTTTGGCCGGCTTGGGGAGGCTTTTTCCGGTAAGGCACATGTGAAAGATTCCGTTATTGTTGTTAAAAGAGAAAGTAAAAAAGTAGTCTCTGTTCCCTCCAGGCATTTTAGTAAAAAACAACTCAAAAAACTGGATAACTATTACAGGGAACTTTATGCCGCTTCGGGTAAACTGAAAAAAGAAGAAAAGGACATTTTAGCGGTCAACGGGAAATTACTGGAGGAAATCATCTCTGTTTTAAGGCGGTTTAAAAAAGAGGAAATTGGGGCCATGCTGCAGGAAAGAACGCTGGTCGGGGCAGAGCTTCAACAGCAGGTCCGGAGCCTCAACGGAATTTCTATATTCAACGGAATTTTATTGCTCAGTTTAATTGTGGTGATTGTTTACCACACGTTTAAACTTTATAAAAATGAAAAACTTCTGCTGAACCTGAGCAAAAGATCTTCACAGGAAGTACATTCAAAAAGCAGGTTTCTGGCCAATATGAGCCATGAGCTGCGAACACCGCTCAATTCAGTAATCGGGTTTTCCGAACAGTTGGGAAAAAGCCCGCTCAATGAAGGACAGTCGGAGCAGCTCAGGGCCATTCGTAAATCGTCTGAAATGCTGCTGGAACTGGTCAACGAAATTCTTGATTTTTCCAAATACGAAGTGGGCAAAATCAATTTTGAATATATCCCATTTATTGTGGAAGAGGAAATAAACGAGGTTTTCAACAGCATGAATGTTCTGGCGGCAAATAAAAATGTCACGCTGATCAATAAGGTGTTTTTAGCCAAAGAACTTTGCCTTGGGGGAGATAAACTTCGCCTGAAACAGGTGGTGATGAATTTACTGACCAATGCCATTAAATTTACTTCCGAAGGGGAAGTGACCCTGAAAGTGCAGTTTATACAGGAGGAAAAAAGGGCAGGGATTTTAAAAGCGCAAATAGAGGATACCGGAATTGGAATTGCCAGGGAAGACCTGGACTATATTTTTGATGAATTTTCACAGGTGTATTCTCCCTCCAGGACCAAACAGCAGGGGACAGGACTGGGACTGGCCATCTGTAAAAAAATTGTGGAGCTACAGGGCGGAAAAATCAGTGTAAGTAGTGTGCCCGATAAAGGATCGGTATTCAGTTTTGAAATTCCTTATGCCCTGGATGAAATGCCGGAAAAATTGGTGGTCACCGATAAAAGGCCAGGTCTGTCCAGTATCCTGGAAGGCAAACGGATTTTACTGGTGGACGACAACAAAATGAACATCCTTTTGGCCCAGACCATTCTAAAAAAATGGAAAATGGATTACGATTCTGCTTTTGATGGCAAAGAGGCCTTGGACCTGTTCCGTAAAAACAGTTATGATCTGGTGCTCACCGATATCCAGATGCCGGTGATGGGCGGGGTTGAACTGACCCACGAGATCCGATATAATGGCGGAATAGAAAAATCGGGCATTCCGATCCTGGGCGTGACCGCACATGTTTTACAGGAAAACAGGGATGCTTATTTAAAGGTGGGCATGAACGACCTGGTGCTTAAACCTTTTCTGGAAAAAGAACTGATCGATCAGATTAAAAAATACATTTAAAAAAGCCTTAATCTGCTTTGGTTTCTTTGGGGTGCTGGGGCGGCAGTTTATCCATTGCTTTTTCGACCACCACAATTTTAGTGTGAACGGCATATTTGCTTGGGGCAATGGCCTTGTCGTATTTTTCTGCATAGGCCTGCGTAAACTCTGCTCCGAAATACAAAATAATGGCGGTATAATAAATCCAAAGCAGAATCACAATCAGTGAACTTGCAGCACCAAAAGCCGAACCGGGATTTCCTTTTTCTATATAAATGCCAATGGCATATTTGCCAAGGCTAAACAGCAGGGCGGTAAACAGTGCGCCTATAATGGCGGGTTTCCAGCGGATGATCACATCGGGAAGCACCTTAAAAATGATGGTGAAAATACCGGTCACCACAGCCAGGGTAATGACATTGTTAAAAATTTCGATCACCAGGGTGGTGACCTCGGGAATGTATTGTTCGATTTTGTTGCCCAGGCCAATGACAATACTGTTGACCACCAGGGAAACCAGCAACAGGAAGCCAAGGGAAACGATTAGGGAAAAAGAAAGCAAACGGTTGGTCAGAAATTTTTTCCAGCCTTTTTTGGGGATGGCTTTGACTTTCCAGATGAGGTTAATGCTGTCCTGGATTTCAATAAAAATGGCGGTGGAACCAATAACCAGTGTGGCAATACCGATCACCAGTCCAAAAGTGCTTTTGCCCGATAAATTGGCATTGATCACAAAACTCTGCAATTGCCTGGTGGCCTGTTCGCCAATCATGTCATTGATTTCGGCAAATAATTGGGTGTCGGGATCCAGTTTGTCCCCGAAAAAAAGACTGGCCGCAGAGATGACAATGATGATTAAGGGGGTGAGGGAAAATATGGTGTAATAAGCTAAGGAAGCACTGAGTTTGGTCACCCGGTCTTCTATGAATCCATTGCCGGCAGCCACAAACAGGCTCCACAGGGATTTAAAAAAATGAATGATCTTATGAATAAACCGCATACGTTAAAATTAAAAAGGATAGCCGATCCCGATGTTATACACTAAATTGTCCCTGCGCCATAAAGCATCACCAAAATCAATTTCATTAAATACCCAGCGCTTACCTGGTTGGTTATAAGGTTTACGTACCGGGAAGGCAACATCCAGACGGATCACAAAGATAGAAGCATCTACGCGAATACCCGCACCTGTACCGACAGCAAATTCATTAAATGCATTTTTAAAGTCAAAGCCCGAGCCTAGCCGGCTTGGGTCTTCTTTGCGGAGCCATACGTTACCCGCATCTGCAAACAGGGCACCATAAAATATACTAAACAATTTAAAGCGCAGTTCCGAACTGATCAGGGCTTTGATGTCCCCGCTTTGGTCTACATAGGTAGAGTTTGCATAGGTAGGACTGTTTTTGTAATAAAAAGATCCGGGGCCTATGGACCTTGCTGCCCAGGCACGAATGTCGTTTGTTCCACCGGCAAAAAACTGACGTACAAAAGGCAGGGTACTTTGTCCGCCGTACGCATAACCATAACCCAGGTCCAGGCGGCTGGCCCAGATGAGGTTTTTGCTGATTTTATAATAGTTCCTGAAGTCGGCTTCTACCCGGACAAACTGATTGAGTTGCAGGCCGCCAATGGATTTGGAACCATCGGGGTTTTTACTGCCAAACAATCCCCATACATTGCCACCGGTTTCCAGCGTACCATTAAAGTAAATATTGTTTTTCCGGAAATCTTCAAACTGGTTGGTATAGGTAAAGCTATAGGTGCTTCCGATAATAAATTGTTTTTCCAGTACGTTTCTCAGCCCAGGCGTTACATTCAGGATGCTGTCCCTTTTGGTGGTGTCGTTTGTTAAGCTGGACGTTACATAGTTTACAGAAATGGGGTTAAAAGCATGTTCCTTGTACTGGTTTTCGTTCCATTTATAACCATACTGGGTCCTGAAGGAATTGAGGTCGTATAAAGAGCCCCGGTGCAGCAGCTGATAGGAAAGGGATACCACGGTTTTGGGAATGTAGGCATTGGTGCTGTTGATGCCTTTAAATGGGGTAATAAACCTTGGGAAAGTCAGTTTGCCCTCGCCGGTTAAAGAGTAGGAGTTCAGTCCCTGCGATTGTCCGCCAACCTGGGTTTCAAAGCCACCGCTCACACTCACGTCCAGTTGTTCGGCGCCCCTGAACAGGTTCCGGGTGGTTTGGGTGACTTTGACCTCCGAACCCATAAAGTTATTGGATTTGCTGGTGCCGGTTACCGAAAAGGTGAGGGAGTTTTTCTTTAAAGGGCTCAGGAAAATGTTTAAGTCCAGCTGGTTGTTTTTAAAGCTGTCAATAGGGGTAAATTCTGCTTTTACAGACTGGAAAACACCGATATTGACCATTCTGTTTAAAGAACGGCTGTGGTCGGTCCTGTTGTAGAGTTCGTTCTTTTTAAAGAAAACCAGACGGTTAAAAAGCGGTGATTTATAGGTGTGGGCAGGGTCGTAAATGTTAAAGTCATTGTAAACCTCGGGTTTGGATTTGCGGATAGCGCTGTCGCGTCGGACGTTGTAATTTGGATAGATGTTTATTTTTCGGATGCTGTAGGGTTTCAGGGTGGCCTCAGGTGCAATTTCTTTGACCCTTACCCGGATGTCTACCTGATGATGGCCTTTGGCGCTGTCGACCTGAAGGATCAGGTAATCCGGACTGAAATAAAAATACCCGTTTTCTTTAAGGTCGTTGTCAATGCGGATCCTTTCGTTTTTAAACACTTCCAGGTCGTAGTTGTTGCCCGGTTTTAACAGGCTTTTCGCTTTGTTTTTATTGACAATCTGTGCAAGGGCCCCGGTACTGTCTGCCGGAAAAGAAACCTCCCTGATTTTGTAACGTGCACCGGTATTTGCGGTATAGATGGCTTTCCCTTTTTTTCCTTTGGTTAGCGTGTCGCCCATCACATCGGCCTGCAGGTAGCCCTGGCTAATCAGGTAACTTTTTAAAACAGCATTGTTGTAAGGAAGTTTTACTTCGCTGAGCAATACCGGGGGTTCGCCCAGTTTGGTGCGCATCCAGTGTTTAAAGCCTTTTGGTTTTTCCGGTTCTCCGGCCAGGTTGTAAAAACCCAGCTTATATTTAACGCCCAAAATGGCATGATTGGGTTTAGGTCTGGTTTTGTCCAGCAGGGCCGCTTTTACGTCTTTCTGGTCATCGATCTTTACCGAAGAATCCGGATTGATTTTGACCTCCGCTCCGGTATATAAAAACTCCCCGGGTTTAAGGTTTTTGGTGCTGCTGCAGGCAGCCCAGGTTAAACAGGCAAGTATCAGTAAGCAGGATTTAATTCGTTTTCTCATTCTTCGGCTTCTGTTCTATACGGTTTCTTTTCTTTTGTGAAAATTTTCTGAAAATTTCCCTGAATTTATTATAATCCACCACCAGGGCAAAACCCACTCCGGTTTCAATAATTTGTCCTTCTACCACTCCTTCGGTCTGGTTGCGGCGGTAGGCCCTTAACCTGTACTTACCGTCTTTGGAAAGCAGGTATTCTATGTTGACGTTACCGGCAATATTGGTCGAGTTTTGTGCAGCGTTTTGTCCTTCCAGCCCAAAGGAACTGCCTACAGTTACAATTAAGCGGTCGCTGAGCAGTTTTTTGGAAAGCCCGATTTCCAAGGCGGTGTTGTTTTGCATATCCCCGCTGGCAAGATAATTTTCCGATGAGTTGATGCCGAAATTAATGTCTACCCCTTTCACCAGGTCGGATGCCAAATTGTTGAGCTGTTCGGTGAGCAGTTTACTCACACTGGAACGGGCAATGTTGGAAGCAATATTGCCCCCGCCGGCCAGACTTTGGAAAGGGTTATCGGCAATAAACCGGCCCAGCACCAATAGGGCAAAAACCTGTTTGTTCAGTTGTCCCTCGTCACTGTTGATCTGCTGCAGGGTCCCGTATACCAAACCTCCTCCGGAGCCCCTTTCATTTTCGGGCAGGTCTATTTTAAATTTAATGACCGGTTTAAGCAATTCCCCGGTCATCATCAGGTAAACCTGGAAGGGGAGCTTGTTTTTTAGGGTCGCATCAGATCTATCACCTGTAAGGTCTATAGGTGCCGCATTGACCTCTATAGAGGCAGTCAGGTCTACATTGGCGCTGGTGGGGTCTCCGGTCCACACAATGTTGCTGCCCTGCTGCAGTTTAAAGGTTTTTTTAACCGGGCCAACCGTCAAGTTGTAACTCCCGTCGGAAATTTCGTAACGGCCGGTCAGGCTCGTTTTTCCGCTGGGGTCCATGGTGGCGGTCAGGGTGGCCTGTCCTTTAACTTTTAGCATATCGCCATTGGTTGGGTCCACCACGACATTCAACTCGGCATTGGGATCAATGTTAATGGTGGCACTCAGGTTAAAACCTTTAATAGGGGCTTTGTTCACAGAGTCTTTTACCGTTAGCGCTTTCTGTCCGTTATAAGGAGGGGAGTTGAAGTCCACAAACTGAACAATCCCTTCCTGGTCAATAATGGAGGGGTCGTCAGGTGGTACGGCAAAGAAAAACTTGGTTTTGTCTTCTACCCTGACATTCATGTTTACATCGGGCTGGTTCAAATCGCCCCTGACTTTTATGGAGCTGGTCAGGTATACAGTTCCATAGATCATGGAATTGTCCTTTGCCGTGGAGTTCAGGGCCCTGAAATTATTGGTCCGGATGTCCATGTTGAATTTAAAGTCCCGGTAAGTAGAGGTGAGGATATCTCCGGTAATCACCGCCTTCTGGTTCAAAGAATCCAGAATGGTGAAATTGTTGAATTTAATGCCTGTATCTGTAAAGCTGATGGACTCATTTGGCATTCTGAAAAAGGAGTTTACATAAGCGACATTAAATCCGGCCTGGTTAAATTTAAGGTCGCCCAATACTTTTGGTGCATCCAGGCTTCCTTTTACAGACAATTCACCGCTCACGGTTCCTGTCCCTTTTCTGATCTGGCCCATCGACAGGCTTTCAATGGCTTTCAAGTCTATTTTGTCGATGTTTAAGGTCATGTCCAGGGCACTTTGAGGGGCAGTATAATAAAAGCCGCTGGCCCGCAGTTCGTGTACACCTGATAAAGCAATATTGGTTTCAAAAGCGTTTTCGGTATTGTTGTTTACCGCTATCCTTAAAGTGCCCAGCTGGTCTTTCTGATAGCGCAGTTGGTCGACGGTTAAGTTGGCTTCAAACTTAGGACTGCCTGCCAGGTCTTTGGCATTGACGGTTCCGTTGATCACCCCGCCCACCAGGGCACTGTCTGCTTCGGCAAAACGGGTTAAAGTTTCTATTTTAAAATCCTTAAACTCGGCTTTAAGGGGAGCGTTGGGTGTATCGCTTTCGCTGTTGATGCGCAGCTGCTGGCCCCCGTTAGAGATGTTAAACTGATTGGCCAGAATGCCCGATTGCCCGAACTGCAGGTAATTTTCGGGGGCAACAATCCATTTGTCGTAATTGAGCAGTAGTTTTTGCGGGTCCAGGCTAAAGCGGTAATCTTTATTGATGGATTTAAACAAGCCGCCCAACACGTATTTGTCTTTTCTTTTTTTGTCCCTCAGGTAAATGTTCAGGTTCAGGTCGTTGTTTGCCGCTGTGCCGCTCACCTCATTGTTGAAAAAGGCAAGCGAAGCACTCTGGAGGCTTTTGATGCCCAGCTTATAGTTTAGTTTCTGGTCGTTGTTGTTGATGTTCAGACGGGTGCTGTCTATACTGTAAGCTCCGTAAACCACCTTAGGGAAAGAGGCATTCAGGACCAGGCTGTCTTTTTGTGTATCGAGCAGGCCATTCATTCTTGCCGGTGCAAAAGTGCTCAGCTCGGGTACGAAATTTTTCAGGATTTTTGGGTTGTAAAAATTAACGTAAAACCGGAAACGCTGGTCGGGGATTTTGGTGACCGTACCGAACTGGTAATATTTGTTGATCTGGTTGATCACCGCCGGGGCCAGATTGGTGAGCTGGTATTTTCCATCCACCTTGGCCCTTAAAAACTCCGATTTCAGGCTCAGCATATTGTGTGTGGCACTGGCCTCGGAATGCACCAATATGGTGTCTACATTAAAACGCTGGCCATCTTTAACCACCTGCAGCTTGTTGACCGACACATCGCCATTTAAATAATCCGGATCTGCGGTTTGTATGTCGGCCTTAATCAGACCGGCCAGTTTAAATTCGCCGCTGCTGAAATTGAGCTTTTGAAGGTCTACCTGTTTCAGCTCCGCGCTGGCTTTAACGGCAGGGTACTTACCCGAAATATCTGCAAAGGCAATAAGGTTAAAATTGGCATTGCTGTCGGCCATATTGCTTTTTAAATTTAATTTTTGCCCGGCATAGGTGCCACTGAGTTTTAAATCTTTATAGGTGTATTTATTGTAATAGGCACTCGTTACGATCGCTTCAAAACTGGCATTCGCTTTTTTTGCATCCAGCCCTGTTCCTTTAACATCGGCTTTTGCCGTTAAACGCCCTAATTGGGGCTGCATTTTTAACAAGCGGCCCACATTAAAATTGTTAAGGCTTACATTGGCGGTATAACTTTCTCTGCCCTTTGGCCCCTTCATGCCGGCCAGCAGTTTTGCCGTACCCATATCTGTGCTGATGTTAAATCCGGTATTGAAGTTGCTCATGGAGCCTTTGAATTTTCCATTGGCACTAATGGCATTGGGCAATTCTATATTCGAAGGGATCGATTTTTTTGGAATGATCACCAGCAAATCACTTTTGGTTAAAGAGAATTTTTTAATGTCCAGGTCGGCAAACATTTTATTGACATCAGGTAAGCCTTTTACCGTACCGTTCACGTCAATATGGGTGTTCTTTAACCCATCGGCCTGCAGCTTTTGGATGCTCAGGTTGTTCATATAACCCCGGAGTTCTGCGTTGAGCCTTATTTTTTCCTTTTGGTAATTTTCAGGAACGGCATCACTGAAATAGCCGGCGTCTTTTAAACCTATGGTTGTATTTTTTACCTGTAAAAACAGCTTCACTTTTTCCGGATGTTTGGTCAGGTCATCCATAGAAGTATAATTCAGCTGGGTGTTGTTTTCTATGCTGGTGTTTGGGGTTTTCAGCAGGAGTTTGTCTACTTTGATCTGGCGGTCGGAATACACCACATTGCCCTGCAGCCTGGATAATATAAAGCCACTTTTTTCTTTTAAACCGCCTTCTTTTACATTGACCTTTATGCCGGCATCACTGTAGGCCAGGTTTTCGGCATTGAGGTGGAGCCCGCTGAGCAGTAAATGGTTAAAATCCATCCTCTTTTTGATCGGTTTTTCGCCCAGATTGTCAAACTGTACCCGGTTGTCCTGAAGGCTAACTTTTTTGAGCAGTAAGGACAGCGGAGCGCTGGCTGCAGTATCTTTTTTACCGGGCTTTGCATTTTTTGCCGGTTTTTCGGGTTTAAAGGCAAATAAAATGTTGGACTGTTTCAACTGGGCATCATCTGCACTGTATTTTCCGTTTTTAACATCTCCAAGCAGTTTGCTTAAAGAAAAGTCCTTTAAATCCAATACGGCTTTGGTGCTATTAGTGGCCATACTAAAATTCACTTTGGAATCTTTAATCAAAGCCTGGTCTGCTTTATAATTGTTATTGGTCAGGTCTACAAAAAGCTGTGTGAGGTTTAAGGCATTCAGGTTCACATCGGCATTCATTTTCGAAATCCGGTCGTTAAAGCCGATTTTTACCTGGCTAAAGGCAAAATCCTGTACTTCTACCAGTGGAAGTTTGCCGCTTTCGGTTTTTGCGGTATCTATACTTTTTTCGAGCTGGGCTTTAAGCTGGGTAAGGGGTTTTTGCTGCAGGTAGGTTAAAGACGTGTTTTTCAGTAACAAAGATTTGATCACATAGTGCTGCTGGTCCAGGTCAAATGTTTTGATCCTTGAAGTCAGTTCCCCCAGGGAAAGCCTGGCCTGGTTGCCGGCAACATCATCCTGGTAAAACAAACCGATGTCTTTTAAAGAAATTTTGTCCAGTGCAAATTTTAAGGTCGAGGTGGTGTCTTTTTTGACCTGCTCTTCGGGCTTTTTTTCTTCCGACATAAAGGCATTGACCAGAAAAGAAAAATTAAAGCTGCTGTCGGGGTGTACCCTTTTTACATTTGCCCTGATTTTTTCTAGCTCGATGTTGTTGATTTCTACTTTGTTGCTCAGTAATTTAAATAAGCTGATGTCGACCGCAAGGCGCTGGGCGTACAAGAGCGTATCTTTTTTCTGATCTTCTATATAAAATTTATTCAGTACAATGTCTTTGGGCAGGGAAATATTTATGCTTTCCAGCCGGACTTCTGTATGTGTCTTGTTTTTAAGGTAATTAATGGCTTTGGTTTTTACGAAATCCTGCACCGCAGGGATATTTAAGGAGAGCGCAAGCAGGACAACCAGACCGATAACAATGGCAAGCGTCCATAGAATAACCTTTAAACTTTTACGTATATATTTATTCAAGTGATGTGGGTTGGTAATTTATTAATTAATAATACTAAAATTTTATCTAAAATCATGCCACAGGGCGGTATTATTGATGCTTAGAACAATCCCATTGCATGATTTGTTTAGAAATATGTATGTTTAGTTTATGAATCAATTGAATTTAACTATCAATTATGAGTCCTACAAGAGTTTTAGTGAACTAAGTGAGGAAGATAAAGCCTTATGTGTAAAGGCAGAAGAAGCGTTGAACAGTTCTTATTCCCCCTATTCGGGTTTTAAGGTGGGTACGGCCATTGCTTTGGCCGGCGGAGCGGTGGTGCTGGGCAGCAACCAGGAAAATGTCGCGTATCCTTCGGGATTGTGTGCAGAACGTGTGGCGCTTTTTGCCATTGGTTCGGGCCATCCCGGAGCTGTGATAGAACGCATGGCGATAACAGCTTATACAGGAAATTTCAAAATAGAAAAACCAGTTACTTCCTGCGGGGCATGCCTGCAAGTGATGGCCGAATTTGAACGCCGTCAGGGAAAGGAGATCCAGGTGTTGTTTTATTGTATGGACGGAGAAGTGATAAAGGTGAAAAGCATCCAGAGCCTGCTTCCCTTTGGTTTTATTGAAGACCGTTTGTCTGGCTGATCTGAAGCAGACAAACGCTTTTTATTATGGTTTTTTGCATGTAAAACTAGATGCTTTGCTTATCTTTGTGTGATCTTTTTCAGCGGAAAGGCGTGTTAAAAACTTCTGTTCTGAAATTGCATTTCATACAGTATATTTACAACATCCAACAAGTTTTTTAATGAGCGACGAACTAGAAGAAAACGTAAACGAAGAAAATAAGCATACCATAATCCCTATTAACGGGCTCTATGAAAACTGGTTCCTCGATTATGCTTCTTATGTAATCCTGGACCGCGCGGTTCCCCATATTAATGATGGGTTAAAACCCGTACAGCGAAGGATTATGCACTCGCTGAAGGAAATGGACGACGGACGTTTCAATAAAGCGGCGAACGTAATTGGAAATACGATGAAGTACCACCCGCACGGGGATGCTTCTATCGGTGATGCCATGGTGCAGATTGGTCAGAAAGACCTGTTGATTGACTGCCAGGGAAACTGGGGGGACCCGGTAACCGGAGACAGTGCTGCGGCACCCCGTTATATCGAGGCCCGTTTATCCAAGTTTGCCAATGATGTGGTATTTAATCCGGATACGACCGTCTGGCAGCTCAGTTATGATGGCCGGAACAATGAACCCATCACTTTACCCGTAAAATTTCCATTGCTGCTGGCCCAGGGTGCCGAAGGTATTGCTGTAGGTCTGGCCACCAAGGTGATGCCCCATAACTTTGTGGAACTGCTGGATGCCTCTATCGAAGCATTGCAGGGACAAAGGCCCAACATTTTACCAGATTTCTTTACCGGTGGTATGGCCGATTTTTCGGCTTATAACGAAGGAATGCGTGGCGGGAAAATCAGGGTAAGGGCAAAAATTACAGAAAAAGACAAAAAAACGCTGGTCATTACCGAGGTGCCTTTCAGTACTACTACCGGTTCTGTGATCGACAGTATTTTGTCGGCCAATGATAAAGGCAAAATCAAAATCAAAAAAATTGAGGACAATACGGCGCAGAATGTAGAGATTGTCATCCAACTGGCCCCGGGCATTTCACCCGATGTGACCATAGATGCACTGTACGCTTTTACATCCTGCGAAGTTTCTATTTCCCCAAATACCTGCATCATCAGGGATGACAAACCTCAGTTTATGAGCGTGAACGACATCCTGATTGCAAATACCAAGCACACCAAGGCCCTGCTGAAACAGGAACTGGAAATCCGGCTGAACGAGCTGGAAGAGAAAATCTTTTTCAGTTCCCTGTTGAAAATTTTTATTCAGGAAGGGATGTATAAAAATCCTGAATACGAAAATTCAGGAAATTTTGAAGGGGTAGTAGAGGTTTTAAACGTATTGTTTGAACCTTTCAAGCCGCAACTGTACCGGGAAATTCTTCCTGAGGATTTCAAAAAACTGATCGATAAGCCAATGAGCAGCATCACCCGTTTTGATGTGAAAAAGGCTGACGAACAGATGAAAGCCCTGGAAGATGAAATTAAGGTGGTTAAAAATCACCTGAGGCACCTGACAGAATATGCGATTGCCTGGTTCCAGAAACTAAAGGATAAATATGGCAAAGGCCGTGAACGTAAAACCGAAATCCGTTTATTTGACCGCGTAGAGGCTTCTAAAGTGGCCCTGGCCAATGTAAAATTATACATGAACCCAACCGATGGGTTTATTGGTACGGGCCTGCGCAAAGATGAATTTGTGGCAGACTGTTCTGACCTGGACGAAATTATCGTTTTCAGGGAAGATGGGAAGTGCATGATCACCAAGGTGGCCGATAAAACCTTTGTTGGAAAAGGCATAATCCACGCAGCGGTCTTTAAAAAAGGAGATGAGCGCACCATTTACAATATGATTTATAAGGATGGGGCAAGCGGTATTTCCTATATCAAACGTTTTGCTGTTGTTGGGGTAACCAGGGATAAGGAATATGACCTGACCAAGGGCAGTAAAGGCTCTAAAGTATTGTATTTTACGGCCAATCCAAATGGGGAGGCCGAAATTGTCAATGTACAGCTGAAGCCACATACCAAATTGAAAAAATTGGTCTTTGACCTGGATTTTGCAGAAATTGCCATTAAGGGCCGCGCCTCACAAGGAAATATTGTTTCTAAATACCCGATCAAAAAAATCATCCTGAAAAGTAAAGGTGTATCTACCCTTTCCGGGCTCAAAATATGGTACGATGAATTGCTGCGCCGCTTGAATGTAGATGGCAGAGGAAAATACCTGGGCGAATTTGATGGAGACGATAAAATTCTGCAGGTTCATAAAGACGGCTGGTACGAACTGAGCACTTTTGAACTGAGCAACCACTTTGACGCAGACCTGCTGCTGATCCAGAAATTTGATCCGGAAAAACCATTTGCAGTTGTACAATACGAAGGAAAGGCGAAAAACTATTTTATCAAACGTTTCCAGTTTGAGGCCATTGCTGTAGGAAAAAAATTAAGCCTGATCAGTGAGGAAGCCGGCTCTAAATTTATTTACCTGACCGGTAACCCTGCGGCTGTTTTAACTGTAGATGTTCTGAAGGGAAAAACACAGATCCCTGAAACGCTGGAAATTGTTCTGGCAGATTTTATTGATGTAAAAGGCATCCGTGCAAACGGCAACAGGTTAACCCCACATGATGTAAAGAAACTGGACATCCGCGAATACGAGGAAATCGAATTGACAGATGAAAGTGCTGCAGCTGTGGAAAGGGACCAGCAGCAAGAGCCTTTGGATATAGATGAAAGCCCTGCGGAGGAAAATTCAGAAAGTCCGGAAGGCATGGAACAGGAGACGACCGCTACAGAGCAGGAGTCGGAAGACGCTGTTGAAGAAAGTTCGGAAGAACCTGTAGCTGAAAAGACCGAAGAAATTGTTCCGGCCAAAACGGAAAAGAAAAAGTTTGAGGTTGCAAAACCAGCGGTAAAAAAAACAGAGGTAATTGAAGAGGCCCAGGCGCAGGTGCCACCGGAAGAAAAGGAAAGTCCGGCAGAAAGCAGCCCTGCAGAGCCTGTAAAAACAAAACCTAAGTTTGTGAGCCAAAAGGCTGCAGAAAAACCTGCTGAAGAAAACCAAAAGCCTACGAAAGCTGCAGCAAAAGCCAAATCTGCTGAACCTGAGGCTCAGCCGGAAGTCAAAAAAGAAATCAAACTGGAAATCACCAATCCAGAGGATGTGGACATTGATGATAAAGGTCAGCTAGGCCTGTTTTAATCGTCATCATCTTTCTTTTTCTTTTGCTCGAGCTTAACAAAAGCACTCCTTTTAGGGGCGGGCATCACAGAATGTTCCCCCCTGACCGATTTCCAGATCACTTCATTCAGGTCCAGGTCGGGTGCGGAATCTTCTTTGGCAAAGTTCCACTTTTCAGAGCGTTCAGAGCTTTTGTTCGAGGCCATATTTCTTTGCTCCAGATCGACCTGCGCCGCTTTGGCGGTATAAGTGCTGAAATCTGCTTTGCTGGTAAAACAATCGTATAATGGAACTGCTGCTGCATCGTACTGGCTCATTGGGGGCAGGCCCAGAATCAGTTCCATAGTGCGCAATATCCCCGAAGTGGAATACATGGTATGGTTAACACTGCCTTTTTTTATGTAAGGGCTAATCACAAAAGCCGGAGAACGGTGTGCATCAATATGGTCGGGTCCGTTTTGGGCATCGTCTTCCAGTACAAATACAGCAGACTCTTTCCACAGGGGACTGTGGGATAAATGTTCAATCAGCTGGCCAAGAGCAAGGTCGTTGTCTGCCACAGCAGCTACAGGGCTTAATTTGCCCTTTTTCTGTCCGCTGGTGTGGTCATTGGAAAGCCGGATGGTACTGAACTGAGGAACCGCATTTACCGCCAGCAGAGAGTCAAAATCCTTTTTCCAGACCCTTACCCTTTCCACATCTTTAATGTCCATGTTAAAGCCTGGTGAGGCGGTACAGATGTGGCCTTCCAGCGATTTAATGTTCGCTTTGCCATGGTCTGCAAATTCTCCGTAACTCCTATAGCTTAAACCTGCGCGTTTGCAGTAATCCCATATAAAACCATCTTTGGGATAGGCAATTTTCCGGCTCCCTTCAAAGTCATAATTGCCACCCCGGCCGCCATAACTAATGGGCCAGGTTTTCTCTACAAAATCATTGGCATAAGCGGCAGTGCTCCAGTTGTGCCCGTCTGCACTGACTTCTGCATCCACGTAAAAATTATCCAGTAACACAAATTCCCGGGCCAGGGCATGGTGGTTGGGTGTCACCTTTTCCGGGAAAATACAAAGGCTGGAATCACCATTGCCTTCCTTCATATCACCCAGGACCTGGTCATAGGTGCGGTTTTCCTTAATGATGTAAAAAACATGCTTAATCGGAGAAAGCTGCCCGGGTTTTCTGGGGATCACCATTTCTGCGTTTCCGGGGGCCTCTGCTTCTTTGGAGCGGTTAAAGGGGGTATTGGCATAAACCTGTGAGGAGTAAGCTTTCAGCTGGTCGGGGCCTGGCTGATCAATAAAAGAAAGACTGCCTTTAAACAAGCCACCGATATATTGTACATCTTTTTTTTCTGTAGAACCTTTCTGATAATCACTGTCGTCTTTTTTTACCGGCTGAGGGCCATTGGGGTTGGCCATGGAAGAAAAACCTTTTCCATTGGCTACCAATATTTTATTGCCACTGGTTTTCAGGCTTGTCGGATACCAGCCGGTGGGGATAAATCCTTTGGCCTGGCTTTTTCCGGGACTGCTTACATCGAAAACAGCAAGACAGTTGTTGTCGGCATTGGCTATATATAGGGTCTTGCCATTTGCCGAAAGGGTGAGGGCATTGGTGGTCGAGCCGGTTAAACGGGTCGGGTATAAGGAGGCCGAAATGGACTCGATAACTTTATCTTGTTTAAGATCAATGACCGATACGGAATTGGAATTCGCATTTGCACAAAACAGGATATTTCCGTTTTTACTCAGCAGCAGCTCATTCGGATGGCTTTCGGTAGAAATTTCTTTGGTTATTTTTTGGGCCTTTGTCTCGTACACTGCAATTTTATCCCCTCCCCAGAGTGAAATGTACAGCTCTGACCGGTCGGCCGAAAGGATACAGCTGTAGGCTTCGTGGCCTAGGGAGATTTTTTGTAAAACCTGTTTTGTTTTCAGGTCCACCACATATAGGGCATTGTCTTCTTTTGTAACGGTATACAATACCGCTTTCTGTTCATCAATCGCAATACCCGTTGGGCTGATTTTTTCTTTTGGCCAGGCTTTACCTAAACGTATGGTGTCGGCTTTTCCCAGTTTTTGGCCGGCTAGGGCATAAGCCAGAATAATATTGTCATTTCCACCCGAAACGTATAATGTTTTGTCGTCTGCGCTGAATTGCAGTCCATACCAGGACTTGCCAATAGGTACCTGGTCCAGCAGGCTTTCTTTTTTGGGATCAATAAGTTGTAAAGTTTGTTTTCCCTGCCCGTTGTTGGTTACCGCGAGCAATTTTCCAGAACGGGAAAGTTGTATGTTCAGGGGAAGATCGCCAAGGGGCAAGGACCTTCCTGCAGGGCTCAATGACCAGCCATTGGGCAATAGGATTTTTGAGGCACTGGGGTCATTGGTTGGCAGCTGGGCAAAAGCAAAGGAAACAACCAGAAGGAGCAGGGCACTGAGCAGCAGGCGGGATCTTGATACCATTTGAAATAGGTTTAAACCTTAAAGTTAAGTATTGAAATACAGAGATGAAACAGCCTGAGAAAAGCTTAACAATTACTTATTGCAGCAGGGCCGGAAAATGTTCTGCGGTCATGAGTAGGGAGATGCCAAATATGGCCGAGGAAAGAAAAAAGATCCAGTCCCACTTTTTAACTTTAATGACCCAAACCAGTATAAATCCAGTGAACAGGGTGGCCATCAGAAGCAGCACTTGTCCGGAAAGCAGCCCGGCATTAAAAGCCAGTAATTTTTCGGTAAGGTCGGCTGGTTGTACCTGCAGGGTTTTAAAGTAATTAACGAAGGCCAGCCCGTGAATAAGACCAAAGAGCAGGATCAATAGATACCTGGCCTTTCCCTGATGTCTTTTTTGCTTTTTGTTAAAGAGGTTGGAGGCCGCACTGATCAGTACGGTGAGCGGGACAAGGAAAGTCACCAGTGCCGGATTCAGGTAGATATGATAGAGTAGGCCAAGGTTAAAGCTAAGGCCATATCCGAGGGCGAAAACCAGCATCACCAGGCCCACTTTTTTCCAGTTTATCAGGTTGTAGCTACAGCATAGGACAATGACAAAAAGAAGGGGGCCATAGCCCTGCCAGCCCAGCATATGCTGCCAACCCAATTGGAAGTAAGGAGAGAATTCCTGCATGAATTACCAAATTCGTAATTTATATTAAATAATACAAGAAAATGTTTAGGGTCTGCTTAAGTTTATGTTGCGCAATGCTTCGTGTTTTGTTTTTGAGCGAAAGGATGTAAATTTTTAAGACATAAAAAAAGCGGTCCAGATGGACCGCTTTTTTTATGTTCTTTTAAGTGTTTACTGATATTGTATGTAAATAGGTTTTGGTTTTAGCTTTAGCAGCTCTTCAGGAGTAAGCATCACATTAGGTGCTTTTTTCAGGTCGTTTTTATAAAACAACTTGAAACCTGTAAACTGAACCGGTTCTGAATAGATAAAGTGACGGTAAGTTCCTTTTTTCAGTTCAGGTTCACCCCATCCGTCCATGTGCATTACAATTTGTACTTCAGGACGTAATTTGATGTTCTGGTAATTGGTCACCATCTTTTTTGTAAAACGGTGAACCGTAAATACTTTAGGTGGCAGGTTGTACTTTTTTACGATATCGGCCAGGTACTGGGAAACATAATTAATGTCTGCAGCATCATAGGTGCCAATTCTTTTGCCAGGCAGGGAACCGTCTTTCATAGAGAATTCAGGGTCTATACCTAAATGTACAAAAGGCAGTTGTAAATACTTTTCAATATGCGGAAGCTCTGCTTTGATGTTGCTCAAAGC
Source organism: Pedobacter nutrimenti (assembly GCF_003208655.1). Lineage (GTDB taxonomy): Bacteria > Bacteroidota > Bacteroidia > Sphingobacteriales > Sphingobacteriaceae > Pedobacter > Pedobacter nutrimenti. The sequence continues at coordinate 407,664 of NZ_QKLU01000004.1, read as the reverse complement.
CACTTGTAAATCCAAAAATACGATGGTATTCGGACGCATTCTCGCAATGCTCAATACAGAATCAATCTGTTTATTGGCCATGCGGTTAATGTATTTGTTGTCTTTTCCGGGCGTACCGCTGGCTACGGCAGCAATATAGTGCAAGCCTGGTTGTACTGGCGTTTTAGGGTCTGCTTTTTCCCAGTGTTTTACTTCTGCATCCAGTCTTCTCCACATTTCTTTTGGAGCATATTCACCCAGGGCACCCATTTTTTTGGAGTGCAGGTTTCCATAATAAACAACAATACGTTTAAAAGGTAAAATTGCTCCCGGTAGTGGATATGGCTGTTTTTTAACCGGCCATTTGCCTGTCGTATCGCCATTGGCCAGATCTTTTAAAAGCGCATTGTACTTTAAGGTATCAATAGGTGGACGTTCCACCTCTTTTTTGGCTTTTGTTGTATCTGCATCTGCAGTCTGCCCGTTTTTAGTTTGTCCGTTTGCTTTTTTAGCATCTGAATTACAGTTGGAAAACAAACCAACTGTTAAAATTCCTATTAAAAGTGTTCCCGCTAGGTAAGGTAGTTTCATGCTACAAAAATACACATTCATCTGACTTCTCCTAATGTCCGGATTTTGCTTTGCTAAAATGCATATAAACAATAGGTTAGGAGAAAAGTTTAATATTATTTGTAATTATTCTAAATAAGTCCCTATACTTGTCCTATTATTTAAACTAATTCTAAATAGATTCTTACATGAAATTATATTTACTGCTAATTACACTGCTCTTCACCATCGGAACTTCCAGTGCTCAGCAAAATAAAGGTGTAATTACGGGTAAAATTTTAACCGAAAAAGGACTGCCGGTGTCTGGAGCGCTTATTGAAGTTCAAAAAGAAAAACTGGCGGTGTACAGCAAAGATGACGGAACGTTCAGGCTTACTGCCCCTGTCGGAAAAGTAAAAATAGTAGTGTCTGCTACCGAGTACCGTTCTTTTGCAACAGAAGTAACCCTTAATGCAGCACAGGAAAGCACACTTGGTAGCATCCGTTTAAAACCTGCCGCAGAAAAGCTCGAGGAGGTGGTGATTACAGGTCAGTATGAGCCCCAGTCCCTTAAAAATTCTGTTTACCAAACCCGGATCATCAACGGTGAACGCATCCGCTTGCGTGCAGCCACCAATATACAGCAGGTGCTGAGCACAGAGCTTGGTTTTCGTTTTTCCAACGATATGACTTTGGGAACAAGTGATATTTATATGATGGGCATGAGCGGCAGAAATGTGAAAATACTGCTCGACGGGGTGCCGTTGATTGACCGTGGGGATACCCGGGAAAGCCTGAACCAGATTGACATCAACACCATTGAGCGGATTGAAATTGTAGAGGGGCCACTTTCGGTTTCCTATGGTTCTGATGCACTGGCCGGTGTGGTTAATATCATCACCAAAAACCCGGGAAAATCCCTGCTGAACATTTCTGCAAGGGTTCAGGAAGAAACGGCCGGAAAAGAATACGATGCCTTCAGGGCAAAGGGGAACCACCTGCAAAATCTTTCTGCCAGCTGGCAGAATAAAGGCTGGAGTGCACTGATCGGTGCTACCCACAATGAATTTGGAGGATGGAACCAGGCAGCTGTTACTGCAGCCCCGGAAATTGTGGATGCCGACGTAAACCGCTGGAAGCCGAAGACACAATGGATGGGAAATGCAAAGCTGGGTTACCAGAACGATAATTTTAAGGTTTCTTATCTGTTTAACGGCCTGGATGAAACACTGGATGCCAGGGGCGGAATGAACCCTAATAATTTTAAAGCCAGAAATCAAAAATACATCACGAATCGTTATACACAGCAATTGCAGGGCGAATGGCGGTTAAATCCGAAATTGCAATTGAGCGGGGTTATTGGCTATTCTGATCTTCAGCGGAAAACGAAAACCGTTATTCACGATTTTACCAATAATACAGAAAGCCTTTCCACAGGTGCCGGTGAACAGGACGTTTCGAAATTCAATTCGGTTTCGGCACGTACAACTGCGCAATATAAACTTTCAGAACAGGTGAAACTGCAACCGGGAATAGAAATTAATCTGGACCAGGCCAGCGGAGCCCGGATTAAAGGAGACCCGAAAATCAATGATTATGCTTTTTTTATCTCTTCAGAAATTAACCTGATCAAAGGCATCAACCTGCGCCCCGGTTTGAGGTTTATTAAAAACTCTGTGTACGACGCCCCTCCGGTTATTCCATCGATAAATGCGAAAATAGAATTGCTGCAAGACCTTGACCTGAGACTGGGTTATGCCAGGGGCTTCAGGGCACCGGCTTTGCGCGAATTGTACTATGATTTTTTCGATGCCAGTCATTCCATTATGGGAAACCCAAATTTAAAAGCAGAAGAATCGGACAGTTATACGGCTGCTTTAAGCTGGGCACCTGTTCAGGAACATGACCTTCGTTTACGGTCAACGCTGAACGGCTTTTACAACAATTTCAAAAACAGAATTGAATTCGGACAGGCTGCTGATAATCCCTCCATTACGACCATGATTAACATTTCGAAGTATAAAACCACTGGAGGGACTTTTGAAAACACCTTGTTCTGGAAAGATTTTCAGGCCACAGTAGGCTTTTCATACATCGGTACTTATAATAAGTATTCCGAATCCGAAGCTGAACTGGGAAAAACACCGCAGTTTGTTTGGGCGGCGGAACTGAACAGCAACCTGATTTATACGTTTAAAAAAATTGGAACCAGTATTAACCTGGCCTATAAATATTCCGGAAAGCGTCCTGTTTACGAGCTGTTTACTGAAAACAATGTACAAAGGGCAAGACTGGCCACTACTGCTGCCTTTAATATGGCCGATTTGATGGTCAGTAAAATTTTCTTCAAACAACTGACCCTGAACGCGGGTGTGAAAAATATGTTCAATGTAACCACGCTGGCCAGTAACTCCCTGGGATCGGGTGGCGCCCATAGTACCGGCGGGGGGGCGGTGCCTTTAAGTTATGGCCGCTCTTATGTCTTTGGAATTAGTTACAACTGGTCTAAACTTTAAGTATTTTATTTATTAACCACATAAAAAATAATTCAATATGAATAACTTCTCTAAAATCTTTACCTGTCTCTGCCTAAGCGCAGCAATGCTTTCCTGTAAAAAGGATAATGACCCTATAGTGGTTGTCCCACCTCCGTCCGATGGCAGTAAACTTACTTTAAACGGACTGATTGGCGCTGAGGCTGGAAGCAGTGCAGGAAATAGCGTGTTTGTTGATTTTAGCGCCGATAAACAAACTGCTGTGGCCAGGGCTTCCTGGGACCTGGGATTTTATTCGGGAACTGATTTTAAAGTGATTTTAAACCACAGCATGGGGGCAACAGCCATTGCACTGGATAAAAATGACCTGACCAAAGTAACTGCTGCAGATACAACGGCATTGGCGCTAGATAATACGCTTGCCATTGGTCAGGGTGCAGGTGGTTTTGCGACCATTGACCCTGTAGAGGGTGGTGTGGCCGCTTACCTTGCCGGAACGGTCATCAAAACGGTTTCTGCAACAGATGCCGATAATAAAGTTTATATCGTTAACCGTGGTGCTGCAGGTACGACAGAAAACAGGGGCTGGCAAAAAATCCGTGTGATCCGCAATGGTAATGGTTACACTTTGCAGTATGCGAAAATTAATGAAACTACATTTAAAACACTGGCTGTTAATAAAGACGCGGCTTTCAATTTTAAATACATTTCTTTTGTTAAAGGTGCTGTAGAGGTAGAGCCGGCAAAAGCAAACTGGGACATTCAATGGGGGCTATCGACATATAAAGCCAGTGCTACCATACCTTATACTTTCTCGGACTTTGTACTCATTAATTTTGTGGGTGGTGTGCAGGCCGCTGAAGTATTGACTTCTAAAGTGAGTTATGCTGATTTTAAAGAAAGTGATTTGGCCTCGGCCACTTTTGTTGCCGACCGTGATGCGATTGCAGGTAAATGGAGAATCACTTCAGGTACACCATTGGGTGTAAAAACGGACCGTTTTTATGTGGTTAAAGATCCTAGCGGAAATGTCTATAAATTAAAATTTGTGAGCTTCATTTCTAATGATGGCGGTGAGCGTGGTAAACCGGTTATTGAATATAAACTGGTAAAAAAAGGCTCGTAAATAAGAAATTAAAGAACTGGTTAGTTTAGTTGATAAGGTTGCTTCCGGTGGAATCCGGAAGCGCCTTTTTTTAATAAAATGTCTATTTTAAACAAAGCAAGAAATGAAATTGAAATTATCTATTGCAGCCCTGTCCCTTGCGCTGCTGGCCGCCTGTAACGGGGGAGCCAAAAAAAACGAACAAAAAGCCCTGGCCGACAGTACCCGTATTGTTTCATTAAATGGCCCGGTAAGTGAAATCATTTCGGCCATAGGACTGGAAAAAAATATTATCGGAACAGATGTAACCAGTAATTATCCCGATGGCTTAAAAAGCAAGCCTAAAGTAGGGCACAACAGGAACATCAATGCCGAAGGTGTATTGGCTTTAAAACCTAACCTGGTGGTGGCCATGAAAAAAGACCTTCCTCCAGCCATTACAGAGCAGTTTAAAGCGGCAGGGGTAAAGCTCTTGCTGCTGGACCAGGATTATTCTGTTGAAGGCGCCAAAAAACTGATCCGGTCTGTGGCCGATAGCTTACACAGAACCGCCCAGGGTGATTCTTTAATTAAAATTCTGGATGCCGATCTGGATAAAGCCAAACCGGCAATTGCACTGGTCAAAAAACCTGCTGTATTGTTTATATATGCCCGTGGTACAGGAACCATGATGGTGGGGGGCAAAGGTACCCAGGTGGAAAAAATGATCGAACTGGCCGGCGGACGTAATGCCGTAACGGAATTTGAAGAGTACAAACCTTTAACGGCCGAGGCATTGGTAAAAGCCAATCCAGATGTGATTTTATTGTTTGATGGTGGACTGCAAAGTCTTGGTGGTCCAAAAGGACTGGCAGCGGTACAAGGCGTAAAAGAAACCAGCGCCGGTAAAAATAACCGGATCATCACCATGGACGGAGAATTACTAACCAGCTTTGGCCCGCGTTTGGGTATTGCAGTAAAAGAATTAGCGGAGAAATTGAAGTGAGTAAAAAAAATGGACTGATTTTATTGTTGTTGTTGATTTTTCTGCTGGTGGTGGTGGTACTTTCTTCCTGTATAGGGGCGGTGAGGATCAGCTTTTCTGAGCTGATGTCTATGTTTAGCTATTATACAGGACTCTCAAATACGGCCCGTTTTCAGGATCAGCAGGCCGCTGTTTTTTTAAACATCCGTTTGCCCAGGGTGGTACTGGGATTACTCGTTGGTGCGGCCCTGGGGGTGTCTGGTGCCGTAATCCAGGGCTTGTTCCGTAATCCCCTCGCAGAGCCAGGTTTAATTGGCATTTCTGCCGGTGCAACGCTGTTCGCAGTGATGATGATTGTACTGGAGCTGAATTTTTTCAGAGCGTTGTTGGGGGCTTTGGGTGCCTATGCACTTTCTATAGCCGCTTTTATAGGAGCGGGCTTAACCACATTGATTGTATACCGTATTGGCATGAAAAATGGTAAAACCAATATTACCAGTGTATTGCTGGCCGGAATTGCCATTAATGCCCTGGCCTATTCCTTTATTGGTTTGCTGACCTATATGTCTACAGAGGCCCAACTCAGAAACATTGTTTTCTGGAACCTGGGCAGTCTGGGAGGGGCCAGCTGGACAATGGTGAGTACATTGTTGCCTTTTGTTCTGGTACCGGTTTTGGTTTTGCCTTTTATGGCCAAGGCCTTGAATGCTTTTGCTCTGGGTGAAGCCCAGGCACTGCATATGGGAATCAACATCAAAAGGGTGAAATTCCTGGTGATCATTCTGGCAACAATGGCTGTGGGTGCTTCAGTAGCTGTGGCGGGGGTAATCGGTTTTATCGGCCTGATTATCCCACACATTTTAAGAATGGCTTTTGGTGCAGATCATCGCCTGATTATTCCGGGTTCGGCCCTTTTAGGGGCGGCATTGCTTTGTCTGGCTGATTTGGTGGCCAGGACCCTGGTGGCCCCAGCGGAATTGCCTATTGGTATTTTAACTGCAATTATTGGTACCCCGGTATTTATTTATATTATCATTTCTGAACGCAATAAAAGACACATCCCATGATTAAAGTGAGAAACCTGCAGTACAAGGTAGGAACGAGGAAACTGGTCGATGATTTAAGTTTTGAAGTCAAATCAGGAGAACTATTGGCCGTTCTGGGTGCCAATGGAGCTGGAAAAAGCACGCTGATGAAATTACTCTGCAGGGAAATCCAGCCGTCTGCAGGACATATTTTACTCCATGGCGTAGACCTGGACAGTTATAAGCTGGCAGAACTGGCCCGGACCAGGGCAGTCCTTTCCCAGCACAATACCCTGTCTGTTTCTTTTGTTGTGGAAGAACTGGTGATGATGGGACGTTATCCGCATTTTGACCAGCGACCTCAGGAACAGGACCTAAAGATTGTGCAACAGGTGATGGAAGAAACCGGAATTTTGCATCTGGCAGGCCGGGATTACAATACTTTGTCGGGCGGGGAACAACAAAGGGTACAGCTTTCGCGGGTGTTGGCGCAGATTTATGACACCCAAAAGGCATGTTTGCTGCTGGACGAACCCACCAACGGACTGGACCTGTTGTACCAGCAACAAATTATGGAACTGGCCAGGTCGCTTGCAGACCGGGGCTTCTGTGTGGTTTGTATTTTGCACGACATCAATTTTGCCTCCCGTTTTGCCGATAAGATATTGATGTTAAAAGAAGGGAAAAAAGTTGCTTATGGTCATCCTATAGAGGTCATCAGTTGTGAAAATATCCATGAGACTTTTAGCATTAAAGTGAAACTGATGCCATGTGAAGGTTACAGTTGCCCGCTGGTGGTTCCGGCAACTGTGGGAAGTTAAAATGCGCCAGGGAAATAAATCTGAACAGAATTTTACGTTATATAAAAGAGGATTAAAAAATTAAAAGAACATATGGAACATATCATAGAACTTAAAAGTCAATGGGAAACTTTCAAAGCTGAAAACCCAAAAGTAAGGATCAGGGATGCGGCCCAGCAGCTGGGCGTATCGGAAGCCGAACTGATTGCAACTACAGTCGGCAGCTCGGCCATTCGTTTAACAGACGATTTTCAAGCGATCCTGAAGGAGGTGGAAAGCCTGGGTTATGTGATGGCGCTGACCCGCAACGACCACTGTGTACATGAACGTAAAGGGATTTATAAAAAAGTATCCTTCCAGGGCAGTATGGGACTGGCCGTTAACCCGGATATAGACTTGCGTTTATTTATGAGCCAGTGGAAGTCTGGTTTTGCGGTAGATGAAAATGGCCGTAAAAGTTTGCAGTTTTTTGGTAAGGATGGTGCTGCGGTACACAAAATTTATATGACCGAACAAAGTGATGCAGCTGCTTATGAAAAACTGGTTTCCACTTATACAGCTCAGCAGCAGCATAATCCTCTGGAAATTACAGCTGCTGCACAGCCTGCTGTGGAAAAAGCAGATGCAGAAATAGATGCGGAAGGGTTCAGAACAGCCTGGCTGAATTTAAAAGATACCCATGAATTTCATGGAATGCTGCGGAATTTTGGTGTAAGCCGGATGCAGGGATTGCGTTTGGCCCCGGTGGGTTATGCCAGTCAGATCACTAAAGATTCGTTGAAAAGTATTTTACACAAAGCCTCTGAAACCGATCTGGAAGTGATGGTTTTTACCGGCAGTGCCGGATGCATACAAATCCACACGGGCCTGGTTAAAAAACTGCTGGAAACAGGACCGTGGTTTAATGTACTGGACCCGGAGTTTAACCTGCATTTGCGTGAAGATGGTATTGATGCGGTCTGGTTGGTGAAAAAACCAACTGAAGATGGAATTGTAACCAGCATAGAGGTTTTTGATGCCCAGGGGAATATCATTGTACAGTTTTTTGGCAAACGTAAGCCCGGAATTCCCGAAAATGAAAACTGGAGAATGACCGCAAATGAACTGGCTGTAATTTTTTAAAACAAAACGGCCGGATTGCCGTTTATATATCCGTGTATTAAGTGTGTGTAATAAATAAAAAGGCCCGGGATTAATTTCCAGGGCCTTTTTATTTGAATATGGAATATTTAAAAACTGTTGAATTTTCCAAAAACACCTAAAGGCAATTTAATTCCTGAGGTGGCCTGTAAATACAGTTCGCCGGTTTCGAGGTTTTTTACCTGCGGGAAAGACGTTTTGATCAGGTTCTCTACAATAACAGAAGAAAAACCAAGGGAATAGGTATTCAGGATCAGGAAGTGTTCTTTTTCATCCAGCAGCTGGACCACATCCTGCATCATTTCCTGGATATGGTCTTCGAGTTTCCATTTTTCCCCGTTAGGGCCATGGCCAAAAGCCGGTGGGTCCAGGATAATACCATTGTATTTTTTGCCTCTTTTGAGTTCTCTCTTTACAAATTTGAGGGCATCTTCCACCACCCAGCGGACATCTTTCAGTTTGGAAAGCTCCTGGTTTTCATTGGCCCAGTTTACCACCTGTTTAATGGAGTCGACATGGGTCGTGTCGGCACCTGCTGCTTTAGCAATCAGGGAAGCGGCACCTGTATAGGCAAATAGATTTAATACTTTAGGCGCGGGTGTTTTAAAACGTTTAACACAGGAAGAAATGTAATCCCAGTTGACCGCCTGCTCGGGGAACACCCCAACGTGCTTAAAAGAGGTGAGGCCTAAGCGCAGGTTAATCTGAACGTCGTCATTTTTATATTCAACATTCCACCTTTCGGGGAGTTGCTGGCTACTTTTAATCCACTCACCTGTAGTTGCTGTACGGCCTTTGAACCGGATGTGTGTTTGTTTTTTCCACTGCTGCTCGGAAAGTGTTTTTTTCCAGACGGCCTGTGGCTCAGGTCTGCACAGGATCAGGTTGCCAAAGCGTTCCAGCTTCTCAAAGTCACCACAATCAATCAGCTCATAATCTTTCCAGTGTGTGGGGGTTAACAGGCTTATCATATCTATATTTGTACTCATTTATTTTTAAAATTTCTCTTTTGCGGCCTTCATAAAACGGCTGGCAAAAACGAAATCGTTTAATTCCTGGATGTCTGTATGGGCAATTTCCTTGTTGGAACCTTCCCAGAATTTTTTTCCTTCATGAAGGAACATGATGTAGTCACCAATACCCATTACCGAGTTCATATCGTGGGTAACCACAATAGTGGTGGTTTTGTATTCCTCGGTCAGCTCCTTAATCAGTTCATCGATAACGATAGAGGTTTTAGGGTCCAGACCCGAGTTGGGCTCATCGCAAAACAGGTATTTGGGGTTCATGGCAATGGCGCGGGCAATACCTACCCGTTTTTTCATCCCCCCCGAAAGTTCGGCCGGGTAAAGCTTGTTTTTGCCCTCCAGGTTTACCCGTTCCAGACAGAAATTTACCCGGTCCAGTTTTTCACTTCTTGGCTGATCGGTAAACATGTTCAGCGGAAACATGATGTTCTCTTCAACTGTCATGGAATCGAAAAGTGCAGAGCCCTGAAAAAGCATGCCGATTTCCTTACGGATTTCAATTCTTTCTTCAAAAGTCATTTTGGTGAATTCCCTGCCATCGTATTCTACGGTTCCGATTTCGGGATGGTGCAGGCCGATCATGCATTTCAGCAGGGTTGTTTTTCCTGAACCCGAGCCTCCGATAATCAGATTGGTTACGCCTTCTTCGAATTTACCTGAAATACCTTTTAAAACTTCGTTGTCGCCAAAGGACTTGTGGATATCTTTGATTTCGATCATAATAATAGTCCGGTTACAATGTAATCACAGGCCAGGATCGCAATACAGCTGATCACAACCGCCCTGGTACTGGCCTGGGCAACCTCAAGGGCGCCGCCCTTTACGTAAAAGCCTTCATAAGCTGGTACCGAAGTGATGATAAAACCAAAAACAAAAGCTTTTACCAGTGAAACGGTAATGGTATAGGGGTTAAAATCTGTAGTGATCCCCTGAATGTATTCAGCCGGCGAAACTGCGCCTGATAAAGTACCGCCGATATAACCACCGGAAATACTCAGGACCATGGCAAAAATAACCAGTAAGGGCACCATGGTCACCCCCGCAAGTATTTTTGGCAGGATCAGATAACCCGGGGAATTGATGCCCATAATTTCAAGGGCATCTATTTGTTCGGTGACGCGCATGGTCCCGATTTCTGAAGAAATTGCCGAGCCTATTTTACCCGCCAGTACGATGGCACTGATGGTTGGGCTTAATTCCAGGATACTGGAGTCCCTGGTTACCGAACCAATAACGGTCTTTGGAATAAAATCACTAACCAGCTGGAAAGCAATCTGTAAAGTCATTACCGCTCCAATAAATGTAGCAATGATACTGATCAGTCCAAGAGAGCCTACACCGATGAAGTCCATCTGCTGAAATATAGCTTTCAAATATATCTTGCCTTTTTCAGGTTTTCTGAATACGGCTTTTAAAAGCAGGATATACTTGCCAAAGTTTGTGAAATTCATTTATTAGAAAGTTAAACTGATTGTAATTACAATATTAATACAAAGAAACAATAAAAATTGTTGTGGCTTTCTATTATTTATATAAAATGTAGGGGAAGATTAAATAATTAAAGCTTCTTTATCAGGGTTTGTATGTGTAAATTAGGTCGGTCATAACCAATAGAGAACCCACATATGAACATCGCTATCATTTCGGGCAGTGCCCGGCCGGCAAGGCAATCCCATCAGGTCGCCCAGTACGCACAGCAACAGCTAAACAAATTAGCGGTCAGCAACTGGATCTGGGACATTAAAGAAAGTAACCTGCCCTTGCTTACCGCTGTTTTTGCTGAACAGGAAAATCCGGACTATGTACTCCAGGACCTTCATTTGAAATTATTGGCTACAGATGCCTTTTTGATTGTTTCCCCGGAACACAACGCAAGTTACCCTGGGAGCCTTAAAAATAGCATGGATTACTTTTTTAAAGAGTATTCCGGTAAAATATTTGGTCTTGTCGGGGTATCCAGCGGGGTACTCGGAGGCATCAATGCCATTAAAAATCTGCAGCAATACAGCTTAAAATTAAACGGTATAGTTTGTCCCCAATTTTTGTTGACCCCTTCTGTTCAGAAAACCTTTAACGATGGCAGCCTGGTAGACCCGGGTTATGCAGAACGGATGGACAAATTTTTAAACTCCTTTTTGTCTTTGGTGAAGGGCCGGTAACCGGGCAGTTATACGACACTAATGTTAAGTGAATATGAAAAAGCTTTAAAGAAATTTAAGGCTTTTTTGATTTGTTTTTGCTTGTTTTTCAATGAGTTGAAAATTAATCCGGCAGTTCGTCGAGGGGATTTGCCTGTTCGTCGAGAAACACCTTAGCGTTGGTCTAAATGGGAGATCTGGAGTGCAACATTTAATTTTTACTGGCGTCTTATCAACAAAAGAAATTAGGAAAAATTAAAATCTAACGATATGAAAACTGCAATCAAAACTCTAGTTGCTACCACCCTAACAGCAATCGTTTTAACATCCAGTGCATTTACAACATTTGCAAAAGATGGCGGAAAAAATTCTTTAAACTTAAATACCGCTAAAGGGTATTCAATGATTGAAGCTAAAGGAAATGTGAAGGTCATTCTGGTCCAGTCGGAAACTGAAAACATCAGTGTGAACACGATCCGTCCTGAGGATAAAGTGCTGGTTCAGCAACAAGGTCAGAAGCTGGTGATCAGCTCAAATGAATTGAACCCTGCTGAGGTTTATGTATACCTGAAAGACTTAAAACGCATTATGGCTTCTGGAAGAGCTTCAGTAGAAACTGATGGAAATTTTAAACTCTCTGCCTTACAGGTATTTTTAAGCGATGAAGCCGAAGCCGCAGTAAATACAAAAACAGAAAGCATTTATACAGTTATTAAAGACAATTCCCATTTGAACTTAACAGGCAGTACCAATGAACATATTCTACTTAAAGATGCCACTGCAAAATTAAACACAAGCCGTTTTGCAGCTTTAAAAACACAAAATTCAAACCAAACCTTTGCTGCTGTAGATTTTAACGCACAGTTCGAAGAAAGTTTGGCCAGCACTACATTCGTAGAAAAAAACTTAAGTAAATAGGAGCGAGGGATAAGTGAAGAAAAAAGGGCCGGTCTGTAAAGACCGGCCCTTTTTTATGCTTAAAATCGAATGAAATGATGGGCTTATTTGGGGAATGGTTAAATATAATTAGTTTTATAAAATAAATTACTGAAATTCATGGAAGACAGAACGTTCATTTTTGTTCGGACAATCTTTTCTATTCCCGTTTTAATTTTAATGATCCTTTTTCTCTACAGTTCTACGGATAAACAGCAGTGCCTGACCCGGATTGATATCGATAAAGAGATGGATTTTCATTTTGTGGTTAGTGAAAAGAAGAAAAAAGACAAACAGTTGATGGAACAACAAAATGAAATTACCGGAATGAAAGAGGATTTGGGAGAAATCAAAGCTGGGATGGGGAAAACCAATAAATTAAAGGACAACTGAATGAAAAATATCTTTTACCCGGTCATTTTTTTGACAATACTTGTTGCATGTCGTAATCAGGAACAAAAAACGGTGCAGGTTAAAGACAGTCTGCCAGATAAGACTAAAAAACAAGAAATTCCGGACAGGCATAAATTCAGTGATACTTTAAAGATCAATTATGCTGCACATAAAGAACTGCTGAATATATTGACCCTGTTACCCGACAGTGCTATGGCCAGCTGGGAATGGCATCAAAAGGACAGGGAGAAATTTGTGCACTTTATAGCGCAAAACAATTATACGGTCGATACGACAGAAATGTATATGACAATTAAAGAAATCAAGCCAAATACATTTAAAATTCAGGTGGTAGATGGCTTATGGAGCCTTTCTGTTTATAAAGTGAAACCCGAAAATTATATTGTGATTACTGATGATGTTGTTGGCGATGGAAATGATATTAAATGTTTTGAATATGAAAGAGGGAGCTTGAAGTTTGTGTCTTTAAAGGACTTGTTCGGGGATTATTTTTCGAAGTTGCTGTACAATGAAAAGGATACCACTTGTAAGGAACTGATTCGGGAGGAGCAAATTACCTTTAACTATAACTTTTCGGATAGAAACAGGGTTCATATAGCTTCATCTTCCTTAAAGGAGAAGGTGGCCGGGAAATGCTTAAAGGGCAACACAATGCAGTTTGAATTTAATCCGCTGAATAAGAATTTTAAACTGGCTGAAATAAGCTGGACAAATAAGGTGGAGTAGGTACCAGGGCCTTGTTACTGAAAATGAATCTTTAAGCATTAAAACAAAAGGCCCCTCAAATAAAATCTGAGGGCCTGTCAATCGCATTCTTATTTATATTGCCTGGGCAAAATAAGTAACTACGTGCCAGATTTTTTCATAGTCCTTGCCATTTAGAGAACCCGACGTTTTTTCTTCCGTAAAACTCTCTAAAAAATGACCACCTTTTTGTGCCGGTGTAAACGTAAACTTACCGGCAGGGTCAGTTTCAATCTCTTGTTTTTTACCATCTGCCCCTATAATGGTTAGCTTTTGTTTTGCAGCTGGTGCTTGTTTGTACAAAACCTCATGAGAAGCAGCTTCCCCAACCTTTAGAACAGGTTTCCCCAACCTAATGCTCAATAAGGCCTCCGCAGGAAAAGGAGTACCTACTTTTGCCGAACGTCCAACGGCAACATCGGCAAATGCATAATATTCAATTTTTGCTTTTTCATAAAGATCCTTTACTTCGTGAACAATAGATAATTTATAAAGTCCGTCCTGCTCTGGTGTAAAAACAGCTTTAAAAAAAAGCACATCGGCAGTCGCATTGAGTTTTTTTGTTGTTCCGTTTGGCGCGGTCAATACCAGGCTGAATTCCTTTAAATTGCTAAACCATTTTTGAATGGAATCGCGTTCACCGGCTTCATACTCTCCAAAAAATACTTTGACTTCCTGGCTTTGACCTTTTTTTCCGGTTGAAGTTGTTTCTATCCATAAGGCATGGGCAAATACGCCCGATGCACTAAACAGAAAAGAGAGAAGCAGAATGCTGATTTTTGTTTTCATTGTCATATAGTTAAGTTGTATAAAAACCCGTGGCTGTTTTAAACAGCCGCTCGGGATGGGATTAAAATTTGTAAGCGATACCAACCCTGTAATTTCTTAAAGGTTCGGTTTGCCATGAATAAGCGGCTATGCTGCCAAAATTGTTTATTTCACCATCGTATAGGTATTTATTTAAGATGTTGAACACATTGGCGGTAATTTTAATTTTATCATTTCCCCAGAACAAACCACCGTCCAGACGGAAATAATCGGGCAAGGGTTTATTGTCGGTCCTGCTCCAGCTTCCAGGTACGCGGCCAGCCTGCCAGGAAAAACCCGATGAAATTCCGGTACCTTTTAGTAGCCCATCCTGCAGGGTATAAGTCAGCCAGGCATTAGTGGTATGTTTTGCATAACCGGGTACCACATCTCCAACTTTAATACTTTCTACAGATGGATTGACTTTGGTTACTTTTCCATCGGTATAGGCGTAATTGGCAATAAGTTGCAAGCCTTTGGTGATTTCTCCCCTGAGGTCAAATTCTATACCTTGTACTCTTTTTTCTCCCAAAATAATACTGTATCTGTTTTGCGGATTGTCAATAGGATCGGGGGTCAGCTCGTTTTGTTTTACGATGCGGTAAAAGGACAGGGTGGTGTTGAACCGGCTGTCAAACCAGTCTTTTTTGATGCCAAATTCTGTATTGAGCCCGGTAAGTGGTTTAATTTTGCCCCCATCACGCAATACACCGCTTTGTGGGATAAAAGCTTTGTCGTATACCGCATATACAGATGTGTTCTTGTCAATGGAATAACTTAAACCGAATCTTGGAGTAAACTGACTGGCTTTGTTGGGATTATCTGGCGAAGTGCCCCAGCTGTACTCACTTAAATCGGTGTATCTTCCGGCAAGGGTAACCCTTAGTTTATTGTTAAAAAAGCCCAGCTCTTCCTGTAAATAAAAGGAATGGTATTTGGTGCCTATTAATCCTCCGGCGTCTATAGCCCTTTCACTTAACGGGGTTAAACGTCTGATGTCAAAAGCATAGTAAGCTGCGGGATTGGTGCCGTAAACCGGGTGCTCGCTGTCAAAAGGGTTGGCATCGGTATCCAGTTTGACACTTGCATTCCAGTCGGCCTCGTATTTTTTATTTCCGGCGTCAAAACCTGCAAGGATGCGGTGCTGAACAGCACCTGTATTAAAATTACCATTTAAAAATACCTGTGCCAGCTTCATATTGCTGGCCGCATCCCATAAACCAATGCTACGGATCAGGGTACCATCGGGATTTATTTTTGATGGCCAGGCACTGTTACCGGTCATGTTGTATTTATAGTAAGCACCCTGGGCTGTTAATTTCCAGTGCTCATCAAATTTATGCTGCACGTTTAGTGTAAAGCTTTGGTCATTGATCAGGGTAGCTGGGATCCGGGGGTCCGATTGCGAAAAATTAACCGGTAAAGTACCATAACCTTTTACACCAAAAACGTAAGCAGAACCGACCTGACTGGTTTTGGCTTGTTGCAAAACGTATTCTGCTGTAATTTTGGTATTGCCGGTTTGGTAAGAAAGTACAGGCGCAATGCTGTAACGATCATTGTATTCAAAATCACGATGTGATTTTTTGTTTTGTGCAGCAGCATTGAGCCTGAAGAGTAGCTTTCCGTCTTCGGTGAGCTTTCTGTCAAAATCTATGGCGGTGCGGTACAGTCCATAACTTCCGGTGATAAAGGATACCTCTCCCTTGTTTAAGCCCGTAGGTTTTTTGGTCACCACATTGTATAAACCACTCGGGTCGCCACTGCCCAGCATAAAACCGGCCGGGCCTTTTACAAATTCCACGTGATCTATAAAACTCACGTCTTCGGTAAGCGGGCCCCAAAACGAATTCACCACATTAAAGCCGTTTCTGAAGGCCTGAATTTGTGAACCTCTCATTTTAATATTGGCATACATGTCAGACCAGTGCTGGGTACGTATGGCACCACTCACATTTTTAACCAGTCCGTCGCTCATGCTAATGATTTGCTGGTCTTTGATCACCTGGTCACTCACAATCTGAATGTTTTGCGGCGCTTCCAGCAAGGGTTCATTAAGTCTTAAGGTGGCAGAAGGAAGGCTGATTTTATATTTGTTTTTGATGGCAGCAATGTTCACTTCCTGTAAAGCCTGGTCATTTTCTGCCAAAACAAAGTCAATGATTTTGGTTTCCCCGGCAGTAACTGTTACCGTTTTTTCTGTAGGATTAATGCCAACGGCCGAAGCTTTAAGGATATAAGTTCCTGGTTTTACATGTTGGATGGTAAACCGGCCATGTTCGTCGGAAGTGCTGCCCTGGCTTTTGCCTTTCAGGACAACTGATATATAGGCCGCGGCTTTTCCACTGGTGGTGCTCACATTTCCTTTAATGGTGGCTGTTTTTTGTGCAAAGGTCATTAATGAACTGGACAGCAATCCTGCTGTAAGTATAAAGAGTTTGAGTTTATGCATATAGTTTATTTGGATTAATTATAAACAGATGCAAAATAAGTGCATAAATGACGGAAATGCAAATTATTTATATTAATTCTAAATAATAACCCTGCGTGGGGGATAGGGTAGGATTTAAGGTGGAGCGATTAGGAATTGAAAAAAAAAGTTTTCCACATTTTGAAAAAAAAATCCCAGTGCAGTGTGGTCGCACTGAAGGGTTTTACATTAGTGCCATAAATTTTATGGTTCATGAATTTCTGTTTTTTTACGTCTGAAAATCTTTTTAGAAGGATACTAACGCTTGTAGTTTGTTTAGCTCTGTCTGCAACAGTTTGGGCCCAGGATGGCAGTTTTAATAAATTGACTTTTAATGATTTGATTAAAAGTAACGGACCGGCGGGTTATTCTGGTTGGGGAGTAACGTCCGATAATACCTTTGATCCCAGACCTGGTTTGCCTAATGGTGGAGCATTTGTGATCAACCACCATACAGGGTTGACGTTTAGCGCCCATTCCGTTTATGGGGGCATACGTTTTTACAATCAGGCTTATCCTGGAAATCCTTTAGATCCGGCAACAGGGGCCATTATGGCTATGAATATCGTCAATGGAAAGGTGGGGGTTGGTACAACCAGTCCTTCTGTACAATTGGATGTGGTAGGTAAGAGTGTTATACAAAATGCATTGAATACAGATAATTATGCAAATATAGGACAACATAATGCCCAGTTTAGAATACTCAATGGTTTGGGAGGGTACAAAAGTAAGGCTCTTGAGTTTGCTTTATTGGATAATGGTACGGGGGTAATTCAGGCTAACGAAATGAACGTAGGTTACAATTCATTAGTCTTGAACCCTGTTGCTGGTAATGTTGGTATTGGGACAACAACTCCTAAAGAAAAACTCTCTGTAAACGGAAACATCCGCGCTAAAGAAATTAAAGTAGAAACAGCCAACTGGCCGGACTATGTTTTTGCCAAAGACTATGCGCTTCCATCATTAAAAGAAACCGAACAACACATACAAGAAAAAGGTCATTTGCCTGGAATTCCTTCGGCCCAGGAAGTGAAAAGTAATGGTGTGGATTTAGGAGAGCTAAATGCGAAGCTGCTGAAGAAAATTGAGGAAATGACACTGTACATCATTGACCTTGAAAAGAGGGTTAAAAGCATAGAGAGCAAAAAATAATTAAATAATAAACAATGAAAAGAGGATTAAGAATATTTACCCTGTTGATGTTTCCTGTGGCCGTGTTTGCCCAAACCAGAAATGATGCCGGCTTACGTGGTGATGCAGGTGCTGTATCGGGATTTTTTGAAGCCAATGCTCCTGTAAATTTCCCTTCGGTTGCAGGCGCATCAGAATGGTGGCATTTACTCGACATAAGACATAGTAATCCGAGCAATAACTATGCAATGCAGTTTTCTGGTAATTTTTTTAATCAGCAACTTTTTTTTCGAAAAACAAATGATAATGCCAGCCAACCCTGGAGCAGGGTATTGTTGGAAACCGATGGTAAAGTAGGTATTGGGACAACGAGTCCGGCCACAACAATAGATATTCGGGGAAGTGTTGTTAAAAATCAATATGGAATTATCCGGCCAACAATTAATGCATTTTCAACAGACGATTCTGCCATTGGAACCGGAGGTTCTATTGCATTTGGTGGTAAAACCGGAAATGCAAATCCCGAATATGCTTTTGCTTTTCTGGAAGGTGCAAAGGAAACAAACGCTTCTAATAATTATGCAGGCTATTTCTCGATTCGCACTGTTTCCGGTGGAGAGAATGGAGAAACTCAAAGTGCTAATTATGAAAGATTACGGGTAACTTCCAGTGGTAATGTAGGTATTGGAACAACAGCCCCTAAAGAAAAACTCTCTGTAAACGGAAACATCCGTGCCAAAGAAATTAAAGTGGAAACCGCCAATTGGCCGGACTATGTTTTCGCCAAAAACTATGTACTTCCATCATTAAAAGAAACCGAAAAACACATACAGGAAAAAGGTCATTTGCCTGGAATTCCTTCTGCTGCAGAGGTGAAAAGTAGTGGGGTAGATTTAGGGGAGATGAATGCGAAGTTGCTGAAGAAAATTGAGGAGTTGACTTTGTATTTGATTGAAAAAGATAAACACCTGAATTCTTTGCTGGACATCAATAAAGTCCGGGAGGAGAATGATCTGAAAAGGGATAAGGTGCTTTTGGAATTAATGGAACGTTTAAAACTTATAGAAGCAAAAAATGAAAAATAAACTGTCAAAAATTTTGTTAACCTCTCTTGCATGTTTTGTATGTCAGATTTCAATGGGTCAGACCAATACTTTTCCTGGTACCGGCGATGTTGGTATTGGTACACTTAACCCGGAAAATATTGAAGGGTGGAAAAAGACACTTGAAATTTATGGGGATTTGCATTCAAAAATATTAGTCTCATCAGATGGTGTTAAAACTGGTCTATGGAACCACGCTTCAGGTTATTATGGTGCTTTAGCGGGTGGGATGATTGGAACCTACACCGAGCATGCGTTTTCTATATTGACCAATCATTCTCCAAAAATTACAGTTTTACCAAGCGGTAATGTTGGAGTTGGTACGATAAACCCCAGAGCCCGTTTTGATATAGGGTATGATATTTCCAATCACCAGTTGGGAAGTGTTTTGGGTAGACTTTCTGAAGGAGATGGAACAGGAGAAGGTACATTTTTGGGGGTCAGAGGTTTTACAACAACAACTTCAGGTGGGGATGCTTACAAAAGCTTTGCTCTTGAACATAGTTTTTATGGGAAAATAAACAATTCTATCAATTTCTTTCGCGGTGGAGATGTTGAAGGTGGTTTTATTGCTTTTAATACAAATAAAAATTTAGAGCGTATGCGTATAGATGGAGATGGTAATATTGGGATTGGCACAACAGCTCCAAAAGAGAAACTCTCTGTAAACGGAAAGATTCGTGCTCATGAGATCAAAGTAGAAACCGCCAATTGGCCGGACTATGTTTTCGCCAAAGACTACGCACTTCCATCTTTAAAAGAAACCGAAAAACACATACAGGAGAAGGGGCATTTGCCGGGGATTCCTTCTGCGCAGGAGGTGAAAAATAATGGTGTGGATTTAGGGGAGATGAATGCAAAGTTGCTGAAGAAAATTGAGGAGTTGACTTTGTATTTGATTAATGAAAGTAATATGAATCAGGAGAACCGTGAGCTCTTAAAAAAACAGGACGAGAAAATCAGATTGCTTTCGGAAAAATTAAACCATCTGGAGAATAAATAAAATCATAAGATTATGAAGAAAATATTAATTGGTTGTTTAGGATTAACAATAGCTGTATTGACCGTGAAAGGACAGGTATATCAAGATCCGAATACTGGAAATGTAGGTATTGGAACAACCACTATTGACAATCTCCAATCTTGGAATAAGGTTCTCCAACTGCATGGTTCCAATCATGCAAAGTTTCTGGTGACTTCAGGCGAAGGGGTTAAAACAGGGATATTTAGTCATAATGGATACAACGGGAAAATAGGTACAGAAAGTAATCATAATCTAACCCTAACTGCTGGATATTGGAATGATGTAATGACTTTGACCACAGCCGGAGATATTGGGATAGGTACACTTAGTCCAACGGAAAAACTGGATGTAGCGGGGAATATTAAATGGAGTGGCTATAATGCTGGAAACCCGAGGGGCGTAAAGCTTGGGTATAGTGGTGGTAATTATGGGGGGGTGGGATATAATATAGAATTTACACCCGTTTCCGGCATTTTTGATCGCCCATTTAATGATAATAGTTCTTATATGGAATTCAGATTAGGAGGTTTTCGTTTTTATGGGACAAATAGCACCGTTTCTTCTGCCGGTGTTTCTCTACAAGGTGGAGGAAATAATCTTAATCTGTTTGCTGAAATAACGAGTGCAGGAAATTTTGGTATTGGTATTACAAACCCTACGGAAAAACTTGCGGTCAACGGAAACATCCGTGCAAAGGAAGTTAAAGTAGAAAATACCAATTGGCCGGACTATGTTTTCGCCAAAGACTATGTACTTCCATCTTTAAAAGAAACTGAAAAACACATTCAGGAAAAAGGTCATTTGCCTGGAATTCCTTCTGCGCAGGAGGTGAAAAGTAGTGGAGTAGATTTAGGAGAGATGAATGCGAAGTTATTGAAGAAGATAGAAGAGTTGACTCTGTATTTAATTGAAAAGGAAAAGAAAGATACTGCACAGCAAGAGCAGATCAATCTACTCAAAAGTCAGATGGAAAAAATTTTGGGTTCAGAAAGCAAATTAAAATAATCTAAAAATGTTTATACAAAGAAAAAAACTTATTCGGTGTGGTCTGTCCATCGTTTTGATGTTGTCTCTTTTTACTACCGGGCTTTTTGCACAGGATTCTTTGGCGATACAAAGATTTGATGAACGTAGTTTAAGTGTTTGGACAGGCACTACCGTAGTGGCCGATCCAACTGCACATGGGGGCAGGCCTTGTTTAGGCCTTCTTCTACTTTTAATGGAACTTTTTGGTTTGGACCTTATAAACATCTTCAGGCAGGTAATTATTTAGTGCAGGTCAGATTAAAAGTTGCTTCAAATGTCTCAGACTCGGAGTTTCTTAATTTTAATGTGGTGAGTAACAATGGGGCGGTAAGTTATGGGGTACTATTAAAACCCAGTATGTTCAGGAAGAGTAATGAGTGGCAGCTGTTTACCCTACCCATTCAAATCCCGGAAAATGCAGACTATATAGAAATAAGGGGAACCAATTTTGTTAACGGGATTACTGACCTATATATGGATTATGTAACCGTAATGCCAGGTGATGTGAGAGGGCTGTATTCGGCAGAATATTCCATTGATGGAAAGGGAAATGTAGGTGTTGGAACAATTGACCCTAAAGGCTATAAACTTGCCGTTAACGGAAACATCCGCGCTAAAGAAATTAAAGTCGAAAATGCCAACTGGCCGGACTACGTTTTCGCTAAAGACTATGCTTTACCTTCTTTAAAAGAAACCGAAAAACACATTCAGAAAAAGGGACATTTGCCAGGGATTCCATCGGCTATTGAAGTGAAAAATAATGGTGTGGATTTGGGAGAGATGAATGCAAAGTTGCTCAAGAAGATAGAAGAGTTGACATTACATTTAATTGAAAAAGAAAAAGCTATTGAAGCGCAGAACAGCAGGATCGAAAAACTGGAAAAGATTTGCCTTAAATCAAATTAAAAAACATGAAAAGATTAGTTATTATTTTACTTGTTGTATTTACATCATCGCTTAGGTCTTTTGCTCAAACTTCTTTTGAGTGGACGGGAACCAGTATTGTATTTGAGAATGGGGTATCCAACCAGGTGGCTTATATAGACTTTGGAACTTCTCTTTTATGGGGAAGTGTAGAGGTTTCTTTGACCACAAGCTATCATTATCAGAATTCTACCGGGTTGTACAGAAAAAGTTATAATATTGGAAAGAATCAGGAAGGGGGATTTCATTCTAATTCGTCTGAAGTGACCTCGGCCCTCGGTCCGGTTGCCGAACAATGGAAACTCGGAGAATTTGAAATCAACAGCTCCAATCATTTAGTCCTTCCGATTTACCATTTGGTGAATAATGGAAATCCGATTATAGTTCAGGTTAAGGGGCTTTTGACACATTCATTTGATAAGAACCTCATTACCATTACAACCCCTCAATATATAGTAAACAATCAGGTCCGGGATTATAATTACATCAACGGAAAACTTTCTATAGGAACTTCAAAAGCAGATCCTGAGGCCTTGTTTACTGTTGCGGGTAATATTACATCCAAAGAATTAAAGGTGAAAATCAATGCTGGTGCAGATTTCGTTTTTCATCCTGATTATCAGTTGACTGAACTCCAATCCGTCGAAGAATATGTTAAAACCAATAAGCATCTTCCGGAAATCCCTTCGGCAAAAGAAATGAAAGCATCCGGATTGGAGGTGGGAGATTTTCAAATTAAGCTTTTGCAGAAAATAGAGGAACTGACCCTGTATTTGATTGAATTGAAGAAAGAGAATGAGAAAATGAAAGTGCAATTGGGTAGTTTGGAGAAAAGGGTGAAAGAGTAATAATTTAAGGTAAAATGTATGAAAAAAATATTTGTTTCTCTTTTTTTGTTTTTGATCGTGTTGCATGTCAATGCTCAGTCGTCCTCTGACCAAAACGGATGGAAAAGTACTGTTACTGATATTTTAGGTTCTGGTAATACGCAAGCAATGCGATATGAAATTGCCAATCTGGGTTATAATTCTTTTCATTGGCAAAGTGGAGGGTTAATTATTGTTGAACTGTTCCATCAATATTTTGCTACGGGATATGAGAAGTATATTGTTGAAAACGGTTATGGCCAGGGTGCGAATTTTGGAAACCCTGTTGTAAAATTAACGGAGTCTCATGGAACTAGTCATTATGCTAAAATTACCATAGGAAGTCCGGTTGATTTAAACAGTTCCTTTGGTGGAAATCCAAATAAAATGCTCCCAATTTATTTAGATGTGAGATTCTATGGTAAATATAAAGTCAAAATTACTTATCTCCAGGAGAAGGTAGATGTACTTGAAGCGCTCAATCAGATTAAAATCAATACAGTTCCTGTAGGAACTGCTATTCCAGATTTTTCCGTGTCGACTTATTTAGATAATGATTTGACTTCGTCGGGTAGATTAATGATTGAAGGAAAAGGGGATCATTACATAGAAAATGGGAATCTTGGAATTGGAACAACTTCCCCTAAAGAAAAGCTCTCTGTTAACGGAAACATCCGCGCTAAGGAAGTTAAAGTTGAAACCGCCAATTGGCCGGACTATGTGTTTGCCAAAGACTATGCTTTACCATCCTTAAAAGAAACCGAAAAACACATTCAGGAAAAGGGACATTTACCAGGAATTCCGTCGGCTGTGGAAGTAAAAAATAATGGTGTGGATTTGGGGGAGATGAATGCCAAATTGCTACAGAAAATAGAAGAACTAACTTTATACATGATTGAGCTGAAAAAAGAAAATAATCAGCAACAAACAGAGTTGAAAAAACAAGGTGAATTAATCAAAAAGATTTTAGATAAAAAATAATAAGCTTGATTATTAGTGGTTTGACTTTTTTGTTCTGGGTTTTTTGAAGAAAATAAGTCAGTGCAGTTTGGCCGCACTGAAGGGTTTTACATTAGTGCCATAAAATTTATGGCAAATGAAAAAGCACTTGATCGTTTTAATTCAGTTTCTAATTGCAGGCACTTATTGCGCTGCACAAAATACCTTACCAGCAACTGGAAATGTTGGTATAGGAACTACAAATCCTTCTGAAACGCTGGATGTAATGGGGAATATTCGTACCAATAGAATCCGTGCAGGTTCTAGCGCATTTTCTCCCAACAGCCGGTCGTCCTTTAATTCTTTTAATACAGGTCTTAGTGCAAGTCCTTCTATAGGATGGATTGCCTCGGACTTTGGAGCGAATGATAACACTTCAGACCGCTTGGTCATAGGGGCGGGTTATGGGGGAAAGGCCGTTATTGGTGTACATAATTATGACCTTACGAATTGGGGTGGTGCTTTGTTAATTGCGCCTTCTGGTGGAAATGTGGGCATAGGTGCTTTGGATCCAAACTATAAGCTGGATGTGGCTGGATCTATTAATGCGACTGGTCAGGCCTGGTTCAGTTATGGAAATAACAATGTGAGTGGTTATTCATGGACAGGTGCGGCTTTGACCACCAACAGTATAGAGATTGTAAACAATAACAAAAACGACGCAGGTTCTTCCCCGACATTGGTGTTTCATACCTACGGAAGTGGCGGTCCGCAATTCAGGTTAGCAAGCGATGGTTCAAAGGTGCTTTATTTAGAAAGTGCTTTCTCCAATTCCTCCAGAAATCCGGCTCCTTATGGTGGTGGTGCAAATTCTTATTTTTCGAGGTTGCATGTAGACGGCTCTTTATCGACCGTTGGTAATGTTGGAATTGGCACTACCGACACTAAAGGCTATCAGCTTGCGGTTAATGGCAATATCCGGGCTAAAGAAATTAAAGTCGAGAATGCCAACTGGCCGGACTACGTTTTTGCCAAAGACTATGCTTTACCTTCTTTAAAAGAAACCGAAAAACACATTCAGGAAAAGGGGCATTTACCAGGAATTCCGTCGGCTATGGAAGTGAAAAATAACGGAGTGGATTTGGGAGAGCTGAATGCCAAATTACTACAGAAAATAGAAGAATTGACTTTGCATCTGATTGCGAAAGACAAACAAGTTCAACACCAGGAAAAGCAATTGACAGATCAACAACATCAAATGGATGAAATGAAATCTGATGTTCAAAAACTAAAGGATTTGGTTGGGCGAATGACTGGAAACCACTGAGTCCAAAATGAAAAAAAATCTGTTCTGATTTGATAAAGTTTAACCCTTTGAAATCTGATTTTTTTAAGCCTCAGATGAATAGTTTTCTGATGGGTCCAGTGAAGTGTTTAGGAAGAATTTGGGCCTCTTGATTTAGGGTGGTAAAACTAGGTTGTTAACATTGTTGTGTTTTGTTGTTTTTTAATCTATTGATTTATAGTGTTTCGATTTTTGTTTTTTATGTGGATAACTTTTTTGAAAAAAAAGTAGAGTGCAGGGTGGTCGCACTGAAGGGATTTATCTTGGTCAAAATTATGAACGAATAAATCTTTTATCAAACCAGATGTCCAAGTATTTTATTTTAAAGGGTATTGACCCCCTTATTTCAAAAAAAAGAAATGATCATTTTAACGATGTAGTTATTTCCAGATGCTTTCGGAAGTCTCCTTTAAATTTTAAAGGAATGATTCTGATTGTTTTCTTTTTTTATCTCTTTCAATTTGAATCAGTTTATGCCCAGAATGAGATAAAAAGGATTGTCCCACTCAGCCCTAATGCAGCTTCTTTTACTAAGTATGGAGAGATGCCTGTAAGTTATTTTACCGGAATTCCAAATATTACGATTCCTCTGTATACCGCCAAATCCGGAGAACTTGAACTTCCTTTAAGCTTAAGTTATCATGCAGGAGGCCATAAGGTTGAATCTATTGCTTCATGGGTTGGTCTGGGCTGGTCGCTCGGTGGTATTCCTATGATAACACGAAGTGTTAACGGATTGGAAGACGAAGGGCTCGGTGGTATTTTTTCACTTTATAATGGTTTGACATTAAGACAGATTAATGATCAAAAGGAAAATGGTAATGCTGGAAATTACAAAAATCTGATGCTTCTGGTTAAAGAAAATCAGATGGACACTGAGCCTGATGTATTTTCATATAGTATTAATGGGCAAAGTGGTCGATTTTATTATAGTCAGGACTTACAAAAGTTTCTGACGATACCAAGATCTAACATAAAAATTGAATATAACGGAGGGTTTTTAATTACTGCTGAAGACGGAACCCGCTACTTTTTTAATGATAAAGAAACCACAAGGATATCTTCAGGAGAAACTGGGTCTCCCATTACTTCATGCTGGCAAATAAGTAAAATAGAAGATGTAAATCAGACAGAAAACATATTATTTCAGTATGAATTAGAAACTATTTCTACAAGGACATTTAAAGGGTCTGTAAAGTACCAGTTTGTTAGTGGCAATATGTGCCCAAACATGCCTGAAGGAGCAGACAATCAACCTATGATTACAGAAATTCAATCCAAAGTTCTTTCGAGGATTGTATTTAAGAACGGATATATTTCCTTTGTCAAGGATAATCTCGAACGAGAAGATTTAGTAGGTGGACACTCACTTAAAGAAGTGAAGATATATAAAGGATCTGATGATCTTCTGAAAACATTTCGATTCAATTATCATTTTAATTCTGGGGGAGGTTCAGGTCCTGGTTGTGTAATTGATGATGTTTATAAATCAAATAAATGGATGCTTTTATCCAGTATGGCTGAGATTGGGGCACAGGGGGATCAGCTTCCTGCACATCAGTTTTTTTATAATGAAGCCTACTTTCCCCCATGTCGAAATAGTTTTGCACAGGATTACTGGGGATACCATAACGGCGCCTATGGAAATGTCGAGTTGATCCCAACCGTTACTATTCCTGGAACGAATATACAGGTTCCAGGAGCAAACAGGGAAGTTAAACCTAGTTATGCTCAGTTTGGA
Organism: Pedobacter nutrimenti; assembly: GCF_003208655.1. GTDB lineage: Bacteria > Bacteroidota > Bacteroidia > Sphingobacteriales > Sphingobacteriaceae > Pedobacter > Pedobacter nutrimenti. The sequence goes on along the minus strand of NZ_QKLU01000004.1, from coordinate 380,971 downwards.
ATTTTAAACCAAATCATTTATCCAACAGGTGGAAGAACTGAATTCGAATACAAAAATAATGATACCAGTGAAGAGAATGCTCCTCGAAAATATACTTGGGGAAGTGCATATGTAGCGGGAGAAGGTGAAGAGAACTTGCCGCCTTATAAAGAGTACGAATCTTTTTTTGAGATCAATAATCCCCCAGATGCATTTTTAAATAATGGTAATTCAAAAGGTGGGGCGTTTATTAATGTGGATGTGGGTGCCTTGGGCGTAGAACCGGGATCAAGAGGTGCATGGACCAATCTTGAGGGTATTTCTCCTGATAACAGATATTTAAATATTACGTTTTCTTATGGATTTAAAAACTATTATATCCCAAACGGTAAGTACAGAATCAGAGCTATTTTTAATCAGGATCCTCCAAATTATCATGATTTTCACTATATAGTGGATTGGAAAAAAATAGATTCAACAGCTACAAATAGTTATGTGGGCGGTTTAAGGGTAGAAAGAATCTCCACTTATGAGGGTGGTAACACAATATCAGGAGTAACTACATATAAGTATACCAGTGCTTATGATTCAAAGGCATCGTCTGGAGATATTTTTGGTAAAGATGATTACAAATATTCTACACTGATACAGAAACAAGTTGGTGAATATATTGGAGGTATACCAGTCAATTGTTCTGCCGAGTTCTTAAGATTATCTTCTTATAGCAATCAATCCCAGGTAAGTCAATCTGGCTCTTATATCGGATATAAGAAAGTATATGTTACATCTGAGCGACCGGATCAAACAGGGGTTACTTCATACGATTACACGTTTACAAGAGATGTTGATCAAAATGGCTTTCCGTATCCTCCAAGGCAAAGCATGGAATCGTTTCGTGGACAATTAAAATTAAAAGAAGAATTCAAATTCGTAGGAGAAGATCTTAAGCTGGTCAAGAAGACTAAGTTTACTTATCTCAATAAGGTATATGATGATAATACTGTTTTTGGATTTAAAGTTAGCCGGAACACTGCCGATCCAGCGTATAATGTTCCAGGCCCTGCTTATTTTATTCCTTATGCATTAAGCTATGAATTACCTCCTACCTGGTCTTCCGAACTATCGAAGATAGAAACCTTATACAATTCGGATAATAATAATGCAGTAGAATCAATAACATCAAATGAATATGAGAATACTTACAATTTACTAGAAATAAGTAAAACCACAAGAAGTGATCAGAAGGAAACAACAATTAAAAACTTCTACCCACATAATTTGACGCAATCTGGACAAGCAGAAATAGCAAGACAGTGGTTAAGCTCAAAGGGGAGCATTAATACGCTTCTCAAACAAGAAAAGTATTCGAATTCGAATCTAGTTAGTACCAAAACTATAGATTATAAAAATTTTGATGGTCAGAATTTGGTTAAACCTTATCAAATTACCCAGAGTGATGGCGCGAATTCTGATCCCCGTATTATCCTTTTTGATCATTATGACAAGTATGGTAACGTTATTCAGCAACATCAAAGTTCTGCACCTCCAACAAGTTATCTCTGGAGCTATAATGGACAATATCCTGCTGTTGAAATCAAAAATGCCAGTTATATAGCTATTGAGAATATCCTTGGGGCTAATGCGATTAGTAATTTTCAGCGTCAGAATCCAACCTATACAGAAATTGCGAGTTTTATTGCCCCACTCAAAACGCAGTTACCAGAGGCATTTGTAACTATATATACCTATAAACCCTTGGTTGGTATGACCAGCCAAACCGATGCTAAGGGCATGACTATTTACTATGAATACGATGAGTTTCAACGCCTGAAAAACATCAAAGACCAGGAAGGAAATATCATCAAAAACACAACCTATCACTACAAACCTTAAAACGTTCTTGCCATGAAATATATATTAAAAAATAGATCCAAAAGTCTGCTGGCGGGACTGCTGGTATCCGGTTTTTGTTTTAAAGCCAATGCCCAGCAACACATTACCAAAAACAGCTACAACAATGAATCGGTGATCCAGGCTTCGGGCAGTGTGACTTTAACCGATGGATTTTATATTCCTGCAGGTAAAACGGTCCGGATTTTTACCGGGTTTAGTTTTGCCAGCTGCGTTAACCAGATCAATAATCCCAGCGCCAACCAAAATTACATTAGCACCCGGGTTTTTAAAACCTCAGGTGTAAATGAAGGGAACCTGAACGTGCAAAGGAGTACCTGTGAGGTGAACCAGAGCATCCAATACTTTGACGGATTAGGCAGGGGGCTGCAATCTGTAACTGTCCAAGGCAGTCCGACTTTTAAAGATGTGGTGCAACCGGTGGTTTATGATGCCTTCGGAAGGGAAGCCATAAAATACCTTCCTTATGGAGCACCTGCCGGCGATGGCAGCTTTAAAACCGATGCCTTAAGCAAACAAATTGATTATTACAGTGCGGCATCCGGCTGGGACGCGAATGTGGTTAAAACCGCAACACCATATAGCAAAACCATTTTTGAAGCCTCCCCTTTAAACCGGGTACTGGAACAAGGTGCACCGGGTTCGGCCTGGCAACCTGCCTCCAGCAGGGGAAACGATTTGGGTCGTACGATAGTGAGTGATTACGGGACCAATATTGCAAACGAAGTGAAGCTATGGACCATAAACGGAAGTGGTGCCAGTGCAGGTGTTTACCAACCAGGCACCCTGCACAAAAGCATCGGTAAAGACGAAAACTGGGTTTCGGGTAAAGTGGGAACCGCAGAGGAATTCAAAGACCTGGAAGGGCAGGTGGTGTTGAGACGTCAATGGAAAACAGAAACGGTAAGCCTTTCGACGTATTATGTGTATGATGACCTGGGGAACTTACGTTATGTGTTACCTCCGGCAGTTAATGAAGGAACCGATAAAAGTACAGGAGTGGTCAGCAGCTTTACAGAAGCAGACCCACTATTTGACCAGTTTATGTACGGCTACCATTACGATGGGCGCAAACGGGTAATTGAAAAGAAAATCCCTGGTAAGGGTTGGGAGTTTATGGTGTACAATAAATTGGACCAGTTGGTGTTGAGCCAGGACGCCAAACAGAGGTCCAGTAACCAGTGGTTGTTCTCCAAATACGATGCTTTTGGCAGAGCGGTCATTACCGGATTATATAACGATGGGGCGGGCCGTGCCGCTTTACAGGGAACCGTTGATGGGCAGACCTTACTTTGGGAAACCCGCGATCGGGGAGCAGATTATACCAATCAGGCTTTTCCCCAGACCATAGCGTATTACCACAGCATCAATTACTATGATGATTACAGTTTTCCTGGCAATACATTTGGAGCTCCGGCAGGAGACCAGGCTCCTGAAGAACGGGTGAAATCTTTACCAACGGCAAGCAAAATAACGGTGCTGGGTACAGGCACTGCACTGTTATCGGTCAATTATTATGACAAAGAAGGACGTGTAGTACAGGTTAAAAGTCAGAACCATTTGGGCGGTACAGATGTAGTTGACAATACCTACAACTTTGCAGGCGAACTGATTGCCAGTAACCGGACCAATGTGGCCAGTGGTGTAACTACGACTATTGCCACACGTAATGAGTATGACCATATGGGCCGTAAACTGGCCACTTTTAAATCCATTAATGGGGCACAGGAACTGGTGTTGGATAAAATGGATTACAATGAAATTGGACAGTTGATTAAAAAATCACTGCACAGTACCGACGGTGAAAATTTCCTTCAAAACACCAGTTATGCTTATAACGAAAGGGGTTGGATGAAAAACAGCAATGGAGGGATTTTTAATGTTGAGCTGAAATACAATGATCATTTGGACCCAGCTTTTAAACAATACAATGGAAACATTTCCAGTCAGGTATATGACAATAATGGAGCAAATACTTTTAATTACAGCTACGATAATCTAAACCGGTTAACCATGGCTGCTACCACAGCCGCAGGTAAAAACCTTGGTGAAACGATTGTCTATGATGTAATGGGTAACATCAGTAGCTTAACCCGTGCAGGTTTTGGAACCAATAATTATACGGGGTATACCGGTAACCGTTTAACAGCCATCAGTGGTTTTACCAATGGAACCTATGTACACGATGCAAACGGTAATTTAACCAGCGACGGGCCAAGAGGGGTGAACATTGATTACAATTACCTGAACCTTCCGGTGCGGGTTACCGGAAACCAGGACATTACTTATACCTACGATGCTGCTGGCAGAAAACTGAAAAAAGTCAGTGTTTCCACTGGGACTACAAGTTATGTCGATGGCATCCAGTACAAAACAGATGGAACCCTGGACTTTATCCAGACGGAAGAAGGGATAGCGAGGAACAATGCTGGTGTGTTTAGTTACGAGTATAACCTGACTGATCATTTGGGCAATGTGAGGGCAAGTTTTTATAAAAACCCCGCAACACAGTTACTGGAGGTTTTGCAACGGGATGATTATTATGCTTTCGGCAAACAAGCTGTTGTTAAACCGGGAACAAACAAATACCTTTATAACGGCAAGGAGTTGCAAGAAGAGCTGAAGCAGTTGGATTATGGAGCAAGGTTTTATGATCCGGAGATAGGTAGGTGGAATGTGGTGGATCCGTTGGCGGAGAAGATGAGACGTTTTAGTCCTTATGTTTATGGAAATAACAATCCAATTAGGTTTATTGATCCGGATGGGATGGAAGGAGTTGATTGGGGGAAAAAAGGAAATGTTTGGACCTGGGATAAAAATATTAAAACGAAAGAGGACGCTAAGACTGCAGGATACGATGATTATCGTGCTCCTGGTTCAATTGTGGGAAATGCGAAAATTGGAAAGGATGGAGCAGTAGGGAATGTATATTTAGGAGATAATTCTTCTGATGTATCTTACACTTTGAATACTGTAGAAATTAGACCAGAAGATGAAATTCCAACACTCTCGCAAGAGAATAAAGATGCTTTGGATGTTGGTGCAATTGTAGTGGGAGTTGCTGAAGCTATTACCACAGCTGTGAAGAATGACCCAGCTGTTTCCCAAACTTTGGCAAAAAACACAGGCAAAACATTAGGCGTATTTGGTAAAATTTTAGGTGTTGGAGCTGTCATAAATGATTTTAACAATTTGAGAAAAAAGGGGGATAATGCAACGGCTGCGGACTACACTAAAATCGGAGTTTCAGTAGCAATGCTTTTTGTTAAATCGAATCCATATACAATGGCATTTGGAATACTATATGGAGTGGCCGATGCAGCTGGATATAATCCAATTGATGTTATATATAATGAAACTATAACTAGAAAACCTAAATGAAACTAATTAGATATTATTACTACAGAATGTATAAGTACTTTTCTACCGGGGATGTCGTTCCTTTTTTTTCAACCTTCACTGTGATTAGTGTATTTTTTTATTTTAATATTATTACACTTATAGATATCTTTCTTTTTATAATAGGAGGGGTAAAAGTAAAACTATTAGTTGTAGAATCGGGAGTCGGACGTCTTTGGCCAGCTTTAATATTTTTACCTCTGTATGGGTTATTCTACTACTATATGAAAAGATTAGGGCACCATGATAAAATTATAGATGAGTTTAAGGATGAAACAAAAAAGCAAAAATTGTTAAGCACACTGTTCGTAGTAACGTATTTTGTGGGTTCCATAGTGTTATTTGTAATTACTTTTAGGATGAAATAAAAGCATTTATTGGAAATAGAGATACGAGGTCGGCACTTATGCTGGCCTTGCTTATTCCTACTCAACTGCTTTAAAGACACTATCTTTTGAACAACTAAAAGAAAATCAATTAAAAACACCACTGCCCGGCTACTTTCCCAGGCATTGGTGTTTAAAGTCCTTTTTGTTCAGAATGATATTTATTATTGTTGTCATATTTATCTGATTGGTACTTTTGTATATGCTGAATAATCCCTCTAAATAGTTTTCAAGATAAGATATGTTAAAAAAGATAATAATTGGATTATTTATAATTTTAAGTGGAGTGGGCCTTTATAAGGTAGCTGGTTTGTTCTCACCGGGAACTTTTCCAAATGCAGAAACTTATGGTATTGATTCCAATGAAAATGAACTGATAAAAGTTATTAGACAATTCAAGGAAACAAATCCAAAGTATGTGCCACCAGAGAAATTCAATCTATTGGATGGTCGTTATAAAGCTAATGATTATTGGTATAGGGTATATTTTTATTACCCAGAAACAAAGGAGATTGTTTACACATGGATAAGGCCTGTCAATTCTGAGGCAACAACGCTAGGATTTGTTAGAATTAATAAAGGTGATCAGTTAGGTCATTGGAAGGATATCAATAGAGATTTTGACTCATCTGAAAGCAAAGATCAAAAAAGAAAATTCACCAGTTTAATACTTAATCCTATAAAAGAAATGATCAAACATGAAAATTGATTTGAGATAAGTTTTGAACACTATTTTTGTTGGTTATAAAGTAATAAGGCTTTATACATACAAGGTGTTTTGTAACCTCCGCATGTCCATAACCATGCGGAGGTTTTCTATAATTTACAATAAGCTAATTCTTCCTGTGATACAACAAAAAATAAATTATGGATAGTGATTTTTTGATAAAGTTTTTTGGAGGCATAGCTTGTATACTATTTGGTATTTGGATTTTTATAGATGTAAGAAAAACACCCAAAAGCCATGTGTTTTCGCTGGGAAGTAATGTTACACTGTATTGCGCTTCATTAGGGTTCTTAATGATAGGTATTGTTCTTATGTATGTATCCTATAACCAGGTCCTAAGTGTATTTTTCAACAGCTATCAAAAGGTGTCATAATGCACCTTATTTTTAACCAAGGGTTGTCCTAAACAAATAGTACATTATATTAAAGCATTTTCGAATATAAAGAGGCTATTAAGTTATGAAAACATTTATTTTTGTTAAAATACTTCTTCTTATTACCATTATGATTCTTGCCTGCTGTAAGGGAAAGCAAAAGGAATTAAGTTTGTCCCTGTTTTTTAATCCTTCACAGGCATTTTACTCAGAACAGGTTTATTTTAAAGCTTTGCTCAATGACACCCTCCTTTTGGATACAGTCGTTAAGAATAAAAAAATAGACAATAGTGAGTTACTAAAAAAAGTGAACGTTAAATTGGGCAAACAATATGTACTTTCTATAAATGTTAATGGAAAAAGAAAAAATATTCAGTTCCAATACCAACGGGAAAGCTGTGTAAATGTTTTTGTAGGAATTAATGATCATGATCTGCTGCAAATGAAGGAACTTGCTATTGAGAACAAGAGAAGAACCTTAGGTGAAAAAGTTGATAACCACAAATTATTGGATAGTTTGAGGTTAAATGCAAAACCAAATGAGTATGATAGAGTAAAAGTGGTTTTTAATAATTGTTTTTCTCAAAAATAGATTGAAAAATAATATGAAAAGCCATTTGCCAATCATCCTCGTTACACTTTTGATTTGGGGGTGTTATACAAATAAGAAAACAGGAATTTTAGTAGTAGCTAATGGAACACAATCGCCGTTGACTGTGGTAAAACAACCTGACCAAATAATTACAGACAGTCTTGTTTTTTTTGACCAACTGGATAAGACTGAGTTTATAGTAGGTGAAACAAAGGCTATATCTTTACCTTATAGTGGTTTCAAAAGCTTACCAGATAGTAAGAAGACTTATTTATACGTTTTTAACTCTGATTCCTTAGATAAATGGAGAAATGAAAAGAAAATAGACGGAATATTGAAGAAATGTTTGATAAAGACGTTTTCGATACAATTGAATCAGGTGAAGGATAAATTAGATACTGTTTATATAAGCCGATAAATTTTAAAAAAATTGGTAATTTTTAAAGGAAACGAACAGGTGAGGCCAATGCAAATGAGCGTGGGCCTCACCTGTTCGTTTCCTTTTTCAATGTTGAACTTGGGAGCTAAAAGGTTTGTCGATTTGTCAGTACCAAACAATTCAATGAGGAACTGAAGGACAGTTCTTCGTGTTTTAAATAACCTTGCGAGGTTGGTACCGGACCACCAGTTTTATTACATTGTCCAAGTCCACAGCAGTACAAAACCTTAAACTCCCACATTCCATTAGGACGTACATTATAAGTAGTTTGGGTCGCGCCCTTCCAACTGCATTCATGCCAACTTGCCGGCAACGCACATCCGGCTGCTGCTTCGACAGATGCCGGGTCTATTTGCAATCCTTCGGTAGCCTCATCACTTTTCATCTTTGATGAATTGGAGCTAACAGAAGTTTGAGGTTTCGTTTTTTCTTGTATTGTCTTTAAATATTTTTTTGACTTATCACCTTGAAAGCCGATGGTTAACAATAAGAACACGGCCACAACCAGGGTGCTTACCCAGGTAGAAAAATTTTGCTTTTTCATAACGTTAAAGTGTTGGTTTTAAGTTAAATATACAAAATTTATAAATCGTTTGACTATAGACTCATATTTTTTAAAATAATCAATAAGTTTCAGAACTGAGCAGTCGGCTAAGATATTCTTTCCGGTACTACCCAATATGAATACCTATTCAAAATCTTTTATCACTTCGGTCCCCATTGCAGTTGATCCACGCAATAATGACGGGCAGACATTCAATGCTTACGTTCTAAATGCTCTTGGAAATGTAGACTGGCAGTTAATTAACTGGTCTTTTGGGAGTGTCCCATCAGATTATTCTGTTACAGAATTCGATGTTGATAAATTATTTTCCGTTGGAAATACGCCTGGCAATCAGGTGTTTTCAGTAGGTCGAGACGGTAATGTAGGGATTGGGACAGCGGTGTCCAAAGAGAAATTATCTGTCAACGGAAACATTCGTGCCCGTGAAATCAAAGTCGAAACCGCGAACTGGCCGGACTATGTCTTTACGAAAGACTATGTCCTTCCATCTTTAAAAGAAACCGAAAAATACATCCGGGAAAAAGGGCATTTGCTGGGTATTCCATCTGCCCAGGGAGTGAAAAACATTGGGGTCGATTTGGGAGAGATGAATGCGAAGCTGCTGAAGAAAATTGAGGAGCTGACTTTGTATTTGATTGAAATGAAGAAAAAGAATGATGACAGGGAGAGTAAGCTACAACATCAGATTGATCAGCGGGAAAAGGCTATTAAAATATTAAATCAAATAACGTCATACTATGAAAAAATAATTTATGAATTTTTTATTAGAGGAAGAGTAAATTCCAGAGACTGGTTATTGATTATTTGTTTTGGAATAATTAGCTTGGTGTACTTTCTAAAATTTGTATTTAGCTGATAACTGGTGTATTTCTTATGAATTTTCAAAACTTGCTTAGCTGGCTTGGGCCTATATACCTTCTTTTTCTGGGTATAATGACTAGATTTTCAAATAACGATGGATGGAGCTCTTCTAAAAAGTATTGGCTATATCTTATCATTATGGGTTTGATTCTATTGATATGTAATGTTTATAATTATTTCTTTACTAAAGAATACTAAGGTTGGTCAAAATAAAGAGGAATTTTTAAGAAAACTTTTTACCAAACCAGTCAGACTTAAAAAGATAAATAATATAAAAGTGATATCTGCCTTAGAAGGAATTAATCATAATTATCATTTTGATAAAGATGTGTTGACCTCTATAATCATGGATACAGATTATTTAGTGCATAAATTTTAAAATTAAATAGATAATTCGACTGATTGTAAGTTTGATCTCTGTTTTAAGATTTTATAATTTAAAAATCTGATGCATCACTTAGAAATAAATAAGCCCGATCACTACTCTTGTGATCGGGCTTATTTTATTATTAATTACCTTACGAAAACAAATTAGTTTTCCACAATTTCTCCAGTGCAGTGTGGTCGCACTGAAGGCTTTTATCTTGTCCATGTTTTGAGAAACCAGAATTAAAAACATGAAAAAGATATTGACCTTAACCCTCATCGTAGCTCTGCTGAGTGTTGCAACAAAATCAAGCCAGGCCATAACACTTCCGGAAAAATGTTTGGGTAGTTTTAACTTAAAAACAGTTCCCGATGACATTTATGAAACACAGGTTGTTTTTCCTGCAAACTATCAGGTTGGTGATTACATTGAATTTCTTCGGGTATATCCCATCGATGCAGGGACATCGGGGAATTACGAAGTTTCCATTTCTTATGTCAGAGGTAATATGGCAGCCTCAGCTACTCACTTGGCGAGTATATCACATGCCAATCCGGCGCTTTGGAGAGAAGTGGGAAAGACGAATAACAATGATTATGTAGGTGTTGGATTCAATTTTACAGTAGACTGTAATACCGAGTATGGAATTCCAAGGTTCAGGATCCGGGCCGTAAATACTTATGGTGTAAAAGAGGACCTGGTGGTCCACGTTAAAGTCCGGTCCATCAATTACAATTCAGGCTGGGCACCATTAAACAATACCGGCAACGATTTAACTGTAAACAAGTTTCTTTCCATGACTAATGACTGGAGTCTCTATGTTGGGCCAAATTATACCACTGAGGGGGCCAAATTAGCCTTAAAAGCAACGAATGAAGGGAACATTGGTATTGGAACCGCAGATCCCAAAGGTTATAAACTTGCGGTCAACGGAAAAGTTCGGGCCCAGGAAATCAAAGTTGAAACCGCCAACTGGCCGGATTATGTTTTTGCGAAAGATTATCAATTACCTTCTTTAAAAGAAACCGAAAAACACATTCAGGAAAAGGGTCATTTGCCAGGGATTCCATCGGCTGTGGATGTGAAAGATAATGGAGTGGATTTAGGCGAAATGAATGCTAGACTACTTCAAAAAATTGAGGAACTGACTTTACATCTGATAGAAAAGGATAAACAAATTATCAAGCAACAGGAACAAATAGAATTGATCAGAAATGATGTTCAGGTATTAAAAATAAAACTCGACAATGCTAAATTAAATTCCAAACCATAACAAAATGAAAGAACAGATTGTAACCATTTTTTTGATCATGTTAAGTGCTTTATCTTTTGGTCAGACACTTTCTGAAAAGCAGCAATTGAATGCCCGAGCCACTGGATATGGCATCGTTGCGGCTAAAAATCCGGGAAAGAGTTTTTCTATTTATGTCATTCCATGGGATGGAATAAATAGCCTGGAATACAATGCAAATAACCAGATCAATTCTGGTTGGCATGCGCAGGCTGCTGTAAAAGGGAATTATTTTTCCCAAAGCTTTGACGGGTCAGATTTTAGCCGTTACAGTTCAGTTGTATTAAGTGAAGAAGAATTCAATGCCTATAAATCCTTAGGTACTCAATGGTGGATTATTTGCAGTGATTTATCACCTTTTAGTAACACCAGCATCAGAACTCTTGAAAACGGGAATATTCTTGTAGGTAAAACGGTACAAACAAATTCCGGTTATAAACTTGATATCAATGGCAAAATCAGAGCGAATGAAATTGTGGTGAATACCAGTGGAGCCGATTTTGTTTTTGAGGAAAATTATAAATTAAAATCATTGTCAGAGGTGGAGGCCTTTGTAAAGGAGCATAAACATTTACCTGGCGTAAACTCGGCGAATGAGATGCAAAAAGAAGGTGTGGCTTTGAGTGAATTTCAAACAACTTTATTGCAAAAAATTGAAGAGCTAACTCTTCATTTGATAGAACAGAATAAAAGACTGAAGAAACAAGAAAAGCAGATTCGGGAGTTATCTGCCTTTCGGAGGAAAAATTAGTTTTCCACAATTTCCCCAGTGCAGTGTGGTCGCACTGAAGGGTTTTACATTCGTGTCATAAAATTTATGACATATGAAAAAGCATTCTATACTGTTAACAGGATTATTTCTTCTACTGGTCAATCAAATGACTTTCGGGCAAAGTTTTACGCCATCTAGCAATCAGAGTTATGTGGCGCTGGAAAAAAATATGTTGTTTAATGCAACAAGCAGATATACAGTTACCCAGTCCGGATTTACTGCTTTTGATTTGCCCGGTCTATTTGACGGATCTTTTTTTCAGCAATATCAGACCGGTTTTAATGGAGATACCGGCAAACAGGTGGTTATTGAAATTAGCGGCCTGCCGGCAACTCACACCCAGGTAGGTGGCTTGGTTGGATTTACTTCCCGGGCCCTGGCTCCTAAAAGATTTAAAATAGAAGCTTATGACGTCTATGTTGGATTCAACAATTGGAGAACGGTAGCGGATGTAACAGGAAATACAAAAGATACCTTTAGTGCTCCAGTAAGTGGTGAGATCACTAAACTTCGCTTTACTTTTTTTGAAGGTTTTGAACCCAATAGTGGTTATCCAGGTTGGATAGGTCTTTCTGAGCTTTTCTTTTTGCATGGAGAAGCTGCCAGTGCTTATGATGGTTTAATGGTAAGGTACGATTCGAAGGGTAATGTTGGTATCGGTACTTCAGATACCAAAGGCTATAAACTTGCGGTCAATGGAAAAGTCCGTGCTCAGGAAATCAAAGTAGAAGCTGCTAACTGGCCGGACTATGTTTTTACAAAGGATTATGCACTTCCTTCTCTAAAAGAAACCGAAAAACACATTCAGGATAATGGTCATTTACCAGGAATTCCTTCAGCTGCTGAAGTGAAGAGCAAGGGAGTAGACCTTGGTGAAATGAATGCTAAACTGCTTCAAAAAATTGAAGAGCTGACTTTGTACCTGATCGAGAAGGACAATAAGATCAACGCAATAGAAAACAGATTAAAAGAACTGGAAAAAAATCACCACCAAAACCGATAAGAAAATGAAAATCAAAATTGTTTGTGCACTGATGTGTTTAATCCCGTTTGGAAATCAGTTGTATGCACAGAACATTAATCCATTGGATTATTTATCAAAAAAGGTCAGGAATCTTTCCGTTGCTGGAAGCCATGATACATTTACGAATGGCTATACTTTTGCCTATGCCATAACGGGGGCTCCCTGGAATGGTGCATTTATGAGTTTCGGTGGGTTTGACAATAATTATGATTGCCAAATCAGTACAGCTTATGGCACCGAGCCGCATATGTCTTTTAGAACAAGAAACGGAGATTTTGATGTGTGGAATGGATGGAATGAAATTTATCATAACAATAACCTAAATAGGATTGATGTAGATTTTAAAGCAAGAAATATCAATGGGGAAAACCTTTTTCTTAACGGCAACATCGCACTTGGTACCTCCGATGTTAAAGGTTATAAACTTGCCGTCAACGGAAAAGTGCGGGCCCAGGAAATCAAAGTAGAAACTGCCAATTGGCCGGACTATGTCTTTGCAAAAGACTACGTACTTCCTTCTCTAAAAGAAACCGAAAAACACATTCAGGATAATGGTCATTTACCAGGAATTCCTTCAGCTTCGGAAGTGAAAAATAATGGCGTGGACCTTGGTGAAATGAATGCTAAACTGCTTCAAAAAATTGAAGAATTAACACTTCACCTGATTGATATGGAGAAAAAGAATGAAGCCTTGACAAACCGTGTATTCAAACTGGAAAAACAGAAATAAAATGAAATTGCTTTTGAAAAGAAAAATAGCTTTGGTTATAGGTATGACCCTATTGGGCTTAAACTACAGTCATGCCCAGAACCTGCTGAATATGGATGGCTGGACCATTGGGCAAGGTTCAACAGGTGTATTTGGCCGTAACGGGACTGAAATAGAAAACATAAGAGAATGGGGAGAAGGGCCTAATGGCAAAAGGGTTATTTTATGGAAATCGCAACCTGATGGACTTGCAAACGAAGATGGGGGTTGGAACACAAATCCTATTGCCATTGATCACACCAAAATGTACCGTTTTACGGTATGGATGAAAAAAACGAATTCAACAAATGGAGTCTCCTACTTCGGTTGTGACTATGTTGCTGATCTGGATAATAGCCCCCATGCTAATCCATATTTTTGGAATGGAAAACTTCCGGAACTGAACAAATGGTATTTGCTGGTGGGCTATATCCATGGTAGTGGAGATGATACCCAAGTTCATATGGGAGGAATTTATGATGGGGTGACTGGAATTAAAGTTTTGAATTGTACGGACTTTAAATTTTTTGTAGGCACCACCTCTACTTACCACAGGACCTACCTTTATTACGATCCAAACGTCAACGACCGCCAATATTTCTATGCGCCCCGGGTCGATGTGGTCAATGGAAATGAGCCTTCCGTGGAAAGCCTGCTGGGCATTCCGGGGGCCGGTTCCGGTAATGCTTATTTTGCAGGTAAGGTAGGCATCCAAACACCTAACCCAGGGAACTATGAACTGGCCGTGAATGGAAAAATCAGGGCCAAAGAAGTTAAAGTAGAGGCCGGATGGAGTGATTTTGTATTTGAAAAAGGCTATCCGCTTTTGCCACTTCCGGAAGTAGAATCTTTTATTGAGAAAAACAAACACCTGCCCGATGTCCCTTCGGATGCAGAGGTGAAAAAGAATGGAGTTAACCTGGGGGTGGTCCATTCAAAACTGCTTCAGAAAATCGAAGAGCTGACCCTGTATATCATTGAGCTGAATAAAACCGTTCAGCAGCAACAAAAAGAAATCAACCACTTAAAAAAGAAGTAAAATGAAAAAGTTTATACTCCTACTACTGTTACTGGTTACCTGGAAAGTAAAGGCGCAAAATAGCGGGACCATTACAATCGGAGGTGATTTTGATAAATTTTACCCTACCGTTTGGACAGATGGTGGCTGGGATAATAATGCTACTTCTGTTCTGGAGATTGGACGGTCTTTAGTTCATACGAACAGTGACTGGAGGGGAAGTTTACTTGCAAGATTTGAATTTCATTTAAACAGGTATGGAAATGCTTCGGATTTTATCAATGCTGATATTGTTCAGAACTATAAACACCTGGGTACTCAAAATGTAGATTTTATAGCTGGATGGGCAGATCAAACGTTAAGTAACCCCGGCTACGGAATGGTGATCTGGTTAAGGGGTGGGGGAACATCCTATTATTATAATTCAAAATATACGACCTCTTGTGTCGTTTACGATGGTGTTGCAAATCCATTACCCTATCAGGAATATAACGGGACCATACGTACATATAAAACAATGCCTGATGCTTATGTCAATTCCAATGGTTTGTCCAGAACCGGAACCGCTTACTTTAATGGAACTGGGGCAAGTTATTTTGCAGGTAACCTTGGATTGGGCACGCCCGATACCAAAGGCTATAAACTTGCGGTCAATGGAAAAGTCCGCGCACATGAAATCAAAGTAGAAACCGCGAACTGGCCGGATTACGTGTTTGCAAAGGAATACGACCTTCCAAGTTTAAACGAAACCGAAAAACACATTCAGGAAAAAGGTCACTTACCCGGCATCCCATCAGCAGCAGAAGTGAAAAACAACGGTGTAGACCTGGGAGCAATGAATGCAAAACTACTTCAGAAAATTGAAGAACTGACTTTGTATATCATCGATCTGAACAAAACCGTTCAGCAACAACAAAAAGAAATCAACCACTTAAAAAAGAAATAAAATGAAAAAGTTTATATTCCTACTACTATTACTGGTTACCTGGAAAGCTCAGGCACAAATTGATGCCACAATAAATCAGGCTGCAATTGGGCTTGGTGCGACAACAACAGACCCTAATTATAAATTTAATTATCGGAATAATTTAATACCCCATTATGGTTTAAGCTGGTATGAAGAGCAGACATCTTCATCACCAATGGGCTATCTGGCAGGATATGGAGGGTTAAAATTTTTTACTGGCGGTGTCCCCCAATTTGTTATAAACGGAGCGGGTAATATTGGCATCGGCACCACCTCACCTCAGGCTACTTTAGATGTAAACGGCCCTGCAATTATAAATGGATCGGGCAATACACTCACGCTAAAAAAATCAAATAACATACCAGCCATTGCTTTTCAGGGGGCAACATCTGCTGCGGTTATTGAAGGTGGTGATGATTATTTAAAAGCCTATGTTGGAGGGGTTGCCAGGCTGGCCATTCAGGCTTCTGGAAACGTTGGCATCGGCATCAACAATCCACAGGAAAAGCTAGCTGTGAACGGAAACATCCGGGCCAAAGAAGTGAAAGTAGAAACTGCGAACTGGCCGGATTATGTATTTGCAAAAGAATACGGCCTTCCAAGTTTAAACGAAACCGAAAAACACATTCAGGAAAAAGGTCACTTACCCGGCATCCCATCAGCAGCAGAAGTGAAAAACAACGGCGTAGACTTGGGTGAAATGAACGCCAAATTGCTCCAAAAAATTGAAGAATTAACTTTGCACCTCATTGACCAGAATAAAAAACTGGAAAGCCTGAACCTGCGGCTGGACCAAAAGGATGAAGAAATTAAAAGCCTGAGTACAAGTCTGGAGAAAATCAAAAAATAAAATAGTTGAGCTAAACAAGTTCTTTTAACCACTAAGCCCAAATTTTTATATATAATTGCAATTGCTAAAAAGATGTTTAAACATGAATGCAATTGTAACAGGCGCAACTAAAGGCATTGGGCGTGCCATTGCGCTTAAACTGGCTGATTCTGGTTATAACTTAGCCATTTGCTCCAGAAATGAAGAGGAACTTCAGCCTTTTGCAAAAGAACTCGAAAAAAAAAATATACAAGTCGTTGCTTTAGTGGCAGACTGCAGCATTAAAGAACAAGTACTCCATTTTTGTGAGGCTGCCACTAAAATTTTTAAGACCGTTGATGTTCTGGTGAACAATGCCGGTACATTTTTACCCGCTTCTTTGCTCGACGAAGAAGACGAAAATCTCGAAAAACAGCTGAACCTCAACCTGAAAGCAGCTTATTATTTGTCTAAACATTTTGGGAAAATCATGCGCAAACAGCAATCAGGGCATATTTTTAACATTTGCTCTGTAGCCAGTAAAGAAACTGTGCAAAATGCTGGTAGTTACTGTGTAACTAAATGGGCCTTGCTTAGTCTTAATAATGTATTGCGGCAGGAATTAGCCCCTTATCATGTTAAGGTTACCGCAATTTTACCAGGTTCTACATTAACTGCTTCTTGGGCCGGAACAGATATCCCCAAAGACCAGTTTGTACAACCGGAAGATGTTGCAGAAGCTTTATACACCGCGTTAAATTTAAGTGTTGGTGTGAATGTTGAGGAGATGGTTTTGAAACCGCAAAATTTTAAATAGAAAAGGAGATTTAGTTATGGACAAGAGATTATTTAGAAACGAGCATGATAAAGTGATTGCTGGTGTTTCGTCCGGTGTTGCAGAGTATATGGAGGTTGATGTGACGATTATAAGGTTACTCTTTGTATTGTCGACCATTTTCCTGGTAGGTACAGGCATACTGGTGTATTTGATTATGTGGATTGTGGTTCCTGCAAATAATGATCCTGCAGCGCGCTTCTCGAAGTTTAACGACTTTTTTAAAGATCAAAATACGGCAAACCCTTTTGGAGGGACAAGTACTTCGGCCCCGGACCCTGCGTCTGCGGCGAACACAGCCCCAAACTGGAGTTCAGCCAGTTTTGACGAAGGGAAATTTAAAGCACAACAAAATCCTGATTATAAAGTCAGCAGTAAAAACAGTGATACAGGACGTACCGTAGGAGGGTTGTTTCTGCTGGTTATTGGTATTTATTTTCTGATGAATGAATTTCATATCATTCCTTACTGGTTCAGATTAGGTAAATTGTGGCCGCTGGTGTTCATTGCCATCGGGGTCAGTTTCATTATTAAATCCAAAAGGAGAAATGCCTGGGAAGAATGGAAAAGTCAGCAAGCGCAAAAACCTGCTGCTCCGGAACCACCTAAGGCTGAAGTAACCCCGGATTCAGGGAACAATGAAAACACGCCGGGTACAACACAGTTGTAACAGGTGGACAATGGATTTTTGTTTAAATTAAACTTAAAAAGATGAAACTAGATAGAATCATGTGGGGTATTGTACTGCTGTTCATAGGCGGCGTACTCCTGCTGGAAAACTTTAATGTAATAGATTTTTATTGGAGAAGCGTATGGCGTTTCTGGCCGGTGTTCCTGATTATTGCCGGAGTAAATATTTTGTTTAACCGTCAAAAATCGCAGGCAGGTAATGTGATTTCAATTGCTGTACTGGTGTTTCTGCTGGGCTTCCTTTTTTACAAAGGCCAGCGACCGCCAAGTGACAGGAACTGGTTTGCCGATAGTTTTAAAGGCGATCTGGAAATCAATGACGATGATAATGATGTCAAGGATGTGAAGCGTTTGAGTTTCAGTGAGCCTTTTAGTGCCGACAGCAGTAAAAACGTTACCCTCAATGTATCGGGAGGAGGAACTTCCTTTAAACTGGAAGGGGAAACCGATAGCCTGATCGCTGTTGGGGTCAGAAAAAGATCAGGGGACTATTCTCTTAGAAAGGAGACCACAGACAGTACGCAAGTTCTGACTTTTAAAATGCAGGAAAAAAAGCGCAAATGGTCTATTAATGAAGGCGGAAATGATGTTGCTTTTAAACTGAATAAAAAACCGGTTTGGAATGTCAATATGAATATGGGCGCAGGAGAGGTGAAATTTGACCTTTCTGATTATAAAATAAGGACCTTTCATTTTGAAGGTGGGGCTGCGGCAATGGAAGTAAAAATCGGTGATCTTTTACCCATTACTGATGTAGTGGTTAAAACCGGTGTCGCAGACATCAACATCAGTGTACCCCAAAACTCAGGTTGCAGAATTAAAACCCAAACCGGACTTTCGGCCAAAGATTTTACAGGTTTTACCAAAATGGATAACGGAACCTATGAGACCCCAAATTATAAAGCAGCTGCCAAAAAGATTTTTATCACATTGGACGGTGGTTTGAGTAACTTTGAAGTCAAAAGGTACTAAGGTTAAAAAAATTGGAGCAAGTTTCCTATACAGTAGTTATTAATGGTAAACCCCAGGGGCCATTTTCCCTGGAGCAGCTTTCAGATCTTAAAGTCCGGCCGGGTACCTTTATCAGGAAACCCGGAATGGACGATTATAAAGAAGCTCACGAATTCCCGGAATTGCGTGAGCTTCTTGGTTTTTCCTTTCAGCAAACCGCACCCCAGTATTTTGCTTCTTTTGATCAGCGTTTGCTGGCTGCGGCTATTGATTTCTTTTTAATTTTTCTGGCTTATATTTTTGTTTTGCTGCTTTGTTTTTTGGTTGTTTCTGATAAAAATACACGCATTCTATTGTTTGTGACTTATATGCCATTGATCCTGGTTGCGCGTTTTATTTATGGGAGTATTGCCGAAGCGGGCAAAAAACAAGGCACCATAGGCAAAAGACTGTTGAACATCAGGGTTACTGATATGATGGGCAACCGCTTAAGTATTGGCCGTTCCTTTCTTAGAAATGCCTGCAAAATCCTTTCTGTTATTCCTTTGTTTTTTGGTTACTTGTATAGTTTTCTCAATAAAAAGCAACAATGCTGGCACGACATCGCAGCAAATACACTGGTGATAAAGGATAGATTAATATAATCTTTATCTTTGCAGTTCATTTACAAAGGTCATGGAAGAAGTCGTTAGTCAAAAGGAGCTTGAAGGTGGGTATTGTACAAATTTATCCCGGTATTCTAGGTTTTTAACCAGGGAAGTGCAAATCGGAGATGTCCCTATGGGTGGGCACAACCCCATTCGCATCCAGTCCATGACCACCACAGACACCATGGATACCCTGGGCACTGTAGAACAAAGCATCCGCATGGTCCACTCGGGCTGTGAGTACATTCGTATTACTGCCCCAAGTATGAAAGAGGCCGAAAATCTGGCCAATATTAAAAAAGAACTGCGTTACCGTGGTTATACTGTTCCCCTGGTTGCCGACATCCATTTTACACCCAACGCAGCAGAAACTGCCGCCAGAATTGTAGAAAAAGTGCGCGTTAACCCAGGTAATTATGCTGATAAAAAACGTTTTGAAAATATAGATTATACCCCTATAGCCTACCAGGCAGAACTGGAAAGGATTTATAAAAAATTTAGTCCCCTTGTAAAAATCTGTAAAGAGTACGGCACTGCCATGCGTATTGGAACCAATCATGGTTCCCTTTCGGACCGCATTATGAGCCAGTATGGGGATACCCCAAGGGGGATGGTGGAATCGGCGATGGAATTTATCCGCATGTGCGAAGACCTGAATTATTATAACCTGGTCATTTCCATGAAAGCGAGCAATACCCAGGTTATGGTACAGGCTTACCGGTTACTGGTACAAACCATGGTTAAGGAAGGGATGAATTATCCTTTGCATTTGGGGGTGACCGAAGCAGGGGACGGGGAAGACGGCCGCATCAAATCGGCGGTAGGTATTGGGACCTTACTTGAAGATGGGCTGGGAGATACCATTAGGGTTTCGCTTACCGAAGACCCTGAATTTGAGGCCCCGGTGGCCAAAGCTTTGGCCGAAAGGTATGAACGAAGGGCTTTGGAAACAGAAAAACTGGGGGCTGATATAGCAGTAGACCTGAAAGCCAGCAACCTTCCTTATGATCCATATCAGTATAGCCGCAGACAAAGTGATACTGTGCAGCATATTGGTGGGCACCATCATCCGGTAGTTTTACTCGATGTTTCTGCACAGAACCTCAAAGACCCTTTTTTCCTGACTGCAGCGGGCTATAAATACAGTGCCGTGCTGGATAAATACAATATGACCGATCAGGCTTGCGACCTGGTCTATCTTGGAGATCAGTTGCCTTCTTTCTCTTTTCCGGGAAATTTAAAGCAAATTTACAACTACCCGACCTGGCTGACTTTAAAAGATCAGCACAATTGTCATCCCTTGTTGTCTGTAACGGAATTCCATGAGCTGGCGGTTAAGGACGAATTTTTAAACCTGATAAGGGTTGAGGCAGGAGATTATTCAATAGAACAACTTCAAAAACTGGACAGTACTTGTGTGTTGCTGCTGGAAAGCCATGCTGTTCATGCCATGGCGCAGCAACGGGCCTTTTTTACGGCAATGCTCCAGACGGGACTGAAGTTGCCGGTTATCATTAAACGCAGCTACGAAAACACCAGTCCCGAAAATCTGATGCTGTATGCCGCAACAGATTTGGGCGCTTTGTTTACAGATGGTTTTGGCGATGGCCTTTGGCTGGAAGCGCCTGGTATCGACCTTGCACTAATCAACTCTCTGAGTTTTGGTATTCTTCAGGCTACGCGGACCAGAATTTCCAAAACAGAATATATATCCTGTCCAAGCTGTGGAAGAACACTTTTTGACCTTCAGGAAACCACTCAACTGATCCGTTCACGGACCGACCACTTGAAAGGGATTAAAATTGGGATTATGGGCTGTATTGTAAATGGGCCAGGGGAAATGGCCGATGCAGACTATGGCTATGTAGGAACCGGACCTGATAAAATAACCCTTTACCGGGGTAAAGAAGTGGTCAAAAAAAATGTAAATGCTGCCCAGGCACTCGATGACCTGATCGAACTGATTAAAGAAGATGGAAACTGGGTAGACACAGCCGCTGCCGGTGATGTTTAAAAAAGATGACCTGTTTATCTATATAATTGTTACTTAATTTGGAAATAATTATTTAACATTGGGCTGCGCTTTTATTAACCCGGCAAAAGTGTAGATCATGATCACCTACAGTAAATTCAGCGATACCGAACTGACTGAGTCTTTGCGACTGGGTGATGCTATGGCATTTACTGAAATTTACGAGCGTTTTTTTGGCGTTTTATACCAGCATGCTTTACACCGCTTAAAAGATGAAGCTGCGGCAAAAGATGTTGTTCAGGGACTTTTTGAAACTTTATGGTTTAAAAGAAACGAGATCCTGCTTAAAACAAGCTTAACCAATTACCTGTATACCGCAGTCCGTAACCGGGCACTAAAGGTCATCGCACATCAAAATGTGACCGCTGCCTATGCCGAAAAACAAATCAGCTTTGTACGTCCTGACGAAGGGCTAACCGATCACCGGATCAGGGAAAGACAGCTCGCAGCGATTATAGAAAAAGAAGTTCAGTCCCTTCCGCCAAAAATGAAGGAAGTTTTTGAACTGAGCAGAAAGAACAACTATACCCATAAAGAAATTGCTGCACAATTGGGCATTACCGAGCAGTCGGTCAGAAGCCATGTGAAAAATGCATTAAAAATTTTAAGGGTAAAACTGGGCTTTGTACTGTACTTTTTTATGCTTTTTGGAGGATTTTAAGACGATCTGAAAAAAAAATAAAAAAAAATACCCCCCTGCACCCAGACTTAAAGGTCTTAAGATTTACCAACCAAACTAAACTTCCTGCATGCCAGAAATAGATCTGAACGACTTACTGAATAAGTATAATAAAGGTGTTTGCAGTCCCGAAGAGCTTGCGCTTCTGGAAACCTGGTATGCCCAGACCCAGCCCGATGGTGCCGATGTAGATCACCAGGGCACGTTGCGTGCAAAAAACGAAGTGTGGTCTGCACTTTCACCAATTTTGTCTCCGGTTAAATATCCGTTTAAATGGGCTTCTGTTGCGGCCGCTGCGGTTGTTTTGATGGCCCTTTCCGCCGGCCTGTTTTTTTATTTTAACCAAAAGGAAGGTATTTCTGACCTTTCTCCAAAAGCCCTTGCGAAAGTAGATGTAGGCCCTGGAGGAAACAAAGCTTATTTAACACTGGCCAATGGTAAACGCATTATGCTTACGGGTGCGGAAAACGGACAACTGGCTAAAGAGGCAGGTGTAAGGATCAGTAAAAGTGCAGATGGACAATTGGTGTACAGTGTGGAAGATGCCGGTGCGCAGCATGCCGGAGCATTGAATACGATTGAGACACCTAAAGGGGGGCAATATGAAATCCGTTTGCCCGATGGGACAGTGGTTTGGTTAAATGCAGGCTCCAAACTTATTTACCCGGTTTCTTTTGCGGCACTGAAATCGCGTCAGGTTGAACTGACCGGGGAGGCCTATTTTGAGGTGGCCAGGGACATAAAACGTTCTTTTAAAGTGAAAAGTTCAGGACAGGAAGTGGAGGTTTTGGGTACTCATTTTAACATCAATGCTTATAAAAATGAACCTGCAGTGAAAACGACTTTGCTGGAAGGCGCTGTGCAGGTGGCCAGGATAAATGAAAAAGACCAGCAGCTGGCAGAAAAAACCTTACTGAAAACAGGGGAACAAGCGACTTTTACTTCGACGGGCATTAAAGTACGGGCGGCCGATGTAGAAGAGGTGATGGCCTGGAAAAATGGAAATTTTATTTTTAACGACGAGGATTTACCAAGCATTTTACGAAAAGTAGAGCGCTGGTACGATATGGAGGTGATTTATGAAGACAGACCTGGTCAGGTCTCTTACATTGGTAAGGTCTCCCGCTCGAAAAATGTGTCCTCTGTTTTGAGGGCACTGGAGCAGGCAGGGGATGTGCATTTTAAAATTGAAGGAAGGAGGATTACCGTGATGAAATAACTTTACTATTCCTCTGCGGTAAACCACAAAAAAATACCGGAAGTGCTACCAACACCTCCGGTCGGGGATCACGGTATAGCCGTTTTCCATGTTCAGGTTTACCCTTTAAATATGCAGCTAAACACATTCAATCAATTGAACCCAAACAATCAAATATATGATTATTTACGATCTTTTTAGGTCCAGGCCATCAGCCGTTTATGTACCTAAACAATTCTTTCGGATTATGAGGCTTATCATAATGTTAATGACCGTTGGTATCCTTCATGTAAGTGCCGCGGGCTATGGACAGCGCATTACCCTGTCAGAAAAAAACGTCTCTCTGGAAAAATTAATTAACAAAATCAGAACACAGAGTGGATATGACTTTTTAGGTGATTCCAAACTTATTCTGAAAGCTAAACCTGTAAACATTAATGTGAAAGACGCTTCTATAGAAGAAGTGCTGGACATTTGTTTTGAAGGCCAGAACTTAAGCTATAAATTGGACAATAAGATCGTGGTGATCAAGTCCAAAGAAAAATCAGCAGCAGATGTTTTTGTGGATGCCGTACGCGGCATGTTCCTGAACATTGATGTGAAAGGCCGTATCGTAGATGAGACCGGACAACCTTTAAGCGGAGCTTCTGTATTGGTGAAAGGAACCGTTAAAGCGGTAGCAACAGATGCAAATGGAAACTTTTTGTTAAAAAATGTTGATAAAAATGCAATTCTGATCATCAAATTTATAGGTTATGCACCAAAAGAGGTGAAAGCCACTGAAAATATGGGTAACATTCAAATGGAGCCCGATTCACAGGTTTTAAATGAGTTTATTGTTGTTGCTTATGGAACAACTAAAAAAGGCGCTTTTACCGGATCTGCCGCAAAGGTAAGTGCAGAGGACCTTGCCACAAGGCCGGTGACCAATATTAACAGTGCCCTTGCAGGTTCAGCTCCCGGTATACAGGTGAATGCCGGGACTGGCCAGCCGGGCGCAGCGCCTTCTATCCGCATCAGGGGTATTGGTTCGATCAATGCATCGAATGATCCTTTGTACATTGTAGATGGAATACAATACGATGGAAATATTGCCAACCTGAATACAGATGATATTGAAAATATTACTGTTTTAAAGGATGCGGCATCTTCTTCCCTGTATGGTTCAAGTGCAGCAAACGGTGTAATTTTAATCACTACGAAAAAAGGAAAATCCGGTAAGGAACAACTTTCGTTCAGGATGATGCAGGGATTGGTTTCCAGGGGCGTTCCTGAGTATGATCTGGTTAACGCGTACCAATATTATCCTTTGGCATGGCAGGCCTACAGGAACAGTTTAGTGTACCCGGCCAGTGCCAGTACACCGGGCTTGTCACTGGCGGCTGCAAATGCGCAGGCAACTAAAGACATTAAAGGTTTACTGATGAACAATCCTTTTAATGTGGCTGATAATGCCATCGTTGGAATTGACGGTTTGTTAAACCCTGATGCACGTTTATTGTACCCGGATGACCTGGACTGGTTGAAAGAAGTGGCAAGGACCGGTAACAGAAGCGACTATACGATGTCACTGGGGGGCGGTACGGATAAGTCCGATTACTATGCTTCATTAGGTTACCTGAATGAAAAAGGATACATTATCCGTTCTGACTACAACAGGATCAACGGAAGGATCAATGTAAATTCCCGTCCAATGAGCTGGTTTAAAACAGGCTTAAACCTGTCGGCTGCTTTAATTAAATCCAACCAGGCAGATGCCGGTACAAGCGGTAGTTTGGTGAACCCGTTTAACTTTTCAAGAGGTATCGGGCCAATTTATCCGGTTTACGCACACAATCCGGTCACGGGCGATTTTTTATATGATTCCAGAGGAGACAAGGTATATGATACCGGGAGTTTGCAGGGAACCTCTTATGGTGTTCCAAACCGGCCTTCAGGTGCGTCTTCGGGCCGTCATGTGTTGCAGGAGACCCTGTTGAACTCTACAATCGTTAAAAGAAATGTATTGGGCGGAAGAACTTACGGAGAGATCACTTTCCTGAAAGACTTTAAATTTACCACCAATTTAGGGGTGGATGTGACCAGTTATCAGTTTGCAGATTACCAGAACAAACTGGTTGGTGATGGTGCACCAAACGGAAGGGCCAGAAATACCAATACCACTACAACATCTTATACCATTGAACAATTGTTGAACTACAACAAAAGCTTTGGAAAGCATAACGTTGCCGTTTTATTGGGCCACAACAATTACGCTTATAATTATAAATACATGACCGGGGCCAGAAACACCCAGGTTGTGGATGACAGTAAAGAACTGGTCAATTTTACGACCACGACTTCGTTAAGCTCCTATACGGATAACTACCATAAAGAAGCCTACTTTACAAGGGTAAATTATGACTATGACGGTAAATATTTTCTTTCAGGTTCCTTTCGCCGGGATGGTTCTTCCAAATGGGCACCAGGCCGCAGATGGGGTAGTTTTTACTCCGTTGGAGGTGCATGGCTGATCAATAAAGAGGGCTTCCTTGCAGACCAGACCTGGTTGAACTCTTTGAAACTGCGTTCTTCTTATGGTTCTGTTGGTAATGATGGTCTGACCGGCTATTACATTGACAGGGAATTTTATAGTCTGGGATATAACAACGCTGTTGAGCCTGGTATTTTAGTAGGAACTTTACCAAACCCGACCATTACCTGGGAAACCAATATACAGGCAGATGCTGCTTTGGAATTTGCCATGTTTGACAACAGGTTACGCGGTTCATTTGAGCTGTTCAACAGGGCATCTGACAATTTATTGTTTGAAGTACCCTTGCCGTTGTCTAGCGGTTACGGTATTGGTGGCGGAACCGGCGTTTTTGCAAAAAACATTGGCCGTATGCGCAACCGTGGTATAGAAATCCAATTGGGTGCAGACATCATAAAAAGCAAAGCGTTTAAATGGGATATGAACATCAACTGGACTATGGTACGTAACAAAATTACGGCCATGCCGGAAGAAACCCCTGTGATTATTGACGGGACCAAACAGCTGGCCGTTGGACAATCCAGGTATGAATTCTGGTTGCGTCAATGGGCTGGTGTAGACCCTGCAGATGGTGCTGGTTTATATGAAATTAACCCTTTGAACCTGCCTTCAGCAGCAGATACACGTACCATTAACGGTCAAAAATATACCAGCAATAGCAACAATGCCCTTTATGCCTATTCAGGTTCTGCACTTCCAAAATTTGATGGTAGCATTACCAATACTTTTGCTTATAAAGACTGGTCACTAAGTGTTCAGCTAAATTATGGTGTAGGTGGTAAATATTACGATGGAAACTATCAGGGATTAATGTCTTACAGCTCTTACGGAGGTTCCCTGCATGTGGATGCCTTAAAAAGCTGGCAGCAAGTTGGTGATCCTTCCGGAATACCAAGACTGGATGTAGGACGCTCTTCTTTTTACAATGCGACTTCCACCCGTTTCCTGATCGATGCTTCTTATTTGGATATGCGCGCGGTGACCCTTGGTTATAATGTGCCAAAGCCTTTCATCAAGAAAGTGGGACTGAGCAAATTAAATGTATTTGCCAGCGGTGAAAATCTGTTCCTTGTGTCCAAACGCAAAGGACTGGACCCGAGACAGAATTTTAACGGAACCAATGGTAACGTATATTCTCCGTCAAGGGTAGTGAGTTTAGGTATTAATGCATCATTTTAATTAGAACGATTATGAGAAATCTACATAAGATATTTTTACCCCTGGCAGCTGTTGCCTTGCTGATGGGATCTTGTAAAAAAAGTTATCTGGACACTGCTCCAACTGACCAGGTGGATGGTTCAGAGGTGTTTAAAAATACCACCAATGCCATGGCGGCATTAAATGGTATACACCGGTCCCTGTACATGCAGTACTCCAGACAGGAAGAAGGCGGGCAGGGTTCTGTGAATTTAAATATGGACTATATGGGGAATGACATCGTCAATGCGGTAAGTACCACCACTTTTGGGGTACATAAATGGGTAACCCACCGCAATGCAACCACCTTAAACAACGCCTATATTTATAGTTATTTTTACAAAATCATTCAGAATGCCAATAAAATTATTGACAATATTGATGGCGCTGAAGGACCAGACAATGAAAAGAAACTGATCAAGGCAGAGGCATTTACTTACCGTGCCTGGGCACATTTTAACCTGGTACAGGTTTTTGCCAAGCGTTACGATCAGGCCGGGAACAATACCCAGGCAGGGGTGCCTATTAAAATCACTTCCGTACAGGAAGGCGGTCAGCCAAGGGCAGCAGTTGAAGCGGTATACGCGCAGGTCAACAAAGACCTGGATGCTGCTTTTGTTCTTTTTGCCACGGCCAAAGTAAGGCCGAACAAGTCTCACCTGAACCTGAATGTGGCCAAAGGAATCAAAGCCAGGGTCGCTTTAACCCAGGGCAAATGGGCCGATGCGGCGCAACTGGCTATAGAGGCGCGTGGGGCACAGGCATTGATGACCCCGGAAGATTATGTGAAAGGCTTTAACAGTGTAGACAATGTGGAATGGATGTGGGGCAGCAAACAGGTAGAAGACCAAACGACCTATTTCTATTCTTTCTTTGCCTATATGGGAACTTATAACTCTACAGCAAACCGTACCAACCCTAAACGGATCCTTTCTACATTGTATAACAGGATTCCTGCGACAGATGTGCGTGTTAAACTATGGGACCCAACCGGTAAAAACCCTGATTTTCCACTTACACCAGGTGGAATCAGATCGACTTTTATGCAGGCTAAATTTACCAATGCCGGTACAACCAGTATTGGGGATGTGGTGCACATGCGTGTAGCGGAAATGTACCTGATCGAAGCAGAGGCCCGTGCGCACCTGGCTGTAGAAGGGAATGCTGCTGAAAACGCAAAAGCGGCTGCAGCACTATTTACACTGGTCAATAAAAGAAACCCTTCCTATACTTTATCGGCCAATACTGGTGCAGCTTTACTCAATGAAATCCTGATCCAGAGAAGGATCGAACTTTGGGGCGAAGGTTTTGGTTTCCTTGACCTGAAACGTTTAAATGCACCGGTAGATCGTACCGGCGGAAATGCTACAGTAGCCCTTGCGGGTGTATTGACTGTTCCGGCCGGTGGTCCGGAATGGCAGTGGATGATCCCACTGGATGAAATCAATTCCAATCCGGCCATTGGTCAGGGTGGACAAAATCCATAAAGGAGCATTTGAATCCCCCCTCTAAAGGGGGGCTCATTATATAGCCGTCATCTCGACGAGAGGAGAGATCTCTCCTCTCGTCGAGATGACGGCTTTTTTCATACAAATCTGTTTTTTGTAAGCGGATTAATTTTCTAAGCTTTTAAAAATGCCAGTGTTTTATCACAGACTTCCTGTAAATGGTCCGGAAGTTCTTTGTTTTTATAAGGATGTGAAGCCCCGTATACATGACTGGCACCCTCTATTTTTTGGAGTTTTGCAGCGGGCTGCGCCTGTGCCAGTTGCTGGGCCACACTAAAGGGTACATTTACATCCTGATCCCCATGCAGAATGAGCCAGGGAATGGTGATCCTTTTGGCGGCATCAATGAGGTTATAGGCCGCTTTGTGCGCTTTAAAATCTTCCAGTAAACTTACATTTAAAGGCATTTTCTCCTTGGTCCTTGCGTTTTCTACAAAAATCTGCCCTTCTTTTTTCCAGCTTTCTTCCTGCTCCTTTTTCCACAGACTGCTAAAATCATTTATAGCACTCCAGGTCACCACTTTCTGGATCCGCGGATCATCGGCGGCCTTTAAAATGGCCAGCGCAGCACCCCGGCTATGGCCGATCAGGTTGATCCTGGAAAAAGCCTGGGTATGCGAAATGTGGTTGATCACAATATTCAGGTCGGCAATTTCCTTGGCAATGGTATTGGAGGCAAAGGCATCCATATCGGTTACCTCATCAGGCTGCTGCGGCGTTGTACCTCCATGGGAAAAGTTAAATTTTAAATAATAATAGCCTTTTTTTGCAAAAAAATCGGCCACCAGCTGGTGTGCTCCCCAGTCTTTAAAACCTTTAAAGCCGTGGATAAATAAAACCATTTCCTGGTTTGTATATTTATCGTCATAAGTGCTGTCCCCAAGGATGGCTTTATCATGTGAGCCGCTTAATATAAATTGTGATTTATGTAACATAAAAGGCTGTTTATTGCGTGTTTACAGTATATAACATAACTTAAGTTTGGAATGTTTCGTATCTTTTATTTATTTAAAACCTTTCTAAATTAGCCTTAATTACAGCATAATGACAGACACTGAGGATAGTGTTGTTACTTTTGTTCTGCGAAAAAAAATACTCAACCTTACATTGGAATATTTAAAGATCATTGCTTTTACACATAAACAGATTGACCTGAAATCTTTAGGGAAATTAGTGATTTGTGAGCAAACGCTCGACGACAGGCTAAAGAACATTCAGGAACAGCTGAGTATCAAGGAGATATTCTATATAGGTACATGTAACCGTGTTGAGTTTGTCTTCACTGCAAAAAGCAAAGTAGACAGAGCATTTATCCTTCGCTTTCTGACCGTGCTGGACATGGGGCTGCCCGAACAATACATGGAACGTTTTATTGAAAACGTTTCGGTGTACGAACAGGTAGAAGCTTTTAATCATTTACTGCGGACTTCCTGTTCACTGGAAAGCCTGGTGGTTGGAGAAAAGGAAATCCTGGCGCAGGTCCGTAAGGCTTATGAGGCTGCCCGTATTGCCGGTTTTACCGGAGATTACATGCGTACAGTAATGGACCGTGTGGTTAAAACAGCCAAAGAAGTATATACCCATACTAATATTTCCAAAAACCCCGTATCGGTGGTTTCACTGGCTTACCGTAAGCTTCGTGACCTTAAAATGTGCGGAAACTCCAGGTTGCTGATCATTGGCGCCGGAGAAACCAATCGGAATATTGCACAATACCTTAAAAAACATAAATACTCTAATTTTTCGGTATTCAACCGGACCCTGGAAAATGCAGCGCAATTGGCCCGGGGCTTGAACGGCAAGGCTTATCCCTTATCCGAGCTAAAAAATTATACAGAAGGTTTTGATGTCATCATTACCTGCACCGGATCTACAGAACCGGTCATCACCGAAGAAATCTATAAAACGCTGCTGGGCGGCGACACTGCAAAAAAAGTTATTGTCGATCTGGCCATTCCCAACGATACCGCACCGGAGATCCTTCAAAATTTCCCGGTCCACTATATAGAGGTCGAATCTTTAAAAGAAACCGCCCGTAAAAATATTCAGGAGCGCTACAAAGAACTCATCAGCGCAGAACACATTATAGAACAAAACATTAAAGAATTTGAACTCGTCCTTCGCCAGCGCAAAATAGAAATTGCAATGAGCGGGGTTCCCCAGAAAATCAAAGAGATTAAACACACCGCACTGAACGCTGTTTTTGCAGATGAAATCAGTGGGCTGGATGAAAACTCAAGACTGGTACTGGAGCGGGTAATGAATTATATGGAGAAAAAGTGCATCAGTGTTCCGATGGTGATGGCAAAAGAAATATTGGTGAATAACAGCTAATTCTAGCTATATTAGTCAGCAAAAAATTTATAGTTTAAGTGAAAAAACTCATTATAGGCACAAGGGGCAGCGACCTGGCTTTATGGCAAGCGAATTATATTAAGGACAGACTTGCAGAAATCGGCGTGGAAGCCGAATTGAAAATCATTAAAACCCAGGGCGATAAAATTCTGAACCTCAGGCTGGATAAGCTGGAGGGTAAAGGCTTTTTTACTAAAGAGCTTGAAGAGGAATTGCTGGGTGGTACTATAGACCTTGCTGTACACTCTCATAAAGATCTTCCAACCAACCATCCCGAAGGATTGATCATTGCAGCTGTTCCACAAAGGGAAGACCCTTCGGAACTGTTGCTCATTCTGAAAGACTGCGTAGACATTGGCCACAAGCTATCATTAAAAACCGGTGCCATGGTGGGAACTTCTTCCAACAGGCGTAAAGCCCAGTTACTGGCCCTGCGCCCGGACCTGAACGTAGAAGACCTGCGTGGAAACGTACCAACCCGGATCGGTAAATTAAGAGACGAGGATTACGATGCGATTTTACTGGCCAAAGCTGGTGTGAACCGTTTAAATATTGACCTGTCTGAATTTCATGTCGAGGTGATCGACACAACAGAACTGGTCCCTTCCCCGGCCCAGGGTGCTTTAGGTATCCAGATTAGGGAAAGCGATACCGAACTTTTCCAGTTGCTGCAGCAAATCAATGATCCTGCGACTGCCGAGGAAATTGCCGTAGAACGCAAAGTATTGAACCTGTTTGAAGGCGGTTGTCACATGCCATTGGGTTGTTATTGTAAAAAAGACAACGGCATGTTTGAAGTCTGGACTTCCAAAGCCGAAACAGATGAAGATTTTCCGGACCGTTTGTTCCACAGGGTAGAAAGCCTGGACGGCCTGGCCGAGAAAATTGTTGCCCAGTACAGTGCAGAAAGAAAACTTCCGGCAAGGGTATTTATTACACGGGAAATTGGCGAACACAGCTATTTCAGAAGGGCACTGGAAAAACATAGAATAGAAATAGAGGCCCGTTCACTGATCCGTACTTTTCCGATTGTACATGTGCTGGACCCTTTTTACTTGAAAAATTTAGACTGGATCTTTTTCAGCAGCAGAAACAGTGTGGAATACTTTTTTAACCTGAAACCGGTTATGTCCAAAAAGATAAAGTTTGGTGTTGCCGGAAGGGGGTCGGAAGATGCATTGAGAAGGGCCGGGCACCTGGCCGACTACGTTGGAGAGGGTGGGGACATTGAAGAAGTGGCCGAAGCTTTTGCCGAACTGGCAGAAGGCGAAACGGTGATGTTCCCAAGGGCTCAGGATTCCCTGCTGACCATACAAAAAGCACTGAAAGAAAGCACCAAAGTCGTTGACCTGCCCATTTATGAAACGACTCTGGTCGATGAAATAGATCCAAGCAATGCCGATGTGCTGATCTTTACCAGTCCATCCAATGTTGATGCCTATTTTGCGGATAACCTTTTAGATCCGGGACAACAGGTGATCGCCATTGGCAATTCCACAGGAAAAAAATTCGATGAAATGGGGGTAAAATACATACTTCCTTATTCTCCGGATGAAATAGGTCTGGCCGAAGCCGTTTTCGGTATAGAAATAAAATAAACAGAAAAGAGAGGTTGATATGTTACACCGTCCAAGAAGGTTGAGAAAAAATCCCGTTGTCAGGGAAATGGTTGCCGAAACAAGGTTGTCTAAAGATATGTTCATTTACCCGTATTTTATTGTACCGGGTACACAAGTGGTCCGTCCTTTAGATGCCATGCCAGGCGTAAGCCAGTTTTCCACAGATATGCTGCTGAAAGATGTAGAAAAAGGATTAAAACTTGGCGTGAATAAAATTATGCTTTTCGGGGTTGGTGACGAAAAAAGTGAAGATGCGCGTTCTGCCTATCATGACCATTCCCTGGTACCGGTTGCGGTAAGGGAACTGAAAAAGAATTTTGGAGAGGACCTGTACGTAGTGACCGATGTATGCGTTTGTTCCTATACCAGTCACGGACATTGCGGGATCCTGAAAAATGATTATGTACAGAACGATGCAACTGTAGAGGTCATCGCGAAAATGGGCCTGACCCACGCTGAAGCAGGTGCCGATATGCTGGCCCCTTCAGATATGATGGATGGGCGCATTGGGGCTATGAGAAGTGTGCTGGATGGAGCAGGTTTTGTCAATACCGCAATTATGTCCCATGCTACTAAATTTGCTTCTGCTTATTACGGACCTTTCCGTGAGGCAGCAGATTGTGCGCCAAGCAAGGGAGACCGTAAAGCCTACCAGATGGATTTCAGAAATGGAAATGAGGCCATAAGGGAAGCTTTGCTGGATGAAAGTGAAGGGGCAGATGTGCTGATGGTTAAACCGGCTTTGGCTTATATGGATGTAATCCATAAGCTGAAACAGCACAGCGATTTGCCTATTGCCTGTTATAATGTATCCGGAGAGTACTCCATGATTAAAGCAGCTGCTGAAAAGGGCTGGATAGATGAACAAAAAGTGGTGATGGAAACCATGCATGCTTTTGCAAGGGCAGGAGCGAGCATAATTACCACCTACCACATCAGAGATATTGTAGAAAAGAATTGGTTGTAATATGTTAGAGTCTTTAAAAAAAATGTTTTCGGGAAATGAAGGTGATATGCCTGTAAATACGGGTAGTAAAGCAGATATCTCCAGGGAAAAATCGGCAGAACTTTATGAAAAGGCCAAATCTTTTTTTCCGGGTGGGGTAAACTCACCGGTTAGGGCGTTTAAGTCCGTATACGGAACCCCGCTGTTTATCCAAAAAGGAGACGGTTGTTTTGTATGGGATGCAGATGGAAATCAGTTTATTGATTTTTGCGGCAGCTGGGGGCCATTGATCCTTGGCCACAACCACCCTAAAGTAAGAGAAAAAGTAACAGAGGTGATGCAAAACGGCATGAGCTTCGGCGCGCCTACCGCGCTGGAAAATGAACTGGCCGAATTGATCATTAAAAACAACAAATATGTTGAGAAAATCCGTTTCACCAGTTCGGGAACAGAAGCAGTGATGTCTGCAATCCGACTGGCCAGGGGTTTTACCGGCCGCGATAAAATATTAAAATTTGAAGGCTGCTACCACGGGCATACCGATTCACTGCTGGTTAAAGCCGGATCAGGACTGGTCACCTTTGGTGAAACTTCTTCGGCCGGTGTGCCTAAATCTTTTGCCCAGGAAACGATTGTGATTCCTTTAAATGATCAAAAGGCCCTTACAGAAGCCTTTGAACAGTTTAAAGGCGAAATCGCAGCGGTAATAATTGAAGGAATTCCTGCCAACAACGGTCTTTTGATCCAGGACCAGGAATACGTTAACTTTTTGCAGCAAATCTGTAAAGACAACCAGTCCTTGCTGATTTTTGACGAAGTGATTACCGGTTTCAGACTTGGATTTGAAGGAGCAGCTGCCCATTACGGCATTAAACCGGATATTGTAACCTATGGAAAAATTATAGGTGGCGGTTTACCGGTGGGAATGTATGGCGCTTCTGCCGAAATTATGGCACATATTTCTCCTGACGGCGGGGTTTACCAGGCAGGTACCTTATCGGGTAACCCGGTAGCCATGGCTGCTGGAATTGCCCAGCTGAGCGAACTGCTGCGTTCGGGCTTTTATAAAGACCTGAACAATAAAGCTTCGGAATTTGCCGAAAGCATTCAGCGTTTTGCCACAGCCAGAAATTACAAACTGAAAGTATTCCATGTCGGTTCCATTTTCTGGATGGCCTTTACCGATAAGGATAAAATACAAACAGCCGCAGATATTGATCCGGCCAGTATGGAGAAATTTAAAGTGCTGCACAGGGAATTGCTCAACCGGGGCATTTATTTTGGCCCATCGGGTTACGAAGTCGGTTTTGTTTCTGCTGCACATACAAAAATAGAGCTGGAAAAAGCAAAGAGGGCCATTTTTGAGGCACTTGACCTTGTTTTCAGAAACAAATAATATTTGGTAAATTAGATGTTAAAGAGCGCGTTGTGAAAAAGTCCATTGTCATCTTTTATTTTCTGCTCCTGTACAGTCTGGTACAGCTGATTTCCTGGGGAACCCTGGTGGTAAAGCTGCAGCCTTCCAGGATGGCGATGATTATGGGCGAAGGATCGGTATTCCTTTTTCTGTTGTGTATCGGCGCTTATTTTTTACACCAGTCCATTAAAAAGGAAGACCGGTTGCACGAACAGCAGACCAATTTCCTTTTATCGGTTACCCATGAGTTGAAATCGCCTTTGGCGGCCATTAAATTGTCTATACAGACCATTATTAAACGCGACCTGGACAAAGCCAGACAAACGGCCCTGCTGAGCAATTCGTTAAAGGATATTGAGCGGCTGGATGATCTGGTCGAAAATATGTTGCTGGCCACAAAAATTGAAAACCGTTCCTATTCTTTCCCAAAAGAAGAGTTTGATTTTTCAGAGCTGGTGACTAAAATTACAGACCGTTTGCAAATCCATACCTGTGGCTGTGAACAAATCATTACTGCTAAAATAGAACCCGGAATAAAAATCAGCGGCGATGCATTTGCTTTATCGTCGGTGGTGACCAACCTGGTAGAAAATGCAGTGAAATACTCGGGGCCTTGCGCTGAGGTAAAAGTAGAATTGAACGATCATAACGGACATGCCTTTTTGGCAGTATCTGATAAAGGACCTGGCATCTCAGATGACGAAAAGATGCTGATTTTCGATAAATTTTATCGTGTGGGTGACGAAAGTGTGCGGAAAGCAAAAGGAACAGGTTTAGGCCTGTTTATTGTTAAAGAAGTATTACAAAACCACGACGCCGATATCAGCGTTAAAGATAACGTACCGCAGGGTACCATTTTTGAAGTTACATTTAGTTGATCATTATGCCACAAAAATTAAGAATATTACTGGTTGAAGATGAAGATCATTTATTAGACGCCATAAAATTAAACCTCGAACTCGAAGGTTACAAAGTGCATGCAGTAAAAGATGGTAAAACTGCATTGAAAATTTTCAAAGAGGAACGTTTTAACCTGATTATCCTGGACGTGATGCTTCCTGAAATGGACGGCTTCCAGGTGTGTGAAACCATTCGTCTGGAAAATACAGAAGTCCCTATTTTATTCCTGACGGCTAAAAACACCAGCGAAGACCGTGTAATGGGCCTTAAAAAAGGTGCAGACGATTACCTGGTTAAACCATTTAACCTCGAAGAGTTGATTTTAAGGGTAGGAATTCTGGTTAAACGCAGCATGAAAGCCGATGACCTGAAAGAACTGAACTCTTATAAAATAGGTGATAAAACCATTTATTTTAACTCTTTTGAGTTGAAACAGGACGATGGAGTAGTGGTGCCCCTAACCAAAAAGGAAACCATGCTGCTTAAATTGCTTATAGAGCGTAAAAACGAAGCGGTTTCCCGGGAGCAGATCCTGGAAACAGTATGGAATTACGATGTATACCCTTCTACGCGTACCATTGATAATTTTATCCTGACTTTCCGCAAATATTTTGAACCAGATCAGAAAAATCCGGTTTATTTTCATTCGATCAGAGGTGTAGGTTATAAATTTACGGATATCCATTAATTAATGTACAGTTCCCGGATCAGGTATGTGCTGATGGCCATTTTTGCCATCTATGCACTGATATGCCTGTTTTATCAACAATATCAACTGGCTGCCTTTGGCGGCCTTTTGCTGGCTTTTCTGGTATGGAGCCATTACAAGCAGAGTTCTGTCCTGCTGGCTTCCAAGTATTTTAAAAACGGTGAATTCGAATCGGCCGCTACTGCCTTATCAGAAGTTCCGGACCCGGAGCGGCTGGCCAAAAACAGAAGGGGTTATTACGAATTTATGATGGCCAGTATTGCCCTTAAAAGGGAAGAATATGAGGAAGCCGAATATCACTTTCAGCTGGCCAGTCTTTTCCCGCTGGGCGGTAAAACAGACAAAACATTTGTAATGATTCACCTGGCCAACCTTGCCCTTCGTAAAAAAGACAAGGAAAGGATGCTGGCCTATATAGAAAAAGCAAAGGAAATGGCCAGTACACCAAAGGCCAGCGATATAATTAACAGACTAGAAAAAGAAGCAAACAGCTTATAAACACTTTATAAAATTTAAATGAACACGTTATTTTTAGATGCAGCATTTTCAAAACAGACAGAACGCCCGCCGGTGTGGATGATGAGACAAGCAGGCCGTTTTATGCCGCAATACTGGGAAATCAAAAACAAATATTCTTTCCTGGAAATGTGCAAAACCCCTGAAATTGCTGCTGATGTAACGATGTTACCTGTTGATTTACTGGGAATAGATGCAGCGATCCTGTTTTCGGACATTCTGGTTACAGGAGAAGCGATGGGCGGGGACCTGAGCTTTACCCAGGGCGTTGGGCCTAAATTTGCCAATCCGGTAAGAACGCTCGCCGATGTAGAAGCATTGGAAGTGGATGTATTGGATCGTTTGCAATATGTGGCAGATGCGATTAAAGTTATTCAGCAGCGTTTAAACGGAAGTATCCCACTGATTGGTTTTGCCGGTGCACCATTTACCGTGATGAGCTACCTGGTGGAAGGCGGTTCTTCCAAAGACTTTAAAACCACTAAACTGCTGATGCACAACCAGCCGGAAGTGGCCCACCTATTGTTGTCCAAAATTGCAAAGGTGACCGCAAACTACCTGAACCTGCAAATTGCAGCTGGGGTAAATGCCATTCAAATTTTTGACAGCTGGGCACTGGCCTTGTCCTGGAACGATTACCAGGAATTTTCTCACCGTTATATTCAGGAAATTATTGCCGGTTTGGACAGAAAAGATATTCCTGTAATTTCTTTTTGTAAAGGAAGCTCTGTTTTTGCACCTATTATGGCCGAGGCAAAACCCGATGTCATTTCTGTAGACTGGAATGCCGACCTTTTAAACATCAAAAACAGTTTGCCTGCAGGCATTGCAGTTCAGGGCAACCTGGACCCACATATTTTATACGCAGACAAGCCGGTAATTAAAAAACACATTTTACAGTTGTTTGAGCGCATGAGGGGTGAAAAAGGATTTATCTTTAACCTTGGACATGGTATTATGCCAGATATTCCTTTTGACAATGTGAAATATGCTATAGAAGTGGTCAAAGAATTTAAATACTAAACTATGTACCTCTACGTACTCGCCATTCATATTATTTTTGTTGTTAGCTGGATGGCGGGCCTGTTTTATAGTGTACGTCTGTTTATTTACCATACCGAAGCCAATGAACGTCCCGAGCAGGAACGAATAATCCTGCAAAGGGAATATGAAAAGATAGAACAGAAACTCTGGAATATTATTGCCACCCCGGCCATGATTTTAGCAGTTGCTGCAGGGGTGACCATGATTTGTATCAACCCCGGACTATTGTCTATGCCCTGGCTACATGTAAAACTTACATTTGTGGTCGGATTATTGATTTATCATTTCATCTGTCAGCGGATCATGAAGCAAATGAAGCAGGGGATTTTCAAACTGAGTTCTTTTAAACTGCGTTTATGGAACGAAATTGCAACGATCTTTCTGGTGGCCATTGTTTTTACAGTCGTACTGAAAAGTGCTGTAGACTGGATTTATGGCTTAACCGGGCTGATCATCTTCTCGGTGGTGATTATGCTTGCTGTGAAATGGTATAAAGGCTACAGGAAAAGGCACGAGCAGTAACCTATGAAAAAAATCTTATTAATGGGCTTCCTGATCCTAATAGGGAAGCCTTCTTTTAGTCAGCTGGACAATACGGCCTTCGAAAACCGTATTCCAGCCGATAGCAGCGCAACCGGCGAACTGCATTTTAACCTGTATAATTTTAATTTTTTAAGAAATTACGAGTATACCAATTACTTTCACGATGGTTACACCTTGTACGGTACCCAGTTGCGCCCGCAATTTGTGTATTACGCACATCCTAACCTTGTTCTGACCGCAGGGGCTTACCTGCGAAAAGATTTTGGAAGCAATGGACTGGCCGATGCCAAACCTCTTTTTAGCATCAGGTACCAGAAAAAAGACCTGTCCTTGCTTTTTGGAAGTCTGGAAGGGGCCACCCAACACCGGTTTATAGAACCACTGTACGACATAGAGCGGCAAATTACCGACCCTATAGAATATGGTTCCCAGCTGATTTTAAATAAAAAATATTTCAGGCTCGATGCCTGGCTGTCCTGGCAGCATATGATCTCTAACCACGCTCCGGAAAAAGAACAAATCCTTGGAGGTGTTTCTACTGAGACGACACTGATTTCCGCACATGGCTGGACATTAAGCTTGCCCTTGCAATTTCTGGCCATGCACAAAGGCGGGCAAATTGATGATTTGCGGGGTGTACCTATAGCTACTCTTGGCAATGGTGCAGCGGGTTTTAAACTGAGCAGGGACCTGGGCGGGGCGGTTAAAAATATATTCACAGAAAATTACTTTGCTGGCTTCCGTGACTTTTCGCCCGATAAGCGACAGGCCTTTAAGGGCGGCTTTGGCTTATGGTTCAATGCAGGTGTAAATACCAGGTTTGGTAGTTTTGTCACCTCTTACTGGCATGGCAATAATTTTATGTCTCTTAAAGGGATGCCTTTATATGAATCGGTTTCTCATAACGTGTTTAAAGACGGATATATAGAAAATAAACGAAATATCCTTTCTTTGCGTTATGTTTATCAGAAAGAGCTACTGCCACATTTTTACCTCGATGTTCGTTTTGAACCGCATTTTGATCTCGACCGTAAAGATTCGCAGCTTCAGTTCAACCATTCCCTTTTTCTTACCTATAAACACGATTTCAGGATCGGAAAAATTTAATTCTAAATTTTTTAGCCGGCATGCAACCTTTAAAAGGTTTCGATCATCTTCTTTAAACCAAACACAGAAATGATTTGACCAGAAGCGATACGATACAGAATTTGCTGGAAGGATGCCAGTCCGGGGACCGGAAAATGCAGGAACTTTTGTATAAAGAAACTGCACCGAAGATGTTCGCCATCTGTATGCGTTATGCAAAAGACAGGATGGAGGCCGAGGATGTATTGCAACTGGGTTATATAAAGGTATTTCAAAAAATAAAAGAATACCGGGGAGAGGGTTCTTTTGAAGGATGGATGAGAAGGATTATGGTCCATACCGCTATTGAGAGTTTTAGGCGGAACCAAAGGGCTTTAAATGTTGTGCCCGTAGAAGATGCCTATGAACAGCCTTCGGTAGGTTTTGATTTTAGCCAGCTGGGCATGCAGGACCTGATGAGGGTGATCCAGAAGCTTTCGGCGGGTTACCGGGTGGTTTTTAATATGTATGCGATTGAAGGCTATTCCCATAAGGAAATAGCCGAAGCACTGGGCATTTCCGAGGGAGCAAGCAAATCCCAGTTGTCCAGGGCCAGGGCCATACTAAGAGAAGAGATTATAAAAATGGAGGGCATAAATTATGCATCATACACAGGATAAGGAATTTGACCAGTTGTTTAAAGACAGGTTTGAAGAGGCCCAGTGGGAACCTTCGCCAGGTCTTTGGGACAACATAGATCAGCAGTTACACCCGGCTACTAAAAAACGCAGGTTGTGGTACTGGATACCGGCTGCTGCGGTTTTACTACTAGTGGGCGCAGCCATGCTTTGGTTGGGTAAAACCGAAAAAATCCGGCTGAGCGCCCCGCTTGCAGGGCAGCCTTCGGTAGTTACCCAGCCCGCGGTTGAAAAAAACATAAAGGAACCCAAAACCGCTGTTGTAAAACAGGAAGAGGCCCTTCAGCCAGTTGCTTTAAAAGAAGATAAAAAATTACTGGCGGTACAGACTACCCTGGAAACAAAAGCAACAACTCCGGAACAGCAGCTGGAAGCCATTGTACCGGTTTCCAAAGCAAAACAATTGGAAATGGATGTTCCAAAGGAAAAACCTGTACTGGCCATGGGAAAAACAGAGGACAGTATTCCGGCCCAGGATGCAGAGATGCTTAACCAACCCGATCAGGTGATCAATGAAAATGCCCAGGCGCATAAAAAGGGAATCCGTAATTTGGGCGATCTGATTAATTTTGTAGTCGATAAAGTTGACAAAAGAGAACAGAAGTTGTTAAAATTCAAAACCGACGATGATGACCAGAGTGCACTGGTTGCCGTGAACATAGGTTTTATAAAATTTAATTCTAAAAAACACAAATAAACCATCATGAGGAAACGTATATTTTTTGCAGCAGTATTGGCTACGGGACTGGCAGCTGCTATGGGCCAGGGGGCGAAAGCACAGCAGGATACGACCAAAAGGAAAATGAAGGATAAGTTTGACATAAACTATGGACTGGGGATTAGCATTGGTAAAAAGGACAGTACCACCAAAAAAAGCGCACCCAAAGGAAGGTTTATTGGAGGCATTACCTTTACCCGTTTTGACCTTGGTTTTTCCAGGCTGATTGACAACGGTAGTTTTAGCTTATCGTCCAACAATAGATTTTTAAGTTATAGGGGTAGTAAAACCAGCACTGTTTCCTTTGACGTATTGCAATTCGGATATCGCTTTAACCCCAATTTTAAAATTTACGTTGCCGGTGGTTTTGACTGGACGCTGATCCGCTTGAGAGACAACATTACCATACAAAGGGGAGGTGAAAACCTGACCTATATCGAAGAGCCTATACAATTTAGTAAAAACCGTTTTTCCAATAGCTATGTACATATTCCGTTGAATTTTGAGTTCAGGACCAAGGAAGACAGTGAAGGCAGAAGATTTTATTTTGTTATTGGTCCGGAGGTGAGCTTTTTACTGGGCGGTAAAGTAAAACAAATCAGTGAGGAAAGGGGCAAACAGAAAATTAAAGATGATTATCATTTTCAGCCGGTGCGTTATGGCGGAACCCTGCGTATAGGTTACGGATGGATCGGTTTCTTTACCAAATATTCTTTCAACGATATGTTCGACAGCCCGGCCCAGAAAGGCTTAAAAAATATGTCTTTCGGGGTAACCTTAGGCTTAAACTAGGCATACACACCCTATACAAAATAAGGTCCCGCCCTGGTCAGAGCGGGACTTTTTTATAGGATAATTTTTATCTTTACAAGGTGAAGGAAAAGATCATCAGTGTCAGGAATTTAACCAAGCAATATCAGAAAGAACAAGCTTCCGGTATCCGGGACATTAGTTTCGATATCGAAAAAGGGCAGATTGTAGCCATTTTAGGCGAAAGCGGGAGTGGAAAATCTACTTTACTCAAGTGCATATACGGCTTGCTGAAAACCGATGAAGGAGAAGTTTTGTTTAAGGAAAAGAGGGTGCTGGGGCCAGATGAACAATTGATCCCTGGCCATAAGGAAATGAAAATGGTTACCCAGGATTTTTCTCTGAATATATACGCCAAGGTATATGACAATATTGCCTCGATGCTTTCCAATACCGATGTACAGGGCAAAAGGGACAAAACCTTTCAGATGATGCGCCACCTGAACATTGAGCACCTGAAGGATAAAAAAATTACCGAGCTGAGCGGCGGGGAACAGCAAAGGGTAGCCATTGCCAAAGCCCTGATTAGTGATACCTCTGTTTTATTACTGGATGAACCTTTTAGCCAGGTAGATGCTTTATTGAAAAACCAGCTGCGGGCAGACATTAAACGGATTGCAGTGGAAACCGGTGTAACGGTGATTATGGTATCCCATGACCCGGCCGATGGTTTGTTTCTGGCCGATCAGTTGCTGCTGATCAAAGAAGGGCAATTGTTGCAAAGCGGTGCACCTGCCTATGTATACAACCATCCCCAGCACATTTATACCGCCCAGCTTTTGGGCAATGCAGTGGTTTTGGATGCCGCTGAGGCAGAAAAACTGGGTTTGCAATCCAAAGGGAGTAAAGTTGTTTTTTATCCCGAATGGGTCGATTTAAAAGGTTCCTGGAACAGCAGGCGGTTTGAAGTCAAAGACGTATATTATAAAGGTTTTTATGAGGAACTCCTGCTGGAAAAAAATGGAGTGACCATCCGGGCCATACAACTTAACCGTGGAGAACATAAAAAGAACGATCATGTGCAGGTTAACATCCCTAAATTTTTGAGTTTTTAAGTATGTTTTTTTTACACTGACCGGAAAGAATAGGACTAATTAGAAGCCTTAAAAAGAGATTTTTCTTATCCTACATCAAGTTTTTACAACATAGTGCTATTTACATTTGTTGATAGAGTATGACTTGTTAAATAAATACAAAGGATGAAGCAACTGATTGTACGTATTCTCGCCGCCTGGACAGCGCGTCAGTTTAAAAAAGTAAACAGATGAGCCCTGTAGATTTCAACCATTTTAAAGCCTGAAAATATGAAATACGAAGACATTGAACTGATCAACAATAAAGACATCCATAATTTCGAATTGTGGGTAGAGGGCCACCGCGCTTTTATTGAATATAAGGAAAAAGACAGTAAAGTGTACCTGATCCACACCGAAGTGCCTAAAGAATTGGAAGGAAAAGGCGTTGCGGCAGCACTTGTTGAAAAAACCCTGATTTACATAGAAAACCATCAGCAAAAGCTGGTTCCCTTATGCCCGTATGTTCAGTCTTTTTTGAAACGTTATCCCGATTGGAACAGGCTGGTGGCCTAAAACAAAAAGGACCGGTTTTTAGCCGGCCCTTCTTCATAAGTAGATGATATTGTATTTTTAGTTTCCTGCGTTACCTGCATATTTGGAAGGAACAACCACGATTTTCACAAATACAGGTTTTGTTGGTGCTTTAGGAGCTGTTGCCTGGGCATCAGAGCTCTGAATATCAATATTTATACCACCAATATATAATTCATAGGTATACGAATTCACATCATAGGTATAAGGCAATTGGATATCACTGTTGTTGTTGGCCGGATGAGACAAATAG
This sequence comes from Pedobacter nutrimenti, assembly GCF_003208655.1. Classification (GTDB taxonomy): domain Bacteria; phylum Bacteroidota; class Bacteroidia; order Sphingobacteriales; family Sphingobacteriaceae; genus Pedobacter; species Pedobacter nutrimenti. The sequence goes on along the minus strand of NZ_QKLU01000004.1, from coordinate 337,273 downwards.
ACCAATACGCCTTCATCATCAAGTGTTACTTTATCGAGTGCACTTAGCTTAATGTTAGCAGTATAATTTAACCCACCAGAGTTAGAAACCCACTGATTAGGTTGAATGGTGTAATTGTATGTCCTTGCCTGTGGCTCCTGGATATACGTTTCCTTTTTGCAAGATGCCAGGCCTAGCGTGGCAATGCATAATAATAGTAAAAATTTTTGTCGCATGTAGAAGTTTTTGTGTGTGTATAATTCGATAGCAAATATATTGCCATAAAAAAGTAGACCAGAAGGAAAGCCCTTTTGTGAAGGTTTATTCGACAAAAGGGCTTTTTAATTATACAAAACAGACCAGAATTATGGATTCCAGGACAAACGTTTTGGTGTAATTTCAAGAAGGGTAGGAGCTTTACTGTTCAGTTTTTGTCCGTTAAGGACGATTTCATAAAGTTTTAAATAGCTTTTTGCCATTTTCTCCAAGCTGAACACATCCAGTACATACTCGTGGCAATGTTGGTTATTGAACTGGCCTACAGCCTTAAGCCCTTCAGTTAACACGGCCTTGCTATTGCTCAATAAGCCAAATTCAGCGGGCACCAGTTCTGGCAGTGATCCGTAAGGTGTTCCGAATACGGGACAACCGAAATACAAGCTTTCAATAATGGCAATGCCAAAAGGTTCATTCCATAAAACAGGAAAAAGGAGTGCTTTTGAATTTTTCATTACGGCCGATTTTTCCTCATTATCGACCATTCCATGAAAGCTTACGTTTAGGTTCGGCGTAAAACGGAAACCCATTTTAAAATTAAGCCTGCTGCCGCCCATGACCACCAGACGATTGTTACTGTGGGTGGCAATATCTATGGCTCCCTGAACATTCTTTATCCGCCAGGCGGCTTTGGCCAGAAAATGCGTATAAAAACGTTTGGCATTCAAATCAGGTTTGGGGTAATCTTCAGGATCGAGTCCGTGATGAACGTAGACTGCAGAACCATAACGCTCTGCATGATTGGAAGAAACAAAGGCACAATTTTGATCCAGTATTTCTCCGTAGGCCGGATTGCCATGAACGGTAACCAGGTACGGCTTTTTGGTAAAGCCCGGCATTTGATAATTAAAATGAACCACATCAATATCATCAGGGACCTGTGCATTGATATCTGCCACAGGATCAAAAATCAATACTTTGGCAAAGGGACATTCCGACCCGGCCCCCACAAGATAAGTGACCTCATGGCCCTGCCGGTTCAGTTCTTTGCCCAACCACCAAATTACCCTTTCCGTGCCACCATATTTTGCAGCAGGTATTTTGGTATTGTTTACGATCAATATTTTCATGTTGATGCAAATCTGATCATTATCTGCTTAAATTTCTAAGAAAATTTAAAAGAAAGGAGCCCCTGAAAGAACAGTGGCACCTGCTGATTTACTTTACTACCATCCTGAATTAAAAAAAGAAACGAGGTGTTCTGCGGAAGGACCTCGGCTCGTCTGCCCGCTTTTCGCGGGCCTGATCAGGCGCCAGTCCTGGAGTAGAATACCTCGTTTCTTTCGGGAAAAATTTCTGCCAACAAATTCTGCTAACAAACTTTGCAAATGAACTCTGAAAAAATGAACCCTGCAAAGCAATCCTGAAAACAAGCCCTGCAAATGAACTCTGAAAAAAATGAACCCTGCTAAACAAGCCCTGCAAAAAGTTGAAATTTTTTAAACCAGATATTCAAACAGCGTCTGATCATTATTCAGTTCAATCACATCGAACTTAAACTCCTTCATGCGCGCCACCAGTGCTTCATAATGCGATCGCTCTGCCAGTTCTATACCCACCAGTGCAGGGCCATTTTCCCGGTTGGTTTTTTTTATAAACTCAAAACGTGTAATGTCGTCGTGCGGCCCAAGCACATTGTTTACAAATAATTTCAATGCACCTGGTCTTTGCGGAAAGCGGACAATAAAATAATGTTTCAACCCCTCAAAAAGCAAAGATTTCTCCTTGATTTCCTGCATGCGCTCGATATCATTATTACCACCGCTCACAATGCAAACCACGGTTTTACCTTCTATAAGTTCTTTTACCTGGTCCAGGGAAGCTACGGCAAGCGCACCGGCAGGTTCTACAACAATCGCATCTTCATTGTACAATTTTAAAATGGTTGTACAAATTTTACCTTCCGGAATGAGCAGCATCTGGTCGAGCAATTCATTGCAATATTTAAAAGTCAGGTTGCCCACCCTTTTCACGGCAGCGCCGTCCACAAAACGGTCTATATACTCCAGGGTAACCGGGTCGCCATTTTCCATGGCATTTTTCATAGAAGGCGCCCCCTCAGGCTCTACCCCGATCAACTGCACAGAAGGCTTGATGTTTTTAAGGTAACTCCCAACACCTGAGGCGAGGCCACCACCGCCAATAGGCATAATGACCACATCCAGCTCGGGAAGGTCTTCAAAAACCTCTACACCGACCGTACCCTGTCCTTCAATCACCTTAATGTTGTCAAAGGGGGGGATAAAAGTCATTTGCTGCTGTTCAGTGTAAATTAAAGCCTCCTTCATACAATCGTCAAAAGTATCCCCGACCAGGACAATTTTAATGTTGTCACCACCAAACATTTCTGTCTGTTTAACCTTTTGACGGGGCGTGATCTCGGGCATAAAGATCACCCCCTTAATATTTAGCTTTTTACAGGAATAAGCCACACCCTGCGCATGATTACCCGCACTGGCGCAAACCACTCCATTTTGCAGCTGCTGCGCGGGCAGCGTACTGATCATGTTATAGGCACCGCGCAGTTTATAAGAACGCACAACCTGTAGATCCTCCCGTTTGAGATAAATGTTTGCGTTGTACTTTTTTGAAAGACCGGCATTATATTCTAAAGGTGTTCTTTTCACCGTATCACTGATCCGCTTTGCCGCTGCCCCGAAATCCAGGCCGACCTCTTTATCTACATTCATGCTTGTACTAATTTTAAACCAATGTTTTTTTCTCTACCGTACTCACCAATAAAATCACATCCTCGTCATTGATGTGGCCCTTTTCATCGGCCAGGATCAGAAAACGCTCGTACACATCGTTCAGTACGGCACGTTCCAGCTGGTGGCCCAGTCTTTCAATATGATGTTTCAGGGCATGACGGCCACTGCGGGCAGTCAGTACAATATCCGCACTGTCTACGCCAACATCTTCAGGTTTAATGATCTCGTAATTTTCCCTGTGCTTTAAAAAGCCATCCTGATGGATACCAGAACTGTGTGCAAAAGCATTCTGCCCTACAATGGCTTTATTCGGCTGTACAGGCATGTGCATTAAGTCGCTCACCATGTCACTAATGGCCCTGAAATGTTTGCTGTTGATATTGGTGTGCAGGTTCAGGTCATGATGCGTTTTTAAGATCATGGTTACCTCTTCCAGGGCTGTATTGCCTGCGCGTTCCCCAATTCCATTAATGGTACATTCTACCTGACGGGCACCATTAATTAAGCCCGATAAACTGTTTGCAGTAGCCAATCCCAAATCGTTATGGCAATGCACAGAAATAATTGCCTGATCGATGTTTTTTACATTTTCTTTCAGGAAACGGATTTTTGAACCATAAAGTTCAGGCAAACAATACCCATTTGTATCCGGAATGTTCACGACAGTGGCACCGGCAGCAATCACCGCTTCGATCATTTGTGCCAGGAACACATTGTCTGCACGACCCGCATCTTCAGCAAAAAACTCTATGTCCTCGACAAATTTTTTGGCATACCTGACCGCTGCAACCGCGCGTTCCAGAATTTCTTCACGGGTGCTGTTGAATTTATATTTGATGTGCATGTCTGAAGACCCGATACCGGTGTGGATCCGTGGTCTTTTTGCATATTTTAAAGCACCTACTGCGGCATCGATATCCTGCTGGTTGGCCCTGGTTAAGGCACAAACGATAGGATCTTTAAGCACCTTGCTAATTTCCACCACACTCTGGAAATCACCAGGGCTGGAAATCGGAAAACCCGCTTCAATCACATCAACCCCAAGGGCTTCCAATGCTTTTGCGATTTCAATTTTTTCAGGGGTGGCCAGCTGGCAGCCAGGTACTTGCTCTCCATCACGAAGGGTGGTGTCAAATACGTATACTCTGTTTGGATCGTGTAACATAAGCTATGAGTTTTGAGTGATTACTTTTTGTGAAATGAATTTTAAAACCAGTTTGCCCATTTCCTGGGTACCCAATACTTTATAAGGATTGGTCGAGCCATCGGCAATGTCGTTGGTTCTGAACCCTTCTTTGAGTACCTGGTCTACCGCATCAATAATAACTTTGGCTTCTTCTTTTAAACCAAAGCCAATTTCCAGCATCAGGGCAGCCGAAAGGATAGAAGCCAAGGGGTTGGCCAGGTTTTTACCGGTAATGTCGTGCGCCGAACCATGGATCGGTTCAAAAAATCCAGTGCCGTCACCAACAGATGCCGAAGCCAGCATACCCATAGATCCGGCAATTTGTGAAGCCTCGTCTGTTAAAATATCGCCGAACAAATTGGCAGTCAGCACCACATCAAAACGTTTTGGGTCTTTGATCAGCTGCATTGCTGCATTGTCGATAAACATGTGTTCGGTTTCTACCTCAGGATAGAGTTTGGCGATTTCCTGAACCGTTTCCCTCCAAAGCCTGGAGCTTTCCAGTACATTGGCTTTATCTACAGAGCACAATCTTTTGCTGCGCTGCATGGCAGCCTGGTAGGCTTTGTGTGCAATTCTTTCTACTTCGTATTTGTGGTAAATCATCAGATCGGAAGCTGTATTCCGATCTTCTGAACGGGTTTTTTCACCGAAATAAACATCTCCGGTCAGTTCCCTGAAAAACAAAATATCTGTACCTTTTAAAATACTGGGTTTAATACTTGAAGCATTCAGCAATTCGTCAAACAGCAGGATCGGGCGCAGGTTGGCATACAGGCCCAGTTCCTTACGGATTTTGAGCAGGCCTTGTTCCGGTCTGACCTTTAAAGATGGATCGTTGTCGTATTTGGCGTGGCCAACCGCACCGAAAAGTATAGCATCACTGTTTTTTGCCTTTTCGAGGGTCTCATCCGGAAGAGGGTTGCCATTCACTTCGATGGAAGCATGTCCCATCAGGGCTTCATCAAAGCTAAACTCATGACCAAAGGCATCTGCAATTTGTTCTAATGCCGCTTTTCCCCAGGTGGTTACTTCGGGGCCTATACCATCTCCTGGTATAACTAATATGTGTTTCTTCATAATATTAAGCGCTTTCTAATATGGTTTCTACGGATTTTACCCATCCGTTTTCTAATAAAATTCTTTTCTCTATACAGGCGGGCAGCTGTGATTCAAAATGTCCTACGTAGATCAGTGTCGTGCCATGGCTGGACAATTCATCAACGAGCTGGTTAAAATGCTGCGTCTGTTGCTGGTCAAGTCCCTGGCAAGGTTCATCCAGGATCAGCAGCTGTGGGTTTTTGATGACCGTACGGGCCAGTAAGGCCAGTCGTTGTTTACCCAAAGGAAGCTCGGTCATCAGTACATTTTTATATTCCTGAAGACCGAAATAGTCAAGCACCTGGTCCGTTTGTGCCTTTTTTGTTGCTCCCGGATCGCAAAACAAACCGGAGCTGTCGTAAAATCCCGATGCAATGCTTTGCCATACGGTGGCAGTCGGATCAAAATACCAGTGTAATTCTGGTGAGATCAGGCCAATCCGTTGTTTAATTTCCCAGATGCTTTCACCTGAACCCCGTTTATTGCCAAACAGGTAGTAATTATTGGCATAAGCCTGAGGGTGGTCGCCGCAAATCAGGCTTAGTAAAGTTGATTTTCCAGAGCCGTTATGTCCCTGAAGCAACCATTTTTCACCTGGTTTCACTTCCCAGTTAATGTCTTTTAATACCTGTTTTTCTCCGTAACGGATGTTCACATCAATCATTTTAATAATGTGCTCGGGCGCGGTTCCTGCAGGTGCGGTTTTTAAAAAAGACGGAACAGCTTTGCCACTATGGGCCATTTCGTTCCGGCTGCGCTGCTCAAAAGTCACTTCCTGGATTTTACCCTCCCTGATTTCGGCCACCCGGTCTATAACAGCAGGTAATTCTGCATCGTTACTGATCAGGATCAGCTGGGTCCCTTTTACCGAAATTTCTTCCAGTAAAGTGTTCAGCCGCTTGCGCGAAAGCGTGTCGAGCCCATTGTAAGGCTGGTCCAGGATCAGCAGCTGAGGGGCCAGCCATACGGCTTTGACCAGCTGCAGTTTTTTGTGCTCGCCACTGGACAATTCGATCATGGAAGAAGGCAGCAATTCGGTATAGGCCAAGGCCTCCGCAATTCTTAGAGCCTCAATGAACTGCAAACCCTGTGCTTTGCCAAAACTTTCCAGTTCGGCCTGTACTGTTGCAACGGTTTGCTCCGCCTGGCTGTTGTAACGCTGCTGGTAATAAAAATTCGATTGCCCTTCCAGGTCTTTAAACTGGTACCAGTTGGCCACATAATAGGCCAGGGCAGGGCGGGTAGATGCAGGGTCAAAATGAAGATCAAGGGTACCATCGGTATTGCTCAGGCCGGCAATGGCTTTGGCCAAAGATGTTTTTCCGCTACCGCTGGTGCCGCATAAAAGCCAGTTTTGGTTTGGTTGAATGACCCAATCCAAGTCCTGGAACACCACCGTATGATGGTATTTTAAGTTAAGTTTGCTGATATGGACGACAGGTTGTGACATTATCTGGCTTGTTCAAATGCTTCAATTAAGTTTTTCTGGTTTAAGATGAAATCGATGTCATCGTAACCATTGATCAGGCAGGATTTTTTGTAAGGGTTGATTTCAAAATCGGCACTTTCGTTTGTACTGGTCAGGGTTACTTTTTGATTTTCCAGATCAACGGTCAGTATGGCTTTGTGGTCTTGCCCTACGGCTTTAAAAATGGCGGCTAAAAAGTCTTCGGTTACCTGGATGGGCAACAAACCATTGTTTAGGGCATTGCCTTTAAAAATATCGGCAAAGAAGCTGCTGATGACCACATCAAATCCGGCATCCTGTATAGCCCAGGCGGCGTGCTCCCTGCTGCTGCCACAACCAAAGTTTTTTCCTGCAACCAGTATTTTTCCACTGTAAGCCGGATCATTTAAAACGAAATCGGCTTTGGGGCTGTTGTCGCCATTATAACGCCAGTCACGGAAAAGGTTCTCTCCAAAACCTTCACGGGTGGTGGCTTTCAGGAACCTGGCCGGAATGATTTGGTCGGTATCAATGTTTTCTATGTTTAAAGGCACAACGGCCGATGTTAATTTTTCAAATTTCTTCATGTCTTTCGCTTTAAACTTCTGCCATTAATTCTCTTACATCTGTGATTTTCCCCGTCACAGCGGCTGCCGCTGCGGTTAATGGGCTCACCAGTAAGGTTCTGGCATCGGGCCCCTGACGTCCTTCAAAATTTCTGTTGGAGGTAGACACGCAATATTTTCCGGCTGGAATTTTGTCTTCGTTCATACCCAGACAAGCGCTGCATCCAGGTTCACGGAGCTGGAAGCCGGCTTTTTCAAAAACCTTGTCCAAACCTTCGTTTTTGGCCTGTTGTTCAACCTGTTTTGAGCCCGGAACAATCCATACCGTTACGTTTTCTGCTTTCTGTTTGTCTTTTACAAAATCGGCCACCTCCCGCAAATCTTCAATACGGGAATTGGTACAGCTGCCGATGAATACATAATCCACTGGTTTTCCGATCAGGGAAGAATCGTCCTGGAAGCCCATATAGTCCAGGGCTTTCTGATAAGAAAGTTGCTCTTTTTCGGGTTGTGTTTTGGTGGCCGGAATGTTTTCCTGAATGCCCATTCCCATACCTGGGTTGGTGCCATAGGTAATCATTGGGGCAATGTCTTCGGCCTGGAAATTTAAAACACTGTCAAATTTGGCATCCGCATCACTGTACAATGTTTTCCAATAAGCCAAGGCTTTGTCCCATTCTGCCCCTGCTGGAGCAAATTCCCTTCCTTTAATGTAATCAAAAGTGATCTGGTCAGGAGCAATCAATCCGCCCCGTGCACCCATTTCAATGCTCATGTTGCAAATGGTCATGCGGGCTTCCATACTTAAGGCTTCAATGGCAGTACCTGCATATTCTATAAAATAACCTGTACCACCAGCAGCAGATATTTTAGAAATGATGTATAAAATAATATCCTTGGCCGTAACCCCTTTTCCTAAAGTACCATTCACTTCAATTTTCATGGTTTTTGGTTTTTGCTGCAGCAAGCACTGGGTAGCAAAAACTTGTTCTACCTGTGAAGTCCCGATACCAAAAGCAATGGCCCCGAAAGCACCATGGGTAGAGGTATGACTGTCGCCGCAAACCATGGTTTTTCCCGGAAGGGTAATGCCAAGTTCCGGACCGATAACATGTACAATGCCCTGAAAAGGGTGGCCTAAACCGTACAGTTCTATGCCAAATTCTGCGCAGTTTTTGGTCAGCATATCGACCTGGTAACGGGAAAGTTCTTCTTTAATAGGCTGCAGCTGGTTTAAGGTCGGAACGTTATGATCTGCTGTTGCAACTGTTTGTTTTGGGCGCAGAACAGGCAAGCCTCTTTTACGCAGACCGTCAAAAGCCTGGGGAGAAGTCACCTCATGGATCAGGTGCGTATCTATATATAAAATATCAGGAAATCCTGGTTCACTCTTTACAACATGTGCATCCCAAATTTTTTCTACTAGTGTTTTTGACATTTTTTTATGATTTAAAAACCCGTACAGGATGTTAAGCCTGTACGGGTCCGGGTAATTTTTATGCTGTTTTAATTGATTTCATGGCTGTCATGGCCTTTCTCAATTTAGCGCCGATCACTTCGACGGGATGGGTACGGATCACTTCATTGACCGCTATTAAGGTCCTGTTGTCTACCGAACCATCTTTGCCTTCATTGTAATTTTTACCGATCAGGTCTGCATCCACGCTGCGCATAAAATCAGCCAATAAAGGCTTGCAGGCATGGTCAAATAAATAGCAGCCATATTCAGCAGTATCCGAAATGACCCTGTTCATTTCAAATAATTTTTTACGGGCAATTGTATTGGCAATTAGCGGGGTTTCGTGCAGGGACTCGTAATAAGCAGATTCCGGTTTGATGCCGGCTTCCACCATGGTCTCAAATGCAAGCTCCACACCGGCCCTTACAAAAGCCACCATTAATAAAGCATTGTCAAAATATTCCTGTTCGCCAATTTTTACATTTCCGGCAGGTGTTTTTTCAAAGGCAGTTTCGCCGGTAGCTGCACGCCAGGCCAGTAGGTTTTTATCGCCAGCTGCCCAGTCTGCCATCATGGTACGGCTAAATTCACCGCTCATAATGTCGTCCTGATGTTTTTCAAACAATGGGCGCATAATGTTTTTCAGTTCTTCAGAAATCTCAAAGGCTTTAATTTTTGCCGGATTGCTCAGCCTGTCCATCATACCGGTTACCCCGCCATGTTTTAAAGCTTCAGTAATCACTTCCACACCATACTGTACCAGTTTGGACGCATAACCGGCATCAATTCCTTTTTCGATCATTTTGTCAAAAGAAAGGATAGAACCCGTTTGCAGTAAACCGCATAATATGGTTTGCTCACCCATTAAATCCGATTTTACTTCGGCAACAAAAGAAGAGTTCAATACACCGGCTTTGTGGCCACCTGTTCCAACGCAATAGGCTTTGGCCTGGGCTAAACCTTTTCCTTCCGGGTCGTTTTCAGGGTGTACGGCAATTAAAGTCGGCACGCCAAAACCCCTTAGGTATTCTGCACGTACTTCGCTGCCCGGACATTTTGGGGCCACCATGATCACCGTAAGGTCTTTACGCACCTGCATGCCTTCTTCTACAATGTTAAAACCGTGCGAATAAGACAAGGTAGCACCTTGTTTCATCAAAGGCATTACGGCATTGACTACTGCAGTGTGCTGTTTGTCGGGGGTCAGGTTGATTACTACATCTGCTGTAGGGATCAGCTCTTCATAAGTACCTACGGTAAAGTTATTTTCCGTAGCGTTTTTCCAGGAATCTCTTTTGCCTTCAATGGCTTCCTTGCGCAAAGCATAGGCAACATTTAAACCACTATCTCTTAGATTTAAACCCTGGTTAAGACCTTGTGCACCGCAGCCTACCACCACCAGTTTTTTACCTTTTAAGGCATTTACACCATCCAGGAATTCGGAACTGTCCATGAAATCGCAGACACCCAGCTGGTTTAATTGTTCTCTAAGCGGTAATGTGTTAAAATAATTTGACATCGTTTTTATTGGTTTTATGATTAAGGTTCTTGTTTTTTATGGATCTGGTGGTAAGGCTTACCACCTTGTTTTACATACTGAATACGTTTTTCTCTTTATCCAGGAATTCATTTTCAATGACTTCCTCTCCGGGGTCCCTGCGCTCAAACTCCCTTAGCTTGCGGTTAAAGCCATCGCTGTCTTTAATGATCGCCACGCGTGCGCTTCTTACAAATTCAATCAATCCGTAAGGCTGGAGCACTTCAATGAGCTTGTCGGTTTCTTCCCGGTGCCCGGTCGCTTCAAATACCGTATAATCTTTACGGATCACCACAGCCCTGGCCCCAAATTCGCGCAGCAGGCGTTCTACCGAAACTTTCTCTGCGATGGTGTCTGTAGGCACTTTGTACAAAGCCATTTCCTGCCAGATGATGTCTTCGTTGGTGTTGTAATACACTTTTAAAACTTCTACCTGTTTTTCGATCTGACGGGCCAGTTTGCGGACCACATCTTCGGTTTCATGGATCAGGATATTGAAGCGGTGAATGTGCTCGATCTCTGAGGGCGAGGTATTTAAGCTTTCAATATTGATTTTTCTTCTGGAAAAAATAATGGCGATACGGTTGAGTATGCCGATCCTGTTTTCGGTATATACAGTAATTGTAAATTCCTGTTTTCCGTTTAGTTCTGTTTCGTTCGAATTGCTCATGATCTTTACCCTTATTTTAATCTGATTTCACTTACGCTGCTGCCTTGCGGTACCATAGGGAACACGTTGTGTTCTTTGGCCACCATGACTTCTAAAAGGTAGGAGCCTTTGTGGTTTAACATTTCTTCCAGCGCGGCCCCCAGGTCTTCCCGTTCTGATACTTTTTTACCGGCGATGTAATAAGATTCGGCCAGTTTCACAAAATCAGGGCTGGTGATGTCTACAAAAGAGTAGCGTTTTTCGTGAAACAGTTGCTGCCATTGGCGCACCATACCCAAAAACCTGTTGTTCAGGATCATGATTTTTACATCAATACCGCTTTGCATAATGGTGCCCAGTTCCTGAAGGGTCATCTGGAAACCACCATCACCAATAATGGCAACAACAGTTTTATCCTGTGCCCCAAACTTTGCACCGATTGCTGCCGGAAGGCCAAAGCCCATGGTGCCCAGTCCACCACTGGTTACATTGCTCCTGGTGCGGTTAAATTTGGCATAGCGGCAGGCCACCATTTGGTGCTGGCCCACATCGGTTACAATGATAGCGTCTCCTTTGGTCAGCTCATTGAGCTTATTGACCACCTCGCCCATGGTCATTTCACCTGATCCGGGGTTCAGTTCGTTTTGAATTACTGTTTCCTGTTCGGTCTTGTCATAAGCCCTAAACTCGGCCAACCACTGGGTATGTGTTTTTTCTTCAACCAAAGCAGTAAGCAGGGGCAGGGTTTCTTTGCAGTCGCCCCAAACCGGTACATCGGCTTTTACGTTTTTATCTATCTCGGCCGGATCAATGTCCAGGTGGATCACTTTAGCCTGTTTGGCGTATTTGTCCAGACGTCCGGTTACCCTGTCGTCAAAACGCATTCCGATGGCAATTAAAACGTCGCAGGCATTGGTTTGAACATTGGGCCCATAGTTTCCGTGCATGCCCAGCATACCTACATTTAATGGGTGGTCTGTTGGAATAGCACCAGCACCTAAAATGGTCCAGGCTGCGGGAATGCCACTTTTCTCTACAAAAGCTTTAAATTCTTTTTCTGCCTCGCCCAGTAAAACCCCTTGTCCAAACAGGATAAATGGTTTTTTTGCACCATTGATTAAAGCCGCTGCTTTTGCAATGTATTCTGTTCTGACGTTTGGCTTTGGACGATAGCTGCGGATGTGTTCGCATGGCGTATAACCTTCATAATCAAAAAGCTGCAGCTGCGCATTTTTGGTAATGTCAATCAGTACCGGTCCCGGGCGGCCGCTTCTGGCAATGTAAAATGCTTTGGCCAGTACCGCCGGAATTTCGTTGGCATCTGTAACCTGGTAATTCCATTTGGTAACCGGGGTGGTGATGTTGATCACATCGGTTTCCTGAAAGGCATCGGTACCCAATAAATGTGCATAAACCTGGCCGGTAATACAAACCAAAGGTGTACTGTCTATTTGTGCATCTGCCAAACCGGTTACCAGGTTGGTGGCACCCGGACCGCTGGTCGCGAAAACGACGCCGACTTTTCCCGAGCTGCGGGCATAACCCTGTCCGGCATGGATACCACCCTGTTCATGTCTGACCAGAATGTGGGATAGTTTTTCTTTATAATCGTAAAGTGCATCATAGATGGGCATGATGGCACCGCCCGGATAGCCAAAAATGGTATCGGTACCTTCGGCAATTAATCCTTCCAGTAAAGCAACCGATCCTGTAACCTGGGTAGTGGTTTTGGTTTCGGTCAGGGTCGCTGCTTCTGCTTGTGCTGTCGTCATTGTATTGTTTTTAAGGTGGTTGTCAATGGGTTAATCTGTAAAGGCGTCGGTTACGCAACCTTCGCTGGCATTGCTTACCTGTTTCAGGTATTTATAAAGGACCCCGCTTTTGACGGGTGGTGGCAATTGTTTCCATGCCGCCCGGCGTTCTGCCAGCTCCTGCTCAGAAATGTTCAGGTGCAACGTATTGTTGACCGCATCTATGGTAATTGTGTCGTTGTCTTTAACCAGGGCAATGTTCCCACCGTTCCAGGCCTCAGGGGTAATGTGACCTACCACAAAACCATGCGTACCACCGGAAAAACGGCCGTCTGTAATCAGGGCAACCGATTTTCCTAGTCCAGCCCCAATAATGGCCGATGTTGGTTTAAGCATTTCGGGCATGCCTGGCGCACCTTTAGGGCCTACATGACGGATCACCACCACATCGCCCTGATGAACACGTCCGCTTTGGATGCCCGCAATCAGTTCCTGTTCGCCGTCAAATACCCGGGCCGGGCCTTCGAATTTTTCGCCTTCTTTACCGCTGATTTTTGCCACGGACCCTTGTTCTGCCAGGTTGCCATACAGCATTTGCAGGTGCCCTGTTGCTTTGATAGGGTGACTAACCGGGAAAATGATCTTTTGCTGATCGAAATCAAGGTCTACAGCATCTTTTACATTTTCTGCAAGGGTTTTACCGGTTACGGTCATACAGTCTCCGTGAAGTAAACCCTCTTTTAATAAATATTTTAATACAGCCGGTACGCCCCCAATTTCGTGAAGATCTTCCATCAGGTACTGTCCGCTTGGTTTTAGATCGCCCAGAACAGGGGTCTGATCACTGATTTTTTGAAAATCTTCGAGTTTTAAAGAAAGGCCTACGGATTTGGCCATGGCAATTAAATGCAGCACAGCATTGGTCGATCCACCCAAAACCATGACCGTAACGATGGCATTGTGAAAGGATTTTTCGGTCATGATGTCCGAAGGACGGATGTTTTTTTCCAGCAATACACGGATGGCCTGACCGGCATCCAGGCATTCTTGTTGTTTTTCTTCACTTAAGGCCGGGTAGGAAGAACTGTAAGGCAAACTCATGCCCAAAGCCTCAATGGCCGAGGCCATGGTGTTTGCGGTGTACATTCCGCCACAGGCACCTGCGCCCGGACAGGTATGACGGATAATGCCCTGATAATCATCTTCCGATAGCTTTCCGGCCAGTTTTTCTCCAAGGGCTTCAAAAGCGGAAACAATATTCAGGGCTTTTCCTTTATATTTTCCAGAGTGGATGCTGCCACCATAAACCATAATAGAAGGGCGGTTTAAACGGCCCATGGCCATAATAGAGCCCGGCATATTTTTATCGCAGCCCGGAATGGTGATCACCCCGTCATAATACTGGCCGCCGCATATGGTTTCAATTGAATCGGCAATGACGTCCCTGGAAACCAGTGAGTAACGCATGCCGGGTGTTCCGTTAGACATTCCGTCACTAACCCCTATGGTGCTAAAGGTTAGTCCAACCATTCCGTTTCCCCAGACCCCTTTTTTGACGACTTTTGCAAGATCGTTCAGGTGCATATTGCAGGTATTTCCATCATAACCCATGCTGGCAATACCGACCTGTGCTTTTTGCATATCCTCGGCGGTCAATCCAATTCCATACAGCATGGCCTGAGCGCCTGGCTGGGTTGGATCTTGTGTAAAAACTTTACTGTAGCGGTTGATTTCGGTTGATTCTGACATGTTGATATTATATGATTACTTCGTAGTTCTGTTTTTCCAATACTAAACACTTATAGGTACGGGCCAGTGTAGCGCCCAGACTGTCCTGCCATTTTAAAGGGAAGACCACTTCGTCTACAGATTTGATCCCGGCAATTTCAACCGCTGTACCACAGAAAAAGGCACTGTCTGCAATTTTCAGGTCTTCTACGGTAAAGACCCTTTCGGTACATTCTATATCCAGTCTTTTGCAAAGCTGAAATACGGTAGCCCGGGTAATGCCAGGTAAAATATTTCCGGTAGGTGGGGTGTACAATTTGCCATTGCGTTCTATAAACAGGTTAGCGCCTGGTGCTTCGGCCACATTGTTGTTCATGTCCAGCAAAATGGCCTCATCATAGCCATTGCTTTTGGCTTCTGTGGTGGCCAGAATGGAGTTCACATAATGTGCACTAATTTTGGCCTCAATAGGCAATGATTTAGGATTAGGCCGTTGATAGCTGGAAATACCCACCTTTAACTGATCATTTCCCAAATAAGCCGCCCATTCCCAGGCACAGATCATAATGGATACCTTAGCCGGTGCAGAAAGGGACATGTTTGGTCCGCAAAACACCAAGGGACGGATGTAAGCGTCTTTCAGGTTGTTTAATTCCAGTACTTTATAGGTCTGACGGATCAGGTCTTCGATATCCCAGTTGAAAGGAATACGGGCCAGTTGGCAGGAACGTTTTAAGCGTTCAAAATGTGCTTTGGCTTTAAAAACACGGGTCCCGTTGTGGGTGTTATAAGCCCTGATCCCTTCAAAAGCAGCATATCCATAGTGCAAGGACTGGCTGTAAAGGTCTGTTCCGGCCTCGGTCGCCTTGACGAAAGATCCGTTTAAATAAATGACTGTTTTAGAATTAAAGTATTGCATGTGGCTCAGGTATAGATCTTGTTTTATTTGTTTCATTAAAAAAGCGCCTCTTTTGGGGGCGCTTCGGGTCTTTATAAAAACTCATTTACAGCGCCTTACCCTTCTGAATAATCAGGAGCAGGTTTAGGTTAATTAGCACGTTGCTGTTGACTGTAATTGAGGTATTCATTTCTTTATTATTTTATTCTGTTTTGTTTATACCAATTTAGTTTTTGGTATAGATACTATCAATAGCGGATAAAAAATAATTGAAAAAAAATATAATTCTGTTGTTTTTGTGTTTTACTTTTATTTAATTCTGTATGTCACTGTATTTTGATACTAATGACGGTACAAAATATACCGAAAATGATTTTGGTATTCGGTATAGATGTTATGCTAGCATTATAAAATCAGAGAAATTCTTCCTGAAATGAGTAAAATGGTGAAAAATGTTGATGAAAAGTCACGAAAGAATGAAGCGGAAATTCTGTGGAATTTTTAAGACTAATCAGGCTGGCGTTATTCCGGGACAGCGCCTGGTCAGGCTCACAGAAAAGAGGAGCGGCCCAGCCAATCATCCCGTCACAGCGCGGCCTGATTTGCCAGAGAATTCAGTAAGGAAATGTACACCATTTCTGGTTGGTCAGGCTTTTTGTTTGTATGCACCGCAGGTTGTTGATTAAGTTTTTTGTGTTAAAGGGTTGCAGGTTACTTTGATAAGTGCAGGATCATTTCCTTCAGCAGATTTCTAATGGCTATTTTTCCATGCAGAGGGAGTTTCCTTCAGAGGTAAACCGGGCAGCAAAAAACAGCGCATAAAAAAAGAGGCATCCTTTCGAATGCCTCTTTTTAGGTTTTTAATTAGATATTAAGCAACACCTTCGGCCAAAACAATAATCTTGTTTTTTAAGACCTCGACAACTCCACCTTTAATTACAAAGGTTTCTTCGCCGGCGTTATTGCTTTTAATAATTACTGGTCCATCTTCCAAAGTAGAGATAATTGGCGCATGGTCTTTCAGGATCTGAAAAGAGCCCATGGTGCCAGGTACTGTAACCGCAGTTACTTCTCCTTCGTAGACTTTTTTATCTGGTGTTAAAATTTCTAATTTCATATGCTATATATAGATGCCCTGATTAAGCGTTTGCTTCAGCTAATAATTTCTTGCCTTTTTCAATCGCATCTTCGATGCCACCTACTAAGTTGAAAGCTGCTTCAGGATACTCATCCACTTCACCATCCATAATCATGTTAAATGCTTTGATGGTATCTTTAATGTCAACCAATACACCTTTTAATCCAGTGAACTGCTCAGCAACGTGGAAAGGCTGAGACAAGAAACGCTGAACACGACGTGCACGGTGAACGGTTAATTTATCTTCTTCAGATAACTCGTCCATACCAAGGATGGCGATGATATCCTGTAATTCTTTGTAGCGTTGCAGGATTTCTTTTACGCGTTGAGCTGTGTTGTAATGCTCATCACCCAATACTGCTGGAGAAAGGATACGTGAAGTTGAATCCAATGGATCTACCGCAGGATAGATACCAAGCTCAGAGATTTTACGGGAAAGTACAGTTGTTGCATCCAAGTGGGCAAAAGTTGTTGCCGGAGCAGGGTCAGTTAAGTCATCCGCAGGTACATAAACCGCCTGAACAGATGTAATTGATCCGCGTTTAGTTGAAGTAATACGCTCCTGCATTAAACCCATCTCGGTAGCAAGTGTTGGTTGGTAACCTACCGCAGAAGGCATACGACCTAAAAGGGCCGATACCTCAGAACCTGCCTGAGTGAAACGGAAAATGTTGTCAACGAAGAAAAGGATATCCTTACCAGCGCCTTCACCATCACCGTCACGGAAATATTCAGCAACCGTTAAACCTGATAGTGCTACACGGGCACGTGCACCAGGAGGCTCGTTCATCTGACCGAAAACCAATGTTGCTTTTGATTCTTTTAATTTTTCAGTGTCAACTTTAGATAAGTCCCATCCACCTTTTTCCATAGAATGAAGGAAGTCCTCACCATAGTTGATTACGCCAGACTCGATGAACTCACGCAAAAGGTCATTACCTTCACGTGTACGCTCACCAACACCAGCAAATACAGAAAGACCAGAGTGTGCTTTGGCAATGTTATTTACCAGCTCCATGATCAATACTGTTTTACCTACACCCGCACCACCAAACAAACCAATTTTACCACCTTTAGCATAAGGCTCTAATAAATCGATAACTTTAATACCGGTAAAAAGAACTTCTGTTTCAGTTGATAACTCGTCAAATTTAGGAGGAGCATTGTGGATTGGCTTACCGTTAGTGCTATCGATGGTATTGATCCCGTCGATGGCCTCACCAACAACATTGAACAAGCGGCCTTTGATTTGCTCACCTGTAGGCATTTTGATCGGAGCACCAGTATCATTTACTTTCATGCCACGAACCAAACCATCAGTAGAATCCATTGCAATTGCACGTACACGGTCTTCACCAAGGTGCTGTTGAACTTCTAAAACGATCTTCTGTCCGTTTTCTTTTTCAATCTCTAAAGCCGAGAAAATTTTAGGTAAATGAGCATCGTCAGCAAAACTTACGTCAACTACCGGTCCTATAATCTGCGCTATTTTTCCAATGTTAGGCATATATTGTTTTGGGTAAAATTATAAATATCAATTTGTTAAAGGCTGTTTATTGGCCCCCATTTTGGTTCGCAAAGTTAAGAGTTTTCAGGTAAAATTTTATATATAAATAAAAAGTTTTTCCACAGTTTTTTTATTAATACTTTGGAGGCGCTAAAATCGTTAAAAAAAAGCACTAAAAATCTATGCAAACCATCCTTGTTACTGGAAGCAATGGCCTTACTGGTCAGAAAATTACAGAAAATGTAATTGCCTCAGGAAAATTTAACCTCATTGCCACTTCAAAAGGTAAAAATCGCTTTCCTGTGCAAAATGGATACCAGTATGAAGAAATGGACATTCTGGACAAAGCGCGGATTACTGCACTTGTGGAAAAATACAGGCCCGATGCAATTATCCATACCGCTGCAATGACCAATGTTGATACTGCCGAAAATAATAAGCAAGAGGCCGACCGGCTCAATGTGGAGGCCGTTAAACTGCTGATGGACATTTGCAATACTTATCATATACAGCTGGTCCATTTGTCTACAGATTTTATTTTTGATGGAGAGGATGGTCCTTATGATGAACAGGCGGCTGCCAATCCTTTAAGTTATTACGGGAAAACAAAATTGCAGGCCGAAGAACTGCTGAAGGCCTCAGGAGTTAAATGGGCTATTTTAAGAACAATTTTGGTTTATGGTATTGTGAAAGACATGAGCAGGAGCAATATTGTGCTTTGGGCAAAAGGGGCCCTGGAAAAAGGCAGTCCTTTAAATGTGGTCAATGACCAGTGGCGCATGCCAACCTTGGCAGAAGATCTTGCAGAGGCTTGTTTGCTGGCTGTAGAAAAAAAAGCGCAGGGAATTTATAATGTGAGCGGTAAAGATATGATGAGTATTGCCGAACTGGTGTACCGGGTGGCCGATTTCTGGAAGCTGGATAAAAGCCAGGTTCAGGAAGTGAGCAGTGCCAGCCTGGGACAGCAGGCCTCCCGCCCTAGACGTACCGGCTTTATTTTAGATAAAACCATTCGGGAGCTCGGTTACCAGCCGCATAGCTTTGAACAAGGGCTGGAACTGCTGAACAAACAACTGGGTTAAAATTGTCCTGGCCAATTCATTTCCAATAGAAAACACAAACAAAAACTGGCAGCTAAGCGTTATCTTGTAGTGCCTGCTTAGAGGAGCGGGCTACTTTATAATCCTTTAGCTTATGTCAGAATTAAAAGAACTGAAACAAGATGTGATGAGCAGGGAAATCCTTGCCGCAAGGGGAGATGAAAAACTACTTTATGAACTGCAACCAAAAGCTTTTAACCTGCTTCTGGAAGAATTCAGGCTTAAGGCCTCAAGCACAGATCCTTTAAAAAGGCTGGAAGAAATCTGTAAAACCTATTTAAATTTTGGACTGGACAATCCGCAAACCTATCAGCTGATGTTTACCCCAATTTATGATCAGGCTGGGCAGATCCGTTTCCATCCTGAAAAAGACACTGCTGTATTTAATTATTTTACCGATTGCCTGGAAAGGTGTCTGCGCAGGGAATTGGTTCATTTTAAAAATGCAGAAATAGGAACACTACAGATGTGGTCTTTGATACACGGACTGATTTCGCTGAATTTAACCGCCCGTATTGATGTTATCGGAATTTCAGAAGCACATGTTCCGGCCACTTTAAATAAAACAGTGGACGATTTTCTGGCTTCCATAACCAGATAGCTTTTGCGAATTGAAATTCTGGATGGACAGGAGAATTAAAACCCTATATTTCGGCGCTTAATTTTTAAATGAAATGCCAGTACCCAAGTTGTTGAACCTGCATCCGGACCATATTTTTGAAAATTCTTTTTCTATTAGCCTATTGCAGGATGGGCAAGAGCTACCTGTTTCCTTTTGCAGAAGTGATTATCACCGGATTTTTTTGTTTAAACAAGCTGCCGGAAGACTGCTCATCGATGAACAGGCCTATACATTATCCGGACAGGAATTGTTTTTAGCGGCAAAAGGGCAGGTGTATGCATTTAGACGAAACACCCGACTTGAAGGATACGAACTTTGTTTTGGAGACTGTTTTTGGGAAAAAGCCCCCCAAAGTGCAAACAATTGTAAAGCCATATTATTTAATAATGCGGCAGCCAATCAGCATATCCCTTTGCAAGAGGAAGAGTTTGGGGCGCTTGAAGTTCTTTTTCAGGGCCTTTATCAGGAATCCCTTTTGGCAGTGTACCCGAATAAGCCCGATGCCATGGCGGCTTATCTTAAAATCCTGATGATTAAAATTGCCAACATCAACTCTTCGCTGGTTAAAGATCCTGAAGCAGCGGACAAACAGCTGTACTGGAAATTTCTGGAATTGGTGAGTGAACATTATCAAAGTACACATGATGTGGCCGAATATGCCAGCCGTTTGGGAATTACCTCAAGAAAGTTAACTGAACTTTGTAAGCTGCACAACGGTTCAGGTGCAAAAAATGTAATTAACGGACAATTGATTGCCGAGTCGAAACGGGCATTGCAATTTTCTGCGCTTTCGGTAAAGGAAATTGCCTTCAGGCTTAATTTTGCTACCCCAGAACAGTTCAGTCACTTTTTTAAAAAAGAAACCGCTTTGTCCCCATTGGATTACCGGGAGCATTTTGCAAATATTGGCAGGTAATTGACCCTTTTTGACATTCCCTTAAGGGGAGTTGCGGGATAACTTTGCTGACATAAAAAATATTAAGATATGTCAGTAAACAGATTAAAATCAGTTGCAGGAATTCAAATTCCAGACAGCAGCATTGCAAATGAAGCCACCGAACTTTTGTTAACGCATGGAACGGAATTTCTTTTTAACCATTCCTTAAGGGTTTTTATTTTTGCCGCGTTAAATGGTCAGCGTAAAAAACTAAATTTTGATGCAGAATTGTTGTACGTAAGTGCTGTTTTTCACGATTTGGGTTTAACCAAAAAATACAGCAGTACCGATTTGCGTTTTGAAGTGGATGGTGCCAATGCCGCCAGGGACTTTTTAAAGAGCCATGGTTTTCCCAATAATGCATTGCAACTGGTTTGGGATACGATTGCCCTGCACACAACTATTGGTATCGCAGAGCACAAAGAACCAGAGGTTGCGCTTTTGTATTCCGGTGTGGGGCTGGATGTAATGGGAGAAGGCTACCAGGAGTTAACAGAAAAAAACAGAACAGAGATCATCAGCGCTTTTCCCAGAACCGGTTTTAAGAAAAACATTATACCTACATTTTTTAGCGGTTTTGAACATAAAACAGACACCACTTTCGGAAACATTAAAGCCGATGTATGTGCTTACATGATCCCTGACTTTAAACGTAAAAACTTTTGTGATTGCATTTTATGTTCGCCCTGGAGTGAGTAAGGATCTGTATTTTCCAGACTGACGATACTAAATCTTTAAATTGTTGATAGATTTGGATCATTATACACAGAAAGTCAACATGAAAACAGCGCATTTATTTTCCTACGGAACGCTACAGTATAAAAACGTACAACTGGAAAACTACGGAAGGGTATTGGAAGGGGAAACCGATGCTTTATCTGGTTACGAGCTTTTGATGATTGAAATTACCGACCCTGAGGTTGTTAAGATCAGTGGGGCAACACATCACCCTATGCTTAAATACAGCGGACGGTCAAATGATTTGGTAAAAGGGACTGTTTTTGAGTTATCGGCTGCAGAGCTTGAACAAACAGATGCTTATGAAGTTGATGATTACAAACGGGTGGAAGTCCAATTACAGTCGGGCAAAAAAGCCTGGGTATACATCAGTGCGGCCGAACCTGCTGAAAAATAAATGCCTGGCCCCGGAGTAAAATACCAGGGCAAGGGGGTTTTAAGATTTAGTTTCCAGCTTTTGATCAATGCTCCATTTATAAAAGGGAACAGCCGACAATAAAAGGGAGGCGGCACTGGCGGTATAAACGGAGTAGCTAAAAGGTTGTCTGTAGCCTGTAAAAATCATCATGCACAAAGCAAAAGCAAGGGTAAGCAAAAAACTCCCAAAAGCAGCCAGCCGGGTTTTATAACCAATAATTAACAACAGCCCAAACAAAAGTTCTGCAATACTGGCAATTGCGCCCATTATGCTCGCCATGGAACTGTCCAGAAAGGGCAAAAGCGTATTGGTATAAGCCACAAAATTTTGCCAGTTGCCCCAGGAAACATTTGGGCTTCCGGGCAAGCCGAGTAAACCAACACGGTCTAAAACCGGCAAAACAAAACTGATGCCGAGGGCCAGACGGAGAAACAATTGTGCAGCGGGGAAATGACTTTTCATAATTAAAAATTTAATCAAAGTTACATGATCTGCAAACAGTTAAAGCGGCCAGATGTGATTTTACAGGTAGTCCAGTTGATGGAGCTGTAAGGCTTTAAAAAGGACTGCCTGTTTTACATTTTAGTTGCCTCACTTTTTGCATAGTCCTTATATTTTAAAATCTGATCGTTAATGTCTTTCGGGCTTAGGCTATGGATATAATCCAGAAGGGTGGGAATGTAACTTTCCAGGTTGGAGTATACAGAGCGGTTGTGTTCGTATTCTGTGATTTTCTTTTCCAGTAAAGGCAGCAGCACACAACTGTATTCCCCAATATGAAGGCGTCTTAAACGCTCTGCCTCCTTCAGGTCATTCATGGAAACCGCTATGCGAATTTCTCCCAACCGCACCAGGTGCTCTATGATGCAGACATACCAGCTACCAAAATTGTTTTTTTCAAGAAGGGCCTGCAGTTCTTTGGTGTTGAGTATGGAATCGGCTTCAATTCTGGTTTTAAATTTGTCCAGAACGGGATTAACAAAAGTATGGCTGATCTCATGCCTGGCAATAAAAGTTGTTACCTGGGGATGGTCAAAGCCATATTGGTGATAAGCCTGAAGGTTTTCTTTTAAGGGAAGCATCCTGCTGGAGCTAATGACCATAGATGGGATTTTTCCTTTTGGAGATAAAATATTGGGGCCGAATCCCCGGTAATTATCTTCTCCGGGGGTAATGGGCATGGCTGGTGAAATGTAAAGGATATATTGCGGGAATTGTTGGCCGTACCATTTTTCCATAGCAGGGAATATGGCCTGGGAAACATCTTTAACGGTTTCCTGTAAGGCACCCTTATAAAAAGCTGCATTCGTTTTTAGAAAGCCAGCCACTTTGGCACGGGTATAAAATGTTCTTAAGCTGTCGCTGAGTTCTGCAATCAGAGCCTTGCTTTGTGGATGTTCTTCTGTTTGGGGGTCTATTGGGGTTTTAACCGAAGGAAAGCGGGGCCCCCTTGCCGGAAAATCCTGTTGATTTAGCAAATAAGCCATAATGGGGCCGTTGTCGTGTAAAAGGTCGCGGATTTGCCGCATGAGCCCGGCGCAACGGACCACCAGGGGATCATCTTTGTATTGCTGAAAATGTCCAAAGGCAAAGTGAACAAGGGGCTGGTGAGAATAATCTACGCCTTTAATGTCAAAAACATAATTGCCAATATGTTCAACAGCCAGCTTCTCCATAAAAAAATAGGTTTCTATATTCGGACTTGTCCCCACAGAAACTTTTGGGGACAAGTGCCGGGTATATTGCCCCCGGGCAGCGCTGAAACAAAGCAGGGTTATCATCAGGAAGAAGCAGGATCTTTTCATGCTGCAAAGCTATATTTAATTTACCCGCCCGAGTTGTATAATATTGCTTTTTTGCACAGGTTTTGTATTTTTTGGATAGGATCGCGCAACTGCAAATTTGATTATATTTGCTACCTATCAATACCTGCACCTATGAATAAAATAACCCGGTCCGGAGCAGCCGTAGTTTTGCTCCTTTTAACCTGCAGCATGCTCTTTGCCCAGGAAAAAATTACCAATTATTATGGCACGCCCGAACAGTTGAGTTTTGATAAAGTACTTTACAATCTGTCCTGGAGTTCACATCCCAATGAAATTTATTACAAACACGAATATATTCCTAAAGGTGAAATCCCGGAGCATTTTAACAATATGATCCTGCTGGATTTTGTCCAGACCGATATGTCCGTTGAACAAGCAGGCAAAGCCCAGGAAAAAAAACTGATTGAACGAAAAAAAACAGATGCCAGTTGCAATTATCAAATGATTGTTAGTCCCGACGGAAAGGAAATTGTACTTGACTTTTTAATGAGCCAGGCCAAAGGTGATGCTGTAAATTTACTGGAATGGAGTGCTTACCGTTATAAAGCCTATACAGACAAAGCTGGTCACCGGGGAATTTTATTATTTGGCATTTGCCGCAGGGCCTATGACGACAAGGTTAAAAATTTTCTAAGCACGCTGGCTGTAACCAGGGGAGAGGGGATTAACCATTTAATCGCTTATAAAATTCCCGAAATACAGCTCAAATAATTTTTTTTTAAAAAAAATGACTAAAAGGTGTAATAAATTACCAGGTACCCTGACTAATGCAGTAAATCAAATTAAAACCTGATAAACTCATGAAAAGGAACCTCTTAATTAATACCCTGCTGGTCTTCATTTTTATTTTTACCGGACACCTGCTGTCTGCCCAAACCCCGGGCACAAAAGCCTTCCAGGTAAAGGTAAGTGGAAAGGGCAGCCCAATATTGTTTATCCCTGGTGCAACCTGCAGCGGAGAAGTCTGGAAAGAAACGGTAGCACGTTACCAGAAGAACCACGAATGTCATGTGTTTACCCTTGCCGGTTATGCTGGCACTGAACCTTTGGCACAGGGGCCTTACCTGGAAAGCTATAAAAAAGAAATTATCCGTTACATTAAAGATAAGAAGTTAAACAAGGTCGTTTTGGTAGGACATTCTATTGGTGGTTTTCTATCGCTTTGTATTGCTGCCGAAATGAAAGATCATTTGCAAAAGGTAGTTGTGGTCGATGCCCTGCCTTTTTATGCAGCCATGTTTAACCCTGCTGCCAAGGCCGGATTTAATGAGACACAGGCGCAATCTATGCTGGAAGCCTATAAAAAAATGGACAAAGCGGCTTTAAAGGCAAGTCAACTCAATGTGGCCCGCTCTTTATGTGCAGATTCTACCAAATGGGACAACATAGCCCAATGGGGAGCGGACTCCGATCTTAAAACTATGGCCTGGACCATGAACGAAATGTTGGGCAATGACCTCAGACAGGACATTGCAACCATAAAAGTTCCGGTACTGGTGCTGGCTGCTTTTGCCCCTGTAAAAAAATACCCTATGTTTACCCGTGAATTTGTAATGAATTCGTATAGCCAGCAATACCAGCAATGTAAAAGCTGTGAAGTTAAAGTAAGCCCCTCGGCCAAACACTTTATTATGTACGATGCCCCGGACTGGTTTTACCAGGAAATGGATACTTTTATCAGCAAAGGTTAAGCGCTCCGTATGCCCGATATCAAAGAACAGGAATTTAATGAACTGATTAAAGAGAACCATGCAAGTATTTACCGTATTTGCAGGGCTTATCTGTATGACGTATCCCATGCCAATGATCTGTATCAGGAGATTCTGTTCCAGGTCTGGAAAAGCCTGCAGAATTTTAAAGGACAGGCAAGAGTAAGTACCTGGATCTACCGGATTGCGGTGAACACGGCCTTTAGCTATAATTTGAAAAATAAAAAACACGATCATGTATCCCTGCCAGATTCGGTGCAATTGCCCTATGAGGAAACGCTTTCCGACAAAAAAGAACAGGAACAGCGGCTCGAGCACATGAGGTATTGCATCAGTCAGCTGGAAACCCAGGACAGGCTGATCATTTCTTTGGTGCTGGAAGATAAAAGCTATAAGGATATTGCGGAGATCGTTGGACTCAACCTGTCGAATGTGGGGGTAAAAATTAACCGCATCAAAACACGTTTACTTAAACTCATGCAAACAACACAAGCAAATGGATTTTGACGATTTAAAAAATAGCTGGCAGGCCCAGCCTGTACAGACCGGTACAGACCAACGCAGGTTTGCCGAACAAAAAAACAACTGGCTAAAAAACAGAAAACGTTTGCTGCTGTCTAATGTGTGCATGAGTATCGGTTTTATTGTGGCTATGGCGGTGATTGCCTGGGTATACTTTAGCTTTGAAAAACAATATCAATGGCCATTTAAAGTTAGTATCGCCATGGTGTATTTGTTAATGGTGGTTTTTGTAATCATCAGCTGG
This sequence comes from Pedobacter nutrimenti, assembly GCF_003208655.1. Lineage (GTDB taxonomy): Bacteria > Bacteroidota > Bacteroidia > Sphingobacteriales > Sphingobacteriaceae > Pedobacter > Pedobacter nutrimenti. The sequence goes on along the minus strand of NZ_QKLU01000004.1, from coordinate 311,224 downwards.
AAAAGTTATGCTTTTAAGAAAATCGATTTTGATGTGCCAGGCAAAGGCTTTGTGGAGTACCAGATTAAAAAACTAGATCTTCAAAGAGACATTCTGACCAAATACAGCTGGGTTTATGTGGTGTTGTTGTGGCTGGCCATGATGTTGTATGCCTGGGAAGTTACTGCAAAAGTCACGGCCACCTACAGGTTTACGGCTATGCTGATCATCACTGCCTACATGGGAGGGATTACGGCCTGGGGCAAACTCAAAAAGCACAAAAAACAAATTAAAGAAGTGAAGGCGCTGATTGAAGAACTGGAAAATTTAAAGCAGGGTTTGGAATAAAAACCTATAATTTAAGTGACCAATTAATTTATTTTTCATCTAAGGCTTTTTATTAAGCCTTTTCTTTTTTAATGAAACTATATAGCTAACTATATAGTTGATTACTTTTTTATATATTTACAAAAAAGAACATCCAATGAACGTTGATTTTATTAAAGATCTTGGCTATAAGGCGCTGGACAGCAGACTGAAAAGGATCAGCGACAGAATGTCGCACGATGTCCGGAAGTTGTATAAGGAGCTGAACATAGATGTAGAACCCCACTGGTACCTTGTTTTTATGTTGCTGCAAAAAAAGGAGACGCTTTCCATTGCAGATATCGCAGAGCTTTTGGGGTATAGTCATCCCTCTTTGGTGATTACGGTCAAAAAGATGTCCGAAAAGGGATATTTAAAAATCAAAAAAGACAATACCGACAAAAGAAAACAAATGATTTCCCTGTCTGGCAAAGCGGTTAAATTATTGCCTCATTTAGAAATGATCTGGGACAGCTGTGAGCGGGCAATTTTGGCGATGCTGGAAGAAGACCTGGGGATACTGACCCATCTGGACAATATAGATGGTGCCCTTAAAAAGACTTCTTTTCACAACAGGTTTAAGGAAGAATATTTACAATTAATCCAATCTAAACCATAAACTGATGAAAAAAATTCTTTTTATGATTGCCCTAGCTTGTTTTGGCCTGAGCGTATTCGCCAAAGAAACCAAAATCGTTGTCAGGGCAAAAGCAAGGGACGCAAAATTTATTGGCAGTTCCCTGGGGGGCGCTTATGTAATTATCCGTAACAAGGTAAACAATCAGATTTTAGCAGAAGGGAAAACCTCAGGCCAGACCGGAAATACAGATTTGATTATGAAAACGCCTAAATCGAGAGACCTGTCTATTGCTGATGGGCAAACAGCAGGTTTTATGGCAGCCATAGATATCGATGAGCCTACTTTTGTGAGTATTGACGTGAGTTCTCCACTTAACCTGAAGCAGGCACAAGCAAAAGTGAGCACAGAACTTTGGCTCATTCCTGGTAAGGACATTTTAGGAGATGGAATTATTCTGGAAATTCCGGGTTTTATTATTGATATACTCAAACCACGTACGCACCAGTACATTTCACTGGTTTCTATAAAAAACAAACCATTTCAGTTTCAGGCCAATGTGGTGATGATGTGTGGCTGTGTGGTAGAAAAAGGCGGGGTTTGGAATTCGGAAGATATTGAAGTAAAAGGAATACTTAAAAAAGATGGAAAGCTGGTGAAAGAAGTGAACTTGTCGTTGGTTTCAACGAATTTGTTTGAAGGAGATTTTCCAATCGATTTTGAAGGAAATTATGAAATGACGGTATATGCCTATCATCCTAAATCGGGCAATACAGGTGTTGACAAAGTGAATTACGTGGTTTATAAATAGGTGATTAAAAAGACCAAAACGATCAAAATCAGAAAGCAGAGCCTGAACTTTTTTTGCTGTTCTGCTTTCTTTAACAAACCATCCTTTTTAAATTCCCAATAAAATAGCAGGGTCAAAGCGGTGCTTAACGGCTGGAATATGAAATCCATAATGTCATAGACCTCTTTTTCCTTTTTGAATTCTTCGAGCCGATCTGCTTTTTGTGATACGTACTTGGCGTGTTGTATCCGCCCGGGTTCTACCATTGCCTGATTGGATGCTATAAAGTTAAACTTTTCTTTTGCTGCTTTGTTTTTAACATCGAATCATTTATCAACCAGATTAAAGCCATGTATATCGTATTAGGAGCATCGGGGCAAGTTGGATCGGCGGTTGCCCGTCATTTGTTAGAAAAAAAACTTCCGGTAAAAGGCATTGTCCGTGAACAGAAAAAAGGAGCAGACCTGGAAAAACAAGGAGCAAACATTGGTGTTGCCGATGCCCTGGACCTGCCTTCGTTAAAATCTGTTTTTGAAAACGGGGAAATCCTTTTTGTCATTACCCCAGAGACCGGCAAAAGTGAGGATGTCTTAAAAGAAACCAGGGACATTCTGGACAATTACCGCGCAGCAATACAGGGCTCGGGGATCAGAAAAGTGGTTGGACTTTCCTCGGTAGGGGCGCAGCATGCCAGTGGAAAGGGAAACCTGGAAATGTCCTATATGCTGGAACATGCTTTTGAAGGCCTGCCTGTGCACCAGGTTTTTATCCGGCCGGCCTATTATTTCAGCAATTGGGCAATGAGCCTGGAACAGATTAAAACAGATGGTGTTTTACATAGTTTTTATCCTGTAGAGCTGCCCATTCACATGATTTCGCCACAGGATGTGGCGCAAATTGCTGCTGAAATTATGGTCCGTGAAGAAAGCGACAGCATTACTTACGAATTGGAAGGGCCCCAAACCTATACCGCTTTAGATGTCGCTGCGGCTTTTGCTAAGGCCTTGGGCAGGGAGGTGAAAGCAGAGCAGATTCCGCGCGAACAATGGGAAGGTGTGATTAAAAAAATGGGTTTCACGGACAACGCGATCCATAACTTTATTAAAATGACCGAAGCGGTGGTCGACGGCTCTGCTGTTCCCGAAGGTCATGGTGTGGTGAGTGTGAAAGGTTTTACTACCTTAGAGAATTACATTAACGACACCGTTAAAAAATCGTAAGGGACTTGGAAAATAAAAGAGCAGCAGATCTGTACTGGGCACAATTTTTATCACATGTTGAGGCAGAGGGCAACCCGGATTATTATGATGTATTTCATTTTGGCGATGAAGACAGTGCCGATGAAATTGCTGAGCTGGTTTTGTCGGGGATCAAGACCAGTACCGGTTCATTAGTTTGGGTTTATGAATTTGAAAACAGGGCTATGCCAAAGCCTGGCAGTTACAGTATTGTTACGGGCAAAGCGGGTTTGCCAGTTTGTATCATTGAAAGCACGGAAGTAAAAGTGATGCCTTTTGATGAGGTAGATGAACAATTTGCATTTGATGGTGGAGAAGGGGACCGTAGCCTGGAAGGCTGGAGAGAAATGTACCAGGACTATATCCAGTCGGAATGCCTGCGGATCGGCAGGGTTCCAAGCGAACAGGTCCCTATGGTCTGTGAACGGTTTAAAGTTGTCTACAGCACAGCCCCTAAAGATGGACTGTAGGATAGCCAGGGGCTTTTATTCATAATTTTGATTTTTTTCTCAAAACAAAGTTTTTTTTATTTCTAAAATCTGATGTAGATTTATGTCGGGCAAACAATTATTACCATCACTAAGTAAAAACAGAGGATACCGGTCTAAAGTTTAATTAAAAATCCCGCAAGGGAGGGGTAAATAAAATGATTGCTTATGCGACGCTTAACGACAGCGAATTAACCAGCCTGCTCAGGGATGGAGACACATCTGCTTTTGCGCAGATTTTTAACAAATACAAAAACCTGTTGCTTTCCCACGTTTGTAAAAAAATACAGGACAGGGAAGAAGCCAAAGACATTGTTCAGGAGGTGTTTACCACGCTGTGGACAAAAAGGGCACAAATTAATCCTTCAACCAATTTAGGGGGGTACCTGATGATGGCTGTGCGGCATAAAGTGCTGGACCTGATCGGACATAAAGAAGTACAATCGCGGTATTTTGTATCGCTGAGTGCTTTTGCAAGCCAGCAGGAAAACCATACAGATCACCGGGCGCGAAAAAATCAATTGCAATCGATTATTGATCAGGAAATTGCTTCTTTACCCCCTAAAATGCAGGAAATTTTTTTAATGAGCCGGACAGAAAACCTGAGCCATAAAGAAATAGCCGAAAATTTAGGAATATCAGAGCAAACGGTGAGCACCCAAATCAAAAGGGCCCTGAAAGTATTAAGGCTTCGCTTAGGACTGGTGCTGTACCTGATCATGTTGCTGAAACTGTAGTTTTGTTTGCGGTTGATGTAAATTATTAAAAGGATTGGCATGATCTTTTCTTTCAGAAATTAATCATTTTAATCAGAACCTTTACCTCTACCACCATGATCAAAACAAAATGGGTTATAGAACCCGATTACTTAACCATATATCCTGCACGAATACTGCGCCTGCTGGCGGTAGTCTATTTTTTTGTGTTCACAGCGCTGTTTTTTATTCTTTTTCCCTATAAGACATTTACAGCAGGCAGCGGCCTGCCTATTGCCATAGGGGTATTGTTTGTGATCTGTTTCCTGTTGTTTATGGCCGGAGAAAGGAAAATTGTTTTTGATGGCAGCAGCCAAACCATGTACAGTCAGTTTTTAGGTTTAAACATCCAGTCTGTTCCTTTTAATGAACTGGCCGCAATTACACCTTATTATAATATGGGCTCAACCAGCTACCGGGCCTTCACCAAAAAGAACCGGCATGGAAAAGGTATTGCCCTTTCTTCGGGTTATTCAAAAGAAAGCAATCCAAACCTGGTGGCTTTTGTTGGCGAAGTATTGCCCAAAATCCAGGAGCTGGTGTTTTCCAACCAGCCCATACAAACCAAAGAAGCCATTCACGATTTTCAGTTTTTTAAATTCGAAGGCGACCTCTATACGGTTAAAAACACAAAAATATGGAGCATTCCGGTGGGGATATTTATGATTTTTCTGACGGTTTATTTTTTAACCAGGCCAGATTTTATGCTGTACGAACCTGCTTTTAAAAGAATCCTTTGTACCTATTTTCCATTTATTATTGGGGTAGCCCTTATTGCCTCTTTTTTCAGCAAGGTGAGTTTTGATAAAAACCAGCGGCAAATCATATGCTCAAGTTTTGGTGGGGCCATAAAAAAAGTGTTTTCTTTTGATGATTTTGTACGGTTTCAAATTGTGCGCAAAACCACCAATTTTATTTACGCAGGTACAGAAGTAAGGGCCCTTCTGGTACTGCCCGAAAAAGGCAAAACCCGTGAAATTTTATTGAAGCACTTTACCGGTACCAAAAAGATAGAACGCTTTATCGATGAGGCGAATACAATTATGGGCTTGATCTAAAAGTTATTGTTATATATTTGTCTTACAGTTGTTAAGCAGTAATAACATGCCTGATAGGGGCAAAATGAACCTGATTGTATGATGCAAATGATCTCCACAAGTATTGGCTGGCTGGGTGTGTTTTTATGTACGGCAGGTTATTTCCTGTTAAGTACCAAAAAGATAAGTGCGGAGTCGCGTAGTTTTCAGCTGCTTAATATTGCAGGAGGGTTGTGCCTGGTTACAGCGGCGGTATACAGTAATGACCTGCCAAATGCAGTGGCCAATCTTTTATGGGCTTCTATAGGTCTTTATTCTTTAAGACAAGGCCTGAAAAGCAAAAACATAAACAAACCCGATCAGGGTGCCCAGCCCAGGAACTCATAAGCCTTCGCTTTATAGGAATCCAGTCTTTCGGAATAAACTGTTTTATCCTTTTCCAGCGAAAGGTAAAAATAAGCCCCATCGAGCAGTACAAATATCAAATCGGCAGTGGCCTGAGGGTCGGCAATATTCAGCAACTGCTTTTCCTTGCATTTGATCATTATGGCTGCAAGTTCAAAACGAAGTGAATCGAGTATCTTTTTATATTTCTCCCGGATAATTTTATCCCTGAAGGACATGGCATAGAAGGTATAAAACAAACCATCATCAAACAGTAAATTCCACTTCTTGGAAAAAAGCTTATCAATGGTTTTTTGTAAATCCGACAGCGTAATGTTTTCCTTATCCTTTGTTTTGTAGATCAGCAGGTATTTTTCCAGGATGTAATCGATCAGTGCCTGGGTCAGGTCTTCCTTGGTTTTAAAATAATGAATAATAAGACTGGGGTTAATGTCCATCACCTTGGCCACCTTGGCGATGGAAGCATTTTCGTAACCTTCTTTTTTGGCTGTCTTATAAAATACAGTAATGATTTCCTGTTGTCTTAATTCTTTAAGGCTTTTTCGTCCCATTTCATTTTTTGGTAAATATAGTTAATGGAGTTTTAGGTTGTATATGTGATATAAATTAAATGAACGTTCAATCTATTTATTAATGTAGGGTTAACATTTAAGTAGCAAAGTGCCTGTACTTTAGCGGCCAGTAAAAATCAAATACACGTTAAACCACCCAAACGAAATTACTATGGAAAAAAATTACTTCCTGTTTTTTTCATTAAACAGGAGCGCAGTAAAAAGTCATTCATTGTTTTGGATGCTGTGCTTCTTTTTAATGAGTACCAGTGCATTTGCTCAAAATATTACCCTAAAAGGTAAAGTTTCCGATGAGCAGACCAAAGAAACCTTGCCAGCTGTAAACATTATGGTAAAGGGAACTAAACAAGGAACAATCACCGATGCTAGTGGTTCCTTTACCATTAATGTGAAACCAGATGCGATACTGGTTTTTGCCTATGTCGGCTATAAGCGCCAGGAAATTACCATTAAAGGTCAGACCACCTTAAATGTAATGCTGGTATCCGATAATGCGGGTCTGGATGAGGTAATGGTGGTTGGTTATGGGACCAAGAAAAAAATAAATGTAGCTGGGGCCATAGATCAGATATCCGGCAAGCAGTTTGAATCACGCCCTGTTTCAAATGTCATGCAGGGCCTGCAGGGCGTTAGTCCGGGCTTAAATATTACGTATGGGGGCGGTGCACCTGGTACCGTACCGGTTATTAACATCCGGGGAATGACTTCCATTAACGGTGGATCACCACTTATTGTCATAGACGGAATCCCGGCCGCGAGCAACGACGATTTATTAAGGTTAACACCTGCTGATATTTCATCGTACACGGTATTGCGTGATGCAGCTTCTGCGGCCATTTATGGAGCAAGAGCTGCTTTTGGGGTAATTTTGATCACCACCAGACAAGGTACGGCCGGTCAACAGACCATCAGCTATAACATGCTCAGCTCCTGGGGCCGACCAACAGTTCTTCCCAAACCAGTAACAGACCCTTATATTTATGCAAGGGTATTGGAAACTTCTGTTGACAATACACCCTGGAACAACGGGACTTATTCCGATGAGTTTTTAAAATGGGCAAGGGAAAGGTCTGATAATCCTTCTCTTCCCGATACACGTTTAGATCCTAAAAACCCCAGCAAATGGGCCTATATGGGAAGTAATGACTGGTATAAGTATTTTTTGAACAATGCCAGTTTTTCACAAAACCACTCCCTTACTTTTTCCGGTGGGGCAACGGTTAACAATACGCCTTTAACCTATTACTTATCGGCCGATTATACCAAGGAAAATGGTTTGAACAAATTGTCAGACGATTTCTGGAACCGCTATGGCTTAAGGCCAAGGATTTCGTTTTCACCTTTATCATGGCTTAAGGTCGACAACAACCTGAATATTTACCAAACGAAAAAAGCTTATCCATATACCAGCATTACTGATTTGTATTACCTGAAGCCAACAGATGTGGCGGTCAATCCAGACGGGACCTGGGCCAATACAGATGCGGGCAGGCTATCGGCCAAATTAAAAGATGGTGGCAGCAACCTTGAAACTATGTTTGGTTTTCAAAACATTACCAGTGCAACTGCCACTTTTTTAAACGGAGATTTAGTGGTCAACGGAGATGCCTCCTTTAAAAGGGAATTGTGGAAGTATCACGTGGACAACAAAAAATACAAAATTGGCTTTGGTCCAAATGATGTCCGGGAAGAAGGCGGAACAGGTAACGTGAGTGAGAAAAATGGCTATTTGTACAATAATGCCTTTAACTTATACACTACCTACAGAAAAACCATTGGCAGTCATTCTTTTAGCGCCATGGTGGGTTATAGTTCCGAAGATTACAATTATTCCACAACCACGGCTGCCAGAGATGGTTTGATCTCTTCTTCCTTACCTTACCTGGGCTTAACAAGTGGTACGGCCAGTGTCGGTTCAGCTTATAGTGCCTATGCAATTAACAGTGTATTCAGTCGTTTAAATTATACCTACAAAGAACGTTATATTTTAGAGGCTACCGGAAGATATGATGGTTCTTCACGTTTTCCAATACAAAAACGCTGGGGTTTCTTTCCATCCGCTTCAGCAGCCTGGATAGCAAGTTCAGAAAATTTCTTTAAACCATTGGCTCCTGTGGTATCTACTTTTAAATTGCGTACTTCTTATGGTTCGTTGGGAAACCAGGCCATTGGTGATGATGTTAACCTGCGTGATTTTGGTTATATCCAGGCCTTAAAACAGGGAACCTCCAATTATATTATAGGCGGTAACGGTCAGAACCCGATCATCACTGGTGCACCGGCCTTGCTTGTGGACCCGAATACGTATACCTGGGAAAAAGTATCGACCCTTAATATGGGAACAGATATTGGTCTTTTAAAAGACAAGTTCCTTATTGGCTTTGATTATTTTATACGCAATACTACAGGTATGCTTACCGGTGGTCAGCAGCTGCCAGCGGTTTTGGGAACAAAGGTACCCAATCAAAATACGGCAGACCTGAGGACAAAAGGCTGGGAATTGTCCGTTACCTACAGGGATAATTTTACCGTCGCTTCCAAACCTTTTAATTTTCAGGCAAAAGTATTCCTGTCCGATTCTCAGGCTGAGATTACCAAATTTCCGAATGACCAGAAACTTTTTTCTACTTACCGGGTAGGACAAAAAATAGGAGAGATCTGGGGGCTTGAAAACGATGGCATGTTCCGCAACAAGGCCGAAATTGCAGCACTTGACCAGTCGAGTATTATTCCATGGGGTGCTTTGTCTATTGTTCCGGGCTGGCCAAAATATAAAGACCTGGATGGCAACGGTAAAATTGAAAAAGGTTTAAGTGCGAACGACCCTAAAGACCTTAAAATTATCGGAAACAGCAGTGACAGGTATAGTATCGGTGCCAATTTCAATATGGACTGGAATGGATTTGACCTTTCGATATTCCTGCAGGGCGTTTTAAAAAGAGATTTTTATCCGCACCATTACCTGTTCTGGGGACCTTACCAGCAGCCATATGCGAATGTTTATCCATGGAACCTTGATTTTTACCGTGGCGCGGCCGACACCCCTGAGCAGAGGGCCCAGCATTCGGCTTCTTACATTGCTGCAGGTTTAGCCGATGCCAACCCGAATTCCTATTATCCTGTTTTGCAATCCTGGCTGGCCGACAACAACTATGGCAGCGGACTGGATATCCCGCAAACCAAATACCTGCTCAATGGAGCCTATTTAAGGATCAAGAACGTTTCAGTAGGCTATACCCTGCCGCGTAAAATGACCGAGCGTTTTAAGGTAAGCCGTTTGCGAATTTTTGTAACAGCCGATAACCTCTATGAATTTTCATCCATTAAAAAATACATAGATCCGGAAGCCGTAAACCAGGGCCCAAGCGCTTGGGCCTATCCTTACCAGAGAAAATATGCCATTGGTTTAAACCTGGATTTTTAAGCTTAACCCTCATTAAAAAAAGTTATGAAAAATACTTCTAAAATATATATCCTGCTGATTGCTGTACTGGTATTGGCTGCCTGTAAAAAATCGGACCTTGACCGCTTACCACAAACCAGTATTTCACCTGATCTTTTCTTTAATACAGAAAGTGACCTTTCCCTGTATGTCAATGGCCTGCTTTCGCAGCCGGATAAGTACAGTTATGCAAATGACCAGAACAGTGATAACACGGCTACCACAGCTGCTGTGGAAGTTAAAAACATTATGGGCGGTAAAACCAATGCCCAAAATATTAATGTTGGATGGGACTGGGGTAGGTTGCGTGATGTAAACTATTTTTTAGAGAATTATAATAGGGCTAAAATTAGTGACGACATCAAAAATCATTACGCCGGATTGGCCCGGTATTACCGGGCCATGTTTTACATGGATAAAGTAAAGCGTTTTTCCGATGTGCCCTGGTATTCCCGTACTTTAAACCCGGGAGATCCGGGACTCACAAAAGCCCGTGACCCAAGGGCACTTGTGGTTGACAGTGTGATGGCCGATTTGGCTTTTGCTTATAAGTATGTAAAAGAAAGCGTACCCTCGGGCACGCCGGGTAAATGGGCGGTGGCCACATTTTATGCCCGGACAGCCCTTTACGAAGGTACCTATCGCAAATACCACTCCGAACTGAACCTGGCGGGCAGTGCCGGCCGTTTTCTGCAAGTGGCTGCAGATGTTTCCAATGATATTATGTCTTCAAAAAAGTTTTCCATTTACAATACGGGCAAACCTGATCAGGATTATGGTACATTGTTTAACAGTCAGGACTTAACGATAAATCCGGAGGTGATCCTTGCCAATGTTTTTGACATGAGCAAAAAGAAAAGCCAGGACGTAAACAGAACCCTTTTTGGTGATTACGAACAAGCGCCCGCAAAAGACCTGGTGCAGACCTACCTGATGAAAGACGGCAGCCGTTTTACGGATCAGCCAAACTATGATAAAATGGGTTATGTGCAGGAATTCAAAAACCGTGACCCAAGGCTGGCACAAACGATGGTGTACCCGGGCTGGATCATGGCACCAAATACAACACCTTATGTACAAATTATTGGTAAAAATTTTACAGGTTACCACCAGCTAAAAGGTTATGTCAATAGTACAGATCAGGCTACGATCAATGGTTCAGATTTTCCGGTATACCGGTATGCCGAAGTGCTGCTTACCTATGCCGAAGCATTGGCCGAAATGGGGAGCTTAACCCAGCAGCAACTGGATGTTTCGGTAAACCTGATCCGTAGAAGGGCTGGGTTACCCGACCTGAACATGGGACAGGCCAATGCCTCGCCCGATGCATTGCTGCAGCGACAATATACAGGCCTGACCAGTAATGTTGGGGTGATCCTGGAAATTAGAAGAGAGCGCAGAATAGAATTTGCTTTCGAAAATACCCGCTTTGACGATTTGATGCGGTGGAAAGCAGGAAGCCTTTTGGCAAAAAGTCCGGAAGGAATGTATTTTCCGGGTTTGGGCAAATACGATTTGACAGGAGATGGTATAGAAGACATTATTTTAATTGATGCGGCTTCTTCTATTCCTGCTGAAGACAGTAAAGAGAAAAATTCATTAGGGGTAAAACTGATTTATTACCGTACCGGAACCATTGGTTCGGATGCGACCATATACCTGAAAAGTTTAAATGGGGGCAGCAATATTGTGACCGAATCGGTGATCCGGAATTTTGTGGAGCCGCAGTATTATTACCGTCCAATTCCACAATCGGAAGTGGTGTTAAACCCTAACCTGAAGCAAATTTTTGGGTGGTAAAACCTGCCCTCAGTTTTTTATTTAATCCTGTACAAAAATGAATATAAAAAGACGGTCCTTATTAAAAGCAGCGGGATTGGCGACGGGCCTGGTGGTTACAGGAGGTTTGCCTGCCCTGGCTTTGGAAAAGGAGAAAGCAGAGAAAAAAGGCAAAAAACTAAGCCTTAAAGTTGCGCACATTACCGATGTGCACATCCGCAAGGGCGAGAATGCACCCGAAAGATTTAAAAAATGCCTGAAAGAAATTATAAGCAAACATAAGCCCGATTTTTTTCTGAACGGTGGAGATTCCATCAATGATGCCTCTTACGATAATGTGGTCAGGGAGCAGGTGACCGAGCAATGGGCCATCTGGGACGACTGTACGGCCATGCTTGCTGCATATGAAGTGCACAGCTGTATCGGTAATCACGATACCTGGTGGAAAGCACCCTCTGAAACAGATGAAATGTACGGAAAAGATTATGTTGTCAAACGTTTAAAAATCCCGCACCGTTATTATAGTTTCCGCAAAAAGAACTGGCACTTTATCGTACTTGACGGGAACAACAGCAAAATTTCGCTGGACAAGGAACAGTTCAGCTGGCTGGAACAGGAACTGGAAAAAATTCCTGCCGGAACCCCAACTTTGCTGATGTCGCATTACCCGATTTTGGGTACCACACAGGTGCTGGTTGGCGGAGGACATTCCGATTGTAAAAAGCTGAAAGATTTATTTTACAAACACCGCGACAAGGTGAAAATCTGTTTAAGCGGACACAACCATTTATCTGACCATACCCTTTATAACGATGTTTTATATTGCTGCAATGGCGCAATGAGTGGGTTTTGGTGGGGTAAAGGCGATGCCGAGTCGGCCGGGCCGGGCTATTACCTGGAAACCCCGCCGGGTTATGCAATTTTAAAAATGTACGACGACGGAAGCGTGGAAAACGACTATTTTCCGCATACCTATTAAAAAATACGGAAGGTAATTTTTATGATCCTTACAAATTCGGAACCTGGTTCCGAATTTGTAAGGATTCGTTTTTTTAGCCCAATTTTCCTGCTCTTGAAATTAATATCTTATTTTTAGGTGCGGATACCTCTTTTGATGAAAAAACTACTATTTACCTTTATACTAAGCTTAAGCTTGTCTGTCGTTTTTGGACAAGGCCTGGAAACAAAATACCATGAACCTGTTGCCGATTTTATCGACTGCATTAAAAAACAGAAACGGGAAAAACTGGCCGCCAGGGTTTCTTATCCCTTGCAGCGTGAATACCCGGTGCCCGATGTGAAAAACCAGCAGGAATTTTTAAAGCGTTTTGACGAAATATTTGATGCACAGCTGATCAAAAAAATAGCGAATTCTACACCGGCGAGCAATTGGTCGGCAGTGGGCTGGCGAGGAATTATGTTGGACCATGGGGATGTATGGCTGCGCTATGATGGAAAACTAACTGGGGTGACTTACCACTCCAAAGTCGAAAAGGCAAAGCGCGCGCAACTGATTAAACAGGAAAAAGAAAGCCTGTACCCCGCCATCCGGGACTTTGTGGCGCCACGGCAAATACTGGAAACCCCAACTTACAGAATCAGGATTGACGATTTGGGCGACTTCAACTACCGTTATGCCGCCTGGCCGCTGAAAAGTAAAATGAGTGATAAACCCGATCTGGTTATCGAAAATGGCGAACTGGTATTTGAAGGCAGTGGCGGCAATCATTATTATGAGTTTAAAAAAGATGGGATCACCTACAATTGCGCCATTATGGTCCTCACCGAAAGGGGTGGTGCGCCGGCCTTGCTGACCGTTACCAAAGGAGATAAAAAAGTGCTGTTTCAAAAGGCTAAAATTGTAAAGCCTTTTTGATTATAATTTAAGTTCAAAAAATAAATAAACAGCCCCCGGGTTGCTCCGGGGCTGTTCCTTATTCCCCCTCCCTTTCAACGGTTATTGGTAACCTGATTAAAAGACAACAGGAATATTTAAATGTTGCATGGCAGAAATAAAAACAGCCCTGGCATCCACCAGGGCTGTTTTTTGCTACAGTATTCAACTATTGTTTAGAGGTATTAACCCATATAAGAGACAAAGGGATTTCCCGAATGTTGCATACAGCAAATAAAAATTTTAAAAAGTACTTTTCTTTTCCAGTTCGGGTATGGCCTCATCTATTCTGCGGGCCAGTTCCGGCAGTTTAATGGTGGGCACAGCCGGAAACATATGGTGTTCCAAATGATAGAACATGCTAAAGGTGATTTTATTTTTCCAGCCATTTCTTTGGGTGCGGGCATATTCCGGGCTGTCATGCGTATCGTGGTGAACTGTCCATACAGCAAAAAAAGCCATTAAAAATTCACCAATAAGCATTACAATAATGTGGTACAGTAAAAAATGGATGTTAAAGTACAAGCTGATGCCTGCAAAAGCAACAATAGACAAGAGCTCTGTGACCACATTGCGCCGGTAATTTTTATTGCCGAGCTGCAGGGTTATTTTATGGATCAGAAACATGTGCACAGGTCCGTATAAAATGGCGCCATACCAGGACATGCCAGCAGATTTACCCTCATAATCCTGGTCTGTTAAACAATATTTATGGTGGCGGATGTGGTTAAATTTAACCGCATGAATAGAAACAAGCATCAGCACACTATTGATGTATAGCGATAACCAGGTTAAAAATTTATTGGTACCCAATGAATTATGAAAACCATTCTGCACCTGTCGCAAACCCGTCAGGAAAAAAAATGCCGAAAAGGGGAGGGCAAAAATGTAATAACCAAAGTAAGCGAGCGTAATGGAAATTAAAAACCAGGGAATGGTTAAATTGTTTTCAATGAATACTTCCCTGATGGAGAGGCTTCTCAAGTCTTTCCATTCCACTTTTTTGAGTATTTCCTGATGTGTCATGGCTTTAAAATTATAAGGCTAAAGCTACGATAAAAGAAAAATGTAAAAGAATAAATAAAAAATATTTCTTTGGTATGACTATTAGTTGTCTTTTACAAGCAAATTTTCCTCTTTTTCCCAATAACTGGCCACAATATGTTTTAAAATGCCGGTGTAAGCTTTTAGCTGTGCCGGCTGGCTAAAGGCATAAAACTGGTCGTGGGTGGTGTGAAAGCCCATATAAAAAAGCCAGAACCCCAGACTAAGGTAAGGGACCATGTCCAGTTCCTGCTCACCGAGGGAACGGTATTCCCGGTAACCCTTTAAAAAAGTTTGGTAAGCTTCATCAGCAGTCTGCTGGGTCATGCGCGCGGTAAATACCTCCAGCATCAGGTGTTGCCAAAAGGACATGATGTCATTGACCAGCCAGCCATAACCCATAAAATCGAAGTCAAAAAGGGTCACTGTATCCTGCTCAAAGTGCACGTTTTTGGGCAGAAAATCAAAATGGCAATAACCTTTGGCAAAATTGAGGGTTTCTGGTTGCGATAATTTTTTTGTTGCCTGTTGTACAATGCCCTGCAGCCAGGTGTAGCTTTCCGGATCTTCTGAAAATGCAGGTTTTAACTTTTCCAGCGGGGCAAAAAGGGTCGATTCCAGATCAAAATTCCAGCGGGCATCACCCAGTTGAAGTGTCGATGAAACCACATGAAATTTGGCAATTTCCTGGCCAAATGCCCCCAGCTGTGCATCACTTAAAGCTTTTACCACCTGCCCTGGTGCATAGCTGAACAGCACAGCATACCTTTCGCCTTCGGCTGCATCAATTTTTTGAATGATGTTACCCAAAACATCCGCAATAGGATAAGAGACCGATACGCCTGCATTTTTTAAAGCCAGCAGCAATTCGATTTCCGCGCTGATCTGTGCATGGCTGCGGTGGCTGGTACGGTATACCCTTAAAATAAAACGGTCAGTTGACGATTCAACCAGATAAGTATCGCCCACGCCCCGCACCAAAAATTTGCAAGTGGTCTTTCCGGTTGTATATTTTTCAGTAATCAGGTCAGATAAAGCAACAGGACAAAGCGTAGAATAAACAGATGGGAAAGCAGGTTTCATAGTGTAAAGATATTACATCCAAAAGCCGCTCACAATAAACGCTTTAAAATTTCCACACTCTTGGCCAGCTCTTCTGTTGTGGAGGAAGCAAAACCCAACCGAAGCCCCTTTACATTAAAGCCAGGGTATTGGTGGGCTTTTCCATCCGAAATGGATAAACCTTTGGCATAAGCCTGTTTGATCAGTTTCTGTAAATCAACGGTATCGGGAAATTGGGTCCAAACCGTCATGCCACCTTCAGGAGGAGTAAAGCGCACCACATCTTGTAGCGCTGTACCCAGCAGGTCACAAAAAAAATCGCGGCGCTGCTGGTATACCGCCAGTGTTTTCCGGAGATAACGCTGTACGGTACCATCGTTTAACAGATCGGCCATGGCATTGTCCTGAATGTGATCGCCCTGCCGGTCTAAAATAACGCGGACCTTCGATAAATGTTCAATGACATTTTCGGCAGCCACCAGGTAGCCCATGCGAAAAGCAGGCGAAAAACTTTTGCCAAAGGAACCGCAGTAAATCACCATTCCGTTTTCGTCGGCACTTGCAAGGGGCAGCAGTGGGCGGTGCCTGTAATGGAAATCAAAGTCGTAATCGTCTTCTAAAATGATAAAACCGTAGGTATTGGCCAGCCTTAATAGTTCCAACCTGCGGTCAATTCTTAAAGACACCGTAGTCGGATAATGATGGTGAGGGGTCACATACACCATTTTTACCTTTTCTTTAAGACATATTTTGCGCAGTTCCTCTACCACCAGGCCATGCTCATCGACCGGTATTCCGATCGGCCGGGCCCCGGCATGTATAAAATTATGTTCCACCCTTCTCCAGCCCGGAACACCCGAAACGATCACATCCCCGGGTTTAATGAGGGCACTACACACCAGGTTAATGCCCATAAGGGTGCCCCGTACAGAAAGAATATTGTTGGCCGTTGTTTTTAAACCACGGCTGGCGTTCAGGTAAAGGGATAGTGCTTCCCGGTAATGGCCGGGCCCCGCAGGATTGCTGTAACTGCCAAATTTGTCATACAATCCGCTTCTGTTCAGCTGCGAACGATAAGCCCTGTAAAACTCCTTTAAAGGTGCAAGCCTTGGGTCGGGATAACCATCGTCCAGGTGAAGCCCGGCAATGGCAGGTTCCGAAACATTTTCCAGATAATCCAAAGGCTGCAGGACAAAACCTGCCTTTTTTAAGGAAGAGGGCACCAGGCTGCCACCGAGTGTGGTTGGCTGGTGGTCAACAACATGTGAAGAAATAAAAGTGCCGCTGCCCACAGCACTTTCCAGCCAGCCCTGCATTTGCAGTTCTTCATAAGCTTTTACCACAGTAAGCCTGTTGATGCCCAGTAACCGGGCAAGGTCCCTGGAGGCAGGTAACTTTTGCCCCGAACGCAGTTTGCCGTTTTTAATCAACAACAAAACCGCATCCGAAAGTTGCAGGTAAACCGCCCTGCCAGATTCCGGGTTAAAAGAAATGGTTTCAAATAAAGGCAGTGCAATTGGATTACTCATTATATTAAAATTGGTCTATAAATATAATCCAATTTAAGGGTAATTTTGAGCTAAAACACATAGAAATGTATACGCCTAATTCATTTAAGTTTAAGGACCATGCCGAAATGATTGCTTTTATGAAGCAGTATAGCTTTGCAAGTATGGTTACGGTAAAAGATACGCTTCCTATAGCCACGCAGCTGCCCTTTTTTATCAGCGAACGTTCGGGTAAACTGCTGCTGACTTCGCATTTTGCTGCGGCCAATGAGCAGGCCCGCTATATCACAGAAAACACCTCGTTGGTTATATTTACAGAGCCGCATGCCTATATTTCGCCTTCGCATTACGATAAGCGCGAAAGTGTTCCTACCTGGGATTATATTGCGGTACATGCCTACGGAAAAGCCACCATTATTGAAGGGCAGGAAGATAAAGTTAAAATGCTGGAACAGATGATTGGCTTTTATGAGCCGGCTTACCTGGAGCAGTGGAACAGCCTGAGCGATAAGTTTCGCGATGGGATGCTTAAAGGTATTGTGGCCTTTGAGCTCGAAGTAAATGATTTGCAAGGTCAAAAGAAGCTAAGCCAAAATAAAAACCAGGCCGAACGGGAACGGATTGTGGAGCATTTGGAAAAAAGCAGCGATGCCCTTGAAAAAGACCTGGCAGCCCACATTAAAAATATATAAGTTTATACAGCAATATGGAACAGATTAAAATCAGTAAAGCCGGTACAGCAGATGTAGAAACCGTAAGGGCAATTGGCCGGGAGACATTTTTTGAAAGTTTTGCTAAGGACAATACCGAGGCCGATATGAAAAAATACCTGGATGAAAATTTCAGCGCAGAGAAAATAGCTGCAGAGCTTGGTCACCCTGGTTCTATATTTTATGTTGTGTGGGATGGGCAAAAGCCTGTTGGCTACCTGAAAGTCAATACAGAACAGGCCCAAACAGATTTACAGGAAAAGGACAGCCTGGAAATTGAGCGGATTTATGTTTTAAGTGCCTATCAGGGTAAAAAAGTAGGCCAGCTGTTGTACGAAAAAGCCCTGGAGGTGGCCCTTGGCTTACATAAAACTTCCATTTGGTTAGGGGTATGGGAACAAAATTCCAGGGCCATAAAGTTCTATTTCAACAACGGGTTTAGGGCTTTTGATAAGCATGTTTTTAAAGTAGGCGAAGACGAGCAAATGGATTTTTTAATGCGGAAGAGGCTTTAAAATGATCATCGGATCAAAAGCTAAAAGGCAAGTTCCAATTTTTTTGAAACATGTTGAGCTTTCCTTTTTCGTAAATCTAAATCATGACTGATTTGGTATTCTTTTTCTATTAATTTCCAGTCGATCTTTTAATAGCATAAGGCTATTATAAAGTCTTTGAGCTTCAGGTAATTCACTTCGACGTTTTGCACGTGCAAGGGCAAGTTCCTGGTTTGCTAATTTTTGTTCTTCCTTGCTCAGAGAGGTAGGTAATACATAAGCATCAGCAATCTCTTCAGGTGCTAGTTTAGTTAAAATCTTCTTTATGCTCATGGTAGATATTTTTTTATAATTTGGGTAACGATATATCCTCTAAATACAGTTGCCTACCACCGTCTAGCATACCATATTTTTTTATACAGTGCGATTTAAAAATATAATAAATTTTGCGAAGATTTTATTATTTGTTAATTTTTTATCTCTAATTGGTTCTCCTATACTAGAGGTATTAAGCTATTTTAAAATCTTTGGCCTTCAGGTGAATCTCGAAGAGATTTAAAAAGCTTACGATAGTATGCTTTTGAATATTATAATTGAGCCAGAGAAAGAGAGTGCAGGCTACCCAACATAATTTATTTTTAGTAAATTTGTATATAACAATAGCGAAGTATTATGGAACTCATCTTAAAATCTGATAATGAAGATAGTCTTGCGAAGATTATTGCTTTAGCTAAGAAGTTAAACGTGGTGATTGAGAAGAAAAATGTTGATTTAAATGAAACTACCAAAAATACGTTGAAAAACCGTATTCTTAATTTTAAGGCCAAAGAACCTTCTTCTTTTGGTGATGCTAAGAAATGGGAGCAAAACCAACGTTCGGATCGTGAATTACCTTTTTCATAAAAATGGCCTTTCTTTTAGATAGTAATATTATCATTTATTCGTATTCAAATGAATATGAGTACCTGAGGGAATTTATTATTGATGGGGCCTGTTGGCTTTCTGAAATATCGAGAGTGGAAGTTCTAGGATATCATAAATTAAAAAAGGAAGAGGAGAAATATTTTAGGGATGTTTTTAAATACGCATCAGTTATTATTCCAGATGGAGAAGTTTTTGATCGTGCTATAGAAATCCGTAAAAATTACAATCTGAAATTAGGAGATAGTTTGATCGCTGCTACAGCGAGTATTCACGATTTAGAAATTTATACCCGAAACCTCAATGATTTTGAGCGAGTCGCAGGGCTGAAATGTGTTAATCCTATTCGTTCAAGAGACTGATGTTATTGATTTAAAGCAATCTATCTCCTGCTCAAAACTTCATCTATAGGATTTTCTGACAGCAGAAAGAAAGCTGTGTTATTGCTCCGCACGTAAAAAACCTTTAACAGCTTAAATTTATAAGGTAATCTGTTTTTATGTCCAAGTTAGCTCCATAAAGGGTCTGTTTTACATCCTGTCTAAGTAATAATTTATATCATAAAAGTTATCATAGATATGTGATTGAGTACTTGATTAGGTGTCTTATAAACATTAGAGACAGGATATATGTCTAAGTGGTCTTGAAAAGGACAGGATAAAATTCTGAGTAGTCTCATTTAAAGCCCCTTAATTGGGGCTTTTTAATTTTAAACAAGTAACACTCCTGCTTAGTTTCAACAGCACTTAGAAAAAACATAAATCATTATGGATTTATCTGTTTTTAGGCATCAGGTAATTATGACAAAAGCTTTTACAACGATCGTCCTGCTCATATTATCTTTTCATGTACAGGCCCAAAAATTACCCTCCAAAATTATACGCATGGACACGATCAATGTCCGGGGAAAAATAATTGCAATTGATGGCAGCAATGTTTACGGGATTGTGATACAGAGCAGAACACCCCACAAAAAATACAATGGCTTTAAGGAAACTGCTGGGACTGATAGTTCAGGTAATTTTATGTTTAATGGCTTAAAACCAATAGATACATTAAGCTTTAGGTATGCGGGTGTAGATTATACTTTCATCAATAAAGGGAGCAGGTACATCACCATTAAAGTATCCTCCGGAGCTTTGACCGTACCAGGGGCAAACAAGCCACAGGTTACGGCCAAACGGAGCCATAAAAAAAAGGAGGTTAGTTTTTCTGTGATTGATAATTACAATTGTAATTTTTCAATATTAGCTAATGCCGGATTTCCCAGTGGAATAAAAAGCTATGCCGAGCGGATCAACCAGAACCTGGTATATCCACCGGCAGCAATTAAAAATAATATAGAAGGCACTGTGACCGTAGAATTTTCTGTAGAGCGAAATGGAGATGTTGTTAGACCCAAAATTATAAATGGCTTGGGCTATGGTTGTGATGAAGCCGCTATAAATGCAATTTTAAAAGGTCCCAGATGTTCTCCCGGGGTTGCAAACGGCAGACCCATTGCTTTGACTTATCAAATCGATGTCACCTTTAAGCTGGAGGATTAGGCCAGCCCCAAAACATTTTTAAAAAATATTTCAGCCCCTTGCCAGTTTAAAATTCGCGAATCGCGAATTGTTCGTGCATTTGAAAACTTATACCAAAGGAGGAAGGAGAGATTGAAGTTTTGAAATTCTTTTGGGAAAAAGACCACCCAATATTTAAAGTAGCAGTTTACCCTTCCATACTTGTTCCTCCTATACTGGTTTATGCAGAGCTGATTACTTCAGAAGACAGCAGAGATATAGAAACAGCCCAAAGAATTTTTGATGAGTACATACAATTTACCGACTGATAAAACACCAGATCACCTCAAAAAGCTCTTGAGTATTTTTGTAGCAACTATTACTTCTTTGTTTATTAGTGCTTTTATGTGTAAATTCGTGATGTTAAATCTTATGTTATGGAACTGATAATTGATTTTGATAAGATAAAAGATCCTTCTAAAAGAGAATGGTTGATTAGTTCACTAAAGTTAATGCATATAGGTTTCCATACTGCTGAAAAGCCACAAACATATGCGCAATACAACAAAGACCTTGAAAAAGGTGATGCTGAAGTTGAGCGAGGTGAATTCACCACTGCAGCTGACTTAAAAGTCGAAGCTGGTAAATGGTAGTAGTTTGGAGTAATAGTGCAAAGGCCGAATTGAAAAAAGCTTATGAATATATTGCTTTGGACTCTTTGCAGAATGCACAAATGGTTAGAGATACATTGATTGATTTGACCATTGAATTACTTGAACACCCGGAAAAATATCCTTCTGATAAGTTCAAAAAAGATAATGATGGGACCTGGAGGGCTTTTGAAAAGTATCACTATCGGGTTTCTTATCGTATTTTACAGAATCAAATTCGTATAGTTCGTCTGAGGCATACCAGTAAGTCTCCTCTGAATTATTGAAAAATTAACTTGTAAATTCTTAATAAGCACTAAAAACAGGATAAAATTCTGAGTAGTCTCATTTAAAGCCCCTTAATTGGGGCTTTTTAATTTTAAACAGAAAACAACTCCTGCTCGGGTTAAGCGGCTTTTAAAAAAAAGTAAAAAATATTTCAGCCCCTTGTACCCCTTGCGCCTTACTTATTCTTTATACTACTAAATGGCCTTTTAATGGCCATAGCATGTATGACTAAAGAACAAGCCAAAGCACTGATCCAAAAATACAATGCCGGGCAGGCCAGCCAGCAGGAGCGGCACCTGGTCGAAGACTGGTACGCCCAATTTGCCACGGCAGCAAACAGCGGGCTCAGTGAGCAGGACCACAACAACCTCACGGCCCAAATTTGGGCCCGCATGCCTGCGCAAAGCAAAACATCACACCGCAGGCCTCCCCGAAAAGCGATAAAACTTTGGACCAGGCTGGGCCTGACCGCCTCCATTGCCCTGGCTGCGGGCCTGGTGTACCTGAACCATAAACCCCGGCACAGCGCCCCAAAACAACAGGTACAAAACCAAATTAAGCCCGGTGGCAACAAAGCCTGGCTTACCCTGTCGAGCGGAAAACGCATAGCCCTAAACCAGGCCGCCAATGGAACCCTGGCACAGGAAGACGGTGTGCAAATTACCAAAACGGCCGATGGGCAAATCGTATACACACAAAGCGGCCAGGCCGGCAGCAAGCAGTACAACACCATAGAAACGCCCAAAGGCGGTACCTATCAGCTGCGTTTGCCCGATGGCAGCAGGGTATGGCTTAACGCCGCCTCAAAACTCACTTATCCGCTGGCCTTTGTATGCCCGGCCGGCCGGAAGGTAGAATTGAGCGGCGAAGCCTACTTTGAAGTGGCCAAAGACAAAAAACATCCTTTTAAAGTTAAAACCGGACACCAGCAGGTGGAAGTACTGGGCACCCATTTTAACGTGAGCAATTATGCCGACGAGCAGCAGGCCAAAACCACCCTGCTGGAAGGACTGGTGAGGATTCGCCTGAGCATGGAAACGGCAGGGTTTATCGCCGAAAAAAGCACCCTGCTTCAGCCCGGTGAGCAGGCGGTGGTGGGTACATTGCCCGGTGCATTCGATTACAACATCCGTAAGGTCGACCCTTTGGAAAGCATCGACTGGAAAAACGGGCAGTTTGCCTTTAGCAATGAAAGCCTGGGCTCCATTATGCGCAAGCTGGCCCGCTGGTACGACATCAGCATCCATTACCAGACCCCTTTGCAAAACGTAAAATTTAGCGGGGCCATTTCCAGGTTCGACAATGCCAATAAAGTCCTCGACCTGCTGCAAACCACCGGCAAGGTACATTTTAACATCCAGGGCAAAAATGTCACTGTAAGCAACTAACAACAACCAACAAACCCAATTTAAAATGAACAGCAAAAGTCCACCAGGTTAGCCAGGCCGGGTAGCCAGAGGATATAAAGCCGGTAGGTGCGGGAACACCAACCGGCCAGCATGTCCCTGAGTAAACCCTCCCGGAAATTCCGGGTAAAACAATTTGTGCAAACCGTTTCATGTATTTACTCAAGACCCAATAAAAGTATGCAAAATAATGCTTTTTACCCAGGTATGCCCACGCCGTGGCTGCCGCCAAAATTATTACGAACTGTGAAAATCACACTACTGCTTATGACCCTGGGTTTGTTGCAGGTCAGTGCCGCCACCTTTGGGCAGCGCATTACCCTGTCGGAACAAAATACCCCTTTAAAAGAAGTGCTTAAAAAAATCAAATCGCAAAGCGGTGTTAATTTTTTGTATGCCGATGACATTTTAGAACAAAGTAAAAAAGTAAACATTAAACTGAACAACAGCCCGCTCGATGAGGCGCTAGACAAAATTTTCGACCAGCAGCCCCTGTCGTACGAGCTGAAAGAAAATACCGTAGTGCTTAAACTGAAAACGCCTTCCTTTTTGGAAAAGCTGGCTGCTGCCTGGCGCAATGCCGATGTGCATTGCCGTGTGGAAGATGAAAAAGGCGAGCCCTTGCCGGGAGCTTCGGTAAGGATAAAGGGAACGAGTAGGGCCGTGGTGACCGACGATAAAGGCGAGTTTACCATAAAGCAACTGGAAGAAAATACCGTACTGGTCATTTCGTACCTGGGCTACAAAACAAAGGAGATTTTAGCAAAGGAAGTTTCGGGCTCTTCGGCCATACAGCTGGAACCAGCGGCAGGAGAGCTTAAAGAAGTAGGAATTATCAGTACAGGTTACCAGAATTTAAATAAAGAAAGGGCCACGGGGAGTTTTGTACAGGTAGACAACCAGTTGTTAAACCGGAGTGTCAGTACAGATGTGCTGAGCAGATTGGATAGGGTAACCAGCGGGGTTATTTTTAATAAAAGTGCGAATAAAACACCGGGTGACCCGGCGATCAGTGTACGGGGTCGGAGCACCATTAGGGCCAATACCGACCCTTTAATTGTACTGGATAATTTTCCCTATGAGGGCGATTTAAACAACATTAACCCCAGCGATATCGAATCGGTAACCATATTAAAAGATGCGGCTGCGGCATCCATTTGGGGGGTACGGGCCGGTAACGGGGTCATAGTACTGACTTCCAAAAAAGGGAAATACAACCAGTTGCCCAAAATTTCCATGAACTCAAATGTAAGCATTACCGGCAAACCCGATTTGTTTTCTGTGCCTCAAATGAGTTCAGCAGAGTATATAGAGTATCAAAAATATCTGTTTGATCATGGTAATTATGACGGGGCACTTAAGTATACACCCTATTTGGCCCAAAGTCCTGTAGTGGATATTCTGGATGCCGAGCGAAAAGGCGCTTTAAGCCATAGTGATGCAGCTGCAAAACTAAGTGCCTTAAGCAAAATAGATGCGCGTAATGACTACAGTAAGTATTTTTTACGAAATGAAGTAAACCAGCAATATGCCCTAAACATTACAGGGGGTTCTGCATACCATATGTATTACTTTTCTGCAGGTTACGATAAAAACCTGGCCACCAGTGTTTCCAGTGATTACAACCGTTTAACCGTAAATGCCAGGAATACCTTTAACCTGTTAAAAGATAGGATGGAGCTCAGTACCGATATTTCTTTTACCAGGAGCATCGCAAGATCTAATACAGGAGGCTATGCAATTACATACCCCTATGTACAGCTGGCCGATCAAAATGGGAAAGCATTACCCGTTTCTACTTTTTATAGTCAGGTGGCTAAAGATAAATATTTAAACTCTGGATTACTAGATTGGAATTATTATCCCCTAAACGAAAGGCTTGTTCAGAATTCGAAAACACAAATGAGCAATTACAGGCTCAATTTAGGTTTAAACTATAAGATCATCCCAAAAACTTTAAATCTCGAATTTTTGTACCAGTATCAGCGGGGGATGGATGATTTTGAATCTATAAAAGATTTAGATAGTTATTCAACTAGGAACCTCATTAATACCTACAGCCAAATTGACCCCATTACGGGTGTAATTACCCGGCCAGTTCCTTTGGGGGCTGTGGCAAATTTTAGTTCCAGTAATTCCAAAAACAACACGGGTAGGCTACAGCTTAATTTTCAAAAAATCTTAAAAAATGATCACGAAATCGACGCCTTAATTGGAACGGAACTTAAGGATTATACAGAGTTTAGTAGGTTAATCAGGTTATATGGTTATCAAACCAGTACGGCAACTGACGTTATGGTCGACTATTTTAGGGATTTTCCGTTTTTGCTAGAAAAACGTAGTGGTAAAATAGAGAAATATGGTAGCCAAGGTGGATCTACAGACCGGTTTGTATCTTATTATGCGAACATCGGCTATCGTTATAAAAATAAATATGGTTTTTCGGCCAGTGCGCGTAAAGATGAATCCAATTTATTTGGGGTCGATGCAAATTTAAAAGGAGTGCCATTATATTCCCTGGGTGTAAGTTGGAATGCTCACAAAGAAAGTTTTTATCCGTTCCAATTTTTACCTTATTTGCGTTTAAGGCTGACCAATGGTTACAATGGAAATTTAAGTAAAAATCTTTCTGCTTATGTCACTGCAAGTGCTGAACCTTCTGATGGCATCTACAATCTGCCATTTCAGTATATCGTAAACCCTCCCAATCCAAACTTAAGCTGGGAAAAGGTACGGGTAAATAATGCCGCCCTCGATTTTGGGCTTAAAGACAATATGATTACCGGTACAATAGAATATTACACCAAAAAAGGCACCAACCTTATTGGTAATAGTCCAATTGCGCCACAGTCGGGTGTGGTAAAGTTTACAGGAAATTCAGCTTCCATTTTAACCAAAGGAATAGACCTAGCTTTAAACAGCATCAATTTAAAGGGAACCTTGGGTTGGACAACTAATTTTCTGTTGAGCTATGTTAAAGATAAGGTAATAGAATACAAAGTACAGCAAGCCGTAAGTTCCAATTATGTGACTTTAAACTATAATGCCCCAATGCTAGGAAAACCTTATTCTGCATTGTTTAGTTACCGCTGGGCAGGCTTAGATAATTTGGGTAATCCACAAGGCTATTTCAATGGGCAAATCAGTAAAGATTATGCGGGCATTCAAAACACCAGTAATTTAAACAATTTGGTCTATCATGGTCCGGCAAGCCCAATCGTATTTGGCAGTTTCCGCAATAATTTTTTCTATAAAGGGTTTGAGCTTTCTGTAAACCTGGTGTACAAAATGGGTTACTATTTTAGACGAGGGTCTTTTGTCGGTGATCTAAGTTACAAACAAGCGGATTATGCTTTGCGCTGGCAAAAACCAGGTGATGAATATAGCACCAATGTCCCTTCCTTAATTTATCCCATTGATGGTTCTCGAGAAAGATTTTATGGAGGTTCCGAAATTCTGGTAGAAAAAGGCGATCACATCCGCTTGCAGGATCTGAAAATGAGTTATACGTTCAATATCCAAAAGCTAAAATCAGTATTTAGCAACCTGAAGCTGTATTTCTACGCATCCAATTTAGGGGCCATACTTTGGCGGGCCAATAAGTTGGGTTTAGATCCTGACTATACAGGTTTTGGTGGTTATAGTGTAGCAAGCCCAAGAAGTTATGCGATAGGTCTTAGTGCTAGTATTTAAAACAATCCATCAACATGATTATAAAATTAAAACACAGCTTGTTTCTTATTCTCCTTTTGGCGTTTTGTGCCTGCAAAAAGAGTGAGTTTTTAGATAAAAAACCTAAAACTAATTTGGTGGTACCGGAAACACTCGACGACATGAGCCAGTTACTGAGCAATACTGTTGTAATGGTTTTCAATTCACCGACTTTGCCCTTTTTATCTGCAGATGAATATTATTATCCTTCCTTTTCCGACTTTAATTCTCAAGACATCAGCAAAACAGAAAGAAACGCTTTTATATGGGCTAAAGATATCTACGCTGGCGAGGTGAAAATTCCAGACTGGAATTTGCCTTACCAAAGTATATTTTATTGTAATGTGGTATTAGATCAATGGGATAAATTATCTGAGGGTCTAAAAAACAGTAGTCAGGGAAAATATGTGAAGGGCTGGGCCTTGTTTTCAAGAGCATTTTGTTTTTACAACCTGGTGCAAACCTTTTCACCTGCCTATGACCCAGCTACTGCTGGCTCGGATTTAGGGATACCCTTAAAACTTTCCTCAAACATCAACGACAATCAAAAACGTGCTTCTGTTCAGGAAACTTACAATCAAATTCTTAAAGATTTATCTGCTGCTGAGGAACTATTGGCTGGAACACCTTTGCAAGCGAAATACCGTAACCAGCCATCATCTGTAGCGGTAAATGCCTTACTCAGTAGAATTTATCTAAGTATGGGTAATTATCCAAAAGCAGCAGAATATGCTGCCCGATCTTTGGAATTATACAATAAATTGATAGATTTTAATTCATTAAGCCAGGCTACTGATGTTCCTTTTGATTTTCCTAATGATGAACTATTATGGTTCACAGGTACTAGTGGCGATTATTATATTACATCAGCAATCTCTGGAATAGCAGATCCCCACGTTATAGACCTTTATGAACAAAATGATTTAAGGAAATTCATCTTTTTTAGAAGAGAGAATGGGCAATATTTTATGAATCTAATATACCACAATTATAACCAGGGAGGTTATCCATTTACAGGTCTGGCTGTTGATGAACAGTATTTAATTGCTGCAGAAAGCCTGGCCAGGGATGGGAACTTACCCGAAGCTTTAAATAGACTGAATGCCTTATTGATTAAAAGGTATGTTACCGGAACTTATGTGCCTTTTATTTCTAACGATAAGAGTGAAGTATTGGCTAAAATATTATTGGAGCGCAGAAAAGAACTGGTTTGGAGAGGGCTACGTTGGTCGGACTTAAAACGCTTAAATAAAGAAGGGGCAAACATTACCTTAACCCGTAACCTGGGTGGGCAAACTTATACGCTGCCGCCAAATGATCCAAGGTATGTAATGCCTATTCCCGACGACGAAATTGCCTTAAGTGGCATTCAACAAAATTCACGATAACCTTTAACAAGCTATTAAAACATTATGAAAACATTTATTCAAATATTTTTATTCCCTTATATTTTTCTTTTTGGCGTTCATGCCAGTGCCCAAAAAAGAAAAAATGACTTAAAACTTAGTATAACCATAGCTGATAAAACTGTAGATACGATAAGATTGAATTATTACCCTCCTTATGGTTCTTATTCTCAACCAGAACAAATTATAGATTGTAGAATTAAGGATGGGAAGTTTGATTTTGATTTAAAGAATATAGCTCAGACGGGCTATTTCCAGCTAACATTCCATACTTCTGGTGGATATTTTGGAATGTTAGAACAACACTCCGATGCAGAAATGATATCTGCTATGTTTTTAGCGGAAGCCGGTGACGATATTAAAATGGATATAGGAGAATTGGGCGTGACTTTTAGTGGTAAAGGCGCCGAAAAATACAATTGCATTGTTAAAGTTTTACAAGAGAGGGCTCAACTTAGAAAAAGTTGGCCCAAAAAAGAAAAGAGGGATGATCTTGTAACAGAAACTAGGACTGAGCAAAGGATGATTAAGGAAAATAGTTTGAAAATTCTTGAAACATACAAATCGAAATTATCTCCTTTGAGTTATGCCATTTTGAAACTGGATTACCAGGTAATAGAAATACACGGTATTATTAATACGCTTAGTACAGCCTGGCATAGGAATGAGTACGTAGATTATGTTTTGAAAAATCAAGCATATTTTTCTTTAAAACCAGAATCACCTCTAATAGCAGATCGATCTATGTCATACGTAGATTTTCTATTTACTAAAGAACAGGCGCTTGCATGGAAAAAGTTCAATGCTGATCAACCTGGGGCTGCTCTTTCAAAGGAAAAATTTATCAAGTTTATTGCAGATAAGTATGAAGTTGGGGCGCTAAGAGATAAATTATTGTCTATGGCACTCTTAGATGCCGACGCTGGTTATGGTAAAATGCTAAAGCAAACTTTATCCTTAATACATACAAAGTCTTATAAAGACTATTTAGTAAAAAATGATCTATTAATCGGTAAAGGCAATTCTTTCTTTGACTTTCATTTACAAGATACGCTTGGCCGTACGGTGAACCTAAAAGACTTACGGGGTAAAGTGGTAGTTGTTGACTTCTTTTTTACAGGTTGTACAGGATGTGTCTTTTTAACAAAAGCCATGACCTCAGTGATTGATGAATTTAAAGATAATCCCGAAGTCGTTTTTGTCTCCATTGATGTGGATAAAAAGAAGGAGATGTTTCTAGCTGCAACCAAAAATCGTAAATATACACATGCAGAGGCCATTAATCTGTATACGAATGGCCAAGGTGAAGAACATGAACTGATTAAGTATTACGGTTTTCAGGGCTATCCTCAATTATTTCTTTTAGATAAAAAAGGCAATATTCTATTCGGAAATCCTCCCAGACCAGGCTTAGATCAGAGTTTTGAACCTACTAAAAAAGGTTCAACAGGTGAATTCATCAAAATCATCAAAGACTACCTGGCGGCAAATCCTTCCGCCAAACCAGCCCCTATAAAAATGTCCAAAAATTAAACTTTTAATTGATGAAAACGATAAAAATTCAAGGTGCCGGGCTGCTGTTTGTGGCTGTACTGTTTGTTCTTTTTACCGGGGCCAGCCAAGCACCTGTTGAAAACAAGTTAATAGGTTTTTGGGAAATGGACACTACGCAGGCCGATTTTAAAACAATTAAAGAGGCCATGCCGGCAAGTATTGACATTTCCAGGCAGGGAAATGAAATCACCATCAAAAAGGATTTGAAGCAGGAGGGCATTAGGACCGACAAGCTCACCATAAATGCACAGCCTGTGGAGGTGAAAATGACTACGCCAGGTTACAGAAAATGGTGCGCCTTAAAACTTGGTGCCGATGGAAAAAATATACAGGTGGTATCGGATTATAAAGTAGAAAAGGACGAGCAGGGCAATCCTGCATTTTCGTACAAACGGACAGAAACTTACCAATTATCTGAGGAGGGGAAAACCTTAACAGTAACCGATGTAGCCCAGGGGGATAAAGGTAAGGATTTCTTTCAGGCGGTGTATAAAAAGCGGCCTTAAAGGCCATAGACCATAGAAACGTCCAAAGATGTGCTCTCTATAACTAGGTGCGTTTACCGGGACCTGTGGCCACAGGCCCGGTTTACAAGAAAAAAATAATTTGTTACTTTTTTGTGAATTAATTTATAAATTGTTAATTTTAATTAATATAAACTATAATATCTTAAAATCTTTAAAAACGATGAAAAAAACCATTGACGATAGCATCAACCACTTTAACTGGTTGATCTATGTAACGGGGCACACGAAAATTCCGTACCTCGTTGACCCTGCTGTTGAAATAGACCGGGCTTATAAAACCTTTACCGACCTGATTTTTACGGATATTTTAAACGATCCGGAAAAAGCCAAAAAAGATTGTGAGGCTTTAAGGAAAGAATTGATCACCCTAATGGATGCCGCTACCGAAATTATCGGTACTTTGAAAAACAGCGACAATTTGCGCTGCGGCACCGCGGTATTAATTTACAACAAGCTGTGTGTCATTCTGGATTTCTTAGACGACTTTCAGCAGCAGCCTGCCTAAAATTTTTTTGTCACCCGGGACATCAAAATTTTTATAATTTATATTTTATTTTGTATATTGTTGTTAGGCCGCCATGGCATTAAAGCCCCCAGCTTTATCACATGGCATTTAGGTACAAAAAACGACCATTCTCCTACAAATTGGTTCGCAGCCCTAAACAACAAAACAAGCCCCAAATTAATTAGTTGATAACCTTTATCATTTCTCTTTATGAATTTTACTGCTACAGAACTGGAAAACTATTTCTGGAAATCCGAGAACCACATTACCACCAACGAAGGTGTAGAAATTGTACTTCATGCCAGCTCCCTGGTCGAACTTTCTGTTTTACTCCGCAACGAAGAAGAATACACCCCACGCTACCAGATCAATGCTTCGTTTTATTCTTTAAATTCTTTTATGAACTTTTTCTCTTTTGAAAACTACCAGGCCATTCATAAAATTTCCGTGGCAGATATGCTGGCTTTGTATAGGATCGGGTACGCGCATATGGAGGTGGCGTAGGTTTTTGGGAAGGGTTGGTTTCTGGCGAGGGTAGTTGAAGTGCACTTAAGTTTTGCAAGTATAGGCTCATTATAATCAAAAAACTTTCCCTGAGCCGATTGGGCCGCTCGGAGGTTGTGTTTTTCGAAATTAGTTCTATTTAATATTTAAAGCTTGCGATGAAGAAATTGGAATTCAGTACCTTTTAAGTTAAATAGTCTTGATGAATAAAAGATAGGGCCACCCCAAGGTACTAGCTTTTTTATCTGTAACAGTGAGATCAAATTCTCGTAGAGTAATTAGTGATTTAATAATTTCTTTTGATTCGTCAACGATTTTCTCCATCCATCTAATATTCTCTGGTAGATTGTTTTGTCTGTAAGTATCTATACTAAAACATGCTGTTCTGTAGTTTTATTGCCACGGAACGCTATAGTGACAATCCTATAAATAGGAACAGAGACGATTTCCATGAGACCATTAGCGTTAGGTTTGCTGAAGGTTTACCGATTATCATAATACGAGTTCTTTTGCTCTTTCTAGCATGACGAAAAACCAAACCGTTAGCTCTTGCTGAATAGAACTCGGTCTTATATAAGCAACATCGACATCGTTTACAGGTCCTGTTTTTTGAGATTTATTTCTTATTTCAAATGACTAATTAATCGTGAGAAGTTAAATGAAATAATATTCTCCACTTCGTAATTTGGGATGTTCCATTCTTGGACTAAATGATTGATTACTGAAGATGTTTCTCCCGGATTTAAAGGCGAATTTTTCTCATTTACAAAGGGGCCATCTGTTTCAGTTAAAACAAGATGCCTTGGTATTTTAGAAATTATTTTTCTACCTGACGTAGACCTTAACATAGCAGGATTAATGGAGAAAAAAAGTCCTGCTTCTGAAATGGAATCAATTAAGTTTATGCCACCTGAATACCAATGAAAAATTGCAGACTGTATATTGTTTTTAATTAAGAGCTCTAAAACTTCTTTCTCGGCTTTTCTGGAATGAACACTTATGATTTTTTTTTGTCCTGACACAACCTTTAAGATTTTAGAGAAAGTATCTAATTGAATATATTTTGTAGGAATACCTTCTTTGGAAAAATCCAACCCTACTTCTCCAATGAATGATGTTTTATCAATGTTTTTTAGAAATAAATCAAACTCTTTTTTATGTGAATCAGCCATTAGGGGGTGCATTCCTAAGGCTAATCGTATCTTTCTTAATGACTGAAAATGGGAATATCCCATTTCAAAATGGCTTGGAAGATTTGTCATTGCTAATACAGTTATATTTGCCTTTACAGAATCTTGTAAAACTTTTCTTGGATTAGGATATAAATCTATATGACAATGTGTATCAATAATCATCTTAAGCCCAACTCTGATTTTACAAATCTATTTCCTTTATCACTAAACAGCATTAAAACTTCTTCTTTGCTTTTCAATACCATTTTTGCATAATCTGTAAGATTATCAATATCAATATTGCCATTCACTAATAAATCTCTTTTCATTTTATCTAATGAAATTTTTCTTTTTAAATAACTAAATAATGCAGGTAAATCATTATTTCCTATAGATGATACTTTAGTGATAAAATTACCATAATGATTCTCGTTGTCCAAGCCTGCCTTATTCAATGCGGCCCTTCTGTAGATACAAGGCATACATCTTCCACAGTTATGTTTTTCATTAGTATTATCAAAATGAAATTGCCTTCTACCCCTTTTACCACAAGAAATGGAATCTTGATAGATTTTTTGTAAAAATATTTGGTTGCTACATTCCACAAACATCTCTCCTTTAGTTTTAAACGTATAAGGGTTATGTATTGTTGTAGACAATCCTAAATCTACAAGTAACTCTTGAGTATTTTTTAAAACGTAAGGATGAGTTGTTCTAGTACTTAAAGAACTTACCCTTGATGGTGTAAGGGGATAATTGATTGAAATTGTACCATTCTCTGGAATTATCAAATCATCGATAGGTGATAAATAACAACCCAGACCAATAAAAAAAAGAGAACGACTACGGTAATTATTTTCAATAGTTACTCTGTTACCATTAGCATCCTCTCTTGATAATGCCAATTTTGATTGTACCCAATATATTTTATTTGGATATTGACCCATTAAATGTTTCAATAATGTTCTCTGATCTCCATTCGGACCAGGTGATTTTGAATCAAAATGAGAAACTAAAAGTATCCTTTTATCATTACTAAGTTTTTCTAATTCATCTATGACACCTATTAAAGAATCTAAACCACCCGAAAACAAACTTACTGATGCAATAGTATCGTTTTCATATCGTGGGATTTTCCTCCTGTTCGCGCGTGGCTGAAATAAATCAACTCTTTCTCTTTTTCGGAAAGAAATCTGCCAATTATCTCCTGTTAAGAAGTCTAAAATTTGTTTCAATTTCTCCTCTTTACCACTCCAATCGGCTAAATTATCTACTGGAAACTCTACTTCTATATCTCTCGTCCAGCCATCATTTGAATAAATAGCTCGACTAAGTAGATTATCTACACCATACACTATTGCAGATACAAGAAAGAAGTCGAATTTTATAGAAGTAAAATCAGCTTTGAAATCAAAAACTCTTTCGTAACTTAAGAAAGATAATGGAACCTTTCTATTCACTCCGTTATCTATGTAACAAAGTTGCAAATTTGAAAATTTGCTATAATCTGCATCCTCAATAACTACGTTTACTTTCATAACTATTCAAATACTGTTAATACATCGTGTTGAATATTTTTTATAAGCCTATCGGCATCATCAGAACTCCAATTGATGTTTTGTAATGGATTTTTTTTGTGCATATCTCCGATTCTTTCAACTATGAAATTTTTTATTTGGTTGAAAAGATTATTACAATCACTTTCATTCTTGTTTTTTATTAAATTTTCATAGAACCACTTTGATAAAAGCTCATTGATGTAATACCCAAAATACTTTATTATTACATCTTCTAATGTATTAACTGTAAAGGTTTCTTCTAATAAAATTTGCACTTCTTCAATGGATTCAGCTTGTCCTATTAATTCTTCTAATAATAATCTGGTAGCTTCTTTTGCAGCATTGTCATCAATAGAGGTTGCGTTACCTGAACAATACTCAATCAAATGATTAATTATATCGCCAACGGTTTTATTATCAAGATCCGTTAATCCGCTATATTCAAGCGTTTCTCTAATATTATTACCAGAACTAATAAACTTTGAAAAGACTCCTCCGATTTTCTTTGCAGTTCTAATACTACTTCTTCCTCCTGTTTTTGATCCGCCACGGCCACCCGTTGAGGCTCCACCCAATGTTGAAACAAAATTTCCCATTATGTTCTGAAGCTTCTGAGCAGGTAGAATAGAAGAATCACAATTTGAAGTAAGTGAAGAACTAAGCGTACCCCAATTTGGAATCATTGAGTGCTTTACATCAGAAAATGATTTAGATGTTCCCATTTCTATTTTTTTAAGTTATACGCCTTACTTGCTTTTGATTTTCCATCCTTGAAATAATTATTCAAAAAATCGCCAATTTCTGACACTGATTTAAAATCTGCTAATCTTATAGCAACCGCAGGTTCAATATCTGATACACTGATTATTTTAAGGGCTTCTGTATAGTGATAAATTGTGTTTTCGATTTTACTTTCTATCATTGTATTGAAAATATCATACAGCCGTTTTTGTTGAGGATTTCTTTTTAAATTTGAAGACATAATACTGAAAAATGCATCTTTTTCAATATTGCTAAATGGCTGAAACTTTTCAATAAGTATAGATTTTGTGACTGATGCTGTCATACTCTCAGGTAATAATTCATTAAACAATGCTCTTACTACAGGTGGAATCATACTCGCTGCAGTGATAGAATTTTCTAATTTATCACGAGCAATCCAATAATAATCTCGCAAATCAACTTCTGACAGTAAAGGTTCTATTTGAAACCATTTTATTATTTTGGGTTTACCCCATTCTTTGAAATCAGAATTTTTTATTTCTGAAATTACATCATCAATTCCTTTTTCTTTACACATAGCTTCTATCTTTGTTACTTCCTTAGGTAATCCATCTTGAACAATTTGCCATTCAAATAATTTTTTGAACAATTTAGGCTCGGAATATTCAAGTATCATCATTTTTGCAAGAATCGCATCATTAAAATTCTGTAATGACGCCACTTCTGCAAGTCTTTTTCGGATAGTATAAGTATTTAAAAAGCGTTTAATCTGTCGGGGATTCCCATATAAACTATTTGTTATTAAGGGTACTAATGAAGGAATCGTAATGACATTGTCTTTAACTTTTTCAAATTCTCCAGCATCTAAAATCTTCTCAAAATTTGATAGTCCAAATGCAGAGTATTTATTAGTTAATCGGTACTTCTTAAATTCATCAAGCACGTTTTTAAATTTGATATCACTAATCTCTTTTTTACAGATTAGCATTGATATGTAAGTTTCAACTTCGGATTCGGAAAGTCTTGGTAGAGAATAAGGAAGTTGAATTAATTTTTCTAAGTAATCTATAACAACCCTGTTGTTATCTTCTTCGATTTCTTTATTGTTTTTGTACTTATGTTCAATAGCGTATTTTACAATTCGAGGGTCAGCCCCAATTATGAATGCAGTTTTGGGTACATTTAGAAAAAGTTTAATCGCCTCCAGATTTTCAATAATTCTTTCGGGACTGCATCTGTCTAAATCATCAATAATTACAATTAGTCTTTTAAAGTTTGTAGCGTCTAAGAGTTCAGCAAAATCTTTTCTAAATTCAGCTACTGCATTTGTAGAACTTTTATTTTCCTCTTTACTTTCTTTTATAAAAGCTTTAAATGTTTCTTGACCTTCTTCCGATTTAAGTTTTTCTATTATTTTTTCTGGATTATCTCCCCACTCAGTTAACCTTTGAGCTGCAAAAGGAATTAAGCTAAGACCTCCTGTAAAATATGCTGAAATAGCAGATAACGCAACATTCTTCATAACCATACCTGCACCTCGTATCCAATCAATAGATTTCCAAAGTTTCTTTGCTTTTTCTTTGATCGTATCCTTAATTTCCTCAGAAATCTTCTTATTATCTTCCAATTCTTTGAGAATTGAATTTAGTAATGCAGCTTTAGCGTCATCGTATCCCTCAAAAGCCCATCCATTAAAGTATATACAGAGAGAATCCTTATCATCATCTTTGTCAAATTCTTCTTTTACTAGTTGCAAGATGCTGGATTTCCCACTTCCCCAATCACCAAAAACTCCAATTGTAATTGGCAAAACAGATTCATCATTTATAATATTGATTAATAAATCTGCGTGTACCTTAAATCCTAAGAGATCTTCTGAAGTTTCATTATCTGCCCACATAAGTTAATAATTGTAGTTTTTACTATGAAAATATTTTATTCGAATTAATAAATGCTACGGAATACCGTAATATTTAAAATATAATTTTTTACTTTTTTGCAAATTTTAGTAAAGAACGCAGACTGATTTAATTCGGCACTTCATTTTTTACCATCTTAAATTTCGGTGTATCGAATTTCGGTATTGTAGAAGGCAAACCCACTTTAACAGAAATCGGCATAGGAAAGTCAACTCCCATAATGATAGCCTCGCCTGATCCTAAGGAAGGTAAAAACGAAAGTGTTTCTTTATTGGCAGTGGAACAGGCACTTGCTATTGCTTCTTTATCTTGATAATTTATCAACCTGTGCGTAACGAATGTTCCCATTTGACTCAGTGTACCAACAGGGATATCTCTTGGCATCTGTGTTGATAAGCATAGGAATAAGCCGTATTTTCGACTTTCTTTTGCAATATTGTCAAAGGCATTTAATTCAGTACTTTCAAAATACTCATCTTTGACTTTCTTATTCAAAAACTGATGAGCTTCATCCACAAACAGAATTAGAGGATTCTCTCTGAAAGTATTGGAGCGAGCTTTATTTAATAGATACCTCCCTAATGAATTAGCTAAAATTTCTCTTACCTGAAAGTTGTATGGTACATTTTCAAAGCCAATTCTAAATACATTTTTTTGAGGATTTACCAAAAAATCGTTAATTTCAGTAATAAGATTGCTTGTTGTTGGAGTATTAAACCCAAACATACCAGCATAATCATTGTCTGAGATTACATTATTAACACGCATTATCAAGCTTGTCGCATTTCCATAATTTCTTTCATCTCTGGTGTTTGCCCACCGATCATTGAATATTTGAAAACATTCATTTCCAATTTGTTTGTGGAGTAGATTTATACTGAAATTATTTATTGTGAAATTTTCAATAACAGCTTTATAAGTAAAATAAGCATTATTGTATGCGGCAGTAAGATTATTTTGTTTTACTACTAGTCCATTATTTATAATTACCTGTTGACCTCTGAATGTAAAAGTATCATTAATCCCATTGTTACTATGTCCATTATTAGGAATACTTTCCAATAAGCAGTGAGCTACTTTTAAAGATTTTATTGCTTCTAGTAAAACAGGTTGTTGCACCTGTCCAGAAGGTCTAAATAAAACAAATAAATCATTAATGGTCAAATTCTGATATGGAAAATAACTCTCAGAAATCAATATAGAATGATCAACCTTTGAATGCGTATCAAAAGTTGCATATTCACCAGTAGGATCTAAAATAATTGCCTTTGCTCCGGTTTCTATAACCCCTTCGATAAATTTACTAATCGTATAACTTTTACCACCACCAGTTGTACCTACAACCGCACAATGACGGCTAAATATGGCTTGCAATGAAATATTTACCGGAACGTTCTTATCGTATATCAAATTTCCCATTCTAAACGTGGGAGAATGTTCAATATTTTCGGGTTTTATTCCAAAGGTCTTAAAATGAGTTGCCAAGAATTCGGCTGAACAGATAAATACTTTGGAACCAATAAGCGGTAAACTGTTTATTCCCTTTTCTATTTTACTGGGATCAAATAAATCAAATGATAAAAGAATTTCAATTCTTCCTATCGGATGAAAAGCTTTAGTAGAGAAAGTCCTTTCGCTTAATTCCAATCTTTCTTTTTCAGGTAAAGAAATCTCTAACATTTTGCCAAGAAATCCTTTCTCTTCTCCTTCGATAATAATATAATTACCTACGAGACCACCTCGTAATACCTCAGCGTGATGTACAAATGTCTTCATCAATACAGATGATGGAAAATGGACTTTCACAAATGCAGGAGATACAAAATTTACATATCCCAGAAAATGACTGTGATTAAAAGGACTATTGCTCATATTTTAATCATTAGGGATGTTAATTACTATTTGTCTTGAATCTTCTTGACTGTAAGATTTTAGATCAGGATAATATTTAGCAAAATCCTCAAACGTTTCTGACACAATGGATATGTTGGAATATTTATTTGCTGCTTCGATAAAGGGTTTTAAATTCTCATTGGTTTCATCAATATTTCTATTTATTATCATCAATTGAAAACTTGGATTTTGTTCCAACGCTTCAATGATTGCTGTTACAATATGTTTATCCCCAAAACTGAATCCTATTGTAATTAGAAAGACATTTTCTTTCCTTAAATTGGACTGAAACCTAGACATCATTTCAAAATAAGGTTGTTCATAAGAACTTTCATATTTCGACTGATGTGGATATATCATTAATGGGTTGTTTGGATTCTCTTTTTGTAAGATTTTCTTTTCTTCTTTCTCCCAATTAACGGATCCGTGTAATTTATATAAATGAAAGACTTTTTGAATAAAATTATCTTCCTCTTTTACCCTGCTTTGATTTCTAGAAACAATATCATAGTCATAATTTCGTCCGCTGAAGATTCTTGGTTGGGAAAATGAGAAACCATCAATAATAACAAAATTGCTTTCACAAGCTGCTTGTTCAAACATTAAATCATAATTCAAGGTAAATAGCTTAAATCTAGGTAAAGTAACTTTGCGTTTTGTGATTTTATTCAATAAAAGTACATGAGGCGAATTATCAGGCAAACTCAATTGACAGGCATTTTTTATAAAATCTTTAATCCTATTAACACAATCTTCAATATCAAGATCTTCTTTGGGAACATAAGGTATAGCGGGCGTGGCCATTGATAATACCTTTTCCAGATTTTTTATTACAGAGCCATTTTCCCACTTTTCATTATAACCTATTTTCGCAAGTAATTGACTAAAAACTTTATCTGTTAGGAGAGTTTCAACATCGTCCCATAAATCTGCCATCGACTTACCTAGCTTATCATCTTTTCCCCAGCCAATTGAAGAACCTGCTCCAGTAAGCAGAATAAGATTTTCAAACTGATTATTTAGTGTTTGAGAATATTTATTTCTTTTTGTTGCAATAGCATAATCAACTCTATTTTCAGTACTATCTTTAAAATCGTGAAGTTTACCATCAATATATACCTTCACATCATTAGGATCACTATCATCGTATGCAATCTTGCTACTATTATTGAGTAAAATATGCTTCATACTCACATTTTATTGGATTAAATAACTTATTTATTAAAAGTTCGGCTCATCTCATACTTTTTAAACAATGCTAAAATTTGTTTTGGATTTCCAATGGTATCTTCCTTGAGTTCAAAGTAAAATTCCCTTCTGGGGGCATTAATTTTAAGTTTAGGATCAAATGTCGGCTTATAAACCATTCTCACCTTAAACAACTTTATAGCTCACATTAGAACTCGATTGATGAATAAACCATGCTTTTGCATCATTGGCTTCATTAGTCAGTTGTACCGATTTTTCATTTTTTTTACAGGAATTGAAGGACAAAAGAATTGTCAACAAAACCGTTAGGACATAGAAATGCCTTGGAGAGAGGTTAATTTTTAAATTCATAGTTATTAGAGATGTAACTTTAAACCTAAGTTATAATATTAATCGTTAATCGTGTGAATTTTTCAAAATTATTAGTGGAAGGAAAATAATATGTCGGAATCTATAAAAGAATCCGTAGCTGGAAACACTGGACCAACGGATTGATCAGTGAGGGTGAAGATGTTCAGACAAATCTTTTTTGCTCAGTTCCAAGTCACCCAATAAAGTTTGTTGATCAATTATCCATTCAGTTTCTACCTCATGCTTAAATAACAGATCGTTGTTTTTAATTTGAGCATCCAGGTTAGACTGCCCAACTGCATAACCATGAATTTGATCGGTCCAAACAGGTTTAAGCTTAAAATCAGTTGTCCTGGCTTCAATTAAAAGGCCGCCAATGTATTCGTCAGAAAGGTCAAATGGTAAAAATGTACATTGCCCTGGTTCAATAGATGTAATTCTGCTGGTCCAATAGTCAAGTAGCCTAATGAGCCCAAATGACAGAAGCTGCTGACCTTTTAAATTTTTGCTTTTAATTTCCTCATCGCTGATTTCTAGAAAATCAAATAGATAGTAACTGTCGGCAGTTTTTAAATAAGCTGGCTCGGTACCAATTCTTAAGAATAAATCGTCATGCCCAGTGCCTGTTTTGTCAAATGTTAAACGGATCATATTTTACTTTTTAGCATGTACTTTTTGTCAGAAATGTATTTCTGAATATACAAAGTCCTGGGTATTTCTTGTTTAACAAGTGATTAAATCTTTTATCTTCGTTGTTATTGTTCATCCAATAATATCAAAACCATTCACACAACAGGAATTTAAAAACTTAAAACCGAAATGATTTTTTTCCTCGACATAGA
Organism: Pedobacter nutrimenti; assembly: GCF_003208655.1. Lineage (GTDB taxonomy): Bacteria > Bacteroidota > Bacteroidia > Sphingobacteriales > Sphingobacteriaceae > Pedobacter > Pedobacter nutrimenti. The sequence continues at coordinate 270,439 of NZ_QKLU01000004.1, read as the reverse complement.
CGGTGTAATGGTACATGCGAATCCACATAAACCCGTGGAATTAGAGGGAGATGGATTTTATAAATTTAATCCTGTAGCAGTAGACATCCTCAATTCAGTTCTTTATAAAACAAAGGATCAAATAATTCTTTCGACTTCACACAGGTACAGGTATACGGTAAACAAATGGAAAGCGCTGTTTAAAAACAGGGGTATAGAAATTAAATTTCTTTCTATATTAAACGACCATAAATTATCCTTCGACCCTAGCTGCAGCCGAAAAACCGAACTATTGGAATGGATACATCACAACAATATTGATTACAATAAGGTTGTGATTATTGATGATGATAAATCACTAAATGATTTACCTAAGGCACTAAAACAAAGGTTAGTGCTGACCAATTCGTATACGGGTTTAAATGAGGTAAAAGACCTTAAAAATGTTCTTCAAAGAAGATTAAAAAAGAACCTTTTTAAAAACAGGGATTTGAAAAATACACGTTGAATTAAGTTTTCCTGATAAATAATTATGACTCCGGTAGCAGCTACAGCAGAAGTTCTTGCATATAAAATACTCAAGAGGCACAACGAAGAGGGCTGGGTGAAATGGGCATATGATATGCTCCTTGCTGGTTATGAAACAGAAAACCTGCTCATTTTAGCGGGCGTGCGCGGAATGCTGGACTATTTTGAAATGTGGACTTTGACCGATAAGGTATTGGAGGAACTGGAGATTGACTATTCTGATCAGGACCAGGTCATCAATGGATATGTTTCCTATCTGGCACAAAGGGTACTGTCCGGACAGGAAAAGCCTTCAGCTGCCTTATACACATTAATGAGCATGTATCTGGACCTTGATTACACGTCATTACTTTCCGACTCCTTCGACCTGTATTATGCCTGGAAAGATCTTCAATACGGAGAACATCAATGGTATGTACTCGGAGTTGACCGGTCCAATATTGATCAAAAAATTACCGACTATTTTAAGGAGCGGGTGTAAATTAAATAAAACTGTTACCTGCGCTGACCCATTAATATACCCAAGTTCCTTTATAATAAACAGCATCGTTTAGTAAAGTAACATGCCGGTCCGATGAATCAATTGGGACATATCCATAAGGCTTATAATTTGTTTTCGTCATGCCTTTCGGGAAGGGCCGGGATATTGCTACTGTTCTTTGGGCAACATCAGTCAATGTATCGATAAACAATTTGTTAAGAAATACTTTTTGCTGGTACCGGCTGGTAACCTCGATTTTTTTTATAGGCTCAGGATAATGAAAATAATATTCCCCAGTCGGACTGCCTGTGGTATCCCGGCCAATCTTTTCGAGCACAATCTGGTCGTTTACTTTGACTAATAAATGCTCTTTAGGATAAAGCATTGAAAGAAACACTGTGAAGTTCGCACTGTCTTTTTGCCCAACCCTATAACGCTCAGTGGTATTGTTTTGACATCCATAGCCTAAACACAAACAGATTGCAAATAGATAGTATATTCTTCTCATTTCTTTTTTGGATCTTGTGTAATATTAGAGTTTTCCATTTGAACCATTTTGTTTGGTGATAACTTGGCCAATTCGCTCAAAACATACCGTAAAGTAATGGATAGTAAAACCCCTTATAAATTACTAAACAGCATTAAAATTACAAATACAGTAAATCCTCCATAAACGACATACTTACTCATATTTAACAAAAAAATCGCCTCATTTATTTGCTTTAAAGCTGTTGTATCATTGGTCAATAACTGGGCCTGCTGAAGTTCTTTTACATGAATACGGCCACTCCAATGGCGTGGAATTTCAATGGTTTTTATTAAGTTTTTTATAATCAGATGGGTTTTAAATGAGGAGTAACCATATAGTACGAAAATGGCAATTGTGATTACGGTGTAAACGTTAATATGCATTTTATAAATATACAGCCTGTGAGTGGTTGTTTTTAACCTGGCTGAAGAATTTTATATTAGCTGTTTTTTCAAACAGATCATTCAACAAAAAGGAAATTTTTAAATAGGTGAGCATGCCCAAAGAAGAACACATTAAAATACTTTTTCAGTTTTACAGTGATGTACTGGAGCAACACACAGTGGAAACCATGTGGGCGATAACAGTTGACCAGGACAAAGGACTTTACAAATTGGACAGTATTCCGTTTTATGCCCCGGACATAGCTGCAAATGATGTCTTTTTTGCAGAATTTGATGAGGAACAGGAACGTTTAACCTACAGGTACATTGTCGAATATTCTGGTAATTCTACGGTACAGGTGGTGATGTTTAATGATGAAACACCTGCGAATGATATCCGGGAAGAATTTGATATACTAGGTTGTTCCAGTGAGAAAGCCAATGAAGCCTATTTTGTAATCGATGTTCCTGTTGATGTGGATTATGCCATTGTTCGGCGTAAGTTAATGGAGCTGGAAGAGTCGGGTATTATAGGATATGCAGAACCTTGTTTGTCGGATAAGCACAGAATGGATTAAAAGAAAATGAACTGGCATAATTGGGTAAGGCCTTTAAACCTGTTTTCAATAGGACACGCCCCCAGAGTTGTTTGACAATAACTTCCAATAGAGCATCTCCTGATGCTCTTCAATTTTAGTGAAATTTAAAAAAGTTAATATTTTTTGTGAAGTGAAATTTTCTTTTGAACAGTTTGCAGTAATCGCTTTGATTCCGGCTTGTTTAAATGCCCATTCTATTAATCCTAAAGCCGCCTCTTTTGCATATCCTTTTTGAGTTTCGCTTTGAACAATTCCATAGCCAAGATCAATCTCCCCATATTCATTAGGCGAGCCTTTAAATCCAATATCTCCAATTAAAATATTTGTGCTTTTATGAATAACCATCCAGGATTCAAATCCAGAAGGTGATTGGACTTTATTTAAATTTTTTAAAATTCTTGGCAATGTATCCAAAGTTTCCAGATCAGGCCAATCTTTAGCAGGGCTAATACCTAAATCTGTCAGACATGAAGTCGAACTGGATAATACTTCTTCACAAATCTGTATCGTAAAGGGTAGTAATTTTAATCTGTCTGTCTGAATTTGAAGTAACATGAAAATAAGTGTTTTGATTCATTTTTGTTGGTGTACCAGGGAGCAGAGATTAACATCCCCGAAAATCGGATTAGGGATAAATCGTTCTGTAAGTTTCAAAAAGATATGGGATTTAGCCCGAAATGAAATCAGGCTATATGTCTAGTTTTTCAATTTCTTCCACAGGAAGCTTGGTGACTTCTGCAATAAAAGCATTGTCCAGACCCTTTTTCTTGAGCTCCAAAGCAATATTCAAAGTTGCTGTGTGCCTCCCTTCCAGTTTTCCTTCGAGCTTTCCCTCCAGCTTTCCTTCTTCTTTAGCCAGCTCTTTAGCATAGGCTATAGAATTATGGTAATCAAATTTCGCCTGTAAACTTGATTCATATAACTTCTGTTCTTCTTTGGATAGTTTACTCACCTCTGCTATTTTAAAAATCTTCTGGAACACTCTTTTATCCAGGTAGTCGGGCATCTTATCTAATTTGCTCAGGTTTTTTAACAAATAAAACCAGCGATCCAGATCTGATTCCAGTTCATGCGCCTCTCTATCAAAGTTAGCCAATTCCAGAAACTTAAGTCCTATGCCTTTGAAAAAAACTTTATTGGTCTTATTGTTAAACAGAGAGATGTTGTGCATAAAATGCTTTTGATCCTCTTCGAACTTAAATTCCATAATGCCAATGAGGTAAACTTCTTTTAGCTTAACCATCCCGGCAACTTCTCCTTTAGGTACCTGGGCACTGATTAATCTGCATAAGGAAAACACACACCTGTCTCTGAAGTAGGGTTGGTGCGCCCGCTGCATTTCAATGATAAACTTTTCTCCGTCTGTTCCCGTACAGGTCAGGTCAAAAAATACCCTTTTCTCGGTACTCTGATTTCCCTGGTGTTCAGTAGGGCTGTAAACGATGTCAATAATATGTTTCTCCCCTTCAAAGAGGGCATTTAAAAACCCGATCATAATGTCTTTGTCTGGTTCACTTCCGAACAGGTGTTTAAATCCAAAATCGGTGAGGGGGTCAATGTAACGGCTCATTGTTGTGGTCATGTATAATTAAATTAGCATACCTCCAATCAAGGCCAATTTTTTCGGATACTGGTTATTTTTTATAAATTCCCTGTACGACCGCAAAAGCCACTACATCGGCCATGTTTTTTGCATGGAGCTTTCGGAAAATATTTTTACGATGGGACTCTACTGTCAAATGACTGAGCCCTCTTTTATCGGCAATAAGTTTGGTAGAATAGCCTTCGGCAATGAGTTGAATAATTTCAATTTCTGTTTTAGTGAGCTTATGCATTTTCATAAAATCGGTTTCCGGTGCTTGCCTGATATTGGATTGAAGTTCAGTAGGGGTAACCAACACTTTAATCCCAGACATCACCTGCTTAAGAACCTCTTTCAATTCAACTGCTGTAATGTTTTTGGCAATGAAACCCTCAATGTTATTTTCTCTTATAAAGTTTTTATAACCTGCTTCAAAATGCGTACTGACAAAAATGATCTTCAATTTATTGAATTTTCTTTTGATCATCATGGCGCTTTCCAGTCCGTCCATTTCGGGCATATTAATATCCAGCAAAATCAAATCAGGTTGCATGCCATTGAGAATCTGTAAAAGCTCACGACCGTTATTGACCTTGGCCACCACCCTAAATCCGCTAATCTGATTGATAATTTGCTCCAGCCCATCAGCAAAAAGCGAGTGATCATCTGTAATGACGACCCTAATAGGTATTTCTGAATCTATACTTCTTTGCATAAGTTTATAGCGGAATTTCTATGATCATTTGTGTGCCATTTTCATTGCTGTCTATATGTATGGTTCCCTTTAAAAAAGCAACTCGCCCCTGAATATTTTTTAAACCAATTCCCTTTACCTTTTTTTGTTGATTAAAGCCAATGCCATCATCTTCGGTCATAATCTGGATACGGTCTTGTTCAATCAGAATTTGTAGGGCAGCCTGACGGGCCAGGGAATGTTTGTTGATATTGGCCAAAAGTTCTTTAATAATCCTGTAAATGGTCACCGAATAAACTTCCGGTAAATGTTCGTCCTCTCCTTCGGTAATCAGAACAAAATTAATGGGACTGTTTTGGTTTAATTCTTCAATCCTTTCGTTGATGGTATTGAATAAACCATTTTCCATAAAATCTTTTGGCAGCAGATCGTGTGCAATGGCACGCATGTCATTAAAAGCTTTATTGCTTAGGCTCAGGCTATAATTCTGATACTGCTCCAAAACAGACTGTTCCTGATGTTTAATTTCTAAACTTCCTAAATGCAGGGAGAGGGTGCTTAAGGTAGCACCAAGATCATCATGCAGATCACGGGCCAATCTTTTACGCTCTTCTTCTTCAGCGCCGACAATCTTTTTAATCAGTTCCTGCTGGTGCCGGTTTAATTCATTCATTAAGTTTTCTTTTTCGGTTTTATAGGAATTGTACCTGAATACGATACCTAAAAAAATCACAAAGGTTTCCAATACAATTCCAATTTCAATATCGTTAGGGAACCTCTTGAAAAGGAGTTCCTGGTTGTCCCCAAATAAAACCATCAGTATAAACTCAATTAATCCGATTAAAAATATCAGAACTGCAGCCAGGTAAAACCAGGCAGGTGCAAATTTTTGGATAACCTTTTCTACAGCAGAAAGAATAAACAGCAGGCATTGAATTAGAAGGACTACAGCCAGTACCATTTCGTATAAGCCGGTTAAAAACCGGTTGTCCCCTAAAAAAAAGAAAATAAAAAGATTAACCGGGATCAATGCAATTATAATCCATAAACCAACATCAACCAGTATTTTTATGCGGCTGTTGCTTTTCTTTTGATTTAAAAACCATTGCATAATATAGGTCATCAGGATCCCCAGAAGTGAAGGGGATAAATTTTGCAGGTAACCAGACAAAATGGGATAATTGGGGTAGAGGTATTGGATGTCGAGCCCTCTCATGCTATAGATTTCATAAAGGGCAATTAAAATATACACCGCATACAACAAGTGAAGTTTGTCTTTAAGAAAAAGTCCAAAAAATACATTGAGCATAAACACTGTAAGCATTAAGCCTGTAATTAATCCTGCCACGAGATAAAAACGTTCTTCTTCTGCTTTAAAAGTATTTGCAGATCTTAATTGCGGAAGGAAATGAATGGTGTCTCCATCGTCATTATTGATGACAAACAAAATGGTCGTTGTTGTACCTGCTTTAAGCTGAACAGGATATACAATGTCGCAATAATTATAGGGTCTTGCCTGAAAGGGGATATTGGTGCCCGAAGTGCCTAAGCTGATCAGCCTGCCGTTTTCATTCTGTTGATAACCCTCTACCAAATCGATCACCTGACTGTTAAATTGATAATAAAAGGTGTTATCCTGGCCGGTAGTATTTTTCACTTTAACCAACAGCCAATAATGTTTGGCAACATGGAGCCGCTCACTAAAAGATTGGTCCTGGCTAAGGGTTTTGAAGTCTTTTTTCTTTAAAGAACCAAGTATAAAACCGGGGCTGAGCTTTTTGTTTGTTCTGTAAATATACAAGTGCTGATTCAGGGAATAATCCACGCCATTGACCTGAATGTTCAGGATATCGTTGACCGTTTGTGAAGAAGATGTTTCTGAGAGGAAAACTAAAAAAAACGCAGCAAGCAGTCCCCAATATTTTACATCATAAATCTGGAAATACATCAGCAGTAATTAATTGAAAACTAAAATACAGTAAGTGTCTGATATTCTGGTTATATCTACCTGTAAACAGGTAGGGTTTTATGAAAAAAGAGCAAGTAATTTTATAACTTAAATGCAAACTGGTAACTGTTGCCGCTTTAAACGCTGAAACTCTAAATTAACGTCATGAAAAAAATCAATCTGGTCGTTCTGTTTGTGCTCTCCTTTTTATATGGAACGGCCCAGCAATTTAAATTAACATTAAATGAAACCGTTGCCAACACGGGCTATGAGTACCTGGGCGACTGCGACCTTACGGTGAATAAATATCAGCAGGTTTCAGGAACCATTAAGTGGTCAATTGTAAAAATTGATAGGTCGGCCATGAATTTTTATAAGGGTAAAATGGGTGCTACAGCGGTTGAATATGTGGCGGGCAATTATAATCCCTCCACAAAGACGTTTTCTTTTGCCGGCAATCGCAAAGATGATCCTTATGGTGTATATGCTTTGGACAATTACCAGATCAGGCTGTTGGATAATATGCGGATTCAGGGAAAAACAAGGGGGACCGGTGTATGGGATGGAATTATAAACGGAAAATATTCGGGCACAAATATACCGGAAAACAATGTGCTTGCCGGTGTCAGTTCTGCTCCTGCTTCCAGGCCTGGTGAAAACCTCAATGCTGGAACCGAAACCAAACGTTATTACGATTTACTCGATCAGTACCTTTTTCATGCGTTAAAAGGAAACTGGAACCCGGAATATGTACCCGGCAGCCTGAAGGATATAAAATTTATATCGCGCGCTAAGAATGGCAAACCCTTGGTCGTAAGGGGCGAGTTTTCGTATAAGGGCTTTAGGAACGCCGTTTGGACAACAACGGTTGATGTATTGTTTGAAGATGAGTTGGCTTACTATATGATTTATGGTGAAAAAGATTGGAAACACAGCATCCCTTTTGATGTTGCATCGCGTCCGGAAGCAGACAAAAAACGAATAGCCGCTTTTCAGCAACGTTATGATGATGTGGGTAATTCGAAATTGGCCACCATAAACAAAAAGAATTACCAGGAGACTGTTCAGTTTTTCAAAACCAAATTTCCGCCAAGTACGGACGCCAAAAAGTATCTTGTTTTTACCCGTTATACAGAAAAGACACCAAATAGAAAAGAAAAAGCACCTGTTTCTGTTTATGATGGCCGGGGCAATGTGACGATGGATATGGTGGAACAGGAAAAGGAAGGGAAATATGTAACGACTTCAGGTTACAAAAATACCAGTAGTAAAACCGTCATTCTAAAAGGCCTTCAGCGGGATTTGCATTCGGATGGGATATGGTATTATAAAAATATTTCTGTCAGGATAAAACCCGGAGAGTTTTTTGAAATTGATCCTATACAGGAGTTCTATAATCCGGGAAATGCAGAGTCTTCCATGATTTATTTCTTTAACATCAAATAGCAATGAAGCTGGTTGGTAAAGACCGGTGCGCGGGGAAAATAGGATAGGTGCTAAGTGATTGATTTTCTGGGTGCATATACCTGTAAACAGGTACGTGTTTGTAAGGTGAATAGTGATTAGTTTTAATAAAATTATATTAACCCACTAATCGAAATACATGATAGCTTATGTAACTTATACCCTGCTAATCTTATTTGTAATTAGCTTTTTATTCACGATTGTAGGACTTATCGCACCCAAAATTACCCTGTTTTGGTATAAAAAAAACCGGACCCGGCGCTTATCGACTTTGTTTTATGGACTTTCATCGATATTTTGTATCGTGTTGTGGATTGGTGCATTTGTGATTGCTGTTGTTCTGGAAGACAGCGAACCGGTGGTAGAGGCTCCCAAAAATCCGAAGGTACTGTTAACAGATTCCCTTTTAAAAGTTGCTAAAGCTTACTCGCAAAGTGATCAGATAGATCAGGCAAGGCTCAATTATGATAAAATCATTGGATTAAAGGGGTTGGAAAAGGACAGTGTTTTAAGGGTTAATCTTGTTTCGGCTTACAAGGGCAGGGGCAAAATTTATAAAGACATCTACCAGAACCAAAAGGCCCTTTTAGATTATGAAAATGCTTCTAAACTGGAAAAAAACAATATTTCAATCCTATTGGAAATAGCTGAACTGAAATTCCTGACCTATGACTACAAAAGTTCGATTTCCGTTTGCGACCAGGTTTTAAAAATGGATACAGCCAATGCAGATGCTTTAACTCAAAGAAGTATTTCGAAAGAATTTTCAAATGATTTTAATGCTGCACTTTTGGATATTAATAAAGCGTTGTTTATATATCCCTCCCGTGCAGGTTATTATTCTACCAGGGGCAGAATTTATGCTAAGTTAAACGATCTCGATAAAGCATGTAAAGATTATCATAAGGCTTCTGATCTGGGCGCAAATGTTGCCCGGGAGCTTAAAGTCTGTCAAAAATCTGGGAAATAGCAAGTTTATTAGAAGTGTCTCAACCCTGTTGCCGTCTGTGAACTGCATAAGGTTAGAAAAGGCTCCGGCCATTTCAGCGGAAGGTGGGTACAGCTCCATGTCTTCGGGCATCTGCAAAATAAAACGTTCCCCAAATACATTTATCCAGCTCTGATTATTCAGAAAAGGAGCAAGGCTGCTCACGACATAAATGCTGTGCCCAGGTACGATTTTTTTGCCAGGGTTATTCGCTAAAACAATTCGTAGTTCTCCAGTCTAAAGTTGGTTACAAATTCCAATGCAGCGGGCCGTTTGTCATTGACCTGGTTCACATCTGCACCTGCTTGTATTAAGGCTTTAAACAGGCTTCTCAATTGATTCAATAAAATTCCGTTGCTGAAATCGGCGTCCGGATGGTTGAGCATTTGGCTACTGTCAAGCAAGGCCCTGTGCAGGCAGTTGTTGCCATAAGAGTCAAGTGCATTTGGATCGGCTTTTTGGTTTAACATCAGTTTCAAAAGCGATAAAGCTTTGTCAAAATTACCGGTGTCTTTTTGCATGGTGTACGAATTAAATATGGCTGCCCGTATACCATCGTGCAATACCGGTGCCCTCCACTGGTTCACCGCAGATTGTTCTATGAAATTTACATCTGCACCGTTTTCAATAAGAAATAAGGCAATGTCAAAATTACCCGTTTTAAAGGCCACCTGAAGACCAGACTGACCATCGTCTTTTTGGGGAGGAGCAAAATTACAGGCTTCAATATAGGCTTTGTCGCTATGGACAAGCGTAGTTACTGCCTGAAGGTCCCGATCGCTGATTGCTTTAAAAAAAGCTTTTATTTCCTTCTTTTTCATGTTTCGGTTTAGGATTAAAGATAGGACAATACAACAAAAAAAGATACAGCTTGCTACTGTTGTGATTTGTTTTTGAAGCTTTTTACGATAAAGAAAATACTGGCAAAAAAGACTGTGAGATACACATATGCTAATGCAGGTTTTTCAAATTTAAAGTTTTCAAAGTCAAATTGCTTATACAATGTGCAGCCTAAAATGATGGCTACAATAATAAAAACAAAGGATAATGCTTTTTTATTTTCCATATATTTTTAATGTTTTATAATCTGGTCAATTAATTGGCCTAAAAGAAGGGCGCAAAACCAAAAAGTAACCATTCCCAATAAATAGGCAATTAGGGCTTTAACATAATTGACGACTTTTTTCTTGTCAAAAAATTGTCCTATTGCCCAGGCGCAATACAAAAAGAATACAAGCTCCCGCACCATCGTGAGGTTAACATGTGTCAGTCCCTGAAGCACTACAAAAAAGGCAAAAAACAACATGCCTATTCCCATAGCAAAGCATAAAAGTATTAAAATCTCATAGAAATTATAATCGTACTTTCTGAAAAAGAGTTTTAACCAAAAGGCAATAAATACACCCATAATAATATTTGAATAGCCCAAATGACCATAAATCCATTTGATAATGGAAGCTGTTGCAGTGTTTTCTGCCTGACCTGCTTTTAGTACTGGCTCATCTATATGAAAAAAGTGACTGGCCAGCGTATAAATCAGGGAAGCAATAATGATAAAAATAATGGGTTTAATAAGGCGGCTTCTGTTTTCAGATATAAAGTTTCTGATACTTTGGCCTGGTCTGAGCACCAATTCGCGGATGGTGTAGAGTATTCCTTTCTCAAAATGTAATACGTGTTCAATTTCGTGGAGAACATAATGTCCGTTAATCCGTTTCAGTTTAACAGGTTGTGCACAGTTGGGACAATAATTTAAATGTACCTCGGTGTTGCAGTTTTTGCAATGTATATTTTGTGTTGGCGTCATTAAGGAGTAAGTCGGTTATAGGTATCCCAAAAATATATAAATATTTTAATTGTGCATGGGATAATATTAGGCTTGAAAATTTCAGTAAGGCGCTTTTGTTTTTATTTTACAGAGACATTGTAGTCTTTTTGTGAAAAATGAAGTATACAACTCTTGTGCAAACCAATAACATGAACAATAAAAATAGGAAGAGGTCTTGTTTTTGATAAATTGTTGTATGCCATCCGGGCTTCTCTGACATGAAAATTTCTGAAGTAATAAAAATTTGGACGTAATAAAGTATCCCGATAGTGATCAATATGTTTAATGCCTGTTTGATGAAGCGATGCAGATTCATAGTAGTACAATTGTATTATGGGGTAAATATATTTATTGTCAATGAAATTACCATGCTTATGGGTTTATTGTCAACTGTTAAGCCGTTTGCTATATATAATTGCTTACTTCAATAAGATTTTGGTCAGGGTCCCGAAAGTAAACAGACCTGATTTTTCCTGTTGCGCCTGTTCTTTCCACAATTCCCTCAACAACATCAACTCCTTTTTCTTTCAATTCATTTAAAACAATGGCCACGTCTGTTTCGGCTATAAAACACAGGTCTGCCGAGCCACAGGTGGGTTGCGCTGCTTTAGGCTCAAACTCGTGTCCTTTTTGATGAAGGTTTATTTTTTGATTTCCAAATGCCAGTGCTTTTCTGTTGTTTCCAAAGGTGACCACCTCAAAGTTTAGCACAGCTGAATAAAACTCTATGGTTTGATCAAGATCAGCTACGGTTAATACCAGGTGGTCGATATTTTTAATTTTCATGGGCTTCTCTGTTAAACTTAACCGATTTAAAAATACAAAATAAAAAGCCGGGCTGTAACCCCAGCTTTTTATCTCATTGGTTATAGCTTTAGTTTGATCCCTCCATTAACGACAAATCCATCTACAGGGGCGTAAATGTCCCTGAAAGTCGGACTGCTGATGGATCCGGTATAAATGCTGTCAAATTTGGTTTGCCGGGTGTCGGTCAGGTTTTCAAAGTTGATGAAAATAGAAAAACGTTCCCAGATTTTCTCGGCCATGAGTCCGGCTGTCCAATAGCTTTTTCCCTTTGTTCCGTCACTTAACCTTTGCTGGCTGAAGTAATAGGCCTCGGCACCAATTTTCCATTGATCTTCAATTTCATACATAAGGATGTTGTTTAAACGGTGTTTGGAAACCAGTGGATAAACAACTGTCTGGTTGCCGGTTTGCTGATGGACATCGGCCAGGGTATACCCGATAAATAGTTTAAAAGGCCCATAGCTAAGTTTTGCATTGGTTTCCATTCCTTTGGTTTTTAGGTTTCCCGGTGGTTGAATGTAGGTTAAATTGCCGCCTGTAGCGGGAACCAGCAATATGGGTTGGTTAATTCGGGTATAAAAGAACATTTGGTTGATGCTCAGTCCAACCTGGTTTTCAAAGAGTGCGGTGCGGTAATTGACATCGTAATTGGCGCCATAGGAACGTTCGGCTTTCGTGTTGCTCACATCAACTGGAAGTACATTTCTGAACTGTATGCGTTCTGCATCTTCTGTAAATACACTGGGTGCCTTGTAACCCAGTCCGCCACCCAACCTGGTAGAAAAATGCGTGTTGATTTTCCACAAGGCAGAAAGCTTTGGCAAAAGAAAAAAGCCATATTCATTATGGTAATCGCCCCGAAGGCCCGACTCTATCGTAAACTGTTCGGTGATGCTGAAGGTGTTTTGCACAAAAGCGCCAATGGTGTTGTAATTGTAGCTCCTGAGCGCAAAATCGCTGTTTCTGTTTTCTTTAAAATGGTCTGAAAGCAGGTTAACACCCAGTACCCAGTCGGTTTTTTCACCTTTACGGGAATAATTGGCTTCACTATAGGTGGAAAGTTGTACGCCCGAGAAACGGTAATCGGGAAGTCCGATAGAGCGGTCGTAATAGCTTAGGGAATTGCGGACAACGAACTGCTCTTTGTCGTTTAATTTGCGGTCCAGTTCTAGCTGCGAGCTATAGCGTCCGGTTTTGTTTTCTTCAAAATACCGGTGCTGTGCATTGCCCCGGCCCTGGATCAATTCGATATCGCCCCCAATGCGCTTTTCAATTGTGGCATTTAATCCTGCCGTTAAGGTGGTTTGCTCATTAAAATAAAGGAACAATTTAGGATTTAGGGTATAACGATTAAATTTAGGAATGGCGGTTAAACCAATACCAGAAGGATCATAAGCTGTTCCGTGATTATATGCGGCGTAAATAGTTGTGCCTGCCTTTTTAAATTTCTGTGCATAAAAAGTACTTAGATCGAGCCCTAAGGCCGAGTTTCCGTTTGCTAAAAAATTAAGCTGGCGAGCTGCTGTAGGTTTTTTGGACACCAGATTGACCAGGCCCGCTATGGCACCACCGCCGTATAGGGTCGAGGATGATCCCTTAATGACCTCAACTTGTTGTAAATCAAGAGGGGCGATTTGTAATAAGCCCAGGCCACCTGAAAAACCGGAATACAAAGGAAAGCCATCGCGGATAATTTGTGTGTATTTCCCGTCGAGCCCCTGGATGCGGATGCTGGAGTTTCCACTGGTGGCCGAGGTTTGCTGTGTTTGAATGCCGGTACTTTCGGCCAACAGCATTCTGATGTCGCCAGGTTTCATATTGCCTTTTTCTTCTAATTCTTCACCCGAAATCACTTCAATTCTTGTTGGAATATTTGCAATTGTCCGGGTGCTTCTTGTTGCCGAAACGGTAATTTCTTCCAGTTTCTCTCCTTCTTCATTGGCCTCAAGATATATTTCGGCTGCTGTACTTTGTTGTAGGGGAAACAACAAGGTGCTTTTTTCTGTTTTGAAGCCGGTATAGCTAAACTGGATAACCTGGTTGCCATTGGGCACATTGGTCAACTGGGCCATTCCGTTAGAATCGCTGACAGCGCCAATTTTTGATTCCTGAACTTTTACGGTAACCCCGGGAATAGCTTGTTTTGTTTTTGCGTCTTTAATGATCGCTGTATAGGTGTTTTGGGCATAGGCCGATACTGCAAAAAGCAGCACTGCCATAAGCGCAACTAATTTTTTCATGATGTAATAATGGTCATTAAGTAAATAAATAAAACCAGTCTGGTAGAGACTGTAATAATGATTAACTTAATTTGGGTGGTTGCCAGATTACCTGAGGGATTTGGCTCAGTTCAACGGGCAGGTAAATGCTATCGTGCTGAACGGGTTTTAAAATGAGGGCAAAGGAAAGCAGGGAAAAACTGTTGATGGTGAAACCTATACAGGTGCCGCAAACATAAAATGGTGAACAACATTTACAACAGTCCTCTGCTTTTTCTGAATGCTTGTCCGGTTTCTGTTGTTGGTGCTGTACGTCGTTTTTTTCTAAAGCACAGCAAGGCACCGTCGTAAGAACGAGTACAAAAATGGATAAAAACAGGGCAAACAATTTCACCTTGTAAAATTATAGATTTTGCTTTAACTACAGTCATGAAAGATTTATATTCAGTTTCGATTGACATTTGGTAAAATGATTGATTTTATAAAACTAAAATTGTAGCTGTGGGTTTTAGTTTATGTATAAGGATGAGCAGTTTTTAGCTTAAAAAGTAAATATAAAATGACAACAGAAAATAGCGGTTCTATTTTTCCATTGGGAAACATGGGGCCATCGGAATGGTTTAGTGGTGAGGTACATATTCAGGGCCTGGTGGCACCTGATCAAATGGAAAACCTGTACAATGTTGGACAGGTAACTTTTAGTCCTGGGGCCAGAACGCATTGGCATACGCATCCAATAGGGCAGGTGTTACTGGTAACTGAAGGTAAGGGTTGGTATCAGGAGCGGGGAAAACCTGCGCAGGTGCTCAGCAGGGGAACTACGGTAGTGATCCCAAAAGATGTGGAACACTGGCATGGAGCCTCCGCTGCGCATAAAATGGTGCATATTGCGATTTCCAATGTACAGAACGGCAGTACGGTAAACTGGCTAACACCGGTAACGGACCGGGAGTATGCAGAGGTTGGGCAATAGAAGGGATTTTTAAAATGGTGAAATAGACGATCAGGTGGTATTTAACGGGCTTCAGGAATTGCCTTTTTAATATTTTCAATATCTTTTTTGAAAACATCTAAGCTCTTTTCTAACACGACATGATTGGTGTTTACTTTTTTTACAACCAGGTCATAATAGTTTTTTTTGAATAGTGAGGTAATTGGCCTTTCCTTAAAAGGAAGTTCTTTTTCTCTGACTTGAACATCGTACTCAGAAAATTTATATTCATTTTTACCAACACGTATTTGATCTGTTGTAATTACGCATTTGTTATGAATGTAGGTAACAATAAGTAAAAATGGCATGATCGCAAATCCAAATAAACTGAAGACCCCAACACGGTAGGTGGGGCTGTTATGTAAAATTACACCTTCGATAAGATTATATAGTGATCCGTACATAATAAACGGCGCAATTACAGCATAAAAAAGAAGTACTTTTTTTGCTAAACATATTTTCAAATGCATCTGCGAAAGTTTAGGTCGTTTTAAATGGGGAATAATGATCCGTCATTTATATTTTCAACTTTTCAATTTCCTCGACGGAGAGTTTGGTGAATTTTATAATTTTCTCCATAGAAAGTCCATCCTTTTTCATTTCCAAAGCGATTTCTAAGGCTTGTTTATGTTTTCCCTCTAAAATTCCTTCCTGGATACCTTCTCGGATGCCTTCCCTGATGCCCTCCTGAATTCCTTTTTTCTCTCCCCTAATGTAAACAGGGGCCTTTTCAATATTGAAAAATTCGTTTACTGATACCATAATTTCATCTAATTGATTTCCTAAGTTACGCAATTGGACAAGTACGTGCAATTGGTATAAATATTTGTCTTGTGTAAGCCCTCCAGTCGTTTGGTTTTTTATATCCATAACGATTTGCTTGAGGATTTGTTTTGGGTCTTCCATTCCCGGGTTGCCTAATATGGCCAGTAGCTTTTGCTCTATTTTATCTGACTTTAAAAACAGGCGGTGATCGATTTTAAAAAGCGGGACCAGGTTGTACCTGTATTGAAAATCCAGGGTTTGAATGGTGGTCGACATGGTAAAGTCGTTCTGGCCAATATTAATTCGGCATTTGTTTTTTAAACCTATTTGGACTGACCCCAACTTCTTTCTTAAATAACCTCGAGAAATAGGATAGGTTTTCGAAGCCTAAAGCATAGGCGATTTCGGAAACTGTTTCTTCTTTTCCTATTAGCCTGTTTTTTGCTTCCGAAATCAGATAAATGTGAATGTGTTCCAGTGCAGTTTTTCCGGTTTCAATTTTTAGTAAATCACTTAAATAGCCTGGCGAAAGGTTAAGCCTTGATGCCATGTCATGAACCGATGGCAATCCCTTCACATCCAGCATACCACTTGCTACATATTTGTCTATTTCTTCATTAAATTTTGTAACCGTATTTCCCGGAACACTCGAGCGGTTGATAAATTGTCTTTTGTAAAACCGTTGTGCATATTTCAGCATGGTATCTAAATTGGCCAGAATAATTTCCCGGCTGTATTCGTCCTGGTTGTTATTGTATTCCAGTTCAATTTTATGGTACAGTTCCCAGCTCACTTTTTCATCTCTTGGTGAAAGGTGCAGGGCTTCATTGGTTTCGTAATCGAAATAGTGATATTTTTTGATTTCATGATACAGGGAATGTCCCATTAAAAAGTCTTCATGGATAAATATCAAAAAGCCGTCTTGCTCAAGCTCCAGGTTTTTCATTTCAATCACCTGGCGTGGTTTAAAAAACAGCATGGAGCCGCTTTGGTAGTCGTACTTTGTCCGTCCGTATTTGATCGTACCGGCAATTATATTTTTTAAACCGACTACATAAAAGTCACTGGTAAATTCCCGGTCGCCAATGGTACAGGTATGGTTACATTGGTAAATGCTAAACAATGGGTTTTCCGGTGGGGGGAATCCATTGTCCTGGTGCAGTTCACTTAAAATTTTATAATGTTTCATGTGCAGGAAAATAGTAAATCACAATTTACACATTTGAGGGCGTAAATTGTGATTTGATGAATTTAAAATCTGTGGTTTATTAATGGCCATGCGCGGTTACAGCGGTTTGGTTCCACTGTTCCATTTCAGCCAAACGTGCAGCGTAAACCTGCTTAACCACCGGGTAAGCAATTTTGCCCAGTAAAAAGTGCAAAGGAGGGTTTTCTGCATCAATAAGCTCTAAAAATGCCGGAACAGTGGTTTCTGGTTTGCCCCATGAATCTGGAGTGGTGCCTTCAAAAAATGCTGCTTTAACGGGTGTATATGCTTCGTTTGCTTCTGTTTGAACTGCAGATGCACCGGACCAATCTGTGGAGAAGCCATTTGGCTCAATCAGGCTGATTTTAATGCCAAAACCTGCAACCTCTTGTTGTAAGGTTTCACTTAAACCGTTTACAGCATATTTTGAAGCATTGTATAAGCCCAGTACCGGTAAGGTGACCAAGCCTAAAAAGCTCGAAACCTGGATAATGTGTCCGGACTTTTGTTCCCTCATGACCGGAACGATGGCCTGGGTCATCCAAAGCAGCCCGAAAAAGTTGGTTTCCATTTGGGCACGGGCCTGTTGCTCACTGGTTTCTTCAATCGCACCAAATAATCCAAATCCGGCATTGTTAACCAGAACATCAATCCGTCCAAAATGATCTTTCACTGTTTTTACTGCAGCAAAACAAGCCGTTCTGTCATTGACATTCAATTTCAAGGGAAGAACATTGCTGCCAAACTCCTGGACCAGGTCATTTAAATCTTCCAGGTTTCTGGCGGTTGCTGCAACTTTATCGCCACGCTCTAAGAGGGCTTTTGCCCATAACTTACCAAAGCCACGTGAAGCACCGGTAATTAAAACTATTTTTGACATTGTTTATTTTTTTATGTTGTTTAACAACACAAAGGTAAAGCGGTTACCTGGGCCGGGTTTATACAAAACACGGTAAGATTGACACAAATCAAGGAGTTGGGTTTGGGGCATAGAATATAAACCCAGTTCGCTTCAGTTTAAAATCTTTTGATTATCATTGCTACGACCAATTTTTGAGAATCATCTCCCAATAAATTATGCTTTCAAAGATGCCTTTATTTCAAAAAACACTCCGTTTATTCATTTTTTCTTTGTTTTATGCTGTTCCCCTGTTGGCTCAGTTGCCCAAAGGGGGTGCCGGTGATCCTTTGTTTTTTATTGATGGAAAAGAAGTCCTCAAGTCTGAAATGGGCAATATTAATTCTAATGATATTGCCACAGTCACTGTACTAAAGGAAGGAGCATTTAAAAAATATGGTGAAAAAGGTAAAAACGGTGTGGTTTTAATTGAAACCAAAGCTTATTCCAGAAAACGTTTTCAACAATACTTCTCTGCAAAATCGCCTTCGTACAAAACATTATTGGAGCTCAATTCTAATGATCAGAATATCCAGTATATTTTAAATGAAAAGGTTTTAAAAAATGATTACGAAGGTGATTTGGCAAGCATTGCCGATAGCACGTTAATAAGTGTTGATGTGATCGATGCGGGGGAACTTAAAAAGTATAAAGTTACAGATAAACAGCATGGGCTGCTTATTAAAACAAAAGACAAAAGTGAACCCCAACAACAGAAAGTTGAGCAAAGTAAATTTGAACCCGAATTACTGATCCTTTCGGTAAAGAAAATTTCTTTTGATCCTGCAGCAGCTAAATATATTGAGAACCAGAATAAGAAATTAAAACAAGAGATCAGCAGTCATGAACTGACGGAGCCGTCGGATATCAAGGAAGAGAACTTTAGGTTGATGGCCAAAAGCACCATAAACTATGCTAAAAAGCTTGATTTTTTTAAGCAGATTTCTATTAATTCCCAAAACTACCTTACCTACAGGTTTATAGAACGGTTTCCAAATACACTTATTCTTATAAAAGATACCACCGCAGGAAATGACTTAACAGATTTGGCAAAGATTGCCAAAGATGAAAATATGCCTTATATATTGAGTTTCCCATCGGCGCATATGGCAAAAGAAAAAGAAGGTTTTGTACTACATTTAAAAGTTCAGTTGTATGAAGCCGAAAGCAATTCTTTTCTTTTGGATAAAGAATACAAAGGAGATCAGTTGAACCGGGGATTCGAATTTTCATGCGATGGTTCTATCCAATGTACCATTAACAATGCACTGTCTGTTGCTTTGACTGATGTTATAAAACAAATTGCATTAAATAATAAAACACTACAGGCAGGGAATGTTTTAGCCGAAAAAAGAGCTGATTTGATTAAAAAGGAAATTTTTTTAAAAAACATGGATTTGTCATTGATCAAATCCGTTATTCCAGAAGCTGATCGTACAGTAGATTTTCAGGACCTTTACCAAAGTTTTTATAATGATGATAAAACGAAGTTTGTAGGTTTCTTTTTTCGCCGGGTAGGCCCTCAGGGATTGAAAGACCTTTCGGAAAACAAAAAGGATTTGCAGGTGAAGATTTTATCCGGAGCTACGATTAAAGATAAAAACTTTCTGAGTGTTCCCCAGAACTATGCATATATCGTTAAAGGCGTTTCAGATAAGGGCAAGTGGTACTATAAGAAAGATATGGCCACCTATTTTGAAGCCAGTGATGAAAACGAAGGCCGATTAATTTATCTTAATAATCTTCAAGGCTGGGGTTATTTTAAAGAAGGGACTAGTGTCACTGATCCTGATTTTTGGGAAGGGGAACTTTTTGAAAAAATAGAAGACAAACGGAAAAATCCTGACTGGGAAAAATATAGGGAAATTTGGGAGGAGGAAGAGCTGGATAACCGCAATTATATTGGCATGTACAGACTGGTTGCAGACCAGATGAAAGAAGAAAGAAAGGCAGCGGAGGATAATTTTAAGGATAGCGTGGCTAACCATGTTTTTAAACCATTTTATGAGGCATCTATAAGGTCTGGGCTTTATCAGATTGCTGGTTATAATTCCATTTTTAAAGATTTCCCCATGATTTATGCTGCCGATAAAAAGGTAATCATTAATCCTATGGAAATTAAAGACAACAGGGGGGTGATTTCTGTTCGGTATTTTGTCTTTCTAAAGGACTCCGGAAAGATTTATGAATGGACCTATTTTCCTCCATTTAAAAAGAAAAAGGGCAGTTTTGAAAATGGGATTATGGAAAATCTTGGAACAATTACAAAATGGAATTATTCTTACCGGACGCTGGAAGACGAACAGTTTTGGAGCAAATATGTGCTTGCCAGGGAAAATGGGGCCTTCAAATATCTGAAATAGCTTTAGGGGATAGCTCAACTTCATGAATATCTTTTTTTAAAAATAGGCCCACCAATTGTCAAGTTGGGCCGATATTTTTAATGCATCGGGATAATCAATGGAAAAGAAATTATGGTTCCAATTGAAGTCCCTTTTATATTGTATAACTTTCAGATTATTGGACCTCAGGTCACTGGTTTTTATCAAAAAAGATTCATTGGTTAAAGTAATCATATTTAAGGCTTTCAGAAGTATATCTTCATTGTTAAGAAAAGAGTTTGTTTCTATGAGCCTATTTAGGGTGGTCGATTGTACAAAATATTTTAATTCCATGCAGACGTAAATTTTGTCGCCTTTTTCTTTATCCATGGCCAAAAGATTACAGTAATAAATTAAATCCTCACTACTTTTACAGAAAGCAGTTATAATATCATCATACCAATCTAAAGTGAGTACTTCCTTAAATTTCATTTTTGGCTTTTAACCGGATGGCAAAATTTGAGATGTATTTGTAAATGGTACGAAACAGCCAAGAGATAACCCCTGCGCAGATTAACAGGAGTAATGATAAAATTGTAATGCGAATTTGTGACGGATAGATGGTGGTGTGCCAGCCAGGTGTTACAGACATAAAATTATCTGAAGTAATAACGCTTATGGTGCAATAGACTATAATAAATGTTATAAATGTAGTCAGTGTCCATTTGATGAGCTTAAACATACGCATTGAATTTTATATAAAATGTGAACTGGCTTGTCTTTTTCTACCCGATATATGCTTTGCTTAATCGGCTGGAGGAATAAAGATATTTATTATCGGGAAGTTTATCAAAAAGAGGCACTAAACTGAGCCGTTCAAATGGATATACAGATTTCTTTTTTACCTTTCTGAAAATATGTTTTAAGCTTAGTGCATATTTGGATCAATGAAAATACAGATTATTAGTGATTTACATCAGGAATTTGGTGTTTCAGATTTGAATTTTGAAAATGCTGACCTGGTTATTTTGGCGGGAGATACAAATCTGGGAACAAAAGGAATTGATTGGGTTAAAAAAAATATTCCTGATAAACCGGTCCTTTATATTCTGGGAAATCACGAATATTATAAAGGAAGCTATCCAAAAACACTTCATAAAATTAAAAAGGCTTCAATGGATTCAAATGTTTTCGTTCTTGAAAACGAGAGGATTGAGTTTAATGGAATAAGGTTTCATGGTACAACATTATGGACAGACTTTTCCCTATTTGGAAACCCTGTAGAATATGGGGTAATTTGTCAGGCTAAAATGAACGACTATAAGCAAATTCGAAAAGATCCTTCTTATGCCAAATTAAGATCCATTGATACGTATAAAATTCATCAGTTTTCAAAATTGTGGCTGGAAGAAAGTCTGGAAGAGTCCGGTGATTATAAAAATGTGGTGATCACGCACCATGCTCCAAGTATTAGGTCTGTACCCGAAGTATACAAAAAAGATCCTGTAAGTTCGGCATACGCATCGGACATGGAAAGCGTCATTTTTAGGCATAAACCACTGTATTGGATCCACGGCCATATCCACACACCGGTGAGGTACAAAATAGATCAGACCGAAATTATCTGTAACCCGCATGGATATATTGATGAAAAATATAATGGTTACCAAAAGGAACTAATTGTTGAAGTATAGCCTTTTTTGATGTTTGAAGTAAATTGCTTGATTTTTACTGTTTTACGGAAAAAATAAATAGATTAGTATCTGAACAAACTAAATTAACCATCTTGTTTTATGAAGTACCGTTTTCTATTTGTCTGCCTGCTTTTAATAACTTCGCTGAGCTATTTTGGTTGCAAAAAAAGATCAGCACTGGAGCAGGACAAAGAAATTGACCCTTGTGCCGGTGTGTTTAGCGAGTCAGGTCCATGGACCATTGCACTTAAGCTGGTTGACAAGGATACAAAGGAGAATCTGTTGCTGAAAAAAGCTATAGATACTGCACAGATTAAAATTGTAAATCAAGTTGAACAGCGCATCGTTTCTAAATTTGTTTATGTGGATAAGGGGCTTGTGTATTTCATGGTTCCGGAAAAAACCACAGACTTTAAAATTAGTGTGTATACTGGATCAATTGACCCTATTCTACTGACTTTTTCCAGCACGGTAAAGGCTGCCCGATGTGGTATTGATCATCAGGTTAAAGACATGTCAGTTGGTAATTACCCTTTTGTGATTTCAGAAAAGACTTTCAGAAGGTATACCTTGGATATTGGTATTTAACAGCGTGCCGATTTAAACCCCTCTTATTTACAAAAACACACAATCTGGCTTTGTTTTTATGACCAACAGTAGCCGGAAACTTGGACTCATTGAGCACGTTGAGGCTTTATTTACTGAAGGTAAAATGTAAAAAAAATCCTTAGATAATTTTAACCATACTAGTTCTTAAAATTATAACTAATTTTAAGAACTAGTAAATGAAAAGAGCGCTCAGATATTTTTACTTCAGGCTGTATAACTATTATGCTTCTGGTTCAGGAGATCCATTTGTGTCTTTTTGTGTATCAGCTTGTGCTCTGATAATTTTTAATTTTTTCACCTTAATTGAGTTGATAGAGGTGTTTTTTAATTTTAAATTGTTTTATATCCCAATACAAAAAAAGTGGAGCCTTGGATGTTTTTGGCTATTATTGTTCCTGGTGCCGTTTTACTTTTTTCTTGACTTTTTGATCAGAAAAAAAGGACTGCATGATTCAATTATGGAGGAGTTTAAAGCAGAAAACCGGAAGGAAAAATGGGTAAGCTCTATTTTGGTAATATTGTACTTTGTGCTGTCCACAGGGTTTCTTTTTTTAGCGCTTTGGTTAAGACAAATGGTTAGGGGACATTAGTTGGATTGATTTAATACTGAAGCATCAACAGGAGACTATATATGATTAAAAAAGCTTTACTTATTATACCATGTTCTTATCTGCTGTTTACTGTTTTGATGCTCCTATATTATACAACTTTAGGTATTGATGAAGCGCGGTTTTCTGGTCTTTTAGACATTATTCCAGCGACGATTTGTTTAACAATTATCTTGGCCACTTTAGTGGTAAATGTCCTTATTTTACTAAATCTTAATTCAATCCGGAGAAAATGGATTTTTATTAATCTGTTAATTTGTTTACTCCAAAGTATTCATATTTTGATAAATGGTTTTCAGTTTAGATATGTTCAGGGTTATGAATTGGTAACCTTTATTAATTTTAACGGTATTGAAGATAAACTGACTCTGGGTTGGTACTATTATCCTGCAAGATTGAATTTTATCCTTCAGTTTATTCATTATAAGAATTCTGCTATCGCTTTAAACCTTATTTATGTGGTTTTGTCGCTTGTTTTCTTTTTGATATGGCGTCACATGAAACCTGAAGAGAAAGTGCTAGTTTAGAAGTTAACAATTCGTTTCAAATGGAAAATAATTTTGTTGTTTTTGCTGTAATTGGTTTAGCACTAATTCTTATGTACTTTATCCGGTACAGGAAGCGTAAAGATTATCAGCTAAATGCTATAAAAACGACCGGTGTTGTGGTTGATGTTGTTGTTGAGTTTAAAGGCGTAGGACGTTTTTATTATCCTATTGTCAGTTTTACATTAAACGATGGAACATGGGTTAGAGAAAAGTATTCTGATGGAAGTACTCCTTCTTTATTTAAGAAAGGAGAACAGGTGGAGTTGCTATATAAATCAGATGACCCGGCTTCCTTTATGATTGTTAATGATAAAAGTAATTACTTTGATAAAATTTTATTAGCTATAGGGGTAATAATTATTCTGTATTCATTATTTGTTTTTATAAGATAAATCGGTGTATTCCAGTTTGTAGGATTGTAATTTGTAAGAGTGAAATTAAACAATGGATTTTTTTGAAAAAGCGCTTGTAAAGTCGCTGGAAGGCACACATCGCTTCAATAAAATCTTTTCTATTGAATTGGATGTAATTAATTCGTTTGTGTATTCCGGGGATAAATATTTATGGATTCGGCAGCTTGTTGAATCCCGGGATTGGACTACTCTAAAAATGATTGACGAAAAATTTCATTATGGCCTTTCCGATGTTCTTGTTCTTTATGATGCAAAGATCAACACCGAAAAGTACCTGTTGTTGGTATTGGATCCATTTGCATTGGAACTGGATCCCTGTGTATTGAATGTATATGTTTAAGAAATAGCTCCTTTGCAATGAACAGATAAGCTCCTGTAAAGTAATGAAGCAAAAGAAATAAGGTCTGTGACATTTCACCTGCTGGTGCGAATAATTAGGAAAATTTAAAATTAACTTTAATTACAGCAGATGAATTTTAACAATCATGAATACGCCTGAGCTGGAAAAGCAATTTTTATGGGTCATTGAGCAGAATAAGGGCATCATTTATAAAATCGCCAATTCTTTTAAAAAAGATGATGATGATAAAAAGGACCTGGTACAGGAAATCATCCTGCAGCTGTGGCGCTCCTTTCCCAGCTATGATGCCAGGAGTAAGCTTTCTACCTGGATTTACCGGGTTGCTCTAAACGTGGCCATTACTTCTTACCGCAAAGAAAAAATAAAGGAAAAGTTCAATACGCCCTTTTCAGAAAGCATAATGGTATTCGAGCAAGAGCCGTCCAACGAGAAAGACGGTAATCTGGCCTTATTGCAACAATTTATTAACGAACTCAGAGAGTTGGACAGGGCCTTGATGTTGTTGTACCTGGAAGAAAAAAACGGGAAAGAAATGGCCGAGATCCTGGGCTTATCTGAAACAAACATCAGGACAAAAACAAACAGGATCAAAGAACAATTAAAACAAAGGTTTTCAAAAATTAACAATTAAAATTATGAACGAGCTAGATATAAAACAGCTGTGGCAGGCATATGATGCCAAACTGGAAAGATCACTACAGCTTAATGAGAAAATAATCAAAGAGATTCAAACACAAAAGGCCGAAAACAACATCAGCTCATTTCGACGAAGTCAGATTACAGGGGTTGTTGTTGGTTTGTTATGGGTATTGCTATTGGTGTTTTTAACCATTGCAGGTGCTCAAAATATTTACTTTTCGGGTTCTATGGGAATCATTGCCTTATTTAACATTTTGGCTGTGGCCACTTATATCCGGCATCTTGCACTGCTGGATCAGGTGAACATTGCCGATAACATTACCGGCGCGCAGCAAAAACTGGCCACCATACAGGTTTCTTTAAACAATGTAAGCAGGATAATGATTTTGCAGGCACCTTTTTGGTGTACCTTCTGGTACAGCCAGCAACTTGTGGATCATGCGGGCCTTACATTTTGGCTCATTAATTTGGCTGTGGTGAGCTGTTTTATTATTTTATCTGTTTATCTGTATCAAAAGCTGAGTTATAAAAATATCCATATCAAATGGGTAAAAGCATTTGTTGAAAGTTTTGGTGGGAAAAAATTAAGCAGTGCTATGGAGTTTTTACATGATATTGAGGCGTATAAAGCCGAAAGCTCAGGTGAAATTTAGTCTTTAAATGTTAACAATGGCTCTTAAGACGCTGATGTGATGGGATTAGCTGTAGTTGTGGTGGTGTTTGTTTTAGTTAAAATTGTTTTATGTTTTAATTCAATAATAATTATTTACGATAAATAATAACATTTTTTTATTTTATTATTTTTGTTTGAGTTAATTTTTATCTATACATTAGTCTGTTTTTGAAAATGTAATCTTAAAATGCTTATAACTGATGTTGTTTTCAAAAGTTAAAATGTAGATGTAATTACGATGGCAATAGGTGCAATACTGTTCATTATTTGGATAATCATAGTGAGGCGTTGGTTTATAATGGATCCGGTGCCTAAAAAGAAACCGGCTTTAAAAATTTATTACAATAAACAAGCCGCTGAAAGTTTTGTAAACAGACTTGAACAACTTGGTTATTTCAGGTATGCCGATGCTGCTGACATTGATTTACTAAAAAAGGACATGGTTAAAAATTATGCTCCCGATGCGGAATTGACGGGTATTTGGGATGACGAAAAGGAGGCGCCAAAAGAGTACAGGTACTATTCTTGCGACGGAGAAGATGTTTATGAAGACGGGGGAATACTTGCTCTTCTGAATAATTTAAAACCAACGTTTGACAAGCTTAATTTCAAATGCGACGTTACAGATTATTTTGCAGACTGGGACTCAAATAAGAAATGGCTAAATCAGGGGCTCACCATGAATGGTACTCCGTACATCATATTCAAAAATTTTCCACGGGCAGGTTGGGCCGAAGCGCCAAAACGAATTGCCGAGATTTTAAATGCCGAACTGGCCAAACAAAATATTAAGGAGAAAATCTATCTGATTAGCATCGATAATGATGGGCGGTTGATCTTTTTAACCGAAGAATTGTACCAATATATTTATTCGGTTTATCAAAATCCTTATTGGAAACCACTTGAATTAAATGAATGGGCAACAGTCATGGAAGTGGAACCCATGATTTTGTAATTAAAACAGGTTGTTAACTTTTCTGCATTTAATTAAAAAAAATGGCTGGTTTTCATTGATTTCTGTGATTTCGAATAATCCGGCTTTACCAAACTCCGATTTTATGGATGCCTGGTCATAGAAAAACAATTGTGCCCCTTCGAATATTTCATAACGGTCTTTGCTGATCTGTTTGCCTTGTCCATAGGTGGGTGCTTTTTTTGAAATCATAGTAAAGACCATATAACCATTTTCCTGGAGCTGGTCATAGCAGTCACGGATAAGTTTTTCTCTTTCGCTACTGCCCAGTAAATGAATTAAAGCATAACAAAATATCCCGTCATATTGGTTTTTATCAAATGGCATATCCGTTACAGAACCATGATGAATCACCATATCTGTTCCGTAATGTTTTTTAGCCATTTCAATAGCTGTTTTAGAAATCTCAATACCGGTTACTGTCATTCCACTCTCCTTAAAAACCTGTGCGTTCCGGCCATAACCGATGCCTGGGATCAGGATGTTTTTTACTGATTTTTCAACAAAAAAATCCTTTGTCAGTGCGGCAGATTTTGCAGGCTCAAAGCCCCACATTTCTTGCTTTTCCCCAAAGGCCGATTCCCAGAATTCTGGTTTTTCTGTTTCGTTTGACATGATTTTTTGTTTTATGCTACAATGTTGCAATTTAATGGAAATCAGCGGACCATGTGTCAGAGATATTTAATATTTCCAAGTAGGAATGATTTGTTTTAATTTGACAGATTATCTTTAAAATTGCACGTCAAATTTTATGAAATGAATAATCAACTGATCAAGGCATCCCTGGCTGAAGTGAATGAACTTCAATACATCTGCAGGCAGGCTTATGCCCAAAATTTTGGGCACCATTGGAATGAAAATGGTTTAGAGTTATACCTTGAAGCAGAATTTGGTACAGAAGTGCTTTCGGCCAATTTAAAAAATGATGTGTTTGAATACTACTTTATCCAGGTTAATGGTACCAGTATAGGGTTCATTCAATTAAACCACCGGATAAACCTTCCCGGCGAAGAAGCTGTCAGGGCAACTGAGCTCAAGAAAATTTATATTCTTCCCCAGCACAAGGGAGGGGGGACAGGTAGTCACATGATTCAACAGGTCATAGGAATGGCACGGTCCAAAAAGAACACCGTTTTATTTCTTTATGTCATTGACCAGAATTTTAATGCGATTGCTTTTTATGAAAAGGTGGGTTTTAGGTTTCACAGTAAAACCAGGGTGGATGTTCCCTTTTTTAAAGATGAACTCCGTGGGATGCATTGTATGTATATAGAGATATAGGCCTTTTTTCTAAATCTGGTTAAAAAGTTGTAACGTTTTTCTTTACATCATAAATTCCCTGTCAATTTTTTTTAAAAGGGTTGCAGTGCTTTCCCTTCTTGTTAAATTAGCATCGCAGTTATGACAAAAAATAATCATTTAACCGGAACGGGCGCTTCGGCAGAAGACCCCGATGAAACCCGTCGGCTCAGGGAACGAATAGTTTTGCTTGAAGCAGAATTGGCAGGTAGTAAACAACAGTTGTCTGAGCTGGAATCAAAATGCAAAGAACAGAACCACTTGTTAATGGTATTTTTGGATCATCTTCCCATATGCCTGTACAGGGCCAAATTCGACGGGACAATTACCTATTCCAGTGGGGCGGGACATAAATTGCTGGGCTCGGGTTATGTAGATGTGATCGGTAAAAACTCCTTTGAACTGTATCCCTATTGCTGGGAAATGGTACAGCAGGTGATCAAAGAGGGTATTGCGCATCAGATTCACCATTTCACGGTAGATGGTAAGGAGCTTTATTTTCATGATACCATGGTTAAAGACCCAATGGACGAAGCTTATATAGGGATTTCTTTTGATGTCACAGATTTGAATCATGCAAAAAAGGAAATTGAGCGGCAGGCGGCTGAACTGGCCGAAATAATGGCTTTTAAAGACCGTTTGTTTTCGGTGATCTCGCACGACCTGCGAAGTCCTCTCAATAACTTAATGAGCGCGGCCCAATTGGCAGAAGAAGAATTGATTAGTGGACAGGAGCATCTGGAAATGGTTCACCAGATTAACCTCAATGTAAAACAGGTTAGAAGTGTATTGGATAGCATTTTAAAATGGTCTTTTCTGCAAATGGGGCAACAACAGGATCCGGTTAAGATTCAAATGAGTGGTTTTATCCGGGAGCATATTGATTTGTTTGCTTTGCTGGCGTTTAAAAAACAAATTGAAATCCGTGTGGATTGTCCGGAAAATTTAAGTGTACATGCCGATGCAGACCTGCTTTCGTTGGTGTTGCGAAATTTTATAGACAATGCGGTTAAATTTACACCCTTTGGCGGGCAGATTAGTATTGGTTTGAAGGCTATGGCTGGACAACAAACTTTTTTTGTATCCAATACAACAGAGAAGGGCATAGATGAAGAAACAATCACCCGGATTTTATCGACCCGTGACATGCAGTCCGATTATGGCACGGACAATGAACTGGGTTCGGGTTATGGTTTACAGCTTTGTAAGGAGTTCATTTCTAAGATGAACAGTGAGCTGAAAATAGAAGGGTACAGGGAAGGTTGGACAACATTTTATTTTGAGATAAAAGATTGATCAACTGTGAATTCTGAATCCCGCGGATTTTTTCATTATTTAAGTTATGGCTGTTGCGATGAAGAATAATCTTTCAGCAGGCTTTTAAAATCTTAATCGCTTAGCTCATTTTTATGGGACATAATATAGTTAAATATTAACCCTTTGAGGTTTTCCTTCTGGGTTAATACTTGCGAGGCTTCTGAGCTTTCATAAGTGTAAAGTTCCTTTTCTATACCTTGCCATATTGGTATGGCTTGGTCAGCAATTTTTAAAAGAACTTTTAATCTGTTTGCTCTGTTTTCAGGAATAATGCCCTCTGGCCATTGTTGCATAGAAGACTTAAAAGCCTCCAGTGTTCGACGGGCCCCAATTTCTGAAAGCAAGTCTATTGTCTGAGGGTAAAACCTGCCAGTATATTTAAAATAAAACGATGCCAGGCCGCTATTTCCACTATAACCATCATATATTTCTCTTGAATTTAAAAGGATAAATATTTTTTTTTCTAGATCACTGAGCTGTTCAATGTTATCACCATGGAGTACCTTGTTATCTAGTTTTTCCTGAAATGCGCGAAGTACATCATTAGTGTCCAGCTTTAGTATTTCGGAATAAGCTGTTTTGGTATAGAGCGACGATGTTCCATATTGAATGCCTGCCTGTTGGAAAAAATTCTTTAACAAACTGAATTTGTCTTCACAAAAAATGCCCTGAACCACCTTTTTGGAAGATGCTCTGGTACGGTGGCACTCAAAACAGATTTCAATAAATTCAAAGGCTTTTCCTGCGGCATCCAGAAATAGAATGCCATTTCTGGGTTCGTAGCATTTATAATTTGATAGGAGACGAAGAATTGGTTTAATGTCAGGGTTGTAGCCGATATTGTATAAGATTTCGGTTAATTCATTGGTCTGGACAGTATTTAGGGTACAACTTTCCAGTACTTTTGAATTGTCGATACGCTTTTTATGAACCGGAATAAGGTCATCCTCCTTAAAAGAAATCAATTTAATGCTGCTGACTTTGTTAAAGGGGTAAATTGCCAGGCGTTGAATTGGTTTGTATTTGCTGGTGTTAAAACATTCATTTGCAAGCTTAATGATTAATTCTTCTCTTGGTGTCGGTTCTGTAAACCCAGGAACTTGTCCCTGGGTTTTACCCGCTAAAAATAGTATGGTAATAAACAAAAGAAAACGCATCTGCTGGTTATTTAAGCATACA
The DNA here is from genome assembly GCF_003208655.1 of Pedobacter nutrimenti. Taxonomy (GTDB): domain Bacteria; phylum Bacteroidota; class Bacteroidia; order Sphingobacteriales; family Sphingobacteriaceae; genus Pedobacter; species Pedobacter nutrimenti. The sequence goes on along the minus strand of NZ_QKLU01000004.1, from coordinate 239,915 downwards.
AGATATAAAAATCACTTAAGCTTTTATCGTTTAAAATAGCGCTCATTGGAATACAGTTACATCAGGTGTTATTTAATCCATATCAAACCAGATCAGAGCTTGTTTCTTTATAATATGAAGAAAAAATAATATAATTTTGGATGACAGGTTTTAATCTGACAATTTAAATTAACACTCATGAAAAAATATATTGTTCTTTTGACCGCTTGTTTATTTTTTATAATGACTGGTTCAGTATGTGGTCAATCTATTGACACAATATGGTATAATAACAAATGGAAGGAGACTACGGTCCCCTCTGAACATTACTATTTCAGAACTATAAAAAGTAAGTCTGATCATACATTTGAAGTGATTGACCATTTCCCGGACGGGAAACCGCAAATGGTGGGTACTTTTACCTCTCTTAAACCTGAGAATAGAAATGGAACGTTTTTCTATTACAATAGTGCAGGTATTTTAGAAGAAAAGCAGATCTATTTTAATAATATGGTAGGTGAGGTTTTTGTGTACAAAGAAGACGGTAAATTAGAACTACACAAAATTCAGGCGGAATATTTGGCCACCTTAAGCCGTGAAGAGAAAAAATCCAGGTACAATATTATTGAAGTTGATAAAGAACCTGAATATGTGGACGGCCAAGAGGCAATTATGAAATTTATAAGAGAGAATACAAAATATCCCGATGCTGCTCGTAAAAGAGGGGCTTACGGAAGAGTGATGGTTGCCTTAACCATTGATGAACATGGGAAAATAGCAGGCATTAGAATCGCCAAAAAAACAGATCCCGATTTAGACCAGGAGGCATTGCGCGTAGCTAGATTAATTCCTGAAAAATTTATTCCCGCAATGGATCAGGGAAAAAATATTACAAGGGATTATGCTATACCTTTTAACTTTCAACGTTAAATGAGGGGTTCCCGGTAAGATGTAGTAGTATAACTAGATGTAAACCCCATTGCAGTTGCCGATTTTACCTACATGTAGACATTTTGTAGGAGGGCATTATTTGCAATACTATTACTGGATCTGCAATTTTGCTGGTGTTTAAGATAAATACCAGCATGATGAAAAACCTTGTAACGACCAAAAAAACAGTTGCCTCGCTGAAAGGCGGTTTGGTGAAAAGTACGTTGCTGCTGCTCCTGTTTATGGCCGGCAGCTGTAATATGATGTACAGCCCTCAGGAATATTTTGACAAAGTGGCTTTAAATACCAATATGATTTCCCGTTTTGGTGCCGATTATTTTTACACCTACGAAAAATATATTAAAGGCGGCGGAAGTGCTGATTTCAATACCTGTGAGAAATACCTGCTCAATTATTCTATCGCTTCGGCAGAACAGAATTTTAAAAAGGTCAAAGATTTATATGCCAGCAAGGAAACAGAACCCATGATCAATGCATCGCTGGATTTGTATACCTATGTTTTAAACAGCTATAAAACAGACCACCTGAAGATTGCCCGGATGATTGACCAAAAAGCGCCAGCTGATACCATAAACAATGCTTTAGCAGAACTGGATAAAAAAAGTTATAAAACTTTTGCAGAAAAGTACGAGAAACTCTGGGGCCTTGCAGAAACCTATGCCAAAGACCACAACATTACCGTAAAAAAGATGCCTTTTTAAATCGAAAATCAAAAGACTACCTGGGAGAAATGACAACATTTCTTCCCAGGGTTTTGAATCTGACCGCGTTGTCCTGTTCAACGGTAATGGTTATATGGCCGGTTTTGCTGATGTGTATATCTCTGACTGTACCGGATTTTCCAGTATGTGTCCCTTTGACAACCATACATTTGTCACCATCTTTTAAATTCTCTGTTGTGCCGGCTTGAGTTTGCATATGGACTAGAATTGAACTTAAATGTAATGAAATTTATGCCATAACAAAAAGCAACTAAAAATGGAAATTGCAGTGACAGTCCTCTTTATTCTTGTGCCGGTATACCCATGCCGGCCCATTCTTCTTTAGTAGGACCGTAAACCCCCGGCACAGCTAGTCCAAGCATACGCATGATGATGGTCATTTGTCCGCGGTGGTGGCTTTGATGGGTAATCAGTATACGTAATAGAGTGCCTTTGGTCCAGGGACTTCCGTACATGTCTACCTCATCGGTTAAAGAAGAATCTGTCCATTTGGAATGCACGGCTTTTGCAAACTGCTCGGCGTAATCCTGATAAATGGCTGTCAGGGCTGTCATGCTTTCCGGTATGGGCTGTTTGTCGAGCGGGTCGCTGGTTAACAGTCCACTGCGGTAACCAAAATCGGTAATGGTTTGGCTCAGATGCCAGGCCAGGCGTTCGAGTGAACGTACATTTTCGTTCAGAACCGTCTGACGGCTTTGATGGGTAATCATAGAAAATACTTTTGCAGTGTTTTCACTTTCGTATTTCCAGTCGTTTAAAAAATCGGTGATGTTGCGGTACATAGGTAAAAAATTAATCGTTCCGGTCCTGCAAAATAATCAGGACTTAACGCAAATATAAAATATTTTTAAACTAAAATAATTAGTATTTTCAAAATTAATAAAACTAAAATAATTAGTATTTTATTTGGACTTAACTTCCTATTTGATATAGATTTGTAAGGAAATTAAGGAACAAATGATGCGCAAATTAGAATTTACCCCGGGCGGCTATCTTTGGCAACTGGATTACCGCGATACAATCAGGTTATTGCAGGAAAAACTGGTGATGTTTGTAAGGCTAAATGGAAAGCTGCGCAACAACATCATTAACAAAACCCAGTTTTTTAACAACACGGTAGAGTCTATAGAAATTAACCTGATGGAATTTTCGGAGGCTTACCGCTCAAAATTTATTGACGGGGACATGGACGAATACTGTCTGAAGTTTATGGAGCTATTGCGTCCTGTACTGATTGATTTTGTAAAAGAGGTTGGTTTTGATGCTTATGCCTTTCGGTTCCGCTTTCGTTATGGCAAAAAAGTATTCGAAAAACAGAAGAACATTTTGATCCCTATTGAAAATATTGATTAATTCGTGGTATGATTGAATTGGCTTATTTCCCTCCGGGGACAGAAAGAGTAGTTTATCAGGTGTTGCAGTTCCGTTCAGGTGAACCCTGGCGTATTGTTGATGGGGACGAGTTGTTGGGCAGTATCGAAAAATTGGAAGGCGAGTGGTCTGTACGTGGTAAAACCGAAATAGATCAGGACCTGGTAAAGCGCATCGGTCAACTGATTGATCAGCAAAATTTCAACAGGTTGCCCTGGGACATTAAATTACACTGGAAAACGGATGTTCAGGAAGTTATTGCGCAGGGGGACGACCAGTACCTGGTCATTTGCAGACCTGGAATCGACTTTGACAGCTTTGAGCGTTTGTTCAGGGAGTGCATTGCAGACCTGCTCAAGGATCGCTGGGAAATTTGCTTTAAGGTCTACAATGCACAGATGTCTGCCGATTTTGAAGTGCGGGTAAAAATTTAAGGTAAACATAAGGCTTCCACCAGGCCGTTGCTGTCTTCTAAAAAGCGGTAGCGGACAATCTGCCCGTTTTTTATGGTAAAATGTGCAGAAAATATAGAAGAATAAATCTGGGAAGAACGGAGCATTTTTGAACTGAAATGACCTGTCGCTACTGCGAAATCTCCTTCTGCAAGGATATGCTCTATTTGTGCAGTAACAGGTTCTGTGTTTTGCCAGAGTAATTCAAAAAAAGCTTTAATTTGACGCTTGTTTTCACGTTTGCCAAGCCAGGGTGCCAGCTCCTGATCTCCTGGGATATCCCAGTCTGTTTGCTCTGCAAAGAACCCGGTCAATTTTTGCAGCTCCCTGTTTGCAAGTGCCTGGTAAAAGTTCTGGACAATTTCTCGTGTTTGGATGGTTTGTGTTTCGGACATAAGGATTTAAAATCTGTTTTCACAAAAAAAGAAAAAGGCACTGACAACCCTATGGCAGTGAAGATTTGAAAAAATTCTTTTTCCTTAAAACAAATGCGACATTTATTCCTTATATTTGGTAAAAATGTCGGATATGGCGGTTTTAGAGAAAAAAAGAAATTTTGTTTATGACATCGTCTACCTTTTAGGTGGAGCGGAACTGGTACAGGGAAACATCCGGTCTGATTTTGATTTGATTACTTTAAGCAATACCGGGATCAAAAAAGCTTCTGTTGATGCCCTTGTAGGGCATATGGGTATGTCTAAAAAGAACTTTGCAGAAGACATCCTGAACCTTTCGGTCAAAACCCTGGAGCGCAAAAAAAGCGAAGATAAACTGGATAAATATGCTTCTTCCCATGTCATTGAGGTGGCAAAAGTTGTAGAACATGCCTTTGAAGTTTTTGAAAATGAAGACAAAGTACAGCGCTGGCTGAGTACACCCAACCGGGCTTTAAACAATATGAAACCGCTGGCCCTTTTTTATCTGCCAACCGGCCTGGCCATGGTAGACCAGGTTCTGGGAAGAATAGAAGAAGGGGTCTATTCCTAATGATCGTTTACCGTATTGCAAAATCAGAAAAAAGAGCCACTGATCTTTCTGGTATGGGCGCCTATAAGGAAGGCGGGCGCTGGAACAATCCGGGCACCTATATGCTGTACAGCAGTGAAAACAGCTCTCTGGCTTATCTGGAAAGTCTGGTGCATTTTGATGCAGAAGATACCCCGCCCGATTTGTATATTATGGGAATAGAAGTCCAGGCACCCGAAAATGGAATTTATATGCTTCCGGATAAAGCTTATCCGAAAAGCTGGCAGGCCATTGGAAACCTTGAAAACCGTAAAATTGGTGATGGGATGATGAATGACCGCAAATATATTGCTGCAAAAGTCCGTTCGGCCATCAATACTTTAGAATACAATTATTTGTTAAATCCATTGTTTCCGGGTTACCATGACCTGGTGAAGGTTGTTTCCATTGAGCGCCTGCAGGTAGATGTCAGGCTGATCAAAACAGCCTGATGATGATTTAATACGGTTCAGGCGGAAATCTCCGCAGTTCAGCACAGATTCTTTTTTGCCTTGTAAACTTATGAACAGTTTTGGTGCTCGGCACTGTAAAACTGACGTAATGTTAAAAGCGTATTCTGTAAAAGGAAATAAAGACCTGAAGGTCGTAGGGGGAATTTCGGACTTTGTTGTCTTACATCAAACCGTTCGAAAAATGATGTTGGTAATTGCAGATTATGAAATCGAAAAAGCTGATGTTTCTACGCTCCTGGGGCATTTTCTGGGTAAAATAGAACAAGCTTATCTGGGCGAGGGCATAAAGGAAACCTGCCTGGTCCGAAAAGAACAGGTCAGCCAGTATGGCTTTTACAGTTCCTGGATAGAGTTGATTTTTATTCATGACTTGTTGCGCTTATTGTCTGGTTATGCCGTCCTGGACAGTCAGGATGAAGTGAATTTACAACTCCTGGAGCATCTTGCAGAAGAGTCCCTTTGTGAAAAAGGAGAGTTTTATCCCGGGACAGTCAGAAATGCAATCAGGCAAAGTTTTGCAGGCTGGGGCATCAGGGAATTTCTGGAGCGGTTTAATTGCAGTTCAGATCAGCTTTTTCCCGATGTAGATTCCCGGTTGCTCCTGGAAGTAAAAAAATGCCTGGACACTTATTTTTATGATCATGAATAGGGCGCTGCAGGACTATACACTCATTACAGGTGCCAGTTCGGGCCTGGGCAAGGAATTCAGCGTCCAATGTGCTGCGCGTGGAATGAACATCCTGATGATGGCCCTGCCGGGTAGTTTTGCTACTGGTCTGGCCGAAAGCCTTATGCAGGAATACGATGTGGATGTGAAGGTATTTGAATTTGACCTGACCGACAGGATGCAGTTATTGGAACACCTGAACCACATTCTGGAAAATTTCGAAGTCAGTTGTCTGATCAATAATGCAGGGATCGGCGGCACGGCGGCCATGAGCGAGAGCTCTATGGAAGCGCTGGACCAGATCCTGCAGGTGAACATCCGGAGTATGGTCCAGATTACCCAGACTTTACTTCCGCACCTGCTGCGCCAGCAAAAGAGCTATATTTTAAATGTATCGAGCATGGCGGCTTTTACCCCGATTGCTTATAAAACAGTATATCCTGCTTCCAAGGCTTTTATTTCTTCATTCTCTTTGGGCCTTAAGGAAGAACTTTATGGTACGGCTGTTTCAGTAAGTGTGGTTTGTCCGGGACAAATGATGACCAATTCTTCTGTATCTGCCCGTATCATAAAGCAGGGTATCCGGGGCAGGATCGGGCTGATGTCCACAGCTGAAGTAGTTCGGATCTCTTTACAAAAAACTTTTGCAGGTAAAGCAGTGATCATACCTGGCGCCTGGAATAAAATTAACTATCTGCTGATGCGGTTTTTGCCTCTGGAACTCAAACTTAAAATTGCTTCCAGGGTGATTAGAAAGGATATGGTTTTTAAATAATGTTTGGAAAAAAAGGAAAAGTACTGATTACAGGCGGTAATGGCTTTTTGGGGACAAATGCTGCAAAAGAATTGTATGAACAGGGCTATGAGCTGAAGCTGATGATGCGGCCTTTTGCCAATGTTAAAGCCCTTCCGGATATTCCTTTTGAAGTTTATTACGGGGACATCAGTGAGGCAAACCATGTTGCTGCTGCGGTAAAGGGCTGCGATTATGTGGTGCATGCGGCTTCTGTAACCAGTCAGTGGGGGGTAGATGAGCAGGTCTATGAAAGGGTAAATGTCAGGGGCACAAAAAACATCGTAAAAGCCTGTCTGCAGCATGGGGTCAAAAAACTGGTGTACATCAGTACAGCCAATACCATTGGTCCTGGAAACCGTTCCGGGGCTTCCACCGAACTCAGCTCTTTTAGTTTGTCTTACCTGAGCTCGGGTTACATTAGCAGCAAATACATTGCCCAGCAATATGTTTTAGAACAGGCTGCACTGAGGAATTTACCGGCAGTGGTCCTCAATCCGACTTTTATGATTGGGGCGGGGGACGTCAAACCCAGTTCAGGTCAACTGATTCTGCACGGGTTAAACAAACGGTTTGTTTTTTATCCGCCCGGAGGGAAAAATTTTGTGGCTGTAAAGGATGTTTGCCTGGCCATAGCCAGATCATTGACCTTAGGCCGGCAGGGAGAGTGTTATCTGTTGGCGGGCAGAAATTTAAGTTATGGTGATTTTTTCAGGTTGCTTAATGAAGAAAAAGGCCAGGATCCCAGGATGTTGCGTATTCCGGCTTTTGTTTTAAAAATTGCTGGCCTTGCGGGCAGTATTGCGCAGTTGATGGGCAAAAAAAATGTAAAACTCAATTACTTCGCTGCCTGTACATTGTGTGCGTATAATTATTATTCCGCAGACAAAGCTGTGCGTGAACTGAATATGGAATTTAGTCCGGTTTCCAGGGCGATCGGTGCGGCATTGGCCTGGTTTAAGGAACATCAATATTTTTAACATGAAAGTTGTGCTCCGGGACCGTTTAATGGTATATGGGCTTAGGATCCTGGTCCTTTACCTTTTCAGTTTGGTATTTAAATCTTTTGACCTTTCTTTTCCGGCAAGGTCCGGTTCAGTGCTGTTCAGGAGTGAGGGTTTTAGTCTGCTTTTTGTGATTTTTGGTTTGCTGGCCTGGGCAGGTGGGACTGCTTTTGCCAGGGGCATTGAAAAAAAAACAAGCAAAAAGACCGGTTCTTTGAAGGTGCTGGTGTTGGTGTTTGGCCTGTTTGCTTATGGCCTGCTAACGGCTTATCTGTTCAGCTTCTGTTATGCCCTTTTTGATGTGGTTTTTTTTGGAAATTATATGGCCTGGAGCAGTTTTGCTTCTTTCAGCTACGACCTGATTTTTGGGCTTTTTATGTTTTACCTGCTTATTCTGGCTTACAATGGGACCATTTTCTATTATAAAAGCTGGCAGGAATCCAGGCTCAACGAAGAAAGGTTGCGCAGGGAAAATATCCAGGCCAAATATGATGTGTTAAGGAGCCAGGTAGACCCTCATTTCTTTTTCAATTCTTTAAGTGTGCTGACCAATCTGGTGTACCAGAGTGCAGACCTCTCTGCTGAGTACATTACCCAGCTGGCCAAAAGTTACCGCTATATCCTGGACAAGAAATTTGAAAACCTGGTGCCGGTAAAAACAGAACTGGAATTTCTGGAGTCGTATTCTTTTCTCATCCGGATCCGGCACCAGGACAGTATTGAATTTGACATTTCCATTAGCGAGGAGGTGCAAAATAAAGGGATGCTGCCCCCGGCAACCTTGCAGATGCTGGTGGAAAATGCAGTAAAACACAATCGTTTTTCTGCGGCCAGTCCCTTGCGGATTGCTATACATGACAAAGAAGATACCCTGTTTATTGTCAATGATTTTCGCAAGCGTTACGGGGTTAAGACATCTATAGGACTGGGCCTGGACAACATCAGTAAAAGGTATGAGCTGACCAGCGATCGTAAAATAGAAGTCATCGAAACCACAGATCAGTTTATTGTTAAAATTCCTATTATAAAAAATCATGAAGGTCATCATATTCGAGGATGAAAGGCACAATGCCGAAAGGCTGGTGCAGCTTTTACAAAAATGTGTAACCAGGCTGGACGTACTGTCCATTATGGAGTCAGTAGAGGAAGGCCTGAAATGGTTTGCCGAAGAAAAGGGGCAGGCCGATCTGGTGTTTATGGACATTCAGCTGTCGGACGGAAATTGTTTTGAACTTTTTGAACACCGGGAAATCAAAATTCCGGTGATCTTTACCACTGCTTATGATAGTTTTGCCCTGCAGGCTTTTAAGGTATACAGTGTTGACTATTTAATGAAGCCAATTGACATCCGTGACCTGGAAAGGGCGATGGAAAAATATGCGTATTTTAAGGTCCCTTCCAATGGCCTGCAGATCTCTAAAATAGCGGAAGAATTTTTCAAAAGGGAACATAGCCGTTTTATAGGGAAAATCAACAACCAGTTGATTTATGTAAAAGCCAGGGACATTGCTTACCTGTATTTTATGACCGGAATTACCTGGGCAGTTACCCAGGCAGGGCAAAAAGTACCTTTAGATTATTCCCTGGACCAGATGGAAAAAATGCTGGATAAAAACTTCTTTTTTCGCATCAACCGGAAGCTGATTGTACATATCGATGCAATCCGGAAAATTACCACCTATTACAACAGCCGCTATGTGATACAGCTGCTGCCCCAGGTGGATGAAGATATTGAAGCGGTGATCAGTCGGGAGCGTGCAGCGGGCTTCAAGGCCTGGCTGGAAGGACAGGTGTTTCTGGGAGGTTAGAATGTGTAATGGTTATTTATTTACCCTCTGATTTTACAGATTGGTTTTGTCGCATGGACCACTTTTGTTAATTTTAAGGCATGAAGGTATTGGTTACCGGAAGTGCAGGGCATTTGGGAGAAGCCCTGGTCCGTACATTAAAAAACAGAAATTACCAGGTGCTTGGCCTGGATGTAAAAGCCTCTAATTTCACCACTCATGTGGGCTCTATCACCGATAGTGCTTTTGTAAAGCAATGCATGTCAGGTGTACAATGGGTATTTCATACTGCAACCCTGCACAAACCTCATGTGGTGACCCACAGTCTGCAGGATTTTATAGACACGAATGTTTCGGGGACTTTAAACCTGTTGCAGGAAGCTTCGGCCGCTGGCGTGGCCGCTTTTGTGTTTACCAGCAGCACCAGTGTTTTTGGTGATGCGATGGTGCCTGAAAATGGAGGCCCTGCCGTTTGGGTAACAGAGGAACTGGTCCCTGTTCCAAAAAATATTTATGGGGTGACTAAGCTTGCAGCAGAAAACCTTTGCCAGTTGTTTCACAGAAACCAGGGGCTGCCCTGCATTATTCTCCGCACCTCCCGTTTTTTTAACGAGGACGACGATCAGAAAGGAATAAGGGAGCGTTATTCTAATGACAATTCAAAAGTAAATGAATATTTATTTCGCCGGGTAGATATAGAAGATGCTGTTGCCGCGCATATTTTGGCGGCCCAGCGTGCCGGAAAAATTGGTTTTTCGAAATACATCATTTCGGCCGCCAGCCCTTTTTCCGTTTCGGATTTAGTGGAGCTGAATGAAAATGCAGCTGCTGTACTGCAAAGACGGCTTCCGGATTATGTGCAGGTGTACCAAGACCGGGGCTGGGAGATGTTTGATCAAATTGACCGGGTATATGTCAGTGACCTGGCCCAAAAAGAGCTGGACTGGAAACCCAGGTATACGTTTGGTTTTGCAATTGAGCAGTTAAAGGCAGGGGAGCCGGCCAAAAGCCCAATGGCTTTACTGGTCGGAACAAAGAGCTACCATGAGACTACCTTTTCCGAAGGGCCTTATCCGGTAAATGAGGGCCGGTAAACCAAAACATTTGTCTTTTAATGCGCCTGCAGGTATTTGAAAATCAACAGGGCAGTACCAAGTAAACATAAAGCAGAAACAACAGCGCTGATGGTAATGGCATGCACAATATGGACAGCGCCCCCATTGGCCAGGGCGCCGAAAATGGCCACTCCAATGGCTCCTGCGGCCTGTCTGGTGGTATTTAATACTGCAGAAGCTGTACCCGAACGGGTTTTGGCTACGCTGGCCAGTATGCCGGTGGTCATGGCGGGAACAGCCAGGCCCATACCCAGCGGAATGGTAATGAAAGGGAAAAACAATTGCCAGTAAGGGGTAGCGGGACCAGCAAGCAGCAGGGCCGAAAACCCTATAGCAGCCAGGGTCAATCCAATTAAAATTGGAACTTTTGTGCCATAAATGGCCATCACTTTGCTGCTGATCAGGTTAGAGATGATAAAACCCGCAGTCAGCGGCAAAAAGGCCATTCCTGCAGAAAGGGAAGAATAATGCAAAACATCCTGAAGGTACAGGCTCAGTACAAATACGGTCCCGTAATAGGCGTTGTTAAGCATAATGCCAACCAGTACCAAGACATTAAAGGTTGGGGAATTAAAAAGGTCCAGGGGAAGTATGGGAGAGGGCGACTTTTTTTCAATCCAAAGAAACAGCAGCAGCATGGCTGCACTGAATAGCAAACCGCCCCAGATCAGGGGATGTTTAAAGCCCAGGCTATGCCATTCAATAATTGCGGCAATTAAAGTGGTCAAGGCAAGCATCCAGGTCAGTTGCCCGGGAATATCAAAACCCTTACCGGGATGACGTTCACTTTCTATAAGTTTAATGCTCAGCACCAGGCCTATAATACACAGGGGGATATTGACAAGAAAAATCATCCGCCAGTTGCTGATGTGCATCAGAAAACCACCTAAAATAGGCCCGGCGGCAATAGACACCCCGCCGGCAGCTGTCCAAAGGGCAACAGCCCTCGATCTTTGTTTTTTATCTTCAGAAAAACTCTGGTTTAAAATAGAAAGCGAACTTGGGATCATGGTGGCTGCCCCAACCCCCTGCAATACCCTGAAGCCGATCAGACTGGCGGGGTCCCAGGAGAGCCCGCAGCCCAGGGAGGCCAGGCCAAAAACGAATAATCCAAACTGAAAAATTCTTTTTGAACCCAGTAAATCACTCATGCCCCCTGCAGAAAGCATCAGTACTGCAAAAGCAATGGTATAGGCATCAACGATCCATTGCAGTTCGCTGATGTTGGCAGAAAAGGATTTGGAAATTTGAGGTAAAGCGATGTTTACAATAGATACATCCAGCTGTGAAACGACAAAGGCAAGGCTGGTGGTCCCAACCACAAAACCGAAATCTCTTTTTTTCATATTCAAATGTATCTCATTGTAATTTCAGATAAATATAAATTCCTGAAAAATGACTAAATAGAATCAATCTGAATGGGAATGTTTTTTGATGATTTTTTTTTCAGACTGATCTGTTTGATTTTTATGGGTTTAACAGCTTTTAAGAAAGATTTAAAGAAATTGCAGGCTAATTATTTTCAGAAAAAGTTTTGATTTCCAATTTCTAATGTTACTTTTGCATTCCGTTAGCGAAACGGAAATGCACTTGTAGCTCAACTGGATAGAGCATCTCACTACGGATGAGAAGGTTTGGGGTTCGAATCCCTACCAGTGCACAAAAAGCCTTAGAGAAATCTAAGGCTTTTTTGTTTAAGTAAAATTACAAAGCCATCCGTCCTGACTCCGTATTGGAACACGAGCTTCAGACGCTCAAAAACGGCCATTTTAAAAGCCTGTGAGGGATTGCAGACTACATTTAACAATGTTTAACACCTCCGAAATCCGATAGCAGTTAACTTTAGGCATGAAATTAAAATTAACTGCTCTGCTACACCTTTGTATTTTAATTGCTGTAGCGATAACCTTTTCTGCATGTGCACAAAATGCCAGAAACCTGAAAGGAACCTGGAAAATGGAAGGTTACGGAAAAATCATAGACATCAGGGATAGCGCTGTAAATCTTTATGACACCACCAGCTTCAGCTGTGTCTCCAAGGAAAAGTTAAAACTTAAAGACCTGGGTTTTTTAGGACAATTCAAACAGATCGCCCAAGATACCCTGATGCTCAGCAGTGGCATCACGACATACAGGTTAATACGAATAGCTGGTTTACCAGATCACTGCAAGATCAAGGGGAACTTAAATACAGACCCACTTTACAATTTTGATGTCTTTTATCATACTTTCCGGGAGAATTATGCCTACTTCAAAACAAGAAATATCAATTGGGACAGTTTATATACCCATACAAGAATTAAAATCAGTAAGCAGACCACACCTGCAGAATTGTACGGGCTGCTTAGCGAAATGACAGTCCGGGTTGGCGACGGGCATACCACTATTGCCAAACCGGAAGAACTTAAGGGGACGCCATCAAAAACAGCCGATGCAGTGGTGGAAGTGCTTCCTTTAAAAGAAATCCGTGATCATGTGCTGTATCAAAATTTAAAAGACCCTACCATCGCAGGGAGGAACTCCGAAGGAAAGGGACTGATCAATTGGGGTGTTATCAAAGGAGATATTGGTTATATTCAGATTAATGGAATGATCTGCTACCTTGACTTTAATATTCCCGATTCGCTTACGGGAGATAAATATTGGGAAAAATACAGCAATCATGTTTATAAAGAAACTGATGTCCAAGCTAAAGAAGCCGCTAAAGCTGGTCAGATCATCAGCAGGGCGCTGAATGAATTGCGTGGCACCAAAGGAATTATTTTAGATTTAAGGTTTAACGATGGAGGATTTGATGCGGTATCACTGGAATTGCTGAAGCATTTTGTCGCAGCAAAGACTTTAGTCTTCAACAAACAGGCCTGGATTGGGAAAGGGCTTACCGCAAAACAGGAAATATTTGTCGAACCAGCCGAAGTCACCTATAAAAAGCCTGTGGTGCTATTGACCAGTAATCATACCGCCAGCGCTGCTGAAACTTTTACTTTGGGGACAATGGCGTTTAAAAATTTCATCCGCATCGGTCATAAAACTCAAGGTATTTTTTCAGACGCATTGCCAAAGCAATTGCCAAACGGTTGGGAATTTACTTTATCTAATGAAATATTTACCAGTGCAAGTGGCCGGAACCTGGAAAATATAGGCATAAGCCCCGATGTCAATACAGGACCTGAGCAGCTTAAGAACCTACTGGTTAAGGATGCAGCACTGGAAGCCGCAGTGTTTAAATTAAATAAACGATAAAGCGATATTTAACGGTGTTTTTTAACCAGAAAACGAGCAAAAGGTATTGAATTGTATTTTTAATATCCAATAGCGACAGGTATTTTTTAAATTGCATCCAGCAAAACCCTAATGGAAAATACAATTCTTAGCAAATCACAGGCACGGAAAATTATTCTTAATGCTGCCGGACTTGCCCGAAAAGCACAGTTCGGAAAGGGGATAGAAGCAGTTTATAATGTCATTGACCACCTGGGTTTTGTACAGCTAGATACCAATTATGTGGTGGAGCGGGCCCATCATCATGTGATGGCGGCACGCATACCGGATTATGAAACCGCCTGGCTGGCGGAACTGTGCGAGCAAGGGCGTGTGTACGAGTACTTCACTTCCGATGCAGGTTACCTGCCCATGCACGATTTCCGTTTTTCACTGCCCGTAAAAAAAAACTTTGAAGCACAAGGCAAAACACTCAGCAGGCCAGAACTCAATTTAATGAAACAGATTATGGACCGGGTGGAACGGGAAGGGGCGGTTATGGTCGGGGATTTTGAATATGACAGGTTGGAGGCCAGCTCTGGCTGGTGGGACTGGCGGCCGGCTAAAGTGGCTTTGGAAAGGCTTTACCTGAATGGAAGCCTGATGATCAGTCGGACCAAAGCCTTTCAGAAAGTTTATGACCTGCCAATCAATATGGTGCCGCAGGAAACAGACCTGAGCACACCCTCCGTAGAGGAGTATGCCCGTTTTGTGATCCGGCGTACCTTAGCCGCATTGGGTATTGCTTCAGTAAAAGAAATGGCCTGGCGTGCCCGGAGGGTAAAAGACAACGGGCTTAAAAAAGAGCTGGAAAAAATGGTTCAGCAGGGCATGGTAAAAGTGGTCACTGTAGAAGGCCTGAAAGGCCCTTTTTATATGTTGCCCGACCAGAAAGTGGACGTTCAACTCTCTAATGAGGTCTTTATTCTTTCACCCTTTGACATCCTCAACGTTTTCCGTCATCGTTTAAAGGACTTTTTCGATTTTGATTACCAGATCGAATGTTTTGTACCCGCGCCCAAACGTCTGTATGGTTATTTTTCCTTGCCCGTACTGGCCGGAGAAACTTTTATAGCTAGAATGGACGCCAAAGCCGACCGCAAACAAAAAATACTCCTTGTTCATAACATCCATTTTGAAGCCCTGGACCTTGGACCGGCCATTATTGAAAAATTTGTCCAGGCCTTAAAAGCATTTGTCCGGTTCAATGGATGCCGGGACATTATTTTTAAGCGGTCCAATAATGAAACTTTTATGGAACTGATCAGAAAAGGATTTTCCTGAGCTTAAATACAATTGTGATATATGGGATTTTACGATTTAAATAAGCAGGAACGTTTAAATCTTGTTGCTGAAATCAACAAAAACATTTTTGCAGAGCTGGCCAGCGCAGACCTTAAAGAAACAACCCTTTATTTTGCCGACGAAGATACGTACATCCGCAAATCGGCCTATCTGGCCATTGGTAAAATATATATAGCTGATGCTCCACTAAGGCCGGCAATCATCAGCGCCCTGGAAAAACTTTTTCCGGAACCTGATTTTAAAATCCGGCAAACTGTCATTAATGCTGCAGGGGAAATCGGCAAAACAGACTTTGAGCGTGTAAAGCACTTTTTTGATAAAGGCTTATTTGATGAGCACCATTCTCCGCGAAACGCAGTGATTGGTTCCATAAAAAAAATGGGCGAGATAAACCCCGTGCCGGTGCTGGAATGGGCAAGATCGTACCTGCACCACCAGGACAAAGAAATCCGCAGGGAAATTTGTCATGGTATAGAACTCCGGGGGCGCAAATACCCGCAGGATATTTTGCCCCTGCTGCAGGAACTGCAATACGATAAAACCGCAAGGGTCAGAAATACACTGGTCCATGTAATCGGACAAATTTCCTATAAGAAAGGCTGTATCCAAACGGTGGTTGCCCACCTTAAGTTGTGGGAAAACCAACAACTGGTACAGGCAGCCCTTGAAGAAATTATTGATGTCCATGACCGTTATAAGGATTTTGCTGTTTTAACGCAGGACCAGGCCAGGCAGTACCTGGAAGATCATTTATAAGCAGCATTTCGGGAATGTTCTCTGGGTGATCTTTTGAACTTAATTTCTTAACAAAAGGATAATATTGCCCTTTTAATCAGTTATCGCTATGCGGCTAAATTTGGCTCAGTCATTTTGAATGAAGCCATGAAGCCCCAGACGGAATTATCGGATCAGCAATTATTGAATGCCTTTCGTACCGGAAACGCAAAAGCATACAGTTTACTGTTTGACCGTTATTTTAAAAGATTGTATGGTTTTGCATTTTCTTTGCTCAAAGACACGGAAGTTGCCAAAGAACTGGCGATGGATGTGATGGTAAGGCTTTGGAAAAACGAAGGGGAAATTTATGCAGAGCAGGGGTTAAAACCCTATTTGTTCAAAGCGGTCAGAAATTCCGTATACAGCCATTTGCGCAAATCCAGGATCATGACCGAGTCGCTTGACCTTCATCATGAATACCATCAGGGCACTGCGTTTTCGGCAGATGCACCATTTCTTCACAAAGAACTTGAAAACCTGTATGCCAGTAAACTGGAGGGCTTATCGCCCCAGCGCAGAAAGATTTTTGAATTCAGCAGAGGCGAGGATTTGACCTATGCCGAAATTGCCGAAAAAATGAGCCTCTCTGTACACACCGTACGCAATCAGATGAGTGCAACCCTCAAATATTTCCGGGAACAGATGGAAGAATACCACGAGGTATCTATCCTGTTGATCTCCGTCTTTACTTTTTTTTCCTGACGGGAACGAATTTTTATTTTTTTTTATAACTGATAGACAGTCGCTTAGGTGTTTTGAGGTGAAAAATATTTTCTGCCACTAGTACTGTTTTCCAAAAACAGCGTTACGCCCTTTCAAACAGATGTGAAATGGATCAGCCCGTAGATAAGGCACTACTGAAAAAATTTATAGCAGGTGAATGTACGGCCGCAGAACAGCGGGTGGTCAACCATTTTCTTCAGGAGCCCAGGGGCAAACTTCTTTTAAATACCCTCATGCAGGAGCAGTGGGAAGCGGCTGATGGTTTTCAGGTCGATGACGCATCTTTACAGCAATGGAAGGGAGAGCTGGAACAACGTCTTGGCTTACCTGGAGAACAAAACACTGAACTTAAAATCCACCGTCAAAAAAACTATTTTTTACGGAATGCCGCCATTTGGACTGGGATCATTCTTTGTTTTGCCGTTTATGGTGTACTGAATTTTAAAAACAATGAACTCCAGCAACAGAAAAATGCGGCAGTACTGGAGCAGAAAATCAATCCTTATGGCAGGCGGAGTTCTTTTCTGCTCAGCGACAGCACCAGGGTTTACCTGGGGGCAGGCAGTAAACTGTCTTATACCCGCCGTTTTTTGGGAGAACAAAGAACCGTTCACCTGGAGGGGGAAGCCTATTTCGAGGTGACCAAAAATCCTAAAAAGCCTTTTGTCATTTATACGGGAAAGGTAAGGACCATGGTACTGGGTACTTCTTTTAAAGTCACTGCTTTTGCCGGTCAGCCGCTGAGTGTGGCGGTGACAACAGGTAAAGTAAGGGTAGACCGTATAGAGGGGGACCATCAGTTACAATCCCTGGCGGTTTTAACCCCGGGCCTTAAGCTGACCTACGATCAGGGTAAAGCCAATACAAGCCAGGCCAATGTGGAGGATACTGAAAAATGGAAAAAGGGTTTGCTGGTTTTTAAAGCGGTTCCGCTGCAGCAGCTTTTAACCGAAGTGGGCAGATGGTACAATGTCCGGATCAGCATCCGGAGAAAATCCCTTGGCCATATACCGGTTTCGGTAAACCTGGATACCAATGTGCCCGTTAACAAACTTTTGGACGGACTGGCCGCGGTGACGGGGCTGAAATACGAACTCAAAAATAAAAATACAGTTGCGATTTATTAAAACCAGAGAAATGAAACGGGAAAGGAGATATATGTAAAGCTATTCTACTTATAAAATAACGTCCCTGCACAAAGACAGGGACGCATCTGAATCCATAAGCACGGAGGATTTCGACGTCAGTCCGGCTTAATGAACATTAAAAGCAATCCCGGCATGCCGGGTTAACCCTTAATTTTTCAAAAATATGCAAAAAGGATTATATCAGTATCCTTCCATACCATTAAAAATAAAAGATAACCTCTATTTTATAATGAAGTGTTCATTTATTTCGGTTGTCATCCAGCTCATCCTTGCCAATGTATTGATTGCAAGTTCTGGATATGGTCAGAATCTGGAAAAAAAGGTTCGGATAAACATCGAAAATGCCAGTGTCAAAGAGAGCTTGCTTGTCATTGAACAAAGCAGCAACATCCGTTTTCTGTTCAGGACCGACCTACTCAGCCCGGTCCGCAAAACAGTGACCCTAAATGCGCAGGAAATCACGGTCAGGGATGCCATTAACCAGGTGTTGAAAAATACGCCGCTGGAATACAAAGTGGCCGGAGGTTTTGTCACCATTGTTGCCCGGCCGGTCCAGTACCGTTTAACCGGAAAAGTCATTGATGCAAACACCAAAGAAACCCTGCCAGGGGTGTCGGTAAGGATTAAAGATGCACCAGGAGGGACTATGACCGATCAGAACGGGAATTTTAGCCTGAGCCTGAGCAGTCCTGAAGTGACCCTGGTGTTCAGTTATATGGGCTACAACAGCAGGGAAGTTAAATTGGGTAAAAACAGCGAGGGGATTACCGTGGCTTTAAGTCCTTCCAGTACGGCATTGAGCGAGGTTACCGTTCAGGCCCGCAGGAACACCAGGACGGAGACCGCGGTACTGGATGAGCGTAAAAAATCGTCTATTGTACAGGATGCCATATCTGCCCAGCAAATTGAACGAACAGCAAGTATTACCACAACCCAGGCCCTGCAAAGGGTTTCCGGGGTAACCATTACCGATGATAAATATATAGCTGTCAGAGGATTGGGTGACCGTTCGGTCATCGGTCAGCTGAATGGGGTCAGGCTCGCTTCTTCTGATCCGGATCGGAGCAGCATCCCGCTGGACCTGGTTCCTGCTTCTTTACTGGATAACATTACCGTATATAAAACGGTAACACCAGATAAACCTGCCGATGCCGCTTCAGGTATTGTGGAATTGAAAACGAAATCTGTGCCTGAAAAAATGACCTTTGAGGTCATTACCCAAACCGGGTTTAATTCCAATATAGGTATTGGGGGCCGTTACAACAGTTTCTGGAACAGTGACATGGGCTTCCTTGGTACAAAAATCAACAAGAAGGACCTGTCCGCTGATTTTTTAAACCTGTCCAAACAGTATCCTGATGGTCTTGGCTCTATACAAAAAATGATTGCGGCAAGCAATTACAATGCGGATGCCCGAAAAGAAGTTTCCCGCATCAATAACATTATGCAGGGTTTTGACCCGGTATTGACCACACAAACCAAAAGGGCCCCGCTCAACCAGTTGTACTCGGCTACCTTCGGAAACAGTTATAAAGTTTTTGACCACCACCAGCTGGGGGTTATTCTTGGTGGAAATTACTATCGCCGCACCTCAAACATCTATGATGGAAACCTGACACAATATAGTATTTACCAGGGCGTCGTAACGGGAAACCCATATGTCTACAGCCAGCGTAAAATCCCCAACTATACCACCACCAACAATATTGTGATGGGGAAATACCAGACTTATAAAGAAAATACAGGGATAGAAACACTGAACTATGGCTTATTGGCCGGTTTAACTTACCGTTTCAATCCAAGACATGAGGTCAGCTTCCAGTACATGGGCAGCTGGGGTGGTGAAAATACCGCTTCTAACCTGCGCGGGGGATATTATTATTCCGGCCTGCCCGGTGATGTGAACAGCACCACTTACTCTTTGAAACAAACTTTCAGGAGCTTAAATACCTTTAACTTACAGGGGGAACACAAGCTGCTCAATAAGGAATACTCACCGCGGTTAAGCTATAACATTGCCACCTCAAAATCTGGTCAGAACGATCCGGATTACCGTTTTGTGAACCTGGTGGATTATAAACCCAGAAACGGCGGTGTGTATGAAATACCGGTAATCAATAATCTCCCTAATACACCAATTGCCAAATACATTTATACCGACAGGTATTATGCATTGACCTCCGGTTATGTAAATGGTTTTGGCCCTTACGGGATTATGCAGGCCGATCCCAACGGAAGGCGCTGGCGTAAACTGGAAGAGACGAATTACAACTACAAGGCTGACCTGGCCGTTCCATTTTCTTTTTTAGGTACTAAACAGGAATTTAAAGTCGGGATCAATTACCTGAACAGGGAGCGTAAATTCGGGGAAAATGTATTGTTCCTGCCGGGATCTAACTTTACCAATTATGGATCTTATGCCGGTGCCCAGGCAGGCCGGTTCTCTTATATTCCTTTGTACGAAGTGGAAGGTAACCTGAACCGGTTGGTCAGCAATGAGGTCATCGGTATAAAAACGCCTTCCGGTGGCGTGGGAGAAGGTGATTTTCCTGTAGGTGGTTTCCTGTACAACATCCAGAAATCTCCAAACAACTATACCGGTTTTTACGAAACCAATGCGGTCTATGGAATGCTTGACCTGAAGGTATCCGATGCACTCAGGGTAGTAGGGGGTGTCCGTTTTGAAAACACCAATATTCAATCTGCTGTAGACACTAAAAATGTGTTTCTGGACCCTTCCCTGATTGCTGCAAATGAGAACGGAATGATTAATCTGAACCCGCAGAACCCTAATTCTGTGTATAAGCAGGGCTACAAACCTTATTATTCAGTAAATGCGACGTATACACTGAACGACAATATGAATTTCCGTGCCGCATTCAATACGACCCTGGCCAGGCCGGAGCTGAGGGAAATCACCAATGTCTATGACTTTGATGCTTTCCAGATGGGACTTGTGGTAGGGAACAGAAACCTGATCAACCAGTCGACCAAAAACCTGGATTTCCGCTGGGAATGGTTCCCGGCAGCGGGTGAGGTGATCGCGGTATCGGCTTTCGGTAAGGAAATCAATAACCAGCTGGTGAAAGTTTTCAGTTTACAGACCCAGGGACTGGCGGCAACCTTTCCGGAATTTCCGGTGATCCAGTTCCAGAATGATCCCAATAAGGGCCGTGTATATGGATTGGAGCTGGAGCTGGTTAAAAACCTGGAAACCATCTGGGCGCCTGCTAAGGGTTTCTTTCTGGGAACAAATCTGTTGCTGGCACAAAGTAATGTCAAAAAGACCCCGGAAAGGCTGGCTGCAAACTGGTCTGTGGACCGGAATGCTCCAACCAACAGCCCTTTGTTTGAACAGGCTCCTTACAGCATTAACGCCTGGCTGAATTATGCCAGTAAAAAATCAGGTACAGACCTGACGGCCACTTTTAACATGGTAGGGGAGCGTCTGGTACAGATTAATCTGACCGGCGAGCCCGATTTATATACCCGTCCTTTTGCCATGCTGGACCTGGTGTTCAGTCAGCGCTTAAATAAAAGGTTGCTCTTTAAAGGCTATGCCAAAAACATTTTAAACCCGGCAATCAAAACCGTGTATTCAAACCCGGATACAGGTGGTAAATGGTACGGCAATGAATACATCAACCGCAGTTATAAACGGGGCGCCGAGTTCATGTTTGGTTTTACCTATAATTTGTTTTAGTCATGAAATACAGCATTATACCCATCCGCAGTTTTCTGCTTTTCATTTTTACTGTTCTGCTTGCCGCAGCATGTAAAAAGGACAATGCGGATTATACTTACGACTATCGCCGCATAACCGATGCGGTAAAGTCATCCAATGTACGTTTGGTCAATTTATCCAAAAACAACCAGCTGATTGCCAACGGGGACAGCTTAACGAATTTTTTTGTTCCTCCGCAGCGTTCAGGAAATATTCCGCCAGGGGAACTGACCCCTCCGGGGACACGCTATTTTCCAAAGGATGGTTTTTTAGGACAAACCTGGCCTGTTCCGCAGGGACTGTTTCGCAAAGACGGTAAAGCCGATCTGAAAACGACTTTCATTTCCACCATAACCAATATTGTTCCTTCCCGGGAAGTGACCTTCAGTATAAAAGATAACGATGAGCAGCCGAAAGATTACTACCTGCTGGTCAATCACCAGTCGCTGGTACAGAACCCGACCGATTTACTGGAGGTGCCCCGGAGTATCACGGCGCCTTCAAAACCGGACCATTTTAAAATCCGCATCTTAAACCTGTCCAGGAAAATTGCACCAACCTATACGGTGGAAGACCTGTTCACAAAACTGAGCCTGGTTTATGCAGACGGGACCCCGGTGAGCACGGCAACCTCAGGGATTGCCAGCAATACCTGGTCAGAATACGTGGAAGTACCTTATGGTACCTATCAGTTTAAAGTTTTGACAGACGATGGCCGTCAGGTACCTGCTGCAGGCCAGACGTATTACAACTACATTGACAGGTTTACCTCAACCATGCAAATGACAGGGCCTGGTTTTTCAACTGTAAATTCCGGGCTTACTTATGCACCTATCCGTACTTTTCAACCCGGCGGTGTATATACCATTGTCATTCACCCTGCAGATTTTATCTGGACGACAAATACTGACGATGTCAAGACCATACAGAATGGTTTCCGCATCATCTCAGATGTCAGCGAACCGCAGAATGTAACTTATACACAGGTACAACTGGCCAATACGGTCATAGGCCAGGACCTGGTCCTGAAAGTAAAAGGGCAATCCAGCCCGGTAACGGCCTACGGTACAGCCTCGGAATATAAACGGGTGGTTGCCGGAAAGCAGGTGCTGGAAGTCCTGTCTAAAACAGGGCAAACGCTGCTTTCCAAAGAAGTAGAACTTCTGGGAGGTCAGAATTATACATTTTGGGTCTATACAGACCAGGACAAACAGGTAAAAAGCCTGTTGGCAGCCAATAACCTTGCCGGTACAAGTTACATTGGCAGCGGAAAGGACGGGACCAACAGTACGATAGACAGGTACCAGTCTGAATATTATTTCAACTTCAGGTTTTTAAATTTCAGCAGCCAGTTGCCCTATGTCACCTTTACCAATGGAGATGGATTGCCTTATGCAAAGAATTTGGCCAACGGCAGTGGTGTAAATGAACAGCTGGGTATCCTCAAAACCGATGAACCCTATGCTTCTGTACTGTACGGCACCACCGCCTCAGGCGGGTACTATCAGTTTATGGCCTATAGCTCTGCCCCGGCACGTGTTCCGGGCGACTGGCTGAAGCAAATTACACCATTATCCAGTGAAAGTCTTGTGGCCAATAAGAGCCTGTATACTGCTGTAGGGCGTAAAGTGCCGGCGCACGAACCTGGTGTCTATTCCATTGCTGTTATCGGTGATCCGGACAAGAATAGTTCTGCGGAAAAAGCAAAGTTTATGGTCATTAAACACACTAAATAGAATTAAAGCTATGAAGACTAAGATTTTAATTTTTTTATTATTTGCTTTTACTGCCCTTTACCTGTCCTCTTGTAAAAAGACAGAGTACCGTGTGGTAGAAGATCCCGCCTATATCCGCGTATTCAACAACCTGACCTATACCCTTACTTTAGACAATAAAGAAGAACTGCAGCCTTTCTTTTGCATGTTCATCGATCCGGAGTTTGATGCTTCAGGGAAACCTGTAGGCGGCCTGGTGGTGGGTGACTTTCTGGATAAACGTGGCATTTACGCTGCACCCAATGCGGCACATGCAGGTTTGAGTACCTCTAAATTCAACCCTGAATATCCGGGTAAGGAACTTGTACCTACCGGACCCATTCTCAATGGTTTTGATCTGACCAACTGGGCGCAGGTGAAATCAGGTAAACGCCGTTTTTTATTCATGTCGCGTCCGATCAGCAATGTGCCTTTTGCACAGCTCCCGGATGAACAGCAGCGTAAAGTATTCCTGGATACGGTGATTGACCTTTCTGTCCGTGAGGTGTATACCATACATCTTTTGCAACTGAATTTTAAAACCAAAAAAAACGGATTGTATGTCCGTCAGGAAACCTTTCATAAACAAGCCTTTTCAGATACGCTCAGTTATGTGAATTTTTATAACCTCAGTGCAGATGGTTTTAGGAGTGCCGCTTCTGAACTGAAATTGCCTGTACCATCGACCAGTAGTCTGTTCAGGTACGGTGTCCGCGATACGATGAATGTGTTTATGACGCACATCACACCCGGTGGGGTAGATTTCAGGGGAAATCCTAAGCATGAGCGGATTCCTGAATTCAGTTTTCAGTTTGCCGGAACGGTGTTCAGGACCGTGCACGATCCAAAGGTGACGCCTTATTATGGCTTTCCGGTTTTCTTAAAATCGAATAAGCAGGTTTATTCCAATACCTGGCAGTTTTTACAATTCTGTGCCCCGCCCATAGATCCGGCAACTTCTATGACTTATTCGGAACCGCCCAATACATTTTTGAATGCATCTGTGGAGTCATTGCAAGGAAGGTATGCATACCTGCAGATGGACCATGCACAATATAACCCGAACTTTTATCTGAACGCGTTTTTTCCGGGGCTCACCATAAGCACGCATTCAGGTATCTATAACCCCAGAACTTTTGGTGTCGTGAACAGTATAGAAATTGTTAACGGAAACGTATTTCTGACGACTGTGCAGCGCAAGTATCCACAACCTATTTATTAAGACGATGAGCAACAAGATATCTTATATGAGCTTAAAAAAAGTGATGTTTTACCTGTTCGCTTTTTTTCTTTTATTTTTCAATGCCTGTAAGCACGATGAGCTGGTGGTCTATAAAGAAAGCGATAACTACAGCAATGCTGCAGATTTTGTAAAGAACAATTACAACTTCACTTTACTGTATGCGGCTTTAAAGCAGGCCAACCTGTTGGAACTGCTGAGCAAAGAAGGCCCTTACACCTTATTTGCACCCAGCAACAAGGCCTTCAACGATTTAGGTATTGTACGTGCAAGCGATTTTGCCGCTATGAACCAGGACAGCCTGCGCAGGATGCTGCAATACCACATTTTGCCCCGTATACTTTACCGCAATGATGTTCCTGCCAATACCATAGACAACAAGTATGTTAACCTGGCAGGTAAAGAATTGTTTGTGGGCTATAAATATGAAAAAGCCTGTGCAACATGTAACATCAGGGGGGACCTTTATGTGAATGGTGCTTTGGCCCCAAAAACTACCCAGAATATCGTGCTGTCGAATGGAGTGCTTCACCTGATTGATAAAGTATTAAAATATCAGCCTAGTGTGCAGGATATCCTATCCGGCAGGAAAGAGTACAGTCTGTTTGTAACCCTGCTTAAACGTACGGGCGATTGGGACCGTTTGGCCAGGCCGGAATATATCACTGTTTTTGCCCCGGATAACCAGGCTTTTGAAAAGGAAGGGATCACAAAACAACAGCTGGAAAGCCTGGACCCTGCCGCCTATTATAAACGGTTATGGCGTGTATACCTGTTGTACAATCATTTTTTTATTTCCGATATGATCATATACGGAAAACAGGCTGGCTCAGGGTATTACGGAGGCCCGTTTTACCGTGCCCCTATTGTCGGTGATGAGGACTACCTTTTCGCTATAGCCAGTAATCTGGAAATGGAGCCGTTTATTGTGGAAAAGCGGCTGATCGATCGTGGTATTCCGCTGCGCAAAACCAATTTACAACCCGGTTACCGTACAGATTATAAAGCCGATAACGGAGTGGTACACGGCATTACCGGCTTGCTGGTTTTACCTGCGGAAGCGAAAATCAATTAAGGACTAAATATAAATTGATGATGAAAGTATTTTCATATACGAAATTAACGGCAATGGTATTGCTGCTGATGTTGGTCATTACGGCATGCAAGAAAAGCGAATTTATGCCTGACCCGGTGGGGGAACCCATTCAAGCACCTGATTATCCCTCATTGAGCACTTTGCTCGGCAGTGAATATAGCCTGTTCAAGGCTGCCTGGGAAAAAGCAGAAATGGACAAGGTATTGGGTGTCGAAGAGACCCAGAATAAATTAACCTTTTTTGTTCCCTCTGATAAAGCGATGGGAGAAGCAGGATTGAGCAGTGCTAAAATTGCCGCTGCTACTAAAAATGACTTGCAGGACTTGCTGCGCTATCATATAGCAGCCAGTAATATTGGTCTGGAACAATTGAAGGCCGCACAAACGGACTTAATCATCCCTTCTTTATTGAAACATTCTAAATTCAAGGAAGGCATAAGAAGAGAGGGGGCTGTACTGGGAACTGTTCCTTATGCATACCGCCACTCCCTTACGGTTAAAGAAGGTCAGTTACTGGATAATGGCATAGCTGTAAAAGTCAGTAAAGAAGCCTCTGTTGCAAAAGGTACAGCTCTTTTTATAGACCGTGTGCTGAAAAAGCCGGAAAAGCAAATGATAGATATACTGCGGGAAGACGGCCGTTTCAGTTTGTATCTAAAAGCGATGGAAATCAGCAATGAAGCTTATGAACAAGATATGATCCTGAACATGTACCCTATGTATAAACCACCGCTGAATTTTCTGGTAGATGCTGGCTTTCATTATGAGGGCACTATGTATGAAGACGTTTATTATCCCCGTCACCTGATCCGGTTTACATTGTTTGCGCCTACAAATGAGGCTTTCCGGCAAATGGGTATCCAGAATGAAGCAGACCTGAGGGCCTTACAAAACCGGATACCGCCGCAAGACATGTTCAATGGCAACGAACTTACGCCTATAGACAGTTTGCTAAGGTATCAGTATACCGCAGAGACATTTAGCAACGTAATCTATAATGACGATTATACCATGGTTGGCCTGTCCGTACAGAGACAAAAAGACATGAACGAGGTCACTTTTTACGGACATATGCTGGATGACAGGATCCTTGCAAATTATCCGATAATGTATGCGACCATAAACGGGGGCAGCTGGGTAAGCGGATATGTGCCTTATCGATTCAATAGGTTGGCCAACCATCAGTTAACGGTAAAACACATTAAAGCAAATCCCCAACCGGCAACTGTTGTAGAAGAAAACATCAATACCCTCCAGGGGCCTATCCATGTTGTAGACAGAATCCTTGTTCCAAATGATTTTAGCATGTGGCACAAGAAATAAAATAAAGAAATGAAGGTTATGAAATTAAAGAAATACCTGTTTTGCACCCTGTTGCCGCTCACCTTGTTTTCTTGCAAGAAGAATGATGCCGGTTCCCCGCAAAACCAAAAGAAAAATACATTGACAGACGTGGTGAGGGATAACTTTGGCCTGACCTATCTGGCTACTTCCTTATACAGGAGTGGATTGGACGAAACGCTTCGTCAGCCGGGATCTTATACTTTACTGGCCCCATCGGATGTCGCTTATAAAAAAATATATTACAATCCGGCGGCGGTGCTTGATGAGCCCGTGTCTAAACTTGCCGAAGAAAACCGGTACCATACACTCAAAGCGGCATTTTCATTTGCAGGACAGCCCTTGAAAATGAACCAGGAACTGGAAACTTTGCTGGGGACAAAGGTGTACTGGAGCCGTGTGAAACGTGGACAGGACACCCTCACCACCATAAACGGTGGGCGTGTTTTGCAGGCCGATACCAAAGCGGATAACGGTACCCTGCAGGTATTGGACCGTATACTGGTGCCGAATGTTCATGCTACGGTGAAACAGGGACTGGCAGCGAATACAACGGTGACCTTGTTTTATCAGGCTTTGAAACTATCCGGATTGCTGGAGACTTTAACCGGCAGCACCGGTTATACGGTTTTTGCACCAAATAACGATGCGGTAAAGCGATATGGTTATGCCAGCCTGGAAGCCATAGAGCAGGCCGATCCGGCCGTTCTCAAAACCTGGTTAAGCTACCATATTGCTAAAGAACGCAAGTTTGCGCAGGACTACTTCCTGCTCACACCTGTGGGCACCACCAGTTATACTGAGCAAATGCTGAATGATAAAACAATGACGGTCAATTTACTCGCTGAGTATAATGTACCGAATAGTTTTACTGGAATAACGCTTAAAGGGGCAACAAACCCATCGGCCATTACACCGGTAAAAACAGATATCGTGACAGGTAACGGGGTGATCCATATTATAGGAGAAGTGCTGAGGTAATTTCTAAACATAGCAAACAAAAAGATGAAAACAATCAACAATTTATATCGTTGGTCAGGGATGATCATGGCCTTTTTTCTGCTGTTCTGTGCACCGGCAGCTGCACTTGCCCAGGAAACTTCAGGCGCACTGACCGGACGGGTTACAGATGCCGGGGCGGAAGCACTGCCGGGTGTTTCGATCATCGCGGTACATACCCCCTCGGGAACAAAATACAGCCTTTCTACCGATAAGGACGGGCGTTTTACCATTAACAATATGCGTACCGGCGGCCCTTACCGGGTAAGTGCAAGCATGGTGGGCATGCAAACCGATACCCGTGAAGACATTTACCTTCGCCTGGGTGTAGCGCAGCAACTGCTTTTTGTACTCAGCAGCAGCGCGCAAACCATGAGCGAGGTCACCATTACGGCGCATGCGCGCAAACCATCGGCCAATACCTATGGAACGGGCAAAAACATTTCGGCCGAACAAATCCGTAACATGCCTTCTGTTTCCCGTTCGATAACCGATTTGACCCGTTCAACCCCTCAGGGAAGCCGGGACAACAGTTTTGGCGGCACGAACTTCCGCTACAATAACGTTACGATTGACGGTGCGGTCAACAACGATGCCATTGGCTTTAGCCCCTCGCTGGGCGGGCAGACCGGAACATCAGGTATGAACGGGAGCAGTACCCGCACCAATCCGATTTCTATAGATGCCATAGCAGACATGCAGGTGTACCTTGCGCCCTTTGACGTGAAAATCGGAAATTTTACAGGAGGATCTGTGAATGCGGTGACCCGCAGTGGTACCAATACTTTAACTGGTTCGGTGTATGGTTTTGGCCGAAACGCTGCCATAACCGGCAGCGACCGGGCAGGTGGCCTTGGCAAAATGAACAGTGACTTTTACGATTACCAGACGGGTTTTCGTGTGGGCTTCCCGCTGATTAAAAATAAACTTTTCTTTTTCAGCAACGAAGAAATTACCCGCCGCCAGGACCCGACACAATTGTACGTTGGCACAGCCGAAACCAGCGCAATTTTTAGTGTTGCCGATGCAGGCGCCATTGAACAGGCCACCAAAACACGCTATGGCAATGCGGTCAACTTAGGTACCGCGGGGGTATTTAATACCTGGAGCAAATCGCAGAAATTTTTTAACCGCCTGGACTGGAACATCAATGACAAACACCAGCTGGCCATCCGCAACAATACCATTTTCAGTAAGGCGACGCATATGGACCGCGACCAGCAGGATTTCCGTTTCAGCAGCATGGCTTTCTTACAGGAAAACAACCAGAGCAGCACCGTGGCCGAACTGAAAAGCCGCTTCAACAATGAACTGTCGGCCAATCTGATTGTTGGTTTTACAAATGTGAAAGACAGCAGGGACCCACAGGGTGATCCGGCCCTGCCGCAGGTACAGATTATGGGCAGGACACCAGGTACAACGATTTATTTGGGTACAGACCGTGAGGCGAGTATTTTTAATATGAAACAGCAAACCTGGGAGTTTACCGCAAACCTGAACTGGACCAAAGGCCGCCATAAAATTTTAGTGGGTACCCACAATGAGTTGTACAACATTAAATATGGTTTTGTAAATGCCTGGAATGGCCGTGTGGATTACCTGAGCATTGAAGACTATGTCAACAACAACCCTTACAGGGTAAGGGGCAGTTATAACTATTTCAATAACAGCCGTGACTACCTGCTGAGCAACCCTGCGGCAAATTTTAAGGTGAACATGTACAGCCTGTATGTGCAGGATGAGATCCGCATCAGCGACAAACTGCGTATTACCCCGGGTTTGAGGGCTGATGTGGTGAATTTGCCTACCATGCCTAGTTTAAGTGATAAGGTCAGGGACATTATGGCCGATCCGAATTTTGGAACAACCTACAGCTATACACCGTTAAAACGTATAGAGAACAAATTTTTAAACCAGGTCCAGCTTTCCCCGCGTTTGGGTTTCCGTTACGATGCCCTGGGTAACCAGAAACTGATTTTCAGGGGCGGTCTGGGAATGTTTACCGGCCGTATTCCTTTCGCCTGGCTGGCCTATGCTTATTACAATACCGGTAATAATTTTGGTGCCATTGACCAGAAGGCCGATCAGCAGCCTTTTGTACCAGGAACAGACCCGGTAAAGCCAAGTCCGAACGGAATTGCCGGGTTTATCGGGCAAAACGGGACCATAGTGAACGATCCGGGCAGCGGGCGTACGCAGGTAGACCTGATCGATAATGGTTTTGTGATGCCTAAGGTACTGCGGGGTAGTTTGGGAATAGATTACGAAACAGAAAGCGAATGGCGTTTTACCCTGGAAGGGATGTACACCAAAAGTTTAAACGACGTATTGTTCCAGCAGCTCAATACCAAAGACAACCCGCTGTACTATGGTTATGACAAACAAAAACAACAGCCTGTTTATTCGGGAACAGTTGATCCCCGCTTTTCAAATATTTATTTGTTGAGCAATACCTCAGAAGGTTACCGTTACAGCCTTAGCGGTACCATTGCCAAAACATTTGCCAAGGTGTTGAACATTTCGGCTTCTTATACCTACGGACAATCTAAAGATCTGAGCAATGGGGTCCGGAACTCTATGGAAAGCAACTGGCAGCTGAACCAGTCGCTGGTGCCGAACAACCCTTCGCTGAGCTATAGCAACTTTGATGTCCGCCATCGCATCGTATCGAGCATCAGCTATGACCACCAGTGGAAAAAAGCCGGTAAAACCAATATCAGTTTGTTTTTCAGCGCGCAATCGGGCAGCCCTTTTACCTACGGCATTGTCAACGGCAGTACGCAGGGTTTACCACAGCAGGTGAGTTTAACCTATATTCCAATGCGTGAAGAGGCCATCCGTTATTTTAAAGACCTGACGGGAAAAACGGCAGCGCAGCAGGCCGAAGCTTTTAATGCTTTTATTGATGGAAACCAGTACCTGAGTAGCAGAAGGGGCATGTTTACAGAACGGAACCAGGGCCGTACCCCATGGAACATCCAGGCAGACCTGCACCTGTCCCATGAGCTGTTTGTCAACCGGAAAGGTTCTCAGTCTGTCAGCTTAACGGTGGATGTGATGAACATTACCAATCTGATCAGCAGGAATTGGGGGCTACAATATTTTTCACCAAATACGTTTAATTCAACCAGCAGTGTGGGTTTAACACAGAATTTGTTTCCTCCGCAGCAAAACGCTGGTAATTATCCGGTTTTTACCTTTAACAACCCGGGTAAACCCTACAGCATCGATTACTTTGGGTCAAGAGCGCAAATGCAGCTGGGCCTGAGGTATAATTTTTAAAAGTTGAAAAGGCATCTGTACCGGGTGGGAGTGACGTACCCATCTGGTGCAGTTTTGCTGAAGAAGGGAGCGTAAATCCATAAAAAATCATTTAATTTAATACCATTAAAAACCGGTATTAAAATTTAAAAGTTAAATGGAATTATTTCAGACGATTTACCATCACTCGCTTCTGAGGCCAGAAAATTATAAACTGATTGGTGAAGCGCATACCAGAGTTGAATTTTCACAAGGCGATTTACTTTTGGAAAAAGGAAAAATTTCCAAATCCTTTTATCTGATTGAAAAAGGATTATTGAGGTCTTTTCTTTACGACTATAATGGCAATGAAATCACCACGGAGTTTTATTGTCCCGGAGAAATTTTAATAGAATCTCTTTCTTTGTTTCACAGGATACCTTCTGCCGAAAATTTTCAGGCCCTGTCTGGAGGTATTGCATGGAAAATTGAATACGATGCTTTTCAACAGTTGTTGCACAATATAGAAGGCTTTAGGGAGTGGGGACGGGCCTGGGCAACAAATCAATTGTTTATTTTAAAACAGCGTTCAATTCATGCATTAACCATCAATGCAACTGACAGATATTTAAACCTTATCAAAGAAAGGACCCAGATCGTTACTCAATCTCCTTTAAAATACATTGCTTCTTATTTAGGGATCACAGACACATCGTTGAGCCGGATCCGGAAGGAAATTTTTAAGGATTAGCATTTCTTGTCCTATGACAAGTGGATCTGTTTTTATCCGTTTTAATTTTGAATTATTGGTTTAATTTAAAGTGGAGATAAATGAAAAGAACAGTGAATTGGTTTGAAATCTATACCTCAGATTTCAATAGGGCAAAAAAGTTTTATGCTGAAGTATTTAAATGCGAGCTTACAGATGTACCAGTTAGCAATGAAAAACATGCACACATGGAGTATGCTACTTTTCCCGGTGATCAGAGTTTGGGGGCTATAGGTGGCGCCCTGGTCAAATTGGACATGGCAAAGCCAGGTGTTGGTGGAACTCTGGTCTATTTTGATACAAAGGAAATTGATACGGAATTAAGCCGAGTGGAGCTTGCCGGTGGTAAAGTACTTCGTCCGAAAGTGAGTGTAGGCGATTTTGGTTTTATTGCCCTTATAGAGGATACGGAAGGGAATATGATCGGTCTGCGCTCGATGAAATAATAAAACAAAAGGGTTCGTTATTGTAAATTATTAACAGGGCCCTTTTTATATCTTTCCTGATATTTATTCTTCTATATCTTCGAAAATGAGTAAGTCTTTTTTTTTATCAATTTCAATTTTTCTATAAACAGGTGCGTAATTTCCGCTGGAGGGTTCAAAATAAGTCCGGACAAATTGTGTCTCGGTCTCGTAATTTTGAATAATCTTATCGCTTTTCATTTTTTGAATATCATCTTCTTCACTTTTGTTGATAATTTTAAAATTTACAGCACTAGAAATCTCTTTTATTAATCTTAATCTGTCTTTGGTTGAAATTTTAAGACTAAAAGTATTATAATAATCACCTGGGCCCCACATAGATTTATTTTCCATAATTTCAAAATCATCATTAAGAATTATTCCTTGCTGAAAAAGGAAATTTTTTGCATTGGACTTGGTGAAAAATTGATCTTCAAAAATGAATGTTCCGATTAGAATGACAATAGAAAATCCAGCTATCCATGCCAGAATTTTTCCGGTTTTAGGAAAACCGAATTTCTTTGGGATCCAATAGCATAAAAAAATAGCGATGCCAAAAATGATTAAGATAAAAAGAAAGACGGATATATAAAAGAGCATAAATGAAAAGAGAAGTGACTCAGATAAAGATAATATTAGAAATTAGAATTTTCAGACTACTTTTTAACGGATAAGATGTTCTAATGTCCAGATCGGCCCGGCAGAATGTCTATTTTGTACCCTATATATCTGTTTCTGGACGCTTAACTTTACGTAAAAGAAAGGAGAAAAACGTATGGCAAATATTTTGCACAGAATTGGAATCAAATCTTCGTCCCTGGACGATGTTTACCGGGCATTAACCACCAGGGACGGTCTTGCCGGATGGTGGACGGAGGATACTGAAGGAGAAGGCAATCAGGTTGGAGATATTATTAAATTCCGCTTTGGGGCAGGAGGCTTCGATATGAAAGTTTCTGAACTCAAATCCCCTGCACATGTAACCTGGGAGGTTGTCGCTGGACATGAAGAATGGATTGGCACCCGGATCAATTGGGAACTGAAACAAGAAGGCGATTACATTATTGTTCTTTTTAAACACCTGGACTGGAGGGAGCCGGTAGAATTTATGCACCATTGCAGCACTAAATGGGCCCTGTTTCTGATGAGCCTGAAATCTTTGATTGAACAAGGGAAAGGCGCACCCAATCCTTATGATGTCAAAATAGACAATTGGAACTAGTGTTTGCAAAAACTTAAACGTATAAAAAGCCCTGGATTTTTCCAGGGCTTTTTGTTTTTAAGAAATTTGAAAAAGGCATCTTTATGCTGGTGCTACCGAGCATTCGCATGGGCCTTAAATGACTGATCTGATTTCCTCCGTTTACTGCTGGAAACTGGCCCAAAAACAGCGGATAAACTGTCCAAAAAAAACTAGGTGATAACTAGGTCTTAACAGGGTGGTAACAGGGTGATAACAGGGTCGTTTATATAGTTTTCATCTGATGAGAAAATAATTAGGACATCATAATTACATAGTTTTTTTCGGTCAACTCTTAGAAAACAAAAGGCTTTGTTTTAGAGGGCAGATCAGCGTGCTGCAAGAGGGCTTAAAAACAGGAATACGGGTCAGTATATTTTTTTAACGGCTGATGATCTATTCTATACAGCTCATGGTTTTTTTGGAGGTGCGGTTGCAGGCTTTGGATATTTTCGTGACATGAAATATCAAGCTCGTATGAAAATAGTATTACTTTTTCTGGCATCCTTCCTGATTTCAGCTCCGCTTATTTTATCTGCTCAGCAGCGTTATACCATCAGCGGTACGGTAAAAGATGCGGCAACAGGAGAAACCCTGATCGGGGCTAGCGTTAAGTTGCAAAGCGCGTCTCTGAATACAGGACTGGCCACAAATGCCTATGGTTTTTATTCCTTGACTGCCCAGGCTGGAGCATACAGTCTGCTGGTCAGCTACAGTGGCTATCAAAGTTCTGTTCAAAAAGTGCAGCTCAGTAAAGCGATGACCATCAATGTGGAACTTGCCGGGGTTTCTGCCTTACAGGAGGTGGTGATCAGTGCAGCAGAAAAGAAAAATGAAAATGTAAAAAGTCCCCTGATGGGCATAAACAAAATCAACATGAAGGACCTGGACAATGTGCCGGTCTTATTGGGTGAAAAGGATGTTTTAAAAACCATTCAGTTTTTGCCGGGCGTAAAGTCGGGCGGTGAAGGCAATACCGGTTTTTTTGTCCGTGGTGGTGCCGCCGACCAGAACCTGATTTTGCTCGATGAAGCCACGGTTTACAATTCAGCGCACCTTTTGGGTTTCTTTTCCACTTTTAACGCAGATGCGATTAAAGATGTCAGTTTGTATAAGGGCGGTATGCCTGCGCAATATGGAGGACGTTTGTCTTCTGTGCTGGATGTTAAAATGCAGGATGGTAACGATAAAAAATTTG
The DNA here is from genome assembly GCF_003208655.1 of Pedobacter nutrimenti. Taxonomy (GTDB): domain Bacteria; phylum Bacteroidota; class Bacteroidia; order Sphingobacteriales; family Sphingobacteriaceae; genus Pedobacter; species Pedobacter nutrimenti. The sequence continues at coordinate 205,318 of NZ_QKLU01000004.1, read as the reverse complement.
GGGTAGAAGGCGGATTAGGCCTCATTGCTTCACGCATTAAAGCAGAAGGTCCCCTGGTAAAAAATAAAAGCTCCTTTATGATCAGCGCAAGACGTACTTATATTGATCTTTTGCTAAAGGCTTTTGGAGATTCTGTATTGAAAAAAAATACGCTCAACTTCTATGACATTAATGCGAAAGTGAATTATAAATTTAATGACAAGAATACCCTGTTCCTGTCGGGCTATTTTGGTCAGGACAACATCGGGATCAAAGACCTGTTTGCCAATGACTGGGGAAATACAACTGCGACCATCCGTTTCAACCATGTTTTCAATAACCGGTTGTTTTCAAATACCTCTTTCATATACAACCGTTACAGCTATGCCATAGAGCTGATTGATGAAAAGAGCAATGCAAAGGTGAAATCCATGATCAGGGATTTAAATTTTAAACAGGATTTTCAATACTTCAGCAGCAAGCACATCCTGCGTTTTGGTCTGCAAGGAACGCATCACCAGATTGCACCATCAGATATTACCACTACAGCAAATTCCAGTTTTAATCCGCTGTCAATAGAAAAACGTTACGGCCTGGAATTCGGGGCTTATTTATCGGATGAGTGGAAAATGAGCGAAAAATTTAATTTGTTGTTTGGCCTACGCCTAAGCCAGTTTTCGCTGCTCGGTCCTGGAAAGATCAATACCTATTCGGCCGCTGGAGGCCTGGTTTCAACAAGTACGTATAAAAGCGGTGACTTCATTCAAAACTACTTTAACCTGGAACCCCGGTTTTCAGCAAGTTACAGCGTCAATGATCAGAATGCAATTAAGGCTTCTTACAACCGCAATACCCAGAACATCCATATCCTGAGTAATTCGGGCACCAGCTCGCCAACCGACCAGTATGTAATGAGCAGCAACAACATCAAGCCCGAAATCGGCGACCAGGTGGCCCTTGGTTATTTTAAAAATACAGATCAGAATACCTATGAGTTTTCTGCTGAAATCTATTACAAATGGCTGCAGAACCAAATCGATTACAGGGACGGGGCAGATTTGACGGCAAATAATGAAGTAGAATCCTTGTTGCTGTACGGAAAAGGCCGGGCATATGGAATAGAACTTTACGGAAAAAAAACCAGGGGCAGGCTGACCGGCTGGATCAGTTATACACTCTCCAAAACCGAACGTCAGTTTGATGGCATTAACCAGGGAAAATATTTCCCTGCCAGACAAGACCGCACACACGATTTGTCCCTGGTGGCCATGTACAATTTAAACAAACGCTGGTCGGTTTCTGCCAACTATATTTTTAATACAGGAAATGCGGTCACCTATCCGGCCGGAAAATATAATATTGGCGGGCTGACCACTTATTATTATACAGACCGAAATGCGGGCCGCATGCCAAATACTTCCCGTCTGGACATCGGGGCAACCTTAAAAGCCAAAGAAACCCGCCGGTTTCAGTCCAGCTGGACATTTAGCCTTTACAATGCATTAAACAGCAAAAATCCTTATGCCATCAGGTTTAGGGATAAGGAAAACGATCCGACAAGGACCGAAGCGGTACAGACCAGTCTTTTTGGGATTATCCCTTCAGTGACCTATAATTTTAAATTCTAAAGATCATGTTGAAAAAAATTAAATACATATCGGTGCTTCTGGCCGGGGTGGTTGGGCTAACGGCCTGCGAAAAAGTAATTGATGTAAAGCTCGACAACGCCGTCAGTCAATTGGTAATTGAAGGCAATATGACGAACCAGCAGGGGCAGCAGGTTGTTAAAATCAGTAAATCTGTACCTTATACGGATCTGAATACCTATCCGCCTGTTGGTGGCGCTGTGGTGAGTGTAAGCGACGATCAGGGCCATTCCTGGAGCTTCTCTGAAACTGCTCCGGGGACCTATACATTCAGTTCACTGAAAGGAGAAACCGGCCGCAGTTATACACTCAAGGTAACGGCAAATAACCAGGTGTATACAGCAAGTTCGGTCATGCCTGTGGCGGTAGGTATCGATTCCCTGGACGTGAAGGTGTTTAATTTTGGAGGCGATGACCAAAAACAGGCACAAGTACACTACAAGGACCCGGCCGGGGTGGCCAATCAGTATCGTTTTGTGATGAAGGTCAACGGCGTTCAGTCCAAACAGGTCTATGCCGAAAATGACCGCCTCACCGACGGGAACAATGTGCCCAGCGTACTGTTTTACACGGGCAACAATAAAGATCAGGACCAGCTTAGGACCGGAGATGTGGTAGAAGTAGAAATGCAGTGTATTGATAAAAATATATTTCTGTACTGGTTTACCCTAAGCCAGCAATCCCAGAATGGTCCGGGTGGGGGAACAACGCCTGGAAATCCGCCTTCAAATATCAATAACAATGCGTTGGGTTATTTTAGTGCACATACGGTGAGTAAAAAACAGATGACGGTTAAATAAATCACATTGTAATCTTGTCTGTTAAAGGTGTTCAAACCTTTAACAGACAGGATTCATTTTCGATTAGGCACGGAAATTTTACTTGTTTTTGTGAATAATCACTGAAACCGGCAGGCCAACCAGCAGCATATGCCAGAGTATGGCAATCACAGAAACTTCATCAAAAGGGGCCGCTGGAATTTTAGTGAGGGGAAGGACCAGCAGGTTCATAACCAGCCAGATCAGCAAACCGTAGCCCAAACCAGACAGGATATAATGTTTGGCCAGAAACGGAATTCGGGGATAAGCCATATAAAAGACCAGGCTTGCGGCAAAAGCAATAAAAAAATGGAAAAATAAACCCAAAAGGGCAACGGGCAGGCCACCTTTATAGGCCTGTGGCCCAAGCAGGGCACTGGCTACAAACTGATAAACCTGAACAGGATTGTAATGGAAAAATAAGTAATACACCACAATGGCGGCAAGGGCATCTAATACACCTGCGGTTAGGGTAGCACGCAACAGAACATGGCTGTTGGTATTGATTTCTGCTGTTTTCATCTGTCTTTTTTTTGAACAAAAGAATGCAGAAGAAAAATGCGAAACGTTAAAGTAGTTTAATAAATTACCTGCGGCTTAATTTTCTGCGGATCATACTTAAAAAAACGGGGGTAATGCCCAGATAAGAAGCAATTTGTTTCTGGGAAACCAGTTGTTCCAGCCGCGGGTATTTTTTAATAAAGTCCAGGTAACGCAGTTCGGCCGTAAAAGAAAGATTTTGCTGGATTCTATCCTGTTGAGCAACAAAGGCATTTTGCAGCAACAGCCTGAAGAACCTTTCGAATTTGGGAATTTTACCGTATAATTTTTCCAGGTCGGTTTTACTGATTTGCAGCAGGGTCGTGTCTTCCAGGGCGTCAATGGTATAAGTGGCAGGCCTTTGGCTCAAAAAACTGGCCAGATCGCTGATCCACCAGTCCTGGGGGCCGAACATCACAATATGTTCTGTTCCGTCTTCATCTGTGGTATAGGCCCGCAGGCAGCCTTTAAGGACAAAGTTTTCAGATCTGCAAATTTCACCCTGCCGGAGCAAATAGCTTTTTCGGGGCAGTTCACGGGTTTGCAGCAAGGAAAGAAAGTATTCCTGTTCATTCAGGTTAAGCTGGATATGTCTGCTTACATTTTTAAGGATCAGCGTAGGGTCCGGAAGCTGCATAGTGGTTTTAGATTACAGGTTGAAATTAATTTTTTTAGCATTAGCATACACCTTTTTTAATGTTTTTCTTGAAGAAATGTGTTAACTTAATGATAAGTTTTTGTTTATAAACCGGATCGTTAACCACTAAAATAAATGAAATGAAAATTGTCAAATTTATCCTGTGCCTGCTTTTTGGGCTGATGTTCATCAATGCGGGGCTAAACAAATTTTTTAATTACATGCCTATGCCCCGATTAACCATCGAGCAAATGAAAGTAATGACGGCACTCGGGAGTATCATCTGGCTGATCCCGCTGGTGGGTTTTATTGAGGTATTGGGCGGCCTGTTATTCATTTTTCCCAAAACCCGCGCACTGGGTGCCATCGTTATTTTACCGGTTATGGTGGGGGTCACCATACACAACCTGGTTGTAGATCCATCGGGGCTTGCCTTCGCTTTACCGCTTTTGGCCATTAACCTCTGGATCATTGGGCTGAACTGGAACAAATATAAACCGATGATCGCTTAGCAAAAAGCCCGCCTGATTGAAGCGGGCTTTTTTGTTTTATAATTTTTAAGCAGGCATACGATAAAAAAACTGCTCTGCAATAATTTTTCCGTTTTTAACTTCATATACGGCAATCTCGGTCATGGCCATTCTGCCATGCTGTTTATACGTTACATCAATTTCCATCACACAAGAGAAAAAATCACCGCCCACCATGGCATCCGAAAAGCTTTCATGATGAACCTGTTGAACACTGTTGATCCATTGGATTGTCTTGTCCCGGACAGCTTCTTTTCCTTCGGTGATTTCCATTGGGGTCCCTGCAGGCTCCCTGCTCACAATATGTTCGTCATACAGCTCATTGATGGCATCGACATTTTTACCTTCACGGCAAAGCTGGACCAGTCGGTCCGCTACTTCCTGTGTATTCATTTCTGTTGAATTTTATAGTTTGAACTAAATTACCTAAAGTTTTGCGGAGCGTTGTTCAGCTTATTTTATGTTTAAGTTATGCCGGGATGAAGTTCAGCGCTTTGAAAACCAATCAGATGGCGAATAGTTTTAATATAATTGAAAAGCCCCCAGAAATCTGGTACGGTTTTTTCACTTTAGAAAACATAAACTTGTTAAATTTGTTCTCTCATTAAGCCTCGAAATATGAAAACACGCCTTCTGTTCCTTATTCTGTTTTTTGTAGCAACTGCCATTTTTGCCCAGGAAAAAACAAAGTATTTTGATGCCAACTGGAAACCCACAGTTAAAGAAGAAATGGTTTATTACAGACCAGAACCAAAGGCTGTTAATGGAAAATATTTTTTTAAAGACTATTATAAATCCGGAAAACTGCAGTTTGAAGGTTTTTCACTCTCTAAAACCGAGGAAAAATTTGACGGGGAAGTTAAATATTATCATGAAAATGGAAAGCTGAGTGGTACTTCTGTTTTTAAAAACGGTGTATTAAACGGGGCGGTGAAACTTTATCTTGACAATGGGAAAATCAGTCAGGATGCCATTTATAAGGATGGTAAGGAAGAAAGCATTGACGTATACACCTATAAGGGCACTCCGGTGCAGGGCGATCCGATTGCCTATGATATGATGACCAGCTACAGGGGAGATGATCGGATTAAACAGGTGGTCTTCGAAGGAAATCCCAAGGGCATGCGTCAGGAAATGTATTTCAACGAATTGAAAGCCTTGTATTACGGGGCCGATGGGAAGCTGATGGGCACCATGATCTTCGACTTGTATGGTAATCCGAATAATGGGACCCTGTTTGAATTTGAGTTCAATCCAATGCGGGTGTCTGCCAAACGTATTTTTGTGGAAGGAAAGGAAAAGGTAGCTTCCAAAATATAAAAAACGATTTCTTTTTTTATCACTAACATCTGCTTAACATGGCTGCTGTACTTTAGTACGCAGTTTAAAGCCGGCGGATATTTTATGATGATGCAGTACTGTTCATCGTTCTGTTTACGATCCTGCTCGTGTCTTTGAAATAAAGCCACGCCATACGTACAACTTTATGATAGATCTTAAGAACTTTGAGCACATTTACAGTTGTCATTGGGAAAAGCTCTATGCTTTTTGTTTCAGGATGACGCGTGACGCGCACCTTTCTGAAAATATTGTACAAGACATTTTTACCAGTCTTTGGGAAAGAAGATCAGAACTGAAAGTTTTGTCTGTTGAAAGTTATTTGTTCCGGGCAGCTAAAAATCAGGTTTTAAAGGAATACCGGAAAAGACGTTTTGACACCACCATAATAGAAGAAAAATTTGAAGACTATTTTATAGAACAGCTTCCTTCTGTTGATCCGGAATTACTCGATACCCTGTATGCACTTTTAGAAAATCTTCCGGAAAAAAGAAAACAGATCCTGATGATGAACAAAATAAGGGAAATGAGCATTGAAGAGATAGCAGACGAACTGAAGCTTTCCAGGCAAACAGTAAAAAACCAGATCTCTTCGGCCTTAAAACAACTCCGGTTTCATGCCGGGGAAAACTCCGGCCTGCTGATCCCGGTGAGCATTTATCTTTTTTTTCAGCTTAACAATACCTTAATCATTTCGTAACAACTTTGGATAGTACTTTTTAAGCCTCCCTGGTACTTATAGCCGAACATAAGTACCATGACTAAAAAGAACACACATTACCTGGGCCACCTTACAGATAAAAGTAAGGAGAACACGATTTCTCCGGCAGAACAAAAGTTGCTGGATGATTTTATGCAGCATGAATACGATGCTTCGGCCTGGGACAATACCCAAATGGGGGCGAAAGACGCAATTTCTGCCAGGATTTACAACAACATCCAAAAGCTCCAGCCTATAAAACGACCTTTTTGGGCTGTTTATAAATATGCCATTGCGGCCTCGGTTTTACTGGTGCTTGGCCTGGGCATCTGGTTAAGGTCTGCGGAGCAGAACATTAAAGAACTTGTGCTGACCACTGCATCTGTTACCGATTCGGTTAGGCTTAAAGATGGTACTGTGGTTTATCTGGCAGCGAATTCCGTGTTTAAATATCCCGAACATTTTCAGGGAAAAATCAGGTCTGTATCCCTGTTAAAGGGAAATGCTTTTTTTAAAGTAGCCAAAGACCACACGCACCCTTTTGTCATTACTTCTCCGCAAATTAAAACAAGGGTGCTAGGTACTTCTTTCCACATCAGCCTGGACCAGGGCAAATCGAGTGTTACCGTACTGACGGGCAAGGTGCGGGTATCTTCCGGTCAGCAGATTGCTTTTTTAACGCCTAATGAAAATGCGGTATTTAGCCCCTCGTCCGGACTTAAAAAGCAAAAACTGAATGACCTTTCGCTCTACAGCTGGTATAAAAAAGACATCACTTTAAATGAGGTGACCCTGGATAAGGTATTTACACTGCTGAGCTTTAAATACGGGGCCAGTTTTGATACTGCAGATGAAAATATACTGCGTACCCGAATTACACTTTATCTCAAAGACGGTTTACCGTTACAGAATATTTTGGATCAAATCAATTACATCACACACTTAAAACTCAAACAGCATGGAAATAAAATAGAAACGGATCAGTAGAAAGGAACCGCAGTTGCTCGTAACAACCGCGGTAATCATTAAGATATCAAACAAATTAATACCTTAAATATGAATTATAAATATACTTTTTTTAACCTGAAAAGCATATGTTTTTTAGCCGCAATCTTTTTGTTTATTCAAACAGGGCAGGCAAAGGCATTGACTCCTAAAGTTTTATCCCGGGATACACGGGCGGCAAATGAAACGTTGGTCAACATTTTTTTACAATTAAGCAAACAAACCAGTTACAAATTCAGCTACGGTGATGCCATTATTGCCGACAAAAAGACCTATCCGGTGAGCTATTCCAGGCCGCTTAAGGAAGTATTGGAAAGCTTGTCCGAAAAGGCCGACTTCAATTACGCCATTATGGATAAGGTGGTACTGATCAGCAAAAACAAAAAAACAAAGGTCATTGCACCAGCTGCTGCTTTCCAGCAAACGGTAAAAGGAAAGGTCCTGGACGAAAAAGACCTTCCACTTGCCGGAGCAACGGTTAAAGAACAGGGTACAAAAAATGCGGTAGTGACCAATGCCGACGGGGATTTTGAAATCAGGGGCGTAAAGGCCAGAAACCTGGAGGTTTCCTTTATCGGTTACAGGAATAAGCTGGTTGCCATTGATGGTGGTACCCTGACCATTAAACTCGAGCCCGATGCTTCCAGCCTGGGAGAGGTTATGGTGATCGGTTATGGTAAACAGGTTAAAAAAGATGTGACCGGTGCGGTGACACAGCTGGATGAGAAAAATTTCAGACAAGGTGTGGTGGTTTCAGCGGATAACTTATTACAGGGTAAAGTGGCGGGTGTAAGGGTCGTCAGCAGCAGCGGTGAACCAGGTGGTGGGGTAGATGTGACCATCCGTGGCGTGGGCTCCATCAGGAGTGGAAGCACCCCTCTTTTTGTTGTCGATGGGGTGCCTTTAACCAATGACGATGTGAGCCCGGGCGGACAGAATGTTGGATTTGGTTCTTCCAAAGCAAAAAATCCGCTCAACTTTTTAAATACCAGTGACATTGAATCCATTTCGGTTTTAAAAGATGCCTCTGCTGCGGCCATTTATGGTGCGAGAGGATCTAACGGGGTGGTTATTGTAACGACTAAAAAAGGTAAAAAAGGAGAGGGGAGCATTACGGCCGATTCTTATTTTGGTTTGTCGAGGGTGGCACATAAGTTAAAGGTACTTAGTGCAGATGAGTACCGTAAGGCGGTTACACAAAAAGCATTTGATCACGGGGGCAATACCGACTGGCAGGATGTGATTTACCGGGAAGCGAAAACCCGGAACAACTCCCTGTCTTTTTCCAGACAGACCAATACTGGAAACTACTATGTTTCGGCGGCTCAGCTGGATCAGGAAGGGATTGTTAAAAACAGCGATTTCAGAAGGACCTCTGCAAGGATCAACGCTTCGGAATCTTTTCTGGACAATCAGCGTTTAAAAGTTGGGGTCAATCTGACGGCCAGTGAAACCCGGGACAATGGGGTGCCCACCAGTGATGATGGCGGTTCCAACGGTCAGCTGATTATACATACCCTGATGGCCAATCCGACACGAAATGTATTTGACGACAAAGGGAATTATACCAATTTCAATATGAATGCGCATTACAACCCGGCTTATTTGCTGAGCGTGTACCGCGACATTACACGGACCACCAGGGTACTGGGAAATATGGATGTTTCTTTCCGGATTGTAAAAGGTTTGGAATACAAATTTAACCTTGGACTGGACCGTTCGGTGGCCGACCGCAAAACCACTATTTTTCCAAATTTAACAGACATTAACCCCAATGGGAAATATGTCCAGTACAATATGAATTCCAAAAGTACTTTACTGGAGCATTACCTGAATTACAGTTTATTAACCGGAAAACATAAAATAGAAGCATTGGGCGGTTTTTCTTATCAGAAATTTGAAAGAAATGGAAACAGCTTTAACATAGAGGGTATAGCCGGTGCAAACGCCGGGGTTTTGCCTGAAAACAATCCGGCTTTTTCCGGTAAACAGACGGGAGTATTTGGGTTTGCACAGGAAAACGAATTACAGTCCTTTTTCTCCCGGGCCAACTATTCTTACGACAACAAATACCTTTTTACCGCTTCCCTGCGTGCCGACGGATCAACCCGTTTTGGTGCAAATAATAAATATGGATACTTTCCATCATTTGCATTGGGTTGGAATATGGCGCAGGAAAATTTCCTGAAAAAAATCCCTGTACTGGAAGAATTGAAACTAAGGGCCAGCTGGGGGCAAACCGGTAACCAGGAAGTGGAAAATAAAATCACCAAAGCAAGTTATGCCCTTGCTCCGGCAGATGGGTATTACCTGAATGACGATTTGAACCTGGTGAACGGGGTATCAGTCACCAGGACACCCAACCCAAATTTAAAATGGGAAGTGGTGACCCAGTACAACGTTGGGCTGGACTTTTCTTTCTGGAAAGGGAAACTGTACGGAACCCTGGATTATTTTAATAAAACCACTACCGATGCCATTTTAAACATTCCTTCCCAGGTGTTGAGCCCAACCAATACCGTTTGGGTAAATATTGACGGCAAGATTGTAAATAAAGGTCTGGAGTTTATGTTTGGTTCCAAACTGATCGATAAAGGAGATTTTACCTGGTCAGTGGATGTAAACGGGGCCACTTTAAACAACAAAATCAGAAACCTTCCGGTTTCAGAGATCCTTTCGGGAACCATTTCCGGTCCAGGACAGTCTGGTGTAGCGGCCAACATTTACAAAAGCGGCTATGCTGCAGGTTCCTTTTACCTGCTTGAACACATCGGTTATGATGCCAAAGGCGGAAATGTTTTCAGGGATGTGAATGGTGACGGGGTGATCAACAACAATGACCGCGTAATTATTGAAGGGGCATTGCCAAAATTTACCTATGGTTTTAACAGTCAGATGAATTACAAAAACTTTGATTTTTCATTTTCCATTATTGGACAAACCGGGGGCTACCTGGTGAATAATACAGGTTTAAACGCCTTAAATATTAACAACCTGGCTTCGGACAGGAATGTGGCCACTAAATATTTTGATTCAGGTGCCAATCCTGCAAACCCGCCGCAGCTGTCGACCCTTTATCTGGAGAAATCGGATTTTTTAAGGCTCAACTCTGCCCGTTTGGGTTACAATTTTAAAATTAAAAAACTGGCCTGGCTGCATGGTCTGGGCGTGTATGTAACCGGACAAAATTTATTGACCATAACCAACTACAGTGGTTACGATCCGCTGATCAACAGTCCCAAGGCAAGTGGTGGAAACCAGTCCCTGGGTATAGATTATTCCAGTTATCCAACTGCAAAAACCTTTCTTTTTGGCGCAACTATAAAATTATAAAAATGAAAAAGAACAAACTATTTAAAGCAAGGAACATTTTATTCCTCATTGGGGTCTTGTTTTTTAGCAATTGTACAAAGTTAAATGAAAAGGTCCTTGATGAAGTACTGGGTGAAGATGCTTCCAGTCCGGCAGGGGCTCTGGCTGCAGCTTATGACCGTTTAGGTAAGGGCACTTTTGTAGATCACGGGGCTGTTTTTGCTTTGCAGGAATACACCACAGATGAGGCTTTGTTGCCTACCAGGGGAAGTGACTGGGGCGATGGTGGCAAATGGAGGTCTATGCACGAGTTTACCTGGGCCCCTGACAATGCCATTGTAACAGACAACTGGAACATGCTGACCAATGGGATCACCAGATCCCTGACCGCTATAAAGGCTGCCAGTACGGCAAATAATTTACCGCAAAAAGATTTATATATTGCTGAGGCAAAAGGTTTGCTGGCCTATTATACTTATACCACTATAGACCTTTTTGCTCAGGCACCTTACCGCGATCCTTCCAGTGAGAATGCGCCGCTGCAAATCAGACCGGCGGCTACAGCAATCGATGAGCTGATTACGCAGGTGGAAGGTTTAATTCCAAATCTGGCTACATTGGGACAACAGTCTACCCATAATGGAAGGTTTACCAAAGAGGCCGCTTATGGTTTACTGGCCAATATGTACCTCAACAGGGCGGTTTATAAAGACCGTTATGCAGCTTCTTTTAATTTTAATGAGAAGGCAGTAAACAGCAGTGAAACGGATATGGACCGGGTAATTTATTACACCTCCTTATTGATCAATTCGGGTAAATTTCGTTTGGCCAGCAATTACTTTGATAGTTTTTCCATTAACAATTCGGGCGCACCTGAACTGATCTTTGCCATCACACAGAAAATTGATTACATCAGGAATGGCTCCAATTCTTTTGCTTATGTCAGTATGGAGCGGAACCAGAGGGCCTCGCCTGCAAACAGGGGCACCAATGCGGCCTGTATGTCTCCGGAATTTTATGCAACCTGGGATGGCAACCATGATGATCCGAGGTTTTCAAGGAAATATCAGTATGCCGATGGGACCTGGTTTATGAACAATGCGACAGGGAGTGTCCCGGCTTCGGATATTGTACCGCAAAGCAAAAACCTGCCCTGGTTTCATTTCAACAGGGGCATTATGGCAGGGCCGCAATATGGTCCTAAACTGACTCAGGCAGGCGGTTTTGAAATGACCACCGACGGAAGGATTAAAGTTTCGGAATTGTATATGGAAAAAAGCACCAATACCAGGATGGATTTTACACCTGAACTGAACTTCGATAACCCGAGCCAGGCGGTATTTGCACAAGACCAGATCAACCGCGGTGTGCGTGTTTTTAAATATGAATTTGATCCGGAAGAAGGAAACGGCTCGAGCAATGTAGATATTCCTTTGGTGCGCCTTGGTGCCATTTACACCATGCGGGCAGAAGCTTATTTTCGCAAAGGACAAACGTCACTGGCTTTGGACGACATCAATAGACTAAGGACTTCCAGAACAAGGGAATCTTTGTACTCAAATGCAGCTGGTGTAGCCATTTCAGCGCTGGATGAAGCGAGCCTTTACCGGGAAATTGCCTTTGAAACTTATTGGGAGTTGTACAGACGTCCTCAAATGATCCGTTTTGGAAAATATGAAAAAGCTTTTAGTGCCAAACCGGTTTCGCAACCTTTCAGAAGGGTTTTCCCAATTCCTCAAACCACTTTGGATGTGACCAAGGATTTTCGTCAAAACCCTGGTTATTAAAATAAACCCATTCCGTATTTTTTTACCGGATGTAAAAAAGCCCTGCAGAAATGCAGGGCTTTTTGTTGGTATAGGTGTGCTTGGTTTATTTAGTCGCTGGTCTGGACATGGAATAGAGCATCATGGCCTTGTTTTTATTTTTCTGATGATTTTGCAGGTATTTCTCATAATAATCTTCAGTCATCAGATCGACCTGGTATTTATATTCGTTGTGGTGCAGTGCTTTACTGGTCAGCTTGCTGACCATCACCTGCGAGAATTCTTCAGGCTGACGCCCGCTTAAAGCCGAATTACTCACTTTTTTTTCGTCAATCCATAAACCATAGGTTTTTGCGTCCTGCCAGTTTTGGAGCTGCTCTGCTGTTGGTTTTACTTTTCGCAATGGTTTCCCGGGCATCGAGAAGACAATATTCTGTTTGTTTTGCTGCTCCTTGCTCATCTGTTTAAAAATTTGTTCCAGTTGTTCCCGGTCTGCCTTAGAGATGTTTTTATTGACCATCGGGAGACTGTTTTCATCTGCTGCGTATTTTTTAACGATGGCATCGTACTGGGCAAGTTTTTCGGGAGAAACACCCTGCTTGGTAGCAGGGAACCTGAAAAACTGGATCATTGGAGCAGGACTGGTTTTTTCTCTGATCTGCAATTTGCCGGAAGAAGTTCTGAGCTGGTCAACTGATTCCAGTTTTTTCGGAGCAGCATTACAGAACAAAAGAATGGCAACGGCCAGGACGGGAACAACAGATAGTTTGCTGAGCCAGAGCTTTAAGGCGGGTGTGTTTTTGGTCATCATAATAAGTCGTTTTTTGGTTAAGGAAAAGTTGAAATGGCTGGTTAGGTTCAGGCTGTCCGAAGGGATAACCTGTTGAAGCAACAGTTGCTGGTAGTCTGTTACATTGTGGTGTATCTCCAGTACCGACTGGTCTGCAAGGAATTCATGGTTGAGTTGTATGGCCCGGCGGTAAAACAGGATCAGGGGGTTAAACCATAAAAAAACCTGCAGCAGTTCAATCCAGATGATGTCTGCAGAATGAGCCTGGCGGGCATGTGCAAACTCGTGCTGTAATACCTGCTCCTCTATTTGGCCCCGCTGGTAAGCCTGTTTGTTTAAAAAGATAAAGCTGAAGAAAGTATGGGGCGTTTCCTCTGCCGGCAGCAGGACCAGGCTCATATTTCGAAAAGGCAGTTTTTGATTTCGCCTGATTTTTGAGTGAATACCATACAGGTTTTTGAAAAAGCGAAGGAGCAACAAGCTGCTGATCAGTATATAGATACCCAAAACAAGCATTTGGGTGTTATTGCTGCTCCAAAAAGGCTGTTCTGCTGTAAGCATCTGCACTGGCGGGGTACTTTCCTGGTTTTGAAAAATGGTATAGGTGACGGTTTGTAATGGAGGTAGGGTTTGATTTTTTTGTTCCAGGTTAAGCAGTGGAATGAGTAAAGAAAGTAAACTTGCAGTCAGCAGATAAAACCGGTTAAAGTGGTACATGGTTTTATCTTTCAGCAAAAGTGTGTAGACCAGCAAAAATAAAGCACTGCAAAGAATAACGTTCAATAAGTACATCATGGTTTTTTCTTTTTATGGAGTTCCTCTTCAATGATTTTTTTCAGATCCTCAAGTTCGGCCGTGGTCATTTCAGTTTCCTTGGTAAAAAAGGAAGCAAACTGGAAAGCGGAACGGCCAAAAAAATTATCGATCAGCTGGTTGACGTGCTTGGAAAAATAACTGGACTTCTTAACCAGGGCATAATATTGTCTGGAATTTCCCATCAGCTTGTAATCAATAAATCCTTTCTGCTGCATCCTTTTTAACAAAGTGACCAGCGTGGTGGTTGCAGGTTTAGGATCGGGGTAAGATTCTAAGATGTCTTTCAGGAAAACTTTGTTTTTTTTCCAGATAATTTCCATTGCTTGTTCTTCAGCTCCAGTGAGTTTCATGTTCTATTGTTGTAGTGTTTGCTCTATAAATGTAGAGCAATGTTCTGGTAATTCAAATTATTTTTAAAAAAAATGTTATTTTGTGGTCTACCTATAAAAAAAACAATGTTCAGATACGCTTATCTACTGTTGCTTTCTTTTGTCTGCGGACAGGTGTATGGGAATATGGCCAAACCCTATGAGGATGGGAGCTACCACTCCGTTTTGTTTTCCAGTAAATCTGTTGAGGTGCTAAAAGAGCACATCGGGATTAAACTAATGACGCAGGGCGAGAATATCGCCAGGTATGCCATTACTTATGAGTTGCGGAGCCCTGAAGACCAGTCGCTTCCACTTTTATTTATTGCAGTAAACCTGTTCGGGAATCCTGTTGTCCGGATCAATAATGAGCCGCTTAAGGTGAGCAGGCTCAAGGACAATTCTGCGGCGGAATTGAAGGCCTATTCTTTTATAAAACCCTATCAGGATGGTTATGTATTTGTCTATTATCAGCAGAACGAATCAAAATTAATCAGCATCAATGACCTGGCTTATTTTACCTGTAATTTAAAAAAAGGCATCAATACGATTACGGTTGATTATGACGGACGGCTGGAAAGCAATAATTTTGGTTTCATCAGGAATTACAAACTGGAGTACGCTTTATTTCCCTCCAAATACTGGAAGTCCTTTGGGCCAGTGAACATTGAGGTATCTGTTCCTGAAAAACTCCGAATCAAAGCATCTTCCATTGGCCAGGCCCAGGCGCAACATGCAAATTTATACTCCTGGACCCTGGATAAACTTCCTTCCGGTGATTTACAATTGGAATTCTCTCCAAAAATATCTGCCTTATCGGCAATTTTACTATGGATCAGCCCCTTTGGCTTAGCAGTAATGGCCATGATCCTTCTTTGCTGGCAGCATTTCAGGCTGATCCGGAAATACAGAACCTCTGGAACTGGTTATAAACGGATATTGCCATTGGGTATTTTTCTGGTCGGTTTGCTGGTGTATGCGTTTTACTTTTTATCTTATGATTTTATCGACTGGACTTTGGGGGATAAAGCCCTGGGCAGACATGGTTATGTTTTTCTGTTCGTTTTTACCCTGCCGGTGTTTTTGCTTTTTTACGGTTTAGTGATGTGGGGCTTTGACCAGCATTTTAAACGGAAATTCATGGAAAAAGCAACTGGATAAGCGCTCCTTTTTGAGGACTTTGTAACAGGCTTAATATCTCTTTAAGGCTTGCTTTTTGGATTGGGTCCTTTATATTTGCAAGGTGAACAAGATTTGCTTATTTCTGCTCTTTCCGGTATTTGTGTTGAATGCCTCTTTGTCCGAGGTATTTAAGCTGCCTAAGCTTGTTTCACACTTTATCCATCACCATGAGTTGGACAACCGCATCGGTTTTATTGATTTTATGGCCATGCACTATTTTGGTCAGGACATTGATGATGACGATCAGAAAGAAGATATGGAGCTCCCTTTTAAAAAAATAGAAGGCCATGCGATGATCCAGTTTGCAATTCCCGTTAAATTTGTGGTGATGCTTAAACTGCCTGTTCTTCTGCTTTCCAGGCAAAAGACCAGTTTACAATCCAGTAGTCATGCCGATCCTGCTCCCGGCTGTTTGTTCAGGCCGCCCAAAGCCTAACCTTTGTTTTCAGAATTCTAATTTTTTCCGGTAAGAAGAAGCATTTGCTTGCTTTCCGGATGTAGTGTTGATTCAAAAAAATCAGGTTATTATGCTAAATAAGATCATTGGCTTTTCTGTAAAGAATAAGCTGATTATAGGCTTGTTTGTACTCTCGCTAATTGGCTGGGGTACTTATGAGCTGACAAAATTACCCATAGATGCGCTTCCGGACATTACAGATAACCAGGTGCAGGTGATTACCGTATCTCCTGCATTGGGTGCTCCGGATATTGAAAGGCTCATTACCTTCCCCATAGAACAGGCCTGCAGCAGTATTTCAGGCTTGAAGCAAATCCGGAGTTTTTCCCGTTTCGGGCTTTCACTGGTGACCATTGTGTTTAACGAGGAAACCGACGTATACTGGGCCCGCCAGCAGATCAGCGAAAGGTTGCAACAAGTCCAGCAGGAAATTCCCCAGGGCATTGGGGCACCCCAGATGGCGCCCGTTTCTACAGGACTTGGTGAAATTTATCAATACGTGGTACGGCCCCTGAAAGGTTACGAAGGTAAATATGATGCCAAAGAATTACGAACCATTCAGGACTGGATTGTCCGGCGCCAGCTTTTGGGTACGCCCGGAGTGGCCGAGGTGTCCAGCTTTGGAGGGAAATTAAAACAATATGAAATTGCCGTCAGACAAGAGCAGTTAAAGGCGCATGGTCTGACCATAACCGATATATTCGGTGCGCTGGAAAAAAACAATGAGAATACGGGCGGGGCTTATATCGAAAAGGGCCCTTCGGTATTGTACATCAGGAGTGAGGGCTTAACGGCAAGTCCCCAGGATATAGAAAAAATTGTCGTTAAAAAACTGGCTGGCGGGATGTCTGTGCTGATGAAAGATGTGGCAAAAGTACAGTACGGTTCGGCCATCCGTTACGGGGCCATGACCTATAACGACCAGGGTGAGGTGGCCGGTGCAGTGGTGATGATGCTCAAAGGAGAGAACTCTTCTGTCGTGGTGAAAAGGGTAAAAGCGAGGATGGCCGAGATCCAGAAAATGCTGCCCGAGGGGGTGGTGATCGAAGCGTTCCTGGACCGGACAAAAATGGTAGATAATGCCATCCGGACGGTTGAAACCAATTTGATGGAAGGGGCCTTAATTGTGATTTTTGTCCTGGTTTTCTTTTTGGGGAACCTGCGTGCAGGACTGATCGTTTCTTCGGTGATTCCCTTGTCCATGCTTTTTGCCATTATTTTGATGAATAAGTTTGGGGTTGGCGGAAACCTGATGTCGCTTGGGGCCATAGATTTTGGTCTGATTGTCGATGGTTCTGTAATTGTGGTCGAGGCCATTTTGCACCGTTTCGCGCATTCCAAACATTTCCGCAAACTCGACCGGGTCAGCCAGGAACAAATGGACCTGGAAGTAACCAAATCAACAGGTTCTATGATCAAGTCGGCGGTTTTCAGTCAGATCATTATCCTGATCGTCTACCTGCCTATTCTTTCGCTGGAAGGTGTTGAAGGAAAAATGTTCAAGCCCATGGCCTTTACCATTGCATTTGCCATTTTGGGTGCATTTTTATTGTCCATTACTTATGTGCCGATGATGTCGGCCTTGTTCCTGAATAAAAAAATCAGGCATAAAAAGAATTTAACAGACAGGCTGGTGATTTGGCTGGAAAGAAAGTATCAGCCAATTTTGCTTCGTTTGCTGTCCTTTCCCAAAAGTATTCTGGCCGTTACCCTTATCTTATTTGGTATTTCTGTTTTGGTGATGGGCCGTTTGGGTGGGGAGTTTATCCCCCAGCTGGAAGAAGGTGATTTTGCCGTGGAGACCCGTTTACTGACTGGAAGCAACCTGAACAATACCATTCAGACTACCCAGCAGGCCTCCAAAATACTGCTTAGGGATTTTCCGGAGGTAAAAAAAGTGGTCACTAAAATAGGAAGTGCAGAAGTGCCGACAGATCCGATGCCTTTTGAAGCAGGGGATATGATGGTGATCCTTAAGGATAAAAAAGAATGGACTTCTGCAAAAACATTCCCCGAGCTGAGTGAAAAAATGACCAGGGCACTGGAAGCCGTTCCCGGAATTACGGTAGGTTTTCAGTTTCCTGTCCAGATGCGTTTTAACGAGTTGATGACAGGGGCCAGACAGGACGTGGTGTGTAAGATTTTTGGAGAAGACCTGGATTCCCTTGCTTTATATGCCCACCGACTGACCGAAATTATCGGAACGGTAAAAGGAGCTGTTAATGTTTATGAAGAAAAGGTGACCGGTATGCCGCAGATTGTAGTGAAACTGGACCGGGACGGGATGGCCAAATATGGTTTGAATGTTGGGGATGTCAACCGGGTCATCAATACTGCTTTTGCCGGACAGGTGGCCGGACAGGTATATGAAGGGGAGAAACGCTTTGATATGGTGGTGCGCCTGGAAGAGGGGGCCAGAAAAAATGTATCGGACATCAGGAACCTGATG
Source organism: Pedobacter nutrimenti (assembly GCF_003208655.1). GTDB lineage: Bacteria > Bacteroidota > Bacteroidia > Sphingobacteriales > Sphingobacteriaceae > Pedobacter > Pedobacter nutrimenti. The sequence goes on along the minus strand of NZ_QKLU01000004.1, from coordinate 186,985 downwards.
GTTTCTGCTTCTGGTGGGATGCAAATCCCTTTAAGCCTGGTGGCTGGCATTGAAGAAGTGGAAGGGGTCAATCAAATTCAAAGAGAAGACACCAAACGCAGGATTATTGTGGGCTTTAATGTGAAAGACCGGGATGTGCAATCCATAGTACAGGAATTGCAGGGCAAGGCTGCACAGAAACTGAAACTGCCCAAAGCTTATACCATCTCTTATGGAGGCTCTTTTGAAAATATGACTGCAGCCAAGGCCAGGTTGAGCATTGTGGTGCCCATTGCTTTGTTGCTTATTTTCCTGTTGCTGTACTTTGCGTTCAGTTCTGTAAAGCAGGGCTTATTGATTTATACGGCAATTCCTTTATCTGCCATGGGTGGAATTTTTGCTTTATGGGCAAGGGACCTGCCTTTCAGTATTTCTGCCGGGGTTGGCTTTATCGCTTTATTTGGTGTGGCAGTGTTGAATGGCATATTGCTGGTCTCTGAATTTAACCGCCTGAAAAAAGAGGGCTGGCAGGATGTAAAACGGATTGTTGTTCATGGCACCAAGTCTAAATTGCGTGCAGTGATGATGACCGCCCTTGTGCCTTCCCTTGGCTTTATCCCAATGGCCGTAAGTACAGGGGCCGGAGGGGCCGTACAAAAACCCCTGGCCACAGTCGTAATTGGAGGACTACTGATTTCGACCCTTTTAACCTTATTTGTTTTACCTATGTTGTATATACTTTTTGAAAAAGGCTTTGCCTATTTTAAACCTCGTAAAAGGGTGCTTACGGCAGCGTTATTGCTCTGTATGGCTTTTACGCAGGTTCACGCGCAGGAAAAAATAAGCCTTGCTGCCGCGGTGGACAGTGCCGTTAAAAATAACCTCTCTATGAAAGCGGCAGGTACCGATATCCTGTATTATCAGGCCCTGAAAAAAACGGCCTTTGACCTGGAGAAAACCAATATTGACCTGGAATACGGAAAGTTCAACAGTCTGAGCAATGACAATAAGATTTCTGTTAGCCAGCGCATAGAGTTCCCTGCGGTGTATATCAGGCAGTCTGCCATTCATAAAACCAATGTGCAGCTGAGCGAAATACAGTTGCAGCAACGTGTCCTGGATTTGAAAAGCCTGGTGAAACAGCGTTTTTATCATTTGCTGGTGCTTGGGGAAAAAGAAAAATTGTTGTTGGAGGCAGATCAGATTTACAGCGCTTTTCTTGAAAAGTCAAAACAAAGGTTTAAAGCTGGTGATGTAGATGTACTGGAACTTTCAATGGCAGAAAACCAGCGCATGCAGATTGCCAATCAGTTGGAAGAACTCAAAACAGATAAACTGGTACTGCTGCACCAGTTTAAAGTTTTACTCAACAGCCCTGCCGAGCTGTTGCCTGCCGCTGATACGGCGGTATATGTGCCTTCTCCGGCCGCGTTCCTGGAAATAAAAGGACATCCGCTGCTGCGCCTGCGCGAGCAGCAGATTACGCTTTCCAGACAACAGTCTGATCTGGAAAAGGCAAAACTTTTGCCTTCCTTAAACCTGGGCTACAACAACAGTACAATTATTGGCTGGCAAAGCAACAGTTCGGGTGCCGAACAGTATTTTGGAAAAGACAAAAGATTTTCTTCCTTAAGTGTAGGCCTGGGGATCCCTGTGTTTTTTACGGCACAGAAATCAAGGATCAAGGCGGCAAATGTGAAAATTGTTCAGCAGCAGCAGGAACTTGAAGCCCTCCGGCAGCAAATGACGGCTGAACTGGAAGATGCGGTGTGTAATTACCAGCGGCACCACCGTGTCCTGAAGTCCTATCAGGCTTCGATGTTGCCCAATGCGGTAAATATCATCAAAACATCTACCCAGAAACTCGGTGCAGGTGAAATTGGCTATTTAGACTGGGCTTTGCTGATCAATCAGGCCATACAGATCCGGAGCCAGTATTTTACAACGGTTCAGCAGTTAAATGAATCGGCTTTTGAAATGGAAAGAATAAGTGCAATCAAGTAAAAAGAAATATCAAATGAGAAGAAATAACCTAATTGGCATCCTGTTGTTGTTCTTGTTTTGCTCCTGTACAGGTGATAAAAAGGCAAACACAGAAAGCAAGACGGAAAAAGAAAGCAATACTGTTCAAAATGACCTGGTCCAATTGACGGCCGAGCAATTTAAAAATGCGGGCATACAAACAGGTGTAGCAGTGCAAAAAGAGATGAATGCGACCCTGAATGTAAACGGGCTGACAGAGGCACCACCGGAAAACGTGTTTTCCATTACGGTCCCACTGGGTGGATTTATCAAAAAAACGAACCTGATTCCCGGGATGATGGTCAGAAAAGGAAGCGTGCTGGCCAGTATGGAAGACCAGAAATACATTCTGCTCCAGCAGGATTATCTGGCAGCAAAAAACAAGCTGAAATTTGCAGAAGCAGATTATGCCCGGCAAAAAGGCCTGAATTTAACAAAAGCAACCAGTGATAAAATCTTCCAGCAAACCGAAAGTGAGTTTAATCAGCAGAAAATTTTGTTGAGCTCTTTGGCAGAACAACTGCGTTTAATTGGCTTAAATCCGGCTGCCTTATCGGATAAAAATATCTCCAGGACCATACAGATTTATGCGCCTATTGATGCTTATGTAACGAAGGTGAATGTAAATTCCGGTAAATATGTAAATCCGGCAGATGTTTTATTCGAACTGATCAATCCCAGAAAACTGCACCTGAGCCTGACGGTTTTGGAAAATGATGCTTCCAGGCTTAAAGAAGGGCAGAAGATCATTTGCTACAGCAATAAAGACCCCGAGAAGAAATACCATGCAACCATTCACCTCATTACCCCTAACATTGAGGACGACCGCAGCACCAGTGTCCATTGCGACCTGGAAAACAGCGGCAGGGAATTGTTACCGGGTACTTACATGAATGCTACCATTAAACTGGAAAATGCGACGGTAACTGCCCTGCCCGAAGAGGCATTGGTAAAATGGGAGGGGAAGTTTTATGTGTTCACAGACCAAGGGCAATACCGCTATAAAATGATTAATGTACAGCCTGGTGTTTCCACAGCAGGTTTTACCGAAATCAAGTCGGCCCTTCCGGAAAAAAGTATCGTGCTTAAAAATGCCTATGCACTGCTCATGAAAATGAAAAACGGCGGAGAATAAGTTAAGTTGCTGCTAAAAAAGCCCTTCTGAAAAGAAGGGCTTTTTTGTTTTGAGATTATTTTAAGAATTTTTTCTATCTTTGAAAAAAAATTACTGTCATGTTATATTTTAAACATATCCGCATAAACCGAGTTGGCCAGTCTTTATGGCTAAAGGAGCAGGGTATGGGTTTTAATCCCGCTCCGGGCTTCTAGAACCATCCGGATTTCATTCCTACAATTTCAATTTTCATTTTATTAAATCTATTTGCTGAGGCCGGATAAAGGCCTTAACAAAACAATATATTTCCACATGGATGTTTTATACACTGTAGACGAAAAATACTTACAGGCTATAGAAGAACTTTATTACGGCGAATTGCCTAAGGCGCTGCACTTATTTAATGAAGTGCTAAGTGCAGACCCCGAATACGCCAGGGCTTATTATCAATTGGGTAGTTGTTACTTTTATCAATTTAAAAACTATCAGACAGCGGGTTATTATTATAAACAATGCATCTCGCTGGAAGCGGAATTTCCGGATGTTTATGAGCACTACCTAAAATTACTCATCACCCTGAAAATGGATAGGTCTGTCGAGGAGGTTGCCCAAAAAGCACTGAGGGTACCTGGTGTTTGTAAAGCAAGGATCTATGAATACCTTGGATTGTATGCCGAAGAGCAGCAGAATTTTGCAAAAGCAAAACAACAATACAGGCTCGCTGCCCTGGCGACAGCTGTCCCCGCAGAACACAACCTGTTTCAGGACCACCTGGAAAGGATTGGGAAAAAGCAGGATACAAACCGCGCTGTAATTTATACGACCGGGGGTAATTGATATTCAATTACCCTTTGTTTTGAAACTGGGAACCGGGCGCCTTCCCGGGCTTTGATCTAATGAACATCAGGCTCATCAGCGAGGCCAGAAAAGCAAGTCCTGCAGCCAGTTTCATAATTTTTCCATAGGCTTCAATAAATCCCCGATGATAAGCGGCGGTTACCTGTTTTTTTTGGGATGGCGGGAGTGCCGGGGGTACTTTTGCATTTCCCAGGTCCAGGGCCTGGGTCATAACCTGCTGTTGCTGCTGGGGCTGCAGGGGAATGGATTTTAATTCTTTTTGGAGGGCCGCAGAAAAAAACAATACGGCCAGGGCACCAAAAACTGCATTTGCAAAAACACCTGAAATTCTGGATACCGCATTATTGATGCCCGAGGCAGTGCCTGAAAGGTGTTCATCTACAGAGCCCATCACTGCTGCAGTTAAAGGCGCAACGGTGAGGGACATGCCCAGGCCCAGAAGAAAAATGCCCGGGAAAAAAGTGCTCCAGTATTCCTGGGGGCCTGTTGTTTGTTTGCAGAAAGACAGCAGCAGTAAACCTGCTCCGGCAAGAAAGGGACCGCCAATCAGAAAAAACCTTGGGCCATATTGATCGGCAAGGTTTCCGGAAAAACGGGCAAGCAAAACCATTAATATGGTAAATGGTAAAAAGGTAAGGCCCGACTGGAGCTGGCTATAGCCCTGGACCTGTACCATATTCAGGGAAAGAAACAGCATCCCTGCCCCAAGGCCTGCATAGAGAAAAAAGGTCAGCAGATTGGTTCCGCTGAAAATGGCATTGCGGAATAAAGTTAAGGGAACCATGGGAGAGGGGCTTTTTTGCTCTATCCGGATAAACAGCAGTAACAGCAACAGTCCAGCTGCAATTGAACCATAGCCCTGCGGGTGCATAAAACCAACAGCAGGGATGCGCAAAAAACCGAAGGTAAGCAGCGCAAGGCTTAAAGCAATGGTAATGGCACCGGCCCAGTCCAGTTTTTCAGTGGTATTCAGGTTCCGGCTTTCCTTTACTTTTGACCCTAAAAAAAACAGGGCCAGCAGGCCAATGGGAACATTGATGAAAAAAATATAGCGCCATAAACCTGCATCGGCCAGCGCACCACCAAGGGCGGGCCCGCCCATAGTGACCAGTGTAGTTGCAGCAGACCAGGTACCAATGGCTTTGCCCCGTTGTTTTTCATCAATAGAAGAAGAGATCAGCGACAAACTACCGGGAATCATTAGGGCACCTCCAATGCCCTGGAGTACCCTGAACAGAATGAGCAGGCCGGCATTGGGGGAGAAACCACAGGCAGTGGAACCCAGGATAAAAATAAAGATCCCGGTCATAAAGACCTTTTTACGGCCAAGTCTGTCACCTAAGGTGCCGCCAACCAGAATTAATGCGGCAAGCATCAGCAGATAAGCATTAAGTACCCAGAAAAGCTCCGGTCCGGTTGCTTTTAAACTATTTTGAAGCGCAGGTAAAACAACATTTAAAGCAGTTGCATCAATAAAAGCCATGGAAGAGGCCATTATAGCAGAGACCATAATCCATTTGCCTTCTTTACTGTGGAGCGCTACCGTTTCCATGCTTTTGTGTTTTGGGCCATCCAAATTTTAGCTGTAACAAATGTAAGTGGAATTTCATATATATTTGTTTGAAACACAGTATTATGATCAGCATCAATCCCAGCCTTGTTCAATATTATCCCCTGGGTGACTCCGCGATTGTGATTCAATTCGGTGAGGGTGTAAATCCGCTGATCAATACACAGATCCGGGCGGTGACGGCCTGGCTGGACGAATATACTTTTGAAGGCTTTGTCGAATATGTCCCTGCTTTTACCACCATTACGGTGTATTATGAACCCTGGATACTGGACTACAAGGAATTGCTGTCCCTGATGAAGGAAATGATTGCAGATATTGGTGAAATCCAGGAGCCGGATGAGTCCGGAATTATTGAAATTCCGGTTTTATATGGAGCAGAACAGGGCCCTGACCTACAATATGTGGCCGATTTCCATCAAATAAGTACAGCAGAATTGATTTCAGTCCATAGTCAGGCCGTATACCTGGTTTACATGATTGGTTTTGTACCCGGTTTTCCTTATTTGGGCGGGCTCGACGAGCGGATTGCCACCCCAAGAAAGGATGTGCCAAGGTCTGTGGTTCCGGCCGGATCGGTCGGTATTGCCGGTCAGCAAACCGGGGTGTATCCGATAGAAACTCCTGGTGGCTGGCAGATTATAGGGCGTACGCCATTGAACCTTTTTGATCCCGACAGGGCGGCGCCGGCTTTATTAAAAGCCGGGGACCGGGTTCGTTTTAAAGCCATAGACCAGACTACGTTTATCGAAATTAAAGGAGCAAAACATGGGCATTAGGGTTATTAAGCCAGGTTTGCTGAGCAGTATTCAGGACCTGGGCCGTTATGGTTATCAGAAGTCGGGTATGGCTGTGAGCGGTGCAATGGATGGGCTTGCCCTGCAGATCGGAAACCTGCTGTTGGGCAATGCTAAAGAAACTGCCGGTCTGGAATGTACCCTGCTGGGGCCTGTACTTGTTTTTGAAAAAGATCAGCTGATTGCCCTCACAGGTGGAGACCTGAGCGCTCAGATAGATGGCTTAGCAGTTCCTATGTGGAAGCCCCTTTACGTTCATCGTGGTGCTGTTTTGTCCTTCGGGAAAGCGGTAAAGGGTTGCCGGACCTACCTTTGTGTGTATGGTGGTTTTAACCTGCCGGAGGTTTTATCCAGCGCCTCGACTTATTTAAAGGCTGGTATCGGAGGCTGGAAGGGCAGGGCCCTGAAACGGGATGATCTGATCCCCTTTAAAAGATTGTATACCAAAAGTTTAAAGAAATTCAACTGGTCGTCGGTGCCAGGTATTTATCCCGATCTGCAGAGCAACCGGATCCGGGTGCTGGAAGGTCCTGAATTTAAAAGTTTTACCCGCAAAAGCAGATCGGACTTTTTTGAGCAGTCTTTTAGCCTCAGTACCCAGGCAGACCGGATGGGCCATTACCTGGACGGGCCTTTGTTGTACCGGGACCAGAACGGGGAACTGTTGTCTGCTGCGGTTAGTTTTGGGACGGTACAGGTGCCACCTCAGGGCAAACCCATTGTGCTGATGGCCGATCACCAGACCACAGGTGGTTATCCCAGAATTGCACAGGTCATTACAGCCGATTTGACATGCATGGCCCAAATGCAGGCCGGACATCAAATCCGGTTTGAAGGGATCGGCCTGGCACAGGCGCAGGAATTGTTGGTCAAAAGAAAACAGCAACTGGAAGAACTTCAAAAAGCAATAACTTTAAAATATGGTTAACCATTACACCACAGATTTAAATTGTGACATGGGGGAGGGCTTTGGGGCCTGGAACCTGGGAAATGATGAGGCCATTATGCCTTTTATCTCTTCGGTAAATATTGCCTGTGGCTTTCATGCAGGCGACCCTTCGGTGATGAAAAAAACAGTGAAAAATGCGCTGAAACATCAGCTTAAAATAGGGGCCCATCCTGGATTGCCGGACCTTCAGGGTTTTGGCCGGAGGGAACTTCATATTTCTGCAGAAGAGGCCTACGATATGGTGATGTACCAGGTAGGGGCCCTTTCCGGATTTGTGAAAGCAGAAGGTGCCAGAATGCATCACGTGAAACCGCATGGTGCCCTTTACAATATGGCTGCAAAAAGTAAAGCTCTTTCGGATGCCATAGCCGAAGCTGTTTATAAGATAGATCCTGAACTGGTTTTATATGGTTTATCCGGAAGTGAACTGATCCGTTCGGGACTGAATGTCGGATTAAAAGTGGCCAATGAGGTGTTTGCAGACCGGACCTATCAGCAGGACGGGACACTGACTTCCAGAAAAGATCCGGATGCTTTAATTAAAACAAACCAGGCGGCGATAAAACAGGTAATCGGAATGGTTAGGGAAGGCCGGGTCATTTCCCTACAGGCCACAGAGGTCAATATCAAAGCAGATACCATTTGCATTCACGGGGACGGGCCTTCAGCCCTGGAATTTGCTTCCCTGATTTACAGGGAATTTCAAAAGGAAGGGATCCGTATAAAATGAAAAAAACGAACAACAGAGGCGTACTGATTGGTGCAGCTTTTTTAATGGCTACTTCAGCCATAGGACCAGGTTTTCTTACACAAACGACGGTGTTTACACAAAGCCTGGGGGCAAGTTTTGGATTCGTAATTCTCACGTCCATTTTGATCGACATTGGTGTGCAGCTCAACATCTGGAGAGTCATTGCCATTTCGGAAAAAAGGGCGCAGGATATTGCCAATCTGCTATTGCCCGGACTGGGGGGCTTTATTTCCCTGCTGATTGTATTGGGCGGTCTGGCCTTTAACATTGGAAATGTAGCCGGCGCAGGTCTGGGACTTCAGGCTTTACTGGGCATTCCGGTGATTACCGGTGCAGTGCTTTCTGCGGGTGTGGCCATCGCTATATTTTTGATTAAGGAGGCGGGAAAAGCCATGGACAGGTTTGCCCAGCTGATGGGTTTTGTGATGATCATAGCCATTATTTATATTGCCATTAGTTCTTCCCCACCAGTTGCCCAGGTCGCTTTGAGAACCCTAATTCCTGCAAAAATTGACCTGATGACCATCATTACCCTGGTTGGAGGGACGGTTGGCGGTTACATCACTTTTTCAGGAGGGCACCGTTTGCTAGATGCCGGCATAAAAGGAAAACAGGCCATACCTGAAGTAAGCAGGAGTGCGGTGATGGGAATTTCAGTAGCCTCCACAGTCCGGATCTTTTTATTCCTCGCCTCCTTTGGGGTAATTGCCAAAGGCCTGCTGATCGATGCTGGGAACCCAACGGCTTCTGTGTTCCAGCTGGCTGCCGGAAATATCGGTTACCGGCTTTTTGGATTGGTGATGTTTGCCGCAGCGGTCACTTCTATTATCGGTTCGGCCTATACTTCGGTTTCTTTTATCAAATCTTTTAGTGCTAAGATCAGGGAACAGGAAAATAAGGTCATTATTGCGTTTATCCTGGTATCTACCCTCATTTTTGTATGGGTTGGAAAACCAGTCAGCCTGCTCATCCTGGCCGGGGTGCTGAATGGCCTCATTTTACCGGTAACCCTGGCTGTAATTTTACTGGCAGCTTATCAGCGCAAGATTGTGGGGGAGTATAAACATCCCCTATGGTTAACCGTTTTTGGAATTCTGGTGGTTTGCATTATGACCTGGATGAGCGGATCGGTGCTGCTGGATTATTTTAAAGGATAGGGGATCTGCCGGTACTGAATTTCTGAGTCTTACCATAGGAAAATCAGAGTTTTATTGTGTCTATTTTTATTAAATTCTTGTTAAATTGATTGGCGATCCGTAACTTTGCGATCTCAAACGAGGAAAGCCTTTCCGCCACTGGCAGTAAGGCTTTTTAAATTTTAAAGACAACCCAAATGCTGAATTTTGTTCTCTTTGGCCCACCGGGTGCAGGCAAAGGCACCCAATCACAAAAATTAATTGATAAGTATCAGTTAATTCACATTTCAACAGGTGACCTTTTTAGGGCACACATTAAAAATCAAACTCTTTTAGGACAAAAAGTGAGCAGCTTAATCGCAGATGGACAATTGGTCCCGGATGCCATAACGATTGCAATGCTGGAAGAAGAAGTTGATAAAAATCCCGAAGCAAAGGGATTTATTTTTGATGGTTTCCCGCGTACTGTACCTCAGGCAGAGGCACTTGATGAATTTCTGGAGAGCAAAGGCAGCAATATTGCTGGTGTTATTGCCCTGGATGTTGATCAGGACGAATTGACCAAAAGGATCGCGCAACGCCAAAAGGAAACCGGAAGGGTTGACGACCAGGCAGACAAACTGCAAAAACGCATTGAAGAGTACTTCAATAAAACAGTACATGTTTTACCTTATTACCAGGCACAGGGAAAGTTAAAAAAAGTAAACGGCATCGGAAAAATCGAGGATGTCTTTGCTGATCTTTGTGCAGTTATTGATCAGTATTAATAAAATATACCGGAGATAGCGGGACGGATGTATGTTCTTCCCGCTATTTCTATTAAAAATAAATTATGTCGCAGGGTTCGAATTTTGTAGATTATGTTAAAATATGCTGCCGTTCCGGTAAAGGTGGGGCAGGTTCTGCACATTTGCACCGCGATAAAAGAACGGCAATGGGTGGTCCGGATGGTGGTGATGGCGGTCGCGGCGGTCACATCATTTTAAGGGGCAATACACAGTTCTGGACTTTATTGCACCTGAAATACCGTAAACACATTATCGCCGAAGACGGATTGCCGGGATCGAGTAGTTTATCTTCCGGGAAATTCGGAAAGGACGAGGTTCTGGATGTGCCCCTGGGTACCATAGCCAAGGATGCTGAAACCGGAGAGGTTTTGTTTGAAATCACAGAAGAAGGGGAAACCAAAATCCTGACCCCTGGTGGACGTGGCGGACTGGGTAACTACCATTTTAAAACACCAACCCTGCAAACCCCCCGTTTTGCACAACCCGGAGAGCCGGGAATTGAAAGGTGGATGATCCTGGAACTTAAGGTCCTTGCTGATGTAGGACTGGTTGGTTTTCCTAATGCAGGTAAATCGACTTTGCTTTCTGTGCTTTCTGCTGCTAAACCGGAAATTGCAGATTATCCTTTTACCACTCTGGTTCCTAATTTGGGTATTGTTTCCTACCGGGGTGGAAAATCTTTTGTGATGGCCGATATTCCCGGAATTATTGAGGGGGCTTCCAAAGGAAAAGGTTTGGGTTATCGTTTTCTGCGTCATATAGAACGTAATTCTGTACTGTTGTTTATGGTGCCGGCCGATACCAACAGGACCATTACCCAGGAATATGAAATTTTAAAAACAGAGCTTCAGCAGTACAATCCGGAGCTGATGCAGAAGCCACATTTGCTGGCTGTAACAAAGGCCGATATGCTGGATGAGGAGCTGATCGCAGAAATGAAAAAAGAACTGCCGGCAAATATTCCTTCTATATTTATCTCCTCTGTTGCGCAAAAGGGACTTACAGAACTCAAAGATATGCTTTGGCAGGCCATCGATGCCTAAATGAAAAAAACCACTCCATTTTGATAGGGTGGTTTTTTTTATGAAAATCATTTTAAAAAAATAATTCTGCCTTCTTTATGGTTTAAACGGAGTTGTATCCGCGATTTATGTACCGGGCATTGCTTTTGATTGCGATTGGTATCAAATTAAAAGGATATGAACAATCATTTGATCTTTATCAGGATCGCAACCATAAATGACATACAATATGCGGCAGAAATTGCCAGGGAAACTGAATCTTCTGCTATAGCCCGGGGTTCCGGGATTTCTAAACGTTCTCCCCATCTGATTGCAAAAAAAATAAGTGAAGGAAAAGCCGTTATTGCAGTAAGCAGTACGGGTGCATGGGCAGGTTTTGCTTATTTTGAAGTTTGGGACAATGGAAAATTTATTTCCAACTCCGGGCTGATCGTTGCCCCGGCCTTTCGCAATTGCGGGGTGGCCAGGTCTATTAAGGAAAGAATTTTCAGTTTATCGCGTAAAGCCTATCCAAAGGCAAAAATCTTTAGCATTACTTCAGGTTTGACCATTATGAAAATGAATTCTGCCCTGGGCTTTGAGCCGGTGACCTATTCGGAAATTACCGGTAATGAAAGTTTTTGGGAGGGCTGTAAAAGCTGCCTGAATTATAATGTTCTGGAAGGAAAAAAAAGATGTAATTGTTTGTGTACAGCTATGCTCTATGATCCTGCTGCGGCTGCACCTGCAGCTGCCGGGCTTATAGAATCGAATTGTAAATAAAAAACAGAATGATCATGAACACTGATTTTATAGAAAACAGAAATGCGCTCACAGCATTGTATAAAACGCTCAAAAATTTAAACGGACAGCCATCTGCTGCGCCTCTGAACCGCCTTGTTTTGGGTTGCAGTGTTGCTCCGGCAGGCCAACTGGCCATGGCCATAAAAGATATGGAATGGTTCTCCTCTTTTGTTTTTCCGATTGAGGGTAACCTGCCCGATCCGGTAGAAATGAAAGTCACGCAGATAGAAGCCAGCCAGTATGATCCGGGGTCCTGTCATTTTACCGTACAGATTGATTTTACCAATAGTTATACTGAAAAAGAAATTCTGGTTACGGTAAAAAATCACACGAGCTGCCAGTTCACCGTAAACAGGGTAGACATTAACCCTTTTGACAATTCAAAATTTATGCATTTGCTGGAGGAGGTGATGCCCGAGCTGGAAACACACCTGGATGCAGAAAAACAACGTCTGATTACGGGTTATTTCAGGTAGTTCCGGGTCATCTTTAGGCATAAATTCAAACAGAATGAAGGATAATTCTTAATATTGTCTAAATTAACAGTTATGCAGCATACCGTCCTGATTATAGATGATGAAAAGAAGATTTGCAGTCTGCTGGCCCGGATCATCGAGCTGGAAGGCTTTAAAGTTTTTCAGGCGAATACAGGGAAAGAAGGATTAAAGCTGCTGGCGGCCAATGAGATTGGGGTAGTCATCAGCGATGTAAAACTGCCGGATGTGAATGGGGTAGAGCTGGTGAAACAGATCAAAAAATTAAAACCTTATGCCGAAGTGATTAACCTGACGGCTTTTGGGACCATTCAGGATGGGGTGATGGCCATGCGGAACGGGGCTTTTGATTACATTACCAAGGGTGATGACAATGATAAGATCATTCCGCTGGTTTACAAAGCCATGGACAAAGCCAACCTGCAACTGCGGGTGTACGAACTGGAAAACAAGGTGGCCAGACAATACAATTTTGACGCCATATTGGGCCAGTCCAAAGCGATTAAAGAAGCCCTGGAACTGGCCCGTAAAGTCGCGGCAACAGATACAACGGTATTACTTTTGGGGGAAACAGGCACTGGTAAAGAGGTTTTTGCACAGGCGATCCATTATGAAAGCCCCAGAAGCCTGAAACCTTTTGTGGCTTTAAATTGCAGTGGTTTTAACCCGGAACTGCTGGAAAGTGAATTGTTTGGCTATAAAGAAGGTGCTTTTACAGGTGCATTGAAAGATAAAAGAGGTTTGCTGGAAGAAGCAAGTGAGGGTACTTTGTTTCTGGATGAAATTGGAGAGATGAACCTGGACCTGCAGGCCAAACTGCTTCGCGTACTGGAGAACCAGACCTTTATTAAAGTGGGGGATACCCAGACAAAAAAAGTAAATGTAAGGATCATTGCGGCCACCAACAGGGACTTAAAAGAGGAAGCCGAGGCAGGCAAATTTCGTTTGGACCTTTACTACCGGCTTTCGGTATTTTCTATAGAATTGCCGCCTTTGTCCCAAAGAAAAGGAGATATTCCTTTAATAGCCAGGCATTATTTAAAAGAATTTGCGGCCAAAGTGAACCGGCCTGCTTTTACGATGGAAGAAAGCTTTGTTCATTTACTGCAGCAACACAACTGGAAAGGAAATATCCGGGAATTGAAAAATGTAATGGAACGCGTGGTGATTCTTGCTGACGCTCAGGTGCTGACAGAGGACCTGCTGCCACATGAGTTTCATTTGCATGCGAGCAGGCAGGATGATTCGATGTCCATCAGGGCGATTGAAAAACACCATATCATTAAAGTACTTAAATATACCAGGGGAAATAAAACAGAAACCTCCCGTTTGCTGGGAATTGGCCTGACTACTTTGTACCGGAAAATGGAGGAATACAAAATCACGGATGTATAAAAAAGAAATAAAAATTTTATTGGTGGAGGATGAACCTGCACTGTCTTCGGTGATTGTAAGGGGCCTTAGCGATGCCGGGATGGAGGTCAGTGCCGCCGCCGATGGGACGACAGGTTTGGAAATGGCCTTAAAGCACCAGTTTGACTTGCTGATCCTGGATGTGATGCTGCCGGGAATGAACGGTATACAGCTTTGCCGGGAAATCAGAAAGGTCAATGATGATCTGGCTATTCTGATGCTAACGGCCCTGTCCAGTACAGAAAATGTGGTGACAGGCCTGGACAGCGGCGCAGATGATTACCTGGTCAAACCATTTAAATTTGCGGAACTGGAAGCCAGGATCAGAACTTTGCTGCGCAGGAGCAGGGCAGGGGCCGAACCAAAAAATACGCTGAGGGCGGGAGAACTGGAACTCGACCTGCTGGCCAAAACCGCCACCATTAAACATAGCAATTTGCAACTGACAGCCACTGAATATCGTTTACTGGAATATTTTATGCTCAATCAGAATAAAGTCCTGTCCCGGATCCAGATTCTGGAAAAGGTTTGGGATATTGACTTTAACATGGGCACCAATGTGGTGGATGTGTACGTCAATTATCTTCGGAAAAAGGTAGACCATGCCCATCCTGGAAAACTGATCCATACTGTTTTTGGAATGGGTTATATTTTTAAGGAAGGGCCGGAGGAAAATTAAAACAAAAATTCAGCAGATGCGATAGCCTATGAGGTTACAGAACAAAATCACCTTATTCTTTTTTATCATTGCCACCGCTGGACTGGCCCTGCTGAATGCGGCCATTTTTTATTTTGTTTCGGAGTTTAGTTTTGAGGACTTTTACAAAAGGCTGGAGGCAAGGGTAAACCTGGCTGCTGAAATCAATATCCATCCCGATGAGCACTCTGCAGCTTACCAGGAAGTGAGGACCCGCTACCTGGAAAAATTGGAAAATGAACACGATTATATTGTTAAAATTGATAGTGGAAAGGAACGGACATTTAAAAAGCCCCTAAACATTCCCGATAATTTTTACGCAACAGTGATCACCAAAGGAAGGGCCAGGTATAGTGAAAAGAACCGTTTTTATGTGGGGGTCTTTTTTGAAACCAAGGGAGGAAAGTATATGGTGATTGTTGCAGCAGAAGATCCCTATGGTTTTAAAGAACTGGAGGGCTTAAAGAAAATTCTGATCATCATCTTTATTGTGTCCATCGTGCTTTCCTATTTTTCAGGAAAGATCTTTTCTTATTATACGGTAAAGCCCGTCCGGCATATTATTAAAAGTGTTCAAAACATATCGGCAACCAATTTACATTCCAGGTTGAATGAAGTCACCGGGCAGGATGAGATTGCCGAACTGGTGCTGACTTTTAACAATATGCTCACCCGTCTGGAAACGGCTTTTGAGACCCAGAATAACTTTGTCAGCAACGCTTCACATGAGCTGCGTACCCCTTTAACCATTATTTCTGCAGAAACAGAACTGTTGCTGTCTTCAGGTCCCTTGTCCCAAAAACAGGAAAATTCAGCAAAAACCATTTTAAGACAGGCCGAAAAACTGGGGCATATCCTGTCCAGCCTGTTGGGGCTGGCCCAGACGGGTTTTGACGGAAAGCGGCAGGACTGGGAACGCATCAGGGTAGATGAACTGGTTTTAAATGTGGTGGATGCGGTTAGGAAAATTGATGCGGAAAGTGTCCTGGACCTGGATTTTTCACGTTTACCGGAGGATGAAAACATGCTTTATACCAGCGGGAATGTAAACCTGCTCCAGCTGGCCATTAGTAATATCGTATTGAATGCCTGCAAATATTCCAGTAACCGGCCGGTAGGAATTAAAATCACCTCGGGCAACAATAAAATTATCATCACTGTTTCCGATAAGGGGATCGGTATACCGGAAGAAGAACAGCAGCATATTTTTGAACCTTTTTTCAGGGCTTCCAATGTCGGTGATTTTGAAGGTTATGGAATTGGCCTTCCCCTTACCCTGAACATTATCCGCCTGCATAAGGGCTCCCTGGGGATCAGATCAGAAGTGCAGGTTGGAACAGAGATCCAGATCCTGCTTCCGGTGAATTCTAATTAAATTCTAATAACTCTCTTAATAGCTTCTAATAAGTGGGGGCTACTATTGTATAAATAAAAAAAACATTAAGGTTTAACCATTAATACTTTATTTATGCAAACAATTTTAATTCCCTCGAACTTTAATATTTCCGCCCTCGATTGTATACCCGACTTATGCGAACAGTTTCAGAATGAAAAACTGAATGTGATTTTTATCCATATGTTCAAATTATCAGATTCTATTTCAGAACTGCTGCTGTTGTCCAGACGCAGCAGGGAATTTGAAATGGTTGGCGATGACTTTTATAAAGGTTGCAGTCAGCTGAAGGCACAGTATCCGCAAATTGAGGGCATCAGGGTAGAATTTCTCTATGGCAGTACATTGAGCATGTTCCGGAATTTTTTGGATGCCAATGAAGTGAGTGCCGTTTTTGAACCAGAAAGCCGTTTTATGGAAAAAATTCATAAATACAGCATTGACCCGACGGTCCTTGTCCTGAAAAGCGGTTTACCTGTGGTCAGACTTAGGAAAAAAATCATCCAGTTAAAAAAAGAACCAGTGCTTTCTGCAAAACGCGAAGCAGCACTGGCAGAAGTTTAAATTTTAAAAATTTACAAAATGTTATTAAAAGAGAATATTCCGGCTAGCTATATTTTTGGAAAGATCTGGAAAGAGATTGTTTTTGTAACCATTTATGCCGTATTGATTGCGGTATTGTACAAAAACCTTCATTTTACCAGAATTTCCATCCCAATCGCTGTACCCACAATCCTGGGAACAGTCATTTCCCTGCTCCTGGCTTTTAAATCCAACCAGGCTTATGACCGCTGGTGGGAGGCAAGGACCATCTGGGGCGGTATTGTAAACGACAGCCGGACCCTTACCCGTCAGCTGCTCACCTTTGTAGATACGACTTATGAATCTGATGAAGGAAAGATTTTTTGCGAAAGGATGGCCAAAAGACAAATTGCCTGGTGTTACAGTCTGAGCAGGCATTTGAGAAAACAGGACCCTCTGCAGGGGTTAAAAAGGCTAATTTCGGCAGAAGACCTGGAAACGGTAAGCCGTTACAACAACGTGCCTATGGCTTTGTTGGAGTTGCAGGGCGCAGACCTGAGAAATGCCTTTAAACTGGGTTGGATCAACGAATTTCAGCAAATAGAAATAGACAGAACACTGACCCGTTTTTCTAATCAGATGGGCGGATGTGAGCGGATTAAGAATACCATTTTCCCGGCAACCTACAGTGTGTACATTCATTTTTCTGTGATCCTTTTCATTTTACTGTTGCCTTTTGGATTGATCGAGTTTTTTGGGGTAGTGGAAGTTCCGTTGGTGATTGCAATTGCTTCTTCCTTTTTTCTGATCGAAAAAATGTCTATTCATTTGCAGGACCCTTTTGAAAATAAGCCGACCGATACACCAACAAGTACCATTTCCCAAACCATAGAGCGTGATTTGAAGCAAATGCTTAAAGAAGGTTTCAAACAGGAGGAGAAATCTTATGCCGCCTCTTCCTACGAAAAGAGCAAGATGTTTTACATCCTGTAGTGTCCCGTTAAACCACCCACCATTTTCATAATGGTAAAAACCCTTTCATTTTGAAAGGGTTTTTTTGTTTGGAATTTGCTGTAAAATAAATTTTTTTGTTTAAATTACTGTTTGTCAGTTGTTTGTGATGATGTGTCTGACCTTGGTACGCAGATTGGCCTTAGGCTTTTAAAAATATACCATTATGATCACAATTATTCTATTCCTCACCCTGCTGATTTTCTGCTGGGTATTTTACAAATCCATCGACTGGTTCGAAAAAATCTAAAAGACATGATCGCATTATTTATCATCGCAGTTGCCGTATTCCTGTACATGGTTTACGTGCTCATCAAACCCGAAAAATTTTAAAAGCGCTTTTCAAACACCAATAAAATGAACACAGAATTACTCGGAATAATAGCCACTTACCTGCTTACGGTAATTTTAGCTATTCCTCTTGGCATTTACCTCTCGAAAGTATTTGCCGGAGAAAAAGTCTGGACAGACTTTTTAAAACCTTTGGAGAACGGGATTTTTAAACTTTCCGGCATCAACTCCAAGGAGCAAATGAACTGGAAACAACATATGAAAGCCTTATTGACCATTAACCTGGTCTGGCTGGTCTATGGTTTCTTTGTTCTGTTACAACAAGATAAATTGCCACTTAACCCCGATGGTAATCCCGGAATGACACCGGACCTTGCTTTTAATACAATTATCAGTTTTGTAGTCAACTGTAACCTGCAACATTATTCAGGAGAAAGTGGCGTAAGTTATCTTACCCAGCATTTTGTGCTGATGTTTCTGCAGTTTGTAAGTGCCGCAACGGGTATTGCAGCCGCAGTGGTGTTTTTTAAAGCTTTCCGCGATAAAACCACTACTGCCCTTGGCAACTTCTGGGACTTTTTTGTGAAATCCATTACCAGGTTATTACTGCCCCTTTCTGTTCTGGTTGCGGTTGTATTGGCTTTTAATGGCACGCCAACCAGCTATGAAGGAAAAGATCAGTTTATATCCCTTCAGGGCGATACCGTGCATGTGTCCAGAGGACCGGCTGCTGGATTTATTGCCATTAAACATTTAGGAACAAACGGTGGTGGATGGTTTGGTGCAAACTCTGCACACCCGCTTGAAAACCCGAGCTACCTGAGTAATATGGTAGAGATGATCTCACAAGTCATTATCCCTATCGCAATGGTCATCGCCTTTGGTTATTTTATCCGTCGTAAAAAACTGGCCTGGATGATTTTTGGGGTTATGACCATAGGGATGTTCCTGTTGCTGCTGCCTACGCTGAGCAGTGAACTGGGTGGCAATCCGGCCATTGCAAAAATGGGGGTCAGCCAAACAACAGGGGCAATGGAAGGTAAGGAAGTGCGCTTTGGACCAACAGCTTCTGCCTATTGGAGCACGGTGACCACCATCATTTCAACCGGATCTGTGAACAGTATGCACGACAGTGGAATGCCTTTAACTGGTTTATGGCAATTACTGGGCATGATGATCAACTCTTTTTACGGAGGATGCGGTGTTGGTGTACTCAATTATTTTATATACCTCATTATTGCAGTATTCATATCGGGTTTAATGGTTGGACGTACGCCAGAATTTCTGGGACATAAAGTTGAGGCCAGGGAAGTAAAAATTGCAGCCCTGATTACCCTGCTTAGCCCTTTTCTGATCCTGGCAGGCACTGCAATTGCCGCATATGTTTTTACCAATCATAGCGGGGCCGCCTGGGCAGTACAGCCTAAAACCTGGTTAAACAATCCTGGTTTCCACGGCTTTTCTGAAATGCTCTATGAAATGACTTCTTCCAATGCCAATAACGGCTCTGGTTTTGAAGGCCTTGGTGACAATAATGTTTTCTGGAATGTTTCTACCGGTTTTGTATTGCTTCTTGGACGTTTCCTACCTATTATCGGACCGGTTGCGATTGCAGGTTTACTGGGCGCTAAAAAATTCATCCCGGAATCTGCTGGTACTTTAAAAACAGATACCATGACCTTCAGTCTGATGACTTTTGCTGTGATCCTGGTGTTGAATGCGCTTTCTTATTTCCCTGCTCTGGCCCTTGGCCCTCTGGCAGAATACTTTACGCTTTTTAAATAGAATATAATGAAAACTTCCAATAAATTATTTGAACCTGCTTTAGTGCAAACTGCATTGAAACAATCTTTTATCAAGCTTGATCCAAGGGTGATGGTACGAAACCCAGTGATGTTCACTGTAGAGATTGGTACTGCGGTAATGGCTTATGTGACTGTATACTCTATGAACCACAGTGGCCAGGGCTCACCTGTATATAACTTTATCATTTTTCTGGTCCTGTTGCTAACTGTTTTGTTTGCCAATTTTGCAGAAGCAATTGCTGAGGCAAGGGGTAAAGCGCAGGCCGACAGCCTGAGGAAAACCCGTGAAGAAACACCTGCCAAATTGCTGCTGGCCAATGGAAAAACAGAAATGCGTTCTTCCAGCCAACTGAGAAAAGGGGATGTGTTTTTCTGTGAAGCAGGCGATACGATCCCAACCGACGGAGAAATTATCGAAGGGATTGCCACCATTGATGAATCGGCCATTACCGGAGAATCTGCTCCGGTGATCAGGGAATCCGGAGGTGATAAATCTTCTGTAACCGGCGGTACCAAAGTCTTATCCGATGAAATTAAAGTAAGGGTCAGTACAGAGCCAGGAGAAAGCTTTCTGGATAAAATGATTGCTTTGGTGGAAGGTGCTTCCCGTCAAAAAACACCAAATGAAATTGCCCTGACCATCTTGTTGGCCAGTTTTACCCTGGTGTTCATTATTGTTTGTGTGACGCTAAAACCATTTGCGGATTATGCAAATACCACCATAACAATTGCAGCGTTGATTTCTCTTTTTGTCTGTCTGATCCCGACCACTATAGGTGGTTTGCTGTCTGCTATTGGTATTGCCGGAATGGACCGGGCTTTAAGGGCCAATGTGATTACCAAATCGGGTAAAGCGGTAGAAACTGCTGGTGATATCGATGTGCTGCTGCTGGATAAAACCGGAACAATTACCATTGGTAACCGTAAGGCAACCAATTTTCATCCGACAGCGGGATTGAGCCCGAATACTTTTGTAGATGCCTGCGTATTGAGTTCTCTGGCCGATGAAACCCCAGAAGGAAAATCGATTATTGAACTGGCGGGTACACAAGGCCGGCCGCACACCAATAAAGCCCCTGAGGATTCGGTTTTTATAAAGTTTACTGCGGAAACCCGGTCGAGTGGTATTGATACACCTGATGGACGCAGGATCCGTAAAGGTGCTTTTGATTCCATCCGGAACATTGTACAAAAAGCGGGCAACCCTTTTCCATTGGATATAGAAGAAGAAGTTAAAGCGATTGCTTCCAACGGTGGTACGCCACTGGTCGTTGCCGAAAACGAAAAAGCCCTGGGCGTAATCGAATTGCAGGACATCATTAAACCAGGCATCAGCGAACGTTTTGAACGTCTTCGTAAAATGGGGGTAAAAACGGTAATGGTGACTGGTGATAACCCTTTGACAGCCAAATATATTGCAGATAAAGCTGGTGTAGATGATTTTATTGCAGAGGCCAAACCCGAGGATAAAATGAATTACATTAAAGAAGAGCAGGTTCAGGGCAAACTGGTGGCCATGATGGGGGATGGGACCAATGACGCTCCGGCCCTGGCACAGGCAGATGTCGGTGTGGCAATGAACAGTGGTACACAGGCCGCTAAAGAAGCGGGTAACATGGTAGACCTGGATAACGATCCAACCAAACTGATCGAAATTGTAGAGATCGGTAAACAATTGCTGATCACCAGGGGTACCTTGACCACTTTTTCTATTGCCAATGACGTGGCCAAATATTTTGCTATTGTTCCGGCCTTGTTTATTGCTTCTATCCCAGCCCTGCAGAGCCTCAATATTATGGGGCTGCACAGTCCGGAAAGTGCCATCTTATCGGCAGTGATCTTTAATGCGATCATTATTCCAATCCTGATTCCCCTGGCTTTGAGAGGGGTGGCTTATAAACCGATCGGTGCCAGTGCATTGCTGAGAAGAAACCTCTTTATCTACGGCCTTGGTGGTGTTGTTGCACCTTTTATAGGAATTAAACTGATTGACCTGGCCGTAGGCCTGTTTGTATAACGCTCTTTTAAAAAAATATATACTGTAATGAAACCATCATGAGTTTACACGCACAAAATGCAATGAATAAAACCCATGATCGCTTCATAACCATTAAAAAACAAATTGTACACTGATGAAAAAGTACTTATTACAATCCATACGTCTCACCCTGGTCCTGCTGGTCCTGTTGTGTGTAGCCTATCCATTATTTGTTGCTTTTGCCGGTGGTTTTTCCAAAGGTAAAGGCGGAGGTGAAAAGATCATCCGCAATGGCCAGGTGGTTGGTTATGCTTTGCTCGGACAATCCTTTACCAAACCCCAATATTTCTGGGGACGTCCATCTGCTGTAGGTTATAATGCAGCCGGTTCAGGAGGTTCCAACAAGGCTGCTTCCAATCCGGATTACCAGAAGGAAGTACAGAACCGTATAGACACCTTAATGAAATACCATCCTTATCTTCAGAAATCAGAGATACCGGCAGATATGGTGACCGCTTCAGGTAGCGGGCTGGATCCAAACATTTCTCCTCAGGCCGCAGCGATCCAGATCAAAAGAATTGCGACTTATCGTCAACTGGATGAAAAAACAGTGGCTGCACTGGTAGAAAAGAATACAGCAAAACCCTTATTCGGTCTTTTCGGCCCTTCGACCGTAAATGTGCTGGAACTGAACATTGCCTTAGATGATTTAAAGAAATAAAAAATATCCGGGAAAGCCACCCTGTTATGCGTTTGCCAACCAGGGGGTGGCTTTTCACAGGATCTCTTCAGAAAAAAAATACATGAAAAAATTCATATTGATTATTGCAGCATTTGCTGCGACAGGGAACCTATTTGCCCAGGAACAACCTAAAATTAAGGTTTCAGGTTATGTAGAAGCCTATTATGGTTATGATTTTAACAAACCGGCAGATCACAACAGGCCAGGATTTATTTATTCGCACAACAGACATAATGAAGTGAACTTAAACCTGGCCTTTATTAAAGCCAATTACGATAGTGGAAACATCAGGGCCAATGTAGCGGTCATGGCAGGAACTTATGCCAATGCCAATTTAGCGGCCGAACCAGGCGTGTTGAAAAACATTTATGAAGCCAATGCAGGGATTAAATTGTCTAAATCTCAAAACTTATGGCTGGATGCGGGTATCTTTTCTTCGCACATTGGTTTTGAGAGCGCCATTTCTAAAGATTGCTGGGTGCTGACCAGGAACATTTCTTCAGAAAATACACCTTATTTTGAATCTGGTGCAAAATTAACCTATGGTACACCAGATGGTAAATTTACAGCGGTACTGTTGTACCTGAACGGCTGGCAAAGGATCAGCCGACAAAACAACAACAACAAGCCGGCAGGCGGAGTTCAGTTGACCTGGAAACCGGTAGAAAAAATTACCGTTAACTACAGCAATTATCTGGGTAAAGAAGGGGCCGATTCTGTGGCTGTAACCAGGTTCTATCACAACCTGTACGGAATTTACCAGGTAAATGATCATTTTGGGGTAACGCTTGGTCTGGACTATGGCACCCAGCAAAAAACAAAAGGCAGCTCGGAGCGCAGTCAGGTCATTTCTCCTGTGGCTATTGCCCAGTATAAATTTAACCCGCAATGGGCAGTTGCCGCAAGGGCAGAATATTACAAAGATAAAGACGGGATCTTTATTCCGGTAAGTACACCCAATGGTTTTAAAACAACTGGTTATTCACTAAACCTTGACTATTCACCAGTGTCTAATGCAGTGGTCAGACTGGAAGGAAAGTTGTATAACAGTAAGGATAAAATTTTTATAAGAGATAAAAATCCTGTAAATTATAGTGCTTTGGTCACCGCCAGTATTGCGGTATCATTTTAGCGGAAAAAAATAAAATGGACGACAACAAAGATGCTTCCGTACGTAAGTTCCTTGATCTGATCAAAAAGTCGAGGACTGGAAAATTAAAAATCTACATCGGCATGAGTGCCGGTGTAGGTAAAACTTATCGTATGCTCCAGGAGGCACATGCGCTGCTCCGAAGCGGGGTAAATGTGCAAATTGGATACATCGAAACCCATAATCGTGCGGAAACCCATGCTTTGCTCGAAGGATTACCTGTTATTCCCCGCAGAAGAATATTCTACCGGGGAAAAGAGCTTGAAGAGATGGACCTTCAAAGTATATTGAACATTCATCCTGATGTGGTGGTGGTGGACGAACTGGCACATACCAATGCCGAAGGCAGTAAAAATGCGAAACGCTGGCAGGATGTTTTTGACCTTCTGGATGCAGGGGTAAATGTCATTTCGGCCGTGAATATCCAACATCTGGAGAGTATCAATGAAGAAATTGAACACATTACCGGTGTTTCTGTTACTGAAAGGATACCGGATAAAATACTGGAAATCGCAGATGAGATTGTCAATATTGACCTCACTGCCGATGAACTGGTGACCCGCCTAAAGGAGGGGAAAATTTATGATAAAAGTAAAATAGAAACGGCCCTGGGGAATTTTTTTCAACCCGAACGTATTTTGCAGCTCCGGGAACTTGCCTTGAAAGAAGTGGCGCACCAGGTGGAAAGAAAAATCAGTGTAGAGGTCCCAAAACAAATTAAACTTCGTTCTGAGCGTTTTTTGGCCTGTATTTCTTCGAACGCGGATACCGCCAAAGTGGTAATCCGCAAAACAGCCAGGCTGGCTTCATATTACCGTTCGCCATGGATTGTGCTGTATGTGCAAAGCAGTTCGGAAAGTGGAGACCGGATCAAACTGGATAAACAACGGCACCTGATCAATAATTTTAAACTGGCTACTGAACTTGGTGCGGAAGTGTTGAAAATTAAAAGTGAGGATGTCACGCAAACGATTATTAAAATTGCCGAAGAAAAGGAAATTACAACAATTTGCATCGGAAAACCGCATTTGAACCTTTTTCAGGTCATTATGCGAACGGCAATTTTTGGTAAACTTTTGCGAAGTATTGCTGCAAGGGATACCGATCTGGTGATATTAAGCTAATTTTAAACCCTCTATTAATTTATAAATAAAATGAAGATTAAAACCAAACTCCGTCTCGGATTCGGATTCCTGTTCGTGGTGGTACTCTTCTTTGGAGCTGTTTCGCTGTTTTACCTGAATGAAATTTCTGGCAGTGCAAAAGTGATCCTTAAAGACAATTACAAAACCCTTAAATACACGGGGGCCATGCGCACCCTGCTTGATGAGCATGACCTGCCGTTGACGCAAGAGGTCAAAACGGCTTTTGCAAAACAGCTGGACCTTGAACAGAAAAATGTAACGGAAAAGGGGGAAGGAGAAGCGGTCACCGCATTAAATGCAGCCTACCAGCAAATGACCGGCCCTGGAAGTACTATAGCACAGCAATCGGCTGCCCAAAGGACCATCAGGGCGCAGCTTCGCACTATAGAAGAGGTCAATATGCAGGCCATTGTCCGTAAAAATGATGCGGCACAGGCTTCAGTATCCAAAGCGACGATTTACCTGGTCTTTGCCGCTTCAATCAGTTTTCTGATCCTGTTTAGTTTTATTGTTAATTTTCCTGGTTTTGTGGCCAATCCTTTGCAGGAATTTACAGAAGCGATTAGAGAAATCAGTAAAAAGAACTACAAACAAAGACTGGAATTTCACAATAATGATGAATTCTCGGAACTTGCTGCGGCGTTTAATGGTATGGCCAAACAGTTAAACCAATGGGAAAACAGTAAACTGGCAGAAATTAAATCAGAAAAACTCCGGATAGAGGCGATTATCGAGCAGATGGACGATGCGATTGTGGGCTTAAATGAAAAACAGGAAGTACTGTTTTTTAATAAAGTGGCCGGATTACTGATCAACCTGAACCCACAACAGGTGATTGGCCAGAATGCAACAGAACTGGCCAGAAAAAATGAGCTCTTGAACCGTATTTTAAATAACAGTCAGAAAGATAACCATCTGAAAATTTATGCAGATGAAAAAGAATCTTATTTTCAGCTGGAAAGCCGTGAAATTGTGATCCCGAATTTCGATGACCAGGAAAACAATGTGTTGTTTGCTGCTGGAAAATCTGCAGGTAAGGTATATATCCTGAAAAACATTACCCAGTTTAAGGAACTCGATGAAGCCAAAACAAATTTTATTGCCACCGTTTCCCATGAGTTGAAAACGCCTCTTTCCTCGATAAAAATGAGTCTTAAATTGCTTAAGGACGATAGGGTTGGTGTGATGAATAAAGAACAGACAGAACTGGTTGAACACATTAGTGAAGACAGCGACAGATTGCTGAAAATTACAAGCGAACTGCTGGACCTTGCGCAGGTGGAAACCGGAAACCTGCAACTGAATTTTGTGAAATCTGATCCCCGGAAAATTGCAGATTACGCACTTGAATCGGTCAAATTACAGGCAGAACAAAAAGCCATACAACTGGAGCTGGTGAGTAAAAACCTCTTGCCTTCTGTTTATGCCGATGTGGAAAAAACCGCCTGGGTGCTGATTAATTTTCTGTCCAATGCCCTCAGGTATAGTCCGGAAAAATCCAAGGTGGTGATCCAGGTGCTGCAGATCGGACAAAATGTGGAGTTTTCAGTAAAGGATTTTGGGAAAGGAATAGAAGACAAGTATCAGCAACGTTTGTTTGACCGTTATTTTCAGGTACCTACTGATGGAAACAATAAATCGGGTTCTGGTTTGGGGCTGGCCATTTCCAAAGATTTTATTGAAGCAGAACACGGAAAGATCTGGGTAGAAAGTGCTATAGGCGAAGGCAGCAGGTTTTGTTTCTCCCTGCCTATAGCAGATTAAGGCGTTTTAAATTTCATCCAGTGCTTTAAGGATGATTGTGCATACTTTACGGATTTCTTCTTCGCTGATGATCAATGGAGGGGCAATCCGCATGGCGGTTTCGCAATGCAGAAACCAGTCAATGACCACGCCGCGTTCCCGGCAAAGCCGGCTGAGGCTTTCTACCTGCTGAAAGCTGTCCAGCTGGATGCCCAGCATCAGTCCCATGCCACGTACTTCCCTGATCAGCGGGTGGACCAGCAGGGTCCGGAACAATTCCGATTTGGCCGCTACAGTTTTCAGGAGTTCCTCTTCCAGAATGACCTCCAGGCTGGCAAGGCCTGCACTGCAGGAAACCGGATGCCCGCCAAAAGTGGTGATGTGGCCCAGGATGGGGTTTTCTTTAAGTACGCCCATTACTTCTTTATTGGCAATGAATGCGCCCATAGGCATGCCGCCCCCAAGGGCTTTGGCGAGTAAAAGGATATCGGGCTCAATCCTGAAATTTTCAAAGGCAAAGAGTTTTCCGCTACGTCCAAAAGCAGCCTGAATTTCATCCAGGATCAACAGGGCGCCCATTTGGCTGCAACGCTCACGCAAACGGATCATATAGTCCTGGCTGGGCACCCTGATTCCGGCTTCTCCCTGTATGGTTTCCAGAATGACGCAAGCGGTATCTTCTGTAATGAATTCGAGGTCCTTTTCTTCATTAAAATGTATAAACTGTACATCAGGAAGAAGCGGTCGGTAAGCCTGTTTGTAGGTTTCATTTCCCATTACACTCAAGGCCCCATGTGTACTTCCATGGTAAGAGTGGTAGCAGGAAATAATACCGCTCCTGCCAGTATATCTTTTAGCCAGCTTTAAAGCCCCTTCTGTAGCTTCTGCACCTGAATTTACAAAGTAGACATTGTTTAGGTTGCCGGGCAGCACAGAGACCAGTTTCTGGGCAAACAGAACCATAGGTGTTTGTACATATTCTCCGTAAACGGTCAGGTGCATGTATTTATCGAGTTGCGCTTTAATGGCCTCAACGACCTTTGGGTGCCGGTGCCCGACATTGCTGACGGCAAAACCGGAAACCAGGTCTACATAAGGTTTTTTATCCCGGTCATAGAGGTAAATTCCTTCTGCATAATCAATTTCCAGCAAATTTGGGCTGGTGGAGGTTTGTGCGTTATTGAGTAGAAAAAGTTGTTTATTACTGATCATTGTTAAATAAATTCAAATACATGAAGTTGGTCTAAGCCTGTTTTGGTTTTGAAGTCCTTTTCAAAGCAAGGGTTCCTAAAATACCCGCCAGCACTGAGGCCAGAAGGATGCCATACTTGGCCTGGGTAATCATGGTTTCATTGTTGAAAGCCAGGTTGCTGATGAAAAGCGACATGGTGAAGCCCACGCCTGCCAATAAGGCCACTCCGGTAATGTGGCTCCAGTTGGCCTGATGGGGCAGTTTTGCAATTTTTAGTTTAACCATCAGCCAGGTGAAAAGTAAAACCCCGGTGAATTTGCCAACAATAAGCCCTGTGGCGACCCCCATACTGACCGGATTGAGCAGGGCACTAAAGAAGTCCGTGCCGATGACCATACCTGAATTGGCCAGGGCAAACAGAGGCATAATGATAAAAGCTACCCAGGGGTGCAGGGCATACTCAATTTTTTGTAGCGGGGTTTCTGCTGCTGTACTTAAGCTTTTAACTTCTTCTATCGTTTTATGCTGTTTTGGTGTAGTCAGTTTACTGTTATTGGGTACTTCTTCTTCAAAATCAGCAGCCAGTTTACGGAGCTTCAGGGCATAAAAAACTTCATCTATTTTGGTCGAGGCCGGAATGGTAAAGGCAACCAGTACGCCGGCAATAGTGGCATGGACACCTGAAAGCAGGAACCCCATCCAGACCACCAGGCCCATCAGCAGGTAAAAAGCAGTACTGCGTATGCCCATGGCATTGCCGATGGTCATCATCACTAAAAACAAACCAGCCACGCCCAGGGGAATAAAATTCAGTTCCCCACTGTAAAAAAAGGCAATCACCAATACGGCGCCCAGGTCATCGGCAACGGCCAGTGCAGATAAAAATACCTTAACCGAAGCGGGGATGTGTTTTCCGGCTATAGACAATAAGGCCAGTGCAAAGGCAATATCTGTGGCCATTGGAATTCCCCAGCCATGCTCGCTTTGGGAGCCTTTATTGATTAAAATATAAAGCAGGGCCGGCACAAGCATTCCGCCCAATGCTGCCATCATCGGCAGGGAAGCTTTTTTTAAAGAAGAAAGTTCTCCATCCATAAATTCCCTTTTGAGTTCAAGTCCAATGACAAAAAAGAAAATAGCCATTAAACCATCATTGATCCAGATGTGCAGGGGCTGATTGAAAACATGTTTGTCAAAACCCACCGACAGGTGAAGTTCCCAAAGGTGGTGGTAGGATTCCTGAAAGGGAGAGTTGGCCCAGATGATGGCCACCACAACACTGGCCAGCAGGATGATTCCGCTGGTGTATTCCAGGTGAATGAATTTACTAACCGGCGCAATAATTTTGTCTATCGGGGATTTCTGCATAACCTGTATATTTTCGGTATATCTACAAAACTACGGTTTTAAATTAAAAGCGCCGGGGCTAAAGCAATTCTGTGTTTTAAAACAGAATACCCAAATTTGTTGTTGCTAAGGATAGCATTAAATAGAAAAAAAAATGGCAACTTTTTCAGAACATATACAATCAGCAAAACCGGTATTGGTCGATTTCTCAGCAGAATGGTGTGGTCCATGTAAAATGATGGCGCCCATACTCGAACAGTTAAAAGCGATGATCGGTGAACAGGCCACCATATTAAAAGTAGATATTGATAAAAACCCTGCTGTGGCAAGAGCCTATCAGATTCAGAGTGTTCCAACCTTGATCCTTTTTAAGAAAGGAGAGGTCAAATGGAGAAAGTCTGGTGTGGTGCAGGCGGGCCAGTTAAAGGGCCTGATAGAAGCCCAGCTGGAAAAGGTGTAAAATCAATGTAAAAACTACTCCACCCGAGGGATTTATAATTCCAAATAGTTCCCTCTGCTACGTATAATATAGGTACTTTTGCGCCAGGACTAAAAACCTTAAGACAGGCTTCCGTATAAAATATGAAGCTTTTTTTAGGGCGTTAAACAAGCAAAATAGAATGAAACTAGCAATTAATGGTTTTGGCAGGATCGGTCGTATCTTTTTACGCGGGGCCCTGGAAAAAGGAATTGACGTTGTAGCGATCAATGACCTGGCCAGTCCGGCAACACTGGCCCATCTGTTTAAGTACGATACTGTTCACAGAGGATTTAAGGGTAGTGTTTCTTTTGAAGAGGATGCTTTAATTATTAATGGAAAAAGAATTCTGGTTTATTCCAATCCAAATGCGTCGGAACTTCCCTGGGCTTCATTGAATATTGATGTTGTGGTAGAGTCAACAGGCAAGCATACCTCCAGGGCAGCGGCTTCCCTGCATTTGGCGGCCGGTGCTAAACAGGTGCTGATTTCCGCGCCTGCCAGTGATAAAGACATCCCGATGGTGATCCTGGGGGTAAATGATGGGGAAATAGACCTGAAGTCACCGGTTTTATCCAATGCATCCTGTACAACCAATAACGTGGCGCCAATGCTCAAAGTCCTGGATGACAACTGGGGGATTGTAGAAGGTTATATTACCACGGTACATTCCATGACTGGTGATCAGAATTTACATGATGCGCCACATAAAGACCTGAGAAGGGCAAGGGCAGCCTCGGCCTCCATTATACCCACAACAACAGGCGCAGCTAAAGCCATCACTCATGTTTTTCCGCACCTTGAAGGTAAGCTGGGCGGTGCAGGTATCCGGGTTCCGGTACTAAACGGTTCTTTAACCGATTTTACCTGCTTGCTCAAAAAGGAGGCAACCATAGAAGAAATTAATGCGGCCTTTAAAAAAGTAGCCTCCAATGAAATGAGCACTGTTCTGGAATATACGGAGGACCCCATTGTTTCAGTGGATATTCTGGATAACCCGCATTCCTGCATTTTTGATGCACAGCTGACCTCTATTGTTGGTGATCTGGTGAAAGTGGTGGGCTGGTACGACAACGAGTCTGGTTATTCTGCAAGACTGGTGGACCTGATTGTGAAGATTTCAGCACAATACGATTAAATTTTGTAATAGTTGAGCCAAGCGCAAAGAATGCTTCTTATATTTGGTGCAATGCACGCAGCACTGCTGTGGGTGTTGATGAAAACAAAATTTTGAACTGATTTCTGCTGAAACAACTCTAAAAATAAACAGATGAAAACGATTGACCAATGCAATTTTAAGGATAAAAAAGCGCTTGTCCGGGTGGATTTTAATGTGCCTTTGGATAAAGATTTTAACATTACCGATGACAAAAGGATGCGCGCTGCATTACCAACCATTAATAAAATTCTGAATGATGGGGGGGCTGTGATTCTGATGTCGCATTTGGGAAGGCCTAAAGACGGACCTGAAAACAAATATTCTTTAAAACATATTTTGGGCGACCTGTCCAGAATGCTGGATTTGGAAGTAAAATTTGCCGATGACTGCATCGGAGCGTCTGCAGTAGAAAAATCAAAAAACCTGGAGCCAGGACAAGTGCTGTTGCTGGAGAACCTTCGTTTTTATAAAGAAGAAGAAAAAGGTGACCGCGCTTTTGCCGAAAAACTGGCTGCGTTGGGGGATGTTTATGTAAATGATGCTTTTGGTACAGCACACCGTGCACACGCTTCAACAGCGATTATTGCCGAGTTTTTTCCGGAGGCGAAGTACTTTGGTTACCTGATGGCCGAAGAGTTAAAAAACGCAGAAAAAGTAAACCATGGTGCGGTGAAACCTTTTACAGCCATTATGGGCGGAGCAAAGGTTTCAGATAAAATTTTACTGATTGAAAGCCTGCTTGATAAGGTCGATAACCTGATTATTGGTGGTGGGATGGCTTATACTTTTGCAAAAGCACAGGGAGGCGAAATTGGTACTTCCTTGCTGGAGGCAGACCGTATGGAACTTTGTTTGGAATTGCTGGAAAAAGCAAAAGCTAAAGGGGTGAACCTGGTTTTGCCGGTTGATACGGTGATTGCTGATAAATTTGACAATGAAGCAGCCAAAAAAGATGTAGATACAGGCAAAATACCGGCCGAATGGATGGGCCTGGATATTGGTCCTAAGACCATTGCTTTGTTTTCGGGGATTATCGAAAAATCCAAGACCTTATTGTGGAATGGCCCGATGGGCGTTTTTGAAATGGATAATTTTGCACACGGAACCCGTGCTGTTGCAGATGCGGTTGTTGCTGCGACACAAAATAACGGTGCTTTTTCCCTGATTGGGGGTGGCGATTCTGCTGCTGCAATTGCCAAATTCAATCTGGAAGATCAGGTGAGTTATGTGTCTACAGGCGGTGGTGCATTACTCGAATATATGGAAGGAAAGGAATTGCCTGGTGTTAAGGCGATTAATTCCTAGTCTTATAGGTTAAATAACTAAATTAAGAGTTATATTTTAAGGCAGGCCCTTCGGATTATCCGAAGGGCCTGTTTCTTTTTACCACTTTCTACCACGGCCTGAGTGGGGTAAAATGGAAGATTTTGGTAAAAAACACCAATGTTGAAAACTTTTTGTGGTAGAATGTGGTAAAAAGTGGTAGAAGTACCTATTTTTACACTACATAAAAAGTGTACATAGTAATATGGTTCAATTGTTAGGAGAATTTGATTGTAAGTTAGACGCGAAAGGCCGCTTGATGGTCCCTTCGAGTCTAAAAAAACAATTGCCTAATGTTGAGCAGGAGGGTTTGGTGATCAACAGGGGTTTTGAGAAACACCTGGTGATCTATCCGAAAAAAGTGTGGGAAGGAATTGTGGAAGATTTGAGTAAGCTGAACCCTTATGAAAAAAAGACAAGGGAGTTTATCCGTTATTTTACCAGAGGGGCAACAGAATTGACACTGGATGCAACAGGGAGGGTAAATCTGCCGAAGTCCCTTTTGGAGTCTGTAGGGATTTCTATCAATACCGAACTGGTGTTGGCTTGTCAGTTTGATAAAATCGAGGTCTGGTCTAAATCGGCTTATGAGGCGCTGTTTGATCAGGAGCCGGAAGACTTTGCGATGCTGGCCGAAGAAGTAATGGGTAATAAAAACAGGGGGGAAGATGGAAAATAATTATCATGTTCCGGTGATGCTGGATGCTTGTGTGGAGGGTCTGAATATAAAGCCTGAGGGGGTTTATGTGGATGTTACTTTTGGTGGCGGCGGTCATTCCCGGGAAATCCTGAAAAAATTGGGTAAACAGGGCGTGTTGATTGCTTTTGATCAGGATCCGGATGCACAGCGCAATAAAATTGAGGATCCAAGGTTTCGGTTTGTAGACCAGAATTTTGCTTTTCTTAAAAATAATTTAAGGTTGCTGGGTTACAGGAAGGTGGATGGGATACTGGCAGATCTGGGTGTTTCCTCTCATCAGTTTAATGAACCCGAAAGAGGTTTTTCTACACGCTTTGATGCGGCGCTGGATATGCGTATGGACAAGCAAAGTGAGCTGACTGCGGCCGGCGTACTGAATACGTATTCTGAGGAAGAGTTGCATAAAATTTTTGGGATTTATGGGGAGGTAAAGAATGCGAAATCCCTTGCGGCAACAGTAGTTGCATCCCGTGTTTCGGGGTCCTTGCAAACTCTCGAAGATTTTAAAAGGGTGATTGCTGCGCACATTCCAAGAGGCAAGGAAAATAAATATATGGCCCAGGTTTTTCAGGCTTTACGGATTGAAGTGAATGCAGAGATCAGGGTGCTGGAAAGTTTTTTGGAGCAAACAGCAGAGGTGCTGAACCCGGGTGGGCGGCTGGTGGTGATGTCTTACCATTCCCTGGAGGACAGGCCAGTGAAGAATTTTATTGCCAAAGGTAAATTCAGGGGAGAGGTAGAAAAGGACTTTTATGGGAATGAGCAAAAACCTTTTCGGGCAATTACCAGAAAAGCCGTGGTGGCCGATCAGCAGGAGCTGGAACGGAACAGCAGATCAAGAAGTGCTAAACTAAGAATTGGGGAGAGAATATGAACCGGTTCAGAGAACATATAGAAGAGGAGCAGGAGCCTGAAGAGTTGGAAGAACCAGTGCTGAAGGTTAAAAAAGAGAAGGCTGCCGAGGAATCAGACAGTGGCCGGGTCTTTTTAAAAAAGCTCTTCACAGAGGGCGTAGTGACGAAGGAAGCTGCAACGGAGATGTTGCCGTTTTTGTTGTTTATATCCTTTTTGTGTATGCTTTACATTGCCAACAGTCATATGGCGGTGAAGAACATCAGGAGTATAGATAAATTAAATAAAGAAGTAAAAGAACAGAGCTGGGAGTATAAGTCTTTGAAGGCCGAACTGATGTTTAAAAGTAAGCTAACAGAGGTTGCCAGAAAAGTTGATACCCTGGGAATAAAAGAATTGACAGAACCACCTAAGAAAATAGTAGTAGGTAACGATGAACATTAGAGCGAACATATTACTGCGTGTTTATCTGGCTTTTGGCCTGATTGTACTGTTTGCCGTGGCAGTACTGGTCAGGTTATGCGATGTACAGTTTGTAGAGGGACATAAATGGCGTGCCATGGCCGATAGTCTCTCTACAAAGTATGTCAATATAGAAGCTGCCCGTGGAAATATTTATTCTAATGATGGAAGCTTGCTGGCCACTTCGGTGCCTGAATACGAGCTGCGGATGGATCTTTATGCGGGCGGTATAGAAGATAAAGATATTTTTAATGCGAAAGTAGATTCCCTTGCTTTGCGTTTGTCTCAGTTTTTTAAAGACAAAACACCAAAAGAATATTCCCGTTACCTGCGTTCTGCGCGTCAGGACAGTGTGCGTTACCTGCTGATCAAAAGAAAAGTAAATTATCAGGATCTCAAAGAGATCCGGAAATTTCCATTATTTAATATTGGTAAATACAGTGGTGGCCTGATTGCCATTCAGCAAAACAAAAGGATCCTGCCTTTCCAGTCTCTGGCAGCAAGAACCATTGGTTATAGAAATGAAAATGTATCCAATGCGGTAGGGCTTGAGGGTGCTTATGGCAGTTACATTAACGGTGAAATTGGTAAAAGACTGGTGCAGCGTATTGCGGGCGGGGTTTGGATGCCGGTTAATGAGGAAGCAGAAATTGCACCGAAAGAAGGTGCTGATATTATTTCCACCATCGACATCAATATGCAGGATCTTGCGCAGAGTGCGCTGGAAAAACAATTGATTATAAGTGATGCAGATCATGGTGCAGTGATTCTGATGGAAGTGGCTACCGGAGAAGTAAGGGCGGTGGCCAACTTTACCCGGGTATCCAAAGGGGTTTATAAAGAGTTGTTTAATTATGCAATTGCCGGAAATCAGGACCCTGGCTCTACTTTTAAACTGGCTTCTTACATGGCTTTGCTGGAAGATAAAATGGTCGACACCAATACGCTTGTGGCTACCGGAAACTATAAAATTCCAGGTCACCTGATCAAAGACTCTCATGGTAGCATTGGTGTGGTCACGGTTAAAAAGGCTTTTGAACAGAGCTCCAATTCGGCAGTTGCCCAATTGGTAGATACCCATTACCGGAATGAACAGTCCAGGTTTACCGATCATTTGTACAGCTGGCATTTGAATGAGAAATTGGGCTTACAGATTCCCGGAGAAGCGCAGCCTGTGGTGAAAACACCAAAAAACAGAAGCTGGAACAAAAACATGACCCTGCCACAGATGGCTTATGGATATGAAATGCAATTGACTCCTTTAAAAATGCTTTCGTTTTACAACGCAGTGGCCAATAATGGAAAGTATGTGGCGCCGATTTTTGTAAAAGAGATTCGCAGGCTGGGCAATCCTGTCGAGCAGTTTAAGGCAAGAGTGGTGAATGAAAAAATCTGTTCGGATGTGACCCTTAAAAAAATGCAGGCCCTTTTGGAAAGTACCGTGGCCATAGGAACAGGTAAAGTGGTGGCTTCTAAATTTTATAAAGTAGCAGGTAAAACCGGTACCGCGCAGGTTGCTGATGGAAATAAAGGTTATAAGGCTAAAAAACAATATCAGAGTTCTTTTTGTGGTTACTTTCCGGCCGATAATCCTAAATATTCCCTGATTGTGGTGATCAATGATCCTAAAGGTTCTTATTATGCCGCGGCTGTTGCGGGTCCTCCTTTTAAAGAGATTGCCGATCGCATTTACGCCAGTGATATGGGGATGTTTAGTGAAGTGGGCGATCACCTGGTTGGAAATACCAAAGCGCCTGAAGCAAAAGCAGGGCAGACCAAGGATTTGAAAAAAGTATATAATGCTTTTGGCATTAAGGCCCTTTATGCGGCAAAGTCAGATTATGTAAACAGTGTGGATACCAGCAATGGCATTGTTTATCAGGAGTATAATTCCATTAAAGGTGCCATGCCCGATGTGAGCGGGATGGGCCTGAAAGATGCTTTATATCTGGTCGGAAACGCAGGTTTAAAAGCACAGGTAAAGGGAAGTGGTAAGGTGATCAGCCAGTCCATAGCCCCTGGAAGTAAAATAGGAAAAGGATTGTTGGTTCAATTAGAATTGAAATAATATGCAGTTGCAGGATGTATTATATGGAGTCGCGATAAAAGAGCTGGTGGGTACGACCAATAAGGTGGTGGCTGCCCTGACTTTTGATTCGCGTAAGGTAAGTGAGGATGCTGTTTTCTTTGCAATTAAAGGAAGTTTGTCCGATGGACATGCTTATATAGATCAAACCATTGCCGCAGGTGCTGTGGTGGTTATTTGTGAGCAGATGCCTGCTGAATTTAAAGAAGGGGTTACCTATATACAGGTAGAGGACGCTCATGTGGCGCTGGGAAAAATGGCAGGAAATTTTTATGACCATCCTTCCCTTAAATTAAAGCTCGTAGGGGTAACCGGTACAAATGGTAAAACGACCATTGCAACTTTGCTCTTTAAATTGTTCAGGGCATTGGGGCATCATGTAGGCCTGATTTCTACCGTACAAAACCAGATTGATGATGTCATTATTCCGGCAACGCATACCACGCCGGATCCCATCGCTTTAAATCAATTGCTGCAGCAGATGCTGAGCGAAGGTTGTACCTATTGTTTTATGGAGGTGAGCTCTCACGCAGTCGTACAGCACCGGATTGAGGGGCTTCATTTTACAGGAGGCATTTTCTCGAACATTACCCATGACCACCTGGATTTTCATAAAACCTTTGACAATTACCTCAAAGCTAAAAAAGCCTTTTTTGATGGTTTGCCAAAATCAGCTTTTGCCCTGACCAATGCCGATGATAAAAACGGAATGGTGATGCTTCAGAATACCAAAGCTTTAAAGAAAACATATGCTTTAAAGCAGCTGGCCGATTTTAAAGCAAAAATTATTGAAAATAAATTCAGCGGGTTGAACCTGGACATTGACCATGTAGATGTTTTCTTTAAGCTGGTCGGTTCTTTTAATGCCTATAACCTGCTTGCGGTATATGGCAGTGCGGTGCTGCTTGGACAAGATAAATTTAACGTGCTGACCCTGCTCAGTAACCTAAGCGGAGCAGAAGGCAGGTTTGATTATGTGAACAACGAAAAAAACATTATTGGAATTGTAGATTATGCCCATACTCCTGATGCGGTTCAGAATGTATTGAGTACCATTCAGGACATTCGTAAAGGGACAGAGCAGGTCATTACGGTAATTGGCTGTGGAGGGGACAGGGATAAAACCAAACGTCCGGTCATGGCACAGGTGGCCTGTGACTGGAGCGATAAAGTGATCCTGACTTCGGATAACCCCAGGACAGAAGATCCTGCATCCATAGTTGAAGATATGGAGGCCGGCGTTTCACCTTCCAATAAGCGTAAAACCATGAGCATTCTGGACAGAAAAGAAGCCATCAAAACAGCTTGTCATTTGGCTAGACCCGGAGATATCATTCTGGTGGCCGGAAAGGGACACGAAAAATATCAGGAAATTAATGGTGTGAGACATCATTTTGACGATAAGGAAATATTATTGGAACAACTAAACCTCATCAGCTAATGTTATATCATCTCTCAGAATATTTGCGTCAGCATTACGATATCCCAGGATTAAGGTTGTTTCAGTACATCACTTTCAGGACTTCTTTGGCGATTATCATTTCCCTGATCATCACGACCGTATACGGCCGCAGACTGATCAATTACCTGCAGAAAAAGCAGGTGGGCGAAACCGTACGGAATTTAGGTCTGGAAGGACAAATGCAGAAACAGGGTACCCCGACCATGGGTGGACTGATCATTTTATTGGGTATTCTGGTGCCTACGCTGTTGCTGGCCAATCTGACCAATGTGTATGTTATTTTAATGATTGTTACAACGGTATGGATGGGGGCTGTCGGTTTTCTGGACGATTACATTAAAGTATTTAAAAAGAATAAAGAGGGCCTTGCCGGACGTTTTAAAATTGTAGGGCAGGTTGGTCTTGGGCTGATCATTGGTTATACCATGTATTTCAACCCGAACATTGTGGTTCGACAAACGGTTCCTGAAACACAGAAAACGAGCTCAGCGGCTCCGATTATCCTCAGGGAAAAAGGAGGTAATTATTATTATACACAGGATGTAAAATCGACCAAAACAAATGTTCCTTTTTACAAAAAGAATGAGTTTGATTATGCCAAAGTCCTGAAATTCCTGGGTGGTGATTATGAGAAATATGCCCTGGTGGTTTTCCTGTTGTTTACAGTAATTATCATTACAGGTGTTTCCAACGGAGCAAATATTACCGATGGAATTGATGGGCTTGCCACAGGGACATCGGCCATTATTGGGATTACCCTTGGTCTGCTGGCCTATGTTTCCGGTAATACGGTGATCGCAGATTACCTCAACATTATGTATATCCCCAACTCGGGAGAGCTCATGATTTTTGCAGGAGCTTTTGTGGGGGCCTGTGTAGGGTTTCTCTGGTACAATTCTTATCCGGCCCAGGTTTTTATGGGTGATACCGGAAGTCTTGCTATTGGAGGTATTATTGCTGCTTTTGCCATTATGATCCGTAAAGAATGGCTCATTCCTGTTTTATGCGGCGTGTTCCTGATCGAGATCCTTTCTGTAATGATCCAGGTCAGTTATTTTAAATATACCAAAAAGCGTTTTGGTGAAGGAAGAAGGGTCTTTTTGATGTCTCCTTTGCACCACCATTATCAAAAGAAAGGTTACCATGAAGCTAAAATTGTAACCCGTTTCTGGATCATCAGCATTTTGCTGGCCATCATTACCATTGTAACCTTAAAAGTAAGATAATGGAAAAGGGTAGGATCGTCATATTAGGAGCAGGAGAAAGCGGCGTAGGTGCGGCTATACTGGCACAGAAGCAGGGCTTTGATGTTTTTGTGTCGGATTTTGGTCCGATTGCAGAACGTTACAAAGCGGTTTTGGTAGAAAAAGGGCTTTCTTTTGAAGAAAAACAACATAGCCCAACGTTGATACTCAATGCTTCAGAGGTGATTAAAAGTCCGGGGATTCCCGATACCGTGCCGATTGTAAAGCAGCTGAAAGCCAAAGGTATAGCGGTGATTTCTGAAATTGAATTTGCCAAACGCTATACCCATGCAAAAACAGTATGTATTACCGGTTCAAATGGTAAAACCACCACCACTATGCTTACCTATCACATCCTGAAAAAAGCAGGGCTGAATGTGGGGCTGGCGGGCAACATCGGAAACAGCTTTGCCTTGCAGGTGGCGACCGAAGAGTTTGACTGGTATGTACTGGAAATATCCAGTTTCATGCTGGACGATATGTACGATTTTAAAGCAGATGTTGCGGTTTTACTCAATATCACTCCGGACCACCTGGACCGTTATGAGTATAAACTGGCCAATTACGCGGCTTCAAAAATGAGAATTACCCGTAACCAGGGACCGGAAGATTGTTTCATTTATTGTGCAGATGATGAAGAAACAGCCAAGGCCATGAAACATACAAAAATACAATCCCGGAGATATCCTTTTTCTATCCGAAAAAAAATAGAAGAAGGCGCTTACCTGGAAGGGAACAACATACACATCAACATAAACCAAGAGGATCAACTAACCATGTCTATTTCAGAATTAGCCTTACAAGGCAAGCACAATATCTATAACTCTATGGCCTCAGGCATCGTTGCCAAAGTTTTGGATATCAGAAATGCAACCATACGTGAAAGTATGGGAGACATTAAAAATATTGAGCACAGGTTAGAGCACGTGGCGAGGATTTCTGGTGTCGAGTACATCAACGATTCCAAAGCTACAAATGTGAATTCCACCTGGTATGCCCTTGAAAGTGTAAATACCGAGGTGATCCTGATTATGGGGGGTGTGGATAAAGGAAATGACTACGATATGCTCAGGGATTTGGTGAAGGAAAAAGTAAAGGCCATTGTTTGTCTTGGGAAGAACAACAAGCGCATCCATGAAGCCTTTGAGCACGATGTTGAGGTGATTGTAAATACCTTCTCCGCGCATGAAGCTGTACAGGTGGCTTATCACCTGGCTAAAAAAGGAGATACCGTATTGTTGTCACCGGCCTGCGCAAGTTTTGATTTGTTTAAAAACTATGAAGACCGTGGCAACCAGTTTAAAATGGCTGTAAAAGAATTATAAAAGATGACTGCTGTTCATGCACTTTTAGAAAAAACCCGGGGGGACAGATGGATCTGGCTGATCATTATTCTGTTGTCCCTGATTTCTATCCTTGCCGTATATAGTGCCACTGGTACGTTGGCCTATAAACAAGGTAAAACGGTAGAAAAACTGCTGCTCACAAAACACCTGATTTTTGTGGTCATGGGGATTGGTATGATCTATATTGCGCATTTACTGGACTATAAATATTATGCCGGCATTTCTAAGGTCCTGATGATTGTGACCATTCCGCTGCTGGTGTATACGCTAATTTTTGGTACAAACCTGAACGATGCCTCCCGCTGGGTAAAAATTCCTATTATCGGTTTAACCTTCCAGACCTCCGATTTGGCTAAACTGGCATTGATTACCTTTCTGGCCCGTACACTGACCAAAAAACAAGAAAATATTAAAGATGTAAAAAAAGCTTTTATACCTATTATGGCATCAGTTTGTGTGGTTTTCGTGTTGATTGCCCTGGCAAACATGTCTACAGCATTAATGCTTTTTGGTGTAAGTATTTTACTGCTGATCATTGGCAGGATCAGTATTAAACAAATTTCCATTGTTTGCGCAGGTGGTTTTGTGCTGCTGTTGCTGGTCGGTTTTTTAGGACCCAGAAGGGAAACCTATAAATCCAGGATCAATGCCTATCTGCATCCTGAACTGCAGCATGCGGATAAAACATATCAGGCCGATCAGGCAAAAATTGCCCTCGCCTCGGGTGGACTTTTTGGCAAGGGGCCGGGCAACAGTACCCAAAGGAATTTCCTGCCTCACCCATACTCGGATTTTATTTTTGCCATTATTGTAGAGGAGTATGGTTTGTTTGGGGCAATGATTATCGTGGTCTTGTATCTGGTGCTGCTCTACCGGTGTATCCGTATTGTCACCCAGAGCCCCAAGGCTTTTGGGGCTTTACTGGCAGCTGGACTGAGTTTCAGTTTAACCATACAGGCTTTTGCGAACATGGCCGTGGCAGTTGGTTTGGGGCCGGTAACGGGTGTTCCACTTCCTCTGGTCAGTATGGGAGGAACCTCTATGATTTTTACCAGTATTGCTTTTGGGATTATTTTAAGTGTGAGCAAAGATATTGAGGAAAACGCCAAAAAAGGCAAGGATATTGAAGGACATAGCAGTAATAAAATTGTTGTAGGTGAAATCCCTGCAATGTAATATAAAAAGGAAATGAAAGGAGCAAGGATCATAATTTCAGGAGGCGGTACAGGAGGTCATATATTTCCTGCTATTGCTATTGCAAATGCGCTGAAACGCATGGATCCGGCCTGCGAGTTGCTTTTTGTAGGTGCGATAGGCCGTATGGAAATGGAAAAGGTTCCGGCGGCTGGTTATAAAATTGTGGGGCTCAACATCAGTGGGATCCAGCGGGGCTCTATTCTGAAAAATCTTGCACTGCCCTTTAAAATGATCGGGA
This sequence comes from Pedobacter nutrimenti, assembly GCF_003208655.1. GTDB lineage: Bacteria > Bacteroidota > Bacteroidia > Sphingobacteriales > Sphingobacteriaceae > Pedobacter > Pedobacter nutrimenti. Next base: position 145,746 of record NZ_QKLU01000004.1, on the reverse strand, counting down.
GTGTCCGTAAAGCTTTAAAGCTCATTTCAGATTTTAAACCAGATGCTGTAGTTGGGGTAGGTGGTTATGCTTCAGGACCTTTGTTGTATGCAGCCTCTTTGAAGAATATCCCTTACCTGATTCAGGAACAAAATTCCTATGCAGGTATAACCAATAAATGGCTTGGAAAAAAAGCATCAAAAATCTGTGTGGCCTTTGATCATATGGAGCAGTTTTTTCCGGCAGACAGAATTCTGAAAACTGGTAATCCGGTACGGAAAGAAGTCGTTGAAATTGAAAATAAACATTTTGCAGGTGCAGAATTGTTGAAACTCGATCCTTTAAAGAAAACCATTTTGCTTACAGGTGGAAGCCTGGGAGCGGGTACGTTAAATAAAAGTATAGAAAAACATTTGCCTGAAATCATCAGCGAAGATGTACAGCTGATCTGGCAGACTGGAAAATATTATTACAAGGGAGTAATGGAACGTCTGGGGGAAAATTACCATCCCAATGTCCGCATCCTGGAATTTTTAAATAAAATGGATTTGGCTTATGCGGCTGCTGATGTGATTATTTCAAGAGCAGGAGCAGGAACGATCGCGGAGCTTTGTCTGATCAAAAAGCCGGTGATCCTGGTGCCTTCGCCTAATGTGGCAGAAGACCACCAGACAAAAAATGCAATGGCGCTTGCAGAACATCAGGCGGCTATTGTGATCGCAGACCGTTCTGCGGAAGATACCCTGGTGGCCGAAACATTAAGGCTGTTGGGCGATAAAGAAAAATGTGAATCCCTGTCCCGCAATATAGGGGCTATGGGATTGCCGCAGGCAGACGACCTGATTGCGGCAGAAGTATTAAAATTAGCAGCAAAGGGCATTTAATTATGGAACTGGAAGCAATTAGAAGGGTATATTTTATTGGGATCGGAGGGATCGGAATGAGTGCGCTTGCCCGTTATTTTGCTAAACGTGGCTGTCTGGTTTGTGGTTACGATAAAACCAGGACCAATTTGACCATAGCCTTGGAACGCGAAGGTATCCTGATTTCTTATCTGGATGATGATGCAGTATTGCCGGTTAGTTTTCTGGACAAACATGAAGATACCCTTATTGTCTATACCCCGGCTATTCCGAAAAATGCCCAGATCCTGAATTATTTTAAGCAAAGAGGTTTTGCGCTCCGAAAACGTTCTGAAGTATTGGGGATTATCAGCAAGGGGCAGTTTTGTATCGCTGTTGCCGGAACCCATGGCAAAACCACCACCTCTTCTATTGTCGCACACATCCTTACTCATAGCGGATATGGCTGTACGGCTTTTTTGGGAGGAATTACAACCAATTACAACAGTAATTTTTTAATTGGAAACAACGATGTCGTGGTGGTGGAAGCAGATGAATACGACAGGTCCTTTTTAACGTTGTATCCCGATATGGCCATTATTACTTCCATGGATGCAGACCACCTGGATATTTATGGGGATTCCTCTCATTTGCAAGAATCTTTTCATTTGTTTGCCGGACAATTGAAAACTGGAGGCACCTTGTTTGTAAAGGCTGGCTTACCCATCAGTGACGGGGTCACTTACAGTCTGGATAAATATGCAGATGTCAGCGGACAAAACATCCGTATAGAAAAAGCAAGTTTTGTATTTGATTACCATTCGGCTGGTACACAGATTAATGATTTGCAACTGATGCTTCCGGGCCGGCACAACGTGGAAAATGCAGTGGCGGCAATCGCTGTAGCCCTTAAACTGGACATAACAGCAGAAAAAATTAAAGCCGCTATTGCCAGCTTTAAAGGCGTTAAAAGAAGATTTGAATATATTGTTCATACCGACAGGCACATTTATATTGATGACTATGCGCATCATCCCGAAGAATTGAGGGCCTGCTTTAATGCGGTCAGACAATTGTACCCGGATAAAAAACTGACGGTTATTTTTCAGCCGCATTTGTTTAGTAGGACCAGGGATTTTGCGGATGAATTTGCAGAAGTATTGGGTACGGTAGACGAACTTGTGTTGCTGGATATTTATCCGGCCCGGGAGTTGCCTATGGAAGGGATAGATTCCCCGTTTTTACGGGATAAAATTACATTGGAGCAGGCTGCTGTGTATGGTAAAGAAGCGGCGTTGGAAAAAATCCGTACCGATAAACCCGAGCTGCTGCTGACAGTGGGCGCAGGAGATATTGATACTTTGGTTCAACCTTTAAAAAATATAATGGACCATGCTTAGAAGGATCAACTGGAAATTGGTATTTAAAAGTTTTGCCTGGGTCATTTGCCTGGCGGGCTTGGTGGTGCTTATGGGTTTTGTGGATTTAAAAAAACAAACTGTAAAGTGCAGCAATGTTAAAATACTGATTCCTGGTGCAGATAACTTTATTGAGCGGGAAGAGATCGATGCCATTTTAAAACAAAGTCAGGGGACTTTAATTGGCCGGAACCTGGAGCAGATCAACCTGAACCAGATTGAAGATAAAATAAAAGCCAATCCTTATATCGCCCTGGCTAAAATCTATGCAGATATGGATGGGGTCATTCATATAGAAATTAAGCAACGCCAGCCGGTGTTGAGGGTGATCAATGCCAGTAACCAGGATTTCTATATAGACCGCAATGGATTAAAGATGCCGGTTTCTTCCAATTTTACAGCAAATGTGCTGGTGGCCAATGGGAACATCGGAGAGCATTTTGGAGGTAAGCTGGATACTTTAAAAAGTAAACTGGCAACAGATTTGTATAAAACGGCTTTGTTCCTGAAAAGTGATACCCTTTGGGATGCACAGATAGAACAAATTTTTGTAAACGATAAAAAAGATATAGAACTGATTCCCAGACTAGGCAACCAGCGGATCATTTTAGGGGATGCAGATTCCCTGGAAGTAAAAATGAGGAACCTGCGTGCATTTTATAAAGAGGCGATGCCAAAAGTGGGCTGGGATACCTATAAGACAATAAACATTAAATACACCAATCAGGTGGTTTGTGAAAGGACCAAGCCCGATTCTGTAAAGGCAAATGCATTTAAGCCCCTGATCATTAAAGATCCGAGAATATCGGGAGGAAACAAGGCAGTTGATTCCATGGTGAAAAATGAAATTATTAAAGACATTATGAGTGATACCGAGGTAACACCAGAAATAAAACCGAAACCTGCGGAAGTAAAGAAGAAACCCGCAGTCCCCGAGAAAAAGCCTGCAACGGCGACAGCAAAACCGGCAGCAAAAGAAAAAGTTAAAACAGATACCAAGAAAAACAAATAACAGAAAACTCAACAAATCAACAATATAGTTATGGGCAAAGAAAAATCTACCATGCAGTCTCCAATAGTAGTAGGTCTGGATATCGGAACTACGAAAATCTGTGTGATCGTTGGTCGCAGAACACAACACGGAAAAATTGAAGTACTCGGTATAGGGAAAGCAGAATCTGCGGGAGTAACCAGGGGTGTAGTCTCCAACATCCAAAAGACGGTTCAGGGCATATCACAAGCCGTTGAAGTGGCCAGTGGGCAATCCAATGTGGAAATCCGGGTGGTCAATGTCGGTATTGCGGGGCAGCACATTAAAAGTCTGCAGCACCGCGGGATCCTGACAAGAAGAGAATTAAATAATGAAATCGGTAAAAAAGACATCGACAAACTGATAGATGATATGTTCAAACTGGTTATGCCCCCGGGAGAAGAAATCATCCATGTATTGCCGCAGGAATTTACGATTGATAATGAGCCGGGCGTAAAAGATCCGATCGGTATGGCGGGAGTACGTTTGGAGGCGAACTTTCACATTATATCCGGACAGGTAACGGCGGTAAAAAATATTATGAGGTGTGTGACCAATGCTGGTCTGCAAACCCAGGAATTAATTTTAGAGCCCCTGGCTTCTTCAGAATCGGTGTTGAGCGATGAAGAAAAAGAAGCAGGGATTGCCCTGGTGGATATTGGTGGTGGTACCACGGATATTGCCATTTTCCATGAAGGTATTATTCGTCATACGGCTGTGATTCCTTTTGGCGGAAATAGTGTTACAGAAGATATCCGTGAAGGCTGTTCTGTAATGAGAAACCAGGCTGAATTGTTGAAAACCAGGTTTGGCTCTGCGCTGGCAGAAGAGAATAAAGAAAATGAAATCATTTGTGTGCCTGGTCTGCGTGGCAGGGAGCCCAAAGAGATTTCAGTGAAAAACTTAGCTTATGTGATCCAGGCCCGTATGGAAGAAATCATTGAGCATGTCTATTATGAGATCAAATCCTCCGGTTATGAGAAAAAACTGATCGGCGGGGTAGTGATTACTGGCGGTGGTGCCTTACTGAAACACTTGTCGCAACTGGTCGAATATGTGACTGGTCTGGATTGCCGGGTTGGTTATCCGAATGAGCATTTGTCTAAGTATGATGATATGCCAAAGACCATTTATGACGACCTGAAAAGCCCGATGTATGCCACAAGTGTGGGATTACTGATTAAAGGAATTCAGAAAGCAGAAGAGCTGATCGAAGAAATGAAACAGCCGGGTGTATATGTGGAGAAACAACAGGCGGTTAAAGAAAAAGTGAAGAAAAGCGGGGGTGGGTTATTTGATAAATTACTGGCAAAAACCAAAGATTTCATCAAAGACGACATGAACGTAAGCGACGAAGATTATATAAAACCGTAATATTTTTCCACAAATCATGATTTTTCCACATTCTTAACAATTGTGGAAAACGCCTGTTAAAAAAGTGTTAATATTACAAGAAGAGATGAACAGGTAAAACGAATTTTTAAATAACTGATTCATAAAGATATGCAGTTCGAAATGTTAAAAGATAAGTCATCAATCATCAAGGTAATTGGTGTTGGTGGCGGTGGTGGTAATGCGGTAAACCATATGTACCGTCAGGGAATTACCGGTGTGGACTTTATTATTTGTAATACGGATGCCCAGGCACTGGAGTTCAGCCCTATTCCAAATAAGGTACAACTGGGAGCGAGTTTAACAGAAGGAATGGGCGCAGGCTCTATCCCGGAAGTTGGGAAAAATTCGGCAATTGAAAATATTGACGACATCAAACAGATGTTGGGCAGTACAACAAAAATGCTGTTTATAACAGCAGGAATGGGTGGTGGAACAGGTACTGGTGCAAGCCCGATTATAGCTCAGGCGGCCAAAGAACTGGACATCCTTACCGTTGCCATTATCACAACTCCATTCTCATTTGAAGGTAAGCGTCGTAAGATGCAGGCTGAAGATGGTCTGGATGAACTGAAAAAATATGTAGATTCTTATCTGGTCATTTCGAACGACAGGCTGAGGGAAATTTTCGGAAACCTTACCCTAGGTTCTGCATTTGCCCAGGCTGATGATATCTTAACCACAGCTGCCAAAGGTATTGCAGAAATCATCACCGTACCTGGATACATCAACGTGGATTTTAAAGATGTGCGCACGGTCATGAAAGACAGTGGTGTATGTATTATGGGTAGCTTTGCCTGTGATGGGGAAAACAGGGCCCTGAATGCAGTGGAGGGCGCGCTGGCTTCTCCGCTATTGAAAGATAATGAAATTGAAGGTGCCCGTTATATCCTGCTGAACATCAGTTCGGGAATCCGTGAGGTGACTATGGATGAGGTGACCATCATTACAGACTATATCCAGGATAAGGCTGGTCTTTCGGCCGATCTGATCTGGGGTAACTGTATCGATGAAAGTCTGGAAGATAAGTTATCGGTTACGATCATTGCGACCGGTTTCCAAACGACAGAACAAAGGGCCCACGATAAAAAGAACGTCAAAAAGATTTCTTTATTAACACCCGAAGAGGCGCCGTTAATTAAGCCGGTTGAACCTGTAAACTCTTTCATTGAACCAAAAGCCGAAGTGGTTTCCAGAGAACCGGTTATGAAAGCCAAAGAAGAAATCAAACAGTCAGATCTTTTTGGTGATCTTTTTAATGGAAATAAACCAAAGAGAACTGAAGAGCCGGAAAATGTGGTGATCCGTCATACCTTGGTAGAAGAAGAAAAACCAGTCGCCGAAACACAACAGGAATCGGGCTTTGAGTTTGAAATTAAACTTGCAGAAACTGATTTTGTGTTTGAAACACCAGTGGCTAATTTTGGGTCCCCTGTTTCAGAAGAACCAGAGCCCATTCAGGTAAACGGGTTGGATGACGATAAAAGCGATGAGTCTATCGAAGACCAGCTGAAAAAATCCAAAGAAAGGATTTTAAGGCTAAAAGACCTGAGCATGAAACTGCGCACCACCAATGGTTTACAGGAACTGGAAAATGAACCGGCCTATAAACGTAAACAAATGCAGCTGCAACAGGTACAACATTCATCTGAATCGCAGATCTCCAGATTTACGTTAAGTAATGACGAAGAAGGTACAACAGAGATCAGGCCTAACAACTCTTTTCTGCACGATAACGTTGACTAGTGCCTAATGACATAGTATGAAAAGCCTTAACAGAAACCTGTTAAGGCTTTTCTCATAAAATTGGGTTTAAGTGGTGAAACAGCCGAAGCTCGGTCATCCTGTAGGGAATTCCGTCCTAAAACCTTAAATTTGCAAAAAAAACAGTATTTAACTTAATAAGATATAGAATTGGATATTTTTGAAAAGATAGCAAAGCATATGGGGCCTATTGGTCAGCATCAAAAATGGTCGCATGGCTATTTCTCTTTTCCAAAACTGGAAGGCGAAATTGCACCTCATATGAATTTCCGTGGAAAAGAGCATTTGGTCTGGAGCCTGAACAATTATCTTGGTTTGGCCAATCATCCTGAAGTCCGGGAAGCGGATAGAGTGGGGGCGACGGATTTTGGAATGGCTTATCCGATGGGGGCCAGAATGATGTCCGGCAATTCTAAATACCATGAACAACTGGAACAGGAACTGGGTACTTTTGTTGGCAAGGAAGATGCTTTTCTGCTGAATTTTGGCTACCAGGGAATGGTTTCAATTATAGACAGTCTTGTTGACAGAAATGATGTGATCGTTTATGATGCGGAATCGCATGCCTGTATCATTGATGGCCTGAGGCTGCATATGGGCAAGCGTTTTGTTTATAAACACAATGATATTGAAAGTGCAAGGAAGCAGCTGGAAAGGGCTTCCAAACTGGTGGAGCAAAGTGGGGGCGGTATACTGGTCATTACCGAGGGGGTTTTCGGAATGTCTGGTGCCCAGGGTAAACTGAAGGAACTCGTTGAGTTGAAAAAAGAATTTAACTTCAGGTTGCTGATTGATGATGCACATGGTTTTGGAACAATGGGACCAACCGGTGCGGGTACACATGAAGCCCAGGATTGTATAGAAGGGGTAGATATTTATTTTGGAACTTTTGCAAAAGCAATGGCTGGAATAGGTGCATTTGTGGCCTCTACGGAACAGATTACTAATTTTCTGCGCTATAACATGCGCTCTCAAACTTTTGCAAAGGCTTTGCCTATGCCTATGGTGATTGGCTTGCTGAAACGTCTGGAACTGTTAAAAAGCAAATCTGAACTTCGTGAAAAACTGTGGAACGTGGCAACATCCCTGCAAAAAGGCCTACGGGAACGTGGCTTTGATCTGGGCATTACCAATACCATGGTTACGCCTGTATTTTTAAAAGGAGAATTACTGGAAGCCACCGCACTGACCATGGACCTTAGGGAGAACTATGGCATTTTTTGTTCTATTGTGGTTTATCCGGTGATCCCTAAAGGATTAATAGAACTACGTCTGATTCCTACTGCAGTCCACACTATGGAGGATGTGCAGCGGACTTTAGATGCCTTCAGTGAAGTCTCTTCCAAATTGAAAAGTGGCTATTATAAGGAGAACCAGTTTGAAATATAGCTGACCGGGACAAAATATCCATGTGTAATTGAAAATATATTTTAATTTTAAAAAGGGCTTTTAAATACGTTTAAAAGCCCTTTTTAGGTGATTTAATTTATGTAAGTGCTTGTTTTACAGGATTATAAATATTTTAAATGGATGCTCTATTGTGAATAACCGCCTTGATTGTGGAAAAAAACCATATTTGAAGGCTTTTTTTCTTGCTTCAAAAGTTTTTTTATTAGAATAAACATCTTACTTTAGTAAGAGAGTATAAACCTAACCTTAAAAACTAAAGGAGTAACTAAAAATGGCAAAAATCGAAAAATTTAATGAACTGAAAGACCTGATCAATGGTCTTGAAGCAGATGCTGACAAATTTTACAACAAAGCGAACAGCGCAGCTGGTACGCGTGTAAGAAAAGGCTTACAAGATGTAAAAAACCTTGCTCAGGCGATCCGTTTAGAAATTCAGGCGGCTAAAAACAAAGGCTAGACCACAGCCTGTTTGTAACCATAAAAAAGGCCCTTCGTAATTGAAGGGCCTTTTTTATGTTAAGCAATGATCTTTTTGACCTGTTGAATGATCTGCTGCTCCAGATCCGCTGAAACATTGACCAGGGGCAAGCGGACTTTGTCCCCACAGATGTCCAGGTATTTTAAAGCTGCTTTTACACCGGCAGGATTGCCTTCTGCAAAAACCAGGCGCGTAAATTCGATGAGGCCAAGGTGGGCTGGCAGGGCTTGCGCAAAGTTGCCTTCCAGGCTTAACCTGATCAGGTCAGACAATTGTTTTGGCAGCGCATTTCCTATAACGGAAATGACACCGGCAGCCCCAAGGGAAATCATGGGTAATGCGATCGGATCATCACCGGAAATCAGTAGAAAGTCTTCGGGTTTATCCCTCATGATCTGGTTAAACTGATCAAAACTTCCTGAAGCTTCTTTAGTGGCAATGATGTTTTTAAAATCATGTGCCAGACGGCAGGTGGTTTCCGGACTTAGATTGCTGGCTGTTCTTCCCGGTACATTGTACAACAGAATGTCTAAAGCACTGGCTTCACTGATGGCCTTGTAATGCTGATATATACCTTCCTGGGTTGGTTTATTGTAGTAAGGGCTTGCCGAAAGAACTGCATCGTAACCATTGGCTTCAAAAGCTTTGATTTCTTCGATCAGTTCTGCGGTATTATTGCCACCTATACCGGCAACAAGGGGCAAACGGCCATTATTGATTTCGGCAGTAAATTCCCAGATCTTCTTCTTTTCGTTCTTATTGAGTGTTGATGCTTCTCCTGTGGTACCTAAGGATACCAGGTATTCTACCTTTCCGTGGACCATGTAATTGATGAGGTTTTTTAAGCCCTCATAATCAACAGATCCGTCTGCATTAAATGGTGTAACCAATGCCACACCGGTTCCATGAAATCTTTTCATTTTTAAATTATTATTTCAACATCTCTAATAAATCGTCCTCTGAAATCAGGGGTACACTCAACTTCTGGGCTTTTTCCAGCTTGGAGGGGCCCATGTTATCTCCGGCAAGGAGGTAATTCAATTTGGCAGAAATACTGCTTAAAATCTTACCGCCATTGCTTTCAATCAGTTCTTTTAGTTCTTCCCTGCTGTATTTTTCGAAAACGCCCGAAATTACAAATGTTTTTCCAGTTAATTTATCACTTTGAAGCGTAATTGTGTTTTCTTTTGCCTCCAGTTGCAATCCATAGGATTTCAGAAGCTCAATTTGCTGTACATGTTCTGTTTTGCTAAAATATTCAATGATACTTTCAGCAATTCTTTGACCGATTTCATCAATAGTGACCAGTTCTTCGAGGCTGGCACTGGCCAAGCGGTCAATATTGCCTGTTCCCATCGCCAGTTTTTTGGCAACCGTTTCGCCGACATAACGGATGCCCAGTCCGAACAGCACCTTTTCAAAAGGCATTTGTTTAGAGAGTTCTATGCCTTTAAGCATATTTTCTATAGACTTTTCGCCAAAGCGCTCTATTGATTTCAGTTCTTCTGCCTTTTGGTGAAGGGTATAAAGGTCACTGATGTGTGCAATCAGGCCCCGCTGGAAAAAGGTCTCAATGGTTTCATCACCCAGGCCGTCAATATTCATGGCTTTTCTGCCAATAAAATGCTGGATCTTTCCGACAATCTGGGGCGGACAGCCTTCATCATTGGGGCAATAGAAAGCGACTTCACCTTCTTTGCGGATCAGCTGCGTGTTGCATTGCGGGCAAAGTGTAGGGTAAATTACCTTCTGGGCGCCGGCCTTTCTTTTATCCAGGTTGACCTGGATGATTTTTGGAATAATTTCTCCGCCCTTTTCTACAAAAACACTGTCGCCCTCATGCAGGTCCAGCCTTTCAATTTCGTTAGCATTATGCAGGGTGGCCCTTTTTACAGTGGTTCCGGCCAGCTGTACGGGTTTAAGGTTTGCAACAGGGGTAACCGCGCCCGTTCTTCCCACCTGGTAGGTTACTTTTTCCAGTATGGTTTCTACTTCTTCTGCCTTGAACTTATAAGAAATGGCCCAACGCGGGGACTTTGCCGTAAAACCAAGCTCCTGTTGCTGGGCATAACTGTTCACCTTGACCACAATTCCATCGATATCGTAACCCAGGTTAAAACGGGCATTTTCCCAGTGGTGTATAAAGTCAAAAACCTCTTCCAGGGAATTTGCAAGTTTGCTGTGTTCGCTGACATGAAAGCCCCAGGTTTTTAAGGTCTGCAGGCTTTCCCAATGCGTTTTAAAATAAATTTTATCTGTATTTAAAGAGTATAGGAAGCAATCCAGGGGCCTTTTGGCCACTTCCCGGGAATCCTGCATTTTAACGGTCCCTGCGGCAAAATTTCTTGGGTTGGCATAAGTCAGTTCACCCAGTTCTTCTCTTTCCTTGTTGAGCTTTTCAAATGCGGCCCGGTGCATAAATATTTCGCCCCTGATTTCAAAAAGTTCGGGCGCCAGGTGTGTTTTTAAATGATGCGGAATGGTGTTGATGGTTTTTACATTGGAGGTCACATCATCTCCTTTTGACCCGTCACCCCGTGTAACTGCCCGGATAAGCTTATTGTGTTCATAAGTAAGGCTAATGGAAAGCCCGTCAAATTTAAGTTCACAGACATATTGAAACTGGGTGCCGATTGCTTTTTTGATACGCTCATCAAAATCACGCAGGTCCTGCTCATTATAGGTGTTCCCAAGAGACAACATAGGCCATTTATGGTCAACAGTCACAAAGTTTTTGGTGATGTCGCCGCCCACTTTCCCTGTTGGAGAATCCGGATCGGCAAAAGCGGGGTAAGCCTGTTCCAGCTTAATGAGCTCCTCGAGTTTTTTATCAAATTCGTAATCGGCAATGGTAGGCATGGCCAATACATAATAATTATAGGTATGCTGGTTAAGCTCTTTAACCAATGCATCCATTGTGTCTTTTATAGCGGATTCTGACATAAAGCGAAGATACGAAGAGCTGTACTCAAAAGGAAGCACACCTAGAGTTTCTGCTCTATTTCTTCGAAAATTGTTTTGTAATTGTCCTTAATGCCAGCAGTAAACAGAATCAGGGATGTGGTCAGCTCATCCAATTGTTCTTTACTTAAAGGGTCTGTCCACAAGCGCATACAGATGCGGTTTAAGGCATAGGTGATGTTTTCTATTTTCTGATAGCTGAGTAAATAGCGGCTGGAGATAAAATTGTTTAAAAAACGCAGAAAAAGTTCAAGGTCCCTGATGCCGGCCAATTGCAGAAAGGATTGCAGTTGGGCATCATTGGCCAGGCCAAGCTGCTCATAGAATTTTTGAATGCTAATGGAAGTATCCAGGCTCAACAGATGGTCCAGAAGGAGTTCCAATGCGATGTGTGCCAGAAAAAAAGGTTTTACGGGCCCGCTGTGCAGAACAGGCAAAATCAATTGTTTAAGGGAAGCCGTCTGCCCAATAAAAAAATCAGAATTGTGAAAAAGCCTGTCCACTTCCAGGTGTCTTTTCCAGCCGGTCAATATAGACCAATGCACAGGGTCTGTCAAAAACAAGGCCTCCTGTTTTTGCGGGTTTAAATTCCAGTCTTTGTGCGCATTTTTTATAAAGTCGGGGAGGACCACCCCGATGACCATATGACTGTCCGGATTTTCCCTTTCAAAATAATAATGCGATAAGAAATTCATAGACCAGTAACTGAAATTTATCGTGTAAACCTGTTTTTATAAATGTAATAAAATACTTTTAAAAGATGGGACTGTTCATTGGGTGGGAAAGATAAGTTCGTCATTGTGATCAGTTTATATTTATTGCACCGCATTTGTCACATAGATCGGTAAAGGATTTATCTTATTTCCTATATTTGCCGCAAAAGGATTAAACAATGACCAATTTTGTAGAGGAACTAAGATGGCGGGGCATGTTACAGGACATCATGCCCGGTACGGAGGAAAAATTAAATGAGGGAATGACATCCGGGTATATTGGTTTTGACCCTACTGCAGATTCATTGCATGTTGGCCACCTGACCCAGATTATGACCCTGATTCATTTTCAACGCGCCGGACATAAACCTTATGCTTTGGTTGGCGGTGCTACCGGAATGGTTGGTGATCCTTCCGGAAAGTCAGACGAAAGGAACCTGCAAACCGAGGCCATGGTGGAGCATAACCTGGCCGGAATGAAAAAACAGCTTTCGAAATTTTTAACTTTTGAAGAAAAAGGCAATGGAGCGGTGATGGTGAACAACAACGACTGGTTTAAGGACATGAACCTGTTTACTTTTATCAGGGACGTTGGTAAGCACATTACCGTCAATTACATGATGGCCAAAGACAGTGTAAAAAGGCGTCTTGACGGTGATTCCGGTTTGTCTTTTACTGAATTTTGTTACCAGCTGATCCAGGGTTTTGATTTTTATTATTTGTGGAAATACCACAATTGCCTGGTCCAGATGGGCGGATCTGACCAATGGGGCAATATCGTTACCGGAACCGAACTTATCCGTCGTAAGGATGCAGGAACGGCCTATGCGATTACTACCCACCTGATCAAAAAAGCCGATGGGACTAAATTTGGTAAAACCGAAAGTGGTGCAGTATGGCTCAACCCGGAAAGAACTTCCCCTTATAAATTTTATCAGTTCTGGTTAAATGCTTCGGATGACGATACCAAAAAATGGATCCGGATTTTTACGCTGAAAACCAAAGAAGAAATCGAAAGCCTGGAAAAAGAACATGATGCAGCACCACACCTGCGCATCCTGCAAAAAGCCCTGGCTGAAGACATTACCATAAGAACGCATTCAGAAGAAGCCCTGGAAACGGCCATTAAAACTTCGGAATTTTTGTTCGGAAATGGTTCCCTTGAATTTTTTGCTACTTTAAGTGATGCACAGGTTTTAGAAATTTTTGAAGGTGTCCCACAGTTTGAACTCTCCAGACAGGAGTTGCAGCAAGGCCTGGATGCTTCTACTTTACTGGCAGAAAAAAGCAGCGTTTTTGCTTCCAAAGGAGAGGCGAAAAAACTGATTCAGGGTGGAGGGGTATCTTTAAACAAAGAAAAGATCAAAGAAGCAACCGCAATTTTTAATACAGAACACCTGTTGAACGGTAAATACATTATCGTTCAAAAAGGTAAAAAGAATTATTTTCTGCTTATAGCCGTATAGGCTTTAATTGTTCCGCAGAAAACGGGCCGGCACATTGGAAAATGTGTCGGTTTTTTTGTGCGGTATGGTGCGGTATGGCTGGTGGAAGCAATGTCGCTGCAGCTTTTAAAATGAATCCGTTTTGCTTACAATTGCGGTCTGGTATGTAGCCGGATCTATAGAACGAAAAACGGAGGCAATACGGATTTATACCGGACTCATACCGGACTCATCCAGTATTTTAATGCAAAAAAATCTTGGTCCGCGGGGATGGTTTTTTGGGAACTCCGGATTAAAATTCAGGCCGGAACAAGGCCTTGCTTTAAGTGTTTAAAGCAGGCCTTGAGAAATTAAAAATGTTTTACTGGACCAAAAGGTTACAACCCCTGATGTCGGCGTTGTCAAAACGGCCAAGGACTTCAAAAGAACCATCAGGATAGACCTTACCCAGGTCCTGGGTAGCAATAAAGGAGCAGGAATTGATATTGGCCAGATCAATGACATTGATGCCACCGCTTTGCTGGTTTTGCAGCAGACTTAAGGGGTCATTGGTATCCCGGAGTACAATTTTCATCCAGGGCGGGCAATTAAAAATGCCTTCTCCATAAGAATAGCCCTGGGAAAGCAACTCGGTCATGCCATATTCGCTGTGAATGGCCGGAACCCCAAAACCTGCTTTGAGCTCCTGATGCAGCTCTTCACGGACCATTTCTTTTCTTTTGCCTTTCATTCCGCCGGTTTCCATGACAACGAGTTCCGGGAAATCAAGCTGGTACTGTTCTATAAAATCAAGCAGGGCATATGTTACGCCAATGAGAATGGTTTTCTGGCCAGTTGTCTGTAGTTTTTTAAGCCTTTGATAAAGGTCATTGTGGTTGTGCAAAAAATAACCACTGTCCGGATGTTTACTTTGCCGGAGTAAGGCGTCGACCATATAGATCAGGGAAGAACCCTCTCTTTCCAGATAGGAAGGAAGCAGTGCCAGTAAACAGGAATTTTCTATTTTCCCATAGAAAAGTTCAAAAGCCTTGTTGAAACTGTCTTCATAAACTTTTACATCTGTGACCAGGTGGCGGCTTTGGACCATTCCGGTAGTCCCTGAACTGCTGAAAACAACTTCTGGCTGACGGGGGGCACTGAGCACCTGATGACTTTTAAAAAAAGAAATGGGTAAATAGGGAATGTCCTGTACCTGATGGATCTCTGTCGGAGAAATGCGCAGGTTTTGGATATAAGCTTTATATACACTGCAGTTTTCTGCCTGGTGCCTGAAAATCTGCAGGGCAGTGTCGCTAAAATTCGCGGCACTGCTGATGGAAAAAATTTGCTGAGTTAAATTCACGGTGCAAAAATACACCAAATTTTAATCTTTAGGTTTTTTATGCAAAATGGCTTTTCTGAAATGATAGCCACAAAAACCGCTAATGGCCGATACAAAGCCGCCCAGTATTCCGGTAACCAGCAGGACCAGGATCCAGGATTTTACGCCTAACATTTCCGCCACACGGCCAGCCAGTACATTGTGGTTAGGGATACTTTTAAACAGGGCCATCCCGATCCAAAGTAAAAATATGGCAAAAAATGGTGCCCAAAGGGAAATCTTTGCAGTTTTACCAATCAGTCCACAGGTAGCAAAAGAAATCACCACCACTACCCACCAGGGCAGTACAATCTGTAACAGAAAGGAGGCGATAAGAATAACGATGAAGACCATATGTTATTTATTGGTGATTTTTAGGTTAGAAATTATTTTTGCGGCCGGGTCATCAGGACTTTTCATATAATACAAATCATACAGAGCTCCTTTTGCCCAGGTGTCAATCATGTTGTCATAAAAGGGACTGCCTGGATTGCCCGACTGGCCGCCCGGAAAAACACCATAGCCTTTTGGGTTTTTTCCCAGTTGCACAACCATTCTCCAGGAGGGGCCATTACTTTCACTGGTGGCATTAATGGTGCTTTTCGCACCTCCGGTCATCAGGACTTTGGAACCAAATCCGGGAATTTTTGCCAGATGAGGCACATTGGTGTGTTTTACATTGGCCCATGCCCAGTTTTTTCCAATTGGCCCGAATTTTCTTTCCAGGCTGTCACAGGTATACTTGAAAGATTCATTGACCAGGTCTGCCAGGCTTTCTTTTTTGGGGGTATGGATATTGTCGAACCATTTGGAATTGGGGTCATGAAGGATCAGCTCTACCGTCCTGTCCCTTGAGGGGTAGCGCATAGGGACTGAGGCTACTGTAAATTCATCATCCCAGATGTCAAAAAATAAACGTTTTGACCAGAGGTCAAAGATACTGGCTGCAATTTCTTTTGCATTGTAAAATTTGTTCCAGTTGCGGACGTAGTTCAGGGCTTCTTTTTGTGTTGCATTCAGCTTGCCCGGATCGGTATTGCTGATTAGGGCAGGAACCAGGTTCTCGGCAAAAATGCTGTAGGCATCACTTTGCATCACCCTCATGCTGTCCGCGGTAATCTTATTCATTTTGGCCAGTTTATCATTGATCCGTTTACCCCGTTCATAGGAGCCAAATTCCCAATTGATGTAATAAGGATAACTGGGGTCTGTGGAACTTTGGTTTGCAGAACTGACAAAATGCCTTGGAGGATTTTTAACCGTAGGATTTTGTGATGCAGGAATCCAGCCCTGCCAGTCGTTTTTTGGATCCGTACCATCGAGGATAAATTTTCCCTGATCTTTCCATTTTAAAGGGAATTTACCATTAGGGGTAATGGAAATATCATTGCTGGCCGAAGCAAAAATAAAATTCTGGGCAGGAGCCGTAAAATAGGTAAGGGCCTTACGGTAGTCGTCATAATTTTTACCCCGGTTCAGGTAATAAAAAGTCATGAGTTCATTGGATTCATCATGGGCAATCCATCTTAAAGCATGCCCGATAGGTACATTGTCCGCCCTGGACAATTTTTCGGGCTTTTGGAAATACACCACCGGACCATGGTGCGTGTAAAACACGCTGTCGGTTTCGGTATGCGCCCCCCTTATTTTAATATGTTCAACACGCAGACTGGTCGGGTTCCATTTGTTGTCATACCAATAGCTTTGGTGCGAGTTGTCTTTAAATTTAATCTGGTAAAAATCGAGTACATCTGCAGCTACATTGGTTACACCCCAGGCAATATTCTGGTTAAAACCAATCACAATACCTGGTGCACCGGGCAGGGAAACCCCATAAGCATTTAATCCAGGGGCATGCAGCTGAATCTGGTACCAAATGGAAGGAAGGCTTAAATCCAGGTGCGGATCATTGGCAAGGATCGGATAGCCGCTGGCCGTTTTTTCACCGGATACAGCCCAGTTGTTGCTCCCTATTCCGTCTTCGAGCTGTTTGGTCCGGACGTTCATGGCCGTCAGCTGGTTAAACGCCGGTGGTACAGCTGGTACGTTCATGGGTTTAAAATCCCATTTGGTACCCACTGGAATAATCGGGTCTTCTTTAAAAGGATAATCCGGAAAAAGATCGCTGGTCACTTTGGGCCCAAACTTTTTGAGGATATTGCTCATGTAAAATTCGTCTGATCCCATGGCCAGTACAGCTGACATCTGTTTGAGCAGTAAAGCACATTTGACCGGGGTCCAGTCTTCGGGTGTAAAGTCAAGGATTTTATATTCTACAGGCAGGCTGGCTTTGGAAAGGGCATGTATATAGGCGTTGATGCCATCGGTATAGGCTCGGATCATCTCTCTGGCCCTTGGATCTTTCATCATGCCGCGCAAAGAATTTTCTGCGCCATACACCATACCCATACGGCGCTGGTAACGGTCAATTTCAAGGGCTTTAGCGCCCACAACTTCCGAAAGGCGGCCAGCGGCAAAGCGGGTTTGAAAGTCCATTTGCCACAGACGGTGCATGGCTGTGATGTAACCTTGTGCATAATAAACATCATGGTCATTCTGGGCAAAAATATGGGGGATCATCCGATCGTCAAAAACAACTTCGACAGGGCTGCTGGTACCTTTCAAAATGACTTTGTTGTTCCTGCTTATAGAAGAGGGTTCTGCATTTTGCCAAAAACCTGCAAAAGGGTTTAAAAACTTTAGCAGGGGCGGTACAGGGCCGAGTTTGATGTTGAATATATAAATGAGCAGGACAGGGACAGCAATACAAATAAGGGCTTTAACTTTGTTCATTTCAGTTTAATTAATGAGGTCATCCTTACCTAACCGGAGAAAAATATCTGGTTTTCAATGGCAATTTAATAAAACTTAGATCAATTGCAATGCGAAATAAATTTGCAGACAAATGTCTGATCAAATGCTATTGATGCTTTGAATTAATTGTATTAAATTTATAGTTAAGATAAACCAAATAAAACCAACTTATGCTCAAAACATTTACTAAATCAATGCTTTTGCTTTTAATGCTCTGTTTTACAGTTTTGTATGCGCAGGCCCAAAGCATCATTATTAGCGGTTCTGTAATAGACAAGCTAAGCCGGAGCCCTATACCAGGTGTAGGAATTACCGTAAAAGGAAAAACCGTCGGTACTTCTACCGATCAGAATGGGAAGTACTCCTTTAGTACAACTGAAAAGGCACCCTTTACCCTGGTGATTTCTTACCTGGGTTATACTTCTGTTGAAAAACAAATTACAGGGAATACATCCGGACTGGACATTGAACTTGAACAGGCCGCGATTCTTGGTCAGGAAGTGGTGATTTCAGCATCCAGAACCCCTGAACGTATTCTGGAGTCTCCGGTTTCTGTAGAAAGAATGGGCCAGGCAACGATTAAGGAACAGGCAGCACCTTCTTTTTATGATGCGCTGAACAACATGAAGGGCGTAGAGATCAGTACACAGAGTCTGACCTTTAAGTCGATCAATACCAGAGGATTCAATTCCAATGGAAATACACGGTTTAACCAGTTTGTGGATGGCATGGACAGTCAGGCACCTGGGCTGAACTTTGCAGTTGGAAATATCGTTGGGATTAATGACCTGGATGTGGATAACATCGAGCTGCTGCCGGGTGCTTCTTCTGCGCTGTATGGGGCAGGTGGAATCAACGGTACTATGCTGATGACCTCAAAAAGTCCTTTTGATTATCAGGGGCCAAGTTTTCAGTTCAAAAGCGGCATTAACCATGTAAATGACAACAATACAGATGTGCAGCCCTATAACCAGCTGGATGTCCGTCTGGCAAAAGCATGGAACAACAGGTTTGCGATCAAGGGAACATTTTCTTTTCTTCAGGCGCAAGATTGGCAGGCCGATAACTTCACCGATTTTGACCGGGTCGCCAGAAAGGTGAAACCCGGCGACAGAAACTCAGATCCGAATTACGATGGGATCAATGTTTACGGCGATGAGGTGAGCCAGAACATGAGAAATGTTGCCCAATCGGTGCTCAATGCGGGTACTTCAGGCTTTGTTCAGGCTGCACTGGGGTTGCTGGCACCACCGTCTGCAGCGCAGATTGCCGCATTTAAAGCAGGTCCGGGAGGTCCACTCCTGACCAATTTTCTAAGTACCAATGCCACCATGCGCCCGTTTTATGCGGGGATTCAGAATCCTGCATTGCTTCCAAGTCAGAATGTTTCCCGGACGGGTTACAATGAAAGCGCACTGGTGGATTACAAAACCCAGTCTATTAAAGCTTCGGGTTCCATCAACTACCGTTTAACCAAAACCATAGAAGCCATTGCGCAGATTTATTGGGGCAGCGGTACTTCGGTGTATACCGGATCTGACCGTTATTCGCTGCGTAACTTCAGTATTGGACAATATAAACTGGAACTAAAAGGCCAGGACTTTTTCCTTAGAGGCTATACCACACAGGAAAGGTCAGGTGATTCCTACATTGCTTCTATTTTAGGAAGTTATATCAATGAAAAATCTAAAAGCTCAACAGACTGGTTTCCACAGTATGTAGGTAATTACATTGGAGCAAAATCTCTTGGGGCAACGGATGCGGCAGCACATGCAGCAGCAAGGGCAGTCGCTGACCAGGGCCGGTACATTCCGGGGACGGCAGCCTTTGAAACGGCTAAAAACCAGGTGCTCAACACCACTATTTCCGATACGAATTTTAAAACAGGGGCCTATGGGGCAAAATTTGACGATAAGACCAATTTGTACCATTATGAGGGAATGTACAACTTCAGCAATCTGTTTAACAATGTTGTAGAATTTCAACTGGGGGCTTCCTATCGTTTGTACCAGCTTCGTTCCAATGGAACTATTTTTAACGATAAGAATTCAGAGATTGACATCAATGAATACGGAAGTTTCGCCCAGTTGGGTAAAAAGTTCCTTGATGATAAACTGAAATTAACGGTGTCGGGACGTTATGACAAAAGCACCAATTTTGACGGTCGTTTTACACCAAGGATAACCGGTGTACTTACCGTGGCGCGTGACAACAACATCCGGGTTTCCTACCAGACCGGGTACAGGAACCCAACTACTCAAAACCAGTACATCGATTTATCTGTGGGTGGTGGTTCACAACGCCTGATCGGGGGGATCCCGAAATTACTGGATCAATATAGCTTGTACACCAATCAGGCTTATACGGACGTCAGTTACCGTGCTTTTCTGGCTTCAGCAGCAGCGGGAACGCCAAACCCGGCTTTATTGCAAAAATATACTTTTGATTCCAGAGGGGTACGCCCTGAAAGCGTACAGGCTTTTGAGCTGGGTTACAAAGGTTTGCTTGGACCAAAATTCCTGATCGACGCCTATGGGTACTATAATATTTACAAGGACTTTATTACCGCTGTAGACGTTTACCAGCAGAATCCTAATGATGGTTCTTTTACCAAGTTCGGAGCCCCGGTGAATGCGACGGGTAAGGTTACCTCTTATGGTGCAGCATTAGGTATCGATTACCTGCTGAGGGATTATAACCTGA
This sequence comes from Pedobacter nutrimenti, assembly GCF_003208655.1. Taxonomy (GTDB): domain Bacteria; phylum Bacteroidota; class Bacteroidia; order Sphingobacteriales; family Sphingobacteriaceae; genus Pedobacter; species Pedobacter nutrimenti. The sequence goes on along the minus strand of NZ_QKLU01000004.1, from coordinate 125,437 downwards.
GCGGTAACATTTCCTATAATAATATCGGAGACATTCCGGCAGATTACATCAATGACTTTAATACCCCAAAAATCCGTTACAACCTAGGTTTAGGTAAAAAAGAATTGTTTAAAAATGTGGGTTTTAATGTGAATTACCGCTGGCAGGGTAAATTTTTCTGGAATTCATCCTTTGCTTCTGGAGAAGTACCGGCATTTGGGACTATGGATGCCCAGGTTAACTTGAAAATCCCTTCTGTAAATTCTATGATTAAAATAGGAGGCTCAAATGTCCTGAACAAGTATAACTTTACTTCCTATGGTAACCCTGCGGCCGGGGCAATTTATTATGTAGCTTATACTTTTAATCCGTAAATTATTGTGAATGAGTTGAGTAAATTTTTTATTATATTTAAATAAAAAGACTATGCACTTATTAATTCAGATTTTATTGGGCGGCATTGCTGGTTGGCTTGCCGGAAAAGTAATGAAAGGAGATGGCTATGGTTTTATTGTTGATGTGATACTTGGACTGGTTGGAGGTTGGGTCGGCGGATCCATTCTTGGCTGGTTGCACATCAATCTGGGCGGTAGTATCGGTTACCTCATTACAGCCTTCCTGGGCGCTGTACTGTTGGTCTGGATCTCCAGACTGATCAGGGGCAATGCCTGAGGGTTGCTTGTTTATAACATACGGAACGCCGCTTAAAATTTTTAAGCGGCGTTCTGCTTTTTTGAACGGTGCTGCTGCTTTATCCTTTTATTTTAAATCGGATTATCCTTTGCTTTTAATATAAAAATTAACACTTTAGATGTATAAAATACACGATCTCGGTAGCTCATTATTATACAGGGAATTTCATGGAAGAAATAAACGAAAAAGGTAAAGAAATAAAAGATAACGAAAATATTCAGGAGATCGTTGAACAGACCATCCAGCATTTAAACAATCCGGTTACGGTTTTAAAACCCATTGTAAAAAAGTATTTGTCTGCAGTGACAAAGGTGCTGAATGAGGGAAATAAATTTTTCTTTTCAGATGGGGATGCAAAAGTGGAGATCAGGGTGGTCAGTGATGAAATTATGCGTGTAAGACTCGCACCGCATGGCGTATTTCTGGAAGAGTTTTCTTATGCAGTAAAAAACGTGGATCAGAAAGTGACTACGTTCTGTCTGGAAGAATTTGAAGATAAATATACCATCTCCACCAATACGATTACCTGTGTGGTCAGAAAGCAGGATTTTCATATTTCTTTTGTAGAGAACCGGTCACAAATGGTCATGAGCCAGGACCAGGCGCCGATGCACTGGGAAGAAAATGTGGAGTTTGGAGGTTATTATGTATATGCCACAAAAACCTGTCTTCCCGAAGAAAACTTTTTTGGACTCGGTGATAAGTCCGGTAACCTGAACCTGCGCGGAAGGCATTTCCAGAACTGGAATACAGATGCTTATTCATTTGCCTGGGACCAGGACCCTTTGTACCGGACCATTCCTTTTTACACCGGTGTCCATGACCAGAGCGCTTATGGGATCTTTTTTGACAATACTTTCCGTTCTTATTTTGATTTTGGGAAAGAAGATGTGAATAAAACCAGCTTCTGGGCAGACGGAGGGGAATTACAATATTATTATATCCACGGACCCCATTTAATGGACGTGGTTAAACGTTACCAAAGCCTTACAGGTACACACCCTATGCCTCCGAAATGGGCCATTGGTTATCACCAGTGCCGCTGGAGTTATTATCCGGAAAGTAAGGTGAAAGAAATTGCAGAAGGTTTCCGTTCCAGGAACATTCCTTGTGATGCGATTTATCTGGACATTGATTATATGGACGGTTATCGTTGCTTTACCTGGAACAAGAAATATTTTCCGGATCCCAAACGCATGATCAAGGAATTGTCCAATATTGGTTTTAAAACGGTTGTGATGATCGATCCGGGGATCAAAGTGGACGACAACTACTGGGTCTTTAAGGAAGGAAAAGAAAACAACTATTTCTGCCGGCGAAGTGACGATTATTTTATGGAAGGACACGTCTGGCCGGGAAGGTGCCAGTTTCCGGATTTTACCAATCCGACGGTGAGAGAATGGTGGGGCGGATTGTATAAGGAGCTGGTCGATATCGGTGTGGCCGGTGTTTGGAATGATATGAACGAACCTGCGGTATTTGGTTCGGGTACTTTTCCAAATGATGTCAGGCATAATTTTGATGGCTATCGGGGTTCGCACCGAAAGGCACATAATATTTATGGTATGCAGATGGTCCGCTCTACTTATGACGGCTTGAAAAAACTCATGCGCAACAAAAGGCCCTTTACCATTACCCGGGCCGGCTATGCAGGTATGCAACGTTACGGCTGTGTCTGGACTGGAGACAATGTAGCGACCTGGGAACACCTGAGGATTGGAAATATCCAGTGCCAGCGGATGTCGGTTTCGGGTGTGCCTTTCTGTGGAACAGATATTGGTGGTTTCAGCGGTGAGCCCGATGGGGAATTGTTCACCCGCTGGATACAAATGGGTACTTTTTCTCCTTTTATGCGTGCGCATTCCGCAGGAGATACCGCGGAACGGGAGCCCTGGAGTTTTGGTGAGCCTTTTACAAGCATCAACCGTAAATTTATAGAGTTGCGCTACAGATTAATGCCTTATATTTATTCGGTTTTCTGGGAACATCACCGTTATGGTTTTCCAATTCTGCGTCCAATGGTGATGCTGGAACAAGACAAAGTAAGCAACCATTACCGGGAGGATGAATTTACTTTTGGTGATAAGATTATGGTTTGTCCGGTATTGGAACAGGGCGCGATTTCCCGTATTGTATATCTTCCAAAGGGCAAGTGGTATAATTTCTGGACGCAGGAGCTTCTGGAGGGTGAAAAAGAACATCATGTACAGGCTTCTATTGAGATCATGCCGCTTTTTGTGCGGGCAGGTTCGGTGATTCCCGAATACCCGGTGATGCAGTATGTTGGAGAGAAAAATGTGGAAGAAGTGCTGCTGAATATCTATTATGCAGATTATGAAGTGAATTCATTCTTTTTTGAAGACCACGGGGATACCTTTGCCTATGAGCAGGACATCTATTCAGAAAAGAAGTTCAGGGTAAGGGGAGATGAAAAATCTTTGCTGATTGAACAAACTATTGATGGATTGTACACACCAAATTACGAATGGTATTGTTATAACATTACAGGTCTTCCGTTTACCGTTAAAAAAATCACGGTAGATGAGCAGGAGCTGAGTGAATTTCATATGGACCTGCAGGGCAATCTGCGTTTTAAATCCAATAAGAATTTTGCGGACATCCGGATATCCGGAATTTAACCAGATTAATGAAACCCGTTTAAACCCTGTACCATGAAAGTGCCAAACAAAAGTGTTTCTGAAAAGCAAAATTCCGCTGTTTGGATCTATAGTCTGTTTACTGATTTTGATACTTCCCTTTTTTTAATGGGAAAACACTTTCGTTTGTACGAAAAACTTGGAGCACATCTGATCCGGGTGGATGAGGTGGAAGGTACCTTTTTCGCCGTTTGGGCACCTAATGCCCTTTCTGTGTCGGTGGTTGGGAATTTTAACGGCTGGAATAAAACCGCACATCATTTGTACCGCAAGCTGGACAGTTCGGGGATTTGGGAAGGCTTCATTCCAGGTCTTGGACAGGGAGAGGTTTATAAATATGCCATAAAGGCTACCGATGGCCGGGACCTCGAAAGGGGAGACCCTTTTGCCAGAAAATGGGAACACCCTCCCCATACAGCTTCTATCATCTGGGACACAAATTATTCCTGGAAGGACAAAACCTGGCTGAACAAAAGGCCCAAATCCAATGCACTTGATCAGCCCATATCGGTTTATGAACTGCACCTGGGCTCCTGGCGAAGGGACCCCGCAGAACCAGAAAGGGTATTGACTTATAAAGAAATTGCCGATGCCCTGGTTCCTTATGTGATGGACATGGGTTTTACACATGTAGAGTTCATGCCGGTCATGGAGTATCCTTATTTTCCTTCCTGGGGATATCAGATTACAGGTTATTTTGCAGCGAGCTCAAGACATGGTACTCCCCAGGAGCTGATGTACCTGATTGAACAATTGCATAAAAACAATATTGCGGTGATCCTGGATTGGGTACCTTCTCATTTTCCTGGCGATGCCCATGGTTTGTATGAATTTGACGGAAGTCATTTGTACGAGCATGCAGACATGAGAAAAGGTTTTCATCCGGACTGGAAATCTTATATTTTTAATTACGACCGGGGGGAAGTCAGGTCTTTTCTGATCAGTAATGCCCTGTTCTGGCTGGAGCTTTATCATGCAGATGGTTTGCGGGTGGATGCGGTCGCTTCCATGCTTTATTTTGACTTTTCCAGAAAAGAGGAAGAGGCAGGGACCAATCAGTATGGAGGAAGTGATAACCTGGGGGCCATAACCTTTTTAAAGGATTTAAACGAGGCGGTTTATACCAATTATAAGGGGGTGCAGACCATTGCCGAAGAAAGCAGTACTTTCCCTGGTGTGACGCACCCGGTGGCAGAAGGTGGTTTGGGATTTGGCTTAAAGTGGATGATGGGCTGGATGAATGATACCCTGAAGTATTTTAAAAACGATCCGCTCAATAGAAAGTATCACCACCATCAGCTGACCTTTAGCATTACTTATGCTTTTTCTGAAAAGTTTATGATGCCTTTTTCCCATGATGAGGTGGTGCATGGTAAATCTTCTATGATTTATAAAATGCCTGGGGATGAGTGGCAGAAATTTGCAAACCTGCGTTCTCTTTATACTTATATGTTTACCCAACCAGGAAGTAAACTGCTGTTTATGGGGAACGAAATTGCCCAGAACAGTGAATGGAATTTTACCAAATCCCTGGACTGGCACCTGTTGCAATACGATTCTCATAAAGGCATGCAGGATACGGTAAGGGCTTTAAATCATTTGTACCGGACTGAGCCTGCTTTGTATGCAAATAATTATTCTTACGATAGTTTCGAATGGATCAATGCAGATGACCAGCTGCAGTCTGTTTATGTGTATATCCGTAAGGGGCCCAAAGCAAAAGATACCCTTGTGGTGGTTTTAAACCTGACACCTGTACTGCGTGAAAATTACAGGATCGGTTTGCCTTTTAAAGCCAAATGGAAAGAAATTTTTAACAGTGATGCTTTGGCGTTATTTGGCAGTGGCAAAGTGAACAACGGTTTGTATTTGCCGCAACAGGAAACTTGTCATTATAGGGAATATTCTATGATCATGGACTTGCCACCCCTGGGATCGGTTGTACTGAAATCAGTTAAGTAATTTCATGGTGAATTCTAGGAATTAAGTTTGCCAAATCGGATAGAGCTATTCCGGGGCTGGCCCCTGATCAGGCTCCTGCGGAGCAGCTGGGTCCCTGTACAGCTCTATCCGTATTTGGCTAAAAATTTAGTACGGAAATAGTCTCCGTGTGTGGTGTATGATCTGGCTTGTTATCGGGCATTTTGCCAGGATACTTAATGCGGTCTAAATTATGGCTTTCATCTTAAACAGCTTTTTTACAAATTACCTCCTCCAAGTGCTTTGTACAGGTCAACTGAAGCAAAGAGTTCCTGACGTTGCAGGTCTGCCAGTTCCAGTTCACTTTGCAGCAGGTTCCCTTGCGCAGTAATGACCTCCAGATAGGTCGCCATGCCGCTGCTGTACAGCTGCCCGGCGTTGCGGATGGCCAACCTAAGGGTTTTTACCCTACTCTGGGCAATATTGACCTGTTCCTTAAGTTTTTGTGTTTTGATCAGGGCATCCGAAACTTCAGTCACTGCTGTCAGCACGGATTGCCTGAACTGCAGCACCGATTTTTCCCTTTCTATTTTCGCCAGTTCATATTGTGTTTTTAACTGTCTTCTGTTAAATATGGGTTGGGCCAGGCCTCCGGCAACGGTTCCAAATAAAGAACCCGGAATGTTAAACCAGTTGCTGGATTTAAAGGAATTTAGTCCCCCGGTTGCTGTTAAAGTTAAACTTGGGTACATGCTGGCCTGTGCAGCGCCTGTTTTTTCATTGGCGGCCCGTAAAGCATATTCACTGGCCCTTACATCTGGGCGATTCTGGAGCAATGCAACGGGATAACCTGTAGCGGGCATGGAAGTAAAACGGACCTCATTAATGTCTTTACTGCGTTGAATATTTGCCGGAAGGGTTCCGCAGAGCAGGCTCAGGGCATTTTCCTGAACTGTAATGCCTTGCTCAATTTGTGGGACCAATAGTTGGGAGGCCTGTTTTTGGGCTTCTGCCTGTTGTACCCCAAGGGCAGTAACCTGTCCCGCATCCCATTGCAAGCGGATGATGTTCAGGGTGCTGTCGTTAAGGGCCAGGGTTTTTTTAGCAATTTTCAACTGCGCATCCAGCATCAGCAAGTTGTAATAACCCTGGGCGATACTGGAACTCAGTTGGGTACGGATTACTTTCGCCGCTTCGGTACTTTGCAGGTATTCTGCAAAGGCCTGGCCTTTTAATCTTCTCAGTTTGCCCCAAATATCAATTTCCCAGGACAGGTTCAGACTGGCATTGTAGTCGTCTACCGATTTGGAGCCCAGGAACTGACTGGTTGAAATTCCGTTCAGACTATTGTTAGAAGGCCTGTTTCGGTTGGCCTGTACGCCGGCACTTAGGTCTGGTAAAAAGTTGACCTTGGCCTGTTTTAACGTTTGTCCTGCGGCCTCAATATTTTTAAAGGCAATCAAAAGGTCAAAGTTTTTTATCCTGGCACTGTCAATCAGACTTTGGAGTGCCGGATCATTAAAAAATTCTTTTGCCGACAGGCTGGCCATACTGCTGCTGTCTGCAGCCGCCCCGTTCCGGTAATTTTCCGGAAGGGTGGTGGCAGGTCTTGTATAATTCTTGCCTATTTTACAGGAAACCAAAAGGCTTAAGGCAAGTGGAACGATATATAGTTTATGAATTGACTTCATCTTTTTGTATTTAATTTTCTGAATCCGGTTCTGGTTTTCCGGTTATTTTTTCCTGCAGGTACTGGAAAATGACAAACAATACCGGGATGATAAATACCCCAAGTATAACGCCCGAAAGCATTCCCCCGGCTGCACCGGTACTGATGGAACGGTTACCCATTGCACTTCCACCGCCTGCAAGCATCAGTGGGATCATTCCGGCTACAAAAGCCAGAGAGGTCATCAGAATAGGCCTTAAACGTTGTTTTGCTCCTTCAACTGCTGCATCAACCAACGGCATGCCTTCTTTACGGCGCTGAAGGGCAAACTCTATGATCAGAATGGCGTTTTTGGCCAGCAAACCGATGAGCATAATCAAACCGATCTGTACGTAAATGTTGTTGTTGATGCCCGCGAATTTAATGGCCAGAAAGACACCTAGTAAACCAGTTGGAATGGAAAGCATTACGGCAAAAGGCAAGAGGTAACTTTCGTATTGTGCCGCAAGCAGAAAGTACACGAACAACAAGCTCAGCCCAAAGATAAATACAGTTTGTTTTCCCGAAGATTTTTCTTCCCTGGATAAACCGCTCCATTCGTAGCTGTAACCGGTAGGCAGTTTCTTGTCGAGTAATTTTTCTATGCCGTCCATCACCTGTCCGTTACTAAAGCCAGGCTTATTGGCAATGTTAATGGTAATGGAATTGAAAAGGTTATAACGGTCCACTGATTCTGGTCCGTATACTTTTTTGATGGCCACCAGTTCATTCACCGGTACCATTTTACCCTGTCCGTTTTTAACAAAGACCAATGAAAGCGACTCGGGGTCCGTTCTGAAAATTCCGTCGGCCTTAACATTTACACGATAGTATTTTCCGAAACGGTTAAAGTCTGCGGCCTGGGTACCCCCATAATAAATCTGAACGGTATTAAGCAGTTCACTAATGCTCACGCCCAGTTGCTTGGCCTTGGCCTCGTTAACTTCAAGTTCAAATTGCGGATAATCGGCCTTAAACATGGTAAAGGCAACGGCAATACCCGGTTGTTGAAACAACTCTCCGATAATTTTATTGGCCACCTGGCTGAACTTTTCTAGGCTCCCGCCGGTCCGGTCCTGTAAAATAAGTTCTGTACCGCCCACACTGCCATAACCCTGAACAGGCGGGAAACGGAAAGTGCTGATGGTACCTTCTTTTAATCCCGAAAGGTTCTGGTTCACCTGGGCCTGTACCTCGTCTATATTTTGTATGGCACCCCTTTTTTTAGGGGATTTGAGTTTAATAAACCCAAGGCCATAGGCCGGACTTGCCGAGTTGCTCAGGATGTTGTAACCCGAAATACTGGTGATGCTTTCGATGGCTTCGGATTTACGGATGGCAGAATCTGCCCTGTGGATAAATTCTGTCGTCCTTTTTAAACCCGTACCTGATGGCATGGACAAAGAGTAGATCATGAAATTATCATCTTCCATCGGTACAAATTCTTTTGGTGCGGTCGTCATAAACCAAAAGGCAATGGCGGCAACCAGCGCAAGTCCTGCCACACTTATCCATTTGAATCTGATCAGTTTCCGGATGCTTCCAACATATTTATCGGTCATTTTCTCAAAACCAATATTAAAAGCAGTAAAGAAACGCTTGGAGAACCCTTTTCTGCCGGTAGCTTTATCTGCATGGTCGTTCTTGAGAAACAGCGCGCATAATGCCGGGCTCAGAGTAAGGGCATTCACTGCAGAGATCAGGATGGCAATGGCCAGTGTAAAGGCGAATTGCTGATAAAATACACCGGAAGAACCCTGCATAAATCCAACCGGGAAAAACACGGCAGACATCACCAATGTAATGGATACAATGGCACCTGTGATCTCGGACATAGCCGAATAGGTCGCCTCCCTGGCACTTAGGTGGGAGCCTTCCATTTTGCTGTGAACAGCTTCAACCACTACAATGGCATCATCGACCACAATTCCAATGGCCAGCACCAGGGCAAATAAGGTCAGTACGTTAATGGTAAAACCAATGAGCTGGAGAAAAAAGAAGGTACCAATAATGGCCACGGGAACGGCAATGGCGGGGATGAGTGTAGACCTGAAATCCTGAAGGAAAATAAAAACGACAATGAATACCAGGATAAAGGCTTCAAAAAGGGTTTCCTTTACCTGGGTAATGGACTCGTCCAGGCGCTCTTTGGTACTTTGTATGATGTCGTATTTAATTCCTTTTGGAAATAATTTTTCTGCTTTTTTCAGGGATTCTCTAACTGCAATTTCAATTTCATTGGCATTGGAACCACTCGATTGCAGGATGCCCAGGGTCACTGCATCTTTGCCATTGGCCTTGGTATCACTGCTGTAGCTGGCCGATCCGAATTCAATCCGCGCCACATCCTTCAGGCGCAGTGTGGAACCATCTGCGCCGGATTTGACGACGATATTTTCATATTGTTGGGGCAGGTTGAGTTTTCCTTTATATTTAACCACGTAAACAATAGCGGCGTCAGATTCGTCGCCGAATTTTCCGGGAGCGGTTTCCAGACTCTGATCGGCAATAGCGGCCGTAATGTCACGCGGGCTCAGGTTATTGGCGTTCATTTTTTGTGGGTCCAGCCATACCCGCATGGAATAATCTTTGGAGCCAAAAAGCTGCACATTTCCAACACCCTGGATCCTTTTTATTTCGGGTACCAGGTTGATCTTTACATAGTTTTGCAGAAAAGTCTCGTCGTATTTCTGGTTGTCCTCACTGTAAACGTTCAGGTACATGACGGTACTGTTTTGCTGTTTGGAGGTACTGATCCCTGCCTGTAATACCTCCGATGGCAACTGGCTGTTGATCTGGGCCACCCGGTTCTGAACATTTACAGAAGCCTGATCAGGATCTGTTCCCTGTTTAAAAACTATGGTAATGGCGAATGAACCATCGTTACTGGCTGTGGACTTCATATAGTCCATGTTTTCAACCCCATTAATGGATTCTTCCAGGGGGGTAATGACCGAGCGGATCACCGCCTCACTGTTTCCTCCGGGATAAACACCCGATACGCTGACCGTTGTCGGGGCAATTTCCGGAAATTGGGTAATGGGCAGACGGGTCAGCCCGACAATCCCCAGCAAAACCAGCAGGATGGAGATCACCGTAGCAAGTACAGGTCTTTTTATAATTTTTTGAAGCATGATGTCTTAACTAAATAATGAATAATTACTGGGCACGGTACACGCTGTCCGCATTCAGAGACTGGGCTTTGATCTTTGTGTCTTCTGCCAGTCCGTCCAGACCCGAATACACAATTTTTTCGCCTGCTTTAAGTCCTGCTTTGACCAGGTAATTGTTGCCGCTTTTGCCAGCGGTAACAATTGCGCGACGGGCGAGTTTCTGATCGGCTTTCAATACATACACAAAGGTTTTATCCTGAATGTCCATTGTAGCGGCCATTGGAACAAGCAAAGCTTTCTGATGGTCCTGCTGCAAGCGGATGTTTCCAGTATTTCCCGAACGTAGTAAAGCTTCAGGATTAGGAAATATGGCCCTGAATGAAATGGAGCCTGTGTTTTTGTCAAACTTTCCGTCCATTAACTGGATCCGGCCTTTATGCCTGTAGGTTGTGCCGTCTGCCAGGATAAGGCTTACCTGTGGAAGTTGCTGTAGTTTTTGTGCCGATGAGCCGCCTTTTGCCGAAGCATTAAAGCGCAGAAAATCGGGCTCGCTCATAGAGAAATAGACATATACTTCCCGGGTATCGGACAAGGTTGTCATCGGCTCGGTATCTGCTTTGCCCACCAGGTTGCCGATCCTTTTAGGGATCCGCCCTATGGTTCCGTTAATAGGTGCTTTAATCAGGGAAAAACCGATATTTATTTTTGCCGATGCAATGCTGGACTGAGCCTGGGCAACAGCTGCCTTGGCTTGGTTGTAGGCGGCCTGAGCAGTTTTTAACTGTACCTCAGACACCACTTTATTCTGGACCAGGGGCGTAATCTTGGCCACCTCAATTTCAGCGGTCTTTAATCCGGCTTCGGCCGATTGTCTGGCAGCCAGGGCAGTATTGAGCTGCTCCTGGTAAACCCTGTCATTAATTTTGAACAAGGCTTGTCCCGCTTTGACGGTTGCACCTTCATCTACAAAGATTTTGTCCAGGTAACCATCTACCTGCGGACGGATGTCGACATTGACCTTGCCTTCAATGGCACCGGTGTAATCTGTATACGTTGTGGCTTCTTTTTCTGCCACAGCCAGCACAGGTATAACTGGTGGCGGGGCTGCAGCTTGCGCAGCAGCAGGGTCAGCGGGCTTATCCGAAGAACCACAGCCAGAAAATAAAAAAAGGGTGGCAGCAAGAAGAAAAACGGAGCGTAATTGCAAGGGTGTTGGGTTGGGTTTCGAAAAAAGCATTTGACTTAATGTTTAGCTTATATATTGTAAATAGAAGTACTAAAATAATAAGCATTTAAGGCATTATGCGGGCTATTTTACCCAACTAGACATATTGAGTGCTGAAACAGAAAAATATACAACTCAAATTTAAAAGCAGTTGTGAATCTTGGTGATAAGTGTTTGAACTTGTTTTCTGTACAGGGACGCGGTTTACCGGTCCAGCCAGCTTTTAAAAAGCCCGGCTTTTTCCTTACTAATGATAATCTCTTTGGGAAGGCTGGTTTTTAAAATCACTCTGAGTTTCCCATTAACGTCATTGTGTATACTTTGGATACTGTTTACACAGATCAGGTGCTGACGGTTGGCCCGGAAAAATAAATTGGGATCCAATTGCTCTTCGAGTTCTTCGAGTGTAAATGGAAGGCACTCTTCGTGACCGTTATCCAGGACCAGGTGTGTAATTTTAAATTCTGAATAGAAGAAGCCCACATCAGAAGTCCTGATGGTCTTGTAACCATCCCTGTAGGGCAATAGAAATCTGGTTCTGTAGGTGGTGGTTTGGGATTTCATGAATTCCATCAGGTCATTTACTGCCTGACTGGGGTTGCTGTTGAGCCTTGTGCGGTCAAATTTTTCGAGTGCTTCACCAAGTTCCTGCTGCTCTATTGGTTTAAGGAGATAATCGAGGCTGTTGACTTTAAATGCGCGAAGTGCATATTCGTCATAAGCTGTGGTAAAAATAACAGGACAGTTAACATTGGTTTTTGTAAATATTTCAAAGGAGATCCCGTCGGCCAGTCTGATGTCCATCATAATAATATCCAGGGACGGTTTTGTACTAAGGTAAGTGATGCTCTCCTGAACAGTGTCAATGATGGCAGTGATCCGGGCTTCAGGTCTGAGTTCTGCAAGCAGCTTGACCAGGCGGTTGGCATTTGGTTTTTCATCTTCAATGATCAGTATGTTCATGGCGCCTGTTTTATACTATGGATAAAAGGGGTAAATAGACAGTGAAGTCTGTTTCGTCTTTCTGGATCAACGGAATTTTTTTAGACAGGATCTTGTATCTGCTTTCTATGTTTTTTAAACCCAGCTGTGTGGTCGGGAGAATATAAGAAATTTTTTGCAGGTTATTTCTGATGATCAGATGTTCTTCTTCTTCCATATAGATATGAATCCTTAAAGGACTTTTCCTGGTGGCCATGTTGTGTTTAATCGCATTTTCAATCAGGAGTTGCAGGGTAATAGGAGGGATGCCTTTCTCATAACCGGAAGCAGGAATATCAATCTGGATATGGAGGTTCTCCCCGTGCCTGATTTTAATGAGATAAATATAGGATTGAACGAATTTCAGTTCTTCTTCAAGAGAGATGATGTTTTTATGAAGGTTGACAATCATATACCGGTATACCCTGGACAGGTTTTCCAAAAAAAGACTGGCTTTGCCCTGATCTTCGGAAATCAGTTCTGAAAGGGTACTGAAATTATTGAACATAAAGTGGGGATCCAGCTGCAATTTCAACGATTGAAGTTCTGCCTGCATGGCAATTTCTTTAAGTTCAGCTGTTTTCAACTTCAGGGCAGAGGCCTCCAGCATGGAGTTTTTCCATTTGACCAGTAAAAAGTTTCCGGTATGAGTGGCACTAATGAGAATAGAAACCAATATACAAACATAAATGAACTGCCAGATGTCCAGCTGTTCTTCCAGGGAGAGCGTTTTGTTGTCGGTAAAAAAAATGGAACAAATGCTGAATATGCCATATATAATAATCACCACCATCAGGATCTGAACGGTGATTTGCAGGGCGAAGCGTTTAAAAGGGGATTCAGTCCAGGGCAGCCTTTTGTCCAGGATCCTGGCTGCAAATACACTCGCCTCACAGATCAGGGCACAAAAAACCAATGTAGCCATCCAGTCTGTGGCGTTCACCCAAATGTCTTTGTCAAAGTAATCTTTCCAGTAGGCACTGAAAGGATTGATCAGAAAGTTAAGCAGGTACAGTACTATAAAGACCAGAAGAATGGCAAAAAGCCTGAAATATCGGTATCGGTTGAGGATCTTTAGAAAACTGTATCCTGGCATAAAGTCAATTCGGGTTTAACAATATTCAAAGATCAGGATTCTTTATAACTATTGAGCAAGCCTTTTTGATTGCTCAGCATGAATTATTGCAGTTCCGGTTAGAGATGAAAACCTAAAAGACCCGGTGATGGATCTTTTAGGTGATCAGGTTTAATGTACCATCGTACTGTCTTTTTTCATGGTTCTTTTCATCATTTTCATTTTCTTGGTCATCATTTTGCCCTGCATATTGATGCTGCTGCCATTTTTCATCATGGTGGTTTTTCCGTCCGCAGTTTTAACTGTACCATCAGTCATGACCATCGTGCCATTTTTAAGGGTCATAGTTTCGGTCATTTCGGAATGTTTACCATCTTTCATAACCCACATTTTTCCGTCCTTCATCATAATGTGGTCATGCATTTTGTTCATTTTCTGGTGGTGCATTTTGCTTTTCATGGTTGTGTCCTGCGCCATCACTGCGCTGCAGCCCAGCATTAGAAATGCTGTAAATGCGAAAAGTAATTTTTTCATAATTTAATCATTTAAGTGTCGGAGACCTAACTCCATTTGTTTTGTTTGTGCTTGGGTAATGTTTTGTGTATTTGAATTATATAAGAATATTATTTTTATTTAATAAACAATTGCAGTTCAAATAGGTTTTAAAAATGATCCTTAGGTGAAGGGGTTTGATAATCGGTTTTAGAATCCGATATTTACTGCTGTAATTTCAATGCGTACTTTATGAAAAACTTAATTTCTGCAGTTGTTTTCCTTTTGTTTGTATACAGTGCAAAGGCACAGGATGTTTCGCCTTCCATGCCGGATTTTAAATTTTATACGGCTGGTGGTGCTGGTTTTACCAAACAACAGGTCCCTGGAGGAAAGGGTTCACTGATCGTGTTTTTTGATGCCACCTGTCCGCATTGTCAAAAAGTGGTCTCTGCCTTGTCTAAAAAAGTAAAAGAATTGTCTAAGGTGAACGTTTATCTGGTATCCCTGGATGAATTCAGGACGATAGATTACTTTATGGAGCACTATGGTAAAGCATTAACCGGTCTAAAGAATGTTACCCTGCTACAGGATAAAGACCACATATTTATTCCATTGTTTAAGCCCTCTAAATACCCTTCTGTATATGTATATGCAGCAAACAAGAAGCTGAAGTTTTATACATCGGGAGAAATTGAGGTGAACGAGATCTTCAATAAATTTTAGTCCGGATGTAAAAGCAGAAAGGCTTTTAACTTGTGATTCTGTAAATTTTCTTCTACCTTTACCTCTAAGCCGGCTGTTCAGACAGCAGGTAAATAATGATCATGGAAAATTCAAGAAGATTTTATGTAAAAGGGTTATTGTGTTTTGCGAGCAGGTTGCAGAGCATGGGCGCTTCTTATCATAAAATTAATTGTTTCCATACTTCTTTCGGGTTTTCATCCCGTACAAACAGCAAGGACTTTCTAATCTAAGCCCCAACCGGTATCGCTTCAGGTTTGGGGCAAATACTTGAAATTCAGAATAAGGTTTAAGGAATGGTTTAAAATCAAAAATTTTGATCCGTTTCCAGCTTGGCTTTACTTTCGGAATCTAAAAGAATTTAACATCAACTACAGCAGGTTTTTGATTCCATACAGGAAAAAAAGTAGAGCGGAGTCGTCTTAATAATTAAATACATTTTTATGAAAACAGAACAATTGGTGATTACCAAAAAAGAGTATGATTTGTTATTAAATCATTTAAAACTGAGCAGCAGATTGTCAGATTTTAACAAGAACAAACTGCATAATGAATTAAAAACAGCGAAGGTTGTCTCAAAGCAAGACCTTCCTGAGGATGCCATTGTTATAGATGCATTGGTCACCATAAGGGATGTGGAAAGCAAACAAGAGTTTACTTTTCATCTGGTGGCTCCCGAACAGGCCAATATGAAATTAAATAAACTTTCTGTGCTGGCTCCGATCGGGATTGCTCTACTCGGTTATACAAGTGGTGCCCTGGTGGACTGGGAAATGCCAAATGGTGTGAAAAAGTTTGAAGTGGTTAAGGTTGGACAGGTTGCTCCGGAAAAAAACGAGGTGGCCTGAGGCGAATTGAATTGATTCAATGTTTAGTATCTTTGTGTGCACATTTAAAGATTAAATTATGTCAATAACATCACAGGAAGAGCTTTTAGGAATGCAACAGGTTAGTGAGGCCGTCGCCAGCACGCTTCGCAGGATGCGTGAATTCGCGAAACCCGGAATTTCAACAAAAGCGCTTGATGATTTTGGAGCAGAAATCTTGGCCAGTTACGGAGCAAGATCGGCCCCAAAGCTGACTTACGAATTTCCAGGTTGTACCTGTATTAGTATTAATAATGAAGTCGCCCATGGTATTCCTTCTCAAGAGAAGATCTTAAGGAACGGCGACCTGATTAATATAGATGTTTCTGCAGAGCTGAATGGCTTTTGGGCTGATAATGGTGGTTCTTTTGTTCTTGGGGAAGACGTTAATCAGCATCAAGCTTTAGTAGATGCTTCTAAAGCGATTCTGGATAAAGCAATTCAGCAGATCCGTGGCGGAGTGAGAATTGCAGATATTGGTAAATTGATGGAAACCGAAGCGAAAAAGCGGGGTTTTACAGTGATCAGAAACCTGGCGGGCCATGGCGTAGGCAGAAGTCTTCATGAAGCTCCGGAGAGCATTTTAAACTGTTACGATAAATACAATCAGGAGCGTTTCAGAAAAAATTCTACTGTTGCCATTGAAACGTTTATTGCCACCCGCTCCACTTATGCTGTAGAGCAGGAGGATGGCTGGACATTAAAAGGGGATAAGGGAGGCTTTGTGGCCCAGCACGAACATACCATATTGGTTACAGATGGCCTTCCACAAATACTGACCTTATCCAATGGAATTTAAACAGGGTTTTAACCCTGTTTTTTTGTAAAGTGACTGTTGTATTCCCGGACAAACCAGTCAAGTGCCTGATCTTGACGGGTGTTTCCATAAGCGAGCACTACTTCTGTGCGGATGGGAAGTGATTTGAGTTCAAAATAACTAAGCTTCAGATAGGGGTAATGTTCTTTAATGGAACGGGGCAAAATAGAAATGCCTGCCCCGCTTTCCACCAGGCGAAGGATAGAATGGACGGTATTGGCTTCATGTGAAATTTCAGGCTGAAAGCCAAGCCTGGAACAGATTTCCAGGAGCTTCTGATGATAAAGCGGTGCATAATCCTTATTAAAAAAAATAAAAGCTTTGGAAGACAGATAATTTCCAAGCGCTGCAAGGTCCCTGAACTCTTGCTTTCCTTCTGGTAAAACCACCAGAAAGGGGTCTTCATAGAGGGTGTCGATTTTTAGTTTAACAGAGGCAACCGGTGCGCGTATAATGCCAATATCAAGTTTGCCTTCTTCCAGGGCTTTTATTTGTTGTTGACTGGATACTTCGTAAAGCTTTATACTTAGAAAAGGGAAGACATTGCGCATTTCTTTTAATGTATTCATCAGGACAGGGTGATATGTTGAACTGATATAACCAATCTTGAATTCACCGCAAAGGTTTTTAGGTATTTGTTTTATCCTGTTCCTGCTTTCTTCCAGCCGGGTCAGAATTTCTTCTGTTTCTTTTTTAAAATATTGACCTGCGGGAGTAAGTATAACCCGCTTACCACTCCGGTCAAAAAGGGGCGTACCGAGTTCTTCTTCGAGTTCCCGGATTTGCCTGCTGAGCGGGGGCTGGGAAATAAAAAGTTTCCGGGCTGCATTTCTGAAATGAAGTTCTTCTGCAACCATTTTGAAGTAAAGCAAATGCCGGAGTTCCATTGATACTTATTTGGTATAGTAAATTGCTAAAATTGATATTTTTAAAATATCAATAATAAGGATAGTTTTGAAATATCAAAAGAAAAGAAATGAAACCAGATGAATTGAAAAAATCTAGCCAGGCAGAGATCAGAGCCCGTTTTGACCAGGACGTGGAACGTTTCTCCAATCTGGAAACCGGACAACAAACGACAATGGACGCACCACTGACCATGGAATTGACTACTGCTGCGGCTTTTTCACTAAATCCGAAAGCAAAGGCCATATTGGATATTGGTTGCGGGGCAGGGAATTATACGTTGACCATGCTTGGAAAGATACCCGATCTGGATTGTACCCTGATTGATTTAAGTTTGCCGATGCTGGAACGGGCCCGTTCAAGGGTGGGGTGCCAAACCAGTGGTCGGGTGGAAATTGTCCAGGGAGATATTCTGGAGACAAGTTTGCCGCAGCAACAATTCGATGTGGTTTTGGCTGCGGCGGTACTGCATCATTTAAGGCTTGATGCCGATTGGGAAACTGTTTTTAGAAAGATATTTCTTGCGCTTAAACCAGGAGGGAGTTTTTGGATATCCGATCTGATTGTTCATGATTCAGCAGCTTTGAATACTTTGTTTAACAAAAGATATGCGGCATACCTGATTGAACTGGGTGGTGCGGATTATCAGCAAAAAGTTTTTGATTATATTGAAAAAGAAGACACGCCCCGTTCCATTAACTTTCAGTTAGAGCTGATGAAAAGGGTTGGTTTTACAGAAACAGAAGTTTTACATAAGAACGGTTGTTTTGCCGCTTTTGGAGGGGTAAAGCCAATTTCTATGCCCTGATGAGTTAGGATGGCAGGATTTTTGAAAAGATATCCGTTCATCTTAAACAACTATGGAGCAGGAAATTTCCTTAATACAGGCCCTTAAACAGGGCCATTTCGAGCAGGCCAGGGAGCTGTTGAACAGTGGTCATCAATTGCCGGAAAATTTATCGGATTACGAAAGAACAGCTGTGTTGGACAGTCTTGTGCGCAGTAAAACCTTCGAGCTTATTTTACTTTTAATGGAAAACGGTTTTATTGAAAGGGACATATATGAATACGATTCTTTTAGAGGTAGTATTTTTGAAAGCTTATTTAAATATCTTGCTGCTGATGAAGATTCCCTTTCTTTTCTGGAACAATTTACAGGCAAACTCCAAAGCCTCAGCAGTGAAGTACAAGACCAAACTTTGCTTGGCGTTGCCCTTGAACATGGCACGGATCTTCGTTTTATAAAATGTTTGGTACAGGCTGGTTGCAGCCTGGATTACAAAAACAATGCAGAGGAAAATTACCTGTATCAGGTTGTGAACAACCATTCCCTTAGCCTGAGAAACATAGATAAAGGTCTGGAGTACCTGAAATATCTGGTTGATCAGGGGCTGGAAGTAAATCAGGGGAATATTGTGGGTACAACTCCATTGCAAATGGCTATAGACAGGAATAAAAAACCTTATGTTGATTTTCTGCTGGAAAATGGCGCAGATCCAAATGCCTCAGACAGGGCAGGGAAATCACCTTTTTATGCTGCCGTGGTGCATCAGTTTAACCTGGAACTTTACGAAAAACTAGCCAGGTATAGTTCAGTGGATTTTGAGGCAACTAGCGCTGAAGGAGAGGCCTTGTTGCCAGCGTATATGCGGATGCTCAACAGGGCCGGAGAAACGGAATTGAAGTTGCTGGCCAGGTTACTGGAAGATGGAGGAGACCCTTATCAAACGGCACATCATTATGGTAAAGCAAAGTCTGTTTTGGACTGGGCCGCTGAAAAATCTCTTGATGTTTTAAAAACGGTGGTTGAAAAGGGCAATGTGGAAATCAACAGACAGGACGATCAGGGCAATACCGTGTTGCATAAGGTTTGTGCAGTTCAGGTAAACTATGATAAAGAAGCTGCAAAGGAATTGTACCGCAAGGCGAAATTCCTGCTGGAACAGGGTGCTGATGCGAACCTGCAAAATGATAAAGACCAGTCGGCTTTAAATCTGGCTTCTGATGATAATCTAAAATCTAAAACTGTAGAACTTTTAATGCAGCAATAATATGTCCATGTCATTTATCATCGCCTGTGAAAACGGCAACCGGAAAATAGCGGAAATTTTAATGGCCAGTAAAGAGGTCGATTTTGGATATACCGACGAGCGCGGAAGAACGGCATTACACTATGCCGCACACCGTGGTTATCTGGATATTGTGAAAATGCTGGCTGCGCAAGGGGCTGAGCTGAACCATGAAGATCATCAGGGAGAAACACCGCTCTTTTTTGCCTGTCTGCAGAAACAAAAACAAACCGCGCTCTTTTTGCTGGAGCAAGGTGCAAGTATCCGGATTAACGACAAACAAGGGAATGGTTTACTGCACCTCACCGCACAGACTGGTCAAAAGGAAATTTTAGAAGAATTGTTAAAAAAGGGAGCTGAGGTAGACCTGGAAAATAATTCAGCAGAGACAGCACTGCTTTTAGCTGCGGCCTGCAGGAACAAGGATGTTGTACAGCTATTGCTGCAGCATGGTGCAAATGTCAATTCCACAAATAAACAGGGCGAAAGCCCCTTGTTGTGCGCTGTTCGCTCCAAGAATATGCCTATGGTTGAATTGCTCCTGGAAAATGGGGCCGATCTGAACCATAGCAATCATGCCGGAGAAACCGCTTTGTTACTGGCCTGTTATGATACCAACAGGGCCATTACAAAATTGCTTATTGACCTGGGGGCTGATGTCTTTGCTTCTGCAAAGAATGGCGTTTCCGCCATCTGGTATGCCTGCGCAAATAACCAGAAGGAAATGGTCAGCTTATTCCTGGAAAACGGACTGGATGTCAATTACAGCAAACCTTCTTCAGGGGAGACCGATGCCATGGGTTCTTATTTGGACTGGGTGGAAACGGCAACCGGCCTTTCTATGGATAGTGAATACAGTCTGGGCGGTCGGCATACAGCGGGCGGAGAAAGTTTATTGCATGTCGCTGTTAAAAACGGGCACTTGAGTATGCTTCGTTTACTTTTAGAAAAAGGGGCAGATATCGATATCCAGGATGAATCGGGCAATACGCCATTACACTATGCCGCTGCCAATGGTAAAAAGGATGTGCTGAAAGCTTTACTTGAAGCGGGGGCAGACACCACGATCGTGAATGTCAAAGAGCAAAAGGCCATAGATTATTCCAATATTAAAGGTTTTAATGAGATTACGGCGTTGCTGATCGGATCTGGTCCTGCCGGGACCACAGTAAAACCGGTAGTGACAAGGGAAGAGGTTAAGGTGCAAAATACCACTTCAATGGATATGGGCGCTAAAAAACAAGCCTTAATGGATTTAAAAGAGCTGATGGACGCCGGCATCCTGTCCAAAGAGGAATTTGATGCGGAAAAGGTGAAAATCCTGGCTGGATAGCTCTTGCTAAGTGTTTGATCGGTCTTAAAAATAAAGAAAGGGATGTTCCATCCAGACACATCCCTTTTCTAACCAAATATAAACCTGTATGAACGGGTTTTACTTTAAATTTCCATAGTACTCTACGAATTTTGCTAATGCTGATGAATAGCCCCATTCGTTATCATACCAGGAAACTACTTTTACGAAGTGATCATTTAATGAAATACCCGCATCCGCATCAAAAATAGATGCATGATCGTCTCCGATAAAGTCAGAAGATACAACCTGATCTTCCGTATATCCTAATACACCTTTCAATTCGCCTTCTGAGGCTTCTTTCATGGCTTTTTTAATCTCTTCATAAGTTGCCGCTTTCTCTAAGCGAACAGTTAAATCAACGACAGAAACATCTGCTACCGGTACACGGAAAGACATTCCTGTCAATTTGCCTTTTAACTCCGGAATTACTTTAGTCACCGCTTTTGCTGCACCTGTAGAAGAAGGGATAATGTTGGAAAAACCCCCACGTCCACCTCTCCAGTCTTTTGCTGAAGGTCCGTCCACAGTTTTTTGAGTTGCTGTAACCGCATGTACAGTACTCATTAAACCTTCAATAATTCCAAATTTATCATGCAAAACCTTTGCAATAGGAGCCAGGCAGTTTGTTGTACAAGACGCATTGGAAACGATGGTCTGGTCTGCTGTTAATTTGTGATGATTTACTCCCATTACATAAGTAGGAATAGAATCGTCCTTAGCTGGGGCAGAGAAGACAACTTTTTTAGCGCCGGCCTGTAAATGTTTCTCAGCATCCGCCTGAGTCAAAAATAAACCAGTGGATTCTATAACAACTTCCACGCCAACTTCGTTCCATTTTAAATTTGCCGGATCTTTTTCTGCTGTAATGCGAATGGTTTTTCCGTTTACAACCAAATGTCCGTTTTCTACCACTACGGTTCCGTCAAAACGTCCGTGAGTAGAGTCATATTTTAACATATAAGCCATATAGTCTGGCTCAACAAGGTCATTGATGGCAACAATATCTAATCCTCTTTTAAGTGCAGCCCTAAAGACCAGTCTGCCAATTCGGCCAAAGCCGTTTATTCCAATTTTGCTCATATTATTTAATTTGAATAGTAGTTAAGTAAATTATATATTGGTTCTTTAGTAATCGTTGTGATCTCCACACCGTATTTACTGGTGATTGCCCTTAACCTGTCCTGAAAATGTCCGGCAACAATGCCTACGAAATGAATTTCCTGGTCAGGGTGTAACTTTACAATAGGTAACAGATAAATTGTCACATAACTCTCAAACGCCTCATCAATGCATTTTTGTATAAAAAGATGAGATCTGTTTTCTATAAAAAAATCAAAGAAGGAGCTCAAAAATTGCTGTGCCAATGGTTTTTTATAAATACGTTCAAGAATAAGTGGTCTGTCCAGGCCATACTTCAGTTCAAATTGATTTCTCAAATCGAGTGGAAGGCTTTCTGTCAGAAAATTTTTCAACAGGATCTTTCCAAGATAATTGGATGACCCCTCGTCTCCGAGGATAAAACCAAGGCCAAAATTGTTTTCTTCCAGGTTTTTTCCATCAAAATAAGCACAATTAGCGCCACTGCCCAGAATACCGATCACCCCATGGTTGGTGTAACAAGCAGAAACTGCAGCACCGTAAAGGTCATCCTTTACAAAAATTTTACTCTTTTTAAAAAACAGAGACAGCGTTTCAGTCAGTTCATTTTTTCTTTGCTCGGAATTGGCTCCTGCTGCAAAGACATACATTTTTTTTATGCTTTCTGCATAATTGATCAAAGCCGATTTTTTATTCAGCATTTGAAGCAGTGCTTTTTGATCTACAAAGCAGGGGTTAAAGCCAGGCATACTGCATTCAGCGACGGTTTTTCCGTCCTTTGCTATTTTCCAGAATGCAGTTTTAGAACCGCTGTATACAACCGCTATCATTTTTAATTATATGGATAAAACTTTTGTCATTTCCAGAAGATCATTTTCCAGCTTAAAAGAATGTCTGGATAAGGCTTCATCTATTCCTGTTGTTTTTATTTCATTACCTCGCAGGCCAACCATGGCTTTACTGGTGCCTTGCAACATTTCATTTACAGCAGCAAAACCCAACCGGCTACCCAAAATCCTGTCAAAACTGCTTGGGCTTCCACCCCTTTGTAAATGTCCTAGTATGGTCACTTTGGTATCGTAATGATTAAACTGCTCTTTTACCTGCTTTGCAATGTCATATGCTCCACCAGCTTTATGGCCTTCAGAAACAATAACGATACTGGATGATTTTTTAGTGCTTGCTCCGGAAGCGAGCTGGGAAACAAGCTCATCAATGCTTGTATGGCGCTCTGGCAACAGAACAGCTTCTGCTCCACTTGCGACCGCACTTCTTAGTGCAATGCAGCCCGAATCCCGGCCCATGACTTCTATAAAAAACAACCTGTCATGCGAATCGGCTGTATCTCTGATTTTATCAATGGCTTCAATAACGGTGTTGATGGCAGTGTCATAACCAAGGGTGAAATCCGAACCATAAAGATCATTGTCTATCGTTCCGGGGATACCCATTACCCTAATGTTATATTTATTGGAAAAGTTACGGGCCCCTGTAAAGGTACCATCACCTCCAATAACAATTAATCCATCAATATCTCTGGCTTTCAGGTTCTGGTAGGCAATTTCCATACCTTCATCTGTCTTAAATTCTAAACAACGGGCTGTCTTTAAAATTGTACCCCCCAGATGAATGATGTTGCTTACAGAACGGGCATCCATTGGAATAATATTATTATTTATTAATCCCTGATATCCTTGCAAAACACCAAACATATTAATACCATTGTATATGCCGGTCCGAACAACAGCCCTGATACAAGCATTCATTCCCGGAGCGTCTCCGCCGGAAGTTAGTACTGCGATATTTTTTATATTTGGTTTCATATTAATTATAGTACGAATATAGTGTGTATTTACTACACTAAGTAATTTATTTTTATTTTTTTTATGTAATATTGCGTCAAGTACATTTATTTGCTCTAGTATTTAAAAATTTAATGGTTTGAAAGAAGTTTTACCACAGTTTAATTCAACCTTCTCTATTGATTGTGTTGTATTCGGATTTGATGAGGGAGAGTTAAAAGTTCTGCTGATCGAAAGAAATGAAGAACCATTTAAGGACTGGTGTGCTTTACCTGGAAATCTGGTTAGGGTAGATGAAAGCCTGGACCAGAGTGCGCTAAGGATTCTCAAAGAACTGACCGGACTTGGGGATATCTTTATGGAGCAGTTTTATACTTTTGGAAATGTAGACCGGCACCCGCAGGGCAGGGTAATCAGTATTGCTTATTATGCGCTGCTGCGTCTGGGCGGTGATAAGGCTTTAAAACCAATTACCAGTTATGCCAAAAAAGCTTTCTGGAAAAACATTAGTGATTTACCAAAGCTGGCCTTTGACCACCAGATGATTTTTGAAAAAGGGCTCGAGAAGATTAAACGGCGAATAAAACACCAGCCGATTGCTTTTGAGCTTTTGCCAGAAAAATTTACTTTAACCCAGTTACAAAATGTATATGAGCTGATTATGGGTAAAAAGCTGGATAAGAGAAATTTTAGAAAAAAAATGCTCAGTTTTGGCGTGTTAAAGGAGTTGGATGAGAAACAAAAAGGCGTTTCTTTCCGAGCTGCTACACTTTATAAGTTTGACAGAAGGAAGTATGCCAAATTATTTGGAAAGGAAATATCTTTTTAAATATCTTAGTAGAGATAAAAGAAAAATCCCCGGCTGATGTTCAGACCGGGGATTTTTTTATGCTTTGGCTGCATTCTTTTTCAAGTGGTAGTCCACAAGGTCATCTATAGGAGAACGGATAATTTTACCCACGCCCATTTCGTATCTGTCTGCAACAATACTTAAGATGTCCCTGAAACTGTACCCAACAGAACCTACACAATTCAGTTTATAAGATTTGTAATTCGGATAATGGATGACCAGGTTTTCAAAAAATGCGGTAAAAGCATATTCTATCGTGGCGAAAGTATAATCCTCGTAATTGTCTTTGTAATCGTATAAAAATTTACTAAAACCGGCACAAAAGCGATTTGGAAGTGGTTTGTTGTAAATGTGGTCAAATATATCTTCGTTCGTTAATGCAAAGTTATCGTAAAAACTTTCTCTGAGGCCTTTAGGCATATAACCTTTCATGTAGTCACTCAGGATGCGTTTTCCAATAAAACATCCGCTGCCCTCATCTCCAAGGAAATAACCTAAGGAATCAATATTCAGGGAAATTTCAGAACCATCATATAAGCAGGTGTTGGTTCCTGTGCCAAGAATAGCAGCGAATCCTTCTTCATCACCAAGTAATGCCCTGCAGGAAGCAAGCAGGTCATGACCTATATTGATTTCTGCATTGGGGAAAATTTGCTGCATGGCATCTGCTACAATTTTTTTATTGGCATCTGTGGAGCAGCCTGCACCATAATAATAAACTTCAGTTAGCTTTTCAGCTTCTATATGATCTGGAAGAGTTTTTCTTAAAGAATCTACTATGTAGTCTGTACTGGAAAAATAAGGATTATAGCCCTCTGTGTTAAAATGAATTTTTCTGCCCGCTTCATTTATTAAACACCAATTGGTTTTAGTTGAACCACCATCTGCAATAACTATCATCTTAACTTAAATTTTTGGTGATAAAAGTAAAACTTCCTAACACTTTTGCTTGATTTTTTTTCATTGACTACAATTTTTAACTTTAATGAGACCTTCTGACGACTCATTATTTAATTTATAATTTTTTATGGTTGCTCTTCCCATTATGAAATTTTAATCTACTGAATTGCTTTTTTTACCCTGATTTTACAGGCTAAAAAAGAAGGTTTCCAACAGTCTAAAAGTTCAAAATTAAGATATTGTTAAAAAAACACTAAGCCTAAATTACATTTGTTATTTTGAATTCCAAATTTTTAGAAATCATTTCTGTTTTTTTGACCTGAATGACGACTGGTTTTTGATGTTTTTTTTATTTATAATGTGCTGTTATATAGTGGTTAAGGTGTTGATTTAGTTTTTTGGTTCAAGGTGTGTAAAAATATCAAAGCAAGTGCTGCTTTTTGTTAAGAGAAAGCTTTTAATTGAGATTAAAACTTCAGGGAGTCATTGAAATTATATCCTGTTTTTTTAAAAAAAAGACATGTTTGAAAAAAAGAAAAAAAGGAAATGAAAAAGAACGTACGAACTGAAGGTTTCTGTTGATGCATCAAAAAATTTAAAGCATATTTAGAACAAAAAATCAACTCATCTCTGAGTTGGTGAATTTAAAAGGTTTAAAATAAATGTTTCTTCGGTTTTATTGAAGAAATAGAGGCAACAAAATAACGGTAAGTCATGATAGATTTTAGAAGTGATACAGTAACCAGGCCTACAGAAGGCATGCTGGAAGCAATGATGAAGGCAAAAGTTGGAGATGATGTATTTGGGGAGGATGAAACGGTTTCTGCTCTGGAGCATAAGCTTGCAGAAATGTTTGATATGGAGGCCGGCTTGTTTTGTCCTTCCGGAACAATGACCAATCAACTTGCTATAAAGTGTTTTACCAAACCTATGGACGAGGTGATTTGTGACCAGACGGCGCATGTTTACCGTTATGAAGGTGGGGGTATAGCTTATCATTCTCTGGCCTCTGTCCGGTTGCTAAATGGTCCCCGGGGTATTGTGAGTGCTGAAATGATAGCCGCTGAAATCAACGAAGAAAATATTCACTACCCTCAGTCCAGCCTTGTTGTTCTTGAAAATACAGTAAATAAGGGAGGAGGGGCTTGCTATCGTCTTGAGCAGATTGAGCCGATTTATGATTTGTGCCAACAAAAGGGGTTAAAATTGCATTTGGACGGGGCACGGATTTTTAATGCATTGGTGTCAACAGGTGAGCGCGCAGCAGATTATGGTCGTTATTTCGATGGGATTTCGGTTTGTTTGTCTAAAGGACTTGGTGCCCCGGTAGGTTCTGTTTTGTTGGGTTCAAAGGGTATGATTCAACAGGCGAGAAAAATCAGAAAAGTATTTGGCGGAGGAATGAGGCAGGCAGGATTTTTAGCGGCTGCCGGGATATATGCGCTTGACCACCATGTAGAAAGACTGGCCCAGGATCATCTGCATGCAAAAAAACTGGGGACCGCCCTGAGCAGGTTGAGTTATGTAGAATCAGTTATGCCCGTAGAGACCAATATCGTTATATTTACGGTTCAACAAGATTTTGATGCACAGCAGATCGTCAGGTTGTTAGAGAAAAATGGAATAGGCTGTAACACTACTGGTCCGAAAACGATTAGATTTGTAACTCATTTGGATGTTTCTTCTGCTCAGATTGACCAGGCAGTGGAAATCCTTTTAAATATAAAGCTTTAAACCTAAAGGATCTTTCTGACAAAGAATAACCATAAATATAAACAGATGAATAAAATTTTAGTAGCCAACCGGGGCGAAATTGCTTTACGGATTATGCGTTCTGCAAAAGAAATGGGGATTAAAACTGTTGCCGTTTTTTCGGAGGCAGACCGGGAAGCTTTACATGTTCGTTATGCTGATGAGGCGGTCTGTATTGGTCCGGCTCCTTCTAATCAGTCTTATTTACTGGGAGAAAAAATTATTGAAGCCTGCAAAAAAACAGGGGCTGATGCCATACATCCGGGTTATGGGTTTTTATCGGAAAACGCGGCCTTTGCAAGGCTGGTCAAGTCGGCAGGTATTATATTGATAGGTCCTGAG
This sequence comes from Pedobacter nutrimenti, assembly GCF_003208655.1. Lineage (GTDB taxonomy): Bacteria > Bacteroidota > Bacteroidia > Sphingobacteriales > Sphingobacteriaceae > Pedobacter > Pedobacter nutrimenti. Next base: position 98,094 of record NZ_QKLU01000004.1, on the reverse strand, counting down.
CCAGAAGCAATGGAGGTGATGGGGAATAAATTGTCCGCTAAAGCAGCCGCTTTAAAATATAACATCCCTATGGTCCCCGGTACTGAGGAGGCCATTACCAATGTTGAAGAGGCCAAACTAAGAGCTATTGAAGTGGGTTTTCCGATATTGATCAAGGCTGCTGCAGGGGGTGGGGGAAAGGGAATGCGTATCGTCGAAATCCCGGCTGATTTTGAGGAGCAAATGCAGCTCGCTGTCAGTGAAGCAACTTCTGCTTTTGGTGATGGTTCCGTTTTTATTGAAAGATATGTGACTTCTCCAAGACATATTGAAATACAGGTTCTTGGTGATACCCACGGTCATATTGTACACTTGTTTGAACGGGAATGCTCTATCCAGAGAAGGCATCAGAAAGTAATTGAGGAGGCTCCTTCGAGTATACTAAGCCCCCAGATCCGGGATAAAATGGGAAAGTGTGCAGTCGATGTGGCGCGCTCGGTGAATTACACCGGAGCAGGGACCGTTGAATTTATTCTGGATGAAAATCTTGATTTCTTTTTTCTGGAAATGAATACAAGATTGCAGGTGGAGCATCCTGTTACAGAATTGATTACGGGTTTGGATCTGGTGAAAGAACAGATTAAAATAGCCAGGGGTGAAGCACTTTCTTATACGCAGGAAGAACTTGAAATTAAAGGGCATGCAATAGAATTAAGGGTGTATGCAGAGGATCCGAAGAATAATTTTCTTCCTGATATCGGGAAACTGATTACTTACCGTACACCTAAAGGCAATGGCGTAAGGGTAGATGATGGATTTGAGGAGGGAATGGATATTCCGATTTATTATGATCCTATGATCGCTAAATTGATTACATATGGTAAGGATAGAACGGAGGCAATTTCCAGAATGATCCGGGCGATTGAAGAATATGACATTACAGGAATACAAAGCACCCTTGGCTTTGGTAAATTTGTCATGTTGCATGACCGTTTTGTTTCCGGGCAGTTTGATACGCATTTTGTGAACAAGTATTTTACTGCCGAGGTACTGAACGACCAGCATGAAGAAGAGGCTTTTATTGCTGCTGTTGCTGCGCTGTCGGTTCTTAAAGATAAAAAGGGAGCGGCAGAAAAAATGGTAACTGATGCTGGAAGCAACTGGAGAAAGAATAGAGTTTAGTTTTTGAAAAAATATGTTTACAGGAATTATAGAAACCCTTGCAGAGGTTAAAGAGCGGATAAATGAAGGAACAAACGTTCATTTTACTATTGCTTCTGATTTGAGCAGGGAGCTGAAAATAGACCAGAGTGTAGCCCATAATGGTGTATGTTTGACCGTGGTTGCATTGGGAGAAGGAACACATAGGGTTACAGCCATACAGGAAACATTGGAGAAATCCAATATCGGAAATTTACAGGCAGGTCATAAGATCAATCTTGAACGTTGTATGCTGATGAATGGAAGACTGGATGGCCATATTGTGCAGGGGCATGTCGACCAGACGGCGATTTGTGTGAAAAGAGAAGCTTTGGACGGCAGTTGGGAATATCGTTTTAAATACGATGGCGCCGCAGGCAATGTGACGGTAGAAAAGGGCTCCATTTGTGTGAACGGAATCAGTTTAACTGTGGTCAATTCTGCGGAGGATGAGTTTTCTGTTTTTATTATTCCCTATACTTTTGAGCACACAAACCTGCAGGAGGTCCATGTAGGGGATACTGTGAATCTGGAATTTGATATTATAGGAAAATATGTTGCCCGTTTAACAAGCAGACAAACTACCTTTTGAGTTCCTCAATCTTATTCTTAATAAAAACGGCCAGTTTTGGGTTCTTATCCATGTCTGCGAAGTTTTTCAGGTAGAGGTTGTAATAAACAATTGCATTTTTCTTATCGTTAAGTTTTGTTTCATAAACCAGGGCAATATTATAGTATAAACTGCCATTGTTTTCAAATTGTAGCCCGTGTTTATAGGCTGCATTGGCCTCTTCGTTTTGGTTGAGCTCTTCGTAAGCGTCTCCAAGTAAACCATAGTAAGAAGCTGTTTTTGGTGAAATGGCTTCTTTGATTGCTTTTTTGAGAAACAGCGCAGAGTTTTTATAGTCCTTAAGTTCTCTGTAACAAAGTGCTATGCTGTACATTAGGCCTTCATTGTCGAAACCCTTATCTTTTATTTTGGAATAATAGGTTAGCGCATTTTTATAATCGGTGTTGGCATAGTAAGATTTTGCCAGGTTGTTTAAAACAAAGGTTGTACTGTCTCCATAACCGAGTAATTTTAGGCCCGTGTTTATTGCTTCAGGAAACCTTTTTAAGGCCTGACAGGCGGGCATTTTCATTTTTAACAGTTGTAAATTGCTGGAATCTGCTTTTAGAGCTGGTTCCAGAACCTGATAGGCCTGAGTATAGAAATTAATTTTAAGGTAGGCTTCAGAGAGATCGAAGGCGACTTCTGCATCCGTGTTGTTCAGTGCATTTGCTTTTTTTAGATAAACGAGTCTGTCAAATAGAGTTTTACCGGCACTAAATTGTGGACTGGTTTTGAGCAGGTTGGATAATTGTTTGTAAACATTGAAATTGGTGCTGTCAATGGCAATGATCTCTTTGTAATAGTCTATTGCCTTTTGATCGTTACCTCTTCTGATATTCAGTGTGGCCAGGTTGAAAAGCAGGCTAAGGTTTTTGGGTTGCAAAGCATATAATTTCAGATAGAAATTTTCTGCTTCTGGAAGCTTTCCCGCCATTAGATATACATAACCCAACTGAGCTATTGCTTTGGTATCATTACTGCCTTCTGTATAAAATCCTTTTAAATATTCTGCAGCCTCAGCGTAATGCTGAGATTCATAAAAATCTACCAGTTTATTTTTGTCAGGACCTGTTTTACTTTGTGCATGCAGGGTTTTAACAGTCAGGAGCATCAGTATAACGGTAAGCAGTTTTTTTACACTCTTCATAGATATCAATTCAGTTGATAGAAATATTCTTTAACTAAGGTATTAGTTGTTGTTGAATAATGCAATTTTTTTAGAATGAAAAGGAAAATTGGGCCAAAAACAAACATATTCATGGTATCAAAGGTTATTAAATCATAAGAAAACAGAATTTTAATCTTAAAAGTTGAAATATGGATACGTTAAAGAAGTTTGAATTGATGGAAAAGATCGTGCGGGAACTGGAAGATTTGCAGCATTCCCAGCAAGCCCTGATTCAGAAACTAGGAAAAATAGAAGTGGACAATATTGATCTTGGAGACAAGAGATTGGATAAAGACCTTCCGGATATGCATCAAAGGGTTGCAGACAATTTGGATACCATAGGTGGAATACTGGAGTATTTTGCAGAGAAAACCCAGAATTTCGGTGATAAAAATAATGTTGATGCGCTTAAAGAAAAACAGGCCATTAACAATGCGAACGGACAGTCTTAACATTTAATGAAAAGGGCCTTTACAGGCCTTTTTCATTTTCGGGCGCAGTAGGGATCATAATGTTAAAGGTAGTACCTTTTCCAAGTTCGGTCGCCAATACAATATCTCCATGGTTTTTGAGCATAAACTCCTTACAAACCATCAGGCCCAACCCGGTCCCTTTTTCGTTCATCGTGCCACGGGTAGAATTATTGGCGCCTTTAAATAATTCAGCGGCAATATCAGATGGAATACCAGTGCCATTATCTTTGATGTAAAGATAAATAAATCCTGATTTATGGTAGACTGCTGAAATGTCAATAACGCCCTGTATATTGCTGAATTTGATGGCATTGTTGAGTATGTTCCGCACCACGATCTGCATCATCAGCATATCTGCAAATACAATTACATTTGGAAAAACATTGTGGACAATGTCTATTTTTTTTATAGATGCAGCGGGTAGATGGTAGCTGATTTCATTGAGGATCAGGTTTCGCAAATTGAAATACTCCGGGCTGATGCCATGACCTTTCAACTGACTTCTGGACCAGTGCAACATGTTTTCCAGCAGATCGGTGGTATAAATAATGTCCCGGCTTAAGGTTGGAGCAATTTGTTTAAACTCATCTGGAGTAATACTGTCATCGGAAATCATTTTAAGTACTTCAGATAAATTAACCAGCGGAGCCCTCAGGTCATGGGCTATAATGGAAAAAATCTTATCCTTGAGCTGATTTAATTTTTGCAGTTCATTGGCCTGCTCCCTGATTTTTAAGGATTCCTGCTTCAGGTTGGTCTGGTCCTGAAATTTGATAATGCTGATTTCTTTGTTCAGGTGATCATCACTAAGGTAACGGATGTCGGCTTCAAGTTCAAATGCACCCTGAGTCGTCTCTACTTTCAGCTCAAGTTTACCTGGGGTTTTACTGCTTAAATAGTGAAGCAATTGCTGCTGCTCAGGAAAAAGGTCTTTGATTTCCCTTCCAATAATTTTTTTTGAAGGGCGGATGTATTTGTTAAATGCCAAATTGTAATCTATAATTCTTTCTTTGGTGTCCAAAATGACAAAAGCATCCTGCATCAATTCCAGTACTTTTTCCCTTGCTACTGGCAGAATATCAAAAAGCTGGAAGCGGTAAATGCCAATAAAAATCAGAAATATGGTAATGATAAAGGCAAAAGGAGTAATGTCCAGATTACCCATGGGTCTGAAACCCAATAAATAAGCGAAGTTGGCTAGCCATGGAATGAAAGCGGCAACAAGAATACTGTAATTCTGCTTTTTATAAACCGGATCTGCCTTGCGGAATTTTGTCAGTAAAAAATAACTGCCTGTTGCCAGCAGCAAATAAAAATAGGTTAAAAAAATTCTGTATCCTGCCCCGGGGACAATAGTTACCATTGGAAACTTTGCACTATAATCCATACTGAGGCTCTTATAGTAAAAATGATGATAATCATTTGTCCATACGCACAGCACAGTGACGGTCGGAATAATAAGTACGGCTGCAAGGTTTAAAGGCCTTCTATACCACTTTTCTTTGCCGCACATTTTAAGGCAGAATAGAAACCAGATTAAAGGAAGGTAAGAAATACCTATATATTCAATGTTTAAAAAGGTCTTGATTTGTGGTAAATTATCACTAGCCAGTTCAAAACCATAACCCAAGGACCAGATTGCATTCGCACACATCATCAGTCCGAACCAGCGAACAGCCCCTTTATCCCGGCTGGAGATGTAATAAGAAACGAGAAGCGTTACGGTACCACAATAGATTAGAATGAGCGAATAAGAGTTGAAGGCAAAATCCATTTAAATTTATTTACCAAAAAAATCAGCTACACACATAAAACTATCGAATTGTATCGTTAATGATAATAAACATAAAACTACGGAATATACTTTGAATTAAAAATATTCTTAGTTTTACATAAATTAATCAGTGATACCTTAAAAAAACATGATGAAAAAAATACTCTTAGCCGCTGTAATGATCTGTTTTAGCGGGGCTGCATTCAGCCAGATACTTCCAAATTTTCAATTTGGTATTAAAGGAGGGGCCAATCTTTCTAAATTTAACACCAGTGATATTTTTAACAGTGATAATAAAGCTGGTTATTATGCTGGTTTCTGGGCCCGTATTGGTGCTGCAGGCCTCCATTTGCAACCTGAATTGTATTTAAGTGGAAAAAATACAGTTTTAAAGGACAATAGTGGTAATGAAAATAAAGTTAATTTTACCAGCCTTGATGTACCTGTTCTGGTAGGTGTAAAATTGGGTGCAGCAGGTGTTGGCCTTAGATTAAACACTGGTCCGGTGGTTTCTTTCATATTGGGTGATAAACAATCTTTTGGTACTGCAGCAGGAAATGTCTTTAAAGGTAATTTTAAAGGACAGAATTTTGCCTGGCAGTTTGGTGCTGGTCTGGACATTGGCAGAATTGGTGTGGACCTGAGGTATGAGAAAGGCCTTTCAAAAATTAATAAGGACAATTATCCGGATACAAAACTGAACATCTTTACTTTTGGTCTGGCTTATAAGCTGTTCTAAAATAAAAGTTATCCACATTTTTTATAAAAGGGTAAACATTAAGGGGTTTTAAAACAACTTTAGATGTTTACCCTTTCTTTTTGGCTTTAAAATTGACGTTAAGATTTTCCAACTTAACTTATTCATAAAGGCCATGAACATTAAAGAACTATTGCTTAAAGGAAGTAGCTTCTCTGAGCTTTTGAAACAATTTTCCATTGATGCAGAAGACATCAGGATTCAGGATGAGGAGATGATTTTGTCAGATCGCAATTTACAGAATCAGGATATTGTTAAAGAAAGTATATGTATTGAGGGAAAGAATAAGCAGGGGATCATTAATTTCTTTGGAACACTACACTGCAATCTGATGGAACGTCTGGCTGTATTTGAAATGCAAGGATTTGAGCGCATTTCACAAGTTTGCTGATGCTAAGGCCTTGTGAATTTGTTTACCCCATTTCAGGGGATGTTTTTAGGACCTCTTTAATTTCATAGTTAAAAGCCCCTTTAATTGGTTTGATTGGGGTTTTTCGGGCATCGCTTAAAATTTTCACAAAACAGGCACCAAAATAAAAGATAAAAGAAGAGTAAAAAACAAAAAGCATAATCAGGACAATAGAGCCTGAAGCCCCATAAATGTTTCCGATGTTACTTAAAGGGAGCATAATGCGCAGTATATACCTGCCTAATGCGAAGAAAATTCCGGTCAGGATGCCCCCGCGCATGGAGGCCCTCCAGGTTGGCCTTCCATTGGTAAGGAAACGAAACAGTACAGTAAACCAAATGGTGACTATGATGACAAACAAAACCTGATTGAGTATAATTAGAAATATTTTACCAAATGTTGGGGCAGCAGTACTGATATAGGCACCAATAAAAGCCTGAATACTGTCTGTAAGTAAACCAACAAAGAAAAGCAGGCCTGCAAGCAAAATGATAATCATAGACCTGCCTCTTAACTTCAATTTAAAATAAAAAGAAGATTTGTCCTTGATGCCTATAGACCAGATTTGGTCCATGGAATTTTTAATCACTGTAAAAAGGGTAGTGGCTACAAAAAGGAAAAAGATAAAACTCATCAGAGTGGCATACCAGTTATGATCCATAGCGCGTATATTTTTCAAAGTTTGGCGGATCTGCTTGATACTGCTGGCATCCAAAAGACTGGAAAGTCTCTCAAAAAGACGGTTAACGAATTGCTTCCGGTCTGTAAAAAAGCCAAATAAACGGATGAGAATGATCAGGATGGGGGGTAAGGCAAAATTAGCAAAAAACGCAGTTGCTCCAGCCAGACGCAAGGGGTCGTTTTTTTGGAACAATTTAAATGCAGCTCTGAAATGCACTATAAACTTTTTAACCTCGTGTATTTTGTTCCTAAACATTCACCTGCTTTTCACCTTTAAAGATCGAAAATAGGTATTTTTTATGAAATTTGTTTTAAGCTCGTGTGAAATTAAAAAAGCCGGAGAAAAAATCTCCGGCCTTCCAGTTTTTGTACTTATGAATAAGTGTCTTTCAAGAAAACCTTAAAGATTTCCTCTTAATTCCTGTTCTCTTTCCAATGATTCAAACAACGCTTTGAAGTTGCCTGCTCCAAAGGATTGGGCGCCTTTTCTTTGTATAATTTCAAAAAATAAAGTGGGCCTGTCCTCTACTGGTTTGGTGAAAATTTGTAATAAATAGCCTTCTTCGTCACAATCCACCAGAATACCCAAAGCTTTTAGTTTTTCAATTTCTTCATCTATTTCACCCACACGATCGGGCATCATATTATAGTAAGCCTCAGGAGGGGCACTTAAAAATTCAACGCCGCGGGCCTTTAATTCAGAAACCGTTTTTAGAATATCTTTAGTTGCAACGGCAATGTGCTGGACACCCTCTCCTTCATAGAATTCCAGGTATTCTTCAATTTGGGATTTCTTTTTTCCTTCTGCAGGCTCATTGATTGGAAATTTAGAAAAACCGTTTCCATTGCTCATCACCTTGCTCATTAATGCCGAATATTCTGTATTGATTTGTTTATCATCAAAAGAAAGGATATTGACAAAACCCATTACCTCTTCATACCATTGAACAGTTTCATTCATCCGGTTCCAGCCCACATTACCAACGCAATGGTCAATATATAGCAATCCCGCATCTGAAGGGTTATAGTCGCTTTTCCAGGGTTGGTAACCCGGTAAAAATGCACCGTTGTAATTTTTGCGCTCTACAAACATATGGATGGTCTCTCCATAGGTATAAATACCAGACATTTTTACCTCACCCTGCTCGTCATTCAGCGTAACAGGTTCCATATAAGCTTTCGCTCCGCGTTTGGTTGTTTCCTCGAAGGCACTATAGGCATCATCTACCCACAGGGCCAGAACTTTAACACCATCACCATGCTTTTTAACGTGTTCTGCAATAGGGCTTTCCGATTTTAAGGCAGTGGTCAGCACAAGGCGGATTTTTCCTTGTTGTAACACATAGGAGGCCCGGTCTCTTACCCCGGTTTCCGGTCCTGCATAAGCCAGGGACTGGAAACCAAAAGCCGTTTTGTAATAATGCGCGGCTTGCTTTGCATTTCCTACATAGAATTCAATATAATCCGTACCATTAATGGGCAGGAAATCCTGTGCTTTGGAAATTTTTTCTGCGAATGTTTCTGTTGACATGAGTTTTTTTATTTTAATAAGTTTTGTTCGTTTTTTATGTTTTAAAAGCGTTACTCTACATTGATTTGCCAGCTTTTATGGTAACTTTCATCTTCAATGGCTATTGCATCTTCCGTAAGCATTAAAGGGCGGAAAGGGTCAATCATAACCGCAAGTTCTTCGGTTTTCTCTTTACCAATAGACTTTTCAACCGTGCCGGGATGTGGTCCATGAGGGATACCACCCGGATGCAGGGTAATCTGACCTTTAACGACACTTTTCCGGCTCATAAAATCCCCGTCAACATAATACAGCACTTCGTCACTGTCTACATTACTGTGGTTGTACGGGGCAGGAATGGATAAAGGATGGTAGTCATATTTTCTTGGAACGAAAGAGCAGATTACGAAATTATGGCCCTCAAAGGTTTGATGTACGGGAGGTGGCTGGTGCAAACGGCCGGTAATGGGTTCAAAATTGTGAATGGAAAAGGCCCAGGGATAGTGGAAGCCATCCCAGCCCACAAAATCAAAAGGGTGGGTACCGTAAGTGTAAGGATAAATCAGGCCTTGTTTTTTAATCAGCACTTTAAAGTCACCAAACTGATCTATGGTTTCCAGGTCTTCAGGTCGTTTAATGTCCCTTTCGCAATAGGGTGAATGCTCCATCAGCTGACCGTATTCATTGCGGTAACGTTTAGGACTCCGGATCGGACTGAAACTTTCCACAATAAAAAGCCTGTTGCTTTCATCATTAAATTCCATCTGATAAATGGTTCCCCGGGGAATAACCAGGTAATCTCCATATTCAAATTTGATTTTTCCAAAACCCGTTTTAAGAGTCCCGCTGCCCTGATGTATGAAAACGACCTCATCGGCCTGGCTGTTTTTATAAAAATAATCCGTCATGGACTTTTTGGGCGCTGCCAGTGAAATGTGAAGATCGCTGTTCACAAGAACAGGCTTTCTGCTTTTTAGGTAATCATCTTCGGGTTTGATGTTAAAGCCAATTAGGCTCGTATGGCGAAGGTGTTTTTCCCTGGCGATTTTTGGCTCCACAGAATAGGGCTCACCCAACGATTTTACAATGGTAGGAGGATGGCAATGATAAACAAGGGAGTAAAGGCTTGAAAATCCTTCGGTAGAAACCAATTCTTCGGCATAAAGCTCACCATCAGGTTTGCGGAAAACGGTATGACGTTTTTGGGGAATTGATCCTAAAGTATGGTAAATAGGCATATCGTTAGGTATTTGGTTACGTAAGAAAATGAGTTAAAAACGTAAAAACGGAAGTTTTTACAAAATCAGAGCGTAAGGGTTACGTCTAAAAAGAAATGTTATTGAAAAGAATACTGGGCAAAGATGATCTTGGACAGCATGGAATACCGGAAAGCGGCCAGGATCTGACTGGAAATTTGTTTCTGATAGGTTAGATTGCTGTGTGCCATAATTGCTATGCTAAGATAGTGAAATTATCTTTAACCTTACAAATCAAATATTTCCAGTTTTTTTTATAACCAGTATTGGACTAAAATTTTCTAGCTTTGGCTATCAGTATCAAAGGTTCCATTTGATTAAAATAAAATAAATATCAACAGATGAAATTAGTATCCTATAAAACAGAAGACAGAGAACACCTGGGTGTTTTTGTAAATGGACATATTTATAACCTCAATTCATGTGATAAGCAATTACCTGATGAAATGAATGCTTTTTTGCAAGGAGGAGAAGCTTTGATGGAACGTGCAAAAAATATTGATGCGCAGATTAAGGCTGGGGCAATTTCACCGAAAGAAGAAGTTTTCTTTGAATTGCTGGCTCCTGTTCCACATCCTACATCCTGCAGAGATGGCTATGCTTTCAGGCAACACGTGGCGGCTGCACGCCGCAACAGAAAGGTGGATATGATTGCAGAATTTGATCAGTATCCAATTTTCTATTTTACCAATCATAATGCAATCCAAGGTCCAGGTGAAATTGAGTGTATGCCCGACCATTTCCAGAAGCTGGATTTTGAATTGGAGGTTGCCGTGGTCATTGGTAAAAAGGGGAGAAACATTACTGCTGCTGAAGCAGACTCCTACATTGCTGGTTATATGGTGATGAACGATATGAGTGCCAGGACACTTCAAATGGAGGAAATGCTGCTCAATCTCGGTCCGGCAAAGGGGAAAGATTTTTCTACGGTGATAGGTCCTTGGTTGGTTACGCCCGATGAACTGGAGCTTTACAAAACCGATGCAAAACCAGGGCATACAGGCAATGCCTACAACCTCAAAATGACCTGTACGGTAAACGGTGTTGAAGTATCTGCGGGTAACATGGCAGATATGGACTGGACTTTTGCCGAGATCATAGAACGTTGTGCTTATGGTGCAGATATTTTGCCTGGTGATGTAATTGGTTCAGGGACGGTAGGAACAGGCTGTTTTCTGGAACTAAATGGTACTGGGCTTTTAAATAACCCGGCGTTTAAGCCGCAATGGCTGCAGGATGGTGATGAGGTGGAAATGGAAATTACTGGCCTTGGTCGTTTAATCAATACCATTAAAAAGACAGATTCCGATTTTTCAATACTTGCCCTGAAAAAGTAATGCTGACGATAAAAACTTCAGATCTTAGCCCGGCCCAATTGCAGAATTATATGCAGTATGCCATTGCGCCGCGGCCAATTTGTTTTGCAACAACAATTGATGGAGCTGGTCAAATTAACCTGAGTCCTTTCAGTTTCTTTAATATGTTTAGTACCAATCCGCCCCTGTGTATCTTTTCTCCGGCAAGACGCGTACGGGACAATACGACCAAACATACCCTGGAGAATGTACTTGAAGTTAAGGAATGTGTGATTAATATTGTGAATTATGATATTGTACAGCAAACCAGTCTGTCCAGTACAGAATACGCAAAGGGAATCAATGAATTTGAAAAGGCAGGCCTGACCATGCTTAAATCTGACCTGGTCAGACCACCTAGGGTCGCAGAAGCTCCTGTTCAAATGGAATGTATTGTCAAAGAGGTGATCCACCTTGGAGAAAATCCGGGAGCGGGCAACCTGATCCTTGCGGAAGTGAAACTAATCCACATTAAAGAAGAAATTCTGGATGAAGAAGGGAAAATTGATCAGGCAAAAATAGATCTGGTTGCCAGACTGGGAGGAGACTGGTATTGTCGGGTCACTTCCGAGAACCTGTTTAAAGTAGCCAAACCGCTGACCACCCTAGGTATTGGTGTAAATGCCTTGCCTGCCGGGGTTAGAAACTCTTTTGTCCTGAGTGGTAATGATCTTGGGATGTTGGGGAATGTGGAACATTTGCCGGATGCAGAAGAAATAGAGCTGATCAGAAATCATGCATCTGTTAAAGAAATCCTGGATGCCACGATAGGAGATGCCATTAACAGGCAGCGGGAATTGCATGAGCTGGCCAAACTGCTGCTTCAGGGTGGAAATGTAGCAGATGCCCTTAAAATTGTTTTATTGGAGGGTTAAAGGATACTGACAGCTTTTATAAAACGGCTTTTATAATAGTCATCCATTTCAGTTACGGTTACGCCATGAGCCTTGCCCGAAGTGGAATGGATGAATTTAATTTCATCACCATCAACAGAATAAACAATGCCTACATGACCAATTCTGCGTTGTTTGGGATTGGTTCCCGTAAAAATCAGCACATCACCAACCTTTGCATTCTGAAGGGAAACCGGCACACCTGCATCCGGAAATTCCCTGGAAGACCGGGGTACACTGAACCCGAAATTTTCAAAGACATAACTGACGAATCCGGAACAGTCAAAGCCTCTTTTAGGGTTCTTTGAAGCATAATGGTAAGGTTTTCCGATAAGACCTTTCGCAAAATTAATCAGCTGTAAAGCAGTTTGCTGTGGAGGGAGCTGCTGAACAAGCTTTTGAACCATTTTTTGAAAATTTCCAGGAAGAACTGTCTGGGATTTGCCTTGAAAGGCGAAAAAGAACACTAAACAAAAAAGAGTAAGGGTTTTCTTCATACAGGCCAAAGATATTAAAATATTAATGGCAAGGTTATAATGTTGATAACTCGATGATTAGAACCCTTAAACTTCCTTTTAAGGCGTTGTTGCAGCTACCGGAATGATTTTTCCATTAAAAAATTTATGACCTGTGAGGGCAAAGTCCGCAATATATTTACCCATCTCAAAAGCCATTACCGGTGATTGGTATCCCGGAAAAGCCTGTTCCAGCATCTCGGTTTGGGCAGAACCCAGGGCCAGGCAGTTTACTTTGATGCCGGTTTCAGAAAGTTCCTGTGCAAGACATTCTGTGAGGGTGTGTAAAGCAGCTTTGCTGCTGGAGTAAGCGGATAGCCCGGAAAATTTAGCACTTCCCTGGAAACCACCCATGCTGCCAATGTTCACAATATGCGCCCCGTTTTGCATCAAGGGAAGGATATTCTGGATCATGTTAAAATGTCCAAGAACATTTGTTTGAAGCATATCTGCAAAATCCTGGGCAGTGGTATCTTTAAATGCTTTGTTAATTAAGGCTCCGGCGTTATTGATTAAAATGTCAACATGACCTAAACGTTCTTTCAGGAAAGGTATAAGGGCAGCATAATCATCATTGACAATGTCAAATTCTACGGGTAAAAGCTGACATTCGGGTGTGATGCCTTTTGCAATTTCTAATAATTTTCTCAGTTTATCGGCTGAGCGCGCAATGCAGACAATTTTATGTTCTTTTCTCAGGCTAAATTCCAGAGCGGCTTCAAATCCAACGCCGCTGCTCGCCCCTGTAAGGATAATATTCATTTATAAATCTTCTTCAGTAATCAGTTGTGTAACCGGGTTTTCAATAACATGCAATCCGTCGGTGATCAGTTTTTTGTGTTCCGATTCATTCTCTGCCTTATGTTCCAGATAGCTGCGAACCTCAGTTTCAAACCGGATATCTAATTTTTTGTGGTAAACAATTTCAAGAATTTCAAGGGCACAGAGCCAGTCTGTAGGATATTCTTCCCTGATCTGTTTAAATATCAATGGAAGGTCCTGCTGGCCAGTTTCATTTTCCCTGATGCTTCTTACTTTAGCATAAAGTTGATGGAGTTGCTGTGTGCGTTCATCATGAATAATTTTATGCGTTTGTTTTTCACTGATATGGAGCAATTCTTCAAATGCATCTTTGTCCGCAGCACCATTAAAAACAGAAATGATCTTTTCTCCTACAGCCATATCATAGGTACCCCATTCCGGTTGGAAAAGAACATCTCCATTGGCTTGCTTAACCCTGCAATTTTCAAATACAAGAAGTATATTTTTGCCTTCATGACGTAAAATATCCTTAAGCTGTCCATTGACCTGAATGCCGCTTTCGAAAACCAGCTCAACGGTGTTTCCTTTAAGAACACCAGCTTTATGAAGTTCTTCTTCGCTCCAATTCTCAAGGGCTTTTTCTACCCCTTTTATTTTTCCTACTGGGGAAGAAAAACCGTCTTTGTGATAAGATTTACCATGACCATGCAGCTGTTGACCAGCGAAAGCAAGTGCTGAGGCCCCGGAGGTTTTCAGGAAGGCCAGTTCTGAATGCCCATCAAGGATCATACTACTGAACACACCGGTTATCTGCAAACCCGAACTGTATACTGCAGTTGCCGGGTTTTTACATTCAATGGCTTTCGCGATACTTTCGGCACCCCCACGTCTGAATGCCATAGTGTCGGCAAACTGTTCCAATACATCAATTAAGTTCTGAAAGGTTGGCGTAACAAAAAGCTGCGGCTGCGGTTTGGTAATGTCGTACTGATATTTGACCGTATCTATATTGTACCATATTTTTTTGACATCTTCTTTCATGCAGCTGGCACTCTCACCTATGGATGAAAGCAACCCAGCGCCATATATTTTTGGATCTTCCAGGCTGCCGATTAAGCCATATTCGACTGTCCACCAATGCAACCTGCCCAGGAGTGCCATTTCTGAAGGGGCTCCCATATGATCTGCGGTATGGCGCAGATGTTGTTCTGCTTTTTCAATCTCTGCTTCATTGGCATCTACAGCTTCTTTTAGTATAGAAAGGTTACGGATGGCCTCATACAATTCAAAATCTTTTGAAGAAAACATGGCCTTGGCACCAATGGAACCTATATAACTCAGATAACTGTTGTAATCTGCATCTGCTATAATGGGCGCATGACCGGCAGATTCATGAATAATATCCGGTGCAGGGGTATACTCTATATGATTAATCTGCCGGATATCAGCTGCAATGACCAATACGCGGTAAGCCTGGTACTCCATAAATGCAGCTGGCGGGATAAAGCCGTCTACGGTTACTGCACCCCAGCCCAGTTTCCCAAGGTTATCATTCATGGTTTGCAGGTCTGGAATACGTTCTATGCTTAAACCGGCGCGCTGTAAACCTTTTATATAAGGATAGTAAGCAACCTGTTTCAGGTAGCTGTAATTCTGACGCATGACGTAGCGCCAAACGGCCTGATCTACAGGGGTATATTTTTCATAATGCTGTTCTACGATAAACTGCTTCAAATGTCTGGGCAGTTTGGCAACCTGTGGATTGTTAAAATGATTAAAATCAGCCATTAATTTTATGTCTTTAGTCCGGTTTGACCCGGAACAGTAAAGTTAAACAATTATATAGTAGGGGTGTCTGGACAATTGCTATAAATCTGTAAAACCTTTCCTGTAAAGGGAAAATAAAATTTGGTTTTCTACAAAAGAGAGGCACTGATTTTTTAATCCAGGATATCTTCTGTTTCTTTTTTAACCCTGAAAGAAAAGTATTTCTGAAGGAAATAACTGCATATAGCGAGCACTCCGGTAGTGATAATTTTTGCAACTGTAGGATAAAACCCAAAGGCTTCGATCAGGATTTTTAAAAAACCATAATTAAGGAGCACATTAGTCGCGACAACTGTTGCGTATCTAAACAGTTGTATCCTTCCTTTTAAGTTGGAATGTGTAAAAACAAGATATTTGTTTAAAACAAAACCAATAAAAAGGGTAATAACAGATTCTATGGCCAATGCAGCGATCGGTGCTGTAACCAACAATCCTCCAACCTGTACATGTTGCTGGTGCAAAATGAGGTTATAGGCAATAAAATAAACAACAATTCCGGAACTGGCTGTTGTGGCACCTGATACGATGTACCTGAAGGTATGGGGGGACAGCCACCGGGAAAATGGAGGATAAAAAAAATCTATAAACTTTAAGACCGCTTTACGCATAACTGGTTTTGCGCGAAGTTAGATTTTAAGATCCGGAATAGCAACAAAATCTATAGTTGCCGAATACCTGTAAACAGGGTGAGGTTGTATGCTGACGCCTGTGATGTTCAATCCATAGGTCGAGTTGAGTATATTTTTACGGTGCCCAAGATCTGGAACACCTTTGTCCAGTAATAAAATACAAACATTTTCCAGTCCGCTGGAAAAACCAAAGGCGAGGTTTTCTGCCATCGCTTTTTTAGGATAGTACTTTGAGATCCTGTCATACATGGTCCGTCCATCAGAAGAATTATGGCCTGAAATGCGGTGTTGTTTCATGTCTTTACCATGTTGCAGCGAAACATAGGTCAGGGTTTCATCGGGATAAAAAAGCCCCAGGTTTTTGATTTTTTTTAGATCCTTCTGCAAACTTTTGTAATAGCTGTCCTTTGTGTTGACTTTCAATTCTTCGTAATTGCTGTACTGCTGCATTCTGCTGTTGTATTCCCCCACAAAATCCTGAAAGTAAGTGTTGAAAAAACGCTCTCCGTCCATGCGGACAAGATTGGTGTAGAAAATGATGTTTTTTTCTTCTTCACTTAAGTAGGGAACATCCTTGGCTGTATTGGCTTGTCTGAGTTCTTCCTTTGACCATCCACCAGAAGTGGATACAGGTCTTTGACCGGATAGGTAAAATGGCAATAAGAACAAAAAAAAGGCAGGTATAAATTTCATGATAAGATTAACGTACCAAAGGATTTTTTTGTATAAAGGCCTTTCATAAAAAGGATAAAAAATGTAGCTGATCCAGAATGGTTTTTCGTTCAGTTATGTACATGGTGTTCGGTATAATGAACATTTCTTTCCTTTAAACCTTAACTATACTCTTTAAAATGCGCTTTTTGAAATGGCATGATTATGGTAGTCAGGCTAATGAATAAAATCTTTTTATCTATTGATGGATGTCAAAGATATTTAGGTGAATAATAATAAAATAAGGGCCGACATTACGAAAATGCCGGCTCTTATTTTTTATTTACCGTAGTAAATTCCTCCAGCTAACCTTACTTTCAATAAGGGACTGTAAATCTTTAATGTCAATTCTTTGTTGTTCCATGGTATCACGGTGGCGGATGGTGACTGTATCGTCTTCCAGGGTCTGATGATCAATGGTTAAACAGAATGGGGTTCCAATGGCATCTTGTCTGCGATAACGTTTACCTATGGCGTCTTTTTCCTCATAGGCACAATTGAAATCATATTTTAGGCTGTTCATGATTTCTTTTGCTTTTTCTGGAAGACCATCTTTTTTGGTCAGTGGGAAAATAGCCACTTTTACAGGTGCCAATGCCGGATGCAAACGCAACAAGGTTCTGCTGTCTTGTTTTTCTCCGTCACTCAGGTCCTGTACTTCAAAAGCATTGATCATTGTGAGCAAGAACATGCGGTCAAGCCCTATAGAGGTTTCGATGACATAGGGTACATAGTTCCCGTAAGGTTTTCCTTCTTCGTTCAGGTCATTGTCAAAGTACTGCATTTTTTTACCTGAGAATTCCTGGTGCTGGCTCAGGTCAAAATCCGTACGGCTGTGTATACCTTCCACTTCTTTAAATCCGAATGGGAATTCAAATTCTATATCCGTTGCTGCATTTGCATAGTGTGCAAGTTTAACATGGTCATGGTAACGGTACTTTGCAGGGTCGGTACCCAGGGCAGTATGCCACTTTAAACGCGCCTGTTTCCAGTAGGCAAACCATTTCTGGTCTTCACCAGGACGGACAAAAAACTGCATTTCCATTTGTTCGAACTCACGCATGCGCATGATGAACTGGCGTGCAATGACTTCATTCCTGAAAGCTTTACCAATTTGGGCAATCCCAAAAGGAATTTTCATACGGCCCGATTTCTGGACATTCAGGAAATTTACAAAAATTCCCTGGGCGGTTTCAGGTCTCAGGTATACTTCTTCCGAACCTTCTGCCATCGCTCCAAACTGTGTGCTGAACATCAGGTTGAATTGACGTACTTCAGTCCAGTTTTTTGTTCCGCTAACCGGGCAAACAATATCGTGCTCTTCTATAATGGTTTTTAAACGCTGTAAGTCTTCTGCCTTTAAAGCATCGTCCATATCGTTTTGCAATTTTGCTGCCTTATCTGTTTTACCGTCTTTTTCATAACGGGCAATTTTATCTTCAATCAGCTGGTCTGCACGGTAACGTTTCTTGGAGTCTTTGTTGTCAATCATCGGATCATTAAAGCCATCCACGTGACCACTTGCTTTCCATACTTTAGGGTGCATAAATATGGCAGAATCAATGCCGACAATATTTTCATGCATTTGTACCATGGCCTTCCACCAGTATGTTTTGATGTTGTTTTTTAATTCCGCTCCAAGCTGTCCGTAATCGTATACAGCACTTAATCCATCATAAATTTCACTGCTTTGAAATACAAAACCATATTCTTTAGCATGGGAGATTACATTTTTAAATTGTTCGTCGTTATTGTTCTTGGCCATAATACTGCAAATATATAAAGTTGAGCATAAAATTTTATTGTTATTTTTGGTACCGAAAGATTAGATGAACGTCCTTGTGACTGTTCTGAATCTGTTTAATGATAATCCCCTGAAGCGTGAGTATAAAAGTAAATGCTTTGTCTAAGTCCTACGGGAAACAGAAAGCCATCGATAACATTAGTTTTGAAGCCAGTCCTGGCAGGATACTTGGATTTTTAGGCCCTAACGGTGCTGGTAAGTCTACAACGATGAAAATTCTGAGCGCTTACCTATCTGCGGACGCAGGAGAAGCGGTTATTTGTGGTCTGGGTATTCGGGACAATGCGCTGGAAATAAAAAAAAGAATAGGTTATCTGCCTGAACATACACCTTTGTATGTAGATATGTATGTAAAGGAATTTTTAGCTTTTGTTGCGGAAAGCTACGGGTTGAAAGGAATTGATCTTAAGGTTAAAGAAGTGATCACAAAAGTCGGGCTGGAAGCAGAACAGTTTAAAAAGATCAGTATGCTGTCCAAGGGCTATAAGCAAAGGGTAGGACTGGCACAGGCCATTATTCATGATCCGCAGGTTTTGATATTGGATGAACCGACTTCAGGCCTGGACCCGAACCAGCTTTTGGAAATCCGGAGCCTGATCCGGAATTTAGGACAGAATAAGACGGTTATCCTCTCTACGCACATTATGCAGGAGGTAGAAGCCATTTGTGACGATGTGGTGATCATTAGTAAAGGAAAGCTTGTTGCCGTTTCATCTTTGCAGGAACTCCGGGAAAAGCACAGGAATTCTTCACTGGAAGAAATTTTTAGAAAACTAACGGCCTGATAGATTGTTTTACCAGACTGGCATTTTTTTTGCTTAAGGAGCAGTTGAGAAATGTTTTCTCCTTAAATTTAATAAACTACAATGAAAAAATTATTTTTACTTACAGCGATTGCAGGCGTTTTTGCTTTTTCAAGTGTTTCGGCACAATCGAAAAAAGATCCGGCCATGAACGGGGCTAAATTAAGTGTTGGTGCAGAATTTGCATTACCAATGGGTGATTTAAAAGATGTATCTAAACTAGGTTTTGGTGGTTCACTGGTCTATATTGCGCCAATTGCTGATGATTTGAAATTTACCGCAAGTGCAGGATACATTAACTTTTCCGGTAAAGACTTTACTTTTATGGGACAACAACTGCCAAAAGTGAATTTTGCCACAATTCCGGTTAAAGCAGGTTTGAGGTATTATTTCGTAGAGAATTTCTATGGAGCTGCCGAATTGGGTGCGGCTTTTGGTACAAAAGGACGCGGTACAGCTTTCGCTTATTCTCCAGGTATTGGTATGGAATTTCCGGTAGCAGACAAATCCTCTGTTGACCTGGGTGTACGTTATGAAGGCTGGTCCAAAAACGGAACATCTTCTTTCATCGGCATCAGGGCAGCTTTCAACTTCGGTTTGTAGTTGCGCTTAAAAACAAATTACACAGAAGGCTTTCCAAATTCGGGGAAGCCTTCTTCATTTAAACGATATTTTTCTAACTTCGGCATCATTATCTGAATGCATGTACGCAGTTTTTAAAAGAGAATTATTTAGTTTGCTCAATTCACTTATGGCTTATATCACCATTGGTGTATTTCTGCTGGCAACAGGTTTATTACTTTGGTTTTTCCCAGATAGCTCCATACCGGATTATGGTTATGCAGAGTTGGGCTCTTTCTTTAATCTGGTGCCCTTTTTATTCATATTCCTTATTCCGGCCATTTCCATGAGGGCTTTTGCTGAAGAGCGCCGAGAAGGGACCTATATGCTGCTGGCCATCCGGCCACTCACTGAACTGCAAATCATTCTGGCAAAATATTTGGCCTGTCTAAGCCTGGTGGTTGTTGCCTTGCTTCCTACCTTGGTTTATTACTTTTCTGTTTATAAACTGGGGTCACCTGCCGGTAATATAGATTCGGCTGTGGTGGCAGGATCTTATGTGGGTTTGTTGCTGCTTGGAAGTGCTTTTGTTTCGGTTGGGATATTGGCCTCTTCCCTGGCTAAAAATCAGGTAGTGGCCTTTGCACTGGCTGCCTTTATTTGCTTTCTGGTTTATATGGGACTGGATGCAGCGGCTAAAATTTTTTCCATGCAATGGATAGAAGGCTTGCTGAATGGCCTAAGTGTGAATGAACATTATCAGTCCATTAGCAGAGGAGTAATTGATACCCGTGATCTGGTGTATTTTTTTAGCTTTAATGTGTTTTTTCTTGCTTGGACCAGCTTTGTATTGAAAGGGAGGAAATGGTGAAGAAATTTAAAAACCTGGGTGTTGTTTTGCTGCTGCTGGCTGGAGTAAATACCCTAAGTTACTTTTTATATGCCCGTTTTGATCTGACCAAAGAGCAGCGTTTTACTTTAAGTAAAAAAACAACATCTATATTGAACAAAGCGACAAAGGAAATTGAAATTACCGTTTTTTTGAACGGTGATCTTCCGGCTGCTTTTAAACGATTAAAAAATGCAAGTCAGGACTTGCTTGCTGATTATAAAGCGAATTCAAAGGTTAAGCTTAAAATTGTATTTGAAGATCCTTTGGAGGGTTTAAATGCAGCAGAGCAAGACACCGTTATGCGGCATTTGTATGAGGCCGGTATAGAGGCGACGAGTTTAAATGTCAAAACGGAGAAAGGGCTTTTGCAGAAGACCATTTTTCCAATGGCGATGATTCAGTACGACGGAAGGCAAATTCCGGTTAAATTATTACAAAATCAGGATGCCGCCAGCGGCTATGAGGAAAACATCAATAACTCGATACAAAATCTGGAATACGCCTTTACTTCTGCATTAAAAAAGGTACTCAGCACGGAAAATCCCCGTATTGGTTTTACGGAAGCAAACGGAGAACTCTCTGATGTTTTTCTTCAGGATGCGATAAAAAGTCTTTCAGAAAGCTATGAAGTGGGTAGAGTGAATTTAAAAATGATTGATAAAAAGGGACTGGACAGGCTTAAGGTGCTGTTTATTGTTAAACCTCAGGAGGCCTTTACAGAGGCTGAAAAGTACAAGCTCAATTATTTTATCATGAAAGGAGGGCGTGTGGTCTGGAGCATTGACCAGGTGGGCGCTGATCTGGACAGTTTAAAGGGAAAAGGGGAACAACTCGCCTTTAACCGGAAATTAAACCTGGATGATCAGCTTTTTACTTATGGGGTAAGGATTAATTACGATCTGCTGGCCGACGCCAATTGCGCTGAAATTCCTGTGGCAATGGGCAGTGCGCAACAAATCCAACTTGCACCATGGGTTTATTATCCTTTACTGCTTGCAAATCCTTCCAGCGACCTGGTTAAAAATATTGATGTTGTCCGCTCGGAATTTGCAAGTACCGTAGATACCATTGCCTTGAAAGGGGTTCAAAAGAAAATGATATTGAGCAGCTCGGCTTACAATAAGGTTCAGCAAAGCCCAACATTGCTGTCTTTAGCTATGGTGACTCAGCAACCCGATCCCCGGGAATATGCCGGAAGACCTAAAGCCGTTGCTGTGCTTTTGGAAGGTGTTTTTCCATCCCTGTTTTTAAATAGGGCCTTACCTGAAGGGCTTTCGGAAAATTTTGAGGTACCCGGAGAAAGTAAAGCCACCAGGATGGTGGTTATAGGGGACGGTGATTTGTTCAAAAATCAGGTCAGTGCTAAGGATGGTTCGGTTTTTCCCTTGGGTTTTGATCGTTATACCCAAAGAAATTTTGGAAACAAAGCCTTATTGCTCAACCTTGCAGATTACCTTTCAAATGACGACAATTTAATTGAATTGCGAGGTAAAGAGATCAGGATCAGGTTGTTGGATAAAGAGAAACTAAAGGCTGAAAAGCTGGCTTGGCAACTGGTCAATGTACTTCTTCCCCTGGTATTGTTGATATCGTTCGCAATTTTTCAACATTATTACCGTAAACGTAAGTATACAAGGTAATTTTTATATTTTTGAGAATTGACAAGATCATATTATGAGATTTATAGTTTCCACTTCAACACTATTAAAACATTTACAAACGGTTAATGGTGCTTCCAGCAGCAGTACTGTTCTGCCGATATTGGAAAACTTCCTTTTTGAAATTAAAGAAGGCAATTTGACCATTTCCGCGACCGATCTGCAAACCAGTATGACAACTTCTTTGCCTGTAGAATCTAAAGAAGGCGGTAAAGTTGCAGTACCGGCAAGAATTCTTCTGGATACTTTAAAAACCCTTCCGGATCAGCCGATTTCTTTTAATATCGATGACAATTCTTTCTCTATTGAGATCAGTGCAGGTGACGGAAAGTATAAACTAAGCGGAGAAAACGGAGATGACTTTCCGAAAATACCTGTTGTTGAAAATGCTTCTTCAGTAAATTTACCTGCTTCGGTTTTAACCGAGGCCATCACTAAAACCATATTTGCGGTTAGTAATGATGAACTTCGTCCGGCAATGACGGGCGTATTTTGTCAGCTTTCTGACCAGCACATTACTTTTGTGGCAACCGACGCACATAAGCTGGTCCGTTACAGACGTATGGATAGCAAAGCGGACAAAACCACTTCTTTTATCCTGCCTAAAAAAGCCCTGACTTTGTTAAAAGCAGCTTTGCCAAATGGCGATATTAATGTTTCTGTGGATTACAATGCGACAAGTGCTTTTTTTAAATTTGAAAATATCCACCTGGTGTGCCGTTTAATTGATGAACGTTATCCAGATTACGAGGCTGTAATTCCTGCCAATAATCCAAATAAACTGGTCATTGATAGGGCCCTGTTTTTAAACACTTTGAGAAGGGTCGTTATTTTTGCGAACAAAACCACCCATCAGGTCCGCTTGAAAATTAATGGAAGTGAACTGAACATTTCCTCTGAAGACTTAGATTTTGCCAATGAAGCTCATGAGCGTTTGAGTTGCCAGTATGAAGGAGAGGACCTGGAAATTGGTTTTAACGCCAGGTTTTTGATCGAAATGCTAAGTAACCTGTCAGGTGAAGAGGTGACTCTTGAGCTTTCTACGCCAAACCGTGCCGGATTATTGATCCCGCAAACCAATGATGAAAATGAAGATGTGCTGATGCTGGTGATGCCGGTGATGCTGAATAATTATAATTAAGTCATTGAACATCATTCTAAATATGGCCTGATCTGTGATCGGGCCATATTTATATTACCTGATGACTCTCTGGTATTTGCCAGGAATAGGTTAGATTTAAATTTTAATGCTTTGAAATAAACAGGGACTGTGCAGGTTCCCCTGAAATAGGAACAATAAAGAAAAAATAAAGATGTTAGTTTTAAAAAACCGGGTGCCTAAGTTTTTAGTATTAGGCCTGATGTCCATGACAGTGCTTTTAGGAGCCTGTACTAAAAAATTTGATGCACAACCGGAACCACCCGAAGGAAATCTTAAAGTAAAAGTGGTGAATAGCGTAATTGATTCCGACCCTCAGGATTTCTATCAAAATGACTCGAAAATAAGTACCTCACCAGTTTCTTTTGGACAAATTTCAAGCTATTTAACGGTACGTTCCGGTGCCAAATACTTGAATTTCCGCAATAGCGGAACGGCTACGGTCAAGGCCTCGATTTTAACAAATTTACCTGTTGATTCTTATTTTACCGTTTTTTATGCTAAGGATATTAATGGTGATGGGGTAATTGTAGGGGGTGGAGATGATAAAACAACGGTAACCGGCAAAGCTAAAATCAGATTTATACACCTGAACAGTTTTTTAACCAATAACATTACTGTTAAACCAGACGGAGGAAGTGCAATTGTCGATAATCTCCAATATACCAGGGTTTACAATTATGTGACGGCTGATCCGGCTGTTGCTTTAAATGTAACATATTCGGGATCCAATAGTCCTAT
This sequence comes from Pedobacter nutrimenti, assembly GCF_003208655.1. Taxonomy (GTDB): domain Bacteria; phylum Bacteroidota; class Bacteroidia; order Sphingobacteriales; family Sphingobacteriaceae; genus Pedobacter; species Pedobacter nutrimenti. Next base: position 73,964 of record NZ_QKLU01000004.1, on the reverse strand, counting down.
TGTTATTCCTGCAGGTACTTTGACTGCAGGGAAAAATTATACCATCTGGTTTTCAGGAACAAGCATAAACAATCCTGATTATCACATTATCGTACAAGAATAATTTAACCTCCAGAGTAAAATAACAGGCACAAAGGCCTGAAACAATTTGTTTTGACCTTAATTACATCGTATTGGAATTTTTTTCGCAACTTTTAGACTTTATTCTTCATATTGATAAACACCTTGAAGAGATCATCAAAGATTACCAAACCTGGACCTATCTGATCCTTTTTCTGATCATTTTTGCAGAGACAGGCTTTGTGGTGACCCCATTTTTACCTGGTGATTCCCTGCTTTTTGCTATGGGTACTTTGATTGCCGGCGAAAATACCGGATTAAGCATATGGGTAATGCTTATTATCCTTATTGTAGCGGCCATTTTGGGCAATAGTTTAAATTATAAACTTGGCAGCATACTGGGAATTCGTGTCTTTAGTGAAAAGAACAGGATACTGAAACTGGAATATTATCATCAGTCTCATGAGTTTTTTGAGAAGCATGGTGGAAAAGCCATCATCTTTAGCCGTTTTTTGCCCATTTTTAGAACAATAGCCCCCTTTGTGGCTGGTGTTGCTAAAATGCCATTTGGTCGTTTTACCTTCTATAACATAATAGGAGGAGTGGCCTGGATTACAAGTTTGCTTTTGGCGGGATATTTTATTGGTCAGATTCCTGTGGTTAAGAAAAACTTTGACGTAGTGATCATTGTGATAGCCGTAGTTACTTTTTTTCCAGCCATATTCGCCGCCCTTAAATCTAAATTTAAAAAAAAGGAAGATAAGCCGGTCTAATTTTCGCGGCCTATAATTTGTCCGGTTTTATATTGTCTTTCCAGTTGCTCGTTGTTCTGTTTTTCAGATTTGGAGGTATTTGTTTTTTTAAAATTATCCAAAGCAGGTTGCCCCGCATCAATCCAGGCAGAATACCAATAGGAGCCGGTAAGAAGAATAGCAGAACGCATTTGTCTTTCGACCATTTTATTCAACAGGTTATGATACTGCTTTGAATATTCAAAAGAATACTGTTTGAGAATGGTTTTACGGTGTCTGGAAAAACTGTATTTTCGGTAAGCTGGAAAGCCCGAGTTTAATGCTGCCTCAAGTTTAAGAACGGAGTCTGTAAGGGCATGACTACACCTGACAACAGACCAAGCTTTTTTTAAGGGATCCTCTATGTAAAAGGCCTGGCCAACAACAAAGTTATAGGTTTCGGCAAATAATTCGGGTAGTCTGCTTTCCCAAAAAGCATGGATTCCATTTTGCCCGCTCAATTGTCCATTATGGTTGTTTGTAGTATGGAGGGGGACATGTGCGTCTGCAATATAGTGTCCAAGGTAGGCCGAACAACGTAATATTTTCATAGAATCCTTTTCCTTAAAGGCTTGAACCAGTTTGTAATAGCTGTGCTGGATCTGCCATGGAAGAATCCCATTGGAAGAAAGCGTTTTAGAACCGTACTTTTGCAAAGCATTAGACCATTTTTCAGGGATACTATCTATATGTTCCTCATAAAGCTCTATGTCTATGTAATGCCTGGGGGCCTCGGATGTATCCGAATACCTTCGTTTATCGGGGTCTGTGGCATGGTCCCTCAAATAGCTGAGATTTGATTTGTAAAAGTGGTTTATACCTCTTGGAAGCGTAAATATAGCAAGGCGGTTGATTTGCATATGCGCAAAGAAGCCCCAGGCTTGAAGGCTTAAAACAACCAGTACAAATGCAATGTAAACAAAGAAAGACTTCATTTACCCAAAGCTATATCAATAGCTGCAGCTATTGGTTAAATTTTTATTCTATGCTTTTCCCCTTCATGGCTTTAGAAACAGCAAGGTCCATCAGTCTTTCTGCAAAGGGTGTGGTGAATTGGTTCAGCTCATCTGCCTTTTTAAGAATATCATCCTTTTGCCCTGCATCAAGAGCAGTCCTTAAAGATTCAATATGCCTATAAGTATCTTGTTTTTCCTGGTCAGTAAGTACCTCGCCATTTTTTTGTATAAAGCGTTCTGCGGTGTAAACCAGTTGTTCTCCTTCACTTCTTGCCTCAATGAGCATACGTTGTTCCACATCACTTTTCGCATAGGTAATACTGTCTATCAGCATTTTTTCTACCGCCTCATCCGTTAATCCGTAAGAGGGGGTAATTTCAATCTCTTGTTTTACACCCGAACGTAATTCTACAGCCTGAACGGTCAGGATACCATCTGCGTTCAATAAAAAGTTAATGTCCACCTTTGGAAGGCCTGCAGGCATAGCGGGTATACCTTTGAGGTCAAATTCCGCCAGTTTCCGATTTTCATTAACCAGATCACGTTCACCCTGGAAAACAGATATTTTCATGTTGACTTGTCCGTCTAAAGAAGTGGTGTACTGTCTGCCGGCTTTTGTGGGAACTTTCGCATTCCTTGGAATAATTACATCCATGAGCCCACCCATGGTTTCTATACCCAGTGAAAGCGGGGTAACATCCAGCAATAGGATATCTGAACGGTTTCCAGCCAGTATATCGGCTTGAACAGCTGCTCCAAGTGCCACAACTTCATCGGGGTTGATCTGGTCATGTGGAGTTTTTTCAAAAAAATCAGTAACCTGCTTTTTAACAAAGGGTGTTCTTGTGGAGCCTCCGACCAAAACCACTTCGTCAATGTCTGTGGTTTGGAGTTTTGCATCTTTTAAAGCCTGTTTGCAAGCCTGTAATGTTTCCTCTACTTTATCTTTAATCAGCGCCTCAAAAGTAGGTTTATCTATGCTGCACCAGATCTCCCCAATTTTTTCATTGTATAGGTTTTGTGTAGAAAGTGCCTTTTTCGCTTCTTCAGCTTTTAAACGAAGTTGCTGCATTAAAATGGTGTCAGATTGGAGCTGATTTGTATCTAAATGGTTTTTTTCTATCCAATAATGAACAATAGCCCTGTCAAAATCATCACCCCCTAAAAGGGTATTGCCATTGGTTGATAAAACTTCAAAAATGCCGTTTTGAATAGAAAGTACAGAGACGTCAAAAGTTCCTCCACCCAGGTCATAGACTGCAATTGTTTTTTGTTGTAAAGGGTCCAGGCCTAAACCATAGGCAAGGCTTGCTGCAGTTGGTTCATTGACTATACGTAATACATCCAATCCGGCCAGTTTGCCGGCATCACGTGTAGCCTGACGTTGGCTGTCATTAAAATAAGCAGGAACAGTAATGACTGCCCGGTTAACTGGTGTTTTTAAGGCATGTTCTGCCCGGGCTTTGAGTTCCTTTAAAATTTCGGCTGACAATTCTATAGGGGTGTAAAATTTATGTCCTGCTTTTATTTTAACCAGTGCATCCCGGTCATCGTCGATAATTTTATAGGAAAAAGTATCCTGATGGTCACGAACATCCTGATAGGAACGTCCCAGTAACCGCTTAACTGAAAAAATTGTGTTTTGTGGATCGGTTGTTAAAAATGCTTTGGCTTCATTTCCGACAAGGGGATCTCCCTGGGCATTAAAATGAACAATGGAAGGAACCAGTACGCCTTTTCCAAGGTCATTGATCACCTGCGGGTGTTTTTCCGGATTGATAAAAGCAACCAGGCTGTTGGTCGTGCCCAGATCAATTCCAACAATAATTTCTTCCTGCTGCAGGGAACCTGTTGCCAGGTTAATGGATATTTTTGCCATAGTGCAGCAAATTTAGGAATGTTTTAAAGGATTTTTTATTAATCGTTTGAATATTGCTTTAAGGAGTGTCTAAACATTGTCATTTGTCTGCTCAGGCCGGGCATTATTATGGCGATGGTACGGCAATGGTTGTTGTCTGTAATTCCTTTGCATGTAAATTAAAAACCCAAAGAACAATATCCTGATAACTATCTATACCTTTTTTCTGGTTGTTAATTTTCAGGAAGCGATCAAAAGCCTGACCAAAATACGTTGAGAGTTCTCCATTGTAACGCTTCCAGAATTCTCTGTCATTTTTATAATCTTCAAGGCTTTTCGGATTGATGGACTCGTATAACAATTTATACTCCTTTGGAGATTTTAACATCAGTTCAAACATCACATTCCTTAAAATGGAATAGTAGCCTGAATAACGGAAATCCGGGTCATCACTTGCAATTGCAACCATATAACCGACCAGATTGGCTTCGTCCTCTCTTGCAACACCCAGTTGGTGGGCAATTTCGTGACAGGTTACAAAAGGCAAGCCTGGAACAGGTTGCCGCATATTGACATTAGCTTCTCCGGATAATGGGCAGTAATAACCCTGTATGCCCATTGTACTCACGATCCAGCTGTTGAGCACCGGCTTGACCACCGGGACCTTGTAGCGAAAAAAAGATTGTGTTTTTTCGAGTACCGAATAGGCTTTTGCAGCTTTATTTTGCAATAGGCTTGCAGGATAGGTTTGAGTATTTATTCCTGCTTTTTTCTCTCTTAGTGGTTCCAGTTCATTGAGCTTGCTGATCATAAAGCGGCCAAGAAGGACCAATTGTTTATTGTCATACTTTTTGTGTGCTATCCCCAGGCTTGAAGCTATGGGAATACGGGAATAATTTAAACCCCAGACCACTTTAAAAATAATGTAAAGCAGGAGAATGAAATTAATAACCTGTAGTGGGATCCTGATTTTATCTTCTTTTTTCAGTTGTTTTTTTAAAAGACACTTAAAAAACAGCGTCACTTTCCATAAAATGTACATGCAAAGCAGAAGATATAGAAAGTCGCCCAATGGAAAAAATAAAAGAGAACTCACAAAACGTTGCGCAATGGAAATTAACGGATAAAGACCTCTTGAATACAAACTTTCCGTGAGCTGGCTGTTGAGTCCAAGCAGAAAGATGAGTCCGGCAATCAATAGCTCTATAAGCAGCTGCCTAAGCGGGGCCCTGTATTTTACGTTCATTACCTGTTGAACTGAAGTCTTTGGCCGGTTTTATTGGTCATAAATTTTCCTTTTTGATAAGCCAGGTTTCCCGAGACAATGGTATGCGTGATTTCAGATTCGAAGGTTTGGCCCTCAAAAGGAGACCAGCCGCATTTATACAAAATGTTTGGCTTAATGACCTTAACCGGATCATGAAGGTTCACCAATACCAGGTCGGCCCAGTAACCTTCTCTGATATAACCTCTTTTATCGATGTTAAAACAATCCGCAACATGATGCGCTGTTTTTTCCACAATTTGTTCCAGTGAAATTTTTTGCTGATGGTACATTTCCAGCAGCACAGAAAGCGCATGTTGGACCAGGGGGCCACCGGAGGGTGCAAGCAAATAAGGCTGTTCTTTTTCTTCAATGGTATGAGGGGCGTGATCGGTGGCTATTACATCTATATGGCCATCAAGTACAGCTTTAAGAATGGCATTTTTATCTGCTTCTGTTTTTACGGCGGGATTCCACTTGATCCAGTTTCCTTTTGCAGCATAATCCCGGTCATCAAACCAAAGGTGGTGAATACAGGCCTCAGCGGTGATCCTTTTTTCTTTCAAGGGAAGCTGGTTGTCAAAAAGAGAAATTTCTTTTGCCGTGGAAATGTGAAGAATGTGCAACCTGGTATTGTATTTTTTTGCCAGGCCAACTGCCATAGAAGAAGAACGGTAGCACGCCTCAGTACTTCTGATCAGGGGGTGCATTTCTATGGTGATCTGGTCACCATATTTCTCCTTATATAAAGCCATATTGCTGCGAATGGTTTGTTCATCCTCACAGTGTGTAGCAATAAGCATAGGTGCTTCTTTGAAGAGGTCTTCCAAAACTTTCTCATTGTCGACCAACATATTGCCGGTAGAAGAACCCATAAAGACTTTAATGCCACAAACATTTTTCGGATCAGTTTTAAGGACCTCATCCAGATTGTTATTGGATGCGCCCATAAAAAAAGAATAATTGGCCAGGGATACTTCAGAGGCAATCGCATACTTATCCGAAAGCAATTCTTGTGTTAGGGTATTGGGCACCGTATTGGGCATTTCCATAAAGGAAGTAATGCCACCGGCAACAGCAGCCATGCTTTCGGAAAAAATATCCGCTTTATGAGTGAGTCCTGGCTCCCTGAAATGGACCTGATCGTCGATCATTCCGGGTAGCAGATGTAAGCCAAGTGCATTAATCTCTATATCTGCCCGGACATCAATTGATGGTGCTATTTTTTCTATAAAACCGTTTTTGATAAATACATCAGCATGGAATATCCGGCCTTCATTAACCAGAGCGGCATCTTTGATCAGAATGGTGTTCATAGCATCAAAGCTATAAAAATGTAATTATCGATCCTATAAATAATAGTATATTTGCAAAATGCCCAAAAAATTCGAAGAATTTAATCTTAACCGACAGATCTTAAATGCGGTGGAAGATGCTGGTTTTACAGTAGCCACGCCCATACAGGAAAAAGCCATTGCACCGGTATTGTCCGGACAGGATATCTTTGGAATTGCCGAAACAGGCACCGGGAAAACCGCCGCTTATGTTTTGCCGATGCTGATGCAATTGAAGTACGCCCAAGGTGATTCAGCAAGAGCATTGATTCTCGCGCCCACCAGGGAACTTGCCATGCAAATCCAGGAACAGGTCGTCCTTTTTTCTAAATATACAGACCTCAGGTCTGTGGTGATTTATGGAGGGATTGGTCCGAAAACACAAATTGAAAAATTAAAAGCAGGTGCCGATTTGATTATCGCTACCCCTGGAAGGTTCCTGGACCTCTATTTGGCCGGGCACATCAATACCCAGTACCTGAAATTTTTAGTGTTGGACGAAGCCGATAAAATGATGGATATGGGCTTTATAGGTTCTATCCATAGAATACTGGAAGTGGTTCCCCGTAAACGTCAGAACTTATTATTTTCGGCCACCATGAGTGAACTGGTTCATAAAATTGCCGGAGATTTTTTAAAACATCCCACCATAATTGAAACGGCTGAACAGGCAACTCCTGCTGCAACGGTAACACAGCATTTATTCCTGGTACCTAACTTTAAAACAAAAATTAATCTTTTGCAGCATTTATTGAAAAATGATGAAGAGTTCAAAAGATTGATTATTTTCTGTAAAACAAAGACAGTTGCAGACAATATTTTCAGTTATATAGAAAGAAGATTTGGTACTGAAGCGGTAAGGGTAATTCATGCCAATAAAGGACAGAATACAAGGATCAATTCTATTAACGATTTCAAGGAAGGAAAAATCCGGGTATTGGTTGCGACAGATGTGGCTTCCAGGGGGATTGATGTTTCTGAGGTAAGTCATGTGATCAATTTTGATGTGCCAATTATTATTGAAGATTATGTCCACCGGATAGGAAGGACTGGCAGAGCACTTGCTACGGGGGATGCCTTGACCTTTTGTACAGAGGCAGAAAAATATTACATCAAAAAGATAGAAAAACTTATCAGACAAAGCATTCCTGTTGTAGCTTTGCCACCGGAAGTTTTTGTGGAAGAGACACCATACGAAGAAAGACAGGCCATTGCTAAGGAAATAGATCATCAGAAAAGAAAAGATGATCCGGACTTTAAGGGTGCTTTTCATGAAAAAAAACATGCGGCTTCTATTGCTGCAGCGGCAAGAAATAAACAAAGAGATAAAAAGCCGTCCTGGAAGAAAAAGAAATTTAAAAAATAGAAATTCGGATTGAAAATAAAACTGACACCCCTCAACCTTGTTTCGGCCAGTTTTTTGGTGATTGCCGCATGGTTACTGATCAATAAACAAGCCCCTGATCACAGTAAGTCTATAGACCTTTCGAAAATATTAATCGGTTTTAGTCTTTTAATCGTGGTCGTCGCTTTTATTTCAGATCAGATTTTCAGAAAGTTTATTCCTGAACTGAAAAAGATATGGATCATAGAATCTGTGTTCATTATTTTTGCAGTGCTATTATTTTTTATCATCCGGATAACAATCGTTTAAATTAAGGGATCATTTGCTTTGGACCTCAAAAAATAATCATAAACAAGTAAAATAAGGAAAACATCAGTCTGAGTTTACAAAATTGAACAGAGCTGGCTGCTGTATAACAAAAACAAAGAATGAGAAAAGCTGAAATCAAAATTACCGTAGAGCTCGATGAAAATAATGTACCCGATAATATTCTTTGGGAATCAACAGATGCTGCAACGCAGGATCAGGTACCTGTAAAGTCCATGATGCTGGCCCTTTGGGATCACAATTATAAAAATGCCATGAGGATAGATCTTTGGACCAAAGACATGCCTGTTGACGAAATGAAAAGGTTTTTTTATGAAACTTTACAGACCATGGGGGATAGTTTTCTGAGGGCAACAGGGGAGAAGCTTATTGTAGAAGACCTGCGTGATTACTGTGCGCACTTTGCGGATAAAATGGGAATTACGCAACAATAAAAGAGAAGAGAAAAATGAGAATCCAGGGAATTATTGGTTCATTGCTCATGGCGGCCGGTGGACTTTGCCCCTTAATCCGGGTGCCAATTATTGGAAACTGGAATTACTTTGATATAGACCAAAGACTGGCGACTGCATTTTATTGTCTGGTGACCATTGCACTGGTGGGTTCCTTGATTCAAAGGGCCTCACTGATCCGTTTTGCCGGCTATGCAGCAATTGTTCTTGTAGGAATCACTCTTGCGGGTGTATATTTTAAATCACACGATTATTTTAGCTTCGTGCATTTTAAAAAACTGATCAATTTTGCAGCCGGAATGGTTAAATACAAATGGGGCTGGCTGGTGATTGCTGCAGGTAGTCTTTTACTGATTACAGTAAGAAAACCAGTTCCGGTAATTATACAGCAGGTGCCTGTAAATCAGGCCTGATTAATTTAAGCCACCCAGTGCTTTTCGCTTTTTTTTGCGTTTGTACTGGGTGTGTTTCAAATTGGCGTCCCCGCTAATGACACTAATGTTGCCGTCAGCTTCCAGAATAGCGAGTTTCACATCTCTATAGCGGTCTACCCCATGTTCTCTGATGGCTTCCTGAAGCTCTTCATTGGTGATGTCCAGGCGGCTGAGCTGATCAAAATCCAGTTTGCCATCATGAATCAGAATCTGAGGCTTTTGCAGGATCAGGTCCCGGAGTTTCCTGTTCTTGAACATAACTTTTTTCAGGAAAAAATTAAGCAGGAATAGTACAGCTGCGGCACAAAGTCCGCCAAGTAAACTGGAGTCACTACCCACCATGGCATTTTGAACAGCGTTACTGATCAATAAGATCAATACAACATCAGTTGTGTTCAATTGAGAAAGTTCTTTTTTACCTGTTAACCGGATGGCCACCAGCATAAAGACATAGACGGCCAGGCTTCGTAAAGCGATATCTAAATAAGCGTTCATGTTTAAAATTTTAAGGTCATTTGTCCCTGCTGACTAATTTCCCGTTCGTGGTCCAGAAGCCATTTTTTTCGCCATAATTCCCCTGCATAACCGACCAGTTTACCACTACTGCCTATTACCCGGTGACAAGGCACTACAATCGCTATATTATTTTTTCCATTGGCAGCAGCGATTGCCCTAATAGCCAGAATGTTGTTCATTTGTTCTGAAAATTTAGCATAGGATGTAGTGCTGCCATAGGGGATTTCAAGTAATGATTTCCATACATTTTGTTGGAAATCAGTTCCTTTTTGTTGCATCGGAAAATTAAATTCCTGCAAACTGCCCTCAAAATACCTGCGCAACTGGTCTGCCGCTGCAGCGCTCGGTTCGTTTTCGGCAAGGCCCAGGGCCTCTTTTTCAGAAAAACTGATCACCTGTACAGCATGTTCGTCTGCAAGAACAGTTATGGTGCCAATAGGGCTATGGAAAAAACTGGAATACTGCTTGATCATTCTTAATACAATATTATCAATATTTAAATTACAAATCGTGCCTATGAAAAAATAACCGATTAAAAATTATCTTTGTCTGCTGATGCATTTATTCAACCAGGTCAAATATTTAATTCAAAAAGAAATTCTTTTGGAGTGGCGTTCTAAATATGCTATTAATGGCGTTTTATTATATGTCGTTTCTACTGTATTTGTCTGCTTTTTATCTTTTATAACCATTGATAATAAAATTACCTGGAATGCTTTATTTTGGATCATTATGCTTTTTGCTTCCATTAATGGGGTATCCAAAAGCTTTTTGCAGGAAAGCAAAGGCAGACAACTTTATAGTTATGTTTTGGCAAGCCCGGGCGCAATTATTCTGGCAAAAACAATTTACAATGTTTTACTAATGCTGGTTCTTACAACCATAGCCCTGGCTGTTTATACTTTGGTTTTTAGCTATATACCGGCAGACTTTTTAATGTTTTATGTGGCTGTGCTTTTGGGCAGTCTGAGTTTTTCCACTATTTTCACTATGATTTCTGCCATCGCCAGTAAAGCCGGTAACGGGGGAATGCTAATGGCTATTTTAAGTTTTCCGGTTATCATACCCGTATTGATTGTTCTGATCAGACTGGCTAAAAATGCGATTGATGGGTTGGACCGAAGCGTCAGCCTGGATGAGATAGGCATTCTGCTACTCATTAATGTCATGACGGTTTGTGCTTCTTTATTGTTGTTCCCCTATCTTTGGAGGGACTAGCCTCGTTTTATCGAGTTAAATTCTTAAATATATTTAGTTTAGATTATTTTTTGTGTACATACACGGAAAGAAATATATTTGATGTAAAACTTTGGTAATCAACAATAAATTGGTTTAAAATGGCAAAGATATTAGTCGCTGCAATACTGATTATGCTGACCAGAACCCTCTCTTTTGGACAGGCACAAGAAACCATCTTTCCAAGACTGGCAGCCATTGCCAACAATGGAACTGATTTTTTTAATATAGATGGGGTAATGATCAGCAGCCAATCAGTTGAACTCGAATTCTCTCCAAAAAACATCCTTAAAAAATTTAAGAAATTCAACATAAAAGAAAGCGATCTTTTAGAAACGGATAGTCTGATCGGGGTAAGAAATTTTTATGTGTCGAAAACGGAAAAGAATGATGCGGGGATGGTGCAAAATACTTCCTATTATTTTGTGGAGCATGCACCAAAAAAATTAACAATGATTGCTTTCGATGCCCTCAATAAGAAAGACAGGGCACTCGAGAGGCAGGTTGCCAGGCTGATCGTTGAAAATAGAATACCCAGGAATATGTATGAATCCCTGAGCATTGACAGTATTAATTTTGCAGGAAGAAAGATTTTTTTGGGATCCAGATGCCGATGGATGAACGTTTGTAATGTTCAATGCCCTGATGAAGGTCAGATGAACTGGAGCGTACATAAACAGGAACAAGATGCAAAACAGACCGTCATTGACCAATACAATATGATTAGAGCAAAAAGAGGTGGGAAAATCTTGTCTGAAGACTCTGTTCGTGTTGCATTCGAAGGGACGGAGGTTAAGGCAAAAAAAATTGTTTACGATTTTAGGGGTATTAAATCGCTTCTGGTTGGAATGACTGGAGGAAAAACACTAACAGTATATTTTGTAATGGCCCCTGTAAGAGCTAATTATGTGAGTTGTGTAATGAGTTTTTGGGACATAGACCGCATTGGCCAAAGTGGGTTACCTCGCTTATTGGAGCAGGTGATGAAATTGAATTCGCCCTGATTATAGATCACTTTGAAGGGATTTAAAGATGTTAAATATTAAAAATAGAGGAATTTCTGCTTACCTTTGGCGCGATTAAAAGATGACTGGATTTATGTATAAAAGCTGGTGGAAAATTTTGGGATCTGTTTTGGTGATCTATACAACTATTGCGGGTTTACTTTTAGGGGTGCCGCGTTTGGCCATTCTGAATGAGACGATACGCAATCTTTATTTCCATGTACCCATGTGGTTTGGTATGATTACCCTGTTTTCCATCTCCGTTTTTTACAGCATCAAATATTTAAGCAGTGGAAATGAAAAAGATGATCTCAGAGCGATTGAAAGCGTAAATGTGGGCGTTATTTTTAGTTTGCTGGGACTTGTCACCGGTTCTATATGGGCTAAATTTACCTGGGGACAGTTCTGGAGTTTTGATGTGAAACAAAATTTTACTGCGGTGGCTATTCTTTTGTATTTTGCCTATTTGGTTTTGAGAAATGCAATTGATGAACAGCAAAAGCGAGCAAAAATATCTGCTATTTATAATATTTTTGCCTTTCCTATGATGGTTGTGCTAATTATGGTACTGCCAAGGCTTTCAGATTCTTTACACCCTGGTAACGGTGGTAATCCAGGTTTTAATACCTATGATCTGGACAGCAGGATGCGTGCCGTGCTTTACCCTGCTTTTATTGGCTGGTCGATTATCGGCTACTGGATTTATACCATTCGTTTCCGTATTCGTTCACTGGAAAACAAACAAAATTCTTAAAATGAGGAAAATTATATTTGCATTAGCCCTGTTATTAAACTCTGTACAGTTATTTGCGCAGACAGATAGTGTAGAGATGGCCGATACCTTGCGTAGTAACGGTAAAATATACGTTGTGGTGGTTTGTATAGTGATTATTCTTTTGGGTCTGCTGGCCTATCTGTTTTCGCTGGATTCCAGATTAAAAAAAATAGAAAAAAAATCCTCCTCCAAAAACTAATTCTAAACGGTTTAATGCTTGTTTTTGCCTCATTTTCGTTGTGGTGTTAGGCATACACTAAGTGCTTTTTGATTTGCATTAATCATTTTTTTTAATGCAATTTTGCACCGAAAGAATAAGAACTTATTTCAAATTCATAAAAAACATATAATGGCTAATACAGCAAACGAGACAAATTTTTTTACAGATGTTTGTAAAAATTTTGACAGTGCCGCACAATTTACCTCCCACCCGGAAGGTTTACTAACTCAAATCAAAGCTTGTAACAGTGTTTATCGTTTCCAGTTCCCGATCCGCAGAGGAAATGGTTTCGAAGTTATTGACGCCTGGCGCGTAGAACATTCTCATCACATGAGTCCTACAAAAGGAGGGATCCGCTACAGTGATATGGTGAATGAGGATGAAGTAATGGCATTAGCGGCTTTAATGACGTATAAATGCGCAATCGTTAACGTGCCTTTTGGAGGCGCTAAGGGAGGTATAAAGATCAATCCTAAAAATTATACCACCGGAGAACTTGAAAATATTACCCGTCGTTATACTACAGAATTAATAAAAAAGAATTTCATTGGCCCTGGTATCGACGTCCCTGCGCCGGATTATGGATCAGGTGAAAGAGAAATGAGCTGGATCGCCGACACATATATGACGATGAATCCTGGACAACTGGATGCTTTAGGTTGTGTTACCGGTAAACCAATTGCTTTACATGGCATCAGGGGACGTAAAGAAGCGACAGGCCGTGGTGTTGCCTATGCCATCAGGGAGTGTGTCAGCGTTGCGGAAGACATGAAGAAAATCGGTCTTAAAGCTGGTTTAGGAGATAAGAAGGTCATCGTGCAAGGCTTAGGTAACGTAGGTTACCATTCTGGAAAATTCCTTGCTGAATTTGGGGCAACAATTGTAGGTCTTTGCGAGTTTGAGGGTGCGATTTATAATGAAAATGGTTTAAACATTGACGAAGTATTCGCACATCGTAAGTTAACTGGTTCTATCCTGGGCTTCCCTGGTGCCAAAGAGTTTAAGAATTCTATGGAAGGCCTGGAGCAGCCATGTGATATTCTGGTTCCTGCTGCACTAGAAAACCAGATTACAGAAGAAAACATCAGAAACATCAAAGCTAAAATTATTGCAGAGGGTGCAAACGGGCCAACTACGCCTGAAGCGGAAGCAATTTTTACAGAAATGGGTGGTATCATTATTCCTGATATGTACTGTAATGCGGGTGGTGTAACTGTTTCTTATTTTGAATGGTTGAAAAATCTTTCTCACGTTGCCTTTGGCCGTATGGAAAACCGTTATGCAGAAAATTCCAATGCGAATCTGATCAATACCCTTGAAACGCTTACCGGAAAAAGCATTCCGGCAGAACACCGTTCTATGCTGGTTAAAGGTGCTTCGGAAATGGAATTAGTGAATTCAGGTCTGGAAGATACCATGATTCATTCTTATCATGAAATCAGAGAGACACTTATGATCAAACCAGGAGTTCAAACCTTGAGAACTGCTGCTTTTGTAGGTTCAATTGATAAAATTGCCGTTTCTTATATGAATTTAGGTATCTGGCCATAATTCATATAAAATATATCATAAAAAAAAGCCACTGAAATTCATTTCAGTGGCTTTTTTTTATGATATAAAATCTGGATCGACGTTTTTTCGTACATTAAGGAAATGTCTCCCCGTATGCAGTTAAAGCTTTTTTGCCCTTTGGTTGTGTTTGCCTTATTATGTTTTTGCGCTTGTACCCCTGCTGGCGAATTGCAGCAACTGGACAGTAAAAATGGTTTTACGCTTGTACCTTCGCCAGAAAAGAGTCAGCGGGTGGCCAATTTTGCTGGCGGATGCTTTTGGGCAATGCAGGAATGTATGCGCGAACTCAAAGGGGTAAAGAAGGTAATCAGTGGTTATGCAGGAGGTGACTTGGCTAATCCAACCTACGAAATGGTGCTTGGTGGGAAAAGTGGTCATGCAGAAACGGTCCAGGTATATTATGACCCAAAAGTAATTAGTTTTGAGCAATTGACAGAAGCCTTTTTTTATGCCCATGATCCCACTCAGATAGACGGACAGGGGCCTGATCTGGGACGGGACTATCGTTCTATTGCTTTTTATCGCAGTACCCAGGAGTATAAAACGATCCGGAAAGTTATGGATAAAATAGACCGGAACGGACCCTATTCTGAACCTGTTTTGACCGAGCTCATGGCTTACAAAGTGTTTTATCCTGCAGAAACTTCACATCAGGATTATTACAGAAAACATAGCTGGGATCCTTATATCCGCAGGGTTTCAGTTCCTAAGGTTTTGAAAATGAAGCATTTTGTTTCTTATCTCGTTGATCCGAAATATCTGCATTAAATGACAAAATGAAGACTTAGTGTTTGTTTTTTGTCAGTGAACTATCAATAAAATGTCATCAATTATATTATAATCCTTTGCAAAGCGTTTGGGATCGTATATTTTTTATCTTTGTGGTCATTCTTTTATTAGGGAACCATCAATGAGAAAAAGTGCCATCATAGGATTAATCACCATCGCGATTTGTGTCGGCTTCCTGGTGAGCTTAAATGCAGATACCAGTAATTATTCTACTTTCACAGAGGCCTCAAAAGATGCAAGGGAGTTTCATGTCATGGGTTACTGGGAAAAAGAAAAAGGCATGTATTATGATGCCCAAAAGGATGCAAATCACTTTGCTTTTTACATGAAGGATTCCAAAGGGAAAGTGAATAAGGTGGTTTACAATGGGGCAAAACCTCAGGACTTTGAACGTTCAGAGAAGCTGGTCCTGATCGGACAAATGAAAAACGATACTTTTTATGCTTCCAAAATATTAATGAAATGCCCTTCTAAATACAATGATAATCTTGTGGAAGTGAAGCAGGACGGACAAGTAAAACAATACAACTAGTTTAATGGATATACAATTTGTTGGAGAGAACCTCCTTCCCGGTAAGATCGGACAATTTTTTATTGTTCTGGCATTTGCGGCTTCTCTGCTTTCTGCGATATCATATTTTTTTGCCACCAGGAATAAAGAAACTGAAGAAAAAAATGCCTGGCGCCGTTTGGGCAGAGTGGCTTTTACGATCAACTGGATTAGTGTAATTGGAATAGGTATAACGCTTTTTTATCTGATTCTAAACCATTACAATGAATATTATTACGTTT
Organism: Pedobacter nutrimenti; assembly: GCF_003208655.1. GTDB lineage: Bacteria > Bacteroidota > Bacteroidia > Sphingobacteriales > Sphingobacteriaceae > Pedobacter > Pedobacter nutrimenti. The sequence goes on along the minus strand of NZ_QKLU01000004.1, from coordinate 58,239 downwards.
ACTTTCATTCTTCCAAAGCCTTACCCGTTTATTACATCGTATCCGCGTTTTGGGAAGGACAGGAGGGGAGTTTCTGGCTTTGGGCCTTTTGGCAATCCCTGCTGGGGATGATCCTGATCTGGAAGGCAAAGTCCTGGGAAAATGGGGTAATGACTGTTGTCTCTTTTTCGCAGGTTTTTCTGACTTCTATGCTGCTGGGCGTAGAGATCCTGCACGAAAGGATAGGAAGTTCTCCGTTTATCCTGCTTAGAGATGCGGTAAACTTAAAGGATATGGCACCTGTGGTTTTTGCCAATCCTGAAAACTTTAAAAACTATCTTAAATTTATTACAGACGGAAGGGGATTAAACCCTCTGTTGCAAAATTACTGGATGGTCATCCACCCGCCAACATTATTTCTTGGTTTTGCCAGTATGGTTGTGCCATTTGCTTACGCGGTAGCTGGCCTTTGGCAAAGAAAATATAAAGAGTGGGTTAAACCGGCAATGCCCTGGGCGTTGTTTGCCTGTATGATCTTAGGTACTGGGATTATTATGGGGTCTTTCTGGGCCTATGAGGCTTTAAATTTCGGTGGTTTCTGGGCTTGGGACCCTGTTGAAAATGCGTCTATGATCCCATGGCTGATGCTGATTGGGGGGATCCACGTGATGATCGCTTATAAAAATACGGGGCATGCTTTCTTTACGGCCATTGTATTGGTCTTGTTGAGTTTTGTCTTGGTGCTTTATGCGTCTTTCCTAACCAGGAGTGGTATTTTAGGTGAAACCTCTGTACATTCCTTTACAGATTTGGGGATGTTTGGCCACCTGATTTTGTATAATGTTGTATTTCTTACTATTCCGGTATACCTGCTTATTTCCCGTTGGAAAGAACTTCCCATTACCAATAAAGATGAAGAAACTTATTCCAGGGAATTCTGGATGTTCATTGGTGCCCTGGTGGTGACTGTCGCCTGTATACAGGTAATTTTTTCGACTTCTGTACCTGTATTTAATAAAGCTTTTGGGACCAATTTTGCCCCTCCGGTTGATGCTATAAAATATTATAACCAGTGGCAGGCACCTTTTGCCATTCTGGTTACCATTATTTCGGGCTTCTCCCAGTTTCTGAAGTATAAAAGAACAGATACCCGTAAATTCTACAGTAGCCTGGTGGCTTCCCTGATCTTTTCCCTTGTGGCTACAGCGCTGTTCGTATGGATTACAGATGTTTATAATAACCTGATGTATATCCTGTTGACATTCAGTTGTGTATTTGCCATTTTATCAAATGCCCGCGTGGTTGCACAAGGTTTTGGCGGGAAGGCTAAACTGGTTGGTGCCGCAGTGGCACATATCGGTTTTGCTTTATTGCTTATGGGGGCCCTGGTTGCAGCCGCAACCAGTAAACCGATCTCCATCAATACTACTAATTTTATTCCGGTAAAGGATTTTGAAAAAGTTGAAAAACCAGGACAGAACATTGTCCTGTATAAAAACGAACCCAAAAAGATGGGGCGCTATACAGTGACGTATGTTAGTGATACGGCAGTTGCCCCAAATACCTATTACAAACTGAATTTTAAGGTAATAGACGAAAAAACGGGGACAATAAAAGAAAACTTTGATTTAAATCCGCATGTTCAGGTTAATGAAAAGATGGGACTGATTGCCTCTCCGGACACCAAACATTACCTGACGTACGACATTTATACCCACATCACCAGTGCACCGGATAAACAAGCCGATCATGGTGGACATGAAGGGCATACCGAAGAAGAAAATTACAAAGCCCCAAGGGTACTAAACGTGAGCACAGGCGATACCATTCATACCAGTAGCGGTATTATTACGGTAAAAAATCTGAATTTTAAACCGGTTGCCAAAGACCTCAGATTGGATGCAAAAGATGTAGCGGTAGGCTTACCACTGGAAATTAACCTGAATGGAAAAATTTATAAAGCAGAACCCATCTTTCTGGTTAAAGGAAACAATACTTTTGACTTTGCAAGAAACATCGATGACCTTGGCATCAGGTTAAGGTTCACAAAAATCCTTCCGGCAGAGAAAAAGGTCGAATTGCAGGTTTACGAAAAACCGCAACAGGCAAAAGACTGGGTGGTTTTCAAATCCATTGAATTTCCGTATATTAACCTTTACTGGGTAGGTACCATTGTAATGGTGGTGGGCTTCTTTATTTCTATTTTGAGACGTAAAAAAGAACTAAAAACGATAAAATGAGGGTAGTCTGCCTTGGATCCGGAAATGTGGCCAGTCATATGGCAGCTGCTTTTAAGGCTAAGGGAGCAGAATTGCTGCAAGTTTGGAGCAGAAGTCTTGAAAACGCTCAGGCCTTGGCTGGGAAACTAGGGGCTTTGGCAACCAATGATTTGGGAGAAGTAGATCTAACTGCTGATCTTTACCTTATTGCAGTTAAAGATGATGCCATAGCCAATGTTGCCGAACATTTAAGAGGGCTGAATGCGCTGGTTTTGCATACTTCGGGAGCAACCAGTATAGATGTTCTTAAAAAGCAGGGTCTTAAGCAATATGGTGTGCTTTACCCTTTGCAGACCTTTTCAAAGAGCAAAGCGCTGGATTTTTCTAAAGTCCCTCTCTGTCTGGAAGCAGACAGTCCCGAAACATTAATCCATTTGCAGGAAATTGCGGGGAGTTTAAGCCCTCTGGTGTATAACCTGAGCAGCGATGACCGTAAAATCGTACATGTGGCAGCTGTATTTGCCTGTAATTTTACCAATCACCTCTACCAGCTTGGTCAGGAAATTCTACAGCATCATCATTTGGATTTTGAATTACTGAAACCCCTGATTTTAGAGACTGCTGAAAAAGTCCAGGTAGCTTCACCTTTTGATGTTCAGACAGGTCCGGCAGTAAGAAATGATGAACAGACCATGGAAAATCATTTGGATCTGTTGAAAGACCGTCCGGATTTGGAGGAGATCTATAAAACTTTAAGTAAAAGCATAAAAAAAACATATCTGTAGGAAGTGCTTTAAAAAATTAGGTGTTTCTAACCGAATTGCCGTTTTTGCTTCTTATTTTTGCCAACAAATTATGAGTATTTTTAAACTAAGAATAAATTTTGAAGAAGAAGGTAAAGCGCCTGTTGAACTTCCTATAACTGGTGGCGAATCGGTTCTGGATGCCTGCCTTGATCATGGAATAGAATTGCAACACAATTGTGGTGGCGTTTGCGGCTGCAGCACCTGCCATGTATATGTGACAAAGGGAATGGACAATATCCAGGAAATTTCTGATAAAGAAGAAGATTTCATTGACAGGGCCGTCCGTCCGAAAATTACCTCGAGACTGGGTTGTCAATGTGTGGTCATAGATGGTGATATAGAAGTGACCATACCCGATCAGTCTGAGTTTTTAGGTCACTAAGTTCCTTATAAATAAGAAAATATATGCAAGATAAATTTGCCCTGCCAATTTACTGGAATGATCACGAAGACATTGCCCAGGAGTTATATGAAAAATTTGGTGCTGAATTTAATGAGGCCAAAATTTACCGCATCCGTTTTACAGAGTTGCTGGAATGGGTTCTGGAACTACCTAATTTCAAAGGGACCAGAGAAGAAAGCAATGAAGGTCATCTGGAGCAAATCCAGTCTGCCTGGGTGTATGAATGGAGGGATAATCAGGATTAAAGATGTTTCTGCAAAAACTCAGCGAAATCACGACATTGATTTTTGATGTCGACGGTGTATTGACCAATGGCGATATCCTCGCTGCTCAGGATGGCGAGTTTTTGCGCACTTTTAATATTAAAGATGGTTATGCACTTCAGCTTGCCGTCAAAAAAGGCTATCATGTCTGTATTATTTCTGGTGGTAATGGTGCTGCAATGCGAAAACGTTTTGAAGGCCTGGGTATACAGCACATTCATCTGGGAGTTTCTGACAAAGTAAAAGTCTATGAAGATTTTTTACAGCAGCATCAGATAGAAGAAACTGCTGTGTTGTATATGGGTGACGACATTCCTGATTATAAAGTGATGAAAAGAGTTGGCCTACCCCTTTGTCCGGCGGATGCCGCCGAAGAGATCAAGGCCTTGTCTATATACATTTCCCCAAAAAATGGTGGAAAGGGTGCCGTTCGGGATGTGATCGAAAAGGTAATGCGGGTTCAGGAAAAATGGTCCGATGAAAACCCTTCAGCTGCCGATTCCGGAAGATAAATTTACTTTAGCCTACATTCTGCTTGTTTGCAACAAATTAATTACGCAGGGTCATTAAACCTTTACGCTTTTTTTTTCTCCAAACCATACAAAACATAAACAAATAAACTGTGTGGTTTTCCCATGACCGGGGCCCATCAGATTAATGAACCCTAAAAAAGAGAAAATTATGAAAAAGTTATTGATGATCTGCGGATTGTTGTTTAGTGTAATCACATTTGCAAATGCACAGGATGGCGGCCGTAAAATGGCTGATCCGGCCGAAAGAGCAAAAAGAAACACCGACAGACTGGCTGAAAAACTGAACCTGAACGAAGATCAGAAAACCAAAGTCCTGGCAATTTTCACAGATCAGGCTACACAGATGGGCAAAATCAGAGAAGAAAGCAAAGGAGACCGCGATGCGATGAAAACTAAAGTAGAAGCCTTAACAGCGGATACAGATGGTAAAATTTCTGCGGTACTGACTGATGATCAGAAAAAACAATATGAAGCTGTAAAAGCTGCCCGTAAAGAAGCCATGGAAAAAAGAGGAAGTGGTGGGGGAGGCAACCAATAAACTTCAATAATTAAAATAATAAAAGCGGCTCCTGGCCGCTTTTATTATTTTAGCAAAAAAAAATATATGTACCAGCAAAGTCTGCCAATTATACTGGCCTCTAAATCTCCAAGACGACAGGAATTGTTAAAAGCAATGGACCTTGATTTTAAGGTTGTGCTTAAAGAAACTGATGAAAGTTATCCGGAAGGTCTTTCCCCTGCAGAAATTGCAGTATATATTGCTGAAAAAAAAGCGGATGCTTTTCTGGGTGCCTATGCGCAAAGCATTGTGATTACCGCCGATACCATTGTCGCTTTTGAGGATGAAATTATGGGTAAACCGGAAAATGCAGCACACGCTGAAGATATGCTGACCAAACTTTCAGGCAATACACATGAAGTATTTACAGGGGTAAGTCTGATTTATGGGGAAAAGATGTTGTCTTTTTACGATGTAACCGAGGTTTCTTTCAGACCGCTGAGCACAGAACAGATCCGATATTACATCCAGGAACATGAGCCTTATGATAAAGCAGGTTCCTATGGTATTCAGGGATGGATTGGAATGGTGGCGGTTGAAAAAATTATTGGCTCCTATACCAATGTGATGGGCTTGCCTACAGAACGCTTGTACCGGGCACTTTCTGCTATTTAGTTTGAAGCAGGTGGTATAACACCCCCATTTTGAGGTCGTAGCTGGAAAGTTCTATTTTCTTTAAGCCAGTTTTATCCAAGACATAATTGGTTAACAGGACCGCAAGAACGATCATATCGACCCTTAAAGGGATTAAACCTTCCATTTCGGATCTTTCTGCATGAGTAGATGTGATCAGGTGACTGGAGAGCTTTTTATAGCCTTCCAGGGGAATAGAACAACTGGGGCGGGTTCCAGCAGAAGGATCTTTAAGGATCATCGTTGCAAAAGTTTCAAAAGCACCTGCTGAACCAATTAAAATTTCAGGCTGATACTTGTTACAGGCCTCTTTCAGGCTGGAAAGTTCTGCATCCAGGTGTTTAGTGATCAGGGACTGGTCTTTTTTAGAAATGGGGTCGGATTTGAAATAAGCCTGCATCAAACGCGCGGCCCCAAGGTTATAACTTTTTTTCCAGAAAAGCTCGTCCGGGCTGCACAGAATAAATTCCGTGCTCCCACCACCTATATCCATAATCAAGGACATCTTTTGAACAGCACCGCTGGCCTGAACGCCTTTGAATATATATTCTGCTTCCCGGTCACCACTAATGACCTCAATATCGATCCCGGACCTTTCTTTCGCAGCCTTTACAAAGTCGGTGCCATTCAAGGCACTTCTGATTGCGGAAGTAGCTGTTGCTTTGACTTTTTTTATCTGGTAGCGGTCAATTTGTTCGCTAAACTGTTTTAAAGCCTGAAGCCCTCTTTCGAAGGCTTCAGGTATAATAATATTGTCGTTAATTCTTCCTTCCCCAAGTTTTACGGGGATGTTGGTTTTATAGAGAACTTTGATCTGATCAGAAAGATCCGCAATAACTAAATGAAAAGTATTGGTGCCTAAATCGATTACTGCTGCTCTCATAAAATTGTCTTTCTGCAAAGATATTAATTCTTATAAGCAAACCATTTGATCATTTCCTTAAAGCTGGCTTTTTTACCATACATTAAAATGCCCACTCTGTAGATCCTGGAGGCAATCCATACCGTTCCAATAAAACCGATGATCATCAGCCCCATAGAAAGAGCAAGTTGCCAGTCTGGAACACCATAGGGTAAACGGACCATCATGGCAATCGGAGAAGTAAAAGGGATCACAGATAACCAGAAAGCAAGGGGGCCATAAGGATCATTGGTGACCACACTTAGGGACAAAATATAACCAAAGAGCAAAGGCATCATCACCGGCATCATAAACTGTTGAGTTTCGGTTTCATTGTCTACTGCCGAGCCGATGGCTGCATATAAAGCACTGTAAAACAAGTAGCCGCCAATAAAGAAAAAAACAAATACGGTAATGATTTTAGTAACAGGCAGGTTCGTAAGGCTTTTTTGGATATTGGAAAAAGCCGGGTTACCAGCTGCCGCAACTTTAGCGCCAGGCATGTTTTTAGTCTGAACCTCGGTGGCCTGGATACTTTGTTTCATTTCTTTATCTCCGACAAAAGCTTTCATGGCGACCGTAGAAATGGAGGCTGTCAATACAATCCACAAAATAAACTGGGTTAGGCCAACCAGGGCAATGCCAATAATTTTACCCATCATTAGTTGAAAAGGTTTTACAGAAGAAATCATTACTTCTATGATCCGGTTTGTTTTTTCTTCGATTACGCCCCTCATGACCTGTACGCCATACAGCATAATGAACATAAACATCAGGATACCGGAAACATAAGCAATAATGGTGCTTGCGCCAGCACTGGAATCTTCTTCCTTACCTGTGTCTGCTATCTTTTTGGTGTCTATTTCCACAGAGGTTTTCAGTTTGTCAAGATCTTTCTGCGCTATGCCAGAGGCTTTCAGTTTTTGGTTGCGAATCAGTTCTTCTATATCATCTGAAATTTTACTGCTCAGTGCCAGACCGGCTTGTTTGCTACCCAGGAGCTGGATACCCTTAGGGTCATCTATGCTGAAATCGGGCAGATACAAAATATAGTCATAACCCGATTTATTAATCGAAGATTTTATCTCTTTGAGTGACTGAGGCACGTAAACATAAGTCCTGTTTTTTGTGGAGGGCAGTTGGGTGGTCAGGGTTTTGTTTTCATTGACAACGGCAATTTTATTCACTGTACCGGTAATGCCCTGTACCGAAAAATAAATAGCAATTCCGTAAAACCCGGCTATGATAATAGGGGTTAACAGGGTCATTACAATGAAAGACTTTTTCTTAACCCTTGATAAATATTCTCTTTGTATGATTAGTAAAATTTTGTTCATGGCTTAGTTCGTTTGTTTAACCTTTTCAATAAAAATATCATTCATTGTTGGAATCACTTCATCCAGCCGGTGAATGGCCACATGAGGTAATAAGGCAGATAAAAGTTGATTGGCGGTGGTCCCGTTTTGCAACTGGACTTTAATCCGGGTAAGGCCTTTATGCTCATCGGTTTGTAAAACGTGAAAGAGTTCAGTGGCCTGACTGGTGTTGTAATCCCCTTGGTATTCCAACCAGAAGGTATTGTTCCTGTACTGGTGACGGATGTCTTCCACCGACCCGTCAAGGATCTTTTTGGATTTATGTATCAAGGCAATCTGGTCGCATAATTCTTCTACGGATTCCATCCGGTGCGTAGAAAAGATGAAGGTACAGCCTTGCTTGTTTAGCTCCAGAATCTCATTTTTAATGATGTCTGCGTTAACTGGGTCGAAACCGGAAAAAGGCTCATCCAGAATGATCAGTTCTGGTTGGTGGAGCACGGTGGCCACAAACTGCACTTTTTGTTGCATCCCCTTACTCAGGTCTTCTACTTTTTTGTTCCACCAACTGCCCATTTCCAGTCTTTCAAACCAGTATTTAATTCTTTTTGTTGCTTCTGCAGTGCTCAGACCTTTTAATTTGGCCAGATACATGACCTGTTCACCGATTTCCATTTTTTTATAGAGACCACGTTCTTCAGGCAGATAACCGATTTGTGAGATGTGATCAGAATTCAGGCGTTGCCCGTTAAAAATAACTTCTCCGCTGTCAGGGGCTGTGATTTGAGTAATGATCCTGATGAGAGAAGTTTTGCCTGCACCATTGGGTCCAAGAAGTCCGAAAATCTTGCCTTGTTCTATTTCCAGGCTTACATCATCCAGGGCACGGTGTGTGGCATACTGTTTTACAATGTTTTTTACGCTGAGCATGTTGATTTTAAATGTTTGGTTTTTTAGTGCTTGTTTTTAATTGTTCACTCCAACAAGTTCTTCATTAGTATCACAAAATGAAATAACGTTACAGTTTTTTTGGAAATAAAGATGCTTTTGTAGCTAAGGTATTACAAAACAATTGTTTGTGGTAAAAAAAAAGCCGCCCATAAGGCGGCTTTAAAAAAAAACTAAATTGTTATTCAAAATATTCTTTCATCTTCTCAAAGAAGCTTTTGTCATTTTTACCTGGCTGAGGTTTAAAATTAGGCGATTCCCTTAAACGCTCCAGCAGCATTCTTTCTTCACTGCTTAATGCTTTCGGCGTCCAGATGTTTACATGAATGATCTCATCTCCACGGTGGTAAGAATTGATTTCAGGAATGCCTTTGCCTTTTAGGCGTAATAATTTTCCACTCTGGGTACCAGGTTCAATTTTGATTTTAGCTTTCCCATCAATTGTTGGTACTTCAGCGCTATAACCCAGGGCAGCATCAATAATGCTTACGTGAAGATCATACACTACATTATTGCCTTCGCGTTTTAAGGTCTCATGAGGAAGCTCCTCGATCAGAATGATCAAATCTCCCGGAATACCACCATTAGGGGCAGCATTACCTTTTCCGCTCATGCTCAGCTGCATGCCGTCGCTTACACCTGCAGGAATGTTAATGGTGATGGTTTCCTCACCACGTACGGTACCTTCCCCATGACAAGCGTTGCATTTTGAAGTGATCTGCGATCCCGATCCGTTACAGGTAGGGCAGGTAGAGGTGGTTTGCATCTGGCCCAGAATGGTGTTGGTTACTCTTCTGACAGAACCACTTCCTCCGCAGGTTTTACAGGTGCTGATCGACGAACGGTCTTTTGCGCCTGAACCATCACAGGTTTTACAGGTAATCTGTTTGTTGACCTTTATTTTTTTCTCTGCACCATTGGCAATTTCTTCCAGGGTGAGTTTTACTTTAATTCTAAGATTAGAACCTTTAGCGACACGTCTGCCACTTCTGGATTGACCGCCGCCACCGAAAAAACTTTCGAAAGGACTGCCGCCGCCGCCACCAAAGATGTCTCCAAACTGACTGAAGATGTCCTCCATGTTCATGCCGCCGCCGCCATAACCGCCGCCTGATGCACCTCCCACACCGGCATGACCATAATGGTCATAACGCTGTCTTTTCTCTGGATTACTTAAAACTTCGTAAGCCTCTGCTGCCTCTTTGAATTTTTCTTCAGCAGCCTTATCATCCGGATTTTTATCCGGGTGATATTTAATAGCAAGCTTACGGTAAGCTTTCTTTATCTCTTCGACAGAGGTGTTTTTACTCACCCCCAGCACATCATAATAATCTCTTTTGCTCATAATATTAACTACCCACTACAACTTTGGCAAAGCGGATCACTTTGTCATTTAAGGTGTAACCTTTTTCTAATACATCTATAACTTTTCCTTTAAGCTCATCATTAGGAGCAGGGATTTTAGTGATGGCTTCATGAAGGTCTGTATCAAAAGGAGCACTGTTGCTTTCCATTTCTTTCAGGCCTTTTTGAGCCAGTATATTTTTTAACTTATGGTGGACCAGTTGTACACCTTCACTAATTGAGGCTACATCGGTCGCATTTTCCATAGCTTTGTTTGCACGGTCAAAATCATCCAGAACAGGCAGTAAAGAAATAATGACATCCTTGCCTGCCGTTTGTAAAAGTTCTACACGCTCTTTTTGAGTCCTTCTTTTAAAATTATCAAATTCAGCAAACAGGCGCAGGTATTTATCATTCAGAGCGGTATTTTCCTGCTCCAGTTTTTCTTCAGCTGTCAATGCTGCTGGTTCTGCAATTTCAGGTTCAGCAGCCTGGTTTTCTTCGTTGGGCAGTTCGTTATTTAACGGCTGCTCAGCAGTTTTATCTGCACTTGGATTTTCGTTATCGTTATTCTTCTTCTTGCTAAACATGGTATAGTAGAATTTTTGGTGGTAAACTCAAAAGTTTTGCCAATGAAAAAAATCAGCCATGCTGTCAGTTATTCTTTAACTATCTGAACAGAATGGCTGAAAAATGATTTTTTTGTCAGATGATTCAGGAGATTGTGGCGTCTTCATGAACGACACCACCTTCACATTTAATGATCCTTGAAGGCATTGCCCGGATGATGTGATAATCATGGGTAGCCATCAGTACGGCCGTACCACTTTGACTGATCTGCTTAAGCAACATGACAATTTCTTCCGAAGTATCCGGATCCAGGTTTCCTGTAGGCTCGTCAGCAAGGATAATTTCGGGGTTATTCAATAAAGCCCGGGCAATAACGATCCTTTGCTGCTCACCTCCGGAAATTTCATGAGGCATTTTTTTGATTTTTGAACGCAGGCCAACTTTGTCCAGAACATCCTTAATCCTTTCCTGAATGAGGTTCTGGTCTGTCCAGCCGGTAGATTTTAAAACAAATTCCAGGTTTTTTTCAATCGTGCGATCGGTCAGCAACTGAAAATCCTGGAAAACAATTCCCAGTTTACGTCTTAAATAAGGAACCTCTTTTTCTGCCAGTTTTTTTAGGTCAAATCCTGCAATTTGTCCTTCGCCATTACCAATATGGAGGTCACCATAAATGATTTTTAGTAAACTGCTTTTTCCCGAACCGGTTTGGCCGATTAAAAATACAAACTCACCCTTGTTAATGTTTAAATTCACATTAGACAGCACCAGGTGCTTTTGCTGAAAAACATCTACATTCTTTAAATTGATAACTGTGTTTTCTGTCATGCTTAAATATCTAGTTTTGCGATCTGCCCAAAGGGCAGGTCTTTGATTATATCCATAATGTAAGGCAGTTTATCTCCCAGGCCCAGCTTATCAAGTGATTTGTCCGGCCGGTCTACCCTGAAATATGCCAATAAAGTGAATTTCTCATCCCTTAATTGTACGTAATCCGGAATTTTGGCGATGCCTTTTACTTTGATAACATACATTGTTCAAAAATAGTATTTCAAAATGATAAAAATGGAAAATTGTATCAGGGCATATGCACCTGCATCTAAATCTTGTTCAAAAAGGCGATCGTGTCTACATTGTCTGCATAATCCCATAACCTTGGATATTGACTCTGTCCAAATTCAAGTATAGTTGTGTCGAGGTTTAAATTTGCCAGGCTAATCACACATTGTATATTGTTTTCTTCTGTCCGGAGTTTTTCTTCTACCTCTGCCAGGTCTCGGTAATGTTCATAATAAACCACAGCCAGGGGAGAGCTCAATGAAACATCTTCCTTCATCAGTAAAAAACCATTGTCAAAATGTTTTGCCGAATTAACCAGATAAATAGACTTATTGTAATCGTAATTGTTATTGTATTTAAAATGGTTAATGATGGGCTGGAAACTTTCCAGGGGCTCAAAGAAATTTTTAATCTCATAATCCTGGGGTAAATAGATTTTGGAGACATTTCTGCAGCCCAGACCAAAATAATCAAAAAGGTCATGGCCAAGGGCCTGGATGTCTTTTGGATCTTCAGATCCGGTGAGTACCGCTACACTGTTGCGGTTTCTACGGATGATGTTGGGTACTTTTCCAAAATAATAGTCAAAGTATCTGGAAGTATTGTTGCTCCCGGTCGCAATAACGGCATCAAAATCTTTTAACCGTTCGGCGTAAATTATTTTTTCAGCAAACAAAGGTTCTATGGCAATCAATTCTTCCAGCAGGGCGGGCAGCAGCTTGTCGTCCGAAGAGGATAATTTGATGAGGGCTTTATGGCCGGTGGCCAGTACGGACAGGACATCGTGAAAACCCACCATTGGAATATTTCCAGCTAGAATCAGACCAATTGTTTTTGGAACAGGGCTCAGTTTAATTCCTTCAAACCATTTTTCCAGGTCCTTTTCATTTAACATAAAATGTAGTGAAGCGACCGCTCTTTCTACCTCTGCAGATGTGAACCAGGCATTTGTGGCAGAACAGGATTCCATGAGAGTTTTAAATTTTCCTTCAGGCCGACCTAGCCAGGTGCCAAGTTTTTTGAATGCAATAATTATTTTTTCTGTGCTAAGGCTGGACATATTGAAACTAAAATTAAAGTATAAGTGTTATATTTGCACTGCAAAGTTAACCTTAGCAATAGATATACACGAAGACATGGCTATTAAAATAACAGACGAATGTATTAACTGCGGAGCATGTGAGCCTGAATGCCCTAATAATGCAATTTATGATGCAGGCACGGCCTGGAGATTTTCAGATGGTACCAACTTAAGCGGTATCATTGATTTTGGTAATAAAGAAATTGATGCAGAAGCGAGTCAGGAAGCAGTTTCTGATGAAGTTTATTATATTGTTTCAGATAAATGTACCGAATGCAAGGGGTTTCATGACGAACCTCAATGTGCGGCGGTTTGTCCGGTAGATTGCTGTGTGGATGATGAAGATATCCGTGAAACAGAAGAAGAACTGCTGGCTAAAAAAGCATGGCTGCACCAGGAAAATTAAGAATAAAAGCTTAAAATTTAAAAGCCATCCCATAAAGGTGGCTTTTTTTATGCTCACAAATTTATCCCTCCTTCACACTTTGCTCATACCTTGTTCACACCTAACCCACAAAAGAGTACCTTTTTGTGAACAAAGTGTGACCCAGGTGTGCACCAGGTGAGCACCAGGTGAGCACCAGTCCTTCAGTTGTACAAGTGTCAGACTTCGGCTTTATTGGGTACAATCAAAACCGGACATGCCGATTTTCTGGCTACATGTTCAGCTACACTGCCCATCAGAAAATGATACAGCCCGGTCCGTCCGTAAGTCCCGATCACAATCAGGTCTGAACCCCACTGGTCTGATTGCTGGATGATGCCATGGGCGGCACTGTCAACAACACTCAGGTAGGATGTCTTTATTCCCTGACTATACTTATTTTCCATTTCTTTTAAGAGCAAATGACTATTTTCTTCGCTGTTGTCGTAGGTTTCCAGAAAAACAGGAGCCATCGAAAGATCTGGGTTGATGTTAGCAGGTACGGGCTCAATAATATTGACCAGGGCCACCTCTGCTCCAAAGGTTTTGGCAATTTCATAACCTGTTTTTGCTGCTTTTTCTGAACAGGTGCTGTTGTCCACCGCGATTAATATTTTTTTTACGTTCATGATTCAAATGTGTTATGTGCTGTATATAACCAGTTTTGGTCTTGAATTGTTTCTCTGCCTTGAAAGATAAAGTTCTTTAAATTATTTAAATCCTTGCCTTTTAGGTAATTCCTTTATATAAAAATACAAAATTTATGTGGAGTATTTATTTTGGTCCAGGCATTAACCTGGAGGTTAGATAAATTGTTTAAACTTTAATCGTTTCTATAATTTTGTTGATTATTTTTATCGTCTGGACTTAATATCTAATTATGGAACAACAATTTGGTGTCTGCAGGGTATCCATAGCTCCCCTGAGGTCAGAACCAAGAGATCAGGCTGAAATTGTTTCCCAACTGCTTTTTGGGGATTTTGTAGAGATTACAGAAAAAACAGAAAAATGGTGGCGCGTCAAGAATGCTTTTGACGATTATGAAGGCTGGATGGACTTTAAACAACTGGAGCTGCTTTCTGCGGAATCCTATGTCCGGTATGGGAACAGTAATTATCTCGCTCCTGCAGCTTTAAACAATAGCCTGATTGCAGAAGATGGAAGCCGGTTTTATTTAGGGGCAAGCAGTAGTTTACCAGATTTTCGGGATGGGTACTGCCATCTTGGTGACAAACGGTTTAAAGTAGATTTTGAACCATTACAGGTAAATTATAAGGAGCCTGCAGGTGCATTGAGCAACCTGGCCCTGTTTTTTCAAAACGCACCTTATCTTTGGGGAGGAAGAACACTTTTTGGAATAGATTGTTCCGGTTTTGTGCAGTCTGTATTTAAAATGGCAGGGGTTAAACTCAAAAGAGATGCATCCCAACAGGCCGAAGAAGGCACACTGGTCGATTTTTTGCCTGAAGCCAGGATGGGGGATGTCGCTTTTTTTGACAATCCGGAAGGCCGGATTACCCACGTAGGAATTTTACTGAATCATCATGAAATTATTCATGCTTCAGGTAAAGTACGGATTGATCCAATTGATGATCAGGGTATATTTAATAAAGAACTGAATAAATATACCCATCAGTTGAGGATCATTAAAAGATTTATATAACCTTTTAAGTCCAGGTCCAGATTTTAATGCTGCGGTCATCACCGGTAGAAATCAGGTGTTTTCCATCTTGCGTCCAGATCATTTTGTTGATGGAATGAAAATGGCCCTCAATACCTTTTTCTATGCTCAGGATTTTGTACAATTTAAAACTGGAGCTGTCCCATAATTTTATGCTCTTATCCTGGCTGCAGGTGGCAAAATAGGGCAGGTGGGGGTGAAAAGCAATACTGTAAACACTAAACAAATGTGCGGGTATATTTTTCTCCTCCTTATAGCTTGGCAAGCCCCATACCTTCAGTTGTGCATCCCGGCTTCCAGAAATCATATATTTTCCGGAAGGTTCATATTGTATGGAGGTTACCGGAAAGCTATGGGCAGGAATTTCCTTTAGCAAACTGTAATCCTCTGAATTGTACAGGCGTAGTATACCGTCTTTTGCACCCAGGGCGATCTCTTTTTCATCCGGACTGACAGCAATTACACGGACAGTATTGTTCAGGACCTGAAAATGGTACAGGAGAGAAAAGTCATCCAAAGACCATATGGCCAGACTTCCATCTTCTCCTGTACTGAGCAATTCATTTTTGTAGGCAATTGTTTTTAAATCAAAAACCGCTTTTTGATGATGTTTTAAAGTAGCCAGGATCTTTTGTTGCTGAAGGTCAAAAACCTGGATCAATCCGCTCCTTTGAGCAATAAAGAGCAGGTGCTTATAGCGGTGCAAGGCGTAGACAGAGCTCTGTACAGGAACCAGAACCTTTACAAAAGCCATCTCATCAAGAGACCATTCCACAATACCTTTATCGTTTCCGGCACTATAAAACCTTGTAGGGTCTGGTGCCAGGCTTAGTGCATACACCGGATTCTGATGGCCACTGAGGGTGTGCTGGAGTTTGATCATTTGAGTTATTTCTGATGTCTGCTTTCCAGGTTAAGTGCAATGTCACCAAGGGTTTTGCCTTTTTCTTTTAACAGGACCAGTAAGTGAAAAATCAAATCCGAACTTTCATTGACAAAATCTACATCGGTTTCGTTTAATGCTGCGATAACGGTTTCTACGCCTTCTTCTCCTACTTTTTGCGCAATTTTGTTCAAACCTTTTTTCCGGAGTTTATTGACATAGGATTCTTCGGCAGGGTTGGCATAACGATCTGCAATAATGTTTTCCAGTTCAAAAAGAAAGTTCTGATTAAAACTGGTTTTAAAACAACTTCTGCTTCCTGTATGACAGGTTGGGCCGGCTGGTACGACTTTGATCAGCAGGGTATCGTTGTCACAATCCAGATGAACCTCTTGTACTTTTAAATAGTTTCCACTGCTTTCTCCTTTGGTCCACAAACGGTTTTTTGTGCGGGAAAAAAAAGTAACAACGCCTTCGGCCTGTGTTTTGGACCAGGCTTCAGCATTCATATAGCCAAGCATCAGTACTTCCAGGGTCTGTACATCCTGGATCACTACCGGGACCAGACCGTTGCTTTTATCAAAATCTATCTTCATCTGTTTACAATCTGACGGGTATACCGTAGGTTTTTAATTCTTTTTTTAAATCGGGAATGTTGATTTCCCCAAAATGAAATACGGAGGCCGCCAATGCGGCATCTACGGCTGTTTGAGTAAATACTTCTGTAAAATGTGCTGTTTTTCCGGCTCCTCCCGAAGCAATGACGGGTATATTGATGCTTGAGCAAACCTGATCCAGCAGCCTGCAATCAAAACCTTGCTTGGTGCCATCATGATCCATAGAGGTCAGCAAGATTTCCCCTGCACCCAGTGATTCAGCTTCTTTGATCCAGGATAGTGTATCCAGTTCTGTAGCCAACCGACCCCCATTAAGGTGTACCAGGTTTCCTTGCCCGGTTAGTTTTGTGTCAACTGCCACTACAACGAATTGTACTCCGAATGCTTCGGCAAGTTCCTGAATCAGGGCAGGCCTTCTCACAGCAGCTGAATTGATGCTGATTTTGTCGGCCCCGGAATTCAGTAAGGCTTCGGCATCGGCAACAGAGCTGATGCCCCCACCAATGGTAAAGGGAATATTAAGTTGCCTGGCCACAGCTTTGACCATTTCAATGGTGGTGCCTCTTTTTTCATGGGTAGCGGTAATGTCCAGAAAAACCAATTCATCTGCACCTTGCTGTGCATATTGCCAGGCCAGCTGAACAGGATCACCGGCATCTTTAAGGTCTACAAAGTTAACACCCTTCACCGTCCTTCCGTCCTTAACGTCCAGACAAGGGATAATTCGTTTACTGAGCATGCCTTATAAGGATGACATGGCTTTCAGGTTCCATTCCTTAATCTCTTCAATGGTGATGCGGTTTTCATAAATGGCTTTGCCCACCACGACTGACCGGATGTCAAGACTTGATAATTCTTCTATGTCTTTCATAGAACTGATACCACCTGAAGCAATAAGTTTGATAAATGGAGAATGTTCCAACAATTTTTTATAAAGGTCTACTGCTGCGCCGCCTAGTTTACCATCTTTATTAATGTCGGTACACAGGAATCTAAAAAAGCCCAGTTGAAGGCACCTGTCCACATAGTCCATTAATTTTATAGGGGAGCTTTCCATCCACCCGGAATATTTGATGACCTCATCCAGAACATCAATTGCAATGACAATACGATTGGCGTAATCATATTTTTTTCCGACTTCTTTGCTTAATTCCTCCAGGAAGCTGGGGTTGGTGATGGCTTGAGTGCCCACAATAACACGGTGGATACCCGAATCCAATAAATTGGTGACTTGTTCTATGGTGCGAATCCCGCCACCATACTGAACGCGCATATCTGTTTTTTTGATGATTTCAAACAAGGCTTTTTGATTGCTGAAATCGCCTTTTGCACCATTTAAGTCAATAATATGTATAAACTCTGTACCATTGGACCGATAAGTTTCTATCATGTCGGCAATGGAAACATCATAAACTGTTTTTTGATTGTAGTCGCCCTCTCTTAAGCGGACCACTTTTCCATCTAAAATATCAATTGCGGGAATAATGTACATGTTATTGTTTTATAGTTGAAAAATTCTTTAATAAACGTTCACCGGCAGCCCCGGATTTTTCCGGGTGAAATTGCAGGGCGTAAAAATTATCTTTTTGTATTGCTGCTGAAAAACGGATCCCATAGTTTGCAGTTGCGATGTCAAAAATAGGGTTATATTCGATAAAGTACGAATGCACAAAGTAAAATTGTGTCTGATTATCAACACCTTCAAATAATAAATTGTTTTTAAATTCGACATTGTTCCAGCCCATATGCGGAATCTTGATGTTTTGTTGTTTGTCAAACAGCTTTGTGCGGAGCGGAAAAATATTCATCAGTTTTACATCCCCTTCTTCAGAATGCTGTGTCAGCAGCTGCATGCCAACACATATTCCTAGAACCGGCTTTTTAAGGCTTTTTAAGGCATTTACCAGTCCGGTCTGTTCCAGTTTTTTCATCGCTGCTGCGGCATGGCCTACACCAGGGATGATGATGTGACTGTATTTTTCCAGATCTGCTTCTGTATTAATCATTCCGTAATCCAGATTTAACCGCTGGAGTGCGGAAGTTAGTGAAAAAATATTGCCTGCTCCGTAATTTACAATCCCAATCATTTACAATACACCTTTAGTACTTGGTAAGACTAATTTTTCAGCGTCCCGTTTAATGGCCATTTTTATGGCTTTAGCAAATGCTTTGAAAATGGCTTCGATTTTATGATGTTCATTTTCGCCTTCTGCTTTAATGTTCAAATTACATTTTGCAGCATCACTGAACGATTTGAAAAAGTGATAAAACATTTCTGTAGGTACATCACCAACTTTTTCCCTTTTAAAGGCGGCCTCCCATACAATCCAGCTGCGGCCCCCAAAATCTATAGCAACCTGTGCCAGGCAGTCGTCCATTGGCAGACAAAAACCATAACGCTCTAGTCCCAGTTTATTCCCAATGGCTTTGGCAAAGGCCTCCCCAAGAGCAATCCCTGTATCTTCAATAGTATGGTGCTCGTCAATTTGGAGGTCTCCTTTGGTTTCAATGTCCAGGTCTATACTACCATGACGGGCAATCTGATCGAGCATATGATCAAAAAAATGGAGGCCAGTATGGATGTTTGCTTTTCCCGTACCATCCAGATCTATGTCAATACTGATTTTTGTTTCATTGGTGTTGCGCTCATGGTGCAGCCTTCGGCCACCCGCTTTCAGGAAGGTATAAATGTCTTCCCAGCTTTTGGTTTGCAAGGCAATGCTGTCCTTAAGGTTGTCAATGGTGCCCAGGGCTTCTGCGGCACCCAGGGCATCGTTGTTCCGGATAAAAATTCCTTTGGCGCCCAGGTTTCGGGCAAGAACCACATCATTAAGACGGTCACCGATTACATAGGAGTTTTCTAAATCATAATCTTGCTCAAAGTACCTGGTCAGCAGTGCAGTTCCGGGCTTACGGGTAGGTGCATTGTCCCTGGGAAAAGTCCTGTCAATGGCCTGTGCACTAAATTCAACGCCTTCAGCAGCAAAAGTTTTCAGGATAAAGTTGTGTACGGGCCAGAAAGTATTTTCAGGATACACCGAAGTGCCCAGTCCATCCTGATTGGTGACCATAACCAGTTCAAAGTCAAGTTCCCTGGCAATCCTGGACAGATAATATAGAGCCATTGGATAAAACTCCAGTTTTGCAAAGGAATCAATCTGTTCATCTTCCGGTTCAAGGATTAGGGTACCGTCCCGGTCTATAAATAATACTTTTTTCTTCATGAGGTTTAAATGGATTTCAAAGCTTGTACAAGATTTTGGTTTTCTTCCGGTGTGCCAATCGTAATTCTCAGGCAGCCTTCACATAAGGTTACTTTTGAACGGTCCCTTACAATGATGCCCTTTTCAACAAGTGCATTATAAGTGTCCAGTGCTTGTTCTACTTCCACCAGAATAAAATTGGCATCTGAAGGATATACCTTTTTTACTTTGGGCAGCCCTTTCAGCGCTTCCGATAGCGCTTCCCGCTCCAGTACAGTAGATTGAATCCATTGGTTCACCTGTGTAAGGTTTTTAAGGGCTTCAAGTGCAAGATTCTGTGTGGCCTGATTGATGTTATAAGGGGGTTTGATTTTATTCAGAATGTCAATGACCGGGCGCGGGGCAAAAGCCATGCCCAGACGTAAAGCGGCAAGTCCCCAGGCTTTGGAAAAAGTCTGAAGAATCACCAGGTTCGGATACTCGGTTAGCTCCTGGATAAAGGTTTTTTGTTTGGCATAATTGATATAAGCTTCATCAATCACGACAAGACCTTTGAAATTGGCCAGAATGGTTTCGATATCTGTACGGATAATAGAATTTCCGGTCGGATTGTTTGGTGAGCAGATGAAGATCAGTTTGGTGTGCTCATCAATGGCCTCGGCAATACCTTCCAGGTCCAGCTGGAAATTTGGAAGCAGGCTTACCTTGCGCAGTTCCACGTTATTGATTCCGGCTGACACTTCATACATTCCATAAGTGGGCGGGAGTACAATGACATTGTCCCTTCCAGGTTCACAGAAAGCCCTGTAAAGCAAGTCAATTGCTTCATCACTTCCGTTCCCTAAAAAAGTGTTTTCAATAGGTACACCTTTAATTTTGCTGATGGCCTCTTTCAGGTCCAGCTGAAGTGGGTCGGGGTAACGGTTGTAGTTTTGTTCCAGCGGGGAACCGTAACTGTTTTCATTGGCATCCAGAAATACACTGGCTTGCCCTTTATATTCATCCCTGGCGGTAGAATAGGGGCGCAGGTTTTTTATGTTTTCGCGTTGCAGGTTGTTAATATCCATCTTAATTCTTTAAACGAATGCTTATTGCATTTTGGTGTGCCTGCAGGCCTTCGGCTGCTGCAAGAGTTTCTACGGTTGGACCAATGTTGCGCAGCCCCTGGGGACTGATGTGCTGAAAAGTGATTTTTTTAACAAATGAATCGACAGATACCCCAGAATAAGACCGGGCAAAACCACTGGTGGGAAGGGTGTGATTGGTGCCAGAGGCATAATCGCCAGCACTTTCTGGTGTCAGGTTTCCAAGGAAAACAGAACCGGCATTGAGGATCAGGGGAACCAAGGCCTTATACTTTTCTGTAGCTATGATCAGGTGCTCGGGTGCATAAAGATTGGAGAACTTCATACCTTCTTCAACAGAAGAAACCAATAGGGTGTAGGAATTCTCTATCGCTTTTGCGGCGATGTCTTTTCTTGGCAGTGCGTCCAGTTGCAAATTGATTTCTTCAATGGTTTTTCTGATGATATCTGGATCAGTACAAACCAAAATGGACTGGCTGTCTGTACCGTGTTCAGCCTGGGCCAGTAAATCGGCCGCAAGAAAAGCAGGGTTTGCACTTTCATCTGCAAGGACCAATACTTCTGAAGGCCCGGCAGGCATATCTATTGCGGTTAATGTACTCGACTGTATTGCCTGTTTAGCTGTGGTTACATAGCGGTTTCCCGGACCGAATATCTTGTCTGTTTTTGGAATGCTTTCGCTACCGTACGCCATTGCAGCAATAGCCTGCGCTCCGCCTGCCAGAAAGATTTTGTCAATGCCCAGTAGTTTTGCACAGTAAGCGAGGTAACAATTGGTTTTTCCGTCAGATTGTGGTGGCGAGCAAACAATAATTTCTTTACAACCGGCCAGCATTGCAGGTATGGCCAGCATCAGAAAGGTGCTGGGCAATACAGCTGTGCCTCCAGGGATATAAAGTCCCACCCTTTCTATAGGGCGAGCCTCTCTCCAGCAATTTACCCCTGGCATGGTTTCTATGATTTCTTCGGGGTTGATCTGCGCGGCATGAAATTTCCGGATGTTTTGATAGGCCTGGTCTATGGCTTTTTTTGCCTCCACGGGGATGCTTTGTGAAAGATTGTCCAATTCCTGTTTATCCAGAAAAATCTTCTGTAATGCAACTTTATCAAAGGCTTTAGCATAGTCAAAAAGAGCAAGGTCTCCCCGGGCTTTTACCTGTGATATGATCTCCTGAACCGTTTCTGCTATACTGCGGTCATCTTCCTGTTGTCGCAAGCATAGTTCCTTAATTTTTTGTTCAGATAAATCTTTATAATTATAGATTTTCAATGTCTTATGTTTTTTGATTAACTAATAGTTAATGGTTGTTTTGAGAACAACAAGGCTGATCAGGTGATTATTTTTTCAATGGGCATCACCACAATACCTTCTGCACCGGCCGCTTTGAGCAGATTTATTTTTTCCCAGAAATCATGTTCTGCAATGACAGAATGAACCGCTACCCAGTCTTGATCAAACAGGGGTACAACCGTTGGACTTTTTACGCCGGGCAACAATTCCACCACTTTTTTAAGATCGGTTTTTGCAACGTTGAGCACCACATATTTGGTCTCCTTTGCACGAAGTACCGAACGGATCCGCTGCATCAGTTCCTGAACTTCGGGATTGAATTCTGTACCTTTATTTCCAATTAGGACAGCTTCGGATTTCATGACCTCGGCAAATGGTTTAAGCCCGTTGCTTTTGAGCGTACCACCGGTTGAAACAATGTCACAAATGGCGTCACTTAATCCAAGCCCCGGACCAATTTCTACGGAACCTGAAATGGTACGTACCTGTACATTTGGAACTGCATTTTGCTGTAAGAATTTTTCCAGAATAACCGGGTAGGAAGTGGCTATGGCCAAACCCTCGAGTTCGGATATCTTTGTGATGTTGCTGTTGTTGGGTACGGCAATTTTTAGCGTACATTTTCCAAAACCCAGTTTTTGTAAATAGGTCACATCTGCCCCTGTTTCAGTAATCACATTTTCACCTACAATTCCCAGGTCTGCAATGCCATCCTGTACATATTCAGGGATATCGTCGTCACGCAGGAAAAGAATTTCAAGTGGAAAATTGGTTACTGAGGAAATGAGGGAACTTTTGTAGTTTTCAAAGGAAAGGCCACAATTTTTTAGAATCTCTACTGATTTTTCGTTTAATCTACCCGATTTCTGGATAGCTATTTTAAGTGTTTTCACTATTGCTGATTATGGTATGGAACAAGAAAATAAAATTCGGAAACAAGTTTTGAAGTACAAAACATTACATATACATCGCCGACAGGCGATGGTGCAGATGTAAGTGATGGTTCAAATGTTTTTTCATTTATTATAAGTTCCTAATCGTTAATGCAATGCATCAGGAGGAAATGCAAATATATTGATTGGATTGACAATTCAAAAATAAATGGCATTTAATTTGATTTCAGTTTTCCATAATATTTAATTGATTTGAAGAAAACGCTTCCCCTGTTTGTACTGATGAGTCTCTTGCTGCAGGCTTGTAACTGGTTTAAGGAGACTCCGGAAGTGGGTCTTGTACTGTCAGAACATTTTAAAAATAAGCTGTATAAAGATTTTGATACTGCCGTGTATAATCGGATATTTCTGGAGCACCTGGATGCTTCACGGAAACAATTGTCCAATCCTAAAACGATAGCAGCCTATTATCAAAGCAGAGAGTTTAAACCTGCCTTTGTGTCCAGTCATTATGTCAATGGAGACCTGGACAGCCTGATTTCTTATTTAAACCGAAGTGAAGAACATGGTTTTAATCCTTCTCTTTTTGGTCTTAAAAAACTTCAGACACTGAAGAAAACTTTAGATGCCAATGCTTTTAAGACCGTAGATGAACTTTATCCGGTTATTGCCGATCTTGAACTTGGGAGCGCGGAAGCGCTGAGCAAGTATTATGATTTTGTGAATTTTGGGGTATTGAACCCGCGGAAGATTTTAAATCGGTATTATATCAATATCAAAAAACCAGATAGTCTTGGAATTATCAAAGTCCTGGAAACAAAAAGTATTCCTGCGCTTTTAAAGGAAGTACAACCAAAATCCGAGCAATATATTGCTTTCCAAAAAGAGTTGTCAAAATATAAACCCGGTGTGCGTGATGAAAAACAGAAAATCCTGCTGGTGAATATGGAAAGACTGAGGTGGAAACTGCCCGAAACGGGGAGCCAGTTTGTGGTGGTCAATATTCCTGATTTTTCATTGACCTGGTTTGATCATGGGGATACACTGACACGTATGAAGGTTTGTGTGGGGGCCAGAAGAGAAAAAGGTTATGAAGATAAAATCAAGGCTTTTCTGAAGTCAGGTAAACTGGATGATAAACCTAAAAACCACGAAACCCCAATTTTGTTTAGTAAACTTAATTCCATACAGGTTAACCCGGTCTGGAACATTCCGGTGAGCATTGCACAAAGTGAAATTTATTATCAGGCGGTCCGGGATCCTTATTATCTGTCTAACAGCAATATTAAAGTATATTATAAAGGACAGTTGGTGACCGATCCGGATACCATACAATGGAATAAGTACTCCAGGGAGAAATTGCCTTTTAAGTTTAAACAGGGCTCAGGTGCAGGCAATGCGCTGGGTAAATTCAAGTTTATTTTTGACAATGGGTCCAGTATCTATCTGCATGACACGAATAATAAATATGCATTTAACCTGGGCAACCGGGCCATCAGCCATGGCTGTGTACGTGTAGAAAAACCACTTGAATTTGCAGAGAAACTGGTCAATGATAAATACCAGTTCGATCAGTTGAGAATGGAAGTAAATCTTCCACCTCTGGACAGCACTAAAATGGACGTGTACAAAAAAAGAATGGCAAAAAAAGCCGACACTGTAAACGTTTATGAACTTAAACCAAAATGGTTCGGGACAAAAAAGCAAATTCCGCTGATTATTAACTATGTGACAGCCTGGTGGCAGAACGGTAGTTTGCAGGTCCGGCCAGATGTCTATGGATTAGATGAAACACTTTGGGAGAAATTACAAAAATTTCTCTAACTTTGGTTTTTAATGAATTTCCTATATCCAGGTTTTCTTTTTGCACTTACGGCGGTCGCAATACCTGTTTTAATTCATTTATTTAATTTCAGGAAATACACCAAAGTCCAGTTCAGTTCCATACAGTTTTTAAAGGAGGTCAAAGAAAGAGATGCCTCAAAAGAAAAACTTAAAGATTTGCTGATTCTTTTGTCCAGAATATTAGCCATTATATTTCTTGTTTTTGCTTTTTCCCGTCCTTATTTAAGTTCAAAAGATGCTGTTGATCCAGGTAAAGCCCTGGTTGTACGCTTATATATTGACAATTCTTTTAGTATGGAGTCCGTGAATAAAGATGGAAGCCTGTTGGACGAAGCCAAAAGAAGGGCAAAGGAAATCGCGGGTTCCTATGGCCCTAATACAAAATTTCAGTTAATGACCAATGATTTTCTGGGTAAACACCAGCGCCTGGTCAGTTATGAAGAATTGATGCAGCTTTTAGATGAAGTAAAGATCTCGGCTGTATACCGGACACTGGACCAGGTGCTCAGCAGACAGGCTGCCCAGGACCATCCAGGATTTAATCACCAGGATTTTCTGATTTCTGATTTTCAAAGCAATTTTACAGGATCAAAAGTTCTCAAGTCCCCAGGGCCAGTCTCACTGGTTAAACTTAACCCTAACGTATTGCCCAATATCGCTATAGACAGTGTTTGGTTCCTGTCTGCGGTACACCGGCCGCAGGATACAGAAAAGCTGGTGGTCAGGTTAAGGAATTATACAGCTGAACCTGCAAGGGGCCTGCCTTTAAAGTTAATGATTGCCAATACGCAGAAGGCTGCACATACTCTGGAGATCCCAGCTCATGGAGTTTTAAACGACACGCTTTCTTTTGGAGGACTGCAGCTTGGATGGCAAAAAGGAACACTGAGCATTAAAGATTATCCGGTTACTTTTGATGATGTTTTAAATTTTACTTTTCAAGTAGACAAGGAACGCAAAATTTTGAACATTAAAGGCAATGTGGCAGAAAAATACATCAGTACTTTGTTTGTTGCAGATCCATATTTTAAAGTAACGGAAATGCCTGAATCTAATATCCGTTACACAAGCTTCTCTGATTTTGATCTGATTGTCCTCAATGAGCTAAAAGAGCCGTCCTCAGGTTTGGCTGGACAGCTGAATACCTATCTGCAACAGGGAGGCACTGTGGTATTGTTCCCTGACCTGAATGTTAGCCCGGTATTGTATTCATCCTTTTTAAAATCTTTATCCCTGCCAGAGGTTAGCGGGTTAAGTGTATCTGCTTTGACTGTAGATCATATTAATTTAGGACATGAAATTTTCAGAGGCGTATTTGAGCAGGTTCCCAAAAACATAGATCTTCCAAAAGTGAACCGCTTTTTTAGCTATAAGGAACAAAACAGGGTAAACAAACAGAATTTAATGGAATTGCCACCAAAACAACTGTTCTTTGCTGAGTACATTGCAGGGCAAGGTAAGCTCTATTTGTCAGCCACCTCTGTTGATATTAAAGACAGCAACCTTCCTGAACATCCGGTTTTTGTTCCATTAATGTATAAGATTGCATTGAGCAATTCCAGAAAGCAACCTCTGTATTATACCATTGGAAGCAGTGATTTGCTGGAGCATGAAAAGATTGTACTGAAGAACAACCAATCCTTAAGGTTGTTTTCTGAAAATTTTGAGGCCATTCCGGAGCTGAGACAAACACCTGGTAAAAGCCTGCTTTATATTGCAGACCAGGTAAAGAAGCCAGGGTTTTACGAATTAAAAAAAACAGATTCACTACTGGCCATCTATGCGTTTAATGACGACAGAAGAGAATCTGAAATGCAATATGCCTCAGATGAAGGATTAAGAAAAATATTCCCGGACCATCAAGTCAGGGTTTATCAGGCGTCCAAAGAAAAACTCAATTTTGGATCATCAGCTAAAAATAACAGCACGGACTTATGGAAACTTTGCCTAGTTTTGTGTGCTGTTTTTCTAGCGGTTGAAGTATTATTAATAAGATTTTTTAACCATACTAAGAACATACAAAAAACATGAACCTTCTGATCACAGGCGTTACAATTGCCGATCCAGGCAGTAAGTTTAACGGACAAATCTGTAGTGTACGTATAGAAAAAGGGAAGATCGATGCAATTTCAGCACAATTAAGTCCGCTGGCAGGCGAGGAAGTCTTTGATGGAGCTGGTTTATTCCTTTCTCCTGGTTTTTTTGACCTGAACTGTACCGCGGGTGATCCTGGTTTTGAAACAAAGGAAGACATTTTTACCGTTACGGCAGCAGCGGGGGCGGGTGGTTTTACCGGAATTGCAGTACTGCCAGGCACACAACCCGTATTGCATTCCAAGGCAGAAATAGAATACGTGGTCAACAGATCCAGGAACAATATGGTAGATGTTTTTCCTATAGGTGCCATCAGTTATAACCTGGAAGGGAAAGAACTGGCAGAGTTATACGATATGAAGCAGGCGGGTGCTATTGCATTTTCGGATGGAGTAAAGCCTATTACCGATGATGGCTTTATGAGCCGTGCCCTGCAGTATGCAAAGGGCCTGGATGGTTTGCTGATGGTTTATCCTGAAAACAAATCCATTGCTGGTAAGGCCCAGGTTAATGAAAGTCAGACCAGTGTTTTATTGGGGATGAAAGGTATTCCGGCATTGGCGGAAGAAATGCAGATTTCCAGGGATATTTTTCTGGCCACCTATCATGGGGCTCCTTTGCACATTAATAATGTTTCCACTGCTGGTTCAGTAGCCTTAATCAAAAAAGCCAAGAAAGAGGGCTTGAACATTACCTGCGACGTGGCTGCCCATCAGCTGGTATTTACAGAAGAATTACTGAACGACTTTGATAGCAATTATAAAGTAAAACCTCCTTTACGTAGTAAGACAGATATCAAAGCACTGATTGGCGGATTGAAAGATGGTACAGTGGATGCAGTCAGTACACAGCACAGACCTCACGAAATTGAGTTTAAGGATGTTGAATTTGAAATTGCTGCTTATGGCATCATCGCACTGCAAACAGCTTTGCCCTTATTGTTAAAAGCGGGTTTCACTGCGGAGCAGATAGTAGCAAAAATGGCTATAGCACCCCGTCAGATCCTCCGCCTGCCAGTGCCTGTAATTGAACCGGGACAAAGCGCAAACTTTACGGTATTCAGTACAACGCAAAAATGGCTGTATGGTCCTGAACAAAATCAATCAAAATCATCCAACTCACCACTGCTTGGCCAAACCCTGACAGGAAAGGTGGCGTTGGTGTATAACAATAAAAAATATCAGGTATATGGATAATAAAGTAGAAGGGGCATTAGTTGCGTCCTTAAGTAAATTTGCTGCATTGGCTGGAAAAGATCAGGCCGAATTACAACGCAGTCTGATAGAAGTATTTAATGCAGACCTGGGTTTTCTGGAAAAAGTAAATGCTTTTGATGCTGCTTTTGACGATTATCCCGCTTTTGATGAGCTTCGGGAAGTGTTTTTCGATTTGCTGATGATTAATTTCTTTGCCAGCGATGTCAAAAAACTAGAAGAAGATTATCTGGATACCGAAGAATGGGCAGACATTGAGGAACAGACTATTGATCGTGGAACCGAGCTTTTAAACCTGTTACTTTACATCAATGAATGTCATGATGAAAAAATCAAACCTGAACTTGGTGATTTTCTAAAGGAATTTTTATTGGTTGAAGAAGATGAGTTTCAGGATGAATTTCATATTTATGAAGACCTGATCAGTAACCAGCAGTTGGCGGACAGCAGTATTGAAGACATCTGTTCACACGCCGGAATGGTAGATCTTGGTGAAGAGATGGAAGAATTATTTGTTCCTTTTATGGCTTTTTTCTATCAACCAAAGGCAAATGAAACAGTGCTAAACGATTTGAAAAAATATAGTTCCAATGCAGATTTTGATGTTGCAGTTTACACGTTAATTACTAATTTTAACGGAATTTAAATTAAACTCAATATGGAAGTATTCGAACAAAAGCCTGTAAATCTAAGGTCAGAGGCCATTAAGGATGGTCTTATTATGGCTGTTTTCAGTCTTATTATCTTTTTGGCAACCAATTATTTAATGCCGGATATGCTTGGTTCTGGCTTGATCTCGGGTATTTCCCTTGCTGTGGGTGTGGCCCTTGCTGTTTTTTTCTGCATAGATATGAGAAAAAAGGCTGGTGGATACTGGACTTTCAGTGAGGCCCTATTGCATATATTTATCATGTTCCTGCTTTCTGCCGGTATTGTTTATGTATTTACGATTTTATTTGGCAAATATATTGACACCACTTACCCGGTCCGGATGAAAGAAATCATTGCAGAGAAAACTTCTGAGATGCTTTCCAAACTTGGTCTGGATGAATCGAAAGTTGAA
Source organism: Pedobacter nutrimenti (assembly GCF_003208655.1). Taxonomy (GTDB): domain Bacteria; phylum Bacteroidota; class Bacteroidia; order Sphingobacteriales; family Sphingobacteriaceae; genus Pedobacter; species Pedobacter nutrimenti. The sequence continues at coordinate 29,332 of NZ_QKLU01000004.1, read as the reverse complement.
GAAATGAAAGAAACCCAAAAAGCAAAAATGGAAGAACAGTTTAATCCAAGTTTCTTTCAGGCAATTGTTGGTTTTGGTATACAGGCGATCTTTTATGCAATTGGTGCCTTGATTTTTGCGGCGATTTTCAAAAAAACACCTCCATTGTTTAAAGCTCCGGAGGGAGAATAATAACCATCAAAAATTTTAAAGGCAGCGGTTTACCGCTGCCTTTTTTTGTATCAGGCCAGTTGTTGTTATTTATTATAGTTACCTTACAGGTTAAATTATAAATTTATGAAAATCAGTGAATTGGCTAAGTCTTTTTATGCTGTTAAGACAAGCTTCTGTGAACAGGAAAAAGATCTGCTCTTAACAGAAAAACTGGTTAATGATCTTCTGAAAGATCCTCAAACACCAGATTTGGAATTGGAAATATCCGGATTAAAAAAGAATATCAAAATCCAGCAGGAGCTGTTGGGTTCAAAGAAAACAGAATTGGACATTGTAAGCAGGGAACTTCTGGGCCAGATGCATTCAGAGGGTTTTAAACCTGAGCAGAAAACAGAGGTTCATTTAACGGAATCGAGTTACGTGGAGATCTGGCCAACAAAAAAAGAAACGTTAGCCTGCTCAACACCCATTAAGCGGAACTAAGGAAGACGGCCTCAATTGAGGCCGTTTTTTTTGAATAGGAAACAGTGGGTAGTAAATAAGGTTTATACAGAAACACTTTAGCTTATTGCCAACAATAGTGGATACTTTGTCATTTTTGTTTGAATTCTAAATTGCAGAAACGAAGTTAGAGCGGAAAATTTAGATTTGTATGTCCTGCGATATGGTGCTCACAAAAATTAAGTCATGGCAAAGAGAAAAGAGAATTCGACCAACAGTCTTAACCGTAAATACATCACCACAGATTCGAACCTGACCTATTCCATTTGTATGGTTGGGGGGAGGTGGAAACTGCTTATTTTAGGTAAGCTGGAAAAAAGAAAACTGCGTTTCAGTGAGTTGAGAAATGAAATTTGTAACATCACAGAACGCATGCTTACCCTGCAGCTTCGGGAATTGGTCAATGATGGGATTATCAAAAGAACGGTTTATGCTGAAGTACCGGTAAGGGTAGAATATGAATTGACTGACATTGGAAAGGAATTGATCCCGATCTGGGAGATGCTCTGCCGCTGGGGCGCCAAACACAAAAGTATTTTTAAAAAGGATAACGAAGCAGCTTAAACGATGCGAAGGTTTTAGCTGCTTCGTTTCTAAAAAAAATCAGAGCATAGAAAGTATAGTACTTACGCTGGCCCTTTTGGTGTAATCCTTATTGAACTGAACATATTTGATTTTTCCTGAGGCACCGATAACATAAGTAGCTGGAATAGGTAGAATAGCATCCTTACTATCGTTATTCAATGCGACATCCACTCCATATTTTTTGTATTTGTCCTGGAGTTCCTTTTCCATGGTAAAATCAACGCCGTAAGCTTTCATGATCGTATAGTTTTTATCAGAAATTATCGGAAAAGTAGCAGTAGTTTTTTCGCGTGTCCTGATTACTGCGTTTTCAGACTCGGGGGTTACACCGATAACAAAGGCCCCTTTTTTACTTAATAGCTGTAAAGAGTCTTGCAGCTGTTTGATGTGTTTATTGCAATATGGACACCACCAGCCCCGATAAAAAAACAAAACCACATTCTGGTGTTTTTTTAAAAGTGTTTTGAGGTTAATATTTGTCCCGTCGCTTGCCTTAGCGGTAAATTCTGGAGCCTGTTGCCCTGTTTTAAGACCTGTCTGTGCCCATAACTGAAGTCCTAAGAAAAGAACAAACAGCGTTAATCCGGTTTTTTTCATGTTTGATAAAATTTGAAATTTAAAAGCTTAGTCGGGCAAAGAATTAGATCCTTACAAACAAATTGTTTTTTACAAACGTTGTTTACATAAGATCACTATCTGATCTTACTTCTTATGAAATATCGTTTTCTTTTAATTTTTTGTCTGACGCTGGTATCTTTTTATGGTTACGGCCAAAAAGCCTATGAAGCTGTTTATTATAAAGGAAGGTTGGGTGATAAAATCATCAGGTTTGTTTTGGGAAATGGGTATATAGGGGCATCAGAATTAAAACTGTACCTGCAGAAAAAACCAATTCTGTTTTACCCTGAAATGGGTGTCCCGGACCAAAAAAAACAAATCCGGTTCGAAGCTTTTCGAACCGGAAGGAAAGATTATTTTATCCTGGATCATATGGAAGATGTATATGAACAATCACCATCTTCAATCAGCGGAAAATACTGTTCGGGTGGTAAAATAAGGAAAATACAACTGTACAGGCTCAGGTAAAAGAACTACTTTTCTCCTTCTGTTGGTGTTGAAGTATGAATGATGCGAAGTTCACGCTGAGGAAAAGGAATGCCGATTTTGTTGTTGTCAAGCTCTTCTTTAATAACCTGATAATTGTGAAAATATGCACCGGCATAGTCATGATTGGCCACCCATGCACGTATAGTTAGATTGACTGCATTGTCACCAAGTGAGCTCACCAGGACAGCAGGTTTTGGATCATGAAGAATCCTTGAGTCTTTTTCTAGAATTTCAACTATGACTTTTCTGGCGGTATCAATATTGGATTCGTAGGAAACACCGATGATATATTCCAGCATTCTGGTGTCACTGTCTGAGAAGTTATTGATTACTGCATTTGCCAAAGGGCCATTAGGTGCATAAAGGGTTGTGCCGTTAACGGCCCTTAAGGTAGTATATAAAATATCAATTTTTAAAACAGTCCCATTTACGCCATTGGCGGCTGTAATAGTATGTCCTACCCGGAAAGGTTTAAACAGCAGGATCAATACCCCTCCAGCAAAATTTGAAAGACTTCCCTGCAGGGCCAGACCAACAGCTAGACCAGCTGCACCCAGCACAGCAACAAAAGAAGTTGTGGGTATACCTAAAGTAGAAATGACATTGAGAATCAGCAGGACATAAAGGATCACCTTGAAAACACTGATCAGAAAGTTAGACAGCGACACGTCTACGTTACTTTTTGTGAAACGGTTGGTGAGGAAACGAATCAGGTATTTAATCAGCCAGATCCCAATTAGTAAAATGGCTATAGCAAGCAGTATTGATGGAATACGGTCTATTAGTCCATTAAGTAATTTTTCAAGCGTAAGCTCTGTTCTTGTCATGTAATTTTGTTTTAATATTTATCTTTTGAGCATATATAATGCCATTAATCCGCAAATAAAGGGTTTTTTTGAGAAAATGTCTGGCTCTGGTTCGGATTTTGATGTTTGCTGGACATGAAAAAAGCAGCGTGGTGCCTGGTGATGATTTTGCTTTTGGGTACATTGAAAATAAATGCCCAGAATGACTTTACGTTGCATGGAAAACTTTCTGGTTTGAAGAATGGGATGAAAGTCTTATTACTTTATGAGATTGGAAATAAAAGGGTATTAGATTCAGTTGCTACAAAGAACGGGGAATTTAACTTCAAAGGGAGTTTAACCGTTTCTCAGCCGGTTAAGGCTTCACTTCAATTGAAATCCTTATATCAGGATACCCATGTATCCTACCTGGAGCGCCTGCTCAAAAGAGATGAACAGGACCTTTTTCTCGAAAAAGGAGCCATTAACCTCCAGGGGGACAGTCTGATCAATACGGCAATTATTCATGGAGGTAAAACCCAGGAGGAATTTCTGGAATTGCAGCGGTTAAAAAAAGCAGAAACAGATCAGATGCGCACATTACAACAAGAAATGATTCCTGTTTTGATTGAGACCCAGGGCCTGGGGATTGACACAAATCAGATTGTTCAATCCATTAGCCTGAAAATGCAGCCACTGGTTGCAGCCATTAGAGATAAAGAAGAACATTTTATCCGGGCTTATCCGGATTCCTATGTTTCCCTGGACCTGATGGAGCAGCGGAGTAACCTGATGAGGCCTGGTGTGTTTGAACCCCTGCTGAACCGTCTGAGCCCCAGGATGAAAAATTCCAGGCTCGGAAAAGAATTGACAAACAAGTTGCTGCTGGTTAAGAGGACCGCGCCTGGTGTAAAAATGATCAATTTTACATTACCCGGTATAGATGGGAAAATAGTTTCCTTAGATAAATACAAAGGAAAATACATCTTGATTGATTTTTGGGCAAGCTGGTGTATGCCTTGCCTGCAAGAGAATCCAAATCTGCAGCGTGTTCACCAGCAGTTTAAAAATAAGAATTTTGAGCTCATTTCAGTTTCGTTGGATACGGACAAAAAAAACTGGCTTACAGCAGTGGAAGCGTACCGTATGGTATGGCTGCAGCTGAGTGATCTAAGGGGCTGGAACAATAAAGCTGCCCAGGAATATGCTATTAACGAAATCCCACAGAATTTTCTGATCAATCCTCAAGGGATAATTATTGCCAAAAACTTGTTTTCCCAAGACCTGATTAAAAAATTAGAAGAACTGCTTCCATAACATTTAAAGATCCACAGTGTACATCCTCAGTATTCCAGGGTATGGGGCTAGATAAAAAGACAAAGAGTGGATTGCTATGGAAAATTGGTGTTATTTTTTTAAAGAATGTACATGAATGGATGCACAGTTTTGTCTAAGTTTGCAGATTGTATTAAGCTTTGTAACCATACATGGATATTTCGGTTGTTGTACCATTATATAATGAAGAAGAGTCTTTGCCAGAACTGACCTCATGGATCACCAAGGTAATGACAGAAAATAACTTTACTTACGAAATCCTTTTTGTGGATGACGGTAGTACTGACAGTTCCTGGCAGGTAATTGAGGAGTTAAAGGAACAGTACAGTCGGGTAAAGGCCATTAAATTCAGGAGAAATTATGGTAAATCTGCAGCGCTGAATGTTGCTTTTACAGCCTCAAGGGGAGATGTGGTGATTACCATGGATGCGGATTTGCAGGATAGTCCTGACGAAATTCCTGCTTTATATAAAAAGATCCGGGAAGAGAAATTTGACCTGGTTTCCGGTTGGAAAAAAAAGCGTTATGATCCGATTACCAAAACCATTCCGACGAAATTATTTAATGCAGCAACCCGAAAAATGTCGGGCATACAATTAAATGATTTCAACTGTGGCTTAAAAGCCTACCGGAATGATGTGGTGAAGACCATAGAGGTGTATGGAGAAATGCACCGTTATATTCCAGTAATTGCAAAATGGGCAGGTTTTAAAAAGATCGGTGAACAGGTTGTGGAACACCGTGCCAGAAAGTACGGGGTGACTAAATTTGGTTTTAGTCGTTTTATCAATGGTTTTCTGGATCTGTTGTCTATTTTTTTTGTTGGAAAGTTTGGTAAAAGACCCATGCATTTTTTTGGTTCACTTGGGGTACTGAGTTTTCTTATTGGTACTTTTATGGCCCTTTGGATGATTGGTGAGAAGCTTTACCACATAGCGGCGGGGATTCCTTATAAAAGGGAAATTACAGATCAGCCTTTATTTTATATCGCTCTGGTTGCTATTATAGTAGGCTCACAGTTATTTTTAACAGGTTTTGTGGCAGAACTGGTGACCAGAAATGCGCCGGAACGGAATCAGTATCTGATAGAAAAGGAGATCCAGTAACAGATGTTTTTCTCTGTAATTATTCCGCTTTATAACCGTCCGCAAGAGATAGATGAATTGCTTGCTACCCTATGCAGGCAAAGTTATATGCAATTTGAGGTATTGGTTATTGAGGATGGCTCTGTACATGATGCGAAAAGTATTGTTGAAAAATACCGGGACAAACTGGATATTCACTATTTCTTTAAGCCAAATGAGGGGCAGGGCTTTAGCCGTAATTTTGGCTTTGAAAGGGCAAAGGGGGACTATTTTATTATTTTTGATTCAGATTGTCTTATTCCTTCGGATTATCTGGAAATCGTGAAGGATTATCTTTTTGAACATAAGCTGGATGCTTATGGTGGCCCTGATGCTGCACACAGTAGTTTTACACCTGTTCAAAAGGCAATCAGCTATGCCATGACTTCTCCATTTACCACAGGAGGAATACGTGGAAACAAAAAGCACGTTGGACAGTTTCACCCCAGAAGTTTTAATATGGGGGTTTCACGGGAGGTTTGGGAAAAAGTTGGCGGTTTTATTTTGACCCGCTTAGGGGAGGATATTGAATACAGCATCCGGATCCATGAAAGTGGCTTTAAAATAGGTTTGATTCCTGCCGCAAAGGTTTATCATAAACGTAGGACAAGTTTTTTACAGTTCTATAAACAACTTCATTTTTTTGGGAGGGCCAGGATCAATATCTATAAGCATTTTCCTTCTGAATTGAAACTCATCCATTTTTTTCCGGCTGCCTTTACTGTTGGTTTTATACTAACTTTGTTGTTGAATATATTGTATCCGCCTTTGGCGTATATTTGTAATATAGTGCTGCTTATCATATTTGCAATGATTTTTTTTCATGCCTGGAGTGTGACTAAATCACTTAAAGTTGCATTTTTAAGTATTATTGCTTCCTTTATACAGCTTTTTGCTTATGGTATGGGGTTTATACAGGATTTTGTTAAAAGAGTAGTATTGAAACAACCATGATAGAATTTTTAAAAGAAAGTACATTTACCGTTAATGAGGTCATTGGTAAGGCATGGACGCTGACCAAGAGAAATTATTTTTCTATTGCGACATTGTGTTTTTTAATGTTCCTCACTTCCAATGCTTCAGGACTGATGGCCTTTTTTCTGAAGGATGTCAGCAAAGGACTGAGTATTTTTATGGCTGCCCTTTTTGTAATGCTGTACTTTACAATCAATCTTTCACTGCTGAAGTATATTTTTCATTTACTGGATGACGAAGAGCATGATGTCAGTATTGTCAGTACTTTACCAACCCGTCAGCAAATTATTCGTTTCCTGATTGCCATGTGTTATTTTATGTTCTGCATTTTAGGGGTTTACACAGTTGTCGCTCTGGTTGGTTTTCCTTTTATCTATACAGGGATTCGCATGGAAGTGATCACCAATATTGCCATATCTGTAGGAACGGTGGCTATTTTTATTACCTGGATAAGAATTTCTTTTTTTCCGTTTTTTATTATTGATAAAAATCAACCTCCATTTGGTTCTATCAAATTTAGCCTGGCCATCACCAAGGGCAACTTTACAAAAATTTTATTGCTCCTTCTGGTTCTGGGAGGTTTTTATATTTTATACCTTTTTTGTGCAAGCTATCTGCACTGGCCGGTTGTTTCTTTTATGATTAATATTTTGAGTTCTTTTATTGTGGTTCCTTTGTCTAATGTTGCCCTGACGATTGCTTACCGAAAAATGATGAGCGAATATAAAGGAGATGAGCATCCGGACATTATTCATAATATTGTTTAAGATTCATGGGGATTAAAGCAGCTTTAAGCAAACCCTTTGCGGCCTTTGTGGTTAAGGGAATTCAGAAATGGAAAAAAAATGCAGTTGAAGCCCAGCAGCGAACGCTCCTTACTTTGGTAAAAGAGGCAAAACATACGGCTTTTGGTAAAGATCATGACCTGGCTTCGGTAAAAAATCATGAGGATTTTAAAAAACGGGTTCCTATAAGAGATTACGAAGGACTTAAAAGTTATATTGACAGGATTGTCAAAGGGGAACCAAATGTACTTTGGAAAGGGAAACCAGCTTATTTTGCAAAAACATCGGGAACAACTTCAGGTGCAAAATATATTCCTATTTCGAAAGAATCCATGCCAGAGCATATTAAAGCAGCGCGGAATGCACTGTTGACCTATGTGCATGAGACGGGTAATGCCGATTTTGTAAATGGTAAAATGATCTTTTTGCAGGGCAGCCCTGTAATGGCAAAGAAAAACGGAATTAAAATAGGCCGCTTGTCAGGTATTGTTGCCAATTTGGTGCCAGCATATCTGCAGAAAAACCGTTTGCCTTCTTATGCAACAAATTGTATCGAAGACTGGGAAGAAAAAGTTGATGCTATAGTTGAAGAGACTTTTCACCAGGATATGACCGTTATTTCAGGGATTCCGCCTTGGGTACAGATGTACTTTGACCGTTTGACTGAAAAATCGGGAGGAAAAAGGATTGAGACTATTTTTCCCAATTTTAAGCTGTTTGTATATGGAGGTGTAAATTATGAACCTTACAGAGCAAAAATAGAGGCAAGTATCGGGCATAGAATTGATTCTATAGAAACTTATCCGGCTTCAGAAGGCTTTATAGCTTATCAGGACAGTCAAAAGGAAAAAGGACTGTTGTTATTGGCGGATGCGGGGATTTTTTATGAGTTTGTTCCTGCTGATGAATATTACAACGATAACCCCGCTCGTCTGACTTTGGCAGAGGTAGAGCTGGATGTAAATTATGCATTAATTTTAAATACCAATGCGGGGCTATGGGGTTACAGCATTGGTGATACGGTGAAATTTGTTTCTAAAGAGCCTTATAAAATTGTAGTCACCGGCCGTATCAAACATTTTATTTCCGCTTTTGGAGAACATGTGATCGGTGAGGAAGTGGAACATGCTTTACTGAGTGTGGCAAATGAAGAAGGAATTGGGATTACTGAATTTACAGTGGCACCTCAGGTTGTAGATCCTGACGGTGGTTTACCATATCATGAATGGTTTGTCGAATTTGCAGAGCTGCCAGGGGATTTTAATGATTTTAGCAGAAAAGTAGATCAGGCCCTGCAAAAGAAAAATATTTATTACTTTGACCTCATTGAAGGTAAAATTCTTCAACCGCTTATTATACGTCCTTTGCAAAAGGATGCATTTGTAAATTATATGAGGTCTGAAGGCAAACTGGGCGGACAAAATAAAGTACCGCGTCTGTCCAATGACAGAAAAATTGCGGATAGTTTAAGTAATTTTACACTTAAAAAATAATATCGTCTGGTAGACGTTGAAGAGGAGAAACAAGCTTTTGGCGATTATAAAAAATATAAGCATACTGGGTTCTACGGGATCAGTTGGTACACAAACATTAGAAGTAGTGAGGGCGAACCCGGAGCGATATCGGGTAGTGGCACTCACGGGTCAATCTAATGATGAACTTTTGATCCGGCAATCTCTGGAATTTCATCCTGAACTGGTAGTCATTACGGATGAAGGAAAATATCTAAAAGTTAAAGAAGCGCTTTCAGGTAAAGGCATCAGGGTTATAACTGGTGAAGCATCGTTGGTTGAAGCAGCTGCACTAACTTCAGCTCATATGGTATTGACCGCTGTTGTTGGCTCTGCAGGTTTGAGACCAACCATTGCTGCTATTGAGGCTGGAAAGGATATCGCGTTGGCCAATAAAGAAACGCTGGTGGTTGCTGGTGAACTGATTACCGCGCTCGCAAAGAAACATGCTGTAAAGATCATACCTGTTGATTCTGAACATTCTGCTATTTTCCAGTGTCTGGTGGGAGAGGAAGAGCACTCTCTGGAGAAGATTTATCTGACCGCTTCTGGTGGGCCTTTTAGAGGAAAAGACCGTGAGTTTCTTGCCGGTGTTACCAAGGCTCAAGCCTTAAAACATCCGAATTGGGTCATGGGCGCTAAAATTACCATTGATTCTGCCTCGATGATGAACAAAGGCCTTGAAGTTATTGAAGCAAAATGGTTATTTGGACTTGCTGCGGACCAGATTGATGTCATTGTCCATCCTCAGTCCATTGTACATTCCATAGCGCAATTTAAAGATGGTTCTATGAAGGCCCAGATGGGGCTTCCGGACATGAAGTTACCCATTCATTATGCCCTTGCATATCCGGAAAGGGTGGACACTAAATTTCCAAGGTTTAATTTTTTGGATTATCCCGAACTGACTTTTTTTCCGCCGGATCCGGTGAGTTTCAGAAATCTGGATATTGCCTTCCAGGCAATGAGAAAAGGTGGAAATATGCCTTGTATCGTAAATGCGGCCAATGAAGTTGTGGTAAATGCCTTTTTACAGGATAGACTGGGTTTTCTGGAGATGAGCGATGTGATCGAACGATGTATGTCGGAGGTTCCTTTTATTGGAGAGCCGGGCTTGGTTAATTATTTAGAAACCGATGAGCATACACGTATATTTGCCCGGCAACTCGTAACAAAGTAAATTTTATTCATCTAAATAAATATAAAAACATTAAAATAAGATATGAACGGATTGATTATGGCTGCCCAGTTGCTACTGGGGTTATCAATATTGGTAATACTACATGAATTAGGACATTTTTTGGCTGCACGTGCATTTGGGATTAAAGTAGAAAAGTTCTATTTGTTTTTTGACGCCTGGGGAGTGAAATTATTTAGTGTTAAACGTGGTGATTGTGAGTATGGAATTGGTTGGCTGCCATTAGGTGGTTATGTAAAGATTTCGGGAATGATTGATGAATCTATGGACACCGAGCAGATGGCACAACCGGTACAACCATGGGAATTTAGGTCCAAACCGGCCTGGCAACGGTTAATTGTAATGCTAGGTGGTGTTGTCGTGAATATTATCGTTGGTATTTTCATTTTCTGGATGCTGACTTTTAAGTATGGAGAAACTTATATTCCCAATAACTCGGTTCAAAATGGAATTAACCCGGGTGTAATTGGTAAAGAGATTGGTTTGCAGAAAGGAGACAAGGTTATTGCCGTAAATGGCAATAAGGTGATCCGTTTTGATGAACTGATCAGTCCTTCAGTTTTGCTTGGAAATACCAACTTAACTGTACTGCGTGATGGCAAGGCTATTGACATAAAAGTTCCGGATAACATTTTAAACAAGGTCTCTGATCTTGGAATTGAAGAGTTTATCAGCAGGGTCCCTTTGTTTACAACAGTGATTGATTCTATTATGCCAAACAGACCTGCTGTTAAAGCTGGTCTTCAAAAAGGGGATAGGATTACTGCGGTAGATAAAATTCCTGTACGGTACACTATTGATGTGTACCCGGAAATGAAGAAGTTTAAAAACAAAACGGTAGAACTGACTGTAGAACGTGCAGGTAAGAGTATGGTATTTAATGTGCCAGCTGATACAGCCGGTACTGTAGGGGTCGGTTTCCGTGGAATTAAGGAAATTAAAGAAGAGACCATTCATTATGGTTTTTTCCAGGCTTTGCCAAAAGGTGCCGAGCAGGCCTGGGTACAATTCAGTACGAATGCAAAAGGGATATGGAAAGTGATAACGGGTAAGGTCAAAGCCACAAAAGCTTTTTCAGGTCCTGTGGAGATTGCCAGAAAAGTATATGGTGGTGAATGGATATGGGCGAGATTTTGGGCTTCAACTGCTTTTATTTCCATTGCCCTTGCTTTTATGAATTTATTGCCAATTCCGGCGCTGGATGGGGGGCATGTGGTCTTTTTGATCATTGAAATGATAAAAGGTAAGCCACTTGGTGATAAATTTATGGAGCGTGCGCAAATAGTAGGTTTTGTTCTGCTGCTTTCCCTGATGGTATTTGTGCTTGGAAACGACATTTTTAAAGCTTTTCTTCATAAATAGCTATGAACTATTTTGAGCTGTATGAACTGCCTGTAAGTTTTCATCCGGATCCTGCGTTGATCAAACAAAAGTTTTATGCGCTGAGCAAAAAATTTCATCCGGACTTTTACATCAATGAAAGTCCGGAGAAGCAACAGGAGGTACTCGAACTTTCTACGCTGAATAATAAGGCATATCAGGTTTTTAATGATCCGCATAAACTGCTTTATTATATCCTTGAATTGAAAAATGTTCTGAAAGAGGGGGAGAATTATGTACTCCCACAAGACTTTCTAATGGATATGATGGATATTAATGAAGCATTGATGGATTTACAGTTTGAACCAGATCCAGGCAAATTGATGGAAATTAAAGCTCAGGTGGACGAGGTTGAAAAAAAACTATTTGACGAGCTTTTGGATTTAACATCTTCTTTTGACGGACTGGAAGTTTCGGATCAGGACCGTACCCTTGTCGAAGTAAAGGATCTTTATTATCGCAATAAATATGTATTGCGGCTTAGGGAAACATTAGACAAATAAACCAAACGAAGGAAGTTATCTTATTGTAAAAAAGTGAATTATTGATTTTTTACAGTCGGCTTTGATGTATTTTAGCGGCAAATCAATTGTTATGAATTCTCTATCCATTTTTAGAAAAGTTGCCGTTGCGGAGGGCATATCCTATATCCTGCTGATCTTTATTGCTATGCCACTGAAATATCTTGCCGATATGCCAATGGCAGTTAAATATACAGGTTGGGCACATGGCATGCTGTTCGTATTATACATTGCTTGTTTTGTAATGGCTTGGCAGGAAGCGAAATGGAAAATAGGAAAATCTGCTTTAATTGTTTTGGCTTCTTTGCTGCCATTTGCACCATTTTATGTTGATAAAAAATTAAAAGAAGATAATTAAAATAAGTCTTGCTAATTAGAAATGCATTTAATAGATTTGCATCCCGCTAATAAGCAAATGCCCAGCTGGCGGAATTGGTAGACGCGCTGGTCTCAAACACCTGTGGGAAACCGTGCCGGTTCGACTCCGGCGCTGGGTACACTAGAAAACAGCTAACAATTTATTGTTAGCTGTTTTCGTTTTGTGAAGTCTTTTAGTTCAAACCATGTATCTAAAAGAGAAGAATTATTTTAATCTGTACCATTTTTTATTAATACCAGCTCAGGTCATTTAGTTTTACCGTGCCACTTAAGTTGAGCGTTTTGATATTCGAATCATAACACCTGCAGGTTTCAAGATTGGCAAGGCCCCGGATATCCAGCGCAGGGATGGGATTGGAATAAGCCCTGAAGAACTTCAGCTTGGGCATTGCTCTAAGGTCGATAGGATGTGCTATTTGATTTTTAGACATCCAGATATCGAGCATTTCAGGGCAATTGTTGAATTTTATTTCCTGGAGTGAATTGTCATTCACCTCCAATTGCAATAGTGAGGTATGATTACTTACATCCAACCGGGTAAGCAGATTCCACCCCAGGCTTAAAATGACTAATTTTTTCAGGTGAGAAACATCGATACTCCTGAGTTTGTTCTTGTGGCAACTGATATTCACCAGGCTATCGCAGCCTTTTGTCAGAATGGTTTCCAACTGATTGTCAAAACCATATATAAATTTGAGTTTTTTCATACCCGAAACGTCTACCGTTTTCACTTTGTTTTCGTGAAAGCCAAAATCCACCAGGTTGACAAAGCTTTTGATGCCTTCCAGTGAAACAATATTGGATTTGGTAGTATACAATACAGTCACCTTTCTGGCTTCTTCTACTTGGATTTCTCCGTCTCCATTGGTATCAACACCTTGCTCAATGATACTTCTTTTGAAATTCGCATCAGGTATACGTACAATCTGTGCCATGGTTTTTATCGATAAAACCATGAATAAGGCACAGCCTGCCATTATTTTTGTGGTCATGTCTGGTAATTTTAGAGTGTAAGATTAATAACTTGCCCATTGGCATTGATCTCTACAATTTTGGCAAGGTTCTCGTCGGTCTGGTACAGGTAGCGGGTCTTTTCCATGATGGCCCGGCTGCCTTGTCCCACCTGTATCCCATGACCATTGTAGGTGGTAGTGGTTTCAGTGCCCACTTGCTTTTCACCGTTACCTACCTTGGTTTGTACGACCCTTGTTTGCAGATAATACTTGCCCGGATTCAGCCCTTTGAATTCAAAGCTGCCATCTGCACCGATCATAGTCAATATCCGGTAGCTGAAGGCTTCATCTGAGAGGTATATCGCTTTCTTACCCTTTTTGTCTTTCTTTTTGAGTTCGAGAAATTCGAGGAAATAATCGGTGCAGGGATATAGCTCTACCAGGTTGACCATGTAGTTGCTTTTTTTAGACACAAAGCCCTTGATGGTGCAGGTACCGTCTTTGCCGATCATGGCTTCAGCTGCTATTTTGTCAAAGGGGGTGTTCGGGCTAGTTACTTTAGGTGTCTTTTGCGCTTGTAGCTGGAAGACTAGCGGGATCAAGATGGTTACCAAACCTATAGATCGTGTATTCATATTTTAGCGGGTTATATATTAGATAGTTACAATATGTAAATGTGCTGTTATGCAAGTATTTAAAAAATATTTGAATTCCAGAAGTTGCACCCTCCTGTTTTTTTAGGGAGCCATTGCCAGCCGCTTTAACATAAAACAGTTTCTGTAAACGACTTAGATGATGAATTTGACGAAGCTGTTTTTGAATCTACAAGCTTTCCATCGATGTAAATTTCACCCTTTATTCCCCAAGGGCCAACAGCCGTAAATCCCATTGTGATGTCGTTATTTGCATTTACGACACGTTTTTTTTACTAAAAGACAATGGTACGTTGGTGTGCCAAATGCATACCGCCATTTTCATTGGTGTAAATGAGGTTTAAGCCGCTTGGGATTCCTGAAGCTACTTTGCACTTATATTCAATGCTTACAGTTTTTGGATAAACCTTAGTGGAGACCTCAGCCTTATCTTTTTTGCTGGATACGAAGGTCAATATCATTGTATAGATTAGTGCGGAAAATAAAAAAAGTTTTGTTTTCATGATTATCGATCTAAAATTTCAGAGTTTTAATGACAAAGGTGGAACACTCAGAAATGATAATCGCCCCACGAGGCTTAGTGGCACCTCTTATTGGTTTGTAATAACGAGTTGGTTAAAGTGGAGCTCCGCTTTAAGTTTCTGGTAATAAGTGAAATAAATCGCTTTTGAAAGTGTGTTGTCAGGAAGGAATAATTGGGTAATAAGGAATGAATGGCGGCACTATAGCGCCTTGGGATATGTTATTTCGGTTGGTTTTTTGAAAAAATATGAAGGGGATTTACCTGTAAATTTTCGAAAATTACGATTGAAAGACGATTTGGAATTGAAGCCGCAATCAAAAGCGATAGATAGCAGTGTATAGTTTTGATTTTTTTCATCAGCAATCATTTTTACACATTCAACTACCCTAAGCGAATTGATATAGTCGTAAAAACTCTTCTTAAATTTAGAATTGATGACTTGCGATAGCGCAGCATCTTTTAGCTGTAAGGATTCGGCTAATTTGCTCAGCGTTAGTTCCGCGTTTTTGTATAGTTTTTCTTGCTCCATTATCCTGTTTAGTTGCAGGAAAATACGTTCAACTTCGTCTTCTGTAAGTGAAGACCAGTCGTATTTTATTTTATTGGATAATAAATCTACATTAATGGGTTCTGCTAAAGGATTTCTGCTTTGAGGAGATGAAGTGTGATGCTCGGTTGCTGAGGGGGATAAAGTATTGGTGGTTTTGAATATTTGTTGTTGACGTACACCAAAAAAGCCAATGAAACAGATATATAGCGAGGCACTCAAATAGATGCTCTCTGCGGTAGGATAAAAAATAACAAAGACCCAAATTCCAGCTATGCCTGCGATGAGGTAGCGCAGCCAATTCAAGCTGATTTTATCTTTATCTGAAAATTCTTCGCTTATTTTTTTCTTATATCGATGCAGTAAAACAACTGAGGCTAAGACATAAACAATTCCCGAAATGATGATGCCAACATTGGTAATGATTCCAATGATCTTATAGTAGGAAGAGGAAAAGCCCTGATCATAAAGCAATAGCTTTTGCTCCGGGTTTTGTAGTAAAAAAGATATCCATAAAAGATAGGCAAAAGCAACAGGTAAGAAATGAAGTAGGTTTTTCTTATTGAATTTTATTGGTGTGGTAAGATGAAGGATATATAAATACAGGAAAGGCCCATGAACAAATGCTAATAAATCTCCCCATCCTATTAAATTGGGAAATTGGTGATAATTTCCTGAAACCAGTAAATACAGACTGGCTAAATGAAGCGTTGCTACCAGCTGCCAAATCATTAGTAGTTTATCAGCAGTTATTTTATCAGGCTTAACTGCTAGTAGTATGAACAAGTATAATGAAATTGCAATACTGGTAAAGTATAACATGCTGTTGTTTTGTATGGGTAGCCTGATGTTATGGATCAGTTCAAAAATATGAAATATCTCCAAGTTCTGACCCATTGGTTGCAAACACTAGCTTATAATCAAACATTTTTCGGAGTCCTGCTACTACTATTTGGAAACTCACATTCTGTTTTGTTTGATCAAACAATAGCAGCATTTGACCCTGTGTTAACCAAACTGTTTCGTCATGTAGTTTGACGTCTATTGAAGTTTTGCCACTTGAGGATTGAAAAATAATAATTTTCCCTTCAGTGATAACTTAAAATATGATATATGTGAACGCAATTATAAATGGTCAATAAAGCACAAATACTGAAATTATGTTTTTTGCAGGTAGAGTGGTATGCCGGCAATTCTCATTAAGTCGTCTTTAAATTGTTTCGATCTCAATAGGGCAGGGAGTACATTCTAATGAGTAAAACGCCTGTAAGTTGATAACTTGCAAGCGTTCTTGTTTCAACCTTATTTAAACATAAAAAATAGGGAGTGTCTTGAATGCAATGATCGAATCTGGGTTGATTAGTATCAAAATTGTGCACTGAGTTATACTGTAGAACTTAATAGCAGCCTGTTTGTATGGTGACTTAAACTGTATAGCTCAGTTTTTTCTTCAAGATGATTTCATTTTCGTTACGGCTTGTGATCTTAAATCCCAATTTCAAAACCATCCTTGTTGCACGGGAATTATTGGCTTGAGTAATGCCTATAATCGTGTGAACATTTAAGGTCTGTTGTGCGAAGGTGAAGAGCAGGCTGAATGCTTCTTGCATCATATTTCTTCCCCAGAAATCTGGAAATAAGGTCCCCCCGATTTCAATTTCACCTTTGACTTGCATCCAGTGATGCAGTGCACAGTCACCAATGATTTTATCGGGCTCCTCAGTAAGGCGTATAGTCCATATACCAACACAATAGGAAAGGATGCGAGCCGTAAATTCACTTGGCGATTCACGGTCAAGGATGGCTTTTTCATTATAAACTTCAAGCGCATCAAGAGTTGTATAGAGCTCATGATAACGATTGGCATCGTTTTTCGTCAAAGGGACTAGTTCAAGTCGTAAATCTGATAGTTTGGGAATGATGATTTGCTGCATAGGTACACTAGATAAATGTTGTAAAGCTATCAAAACATTTTAAGAAAGCTGTTGCTGTTCAAGTAGGGGAAATCTACCGGTATTAATGAGGTGTGAATTTGAGGGAGTATTGCCTTAAAGGCTCAACCCGTTTTTCATTAAATCATGATCAGCTTTTTGATCTTTAACGTGTCTTTACGCTTTGAAACGTGTGGGTCATTTCAAATTTTATTGTGTCCTTTGTTTTTCTTCATCAATGCCTGCATTTCTTTTACGGGCAGCAGCGATGTTTGCTCCAAAGCGATAGCTAAAACTTAATGCACCATATCTGGTGTCATTTCTTTTGAAGAAGCCGTTGTTTTGATTGAGGTAGTTTACGCTGACATGATAATTGTTGCTGTTGAAAATATCGCCGGCAGAAAGTTTAATGGTACCCTGGCCATTTAAGACAGTTGCTTTTATACCCGCATCTACATTGTAGTTGTACCCTATTTTATATATACCCTGAATACCGAAAGAATCATACATAACAGAAAGCTCTGCTTTAATGCCGTGTAGTTTATCGATTGTAAAGGATTGAGTCGTATTGCCGTCGTAAGAAAACTGATGATAATCATAACTGCCTTGCTGATAGGCAGATTTTTCGCGTTGATAGTAAAGTTCCAGCATAGTACTCATTTCCCACCAACTGTTTAATTGAAATGCAGTTGATAAACGGATGCCTGTGTTTAAGCTTAAGCCTAGGTTTTGATGTGTATTGTAAAGGACTTTATTTATATTATCCTGTATGGTAATGTTGCTGAATACATCGTGAGTTGCAGTATAATAAGCCGTTAGGTTGTATCGCTTATTGTAAGTATATCCTAACTCTATATTTTGTACAAAGGCTGGTCGTAATGAGGGGTTGCCTACCAGATAACTATAGGGGTTTGAATATTGTCTTGCCGGATTGAGACGGTTATATTCCGGACGTTCAATGCGGTAACCATAAGTAAACTGCAATTGGTTCAGTTCATCCGGTTTGTAAAGTGCAAAGAAGGTTGGGAAAAGCTTAAAATATTGTCTTTTATCTTGTGAATTGGTGGTGATTGAATAGCCTTTGGTACGTGTATGCTCTCCTCGTAAACCGCCTTGCAAGTTCCATTTTCCTATGCTGAGGCTCATACTGGTATACATGGAGGCAGTGTTTTCTGTGTATTCAAAATGATTACTATTCGCTGTTAAAAACAATGGTTGTTGGCCTGCATTGTTGTAAAAGTCAAAATTATTCTGACTTTTAATGCTGCTGTATTTAAAACCAGATGTGAAGTTCCAGATCTTGCCTGTTTTATAATTGTAATCGAGTTTAGCTGAATAAACATCTATATTTTGGGTAGTGGGTGTATAAATATAATATGGACTGGAAGTAGGGCTGCCATTGGACAAAAAAGAATGACTATTTAAATATGGTTGACGATTAACCCGGTAAGGGGAATAATCCAGATCTAAATTGAGGCCTTGTCCGTTTGTATCCAGTTGAAGGTTATAATTAAGGTTGTAGGCGTATTGGTTATTGTACTGTCGGGTACTGCCATTGGTTTGTAAAGTAGAATCAGGAACTGTCCTGAAGTTATTGGTAACCTGGGTATGCGTATTTATCATCGTATTGCCGGTTCGGTTATTTCCGGTTATTAAAAAACCAAGGACCTGTTGACTGGTCAACTGGTAATCCAGCCCGAAACGGTAGTTGTTGGTTTTATATTGCAGTATACTATAGCTGGGGCTGTCCCAGTAGGAGTATTCACCAGGACTATTATAAACGACATAATCGTGTTTTTCAAATCGATTTTTGCGGGATGTAAAACTGTAGCCCCCATAAATGTTTAATTTATCTTTCCGATAATTAAAATTAGAGCCAATCACAGAGCTACCGTATGTCGCTTGAGTGAAGCCGCCATTAATTGTTGTATTGAATCCCAGTACTTTTGATTTTTTAGTTATGATGTTGATTACCGAGGCGCCTTCTGCCTCAAAGCTGGCCGGCGGATTGGAAAATACTTCTATTTTAGCGATGAGGCTAGAGGGAATACCCTGTAGGTAAGCAGAGAGGTCATCTCCTGATAAATGTAATGGTTTATTGTCTAAATAAAGTTGAACATCCTTTTGATTGGCGATAATGGTGCCTGTTGACGTTAATAGTACTCCTGGTGCTTTGGTTAATGCATCCCAGGCTGTACCTCCACTGGCCACAATACTTTGCTCTACATTAAATGTTACCCGGTCTGCTTTACGCTCAATGACCGGTTTACTAAAGGATATGGTTACTTCTTTTAAGGCTTTGCTATCACTTTGCATCATTATTTTAAGGCTGTCTTTAGGTATCGGAACTGAAAGCACAACAGGTTTATAACCTATCAAAGTGGCAGATATCTGATAAGTACCCTTCTGCATTTGATTTAAAGTGAAATTTCCCATATCGGTAAGTACAGCCAACACATTTTTATGGTTTATGCTTAAAGTAATGGTGACACCATCGAGTGAATGGCCGGTTTCATCGGTAACTATACCTTTGAGGGAATACTGGGCACTTAAGGTAAATGGCATTAAGGCCATAAAAAAAAATAGGAGCTTTTTCATGGTAGCAAACCTACATTGAAGTAATATTAAGGCTCATTAAGAAGTATTAAATAACATTAAATTTCATGTGACACTGATCTATTTAAAATATTTATGATCAACTTCGTGTTATGAAATGGCTTTCAAACCGATATGCTTACCCAATGGTAGTGCTGGCAATTGCTGTATGTGTCATTTTACAATTGGTCTGGCTTAACCAGCTGTTTGTTGCACAACGTAAGCAATTAAAAGTCGATCTGGAGCAGGTGGTGATGGATGCGGCAAAAATGAGCACATATCTAAGTGTTGTTCAGGGGCATGAAGGGAACGAAAATTTTAAGAAATTTTTTCTGTCATCGGATTGGTTACAATTTAGTCATGCCTATCAAAATATGCGTTTTAATCAGGTCGCAACTCATCTCAGATCTGATTTTAAAGGGGATAGTACCATTGTTGATATTCGTTTACAGTTTGCAAATGGTCAATCAAACGATAAACCAAAGCAACGCGTTATAACCGTTGATCAGGGAACAACACTGAAGAAGGAATTGGCTTTGGATCAGGTAGCTATTAAACGAATGGACAGTCTCGTGCATCATTTACTTGATCAGGAGGGGATTTCGGTTTATGCAGAGCGTGTTGTTTATAGTTACAATAAGGATACACTATCCAGTAAGCTGTCTAAGGAAAAAATTCTTCATGCAGCATTTACCAGTAAACAATATGCTTATAATTTTATCTTTTTCCGTACCTATCAATTAGCGGTGCCCACTTTAACCTGGGCAGTATTGTATCGTATGCGGTATTATATATTGTCTTCATTTTTTATGCTAGTGCTTACGGGAGCTGTGTTTGTATTTATTCTTCGCCTGATGCATAACCAGCGGCTTTATAGTGATGCCCGTGTGTCCTTTACCAGTAATATGACACATGAACTGAAAACTCCGGTTTCAACTGTAGCTATAGCTTTGGAATCAATCCTGGAAAACCACCTGGAAAATAACCCAGAAATCCTGAGAAATTATCTGGAGATAAGCAGGGGAGAAATAAAGCGTTTGAATTTAATGATTGATAAGGTGCTAAATCTTGAACAATTGGACAATGCTCAGGTGCAGTTGCGTCATGAACTGTATGATGTACAGCAGGGTTTAAATGAGATAATTTCTTCCATGAAGATTCAAATCGACAATGCCGGTGCAAAATTAGATTGGCAACCCATTTCCCAACCATGTTTTGTGTATGGAGATCCGGTGCATCTGACCAATGTATTTTATAACCTGGTTGAAAATGCGTTGAAATATGGTGGTAAAGGTGTCAATATACAATTAAGTTGTAGTTGCATCTACGATGAAGTTATAATTAGTTTTAAGGATAGTGGCCCTGGTATTGCGTCCATTTATCACAACCAAATTTTTGATCGTTATTTCAGGATTCCGGGCGACACGTCAGATACTCATACAATTAAAGGTACTGGACTCGGTTTAAATTATGTTAAACATATTTTGGAAAAACAAGGCGGTTCTATCCGGTTAATTAGTGAACGGGGACAGGGTAGTAATTTTATTATTCATCTACCTTCGGCATCATGAAGCACAAAATATTATACGCAGAAGACGAACCTTTTCTGGCTCAAATCGTAAGCGACAACCTAAGGGCTAAGGGGTATGATGTATGGATTGCAAAAAATGGACAGGAGGCCCTTGAGGAGTTTAAAACCAATATGCCTGATTTATGTTTGCTGGATATTATGATGCCACTTAAAGATGGTTATACTTTAGCACAGGACATCAGAAAACTAAATACTGGCATACCGATTATTTTTTTAAGTGCAAAATCACTTGAGGAAGATGTGGTTAAAGGTTTCAAGACTGGCGGTAATGATTACATGCGAAAACCATTTAGTATTGTGGAGCTTTTGGTTCGTATTGAGGCACTGCTCTTGCGTTTTAGTGTAAAAAGACAAGCATCTGATGAAATTACTGTTCTACGGTTTGGCGATTGCAGTGTGGACACCGTAAAGCAGCAACTTAAAACTACTGTTGCTATTTATGATTTGTCTTATAAGGAAATGATGTTGCTGCAACTGCTTGTGAAATATAAAAATGATATCCTGGAACGTCAGCAAGCGCTTCTTAAAATATGGGGCGACGATAGTCTTTATAACAGTAACAGTATGAACGTTTTTATTGCACACCTTCGAAAAATGTTGAAAGACGATGCTTCTTTACAGTTGATGAGTATAAGGGGAATAGGCTATAAACTGATTGACAGAGGTTAATTCGTATTAAATCATTGAATGGTGTCTTTTCCTTATCTTTGCCGGCAACTCAATATTTTCATACTGTGATTAATGTAAACAACATCTCCGTTTCATTTGGCGGAACCACTCTGTTTAGTGATGTAACCTTTTCAATAAACGAAAACGATAAGATTGCCCTTATGGGTAAGAATGGTGCAGGCAAGTCGACCATTTTAAAAATTATTGCCGATGTAGCGAAGCCTACCTCTGGTAATGTAACGGGTCCGAAGGATGCAGTAATTGCATACCTACCACAACATTTACTTACTCAGGATAAGGTTACTGTTTTTGAAGAAACAATGAAAGCTTTTCAGGAAGTAAACCAGATGCAAAAAGAGCTTGATGAACTGAATGAACAGCTAACTATTCGTACTGATTACGACAGTGATGACTATATGAAGCTAATTGAACGTGTGTCTGAACTGAGTGAAAAATTTTATTCTATCGAGGAGATCAATTATGATGCAGAGGTGGAGAAGGTATTAAAGGGATTAGGTTTTGAGCGTAAAGATTTTACCCGCCAGACTTCCGAGTTTTCGGGTGGGTGGCGTATGCGTATTGAATTGGCTAAAATTCTGTTAAAAAAGCCCGATCTCATTTTGCTTGATGAGCCCACCAATCATATGGACATCGAGAGTATACAATGGTTAGAGGATTTTCTGATCAACTCGGCAAAAGCCGTAATGGTGATCTCGCATGACCGTGCTTTTGTAGATAACATTACCAATAGGACCATTGAGGTGACTATGGGTAGAATTTATGATTACAAAGCCAAATACAGCCATTATCTTCAGTTGCGTGCGGATCGTCGTGTACACCAATTGAAAGCTTACGAGGAACAACAGCGTTTCATTGCAGATAACCAGGAATTTATAGATCGTTTTAGAGGTACTTATTCTAAAACTTTACAAGTGCAATCACGCGTAAAGATGCTCGAAAAACTGGAAATAATTGAAATTGACGAAGTGGATACCTCAGCATTGCGCTTGAAATTTCCTCCATCGCCACGTTCTGGTCAATATCCTGTAATTGTGGAAGAGCTAACTAAAACTTATGGAGATCATGTTGTGTTTGAAAAAGCATCTATGGTGATCGAACGTGGAGAAAAGGTGGCTTTTGTCGGTAAAAACGGGGAAGGGAAGTCGACGATGATTAAGGCAATTATGAGTGAGATTGATTTTGACGGTGATTTAAAAGTAGGTCACAATGCTAAGATTGGATATTTTGCTCAAAACCAGGCGGCATTACTTGATGAAAATTTAACGGTATTTGAAACTATTGATCAGATTCCGCTAAGTGATGGAACTGTAAAAATTAAGGATCTTTTGGGTGCCTTTATGTTTAGTGGCGATGATACCACTAAAAAGGTAAAGGTGCTTTCCGGAGGAGAGAAAACACGTTTAGCGATGATCAAATTACTGTTGGAACCAGTGAACTTATTGATATTGGATGAGCCGACCAACCATTTGGATATGAAAACTAAAGATATCATAAAAGACGCTCTTAAGGATTTTGATGGTACTTTAATTTTGGTTTCTCATGACAGGGATTTTCTCGATGGACTGGTTAAAAAAGTATTTGAATTTGGAAATAAACGTGTTAGGGAGCATTTTGAGGATATTAAAGGCTTTCTGGCTTATAAAAAAATGGATAGCTTAAAGGAAATCGAACAGGGCTAAGATGTTAATCAGGCCATTTAAACAAAAAGCCTTAGTGCATTCTAAGGCTTTTTGTTTAAAAAATAATGTCTCAAATATGAGAAATAAACCTTACCTTGCCACCGTTATGAATGTACAGGATACCCAGCAGAAAATAATTGAGGCCGCTATATTGGTTTTTAATGAAGATCCTTCTTCTCCGCTTGAAAAGGTAGCCGAAAAGGCACTGGTGACCAGAAGAACTTTACATCGTTATTTTAAGGATCGGAATGAATTGGTGCAGCTGTGTGAGCAGGATATTAGGCGAAATTGCAGAAAGGGAATACTGGCAGCAATGAATTCGTCATCAGACGCGCTTAAGCAGTTGGAACACATGCTTTATGCAGGAATAGATTGTGGGGTAAAGTATTCCTTTTTCTATAAAATGCACAATATGCATGATCATCAGCATCACAAGGCCAATGAGGCTTGTGTGGAATATGATGAAATCGATGCCTGTTATAAAAATATTATAAAACAACTTCAGCAAAAAAGGAAAATTAGTAAGCATGTTACGCTTGAATGGGTTAAAATTCTTTACAACAGCATTATTATAGGGACAATTAATGCACAGGTGAATCATTTGGTTGAAAGAAAAGAGCTTAAGAATTTTGCATGGTTTTCTTTTAGTAAAGGAATTGGAGCTTAAAAAAAATTGTCCTATTATGTCTCTTTTTTGAGACATAAAGGTGGATTGTATTAATGAATTAGAAGGTTGTATTAACAATGAAATTTAAAATAAGATTATGAACAGAAAATTTGATGTAGTCATTGTAGGAGGAAGTTATGCTGGTTTGTCTGCAGCGATGACTTTGGGGAGAGCGATTAGAGAAGTGTTGGTTGTTGACAGTGGGAAGCCCTGTAATCGTCACACCCCACATTCTCATAATTTCCTTACCCAGGATGGAAAGACACCGGCTGAAATCTCTGTTTTGGGCAGGGAGCAGGTAATGGCTTATCCAACAATTGAGATCAGGACTGGGAGAGTAAGTCAGGTGACTGGGGTTAATCATAATTTCCAGGTCATGATTGATGATCGTGAAATTGTGGAAGCAAAAAAAGTGTTGTTTGCTACAGGTGTAAAAGATTTGATGCCGGAGATCAGTTCTTTTGATGATTGTTGGGGTATTTCTGTAATTCATTGTCCTTATTGTCACGGGTATGAATTCAGAGACCGGAGGACAGGGATTTTAGTTAATGGGGATAAGGCTTTTGAATTTGGGCGCCTGATTCATAACTGGACTAAGGAGCTTTTTGTTTTTACGGATGGCCCGTCAGTTATTAATGCTGAGGACATGAAAAAATTATCTGATTTGAATATACAAATTGTAGAGAAAAAGATTAAAGGATTTGAGCATGTGAAAGGATATCTGCACAGTGTAGCATTTGTTGATGGCAGCAGATTGGTGCTGGATGTGATGTATGCAAGGGTTCCTTTTGAGCAACATTGTGAAATTCCAGAGCTTATGGGCTGTGTTATAGGGGCGACAGGATATATTGAGGTGGATGAGCTACAAAAAACCTCAGTGGCAGGAATTTATGCTGCTGGCGACAATACGACGATGGGTAGGGCTGTTTCGACTGCTGTGGCTGCCGGAACAAGAGCTGGAGCGGCAATTAACCATGAGCTGTTAGCGGGTAATTAGTGCTCGCCTTTGGGGTATATCGTCCTTTTTTTCTTGTTGTTCTCGGTGTGGTTGAGCCCAGGCATTTAATGAGACCTGATAATTTGTTTTTTATTTCTTTATTTAATAATGTTTAATTAATGTAGAAAATTAATTTCAATGTAATTTTTAAAAATAAATATTTGAATCAAAAAAAGGAGTTTTTTTGCTTATTGTATTTTTTTGTAAAAAATTGGCATCATAAATTATTATTTTAAATAATTTTTGTGTTGCACAATATGGGTATTTTTTTCCTCAAAAATACCCGTTATTTTTTTATTAAAATTTTGATTTTAAATTTTATTTGGTTTTTAATGTTGCATTAAACTGTTTTTATACTTTTTTTAAGTTTGTGGAATGATTATTGTTATCGAAATAAATTTTATTTTATTTTTTTAATAATAATCTAAATTCTAAGTATTTTGGTTATGTAAAATCATGTTAACCTAAAAGAAACATAGAGTCCGTGTTGTTGTCAGATTCAATTGGGTAAAATCTGTCTGAAATGCGTTTTTCAGAAAAACAATAAAGGAGTTTCTTGAGGGTAAACTGATGTTATTTAATCAATCCTTAGCGTGATCAAACTTCGTATTAATCCGATTTTCGGACTTTACTTTCTTTTTTTTCTGCTAATGAGCTCTTCTTTGGCTTTTGCTGAAGGCAGTAAGGATTTGTATCCCAAAAATACTCCTGGAAACAGGGCTTTTCTCTATTGCAATACTAATAGTAGCTTTACAGATTCGTGGCCTTTTAAAACACCAGGAACACATTATGTTTATGTGAAAACCGGAGAGGTTATTGCTGCTGGGTCGAGCGCTCAGGGGGTAGGTCTTGGAACCATCCGTTTTACTGCCCCAAATGGAGTTTCTTACAATTCGGGAACTTCTACTTCAGTTGGACGGATCAACAACAGGGCTGCGGAACTGGCTGGTCCCTGGATCAATTCGGGTAGCAATGTAAACTGTTATAAACCTTATACATTGATAGTTAAATCTGGTGAAGAAGGAGTGTGGAAAGTGGATTTTATTCCGCCTAAAGGAGAAGCTGGCACAAGCAATATCACCGTGCCGGATGTTGCAGCTGATGCAGACTGGACACAGGGAACTGGAAACGGTGGTACCAATGGAGATATTATCGCAGCTTGGGATGTTTCTGTAACATCGGATAATATTTCCTGGAAAACTGGGAGGTTATTTACCAATGTATTGAATTTGCACATCAAGGATAGCTTTGAAGAAAACAAAAGTTATTATGCTTCTCATTATGTACTCACCAGAGATGGTCGAGCATATAGAATTCAGACAAATGGCAGTAATGGTGTAGGATTTACTTTTTTTTCGAATAATAATGGCTTTACGAACAATTCCGTACCAACTTATAAAAGTCTTGACGTATCTACCCAAACTGAGGTTTCTAATGTAACCCACGACCCAAGAAGCCCTGATGATGCACAAAATGTCACACATAAAATATTTTATGCCAAACCTGCGAAAGAATTGCCTGCAAGTGCAGCAATTTACCTGGCGGGAACTCCTGGAGCAACTACCTGGTTAAAGAATACTGCCGTTCTTCCGAAAATCAGTGATGTACAAGTGGTTGGTACAGAAGGAACAATAGGGCAGGTTAGTGTTAAAGGAGCTTACATTAAATTTAATTCAACAACGGGCGGAACATACAAAATTGTAATACCTGTTCCTTCCGGTGCAGACAGGAACATCATTGGAGTGGCGGCTGTAGGGGCAAATACGGTGTTTTGGGATGGAAAAGATGGAAACAACAGTTTTGTGCCTGCAGGAACCACATTAAGTGAAATCAGAACAAGGCTTTTATCTGCTGAGGTGCATTTCCCTTATATAGATATGGAGATTAATCCTAAAGGGATTATCATAGAGTTAACGGATAATACGCTGGATTATAATTTGATTACAAATTCTGCTGATGAAGGGGTGTATAGTGATAAAGTGTACTGGGATGATTCAAATGTGTCTGGGGCTGGTACATTGCCAGAGTCATCAAATCCTTTCGTGAATTTAACCGGCGGGGCATCAAGTAAGTTATTGGGGCATAAGTGGGGTGCATACAAGGCTTCTGAGGGCTCTGGTAATTCCGGATCAGGCTCATTTAGTTTTGGGAATACAAAATCAATGGACACCTGGGCCTATATTCAGGGAAGTGAGGAGTCACAGCCCCTTAATATGGTCATCAAAACAGCAGACCTTCTTATAGAGCGTATTACCCCTTCAACAGATCTTTACTTCTCGGATCACCAGCTAATGTATACCGTTAGGGCAAAAAATAACGGACCAAGTGATGTATCGGGAACCACATTTGATTTTAAAGCTCCCCCCGGTTTTGTCATTAGTTCAGTTAATCCAATTGTAATAAGTGGAACGGGTACGGCCACGGTGAATGCTCCTTTGATCACAGGCAATAGTTATCAGGCAAAACTGGATATGAAAAATCAGTCTGTTGTCGAATTTACAGTTGTAGGAAAAGTAACCGGGGCGCTTATAAATCAAATCGTGCCTGTTGAGGCGAGTATCATGCGCCCACCTGACGTGACTGACCCGGATGCAACCAATCCTGATTCGAATACTGGTCCTGTCAATCCACATGACGAATGCTTAAATGGGACAGCCATTAGCAATTGTAATAACATAAAGTACAATATAGTAAACCCACAGGAATTTTGTATTGGGAACCCGATGTTAGGGGTGGCTTATACTTTGTCGATTGGAGGAGCTTCAGGCGAAATTACGGGTGCAGTACCTGGTTGGCTTGAATCAAAGTTTGAGAACAATACCTTATCTGTTTCGGGTAAGCCTTTATTGGCTGGAATTTATGCGTTTACATTAGGAACAGTAAATAGCGAGAAGGAAAAGACAACCGTGTTGATTAAAGTAAATCCTATGCCGGTTATTACCACACAACCAGCTTCTGTTACAATTTGTGAAGATAAAGATGCGACGTTTACTATAGTTTCCTCTTCAGTAGGAAATACTTATAAATGGCAGTACCAGAATGGCGGACTTTGGAAGGATTATACAAGTGCCGAGGGGGCTACAGGCTTTAATACTTCCACATTGATTGTTTCTAAGGTAACAATGGGAATGGATAAAACAAATATCCAGGTGGTTGTGAGCTCAGCTTTTGGTTGTGTATTGAATTCAGATATTTCAGTGCTTAATGTGAACCCGAAACCCTCACCACCCGCAATTCTGCCTTCAAAAACTGCATTTTGTGACGGGGAAAATATAGTGCTTAAATCTTCAGCTGATGATGGGAACCAGTGGTATATAAATGGTAAATCAATTCCCGGGGCCGTAAAAAAAACGTATGTAGTGCAGGATACAGGATCTTATACCGTTACTTATACGAATAAGAATGGATGTGAGAGCCTGGGGTCCTTAGCGGTTAAAATAAAAATGAACCCTTTGCCTCCTGTTCCTCAAGTCAAAATTACCGGGGATACTACATTTTGTAAAGGGGGCAGTGTTCTGCTGGAGTCTTCTGCTGACACCAATAACCAATGGTATAAGGATGGTGAAATATTAATTGGGGAGACAGGTAAGACTTACAAAGCAATAGATCCAGGGATATACTTTGTTCTTGTTACGAATGAAAATGGTTGTAGTAGTAATTCCAAATCTGTTGCAGTAAAGGTAAACCTATTGCCAGTGGCACCTGTGATCACCTCAGATAAACTGGTGCTCTGTGAAAAGGATTCGGCTACTTTAAGTTCCAATGTGACTGGCACGCTTCAGTGGTATAAAGACGGTGCAAAAATAGCAGGAGCAACCGGCAGTAAATACATAGTGAAAAGCAGTGGCAAGTACTCACTGACGATTACCGATACAAACACCTGCCCAAGCGATCCTTCCAATGTGATTACCATTCAGGTAAACCCATTGCCAGTGGCACCTGTGATCACCGCAGATAAGCTGGTGTTCTGTGAAAAGGATTCGGCGACCTTAACTTCCAATGTTACTGGCAATCTTCAGTGGTACAAAGACGGTGCAAAAATAGCAGGAGCAACCGGCAGTAAATACATAGTGAAAAGCAGTGGCAAGTACTCACTGACAATTACCGATACAAACACCTGCCCAAGTGATCCTTCCAATGTGATTACCATTCAGGTAAACCCTTTACC
>NZ_QKLU01000003.1:385744-759966 GCF_003208655.1 Pedobacter nutrimenti | reverse complement strand
GCTCCATAGGTATAGGAAACCGAAGCCTGCAACACATCGGCTATGCTTTTGCTGATGCTTCCGGTCAGACTGTAGCGGTAACCTTTGCTCGTATTGCTCAACAGATAGGTATTGGAAAAACGAGGGTCTACCGTTCCGCTGTACACCGGTTGCTGATGCTTGGTGTCATAAGCATAATAGGTTGGGTTGTCCTGCACGTTCAGCTGCTGGAAAAGTACATCTTTGATGTTTTTGGTGTAGATCCCTTCCAGGGTGAATTTCCACTGACTGGCAGTGGTATAGTCAACCCCTAAACTGGTCCGAAGCACCTGCGGCATCACAAAGCCATTGTCAATCAGGTCCGCCTGCGTTTTCCCGCTGTTGCGGTTGCCTGTCACTGCGCCATTGGCCGCAATGAAGTCCCCGATCCCATTGGCCCCGCCCTTAAGGGGGTTACTCCCCGGTACAAAAGGTTTCTGGTCCGCTTTCTGGTCAAAGCCTCCAAAGCTGTCTCCGGTGTTGTAAAACGCATAGGCTATCCAGGCCATCGGGATCCGCCCGGTGAACAGACCGGCTCCACCCCTGACAATCAGCCGCTGGTCCCCAAACCAGTCGTAACGGAAGCCAATCCGGGGCGACAGCTGTACTTTGTTCAAATACTTGTTCCCGATCCGGCTTAAAGGGGTATAGCTATACGTTGTCCCGAAATAAGGATCAGACAGGGCATTTTGTACTTTATCGCTCAAGTCCGGTTTGGTCGGCAAGTCGGTCATATCGGCCCTTAAGCCTGGGATCACTTT
The DNA here is from genome assembly GCF_003208655.1 of Pedobacter nutrimenti. GTDB lineage: Bacteria > Bacteroidota > Bacteroidia > Sphingobacteriales > Sphingobacteriaceae > Pedobacter > Pedobacter nutrimenti. The sequence goes on along the minus strand of NZ_QKLU01000003.1, from coordinate 759,187 downwards.
CAGCTGGTCGGATACCCGGATTTCGTCCTGGATATAGGCACTGTACATGTTCACATGGAACACGGCCCCGGGATTGGACAGAATGTACTCCCGGTTGTTGTTGCTGTAACTATAAGCGCCACGTACCCGGTAAGGGTTGTTGTTTAAATAGTCTTCTATGCTCAGGTAGTCTACCCGGCCGTTCCAGGCATTCACAAATCCGTAATTGATCTTATACAGCTCATTGTGGGTACCAAGGGTCAGGGTATGCTTGCCCAGGTTCCAGCTCAGGTTCCCCGTCAGCTCCAGGGTCCGTTGTTTCATCCTGAAAATACTCGCCTCACGGTCCGTGCCCAGGTAAATCGTCGTACCGGGCGTACGGCCGGCAATCTGCACCTGTGGCAAGCTCGGGTCGCCCAAAGGGTCCCTGGAATCGTTCACACGCGTATAACCCACCAGCAAATTGCCCGATAGCCCATGTTCAAACCGGCTTTTCAGCTCGGCAACCGTAGAGCTCTGGTTGTTCTTTTGTAAAAAGCCCATGCTGCTGAAACGGAAGTCCTGCTGGTCTCGGTCCATGTGGGTTGCCTCAGAGATGATCGTATTGTTTCGAACCGCCAGCTGGTGGTGCTCATTGATGTTCCAGTCCAAGCGGTTAAAAAACTTATGGGATTTGGAATAGGTATTGAAATCCCCTGCAGTGCCGGCGGCCATCAGATTAGAAGCGCTGATCGCATTTGCATCCGACAAGCTCAGGATTTGGGCCGTCTCGCTCTGCCCTGCTTTCAGCTGCGCGGGGTCTTGTCTTTTGGTGATTTCCTCATTGCTGAAAAAGAACAGTTTGTCTTTGATCAAAGGGAACCCCACCCGGAAACCAGCCTGGTAATCGTAAAAGTCACTGTTCATTTTCCCCAGTGTGCCTACACGGTCTTTGCCTGTTAAGGTGGCATTGCGCCCAAAGCCGTATACCGAACCGCTCAGGCTATTGGTCCCGCTCCGGGTCACCGCATTTACCGAACCCCCGGTAAAGTTTCCGATCTTCACATCGTAGGGCGCCAGGTAAACCTGCATGTCCTCAATCGCATCCAGGGATATCGGATTGGTCCGCGTCGAGCTGCCCGCCATACCAGAAGTTCCCGACTGGCCGCCCAATGAAGGGCTGAAACCGATCGCATCGTTGTTGATCGCCCCGTCTATGGTCACGTTGTTGTAGCGGAAGTTGGTCCCCCCAAAGCTGTTGTCTTTAGTGGCCTGGGGAACCAGACGCGTGATGTCGGTGATGCTCCGCGACACGGTCGCCATGTTTTTTACCTGATCGGCACTGATGTTTTTACCCGATCCAAAGGTACTGGCACGGGCGCCTTGTTTGGTCGCCTTAATGCTCACCTCGGACAGCTGCTGCGCCTGGTCTTTTAAGGCAAAATTTAAGACTATAGAGGCTCCCAAACGGATGGTAATCCCTTCTTTCTTTTCGCTGTTCATGCTGATCATCGCGGCCTCTACACTGTAGGGGCCACCGATGCGTAGGTTGGGCAGGTAATAACGCCCCTTCCCGTCTGCTGAAGTCGCATAACGCGTGCCCGAGGGCTGGTGGACTGCGATCACCGAGGCCCCGGGTAAGGGCTGACCCGAAGCATCAAATACGGTACCATTTAACGTCCCGCTCGTTTCCTGGGCTATGCCTGCTAGAGGAAGCAGCAACACCAGAAACAAAAATATGTTGTGAAGTATATTTTTTAACATCATTTCTAAAATCTTAACTACTGTGTAATTTTCAACATGCTGGTAATGGTATGCACCACACCATTTCCCGTGAGCTGGTCCCTTCTGCCCAATTGTACCATGGCCGTATTTCCTGTTCCCAAAAGCTCAATACTTGTAAACGCACCAGGAATCTGTGGATCCGGCTTGAGCTTTATCTGTACAGAATTACCATCCAGCATAGATTGCTCACTTTTCCCCGAGATCCCGGTACTCAGGATATAATCATATATAAACCTCCGGTCAGCAATAATATGGTAACGCATTAAACGCAGCAGTACAGCCGGGTCCATTTGATTAATACTTTCCACCGAGTTTAAACCAAAAGCAGTCATCGCTGCATTATCTGGGGCAAATACAGTATAAGGCCCTTTTCCATTTAAAGTTTCCAGCAACCCTGCACGCTGCAAGGCCTGATAAAACAAGGTCAGGTTCCGGTCGGATGCAATGGCATCACTTACATAATTATAAGCATAGGGTTCCAGCACCCGGTCAATCACTTGGATGAGCCCGTTGGAGGCCTTAACATTCTTCGATAAGATTTTTGATCCGTTGATCGTCAATATGGTATCCGGTCCCTTAACCCAATGCGTGACAAAAAGTTTACCCCCGTTGGCCGATTTGATTTCCTGGTTAAATAAAAAAGGAAGTTTATTGAACTCATATCTTCCATTTAGAATATGATAATTCATAATGGCCGAAATCCTTGCCGGGGCGGCAGATAAAATATCAGTAGTTGTTTTGAAACCAGCGAGACCAAAAGCATCATCTGAAGGTGCAATGGCTGTAAAAGGCCCTTCCTGATCCACCTGTTTTGCCAGGCCTGTCCGGACCAAAGCGGTGTTGTAGATGGACAGGTTAAAATTATCCGCCACAATTGCACTAATCTTATTATTGTCCTTCAACTGATCCACCTTATCCTTTTTACAAGCAGATGCGGCAATCGCCAGCAGCAGGAATGTATATTTAAAATTTTTCATCATTCTTCTTAAAAATTACGCGGTTAATATTTAAAATCCTTTGGCGGGATCAAACGATCCACCACATGGATTGGGCCCATCAGCGTATTAATATCCTGTTCCACCACAGTAGCTGCCGGATGAGGCGATTGCTTGGCTTTAACCGTTACCCGTTTGCCGGCATCCAAGCCAAAATCCAATGGCATGGTGTATACCGGTAAACTGCCGTCTCTGGAAGTGACCAGCGTATAATTTGCCAGCAAACGGTTATTCAGGTCATTTGCATAAAAAATATCCGGGGTTGGATTTCCGGAACCTGAATTGGGATTGTAAGGCTGAAACAACTTTCCCCAGCGGTGCATGGTCAGCAAGGAGTCTGTTACAAAATTTCCTACGGGAGTATATGTATCCCAATCAAAATAAGGAAGCGTGGCCCGATTGTTTAAATTCATCAGATCATCTACATCCTTAAAGCCGGCAAGACGAAAAGCTGCATCTGTTGGTGCAAAAATAGAGGTAAACCCAATATTGGGGTTGCCATCTGAAGTGGAATAAACAGATAATCCCTGTTTGAATTTAGGCCGTTCACCCATCCCTTGCATAATCTCGTCCCAGAGTTCATCGGTCTTTTCCATAATACTGATGTACATTCCAAAACGGCCGTCCTCTTTTAAAACCTCGTAAATGGTTTTGGTGGGTTTTATCAAAAGCCGGTCTATGGGCCACAACGTACCATCTTTAGTCTGTACCGGTACCGCACTGCTTGCTTTTTTATTGTTAATGAACAGATCAGGGCCAACAACATTCAGATATTGCCTGTAGGTATAAATATCTGTCCGGTACAGGTTTTCGTATCCGTATACCCTCAGGTATTTATTGGTCAGCAAACTCATGCCGATGGTATTTTCGCCCCTGCCGCTCAACGTCTTTGCATCCGTTGCACCGATCAGTGTGTGGTACAGTAATATACTATCCAGCAGTTCAGGTGCTGTTTTATTGATAAACTCTTGTGTAAGCCCACCTGCAACACATGCAGCATCTGTAGGCACCAGCAAAGTAAAAGGCGTTTTATTTCCTTTTTTCTCCAGAATACTGCTCATGTTACTCTTTTTCCATGCGGCCTTAAACAAGGTAAACGCAGAAGTTTCCAGTGCTTCCTTCAATGTGATGTTAATGTCCTGGGTTGGGATCTTTGCGCCTTCTACCTCCGGCTGAAATTCTTTTTTCCGGCAGGAAAACATAGATAGCAGCAACAGGCAAATGGCCAGTAATTTTAACGCATTCCCTGTTTGATATAATTTTAAATTCATCTTTTTAATGCAATTAGGTCTGGTTAATTATTTTTATATGCTTGTTCGGGCAAGACCAGCAAGCCCTTCAGGTCCTGTACAATACCGTTATCAGTTAAATTGTCTATGCCGGCAGGAACATCGCACCCGGCGCTGCCTACGGGGTCATATGGATAGTTTTTTGCCGTCCTGACATATATGGAATAGGAACTGTTGCCCTTGTAGTAAAGACCTGCGTTGGCTCCAATGGTCATGAAATAGGTATCGTCCTCAATAAAACCTCCATAGCCTCCGTCGTTATTGATTTGGGTAAGGACATAAAAATCTGAAACAAAAAAGTGTTTTTTACGGAATACATAGCAGCCAACCAGGCGGGACCTGATGTAGCGGTCGGGCTTCAATCCCGCGATCACTTCTGCGGTAAGCCCATTTGCTTCAAACACCTCATTTTTAGGAGCAAAAATGGTATAGGGTCCCTCCGATGTCAGCTCATCCCAGTATCCGAATTTTTTTAAGGCACTCACAAAAATGCTGTATTGGGGACGTGCTGCCAGCCAACTTTGAACTGTTGTTTTTGCACTCGATTTCATCACTCTTTTGAGTACGAACAGGTTGCCGTTGGCAATCTTCACATTCAATCTGCTGACATAGGAACCGTTAAAAAAGATCATAGGGTCCTCAGCTCCACTAAAAACAGAAGTGTACACTTCTGTTTCAGCAAGTGTATGGTATCGGATATCAATACCGTTCACAGGAATGTCCTGGCTCAGTAGCCTGCGGTCCAGAATGTGACTTCCTACCAGGAACTTCAAGGAATCGGGGTTCATCTTATCAAAATCGGAAGGTCTCGTGATCCCGATCAGGTTAAAAGCCTCATTACTAGGCGCCAGTATAGTAAAAGGTCCGGTACCATTTAATTTTTGGGTAAAACCTGCTTTTTCCATGGCAGCCGAAAAAAGACTCAGGTCGTAATTGTTCTTCACAAAATCACCTGCAGGCCTGAAATTCTCATTTGGCTTATCTATTTCCAGGTCGGTGTGTTTACAGGAGCTTAAACCCAGTACCAGCAATATGGGTAGCAGAAAAAGTAATGTATTACCTGTTTTTTTGATGTTCATTTGTTTGCTCTTTTAATTAAATCCTTAATAAACCGGTGGGGCATACTTTCTCTGGATCGTTGTGAGATAGGCGCGGCCGTTAACAATTTCAATGGTGTTTACCGTAGCGAAGGAACGCGGATTATATATGCCTGAATGAATGTTCACTACCATATTGGGCAAGTTAACCGTGTTTTCCATTCCGGGCTGTGGGGTCTTTCCTGCCATAAAACAATTTAAAGATGCCCAGTTGTTATCCGTGTTTGGGGAGTTCATACCATAAGGGTTATTGGTCAGGTCCATTCCGGGTGCAAAAAAATCAAAGCGCTGCCACATTTCTGTCCGGATCCCATTTGAACTCCCGTCAGCAAATAAGGGGAAACTAAAATATGGGCTGACTTCAAGGACTTCGGAATTGCGCTTTAGTGTTGTCAGGTACTTTCCCCCATAACCTGGAATTCTTCCGGATGGCAGCGGAGAGGCATTTTTATATAGGGATAAAAAAATGTTCATTTCATCTCTTAGTCCGCCACCAAGAGCGCCCATGCCAAAAGCGGAAGCACCTTTAGCATCATTATCTGCCTGCCAGTAGCCCTTGGAACTCATGTTGTAAAAATTTACATAAACCAAGGAGTCGGAAAGCGGAAGTTTCTGGAAATTCTCCTTTCTAAGATAGATACCGTTTTTTTTGGTCCGGTAATCTTTCTGCAGTACATGCAAAGTGTAAACCTCTTTACTGTCCAGTACAATTGTCGTATCGATTAGTACATTCTTTTTAAGTTTGGTTTCCAGATCAAAGAAAGGAACCTGGTTTTTTGGACGGAACATAAACACAATACGGTGTTTTCCGGACGGGATCTGAGCCCAGCTGCTCAGGTCGTAACCATTTAGCACAGGACCAACCAATACATTTTCCCGGCCCGGGTACTCCGGATTGTTCTTCGTTGTACCGCTACCTACATGTGAAGGATAAGGTGGAGCATAGGGCTCACGCTGGTCCAGAAAATCACCTTTAACTGATGCATTTAGCGGAATGCCGTCCTGACCCATTTCCGGATCGATCAGCATAGTCAAAAAAGGCAACATTTCATCTTTATTGTCAGTTCCTATTTTATAATTGAGGTTATTAAAAACCCTTAGATAAGCCGGATCATCAATTTTTTTATACTCTACTTTCGAACAGCCCGTTACAAAGAACAACAGGGCTGCTGAGGCGGACAACAGGGTGTTTTTAATTTTTAGGTTTAACATCATCTGTTTTATTTGGTATGTTTCACAATAATCATTTTTGCTTTCTGACCCGCAGGTGCCGAAGTTTTGGTGGTCCCTATAAGGGCAATCGTATAAATGCCAGGTTCATGATTAGGTAAGCCTCCGCGTACATACAACTCAGGTCGTGCAATCAGGTCTTTCCCTGTCAATACAGGAACGTCACTTGCCCAGCTTCCCGGAACGATTGCAGGTGCAGAACGGTAGGTCATGATTTTGTACGGCACTTCATCCTGCAGAATCTGGATATAAGGATATTCGACCGGAAAAATCCCTGGCCTGAGGTTATTGACTGCATTAGGATTTGTATTGTATCTATCTAAAAAAACTTGTCCGTTATCCTTTGTAAATGTTGCATAAGGTATATCCGGACACAGGTTCAGAAAACGCAAACCAAAAGGATAATCCAGTTTATATCTTGAAAAGGTACCATCATCAGTTGCATCGGTACGCGGGATCATATTGCTTAAATCATTGGGTACAGCAACAATTTTTGCCTTGCCATCCGCATCCGGATACAGCCATAAAGTGAAGTTGTTATTCGGATCCAGTTTCAGCCTGGTACCGGCCAGCACATTTCCCTTAGCATCTTTTGCCTCAACATCATAAGTACCCACAATGTATTCCTGGTAATCTGTATGGCTGGCATACTCCAGTGCAGCACCCAGAGGCTTTCCATTCATGGTAACCTGGATTGCTCCTTGTGCAGGAAGCGCATTTACGGCCTGTACCCTTGCATAGGTCATATTAAGGGGTTCACTGATGTCATTAATGATCCTGACACCATTCTGATAGTCTTTGGTTTCGTCACCAGGGTTCGAGTTCAGCATCGGTACCCTGAAATAATATGGAGAAATCACAATGGTATAAACTCCTCCGGGCATATATGTTTTAAATGGCGTATACGTTAGGTTCGTATTTACCGGCGGCCAGCTGCTACCTCCTGGCAATGTAGAACTTGCCGGTAAAATCAGGTCTGAAAACACACCCGGAACCTGTATCCCGGAGGCCGTCAGTACTTTAAACTGCGCTGTGGTATAAGACAATTCTACGTAATCGGAAAACTGCCCTGGTTGGATGTTACTGGTTTTATCACTTACCGGTGTACCGTCTGCCCAGGTCAGGCTCATTGGTCCCACCAGATTCTCCATTGCATTTTTTGCCACAGTAGAGGAAAGGTTCAGTATCCTGATCTTAAATTTGGCCGGATCAGAAGGTGAGGCAATAGATCTTGGTATTTTGATAAATTTCTGGACAGGAGCTGCTCCATTCCGGTCGGAAATCAGTGCATAATAATCCAACGGTTGTCCCACATCTTCCTGGATATCAAAACTGAGCCTGTCCAACACACCGTACTGGGAGATATCTTCAGTCATAAACCGTGTTTTCCCACTTTTCAATAACTCCTGAGGAATGTTCCATGTGCTCCCTAACCGGCCAGAAGAAGGAAAATATTTGGTTCCAGGATAAATCTTTAAAGGTTCTGTGGTGGTGCGCACTACATAATTGGTCAGGGTATCATTACCCATTACCACTTGGTTAAATGAGCCCAGGTTGATTACCCTTACCAATGAATTTTTCCGTGCATCGGTCACATCCCGGTTATCATAGCTAAAATCCTGCTTGTCTTTTTTACAGGCGCTGAATGCCAGCAGCACACAAAACCCAAGATTTAAGGGTAAATACGTTATAAATCTCTTTAATTTCTTCATCGTTAATACAAATTATAAGTGAACCCCATCATAAATTCTGCTCCCCTTTTATAACTGCGGTTCAGGTACTGGTTACCATACCACTTGCCTCCCGTACCGGGATTGGCGTACACCGTTTGAATAGATGGATTCAGGATATTTTTAGCATAACCCTTAAAAATGATCCGTCTAGACAAGCGTTGACTGAATACAAAGTCCAGCACAGGTACCGGGCGGGTATACAGGTCCGGTTCACCTGTTAAATTGATCTGTACCAATCGCTCTCCTACCATATTGAAGGTTCCGGTTAAGCTGGTCCCTGATTTTTTATTGTCGTAGTTCAGCCAGCCGTTCAGAGAATAAGGTGCCTGCTCAAACAGAGGGCTGTTTTCCGGCGTGTGCCTGTCCAGGGAACGGTTGGCTTCCAGTCTTTCCGGTGATTTTTTGATGTTACTTTGGGCCAGCATTAAATTGGCACCAATGAAAAAGTTACGCATCGGGTACCAGGTCCGGCCCAAGTCCTTGACAATTTCCACTTCTACCCCCCAAACCTTACCGATGTTGGGGTCGTTCTCAAACCTGATGGTCGGATATTCCGGATACGTAGCGGCTAAACCACTGGTCTGCAAACTAAATACTTTGTAAAGCTGGTTTTTAATCCTTTTGCCAAACAAGGAAACTGCAACAACTTCACCATTATTGGGAAACCATTCCCACCTGAAATCCAGATTTTGGGTATACTGGTTCACCAGGTTCGGGTTACCAACCACCAATCCCATTTGAAAAGCATCAAACTCAAATACATTGGTAATTTCACGGAGCTCTGGTCTGGCCAGCGTGGTATTGTAACCAGCCCTGAAATTCATCTTTTCCCTGAAGTTATAGGTTGCATTTAAGGAGTAATAGGGTTTAAATTTTTCTTTGTATACCGAGTTCGGACTGATCAGCGTCAATGGGATATTGGTGCCCGGAGCAGTTAAGGCCGGATCGAGAAATACACCTGAAGTATCTACCGCCGACTGGATGTTGGTCGATTCAAAACGGACCCCGCCAGTTACCCTTAAGTCCCTGGTCAGTTTCAGGTCCAGCATGGCATAACCTGCCTTGGTTTCAAAAAAACCGGTATAATTATTTGGCGATTTCTGACTGTTGTATAAAAATCCTCCAACTGGAGAAGCGCCTTCGCCCATACCTGCGGCAGGTGCCCGTATACCAATGATTTCTGGTCCCACCAGGCGGTCCAGGTTACCCGATACCATATAGAGAGGGATCGCTTTATTGGTTGAAAAGTTAGAACCTGGCAGGAACAAAACGTTTTCGGTAAAAACCCGGTCGCGGTTCAGATAATTCGCTCCAACTTTTAGTTCTTGTTTCTGGCCAAGAAACTTAAAGGGAACAGATAAATCTGCTTTGTAGTTGTAATTGGTTTCCTTCAGGTTCCTGTACCGGCGGCCATTGGGTTCAGCCTGTATAATACCATAAGCCCCAAACCCGTTTACATAACCTGAAGACAGTGCGTACAAATGCTTTGTAAATACCATTTCTGTTCCATTCTGAGCACCGGTAGATGGCTGATAATAATAAGCCCCACCTTTGGGTGTATAATCGGCAAGCGTCACAAAACGGTAATCGGGATCATTCTGCCCGGCTTTTGAACTGGCAATGTTATAACTTAGTTTCGGCGAGTATTCCGAAGCCAGAAATTTATGCTCACCCTGAAGGTTAAAGGTATTTAGTTTACGGTAGGACTGTTTTAAGGAATACACCGTACTTTTTACTTCACCGGGAAGTCCGGTATATTCATACCCCCCGTACATATTGGTGGCCTGGGTCTCTCCGCCCCAGCTTCCCAGATACTGCATGCTGATTTCATTGCGCGGATCAAAACGATACGTTAAACCCGCCAGTACACCATAATTCAGTGTTTCGGTACCTGTATTCTCTTTATAGGTCTGGTACCGCCCCATGTAAAGGTTATTTGGCGTAATGTAGTTTGGAATATTCCGGGGGCTGCTCACCTGTGGATTTCCGGTCACCACACCCTGGTAAATACTGTACTGTTGAATGTCCCCACCCGCGATATCGGTGGTCCGGCGATAATAATTTCCTCCGGCTATAACGCCAAGCTTATGTTTTTTAAACAAGGTATAGCTGTTCCCAAAAGTTGCAGAATAAAGCTGATTTAAAGGTGCTTGTTTATATCTGGTGGTCAACACAGGATCAAAACCCTGCATAATATTATTGATGCGGTTAACTTCCTGTTTTACCGCAGGGCTGTACCCACTGTTGGAAATCATGTTCTGGATCTGATTTAATCCACCTTTATATTGGGTGGCCAGGTTCAGAAAATCCGGGGATAGGTTTTTCTGATTGATCTTTGCACCAAAAACACCCATATCACTGTTAAAGAAACTGTTGTATTGTCCACCGATTCCGATATTGGAATTGAATCCCGATTGAATAATGACATTCAATACCATGCTGTCAGGGACCGATCTTGTTTTCAGCTCTACAATACCTGCAGCAGCATCAGCTGGTTTATCTGGTGTAACAGTTTTGTAAATGGTAATGTTATCTAATAGAGAGGCCGGTACCAGATCTAAAGGAATAGAACTCCGGTCGGGATCTGAAGAAGCCAGGCGCACCCCGTTAAGTTGCCCAATTACGCTCCGGTCTCCCAAGCCACGTATGGCCACATATTTATCATCTGTAACGGTTACACCGGAAACCTTTTGTAGTGCCTGGGTTGTGGTAATACTGGCCGTGCGTTCTATCTGGGCTGCAGAAATGGCGTCCTGTACAATGGCCGATTTTTTTCGTTCATCCAGTACGGCAGCTTCTGTATTGGTTTTTCTTCTGGCCTGAACGGTTACCTCTCCCAGTTGAAAAGAAGAAGATTTTAGGGCAATATGTAAATCTTTGGTACTGGCATCTACCCTAATTTCATGGCTTTGGTAACCGATGTAAGAAAAGACCAAAGTTGCGCCGCCCTCAGGAATGCTAATGCGGAATTTTCCGTTTACATCTGTAGATACGGCTGTATTGGTTCCTTTAATTTTAACCCCCACCCCAATCAGTGTTTCTTTATTCTTTTCGTCAACAACTGTCCCTGTAACGATAACAGGCACAGGTTTACTGTCCACCACCACATAACCTTCTACCAATTTATACTGTAAATTGGTATTGGCCAGTATTTTCTGAATGGCTTCACGGATACTGATTTGGCTGGCAATAAGGGTAACATTCTTTTTCACGGCCTGCAGGGATTGTTCTCTGAGGGAGAAATGGATATTGCCTTGTTTTCCAAGGGCATTAAGGCCCTGGGCAACACTTACATTTTCCAGTCGCAGGTCTATTTTATGATCGAGATCCTGACTCTTCACATTGCTGGCCAGCAGCATACTGATAAAAGTAAGCTGGGCCGCAATGAGGATTAAAGAGCATTTCATAATAAATCGAATTGAAGGATATGGTTTTAATCCTTTTTGCATATTTTTGAACATTACTGGTTAATTCGCTGCGAAGCGAGTGATCTGTTAAAAATTGATTTATAAACCGGAGGACGTCGAAATCACACGGTTTATGACATTAAAATTCGTTCCCTGCCTTTTGGCAGGGAATGTTTGTTTGGTAAACAATTCCTACATATTCATCCTTTCTGTATTTAAAAGATTAATTGATCCTGACATGATTTGAATTGATCTGGTATTTGAAATGGCCGGTGGCCGCCAATATTTTCATTATTTTAGAGAGCGGTTCTTTTCCCTGCAGCACGACACTGATTTCTTCTTTTGATTTACTGCTGCTACGGTAATCGATTTTCACATTATACCAGCGTTCCAGGGTCGTGGTAATTTCTTTCAGACTGGACCTGTGAAAAACCAGCCTTCCATCTTTCCAGTCTTTTACTTCATCGATATTCACTTCGCTCTGCATTGCTTTATTAAAAGCGTAGGATACTTTTTGTCCCGGAAGCAATACGGCAAGTGATTTTAATACATGACCTGCATAGTCATCTACCCTTACTTTTCCGGTTGCAACCGATACCGTTAAAGGAAAGTCTTTAAAAGCCTCTATGTGGAAAGAGGTCCCCAGCACCCGGGTCTGTACAGTTCCGGTATGAATGATAAAAGGTTTATCCGGATTTTTGGTGACCTGGAAAAAAGCTTCCCCCTCTAAGCTAATTTCCCTGGTTTTAGCTGCAAAACGCTCCGGAAAACGGAGCTTACTGCCTGCTCCCAGAAAAACTTCAGAGCTGTCGGGCAGCACCACCCTGGAACGCTGTCCCAATGGATTGTTTACTTCACGAACAGCCAATTGCTCCTGAACAGGAGTTTTTTTAAATTGCAGTATACCATAAGTTCCGGCAGCCAAAACCACAAAAGCCCAAACAGCCGCATAAGACCAATACTTCCTTTTCTTTAATTTGCGGACCTGAACTTGTTCCCTGGTGTTTTTTTCCAGACTGTTTTCTTCTTCTGCGGCCAGTTTTTTATAAAACTGCTGCAACCGCTCATTCAAATGTGGCAGATTTGTATTTTCTGCCGGCTGGGGACCATTCCAGTTTTCGGACAATACTTCATCAAAAAGTTGCTGCGTACCCGCATGCAGCATTAATTTCTTTACCTCTTCAATTTCTTCCTTTGTACATTCCTGATGAATATATTTTCGGATCAGGCTTTTGTGTTTATTTTCCAATGTTTATAAATTGTCCTACAACTGATAAAACACCAGTTTTAAGACCGACCACCTATGGAAAAGAAAAAAAAATACAGAATTATAGAAAAAAGAGGCTGAACGCAAAAATCAGGGTATAATCTGCGTGTTCTTTGAGTTGTTTTCTAAAAAAACTAAGGGAAGCAACCATATAGTTTTCTACAGTATTTACCGAAAGGTCCATGTCTTTTGCAATTTCTGCATAACTCATGTTTTGTTCCCTACTCAGTTCATAAACCCTGCGCCGCTGAGGGCTCAACTGCTCCAGTTTCTGGCGGTAAACACTTTCCAGTTCCCGGCTTTGCAATTCATGGTCCGCCGCTTTACCCGATAGCAGCTGTTCGTCACGAACAATTTCCAAGGGAACTGTAGGCAATAATTTTTTACGGTAATGGTTATAGACTGCATTTTTAACCGAGCGGAACAGATAGGCTTTCAGGTCGTCTTCTACAAAAATATCACCTTTCTTTTTCCAGAGCCCTAGCATCACATCCATAGTCAGTTCTTCGGCAGCGAAACTATCTTTTACATTTTTTAGGGCAAAACGGTAAAGTGAATCGTAATACCTTTTGAACAAGACATTATACGCTGAGGTATTGCCCTGGCTGTATTTTTCCAGTAATAAACGATCTGATAAATCCTCAATTGTTTTCGCCATGCTCTAACCAAAGAAACTCCTGATGGCAAAAGTAACAGGCGAAATCCTTGAGTATATTAAGGCAATGTTAAATGTAATAACAATTTAGAACACACAAAAAAACTGGTCTAGGATTTTGTAATGCACTGATTCGACAACAACCATTGTATCATCTGCTCAAACCAGCTTTCGGAAGTACTTTTATTGTGCAGGCCAAAACCATGTCCGCCTTTTGGAAAAATATGCAATTCTGAAGGTACCTTGTTTTTTAACAAAGCCTGATAAAACAACAAACTATGCTGTACAGAAACGGTACGATCGTCCTGGGCCTGAAAAATAAAACAGAAAGGGGTAGCCGCATCAACATGCCGTTCGGCAGAAAAATATTCTTTTTCAGTTGCACTGGCTTCCATACCGATGAGGTTCTTTTTGGTCCCGGATTTCCCCAGGCTATCGGCCATACTGATCACCGGATATCCCAAAACACCCCAGTTGGGTTTCAGGTTGGCATTTTTATCAGCTGTCAGGTTCATGTTGTACCTGGTCAATAAGGTCGCCGCTAAATGTCCACCTGCTGAAAAGCCGTTTACTCCAACATTCTGGGGATCAATATTCCATTCTTTGGCCCGCGAACGGATGATGACCATGGCTTGCTGTGCATCCATTAAAGGCACCAGTTTTTTATCGGCAAAGCACTGGCTTTCTGAAGGCAGACGGTACTTGAGTACAAAAGCAGTAATGCCTTTTGCATTATAGGCTTTGGCAACGTCAAAACCTTCATGGGTCATGGCCAGGTGGTCGTAACCACCACCGGGGATAATCAACACTGCCCCTTTTAAAGGATCGGTTTTTTCTGCCACAAAAACAGTTAATGTAGGCACAGTCACTCCGGCCACCTCTCCTTTTACAGGAACACGCTCGGTGACACCACAAGACAGGTTACCGGGAATTTGCCCGTTGTACAAGGGAATGACCTGCTGAGCATTTAAAGAAAGTCCGGAAAAACAAAAAAACAATAACGCAAAAGACTTGAGAAATTTCATGTATTTTTTTAATCAAAAATACTTTTAATAAATATAAAAGGAGGCCTAAAGGCCTCCTTTTATATTGTTATTTTTTAATCTTTTTACTTCATCAGGTACAACTCGTTAAACAACATTTTAAAAGTGCTGTGTGATTGTGCCCTAAAGGTAATTTCAGGACCAAAAGCATAGAGTTTTCCTTTTCCGACAGGGGCAACAAAAGCAGCCACACCATCTTTGATATAGGACTGTCCCCATGCCCATCCGCTTCTTAAAGCATCTTTCTGATCAAATGAAGCCAGTGGCTGTATGTCTTTTGCGTCTGCATTAAGTTTAAAAACCTGACTGTTGTTAAAAACAACATCTGCTTCTTTGTTCATGCCCCAGTTTGCCGGTTGGGAAAGGTCCAGGTTTACCCTTAAAATACTTCCCGGAATATAAAATTTATCTGCAGGAAGGACGGTTTCCTTACCTTCGGTTTTAGATTCGGTTAAAGCATTTTTCACTGGAAGCCCCAGGTGATAGGCCAGATTGGTGCTGCTGCCTACCGTAACAACGTTACCTCCTTTTTCCATAAAAGTTTTTAGTTGAGGAATTGACTTCTCGGCCGTGATGCTGCCTGTCCAGGAGCGGAAAGCCTCTGGTACTTCTTCTGTTTTAGCAGCTCTGGGTCTTGGTCCCCCTGCCCTGCTTAAAGCCGGGATTCCTCCATTGATAAACAGGATTACATCGTACTTTACATTCAGGTCCCCTTTATCTATGTCTTGCGGATAAATCACCTGGAAAGTATAATGGAACTGTTCCAGCATCCATCTTACCCAACCTGAGGGAATAGAACCTCCATACTGATCAAACAAAGCAATTCTTCCCGGCTTAATTTTAATCATTCCTGATGGCTTTGATTTTACAGCTACTGCCTGAATCCCCAGATCTGCCGCAGATTTCTGCAGCTGCTCAAATCCTTTTGCCGGGATAAAAAACGAACCAGCGGGAAAATCGCCTTCTGCATTGCTTAAACGGAATACCTCGATCCCCGCTTTAAGCAGATCATTTACAGCAATAAAGGAATTATTTACTGCAGCACTCAATACATAACCTGTAGATGAACGCACTGGTGTTTGTTTAGGCGGCGATTGCAACTGCCCGTACGATATGGTTTCAAACGGCGTCTCCAAAGGACTTAATATCCGGTCAAATTGAACGCCCATCTGGAAAGCCAAGGTCCACCCTGCAGCATCGTAAGGGCGCACTGGTGGCCCTCCCGGATATTGAAAATCATTTGGATGGTCTTGTGGTTCAAACATATCCAGCACATGTGGACGGAAAGCCTGATTGGTTTTTACAATGTAAGAGCCTGCCGGATAGGATTTCCCTTCGGCTGTAAAAGGGTTTGCAGCGCGCTCTACCCTGATTCCCGATTTGATCAGCGTATTGATAAATTTAACAGCTGTTGGAAAATCTGCCTGATTGGCCGGAACAATGTAAGCCCTTGCGTCCCTGAAAGCGGGGTTCCTTAATACCGCATCATAATATTTCATCGGGATTCCAGAAGACCTGCCACTGCTGTCTTTAGGAATCAAGCCTGCTTTTTTATCCTTTTCATAAGCAGAAGTAATGGCGGCAATGTATTTAGGTTGTAAGGTCCAGTTGTCCTGGTTCCCCTTTTTAATGGCATTTCTGCCCATTACATAAATATTATACAACAACTCGTCTTTTTGTCTGCTCGCATAATCCAGAATTCCGTAATTCAAAGAAACTGAGTAGTCAATTGACTGCTGGAATTTCCATTTTTGCGGAAGCACCGGAAATGGGGTTGCATTATTCGGGATTAGCCTTTCTGGTACCAGGGGAATTTCTGAAGGCGTTGGGTTTCCTACAATTTCTGTAAGGATACCGATCATATTGTGAAAATAGGGTGTTGTTCTTAAACCTCCGTTCCACCAGGTAGAATATACCGAACCACTCAGGCGGGTATAACCTGGTTTGCCCTCAGTGTTTAATCTGTTGATCATTGCTGCCGCCACGCCATCAATTCCGGTTATCAATGAGGGGTCATACACAAAATTAAAGGGGTCACGGTAAGGCGGCCCGGCAATAACTGCCCCGGCCGGAGCGGCCTGGTGATGGTTATAAATGATCTGCGGCATCCATTCTATGTACTGCTGCCTGGCAATATTACTGCTCTCTTTCATGTTCATCATATAGAAGTCGCGGTTATTGTCGTGACCTATATACTTCTGATACAATCGGGGTACATTCATATTCCGTTTGGTGGGGTCCTTTTCCTGCATGTACCAGTCTGCCACCAGTTCCTGTCCATCTGGGTTGACCTGCGAAATTAAAATCACCACATCATCCAGTATCCTTAAGGTTTCGGGATCATTCTGGTTCAGCAAACGATAATAAATTTCAATCAGTTGTTGCGTGGCCACCATTTCGGTAGAATGCAAACCACCGTCTATCCATACAATGGCTTTACCTTCCTTAGCCAGTTTTGCAGCCTCCTGGTCGGTCAGGTCTTCCGCCCTGGCCAGTTTCTGCGAAATTTCTTTATAGCGTTCTATTTTTTTTAGATTGGCTGGTGAAGAAACCACCATTACATATTGTTTCCGGCCTTCTTCTGTTGTCCCGATTTCTTTCATCAGCACACGGTCCGAAATTTTTGCCAGTTTTTTAAAATAAGCCTCCGTCTGGGAGTAATTGGCAAGCTTATAATCGTCTCCAATGTTAAAGCCGAAATGTTCTTTAGGGCTTGGCAGGCTTAGCTGTGCAGAAACAGGTCCTACACCTGCTACTGCTGCAAAGACCAGCGCAGCCATTAGGTTTCTAAAATTCATGTTGAGTTGTTTGGTCCGCACAAATTAGGCTTATAGCCATTCATTTGCTAGTTTAATGCGTAAAAATTCCTTTACAGCTAAAATTCGCAGCCAGTTTTAAAGTTTAAAAGGATGCTTTAATTCTATTTTAAAACTTAATTTTGGATACAGAATCACCTCAATATTCAATATATGAACAAAGCAAAATTAGGCTGGGCCGGTCTTGGCAATATGGGCAAGGCAATGGCCGAAAATTTACTAAAAGCTGGTTACGAGCTTACAGTATTTAACAGGAACCGTGAAAAGGAACAAGAGTTGATCGCTTTGGGCGCGAGTTCTGCGGCAAACCTGCAGGACCTGACCAGCACCTGTGACGTGGTGTTCAGCATGTTGTCGGATGACCATGCTGTAAAAGAAGTTTACCAGGATTTATTGACCAATTCTGCCCCTGGCAAATTGCTGATCGATATGAGTACCGTAGCACCGGAAACATCCCGTTATTTAGCTGCACTGGCCCATGAAAAACAGGCCCGTTTTCTGGAGGCGCCGGTTTCAGGAAGTGTGAAACCTGCACAGGACGGGACATTGATTATCCTTGCCGCTGGAGAAAAAGAAGATTACCAAAAGGCCGAGCCATTTTTTGATGTCCTGGGCAAATTGTCCCTGTTTCTCGGCCCTGCCGGAGCCGGAAGTTCCGCTAAAGTGGCCATCAATTATCTTCTGGCGGTCAATATTCAGGCGGTGGCTGAAACCGTTCTTTTTGCAGAAAGTAATGGCATCAGTAAAGAAGATATGCTGACCATTATTAATGAGGGGGCTTGCGGAAACGGCATTATCAAGTTAAAAACGCAGTCTATATTAAAGGATGAATATCCGGCTGCCTTCGCCTTAAAATATATTGTGAAGGACTTAAAACTGGCGCAGGGAGCCGGTTTAAAATCACCTTTATCTGTACCGCTATTGAAAAGTTTTAGTGATGCCCAGGCCGAAGGTCTTGGCGATGAAGACCTCATGGCGGTGATTAAACACTTAAGATCATAGAGTTAAGTTAAAATATGCGATTTTAAGCTTTAAATGCACAATTCGCCTGCATTATTGAGTAGTTTTGCCTTTTTAAACTCAATTACAATCAGATCGCTTTAGCCAATGGAAAGTACTGTAAAAAAAACCAGCTCTCTTGTTCCGCTCATTACCATGACTGCCCTGTTCTTTATGTGGGGCTTCATTACCTGTATGAACGATATTTTAATTCCGCATTTAAAGGAATTGTTCAGCTTGTCTTTTTTACAGTCCATGCTGGTGCAGTTTGCATTTTTTGGGGCCTATTTTATCGGCTCCCTGATTTATTTTCTCGTCTCTCATTATTACGGCGACCCCGTTAACAAGGTCGGCTATAAAAAAGGCATTATTGCAGGAATTATCCTCTCGGCCATCGGCTGCTGTCTGTTTTATCCGGCAGCTACCTTTTCTGTTTATGGAATTTTTCTTTCTGCATTGTTTGTTCTGGGCTTGGGTTTCACCATTCTTCAGATTACAGCCAATGCTTATGTTACCCTGCTGGGCCCTGAAGAAAGTGCATCCAGCCGTTTAAACCTTACGCAAGCTTTCAATTCCTTTGGGACAACGATTGCCCCTATATTGGGCGGTCACCTGATTTTTAGCCTTTTTCTGGAAAATGGCCAGCTCACGGCCGATTCCACACGCATTCCTTATCTTATTTTTGCAGGAATTCTTATTCTGCTCGCTCTGGTCATCAGCCGGGTAAAATTACCTTCTTTCACTTCGGAAGAATCTGCAGAAAAAGGGCTTGGCGCGTTAAAATTCCCTCAATTGAAACTGGGCATTTTTGGTATTTTCTTTTATGTGGGTGCCGAGGTAGGTATTGGCAGTCTGCTGATTGCATTTATGGCTCAAAAGGACATTATGGGCCTGGCCGAGGTGGTCAGTAAAAATTACCTGGCCCTGTACTGGGGAGGGGCCATGATCGGAAGGTTTTTAGGGGCCATTTCCCTGAGTGAACTGCCTCAAAGTAAAAAACTCCTTTACATGGTTCTGGCCGCCCTGGCGGTTTGTCTTGTTGTATTTGGAATCATAGACCTCACGTTCGCGCAAAGCAGTTTCTTTATTGTTTTTGTCGTATTGAACATTATTGCCTTTGTAATTGGAAAGTCTGCGCCTGCGCGTACACTGGTCCTGTTTGCAGCGATTAATATCCTATTGCTGCTCATTTCTATTTTCAGCAAGGGAAGTATGGCCTTATACCCTATTTTAGGCATAGGCCTGTTCAATTCCATTATGTTTTCAAATATTTATACCCTTGCCATTTCGGGTCTTGGAAAATATGTCAGCCAGGGATCTTCCTTACTGGTTATGGCCATTCTGGGCGGGGCTTTACTTCCACTGGTTCAGGGAGGACTTGCAGATTCTATAGGCATACAACATTCTTTTTTTATACCTGTGATCTGTTATACTTATATTCTGGCTTATGGGCTTTTTTGCATTAAAAAAGTTCAGGTCGAGGCCGGGCAGCGACACCGCTCCAATCATTAATAAAAAAGAAGGCCACATTTAACATGTGGCCTTCTTTTTTACAGGTACGGCAAAACACTTCCTTTAGCTCTGCTGTTCTTAGCAAAGCATGACAAAAAACCGGAACTCTATTTACAGTGCCTTGCTGGCAAACCTGCTCATCGCTGCCCTCAAATTTATTGCAGGGGCCAGTACCAAGAGTTCTTCCATGATTTCAGAAGGAATACATTCCACAGTTGATACTGTTAATGAGATTTTACTGCTGTATGGTTTAAAGAAAAGCAGGAAGCCCCCCGATAAATTAAGGCCTTTTGGATACGGTAAAGAGTTATATTTCTGGTCATTTATTGTATCTATTTTAATTTTCGGTTTGGGTGGCGGTTTGTCTATTTACCAGGGTATACTTCATATCATTGAACCAGAGCTACCGGGTGACCCGACCTGGAATTATATTGTACTGGGATTTTCCTTTCTTTTTGAAGGCACCTCCCTGATTATTGCCATCCGGGAATTTAACCGGGGCCGCAAAGGTGCAGCATTTTGGGAAAGTGTGGTCAACAGCAAAGACCCCACCAGTTTCCTGGTCTTGTTTGAAGACGGGGCCGCTGTACTGGGCCTAAGCATTGTTTTTATTATGATGCAGCTTAACCATGCCTACCAGATGCCAGTCCTGGATGGTGTGGCTTCCGTTTTGGTGGGATTGCTACTGGTTTGTGTTTCCATGATTCTGGCCAGGGAAAGCAGAAGTTTGTTAATGGGCGAAGGCATTGCCCCTGAAACCCAGAAAAAAATCATTGCCCTTGCCGAAAAAGATCAGGCTGTTATAAAAGTTGCCAATATATTGTCTACTTACCAGGCACCGGAAGAAATTATGCTCATGCTGATCATTTATTTTAAACAAGATCTGGATACTGCCGACATTACGGATGCCATAGAACGGATCAGAGCAGCTATTAAAGCAGAGTACAAACTGGTGGAATTTGTCATTATCCAGCCCAAGGCCTATACAACCCCTAACCCTTGATGCCCCCAAATATGCTAAACAGGATAATGCACAATACAATCATCGTGATAAAAATATACAACTTGTCTCTTTCCAGTATAAACGCAAAAAGAGAACAGGCGACCCTTAGGATCGGTGTTGCAATGAGCACCAGTACACCAAGTTGTATAATCTCCCTGGTATTAAATTTAAAAGCCCCTTTAAAAATGCCACTGAAAGTTGTAAAACCTACACCTTCACCCGCAAATACCCGGTAATCCGGTACACCGCCCTTTCCGTGTTGCCACAGATATAATGCCCCGCCAGACAATACAACAATACTGGCAGTAAGTACGCCTGTTATGAGCATTTGTCCTACCAATTGCTCTACATCTTTATCTGCCCAGAAAACTTTGGAAAATATCTTTTTCATGTTCTGTCTATTAAAATTTATGCTGATAACCATTGTAAATCATTTCAATAGCCACAAAAGTGATGGCTACACAAAATATGATCCGGAGTACTTTGGGGTTCATTCTGGTGAGTAATTTTGAACCTGTAAAAGCTCCGCCCAGCACCCCTAAAATTACCGGAAAAGCAATTCCCGGATCCATATAACCTCTTTGCAGGTACACCACCGCACTTGCAGCAGCAGTAACCCCAATCATGAAATTACTGGTCGTGGTACTCACTTTAAAAGGAATTTTCATGGTGGTATCCATAGCAAGGACCTTTAAAGCCCCTGAACCTATTCCCAGAAGACCGGAAACCACACCTGCCACGGTCATCATGGAAAACCCGCCAAGTACATTTTTTAATTTGTAATCGACCTTTACCCCATTTACAGGATAGTTATTATCCAGTTTGAGCAATGCGGATAACCTGCTGCCCTGTGTTAAGGCGACTTCATTTTTCTTCCTCAGGGTCATTGCAGCAGAAAAAATCAGTATTCCCCCAAAAAGCATTGCGATGGTATTGGTTGGGGTATAAACTGCAATGAGCGCGCCCATTACTGCTCCAATGGTGGTTGCAATTTCTAAAAACATGCCCAGGCGGATGTTGGTAATGCCTTCTTTCACATAGGCACTGGCCGCACCCGATGAAGTTGCAATAGAAGCCAGCAACGCTGCCCCAATGGCATATCGGATGTCTACATGAAAAACCAGGGTCAATAAAGGGATGACAACTACCCCACCGCCCAAACCGGTGAGTGATCCGAGCAGACCAGCCAGGTAGGCACCTGCAAGCAGGATCAATGTAAATGTTAAAATGGTCATGATTAGTAATTTTTATCTAAAATCTGTTCAAGTATTTGCTGGGCCTGTTTAGGTTTTCCAGCCTTAATCGTTTTAAAAAGTTGTTCATGCAAATGATGGCTCATGGCAAAATGGCTGATCCCCGATTTTTCCCTTTCAGAGAAAAACTGACGGATGATGCGGGTAAAACTGTCATATAAATCGGCCAGCACCCCATTACCGGAGGCCGCTGCAATGGCTTTGTGAAAAGCAATATCAGCATCAATACATTCCTGCTGCTGTTCAGTATGTATGGCTTGTTTTCTTTGTGCCAAGCGATTTTCAATTTCCAGAATATGGTTCTGTTGATGATGTAAAGCCGCCAGCTTCACCAGCTCAGTTTCCATTAACCGTCTCACACTGTTGATTTCTTCAAAATCGGCACGTTTTAAACGCTGGTCAATACTCTCCTTTTCCATAATGGCTCCATCATTTACAAAGGTCCCCGAGCCTTGCTGTACTTTCAATACACCAGACATCGCCAGCGATTTAACCGCCTCCCTTATGGTTGATCTGCCAACACCATATAATTCCATCAGTTCGGGCTCGGCCGGTATTTTTTCAGCGGGCTTATATTTTCCGATTTTAATATCCTGCCTGATTTGTTCACTGACTTTGTCAGAAAGTTTTCCTGAATGATTCATAATTCTTATCCTGATTGGACGCATCAAACATACGATGTATTAAACAAACATCAGATGTTTAAATTTAAATTATTACAAAAATCAGACGAATAAAAAAGAGAATTACGCATTAAAATCGCAACATTGTTGCAATATTATTCTATTAATAATTAATATTCTGAACTTAAATCAATATTTTAGCCAGACCAATCAAACTTAAAACATGAAAAGAACAACACTGTCGCTGCTCTTCCTGTTGTTTTCAGGAAGTATTTTCGCGCAGCAAAAACCAGCCCTGACCTGGAAGGAAGTGTCTAAATGGAATTCCATTCGCTCTTACACCTACGCTTTATCTCCTAATGGACAATGGATGTCCTGGGCAAAGGGACCAACTGAAGGAGACCTTCAAATGGAAATCCGTAAAACTTCTGATACGACCAGCCTGGTTTACCCCATCGGCGCCACGGCCTCTTCAGCAAGTTTTTCCAAGGATTCAAAATATGCTGCTTTTAAAGTTTCTGTTAAGGATGCAGAAGCCAAAGCTGCGCTAAAAACCATGAAACCTGTTTACGATCAGCTCCTGGTGGTTGCTCTGGCCGGAAAAGATAAAGTAACTTTTGAAAAAGTAAAAAACTTTAGCTTTTCCAAGGATTCCCCGGACTGGCTGGCCATTCAGTTTAGCCCTGCAGAAAATGCTTCTAAAGATAAAGATGCGCCTAAAGGAACAGATTTACTGCTTTACCAGCTCCAAACCAAAAAGAGCTTTAACCTTGGAAATGTTTCGGAATATGCTTTCAACAAAGCAGGTAATCTACTGGCTTATACCATTGATGCCAATGGACAAAACGGAAACGGGGTATTTATCCGCGACATGAAAACCGGTGTAATTACGGCCTTGGAAAATGATAAGGCCGTATACAAAAACATTAGATGGAACGAAGAAGGAAATGCATTTGCTGTTCTGAAAACGGTAAAAGACGACAAGTACAAAACCGAACTGGTTACCGTACTGGGTTTCAACAAAATTAACGGAGACCTGACCGCAAAAACGGCTTACACCGGTGCAGGGCTAAAAGATTTCCCGAAAAACATGGGCATTAGCCCCAACACCAACCCTTACTGGTCTGATGATCAGGGAAGCCTGTTTTTTGGAATCAGTTTGCTTGAAAAAAAAGACAGCAAAGGTGCTGACAGTACAAAAAAAGACAAAACACCTGTTTCCAAAGCAGACAGTCTGGCAAAGGTAAAACCTGGTGCCAAAACAGATACACTGGCCAAAGGAAAACCAGCAGCAAAAGCCCCTGCAAAAAACGAAGCTGAAAAACCAGACATGATCATCTGGAACTGGCAGGACAAACGCCTGCAATCTGCACAACAGGTTCAGGAAAGCAGGGATAAGAACTACAGTTACTTAAGTGTTTACCGTCTGGCAGACCAAAAGTTTAGCCAGCTGGCAGACAGCAATATGAAAGCTGTGGATGTTGCCCAGAAACAATTGTATGCGATAGGTTACGACAATTCTGCTTACGAACTGATGGCAAACCTGGACGGGCAAAGTTATACTGACGTGTATCTTATCGATCTTAAAACCGGTAAAAAGAAACTGCTGATGCAGAAATACTACCAGGCCGGACGTGGATATCTATCGACTTCACCAAATGGAAAATGGGCCTTTTACAACCAGGATGGTGCCTTTTACAGCATTAACCTGGAAAACGGGGAAAAATACAACCTGACTTCTAAAATTAAATCATCTTTTGTTGATGAACTAGATGACCATAATGTATCCAAACCTTCCACCCCTGCCTTTGGCTGGTCTGAAGATTCGAAATACATTCTGATCAGGGACAATTACGATCTGTGGAAAATCAGCGCCGACGGTAAAAGTGTAACTGCCCTGAGCAGCGACTGGAAAAAGAAAGGCCTGCAGGTTAGCAGACGTTTCAATATCTACCCGGATGACAAAGCCACCGATTTTGGCAAAAACCAATATTATGGTGTATTTAGCAGTATAGACAAAAAATCGGGAATTGCAATTCTGGAAGCAGGTAAAAACAGCCTTAAAACCTTATTCCTGGACGACAATTATTATGATGGTTTTGGTAAGGCCACTGATGGCAATGTATTTGTTTACAGCCGCCAGAACAACGAGAAATCTCCTGAAATGTTTGTTTCTTCTGCAACTACACTGAGCAGTCCAAAACAAATCACCAAAAACACGCCAGATCAGGATAAATATGCCTGGTCATCGGGCGTAAAACTGATCAGTTATGTAAGTACCAATGGTGATACACTTCAGGCTGCCCTTTACCTGCCAGCCAATTATGTTCAGGGAAAAAGTTATCCAACCATTACTTATATTTATGAAAGACTTACCGATGGTTTAAATACCTATGCCATGCCTGCTTTTCCAGGCGGTGGTTTCAACAAATCTATGTACACCAGTAACGGCTATGCGGTATTAATGCCTGATATTAAATACAAACTGAATGATCCGGGGATGTCTGCTGTAGCTTGCGTGGTACCTGCGGTTAAGGCAGCCATTGCCACTGGTATTGTAGATGAAAAAAGGGTCGCTATTCATGGCCACTCCTGGGGTGGTTATCAGACTTCTTTCCTGATTACGCAAACCAATATTTTTAAAGCTGCCGCTGCCGGCGCACCTTTAACCAATATGATCAGTATGTACAGTTTGATTTACTGGAACAGCGGAGGTACCAACCAGGCTATTTTTGAAGCCAGTCAGGGCCGTTTAACACCTGGATACTGGGACAACTGGGAGGCCTTTACGCGCAACTCTCCTATTTACCACATTAAAAAGGTGCAAACACCTTTGCTTTTGCTGCACAACGATAAGGATGGTGCAGTGGATTATACGCAAGGTATTGAGTATTATAACGGTTTAAGAAGGCTTAATAAACCGGTAGTGATGATCACTTACCGCGGTGAAAACCATGGCATTGCAAAACTACCTAACCGTAAAGATTATGCAGTAAGAATGATGGAGTATTTTGATTATATGCTGAAAGATAAAGCTGCACCGGAATGGTGGTCTAAAGGGGTAAACCGTTTAGATATGGAAAAACACCTGGAAAACAGGGCTTTTGAAGCTGCTGAAAATTAATCCATTTCGGTTATGTTATTTAAAGGCTGTCTTTTTAAGACAGCCTTTTTTGTTAAAAAAATCCGAAGATCCGCTTCTGGGATGCGCCTGATCAGGCTCTTATTTTTTTGAATAGGTTGAGGCATATTTTCCGGATTTTTTAGCTGGAAAAAGACCTATATTAAGGGAAAAAGATACGCCTGTGGACTTTAAATTTGCGTCCCAGTAACCGATACCGGTAAGAGGGAGTTTAACAAATGGCTGTACCGCAATACTCAACGCCGGACTGATTTTACGTTCTACACTCAAAGAGAAATTTGCAATTCCAAACAGGTGCTGGTTCTGGTTATTGATTTCTACATTGGTAATTTTTTGGTTGGCATTGGCATCGGTCCGGACAAACCTATAGTTTTCCTTCAGCATAAAATAACTGGACAGCCCGGTCTGTGCACTAATGGAAAAATTACTTTTACTGAGCAGTTTATAGTTCAGGTTTACCGGAACGTCTAATACATTACAATCGGCATTAACCTCCCATGGGGCACCATAACCATTCACCGCAGGTCCGGTACCTCCGGAATTGTAAATTTTCCGGGAATAGACCGCACCCGAACTCACACTAAATTTACGGCTCAGCTCATAGGTAGCCATAACCCCAAAATTTGAGCTCAGTTTAGAGGCTTTGCTCGACTGTGCTGTAGAAATATCAGGTGCCGCCAGTACACTCAATACCAGTCCAGGGCGTTTATCTGCAAATTCTGCCTCCATTTTTTTTCGTACATTTTTCAGGATTTCTGCCGGGTTGGTTTTTTCAACTGCCAGGCTGCTTTGTTGATCCTGTACAGGAGCAGTTTGAACAATAGTGCTGGTACTGTCTTGTTTTTCAACGATTTTAGGTAAAAGATCAGAAGACTTTAGGGGCTGCCGGGCCACCATCAATTCCTGCTGCTGGGCGGTATCTTTTTTAACCCTTGGACCGGGTACAAAAATTACAGGAACAGGTTGCAGTTTTACTGTCTGGGTTACAGGCCCTGCAGGTTTATTTTTTATTTCGGGACCGGATGGCCTGGTTTTATCTTGAGTGGGTATATTTTCAGGCGCAGCTGTTTTGCCGGCAGAACTTGTTTGATTTCCTCCTGTTTGTACAGGAAGCTGCTCAGATCCGGAAAAAATCCAGAATAAAACCAGCAACAATGCAGCAGCCACACCTGCCACGCTCATCAACCAAAAAGGAACCATCCTTCTTTTCTGCTGCGCATCCAGTTTCTGCTCCATTTTTTGCCAGTCCAGTTCATTAAACGGGATCTCCGGATCCTTCAACCCTTGTTTAAATAACTGATCTATATCATTATCTCTTTCCATCAGTATCTATATTAAGTTTAGCTGGTATTTCCACGCCCCTGTCTGACATGTTCAGCTTTTCCTGTAATTTTTGCCTTGCTTTAAATAAATTGGATTTTGAAGTTCCCACAGATATATTTAAAAGTTCGGCGATTTCTTCATGTGCATACCCGTCTATGGCGTACAGGTTAAATACCGTACGATATGCCGGAGAAAGCCCCTGGATCAGCTGCAATAAATCCTTATAGGCCAACTGGTCGTACACAGCAGCACCATTTCCAATTTCCTGATGTTCTGCAACATCCTCATGATCGGAAAACTTCAGGCTTGTCCTGTAGTGGTCAATGGCAGTATTGGACATGATCCGGCCAATCCAGGACTTAAAAGGTCTGGAAGGATCATATTTTTCGATATGCGTAAAAACTTTCAGGAAGCCATTGTTCAATACATCGGCTGCATCAAAATCATTGATGGCATATCGCCTGCATATGGCCATGCAATAGCTGTAAAATTCCTTATAGAGTAAATACTGACTGGACCTGTCTTTTCTGATACATCCGTTAATAATTCCCTGCACCTATGTATTGTTCTTCTAATTTAACCCGAGCCATTTTTAACCTTATACGAAGCAATTGCAGAAAAGGTTGCCAAACCTAAATAAAAAAAATATTTTATTTTACAAAAACCTGTACTACAGCCAATTATTTTTTAAATACTCTTTTTTTTGGTTTTCACAGACAACCTTTTACCCAAGCTTTCCGTAATCAGAGCAATACAAAACCTTTAACATTTAATCGGATAAAAGATGAAAACAACTTTAAAAAAGAGGATCTCCCTTTTTGGCCTGGCCACAATGGTCCTGCTTGCCTCTTGCTCTAAAAACGACCCTGCCTCTTCAACAGATCCTTATGGAAACCCGCCTGTTGTAAACCCACCAGCAGGAAACTCCAGTTTGCAGTTGGGCAGCAACACCAAATTCGGAAATATTTTAACTGATGGCAACGGAAAAACACTTTATTTCTTTGCTATTGATGCCAATGGCAGTTCCGGTTGTACCGGAGGTTGTGAACTGGCCTGGCCTGTTTATTATGCAGGAAATGAAACTGCACCTGCCGGACTTGTAGCATCAGATATTGCCACCATTACCCGCGCAGATGGTAAAAAACAAACCACTTACAAAGGGTGGCCTTTGTATTATTATTCCGGAGACAGCAATAAAGCGGATGTTAACGGAGACGGCTCCGGAGGCACCTGGTTTGTAGCAAAGCCAGATTATTCCGTGATGCTGGCCAATAATCAACTGGTTGGCAAGGACACCAAAAACTATCTGGCCAATTCCCAGGAAGGTACTGGCATCACGCAATACTTAACAGATGCTGCCGGAAGGACCCTGTATGCTTATGCTCCGGATACCTTTAACCTGAACACCTTTACCAAAGCCGACTTAAGTAATAATCCAATATGGCCCATTTATGAATCGGATGTACTCAATGTTCCTTCTGTGCTGAAAAAAGAAATGATGTTTCAGATTACCTCAGCAGGAAAAAAACAGCTCACCTACAAAGGCCACCCGCTTTATTATTATAGCTCTGATGTAAAACGCGGGGATACCAAAGGGGTAAGTGTACCAACCCCTGGTGTATGGCCTGTTTTGACCTTAACCACCGCAGCACTAACCCAATAAGCGCAGGATGAACAAAAAACAACTCCTCACGACCGCCATTTGCACCCTTTACCTTTTGTTTGCTGCCTGTAGTAAAAAACAGGCTACAGAAATCAGGCCGGATACTGCCACAGCACCAGGACAACCTGGTGCTGTGGCAGTAGTCTATGCAGATGTCCAAAACCTTTTTCAAACCCGCTGCTCGGGTTGCCACTCCAGCGGGAGACAGGCTTCTTCTGTATGGAACTTTAATGGCTACACCAGCATTACAACCAATGCAGACCGCATTAAACAGGCCGTACTGATCAATAAAAGCATGCCAATTGGCGGAAGCCTCAGCGCAGCAGAATTAAAAACTTTACAGGACTGGTTTGACCAGGGCATGAAACCATAATCACCATGAAAACACTCCTATTTCTTTTACTCTGTACCTACTCCCTTTCTGCACTTGGGCAGGATATTTATATCGGAAAAAACACCAGCCTTTCCTTTTTTTCCAGTACAGCGCTGGAAGACATTGAGGCCGGCAGTAATGCCGCAACTGCAGTACTGGATGTCAAAACAGGAAATTTTCTCTTCAAGGTAAGCAACACCTCTTTCCAGTTTAAAAAGAAACTCATGCAGGAGCATTTTAATGAAAATTATATGGAAAGTGATAAATATCCCTGGTCTACATTCAAAGGAAAAATCCGTGAAATCATCGACCCCGCTAAAAATGGGAATTATGTCCTGACTGCGGATGGAAACCTCGACATCCATGGGGTTAGCAAAGCCTACCAGGTTAAGATCAATATTTCCATAGACAAAGGACTGATCAGCGCGAAAACGGTTTTCAGGGTAAAGCTCTCCGACCATCAGATTAAAATCCCCTCTATCGTATTCAAAAACATTGCAGAATCTGTAGAAGTACGTGCTGCAGCTGTATTCCAAGCCAAAAAAACATGATGAAACAAACCTTAACCATTTTTAAAACCATGGGCCTGATCCCCCTGGTCCTGTATGCCCTAGACAGCGCTGCACAACAGGACCTTGAAAAAGAACTGCCTGCCGCACCTCTCCGCCACGAAAAAGTAAGTGCCACATTCAAATCGACAAAACTCATCAACGGGCATAGCAATGAAACCATTTATAAAAATGAGCTCGACTTTAAAGTGGACCACCGCTTCGGGGATATTGCCGGCAATAACGGCGGGATCAAACAGTTCTTTGGACTGGACAATTCCACAGATATCCGCATTGGTTTCGAATATGGAATTACAGACCGGCTGAGCGTTGGCCTTGCCCGTGCAAAAGGAGCGACAGCTGTGCGGCAATTGTACGAAGGCAGCCTTAAATACCGTCTGCTGGAACAAACAATTGACGATTACATTCCTGTTGCAATTACCCTGTTTGCCAGCAATACCCTAACCGGCGTACAAGCCAGCACCAATCCTTCCGATGCCACCGCGTACGGTAACTTCAGGGACCGGCAAAACTATGTCAGTCAGATTATTCTGGCAAGAAAATTCAATTCCAGTTTTTCTTTCAGCATCACACCGAGTTATGTGCACCGCAATTTTACCGCATTCAGAGATCAGAACGACCTTTTTGCCATCGGGGCTGGCGGCAGGCTTAAACTCAGCAAAAGAATGGCCCTGGTTGTTGATTATTTTATGCCTTTTCGGAATAAAAGTGATAAGGCCTATCTGGAACAAAACAGCGGGGTTAAATTTTATAACCCTTTAGGTGCCGGATTGGAAATAGAAACAGGAGGACATATTTTTCACCTTAATTTTACCAATGCCACCGCCATTGAAGAAATGCAGTTCATTCCGCAAACCACCAGCTCCTGGCTAAAAGGACAGTACCGTTGGGGATTTAGCATTTCCAGAAGGTTTTCCTTTGACAAGAAGAAAAAAATGGCCGACAAACCGAAAGCTAGTTCGGAAAAATAAAAGTCGCAAAAGCCGGAAACTCCCGGTGCCAAAACCATTCACTATGTTTACCATCACTGGCTTCTTTTAAGCGGATCTTAGCGTTCCCTCCGGAAGGGTCCAGTTGATGGTACATTTTTTCCAGATCAGGGAGCATCGTTTTGGTTTCAAGTGCCCCAGCTACAAAATAAATACGTTGCTCCCCAGGATTGGGCAACAAGCGGGAAACCTCACCATACAGATCAGGTGCAAGCCAAAAAGCCGGAGAAAAAATCCCCGCATTGCCAAAAACTTCCGGGTATCTGGCTATGGCATACATAGAAATCAGGCCGCCCATAGAGCTACCGGCGATAGCCGTATGCCCGGGATCTTTTAAAGTCCGGAATGTCGCATCGATATAGGGCTTCAAGGTCTTCACCAGAAAATCAACATATGCCTTCCCCTCTCCTTTACCATATTGACTGTCATAAGGATTGTATTCCGTTATCCGGTCCTTTCCGCCATGATCAATTCCAACCACAATCATTTGCTTACCGCTGTTTTTACTCAAACTGTCCAGCACCTCATCTACCCCCCATTCCCCATACCCTGAAGTTACTTTATCAAAAAGATTCTGTCCATCATGCATATACAATACCGGGAAGTTTTTTTTGGAAGCCTGATAACCAGCGGGAAGATAGATCCAGATCCTGCGTTTTTTTCCAAGCTGGGGCATTTGGAAAGCGGTATCCAGAATGCGGACATTTTTAGAAAAAGTATGCTGGGCTGGCTGCTGTTTAAATTCATCTGCCCAGTTAGCGATGGTCATGTGGATCACCGTATCTCTTTTAAGGTCAATCAAACGGTTTGGTGCCGGTTGTTTCCCCCCTGCCAAAACTTCTGCTTTGTCCCAGCTGCCCCTGGTTACTTTAAATTCATGTTTTCCAGGGGGAATGTTCAGCAGGAGCTTATAATTTAATGTACCAGCCTGCTGAAAGCGAAAAATTGCTGACCCTGGATTCCAGTTGTTAAAATCACCAGCCAGGTAAATCCCCTCATTCGTTTTAGAAACTACTGTCAGCCGCACCTCCAGTTTAACCTGGGCATTTAGAAAAAGCGGGCCGCCACACAGCAGCAGTATTAAGCCTCTGGCACAAAACAACCTTAATTTATCCATGTTCTAAGATAAGCTAAAAAAATAAAACCACTCAAGGATTCATCTTAAGTGGTTTAACAAAGGTTATAGCTTAAAAAGCCTAATCCGCAAACAGGCTTTCCACGGTAACAAAATAGGGTGTACCCAAAACAGCTGCTCCTTCTGTGTTTTCCTTAATGTACATCGTATATACGCTTTTATTGAGGGTCGCCGTTACAGAGGTATACCAATCCAGCAGCGGCTCCTGGCTTTGAGAATCAACAATCATCACACTAAACTGCATATCTGCCGATAAATCGCCCGGATACCTAAAAGTCTGGTAGTCTTTAAATTCAGGGGAAACATTTTTCAGGTTTGCAAATTCAACCCTGTCTCCGGTTAAAGGATCGTCATAATATAAAATCAGATCTATACTTTTTTTAAAAGCATGAATGGCAAAGTTGGCGGCTTTAATTTTCAGATAGCCTTTTTGGGGTTTGGGTTCCTCTTTCTGGTTGTTTTCCAGAACAACAGGCTTCAGGTCAGCGACAGGCTGGAATAAAATCAATTCTTTGGTTTTGTCTGCCTCAATACTAAAAGCCGTCTCCAGCACTGTTTTCCCCGCAGGGTCTTTAAACGATAATTTTCCTGTCCCTGCAGGAATTTTTATATTTTGATTATAGGTAGGCCCCTGAGGACTCTTAGGCACATCGTTATAACTGATGTTCAAATCCTTATAAGTTGTCTGATTGTTAACATTCAGAAAGCCAAATCTTGTTTCTTCCATGGCCAGGTCCTTTTTACAGGCAACAACAAATAGAAGCAACAAGAACAATAGAAAGTTTAGTCTGGTATATTTTTGAATCATTAGCTTAATGTTTTTTTATGAAGAAGAGTAACTCCCAATAGGGAGTTACTCCGGAGCGTATTATTTAGAATTGAGACGATTAATAAACTTTATTTTGAGTAGCAAATTCAGTCCAGTTTTTCAACCAGGTTGTACCTGTTGCAGTTCCTGGTGCAATCGCACCTGCATAGGTACCACCGATACCATTTGCAGGAGAAGTGGTAACAGGGATCAACAAGTTAACATTTAGGCCAATTGCATCACTGGTATAAAAAGAAGCAGCTGTACCAGTTCCAAGACGCAGATAACCATTGGCATTTGCAGCTGTACTGTTAGGTGTTACTGAACCAGTTGTTGTAAAAGCATGAACCAGGTTATTGCTGAAAGTACCTGAAGCACCGCCTTCATAGGCTACTCCTGAAGGAAATCCTGCAACAATTGAATTCTGGATATCCAAACCAGAATTTCTTCTCCAACGGTTACCTGCTCTTAAAGCAGTGTTGTTTACGTTAGTACCCAAAATTGTTAAGTTTTTCAATACAGGATTTGTTCTTGGGATTGCACCATCACCGGCTTTATTGTTATCTGATTCAATTCCGTTTGCATCAGATGCACCACCAGAAGTACTGTGTGTAGAATTCACTGCTTTTACACCAACCGCATACTGAATGGTTCCTGAATAACCGAAATCGAAATCGAAATCGTCATCATCACCACCTGCTGCAACCAGCCATTTTGCATTTACAGTACCACCAAAGAACTCAAAACTGTCATCAGCAGAATAAGTAACCTGAATATGCTCTAAAGTTGTTCCGTTACCAACGCCACCAAGGGTTAAACCATTGATTTCATTGTCTTTGAACAATTGAAAACCAGCATACTCTATACGTACATACTGAAGTGTTCCAGAATTGTCAGTACTTTCTGTTCCACCATAGGTAATGTCAACCGCAGCTGATGGTTTTGGTAAACCTTCAATTACAGTAGTGTAAGGTTGGTTGATTGGTGCTTTACCCAATAAGATTACCCCTCCAAAATCACCAGCTACACGACTTCCTGGCGCTTTGTCTGAAGTAAATACAATTGGAGCAGATTCCGTTCCAACAGCATCAATTTTAGCCCCTTTCACAATAACAAGTACACCACGGATGTCTTTTGTTACCGTTACACCGTCTTCAGTTGCAGTGTAAGATTTGAACGCTCCTGAAGAAATTACTGTACCTGCAGCAATTTTCAACGTTTTACCGCTTTGCACAAAACTAACCCCATCCAGTAACCAAACTTTGTCGCTGGTTAAGTTAATAATGTTATCAGATGGATTTCCATCAAAAGTATCCTGGATCACACCATCGGCATCCACAGGAATGTTTTGAGTCGGGTTGGAAAAACCAGCTGATAAAGAACGATTGAAGTTACCGCTTCCGTCGTTCTGATCTTTTTTACAGCTAGATACTGTAATGGCTGCTGCGGCTACTATAGCCATCAGACTTGCTTTTGTTAATTGTTTTACCATTTTATTGATGTGATTTTTAGTATTGCTAATTTACAGGACCTTATGTTAATTTAATATTATTTTATATTTTTATTTAGTTAATAAACAGTTACTTATAAAGATTAGTTAAATAAAAAATACATAACAAAAACATTCCCCTGGCCCCGGCTTTTAAAGCCTGGCCCTGCCCCGTTTAATGAAAAATAAATAGTACGGATGCTGCAATCCGAAAGCAAACAATGCTATCGCCGGACCTGGGTTAAATGGAAAAGGTTTTTAATTTTCGTGAGCATGTTAATTCATTTTAAAGATTTAAAAATTATAGGTAAAAGATAGATTGTAAGTTCTTCCATACTTCATCCGGTAACGGATGTTATCACCAAATTCAGGTTCATATTTGTCCGTCCCTTTAATTCTTTCATAAGACTGGGCTTCTGATTTCCAGGAATTCGCGTTGTTGTAATACACATCCTGCGTATTGAGTAAGTTGCTGACGTTGAATTTAATTTCACCTTTTTGTTTTAAAACCCTTGCACTCAACTGAAGGTCCATCAAACTCCTTGGGCTTTGAAATTCAGTATTGGCAGGGTTTACCGCAATCAGGTAAGAGCGGTATCCCGACCGGTTAAAAGACAAAGTTGCCCCTGCAAACCTCGACTGATAGCTCAACCCGGCATTAATAATATAGGGCGACTGACCGATCAATGGTCTTTTCAGGGGCTGAATGGCCGTTATTTCCTTCGGTTCCTTTCCAGGGTTCTTAGGATCATAATTGGGGTTGCTGATTTTTATAAGAGTCTTGACCTCTGACCAGATCCATGCTGCATTTCCAAAAAGATTAAAGTTTTGTAAAGCGGGGTTAATGAAACCCAGTGATTTACGCCACTCTATTTCAAGTCCCATGTTTTTTGCAGAATGCTGGTTTTTATACTCCAGGATTACGGTATTGGTCCCCGGATTTTCATTGATCAGCTCAACCGGGCGATCAATGTATTTATAAAACCCTGATACAGAGAAAATCTCATCCGGATTTGGGTAAAATTCATACCTGAGGTCGACGTTTTGTATTTTGGTACTGCTTAAGTTACCCCCCTTTATACCAGCTTCCAGAAGGGGGTCAGGAAAAGTAAAAGTAGAGGTCTCCCTGAAGTCGGGCCTGATCATTGTTTTGGTATAAGCCGCCCGAAGGTTCATTTTTGAATTGAAGCTATAGGTCAGGTTCACCGAAGGCAAAAAGTTCCAGTTTTTTTCTCCGGTAAGGATTGGCACATCACTGATAAAAGTTTGTCCGGGCCTTTTCATCTGTTCAATCATCCTTCTTCTGATTTCATCTTCCTGCCTGTTCTTTAAATTAAAGTTTTCAGCACGCAGACCATACACCACCCTCAGCTTTTGAAAAAAGCGCTGATCGAGCATCAGGTAAGCTGCGTGGTATTTGGAATCGGCATTAAAAAGTCCGCCATTGGTATTGTCAAGAAAGTAATATGCTTTATTTAAACCATAACCCACGCGGTCGGGTGTAAGCAATGTTTCGTAGGGATCCGTGAAATTATGGTTCGGGTTTCTTTGCGCAAAGACCTGGGCCATGGTAATGTCCTGACTTCTTTTCTTATACCAACCCGTATAGCCCACTTTAACCAAACTTTTATCCTGCAAAAAATTAAAAGGCTGGCTTAAGCTCACAGACCAGTTGTAGTCCCTTTCTTTAATGGCCGTCCATAAGCGGTAATCCCACATGTAATTTCCAGGTACATCTGCAGCTGTAACCACATTCGGGCGCTGATAAAAAGTTCCGAAAGTATTGCTTAGCGCAGCATAATTAAATTTCCGGGTATCCCGGTGGTCCTGGTTCATTCTGGTAAAGGCGCCGCTCCAGTTGAGTTTCATTCCCTTTTTCCCGATGCTGTTTTCTCCATCTATTTTATGCTGTTGTATACGGCTGTACATCGGGTCTACAAAATTGTTCTGGGCCTTTAAGCCAAGGTCCCGGTTAAACACAGTGGTCTGATAAAAATCTTCATTAAAAGTCTGGGTATATAAATTTCTGAGGTTTACCTTAAAACGCTCTCCCTGAATCCCTCCATTTAAAACCACACCAAAATTGCTGTTAAACACATAGGCTTTTCCTTTTCCGGCAGTATCGGGCTTATCGATGTAATCGTGCAGCACTTCCCAGTCCCTTACCGTTTCAAAAGTATTGATCTGCTGGGTATTTCTGTAGGTTAGCCCCCCTGTAAAGCCAATTCTAAGTCCTTGTTGCCCCTTCAGGTCGTATACCCTTCCAATGGTAAAACGATAGTTTTGATTTGGGCTCGCTTTGTAATTGTACAAACGAAAAGATTCACTGTTGAAACGTTTACTCTGTTCTATCGCCCCGGCATAACCTGTTTTGTAACCACCAACTGTAGTGCCCTCTACCCGTGGGTCATCCTGTCCCTGGGTAGGTGTCCAGGACACCAGGTTATCGGGCATTTTTCTTCTTCCGTCGTCAAATCCGAAAAAGTCTTTGTTTCCCCTGCCCCCTGCCGAAAGAAAATCCTTACCCGTACTCTGGCTGTTGTAGGCAGCCCCTACGTTCAGGGTCATAAAGTTCTGCTCGGGAATGGCCAGTGTATTTACAATGACCTGTCCACCCACAAATTCCGAGGGTACATCCGG
This sequence comes from Pedobacter nutrimenti, assembly GCF_003208655.1. Lineage (GTDB taxonomy): Bacteria > Bacteroidota > Bacteroidia > Sphingobacteriales > Sphingobacteriaceae > Pedobacter > Pedobacter nutrimenti. Next base: position 722,391 of record NZ_QKLU01000003.1, on the reverse strand, counting down.
TGTTGCAGTTTTATTGACCACCACACTGCTCACCAGTTCGGTAGGAATCAGATCAAATGAAAAATTTCTGCGGTTCATGTCTGTATTGGGCACAGTAAGTCCATCAATCATGGCCTGATTGTAGCGCTCGGTCAAACCCCTCACCACCACATACTTATTATCAAGCATTGTAATTCCATTGACTCTTTTTAATACAGAAGCCACATTGTTATCAGGTGTTTTGGCAATTTGTTCTGCCGAGATCCCGTCCGTAACAGAAGCGCTATTTTTCTGCTGTGCATACAAGCCGGCAACAGACTCTTTTTTATAATTTCCTGTAACCACAACCTCTTTTAATGCCCCGGCTGCAGGGCGCATTTCGACATTTAAAGAAGTCAGCTGCCCTTCTTTAACGCCTACACCAGTGATCCTTTTTGTCTGATAACTGATATAGCTAATTTCAAGGGTGTAAGTACCCGGTACTGCATTTAAAACGTAGGACCCGTCTACACTGCTCTGTATGCCCTGGTTTTGTTCCAGTATTTTAATACTGGCACCAGGCATGCCCTCTCCCTTTTCATCCACGATCTTTCCGCCAATTTTTCCGGGCTGTACCCGACGGACCGGATCGGGCTTGACATAATTGACCGAAATGGACCGGTTAACTAAAGAAAAACTTAATCCTGCATGGGTAATGTCGCTGAGAATTTTACCAAGAGGTGCCCTGTTATAGCTGATGTTTTTTAAAATGACCCCCTGCAACACATCATCGAAATTGAATTTATATCCCGTTTGTTTGTCCAGTTCTTTGAACAAGACCGAAGCATTGACTTCGTTAAATCGGATACTGACAGGGGTTTTAATGTCCCGGTAACTCTGGGCAGCCAAAGATTTGGCAAACAATATAAAGAAGAATAAAAGAATGATTTTCTGAGTATTACAATTAATTTTTATCAATTTATCCGTTAGGATATGAAAGTTACAATGCATATTTTTGCAGGAAATTTTTTACTGATTTGTATTAAATTTGATTTTTAGTAGTGGCTAGGACCCACATTGTAAAGTGCCGTTTTACCGAACGGCACTTTCTTTTTGTACCTCATTTGATTTTTAGTATCTATTTTTTCATAATGCTATAGTTTAAGCTGTCGGATCTGGTGAATTTAAGCTGGTGAATAAAAACCAGTGACTGTAAAGTTTCCTCTGCACTCTGACCGGCAAAATCACCATTGACCGTATAATGACGGGTTTGTACAGGATTGAAGTGAATATGGATATTGTAATAACTGGAAATCTGGTAAATGGCCTCACTGAAAGGGGTATGCGCAAAATGAAGGGCATTACGTTCTGTTAAAGGCTGCTGGTGCGATGGATCAAAGCCAAATACATTTCCCTGACCTGCGATGTATTCATAAGCCTTACCAGGGGTCAGGTACACTGGTTTGGCCTGACCACCATTAACCCTTCTGCTGATGACAACCTTTCCGGTATATAAGTTTACCTTCTCCCAGCCATAAGCCGCATTATACTGCACGGTAAAGGAGGTTCCCAACGCAGTGGTAGACAATTCTCCCGAGCGGACACTAAATGGCCTGGAGCGGTCCTTTGCCACCTCAAAAAAAGCTTTACCAGAACTCAGGTAAACTACTCTGCTGTTTTTAGCAAAAGCTTTGGGGTATTTAAACACAGAACCCGAAGAAACAGTCACCACAGAACTGTCCGATAGGAATACCCGTTGCATTTTACCTACCGGAACCCTTACGGTAATGAAGGTATTTGTATTTTTAACATATTTATAATCCTGATACACCTTAAATCCTGTGATCAGGAGCAATACAGCCGCAATGGCTGCAATGCCTTTATATAAAAATTTATAGGATCTTTTCTTTTTGCCGATCTGTCCGGTCAACCGGTTTTTTACTGCAGCGATAGAATCCTGCTGCTCCTGGGGGTCAACCTCCAATTCTGAAAATCCGAATTCCAGATCCAGATCATCCTGCTGTTCCAGCTGCATCATTTCCCAGAATTCTTCCTGCTCTGCCGGGCTCAGGCTCCGGTCTGCGAATTTTCCGAGTAACTCCTTTTTTCTTTCCTGATTCATTTAGTTCCACCCTTAAATTGCGGGTACAGGAACATATACAGCAGCTGGCAGGAAAACGGGGGGTCCTATTGTTCAGTTTTTTTTAAAAAAACAAATAAGACATTCATTATCAGTAAAATAAAAATCTAAATATAATCTCCGGATTCGTTCAGGGAAGACAAACTTTGAGAGGCCTTGGAGAGGTGGTCTTTAACGGTCTCTTTGCTGATGGATAACCGGACAGCGATTTCGGCATAAGACAGGCCCAGCAATTTGGACATGGCAAAAACCTTTCTGCGTTTTTCAGGAAGCAGCTCTTCTGTTTTCTGAAGCAAATTTTTCAGGTCAATGGAGGCATTTAATGCTGCTGAACGGTCGGCTGTTTCCAGCTCAGAGCGGCAGGCCTGTTCCAGTTCTGCCTTCTTTTTTACATCGCGGGAAGCCTGACGAAGCCAGCTATACAATAGATTTTTGGCAATACTATAGAGATAATTACGTATGCCCTGCCGGGGATCTATATTTGCCCGATATTCCCATAAACGCATAAAAGCATCGTTGACCAGTTCTTCTGTCACTTCACGGGAGCGGGTATTTTTATAGAAATAGGTCCAGATCCTGGTGCTGAACACATCAAAAATTCTGGAAAAGGAGCTTTCATCGCCATTAATAAATCGTTCAACTATTTCTTGCCCAAGTTTTTCCATTGGAGATCGTCATAAGGTGATTTATACAAAACTATTTGGCCGGTTGTGTATTTAAGTTACCGCAGGATTATCTCTGTGTTAACTTAACCCGGACCCCGCTGGAGGATGTACTCTGGTCCAGGTAGTTTCTGTCGGGGAAGAGCAATTTAGAAGGCCCGGATGAGCGCTGCACCGCTCCGATGGAACTGATCCTGGAAGAAGAAATGCCGCCCATTCTGTTTAACGCCGCAGCAATAAGAGGATCATTTACATTTCCAGGCTCCAGTAATGGCAAGGCAAATTCATCTGCCGACACATCGGGCACCAGGCCCGAAGGATAGTCTCCGCTGCCCTGGCTGTTGTACAGCTTAAAAATCATAGGCTCGATAGACCAGTTGCCCACCTTTGCAGGATTGTCTTTTTCACGGATTACAAAAGAGGCCATGTCTTTACCCAGTGTCTGGCTGCCAACCTGTACGACCTCTATCCAGGGCCTTAGCCCTTTTATCAGAAATTCGGCCGCAGAGGCGGTATGGTTTCCTGTCAGGATAAATACCCTTTTTAAAGGAAGTCGCCAGGACTGTACTTCAGAAAAACTAAAGGTATAACCAGCAGCCACCGCTGCAATTGTACTTTGAAAGCTGCTCTTTCTGTTACCAGCATTGGCATTGCCCCTGTACTCTACAAAAACATCGCTGGGGGCGACCGCAGCAACAGCAGCACCTAAAACCGCAGCCATTCCGATATCTCCGCCCGGGTTATAACGCAGGTCTGCAATCAGTTCAGTAGCCTGCTCCTGGTTAAAATAAGCAAAGGCCTTTTGGAGGTCATACTTGGACCTGCCTTCAAAAGAATTCAGGAACAGATAAGCTATTTTTTTTCCGGGAACATCCAGCATCCGGTAATTGTATACAGGGTTTTCGGAAATCAGGGCAGCCCCCAGGTTCAGGTTGCCCTTTCCTTCCAGGTCCAGAACAATTTTACGTGCCTTGATGCTGCTTTCAATCAAAGCGGCGGCATTCTGCGCGCCAGGCTGCTGTCCGTTCATCTGCTTAATGATGTCGCCCCTTTTCAGGCCTTCTTTTTGTGCCTGGGTGCCGGGAACAACCAGGGTAATCACTGTACGGATCTCCGTCCCTGATTGATATACCGCCAGGTCAAAGCCAAAATTGTGCAACAGCGAAGGATAATAACTTTCCGGAACCGCCGGGTTGATCAGGCGGGAAAAACGATCAGACGGATTTTTAATCCCATTAAAGAAATAGATTGGCAGCTGATTAAAGTTAGGCCTGGAGGGCAAACTGCTGTTCCAGTAATAATAAACTTTCATACTGTCCAGCACCCAGGAATTGATAAATTCATTGCTTCCTGAAGGAAAATCCGGTTTATAATCGTCTTTTCTGCAGCCAAAAAGCACACAGAAGACAAAAGTGATGTAAAGTCTAAAATTTCCGGGAACAAGGGTTACAGAGCGCATTTTAAAGGGATTAAGTCCCTAATCTATCAAACTGTTATAGCCCTATGATTAAGTTTGCGTTAAATAAATTGACAGCAAGATCATTAAATCAAATGCTTATCTATAAAAAAAGGGCCATAAGGCCCTTTTTTTATGCGTTTTTACACAACGATCTAGTAACTTAAAGATATGCCCAGATTTACAGATGTTCCCCGGCCTTTGGAATAAAAGCCTGGCTGCATAAACCATTGTGCCCTTGCCGGAAAATAATCTTCGTTAAAAATGTTATCTACCCCCAGGGTGATGCGGGTTCCTTTCTGAATCTGGTAACTGCCGGCAAAACTAAATAAGTTATACGCCTTAACTGCGCCTTCATTCCCATTGTAAATGCCATTTGCATTTTTCTGGAAACGATTACGGGAGCCAATTCCTGTATAATTCAGGGTCAGGTCCAGTACTTTCAAGGGGCTATAGGTTACCGTACCGGTCACTTTTGGTGCGGCAATCCTTCTTCCATTGAGGTACATATCTTCCGGATCATTGTATTTACCATTGTTGTTGATGTCCCTTTTACCCTCGGTATAACTATAACTGGCACCCAGTTGCAGAGAAGGCATAAGGTTATAGGCGGCCGTCAGTTCAAAACCATAAATTTTTTCCGGACTTCTGGCCGTGTTGAACAAATCTGTAGCCGGATCATAAACGACTTCTATTCCAAGTTTGGAAGTGCTCGTATAAGCCGAGGCGGTAAAAGTCAGGTCCTGGTAACGGGTTTCAAACCCAGCTTCATAGTTGTTCACCAAAACAGCATCGGTATTGATTTTATCGATGCTGTTTACTTTGGCATCACGCAGGGCAAGGCCAATGTCCATCACAGAAAATCCTTGAGAAAAACTCACAAAAGGGCTAAACAAGGCCAGTTTATTATATTTTAAACCCGCATTAAACAGGTAAGTACCGTATTTAAGGTTACCACCCTTTACATCAAAAGAAGGCGTAATGGTCGTCCCTCCCGCACCAGAAATGCGCAAGGTCCGGTAATCTGCCACTTTAATGTTTACCCGCTCATAGCGCAGGCCCGTTTTAAAAATCAGGTCTTTCAGGATCCGGACATCTGCCTGGGCAAAAGGGGCCAGATTGCTCATGTCCATTTCCGGTACCCATACCCGGCCATCCACCAGGGGCTGTGAAGTTTTATCCCTTAAAAAATCCAGTCCATAAGACAGGTTGGCTTTTACAAACTCATTTTCAAGCAGCGGGGTCTGCAGGAACAAACGTGCGCCTTTTTTATCATTATTGGCCAGTGATTGACCATCTCCGCCATCAAAACGGCCTAAAGATACATAAAAGACATCCTGACGCTTTTCATAATAAGCATCGGCAGTTAAACTGGTATTCAGAAAAATGCTGTCAATTTTATAGGAAAGGTGGAGGTTGTGGTTATAATCGACCCCTGTAGGTTTGCCCAGCGGCTTGCCCAAAACACCTGTTGCTTTTTGCCCAGTACTCAGGTTGCCATTCACCAGGGTAAAATTGCTGTTCTGTAAACTACTGAATAAGTTATACATCAGTTGTATACGCTGGTTCTTTGCAGGCTGGTAACCGATTTTGGCAAAAGCGTTGTAAGTATCTGTTTCCCCAAGACTGTAATTAGGCCCGACCACATCTCCTTTGGCATCCTTGTATTCACCGGTCTGTTCGTAAGTTCCGCTTGCGACATAATCGAATTTTCCAACTTTTCCATAAAACATCTGGCTGATGCGACCACCGACTGAATTTTTAGGTTTGACCAGTGATCCATTTAAACTCACCTGGGTTTTACCAGCAAAACGGGCAGCGGTATCAGGTACCAGCGTCACATAATTGACCAGACCACCAGCAGCTCCGTTTCCGTAAATTGCTGTAGCGCCTTTAACGACCTCTATTTGCTGCAATACAGATGGGTCTACAGAACGCAGGTCAACTTCTGCATTACGAAGCGGAGAAGATTGACTTACCCCATCAATCATCACCAGCATTGGCCGTCCCCGAAGGTTCTGTCCAACGTTATTGCCTGTTTGGGCTGAAGGGGCAAAACCAGGAACCTGATTGGCCAGAATGGTGCTCAGATCGGGATTAATAGCCATTTCCATTTCGAGTTTTTTCCGGGGAACTATGGTTACCGAGGCGGCAATGTTCCGGATATCTTCCGGACGACGGGTTGCGGATATCACTACATTATCCAGAGTATTGGCTTCAGGTTGCAAAATCAAGTTCAGCAGCGTATCCCGGTCCAGGCCGTTGAGTGTAATATTTTGCACCTTATACCCTACCGCATAAGCTTTAAGGTTAACCGGACTCCCTTTAGGCACAAATAAACTATAATGACCGTTGGCATCACTAACGGTTTTCTGCGATTCTTTAACTGAAATGGTTACGTAAGGTAACTTTGAGTTTTGATCTGCAACAAAACCTTGTATTTTAATATTTTGGGCATTCAACTTTAAAAATGCAGTTGCCAAAAAGAAAAACAGGGGTAAAATTCTTTTCATCTATCTTATAAATTTGGGCAAAGATAGAAAAAGAGCGGCTAATTGGAATAAATCTAAATAAACATTAAAACCAGGAGACTTTCTTTTTGATTAATATTGCTTTATGGGTATAAATATCCCTTATATGGCAGAAATCAAAAGCTAAAACCAGCAAGGCGACATTTTAGCTAAGCACCTATTGACCAACATATTGACCGGTACATTCCCAAAGTATCTCAATTGATACATAAGTTATATTTTTTAAAAAAAACACACTAATTAGTTGCCTAAAGCCACTTAAAAGCCTAAAATTCCTTTGAAATCAACCTAGGAGACAGAAATATGTCCACAATGGAACAATAAATGTTTACTATTTTGTTAATTTTCTGAAATATTATGTAATATTGTAACTGTATTTATTAACCGATCATCCCAAAATAATCGTTAAATCCATGTACGCTCAAAGCCCCGAGGCTTTATATGCAGAAAAAGAACTCCTGGTTCTGTTGAAACAAGACAAAGCAAAAGCTTGTGCCCTGCTGTATAATAAATATAAGCCACGCCTGGCCAGCAATCTGATGGCCCTTCTTAAATCCGACCAACTGGTCAAAGAAGTATTGGAGCAGTTTTTTTTTGGAATTTGGGACAACAGAAAACACATTGATCCCGAAAAGTCTTTTCGCATGTATCTTTCTGTTGTGAGCCGCAACCTGATCCAGGATTACTATGGTAAGGCAGTTGCTGATGAACAGTTTAAAGCACAACTCATCCGTGCAGGTCTGGAAAAGTACAACCGCATTGAAGAGCGTGCCTTCCTCAAAACACGTTCGCAAAACCTCTACCCAGAGCTGGTTTCTGCTCCGGTAATGGGTGTTTTGGTGAATTCTATGCTAAAAGGGCTCTAATCTAAAAATCGACATCAATCAGGCTGCTCAGTGGAATATGGATCCCGCTTTTCAATTGCAGGTATTCTTTTGTCACGGACCAAACCGTTGTACTTACTGTTTTTGGTCCGAATTTGGTGTTAAAAGTGATTTCTGCTTTAGATTTAAATTCATTTCCCAATCGCTGGGCCGCATTCAATCTGTCTCTTAGTTCTTCTGTATGGTTCTGATCAGCTGGTATGATCTCGGTAACATCTATTGCTTCTTTTTCTATTAATTCCCCTAACATAATATATTGGCTAATTCGTTTACTAAATATGCGTCTATTCTGTTTAAATCGCAATAAAAGAATAAAAGAGTTACAATTCTGTGAAAAGAAAATCACATTCGCCCAACAATAGAAGAGCAAATTTTATTTAAACAATTCTAAAACAACCGTTTATAAATTTTCAAAAAAATAAGTTCAACAAAAAATTAGCCGGCCGAAGAGATGATGTATACCAGCAGCAAAATGGCCAGAATAGCAATAATGGCCAGGATCACTTTATTGGAAATGCGTTTTACCGGCCGGGTCCCCTGCTGGTTAAGGACCAACTGATCGATCTGTGTATCCCGGCTTTTGGACACAGCTGATCCAGCGCTGCTTTGATGCTGTTCCCATAAGGCCTCGACATAGTCTTTACTTTCTGCCAGTCCGGCGCGACTACTCTCTTTATACAGTTTCACAGCCTCCAGTTTTCTGCCCTGCGCCAAAAGACTTAATATTTCCTGATCGGTATTGACCGGCGCATTGTCTGCTGACCAACCGGCCGCATAGTGATCTATAAAATCTTTGGCTTCTTTCAGCCCACATTTTGTAGTGTCTATAACCAATTTTATGGCTTCAATTTTTTTGTTTTTGGAGAGGAGCTGCCCGATTTGGCTTTCGACGTCTTTAGATAAGATCATAGGTCATGGGGTAAATGGTCATTAAGTTCCAAACAATCAAATTTGATACCATACGGCTTTTTTTTACCATAAAAACCAATATTTAACCAGACTCCCCTTTCTACCTCTTTTAGGAAAAGGAATTTCATTTTCCCTTAACTTTACCTCTACCCTTCTTCCCGGTGTCCAAGGCTTCAATCTCTTTCATGTAAGCGGTATAGGCTTCTTTGTAAGTCATGTTCTGGTGGGCGGTCTCGGAAATATAGGCTTTGAAATCCTCCAGGTCACTTTCGGTAAAACCCATTCTCACAAAAAGCAATTTATCTTTTTCCCATGTAGCAGAATCGACCTTTTTACTTTCCAGTTCCTTATATAGGGAAAGTCCTTTTATAAATTCAGCATAAGCTTCGCTTTGCCGGAAAACCAAAAAATAATCAATCAGGGTCCTGTAAGAGGCCTTTTTCCCTGCCCTCACCTCTTGCACCATCACAGCGGCCAGCACAGGTGCTTTGAGCAAGGCGGTATCCAACCCCTCAAATTTCCCGTAACGTTTTAAAATTTGTACATCACGAACAAACAGTGAATCGGCAGCGTGCGCCTGGTGCCTTACGAAATAGGGTTCCTCGTCCAGCTCATTCTCCTTATGATTTTGCTGAGCACAGACCATTTGAATGCTGCAAAACAAGGGAAACAGAAAGAGAAAAGGGAATTTCATTTTGTATTTTTTATTGCAGCTGCGCTTAAAGCTTTCCGCAAAGATATCCATCCGAATACAAATGCAATACAATTGCGTTTTATTTTTTTTCAAAGCACTTCTTTTTTCAAAAAAACAAAAGAAGTCATTCTGGAAATTCCCTTTAAAATGGGTCCGGTTAGAAAGTAAAAAAACTCCGGTTTGATTTCTTTTTTTCAACCTGGTTTCAAGAAAAATTTAATGCAGTTTCACCTGGACCAGTACCGGAAAATGATCCGAAACAAATTTACCGTGATAAGTATCGGTCAAAATACCCCAACGGCTAGCCATGAAGCCTTCGGTTACAAAAACATGGTCAATGATCTGGTACCCGTCATTATCTTTTCCCCAGCCATTAAAAGAAGAATTATTTACATAAGGATATTTGACCTGGCTATAGGTATCAGTGAGTAAACCAGAAGCCGCAAGGGTCTGGTACCAGTCACTTTGCTGCCCTCCATTTAAGTCCCCCGAAAAAATTGCAGGACTGCCATCGGCAATTTCCCTGATTTTTCTGACAATCAGTTTTCCGCTTTCGATTCGGGCTACTTTGCCCTGATGGTCAAAATGTGCATTAAAATAATAGAATGTTTTGCCACTGGCCAGGTCCTGTAGTTTCACCCAGCTGCAAATCCGGTTACAGCAGGTGGCATCCCAGCCCAGCCCGGGTTTGTCTGGTGTTTCAGACAGCCAGAAATCACCTTTTTCCAACAGTTTAAACTTATCTTTACGGTAAAAAATGGCAGAATGTTCTCCCTTGTCTTTGCCATCGTCTCTTCCCAGTCCATAATGGGTGTATTCCGGAAGCCATTTGTCCAGGTCATCCAATTGATTTTTGAGCCCCTCCTGGGTGCCAAAAATATCGAACTGGTGAAAACGAAGTAAATTGGCTGCTACAGGACCGCGGACTTCCCATCTGTTGCCTTTGTCCCCGGCATTGTCATAACGCAAGTTAAAAGAACCCACAATATACTCCTGGCCCCGGACAGAAAAGGCTGCCAGCATAAAAAAAGCAATAATCATCAGGTGTTTGATATTCATCATATAGTTGTTGTGTAAATCAAGTGTTCAAAATTATGGATGCAATATAAACAGCATGTTAAGTCAAAAAAGCATTCTTTGCCATTTTAGTATCTCCAGCGGCTTTAAAGTCTACCAAATGTCATTCTTAAATAAAAACGACTTAAACAGTAGTATTTATAAGATTATTTATATCTTTGCCGCACAATTGTTCATTTAAAAACTGACTTATAAAGAAAGACTTAGGGAAAGGCCCGGTGATGTCTTAGCAACCTGTACACATCAAGGTGCTAAATCCTATCCTTTAAAACGGAAAAGATAAGTGAATTGTATCTCCTGCCCCTATTGATCTTTCCAAATATTTAAACAAATTTAGCATGGCTGTTCCTGCAAAATCATTTTCCTGTTGTCTGTATGTTTGCTGCTGTCCGGCCAGATAATATTCTTATCTTTCCTTATTACATTTGTTTAAACCAATAGGACCAGGAAACAAAGCCCTGGTTATTCCACACCAGATTAATGATCGAATTAAAAAATATAACTAAAGAATTTCTTCAGAAAAACAAGCGCATTACCGCTTTATCGGGGGTTTCGCTCCAGGTGCCCAAAGGCAAAATATTTGGGGTAATCGGCTCCTCAGGAGCTGGAAAAAGTACGCTGATCCGTTGCGTCAACCTGCTCGAAAGACCAGATTCCGGTGAAGTGATCGTAGACGGGTTAAACCTGATGGATCTTTCTTCCAGGGCACTGGCCCTTCAAAGAAGACAAATCGGAATGATTTTCCAGCATTTTAACCTCCTTTCATCTAAAACTGTTTTTCAGAACATCGCTTTTCCTTTACAACTGGACAATACCCCTACGGCAGAAATCAGCAAAAGGGTTAAAGACCTGCTTCAGCTTGTTGGACTGGAAGATAAAGCTGCTGACTATCCGGCCAGTTTATCCGGGGGGCAGAAACAAAGGGTAGCCATAGCGCGCACCCTGGCCAGCAACCCTAAGGTATTGCTTTGTGATGAGGCCACCAGTGCCCTTGATCCGGCGACAACGGGTTCTATACTGGCTTTGTTAAAAGACATTAACCAGCGCCTGGACATCACCATTCTGCTCATTACCCACGAAATGGATGTCGTTAAAAGCATTTGTGACCAGGTGGCGGTGATCAGTGAAGGAAAGCTGATTGAGCAAGGCAGTGTCAGTGAAATTTTCGCCCATCCCAAAACAGCGATTACCCGGGAATTTATTGCCTCTTCCCTGAAAGTAAATATTCCGGCCAGTTACCAGGACAGGTTAACTGCAACAGCCCAAACCGGCAAAAATCCCCTGGTTAAACTTGAGTTTACCGGGCAATCGGTAGATGATCCGGTTTTGTCTGAGGTCAGCCGCCTGTTTAAACTGGACAACAACATTATTTTTGCCCAGATTGAACATGCCGGGCAGGTTAAATTCGGAGCAATGGTCATAGAGGTTTCCGGAAGTCCGGAAGCACATGAGCAGGCCATTGCCTATTATCAAAGTAAAAATATAGGTGTGGAGGTGCTTGGTTATGTCTGATCAGATGATTGTGATGCTGCTTAAAGGTGCAGCAGAAACTGTTTTTATGACTTTTGCCGCAGGTTTTTTTGGCTTTGTTCTTGGGCTTCCTGGTGGAATACTCCTTTTTCTGACCCGCAAAGGCCAGGTGTTGGAACATCCCACTTTTAACCGGGTACTGGCCGTTCTGGTGAATATTTTCCGTTCCATTCCTTTCATTATCCTGATTGTCTGGATGATCCCTTTTACCCGGTTGCTGGTGGGTACCTCCATCGGCGTGGAGGCCGCACTGGTTCCTTTAAGCATAGGAGCAGCACCCTTTATTGCCAGAATGGTAGAAAACAGTTTACTCGAAGTCCCGCACGGGCTCATTGAGGCCGCAAGGGCTATGGGTGCCACACCTATGCAAATTGTGCGTAAAGTATTGCTCCCAGAAGCTTTGCCTTCCCTGGTCAATACCGCTTCGATTACCCTGATTACCCTGGTGGGCTATTCGGCCATGGGTGGTGCAGTGGGTGCTGGAGGATTGGGACAAATCGGCTATCAGTATGGCTATGTTGGTTATGATGTAGTCGTGATGAACACCGTATTGCTTTCCCTGGTTGCCCTGGTGTTTATTATACAATTTTTGGGCGATTTTATTGCCCGCCGTGTAGATCATAGAAAATAACTCATTTATATATTCCCAATTCGCATGAACAAAAATTTTAAAATACAATTCGCCTTTGCACTGATCGCATCAGCCTTGCTGCTGGGTTGCGGGAACCGTGGTAAAAAAAATGACAATCCCAATGCCATTAAGGTTGGGGTAGAATCGGGCCCTGAATATGTAGTGGCAGAAGCTGCACAAAAAGTGGCTAAGGAACAATATGGCCTGGACGTAGAACTGGTTAAATTTAATGACTATGTAATGCCCAATGAGGCTTTAAACCAGGGCGATATTGATGCCAATGTTTTCCAGAACAAACCTTACCTGGATGTGCAGGCCAAGCAACGCGGATACAAATTTGCCATTGTGGGCAATACCTTTGTTTATCCCCTTGCCGGTTATTCTAAAAAGATCAAAAGCATTTCGGAGCTGAAAGATGGCAGTACAGTTATTATTCCGAATGACCCAACCAACCTGGGAAGGTCCCTGCTCCTGCTGCAAAAAGCCGGCCTGCTGAAATTAAAAGATGGTGTAGGCCTGTTGCCAACCGCAAATGATATTGCTGGAAACCCAAAACAGCTTAAAATCCTGGAACTCGAAGCCCCGCAATTGCCACGTGCGCTGGATGATAAAAACGTAACCATTGCCATCATCAACAATACTTTTGCTACGCCTATAGGTTTAATTGGACCACGTGATGGTCTTTTTATCGAGGAAAAAGAATCACCTTATGTAAACCTGATTGTTACCCGTGAAGACAATAAGGATACCGAAAAAGTAAAAAAATTCGTCAAAGCCTATCAGTCGAAAGAAGTTGCCCAGGCGGCGGAAAAAGAATTTAAAGGCAGTGCCATTAAAGGCTGGTAAAAACCGTAGTGCTTTACAATAAAAGGGCCGGTTGTTTTTGACAACCGGCCCTTTTATTTGCTTTACAACAAGCCCCTTTTCTTTAGCATGGGCTTAATGTCTGGCTGATGTCCGCGGAAATCCTGGAACATTTTATTGTAGTCTTCTGTATTGCCTTTAGATAGGATCATGTCCCTGAAACGCTGACCGTTCTCCCTGGAAAGGCCACCATGCTCCTGGAACCAGGAGAAAGCATCGTTTTCCAGCATAGAAGTCCAGCTATAAGCATAATAACCGGCAGCATAACCATTGCTCCAGATGTGCAGGAAATAACTGGACCGGTAACGTGGGGGAACCTCCGATAAATCCAGGTGCGTTTTTTTCAATGCATCAGCTTCAAATTTATCTACGTCCTGCAAAGGCGCATTTGGTGCCAGGGTATGCCATTGCATGTCCAGGGCCGCAGCAGCTAAAGCTTCGGTAAAAGCATATCCCTGGTTAAACGAACTGGCTTTTTTGATTTTATCCAGCAAAGCCTGTGGCATCGCCGCTCCTGTTTTATAATGAAGTGCATAATTTTTGAGCACTTTAGGATCAGAAGCCCAGTGCTCGTTAAACTGAGATGGGAATTCCACATAATCCCTGGCCACACTGGCACCGGAAAGACTGGCATATTGCTGGTTTCCGAACAGTCCATGCAGGGCATGTCCAAATTCATGGAACATGGTGGTCACATCATCAAAACTGATCAGTGCCGGCTCCCCTTTTTTAGGTTTGGCAAAATTACAGACATTGTATACCACCGGTTTCATGCCAAACAATTTAGACTGGGGCACCAGGTTGTCCATCCAGGCACCACCATTTTTGTTGTCCCTTTTAAAATAGTCACAATAGAACAAACCAATTTGTGAACCATCTTTATCCATCACATCAAATACGCGGACATCTTCCTGGTAAACCGGCAGGTCTTTACGTTCTTTAAAAGTAATGCCATACAATTGACCGGCTGCATAAAAAACCCCTTTTTCCAGTACTTTATTCAGTTCAAAATAGGGTTTTATTTCATTGTCATCCAAATTGTATTTTGCTTTACGAACCTGTTCTGCATAAAAATTCCAGTCCCATGGCTGTAATTTAAAACCACCTTTTTGCTGGTCTATCACCGCCTGAATATCTTTGGCCTCTGCTTTGGCCCTTGCTGTCGAAGCCGGGACCACCTGAGAAAGGAAATTCTCCACTGCCTCCGGTGTTTTGGCCATCTGGTCCTGCAGCTTCCAGGCTGCATAGTTTTTAAAACCTAAAAGCTGCGCCTGGGCAGCACGGATCTGTGCAATTCTGGATATCACCTTGCGGGTATCATTGGCATCGCCCTTTTCAGCGCGGTTCCAGGAAGCTTCAAACAATTTCTGACGTGCTGCCCGGTCGGTCATGGTTTGCAACGCCGGTTGTTGGGTGGTGTTCATCAGGTCTTTGCCCGCAGCAAGCAACTGGTTACTGAATTTTGTACTTAGGGAAGCCTCTTCCTTATTCAGTTCTTTCAGTTTTGCTTTATCTGCATCAGATAATTTTGCCCCGGCCAGTTCAAATTTCTGGTAGTAATAGGCCAGCAGACGCTGGGATTCTGCATCGAGTTTCAGCTGGGCACGCTGGTTGTATAAAGTTTCGACCCTTTTGAACAGCTTAGCATCCAGATAAATCGCATCTGTATTTGCGGTCAGCTTTGGGGCCTCTTCTTCCTGTACCTTTTGAAGGTCCGGATTGGTATTGGCGCCGGTAAACAAAGCAAATACACGGCTCACACGACCTAAAAGCTGTCCGCTTTTTTCCATAGCCAAAATGGTATTTTCAAATGTCGGAGCTTCAGTGCTGCCAGTGATCTTCTGAATTTCGGCAAGCTGCTGTTTCATTCCTTCTTCTATCGCGGGTTTAAAATCTGCGTCTTTGATTTTATCAAAAGCAGGTGCTTCAAAAGGAAGCTTGCTTGCACTTAAAAATGGGTTTGAAGCAGAAAGCACTGAACTTTGCTGATTGTTGTTGTTACAGGAGCTGGTCACTGCAAGTAAAACAAGCAGCGGCAGACAGGATATTTTATTCATAGTTGGGATTAAGTTAGTTATGGTTAAATATAACAAATAATTGGCATCTGCTATTTGCCACTTGTCCTTTTCCTTTCTTCTTCATTTCCGAAAGCACGGTCTTTTACGCTGATCTTGTCGTTTCCAAAATTAAAAGTCAGTGAAATTCTGAAATACCTGCTGCTGTTGTTTTGACTGTAAACCTGTTTGATCCCATTGACCACTGAGGCATAATCTTTCAGATAAGCGCTGTTAAATACATCATTCACCAGGGCCGACAACTGCAGTTTGTTGTTCATCAGACTTTGTTTGATCCCAAGGTTCAGGCCACTCCTGGCCCCTAATTCAAACAACCCTCTTTTTACTGCAGAGGTATAGAAAAAATCGGCCTGTAATTTGGTAGATGCGCTTAAAGAGAAGGTATTATTGCTGGTCATGTACAATTGCACATTGTTGTGTGGTGTGGCATCGATGCCATTGGTGAATTTACTTTTTGAGCCCAGCAGATAGACCAGATTCTGACTTTGCAGCCAGGAGCCGATGTTTAGCGTATAATTTTCTCCGATGCCATAAAAATATTCCCTGAAGTAGTTTTGCCTGCTGATGATCTGTTGGTTGGCCGCCGGATCGGAAGTAAATACGACCCCAAAACCATCTGTGGTAACATTGAAGAACACATTGGTCCTCAGGTTCCCTTTCCAGGCATAAGTAAAATCAAAATTATCATTAAACGAAGGCTTTAAAAATGGGTTTCCTTCTGAATAACTGCTGCTGTTGATGTAAGAGCGAAAAGGGTTTAAATTTTCGAAGCTGGGCCTGTTGATCCTTCTTCCGTAATTAAAAAGGAAACTGTTGTTTTCATTTTGTTTCCAGGAAAGGTAAAATGTAGGGAAGAGTTTAAGGTAATTGTTGGTGTTTTTTTGATTTAAAGTTTGGGACATCCCTTCGGTTTGAGTGTTTTCCAGTCTCAGGCCAAATTGAAGGCTAAGTTGTTCATTGATGTTTTTTGTGCCGTTTAGATAAACTGCCTGATTGCGTTCCTTGTAATCAAAAGCATTAGAGCGAGAAGGATCCGGCACCTGGTTTCCATTAATGGTATTCAGGTATTGAATAGCTGCCGTGCTGTTGATAAAGCTTATTTTGGCACCGTAAGATAAGTTTATGGCTTTTAAAGGATGCTCCATATCTACTTTTATACTCGTATTGCGGACATCCTGACTGGAAATATTACGGGCAGACTGGACCGTGTTGAGGTATTTTCCGCCTGGCAAATAAGTTTTTGCGGCAAAGTTATTATCAACTCCTGAACCATAGGTAAAAAAATCCATGTCAAAAGAAAGTTTGCGGCCAAGGGTATCCAGCTTGAAGATACTATGTGCATTGTAAGAATTGCTATTGGCATGCAGGGCATTTACCCCTGTATTTTTTAGGATAGAGTCTATTCCGTTTGTAGTATTGCGGATATTGGTATGGGTAAAATCGTTGCGGTCTGGTCTGTTGTAATTGCCCAGGTACTGAACACCAACAGTAGTACGGGCCGAGAGGTCATAGTCGAAGTTCAAAGCCCCTGAAGCATTGTTTTGCTTTTGTTTTCCTGCTGTGCGCAATTCCCAGAGACCTTTTGGATAATAGGTATCCAGTCCTTCACTTACCCACTGGTTGCCCAGCCGGCCGCCGGCTGATGCAGAAAACTTCAGCTTATTTTTATTGTACAAAAAGCTGTTCCTTAAAGTTGCAAAACCATAGGTAGCCTGATCATAAGTTAAACTGGTGGAATTTCTCCAGGAATCCATTTGTCCTTTCTTCAGAATAATGTTAATCAGTCCGCCTTCTCCCCTGGCTTCATATTTTGCCGGTGGATTGGTCATCACTTCTATACTTTTAATATCCTCTGCCGGAATAGAGGCCAGATAATTGATCAATTCCTGTCCAGTCAGTTCAATCATGCGGCCATCAATCATTACCCTGGAAGCACCTTTACCCAGCATACTGATGGAATTGTTTTGTACCATAACACCTGGGGCGGCACTAATGGCGTTGACCGCTGTTCCTCCTGTAGCGACTACACTGTTTTCTACATTAAACACCAGGCGGTCGGCCTTGTATTCAACCATTTTCTTTTTATAAACAATAGATACTTCTTTCAGGTTACCACCTTCTTCTTTCAACAAGACCGTACCCAGGTCCGTGTCTTTATCCAGCAATATTTCTTTTGCCCATTCTGTAAACCCGACAAAGCTGATTTTAAGTTTATAGCTTCCGCTTTTTACTTTCAGTTCAAAAGAGCCGTCGTCTTTTGTTAATGCACCTGTGACCGTTTTGCCATCGGGCCCGCTTAAAATTACGTTGGCCCAAACGACCGGCTCATTGTTGTTTTTTACGTTTCCTTTTAATTGTAACTGTGCCTTTGCCCATAGTGGTAATGCGATTGTTAAAAAGGCAAATAAGATTATTCTGTTCATGATTCCTTTGGTTTGTGGAGACAAAGTTGCCTCCCCGGAGCAGCATAAACGTCCGACATAAAAAAGTCGAACCCTTTTTCTTTGATGAAATTGGTTCGACTTTATTGGGCTCTAGTATGACTTTTTACAAAACCCTTATAATGAGTTATTTCTATAAACCGAAGGGGTTAAACCCGTGTGTTTTTTAAAGGCTGTATTAAAAGAAGATTTGGAATTAAAACCGACCTGGTACAGGATTTCCAAAACGGTCAGCTCGGCTTTTCGGGTATCTTTTAAAAGTTTCATCGCTTTGCTGATGCGATATTCGTTGATAAAATCGAAAAAGTGCTGATCCAGATGATGGTTGATGAGAATAGAAAGCTCCCGCACCTGCATGTTCATCTGATTGGCCAGGTCCTGTACAGTTAAAGAAGGCTCCAGAAAAGGTTCTTCTGCCGTCATATAGTCTTTCAAGTTCAGGATGCGGCCCTGAACCTCTTCATTTTGTTCTACAGGGACCTGGTTTTGATTTTTTTGTTCCTCTGGTAAAATATCCCGTACCAGTTTGAGTTTGGAATCTACTCCCCTGAAAAGTTCGGGATGGTGCAGGGCATTTAAAACAAACCAGCACAACACAAAAAGGGCAATTAATGCAACCAGCAAATGTGCCCAGAGACTAAGGCCTGCATCGTCTGTATATTTTAAAAGATTTTTAACAGTTGCAATCAGATGTGCCGCAACAGAGAGCATCGTTAACCTGAACAACCACTTATAGGTTACAGTGCTGGAGTTGGTATAATTTTCCAGATAGATCCTTTTGAACTTTTTTAACACCAGCAGCACAGCCACAATATAAAACGCAAATTGCAGGTCTGTAAAAACCCGGATAAAGATGTTTTCGGGCATCATGCTAAAATTCTCGAAGAAAAAAGTCCTTGCTGCATCATCGGCCAGATAAAAACCGGGCGTAACTACCAGGTTTGCAACCAAAAATGGCAGCAGGTGCAGCAAGTGAACCGGCCTCAATTTAAAATCAGAATAACAGGCCGATAAGGCGTAGAGGTAAAAAAGCGGCATAATCAACAAAGCAGTCTGTTCCCTGAAAACCTCCAGTGCCGGATAATCGGAAATAAAGTAAAAAATAAAAAAACCACTGATGTCAACCGCACTAAAAATCAAAAAAGAAGCAAAAAGCATGTTGCTCAACTTATTTTTTGTTTTCACAGTGAGTAAAAAAGAAGCCAGCAGCAGAGATACAAAACAAGTTACAAAACCTATAATACTGACCAAATTACTTTTATCCATATGATATAACTGCTTAAACCGCTAATGTAAATATTTCCGGGCTTTTTGCAGGGCAGAGCGCCCTTTCTCTTTAAAATAAAAAAAATCAAATGGCATAGGGGTAGATGCCTTTCAGGTTGTCTCCACCTAGAACATCAAAAAAAATGTTCTGCACCTGCTCACCCCAATAGGATAAAAATATGTCAAAAACCATTTCAACCTTACAGAAATCGTTGTTTTTTCTGTTCCTTCTTTCAGGGAATTTTGCTTTTTCCCAGATCACACCGCTCAATACTATCGATGTAAATGCCATTTACATTCCAGACAGCAAATACAAACAGGCGGACGGAGCAGTCCAGAACACCAGGAAAACACAGCAGCGGATAAACCTGGGTTATACTTTTTTGATTTCCCAGAAACTAGATACAGCTACAAAAAAAATGAGCCGCTGGACGGGTATGATCAATGCCGGGTATACCAAAATGAGCAGTAAAACTGACGAAAAAGACCTGATGCCCAATCGTTTGCTCAATTCGGAATTTGGCATTAGTTATTACCGCTCCATGAAAGGCAAATGGGGTATGCTGAGTATCCTTTCGGCAGGGATCAATTCTGATCTGGAGAAAGTAGATGTTCATGATCTTTTTGTCAATGGCGGGGTTTTCTTTGTCAAGACCAAAAGCCCTCAATTTTCCTGGGGATTTGGGGTGTTCGTATCCAATGCGCTCAACAGTCCGCTCATTATGCCAGGAATCATTATGCAATGGCAAACAGAAGACAAGCTTAAGTTTTACATCAACCCACCTTTTGAAGTCAGTGCCGCCTATGACATGAGTAAAAAGGTCGAATTAAAGCTAGCCTTTCGTCCAAGAAATCTGAATTACGATATTGAAAACCTAAATGAACCCAAAAGACGCTCACTCACCTACTGGGAGTTGCCACTTGGCCTGGAAACCAAGTTAAAGGGCAAACATTTTGACCTGATGCTTGGTGGTGGTTATATGTTCCTCAGAAGTTTCCAGCTTAAAGAAAACGGTTTAAAAAATGCCTTTAAATCAGCACCAAACAACAGCTTAGGCGGCAATGTATTTTTCAATGCCGGTATCCGGTATAAACTGCAGTTGCCCAAAAAATAACCCTAAAAGGAGACTGGCCGCACTATCGGGGGTGCAGGCCGGTCCCTGGAGGGGTTTGTATATCTAATCTGAAATGGAATGGTCAATATCCACAGCCATTCCTTTCCATAACTTTTTAGCCGTCCAATCTTCGTCCCTGCCCTGCCAGAAAGGGTCCGAAGCCGGTAATCCCAGCACCAAAAACACTTCTGAACACAGATAAAGGCTTCCGGTCGAAATATAGCTTTCGCCCAGTCCGGGCTGGTGCCCGGCCATTCCAATTTGCAGCCAGCCCTGCCGGTCAAAAGTCCCGGGCATTTCTAGCTGTTTTTTCACCACCGTATACAAGGCACTGCGAACCTGGGCCGGGGCAATTCCCTTGGGCAACTGCCGCATCAGGCTCACCTGGGCCAGGAGCTGAAAAGCCCCGAAACGGTAGGCCAGCGAACGTCCCAGTGGCGGATAAGTGCCTTCGGGTGAAATCATTCTTTCCTGGACCGCCGCATAACGTTTGGCCCGCTTTAAAACAAGTTGATGACTTTTCTTTTGCAGTGTATCCCCCTGGGACAAAACCTTTGTGACCTCCAGTAACATGGGCTGGATCACAAAACTATTGTAATAGTCCCAATGAAAATCCGCGCCGTCTCCGTAAGCGCCATCTCCTTTATACCACGGACCCAAGTGCTGTTTGAGGGCAACGTCAATCGGTTTGGTATCAGCGGTCCCTTCAAAATGCATAATGGCGGCCTCGACCTCGGCACTAAAAAGCAGCCAGTTGTTCTGATGTGCTTTAATGACCCTTGAGGATTTCAGTGCTGTCAGGACATTGGCCCTGGTGCCTGCATCGAGCCGGCCCCACAGCTGTACCGGGGCACGGAGCAAAGCCTGTGCAAAAAAAGCAGCGTCTACCAAAGGCTGGCTCCCCTGATTAAAATTCATATAATCCGCAGCTGCAGGATTGGTGGCATGGTCTATACCTTTTAAAACCAGGAGAATATATTTTTCCCGGAGCCGGCCTTCGTCACTGTCATCCGGTCCAAGCTCCAGCCAGGGTGCCATACCTGCAATCAATCGTCCAAAAGCTTCCAGGTGTGTACTTTTTTTTCGTTCTTCAGGGTCTTTTGCTTCCACCGGCATTTGCTTTTTCAGCTCGTTGCGGCTTAAGGAATTCAACACAGGATCTGCAATGCGCAACATGGCTTGTACCATATAAGCCCGTTCTTTTTCTCCATCAGACTGGGCTTTTAAACCTTGGCATGTTAACATCGCCAACGCAAAACACCCTATTGCTCTTTTAACATTCATGTTATTTATAATTTTTCAGCCTTAACAAAGCCTCCAGGTAATAGTAATCGGCATAAATCAGGGGAACATCTATTTCTTCTCCGTGGGGGAAACTCCCTGTACAATGACGGATCAGGAAATGGTTGTTGCTGCCTGCTTTTGCCAGGTATACCGGACTGCTGAGCGCCTGAAGCATTTGTATGGCGTTTTGTTTATAGAATTCCTTCTTTTTACCTGCATAGGTACTGAGCTCCAGCAAGGCAGAACTGACAATAGCCGCTGCCGAGGCATCTCTGGGCGGCACCGCATCATCTGCCGGACGATAGGCCCAGTCGGGCTGATAGCCCTTCTCATTGACGTTAAAATCCCAGTAAGGAATTTTATCTGCAGGAAGATTTGGATGTCCCAGAAAAAAATCGGCCAGTTTCATGGCGGTTTTCAAAAAACGCTCGTCTTTGGTTTCCCTGTACACCATGGTAAAACCATAAATGGCCCAGGCCTGTCCCCTGGCCCAGGTGGAATTGTCGGCATAACCCTGACAGGTCTGGCGGTTCAGCACCTTTCCGGTATGTTCATCGTAGTTGATCACATGGTAAGTACTGTAATCGGGCCTGATGTGGTCCCTCATGGTGTTTTCTGCATGTTTAATGGCAATTTTCCGGTAACTGCTGTCACCGCTTAATTTTGTTGCTGCAAAAAGCAGTTCCAGGTTCATCATATTGTCAATAATGACCGGATAATGCCACATGGTTTTCCCGTCCCAGGATAATCGCTGGTTCCAGGACCTGATGCTGCCTACTATCGGATTGTAGCGTTTGGAAAGGGAACGGGCCGATTCTATCAGTACATCTTTGTATTCCGGCTTTCCTGTTAAACGCAGGCCATTACCATAGCTGCAGTACATCATAAAACCCAGGTCGTGGTTGCTGGTATTAAACTGGTTTTTTTCCAGTGAGGCCGTCCATTCCATCGCCTTTTTTTTCCATAACGGCTTTTTGGTGTATTCATAGAGGTACCATAGGTTTCCCGGCCAGAAACCACCGGTCCAATCCAGAATACTTACATATTTTAAGCGCCCGTCTTTTGCAGTGGTACGCGGATATTTACTCAGGTCACGGGCCTGCTCCAGCAGCTGCGTATACTGCAGCTGGGCCAGTGCATAACCTTTATGGGTCAGGGGCTGGCCAAACACCGGTTTCAATGGCAGCAGCAAAGCTGCCAGTATAAAAAAAGACTTTAATTTTAAGGATATCTTCATGTGAAATTTTTCTGATCTTAGGCCTATTCAGGCCATTTTGAAAGCGCTGGTATAGGTAATTTAATTTTTTTTCTGTCGGTTTTTCCCGGGATAAGTAAAACCGTTAATGCCTGCCTGGAGCCTGGGGGCAGTTTCAGTTCAAAACCGACCATGCGCATTCCGGGGTTTGGGGCATCAAAGTCTTTTTTCGCGTCTGCCGACCAGGTTTTCATTAAGGGATGAAAAGGCTCTGCAACCTGCAAGGTTAAGGTTTTGCCGTCTTTGCTCAGCTCGGCCGTATTTTTTCCCGTAATTTGCACCTGGGCTGCAGTCATCATAGACCAGCGCACCGTAACACTATCGGTAGCCGTTGCCAGTTCGTCCCTAACCACAACATAACTGTCATCAACAATGGCAATACCCCTTTTCAGGCCGGACAAGGCCGGACTATAAAGACTGCCCAGTTCTGCCACTGCATTTTTAAAATCTGTTTTTGCGCTGTGGCTCACCAGCACCGCTGAACCTTTTGCATTTTGCAAACCATCATTAACAATCAGGGTATTGTGGGCATAATTGGTGTACCTGAAAATCTGCCAGCGCTGGGAGTTCTGGGCATAGTTCCACAAATCAACACCCTTGGATTCCAGGGATTCATAATCCTGCATGCCCAGATCTGCCGCCCAGCGTACCCCATCTGCTTCCATTACAAAGGAACCTGCATCCATATGGGCATGGCTTAATGATGGTGATCCGCCTTTGAAACCTACAAATATGGCCTGAGGGTCTGTCCAGGAACTGCGCATTAAAGCCACCGGATTGGGGCCTGTTCCCAACCAAACCTTTTGTTGTGGCGGAGGGATTTTGGATAGCTTTTCCGCCCTGCCCCAAACCATCACTGCCGGCAGAAGCCGGTTTTTTAAAGGCATGTCGGCGGCCAGCTGCTGCATGGATGCCCAAAGCAGCGAAGACTGTTTTGTTTTTCCGGTAAACCAGAACATGGCCGGATTAAATTCAGGGTTGGTACCGCTGTCTGAATAATTATAGGGTTTGCCACTGGGTCCGGTCATATTTTCCAGGTAAGCTGCCGTTTTCAGAAAACCAGGTTTTTCGGTTAAACCAAAATCTTTACCATAATTGCTTTCCAGAGCACTGATGAGCATTACATTAAAAGTTGTTCCGTACTCCCAGTAGCTATAGCCTTCGGGGTAAGCCCCATCGGGGGCATATTGTTTCATGGGCAGGTCCACGCTCTGTATAGCGCGGTTAATTATATTCTGGGATAAATCCGGGTGATCTTCATAAGTAGCAAGAGCCCCGTAAAGCATCCCTGCATTACAAACCTGGTTCCAGTTATTGGTATTTCTAAGCCAGCTGCTGTAGTTTTTTTCCAGGGAAGGTTCCATTCCTTTTTTTAAAATGGCTTCCCTGATGACCTTCCGAGAACTTTCTGGCAAGCCGTTGTAAAGCCAATCGTAGCCGATGGACATGGCCAGGGTCATTTCCGCAACATCCAAAAAATGACTTGGGTTCCAGTCGTCAAAAGCAGCCACAGCCAACATTTCCTGCCCCGCCCTTTGCAGGTATTTTTCATCTTTTGTTGTCCTGTACGCATAAGAAAGATAAAATATACGGCGGAGACATTCCCTGGAAACGCTCAGCAACCTTCTTCCAATTTTTACCTTTTGCATTGGCGGACGGTCCAGCATCGCCTGACAATCTTTTAAAATAGACTCATGGATTTTTTTCCAGGAAGGGTCCGTATCAATATTGGCTAGGATTTCTTTTTCCTGGCCTGCAAGGCATAGCAATCTGGGGTGTGCAGGTAATTTTTCTGTGCCCTTAGGCAAAACCACCTGTGCACTGACCCAGCCTATGCTCAGAAGCATCAGCAAACTGAGGGTTTTAAAAAAACTGATCGTTTTCATCGTCTATCTATTTTCAGATTTGTTCCAATTTTCTGCCACCGGGCGCCCCGCAATACAAGGGATACCCAACCGTGCTGCCATACTTTGTACCGGCTGCTGCCGGTAAAGCAATATACAGAACTTTTAGCTGATCTTTTTTTTGATGTTTCATGGCCTGGTCATTGATTTATTTAAGGGCCCAGGTACAGGAATCGGTGAGGGTTTTTCCATCGACAGTTCCTTTGACCAGGATCTTGTTGTGGCCTTTGCCCAGCAAAATATTGTTCCAGTGCAGGGTGTTCATTTCATCTGGATTTTGTTTTCCAATGGGCTTCCCATTGACCCATAACATTACATTTTTCAGGTTGCTGAATACTTTTATATTGCATAAGTTTTTTTTGCGTTCGGTATTCCTTCGCTCTGCGATGTACAGCATAGGCTGAGGGTTCCAGTTGGCTTTGTAAAAATAAAAAGCATCTTTTTTAATCTTCCTGTCATAAGTAACCAGCCCTTTATCGTTCATTCCTTTCTCATCGCCTTCAGTGCGGATGGAAGAGCCGAAATCGGCCAGGACCCAGATAAATTTACCCCATATAAAAGGGCGTTTTTTTAGTTCGGACCAGTGCTTTTCGTGGAAAGCCGTTTGCCATTCTTCGGGGTGGAATGGTCCTTTGGCCACTGGGGCTGTCAATTCTTCGGTATGTTTAAAAGGACTGGCCCCTGCCCCGTATTCACTAATGGCAATGGGTTTTAATGGCAAGGCCTGATGGACCTGGTCGGCCCAACTTCCAATTTGCTGAAAATCCCCGCCATACCAGCCCATATATTTATTCCAGGCCATCAGGTCGGTCAAGGTGGTAAACTCATGGGTTCCAAGATTAGAGGCCAGGGTGGTCAGACGTCCAGGATCTTCCTTTTTGGCCAGTTCATTTAAGCTGGCAATAAATGGAACAGGATCGTCGTATTTGAAATTCAACTCATTGAATAATCCCCAGAAACAAACCGAAGGGTGGTTGTAGTTTTGCCGGATCAATTCAGTTAAGGACTGGCGGATGTTGTTTTCCAGCTCCGCATCCCTCACATAACCTGCCCCGGTATAACCACCCGGACCTACAAAAGGAATTTCGGACCATAAAATCAGACCGTTCTGGTCGCAAAGCTCATAAAAACGTTTGCTGTGCGGATAGTGGGTTAACCTTACCGCCGTTGCCCCCAATTCCCGGATCAGTGTCATGTCGAGTTCCTGGTCCTGATCGCTTAACGCAGAACCCTTTCCTGAAACATCTTCATGCCGCCCGACCCCATAAAGGTCCAGGTATTTTCCGTTCAGAAAAAACCCTTTATTGGGGTCTACGCTAAAATAACGCAGGCCAAGGGGTTGCCAGACTTCATCGATGACTTTTTGATCCTGCAGCAACTGGACCTGCACCTGGTACAGGTAAGGGTCGGCCTTTGCGTTCCATAGGTGCGGTTTTTCAACCTGCAGGTTTTGCAGTACTTCTGCTTCCTTTACCGGGCTGAGGCTGCTGATGATTTCCTGTTTTGCGGCATCATAAATGGTGGTTTTCAGCTGTAAACCTGCAGTCGTTTTTAACGACAGTTTACTGAAAACTTCAATTTTTGCCATTTGCCCGGATACTTCTTTTTGCCGGAGGTAAACTCCTGGTGAACCATAATCCAGCGGAGTGATGCAGTTTTGTGCTGTAACCAGCAGAGAAACCGGACGATGGATGCCACCATAACTGTTAAAATCACCATGCAGGGGGATCACATCTAAACGGTAGGCATTACTGACCTGTACCATAATGGAGTTCTGACCAGCTTTGACCGCATCGGTAATTTCTACTGCAAAGCCGGTATAGCCCCCTTTATGCTCGGCCAGCATTTTCCGGTTGACAAAAATAGCGGCCACATTGTTCACGCCTTCAAAATAAAGGAACAGGCGCTTACCAGCCCATTCCTTTTTAACCTCAATGTTTTTTTCATAAACAGCCGAAGTTCTTTTGTAATCGGCAACGCCTTCCAAAACTTCTGCAGCATTCCAGGTATGGGGCAGGTTCACGGGTTGTTTTTTTATACCCTGTTCAAAATTATAACTGAAGTAAAACTGCCAGTCCTGGTTCAACGAAATGTTTTGTCTTCCATCAGGAGCAAATGCAGCAGGCTTTGCCGCCTTGCTGCCGAACTGAAAAAAAAAGAAAAGAAGAAGGATAAAAATATTTTTCTGAGGATACATAAATTAGTTTTTGTAAAGGCCTATTTCTGCAAATTGGGCGAACTGCTCTCCGTCCCAGCTCGATTTGGCCAGTAGTTTAATGTAGCGGAAGGTCAGCGTAGAAGGAAAAGCAAAATTCTGAACCGAACCCAGTTTAGGGATCTGATAACTGGCTGCAAGACTGAAATTGATTCCATCATTGCTGTACAGGATATCTGCATCTTTAATGGCCCTTCGGTCGGCATTCAGAATCGTAAATCCATCCAGGCTTTGCTGCAGGCCAATATCAATGGTAATGAAATGGGGATAACTTGCCGCTGGTGCCACCGACCATTGGCTGTGCCATCCGGTAGACAGGTTGTTGTCAATCACATTCATGGCCGGCGAGGTCGTTTGCTGAGAACTGTATGCGGCAATGCTCCAGGTACTTTTACTGATTTCGTTTTTAGAACTGAACTCCAGCACCGGTAAAGCATTGACAAATTTATAATTATAAGTGGCCTGGGTTACATTGCCATTTTCATGGACCAGCTTTAGCCGAAGTTCGTAAGGGCTTGCGTCTTTATACTTAAACTCGGAAATGGGCATTTCTACATAAAAACTGTCCAGGCCAATGGCCTTGGACTCCCAGGTGGTGGCATTATAGTCGTGGTTGACCCCGGTACCTTCGTTATTTACGTTCGGATCATTGTAGTAAACCACACTGGTTACTTTGGTATCTGTGCTGAACCTTCCCGAGAGGACTATTGCCGCCTTATTTGCATCGTAATCTGCATGAATTTTGGTCAACCGGGCATTAACGGTTCCGTAATAAGTTTTACTGTCATTGTTAAAAATCTGGTTTACGTTCAAAATGGCGCAATCGGTAGCGGTCAGAAAAGTTTTTGATTTTCCGAGCGTTCCGTTTCCGGCCCACATTAAAGCCATGCCCAAGGTCACATTTTCAGAGACTTTCTGACAATTGTGCGGCAGGTTTAAACCATGGCCAAGTTCATGCACCATGCCTCCGAACCATACACTGAAACGATTGCCCTCGGTATCACTTTTGCCCAGGTTTTTGATGTCCATCCCTTCGTAGTCCAGCGCAAAACACCATTTGCCCAAACCAAAAAAAGGCCCGCCACTTGGGGTACCATCAGCTTTAAAAGAATAGCGAGGCAAAATGACCAGCGTATGCTCGCTGGTTTTTTCTCCGGGATGGGCTGCAAAATAAGCGTTCACTTCGGCCTGTACATTGCCCGCACCACTGGAATAAGAATATTCCGTTTTTGCTTTGGTGCCCCTGATGGTTATAATTTTTACCCGGCTCCCGGTTCCGTTGGTGTACAAACCAAAGGTTTTGTCGCCATATCCGTTCCGGTTCATTTCGGACTTAAAGAAATCCCTTGTCCAGAGCATCAGCTCACTTAAACGTTTCTGATAGCCGGTAAGGGTATCCAGGTCATTGGGTACAAAATAAATGAGGTTCAGGTTGCGGGCCTGGGGGCTGGTGTATACCGTATCGCTTGCTGCATCTGCCAGGGCAAGGGCCTCCAGTTTGGCGTTGCTTTGCAGATCGGCTTTTTTACAAGACATTAAACTGGCTCCCGCCAGCAAAGTGATGGTTAAAAATTTAGTGATCATAGGGTTCTTTTTATAGGGTGATGATGTTGTTTTATAGCCCGTTTTCTTTCAGGAATTTCCAGGGAAATTCTTTGCGGTTTTTCTTTAGCCCTTCATTTTTTCCTTCGCTCTTGCCTAGCAGTCTTTCGCGCCCCTCAATATTTCCTTTAAAGGAATTTCCAATCCAGCGGACTGCCTCGTACTGTTTTGCTGACTTAGTGAAAACACCCCGGGTGCCGTTTCTATAGTCAAACTCGTTGTTTTCAAAAACAATGTTTTTGGCAATACCATGCTCAATATCCAACAGTTCTATTTTTTTTGGATCTTTTGAATTGTTGTAAAACACATTACCATATACCTGTGTGCTGTCGGTGACCAGTGCAAAATTGAATAGCCGGCGGCGGTTGTTTCCGTCATTGATACTCAGGTTATTGCGAATAATGCTATTGGTGGTCATTTTACTTTTCTCATTGATCGCATCGGAAATTACCAGCATAAAACCACCTTCATTGTCGTGACTGTAATTGTTCTGGATAATGGTATTGCTGCAATTGCCATCTATGTCAAAAGACTGCCCGTCATTGGCAAAATTTATGTTTTTGGTGAAGGCGACTTCATTAAACTGGATCAGCGTATTGTCACTGCTGTGCGGCCAGATGCCCACTGCATTGTCCTTTGCCCTGGTCCGTGTGTAGAATAGTTTGTTGTGTTCCACAAGCGAGCCATCAAAGGCTTTGATGACAATCCCGTCCCCTCCTATATCTTCCAGGGTACAACCGCGAATCACCAGGTTTTTATTGGGAAACCAATTGGTCCTGAAACCGAAAGTCCCGTTGCCCCTGATGCCGTTGCGGTCTACCCGCAGCAGCCTGCAGTTTTCAATCAGCAGGTTTTCAATATTACTTGGTTTGGGGCCCTGACAATCCCAGAAAATTCCGTTTCCTTCGTTGCTGCCTTTTTTATTGTCGCCGTTAATATCGTGAATGTAAAGGTTCGATAAACGGATGTTGGAAATGGTCCCAATATTTTCTGAAAGAATGCGTACCCCCACAGGGCCTGTTTTCTGCTCATTGACCAGACTGTCTTTGTTCGATAAATCAAAATATTCCAGGGCAATATTACTGCTGTTTTTAATCAGCACCACATCCTTAAATTTTCCCTGAGCTGAAATGGCAGGCAGATTGCCTTTACCATAGGCACTAAACAGAATGGGATTTTCCTTTGTCCCCGAACCGCTGGGCAAAAGCTGCCCTGTCCACTGGCCGCCTCTTTTAAAGTAGATCTGGTCACCGGCTTTAAAAACGACCGAATTGACCTTGTCCAATGATTTCCAGGCTTGTTTTTCGGATGTTCCGGACCAGGCATCATTGCCCAGTCCGTTATCCACATAATATTTGTTTTGCGCCCGAAGTTGGTTTGCAGACAGGCAAAGCATTCCCAAAACCAACAGCCCGGCACTTATAGATTTATTCATGTTCATTTTTATTTATTTAAACATAGTCATTTACCAGCCCGGGTTCTGCATCAGTTTAGGTGATTTGGCAATTTCCGATTCTGGTATCGGGAAAAGATAAAACGCTGGCCGGAAAGCATGAGGTTTCAGGTCAATCACTTCATAACTGAAGTTATTCCCATTTTTAGTGATTTTCATTCCCCTTGACATGGCATTATCTGTAACTTCTGCAATTTTCCATCTTCTTACGTCCCATAAACGGTGCTCTTCCAGGGCAAGTTCCACACGGCGTTCGTTTTGAATCAGCAAACGCATGTCTTCCTTACTCATTCCGGGCTTTAAACCATAATTACCGGAAGTTCCTGCTAAAATACCTGCCCTTCTTCTGATTTGCACCAGTGCATTGTACACTTCACTGACCGGTCCCTGGTATTCGTTGAGTGCCTCTGCATAATTCAGCAGAATTTCAGCGTAGCGGATTAAAGGATAACAGCGGTCTGTATTGCCGCCCCCATCTTCAATCATCATTTTTCTCCAGTAATAGCCCGAAATGGCAATCGGGCCTGTAGCTGCCGGACCGTCCGGACTTGCCCCTACATAGGTGTTGACCGCAACCATGGCATTACTGCTGGATAAAAAGAATTTAGAGCCATTGTAAATGACACTATTGCCAAATCGCGGGTCCCTTTTTACATAAGGATCATTCGGGTTATAACCTGAAGCAGGGTCGGTAATCGGCAAACCATTTTCCATTCCAAAAGCATCTACCATACCCTGGGTAGGTACGCTGGATTTTCCGGCACTGGTCCTGGAAGTTGGCAACAGGTTGTTTTCATATTCCCGGTTGGGCGCTTTCATGGCCGCAAACAAATATTCATTGTTGTAACGCTTTAGGAAAACACTGTAAAAACCATAGCCCATACGGGTGGAATTGTCTTCCAGCAAACTGTAGCTGCCCGAACTGATGATGTCTTTTGCAGCCTGCGCAGCTTTGTTCCATCGCTCAGGATCGGCACTGGGGTAGCCGGTGATATTTTTCAGGTTTCCATCTGTCGCAATTCCGCCACCATTAAACAAGGGGCTGGCCGCATACAGCAACATTCTTGATTTTAGTCCCATGCAGGCGCCCTTGGTTACCCTGCCATAATCCTGCTGCAGCTGACCGGCAAAAGTGGGCAGGTCATTTGCCGCCGCATCGCATTCACTAACGATATAATTTACACAATCGCCATAGCTGGAACGCGGCAGGTCGATGTTATCGGTAGCGACATAGGTGACGTCTCCAATCAGGGGAACCCCACCATACACCTTAACCAGCTGAAAGTAATACCAGGCCCTTAAAAAACGGGCCTCTGCTTTAAACTGTCTTTTCAAACCCGCACTTAAAGGACTTTTGTCTACATCTTTTAAAAAGACATTGGCCCTGCGGATGTTTTCCCAGGGTGTTTTCCAGTTGTTGAGGACTTGCACTTGTTTGCTCACATTGGTACTGGAGGCCGAAAGGGCCCCGCTGGCCATTAAAATGGCATCGTTCTGTGGACCAGTGTAACGCACTGGAATGGCCTCATCGGCCAGGACCGGATGACCACCACCTTCCCACCTGTTGGCATCAAAATTAAAACCCACCTCTGTATAGATCCTGGTCAGGAAAGCAATGGTCCTTACACTATCTGTAAAAGTAGTTTGTTCATTCAGGTCACTGGGTTGCTTTGCATCCAGGAAACCTCCTTTTTTGCAGGCCCCTGCAGAGATCAGCAGGACGGCCATAAGCAGGTATATCGTTTTTATCTTCATGAGCTGAAAATTTTAAATGTTATAATGAAAATGATGCTCCAAAATTGTAAATGCGCTGGTTCGGATAGGCAGTAATGGCCCCGGTATTGATAATACCTCCTGAAGCATTTACAGATTCGGGATCCGCCTGGTAAAATTTATCGACATTGGTCCAGGTGAGCAGGTTATAACCATTGGCATATACCCTGACCCCCTTCAGACCGATTTTTTTGATCCATCGGGAAGGCAACTGGTAGCCCACCTCCATGGTTTTCAGGCGCAGGTATTTGGCATCTATCAACCAGAAATCCGAAGGAGAAACATTGGCCCTGCTGATGGTGCTGTTGGTGCCCAGTAACGGAAATTTCGCGTTATTGCCCAGTTCAGGTGTCCAGGCCTGCAGGTGAATGGGTTGAAAATTAGCACTCAAAGCCTCTATCGCTTCCGAAGCAAAATACATGCTGTATCCAAATGACCCCTGCATCAGCATGCTGAAACTAAATCCTTTATAACTGAAACCAAGTGTTAGTCCAAGGGTGGTGCTGGGCAGGTTCGGGTGCCCAATGGCCCTTTGGTCAAGGGCATCTATAATCCCGTCGCCGTTCAGGTCTTTGTATTTAATGTCACCGGGTTTAATGCTTGTGGTGGGTTTGGCACTGTTTGCAATATCTGCCGCATCCTGATAAAAACCGTCAAAAATGTATCCAAAGCCCTGACCAATAGATTGTCCGGTACGGGCCAGCCATGGATAACGCGGATTGGCCTCATCCCTGAATATAATTTTGTTTTTTGCATAAGAAAAAGTCCCCCTTAAAAAATACTGGAAATCCTTAATGTTGCTGCGGTAATTGATTTCCCCGTCCCATCCCCTGTTGTTTACTTTTCCAAGGTTCACCGGAGGCAAACCAATACCTACAATTAGAGGTACACTTGCCCTTGCGGTTAAGATGTCGTAACGGTTATTGTTAAAATAATCGACGGTAAAAGAGAGCTTACCTCCAAACATGGATACGTCCAATCCTACATCGGCTTTCTTTTCTTTTTCCCAGGTAATGTTGTCATTTCCCAGTGCGCCTTCTTTTATTCCATTGTAGTTGTTGTGCTGTTGTCCAAAAGAATAACTGCCGTCATTGGTATACACCTGATCGTACACAAATTTAGAGTCGCCAATATTATCCGATCCAACAAGCCCGTAAGATCCCCGGATTTTAAATAAGTTGACCACCGGGATGTTCTTTTTGAAAAAGGATTCTTCGGCAATGTTCCATCCCGCAGACAGGGCCGGGAACCAGCCATAACGTTTCTGTCCAACAAATTTATCGGTCCCGTTATAGGCGGCATTAAATTCGAAGAGGTATTTCTGTTTAAAATCATAACCTGTCCTTAGGGTAATGCCCCTGAAATTTGCAGGAATACTGGATCCTGCTACCCCATTGTCGTTCTGGATGTAACTGTTCTGGTTATACAAAGCCAAGCCGTAAGCCCGGTGTGCACCAAAAGTATGGTCGTAATTTAAGGAAGCCTGGATATTGGTCGTTCTGGAAACCCCGCCCGCAGTACGGGTTAAGACATAAGCGGGCAAACGGTAAACAGTGGCATCTTTAGGGGTATAGGTATTGTTATCCGGATTGTAATAGTACTGCGGAAAATAAGTACTTGTCCTGCTCAGGCCCCTGGTATTGGTCTGGGAACTGGCATAGGAGATCAGCGCTTTTGCCGACAAACCTTCTGTCAGCATATCCAGTTTCTGGGTTCCGCCAAAAGTAATGTTCAGGTCGTTGTCAAAACTTCTGTTGTACCCTTGTGTGGCCAACCGGCCCACCACATTGGTTGAACTTAAAGCCGCATTGGTTCCATACGTACCGTCGGGATTGTATATCGGATAAGCAAACGGCGGCAGAAAATTATAACTGTAAATTTCCCCGATCAGGCCGTTGCTGTTTGGACTGTTGGTAATGGGTTCGTTGGTTTCACCAAAACGGCCGGTCATGTCCAAACGGAGGTTCAGGGTTTTGGTGGCCTGTATGTCTAAATTAGAACGAAAATTATAACGTTTATAATAATGGGTATTGTTGACCTCATTTTTGGCACTAAAATCTTTTAACGCACCATTTTGCCATAAATAGCCCAGAGAAACAAAATATTTTACGCTTTCGGTCCCGCCTGAAATGTCCAGATTGGTCCTGGAAATTAAAGCCGTCCGGTTCATCAGGGTATTGTACCAATCGACATCGGGATGACCGTAAGGATCAGTCCCGTTTTTAAACAATTCCAGGTCACGATCGGTAAAACGCTTGGTCTGATCGCTGTTTACCAATGCCTGGTTGGTGAGCACAGCCGCATCGTATGCACCCAGGAATTTTGGCGTAAAGGTTTTCTGCTGTAAACCCAATTCTGTTTTAAAATTAATAACCGGGGTACCGGATTGCCCCCGTCTGGTGGTAATGACCATTACGCCATTGGCCCCTTTTACCCCATAAATGGCAGTGGTAGAGGCATCTTTTAAAATTGAAATATTTTCGATCTCGTTCGGGTCCAGCTGGGCTACATCCGAATAGCTGTATTCAATATCATCTACAATAATCAAAGGCCTTTGTCCGGACGTATAACTGCTTACCCCACGGATAAAAAAGTCAGCACCATCTTTACCAGGCTGTCCGCTCCTTTGCTGGGAAAAGAAACCTGGCAAACGGCCGGCCAGGGTATTTTGCACACTGGCAGTTGGATTTTGCCTGATCTCTGAGGCATTAATGGAACTTACGGCCCCGGTATTGGTAATCTTTTTCTGTTTACCAAAACCAACCACCAGTACTTCTTCCAAACCTTTTGCATCTACAGCCAGGCTTATGGTAATGTCTTGCTTATTGCCCACATTCACTTCCTGGGAAATAAAACCAATGCTGCGGACCACAATTATTTTAGAGTTTCCTTTTAAGCTGAGTTTAAATGTACCGTCGGCTGCAGTCAGGGTACCGTTACTGGGCAGGTCCTTTTCGGTGACCGTAGCTCCGGGCAATACCCCGCCACTTTCACGGACCAGTCCCCTGATCACTTTATTTTGCTGGGCCAGAAGATATCCTGGTGCCAGAAAAAACAGTACAGCTATTATATATCGTATTCTTTGCATAACCTGAGTTTTGTTTGTTTCAAAAATGGAGCGGCAGTATTTACCAGCCCTGATTTTGGGTTAAGTTTGTGTTTTTTGTGATCTCGGAATAAGGGATGGGATAACTGTACATTTTAGCCGCATCAAAAGAAACCGTATTGGCCTCATAAGGTGCATAACTGAATACGCCCGGGCTGGTTTGCGTAATGCGCATCCCATGCAATTTTCCGTTCAATACATTTTCTGCAATTTTCCATCTTCTGATGTCCCAGAAACGCTGTTCTTCAAAAGCCATTTCCACCCTTCTTTCATGCCGGATCACATCCCTCATCTGCTCTTTGCTTAAAGCTGCCGACAGGGCAAAAGGGACCAGCCCGGCCCGCTGACGGATGTCTTCTATTGCTTTTTTAACTTCTGCTGTTGGCCCGGCGTATTCATTTTGTGCTTCCGCAAAATTTAGCAAGGTTTCTGCATAGCGAAAAATGACGGGGTTATGGGTCTGGTTGCTATAGGTGGTGGCGGTAGAAAAATCGGCCATAAATTTACGCATGTAATAGCCAGTACGCGTTTGGGTTACAATGCCGCCCGGCTTATCCAAACCGCCCTCAAAAGTCTGGACGGCCCGTTTGACCCACATCATCCCGTTATGAAATATGGTATTGTAAAAACGGGGATCACGGTTCACATAAGGATTGCCTGCACTATAACCCGAAGAAGGATCTGTAATGGCTTTTCCGTTTTTCATTTCAAAAGCATCCACCAGTTCCTGGGTCGGACTGGTTAAGCCATTACTGGCCACTGCATCGGTATAACCTACCGGTGCATTGTCTTTTTCCACCCCCTGGTTTACCGTCTTCTGAAAAGCCAGGATCACCTCTTTGTTTTTGCGGGTGGTAAACACGTTGAGGTACACACTTTCCAGGCCTATGCTGCTGCTGAGGTTCATCAGGTCTTTTGCTGCATTCGCTGCCAGCAGCCATTTGCCTGGGTCATTGCCCATGTTGTACAATGGACTGGCCATATACAAAAGCAAACGGGATTTTAAGGCCAGAGCAGCGGCTTTGGATGCCCTGCCTATATCGGCATCCTGTAGCGGATTTGGCCTCAGCTGGTCCTTCACCGCTTCAATTTCCGACAGAACATATTGTACGCATTCTTCCAGCGTATTTCTTTTTAGGGAAAGGTCATCATCTATGGTCAGGATCCGGTCGCCCAGCAAGGGTACGCCCCTGTAGCGTTTGATCAGTTCAAAATAAAACATGGCCCTTAAAAACCTGCTTTCAGCGATCCAGTAATTTTTTTCCGTGATCATAGATTGCTTAAAGGGCACTTTTCCTACGTTGGCCAAAAAAATATTTACTTTCCGGATGCCCGAATAGTTTTTGGCCCAGGCGTCGTCCACCACATTGGAACTACTGATTCTTCCATTGGTAAAAGCCTCAATGGTACTGGAGGTTTTGGAAGCAATGGCATCGTCACTTGCCGCATCCAGCACATCGTAGGTAGTGGTGGTCCCAAAAAGGTTTCCAATGCGGTTATAACCAGTTGGCAGTCCTGTATAAATATCATTCAGGAAGTTTTTGGCATAATTACCCAGGGAATCAGAAGGATCAAAAATGATCCCATCTGTCCATTTTTCCAGCGGGACCTGTTCAATATTGTTTTTCTTACAGGCGCTCAGGCACAGCAGCACACCAAGTAAGGTATATAGTATACTTTTCATACGATTAAAGTTTAATGTTGACACCAGCGTTTACAATCCTTTGCGCCGGATAACCATTTCCGAAGGTTTCCGGGTCGATTTGCTTATTTGCTGAAAGGGTAAAAAGGTTCATTCCATTTGCAAATACCCTTACCGAAGCCAGTTTAATTTTCGACACCAGCCTTTGTGGCAGGGTGTAGCCAACTTCCATGTTCTTTAGCCTCATGTAATTGCCCGACTGCAGCCAGAACGAAGAACTTGCCTGGTTATTCGGGTTACTGCCTATAGAAAGACGCGGATAGGTAGCCGTTGCGGCCGTTGCCGGGGTCCATCTGTCCAGGTGCTGTGCATAGGCCTGTCCTTTTCCATCATCCTGGAACTCCCATTGGGTTGAGCCGCTGACATAAATGCTCCGGTTTGCTGCACCCTGCAGTAAAGCACTAAAATCAAAACCTTTATATTCAAAACCGAAGGATAAACCATAATAGATCATCGGACGGTTGTTTTTCAGCGCCTTCTGATCGAACTGGTTGATTACCCCGTCATTGTTCAGATCCTTGTACTTAATGTCTCCCGGAACAGGGTTATAGCCTTCTGTTTTAGGGCTGGCCGCAATATCCGCAGCGTCTTTATAAAAACCATCGGCGATGTAACCGAAAATCTGATCGGTACGCTGTCCGGTTCTTTTCATCCAGTCGTATGGCCTGAAAACCTCATCCTGGTACTCCACGATCTTATTGTTGGAAGTAATGTTACCCGAAACGAAGTAATTGAAATTATTGAGGTTATTGCGGTAACTTGCAGTTGCATCTATGCCTTTATACCTGCTGATCCCAATGTTTTCCAAAGGATAGGAATTACCAATAATGGCCGTGTTCCTGCCCCGGGTTTGCATGAGGTCGAAATATTTATTGTTGTAATATTCTACAGAAAAACTCAGCTTATTGTTAAACAACCCTCCATCTAGTCCCAGGTTCAGCTTGTCGGCCTTTTCCCAGGTTGCATTTGGATTGGCCAGTTGCTGTTCTGCCGCCGAATACACAAAAGTACCGGAGCCCGCCCCAAAATAGTAACCTGGTCCATCGGCAAAATACTGGTTGTAAACAAAGTAACCGATATTGGCATTCCCTGTCCGGCCATAAGAAGCTCTTAATTTCAGGGTGTTCAGCCAGGCCGATGTACCTTTCATAAAGTCTTCTTTGGCGATGTTCCAGCCCAGGCCTGCCGCAGGGAAAAAGCCATAGCGCTTATCATCCCGGTAACGGTTTAAGCCACTGTAACTCATTGCAGCTTCGGCCAGGTATTTTCCTTTATAATCGTAGGATACCGTACCGGCAAGGGTATTGTAACTTAAAGGAAGGTCACTATAAATGGAAATGTTCTGGCTGCTGGCATTGGCCAGAATGTTAATATGATGGTCCTTAAAAGTCCGGTCGAAACCTGCAGAGAGCTCCGAATAGAAATTTTTATACTGGGCAGTATTGGTGCTGCTCCCTGCTGCTATGGTACCATCAGTACCAAAACGCTGATAGGTCAATCCCGACGGTCCGTTCTGGGCCTGGTAAACCGCAAAGGTTTTTCCTCTTGGGGTCACCTCTGAAAGATTGGTGTTAAAACTGGCCATTGCTTTTAGCCAAAGTCCTTTAAGTACATCGTCGAGCGTTCTTTTCAGGGAAATATCGGCAGACATATCCCGGGTATAACTAAGGGTGTAACCACTCTGGGTACTTAATCCGTAGATGTTGTTTTGAAAATCTTTGTTTCCACCAAGGGAACCATCGGGATTAAGCATGGGATAGGCATTGTTTGCTGTGGCTGCCAGGGCATTCAGGATGCGGTTGACGCCTAAATTTGCAGAACCGCTGATCAAACTCCCTCCGGGCGAATTTCCGTTCTCAATCCTTCCGAAAAGGTTTAAGTTCAGGAGTAAATTTTTTGTCAGGTCGACATCTATATTGGTCCGGACGATATAACGTTTAAAATCAGCATTGGTGTTATACACATTTTTATCTGCCGTTTTTAAAAGGCCGCCCTGGTCCAGGTAATCGACAGCCACAAAGTAGCGGGCATTATTGCCACCTCCTGAAGTATTCAGGTTGTAACGTGTAAATGGTGCATTACTTTTAAGGATTTCTTTGTACCAGTCCACATTGGGGTGCCCTACCGGATCTGATCCGGTCCGGTAGGCCTCCAGGTCTGCCGCAGTATATACGGGGGGCTTCCCGTCATTGGCCAAAGCCTCATTGTATAAAGTGGCATAATTAAAAGCATCGAGTGGTTTTGGCAGGCGGATGGGTGTTTGCAGACCGGTCTGTGCTGTAAAAGAAATTTTCTGCTTCCCGACCTCTCCTTTCCTGGTGCGGATCAGAATGGCGCCACCCGATCCCCGCTGCCCGAGCATAGCTGTGGCCAGTGCATCTTTCAGCACGGTAACCGATTCAATTTCTTCGGGGTCTATGGAAGACAGATCCCTTGGCACGCCGTTGATTAAAACAGTCGGATTTTGTCCCCTTAAAGATATCCCCGCCCCGTCCAGACCCGGTATACCTGTGGTTTGAAGTGTATTGAGCCCCGAAATCCGGCCACTCAACGCATTGTTAATGGCTGTTACCGGTGAGCTGGTCAGGTCCCTGGTGTAAATACTTTCTGAAGACAGGATGCTCGTTGTTTTTTTCTGATCATCGTACAGTCGGTAAACACTGGCCTGCGGTTTTTCAGTTTCCGTAAACACCAGGTTGAGCGCCCGGCCTGTGGCTTTGGTTTCCTGGGTCAGGTATCCTTTTAAAGAAAACATCAGTACTGTCCCCGAGTCGGCCATCAGGGAATAATTTCCTTTTTTATCCGATAGTGCAGTAAGGTTGGTGGCCTTGTTCAGAATACTCACCCCAAAAAGCGGTTCGCCGTAAATGTTGCTCAGCTGCCCCCTGGTTATTCCGGCAATTTCGACCTGGTCTTTGGTTTTCTTACTGCCCGGCTTTTTCTGGGCGGTGGCAAAAAAAGGAACAAGCATGACCATGCATAATCCCCTGGACAGGGATTTTAAATACAAATGCTTTCCCTTTACATTGAAGTAAAGTTTATTCATGTGGTTTGGTTTAGGTGTTATTTGGCTAAGGGTAAAGTTGAAGGGATTTGAAAAAATAGAAGGGTGAAAATCAGGACTAAATGGGGTGAAAATCTTATTTAGGCCTTTTAAACCGAATACAAATTGTATTTTAGATCAACGCTCCCCGACAAACCTTAAAACCAGACAACCAAATATTACCTCTTCAGGCAAGATGAAAAGAATTGTTTTTTTTATCGCGTTCCTGTTTCTGCATTGGACAAGCAGGGCCCAGGAATTGCGCTTCAATCAACTGATGACCAGGAACGGGCTTTCGCAAAATTCAATTTTTGCAATTGCACAGGACAGCCGGGGTTTTATGTGGTATGGTTCGCGCTTTGGCCTGAACCGCTATGACGGGCATGGTTTCCGTTTGTATAAAAGCATTGCCTCGGACAGCACCACCCTTTCGGATGATTATATCCTTTCTATTTATTGTGATGCACAAAAGACTTTATGGGTGGGCACCTCTAACGGCCTTAATAAATTTAATCCCATTTTAAATTCCTTTGAAAGGATTTATTTGCCGGGTGGTGTTCATGCCATCACCTGTATTTACCAGGACAAAAGCGGAAAACTCTGGGCAGGAAGTTCCAAAGGACTTTACCAGCTCAGGGACCGAGACCATAATGTATTTGTTCCGGCCTGGAAAACAGGCATTCCCGGAAACATCACTGCTACAGAAATTCTAAGCCTTTTTGAAGATGACCAGGGTCAGTTGTGGATAGGCACCAATAAAGGCCTGGCTTGTATCGCTAAAAACCGTGGTGCTGTAAAACTGTTTACCAGCAATAACAACAACAACAGCATCAGTGATAACGCTGTTACGGCCATTGTTCAGGACAAACAGCAAAACCTCTGGTTTGGAACCGAAACAGGTGGCTTAAACCTATTCCAAAAAAAGGACCAGTCGTTTACCCGCTTCCAGCATACCGAAGGAACAGGTGGTGGAATTGTCCATAACGCCATCCGGAAAATGATTATAGATCGACACGGAGAACTCTGGATCGGCACCCAGGAAGGCCTGAGTATTTTACAACCCCAAAGCCGTACTTTCCGTTCTTTCCAGCATAGAAAAGCCAACAATCAAAGCCTCAATCAAAATTCCATTTATAGTTTATATGAAGACCGGAACGGTTCTGTATGGATTGGGACTTATTATGGTGGGGTGAATGTCCGCTATGCCTTTGCCACCAATTTTAAGACCTGGCAGTATGATGAAAAGCAACCCGGGTTAAATCACAATGTAATCAGCTCTATTGTCAGCGATCAGGATGATAATTTATGGATAGGTACCGAAGGTGGTGGCTTAAGCCATTTTAACAAAAACACAAAAGCTTTCAGGGCCTATAATTATAGTCACGGCGATGCAGGCAGCCTGGGCTCCAATCTGGTTAAAATCCTGTACAGGGACAAGGAAAATCATTTATGGATTGGTACCCATGGCGGTGACCTGAACCTTTTTAACCCTGCCAACCAGCATTTTGTACATTACCGTACGCAAGGAGAAAAAGGCAGTTCCACCCGGTCAGAGATTGTTGCCCTATTGGAAGATCATAAAGGTGCTTTATGGGTAGGCAGCCAGACCGGTTTAAAAATATTTAAAAAATCGGGTGCTGAACTGAGCCCTTCCCCCCAAATTCCTGCAGTAAAAAACCTGTCTTCGAAAAACATAAAAGTACTCTTTGAAGACAGCAGGAAAAACATATGGATTGCCACTACTGCAGGATTGTACCAATATATACCAGGCGCTGCTTCCCTGTTGTATTTTAAATTGTCCCAGGGCAGTAACAGCGTCAACAACAATGCAAACTACATTAATTGCATTCAGGAAGATTCCAAAGGCAATATATGGGTGGGCTTATACTATGGCGGCCTGAGTAAATATGAGTTGCAATTTAAAACCTTTCGTAAACCCTATACCGTAAAAGACGGACTCGCTAATAATAATGTACTGGGTATTCTGGAAGATGGCCAACAGCAATTGTGGATCAGCACTTCAAATGGCCTTTCCAAATTCGATCCTCAACGCCATGTTTTCCAGACCTACACTACCAGTGACGGATTGTCCAGCGATGAATTCAATTATAACTCTTTTTTTAAAGCCACAGACGGGACCATGTATTTTGGTGGCTTTAACGGGCTTACCTATTTCCAGCCCGAAGAAATTGGAAAAAACAGTTTCAAAGCCCCAATGGTTTTCACCGGCCTGAGGCTTTTTAATGAACCCATTGGAATCCGGTCCCGGGAACAGTTGCTGGACCGTGATATTGGTTTTACCAAAAAACTGGTTTTTAAACATGATCAGAATATTTTTAGTATTGAATTTGCCTTGCTGAACTATATTAAAGCGGGTAAAAACAAGTATGCCTATAAACTGGAAGGCATTAATGAAGAATGGATAGAAAGTCATACCCCGGCTGCTACCTATACCAATTTGCCGGCGGGTTCTTATACTTTTTTGGTTAAAGGGGCCAATAACGACGGGGTCTGGAGCAGCCCTATACAAATGCAAATAGAAATTTCACCCCCTTTATGGAAAACCTGGTGGGCTTACGGCCTTTACGCTGTTTTATTGGCGGTGGTGATCTTTTTTATTACCCGTTTTTTTTACCTCCGGGGCCTGCTTCGAAAGGATGAGGAACTGCACCAGATCAAACTCAATTTTTTCACCAACATTTCACATGAGATCCGGACACACCTGACCTTGATTATGGCCCCCGTGGAGAAATTAATGGACAACCAAAAAGACCCGAAAGCCATAGAGCAGCTAAAAGGCATCAAAAACAACGCAGACAGACTTTTAAAGCTGGTCAGTGAACTGATGGACTTTAGAAAGGCGGATACTAAAAATTTAAAACTAAAAGTTGCCCGGTATGACCTGGTCCCATTTATACAGGATATTTACAACTCCTTTAAAGAATTGTCGGTTAAAAAACAGATTGGCTTTACTTTTGAACACCCCGGGCAGCCAGTTTTGCTTTACTTTGACAGCGAGCAACTTGAAAAGGTATTCTTTAACCTGTTGTCCAATGCCTTTAAGTTTACACCCGACCATGGGAAAATAACGATTGTTGTTTATCAACAGGCCGAAGAAGTA
This sequence comes from Pedobacter nutrimenti, assembly GCF_003208655.1. GTDB lineage: Bacteria > Bacteroidota > Bacteroidia > Sphingobacteriales > Sphingobacteriaceae > Pedobacter > Pedobacter nutrimenti. The sequence goes on along the minus strand of NZ_QKLU01000003.1, from coordinate 679,700 downwards.
CAGATCCATATTGTCGATACCGGCAGGGGCATTTCGCCAGAATACCTGGACCAGTTGTTTGTGAATTATTTCCAGGTTGATGACCACAGCATCCAGAATACCGGTTATGGGATTGGACTGGCCCTTTCCAGGCACATTATCGAATTGCATAAAGGAAAAATTGAAGTGAAAAGCGAAACTGCCAGGGGCCAGCAGCATGGTCATACCTGTTTTAATATTTGCCTAAGATCTGGAAAACAACATTTTAGCGAAGACCAGTTACGCACACAGCCCCATCCGCTAAAGCCATATATAATTCCCTTAATAGAAAGTGAGCCGGCATCTGATCCAGAAATTGCTCCTAAAACCCCAAAAAACTACACCATTCAGATTGTAGAAGACCATACCGGACTGCAGCAGTTGATCCGGGAATCACTGGAGCAGGATTACCATATTTTGCTGTCTTCAAATGGAAAGCAGGGTTGGGACATGGCGGTGAATGAAATTCCGGATTTGATTATCAGTGATGTGATGATGCCGGAAATGGATGGTTTTACATTATGTGACCAGCTAAAAAAGGATGAAAGGACTGATCATATCCCTGTACTGCTTTTGACCGCAAAGACTGAGCAAAATGACCAGATCACAGGCCTGAGCCGGGGTGCAGATGTTTATCTGACCAAGCCATTTAGCGTTAAAGTATTGCAATTGCAGGTGCATAACTTAATGCAAGCCCGGGAAAAGCTACGCCGTAAATACAGTAAGGGCTTTATACCAGAGCCTAATCCGCTGGAACCAGACCAGGCCGGGGAACAATTTCTTTCCAGAATGGTACTTCTTATTGAACAACATATGGAAGATGAAGATTTCGGGGTAGAAATGCTGGCCGAAAAAACCGGTATGAGTTTACCGGTACTGTATAAAAAGCTCAAAGCTCTGACAGGTTTATCTGTTAATGATTTTTCAAAGACCATTCGTTTAAAAAAGGCGGCGCAACTGCTGTTGCAAAAAAAATATACGGTGTATGAAGTGGGTTATATGGTGGGGTTTTCTGACCGGAAATACTTTAGCAAGGAATTTAAAAAACAGTTTGGAAAAACCCCGACCGATTATATTCAGTAAGATTTCAACCCCATTCAGATTAGATTTTCACCCCCGGCCTGGCGGGTTCCTGTTTATATTTGATGGTCTTCCTTATTCCACCGCTTTGGACAGGAAGATCCTTTTTGGGTATGCTTCCAGAAGGTTTGAATTACTTGGTTAGTAATGTAAATGGCACAGCAGGACCGCTGTGCCATATTTACAAATGAAATGGTGTTCCTCCTTAAAACTCCACTACAATTTTTCCTATCGTCCTGCCACTTTCGATTTGCTCATGGGCTTGTTTGATTTCCTCAAAAGAAAAGCTTTGGGAGACATGTGATTTTATAATGCCTTTTTCCAGCAAATCCGCCAGGGACTGCATGTCTTTACCATTAGATTTAACCATAATGTGATAGCCATTTATTTTTTTGGCTTCTGATTTTTTAGCAATACCTTCACTTAAGCCTGAAGGCAGGGTAATTAATGTACCACCTGGCCTGATCACTTCCAGGGAACGGTCAATGTAATCGCCTCCCATCGCATCCAATACCAAATCAAGGTCTTTAAGTACAGTTTCAAAAGCCTGCGCTTTATAGTCCAGGTGCTGGTCTGTACCCAGCGACAATACAAATTCTTTGTTCTGGGCAGAAGATGTTCCAATTACAAACGCACCTAAATGTTTGGCAATCTGAACAGCATAATGACCTACCCCACCGGCTGCGGCTTGAATAAGTACACGATCGCCTGTTTTAACCCCTGCATTACTCACCAGGGCCTGCCAGGCCGTAAGGGCAGCCAGAGTTGCCGCGGCTGCTTCCTTATGGCTTATGTTTGCCGGTTTTAGGGCCAGCTGATCTGCAGGGGCAGCTACATACTCGGCATAAGCTTTTCCATGCCCTGGAAAATTGACCATACCAAACACTTCATCTCCGGTTTTAAACAGATCAGATGCCGAACGGGTCACCACCCCCGAAACGTCCCAGCCCAAAATAACAGGGCCATCGGCAGCTATTTTTTCGTATATCGCATTCCCTTTTCTGGTTTTAATGTCGACAGGATTAATGCTAAAGGCTTTAACCTGTATCAAAACCTCACCGTCCTTAATTTCGGGAAGGGGTATTTCCACAAACTTCAACTGATCTTTGTCTCCTGTTGCTGTAATGACTATTGCTTTCATTTTAATTTTCTTTATTTTTGAATAAGACAAAATTATACCATAATTTAACTAAAAAAAAGGTACAATTTTTCTATAATTTGGTATCTTTGTCGCATGCTAAGCGAAAATCTGCACCAGCCTTATTGTATTGCTTATAAAACACTGGACCATTGTCCTAAACTGGCGCACCAGCATAGTTTTTTTGAACTGATTTATATTATTTCGGGTTCCGGTAAACAGTGCATCAACAAAAGCAAATTCGATTATCATGCGGGGCATATATTTTTGATTACCCCCGATGATTGCCATTCTTTTGAAATTGAAGACCGCACCTCTTTCTTTTTTTTGAAATTCAACAACATTTACATCAAAAACAGTGGATTACTGGCAGAAAACATCCATAGACTGGAATACATTTTACAAAATGCCAATCACCAGCCAGGTTGCATCCTTAAAAATCCCACAGACAAAGCCCTTGTCAAGTCGATCATCGAAGCCATTATAAGAGAAAGTGAAGACAAGGACCTGTACAACAGAGAGCTTACAGAACAGCTGATCAATACCCTTGTTATTCTGGTGGCAAGAAACATTGCCAAATACCTTCCCGGACAGGTAAATATGGGAAATGAAGAAAAAGCAATGAACATTCTGGAATATATCCAGACAAATATCTATTATCCTGAAAAATTAAAGGCAGAGCACCTTAGTCAAAATTTTGGCATATCAAACAGTTACCTGGGCAGGTATTTTAAAAGACATACCAATGAAACCATGCAGCAGTATATCGCAAACTACAAAACCAGATTAATTGAACACCGTTTACAGTTTAGCGATAAGCGGATGAATGAGATTGCAAATGAATTTGGCTTCACCGATGAAAGCCATTTGAACAAATATTTTCGCAAACAAAGAGGCCATAGCCCTAAAGCTTATAGGAAGCTGCAACAGGACTAATTTTCTATAAAATTATTTATTTTTTCTTTAAACGACTAGTCCATTTCAGATTCACAGTTGTACTATACTATATAGTAAATTCAACAATGAAAGGTATTCAAACAAAATATGGCCTGGTTGTACTTTCCCTACTCCTTTTATATAGCGCTTGCAGTAAAGACAACGGAACCCCGGTTGGTACTCCGGTGATAGATTCCATACAACCAAAATACACCGAAAATGGTAAGGATATCTATCTGTATGTAAAAAATCTCAACAGTCCGGGCTCAGAAAATAAAGTAAGTGTAGGAGGTGTTGAGGTGAATGTCAGCCAAATGGGTGCAGGCATATTAAAAACAACTGTTCCACCTGGTACTTTTACCCTGGACCGTTTAAGTGCTGAAGTAAAGCTGAACAGCAGTGGTCAAACAGCAACTGCTTTTGTGTACTCCGTTTTATGTCCAAGAATTTTATCCTTTAGCCCGGAAAAAGTATCTCCCGGACAAATTCTGACGATCAAGGGACTCAATTTTGTTGCCGACAAAAACAAGACAGAGGTTTTTTTTGAAAGGCTGGCAGGTTCGAGTATAACCGCCGAAATCATTTACATAGATGCTGAAAAGGTGCAGGTTAAGGTCCCCGAAAATGCAGCTTCAGGAACCCTTTATATGCTGATAAAACTTGCCGATGGCCCGAGTTCGGTTCTGGTCCTGCTTCCCGATAAGAAAATTACGGTCCTTTAATTTTTAGAATAAACGAATCAAAAAGCCCGTTATTAAAAAATACGGGCTTTTTAATTCGTTTAAAACCTAAATTGGCCCATTATAGGTTAATGTCTGGCCAGTGGTATAAATGGTTGCGTTAATGTATTGAACACCATTAACGGTATAAAAATAGCCATCTGTTACCCAAAAATCTTCACCAATTGCAGTACCCAGTATTTCTGTGGTGCTGTCGTCCCAGGCATAAAAACGAACGCGGGTCTGTACACCGTTATAACTCACATATGCACTGCCCCTGAAAACGCCAATAGGATCAATAAAAGATTTAGAGATTTCAGTGCGGTTTTCACTGGTCGCCGATACAAGTGTAAAAGAGCTACAAGCCAGAACGGCCGTAAGCATGAAAAGTACTTTTTTCATAAAAAAGGTTTAAGCGTTAATAAAAAGAATTATTTAATTAAATATCAGATAATTAATCGGGGAATCCTAATGGATAAAAAGAACAACCGGACTAGTCCTTGAACCGCCGTCAATTGTATATAAAATAGATTAATCGATTAATATTCAATAATATAAATGAAAATTATCAAAAGCTGGTGCGACTTTTTTATGGTTTTGTGCATGCTCTTTTTAACAACAGCCTGCACAAAAAAAACGTCGGTGTATATTGGCCAGCCGCTTATTGATTCTATTCTGCCTGGTTATGCAGATAATGGATCAGATATCCTTTTGTACGGAAAAAATTTTAATAAGATTGCCACCGAAAACAGAATTACAATCCGGGACGTAGAATCTCCTGGTACTTTAATAACAGAAGACATAATAAAAGTACGTATTCCACCAAAAACATTTGACACCAATTATTTAAGCGCAGAGGTAAAAATTGCAAGCCATGGGCGTGAGGATTTGAGTGTAATTTATGCACCTGCTTACCCCAGAATTTTATCCTTTAGCCCTGAAAAAATACACATAGGTGAAATATTGACCATTAAAGGGCTAAATTTCATCCCGGACCCAGACAAAACGATTGTATATTTTATGGCAGCAGGTGGTGCAGGATTACGCGCGAACATCACTTACATTGATACGCAGACCATTAAGGCTATTGTGCCCGAAAAATCAATTTCAGAATATTTTATGATCCTGGTTCCCCGTCCCAATCGCAGCTATAAACACATTTTAATAGATGCACCAAAAAAGATTACTATTATGTAAGCCTCCTTCAGTTAACCCTTAACCTTTCTTCTCTCTTCCAACAAACCGTTTATGATAAACTCTATATCCAAAAACTGACGGGCCAAGGCCAGCACGTCTTTTTCAAAAGTTTTTTCCGGTATTTTTATCCAGCCTTCCATTAAGGTCAGAGGACCAAAATCGGTTCGCACATTTGGCCATCTTTTTTCAAAAGCTTTAAAGGCTTTGCGAAATGCTTCCGCAAACTCCCGGCTTTTAATCACATAGGCCGATAGTTCCCTGAGTTTGAGTGCATGAATATTGTAATACAATCTGTTTTCTTTTAAGGATGCTTCACTTATCCAAAGTGAGAAAAAAATGGATTCCTCAAAAGGTTTTACCCCCGCAGAAGGGTTAAGCCAGGAAGTACGCTGGATTTTTAAAACTGCCGAGTTTAACCACATTCCTGCTTTACATTGCAGCTGCCCCTGGCCGGGCAATTCCCTTGTCAATTGCCCGGCCAGTGCTTCAAATTTATCCAGATAAATGCTCGTTTCCATATTCCCGGAGCTCTTTTAATTGAACTCTTCTTAAAGATAGTTATTGTGCAAACAATTCCCTGTCCATCTTGTGCAAATCACCATCCTTATAATAGGATTTTGCCCATTTGTTATCGGTATACAGGTTATAAGCGGCCAATTTTGATTTTGGCAGACTTTCCACAGGATCAGACGCTGTTTTTTTTGGAGCAGCATGTCTGTTGCGGAACTGAAAATGGTCTACAAGGGCAATTGCTTCCAATGCAAACACAGTTGCAATGTCTTTATCCCTGATTTCAATCAGGTTATCGCCATTTTCCATTTCCCCGCCCAATGCCAGGTTACTGGAACCTAACCAAACCACTGCATTGGGTGTATTAAACCCGCACACTATAAATTTATGATGCACCTGGTGTCCGAAACTAATGGACAATTCTTTATCAAATGGCGGAGGCAATAAGGTATTCCCCGGTTTACCTGTTACCCGAATCCCCGTGGTCGAAGAAGCTTTGTAATAGGTTAGGCTGTTGCTGGAATCTGTAATACCTGCCGAAAAAATATCGGTTCTTTTGTGCAGGTTAATCAGGGCGGGCGCCACTGGTCCGGTAGTTGTCGGATCGGTGCCCATCACTGCAAAAAATACGCTGCTCTGCTCGGCATTGACCCTGTTTACAATTTTATTGAGGTTTGCCAAAGCATTTTGGCCATTGTGGGGAGCGAAAGTAAAAAACAAACTGATGTCCCCTGAGTGCAGCGGGTATTCTTTTTGAGAAAGTACCGAGTCAATAAAAGGTGAAATTTGAACTTTTTGTGCCCAAACGGTATTAAACAATTGCTGGTAAAGCGCTACAATTGCCTGATCCTTAAACAGAATAATGTGGTTAGAATTTACATACATACCAGTGACGGAGAAATTGGTTGAGCCGCTAAGTACTTTAACCGCTTTACGGTTTGCTCCTTTAGAAACCACCATCACTTTATGGTGTTGATACCTTTTAAAATTGCCCCTCTGGATTGCATTTATCCCACCCGGCTTTACATCTACTTTACGAAACTGAACTTCAAACTGATCTTCAGGTTTGGGTTTTGCAGGATCATGGTGTAAGGCTGCATCATCCAATATAAAACGGATCCTTCCTTCTTTGGCCAATTGCAAAAAAGAACTCATTAAATCCGGTTCGTTCAAATCATAGGCAAATACATCCAAAAACAAAGACTCGTCCTGCAATACCTCATTGACCAGGTCAAAGATCTTTTCCCTTGCGGTGAAACCCGACCAAATGTATTCATCCTGAAAGCTGTAGGCCACTCCTTCTGTATTGATCCCGGCCTGGGCACTGGTATCAAAAAGTAAGCCCCCCTTTTTTGGGCGGAATGTGGAGTTTGGACCGAAATGTTTGATAAAAGCCTGGGATTGGGTAAACCCTCTTGTAAAGCCCAGTTCTATATTTCCTTTTGCGAATTTTAAAATCTGCGTACTTATGGTTACACTTAAGTTTCTGTCAATAGGCAAAAGTTGTCCCTTATTAAAATATCGTGGGGTAACAGTATAAGTATAGTCTCCATAAAACACTTTATCCTTTTGATGAATATTACCAGGTACATGTAACCAGCGGAATTTTTGGATAGGAGCGTTAATGGTCGAGGCTGCAGGTTCAGTTGCAACCTGGGCGTGGAGAGATGGGTCGGCAAACTGCAGTTTGTTAAAAAGATAATAAGGTTCACTGTTTCCCGGCTGGCACAAAATGGTAAAACCGGCCAGATCTTTGGTGTCTTTTTCATCGAGATTAAAAGCAAGCAGGGCTTTGGCATCGCCATTTAAAATTTTGACGACAAGAGAGGTTAATGGGGTTGTCATAATTTTTAATTAAGGATTGAAAAACATTTTTCAACTCTTAGAAAGTTATGAATTTGACAGCTAAACTCCTAATTATTATTACGTTAAGAAATTTATCACTGATATTCATCAAATATACCGTATACTCGTACACTGAAGAGGGGGAAGCGGCGGCAAGATTTTATTTTTTTACCCGGCAAAATGTATACATGTTAATAATCAACAATTTCGAAGAGTACCAATCGCATTTAGGCAAAGAATTAGGCGTTTCCAACTGGCATAAAATAGACCAGGAACAAATCAATAAATTTGCAGATGCAACCTTAGACCATCAATGGATCCACACCGATCAGCAAAAGGCTGCCGTAGAAAGTCCATTTAAAACCACTATTGCGCACGGCTATTTAACGCTGTCTTTAATTCCATATTTATGGAAACAGATTGCAAATGTCTGTAACATTAAAATGGAAATCAACTATGGTATTGAGCGCTTTAAGTTTAGCCAGCCTGTACTGGTCAATGACGAAGTACAGCTCAAAGCTAAACTGACTTCAATTGCAAATTTAAGAGGAGTAACCAAGGTGGTTATTGAAGCCACTCTTGCCATTAAAGGTCAGCAAAAACCGGCATATAGCGGTGATGTGGTATTCCTTTATCATTTTATCTAAGGGTGTGGCTTTTAGCCACATCTTCACATTAGATCACAATCGTTTTACCATCCTTATTAAATTCCCTCCTCAAACCGTTCAGAATGTCTTCGTAAAGAATAATATTCGAGCCTCTTTTAACGGCCTTCAGAGAGGAATAACGCACAATATTAATCAATGCCCCGCCCGATAGTTCGTGTTTATCCGCGATTTCCTTCAGGTGAACATTTTCTTCAAATACGGCTTTTTCTGAATAGGATTGCTTCCATAATCGTAAACGCTCCTTTGGCCCTGGTAAGGGGAAATGGATCATTGCCTGAAACCTTCTGCTGAAAGCCTCATCAATATTCGCTTCGAAATTGGTGGCAAGAATTACCATTCCCGGAAATTCTTCTACCCTTTGCAGTAAATAAGAAACTTCCTGGTTTGCATGCCTGTCATTTGAACTGGAGGTTTGGGTCCGTTTACCAAATAAGGCGTCTGCTTCATCAAAAAACAGGATCCAGTTCTTATTGATTGCCTGGTCAAAAATATTGGAGAGGTTTTTTTCTGTTTCACCAATAAACTTGGAAACAACCATAGACAAATCAATACGGTAAACATCCAGACCCGTTTTTTTTCCGAGCAGACTTGCCGTAAGGGTTTTACCCGTTCCCGGAGGGCCATAAAACAATCCCCTAAAACCAGGTTTTAATTTACCCTCCATGTTCCATTCTGACAACAATGTCTCTTTATACGTCAGCCAGTCACAAATTTCCATCACTTCCTCCATCACACGATCTTCCAGTACAAGATGTTCCCATTCGAGCGCCGTAGTCAACAACTTTGCAGGAAAAACAGTACTATAAGAAGGTTTATGATTTATGCCGGTAATAAAATAGTTCAGGTATTCATCGGAAACGGTCAAAAAGCCACTTAAAAAAGGCTCACCCGGAACACTGCGCTGAATACCGAGTATATTCAGTTCATTAAACAAAGGGTCCTGCATAAAAAAGCCCAGCACTTCAAACCTCTTTTCCATGTCGTTACCGGCAATAATAAAGGCAGCGGTTTCGCCTGTAGGCAAAAACCCTCCGTGATTATTGCCTTTAATTCCACCAAACTCTGTAAAGCCCCTATCGTAATCGGCATTTTTTATAAAAAATACATCCAGAAGATGTGGTTTAAAATGTGGGGCCAATGCAATCAACAGGCAAATCCGTTGCACCGCATTTAATTTAAGTTCATTTATAAGTAGGGCGTATTGTGATTCATCCCCGGTCAGGTCATTAGGTTCAAGCTCCGAAACATCGGAAAATTCGCTTTTTTTGCCCCAATACAGCAGCATTCTGGTTTCAATCACCCTGGAAAGCCATAGGAGTTCCTGATCAATTACCCAGGCATTTTTTTCTCTCTGTGTTATATCCATTCTACATATATTGTTGTTTCCATAAATGCATTTTTAATCACTCCATAACCCCAGGGAAGGGTTTGAAGCAAAACGTCATATCCGGTCGGTTCTATCCTTAAATTCCAGTCGCCCTGTTCATTTCTCAATACGCCATCGCGCTTTAAAAATGCCCCCCTGAAGTTTGAATGTGAAGAATTTTTCATTTGCTCCCACATGGAAAGCACCGCACTGATGAAATCTTCACAATGTTGGATCTGTGCTTTTGTCAGCTTTACAGATAAAGGAACAGGAGCCATTACCGGCCAGCCACATAGTATTTTATTGAGCATCAATGTATCTTCAGAATGCTCCAGGCAGCCATCAATTAAAAACTCTAAAGCATGAATGGCTTTGAACCTTGCTGTTTTTGAGATAAACTTTCCCTCTTTGACCAGGCCCAGGTTGATAAAAAAAGTTTTAAGATACGGATGAAGGATCACTAAACCTGCATTTTGAATAAAAAAAGAGGCCCCGGATAATTCTAAATCATCTTCAAACGTATTGTAATCACTCAACAGTTCCGGCTGCTCAAAAAGCTCTTGTTTATTAAACTGTTTAAGCAGCCGAAGTTCCGCCTGCGCAAATTCTTCCCGGACTTTGCTATTGGCAAAATACTCCCCTGCCATATTGGTCAGCTTCTCTTCAAGGCCCTCGGGCAGTTCCTGATCCCTAAGCCCCCCTGCTTCCTTTTTGGCCGTTGCCTCCAAAAGTTGTTTAAAGATTACATTTCGTCTGGAAGACACAAACTTTAAAAAGTTCCCAAAAAACCAGGCCGAATCCTGAAAAGTCTCTTTAGCTACCAATTGAAGGAGCAAAAACTCTTTAAACAAAACGGCCAGATGTTCTTTTTCAAGAGCATCGCTCATCTGGTTGCTCATCCATTGGTAGCCAGATCTAATTTCCTGTAAATGAAACTTATCCCAGCTGGTATTCTGTTTATAAATCAGTTCCGTTATTTCTTCAATGGAACTATTTTTGGCTACGTACACTCGGAGCTGGCCATTTGCCAGTAATTTAACAAAAGCCCCCATCCGTTTGGAATTAATTCCGGAAAAAACAGAATGGGTCTGCTCATTTTCCCACATTTTATGAATAAATCCCCAATCACTAAAGGCCCGGATAAAATGTCGATGGACAAAATTTTCCAGCATACCCGAAAGGATATCGTCAGCGGGTGGCAGGTAAACCAGCTGCATGAGTTTCATTAAGGCTTGCGGCTGGTAAGCAGCTGTTTGAAAAATTTCGGAAAGCAAGTTGTGATCTTCCTCATTTCCTTTTTTTATCAATTGTTTCAGCAAGGCCAGTTCCTGCCTTTCGTTGCTAAAAGTATAATGGGCAGGTAGTGATCCACCGAGCATAAAGTGGCGGATTGCCCTTAAAGCGAGCTGGGCATCATTGCCCAAAAGGCCTTGTGGAATAACCAGGGCGGTACTGCTTAAAATGCTTTTCAACAACTCTGCCCCTACAGAAACACCTGACTTTAACCTTATGGTATCGGGTGTAACACCCTTTTCAAGGAACAACTGTTCAAACAAGCGCAAGTCTTGTTCAGCAGACAACAGTTTCGTACGATGATCTGCAAAATACGGGTCCTTCAGGTAAGACCTGATGCCCGCCCGAAACAACATGCTGTCCTTTTCGGTAAATCCATATTCAAAAGGCAAATGACCAGATTCCAGGAAATGGGCATAAATTTTTAAAATTTGCCCATCTGGCTGCTTCGCATTATGGGTTAAACTGTATTGAAGCCAGGAATTATGTACTGCAAAATATGATTGAACAGACTGACCAATCACTTCGTAAAAAGATTTTTGCTGCAAAACACTGGCAGAAAGAATGCGCCCCTTATTTCGGGAATCCATCACCTGACCATTAAATTCCTGTGCCATGGCCCCGGAGCTCATCCGGATCGCCATTATTAATTTTTCCAGGGAAACACGCTCAAAAACAGCCAGGTAGTCAATGACATTTTTCAAAAAATTCCGGACATTAAAACCAGCATAACCTGAAGATTTAAGCGCCTCCCAAAACAGACCGGCAAGGTTTTTTTCTATTCTTAAAAAATCATTGGAGCTGGCCATATGTATTTCCAATAAGCTTTTTCTGAGGTAAAGCCAGGCCTGCTTTCCCTGTTCTGATCCTGGAAACAGTTTTGAAAATCCAGCCAGCAGGTTTTCAGTACTCACCAGCATCAACAAATGGCATTTTGCAGTATCATTGGCTCCTGAATACCTGATGATGCTTATGACGAAACCCGGGTCAGATTCCGTTATGGATTCAAAAAACTGATCAAAGTCCTGTAAGGTATCTTTACCGATCCACCAGGGCGAATACCCATGCTCTAAACTGTATCTGAAAAGATCCTGTCTGTATATTTTTTTTGCTTCAGCCCAAAAAGAGGAAAACGCTTCAATGTCATTTTCTGACCTGTCTTTTTCCAGGCTGTTTACCCCTTCAGATGCCGCCTTTTTAAGCAAATCATGAAGGTTAAGCACCTCACTTTTATATGGCTCTAATAAATCTGTTATTCTGGACCTGGGAACAGGAAGGTGCAGGAAAAGGTATTCAATATAATCACTAAAGTCGTTAACGGAATGTCTGTTTTTGCCTGGCAGGCCATTGAGCAATAAGGTGCCCAGAACGATTTCCAGGGAATGGTCGTGATGAAGCTCATATTCCAAGCTGGCCATTTTTATCAGCTCTGCAAAAAAACCAACCGGTGGAAGCCAGAGCGGAGCATGCATCGACTTTGCCAAACTGTACAGTTCATCAAAAGTAAAAAGTTTCAATAATCTTTGAAACACCAGCGGAGCGCTGAGCTGCTGCGAAAACAAATGAAGCAAGCCTTGCTCCTGTTTGTTCATCAAGTACTGGATGTTCTTTTTTAAATAAGCGGCATCGGCCCAGCCCAGAACCGCTGGTATACTTCCATAAACCAGGTAGTAACCGATTAATTCTAAAACCAGCTCATCAGTGATTTGATTTTCGGAAATCCGCTCAGTGGCAAAAGCTTTTACTTCTTTAGTAGCCCCCGGTCCGTAAGGAAAAGCTTTTGAGTCGTACTCAACAGAAAGGGTCAAAAGCAATTCAAATAAGTCTGTTGTTACTTTTCGGCTCAGCTTTGGAATGGCACTGACAAATAAAGACAACACCTGTGCAAAAGAAATATTATAGTAGGCCGCCAACCGTTTTAAAGTTGCTTCAGCAAAACTGAGTTTGTTAAAAACAGACTGATTTTCGAGCAGTAAATATTCCAGAATAAACTCCCATACCGCTTTTTCAAACGATTGGGTATCGTTTTTAACAATTTGTTGTTCTTCTTGCGTCTTTGTCAGGTCTTTATGAAAAGCAATGATGTAATCTGAATGATCAGGTTCAATCAATTGCAGGGCAATATGAATAGAAGGCTCATCAAACTGATAAACAAGTCGGGAACGAACGTGCGGAAGTTTGGCTGATTTTAAAATCAAGGCTTTAAGTTCTGGTTTTGCGGAAAAAAACAATCCGCTCAACAGCTTTTTCCAATCGGGCCTTTCTACGGCGGCAGCCCACCAGGGCAGACTGCCATTTAAAAGAAAATGGTCCAGTAAGCGCAGAGACCTGTTTCCTGGGTCCTGCCCCTGAATACTGGACCTGTAACCAGAATCATTTAACGCCCTTGTTATTTTAAATGACAACTCTTCCTCCACAGCCCTGATGATCCGCTCTACGAACTCTTCTTCGTCCCAGTTTTCATTCAGTTTACCAATATCTACTTCCAGGGAACTCATATTAAAATGTTCTGCAGGATCTATCATTCTGTCAAATAATTTTTCCAGTGAAAAAATAATCTTCTCCTTAAAAAGTTTACTTAACCTGTCTTGCAGCATGGGCACTTTTTCTCTGGAAAAGTATTCCAGTTCAAACACCTGCCTTTCAATTATATGCTGCTGATTACCGCCACTCATTTTAATCTAAAGTTTCTAAGAAATAAGACAAATTTGAACAGGCAACCCGCTCTTCATTTTCGTTATTAAGCTTTAATTCCTTTAGCCAGTTCGCATTCATTTCTTCGAAAACCGTCATTTGATGAATGTTAAGCCAATAAAATTTTAACCGGATGTGTGCAGGGGTCCTGACCCTGAAAAGCTCGGTAATAAATTCCTGAAAAACTTTATCCTGGAACCTGGCCGGCCATTCGGGTAAAATCACACTCATTCTGAAGTTGAAATCATCTTCCAAAATGACTTTCCCATCACGTTTCAAAATCATTTCGAAGCGACATTGCCCTCTTTTTTGCCCCTGGATATACATTTTTATACCAGACATCAAATCCTTCATATCTGTTCCGTCCGTCCGGGCCGGCATTTTATATTCACTGGATAAGCCTTCTTTTAATTTTTCAGGGGCCAGCATGCTGTTTTTCCTGACCAGACGGATCAGGTCTGTTATTTTCTGCTCTCTTTGCTCAAAAGTGGTCCAGAAACGGCTTTCCAAAAGCACCTGATTGTTTTCATTATAAAATCTGAAACCAAAGTTTTCAGAGGTGATCAGCGGCCTTAAAAGTATGTGTTCTATCAAATAAAACCCTTCGGAATCTGTGCTGGTTTTAATTAGAAGATCAATAATGGTATCCAGGCCCTTTATGGCCTGCGAATAACTGTCATATCTGTTTACCGTTAACCAACTATGGCCTTCGGGTTCATGATAAAGTAAAAGATAACTGTCCTGGTCCTGCTGGTCATTGGCCAGCCGGTAATTATCGATATTCAGTGCATGTTTTAAAAAAGAAACGGGCTGGTGCCCGAAAACAGCACTGCCTTGTCCCTGATCTGCAGGATATTCTTTGATGTTGTTTTTTTCCAGAATCTCCTGCAGTTTCTTTTTTGTCAGGATCCGGATCTTCCGGATTCCGGATTCCACAGCAGCTTCTGTTTTTGAGTGTTTTTTGTCCTGTGCAGCTTCTGATACATCGTCTATACTCCGCTCTACTTTAAGCTCATTTGTAAATACCTGCACCAGACTTTTACCGGGTTTGCTTTTTATATACAAAAGATGGTACATCCTTTCTATAAAGTCGTAGCCGGCAGTTTTCTTTTCAGCACTGAGGTAGTTAAACCCCAGGGATCTGGAATGAGAAAGTTTATTGATGTCCAAAAGTATTCCGCTTTTCCATTTTAACTCATTTTCGGCAGACAACCCTTTTTGATTTTTACCATATAATTTATCAAAGAGCTGTACCGGATAGGTGGTCACAACTTCGTTAAACCTGGCCAAAAGATGGTCCAGCATCTTATTCTTACGATCAAAGTAAACTTCTCTGCTTTCTGCCCCTTTTTTTAAGAAATCACTATAGGAATCCGCAGATAAATCGTCAAAATATTCCCTCCAGCTGCCTTTGTTTTTACCCGGATGGTCATTCACCATTTCTGAAAAACGGGGAACGTCGCTTAGTGCCTGGGTATAATATGTTTTAGGGGCGGCTGAAGAAATTTTGTTGGAAAAGAGCTCATTAAGGCTATTCACCTGGGCAAGATAATCGGCCATTATTTGCTCAAAAAACATCAAATATGCCTTCAGTTGTTTGGAGTAAGCCAGGTGCAATGCATTTTCGGAACCTGATAGGCCCTGCTCCCCTATCCCATAAATTGCCGGAAAAACATGCTGTACGGAATGATATTCTCCCCCTTTATAGGTACCCTGAAGATCTTTAGCCACAATTTCGTTAAAACTGTGTATGTAACGTTTATCAGATCTTTCCCTTAAATTGTGTAGCATATCATCCAGCAGGGACTGTTTCACAGAAAGTTCAAATTCATCACTAAAGACATGAAATCCTTTGCGCGATTTTTCTATGTTGAAATAAGGAAAATTCAAAGGATCAATGGATATTGGACTGGCAGAACCATTTATGGTCAGATCCTGTACAACAACCACTTCCCGTATGGTGGAAATTACCCTGACCAGTTCTGCGGGATCAATCCATAGGTTCCGTGGTTTCAGGTCTTCATCCGGGATAAAGCCTCCCTTGAGCAAAGGGCCTGAATAAATTTCATCGAAAGTGTAGCCCCGGTTTAAAAGTTCCTTTTCTGTATAATACCTTACCCCGGGATTCAAAAACTTTTCAATTTTATAATAAATCACGGCCATGATGTTTTCAGGTTGAGTATCCTGATTAATCACCACCCTGGCATTCACGACCACATCTTGAGGCTGCAGAATGTACACCTGATTGCTGGCATCTTCACAAAGGTTCCGGTTGGATACAAAAAGACGCTGCACATTTTTCTTCAGCTCCATTTGCCAGGCGGGATCCTTGCCCTCCGTTAATAAAGGGACATAATCCCTGCCCACCTGGATGTAAAACTTATATAAACCTTTTATTGAATCAGAAGAAAAGCGGGAATTCACAGAATGGATCCAAACGTTAAAGATTTCCGGAATTTCATCCAGAAGGATTTTTCTGAAATCTTTAATCGTAACCGCATTGGAACTCAGGACCTCTGCAGGCTTGATAAAAGAATTGCCCTGATAATCAATTGTTCCATCCTTTTGTGTCAGTAAATCGGCAATATCGAAATTGGTGCGGTAAGCGAGATCTGTAATGGCAAAACATAAGTATTCCAAAATGGTCACGCCAGGATCGTGGAGGTTATAATCACTCCATTCCTCTCCCGACATTTTTTGCAACAACCTGGTCCCCTCCCGCCGGAGAAAATCAAAATCCATTGCCCTGGACTGTTCCGTTCTGCTTTGTTCAGTCATTTTTATAAAAATAGTCTTCTTCCAGAAACGCGTGGTCATTCCAGAGCTGGGTAACCTTAAAAAAGATTTGTACCCCGGTCCCATAATTGCTATTGGTACGGATTTGCAAGGCATAATTATGCGTTGTACCTATCCACCTCAAATTCAAATGGTTCCAGAAAAAACCATAACAGGTCCTGTTCTTTTTTACTTTACTGCCCCTTTTTCCATAAACCCCAAGCGCAATAGCATGCATCAGGGCAAATTTCCCTTTTCCCTTGGCACCAGTTCTTGCAACAACCTCATAGGCGTGACAATTGTCCAGGTCTTTAACCAAGGTATGCCACTGGCCATCTGCCGGAAATTTTCCGGAACGGAAATTCCCCACCCGGCCCTGCATGCCTACAAAACCGGCCACATCCAGTTTCAATCCATTATCTGCAAGTTTCCCCAGTCCAAGATTCCCATCTGCACCGAAGTAAAAGCTTTTGGCTACATTATCGTCTCCTGCAACATAGGGTTGCAGCTTGAGGCTTTTGGGTTTGGCCTGATCTTTTGTAATGACAAAAAATGGATCTGCAGAATTATTTTCGGGATAAAGTGAAACAAACGTTTTGGATTTCCCGGTAGAATGGATGTTAAACCCAAATTCTTCGTTTTTCAGAAAACCATCATCAACCTTATTCACCACCGAGTCGATGAGATCTGCATAATGTTTTTCAGTAGGTACTTTTCCTTTTCGGAAATATTCCTTCAACTGGTCCCTGGTCTGACTAAATTTATTTGAGAACGGCATAATTTTTTAGTTATCTTTTTTGGATATGACCCAATTGTAATATTGCTTATTTTCTTTCTTTTCCGCTGCCGGAACTTTCTTTTCGGTTCCGGAATCTTCCCCCACAAGTAACTCTTCCCCTACTGTCAGGTAATTCAGGCCAATGGCTTCAAACTCATTTTCATTCTGTTGTTGCTGTGCGTCGGCAATTTCTATAAAATGGTTTTGGGAGGGTATAAAAATACCTTCCGGTACCGAGGCAGTTAGGAAGCCCGAGGTAATGGTGTTCGCTGCATCCATAGCGGTAAGAACCTCTTCGGGTCCGGTACTTTCATAATTGTAAAAATGGGCCAGGCCAAATTCCTCAACAGAGGAGATATAAGGCTTTGTTTTGATAAAATTGTACATCTCTGATACAAATAGCTTTCCGCCAATGCGATAATTCACGTCGGCCCGGAAGTACCATGGACTTATAAATTCATTAATGTCGTTTTCAAGCAGCCTGATGTAAAAGAGTTCTTCGGAATGGCTTTCGGAAACCAGCCGCACTTTACACACTACCTTAACACGCTCATAAACCGGATTCTCTACACTTATATTCACCTGCGGAGAAAGCCTTGTCTGCAGGAAATCTTTCACTTTACAAAGGGTGTCAAGTGAAACCATAGGTGTCATATCCGGTCTGCCGGAATTTTCATTTAAGGCCACCAGTACAATTTTAAGACTTGAAGAATCTGGTACAGCCCTTGAATCGTCTTCTCCAGACCTGATGCACTTTGCAATGAAGATGTCAGGGAAATTTTCGAGCACGGCCTGCTCAATATCCTTTGACATCAACAACCGGTTTTTATGTCTTAGCCGCTGACTGACCCGGATGTAAAATTCAACCTCATTTTCGGCTTCTTTTCCACCAAAAGATGGAAACAACTGCCAGATGTTCTGAACACCTTTAACAGGATTTACAAAAGTTTTCAATATACCGGCCGGCAGTTCCAATAGGCCTGGTGCTCCCGGTTCAATGATACGCGTGGCACATACCGCATTGATGTACAAAGCTTTTATTTTGGACCTGATGATATTTTTCCCGGAGGAAGAAATTCTAATCCAGTACAATGCGGCAGGCATGCATGTGTTTCCAGTATTGATATCCGGTGGAACAATCAGACGAACAATTCCGGTTTTTATTAAATTTTCGGTCGTGTCTGAAAGCACATACTTTTCATTCATTCTCAGCCAGGAATCGTTATAAAGATAACTCCATTGCAAGGACTGAAGTTTCACCGCTGATTCGTGAAAGGTCTTTTCCTCAAGATGGAACAAAATGGAAATTTCCTCGGCCGGCACAATTTTGTCGAAGCCTATATAGAAGTTATTGTCGTAATCCTCATAAGGAATCAGGGAATAAGAAGACCTTATTTTGCCTGGAAAAACCTGTTCATAACCAAAAGGTTGTAAATGGATAAATGCAATACTGCTGAACCCTTCCATATTTCCCGCTGCGTTGTCCAGTTGCTCGGCTGTGCTCTGTACATAATCTATAAAAACATTGTTGAGCAATGGTGTATAGGGTTGCTCGGGCAAGGTCTTTTTTTTCACAAAACGTTTTGAGTTATGCAGGGCCGTCTGCGAAAAAACACCTGCAAATGAACTATGCCCAAAACCAAATCTGGGGCTGTAAAATTCAATTCTTAAGGCACCCTCGCTCATCTCACCACTTAATGGCGCAGGCACCCTGTCCAGCACAGGATCATTGGTATAGGCCAGTTCTTTAACATCTATATCTTCCTGTTCAAAAGTTGTGCTGTGCTTTAATACCGGTTCAAAATTAGCATCCAGATCGGACTCGAATAAGGCAAATTCATTTTTAATCCCGGCAGCAACGTTATCGGCATTTTTTAAACTGAGCAACCTGACCTTAAAGGAGCTGTTTTTAATATTGGCCAGGTACTGTTCATAATAAGTTTCAAAGCCCCCTACAACATCAGGAAGTCCGGCCCACTCCAATTTCAGGGCTGCACTGGAAAGATAACGGTTAAATACATTCGCATTTACAATATCAAAGTAACTTCCCGCCGGAGAAAGAGGCCCGAAAGGCTGAAAAGCTGTGGCATTACTCAAGTTCCCAATATTGTTCTGAAGGGTATAATCAACCAGTCCTTTCACTTCTGCACGTACCGTTATACGTTCTATTTTAAGGTATTTTAAATAAGCCAGCGGATTGAAATTTGCCTGATTATTGATCAGTAAACGAATGGCAGGCCATTTCAAACCAGGCAATGCCCCATGAACAGGAGCATAACAGGTAAAAGGCAAATCTGTTGTTCCCTGTATCAATTCTACTTCCAGAGATTTATCGTCCTGGTTCAGGTTGACCCTTGTAAAACCTGCTTTTTCCCAGCCGGAAGGCCCGGTGAATTCAATCACAAAGGCGTTATCAAGCAGCATATACTGCACATTGTCAACACTGTCACTCAGCCCCTGATAATTGTTAAAATAATCTACTACGCTTCCAAAGGAATCGGGTTCAATATGCAGTTTCAAAAGAATTTTCCTGGAGCCATATTGCTGATAAAGCACAGGTGAGGCAATGAGAAATCCGGTGTCTGCCATCAGGTTGCTCCTTTCGGCAGGACTGAGTTCATTGATGTCCTGGCCCAGCATAGACAGCGAGGTGATGTTGTCTGCATTTTTTACAATAAACTTTGGCTCGGGGTTGTTGTACTCTGCCTTATACAATTGCACCTCAGAAATGGTTTTAGTCGCATCCATTTTGGGCGCAATACGTACATTTTGAACTGTAAAAAGTGTTTTAAGCGAAGAAATATGTGCTTTGCTCAGTTCAATTTTTTCATTAATCCTGTACATCAGACTGTCTTTGTGACCTGGTATATTTCCACTTACCAGTTCCCCTTGTTGTAATATGACCTGTTTGGCATCAGGCAGGGCTTCGAACAATAAGTTGACTTTATCCGGCACCGCAGGGAGCCTGTTAAAACCCAATATGTTCTGATAATAAAATTCAAGATGCTTGGAAGGGAGTTTATTGACATCGGTTTTCAGGTAATCATAAAGTTCCAGAAAAGTAACCACCAGGGCCAGGTGAGGACTATAACTCTGCTCCTGTACCGGATTTTCATTTACATAAAATTTGCATGCGTTGAGAACGCGGTTAAAATTCGTTCTTAATGAATTAAAAATGATTTTGACATCTTTAAAGGCATTTCCTGTTTTTTCACTGATGCCGATTCCCTTTTCAAAAATATTTTTTGAGGCTTTTTCCTGATCAAAGCCCAGTTGTACAAAGGCCTCCTTTTCAATAAAGGGAACCTCAAAAGCCGCTATTGCCTGGTTATTGTATTCGCGTAAAAGTGCAATATCTTCTTTTAAATTGACAAGAATGTCTTTTAGTTTGACGGTAAAAACCGGGGTCCTTTGCACGGCCAGCAGACGTTCAGAAAGTTCATGCATTTTTATAGCCGCTGCAAAAATAAAGTAGAAGATTTTTTTTAACGCATCCAGAACATCATGGTCATTAACCGATCTTTCCAGTTTAAGTTCCAGCTGATAAAAATGGTTCAGATAACCCTGCAAGTCGAACCTGGTAACCAGATTGTTCAGGATGTTAAAATCTGTTTTAAAAAATTCTTCCCAGTTCCCCTCAGGCCTGTTGCTGTCATTAAAATAAACGATATGCCTGGACAGATCGGATAAAAGTTTAAGCAGGGCCGGACTATCGCGGTCCTCGAGCTGAACAGATTCAGGCAACAGCGCCCTGATCAGGCGTTCATCCCTGCTCAGGCCTTCTAATAAATATCCAAGCTGTTTACCCATTTCCGGTTGTTAATGATCAAATATTTGTTCCTTCTGTAAAGTAAAAAGGGAAAACTAAATTGTGACGCGTATTGGTTATAATGAGTGAAAACTCAATTTTTATGTGCAAAATACCATCGGGTTCAGATTTTCCGATAATTTCGGTTCCTATAAATTTTACCCGGGGTTCATAGTTCAGCAGTGCATGGTATACAATATGGTCCAATTTCGTTTTAAGTGATTCATTTATATTTTCGAATACCAATTGTTTAAGGTCACAACCAAACTCCGGCTCCATGACCCGCTCACCGGGCGTGGTATTGAGAATGATAAAAATACTTTGTTTAACATCTTCAAGCCCCGAGGCCATTACCGTCCGGTGGTTTAAGGTATCAAATGATACGGGAAAACTCCAGCCTGTTCCTAAAATTGAATCTCTTTCCATCCTTAGCCCCCAATTAATACCGTTGGAAATCCTAAAATCACAGAACCCCCATGGGCCGTACTGTCACCCATTCTTACCGCAGGTTTTCCACAAATCAAAACTGTTGCTGAGCCCTTAATCAGTGAATCGGGTGGCCCTACACAAACTGCCGAATCCCCTACCACTGCCGCAGGCAAGCCACCAATTAAAACGGTGGGTGCCCCGGGACCAATCAACGGCCCACCAACATGTGGTACGGGTACCAATCCGGGGGTGACCATCGGGCAAACGTGCATATCTGTTATTCTGGCTGCCATCATTCCCATATCTGTTTAATTAATCATTACAATACTTCCTTTAACTGTTGTCTGACCAGAAGAATTTATTTCTGCGGTCGCTTCCCCTTTGGCAGAAAAACCTGCCTTGGCCTTGTTGCTGATGTTCATTGCAGATACAACCGCATCCCGGGTAGCCGTCATTTCTATTTTTCCTCCGGCATTCAATGTGATGTCACCCGATGCTTTCAGGTTAATGTCTTTACTGCTGCTGAGCTCAATTCCTTTTGAATCCATTGTAACTACGTTACCATGCTGATCTGTGATTACAATTTTTTTGCCCTCATCATCCAGGGCAAAAGAATTTCCTGCAGGCGTGAGCAGTGTCGTTATTTTTTTTTCATCATCAAAAGACATTTTAAGGTTGCCTTTAGTGATGATGGATTTTATATAATTGTTGTTGTCCTTTGCAGAATTCACCGGTGCTTTTGAGGTGCTGTAAAGCGAGCCCAGTACTACCGGGTAACGCGGATTTGAATCCAAAAAACCAACCACCACTTCATCCCCAACCTCCGGAAGAAAGCCTGCACCCGCATTCGCCGTTGCATAAAAATTAGAAACCCTTGCCCAGGTCCCGGTCTGATTGTCTGCACCAGAATTTAAAGTGAGCTGGATGCGGTACAAAGACTGTGGATCTTCAAAAAGATTTTTAACTGTAGCAATCTGCAAGCCACTTACGGCCGGGAGCTGACCTGCAGCTGGTGGAAAATTAAAATTGTCCTTCTCTGCAATAGGGATATCGTCCAGTCCAAAACCTACGGTAGTTTTCCAGTTTCCTTCCTCAATCGTATGAATCACTGATGAAACAAAAGCTTTTCCGCTATAACGGGAACCTACTCCTTCCAGCTGGACCAGCTTGCCTGGTTGTGCCAATGCACTCCCCTGAAAGCTTACTTTTCCTTTCAGAGCCGATAACCTCATTTTGAGCAAGGAAGAATCTGCCCAGGCTTTGATTTCGGCCTTTTCCATAGGTGCTCCGGTAAAAACAGTCCTTTTTGTTTGATTGAGCACCCCGGAAAGTTTCTTTGCTGAAAAGTTACCCTGATCATTGAGGGAAGGTTCCGAAGCATTGGCTGTCAGGACATCCAGGCTCTTAATGTCCCAGGCAAAGGCCTCGAGTTCCGGGGGTTGCATCTGCGCATCCAGTTCGGCATTAAAACTGATAATAGACTCCCCAAAAGCAAGACGCAAGACAGGGGTACTGCTAAACTCAGGTGTTGCAATTTCCAGTTTATCCCCATCTTTACAAGTCATTAGAAATCCATAAAACTCTGCCCTGGAAAGTACAAAATCCCAATCAGTAGCTCCTTTTTGCGTCACTGTTTCTTGTACAACAGAGGTGCTGGTCACCGTCGGGTTCAAGCCATTTGCCTTAACAATTTTATTGATGATGTCACTATCGGAAAGCGATGTAAACTCTACATCCTTACGGTTAAAAGTCATCCCGATCGCTTTATGCTTACAACTCACCACCAAACTAAAAACATCTATTGAATTGACTTCAATACGCTGTTTTACAATTACCCCGCTAAATATGGATGCTTTATCTTCCCCTCCATATCCGGCCAAAATTTCAATATCATTTCCAGGCACAAAATGACTACTGTCACTGATTGGAAAAGTACCACCTTCAACCGTTCCGTCTGCAAAAACAAGCTCTGCATAGGAAATACGGTTTACCTGATGACTGATTTCCACAGAGAGCTGGGGATAATAATCAGGTATTACCGTACCCGACACTTTAACCACAAGTGAAAGGGTAAGATCTTCAACATCAGCAGGTGATTTAATTGTCATTTACATTTTTTATAGGTGGAAACTGGATCTGGTCCCCTGGTTTTATTGCATAAAAACTGCTCAGCTTATTGTGCCTGGCTACTTCAATATGGTGGCCCATGCTGCCATAAATCCGGTAAGCCATTACTGGTAAACTGTCCCCCGCTTTTACCGTACGGACATGGGTAAGATCAGGAGAAGATTTTGCGGCCTCCTTTGCTTTGGTCTTATAATCAACACTTTCGGAAAAAGTCAAATCCATTACTGCCCTTAAAGCCTTTCCCTCAGGGGAAAACAACGTGTATTTTATGCTGTTTTTTGAACATACACCCGTAAAAATCAACTTGCCCCAGGTAATTAACAGGTAATACGGCCTGTGAATATTGCCATGGAAACCACAAACCAGATTATTGAATTTATCAATGTAATCATCGATATCTTTATATCTTGACTCCAATGGTGTCCTGCCCGTGCCATCAATAAAAAAGCTCAGGTTTAAATCACTTACTCCAATTCCTTTGAAAATCTGGGTAATATCCGTAGCTCCAAGTGTATTATCTGTTGTATAACTTACATTAAAAGACCTCTGGTACGTAGAAGGATTCAAAAACGCATTGATTTCACCCTTTTTTTTGCTTTTACATGCAGGATCTTCATAGGCCTCAATTTTTAATTTAACCAGCATCAGCGTTCAGTACTTTTTTTAATTTTCTGTATAATTTTCGCTGTACATTCCTTAATTATTTCGCTTTTAAGGTGATGAATAACTTCTGGATTAAAGGTTTCCCCAACCGGATGTTTTTCAATAACCACCCTGATCACAAGCTCTCTGATTTCAATAGGCATAAATTACCATTTAACTTTTTCAAAATAATCGTAAGCAAGCTCCAGGCTTTCAATCATCAGCTTGTTTTCCTCGGCCTTCAAATCTGATAACTGAAGACCAACCGGCACTGCATTCACCACGTTCCATCCCATTAGGGCCTGATTGTTAACGTCGAGCAATACAACCAGTATTGTTTTTGGTTTAAAGGAAAATTTGCCTATAGAATTACTGGCCCATTCTATAAGAGGGGAATTAAACAGCATTCCCCTCTTAAGAATAAGGTTTGGATATTTAGGGGCTTTGGGAAATTTATGAATAAATCGGTTTTCCCCACCCTCCTGAATATCCTCCGTTTCCATTTTAACGTTTAAGCCCAGCACTTCCTGAAAACTCCCTTCCTTATCGCCTTCAATATCATCTGCAAAAACATGGAACTTAAATGCGACCGGTGGGAAATAGGTGTACTCATTCACGAATTATGTTTTATTTTGTAAGTGAGAGCCCTTCGTGTGCCAATTCTATACTTTCCAGTGCAACTTCGTTTGCATCTGATTTCATATCGGTAACCGTTAGTTTCACCGGGAAAGCATTTAAGAGCGTCCAGCTCATCACAACCTCTTTCGCCTCGTCCAAAAGACTGATCAAAATGGTTGCGCGCTTAATGGTGTTCATGTTAAGGGCTTTGAATTTTTCCCACATGGCCTTATCGTCTTTGAACATTCCCTTTTTTAAGGTTACGTTACCATATTTTAAAAGCCCGGGCATTTTTACCGTAGAATTTGTTTTGCTGCTGCCTCCCCTGTATTCAATGACTTGCGCCTCTGCTGTAAGTCCGGTAACCTCCGAGAATACAAATTCTTTGTCGTCCCATTTTACCTGAAATGCAAATTTAACTAAAGCGTAGGTTGCCGTTGATTGTTTTGATCCATCATCTGCCATGATTGTATATTTTAAATGTCTTTAAATAATCCGTTAATTGTTAATTACGATTGTTGCAATTGCTGCTGGAAAGTAATGATGATAAACTCTGCAGGTCTGACGATAGCCAGTTTAACAGTAATCAGCATTTTACCCTCCAGGATATCTGTTGGGGTCATGGTCGCTCCAAGCCCAATCTGAACATCAAAGGCCTGCTCAGGAACTGCCCCGGCCAATGCCCCCTGTTTCCAAAGGTTTGTCAGAAAGTTAGATATCATTGCTTTAACAGTAATCCAGGTATTTGCATCATTTGGTTCAAACACATAGGCCCTGGTTGCTGCCTTTACAGACTGCTCAATCATAATCAATGTTCTGCGGACATTAATGTAACACCAATCTGCGCTGTTGCCATCAAGTGTACGGGCACCCCAAACCAATGTTCCAAGGCCTTGAAATGGACGGATTACGTTTACTGATTTTCCGGTAAAAGGGTCAACATTAAATTGCTCCTGCACCTGGCTTGAAATATTAACAATTGGGCTGTCAACACTGTTAAGTGAATAATTTGCAGGTGCTTTCCACACCCCTCTTGTATTGTCAACCATTGTATAAAGACCTGCCATGGCAGCAGCTGGTGGCAATTGATTGGAAAGATTTCTTGCCTGATTTAAAATAGTACGATAATAGGCACTTGATGATTTCAATGCCAGGTGATGGTTTTTCTTTAAATTACTAATCTGGTTTAATTTATCCTGATAAGTTTCCGGAACAACAATTGGTGTAGGATCGGCTTTAGCGTCGGCCTTCGCGTCTGGCTTGGCATCGGCTTTGGCGTCCGGTTTAACATCTGGTTTAGCATCTGGTTTAGCATCGGCCTTAACATCGGCTTTGGTATCTTTGTCGTCGGTCGGCTTAGGGTCAGCAGGCTTTAATTTAGCCGCATCGGCATTGAGTTTTGCAAGTGCGGTGTTGTAGTTTGTAAAAATATCGGCAACCTCGGGCTCCAGCAGGGTATTTAATGTGGCTGGAAGATTTTCAAATGTGAGCTCATCTGTATCTACGATGCCCGTATTCAACCAGGGATAATAAGCTGCCCCGTAGTTTAAAAAATTAGTACCAATTGCTTCTCTGAATTCTTTAAGTACAGCATCTGGTTTTTCAGTGACGTCGTGATTTTTCAGGTCAAACACACCAAAACGGCTTTGCATCCCGGCACAATGTGCCAATACATTTTTATAAAGCGGATACGCCGCTGCCCCAAGCCCCGCTATATCGGGCATAAGGATCAATGTCGGCTCCTGCTCATTTTTAAGGATGTCCAGTGGCCCCTCCGGAACATCAGTAGTTGCCTGAAAATCCGAAAGTTTAACTGTTTTAGGACCACTGTTTCCGTAAACCCCAACCGACAATATTACGCAAGAACCACCACCGTTGGCATAAAACAAACGGATGCTGTTGAAAAAGTAAAGCTTATTGTCCGTGTCAAAATCTAAAGTCCAGTCCTTAGCTCCGAGTTTAAAGGATTGGGCCGGCAAAGGTACATTGGCAGCAGTTACTTTGAAAACCGGACTGAATGCCCCGCCAAAGCTTTCTACATACTCTGCAAATGAATTGATTCTTGTAGGAACCCTTACCAGGGATTTCCCATTTCTTTCTGCTTTAAAAGTATAACCAATAAATGCGGGAATGGCAGTATCAACCGCCACCACAGAATTGGGAAAAGCATTTTTTTCTTCGATGTAAACACCGGGTGATGCGTAATTTGTCATAAAAGCGTTGTGGTTTAAATAATGATTTCTGAATAGTTAGATTTAATATTAGGCTCCTGCTCCACAGGAAGCGAGGATATGTAAACGGGATTTGGATTTTGTAATGCGCGGACAATTACCCTTCTTTTTTCGGGATTGTCTTCCGAATTCTCCAGCAACTGATATCTGGCTGCTGTTTTACTGGAAAGCTTTATAGGTTCAGGAGAAACAAAAGCAACACCTGTTAAACCAGAAGGAAGTTCAATAGGATTTGGACCTTTAAAAATCACCTGTGTCTGCTGATCGAGAACGACCGGGTTTTTAATTGTTTTTAAATAATCACTCACCAAAATATAGCGCCAATAAGTTGCCATCGCTTCAAAGCGGATCAGATATACATCCAGCAGACCCGGTGCTATTTTTAACACGATTTTACCAAAAGGCTTCACCATTCCATCTTCACGAAAAAAAGTTAAGGGATAAGCATATACATCTTTATCGCTAACCAGTTCCTGCCGGTGCAGTGTTTGTTTGCCAACAATGCGGTTACTAAAGTAAAACACAGACTGCTGAACGTTCATATTCAATACGGCTGTATAATTAAAAAACATTAAATCAGTAAGTTCAAGCGTAAAAACCAAACAAAGGGCTTTGCTCAAAACCGCTTCCCGAGATCGTTTTTCCCCTCCATGAAAAACATCAAAGAAAATAAAAAACCTGCCATACTGTTCCCTGAATTCCATTCCAAAATCGCGGAGTTTTTTTCTTGAATCTTCTGATGGACAGACATTAAAAGCAGAAAACATACTACTGAAATATTCATGTTCAAACCGAACCTCTGTTAATATTTCGTAGTTAATATTCATCAGTTTATCGAAGGGTTATTTTCTATAGAAGTAATTAGTGGTCTGTACTCCCGGATAATAGAGTCACTGATGCTCAGCATGCGCATTTTATAAATTACACAAGGCATATACTTAGCCCCCAGACTTGACCAGACATTATTTAGCTGATCCTGAGACAGAACCTGCAAGTCGAAAATTAGCTTTTCAATCCGTTCATCCAGTCCGGGAGAGTTTTGATGATTGAAAACATTTTTATGTTGAAAATAGGCCAATATAAAAGAAATAAACCTAAGCGATTCCCCATAGTTCCCCCGGTTAAAATAAGCTGAAAACATTAAATACAAATTAACCTTTAAAGGACTGGTAGCAGAGGATCCTGAGCGCCTCAAATCAACATCATTGCTCAGTGAGGTTTCCTTTTCAATATTAATGAGGGTAATAATGATCTTATTTGAACCTTCAATGGCAATATCTCCCTTAGCATCAACAATCGAAGACAATACAACCTTATCATCTTTGATTTTAAGCTTATTTCGGAAATATTCATTAATTTCCTCAGACAAGAAAGATAATGCTTCAAAAATCATTTACTAAATTTAGTATAAAAAAATCTGTACATTGTTTTCATTATATGACAATAAAACAGGATAATCATATAATACTTATTTCTAAAATAAAACGAACGCGCTTTGTATATGTAACATTATGAAAAAAAACTCTGAATCATAAATAAGCCAATATTTTTTTTTGAACAATTTTTGAAAACTTTTAAACAATTTTGATCAAACTTATTAACATTCTCAAATGCGGACTTTACTTTTTATTTTACTCGCGGTGTTTCTCTCCACATCCTCTTTCGCGGCAAAAGAGGTAGATTTAAACCACAGAAGCACAATACAATCCACCCAACAAGACAGCAGTAAAAAGAAAATAAGTCTTTTAAAAAGACTGGCCAATGCATTTAAATTCCGCGCAAATTCTCATGCCAGGGAAAAAATAAGGGTCATCAGAATCATCGACACCCTGATTAAAGATTCCGTTTTACTATCAGGAAAAGCCTTCACGAAAGACCAGTTGTCTTTAAAAGACTCGGTAGAAAGCAGGCTTGCCAGTTTTTATGAAATATTAAGAAAAATACAGTCTGATTACGAAAAAAATAAACCGGTAATTATTCCGGAATGCCATGAATGCCCTTCAGAAAATAAAACACCGGACCCCCAGAAGGAAGCGGCCGACCAGGAAAAGCTCAACAACGACAAATACATTGACGGTTTAATAAAAGCGATTTTAGGGACAGAGAAAAACCAACCGCCCTCAACCCCGGATACCAAACCCGAAAGACTTGCTTTAATCCGGAAACTGGCCCAGCAATCACATATTTTCAAAGACACCCTCAACAAGAAGTTTGAGCGTGAACGGATGGTCAAACTCAAACAGGCAGCGGAAGTATGGGGCTTTCACCCCTACAACAGCGGAGAAATAGATCTTAATTACAGGGTTTTCAGCACAATTGTTATTGATGCTTTTGTATTAAACGGCAGCAACGGAAGAAGCATGAACGACCTCGACCTGAAAAATTTTGAAGTTTCCCGGCGGGCAAAAGTAATGGGAAGCAGGTTGATTATGGGTATTACATCCGACAATGTCAACACCAATACTTTTCTTCAAAGTAGCTTTGCACAGACCCAGTTTACCTCTAAAATCATTTCTATCCTCGCCCAAAACAACATGGAAGGATTAAACATCAAGTTTAGCGGGGTAAACAACAAACTTTCTGTACATCTGTTAAATTTTATAAGCGCACTTTCCAGAGAATGCAAAAAGAACAACAGAAACTTCATTTTAAGCCTCACAATTCCAGCTTTTGATATTGCCCGGGGCTATAACCTTGCAGCCCTTGCTCCTTTCACAGACAGATTTTTAATTGATTTCAGGGAGAAACTTCCGGGCGGTCCCGGGCCGCTTGCCCCCTTAAAACAACAAAGCGATTACAGTATTGAAACCTGTGTTTCCCGTTACCTTAACGCTTATAACCTGTTGCCATCAAAACTGATCATTTTACTGCCTTATTATGGCATCAAATGGGATTTTGACAAAAAAGGCAAAGGCAAAAACCCCATTTCACTTTCTTACAACAAAATCAGGGCAAGATATCAGTTTGCCCCCATCAGTTATGATGAACAAACCGCAAGCGCCATTATTGAAGTCAGCGATACCACCGGAAAAGTCAATGAGAAAATATGGTTTGACAACGAATATACTTTAGGCAAAAAATTCGATTTTGCGCTTAGTGAAGGCCTTGCCGGGGTAGCCATCTGGGACCTGACCGCAGACATCGGATACGGCGAACTGGCCGATGAACTGGCTTATAAATTTCTTGTACCCGATACCATAACCACGCGGGTAACAGACCTCAACCTGCAGAACCAGAAATTTGGCTGGGAATACATCATCAGAAACCTGAAAACCTATTACTTTGTTCTTGGCCACCCATGCGATACCGCACACAATTATGTCGACCGTACCTTGCTGAGTTACATTAACATTATCCTGATTGTCATTTGCGCAGGCCTGGCCATATTTTGTTTTTCCAGGTTAAGGACCAGAGGAGATGAATGGCCAGCAAAAAAAACAATGTTTATTATTACCGGCCTAATGACTTTTACACTGATCACTTTTGGTTTTGCCTGGATTTTCCTGGACCCCAATATTCCCTGGTTTGGTCTCGACAAAGAATGTATTGATATGCCTTTCCTGGTTCTTTACCTTATTATTTTAACTGGTATAGGCCTGGGTATTTTATTGATGTGGCTGCTTCTATTTCCTATTGTAAGACAGGAAGATACCCCATAATTTACCGTCTATATTTGATTACAGGCTCTCTTAAAATCGTTTTCAATTTTAAGGGATCTGTTCTGTTAAAGTCAGATAAATAAATTTCGTGATGTAACCCATTTTTGCTCAGCTGGTTATTTTTCGAAAAAGCATCTATCCGCTCCAATGTTTCGGGCTCTGCAGAAAAAGGTCCAATATGAAGCGTTTGGATACACAAACCTTCGTCCATTTCGAACCATACAATTTCGTTTGCTGTTTTTATTCCTTTACGGGTAGCCACATTCTCAATAGCCTCCCCGAGTTCGGATGTTGTTATGTAATCAGGCATCCGGATCATTAAGCGATACTCCCACTCTTTTCGTGGAACCTTCTGAGCAGATTCAGACATAGAATAATGACCAAACTTTTGTTCATCAAACCACCACAACCCTTCCAGTTTGGATACCACAAAATCCTTCTCCTTTGTTTTACAAATAAACTTAATACCATAAGCGGTTGCATACAAAGCCCGTATTTTTTCCATAAATCCAGCATCAGAGGGATCTCCTTTTCCCCTAAGGGATACATATTGTGCCGGACCGGTATCTAACAACTGAGGGGCTATTTTTGCTGTAAAGTAATCCTTGTACTTCTTTGATAAATTTAATTTTTCCATCTTTTTTTTGTTTATCCTGTAAAATAGATACATCCCAGTGACAGCTTTATGGCAGTGTATTTTCTTTTTGATCAAGAACTGAACAAAATGAATGTTTAAACTTATAATTCTGTTTGCTATTTTCATACTGTACCCGCAGCGGCGGGTTCTGCAGGACGCTCTTAAAAATGTTAAATTCTAAATTCTCGCAAACAAACAACAATGAAGAACCTCAGTCCTGAAGAAAAATCTTCAACCCAAGGAAAAGATCCTGGTCCAAATCTTAAAGATCTTTCTGAAAAAAAAGAGTCCATACAAAGGCGCTTCGAGCTGGTAACCCAGAAATTAAATGAGCTCAAAGAAGCCTCAGACCGTTTACTGCACCCAAGAAAATGGCAAAAGAAACCTTAAAAACACAGGTATCAAACTATGTAATTTTACATTTACCCGGTATAATTCTGTTAAAAAATGTTAATCCAATTGTATTTTTAGATTAATCTAACTTATATTTACCTATCGTTTAGCCTCAGATAAAACCTGCAGAATAAACCAATACCGGAATTATGGAATATGCAATTCAATTACTAGAAAAAGAAAAGAAACTACTGGAAAGATCAGTAAAAGAAGAAGACCTGATGCATAAAAATATGCAACAGGCCACACAAAATTTAAAAAATATCGCCTCTATAAAAAGAGCAATTAAGCTTTTAAAGCTTAAGGCCCAGCAAGGCGCTTAATTTTACTTCACTCTGGTTACTCTCCTATGGGTTCCCAGAGTTCAATTACATTTCCTTCCGGGTCCAGTATATGAACGAACTTGCCATAATCATACTCTGAAATCTGGTCAACAATGGTCACATTGCTCTTTTTCAGTTCATCGACCAGTGCAACAATATTTTCTACGCGGTAATTAATCATAAACGGCTTATCGGAAGGCTTGAAATAGGTAGTATCTTTTGGAAAAGTACACCATGCTGTAGATCCGGTTTTTGAAGGGTCATCTGTATGTTTCCACTCAAAGGTAACGCCGTATTCACTTACAGGCAATCCAAGATTTTCGGCATACCATTCATTCATGCCTTTTGGATCTTCACATTTAAAAAATACGCCACCCAGGCCCGTTACTTTTTTCATATTTGATTGGGTTTAAAATAAAACAATATAAAAATAGCAGAAAAAACCAATTCCTAGCCTTTTAGATCCTTATGTTTTTGGCCCCATTTTTCAAGTTGTTTAATGATTGGCCGCAACTCGTATCCAATTGGAGTTAACTCGTATTCTACCCTTGGCGGCACTTCTGCAAACACTGTCCGCACCACGATTTTGTTTTCCTCCAGCTTTCGCAATTGAAGGGTAAGCATGCGCTCGGTAATGTTGGGTAATTTTTTTTTCAACTCCCCGAACCTAAGCTTTCCGGTTAATAACCAGGAGCAAATTACCAAAGCCCACTGTCCGCCAATAATGTTTGCCGCGTAAGCTTCTGAGCATTCGTCGGCCAATGTTTGTTTATTTGCAAAATTGGTAGATGTAGTTTTAATTTTAGACATTACTTACATTTTTTATAGTACATTACAATTGGTCGCTAATATACATAACAGCCTGTTATGCTATTAATTTTGTCAAAAAATATGATAAAATGAAAACCTTAGTTATTGTAATACATCCCGATCTTAAAAACTCAAAAGTCAACAAAAGATGGACTGAAGAATTGAAAAAATATCCGGAACAATATAAAATACACGACCTGTACCACAAGTATCCTGATGAAAAAATTGACGTATCCAAAGAGCAACAACTTCTGGAAGCCCATGACAAAATCGTCTTTCAGTTTCCGGTTTTCTGGCACAGCTGCCCATCATTTCTCAAAAAATGGATTGACGAAGTTTTCCTTCATGGCTGGGCTTATGGCAGTAAAAGCGGATACAAAATGTCGGGAAAAAAAATCGCACTGGCCATGTCGGCAGGCATTGACGAACACGAGTATGGTCCTAATGAAAAATACAGATATACTTTAGAAGAGTTAACACGCCCCTTAGCACTTACTTTCGAATACGTAAAAGCAGACTACCAGCCTTTGTTCGCCTATTACGGCATGGAATTCAACACTTCTACGGAATGGATTGAAAAAAGTGTTGGCCCATATGTGAATTTTCTGAATTCTTTATAAATAAAATGGCAGGTGATTAAACCTGCCATTTGTTTAGTATTCCGATTAGTGACAAGAAACCTAACCACTGTAGCATTTATAGCCGCACCATCGTTTACCCATCAACACATTAACAATTGGCTATGAAAAAACTAATAACAGCAGTCATTCTTGGCAGCACATTAACAGCATTTTTTTATTCCTGCTCAAAAAAGGAACGTATTATTTGTGCTGCAGATCCTGTTTCCACTTATGGGGCCTTCCGGATTGTAGACCAAAGCACCGGAACCGATCTCTTTTTTGCTGACCATCCAAAATATTCCTTAAAGGATATTTACGCCTTTAAGACTAAGGACCTGGCCAGACATGATACCATCAGACCCATCGTTTTTGGAAAAAAAGAAACTATTCAGGCATTTATTCTCCCATTAAATTTCACAAAATCAAGAGACACCTTAATACTTAAAATTGCAAATACCGCAGAAGATAAATTTATATATACCACTAAAAAGGCCACAAGCCAATGCAGCTTAAATGAATTGGATAAAATTTATTTAAACAATATTGAAGCCACCTATTTGAAGGATCAAAACGTGTACATCCTAAAGAAACCTTGAGCATTTTTTTTTAAGATGCTTACAAAACACCAAACCTATGTATTTATTTTATGAGTGGTCAGGTACCTCGACATCGGTTCGGGATCAATATGGACCCGCACTAAATTTGGAATGAGTTTTCGCAACGAACGTTCCAAATTGTGCATGGTTACATGGGCTTCTGCCAAGGGCGTTTGGTCATCCATTCCAATAACCAGCGTAACCACCAAACCTTCATCTGTCAATAAAACGTCCTGTAACCACACATGTTCATAATCCAAAATATTCGACAAAGCATCCCCTACTTGTTTGGCATCTTTTTCCCTTCTTATTGCGGGCTTGAGCATTTCATTTCTTGGTTCTATGTGAACCGCCACTTTTATCAATGGGCCAAGTTCCGAAAAAAGTTCCTGCTCCAGCATTTCCGATTTTTCATGGGCCTGAAACAAGCACAAACCATCTGGTAATTCCAGATCAAGTTCAATTCTAACCTCATCACTAACCATATACAGGTTTAAATTATGAATCCTTAAACTCAATCTTTCTGCGATTGCCCGTATTTTTGCGCTGTAAGGTTCATTTGCCAAAACAACCGGTTCGGGATGCACAATAACTTCGGCATCTCCATTGAACTGATCTATAATTGTCCTTTCAATTTCCTCTGTGAGCAGATGGACCTTTTCGAAAGTGAGGTCCCTGGAAGTTCCAACTGTGGTTTCGACATAAGTTTTATTACCCACTACCCTGGCCCTGAGGTTTACCGTACCCGGCATAACATCCGGTAAATTTTCAACCAGTTTCTGTAACCTGGGCGCCAGATCTTCCGGCACATCGTCCATTAAAGATTTTAAAGCTTGCCCACCAATACCAATTACCGATTTAAAAGCAATAACCACAACACCCAGGGCAGCAATGGCATCTGCCCTTTCAACCAGCCAAACCGGAAGGGGGATATATTTTGATAAAAAAATAAACAAAAGCCCAACTAAAACAGACAAAGCCCCCAGCATATCGTTACTAAAATGCTCTGCATCCGAGGCCAGGGCCTGGCTTTTATAATGTTTAGCTGCCTTTTTTAAAGACCGGACCCTTAAAAAATCAACCACAATACTGATCAGGATAATTGCAAATGACCATAGGGTCACTTCAGGAGCACCAGGTTCCCACAAGATTTTAACTATGGCATGGTAAAGGATAAAAAGAGCTGTTGCACCCAACAGGGCCATTCCGGCAAGTGCCCCCAGAGATTCTGCCCGTTCATGTCCATAAGGGTGGTTGGCATCAGGTGGCTTGGCACCTATCCTGACTGCAATAAAAGTTACTATTGTCGATAAAAGATCTAAAAGAGAATGCATGCCTTCGGCAATTAAGCCAAGACTTCCGGTTAAAACACCAATAATAAATTTAATGGTGGCCAGACTGGCACTGGCAATTATAGATATGGTGGTGATCTGCTGCTTACTCTGAACAGGCTGCCCGGCAGAAATGTTATCGTTCATGTGATTTCTTATTAAAAATGAGTTTTTTTTGTTTTTCAGCCATCTTGGTACCAGACCTAATACCGGTAAAAAACTGCTGCAAGGAATTACCCGTGGCCTGAAAAATTAAGGTAAAAAGGATTCTTACGTTAATTTTGGAGGCTGCCAGATTTTTCCCGAAAAACAAAGGGGGATCAATAAGAAATGCTCCTGTACTTTAACCTTTCTGTTTAAATCAAACAATTTAGGTTTAAATTCAAATTTGCAGGGCGCAGGGATATTGCTGAATACCCCGCTTGCAGCATGAATGTGTTTAAAGGGCAATTGCATATCCTGGGAACGATCATTGTCGTGATCATCCTCCTGACTGTAATGCATAGACAAAAACTTAGAAAAACTAAGTTTATGATCCCTTAACTGATGTTGATGATAGTGCACAATTAATACAGGCAGCTTTAAAAACTCCCGGACCGGTACCTGATCCTGTACAACGGCCATCATTAAAATGATTAGAATACATCGCTTCACCGATGCAAAAGTAGGCACTATTCGCAAAAAAACGAACTTTTAAATCAAAAGGCAGGCTTATCTTTTTTAGCCAGGGTAAAAATAAAACTGCGGGCCAACAAACCCGCAGGTTTACAATTAAATCACACCTTCTACACTGATCTGTTCCCTGGCCTGTTTGGCGGCAGCTACCATATTTTCGAGCGCAGCTTTTGTTTCGGGCCATTTACGGGTTTTAAGTCCGCAATCTGGATTTACCCAAAGGTTACGGGCAGGCAACAAATCGGCCGCTTTTGCCAAAAGGGAGGCCATTTCTTCGGTACCGGGTACACGCGGTGAATGGATGTCATACACTCCAGGACCAATTTCGTTTGGATACTCAAAATGTGCAAACGCCTGTAAAAGCTCCATTTGAGAACGGGAGGTTTCAATGGTAATTACATCGGCATCCATGGCAGCAATATGCTCAATGATGTTATTGAATTCGCTATAGCACATGTGTGTATGTATTTGCGTTTTGTCCTGTACACCACTTGCAGTAATGCGGAAAGCTTTTACCGCCCAGTCCAGGTAATGTGGGTGTTTGGATTTTCTTAAAGGCAGGCCTTCACGGATCGCTGCTTCATCAATCTGAACAATACCAATACCTGCTTTTTCCAGCGCCAACACCTCGTCACGAATGGCAAAAGCAATTTGGTTTGTGGTCACATCCCTTGGCTGATCGTCACGGACAAATGACCATTGCAAAATGGTCACAGGACCGGTTAACATCCCTTTCATTGGTTTTTCGGTTTGTGCAGCAGCAAATGTACTCCAACGCACAGTCATGTCTGCCGGACGGCTTACATCGCCGTAAATAACCGGGGGCTTTACGCAACGGCTTCCATAACTTTGAACCCATCCGTTTTTAGTAAACAGGAAACCATCGAGCTGCTCACCAAAATATTCCACCATATCGTTCCGCTCAAACTCGCCATGAACCAAAACATCCAAACCAATTTCTTCCTGCCAGCGAATGGTCTCCACAGTAGCCTGTTCAATTGCTTTTTCATATTGTTCTACTGTTAAATCACCTTTTTTAAACCTTGCACGTAACTGCCTGATGTCGTCTGTTTGAGGAAATGAGCCAATAGTGGTTGTCGGAAAAGAAGGTAAATTGAAACGTTCATGATGCAATTTCTGACGAACAGGGAAAGCGCTTTTCCGGGTTGCGTCGGCCTCAGTAATGGTTGCAAGACGGTCTTTTACAGCCTGCTTATGCACCTTTTGTGAGGACCTTCTGCTGTCAATGGCATTTTTGTTGGCCGCCAGTAAATCGTGATTTCCTTCACTGATTTGTTTTAATTCATTCAGCTCCTTTAATTTTTGTTTGGCAAATGCCATCCAGTTTTTAATTTCCGGATCGAGTGCAGTTTCCAGGTCCAGGTCAATCGGACTATGTAAAAGCGAGCAGGAAGGCGCAATAATTAGGTTACTGGCCCCAAGCTTCGCTACCGCTTTACCAATCAGGTTTAAAGACTTTTCGTAATCGTTTTTCCAAACATTACGCCCGTCAACAATCCCTAAGGAAAGCTGAAGTCCATCGGGGACCAGTTCGAGTATTTCATCAAGTTGCTCAGGGGCGCGCACCAGATCGACATGAAGCGCGGCTACGGGAAGGTTTACCGCCAGCTGGGTGTTGTCAAGCAAGGCATCAAAATAAGTGGCCACCAGCAGTTTAATACCACTCACACGATTGGCAATAGCCCTATAGGCATACTCAAAGGCTTCCTTTTCTTTTTTAGAAAGGTCAAGCCCCAGACAAGGCTCATCGAGCTGGATCCATTTGACCCCCTGCTGTCTTAAGCGGTTGATGATCTCGACATAAACGGGCACCAGTTTTTTTATCAGATCGACCCTTTCAAATCCCGCCTCTTTCTCTTTACCCAACAGCAAATAACTCACCGGCCCAAGCAGTACCGGCTTGGCCTTTTCCCCAAGTTTTAATTTTGCACTGTTGTACTCACTAAATATGTTTTCATTAAAAATTCTGAATTCCTGAGCCGCGGTAAATTCGGGC
This sequence comes from Pedobacter nutrimenti, assembly GCF_003208655.1. Lineage (GTDB taxonomy): Bacteria > Bacteroidota > Bacteroidia > Sphingobacteriales > Sphingobacteriaceae > Pedobacter > Pedobacter nutrimenti. The sequence goes on along the minus strand of NZ_QKLU01000003.1, from coordinate 641,767 downwards.
ACAATGTAATGGTAATTGGTATCCAGCCATTTGGTCATTTCCATTGCTGTAATGTCCAGGCCATCCTTCTGGTAACCCCGTGCCATTGCAAAGTAAAGGTCAACCTCGCTGTTGGATTTAATTTGTGAAAGTATCGGTGAATAGCGCTGGGGAATCGCCCCCAAAAGTAAACTGGTGTCCAGCACCTGGTCATAGAGACTAAAATCATTGCATGGAATCAGGTCGATACCGGCCTCGAGTTGTGTCTGCCAGTTTTCTTCTTTTATTTTTCGGGCAACCAGGTTAAGTTCAGCCAGATCAATTTTCCCTGCCCAATATTGTTCGCAGGCTTTTTTCAGTTGTCTTTGGTTACCAATTCGCGGGTAGCCGAGGTTTTGCGTTTGCATTTCTTTAAAAGATTTAATTAAAAAAACTGTTAACATTGCTTTTAAAAACTTCACAACGTTCCGCAAAAAAACAGGCATACAGAGGCATCCGGACAGCCATACCATCCTTCTAAAAAACCATCAGATCAGACCATTTGCTCTATTTCGCGAAAGCATCGTCCTTCCGGAACAGGCAGGTCTCCTGACTTGTAACATTTTAGCCATCCTTCCCATCTGTGCATTACAGACAGTGGACATGTGCGGCTAAAACTTTTGCGTTACTTACAGTTGCGCGACAGTCCGTGATTTTCACACGGTTCCCTTTTAATTCCGGTTTCCCGGAAACCTTTTCCAGTCGATAAAGTTAAAGTAAAGAACTATCGTTTTTATTTAGCCCACCAACAGGACTAAATTCTAAACAAAGGTACGTATGCAGATTTTAAAACTTATTTAACCCCAATAAATAAGCATAAATAACTTTTTAAGCAATCAACATAAGCATATTATGCTTACAACTACTTATTTTAGCCTTCGCTAAAGAAAATTATTCTATGGATCAACTGGACGACACCGATTTATTGCTGCTTAAAATATTAGGCAACAATTCAAACTATACCATAAAAGAGCTCGCAGCCAAAGTAAAACTATCACCATCCCCTGTTTTTGAGCGGGTAAAAAGACTGGAAAGCAATGGATACATTAAAAAGTATATTGCCATACTGGATGCCGAAAAATTCAATCAGGGGTTTATTGTTTTTTGCAACATTAAGCTCAAAGAACACGACAGGAAAATAGGCCACCGTTTTGTGGAGGATATTTTAAAAATCGATGAAGTAGTGGAATGTTATAACATTTCGGGCGATTTCGATTTTTTATTAAAAGTTTATGCAAAAGACATGAAACACTATCAGGACTTTGTTTTCAATAAACTGGGTTCTGTAAAAAGCATTGGAAGTACCCACAGTACTTTTGCCATGGCAGAAATAAAAAACACTTACAACATCAGTTTCTAATCATGACCCGGCTGTATGGCCGGGTCATGATTGTGGTTTAACAAACCGGAACAGGCTTGCTGTTTTGGTCAATTGCCACTAAAGTAAAAGTCCCGCCAACCACCTTTTCCCTGAATTCTTCATTCATTTTTTCCAGGTAAACTTCCACCCGAACTTCAATACTGGTATTGCCAATACGCGCCACCCGTCCAACCAGTTCAACCAAAGTCCCAGCCGGAATGGGTTTTGTAAAATCAATTTTACCACTACTCACCAGCACAAAATCTTTTCTGCTAAACCGGGTTGCAGTCATGAAGGCCGTTTCGGTCATCATCATTAATATTCTTCCACCAAACATCGTATTATGATGATTGGTGGTTTCAGGAAAGACGACTTTAAAAGCACGTGTTTCAGATTGATCAATTTTTTCTTCTGTTGTCACTTGACATTCCCTCTAATTAGATTATTTAGTTAAAAGTTCTTCGATTTTAACACAATGCTACTGACAGGAAAATTTTAAGAAAGGAAAGATGAATACAAATGCACAGCAACGCATAACCCCATCATCAGGGACGCGTTTTCCATGTAAAAATAAACATCTGTCAGACTAAAAGCTTCGAATCGCGAAAGCATTGTCCATTAGAAAGAGGCAGGTCTCCTGACTTGTAACAGTTTTCATCCTCCTTCCCATTCCAGATACAGAACAGTGGACATATATTGATGAAAACCCTTTTAGTTACTTACAGTTGCGCGACAGTTCGTGATTTACACACGATTCCCTATTAATTTACAATAAAGTAAAACCATTTCCTTTTGATGTAATATGCAAAGAACTACTTTGCAATGTAAAAAATAAAACCAAATAAAATTAGCCCAACTCTGTTAAATTATATGGTTTTATTTTACGAGCAGCGCATCTTATACCTCAAAAGTGGCCTTTACTGTTAAATGAGCCAATATGGTGCTCAAACACCCAGGTTTAAAATATCCTTTCTGTAATTTGTACCAATAGGAATTTCAACCTGGTTAATGTGAATTTTACTTTTTCCAATGCTCCCGATGTAATTTGTATTGATCAGATAAGAACGATGAACCCTGATGAATTGATTTTCCGGTAACAGGTCGCACAAATATTTCATAGTCATGTGCACCATTAAATTACCATTTCGGGTATACAACATCATATAATCTTTTATCGACTGCACATAAAAAATATCATTGTGCAAAACTTTCAGAAGTTGTCCTGATACTTTAAAATAAGTATAGGCTTTTATTTGCTCCTTCACCTCAAGCTGTGGCAATTTAAATAACTTTTCGAGGCTTTTCTGGAAGCGCTCAATGGTAATGGGTTTCAACAGGTAATCCACTGCATCCAGCTCGTAACTGTTTACCGCATACTCCGAAAAAGCAGTTGTAAATATTACAGCAGGTGGGTTTTTTAGTGATTTAAGAAAATCAATCCCGTTTAAGGCCGGCATTCTGATGTCTAAAAACAAAACATCTATTTGCTGTTGGTGCAACACTTCAAAGGCCTCAAAAGCAGTACTGCATTTTTTCACCAAAAATAGTTTTTCATGGTCATTCACATAACCTTCTAAAATATCCTGGGCCAATGGCTCATCGTCTACAATCAGGCAATTGATCATTTTAATTTCAATGTTAGGTTTACGTGATAAACATCTTCATGGTCTGAGACTTCCAGTTTATGTTTACCGGGATATAGAATCTGCAGTCTCTTGTTCAAATTTTCCAGGCCGATTCCTCCTTTAGCCTTTTTGTGCCCTGCAATACTATTGCTCACTTCAAAACTCAGTTCGTTTTCCGATTCACAGACAATTATTTTCACAAAGCCATTCACCAGTTCATCTTCAATCCCATGTTTAAAAGCATTTTCTATAAAAGGCAATAACAACAGCGGACTGATTTTGCTTTCGGCAGTAATTCCCTGCGTATCAAAATCAATATTTATGGCACTGCGATAACGTATGCGCTCTACCTCTACATAATTTTGTATAAATGCAATTTCATCCTGTAAGGACACCAGCTTATCGTTCGTATGGTACAAAATATAACGCATCATTTCTGCCAGCTTTGCAATTAAAGGGGCTGTTTCTTTAGCCTGCTTTAGGGCAAGGCTATAAATATTGTTCAAGGTGTTAAAAAAGAAATGAGGGTGCAGCTGTGCTTTTAAGTATTTAATTTCCGACATCAGCTGCTGTTCTTTTAATACTTTCATTTGTTCGTTCTGCTGATCGGAGTAGATAAAATAAGCCAGACAACTGACCGCCAACCATTCTTTAAAAATGTAAGCAAAACTATAACCAATTGATTTTGACATATAAGCCTTATAGGCAAAGTCGCGGTTTTCTTTGGATATAAAACTTAAGTGATAAAATAAAAAATCAGTCGCTTTTTGGAATATAGAATAACAGAATAAAAACAGAACAATCAACAGCAGGAACTGTAATAACCGTTTCGTTTTTAAATACTGCCTAACAATTTTATAAAAAAAAGAATAAGCAATAATGTTCACCGTACCATAAAGTATAGAATATTCTATTTCCTTAGCCGCAATTCCAGTAATTTTTCTTTCCCAAAAATTATATTCTAAATCGGTTAAAAACCTAAAAACATAGAAATAAACAATAAAAAAAAGGAGCTCTATTTTAAAGTATTTTGTAAACCTAAACAATGCCATGTCCTAAAAGTAAAAATTAATTGCAACGCTAAATTCTTTACCACATGCTTTTCGACTAAAATTCATTTTTTTTCGACCAATACAATTTTGCTGTAACTCGTCGAATAAATTAAACCTCAGTCTAATAGTTCAAAAAATTAATATGGTACTGGGTAGTTTTGAACAAATCAAACTAAACATTATGAAACGACATTCGACCATTTTAGTCCTGCTGTTACTTTTAAGTGCATCCTCATTTTGCAAAGAGAAAAATGAAGCTGAAAAAATACTTCAAAAAACCAGTGAAACCTTAAACAGGTTAAAAGTCATTTCCTATTCAAGCTACCGGGAAATTAATAATTTTGCGGACAATTATTTTGCGAAGAACAGCGGTGATTCTTACTTTGAATACAACAACAGTAATGTAGCCAGGTTTCAAATGCGTTCGACAGATTATTTGCAAGTCTATAACGGAAATGAATACTTTTTGCTGGACCATAAAGACAAAACCATTGAACTGGAAAAAAAGACCATCCAGCAGATCAAAGGCCTGTCCCTGCTTTACAATTCTATAGCCGCTTTGCGCATTGCCCTCCCGTTAATTCTGGCCGAAAACAGCCCAAAATCTATAAAAGACACTTTAATTGAAGGTAAAACCTATCATTTGGTACGCTTTGAGCTGCACAAAAAATCAATTGAATTTCCCGAAGGGATTTCCACTTTTGATGCCGAGGTCACCAAGTACTACAAATTAGTTATTGATCAGCACACGGCATTGCCTTACATGCTTTTTGACAGCAACAGCATTAACAAAGACCAGTATTATACCAAAACCATTTTTACAAAAATTAATACAAAACCAGCAGCACCCGAAAAAAAAACCTGGAATTCCTTTAACTATAAAAGCTATAAACCTTACAAAAAGCCCTTACGCAATCCTGTTGCCGCTGTGGGCGCCACCTTTCCAAAATGGTCATTGCCTAAATTTGATTTGAAGCAGCAGGACACTCTAAAATCAACCGATGTTCAGGATAAAATTGTATTAATGGAATTCTGGATCAAAGACTGTGGCTATTGCATGGAGGCTTTTTCGGGGCTTAAAGATTTACAACAGAAGTATGGAAAAAACATCGAAATTTTAAGCATTAATGCCCATGAAAAAAAAGAGGATGTCGGCTTTTTTTACAAAAGAGAAAAACCCGGCTATACCATGCTTTATAACGGAGAAAAACTGGCTGGTAAGCTCGGGATTTATGGCTATCCACATGTCATTATACTTAACAAAACAGGAACGGTGATCTATTCTTCTGAGTTTGACAAAGAGAAAATTGAAGGGGTCATCAGCAAAGTATTGTAATTTAAACGGGGTTCATCAAAGAGCGTTTTTCCTTTCAGAAAAACGCTCTTTTAACTTCACTAATAGGGTATAAACCTTTTTCTGAAAGAAATGACCACCTTTTTAGCCTGCGGCACAAACAATATGGCCAAAATTAAAATGACCATTGCCCAAATTACAGCAGCATAATAATCCATTGACGCCCGCAGGGAAACCTGCCCGGCAACCACTTTACTCAAAACACCTGAGGATAAATCCTTTACCGTTTTTGCATCCTGCCCGCCCATGGCAATGCTGCGCTGTATGCGCGACATGGTTTCACCCATTGCGGGGTTCAGCTCGGTAATGTTTGCCCTAAACCGATTGTAATGCGTACTCCTGTTATACAACTGAAAATAATTGGCCACTGAAATACTGGTACAAAAACCTATAAAACGAAAACCAATACCCAAAAACGAAACCGAACCCGCCATTGGTGCCGGAACCGACGACACGGTAAACAAAACAATAGGCACAAATAAAGCCCCGGATCCCAGGCCCTGTAAAAAGAAAGGCACAAAAAAATCACTGGTCGAAGAGACGCTCGAAAAAAGAAAATACATCTGTACGTGATACCATAAAAGACAGGAAAAACCAGCAATTAGAATTTCCTTTACAGATGTCCCATAAAGAACAAACCTCGAGGAAATAAACATCCCCAAAACAATTCCAATGATGTTAATTATCCAAATCGGTGTAAGGTGAACCGGGTCTATACCCAGTATGCCCTGCAAATATGCATAAGCAAAACCAGTTGTCCCTTTGAAAAAATAATAAGCCACCAGCAGCAATAAACCGTTTCTGAAATTCACAAAACTGAACAACCTTAAATTTACAAAGGGCCTTTTTAAATGAAACTGCCTCACAATAAACAAGGCTGCTGCAGCCAGGATGACCAGGCAAAGGTTAACAATTTGCGGACTATCCAACCAGTTCAGCTGCTGCCCGTATACAAAAACATAACCAGCTGCACAGAAAATAATGGTGTAAAAAATATAACTCACCCAATCGAGCTGATACAAGGGAAACTTTTTTCTAAAACGCACATTATTGGTAATGAGCAGCAGCAGCACTACCCCAGGTACTTCCAGAACAATTAAAGTGTAAAACAACATGTTGAAATTAAAATAATACAGCAGCCAGCTGCACAACAGCGCACAGCCCGGAATTGACACCTGCAAGGCACCATAAAAAATAGAATATCCTATTGTTTTTGCACGCGCAGAATGCAGCCTGGGAAAAATCAAATTCATACAGATGCTGCAGAATGATGCACATACCGCACCCTGAATAAAGCGGCAAACCATAAAAACTGCAATATTTTTGGTTAAAGCACAAATCAGGTAAGTAATGGTGTTCAGGGTGATGCCCAGGATAAAGTATTTTCTAGGGGTAAAATATTTTACAAAACGATCATCCACAGGCAAAATGGTCACCAGTGTTGCGTACATCATTACACTCGAATATTGCACATCGGCAGGTTCCATACCATAATAACCGGCCGTTTCGGCAGTATTACTGAAATAAAGTGCAAATACAGCCAAGGCAGGCAAAAGCACCAGAAAAATGGTCGACCGGATGAGCCATTCAGGGGCCCAGGTTTTAAACATGGGTAATTGACTATTACTCATAGCTTTCTTTTTTAATGGATACATTGGCATTCATTCCAGCCGATAACCCGGCAATTTTTGCGTCCTGGTCGGTGAGTTTAATGCGGATGGGGATCCGTTGTATAATTTTCACAAAATTTCCGGTGGCATTATCCGGTGGCAACAAAGAATATCTGGAACCTGTTGCCGGGGAAACAGACTCTATTTCACCATTAAATTTGGCATCCGGAAAAGCATCAACCGTTACCAATGCCTTTTGTCCGGTTTTAAACTGACCGATCTGGGTTTCTTTGAAATTGGCAACAATCCATTTCCCCCCCTGCTGGTTAATGATAAATGTCATGGTCTGTCCGGCCTGCACCAATTGTCCTTCCTGAATGATCTTTTTACCCACTTTTCCTTTATAGGGTGCAGTAATCACCGTATAACCCAGCTCGAGTTTGTTCCGGCCCAGCATAAACTGACGCCTTCTGATTTCGGCCAACACAGATAGTTTCTGTGCCTCCACATCTTTAATTTTTGACAAGGCTGCTTTATAGGCATTCACCGTGGCCTGGTGCTCTGAAACCGCAATGTCCAATGCCGTTTTTACATTGTCAAAATGCTGCCGGGTGGTCGACTCTTCTTTAAGTAAGTTTTGATAACGTTTAAACTCCTGCTGCTGCCTGATCATTTTAGCCTTTGCCGCATCAATTTGCGATAAGGCCACCTGGGCATTACTTTTCAGCGTAGCAATGTTTGCTTCCAGAATACCGGTTTGTGACCTGGCATTTTCCAATGCAGCTTCTGCTTCGTCTTGCTGCATACGGTATTCACTGTTGTCAATAAGCAGTAAAGTATCTCCCTGATTGACCTGCTGGTTTTCTGTGAAACAGATTTTTTTTATGTAGCCCCCAACTTTTGTATTGATCGGATTTACATATTCTTCAACCTGCGCATCGTTGGTCCGTTCGTACTTTAACATGGCCATAATCAGGCTAATGCCCCATATACTTAAGGCGCATAACACCCCAATGCCAATCACTTTGGTCGTTCCAACAACGATTTTATCTATTTTATTTGGTGTCGTATTCATTTTATTGCGTTTAAATTTTTCCTGTTATTTTTTGTAACTGATAGAACTGAACCTGCGCCCTTACCTGTGCTGAAGTCAGGTCGAACTTCGATTGAAGAAGCTGCGTTTCTGCATCCAGAAGATCCGTTAAGAGCGATTGCTGGTTGAAATAACTGTTCTTTAAAATCCTTAGCGTTTCGCTTGCCTGTACAATATTTTTCTTTGCAATTTCAATCCGTTCCAATGCTTCGGTATAATGCAAGTAGGCTGCCCGTACCCCATTTCTAATTTCGTCTTGTTTAATTTCATGCTGCACAACCTGCTGATCCCTTTTTATGGCGGCAGCTTCTTTTTTATACCTGTTTAAATAAAAACCCGAAATGGGCATGGTTACTTTTACGCCTGCCTGTCCGAATGAAAAAAGCGCATCGGCATAAGGATAAAACTGGCTTTGAGGATAAGTATATCCATAGGAGCTAAACAAGTTTACTCTTGGCAAAACATTCGACTTCACCTGCTTCAGGTTTAAATTACTTAAGGCCACTGCATTTTCCGAAAGCCTAAATTCAAAGGCATTTTGGTAAGCAATGGACAGATAATCCTCGTAACTTAAAGCATAGGGCTGCGGTATTTCAATATTGTTCACCAAAGGCGTTAATGGTGCCGCATCGGGACGCCCCATAATGATGTTTAACTGTTGAACCGACAATAAAATATTGTTTTCTATTTCTGTAAGCAGCATTTTTTGGTTAGATATTTTGAGCTCCGCACGCAACAGGTCACTTTTCAATACCGTTCCATTTTTATATAAACTGCCAATTTCTGTCAACTGCTTTTCTTCGGAAGCAATTTCCTGTATGGTCAGTTTTTTGAACTGCAGATTTCTTATAAGCTCATAGAAGTACGAAGCACTTTTAAATTTCAGTTCTGCCAGAGAAAGTCCCTGCAAGTTCAGTGCGGCCTCGAGCTCTACTTTTTTAATGCTAATTTCCCGGCTGGTTTTTCCGCCCCGGTACAGGTTAAGGGAAGCTTCCGCACCCACGCTGTACGACTGGCCAATAACCGGGGTAACCTGGGGGCTGTGAAAAATGCCGTTTTTATAAACCGGCATATTGGTTAGCCTGGAATAGGAACCACTTGCATTAATTTCAGGGAGCCTTTCGGCCTTTGCGTCTTTCAGCAGCGCCTGGCTCCGTCCGGTTTCCAGCTTACTTAACTTTAATTCCTTGTTGTATTCTTTTGCTTTTCCCCAAACCTGGTTTAAAGTAAACAGGCTGTCCTGGGCATTTACCAGTGGACCATAAAGCAGTAGTCCAAAAAAATATACGATTGCTAATTGATGTCTCATTTTTGATTTTAATGATGCACCACAAAATTATCCCGCCGTTCATTTAAAGGTTTTATATAATGAGCCAATATTTTACTTATTTTGGCCATCATGAATTTGCTCAAAAAGTTTGAAGAAGAAATTGACCTTCATCAGGATGCGATTTACATTATGAAGGAACAGCTGGAACATCGTTTTCCGGCGCACAAGCACAATAAAGGACAGCTTTTATTGGTTTCGGGGGGCATCGCTTACCTGAAAACCCTGGAGAAAGAATATTACATTCCCTCCCAGCATTACGTATGGATTCCTAAAGGCATGGTGCACAATGTAAAATTCAACACCGGTGAGCTGACCATTTTAAACATTTATTTTGCAGATGAACCCACCCAGGCACACCAGCTTTACGAAGAACTGGGTATTTATCCGGTCAGCAGTTTACTTCGTGAAATGATCAGTTTTTCTGAAAACTGGCAGGGCTTAATTTTTCCCGGAAGCTGGGAATACGAATTTCTGAGTACCATGAAACATTTGCTGGCACATTCTCCGGGCAAAAAGTTTTCTATACTTTTGCCCACTACAGAAGAGAAACGTTTACAGGAAATAACCACCTATTTACATGAACGCCTGCAGGAGCCTTTAACCTTGCCCCTGGTTGCCCTACAGTTTAGCATTAGTGTAAGAAACCTGACCCGCCTGTTTCAGCAGCACCTGAACATTTCATTTCTTCAATACCTTAAAATGCTCCGTATGATCAAAGCCATGGAGCTGTTAATGGGTACAGAAAAAAATATAAGTGAAGTGGCCTACCAGGTTGGTTATTCCAGTATTGCAGCCTTTAGCAATACTTTTCAGCAACTGGTCAATATGCGGCCAAGTGATTTCCAAAAGGTGACGACAACGAGCAGGTAAACCCAAAGCTCAGGAAAGTTCAATGGTATGGATAATCCCGCCAATGGCCCTTTTTAACACCATATCGTTCATGGCAGGATCAATATTTTTATAATAGCGGTTCAACGCCACCAGCCCGTGAACAAAAGAAATACAAACGAGGTAATTGCACCTGAAGGTTTCTTCGGTAAATGGCTTTCCTTTAACCAGGCCCTGCATTTCTTCCCTAAACAGGCCCATAAATGTAGCCAGGGCAGGGAAAGCCTCGCCAACGTCGGCCACCCCCGTACCAACCTGGTACATCAGCTGATACAATTCATTCTCTTTGGTTGCAAAAAGAAGATAGGCCATTAGCATGGCTTCCATTCTGTCGTGCGGCTCGGTTACTGTGGCAAGCTTTTGTTTCATACAATCCATTAGCATGGAAAAACCTTCCCTGGAGAGTTCAATTAAAACGGCTTCTTTATTTAAAAAATAAGAATATATAATGGCTGTGCTGTATTCTATTTTATCGGCAATTTTCCGGATGCTCAGTGCATCGTAGCCCTCCTGCTTAATGATGGTCATTGCCGCATCAAGAATATCCTGATAGACCTTAGCTTTTAAACGCTCAATCCGCTCTTTGCTACCCATATTTGGTTTTAGTTTGACTAGGGTAAAGATAGTTTTTTTGCTAAAGACATCCATTCTGACTGCAATAACCTTTGTATCTTTTTTGGTAACAATTGTATATTCGTTTAAAATTTTAACCTATACCTATTATGCGAAAATTAATACTGGGACTGGCCGTAACCCTGGATGGATATATTGAAGGACCAAATGGCGAGTACGATTGGTGCTTTACCGATCAGGATTATGGCCTCAATGAATTTTTCAATCGCATAGACGCTATTTTTATTGGCCGAAAAAGCTACGAAATAGCACTGAAGCATGCCCAGAACCCCAATGACGGCATGATTCCCGGCATGCCTGCAGTAACCGAATATGTATTTTCCAATACCTTAAAATCGGTAAAGGAAGGCGCTAAACTGATATCCGGTGACAGTATTGCACAGGCGAAAAACATAAAAGAGCAGCCCGGCAAAGACATCTGGTTGTTTGGCGGGGCATCACTTACAGAAGCCTTAATGAAAGCCGGCCTGGTGGATGAATTGTGGATGTCTGTACATCCAGTGCTGCTGGGTAGCGGAAAGCCCTTATTTCACAACAATGATAACCGTACCGCACTGACCCTGCTGGAAAGTAAAACTTATGAAACCGGACTGGTTTCCCTGCGTTACCGCATAGATTAAACCAACAAAACCTACTGGTTTCCAAGTATTTTAACCCTTTAAATGCAACTTCTTCAACACCGCCTTGTCCCATGTTTAAACTAAAACCAAGACAATGGAAAAAGAGTTACTTATCCGGCTGCAACAACTGGAACAAAAACACCGCAAACTCAAGTTTGCATTTATAACCTGTTTAGGCTTTGCTTTTATAGGCATAGCAGGCCTTTCTTTTAAAAAAGAAGATAAATTTGACATCATCAGGGCAAAAGGTATAGTAATTGAAGACAGCCTGGGTAAAGACCGCATTCTAATCGGGGCTCCAATTCCATTTTCTAAAGACAGGGTACGAACCGATACCGCTTTAGTCCGCAAATACTGGTCGGCCAAAATGTATAAAAAGAATCCCGACCAGTATATGAAGTGGTATCGCAATTATGTTCACAGTGCGGTAGGCGTTGTGGTGATGAACGAAAATGGCTTTGACCGGGTACAGTTTGGTGAAAAGCTATCCGATCCTAACGTGGGCCATCGCATCTTCGAGTTTTCGGGCATATCCTGGAATGACAGCATGGGGCTTGAACTGGGGGGCGCCGGGGTAAATTCTTCAGCGGATGGCAAAGCCAGAGCAGTCGTAGGACTTGACGACTCTGAAGGCGAAGCAGTGCACCTAATGGCTGGTGACAACAACACCAAAGGGCTTTTTATTAAAGGTAAACATGGAGAACTGATGATTGGAATGGCCAAACCAGATACTCAGTTTTTTAAAAGCAAAGAGAACTTTACAGGCGTTAAATACTTTGATAAAACAGGCAAATTGGTCTGGGAACAGCAAATGATGAAACCCGATAGTATGACCAAAAAAAACAGATAAACTGCTGAAATTGTGCAATGACTTATGGTCATTGCACAATTTCTTAATCATTTACCGAACGACAATCAGTCCTCTGTATACTCAATACGAATAACATTTTTTAACGAACTTAGCTTTTCATAACGTGTGGTTACTTCATAAGTTTTTTTCGTTTCTATCACCACCGTGCGGTTATCTTTCCAATACGTTTTAATGGGTAAACTTTGTCCCTTTGCAGTATAAACAGCTCCACCATTACCATCCTTCAAATAAACATTAACAGAGGTCTGGGCACAGCCATCCTTCCCATTTGTATAAAGTTCCAGTCTGTTTTTTTTATCCGGTGAGGCCAGATCTAAAAGAAAGCCAGATCTACGCCTCATTTCCTTATACTTTTGTTCGGAGATCACTTTGGAACTTCTTTCAACAGGAATTTTATCAGTAAAAGCCACAACTAAATTTTGTAAAACGGCCAGCTTCTTTTGGTCACCGTTGGTCTTTTCATATATGTCACTCATCAGGCGAACATCATACAATTCCCGATCCTTAGTGATCTCCTTGCTGGCAACAATGGCCTCTATCCTGTCTTGCAAGTCCTTAAATATATCTATTTCATACCCCGTCTGTTCTTTAATAAAGTCTTTGAACTTTACATCCAGGTTATGCAAAAGGATCCTCTGAAAATTTGTACTGTGGCGTTTAAGCTGGTCTAATTTGCGTTGCTTAAAATATCGCTCCACCTGCTCTTTTTGCGTGGAATAAACCATTACATGAGGATCATATTGATCAAAAACCAATTTTCCCGTATAATTTTTAATTAAGTAGTCCAATGTTGCAATTGCAATAGCCTTATACTTTTCAAGTGCAGCTTGTTTTTCTTTATGATTCATGGCAAGCGCTCAGTTTATTTTTAAGTTACGGGAGCCAACATCCGGATTAGGCCAATCCTTTAAATTGCAACGGTATTAAGATAGCTTTTCCAGCTCGGGTAAAGAAAGCCCGGTATATTTAGCAATGTCCTGTAATGGCACTCCATTCTTTTTCATTTCAAGAGCTACTTCTAACTTACCCTCCTGAATCCCTTCCTCGCGTCCTTCTTCCCTACCTTCTTTCATCCCTTCCTCTCGACCCTGCTCCAAACCCGCCTCCAGTTTCCTGGCCAGCACCGCCTCCTGGTCCCATTTCCTTTTTAAACTTTCGTTATACATGTCCTGTTCCTCTTTTGGCATATTAAAATAATTCGCTACATCATATAGCTTTTCAAATATAGTTTGTTTCAGGTGAGCCGGTATATCATCCTGTTCGCTCAGATGCTTCAATGAATACAGCCAGATGTCAAGACCTGTTTCAAGTTCAGCCTCTTTCTTTACAAATTTACTTAAATCTATATAATTAGAAAACAATTATTCAACACAGAAAAACAAAGTAAACTTAAAGTATATTTACATAAACTAGAAAAGCATTACCGGGCTTCCTTCAAAAACAAAAACCCGCCTGAAAATGATGGAGGGTTATTAACTAGAATGATATTTCATTCATATTAGGCTATGAACACCTCATATGAATGAAATATCACACATGAAATATAAGCTAATAAATAGCCTGTTATTTAGTCTCAGGCAATAAAACCAGTCTGATGTAATTTTTTCCGGTCAGGTATTTGGCTGCAATTTCCTTTAAGCTCGAAACGCTAATTTTATTCATTGTAGCATCGTAATCAAACAGCTTGTTCAATGGCTCATTGATTAACAACTGCTCATTTAAGTAATTCAGCCAAAAAACATTTGTCTTTAATTCTGTTTCCCGTCTCCTTACATCTTCAGCTTTAAATTTATTGACATTTTCCAGCAAAGGCCCCTCTTTTTTCAGTTTATTCACCTCATCCACAGCCGAAGCAATCAGGCGTTCAACGTTGGCAGGTGCACAACCAAAAGAAACAACCAGACTAAATTTTTCTTCAGGAAACTTGGAAGTCCCCACATCTACCCCTGGTGTGTATACACCACCTTCTTCTTCCCGCAGTCGTTCGGTCATCCTGATTTCCAGCGCTTCCTTTATGGCCTCTAATTTCAGGTCGTTTTCATAACTGTAATCAAATGACCCCGAAAATATCAGGTAAACCGTGGCTTTCGGCTCCGATCCCTTATGTACAGTTTTAGAAATTACCCCCTCAGGAATACCGATACCCAGGTTTTTTGCCTCTTCTTTTTTTCCGGTCGAAGGAAGTGAACCCAGGTATTTTTCCAGCAAAGGTTTTATTTGCGCTTCATCTATACTGCCCACAAAGGTAAAAGTAAGGTCTGCCGCATTGGAAAAACGTTCTTTATAAATTTCAAAGGCCCTGTCAAGACTAATCTGACTAATTTTTTCCAGGCTTGGTCCGGTACGACGAACATTGTAATTACTCAATACCGCATTTACCGTATCCCCAAAAACTTTTTCCGGATCATCTGACCTGTTGGCCAGCTCGTCTTTTGCATTGGCTATAATCCCTTTAAAAATTTCCGGATCTTTACGGGGCTCAGTTACATAACCATATACCAATTGAAGAGCTGTTTCCAAATCCCCGGGTGTCGAACTGCCGCTAAAACCCTGGCTGCGTTCGCTTATATATGGCTTTACTTTCAGTTGTTTACCAGACAAAAATTTATCCAGTTGGGTGGCTGTATAATTACCCAGTCCACCTGCGGCCACCAGACCGGCTGCTTTAGATGCACTTTGAAAATCAGCATCACTGTACAGAGAAGTACCCCCATTAGAAAATGCCCTAAACAATATCTGGTTGTTTTTAAAATCTGTTTTCTTTAAAATGACCTTAACCCCATTGCTTAAGGTTAACCTGGTTATTCCAAGTTGAACATCCTTTTCTTCTGTCGCAATTTTTCCGGTTACAGGCTGGTTGACCAACAAAGGTAAAGTGTTTACATTGTCTTTATAAGCTTCCAGTTTTTCTGCATTTACAGCATCGATCCAGCCAAGTACTTTGGCTTCAGCAGGCATTGTGGCTTTGTCTTTATCGGGGGCCATAATCACAATATCCCTGTTGGTGTCCTGTATGTATTCTTTGCTTACGCCGTTCAATTCGGCCAGCGTAATGCCGGGAATAAATTTATGGACCAGTTCGTTGTCCTTTACCAGACCAGGAACTGCAATTTGCTTCAGAAAATGCTGCAGATACGCTTCCACATAAGCTTGGGAAGCTGTTTTATCCTTTTCTTTAACAGCAGCATCCATGCGGCTCAGGTAGTTTTGTTTGGCCCTATCCAACTCTGTTTGGGTAAAACCAAAAAGCTGTAGCCGGCGGCTTTCCCGCCAAACGGCCTTAAAGCCCTTTTCCAGTTCACCAGGCTTGGCCGACACGGTGACCGTATAATTATCCAGCCCGCCCAAAAGGTCTTCTATACCGGCACCACCCTCCAAAAATGGAGGATCTGCTTGCCTGGACAATTCTTTATAACGATGGCTTAACATTTGATTAAACAACCCACGGATCAGCGAGCTGCGGTAGTCACTTTCTGTTTTCAGTTCGGGTGCTGTATGTTTAATAACCACCTGCGCAACAGTCGAAGGCATTTCCTTATCAGTAACCACCACAAACTGGTTTTTACCCGTTAAAGGAACGCGGTATTTTGTTCTTGGTTTTTCCCGGACCGGGTTTTTCAAGTCTGAAAACTTCGCTTTAATACTTTGCTCCATTTTGTTAACGTCTATATCTCCCACAACAATCAGTGCCTGCAGGTTTGGCCGGTACCAATCCCTGTAATAAGAGCGGATCTCTTCGGGTTTAAAATTCAACAAAACCTCTTCGGTTCCAATGGGTAAACGCGATGCATACCTCGATTGATTCAGCAGGATAGGAAAAGTTTGTTTATCCATCCGTTCAGAAGCCCCCTTGTCCAAGCGTTTTTCTTCCAGGATCACACCACGCTCTTTGTCAATTTCCACCGGATCAAGCGTGACGTCCTGTGCCCAGTCGCGCATAATCTGTAAGCCATTCTTTAGTATTTCCGGATTGTCACTTGGTAAGGGCAACTGGTAAACGGTTTCATCAAAGCCTGTATAAGCATTCAGGTCGGCACCAAATCGTACCCCCGATTTTTGAAGATAATTGATCAGTTCGCTTTTAGGAAAGTGTTTTGTTCCGTTAAAACTCATGTGTTCCATAAAATGGGCAAGTCCCTGCTGCTGGTCTGTTTCCAAAATAGAGCCTATCTTATTGGCCAGGTACATGACCACTCTATTTTTCGGTTCTTTATTTTGACGGATATAATAAGTAAAGCCATTGGGTAATTTACCTACCCTGACCGTAGGGTCAAGCGGAAGGACTTGTTGCGCCTTTACCGTCTGAACACTCGCCTGCTTTTTTGGCGGACTGTTTTTTGTAACCTGCGCAGTGGTAAGCGCCGGCAGACCTATTCCTGCAAGTAATGCAGTAAGTAGTAGTTTTTGGTTTTTATACATATATTTTCATTTCTTCTCTATTTAAATTTCATTGGCTCTGTTTGAACAAAAATACCAGATAAACAGCCACTTAAACCTAAACCAAGCTTGCAAAAACGTTAATAAAGGTTAATGCAAACCAAGCTAAAAACGCCTCCCTACACCCTTTCCAAATGCGCATAACCCAGCCTGTACAAAGCGAGCAGGTCCTGCACGGAAATCTGCTCAATGGACTGGTAATTTTCAAAAGCAAAAAAGGCCATAAAAGCGCTTAAAGAGTAAAAAGAAGCACTTACCTGATAACGCTCGGGATAGTCCAGCTCGTTGCGCAGTAAAACAGAAAGTTCAACCAGGGCGCTGGCATGAAGGACAATTTCTACACCGCTGGTGGTGGTAATGTGGTTCCCGGATGTCCAGAAATAGTTTTCCAGATCTTTACTGGTAAAATTCATAAAGAGAAATGATTAAGGGTTTAGTGTTATACAAAATAAAGTATGGATTATAAAAATTTTGATGTCCCGGGTGACAAAAAAATCTAGGCGGGCTGCTCCTGAAAATCGTCTAAAAAGTCGATGATCATACACAGCTTGTTGTAAATGCTTACGGCCGCATTGCAGCGCCTGGGGTCGTCATCTTTAAAGGCACAGATCACCTCAGTAGCCTGGTCGAGCAGGTTAATCAGTTCCCTTTTTAAAGGGAACCAGTTTTTACGGGCCTTTTGCGGATCGTTTAAAATGTCGGCAAACATTTGGTCGGTAAAGGTTTTGTAGGCCCGTTCTATGTCGGGTGCAGGGTCTTTGAGAAAGGGAATGCTGGTACTGCCCGATACATAGAGCAGCCAGCCAAAATGGTTCAGGCTGTTTTTAAGGTTCTTGTGCATGGTTTGCTGGGTTTAAGTTTTACAATTTTTATTGTTTTGAAAACGCTACAGGGGTAAACCGGGCCTGTGGCCACAGGCCCCGGAATACTTAACCTAATATGGAGCGTATTAGTTTTTGGACATTTTTATAGGAGCTGGTGTGGTGGAGGGGTTGGCCGCCAGGTAGTCTTTGATACTTTTCACAAAAATATCCTGACGCTCCTGATTGATACCATTTTCATCTCCTACCCAGGGTACAATCGGATGGCCATCCAGCATCTTTCCATTTTTATCAATTAATATAACATAAGGTGCTCCTGAAAAACCATAATGTTTCATGAGCTCATGATCTTCCCCTTTGCCATTGGTATATACATTGATGGATTCCGGATGGGTGTATTTGCCTCCTTTGACAGCCTCCCGAAATGATTTCATCGTTTTATCGAGGTTCACAGATAAAAAAACCACATTGGGGTTGTTTTTAAACTCCTTGACCACAGGTTTCATTGCATCGTTTTGAACAATACACCAATGGCAACCTGTAAAGTACAATTCAGCGACAATTACCTTTCCCCTTAAATCCTTCAGGCTAATCATTTTACCGGTAGTATCTTTTAAATGAAAATCAAAGGCATCTTTTCCTTTCCCAAAAGCATTCCATTCTGCTGTTAAAACGCCTTTATACCTTTTGGTGTCCATTATGTTTAAAACTTGTTTTAAAGACTGATCATAGCTTTTGGTTTGGCCACCCAACCTTCTGCTAATGGCAAAAATTTTATCTCTTAAAGGACCGGAATATCCTTTTAAAATGTTATTTACTAATTTCCCGTAATCGATGTTATAGCTCTTCTTCAAATCGTAATCAGGATCTTCATTCAGCACCTCCATCAGTTCTTTTCTATAAAGCAGGTCTGCATAATACTGGGACCGCTCTGCAATAAATTCCGAGGGCGCGTCCAAATCGTAATAAGCTAAAATTTCCTTGTAATGGTCTTTATATGGAGCAGGATCATAGCCATTTACTCCAAACAACTGATCAATATCTGAATAAATTGGCCGGCTTATATTGTCAAATTCCAGTAAAGCATAACTCTTTTCAGTCAGTTTTCCCTTGCATTGTTCCAACATCATTTGTCGTTCCTTCGTTTCTTCTGCTCCTAGCTTACGGGAAAAACGCAGTCTTTCTATTTTTGAAGTAAATTTTGGTATTGGGTGTTCTTTTCGAAAAGCAGTTATTTTGTTTTCAGCCTGTACAATGTAATTGTATTTCTCAGCACCTTTACCACTAAATGCAAGGTATTTTCCATCTGCCTTTAGCCATATTTCATCACCCGCTTCTACCAAAAAAAGATCCCTACCTTCGTATATTTTATCGCCATAGGCAAACATTCGCATATACCCAACCTCATCTACATTATCGAGTTTCAATTCAAATTTTCCATTTTTCACTTTACAGTATATCTGTTGCATATAAGCAGATTGATATAAGTAGTCTGAATAATAATTGTTAAAGGCAATGTATACCGAGTCTACTTTTAGTTTGGGGTCAATTTCTCCGTGCAGGATAAAAGTGCCAATAGCTTTCTGGGCTTTCAGTTTGACTGTGTAGAACAGAAGAAATACCGGGAATAACCATATAATTTGTCTCATAGTATATTTTTGTTGATTAGTACTGATTTATTTGAGTTAATATTTAAGTTCTTTAGCGTGGGTTTTGCTGAATACCGCTTAAAGCGATTTCATCATCAGGGATAGGTAAAGCATAGCGAGGATCATTAGGCGGTAAAGTATAAGTTTGGCCGCCAAGGTTACGGGTTAAAGTAATGTTCGAACCTTCCTTATTGAGGCGTTTGATGTCAGACCACCTGAGCCCTCTCCAAACCAGTTCTTTTCTGCGTTCCAAAAGGATCTTGTCTATTACTTCCTGCTTAGAAGTAGATTGAAAAGCCACATACTTACCTGTTACGTAACGTTTTTCCAATAGCTGGTTTAAAAACTTTAGAGCATTATCCAGATCACCCTTTCGGGCTAAACACTCTGCATTGATTAGGTAGACTTCATCTACTGCAAGACCAGTAAAAAAAAATCCATTAAACACATATCCAGCTTTCAGGTAAAAATTTCCCTGATACACACTAAAAAAAATGGTTCTACGTAAATCATTTGATTCGTACAGATCAATTAAGGACTGTTCAGTTGGAAGCCCAGCATTAAACCCCATAACCGTATTATTATAAATACTGGATGACTTTAAGCATAATACCTCTAGAAAAATATTTAGGTAATCAAAGCCAAAAGGAAAATCACTATTTTGATCCAGAGAGTTGTAATCCACCAGTTTATTGTATAAAGCCAGAGATTTTTTGGCGGCGTCTTGTGCTTTTGGATAATTTCGCATACTTAAATATACCCTGGCCTCTAAAGCATTTAAGCTTGCAGAGCAAGGACGGTTTCTATTCTTCTCTGGAAAAGGAGTACCTGCAAGCAAAGCTTCTGCGTTTTCTAGGTCCAAAATTACCTGCTGGTAACTTTGTTGAACAGAAGCGCGGGGTTGGCGATCATTGATGTCTGAAGATAACCGTAATGGAATGCCCAGATCTGAACCTGCTGTTGCAGGATCATACGCTACCGAGAAGGTTTGTAATAACTCATAAGAATTATAGGCCCTATGAAAAAGTGCAAATCCTTTTACAAATTGTCCAGTAGGACTATTCTTTTGATCAGTCGGTAGTTTATTCCATTGGTCTAAAACCACATTGGCATAAAATATAGCCCCGTAAGGCTTGTTCCAATCGCCGATGATTTGCGTTCCCACATAAATGTCTTTTGCCCAGATATAGGCATTTCTTTCTGTAGCGGTTGAAGCCGAATTCCAATCGGAAAGTGCTGGATAAAAGTATTCATCGGCTGATAAAACCGGGAGGCCTGGACTACAGCCGTTCATAACATCCAAATTATCCAAAATGGCCTTCATATCGGCTAAAGTTTCGGGCACCACCAATTTTGTATTTGGTTTTTTATCTAAAAATTCAGCCTTTTTACAGCCTTGCAGTGCAAATAGCATTAAAAGGATTAGTAAGGTATTTTTTAGTTTCATTTGTATGGGATTGATATTTTATAAAGTAACTGTTGCGCCTATGGCATAAACCCTAGGTACAGGAGCATAAAAACGGTTCTTTCCTACATTGTCTGGATCCAATCCCAATTTATTGGCCCGCCACAAAATAGCCCCCAGGTTGCTGGCTGTAAAGGATAATTTAAAGTGGTTCAAAATGGATTTAGCGATGTGACTAAACGTATAATTGAATTGCAGGTCATGCAGGCGGATGTGATCGCCTTTTTCTACGAGGACTTCTGATCTCTCAAAAAAGCTACTTCTCAAACCGTCTGAAGGATAAATGACAGAAGGCACATTGGTATAATTTTCATCACCCGGTTTTTGCCAACGTTTCTCGTAATCTGTGGTGCTTGCATAAACCGGACTACGACTTACATAAGATGGTCGCCTGAAATAATAACCCATTTTATAAATGACATTCACCGAAAACCCAAAGCCTTTATAAAAAAAATCATTACGTAAGCTTCCAAAAATGGTTGGACTGGCCGAACCTTTATATACCAGTTGATCTGCTCGGGCAGTGAGTTCCATGGCTTTATAATCTTTACTGACGTGACCGTCTAAATAGCCTTGTGGGTTGCCCTGGTTATCTAGCCCTGCCCAACGGTAGGCAAAAAGTGCAGCGTAAGGTTTGCCGATAATAGGGATATCATTGCCTACATAATAGTCGTTAATTGCTCCTTGTATTTTATAACCCGTAATTTTATCTTTCACATAGTTGAACAGAAAATTAGTCCTCCAACTTACACTCCCTTTTAGATTTATGCTATTTAAGGTAAGTTCCAAACCTTTAGTCAACACATCAGCCGTATTCCCTCTAAATGTTGTAATACCGGACTGTTGAGCCATAGGGCTATCCCCTATTAAGTTTGTCCCTTTTTTTGAATAAAACTCTATGCTACCACTTAGCACCTGATTTTTTAAAGCAAAATCTACAGCTACGTTAATGTTCCGTATCTTTTCCCAGCTTAAATTGGGGTTTGGTGGGTTTTCAATTTTTTGATAAAGTTCACTGAATTGATTCGGATAAATTTCTTGACTAGAAGTGACATAAGCAGAAAGTCTTTTGTCCAGATTCCCGTTGTAACCATAAGTGAGCCTTAATTTTAAATTGGGCAAGGCTGCCAAATGGTAAAATTTCTCTTTATTTAGTTCCCATGCCAGGCCCATCGAATATAATGGCACTCCTTTTTGATTGGCATTAACCCCAAACAAATTGGATTCATCTTTTCGGATACTGGCAGACAAAATGTATTTAGATTGGTAAATGTAGGCTGCATTGGCATAATAAGAAATATAGCGGTCTGTTGTCCCGGATTGGCTTCCTCCAAGCCTGTCAATTATGGAATTATATCCTTCAATCAACAGTGGATAGTATTTAAAATAGTCTACCTGTTGATCTGTGGCTGTGCTTCCATTATAACCATAAAAACCTCCTGAACTGGCAAAAGTATTATAATCCCTAATTTCTGTTCCTGCTAATGCCGTGATTTCATGTGCTGTTCCAAAAACCTGATGGTAGTTGAGTTGCAACCTGCCGTTTTGAACGCTGTAAGTTCCTGTATTGGTGCTTACAATATCACCTAAAGGAAGGGGGCGGTACACTACGCCTGTTACAGGATCAATCTGGCTAAAACCGTTGATCTGTTTCCTTGTCGAATAGTCATTTAATGCATTCGTACTCACCCCTTCACTATTGCCTTGCTGGTATTGGTAGGTGGCTTGTATGTCCAGCAGTTTGGGTAAAATTTTATAGTTAAGCCCCAGGTTTAAAGTGTATTCTGTGTTTTTGTTTACATTGCCCTGGTTAAACCTTTCATTTAGGGGGTAATAGTTCCAGTCCAGTAAACCTTTGCCCAAATAAGCATCTTTAGCTGGTTGACTATAATCTCTGGTTACCGCCAAAGCATTGCCCGAAGCATCGGTCAATTGCTCATAAGGATATTCAATGCCATAAGAATTGGCATTAGACCGGGACCGGGTTTTAACAAACAATAAGCCGGTACTGAGCTCCAAGCGGTCTTTAAATAAATTATAGGTATTGCGGGCATTGACAGTTAAGCGGTTGTTATCGTCTGACACTTTACTGCCCAGGTTCTGGTCGTAGCCTGCTGAAAAGTAATACTGGTTATGCGGCCCACCCCCGCTAATGCTTAAAGCATATTGTTGCAATTGGGCCGGCCGTAAAAAATATTTAATATAATCGGTGCGGGTATCAATTTTCCCTAAAGCTTCCAAACGATTGTTTAACTCGGCCATACTAATTAAACCTTTGCGTTGCTGCTCCAGCAGGTCGACTGCCTGCGATTGTGGATTATAAGGAAAAGCGCTTAACTCTCTATCATAATAGCCCTTTTCAAAGAAAAACCTTTGCACTTCGATAAACTGTGCCGAGCTGAGTTGTGGTACAGCAAACAGGTTTTCCTTTTCATTGATGCTGTATACCGAACGAAAGGCAACCGATGGGGCACTGTTGTATTTCCCTTTTTTTGAGCTCAGTACGATGACCCCGTTACCGGCCCGTACGCCCCAAATGGATGCCGCAGCGGCATCTTTTAATATCGTTACCGATTCGATGTCGCTGGGGTTAATGTTGTTTACATCTCCCTCATAAGGGAAATTGTCCAGTACAATAAGCGGGTTGGTGTTTGCAAAAATGGTGCTCCGGCCCCGTATGCTTATGGTCGGGTCGTTTCCTACCCGGTTGGCCGCTTTGTTAAAAATCACCCCGCTGGTGATCCCATCCAGCCGGGCCAGTACGTTGCTGCCCAGGTCGCGGTTGAGCAGCTGGTTATCGACCTGTACAAAACTCCCCGTGGCCCTTTCTTTATTTAGGTTCTGGTAACCGGTACTGATAATCCCTACTTCTTTAAGCTCTCCTGCCGCTGGTTCCAGCTGTATGGCCGAAGAGCCCGAAACTTCCTTTGCTAAAATCTCCTTTGTTTTATAGCCCAGGTACGAAATGACCAGCACCGTATTTTCTTCCAGCTGCTTTATGGTAAACTCGCCTTTATCGTCGGTCACTACGGCTTTGTTGGTTCCCTTTACCCTTACCGACGCCCCAGCCAAGGGCTCCCCTTTTTCATCTTCCACACGGCAATGCACATCGGCATTGCGCCAGGCAGCAGCCAGCTTTTCCAGAAAGGAAGGCGTTTTCGCTTTAATGGTTACAATTTTGTTTTCGATGTTATAGCTTAAAGGCTGGTTTTCAAAACAGCGTTCCAGCACTTCTTCCAGCCCGGCATTTTTAACATCCAGGCTAACGGGTTTGGCCTGCTCCATAATTTTGTCGCTGTACAAAAAATCGTAGCCACTTTGTTTCCGGAGTTCTTTAAGTACAGCCACCAGCGGGGCATTGCGTTGTGTTAAAGTGATTTTTTGCCCGTAAGTACGGGCACTCACCTGTAAAATACCTGCGCAGAGCATCAGGATGGTTAATCGCATCATCAATAGTAATGTTGGAGGTATGCGCAGACTGGGCACACCTAGGTTAAAAGCATTTAAATTCATACTTTTGTCTGTGTTGGGTTTATACATAAAGTCTTGTCAAATTGATTTTCTCCCTTACCCCGGGAGGGTGTGACCCAAAATCTTTCCGGATGGTGCTACGAACACTATCCGGTTTTTTTGGCTCATCCATAGGGCTTGGTTTCCTTTACTGCGGATGTGCTGCTTTCATGTTCGTTTTTGTGTTTGGTTTATTTTATACAATGCTTTAACCGGCTGTTAAAGGTACAGGGTTACGGTACGCCCTTGAACCTGGTATTTGAGTTGTCCGCTTAAGGCCAGGCTTTTAAGTACTTCGCTTAGGTTTTTTGTTCTGGACACCTGACCGCTAAAGGTTTGGCCGGTATCGAGGTCTTTTGCATACACCACATCAATGTCGTACCAGCGGGCCACCCTTTGCATCAGGTGCAACAGGCTTTCTTTTCGAAACATAAAGTCACCGTTTTTCCAGTCCAGGGCCTGCTGCAGGTCGGCTTTTTCAATATGGATGTTGCCGCTGTACAAGCTGGCCTCTTCTCCGGGCTGCAATACTTTCTGCCCGCCAAAGGCTTTAACTTTTACGGCGCCTTCGAGCAAAGTGGTTTTGGGGCTTTTGTTGTCCGGGTAGGTATTGATGTTAAAGTGTGTGCCCAGCACTTCTACCTGTTGCCCTGCAGAATTCACTTTAAAGGGGTGCTGTTTATCCTTAGCCACTTCAAAGTAGGCTTCGCCGCTCAATTCTACCACACGGTTTGCACTCGCGGCAAATGAAACCGGATACCGCAGCATTGAAGCGGCGTTGAGCCACACTTTGGTCCCATCGGGCAAACGCAGCTGATAGGTGCCTCCTTTAGGGGTTTCTATGGTGTTGTACTGCCGGGCGCCTGGTTTTGCAGGTTGCAGGTCCGTGTATGTAATTTCACCCTGCTTTGTTTTGGTAATCTGCGCCCCGGATTCTGTGGCCAGCTGTCCGTTGGCGGCATCGCTTAGGGCAATGCGCTTGCCATTAGACAGGGTCAGGTAGGCTTTGTTGCCACCGGGCTTTACATCGTTTTGCGCCAGGTTTTGTTTTAAGGGGTCCGGTGCATTGTGCTTAGCTTTATGGTAAAAAAACACAGCCCCGGCAAGCAGCACCAAAATGGCGGCACTTTGCAGCAGGCTTTTCCAAAGCTGATGTTTTTTCTTTTGGCCAATGCTGTGCTTTAGCCTGCTGCGCACCTTTAACAGGCTTTGCCGGCGGGTAGCCTGGTCAAAGCCTGCCCAGGGGTTTTCTGGCAGCTGCTGCTTATCCAGCCATTGTTCTATGCGTTGTTGTTCTGCTGAACTGCATAAACCGCTGTTGTATTTTTCAAGTAATCGGATCACCTGGTGGTGGTTCATAGTATTTGGCTTATACTAGGAAGAACGTTTGACCAGGGCAAAAGTACCGGTGGTATTGGAAAAAAATTTAACTTTAAGATTTATCCACCACTGGTGCCACCGGTGGCAGTACTTCTTCCAAACGGATGTTGCTTAAACGATCTAAATCTTTTAAGCTTTTAGCCACTTCACTGCCCACCACCAGGATACTTTTTTTCGAGCTGGCACTGTAAAAATACAACCTGATTTTTTTTGATGTCAATGCTGCAACTTTAGGCTGGCTGATCACGTTGCGCAACCACTGTAAAAACAGCTCGGGTTCGTCGTCTGTGAACAGGGTGACCTTCATGTCCAGCGGTGCGCTAATGCGCAGCACATAGTCTTCTTTGCCTTCGTCTATATTGGCCACCACCCTATAGGTATTTTTACAAAATCTTTGGGCATCAATTTTAAGTTCCTGAGGCACTCCTTTAATGAGCTTCCGGTAGGTAACATGGTCGTCGTATTCGAGCATGTTGTTTCCGCTTTTTCCCTTTTCATTGCCAACCATTCTAACCGAGCCTTCATAACTGCTGCTTAAATTGATGTCTGTTGCATTTTTACAATTCACATAGGTTACCCTTCGTTTGCTAAAACTCAGGTCTTTTGCCGGGGTTGCCTGATTGTCTGCGTCAAAAAGGTTTTCAAAATAATAAACGTCCTGTGTATCGACCAGATGGGCATCCTTTGGGTTTTTAAATTGCAAAACTGCCGTTACAAATACGTTTAAACTAATGTCCCCGCCTGGAAGGGCCCCCTGGGTGATGCTTAAAGATTTTTCCTTCATTGCAAAACCAAGCCGCATTCTTTCCAGTTTAACGGCCCTGGCTTCGTTTATGACCTGCTCATTTGCATAAGCCGCCTCGGCCTTTGCCGTTGCTTTGGCATCAGCTGTGGTATTGGTTTCCCTGTTGCTGGTGCTTCCATTTTCGAAACTGTTTACGGCATTGTTTTTTCCGGTCTCTTTATCACTGCCATTATATGCGGTACCCGTATAGTCGTTTTTCCTGCTGTTGGAATTGGAAGATCCGTTTACCGTTTTTTGCGTGGTCCCGCTGCCCAAGCTGCCTTCGCCGGTTAACTTTAAATCGTATTTAACGTTTTGCATTCTGCTCAGGGCCCCAAAATCGGCCTGCTCAATTTCATTTTGCAATTTATCTATAGAATAAAAGGAGGCATAGGAATCCGGGGCAATGCTTAACGTGGTATTTAAAAGTTCCATTCTTGTTCCCGGATGCATCATCAGTTTACTGTTGTAATATTTTTTGGTGTTCGAAAATTCAAAAACCAATTTAAACTCGTCAAACTTAGTCGGGCGTGCTGCCGCCTCTTTTTTTTCTTCCTTGACAAGTGGAATTTGTAATGCTTTAACCAGTTCTTCCGGAGTTTTGGTTCTGGCGGCCATGGTTTTTAGATACAAGTGTTTCAACGAATCGGGAAAATCGACAAAAGTCCGCAGCACTGGCTTGTCTTCTTTGGGTACAATAACGGGCCTTGGTGTTACTGTCACCTCTAACACATCCATTTTTGTAGAATCGTAACCGTAAACCCCTTCATGGAAATTGGTCAGTATGGGTTTTGCCGCACAGGAACAAATGAACAAACCTGCCATACCGGCAAGTAAGTTCAAAACAAATTTTCTGTTCATCAGTAAATCAGTTTAAATTCATCGTAATAACTTGTAGGGGTATCTGCAGCGCACCTTGCAGGAAAGCGCCGGATAAACACTGCATGGAACCGGTCGCCCAGGTCTTCTCCATGACAGAGTATGGGTCCGTGGTTCATAGAAAAATATTCGATACCGGCCTGCAGCCAAACTTTGGTGCCTGCCAAAAGCTCCGGGCCTACGGCCAGCAGCAGCACAATATCTCCAATGGAAACCCCTGGCAGTTGCAGTAAATTGCTGTACGCGGTTTTCACTGCTGCCAAAAGTTCATCATCGGGTATACTTAGCTGGAATTCCAGCGCTCCGGCTAAGGGTTGAACAATTTTAATTTTGTTTTTTTCTCCGGTTGAAGGGTACTTGTGGTAAAAGTACGCCGAGGGGCTGACCTCGTCTGATTTTTGGACTTTGAGAACAGCCTTTTTAAGTTTTTTGAGCATAATTCAAATTTGAGAGGTTAATTAATACCCCTAATATAATGAATTACAAGTACTTAAAAAACAATAAAAGATTAAATAACAATGAAATTTGTCAGATAGAATAGAGCAAAAACTATTAGCCATATTAGGCAATCCGGGAATAGAAGATCCAAAACAAATTCTCAAACAAATCGTTATGGACATTAAAAACCAAACTACCGGTGAACTTTTACAAGACAAACATATATACCAATTGCACGTGCTCGTTCAATTGCGTAACTTAGAAGACCAATTAGATGAAATTATGGTATCAGTAAACGAATTTTTCAACATTGAAAAGGACCCTATTTATATTAGAGGTGAGAAAAAAGGATTTCACAAAAAAGCTTTAGGTATTGCACTTGAACTTAAGAAAAAAGGTATGGACAATGCTTTCATTAAAGAAGTGACCAAACTTTCCGCTGAAGAAATCGAAAGCTTAGAATTATAACCAACAGCTCCCGAAATACACAATTTTTTTCAAGCCCTACAACCGTTCACCGCTTTTGTTGGACACGCCCTGGCTTATTTTAATTTCGTTCATTTTATTTCCCGAAAGTTCTTTAAACCTGATCTCCATATCGTCGTCATCTAAAAAAAACACGTCTTTCTTTTCGGCAAACATGGGCACCGGTTTTTGGTCATTGAGCTGAAAATACAACTGATCTTTAACCCGGCTAATGCTTACCTGATAAGTGGGCGATATGTTATATTTTCCAACATAAGTATTTAAAGCCTCGTCGTCGAGCACAACAGGCTTTTTAGCCTGTGGCACCTTATAAGGGGCATCAAGCAAAATGGCCAGCACTGCATTTCCTATAGGCTCCAGTTTTCGGGTGGTGAGATTGTTTAAAAGTATAATGGAAATGTTATTGTCGGGCTCCATAATAAAACAACTGGTACCGCCTTCTACATTGCCCGAATGGTTAATAATTTTTTTTCCTTTCAGAGAATCTATAAACCAGCCATAACCATAACCACTGATGTGGTCCCTGGTGGCTTCGTCAAAGCTTTTGGCCGAAATAAACTGGTTTTTTCTCAACACCTGGTACCACTTTTTTAAATCATCGACGGTACTGTACAATGCACCGGAGGAATAAGTGGCATAAGGGTTCCAGGATGGGGCTAAACGCTGTTTGCTCTCCGATACATAGGAATAACCAATGGTTTTATCGGGATCAGACAGGCTTTGAAAATCAAACCCGCTATGGTCCATTTTAAAGGGTTTTAAAATATAGCTTTCCATTGCTTTTCCATAACTTAAACCCGTAACCTTCTCAATAATAAAACCCAAAAGGTCATAGCCCGAATTGCAATAGGAAAATGCCGTTCCCGGACGAAAATCCAAAGGTTCGTTTTTAAAATAGGAGATTAATTTTTCAGGACTCACCTTTTCCCTGCTGTTAAGGTCTTTCAGGTAAGCAGGGCTTCTGAATATCTCATACAAACCCGAACTATGGGTCAGCAAATGCTCAATTTTAATTTCCCCTCCCCTGGGGAAACCTGGCAAATATTTGCCAATGGTATCTTCAACAGAAAGTTTATGCTGCTCGGCCAGTTTTAAAATCAATGCAGCGGTAAAGTTTTTGGTCAGCGAGCCGATTTGAAAAATACTGTTCCGGGTAATGGCTTCTTTTGTTGCTGCATTTTTATACCCAAACGATTTCTGATAAATCACCTGGCCATTTTTACTCACCAGTGCCGTTCCGTTAAACTGGTGGAGTTTTGCATAGGCACTTAAAAGTTCATCGATTTTAGCAGAATTTTCCTGCGCGCCTGCCAGGCAAGGGCTCAGCAGAAAAAAGATAAGGGCAATAGCCTTTAAATTAAATGAAGTCATGTTGCTTTTTGGTCCGGTGGTATTTTAATATTGAAATTACTAAAATAGCGCAAAGTACCGGTGCTTTTGAAAATATTTTTTATACGGGAAATTCTGTATCTTGATTACACCATGTATTTAAAAACTGAAAAGCCACAGGAACATAAAAGCAGTGCTGCCGCAACGTCTGTTAGCCAAAAAACGGGCAGTAACAGACAAGCTTTGCAATTTAAAGACCACCGTCCCGAAGCGGTTAGAATAAGGGAATTTCAACAAATGGCAAACAGCAGTGAGGTTATCCAGGCTGTATTTCAGCCAGACAGCTCCTACCGCTACACTGGTGAACAGAAAAAATTTACAGTAAGTATTGGAGAAAACAAAACCCGCGCCCAACTGATCAAAACCGGAATGGTTTTCGATGCTACAGAGGCGGGTGAAGAGCATATAAATTTAAAAGCCCAGGGCCAGCCCGCAGGTGGCTACACCCTGAAATTAGGCATTAATGAGGACGACCACTTTGACCTTACTTCTAAAGAAGGCGACTGGCACAAGGATGTGCGTGGCATTTTAGAGTCACAGAAAACCACAGAAGAAAAAACGTTCGCCCTAAACCAAAAAACTCTTAACGCCGAACAGTTTGAAAATACAGAACGGCTTAAAGAAGTTGTTAAGGACGAAAAAATGCTGCACGGAATGAAAGGCAGCGCCAACCGCTCGGAAATGTATAAATTTATCTCTGACAGAAGTACCGAAGAAGGCCAGACGCCTTTGGATTATGCGGTACTAAAATATGGGGAAGAGCGGGGTGCCAAACTCGTCGAAAAATTAACTGTACTTGGCGAAAAATATACTCCGCTGGTTCATGATATGGGACTGGCCCATGAGGATACAAGAGTAAACGATTTTGTAGATTTTGTAAAACAACTCCGGATCGAGGAAAAAGAACCTGATGACATCTGGAAAACCCTGGAAGCTTTCCGTCAGTCGAGAAAAAAAGTCAGTTTATACCGGGGCATGAACCTAACTCCTGAGGAAACAAAGCATATATTAACTCATGGTATGGACCCAACCATGCTCCGTTATCAGGGTGGTAATGATCCTATGCATTCCCTTTTGGCCCCCCAGGTAAAATCTCTTATCAAACTGTCTGAACTCGAGAAAGCAAAAAGACACATCCGGACGGCTACACGCCCGCTGGCCAGGGCCACTGCTTTACAGGTGGAAGGCATGGGGAGAAAAACTTTTCAGGGCGAAATTTCCGGAGGGGAAGATTTTTTCCACTCTTTTGCCAAAGAAAGAAAGGTTTCGGAATATGTTGCCAGTACCCCTGAATTATCGGGGATACCCAAACCCAACCAGACCATGAGAATGATGCGGGTCAATGTTCCGGACATTGATGTGATCAAGCCAGAAGCAATAGATGGTGGTGACAAGGAATTCAGTCCTTCTAAAGAGGATATTCTTGGTGAGATGAAAAAGAAGAACTTAGAGCTTCCTGAGCAAACACCTTATTCTGATATTGAGTCTTTAATAGCCGGCAGGGTTTTTCCGGGAGAGATAGAGGAAGAAAAACTTTAAGGCTTTAACCGTTCTACTTCTTTGGCCAGGGTTTTCTTTTCTCTAGACCCTGGTACTTCATGCAAATTCAGTTAAAAACAAGATTTACCATATTGCAGTAAAAACAAATTATAATAGCTATATTTGAATATAACCTACGAAATAAATAAAAATAATGATACATTATTTAAAAATAATGAATTTTGGTCCAATCAAAGATGAAATAGAAATCAACTTTGAAGTTGCTGATGGCATTGAAAAAGATGCTTATGAAATTGAAATGCCTGATGGAAGAAGGCTATTAAAACTCGCCTATATATACGGGGCAAATGCTTCTGGAAAAACCACTATACTCAATGCTTTTGCATTTATTAAAAAGCTACTATCGGAGCCATTGACCACAAAATCAGAAGAACTGGATTTTGATCCTTTCTTGTTTTGTAAAGATCCTTTAATAAACAATTCATTTTTTGAGCTTTCCTTCTACTTTAACGGCATCAGGTATGTTTATGACCTTACATTTAATAAGCAGGTTATTTTACAGGAAAAACTTAATTTTTACAAAACTGCTAAACCCGCTTTACTCTTTTCCAGAGACACAGATACAGAAAAACTTCTAACCAAAATTCAATTTGGAAGTACCATTAAAGCGCCGGTTAGAGAAAAGGATTTGTTAGAAAGTAATACACTTCATAATAACACTGTACTTGGCGCTTTTACAAAAACGAATGTAGACATTCCCGAACTCTCAAAATTAAGGGTATGGGCTACCGATACTTTTGCCGAGGACTTAAAATTTGGTACCGATGCGATTATATCCAATGCCTTTAGAATAGAATCCAGTAAAAAATTTAAGGCATGGATGAACGAATTCATGAATAGGGCTGACAATCAAATCCTTTCTATAAATGTACCAAGTTTACAAAACCAGGTTAAAAATCTCTTGAATTCAAATATTCTTTCAGAAAAGGATTTAATGAATGTATACGGCAACTTTAACAACAGAAACTCAAAAACATCTGAAATTGAAATTGATTTTATACATCAAACCAGCCAAGGTGAACAATACCTGCTTCCTTTGCAAAAAGAAAGCAACGGCACGCAAAAATACTTTAGCCTGGGAGGACAGTTGTATGACTTGATCTATCGAAATCAATTTAAATGGATTGACGAGCTGGAAGGTTCCTTACACCCTGATTTAATGAAATACTTTCTCCAAATGTTTTTAATGAATTCAAATGGATCTCAATTGTTAATTACAACACATAATTTCTCTTTAATGGCCGATACAGATTTTATCAGATGGGATGCGCTTTGGTTCAGTGAAAAAAATGAAGACGGAACCATCAATCTATATTCCGCAGCTGACTTTGATACAGCAACATTAAGAAAGGATGCAAGTCTGATTAATGCTTATAAGGCTGGAAGACTTGGTGCCAAACCAAATCTGGGCTCCCCTTACCTTTCCAATTAATAAATTACTTATGGGAAGAGAAAGGAAGCTTATAAATGTTAGAGAATCCGTTGCACTAGTTGGAGATGGAGAAACAGAACGTATTTATTTTTCAGATGTCAAACAGACCGACAGACCAAAAAGCTTAACACTTGCGCCAGATTTTCCAAAAAAGTTGGGCAGCTACCGTGGTGTTTTGGACAGGGCAATGCAACTTATTGAAAACCATTCCAGGGTTTACGCGCTAATAGACATGGATAAAATTATCCAGGATCATCAACAAGATAAATACAGGGAATATAAAATCAGGGCTGAAAACAATGGAATAACTGTGTTAGAAAATAATCCATGTTTCGAAGTTTGGTTTTTACTGCATTTTATAGATATTGGAAAAAACTTCAGCAATTGTAATGAGGTGAGTGGCGAGATTAGAAGAAAAAATTATATACCCGGTTACAATAAATCAGAAAAATTCTTAACAGCGGCCCGACTTTATGGAACACATAAAGAGAAATTGATTAGTACTGCAATGAAAAATGCCGCCTCATTAGAAAAAAACAGAGATGAAAGAGGTCAGTTTTACCCAAGAGCAGAAACTTTTAAATTCTTTGAATGGTATTTTTTGGAATTGAAAAACAATAAAGCTTAATGAATTTTAAATTCTTTTTTTAACCGCTCTACTTCTTTGGCCAGGGTTTTCTTTTCAGTTTTTGACCTGGTTAATGCAATGGCTTTCTGATAATGCGATAGGGCTTTTTCTACATCAATGGCTGTATATAAATAGCCCAGCAAGGCGTGGTAGTCTTTAAAGTTTTCCAGCCCCAGTTGTTCGGTTTCCCGGATCCCCTGTTCATAACCATAGACCTTCGCATAGGCAAATGTCCTGTTTAATGCCGTGGCAGGGGAATATTCAATAAGGATCAGCTGGTTATAAAGTTGTAAAATATGTCCCCAGCGCTGCTCATTTGCAGGGCTGGTATGCCAGTACGCAATACCTGCTTCCAAATGGTACTTAGACACCTGTTCTACGCTACAGGCATTGACCAGGTAATAATTTCCTTTTTCAATCAGCTCTTTACTCCATAAATTTTTGTCTTGTTGTTCAAACAAAACAGACTCTCCGGCCTCATTGGCACGGGCTTCGAGCCGTGAGCTTTGAAAACACATCAGGGCCAGCAAAGCATTGGCTTTGCTGCTGTTGGTTAAAGGGCTTTCGGTAAGCAACAGCGTTAAGCGGATGGCTTCTGCACAAAGTTCCTTTCTAATGAGCTGGTTATTTGACTTGGAAAAATAACCTTCATTAAACAGCAGGTACAAGGTGCTCAGCACTGCATCCAGGCGGGCAGAAATGTTTTCCGCTGTTAAAGCACTCATCTGAAACCTGTCTTTGCGTAGTTTTGCCCTGGCCCGCAGCAGGCGTTTTTTTATGGTTTCAGTTTTGCTTAAAAAGGCATCTGCAATTTCTTCTACACTAAAACCACAAAGTACCTGCAAAGCCAAACAAATTTGTGCTTCAACCGGATTTTCGGGATTACAAACCGCAAATATCATAGCCAGCTGGCTATCTGTAATGTTTTGATTGCTGAAATCAAAACTGCTTTCGGGTTCAAAGTCCTGGTTTTGTACAGCTGCTTTTATTTTCGTTTCAAAAAGCTGCGCCCTTTTTAGCTGGTCTTTGGTTTTGTTTTTGGCTACCGTGTACAGCCATGCAGAAGGGTTTTCTGGGATGCCGTTTAAGCCCCAGTTTTCTGCAGCTTTTAAAAAAGTTTCGCTCACCAGATCTTCTGCCATTTCAATATGTTTCAAACCAAAATGACGGCACAATACCGCCGTCATTTTAGCATACTCCAAACGGAACAATTGAGGCAAAAGCTCATGTACAGTTGGCTGGGTTTTATGCATTAGTCACGTTTAATAACTTCCCGCACTTCTATACTGCCCCCAATTTTAAAAATTGGATTCGCTTTTGCCATTTCAACAGCTTCTTCGATATCTTCTGTTTTTACGATAATGTAGCCGCTGATAAACTCCTTAATTTCGGTATAAGGACCATCGGTAACCAGGTTACCCGGCTTTACTGTTCTGGCACTTCCAGTAGACAGGGTATTTCCTTTGTCTACCAGTTTGTTTTGGGCGGCAATACTGCCCAGCCAGTTCATGCGTTCCTGCATTTGTTCCGGTGTCGGTTTAACCGCCGAAGCAGCATTGTCTAGTCTGAAAATTAATACGAATTCTTTCATTTTGATATTTTTACCCCTTAACGATTGAACCTGCCTAAGGGGGACATTTTTTTTCAAATGTATTTTCAAATATAGGAAATGCTTTTAGTGGCTGCTTAACCGGACAACTGATTTTTGTGATCTTCATTATAGTAGCCCTTCCATTTATTTTTCCAAAAAATTTGGATATTTCTTTTATACATCGTAATATTGCGATACAATTATGGGCTTAACTAAAACAGAAATATTTACCGCCGAGCAAAACAGACTGGCGCAATTGCTAAAGGCAATGGCCCACCCTGCACGCATTGCTATTTTGCAGCAAATTATTTCTGCCAACGCCTGTATTTGCGGAGACCTGGTGGAAGAACTCGGGCTGGCCCAGGCCACCATTTCCCAGCATTTAAAAGAACTTAAAAACGCAGGCATTATACAGGGGACCATTGAGGGTGTAACGGTTTGTTATTGCATCAATCCAGTCACCTGGAAATTACTGGAGCATCAGTTGGGCGCTTTTTTTGGTTCGTATAAAGCCAGTCCGGACTGCTGTTAAAATTTTTTGCTTATATCAATCGTAAAATTGCAATATATGAATAATTCAGATTTAATGACCTGGTCTGTTTTTAAGGCCAAACTTCAGGAATATCCCGAACGGATACTTCAGTTTCAGTACGCAGAACAAAAATGGGTAGACGCCTCCTACCACATCACAGAAATCAAACAGGCCCCAATAGTATCTGTAGATTGTGGTGGTGTGATGAACCAATGGACAGAAGTTGTTGTTCAATTGTGGGAACCACCAAAACCCGAGGCCGAACGGGCCATGCAGGTTCGTAAAGCTTTGTCTATTGTAGAACTGGTAGAAAAAAGTTTAAGCCTAGATCCACTCGCCACAGTTAAAATAGAGTTTGGAAATTCTCAATTTGATACCCGGCAAATGTATCCTGCTGCTTTTATTTTAAATCAAGACAACCTTATCGTTAACCTTAATCCCGATTTTACGCAATGTAAAGCCATTGGCCGGGGAAAATGCTGCTAAATTTATTGACAATGAAAAATGTTTTGGTATTGTGTACCGGCAACAGTTGCCGCAGTCAAATTGCAGAAGGCTTTTTAAGGCATTTTGCCGGAGAAAAAGCAAATATATATAGTGCCGGTATAGAGGTGCATGGTCTAAATCCCAGGGCTGTTGTGGCTATGGCCGAAAGTGGCATTGACATTTCGGCACATACCTCTAACCATATTGAGCAGTACAGTGGTGTCCATTTTGATTATGTGATTACCGTTTGCGACAACGCAAAAGAGAGCTGTCCTTATTTTCCTACTCAGGCCCAAAAGTTCC
This sequence comes from Pedobacter nutrimenti, assembly GCF_003208655.1. GTDB lineage: Bacteria > Bacteroidota > Bacteroidia > Sphingobacteriales > Sphingobacteriaceae > Pedobacter > Pedobacter nutrimenti. The sequence continues at coordinate 605,543 of NZ_QKLU01000003.1, read as the reverse complement.
ACTACAATTTTCCTGACCCTGCTGGGGCCATCGGAACAGAACAGGAAGTCATGGACGAGTTCAGAAAAGTAAGGGACATGATTAAAGCTTATGCTTTTGATTTTGTTAAAGATCATTTAAATTCTTAAAAACCGTTTTCATGTCATCGATGCAATGCAGTCCTGCTGCCAAAAGAAAAAAACTCGGCTTTTTAGACCGTTATCTCACCCTTTGGATTTTTCTGGCTATGGGGGCCGGAATTGGAATTGGTCATTTTATTCCTTCCTCGGCCGGTTTTATTGGTTCCTTTTCAAAGGGAACAACCAATATTCCTTTGGCCCTGGGCTTAATTTTAATGATGTATCCACCCCTGGCAAAGGTCAGGTATGAAAAAATGGCCGGAGTTTTTAAAGACACCAGGGTACTGGCCACTTCCCTGTTTTTAAACTGGGTTATTGGTCCTGTGCTGATGTTTTTACTGGCCATTACTTTTTTAAGGGATTATCCGGAATACATGACCGGCCTGATTCTTATTGGTCTGGCACGCTGCATTGCAATGGTGGTGGTCTGGAATGAACTGGCCGAAGGCGACAGGGAATATGCTGCCGGGCTAATTGCACTGAACAGCATTTTTCAGATATTGCTGTACAGCGTTTATGCTTATGTATTTATTACCCTCTTGCCTCCTGTTTTTGGAATCAAAGGGCTTCCTGTACAGATTACCATTGGAGAAATTGCAAAAAGTGTAGGCATTTACCTGGGTATACCTTTTGCCTTAGGCATTGGGAGCCGTTATGCCCTGATGGGACTAAAAGGGAAAGAATGGTTTGAGCGCAGGTTTGTGCCCTTTGTTTCGCCCCTCACCCTGATGGCCCTGCTGTTTACCATTGTGATTATGTTTAGCCTCAAAGGGGAACTGATGCTTAAAATCCCTATGGATGTACTTCGAATTGCCCTGCCACTGCTCATTTATTTTGCCATTATGTTTGTGCTGAGCTTTTTTGCAGGCCGGTACTTTGGGGCCGACTACTCAAAAAGCACCTCTATAGCCTTTACCGCTACAGGAAATAACTTTGAGCTGGCCATAGCGGTTGCCATTGGTGTTTTTGGAATCAATTCGGGACAGGCTTTTGCCGGGGTGATTGGTCCTTTGGTGGAAGTGCCTGCATTAATTGCCCTGGTTAACCTTGCTTTCTGGTTTCGTTCCTTTAAAAAATTCGAACACCGCTTAAAGTAATAAGCATAACCGCTAGTATAAATACAGATACAAAAGCCAGGGAAAGACTAAAATATTTTAAGACAGGCCTGCGGCCTTTTTTGAAAGGGGTTAAAAAAATCAGGTTAAAGAGCATGACGATAAAAGCAACCAGAAAGTTTGCCGTCACCAGTATTCCGGTAAAAATCAGCGAAAAAACTGCGGGCTCAAGCACTATTCCAGAAACCAGGCCATACAGCCCTCCCATTAAAAAAGCAAACAGAATGGTCCAGAGCGCATAGCTTATGCCTTTTTTATAATGCAAAGCAATGTATTTCCAGGCACCCGTTCTGGGTACAGAGCTTTCCGCGACAACCGGCTTTGTTATTTTTTCTGGCTGCCCGAGCTTACGCCTGCGTTTTCTTTTCTGTTTTTTATAACGAGGCCACCAGATGATAAACCCGGTAATAAATAAGGCCAGCGGGGTCAAACCGCCTATAATGGCCAGAATTTTAGTCGGCATACCGCCAAAACTGCCATAGTGTATAGGGGTCAGCCAGCTTAAATAGGCTTGCCCAGTATTTGGAAAATCGGTATTGGAATTGAGCAGTATTTTACCATTGTACTGGTCTGAAATAATCATTTGTCTTTTACCGGATTTGGCCACATAAGGTCCTATAAAATCCATCCGGTAAGAACCTGTACTGTCGGCCGGTAAAGAAATAAACTCCAATCGGGCACCAGGCACTTGTTTTTTGGCCAGTTCTGTAATTTGTGGAAGTGGCATGGGTTGTATCCCTTTTGCATAAGCCGATTTGGCCCCCAGTAATTTGGCTACCCCCTGCGGTGACTGGCCATTGAGCAAAAACAGCAATGGGATCACAATAATGGAAAAGGTGATGCAAAATCCGGTAAGGGAAAGTAAAACAACAATTGGTGAAGTGTAAAAACCCAAAACGTTATGCCAGTCGTAATTCTGGCGTTTAAAGCTCGCCTTAAAATTAACCGTTAGCACTTCCTTAAGCTGTTTCCATTTTTTCGGAATCCAGAGCCTTAATCCGCTGATGGTTAAAATAAGCAAACAAAGAGCCGACAAACCAACAATATACCGCCCTATGGCCGGAATAAGCAGGGTCCGGTGAATATTGGTCACCAGTCCAATAAAGGAAGAGCCTACCATTCTTTTACCACATATTTTGGCTGTATAGGGATTGATAAAAATTTCTTTTTCCTGCTTGGGGTCGTATAAACGGTAGGTAGAATTGGCTGTTTGATCTGTTAAACCAATATACATTGGCTTTAAGTCCGGATAATTTTTCCGGATCACAGGCAGAATCTCTTCCAGGGGCATTTTATGCTGCTGCTCGAGGACCTTAAAAAAGGTGGGGTTTAATGCATGGTCTATTTCATCCTGAAAAACCAAAATACTTCCTGTGAGTCCTACGATGGAAACAATAAATCCGGCTATAATGCCCAGGTACAAATGCCATTTTCCAAACCATCTTTTTTGATGTTTTGCCCAGGCGAGTTTTAAGTTTGAGAATTTGATCATATGGTCTGATCAGAAAAAACTTATTGAGGCTGTTTATTTAGATCAATTATAAACAAAGATAAAAGTCAAAGTCCATTCTCCAAATTATTTATCAGAATTCCATATGCCACTATTGCATTTTGGCGCAATTGCGTTACGATTTCATTAAATCATTTATTTAAGTCGTTGTTTAACAGCTTATTTAGTATTTTGGTAAAACTACCTTTAAAAAATGTGCCGATGACAAATGCCCTGCCGAAAGACAAAAACCTGGTTGTGGATATCCTCACCGCCTCCTTTCATGACAATAAAAGTGTCAATTACTTAATCCCCAATGATTCCAAAAGAGTTGAACGCATCCGTTACCTGATGGATTATTCGTTTGAAGTTTGCCAGCTATTTGGCAAAGTGGTAATTTCTGAAGACCGGAACGCTTGCGCCCTGATCTTGTATCCGGATCAAAAAAAAGCTTCACTAAAGGCATTTTGGCTCGATTTAAAGCTCATTCGCCGCTCTATTGGTTTTGGAAATATTTTTAAAGCCATTAGTAAAGAAAATAAAATTAAAAAACTGCAGGGTAAGGGGCCCATGCACTACCTCTGGTTTATAGGTGTAAGCCCTGGCCACCAGAACTTTGGCATTGGCGCTAAGTTGCTGCAGGAAATACTGGCCGAAAGCGCAAAGGACAATTGCCCATTATACCTGGAAACTTCTGCTTCCAAAAATGTTCCCTGGTACCAGAAATTTGGTTTTCAGGTGTATGATCAGCTGAATTTTGGTTATACCCTGTTTTTTATGAAAAGCAGCGCCTAACCAGCAAAGTTAGCTTGTTGCGCTTCAAATATTTTAATTACATTGGCTTGCCCTAATTGATATGGGTTTAATTTTCGCGACCAATGAAATATATTTTTCTTTTCTGCTTCTTTCTGGGGCTAACGCCTGTTTTTGCACAATCCAAACTTCCTGTAATCAGGGCCACCTCAAATAAAGTAGCCATTAACGACGGCGGTTATTTAGACAAAAACCGCTGGACCCTATCTCCTGCCGCAAAGCCCGATGTTTTTACCGCCGACCGGACCCGGGAAACCAAATGGGTTACTTTTTATACAGATCTTGATTCGATCCGTATTAAGGTTAAACCCGGATCGAGCACTGATTTTGTGATTTTACTGAACGGAAAAGATTCCTGTTATACCCGGGTGGTCAGTGCAATTGGCCCCCAAAACCTGGTCAGGAGCCCTAAAATAACCCACGACACCATCCCTTTCACTTTAACCGCCTATAATGCCATAAAGGTTAAAGCCATTGTAAATGATACCGATACCCTGATGGTACATTTTGATGTTGGCTCTTTTGATTTTCGTTTTACAAAGGATGCCATTTTAAAAAAGACCAAATTATTGTCGGGCCAACCCGAAGCTTTGGCCGGTAAGGTAAACCCAAATTACAACAAACTAAACAAGGTGTTTAAGGTACAAATGGGAAACATCACTTTTAATGAACCCGAAATTGTTCCCACAGGTTTTACGGCCAGAGAAATGGACGGCCGCTTTGGCTGGAACCTTTTTGAAGGTAAACAGGTAGAAATTAATTACGACCTCAATGCCATTATTGTGCATTCCAGGTTACCTAAAGCCTTAAAAGGCTATCACAAACAAAAAATTGAGTTTATCCAGTCTTTTGTTTGCGTAAAGGGCAGTTTTGAAATCGGACAAAAAAAATATACGGGTAATTTTCTTTTTGACACCGGCTCAGACCAGGCTCTTATTGTCGACAGCACCTGGGCCAGCAAACAGCATTTCCCAAAAGACCTGAAACTGATCAAAACATCGGCATTAAAAGATCCAAGGGGTGTTAAATACGAAACCCGCATTGTACTTGCGCCCAGGTACAAGATCAACAACTTCGAATTAAGCAATATTCCGGTTTATATGCTGGGCAGTCAAAATCCAACCAGATTTGAAATCAACTTTTTAGGCAATGACCTTTTGAAGCGCTTTAATATCGTATTGGACTTTGAACAAGATTATTTATACATGAAGCCAAATAAATTGTGGGAGGTGAAATACAGGGAAAGTTCTTAATTTTTTTTCTTTCACTGACATAAGGCTGTCACCGGGTCTCCGCATTTTTATGAAAAGATTTAATTTCTTAATTTAACAAAAAGAAGAAATATGGAGACCAAAAACAATATTCCTGCATTTTACGCCAGCTCAACCGAGCAATGGCGCAAATGGCTGGAAGAAAATGCCGCATCCGAAAAGACTGTTCTGCTCATTATGCACAATAAAAAAAGCAGTAAGCCTTGTATCAGTTATGAGCAGTCCGTTGAACAGGCCCTGTGCTTTGGCTGGATAGACAATAAAGCCATGAAACGGGACGAGGAAAGTTCTTACCTGACTTTTAGCCTCAGAAAACCCGGGGGCAATTGGAGCAACACCAATAAAGTCCGTGTCGAAAGAATGATCAAACAGGGCCTGATGACACCTGCCGGACAGGCTTTTATTGACATCGCCAAAAAGACAGGAACATGGGACAGGTTAACCGATGCCCAGAACACCATTATTCCCGATGACCTGCAAAAAATGTTTGACCAAAATGCGGTTGCATTGAGCAATTTCAGTGCTTTTCCTCCTTCTTCCCGGCGGTTGATCCTCGAATGGGTTTCAAATGCCAAAAAAAAGGAAACCCGCGAAAAAAGAATGATACAAACCGTTGAACTTGCTTCCAGAAATGTAAGGGCAAACCACTAAAACCGGGCCTCCATAATGATCCGTTTAAAGGCATATAATACAGGGGTTTTCACAAAGCGCTTATGGATGCGGTTTTTAAATTCCTGAATAAAATCTTCTTTAATTTGTCCCTTTAGCCTGTCCAGATAAGGAATCAACGCTGTACCTGAAATCCATTTGTACAGTTCGTCCTGATGGGGAACAATAAGGGGATAAATTTTCTTATAAATGGTCATGTCCTTACAGCCATTTTCAAAAAAAAGCTGGGCATAATCGTCGAGGCTCAATACAGGTGAAACCCTTCGCCAGTTTCCCAGCGCGTTCCGGTATGACTCCTCCTGTACCAGGTCGTCCAGCATCTGATTCAAGATATTTTCATTTTGCTCTGGCATTTGTATGGCCAGCTGACCGCCTGGTTTTAAGGTCTTAATTATTTTTGGGATCAGCTGCTCATGGTCATCGGTCCATTGTATAGCCGCATTGGAAAAAACCAGGTCCCATTTTTCTTCTGTCGCCACCTGCTCTTCAATGGTCCTTTGTACAAAATGAAGCCGCTGGTTGCCAAATGCTTTGGCCTGTTCCAGCATTTCAGCAGAGGAGTCTATTCCAATAACCTGTGCACCGGGCAGTTTATCCGCCAGTTTACCGGTCAACTCTCCTGTTCCGCAGCCCAGGTCTATCACTTTCATTGCGGGTTTTACGTCAATGAGCGCCAACAGGTCGTAAAAAGGTGCAAAACGCTCCGATTTAAACTTGTTATAGGTATCCGGGTTCCAGGCCATGCTATTTTTTGGTTAAAATATATTTAGCTGCTAAATCTCCAGTAATCTTATTGCCCTGCATGTCCAGCTGGATCAATTGTCCTTCCCCAACCATGTAAGCATTTGGGGCATCTTTTAAACCTTCAAGGGTAATTTTTGAACCTGTTTTATCCCAGTTGAATGTTCCGTTTTCAACAGACACTTTTTTGCCTTTTTCCAGGTATTTGGTTTCCATCGAATAACTTTGGTCTTTGTTTAGGGTAATAATGGTTTCTATGCCCGGACAATCGGCACAAGGTACTGTTCCTTTGTAGGTACCATCCCAGTCCAGGGAAATCTGGGCACTGTGCATATCTCTTTTGGCAGTATCTATGCTTTTTCTGGAGCTGTCTGCAGCAGCAACTCTTTTAGATTCTGAATGGCAGCTCCACAATAAAATGGAAGCCACCGCAAGGGTAAGGAGTTGTTTTTTCATTGTTTAGGATTAAATCTCTTATTAAGACAATTTACAAGGAATTTTGTTGCAAAAAATTAACAGCTGCCAGTTTTATAAAGAAAAACTTTAACACAAACACCCGGTGAAGTGCCGGGCTTTTGTGTCTTTAATCCATTTTACTTTTAGTTCTTCTCTTTATTCAATACCAGATTAGTTAATAACATTGGATCCATTACTGTTTTTCGATCCTTAGGAGACATTGTCAACAAATAAACTGCATCTTGTTTTTTATAGATCACTAGAGAGTAAGGTATTTTTGGCGCAAGTATTCCTTCAACTTCACCCACTATATCCCGGTCCCCATTTTCCTTATACCTCAATGAAAAGTTTTTCAGTTTAAAATTATAGCTAACGAGCGTATCATTTTGAACAATCGTTTTTAACGAATCTCCTTTTATTGATAGAAAAAGCTTTGCGATGGGATCAGGTTTACCTGACTGAATAAGAAAAGAATATAAAGAGGGTGACATTTTGGTATAAACAATTCCACCACTTTGAGCAACAGATTTGTCTTCAACGTTCAATAGTTGTTTCAAAGAAACTGCTTTCGTTTTTCCAATATTATAAATAAACAAATCAAATTTCTCTTCATACTTTACCATATTCACAGGATTACGATATGTGAATGGTTGAATTATGCCCTTCCACTTAGTACTCGTACTGTCAATATTGTTGAACAACTCTTTATACACTATATTTCCAACGTATGGCATAGGGCCATCGGATTCTCCAAACTTCTTTACAGAAGAAAAAAACCAGAACATTTTATAAATCACGAATCCTCCCAGAAGACTATACCATATCCATTTAAAATGCCTTTTTTTCATTTATTCTAATACTATTTATTTAGCCGTTGTCATTAAAGTAGGCCCTACATATCTAATCCATGTCGGTATTGAAAGTGGATCAATAAAAACGCATTGGGTTATTTCTGGAATAATTATCAGTAGGCCACAAGCCCGGTCTTTCGCTGCCAATGGATTCACTACATTAGACTTTCCAATCTCCGGATCATAAAACCCCACTTCATAATCGAACTCAATTTACTCCTGAATCAATAATTTGAAGTCTTTATAACTTTCCCTTGCGAATCAAAAAAAATCGTATATCCGTGAAATAAGAATTCTGAACGTTTTATATTCCCCTCTCTTTCGCCAAAATCACCAATGTGCTTTAAATCAGATGAACTAAATTTAAAGTCGTAATCAAAAATTAAGGGTAACTTATCTTTTTCAATTAGTAAATATCTATTAGTGTTCCTTACAAGCACCTTAACAAAATCATTTCCTGAATTCTCTTCATTTTTAAACAATGAAACACAATACAAACCATCTGATTTAGTCCATAGCATACAGGAAAAGGATATGTCCGGATTATTCTGCCTGGATTTATCAATTTGCTTTTTAAGCTCAATTTCTACACTATCAGATAAGATGTAGACTATTTTCTCTGATTGAGCATTCGCTCTTAGGCTTATAAAAAAGCAAAGAACCAGTAACATAGTTTTTATCTTCATCATAAATCACAAGTCAGCCATTCCAATTACAATAAAGTGGTCCATCTTTAATATCACTTTTATATTTTTTTGCTGTAAGGGGTAAACTCCTGTACATAACAAGCTTTATCCGTTTTGAATATACCTTTCTCAAATGCTTCCTTATGTAATTTGGGAAGTTTCATGAATGTTTTCCTTCGAAGGTTATCTACTCTCTTAATCGTTATAAAATCGTAAGTACCCCTTAGCATCATTACAACCTCCACTTCATTACATTTATCTGCAAGTTTTATAGTTGCTTTATCTAATCCAACAGATTCAAATGATATTTTTTTCACTGAAATAGGGACATCTATTTGAAAAAAGCCATTTAAATCTGTTTTACCAACTTTAACTGTATCATTAATGACAATTGATACATAGGCTAAAGTTTCCAAATGATCATCAACTATCCTTCCCTTAATTGTTTTACTCTGAGCATAAAGAATATTTGTTGAAATACACAGCACAGTACAAATAATGAATAATCTCCTCATCTTCTTATTTTTATGGGCTTAATTATCGGTATAATTGTATTCCTCTGCTTTTACCCGGCCTGGAGTTCTATACAATAGAATAAAACTTGTTTTTGGGATTTTCGGTTTATCATTTCGCCTACCCCCTAACGACCCCTGAAAACTACAAAGTATTACCACGTCATAAAACCTTGGATCACAATTCAGCTGTCCCTTTTCCTTTTGCAATTCCTTGCCGTAATAAAGATATTTGTTTGTCCCCGGTTTCACAATGGCTTATTTTCCGAACGCACAATAATCATCACGTTGCAAAACTTTCGTTAGCTATATTGAAGGGTTCTTATAAAAAACTTACCTTTTCATTGCCCAAATGATCTTTCAGGTTATACTCCTAACTAAAGACACTGCTCTTTATTTTCACATTGTTTGAATTTCGCAAGTATTCCTTTGATTCCTGTAAACGGACAGGCTTTTCCGCAGGGTATATTTGTATCAGTTTATTAGCCGGCTTGTTAGCCGGCTTGACAATTTAAAACGAAGATCTCATGAAAAACCCTACAGAACAATTTGCCATTGATATTGAGTTTGCCCCAAATGGCACCCCCTATTTTAAAAAACGCCGCATTGCGGAATTACACTTATCCGATCAGGTCATGACCTGCAATTGGCCACATCAAATAAAAGCAGCAGAGTATGGTCCCCTACAGGTAAAGGAAACAGATCCGCTGGAATATTATTTATCCATATCGGGATAAAATACCAGCAACAGGTTTCAATGGGATTATCAGATATTTTTTCGAATTTAGTAGAAACAAATGAATTATGCCCTCATCGAAACTTGCTGTTTACCGCCGGAAAAAAGGTCTGACCCAGGAACAACTGGCAGAATTATCCGGTGTAACCACAAGAACAATTCAGCGTATTGAAAAGGGTGCCGTAGTTCCGCACATCCAAACCCTTAAAATGCTGGCCAGCTGTCTGGATGTTGAAACTGAACTTTTAATGGATGCCCCTGAAGGGAATTCAGATCCTAAAGAAAAAACAAAACCCTCGTCGGTCATTCCGCTTTTTCATTTGCTGGCGCTTATCGGTCTGGGACTCCCCATTTTAAACATCATCCTCCCCTTTGTTTTGTGGCTCCTGAAAAAAGATGAAAACCCCGATTCCGATTTGCAGGCCAAACAGGTGCTCAACTTTCACCTCACCATGACCATTCTTTTTTTTCCGTCTATTGTCTTAATGATTTATTATTTTCCTGTTGGTTTTCCACTCACCGTTCTGATCTATGCTTTTATGGTGCTCATGACTTTGATCAACTTATTCCGCTCGGTGAATTTGCAACAGGTGAAGTATCCTTTTTCTTATACTTTTTTTAAAATTTAAGGCCGGATTTTCAAAAAACCAACTTTAAGTCTGTTTTAAGGCCAATTTGTCGTGCAGGTGACGCAAAGGTGTCGTTGTATGCTTTTTAATTTCGTCAGAGATTTGGTAAAAAAAACAAGTCATGAAAAAATTAATTATCATTCTGATCAGCTGTCTTTATTTAAGCACTAACGCACAAGAAACTAAAACAGTTGAACAATTAAATGGCAAAACCATTTCCATAAATGCATTAAAAAAACGGTTGGCTTACCTTGTAGACAGTGCAAAAATAGCTGGTTTGCAGGTCGCCATTATTAACAACAATCAAACGGTCTGGACTGGAAATTTCGGCTACCGGAACATAGAAAAGCAACAGCCTATAGAAAACAATACGGTCATGTATGCGGCATCGCTAACCAAAACCCTAAGTGCCTATCTTTTTTTGCGTTTGGTCGATAAAGGTATTTTTGATCTGGATGTTCCCCTGCAACATTACCTTCCTAAAGCCATTGGTCAGTACCCTAAATGGAAAGACCTGGGTGATGACGCTACAGCATTTAATAAAATCACCCCCCGAATGCTCTTAAGCCACAGTGCTGGTTTACCGGTGCTCCGGGGATTGTACCGGGGTAAGGTAAACCTGATTGCCCCTCCGGGAGAAAAATTCTATTATTCTAATGAAGGTTTAAACCTTCTTGGTTTTATGATAGAAGAATACACGGGCAAAGACTTGCAGCAACTGGCTAAAGAAGAAGTTTTTGGCCCCCTGCACATGGAGCATACCGCTATGGTCTGGGATACTGCATTTGAAAATAATTATTCAATTGCCTATTACAAAGACGGAAAGGTTTATGGTTCTGAAAGAAGGTCGGAAAGCCGTGCCGCAGGTTCTATGAGCACAACAGCGGCTGATTATGCCAAATTTATAAGTCAACTGATGCTGCAAAAAGGTTTATCCCACAGGCTATATGCGCAAATGCTTTCTGCCCAGATTGAGGTAAAAAGTAAACGTGGATTTGGGCCGTTAAAAGACAGTTTGACCCATGACAACGATAAAATTCATTTGGCCTGGGGATTGGGCACTGGACTTTTTCAAAGCAATGCCGGTTTGGGCTTTTTCCATACCGGTCATGGCGAAGCCAATCAGAATTATTTTGTTGCTTTTCCTGCCAAAGGGATTGCAGTGGTACTGCTCAGCAACAGTGAAAATTTCGAATCCGTTTCTGCACAGATTTCTAAAGCTTGTATCGGGGATCAATATTCGCCCTTTAGCTGGTTGGGGCACCTGGACCATTAAAACAAAAAACAGGTTTCATGAAGCAGCTGGCTCCATGAAACCTGTTGACCTTAGAAACTGTACCGAAGACCAATTTGTCCTCTCCATCTGGAATCGAATGGGGCATTGACAAAAGAACCGTTAACCGGGGTATAACTATAGGTTGCCCTGGACCGGCCACCGGAGGTTGCAGGGTTTTCAAATCCTCTGAAGGTTAAAATTGAACCGCTCAAAGTCGCAGGCAATTGTGCCGTGGTGATAGAAGGCAGTTTAATTAGCCCCCAGTTTTTATTCAGCAGGTTGCCCACATTAAATACATCGAAAGTAATTTGCAGGTTATGCCTTTTACCCCCCCTGTTGATGAAAAAATCCTGGGCAAGGTGAAGGTCAAAAATATGTGACCACGGTGTTCTTGCTCCGTTTCTTTCTGCAAATTCTCCACGGTGCTTGCTCAGGTAAGGGTCCTGATCAATAAAGGCATTCAACTGCTCATAAATCTGTGCGGGGGTACGGGTATCCTGGGCATTGGTTGGAAGCAATACAATATCATTTTCCCTTTTTGGGATATACATGGCATCGTTTTGGGCTTGCCCATCGTTATTGATATCGGAATTAAGTCTGTAGGTATAGGGTAAACCCGATTGCCCGTTATAGACCAGGCCAATGGTTGTTGCCAGGTGCCCCAGATATTCAAAGCGATAAGAAAGGGTTCCGATAATCCTGTGGTCCAGGTTCCAGTCTGAAAAAGTCAGTCCTGGGTTATTTGGATTATTGGTAACCGTATTGTTCCTGAAATTTGTAGAAGCAATGGTCGAGTTCATACTCGAAATGTCTTTGGAATGGGCATAGGTATAGGCAATGGAACCCGAAATACCTTTGGCTACATTACGCTGCAATTGTGCAGTAAAACTATACTGATAGCCTTTATTGGTATTGGTCAGTAAAAACACATTGGTATATTCAGGGTATTTTAAACGGGCCGTACCTGCAGGATAAAAATCCCTTCCATCTCCGTCCAGTTTTGCTGTAGGCTGCACCAGGTTTAAATCCTGGATGTAGGGTGCATTAAGCTCTTTTCCATAAATGGCTTCTAATGTTCCAACAATACCCCAGCCCAGTTGCTGATCCACAGCCAGGTTAGAACGCCATACCTGTGGCATTTTAAAGTTCCGGTCTGTAAGGTCAATTTCAGAGGTTGCTACCGTTTGGGTCCGGGGCTGGTTGTTCACATCGCCGCTTAACCGGATGGGTGCTGTAGCGGTACCGGTTGCATTGATCCGGCCCAAATCGGCACCCGAGTTGTTGTAAGCATTTCCAAGCCATACATAAGGCAGTCTTCCGGTAAAAATCCCCGAACCGCCCCTTAAAACTGTTTGGCCATTTTTAAATACATCCCAGTTAAAGCCCAGTCTTGGTGAAAACAGCAGCTGGGACTTCGGTTTGGTATCGGTTGTTAAACCCTGGGACTGGAAAGAAGCTGCAAACTGAGGGTTGGCCAGGGGCTTATCCAGAAAAACAGGGATGTCCACCCTTAAGCCTCCGGTTACTTTTAAGCCTTCCAGCACAGTATATTCATCCTGTGCATAAAAACCAAGCTGCATGGCCCTGAAAATAGAGGTTGGAACTTTAACATCCGGGATTTTTGAATAAGTGAGCTGGTAAATAGATGGCGCCTGATTGCCCAGAAATGAAGCCAGGCTGCTGTAGGTGTAATTTCCCCAAATGTTCTGGATAAACAGGTTATCAAATCTGAAAAACTCATTTTGGGTACCAAAAGTAAAATGATGGTCATTGTGAATCACATCCAGGTTATCGGTCAGCTGAAACAAATCCTGTTTCTGTTTTGCAGAGGGCGAATAGCCCTCTGTTCCTGCCGTTACGGTTCCGGAAGCCCCCAGTTGTATGGTAATCTGCGGAAAAGGGCTTCCCGGTATTTCGCGGTTATCCCTAACACTGGAATAGCCAACAATTAAATTGTTTACTACATTATTGGAAAAGTAGGTATTCAGCTCGGCCACGGTGATGTTTGTGGTGCTGGTCTGAATGTATTTGTTGTTTTCAAATCTTAAGGCATTGATCCCGTTGCTGATGTCATCACGGATACCGTGTACGTAATTATGCCGCAGGGTCAACCGGTTTTTATTGTTGATCAGGTAGTCCAGGCGTACAAAAAACTTCTCACTGTTGGTTTTCTTGCTGATGTCATCAAATTTACCTGCATCGTAATTGTAGTTTGTTTTCAGGTAATCGGAAATCTGCTGGGCTGTTGTCGCTGAAATCAGCGACTCATCTGAGGCCCCGGTATTTCTGTTGGCTTTGTAAAGCAGGGGCTCGTTTCTTCTGCTGATCTCTGCATTGACAAAATAAAACAGTTTATCTTTCAGAATGGGTCCTCCCAGCCTGAAGCCGTACTGGTAATCTGTAAAATCGTTGTAGCGGCTACGGGTCGGATCGGGGCTTTTGCCAACCAGGTTTTGGTTTTTTCCATAACCGTACACCGATCCGCTTATTGTATTGCTTCCCCGGCGGGTTACCGCATTGATTCCCGCACCCGTAAAACTGCCTTGTTTTACATCAAAGGGCGCCAGTACAACCTGAATTTCATCAATGGCATCCAAACTGATGGGCTGTGTTCCGGCCTGCCCTCCTGGTGCGCCGGTGGTTGTTCCTCCACCTACACCATAACCCATAATGTCATTGTTCTGCGATCCATCAATCTGAATGTTGTTGTAACGGTTGTTGCGGCCTCCAAAAGACAATCCGGAGGACTGTGGGGTAAAACGGGTATAATCAGAAAGCGAACGGTTAAGTGAAGGATAACGGTCTATATCTGTCCGGCTGATGTTTTTAGAAGCTCCGGTTTTAGACAAGTTCCGTGAAGAGCCTGCTTTTGTACTGCGGACTTCCACCGTGTTCAGCTGCTGATTTTCGCTGTCCAGAAATACTTTCATGGCGTAAACTTGCCCAAGAGGTAATGAAACCCCGTTTTCTGTATATTTCCGGTTGCCCACATGGCTCACTTCAATGGTATAAGGTCCGCCTACAGGTAAATTCTGCAGGTTAAAAGCGCCTTTTTCTGTTACCATTGCCACAAAACGGGCATTGGTTGGTAAATAAGTTGCGCTTACACTTGCCCCGGCCAGGGGCTGATTCTGGTTGTTAAAAACATAACCTTTAATACCAGAAGAAGTTGTGCCCTGTGCCCGCGAGGCATTTTGGGCAAACAACAGCATACCGAACAAAAGCCATGCAGCAGCAAATCTGAAGATACAATTGACTGATGTAGATTTTTTTTTCATATTTTAGTTTTTTTAAATAAGGAGGCCTTTAAGACCTGGTTTTAAGGGTTTCCGGTTCCACGAGTGCTCGTCCCACTTGTGGAACTCTTTTTTCTATTCTTGTTTACTGATGTTGATCTGATGCCTGGTTATTTCATATTTAACTGGAGTTTGTGATTTAATTTCTTCTAAAATTTCTTTTAAGGTTTTTCCTCTGGTGTTCAGGCTAATTGGAAACTGCGCATTTACATTTTCCTGTAATACGATGTGTTGCTTAAAACTTTCATTTAATACTTTTACCACTTGTTCCAGTGGCGTTCCATTAAATACAAGGGCTTCAGACAGTGGTTGCCCTATTGCTTTAACAGGTTTAACCACCGCCCGTTTAACACTTAACAAAGTCCCCTTAACAGGGTTGAAGGTGGCCTGATCTAAAGGCAGCAGAAATAAAGTTTGCTGACGATGAACCACCCCTACTTTTCCGGTTTTCACTTTTACGCTAACTGTACCCAGATTGAGCGGCGCATCTATCCAGAAAGAGGTCCCCAGTACAACAGTTGTAATGGCAGCTGTTTTTACACTGAAAGGACGGTGTACCTGGTGTCTGACCTTAAAAAATGCTTTTCCAGACAGCTTCAGCTCCCGTTTTGCCGGATGAAAATTCTCGGGATATTCCAGGCTCGCTCCGGGATAAAGGTTTACGGTACTTGAATCCGGTAATACCACATGTTGAATTTGAGCTTGCTCGTTACGGATGTGCAGCATTCGTACCTGTGCCCCGGCTTGCCGGACAACCAGCACCACTGGACTTTGTTTCCCGGTATTGCTCAAAAACCATAAACCAGAACACAACAGCAATACTGCCGCAGCACTCAGGCTCCACAACCTGAACTTTTGACGGTTTTTTCCAGACCGGAGAATTTCTTTTTCAATAACCTGAAAACCGGGAAGCTCGCCTGTCAAAGGATCCATCGGGGTACTTTCCAGGAAATTCTGGTGTTTCTCCATAAATTCCTGCTGCTGTTGTTCTGTTAAAGACGACAACCAGGTTAAAATTTCCTGGTGCTGCTTTTCAGAAAGCTGCCCTTCAAAAAAACCTTGTATAATTTCTGCGGAAAAAGGATCTGTTTTCATGTGATATACCAGCTATACGCACAAGTGGTACCTCAACCCTACCCCGGAAATAAAATATTTTAAAATAAAATAGAATGGAGCAGTAAAAAAAAGATCAGGACCTGTTCTTTTTGAAGAAAAACCTTTAAAAACCGGAGGGTTTTGGTAATGTGCTTTTCAACTGCTTTCACCGAGATGTTCAGACGGCTGGAAATTTCGGCATTGCTCAAATGGGTATTGCGGCTCAGGCTATAAACTTCCCTGTTCCGTTCGGGCAATTGCATCAAAGCACTGGAAAGCAAACGCTGGTAATCGGCCAGAATTACCTGGTCCAGTGTACTGAATACTTCCTCTTGTGGTTTGTATTTAAGTTTAAGGATTTTTTCCCTTTGCTGACTTTTGCGCAGCTGATCAATAACTTTATGTTTAGAAATGGTAAAAAGCAGGTTTTTAACATTTTGTTGCTCATTGATTTTTGCCCTGTTTTCCCACAACTGGAGAAAGGCATCCTGTATCATTTCTGTAACGACCGATGCATCACGGCAATAAGCTTTTAAAAATTGAAACATGGCCTGCTGATACTGTCTGTAAAAATGTTCAAGCGCCCGCATGTCTCCACACTTTAATGCTTTGGCGGCCTCAAAATCACTTTTAAACGGTTGCATGGATCAAATAAATTTGCTCCAAAAATATCCCGCCCGTTTAGGATGGAGGTTTACTCTATGTTATCAAATTATTATTTAATGGCCTTAACGGCCTTTGCCTGGCTAGTACAGCAAATACAGGATCACCAGTAAGGAAGCGTCCTTTGCTGCCTGACGCAATTGCTTCCGTGCCATACTCAATTGATTTTTCACCGTCTGTTCGGAAATTTTCAACAAGCTGGAAATCTGTGAAATACCAAGCTGCTCTTTATGGTTTAAAAGATAAATTTCCCGCATTCTGTCTGGCAACTGGCCCAGGGCATGCTCCACCATCTTTTCGAGTTCTTTTGCATGAAGCTCTTGTTCCATATTGTACTCAGGCTCACTGGCCAGTGCCTGCAACATATTGGAATACACTGTTCTGGTTGCATTCCTGCGGACAAAGTCAATGATCCGGTTGCGCATTAAGGCATACAGATAGGGTTTAATTTCTTTAACCTGTACCCGGGAGGTCCAGAGTTTTAAAAAAACATCATGCACCAGGTCTTCTGCATCCTGTAGATCTGCTAATCTGGAGGCCGCATAATTTAGCAAGGGTGGCGCATAATGATCATAGATTTGCATATAAGCTTGCTCATCTCCTCCTTTAAGCAGGGAAATCAATTCGGTTTCTGCAAACCCGGCATTAACAACCATAGGACATATTTTAAATGCATATAAAAACAACTATAATTTCCTGAAGCTCAGGCTTTGTAAAGCTATATCAGATTTTAGAAATAAAAAAACTTTTGTTTTGAGAAAATGTTCAGGATTTTGGATAAAAAAATTCTACCCATGGAAATGCGCTAATTTATCAGTAGATTGAGTTCAATTAACTGCTTAATTTTCATAAAAAAACAATCTCATGAAAAAAACACTCTTAACCCTGTCTTTCTTTTTACTTGCACTGGTATACGTTAAAAGCTCTGATGCTACAGAAAACCATTCCTCAACAGCTAAACTGGCTTTTGCCAAACCTCAAATCAACGGGCCTGGCTATAACCCATTGTATCCTTCTACAGAATACACCTTTACTTCTGATGTAGATGGTACCTGGACAGTAGCCGGCGGAACCATTGTATCTGGTCAGGGCACGAGTGTTGTCGTGGTTAGAACCGATTATAATCCTTATCAGGGTTATAATAATTTCTCTGTGAGTATTGATGCAGCAACAGGCTCTGCCAATGTCTGGTATTTCGTTTATTCTTCTAATGGAAATACCCCTATTGAATGGTAAAATACAAATCACAATAACCACAAAGCCCTGGCAAAACCAGGGCTTTGTTTTTAACTTTCCCCGCGGTTCGCCGACAATAACCTGACCACGTGCCGGCGGTGACGAAGAATGTGAACAATAGCATGTTCCATCATTTGTTCTATATCATAGACCTGGCCCCAGCTGGTCAGGATTTTTTTTGAAGGATCTGTTTCTTCCAGCTCATCTTCCCCAAAAAGGCTTAGGTGGCCACAGCTGTATTTAAACATTTCATTAATATCTTTCAGGTATTCTTTGGCAGAAGACCGGAGCTGACGTTCGGGACGTTCTATTACCACCCCCCTGCTACCTATAATATATACACAATAGGAATAACCCGAACTGACCACATGCGCCAGTATTTCCTGAAGTGACCACAAACCGGAAGCTGTACTGTCATTTTTTACTTTTATGTTTAACAATTCTTCGGTCGATATCCCCGAAACAACGGTTTTAAACTCCTCAACCGCTTTTTCATATTCATCCAGCAATGCACCCATTGCGCCTTTCCTGTAATAATTATTCATCTGATTTCAAATTACTATCTAACCATATATGCCAGGCTTTGGGTAGTGTGTGCACTAAAATAACCCAAAGCATTATTATTAATATTAGAAGGCGGGTTTGCTGGGGTCACGCCTCCTCCCGGACCATTTTTAGTCTGCTCACTAAGGGTAAACCAGTAGGTAAATATGCTTTTATCTATGCATTGCATTTCTACCTGCACCTGGTCACCGCTCACCAGTTCCTTATTATCGTCATCTTTGCTGTAATACAGCACATCTGCAACGATATTTCCGTTGGTAAAACGGTCATTGGCTACGAATACCCTTTTGGTTTGTACCCCATTGATCCTCATCACCCAACGGTACTGATTTTCCATTCCTGCAGGATCTTTGTAATGCACCTGTACCTGTTTAAGGTCCTTTCCTCCAAAAGTAATCACTTTTAAACTTAAGGAATCCATAGGAACACGTACAGGCATCAGAGAACTGGCCGTATATGTTTTATCATTTAAAATTACTTTCAGGGAGTAGGTCCGGCCGGTAATTCCTTTAAAAGGTCCAAAAGAATAACTTCCCGGCTGTTTCTCTGTAAACGTCCAGGAATTACCAATATTGTCTGTCACTGTAACTAAAGCGCCTTTAACAGCAGGATAAATACTCGGATCTGTGTAGGGAACCGATTGACTGATCCGGATACTCTGAACTTCATTCTGATCGGTAATATTTCCTTCTATAACGATCTGATTTGGTGCAGTATCCAAGTGTACGTCAATTACTTTTTCACAGGATGAAAAAAACAGTCCTGTCGCCGTCAGTATGCCGATGTATAAAAGTCTCTTGATCATAATGCTTAAAATTTGAAATTATAGGTGACCGAAGGGATTATTCCAAACAAGCTTGTTTGTACAGCCTCCGTACGGCTTGGATCTTGTTTATTGTCCCTAAAGGAAATGGCATAAGGATTTTTACGGTTCAGGGCATTGTACAAACCAAAACTCCAGCTCGACTGGTATTTTTTTGTTTCTTTAGCTTTTAAAGTAGCACTGATGTCCAGCCTGGAAGTATAAGGCATCCTGCTTGCATTTCTTTCGGTATAATAATAAGTAGTCAAACCTCCGGTACTGTATTTTCCGGCCGGAAAAGTAACCGCATTCCCGGTGCTGTAAATATAATTTGCCGAAAAAGTCCAGCGTTTGCTGAAATTATAAATGCCCACCAGGGAAAGTTCATGGGTCCTGTCTTGTCTGGCAGGAAAATAGTTCCCGTTGTTAAGGCCCTCAAAACGGCGCTCCGTTTTAGAAAGTGTATAACTCAGCCACCCGGTTAATTTCCCTTTGGTTTTTTTTGCATACAACTCCAAACCATAAGCCCTGCCTTTGCCATATAAAAGCTGCGATTCTACCTCGGCATTTGCAATTAGCTGGGCCCCGTTTTTATAATCAATTTGATTTTGCAACCACTTATAATAAAGTTCTGCAGAAAATTCGTACGCATTATCCTGTGCATTTTTAAAATAACCCAATGCCACCTGATCTGAAATTTCTGGTTTAATGTTGTTACTGCTCATCACATACTGATCCGTGGGTGAACTGGTGTTCGCGTTGGTCAGGATGTGTATGTTTTGGGTATTGCGGTTATAGGATCCCTTAATGGAATTTTGTTCATTTAGACTATAGCTGGCCGAAAAACGGGGTTCTGCATAGACATAAGTTTTCACGAACTCCCCTTTTGCAGCCTGGTAACTGCTGCTGGTCTGACCGCTTGCATCGTAAGTATTAATGGCCCCTGGTCCGAGCAAGGAAAAGCTGCTTAACCTAAGGCCGTAAAGAAACTCCAGGCGGTCGGTAATTTTCCATTCATCCGACACATAGGCCGCCATTTCAAGACCATAACGGTTCTCTACAGCCAGGTTATTGATACTCGAATTTCCTGTTGTAGTAATGTCCGATGGTGCAATGCGGTGGTGGGTAGCCTGTAAACCAAAACGAATAATATGACGGTTGCTGAAATACTGCATATCCTCTTTAAAGTTGAAGTCCCTGATTAGGGAGGTGACCCTGGCATTGTTGTCCTTATCGACCAGTTCTATCGCATAATGATATTTATTGTAAATCAATGAAGTGTTGGAAAACAACCGGCTGTTAAAGACATGGTTCCAGCGGATGGTTGCAGTGGTGTTGCCCCAGTCATTTGAAAACAGGTCCTTAATCCCAATATTGTCCTGTCCGAAATAACCAGACAGGTAAAGGGTGTTTTTATCGTCAAAGCGGTAATTCACTTTGGCATTGATGTCATAAAAATTAAGGGTGTTGCTGTTCAGAGAAGAATCTGAAGAAGCCTTTAGCAACAGGTCTATGTAAGTCCGTCTGGCACTGACCATAAAGGAGGCCTTATCTTTTACAATCGGTCCCTCTACTTTTACTCTTGAAGCAATCAACCCTATACCGCCTTCAACCCCAAATTCTTTACTGTTCCCATCCTGCATTTTAACATCTAGTACAGAAGATAAACGCCCCCCAAACTGGGCTGGCATTCCTCCTTTATATAAACTGACATCTTTTATGGCATCTGCATTAAAGGTTGAAAAGAAACCCAGCAAGTGCGAAGAATTATATACAGTTGCTTCATCCAAAAGAATTAAGTTCTGATCGGCAGCCCCACCCCTGACAAAAAAACCGGTATTGCCCTCTCCACCTGATTTTACACCTGGCATCAGCTGAATGGTTTTCAAAACATCCTTTTCCCCAAACAGTACCGGTACATTGTCCAGGTCTTTCATGTTTAGTTTTTCAAGCCCCATTTGTGCACTTTTAACGTTATCGTTTTTACGGTCTTTAGCACTGATGACCACCTCCTGTAAAGAGTTTGCGGCTTCCAGGCTGATGTTCATTTTCAAATCGGCTTGCAGGTTGATCTTTTGGACCTGGCTTTGATAACCGGCGTAACTTACAGTCATGTTGTATTCACCTGGTGCCCCGCTTATGGAATAAAATCCATAGTCATTGGCGGCCTTTCCAAAAGTCGAACTGGCATTTTGCAATTTCACGGTAGCCCCGATAAGGGTTTCTCCGGTAGAGGCATCCCGTATAGTACCGCTTAAGGTATATCGTTGCTGGGCAAAGGCAGTAGTAAAAAAAAAGGAACTGTAAAAAAAGAAAAAGAGGAGTTTTTGTTTCATGAATTGCGGTTAACCAAGATGGCCGTAAAAATAGAATTTTTTTCCATTTACTTGTTGTCACTCTTAATTAACAAATGGCCGCCTTAAAAATTATGCACATAAGCCAGTAGCAGGCCTGTTCCAAAATGTCTGGCCGGAACTGTTCCGGGAACACCGGTTAAAAAGTTCTGATCCGAAGCATTGTCAAAATTGGCGGGCTGTACATAATTACCTGTCCTGCCATATGAAAACAGTATTCCGGCTCTTAAATTAAACTTTCTGCGTTTAAAATTCCCACCAATCTGGGCATGATAATTATCCCAAAGAGCAATATGTCCGTCTTCAGATGTTTTCGTATTCAAATAGTTAAAGTCGGTCCGGATGGAGGACATCAGGGTAAAAACATCATTCATTTTCCGGCTGTAACCAATCCCTATATTCAACACACTTTTCCGGTCGTCCAATACATTCAGCGACCCGGTATTGGCTCCAGTGGGTGCGGTCCCTGTTTTGACAAAGTCGGCATCATCGGGTTTTAAAATAGAATACGGGTTTAAAGAATTAAAAAATTCAGCTGCGATGTAAATTTGGCCCTTATCATAATCATAAGCATAACCTCCGGCAATACTCAGGGGCATTTTCCAGGTGGCTTTTAACCCTGTTTGCCGGGTACTGGCCAACAGGTTAAATGTTGTACCCTCTATAACCAGGTTCGAAAAGTCAACATCACTAATGTAAGTCCCTTTACTATACAGTTTTGCCAAAGGGCTGCTGATCAGCAAACCGGCATGGTGTTTACCATAATCATAAGCCAGTCCGAACTTAAAACGCAGCCCTACATGGGTATATTCTATTTGTGAAAAGGCTTCATTTCTGGCTATAGGTGGAAAAGCAATATCAGGGTCGGATTTCGTATTATATAAAGCCCTGGAAGTTAGTCTATTACTCAAAAAAACCTTTCTTAAAGTTCCTTCTGCAGTAATGCCCACAGCCAGACGGTCGGTTAACCTTTTACCTGCACTGATTTGCGCATAGGTTTCTGTCACTTTACTTTGACCATTAATTTGCCCGATAAAAGATTCTGCCCCCGGACTGTAACTGTCATCCAGCACATTGGCTATTTTATCAGAACGCTGAGAAGCGGTAAAGTCCTGCATTGGGTTTTGGATCAGCGCAATTCCTATGGTCAAAGGGTCTTCTTTATTCAATTTAAAGGTCTTTGAGGCTATCTGTGGAACAATTTTCGTGTTGTTGGCATTTAAACTTTTCTTTTCGCCCACCGCATTTTTAATATTGATCCGTTCAAAACGGTATATATTGGACGATATAGAGGTTGCCGTTTTATTAGACCAGGCCATCACAGCAGGGTTCAGGTAAACCACTCCGCTGTCCAATGTATTTGCAATGGCAGCGCCCGGGGTCAAAAAGCCAGCCGGCGAAAAATTAGAAGACCAGTAATGGGCATCTTGTCCTTTCAGTAACACCGGACAAAACAAACTGATCACTAAAAAAAAACGTAAAAAGTATTTCATAAGGCAGAATAAGCAGGCAGTGATTTTAAGCGTGAAAATACAAATTTTCACATATTGCTAAAATTAATGACTAAAACTTTCGTTCAATAGCTGTTCAGCGGGGATTTTTTATCTTTGCTAAAAACGAAAATACAGTAAAGCATACATGGGCCCAGTAAAAAACACCACTAACATATCTTTTAAAACCATTTTTAACCCGGCAATAATGGGAATTTTCCTGTTCTTCAATACAGCAAATGCCCAAAACTCTGTAAAAACAGTGCTCCCCGATGTAAACAGTAACGATCTTTCCCGTTGGATAGGGAATGAACTCTTGCCCGAAAAAGGACAGCTGACCCTCAAAGATATTGTAATTCCAGGCTCCCATGATGCGGGGATGTCGGTACTCACCGCAACAGGTGGCAGTCAGAAAGGCACCATCAACAAATGCAATACCCTAACCCAGTCTTTGAGCATTGAAAAACAAATGAAAGCGGGCATCCGGATGTTCGATTTGCGCCCTGGTGTGTTAAAAGATACTCTTTACCTTAAACACAGTTCTTCGGATTGCATGGAAGATGCCATTGGTGGTGGTTATGGTGAAAAACTATTGCCTGTTTTAGCTGCCAGCAAAAACTTTTTGCAGCAAAACCCTTCTGAATTCCTGATCTTTTCATTTAGCCATTTTTGCCCTAAGGAAATTGCGGTAGAAACGCTGGCAAAAAAGGTCATTGCTGCATTGGGAAAAGAACACGTTTTTGTTGCAGGAAATAAAAAACTGGAAGACATTACCATTAATGAACTTTCGGGCAAAGTATTGCTGGCTTTTGAAAGCCCAAAATTTTCAGACCCCGGAATTGTGATCAACTCCATGACAGAGCGTTCTGATTTGATGCTGAATTTCAAAAGGGCTTATGCAGCGACCAACAACCTTAATAAACTGATCCTAACCGAAACTGTATTTTTTACTGGCCTGAAAACCCAGTTGAACCCCAATGACCTGGTCCGCCTGGATTGGCAACTTACCCAAAGTGCAAAAGAAGCAGCCATGGTGTGCAATGCCTTTGAATCCGATCAGCCCAATCCTCTTTTTGATGGGGCACTGTTGTTAACCAATGTACTTTCCAGACATAAAAGCATTATCAGTCATGCCCGTTCTGCCAATAAGGTCCTGAAAAAACAGATCACCAAATGGTTAGAAGACGGCACCATTAACCAGCAAAACAAACCTAACATTTTATATGTAGACGACGCTGGAGAATGGGTTACCCAATACTGTATAGAACTCAATAAGTCTTCTGTTTACATCAATAACAAAAGGTTAACAGGCAATACTGTTCCATTAAAAAAGGAGCCCTGAGGCTCCTTTTTCTTTTTAGTAGGTCCAGCTATAACTCGTAACCTCAGCATCACCCGTAGGATTAGGGCCCTGAACATGCTCTATTGAACTTGTTTCACCGGCACTCATTACTTTGGTATAGGTATTTGAACCTTCGTGTATGGTTCCCTGGTTAAAGCGTACGGTATAGGTAATGGTCACATCACCCTGACCCGCTTCAGGTCCGGTCCTTTCGAACCTGATCAATACATCATTTGCACCTGTGATGTCACTGGAATACACATTAATACTTTCATCAAGCACATTTTTTGATGTAGCATGCAGTAGCCTTTCTGCTTTTTTTACAGGGGTAAAACTTACAAGGGAAACAGAAATGGCGGCTAAAGCCAGCACAGGCAGAATTTTGGAAATCAATTTCATACAGATAAAGGTTAGGTTAAGGGATAAATTTATTTTTCAATTTACGTATAAATCACTAACAATTAATAAATTCCATCAAGATGTTACTTTTTAAACCAATGGTCCGGAATGGCTTGTATTTTCCCACCGTTGACACTATACTCCAACTTAAGGGTATAACCACCGCCACCCTCTACAAATTTCACTTCTATAGGGTGCAGGCCTTTCTGTAAAGCAATTTGACCACTTTTCTGCAAGGGGGCATGCCAACCATCGTTGTCCACTACTTTTTCGCCTTCTATATACAGGTTGGCCCCATCATCTGCAGTCAGGAAAAAACTGTAGACACTGGTTTGCGGAACCTCAATATAACCGCTTAGTTTTGCACCAAAAGCTTTACCTCCGGTTTCCAGACCATCAGGTATAATTACATTAGGTACCGTCAGTACACGATCAGGCTTGGCCGGAAGATTGGTTACCCCTTTAATGCTCGCATTGTAAAAATCCAGATGCAGCCCGCTTTTTAAATCTTTCTCCTGTACAGGTTTAAAGAAACTTTGCTGTTTATAGTTCAGGGTATAAATATCCGTACGGCTTCCCCCAGGACTAAATGCGGCTATTTTTAAAGTACCTGGCCCAGGAACAAGGTATGGATAAGACAGTTCAGCAGACTGTAGGTTTGGAACAGTTCCGTTACTGGTATACCTAATGGTCATATCGGCAAGTGGTTTTTCAATTTTCAACAGGGTTTTTCCCGCCAGAACGTTATCATCAGTAAATCCGCTCAGGTCGGGCAAACGGTAATTGACCTTTAACAGATCAAGTCTTTTGTACTGGGCTTTCAATCTCGAAAAATAACTGTCTTCATTGGCACGATGTGTCCATAATACCTCTGCCAAAGCTGTCATCCGGGGCATAAACATAAAATCGGCCCTTCTTTCAGAAGGAATATGTTCGGTCCATATGTTTGCCTGGGCACCAATAATAAATTTCGCATCTGCCTGGCCAAGTCCTTTGGGTACCGGGTTAAAACGATACACCTCTGCTATGGAGTTTCTGTCTGGGATTCGGTCAAAATACAAAGGATCTCCCGGGGTCATAATCACCTGATTCCCATTTCTTGCCGCTTTAACCGGTGCATCTGGTACCCAACCTCTCCAATACATCAGAATCGCTGTCGGGCTGATCCCGCCTTCCAGAATTTCATCCCATCCAATAAGTTTTTTTCCTTTTGAATTAAAAAACTTCTCCATCCGCTTTACAAAATAACTTTGCAGTTCTTCAGCGCTCTTCAGGTTGTTTGCCTTCATGACCGCTTCACATTCAGCCGATTTTTTCCAGCTGCTTTTATCGACTTCATCGGCACCCAGATGCATATATTTTGAAGGAAACAGTGCTGCTATTTCTGAAAACACATCTTCTGCAAATTGAAAGGTGCTTTCCTTACAAGGACAAATGGGCTCACTAAATAAAGGTCCCCAGGTAGAACCGCCTTCACAACTCAGGTAAGGATAGGCTTTAATTGCAGCCATCATATGGCCAGGCATATCAATTTCAGGGATAATCTCTACATGACGCTCCAGGGCATAAGCGATGACCTCTTTCATTTGCGCCTGGGTGTAAAAGCCTCCGTACAAAGTTTTTCCGTTTTTATGGATCACATGGCTTTGGTCAATGGCCATATCGGGGTTGTCTATTGCCATTTTCATACAAGCCGAATCCTGGTTGTTGAATTCACGCCAGGCGCCCATTTCTGTCAACAAAGGATATTTTTTAATTTCTATTCTCCAGCCCTGGTCATCGGTCAGGTGCAGGTGTAGTTTATTCATTTTATACAGGGCCAGCAGATTGATAAATTTTTTCAGATAAGCAACAGAAAAGAAATGCCTGGAAACATCCAGGTGCATTCCCCTCCAGCTGTAGGCCGGATGATCAAAAATCTTTACCGCTGGTACGGCGATTTTTTTCAGCCCGCCATTTTCAACTGCAACAGGCATCAATTGCCTTAAAGTTTCTATTCCGCGGAACATACCTGTAGGGTTGCGGGCAGCAATTTCAATTCCTTTTGGACTAACCTCTAATGTATAATCTTCCTCCCCTTTTAACTGATCATTTTTTTTTAGGACTATAGCCCCGGCTACTGCTTTTGTTTGCACCGGCATGACCTGCCCGGTGTTGCTTTTAACAAGGCTTTGTAGTTGTTGTATTTCCGTTTGAAAAAACGTTTTAGTTTCAGGCAATACAAGAATTGTCTTCGTTGTAATTACAAATTCTCCCTTTCTTTCCTCTAGCTTTTGGGGATAAGGAATCAGGTTATAACGAGAAGGATTAACCTGTTGGGCATAGGCCCCGGACAAACCTGTAATAAGACATGTAAAAAAGAAAAATGCGGACTTGAAACGGTTAGACATGTTTAAAAAATTAATAGTGTTTACAGGCCCCCACCATCAAAGCAAAGGGGGCATTTTAAGAAAGGTTTACTGGGTTTTAGAATATAAACCCCGCTCCCATTTCAGATTTAAATTCAGTTGTTTTTTAGGATCAGTCACTGCAATTTGCGGTTTCCCATTATAGACCGTCACTTTACCGGCAACACTAATCCTTTTATGAAGGTACAGGGCAACAATATCTCCTTCAAAGTTATTATAATCATTTTTATCAATAACCACTGTAAGCAGCTGGTTTGGAAAATTACCTCCAATATTCAGC
Organism: Pedobacter nutrimenti; assembly: GCF_003208655.1. Classification (GTDB taxonomy): domain Bacteria; phylum Bacteroidota; class Bacteroidia; order Sphingobacteriales; family Sphingobacteriaceae; genus Pedobacter; species Pedobacter nutrimenti. The sequence continues at coordinate 578,251 of NZ_QKLU01000003.1, read as the reverse complement.
AGGGTACGGTTATCAAAAGCCCTTCCACTATATACTGAATCAACCACCACCACTTCCTGACCCGTTTTACCGGAAATTTCTTTTAAAGGTACCACCGACATGTCGGCCGCATTGGACTGGGCTTTAAGACCAAAAGAAGTAAGGATCAGGGCAAATGCCAACAAGGTCGATTTCATAGCTTTTTTTTATAAAGATATTATTTTTTGCACTTAAGTACAGAAAAATGAAATCTGTAGTTTAAAGAAAAATAATTAGAACTACGTCCATAAAGCATTTCGCCCCACAGCATGCCAAAAGCATGAAAATCGCACTTCAGACTGCAATCTCCAAAGAGGCCAGTTCCTTACCCAAATCCTTAATTCCTGTCATGATCCTTGCAATTTGTTTAGGACCAGCTTTCTTTTGTCCATGAATATATTGAGACAACAAGGTATTACTCATACCAATCCTGACAGACAAAGCACTAATGTTTATTACATTGTAAAACTGAAAAAATTGAGGTAAATCCAGTTGAACTGTAATTTCATCAATAGTAACCTCTGGCCAACCTTTAAATTCAGCTACCGAGTTATAAGCATCTACAATATTTGTTCTCAGCTCTGTCATTGTATCGCCTGTTGTACCAGCAGGAATATTTTCGAAGTCTTTGGCATAGGCTGAATAGCCGGTACTGGTTTTCTCTACAATAAATACAATCCTTTTCATTTTGCAATCATTTTATAAAGATATCATGCTTTTAAAAACAAAATTATTTTAATCCTGCTTGTTTCAAAATTTTGTTTGCGAGTCCTGTTCCGATTTCCTTAGCTCCATGTTTTGCAATTACAATTGGTACTTCATTCATTTTGCCGGGATGGTGCCAATACTCATGGCTTCCTTTTGCATCCCTCAAGTACATATATCCAGCTTGTTTGAGTTTCTTAAGCAGTTCACTCCATTTCATCGTTCCCTGGCTTCGGCAGCTAAAGGTAAATATTTTTTTACTTTTTCAACCTATACTTCGGTATTAAAAAATGACAAATTCTCTTTAAAATAGTTAAATACTTTACTATCTATTCCTTAACTTTGTATAGACAACCAATCCATTTGTTATGGCAGAAAAAAACAAAGCATTGCTGGCCCTTGAACTTGGCCGTGCAGTCATTGAAATGAGAAGCCGCTCCCGTCAGTTTATCCAGGCCAGGATTAAAGAACACAAACTGAACATTACCTATGAAATGCTCGAAGTTTTGATTTGCCTTTGGGATAAAGATGGCATTAATCAGCAGGAAATTGCCAGCCGGATCACTAAAGAGAAAGCCAGTATGACCTATCTGATCGACAATCTGGTTAAACGTGATCTGGTCAAACGCATGGAGGATGAAAATGACAGGAGAAACAACCTCATTTATTTGACTTCCGAAGGAAAAAACCTTCAGGAAAAACTTTTTCCCTGGGCTATGGAAATGTACACTGCTGCTTCGGAAACTTTAAAAGCCGAAGATATTATTGCCGCCACCAGGCTGATCCGGGAGTTGAGCGGAAATCTTAAAGAAAATCTGGAACCCGCGCTCTTTTAATTGTGAATCATTATGAAAACACTTCTCGTACCCATCGATTTTACCACACCATCTTTTAATGCTGCTGATTATGCAGCAGACCTGAGCAATCACCAGGACATACAGCAAATTGTGCTTTTTAGTCATTTTTATGTGAGCCTGTTTGAACAGATCTACCCTTCAGCAGACTTTATACAACCTACTGAGGACAATCTGCTGGAACAGAAACAGGAAATTTTGGCCAGGCTAAATGAACTTAAAACACAGTTATTAAAAAAACTACGTCCTAAACCCGGAATTGAAATCAAAGTCGTTTTGAAAGAACTTCCTTTATTGCGTTCGGTTTTAAATGTCATTGAAGAAGAACATCCGGATGTTTTGATCCTGGGCAGTAATGCCAATCACAAAGGACAAGAGAGTTTTATCGGGAACCATATGATAGAAATTGCCAAAGTCAGTCCGGTCCCTGTTCTGATTATTCCACCTAAAGCCCGTTACCAGTCGGTGGCCACCGCTTTAATCGCCTGCGATTTCAGGACTTTAAACCATGTGAGCCTGATTAAACGCATACACAAAATTAAACACTGGCCACATCCCAAACTCGCCTTATTGAATGTTGACCCAGAGCATAAACACCTTTTACCAGAGCATCCTACCCTGGAAATCGATGGCATTGTAAAAGAAGTTCTCAACGATTACCAGTACGAGCTTTATTATTCAGATGATACCGATATCCTTCATGGCGTGCTTAATTTCGCAGATGAACACGCCATACAAATGATTATTGCATTGCCAGGGGTACATAGTTTTCTTTATAAACTGACCCATCAGAGCATTACAGAAGGCTTGTCTTTAGATGCAAATAAACCTGTCCTGATCCTCAAATAATTTTTTTTTCCGTGTGATTTTAGGGGCAGTAGCATCTGCTGCTGTCCCCTGAAATCTGATTTTTAAAAAAATAAGGCCGATTCTATTTATAACGATAACTTTGGCCATGAATTTTCAAGATCAGTTCCCATTACTTAACACAACAACCTATCTCAATACAGCGAGTTCCGGGATTTTATCCGGGTCTTTGCTCGACTGGCGCAAAACACACGATCAGGATTTTTTTAACAATGGCAGCATATTCCGAAATACCCAGGCGAGCTTTTTGCAATCGGTAAGAATTAGCCTTTCTGCTTTTTTTGGGGTAAAAACGGAAAACACTTTTCTTGTTCCAAATTTTTCTTTTGGTTTCAATACTTTTTTAGAAGGTCTTTCAGGCAAACATCGTTTTCTGCTGACCCAGGAAGATTATCCTTCTGTAAACTACCCGGTGCAAAGCAGGGGCTTTGAATGTGCTTATTTACCTATAGATGAAAATATAGAAGAAAACATTCTGGCAAAAATAAAAACCTTTAAACCGACAGTGCTTGCCCTGAGCCTGATCCAGTACATCAGCGGCATCCGGATCAGCCTGGATTTTATCAAAGAACTAAAACGCGATTTCCCGGATCTGATTATCGTTGGCGATGCCACACAATTTTGCGGCACTTCAGCCTTCAACTTCGAAGAATCTGGCCTGGATGTATTGATTGCCAGTGGTTATAAATGGATGCTGGGCGGCTATGGAAATGGCTTTGTATTTATCAAAGACCAGGTCCGCTCCCTGCTGTATACTGAAGCACAAAAAGCAGAACGGCCCACCGAGCCTTTTCTATTAGGCAAAGATGTTTTGTCCCTTTTCTTTGAACCCGGACATCAGGACACCCTGGCTTTTGGGACCTTGCAGCAATCCTTATTTTTTTTCGAAAAAACAGGTATAGACTTCATTCAAAAACATCTTGAAGACCTTGGCCGGAAAGCAACATCTGCACTGCTTGAACGCGGACTGATTCATAAAAGTATTGGATTAAGAAAACAACATTCTACCATATTCAGCCTGAATGTTCCTGAAAATAAATTACTGGAACAAAACATTATCTGTTCCTACAGAGGCGGAGGTACCCGGGTATCCTTCCATTTTTATAATACTCAGGACGATTTACAAAGATTACTGGAAGTATTGGATAAATTACCAAGGGTCTAAAAACGGCAGCGGAACTCGTCCTCCGACTTGTCCCGCTAGCCTAATTAACGCTCTCAAGGCATACATACGATTTATAAAAAACCTTGGATGTTGGAAATGTAAAAAAAATTAATTTTTTCAATCAGATCATTTTTTACCAAAAAAAACACCCTTTCTTTTTGTAAAAGAAAAGCCATATACTACCTACCAGCGATAACCTATTCCTGCCGAAAAACCTCTGTTAAATATTTTCAATTGGCCATCGGGACGATCCGAATGTTCAATAATGGGGGTAAGCCCGTACATATATCTGGCTTCTATACTAAAGCCTTTCCAGAATCTATACGACAGCCCGCCAAGCAGTCCTGCATCAAGTTTTTGCATATATCCCCCATCCTGTTTGGCATCTCCGTAAATAAGCCTGCTTTTATACAAACGTCCATCTTCTGCACGCTCCTGAACTGAAGCCTGTAGCAATACGGCCACATAAGGGCCGGCAAAGAGCTCAATACCTTTAAAATGAAGTGTTGGGCTAACCGGGGCAATTTCCACATACAGACTGCGCAGTTTACTTTCAAACACCTCGTCCTTATCGTCCAAACGTTGAAGTACGCTGCCTTTTCCGACCACAGAAACATCATGCTTCAACCAGAAGTAGGGTTTTATTTTCGTATTGGCCTCTATTCCGGCAAAAAAGCTGGCAATAGATCTGTGGGATCCTCCATCGGACAGGTTAGCCACATCTTTCCCTGCGATGTTAAAATTGGTGTAGCCTGCCCTAAATCCAAAACTCACCTGATCGTTGGTGTTTTCGGTATACTGAGCCTGACCTGCTTTTGCCAGGACCAGACAAATTAGTGTAATTATAACTTTCTTCATGATTTTTTGCTTAGAAATTAATGTCCCAGATGCCTGCAGTTCGTTCCAATTCCATCAGGGCAACTGCATTGGCGTTCAATGTTTCCAGGTAACTTTGCCTTACTTCATTAAAACTGCGTTGGGCAACCAATACCTCCAGTAAAGAGGTTTCTCCTCTTTTATAGCTGTATATTTTCCCCTCCAGTACTTTATTCGCGTCTGTTAACATACCCGATGCAAATTCCTTGAGCTGTTTTTGGCTTGCCTGATAATTGTAATAAGCCTGGGTCACTTCTACCTGTATTTGAAGCAGGGCCTGCTGATACAACACTTCGGATTGCTGCAAAGTGTAATTAGCTGACTTTAAAGCCCCCATGTTGTTGTTTGAAAATTTAAGGGGAATAGAAAGTCCTACAGAAACATTTCCGGAGGAAGGCGTAGGTGCTACCGCATTGGCAACGACAGAATTTGCGGTTAAACCAAAGGTTACCCCCAAATCGATGACCCGGTTGGCCTTGGCCAGGCGAAGCATGTCTTTAGAAATTTCTTTGTTTTTAACCGCTGCAAGCAAATCGGGCCTGCTGTGTTGTGCATTCCTAATGAGCTCTGCCAAATTAAACTCCCGGCTAAATTTCATCACATCCCCACTGGGATTGTATAAAATGTCCTCCAGCTTTGAACCACTTAGCATATTCATATTCACCAAAGCGGCTTTCCATACCGCTTCCTGCTGATACACTTCATTCAACAGGGAAACAGATTCCAACCTGGACTGCCTGGCATCAATCTCAGTAATCGCACCATGCTTTAAACGGATGCTATCCGAAATGCTCAGTTGCTTCATGCGTTCATAAGAATCCTGCTTTACCTCCAGCAGGCTTTTCTCTTTCATTGCAGTTAAAAAAGCAATGGTTGCATCTGCCCTTAAATTTCTGAAATAATCATTCAGCAGCAATTGTGCCTGCTCTGCCTGGCGGTTGGCCAGGCTGATCCTGGCCTTTCTTTTTCCTCCCAGTTCAAAGGTATAACCCAGCTCTGTGCTCAGTTCATAGCCCATTTTCATTCTTCTTTGACCATGATTTACAGCCCCGATAGAAAAATCGGGGTCACGGAATACCTTTGCGCTCATCGCATCGGCCTGGGCAATACTCACTTTAAATTGCTCTGCTGCATAACCCAGATTGTTTTTTACCGCCAGCTGAATGTAAGCCGGAAAAGTGATTTTCAATTTGTTCATGGTCGTATCCGTCTGTGCCTTACCCTGCTGAGCCAGAACAAATAGCAGCCCCAGCAGGGCAAAGGAAATTTTATAAGGATTAAATAATTTCATCTTTATTCTTTTAAGGATTAATAATGTTTTCAGAACCTGTCTTTGTTTCTTCCTTTTTTTCCAGGAGATAATACAATGCAGGTAATGCGAAAAGGGTGATAATGGTCGAAAACAATAGTCCGTAAACAATTACAGTTGCCAGCGGACGCTGTACATCTGAGCCGATCCCTGTAGCAAGAGATGCGGGTAGCAAGCCCAGCACAGCCACCGTTGCGGTCATCAGAACCGGACGGAAACGGTGTTTTGCTCCGGTGATCACCGCTTTTTTCAAGGCGGTTCCTTTTTTCCGCAAGCCGTTAATGTAAGAGATCATGATCACACCATTTTGTATGGCCACCCCGAATAAGGCAATAAAACCTACAGCAGAAGAAACATTAAGGGTCATTCCCCTGACATTGAGGGCCAGCATGCCACCAAATAAAGCAAGAGGGACAATGGTCAGGATCAGACCAGCCTGACTGAATTTACCAAAGGCAGCATAAAGCAATAAGAACATAATGGCCAGGGCAAGCGGCACAATAACCATTAGGCGCGCATAGGCACGGTTTTGGTTTTCAAACTGACCGCCCCACTGTATAGAATATTTGCTATGGTCGTATTTTACATCCTTTTCTATCTTGTCCTGCGCCGTTTTCAGCAAGGCCGAAAGATCCGTACCCCTTATGTTGAGTTTTACGGTCAAGTGTCTTCTGTTGGTTTCTCTTGTAATGGTACTTTCTCCGGTACTGAGTTTAATTTCTGCCACCTGGGATAATGGAATTTTAACCCCTTCTGCATTACTCAGCATCAGGTTCCCGATTTTTTCAGGTGTATTGCGGCTGTCTTCGGTATAACGGCAAATGACATCATACACTTTATTGCCCATAAACACTTGTGAAATTGCTTTTCCTCCAATAGCGATCTCAATCAGGTTCCCGACATCAGCTACGTTTAAACCATATCGGGCTATTTTCTCCCGGTCTGCATGAATCTGCAGTTGGGGTAAAGGAGGTTCCTGGTCAATGGCTATATCCACTGCCCCCTTTACTGTTTTTAACGTTTTTTCTACATCTTCGGCAATCCTCCTGGTTTCTTTAAAATCATCTCCATATATTTTAACCACCAGTTCACTATGTGCTCCCGAAATTTTATCCATTACCCCATCAATCATGGGCTGAGCAAAACCCACGGTATAGCCCGGCATCTGCTCATATTCTTTAGACAACTCTTCAATCAGGTCTGCTTTGGTTTTTCCGGCAGGCCACTCGCTGTAAGGTAAAATACCAATGGAACATTCAAAGTGAGATGGCGTAAAGGGATCTGTACCATCGTCATTTCTTCCTGCCTGTACCATCATGTAAGTGACTTCTTTATGCTTCATGGTTCTTTCCCTTAAAGCGTCACTCATTTCTTTTGATTTTTCTACAGTGATTCCCGGAGGCAGCTGAACCTGCAGCCATATAGAGCCTTCATCCAAAGGCGGTAAAAAATCTTTTCCAACCAGAATGCTCAGACCAATTGAAGCAGCCAGCAATAAAGCCAGTGGCAGATACACCTGTTTTGGCCGCTCCATAATTTTAGCAGTCCTGCGGTCATAGGCCTGTGTCAGTTTCTCCAGCCATTTGTTGTGGTATAGTTTTTTAGGTTTTCTATAGGTCAGATAAGCCAGCCCCGGAATCAGCAGCAAAGCGACCGCCAGGGCCCCAAGTAAGGCATAACCTACTGTAAAAGCCATTGGTGTAAACAGTTTTTTCTCGACCCTTTCAAAGGCAAACAAAGGCAGGTAAGCGGTAATGATAATCAGGGTCGCAAAAAATATGGGCTTGGCAACTGCCGCGGCACGTTCTGCAATCGAAACTTCTTCCAGGCTTTGCTCTGGGTGATCTTCCCTTTTCTTTAAAATGGTTTCCATCATTACAATGGCACCATCGACTATAATTCCAAAATCTATTGCGCCAAGAGACAGCAGATTGGCCGGAATATTGGTCAGTTTCATCAAAATAAAGGCAATGAGTAGTGAAATTGGAATGGTAATGGCCACTAGCAAAGCGCCCCGGTAATTTCCCAGAAAAATAATCAGTACCACAATAACTAGCGCCATGCCCTCTATCAGGGTATGTGAAACGGTATTTAAAGTGGTATTCACCAGGTCTGTCCGGTCCAGAAAGGTATGTATTTTAACCCCTTCAGGAAGCAGTCCATTGTTCAGCTCTTCTACGGTTTTATTGATCCCGTTTAACACTACAGATGGATTCTCTCCTTTTAAAAGCAATACAATCCCTTCTATGCTTTCACTATATTCCCTTTTTCGGTCTGTATAACCTAAAACACCCTTTCTTTCCAGGTTTCCATATTTAAGGGTCCCCAGGTCCCTCAGCAAAACCGGTACGCCTTTTTCAGATTTAACAACGATTCTGCCAATGTCACTAAGGTTTTTAACCAGGCCAATTCCCCTGACCACATAGCCCTGTTCCCCCCGGTTAAGGATACTGCCTCCGGCATTTGCATTGTTCTTACCAATGCTTTCCTCCACATCGGCAATGCTCAACTGATATTGCTCCAGCTTTGCAGGATCCAGCTCTATCTGATACTGGGTTGTAATCCCTCCAAAATTGGTTACATCGGCAACACCCGCTACCTGTTTGATTTTGGGAATAATCACCCAGTTCTGCAAATCAGTCAGTTCCCGCAGGTCGTGTCCTTTGCTTTCAATTACATAACGGTATATTTCCCCGGTTGGTGAGGTCAAAGGGTCCAGGCCAGGAGCGGCGCCATAAGGAAGCACCACTTCATTCAGCCTTTCCTGGATACGGGTCCGGGCAAAATAGTCATCTATTCCATCTTTAAATACGATGGTAATAACAGAAAGGCCAAATGTGCTTTTGCTCCGCATGACATGCATACCCGGCATACCATTAAGTGTTCTTTCAACGGGAATGGTAATCTGCTGCTCTACTTCCTCTGCGGCCAGTCCCGGTACTTGCGTGACCACTTGCGAGGTGACATCGGCAATATCCGGATAAGCTTCAACCGAAAGTTTTGTCCAGGAATAATAGCCAAATACGCCCAGAAGTATAAACAGGGCCAGCATCAGCCAGCGTTTTTGTATTGCAGTAAGTACAATTGTTCTCATTGCGCTCTATTTAAGTTTTTAATATTCTTTTGATTAGGGGATTATTTTGCCTGCAGCAGATAAAAACCACCCTGGGCAACAATGCGTTCTCCCGCCTGAAGGCCCGAGCGGATCAGAATCTGATCATTTTCAACCGGCCCGGTTACCACTTTTCTGCGCAGATAACGGCCAGGGGCAATTTCCACAAACACAAAACTGTTGTCATTCATCTGAAGTACCGCTTTAACAGGTACAAAAGCAGCCTGAAGAGGATTATCGGTAAAATTAACGGTTGCATACATGCCTGGTTTGAGTTTATAACCCGGGTTTTCACAGACAATAAGTACCTGAACACTCCTGGTTTCTTCATCCACCAGCTGGTCAACGTGATATACTTTACCACTGATCCTGCTGTCCGGATAAGCTGCAACATCTATATCCACTTCATCGCCAGGGTGTATAAAACGAATGTCTTTCTCCTTTACCTGGCCCACAACCCATACTTTATTCAGCTCGGCCACCCTGGCATGAGGGGCATCGTCATCTTTAATGTAATGACCTGTAACCAGCTCATTGGTAATCACCTGTCCCTTTATTGGAGAGCGGATAATCAGGGGCTGGCCCAGGCTCATGTGGTCAGGATCTACATTAAAAATTTTCAGCGCAGCCCGGTTGTTCTGATATTCCTTTTGTGCCACTTCAAAAGTACTTTCGGCTTCTTCGAGGTCTTTGGATGAAGCCACCCCATTTTTCTTCAGGTCTTTTTGGCGCTTTAAATCCAGTTCGGCCTTTTTGAGTTCAGATTTAGAGGAGAAATAGTTTTTCTGGCTTTCCATAAAGTCCGAGGAAACCATTTCAAACAAAGGACTGCCTGGGTTTACGTTCATCCCCAGCTTCATATACACTTTGGTCACCCTTCCTGAAAAAGGCGGTGCAATATCAGCGAAAAAATTTGGAATGGCTTTTACCGTTGCTGCACTGGATAATTTCATCCGGTAAGGCGCAATATGCACCGTATCTGTTTTTAATTTTTTGCCAAGGGGCGAATGTTCTGCAATGATCAGGGTATCGCCCATAATCTGATGGCCGGCAGCCTGTTCTTTTTCTTTTTTTTGGGCACAAGAAGCCATAAGCAGTATAAAACCGCCTGTTAAAATTAAATGTCTCATGGATGTTTACTTGTTTATCGTTTTTATTTTATAACCATTGCTGGAAGCGTTTAATGAACCAGTTTTTAACCAATTGAGTAAGCAGGCAGTATCCCGTAAGGATCGCGGCCAACCATGGAAAATAACTCAAGGGTAAGGCCTGCAGTTTAATCAGGTGTGCAAAAGGTGTAAAAGGGATGGCTATTCCGACCAGCATTACCGCTGTGGTCAGGGCAATCACCGGTGCAGTGGCCCAACTTTGAATAAATGGAATTTTCCGGGTGCGGATCATATGTACAATCAAAGTCTGGGACAACAGGCCTTCCACAAACCAACCGGTCTGGAACAAGGACTGATGTTCAGGTAAATTGGCCTTGAAGACAAAAAACATCACCGCAAAAGTGGCATAATCAAAAATAGAACTGATTGGCCCGATAAAAAGCATAAAGCGGCTGATGCTCCCTGCATCCCATTTTTGTGGTTTTTCCAAAAATTCTGCATCCATACGGTCCCAGGGAATTGATATCTGCGAAATGTCGTACAACAGGTTCTGGATCAGTAAATGAATGGGTAGCATAGGCAGAAAAGGTAAAAAAGCACTTGCCCCAAGCATACTGAACATATTTCCAAAATTACTGCTCGCAGTCATTTTGATGTATTTCATAATGTTTCCAAAAGTCCTGCGGCCATAAATGACCCCTTTGCGAAGCACCATCAGGTCTTTTTCCAGTAAAATGATATCGGCACTTTCTTTGGCAATATCCACCGCAGTATCTACAGAGATCCCCACATCTGCATCCCTTAATGCGGCTGCATCGTTAATGCCATCTCCCATAAATCCAACGGTATGACCTTTGGACTGCAGCAACTTCACAATCCTGGATTTCTGTACAGGGCTTAATTTCGCGAAAATACTCACCTGGTCCAGCTTCACAGAAAGCTCCTCATCCACCATATTTTCCACTTCATTACCCAGTAATACCTGCTCAAAGGGAATACCTACATCTTTACAAATTTTTCTGGTGACAATTTCATTGTCCCCGGTCAGGACTTTCACTTCCACCCCCAATTGCTGCAATTCTTCAATAGCAGGTTTTGCAGAAGGTTTGGCCGGATCCAGAAAACCCATAAAACCAGTGAGTACCATATCCTTTTCATCTGCAATACTGTAATTTGCCGGGCGCTGGTCATATTCTTTAATGGCTACCAGTAAAACCCTCAGGCCATCGGCATTCATCCTTCTGGAAGTTTCAAGTACAGTGTTGCGCATGCGTTCATCCATAGGTACAACCAGGTCTTTTTCTTTATGCATTTTATGGTCTTCACCCGGTTCAAAGGCATGGGAACATAAATCCAGCATCTCCTCTACAGCTCCTTTACAAATCAGCAGGTGTTTTCCATTTTTTTGTTCCAGAATCACACTCATACGGCGGCGCTGAAAATCAAAAGGAATTTCATCTACTTTTTTGTAATCTTCTTCAACTTTCAGGTAATCATGCAGTTCAATATGCTCCAGTACTGCTACGTCCAAAAGATTTTTCAGACCAGTCTGATGATAACTGTTAAAATATGCCCATTTCAAAACTTCATCATCATCTTCTCCAAAAACATTCAGATGCCTTTCCAGAATGATCTTGTCAATAGTCAGTGTTCCTGTTTTATCGGTACAAAGTACGTTCATGGCACCAATGTTCTGAATGGCATTCAGGCGTTTAACGATGACCTTCCGTTTACTCATGTTCCGGGCCCCTTTCGCCAAATTTGCCGTAACGATCATAGGTAGCATTTCAGGGGTTAGCCCTACTGCAACAGCAATACCAAAAAGCAGGGCTTCAAACCAGTCTCCTTTAGTAAAGCCATTCACCAGAAAAATCAATGGGACCATAACCAGCATAAAACGGATCAGCAGCCAGCTGACCTTATTTACACCTTTATCAAAACTGGTCTCTGCACGTTTTCCGGTAATCAGTTTTCCAATGGAACCAAAATAGGTCATGTTACCTGTAGTGACCACAATCGCTGTAGCTGTTCCGCTCACAACATTGGTTCCCATAAAACAAATGTTATCCAGGTCCAGCGGTGATTTATGATCCGTATCTGCAATTGCATTTCCACGTTTTTCCAATGGAAGGGATTCACCGGTAAGCATGGCCTGGCTTACAAACAAATCTTTGGAATGCATAATCCGGATGTCAGCCGGGATCATATCCCCGGCACTTAAAAAAATCAGGTCTCCAGGCACAAGTTCTTTGATGTCAATTTCTTTTTTACCCCCCACTTTTCTCAATACCGTAGCAGTGGTTTTAACCATGCTTTTGAGTTGTTCTGCTGCTCTGTTACTGCTGTATTCCTGCCAGAAACGCAACAATGAGCTGAGCAGCACCATAATTCCTACCACCAGCACAGTTTTGTAATCCCTGTCCTGGGGTGCAGCCATCCATACATCAGTGATGGACGAAATAATTGCCAGTACCAACAGTACTGCAATAAAAGGATTCACAAAAGCCTGCAACAACTGTACATACCAGGCGGGCGCCTTAATGTGCTGGATTTCATTCAGTCCAAAGCTTTTTCTTTTTTTATGGACCATAGAAGGGCCCAGTCCTTCTTCACCGCTGTGCAGCATAGCAAAATAGGCGTCGCTTTCCAGCCTTGCTGCATTCCTGAGTTTGGTCATTGCTGCCTCGTCGAAGCTGGAAGCAGCTTTTTGATAGATCTTCATTCTTTTCATCCCAGTATGTATTTATTGTTGTTCTTTATTTTATGCGCTATAACTCCGATTGTTGTCCTGTTAGTTCCCAGCTCACCTTCATCACCTCAGCTTCAATGGTTAGTCTGCTTACTATTTTTTCCATCAGTTCATCCTGATTTCCTGCGGCAATAATTTCTGCTGTAATAATGGCATTGGCCGGATCGCCATTGTCGCTACTGGCCAGGGCCCGGAGCATGACTTTATCGTAATTTCCAAGGTATTGCAGTAATAAAACACGGATGTGGTTTTCGACAGTCTCTTTACATTTAATGGAAATCAGGTATTCTGTTTCTTCCGATTCACTTTTCTGAAAGATGGAAATTTTACCCAGTTTAAGACCTAGAGGCCGTAACATCAAATGGGCAAACACAATAAAGAAAGCACCAATTACCGCTTCTGCCATGAAGCCCATTCCACTCAGGGCACCAATGGCCGCAGAACACCAGAGGGTTGCTGCGGTATTCAGTCCCCGGACATTTGTGCCATCCTTCATAATGACACCTGCACCCAGAAAACCAATACCGCTCACCACATAAGAGGCAACCCTACCGCTGGCATCGCCACCGATTTTTACAGAAAGCGTAATAAAAATTGCTGCGCCGAGCGAAACCAGGGTATTGGTTCTTAATCCGGCTATTCTTTGACGCCACTGGCGTTCAATACCTATACCTGCACCCAAAGTCAGGGCCAGTAAAAGGCGGCTTGTAAAGTCTAATGTAGTTAACATAGCTTTTGTCTTGCTGCTCCCCTTTCAGGGACAGCTTAAAAGCTATACTGAAAGGAGAAGGTGAATAAATAATGGGCTATAACACGGAGGCTTATCCATATAATTTCTCTTTTTTTTAATGTGCCACAAAAGTAAGGGCAGGCCTGTAAAAAAATCGTTAGAGATCAATTAGAATATTATTAGAAATCAATTAGAAATGCCATTATTTTCTGTTCCACTAGTCCTTAGGTCCCTGGCGGTTGTATTTATGTATATGCAGCTAAATTATATTTCAGATAAAATGTGTTTTCAAAACCATCCTTTGCCTTTAAAAAAACTTCCTTCCCCGTCATTTAAGGCAAAGACCAGTCATTCTGAAGTGATTTTATTTTTTTTAGAGAGGTAGGGGTATAAACCGTTCAGGTTGTCCTAATCCAAAACAATTATTGATATGATGACAAGAAAAGCAAGATACGACCTGCTTTATTTTTTAGTTTATCCTCCCCTCTACCTGCTCAGTATGCTCCCTTATTATCTTTCCAATATTTTAATTGGCAGGCTACTCTTTTTTCTTTCTTACAGGGTTTTCAGGTACAGGTATAATGTGGTCCTGCAAAATCTTTCCCGCGCCCTGCCTTTAAAAACTTACGAAGAGGTCGAACTGCTGGCCAGGGAGTTTTATTTGCACCTTGCCGGCCTGGCCGTTGAAATTACCCGTTTCTTTTCCATCAGCAGCCGGGAACAGCTCAAACAGGTGCGAATTTCCAATCCGGAATTACTCGACACCTATTATCAGCAAAACAGAAATGTGATTGCCGTATTGGGACATTATGGCAATTGGGAATGTCTGAACATTTTACCTATGCTTTTGCCATTTCAGGTCAATGCAATCTACAAGCCGCTTTCCAATAAAATCATGGGCAAACTGGTTCACCGCATACGTACCCGATTCGGCATGCGTATGATTCCTGCCTCTCAGGCCCTCAGGCAGCTTCTAAAAACACATGAACAACCACAATTGTCTTTATTTATTGCCGATCAGTTTCCGGGCCTGCAAGCCAAGTGCAGGGTCGATTTCATGAACCAGTCTACCTTAATGTTCAACGGGGCTGAAAAACTGGCCATTGCCACCAATTCCGTTGTCATTTACATCGATATTCTTCCTTTAGGCCACAACAGCTGGAGGGTCAATTTTTCACCAATTACAGAAATTGCCCCCCAAACCAGTAGCGGCCAAATCACTGCTGCTTTTTCCAAAAAACTGCAGCAAACCATTTCCATTAGCCCTGCTTACTGGTTATGGTCACATAAAAGGTGGAAAGAAAATTAAGTTGTACCATTTACCTATGATCAAAAAAGGGCCCCTGTATTTGATGGGGCCCATAAATTAAAATCTATGCCTGTTTATGTAAAATTATGTTCTAACGCTGTATCTCTCTGTTCACCTTTAAAGCACAAAGCCAACATCATTTTTTTTAAAGGATGTTTTATGACCCTGCTGCTGATCTTGTTTTCCAGTTTTTCCGGATTTGCGCAAACCACGATTACAGGCATTATCAGGGATAAAATAAGCAGACAACCTGTACCCTCAGTTACCGTTTCTTTTATGGAAATGAAAGGTGCCGTGGTATCAAATGGCGAAGGACAATTCAAAATAAGTACCGATAAGGAAATCAGGGGCCTTCGTTTTTCTGCTGTAGGGTATAAACCCCTGCATTATCGTTTTACGGAAAATACCGGCCACCAACTTTTTATAGAGCTGGAAGAAAACAGCCACCAGCTTGAGGGGGTAAGTATCCAGGCACCTAAAAGGCCACCTTATAGAAACAAAAACAATCCCGCTGTAGAACTGATCCGAAAGGTCATCGATAACCGGGATAAAAACACCGCACGCAGAGATACCAATATCTCCTTCAGACAATATGAAAAATTAAATTTAGCGCTTAACATGGCAACCGATAAGGCGCACAAATCCTCTTTACTCAGAAAATTTTCTTTTTTACTTAAAACTGCCGATACCACAAAAAAAAGTGGCAGGTCGCTGATCCCCATTTTCATGCAGGAAAAACTTAGTCAGTTTAGCCAAACAATGGAGCACCGTAACGTAAAGATCCTGGACGAAAAACAATCCAGAATTGATCAGTATCTGGATGAAGACGGGATCAATGAATACCTCAAACGCATTTACCAGCATGTAGATGTTTATGACCATGATATTGGTCTTGGGAGCCAGAAATTTTTGAGCCCGATATCCTCCATTGCACCCGAATTCTATAAGTATTTTATTATCGATACCTTGAACCAGGGCAGCTTAAAAGTGGTACACCTGATGTTCAGTCCCAGAAGTAAGCAGGATATGCTTTTTATGGGTGAACTTTTTGTACCGCTGGACGGGCATTATGCCGTGCAGCGGGTAAACCTTTCGGTTAACAAAGAGATTAACCTCAACTGGGTAAACGATTTTCAGGCAGAGATCAGTTATGAACAAAATGCAGCAGGCCAGTATTATATTGCCAAAAGTGTCATGGCCATGGACCTTGGTCTTTTTAAGGGAAAAGCCAGTGTATTCGGCGAAAAAACCATTTTAACAACCGATTACCAGCTGAGGAAAAAAGAGCTCATTTTAACTGACTTGCACAGCCTGATGCCCAAATCCCCGCTCGACACTTTTAAAAGACCGATGCAGCTGTCGGCCATGGAAAAAAATGCCTACAACAATATTGACAGCCTTAAAAATTCCCCAAAATTCAAACGCATGATGGGGCTTGGTGCCCTGGTGATATCGGGCTACCTCAAAGAAGGGCCCATAGATATAGGTCCGGTTACTTCTTTTTACAGTTTCAACCATATTGAAGGTAAAAGGTTCCGCATTGGCGGAAGGACCAATGAAGATTTCAGCGATAAGGTTTTATTGGAAGGACATGTTGCCTATGGGATGCGCGATAAAACCTGGAAATACGCCATGGCTGCTGCCTATTCTTTCAAACCCAGCGGGCTTTTTCGGTTTCCGGTCAGTACTTTTACCCTTCGCCACAGTTACGAAACCCAAATTCCGGGCCAGGACCTGGCTTTTCTGGAAGAAGACAACTTCCTGCTTTCCTTTAAAAGAGGAATAAATGATAAGTGGATGTACAACAGGAAATGGTCTGCAGAATATTTCCAGGAAACAAAAGATCACCTGTCCTTCCGGATTGGTTACCGCAATCAGGAGCTTGATCCCACTGGAGGCTTGGTTTTTCAACCTGCAGCGGGTGGAGATCCGGTTAAATCTTTACAGCTATCGGAATTTACTTCTGAAATCAGATGGGCCCCTCATGAACAGTTTTACCAGGGAAAACGCTTCCGCAGACCAATTAAAAATCCTTATCCCATTTTTACCTTAAGGGCTTCTGCCGGTTTTAAAAATTTCCTTGGCGGAGACTACAATTACCAGAACATATCAATGAACATATATAAAAGGCTTTACCTCTCTCCTTTTGGTTATTCGGACATCACCCTGGAAGGTGGAATGGTACTGGGCAAGGTGCCCTTCCCCTTGTTGAATATACACCGTGCCAACCAAACTTATGCCTATCAGCTTCAGGCCTATAACCTGATGAATTTTATGGAATTTATGAGCGATAAATATGCAAGTGCCAACATCGATCATGCATTTAACGGAATATTTTTAAACAAAATCCCTTTGTTGAAAAAATTGCAGCTCCGGGAGGTCGCTTCTTTTAAAATACTTTATGGTGGTATTTCTTCCAAAAACCTGCCCGAAAACAATCCGGATGCCTATCGTTTTGCAACAGATAAACAGGGTATTCAATCTTCCTTCCCCCTGGGAAAAACACCTTATATGGAAGGAAGTATAGGGATTTCTAACATTTTCAAAATCCTTAGGGTGGACTATGTCAGACGGTTCAATTACCTCGACAATCCGCATGTGGCTAAATGGGGAATAAGAGCAAGGATACATGTAGATTTTTAAGGGATTTTACTATATATTTAAGGCGTTATTTGCAATGAAGCTATAAATCAAATTTAAATTGATGGAGAATACTTTTGGGATTAATATTATTCCAGAAAATGATCAGCAACGCGTAGCCGTCCTTAAAAGGTATAAGATACTGGACACCCCTTCTGAAGACACTTTTAACCATATAGCCAAACTGGCGGCACAGATTTTTAATACCCCCATTGCCTTAATTTCCCTTGTAGACTCCGACCGGGTCTTTTTTAAGGCCAATGTCGGCATGGGCGATGCGAGGCATACCCCCAGGGGACGCAGCCTTTGTTCCCTTGCCATATTGCAACCTGAGCTTACTGTTTTTGAAAATGCACCCCAGGAGCCATGCTTACTGAGCAATCCGCTGGTTGCCGGAGAATTTGGTTTAAAATTCTACGCGGGTGCCCCTTTGGTTACACACGACGGTTTTTTAATTGGCACACTTTGTATTGTCGACAAAAAAACAAGAGACTTTTCAGATCAGAACAAGGAAATTCTGAAGGGTCTGGCCCGGGTGGTCATGGATGGAATTGAACTGCGTCTTTCGGCAATAGAAGAAGCAGAAAATCAAAACCGCACAAAGGCCAGACTGGCCGAAAGCGAATATAAAACCAGCCACCTCATTTCTGAGGCTCCGGTGGCCATTGGCATTCTGACCGGCAAAGATTTGTTTGTAGAATCTGCCAATGATCAGCTATTGAAAGTGTGGGGAAAAGACAAAAAAGTTATCGGACTTCCTTTACATGAAGCCCTTCCGGAACTCAAAGGCCAGCCCTATCTGCAGCTTCTGGAGCAAGTGCGCGTTAGTGGCAATCCTTATTATGGAAGTGAGGCAAAGGTTATGCTGGAAAGAAACAGCCGTACAGAGGAAGCCTATTTTAATTTTGTTTACCATCCATTAAAGGATGAATTGGGTACAACCAACAGCATTATGGTTGTGGCCAATGAAATTACCGAACAAATTCAAATCCGCAGACAAATTCAGGAGAGCGAACGTAAACTGCAGAACCTGATTATGACTGCTCCTGTTGGGATGACCATTCTCCGTGGACGTGATTTGATCGTGGAAATGGCCAATCAGCCTATGTATGACATTTGGAACCGTTCAGCTGCGCAAATTTTGGGTAAATCGCTGATGAGTGAATTTCCTGAACTGGAGGATCAGCCTTTTCCCAAAATGTTGGAAAGTGTATTTAATACTGGCGAAACGGTATCCATTTCAGAAATTGAAGTAGAAATTTCTACTCCCGAAGGTTTCAAAAATTATTATGTAGACTTTAAATACAGTCCAATGTTTGACCTTAATGGAGAGGTCGAAGCCATAATGGCAACGGTTAATGACATTACCGAAATTGTTCATTCCAGAAAAGCATTGGAAGAAAGCGAAGAAGAGCAACAGAGCTTAAATGAAGAGTTGAGCACAACAGTAGAAGAACTCGCTGCTGCCAATGAAGAACTCATGACCATTAATGAAGAGCTCGCTTCCACCCATGAAGATCTTCGCAATACCCTCCATGAGCTGGAACAATCTAAAGATACGCTCAGAATGGCGATAGAAGATGCGGGTATTGCCATTTGGAGTGTTTATCCGCATTCCAATGAACTCATGATCTCAGACCGGGGGAAACTGATCCACGGTATTCCTGAAGAGAGGCAGCTTAGTTTTTCGCAGGCCATGGACCTTATTGCAGCAGAATACCGGGAACAAATGGAAAGCGCTATAGGAGAAATCATTGATTCCCAGCAAGGTTCCTTTAATGAGGAATATATGATCAATCCCCTGGACGAAACACCGGCTAAATGGCTCCGGACAAGTGGAAAAGCCTACCTGGATAAAAGCAAACGGACTTATGTAATGGGTACCCTGGTGGACATAACTGAACAGAAACTGGATGAAATCCGAAAAAACGATTTTATTGCAATGGTTAGCCATGAACTCAAAACGCCACTGACTTCTCTTAAAGGTTACATTCAACTGCTAATGGCCAAGTCACAGAAAAATGAGGATACTTTTGCCACTGGGGCATTGGATAAGGCCAATACGCAGGTCAAAAGAATGACAGCGATGATCAATGGCTTTTTAAATGTAGGCCGTCTGGATACAGGAAAAATACAACTCAACAAACATGCCTTTGATTTTTCCGAATTGGTCCATGAAATTGCAGATGAAATTGCCATGACCCACACCAGCCATAAGATCAAAGTCTTCGATTTTCCGCATTTCAGACCTGAGGCCGATAGAGATAAAATCGGACAGGTGATTAACAATTTTTTAAGCAATGCCATTAAATACTCCCCTCAGGGCAAAGACATAGAGCTGAGCTGTACACAGGAAGGCCAGGCCTTAAAAGTTTGCGTCAAAGACCAGGGCATTGGCATTGATGAACAAGACAGTAAAAAACTTTTTCAGCGTTTTTACAGGGTCGAGAACCTGGAAACCAAAACCATATCGGGGTTTGGAATTGGTTTATACCTCTGTGCAGAAATCATCCGCCGCCACCACGGAGAAATTGGTGTGGAAAGTAAAGCAGGACAAGGTTCCACTTTTTATTTTACCTTACCCCTGGCTTAATTTTCTGTAGCCCTTTCAAAAAAAGCAGTATGCTTTTTCTCTACACAGTCTGCAGCATATATATAAAGTGCTGCAGACCAGGTTTGCCAGTCCTGGCCCCTGGGTGTTCCGTCTTGTGCCTTGTACCATTCATTGAAACCGTATTCAAGTTCCGGATTTACCGATTTTTTGATCAGGTCCGTCAGAATAAACAATTTTTCCAAAGCCAGCTGTTGTTTTCCTGCTGCAACCAATGCTGCTATATGTATTCCAGAAATAAATGGCCAGATGCCACCATTGTGGTATTCTCCTGGCAGGTTAAAATCTTTGTACCGGTCAATCCAGTCCGGTTGTCCGGGAAGAATAAAAGGAAAAAAATTAGGAGACAAGTCAATGGCCAATTCCCCTCTATTTCTCATTCCGGCAGTTTCTTCTTCTATCCAGGCCACCATTTTTTCTGCGCGGCCCGAAGGAGCCAATCCCGACAAAATGGCCAGACTATTACCCAGCAGGTCAAAACGTTCGCTGCTATATACTTTATAAGACCATAAAGCATAGTAAGGTTTGTTTTTTACCACCAGACCTTCATGAACATGGTGATGGATCACTTTAGCCGTTATGGTAAAATGATGCATGTCTTCTTTCATCCTTGCCGCGCGTTCATTATCCCCCAGTATCCGCAGATAACTGTAAACCAATGTGTTTACAAAAAGACCATAACCCAACACCCATTGCTCATCTCTCCAATCACTGGTGGGCAGCTGGGCCACCAGATAATGATCAGAGGGGCTCTGGTATTCCATCCAACGCAAGGCCTTACCAACAGCCGCCTCCAGAAAATCCCACTCTCCGGTAATTCTGCGAAAAATTCCGGTGCCTAATAAAAACAGCGGCGTGGTATCACTTGCTCCGCGGTCATCCGCATCATGCACCAATGAGGGAATATGTCCCCTTGGTGACTGGTGCTCTGCCAGGCAGTTTAGCGTTTTGCGCATCACTTCCAGCAATGCCTCATCCCCTGAAACCCCAATTCCTAAAAGAGCCAGCATTAGATCTCGGGTATAGGGTTCAGGGTAGCCCCAACCGGCTGTACGGGGGAGGCCATGAAAAGGCCCCTTTGCATTATGTCTTAAAACCTCCAATGCCGCCTGTCTTGCTTGTTCTATTTCTTTCCAATCCCTTGCTTCCATGATCTGAATTTATTGAATGTTTAGTTTTCTTTGCACGATCTCTTTAAAACGGGCTGCAACCACCCTGTAGTCAAAATGTGCCTTTACATGCGCTCTGGCTGCTGCCCCCATTTCCTCCCTTAGTATTTTTTGCTGAAGCAATTGTACCATTGCCGTTTTAATATCGGTAAAGTCGGCCCGGTAATCTACGGTTCTGGGTACATCAAAAATCAGCTTCCGGTTTTCCTCATAACCACTTTCAGGGCCCAGTACAACTTCATTAACCACAATTTTTTCGGCAACACCAGCCAGAAAAGCAGTTTTTCCTTCCAGCATGGTGTCCAGCATCCCCATCGCACGGATGCCGATTACCGGTTTCCCGCAAGCCCCTGCCTCTACCTGGAGCATACCAAAACCCTCCAAACGGGAAGGCGCGGCATAAACATCACATGCAGCTAAAAGGTAGGGTACAAAATTTCTTGAAATGATGCTGGTGGCAAAATGTACCCGATCAGCAATACCAAGTGATTGTGCCAGTTCCTGGTCGGAAAGATTTTGTTTAGCTGTTCTGGGCTGAGGCCATACCTTACAAACATATTTCCATTTTGGAACAGGCTCCTGTATGGCGGCAAGTGCCTGCATCACTTCTCTACCACCCTTGGAGGCTGCGTCTCCGCCCATGGTCAGGATCAGCAATTCTTCAGGGGCCACACCCAGGGTTTTTCTTACGGCCTGTACTTTTGGATGTTCTTTTGATAATGGCAAAAATGCATCTGTATCACAGCCTACTGGCAATACCTCAATATTCGCAGCGTCAATTCCATCCCTCACATACATTTCCTTTACCCAATTGGAAGTCACCAGAATCAGGGGAAGCGCATTGAGTACTTCCTGGTAATTGGCAATGTACCCATCTGCCACCAACCAGGGAACGGCCAACATACCATTCCGTTGGGGATGCAGGACAATTTCAGGAACATGTCCCCAGTAGCCTACCCCGACCACTACATCTGGTTTAAACCACCTGTAATACCATTCTTTTTCCAGCTCCGACTCTTGGTGCACCGCATGTACCTCTACCCCTAATTCCAACAGGCCCCTATAGAGTAAATCTCCCTGTGTGGCCAGTCCGCTTGGAGAGGGCGGGTAATCATATAACAGCAATACTTTCATAATACCTTTCTTTGGTAAAGCCATTCCATTGCCTGCTGTGGGTTTAAAAACCTTCTGAAAGCCTCGGTTTCCGGCGTCGTCTGTGCCTCCCAGCCATCTGCATGAAAACCATACAACTCATTCATCAGATGGTATTTTTTTTCCCATAGAACCACCGGCAACTTAAAATAAACATCAGCTCCTTGTACCGCTTTGGGTAAATAGGACCGTTTTCCATCTTCATAGGCAAAAGTCCAGAGTTCTGATGCAACAAGCAGTTGTTTCTCCCACAAACGGATCACAGCAGCGCCAATTTCTTCATGTCGCAGATGCCTTGTATATTCTCCGCCCGGATCATGACTGAGCAATAGGTCAACCTGATGCTCCGGCAAAAGTTTCAAAATCGCCGCGTCCAGTTCTTTTTCATTTAGTGGTTTTTGTTCAGGTCCATCATCCAGATTGGCCATTGCACCTGTTGCCCCTAAGCTTTCCAAAACCTTATAAAATTTCGGGGCCCGGTCGGGATCACTTTGACGGCAAAGACAAGCCACAAAACAATCCCATTCAGTATGTGCCATTATTGTGCCTCCTGCCCACAGGGTTTCATCGTCCGGATGGGCAACAACAAGGGCAACCTTTTTTGATTTTAAGTTTTCCATAAAACCCTGATTTTCATAAATGGGCTCCGTTTTACAACAGCAACCCTGGGGAAAAGTTTTCTATCCTTTTTAAAAAAATCAGCTCAAACATCTGGCCCTCAGAATTGTTAAGCTAAATAAAAACACGATGATAACTCCAGAAGATAACCTTGCCCCCGATGATTCGACAAATGCAGAAGCCGATGATCAACAAAGTCAGAAAGACATTCATTCCATTGGTTTGGACGAACGATTTGAAGAAACGGAAAATGAAGAAGCAGATACAGATTTGCTGAATCAGGCCTTTAGGGCCTCAGAAAGTTCCTTCACTCTTGGACTGGATAATCCTCCTCCGACATCTGGAGCTAAGGATGATAAAAAAAACTAATCTGAACTTTATGGCAACGGAGCAAATTTGCCGGCACCTGGCCGGTATCACTTCAGTAAAGGTAAGCGAAGCATATGTTTGTGAAGAATGCGTAAAGGAGCATGGCAGCTGGGTACACCTGCGGACCTGTCAAACCTGTGGCGCCACTTTATGCTGCGACGACTCCCCTAAGCAGCACATGACCCAGCATTATCAGCAAAGTCACCACCCTGTGGTAGCCTCGGCGGAACCCACAGAACGCTGGCTCTGGTGTTATCCCGACGAGCAATTTGTAGAATATTAAAAACCCGGACACTATAACTGAAATGTCCGGGCGCTAAGTCATTTTAGTCGGTACTATTTGCCTGCGGCTTTTTGGCCCTGCTGAGGCAATAAGACCAAACGGATGTAATTGTCGTCTTTTATAAATTTATTCGCCGTTTCTTTCAGACTGGAAACGGTAATTTTATTTAAAGCAGCATCGTAGTTATCCAGTTGACTTAATTTTTCCTTGTTGGCATACTGGCCAACCAGATAGCCCAACCAGAAATCATTCGTTTTCAGTTCTACTTCTCTGGATCTTTTATCCTCTGCCTTAAATTTATCAATATTCTGCTGCAAGGGACCTGCATTTTTTAGCTTATTGATCTCGTCTACTGCAGAAGCAATTAAGCGGTCTGTATTTTCGGGAGCACAACCAAAAGAAATGGTTAAACTAAAACGTTCCTTTGGATATTTGGTTACACTAATGGAGGCACCCGGAGAATATACCCCGCTTTCCTGTTCACGCAACCTTTCCAGCAGACGGATTTCCAATACTTCTTTTAAGGCGTCCATTTTCAGGTTGTTTTCATAACTATACTCATAAGGACCGGAAAAAACCAGCCTGACGGTTGCCTTCTGCTCAGTGCCTTTATAAACAGTTTTGGTTATTTTACCCGCAGGAATATGAATGTTCAAATCTTTAGCTTCTGTTTTTGCCCCATTTGCAGGTAAAGAAGCGAGGTATTTTTCAATCAGCGGTAAAATTTTTTCTTCCTCTATACTGCCTACAAAGAAAAAAGTGAAGGCAGAGGCATTGGCAAATCTTTCTTTATAAATTTCAAAAGAACGGTCCAGGCTGATCTGATCAATTTTTTCAATACTTGGCCCCGTACGCCGGATACTGTAATTTCCTAAAACGGCATTGACCGTATCACTAAACACTTTTCCCGGATCATCTGCCCTATTGGCCAGGCCTGCTTTCGCATTGGCAATAAGTCCTTTGAAAATGTCCCCATCTTTACGCGGTTCTGTAAAATAACCATAAATCAGTTTAAAGGCTGTTTCCAGATCTTTTGATGTCGAACTGCCACTCAATCCCTGGCTTCTGTCACCGATATAAGGTCCAAGTCCAACTTGTTTGTCCGATAGGAATTTATCCAGTTGCGTGGCGTTGTAATTGCCCACCCCTCCCGAGGCCACTACTCCGGCTGCATTATTGGCACTTTGAAAATCGGCGTCGGTATATAAAGAAGAACCACCCTCTGCATAAGCGCTAAACAGGATCTGGTTATTTTTAAAATTTGTTTTTTTAAGCAGTACTGTAGCTCCATTGCTCAGCTTAAGAATTTGCAAGCCAAGTTTGTCGTCTTTTTCCACTTTAAAAATCTTTTCGGCTTTAGGTATAACAGCCAGCAATGGCAATTTACTGACCTCATCTTTAAAGGCTTCCATGGGTTCCTGGTTTACACTTTCCAGCCAGCCAAGTACCTTTGCCTGGTCTGGCAATGTGGCTTTATCCTTTTCTGGTGCCATCAGTACAATATCCCGGTTGCTGTCTTTAATGTATTCTGCACTAAGCGCATTGAGTTCTGGTAGGGAAATACCAGGCAACAGCCGGACAACCAGTTCATTTTCTTTTACAATACCTGGTGCAGCCGTTTGGTTTAAGAAATATTGAAGATACTCCTGCACATAGTTTTCAGATGGCGTTTTATCCCTTTCTTTCAGGGCAGCCTCCATACTGCTCAGGTAATTCTGTTTGGCCCTGCCCAGTTCAGTGGCCGTAAAACCAAATTTTTCTACCCGGCGTGTTTCCCTCCAAAGGGCTTTGAAACCTTTTTCCAGTTCTCCGGGTTTGGCCACTACCGTAGCACCATAGCTATTCAGACCACCAAGTAAACCACTAATGGAAGCTCCTCCCTGTATAAAAGGCGGGTCAGCCTGCCTGGATAATTCGGTATAGCGGTCACTGAGCATCTGGTTAAACAATCCCCGGACCAGGGAAGCCCGGTAATCCCTTTCCGTTTTCAATTCAGGTTCACGATGTTTGATCATCACCTGTAATACCGTTGCTGTCATTTCGGGATCCGTTACCGATATAAACTGGTTCTTTCCACTAAGCGGAATGCTATATTTGGTCCTTACTTTTTCATTCAGTGGATTTTTCAGGTCTGAGAACTTGGCCCGGATCATTTGTTCTATTTCTGCCACATTGATATCACCTACCACAATCAGGGCCTGCAAATTTGGTCTGTACCAGTCCTTGTAATAACTTTTAATTGCTTCAGGTTTAAAGTTCAGCAATACCTCCTCTTTTCCAATAGGCAAACGGGAAGCATACCTGGAATTGTTCAGGATCATGGGTAGAAATTGCCTTTGCATCCGTTCGGAAGCCCCTTTTCCCAAACGTTTTTCTTCCAGGACTACCCCACGTTCCTTATTGATCTCCTCAGGGTCCAGGCTTGCCTCCTGCGCCCAGTCGCGCATAATCTGTAAACCGTTTTTTAAAATTTCTGGTTTATCTGTTGGCAGTGGCAATTGGTACACCGTTTCATCAAAACTGGTATAGGCATTAATGTCTGCCCCAAAACGCACCCCCGATTTCTGCAGATAATTAACCAGTTCATTTTTCGGAAAATGTTTTGTCCCGTTAAAACTCATGTGCTCCATAAAATGAGCCAGGCCCTGTTGCTCATCGTTTTCCAGAATAGAGCCTACCTTATTGGCAAGGTACAGCACTACACGGTCCTTGGGTTCTTTATTTTTTTGTATGTAATAAGTAAAACCATTTGCCAGTTTTCCTGTACGCACTGCCGGGTTCAAAGGCAAGGCAGCATCTACATTTTGCTGGGTTTTAGTGTTTTTAACATGTGGTGCTGCGCTTTTAACCTGAGACTGGCCAGGCAAGTACTGGCAAAGTCCAAGCGCAAGGGCCACCAGGAAAATTTTATGTTTATGATGGATCATAAGAAAGAATAAGTTTTAATCCTGTGAATATCTGCAATTAATCAATTGACAGGGTAATATTCTGTTAAATATTCTCCGTTAAACTATTTAAAATATCCTCAGGACTATTTTTCCAACATAAATTTAAACAGGCTTTAAGAGCCTGTTTAAATTTCATAGATTTGAGGCAATGAAGCGATACAAATACCTATTGTTATTTTTTCTGGCCATCTTTACCCTTCAGGCAACTGCCCAACAAAGCAGCGCGGAACTGAAAAAAAAGAAACAAGCTTTGCAGAGAGAAATTGATCTGCTGCAAAAAGGCCTTAACCAGACTTCCAAAAGCAAGAAACTGACCCAAAGCCAGATCAATGCCCTGACGGCAAAAATAACCCTCATGGAGGACAAAATTGCCGTCATCAATACGGAGATGAAACGACTGGACAGTCAGATCACGGAGAATAAGAACACCGTACTTTCGCTAAAGGAGCAGCTCGCTCAGTTAAAAAAACAATATGCTGCAATGGTGCGCTTTGCCCAGAAAAACCGCAATGGCTATGAAAAAATGATGTTTGTTTTCGCTTCTAAAGATTTTTATCAGGCCTATAAACGTGTTAAGTACCTTCAGGAATTTAGTCAGTATCGCAAAAAACAGGCAAATTTTATTATGGGAAAAGAACAGAACCTCAATGAGAAAATTGTTGTTCTGGATAAAAACTTAAAGGAAAAAAGCAGTCTGCTGGCCGAACAGGAAAATGAGCAGCACAAACTTGCCAAAGATAAAACGCAACAGGCCGAAGCGCTGAATAAAATTAGCAAACAGGAAAAGCAATACAAACAGGACCTGGCTTCCAGAATGAAACAACGGGCGGCTATAGACAGAAGCATTAAAGATGCGATCCGAAGAGAAATTGAAATCGCCAGAAGAAAAGCCCTGGAAAAAGCGAGGCTGGAAGCTGCAAGGGCCAGGGCGGCAGCACTGGCTAAAGCAAAAGCCGAAGCAGCAGCTTTAGCGAGGGCCCAGGCCAAAGCCCGCGCAGAAAATAAACCTGTTCCAAAGGCTCCAAAAGTAAAGGAACCGGAAGCAGAACCAGAAAAAGTAGCAGGAAACCCATTAACAGCTACACCTGAATCGGCAAAACTGTCTTCGGCTTTCCAAAACAACAGAGGTTCACTTCCATGGCCGGTGGCCAGCGGATCCATTACAGAGGGATTTGGAAGACATAAACAGGGACAAGCTACCTACGACAATAGCGGGATTACCATTACTACTGCACCTGGTGCCGCTGTCCGTGCGGTATTCAGTGGAAAAGTAACCACCGTAAGACCTGCCATGGGCAGTTATTTTGTACTGATCAAACATGGAGAGTATTTTACGGTATACCAGAACCTGCACTCGGTATCTGTTTCTCCCGGAGAAACCGTTTCCACAAAACAAACCATCGGAACCATGTCTTCCTCCGGCTCACCGGAACTGCAATTCCAGATCTTCAGAGGCATTTCAGCACAAAATCCGGCTGGCTGGATTTCAAGGTAAAAATGGAGGTTTAAATCCTTCATTTTTACCCGACACAGACAGAACTGAGCAAATGAATGGGCATCTTTGAGTTCAACCCATTCATTATGTACATAGCCCTGCAACACGATCTCGACCATATCCAGACACTGCTCAGCCTGACCAGTGAAAAAGCCCTGCACTATTTAAGCAGTTTGGGAGAAACCCAGACCAGCAATACTACTCCGGTCAAAATAGAAACCAGTTCGCTGGAAACAGAAGGAAAAGGTCTGGAAAATACGTTGGAATCATTTTACCGCACACATGGGGCACATATTGTGGCCTCTTCGGGACCAAAATACTGGGGTTTTGTAACCGGGGGCACTACCCCTGCGGCCATTGCTGCCGACTGGCTGAGTACCGTCTTTGACCAGAACCCACAAGGACTTTCCGGAAATGGCGACCTTTCTGCCCGGATCGAAATTGAAACCATCGGTTGGATGAAAGAACTCTTTGGCCTGCCAGATGCCTTTAACGGAGGTTTTGTGAGCGGAGCCACAATGGCCAATTTCACTTGCCTGGCGGTTGGCCGCCAATGGGGGGGCCTGCAAAAAGGAAATGACATTGCCAGAACAGGTTTGCAAACCACCATAAAGGTCCTTTCTGCTATGCCACATTCCTCTACCCTGAAATCCCTTTCTATGCTGGGTATAGGCAGCAGTAACATTATTCCTGTTAAAACACTTCCGGGCAACCGTGAGGCAATGGATATAGAAGACCTCAAAGCATGTATCCAGGAATACCAGGAATTTCCCTTATTGGTGGTCAGCAGTGCCGGAACCGTTAACACAGCCGATTTTGATGACATGGAGGCCATTGCCGCATTGCAAAAGGATTTCCCTTTTTTCTGGCACATCGATGCCGCCTTTGGTGGTTTTGCTGCCTGCTCTGAAAAAAGTAAATATTTACTAAAAGGCTGGGAACAGGCCGACAGCATTACCGTTGACTGTCACAAATGGATGAACGTGCCTTATGACAGTGCCATTTATCTGATTCATAAAAAACACAGCAAACTGCAAATGGCTACTTTCCAAAACAGCAATGCCCCTTATCTGGGCGATCCGGAAAGCAATTTTAGTTATCTCAATTTCGGGCCCGAAAATTCACGCCGTTTAAGAGCACTGCCTGCCTGGTTCACTTTAAAAGCCTACGGCAAAAAAGGTTATGAATCGATTGTGGAAAATAACCTGGAGCACGCTCGCCTCTTTGCCCATTTACTGGAACAAACCAGCCCTTTTGTATTGGCTGCCTCGGTACGCTTAAATATTGTGTGCTTTACAGTTAAAGATCAGGCAGAGCCCAAAGCTTTTCTCGATCAGGTTTGGCTTAAACTAAATCAAAGCGGCAAATTGTTTCTCAGTCCAACGGTATACAATGGTCAACCCTGCTTAAGGGCTGCATTTGTAAACTGGAGAACCACAGAACAAGATGTAACCGAAGGCATAGAAGAATTGAAAAAGACCCTTCAGCAGACTTCAGAATTCCCTGAATAATTTCTTTAAAAAAAGATCTTGTGCCGAGCTGTGATTCAAATCGCCCTTCAGATTTGCCGCAGCGAGGAATAAGGTCTTTTTTTAATGATCCAGTTTTTTTATGAATAACCAGGCCAAACCAATACAGGCATATAAACACAATACGACTGCAGAAAGTGTGCTGACCGAATTCCCCGATCCGCCTTGCTGTAAGAATAAGGAAAGAACAGACAATCCAAGCCCCCCACCTAAAAAGTATGTCGTATTGGCTACACTCGAAGCCACTCCATAATGCTCGGACGGAATGCCATGCACCGATAACACAGAGAAACTGGTATAACAAATGGTCATCCCTAAACCATTTACACAGGCAACCGCTAGTAAGATTAATGGCAGATAATGATCTGACATCATAGAATAAGTAAGTAAAATCCCTCCCAAAACCATTAAGCACATTCCAAGAATTCCAGTTTGTTTAATACTCAGTCTTTTCATAATGCCCGGCAATAAAAACTTGGCCACCAATGCCGATAAAATACTAAAAGGCACTAGCAGTAAACCTGCCTTTGCCGCACTAAAGTGCATGTCTTTTTGAAGCACCAGCGACAGTACAAATAAAAAACCTGTAAAAAAGGCACCAAGCAACAGAAAAGCACCCATCCCCATGACAATGGAAGGCAAGCGCAATAAGTTCAGGTCTACCAAAGGTTCCTTCTCAGCGGCCAGTCTCTTTTTTAGAAAAATCAAACCCAAACCAACCGCAGCAAACAAGGCCAATAACATCAGATAATGCTCAGAGATGCTACCCAGTTCATGCACCCCATAACTTAACATCAAAAGACATGCAACCAGTACCAAACCAGAAATCACATCGGGTTTTTGCTTTACTGCCGGTTTCACATCCGCATCCAGATACACCCAGGCAATCAGGATAACGATTAATAAAACCGGAACATTAATCAAAAACACCCACTGCCAGCCCCAGTACGTTGCAATCAAACCTCCAATCGATAAACCACTG
Source organism: Pedobacter nutrimenti (assembly GCF_003208655.1). Taxonomy (GTDB): domain Bacteria; phylum Bacteroidota; class Bacteroidia; order Sphingobacteriales; family Sphingobacteriaceae; genus Pedobacter; species Pedobacter nutrimenti. The sequence continues at coordinate 547,652 of NZ_QKLU01000003.1, read as the reverse complement.
CCCGAACCAATAGCCGCAAAAGAACTAAAAATTGCAATCGCCTTACCCCTTTCACGGGTTTCGGTAAACGTATGTGTCACGATCGATAATGCCGCTGGCATAATCAATGCAGCTGCCAAGCCCTGAATGGCCCTAAAAAAAGCCAGGATACCAAAGGTCGGTGAAAAACCGGCCCCCAGCGAAGTGAGCAGAAATAATACCGCACCAGTAATAAAAATGGTTTTTCGGCCCTTTACATCAGAAAGTTTACCACCAATAATCAAAAAACCACCATAAAGCAGTACATATAAAGTCTGCAGCCACTGAACGGTATCGCTGCTTAAGCCATAATGGCTTTGCACAGAGGGTACTGCCAAATTGATGATGGCAATGTCCAGTGCTTCAACGAAGATACCTATGGAGGCAATAATAAGGATGATGTTTTTCTTTCTGGTCATAAATTAGACAATTTTTCTGCACAAAGGTAATTAATAGTACATTTAATAAAATTAATCTTATTTATTTAGAACAAATCACTAAATTAATAGATATTTACAGAACAAAATACATATTTTACACCAACAATGAACAGTACAGCAGAACAATCCAAATCCATTAGCCTGGATGCCAAAGATTATGAGATCCTGAAACTCCTGCAAAAAAATGCCAAACTGACCATCCGTGAAATTGCTGCAGAAGTACACCTGAGCCCTACCCCGACACACGAAAGGATCAAGCGTTTGGAAAAAACCGGCGTGATTAAACAATATGCGGCTATTCTGGATCCGGAAAAAATCAACAAGGGCATTATGGTCATTTGCCAGATTTCACTTAGAGAAAGTAATAAGAAAACGGCAGGGGAATTTCTAAATGCTGTACTTCAGTTTACAGAAGTAACCGAGTGTTATAACATATCGGGTGACTTCGACTTTATGCTAAAAATTGTGGTAGAAAGCATGGAAAGTTATCATCTGTTTTGTTTAAACAAATTAGGCGAAGTTCCAGGCATAGGACAAACCAAAAGCATTTTTGTGATGGCCAGTCTCAAAGAAACCCATTTGCTCATCTGATATCGAAGGAATTTGGCATAAATACTGCTAAACGCTAAAATTCTTATATTTATATATACAACTTATATACGTTTAATGGCTTTTTATCCAAAAAAATTACGCTGGCTGTTGCTGGCCTGCCTGCTGTTCTGTTTACAAAATGTTTTTGCCCAGCAGATTGCCAAAGCGCAAAAACAACGTCACGTTGCCACCGAAGCCGAAATCCCACTTTTGGTAAATAAGGTTGAAAATTATACCATTACCATAGACAAAAATAATTTTGTTCTTAAAAGAGGCTTTGATTTCAGTTCTATAGAAGATACCCTTCCCGGAATAGAGAAAAAACTTAAAGCTTTTAAACTAAAGTTTGAGCAGCAAGGCAAAAAAATGAACCTGCGCAGTTTAAACAGTGCAGTAATTCTGCTTCAGGAACAATCGGACAACCTCAATGTTTATAAAAAAATCCTCACGACTTATAATGACCAGCTGACCAAAAGCAATGTAGAGATCAAAAAAATTCTGGGTGATCCGGACTTGAATGTACTCATTCCTGATTCCGTCCTTAACGATCAGCTCCATGACCTGCTCAATGAAGGAAGATCCCTGGATACGCTGCAAAGACAAATGCTCTCCAAGGTAAATTTACTTCGCAACAGGCTTTCTGTTGACCTGCTGCAGCTGCACGACCTTTCCTCTGACATGAGTTACCTGTCCATCTCCAAAAAAATTGATATGTTTTCAGGAGAGGAACCACCCCTTTTTAAGGTCAAAGCAAGCCAGTTCCAGCAAAGCTATGCCGAAATTATCGTTTCCGGAATTCAGCGCTCCTTTAAAATCATCTCTATCTTTTTGGGTGGAAAAATGCATCTGGTGACCCTGGCCCTGCTGACCTTCATTTTTATTACCACCTGGCTCATGTCCAATATGCGCAGGGTCCGCAAACAAGACAATTCAAAAAGCGTATTGCAGCAAGTGCACTTTTTAAGAAGAAGTGTGTTAATCGGTTCTTTAGCTGGTTTTTTCACCTATGCTCCTTTATTCTTTGCCAATCCACCTATGTCTTTTCTGCACCTGACCGAAGCCTTCCGTATGGCGGCAATTGCCTTTCTGCTGCTTCCATTTTTAAACCGTTCTTCCCGGCCTGTTTGGATTGCATTATTACTGTTATGGCTATTTTACGCCATTGATGATGTTCTTTTAGATACGGCATTCGGAGAACGCTGGGGACTGTTTATAGCCGGTATTTTATTGCTATTGCTTTGCATCAAAATGCTCAGGACCAGGCTTTCTTTTTTCAGACACATAGAGGAATCACCAGCCGCAAAAATGCTCATCATTTTCACCCTGGCCCAGGTCATTCTTTCCATTTTGTTTAACCTTGGCGGTTGCCTTGCCCTTGCAAAAATATTTGGGGTCAGTGCCATACAATGCCTCATGCTGGGTATTTCACTTAAAGTATTCTGTACCATGGTGCTCGAGGCCATATACCTGCAAACAGAAGCTTACCACGAAAGCCGCTTTTCTGACTTTATCAACTACAGGGAGTTACAACATCGTTTTCTTCGAAACCTTTGGATACTGGCCTGTATAGTCTGGGCTATAGGACTGATCCGTAACCTGACCCTTTATGATGTGCTGATGAAGGTAACCGATTTGTTCTTTCATGAGCCCAGAAGTATAGGGAGTTACCAGTTTACCTTTGCCAGTATTGCCATTTTCTTTTGTATCATTTGGTTTTCCTCTCTTATTTCCAGCTTTATCAGCTTCTTTTTCGGTCATGAAAAAGCCACCGCCGGGGGCAAACGCAGCAGCCTGAATTCCATGATGCTGCTGATCCGGCTGGCCATCTGGACAGTCGGCTTTTTGATTGCTGTTGCAGCAGCAGGCATTCCTATAGATAAACTGTCTATTATGCTGGGTGCATTGGGCGTAGGTATTGGTTTTGGTTTGCAAAACATTGTAAACAACCTGGTTTCAGGTGTAATACTGGCATTTGAAAGACCCATACAGATTGGGGACCAGATTGAAATTGGAAACAAATCCGGTACAGTAAAGGAAATTGGTGTACGGTCCAGCAAAATACACAATGCAGAGGGGGCCGATATTATTGTTCCTAATGGAGACCTGCTTTCCCAGCACCTGATCAACTGGACCATGCAGGACCGGAGTAAAAGAGTGGAGTTTATGATTGGGGTACCCTATAGTACAGACCTGGACCAGGCCAGGGAGATCATTGCAGAAAAACTCAAACAGAATGAAAATATCCTCCAAAACCCTGCTCCGGTTATTATTATACAGGATTTTGGGGAATATGCGATCAGTATACGTATTCTGGTCTGGGTGGCAGACTTAGGCGTGGCGGGTGGTGCACGCTCCTCTGCGATGACAGATACCAAAAAAGCCCTTTCTGATGCCGGAATACAATTACAGATCCGGCCCCTGAATTAAAGCCGGATCTGCAAACTATTTACAATTGAGGGTTGTTGTTCAGTTCATTTATCGGGATAGAAAACAGGTAATATGGGCTATTGGCCACAAAATTACTTTTATCGGGAAAATTCAGCTGCAAATGCCCTTTTAAAGGAATGGTTTTAATGGTTCCGTTACTGCGCCTGATTTCCAATACTTCTGTAGAAGCCTTGCGGACCACAGAACGTTGTAGGCGCAGCAGGTCCGGGAGCTGGAAGCCTTCTCCCCACAATTCCCTGCGACGCTCCAGTAAAACTTCTTCTGTCAGACTTGCCGGCGTATAAGCATCCGGCGTTAACCCCACTAGTCCCCTTTTTAGCCTCACCTCATTCAGCGCGTTGATCGCATCGGGCAGTTTTCCCTGACGGGCATTACTTTCGGCCTGTATTAAAGCCAGTTCTGAAGAACGCATTAAAGGGATATGTCCCGACTGATCGGCCTTATTGACAAATTTCGTGTATTTTAACCAGCCAACCAGGGCATTTGTGGTATCTGTGACGGGGCTGAACAGACTTTTCCGTACATCTTTATCCTCAAACAATTTTCTGAAATTAGGATCTGCCATCACGCTCCGGTAACCTGTCGCTGGTGTAACATCAATGTAAGCAAAAAAGGAGGCACCGCCCAGGTTCTGGGTAGAGGTTTGAGGGTGTCCCCAAAGCCACTCTACATTACTGACATCATTAAAACCGGCCAGGTAATCCGTTGGGGTCATAATTGGGTAAGCCGTTCTGGCCAGTGCAGCATAAGCCGCGGCCTGGTCCCAGTTTTCCATGGTCAGATAAGTGCGTGCCAGCAGTCCCCTGACAACGCTTTGATCCGGGCGGTCTTTCGACGGTCTTTTGTAACCGTTCAATAAGGTTTCCGCTTGTTTAAGATCGGCCAGCACCTGGTTATAAACCTGCTCTACACTTGCCCTGGCTTTAGGTGTGCTGCCGGATGTTGTAGGCTCAGTATATAAAGGTACCCCTTTTGCTCCCTTGTCCTTTGCATAAGTAAACTGATACTGGCGGATCAGGTTCAGGTATACAAAACCCCTTAAAGCCAGGGCCTGCCCCTTCAGGTATTTTTTATCTGCATCCGGTCCCGCGGCTGCATCTACTTTTGCAATAATGTTATTGCAGTTATCGATCACTTTATATTGCAATGTCCAAAAAAACAAAGCCCTGCGGGTGGTATTGTCAAAAGGATCAGTAAAACTGTAGGTGGCATAATAACCATATACGCCATCCCTTAACACCGCATCGTTGCCCATCGCTTCCTGTGAAAGCAAAATGGCGCCGTACCCAGGGTTGTCCTGAGAAGTTGCATTTTCCATCAGGTAGCGGATCGTTCCGTTCACCAGGGCATCAATATTACTGGTCGAAGAATAGACCTGGTCGTCGGTCAGGCTTCCCGAGGGTGATGTATCAAAAAATTCCTTCTTACAGCTGCTGAACAATAGCAGTACAGAAAACAGGCTTAGTATTGCAGATTTAATAGTTTTCATAACATTATTCTTAAAATTCATTTAAAAAGAGACATCAAGACCTATGGAAATTGTCCGCTGGGCCGGATAGCGGTAAAAGGTTACCCCATCAACGGCCTGCTCGGGATCCATTCCTTTATGTCCATAAAAGGTCAGCAGGTTTTCACCGCGTAAAAAGACACGGGCATTCTGCAGACGCAGCTTATCCCTGAAAGTTTGCGGAAGGGTATAACTGAAATTGACATTTTTTAACCTTGCATAGGTCGCACTGTATAAAAAGCGGGTCGAGGTGCTGTTCCAATTGGTCGCATCTGTACTTAAACGCGGCACATCTGTATTGGTGTTCTGAGGTGTCCAGCGTCTCAGCAGGTCTGTACTTAAAGGTCTGCCAGGTGCGTTACCATTACTTTCCAGCATAATCTGGTCATAATCCAAAATTTTACCGCCCAGGTTATAAGCCAGTAAAAAAGAAAGTTCAAACTGCTGATACCGGAAATTATTGGAAATCCCTCCGGTCAGTACCGGCAGGGAGCTGCCCTGATAGTACTGGTCTGCATTGGCAAATACACTCGTGGTGGTTCTTCCTGTAATGACCTGCTTTCCTTGCGCATCTGTACCGTAAACATTTTTATACCATAAAGGCAAACCCGTGGTCTGATCTACACCAGCCCATTCCCGGATATAAAATTCATTAACAGACCTGCCAACAGCAAGTTGTTTGGTTGGGCCAATGACCGAGGAATTTGCAACAATAATAGAAGGTACCGGTAAAGAGGTAATTACATTTTTATAATGCCCTGCATTGATACCAAAGGTCCATTTGAAACGCTCATTAACCACAGGGACCAATTCCAGGTTCACATCAAAACCATTGTTACGCAGGGAACCGGTATTGCTGTTGATGGAACTAAAACCCTGAGAAGGCGCCAAAGGCAATTGGAAAAGCAGGTCTTTTGAACGTCTGATGTAATATTCAAAGGAGCCCTTGATCCGGTTGTCCAGAACCGCATAATCCAGTCCAATATTCAGGTTCAAATTGGTTTCCCATTTTAAATTTGGGGTTGGCAAAGTGGAGCTGATCAGCCCTGCATTGTTTAAACTGTTGTAAATGGAATACAAGGCCTGGTACTGGTAATAGCTGCCCAGGTTATCATTCCCCTGCGCGCCATAACTGGCACGCAGTTTCAGGAAGTTAAGCCAGCTGGTGTTTTTAAGAAACTCTTCAGTACTGATGTTCCAGGAAGCCCCCACAGACCAGAAATTGCCCCAACGCGAAGAAGGTGAAAAACGGGAAGAACCATCTCTTCTGAAACTTCCAGTCAGGAAATACCTTCCGTCGTACTCGTACTCCGCTTTACTTAAAAAGCTCGATAACTTATAATTGTCCGCTGAGCCGTTAAAACCGGTAATCAGGGAAGCTGCAGCAGGCTGTTCCACGCCCAGGAAACCAAAATTGCTTTTGCTTCCCGAAACATCAGAATAGTTTAGGATGTAAACCTCCTGTCCCGCCAGGACATTTAAGCGATTTTTCCCAAACTGAAGGGTATAATCTGCAAAGTTGTTATAGGTATAGGCCACGGTGCGGTTAGAGCCTTTGCTCACCGATCCATTGGTACTTACACTACCACCATATAAAGGGTTACTGTAGTTAAAGGTATTGGTATTGCTGTAATCGGCATTGATACTGCTTTTTATTTTTAATCCTGGCAATAAACTGATCTGGGTATTGGCCCTGAAAATCAGATTGTCCTGTTTGTTGTTATATTTATTCAGCTTGGAAGAACCAAGCAGGTTGTTTCCTGTGGCTGCAGCACTTGGACGGTAATTTCCAAAATCAAATATTTTTTGTCCGTTACTGTCATATTGGAAAGAACCATCGGTATTGCGGACATACACCGGATAGATACTAGACACCAGCCGGCCAAAATTGGCGTAATTTCCCTGTTGACTGTCCGACTGGGGGGGTGCATTTTGTGAAGTACTGCTGGCACCCAGGTTTACCCCTGCTTCAAACCAGTTGTTGATTTTGCTGTTGTAATTTAAACGGGCATTATAGCTGGTAAAATCAGATCCAATGATAAAACCTTTATCGTTCAGGTACCCGCCCGAGACAAAATATTTGGAATCTGCCCCACCCCCGCTGATGCTCAGGTTGGCCTGCTGACGAAAGCCTGTCCTTTCGACCGATTTACCCCAGTCGTCTTCCCAAAGGGGTTGCAGACCAGGCAATAATTTTCCATCCAGCCCCACAGGATTAGGATTAGCAGCACCAAATGGATTGACTTTCAAAGAATTGACCACATTATCAGTGGCATACTGGGCAGCTACAGCCGCCGTTTTACCCAAATCCAGCTGTTTGTTTCGCAAGGCCTCCCAGGTCAGCTCAAAATACTGCGAGCTGTTTACCTTATCATAATCTTTGACCGCTCTGGAAGACACCCCGGAAACCAGGTTTAAGGTTAAAACGGGCTTGGCATTCAGGTTCCCCTGCTTGGTGGTGATGATGATTACCCCATTAGCGCCCCTTGAACCGTACAAAGCACTGGCAGCTGCATCCTTTAAAACCGAAATGGATTGGACATCCGAAGCATTGATCGCATTGATGCTTCCTGTATAAGGGATACCATCTACAACATACAGAGGTTCATTGGAGGCATTTATGGACCCAATGCCCCTGATCCGGATACTGGCATCACTTCCGGGTTGTCCGGCGGGTGCGACGGACTGCACGCCGGGTACATTTCCTTGTAAAACCCTGCTGATGCTCGACACAGATGATTTTTCTATATCCTTTGCAGAAAGCGTAGAAACTGATCCCGTAAAAGTACCCTTATTTGCCGTTCCATAGGCCACCACCAAAACCTCATTCAGGGACTTGGAAGAAGAAGACAGCTTTACGTTCAGAATCTCTGTCTTTACCTCGGCTTCTTTACTTTCATACCCCACAAAAGTAAAGGTCAGTGTATTTTCCCCTTGTGGAACCCGCAGGCTATAGCGCCCGTTCACATCTGTAAAAGTTCCTTTTTTACTGCCTTTAAAAAAGACACTTACGCCCGGTAGCGGAATGCCGTCAGATGCTTGTGTGACGACACCACTTACCCTTTTTTCCTGTGCTGTTACGGTCTGAAAACCTATAATAAACACAAAAACTGATAGTAAAATTTTCATTATCTCTTTAAAATTTAAATGTATATAGCCTTGATGGCCTTAAAGTTTGTTCGTTGTTTTTTGCAAAAAACTAGTCAATTGCTCGATTTGACCTGTTACGGCAGTAATTTGCTGGCTGGCTTCTGTCCAGTTGCCCTGCTCCAGGGCTTCCCTGATGCCGGGTAAAGTTTTCACCCCATAACCTGTATAAAAGCCAGGTGCGTAAAGGCTGTGCTTGTACCAGGGTCTTTTGGGCAAACCATCACTAAGCAGCAACTGCTGTTCTGCCCGGTATAAAGCCGTATTCAACAGCCCGGCTTTAGTTTTGTCTAATCCATTTTGCTTCGACGCCAGTTCATCGGTCACCAGGCCCAAGGCCTTCAAAGCATTTTGAAGTGGCGTAAAATCGAGTTTTGGAACCTCGGGTTTAGGCTGAGCGGCCTGATAAGGTTTTTGAGGATCGCTGGCCAGTTCAGTAATCCGGTTTTTCAGAAGCTGGTTTTCCAATGACCTGTTTTCCTGTAATTGTTCATTCAAACTGACCACTTCTTTTACATAAGTGTCGGCTGTTTTTTTCAGTGAACGAAAATCGAAAGGCAATATGGCCGCATCGGCTAAACGCAAAACTACTCTTCCGGCAGTTTGCGATAAACTTTGTCCGTAAGAAAAGCCCGGATCTTTAAAACGGGAATAGTCATCGTAAGAGTCATATATGGAATGGTATTCCCCTCCACTGTCTTCCCCGCCAAAACCAAGGTTCAGTGAAGGAATACCTAAATGCTGCAAAAAAGCAGAATAATCTGACCCGGTGCCCAAAGCTCCTAAAGAAAATTCATCTTTTTTCAGCAGTTCGGCTTTTGCTTTGGCGCTTGCTTTTGCAATTTCCCCGGCCCTTTTCCGTTCGTAAATACTCACCCCGGTTTGAGGGTCCTTTACATCTTTTGCGACTTCTGCAATCAGGTTGCTTAGTGCATGGGAGCCTCCCGCTTCTAAAAATCCACGTCCATTTCCATCAGAATTAATATAAACTACTGCTTTTTGCTGTAGCTCTGGAGCATGATGTTCTGCCCATTCTGTTGATCCCAAAAGAGAGGGTTCTTCCCCATCCCAGGCAATATATTTCAGGGTGCGTTTTGGTTTGTAACCATTTTTAACCAGAACACCAATGGCTTTCGCTTCTTCCAGCTCCGCCGCCAATCCACTAATAGGGTCTCCGGCACCATTTACCCAGGCATCGTGATGATTGCCCCGGATAATCCATTCCTCAGGCCAGGTACTTCCCTTTAACGTAGCCACTACATTGTAAGCAGGTACTGTTTTCCAGTCAAAAGACAAATTAAGGTGCACCTTTGCCTTACCTGGTCCGATATGATAGGTGATGGGTAATGCGCCTCTCCATTCTTCTGGTGCAACAGGTCCCTCAATGGCCGCAAGCAATGGCTGTGCATCATGATAACTAATGGGCAGCACCGGAATTTTAAGCAGATTTTTTGCGTCTGCCCTGCTGATTCTTTCTGCGTTTTTAGTCGCACCAATGTTCGGGGTAAGCGGGTCCCCGGGATAAACAACCATATCCATAACCGAACCCCGTTGTACCCCATATTCATTTTTAAAAGCACCCTTTGGATAAACATCTCCCTGATAATAGCCATCTTCCTTAGGGTCCGAATAAATGATACAGCCGATGGCCCCGTGCTCCTGGGCGACTTTCGGTTTAATTCCCCTCCAGGACCGTCCATATCTGGCAATCACAATTTTCCCTTTCACACTGATGCCCAGCTTATCCAACCGCTCGTAGTCTTCCGGCAAACCGAAATTGACATACACCAGTTCAGCTTCTACATCTCCATCAGCGCTCCAGGCATTATAAGTGGGTAGCTGGCCTTCCTGGGCGGATGTTGCATCTTCTTTTAACGGGGGTTCTTTAAGTAATGCGGTATAGGTATGGGGATAGGTCAGTTCCAGTAAACGGTTTTTTGGTGTAGGAAAGAGCACATAATAGGTTTCAATTTGTGCATCCCAGCCATAACTTTTAAAGCGGGAAAGAATCGACTCGGCTACCGCCTTTCCATTGGCAGAGCCAAGTTCATGGGGTTTGGACGATAATTCTTTAATGGTCTGTCCGATATGACTGCTGCTGAGCTGCCCATCGAACTGACTTTCCAATGCTGTATTTTTTGCCCCTTCTTTCTGAAAGGAGTAAGTGGCTTTTGACTGTCCGGCAGCCCCTGTTGCAACCAGGAGTAAGGGAAACAGCGCCAGCCTGGTTAAAATTTGTTTCTGATTCATGATTTTTGGGCATAAGAAAGCCTGCTGAGGTCTTAACAAGGCCTCAGTAGCTTTAAAAAGAATAAGTCTTAGGGGATTATTTTATTTCGACGCAGATGCTTTTGCAATGGCCAATCCATCAATCACCTTTACCATCTGGTTAAATTCCTCGGTATTGTACAGGCGGGTCAGGTAAACAATTTTTCCTTTCTGATCGATGACCACATTCCTGGTGACCCCGCTTTGTTTCAACGCAAAAAGGCCAAAAATGTCTGCACCCGGATCCAGTGCCAGCGGATAGGTAATTTTCATATCCTTGGCGAATTTTCGTACTTTTTCCAGAGGTTCATCACGGTCAACACCGATTAAAACTACATTTTTGTTTTTGTAGGCCTGCCATACTTCCGTTTCCAGATGTGGCATTTCTTTGCGGCAAACGCCGCACCAGCTGGCCGTGAATTGCAGAATCACAATTTTTCCCCTGAGCTGCTTTAAAGAGGTTTTCTTTCCATTGTCCAGCACCAGTTCAAATTGGTCCGGTGCCTGGTCTCCGACTTTGACAATATAGCCTCTGTCATCATCTTTAGCAGGTACAGCAGCACTGGAACTAACCGTGTTCTGCGCATTGGCAGCCACTGAAAAAAACAAGAGGAGCTTTAAAAATAAACTGGTGGTTTTGTTGGTTGTGGTCATTTCTGTATGGTTTAATGAATAATTTTTATTCTTTTTAAACTATGCAGAAAGCATAACAGGTATAAGCTTACAACAGGTGAAACCTGTCATCTTATCTTTCTCCTTTTCAGGAGAGGAATTAGCACCTTATATCTATAGGTAGGATACAGGTTGCTAAGACTTCATAGGGCCCTTCCCTCTGTCTTTCTGGATAAGTTTTTTAAAGAACAAATGTATAACAGCAGCAAATGTATACATTTCCTACCAAAACAGTAGTATTTATTTTTATTTTTTATTTTATTGTCTTTTTATTAACTTCTGATGACAATTCCAGCCTTCCATATCTTAAAACAACCTTAATATACTAAATATAGCTAAAAGCGCAGATTAAATTATCTTTGTACATGGAAACTAAATACGCTGAAACCATTAAAGCTGAGCGAAACGGGAATTATTATATTGTTCATGACCTGCAAACCAGGGACATTGTATGGACCGTTTACCAGGAATCTAACGGACAGGTTCATACGCCGGGCATCCGGATTGTAGATAAGAACACCATTAATGTAAGTTTTGGTTATATAGACGAAGGAAAATACCGTATTATAGTGAAAGCCTGACCCTAAGAGTTGTAGGACTGGTGCTCACCTGGTGCACACCTCAGCCACACTTTGTTCACAAAAAGGTACTCTTTTGTGGGTTAGCTGTGAACAAGGTGTGAGCAAGGTGTGAAGAAAGCTTAAACTTGTGAAGAAACAAATGTGCTGTGTTTTATAGAAAGGATTATAAATGCAGCCCCTTGTTTTTTAGATATTTTAACAGCTCTGCCGGCCGGTCACTCTGAATAAATGTTGCTTTTTTATCCAGCAACCAGCCCCAGCTTTCTCCTTCTTCTTTCTGTTCTACTGCACGGTCATCATCATGCCCTCCGTTCAGCGAAGGCCAAAGGCTGTTTAACCAAATCACCTGGCGAGCGGCTATCCTTGGAAGCATCCCCAAACTTTCCAGGCTGTCTGTATCAAAAACAGGCTGTATAATGCTCTTTTTATGCATTCTGTAACTTTCTATAACCTTTAAGGCATTTGGTAATTTCATTCCCACCACCACCATCAGGTTCATTTCTTCGGGTACACTGAACTGCGCGTTTAGTTCCCCGAATTCCTGATTATCGTTTACATTTACAATGCTCTGATCAAGCGTACCGGTTTCTTGTAAAACCGCATAGACTTGTGGTAACCAGGGATTTCCTTTATCTACATTAATCAGAATCTTGTTTTTGGCAACTTCCATCATTTCCTTTAATGTAGGGATCTGGTGCGCGGTTGGTCTTCCCAATCCGTTTTTTAAACGGAATTTTCTCAATTCTGCCAGTGTATAGTCGCTTACTTTTCCTTTTCCATTGGTACTCCGGTCAATAGTATTGTCGTGCATCACCACCAGCTGGCTGTCCCTGGTCATTTTTACATCCAGTTCCACCAGGTCAAATCCTTTTTCTATACTGTTCTTTAAGCCCTGTAAGGAGTTTTCAGGTGCGTTGCGCCAGTCTCCCCGGTGGGCCGCCACCAACACCTGTTCACGTTTTAAATGATAAACAGCTTTTAACTTTTCGGCCGGGGCCTGGGCTTGTAACTGCAGGGTCCAAAAACCAAAAGCCAGGAGAAATAAAATGCTAGAATATGTACTCTTTTTCATATGTTGGGTTATTGAAAGGATGAAATCCATTTTTCTAAATTCGGATCATGAACCGGTACTGGTGAAGCTATAATTTTAAGCAGGCCACCGGAAGTAATTTCCTGCTGACTGAGGTAATTCCGGTGTATTGCCTTCCCATTAAGGAAAACCTTACTGATGTACTTATACGAGGGATCAAAGTTCTCTACTTCAATCCTGAATTTTTTTCCTGCCGGCAATTGATAACTCAGAGATTTAAACAATGGAACATTGAGGTAATAGACTGGCCAGCCCACACAGGCTGGTGAAAAACCACTGGCCGTAAATACATACCAGGCCGACATTGCCCCTGCATCATCATCCATGGTCCGTAGATAGGCTTCGGGCTGGTTCCTGTAAATCTTTCCGATGTTAGAACCAATGCCCCTGCTGTTGTCGTTAAAATAATTTTGTACCACCGTGTCCACTGCCAGCCGATGCATCCAATCCTGTGATTTCCAAACCTGGGCGGTAGGGTTGTACATCAAGGGTACCTGCAGGTCGGGTTCATTGGCATGGTTATAATAATCATTGTCAAAAAACTCATCCAGTTTCGCCAGATAGGCCTCTTCCCCGCCATCGAGTTCCATAAGCCCCTTTACATCATAAGGAACAAACCAACGGTATTGCCAGATCGTGCCCTGATACAGACCCCTTGCCTGCATTTGGTCCACATCTTTACGCTTCATGTCTTTAAAGTCCTTTGACCAGTAAGTTTTATACTGCAGGGCCTTGGTCTTATAGAAACTGCTTTTTTCTTTATCCCCAATGATTTCAAAAATTCCCGAAAGGGCCCATTGGTCATAACTGGATTCCAATGCCTTATCCGGAGATTTATAATCCAGTCTTTCCGCGTCCTTTTCCAAAGAATCTGCGATGGATTTAAAGTCAACCGGGTAACCTTTCCGGTAAGCATCCAGTAAAACCACCCCAGCATGCTCGGTCCTTACGGTATTGGAAGGCTCGGTTTGAGTAGCATAGTTTTTCTTACCAGACCGGTAAAGATCTTCAATAGATTTAACCATTCCCGTATAACGCTCTGGTGCCACAATGGAAAGTAATGGCAACTGGGTCCGGTAATTGTCCCATATGGCCCAGCCATTGTAACGGATCATCTTATCTTTTTGTACTGCACCTTTTGTATCCCGGTATTGCCCGTCCTTTTCCGAAATCACATAGGGAGACTGCATGGTCCGGTAAAGCAGCGAATAAAATAAACTGCTGCTTTGACTTTCTCCTTCCACGGCAATTTTTCCAAGTTCTTTATTCCAATCCGCAAAACTTTGCTTTTTCATTTCTTCAAAGCTTCTTTTGTCCAGAGAGGCTTTTGCTGCCTGGGTGCTAACAGCAGACAAAGCAATATGGATGACTGCAGTGGTTTTTCCACTTTCCAGTTGCTGTTGCAATTCATGCGCAGAAGTGTTTTTCCAGGTTCCACCTCCCTCAAGCTCCAGATAATAATACAATTTATACTTACCGGCATTGCAGGTGGTTTTAGCCTCAATCCACCCGCTAACACTGTTCCCTTCTATCTGGTGCGCCTCGGCCACAAAGCGGTTCACAAAGCAATGGCTCAGGTCTATGTAAATTCCTTTTTCTCCTTTGGGGAACTTGTAAAGGTGTTTACCGGAATTGCCCAATACACTAAACTGTGCCTTAATCCCGTTTTCAAAAGCAACTTCATAATAACCCGGTTCACCTCGATCTGCAGTTTTCATCAGGACCGACTTCGATGGTTCTGTTCCTAAAAAGGGCCGGATCAGAATATTCCCGCCACTGCCCTGACAGCCTACTCCTTCAAAGCGGTTATGTGTAAAACCGAGAAATTTTTTGGCCAGGTATTCGTAGCCCATATGGGTAGTGGGATAGGTTTGAGGTCCAATGCTCAGCATACTAAAGGGATAAGATGCTGCCGGTGACATTTGTCCGTGGTCACCCGAAGCGCCAAGAAATACATTAACTTGTCCGGCAGGACCGGGTTCATGCTGCATTGGTTTTTGTTGCGCGCTGAGCTGTAATGCCATACTCAGAAGCACGAAAGTATTAAATATCTTATGATTTCTCATTTTTATTCTATAACAGGTCAGGGGCAGGTATCCTTCCGGCACCCACCCCTGACCTCTGTTTTATGTCATTTAATAACCAGGGTTCTGGTACATTTTAACAGGATCCAGCTTAACCTCATCAAATGGAATTGGATAATACCTGTCCTTGGTACTAAAGTTGGCCAGTTTTGCATTTCCATAGGATGCTTGCGGTTTAGCTTTAAAATAAGCCACCAGTTCTGTAGTATTAAAAGCCCTCAAAAGATCAAACCAACGGTGGTGTTCAAAAGCCAACTCCACACGTCGTTCGTGAAGAATAGCCAGTTTTAACGTTGGATATTTGCTATTGTAACCTGCATCTGCTCTGGCCACGGCATACAATGGCATGCCTGCCCTTGCCCTGACCATATCCAGATATTGTATCGCTACAGGGTCATTGCCCTGAAGATTATTTACCTCAGCGAGCATCAGGATCACATCCGCATAACGCATCAGGATCCAATCGTTACCGCCATAACCATTTACGCCTGCCTCCGGACTATTGTCCCTGAACTTGGTGATAAACCAGTCTTTCACCGTAGGATCATTGGCAAATTTAACCGAAAAGTCCTTTCTTGGATCAGCCGCTTCATAATCATTGATCAGGTCCAGTTTCACATTTCCACCTATTCCCGTTGATACTTTAAGAGAATTGATATTTTCCCCTTTGGCCTGGTTGTTTGCTGCAATACTGGAACTGTAATTGAGGTCTCCCTGTTTATTGGCAATCTGAAAAATCAACTCTTTACAGCTTGTTTTTTTCTTAACATCAAAAACGTCTGCATAAGGGATTTCCGATAAATTGCCAAAGGTCCGCATGTTGTAAGCGGCCATCAGATAGGTATTTGCATTATTCAGGTTTTCGGTTTTCCCATCTGCCAGGGTGCTGGCCATGGTCAGGTATACTTTTCCCAGGTAAGCATTAATAGCTGCTTTTGAGGCACGGCCTAAAGTCCCGGTCGGCTGAAAATTAGGCAGGTTACTGCCCAGTGCATCTTTCAGGTCGGCTACAATTTGTTTGTAAACCTCTGCTTCCCCTACCCGGAAGGTATTGGCCGTTACATCGTCCAATGTAGGCAGTGGTTGGGTAACCAGTGGTACTGCGCCCCATTTACGGACCAATTCAAAATACATAATGGCCCTTATAAATTTGGCCTCCGCAGTGTATTGAATTTTGTTGGCCGGATTGCTGAAGCTTGCTTTATCCATACTGCCAATAACCAGGTTGCACCGGGAAATGGCCTGAAAAAGAGCCAGCCAATGTGCCTTTAAATAGGAATTACTTGGCAACAGGGAGAAATCGTTAAACTGAAATGGTTCTCCGGCATTAGATTGGTTATCATTCCTACCGGTGTCATCCGAGCGTTCATCGGTAAAAAGCCCGCTGTTCTCGCCCATAGTATTGCTGCTTCTTAAGGCTTGATAAGTTCCGTTTACAGCAAGCAGAATGTCATTTTCGGTTTTGTAATAATCAACAACCCTAACCGCATTGGGATCAGTTTGTCCCAAAAAATCTTTTTTACAGGCAGACATGCAAAACAGGGCCACCATAGCAAATAATCTAAAAATATATGTCTTCATCATCAGAATTTTAAAAAGTAAGTTTAAGACCAAGATTATAGGTTCTGGCCAATGGATAATTGCCATAATCCACACCAGGGGTCAGGTTTGCTCCACCACTGTAATCCACTTCCGGGTTATACCCTTTGTACTTTGTCAGGGTAAAAGCGTTGTCTACACTGGCGTACAATCGGATACCGCTAACCTTAATGCTTTCAGAAACAGATTTAGGTAAAGTGTAACCCAGGGTAATATTTGTACACCTGAAGTAAGATCCATCTTGAATGTAAAAACTCGATAACCGGGTACTGTTGCTTTGCGTGCCTGCACGGGAAGCCCTGTAAATCAAACCAGAACCTGGTTCTGACGGAGAACGATAACGATTGGCCACTTCTGCATACTGATTTCCCGAACCTTCCATATTGAACAGGTAGTAATCCTGTCCGTCCAGAACCTGATTACCGTAAGAACCATTAAAAGAAGCCCTGAAATCAAATGTTTTGTAACTTGTGTTTAAGGCAAAGCCGTAGGTAAATTTAGGATAAGGAGTACCAATAACCCTTTTGTCGTTATCGTTAACAATACCATTTCCGTCAACATCTTCAAAATAAAGGTCACCTACTTTCAGTGGGTTTGTAGAGGAAGCGGAAGGGGCAACCTTGCCAATATTTTCTGCCGTTACCCGGCCAAGTACTTTAAACCCGTAAAACATACCTACTGGTTGTCCTTCCTGGGTAATGTGTGTAATATAAGAACGTTCTGCTCCATTGGTTAAAATGGTACTTGCTCCGCCCATATTCAATACTTTATTGCGGTTTACCGAGATGTTTCCGCTCAACCCTAAGGTAAAATCCTGTTTCTGGATCAGTCTGCCGTCCAGCTGGAGGTCAAAACCCTTATTCTGGATTTTACTGTTGGCCAGGTTGACCAGTACCGAAGAAGTTCCTGAAATTGCAGAGACCGGCTGGTTGAACAGCAGGTTATAGGAATAGCTTAAATAGTAATTGGCAATTACCGACATGCGGCCTTTGAACAAGGTAATGTCTGTACCAAAATTATATTGTGAAGTAGATTCCCAACCGAGCTTATTGTACATCAGGTTGCCCGGAGAGATTCCAGTGGTAATGGTATTACCAAAAACCACGCCCGATGGTGTACCCATTACTTGTTCGGTCCGGTAATTGGGAATATTATTATTTCCGCTCAAGCCCCAGCTGGCCCTGAGTTTAACGGTCGATTGTTCCCCCAAAAAACTATGGTAAAAATCTTCCTCTGAAAGATTCCAGCCAGCAGCTACCGAGGGGAAGTTCCCCCATTTGTTCACTGGTCCAAATCTGGAAGAACCATCGCGTCTAAAGGATCCCGTTAAAAAGTATTTTCCATTATAGTTATAACTAAAACGTCCAAAATAAGACAATAAAGTGGTTACCGATTTAGCGGTTTTATCCGAAAGGGAGAAAAAACTCGGATCTGCTCCTTTATCGGTAATTTCCCCGATATAGTCGTTCTGGAACCCTTTGGCCGAAACCCTGATCAGGTCGCTGGTTGTTTTCTGTACAGAATAACCACCCAATACATCAATTTTATGTTTACCAAACATTTTACTGTAATTCAGGGTCAGCTCACCGAGCTGATCTACCTGCTTTAGGGTTTGTGCTATGGCATTCGCTGCAGCCAGCGAGGGTGGAGAATATGGAGGGGTATTCCCGCTACTTAAACTTGTGGGCAGGTAATAGTCATATTTTTCATCATAGGTTTGGGTACCAATATTGGCTTTCAGGTCCAGCCCCTTAATAATTTCGTAAGTGGCGTTGGCGTTATAGGTACTTCTGTTGCCCTTCCTGGTAATTTTCATTTGCTCTACGGTAGCCAGCGGATTTTCAGGATTTTGTAAACCATAAGCTGATGCGAGGCTTCCCATACCAAATTGTATAGGCGTACCATTCGCATCTCTTGCCGGTAGAAAAGGTGCATATAACAAAGCAGACATCATTGGGCTCAGGTTATACCGGCCCTCTTCGACCTCTCTGTTGTCATTTTGCGTATAGGAAATGTTTGCGCCTACCCGTAGTTTTTCACTGACCTTACCATCAATATTTGCCCTGAAATTGATCACTTTTTGACCGGTGCTGCGTACAATACCGTCATTGTTCTGGTAACCGCCGCTCATAAAATAACGCACGTCTTGATTTCCACCAGAAAAAGAAAGGTTATGACGCTGAAATGCTGCATTTCTGTAAAGCTCATTTTGCCAGTCGGTATTGTAAGCGGCAGGAATCGCCTGTTGTTTGCTAAAATCATAAAGATCAGTTGGAATACTTACACTGCTGCCGTTTCCGACATTGGCTATTCTGGTCGCATTGTTGTCCGAAAACATGGCATCGTTCCAGGGTTTCCCGGCATTGACCACCAGGTCCTTATAAGCATTGTTCCGACCATCAATCAGCAACTGAATAAACTGATTGGCGTCCAGTAATTTAACTTTTTTGGCCAGTTGTGAAATCCCGCCCTGGACATCGTATTCAAACTTTCCTTTCCCATCTTTTCCTCTTTTGGTGGTAATCAGTACAACTCCTCCGGAAGCTCTGGAACCATAAATTGCTGCAGAGGCTGCATCTTTTAAAATGTCTATGGTTTCAATGTCTTCAGGGTTAATGGAAACGTTATTTCCTGCTGGGTAGCCATCGATGACATATAAGGGATCTGAACTTGCATTGATAGAACCTACACCCCTTACCCGGATCTTGGTTCCGGAGTAAGGTGCGCCACTGGTTTGGGAAACCTGTACACCGGCAACTTTTCCAACCAGTGCCTGTCCTACTGTTGGCGCGGTTAAATTGAGTTCATTGGCTTTAACACTACTGATGGCCCCGGTAACATCCGATTTTCTGATTTTCTGATAGCCAATGGCAACCACTTCTTCCAGCGTATTGTTGTTTTCTTTGAGCACAACGTTAATCATCTGGTTGGACCCTACCTTTACTTCATGGCTCTGATAACCGATATAGGAAAAAGTCAATACGGCACCTTCTTCAGCCTCGATGCTGTACTTTCCGTTTGAATCCGATATGGTTACTTTTTTACTTTGCCTGTTCAGAATACTTACCCCTGGCAAAGGCTGCTGTTTTTCGTCTACCACCATTCCCCGAATGGTCATACCTGCCTTTTCAGCCAACTGGGTTATGGATTTTTGATGCCCATCCAGGGCCTTTACAGGCACATTACAGCATACTGCAAGACCGAGTGGCAACAGCAATTTCCGGCAAATACGCTTCGTACTCGCTCCTAGAAGAAATGATTTCATTTTTTTGTTTGTAAAAGTTTCTAATAATGAACAGATTTAGGTTATAAGGGAGGGCATTAACCAGGACAGCTTGCAAAATTCAATTCTGTATGGCGGCAAAGCTATAGGTGTACCTTTAACACTATGTGTCCTGAAGGTTAACTCTAAAACAATAATACAAGGCCTTTTTCAGTCCATAGAAAGTAAGACTAAACAGACATAATACCGGCTTAACATTCACTTAAACGTGTTACCTTTAGTTTGTAAAAATATTAACAGATGAAACGTTTGTTCCTCCTGCTGCTCGTTGCCTCTTATGCGCAATTTTCCTTTGCCCAAAAAAATGCACCCGATCCCAGCTACCACCTCATCACTGGCCCTAATGGTTATGTTCAGTACAAAAACTATTACCTGCTGACCCTTTTTCAGGAACTGCCTGCGGTCAGAAAACTGATTAAAGAAGACCCCATTTTAAAGACCGTACTAAGCAATAAACAGCTTCAGATTTCTGCTGCTTTAAAAAACTGTGCAACAGATGTAAGCTGTTATACCCAGGCACTGAAATTCTCAGAAAACGAGATCAGTACCGTAAGCCAGCGCCTGGCTAAATTATTTGAATCCGGTACCGTTTTGAAAGAACTGGTCAGCCGGCACCTGGTGCCTTCGGGCTGTTACAGTCTGTACACTTCCCAAGGCCCTGAAGAAACTTTATTGCAAGCATGGGCCCAAGATGCCAAAGCGGTTAATTATGCCATTGCAGTGTATGCAGAAGGCAAAAAGCCAAATTATCCTAAAATTGACTCCATTAGCTTTAACATAAAGGATAAGGCTTATCCTGAACTGCTGGCCACCAGTGCGGGACTGAGCATTAGCGGCCAACCCGATTTATTTTTTGAACCTTCAATGACCTTTGCCCTGCAGGCCCTGGAAATGAATGAAAGAAACGATGCCGCCGATTATGAGCCTATGGCCACAACAGTAAATAAAGCGGCTTTAATCCAGATAAAAAAGACCAACTGGCCTGCTTACCGTTACAGCCTGATCCTGGTACCTGGAGAAGGTCCTGAGGAATCTGGTACAGAACTCAGTGCAGGCGGAATGTTGCGTTGCAGACTGGCGGCCCTCCAATACAAAAAGGGTCTTGCCCCTTTCATTATGGTTTCTGGCGGAAGGGTACACCCTTACAAAACCAAGTACAGTGAGGCCTATGAAATGAAAAAATTTCTCATGCATACCCTGCATATTCCAGAGTCTGCAATACTAATGGAACCGCATGCACGCCATACCACAACAAACATGCGTAATGCTGCACGCCTGATGTTCAGGTATGGCTTCCCTATGGACAAAGCAGCCATTACCTCCACCAGCAAATCCCAAAGTTATTACATCAGTGAGCTGGTCCCCGAGCGTTCAAAAAAGGAACTCGGTTACCTGCCCTATAAAAATGGCAAAAGATTATCTGATACTGAACTGGAGTTTTATCCGGGCAGCTTGTCCTTACAAATTGATTTTGATGAACCTTTAGATCCTTAAGCATGAAATTACCAGTATTCATATTGATATTTCCCTTGCTGTTTCTTCAGGGACAAGAACCTGAAGTCAGGATCAGAAAAAACTTCACACTCGACTCCCTTGGTGCCTGCCAGGGCATTTCCAGACAAAAAGAACGTTATTTTCTGTACGGGGACCGGGAAGTGGGCGTGATGCGGGAATACCGTTTCCAGGGAGATTCAATGTTTTATCAACATAAAGAATACCGTTTTACCATTGCAGGAGAAAATATCATCAAACATCCCACTGGCATTGCTTATCAGCAGAACCTACCGGTGTTCATTGGAAATTCAGTTCGCCAGAATGCAGCGGGAACCATTTGGAAGGCCATGATTTATGCGATAGACTGGAAAGGTTTTCTAAAAACCCGAACACTGGACCACAACCTGATCCGGACCATTGAAGATGATGCCTGCATACAGGGAACCAGGCCCGAATACGTCCGCTATCAAAACAAATACTATGTAGCCACAGCCGATTATGGCAATAAAGCAAATGAAGTTAGGTTATATGACCCTCAGATGCTCCTGAAAGCCTCTAAAACCAGTGAAAAAGGAGTGCTTTTTAAAAAATTCCGCTGCTCGCCCTGGGTACAGAATTTACTCTGGATACCTGAAAAGGGAATATTGGTCCTTATCCGAAACCAGGTAGAAGGCCGCAGATGGCGACTAAGCTTTCTGGACCTTCAAGCCTCCCTGGATAGTGGAACCGAAAAAACGTTAAAAACGGTGGACCTGGACAAAGCCGATGAACTGGAAGGTTTTACCCTAAGCCCGAATCTTTTAAATGGTATAGCCGTTAGTTCTTCCTCAAAAAACAACATCAGTATCCTTGACGTGAACTGGCATTAAGTTCAATTTCTGTTTTTCGCCCCTGAAAAATTCTTTTTCACTCTGTGCAACAATCTAAAAATTCTACTGTCTTATGGCTAGCAGATCAGTTTTCTGTTGCTTACCTACATACACAACAGAAGAATAGCAGGACCCGAACCATTTTAGAATTTACATGCAAACAAACAGAACCAGATGAAGAAAAATTACAAACTTTTACTGCTCCTATCCCTACTTTTCAGTTTTACAGCTTTTCAGGCTGTTGCTCAGGACAGTGAAGGAAGTCTTAAAGGAACCGTTATCGATTCCCTGACTAAAAAACCTGCAGACTACATGACCATTGCCCTTAAAAAAGACAACATTGTTATCAAAACGGTCGTTACTGAGGCCAATGGAACATTTAACTTTAATAAAATCAGTTTCGGAAAATATACCATCACTGCAGTGGCGGTTGGTTATAATGCAAAACATGTACCTGTAGAGCTCAGCGCTAAAAACAACCCTGCCGATCTGGGAAGCATTTCTGTGGCACCGCAGGTTAACAATTTGAAAGAAGTCGCCATTACAGCAGACAGGCCAATCATTAAACAGGAATCTGACCGGATTTCTTATGACATACAGGCCGATCCGGAAAATAAAATCCTCACCGCACTGGACATGATGCGAAAAGTTCCTTTGCTTTCGGTAGATGGAGAGGACAACATCAAACTTAAAGGAAGTGGCAATTATAAAATTCTCATCAATGGGAAACCTTCCGGGATGGTATCGAGAAATCCCGCAGATATTTTAAAAAGTATGCCGGCGTCTTCCATACAAAAAATAGAAGTCATCACCACCCCTCCTGCTAAATACGACAGTGAAGGACTGGCGGGGATCATCAACATCATTACCAACAAAAAGATTGACAACGGTTATAATGGCAGCTTGAACCTGAGAATGCAGGGCCCCGTCGGAGGGCCGGGTATAGGTGGCTTTGCAACCATTAAAGAAGGTAAATTTGGGGCAACCGTTTATGGGGGAACAGGTTTCTGGAGCTCCCCGGCAACGCAAAGGACCACCACCAGGGTCACCACAGGAGATTCTCCAACCACCCTTTTTAATGATGGTAACAGAAAATTCAACAACAACTACCGTTATGGCGGTACCGAATTAAGTTATGAGATCGATACCTTGAATTTATTAAATGCAGAATTAAATCCTTATGGTGGCTACAATAAACAAACCGTGACACAGTTTTCCAGGTTGTTTGATGGTACAAAACACACCAATTACGACCTGTTGAGTAAAAACAGGTTTGGTTGGGGCGGTTTTGATGCGTCCTTCAATTATCAGCATGGTTTTAAAGACAATAAAGAGCACTTACTGACCTTCTCCTATAAATACAGTAATTCCAGAAATCCTCAGGAAAACAACCTGAACTTCAGCAACAGGGAAAACTTTACGGATCCGAATTATATACAAAATAACGTGAGCCGTTCCCTGGAACAAACCATGCAAGTCGATTATGTACATCCGGTCAAAAAATTGAACATTGAAGGTGGTTTGAAAGGGATCCTCAGAAAAAACTCCAGTAATTTTGAGTACCAGAGCTTTAATTCTGCTACAGGTGCTTATGAAACGGATCCCAGCAGGACCAATAATTTTGACAACCATCAGGATGTAATTGGTGCTTACAACTCCTATTCCTATGCGCTAGGAAGCTGGAATTTAAAAGCCGGTGTACGTGCAGAAGGAACCATTGTAAAAGCAAATTTTGTCAGTACCGGCTCTAATGTCAATACCAATTATTTTAATGTCATTCCAACGGCGTCATTTAGCAAAAAGTTTAAAAACTCCAGCAGCATTAATTTTGGTTTTACCCAAAGGATTCAAAGGCCAGATATTGAGACCTTGAACCCATTTGTAGACCGTTCCATTCCGAATATAGAATCTACCGGTAACCCGAACCTTAAAGCAGTCTTGAGCAATAACTTTGACCTGACCTATAGCACCTTTAAAAAGGGTTCCATTACAGTTGGTGCCAGCTATAATTTTGCCAACAATACCATTCAGCAGGTTTCGGTTTACAACGAGCAGGACAGAACAACCCGCTCTACTTATCTGAATATTGGTAAGGACAAGACCCTGATTTCCAATTTTAACGTGAACTACCCAATTTCAGACAAATGGAACCTGACGGTTAGCGGAAATGTAGGATACAAATGGATTCAAGGTGCTATTGATGGCAGTATTGTTAAAAATAGCGGCTTCACGGGCTATGCTTATATGAATACGGGCTATAAATTTGAACATGGCTGGAAAGCAAATGGAAGTTTCAACATTAGCGCACCACAGGTCATGCTGCAGGGACAATCCAACACCTATGTGTACTGTAATTTTAGCGGAAGCAAGGAACTGATTAAAGATAAACTCACCCTTTCTGCCGGGATCAGTAATCCATTTTCAAAATTCCGTTATTACAGATTGACCACAGAAGGTGCTAATTTTAAACAGACCTACCTGGGCGAGAACTACAACCGCAGCTGGAATGTAAGTTTAAACTGGAAATTCGGGCAACTGAAAGATGCAATCAAGAAAAATCAGCGCAGCATTAACAATGATGATGTTAAAAGTAGCGGCAGCAAATCTGGCAAATAAATAATTGTTTTTTAAGAATCCCGCTGAAAACATCAGCGGGATTTTTGTATTATATTCGTTTGATAAATAAACCTTTTTATATGTTTTCCAAACTCTCTTCTACCCTGGCTCTTATGCTGGCCATAACCGGGGCATCTTATGGCCAAAACAATACCCAAAGAGTTTTCACTTCTGATGTCGATAACTTCTGGAAGGCCTACGACATGAGCCTAAGCACAACCGATAGCCTTAAACAATTAAATTATATACAGACCCTATACGTAGATAAAGCTTCTGAGGGTTTAAAAGCATTTATGGTTGCAAGGGATTATTCCGCTCCCTTATGGGTAAAACTGATCCGCAAGTACCCAAAATTTTGGAATTCCATCCGGGCAAATACTCTGTCCGTGAAATCAAAGGGCAAAGAAATTGACAAGAGCATCCTAAGGTTCCAGCAGTTGTATCCGGAACTCAAGGAGGCAAAAATGTATTTTACCGTGGGCGGACTTCGTTCGGGAGGAACAGTAAAAGGCAACATGGTCCTGATCGGTACCGAAATTGCAACCGGTACCCCATCCACCAATGTTACCGAATTTGAGTCCAGCTGGCTACCCAACGTATTTAAAGTACAGTCCCTGGATAACCTGGTTTCACTCAACATCCACGAGTACGTGCATACGCAACAGCGGGGCTCTTCCTACGACGTTTTGAGTAAGTGTATCAGCGAGGGTTCCTGTGATTTTATTGCAGAGCTGGTAATGGGAAAACCCTTAAAAGCAGTTTACATCGATTATGGATTGGCACACCAGGCCGAAGTTGCCAGGGCTTTTGAGCAAGACATGTTTAGTAATGCTTATAACCGCTGGCTGTACAATGGTTCCACCACAAAAACGGTAGTCGATTTGGGTTATTTTATGGGCTATGCCATTTGTAAATCCTATTACAAAAATGCAGCAGACAAACAAAAGGCCATCAAAGACATTATTGAACTGGACTACTCCGACAGCAACAAGGTCGAAGATTTTTTGACCAGGTCTGGTTATTATCCGAAAGGGTTTGACAAAACCACCTTACTTGCTGCCCTTGAAAACAAAAAACCGACCGTATCAAAGCTCGAACCCTTTAAAAACGGAGACCAGGATGTTGATCCGGGACTTAAGCAGATGAAAATTATCTTTTCGGAAGTAATGAGTACCGAACGTTATTCTTTCGATTTAGGTGAAAAAGGTAAAAATCATTTTCCCCTGGGCACTCCCGGTAAATTCTCTGAAGATAAAATGGGAATTACCTTAAATCTGGATCTGAAACCCAATCAGGAGTACCAATTTGTGGTTACAGGCCGGGGCTTCAAATCTGACGAAGGTTATGCCTTAAAGCCTTATGTGATCAGCTTTAAAACCAGAGCTCAGTAAAACTAAATTAAACACAGGGATCACAACTGAGTAGTTTGCTCATGCAGCAAGGTCCCATCGTCTTCCCTGTGTTCATCCCCCCATTCTGCCAACACCTGTAAAACAGTTTTCAGGCTTTCCCCAAGCGCAGTTAAACTGTATTCTACTTTAGGAGGAACTTCCGGGTATACTTTACGAAAAATCAAGCCGTCCTTTTCCAATTCTCTAAGCTGTAATACCAAAATCCGTTCTGAAATGGCGGGAAGCAACGCCTTGAGTTCACTGTAACGCAGTGTTTCTTTCACCAGGCGCCAAAGAATAGAAGGTTTCCAGCGTCCGCCAATCAGGTTTAAGGTATGGGCCATTCCACAGCCCGCATTGATGGCCATTTCATTTTCAAGGTTTCTGGAAGTCAGTTTACGCATAACTTACATTTATGTGAGTACTTAACAATTTTATCGGTATAGACAAAATTAAGGCTTTGACTTTACATTCGTGCCATTAAATCATTTAAAACATGAAAACACTGAAAAATAAAATTGCCCTGGTAACCGGGGGAAGCAGGGGCATTGGCGCTGCAATTGTAAAACGTTTAGCAAAAGATGGTGCAACCGTAACCTTTACTTATGTAAAAGGAAAGGCAGCTGCCCAGGCCCTGGAAAAAGAATTGCTAGCAGAGGGTTTAATAGTACAAGGCGTACAGGCAGATAATGCCGTAGCGGGGGAACTCGGTCAGGTCATTGAGACTTTGATTAAAACTCATGGAGCTTTTGATATTCTGGTCAACAGTGCTGGTATTTATATTGGTAAAGCGATTGAAGAACATGTACTGGAAGATTATGATCAGATCTTTGCGGTCAATGTTCGTTCAGTTGTTGAAAGTTGTCTTGCAGCCGCAAAACACATGAATTCCTCAGGAAGAATCATAAACATTGGAAGTAATATGGCCCAAAGGCTTCCTTTTGCACAAGGCACCTTATATGCGATGAGCAAATCGGCCTTAATTGGTTTAACCAAAGGACTTGCCAGAGACCTCGGCCCCAAAGGCATAACGGTCAATCTGGTACAACCTGGTTCTGTTAATACAGATATGAACCCCGAAAACTCCGGACATGCAGATTACCAGCGCAGTCTGATGGCCATTCCTAAATTCGGCAGGCCCCGTCATATTGCAGATATGGTGGCCTTTCTGGCGCAACCAGAAGCAGATTACAGCACAGGAGCCCTTTTCACCATTGATGGCGGAAGCAACAGTTAAATTTGATCTCTGCAAAAAAGCCGGACCATTAGGTACCGGCTTTTTTCTTTATGTTTTAAACAGTTCCTGTTCTGTTTCTTCTTCTTTTTCCTCTTTATTTTCTACCCATTCAATCGGTGATTGTTCCCTTCCCCTGGGCGGTACTGGCGGTGCTCCGCCAATTCCAATTCCAAAAGAAGCCAAAAGGATAAGAAAAACCATTCCGGTCGTCCTTAAAATTTTCTTTAAACGCATCGTGCAAAAATTAGCAGCACCCGAAACTGGTTCCCGATGCTTGTATAAAAAATGAATTAAACCTGTTGAAAAATCAGGTTAAGGAAAAAATGATGCGCCCGCGCGAAAGCGGAAAAAGAGCACTTACAATTGGCCACCATATTAAAGCATTCAGCTTCAGGCACAATTGTCTGTTTGCATGGAGTTGTACCTGGAGAATAGCGCTGACACCCTGCAATACCTGGGCAAGAGATGATTTTAAAAAATCACAAAAAAAACGAAGGGCCCTGAGTCTGCTATATATATTTTTGTAATAGATACGGGTATTCCGGCTGGTATATACGGCAGCCTTTGCCCCTATGCTTAATGCCTGTTGTTCTACCCGAATGGCCGGACCGGGCCCTAAAGCAACAGTAAAAAAATTAAGCAGCAATAACATTACAGGCCATAATTGCCGGATTTTCATCTCAAAGCCTGTTTGTACCTGTTTTTGCATAGTCATAAAGATAACAAATTCAGAGCCAGATACGTTATTTATCCAAACAAGCTGTAACTTTGGCACTCCGTATGCAAATTCTGCCATCCCTTCCCTTATCACCCTATATCAGGCATTATTTGTTCCTGGACAGTGATGATCCGGGTATAAAAAAACTCCGTTTGTTTTCTGATGGCAGCGCAGGCCTTGTTTTTTCCTTTAAAAACCGACTGCGTTCAGAAGAAAAAAAAGCCACTGAACAAAACTTTTTGCCTGGTTCCTTTTTATACGGACAGCTGGAAAATTACCAGAATTTGTACAGTGGTGGAAAAACAGCTCTGCTAATTGTTGTTTTTCATCCCCATGGCATCAGACAACTTCTCGGAATACCTGCCCAGGAACTCCACGGTCAAATCATTCCCATTGAATTTTTATTCGGTCCTGCAGGAAAAGAACTTCAGGACAGTTTGTCAGAAAGTAAAATTCCTCAGCTCATCCCTATCCTGGAAAGTTTTCTCCTGAAACTGGCAGCAAAAAATCACTCTTCCCCTTCATTTATTGAAGCTTCCGTTCAACTGATTGTTCAAAAAAGGGGCCAGCTCAGTTCTGAGCAACTTTCCCGTTTTACCGGTTATCAGGAACGTCAAATAGAGCGTAAATTTGCCGAATATATTGGCCTGAGTCCAAAAAAATTCTGCAGCATCATCAGGCTGCACGACTTTATCAAACAACTGCGAAATACTTTACCAGATCATCATTTCACTACAATGGGCTACAGCAGCGGCTATTACGATCAAAGCCACCAGATCCGGGAGTTTAAAAAGATTACCGGACTTACCCCCTCCCAGTATCAAAACGCGGGTACAACCCTTGCGGTCAATTTCCTGAAAGTACTGTAAGCGTAAAAGTCGGAATTGTACAATTTCTGGACTGCATACCTGGCTATTTTTGTTTTATTAAAACGACAATAGAATGGATAACTTAAAAATTGCTACTGCACAATTTGAAAACAAAAGCGGAGACAAAAACTACAACCTTTCTGTCATAGAAAAACTAGCCGCAACAGCAGCGGCCGATGGGGCCTTGGTGGTTACTTTTCACGAGTGCTCCATTACCGGTTATACTTTTGCCCAAAAGCTTTCTAAAACCCAAATGTTGGATCTCGCAGAGCATATTCCTGATGGACCAAGCATAAAAAGGCTTACCCAAATTGCAGGCAAGTACAACATCACCATACTTGCCGGTCTTTTTGAAAAGGATGAAAATGACCAACTCTTCAAAGCTTATGTCTGCGTAGGCCCTGATGGACTTATTGC
This sequence comes from Pedobacter nutrimenti, assembly GCF_003208655.1. Lineage (GTDB taxonomy): Bacteria > Bacteroidota > Bacteroidia > Sphingobacteriales > Sphingobacteriaceae > Pedobacter > Pedobacter nutrimenti. The sequence continues at coordinate 518,313 of NZ_QKLU01000003.1, read as the reverse complement.
AAAATACAGAAAACTTCATCCTTTTATCAATCCTCATCTAAATGCCGGAACGGAGTATTGCGTATTTGACCTGCAGGGCTGGAAATGTGGCATTTTGATTTGTTATGACAATAACATCATTGAAAATGTCAGGGCCACAAGACTTTTGGGCGCAGAAATTATTTTTATGCCTCATGTCACCATGTGTACACCTTCCACAAGACCTGGTGCAGGTTTTGTCGATCCTAAACTTTGGGAAAATCGTAAAAATGACCCGGATTCTTTACGCATGGAATTTGATGGTTTAAAAGGACGTCAATGGTTGATGAAGTGGTTACCTGCAAGGGCTTATGACAATGCCATTTATTGTGTATTCAGTAATCCGATTGGGATGGACGACGATCAGCTTAAAAATGGATGTTCCATGATCATCGATCCATTTGGTGACGTGCTTTCAGAATGCAGGGCGCTTGGTGATCAGGTCGTCACAGCCGTTCTGACCAGGGAAAAATTACAACAGGCAGGGGGATTTCGTTACCTCAATGCCCGACGCCCCGAATTGTACAAAAACATCATCGGAAAAGCGCATCAGTCTTTTCAGCAGGTGGTCTGGCAAAAGAAAAAATAATTACTTACATTTAGAATATGGATCAATTTGACAGGGATAATCAGGATTTCTGGAAGTGGGGCATTCTTTACAACAACCCTAGCGACCCCGCAGTTTGGGTAGCAAAGCGCTACGGTTTTGGCTGGACATTAAACTATGCACACCAGGCTGCTTACTGGTGGACCGCATTAATCTTGATACTTCCTGTAATCGCTGTCCTTAGCAGTATCTTTTAAATCTGAGGATTTAATTTAAAGAAACGTACAATTCGCATTGGGTAAGCCACTGCCCTTTCTTTTTACGCCACATGGCCGAATAATTTCCCCTGTGCATTTCATTTTTATAAAACCATTTTCCTTTTTCCCAGGCCAGGTCCCCACTGTCACTGATCAGTACTTCGTCTGGTAAGCGTTCAAAAACAGGGCTGCTTTTAGAAAACATATATTTCCAGTCGGCAGCGATACGGGCTTTACCAACCGTATGGCTGCCATCACCTGCGACCTGGATAAAATCAGGAAGCCAGAATTTAGACACCCCATCTACATCTTTATTTGCAATGGCTGCATTAGAAGCCATTCTGCTGGTTTTAATATTTAAAATATCTTCTTCTTTCATCTGAAAAATTAATCGCGCTCTACAATACAGCTGGGCTGGTGTTTAACCGGAAAATTACAGGAGTTTGCAATAAAACACATTTTATTCGCCTGTTCATGCAGGGCATTTGCCTTTTCTGTATGGGCAGCATCAGCAATGGTCACTACTGGCTGTAACAATACCTCTGTAAACCTCCCGCTTCCATTCGCTTCTTCAGTCATTTTTCCAATTGCTGTATCTTTATAGTCCAATACAACAATGCCATTCTGCGAGCACAGATGCAAATACCAAAGCATATGGCATGATGATAAAGAAGAAACCAATAAATCTTCCGGATTATGTTTGGTTTTATCTCCCAGAAAGGCAGAATCAGATGAACCTTGTATATCGCTTTTATGTTCTACAGAAATCACATAGCTTCTGTCATAAGACCGGTAATCCATTGTACCTGAACCTTTATTACCTGTCCATATAATGTTTGCCTGATATTGATGTTCTTTAGCCATATCCTTTCTTTTTTAGTTCTACCAATTTAAGAAAAGTTTGAAATTTATCTAATAATTTGTTTAGTCCGGAAGCTAAATGCTTTTAAATCTGCAGTTAAATTTTAAGGGTGAAACCCAACAAACAAATTCTCTTTAATTTGGTTTATCATTTAAAACAAAAACATGGCTTTTCAAAAAATACTTCAACTGCTGGGTAATGATGCAGACCATTTGTTAAATCACAGCTGTCATACCTTTTCCAGGGAATTGCTCCACGTCCCTTCTCCCTCTTTCATCGACCAGGTCTTTATAGACAGTAACCGTAATCCACAGGTTTTACGGAACCTTTCGGCCATGTTTAACCATGGCCGGCTTGCCGGAACAGGCTATCTTTCTATTTTACCAGTTGATCAGGGAATAGAGCATACAGCGGGGGCCTCTTTCGCTAAAAACCCGATGTATTTTGACCCCGAAAACATTATCAAACTGGCCATTGAAGGGGGCTCAAATGCAGTAGCCACTACCTTTGGCAATTTGGGCAGTGTAGCCCGGAAGTATGCCCATAAAATTCCCTTTCTTGTCAAATTAAACCACAATGAACTGCTTACCTATCCAACCAAGTATGATCAGATTATGTTTGGCTCTGTACGTGAAGCCTGGAACCTGGGGGCCGCAGCAGTAGGGGCAACCATTTATTTTGGTTCTGAAGAATCGGACCGTCAGATTGTTGAAGTTGCAAAAGCATTTGAGCAAGCCCACCAGCTTGGAATGCCTACTGTGCTGTGGTGTTACTGCCGCAACAACGCTTTCACTAAAGAGGGTATAAATTACGAATCCTCAGCAGATATTACTGCGCAGGCCAATCATATCGGGGTAACCATACAGGCAGATATTATTAAACAGAAAATGCCTAACGTAAATGGGGGTTTCACTAAAATAGGCTTTTCAAAAACAGACCCGCTAATGTATACGGAACTTAGTACAGAACACCCAATAGACCTTTGCCGTTACCAGGTTGCAAACTGTTATATGGGGCGGGCAGGTCTCATCAATTCAGGCGGTGAATCCAAAGGCGCTTCTGATTTGGCAGACTCTGTAAAAAATGCCGTCGTCAACAAACGTGCTGGCGGAACAGGACTGATTCTTGGCAGAAGGGCTTTCCAGAGACCTTTTAAAGAAGGTGTGGATTTTCTGCATACCATACAGGATGTTTATCTGAGTAAAGAAATCGGGCTGGCTTAATCTTTTTTTTGGGAACCTGTCCGGATTCGCCCGACCAGCGCAATACGGACAGCGTTCATCCCTCTTCTTCTTCTTTTTTTTCGTGAAAAGCGATCAGTTTAATCAGTGTATCCAGGGTATGTTCAAAATTCTTCGTCCCCGCCACCTTTCTATATTCCTCATGAAGGTCATCGGCGTAACCTTTTGTTTCCTTAAATAAAACCTTTCCTTCATCAGTCAGGTAAATCATAATTGACCTGGCATCGGATTCACTTTTCACGGTATAAACCAGGCCAAGGTTTTCCAGTTCTTTTATCGTTTTGCTTACACCTTGTTTGGTCACCTGGATCATTTTAACCAATTCGTGGTTAGAAATACCAGAAGCGCCAATATTCATAAAATAAGGTAGAAAAGTCGCGTTGAACTCTTTTGAAGCAATTTTCGAAAGATTCCTGGACACCCATTTGTCTGTTAAACGTTTCAAAAGATATAATAACCTGAACAGGACCCGCTCGTTTTCATTCACTCTGTTTTCCATAAGGGTAAAATTAAGTTTTTTTTAGAGATTATAAATTGTCAATACAATGTCTTTTTCTTTTATTGGATAATTTTATTAGTAAACTAAGTTGACAAATATAGTCAACTTAGTTTACATTTGTACCCATAAATAATGTCATGGAAAAAGAAGAAAAAAAACAATCGTCAGCTGTAAGGACAGCAAAAATTGGAGGTATAGGCATCGTTGCCATTGTGGTGTGTTACTTTGCATTTAACAAGGTCAATCATGCCTTGAATTTTGAAAGTACAGATAATGCCCAAATAGAAACGAATTCAGTACCTGTGTTAAGCCGTATTGCTGGTTACATAGATCATTTTACGCTTTCCGATTATCAACTGGTTAAAGAAGGCGATACACTTGCCCTTATTGATGACAGCGAGTATGTGCTTGCCGTTAAACAGGCCGAAGCTGACCTGCTTGCCGCAAAAGCAGACCTGACCGCAGCAGAATCCCAGATTCCCACCATTGGCTCAAATAAAGAAGTGGCCTCTGCTGGCCTGAGTGTGGAAGAAGTAGCCTTGCAAAAGGCAAAAAGAGATGTGGCCAGAGATGCCGCCTTGTTCAAAGAAGGTTCCATTACCCAGCGTCAATATGAAAACAGCGAGTCGGCTTATCAAACCGCATTAAAACAGGTGGTTTCCAGTAAGAGTAAGGTTACCCAGGCAGGCGTACAAACTGGTACAGCCCAGGCGCAAATTGAAAAAGCACGGGCAACAGTCGCTGCAAAGGAAACCGCTCTGGCTAAAGCCCGGCTAAACCTTTCCTACACGCATATTATTGCGCCTGCCAGCGGCAAAATCGGCAAAACAAATTTAAAAAAAGGACAGTATGTTCAGGGCGGACAGCCTTTGTTCAGCCTGATCAGCAATGACAGGTATTGGATTGTGGCCAATTTTAAAGAGACACAGATCGAGCACATGAAAATTGGTCAGCATGTGGAAATCAAAGTGGATGGTTATCCTGACCATAAAATTTCAGGTAAAATCTCCGGTTTCAGTGATGCTACAGGAGCTAAATTCTCTTTGCTCCCTCCTGATAATTCTACAGGGAATTTTGTAAAGGTCACTCAAAGGGTCCCCGTTACCATAGAAATAGACCGCCCCGAAACTTATGCCGGAATATTAAAAGCAGGCTTAAGTGTAGAGGCCGATGTAAAAGTACATTAAACCATTCTCATGGCCGCAAACAACAATAAATTCGTAAAAGTGATCATTGTGATCACCACGATTACCGCAGCCATTATGGAGCTTATTGATACCTCCATTGTGAATGTTGCATTAAATAACATCAGTGGCACGCTGGGTGCTACATTGGAAGATGCTTCCTGGGTGGTTACGGCCTATGCCATTGCCAACGTCATCATTATCCCCCTGACAGGATTTTTAAGCCGTTATTTTGGACGGAAAAACTATTATCTGGCTTCAATTATCCTTTTTACCCTTTCCTCTTATATGTGTGGAAGTTCCTCTTCTTTATGGATGCTGGTCTTTTGGCGTTTTGTACAGGGAATTGGTGGAGGAGCACTGCTTTCGGTATCCCAGGGTATTCTTTTTGATCAGTTTAAACCCGAAGAAAAAGGCATTGCCGGTGGGATATTCGGAATGGGTATAGTTATAGGGCCAACCATAGGCCCCATCCTGGGCGGTTATATTGTAGACAATTACCATTGGGCCTTAATCTTTGATATTAACATCCCCATCGGCATAGCGGCAGCCCTATTGACCTGGAAATTTATAGATAAAAAGCCAGATGAATACAACATCAATAAAAAAACAATTCCAATTGACTACATGGGCATCTTATCCCTCGCCATTGGTGTAGGTGCATTGCAGTATGTTTTAGAAAAAGGACAATCAGACGATTGGTTCCAGGCGGCCTCCATCCGTTACCTGACTATAGCAGCGGTATTGGGAATGGGCTTTTTTATCTGGTGGGAACTGCATACCAAAAATCCCGCAATTAATTTGAGGGTAATGAAAAACAGAAATCTGATTGGAAGCAATGTTTTGACTTTTGTCTGTGGCTTCGGATTGTTTGGTTCTGTATACCTTTTTCCGGTTATGGTCCAGCGGGTAATGGGTTATACACCAACTGAGGCCGGTTTATCTATGGTTCCCGGAGCATTGGTGACCATCTTTGCCATGCCTTTTATAGGTGCCGGCCTTGGTAAAGGAATTAAACCCATCTATTTCGTTATCCTTGGTTTTATTCTTTTTATCCTGCATGGCTATACTTCTTCACTCGCCACACAAGATGCCAACAACTGGTGGTTCAGTATGCCACAGATTTTCAGAGGTGTAGGCACAGGATGTTTAACCGTGCCCCTGTTAAGCCAGGCTGTGGTTGGCCTAAAGCCGCAGGACATGCCTTATGGAATTTCTCTGAACAATATGTTCCGCCAGCTTGGAGGCGCATTTGGTATCGCTATTATGAATACCTATGCCACCAACCGCTACGCCACTCATCGTTCAGACCTGGTTTCTAACCTGCAGGCCAACAATCCCATGTTAACCGAAAGGCTCAACGGGATCAGTCAGGCAATGGCTGCCAAAGGGGTCAATCCCATCACCGCCAAACAAACCGCTTATGGGGTTTTAGACCATAGTTTATCCAATCAGGCACAGATGCAGGCTTACCTGGATGGTTTTCTTTTAATCGCTATTTTTTTTGTGTGCACCATCCCTTTTATGCTTCTGCTTAAAAACGAAACAATGGATGCAGAAACCAGGGCCAAAGTGGCTGCTGCTGCCCATTAATTATTAAAAATGAACATCATGAAACGTTTATTCATCATACTTTTTATTTTCAACGCTGCCCCTGCCCTACGGGCCCAGCAGCTTCCCGGAGATCTTCCGGTACTCATTCAGCAATCTTTTAATTATTTTCCACAGTTTAAAGAACTGGGCCAGGCCATAGATGTAGAACAACAGCGCATCCTATTGGCTAAATCTGCGGGACTGCCCTCTGTTCAGGCTACGGGTAGTTACAATTACCTTAATCCAGTCTCAGAAATTTCATTGCCCGCAGGACCAGCCTTCCAGATTATGCCTAAAAGTAACTATAAGGCTTCGGTAAACGGCAGTTATACTTTACTGGATTTCGGTGTGGTCAAGGCCAGTGTAGACCGGGCAAAAGCAGGCTTGCAGTATGCAAAAGACAATCTGGATTACAACCGGAACCAGATGGCCGCACAGGTATCGGGTATCTACTACCAAATTACCTACCTCAAAGCAGCCATACAAATCCAGAACAGCGTCATTGACTTTCTGGAAAGCAATAAAAAGGATACAGAGATCAAATATAAAAACGGGGATGCTTTAAAATATGATGTACTTTCTATTCAATCGAGCATTGATCAGGAGAGCAACCGGAAAATTGACCTGCAGACCAGTCTTAATAAACAGTATATTTTAATGGAATATACCACCGGGACAAAAATGATCACAGAGCCCAAAGGTTTTAACTTTCCTGCAGAAGGGCTGGAAGATGGTTTAGAACAGGCTCTAGAACAGGCCTGGAATTATAATCCTGAATTTAAATTGTTAAAAGATAAAATTGCACAGGCAGAAACTGAACTTGCCTTTAGCAAAACAGGAGGAAAACCTGTTCTTAGCCTCAATGCAGGAACGGGTTATACCAATGGTTATGCACCCGATATTGACCAGTTCAGGTATAACTATACCGCCGGGGTTACCTTAAGTATCCCGATTTACCAGGGAGGGAAAGCAAAAAAACAAGTCAGACTTGCACAAAGCCAGGTAGAGCAAAGCAGGCTTGCCCGTGAAAGCCTGAACAACACCTTCAGAAGCAACATCAGGCAGGTCCTGAGCGATATGGCCAGCAACCGTTCCAGTCTGGTCCATGCCGCTGCTCAGGTTGCAGAAGCCAAAGAAGCACAAAAGCTTGCACAAAGCCGGTATAAAAACGGCATTGGGACCAATCTGGAACTGACCAGTGCCAGCACAAATGTGCAAAAAGCAGAATTAACCAAATTACAATATGAATATCAGCTTTGTCTTGCCAGAGTGGAAATGGCCAGATTAACCGGAGTTAAATACTGGTAAAGCTGATTTAACGGAAAAAGAGAATGGCTGTTTTTATTTTCGTGACCAACATCAATACAAAAAGAGACATCAACCGGTTAAAACCTTACCTGGACCATAATCAGGACATTATTAACTGGACCGTAGACCTGACTGATGAGGAAAAAGTTCTCAGAGTAGAAACCGATACCCTTTTACGCTTTGAGGTGACCACACTGATCAGGGTTTGCGGTTATGATTGTCATAAAATGGATTGGTAATGTTTTGGGCAGGCCACTTGCGGCTTGCCCTTTTTAAATAATAAAGTCCTGATAGCTTTACAGTTTAACATTTTTTAAAAGATCTGGTCTTTATCTTTTAAACAGAAAGCTTAAATTTGTCCGCACACACAAAACAACTATGCAGATCAATTTTGAGCCTCTTTATTTTCTGGACTCCCCGGATCTATCCATTTTTGAGATTAAAAGACTGGACCAGCCGCTAAACAGCCCTCTGGAAGACGTTTTTTTCTGGATGATCTATCATAAAGAACGTAAGGAGATTCAAAGACTAACTTTCCGTTCCATGGATTCTTCTTCTGTACTGGAAGAAAGGTTTTTTATTGAAGGCTTTTTAAAATTCAGTAATACCGAAGGCACTTATATCGCCAAATACAATTCCGGACAGTATGACCTTAAGCACCTTAAAGCGGCCGAATTTCCACAAGAGATCTCTGATGCCATACAGGTCTATTTTAGCCTGCAGCAACGGGCCTAAAGTTCTTTAGGGAGGTCCAGACGGGCAACCCCTATTCGGTCATCGGCCATTCCATAGTATACGTCAAAACGTTCCGGTTGTCCCAGATCATCCCTACGGTCTATGCCTGTAGGAAAAACCACATCGGCTATCACACCCACTTTTTCTTCAGGCAAATCGGGTTTTAGTATAGGTTCCTGACTTCTGTAAAGAACGTTGTAGGGGTCTTTTTCAGACAAGATCATTAAACCTGCTGCATAGCACAACTGCTTTTTACCCCCGGAAGAAGGCCTTTCACTTTCCTGAACTCCGTGATAAAGAAACATCCAGCCAAACCTGGTCAAAACAGGCGGTGTCCCCGCACCTATTTTTAGGGCTTCCCAGGTTGCTGCAGGTATTGCCAGGGGGCGATGGGAAGTGAATTTAGCTTCATGACAAATTTCTTTCGCTTCGGGGTGAATATGGCTGTAAGAAAGCCATATGCTTTCCCGGTGCAAATCAAGTTCTTTGTCCCAGGGCCTACGTCTTTTTTCTTCCGGTCTTGTGCCTGGAAAAAGAGGCCTGTGCAACATGCCTAAAGAAGCATTTCCATGGGCACTTGGAATGGCCAGCGGAAAAAGACTGGCATCTTTATTATCTATACCATTAAATTCGATATGCTCATAAGGGGAATAACTCACCAGGCCTAATCTTTCCCAGTTTAGCAGATCTGCAGAACGCGCCATGGCAATCCTTGGCCCCTCAGGAGAAAATGCGGTATAGGTCATTATATAATGTCCTAAAGGTTCTACGTAAGTGACACGGGGGTCTTCACAACCCCCAGCCCCATCTGGACGCTTCTCATAAGGCATCTCCGGTTCCAGGGCAATTCCAAGTCGCTCTACACTGTGCGGATCACCCTTGCTGTTAAACTTCACCTTTGCAATGCCTATTCTGGAATAGTTCTCCTTTGTTGCTATACGTGGAAAAAGGTACAATTCTCCATCCTTGCCCCTGGCAGCAGCCGGGTTTAATACCCCTCCAGCTTCCTGAATATTACCCGGTTCGGGTTCCATAATTACACCAAGACGCTTTAATTTAAACTTTTCCATGTTTATCCTTATTTAAAGCAATTATAGTTTCAATCACTCTTTTTGTTTCCTGAGGATCTCTTACCTGAATACAATCGGCCCCGGTCGTTCTGGCCGGATAGTCGTTCCCACCTTCAAAAAGGGCATCTCCTATAAAAAGCATCTCTTGTATAGAAATATCAAGGATATCCCGCAACTTAAACATCCCATAAGCCTTATCAATTCCGGGTTTGGTTACGTCAATAGAAGTTGCTCCCCCTAAACGGACAGAGAAATCCGGGATCATTTTATCGAGCAGTATTTTAATTTTTTTTCGTTTCTCAAAGTCAGGGTCCCAGGCTTTTTTAGGTTCCAAAGGAGCTTGCTGACCAAGTGCAGAAAAAGTGATCTGACTGCCGCGGTCTTCAATTTGCGCACCCCAGGTTTCTGAAGCTTTGAAACCAGATTCAAGAACGGCCTTGTCTAAAGCCGAAATGATCTGTTTACGCTCTTGGGTCGTAAAATCTTCAGAATATATTTTCTTCCAGCCGGTACTTCCGTATTTAAAAAATTTGGTTCCACAGGTTGGAAGAATAGATAAATGAGCGAGTTTGGCCTTTTCAGGAAGCTGGGAAATGACTTGTTTTTCGAACTGTGGCCAGTCACCCCCAGAAATGATTGCAGCCCTGTCTACTTTCAACAGGGTACTCAGCAACAGGGCCATTTCTTTATCTAAGGCAGCTTTGCTTTCGGCCAATGTGCCATCGAGATCAAAAACGATCAGTCTTTTCATGGAACAGGTTTGTTTTATCAGTTGTTGCTGATACAACATCTAAACCTTAATTTAGTTTCAGCTCATCTATTTTCTCCTGCAGATAAATTCCCCGTTACCAACCGGAACCATCAGGCAGTCAAAGCGTTCATCAAGTTCAGCCAGGTCAATCATAGGTTTAATCCCTTCATAATGATCAATCGCATTGTCTGCAACAATAAGTCCGTTTCTTACCATGTGGCCAGATACCAGGCGAAAACATTTTTCGTAAACCTCTTTTTCGGCATCAAGAAAGCACAATGCAACCTGTCCAAGCTGATGGCCATAATCCAGAAAGTCCCCCTGCACCAGCTCTATTGTATCTTCCAGACCCGCAATCCGGAATGTTTCCCTTGCAAGGTTAATTTTAGCCTCATCGAGTTCAAAAGTTTTCACTTTTTTTCCTTTTTCCTTTGCTGCAAAGGCCAGCCATAAGGTAGAATAACCTGCACTGGTCCCAATTTCTATAATTTCGCCTTCTGGTATATTGATCGTTAACAGGGAAAGAAACTTACCCGTATCCCTGGTGATTTGACGCAGTCTTTTGTTTCGGGGTGTCCCATCGCTACGGTCTTTCTGATCCAATTTTTCCAGGTAAGCCATTCTTTCTGATAAGACTGCGGGTATTTCTGTAAACATATTTTTATAGATATATCACATAAAGATAAACAAAGCAAGGTGTTAATGATTAAAGAATAGAGCGATTGCAGTGTAAAATAATTTTCATTTTGAGAATTAATCCTTAAATTAATAGAAATAAAAGCCTGTTCTTTAACTGTTCTTCTGATAAATAATGATATTTGAGTACATTTTAAACCCTACCCTAATGAAAAAATCTACTTTATTTACTTTGGCACTCTCTTGCCTGGGCCTTATTGGTTATGCCCAGGACAAAACCACCGCAGACACCACAAAGAGGTGGACCATACATGGAGAAAACACTTTTTTAATCAATCAAAGCTCCTTTTCCAACTGGGCCTCCGGAGGGGTCAATTCTGTTGCAGGAAACCTGCTGTTCAATTATGACTTTAATTATAAACTGGATAAATGGAGCTGGGACAATAAAGTGATTCTGGGTTACGGCTTAAGTAAACAGCAAGATGTTGGTGTACGTAAAAATGATGACCGGATTATTTTAAATAGTTTACTCGGTTATAAGGCTGCACAGTACTGGCTTTACACCTTTTACATGAATTTCCAGACCCAGTTCGCAAAAGGCTATACCTATAGCGGGAACTCCAGAACTTTAATTTCAGATTTCCTTGCCCCAGCTTATCTGACTTTCGGACCTGGTTTCGCCTATAAAAAATCAGACAATTTTAGGGTCAATATTTCGCCATTTGCCTCCAGGATCATTATTGTCAGAAACGACAGCTTAGCTCCATCTTTTGGAGTGGATGCCGGAAAAAACATCAAGTACCAGTTTGGTGCTTCCCTGGATGCCTATTACAAAATTAACCTGATGGAGAACATTGCCTTTGAGAACATCTTAAAACTCTATTCCGATTACCTGGATAAACCTGGAAACATCTACACAGACTATACAGCCAACCTTTTTATGAAGGTTAACAAATTTGTCAGTGTAAATGCCGGAGTACAGCTGATCTATGATGATAAAACCAAAATTCCATATAAAGACAATGCAGGTAATCCTCAAACGAAAAAGGCTTTGCAGGTCAAACAAATTTTCGGAGCCGGCCTGACCTATAAATTTTAAAAAAAAGACCTTCTGTTGAAGGTCTTTTTTTTATCTATACCACAGTCATTTACATTTTTTAACATTCATTTGACGATCTGCATCTTGTACAAATGCCGATTAATTTCCGTAAATTGTGTTTTGTTACAGAGGAAATATAATGAGAAAATCCATTTGTTTAATTGCCCTTTCCAGCACACTTTTTGCCTGCTCTTCCAAAACAACCAATTTTGGTTCTGAAGAGAAGTCCGGAATGGCTCATGGAATGGTGCAGCTTGGTGAAGTTGAAGGCTATTTCTCTAGTCTGAAACCTGCCCAGGACACCGTTCTGATCTTAAACAAATCTTCCTTCAGCAGAAATTTTCATCCGGCCCGAACAATGGGGAGCCCTTTGACGGACATCAACTTCGACACCAGAAAAACAGCAGCTATTGTGTTGCCCGAAACGGTATTCGAAACCGACATTCGGATAGACAGCACTTATGTGCATGAAAAAACATTGCACATCGTTTACTCTGTAAAACAGTCACCAGAAAAAAGGTCTTTTACCACTATTCCTTCCAAGGCGTTTACTTTTGATGCCAAACTTGATGTGCAGGCTGTTTCCTTTGAAAAAGCCGGAAAGGCTACAAAAATAGAGCTATAATTATCCGGTTCATTTGCTGCGCTTAATCAATCTTTTTGAGCATGTGAATATCCTTGGGTTCTTTTTTGAACAGCTCATCATCCACTTCTTTTGTTACAGCACCTCCACTTTTTTTGTAAAAGGAAACTGCAGATTGTGTCTCTGAAGAGGAGATATACAAATATACCGCTCCTTTCTTTTTTGCTTCTGTTTCCAGTATTTTTAAAAGAGCTGCCCCAATACCTTTCCTTCTGAAATCCCTGGAAACATACATCAGGTCCAGTGCCAGCTGATTTTTTTCCTTACCCAGGAATTCATAGCCCAAAACACCAAAGCCAATTAAACGTTCGCCATAAAATGCACCTGCGGCGGCCGCTCCGTTTTTTAAATTCAAAAGATATCTGTCCTCGATCTCTTTCAACTCCTGGGCAGACCAACCCTTACTTTCCAACAGGGTCTCTGTTTCCACTAACCGGTCATCTTTTAATTCATAAAGCCGCTCTATGGTTTCAGAACGGTCAATATCGGATAGTTTTGTTGCCATTTCAGGCGTCATATTTTGATAGCGGATCTCCATGTTCAAAGGGGTTATGGGTTACATCATCTTTTTTTTCATCAGTTCCAGAAAAGTACTTTTATAAACATCACCCAAAGGGATTTCCAAAGGTACATTTTTCAAAAAAAAACGGTACCCATCAATCACGCTAATTTTCTCGGATGCAATTAAAAAAGATTTGTACACCCTAAAGGTGTAGGAATAGTTTACAAGAACCGTCACCATAAAAGTACAAAAACCAACATCTTATTTTTTTAAATCAGCTCGAATTAATTTTCGAATTTAACGGGTGATCGAACGAAATCTTCTTAAGTTTACAGGCACAACTATTGTTAGTTATCTGCTTAAAATAGAAATATGAAATCCCAGTTTTCCAGGGCCTGTTGTTTTACCGTTTCCCTGATCCTGTTCCTGTTACCAGCAAGTCATGCTTCCATATTGTCATTTTTTTCGGAAAAAGAATTCAATGCCTTTTTCCCAAAACATGATCCTTTTTTTAATTATACGGCTTTTCAAAAAGCCATTAAAGAAATGTCCCTCATTAAAGTTAAAATTGAGAAAAGGGGAAACTGGATTTATAAACTCAGCAGAACGGATTTGAGAACTGGCAAAACAACCGTTATCCGGCAGGATCCCGATTGGGAAACCGATTGGGCAAAAGTTATGCCTTACACCCTGATTCAAATAGATTATGCAGACTTTTGCAATGGAAAAGACCCTGCTCAAAATAAAAAAGAAGCAGCCGCTTTTTTTGCACATATCGCGCATGAGACCCGAAATGGAGTCAACGGCCGTTTTGATGATGGTTTAATGCTTAAACAGGAATTAAACACAGACTCCCCTTATATTATTCCTAATAAAATTTATCCGCCCTCAAAAGGCGAAAAATATTATGGCAGAGGGCCATTACAGTTGAGTTATAATGGAAATTACGGATTCGCTTCAGACTGTATCCTGGGTGATAAAAACATTTTACTCGAAAAGCCCTCCCTTTTAGTAACAGATCCTGTACTGGCTTTTAAAACAGCGATTTATTTTTGGATGACCCCACAAAGCCTTAAACCTTCTGCTCATGCTGTAATGACAGGTAACTGGAAACCTTCAGAAAAGGAAATCAAATCTGGTTATAAACCCGGCTTTGGTATGACCATTAACATCATTAACGGAAGCATAGAGTGCAATAAAGGGGAAACACTCCCAGCCATGAAAAACAGAATAGATTTTTACCTGCACTTTTTAAAACTATTGGGGGTCCGGGAAGAAAAATGCAATTGCTCCTGCGGAAAAATGCAACCCTTTCCGGCTTAGTGCTTTTTACTCTTCAACCATTTTAAGGCCGCAATAATTTTATTGTCTTTATGAAGATTCTCAAAATTATCTCCCCCCTCAACAAATTCATCCGGACTTACAAAAGCCTCATAAAGACGACCGTTACGGTCTGCTTCTACAGAGTTTGACAAGAAAACTCCGATCTGATTATTGAACTGAAAAGAAATGTTGGCTGTGGTGTAGCCCGCTGTATTTTCTCCGATGAACCAGGTATTTTTACGTCCTTTAAAAGAAATTGCAGTGACTTCCCCGGAACTTGCTGTAACCGGTCCGATCAGGATCACAAGTTTAAGTGCAGGATTTCCTTTACAGGTACCTGTAATTTCAAATTCACGGTCATCGTTGCTGTATATCCCATGATTCCTCAAGGACCAGGTTTCACCGGTTTTGGTTACCGGGTCCATGAATGTCCCTAATTTTCCTTCTGCCAGTAAACCGGCCAGCCCAGCAATCATCGGGTTCATGTTTCCTCCCGAGTTTAATCTTAAATCCAGGATCAGTCCTTTAAGTTCTCCCGGCTTAAGTTTGCATAAGGAATCCTGAAGAGCCTTACACAAACGTTCATTATCACCTTTCCTTGTCGGATTGTTCCGTGGGACCAATAAATACCCATAGTCATTTTCCAGCATCAGCGCCACTGCTTCCGTGTTTTTTTCCTTTAGTTTTAACAACAGATTATGATATATAGCGGTATCCAATTTTTTTTTAGGAAAATTTCCATAATGATATCTGCGACCTTCCGTGATAAAGGCATGATGATCACCGAGACTTTCAAACAAATACTTTATCGCAGGGATGACCTCTTTAATCGTTTTGGCTCTGGAAGATTTAATCCTTACACTGTCCTCTAGTTTTGTCCAGTTCACTTTGTTCCGGTACATAGAGTTTTTTTTAGAAAATATCAATACGGTATCAACAAGACGTTTCGCACTATCTGCGGGATCAGGCTGTTGTGCCCGAACCAAAAATGGCAATAATAAGATTGCCAGGAATTGTATTTTTAATTTCATTTGCTATAAAATTTAATGTTAACCATAAATCTGAGGCAATATGAACATGGAAAACGATTAGATTAAAAATATTATCCAAAGCCTCCTTTTCTTTATTCCAAACCCCGAAAAACGATCTGTTTTATTCCTTTATCAAATACTTCGCTTTTAATTCCATTTTAGCGAGTTTAAATCGGCAATAATTTTAACCGAGCACTACAAAAAAATGCAAATTCTGTAATTAAAATGAGAGTTTAAAAAAAATACTTACCCGCCTACTAGTCCCTGTCTTGTCCGCAATTGTATTATAATTAAAAGGAGTGCACAACCTGATTACCTAAATAATTCAAAAACATAATGCTTAAAGCAACAAAAATGGAGGATAATGATATGCTCATCTAAACTCAGCAATTCAAGAACATCTTAACCGGATACCTTATGGCATAAAGTTCCGGTGCATATTCACTAATTGTAACCTGCCTGCTTAAAATACACCTTTATTAAGGGTAAGCGTTCGCGGGCCCATCAAATCAACGACACATTCGCATGAAAAAACTCGAGCCTATAAGGTTCCAGGCATTTATTGCCCTACTATTAACCGGACTGAGCCTATTTCCGCTTAGTGCAAAAAGTCAGGAGAAACACACACTGAGCGGAACGGTTAAATCTTCCAAAACCGGTGAAACACTAATTGCGGCCACCATTAGGGTGACAGGCACAAAACAAGCAGCCATTAGCAATGAATATGGTTTTTACTCTTTAACCCTTGCAACAGGCAAATATACCCTCGATGTGAGTGCGGTAGGGTTTAAACCCTTTAAAACAACGGTAGACCTTCAAAAAAACACTTTACTGAACCTATCTCTGGAAGATAATGAAAACCAGCTGGAAACGGTAACTATAAGTGCGGGTACAGGAAAAAGAAGCCTGGAAAACCCTCAAATGGGTATGGAACGGCTTAGTATAGCCGAAACAAAAGATATTCCAGTATTACTTGGAGAAAAAGATGTAATTAAAACCATGCAGCTATTACCTGGTGTCAAGTCGGCAGGTGAAGGTTCGGGCGGATTTTTTGTTCGTGGTGGTGGTGCCGATCAAAACATGATCCTTTTGGATGAGGCCCCTGTTTACAATGCCACTCACCTGCTCGGCTTCTTTTCGACATTCAATTCAGATGCCGTAAAAAATGCAACCCTATATAAAACAGGAATGCCCGCACAATATGGCGGTGGGCTTTCTTCTGTTCTGGATGTGAAAATGAATGATGGAAACAACCAAAAATTTGGGGTAAGCGGAGGGGTTGGCGTGATCGCTGCCAGGCTTAATGTAGAAGGCCCTATCCAAAAAGAAAAGTCGTCCTTTTTGATTTCTGCCCGAAGGACCTATGCAGACATGTTTCTTAAATTGTCTAAAGATTCCAGTACTAAAAATGCGAAACTCTATTTTTACGATGTAAATGCAAAACTCAATTACATACTGGGAGACAAAGACCGCCTGTTCTTATCCGGTTATTTTGGAAAAGATGTAATTGCAGGCGATAAATTATCAGGCATCAACTGGGGCAATGCCACTTCTACCTTACGCTGGAACCATGTTTTCAACAGTAAGTTATTTTCCAATACCTCCATTATTTTCAGCAATTACAATTATACCATCCAATCTAACGAAGAGGAAAGCTCTTTAAGCCTTTTCTCTCAAATCAGAGATTGGAATTTCAAAGAAGACCTGCAGTGGTATGCCAATGAGAAAAACACGTTAAGTTTTGGGATCAATTCCATTTACCATACGATTAAACCAGGAGAAGTCCGGGCAACGGGCAATTCCGGCGTAATTTCCCAGAGTTTGCAAAATCGTTTTTCTTTAGAAAATGCGGCCTATGTCAGCAATACCTGGAAAGCGAGCGATGTATTCAGCCTCACCTACGGACTGCGTGTTTCGGCCTTCAGTATTCTTGGAAAAGGAGATTACTACACCCTGGACCAAAGCGGCAAGGTAAACAGCACAACAACTTATAAAAGTGGTGAAATTGTAAAAACTTATGTTAACCTCGAGCCCAGGCTTGCCGCTTCTTTCCAACTAAACAACAGCACTTCCCTAAAAGCTTCTTACGTAAGAAACGCACAAAACCTCCATCTGATTTCCAACTCTAATGCTTCTTCCCCTACAGATCGCTGGGTAGCCAGCACCAATCTCATTAAACCAGAAATCAGTGACCAGTTCTCTCTGGGCTATTACAAAAACCTAGCTGAAGGCGCTTATGAGCTGACCGTTGAAACCTATTACAAAAATCTGCAGAACCAGATCGATTACCGGAACGGAGCAGATGTATTTACCAATGAACCCATAGAAACACAGCTTTTATTCGGGAAAGGAAGGGCTTACGGAGCAGAATTTCTACTCAAAAAGAAAACAGGCAGACTTACAGGTTGGATTGGTTACACCCTTTCCAAATCAGAAAGAAAAATTGATGGGATCAATAACAATAACTGGTACAATGCCAGACAGGACAGAACACATGACATCTCTATTGTTGCCATGTACCAGCTGAGCAGTAAGTGGACCCTCTCTGCAAACTGGGTATACTCCACAGGAAATGCGGTAACCTTTCCTGTTGGGAAATACAAACTACTCGGACACAGCTATTTTGACTTTGCCGAGCGTAATGCAGACCGGATGCCAAGCTATCACCGCCTGGACCTGGGGGCAACACGCCTGTTAAAACAAACCAAGAAATTCTCTTCCGAGCTTAATTTCAGTCTTTACAATGCTTATGGACGCGAAAATGCCTATAGAATTACTTTTAGGGACAACCCTTCGGATCCAAACAGGACTGAAGCCGTCAGAACGACCTTATTCCGCTTTGTACCGTCTGTTACTTACAATTTTAAATTTTAATTTATGAAAAGAATACCTTATTTAGTCTTTCTGGCTCTGATTTCAACACTTTGTTCCTGCGAGAAAGCAATTGACCTTAAATTAAAAGACAATGAACCTAAATATGTCATTGAAGGAACAATTACCAATGAAACGGGTATTTGCACCGTTTACATTAGCCAAACAAAAAACTTCAGTGATGACAACCAATTTAACGGCATTAGCGGGGCAATCGTTAAAATAGAAAACAACGGCCAAACTACATTACTCAATGAGCAAAGTACTGGTTTTTATACCACTACTCAAATCAATGGCACGCCGGGTCAAACTTATAAACTGAGTGTAGACATTAAAGGAAAACAATTTACCGCATCCAGTACCATGCCACAGCCGGTTCCTTTTTTAGACCTAAGCCTGAAACGTGAAGATGCCGATTCCATTCGTGTTACCCCCAAGGTTAAATATAAAGATCCACTGGACCAGAAGAACTATTACTGGTTCCAGCAATACCTTAATGGTAAAATCAGAAAAGAATACAAGGTGATGAATGACGATTTTACGCCCGGACAGGAAGTCAACGAGTATCTGGTTTACCACAATGAAACCAAAAACCGCAACCTCGATTTTAAAAGAGGAGATCAGCTGATGGTCGAAATGCACAGTATTGAGGCCCCTGTTTACACCTATTTGTTTACCCTTCTAGGGGCTGGTGGTGCAGATAACGGCGCTGCTCCTTCCAATCCGATCAGCAACATCAGTGGTGGTGCAAGGGGATTCTTTTCTGCCCACACCGTACAGCGAAAAAGTATTACAATAACAGATATGAAATCTAAATAGTTGAGCCCAACAAATTAAAATCCGGTAAATTGCAAGAGAGTTTACCGGATTTTTGCGTAAATTCTATAATTTTATTGGATCTGCTAAAGTTCTATTTCCAGTCCGATGAAAAACTTCAAAACCCTTATCCTGTTTAGTTTTTGCTGTATGTTATTATTTTCCTGCGCCAAAGCGATCCGAACAGATCTTTATTTTGGCATGAATATTCCTGGAGGCGGACAGGTATCCCAGCAACAGTGGAAAATGTTTACAGACAGTGTAATTACCCCGTATTTTCCTGAAGGTTACACCGAATGGGACGCTACTGGAAAATGGCGTGATACCGGCACCAAACAAACCATAAGCGAGCCAACAAAAGTAGTCACTTTTATTGGCCGGCCCACAAAAGCCAGAACACTCAGACTGGACAGTGTTGCTTTGAAATATATTCAGCTCTTTCGCCAGCAAAGTGTATTGAAAGTCAATAGTCCGGCACAGTTAAAATTTATCAACAATAACTAGCCCCCCTACTTTAAATAATTATTTATCTTGCCCTCTCATTTGAACATTATACTAGAATGCTAAAAAAAGGTGAACATATTGAAGGAATACCCGGGGAATTACAGATATTGCTTGAAGCAGATGTAGAGGCTAAACTATTTTTTGACAGCCTGGCCAAATCTTATAAACAAGGTTATTGTGACTGGGTGGGTTCTGCTAAACAGGAAACCACCAGAAAAACAAGGGCGGATAAAGCATTAACAATGCTTCAAAACAAGCAAAAAACCTTAAAAACCTAAACTATACCATTGATTAATACCATTTAATCAATAAAAAACACCATCCGGCTCTTAAATACACCTGATAACTTTGCCCTATGAGCAAAATAGCGGTGATTAGTGATATCCATAGTAACCTGCCCGCCTTAAAAGCGGTTTTAAAAGATATTGAAGCCTTTGGTGCACAACACATTTATTGCCTGGGAGACCTTACCGATGCAGCACCGTGGCACAATGAGGTCATTGACCTGATCCGAAGTCTTGCTATTCCTACCCTTATGGGAAATCATGATGAACGCATTGCGCTTGATCTTCCGGTATTGCCACTAAGCAAACACAGTCCAGCCGAACAAAAAGCAAGGTTGGCAGCAATTAACTTTACAAAATCTACCATAACTAATACAAATCGCCAGTTTCTTGCCAAGCTACCTTCCTCTATCCGGTTCCAGTTTCAGGATTCGCATTTTATGCTGGTACATGGCAGTCCGGACAGCAATGACGAATACCTCTATGAAGATCATAACCCGAATGTTCTTTTGAAAATGATGGAAGAATATCAAACCGATGTATTGATTACCGGCCACACACACCTGTCTTATATCCGTGAGCTCCAGGGAACCGATTCATCAAAACAAACCTTGATTATCAATACCGGTTCTGTAGGAAGAACTAAAGAAAAAGACCAAAAGGCCAGTTACCTCCAGTTAAACCTATTTGAAAATGACTCTAAAATACAGGCATCGATCAGAAAAGTAAAATATAACGTTATGGAAACCGTACAAGGCATAAAAGATAGTCCAGTACCGGATTTTTATGCTGATTTTCTTCTTGCGCTCTAATAAGAAACATCTATCCTATGAAAAAGGCCTCTTTTATGAGGCCTTTTTCATTAAATATGTTGCAATATATTAACAAGTTTAGCAAAAGGGTCCCTGACAAAAAAACGTCTGACACCCCAGGCTTCATCAACAGGTCCATATTCGGTCCTAAAACCAGCTTCCTGCATTAATGAAAAAGCTTCATTCACATCATCAACTTCTATGGACAAATCCGGAACACTTGTACCTGAACCACCTTCTACTGCAAAACTAATCTGGACATTCATTTTTTCAGTATTGCCATAGGTTATAATCCATCCATGGTCCATGAGCAGATCAAGGCCCAGGATATCCTGGTAAAATTTTTTTGCCCTTAAAGGTTCAGGACTATAAATATTGGAAACGATACGCTTAACTTTCATAAATGTCAATTTTAACCCCAATTTGATAATTTCTTTTCTATATATCCATTTTAATTAGTGGGCTAAAGCAAAAAAAATCTACTTTTTATTTTTTTATAATGGTATTCAATTTTTTACCAATCGGGTAGAAACAGTTTACATAACTACAGTATTTTTGCGCTCATGAAAAGAAATATTCTTATTACCATTCTTATCCCTGTTGCCATCTTACTGGGTTCATGGGGTGTAATTGGACACCAAACGGTCGCAAAAATTGCCGAGAATAATTTAAACATCCGGGCCAAAGCGGCAGTTAAAGATTTACTTCCTGATGAATCTTTAACCCAAATCAGCAGCTGGGCAGATCAGGTCAGGTCCCAGCCGGAATACAGGTATACCTCTTCCTGGCATTTCCTGAACCTTCCAGATGGTTTGGATTACAATTCATTTACCCAAACAGTTAAGGGGCTTAGCGGCGACAATATTTATACTGCAATCCTTAAATGCGGAAAAACGCTTTCAGACCCTTCAAGTTCAAGGGCCCAAAAAGTAGAAGCACTGAAATTTATGGTCCACCTGGTAGGAGACGCCCATCAGCCCATGCACATTAGCCGTGCTGAAGACAAAGGTGGCAATACCATTCAGGTTCAATTTAATGGAAAGGGCACCAATCTCCATTCCTTATGGGATGGAAAGCTTTTGGATGCCCAGGGCCTGACAGCCGATGAAATGGCCACAAAATTTAACAAAACAAATCCGGCACAAATCCTTCAGTGGCAGAAAGACCCCATCCTTAAATGGCTGTTTGAAAGCTATCAGATTAGTTCCAAACTTTATGCAGAGGTTCAAAGCGGAAGCAAACTATCTGAAGAATACTATACAAAACACCTTCCCGAAGTACAACTGCGTTTAGAACAGGGCGGAATTAGACTTGCCGGAATTTTAAACGAAGTATTAAAAAATTACAAACCAGAGCCAAAAATTAAAGACGATCAAAAAACTACGGCAGAAAATAAAAGCGGATCTGTTAAATTAAAAAATACAGCCGATGTTGTCAATTATATGGGTAAATCTGTTACCATAACCGATGTGGTTTCTGATTACAAGGTCATTAACAATAACCTTACCCTGTTAAACATTGGAGGCCGTTATCCGCAGCAAATTCTCACTGTTGCCTTAAAAGGTTCTAAAATTAAACTAAACCCTGAAGACTTAAAAGGCAAAAGGATTTCCGTTTCAGGAATACCCCAGCTATACAAAGACAAACCAGAAATTGAGGTAAGCGAACCAGCAGATATTTATCTGGAACAATCAAAATAAGTGATTTCTATTCAGCCTGGACCAATCTGTCCAGGCTTTTTTATTCTTCTCTGGCCCATCCCGTTTCCGAATGTACCTGATTAACATTTAATTCTCTACTTTTAAAAATCTGCCGATGCCCCAATCAGTTCCATCACTTCAATTTGGGGTGCAGCTTCCAGCCCGCTTTCATCCCTCTTTTTCTGAAAATAAAGGAAAGAACCAGTCTGCAGTATCTTTTGCTGTATAAACTCATTTTTATACTGGGAGATGTGCACAAATGTTTTTTTATCCCCTAACCTATAAATCGAATACCTGAAATCTTCGGGGTTCATTTGTCTGAAATCTTCCAGAAATGTTTTAATGTTCTGTTGGTTTTCCAAAGAAAACTCTTCTTTTACGGTATAGGTGACTTTAACACTGATCATAATTGGTCTTTAAAAAATTTAATTTACGCCCATTAAGACAAATTCACAATATAAAATGTCATAAAAAAACAGGGAGCTGAAATTCAGCCCCCTGTTCCTATAACCTCTACATTATATGCTTAGTACTTTTTAGCTGGTTTAGCAGCAGGCTGTACTCCTCCTTTTTGGTCTTTTTTACCTGCTTTATTGTCTTTAGCAGCTTCTTTTTTTACAGTGTCCTTTTTTGCAGGATGCTGAGCAGGTTTATTTTGTGCATTAGCACTTGCAACAGTAAAGCTCAAAAAAGCAAGAGCTAAAGCAGCGGATTTAAAATTGATTTTCATAATTGATTTAATTTAATTGTTAATTACTATGTGATTTTACGTTTTTACTTTTTTACAAGGAGTTGTCCCCTGATTTCTCCTTTTGGAAATTTGGAAGAAGTAATATTCAGGTACAGTTGATCTTTAAAAAGGGCTGCTGCCGATGCGGCATCCAGGGTTATGGAACCTTTTACAGGCGAACTATACTTGGTTGTTGTGGGTTTAAGGGTTACGATGGGGTTACCAATCACCTGGGCTGTCCCCTGATGCAAATTAACCTGGTCTGCATCTATTGCTGTATAGGTAATTGTATAGGTTAGTTTTCTGGTATTGCTTAAATATTCTGCCGAAAGGTTACCTTTTGCTGTTGAAGCCGATCCCGTTCCAGTGGCATCCATTTGTGCGCTTACATCAAACCTTACCTTTTGTGGTGGCTGCTCCTCCTTTTTACTGCAGGATATTAGCGAAGCCGTAAAAAGCACCACCGTTGTTAAAAAAATATATGTTTTCATAAATTTTACGTATTTAATTTTCAAGCCAATCTCTACATCCTGTCCCCGGGGTCATTGTGAGGCTTTTGCTAATAAGACAGCCTTTTTTTTAAAAGGTCCTACACAAAAAATATTTAAAAAAAATAGTCAAAACCACATAGGACTATTGCGCGTATATATTGTCTTAAACTATAATGTATAATCTGCCTACCTCGCACCAGATCAGAAAATGTTCTTTAAAACAGGATGGTTTTATACGCTGAAAAACATTTAAGTCAACGCCTCAAGGATATAAATGCTAATTTTATCACAGCGAAAACCTTATGACAGATAAAGAGCTAATAGAGCTGGTCCGCAAACAGGATAGCAAAGGCTTTGAGACACTATATAAAATTTATTACAAAAGATTGTATCTTCTGGCCTTTAAATACCTTAGGAAGGAAGAAACGGCTCAGGAAGTGGTCAATGATGTCTTTCTTAAAATATGGACGGACCCGGCCCTGCTGAATCAGATACAGTCTCCCGGCCCCTATTTGTCAAGATGCATCGTCAATAATGCCCTGAACCTGATTTCCAGAGAAAAAAAACAGCATCAGAAACAGGAACAGTTTCTGATGGGCTTTCAGGAGGAAGAACATCAGAGTGATGAAGCGCTGGTACTGGAACAACAGCTCCAGCAATTGGAAATGGCTTTGGACCAACTTCCGCCCCAATGTAAAAAAGTGATGATGATGAGTAAATTTGATAAATTCAAACAACAGGAAATTGCCGATAGACTGAATATTTCTATTAAAACCGTTAAAAACCACCTGACCCAGGGCTATGAAAAAATAAGGGTAATACTTAGCAAGGAACAGGTATTTCTCTTGTTTTTATTTTTTAATCAATTGTTCAGATAGGACTTATCCATTTAAACGCTGTCTTATAATTACCATGACAAATATTAATCATCTCCATAATATCCCTTATTCACTCATTGCTGACCAGGCAGAAGGAAATATTTCTGCTGAAGGCCTTGAGCAGCTTGAGTTATGGAAAAACACCAGTCCTGAGCATTTAAAAAAATACAATGAGCTGCTTCTACTGGAGGACCAGCTCCGTTTGCTTGCCCTTTCCAAACATATTGATCCGCAAAAAGCATGGGAAAATTTTGCGCCCTCACTGGAAAACACCACGCAACAGTCACCGAAATCTTCCGTCAGAAAGCTGACAACCTATTACAAATGGGCTGCCGCAGCTGCTATAGTATTGTCCATATTATATTTTTACAAACCTGAGTTCTTTACCGGGATCAAAACCATTCGTACAGCAAAAAACGAGTATCAAAAAGTCATACTTCCGGATGGTTCTGAAATCAACATGAACGAAAACACCACTCTTTCTTACAACAGTTGGCTTTTTTTAAAGAACCGGAAAGTAAATTTGCAAAAAGGTGAAGCTTTTTTTGAAGTTAAACACCAGCAAGCACATCCTTTTTTGGTCAAAATGGATGAAGTAAATGTCCGTGACATCGGCACAAGTTTCAATTTAAAAATTGAACAGGAACAAATCGTGGTCATTGTTAACTCTGGAAAAGTTGCTTTAGAAGCCAATTCTTCCAAAGTGGACTCGGTCACATCAAAAAGCCTGCTCCTTTCCGAAAAGGACAAAGGCATATTCAATAGAAAAACCAAAACCCTAAGTTCACAAAAAAACACCTGGCTAAATTACAAATCCTGGTGCGATCACAAACTTCAGTTTATACAAACACCGCTTGAAGAGGTTGCACGGGACCTTGAAGATGCATTTGGAAAAGCAGTTATTCTTCAGGATGCCGATCTAAAAAACCGGAAATTAAGTGCTTATTTTGATCAGCAAAGCGAAGAAGAAATTATCCGCATTATTGCAGCTTCATTACAACTACAGGTTACCAAAAAAGACGATACATTTGTGCTGTATAAATAATTTATGCCAGCCATCGGAAAGACCTGTCTTTTTATCATACTGACTTTTTTGTTCCTTACAGGATCCGGTCCGGCGCATGCCCAAAATATTGTTCCCAGCCAGCAACTAAGTATTAATTTCTCAAACAGCAGCATTGAGGGGGCCCTCTCCCAATTGTCAACAGAACAAGGGATATTGCTGTCCTTTGACCCCTCTTTGGTTTCTCTCAAAAGGAAAATCAACAGGAATTTCTCCAAAACACCACTTACAGAAATACTTGATTTTTTACTTTCAGGAACCGGATTAAGTTACAAATACATTAACAAAGAAATCATCATTGTTCCCCAGGAAATTAAAAGGGTAAGCCTTAGCGGACATGTACATGATGCAAAAACAGGCGAAGACCTTATTGGGGCCGGTATTTACATTCCCATACTCAAACAAGGAATCAGTAGTAATAACTATGGGTTTTATTCCTTAACCCTTCCGGCCGGAAGTTATGAACTATGGATCAGCCATGTGGGCTATGTTTCCAAAAAAATAACAATCGACCTGCAGTTCTCGGCCCAGTCACAGGAAATAGAGCTTGAAAAACAGCAAATTAACCTGCATGAAATTGTTGTAAATTCCCAAAACAGTACCGATTCTACCGCGCAATCTTTTCCAGGACAGGCATTGGAATGGGAGTTAATCAAAAAACAGCCCTATTACAAAGGAGAACCAGATGTGATCAAAGCCCTCCAAATGCAGAATGGCATACTTGGTATGACCGAAGAGAGTAGCAATATGTTCATCAGAGGTGGAAACAAAGATCAAAACCTGATCCTCTTTGATGAGGCAACCGTGTATAATCCCGGGCATTTATTTGGATTGACTTCTATATTTAATCCCGATGCCCTTAAGAACATCCAAATCTATACCGATGGGATCCCCCCAAATTTCGGAGGGCGTCTGTCCTCTGTAATCGATGCCCGCATGGCAGACGGGGACGATAAAACCTTCCATGTGAAGGGAGGAGCAAGCTTACTGGCAGCCAGACTTGCACTGGAGGGACCAATAGTCAAAGAAAAAGGTTCTTTTCTGATTACAGGGCGTAAAAGTCTTCTTAATTTTCTAAACAAAAATTTTAACCTCTTTAATCTCGGCGCAAGTTACTATGACTTAAATTTCAAAGTCAATTATAAATTTGGTGCCTCAGACCGGGTATATTATTCTGCTTATTTTGGAAATGACCGTTTAAAATCCAATAATGGTTATTTTAACAGTTGGGGAAACCAAACCTCTACTTTACGATGGAATCATATTTTTAATGCCAGGCTATTTTCAAACTTGTCAGCCATTTATAGCAATTATAAAAACAGACTCAACATTAACGCTGATGCTTCTGAGGGTATGGATCAATGGATCACTGGTATCCGGGATTTTACTTTAAAAGGCGATTTTATTTATTACCAGAAACCGCACAGTCAAATTCAGTTTGGTTTTAATGGAACCAATCACATTTTTACCCCTGGTGAATCCAATACGACAAGTTCCTCCAGTATCCCCAAAGCCAATGCCTGGGAGTATGGTTTGTATGCCAGTCATAAACTCTCCCTTGGACAGCATTTTCGGTTACTTTATGGGCTTCGCGCGAGCATGCTTCAAAACATCTCTAAAGTAAGATTATATACACCAGACGATGACATTCTTGCTGCTGAGCTGGGACAAGATCCTAAAGAAGGCTATCAAAGTTATCTCAGACTGGAACCCCGGATGACCATACAGTATGCTCTTGAGCCGCAGGCTTACCTGCAGTTTACCTATAACCGGAACTATCAGTACCTTCAGCTGGTACAAAATGATGAACTTGCTTTTTCTTCCCTGGAAACCTGGATTCCTTCCAGTCCGAATATTAAACCTCAGCAATCAGACCTTTTTTCCCTGGAATACAGACGTAAGGTGTTGGGCTGGACCTTTTCACTCAGTGCTTATTATAAAAAAATGCTTGACCAGTTGCAGCTCATAGATCATGCTCAGGTGATTTTAAACCCCGTTATAGAAGATCAGCTCCGTTCGGGGCGATCCGACGCTTACGGCATTGAATTCATGGCCTCAAAAGACATCGGAAGACTTCGGGGTACTCTTTTTTATACCTGGTCCAGGGCATTCCGTAAATTCAACCAGATCAACAACAGTTTACAGTACAGGGCCAATTATGACATCCCGCATGTACTAAAACTTAGCCTCAATTATCAGATTACAAACCGCCTGCTCTTTAGCTCTTTTTTCACTTATACAACTGGCCGGCCGGTAACACTTCCTGTTGGTTATTTTTTGCAGCAAGGTTTAAAAGTTCCCATTTACAAAGACCGGAACTCCTCAAGAATGCCTGATTATAACCGTCTGGACCTGAGCGTATCCTGGGATCTTTCTCCGGCTACCAACCGCAAAAGGCCTTGGATGAGCAGCCTTAGCCTGGGTGTGTATAATGTATATGGCAAAAAGAACTCTCTTTTTTATAGGGTCAACCAAAACCCTGCAACAGACTACCTTGTTGAAGAACAAGCCTTTCCAGGAATTACACCGGCAATCACTTATAACTTTAAATTTTAAGGCGATGAAAATGACAAATATAAAGTATACCCTAATTCTCTTGTTCAGCCTGGTACTTTCTGCCTGCAAAAAACAGGAAAGCGCCCTTCCTGTGCCTTATGACCTTATTGTAGAGGGTGGTATCAATACCTTTATCCCACAGCAATATATCCGGCTAACCAAACCTGTATTGCTTAGCGGAGGTGCTCCCCAGCCCATAAACGGTGCGGTACTGAGCGTAAACGATGGTGAAAGTGATATTCCTTTCAAAGAGCTTGGCAAAACTGGTATCTATACGGCCAGCATGAAAAACAACAAAAATTATGATGGCGTTTATACCTTAAAAATTATCTACAATAAAAAGGAGTATACCGCAAATGATACCTTACAACAGGTATTCCCTATTAGTGAACGCTATATCCCACTTTCCATAAAGGTCAATCAGAACAAAGCGGAAATTACCATTCCGAAACATACATTCGGCGTACTTTCTGCACAACAATGGCTAATCATGAATGGAAAAAGGTTGTGGACACCAGGTAAATTTGGCGAAAGTTATCCTTACAGCTACTCTCATCCTTTTGGTTCCCCTAATGCCCTGAACCCATTAACCGAACAAAATACCATCATCACGACCGATCTGAAAGACAGTTTGAGCATTTACAAATTTTCCCTATCACCTGCTCATGCGACCTTTCTGTACAACGTATTTCAGGAAACAGACTGGAGGGGTATATTATCTACTGTTCCAGGGCAGGTTAAAGGAAACATATCGGGCAATGCCAATGGTTTTTTCTATGCAATGGATGTAGAAATGCAAAGGATTGCAGTTAAAGACCTTTCGCCACAGAAAAAGTAAATGTCACATCCTGTTTTAGCTGAAGACTGTTTTTGCAACTTTTTTGTTACCTCCACGGATCTTAAATTTTTCTTGCAAAATTTGCTTTGTCTAAGGTTATTGATCAATCCATGTTTAAAATAGTCCGGGTTCTGTTCTTTATGGCCGCAATATTATTTGCGGGGAAAAGCTTTTTGGGCTTTAACATCTTTGACCGGAACCGTCAGCATCAGGAAATTAATGTCTTCCTGCTCCAAAAACTATTTAGCAAACGCAAACAGGAGTACCTGGAAGAAGATCTGATTGAAGTCATCGCCATACAAGAGCAATTATCCAATCCGGGCAGGGTTGTTCTTACCTTTACAGGTTTCCTGGCCTTGTTTTTTGCCCTATCAAAACTTCTCTGCAAACTCAGTAATACAGTCCTTGAACAGGTGTGCTGTATCCTGCTCCACAAAGAGGATACTTACCTGAATACCAGGCAGCTGATCATTTGATCCCGGCAACCCAAATACCCTAGTTGTCAGAACAGATAAGGGACTCCCCCTTTATCCTGTTCATTCCGATCATTTAACATTTTTTATTATGCTGCTTTTAAAAAGGGGCTTCTGTATGGCATTACTGTTGTTTGTCGTCTTTAATGCCTGCGCTCAGGAAAACCCCGTTTCTTTAAATACAATTTTAAACCGGCTGGAGAACAATGCCCCATCACTGATTACAGATTCAGCTGCCATCCTGATCCGTCAGGCCCAGGCCCTTGAAGCCAGAAACAATTGGCTTCCCAATCTTAAACTCAACTACCAGGCCGACCTGGGTTCAAACAACAATGTTGCCGGTCCCTATTTTGGCTTTGGTTTAATCCCTTCTAATTCCAGGGGCGTGCGGAGCCAAAGCAACAACAATGCTTCCTTATCCAATTTGGGAATCGCTGCCCTGGATTGGGAAATTTATAATTTCGGCGCCTATTCGGCCGAACGTAAAACGGCAAATTCAGCTGTCGAAGTTCAGCAGAACCAATACCAGCTTTCCAAATTCCAACTGCAAACTCTAACCATCAACCAGTATTTGCAGTTAATGCTCGACCACGACCTGCTCCAGATCCAAAAGGCCAATATCAACAGAAACCAGGATATTGAGCGTTCCATCCGCGCATTGGCTAAAAGTGGTGTCCGGGCCGGGGTAGACACTAGCATCGCAGCAGCAGAGCTTTCCAAGGCAAAACTCAATTATCTGGAACTTTCCAACCAAATGAAGCAGGTACAATTACAACTGGGCGCGCTTACAGGTTTGTCTTATCACACCATTCAGCCAGATACCACTGCAGAATCTATCCTGTTACAACAATCTGGTTTATTAAGCTCCGGGCTTAAAGACAGTCTGTCTCATCCGCTTTTGCGCTACTATCAGTCCGCCTATCAAAACGCCCTTCAAAAACAGGAAATGATCAAAAAACAATATAACCCTAAAATCCTGCTGGAAGCCGCCTTTTGGGGAAGAGGGTCCAGCATCACCGCCGAAGATCAGTTCCGTAACCTGTCCACTGGCTGGGGTTTTGACCGGAACAATTATTTGCTGGGTATAGGTGTTTCATATAACCTCACAGACCTGAAACGAAGGCAATTGAAACTTCATACACAACAGGTTTCCGCCAGTTATGATCGAAAAAAATACCTTGAACAACAGGAATTACTTTCTCTACGCAATGGACAGGCAGACACTGAACTCAGTACAGCCAGACAAAGGCTGAAGGAAATTCCAAATCAACTTAAGGCTGCCAATGCAGGCTATCGTCAAAAATTCTCTTTGTACAAAAACGGACTGACAGACATTATAGAACTCAACGCCGCATTGAATATTCTGTACAGGGCGGAAACAGATTTTGCCCTTGCCAGAAATACCTACTGCAGGGCTTTATTTGAAAAAGCAGCCATGGAGAACCAGGTCAGTACACTTTTAAAACTTTTAAACTAAAAACGATGTCAATGGTCACCTCCGCACTCAAAAAGCCAATCACAACAGTTGTGATTACTTTAAGCTTGCTGATTTTCGCAGTGCTTAGTGCAATCAAAATACCTATAGATATTTTTCCCCAGCTTAACCTGCCCACCATTTATGTGATTGAATCCTATGGAGGAATGTCACCACAACAAATGGAAGGTTTTTTTTCTACCCGCTTACAAGACCAGTTCCTTTACGTGAATGGAGTTAAAAATATCAGCAGTAAAAACATTCAGGGTTTAACCCTTTTGAAGCTCAGTTTTTATGAAAGCACCAATATGGCCGAAGCCTCTGCCCAGGTTGCCTTACAGGTCAACCGGGCAATGAAGTTTTTCCCGCCGGGTGCCCTGCCTCCACAGGTGGTGCGCTTCGATGCCTCTTCCCTTCCTGTAGGCCAGCTGGTCCTGTCGAGCAAAACAAGAAGTCTCAAGGAAATCTACGACCTTGCAGCAACCCGGGTAAGACCTATGTTCGCAAGTGTCCCTGGGCTTTCTGCCCCTCCACCTTTTGGAGCCAATTCCCGTTCCATTACGGTAAACATTGATCCCAGTAAACTGCGCAGCTACAATTTAACACCTGATGAGGTGGTATCGGCCCTCGCAAAATTTAATGTGATGGCCCCATCAGGAAACCTGCGTATGGGCAACACGATGTTTGTGACCACTATGAATTCCCTTGTTAAAAAGGCAGATGAGTTTAAGGATATCCCTGTAACTGTTAAAAACGGCATTCCTGTACTGATCAAAGACATTGCCCGGGTCAGTGATGCCGCAGACATTACGGTAGATTACGCATTGATCAATGGTAAACGTTCGGTGTATATTCCTGCTGTGAAAACTGCAGATGCGTCCACCTGGTCGGTGGTCCAAACCCTAAAAAGCAAGCTGCCGGAAATGCAGAGTTTGTTGCCCCCCGATGTTAAAATATCCTATGAATTTGACCAAAGCGTGTTTGTGGTAAATGCTGTAAAAAGTTTGATTACCGAAGGGGCCCTTGGGGCACTGCTCACTGGTTTAATGGTTTTGCTTTTTTTAAGGGACCTGCGCAGCAGTCTGATTGTCGTCATCACCATTCCTGTATCCATTCTTATTGGGGTCATGTTGCTGGGCCTGTTCGGACAAACCATTAACATCATGACCCTGAGTGGTCTGGCCCTGGCCATTGGTATTCTTGTTGACCAGGCCACTGTTACCATAGAAAACATTCACCAGCACCTGGAAATGGGCAAGGGAAAACAACAGGCCATTTATGAAGCCTGCCAGGAAATTGCTTTTCCACTGCTGTTGATCCTGCTGTGTATACTGGCTGTTTTCGCACCTTCCTTTATGATGAACGGAGTACCCAGGGCCATGTTCCTGCCACTTTCCATGTCGATAGGTTTTACCATGATTGTATCTTACGTTCTGGCGCAAACCCTGGTCCCCATTCTAAGCAACTGGATGATCAGGGCAGAACGTTACCAGCACTACCAACATGGGAAAATACATGCTCATGCCGGAGAGGCCTTGGATGCTCAGGAAGAAGGTCAGATTGAAAAACATCTTCAGCAAGAGAAAAAACAACCGGAAAAAAACGACCTGTTTGAAAAGGTTAAACTCCGCTACATGCAGCTGATCAGCGCCTGGATGCCCTATAAAAAGACTATTGTGCCTGTTTACCTTTTTCTGGTCCTGCTTCTTGCCGGTGCTGGTTTTGTATTCATAGGTAAAGACATGATGCCCAAGGTAAACAACGGACAGTTCCAGATCCGGATTAAAGAACCCGACGGAACCAGACTGGAAAGAACAGAAGAAAAACTGAAACAGGTACTTGGTATCATTGACAGCACTGTACATCAGCAAGTGGCCATTACCTCTGCCTATGTTGGTTTAATTCCCAGCAGCTATGGGGTCAGTAATCTGTATGTGTTTAATACCGGTACCCATGAAGCAGTACTCCAGGTAAATCTGGACGAGCACTACAAAGTGAATATGGATGAGTTAAAAGATGTACTCAGAAAAAACATTGCCTATCGCCTGCCGGAGCTCAAGGTAACTTTTGAACCCATAGACATGACCGAAAAGATCATGAGCCAGGGTGCATCTGCACCAATTGAAGTCCGGGTAGCTGGAAAAGACATGAACCAGATTGAAGCTTATGCTAATCAGGTGCTTTCCAGACTTAAAAAGATCAGCTATCTGAGGGACGTTCAAATTGCCCAGCCTTTAAAACTGCCTGTAGTAGCCATCAGTATAGACCGGATCAAAGCAGCCCAATTGGGTTTAAACGTAAGTGATATTGCCCGTTCTGTTACGGCCAGCACCTCATCCAGTCGTTTCACCGAAAAAAACCAATGGCTCGACGAAGATAAATCCTATACTTACCAGGTACAGGTACAGGTTCCCGAATATGTAATGGCAACTATGGACGAACTGAGGGAGATTCCTTTACTGCGCGGTCAAAGCAGCCCTGTTCTTGGCGATGTTGCCGACTTTAAGATAAAATATGTACCCGGGGAATATGACCGGACAGGTCCCAGAAGGTTCCTGACCGTTGGGGCCAACATCTATAAAAAAGATCTGGGAACAGCCAGCAGTGATGTTCAAAAAGCCATTAATGCTATTGGCGAAAAGCCTAAAGGTCTGGTTGTGGAAATGAAAGGAATGTCCAGCTTGCTAACAGAAACCTTATCCAGCCTGCAAAATGGACTGCTGTTTGCTATTCTGGTGATTTTTTTACTCCTGGCGGCAAACTATCAATCCGTAAAACTAAGTTTAACCGTTTTATCAACCGTACCTGCGGTTATTCTGGGTTCACTGACTGCCCTGATGCTAACAGGCTCTACACTAAATTTGCAATCCTATATGGGAATGATCATGTCCACCGGGGTGTCAGTGGCCAACGCCATACTCATTGTCACCAATGCAGAAAACCTTCGGCTGGATTACCGGGATGCGTCCAGGGCCGCGATTACCAGTGCATCCATACGTTTGAGGCCCATACTTATGACCAGTCTGGCCATGATGGCCGGGATGATCCCAATGGCTTCAGGAATGGGTGAAGCAGGAGAACAAACCGCCCCCCTGGGTAGAGCCGTCATTGGTGGGCTTTTTGCCTCTACACTGGCCGCATTATTTGTTCTTCCACAGGTTTTTGCCTGGTTACAACAAAAAACAGGTTACCAGTCCCCTTCTTTAATGCCCGAACCCGATAACCAAACCCATAAAAACGTTCAAACTTTAAATACTGACAATCATGAATTATAAAAATATAGCTGTGGCAATTCTGGCTGCATGCCTTCTTTCCGCTTGCTCGGGTACTGAAAAACCAGCAGATCTGACAGGAGCCCATCAAAAAAAACAAACAGGAGAATTCAGTCAGGTGTGCGAAAAACAACTTTCCGGAGATATCCGCTTATCTGGTAACCTAAAGGCCTATAATGAAGTAAATATTTTCCCCAGGGCCAATGGTTTTGTAAAAGAAATCTATGCAGACCGCGGTTCTGTAGTGAAAAAGGGGCAACTGCTGCTCCGTCTGGAAGCCCCTGAAATGGAATCCCAACTACAGGCAGCCAATTCCCGTTTTGTTCAGGCCCAGGAAAATGCTGCCGCCAGTAAGGATAAATACCAGCGCCTGAAAGAAGCCGCCAAAGAACCGGGTGCAGTTTCCCCACTGGAACTTGACAATGCACTTTCCCGGATGAAGGCTGATCAGGCCATTTCCCTATCCGAACACTCCAATGTTTCATCCGTAAGAACTTTACAGGGTTATCTGAATATTTATGCACCATTTGATGGCACCATTGTTCAACGGAACGTTTCTCCCGGTGCCCTGGTTTCACCAGGTAAATCCACAGATCAACCCATGCTTGTCCTTCAGGACACCAAAAAAATGCGTCTTGAAGTGTACATCCCGGAAAATTATGTAGATAAAGTTGACCTCAGTAAACCGGTCAGTTTTACCTTTAATGCCATGCCTTCACTGGTGCAGCAGGCAAAAATCAGCCGCTCGGCAAATGCACTTGGCTCCATGCGTTCAGAAGCTATAGAAATTGATGTTCGCAACGAAAAAAATCAATTAAAACCAGGAATGTATGCAGAAGTTAAAATTCCTCTTTTATCGGGGGCAAAATCACTTCTGGTTCCAAACACGGCAATTGTCCGTTCTACCGAAGCCCAGTATGTGGTTCTTGTAAAAAGCGGCAGGGCTAAACTGGTGAACATCAAAGAAGGTTTGATTTCTAAAGATTCCACAGAAGTTTTCGGGGATTTGAGACCCGGAGACGCGTTGGTTAAGCAGGCAAATGATGAAATTAAAGAGGGCCAAAAGCTAAATTAAGCGAATAGATCTGAAAACCGGTTGCGTTGAAGGCAACCGGTTTTTTAGAAAAAAAATTATTCGGAAGATCTCAGAAAAAAGTAAAACTCAATTTCATTTTCCTCCAGCTTCACTTCCAGTTTCCTTCCATTCATCCTTGCAAACTCATGGCAAAGTTGTAAACCCAGCCCAATGCCCCGCTCATCGGCCGTACCCGGGGTACTGATTTGGCTGTGCGTGGAACGCAAAGCTTCCAGGTCTATAACCTGAGGATCAATAACCGGATTCTGTATTCCGATTCGCACCTGATCACCCTCCTTTGTTAAGCGCAAATGGATTGTCCCTTTGCGCGGCGTAAATTTAATTGCATTATCGATCAGGTTACGAAGAATAAGCTGGACCTGGTTCTGGTCTGCCTCCACCATTCCAACCTCTTGGGTGACCACTTTTAAAACTATAGCCTTGTAGGCAGCAAGGGGTTCATAAACCGGCAGCAAACCTTCAACGGTGGCCTTAAGGTCAAATACAGAAAAATTACTTCCTGAAGATTCCATCTGGCTCGCGGCCCAGTACAATAAATTATCCAGGGTATGATGGATTTCATCTATATTTTTACGGCTTGCATTTAAAAGTTCCTTAAGTTCCTCCAAACTGAGCATGTCCATATCGCTTAAGGTAAAAATACTCACCAGGCTGTTAAAAGGACTTCTTAAATCATGCGCAACAATGGAAAACAATTTGTTTTTCATTTCATTGGAAGCCTCCAGCTTCGCAATACTTTCATTCAACCGGATGGTCCGTTCTTTAACCACACGCTCCAGATTTTCATTGTGGTTTCTGATCATCTTAAAATTCTCATCCTTTGCTTTGCGTTCGCTCACCATCAGGCTCCGGTAACGGTCACCCAGGGCAAAAGCAAGGAGCAACAGCTCAACTGTAGAGCCAATAGGCAAAAGGTGGAAGCTATAATCTTTGGTCACCAGTACATTGCCCAGGCTAAGGGTAAAGATGAAAATTGTGGCCGCCATGATGGCCCAGGCATAAATGTAATATCTGGCCGCCCTGAGTCCTTTTCTCCAGAGGACAATACCGGTAACCACCAGTACCGCGGTTTCTATAAAACCAAGGTTCTGGGCACAGGAAGCAGCCAAAGACTTATAACCCAGCGCACTGATCACAAGCTCTATAAGACACAGGGCAAAAGCAAAATTATACACCTTTAACCAGGAAGGGGCCGTTACCCTAAGGTTAAGAAACTTCCTTGAAAACAAAATCGCTGAAATCGCTGAAAGACTATGAAAAATATGTGGGTATAAGTTAAACCAGGTCCGAAATTGATAGCCAAACAGATAACTATAGCCCCTGAGGTATAAAACGACATAGGCAAACAGAAAAAAGAGGTACAGACTGTAATACAAATAAGTTTTATCCCCAAGACTGAAAAACAGAAACAGGTTAAAAAGAAATAAACTCAAAATGACCCCGATATAAACACTTTCCAGCTGCAATTTTGAACTATCTTCTAAAAGCCGGTCACTATTCA
This sequence comes from Pedobacter nutrimenti, assembly GCF_003208655.1. Taxonomy (GTDB): domain Bacteria; phylum Bacteroidota; class Bacteroidia; order Sphingobacteriales; family Sphingobacteriaceae; genus Pedobacter; species Pedobacter nutrimenti. The sequence goes on along the minus strand of NZ_QKLU01000003.1, from coordinate 481,655 downwards.
CCAATTTTAAGGGGAGCAGCATAATGTTGTTCGACTTTATACGAAGGTACAAGGTCTGCGGGCCTTCGGACCTGAGCTGATCAGGTAAAAGAAATCTGTAACTGTTTGTCGCCGTAACACCTTTTTCAGGCGGGGACAAACTTCCCGAATGCATCTGCAAAACGCCCCCATCCTTCCTTAAAACATAACAATCAATCTGCTCTATATTTGGGATATCTGCAATCAGATAAGCCTCGTCTTTAACCGGGGCCAGATAGCTTACCTTTATCCAGAAGGCAGACTTTGTATTTCCAAAATTAAGAATTTCACTCGTCGAAGGCCGAAACTGACCAGCCTGGTCCAGTTTCATCACCTGCTGCAACGTCATCAGCGCATCCTTATCCTTCAGTATGCCAACTTTCCGGCCTATATTTTCATAAGGCTGCTGGTCAATGTCAATAACTTCCACTTTGCTGAAAGCAGAAAAAAAGACAAGACTTAATAAACAGGACAACAGGTAACGCATGGAGATTTTTCCCTACGAATATAGGAAAATTAACAAATTCTAAAAGGGGTCATAACCTGAGTATAATACTGGGATTTAAGCTATTTAATCTTCACTCCGTTTTTATAAAGTTCCGTCGATGTAATCTTTCCATTTTCATCTCTCAGGATCCGTTCCCCTTCTCTTTTTCCATTTACATAAGTAGAACTTGCCCGGACATTTCCATTGGGGTGATAGGCTATAAAATTTCCATCGGGTTGATCATGAAGATACTGTCCTTTCTCATCGATAGCCCCACTTGCATAATACCGGACATACGGGCCTTCCAATTTATCATCTACATAGGAATAACTTTCCTTAGGTTTACCATCGGCATAGAATTTCTTAAAAACCCCTTCCTTAATCTGCATAAAATCCCTGTAAACAAAATATTCCTCGGCCTCCAGCTCACCAGTTTCATAGTAGTATTTCCAAACTCCATTTTTAGCCCCCTTGGTAAAATTCCCAACCGCCTTCACTTTCCCATTTTGAAAATAGAAAGTAGAGGTCCCCTCCTGCTTATCCTTTTTCCAATTAATCACAGATTCTATTTTCCCATCACCGTAAAAATTTTTAGCAGTTCCTTCACGCAATCCATCCTTTAAGCCAAATGGTTTTTCTTTCTGCGAAAATGCAGTCAATGCATATAAAACAAAACATACCAGGGTTGCAATTTTTTTCATTTTTTTATACTTTCAAGCTAAATTTACTATAAATCACCTACTTTTTTGACAACAACAATTACCCTGCCATGAAAACATCAAAATTATTCTTTTTACTCCTTTTTTTAACCTGCGCTTTTCTTAAAGTAAAAGCACAAAAAACAGAACTACTCCCACAGGTGCCCTTTGATTCCCTGGAAGCTAAAAATATGCTTGGCGTAGGTAAATCCACTATAGAAGGCGTTGCCTTTACCAGACAAAAAAATGGATATGGGATGCGCATACTTGGAAAGGTCCTGGCCGTAAATACCGACGTAACCCTCTTTCCTGTTACTACTTACTTTACCGAATGGTATAACCTCAGAAAAAAGAAGGAGGGTAAAAACACTAGTGTATTTATGTCCAATGAAGCCTTCAGGTGGCGGGTAGTTGTTCGTACAGACAATTATGGACGTTTTAAATTTTACAACATGAAACCTGGTAAATATTTTTTGCAAGCCATGGCGAGTTATAGTATAGAGGGGACAAGAAATGTATATACCGGCTCGGACCGTAATGGTTATGGAGGTGGAACAGATTATTACCAACAGCAGCGGTATGTAAATAATTATACCGATCGGATTGAAGAATTTGTAGAAATTACCCGTGACGGGCAAACGATAGAAATGAAGTTAAAATAGAGCCAGACCATACATCATGAAAAATTTTATTGTCATTTTCCGTGAACCAGACGGAAGAAAACAACAACATAGTGAAGAAGAAACCAGGATCCATCAGCTACACTGGAAAGAATGGTTTGGCAAATGGAGTGCAGAAGGCAAACTGGCCGGAGGAAGTGGTTTAAGCCTTGAAGGTGCTGTCATTAGCCCCAGTAAACAAATCAGCTCCGGAACCCACCAGAACGGGACAGAAATTGTGGGGGGCTTTTTGTTGTTAAAGGCCGAAGACCTTAACCAGGCGGTACGCATTGCATTATCCTGCCCTATATACCAGTTTGGCGGTTACGCTGAAGTAAGGGAAATGCAAGGTTAAACCAAAGGTTTTACCTTGCATACAAAACATCTGTTATGAAACCTGTCAGATTTCTTTGCATTCTAATCATTCTTTTTCTTGTAACCAGTATTGCAACATGCTCCTATAACAGCCCTTCAGACGGAAACGACACCATCGGTTTTCCATTTACTTTTTACGAATATCTTGGAGGTAAAAGAGATCCCGAACCACAAAACCGTACTGTCTTTAATTTCTCAGCACTTTTATCCGACGTGCTTTTGTTAATCGTCCTTTCCGCCAGCCTGGAGTATCTAGCATCCAAAAGAAAAAGGCCCAGCTAAAAAGAATCAGGAACAAACTTACTCGGCAGCTCTTAGCGCCTTTAAAACAGCATTGGAATAAGACAGGTCAGAATTAAAAGTGTAAACCATGATTCCTCCTTTAACACCCTGTACCGGTTTCCATTTTGCCAGGGCTATATCTGAAAGTAAAGATTTATGCCCTTCCGGATATGCTCCAAAAATCATTTTGGAAGCGGGTATTTTATTCACATTAAAAACATAATTCATCATCAGCTGACAAGTGGAGACAGATCTATCATAAGACTGAATCTGAAAATAATCAAAAGCATCTCCAAAATGGGTGGCTATTTTATCCCAGGAATAAATATCAAGGCCGCTTGCTGTTTGCAATTGTTTTTTTGTACCAGACCTTGGGCCAAAATACTTAGTCAGGGCCGCTATACAGGAAAGAAAATTAGGGTTTGCTTCCATAGCACCCTTGTACCATCCATGATATCCAATCTCTTCAAACCTGGGAAAGGAAGGGATAAGGTCCGGCGCCTTACCTGAATGCTCAATATCCAAACTGATCCCATCCAAATGATACTGTTCAACGAGTATTTTTTGCAGATTAGATGCCCAGACTTCAGGGTTAGCGTATCCATCTGGTTTTGCCTGTTGCCAGTTCGCCGCATCGTCGACATTCTGTAAAACCGCAATCCCCCTTTTTTGCAAGGCTTTTATATCCTTAAAATATGCCCCATAAGATTTATAACTGCCCATCATGCCCTGACCGGCCGGGTATTTCAGTGTATCCTGGTATTGCCAGTATTTCACCCCAAATAAAATCACCATATCAACCCCATCAGGAATATCACGCAGTTTAAAAGAGGCATTACGGCCATCAGTAATGTAATAGGCTATAAATTTTTGCCTGCCAGTCACCTGCGCACTACAATTAAAAATTGCCGCTGCAGTTATTAAAAAACTATAAAAAAGTATCCTCATTTTACAGGTTTCTTGACGTCCGAATGGTCAATAATGCTTAATAAAAAAAATGAAACCAGACCGGCCAGTAAAGAAGCAGCGATATCCAGCCAGTCAAATGTTCTTTGGGGCATCCAAAGCTGGGCCACTTCGTAAAGGACCATGGCTGCAGTGCCCTGAATACTTACCCTTAATGCAGAACCTTTAACCGTTCCGTCCTTAAGAACAGAAAAAAGAAAGGCAACAATCAGTACTGCAAGAAAATTTGGTAATGAGCCCCCTATAAACTCGGGCTGCACCTTATGTTTCAACAGATAAGGCCTTAAACTCAATTCTTCGTAAGCGGTAAAAGCAAGTATAAGTACCAAACCTATTATTTTTAAGGATCTTCTGTTCATCTTGTAGTTGATATATAATTGATTTGTCAGATGCACGAAAATAACAAGTTAAAAGCGATTACACACTTCTTTATGGTTTAATTTTTGTAAAATTGAGTATATGCGGTACCTAAAGGAAATCAAAGATAAATATGAACAGCAAGGCTACCTGTTGCTGCAGAATTTTTTTGATGAACATTCGCTGCTTAAGCTCGAAAACATCCTGTTAAAATTCCATAAAATCTGGTTGGCAGAAAATGAAGCTTATTATAAAAATGGCCTCATCAATAGTCATAGTCTCACTTCAGGAAATACGCTTCATCAGAAGGAAAAACTGGAATTGTTTAACTTTATTTCCAGTGATAACCTATACCAGATCATGACCAGAATTTTTCCGTCTGAAGCTGTATTTTTAAACACACAATTATTTTTTGATCCTTTTAACCAGAGCCAGCATAATTACTGGCACCGTGACATTCAATATACTGGCTTAAGCCTGGATGACCAGAAAAAAGCCATCAAAAAACAAAATGTGATTCATTTCAGGATCCCATTAAAAGCAGAAAAGGGTATAGAACTCATTCCAGGCAGTCATAACAACTGGGACCTTGCTGAAGAATACGACGTAAGGATGTCTTTAAATGGTAAAAACCCAAGTGACCCGCTCAGCAGGGGGAAACAAATCTCCTTAAACAGGTCTGACTTACTGGTCTTTTCTGCAAATCTGATCCATCGGGGTATCTATGGCAATGACCGTTTAAGTTTTGATGTTTTATTTGTAGATAAAAATCCCGAAATGAACCGTTTTATTGATCCTGCCAACCATCCTTCAGCAAACCTGTTAGAGCAGCTTGATAAAAAGGATTTGTTTCTTTAGGGCCATCAAAACACTTAGCCGATAATATTCTTCAGCCATTTTGGGACCGGGATTTCAATTGTCTTATCTCCAACCCAGGACTTGATAAATCCGGTTTTGCTGTCAACAAGTAAAATTCCATACAAAACCAGAATTAAAATCAAAATGACAATTCTGCTCCGCAGGTATTTGTTGCGCACAGACAACTCCTTACCGGCAGCAGTTTTTTGAGGGGATATTGGTTTCTTTTGAGGTTTCATGGTCCTGTAAACAGTGCTTTACGCAAAGCTACAGTATAGTGCTATAAAAGACGAATAATCACAACGGTTAAATTGATTCCAGCCGCTTAATGCCAGTCGTGGTTACAATGCCTGCATTGCCTGGCCTGTGGTGTCCTGGCCAGTTTCGCACATTGAGGGCAAAAGTTAAAAAACACCTGGTCTTTATGCTCTGTCAATATTCTGGAAGCCACCTTAAGTTCAAAATGCTCATAACCATTTTGTAGTAAATTCAAAATTTCTGCATTGTTGGTGAGCCAGCCCTGACGAAGGTACAAGTCTCTTCTTCTTTCTTTTTGAACCTCAGATAAGCCACCACTGGGGTCATCTAACTTTAATAGTGATTGCTGATGTTTAAAAGCAAGTTTTTCGTTGATGTTAAAAAGCGTTCCGTAATGGGAAATGATGTATTGTGTGGTTTCCTTATCTGTCATATGTTTAATAAATTATGTTCAGCAATCCTCCTGTTTTAAAAATATTAATTTTATCTCTAAAAAAGAAACCCACCTGTCTTTTTCTACCCTTAAAATTCAAACCGGGAACAATTATTTCAGGCCTATAAATAAAAAAAGCGCAGTTTTTTATAAACCGCGCTTTTTTTTGAATTCAATTTTTTAGTTGTTCTTTGTATTTAACCAGGCTGCCCGTAAAGCTTTCTGATCTTCAGTTAATGTTGGAAACTCCTTTAAAACATTATACAGTTTGGCATCCTGAAGTTCTACTGGCTGGCTCAGTTTCACTTCAGATGAATTTCCGTTTGCATCTTTCCTTAACACCAGTACGCTAAAGGTATCTCCGGCTTTTGCACTCTGCCTTACATTATCTAAAAATTGCTGTACCTGTGATATTTCAGGAAGTTTAACATCGTTAATGGCAAGAATCTGATCTCCTTTCTGGAAACCCAATTTTTTACCATAACTGTTCATTGTTGTATCGGCAACGAACAGGTTTTTTGTTGCCGGGTTATAGCCCATCCGAACATCTCCCATATTTGCCCTTTTTATGTTCACAACGGGCTCATAATCCACTCCTATTGAAGCAAAAACTTCTTTATAAGGGAGTTTTTTTGTTCCAGCCACATAGGTATTTAAAAAAGCTCCGATTTCAGGATAGGTTAATTTGGTAATCGTTGCAAAAAGCTCTTCATCTTTAAATGATTTTGTCTTTCCATAAGTTTTCGACAAATCCTTCATCAGGTTTTGGGTGCCATATTTACCTTTCGATAATTCCCTGAGTTTGATGTCCAGACAAAGTCCGATCAATGCTCCCTTTTCATAAACATTGCCATATTGATTTTCAAAAGTGTCTAAAACTCCTTTTGACATCCTGGTAAAAGCCAGCGTATCGTTATAGCGTCTGGTGTTGTTCAGTTTCTGGCCTTGTGTTTTCAAATAATCCTTAAAATCTACCAAACCATATTTAACCTGCATGTGATGGGCAGCGTATTCAGTCAGCCCCTCATACATCCACAAGTGTTCAGACATTTTAGGATGATCGTAATCAAAATTACCAATTTCTTCACTATGGATACTTAAAGGGGTCACGATGTGAAAAAATTCGTGAGAACCAGTCTCTCTAACCGTTTGCGCCAGTTTTTCAGGCGTAAATCCTTCGGGAAGAAAATAAAAAGAAGAATAAGAATGCTCCAGGGCCCCGTAACTTCTTATTTTAGGATTGTCAGTCAGACTGATGATAAAAGCATATTTATCCACAGGCAATTTACCTCCCAGATATTCCTTCTGGGCTTCAATTGTTCTTTTCAGTTCTTTTGCAATAATTGCTGAAGTTGCCTTATGATTAGGGGAATAAAGGGAAATTAAAATTTCAGCACCACCAATGTGTAAAATTGTTGTATCCGGTTTATTGTACATGATCGGGGCATCTGCCAGACTATAATAATCCGGAACAAGGTATTGATCAGTTGTCGCATTTACATGTTTTGCCTTAAGAGAGGTCGAGCCATAAAAATCTGCCGGTTTGGTGATCGTTACTTCAAAGGGCACACTCTTTTGTCCATCGAAATAACCAAAAAAACCAAAATTATTGATCGCAAACATTTTATCCTTATCGATGTTCGTTCCTGCCGGTTGAAAAATTTCTGGCCCTTTAATTTCCGGACTGTCCCAGCTATCATCTACCAGATATGTAATTTTTGCCAATTTTGTTGCGTCAGCTATTTTCCAGGAATTTACATCTCCCTGAACAACACTCAACTCCTTGCCGCTCTTATCAAAAGCCTTAAAGTTAGACACATAACGTCCAAAATCATAAATCGCATAAGTGCCGGGTACCATTTTAGGTAAATGAAAAGTTGTTTCGGCCGTCTTCAGTTTTGGTGTCAGTAAGGTCACTTCTAATTTATCCTCCTTTACATTATTCAAATCAAGGCTGTATTGATAAGAAGTGGTACTCTTCTGGGCAAAAACCGGACTAGCTCCAGCCAGAAGTAAAAAATAGAACAGGTATTTTTTCATTAGTTTTTAGGTTTTATTTAAATATAGATAAACACGGCTGATTCAGCAGGTTACACCATTGGAATACTTAAACTTTATTTAGTTACAAAAAATACCAGTATTTTTTCAAAAAATTGAGTTTTCTGCATGAGCCTTTATCACCGCATTTCTTTTGATCAAAAGACGCTTTAAATAGCCGTACAAAAACAATTTATCAGCAAGTTTTCCAAGCAGCCCAAGGGGAGACACATAAGTAAACACATCTGTCATTAATGTTCCACCGGTCTGCGGTAAAAACAGATGTTCATGTCTGAAGGATTTAAAAATCCCTTGCTGCATTTCATCAACAAAATATTGCGGATAATCAAATGCGGTGATTTTACTGGTTAGGCGCTGAACTACCCCCAAATGCCGCGCTTGCCAGGTAACACTTTCACCCAGTTCAATCAGGCCCGACGACCTACCCCCAACAACCTTTTCATCGGTACCTTGGGTAGAAATCACGTGCATGTCAATACTTCTGGCCAGATCAAAAACTTTTTCCGGTTTTGCTTCTATAAAAGTTTCTAAATGTATAACCGGCATAATGGCTCTTTAACAATTTTCATAGCTAAAATAGAATATTAAAAATAAAATATCACCTGGCCGATTTCCCTGAAATTAAAATCCAATGCTTATAGTAAAATTCCAAAAAGAGGCAGGAATTTTGTTAAACAACTGTATATCAAAACATATCCCTACCTATGGAACCATTTAATTTAAGAGCTGGAAACGCAGTATATACTGTGGCGTTAAAAAAACAAAACCCTTTGAGTGTTACAGTAAGCCACTACGGTGATCGTTACACCATGGAAAAAGATTTCTTCGGAGAATGGTCAACCAGTTCAGCAAACAAATCGCTGGACAGTGAAACTGTCCTGAAAATCGGAAAATTTGTCGATGACCGAATTCAAAACAGCTGATCTTAAGATCAGCTGTTACAGGTACTGGTCCCCAAAAATTGGGCATTGCTGTACTTTTCCTTTTAAAGTAATTATAAATTTTGTTGCTTTGATCTGCTGATAGGATCTGGCAAATGAATCAAAAACCCCTGCTGCCCCTTTATTGGAAATGTCAAATTACCGGCTGGTCAATTGCAACCCTTTATTGGAGTTATACAGGTTTTAATTACGTTACAGGAAAAGATGTTGGCCTGGAAAGCATCAGGCATGCAAATGTTTTATTAAAAAATCGGGTAAAAACTCATTTTAAGAAAAATTAGTAATTTGCATTTTTAAAGAAGCCCCCTGTTATGAAACGCTCCAGCCTTTTATTTGTCCTGCTGATTTTCAGCACAGTTACTTGTTTTGCCCAAAGCTTCAGCTATAACCTGGGTGGTTTGCAGGTGAGTAACTATTATGAGGAAATACCTTATGAAAGCATCAACGGAAAAATATTTCTACAAGTTGAGCTCGCCGGTAAAACGCATAAATTTCTTTTCGATACAGGGGCCCCCTGTGCTTTAAGTCCGGAACTGGTCTCCGAATTAAACGCTACCATTATTCATAAAGACCTGGTCAGGGATGCCGTTGGAGATAAGGATTCGCTCTCGGCGGTTCTGGTCGATGAAATCAAAATTGGCGACCTCCGTTTTATGGGTATTCCTGCCATAGACATCTTTCCTGATTTTTACAGGTGTTGGGGTATTGAAGGTGTTATCGGAAGTAATTTACTCCGGAATTCCATTGTCCGGATTGATGCTTCCAGGCATTTGATCATTTTCACGGATCAGCCCGAAAAACTAAACCTAAACCCTAAAAAAGCAATCCCGCTAATCACAAAAACCAATTATCAGAGTGATCCGCAAATCCAGATCAAGCTAAAAGATAAAGTCAATCTGACCCTGGGTTTCGATACCGGAGACAATACCTTTCTGCGCATGTCCGAGGAGCTTATGAAAAGGGTAAGCAAACTAAATGTTTACCAGGTGCTGCAACAAGGTTATGGTTCAAGTACAATTAGTGTTTTTGGACTTCAAAAAAATGCCGAAAAATACCTGATCAAAATTCCTTTTATCCAGGTCGGCGATGCACGTTTTAACGAGGTCATCACCTCAACGGACAAAGGTGCTATTCCAGCAGTAGGAGCCAAATTGCTGGAGTATGGAATAGTGACGCTCGATTTCATACATGGTAAATTTTACTTTGATGCCAAACAGGAAAAAAATGAAATGTTTGAAAAACAATGGCCTATTCAACCAACCGTCAGCGGTAAAAAGTTTATCGTTGGCTTAGTTTGGGATAAAATGACCGATCAGATTAAAGCAGGTGAGCAAATTCTTGCCATAGATGACAAAGACTATTCGGAAATTAACATTTGCAACCTGATGCAAAATCATCCGGTACTTTATGGTAAAGAAGCGGCTGTTTTAACCTTAAAAGACGATAAAGGAAGTATAAGAAAGGTACGGATCAGCAAAGAATAAACAATTCATCAGCAGATCAACAATACAGATTAAAATCTAATCCATTTACGGAACATTTTCTATCTTCGAAGATGGGCACAACCTTCCTTTTTAAAAATTCATTTTTCGCATTTATCTTCAGAAACATCAAAACATTTTGTGTCTTGATGGGTTTGTTTTTGCTCCATCATTCTTCTTTTGCCCAGGTCAGGGTACCAGTTAAAATTGATACTTCGCAACAAAAGATCAAAGTCCTTTACAATTTCATTAATGCATATATGCAAAAGGATACGATAAACAATGAAATGTGGCACCCTAAATATAAAAACAGAAAAATACATGACTATACGATGGATTGGACCTGGGGAGAATTTACACCCAGACAAATCAGTAAACGCTTTGACATAGAGTTATCAGAACTTCAATGTATTAACGACACCCTTTCCTATTTCAAAATTTCAACAAAAAGCAAATCTGACAAAAATCAAAACAGCCACTGTAATGTCTACAAATACTATATTGTAAAAATCGGTGACACCTATTATCTGGACAATTGCAAGGAATATGACTCAGACCGGTTTAGGCGCTATAGTACTAAAAACCTCGAATTCTATATTTCTCCTTTTTATAAAATTGAAAAAAATAAAATGGAAGCAGCCAGCAAAGTTCTGGATACAATGTATAGCCTATTAAAACGCCCGAACCTTAAAAAACCTATTGCCTACTATATGTGTTCCAGCGAAGAAGAGCTGAACAACCTATCTAACATTGTTATCTGGGATGGCGGGCTGGGGGGCTTTACAAATATTCCGGAAGCGTATGTAGTGGCCATAAATGACAACCCCATTTATACCCACGAATTTATCCATGCTATTTTGGGCCAAGGTGCCAATTGTTTTTTCCTGCAGGAAGGCATCGCGTCTTTATATGGCGGAATGAACAAAGGAGCAATCAGCTATCAAAAAGGACTGGAAGAACTTCGTGAGGGCTATAAAACTGAAAAATACAGCTTTGATGACCTTTATTTCAGAAAAGTAAAACAACAATATAGCAGCAGCCTTACTTATACCTTTGCAGCTGTTTTCTGTAAATATCTAATTGAAAATTACGGCCTTGATTATTTTTACAAACTGTATTATGATCCTGAAATTACAAGCAACAACTTCCTGGAGATGCTCGTCAAAAAAACCGGAAAAAATAAAAAACAACTCAAAGAAGCTGTAGAAAAACTGATTTTAAAAAAGTAAAAAAGATGTCCCTGTTTTTTTAACACCTTTATTTCCAGTTAACTCTTGCAATTAATTATCTTTAGGTCAAAAAAATAAACAGACCAGTTTTATAAATTTATGGATATCCACAGGGAGGTTTTGTTTTTCTTCAGTGCATTGGGTGCTTTTAACGGCCTGGTTTTAAGTGCCTATTTTCTCTTTTTCACGAAAAAAAAACACCTGTCCAATTATTTCCTGGGTGCCCTGCTCCTCTCCTTGAGTATCCGTGTCGGAAAATCTGTTCTTATCTATTTTAATCACGACCTGCCACGGGTTTATCTTCAGATTGGCTTATCGGCCTGCTTTTTTATAGGCCCATTCCTTTACTATTTTTTCAAATCCTCCCTTAGCCCCGAAAATAGGATCAGCAACTCCTGGAAACCGGTCTTGCTGTTGCTGTTTATATTTATTGCCGCAGCCGGAATCCTCTATCCTTTCCAGCAGTATCCCTGGTTCTGGAACCATCGTATGGTCAACCTGATCTATTTTGAATGGTTGTTGTATGTTTTGGCTTCTGCCTTTCTTTTAAGAGGGATCTTTAAAAGATCATTTAGCAGGAAAAATCCTTTAAAGACCTCCGAGATATGGCTTTTGGCTATATTTCTGGGGAACCTGTTGATCATGATTTCTTACTTTCTAACTTTTGCAGGCTTTCGCTCCTATCCCTATATCATGAGCTGTATTGTTTTTTCTTTGATCCTGTATCTGGTCATTTCGATTTTATTGTACAGAAAAAAAACAGACGATCTGTTTGCTTTCGGACAAGTCAAATATGTTGGTAAAAGATTATCTGATACAGAAGCTGCATTATTGATCAAAAAATTGGAAAGCCTGATGCAGGGACAGGAACTTTATAAGAACCCAGACTTGAAATTAAATGAGCTTTCCAAAAGCATTCATGTTTCGGCCCACCAGTTGTCGCAGTTACTCAATGACAATATGGGCAAAAACTTCACCACCTTTGTCAATGAATTCAGAATAAACGAAGCTTGCCAGATCATTGCTTCCGATGACCGGCTTACCCTGGAGGCCATAGGTTATGAAGTCGGTTTTAATTCCAAGTCTACTTTTTTTGCTGCTTTCAAAAAACAAACCGGCACCACTCCCCTAAGTTACCAGCAAAACGCGCTTAAAGTAGTTCCGGCAGGTACAAATCTATAAATCCGTACTCCTGATTTCGCATTTCGGGACTTCTTGCTGGACTTTGATCCGGACTTTTGTCAAAAAAGAACCCAATCAAATTCCTGAACCGTTTTATGAAAACCTTCATTTCCCTTTTTATCTGCAGTATCCTTTTGTTTTTTTGCACTGCCCAAACCTTTGCCCAAAACATTCAGAGCATCTCTGCAAAAGTACTCGATGTAAAGCAAGAAGCCCTGATGGGCAATGCGTTTGCTTTATCAGTAACAGATTCCAGCAGAATCCAGGCCGTCAGTTTTACAAACGGAAGCTTTACTTTATCCGGCCTCCATCATTCCGAAATACTCCTTAAATTAAGCTCCCTGCTTTTTCCCGACACCCTTATTAAGGTTAAATACAATGGTCAGGCCGACATCAATTTGGGCATTCTTACGATCCGGGAAAACAAATATCAGCTGGCTGAAGTCCAGATCAGAAGTCAGCAACCCCAGATAAAATACACCAGCAATGGAAACATTGAAGTCAATGTGGCCAACACCATTCTTGCCAGCAGCAATTCTGCTACAGAATTGCTCAGCAGGGCACCGAACGTAATCGTAACCGATGGCCGCTTTTCTGTTTTTGGTAAAGGAGACGCCATTATTTATCTGAACGGCAAACAAATTACTTACGAACAGCTGGCGGGGGTTTCCAGTGCCCAGATTGCAAAAGTAGAGATCATTTCCAATCCATCTTCAAAATACGATGCCGAAGGAAAAGCAGTCATCAACATCATCACCAAAGTGAACAGCAGCGAAGGCATAATCGGGTCCATAAGCCAGTATCTCACCAGTTCGAAATTCGGAGGAAAAAATGAACAAAGCATGATGGACCTGAATTATATGAAAGGTAAGTTTTCTCTGGCCGGTAATTACAACCTGCAGCTTGGAAGAACCAGGGAACGTTTGTACACCACCAGGACCCGGCCTGCAGAGACCGATTACCTACGCTCAGAACTGACCACCAACTGGATGCGGAAAATGAATAATTTTTCCAATTATGGCTTTGGTGCCCAATACATGTTCAACTCAAACAGTAACCTGTCCCTTGCTTATTCGGGTAATCTGGAAAATCTGGGCGGCAGTCAGGAAAGCCAAAATGCCATCACCACAAAAAAAGACAATAGCTTTTATACCAGTAACATTGCCAAAGATGACCTCAGGTACAACAATTCCCTGATCTTAAACTACAACAGGACCATAGATAGTCTCGGCTCTTCTTTTTTTGCCGGAAGCCAATACTCCCGTTACAATACCGATATTCATGACTTTATAAATGAAAACAGCAAAATTAACGCTTCGGAGGCGTATCGTTTTTTAAAGAACAATGTCGGAAGCAAACTTTCCATTTCAAGCACCCAGGCCGATTACGCAAAAGTATTTCCGTCCAGGGCCAAACTGGAAATGGGTGCTAAATTCAGCTATGTACAGACCAATTCTGCAACAGAATTTTTCATTGCAGAAAATGGAGGTGATTTTAAACGCAATAATGTTTTATCAAATGATTTTAAATACACGGAAAAAATCCCTGCAGCCTATCTTAATTACAATGGCTCCTTTAATGAAAAGCTCAGTTATGGTCTGGGCTTAAGAAGTGAATGGACAAGCTATGAGCTCAATACAAGCGTTGGCACAGGACAATTGCTAAGTGATTATTATTTTAACCTGTTTCCAAATCTGTTTCTGGGCGCTGCTTTATCACCAGAGTTTAAACTCCGGGCTTCTTATGTTTCCAAAATCACAAGACCAAGGTATCAGGCGCTCAACCCATTTGTCATTTATCAGGATCCTTTTACCACCATTGAAGGCAATCCAAACCTGGTTCCCGAAAAAGTTCATTCTTTTGAACTGGGCGCCATTTATAAAAGCTTTGACTTTAAAGTGGGGTACAATTATACCATCGATCCTTTAAGCTCAGCCGCGTTAAGGGGCAGTAGTCCGAACAGTTATGTGCTTAAGCCGATCAATCTCGACAAAGACCATACCTGGTATGCGGCACTCTCTGCCTCATTTAATACCTCCTGGTGGAATTCGGTAAACACAGTCAATTTGACTTACAGCAGATCTATAGACAACAAATTCGATTTTGTACAAATGGAACCAAAACCACAGGTTTATTTATACTCCAGCAATACCTTTAACATCAGGAACTGGTTTAAAATTCAGCTGATGGCCTGGTACCTTGGTGACAGGTATTATGGCCTCTACTATAATGTCCATCGCTCTACGGTCACTGCTGGCTTGGAAAAAGATTTTTTTAACCATAGCCTGAAGACCAGTTTTACAGTGAACGACATCTTTCATCGCACCAATGCCGCCGGAAATTATAGTGTTGGGCAAACAGATATTTACTTTAACCGCACTTACAGCACCAACTATTTCAGGTTAATGGTCACCTATCGTTTTGGACGTCTAAAAAATTCGGCATTCAGAAATAAACAGACCGGACAAGCCGAAAGCAGCAGGGCCAATTGAGCCCTGCCAAATAAAACCAGGGGTGTTTCAACACACATTCATCGGACCAAATCCAAAGCCTTTTGCATTAAGGGATCAAAACCGCTTAAATACTCGACAATAGTCGGTTCAATTTTGTAATCCGGTATTAAGCCCCGTCCAAATGCCTGGCTTTGGTTTTCTGTGTGCACCGCAAATTTTAACAATGGTATCCCGATTTCAAGTTTTGAAGCGGGCAGTTTAAGCGTAATACGAATACCACTTGTGTTCCCGTAGTAACCGCCACCTGTTTCCTCTCCTATAAAAACTGCATTGGTATAGTTTTTCAACAAGGTTGCAAACTCCGCCCCGCCCGAATAGGTCAGGCCAGTGGTCAACACAAATATTTTCCCTTTAAAAGCTTTATCCCGGGGGCCGTAATGCGGCAAAACCCCTTCTTTCCTAAGCAGACGGCCATCATTGGCCCTGTAATGTTCGGCCACCATAATGCTATCCAGTGTCTGGTAGTCGTATTTGTAATCAGAATTTGCATAAAAGGAATAAGAAAATGCAGAAGCCTGTACATAATCGTATTTTTTATAATCCTTTTCGATCAGATAAGACATCACATATTCTTCATAACCTTCGTTCCCCCCACCATTATTTCTAATATCCAGAATCAGGTTTTGCAGGTTCTTTCTATCAATTTGCTCAAAAGCCTCCTTTATGAACTGTTTAAAATTGATTTTGGCCGTCTTGTATTTTTTTTCAGAAAAAGAGTTAATGGTCAGTAAGGCTGTATTTGGGATACTGTCTGTTTTTAAAATGATCGGAGCGGTATAAAATGTTCCTTGAATGGCGCTGCCTACCTTTTTATAGTTGTCATTAAATTCTTTTGATCCTACGGCTGGAATATTCTTATAGGTGCTGGTCTGACCATTTAAAGGATCTGTGACCTCTATGTCAAAATATGCCGTTTGAGGATAGGCCCTGCTATAATAAATGTTAAATTTAGCTTCCTCCTCTATCCAGCGGTATTTGCTCGTGGTATTAAAACCATCTGAGGGCTCATAGCTCAGAAATTTCTCCATAATACTTTCAATACTGTTTCCGTTAACCTTTGACAAAAGCTTGCCTCTGGTTTTAAGATTTCCCAGGTCATTGATCAGATAAACTTTATGGTCCAGGACTTTTATATAAAAGGGAAAAAAACTCCCCTTAAATTTAAGGTAAGCCTGGCTCCTTTTGTCCAGTCTGAGGAAGCTGTGACCTTCTTTGGTAAAGGCTACAACAGGGGCCAGAACATTGTAAAAGTCAAGGGCAGTCATGCCTGATTTTATTTTAGCCCGCTGCTGAACACAGATGCTGTCAAACGCGGGTTTGGTGTTGTACCAGTACAAGCCCGTGTGCGCTTCTTTTAAAGCAGAAACCATAAGGTCAAAATCCTGATAAAGAGCCTCACTTTTCATCCTGTAAAGCTTCACATTTTTAATCCTGTTCACTAAAGCGCCCCAACGGTGGTCCCTATGTAATAGTTCCAGGTCCTTATCTTTTATTAAATGCTCCAGATCAAAATAACTTTTTCCGGCAATTTGCTCCAGAAAATAAAAGGCAGAATCCGGGCGGCCGGCCAGTGACCAGGAACATGCTGCATTATACTGGTCATTTGCATCCATTTCTTCTGTCAGTTTAAGGGCCCTGGTATAGGCCAAAGCGGCATTCTTATGGTCTCCGGATTTTGTAAAATGACCAGCCAGTTTTAGTTGCTGCAAATACAAAGATTGCTGTCCAAAACAAAAGGTCCCTACAAAACTCAGTACCAGAAATGCTATTTTTTTTCTCATCAAAATAAAATTAAAAACTTAAGGCAAAACTAATCCGGACCACAGCTTTAAAATTGAACCAGATTAACCGCTTTAAATTTTACGGAAGTCTTTTGGCAGATAACCGGTAACCGCTTTAAAAGTCCGGGTAAAGTGGGCCTGATCTGCAAAACCACAGCGATAGGCAATATCCGTTAAAGAGCCGGAGCTTGTTCTGATCAAAGACAGGGACTTGTCTATTTTAATCTGATTGATGTAATTTCCAAGCGTAGCGGAAAAATACTTGGGAAAATACTTCGATAAACTTACCGGATGTATCCCTGCCTCACGGGCAATAACCTCCAGTACAAACTTAGAATCCCACTGGTCGTGAAGGTACTCTTTGAGCAAGCCTACCCATGCCGGTGGGTTTCTGACTGCGGTCTTTTGTAAGGCATGCTGCCCCTGCAGCCAACCATACAACAGCAATTCCGCAGAGGCTTTGGACTGCTCACCAGGATCCTGCATTTCATGAAACACTTTCAGCAGGTTGAATTTGGTAGGCATGGCCTGAGTGGTTAACAGGTCCAGCTGCTGCTGAGAAACTTCCATTTGCTGTAGCCATTCCCGGCTCAGTTCCAGATTTATTTTACGGGTACCCTGAACATAGTGACTACAACGGTGAACCTCGTTCTCAGGTACAAACTTAAGGTCACCGGGAACACGTTTATAATGTTTTAAATGCAGTTCTTCTTCATAGGTACCGCTTAAAAGAAGGCTAAAGCTGGGATTTTCATGCGAATGCCACTCTTCAAATGCAGCATTACCAGAATAACCATTAAAGGCAACCTGAAAACCCTGCGCAGGCTTCATAAAATAAGTTTCCCCTAAAAATACAGCCGTTCCTTCTGACATAATTCAAAATTCTCTATATAAGACACTACTTTTTAAAATTCGTTTCAGTTCACATGGCAATTTTATAAAAAAAGCCACCAAAAAGAATCCCGTTTATTTATCATTATGCTGCATTCGGTATCCACATTGTGACAGCTCCACCCAAAATCCCCTTGGGTGGAGCTGTATTTTTAACTAATTTTAGGCAACCTAGACCACCACAGAT
Organism: Pedobacter nutrimenti; assembly: GCF_003208655.1. Taxonomy (GTDB): domain Bacteria; phylum Bacteroidota; class Bacteroidia; order Sphingobacteriales; family Sphingobacteriaceae; genus Pedobacter; species Pedobacter nutrimenti. Next base: position 464,001 of record NZ_QKLU01000003.1, on the reverse strand, counting down.
GAAACACCTGATCTCAGCCCTCTGCCTCCTCGCAGCTTCTGCCCTTTCCTTATCTGCCCAGCAAACCCAAAAACCCGTGCTGCACGGGCGCAACTGGATGGCCATTACCGGTAAGCCACTGGCTGCAACCGCCGGGGCCATGATTTTTCAGCAAGGCGGAAATGCGATAGACGCTTCCTGCGCCATGCTCGCTGCCACCTGCACCATGTGGGATACCTTAAGCTGGGGCGGGGAAACGCAGGTGCTCATCTATAACCCTAAAACTAAAAAAGTAATTGCCATTAATGCCATGGGTGTTGCCCCAACCGGCGCCACAGTCAGTTTCTTTAAAAATAAAGGCTATAATTTTCCGCCCGAATATGGCCCCTTAGCCGCTACTACCCCGGGAACTCCTGGCGGGCTGATTTATATGCTGGTCAATTACGGGACCATGAGCCTGGAACAAGTGCTTAAACCGGCTATGGAAATGGCTGCCGGTTATCCGATAGAAGCCCAGGCCGCCAATACCATTGAACGCGGAAAAAACCAGATCAAACAGTGGCCTTACAGCAAAAAAGTATTGCTTACCCACCCTGGTGAAAAAAGAGAAGCTCCAGAGGCCGGTGAAATTTTTGTGCAAAAAGACTTGCTGGCAACCCTTGAAAAAATGGTGGAAGCAGAAAGAAAAGCTTTAAAACAGGGTAAAAACAGAAAACAGGCCCTTATGGCTGCTTATGACCGTTTTTATACCGGAGACATTGCAAAGGAATTTGTGCGCGGCTGTCAGGAACAAGGCGGGCTCATCACCCTGGAAGACCTGGCCAAATGGAAGCCCATTGAAGAAGAACCCCTGACTGTAAATTACAAAGGTATTGATGTGTATAAATTGCAACAATGGACCCAGGGCCCCTCTATGCTGCAGGCCCTGAACATTCTGGAAAACTTTGACCTCAAAGCCATGGGTTATAACAGTCCCAAATACATCCATACTGTTTATCAGGCCATGAACCTGGCTTTTGCTGACCGTGATTTTTATTACGGCGATCCTTATTCGGGAACAAAAGGCCCCATTAAAGGCCTGTTGAGCAAGGATTATGCAAAACAACGTGCCGGATTGATCGGCTACGAGAAAAACGATGCCGATATCGGTCCGGGCGATCCATATCCCTTTGAAGGCAGAAAAAACCCCTACCTGGACCTGCTGAAAAAAAGAGGGTACAGCATGGATACCACAAAAAGAAATTTTGCGCCCAAACATGATCTTGGTATGATCAACACCAGTCCTGCTGAACTTTACCAGGAAAGGCTCTGGTTGGGCACCACCTCTATTGAGGCGGCAGATAAAGAAGGCTGGGTGGTTTCGGTTACCCCAAGCGGTGGCTGGCTGCCGGCTTGCATTGCAGGAAATACCGGAATTGGTATGAGCCAAAGGATGCAAAGTTTTGTACTGGATTCGGCTTTAAACCCTTTTAATGTACTTGCACCAGGTAAAAGACCGAGGGTAACCTTATCTCCTTCCCTGGCGCTAAAAGATGGTAAACCTTATATTGCCTCTGCTGTACAGGGTGGCGATACCCAGGACCAAAACCTTTTGCAGTTTTTTTTAAATATGGCCGAATTTGGCATGAATGTACAACAAGCTTCCGAAGCACCTAATTTTAACACCAACCAACTCTGGCTTTCCCTTGGCGGCACCAAAACAGAAGACCGCAGGCCAAAACCCGGTCAGATTCTACTCAACAGCAACACCACAGAGGCTTCCCGTGAACAATTAAAGAAAATGGGTTATATCCTGAGCTTCGGTGACCGGACCAGCGGCCCAATTAATGCCGTTTATTTTGACTGGAAACACGGCAGTCTCTGGGGCGGTTCCAGCAACCATGGGGAGGATTACGGCATCGGATGGTAAAGTCTTTACTTCCCATTAGGCCGGACCGTCACAAAAGCCCGCAGCCTGATGTCGTCATCCACATCAATTGCTTTAAATAAATTGTACCATCCGGTACGGAAACCCCCTGCACCATAATTGATGTGCACAAAAAAAGATTCATCACGCATCAGGTAACCATCTATTACCGTTGAGTGCCCATAGCTGCCAAAATTTCCCATATGAAAATAGACGGGACGTTTCTGGTCAATTTCTTTTTTGATCAGGTCCTGAATAGAGTTCTGGTTAACAATATGATTGATGCGTTCTTTTCTGGAGATGGCCATCATTTGCTCCTTTGAAAAGGGGACGTCCCCTGTAAAGCAGGCATAAAATTCAGTTACACAATCAAAGTGGCGCTCTGCCACCGGCCCGGGATTGATCATTTCCTGATACCTTGGGGTACCAAAATCTTTACCAATCGCAACTGCAGTTAAATAAGAATAGCGGCTCACGGCTTCTATATTTTTAGCGGCACTGCTTTGGCTGATCAGGGGTTGAAAGTCCCTCCAGTCCATGTAATAATTAGACAAAGTATCCTTAATTTGATAACCTTTACTACAGGTGTAGCCAACAATGCCATGTGGTTTTAACCGGTGGTAATACAGAATTTGAGCCAATGCAGTGCTCCAGCAACCCAAAACCTGATTTTCCGGACTGTATTTTGCATAAATCCCCCATTGGTCCCAACTGGTCTTTAATAAAAAATTTCCTGCAAGGGCTAAAGGTTTTTGACTCGCAATTTGCTTTTCACTCAACTGGGCCACAGTATGCCGGCTGTATATCATCAGGCATAGTAATAACAGAACATTTCGTTTCATATACTTTTTTGCTCAAAGAACTGTAAGGAAATACCAAAGGACCACTCAAAACAAGTTTTGAGTGCAATTAAAAGTCTTTTTGAAAGGACTTCATATAGTTTTTGGGAGAATCCCCGTAATGCTGACGAAAAATCCTGTAAAAACTGGCTTCCGAATTAAAACCACAATCCAGCGCAATTCCCATTAAGGTCAAATTTGCGTATGCCGGATTTTTAAGGCGTTCCTTTACTTCATTAACCCTGTAGCCATTAATCAGATTTCTAAAATTCTGTGCAAAATGCTGATTAACTGTTGCTGAGACCTGCGCCACCGGATAAGCAATAACAGCTGCCAGCTGCTGCAGGTTCAGTTCCGGATCCAGATAAACTTTCTGTTCCTCCAGCGCTTTTTTAATGGCTGCCTGGATGGACGCATAAGGAACATCTTTTGAAGGAGGCTTAATCGCCGCCTCAACAGACATTTCGTTTTCAGCTAAAGTCCTTTGCCTCCCTGCCCACGTTTCCAACCAATATCCTTTAAAAGCGAGAAAACAGGTCAGAAAAGCCAGATAGAGATAAAATACCTGGGTATAAATAAATGAAAAAGAGCGGACGCCCAGTATATTTTGAGGTAAGGAAGAAAGCGCAAGGCTGAGCACCAGCAGGCCTGTGACCACAAGCAGGTTCTTTAACCACAACAACTCGGGAATGGCCGTGTCAGATTGACTTTCAAACAACCATCTTCGGTACACTCTAATCCTTTTAAAGGCCATAAACCAGTAAATCAACGCCGTTAAAAGGGCGGCGATGTCCTCTGCCCTTTTAACCGGGTTGTACCATAAACCTTGCGCAACTGCATCTTTTAAAACATTGCCCTGCTGCCCCATCGTCTTTACATAAACGACAATGGCATGCAACATGAACAAGCCGGGCAGGATAAAATGATTCAGCATTTTAGATCGGAACCTAAAGACTTTGCTGGTTAACGAACATGCATATAAATAAATCAGGGGCTGTACCAGACAGTCGATAGCCAAAGGAAAATAACGGAAAGCCGGGTATTCCCAAAACCCCATGGTATGCAGTAAAATCTTAAAACTTAACAGGACCAGTGTCAGCAGCAGCATGGCCAACAAAGTCCTGCCTGCAGATTTCTGCCTTGAAAAACAAATGGCAATTACATATATCAGTCCCTGGCCCATCCCGGCAAGCACCACCAGATCAAAAAGAGTCAGAGAATAATGCATATTCAAACAGAATATACCCAAGATATAAATTTATCCCCTTTTCCTGCGTTCAAAAACAGAGATATAAAAAATAATCAGAATTATATAAAAATTTCTCGTGCCGATTTTTAATCTTTGCCATTCGATGAAAAGAACATTGCTCACCATCCTGGCCATATTTTACCTGGGGACCTCCAGCGGGATGACGGTGCATTTTCATTACTGTATGGGAAAACTGGTGGAGTGGAGTTTAAGCCAACCCGACCAGTCCATTTGCGGTTTCTGCAAAACCCCAAAAAAAACCAGCGGCAAATCCTGCTGCAAAGACGATTACAAACAGGCAAAAATAGACAAAGCACAAAAAACAGCCGCTTCAGTTTATCAGTTTAAACAAATTGCCTGCCTGGATTTAAATACAAACTTAAGGAATGCCGAATATGTTGCCCTGCCTATACAAACAGGTAAAGCGGCTTTAAGCAATGCGCCCCCCTTAACAGGAGACATTCCTATTTTTATCCGCAACTGTAACTACAGAATTTAAGATTTCCTTTCCAATACCCTGCACATTCGTGTACCGGCCCGGACCTTGTCCTGCGCCCTATTTTATATAACCATTTTTTTCAAACCCAATTTTATCAACAATGAAATCATTGAGATTTTTAGCGGTGGCCGTATTGGCTTTCCTGGGAACTGCGGCATCCGCACAAACCAAAACAGACAGCATTAAAGTATCGGGCAACTGCGGCATGTGTAAAAAAACCATTGAAAGTGCTTTAAAAGTTCCCGGAATTACTTCTGCAGCCTGGAATGTAAAAACCAAAATGTTAAATGTAAACTACGACGCATCCAAAATCAACCTCGATCAGGTTCAGAAAAAAGTAGCCGATGTAGGTTATGACACGCCAAAATTCAAGGCAACGGAAGCCGCTTATGAAAAACTTCCGTCTTGCTGCCAGTACGACAGGACCGGCAAAGCCCCTTCGGCAAACGCGCATAAACATTAACATCCTGCCGGTGTCCTGAGCAAAAGGACACCGGCTTTTGAAAAAAAATAAAATGGTACATAGAATTATAGAATGGTCCTTAAAAAACCGCTGGATCGTATTGTTACTGGCGGCAGGTCTTTTTGTCTGGGGAGTAATTTCCATCAAAAAGAACCCGATCGATGCCATCCCCGATTTATCCGAAAACCAGGTGATCGTTTTTACAGAATGGATGGGCAGGTCACCGCAACTGATAGAAGATCAGATTACCTATCCCCTGGTCACCAATCTGCAGGGCATTCCGAAAATCAAATACGTAAGAGGTTCGTCCATGTTCGGTATGAGCTTTATATATGTCATTTTTGAGGATAATGTAGACACCTACTGGGCCCGGGAAAGGGTTCTGGAAAGGTTAAGCACCATTACCCGCTCCCTGCCAACCGGCGTGAGCCCACAGCTTGGACCGGACGGGACAGGCGTTGGACATATTTTATGGTATACCCTGGATGCCCCAAATACCGATTTGGGCGAACAAAGGGCCATACAAGACTGGTATGTCAAATTTGCCCTGCAAAATGTTCCCGGTGTAAGTGAAATCGCCTCTTTTGGTGGTTTCCAGAAACAATATCAGATTGCCATTGACCCCAATAAATTGCTTTATTATAAATTGTCTGTCCCCGAAGTGATTGCTGCCGTGCGTGCCAACAACAACGAATCGGGCGGGCGGAAATTTGAAATGAGCGATATCGGTTATATTATAAAAACCTCCGGTTATTTAAAATCCCTGGAAGAAATCGGCAACATCCCCATTAAAAACCAAAGGGGCACCCCCATCAGGGTTTCCGATGTTGCCGCGGTACAAATGACCGGAGAAACCCGTCTGGGTATTTTTGACCAGGACGGCAAAGGAGAACGCGCAGGTGGTATTGTGGTGATGCGTTACGGAGAAAATGCAGCCGATGTGATTGAAAAAGTGAAAGCGAAAATGAAAGAAGTTTCCAAAGGCCTACCCGCCGGCGTCAAGTTTGACATCGTCTATGACCGGGGTAAACTGATTCAGGAATCTGTAGACTCTATTAAACATACCCTGATCGAAGAGATGATCGTGGTTTCACTGGTCGTGATTATATTTTTGTTTCACTGGCGCAGTGCCCTGAGTATTATTATCCAGATTCCAATTACCATTGCAGCCAGTTTCATCCTGCTGAATGCTTTCGGCATTTCTTCCAACATCATGTCCCTTACCGGGATTGCCCTGGCCATAGGTGTCATTGTTGACAATGGCATTGTCATGAGCGAAAACGCTTATAAACACCTCTCCGAACGCTACGAACAATGGCAAAACCACACACAAAAAACAACTGAACAATGAGTACCTGGTTTAAAAATTTATTCAAAAAGAGCCCTTCCTGGATCTCAGAAGAGGAAAGGCTGCAAATTATAGAGAAATCCAGCAAACAGGTTTCAAGAGGTGTATTTTTTGCAACGATTATTATCATCACCTCCTTTTTGCCCGTATTTATGCTCACCGGGCAGGAAGGCAAACTTTTTCATCCACTGGCCTATACCAAAACTTTCATTATGATTGTGGATGCCCTGCTGGTGCTTACCCTGGCCCCGGTACTGATTTCCTTTTTTATGAAAGGAAAGTTCAGGCCCGATAATGCCAACCCCATTAACCGTTTCCTGGAACGTTTTTATGAGCCGGTGATCAGAACGGTACTGAACTGGAGAAAAACCACCATTGCCATCAATGTCATCGCCTTATTGATCACCATTCCCCTGCTCAAAAACCTGGGCAGTGAATTTATGCCCCCCCTGGATGAGCAAAGCATTTTGTTTATGCCCGTTACCCTGCCCGATGTTTCCAATAACGAAGCAAAACGCATTCTGCAGGTACAGGACAAAATCATTAAATCGGTACCTGAGGTAGATAAAGTTCTGGGCAAGGCCGGACGCGCCAGTACAGCAACAGACAATTCTCCCATCAGTATGATCGAAACGATCATCATGCTCAAACCAAAATCTGAATGGCGCAAGGGGCTGACAAAAAAAGACATCATCACCGAGCTGGACAAAAAATTGCAAATTCCAGGTGTGGTGAACGGGTGGACACAGCCCATCATTAACCGCATCAATATGCTGGCCACCGGAATTCGGACAGATGTGGGTATAAAAGTATATGGCCAAAACCTGGATACCCTGGCCGCAGTTTCCGAACGGGTAAAGCTGGCCCTGGAAGGGACAAAAGGCATTAGTGACCTGTATGTAGACCCCATTACAGGCGGTAAATACTTATCGGTTGAGGTACGCCGAAATGACCTTGCCCGTTATGGGCTGAGCATAGACCAGGTCAACGAAACTGTTGAATTTGCGCTCGGTGGAGCCAATATTGGCAATACCATCGAAGGGCGTCAGCGTTTTTCCATTAGCGTCCGCCTGGCCCAGGAATTCCGCAACAGTGTAGAGCGGATCAAGCGCATTCCCCTGCAATCGGCCACGATGGGTGAAGTTCCGCTTTCTGCCATAGCCGATGTCCGTTTTGAAGATGGCCCGCCCATGATCAATTCCGAAAATGCCCTGTTGAGGGGGGCCGTGATGTTTAATGTCAGGGACCGAGACCTGGGAAGTACCGTTAAGGAAGCCATTGATAAAATCAACAGCTCCCGGGGCATCCTTCCTGAAGGATATTTTCTGGAATGGAGCGGTCAGTATGAAAACCTGATCCGCGGACAGCAAACCCTGATGTGGATTGTTCCTATTGTACTGCTGATCATTTTCTTCTCCCTTTATTTTGCTTTTAAATCCTTAAGGGAAGCCTTTTTAAGTCTGATCACTGTGCCCTTTGCCCTTATTGGGGGCGCTTACATCATCTACTTCTGGGGGGTAAATTTATCGGTAGCGGTTGCAGTTGGTTTTATTGCCTTATTTGGTATCGCTGTGGAAACCGGAATTGTCATGGTCATTTATCTAAACGATGCCATGGCCCAGCTCATTAAACTCAAAGGCAATTCCAGTACAACCATCAGCAAGGAAGACCTCCGGGAATATGTGATCCGTGGAGCCGCCAAAAGGCTGCGTCCAAAACTGATGACCGTATGTGTTTCCCTTTTTGGTCTGATCCCGGTCCTTTGGGCCACAGGTGTAGGTACAGATGTGATGCAACCCATTGTTTTACCCATGATTGGCGGTGTACTGACTTCCTCAACACATATCCTGCTGGTGACCCCGCTGATCTTTTTAATGGCAAAAGAATACGAACTGAAAAAATATGGAAAACTGGAGGTACATGATGTCCATCATTAAAAAAACAGCCTTGCTGCTCCTGCTGATGCCCATGCAGCTTTTGGCACAAAACAAGCCGCTTTCGCTCGATGACATTTTACAGCGCATTGAGCAAAACAACCTTTTACTGCAAACCTATGCCCTAAAGGCCGAAAGTTATACCTATAAAGCCAGGGCAGCCACTGCCTGGATGGCACCCATGGTTGGGGCAGGGACCTTTATGACCCCCTATCCCGGACAAAAAGTAATGGATGAAAAAGACAAAGGTTCCATTATGCTGCAGCTGGAACAGGATATTCCAAACCCGTCAAAATTAAATGCCCAGAAACGTTACATTGCTTCCAAGGGCGATGTAGAACTGGCCGGACGGGGCATTGCCATGAACACTTTTAAGGCCCAGGCAAAAAGTCTGTATTACAACTGGATCGTTGCCACCCAGCGCATACAGGTTTTGAAGGAAAATGACAAGATCATGCAAATGATGAAAAAGATCGAGCAGATCCGTTATCCTTATAACCAGTCGCAGTTGTCGGGCGTGTTCCGGGCTGGGGCAAAAATTGAAGAGAACCAGAACATGATCCGTATGCAGGAAGGTGAAATCGCCAAAGCAAGGGCATGGCTCAACAGCCTGATGAACCTTCCCGGCAATCAGCCGCTGCAAATCGATTCGGCTTATGTACCGCGTTTTATTCCGGAGGCTACGCTGGACACGGCTTTACTGGCCACCCAGCGCAAAGACATTGTACAGATGGAACAGAACATCCGCTCTATGAAACTGGGCATCGGGGCCATGCAGGCCCAGGCCAGGCCCGATTTTAAACTCCGTTTTGACCACATGTCCCCTTTGGGCGGCATGATGCCTAAAGCCTATAGTGTAATGGGCATGATCAGTATCCCGATTGCGCCCTGGGCTTCCAAAATGTATAAGTCGGAAGTAAAGGCCATGGACTATGAAATCAAAGCCATGGAAAAACAGCGTTCTGGTATGCTCCAGGAAAGTCAGGGTATGCTGTATGGGATGCAATACGAAATCCAGAGCATGCAAAAAAGACTCGCAGCCATGGAAGACAAAATTGTACCTGCCCTAAAAAGGACACTCGATGCAGATTTTGCCAACTACCAGGAAAACAAATTACAGATCAATGCAGTGATTGGCTCCTGGGAAGCATTAACCATGATGCAGGCCAATGTACTGGATGAAAAAATGAAGTTATATCAGATGATTGTGGATTATGAAAAGGAATTATATCGTTAAAGCGTTGGTGGTCCTGCTGCTGGGCACCTTTGCTGCCTGCCGGCAAAAAGCTGCTCCTTCTGAACACAAAACAAAGGACAAAACCGCCCATTCCGGACAGCAAATGCAGGACAGCAGTTTAAACTATTTGCTCAAGCCGGTAAACCAGCAGGTTATTGCCAGCATTCCGCTCATCCGCGCAGAAAAAGGCTCCAGGATTTACATTGAGCAGGTTCAGGGAAGGGCTGCCTATGACAGCAGAAATGAACGGAGCCTGTCGAGCAGAACAGCCGGCAGGATCGAAAAATTATATGTCAAATACAATTACCAGCCTGTAAAAAAGGGGCAACTGATTTTAGAACTCTACTCGCCCGAACTTGCCGCTGCGCAGCAGGAGCTGCTGCTCATCCAAAGAACAGGGGACACTGAGCAAATGCTTGGCCGGGCCAAACAAAGACTGGCCCTGATGGGCATGAGCGAAGCAGAAATTCAAAAAGTGCTTAAAAGCGGAAAGATTTCTTACCGGATCCCCGTATACAGTAATGCCTCGGGTTATATCCTTGAAAAAGGCAATACCACAACTGTGGCGGCTGCACCTGGCGCGGCTGCAGCGGCCACAGGTGATGGGATGGGTGGTATGGCTGCCCCCACAAGCCCCTCTCCGGATGTGGCCCAGGCTTCCGGCCCTGTACCTGTTCTGCTCCGGGAAGGCCAGTACCTGAGCGCCGGACAAAGTATTTTTACCATTTACCGTGCCGGGGAACTGCTTGCAGAATTTGCCTTAAGGCCAGAGCAGGCTGCAAGGCTCAGCAAAACCGCAAAGGTGATTGTCCAAAGAACAGCCCAACCAGAACAAAGCCTCAGCGGCAGGATCGGCATGGTCCAGCCCATGTTCAATGCCGGAGAAAACTTTGTGCTGGCCAGGGTATACCTGCAAGGCAAAGACCTACAGGTAGGCGAGCTGCTTACGGGCCAACTTCCCTTTGTAAGCCCTGAAAATGCAACCTGGCTTCCTAAGCAGGCGGTACTTTCTTTAGGCAACCGCTCCATTGTTTTTAAAAAAGAGCACCAGGTTTTTGTGCCCAGGACCGTTAAAACCGGAATCGTTCAGAACGGACAGATCCAGATCCTGGATGAAATCGAAAATTGGGAACTGGCTAAAAATGCCTATTACCTGATTGACAGCGAAAGTTTTATTAAAACCACCAAAGAAGGCGTTTAATTTTATGGAAAGAAAAGATTTTATCAGAAAATTTGCCATCGCAGCACTCCTGCCCTCGGTTTTTATTGCGGCCTGTACAGAAAGTAAAAACAAAGGCCAGAAAGGGGCCGGGCAAAAAACACAAACTTATACCTGCCCGATGCACCCACAAATTGTACAAGATAAGGCCGGTACCTGCCCCATTTGCGGGATGGACCTGGTCCCTTTTGAAAAAAATGCTACAGAAGCCGTTTTGCACCTTGATGAAAGTCAAATGGCCCTGGCCAACATTAGTGTAATCGCTATTGGGGCACATGGCATGCAGAGCTTTAAACAGCTCAACGGACGCCTGGTGGTTAACCCCGAAAGCACAACCTTTTTGTCCAGCCGCATCGCCGGACGACTCGAGCAACTATATGTTCGCCAAACCGGAGAAAAAATCCGTAAAGGCCAGCCCTTGTACAAAATTTATTCCGAGCAGCTGGCCAGCCTGCAGCAGGAATACCTGCTGGCCATTGCCCAGGCCGCTCAGTTTCCACAAGACCAGACTTTCGCACGAATTCTCAAATCTTCCAGGGCGAAACTGGTTTTATACGGTCAGTCCGATGCACAGGTCCGTCAACTGGAAAACAGCAAAAAAACAAGTCCTTACATCACCTATAATGCCCAGGCCGGTGGAACAGTCGCAGAGTTATCTGTCAGTGAAGGGCAGTACGTCTCCGAAGGAAGCCCCATTATGCGCCTGGAAGGGTATCATTCCTTATGGGTAGAAGCTGATATTTATGCAGCTGAAGCAGGCAACATCAAAGAAGGACAACAGGTAAAAGTGGTGGTCCCGGGCTGGGAAGACCAGGCCCAGTTTGTAAAAGTGCAGTTCAGCAACCCTGCCCTACAGCAAAACACCCAATTGCTGCAGATCAGAGGGGCCATTACCAATCCTTCAGATCAGTGGCAGCCCGGTTTACAGGCCAATATTTTTGTCCCGGTCAAACAACAGGAAAACGTACTGAGCCTCCCTGTAGATGCGGTGATCCGCGATGGAAAAGGCAGCCATGTCTGGATAGAACAATCCAAAGGAAAATTTGAGCCCAGACTGGTTAAAACCGGAACAGAAAGTGCAGACCAGGTAGAAATCACCCAGGGCCTTCAGCAGGGAGAACGGGTAGTGGTCAGTGGAGCCTATCTGCTTTATAGTGAGTATGTGCTTAAAAAAGGAAAAAATCCACTGACCGGATTAAAAATGATCTAACCATTAAAAGCGGTAAACAAATGAAAACAATCATCAGTCCACTTATTATGACAGGTCTGGCCCTGCTGCTAAGCGCTTGCAACAGCAGCACTCCCCCGGCCAAAAAGCAGCAAAGCTCAAAAGACAGTCTGCAGGTTCATGCTACAAAAATAAACCCGCATTTAAAAGATGACCAGTTGAATGCACTTTATCAGCAGTACAGTCATTTAACGACTGCACTGACCGATGGAAACCTGTCCGAAGCGAAAATTGCAGCACTGGCCATAGAAGCCGGTACAGAAAAAATGAAACACAGCCGTACTTTGGCCAGCTCGGCCTCAAAAATCGCTGCAGCAACAGACATTGAAAGCCAAAGACAGCTTTTTGCAACGCTCAGTAATGATTTTATTGGCCTGCTTAAAAAAACCGGGCTGGACAGGGGTCAGCTTTACATTGCCCATTGTCCTATGGCCATGAATGATCAGGGTGCCCTCTGGTTAAGCAATACCCCGGAAATCCGGAATCCTTATTTTGGAGAAAGCATGCTCAATTGCGGGACCATTGAGGAAACCCTTGGACCGGCCCTAAAGTAAAATGATTGGATGGTCCTGGTCCCTGTCCTTAAATACAGCGGCCCGGACCATTTACAATATGGATTTTCTGTCCAGGTCAAACAGGTCTATATTGTGCTGCTCAAACAAGGCTTCCAGCTTTTGGCTGCCATGCTGCTCCAGGTATTCCAGTTCCTGATCAGAAATCGGAACGGCCAGCAAAAAATAAACCGTCTTGTCTTCCTGTTCCACTGCAGGTAGCCTGTCCCCCCATAAAAAAGGCGGCACAAACATGACGTGCTTCATTTCCTTATCCCCGTGGTAAATTTCAATGATTTTCCGGAACACCGCACCCGGCTGGCAAACCCACTGGTTTTTGGTGATGTAAAATCCACAGGTCACCAGAATATTTGGAATAGAATCAAAGGGCTCATAACCGGTCATCAACAATTCAACAGGCACATTTTTAAAGTTCCCGTCCTGTTGTCTGACCAGGTTATTGCTTTCAGAAACGCCAATACTGCAATAAATTTTTATAGCCCGTGTTTCCGGGTCCGTCAGGCTCAGCAGGTCAATAGAATGCTGTTCCTTTTCATCCAGATAGGTCCGCACGCTGGGCTCAATACCTATCGCCTGGGTTACAGTATGGGCAATCTTTTTTCGGTGGGCAGGTATTTCCATGTTGTTCTTATGTCCCCGCAAGATAATCATTTGACCGGGTCCGAAAAAGCGCATTTAAATCTTTTTGAGGGTAAAAACAACCCATTTGATCCGAACTATTTACTGGCCAGCCAGTTCAGAAAAAAAGGGGTCTTTTCTTTACTTACCGTAATGTTCTCTTTAAAGGGCACGGACAAGTTGACCACCAGTTTCCTGGAAAAAAAATGAGATGCATCTTTCACCGCTTTTCTGTTGAGCAGGTACTGGCGGTTGACCCTGAAAAAATCATCCCCTGAAATCCGTTCCAGCTCATCCATTTTTTTGGAGAGCAGGTAACTTTTATCTTCGAAAGTCAGCAGATTGACTTCTTCGTTGCGAATGTAAAACATGGCGATCTGTTCCATTTTAACCGGAATAATTTTATCCTTATAATTCACCAGAATCGACGAGGCCTTTTGCGGTACACGGGCTGCAAAAAGATCAAGAATGGCATCATAAGACACTTGCTGTGCACCTGAAAAACCTTTACGCAAGCTGTGGTATTTATGAAAAGCCTGCTCTACAGAATCAGAAACCACAGGCTTGAGCAAATAATCAATTCCGCTGGTCCGGAAAGCATTCAAAGCATACTCATCATAGGCTGTACAGAAAATAATGGGAACACTCAACTCCACCGCTTTAAAAATATCAAAACTCAAGCCGTCCCCCAGTTGTATATCGCTGAAAATCAAATCGGGGGCAGGATGGTTTTTAAAATATTCAATCCCTTCCTTTACCGAACCCAGGCAACAAACAATCTGTGCCTCCGGTTGTAAGCGGGTAATCAGTTCGGCCAGGTCTTCTGCCGTGATCTTCTCGTCTTCAATGATTACGATTTTCATGGTTTAATATTTTTAGGCTGACCGAAAAAGTATTCCCGTCATCTTTGATTTCAATTTCATCACCCGACAACAGGGCGTAACGCTCGGCCAGATTGGCCAGGCCACTTCCCGTAGAATCTTCTGTGCTCGCCTTCATCTGGATGTTGTTCAGCACCCTGATCCAGCCATCATACACTCCAATTTCAATATGCAGGGGACTGGCCGGGGTCAGTTCATTGTGCTTAATGGCATTTTCAAGTAAAGGTTGCAAAGAGAAAAGTGGCAGTACGCCCGAATTTTCCTTTTCCTGGGAAACCCGGAAGGAAAACAGCAGTGCCTCACCAAACCTTACTTTTTGCATTTCCAGGTAATCCCTGCACAGTTTTAGCTCCTCCTGCAGGGTAGCAACCTCTCTTTTGTGACTGGAAAGGGAGGCCCTCAAAAAACCAGATAAACGGACCAGGTACTCTTCTGCCCCCGGGGGATCCTTTTTAATCAGTGATTTTAAAATATTCAGGGCATTGAATAGAAAATGAGGGTGTACCTGCTGGAGCAGCAGCTGGTGCACTGCCTCGGATTTGCTGGCGTTTAAACGGGAATTTTCAAGCTGTGTTTTGTTGTTGGCATCCTGTACAATAATAAAATTCTGCAACAGCAGCACCACCCCGTTCATCAACAGGGTTTGCAGGCTCAGGTACAGATACACAATGTCTCCTTTTACTCTTAAGGTCCCCACCGGACCGATCCAGGCATTGGCAACCAGATAGTTCTGGACTTTGTTGATCAGTATCACCACCACAATACTTCCCAGATAGCTGCACACATAAAACCAGGGACCACATTTTCCCGCATCCTGGGGATCTTTCTCTTTCAAAGTCACCATCAAAACGATGTTCATCCCGCTCAGCAGACCAATGGTCAGAAAGGAAAACACAAATTTATACAGGGAAACATCAAGTGCCCCCTCTTCCATCAGAGAAGCCAGAAAGGTAAAAAGTGCAATGGCCAGTGAGAAATAACTGCTCAGCCTCAGCATATTTTTAAGAGGAGGTTTCGGTTTCATACGCTGCAAATATATTCAGTATTGGCCTAACATTGTCTTTTGGAAACAGATCAGCGTCTTCTGGTCGCCGCTTTAGAACCCGGAAGGATAAAACCAAGGTTCAGGTTAAAAAAAGCAGAAGAGACTGCTGTTCTGGACTCATAATTGGTAATGCGTTCATTGACTTTGACCAGACGGTTGCTGATGGTATTTCTAAATCCGCCTTTTACCCCCAGTAAAACACTTTTTCCAAAAAGGTATTCATAGCCCACATGACTGTACATTTCATTGGCCACCCACTGGTAATTCCCTTGCTGCCCGGATAGTGTGCTGCCGGTAAAAAAAGAATTGCCCCCCAGTTCAATCCCCCCGCTCAGCCAGCCATGCAGTACCTCTGGTCTTCTGAAAATGACCTTCTGTGGAACTACCGTATTGATTTCCCAGGCACTGCCACTGAATTTATGCCAGTAAGAAAACACCGGAAAAAACGGAAAAAGACTCGACTGGTCTATATTCACCAAAAGTCCAAAAGTAGAAACGGTAACCGGCGTCGCTTTCAGAATAAGGGAGGCAGATACCATACCACTCAGCTTTTTAACATCAAAAAAATTCCTGCTCCCGGCAATTAGCGTTGCGGTATAGACGACCGGTTTTTTAAACAAAAAATTTCTGTAGCCCACAGAAAACAGGGCATCAAAATTATTGCTGTTAAAATCCGATTTACGGTACAGGTCTTCCCCACTTTTGGTATAATACCTAAAGTTTTCCCGCGTATAGTTCAGACTGGCAGTCATCGACCAGCGGTTTTTTGTATAGACCGGTAAAGCGGCAGATATCCTCAGCCGCTGCTCAGAAAAACGCCCTTCCCCCTGTACATCTCCATCTTTCGAATACAATTTGTAATCCGAGTCTCCAAAATAATCTTTCTGAATGCTCAGGTTACGGACCAAAGGATAAATTTTGGGAACAGTTTTTTTCAGACTGTCCTGTGCACGTGTGGCGATGGACATTCCAAAAACGGGTATCAGCAGTACTAAACTTCTCATCTATTGGGGTTTTCCACGAAAATGAGCAGCAACGCCAGCTGTTTAAAACGTTTTTACTTTGAAGCGGACAAAATTAAGCCTGAACAGTCGGCTGTACAGAAGTACAGGGGCCTAAAGCATCGTCTGGTTCAGCACAGGTTCCGCGCTGGCCTTCACCTGATAAGTCCTGATCTTATCGTTCTGGTCCACCTCTACAATGCGGTAGCCCCTGTAGCTGGTCCCCCAGCTGCCACCAATATGGGCGTCAAAAAAATGGGGCAGTTTACTGGTGTAAAATACCGCATCCAGACTGTGGTCATGTCCATGAAAAACAGCTTTCACATTTGGGTAACGGTGCAGCAGGCTAATCGTTTCCGGAGAATCTACAAACGGGTTTTCCGGGACCCAGGAATGTGGCGGAATATGCAAAACCACAAACACGGTTTTCAAGGCTTTAAATTTTTCCAGTTCCCTGCTCATAAAATCTGCATTGGGCGCCAGGTATTTTCCACTTGTATCAGAAGTGTTGGCCAGAATAAAGCCAATGCCATTTTTTTCAAAAGAAAAATTATCCTCATAGCCAAATACCGCTTTCCAGCGGGCCGTATCGGCATGGTCATGGTTTCCGGGAATCGCATAAAAAGGAACTTTCAAGTGGTCGTAATAATCCTTTTTCACTTCTGAGAGGAGCTCTGGCTGATCATGGACCAGGTCACCGTTAATAATCACAAAATCAAGCGGGCTGGCCTCATGGGCCTGGTTTAACCATTTCACCATGTTTTCATGATCTCTTTTATAAGGAGTACCCGGCTGTCCATAATGACCATCGGAAGCAATTGCCAGACGAAGTTTAAGCTTCCCGCTCGGCTGGGGGAGCAGGTCCTGCGCTATAGGGCTTACGGCCGAAACAACGGGCGCAACACCTGCCAATACTAAACCTGTTAAACTACTTTTTAAAAAAAACCTGCGGCTGGACATAAAACGATCTGATTAAAATGGCCCCAATTTTAAGCTTAAAGTCCATAAATAAATAATTTGTGGCGTTAAGCTTTTGTTAATTTCACCTGTAAACGTAAAATTCGCAATACCAGGCGCTTTAAACAAATAAATTCCATACCTTTCTTTATGACCATCCCCTGAAGTCATTTTTAATATCATTTCAATAAAATATATGATCCGGATCAAAAGAATTTATGAAGCAGTTTCACAAGACGACGGGTTCCGTGTTCTGGTAGACCGTTTATGGCCAAGGGGATTAAAAAAAGAACAGGCCCAGATCCAACTTTGGCTAAAAGAAATTGCACCTTCAGCTGCATTACGTAAATGGTTTGACCATGAAGCCGAAAAATGGGCTACTTTTAAAAACTCCTATACACAGGAATTGTCAACAAACAAAGCCGTAAAACAATTGGTGGATGCGTACAAAAAACACCCCAACATGACCCTTCTTTATGCTGCAAGGGAACAGCAGTACAACCATGCCCTGGTACTCCAGGATTTTTTAATTCAGAAAATGGCCCTTTCTTAAAAAGCACGACGACAAACTATTTGAAGTTCAGCAACCAAAGCCACTGTGGAACAAAGGCTTCTACTGGAAAACCGGCAGAAATAAAGCCTTGTTTTCTGGTATTGATCCCTTGTTTTTTCCTTGATAATTTTGGGTAACAACAACAAACAAATTGTTAAACCCAAAAACCATGAAAACCATTACAGTAATGTGTTTCGCCATCTTCATTTTTGGCAGCACGGTATCAAAAGCACAAAATGTATTTGATAAAATTAACGCCACTTTAAACAAGGTTGATAAAGCAGCCAATACCGCAGACCAGGCCAAAGGAACGGGTGACAAATTATTTGGTTTCCTTTCCAAAAAGAAAAAGCCGGGGGATCCGGCCGCAGGAAACAATACACTGATTACCATCAATGGCATTGATTTCAGCACTTTGAAAACCCTTAATGAACACATTCAGAAATGTAAAGGTGTGGAAAGCACCAAAATAAAATATGCCGCAAGTGGATCAACCCTGCAGGTCCAGCATGAGGGCTCTTCAGAAGACCTGTTAAAGCTCATTCAAAAATCAGATGCAAAAGAACTTTTTGCAGACAAGAACCTCGAGGGCCTGGAAGAAGGAAAAATTGCCCTGAACCTGGTCAAAAAGAAATAAACGACAATACCCGTAATCACCCTCTGTAGGAAGCAGCAGAAAATAAACCCTCTGCTGTTTTTTTATGCCCTAAACGCTGTTAAAACAGAAAGGATACTGCGTACAAAGCCACAACAGTCCCTATAAGAAGCAAGGGCATGGCCCATAATCCCGTTTTAAAAAAATCCATTGCCCCGATGTCTTCCCCTTTTTTGCGGGCAGTGCTGATCACCAGCATGGTTGCCAAAGATCCGGCCACCGTTAAATTAGGGCCAACATTGCAACCAATAAGGGCCGCAAAACGGATCAGATCTGGTGCATGTGCCTTTGTCAGTACCGATATAGACAATAAGGCCATTGGAATGTTATTGATGATGTTGGCACCCAGGGCCGTTCCAAAACAGGTCGCCAGCAACTGAACAAAAACAGGCGCCTGCTGCACTGAAACCATTGCACGGGCAGCATAACCTGCCAGCCCAAGATTTTCAACCCCCTGAATGACAACAAACAACCCGGCAACAAAAGGAAAAAGCGACCAGGAAATACTTTTAACCAAAGAAAAACCAATTTGCTTTTTCAGCAGCCCATAGCCAAGTAGCACTAAGGCACCGCTTAAAGCAATCACATAAGGCTGGACCCCCAGTAAAGCACCTGCAAAATAACCTATGGTTACCCCGGCCATCACCCCAACAGCCATGTTAAAATAGCCCCGGTCCGGAACCACTTCCATTGGCTGGGGCAGCGTTTCTATATCAAAATGCAGGGGCAATTCTTTTTTATAGCGATACTTAAAAAAAACATAATTCAGCACCAGCACAACAACCTGGGGAACCAGCATTCTTAATGCAAAGGCGGCAAAAGAAAAATGAAAGCTTCCCTGAAAAAGCAAATTGGTCAGGTTGCTCACCGGCAACAATAAGGACCCCGTGTTTGCAACAAAAGCACAAGCCATTAAAAATGGCAGCGGCCGGAGCTTCAGCCTGCGTACAAAGGACAATACAATTGGGGTTAAAATGATTGCGGTGGTATCCAGCGAAAGCAGGGCCGTGGTCAGTGCACCCAGAACAAACACATTCCGGTACAGGTTCCGCCCATTTCCCTTTGCCCAGCGGGCGGCCCGGATGGCTGCCCATTCAAAAAAGCCCGAACGATCCAGCAGCAGTGACAACAGCATCAGGGCAAACAAAAAAATCAGCACATCTGCGCCCCGGGCAGTAACCGCTACCGCCTGCGCAAAAGTGGCACAACCGGTCAACAGCATTAAAGCTGCTCCAATTACCGTTGCCCATGCCTCATGCAAACCTCCCGGACGAAGCAGGATCAACAACAAAGTGAGTATAAAAATCCCGATCGTCAGCAATACAGTCATAATTGAGCTGCTAAAGTACAAAAAATGCGGATGTACCCACCCGCATTTAATACTTGATTATTCTAATTCTCCAGCGATTGGAAAGCTATATTTTAACCGCCACATTCACACTGAACCTGCGTGGCATCATTTGGTTCACATAACTTCCCCAGTATACTTTATTCATCAAGTTATCCAGTTTGAAACTCAAACGGAAAGTTTTGCTGTCATATCCCGCTACCGCATTTAATACAGTATAGGCCGGAATATAAAACTCCCCGTTTTTACGGGATTGACTGATGTAATTTTTGCTGTTGTAATTTCCTCCGATTCCCAGTGATACACCTTTCAGCAATTTGTCCTGAAAGGCATAGTTGACCCATAAATTAGCAATGTCTGCTGGTCCTGTCCATTGTCTCAATCCATCAATATCTGCATCTGTGTTTATCGTATAAGCGTTGTTATGAGCATAACCTGCAATCACATTGAAGCCTTTCGCAAAATTAGCAATCAGCTCAGATTCAAAACCCCTACTCATTTGTCCGCCATCCTGGATGCTAAATCCAGCACGCATGGGATCAAGACGTACCATATCATTGACCTTGATGTCATAATAACTGAAGGTTGAATTCAGTTTACCCTCCAACAGGTTAATTTTAAAACCCAGTTCCCACTGGTTTGCATTGCTGGGTTTAAAAGCATTTCTTACTCCATCTGGTTGTATTACAGGCGCATTATTAGCAAATCCGTTCATATAATTCCCAAATAAGGATACCTTTTCAGGAATAAGCTGATAAACCAGTCCTAATTTCGGAGATAATTTGGTCTGATCATATTTTCCAGTGGTCGTATCTGCCGCAACATCATACGATCCACCCGATCTGAAATGGTCAACCCTTAGGCTTGCCATAGCCATAAAATCTGGTGTGATGTTAAATACATCCGAAAAATAAGCACTGTATGTACTCTGAGAGGCGATATTTCTAACGGGACTTACTGTGGCAAAAAATGCATCAACAGCCTGTTTACTAATCATCACGTATTTCGGATCATTACCCCTGAGTTTAAACTGATCAAATGGGGTAGCAAACATCAAATTTTCATTAGAACGGCTGGTATAATAATCCAGTCCAATCACCAACCGGTTTCTATGTCCGGCAATCTTAAAATCACCAGTAAAATTTTGTTGAACCTCAATGGTATTGTAATTTGAATTGCTGTATCTCACACTTCTGTTTACAGAGTCTTTATTGATCATATTCCAAACCCGGTAACCCGTATTTGAGTACTTGGTCTGAGATAAAACCGTCTGTGACTTCCAGAAATCCGATATTTTATAATTCAATTCTGTAAACAAACTCACCGAAGGTTTCGACTCGGTCAGGTCATCACCGTGATAATAACGTCTCCAGTTTAAGTCCAAACTTTCAGTATTGGTTTTGGTAAAAGAATTTTCAGGAAACAACCGGTGAAAATCATTTGCCCTTTGCTGATAAATTTCGGCATCAAATGAGATCGATAAACGGTCATTTACCTGGTAAAGCAGGGAGGGTGCAATAAATAATCTCTTGGTAAAACCGGCATCCATATAACTACCTTCATCATAATAAGCAACATTGGTCCTTAATAATAATCCTTTTTCTTTATTCAATGGTGTATTCACATCCGCTGTAATTCTATTTAAATCATATCCACCAATCGTATAAGAAATTTCTCCTTTAAAGAGATCAAACGGCTTTTTGGTCACCCTGTTAATCAAACCACCAAATGAAGTCAAACTATTGCCAAATAAGGTGGCCGAAGGCCCCTTGAGTACCTCAATGCTTTCAATATTGGCGACCTCAATGCTGTTATCCTTATTGTCCTGAATTCCGTTCCTAAGCAAACTCCTGTTTTCAAAACCCCTCATATAAAATGAATTGCTCCCATTGACCAAACCCTGACTAACACCTGTAACATTTTTCAGCACATCATTATAAGTCACAATAACCTGTTCCTGAAGGATTTCTTTTGGCACAATATGGTATACCTGCGGGTTTTCCAGATTTTTGAGTGGTAACTTTGCCACCTGATCAGATTCTTTTTTACCAAACCGCCTGTAACTTGATGATATCTCTACCCCATCGAGCATATTATCCAGATCGGTTAATATAAAATCTGCGATAGACGCCTCTCCTTCCCTCACCTTAACCGTCTGGGTCTGCACATTCATACCCACGAATTTCGCAGTTACTTTATAAGTACCACTTTTAATACCAGTTATTTCATAGGTACCTTGTGCAGTGCTCAACACTTTACTTCCGCTTTCCACCAATGAAACTGTAACTGAAGAAAGCAGGGAGCCATCATTTGACCTGATCTTTCCCTTAATACTCCCTGTTTGGGCCATTACCGCCTGAAAGCCAAAAAACGCAAATAAAAAAATGTAAAGTCTGAAAGTTTTTAAACAAAGTAAAAGTTTTAGCATTATAATTTGATTTTGTTACCCCTTGATTGATGGTGTTTTGCTGCGAAAGTAAGTCTTATTTAGAATAATTACAAATAAATATAAACCATTTAGGGTTACCTGGTCATCAAACAAAAAATGCGGATGTCCCCATCCGCATTCCTATTGCTAAACTTACACCCGGCTTTAAATCAGCCGGTCCAGTAAATCATCATTGACCAAATAGGGTAAAGTCACCTTTAAGGAGGGGCTTCTTTCCATTTCCCTTTCAATGGCAAAACGGGCTTCCTTATTTCGGGCCCAGCTTCTGCGGGCCACCCCGTTGTTGACATCAAAAAAGAGCATATTTTTCAGTTTGGACAAAGCACTTTGGGTTCCGTCCAGCACCAGTCCAAAGCCCCCGTTGATCACCTCGCCCCAGCCAACACCACCACCGTTATGAATGGATACCCAGCTCGCACCGCGGAAACTGTCACCGATCACATTGTGAATGGCCATGTCTGCGGTAAAACTACTGCCATCATAAATATTGCTGGTTTCCCTGAACGGGGAATCCGTTCCGCTCACATCGTGATGGTCACGGCCCAGTACTACCGGGGCAGACAACAAACCAGACTCCACTGCCTCATTAAACTTCATGGCAATTTTTGCACGGCCTTCTGCATCTGCATATAAAATTCTGGCCTGGGACCCCACCACCAGTTTGTTTACTTCGGCTTCCCTGATCCAGACTAGGTTGTCCTGCAACTGCTGCTGGATCTCCTGGGGCGCAGTGGCCTTAATCTCTTCCATCACCTGTTTTGCAATCCGGTCAGTGGTCTGCAGGTCTTCTGCTTTTCCAGAGGTACATACCCAGCGGAAAGGCCCGAAACCATAGTCAAAACACATGGGGCCCAGAATATCCTGTACATAAGACGGATACCTGAATTTCTTTCCGTCGGCAGCCATCACATCGGCCCCTGCCCTGCTGCATTCCAGTAGAAAAGCATTCCCGTAATCAAAAAAGTAAGTCCCTTTTAAACTGTGCCTGTGAATGGCTGCAGCCTGTCTTTTCAAAGAAGCCTGTACCTTTTCTTTAAACAATTCCGGGTCCCTGGCCATCATTTCCCCCGCCTGCTCATAGCTCAGACCGACCGGATAATAACCGCCCGACCATGGATTGTGCAATGAAGTCTGGTCTGATCCAATCTGTACAAAAATGTTCTCCTGGTCAAAACGTTCCCAGACATCCACCACATTGCCAATATAGGCCAGGGAAACCACTTCCTGCTCTTGCTGTGCTTTTTTTACCCTTTCCAGCAAAGCGTCCATATCCTCCAACAATTCATCTACCCAGCCCTGCTGCTTTCTTTTATGTGCTGCTTTAGGGTTGATCTCCGCACATACCGTAATACAACCGCTAATGTTACCCGCCTTGGTCTGCGCACCGCTCATGCCACCCAAACCGGCGGTCAGAAAAATCTTTCCGGCAGGGCTTTCTCCTTTATGAAGTTTTTTACGAAAAGCATTCATCAGGGTAATGGCTGTTCCATGTACAATCCCCTGCGGACCGATATACATATAGGATCCAGCCGTCATTTGTCCATACTGGGTCACGCCCAGGGCGCTGAATTTTTCCAGGTCATCGGGCGAAGAATAATTCGGGATCATCATCCCATTGGTCACCACAACCCTTGGTGCAGCCGCAGAAGAAGGGAACAAACCCTGAGGATGACCGCTGTACATGTTGAGCGTTTGCTCATCTGTCATTTTTGCCAGGTACTGCATGGTCAGCAGGTACTGCGCCCAGTTTTGAAAAACCCCACCGTTTCCACCATAGGTAATCAGTTCATGCGGATGCTGCGCAATGGCCGGGTCCAGGTTGTTCTGGATCATGAGCATAATGCAGGCGGCATGAAGGCTCTGATAAGGATAATCCCCTACCGGCCGGGCATACATCTGGTAATCCGGTCTGAACCGGTACATATAAATGCGCCCGTACTGCTGCAGTTCTTCTAAAAATTCTGCGGCCAGTTCCTGGTGCCATTCTTCCGGAAAATACCTTAAGGCATTACGTAAGCTTAATTTTTTCTCTTCCGGACTTAAAATATCCTTCCTTA
The DNA here is from genome assembly GCF_003208655.1 of Pedobacter nutrimenti. Classification (GTDB taxonomy): domain Bacteria; phylum Bacteroidota; class Bacteroidia; order Sphingobacteriales; family Sphingobacteriaceae; genus Pedobacter; species Pedobacter nutrimenti. Next base: position 439,964 of record NZ_QKLU01000003.1, on the reverse strand, counting down.
CAGGTGCGTGGTTCACCTGCGCATCCCAGGCTTTTTTTGCCGGTAACACTGCAGGTATCCCCTGTAAAATCTGTTCCTTAAAATTCATATTGCTTGTCTTTTTACCCTTTAAATAAAACACCGCCTTTAAAAACCTTTGCAGGTTTAAGCTTTCCCTGCTGGTATAAAATCTCTTTATAATCTTTTGCCGCAAACAAAACAAAATCGGCCAGAAAGCCTTCTTCCAGTTTGCCCCGGTCATGTAAATTCAGGGCCTGTGCCGCCCGGAAAGTAATTCCCGACAGGACTTCGGCATTGGAAAGCTTTTCAAAAGTGCCCAATATGGCTGCCTGGGCAAGCAGGTCGCCCATTGGCGCAGAGCCAGGGTTCCAGTCGCTGGCAATGGCCAGGCTTAAACCTGCATCCAACATTTTCCTGGCCGGGGTAAAACCGCAGCCCAAACCTATAGAGGCGCCCGGTAAAGCCACCGCAATGACCTTGCTTTGCGCCAGCCGGTCAATGTCCTGCTGGGTGCTGGCTTCCAGATGGTCGGCGCTCAATGCACCGAATGCCACAGCCACTGCACTGCCCGCACTGCTAAACTGATCGGCATGCACGGTAATGTCAAAGCCCATTTCCTGCGCCTTTTTAAAATAAGGGCTAATGTCTTCCGCTGAAAAAGCACCTTTTTCCACAAAGGCATCCACCCGCCGGCTCAGTTTTTCTTCCAGGATCACCGGCAACAGCTGCGCTGCCATTTCCTGTAAATAAGCAGCATGATTTCCGCTAATGTCCCTTGGCAAGGTGTGCGCCGCCAGACAGGTCGCCACCAGATCCGCAGGCGTCTGGCTGTTTACCGCCTGGATGACCCTTAACATTTTCAATTCTTCCTGCGTGCTCAGCCCGTAACCGCTTTTCACTTCTATGGTGGTCACCCCTTCCGACAAATGCCTGCTGGCCCTTGCCAGGGTTAAAACTTCCAGTTCATGGGCACTTGCCTTGCGTGTTTGCTGTACCGTATCCCAGATCCCGCCCCCGGCTTCAGAAATTTCCAGATAAGTTTTGCCAGAATTGCGCATGGCATAATCATTTGCCCGGGAGCCCCCAAAACAAATGTGTGTATGTGCATCTACAAAACCCGGCAGACAGACATAGTCCTGGTCCAGCTCGACCAGGGCTGCACCTACAGCTTCTGCCTGTTTTTTCAGCTCCTGATAAACACCAGTTTTATAAATTTTATTTCCCTTTAGCAACAGTCCGGCCTGCGCTAAAGGTTGTATCTCTTCATCCTTGACCGGTCCGCGCTCAGGTAAGCCCGAAAGGCTGACCAGTTGGGTAATAGGGCCAATTAAACAGAATTCACTTTTCATAAGCTAGAATTTTTCAAAATCGTCTCCGGTACCAAAAGCAATATTTTCACGGGCAGCTACTTCTTTTGCAATTTTCAGGATGCTGCCTTGTTTCACCATTTCTATGGTTTCTTCCATCAGGTCATACATGATCTGGTCCTGCTCCAGATGGGCCACTTTTGACCTTACAAAATCATGTACCGCTGTAATGATCTTTCCAGATTTTAAAGGGGCATGGTAATCCATGGCCTGGGCCGCGCAAAAAAGTTCTATACCCAGAATTTTTTCTACATTTTCAATCACCTGCAGGGCTTTACGTCCACTAATGGAACCCATGCTCACGTGGTCTTCCTGTCCCAGTGAAGTCGGAATGCTGTCGGCACTTGCCGGAAAACAAAGCCCTTTATTTTCACTCGCCAATGCAGCAGAGGTATATTGAAGGATCATAAAACCAGAATTTAAACCCGTCTCTTTCATGAGCAATTTTGGGACCCCCGGCGTATTGCCTTCCAGGGAAAGATAAATTCTCCGGTCGGAAATGTTACCAATCTCTGAAGCAGCCAGACAGGCATAGTCCAATGGCATGGCCATAGGCTGTCCATGGAAATTACCACCGCTGATGGTCAGCTCTTCACTAAAAATCACCGGATTATCTGTCACAGAGTTGATTTCTACTTCCAGCATTTCTTTCAGGTGCAACCAGGCATTGCGGGAAGCCCCATGTACCTGCGGTACACAGCGCAGCGAATAAGGATCCTGTACTTTTGCGCAATCCGAATGGGAACTTACAATTTCAGAGTTTTCCAGCAAATGACGGACATTATGTGCCACATGCTGATTTCCTTTATAAGCCCTGAGCTCGTGCAGTTGCGCATGAAAAGGTTTTACAGAACCCATCAGGCCTTCAATCATCATGGCAGCGGTAATATCGGCCGTGCTGAGCAGGTTATGAAAACGTTCTATCACTTTTACCGCATGGGCAGCAATAAACTGCGTCCCGTTGATTAAGGCCAGGCCTTCTTTTGCAGCCAGCGGGATGGGCTGCAGCCCATGTTCCTGCAGCAGTTCTGCTGCCGGGATCACCTTCCCCTTATAATGCACTTTTCCAAGTCCAATCAGGGGCAGAAACAAATGCGACAAAGGTGCCAGGTCTCCCGAAGCCCCTACAGAACCTTGTTTGGGCACCACCGGAATAGCGCCTGTTTCCAGGTGCCAGATCATACGGTCCAGGGTTATTTCCTGTATGCCCGAATAACCTTTGGCCAGGGCCTGAAGTTTCAGCACCAGCATCAGGCGGGAAATCTCTTCAGCTATCGGTTCCCCGATACCTACGGCATGGCTTTTTAAAATATTCTCCTGAAGTTTTTTGGTATCTTCTGCAGAAATCATGGTGGTACACAAAGGACCAAAGCCTGTGTTTACTCCATAAACAACTTTATTTGAAAGGGCAATTTTTGCCACGGTTTCGCTGCTTTTGCGCACATTGATCCGGCAGTCTTCACTCAACACCCCTTTTAAGCTTCCTTTACTGATGGCCAATGCTTTACCGGCGGTAAGAAAGTCCGACCCGTAATTAAATATCTCTTTAACGCTCATATAACTAAATGGTTTAGACAAATATAATCTCTATATTTGATACCTATAAATACCAATTACATCATCAATTAATAACCATGGGTTATCAGATAGAGCTGCGGCATTTGAAATATTTCCAGGTACTGGCCCAGGAACTGAAGTTTCGAAGGGCCGCCGAACTGCTGTTTATTTCGCAGCCCGGGCTGAGCCGCCAGATCCGGCAAATGGAAGAAATCTTTAAAGTGAGCCTGTTTGACCGCAGCAAAAAAAAGGTAGAACTCACTGCAGCCGGAATTTACCTGAAAAAAGAAGTAGACTTTATTTTTAACCACCTGGACAACATCAAAGAGCAGCTGGACAACATCAGCCAGGGTAAAGAAACCGAACTGCGCATTGCCTTTCTGGGTTCAGCTGCCCAAAAAGTCATCCCAGAACTGGTTTTCAGGTTGAACAAGGAATATCCGGGCATCCGGACCATTTTGGAAGAAATGCCCAACAAAATGCAAATCGACCTGCTCGAACGCGACAAACTGGACCTGGGTTTTGTAAGGGTACAGCGCTTTCCCGAAGGGGTCAGCAAACAGCTGGTGCACCAGGATAGTTTTTCTGTCGTGCTGCCCAAAGAGCATCCGGTCAGTCCCCTGAATTTCACCAGCGTACGCGAGCTGAGCCAGGAAGCTTTTATTTTCTTTTCCAGCGAAGACAGCCCTTTTTACCATGACCTGATCATGAGCATTTGCGAAGACCATGGTTTCCGCCCTAAAGTGTTTCACAAATCGGTCAATGCCTTAACAATCTTTAAACTGGTGGAAGAGGGTCTTGGCGTCGCCATAGTACCCACCTCCCTGCAATATGGCTACAATCTCAACGTAAAATTCATTGAACTGAAAAACATTCCCCAGACCACAGAACTCTATGCCATCTGGAAAGAGTCCAACCGCAATCCGGCGCTAAAAAATGTCATCGAACTGCTGCTCCCTTAAAGTTATTCATATTTAAGGGCATCGACTGTATTTGCTATTGCAGCCCGGTAAGAACGGATGCTTACCGTAATCAGGGTGATCAGCATAGAAAGCAACATGGCAAACACAAAAGGCCATACGCTCAGTTCTATATGATACGCAAATCCCGACAGCCACCTGGAGACAAAAATATAAGCCAATGGCCAGGCCAGCAGGTTGGCCATAAACACCATCAGCAAAAAAGCGCTGTTGAGCAGGCGCATGACCTGATAAGTAGAGGCACCCAGTACTTTACGGATGGCCACTTCCCTGGTCCGTTGCGTGGCCACAAAAGAAATCAGGCCAAACAAGCCGATAAAAGAAATACAGATCACCAGGGTGGCAGACAACCGGAACATGGTGCCCATTAAACGTTCACTTTTGTAATATCTGGCAAAACCATCGTTTACAAACCAGGAATAATACACATCGTCCGGAAAGGTATTGTTCCACAAAGTCTCTATTTCTTTCATTGCAGGAAGAATTTGTTTACTGTCGAGTTTAACTGCAATCGTATAATAGAAATCTTTACCATTACAAAGGATCATGGGGGAAATGTTTTCCTGAAGGGACAAATCATTAAAATCCTTCACCACCCCTACAATGGGTGCCGCATGACCATTCTGCTCCACGATCTTGCCCAGGGCCTTCTGCGGGTCATCGATATAAATCTTTTTCAGAAAAGTCTCGTTCACCACATAACCATTCAGGCTGTCGCTTTTTGCAAATACCTTTCCGGTTATGATTTTCAGGTCAAAGAGCTTAAAGTAATTTTCATCGACGCGGGAAATCCTGACCTCAAAATCTTTGTTCTCCAAACCATTGAGTTTAAACGCCGTTGTATTCATATCCCCCGACAAAGGCGGGGTGCTGCAAAAGCTTAACCCATTCACCCCTGCAATCCTGGACAACCTTTCTTTAAAACTGGCATGTTTTCCCTCGTACCCTCCACCCGAGGGAACATTGACCATCACCACAGCATCAGAATTAAAACCCAGGGGCCTTTTTCGCACATAATCCATCTGTTTCATGACCACCAGCGTACAGATCAGCAAAATAATGGTCATGGAAAATTGAAACACCACCAATACTTTTCTTAAACTCAGGCCGCTTTTATTCACCACAACCTTATTTTTAATGGCCAGTGCCGGACTAAAACCAGACATCACCAGGGCGGGGTAAAAGCCAGCCATAAAACCGACAAAAAGCGCCAGTAAAACCATAAACAATAAAGCTGCCGGTGCTGTAAACAAATCCTCTCCAAGCCTGATCCCCAAAAGATTCTGCAAATAAGGAAGGGCCAGTTCTGCCATCATACCGGCAAAAAGCAACGAACAAATGGTAATGGCCATGGTCTCGGTTAAAAAATAACCAATCAGCTGCTGGCGTTTACTGCCCATAACTTTACGGACTCCAACTTCTTTAGAGCGGTTAATGGCCTGCGCGGTGGCCAGATTGATAAAATTAATACATGCGGTCAGGATCAGGAACAACCCAATGAGCCCCAGCACATAAATTTCCTTTTTGGTCATGGAAAATTCTGCAAAATTTCCGTAGCGTGTATTGAAATGTATGTCTTTTAAAGCCTGAAAAGCATTGCGCTGGTTACCCGGCAAGTGTTGCTGCCTGTAATATTTATCATTAAAGCGGTCCAATTGTCCCTTAAAATCTTCTGGTTTTAGGGCCTCACTAAACAATACGTAACACTGCATGCTGGAGGAAACCGCATCCCATTCCTTATTGTCTTTATGTGCATAACTCTGAAAACTGATGACCACTTCCAGGGGAAAGCTGCTTTGCAGGGGCTGGTCTTTGAATACCCCAATGACCTTTAAGGCCATTTTGCCGCCATACTGCATACTTTTTCCCATGGCCTGCTGGGTGCCGCCGAAAAATTTCTTTGCTGTGCTTTCCGATAAAGCTACCGTGCCAGGCCCCGACAAGTCTTTTTCAGGATTTCCCGAAAGCCAGCTGATCTTAAAAATATCAAAAAAACCAGGTTCGGTAAAGTACACATTCTGATAGGTCTTGATCCGGTTTACCCCATTTGTATCCTTTATCAAAATAAGGCCCCCAGCCCTTACAATGCCCGCAACTTTATCCAGTCCGGTAAATTCATTTCTCACGGCCGCAGGTAATGGAACAGGGACCCCCTGGCTATAATCCTGATAACTATTATAGGTCCAGTCGGTTACAAACCTGTAAATCCGGTCGTCATTCTTATAACCTTTGTCAAAATTCAGCTGATACCTGATGAACATAAAAATCAGGATACAACTGGCCATTCCCACCGACAATCCAAACACATTGATCAGCGTATAACCTTTATTTTTCCAAAGGTTTCTTAAAACGATTTTCAGGTTAAGACGAAACATATCTGTACATTTTTGTTTATCCCTGCCAAGGATATGCCAGTATAAAAATATTCTTTTTTGGTGCATAAAACAGGGTTTTATAAAAACAATCGTTCAAAAACGGACAGAAACCGCGCAAAAACGAACAATTTGAGAAAACTATTTTTCCCTAAAAACAGGCCGGTTTGAAAAAGCAAATTTTAATCTCCCGGTTGAAACAAAAAAATTATTCCTTATATTCGGCTCAGGAAATGGTGTCTTCCTTTTAAAAACCGCATTTGCTGATGGCGCCTACAATAACCTCCCCGGCAGAACAAAATCCTGCCGGCATTAAAATTATTGTAGTTATGAAAGACCAGAATTCGTTTTCCTTCAAAGAACACCTCCGCATCCTGAAACATTTATGCCGCTGGACCCTGCTGGTGTTGCCTGTTGCCATTTTGACCGGCAGTATTGTAGCCCTTTTCCTGTGGCTGTTAAACGGGGCCATTCACTTTCGTTTTCAGCACAAGTGGTTATTGTACCTGTTGCCGCTGGCGGGCCTTGCCATTCATTTTATTTACCAGTCTGTAGGGAAATCCTCCGAAAAAGGCAATAACCTGATCCTGGAACAAATCCATCAGGAAGGTGGCGCCGTGCCCAAAAGAATGGCCCCTATTATTCTGCTGACCACGGTTATGACCCATTTGTTTGGAGGCTCGGCCGGCCGGGAAGGTACGGCGGTACAAATTGGCGGAAGTATAGCCGCTATGTTTGGAAACTGGTTTGGTTTAAAGGGGCCCGACCTGCGCATTATACTAATTGCAGGTGTGGCCGCTGGTTTTGGCGCTGTATTTGGCACACCGGTAACAGGGGCTATATTTGCCATGGAAGTGCTTGCCGTAGGCCGCATCAAGTACGATGCCCTGGTTCCGGCCCTGATTGCAGCAGTGATCGGTGACCTCACCGTAGCCGCCTGGCAGGTTAGCCATACCCATTATCATATTGACCCCCTGCCACAAGTTACGTATGGTCTGGGCCGTTTTTTACATATGGACATTTTGCTCCTTGGAAAAGTAATTCTGGCCTCTGCAGCATTTGGACTGGCCAGTTACCTCTTTTCGGGAATGGCCCACGCCATTAAAAACACCTGCCTTAAACTGTTTAAATCCAAATGGATAATCCCTATTTTTGGTGGACTGCTCCTGATCGGATTGACCTTTGTCAACGGAAAACCCGATTACCTGAGCCTTGGCATTGATGCAGAATACCCTGGTGCAGTTACCCTGCCCTCGGCCTTTCATGCCGGGGGAGCAGATCCCTGGAGCTGGCTCTGGAAAACCCTGTATACGACCCTAACCCTGGGCACCGGTTTTAAAGGTGGCGAAGTGACCCCTTTGTTTTATATTGGGGCGACCCTGGGCAATACGCTTTCTGTGTGGATGGATGCGCCGGTAAGCCTCTTTGCCGCACTTGGCTTTATTGCGGTGTTTTCGGGTTCAACCAATACCCCACTGGCCTGTACCTTTATGGGTGTAGAACTTTTTGGGGGAGAACATGCCCTGCTTTTTGCAGTCGCCTGTTTTACCGCCTATTTTTTTAGCGGACATTCGGGTATTTATACGGCCCAACAAATTGCCGTACCCAAAATTTTCGGTGAAGAAGCAGAACAAGAAAGCCCCTTTTGGCAAAGCGGAAAAAAAAGAAGCTATCTGCAGGAAAAATTAAAAAAATACAGCCTGCTGTTTAAAAACGAAAAAGACCAGAAAAAAGAAGAACCGGATCAATAAAATTCAAATCCGGTCCTCTCCTGTTTTAACCATAGGCATGGAATAGCTATTTGTCTTTTTTCTCTTTCACCTCCACTCCGGCCGGAATACTCACCTCGGCCACCGGGACCGGAACATAATTGATGGCTGTTGCGGTAATTTTCAATACTTTACTCTCTATCCCCAGTATGGCGCCCTTATCGCTCGGAATACCCATCGGGCCGCCGGTAAAAGGCAAATCATCGGCAATCCAGAGGACCATTTTACTCCCGGGTCCATCCATAATCACCTCCCTGCAGGTCAGCCCCAGAATGTTGCGGGTCCGGCTGCCAGCTTTTCCAAGCCCTTTTCCTTTAAAATCATGTGTTTGTAACTGCAACTCTTTCTTGCCGCCGCCCAGGTCGGTCAGTTTATAGGTTTTATTCACATCCATATAGGTGGCCAGCACATTGTCCTGGTCGCTTTGGACTTTTAATTTCACCCCATCTTCCTCAGAAGAATGATCTTTCTTTTTTGCGACCAGTTTCGCTTTGGTCCCGTTGAAGTAAATTTCGGCATTATCTGTGACCGTTTCCGGGATCATTTCTTTAAACTGCTGTTGATCGGGTTTTAAGGCCGCATGCAGGTTCTGGATGACTTCATATTCTATTTTTCCCTGATTTTTGTCCTGTGCCTTACCATAAGTCACCGAACTGCTGATCAGCACCAGCAACAACATTGTTCTTGTCATATCTGTTTTATTTATCATTTATTTATGCTTTTGCTTTTGGAAAATGTCTGAATTTGTAAATCAGGCTAAACAGGTAATATTTACCCAGGGTATTGTTTTTTCTGTCCTCGATATAACCATTACCGGTAATCCGGTTTAGGCTCTGGTTTTTATTGAGTAAATCTTTAGCCTGGGCCTGCAGGGTAAAATGTTTGCCAAGCGGGCGGCTGATGGCGGTATTGAGCAGGACAATATTATTGTTGAAACCACTGGCCATGCCCAGGGTGCTGAAGGCATCAATGGTCGGTTCCAGGGTAAATTTATAAGGCAATAAAATGGTCCCTTCCAGGCTGTACATCAACAGCCAGTTCTTTTCAGGCAATGCAGAAGCCCCGGTAAAACGGCGCACATTCCAGGCTGCGCTGCCCCTGGCTGTCAGGCTGATGCTGGAACCCAGGTAATAGTTAAAATTAAAACCCGGTGTGAGCGAAAGCACCTTATTTTCATTGGCCAAACCATTGTTAAACACCACACTTCGGGTATAAGCAAAATTCACATCCGCGGACAAAGAAGAACCGTTCCCGTCTACTTTTATACTTTGCCCGGCCGAAACAGAAGCCTGGTAATTGCCTTTTACATTGACCGGAATGATCAGTTGTTTACCCGAGTTCAGGTCTGTGGTGATGCTGTCGGCAATATCCCGGTCCAGTCTGGTAAAACCAGCCCGGGCATAAAGGTTGTTACCGCTGCCGGTGTTGAAATGATTAAAGGAAAGGGACAACTGCTGGCTTTTCTTTTGCTGCAGCCCGCTATTGCCCCTGCGGGTATAGACGGGATCTGTATTATCGGTAAGGGGCTGCAAATTGCTAATAGTGGGTGCTGTTGCAGCCGCATTGTACCTGAAAATCAGTTTGTCCGTTTTACTGGTCTTGAGTTCGGCATAAGCATCGGGCAAAAGATCATTGTAATGCCCCTGTACCAGGTAGTTTTTCATGGATGAATTGCCGCGGATGTTGTTTTGCTGCCAGCCCAGCCCAATGGTATATAAAAAGTTTTTATAATTGCCCGCCAGGGAAAGTTTGGCGGTATATTGCAACCTTCGTGAACTAAACACATCGCTCAGGTCAAAATCGAGGTTGCCATAACGGCCGGCTGCATCTTTATTGTTCACCAGGCGGTCATAGGTCCCATGACTGTAATACAACTGGTTGCCAATTTGCAGACTGTTGCTTTTAAATAAAGGTTCGGTAAACAATACATTGGTATTCAGACTGTAGACATCCGAGTGGTTGGCCGTCTGCTGATCGATGTTTTCTGTCCTGCTGCCCAGAACGGGGTCGTTATAAATACTGTTGCTCTGGTTGTACAGTAAGTTTTTGTTCTGATACAATTCCGGGCTCAGGTTGACTGCCAGTGTACGTCCTTTTTTGCTAAAGCGCTGGCGCAACAGGATTCCGCTGTTCAATAAACTGTGCCGGCCATCATTACTGCTGGTCTGGCTGCCCTGGTTTAGTAATTTCGTCCCGTCGGGGCTGGTGGAACGGAAATTACGGGAATTGTTACTTTCTGTCTGGCTAAAGTTCAGGTGCGGGGTAACTTTTAGGGAAGTCATTTCCCCCAGTTTTATATCCCCGCTCAGGTCTATCCGGTGGTTGGTGTTGCGGTCGCTGACCGACCCCATCTGGTTATAATTATAAGCATTATTTTGCAGCAGGTACTGGCGGGCATAATCAAAATCATTGCTGGTTTGGTTATTGTTAAAAAAATAACTGCTGCGAAACTGAATGTCCTTCCCCCAGTCGTTGTTAAAATTAAGGCCACCAAATTTAGTATCGGTAAGGCCAACCGGCCTGGCAATTTCCGCCAGGGCATCCGGACTTCCCTGCATGGTCACCCCTTTCATGCGCATGAGTTCAGATAAAGCCGATGGGGGCAGGTTATTGAACATATCCTTGTCTTGTGAAAGCAAACGGATCAGTTCAGTTGCACTAAAACCCGATTTATTGACATTATTGCCTTTCAGCAGCGTAGAGAGTTGCATGTCCCCCACAAAGCTGTTGGCATTTATTCCGCCTTCATAAGTTCCTGAAGTGCCGGCACCGGCACTCGCATTTCCAAAATACCCTCTTTTGCGGTTCTTTTTGGTCACCAGGTTAATGGTTTTCACCTGGTTCCCATCTGCTACTCCCGTAAACTCCGACAGGTCACTTTTTTTATCCAGGATCTGGACCTTATCGATCATATCGGCCGGAAGGTTTCTGGTGGCAATGGAAGGGTCCGAGCCAAAAAACTCTTTGCCGTCTACCAATACCCGCTGCACCTGTTCACCCTGGGCCTTAATACTGCCATCGCGCTCAACATTTACGCCCGGGAGTTTTCTCAGCAGGTCTTCCACCACTGCATTTTCCTTGGTCTTAAATTTATCGGCGTTGTATTCTATGGTATCCCCTTTCATGCGAATGGGCGGAACCTCTTTCACAATAGCGACTTCTTTTAATTGTGTGCTTTCGCTGTATAGGGAAATGGATGCGGGCAATGGACCAAACTGACCCGCAGGCTGACTGAAATACAGCTTGAATGCTTTATAGCCCAAAAGATTTGCTTTCAGTAAAAAATCTCCTTTGGAGACCCCATCCAAAACCAGCAGGCCCTGCTGATCGCTCACGACCGTATGAAGGGCCTTAAGGGTATCTGTATTGCTGTATACTTTAACCGTAACGCCTGCAAGTGACTTGCCCGTACTGCCATCGATCATTTTGCTTTTCAGCTGTTGCTGCGCATCAGCCATCCCCGGGATGGCTGTTAAACCTGTAAACAGGATTGCAAAAAAATGAAACCTAACCATGCCCCAAAAGTATGGAGCCACTGATTTAAAGCGGGTTAACGTACCTTGATATCGGGTTAAACAACCTTGATATTTTCAGGCCTTAAAGCAAAAGCTTCAGGCCGCGGCTACGGACATTAACAATCTGTACTTCCTGGTCATGACGGAGATACTTGCGCAGACGGCTGATGTATACATCCATATTACGGGTATTGAAAAAACTATCGTCCCCCCATAAATCCATCAGGATTTCTTTTCTGGAGGTGATGTCATTGGCATGGTCCACCAGCATTTTCAAAATATCGGCCTCCCTTTGGGATAATTTTTTCAGTTCATTTTCATGCCGCAGTTCCAGGCGGTTGTAATCAAAGGTATAAGACCCAATGCGTATGCATTCGGCCACCAGGGGTTTGGCGCTGAACATGGTCCTTTTAAGAATGGCATGGATGCGAAAAATCAATTCCTCTATACTGAAAGGTTTTTTCATATAATCATCGGCACCCGCCTGAAAACCTTTCAGCACATCGAGCTTTTCGCTTTTGGCCGTGAGTAAAATAAGGGGAATTCCCTGGTCTACCGCCCTGATCTCTGTAACCAGGCTCAAACCGTCCTTTTTAGGCATCATCACATCAATAATGCAAAGGTCTGGCTTTACAGACTGGTACATGTTCCAGCCTTCGACTCCGTTTGAGGCAAGTGTCACTTCAAAACCACTGGTCTCCAGGGTTTCCTTCACCACAGCAGCAAGAATTTCTTCATCTTCTACCAACAATAAACGTATGTTCTGGCTCATGATTTTTTCAATTGAAAAGTAAATGTTGTTCCCCTGTTCACTGTACTTTCGGCCTGAATATCGCCCCCTAGTTTCCCGACAATGGTTTTTACATAACTCAGGCCCAGCCCATAGCCTTTTACCTCGTGTACATTGCCCTGCGGCACCCGGTAAAATTTATCAAAAATAAAAGGCAAATACGCTTTATCGATACCGATCCCCTGGTCGCGAACTGAAAACACAAAGTCTCCCGTTCTTTCTTCTATTTGGATAAACACCTCTTTTTGTATTCCTGGGGTATATTTAATGGCATTGTCAATCAGGTTCGACAAAATGATTTTTAAGCCAGCAGGATAGGTATTCAAATGCGCATTTTCGACCAAAAACCGGGTATGCAACTCCAGCCCGGACAGCTCACTAAAACGCGACAACACCTGATCCAGTAAGGCTTTAACATCCGTTTTCTCCTGCCTGCCAATCAGTTCATCTTCCCGGTGCTCCATGCGGGTTAAGGTCATAATGTTCTCCACCAGGCCCTGCAGTTTACGTAATTCTGCCTGTTCCAGCAGCAAATAACGTTCTGTTTTTTCCCGGTCCTGGATCCCCCCAAATTTCAGCAAAGCCTCGTTGGTGGCGCTTAATATAGAAAGCGGGGTTTTTAGCTCATGGGAAATGTTGCTGATGAAATCATTTTTCATCACTTCCAGTTTTTTTTGCCGGACAATAATCCGCCAAAGCAGCCAGATGCAACCTGTTATGAGTAAAACCAATAAAAAGGACAGCACCACCGGCCACAGGATTTTCAGAAAAAGCATAGGACCTACCTTTTCGAAACGAAGCAGTAAAGTCATTTTCTTTTTAGGGGTCGTTATATTTTTATACACCAGGCCCGCATCTTTATCTTTAAAAACCGTATCCTTAGCAAGGAGCTTTAGTGAAAAAGGCAATAAAATATGTCTTATTTTCAGCTCCTTTAGCAGGCTTTTTCGGATCAGCAGGGTATCAATTTCAGTGATCTGCGCGGCACTTAATATACCCGCCAAAAAGTGATTAAAATCCAGGTTGGCACTCCTGGGGTTAATTTCCTGGTTCACCACACTGTCGGGCTTATCTGACCATTTTTGGGAAAGGGTAATCGTCGTATTTTCAATCCCTGTTTTATTTGTTTTTTTTGCACCTGCCAAGCCCTGGACAATACTGCTGGCGATAGAATCGATCTTTTGATCAGATACCTGCCCCGCAGGAAGCAGGGTGATTTTACTGGTGGTGGTTTGTACAAGCTTTTTAGGTTTCTTTTTAAGACGTTCTGCTTTTTGCTGGCCCATTTTCTCCAAACTTTCCATCACCGACTGGTCATAGGCTTTCTGAAGGGCGTCAGCAGCCACCTGCTCAAAACTGTCCCGCTGCTCTATGTAATTGGTACGCAACCAATAGAGCTGGAAAGCCAGAACCGCCAGGGCTGTTGGAAGCACAATCCACCAAATCCGTTTAACCAGTTTATTCATATCGGGCAAAGTTACATGATACACAAGGCTTTGCAGTACAAGTTAACTGAATTTAACCTTTTTGCAAGGTTCATTAACCTTTCGCCAGGCATTTTTTAAACCCCGGAACAGACAGCGGATAAAAAATTTTGCAGTACTTTGTCCTGTCTGCTTTTGAACAGGCCAGGCATTTAAAACATTGCTCCATGAAAACACCCGCCATTTTACTTTTTATCTGGATCCTTAGCCAGAGCACCTTTGCCCAGAAACAGGCCTCCACAGGCCCTGTTCTTGTCGTACTGGGAAATGTTCAGGATGGGGGCTCGCCCCATATTGGCTGCACCAAAGATTGCTGCCGGGACCTGTTCCTGCACCCGGACCCCAACCGTATGGTTTCCTGCCTGGCTGTGCTGGATCCCGAAAACAAAATGAACTGGCTGTTTGACGCTACACCAAACCTGCCTTTTCAAATGAAAGCCCTAAAAAACCTTTCCCTTTTCAGCAGCAAACAGGCCCCCGACGGGATTTTTCTGACCCATGCACATATTGGTCATTATGCCGGGCTGATGTACCTGGGCCGTGAGGCGATGGGCTCCAAAAACGTAGCTGTATATGCCATGCCCAAAATGAAAGATTTTCTGACCGGTAATGGTCCCTGGAGCCAGCTTGTCAGTTTAAACAACATACAGCTCAGGGAACTGCAGGATGAAAAAACAGAGGTCCTTTCGCCAAACATTAAAGTCAAAGCCTTTAAAGTTCCTCACCGGGACGAGTTTTCTGAAACCGTCGGTTTTCTTATCGAAGGCCCCCGCAAAAAGGCATTGTTTATTCCCGATATTGACAAATGGTCAAAATGGGACAAAAACATTATAGACGAAATTAAAAAAGTAGATTATGCTTTTATTGATGCCACTTTTTACGATGCTGCCGAGCTTCCAGGACGACTGATTTCGGAAGTTCCACATCCTTTTGTCAGTGAAAGCATGCAACTGTTTGCCTCGCTCCCAAAAAGTGAAAAAGACAAAATCTGGTTCATTCACCTGAACCATACCAATCCTTTGCTGAAGCCCGAAAGTGAACAAAGCAAAACCGTTTTGAAAAACGGCTTTCATATTGCCAGGTACCAGCAGCAGCTGGAACTTTAAATGAGCTGTTTAGCTCTTTTTCTTTTCAGTAAGCAGTAACAGACATACAATAAGGCAATCCAGCCAGGGATCAGCTCGACCGGCATTTTCATGCCTGTAATCCACATGAGCACCAGAATACCAATCAAAAAGACCAGACAGATGTAATTGGACAGGGGGTAAATAAAAGAAGGGAATTTGGTTTTCACCTGTTCTGCATTTTTATTTTTCCTGAATTTTAAATGGGTAATGCTAATCATCAGCCAGTTGATGATCAGCGAAGACACTGTCAGCGACATCAATATCCCCAATGCCCTTTCCGGCATCAGCTTGTTGACCACAATACAAACCGCAGCAAAAATGCCTGAAATCAGCAGCGCTTTTACCGGCACATGGTTTTTGTTCAGTTTTGATAAAAAAGCCGGTGCATTGCCCTGCTGGGCCAAACCATACAGCATCCGGCTGTTGCTGTACACGCAGCTGTTGTATACCGATAATGCGGCAGTCAGTACAATCAGGTTCAGCACATTGGCAATCACGCTGGTAAAATAAATGGTTTTGCCAAAAAGGTTAAACTGAAAGCCTTTTAAGGTTTCAAAAACCATCACAAAAGGGCTGCTGTCGGTGGTGATGTTTTTCCATGGAGACAGGGAAAACAAGATCACCAAAGCGCCAACATAGAAAATAAGGATCCTGTAAATAACCTGATTGGTAGCCTTGGGAATGGTTTTTTCCGGACGTTCGGCTTCCGCGGCCGTAATGCCAATCAGCTCCAGCCCGCCAAAAGAAAACATGATCATGGCAATGGCGGCAAACAGTCCCTGAAAACCACCTTTTCCATCGGAACTGAACAGGCCTTTTGGAAAAAAGCCACCATCGTTCCAAAGGTTATGCACGGTGGCCTGTTCCCCTGCAGACCCGCTGAACAATAAATAAACCCCAAATACAATCATGGCAATAATGGCCACTACTTTTACGATGGAAAACCAGAACTCCACTTCACCATATACCTTTACAGAAGTCAGGTTCAGCGCATTGATGGCCACAAAAAAGAAAAGACTGGAAGTCCATAAAGGAATTTCCGGCCACCAGAAATGAATGTACACCCCAATAGCGGTCAATTCTGACATACTCACCAGAATATACAGCACCCAGTAATTCCATCCGGAGGCAAAACCTGCAAAAGAACCCCAATATTTATAAGCAAAATGACTGAAGCTGCCCGATACCGGCTCTTCCACCACCATTTCGCCCAGTTGGCGCATAATAAAAAAAGCAATAACGCCAGCCAGTGCATAGCCTAAAATTACAGAGGGGCCGGCCAGTACAGCTGCCGGACCAATGCCCAGGAACAGACCGGTACCAATGGCGCCACCCAGGGCAATGAGCTGGATATGCCTGTTTTGTAAACCTCTTTTTAATTTATTTTCTCCGGTTTGTTCTTCTACTTGTTTCAATGTGTATGGTCTGGAATTGTTGGTAAGATCTTTAATTCAGCAAAAATGTAAACTTAGATTTATTTATGCGATTAAACTAGCAGGTTTTGATAAAAAATTGACCACTTATGTTCTGCCCCATGCGAATGCTTCATTGCAACCAGAAGTCCCATTACTGCCGGATTACGGTGATATAGCCTTTTTGTTTCAGTTTTCCGGTCCCAAAATCCAGGATGTAATAATAGGTCCCTTCGGACAGCGGGCTGCCATTGACTGTTCCGTTCCAGCTATTGTCGTAGCCCCTTTTCTCGTAAACAATCCGGCCTGCCCGGTCAAAAATTTTCACCTGGTTATTCGGGTACATGTCGATGTTTTTAACGATCCACAAATCGTTTATCCCGTCGCCATTGGGGCTGATGATGTTGGTGGTGGCAATGGCCTGAAAATCTTCCCGTACGGTCAAATCAAAACTTTTACGCTGGCTGCAGCCACTGGCATTGCTAACCGTTACGGTATAAGTTCCGCTTTGCTGAGGGCGAAGGCTTAAACTTGCCGTATTTTGCCCACCGATGCCCGGGCCTTCCCACAAATAACTGTTGCCCCCGGAGGCTGTCAGGACCAGGCTTTCGCCTTTACTGACCGAATTGCCATTACTGCTGCTGATGCTCACGGCTGGCAAGGCATTGATTTGCAGGTTTCCGTTGACATAACTGAATGTGTAATTGGCCGATACCGCTCCGCCGGGAACCAGCGCATAACTGCCGGCAGGCGAACCTGCACTGGCTGCAGTACCGACACTGGCTTTAGTACCCAGGCTGTTTGCATTGTCTCCGTTTTGAAAGCCTGAATAGCTGAGGCTAAAGACAGGCAGGTTCGCGCCCTGACATACCTGCTGATTATCGGCAGTAACCACCAAGGCTGCTTTACTGATGGTCAATGCCGCAGGAACATAACTTAAACTGTAATTGTCACCGCCCGAAAGGCTGCCCTGCAGAATCGGATAACTCCCCGTATTTTCACCAGGGCTCCTGCTGAGTGTGCCTTGTAAGGCATCGCCCTGCAATAAGCCTGTAACCGAATAGGTCCATAGTGGATCGGCCGATCCGTATACTTTACTTTTTGCCACAGCATTCACGGTTAAACCCGCCTTGGTTATGGTCAGACTGCCATCTTTATAACTGATGTCGTAATTGGAAGAAGTCAGGCCCGAAGGGCTGATGAAGTAACTGCCAGTACCTATCGCCCCTTGCGCAGTCCCTCCGTACACCAGGGTACCCTGCAGTTTACTTTCGTTTTCCCCTTTTACAAAACCGGTATAAGTCAGGCCTCCGCCTCCATTAAAAGCAATATGATCATAAGTTTTGCTGAGGTTATTGGCGGTAATAACCAGGCCTTTTTGCTGCACCTGCAGGTTAAAAGAAACCGGTACTGCTGCCAGGTGGTTGCCGTCGCCGGGCTGACTGGCGGTAATGGTTGTGTTTCCGGCCGATAAAATACTCAATTGTCCATTTGCATCCAGGCTGGCCACCGCAGGGTTACTGCTATTGTAGCTCACCGGCAGCCCCGAACTGGCCAGGGCCGATGCATTCACTGCTGCATCGCCATAAGTCAGCACCAGGGTACTCCCTGCGGTCTGCGCATTAAAAGTAATTACATTGTATCCGGCCGGAACAATGTTTAAATTACCGGCAACATAACTGAGCTGGTAATTGGCCGCAGTCAATCCCGAAGGCACAATGCTGTAATTTCCCGTATTGACCGCACCCTGGGCGGTCCCGTTGTACACCAGGTTTCCGCTCAGCACGGCCTGGGTATCTCCGTTTACAAACCCGGCATAGGTTACGCCGTTTCCACCTTGATAAGGCAGCCCGTCGTAGGTTTTACTGTAATCTTTTGCCGTTACCTGCAGTGCTTTTGGAGCAATCTGTACAATAAAACTCAAAGGAGCTGCCGGGGCATAATTGCTGTCCCCGGCCTGGGCAGCGGTAATGGTCGCCGTGCCTGAAGCCAGCAGCTGCACCTGTCCCTGGGCGTTTATGGTAGCCACCAGGGGGTTACTGCTCTGATAGCTGGCCGCAAGTCCTGAACTGGCGACGGCAGAAGCATTGACATCTGCATCCCCATACGTTTTCATTAAGGTACTTCCCGGGCTTTGTGTATTAAAAGTCAATATGTTGGCTGCGCTGCTGGAAATGGTCAGGGTACCGGAAACATAAGTCAACGTATAATTCAGCGCAGCCAGGCCCGAAGGCATTAAGGTGTAGCTTCCCGTATTCACAGCGCCCTGGGAATTTCCGGTATACATTAAAGTTCCAGTCAGTACAGAGGCGTCTTCTGCGTTCACAAAGCCATTATAACTCAGTCCGTTTCCGCCCTGATAGGGCTGCCCATCGTAAGTTTTTGCCGCATTATTGGCGGTAATGGTCAAAGCTACGGGATCAATTTGCCCCAGCGTATTGCCCAGGTCTGCAGAATTTGCAATGCGGTAGTTAGGCGCCGAAACGCCGCTTAAAGCAATAGCTGCAAGAGGAAGGGTCAAGGCTTTTGAATGACCAGCATTTTTATCGGTATACGCCCCGCCTGCGCTCAGGCCAATCGCCAAATCATCTCCGCCCAGCACATCACCGGCGGTAAAAGATACAGCTGCAGCAGTCAAAGCAGCCGTAAGCTTGCCATCGTAAAGCTTCGTATATCCCCCGTTCAATACCACTGTTACTGGTTTTTGTGCTACGGTTAAAGTAAAAGTCACATCCGGGGCAGGGTCTACATTCCCTGCACCGGCCTGGCTGGCCTTCAGGCTCACCACGCCTACTTTTTTAATTTTTATTTTCCATTTGTTGCCGTCGGCAGCATCCTGATAAGCCTCAGCAATGCTGTTATCGGCCGAACTGTAACTGACCGTCAGACCCGAACTGCTGGTGGCACCAGGGTTAAAATCGGCATCGCCATAGGTTTTGCTTAGCGCTGCAACCGGGCTGATGCTTTGAACAACAGACTGGTATTCATAAGCCCCTATATCTATACTGTTTCCTATTAAACGCGGGTTGGCCGCAAGGTCCCTGTCCGTGTTCAGGCCGACCGGATAAAAAGTATTGTTGCCCCCGTTAATTGCCGGGCTTCCCCTTTTCAGGCTATAATCGCCACCAGCCACATTGTTCATCAAGGGATCAGTACCGATGTCTACCGATCCAAAGCTGCCTTTTTGAACGATACTGTTTTGAATGGTCGTGGTTGACGAAGCGGGATTATTGGAAAAAACTGTATTGCCCCAGACAATGGAATTGTACAGTACCCCGCCCTCCATTAAAACCGGAAAAGTACAGCTGTTGTTGACAATACTCACATTAATCAGGCTGGCCGGACCGCCCAGGGCCGTAAAAACAACACTGTATAGGGTACTTGAATTTCCGCTCATCACTGTATTCACCAGCACCGGGCTTCCGGATTCACTTCTAAAGGCCGTACTGGCATAACCGGTATGGTTGGTCAGCAAACAGTTTTTAATCAGGGGTGAAGAAGCGGCGCAATAGATTCCGCCGGCAAAACGGTTGGTCAGCAGCGTAGCATTAACCGTCACCCTGCTTAAGCCGGAATCCTCCATAAATGCGACACCATCAGAAACCGTAAAACCATCCAGTGTAGCGCTTCCTACATCTGCAGCCGAAATGACCACGTGATAGGCATTATTAGTACTGTTCCCGTCGTTTTGCATCTCCCCGCTTAAAATGGTTTTGTTCAGTGCCCAGTTGCGCTGGCCCAATTGTGTTTCTGTACCCGCAAAGCCACCATACACCGCTACATCTTTCACCAGTACAAAAGAGTTTTGCCTATTGGTTGAATTTGGCCCGTTGTTTAAATCATCTGCGGCATACAGGGGTTTATAATTTCCGGCGGCCACCCAGATTTGTTTTACCGCCGTATTGTTTTTGGCCAGTTTTAAGGCATCAGCCACTTCCCCCAGGGGGCTCGACCAGCTGTTTCCCAAACCATTGACCCCCTTTTTCACATAGAGTATGCCATTGGCATCCGGCTGTGGTTGCGGGGGAGTATAATACGTATAATAAATCCTCAGCCCCGAAAGTTGCCCCACCAGGATCGAGCTGAGCTTGATCTTAACCCGGTCAAATTGCGCCCCCGGGACCATAAAAACCTCTGCCTGTGCTCCATTGCTGACCAACCGCACATTTGCAGGACCCAGGACAACCGCATCATTATTGGATGTTGTGCCATTAGCCGTTTCTACACTAACCCCACCAAACAGGCCTGGGGTCAGCACCGCATTGTCTGCGCCAATACGGATCATCAGCGAATCCACACCCCGGTGCAGGTTGGCTACAGGAAAAATCAGCGTCTGCTCTACACTAACCCCTATTAATCCTTCAGTAATGGCAAAGGAAGAATAATCTGTCAAATTACTGTTATTGACCGCATTGTTCGGATTGGTCACCCCGCACAACAGACAAGCACCGTTAAGGCCATTGGTTTGCGAGGTTGCAAGCTGTATCTGGGCTTGTAAGTTTAAGGTCAGAAACAGAAATCCAGCGATCAGGAGTAGAAGTTTTTTCATAAAAAGCGCTTTAAAGATGCCGCAGCCTTTCCCAATCTCCTGTGCAGCAAGGAAAATCAAAAATAATAATTATAAAGAAAGTTAGGGCCTTTCCCGCTTTAAAAATGTTCTGCGGGCTGATGATGCCTCTGTTTAGGCTTAAAAACTACCTGGAACACCATTGGAAGGCGGCTGCTTCAATATTGCACTTTTAGAAGTGCAATATTGATTATTTTTAGCACAATATAACCTGCAAAAAAGCTTTCAGCGCCCGCCTACTAGAATTCAATCAGATCAGATGGTTTGGGATTAATTTCTTTTCAAAGAAAAAGCCGTTAACCCAAGGGTCAACGGCTTGCAGGTTCATTATTCTGCCCCGCCGGTAGCTACATTAAATTTTCTTTGGGCAAGTTCTGCATTGAGTAAATACAAGGCGGAAGAATTATCCCCGATCATTTTTAATTTACTGACAATCTGAG
Organism: Pedobacter nutrimenti; assembly: GCF_003208655.1. Lineage (GTDB taxonomy): Bacteria > Bacteroidota > Bacteroidia > Sphingobacteriales > Sphingobacteriaceae > Pedobacter > Pedobacter nutrimenti. Next base: position 418,584 of record NZ_QKLU01000003.1, on the reverse strand, counting down.
ATACAGTCGCTTCTTCCTCCACCTGCTCGGTCACAAACCATTGCAAAAAAGTATGGGTAGCAAAATCATTTTCCTCAAACGCCGCCTTGATCAGGTTGCCGATGCTTTTTGTGACAGATTTTTCATGCTCCAAAGCGGTCTCAAATATTTCCAGTACCGACCCGAATGCCGATGAGGGCTGCTCAATAGCCTTAATGGTTACTTTGCCCCCAACATCATGAAGGTAGTCAAATTGCTTTTCGGCATGAAAAAGCTCTTCTTTGGCCTGTACTTTAAAATAGTTTGCAAATCCGTCCAGGTCCTTTTCCAATAACCAGGAGCACATGGCCCAATAGGCATTAGCGGAGTACATTTCTAAATTGATCTGCTCATTCAGCAGCGTTTCCATTTTTCTGTTGATCATATGTGATGGCTTAAATCTTTTTTTGACTTATTATTTATAATCAATCTAATTAACGAAATTTAAACTGAATTTCCATCATCAGATTAAGTTATTTTACATCAAATTCCTGCGTCATGGAAAAAACAGTAGCGCCGCCTTTTTTAAAACTGGCCTCTGAAATCCTTTATTTTTTTCCCTCCAGTCTGCAAATGATTTCAGCGTCCGGATGTGCCTGAATTTTCGGTACACCCCATCTCCTTCCCTTGAACCCTGCCCGCTTGTATTGCCCTCAATCGTCCCGATCCAGTGCCCATAAACATACTCGACAAAACCGCAATGCCCGATTCGTTTTAAAACAGGAAAATAAATACTAAAAATTGATCCCGGAACTGGCTGGCTGACCCGTTTTTCTTTTGGAAACAGGTCAGGCGACCAGGCCGTTCTGGGCAAAGCATAACCTGCCTGTTTAAAGGTCCAGCAAACAAAAGCAGCACACCAGGGATTTCCTTTTTTTAAGCCGACTGCCCCAAGGTAAGCTTCCACCCTGGGACCATCATTTTGTCCTGTACGTTCTTTTACGCCAACCTCCCTTCTGGCAATACTTAAAAGATTGCCCCCAGGGAGCACACTCCTGCCAACACCAGCAAGGCAAACGATGCCCAGTAAAAGCCCAATTGCTGCCATAATTCTAAAGTTTGAAATTGTAAAACCATAATCCCCAATCCGGGCAGGCCCATGGCCAGCCAAAAGTGTTTTAAAAGCAACCAGCTTAGACAGAGCAGCAGCAGGTAACTCATTAGGGCCAGCAAAACCAGTAAAGCCACCGAGGGGTCTATATAACCCGAAGTTCCGTCTTGTGTCCACATCCAATGCTGCAAAATAGGCCACAGGAGCACTAAAATCACCATAATAGCCCCTATTTTCAGCCAGCCATAGGAAAAGGCCTGCGGCTTTTCCAGATTTAAAGTTTTCATTGTATTGTCCGTTTAGGAAGATAACCGGTCCGCCTGCTTTTCATGTCACACAGGTGTCCATACTCAGCAGAAAACCGGTTATCTTCAGTTTTTAATGGGTCATCTTTTAAATAACCGTTAATTTACCAGCGTAAAAGGTTTCTGAAGCGAGTGCCTTTTGTACCGCCGAATTAAAGCTGATGTAGCAATGCACCTGGTCTCCGGTAAAGTTTGCCGGCAACTGCAGGCTGAATGCACCGACTGACCTGGTTTCTGCTTCCTTCGATTTGACCAGTTTGCCTTTTACCGGATTGTATACCAGAATATTGGCACTGTCCCTGGCATTCAGAAATTTGTCGTCCTTCTCCAAATGAGACCAACTGTAATCAATTTTTGCGCCGGTCACTGCAACCGCCTTCAAGTCATCCGGCAAACGTAGCCGGCCCGAACTGAAACTGATTTTCGGATAATTCAATTCAATCCCTGTACCTGTATCAGTTAAGGCTTCTTTCAGGTTATAAGCCACAGCGCTGTTCATTGCCGTTGCAATGCCACTCTGCGACTTGTAACCCATTTCCACCAAATCGCCAATCCAGCTTAAAAAGCCGGTCACTAAGCCAAATTTACTCTGCTGGTCTTTCTGCAGTTTGGTGGGTGCCTTTCCGCTTTTTCGGGGCAGGCCCCTGATTACATCCAGCGTGCGCCAATGTGCGCCCACCACCGATCCTGTCTTTTTCCGGAACCCGCCAAGGATTCCCTGTCTGATTATTCCCATGTTTTTAAAAATTAGGGGTTAAAAAATCTGTTAATTTGTCTGCCGGGCCGGGGCCGGCGGACAAGACAAAGGGAAAAAATTCAAAGCCGGCCTGGCAGTTGACGGGGTCTGTTACCCCTCCTTTAAAAACCTGCAAAACAGTCTTTATCGCTTCATTTGGCCATAAAATTTTTCATTAAAAAAAATGTACAAAAGCAAAACGACTGTCCAGGATTTTCAACATCCGCATTAAAGCCGCCCTTACACCCTTGGCAGTTGTTTGAACCACTTGCAGGTATTTCACCCCCAGGCTGCTTGCCGAAAGCAGCTGTTCTCCAATTCCTGGTGTTTGAAAATTACGGGCCACAAAACCCAGCAGCTGCGAACGGGGCTGGGCAATGATGATCCCAGATTCCACAAGCAAGCGGAGCAGATAGGCCAGGGCATCTGCAGAAATAGAAACTTTTATCCGGTAAGCCGGTCCGGCAGTAGTTTTTAATTGAAGCGGCCTGTCACCCAGGTCCCAGTTCTGTTTTTTTTGCAGGTATTCCAATTCGGCCTTTACATAGGCCAAAACAGCCATATGAGCTGCAGGCGATTTTTTGTCAAAAACCCCATTTGCCCATTCTGTTTGAATTTTAAGCGCCTTTTCATAGGCACACAAATAGTCGAATTGCATCCGTAGTTCAAAAACAGGTTCCAGTCCCTCTCTGATTTTCAATTGGTAAAAGGAAATAAACGCAGAATGATTAAACCTCAAAAACAACAAATGCTGGATCAGTAATTCCGTAAAAGGAGCGCCCGATACTTTATTGCAAAAATTAATCAGTTCTGCCTGCAGGGCTTTCATATACAACAATTGCTCATAATAGCAGGTTTTACCCTCCATAAAATCATTAAAGCAGCTCAGTATGATGTCTTGTAAGGCCAGCTCTACCCCTTTCTTTTTAAAACCTGCCCGGAGCTGGTCCATTTGCGCCCTAAAGTCCGGTACCGGATAACCGGGATAATCTATGCATTTCATAAGGGCCCCACCTTTCCCAGATAACTGCTGTTGGCAATCTTTTTTCCGTTTAAAGACACTAAAGCCACATAAGCTTCGAGCGTTTTACCCACCATTTTGGGGTTAAACTTAAATTCACAGGACAAATCGGCCCTTTTCACCCCCCCAATAAAGCCATCGGCAATTTTAAGTTCCGGACTGTACAATACCAGCATCAGCTGGTCGTCATAAGCGGCATGAAGCAATTGATGCTGTGACCAGCGAAGTTCCAATACATTTGGTGCTTTAAGATGTAACTCCGGATCCACAAGTTCCGGTAAGGGTCCCTTACTCAGTTTGACTTTCGAATAATCCACGCCCAGATATGGATAAACCCCAGTGATTGCTTCTTTATAATTAATGGAAAACGCAGCGTTAATTTCGGTTCTCCTTTGCGCCAGATTCTGAAAGCCTACCGTTACAAAAGGGTGGAAAGGCACCAGCCATTCTGTAACGAATTTAAATTTCTGTTGACAGGCCAGCTGTGCCGGTGTCTGACTACGACCTGGTTTTTTTGTGGGAAGTGAACGCAGGTAAGGAATGTTTTTCCAACTTGCACCAACTAGAGGACCTAGTTTTCCTGAAAAGGGTCCGAAAACTCCATTGTGTAATTTTGCCATGATCTTTTGTTTTAAAAATGAATAATTGAACATTAAAATTTTGAAAAAGGACCGGAAAAGCATCCTGACCAAGCCTTTTGTATAACTCCTGTCTGCGATCACTTTTCTATGGCACCCATCGAACAAAAGACGAAGCAGGTCCGGTTAAGAGCAGGTTCAGGTACAGCCTATTTAGCAGCCACACCTTAAGCCTGTTTTTTCTTTCTGCTCTGCCAATTTTCATCCTTTTTCAAAACGCTATCCAAACTTATTTCTTTGAAAATTAACGGCTTTCGTTTTATACGCATCATGCGTTTTATGCATGTTTTGCGCTTTATGCGCATTTTGCATGGTTGCTAAAATTTTTTCAAAAATTATAGTTTGTTTTTCTTTATTAAATAATATATTTATCAAAAAATTAATTCAACAACCTATTGCAATACGAGTTCCATAGAACAGTTGTTTCCATGCCAGGTGCCACCCTATTTGCGATACAACAGCTAAACGTTATGAAAAGAGTACTCATATTTCCTAAAGATGTGATCAGGATTACCGGTTTTAGTCTTAGAAAATCGCAATTGCTGATTCAGCAGATCCGCAGCTTACTTAAAAAAAAGCCGCTACAATACCTTACTGTTAAAGAATTCGCCCATTTTATGGGTCTTGATCCCAATGAAATTGAAATTTTATAACAGCTATCCATTGCAACAGCTATTCTCTTTAATCATTCACCCCGAAATGATTAAAGAGAATGCTTAGGACAAAAGAATTATTAGACATGCTGCACCTGATCAGCAATCTGTCTGCCGGCTTCAGGGCAGACTTAAGCAGTGCTGTTCAATACAAAACATTCCAGGCCCGGTTCAACCTGCTGGACATTGGCGGAATGACCAAATTTGCCCTCTACCTGCTAAAAGGCTATATCAAATCTACCGCGGCTGATCTCAACGGCAGGCTGACTGTGGTCCGTTTATACCAGCCCGGACACATTGTAGCAGATTTACATAGTTTTTTTCAGCCTGTGGCTTCAAAATTGTCTATTTCAACCCTTAGCCCCTGCCAGGCCCTGCTCCTTTACCGCAAAGATTATCTGAGGCTGGAGCAATATCCCGAAACCCATAAACTGGCCAGTCACTTTATGCTGCTGGAAAAAGAAATTGATTTCAATAAAAACTTATGGATGACTTTAAGCGCCGCCCAAAAGGTGGAACAATTTTTTAAACATTATCCGGCAGATCAGTTGCCCAACAAAGACTGTGCTTCTTTTTTGCAAATGACCGAGGCCAGTTATTGTATACACAAGGCAAGGTACAACAGCAAACATTAAAAACGAAGGTATCATGAGCTTATCCTTGCCTCAAGTCCATCATTGCTTCGATTGCGGACATGAGTTTTAAATTCAGATTTGTACCTGAACTTATGTTAACTACAGATTAGAATTGTCTAATATTTATATAATTTTTCCAATAGTTAGCAGTAAAATACTGACATTTAAACTTCTACACAAAAAATTGATAAATGCAATACAAAAAGATCAATAATCTGTTGGGTTGGCTTTGTTTGATTATCGCTTCGTCAACATACATTTTAACTTTAGAGCCTTCAGTTAGTTTTTGGGATTGTGGCGAGTTCATTTCATGTGCTTACCGTCTGCAAATAGCTCATCAACCTGGATATCCTGTATTTGCAATGCTGGGAAAAATGTTTTCGCTTTTATCTCTGGGTGATTCAACTAAAGTGGCTTACTTTATGAATATGGGCTCAGCAATAGCCAGTGGCGTAACCATTATGTTTTTGTTCTGGACAATAACGGCACTTGCCAAAAAGATGCTCCTCAGCAAGCCCGATGACCCTGTTCATACCTCAAATCTTATTGTAATTATGGGGGCAGGCCTGGTTGGGGCGCTGGCATTTACCTATACCGATACGTTCTGGTTTTCTGCTGTTGAAACCATTGTATTTGCTTTATCTTCCATGTGTACAGCCATTGTATTCTGGGCCATCTTAAAGTGGGATGCCCAGGCCGATGAACCCAGATCTGACAGATGGCTTATTTTCATTGCATATATCATGGGTTTATCAATTGGCATTCACCTGCTTAACCTGCTCACGATTCCTGCCATCGCCATGGTCTATTTCTTCCGAAGGAGTAAAAAGATTACGGTAAAAAATGGCATCCGGGCCTTCCTGACCGGGGTGGCCATCCTGGGTTTTGTACAGTATGGCATCCGGGGATATACGGTAAAACTGGCGGCATATTTTGATCTTTTCTTTGTGAATTCGCTTGGCCTGGGCTTCGGCACAGGTGCCTTCTTTTTTATATCCTTACTTATTGCGGCAATCGTATGGGGTATCCTATACAGCATCCGGAATAAAAAACCAAAACTTAATCTGGCCTTATTGTGCATTGCTTTTATCTATTTTGGCTACGGTTCATTCGCCTATATCCCGATCAGGGCTGCTGCAGACCCTCACCTGAACAACTCTCACCCTGATAATGCATTTACCCTGTATGGTTACCTGAACCGGGTCCAATATGGAGAAAACCCACTGTTAAGCGGACCCTATTTCGATTCGAAAATTATTGAACAAAAAGAAGGAGAGGTGATTTACCGTAAAGGAAAAACACAGTATGAAAATGCCGGGCGAAAAATTGATCCCGTTTACGACCGCACTACTTTTTTACCTCGCATGTACAGTACCAGTCCACAGGACGTGCAATTTTACAAAAGCTGGTTACAGATGCCTGAGGATAAGTCCCCTACTTTTATCGATAACCTACAATGGATGCTCAGCTGGCAGATGTCCCAAATGTACTGGCGGTATTTTTTATGGAATTTTGTTGGGCGCTACAATGACAGCGACGGACAAACAGATCCGGCAGGGATTGATGGCAACTGGACCAGCGGCTTATTTGACAGCAGCAAAAATCTTCCAAAATCGGTGATTGGTGGCATCACCTATACCCCATTATATGCAGCGCCGTTAATTCTGGGCCTGATTGGAGTTTTTTATCATGTTAAACGCAAAAAAAAGGACGCATTGGTCATTTTTTTGCTTTTCCTTTTTACTGGTCTGGCCATTGTATTGTATGTGAATCAACCTTCCATACAACCCAGAGAGCGGGATTATTCCTATGTAGGTTCCTTTTATGCTTTTGCCATCTGGATAGGGCTTGGTGTACTGGCCCTTGCAGAATTAATCCGTAAGGTTATCCATGCTAAAGCTGCTGCCATTGCTTCGACCGTTATTGGTCTTTTGATGGCTCCGGTGTTATTGGCCGCCAAGGAATGGAAAAGCCATGACCGCTCCACCAAATGGGTAGCCCGCGATATGGCTTTTGATTACCTGATTTCCTGCCCTGCGAATGCGATTTTATTTACCTATGGGGACAATGATACTTATCCACTCTGGTACGCCCAGGAAGTAGAAGGAATAAGACCTGATGTCCGTATTGTTAACCTCAGTCTTTTGGGCACTGAATGGTATATACGCCAAATGCAAAAGCGCATGAACCAATCGGCACCACTGCCCATTACCATGCCTTATGATAAGTATAAAGAAGGCATCAGGGATGCGATTCCTTACAGTGACCAAAAGATCACCGGATCTGTGGAACTTAAAGAGGTATTTGATTTCATCACTTCAGATCAGAAACAAATCATGTTGGAATATCAGAATGGTGAATACACCAACTATTTGCCGACTAAAAATTTTAAAATCACGATAAATCCGGATGAGGTGATCAAAAATGGTGTAATTGCCCCTGATCGCAAAAACCAGCTTGCCAAAATTATGGAATGGCAGTTTAGCCCAAATTACATCACCAAAGACAACCTTGCGATGCTTGATATACTGGCACACAACGATTGGAAAAGGCCGATTTGTTTTACCATTACCATGAATAATGAGAACTTTATAGGCTTGCAACCCTATTTATACAAAGAGGGCTTCATATATCACTTAATCCCTCTTGAAAAGGACAACAAAATTCAAAACCAATTGAGTAAAACAAACCCCATGATTATGTATGACAACATCATGAACAAGTTTGAGTTTGGCAATTTTAAAAATGCACGGTATCTGGACCAACAGTCCCGATCTGCGTATTATCCTGTAATGACATCAACTTTTATTGACCTGATCCAGGGTCTTATCCAGGAAGGCCATCATGATCTGGCACTGAAAGCACTTCATAAATATGACCAGGAAATGCCTGAAGTCATATTCTATTTTGATTTCGCCGGCCAAAAGCTTTTTTTAGCTGAACTCGCCTTCCAACTGAATGACATTCCATTGGGCAACAAGCTGTTAAACACGGTCAATGAATCCGTTAAGGATCAACTGGATTACAATTATCACTTATATACCCAAAATAAAAGCAAAGTGGACACACGCGAAATACAATTGGGTTTGCAATTGCTCAATGCCATGGTTGATCTCACTAAAAAGGACAAACAAAATGTACTTTCCGGCAAATTGCAAACAGAGCTAAATGATTATATGAAAAAGTTCGGAAATTGATTCTATCAAATCGTTCGATGTTTCAAAACCGTTGTTGCTTCGATTGGGAATAGGAATCTTAAAATCAAATCTATAAAATACCAATAAAATAACAACAACAAATTATCCGGGCATAATTTATTCATCTTTCTAAAAACCAAACTTTGGAGCGTTAAAACACGCTATATGAAATTTGGTTTTTCTTGTCAAATAATTGGTCATTCCTACAACAATTTATACAAAGTTATTTTGTCTGTTCCGCATGGCACCGGACGGCGCAGACAACTCACCCTGTCCCCGAGAAAGGAGGGTTTAATGAAATAATAAACTCTAACCCATTCTTCAAACCTGATGTATATAAAATGTAAAAAGTACCATGGTATAATGCCATAGTACTTTTTTAATGGTGGATGATGTTTTATTGCTGTTTTATTTTTCGGCAGGTTTATGGCTTACTTTGTTGATGTCTTGTGTGATTTCCTGTAAGCGCTTTGCAACTTCTGCTGGCATTTCTTTCTGATACCTTCCTCCAATAACTTCTGACAAGAATTTTTCGGTTTCGGCATACATGGCCATTTTATTGACAGGTTTGGCAAAACCATGTCCTTCGTCATTTGCCAGCAGGTAAGCAACCTTTTTACCCTTTTCACGAAGCGCAACAACAATCTGATCTGCCTCGGCTTGCTTTACCCTTGGGTCGTTAGCCCCCTGAATTATAAGTAAAGGTTTGTTGATTTTATCGGCACTAAACAGTGGGCTGGCTTCTTTTATCCTTTGTTTGCCCTGCTCAGTTCCCGGATCCCCGACCATACCGTACAAAAAGGCCCTGCCCGATTCCCAATAGGCCGGCACAGACTCCAGTAAAGTAAAAATATTACTCGGTCCTACAATATCCACACCGGCAGCATACAATTCGGGTGTAAAGGCCAGACCTGCAAGGGTAGCATAGCCGCCGTAACTTCCACCCATTATGGCAATACGGCTTTTATCGGCAATTCCTTTTTCGATCAGGTATTTTACCCCCCAGGTAATGTCATCCTGCATCAGTTTACCCCATTGCAAATCGCCTGCATTGAGAAAATGTTTTCCATAACCACCACTGGCCCGGAAGTTTGGTTGTAAAACGGCATAACCGCGATTGGCCAGAAACTGTACTTGCGGGGCATATCCCCAATCGTCCCTTAGCCCTTTCGGGCCACCGTGCACCAATACCACCACTGGCAAATTTTTGCCATTTGAACCCGCAGGGATGGTCAGGTAAGCCGGAATTTCCAGTCCGTCACTGCTCTTGTAGCTTACAGGGGTCATGGCAGCCAAATACTGTTCTACCTTTTTGAGCGTTGGTTTTGGGGTGTATTGGAATACAAGTGCCTTTGTTTTGGCATCAAAGAAATAAACTTCCGGTGCATATTTATCTCCCCATACAGAAATTAAAAATTTCGAATAATCTTTGGTCGCACTCGAAAAATTCACCTCTCTGCCTGGAAATTTACTTTGCAGGTATTTGTAATTTGCTTCCCAGGTTTTGTCTTTCCAATAGGTCTCTGTTTTGTCGGAAGTATAAGAGGTTGAGATGATTTTATGCGTATTCCGGTCTAAAAATAAATTACCGAAATCTACTTTACCCTTAGGATCGCTTTCGATTTTGGTCAGTTGCCTGGTCAGTGGGTCCATTAGAAAAAGCGTGGAAAGATTTAAATCCCCTTTATTGCTTTCCAGATAAAACCGGCTATTGTCGGCATTCCAGCCAGATACTCCGGCAGACTCAGTTACTGAGGTTTCATAAACGGGGCTAAGTTTATCCCCTTGCTTATACAGCATTTGGCTATTTCCTTTTTCATCGGTTTTGGTCAAAATCCTCAGGTTTTCATCCCAATCGAAATTATATCCTTTAATCCTTTCTTTGTTCTCATAAATTTTGGTCAGTTTACCTGTTGAAATCTCTAAGCTATACAGATCGTGCCAGGCCTTATCCCGGTCGTTAATCCCAACCATCAACAGATCAGGGTTTTTACGGCTAACCATAAAAATCTCTGCTGCAATATCTTTTAAAGGGGTAAGGTTTCTTGACTCAGGCACACCGCCTGTTGCAGATCCGGCAATGGGGTCAACAGCATAGATATTTAAATTTTCATCACCGTCCTTGTCCTGGGTGTACAAAACATATTTTCCGTCATTTGTCCAGAAATAACCGTGTAAGGGTCTTTTGCTTCCGGTTAAAGGGCGGGCTTTTTCGAAGGGCTCATTAAAAGATTTGACCCAGATGTTCATAATCCCATTGTACTCTTTCATAAAAGAAATGTACTTTCCATCGGGACTGAGCTGGCCACCGGAAATTTTAGCGTTCCCAAAAAATAGCTCCCGGTCCAGCAATGGAATTTCCTGCGCCCTGGCCATTTGTAATCCAAGAATAAGGACCATAAAAGAAAATAATTTTTTCATTTTAAATATAAGTTTTTTTAAAAGTAAGCGGATGTTCCCTGTACAAAAGGGATCCGGAAAATTTCGTTTGCCACAAGGAATTCACCTGGCAACATGCCAAATATATAAGACTACATCTTATTAGCAACAATGTTGCAACAAATTTTAACCTTTTTTAAGGTTCTTTAACATGTTTACATCATGGTGATATGAAATTTTCCGGAACCTCAATTGATATGTACAAGGCCGGTTACTTCTACTGCACTGAGCCTGGGAAAGGCGGCCCCAGTGTTTTAAACTCGGCAAAAACAGCACCTTCATTCCCCAAAGTCCTGTACTCAAGCGTCAATTCTCCTCTTTCTTCCAGGCTTTTTAAACGGTAAAGGACTTCCTGCGGACTAAGTCCAAGTTTTTTACCAAGGCTTGCAGCAAGTGCCTGCTTCTGGGCCTCGGTAACTTCATGTACAACAATGTCTGTGTTTTCCATTTCTTCCATATGAATATTTAATTAAGATGAATTGATCTATTTTTTCCGGTGCTTATTTTTCTTTTACGCCCTGGTTTTCATCAATATTTTCATAAACCGCTGCCAGTAAAGCATCCAGTTGTTCATAAAAGGTGCAGAGGTTCTCCTTTTCCATAGCAGACAAGCTGCTCCAGTTTTCGGAAAAGGCCAGTTTAAACAATTGCCAAAGTAAATCCTGGCTTTCCCCCAGATGGTAATCTGAAAAGAATGAACGGATCACTGCCGCAGGCACAGAAATCTGGCCGGATTCTGATGCGTTTTGATGGTTTTGCTGATCCACTTAAAATTCAGTTTTTAAATAAGCCTTGTTTCAACCGCTTTTCTTTAAATTTTAACATTTCATTTGTAATTGTATTTCTGGTTCCCCTTATAGACCTTTTGTATAAAAGCCCTGGAAACCTCAAGCAATTCGATGATCTCCAATATTGTCTGTTCGGAATACCCCTTTTTTAACAAAATTTTGGAAACCATTTCCGATTTAACTTCATTTCTACCTTTCTCTAAGCCTTTTTCTATACCTTTCTCTAAGCCTTTTTCTATGCCCTTCTCCATACCTTTCTCGATACCTTTTTCCATACCCCTCTCTTCTCCTTTTTTTAAACCTCGCTTTTCAGCCCGGTCCAGTAATATTTCTCCAACCCCTATCGGTTTTGTCCGGCCGGTTAATTCAGCCACCTCTTCTTCAAATTTTAACATGTTCCTCGGATTTTTAAATGTGATATAATACTGCAGAAACTCCATGATCTGCGAATGTTTCTCTATACTGATGTTTCTTTTGTTCAACGCCCGGATCAGGTCCAGTTTTAAAAGCCGAAGCTCCTGGTCACCCGCTTTTTTGTACTTTATGGCCTGCAAACCCACCAGGGCAACCATGGCAAAGGGATTGGGGTTCGCCCGCAGGGAAGCCTCATCCTGCTCCAGTAGTTTATAGGTATTGAACTGGTAACTGAGCCTGGTGCCCAGAAACTCTTCCACATAGACCCTGGGATGGTACCCTTTTTCTCTGTCGGTCAGAATGGCAAAGGCTGTCGTGGAAATATTGTATTTGTCTTTGATCCGGTAATAATACCTGAACATGCGTTCTGACAACTCTTCATGGCTTTTTTGGCCCTGTACCTCTACATGCACCAAAATAAACCTTTCACCGCTCCCATCTTTTAAGCGTACCTTAACCAGTTTATCTACAAAACGTACGCCCGGGGCATTTTCCTCCGCCGGAAAAATACTGCTGAATTCCTTATCCAGAAAAACCACATCCTGTTCCAGGTCAAACAGCTGGTCCGCCTCTTCAAAAAAGAAACGCAGAAAATCTTTAAACACCACCTCTAAAATGCCTTTCCAGAGCTCATCATCCCCTCTGCGACCGTATGTTTCAGACGGTTCCCTTAAACAATAAGATTTTACAGGTTTTAATTCAATTGAATACATATCCCAAATATAAATAAATATCAAAATAAAAGAAATTTATTTATCAAATAAAGAAATATTAATTTCTTTCAAAGAAACACAAGATTCTGATCCTGTTCTCAAAATATTTGGATTTTCTTTTATCAGAAGATCCAGGAAATGCAGGCTGTATAAAATTCATGAGCTAAAATTTATTCCATAAAAAAATTGGATGAATTATTGAGGTGACCCTAAAAAACCAATATAAAATGAGTATTCAATTAGGAAACGCCTCCACGTTTGGCTGGTTTATTATCGCAATAGCCATCATCATGTCAATAGGAATTTACATCGCCTACCGAAAAAGCGAAGTGATTAAATGGAAATATGTCATCGCCGTAATTATTATGCTATTTGTAGGCGTAAAATGGTTATTGGAAAATTAGTTTCCCTGCAAATGACCTGCCGGGTCTGCCCATTCTATTGTTTTTATTTTTTGGCTGTCATCAAAGCAGCCAAAGGAAAGCCCTTGCAATTCAGCCTTAAAACCAAGATCTTATAGGCCAGGTACTATTACAAAGAATGGGTAGAAAAATATACAAAACAGGTGCAGGACAAAGTTTTCACTCCCGAATAGCTCAGAAAAAATGAAGCTAAGTAGAAAAACCCGGGGCAAAAGCAATTCCTATCTTCTCTAACTAATCATCAGGATATCAGTAAAAAACCGACAAGTATAAAATAGAGACCCAAAAAACGCCTTTCTATCCATATATTTGCCTACCTATTTAAGAAAAACATATCCGGCATGGAAATCAGTTCTGGCTTTAGTGGCCTGTCTTCATGCAGATCTACCCTATTAAAATGAGCAAATATAAAATTCTATGTATTGCCCTGGTTGTGCTGGCCGCACTTGCCGTTACCTGGGCAATCACCCGCTTTGAGAGGCAGGAAACGCCCAGGTCAGCCGCAGCAAAAAAAACGGCACCTGCTGCTCATGAAAAAGAACAGGAACCCGTTGCCAAAGATTCGGCAAATGCTTCGGCCCCCATCGATTTAAAAATTCGTTTATTTGAAAAAAAACCTGATTTCGGCACTTTGACCGAGGTCGAAAATGTTATGGCCCGTGAACTTTCTGATGTCGGGCTGCAGCAACGTTACAAGATACTGGCGCAGTGGCAGCAAATACTGGTTCCAAAAATCAGCCATTTGGATCCAGGGCAACGGAAATTGCTTACGCTTTATGAGCAAAACCAAAACACGGCTTACCTGGACAATGAGTCCAATGCGGATCGCCAGAAAAGATTAGCCATAAGCCTCATGGCTTCTTTAAACCCTTCACAAAAGGTTTTATATAAAGAATTGCTCTTGCACGAGATTGAAATTATCGAAGAAGAAGAAACCGGACCGGTTTTTCATCTTAAACCAAGTTACTGGAAAAAACTGTTTGCCCCCCATTTTCCGGAAGCCGACCAAAAATTCTGGGAACAGACCGCATTGGAAAATGATCCGGTAGTTGACTATGATGCTGGTTTGGCAATAGATAGACAAACCTTGGGTGATTGGGCTTTTTGCTGGGAGCAATACCTGAAGCGTTATCCAAACAGTCATTACCAGCAGCAGGCCCGTAACAATTACCGCACTTATATGAGTTATCTGCTAACCGGGCTGGAAAATACGCCAACTTTGGACAGCGAGACAAAAAACATTGCACCTGAGGTGGAAACAGATTTCGATGCGATTAGCAAACGTCATCCCGACAGCAGGGTCGCAAAAAACATCAGCCTTTTCAGGAAAAAACTAAAAGACCTTCCCGGGAAAGAGACCGATTTGTATAATCTGGCAAATTCGGTGATTAAAATATAATGTCTAAAATGCGGCTGGTATCCACCATAACCGCATTTTTTCATTACAACTCCCGGTGTAACTTTGGACAAAACAAAAATAGCAACCGCGGTTTACACAGGGTACGAACAAAGGTTAATTAAAGTTAATTAAGGTTAAAGGGGCCTCTTGTGACCGGCTCAGCCATAGAAAGCTTCATAGACCTGCTGCATATAAGCCGTCTGGTGCAATGCAAAAAAGAAGTCCTGCCACTGTTGCCAGGTAAAAACCAGGCAAATGTCCAGACAGGTTGAAGGCAGGACCACCACCTGGGTGCCTTCGGGATTGTATTCCGCATAATCCTCAAAAACAAGTCCTTTGGTCGCCTGGACAAATTCATTAAATTCTTCGAAGGAGAAAATGATCAGGGCAGTTTTATGCCAGATGTTGATGGTTTTACAATCCGGGCAACGGGTTATCAAAACCGACCCCTGACGACAAATAAGGCTTGATTTACACATAAAATTGGGCTTTCAGCTAAAATACCGGATCGACCATTTGCGGCCTGGTTTCGAGGCGGCAAAGACAAAGATCTTATTATTTAGAACAATTCCAAATAATTAAACGTATGTTTGGGTTTAAAACAGATTTGAATGACTCCGGAATACATCAGCAACTTTAGCCAACACCTGAAACATCTTTTCAGAAATAAGTACGACATCAACCAGTTGAGCCTTGAAAGGGGGCTTCCTGCTGAGTTACTTTCTGAAATCATGTCTGCCAAGCCCCTGGCAGCAGCCATCCCTGAACTGTATGGCGGACAGGGCTGCCGGGTAAGGGATTGTCTGGGTATTCTTGCTGCTGCATCTTATGAGTCTTTGCCCCTTTCCCTCACTTTTGGAATTAATATTGCCCTTTTTCTGGAGCCCGTCGCAAAATATGCAGAGCCTGAACTTAAGCCTGAAATTTTCAGCAGGTTTTTACAGGAGCAAAATATGGGTGGTTTAATGATCACTGAGCCCGACTTTGGCAGTGATGCATTGAACATGAGAACGTCCAACCGGCCTGTGCCCGGAGGATTCCAGCTCCAGGGGACCAAACACTGGCAGGGCCTGACAGGTATGGCCAAATTCTGGCTCATTGCTTCAAGAAAACAGCAGGACAATGGTGATCTGGGAAGGGACATTGATTTTTTTATCTGTGATACCCAAAAAGCCGGGCAGCAAATACGGGTTGAGCAATATTATGATAATGCCGGTTTGTATATGATCCCTTATGGTTTAAATAAAGTAGACATCCAGGTTCCGGAAAATTACCGTTTAAGACCGGAAACAACAGGCATTAAAATGATGCTGGATATTTTGCACCGCAGCAGAATGCAGTTTCCGGGCATGGGCATGGGCTTTCTTCAAAGAATGCTGGACGAAGCCACCACGCATTGCCGGGGCAGGAATGTTGGCAGCGGCAGCCTGCTGAGCTTGGACAACGTACAATTCCAGCTTTCCCGTATGCAGTCGGCCTATACCATTTGCTCTGCCATGTGCTATAGAAGCAGTATGATCAGTGGAATAGAACATCACCTGGCCACCGAAGGGCTGGAGGCAAATGCCATGAAAACCGTAGTTACAGACCTGATGCAGGAATCGGCACATTTACTTGTACAGTTATCAGGGGCAAATGGTTACCGCATTTCCAATATTGGTGGCCGGGGAATTATGGACAGCCGGCCCTTCCAGATTTTTGAAGGTTCCAACGAAATGCTCTACGCACAAATTGCCGAAGGGGTTTGCAAACTGATGAAAAAACAGAAAGAAAACCAACTGGCTGCATTTTTGAAAAACTTTGAATTGAGCCACCGTGCCATTGGTTATTTTAAAACACAGCTTTCCTTTAATCCGGGCGATAACCTGCCCCAGCGTAAACTCGTTGATCTGGGCAAAATCATTGCCAGGGTAATTTGCGCTGCTTATGTGCTGGATATGCAGGACCAGGGTTTTTCCGGTCAGCTGAGCGCAAATTGCCTGAGCTTACTGCAACAGGAAATTTCGGCCCTAACAGCACTTTATACAGCTGAAAACCACAGCTTACTGGTTGAAAATTATCAGGATGGAAAAAACTGGATGGACCTGAACGAAATAAAAGTTTTTAACATGGCCCACTGATTCTTTTGCCCAGTGACCTAATACTTTATCTTGTCTTTCCGGAGATTTCTGCTGTATTTTCTTTGGGATTGCCCTGGAATGTGGACAACTATTTAGAAAGATTCTTAATAAAAAAAGGAGATTTGAAAACAGCCCTCGAAGGGCTCATGGTTCATCAACAACATCAAATCATCATCTTATGACAAGAATCCTCAAATTCGAAAAAAACGATTGTGCACCCTGCAAAATGGTTTCACAATATCTGGATCAAAAAGGAATTTCTTATGAAAGCATTAATCCTTTTGACCAGCCCGAAATTGCCCTAAAGTATAGGATACGCTCTGTGCCAACGGTTATTCTCCTTGAAAAGGAAGAAGAAATTAAGCGGGTCATTGGTTTCAAACCAGAAGAATTGTCTCTTTTAACGGCCATCTAAATGCAAACCTATGGTTCCTCTGATTTATTATGACAGTAAAACCGGCAATGTCGAGCGTTTTGTTCATAAAATTAAAGCTTTAACCGGATGGGAAGTGTTGCGCATTACAGAAAACATCGAAATCAAAAAAGCAGGTCACCTGGTTACCTATACCACCCGGATCGGGGAAGTACCCGATAGTACCCAGGCTTTTTTACAACGTTATGCCGATTATGTGACCACCGTATCCTCAAGTGGCAACCGGAACTGGGGCAAAAATTTTGCAAAGGCAGCTGAAACCATTGCCGTAAATTACCATTTGCCCATTCTGCTGCAGTTTGAGCTTTCCGGCACCCAGCCCGATGTACAAAAATTGATTCACCTGATAAACAAAGAAATATGATCACCAAGAAATGGATCCTGCTCAATAATGAGATCATGATCAAAAAGGACGACGAGTTTAATCTTGAAAAAGACAAGGAGGCAGTAAGGTCATACTTTCTGGATTATGTCAATAAAAACACCGTCTTCTTTTACACCCTGAAAGAAAAAATAGACTACCTGATCGAAAACAATTACTACATCAATTTTTACGAGCAGTATTCCTTTGAAGAGCTCCAAAGGGTATATGATTTTGTGTATTCTAAAAAATTCCGTTTTCAGTCTTTCATGAGCGCCTTTAAGTTTTTCCAGAATTACGCCCTGCGGGATGATTCGGGTGAAAAGTTTCTGGAAAGATACGAAGACCGGGTTGTGGCGATCTCTTTATTTTTAGCGCAGGGTAATGTAGAACAAGCCCTTAAATATGCGGAAATCCTCATTAACCAGGAATACCAGCCGGCCACCCCTACTTTTCTGAATGCCGGCAAAAAACGTTCTGGTCAATTGGTTTCCTGTTTTCTGGATGAAATCGGTGACAACATCAATGGGATTGGCTATGCCATTGACTCGGCCATGAAACTCTCTTCTATAGGTGGCGGGGTATCTTTTAACCTTTCCAAAATACGGGCGCGCGGGGAAGCCATTAAAGGTGTGGAAGGCCGGTCCAGTGGCGTGCTTCCTGTCATGAAAATTCTGGAAGATACTTTCTCCTATGCCAATCAGCTTGGTCAGCGGCCAGGGGCGGGCGCGGTATACCTGAATGTTTTTCATACCGACATTGAAGAATTTCTGGATTGTAAAAAGATCAACATCGACGAGAAGGTAAGGATCAAATCACTTTCTATTGGTGTGGTGATCCCGGATAAGTTTATGGACATTGCTGCAGCAGATGAGATCTGTTATCTTTTTTATCCGCATACGGTATTTCAGCAATACGGCATCCCTTTGGATGAAATGGATATGGACCAAATGTACGACCAGCTGGTAGGCAACCCCAAAGTCCGCAAAAAAAAGGTCAACGCCCGGCATTTAATGGTTAAAATAGCGCAGACCCAAAAGGAAAGCGGTTATCCATATTTATTTTTTAAAGGCAATGCCAATAAAGAACATGCTTTACAAAATCTGGGGGATGTAAAATTCTCTAACCTCTGTACAGAGATCATGCAGTTATCTCATGTATCGGACATTGCCATTTATGGCCAGCAGGACACCATCCGTTACGGTATTTCCTGTAACCTGGGTTCACTGAACATTGCCACGGTCATGGAAAACAACCGGGTCAAAGAAGCTGTAGAAACCGCCATGCGGGCCTTGACTGTGGTGTCTGACCTGACCAGCATTGATATGGTGCCCAGCGTACAAAAAGCAAACAAGGAGCTGCACAGCGTGGGTTTAGGGGCCATGAACCTGCATGGCTATCTGGCCAAAAACCACATCATGTACGAAAGTAAGGAAGCCCTTGATTTTTGCAATGTATTTTTCATGATGGTCAATTTTTATTCCCTGAAAAGTTCTATGGACATTGCCCGGGAAAAGGGGCAGCATTTTGAAGGTTTTCAGCAATCCGGCTATGCAGACGGCACCTATTTTGAAAAATACCTCCGGACAGACTTCCATCCCCAAAGCGACAAGGTAAAGCTTTTGTTTAAAGACATGGTCCTTCCGGGAAAAGCGGCATGGGAAGAACTGGCAGAACAGGTTAAAGAACATGGCTTATATCATGCCTACCGCATGGCCATTGCCCCAAACCAAAGTACTGCTTACATTATGAACGCAACCGCCTCAGTGATGCCGGTGGTAGACACCATTGAAGTACGGGAATATGGCGACAGCACCACCTATTACCCTATGCCCTATCTGGACAATGACAATTATTTCTTTTACAAGTCGGCCTATGATATGGACCAGAAAAATGTCTTGCGCCTGGTTTCTGTCATTCAGCGCCATGTAGACCAGGGCATTTCGACCATTCTGCACACCAACACCAAAGACAATACCCGTGACCTGGCCCGCTATTACATTTATGCCCATAAGGCAGGATTAAAATCATTATACTATACCCGGACCCGTAAAGCTTCCATAGAGGAATGTGTTTCCTGTTCCGTTTAAAACCGACCCACCATGACAGCATTTAAAGCCGTAAACTGGAATACCCCCGAAAATGATTACAGTGCCCTGTTCTGGGAACAGAACCTGAGGCAATTCTGGGTGGATACTGAATATATACCCTCCAAAGACATTGACAGCTGGAAAGGACTTTCTCCCGAAATCCAGCAGGCTTATAAAAGGGCCCTGGGAGGTTTGACTTTGCTGGATACCTTGCAAAGCCACACCGGAATGCCCAAAATTCTGGACCATATTGACTCACTGCAAAATAAAGCCGTGCTTTCTTTTATGTGTATGATGGAAGCCATTCATGCCAAATCCTATTCCACGATTTTTACAACCGTGACCACTACACAAGAAATCAATGAACTTTTTGACTGGGTACATGCCAACAAATACCTGCAGTTTAAAGCAGCAACAATTGACCGCTATTACCGCGCCCTGGACAAAAAACAGGTGAATGATGAAGAATTGTTCCTGGCTTTGGGCGCTTCGGTTCTGCTGGAATCTTTTCTGTTTTACAGCGGATTCTTTATGCCCCTTTGGCTTTGCGGACAAGGTGAAATGGTCGCCAGTGCCGACATCATTAAAAAGATCATTGCCGATGAATCTATACATGGCGTATTTGTTGGCCTGTTGGCCCAGGATGTTTATAAAACACTCCCCCATCCGCAAAGGGCGAAAGATAAACTGACCGCCCTGCTGCAGGAACTTTATGAAAATGAGCTAAAATACACTGAAGAGGTCTATACCGACATCGGCCTTACAGCCGAGGTAAAAGAATATGTACGTTACAATGCCAACAAAGCCCTGATGAACCTTGG
Source organism: Pedobacter nutrimenti (assembly GCF_003208655.1). Taxonomy (GTDB): domain Bacteria; phylum Bacteroidota; class Bacteroidia; order Sphingobacteriales; family Sphingobacteriaceae; genus Pedobacter; species Pedobacter nutrimenti. The sequence continues at coordinate 398,330 of NZ_QKLU01000003.1, read as the reverse complement.
ATTTGAGGAACTTTTTGAGGTAAAAGAGGTGAACCCGATTGTATTAAACGGATTAAACCTGGAAACCACACAACATGATTTCTTTTCAAAGAAATCGACCAATTATGAAAAATCAATGGAAGTGGCCCATCTGAAAGATGAAGATTTCATTTTTGACCTGGACAAGGACCTGCTGGTTTAAAGTTCTTCAACTTAACCCAAAAGAGAAAACGGCTTACGCCAAACGAAAAAAAACAAGCCGCCGCAGGCCGCATCCGAAAAACACTTATTTTTAAGCCCTTCAAAATTAAGCCTTTGAAGGGCTTTTCAGCAAAGTATGTTAATTGTAAAAAGGTTTCTTAACATTATGATAATATTAATTTAATGATTATTTTACGTTACTTGCGCCCATATTCAGATCGTTCATCAGATCCGGCTTAAAAACGGGCAAAACAAGCACCGGCTTTGTAATACGATCATTCAACAAATACAATACATCTCATGAAAAGTAAAAAGAAGCACTCCCAATCCAAATCTGCCAAAAAGGAAATCCGTAAAGCATTGAGCAACCACCTGGTCACAGAACTTGAACAAAGTTTGGTTAAACTGGGTTACGAACTTAAAAAAGTAAAAAAAGAAGTTCATAAAGCCGCCCTTAAATTATCAAAAAAGATCGCTGTAAAACATAAAACAGCAGATGAAAATGCTGCAACAGCCCCAGCAACAGTGAAAACAACGACTCCAGCTCCTTCGGCACCGGCAGCTGCCCCTGCAGTGAAAAAACAAAGCCCGGTAAAAAAAGAAGCTGTTAAGAAATAAGATTGTATTTTGTTTGTGGCCTGGTTTGGCCATAAACAGCTTTTTTAAGAACCAGATGATGGCTGAGCATGCCAGCCATCATTCCTATGACCATACCGGCCAGAACATCCTGTGGAAAATGCTGCGCCAGGTAAATTCTGGAATAGCCTGCTACAGCCGCCAGAAAAAACAACAAAATAACCATATTGTTTTTTCCCGACCAGAGGGAAAGTACAGTCGCTATGGCAAAAGCTGTTGTGGTATGTCCGGAAGGAAATGAACAGCTGTTGTTGGTCACCATCCCCTCTATAAAATATGGATAACGAAATCCGGTTTTTTCGAAGTACAGCTTTGGCCTGTCTTCCCTGAAAAGTATTTTTAATAAAACGGCCACCAGGCCCGAGCTCAAAAAAGCCAGGGTAAGGCTATAGCCCAATCTCCTTTGACGCATCAGGAAACAGACAGCAATAACAGCCAGGGCAAAACATCCGTCTCCCAAATGGGTTAAAACTCTAAAAACCCTGTCCAGCCAGGGTTTATGGTACAGATTAAGCAATACAAAACCTGCCGTTTTTGTATAAGCGGTACAAATGAACAGCAGCGCTGCAAAAAACAATGCATTTAATTTCAGGTACAGCGGAAGTTTTAATATACGGTTGATCATCTCAGACAACATCAGGACCTTTCGGACATTATTATTACAGCACATTGTTTGTCAATGCTTCTATTATCATATACAATCGCTGGGCGGAATGGTACTAGTTGGCCCGGGTTATTTTTTTTTCTTGTAAAATTTACGTCAGCAAACGAGGTAATTTAATACCAATTGGTATATTTGGTTTTCCAAACGAATTCCCTTAAAAAACAGTTGTTAAAACAACTAATCGTTCATTTTCAATTCAGCTTAAAAATACCAATCAGTATATATGAACAATCCGACAGATCACATCAGGCAGGGCCTGATCCAGCAACTGGGACAAACCGTTACCAGTTCCCCTTCTGCCTTTATGTTATGGCTGGCACCGGTCGTAAAAGAAATCAGCGAGGGCACAATGACTTTTGAATACGTGGTAAGAAAAGAAATGACCAATCCCATTGGGACCCTGCATGGCGGGGTAACTGCAGCCATCATGGACGATATGATCGGTGCAACCATTATTAGTATGGGCCGGGAACATTTTTACACCACTGTAAACAATGTAATAGATTACTTTTCAGCAGCCCGGCTGGGGGATGTGGTTACTGGAAAAACAAAAATCATAAAGGCTGGCCGTCAGGTCATTAATGTAGAGTTTGAACTCTGGAACCTTAAAAAGGAAAGGCTTTTGGCCAGAGGCTATTCCAATGCGTTAAAAACAGATCATAAAATTATAGAAACCGCGGTCCATGGGGCTGCAGAAAAATAGATATCAATTCTTATGGAAAATAAATATGACATTGTTGTCATCGGATCGGGCCCTGGTGGCTATGTATCGGCCATACGTGCAGCGCAGCTCGGCTATAAAGTGGCCATTGTAGAAAAATACAGTACCCTTGGTGGTACCTGTACCAATGTAGGCTGTATTCCTGCCAAGGCCTTACTGGACAGTTCCGAACATTATCATCAGGCCAAAGAACAGTTTAAGGCCCATGGCATTCACATGGCTGAACTGAGCCTGGATTTCAAACAGTTTATAGACCGCAAAGCAGAAGTCATCCGGCAAAACACTTCGGGTTTGATTTACCTGATGAAAAAGAATAAAATTGATGTGCACCAGGGCCTTGGAAGTTTTATAGACAAAACCCGTTTAAAAGTGAGCGGCCCTGATCAGGAAAAAGTTTTAACAGCGACTTATTTTATCATTGCCACCGGCTCCAAACCTTCTTCCATCCCAGGTGTAACTATTGATAAAAAAAGGATCATTACTTCAACCGAAAGCCTCTCCCTGGATGCCAGGCCCAATTCAATGGTGATTATTGGCGGCGGGGTAATTGGTGTAGAACTCGCTTCGGTATATGCCAGAATTGGCACCCAGGTGACCATTATCGAATATGCCGATTCCCTGATCCCCACTATGGACAGAGAACTTGGCAAGACTTTATTCAAAACCCTTTCCAAACTCGGCATCCGGATATTGCTCAGCAGTAAAGTCCAGTCTGCCACAGCCAGTCCTTCAGCGGCCTCTGTACAGTTTCTGGACCAGCAGGGCAATGCCCAGGAAGTTACTGCCGACTATTGTCTTGTTGCAGTGGGTAGAAAAGCTTATACCGAAGGCTTAAACCTGCAGGCCCTTGGCATTTCTCCAGAGCCCAACGGAAAAATAAAAGTGAACGGCCAGTTGCAAACCAATGTACCGAATATTTATGCCATTGGTGATGTGATTGATGGTCCTATGCTGGCCCATAAAGCCGAAGATGAAGGGACTTTTGTGGCTGAGGTCATCAATGGGCAAAAACCACACATCAATTACCATTTAATTCCTGGTGTGGTGTATACCTGGCCTGAAGTGGCCTCTGCAGGACTAACAGAAGAAGAGCTCAAAGCCCAGGGCATGGAATATACAGTTGGGAAATTTCCTTATGCGGCCAGTGCACGTGCCAGGGCTTCGATGGATACCGATGGTTTTGTAAAAGTATTGGTTGCCCCTAAATATGGAGAAGTATTGGGCGTACACATTATAGGTCCAAGAGCGGCCGATGTAATTGCGCAAACCGTGGTGGGTATGGAATATGAAGTGACCGCCAGGGACATGCACAAAATCAGTTATGCCCATCCGACCTATTCAGAAGCTTTAAAAGATGCCTACCTGATTGCAGCCGGGCAAGGTGCTATAAATATTTAAAAATCGTTTTCCGGTTTCCTTTTTGGGTCAACCGGAAAACTTTTGCTATGGTCATCAAGCCAATTCGGTCTCGGCTTCTGCTTGCTGCAACTCTGCAGCTTTGGTTGCTGCCTCCAGCGCTGCATTGATTTCATTAAACCTGCTGCGTGCATTGGGGTGTAAGGATAAAATTCCATCTACCTGGGCTTTATTGCCATCGGCAATCTGCTGGTTCAGGTCTTTCACATCCTGCTCGGAGAATGTTCCTTTTTCAAATTTTGCTTTCCACAACAGGATAAAACTGCTCATTTGCCTGGTTTCCATTTCTGTAATAATGGGCTGCAGCGATGCCTTCACCTGGGCCAATTCATGTACGCGTGCGGTGTAGTTTGGATTCAGGGCCTTAAAAAAAGGCATGTTGTAGGCAGAGGCTTTTCTAAGGGTCGTGATCAGATAGACCACCGCAATACCTGCAAGTGCAGCTGTTGCGTAAAATGCGAGATTAAAATTCATTCTGTAAAATCGTATCGGACAATAGGTTAATACCCTGCGCCTGCTTTCCGAAATGTACCTGGTTCCGGGCTTTAGCACAAAAGGCAGGCGAAGATAACAGATTATTCTGCTGTCACAAATATCCGCAAACAAAAAGGCCGGTAAATTAACTATTTACCGGCCTTTTTTATCTTAAAAAACAACCTATTTCAAAGCGCTGGTATGAAGTGCTTTCATATAAGTTTCCAGCTCCGAAAGACTATAACCCTGACCATCCAGGCCAATGGAATAGCGGTCTTTGTATAAATATTTAATGGAAGAACTTATGGATTCTCCTGATTTGGTGTCTTCAGTAATTGCCCGAAGCCCATTGATTTCAGTGGTTTTGCTTTTGGTGCCATTGGACTCAGACTCCGCATCCATACTTAAGGTCATGGCCATTAAGGAAACCACGGCACTGCCGGTCTCTCCTGCCCCATCCAGAATACTGATTTTTACATTTTTATTATCGTCCCCGTATTCGGCCTGGATGGCACTCATACCAGCCATCCCGTAACCGCCAGCGCTAAAGCTTTTTCTTTTTAAACCATTTAAAGTTTCGGGAATGACCGCTTTTAACTCGTCATTTGTTAAAGGGGTTAATTTTTTTAAAGCTTCAGACAGGTCTTTCATCTTATCTGCAGACTTGGCCATTTTGTTCAGGTTGCTTACCCCCTCCACAATTCCACCGCCACTGCTCTGGTCACTTTTTTCTTCTTTTTTTGCATTTCCGCAGGAAAGCATCAAAAGTGCCAGACCTGCCATCATTGTTTTTCTAAGCATGAGGTTATAATTTTAAATGTAACCTAATGTACTAATTTTACATAAAATATCATTTTAAATTATAGGGTTAACAATTTAGTAATCAAAGCACTTTAACTGACTTTTCCTCGGTAAACAGGAGCTTAGACCAGGTGTTGTTTTTGATATTCCGAAGGCGAAACACCAACAGACTCCCTAAACACTTTATTGAAGGTCGACTTGGAATTAAAGCCAGCCTCATAAGCAATACTAAGGATATTATAATTTTGATAACGCTTATCCAGCAACAGGCGTTTACTTTCCTCAATCCGGTAACGATTAATAAACGTATAAAAACTCTCCCGGTAATCTTCATTTAAAATCTGAGAAAGATATCCGGGTTTAATTTCTACTTTGTCGGCAAGCATGGTAAGCGAAAGCTCTTTATCCTTAAAGGGTTTTTCGCTTACCATTAGCGCATCTAACCTGTCTTTATACAAGGTTTTCCTTTCGACGGTAAGTATTGAATTTTTATACTTTGTACCCGAGGCATCTATTTTATTCACACTGAAATCATTGGAAAGTGTTGTATAGATGCTCTTTTGCTGGATGACATGGTAACCAAGATAATAGCTGAACAAAAGATTTCCGACACCAAAAAAATGATCATCAACAAGTCCCTGATTTTGTAAAAACCAGCACAAATAAAGGGGAAAAGCAAATAAAGCCAAATTTCTTATCCAGTTTAAACTGTTCTCCTCTGCGGTAGAAACCAGCTGTTTTACAACAGAATGATGTTTTCTCAACAAGAAAAAAATCATCAGTATGTAGATTAAGTTCACCACTTTATTATAATAAGCCACCATAACAGGAAATGGCATTAGCCCGCTAACAAGCCGATCAAATTCCTGTACCTGGGCGTTGATGTCCTTTAGCTTAAAAGGCAGGAGCCAGATCATATAAATGGTCACCGGGGCAAGGTGGATCAGGTATTTCCATTTAAACCTGTGGTCATTACTGCTGAGCAACAATACGTATAAATACAGCAGCGGACCCAACAGCAGGGAGGCCACATCTCCCATTCCAATGAGCCTGGGGTAATAATTATAATAATGATTTGGGATAAATATATAATCGAGGTTGCCGATACAAAAGAATAAACAAAACGCAGCCAGAAAGCAATTTGCAATATAATCTCGTCCTTCCCTGACCACCTGGGTATAAAGGGCTATACACAAAAAATTGCCACAAGCGAGTAAAATCAACAGTGTATAGGAATTTAACGTAAGGGTCATTTTGAACGGATAAATCCTGATGGAAGACGATTAATAATTTGACCTAATTTACCAATTAATGCCAATTAATAAAGCGTCTAATGCGTTTGCTTACCGTAACCAGGACCAAAACTTTTTCTCAACACCCAATTTAATAACCTTACCGTAAATACAATTCTTTCCCACATAACATTTAACATCAATTGCAGCCTTTATCAGCTACGCTGCAAATTTCCTTGTTATGATCTGAACAAAGGTGCGTTTACATGCAAATGGTCGTATTTCTGGATAGGATCGTACCTGTTAATTACTGCAGCAATAAAAAGTAGTTACAACGGTGACGCACCTGTTGATAAGCAATGCCTTTATAAGTGCCTGGCCTAGGATCTGACCAGTCCTGACGGATAATGTATAAGCCTTTTATGCTCGTCTGAAAAACGGCTTGTCCCTGCCCGTTAACCAGAAGTTCTTTTTCCCAGTTTTCCGGGTTAAAAACCCTAAGTTTTGTGCCTTCCGCAGCGGGTTTGGCCTGATTAAAGGCTTTTACAAGAACCCTTTTGCCTTCCATGAGCGTTGTGATGTCCAGAAACTGTAGGGGTTCGGAGCTGGCCGGCACAACACCAACCTGATAAGCAGCACAGAGGTAATCCACAGGACGGACATTTTTTCCACCGGTTTTGGAACGATCTACCACCGGATGGGTATCATTGATGCCCAGGATCTGATAAACCCCTTCTTTTTCTGGGGTAAATGTTCCTGACCAGCAGTCGCCTTTCAGACTTATGGGTATAGTGAACAAAGGACCGTTTCCATTGCGCGCCCTAATCCGGAACTCCCCGGTAAGTGCCAATTCAGCGCCCCTCTGCGCTATGCGTTGCCCGGATTCGTTAATATTTCCATAGTAAATCCGGATCTCCACTTCTTCCCTCAATTTCCCTGTTCCTTTAATTTCCATCCAATAGGCACTGGCATGACCAAATAAGGGAACGATTAAAAATAACAACAGCAGGTAAGGGGCTTTTTTCATCAGTGCAAAGATATAGTAATTTATTTAGACTCAATATAAATAACTTTATATCTTTGCGCCATATTTAGTTAAACCCCATATACGTATTGATGAAAACTCTACTCAAAATTTTTTTAATTTTTATTTTATCAAATGCGCTCTCCTCTTTTGCACAATCTGCACCTGGAAAAATTACAGGTAAAGTAACACTGGTTGACGGTCAACCGGTTGGTTCTGCTTCCATTACCTTAATGGAAACGCTAAAAGGAACTTTAACAGATGACCATGGCCAGTACAGCTTTACGCATCTTGTACCTGGAAAGTATACGGTGAAAATCCAAATGCTTGGTGCTCCTGAAAAAAAAATATCTGTGGAAGTCCTTTCCGGACAGACCACATCGGCAGATTATCAGTTGCCAAAAGAAAATGTACAGGCCCTGCAGGAAGTGACCATTCCGGGCACAACCAACAGGTTCTCTAAAAAAGAAAGTGTATACGCAGCCCGCCTTCCCTTAAAAAACCTGGAAAATCCACAGGTATACACCACTGTTCCCAAAGAACTGATCACTGAACAAATGGCGGTGGACCTGGGCAGTATTTCTAAAAACGTACCGGGGTCAGGGATTCCCATGCTGGCCAATCAGGGCCGTGTCACTTTCCGTTCCCGGGGCTTTGAAATAGAACCTATGGTCAGAAACGGTGTGGCCGGTTTTTCTTATTCTGCTATTGACCCCGCCAATTTAGAGCGGATTGAGGCCATTAAAGGTCCTTCAGCAACGCTGTTTGGCACCAATTTATCCAGTTATGGCGGTTTGTACAACAGGGTCACCAAAAAACCTTACAATGGTTTTGGTGGTGAACTTTCTCTTTTCAGCGGCAGCTGGAATTTTAACCGGGTAGCAGTTGACCTCAACACACCTGTTAATGCCGATAAAACAGTGCTGTTCCGTTTAAACGGGGCCACGAGTTTTGAAAAAAGTTTTCAGGACATGGGCTTTACCAACAGCATCAGCCTGGCACCGAGTTTCTCTTACCAGGTCAATGACCGTTTCTCCATGTTGTTTGATATTGAATTCGGACAGGCAAAAGGCACTTCTGTCGTCCGTTTTAATCCCTGGACGAAAAGCAAAAAAACTGAAAGTATTGCCGACATGAACTTCCCTTACAACCGTTTATTTGGCAGCAATGACCTGGCTTACAGCACCCAGATGATGAATATTTTTGCACAGTTCAATTATAAGATTTCTGATCAATGGACCTCTCAAACCGTTATTTCAAGGGCCAGGACTTCCATTAATGGCTATATTTCTGCATTGAACGGGGTTACTGACACCACGTTGAGGGCATTGGTCATGAGGGGCTATACGGCATTTATTGCAACCGATTTGCAGCAAAACTTTACCGGTGATTTTAAAATTGGTTCCCACCGCAACCGTTTGGTCCTGGGTCTGGATTATTACAACAACTCCAACACTTTCGACAGGGTACAGATCAATGGTCCGGTGGTTTACTTTACACATCCTGAAATCCCAACCAAAATTACCCAGGCAACCATTGATGGCCTGGCCCCGACTGGTACCATGCGAAATGAAAACAACGGTGACAACAGTTATGCGGTTTATGCCTCGAACGTATTTAATGCGACCGACCGTTTACTGGCCATGTTGAGCTTAAGGCTTGACCGTTACCAAAACCAGGGGGTTACTTCCATGGCAACGGGGATCAATACAGGAAAATACGGGCAGACCGCCCTGTCCCCAAAACTGGGTTTGGTCTATGAACTATGGAAAGACCGGGTTTCTGTATTCGGAAATTACATGAACGGTTTTACCAATAAACCTGGTTCTGATGCTGCAGGAAATGTATTTAAGCCCGAGCAGGCCAACCAGGCAGAAGGGGGTATTAAAGCAGACCTGTTTAACCATAAGCTGGTGGGTACCATTAGTTATTACAATATTGACGTAAAGAATATGGTCCGTACTGACCCGGAGAATGTCAACTTCAATATTCAGAATGGCGGACAAACCAGTAAAGGAGTTGAAATTGAACTGACGGCAAACCCTTTCCCGGGTTTTAACATTGTAGCGGGTTACGCCTATAACGACAGTAAAATGACCCATGCCGACGCCAGCATTGAAGGTTTAAGACCGGCACTATCAGGTCCGGGTAAAATGCTCAATTTCTGGTTGAGTTACCGGTTCCCTGAAGGAAAGTTAAAAGGTTTTGGGGCAGGTTTCGGAGGAAATTCGGGCAGTTCTTCCTTCCAGACCAATACCACCACCAGAAAAGTCATTATTCCTTCTTACACCATGCTTGATGCAACCGTATTTTATGACCACAGCAGGTTCAGGATAGGTTTTAAAGTAGATAACCTGACCAGTGAAAAAGCCTGGTCGGTACGTTTGACCCCACAGGCACCAGCCAGATTTACAGGTAATGTGACCTTTAAATTCTAGTTTCCAATATTTTTTAGGTTAAAATTCCATTTAATGGCCTGTTCTTTGCTTCCTGTAAAAGGATCATTGAAACAGGCCATTTTTATTTAACAATGTCCTATTAATGAGCCAAATGCCTTTTTCCTTGTATTGATGTTCACAGATCAGGGCAGGCTGAATAAAAACCAACTGATTAATGCTATAAATTGACCCTACATCCTATATAAAAACACATTTAACTCTAAATTATACCCTATGGAAACAAACTTTAACGTAACAACTACAGAAGAAGGTAAAAGCGTGGCTGTGGTCAGCTACATTACCATTATCGGCTGGCTGATTGCCTATTTTGCCATGCACAAAGACAAAAGAACGGAACTGGGCAGTTATCATTTAAGACAAACACTACTGCTTTACCTGGTGCTGATTGTGGTCAATATAGCGTACAGGATTATTATTAACATTACTTACTCAGGTTTACTGGAAACAATTTTCGGCATCATCTACCTGATTCTATTCATCTTATGGATTATTGGCCTTATTGGTGCCATCCAGGGTAAAAAGAAAGAAATTCCGTTGATCGGCGCCAAAGCCCAGTCGATGTTCCCAAGCATTTAGAATAACCACTGTATGGTTTATTTTCGCCTGAAGCGTTTATTGCTTCAGGCGTTTTTTTACCTGTTGAATAATCGTAATTTCAGACCCAGTTCAAAGGTTCCATTGGTATACTGACCCAGGGTACCTGTTTCAAAATTGTATGCAAAATTGAAGGCATAACTGTTTTTATCCAGTCCAAAGCCTATACCCATACTTTCACTGCTGTGGTAAATGCCCTGCAGGTTAAGCCCATAATCTTCCATTCTAAAATTAAAGCCGGCATCAACAATATCTTTATAGCCCTTTATAATTCTATATGTGCCTAAAGGTTCAAGTGTCAGTTGTTGTGCAGTCCCCTGAAAATGAATTTTATAGCTAAGGCTGCCAATAAACAACAGGCGATCGGTATCAAACCTGCTTTCCGAGGTTTTAAAAAAAGTAGATTTTAGATTGGGTAGTGCCGCCCCGATCTGAAGCCCATCACTTCTGTAGGCAATCCCCAGGTCGCCATCCAGATATGGCTTAAGCTGGTTGTAACGCTGAACCTGTTCATCCGTTGGGTCTCCGTTTAAATTATTCGAATTGATCCTGGAATCGCTGATGCCCAGAGAAAGGCCAAAACTCAGGTGTTGTCCCTGATGGCTTAAGGGCAAATGATAGGCATAAGTGGCCATAAAACGGTTGGAATTGATCAGTCCAGCCTGATCATGGTTCACCTGAAACCCCAATCCTACCCTTTCTGTTGCCTGCAGCTCGGCGGTCATTGCTGAAATTTTAGGCGCACCCGGAAAATTGTTCCACTGCTGGTTATGCCCGAAATTAAGCACCAACCCTTTTTCCCTTCCGGCGATTGCAGGATTGTACAAATAGGGGTTTTGAAAATACATGGCCTGGAAAGGGTTCAGTTGTGCTTTTACCTGTAAAGTACTGATCATAACCAGCAAAACAAATAGTGTACTGATGGCCTTATTTAATTTTATATGGGGAAAGCTGTTCTTTATGCTAAGCATTGTTTGCATTTTTTTATCTGTTTCTGATGATGGTAATGAAACCTTTAAATGGACTTTTTCCTGTGCCTAAATCGACAATGTAATAATAGGTTCCTTCGGTAAGGGGCTCTCCCGTGCCATTCAGTGCCCCATCCCATTCATTGTTATAGCCATGTTTTGTATACACGATCCGCCCTGCCCGGTCAAATACTTTTACATTATTATTCGGGTACAATTCTATATCCTGTATAACCCAGCGGTCATTTTTCCCATCATTATTCGGGGTCAGGATATTCGTTGCTGTAATAGAACCTTCAGACATTCCCCTATACACATTCAGGATATAGCTGTTTTTAGTTTTTCCATCCTGAGCGGTGACTTCAACAACAATCGTGTTGTTTCCCGGATTCAGGGACACTCCTCTGGAAGGGCTTCCATTGATCAGCGCAACGGCATTGACATCGCTCAGGTTAATACTTATTAAAACACGGTCAATGCTGTTGTCGACCGAGGCGGTATAATTGTGGTTTTGGGCGTTAAATGCTGGCGATAAGGTCCCTGGATTAATGCTTAGGGAAATCACATCGGTATTATTCAGGGCAACTATCGTCAAAATACCGCTGATGTAATTAAAGTTATAATTTGCGGACGATGCCCCGGCAGGAACAATCGGATAATGACCAGCCGGGCTTGACAGGCTTGCCGTGGTAACCGCCGTTGCCGCCGTATTCAATTTTGAAACATCATCTCCATTGACAAAACCACTGTATACTACTGTAAATACCGGGTCAGCTGCCCCATAAAGCCTGCTTTGGTTATTTGCAGTGACGGTTATACCCGCTTTTGCAATGTTTAACTGACGACTGATACTCCCGGCACCAGCCTGGGAAGCGGTGATGTTTACCGTTCCGGCAGCCAGGATATGAACCTGTCCGTTTACAATCGTTGCAATGGCTGGATTATCACTGCTCAAATCAATTGCTATATTGCTGTTACTGCTGGAAACCGGTGGCCTGAAATCGGCATCACCATAAGTTTTACCTGTCAGTGCCGCGAAGTTGAGCATTCCACCTGTAATACTCAGGTTTGCAGGCTGATAATTCAGGATATAATTATTGCCAAGCGATAAACTTCCCTGAACAATGGCATAAGTGCCCGGGTTTTCGCCCGGGACACGGGAGAGCGAACCTGTAAAATAATCACCTGACGCAGGTGCGGTGCTAATTGTAAAGGTTAATAAGGGATCTGTATCGCCATAGTTTTTTGTTTTCGCTTCGGCCCTTACAGTTATGGTTTTGGGAAGAATTGTTAAAGTACCGGTCGCATCAGGTGCCGTATAATTTGAATTGCTTAAACTGGCCACAACGGCATAACTCCCTGCCTGGGTAGGTGGTGCCGATGAACCATTATAGGTGATACTGATGCTGGTTAAACC
>NZ_QKLU01000003.1:0-384111 GCF_003208655.1 Pedobacter nutrimenti | reverse complement strand
GGTAACTGATTTTGCGGTCCCGTCGTAAGTTTGGTTTAGGTTACTCAGGGCAATTGAAGCTGTTGCTTTGCCAATCACTAAAGTACCAGTCGCATCAGGTGCTGTATAATTTGAATTGCTTAAACTGGCCACAACGGCATAACTGCCCGCCTGGCTAGGCAGCGCCGACGAACCGTCGTAAGTTATTGTCACCGCACTTAAACCAGCCGGATTGGTGGTCGCGGTAACTGATTTTGCGGTGCCATCGTAAGTTGCTGTAAGGTCGCTTAAGGTAATTACAGCCGTTGCTTTATGAACCAAAAGGGTTTGGGTCACATCTGCAGCGGCAAGATAAGTTGCGTCGCCTGCCTGGGAAGCCGTTATGGTTGCTGTTCCTGCACCGACAATGGTCACTACATTTCCGTTAATTGTAGCAACAGAAAGATCGGAACTTTGATAGGTAACCGGATTACCGGAAGAACCACCGGTAGCGGTCAAATTAAAATCCGGGTCGCCATAGGTTTTATCAGTTAAGGCCGCAAAGCTGATATTTTGATTGCCTTTTGCCCGGCTTAAAGTAAGGTTATATTCTTTTACCGTTACACCATCTTCATCTGTGATTTTTATAAGAATCGTATTGTCACCCACATTAAGGGCCAGTGGAGCAGAAGTATTGCCACTAAGCAAGGCAAGCGGACCTGAGCCATTTACCCTCAGCTGAATGGCTGCGTTTGGGTTAACTGCAGTTGGCGTGACCGTTACAGATGATATGGAATACCCAACAGAAGCCGTATAGCTTAAAACTGATGGAGAAAATACCGGTGCCAATGTACCCTCACTTAGCACAAGCGCTGAAAGATCGGCATTGGGCAAAGTGGTTAAAATTTTCGTTGCAGCGGTATAAGTACCCTGTCCGCTCAGACTGGCTTTATCTGCCCTGATCCGGTAATAATAAGTGCTGTTAGGGCTTAAACCTGAAATTTTTGCCGTGTTTCCCTGAACGATAAAGGGTGTACCTTTGATTTTAGTCGTAAAAGTATCATCACTGGCTACCTCCACGACGTAATTGTCTGCAAGACCAACTGCTGGTGCAGACCAGTTGGGGGTAAAACTTCCTGAAGTTACGGTACCTGGAGCAGCAATTACGGGCACCACCATAGCATAACTTTCTACCCAGTTGCTGGACTGGCCGCTGAGGGAAAAGTTGTTTAATACTCCATTATAACCAAATGTTCCCAGGTCGGTCAGTATGTTGCTTCCGGCCTGATCAAAATTATAATGGCTAATCAGGTTCGTGGATGCTGGTACAGGGCTGAGCATATCAGTTTGGATTTCAGCGGCAGAAAATGGACGGTCATAGACCCTGATTTCATCCATATCTCCCTGGAAATAGGTGCTTTCATTGGCATTTTTTCCTATGGTGATGTACCGGCCAGCGTCCAGGAGTAAAGGTGTTCCCGAGAATGTCCCTGCACCTACTTCTACCCCATTCGCATAGATTTTATATCCCGAAGCAGAGACAGAATAGGCAATATGGGTCCACCTGTTTACCGGATAATTGTAATTGGCATCAGCACTGGTGGTTATCCAGCTGCCACCCGAGCCAATGTCGGCATGAATTTTATTCCCCCCAACCAATTGCACATCAAAAGACTGGTCGGCACTTTCCCTGGTACTGAAAATATGCATGGTCTTGGTGGCATGGGTTGGTCTAACCCAGGCCATCACGGTAAATGCACCAGAAACGACTTTACTTTGCGCCGCAACAGCGACATAATCATCAATCCCGTCAAAATTCAGGGCACTGCCCGGAGCCGTTCCAATGGTAATGGCTGTTGTTTTTGAATAGGCACCCTGACCAGTTACACTTAATTTGTCAGCCCGGACACGGTAATAGTAAGTATGGCCGGAAGATAAGCCTGAAATGTTTTTTGAGCTCAATGTACTGGTAAATGGAGAACCCGGTATCATTGAACTGAAATTCTGATCATTGGCCAGCTCCAGTACATATCCGTTATCCACCACACCTACCGCCGGCGCTGCCCAATTTGCGGTAAAACCCGTCGCAGATAAATCAGTTGAAGCCCCAGCTACCGGCACGGTCATGGCATAGCTCTCCACCCAGTTACTGCTTGCTCCTGTCAGTGCAAATCCAGTCAATGTGCCATTATATCCCTTACCACTTTGATCTGTCAGGGCCACCAGGCCGGCATTAGCGGCCATTGGCTGCCCGTCATCAAAACTATAACGGGCCATTAAACTTGCGGGCTGTGAAATTTTAAGGCTTAACATATCGGCCTGTACATTGGCTTGGGTAAGTGCGGTATTGTAAATCCTCAGCTCATCCATATCTCCTTTAAAGAAGGTATTGTCATTGCCGTTGTTGCCAATTTGTAAGGGATGGTTGCTGTCAAAAAACAAGGGGACCGGACTTCCCAAAAAAGTGCCATTGCCTGACAATTCCCCGTTAACATATACCTGATAGCCGGCTGGGGTTACGGTGTAGGCGACATGCATCCATCGGCCCGGGCTATAATTGAAGGTTGCATCGGCCGTTGTGCTCAGCCATCCGTTTTGGTTTCCAATATTGGCATGTATGGTATTTCCTGATTTTAGCTGCAGCTCAAAACCATAACCTCCATTCTGTCTGGTACTCAGGATGTGCATGCTTTTTACCGCATCGGTAGGTCTCAACCAAGCCATCACCGTAAAACTACCGGAAACTGTAGTTGCTGGTGCAGGAAAAACCACCTTATCGTCTGTACCATCAAAATTCAGGGCCGCCGCAGATGACAGCTGCTTAAACTCATAAGCCCCCATATCGATACCAGCCCCCAGTTTACGCGGGGCACCGTTTAGTTCTGTGGTTATCGTCGACAGATCCGGCACCTGGCCACTGTCAAAATAACTATTGTTGCCCGCATCAATTGCGGGGCTACCCGCTTTGAGGGTATAATCTCCCCGGTTTACATCTGTAAAAACCGGATCGGCATTTATATTTCCAGTCCCGGCATAGCCTCCCTGAACCAGGCTGTAATTTACATTTGCTAAAGCACTTTGGTCTGTAACGATGCTGCTGCTGTTATCCCAGATAATCGAATTCCTTATTTTCGGCCTTGCAACACCATCACTGTACATTCCCCCACCCAGTCCGGCTGCCATATTGCGGACCAGGGTCACATTGGTCAATATGGGGGCAGCGTTTCCATAATTATACATTCCGCCACCATTTTCCTGGGCGTAATTATCTGCAATGAGTACATTGGTAAATACGGGTACAGTATTATCGGCATTATAAACACCCCCTCCTGCCGGGAAAGCAGTTCCTTTGGTATAATTGCCCCGGATAATGACATTGGTAAATACCGGAGAGGAACCCTGATCAATGTATGCCCCGCCGCCGCCAAAAGAGGTATTGTTGCTGATGACCACCTGGTTTAATACTGGTGAAGAATTACTGATACAAGCCATGCCCCCTCCCGAACTGGTCGCGAGGGAAGGAGAAGCCATATTCCGGTCTATGGTGATGTTGCTCATCTGCGGAGAGGAAGAATTAATATTCATGATCCCTCCTCCCGGACCCCTGGAATTGTTGGCAGTCAAGACAAGATTGCTCAGTTGCGGCGAAGAAGAAAAATTCCCGATCCCACCTCCCTGGTTACGGAACACAGAGGTGTTATTCACCCTTATGAGTGATCCAATGGCTGCATTTGCATTTCCGCCAACAATGGTAAAACCATCCAATTGTGCCGCACCCAATGAACCGGCACCGACAACCACGTGGTAAGCGTTTTCTGTATTATTGGCGATATTTAAAGCAGCTCCTGTTCCGCTTAGTACATCATCCTGGTTAAAATCTCCGCTCAAAGTACTTTTATTTGCCGGATTGCTTAAATCTCTTTGGTTTAAACTGTTTTCAACTGCTGCAAACCCTCCAAAAATCTTAACATCTGCTTTCAACACAAATGCATTGTCGCGGTCTTTGGGCGTAATGCCTGCGGTGTTGTCTGCTCTTCGATTGGGCAGGTAAATTCCACCGGCCACCCAAACTTCATCTCCGGCCAATGCATTGTCAATCATCAGCTGCAAATCATCGGAAGCATTTGCCCAACTGGAACCATCCTTTGAACCCGCTCCCCCTTGTTTTACATAATGCTTGCTTTGGATCCCAATGTTTAAAACAGTGGTGGCCATCCCTGCGGAACTGCTGTAAGCCCTCACGGTATAATCCACCGCCGGAGCACCTGTTAAGGGGGTACCGCTGATGGTTCCTGTCGTCATATCAAATTTTAATCCCTCAGCAAGTGCCGGGCTGATGTAATAACCACCTGTTTGCTGCACCTGCATAATGCCAAGCGGACGGCCCTGGGTAGAAACGAGTACATTTCCATAACTGTCCAGGGCAAGGCCACCTGCAGTAGGCCTGATTACAGTACCTATTTGTGTTTTTACCCCATTAAGCACCCTATAAATGATGTTGTTGTACTGGGCTACATATAAATTCCCGGCATTGTCCACACTTAATCCGCTGATGCTCGCATGCCCTGTACTCACCACCGGCATTGCGGCAAGAGGTACGGGATACGTACTGATGCTGGCCGGGATCTTATAAACATTTTCCCCTGTCCGTGACAACCCATCGGCATATAAATTGCCCCAACGGTCTATGGTCATGGGGCCCAGATTGGGCACATTTGTGGTTACGGTAACGATACTGCCATCGGGTTTCAGCTTTTTAATGGCAGCTGTGCCCCCAATTTCAGTAAAATAGATGTTGTTGTTTGGGTCTACAGCCAGACTGCCCGGGTAATTCAGGCCACTTGCCAAAACACTTGTACTACCCGAGGGGCTGATCCTGGTAATCGAGGCCTGATCTGTAAAATCAGCGATATACACATTCCCGGCAATATCGGTGGTAATGGCCCTTGAAGGATTCGGAATGTTTAGCAAATCGACCTCCGGTGCTCCTGCCGGCGGTATTTTTTTTAGTATCCCCTGAAATAGGGTGTATATATTCCCCTGGCTATCCGTTGCAAGCGGCCCCAGGGTAGATGAAACGCCATTAAAAATCTGGCTGGGCACTGCCCCATAACCAAAAGCAGATACATTAAGGCTGCTGGGCGTTAAGGGTGTAATCGATTGTCCCGCGACAAAGCGTACCGAATTGGTGCCGTAACTAAGGGATGGTGCCTGTGCGTACAAAGCCGTTGCTGTGCCAGACATCATGAAAAACCAAAGTAGAAAATGGTTTATAGACTCCCTAAAAATGGAAAAATGGAATGGTTTGAGGTAAAATTTATTCATATCGTGCTCCCGGTAAGGATTGGTAAAGGAACGCCAATCGGGGGCAAAAGCACGAAAAACAGGTGTATACAAAGTGTATACATGCCCATTTTTTAGGCGGCAGGATTTCTTTTGTGATTCCGGGCGTTGGAAAGGCTTTTTAACAGAGCGAACAAAGGTCTTGCTTAAACAATGGCTGCGCTTTGGTTCAGTTTTTTGTTTAACCTGGCCTTGGCCTGTCTTACACTGGAAGGTTCGATGTGGAGCAGGGCAGCAATTTCTTTGGTGCTCAGGTTCATGTGAAAATAAGCGGCCAGCCTTAATTCATATGCGGTCAAAGCAGGATGTGTGACACGAAGTTTCTCAAAAAAACCAGGATGGACCTGTTCAAAATGAAGTTTAAATTTATCCCATTCACTGTCCAGATACCGGCTGTCCCGAAAAGAATCTTCAATACTTTTTAGGGCCGGGTGTTTTACATGCGGGTATAAATGATCAATATCCTGTATCTGGGCCTTCAGATCTGCCAGTAATTTGTTTTTTTGATGAATGTACAGGTTATTGCCCACCAGTTCCCTTTGATTGGCTTCCAGTTTTTGCTGCAGTTCCTTGTTTTTGCTTTTCTCCTGGTTCATGGCCCTGAGAATGTATTCATTATCCTGTTCAATACGCTGGCGAAACTTTTCCCGGTTTTCCAGATCTGTTTCCAGTTTGACAGCTTCCAGTCTTTTCTTTTCCAATTCTTCATTTACGGTCCTTATTCTTGCCACCAGCGCTACTGCAAAAGTAAATATCTGGGAAAGTATAGCCAGTTCAGGTAAATAAGAAGTGTTGTTTGAATAGGTTGGGGCCGAATTGATTACATAATACAAGGCTATAAAAGAAGTGAGTACTATGGGTATGGTATTGGCCAGTAAAAATGGTTTGGCCGCGCGGACCTTTTTCCTGTATGCTGCAATACAGGTCAGAAAAATGAACAGCACAATTGCAAGAATACAAATATTAATGTACAACAAAGTATAACTGTCCAGGTAAAACAGACCTGAAATCGTGATGATTGCCGGAACAAGTCCAATTCCGATATATACATACATCAAAAGTTTTAATCCCTTGTCGTAAGCTGGCAATAAAATCCTGCTCTGCAGGTAAGCCCTGGTCATCTGGATCATGCCTGTTATAATCAGCACCGCACCCAGGTGCAAAAACAGTGAATTCAGGGTATAACTATAAACAGAGCCATCGGCATTTAGCCTTAACTGATAGATTTTCAGGGGTATAAACAGGGTGAAAAAATGTTTGTAAGCAGTAATAAACAGGATCGCGCCCATTTGGATCACAACACTGTACAAATAGGTTTTGTCCTTTAAGTGGATGTAGATATAAAGATTATAGCCTGAAAAACAAAGCAGGATCACCATGCAAATGAGCCAGGAAAGCCAAACATTTTTTTCATTTCCTGCATAGGAGATCTCCTTATTTAAAACAATCACCGGTTTAATAGGGTAACCGTAAGACCGGACATCTTTTACGTTTATCTTCAGGTAAAGTATATTTTCCCTTTCTCCCTGTAACACCAATGGGACCACGCCCCGCTCTCTTTGTCCATTTGGCACTGCAGGCCCAGCTTGTTGCCTTGCCCATTTTCCGGTCGCATCATCAAAAAAATAAAGGTCATAATTGAGTAGCGGAGATAAAGAGAGCCTGTAGTATTCTTTATTTGGATAGGGATTGTAAATACTGGTTTTTAACCAGTAGTATTCTTTAGAGGAAGTATTTAAAGTCGTATTTTTACTAAACAACTCTCCCCTTTCCTTTTGAATTTTATCGAAACTATACTGCTTGTCGGCTTGTACGGCATAACTTCCAATTTCGAAAGACGCTGCATTGCTCAACACATGAACATCCTGTCCATATACTATAGAAGAAATACAAAGCAGTAAACAGAACAGATATTTTTTGCAGAGCAGAGGCATTATTTAGCTGCGTTTCAAGTATTTTAATGCTAAAGTACTGCTTTGAAAAAGAAAACAGAAAATAATTATCGTCCGATTTGACTTTGTAGGCATAAGGGCAAAAAAAAATGCCCCGTCAGACCCGACAGGACATTTCTTGTTTATGAAAGCTTAATTTACTTTTGAGTTACACGGATGTCAATCCGGCGGTTTTGGGCTTTACCTTCGGGCGTATCGTTGCTTGCTACAGGATGATCCTGGCCATAGCCTTCGGCTTCCAGCCTTTTAGGGTCTGCACCCAGCTTCACCAGGGCCTGCATAGCGGCATTTGCCCTTTCATTGGAAATCTTTTTATTTACAGCTGCATCACCGGTATTGTCTGTATAGCCACCCAGTTTCAAATGGACATTTGGATAAGCTTTTAAAATCGCGGCAATATTTTTCAGCTGTTCCTGCGATTCTGCTTTCAGGGTACTCTTTCCGGTTTCAAAATAAAGTCTGTCAAAGGTAAACCAGGTGGTTTTGTCAACAGGCTTATCTTTATCTTCTATAAATGCAATCAAACGGTTTTCTACAGAATTTTCAGAAATACTCAGCTCGGTACCATCGGGCAGTTTTTTGGTCAGTTTTGCACCCAGGTCCCGCACAAAATCACCGGCTTCGTTTAACTTGCCCACCACAGCCCCCGCAGCAGCATGAGCACCTGCTTTTACTGCGGCCCCAGCTGAATCCATCTTATTTCCCATCGAATCGGCCTGGTCGGACAGATGCCCGGCAACCTTATCCATTCCCGATTTATTACAACCAGACCTGCCCAGGATCCACCATAAAGCGGCCAGGATAATCACCAGTAGGATAAACCACTTTAAAAAGCCCCCGCCTGATTTTGGTGCTGCCGCAGGATAGTTCAAAGGGGTAGCTTTCGGCAGTTCTACTTTAGGGAGTTCTGTTTTAGGAATTTCCACATCGGGCATTTTAAGATTGGCCAGACCTAAAGAGCCGGCAAGCCCTGCAGGCAATGCAGCGGCAATATCTGTTTTACTTTCTGAAATTTTACCAAGCAAATCGGAAATCCCCCAGCCTTTTGTGGCCATAATTTTGGAAATAAATCCTGTAATTACCGGAACGATCATGGCCAGTAAACCGGAAGCTTTTGCAGAACTGAGCCCGCTGGAGGCCGAAACTGCTTCTGTTACTGTGGCCTCATGACTGCCAAATAATCCGCCAAGCATGGATTTGCCCTTTTCTATCAAAGAATCTCCATCAGCGCTGGCCAGGTCTTCTGCTGGAGCTGTACCTGGCAACAAGCCATCTAATAAGCCTGTAGCTGATCCGGCCCCGTTTTTCATAATACCGCCTAAAACGGCAGGAATTGCAGCAGAAAAACCGGTTTTAACCTGATCTTCACTGACGCCGGCTTTCTGGCTTAAAGAAGAGACAAGCGGTCCGCTAAGCTCATTCTTTAACATTTCAATTAAATTCATGTGTATAGTTTTAGGTAAGAAATTTTGAATGCTAAAGCAATTTTCTATTGCTTTAAATCGTTAGTTTCAAACACATTACCTGCCCGCCTTTTATTCAAATCCGGAACTTCAAAAAGAACATCTGCTTTAAACAGATATTTACAATAGGGTCAACACGATTAAACACTAAACAAGTAAAGAAGTTTTTTGTTTAACATTTTTTTTGCAAACTGTATTAGCGTGTACAGTGGCCAGGTGATGTCTGTTGTCAGGGCCGGCCAAAAAACGACGGTTAAATAATCTAAAAAGGTCATTTCCGAAAAGGAAATGACCTTTTTAACATTTACCTGGTCGTATAGCCACCATTGGCAAAAATGGTTTGCCCGGTGATCCACCAGCCATCGGTCACTAAAAATTCGACCAAAGGCACAATATCTTCTATTTTGGTCAAACCTCCCAAAGCGGAAGCAGACTTGTGATATTCAACGGCTTCCGGGCTTTCCTGACCATAAAAGAAAGCTGTATCCATTGGACCCGGCCCTACTGCAGTAACGGAAATTCCTCTTGGGCCATATTCTTTGGAAGCAGCCCTTGTAAAATCTTCAACGGGTGCTTTAGCACCGGCATAGGTAGAATACAAGCCGGTATAAGCCGCCAGCAGGGAGGTCACAATTGTACAAATCTTACCATGATCATTGATCTGCTTTCCGGCTTCCTGGATAAAGAAATAAGCGACTTTGGCATTGATGTCAAACATGCTGTCATATTCATCTTCGGTGGTTTCCCCAAAAGGTTTTTTTAAAACTTTTCCAACCGTATTGATCGCAATATCAATTCCTCCCAAGCTGGCTTTTGCCTGCGAGAAAAGTTTTTTAATATTCTCTACCCTGGTCAGGTCTGCCTGGAAAAGAAAGGCTGTCCCTCCTGCGGCCTGTATATCCGACAGGGTTTGTTCTGCATCGGCTTTTGTACTTTCACTGTTAAAATGAATGGCCACTTTGGCCCCCCTTTTCGCAAAGGTCCTGCTTAGTAATCCACCCAGGTTTTTTCCGCCTCCGGCAATCAGGACTACTTTTTCTTTTAAATCTTGTTTAGACATATCGTTTTGTTTTTCAATTGATTCAACAAAACTATTTATCCTGATCAAGGGAAATATGGTGAACTTTTGGGAAAATACGCTTAGTACTTTTTATGCTGGTCCTTAAACGCTCCGGGAGGCATTCCAGTATATTTTTTAAAGAATTTAGAAAAATTAGAAGGGTCATAGGTCAGTCGCCTGGCCACTTCGGCAACTGAAAGCGTTGTACCAGTCAACAGGTCTTTGGCAATTGCTATAATTTTAGCGTCGTAAAAAGAACAGGGATGCTGCCCCAGGCGGAGTTTAATACTTGCACTCAGGTGCTCAGGGGTAATGCATAGAATTCCTGCAATCTGGTTCAATGTAAGCATTTCTGTTTCCTTCCCGGAAATCAGATCTGCCAGATGCCTGTCCAGTAATTCGAAGTATGCAATACTTATTTCTTCATTTCTTGAAATCCGTTTCATATTTTAATCCTTAGACCGTAACCTCCAGTAAGCCATTTCAAGCAATTCTTTGGCGTAATTTTTATCTTCCTGTTTTTTAATGTAAAAACTGATCCAACCTGAATCTGTAAAAATGTGATGAGGCTCAATCCTCCCCTGCTTGATTAACGCAGCTTTTATTCTTTTGCTGTATAAAACATCCAGCAATCCGTTGCTGTGTAAATGCCCAATTTCTTTTCCATAGGCATTAAACTGTACCCCTCCGTACTGGTGTAAGCCCGTACTGGTACCCTGCCAGGTTAATATTTCTTCCTCCAGTTCATCCATCCAGTCCAACAGACCTGCATTTGTCCATAAAGTTTGTAATTTTAACATACTGTCAAATACCAGGGGAAGCAGGGGTACTGCCTTTAAAAAACCCAGGTACCTGAGTACAAAAGAAAATAAGCTATTTGTTTTCACTAAGTTGTTTAATATGTTCCATTACTCTTAAATGAACATTTCTGGTGATGCTTTCGGCCCAAAGATCATAATACCATAAAGGAAACACATGCAGTTTATACCAGCTGTTACCGGTTAAAGTGGTTGTTCCGTTCCCATTATCTTTCAGCAGAAACTGCCCTTGTTGTATATCTATATGGCCCATAATCTCCGGATCAAGGGGTTGTCCGGTGATCCGGAACGTCAAATCTTCATTTGGTTTATAAGTTACTATTTTTTCATCAAAAGTGTAGCCGTTACTAAAAATGCATTTACGGCCTGCTCCCTGGTGGTACCCTTCAACAGTGGTCTGCATTGGGCTTGGCATTCCTACCCGAAACAACCAGAACTGATCCTTTTGCTTTATCTTTTCAAAAGCAACAACATTTTTCCATATTTTTTCCGGACTGGCTTTGACAATAATTTCATCCGAAACCATATTCACATGATCGTGACTGGACAATGAATCTGCAATAAAAACAACAAAAAGCAGGGATATGATGCTGACATTTAATTTTTGATTGTTCTTTTTGAACATCCTATGCCCCAGGAATGCACCGGTAATGATAAAAGTTAAAATAAGCGGGGATACAATGATCAGACAAATGACCCCCTCTCTTAAAAAAACAGCACTAAAAAGAATTGCAAGTGCTCCATTCAAAATGGAATTACCGAGTAAAGTCCTGCTCTTAAAATCCAGATTTCTCCAAAACCAGGAAGCGATAATCCCCATCATCAATGGGATAATAACAAATATGGAAAATATCAGCGTGTTGCTGCCTTGTAATGCGGTGTATTTTAGAATACCTATGAGCAGGAAAGCAAAAAGATTGGCTGCTGCAAAACCTTTAAATAAATCGGATTTATAAAATTTCATTTCCTATGGTCTTTAACTGGTTAACGGATATACAGCCACCCTTTAACGACATCTGGCTGATGGACCAAAAGTAATTAATATTTTAAACTTTCAAAAGTTATTGAAAGTTTAAAATAAAAATACCATTTCTCTTTCAAACAATTTAAAATGCCCTGCTGTTAATAAACATAAAAATCAGGCATGACCCTATTGACCACTCCTGCTGATGGCGGTTCAGTTTATACCGAAACCAATTTAAATCATTTTTTCCCTGAACCTTTAAATACCATCACCAGCTGTTTTTTTCTGGGTATCGCTTTATACTGGACTTTCAGGTTAAGAAATAAACATCAACAGCACCTTTACCTGAGCTTCGCTTTATTGCTCTTGTACATTGGTGGAATCGGAGGAACCCTGTACCATGGTTTAAGAAGATGGCATTTTTTTATTATGATGGACTGGGTACCTATTATGCTGCTGTGTTTATCTGCAGGTGTTTATTTTCTGAGCAAGCTGATGAAGTGGTATTATGCAATGCTTGCATTGGTACTTTACCTGGGTATCCAGTTTTGGCTCAGAACAGTAATTTCAAAACAGGACATACAACTACTGATCAATATCAATTACGCCATGATGGCGACACTAGTACTTTTACCTGTTCTGGCTTATCTTATACACAGCAACTGGAAACATGGAAAATGGGTTGGCATTGCCCTGGTTTCCTTTATCTGCGCCCTGACTTTTCGCATTGCAGATCAGTGGCACTGGCTGGATTCGGGTACACATTTTTTGTGGCACAGCTTCGGTGCAATTGCTTCTTTTTGCATGTTCAATTACATTTTCCTGGTCAATCAGCAGCCCTTGGTGGTCCCTAAAAAATAAAGAACCTCTCTGAAAAGTTATATTTAATAACTTTTCAGAGAGGTTCTTTTGCGCTGATGGTGATCAGTTAAGCTATTATTTTAGTTTAATGGTTACAGAACTCCCCCATTTAATTGCTTCGGCCGCATTAGCAGGATTGGAATTCCAGAAACATTCCCGGATGGTCATTTGCATCGTTTTTGGATCCAATACCCCAAACTGGAAAGTCAGCTTTGTTTCATCTGTAGCAGAAACCAGTCCTTTCATCGGGGAATCTGCGCTTACTGCGCTCAGGGCTA
Organism: Pedobacter nutrimenti; assembly: GCF_003208655.1. Taxonomy (GTDB): domain Bacteria; phylum Bacteroidota; class Bacteroidia; order Sphingobacteriales; family Sphingobacteriaceae; genus Pedobacter; species Pedobacter nutrimenti. The sequence continues at coordinate 371,414 of NZ_QKLU01000003.1, read as the reverse complement.
CATCATTATCCGGACCATTCCAGGTATAAAATTTACTCTCATGCACATGCCCATGCAGATAAGCTTTAATGTTAGGGTGTTGCTTTAAAAAAGAGGCAAAAGCTTTCTGCTCAATCAGGGCTGTTGCTGTAACCAATTTTCCGTCCTTAAAATGCTCATCGAGTACATTGTCAAATTTATCGGTCGGGTTAATTGAGAATGTTCCGTTTGGATTCGTAAAATGATTGGAAACCACTGCAGGCTGATCGTGTGCAACCAGAATAACCGGTGTGCTGTTTGCTACGCTTTGCAGGTCTTTATTTAACCAGGTGCGAACCGCAGAATCAGGCCACATTTGGATAAAACAAAAATGAACACCTCCAATTTCTTTTGAATAGTTGATCCGGTCCGTTGCGTAATTAAAGGTCGCTGCTGTTTTGGCTACAGGGGCTTTTAACATCAGGTTATAGATATTAGCCATAGAGCTGGCATCTGTCAGAGGTGACATGGTATTGTAAAAACCAATGGAATTGGAAACATCATGATTGCCGGGAACGATAAAGAGTTCCGTTTTTTCATTTTTTCTGTTTTTTAAGGTCAGGCTTTGCAGGTAATCGATTTTGAACTGTTCCCAGGATTGCGCCGCGGTTTGTACACTTGCACTGGTTTCCATCCTGTTGGCAATATCTCCGGCTTCCAGCAGGTAATCTACATAGCCTATTTTTTTTCCTGCATTTACGCCACCGTCATCGGGTAGGGTCAAATCAGATAAAGTGTTCATTTTAGCCACCATGGCTGCATTGACCACATGGGCATCCACTTTACTGTTTCCCCTGAAAGATGCCCGGGTTAAACCATAATGGGCATCGGAAGTAAAAATAAACTGAACGGGGTTCATGTCCTGCTCTGCAGGAAGTTCTTCAGTGTTTTTCTTGGTACATCCTCCCAAAAGCAATGTGGCAGCCAGTACAAGAAGGGATATGGAGTTCGTTTTCATTTGTTTGATCTCTTATTAATTGTCTTCAAAGACCAAAAGAAATGATATTTAAACAGATCCTCTAACCTGCAAAAAAGGTTAATCAAATCTTGATGCAGGCTTAACACAACATCCTGGTTTGCTGCTGCTTTTAACACTCCATTTACATCTTTGTCAATGGATTTTTTTTACCAATATTCTTTAACGCATTTGTTTCATTTTTTTTACGGCTGTGTGCAAATCAAAATTAAACTTATGAAAAAGCAGGTCGTGCTTTTTGTTCCCGGTCGTGAGAAACCAGATCAGGTCTTTAATGTACACTATACCAACGCAATGGTCATTTTTACAAACGGGCAATGATTCCAGGTCATGGTCCAGCAGGATTTCCAGTGCATTGATAACCAATTGATCGGGATGTAGTGAGAGCGTCCCTTTTAACCTGGGGGCATGAGTTCCCCCTTCTGTAATCGTGGACAAGATATTCATGATGTTGAGCTTAAATAGACCGGTAAAACTATCATCCATTTAAGCTGCTTAGAATAGAGACCAGTTGGATAGGCAAAAATCATAGACGAAAACCCCTATCCAACAGTTAAATGCAACTAACATGCTTCTTTTATCAGTCCGGCTGAAAATCGAGAGAAATGGAGTTCATACAAAACCTTTTGTGCGTAGGGGCAGGCCCATCGTCAAAAATATGTCCCAGATGCGACCCACAGCGGGCACAGAGTACTTCTGTCCGGTCCATGCCATAAGAGCTATCGGAGCGATAAATGACACTATTTTTTCGCACAGGCTCAAAAAAACTCGGCCACCCACAGGTACTGGAAAATTTGGCATCTGATTTAAAAAGCATATTGCCACATACAGCACAATAATAGGTACCCTTTGCATCCTTATTCCAGTATTGCCCTGTAAATGGCTTTTCCGTGGCCTGCTCCCTGGCAGTTGCATACAAGGCCGGCGAAAGAATTTTTTTCCATTCGGCATTGGACACATTGAGTTTACGGGTATCGGTATTGGAGTAGTAAGGATTATGTTCATGACCACCCACCGATTTGAGGTGCTGTCCGTAGGCAACAGAAAAAGAGCACCATACGATTGCAGATATCAAAAAAAGTGTTTTCATTGGATCAGTTTTAATTTTTCAGTTTGTCTTTAAAAACCTTTTTGAACTTTTCAAGTTCAGGCTGGATGACATATTTACAATAAGGGACATCCCCGTTCCGGCTAAAATAGTCCTGGTGATAATCTTCAGCCTTATAAAAAACCGTAAAAGGTTTCACTTCAGTCACAATATTCTGTTTATAGGCCTTTTCTGCATTTAGCTTTTTGATGTAATATTCCGCTTTTTGCTTTTGTTCCGGATTATGATAAAAAATGGCAGAACGATATTGCGTCCCCACATCATTGCCCTGACGGTTCAACTGGGTAGGGTCATGTGCAACAAAAAAAGCTTTTAACAATTCATCAAAAGAAATCTTTTTAGGATCGTAAATGATGTTGCATGCTTCCGCATGGCCTGTGGTCCCTGTGCAGACCTGCCTGTAACTTGGGTGGGCAACATGCCCCCCCGTAAAACCAGAAACGACTTTTTCTACACCTTTTAACTGCTTAAACTTGGCTTCAGTACACCAGAAACAACCTGTGGCCAGGGTTGCAGTATCCAAACGGGAAACAGGTTTCAGCGTTTTCGGGCTCTTTGGGGCAGAAGCAAACACAGAAACCGTGCTGAACAGAACAAGAAAGAGATTGCAAATTAACTTTTTCATGAGTTTTTATATTGATGATGTTTGTTGTTATGTACGTAAACAAGTTCGCAAAGGTATTGTTAGGACACAGATTTGATTTCCTGCTGACAAAAGCCAACCCTATTTCAGCCTTACGCTCCGGGTTTACCTCTTCTTAGTCGGGATTGGTTCAATTCCTTACAGATTATTTTATGATTTAACCAGGTTCCGTTTCCAGCATTTTTACATCATAAAAAAAGGGTCCAAATGTTTTACCAGATGAACCCTTTTCAATTTGAGGTTAATGCTAATGACCTGATTCCAGGTATTCATCGAGATTAACCAGCCCGGCGGTAAAACCTTCCTGGAAACCCATGGCTATGATCGTTTCCATATCGGCCAGTTGATCAAAACTAATATTTACTGTCACAGTAGTCGTCCCTGTACCCTCCTGAAATTCATTGTTCCAGTGCGTGGCCGGAAAGTCAGTGTTAGCGACGCCTTGCTCGTCACTGAATCCAGTGGTACAGCTGAAATTCGTTGGGGCCTCTATTTTATGAAAAGTCACTTTACACCAGGTCCGCTCTCCCTGTGGTCCGACCATACAGTACAACCAATATCCTCCTGCACGGAAATCCATACTTTTTGTTTCGGCTTTATAGGGTTTTGGTGCCCACCATTTGTCCAGTTTTTCACTTTCTGTCCAGGCGCTCCATACTTTTTTCAAGGGCGCATCAAATGTTCTTACAACAGTTAGTTTTTTGTTCTCCAGGTCTTTTGAAAAGACAGCTTCTCTTTTTGTCATGATGTTTATGTTTTAAGGTTCTTTTAGTAAGTCATCCAACTGGTCAAAACGGCTCTCCCAGTGTTCGCGGAACTGCTGCATCCAGCTGTCCACTTCTTTCATCTTTACAGCATTGAAATAGTAGTAAATCTCCCGGCCGGTCTGCTGCTGATTGACCAGCTGGCATTCGGTTAGAATTTTAATGTGTTTGGAAATGGCCTGTCTGCTGCTGTCAAAATGTTCAGCTATGGCATTGGGTGTCATGGCCTGAAGGGCAATTAGACTTAAAATCGCCCTGCGTGTGGGATCTGCAATGGCTTGAAATACATCTCTTCTCATATAAATTAAATTAGCAACCGATCAGTTGCAAATATATACGCAACCGATCAGTTTCGCAAATTATTTTTAAAATTTAATAGAAGAGCTGCCTGGACAGTTCAATTATTGCTTTTTTAAAGCAACCTTCTTGCTGAGGGTGACGTCTAGTAGCAAATGCCAAAGACCTGCTGCGATCGGTTAAAATTGTTTTCCCATCTCTTCAACGGTCAGTGCAATATCTCTATATTTATAAAAACAATGAGTTTAGAAAAAGATTCACGCCTCTACTGGATAGATAATTTGCGCAGCTTTATTACTGTTCTGGTTGTTGCACACCATTCTTCACTGGCCTATACGACCTTTGCCAGTTTTAACAAAAAAGCCTATGCTTCCTCAACCCATCCTATAGTAGATCCTGCCCGGTGGATAGGAATGGATCTTTTTGAAGATTTCAACGATATTTTTTTTATGTCACTGATGTTTCTGATCAGTGGTGTTTTTGTTATAAGCAGTCTGAACAAAAAAGGGATTAGCATATTTATTTCCGAACGGTTTAAGCGTCTTTTTATTCCTTTTCTTGCAGGAGTAATTCTATTAATGCCTATTGCCTATTCTTCTTCTTATTTACTTGCTCATGGACAATTCAGTTTAGGCCCATTTCTAATAGACTTTTTCAAGACACAAGCCTGGCCTGTAGGGCCACCCTGGTTTATATGGGTTTTATTTCTGTTTAACCTCCTGGTAGCAATGACTTACCCCTATTTAAAAAAGCCATTGCAAAAAACCGGGGTATTCTTTGTGTCTCTAAACAATAAACCTTTTAAACTATTGCTGATCTGGTACCTGATTACCTGGATGGCCTATATTCCTATATTAATGGCAACAAGTCCGGGTCAATGGACGGGCATTGGCCCTTTTGATTTCCAATTGAGCCGCATCCTTTTGTATGTAAGTTATTTTTTGCTGGGGTCAATTTTGGGGGCTGTTCCTTTAAATTCAGGCTTGTTCTCCTCACAGAGCCTGTTCGTGAAAAAATGGTATGTCTGGGTACTGGCTTGTGGCCTTGCATATAGCCTGTTGAAATTAAGCGAAGTTCCATTAACAAATTGGTATGAAACAAAGCAAATCGCTTTGTTACCAGCTACTCTTATTTACCGTTCCCTGTGGGTATTGTCCTGCACCTTGAGTTGCATTGCTTTTTTGACTTTATTTAAAAAGGCATTTAATCTTGTAAGCCCTTTATCTAAAAGCCTTTCTGCAAATGCATACGGCATTTATCTGGTCCATTTTATCTTTGTACTGTGGATCCAGTTTTTTTTGCTCCAAACAGGACTCCCCGCTGGTCAGAAATTTTTCATTACGTTTATACTTTCTCTTTTACTAAGTTACGGACTGGTCCTGGTGCTTAGAAAAAACAATAGGATTGACCGTTTCCTATAAGAGCTGGATTTCCATAAATTTGTTTTTATGGAAGCGATATTTAAGCCCGTTGATCCGGATTGGAGCAGGAAGCCCTATTTTGATTATTTTTATTACACCATTAAAACCAAATACAACATCACTCACCAGATTGATATTACCTGTTTACTGGAAGAGCTGAGGCTTAGAAAATTGAAGTTCTATCCCAGTTTTTTGTATGTGATCTTAAGGGTTGTGAATCAAAATGAGGCCTTCCGTATGGCCTTTAATGAGCAGGGACAACTTGGGCAATGGAATTATGTACTTCCTTCCTATACCATTTTTCATCAAGACGATCAGACATTCTCTGACATCTGGAGCGATTATCATGAGGAATTCCATAAGTTCTACGAATCCCTTCTGAGCGATATGGTCAAATATAAAGATGTTAAGGGGATCAAGGCCAAAGCCAACCGTCCACCGAATTTCTGTCCTGTTTCTGCCCTGCCCTGGTTAAGTTTCAGCAGCTTTAGCCAGGATACCTACAGCGAATCCTCCCTATTGTATCCAATCATCCGCTTCGGTAAATTTTATGAGCAAAATGGAAAAATGTTTATTCCTTTTTCTGTCTTTGTGAACCACGCTGTTGCCGATGGTTACCATACTTCAAAATTGATAAATGAAGTACAGAATTTTGCAAAAGATGTAAAAAACTGGATTGGCCTCTAAAGCTCCTTTCTTCAGATCGCCCCGTCTATTAATCTAATCATTTTTGATTTTTCTTTTATTTGCCCGATAAAATGAAAACAGCTTTAAATGAAAATTAAGATAATTTTTAAACCTATTCTGAATATCTGGTCTAATCTTTGTTTACAGCTGGTCAAACAAAAAAAATTTACATTATGAACACAAAGAAACTTTTAATGATTGGATTGGTTGGGGTGATATGTATGTGCTTTACAGTGAAAACATACGCACAATCAGCAAAAGTAACCCTCTCACCAGAATTATTGATTCCTTTTAGTAAAGCCTACAATGTGGGTATTGGAGGTATTTTAGAAGCGGAGTGGCCTGTAGAGAAGAAATTAGGTGTTTCTCTTGCGACCGGAGTGGAGACTTTATTCCCTAAATACGACTGGCAGAGTAATTATACTTTTTTACCCTTAAAAGGAGGCGTTAAGTATTTTATTGATCCTAAAGTTTTCGTGAACTTTAATATGGGTGCCGCGATTGGATTTAATGGTTATGGAACCCATTTTTTAGTTGGTGGTGGATTAGGTTATAAATTCAACAACCGGATTGATGCGGGTTTCAGGGTTGAAGATGCAGGAACTTCTTATGCGGCTTTAAGAGTAGGTTTCAGGTTATAAACTTACTAATGTTATAAAAAAGCCCGCAGGAAAATTGTTCTGCGGGCTTTTTATTTTACCAGCTAGCCTTTTACCGGTTCTGATTATTGCTCATCTTAAACTCAAGAGACTTTTTTACAGCAGGCCATTCTTCCCTTGTAATGGAAAAAACGACAGTATCCCTTAAAATTCCGTTCGGGTCAATCTGATGGTTCCTCAACACGCCATCCTGCCGGGCCCCTAACCTTGCAATTGCATTTCTGGATGCCTGATTGTGCCAGTTGGTCCTGAATTCTACGGCAATACAACCCAGCGTCTCAAATGCATGACCGAGCAGCAAATATTTACATTCTGTATTGACCCCTGTCCTTTGAACACTTTTAGCATACCAGGTATAACCGATTTCAAGCCTTCTGTGTGCTGTAATAACATTACAAAAACGGGTACTGCCCAAGACCTTTTTTGTTTTCTGATCTACCACAATGAATGGTAAGGATTTGCCCTCTGTTTTTTCCACCAGGGCAGTTTCGATATATTGATCTATCGTTTTTTCTGAGGGGACAGAAGTAAACCAAAGGTTCCATAAATCTCCGTCCGAAGCAGCCTGAAGCAGTTCCTCCCTATAAGTTTTCTGAAAAGGAAGCAGTGTTACCAATTCACCCTTCAGTTCTGTTTCATTTAACCAGTTGTTCATTTTCTTGATCTTAATGTCTTTAAAGACCAATATTAGGAATATAATCCCATGATCATCAAACTGGTCTACATGGTATTTTTTTTCTGGACTAACAATTCAATTCTTGAGAACCTTACTTAATCTTCTTTATGATGATCTCTTTACCCAATGCGTTCAATCTCTCAAACGTACTAAACCTAATTGTACCATCTTCAATTGACCATTTATCAATCATTTTTTCAATCCCCACGTTCACTACTGTGAATTTCAAAGATGCTTTTTGGAGAAAAAGAGTATCCTTATCCAATCTCATTGTATTGTAAAGTTCTGGAATTCCAATCAGCTTAGGTGGCAATGCAATAATAAGCACAATAGGTTCTGACCCCATCTTAAAATATACAATTAGTTCTTTTGTTCTTTTTCCAGAGAACATCTTATTATTAATAAAAAGTAAAGCATCTAAAGCTTTTCCATTTTCATTAAAAACACAGTAATTTTTTGCAGCGCTAATTTTTAAGTCAAAATCCTGACTTTTATCAGTTTCATTTTTTTTTACTGAACTACTCCAACTCAAATGAATTATTCCTAAAAGGATACCACTTAGAATTATCAGGTATTTATTTTTTATTTTCATCTTCCTATATATAATAATTTGTTTTTTTTTTACGAAAAGAAGGCAAGATGAACATACTTGTATTTTTGTATTATTTACCAAATAAAGTACTATAGTATCAACTAGCACATAATATTTATCCCATCGGACTGCAGATCTCTACCAAAAAACCATCCGGATCCCTTACATAAGCCACCTGCTGGCCCCATGGTTTTACTTTTAATTTTTCAACCGGAATTGCGCCTTCTTTAACGGCCTTGTTAAAAACAGCTTCCACCTCATTTGTAGTAAAACCGATCTCCATTCCAAAAGGTTGTCCTTCTGTTTTACTTTCTATAAAACCAGCTGACAAATTTGTCCTGGCCAACTCGGTCTTTGCAAAAGACAATGTGGTTTCACCCGAAAGCAATTCGGCATAATCCCCACCTGGTGCAATAAATTTTCTCTGGAAACCAAAAGCATTTTCATAAAAAGTAACCGTACGGCTTACATCCCGGACATATAAAATGGTATAGGCAAATTTAATCATCGCATTTTTTCTGAAGTGTTATTTAAAACCAAGTTACATAATATTCTTTTTTGACCTCCTGATTTCTTAATTTCCCTTATGAATTTCATCAGAATTGCACCTCATCCAGACCTGGAACCACTTATTGAATGTTACTGGATGATGCAAAGTGATGATCCCAGCCCACAAATAGAAAAAATTATACCTGATGGTTATACAGAACTCATTTTTAACTATGGAGCAGTGTATAAAGCAAAAATGAAAGACCACTGGGTACTGCAAACGCCAAACCTGCTGGCTGGGCAAATCAGCCGGTATTTTTACCTGGAAAATACCGGTGTTACAGCATCTATAGCCATTAAACTCAAACCTGCCGCCTTAACGCAGCTTTTTAAGCTCCAAATGGACCAGTACCTGGATCAGATTGTAGACCTGGACACCTTTCCTCATCCCTTACTTTCTGGTCTGAAGGATAACCTGTTTCCTTTTGAAAATGAGCAACAAGCCAAAATGAAGTTGGACAATTATTTTATGGGTTTGAGTAAAAATGGAACCGAAAATCCTTTACAAGAAGTATTAGATCTTGTTTTTAGCACAAATGGTATGGCTACAGTAGCCGAAATGACTAAAACTGCCGGTGTTGGGGAACGCCAGCTGGAACGGCTTTTTAAAAAATACATCGGGCTCTCCCCAAAATATTATTCCAGGATCATCCGCTTCAATTACATTTTCCAGTTGTTAAAGTCGAAAAAATGCAGCTGGACAGAAATTGTATATCAATCCGGTTATTACGATCAATCTCATTTTATACGGAATTTCAAAGCTTTTACCGGAGAAGACCCCTCCTCTTATTTTTTTGAAGAAAAAAATATGGCCAACTTTTTTCTGAATAAATAGAACAGGTCGGGTTTGTACAATACCTGATACCGCATTGTAGTTACTTTTGCTTAAAAACAAACCTTATGAACCCAACAAAATTACTTTTAGTCATTGGTACCCTATTGTTGATCAATACAGTCCATGGGCAGGAAAATCACAAACAAAAATTTAAAAAACTGGAATGGCTTATTGGTAAATGGACCCGGACCAATTCGAAACCCGGAAATTCCGGCTATGAAACCTGGGCCAAAGTATCCGATCTGAAATTTACCGGAAAAGGCGTAACCCTTAAAGGAAAAGAAACCCTTTTTGTTGAGGATATGGAATTCATTTCAAAAAGCAAGGATATCTTTTTAGTTGTACGTGTTACCCACGAGAAAGATCCTGTTTACTTTAAGCTCACCGAATTAAGTAACGATAGCTTTACCTGTGAAAACCAGGAGCATGACTTTCCAAAAAAAATCACCTACAACAGAACTGGCAATAAAGTGAAAGCCGTTATTTCAGGTGATGGAAAAAGTATGGATTACGACTTTGTCCGAAGCGATAAATAATAATGCCATAACAGCATCGTTGCAACGGTCCGGTAAGGCCCCCAACTCCGGGCAATTGCGATCAATTGTTCCTTTGTGGTATCTGCCGGCAGGCCTTTTAGTTTTTTAAAGGCGTTCACTGCCGCCAGGTCCCCTACAGGAAAGATATCGGTCCGTTGCAACACAAACATCAGGTATACATCAATGGTCCAGTTGCCAACCCCTTTTAACTGATTTAATATTTTGCGTATCTCCTCATCAGGCAACAAGGGCAAATGGTTCAGGTCAATCTTTTTATCGGCCAGAACCTGGGCCAGGTGTTTTACATAAACCGTTTTCTGACGACTGAAATAGCAGGCCCGGAGCTCTTCATCACTTAAAGCCAAAACATTTTCAGGTATGATTTCAACAATTTTCTCTTTAAGCTTGTTCAGTGCAGCGAGTGCTGAAGCTAAAGAGACCTGCTGTTCCAGGATAATATGTACCAGCGATTCAAAGGAATTTGACCTTGTCCACATGGGTGGATAACCATAATTTCGCATCACGGTGGCCAGCTCTTTGTCTCTCCATGCAAGCTCATCACAAATCTGATGAAAGCTTTCCCTGGAAAAAGTATTTATAGTTCTTTCCATCTGTTTTTACGCCTTACTGCATAAACAAGTTCATCCATATACTCCCCATTTTTATAAAGTGTTTTTTCAAAACGGCCCTCAAGCTGGAAACCGGCCTTTTCAAGAACCTTGTGGGAAGCCGTATTGCTTCCAAATGGTCTGGCAACTACCCGCTCGACCTGGTAATTTAAAAAAATATGGTCCAGCATTTTCTCGATAGCCTGACGCATCATCCCCTTTCCCCAGAAAGGTTCTGCCAGCCAATAACCTATTTCTGCATTTTTATGATGAACATCGGGAAGTACATCCATACTGATCCCTCCTATCGCTGCACCATCCAAATCAATTGCAAATATCTCGGTATGCATATTTTTTGAGGTCAATTCAATAAAAGTCAGGCCTTGTTCAACACCGTAAGGAAATGGGAACCTGTCGTTTAGATTTTTTGCTATATTCCAGTTGTTTGCATACCTGACCAAGAGATCAAGGTCTTTCATATCCCATTTTCTTAATTTAATATTCATATGTACACGGTTTAAAATCCAAGATGCAAAATTAAATTGTTATGTCTGTTTTTCACCCCGCTTTTTGCTTTCTTAAACCATAGGTTATGGCCACCATTAACAACAACCCTGCAATAAATAAAAACGCGGCATTCAGGGAAAAATGGTAAGCGATAAACCCAAGCAAAGCCGGTCCCGCAAGCTGGCCGGCATAACCCATCGTACTGATAACTGGAATAGCAATTGTTGCAGGAACATCTTTCAGCCTTCCCCCTTCACTAAAAAATACAGGAACAATATTAGCAGCCCCAATTCCCAGCAGCACAAACCCCAGTAAAGAAGCAAATACCCATGGACTAAAAACGGCCAGAAAAAGCCCAGAAGCGGCAATAATTGCACCCACTGTGACAACCGTTTTACCGGCAAGACGGGATACAATACCGTCACCAAGCAACCTCATAATGGCCATAGCAACCGAGAAACAGGCATAACCCACACCAGCCAGTTCGGGGTTTACACCTTTATTTTCGCTCAGAAAAACTGCGCTCCAGTCCAGCATGGCCCCTTCTGAGAGAAAAGAAGAAAAACACATCAGGCCCAGGAATAAAACACTGGCCTTTAACCAGGAAAAAGATTTTACATTTTGATCCTTTGCAGAAACCGAAAATTGCCTGATCAGTTCTTTTTCTTTTCGGTCATCCAGCAAAAAACGATAATTCCAAAAAACGATACCAACCAGCAAAACGGCTATACAAATGGCCGCAGTCACCGGACTCAATCCCGCTTTCATTAAAAAACCCAAACCCAATGATCCAAATAATCCCCCCACACTAAAAAGCCCATGAAGAGCGGACATAATTGGTTTATCAGAGGCATTCTGCACCTGCACTCCATGTGAATTCATCGCTACATCAACCACACCAACAGCGCTTCCGAAAATAAACAAAGCCAGTCCCATCCAAACCGGGGAACTGATCAATAAAAGTAAAGGAAGGGTCAGGGCCATGATCAAGGCAGCATACCTGATCACAATTCTGGTTCCATAACGGTGCGCAAGTATTCCGCTGACAGGCATCATAGATATGGCGCCTCCCCCCAGCAACAACAAGAGCAAGCCCAGATCGGCATTATTTAAACCCAGTCGCTCCTTGGCGTAAGGCACCATAGGTGCCCAGCTGGAAATTCCCAGACCGCAAACTAAAAATATAGATTTTGTTGCCTTTCTGGCCTTAGTGATTTGTTCCTTCATCTGTGTATTGTTTTATTTCCGGAGATATAATGCTTTAATTAAATGCAAATATATGCGTATTTGCATTTAATTGCAAAAATATACGTATTAACAAAAATCCTTTAAAACAACAGATAGCAACACTAATGAACACTTGTTTTGGAAAACAGGTTGATGACCAGTACTCCGATTAGAATCAAAGCAATGCCAAGAATGGCCGGCAAATCAAGTTTTTGTTTGTAAACCAGCAGCCCCAATATGGAAACCAGTACAATTCCCAAACCAGACCATATTGCATAGGAAATTCCAAGAGGAAGTTTGGTCAGGGTAATGCTCAGGCAATAAAAAGAAATAAGGTAGCCAATCACCACCGCAACAGAGGGCCAGAATTTTGTGAACTGACCGGATGCTTTTAACGAAGTGGTGGCAATTACTTCAAAAACAATAGCCAGTGCCAGGAAGAGATAGTTTTTCATTGTTGTAGATCATCTGTTATATGTCTACAAAATAGAACGAAATCGGCAATCTTTCTAAAAAAACAGCTGAAAAGCATAAAATTGCTTCTCAGGACTTCTTTCTTCCCTTTTTCCACCAGATCAAAAAACCTGTTATGGGCAAGGAAGCGCTGATCAAGCTCGCCAGCAGCCATATAATTTTGCTGGCAAATCCAAAAAGCTTTCCGGTATGCAAATCGTAATTCGTCGCTTCTATCAGATCTGCTGCATTGTTGTTTTTATATAGCTTTACCCTCAGCAACTGGCCACTGGCCTGGTCAAAATAAAAAGTATTCTGGTTACGTGTCCATTTATAAGGATAAATCATTCTTAAACGCAACTCCCCACCTTTGCGGACTGATAAATTTGTGGATGTTGCCCCCGGGTATTTTAAAGCAGCCGCCTGATAGATTTTAGCATATCGTTTGGCAAGGGAATCAATTACCAGGGGCTTAGGCTCCTTTTGTTTTTTTCCGTCAGACAACTTGGTCCCGGTTAAAAAAGCCGCAGCCGTTTTTACACCTTTAAAAGCAAAGTATGTTCCTGATAAAGCAATTATCAATAAAAAAATGGAAGCATAAAACCCCAGTACATTATGAAGGTCATAATTGATTCTTTTGGCCGAAGCTTTCCATTTAATCGTTAGTGATTGCTTGAGCAAACGCATTTGTCCGGGAAACCATAAAACCAGACCAGAAACGAGCATCACAATAAAAATCACCACAGCCCATCCCTGAATAAACCTGCCGGTTTCGCCCAGCAACAGGGTCCGGTGAAACTCCAGGACCGTTGTCAGCCAGTCATTTCCGGTTTTATAAGCCAGTGTACCGTTGTATGGGTTAAAAAAATATACCTTTTTCTTTTTAGAAAAAATCTGAACTGTAGCATTAGCTTCACTATCTGTAATACGGATGGAAGTAATGCCCTCTTTTGGAGCCAATTTTTCGAAATTCCTGATTATAGACTCCAGGCCGTAAAAAGGATTTTTCTCTACAGCCACATGTAAATAGTCTTTTTGATTATAATCCCTTATCTCTTCTTCAAAGACATACATACAGCCGGTAATGCTCACCACAAAAACAATAAGGCCGGTACTTAAACCCAACCACAAATGTATTTGTCTGACAATTTTTTTAAATCTCTTTCCCATTGGTATTCAGCAGCAGCCCCGGGGCCCGGCATCGATCAGGTTTATTTTGCCGCAAATATATAGTATTTAGACTGTTTTAAAATAAGAGAATACACTTAAGAGCGTCGAAAGCAAGCTGTTTAAAAGAATTTGGGCCTGCTTCACCTTCTTGCAGAAAAATATTTCAAATAATATTTGCGCAATCAAATGATTGCATTTATATTTGCAATCACATAGTTGCACAAATATGATCACAAGAAGAGATGTATTCCAGGCCATAGCTGATCCGGTAAGACGGGACATTATTTTAAAAATTGCTGCTGAGCCTTTAAACCTAAACAGTGTTGCAGAAAGTTTTGACATCAGCAGACAGGCGGTTTCAAAACACATGCAAATTCTCACCGAATGCGGGCTGGTTGAAATTACCCAAAAAGGACGCGAACGTTATTGCCAGGCTAAAATGGAAAAACTGGATGAGGTCTCCGACTGGGTTGCACAATCCAAACAACTATGGATAAACCGTTTTGAAAAATTAGACCAGTATTTAACCGAAATTAAAACCAATAACAATGACAAGTAAAGAACTATCTATTAGTCACCTGTTTGACGCTCCGCTGGAACTGGTGTTCCAAGCCTGGACAGATCCTGAACATTTAAAAAAATGGTACGCACCCCAGGGCTGCGAGATCGAATTTAAATCGATAGATGTCAGTGAAAACGGGACTTTCCATTCCTGTGTTCATGACCCTGTCCATGGCCCCTGCTGGATCAAAGGCAAGTACACAGAAATAAAACCTAATGAAAAATTGGTTTTCCTGATGGTCCTGTCCAATGAAAAGGGAGAAAACGTAACGGCAGATGTTGCCGGAAAATCTCAGGACTGGCCACAAGCGATTGTCACCGCCGTTACTTTTAGCCCTGTTGGTCAACAAACCAAAGTGCAGCTGCACCAGACCGTTGCGGAAGCAGAAGCTAAAAAAACCGGTGCGTATCAAAGCTGGTTCAGCATGTTTGACCGCCTGCAAGATCTGTTGCAAGTCGCTTAAAGCAATACCCAAAGTGCCGAATATTGAGCAAATGAATCCATTTGTTCAATATTCGTTTTATTTTTACTGCTTTTGCTTTGCAAGTATTACTTTCCTGGTAAATCTGCTTTGTTAAAACTGCTTTTTACCAGGGCAGGGATTGAGAATGGCAGCATTTTTGTCTGGTAAAAATGATGTCATGGAGAAACACTTTTTTCTGTATAGTATTTTTAACGGGTTGTTCAGAAGCTCCTGAATTTTACCATGGATATGTTTATGACCAGAAAACTCAAAAACCTCTGGCAAACATTCAGGTTAAAGAAGATTATCCTTCAAATGCGAAATCGGCCTATACAGATACAAAAGGTTATTTTAAAATAAAAAAAGATCCTCAGTCCATTACTGATCTCATTTTTTCTTCCCCGGATTACGGACCTGATACCCTGTTAACCGTATGGTCTCAGCACGGGGAAAGTATAGGTTATGTCTTCGTAAACACCAAACCTGATACCGCCTTTCTTACACCTAAAAAATAAGCAAAGGTAAATCAGCAGACTTTGTCTTCTATAGGTCTGTATTCCTGCAGAATAAGAGGATAAGCTTCATTAAAAAACAACATAAACTTAACTCCATTTTTTTTATATTTGAGTATACGGCTGTCCTATAGGTAACCTTGACACCCAATACGCTCCTACTCCTTTTTGTTTATACAGCCCTTCCATTTTTAGTACCAAAGTTCTGACCCTATTAAAATTGAATCGATGAAACCAAAACTGGCCTTCTTATTATTTTTGTTGCTTACTTCATGCTCCTCTTCAAAAATTATTGAACTTGGAGGCAAAACATCTGTTAAAGGAGCAGAAGTTTCACAGAAGGCACTAGATGTGTATTCGGTCTTGTCTAATCAGGCTGCAATTGATAAGTCACAGCAGGATAAGCTCAAGGTCCTTACAAACCCAAGTCCGGCCACCATGCCATTACCCAATACGAAAGCAAAAGATTTTTCCAATCAGTTAAGCCCAAGAATACAAGCATACAAAAGCCTGATGGCCGTTTATGCTGCATTTGCTCTTTTAACAGACAGTAAATATGCAGATAAAACCGAACAAGCTGTCAGTGCACTACAAGACAGTTACAATGCGATCAGCAAACTCCCCGATTTGCCCGATGTTGTTAAATCAAAGCTTCCGGGAGTGGCAAAATTAATTACAGGCTCCATACAGGCAAAGAAAATAAGGGCACATAATGAAATCTTATATGCCCTTTCACAGGCTTACTTAAGTCTCTGGAAAGCAGACACAAGCACCTGGGAAGAATATATTGACTTAATTTATAATTCTTATGCAGACGGGCTGAATACCGTTGACTCCAAACGTTATGATGCTGCAAAAATAGCTCAGGACATAAAAGAACCCTACAAAGATGAAGCGACTATTATTTTAATGTACAGGTTAAGGAACCGGGATGAGATCATGAAGCAAAAAAATGACACCAGAAAACAGTTAAACGATTTGGGTAAAGCATTGGAAGAATTAACCCTTGCACATGCTGAAATTGCAAAGGAAAAACCAGATCTCAGTACCATCATTTCATCGTTAAACCGAATCGAAGAACTTTTAAAGACAAAATAAATGCAACAGGAATTAAAGAAATCACTGTCAGCTGCAATTGCCCAGTTCAACAGCAAAAGAAGTCAGCTTTTACAGGCAGCATTCCAAAGCGGCGGACAAGATGCTGTTGAAAAACTTGAACAGGAATATGATGTACTCAGGGATGCCTATTTTGAAATTCTGCAAAGGGAACTTGATGAAAACAATCATCTGTATAAACAACTTACAGATCAGGCAAAGACAGAAGCAGACAATTTAACCAAAAGCATTAAACAGCTAAACAACATCAATGATATTATCAATCTTGCGACCTCTGTAATTAACCTGGTTGGACGGATCCTGATTGTACTGGGGGTGTAATCAGTTTTAGAGTAAAAAATAACTGTTTGGACTAAAATCTATAAAAAAGTATCCAACTATATCCAAACCCTAGTTACGGAATTCTATTTTTTTATACCTTTAAGAAAAAACAGATGTTGAAAATATTAGGGTGGATATTGTCTTTAGTCGTCATTAGCATGAGTTTCATGCCATGTAAAGACATAACCATTAACAAATTATCTTCATCATCTTTTGTTTTAATCAAATCTGAGGCTGATCATCATGAGGATTCGATAAAAGATTCATGCGCTCCATTATGTACTTGTCTCTGCTGTAACACAATGGCAATCATAAGATCTTTATCAATTTCTATCGATACCCCTGCTCAATCAGGTATGGTGTATTTCTGCGATTGTACAGACCGGGCTATTCAGAGCAATTCCTCCATCTGGCAGCCGCCTAAGTTCGTCTAATACCCAATTTGCATCTCTTCCTTTCTTTTGGAAAAGGCTTCGCCAATGCAAAGTTTTCACTCTTTTTATGCACCGATCTGACCTCTGTTTTCAGGCCGACCCATCATAAAATACAGATAACCTTCTTAACGCCCTGCAAGAAACAAATATTGATTCATTAAGAAAACCAATTATGAAATGGACAATTGAAAATTTCCCAATGGAGATGCAGGCCTTGCCTGCTATTGTAAGGGAAAAGGCAATTGAGATTGCTAACCGCATGAAAAAAGAAAAAAGTGTTAATGAACTCGCCATTGTAGAAGAGGCCATAAGACAGGCCGAAGAATGGTTTTTAAATAAAGAAAAATGAAAAAGTACTTCATATATACAGTATCCGTTTTATGGATAATCTGGGCAAATCCGTCCTCCGCCAGACACCAGCAGATAAATCCACCTAACGCTATGGACAGTTTAAGTTCCAATCAAAAAATACGGTCAAAAAATTTTAAAAATACAATTCCAATAACCGGAATCATCGTCCCGGCAACAGCTCTGGCTTACGGCTTTGTAAAACTAAACAATAGTGCTTTAACCAAGCTTGACGAAAAAGCCAGGCAGGAATTCTACGCGCAGCATCCGCACCGTAAATTCACAATAGATGACTACCTGCAGTTTGCTCCAGGAGCGGCGGTATTTACATTGAATGCGATGGGTATTAAAGGAAAAAACAGTCTGACTGATCAAGGCGGGGTCTACCTGGTTTCCAACATCATATTAAATACGACCTGCCAAAGTCTTAAAAGAATTACCGCAGTAACCAGACCCAATGGTGCACCCAATTCTTTTCCTTCGGGCCACGCTGCTGAAGCCTTTGCTTCCGCAGAGTTTCTGCGGCAGGAATACAATGAAATATCACCATGGTATACCGTTTCAGGTTATTCAGCAGCTGTCTTGGTTGGTTATTTAAGGATGTATAATAACAAACATTGGTTGAGTGATGTCATCTCAGGGGCTGGACTGGGAATTTTATCCACACAAACCTCCTATTGGCTGTATCCCAAGATCAAAAACCTATTCTCTGATCGTTCAAAAAACAACACGATAATTCTACCCTCTTATAACCATGGGGCCATGGGTGCCGGAATGGTAAAAAAATTTTAATTTTTCAACTGATCCCTTTGGGTTTTACACCCCGGAGGGATCATGTAATTTTGCGAGTCCGACATTCATTAAATACTGAAGTCAAAAGTTACAAAAAAAGGCCATTTCTTTAGACTGTACTTCTAAAAAGTCCCTGCCCTGAAGCAAGATGAATTAATGAGGCGACATTTTTTGCTTCAAATTTCTGAAGCAGGTTTCTCCTATGGCTTTCTATAGTTAAAGGACTTACAAAAAGCTGTTTAGCCATTAATGTCGTCGTTTTTCCTTCAGCGATGAGGCCCAATACTTCTTTTTCTCTTTTAGTCAGTTCGGGGACCCTTTTCAGGTCACTTGAGACCGGGCGGGCCAGAGCTTCTTTTACAGCCTTGCTAAAAGTGACTTCACCGTTTAAAGTCTTATAGATACAATAAGTTAATTCTTCCACAGAGGCATTTTTAAGCAAGTAACCACTTGCACCATTGTGGAGCATCTGGGTAATAGTGCTTCGTTCATTAGAATGACTAAAAGCCAGTACATAAGTATCGGTAGAAATCATTTTAATTTTCCGGCATAAATCCATCCCATTTCCATCCCGGAGCATTCCATCAAGAAGAACCAGATCGACCTGATTTGTGGCCATAAAATCTGTCAGGTCCTTTCCTAGGTTAAAGTCCGCAATTATGGAAATATGGGCATTGTTCATGAACACGCTCCGAAGCCCCTGAATTACAATCGGATGATCATCAACAATTACAAGTCTTATCTGTTTATTCATACAAATTCAAAAATTGGTCATCATTTTCTGAACCATACCAAAGTTACACATCCCCTTATGCGCAATAAAATCTTTATAGGGTCAGAAACCTGTTTTCTGTTCACCCCACCCCTAGTTTAAACCATAACTTAACAACCTTTTAAATCCTTTATAATGTCGTTTATACCACAATAAGCGTTGTTCAGCTCTTTATTACTATATATTGTGTTTTTTATCGATTTTTATCGGGTATGATAAGAATATTGCAACATATTTTGTTTTGGTCCTGCTATTTTTTATTCTATATGAATATGGAATACATGTGGGTAAAAGACGCTTTACCAGACAGGACCCTGCTTCAATTGTTGCCAGACATGTTCCTTTCCGTCGGTGGGATTATAGTACCAGAAATAATCTTCGCCTATTACATACTGTATGTGGCCTATGAATGGTTTTTGAATACCCCTCGTTTAAGACTCTTAAACCTGATATTAACGGTTCTGGTTTTCCTTGGCTGTGTTGTACTCTTAAAACTGTTTGCTTTTTACATTATAAACAACTGGACATACCAAAAGAGGCTCACAAGAGCGGAAACATGGAACATTGCGATTTTTTTGAGGGCGTTTGTTTTCTTTGGATTTTCTTCCGGCCTGGCACTCTCTTTAAAGCTATTTCGCAAACGGACAAGACTGGCAAAAAGGGAAAAAATGTTAGTTCAGGAAAGACTTAGTGTGGAGTTAAAATCATTAAGAAATCAGTTAAATCCTCATTTTTTATTCAATACACTCAATAACATTTATTCTTTGACACGAAAAAAATCGGATATGGCGCCCGATGCGGTACTAAAACTTTCGAATCTTTTGGACTTTATGCTGTATAAATCTGAAACAGACACCATCACACTGGCCAGTGAAATACAGTTTTTAGAAGATTTTATTGCCCTTGAAAAGATCCGTTACAATGAGCGGCTTTCTCTTAGTTTTAAAAAAAACATTGAAGATCCTTCTGCACAGATCCCTCCATTGCTGCTGCTGCCTTTAATAGAGAATGCTTTTAAACATGGGGCCAGCGAATCTCAAAACGAGATTTCTATCACTCTGGAGATCATCCAAAAAGGCAATGAAGTAATTTTTTGGATTGAAAACAATTATGATCCCTTGCAAAACCAGTCTTCCAATGGAATAGGCCTGCAAAACGTTTCCAGAAGACTGAAACTTTTATATAAAAACCATAAAATAGAAATAACACCGCAAGCGGGTATTTTTAAAGTCTATTTATATCTTGATTTGCTAAGCTATGGAAAAACTTAACTGCATTATTATTGAAGACGAACCCTTAGCAGCAGAAATTCTACAGGATTATATCGCCGAAGTTCATTTTTTGGAGTTGAAAGGTACCTACAGGAATGCACTATGGGCACTGGACGCTTTAAAACAATTCAGAATAGATGTAATCTTTTTAGACATCCATTTACCAAAGCTGAAAGGCCTGGATTTCATTAAAATTCTAGACCAGGTCCCCCAGATCATTATTACAACAGCCTACAGGGAATACGCTATAGATAGTTATGAACTAAATGTGACCGATTACTTATTAAAGCCTATTCAGTTTAACCGGTTTTTGATGGCCGTTAACAAATTAAAAAAGGAGGACAAAGAAAAAGCAAGCCCGGGTGTTGCTGAAGAAAAAACAGAAAGAAAATACTTATTAATTACTGTTCAGAAGCTAAAAGTTAAAGCTTATTTTGACGAAATCCTTTATATCGAAAGCAAAAAAAAATATGTACTTATTGTTACTGAAAATGGCAGTTATCAAACCAGAATACAGCTTACGGAAATAGAGCTCCGTTTGGACCAGCAGTTATTCATCCGCATTCACCGGTCTTTCATTGTGGCAAAAAACAAGGTGGAGTCTTTTAGTGCCATCCAGGTAAAAATTCAGCAACATCTTATTCCTGTGGGCAGGAGCTATAAAAAGGAAGCCTTGAAACTGATTGTTTAAAAAGCATCACTCTGATCATGAACATTGCCTAAGAACTTTTTTTGTACTGATAAAAAGAACAGCCTAAAAGTGAAATTCCAAAAAGAACAAAGAAAAGATCGGTAAGAATATCTCCTTTATGATGATAAAATTTTAAATACATCAGATATATGCCTGCACCTAACACAATGGAACCAAACCCGAATCCGGCGATATTAACATGGCCTTTTTGCCGGGAAACCGTAGCCTTTTGATTTTTAGTAAGGTCAGATCTTTTATATAGGTAAAAGAGATAACCGCCCAGCAACAATTCAGCTGCTGTAAAAAGTAAATTCAGTGTATTTACGTTTGAAGTGCCCCTTTGACTGAAATGTCCCAGACCGTAAACACTATGAAATATAAGGGCCAGGCCTAAGATCAGGTACAGGATGTTTTTTTTCATAAAGAAATCTTCTATAATCATTTAAATTTACAAACATAAATAGGTTATATCCAATTTTTTCCAATGATTTCGTTCTCACAGCAATACTTAAACCACCGCAGTTTTGTACTTATATTTTCTATTTTGTAAAGGTTAATAAAACATTAAAAAATGAAACACAAAGCGATATCTATCCGGCCATTTATTGGCGCCAAAGACTTTGAGCGTTCAAGAAGCTTTTACCGGGACCTTGGTTTTCAGGAAACAGTTCTGACGCAGAATATGTCCGTTTTTAAAACAGAGGGTATAGCATTTTATTTACAGGATGCCTATATCCAGGACTGGGTTGACAATACCATGGTCTTTTTAGAAGTGGATAATGTTGACCGTTACTGGAAAGCGCTTTCTGAACTGGGTCTCACAGACAAGTACAAAGAGGCAAAACTTACTCCAATACGAACAGCGCATTGGGGTAAAGAATGTTTTCTGCACGACCCCTCAGGTATCCTTTGGCATTTCGGTGAGTTTTTTTAACACCGCGGCCTGCTCAGGGGGCAATAATGGTAAACAAATAAACCGCGAATATCACCAGCAACACAACCCCTTGTAAAATATTTGTTTTACCTGTTGCCAGCGACAACATAATGGTAAATTGCGAAAGCAATAACAACACCGTTGATTTCATATCAATACCAAGGGTAATGGACATACCTGTCACAATAGATACGATGGCGACTGCAGGAATGGTTAGCCCTATACTGGCCAGTGCAGATCCCAGAGCCAGGTTCAGACTCGTTTGCAGCCGGTTCTTTTTTGCGGCCCTGTAAGCCGCCAGCCCTTCGGGTAAAAGAACAACTGCCGCAATGATTACGCCGACCAGAGATTCTGGTGCTCCAGCCTTTAACACTGCGTTTTCAATATCAGGAGCCAGGGCTTTGGCCAAAACCACAACCACCCCAAGGCAGACCAACAACAACAAAGTACTTAGCCATGCTACTTTTTTAGGAGGTGGGTCGGCATGGATATCTTCATTGCCATCGGCCTCAGGAGGAAGAAAAAAATCCCGGTGCCTGATGGCTTGTACCAGGACAAAGGTTCCATACAAAACCAAACAAATAACCGCTACGAAAACCAATTGCACCGGACTATACTCGGGTCCGGGCCTGCTGGTCGTATAATTAGGCAGGATAAGGGTCAGCACCATTATGGCAGTAAGGGTAACCAATGATGCACTGACCCCCTGCAAACTGAAAACCTGCTCTTTGTATCTGGCACCGCCCACCAGCAGACACATCCCAATAATTCCGGTGAGGATAATCATCACTGCGGCCAACACGGTATCTCTGGCTAGCGCAGCCGTTTCCGGGCCGCCAGTAAGCATTAAAGAAACAATAAGCGCAACCTCTATAATGGTGATGGCCAGGGCCAGTACCAGTGTACCATAAGGTTCACCTACCCTATGGGCAACAACCTCTGCATGATGTACAGCAGCCAAAACACTGCCTATCAGTCCTGCTGCCAGAACAATACTATAAAGGTTCCCTAAATTAAATGAAATCCCAAAATAAGCCAACCAGGCCAAAACGGGTATAACAATGGTCCATAATGGAAGAGGTAGTTTTTGTTTCATAGTGGCGTTTATCAATATACAACACTTAAACTGCTCTTCTGTTTTAACCCTTTAGCAGCTTTATGCTCTTTTTTAACTGCAACAATTACAGGTCCAGTTTTAAAAGTGCCTGGTAGGGATCTCCTTTTAAATTCAGGACCATCGCAAATGCAGGCTCAGTTTTTATTCCTTTCTCTTTTAAAGCAATGACCTGATCCTTTAAGCTTTGTCCATAACGGACCAGCAGCCGATGTTCTACAATCATATGCCGGTAACCATTTTGCTCCCGGCTTGGTTTTTTCTGACCAAAAATTTCTATTTCCCAGCCCTCAAGAAAAAAATTTGCCAGTACTGTTTCTGCACTCCCAATTACTGTGTTCCATATTCTGAACAACCGGCACGCTGAGAAATTACTGACCAAAACTTCCTGAAAGGTTTTGTTGTCGCCACAACTGCATATAATATCAAGATCGCTTCCTTCCACATCAATTCCAAGAGGCACTGTTCCTACCAGCAAAGGATCAAAATCTTTTAAACGCTCCATCACCTGCCCCTTAGTCAAAACAGCAAAGGCATCTTTTTGTCTTTCATTCCCTGATGCCAGATAAGCAATATCTTCAAATGTTCTGGAAAAATTATCCATTTCTATTTAATTTATAAAACTCATGGTACCATTTTATCGCTTTTTGCTCCTCCTCCTTTATGAAACAATCTTTCGCCTGGTTGTAATCATTTCCATCTTTCCATTCCATCATACTCAATTTTTCTTTTAACCGCTGGTATTCATTTTTCACTTCCTGATGCGCCCGCAGGTAATCCCGGAAAGCAATATGACGCATCCAGTGCTCAGAGTTTACGGGTATAACATGAATATGAGCCATGCGAAAGGCGTGATTATGTGATTCTTCCGGGACTATATCTGACTTTTTGATGTAAACTGGCAAAGATAGGCTTTGAGGGCTGACCTTTAATTTAATAAAAAACCTGCGGTATGGCATATCTTCATTATACTTTTCATAATACATGTAATCTTTTGCCATGAGCAAAGGAGGTATTATATCCAGATCGGCTTCGGTTTCCAGGCCAATTAAAATATCAATGATCGGCTTTGCCGACAGCCCTTGTACAGAGGTGCTACCAATGTGCTCTATTCCTGGTGTTACCGGACAAAGGATTTCTGTAAGTTCTTTTTTGATTTCATTAAAAGTCTGTTTCCACAGGGGGTTATAGGGCTCAAACGTGATCTTCATCGGGTCTTTATACTAGTTTGTTCTTCTTTTCCTCAAAATTAAGCAATTACCTATTGTTATTTTTAAACTGATAATGCCCCAGCAATTTAACCATTCTGATTACCTTGGAAATCCCGATCCTTCTGGTCACCTGATCACTAAGGTCTTTTGATTCTGCTTCGTAAAAACCCATTTTCCCATAGGCCCTGCGGGCAGACAAATTATCGTAGGCAACATCAAGCTGTAAATTGGTTATTCCTTTTTCAAAAGCAAGCCTTTCCAACTCTTCGACCAATAAATGGCTGTAGCCTTTTCCCCTGTACCCGGACTTTATGGTAATGGCATCTACATAGAGGTAACCAACTGGAAATGAATTTGGAAAATAGATGTCCAGTTGGACCATCTTATATAAGCCCCTGATTAGTCCGTACTCCTTTATCATAGTCTTAACACGAACAGACAACATGTTTTTTCTTTTATAACTGAACCCCGCTATACCAATAAGCTCATCACTGTCTGACACTATAGAAACTACCTGATCCTGATTTAGCAGACATGGGATAATCTTTTGGATGGTGCTTTTTGATCCTAAAAAATAGCTGAATTTACGTTCAAATGCTTCAGCAAAAAGTGCTCCGGCATCCATCAGGTATTCAGTTGGCAGGTTTCTGTAAATTTTCATCTGGTTAAATTTTAGGATGACAAAAAGTCCCTTAGGTGACCAAAGCCCGGACCTTAAATATTATAATTTTACGGGCTTGCGCACCGGATTGCCTTTACCCGATGGCAAACGGTTGTCGTCTGTAGTTTCAGCTTCAGATTTTTCAGTTTTTCCTTTTTTACCAAAATTCCAGCTCAGACTGAATTTAAGCTGCCGTGAATCTGTTCTGGAATCGAGGTTAAAGGTTTGTGCATTATTAGATAAAACACCTGCTTTGAACACCCCTGAATAAAAGGCATCTGTCACAGCTAAACCAAGGGTGAGTCGATCACTTAGCAATTTTTTACTGATTCCTGCACTGACTTCGGACATGGGCTTATACCTGAAATTAGAGAACAATCCGCCACTCTGGTACCAGGCGGTGAGCTCCAGGCTAAAGTTGGAAGGCAGTTTAAAGGAATTATAGGAGAGCAGGCCAAAACTATTTGCTTTTTCCTTAAAAGCCTTATTTTCCAGATTTGCATTGAACTGGGAGGTATAAAAGTAAAAACTCTGGTAATTTTCCCACCAGTCTATGCCAGGTATAGGAAAGGCCAACGAAAGCTCCCATTGCCGTTGATGGCCAGTATTGATAGTGCTGTAACTGGATCTTGCCCCGGGGCTTGTTAAAAATGCAGAATAAATGGGGTCTTTGATGCTGCTGTAGCCAAGGGTAAGGTCTATAAAACTAAAAAACTGCTGATTCAGTTCGATGTTATTGGAGAACTGTGGTTTCAGGTTCGGGTTTCCTTGTTGGGTGGTATACAAGTCCAGATAACGGATAGCGGGATTAAGTTTATCATAGTCTGGACGTTCGATCCTTCGGCTATAACTCACAGAAAGATTATACCTGTCGTTTACCTTATAACCAATTAAAGCATTCGGAAACAAGGAAAAGTAGTTTTGTCTTACTGAACTGCCATCGTTAACAACTTCTCCCCTCACATGAGTATACTCTCCCCTCAGGCCAGCATTAATGGTCCAGGGTTCCAGTTTTAATTCCAAAGAAGTATATGCAGCCTGAATGGCTTCCAGATACCGGAAACTGTTGCTTCTAATCCTATCGGTTTCCCATTGCCCTTTTGTATTATTTTCGCTCCATTGGGAATTTCGGAGATTGGTTTGTGAACTTTTAAATCCTGCTTCAAATTTACCGGTTTTCTGATCACCGCGCATCAGCTCCTGCAGGTAATCAACTTTGAATATTTTTCTATCGATTTTTGAAGGATAAGTATTACGGTATCGCAATTCCGACGGGCTCAGTCCCGAACTTAAAAGTTTTAGGATGCTGTAGTCTTCAATGCCCCTGGATTTTAAATTATTAAATTGCAGAGAAGCACTGAGGCTTTTCAATTCAGTGAATTTATGCTTGAATTTTAATGCATAGTCCCAGTTGCGCAAGGCATTCCGTAAATCGTTTCGCTGGTTTAAAAGGGAATCCTGCACTGTGCCCGTGCCAAAACGGGTCAGGGTACGTCCATCCGTTGGATTGACCACATCATTAAAAGAAAGATTAAAGCCAAGCGTATTCTTTTCGTCAAAATGGTGGTCTAAACCTAACTTCAGCAGATGACCTGTAGATTTTTCAGGATTTAATTGCAATTGACTCATGTAAAAACGTTGATCCACTGTCCCCCCCAAAGTACCAGCTGCACTTTGGCTGCGGTACAAGCTGTCCCGTTTCTGGCTGTGGTCAAAGTCATAGGCATACAGCATGTTCAGGTTCCATTTTTCAGTACCATAGCTCATGTTCAGGCTTTGGCTGGTCCGGTAATACCTCCCTTTACCCACATTTGAGCTGATTGTCCCGTTAAAGCCTTTTTTAACCTTCTTTTTGAAAACAATATTGATCACTCCGCCGGTGCCTGCCGCATCCATACTCGACGGCGGATTATTCAAAACCTCTATAGACTGCAGCGTGGTTCCGGGAGTGCCTTTAAGCAGGCTTTTCAGCTGTGAACTGCCCATTTCAGCCGGTTCCCCATCAATCATAACCGTAACACCCGATTTACCTTTAATCCGAATGTCCCCATCTTTGCTAATGTTTACCCCTGGAAGGCTTTTCAGCAGGTCATAAGCGGACTGACTTTGGGCCAGACTGCTTTGTTCTACATTCATTGTGGTTTTCCCAGCTGACACAGAAATCGCCTGTTTTTTTCCTTTAATGGTAACTTCCTGCAGTTGCTGGTTTTCCGGGAACAATTTAAAAACCTGAATTTCTAAAGGCCCGTTGCCAATAGTGAGGGCTTTGAATTGATTTTTATAAGTCATAAAAGCAGCTTCGAGCTGGTAACTGCCCACAGCTATGTTCTTCAATTTGAAATTGCCCAGGGAGTCGGCAATGGCATAGGAAAACACTTTAGCATCCCGGGCCTGTTTTAAAGTAATGGTCGCCCCTGGCAAGGGTAGGTTCCGTTCATCGGTCACCTTACCTCTAATGTCCTGCTGGGCAAAAGTTTTTAATGTTCCAAGTAGAAAAAAAATAAAACAAAAATAACGCATATCTGATGTACTATTAATCAATTATTAATGGTACAAAAGTAGTTTTGGCGATTATTTCAATCGTCTGTAAACTGACCCAAGCTGCTAAATTGCTACGTCAATTGGTACTAATCTTTACTGAATTGAACCTCGAAGACAATCCGCTGGCCTACTGGAAAAAGATGCTTTTTAGCAGGCCAAACTGTAAATTCAGGAGACATTTAAGCCTGTTCAGTCAATTGTCCTTCAAAACATCCACAGATCTGTTTAAATTTAAACCGGGCAATTTAAATGCTTCTCTTTAGAAAATAAAAGCCTTTTCAATGAAATCCAGTCAGGTTACTTCCTCTTTAAATTCCAGATTTTACAAGATCATTATTGTCTTTGTAGTGGCTATTGTTCTGGTATTTTCCCTGATCATCATCAATCCGTTAAGTGAATTAAATTATATTCTGGCGCTGGAATTCAGCTGGAATACTTTTACAGACCTCCTTTGGTTTGGTTTGCTGGGCTGGGTGATTACCGAATCGAGTATATTGGTCTCTTCTTATCTGGACAGGCTACTGCCCTGGGAGCAATTTTCCGGCAAGCGCTTCTTCCTGCAGCTCCTCGCCCAATGCATTTGTGTAGTGGTGCTCATGAGTTTTCTGCTGTGGTTAACTGATTTTCTGCTTACACCCAATGAAGGAAATACCGAGGAAGACTGGATGGGTTTCCGGCAGGTCCTTTTCATCAGCATCATCCTGTCCTTTATTGTGACTGCAATCCATACGGGCAACCACCTGATCGTCAACTGGAAAAATTCCATCACCGAAGCCAATGAGTTAAAGCAGAGTTCCCTGCAATCGCAGCTCCAGTCTTTGAAGCTGCAACTCGACCCTCACTTTATGTTTAACAATTTCAGCACGCTGTCCAGTCTGATTTCGGAAAGCCCCGTCGAAGCCCAACTTTTTCTGGAACGCCTTTCAGAAGTACACCGCTATATGCTCTATAATCTGGACAGGAATATTATTCCTCTAAAAGAAGAGCTGGACTTTATAAGCGCCTATATTTATCTGATTAAAATCAGGTTTTCAGAAAACCTGCAGATCGAAGTCGCTGGTGTGGAGGACTTTTTGCATAAGGGTATTCCTCCCATTACGCTCCAGCTTTTGATCGAAAATGCAGTTAAACACAACATCGCCTCGCGCAGCCAGCCCCTTCACATCCGGATTTTTCCGGAAAATGACCAATTGTTGGTCGTAAATAACATACAGAGAATGCCTTCTTCCCTCCCTTCTTCCAGAATTGGTTTAAAGAACATCATCAACCGCTATAAATTGTTATCGGGCCAGCTCCCTGAAATTACGGAAACTGATTTTGACTTTGTGGTCAAGGTCCCTTTACTTCCTTTAAACCAAAATAGTTAGTCATGAAAGTACTGATCATTGAAGATGAACGGCATAATGCCAAAAGATTAAAGACAATACTGACAGAAATCGACCCGGAAATAAGAGTAGTTGCCATACTCGAAGGCATAAATGAAAGCATCAGCTGGTTTAGGGAACAAACAGAGCCCGATCTTATTTTTACGGATGTACGCTTAACAGACGGGCTTTGTTTTGATATATTCTCCAAGGTAAGGCCCAATTGTCCCATCATTTTCACTTCGGCATTTGATGAGTATGCATTAAGGGCCTTTAAAGTAAACAGCATAGACTACCTGCTTAAGCCCGTTAAAAAAGTGGAACTGGAAAAGAGTATTCACAAATTTAAAACCAACAAGCAGGCCCCTAACCTGACCCAGGTGCTCGATGATGTGGCCGCGATTTTAAAACAACAGCAAAAAAATTACCGGACCCGGTTTCTTGTTCCAAACCGGGATTCTTTTTATACGGTTAGGATTGAGGAAATTGCTTATTTCTATACCGAATATAGGACCACCAGGGCAGTAATGAATCATAAACAGCATCATATCATTCCTTTTACGATGGAAGAGCTGGAAGAACAACTGGATCCGGAGGTCTTTTTCAGGATAAGCCGGCAATACCTGATCAACTACAAAAGTATTAGTCACATTCACAACTATTTTAACGGAAAACTACACATCGTACTCAAGCCTGAGCCATCTGAAAAGATCATCATCAGCCGGGACAAATCCCGGGTTTTTAAGCAATGGCTGGACAGGTAATGAAATTGTTCATTCAAATCGTTTATCTTTAACAATAGATGCTTAAAATTAAGGTGTTTTTATGTTCAGTTTTTATGTTCTTCCTGAGCCGGGAAAGCTATGGTCAAACAGATCCTGTGCAAGAAGCGACCTATCATTTCGTCCTCAAAAACAATATATTATCAGGTCCCGGAGCAGATACACTCAAAATGAAAATTTCCGGATCGCATTTTTTTCTCATTGGTGAAGAGCATGATATGACTGAACTGCAAATGCTGACTGCTCATCTCATGCCTTTTCTAAAAAATAATGGTTATCGAAACTTTGCTGTTGAAATAGGTTCCTCTGCTGCGGATAAACTCAGCTATATATATCATCACAAAGGGTCCTTAATGGAATTTAACAGCAAATACTATAAGTACTTTAATTCTGGTCCCTTTGGCTTTTTTGATGGAAAGGAGGAAGAAGTGTTTTTAAATTCAGCACTCAATAACGGATTAAAACTATGGGGAATAGATTACGAAAACCATGGCGCCCCATTGTATATACTGGATGAATTGTATGCAAAAGGATCCAAAAATATGGCTCTAAAACAGGCTTATCAGCAAGCCCGTACTTATGTAATTCAAGAGTATGCAAAAGACAGCACCCTGAAAAAGCATCTGGTTTATGCAAAAATGCTTGAATCATCCGAAATCAAATCCTTTTTCAAACTCCTTCCACATCGTCAAGAGGTTAAAAAACTGCAAAATGACCTATTGACTTCCTGGAAAATTAGGAATCAGGAAACCCTTAACAATTGGTACACCAGGGTGAACAATATGAAGCAAAGTTTTATTGGGCAATATAAAAATGAAATAAAAAACGAAAAATCCCCCAAAGTATTCATCAAAATGGGTGCCGTACATACCGCAAGAGGAACCAGTTCAAGCGGCTTCCAGGAAGTAGGGAATACGATTTATGAGTTGGCTAACTATTCAGGTACCAGGGCATTCTCCGTACTTTCCTTTGCCAGATATAGAAAAGATGAACAGGGAAATGTTACCGACCTACTGGAACCCGAGGATAAAGAGCTTTTAAAATATACCGAAGAAAACTCCTGGAGCCTGATTGACCTCAAAAAGCTGGAAATTGCCCGCTGGCAAGGCAGGATTAAATTATCCAAAACCGTAAGGGAATATATTGAACGTTATGATATGATCCTTATTCCCCCCGCAACAAAAAGAATGCAGCCTAACTTTATCAGATAATTAATACCATATCTATCAAAATAAGATATTAATCAAAAACCTGTAATATATGACAGATCTCATTTCAAAAGAAAACAGAGGGAGCGAATTGCTGGCTTTCGGTTTTCCAAAAAATTTTGTCGAAAATATTGGAAACATACCTGAATTAGCATCCCGTGTTGGAAATACTGATGGCGCATATTTTTACCTGCCAACGATATCCAATTATAAAATTCTGGAAAACCAAACCATTGTACCCATTTATGATCGTGGTGAAAGTTTTTACGTCCTTGCTTCTGATCATGAATCCAAAAAAATAATTCATTTTGAACTGGAAAATGATAGAATATATACGGATTACCAACAGAACTGGAAGCTATTGTTAATGGACATTATGATTGAATACTTTGACAGTAAGATCGATGATGAACTCTCTATTGAAAAATTCCTCTACGTTGGTGATAAAATTGGGTTTGAAGCAGCTGAAAAATTATTTGAACTAAGGAACCTCCCTATAGAAGAATACAATTGGAAACTTGAACAGGAGAAACAATGGAGAATTGAGATTGCGAAAGAATTGAAAATACTCTGATTACACTGATTTACTTTTTATTATTTAATGCTTTCTATTTTATCTGTTAATTCCTTTTCAAGGTCTAAATAAAACCCCTCGTAAGCCTGAGCAATATGACCTTGCTTGTCTATCAGAAAAAAGTAAGGATAGCCCTGAAAACGATATATTTTCTCTGCATCATTTCCTGTTGTATAACTGGGGTAATTGATGTTAAACTTTTTATCGAATTTTGAAATTCCTTCATGGTGATCATTTTTAAGCTGATAAATACTAATGATTTCAAAATTATGACCTTTAAATTTATCATAAAGACGGTTTAGCATCTGAGCGGAATTGATGCAATGCGGACAACCCAGAAGTGCAAAGTTTAACAACACTGTTTTATTTTTTAATCGCCCCAGATCGAAAGTATTTCCTGTCGCGTCCTGTAGATCTATTTGCGGTGCTTTTGTACCAATAGCCAAGGGTACAGGTTTTATACTTTTGACAGGTAACTTAAAGCCATCAGGCACTTTTGTCTCAGACAAATCGGGAAAGTTTTTTTGATTGAGTTTATAATTCGTAAAAGAATGTTGTTCTATTGCACCAATCAATGCCCCATCATTGGCAAAACCTTTAAAATCTGATTTAATCAGAACGGGTAAATAAGTCCTTTTGTCTGTTACAAGGTAAACAAGGTCGTGGATGTGTTCGTTTTTTTGAACGGTATCTTTGCGGGTAACCATAAAATAATTGTAAACCACCTTGCTGATCATAGTATCCTTAAGCTGCTTGATCTTAGCAGGAGATTTCAAATAGGCTTCCATTTGTTTCTGCCAATACAATAAAGAACGGGTAAACTGATTTACAATAGCTTGTTTCGACATTCTGTAGGTTTTATCCTTTAAATTTAGCGAGATGGATTTGTTCCCGTCAAAAAGATATTGTTGCTGATGGCCATCAATTTTATAATAGCCCCCAATTTGAGGTTCTCCAGTAACTATAAACATTTTCGAGTTTAAAGTATCTAAAGAAAATTCATCCTGAAAAGAGAACTTAAACTTTACAACTTCAGTAAAACTCACATTCCTAAGACTTTTTATTTGCTTTACAGTTGCCCTTAAAGATTGTGCACCGGCACTGAGAGTAAAAAGCACGGAGACCATGAACGACAGGATCAGTATTCTTTTCATAAAAATGCACCGTTTACAAATTTGCTGATCCCTAATGTACTTAAAAAAACACCAAACGGGAATTTATCTTAAGGCCTTATAAAACGCCTTAAGATAAATTTCCGTTTGGTTGAAATAGATTGGTTTGGATTAAAAAACGTAAAAGATACTTGCCTGAATGCTGTTGTTTTTGAAATCACCCAGAACAGGCGATGGTCTTTCCTGAACTTTCTGCAAGCCATAAACATATCTGGCACCAATACCAAGTCCCATTTTCGACTGGTATCCAAGGCCCCCAGCCACCGCAAAATCAATCTTTTTGGCAAACTTGGCATCCGTCAACCCTCCAACATCTTCCTTCACTTTAAAACTTGCCTGTGGGCCTCCCTCCACATAAAACCCAGAATTGGTACGATATTTTAAAAGGATTGGAACCGAAGCGTAGGAAAGTTTTATTTCCTGCCCGGCAAACTGTCCATCTTTCACTTTGGCCCCCTGCAGGGAGTAAAGGAACTCTTCAGAGATAAGAAAATTATCTGTGATCTTGTAAGAAACCGTAAGCCCGGCATGGAAACCGGCAAGCGGATCTGTGGCAAAACCGGCATTACTGAAATTGCTGTAATTTCCCCCCGCGGTAATACCAAACTCTAGTTTTTTCATTAACTTTTTTGCAAAACTTTCATTTGCGGGATTGTTCTGACCAAACCCCTTTGCAGATACTAAAACCAATACCATTAACATTAGCTTTTTCATAAATTCTTCTTTTTATATGTGACTTTTTTTGTGCTGCCTTGATTGGCTAAAGCTTTATTTAAGTCAAAGATGGAGCTGAATAAGCCCCCTGAAAAGGAATAAATTACCGAAGCGGGCAAAGTTGGGGTGGAAATGAATTATAAGGAACTGAAAGGAACAAGACTTTTTATTGATCAACGAGTCAGCCAGTTAAGAAATTGAGAAGCCTTGGCTTTACTGACAACAACCTTTTCAGAAAAAGGCACTTTAAGATTTAAAGAAAGTTTTCTGGAAAAAAAACTGGATACATCAATAATCGCTTTCCTGCAAATCAAAACCTGCCGGTTCGCCCTGAAAAAATAAGTACCAAAAGTACGCTCGAGTTCATCCAGATTTTTATTGGGATAATAACAAGCTCCCGCAAAAGTCAGCAAATGGGTAATTTCATTCTCCAGATAAAATAAGGCGATATCTTCCATTTTTATGGGAATAATTTTATCCTGGTGATAAACCAGTACGGAAGCCGCAGGCTGTGTGTCTTTCGCATTCAGCATTTGCAGCAGGGCAGCATATTGCGGCGTTTGATCTGCTGAAAATATCTGTTTCAACTGCTGGTATTTTTGAAGTGCCGCATCAAGCGTTTGCTGGGTAAAAGGTTTTAAAATATAATCTATTCCATTTGCTTTGAATGCATCCAGCGCATATTCATCATAAGCAGTGCAAAAGATCACGGGAACGGCAACCGGCACTTCAACAAAGATCTCAAAACTAAGCCCGTCACCCAATTGAATATCGCTAAAAATGAGATCGGGCAGCTCTGTTTTTTTAAGGTAAGCCACCGCTTCCTTTACAGACCTCAATTGCATAACATCAACCGGTTTTTGGAGCAATCTCCGGATGTTCAGTTCCAGTTCCTGTGCAACAAGGCCTTCATCTTCAATGATTACGATTTTCATTTTTTAACAATTTAATACTTACTGAAAAGGTGTTTTCATCTTCTTTAATCAAGACCTCTTCTCCTGAACCGAGCCGGTATCTTTCGGCAAGGTTGGCCAGACCATAATTGGTAGAGGGTTCCTTTATTTTTTTCTTTTGAAGGTTATTACTGAAAACAAGCCGGTCTTCTATCTGGACAATATTTACCCTTAGGGGATCTTCGGGTGTGAAATTGTTGTGTTTAATTGCATTTTCCATTAAGGGTTGCAGAGAAAACGAAGGAAGTACATACTTTTTCAATGCCTCCTGACTTAAATTGATGCTGCATTCCAATGCTGTACCAAACCGGATTTGCTGCATGGCCAAATAATCATTTAACAATTTCAACTCCTCTTCCAGACTGGAAACATTTGATGAATGGTGAAAAACAGAAGCCCTCAGAAAATTGGCCATATGGACAAGATAGGTATCCGCCACCTGGGTATCACTATGATAAAGGGCCTTAAGGGTATTCATTGCATTGAACAAAAAATGAGGATGGATCTGTTGTTTGAGCAGCAAATTGGTTGCTTCTGCATTCGCTGCCCTCAACCTGGAAAGTTCCAATTCACTACGCAACTTATGTTCATACAACAGCACCGAATCATGTAAAGTAATGACCATAGTATTCACCACCACTCCGGACCCAACAAAGGCCAGGAATAAATTAACGTCCCAAAAGGACCAGTCCAAATGTACAGTGCTTGCAAAAATCAGCCATAACAACAAATAAATAAGAATACTGGAAGGATAAGTAAATAAGTACCGGTATAAAGTGAATATTTTTGACCTGAACCGGCACCTTTTTTCTAAAAAGATCATTGATCCCACATCGGCATATCCGGTGATCAGTATGCCTAAAAAAGTAAAGAAAGTAAATATATAAGCATGGTTCTGGTCTTTAGAATGGGAAATAATAATGTAAAAGATAATGCCAATGATGATGGCCAGTAACCAGCTCAACCGGTTTAAACGCTTTACGGGCAGTTTTTCTTCCATAACGACAAATGTACTTAATGAATGAAGTGCTGTTAAAAATTGTTCCTTCAAGCGGGCCAAATTAAGGGTGAGCCATTTAATTATAGATTTAAGCGGCCAAAGGCAGTTCTTATAAAGATAACTATTTTTTGGTATTGATCGATCCGGAACATGACAGACAAGAATACAAATTCCCTTATTTTTTCTAATTTACGCACAAAACGATTTACATATGAACAGCATTTCTTTGGAAGCCATTGCCCAAAAATGGTTCGACGCCTTTAATGCACACGACCTGGAGGCACTTTTAGCCTTATACCATCCACAAGCCATCCATTTCAGCCCAAAGTTAAAATTAAGACAGCCCCAGACCAATGGACTCATCAGTGGAAAAGCAGCCCTGCGGGTATGGTGGAAAGACGCTTTTGACCGTTTACCGACATTGCATTACCAGCCTCAGTCTTTTACCGCAAATGAAAAACGGGTTTTTATGGAATACACCAGAACCGTAGAGAACGAACCAGATATGCTCGTTGCTGAAGTTCTGGAAGTCAATGATGGTGAAATCACCGCTTCAAGGGTTTATCACGGTTAACCTTTGAACGCGCCGCTTAGCTTTGCTTACGGACAAATTTAGTAAGAATAACAATCAGCTGGCCTTCCACCCTACCTTCAATCTGTTCTTTATTGTCCTCTACCAGCTTAATATTTTTAACTACTGTGCCTAATTTTGCACTTAGACTAGAACCTTTAACATCAAGTGTTTTAATCAGAACCACGGTGTCACCGTTTTCTAAAATATTATTGTTGCAGTCTTTATGAAATTCAACAACCGAATCGTTTTCATGATCACCTGTCGCTTTCGCCCAATCCAGGACTGCATCATCAAGATACATCATATCCAGATAATCAATAGCCCAGCTCTCCTGCCTTAGCCGGTTTAACATACGCCAGCTGATGACCTGTACTGCCGGAACCTCCGACCACATACTGGAACCCAGGCATTGCCAATGTTTACTGTCCAGCACTTCTTTTTTTTCAATTTGCGCCATACACTTTCCGCAAATCATCGCACATTCTTCTATCGTATGGTTGGTCCGTCCAGGTGCTTCATAAATACTTAAGTTATCTTCTGATCCGCATAGCTCACATTTTTTTTCACTCCTGCTGAGTAGTTGTTCTTCAAGTTTCATAATTTGCACGTAATTGATAAAAGCGCCGAAGGTACACATTTAAAAACAATATCCCTTTAAGCAATATACATCACCATGATGAAAAGACCCATTGTACAGGAACCACAGAACATCACCGACTATCCGAATAACAACACCATATTCGCTGTCTGGAAATTTAAACAAAATGCAGCAGTAAAAAATGCTTTCCAGGAGCTTTGCGGTCTGGTTGCAAACCTTAATCATTCCTTTACCATCCGGGTCCCGGACGGACGAAGCAGTTGCGTCATGGGCATTGGATATGATGCCTGGATACAACTTTCGCTCCCCAAACCACTCCCCAGAGAACTGAAAAACTTTGAAGCCATCAGCGGCTCAAAACATGTAGCTGTAGCCACACCCGGTGACCTGCATTTTCATTTGCGGGGCACAGATATGTCTGTATGTTTTGACATGATGAGTGCCATCACCCAGGTCCTGTCTCCTGTCGCCGATTGTCTGGAAGAGGTGCATGGCTTCCGGTACTGGGACGGACGGTCTATTCTGGGTTTTGTAGATGGAACGGAAAATCCAATCGGAGACCAGCGGCAATTTTTTGCAACTGTGGGTGAGGAAGATCCGGCATACAAAGGTGGAAGTTATCTTTTTGTACAAAAATATCTGCACAATATGCAGGACTGGACAAAACTACCTGTTGAAGCGCAGGAAAAAGTAATTGGAAGGTATAAAATGAGTGATATTGAAATGCCTGATGAGGTTAAACCCGATAACTCACACAGTGCCCTGGCGGCCTTGGAAGATGAATATGGAAACGAACTAAAAATTGTAAGGGACAACATGCCTTTTGGGAGTCCGGCAAAAAATGAGGTCGGCACTTATTTTATTGCTTACGCCAATACCTTCAGTACCACCCGAAAAATGCTGGAAAGAATGTTTATAGGGGTGCCAGAAGGAAATTACGACCGGATACTGGATTTCAGCACTGCACAAACCGGAAGCTTGTTTTTTGCACCTTCCTTAAATGTATTGAAAGCATATTCCGCAGAAGACACTGCCCAAGGTAACAACAGCTGATCTGAAAAAATGATTTAAAGTAAAACCACAGTTGCCGCGTCTTCCTTAAAAACGAGAATCAATGTCAACAGTATTATTTTTAGGTATGCCTTCTCACGGGCATGTAAACCCGACTTTGGGTTTAGTGAGTGAACTGGTTAAACAGGGTGAAAAAGTTATTTATTTTGCGTCAGAACCCTTCAAGGAAAAAATAGAAGCTGCAGGAGCAATTTTTAAAGCTTACAATCGCAATCTGGATATTTTTACACCAGGCGCTGGACAGACATCCGGCAAACCTGGCGGCCTTTTCACGGCCATGTACAAAGTGATCAGTGATGCCCCTGTTATTATTGCCGACATCCTGAATCAGACCAGGGATATAAAATTCGATTACCTGATCCACTCGGCAGCCTTTATTTTTACCCAACCTATGGTCCAGATCCTGGGTATATCTGCGGTTTCATCACTTGCGGTGTACGCCGGTCTCCGCGATTTTTCCGGCAGGGACTTCAGTAAATTTCCGGGGGCCGGGGAATTATTGGAAAACTATAGTCATATTGCGGCATCGCTTGAACAAAGCTATTCGATTAACATGCCGGCACGACTCATGGAATTGCTCATGAACAAAGCCACACTGAACCTGGTTTACACTTCTGAATATTTTGTACCTGACCGGGAATTCTTCGATGATACGTATAAATTCGTTGGTCCACCTGTCTTTGAGCGCAAAGAAAATCTGGATTTTCCTTTTGAAAAACTTCATGGAAAAAAGGTTATGTACATTTCGTTGGGAACGGTTTTTGGCAATTTTGATACACATTTATATCATTTATTTTTCGAGGCTTTTAAAAACTGGCCTGGAATAGTGGTCATGGCCGCTCATCA
Source organism: Pedobacter nutrimenti (assembly GCF_003208655.1). GTDB lineage: Bacteria > Bacteroidota > Bacteroidia > Sphingobacteriales > Sphingobacteriaceae > Pedobacter > Pedobacter nutrimenti. The sequence continues at coordinate 333,089 of NZ_QKLU01000003.1, read as the reverse complement.
GGTGGACTTGTCCCCAGCCCTTTTTCCTGAGAATTTTATCGTAATGGATTATGTTCCTCAATCGACCCTATTAAAACACACAGATATCGCCATTACCCATGCAGGTATGAACAGCATCAGCGATCTGATCAGTGCCGAAGTACCTTTTATTTGTCTACCGCTTGGGGCCGACCAGCCTCTTTTGGCTAAAAGGGCTGCGGAACTTGGGGCAACGCTATCGCTGGATGTGGCAGATTTAAGTGCTCAAAAACTGATCGGGGCTACAGAGAGAGTGCTCAATGACCCTTCCTATAAAACCAACACAAAAAAAATTGCAGATTCATTTCGCCAGGCGGGTGGATACCCCAAAGCAGTAGAGGAGATCTTCTTATTTAAAGAGAAAAACCAAATTGGTTAATTTCTTTGTCCCGTCATTTTGGCTACAATAATCTTCACTATGGCAACATGGACCATTCTGTTTTCTGACAACTTTGTATTGTAAATAGGTATACAAACAAATATTAAACAGATGAAAACAATATTAATAACAGGAGCCTCTACAGGCCTGGGAAAAGAAACCGCAAAACTCTTTGCTGCAAAAGGCTGGAGGGTAATCGCAACGATGCGCAAGCCCGAAAATGAAAAAGAACTGAACCTGATCGAAAACATTACCCTGCTTCCCCTTGATGTGACCAATCCGGAACAAATTATCGCAACTGCTCAAAAAGCCATTGCTATGGAAAATATTGATGTGGTGTTTAACAATGCGGGTTACGGCTTAATGGGACCCCTGGAATCGATCAGTGATGAACAGCTGGTCCGCCAGTTAAACACCAATCTTTTAGGGGTCATCAGGGTTACGCAAGCATTTATCCCTTATTTCAGGAAAAAACAAAGCGGCCTCTTTATCACCACCTCTTCCATAGGCGGTCTGATCACCTTTCCTTTCAGTTCAGTATACCATGCCACAAAATGGGCATTGGAGGGTTGGAGCGAAAGTATGGCCTTTGAGTTGAAAAAAATTGGCGTGGGCATCAAAACGGTATCCCCGGGGGGCATTCAAACAGATTTTCTAAGCCGTTCCGCAGACATGTCCACACACCCTGCTTATGAAAAGTGGATGGATAAAATGTTTTCCAGTCTGAATGAAGATCATTTCACACCAGCCCTTCAAATTGCCCAGGTTGTTTACCAGGCCGCAACGGATGGAGAAGACAAATTAAGATATGTTGCAGGTGAAGATGCAAAAGCACTGTATGCACAACGCTTGCAACTCGGTGATGAAACTTTCAGGACTCAGATGGCACAAACATTTTTAGAAGACTAAAAAATTTTAAAACTTATCTTTATCAGGTGAAAAAGGAAACGCCTATTCCGCATCAGTTCAATTCTATATCCGACTTACACCGGGTGCTGGGCTTGCATAAACCTTTGCACCCGCTGGTTAGTCTGGTGGACAATACAGAAATAAGCGTTAAAAAAGAACAGCTGCCCAACTCCTTCCTGCTTAATTTTTATAAGATTTCTTATAAAATAGGTATTAGCGGAAAAATAAGGTATGGACAAAACTATTATGACTTTGATGAAGGTGGTATGGCCTTTACCTCCCCAAACCAGTTGCTGGCCATTACAGACGATGCCGAATACCAGGGCCTGACCTTACTCATTCATCCCGATTTGATCCGGAATTATCCGTTAGGGAAAAACATCAAAAACTATGGGTTCTTTTCTTACGATACCCATGAGGCACTGCATTTGTCTGAAAAGGAAAAATCAATCATACTTACCATTTTGAAAAATATTGGTGAGGAACTTCAGTCCGGTATAGATGAATACAGTCAGGATGTGATCATTTCGCAAATCGAATTGCTGCTCAATTACAGCAATCGTTTTTACAAACGTCAGTTTATAACCCGCAAAGCCGTAAATAACGATTTGCTGGCAAAAGCAGAAGCTTTACTTGATGGTTACTTCAATGACAAAACTGCATTGATAAAGGGTTTGCCCACTGTGCAGTATCTTGGAGAACAACTGAATGTTTCCGCACGCTATTTAAGTGACATGCTGCGTTCTCTAATTGCCCAGAATGCACAACAATACATTCATCAAAAACTAATCGAAAAAGCCAAAGAGATTTTATCCACCAGCAACTTATCGGTAGCAGAAGTGGCCTATCAACTGGGTTTTGAACATCCCCAATCCTTTAACAAGCTCTTTAAAAGAAAAACAAATACTTCTCCCCTGGAATTCCGGCAATCTTTTAATTAAGAGCAGCATACAAAAACAGGGCAGCTTTCTGGTTAAAGCTGCCCTGTTTTATCACCTACTCAAACCATAGGAAAACTTTATTTACTGACACCTGTACACCCATTTATCCAGGCCCTTTTTTTTAAGAATAGCCGTATACTTTAAAAGCCCGGCCTGAGGACATACCACGTCTGAAAAGTTTTTTTCCGATGTTTTGTTGGTATATTCTACTGCAAAAACGGGTTTATTTTTATCTATATATGGTTTCAAATCCTTTTGCCAGCCTTGGTCAAATGCATCTTCAGTTAAAGCCCAGTCAAATTTTTCACTGTATACTGTAGAAAGTTCCGGTACATTTTTCTGTCCGATTCCCAAACCATTTTCATGAGCCAGTTTAATCAGATAATCGCAATACTTTTTAGCGTCATTTAAACCTATGTCAAAACCGGTTTTACTATTGTGGCCATCAAGATTATCCGGCTCTATCGCATCAAAACCTTTTTTTATAATCATATTCAAGCGGGAATTGAGCCAGGGTTTTAGTTTTTCCAGTTGTTTAATATCCAGCCAACGTTCTTTTGGCCATTCCGGATATACTTGACCTATAACTTCCTGGGGCAGTAAAGAAACATCCGGCCTGTCGTTTTCTATGGTCCCTACAGAAAGGTAGGCAATTACCTTTTTCCCCTGGGCATGCAATGCCGCAACCTGTTCAATGGTTGTTGTAAATGCATCTACATCCACGACATCAGCGGTAAAAGTATCCCCGTTTTTCAAGTCATCCAACTGCCAGTCAAAGGACACACCAACTTTGGGCTGCCACCAGGATATTTTGTCAGATGCAGGCGGTCTGGGATCCAGTTCATTACTACTTTTTATGTTTTCAGACCCTGTGTTTTCTTTTTGACAGGCTATAAAAGAGAGCACCAGAACCGATGCTAGAATTGTAGTTTTCATAAGTGATTGCAACTATTTTAAAACTGATGATTTGTTTATTTAAGGACATTGGTTTTAGCCAAAAGTCTCATAAGAAAACTTAAAAATCACTCGTCTTCAGCATCATTTCCAGTTTTGTTCTGCCAGTGGTCTTGGCATGGCGTCAAAAATCGTTTGTCCTGGCTGATCAACAGGCAATTGACCCAGACGTCCGTAACGGCGCATATCGATCCAGCGGTGCCCTTCATAAAACAAGGAGTATCTTCTCTGCTTCAAAAGCTCGTCGATTAAAGCAGTCTTGGTCAGGGAACCCGAATAAACAGGGAGTTTTCCTGCCTGCGTTCTGATGATGTTAAGGGCTTGCACGGCCTGATCAAATTGCCCGGATTGTATCATGCATTCGGCATAAATAAGAATCAGTTCTTCATTCCGGATAATAGAAACAGGGCTGGTATTTGTCGGATAGAGATTGACATCGTTGGCCCCGGAAATCCCCACCAGGTTAATCGGTGAGCTGCGCAGGGCTATTTTTCCAAGCCTTGCATCTCCTGCTTCGGCCTGCTCAGCAAAAGAATTGTTGGCCACAACCGACACTGCATTTCCCAGGGGCTGATAAAGCGGATTCAGCGCATCTGGCGGAATGCTCCAGTTAAAAACCGGTCCGGTAGAGAGTGCTCCATCCAGGCTAAAAAAAGAATCTTTTAAATTATTCAGTGCAGCTGGCCAGTCTTGCTGGTAAATTGCCACCCTTGCCGCAACGGCACGGTTAAATTTAAGGAAGGACAAAGGGGTATCAAATCCCGAAAATCCAGAAGGTGCATTAAAAATAAAGGTATTTCCCGCCTGCTTTAACTGACTGCTGCCCAGGTCCAATAAGCCTTTTATGGCCTTAAGACCTTCCTCATAAGAAACAAAGGGCCCTGGTTGCAGGTAATTGGCAAGGTCTGTCCTTATTCCGTTTTTTCCCTGCATGTTTAGAATGTGCAGCATTTCAAAGGCCATGATTGTATTTGAAAAACCTTCAATCCCTGCTTTTTCCTGACTGCTGACCGAGCCAGTATTTAAAGCAGCCTGTTGCAAAATAGCAGCTGTTTGCCTGGCACTGCTAAAAGCAAAATAATAGCCATTGTAAAAGGCGCCAGGATCGAGTACGCCGTTCAGACCTGCAAGCTCGTTTACCCAACGGGTTTCCGACTGGTTGATGACATAAACCTCGCGGCCTAAAGTTCCGGCAACCTTACAATAAGACTCATAACTGCTGGTCCCGTTGCCAGGACTGGTGTTGTAACCCGTACGCATGGCCGAAAAGGTACCAATGGCCAGCTGGACCAACTGGCTTCGCGTCGCATTTTTTAATACGGTAGACAGTTCGGCCCCATTGGGATTGCTGATTTGTGGATTGTCGAATATTTTTTTACAGGAAAAAATGACAGTCAGTAGCATGACTGAGGAAGCCATTATGATAAGTTTCTTGTTCATAAATCTTTTTTTTGAAGGTGAAATAATTTGATAGCGGATCAGAAATCAAGGCCCAGGTGGAACAGCAGCCTTTTGGTATAGGGCGCACTTACAATATCATAGTTACTGCCAACAGAGGTTTGTCCAAATGCAGATACTTCTGGATCCAGTCCGGTATATTTGCTTATCGTGAGGAGGTTGTTTCCAGATATACCCAATTTAACACCCTTTACATGATCCCCAAAAAGTTTTTTTAAGCTGTATTTATCTATAGTATAGCTAAGACCTATTTCTCTGAGTTTTAAATAACTGGCTGGTTCAATAAAATACCCGGCATTCAAACCAATTTGTCTGGCAAGACCAGTAGGAATGGCATTTCCAGGAATTTGTTTTCCGGAAGCATCAAAATGAGTGGGCACCATCCAGTCGGGGCTCTGGCCACCCTGATCCTGTTGAAACCTGGTAAAATTGCTCACATAGCTTTTGTAGCTCCAGTGGAGTAAAAAGGAAAGTTCAAAATGCTTAAGAAAATCAATTTTGTTGTAACTGGTCAGCTGGAACTTAGGTTGTGCGTCCCCATATCGGGTTAATGTTCCATCCGGTTTTAAAGGTGTACCTACAAACTCTGTCGGTGACTGTCCCACCCTAAGTTCATTAAAACCATAGAGCGCGCCCAGGTTTGGACCAGCCGCTGAAGGTGGGATAACCAACCGGGTGATCAGGCTCCTGTTGTACCAGTAGTTCAATTGGGTATGCCATTTGAAATTGGCCTTATTGACCGGGGTGGCACCAAGCGATACTTCAAGACCTTTATTTTGCAAATCACCAATAGGGTATCCGGTGATACTGGAATAACCCACAGAAGGTGCTAATGTAAAGGGCTGTAATAGGTTCTTTACTTTTTTTGTATAAAGCGTGAGTTCAAGGGTAATTAAATTATTAAAAAAACCAAAATCTGCACCATATTCAATTTCACTGGCAATTTCGTATTTGACCTTATTGTTTCCAATGGTAACCGGAGCGGTAATCCCCAAAGTATTCAGGTATACGGTAGGGTTCAGTGGGCTGAAATTACTTCCAAAAGCCGCCGGTCCACCCGTTTGTCCATAGGCGGCACGAAGTTTAAACTGATTAATGGCAGGAATATTCCAGAAGTCGAAATTTGTCAGGTTTGCCGCCAGGGAAGCTTTTGGAAATGGATAAAAAGTATTATAGGCGGTATTGGTTGTATTCTTATCAATCCTTAAAGCCGCCGTAGCAATGATGCGGTCCCTCCAGTTCACTTCATGCTGTAAAAATGCACCGGTATTGATGAGCTCCTGAAAATAACTGTAATTTGAACGCACAGCAGCATTTACCGGATTGATCTGTCCGCTTTGCAGGCCTTCACCCTGCACGGCCTGAATGTTCAGGTTCTGATTAAAGCGGACCAAACCAGCGGAGGTGGTGTGTCTAAAACTTGCCCCATCCAGGGTATTGACCAATGCCAGTTGAAAATTACTGTTCACATTCCGGTTATTGGTAAACCTGGATGCTCCTGGATAACCGCTAATGGCATTCAGTTGTGATTGCGCATCATCCGGTGCATAAAGTTTGGCCTCAGTCATTAAATAATCTATTCCGCCCTGAAAACTTGCTTTTAACTGGTGATGATCTTTTCTGATCAGTGTATAAGAAGTGGAGAAAGATTCAATAAAACGATTGGTGGTTTCCCTATTGATAAAAGCATCCAACACATGGAAAGGGTTTTCGGCATAGTAAGGATTGACCGGATAACTACCATCTTCCAGACGATGGATCTGCGCATAGGAAGGCAAAGAGGTTAAATTCGTGCCGATATTTACCCCGTTATTGTCATTGTTTTCCCAGCCCCTGTTGGTTATATTGTTCATATAAGCCGAATTGAACTGAAGGTCCCAGCGATCGTTTATGCGGTGGCTGATATTTGCCCGCAGGCTTGCCCGTTTAAAACCCGTATTTTTTGTAATCCCGTTCTCGTTGTTGTACCCCCCCGAAACATAAAATTTAGTATTTTCCGATCCTCCGCTAAGTCCCAGCTGACTATAAGTGCCCAGGGCCGTATGGCCATAAATTTCCTTTGGATAATTGTAAATCCGGCCAGATGCCTTAGCCTGCCTGTAGGCTGCAATTTCTGCACTTTGCTGGTTGGGATCTGAATAAAACGCTTTTATTTTTTCTTCGTCCCAACTGCCATAAGGAAGTAATTTGGTCGCAGAGATCGCTGCGACATCCTGGCTGAACGTAATTTTTGTAGGACCATTGAACCCTTTTTTTGTGGTGATAATTACCACTCCAGCGTTTGCAAGGGTACCATAAATTGCGCCTGCGCTTGGTCCCTTTAACACTTCTACCGACTCAATATCATTGGCATTGATGTCTGCCAGGCGATTGGCCAGATTATCCTGTCCTTTGGAAATACTATTGGCCCCGGTAAATGCACTTGTACCTCTTCCGGCATCAAAACTTGCATTGTTCAGGATCACCCCGTCCATAATAAAAAGCGGCTGTGAGCTACCGGTAATGGAAGAAATTCCCCGCAACTGTACAGAAACCCCTCCGCCCGGCGCACCACTCATTTGTGTAATTGTTGCACCAACTATTTTACCGCTAATTGCCCCGTCCAATGTTGAGGGAGCCGTTGTGCCCGTTAAACGGACCGCAGGCAGTGCAACAATTGCATTGCCCGCATTACTCCTTTTAACATTTGTAGCAAGTCCGGAGGTAATCACGATTTCAGTTAACTCCTGGCCTGCAGGTTCAAGAACCACATCCAGCCGGCCGGAAGAAGATCCGGTTTTAACTTCCTGGCTTTTAAAACCTATATAACTAAAAATAAGCGTACCACCTTTTTCCCGTAACTGAATGGTATAGGTACCAGTTGAATCAGATCTTGTTCCGGTATTTGTGCCGGCAAGATGAACGCTTACACCTGGCAGGATTTCTCCTTTGGTGGAGGTGATTTTTCCGCTAAATACAGTCTGTGCAAACAGGGTGACCGAACTGAATAGCAACAATAGCAATGTTAGTATAAGTTTACACTCATGTTCAGCCTTTATTTTAATGGCCGCATACAGCAGTATCTGTTTTATATCTTTTATTAGAAGTATTTTCATAATTATGGATTCATTTTCTGATGAAATATTTTTTGCAATAGCTCGCCAGACGATATCTTTATCGCCGGGGTAAAAACCCAACTGAACCGTACGATGATGGCATAACTATCCCCTCCGGCAAACAGCAGGCTTTATTTGTTCGTGTATTTTGTCTGAAGTCTAGTGGTCAGCAAGCCAAATACTGCAGAGCACCTCCGGGTCGTAAGAAGTTTTCAAAGAAAATGAAAAACAACCTGCGCCCTGGCTTTGCAGATTTTTTTTGGAATGACGTTTTTGTTGAGAATTAAATTGTACGGGAATTCTGTTAACTGATGCAGAGGTTTGAGGAAACGGGGTATTGAAATGTTTTTTAAGCATGGCCTTTTAAATTGTACCGGATAAACAGGCCGCTTGAATTTAAGGGACGCTATTTAAGAGGTGGGTCTAATAATTTGATGAATTGACTGGGACCACTGTCCATAAGGATTCGTTTTTAATTTTTATAATCTGTTATTTCTTAAATGCGTCGCAAAGGTAAATCCATGTCATGAAAAAGATCATTAGAGATTCAATAGAAATTCCTTAGAATTTCATTAGAAAAGATAAAAGCATCTTCTATAAATAAAAACGGCCTGTCATTTAATTTGACAGGCCGTTTTTTTACCACAACAGGTAAATTACAATACTACCATCCTTTGTTATTTGGACGGATATTCGGATTGGCCATCACCTCAGACTGGGGAATGGGAATATAATAATGCAATGCATCAGGCGCTAAAGCAAGAAAACTGCTTTCAGCGTCTTCAGCAGAACGTTCCAAGGGAAGGTTTTGGCGTTTCAAATCGAAATACCGCTGCCCTTCATAAGGGAGTTCTTTAAAGCGTTCGGCAGATAATGCAGCCTGAAGCTGGTTTTTATCGTTAAAGTGCTGATCTGAATAACCTTGAATCCTTGCTGTTCTGAGGGTGTTAAGATCCTTTTCTGCCATTTGCTGATCGCCATTATACAAAGCGGCCTCTGCCCGGACGAGGTACATTTCTCCTGTTCTGAACAATTTCAAATCCCTTAAATTCAATGTTCCTTTCTCTCCCTGATACTTACTGATAAACTGAGCAAGCTCTCCTTTATCGGGCAGGGAAGAATCCGTTTTAAACCAGCTGGTGTACCTCACATCTGCAACAGGGTCATACAAAGCCATTAACTTAACAGATGGTACGAACAACATCCTATCGGCACTAATGTTATAAAAAAGATCTCCCGGTTTTATTTTGCTCAGGCCCGTTCTTTTAAGTTTAAAGATCACCTCAGCGTTATTCTGATCGGTCCATATCGCTTCAAAACCCGACCTGCCTGCTAAAGGCACTTGCTTTATAACTTTGCCGGCATACAAAACGGCCTCATTATATTTTTGAGTATACAAAGCAGCCCTTGCCCGCAACGCCCATAAAGCATTCAAGCCCAAGCGCACATTGCTGTCGTTGTTTAGCAATGGTTCTGCATTGTCCAGGTCTTTATAGAATAAATCAAAAAAAGCAGCTGATAAAGGACGTGAAGGCTGACTTGAAATACTGGATTCCAGCATATAAGGCACTGCATAAGCTTCCGCACGGTAGACACCGGAGTAGGCATAAACCTGGTACAATTCAAAATGCAGACAGGCCCTTATGGCCAGCAGTTCTCCCTTGATGGCTTTGAGTTGCCCAGCTTCTTTTTCATTTTTCACAGGCACTGCCGGTAAACCTTTTAACAAACGGTTTACCCGGTCTATAACGGTATAATCGTTTTTCCAGGGTGCAAGTATTTCTTCATCAACAGAGGAAAATGTCCAGCGAAACAGGTTTTGTCCAGCTGAACTCACGCCTGAATTCTGCGGGCCTATCCTACATTCGTCGGCCATCAGAGTCCCGATCCTCAAGGCATATTCCGGATACCAGCCTTCATACACACCAGTAACGCCCATTTCCAGCTTAGCGACCGAAGAAAAAACATCGGCCTGATCGAGTTGGTCCGAGGGTTTTATGTCCAACATTTTTTTACAGGAAGACATGGAGCATATGCCCAGAAACAAAAGCAAAGGCAGTGTCTTTTTTAAGATATGATTTAGTTTCATCTGTTCGTTTTTATAGTGATTTATCAATTAAAAAGTTAAGCTCAGTCCTGCAGTAATGGTCCGTGGCAATGGATATTCATACTGGTACCAGTTGTTGTCGTCTTCAGGATCAAAGGCTTTGAACCTGGTCCAGGTAATTAGGTTTTGCCCCTGTAGAAACACCTGCATTGTCGTGGATTTGCCCATTTTTTTAAATCCTGGAACCCTGTAAGCCAAGCGGACATTACGAAGTTTAATGTAATCTGCATTTTGTAATTCGCGGTCTGTCATATAGCGTGGGTAAGCTGCTCCCGGGTTCATACTGATGTCACCAGGTTTTTGCCACATATCCAGCATCTCTACCGACTGATTGTATTGCCTATAGTTCGGATCAGCAGAGGTCCTGAACAGTTCGGCTGTATTCAAACGGTACATTCCTTTGATAAAGGTGAACATGGTATTCAGCTCAAATCTTTTATAGGTCAGACTAATATTAAATCCTCCTTTCAATGGGGGGTCAAAAGAACCTTTTACCGGCACCGCATCGTCGGGATTAAAAGTAGAGGTGATGTTTCCTGAAGCGTCCAGGTACTGCGGTGCCCCGGTCTGGGCATTTACCCCCGCCCATCTGACCATATAGAACTGGCCTAAAGGCATACCGACCCTGTTAATGGAATAATCATCGGTCACGACCTGATCTGGCCCTCCCAGATCCATTATCCTGTTTTTATTATAAGCCAGGTTAAGTCCCAGGCTTAGTTTAAAATCATTCTGCTGTACCACGTCCCCTTCCAGAAACATCTCTATGCCCCTGTTCCTGATTTTTCCGGCATTTGCGGCCATACTTTCGAAACCGGAAGTATAAGACAAGCGTTTCTGAATAAAAAGATTAGAGGTCATCCGGTTGTATACATCAATACTTCCCCGGATCCGGTCCTTTAAAAATCCAAATTCCAGTCCTGCATTACCCATATCGTTTAGTTCCCAGTTGTAAGCCGGGTTTCCTGGAAATACAGGGATCAGCCCCTGTTTCCCCCCATAGCCCGCTGCCCCGTAAAGAGACCGGTATCCAAAGTCACTGGCAAAACCTGAAGCATTCCCGGTACGCCCATAACTTGCACGTAAACGGAGACTACTGAACACACTCCCTTCTTTCATGAAATCTTCCCCGGAAATGTTCCAGCTACCACCCAAAGCATAAAACATTCTGTAACGGTTGCTTTCCGGCACCCTGGATGACCCATCCCGGCGTAAACTTGCGGTGAAAGTGTATTTATGATCAAAAGAATAACGGAACAAACCGATCTGGGAAAGTAAAATGCTTTGAGATTTTTGACCGTTGAGCAAAGGAATAAAAGCATTTTCATTTGTTCCCGGACTGATGCCGGCAGGTGTACCTATAATTCCAGGAATCAAGCCATAGCCAGTAAAACCAGAGCTGCTCAATGTATTTTTATTCACTTCGGTAAGCAGATTCCCTTCAATTTCATGCTTGCCCCAGGACCTGGTATACAACAGGCCTGCAGTGGCAATCATCCCCAGTTTATTGACATAACCGTTCTGATAACTCCCCGCTGCTCCCCGGTCTACCAGGCTTCCCAAATAGGAATCCGGACGGATATAGCCGGTGTTGTGCATCTGCTGGAAGTCCAGCCCCGCATTTCCCATTAATTTTAAACCTGGGGCCAACAGATAAGAAATATTGGCGGAGAGTACACTTTTCAATTGGTTTTGCTGCCGGCTGATGTCCTGATACATAGAAAGTGCATTGGCCCCATATTTATTGGTACCGGTAGCCAGTGTCCCGTCGGGGTTAAAAAGGTTTTCATAAGGTAAAGAGAAATACAATGCAGCTACAGGATTGGTTTCGGATACATTAAAATCACCTTCAGTTATTTTAGAGCGGACATACCCTAATCCTATATTCAGGCCCAGTTTCAGTTTTCCACTCCGGTGTTCGACATTGGACCTTAAACTGAAACGGTCCAGACCTGAGTTGCGCAATACCCCGTTCTGTTGAAAATAAGCTCCAGAAAGATAATAAGTAGTTTGATCAGTCCCGCCCGAAACATCCAGATGGTGTGACTGGGTGAATGCGGTTCTGAGCAGATATTTTTTCAAATGATTGTTAACACCTCTCAAACTATCCAGAAAGTGGTCCCCAAAATTATAATCCGCTTCTGTTTTCAGGCTGCCATCAGGGTTAACATTGTTTTTCCTTGAATATTGCCAGCCGGGAAAAGCGGGATCTTTAAGCATTTCCTCAAACTGTAATCGCTGCTCGCTGTTCATCATGTTCCATTTGGAATTGTTGACCTGAGAAAAACCAAACTGGTTTTGATAGTGCACCATTAGTTTTCCATCAGCCGTTTTGTGTCCTTTTTTCGTGGTAATTACAATTACCCCATTCGCTGCCCTTGAACCATATTGTGCCGTTGAGGCCGCATCTTTTAGTACAGTATAAGATTCAAAATCCTCAGGATTAAAAGCTGCAAAGGAAGCCGGCTCAACCGGTACGCCGTCAATGAGGTAAAGTGGATTGGTATTTCCACCCTGCAAAGAGCCAATGCCGCGTATGGTCACCCGGCCCGGCGTACCTGGCAAACCAGATGCAGAGGCTACGTACACCCCCGGTACGCGCCCCTGCAAGGCCTGGTCTAAAGAAGCAACCGGTGCAGCGCCCACATCGGCCCCCTTAATTTTTGAAATGGACCCCGTTAATTTTTCCCTGCTCTGACTGGTATAACCTGCAATAACAACTCCCTGGAGAAACTGTGCAGATGGGCTCAATAGAATATCCTGTGGCCCGTTTCCGGACTTTAATGTAATAAGCGTATCCTTATATCCAATGAAAGAATATTTTAACTGAAAATAGCCAGGCGGAACATTTAATTTATAGTGCCCGGTCCCGTCAGAAGTTGTTCCTATATTGCTGTTGAAAACCTTTACGGTAACCCCGGGAAGGAGTTCTGCTGTGACCGCATCCCTGATGCTCCCTTCAATGACTCTGTTTTGTGCAAACGCCTGAGCGCCTAAAAAAAGGCAGATCCATGCGAGTATAATTTGCTTCATAAATTGTATTTAAATGGTTTAAGAAATAAAATACCTGATGAAAGCAAAAGTAGACCATCAGCATTAGAGGCTATCCGGCAACACCTTAAGAGGAGGTTAGAATATCGTTATATCTTTTTAAGGTAGGCTACCCAATTGCTGGGGTTTAGGGCATCTGGTATAATCAACCCAGCCCAAGGCTTTTCAAAAACACGCCCTGAAACTTCAGTCTTTCGAGGTTCAATTTACCTCCGGAATCATTAGCATTTAATATTCAGTTAATATGCCTGTCATTTGGCGGCTCTAATTTTGGCCAAATAGTTTATGGGCGAAAACAATACTGCCGGATCCGAAGGTTATCAAGGAAGGGAATTCGATGAAAAAACATTCGAAGATCTTTACCGGCGTATGTACCCAACACTTAAAAAGTATGCGGTTTATCTGGTCAAGGATACCGAGGAGGCGCAACTCATTTTAAATGACGTATTCATCTCCGTATGGAAAAACAACACCATGCTCTCCAATGAAAAAGCCTATCTTTTCCGTGCCGTCAAAAATGCATCCCTCAATTATCACAAAAGCCCAAAGCCTGGCTTCTGGCATCTAGATGGTGAAGATGAAGCGCCGGAAATTATTGATCTGAAAGAAACCCCGGACCAGGTCTTACAAAATAAAGACCGCAACCGAATGCTTTATGCCCTTATTGATCAGCTTCCAGAACGAAGGCGCCTTATCTTTTACCTGTACAGAATTGAAGGTTTCAGCTATAAAGAAATAGCAAACTTACTGGATATATCCATCAGGACCGTGGAAGATCACCTGGTAAAAGGGTTTCAATTTCTTCAGCAAATGGTCCTGAAAAACGAATCGGAATTCAGATAAAATACAGCTTAACCATTTCTTAATGTAAAGTTAACAGCTTTCGGCCCGTAGTACCTGTGCTGATTTTGTCCTGTAGTTATAAAAACATGGAATGGATCCGCAAACCTGGAAACTCGTACTCGAATATATAGCTGCAAGGGAAAATCCCCGCAGCAGTGACCTGGAAATTAATACGCTAAAACAAGGCCTTAAAGACTGGGCGGGTCATGATCCTGAACGCCAGTATCAGTTGGAGCAGGCCTTATCCATTTGGCAGGATACTGCCCAAATGCCCGACGAGGAATCCTGGAAAGACAGCTTCCATATCCTAAAACAACAGCTCAATCAGGTGCCCGCCAAAAAAGTCAAAATGTTCAAATGGTGGCCGGCTGCAGCTGTAGCAGCAACAGTCACCGGAGCGCTGGTATTCCTTGTTTTTGCGGGTAAAAAAGTCTGGCCCATTTCGCAAGAGCCGGTAGTCTGGGCAACCAGAAGCGCTGATGCGGGTAAAATTGTTAATGTTATCCTCCCGGATGGCTCAGAAATCAGCTTAAATTCCGGTAGCAGCATCAGCTTTCCTCAAAACCTGAAGCATGCCGCCCTAAGAACAGTTAAGCTCAATGGAGAGGCTTTTTTCAAAGTAAAAAAGGATCCTGCCCATCCATTTGTTGTTCAAAGTCAAAACATCCAGACCAGGGTACTGGGAACCAGTTTTAACATTCAGGCATGGAAAAACCACAGGCCCGAAGTGACTGTCCTTACCGGAAAGGTCGCAGTATCTGTAGATTCAGCGGGCAGACAAGTGGCAGTTGTTCATCTTTTACCAAACCAAAAAGCGGTATATGATACAAAATCAGCTCAGTTGCGACGCGAAAATGTAGAAGATGCCAGCACATCAACCGGCTGGAGAACAGGAAAAATGGTTTTTGACAAGACCCCAATGGAAGAGGTTTTTGAAAGCATATCCCGTAAATACGCTGTTAAAATTGTCAGTGACCATTCTTTTGACAATTGTAAACTGACGGCAAAATTCGACAATGTGAGCATGAAAGAAGTAATGAGGACCATTGAACTCACATTTGACATCCATTATACCATAAACAAACAAACCATTTATATAAAAGGAGGTAAATGTAATTAGACACCATCAGAAAATAGCTGCAGCATGTTGGCGCATGCTACAGCTAAGAATTTTTAAATTTTATTTTAACCCATCAAGATTAAAACATACAAAGTTATGAAAAAGTCAGCAGTGACTAGTCAATTAATTTTTAGCGCAATGCGTTTTTTTGCCCTCATTTATTTTATGCTCTCCATCATGCTCCTGGCAGGGCAGGCCTCACCTGTAAAAGCACAGGAACTCAACGTTAAAGTAAGCCTCAATTTTAAACAAGGCAGTTTAACAGATCTTTTCAAAAGTATAGAAAAGAAAACCGGAATGTATTTTGTCTATACCAATAAGGACGGGTTGGAAAACCAACACCTTAATGGTTTAAAGGCAGAAAATGAAAGCCTCGGCAGCTTACTTAACCGGATATTGCCTCCAAGGCAACTTACCTACCTGATCGAGAAAAACCGGATTATCATTAAAAAAGCGACCCGGATTAAAGGTAAGGTGAACGATGAAAAAGGCCTGCCCATACCTGGAGTAACTGTTATAGAAAAGGGCACGGGAAATTCAACCAGTACCAATTTGAATGGAGATTTCAATCTCAATGTCAGTGATCTTTCGACCAGCCTGATTTTCAAAATGATGGGCTATCAGATCAAAGAAGTTGCATTGCAGGGAGAAAGCGTAATCAATGTTAACCTCCAACCCGATGAAACCGCACTTTCGGAAGTCGTGGTCACTGCCCTGGGCATTAAGCGTGCAGAAAAAGCCCTGGGCTATTCGATTGCCACCGTAAAGGGCAGTGATGTAAACACGGTAAAAGAGGTCAATGTGGTGAATGCGCTGGCGGGAAAAGTTGCTGGTGTGAACGTGGTCAGTGCAGGTTCGGATCCGGGATCCAGTGCATTTATCACCATCAGGGGGCAGTCTTCTATTGCAACCGACAATCAGCCCCTGTTTGTGGTGGATGGTGTCCCGGTGGCACATTCCCTTCGGGCAACCTCAGAAGTGGGACGCTCCTCTGTAGACTATGGCAGTCCGATTGCAGACATCAGTCCTGACGATGTAGAAAGCATTACCATATTAAAAGGGGCCAGCGCTGCAGCACTATATGGCAGCAGAGCGGGCAGTGGTGTGGTCCTGATTACCACTAAAAGCGGGACTACAGCTAAAAAAGGCCTTGGAATCAGCTTCAACTCCAACGCGATGTATGACAAAGCCTGGATGTTTCCACATTTCCAGCACGAGTTTGGGGGCGGTGAATATACCGACGATCCCGCATCTTCTACTTCATCTGCCTGGGGGCCCAGACTGGATGTGGGAACCAAACACCTGCAATGGAACAGTCCTTTAGATGCCAGCGGAAAACCTGTACCGACAGATTGGGTATCCTATCCGAACAATCCTCAGAATTTTTATCAGACAGGCGCTACCTATACCAATAATATTGCCATTACAGGAAAAAATGCAGATGGCAATTACAGACTTTCCTTTACGAACCTGAGCAACAAAGGCATTGTGCCCAATACAGACCTGAAAAGGAATACCCTTAACCTGTCGGCAACCTATGTGCTGCACCCAAGGCTAAAGATCAGTACCAATTTGGGCTATGTGAACAACCAAAGTGACAACAGGCCTTCTGCTTACAGGGAAAGCGTTACCCAAATGCTTTACTCCCTTCCGCCGAACATGAACATCAATGACCTGAGAAATTACTGGAAACCCGGACGGGAAAATATAGAACAGTTTTCGGCTGATGACTCTGACAACCCCTACTTTGTTGCTTTTCAGCACACCAACGCTTACAACAGAAACCGGATCACCGGTAACGTACAAGCTGTTTTGGACATTACCAAAGACTTGAGCTTAATGGTCCGTACAGGGTTGGATTTATACAATGAAGAACATGAAACCAAACGTCCTTTTAGTTCCAAGCGTTTTAAGTTTGGAGGTTATGGAATAGACAATTCCTTTTTTAAAGAACAGAATTCCGATTTTTTACTGAGCTATAAAAAAATACTAAACCCCGACTGGTCATTTAACCTCTCTGCTGGTGGAAATCAAATGACACAAACCAACAGAAGTACTGCCCAGCGGACTGAAAGCCTAAGCATTCCTGGTGTATACAACATTGCCAATGCCCAGGCGGGCACCATTATCAACGGACAATACAATTCCCGTAAACGGATCAACAGCTTGTATGGATTGGGGCAGGTTTCTTTCAGGGATATGGTTTTTCTGGATGTAACCGGCAGAAATGACTGGTCCAGTACACTCCCTGCACAGAACAATTCTTATTTTTATCCTTCCGCATCCCTGAGCGGTATCCTGACTGAGGTTTTCAAAATCAAGTCTGATGTATTATCCTTTGCTAAAATCAGGGCAAACTGGGCCCAGGTCGGCAGTGATACCGATCCCTATCAATTGTACAATACCATTCCTTTTAACCAGGACTGGGGAGATGTAAAAAGGGCTACCATTGAATTTAACCTTAAAAATAATTTCCTGAAACCAGAAATTGCCACCTCATACGAATTTGGAGCAGATCTGCGCTTTTTCAAGAACCGTCTTGGGCTGGATGTCACCTGGTATAAAACCAATAAAAGAAACCAGATCATCAACATCCCTACCACAATTACCTCCGGTTCTTCCAACCGCTTAATCAATGCGGGCAACATTCAGAACAGTGGATGGGAAATCGGGTTAAATGGGGTTCCGTTCCAGGGTGCTTTTAAATGGGAAACAAACATCAATTTCACCAAAAATGAAAACAAGGTCATCTCTTTATCTGAAGGGCTGAAAGAATACTCCATGGGCAGTGCCGATGGGGACAACATCCGCTATCTGATCAAAGAAGGAACCAAAATAGGCGATTTTTATACCCCAAGTTATACCAAAGTAAGCAGCGGGCCTTATGCCGGTGCAGCCCTGCTGGACAAAACAGGACATTACATCCGCAACAATACAGAATACATCAAAGTGGGCAATTATAATCCCGATTTTACAGTTGGCTTTAACAATACCTTCAGTTATAAGAACTTTACTTTAAATGTGCTTCTGGATTGGCGAAAAGGCGGTAATTTTTACTCCTATGTTGTCAAAAGTCTCATCAATTCCGGCTTAACAGACAACACCCTGGCCGGCCGGGATGCGCAAACCGGTGGTTTACCATGGGTCGATTCCCAGGGCAGACAAAGAAATGACGGGATGATCATTCCAGGCTACATTGCCAATGCAGATGGCAGCCTGAGCGAAAACAAAATCATCATTGCCGCTTCGGATTTTTACAATAACACGTATAACAAGTATTATGAAAGGTTAACCTATTCTGCCTCCTTTCTTAAAATCAGGGAAGCTTCCCTAACCTATGTATTTGATAAAAAATTCCTGCGAAAACTTCCAATCAGCAATCTTTCTATTTCCCTGATTGGCAGAAACCTGTACACCTGGACGGCGAATGGGCTGGGCTATGATCCGGAAACCACCATGAGCGTAACCGAAGGCTTTAAGTTGGGTGTAGGCCACTGGACTTTACCGGGCACCCGCTCGTTTGGCTGTAAATTAAGTTGTAATTTTTAACCTGAATCAAAATGAAATTCAAATATAAAACCATCCTGCTCCTGCTCATTGCATTGCTGGGCGCCTGTACCAAAGATTTTGAAAAAATCAACACCAATCCCAATGCCCCTGAAACAACCAGCACCGAGTTTTTAATGTCTGATGTATTGATTTCCACAGCTTATGCCTATCAGGAAAATGCAGTGGGCCGAAGACCGGCATCTGCAGCACGCTACCTTACATTGGTCCGCAACACGGGCTATGACCTGCTGGACTGGGGCCCGGTTGACTGGGACGATATTTATGCACGCCTGTCCGTGAATAAAACTTTTATGGAAACTGCACAAAAACGCACAGAAAACCAGTATGTCGCGATCAGCAAAATCCTTAAGGCTTTCAATTTTGGTTATCTGACCGATCTGTATGGTGATGTCCCCTATTCCCAGGCGCTCAAGTCTAAAGAAGCCAATCTGATCTATCCCGAATACGACCAGCAGCAAGCCATTTATCCAGATTTGCTAAAGGAACTCAGGGAGGCCAACGACCTGTTAAAAGGCAATTCACAGGAAATAAATGCCAAAGGAGATGTTATGTTCAAGGGCAAAGCCCTGGCCTGGAGAAAGTTTGCCAATACCTTGCGTTTACGTATGCTCCTGCGCATTTCTAAAAACTACAGCGCTGCCTTTACCGAAATGCAGGAAATTGTAAATGATAAAAGCGCATTCCCCATTTTCGAAAGCAGTGCAGACAATGCAGAAATAGCTTATCTGGGGAACCTGGCTGCTTACAGCTGGCCAGGTGGCCCGCTGGCCATGATTGACTTCGATTATCAGAAAACCAAAGTAAGTAAAGAACTTGTGGACAGGCTGATCGAAAGAAATGACCCCAGGCTCCCGGTCTGGGTGGAGCCGGTTAAAACCACCACCGGATCAACAGTAGATTTCAACAAATATGTAGGTGTGCCCAATGCGATTGATGCTCCATCAGCATACAATGGTGGCGAAGACCATGTCTCTGTTTTTTCTTCTTCTTTTTTCAGAAAAAACGGAGGCACCTCCAATCCACTGCTGAAGGCCAGCCTGGTTACCTATACAGAAATGTGCTTTATCCTGGCAGAAGCCATGCAAAAAGGCAAACTCACCTTTAATGGAGAAACTGCAGAATCCATGTATTACAAAGGAATCAAAGAATCCATGAGCAGCTATGGCGCATCTGCCCCTGCTGCCTACTACGATCAGGCGCTGGTGAAATATGATGGCACCTTAACCCAGTTGATCACCCAGAAATGGCTGGCGATGTTGTTTAAAGGGTCTGAAGGATGGTTCGATCAAAGGCGTACAGGTTATCCTGCTTTTGTGACTGGTCCACTGGCAGCTGGAAGAGGGATCCCCAAACGGTACATTTACCCCGATTCAGAAAGCGCCAAAAACAAAGCCAGCTATCAAAAGGCGGTTTCTGTATTTGGCCCGGACAATCAGTATACCCTGATGTGGTCGCTGAAATAGTTTTTAATCCTTCAAGAAATTCAACATGAAAATATTTATAAAATCAGTTTTGCTCTTTAGCCTTTTTATCCTTGGCACAGGAACTAAAATCCTCGCCCAGGACTTCCCTCCCGGGCATTTTCCCGACCGGGTCATTTTAACCTGGGCCGGTGACCCATCCACCAGTCAAACTGTCAACTGGCGTACCGACACCACAATTGCCGCCTCTAAAGCACAGGTTAAAGCAGAGGATTCCAATCCGGCCCTGGAACAATCCGTTCAGACCTACGAGGCAAATTCTACGCTTTTAAGAGGCGGAACTCAATACATGACCGCAAAGTATCACCATGTGACCTTTAACAATTTGAAGCCCGCAACTTTATATGCCTACCGCGTAGGCTCGGGAGAGCACTGGAGCGAATGGTTTCAGTTCAGGACCGCAGCGGTACAAAACGAGCCTTTTTCTTTTATTTATCTTGGTGATGCACAGAATGACATCCGTTCCAAGTGGTCGCGTGTGATCCGTAAGGCCTTTTCTCATCAGCCCGATGCAAGGTTCATCATTCATGCAGGCGATCTGATCAACCGTTCCAACAACGATAAGGAATGGGGTGAATGGCACTATGGCGGTGGCTTCATCAATGGAATGATCCCAAGCCTCCCCTCTCCCGGCAACCACGAATACGTACGCGATGACCAGCGAAAACTGGTCCTTGACCCGCATTGGGGCGTACAGTACACTTTTGCCGGCAATGGTCCAAAAGGGCTGGAAAAATCCGTTTACTATACAGATTATCAGGATGTACGGATCATTTCCCTGGATTCACAAATGATTACCCTTGATCAGGCTGCAGCAAAAGCCCAGTACCAGTGGCTGGATTCTGTTTTAAAAGAAAATAAAAAGTTGTGGACAGTCATCACTTTCCATCATCCTATTTTCTCTACGGCAAAAAGCAGGGACAATAAGGAATTCAGGGAACGTTTTAAACCCTTATTTGACAAGTACCATATTGACCTGGTTTTACAAGGCCACGACCACACCTACAGCCGCGGACAAAACCTTCCAAGAGGGCTTTCGGGAAGAGAAACAGGTGGTCCGGTCTACCTGGTCTCTGTTGCGGGACCAAAAATGTACCAGGTAGATGGTACCAAATGGATGGACATATCACTGGAAAACACCCAATTGTTCCAGGTGATCCATATCGATGGAGGGAAGCTTAAATTTGAAGCCTATAAAACTTCCGGTGAGCTGTTTGATGCTTTTTCTTTAATAAAAGCAGACAGGGAACATGCAGCAGAATTTACAGATATGAAACCAGCTAACAAGCCCTGATCATGAAACTAAAAATCAAAATAGCGCTTTGCACATTTATCCTCAGCTGCTTTTACTGCGCTGTTTTTGCTCAGCATGTGCTCCGGCCATTACCCGCATCCAAAAACGGCTTCATCGTGATTGCACACCGAGGCAGCCATCTGGTCAAACCCGAAAACACCATCGCATCCATTGAAGAAGCAATTGCCTTTGGGGCCGATTATGTAGAAATAGACCTGAGGACCACCCGCGACGGAAAGCTTGTCCTTTTACACAATGAGACGGTAGACAAAATGACAAATGGGAAGGGCCGTATACAGGATCTTGATTTTGAACAGGTCGAAAAACTAACTCTCAAGGGTACAGACGGTAGCCTTCATCAGATTGCCAGTTTTGAAGATGCACTGAAAACCTGTAAAGGCAGGATCAATATTTATCTGGATTTTAAAGCGGCAGAAGTGGCCAAGGCCTTCAGGGCAATTGAAAGCGCCGGAATGGAAAAACAGGTATTGGTATATGTCAACGGTACAGAAAACTATGCTTCTTGGAGAAAAATTGCTCCGGCAATGCCCTTAATGTTGGGACTGGACAGGACAATCAGAACAAAGGAAGACCTCTTAAAAGCGCATCAAAAAATGCCTTTGGAGGCCATAGATAATATTCCGGCCGAAGAACTTTTACCCGATATCAGGGCCCTGGGCATAGCTGTTTTTTTGGATGTCCAAAAAGCCAGTGAATCTTCTCAGGACTGGAAAAATGCAATGAGCAAAGGCATCCAGGGCATGCAGACTGACCATCCGCAAGCACTCATCGAATACCTGAAAACAAATGGGACCAGGAACAGATTAAAAACCGTTGCCCCATAAAATAATAGCAGTCTTGAGCTTGTAGGTTCAAGACTGCTATTATTAATTTAGCCAGATTTCAGCTTATGTTAAGATTTTAGGTCTGCATCAGACACAAACCAATGGGAGGCCGACTTACGGGCTTCCACATCATCGGAGTCCTTATCTGCAGCCCAGGCAATATATCCATCAGGACGAATCAGTAAAGCCTTCAAACCCAATTGCTCCTTTGCCGGCCGGTGTAGGTACACCATTTGACCAGTATATTCGCCAGCCAATGTTTTAAGGGAAGTATCGGCGGCAAAATCCAGAAGAATCCCCTTCCCGTTTCGCATCAATTCGCCCATCTTTGTACCGTCTTCAAATTCAAAATTGGGAACGCTGTAGCCAGTAAGGGGATGACTGCCATCCAAAGCATAATGCGTCAAAACACCCCATATCCGTCCTGCAAAATAGGTAGCACCATCCCGGGTGTTCATCAGGTCGCGTACAATTGCATTCAATGCGCGGGAACCCGGATCTGGTTTCATGATGGCCACCTGGGCACGTGACCAGTCCAGGACCTGTGCACCAATAGGGTACCTTTCGATATAATAGCTATCCAGCAAGTCCTGCGGCGCATTCCCTCCAATAGTGGCAGCAAGCTTCCAGCCCAGGTTCATGGCATCTCCCAAGCCCAGGTTCAGCCCCTGCCCACCCAGTGGTGCATGAATGTGTGCAGCGTCACCCGCTAAAAATATCCGTCCGTTCCGATAGCTCGTGGCCTGTCTTGCCCTATCCGTCCAGGTGGTTGCAGTATGCAGGGCATTTATGGTCACGTCCGTATCAGATATGCGTCTTAGCATCTCTTGAAGATGTGCTAAGGTAACCGGCTTCTTTGAATGGTGAAAAGCCCCACCATCAAAATCCTGTATCACAACATAACCGGGCTGGGATTGGACATACATTCCCCTTTCTGTCACATTTCGACCAGAACTAAGCTTCTCGGGATCAGCAAGGTCAATCAGGGTAGAGTAGCCCGTAAATTCCGGTTCTGTTCCTGCAAATTCAAAACCACCCTTTTTACGGACCACACTGCGGCTACCATCGCAGCCAACAAGCCATTTGGCATTAAAAGAGTGGTTATCCGATTGAACTGTTACCCCTTCCCCACTTTGATGGAAATCAGCGATGGCCATGCCCCGCCTGATTTTTACGCCCAGTGACTCCGCACGATGGGCCAGTACCGTTTCAAGTTCTTCCATTTCAGAAATTAAACTGGTCTGGGTAGCACCATCAAATCGGTACTGCCATTTCGAGGCATCAATATTTTCATTCTGAAAGACAATACCCGCGAAATGCCCTCCCGGGCCCTGGCCGCCCTTCTTTGGATTTGAATGGGGATTTTTAAGACTTTTATGTACCTCAAGTCCTTCAAGCAGGCCCCTTCTGTAAAGGGCTTCAACAGTAGGTGCATTAAGCCCCCTCAGGCCAAAAGGAAGTTGCTTCAAGGGGGAATGCGGATGCGCTGCTTTTTCCAGTATCAGGACTGAACAATTTTCCAGTGCCAGTTCACAGGCCAGGAAAAGGCCTACTGGCCCTGCACCGGCTATGATTACATCATAAACCATATTATTTTCTACAGATTTGTTGTCTTTTGGTGTCGGATTCATAATAGAATGATTAAAACACAAAATTCCGGAATGGTGGCGGGTTAGGCTTGTATAAAAGCGACAAAATCACGATCTGTAATCAGTTTTCTTTGTATTGCTTTTCGTGCAAATGCGGCTGGGGTGGTTCCGCAATATCGTTTGAATTCCCTGCTCAGGTGAGATTGATCCGTATAACCCAACTCCGCTGCCAGACTGGCCAGATTGGAATCCGGATAATGCCATAAGCGGTTCCGTACCTGTTCAAAGCGCATTAAACCAGATACATCTTTAACCGTATAACCAGAAGATTGCTTGAAATTTCTTTCCAATGTACGAACTGTAGCATGCGCCTTTATCGCGACCTGCTTTACCGGCATGGTGCCTTTTGATTCTCTCATTGCTTTCCCAGCTTTAAAGAGCACACTATTGGAGGCCACCTTTGACCTTAAGTCAAGAAAATATGCTTTAATCAAGTTCATTGCTTCTTTGATCTGGCCAGTTTCAATATATTGGATTAAAGCAACCTGTACATCTGCAATAGCGTGTTCAAACAAGTGGACCTCACCTTTAACAGTCGGCAATCCAAGTAAATCGAATACCGCCCAGGGAAAGCACCGGACACCGATGATTTCTAAACGGTCTTTGGCGTAAAAGGGAACAGGCTGGTTAAGCAGCCCCATCATAAATGGCGAGGGTAAAGTTTGCAGCTCCCCCCTGTGCGCCACCTGTAAGGTATTTCCGAAATGAAAAATAATTTCTGCGTAACCGTCAGGAATAACCTCAAAACCCAAGTGTAGTTCTTCGGATTCCCGTCGGTTATACCAAAAGCACTTTATGATATCCCTTAGCACTTCAGGAGCTTCAAATTCTTGATGCTGCATATTGCAAGATAGTATATTTAGTATGCATTACCTAAGGTGTCACCCCGATTTTTAGTGTTTCTTAAACTTTCAATCTAATTGGATAACGTCCTTGTTCCCAACATTATTGCCTTAAAAAAAATATAGTTAAAAAACAGAATTTTGATGTTTAGGACCTTGTATTTTTGAATCAAATCCACCTAAAAAGCCCTCCATATGTCTCTTAAAAACAAAGTCAGTCCGATCAGAAAACATCCTCAGGCAAGTCCAGTTCAAAAGAAAAAAAACAGAAACAAGAATATTGTTTTCTTAAGGGATATTGACCCCACAATGCGCCTGCTTACAGGAGGTAAGGGTGCCAACCTTGGGGAGCTTTCCCGGATGGAAGGGATACAGGTACCCAATGGGTTTTGTATCAGTACAGAAGTTTACAAAAAAATAACCCAGGACCACAAGGAACTGGGTAGTTTATTAGATGAATTGACTTTAATTCAGGTGTCTGGTCTGGATAAGATCAATACCCTGGCGACAAAAATCCGGATGCTCATTCAAAGCATACCTATTCCCCTTAATGTTGCACTGGAGATTACAACCTCTCTGGATCATTTCGAAGAAAAAGATGCCTTTGCAGTTCGCTCCAGTGCAACGGCCGAAGATTTACCTGACGCATCTTTTGCAGGACAACAGGACAGTTATTTAAACATTAGCGGAAAAACGAACATCCTACAGCACATCAGTAAATGTTGGGCTTCCTTATTTACCGAAAGGGCAATCATCTACCGCATTCAAAATGGCTTTGACCACCATAAGGTCCAGCTGTCTGTCGTTGTTCAGAAAATGATTTTTCCGCAGGCCGCGGGAATTCTATTTACTGCCGACCCCATAACTTCCAACAGGAAGGTCCTGTCCATTGATGCCAGCTTTGGACTGGGCGAGGCCATAGTCTCTGGTTTGGTCAATGCAGATCTGTATAAAGTCTGTCAGGGCAAAATTACCGCTAAGAAAATATCCACCAAAAAGCTGGCTGTTTACCCCTCAAAAAATGGTAGCACCTACCAAAAAGCACTTTCACCTGAGCTACAAAATCAGCAAGCCCTGACCGATGAACAGATCTTGCAGCTGGAGGGCATTGGCAGAAAAATCGAGAAACATTTCCAATGTCCACAGGACATCGAATGGTGTTTGGCCGGAGATACTTTTTACATTGTTCAAAGCCGCCCGATTACAACTTTATATCCCATACCTGAATCTGGTGATAAAGAAAATCATGTATATGTATCGGTTGGTCATCAACAAATGATGACTGATCCAATGAAAGCCCTTGGTTTGTCTTTATGGCAATTGACTGCTTTCCGGCCCATGTTTAAAGCCGCAGGAAGATTATTTGTTGACATTACCGATAACCTCGCTACACCTGCCGGTAGAAAAATGATCATCGATGTCATGGGTGAGCATGATCCGCTGATAAAAGATGCACTGATCACCATCACAGACCGCGATGATTTTATAAAACCATTAACCGCTGACAAAAAAGAACCGGTCACTATTAAAAGCAGTATCGGTAAATCCACCTCAGCGATTCTGGCACAAATCGAAAACGATCCGTCAGTTGTGACAGATCTGATCAGGAGCAGTCAAATGTTAATAGCAGCCTTAAAACAAAACATTCAAAGCAAATCTGGACCGGAATTATTTGATTTTATCCTCGAAGATGGCCAGCAATCCAAGAAGCAGCTCTTCAATTCTCAAAATATGAATGCCATTATGGCTTCAGTAGATGCTTCCACCTGGATCAATGAAAACATGAATAAATGGCTGGGTGAAAAAAATGCAGCAGATGCACTATCTCAATCTGCGCCCAACAACATTACCTCAGAAATGGGCCTGGACTTATTGGAGGTTGCAGATGTAATACGCCCCTACACTGCCATAATTGATTATTTACAAAAGGTAAAGGAAGATGATTTTTTAGATGGCCTGCTTCAGTTTCAGGGTGGACAGCAAAGCCGTGATGCCATTGATGCCTACCTGAACAAATACGGCATGCGATGCGCAGGAGAGATCGATATGACTAAAAATCGTTGGAGTGAAAAACCAATAGTACTTGTTCCCATGATACTTGCTAACATCAAAAACTTTAACCCTGGGGCAGCTAAGCAAAAATTTAAACTGGGGCAACAGGAAGCACTAAAAAAAGAACAGGAACTGCTCAAGCGCTTGAGCCAGCTGACAGATGGTGAACAAAAAGTGTCAGAAACAAAACAAATGATCAATTTGCTCCGGAATTTTGCCGGTTATCGCGAATACCCCAAATATGGCATCATTAACCGGCTTTTTATTTACAAACAGGCTTTACTTAAAGAAGCCGAAAAACTTGTTTTATCTGGCCTTATTGAAACAAAAGAAGATGTATACCAGCTCAGTTTTGAAGAATTCAGGGAAGTGGTCCGTACTCACCAGCTGGACCGGGAACTCCTCAGCAAAAGAAAGGAGCAATATAAATTATATGAAAAACTAAGCCCGCCACGGGTGATCACCTCTGATGGGGAAATTATTAACGGTGCTTACAAAAGGGAAAACCTTCCTGCGGGGGCCATGATAGGACTGGCTGTATCTGCCGGCCTGGTTGAGGGCCGGGCGCGCGTTGTTTTAAATATGGAAGGGGCTGCACTCGAGCCTGGCGATATATTGGTCACTTCCTTTACCGACCCTGGCTGGACCACCCTTTTTGTATCTATAAAAGGTCTGGTCACTGAAGTGGGTGGATTAATGACCCATGGAGCAGTCATTGCCCGCGAATATGGCCTTCCGGCAGTTGTTGGAGTAGAAAATGCAACCAGACTGATCAAAGACGGACAACGGATCCGTTTGAATGGGACTGATGGATATATAGAGCTTCTGTAAATAGGTCCTCACCAAAAAAGACCGGCCTTGAAGCAGGCCGGTCTTTTACTGATTTAACTTAACCAGGCCCCCAGAGAGACCACCTCTGCCTGGACCGGAAAAATTTTGTCCATTAAGACCTGATGTACTTCCGGGTCCCGGTCTGCGCAGCAATCTTTAATGACCGTTAACTGGAAATCTTTATCTGCTGCCTCCCGAAGCGTGGACAAAACCACTCCTGAAGTGCTGATTCCGGTTAAAACCAGATGCTGTATGCCCTGCCCCCTTAAAACCACTTCCAGATCGCTGCCTGTAAATGCACTAAAGCGACGTTTAGTAACCACAATGTCCCCCTCTTGCGGGCTTAAATCCGGATGAATTTGTCCCCATTGGGCACAAAATTCAGGGGTCCACATGGCTTTATCCCCAAACCTGGAAAAGTTTTTGTTTAGTTCACTGATTTCTGGCGCCCCTGGGCGAAAGTTGACCACTACATAAATTACAGGAATGGTTTTGGCCCTTGCCTCTGCAATTGCGCTGGATACCTTACTGATAATCTCTGTGGGGTCTGTAACATGCTGTAATATGACATTTTGTAAATCCATTACAAGCAGGGCTGTTTTTTTTGTACTTTCCATTTCTTATAAATTTTAAATTTTACGGTAGATCTGTCCGCTCTGTATCAATCAAAGAAAGAGGATCCTTTTTAGGCGTATTGAATAAACGATAGAATATAATGGCAATCAGAATGGCTAAAAGTCCCTGGATAAAAAGAGTATTACTGCTGCCAATGTGCTCAGAAGCATATCCTGTTAATAAGCTTCCAAGGGGCAACATGCCAAAAATAGCCGTCAGTAATATACTGACGATCCTGCCCCTCATGTGCGGCAAAGCCTCAGATTGTACAATGATATTGCAGCTGGTAAACTGCATCACCGAACCAAAACCAGTAAACATAACAAACAGCATTGCCCAGTAAAAGTTGGTGGCCAGTGCAAAACAGATAAGTCCGGCACCGAGTACAACCGTACTTAAAATTAAATAAAAACGAAGCTTATCGCTGCGCCTTAAAGAGGCCAGCAAAATCGTCCCGGAAACCGCACCCAATCCGATAAAACCAGATATGTAGCCAAAAGTAGCCGGTCCACCATTGAAAGTGACTTTAGCCACTTGTGGCATTAGGGTATCGTAAGGAAGCACCAATAATCCAACCAAGCTGAGCATTAAAATCACCAGACCAATATGACTTGCCTCTTTCAGGTAAACAATTCCATCTTTCAGCTCCTCCAGAATCCTTTTATGAACCGGTTTTTTTTTCTGTTTCTGCAGTTTCATCATTGAAAAACAAACCATAACCAGTATAAAACCAAATGCATTGAATACAAAGCAGATACCGGCATTCCAGTGCTGTAATACAAAACCAGCCAATGCCGGTCCCAGTATTTTACTCAGACTTGACATGGCAGCGCTTAAAGACAGTGCACTCCCCACGTCATTTTCATCCTGGACCACCTGATGGATCATGGTTTGCCTGGCCGGAACATCAAAGGCATTAATGACCCCCAGTAAAACACTCAGACTTAAAATTTCCCACACCACTACATGATTACTTAACAGCAGCAGTGCCAATAAGGAAGTTTGTACAACAGCACCAATTTGTGTCCACCTGATGATGCGGCTGCGATCATAACGGTCAGCAGCAACACCTCCAATAAAGGAAAACAAAAAGGAAGGAAATTGCTCAGCAAATACGGTTACCCCCAGCATAAATGCCGAATGGGTAAGGGAGTAGATGATCCATACAACAGCAGTACGCTGCATCCAGGTCCCAAACTGTGATATGGAACGCCCAGCAAAGTAATATTTGAACTGATCACTTTTAAAGGCCCTGAATGTAGCTATACTGCTTATTGTCATCGTTATTCTTTTTTTAAAATTATCTGCACTTAGTTTTCACCTCCATTTTGACAAAAAACATAAAAACGTCAAATTTGTGCTAAATTTTTTTAACCCTTTAATTCTTTTACAATCATACTCGACAGCACAGCAGCCGCTTTTTTCCACTGACCAGCATAAACATCAATAGCAGTTTCTCTTCTGATGCCACGGATACCACTCAGTAAAACCAATATCACCACTTCCAGCTGAGCGGAATCCTGTGCAGGAATTTCCTTCTGGTCTATGGCCTGCTCCATCACTTTTTTTAGTAAAACATGCTCTGCTTCCATCATTTTTTGATGTACACCCCACATGATACTGGTATATTTTGAACGTTCCTCCAGATCCATACCCGATTCTATGGCTGCAATAAAACTCTTGCTTTTCTCAGAACCCTTAATCTTGGCGATACAAAAGGCAAAGATTCTGGCCTCCAAATCTTTTTCCTGCTCCATTACATGGGCCAGTTCTGCTTTCACTTCCTGAACCAGGGACAACATGACCGCTTCAAAAAGTTCATCCCGATTTTTAAAATAATAGTACAGCGCAGTCCGGGTTTTTCCAATTGCTTTAGCGACATCATCCATGGTTACCTTTTTTGTACCGTAACGCTGGTATAATTCCTGCGCAGTTTGTAAAATCTGATCTACCAGTTGTTCATCTTGTGAAAGGCTCATATTTCATGGTCTTGGATACACGTTACAAATAAATATTTGACAAATTTATAAATTTTGTCGAAATGTCAAATTAATTCCCAAAAAAGATGACTTACTGAAGAAAATAATAGGGCCTGGCGGCAATAGCTTCAAACAAAACCTCCTGCCGGTAATTCACATCTATTTATTATTTCATCAGATACTGGAAGGGTTTAGCCCAAACCTATTTTTAAAGGCATAAGAAAAATGTGACTGGGTTTCAAATCCAACTTCCAGGTAAACCTCGCTCGACTTCATTTTTTTATTCTGAAGCAAATAATAGGCTTCATCTAATCTTTTTTGCTGCAGCCATCGACTAGGCGAAATCTTAAATATTTTATCAAAATCACGCTTAAACGTGGCCAGGCTCCTGCCTGTAAGAAAGGCCAGCTGCGCTAAAGGAACATTGAACTGAAAATGCGTGTTCATAAATGCTTCCAAATTGATTTTACCGGGCACCGCAAAATGAAAAAGAACATCTTTAAAGTTTTTGTTATACTTTAAAATCAGGTGTATAGCCTCTATTTTTTTAATTTCGGCAAGTTCTGTGCTTATTTTATTTTTATGCCCGAACCAGGGTTTTAATCCAGAAAAATAAGCCGTCATAAAATCATCCTGGTCTAGTTTGAACAAACTTTCTTTGACGCCCTTTTGAGAAACCAACTGATGCTGCTGCGCAAAGCCTCTTAAAAGCGGCTCATCCAGAACTATAGAAATGGCCTCAAAAGGATCATCATTTAGCGGATATTTTACAAAGCGGATCAATGTGTTTTTACGGGACAGTACCACATCTCCTTTTCGGTACACATGCCTTACAGCCCCATCAAAAGCTTCCATTTCGCCCGAGACAATACAAGAAAGACCATGTTCTTTAATGAACTGTTCCCCGGATTTGCTGCTCCTGGTGTAACAGCCCCGCAAAATCCCATGCAAATTTTCTATCTCGGTCATGACTTTATTTTTTCCCACCAAAAAGAAGGTTTCCCCGTCACACTTTCCATGTCAATTATTTCCCCAATAAGTGGTGTAAGGAGCGGTACATGCTGAGCTTCACTTAACCTGGAAATACGTTCCAAAGGTTCGTACCAGGCATGGTTAGCCAAAACGAATTTTGAAGAATGGACCGGAAACAGCATTTTTGCCTTTAGCTCCTTTGCCGCCTGAATCACCTCTTCAGGTTGCATGTGAATGTATTTCCAGCTTTTGTCATACTGACCATTTTCTAAAATGGCCAGATCAAAGGGGCCAAATTTTTGACCTATTTCTGCAAAATGAACATCATAACCGCTGTCTCCTCCAAGGTAAATGTTTTTAGAGGGGCTCTGTAATACATAAGAAGTCCATAAGGTATTGGACGACCAGATGCTTCTGCCAGAAAAATGCCGGGCAGGTGTATAGGTAATTTTAAAACCATCTCCTAAATCGGCCTGTTCCCACCAGTCTTTTTCAATAATCTGAGCAGCAGAGTAACCCCAATACTCCAAATGGGCCCCTACCCCCAGACCACAAATCACTTTACCAACTTTTGACCGGATTTTTTTTAAGGTTTGATAATCCATATGGTCATAATGATCATGAGAGATCAACAAGTAATCAATATCCGGTAAAGCCTCTGCTGAGGTAACTGCTGTTCCTTTAAAAGCCTTTGCCCCGCCAGGTATCGGTGAAGCACTCTGGCTCAATACCGGATCGACCAGAATATTTTTCCCATCTATATGCATAAAATAAGAGGAATGCCCCAACCAGATTAAACTGGCTTGCCTTGCAGGAACTCTGCTCCAATCCACTACTCTGGAAGGTATAGGGACAGCGGGCCTGATGTCTTTTGATTTTTTAAACAGATAATCGTTAAGGGCCTTACCCAACCCCTGTGTGAGTTGCGGGGTTGGATTTGTATTCCGGAATTTACCGTCACGATATTGAGGAGATTTTTTCAATCGTTCCAGACGCTGGCCTGAAGGTCTCTTTCCAAATAAAGGATGCATCATATATAAAGCGGTTATACCTATAAAAACAGCGAGTATAAGTAAAAGCCATTTGGTCATACAAAAGAACTTATTATGCTTTTTTTCTGTTTTCGTCATTTCAGGATACAAAAATAAAGCCGAACACTCATCAAAGTTGTCTTCAGAAGCTCATTTTTGTTTCCTGAGCAGCTCATGAAAAAGCATCACTATAAGAAACAGCTAGACCGAAATTTCTGTAAGGCGGAAGGTTTCCTTTTGCCTTACAGAAATGATCTCCAGTTTTTTTTCCAGTATTCTTGTATAAAACCCCATTTATAGCTTTTATACTTGCTGATAACATGAATAGGGTATTGTTTTACTGGCAATTCTTGATCTCCGGCTACTTTCGATATATAAATACCATCTTTAATACCTGCATTCCCGCATTCGTATCCTTCAATTGTTCCTATTTTTATGGCTTTGTAATTTTTAATGTAAAACAAATCGCTTGTCCAGTTCATATCCGCGCATCCACTTCTGTGGTAGGAATAATAATAGTCTGTACCTTTGATTTTTTTTGGTGCAGGGAAACTTTGAAAATCAAGGACTTCCTTAAAGGTCTTTTCATCCGCAGCATAAAGCAACAAGTCCTCAATTCCCGGAACATTGGTCCTGTAGTGTATGATAATGTCTTTATATCCATCCCCGTTAAAATCCTTAAATTCAAAATCAGAACTAAAGTCGTTTCTTGTAAAAATGGTATCCCTGTTTTCTTTAATTACAAAAATCCTGTCATTATTTGTCTGATGAACCACAAATAACTGTTGGTTGATATACAGACTTTCTGAGTACACAATGGTATCTGCTTTTATCTGATTTGTCCTGATTGCTTGATCAGTCCCAAGGTACTTTCCATGCGGTTCGCGACTGGTCAATTGCTTGTTTTTAACAACCGGCTCCTTGCAAGAGGCAATAAACAATAAAGAAGCAAGTATCAAACCATATTTGTACATCGGTTGCCTGGGTTAACTTATCGCTTAAACAACGAAACCACTTTTTTACCACCGGTTACAACGGCAAGGGCAAATAAACCCGCAAGTAAACCCATAAGGACTTCTTTAACTAAAGACGGAATTCCCGGAAGCAAATGATGCAAATATTCAATATTATGAACTAAAATCCCTCCTGAAACCATAATCAAAGCAATTGTTCCGACTACGCTCAGGATCCGGATCATTACAGGAAGGGATTTTACCAATAAAATGCCCAGTTTTGCAAAGAATCCCTTTTCTTTAGCACTTTTAATCATTTTGTAACCAACATCGTCCATTCTTACAATCATGGCAACAATACCATAAACACCAATGGTAGCCAACAAGGCGACAATAGAAACCGTAATAATCTGTATGGGCAGGCTTTGTTCCAAAACAGTTCCAAGTGCAATAATTACAATCTCTACCGATAAAATAAAATCGGTGGTAACCGCTGATTTTATTTTTGTTTTTTCAGCGGTATTGTCATCTGGGCTAACCTCAGCAGCTGCTTCTTTGCTAGCATGCGAACGATGAAAAAAGTATTCCACTATTTTTTCAATGGCCTCATAGGCCAGATAAAATCCTCCCAAAACCAGAATGGCTTTTATAGCTACCGGAAAAAACGCATTGAGCAGTAAGGCGATAGGAATGATAATCAGTTTGTTTAACAAGGAGCCTTTGGTAATTGCCCAAAGCACAGGTAATTCACGGGAAGACACAAATCCTGTTGCTTTTTCTGCATTTACCGCTAAATCATCACCTAAAATACCAGCCGTTTTTTGCGTCGCTACTTTTGAGGTCACTGCAATATCATCCATCAAAGCAGCAATATCATCTAAAACTGCAAAAAAACCTGAAGCCATATCTGTGTTTGTTTTTAGGCCTGCAAAATATAAATACGATTTTAAATTATCTAATGGGCCTGTAATATAATATGGGATATTTTTAGAATTATCCTGACCCTTAATTGCTCCTTTTACGTTCCTCTTCGTTACCAGGTTTATGGTCTTGCGGCTTCATCTTATCGTTTCCAAAGTTATACCGGATACTCAAGCGCACATACCGGGAATCATAATAATGATCATATTCTTGCCTGATGTTGTTTACCAGGCTATTATAACGGTCCTTTCTACTTTTCAAAATGTCACTTATATTTAGAGCCAGCTGGAGTTTTTTATCCAACAGAAGCCTTTTTACACCAATATCCAAACTATATTGACTTTTCATTTGATTCAAGTCGTTCACCCCAGCAAACTGACACCAAAAATTCACATCCCCCATCATGGTTCTGGATTTGTTAAAAATAAACTGGTTTAAAGTCGAAAAATAAGCACCGAATCCATCTAAAAGCGGTATAGTCTGGGCAATGGAAGAACGGGAACGGATATAAAAAACATCCAGCTGATTTAAACTTTCCCACCATTTAAGCTGGTTAAATGTGATGGAATTGCTCAGCTGATATTTGTAACTGCTGACAAAATTTACAGGCCTTAAAATTTGAATATTGTTGTCCGGATCGGTAAAGTTCACCTCGTTATAGCCGTCACTGGTATTATTGAAAGACAATGTACTGGTTAACAGTCCGGCATAGGTATGAGACAACTCCACATTATTACTATAAGAAGGTTGCAAAAAAGGGTTTCCTTCTGAATAAAAATATTGATTGTTGTACCAGCGGAAAGGATTGAGTTTTTTGTAAGCCGGCCTGTTGATGCGGCGACCATAGCTTAAGGAAAATTCACTCTTTTCCTTCAAACGGTAAACAATAAATAAAGTTGGAAACAGTTTTAAATAATCATTCTCATTTATGGAATTTGCAGAGGTGCCTTTTATCTGGGTATATTCTGATCTCAGTCCCAACTGGAAATCCCATTTTTTTATGGTTTTATTGACATTAACATACAAGGCCTGGGTATTTTCCCGGTAACTGAACCGGTTACTTTGACTCTGCTCTGGTTCATACACATCATTTCTGCTTTTATAAAAAGACACTCCGCTTTCATTTTTTATAAAGCTGAGTTTTGTGCCAAGGGAAAGATTAAAATAGGTATATGGCAAATCTGCATCGGCTTTTAAAGTATATAAATTAAGGTTTTGGGCACTGGAAGACAAATATTGAGCAAAGGAGCCAGGGATCATCCCGCCATTTTGATCGAAGCTCCTGTTGTCAAAAAAACGCTGGTTATTGTCTTCGTATTTAAACCAGTCGGCGTTAATGGTCACTTGTTTTCCCAAAGAATCAATAAAACCTTTCAGATAAAGATTTGCAGCATTGTAATTTGATCTGATCCTGGCATGGGCATCAGAGTTCAATACTGAATCCAGGCTTTGTACTTTATTCAGCACCCTGGTCTTTATATTTTCCTCCGAGTGAAAATTAGTCAGTCCCCTGTTATAAGAAAAACCTATTAACGTATTTTTAGACGCCTGATAATCCATCCCTATTTGCCCACCAGGCACCAGTCTGAAATTCCTGTCCCGGTTGACTACATTCCAGGTCTGATCCGGATAAAAAACATTACTCTGCTCAAAAGGAACTGTGGAACCTTTTCGGATATTGAAATTGCTGAACAAGGTAATTTTATCTTTTTTAAAGCTCAGATTTCCGCCCGCTGATCCTGTCGGATAAATGGCCTGTGTAAAACCAAGGTTTGCAGAGCCTTTAAAACCCTGCTCAATGATCTTTTTTAATACGATATTGATCAGCCCGTTATTCCCCTGGGCATCGTATTTGGCGGAAGGATTTGTGATCACTTCTATTTTAGCAATACGGTCGGAAGGAATAGATCTTAGATAATTAGCCAGATCGTCTTCAGACAATGGACTGAGTTTATCATTGATCATGATGTTCACACTTCCTTTTCCCACCAGGGAAACCCTGTCATTCACCACACGGATCCCCGGAACTTTAGCCATCAGCTCTAGTGCATCCGTACCAATGGCGGCCACACTTCTTTCTACATTGAAAACCGTCCGGTCAACCTTTTTTTCGATTAAAGCCTTTTTAAAGTTGATTTCCACCCCCTGTAAATTGATTTTTTTTAGCTTTGCGCTATCGGTTGTATCTACCTTTTGTACAATTTTGGATTGCGCCAGAGCGCCATTCGCCAGCAACAACATACCGGCAAACAAAAAAAAGTCTGCGATTTTAAACATGAAAATGTGATTTACCCTTATTTCAAGGTCTTCCGATAATCTAAAATTGAATTCACAATTGCAGTTGCCAGTTCCTGCTGTTTTGAGGGATCAGTCAAATAATGCCTGTCCTCCCGATGCGTTAAATAACCCAGTTCCAAAATAAGTGCAGGGACTTTACTCTTGTCTAAAATATATAAGCCTTTTACTTCTTTAGGGACATTATTGATACCAATTCCGCTTAAGCCCTGCAGATTTTTATAAAACTGATAGCTAATGTGCTTCAGTTTTTCAGCTTTGGTTTTATCTCCACCAGCGTTTCCCAGTACCAGCTGGATCCCATTGACCTTCGCATCCACATCCTGGTTCACATGTAAAGACAACAGCAGATCACCCTGCGTATTCACCCTATCCTTTAAAGACAAATAATGATCTGTATTTCTGGTGTTTATTACTTTCAGTTTTCTTTCCTTTGCAATGGCATTCACTTTTTGCAATAAGGCCAGGGTGAGGTCTTTTTCCAAAAATCCACCCGCCATTACCCCATTGTCCTTTCCGCCATGGCCTGCATCCAGCAATACGATAAAATCACTGCTACCTGTCTCCCTTTTCATAGAAACATCGGGTACCTTAAAAGCAAATAGCCAGCTCAGGCAAATCAATAAGGGCACCACACTTAAATAAGACCATTTTAAATTTGCTCCGGATGCCGTTCTGCATAACATGGTAATCCTTCCCTTCAGCGAATATCTGCTGAAATAATGCAGAACCGGGTTTAACTGTGTTTTCGTGGCCAGTTCAATAAGCAGACCAGCATATGGACCGGCAGAATAGACATTTGCGGTAACAGCATCCGCTTCAAATTCATTGACCTCCTCCAGTGCCATTTCATACCAGTATATAATTGGATTAAACCAAAGTAAAGCCTTGCAAACAACCATAATCAGCTTATCCAGACTATGGAGTTGTCTGGCATGCACTTCTTCATGTTTCAACAAAATCTGTATGTTTTCTGGTGTCAGTCCGGTTTTATCAATAAAAACGTAATTAAAAAATGAACAGTTTACAAAACCCGATTTTTTGTAAATAACCTTTAAACCGTTTACGCGGACAAAATCAGTATCAATAAATTTGGTGATCTGACGTATTTTAGAAAGACCTCTCCATAACAACAGCACTGCAACCAACAGATAGAGGCAAAATACTAAGCCCGAAAGTGATAAAGTATTTACCTCATTATTTAACGATATCGGTGCAAGTGCCCTGCTTGTTATTTGTTCAGCTGGAATATATCCGTTAAAAAAAGGGACCACAGCAAGGTCCGGGCTCCGTTCAAATTTAAGCAATGGGATAATAAAACTCAGAGACAATGTAGCCAAAAGGTAAACCCGGTTGGCTTTAAAAAAACTGAGATTTTTCAGAAAAATCATATAGCTTCCATAAAAAACCAACAGGCAGGTACTGACTTTAAGCAAGTAAGTTATAAATTCCATCCTCAGCTTTTTTTCTGAACAATTGCCTTAAGCATTTCAATATCTTTTTCGCTTAATTGCTCTTCCCGCACCATAAAAGAAAGTAAACTGGCAGGAGAATTATCAAAATATCCGGCAAACAATTTTGAAAATGTTGTTTTCGTGTAGGCCTCTTTACTTATTGAAGGAAAATACTCATAGGTTTTTCCATAGGCCTTATAAGATACGTAGCCTTTTTTTTCCAACAGTCTTACCGTTGAGGAAATGGTATTATAAGGTGGTTTGGGTTCTTCGTCCAGTTCTTCAATAATATCCTTAACAAATGCACTTTTTAATTTCCAAAGGACCTGCATCACCCTTTCTTCGCTTTTAGTTAATTCTTCCATTAACCGAATATATAACTTAAAATTTAGTTACACAACTATTTTTCAGTTATACAACTAAAAAATAGTTATAGACCCCAATAAAAAATCACCGGCTTAAGCTTTAATGGACAAATAAAAAATGGGCCGGCTGATTAGCCAGCCCATTTTTTTACAATGAATTCTGTATAATTTTCGGATTGTTATTGATCTCTTTATCCGGAAACTGGAACCTGAATTTCGGACTGTTTGCAGGTAAATTAAATTTGCCGAAAGTATGATTGGAATTTGTATAGTCTCTTTCCAGCGCAATACCTAAACGTTTCATATCAAACCAGGCATAACCCTCACCCCATAATTCAATCCTTTTTTGCAGGTAAATTTCATCCAATAA
The DNA here is from genome assembly GCF_003208655.1 of Pedobacter nutrimenti. Taxonomy (GTDB): domain Bacteria; phylum Bacteroidota; class Bacteroidia; order Sphingobacteriales; family Sphingobacteriaceae; genus Pedobacter; species Pedobacter nutrimenti. The sequence continues at coordinate 294,695 of NZ_QKLU01000003.1, read as the reverse complement.
TGCCTGACCTGAGTTTAGGGACAATTGGTAAGCCTTGTCCCTGGTAAAGGTAATGTCAAACAATATTTGCCTCGCCTGGGCTTCATTACCCAGTCTGGCCAAGGCCTCAGCCTCTATATAATACAAAGAGGAAGAGCGGATATAAATGTAATCACCTTCAAAAAGAGAAGGATCTTTAAACTTCCAGTTGACATAAGGTGGATAAGTTTTGGTGGTCCCGTTAAAGGAATAAGGACTGGAATTTGCTCCGTTGAATACTTTTTTCCGGTAATCACTGGCCGGAATGGACTCATACAATCTTTTATCAATTAATTTATAAATCTGTGCAGCACCTGCATAACCCTGATTGGTACTGTCGAACATAGAGAAAAAAGAAGCAAAGTAATTACCGATGCTGATGGTCTGGATGTTGTTGTCAAAACCCCAGATCAGCTCGGGATTATCTATTCTTGAGAAACCTGTACCTGTATAGTCCGATTCAGTCATCAGGTTAATGTCTTTTCTGGCCTGGTACGCATAATCCGCTGCTTTTTTATAGTCACCTTTTTCCAGATAAATATCAGCAGCAATGGCTTTTGCTGCCCTTTGGTCAATTTGTGCTTTGGAAGGACGGTTATAACCATCCAATGCCACAATTGCGCCTTCTATATCTTTAGTGATCTGATTGTAGACTTCCGATGCCACAGCCCTTGGCAAACCTGTTTCCAGGTCATTGTTGCTCAAGACCAGCGGAATACCCGGATCATTTTCATGTCCTTTATAAGTAAAGGTGTAAAAACGGATTAAATTGAAATAGGACAGTGCCCTTAGCGCCAGCAATTGACCGTAAGAACTTCTGTTGCTGCTGTTGACCCCTATTTTATTGATCTCTCCTAAAAGGCCATTTATAGAAAATATCCTCGAATAATAAGTTGTCCAGACAATAGATGTTCCTACATTATTGGAAATACCGGCATCATAAGTATAAAACATCCCTAAATGCTGGCTTTTTGCCTGTATCACATCATTTGACATTAAATCTGCTCCTGAGCGGATACCAATTAGTCCAAAATCCGAGTGGAGCGTAGTCCCTCCTGCACCGTTGCTCCTCAGGTCCAGGTATATTCCATTTAAAGCCTTGTTCAGTGCTGCAGGATCTTGTGCAATTTGCTCTTTAGAAACATTGCCTCCGGGTTCTATATTTAAGTTTTTACTGCAGCCTGCAAAGCCAATGCTTGCTAAAAACAGGCCCGTAATGAATAATTTTATGTTCGTTGCCATTTGTTTATATGTATTATCGTTCATGGTTGAGGTTAAAATTTAAGGTTTACGCCAATGGATACACTGGACAATAAAGGATAGGTATAAGCATATGAAAGCCCTGTTAGAGAAGTCCTTGGATCATAGCCCTTTCTTTTAGACCACAAATACAGGTTATTCCCTGTTACATATACCCTTGCACCTGCCAGACCACTCCATTTTAAGCGTTCTTTGGCGAAATCATAGCTTAAACTGATGTCCTGTAAACTGATGTAATCAGATTTGATCAGGTACAAGGTCGAAGAGGCATTTTGGTTGGCACTGGTCAGGTCCACCCGTGGCAAGGCTGCTCCGGGATTTTCTGGGGTCCAGCTGTTATTGACATCTGTGTGGTAATTAGAAGCATAATTATCCGAATGCAAAAGGCTCCTATAAATGTCATCAAATCCGTAGCCCCCAAACTGGTAGGCAAAATTAGCAGAAAGGCTTACATTTTTGTAACTGAACGCGGTCCCAAAACCTCCGTACACTTTTGGTATGGCAGATTTCCCAATGTTATATACTGTAGCTTTAGAATAATCATTGGTAATTTGTTTTTCGGTCTGGCCTGTCGATGCGTTCAACTGATCGGTAAACCATAAAGCATCTCCGTTTTTCGGATCTACCCCTGCAAATTCTCTTAAATAATAAGCATAGCGGTCACCCCCTTCTTTTAAAATGAAAGATCCGCTTACCAGTCCGGTTGCCTTCTGCGCATCAGGAAGCCTGGTGATTTTATTGTTGTAATGTGTTGCATTGGCGGTAACACTCCAGTTGATGTCGGCCGTTCTGACCAGGTCTGCTGCCAGGCTAAGCTGTATTCCTTTATTGTTCATATCGCCAATATTGGCGAACCTGGCATAAGAACCCGCATTGGATGGCGGCAGGGCCTGCGCATAAATCATATTGGAAACTTTCCGCTCAAAATATTCTGCGTTTACTGTAAGTCTCCGGTCAAACAGGCTTGCCTCAAAACCTGCATTAAGGTTTTTTGAAGTTTCCCATTTCAGGTCCCTGTTCCCCAGTTTGTTCAGTGAAACCACAGGGGTATTGTCACCAAAGTCATTGATCGAATAGGTATCATAATAAGTGTAATAATCCCTTGCACCACTACTCAGGGTAACGTTGTCATTCCCTTGCTGTCCATAGGAAACCTTTAGTTTCAGGGAATTGACGATTTTGTTTTCACTTAAAAAATCTTCTTTTGCAATATCCCAGGCACCGCCTAAACCATAAAAAGTTCCCCACCTGCTTTCAGGTGCAAACACAGACGAGCCGTCCCTTCTGATGCTGGCGTTAAAAAAGTAACGGTTATTGTAGCTGTATACCAACCTCGAAAAATAGCCTTCCACCGCATATCCGTACTGACTTCCACTTAAACCTGTAATTTTTGCAGCATTGTCAAAAACCAATAAATCGGGCAATAACAATTGTTGTTTTGAACCTGCAAACTGATCACTGACCGTTTTGTTCAATTCATGTCCAAGCAATACGGCAATACTGTGCTTATCTATTTTTTTGGTATAATTCAACAATTGCTGATGGTTCAGGTTATACTTATACAGCGAGGTTCTGGACAGGCTCCCCCCCGCCGAAGAAGATGTTCCCCCATAGGTATTTCCAAAAACCAGCCTCCTGGTGTTATCGACATTTGCGCCAAAATTGTAAGTAAACTCAAAATCGTTCAAAAATTTATAATTCAGGAAAAGATTGGCATTGACCTGATTGTTTGACGTATTGTCTTTATCATATTGTCTGTTGCCTACCGGGTTTTCGAAAACCGCATAGGATCGGCTCGCCCCAAAAGGCCCTTTTCCCGATCCGTAATCATAAACTGGCCTTCCCTTAGCGTCATAGACCCTTTGAAAATCGTTATCTCTCAGATAAACCGGATAAAAAGGTGCTATATTTCTGGCAAACTGAAAAGGATTGGAAAACCCACCGCTTTCCCCAAAATCCTGGCTGGTATACGCATAACTTAAATTGCTTCCAATTTTTAAACTCTTGCTCAGGTCATAGACCAAATTAGACCTTAAACCCAACCTTTTAAAACCAGATGCAATCAAATAGCCCTTATCGTTCAGGTAATTAAATGAAGTATAAGATTTCAGGTTTTCCGAATTTGCAGACAAGCCCAAACTCGCTTCCTGCCGGAATGCCGTACGAAATAAAAGTTTGGCCCAGTCGTCCTGGTACCTCAAATTGGCAGCGTCATTAAAACTGCCATTGTCATTAATCAACTGTTCAAATGGTACATCGTAAGCATTATATCCAAGGGTACTCTTCATAGAATTCAGGGCTACCTGACGGGGACTCGAAGTAACGCTTCCTCCCTTCTGTACCCGGACAATTTCCCCGATCCTGGCCCTGTTGTAATAAGCCAGGTAGTAATCCTTTGGCGATTTCAGAATGGAATAATCAGGTGTTGCCCTAAAATTTATGCCAGCTTTCACATCAGCCTCTATCTGCAAACCCTGGCCCTTACCTTTTTTTGTCGTGACAATAATTACACCGTTTGCCCCTCTGGAGCCATAAAGGGCATTGGAAGACGCATCTTCCAGAAAGGAAAGTGTTTCAATATCTGATTTGGAAATGGAATTCAGCGAACCATCATAAGGAATACCATCCAGAACAATCAGTGGGTCACTGGAAGCATTAATAGAGCCAATGCCCCGCATCCTGATGGTGGCCGCGGAGCCTGGCTGGCCTGTGGTAAAGACCTGAACACCGGCAACTTTACCCCCCAAGCCCTGTAAAATATTCCCATTTTGCAGCGAAGTAATGTCTTTCGCTTTAAGCTCCTGAACAGACCCCGTAATTTCCTCTCTTTTCTGGCTGCCGAATGCAACCACAACCACTTCGTTTAAGCCCTTAACATTTTCAGATAAGGTGATGCTCAATGGTGAAGCATCAGTAACCGTAACGGATTTAGACAAAAACCCAATAAAGGTAAAAGTCAATACACTACCCTTACTCGTGTGAACAGTAAAGTTTCCGTTCGCATCTGTAACCGTATTGGGAAAGCCCTTTTGATTGAGTACTGAAACACCCGGTATGGGCAAGCGGTCACTGCCCGAGATCACCTTTCCGCTGATGGTCAGGTCTTGCGCCTGGGCATATCCCTGAAATAGAAAAAACAGGGAAAAGAATAAAATTTTGTAGAATAAATGGGTCATAAAATTTGATAAAAAATGAGGTAATACAATTCCAGTATGCACGTCTTCTGGTTTGACGGCATGGCATAAAAAATGAAAAATGATTAATGGGGCTAACCGGGACCGGTCAGCAGTGAATTAGAGACAACAACAGCTCGTGGTAAAGGCTGAACTTGCTAACGGTAATCTGAACAAAAGGGATCTGCTTTGAATAATAAGATGGCTTAACATGGAAAATGTTTTTTTGACAAAGGTATGCTTTTTTAATATTAAGTATACTAATTTGATAGAATTAATATTAAAAAATACACAACATTATCATAATCAATTAATTAACAAAAAAAACATAAATTATTCACCTAAAACATAGGGCCATTGATATTAAAACTAATGTCACTGCTGATCATTTTGTACTGAATGTCTGCCTATTTATGTTTTTTATAAACGCAACTTAGTTTCATTTATTAAATGCTTTTATTTAATTTGCGTTCATGATGAAATTCAAATTTTACCCCCTCTATAGCCTGGCAGTCCTGACTTATTTTTTGCTGCCTTTAAAGTCAAAGGCACAATTCTTAAACGAGAAAGTCTCAACAACCGACAGTTCAAAAAACACCAGACTTAAAAATCTTTCCGATGCCAGCCGGATTGGGCGGGCTTCGGGTTCAAAAGCGGCAGAATTTCAGGAGCTTTATGATTATGAAGTCAGTTCCAAAAACCTGATCGGCGAGACCTTTCCTTACCAAACCTTATTGCATAAAGCCTATGTAATTATGCTGGCCGAACAAAAAATCCTTAACCCTGATGAAGCGAAAAATATTCTTCAGGGCATCCTGAAAGTCGATCAACTGGCCGTCAAAAACACTGCACTGCAGGTTTACCTCCCCTACGAATCCCAGCTGATCAAAGAAGTGGGGAGCACTGGAGGGAAGATGCACATCGGTCGCAGCCGTAATGACCTGGACAACACCACCAACCGCTTATATCTGCGTGATCAGTTGCTGGAGGTAATCAGTGCTGTTATCCAGCTCCGCGAAGCCATCCAAAGCACGGCGCTGCTTCACCTGGAAACCATTATGCCAATTTACACACATAGAAAAGAGGCACAGCCAGGTACGTTGGCACATTATTTAACAGCTATTGATGAAAGCCTCTCCAAAAGTTTAATGCGCTATATTGAACTTTATGACCGCATTGACCAATGTCCTTTGGGCTCCGGGGCCAGCGGCGGCACCAGCTGGGATTTAAACAGACAAAGAGTTGCCGAGCTTATGGGTTTCAAACAACTTGTTGTCAATACGATAGAGGGGGCCGCAGGCTGGGACCACATTACCGAATTTGCAGCCGATAATGCGATTTACATGAATGGACTGAGCCGCCTGGCTTCAGAACTACAACTCTGGAGTACAGATGAGTACAATTCAGTGGAACTGGATAATTCTTATGCAGGTATAAGCAGTATGATGCCACAGAAAAAAAATCCCGATGCCCTGGAAAGGACCCGTAAAGCGGCAGCATTAACCAGCGGTCAGCTGATGTCAATACTGACTTCCCTGAATGGTATAGAATACCAACACAGCGGGGTCCGGCTCATGTTGGAACCCAAAGCACTGGATGCAATCCTGGCCGCGACCCATACCATGACCGGTGTGGTCAGGACCTTACACGTCAACAAACAAATTCTGCTTGATTATACCAGAAAAAACTTCTCAACCATGACCGATCTGGCCGATGTACTGGTTAGGGCTGCGCATCTTGATTTCAGAGATGCACATGAACTGATTGCAGCAGTAGTCATCAAAGCCATAGCAGAAAAGAAAACAGCTGATCAGATTGACCTGGAAATGATCCAGACCGCTGCAAAAGAAAAGTTAGGGCACAAACTGTCCATTTCCGAAAAACAGGTAAAAACCGCCCTGGCCCCCCTTCAAAGCGTAGCCCATAAAACAGGAACAGGAATGCCGGCAGCATCTTCTGTGTTACAAATGATCTCCACAGGGCAAAAAGATGTTGCTTCAAAGACCCTTTGGCTGGAAAAGCAAAAAACCTATTTAAGCGGAAAAAACCATCAGCTGATGGAGTTGGTTAAAAAATATAGTCAGTAATTCACCCTGAAAATACCTTTTAGCGCTTCATAGCTTCCAGCAAGTCCTTTTTATACAAAGGTCCAATTGGAATAAAAGATTGATCACCAATAATCAGCTTATTTTCTACAATACGCTCTACATAGTTTTTATTCACAATATAAGAGCGATGGGCCTGTACAAAATAAGCTGAACTTAACTGTTCGAGTATGCCTTTTAAAGTTTGATAGACCAAATAGAATTTATCCTTTGTAAATACCTTTACATAATCCTTGCAACCCTCTACATAAATAATATCCTGCTGTTTAAGCTTGAGCAGACTTTGGCCGTCCTTAATTAGTAAATGGTTGATTTGGTCATCTTCAGCAGGCCCACTCCATAAACCAGCTTTACTGACCGCTTTTGTAAATCGTTCGTAAGAAAATGGTTTCAACAAATAATCAACTGCTTCGAGCTCATAACTCTCAAAAGCATATTGCTTGTAGGCCGTGGTAAAAATGGTTTTGGGTCTGGTCGTCAAAGCCTTCAAAAAGTGTAATCCGTTAATTAAAGGCATCTCAATATCTAAAAACAGCAGGTCGACCTGATGCTGGCCTAAATACTCAAACGCCTCTATAGCATTTCTGAAAGAAGCCAAATGCCGCAATCCGGGCGTTTGATCAATATAGTGTTCCAATACCTGATGAGCCATTGGTTCATCATCTATTACAATGCAGTTCATTTGCGGTTTAAAATTAGGGTTGCCACATATTGCTCATTTTCTTTTAAAATCAACTGGTGCTGTTTTGGATAGTAAAGATCCAATCTTTTCCTGATGTTAACCAAGCCAATCCCCCCCACTTTTTTTGTGTTGATACCGGGTGTATCCTGCAATTTATCATTTTGAATGGTAAAAATAATTTCTCTGGGCGTTACCTGTAAACAGGCATATACTGAAGCCTGGTCCTCCAGTTTATGTTTTCCATGTTTAAAGCTGTTCTCGACCAGGGGCAAAAACAGCAAGGGAGGGATCATAATGGCTTCATCCACCTCCAACGCCTCGAATACAATACTGGCTTTAGGAAATTTTTGCTGCTCCAGTTCAAAATAGCCCCTTAAAAATTCAATTTCTTCCTGCAGGCTTACCTCCTCTTTATCGCAATCGTACAAAATATACTGCATCATTTGCGAAAGCAATAAGATAAAGCGCGGTGTTTCTTTAGATCCCACCAAACTCAGTCCATATAAACTGTTTAGGGTATTGAATAGAAAATGAGGTTGCAATTGAGTTTTAAGCATGTTCAACTGCAAATGCAGGTTATCGGTTTCATACTGGCGGCGTTTCATTTCACTCTGATAGGAGAACCTGGATAACCCAATGCAAAAGAAAGCGATCAGGTCGGTCATTACCATGTTCCAATCCCAAAGTTGATAAGCAGAATTAAAAAACACATGAACAGCGGTACCTTTTGTGCTTTGACTGAACATCCAGGAAACAGCCACATTGTTATAAGGGATAACCAGTAAAAAATAGACAACTGTGATTAAAAACAACCATAAATACTTTTTACGCTGCAAGAAATAAGGAATAATCCAGCGGTAATAAGGAATGACCACCAAAGTTGAACAAATACTGTATAAGGCAATTTCCAGGTAAGGAAAATCATTCTTTGGGATACGGGGCAATTTTGCAAGCTCCATGTAAAAGGAATACTTATAGACAGCAACGTACAACAACCAAATGACAAGTTCAAAAAAAAGAGGAAAGGTTAATCCGGGTTTCTTCATGACAAAGCTAAATTCGTCATATTTATTGATTATCGATAGCTTGTTTTCGACCAGGGCCTGTTTTTGCACGATTAAAAAAAATAAACCTGTTTTAATAGGCTACTCCTTGCCCCCGGTCGAATAATATAAAGGGGAACTATTTTTTGTCCGTTGATTTGCTGCATACAAAATCAAAAACATGAAAACGATCCTTCCATTACTTATTGCAATGCTTTGTTTATCTCTAAACAGCCGGGCACAAAAAACTCCTGATCAAAATAGTACGCCGGTTATACATCAGGTTAACATCAGCAGTCAAAAAAAATTCGTCAATGATGCAAAAGCCCTCATCGGGCTAATGGGCAAAAAAAGAATAGTTGCCTTGGGCGAGGGTACACACGGCACGGCCGAATTCTATAAACTGCGTTACTGGATTACCCGGGAATTAATCGAAAAACACGGTTTTACCCATATTGCCTTAGAAAATGACCTTAGCGATGGCCTGTTGCTGAACCAGGAGCTCAATGGGAAAGCAGATTTAAATAGCATCATGAAAAAGCGTCTGTTGAGCATTTGGCAAAACGAAGAAACCAAAGAATTACTGACCTGGGTAAGAAACTATAATCAAACCCATAAAAAAAGGGTAAGCATTGATGGCATAGACTATGTTTACCTCAATTCAGATATAGAAGCCTTGCGAAAGGTATTAACTGGTGAGGCTGCATTTTCAGCAGGTATTGAGCAACTCCAGGCACCTGCATCTTTACAGGACGAAGTTTGGGAAGCCATGAATAAAAAAGATGTTAAAGTTGACTTTCCTGCAATGTACAAAAGCAGTTACAAAGGTTATTTAGTAGCCGATAGCCTTGATCAAAGAATTAATGCTTCAAATTTGTCTGCAGAAATCAAATCTGCAAGCCATTTGATCATGATGAACATTAAACAGGGCTTTTCACCCTTCTATCATTATATTACCAAAACGAATGAGCCCAGCCGTGATGTAAATATGGCCGGTAACGTAGCTGAAATTCTAAAAAATTCCAATGACAAAATGGTCATATGGGCACATAATGCCCATGTAGCCAAAACAGGTGTTTTTAACAATACCGTTGGTGGTATGGGCGGAGAAATTGCAAAACTTTTTCCGGGGCAATATTTTGTTATGGGCACTGGTACCGCTACCGGTACTTTTGCAGCCACCGAACAATCCCGGGACTCCTATACCAATCCTATGAAAGCCTATCCTTTAGAAAAAACAGTAGCTGACTCCTGGGAAACTCAGTTTTTAACCAACTCCAAACCAGCCTTCTATTTTTTCCCTACCCAATACAACAGCAAAAATGAAGTAAAACCTATACGTTTTATTGGCTATGGACCAAAAAGCGATCCAAGTACAAATGAAAAAACCAATATCAGCCAGCACTTTGATGCCTTTCTGTTCGTCAGCAATTCAAATGCAGCCAGCCCTTTAAAGTAACAACAGGCCGGTGTCTGCTGTCAGCATACCTTATTCTCAACCCGATTGCATTTTCTTTTTGCGGCTGCCGGACTTTGTTTTAAAGTTCGGTAGCTCTTACAATACCAGCTTCCGGCACCTTTAATAAGGTCACAATTAAATCCAGCGGTCTTTGATTTGGGCTGTTGTAAAATCCAAGGAAAGGTGGCACAGATTATGTTAATTCCAGCACATAAGATCTTATTCTATGATGTTGAGAGGATTAATTACCTTCTGGAGAAAGTACGGTCCCCATGTGGAGTTTTTGGGCATTATTTTTCTACTGATCGGAAATACGTATATGAAGCATTCTATGGCTTTTAAAGGTTTTGCTTTGGCTTTTTGGATGCTCTGTTTAATATTGTACATTACGACTGAGAAAAACTACCGTACCATACGTTTTTGGTTTTTTCTGGTTATTGGGGTAATCCTTGCCATGAATCAAACACTTCAACTGGTCAGTATGGTCAACTGAAATAAAATTTATAAATGACTGAGGCCCTTCAACACTTTTATTTAAAGCAGCAAGAACCTGGTAAAAGTTGTTTACTTGCCTTAAGAAAAATCATTCTTGAACAGGATGTTCACATTACCGAAACACAGAAATATGGAATGCCCTGCTTTTGTTTTCAAAAAAAACCATTTTGCTATTTATGGCAGGATCAAAAGACAAAAAGCCCCTATATTTTAATGGTAGAAGGGAAATTACTGGATCATCCAGCATTGGAACAGGGGAAGCGCTCCAGAATGAAAATATTAAGGATTAACCCGGATGAAGATTTGGCCCTGGACGTTATTCGCGACATTTTACAAAGCGCTTTGGACTTATACCCTTAACCTGTTTTTCACCATATCACCAGGTCATCTTCCAGGTATAACTTCCCACAAAACACTTAAGACTACCAGTTATTGTTTATCAAACAAAATTACACCATATTGTATAGGATAAACATCTACTAAAGGAATATGAAAAATTATGTTTTCATGCTGATGCTGCTTATTCCTTCTCTTTTGGCAAAGGCCCAAAGAAAAACAGAACAGCACAAAGCTCCTCTAAATGACAATCAAATCATTATTGGATATGCCGACCAGTATGAGGTTCTGCCCAAACTCAAGTTTACCAAAGCAACATCCCGGCAATATGATCAGCTGGTCCAAAAAAATAGCTGGACCAAACCAAAATTAAAACTTTTAAAAGGCTATTTTTCGATCCGTACAAGAGAGGGAAAACAACGTTTCAAGCAATATAGTGATGGCGGGGCGGGCAAAGGATGGAACGGCTATGAACTCCTGGGCTATTCATCCTTATTAAATCTTTATGCCTTAACGGCTAATTCGACAGCAGAAGGCATTGGATTTGCCACCTTGTTCCTTCTGGATGCTAAAAATGGTTTCCGCTACCATATTGCCTCTTTTGGAGATTGGCATGTTTCTTTACCTCAGCCATCGCCCAAGCAACGTTTTGTTGTTTACTACAGCAACACCGAATACAAACATAAAAATTCAGACCTGGGTGTTTTAAGTTTTAATCCAAAAGCAGGAAAAGGAAAAATATTTAGTCTGTTTGCCAGTTTGCATTCTGATGAATTTGCCATAGCGCAAATCAGATGGGCAAATGACACTACCCTTTACGTAAAAGGTTATCAGGAAATTTATGAACATCAGAAATGGGTTAAAAAATATGGCTATTACAAAGTAGAAATTTCACAATAAACCTAGTCAAAACCTCAAACCGAAGTACAATTGCCAACCATCCATTTTATTCTCATTTAGGTTACAAAAAGTCTCAGTTAGGCTACAAGTCTCCATTTGCCCTTGCTGATCTTTGTGGTGTTATTAATTTAAAATATAAGATTATGTCTCCTCAAAATGAAAGTTCAGTAGCTCCTTTAAAGCCAGTTTCAGGTCCATCTACTAAAGTTTGGTTCATTACGGGCACTTCCAGGGGCTTTGGTCGCGTTTGGGCCGAAGCGGCACTTAAGCGCGGTGACCGGGTTGTTGCTACAGCACGGAAATTGGAAAGCATAACCAGCCTAAAAGATAAGTATGGTGAAAACGTGCTGCTCCTTGAGCTTGATGTAACCAAACATGAGCAGGTAAAGAAGGCCGTATCGCAAGCTCATGCGCATTTCGGAAAGCTGGATATTGTGTTCAACAATGCCGGATATTCCCTGGTGGGTACCATTGAGGAAGCCAGCGCAGCCGATCTTCGTGAACTTTATGAAACAAATGTCATCGGTCCGGTTTCTGTTATTCAGGCGGCCTTACCCATACTTAGAGAACAAGGAAGCGGCCATATACTAGGTACATCAAGTAATCTTGGTCATGTAACTTTACCGGTTATCGGTTATTATTGTTCATCCAAGTGGGCATTCGAGGCCATCCATGAAAGCCTTGCAGCAGAAGTTAAAGATTTCGGAATCAAGGTAACCATTATAGAACCTGGAGCTTATGCGACCGAATTTGGAAGTCCGGAATCTTTAAAATTTGCAAAAGGTCTGGACATTTATACAGATTTTAAAGCGCAGTTTGCACAAAGCTTAAAAACAATAGAAAGAGGTGATCCAAATGCAACACCGACAGCCCTTTTCAAAGTAGTAGACTCAGAAAACCCGCCATTACGGTTCTTTTTGGGCAAGGATTGCTTACCTGGGGTACGTGCAGCTTATCAGGAGCGCTTAACCACCTGGGAAGCCTGGGAAGAAGTTTCTAGTGCTGCCCAGACCTTATCCGGCCCAAACAAGTCCGAAATATAAAACCCTACTTGATAAGACGTTAATGATAACCGATATTTGGTCCTGTTATCGGTTATCATTTTCATGATTACTCAAAATATGAAAAAGGAAGAAAGCAGCCCGCAGAAAATTGCCTCCCTGTCCCAGGCACACCAGGTCTTTGGTTTGCCTAAACCCCGGCATCCCTTGGTCAGCCTGATCCACGGCTCCAATATTCCGGCAGAAAACATAAAACTTCCGCATCATCATGTACTGGGCTTTTATAAGATATCCTATAAACCCAAACTCAGTGGCCAGTTAAAATACGGTCAGAGTTATTATGATTTTGATGAAGGTGGTTTATTGTTTGCCGCTCCAGGTCAGATTATGGGCAACAACGACAACGACGCCAGTGTTTGCTCTGAATACACCTTACTCATTCATCCCGATTTCTTTTTGAGTTATCCCCTGTCCAAAGAAATCAAAAAATATGGCTTCTTTTCGTATTCAACCAATGAAGCTCTGCATCTTTCAGAAGAGGAAAAAGCGACCATCATGGAAATTTTTAAAATGATCCAAAATGAATTGAACAGCCGTATTGATGACTTTAGCCAGGATGTTGTTATTTCTCAAATTGAACTATTGCTAAACTATGCCAACCGCTTTTATAAACGTCAGTTCATTACCCGCAAAGCATTGAACAATGACCTGCTGCAAAAACTGGAAGAAATTTTAGAACATTATTTTGAAAGTAATAATGCCCTAAGCCATGGAATCCCCACTGTTCAACAGCTTTCGGAAAAACTAAATATATCCCCAACTTACCTAAGCGACATTCTCCGAAACCTTACCGGACAAAATGCCCAGCAGCATATACATTACAAACTCATTGAAAAAGCAAAAGAGAAATTATCTACAACCAATCTATCGGTAAGCGAAGTTGCCTATGAATTGGGTTTTGAACATCCGCAATCTTTCAGTAAACTGTTCAAAACAAAAACCAGCCTGTCTCCCATAGCATTCAGGCGGTCTTTTCACCAGGCTGGATAAAACCTTCCGGGACCATCTTATTGTTCTAAATATTCTACACAAAATTGCACCCAGTCTTTGACACTTTTGTCCAGGTAAAGATCTGGCTGAATACCAATGTTGTCAATCGGATAATCCGGTAACCTTAAGGAACGATAAGTGGGCAACTGCAACAAGTATTCCGGACAGCCAAAGTCGAACATACGTGCAGAAGCATAATCCAATCCCCCCGAACTTACAGTACCAGCTATCTTCACTTTTTTACTTTGTTTGGCCTTCAACACAAAACTTTCAGCAGAGCTTCCTACTCTTTTATCGGTGAGGATAACCACATGATCCGGGCCTTTCCCAGCGGACAACACTTTTTGTATAGAAACTGTACTGTCACCAACATTGACAAATTTTCCCATATTTTTTTCAAAAAGACCAATCCATCTCTTTACCATCTCCACCTCTTCCTCCTTTTCCTTATCGTCAGATGCCGTTTTCAGATAAGTTTCAAGTCCCTTCACCAAAGTTGGGCTGGCCAGATATTCCACGCCCATGCTCCGGATGGAATTACTCATGATATAAGGCAGTAGAATTTGATAAGCGTTGTCTGTGCCACCTGAATTTCCTCTTATATCGATAATTAAGTTTTTTTGTCCCTCCAGCAGCGGCCGGTTATAGGTAACAAGGTCTTTAATGATGTCTACAAAAGGATAATCAAAAGATGGAAGGCTAAGCAGCGTGGTTTGGTTACTCAGTTTTTTTATTCCAAAGCCATAAAACTCCCCCACTTTTTGTCTAACCTGCTGCTGGGTCAAATTTGACTGTGGTGATTCTTTGATGAAAACTGCTCTTGCCTCCCTGAAATAAAGGATACTGTTCCCATATAGCTCATATGTTCCGGTTTTCAGGGTTTTATCAAAGGAATAGAATTCGAACTTTCCATCGGGAAACAACCTGAATTTGGTTTCACCAGGCTTCCAGAAACCAGATGTCGAACTCATCACAAAGCCCAGTTGTCCACCATCTTTATTTTTGGTGATGCCAATTTCATAACCTGTTCCACCTGTCCATTCAAATTTATTTTTCCAGATTCCTTCCAGCGGATCCGGGCTTGCTTTCAATTGATTTTTAAATTTTTTCAGATCAATGTCGACTAGTTTTGTACTCACCACACCTTTTTGATCCACAGCAGTTGCCGGATTGATCCAGATGTGCCCATCCCGAAAAAAAGAAGTATATTTTTTTAAGACCTCAAAACATTTCGTTTTATCGGTACTGGCAGCTTGTTCCCGAAGCTGCTGCTTAAAACTGTTGTATAAAATTTTGTCTTTCGTCTTTTGTTCAAATCCGGGATACTCGCTTTCAATTTTGACTGTTAATCGTTCCAATGCTTCACTACAAGCACAAATCTCTTGTGCACCAGCTGCATTTACGGCAAAAAGTAAAACTGCAAAAAGAATTATTTTGATCTTCATCTGTTGTATTATCATTTCCAGCAGTAAAGAAAATCACTATGGTTCATAAAAAATTGTAAAAATCATTCAAAACGGTCATCGTCGTAAATCCAGGCCAGGTCATTTTGACAAAGCGCCACTTTACGCACCAAATGTTTTGGAGAGTGACCGGAGAATGACTGGAAATCTTTGATTAAATGCGCCTGATCGTAATATTGATTGAGATAGGCCACTTCCGTTAAAGAGCCTTTTTTTGTAAGCATTTTATCCAGGGCGGTCCGAAAACGGAGGGTCTTCAAAAATGATTTTGGATTTTGCCCTAAATGGTTTTTAAACAGCCGGAATATCGAAACCTCACTTAATCCAAGCTGTCTGGCCAGAATTTCAACGCTCAGGTTTTCAGTATTACTTTTTGAAATCAACAGCAATGCCTCTTTTAGTTTATTTGACACCTGATCGTTCAGCTTGCCGAGTAAAAAACTTTCCAATTTTCCGGCACGTTTGACCACGTCATCTTCCGCAAAAAGCTGTTCCAGAAAAAAGGTATTCTTTCCGGAAAACATTGCTTCAAAAACATGCTCCAGGCCCATCAGGTCTGAATAAGGAGTACAGGTAAAGGCACCCGCTGCCGAGGGATAAAAAACAATACAGACCTGGTCAACAGGAGCACTTACATGTACCTGAAATGGCATTTTATGAAATCCGTACAACCGGCTTACAAAGTTTCCATTTCCATGGGTAAGGATACAATGATTCGTTTGGCGGTCATTGATGTAGTTGACATGGTTTTGTTTATAAATCGCTAAACAAAGGTTATTATTAGGAAAAGTAGTATAACTAAAAATACTGTTGTCCGTTTTGCTGAAAAACAGAAAATACTGAACGTATCTCTTTAAGACCTCACTGTGGGGTTTAATGATGACCGGATTCATAAACTCAAATGCTCCCTGAACACACCAAAATCAAATTCAATGACCTCTTCCTTATACAATCCAATCCCTTTGTTATTCATTAGTTGCAAATTTACCAATAATATCATTTCTTTTATTCCCTTAACAACACTTAAATTTAATCTGGCTATAAAAGACCATACCATGAAAACAATTCTGCCTCTCCTTTTATCTTTTGTATTTCAATTATCGGCAAGCGCACAAAACAATGGAAAAGTGGTTCACCTCCAGCAAAAAAATAAACTGAAAGAACAGCTTTCCAGATTTCTGGACAAAGACCAGGTTTTACTGGATTTTAAAACCGGTGATCTCAATAATGATGGCAAACCGGATGTCATCCTGATTGGAACGACGGAAACCGATAACGAAAAAAACAGGAAAGTATATCTTTTAATTTGTGTGGGCAAGGATTCCTTTAAAGTTACCGCCACCAACAGCAACATCATTGGCTGCGCAGTTTGCGGGGGTGCAGGTGCTGGCGACCCCTACCGTAAAATAGTCCTTAGCAAGGGCGGCTTTAGTTTTGTCCAGCTTTATGGGGCCAGTGATAAAACCGAAACTACAATTGCTTTTAAATACAACCCAAAAAGAAAATCATGGTTCCTCAGTAAAAACAACATGCGATCTTACAGCAGCAGACCGGAAGAAAATCCTGGGAATGAAATTAAAGTTGTTCAAACCGAAAGCAGGAAAGGCGATTATGGTAAATTAAAATTTGAAGACTATAGGTAAAAACCAGGTCTGAACCAACCATCCCTTATCTGATCCGCTCCAGAGCTGCTCCTGCCTTTGGACGATAAAGTAACATCGGTATCTGATAAATTCCACTCCCATCTTCAAAATGTCCGATCAAGGCACTCCAGTGCGTAAAGTCGCCTTCTTTGGGATATCCGGCAATGGTCTTTATGGGGTTTCGTTCCAGAGCCACCAATTTCCCCTCCCCATAAATAACCATTTTATAATCCTCAACAGGCCCCATCCTGGTTTTCCTGTTGTAAGCTTCCTTTTCCAGCTGATCGGCATAATCCTCCACCGCTTTAATTTTATAGTCATACACCCGTTTTTCCATTTTGGCCATTTTTGTCAGGGCCACAAGGGCATCTGCATTTCCGCCATCCTGGTACAACAACCTGGCGTGATTGTAAAAGTCTAAGACCTCCTTTCTCAATGCCACCTGGTCTTCCTTGCGCAAATCACGCCCTTCAGACCAGCCCTTCAAATGGTACGGAAGGTCATCAATATCTATTTCCCATGAAAACTCTCTGTTTGTTTTTTTATCCTTTAGCATAAAAGGATAGCTTTTCAGCGTCACCTTTTTGTCCTCCTTTAAAAAGACTTTTTCAAGAAGCACTTCCCCAGCCATCTGGTTGTTTTTTTCATTTGGATAAATCTTTATTTTAAGTTTATGCTTTCCATTTCCCAGTAAATAGGCATTCAATAAAGCACCGCTGTTTTCTGTACCTTCATTTAAAGAAAACCCGCATAAAACATCATCGATAAACAGTTCATAACCCGTACCGGCATGAACTGCCAGCTGATAGGAAATTTGTTTCTCCCGGGGAATCACAGTCTCATCAGTGGTATAGGACATATTTTTATTGCTTGTGCCCCCGCCTGTTTGTGCACAGGACACCAAAGCAGTCAGCAGACAAGGCACTAAAATCTTCAGGGACATCTTTATCATACAAATCACTTTTAGCTAAAATAATGCCACTGCAGTTTTCCCTTAAATCATTTTAAGCCGTTCTTCTTCCAGGTCAATCTGGAACAACTGCTGGCGGATGATCTCCTCATTGACTGCAGGATCTTTGTTGAGTTCGGAAAGATAGGCCCTTTGACTTTCCAGCATTTCCACAAAAATGACCTTTGTTTTTTCATTCATCCAGCTGTCGTCGGTGGCTTTGGATTTTTCCTCCCAGTGCTTCAAAAGCTTTTCCATACCAGCATATCCATTCAGTTCATGCTCATATTTATCTTTAAGAAACTCATAAACATGCTGTTTCAGCCCGTGTTTCATTTTTTGCCGGGCCGATTCTTCCGCTTCCTGATTAAATATCTGGCCAAATGCACTCGAACGGTTTATAAAAAAAGGTAGCGTAAGCCCCTGAACAACAAGCGTTAGTAAAATAACCACAAATGTAATGAACAAAATCAGGTCCCTGTGCGGAAAAGCAGGTCCTTTCCCATGATCAAGGGCCAGCGGTATGGATAAGGCAGCAGCCAAAGATACCACACCACGCATTCCTGTCCAGCCCAGCAATAAGGGCATGGTCAGTCTTATCCTCCTGTTCGCGGCCGCGGGTGCAACGCTTGGCCTGAAAATCAATGTGGCCGCCATGGCCGCATAAGAACTAATAATCCGGGCTGCAATGAGTACCCCGGTAACCAATATCCCATAATTAATTGCCGTACTAAGGGGAATACCTTTTGAACGGAGCCCACCTACAATTTCAGGAAGTTCCAGGCCTATAATCAGAAAGACGATCCCATTCAAAATAAATATAAAACTTTCCCATACACTGAATGCCCGGATGCGGCTGGTGCTGTTTAAAAAGGTCAGTCTTTTTGCCGACATCAGCAAGCCACCACAAACCACTGCAAGCACACCCGAACTATGTGCCTGTTCGGCAATCCAGTACAGAAAATAAGGTTCAATAAGCATCATTGCAATGTCCGAAGGTGCATCGGTAGGCAAATGCTTATGTGCCTGAACAAATACCCAGCCCAAAAGCAAACCTATACCCGCCCCGCCAATGACCATCCATAAAAAGCTAAGGGTGGCCTCTTGCCAGATAAACTGCCCTGTGCCCACTGCCACTAATGCAAAACGGAAAATAATTAGCGAAGATGCATCATTCAATAAACTTTCTCCTTCTAAAATTGCCGAGGTTGATCTGGGTATTTTGACAAATTTTGTAATTGCCCCGGTACTTACCGCATCTGGCGGAGATACAATGCCTCCAAGCAAAAATCCCAACCCGATGGTAAATCCGGGAATCATATAATTGGTCACCAGGGCAACCGAAAGCGCCGTAAAAAAGACCACAAGAAAAGCAAAACTGCCAATGATGCGCCACCATTTTTTCATTTCTTTAAAAGAGATCGACCAGGCCGCTTCAAACAGTAAAGGTGGAAGAAATATAAAAAAAATGAGGTCAGGATGAATTTTAACCATGGGCAGTCCAGGTATAAAACTAATCAGCAAGCCCCCTACCACCAATAAAATAGGATAAGCAATTTTTAGTTTAGCTGCCCACATGTTCAACAGCACAATAACCATAATCATGGCCAGCAAAAAAGGTAGAATAGAATGCATAGAGTTAAGATTTTGTCTGGTTAATGAATTTCCCTGCAAATTGCAAAATGCTTTTTATCGCGCAAATAAACCCAAAAATAATTTCCATAATGATCAATTACCTGGGGATATTTGCCCAGGCTGCGTGGAAATTCAATGGTCAGCAATTCTTCTGTTTCCAGGGAAAATATTTTTTGTTTTCCTTCCCATTCATCGTTCTGAAATACTGGCGTTAACAGTACATATTTTTCGGAACTACTGAAAATACCGTTTACGCCCCTTTTCTTTTGGTCCCGGGTTAAGTCTCCGCTATCCAGCAATGTTTCGGTAACCACACCCTTATTTGTACTTTTTACCAAAGCAAAATAATCCATTCCCCATTTATGAACAGAAGTTGTCATTCCTCCTGAAGTAAAAATATACAAATCATCTTTTTTAAGCATAGCACTGTCAATTTTAGGCGGATATTTCTGATCCCGGTGGTAGGTGAAAGTTTTTGTATCCAGGTTCATCCAGGATTCCCAATTGGCCAGCTTTTTATCAGTATCCAGATTTAGAAAAGCCAGGTAACGGCCCTGACCGGAATAATAATCTTTTTCAAAACAAACAGCTAAGGCATCACTATCGCTCACAGGGCTTTCATAACTAAGCCTGATGGCTGCAGGAAGAATGGGATTGTTAATTGTTACAATTTCAGGTTTCCTCACTCCAATGGCATAGAGATAGATTTCAGTTGAATTTTTAATGACCCCTACATAATTGTTCATTGAAAATAATACCGGCTTGTCACTCAGGTCGAAAAAACTACCCAGGTCCTCCAGTGTTATAAAATACATTTCATCTTCAGACACAAAAGTCAAATCAAATTTATCCTCTTTATTAATGGTCAGCAGCACGGCTGTACTTTCATTGAAGGTGGTACTGCTCTTTAAATACTCCACATGATCTGTTTCATATTGTTTAACGATTTCCAGTTTTATCATTTACCTTCCTTTCTTTAATTCTGTTTAAAACTTATCCTGCTACGTCAAACTTGACATACTTCAAAGCGCCATCAAATTCAAAAATCCACCAATACGCAAACTCATTGTTGTAATCCGTAGGGTACATCGTGTTTTGTTCGTCAAGTCTGGATCCTCCCTGGTTATTGAATTTGATCACTACTTTGCTCCCGTTAATATCAATGGAATAAGCCCTTACAAAATCTCCGTCATCTATGGTCATCTCGTACTTTGCTTTGTGTTTAAACCAGTTGATGTCCCCAATGCTCACCTTTTCCAGAGCCTTTTTCAAAAACTGAAAATCATTCTTGGTTTTCGAATAAGCAAACCGGCTGGAAAGTCCCTGCTGGTTATCGGCCAATACATATTGTTTCAGGACTTTAAGTTCAGCAAGCAGCTTTTCCCTTTCCCCTTTTAAATATAAAGTCCGGTCCTGAAACAATTTAATATTCTGTTTTTCAACATCGCTAAACACGATGTCGTTATTGTCCTTTACCCGTTTATACCATTCCTTTTGAGCATAATAGCTGTCCACCTCTCCCTGTTTAAAACGATATCCCTTTCTTGCAAAAAGATCGTTGGTTAGAAACCGCAGCTCATCAATGCTCAGGTTTTTCACCTGCTCTGTTTTAATCATCTTTGCAGAGCAGGAAACACAGTCTTTCAGGTCCTGCGCAACCGCAGCTTTAAAACTAAATAGGGTCAAAAGACCGAGGTAAAATATTCTCATCATAAGCCCAATTAAAATCCAACTGATGAATTTAACATAAATAGACTATACCCAATGCATTTAATGTTCCTGTTTTTCTATACATTTTTTGCTGATCCGGTTTTTCCTGTTTTCCATTAATTCCTGTACCAGCTGGTAATTATCTCTCAGCAGCCACAATTTCTTTTTCAGGACAAAAGTACAGGTGCTGGAAATCAGTGCCGGATCCATGGTATTAAAACGATAACTGGTCACTTTTTGCAGGGCCCAGTCCTTTTTATTCTTATCAAAACGGAACCAAAGCGTGTCCTGGTCAAGGTATTTTGGGGCAAAACGGATAGAAAACCACAACAACCCATTTTTAGTATTGTAGCTCATGTTGGCAAGGTGCTGATCATAGTCTTCGAAAAAACGGATTGTTTTTTTGAAGTGCTGTTTGCCCACTGAACAATCAACTTCAAAGGTATTGGTAGATGGATGGTGTAAAATGAAATCTGGTTTCCCATCATGATTTACATCTATTTTTTTTCCGGTCTGGGCAAAACAAGGATACACAGCAAAAAGACCTGTTAACAACAGGCAGGCACACCTTAAAAAAACAGCAGGAAAATTAATGCCAGCTTTACCCTTCATATCTTAAAAGTATTCAACCAAAATAATGCCACAACAAATAAAGCCTCACCTTAAATTCCTGATCAGGCAATTTAGCCTTATCTATTCGTTTCGGTTAATTAATCACTAATTTTATAGTGTAAAGCAGTATTCCCATGATAGAACAACAGGACCTCATAAGGGCTATAGAACAACTCGGTCTAAAAGGTGCTGAAGTCTGTATACATGCTTCACTCCGTTCTTTTGGTGAACCAGTAAACGGAGGAGCAAAAACCATCACCGATGCATTCCTGTCCTGCGGTTGTACCATTCTGGCGCCCGCATTTACCTATCATTATCAGGTTAAACCCATTCCCCCCTATATGCCCGAAAGAAACGGTGCAGGAGATTACACCTACTTTTTGAATGGGAGTTATGATGACACCGGGCAAATCTTTTCCATAACAGGCAAAGACATTTCCACCCAGGAGATGGGGCTATTGCCGGAATATATCCTGAGTCAACAGGAAAGCCATCGTGGAAACCATCCGCTCAACTCCTTTACGGCCATTGGTCCCAAAGCCAAAAAACTTACTGAAAATCAAAATCCGACAGACCTTTACGCATCTTTTAGGACCTTAACAGATGACAATGGCTTTGTACTGCTTATGGGTGTAGGCCTTGACAAGGCCACCATTATTCATTATGCCGAACAGCTCGCCGGCCGGACACCATTTATGCGCTGGGCACTGGACAAAGCTTACAATGTAATTCCTGTATTTACCGGAGGCTGCTCAGACGGCTTTGAAAACTTTGAAGGTATTTTAAAAAATACAGCAAGCGAAATTGAGGTTGGAAAAAGCCTTTGGCGCTGCTATAAAGCAAAAGACATCACCAGGCTATGTGCGAACGAAATCATCCGAAATCCACACATTACACATTGTGCTAATAGCCAGTGCGACCGGTGTAACGATGCCCTACTGGGAGGTCCTGTTTTAAATAACTGAAATCATTTTAAAAAATCCACCTCTTTTGCTGGCCTTTTCAGCAATATAAAATTGGCCTTTCCAGCAAGAAAAAATTCTGATTTATAAGACAATTTTGATTCATAAATTTTAAATCTATAAAAAATGAGCAAAACGATCTTAATTACAGGAGCAGCAAGCGGTTTCGGTAAAATTGCCGCCCTTGATCTGGCCACAAAAGGCCATAAAGTAATCGCAACCACACAGATTTATCCGCAAATGAGTGATCTGATCAGGGAAGCAAAAGAAAAAGGGATCGACCTTATCGTTGATAAGCTGGATGTGACGGATGCGCTGGACATTGCCAATGCCCTAAAAAAATACGATATCGACATTCTGATCAGCAATGCAGGCATTATGCAGGGTGGCCCCATAGCTGAACAGCCCCTGGACCTGATCCGTTCCATGTTTGAGACGAATGTGTTTGGTGCACTGGAACTGGCACAGGGTTTCATCAAAAAATTCGTCAAAAGGAAATCGGGAAAAATTGTATTTACCTCCTCAATGGGTGGTTTGTGGACTGTTCCTTATGTAGCAGCCTATTGTGCTTCCAAGCATGCGCTGGAAGCAATTGCTGAAGGCCTTAAGACAGAACTGGAGCCTTTCAACATTAAAATTGCTACCTGCAACCCTGGTGTGTTTGGGACAGGATTTAACGACCGTGGTGCCGACTCTATTTTTCGCTGGTATGACCCTGAAACCAACTTCACCCCTTCCACAGCCTTTGATGGGATGGCAGAGGCCCTGGCCAATCAGCTTGATCCGAAATCTATGGCCGATTGTATTGTAAATGTAGCACTGGACGACAACAGTAATTTCAGGAATGTCCATCCAAAAGAGACCGAAAATTTTGTAAAACAGCTGCAGGCCGAAGCCTGGACTGCGAAAAGCTAGAGCAGCACAACCTTTCCCTTTAACTAAAAAACATCAAATGAACATCACTTATAAACAGGCTGTAAAAGTACTTGAGGCCGCCATTGAAAAAGCAAAGAGCCTTAAAATACCAGTAAGTATAGCCGTAGTAGACACCGGAGGACACCTGGTCAGTTTTGCACGGCTGGACAGTGTTTTCGGTGTCATTGACTTTGCTGTTAAAAAAGCCAAAACCGCTGTCATGTTCGGAGTGGACAGCGACGTCATGGGAAGCATTATTGCAGCAGCAGAAATGCAAGGTTTTGGAATGCTCAACGCTAACCAGGGCCTGTTGACCATTGCCGGGGGTATCGTGTTGAAAAATAAAGAGGGCAATGTTATTGGTGCTATTGCTTCCTCAGGTGGTAGTCCTGCGCAGGATAAAGAAATTGCCATTTCCGGTGCAGCAGTAATTGCCTGAATTTTAAGATATTTGCCCTATGTCCGCCTCCAATAAAATCATCTTTGGAAATTTAGTTTATTCCTGTGTTTTTGAAAAACAAAGGGGAGATGAAGAATTTATACCTGATTTTTTTCTGGGTTTTCAGCTGTCCGGGGAAACTCATGCCTTCCATGCACATGGCCATACCATTGTTACCGAGAACACGGTTGTACTCGTCCGGAAAAACCAGTTGATCCGGACGGTTAAATATCCCAACAAATCAGGCAAATATCAGTTTGTTTCCATCACCCTGGACAAGGAAACCCTACAGCAATATGCTATTGAAAATAAGATCACAGTCGATACGCCCTTTCGGGGAAATCAAAAGCTTTTCTTTGAACCGGACGATTTTCTGCGCTCTTATTTTCTTTCCCTTGCCCCCTACATTAACAAAACAAAAGAGGCCACACCAAAACTGGCTGCATTAAAAATAAGGGAGGCCATGGAACTCCTCCTTCAAAGCAATCCTGACCTGAAAAACCTGTTGTTCGATTTTTCCGGATCTTACAAAACAGATCTGAAAGAATTCATGAACCAAAATTATATGTTTAATGTTCCACTGGAATCCCTTGCGGTGCTCACCGGACGCAGCCTCTCTACATTTAAACGGGATTTTGACAGAACCTTTAACATGCCACCTAAACGGTGGTTACTGGAAAGGCGTTTAGAGGAAGCGCATTACCTGATCAAGCACAAACGCCAAAAACCATCGGCCTTTTATCTGGATTTGGGCTTTGAGAACCTTTCCCATTTTTATTTCGCTTTTAAACAGAAATTTGGTGTAACAAGCACTAAGCTATAACAGCTTCCAAATTATAATTTATGCTTCGGGATCCTGCTCAATTGACAAAATCCACACGCTGTACCAGATAAGCCTTTCCAAAATTATTAGGGTCATGAGTTACCGTTGCCTTTACGGACCTCCATTTGGGTTGGATCGGTTTCTTATCCTCCCAGCTCTTCTGAACTTCTAAAAAATTTTGCCATATTTCTTCCAGTTGTGCTTTCACCGCTGGTGTGGTATAGGTCAGTTCCAGGTTCTCCCCGATATAATATTTATCCTCCTTTTTTCTCAACAAAATGGCCGTTCCCCCTGGGATAAAGGATCCCACGAGTGTCATATCAAAAGCCTCAGTTCCCTGGTATTTATTCTCGCTAACAATTCTTAAAAAATCAAACCATCTGTCTGAACCATCCGCAGGCGGATTTTCTATAATAGTGAACCGGGCCTTCACGCGATAAATATAGCCGGGTTTTCTGTCGGCAAATCCCCGCAGGGATGCATCGGCCTGTTTATTCTGCGGCAGGATTAATAAAGTTTCATTAAGGGAAGCATAACGGTGGTCCACCAGCAATTCTACTTCCTGCCCATTTTTAAGGTTAAAAGGACCGTACAATTTTTCCTTGGAGCATGCAGACAGGAAAAGAACAAAAAAGAGTAAATAAAGATTTTTCATAGTATAAGTAACAAATTAAAACACTAAACGTTACTACAGGTTAAAACGCTACACAAAATGTCAATTATTTTTTCTTAAAATCATTATAGGAGCATTTCTTAAAAAGCTTTATTTTTTGATCAATTTGCCCTATCGATACGCATTCAAGGATACCGTACTCCTTTTTTAATTCGCGCTTCTGTATTCATTTGGAGTCATTCCAACACGGTTTTTAAACAACCGGCTAAAGTGCTGAGGATACTTGAAACCCAATTCATAAGCAATTTCACTAACCGATTTATTGCGATCAAAAACCATGTTTTTGGCCACATCAATAATTTTATTCTGAATGTACTCCTGCGCAGACTTTCCTGTTTCCTTTTTGATCAGATCACCAAAATAATTGGCAGATAAATGCAATTCACCCGCGCAATAGGCAACAGAGGGCAAACCAATAGAATATGGTTTTTCTGATTCAAAATAACTGTTCAACAATTCCTCAAACCGCTCCAGAATACCTTTATTAACGGTGTCTCTTGTGATAAACTGCCGGTCATAAAACCGTTCACAATAATTCAAAAACAATTCAATATTTGATACAATCAACTGCTTACTGTGCTTATCAATTGCATGTTGCAATTCATATTCAATTTTTGACAGGCAATCCATTATAATTTTCCGTTCCTGTTCAGACAAATGCAAAGCTTCACTTACCGCATAGCTGAAAAATGAATACTCATGGATCTTCTTTCCTAAGGTTGTTCCATGTATCAGATCAGGATGAAACACCAGGGCAATTCCCTGAGGCTGATAATATTCCTCTTTATACTCCCCAATCACCTGTCCGGGGCCAAGAAATATTAATGTTCCTTCTTCATAATCATAGTTATTAAGTCCGTAACGAAGATCACCACATTTAATTTGCTTTAAAAAAATGGTATAAAATTCGTAACGCAAACGCCGGTGCACACGAGGCTCTGCCCTATCCAAATGCACAACACTGACCAAAGGATGTAAGGTTTCCTGGTTGTTAAAAGTATTGTATTCACTAATCTTAGCGAAACTGATTGCCTCTTCCATATCCTTCTATTGTTTCTTTGAAACAAAAATAAACATTCAAAAGTTTCTGCCGGGCCGCAAATACCCCAATCGGTAATATTGGTAGTAATAACCGTAATCCATCTACTGTCAGCAAATTAGTTCTTATCAACTTTGCTGCATCAGCGCATTGAAAATCAAAAACCAATATGAAGTTATTCAGAACAGCATCCTTATTAATTGCATTGGCAGGTCTAATTTCCAATGTAGCAGCACAACAAAAAAACACTATGGAAAAATCATTAAGTTCCAGAGAAACGCAGCTGGTCGGTATTGCTGCTTATACCGCAAAAGGCGATTTACTAAAACTAAAAAGGGAATTGAATACATCACTTAATGCCGGATTGACGATCAGTGAAATAAAAGAAGCCATTGTTCAACTTTATGCATACTGTGGTTTTCCCCGCAGTATCCGCGGACTTCAAACCCTAATGGTCGTGCTTGACGAACGAAAAGCGACAGGGATCAGCGATAAACCCGGGCCAGAAGCATCCCCGGTTAAAGATCAACGGGACAAATACGACCGGGGAAAAGAAATCCTGGAAAAACTGACAGGGACTCCGCAAAATGGACCCAGAGCCGGTTATGCGGCATTTGCCCCTGAAATAGAAATATTTCTGAAAGAACATTTGTTTGCCGATATTTTTGAACGGGACGTACTCAGCTATTCCGACAGGGAACTGGTAACCATATCCGTGCTCAGCAGTATTGGCGGTGTGGAACCCATGCTCAGTTCCCATTTTAACATTTGTCTTCACATAGGCCTAACTCCCGGGCAGTTACAGGAATTTGTACATCTTATAAAATCAAATCTGGGTGTAAAGGAAGCCAAATCGGCTCAAAACGTATTGGACCAAGTACTCCAAAGCAATGGAATAAAGGTCCGGTTTCCCAATAATTTATAACAAAAAATTAAAATTTAAAGAAATGAAAAAAATAACATCAATAGTGGCACTGGCCATGTCAATGACAGCCGCAGATACCGTAAACGCACAGCTCACTTCAAAGGCCCACCCTCAAAATCCCTATACCCTGGTTTATGAAGGGGCTATTGTTAAAAATGAAAAGGGAAAAGTAAATATCCACCCGGTTAGCTACCAGCTCAACGGCATTACGATCGCTGCCAATGTATATACCCCAGCAGATTATCAGGCCGAAAAAAAATATCCGGCCATAGTCGTCGCTCATCCAAATGGAGGCGTCAAAGAACAAACGGCCGGATTATATGCTCAACGTCTGGCCGAGTCGGGCTACATCACCATTGCTGCCGATGCAGCTTATCAGGGTGCCAGTGGTGGACAGCCACGTCATATCGATAAACCTGCAAACCGCATTGAAGACATTCGCGGTATGGCCGACTTTATTACCCGCTACGCTGGGGTCGATGCCAACCGCCTGGGTGTTTTAGGGATCTGTGGTGGCGGTGGTTATACGTTAAAAGCAGCACAAAGCGATAAACGATTTAAAGCTGTAGCCACCCTGAGCATGTTTAATTCAGGAGAAGTAAGACGTAATGGCTTCCAAAATTCTCAATTGGCAACCATTCAGGAACGTTTAAAGCAAGCTACAGATGCCCGGGCACAGGAAGCAGCAGGTGGAGAAGTGATTTATGCAGGTACCGGCAGTCCAACAGCAGCAGAAGTTGCCAAAATTCCGACCGATCTGTACCGGGAAGGATATGAGTATTATTACAAAACCCATGCACACCCAAACTCTACGTTTAAATATACCATAAGCAGCCTGTTGGACTTAATGACTTTCGATGCGGCCACAAATATGGATTTGATCAACCAACCCCTTTTGATGATGGCCGGAAGTAAAGCAGATAGCTATTACATGACAGAAGAGGCATTCAAAAAAGCCATCAATGCAAAAAACAAGGAATTGTTTTTGATTGAGGGCGCCACCCACATTCAAACCTATTGGAAGGCAGAATATGTGTCGCAAGCTGTGAATAAACTGGTAACTTTTTACCAAACCAATCTATAAAACAATGAAGCACAATTTTAAATATATACCGCTGGCCCTGATTGCCTTTTTTACGGCTTGCCACAACAACCAAAAAATGGAAAATGCAAAACAACAAAGCGCGCAGGTTTTCCCTAAGGGTAAAAAAATCAGCAATGGAAATTTTACCGGGACCGTGTACCTGCACCCGATGATCGCTGCCGACAGTATAAACACCGTTGATGTTGGAAATGTAACCTTTGAACCAGGGGCAAGATCCAAGTGGCACCTCCATCCGGCAGGACAAATTTTACTGGCTACCGGCGGGGTTGGCTATTATCAGGAAAAAGGGCAGGCTAAAATTATACTCCGCAAGGGAGATTCCATAAAGTGCCCGGCAAATGTACCGCACTGGCATGGTGCAAGTGCAGATACCGCTTTCAGTCAGGTTGCCATAACGGGCAGGGAGAAAGGCCCTACTGTATGGCTTGAAGCTGTCACAGAAGATACCTACCGGGGCGGCTCTGGTAAATAGCGGCCCTGGTGTATCTACACAAACGTTTGCGCTCAGAATGTTAAAATTTAATTTTTGGAATACGCCTGCTCCTTGATATATTCACAGCCTAAATACCCGGCTTTGGACTCTTATTGTAATCTTACAGATGGTCAGTTAATGGATCTGCTAAAATTGGGCGATGAGGCGGCTTATGCCGAAATCTACGACAGGTACTGGGCTATTTTATATCGTTATGCAAGAAAAATTCTGTTAAACGAAGATGAATCTGAAGATGTCGTCCAGGATATATTTGTCATGCTTTGGAGCAAGTCCAGGGAACTGGATATCCGGGTCTCCCTGTCTTCCTTTCTAAATGCATCCATCCGCAACCGCATTCTAAAACATTTTCAGCGGAGCAAGGTGCGCACCAATTACTTAAATTCCCTTCAGCAATTTATGGAAGAAGGGAAATGTATCACAGACCATTTGGTCAGAGAACGTGAACTGGCCGCCAGAATAGAGGCTGAACTGGCCTATCTGCCCGCAAAAATGCGGGAAGTATTTGAGTTAAGCCGAAAAGCACACCTTTCTTACAGGGAGATCTCTGAAAAATTAGCCATTTCCGAACTTACCGTTAAAAAACAAGTAAGCAATGCCACAAAGACATTAAAAATGAGACTTGCCGATACTTTTAGCCTCTTTTTTACAATTTTTTAATTTTTTTCTTCTCCATCTACTACTTTCGTCCGCGCTACGGTTCTTAGTCATATCCTGAAGCTGAAACTCAACTATAAATTGAGCTTCAGATCAGATAGAGGACCATAAAAATGGGAAATAAAAAATCGGACAAACTCCTGAATAAATACCTGAAAGGCAACGCTACTGATGAAGAAAATGCACTTGTCGAATCCTGGTTTTTAGAACAGACCAGCGATAAGAGCCAAACATTCGACGAGCCGGACTACTGGCAGGTTAAAGAGAAACTATGGACAAAAATCCAGGAGAAAAATGCCCACACCCAGCCCGTCAAACCCTTATGGCCAAAGATTGCCCTTTGTGCAGCAGTAATCCTGTTTACAGGCGTCTGTATTTTTCTGTTCAACCCTAAAAAACCAAGTTCCCAGATTTCCCGTTCGCCCGCTTATGCAAACGATATTGCCCCGGGGTCAAACCAAGCAATTTTAACCCTAAGTAACGGATCAAAGATTTCCCTTTCAAATGCAGAGAATGGAAAACTCGCCGAGCAGGCCGGAATTTCAATTACGAAGATCAACGGCAGGTTGGTGTATGAACTGAAAGATATGGATGTAAACCCCGGTCCGGATCAAAAAAACCTTACAAATATCATCTCGACCCCAAAAGGGGGACAATACCAGATTGCTTTGCCCGATGGGACGAAAGTTTGGTTAAATTCTGCTTCTTCGCTTAAATTTCCGCCAAGTTTTAAAAAGCAGCAGGAACGCCGGGTAGAATTAAACGGAGAAGCTTACTTCGAGGTTGCCAAGGATAAAAAGAGCCCTTTCCGGGTCATCACCAAAAATCAGACGGTACAGGTATTTGGTACACATTTCAATGTCAATTCTTACAATGATGAAGAAAATATCAAAACGACATTGCTGGAAGGATCTGTACGCGTATCGGTCCATAGCGGGCATGCGCAGTCAGAAGCACAATTTTTGAAACCCGGACAACAATCGAGCTTAACCTCTTCTGGTAAAATAGAAATCGCACCAGCCAATATAGAACAGGTGATGGCCTGGAAAAACGGCTACTTTCATTTCGAAAAAGACAATCTGTTTACCGTAATGAGACAACTAGAAAGATGGTATAATGTAGAAGTCGTTTATCAGGGCCTTAATTCAGATGACGAATTTGTTGGAGATATCCCCCGTTCAGTCCACTTATCTGAGGCGTTGAAGATCCTGGAATATGGCGGGGCCCGCTTCAAAATTGAAGGCAGAAAAATAATTGTAACCAAATAACAGAGTTTTCATTTAAACCACTTGTGTATGAACAAATAACTATCTAGCCAAATCCACATGGGTAAAAAAAACCGGACCCTGGTTGCAACAGGATCCGGCAGCATTCCACCCGGATAAATCAGAATGGAAAAAGTCCAGGAAGATTTCAGAAAATACCTTGTTAAATAAATTGTGAATTAACCCAAACATTCAAAAGTATGAATTTAAGTTTATGCAGAAAAGCCTCTTTTAAGAGGAGGTTTTTCTCATTTAAAATTTTATTGGCAATGAAACTGACAATTGTTGTATTAATTATCGGATGCCTTCAGGTCTCGGCTAAAGGATATGGTCAGAAAATTACTTTGTCAAAACAAAACAGCTCGTTCAGCAGTCTTTTTGAGCACATTAAAAAACAGACTGGCTATAGCTTTTTTTACAATAATAAATCTTTCAAAGCAGCAGGCAAGATTAGCATTGATCTAAAAGACGCGGGTATGGACGAAGCCCTGACCGTCATTTTAAAAGGCCAACCTTTCACTTATATCATCATAGATAAGACGGTTGTGATTAAAAAACAGCCCCCTGTTGTTTCCCGTCCTATGGAAGTGTCTGTTAATTTAATTAATGTGCATGGTTTAATAACCGATGCCGAAGGTAAGCCATTGCCCGGAGCTTCAGTTCAAATCAAAGGCACTAAGGAAGGCACAACTTCCAGTGTGGCCGGTCAATTTTCAATCCATGCAAAGGCCGGGGACGTCCTGGTGATCAAGTACGTTGGTTTTGTAACAAAGGAGCTTACGGTAACTTCTTCAGAAGCTGCCTTAACTGTAGTTATGGAAGCGGTAAAACAAAACCTGGAGGAAATTGTGGTCACCGCATTGGGCATAAAAAGAGCCGAAAAGTCATTGGGTTATGCTGTCCAGAAGATTAGCGGAGAGAAGCTACAGACCGTTAAAGGTGTAGATATCGGCACTTCATTGACCGGGCAAATCTCTGGTCTTGTGGTAAAAAATTCCACAGAGTTTAATGCCAGACCCACACTGGAACTCAGAGGCGAGAATGCTTTGCTGGTTATTGATGGTGTACCCTATGGAAATATGACCTTAAGAGACGTGCCCACAGATGATATTGAAAGCATGGATCTACTCAAAGGTTCTACCGCATCAGCCCTTTATGGTTCAAGAGCTGAAGGTGGGGTTTTATTGATCACCACAAAAAAAGGAGCTGCAGGAAAAGGCCTTGCTATAGATGTTAACAGCAATACCATGTTCCAGCTTGGCTTTTTAGCCATACCTAAAGTGCAATCTTCTTACGGTCGCGGCCAGAACGGAAAGATTGATAACGATTACGTTTGGGGCCCAAAATTAGATGCAGGAAACACTGCCAGGGACTGGAATCCGGTCACTAAACAATTTGAAGATGGCAGGCCCCTGGTTTCAGTTGGCAAAGACAACCTGAAAAATTTTATGAACACAGGGCTGGTCACCAACAACAATATTGCCATTGCACAGACCGGAGAAAACGGAAGTTTCAGAATAGGGCTTAACCACGTTTACAATAAGGGGCAATTTCCGAATCAGGAATTAAATATGATGAATTTTACTTCCGGTGGGGAGATCCGGATTAATGATAAATTCAAAATAGAGAGCCGTTTTGGTGTAAGCAGACGTTCGGCACCCCAAATATGGGGCGCAGGCTACGGCACCCAGGGCTATCTCTATCAGCTGACCATGTGGACAGGTACTGAATATGACATCCGGGATTACAAGGATTATTGGAAGGTTCCCAATAAAACACAGAACTGGATGTACACCAACTGGTATGACAACCCCTATCTGATTGCTTATGAAAAGTTAGATGGAATTACCCAAAACACGGTAAATGCAAATGTTACAGCAAATTATAAATTCAGCAAAGATTTTAACCTGATGCTGCGTTTGGGCTATGACAATTACAACAATAAAGAGACCATGACCAATCCTACTGCAAATATATTTTCCACACGGGGCAAAGATATTGGCGGATGGGATGCCAAAGGTTTATACCGTTTATATAAAACCTGGGGTTTCAGCACCAATAATGACCTGATTTTAACGTACAACAAGAAGGTGAATAAATGGTCATTTGATGGCTTAGCCGGAGGAACCTTATATTATTATGTGGATGAAAGTTTGAATGCAGCGACAAAGGGAGGACTGATCTCGCCCCGCTTCTTTTCTTTAAAAGGCTCTGTTGAACCAGCTACCATCAATCAGGGCGGATCCTCAAGGCAAATTAACAGCTTGTATGGCCGGGCTTCAGTGGGCTGGAACGATGCTGTATTTTTTGATTTTACAGGCAGAAATGACTGGAACTCTGCCCAGCCAAAAACATCCAGGTCATTTTTCTATCCTTCCTTAGGTTCCAGTGTTGTACTTTCCGAGCTGATCAAAATGCCAGCTGCCATCGACATGCTCAAACTCCGGGGATCCTGGACGGTGTTTAAATATGCTTCAGATCCTTACAACATCAACAGTCCCTATTCCACAAGAACATCTGCCTGGAACACTTTGAATGCCGCAGATTATCCATCTTACCTGGTGGCCGACGGTGTACTTCCAACCTCTGCAAGAACCTGGGAAGTCGGTGCTGCAGGTTATTTATTCCAAAAACGTTTGCATTTTGATGTGGCCTATTTCAACAAGTATTATTACAACAGGCAAACAGACTTAAAGCAAGCCGGGAATACCGCTTACCTGCCCGTCTCCACAGGCTTTAATATGGTTATTGTCAACACAAAAGAAACCTATGAAAGAAGGGGCATGGAAATTACCGTAGACGGATCGCCTATAAAAACAAAGGATTTTGAATGGCGCAGTACCATCAACTGGTCTAAACAGCACCGTTATTATGTAGATACAGATCCGATCTATACACCAGATAAACTCTGGTCAAAAAAGGGAGAAAGGATGGATACCTACACCAAGACTTACTGGCTCAGGGACCCTCAGGGAAATATCATTTACAATAATGGTTTTCCGGTAGAAAGTGATTACGAGAAGAAATATGGCTATGGAGATCCCGATTTCAGCTTTGGATTTATCAACAACTTCAGGTATAAGAACTGGAACCTGGGCATTAACATTGATGGCAGGATAGGTGGCTTAATGTACAATTATATGTATGATAAAATGTGGGACAGTGGTACCAATCCCGATTCTGATAATCAATACCGTTATGACCAGGTGGTGAAGGGACTGAACAATTATATAGGCAATGGGGTCAAGGTGATTTCGGGTGGTGTTACCTATGATAAATATGGCAACATTACCAGTGATACCCGGCAATATGCTAAAAATGATGTCCAGGTTGGCTATCAGGATTTCGCACAAACATTCAGAGGTGGGGATATGGGCATCCAAAGCGAATCCTTCGTTAAACTTCGCGAGGTTTCCCTGGGTTATTCTTTCCCGGCCAAACTTGCAGGTAAGCTCGGTGTTAAAAGAGCCTCCATTTCGGTGACTGGTCAGAATTTGTTTTTATGGACAAACTTTAAATACTCAGATCCCGATGTGGATACAGAGAACCTGAATTCACCCTCTCAACGAATGCTCGGTTTTAACATCAAAGTAGGTTTTTAAATACATGTAATTATGAAAAGTAAATCTTTAAAATATATCGTATTGTTACCCGTATTGATGCTCATGATCAATGCTTGTAAAAAATTTGATGACATCAATACAAATCCAAACGCGACCACTGAAGTCACTTCAGGTTTGCTGGCCACCTCTTTGATTTTAAATGTGACCAGAACGGACATCAGCAGCCAAAAATCTTTTATGCAACCCTTTCTGCTGGGAAAATATTTAACCTGGGGAGAAGGTCAGGAAAATTTCCAGTACAATAAACTTGGCCGGACAGATTTTAACAGGATGAGCATATTAAGGGATATTCCTTATATGGAAAACTATGCGACAAGTGACGGGCTTAAAAAGTCTTATCAGGCTTTGGGGCATTTTATAAGGGCCTGGCAATTTTTCATAGCCACCATGCAGGTTGGAGATATCCCTTATGCAGAAGCGATCAAAGGAAAAAGCGACGCTGTCCTGCAGCCGAAATACGACAGCCAGAAACAAGTTTTTTTGGGAATATTGAACGAACTGGACCAGGCAGATCAACTATTTGCCCAGGGAAGCAATTTTGATGGCGATCCGATTTACTCAGGAAAGGTAGACAACTGGAGAAGGCTAACCAATAGTTTTGAACTGCATGTGCTGTTGAACCTCTATAAAAAAACGAGCGATGCCGATCTTAAAGTTATCGAACGGTTTAACCGCATTGTGACCGACAGGCCGCTGATGCGCAATTACAATGACAATTTTGCTTTAGCTTACAGCAACATCACCAATCAGAATTATCCATGGTCCGATGTACCCGCAGGCTCCGGTAACTCCTTCGTTAAATCAAATTACACCATGCTTTCCAACACCCTGCTGGATCCATTAAAAGCAATGAATGATAAACGTTTGTTTTACTATGCCAGACCTTCGGCCGTTAAACTGGCGGCCGGCCTTTTACAATCGGACTATAACGCTTATCCCGGAGCAGAACCTTCCAATGCATTTGCAAATTTGCAAACCCAGCGGGTAGGAAAAGATTACGCAGACATCAATTATCGCTATGTACAACTGGTTAATGCAGAACCAGTAAGTGTATTCAGTTATTGGGACCTGCAGTTTATTCTGGCAGAAGCGACCATCAGGGGGTGGATCAGCGGAACGACCGCCCAGGCTTATTATGCATTGGGCATTACCAGTTCCATGAGTTTCATTGCAGCCAATACACCTGATGTACCAGATTACAACCACAACATGAAAATGGATGCCACTTATATTAATGCCTATCCGGCCAGTTCAGCTGTAGCCCTTTCGGGTACAACCGAGCAACAGATTTCGCAGGTCATTACTCAAAAATACCTTGCTAATTTTCTGCAGGGCAGTAAATATCAGGCCTGGTTTGAAAACAGAAGAACGGGCTATCCCCTATTTAATTTGAATAGCTCAACGAATTTAAATAACCCATCCACTAAAATGCCCCTGAGGTGGTTGTATCCTTCCAATGAACTCGATTATAATGCAAAAAATGTCTCTGATGCCATTCAAAGTCAATACGGCGGCAGTGATGACACCAACCAAACCATGTGGGTTTTAAAGAATTAATGACCTGAAAGCCTGCCGGGAACAAAATCCGGCAGGCTTTATTTGAACAAAAAAATGGATAACAGAAGAGATTTTATAAAGAAAGCTTCCTTACTGGCCGGCACCTTTGGTCTTTCCGGTATTTTGCCACCTTCTATTCAAAGGGCCCTGGCCATCAACCCCGATCCGGGAACAACCTATCTTGATGCCGAGCACGTGGTTTTTCTCATGCAGGAAAACCGGTCTTTTGATCATGTGTTTGGTTCCTTAAAAGGGGTACGTGGATTTAATGACCCAAGAGCAATTACATTGGCCAATAACTATCCTGTGTGGCTGCAGACCAATAAAAAAAACGAAACCTACGCCCCTTTCCGCTTAAACATTAAAGATACAAAAGCAACCTGGATGAGTTCTTTGCCCCATTCCTGGGACAACCAGGTAGATGCAAGAAACAATGGAAAATTCGATGGCTGGCTTGAGGCCAAAAGGTCTGGGAACAAAGCCTATGCAGATATGCCTTTAACCATGGGCTATTACAACAGAGAAGATGTTCCTTTCTACTACGCATTGGCCGATGCCTTTACCGTTTGCGACCATAATTTCTGTTCTTCATTAACCGGGACCAGTCCAAACCGTTGCTTCTTCTGGACTGCTAAAATCAGAGAAGAGCAGAATGCAGCATCAAAGCCCCACTTATCAAATGGTGATATTGACGGTTCAGAAAGGATCTCCTGGAGTACTTTTCCGGAACGTTTAAGTGCCCATGATATAGACTGGAAAATTTACCAGAATGAATTGAGCGCAGGTGTCGGTTTTGAAGGGGAACAAGACGAGTGGTTGGGAAATTTCACCGATAATCCGATCGAATTTTTCAAACAATATCATGTAAAAAGACACCCTGAGCACATTTCTTTTTTAAAAAAGAGCCAGGCAGAGCTGACCCTAAAAATTCAGGAGAAAGCAGATCCCAAGCTTCAAAAAAAATTAACCTGGGTAACTAAAGAACTGGATTTTCTGGAACAAAACCCGCTGGAGCAGTTAAGCCCGCAGCAACAGGACCTCCACCGCAGGGCATTTGTAACCAACCGCAATGACCCCGATTATCACCGTCTGGAAGACATTACCTACCTGGACAATGGAATCCAGAGAACAGTCCGTGTTCCAAAAGGCGATGTTTTACACCAGTTCAGGGCAGATGTGGATAAAGGCAAATTGCCGGCAGTTTCCTGGTTGGTCGCCCCCTGCAACTTTTCTGATCACCCAAGCGCACCCTGGTACGGGGCCTGGTACCTTTCTGAAGTCATTGATATTTTAACAAAAAACCCCGAGGTATGGAAAAAGACGATTTTTGTCTTAACCTACGATGAAAATGACGGCTATTTTGACCATATGCCTCCCTTTGTCGCTCCAAACCCTAAAAACCCTGCCACCGGGCTGGTTTCAGCTTCCCTGGATATTTCGGCAGAGTTTGTGCCTGCAGAAAAAGACATCAGGGAAAGTCCTGTTGGTTTAGGCTACCGGGTGCCTATGGTTGTGGTTTCTCCCTGGAGCCGCGGAGGTTATGTAAATTCTCAGGTTTTTGACCATACCTCCTCCATTCAGTTTCTGGAGCATTTTTTAAGTCATAAAACCGGAAAAAAAGTCCATGAAGACAACATCACCTCCTGGAGGCGCAGTTTGTGCGGAGACCTGACCACAGTGTTCAGGCCATATCATGGAGAAAAACTCTCTTTACCAAAAAAAATAGAACGAAAACCTTTTATCGAGGGTATTCATAAAGCGAGGTTTGCCAAATTACCGGACAATTTCAAAAGCCTCTCTCAAAAAGAGATTTTAGAAGTCATTAAAGACCCCCTTAAAACAAGCCACCTTCCCAAACAGGAACCGGGAATAAAACCCGCAAACGCTTTGCCTTATGAGGTCTATGCCCATGGAAAACTGGATCAGCTCAAAGGCGAATTTCATGTCGCTTTTACCGCCGGGAATACCTATTTTGGTGAGGCTGCCAGTGGAGTAGGCTTTAACGTATATGCCGCTGATGATTGCTGGGCCTTTACCGCAGCGGCCGGAGATACCTTACATTATCAATGGCCGCTGGAAAAGTTTAAGCAGCAGCAATATGATTTAAAAATCTACAGCGCAAACGGTTTTTACAGAAGGTATAAAGGTAACCTTAAGGATCCGGATTTATCGGCCACTTTGAGCTATGAACACAAAAAGAGCAGCCTGGTTTTGCAATTAAAAAGAGAAGCGGGCATGGAAGAAATAAAATTTGTGCTCACCGACTTGTCTTATGGACAAGGGCATCGGGAAATTGTGCTCGCAAAGGGCCAAACAGAGCTTAGGGTCACCATAGACCTCAGTAAAAGTTATAACTGGTACGACCTGATCTTAAAAACAGATCAATACCCGGCTTTCAGCCAGCAATTTGCCGGTCACCTGGAACGTCAGGCAGAAAGTTTTACCGACCCCCTTTTAGGTGGCTTATAATTTAAAAACCATGCTCTATAAAGAGAAAGGACCATTGGTTTTCACATGAAGTATAGGAAAACCAATGGTCCTTTTTTCTTAAAGAGACCCCGCTTTAAACAAAAGCGAACTCAAATTATTTCAGTTCAAAACTTTGTTCAAGTACCTCCTGCGAATTTCCCCCCACAAACACTTTAAAGCGCCCAGGTTCTAAAACCGGATTACCTTCTGCATTGTAATAGGAAAGCTCCTGGTCTCCAAGTGTAAACACGAGTGTTTTTTGTTCTCCTTTTTTCAACAGTACCTTTTGAAAAGCCTTCAGCTCTTTTACCGGCCGGACGATATTCGCAACGACATCCTGAATATAAAGTTGAACCACCTCTTCACCATCATAAGCACCATCGTTGCTTAAAGTTACCTTTACCTGCAAAGCTTTGCCGCGCTGTTTTACGTTGCTGCTCAAAGACAGGTTGCCATAAGAAAAATGGGTATAACTTAAGCCATAACCAAATGGATACAGTGGCTTATTGGGAATATCCCTGTAGCGGCTGTACCAGTTGCCCTGACCATCGGTTGTGCTTGGTCTGCCCGTATTAAAATGATTGTAATAAACCGGTATTTGTCCTACAGCATAAGGAAAACTCAATACTGTTTTCCCGGAAGGATTTTCATCTCCGGCTAAAATCTGTGCGACGGCATTGCCATTTTCAGTACCCAATATCCAGGTATACAAGATCGCATCACTAAGGTCCTGGATCGGTGTAAGAACCAGCGGGCGCCCGGCAGAAACGACGGTGATGATTTGTTTTCCCGTTTTCTTTAATGCTTTTAGCAAAGCAATCTGCCCCTCTGGTATTTCCGGATAAGCAAGTGAACGGTCTTCTCCCGCCAGTTTTCCGGAAAGGCCAATATTCAGGACCACAACATCGGCCGATGCCGCATTGGCAACCGCTTCATTGATCAGGTGCTCATTTGTACTTGCATCTGCCCGGTATCCATCGCTGTAGCTGATTTTATTTTCTCCAAAGCGCCGCATCATGCCTTCGTAAAGAGAAACCGCCTGACTTGAATCACCTTGCGCCACCCAAAAGTCAAACAGATCATTTTTGCTCCTGGCGTAAAAACCAATTAAGGCAATCTTTTTAGAATTTACATTTAAGGGCAATGTCTGCTGGTTATTTTTTAGCAGGACCACCGAACGCTTAGCCGCCTTTAAAGCCTGTTGTCTGTTCTCCTCTGTAAATAAACTGGCCGATTCCCGCTTTGGATCAGTGAAACGATGCTGGCCATCAAACAAACCCAATTTAAATTTGTAATATAAAATGCGGCCTACTGCCTCATCCAGTTCGGCCATTTTTATTTTGCCTTCTTTAATCAATAAAGGAATGTATTCCACCATCGCCTGGGTTTCCATATCCATCATCGATCCGGCTGAAAAAGCCTTATAGGCCACATCTTTTTGATCAGATGCATAACCCCAGTTGATCATTTCTCCGAATGAATTCCAATCGCTCACCAAAAAACCTTTAAAACCCCACTTCTTTTTTAAAACATCGGTTACTAAATATTTGCTGGCACTTACCGGAGTACCTTCAAAGGTATTAAAACCGTTCATCACGGTAGCCGCACCAGCCTCTATAGCAGCTTTAAACGGGGGCAAGTATTTATTCCAAAGCTCAACCCGCGACATATCGGTACGGTTGTATTCTTTTCCAGCCTCTACATTGCCGTAACCTACATAATGTTTTAAGCAGGCCAAAATGTGGTCGGGGTCTAAATTGCCCTGTAAACCTTTTACTCTTGCCGCCGATACCAGGCCACCATACCAGGGATCCTCGCCAATACCTTCCATTACACGCCCCCATCTGGGGTCATTGCTAATGTCGCACATCGGTGCAAAGGTCCAGTGCACACCTGCCGCAGCTGTCTCTTTTGCTGCAATGGCTGCATTGATTTCCATCTGAGGGATATCCCAACTGCAAGCCTCGGCCAGGGGAATGGGAAAGATCGTTTTATAACCATGGATCACATCATATCCGAAAATAACCGGTATGCCCAGACGGCTCTCTTTCAGGGCAATTTCCTGGACAGCCCTGGTGTTAGTAGCACCAACTACATTGAGCATAGACCCCACTTTCCCCTCTTTTATCAGTTTTATTTTCGATTGCCAGCCTGCATTGCCTGAGGAAGGGCCAGTGAGCAGATCGCCGACAATTTGATTCAGCTGCCCTGCTTTCTCTTCCACAGTCATGCGTTGTAATAAATCTTTAACGCGCGCTTCAACGGGCAAAGACGCATTTTTGTAAGGAACCTTTGTTTGCGCCCCAGCCAGGGTATACACAAAACTTAAAAAAAATAAAAAGGATAAAATCTGTCTCATCGTACTAATTATTAAGGGTTTCAGCATTTATATTATCTACCCAGGTTTCCCAGTGCCGGATCGTATTGAACAAATGGCTTGGCGATGCCCGCTTTAAAAGCATCGGTACTTTGCGGGCTCACATTAAAACGCCAGTCGGTTTCTTTATCAATATTAAACCAGGTAAAGGACCTGATTTTTGGAAAATCAATGGGCAAACGGGTAAACATGTCATTGATCCAGGCCACCTTGTCGCCACCTGTTGAGGAGCAGCCCATTTCACCGATCATAATTGGCTTTCCCGGATAATTTGTGGTCAGCTGCTGATAAAGCGCATTAAATACACCCGAAAAACTTCTCCAGTTAAAACCTGGTGCCGATGTTCCCCAATTGTAACCATCCATACCAATCCAGTTCACATAGTTATCGCCAGGGTAATAGGATAAAACATCTTGCGGATTTCGGCCTCCGTTACCTGCATTGGGGCACCATACCCATATCGCTTTGGTACCACCTGCTGCAATAACTTTATCGTGAACATATTTGTATACCTTCACATAGGTGGAAGCGGGTACCAGCTTATCATCATATATACTCCATGGGTACCAGTCGCCGTTAAATTCATGGCCAAAGCGCAACAATAAAGGTTTTCCAAATTTGGCCATATCCCCGCCAAATTTTTCAAGGTAACTGTCGTACTGGCCACTAAGAATTTTTGTAATGTCAATGCGCGGTTCCCAGGTCACATAGGGCATAGATCCAAGTTGAGCTGTATTCCTGCAAAAATCCATTGGAAAATCGCCAAAGTCCATAAACATCATGACCGTACTGGGCAATTTTCCCAAATTGGTGTAAAAGGAAGAGGGCAATCCCGGAGTATCGTCAAAAATACCCCAAAACACCGGGTTTACCGGATTTTCATTGGGTTCTGGCTTCACGGATGAACCATTTGTTTTACTACAGGAAAGGAGCAGTGCAAATGCAACAATTGCAATTAAGTATTTATTCACATTTATATATTTAAGTTAAAAAAACGGATCTTCTTATTTTACAAACAACACATCATCGAAATACAGCAGCTGGGCCCCGTTTTCCGGAACAATCCAGCCAAGAAGCTGGAAGCTATTTCCTTTTGACCAAAGATTTAAGGTATTTAAGGGCAGTTTAACATAGGTCCATACATTTTTCGGGACCAGTATCGGCGTACTCCTGTCGGTATTGCCGTAATCTGTGATCCTGCCGCTGCCAGACAGATAAATCGTATGGTCATTCCCATCACCCTTTACCCAAAAGGTCAGGTATTTATAATCAGCGTTAAAAACAAATCCTGGCCCGTAATTCGCAATACCGCCAACGGCAAAGTCATTATAACTGATTTTTAAAGAAGTTTGGCCTCTTTTGGAAACATCCGTAGAAGGCGTAATCGGAGCCCACCATGCCGCTTCATAACCCGGAGCATAACCTTCAGTAAAAATAGGAACAGTATTGTTGAGGTTTACAAATTCAAAACTGGTGCTTACCGGAGCTGTCGGATTAATGATGTCCAGGGCACTCCGTATAAAACCCGCATCGGGTGTTGGTAAGGTAATGCCTATGGAATCTGCGGATATAAAACGAATAGGTAAAGGAGCGGAAGAGCCTTTAAAAGATATCCTTGATACTTTTTGCAGGTTAGCCCCATAAATGGTTACCCGCTCTCCCCCACTGAAATTATATTCAGAAGCACCGTTAATAACCGGATATCCAATCAGTTTGTCCGAAAACACATAATCAATAATGGTGGTGCTTTTAGCCACATCCAGTTCATATTTGGAAGGGTTGGCAATCTTCACGGCGAGCAACAAATGTTTTCCCGAAAAAACATCGCGGTTTTGAATCAATTGTTGAATGTCCAGTGATAAACTGAAGGAAGCCGATCCGCTGGCCGGCACTTCCAATTTAGAAGGAAGCCGGTAAACCGAGGCGGGCATCAGCATATAATCCGTTCCATAGGCACCCGAAGCAAGTAATTTCTGAACGGTGTCGGTATTTACAGCAATATCTACACTAAATGCCCCTGTATTTGTTCCCGACAAAGCGGCGCCCAACAGCACATTTATCTTTTTAGCGATGGTATCGAGCTGATAATTGGCACTCGTAGGGCTGCTGTTACTGGCAAAGCCCGGAACCGAGTAAACCGATTTCCCGGTATTGAAGCTTTGTGGCATATAAATTTTTGACAATCCATAGTCCAGTTTCGAATCGTCTTTACGACAGGCGCCCATGGCCACCATTACAATGAACAAAAGCAAAATTTTGCTGGTTATATTTTTTAGTTTCATCTGTATAGTTTTACGTTCTTTGAATTACCAGCCTGGGTTTTGCGCCAGACTACCATTGGAAATAGAAATTTCAGACTGTGGAAAAGGGAAGTAATACATTTTTGGACTAACAAATACCCTTTTC
This sequence comes from Pedobacter nutrimenti, assembly GCF_003208655.1. Classification (GTDB taxonomy): domain Bacteria; phylum Bacteroidota; class Bacteroidia; order Sphingobacteriales; family Sphingobacteriaceae; genus Pedobacter; species Pedobacter nutrimenti. The sequence continues at coordinate 251,436 of NZ_QKLU01000003.1, read as the reverse complement.
TGCACAACCTTCGGCGTGTATAAAAACTGCCCGTTGCTATTTTTAGTGATGGCCACGCCATTTACCGCCTGGTTTTGGACAACCGCAGCATCATTCCACCTGAGCAGGTCCCAGTACCGGTGATCTTCAAAAGCCAGTTCGACTTGTCTCTCGCGTTTTAGGGCATTTCTAAAACCATCCTTACCTGCAGCTATTACCCCAGGCATGCCAACCCCTGGTCTGGCCCGCACCATATTAAGCGCCCCGCGGGCACTCAGGATATAGCCATTGCTGTTGTCGGGACCATAGGCTTCGTTCATGGCCTCACTGTATTCCAGTAAAAGTTCGCCGTAACGGTACACAGGCCAGTTGTGCGGATTGGTAAAATTGTTGATTAGGTCCACATTATCAATTAAGAATTTTTTAAGATAATAACCTGTTTTGCTGGCATTGGTTCTTGTCATGGCATCTGTCCCTGCCGAAGATTGATCTATAGTCCGTCCATTCCAGGTACTGCCATTGGTCACTACAGTAAAACCAAGCCTGGGATCGCGGTTGGCATAAGGATTAGCCGGGTCTGGTGCGGCAGTATATTCATAGGCATCCACCAGGTTTTGTGTTGGGGTAATCCCGGTATTTCCTCCCGGGGTGGCCACAGGATAATTCAACTGCTCCATAGTGCTGCTTGGAAAGTAACGTACAGCAAGAATCGTTTCGCTGCTGGTCAGTGTATTGTTGCCCAGAAAATAATTGCGGTAATTTGCATCCAGATTGTTCTGGCCACCATTAATGTCTGTACGCTGGGCAAAAACGACCGCTTCATTGGCAGCAGCAGCAGCGGCCTGCCATTTAGAAACATCATTGGACGCATTGTGAAGGGGACTTGCTGCATACAGCAATACCCTGGCTTTCAAAGCCAGTGCCGATCCCTTGCTAAATTTACCATCATCGGTGGCAAAACTGGATACCTTCCAGTTGGGCTGGAGGTCGTTTTTGTATTGATCCACTTCGCTCACGATAAAACTAACCACATCTTCAAATGAAGATTGAACAAGGCCCGCTTTTTCCCCGGCTGCATAAGTTTGTTTAACCAGCGGCACCCGGCCATATCTTTTGGCCAGCTCAAAATGAAAATAAGCACGCAATATATGTGCTTCGGCAATAGACCACTTCATTTTCTGTACATCGTTGTGGTACTCATTTTTTGAGGCCGTGGTGATGGTATCCCTGTTTAAAGCCAGGAATTTTTTATAATCCCCTATTTTTCCAAGAAATTCAAAAAAATAATTAGTGCTAAAAATGCCTGCATAGTAATAGTTGTAATAATCATTTGGATTATTGAACTGGTTCCAGCTGCCCTCGTTAAAAGTATAAACGCTACCGTAATTGTTTGTTTGTACAGCCTCGTCGGTAACCGGTGCCATCAGGTTGCCATCCAGGATCTGAAATTCATTGTAATTTTGCAGGTAGGCATAAGGTGCATTGGCCAGCTTGATCAGGTTTTTATAATCCTGATATAAGTTTTCTGGTGTAGGCTGGGTATCTAATTTTGTATCTAAAAAGCTTTTGCGACAGCTGGTCTGGCTAAACATTAGCCCAACAGCCACCAATACTATATTTATATGTTTCAGGTTCATAAAAAATTTCTTTAAAAGGTTAATGAAATACCCGTGTCGTACGATTTAATGGCCGGATAACCAGATGGTGTTTCCGGGTCCATACGGTACTGTTTATAGAAAGCCGACCAAAGCACTGGGTTCACCGCGCTGATAAACACCCTAAGTCTGCTCATTCCCATTTTTTTCGCCATAACGGCCGGTAAATTATAACCCAGCTGTATGTTCCTGAGTCTTAAAAAATTGGCGCTTTTTATCCAAAATGAAGAAGAAGTATAGTTATTGGCATTGTTTAAAGTGCTCAGACGGGGAAAAGTAGCTGTAGCCCGGGTGTCAATGCCTTGATCAGGGTAATAAGCCCAGGCATTGTTTGCAATTGGATATACCGATGCATTGCCTACAAATGGTACGATTTGCTGTATAATCCCAGCATTTAAAAGATTAATACTAAGGCCGGAGGCCCCTTGAAATAAGGCCGACAAATCGAATCCCTTGTAACTCAGCTGCAGATTAAAAGAATAATACAAATTCGGATAAGCCGGGTTGCCAATTGCTGTTCTGTCGTTGTTGTCGATCACATTGTTATTGTCTAAATCCTTATATTTAATATCCCCGGGCTGGACTGCACCAAAACTGGGTTTGGCAAGCCCCGCTTTTAAGGTGCCATCGGGGTTAAAATCAGTAACATCATAGAAACCAATAGCGGTAAGTCCTATCGGGGTGCCCCAGGCCAAACCGGTACTATTTGTAAAACTGTTTTTATTCGGGATTTCAGACATAAAATCAATTCTGTTTTTGGCATAAGTCAGTGTTCCACCTATTCCATAATTCAGCTCACCGATCTTATCGGAATAGTTAAGGCTAATTTCTACACCCTTGTTGGTCATTTTTCCAATGTTTTGTAAAGGCAAAACCCCTAAACCCGTGTACCCATAATATCCCGGCACAAAATTGTTCTGGCCAATAATGCCGCTCCTTTTATCTAAAAACCATTCTGCAGACAGGGAAATTTTGTGCAATAAAGAAAGATCAACACCCACATTGTATTTTGTGCTTTTTTCGGCTGTAATGTTTGCGGCAGCAAGACGGCCCAGGTTTATTCCTCCGTTTACGTTCAGTCCGTTATTGCCCGTATTTAATGCACCGGTATTGTTAAAATATTGCTGAAAAAGATACCTGGAGCTGTAGGTCTGGTCATTACCCGACTGTCCGGCCGATACACGTAACTTTAAAAGATCGATTATTTTATTTTCCTTAAAAAATGGCTCATTGGAAACCAGCCAGCCCAGGGCAAGTGCCGGATAAAAGCTCCAGCGGTTTCCGGGTGCATAGTTATCAGAACCACTATAACCAAAACCCAAATCAGCTGTATATCTGGATTTATAAGTATAATTAAAGCGGCCGGATAAATTTTCAAAATGGTAGTATAACCGGGTTACATCGCCATTGGCATCAGGAAGCAGATCACTTACATAATAATTTACCGCAGCCGAGATGTCATGCGCACCGAATGTACGGTCGTAACCCGAGCTGAGGTTCAATTGTTTCCAGGTTTGCTGACCCCATGGGTCACTTGCACCAAATTGAATGACGGTTTGTTTATCGCTGGTACTTTGTGCCCCCTGGAAATACCGGGCATAGGCGGCTGTTTTCAATTGCCGGATCCTGCTCCAGGTGTTAAAGGATACAGACTGGCTCAGGTAAAAACCAGGCGTAATCAGGCTCAGGTCTTCTTTCAATTGAAAATTGGCCTGCAATGTCCGGTCGTGAAAGGTCCTTATGCCTGTTGCATTGATCTGGGCGACAGGATTATTGGGATATAGCGTCGTACCCGACCAGTTGCCCGTCACATCTTTTACAGGATAGATATTGTTAGGGTAGCTCGCCAAAGTAGCCCAGTAAGCAGCCGATGAATAATCATTGTCACTTACATTCCTGGGATAAGTACGATTTTCAATTCTTCCGCCTAAATCAATTTTAGCTTCAAATATTTTAAAGAATTTAAGATCAACATTAGAGCGGATGTTAAACTTTTGCAACTGCGTATTGCTGCCCAGGTTATTGTTTTTAGTTGCATTATATAATCCGGTCTGGTTCATATAATCTATAAACACCCCATATTTTGCGGCTTCGGCCCCACCCCTAACACTTACATTTGCGTTGGAATACCAGCCACGGTTTTTTAAGGCTTCATTATACCAGTCTACATTAGTACCCGTACCATTTTTATAGGCCTGCATTTGTGTGTCGCTGTAAGCAGGCTGCCAGCTGTACTGGTACCCGTTCAAAGCATATTTATCGTTGCTTACGGCCTGGTTGTACAACCTTGCGTAGTCATAAGATCCATAAGGTTTATTGAGGTGAACAGGTTGCCCGATGCCCGATGTCAATTGAACATTGATGGTGGGCCTTTGCAGACTGCCTCTTTTGGTGGTTACCCAAAGCACCCCATTGGCACCTTTCATACCAAAAGTGGCCAAGGTAACAGGATCTTTTAACAGGCTGATGTTTTCTATTTCTCCGGCCGACATATACTGGAAATACACCGTATAGTCAACCTGAAAACCATCTACAAAAAACACCAGATTAGAATTGTCGTAGGTCCCCTTGCCTCTGAAAGAAAGTGAAGCCTGGTCATTTCCCGGTTCGCCTGAACCCTGAGAAACCATTAAGCCGCCCAGCTGACCATAAAGCGTATTGCTCAGGTTAGGTACCGGAATACGGCCTAAAACGTTTCCCTGCACCGTAGAATAAGAAAGAATTGATCTTGTTTTGGGAATGCGCAAAAGCGGACCAGGTTCCAACTCTACGACTGAGGTATCTTTTTTCGTTTCCGACTGGGCCTGCACACTTATTGCAAAACCCACAGCCCCCAATAGCGTAAAAAGGAATGTTAAATATATATTACAATACTTTTTCATATTCATCCTATAAAAGTGATTTGTTTCTGTTTTTGAATGAGCTTGACATTTAGTACCCTGGATTCTGAACCAGGTAACCTTTGTTGACTTCGGATTGCGGGAATGGGTTCAGGTATTGTCTCACATGCCAGTAGCCGTTGTATTTTACCGAGTTGCCATAGTTTTGATTACCGCTGATCAATGCATCACCGCCATTATTAAACGTAAGGAACCGGATAGGCCCGCCAATGATACCTTTGTCAATACCAGGATCTTTCCAATGTTTTAAATCGTGCAGCCTGTATTTTTCCATCATGAATTCTGTGGCCCATTCCCGGTGAATGATCTGCCTCAGTTTTGTCTGGTCCATCTCTGTAATGGGGCGAAGGCCGGCACGCTCGTGTATTTTATTCAGACGCTGCAAGGCCTGCCCGGGCTGCCCGCTTTCATTATAAGCCTCGGCCGAACTGAGGTAATAAGCAGCTAAACGAAACAAAGGAAAATCAAACCAGGGGCGGCTACCGGCATGGTAATAAAATTTTGTAGGTTGCCCTGCACCAAAATTGTTTACATCCTTCAGGTGTTGGCTCATGTTCCAGCCCTGGTCACCTGGATTATTTGCAGCCTGCATTTCATATCCATTGAAGTCGGCCTGAAAACGAGGTTCCATTTCCAGAAATTTGCGCTTATACTCTGTAAAGGGGGCCAGTTCCCCTACGCCTGGCCAGCTTTGCTCGGTCCCATCGGCCTTATAATAGTTTTCCAGCATGCTTGTGGCCAATACACTGCCATTGGCCTGCCAGTTGTAATTAAACCCATATACATTAAATATATTATAAGGGCCATTACCACTCCCACTGCTCACCTGCTGCTTAAAAGCAAGGATCACCTCGCGGTTACTTGGTGTGGAAGTTGCTGTTCCATAGTCATCCAGTGGATGTCCGGTATTGATGATCCCCAAACCGCCTGGGCCTTCAGCTTCCTGTATAACCGCTTCTGAAGCGGCCAAAGCTTTGGTCCACAAAGCGGCATCAAAGCTGCCAAGACAGATCATGTTGTTATTTGCACCCAGCCCCATATAAGGAGTTGCCGTATTAAACAACGGACGTGCAGCATACAGAAGCGTTTTGGCTTTAATGGCCAGGGCTGCAGCTTTTGTCATTCTGCCGAGTGAGTTGGCCGGCCATACAGATGGAAGTACCGCGGCCGACCGGTCGCACCATAAAACAATACTATCCAGTGTTGATTTCAACGACGCCCTGGGTATGGCCAGGGAGGGCAAATCATTGGGCGCACCTGTAGAAAAGCTTTTTGAAACAATAGGCACCCCGCCATACATAATAAACATTTGCGAATACCTGTAGGCAACAATCGCCTGCATTTCCGCTTTAACAATCGCTTTATCGCCTGCGGACATGTCGGGTACTTTATCTATATTTTCTTTGACCAGGTAGGCTTTACGGATACAAGTAAAATTGTCATTGTAACCGCTCATGTCTTCAGAAGTGAAGGCATTGGCAGACAATCCGCTGCCGAGTATTGCGGTGTTACAAATACTTCCGCTATTGTTATCCCCCTGGCGCCAAAAAGCCTGACTACCTGCAAGCTGATCATCTGTCCAGGGCGCATAAAGCCTGCCGTCCCAATTCAGGCCCTGTCGTAAACAGGCAAAATAAGCACCCGCTATCGCATTGTATGCCGTGCTGGAACGGGCAAAAACAGAATCTACCGTCGGGTTTCCTCCGGGAGGGACCTGTAAAAAATCCTTTTTGCAGGACGAGGTAAAAACCACTGCAAATACAAACATTAATACGGTTGCAAACCAGGTTAATTTCTTAGTATTCATAATCTATATCTTGATTAGAAGGATACGTTTAATCCTAAATTGTACGTTTTGGTTAATGGGAAAATGTAAGGGCCATTCGCGTTAGCAGATTCCGGGTCTATACCTTTTAACAGTTTGGTCCAGGTCAATAAATTATTGCCCGTTGCTGTAAGGGTAATGCCGGTTATCCCAAGCCGCCTTTGCAGGTGCTCACTTTTAAAAGTGTAAGCAATACTTGCATTTTTAAGCCTTACAAAATCGGTGGATTGTAACCAAAAGGTACTCAACTCACCCGCAGATGCAGCGGAAGGCTTACCAATGTCATTAAATGCAGGATACGTAATTTTTTCCCCGTTGTTGTACTTTTCCTGTGTCCAGCGGCCCTGGGTTGCGGCCTGAATTAGCGCACCATTGGCGTAAACCGTATTCAAGGTATTATAGGATCCTTTAGCCGTTCCGATAAAAAGGGCCGAAACATCAAATCCTTTGTAAGAAAAGCCAACCCTCCAGTTGTACTGAATTAATGGGAAGGAGGGATAACCTATGGGAACCCTGTCCTGATCGTTAATGACCCCATCTCCGTTAATGTCGCGGTAGCGGAGATCCCCCAGCTCTGTTTTGGCCTGATAAAGCGGCCGGTTTGCCAGTTCTTCTTTGGTATTGTAAAAACCATCGGCAATCAGTCCTTTTGGCTGGCCAATCATAAAGCCTGTTTGGTCCATCCAGGGATAAGGAAAAGGTGCCTCCGCCATATAATCAATTTTATTTCTTGCATAAGAAAAGGAACCCTTTACAAAGTAAGTAAAGGCCTGGGTGATCTTGTCATTCCAACCCAATTCGAGTTCTATCCCTTTATTGCTCACCTTTCCGGAATTAGAAACCGGAGTACCCGAAACCCCAAAAGTGGCAGGTATAATACCCGGAATCACCAGAATATTGTTTCTCTTTTCACTAAAATAAGCACCTGAAAAACTCAGCCTGTTGCTTAAAAAATTCAGGTCCAGCTGCAGGTTCATCTTTTTTGCCCTTTCCCAGGTCACCAAAGGATTACCAAGAGAAGATTCCGCAGCGCCTGGGATGGCCGGATTTGTACTCGAACCATCTGTATTGCCAAAATAATACTGGCCACCACCATTCAGGGTCCAGGAATTGTCTAGGTATAAATAGCGCCTGGCCCTTCCATCAGAGGAAATCTGGTCATTACCTACCTCACCATAAGAACCGCGAAGTTTCGCGAAACTGATCCATTTGTTTTGTTTAAAAAACGGTTCATTAGAAATAATCCAACCTGCTGCTACTGCAGGAAAGAACCCAAACCGTTTTCCTGGCGCAAAATTTTCGGTTCCATTGTAACCCACACTACCTTCCAGTAAATAACGCTCCTTAAAATTATAGGTCGCACGCCCCACCAGTCCCATTAAACCCGAAGGCGTATTAAATGGCAGGTCGCGGTCTACATACTTTTGCGCATTACCCAAAATAAGGGCAGTTACATAATGAGACCCAAAACTGCGTGCATAATCAAAACCGCCTTCGAAATAAGTTTTTCGCCAGCCCGACAGGTATTTATAATCTTCATAGCTGTAGTTGGTCCCTACAGTTCCACCGATGTAATTAATGTTGTTTGGGTTAACAGGGTCTCTGTAAGCGATATAAGTGGGTATCGATTGAAAGACATTAAAGCCCTTGGTATAACTGTCATCGTAAGCAACCGTAAAATGGCTGGAAAGACCTTTGGTCAGGTAATCCATGGTGTGTTTTAATACGGCCTGTGTACTTATATTTGTGCCAAAAGCCAAACCATAGCCTTTACCGACCACATTAAGAGGGTCCCAGGTTTGTGTCGGGCGACCCGCATTGCCTCCCCTTTTGCCACCTACAGGATTGGTGGCCGAAAGATCATCCCCTACAAAATACAACACCATTTTTCCATCTACAATGCCGGGTGAAATAAAAGGGGTTTGGTAAATCCTTTGCATCAGGCCCCGGTAGCGTGCGGCCAGGTTACCCGGATCCACATCGGCCCCTACATCATCTTTAGGGTTTGCAAATTTATTTCGTATAAATTGTCCGCTCAGGTTAAAACTCAACTGAAGGTTTTTGACAATATTGATGTCCAGATTATTGCGAAAATTATATCGGGTCTGCTTTGAGCCCACATCAGCTCCGGCAAACTTCGTATAGCCCAATATTCCCGTTTGATCAAAATAACCCACAGAACTGGAATACCTTAATTTTTCCGTTCCACCAGAAACACTAATATTCGACTGTTTTTGCAAACCTGTAGCACTAAACAATGCTTTGTAAAAATCCTGACTGGTATAATATAAAGCAGGGCTGTTTTTCAGGGCCTCCCTTTGTGCAGCGGTCAAATTGGTCATGGCATCGACCTGTGCAGGTGTATAATCCCGGTTGTTTTTAAACTTCCAAAGCTCATCATCCGAGAAAAGAAGATTACTGTTTACGGTAACCCCGCCGGCAATTTCCCTTTTTATAGATTCATTTCTTGCCGACACAAAATCATAAGAATTGGATAAGGGCATTAATGATGTGGGCCTGGTAAAACCCTGGCTCGCTGAAAAATTAAATGTCGGTTTACCTATTTTGCCTCTTTTTGTAGTTACAATAATGACTCCGTTTGCCCCCCTGATTCCATAAACTGCGGTAGCTGAAGCGTCTTTCAGGATACTGATGTTTTCTATATCGTTGGCATCAATGGCGTTGAGCATCATGAAAGGATTCTCGGCCGGTTGTTGGATCCCATCAATAACCACCAGCGCATTGGAGCCATTTAAAGTGGCAGTTCCCCTGATGCGGATACTGGTTGCATTTTGTCCGGGCTCCCCGCTGCTTTGCAATCCCGATAAACCAGGAACAGTACCGACCAGCATATTGGTTACATTGGCAACCGGCGTTTGAACCAAATCTTTACCTGCAATTACACTTACCGAACCGGTAACCGTTGGCATTTTTTGCTTTCCATACCCTACTACTACAACCTGTTCAAGCTGGTTGCTTTCACTGGGCATTAAGATAACCGTAAGTTGCGACTGGTCCCCAACACGGATTTCCTGAGTTGTAAATCCGACATAACTGAACACCAAAACCGCATCGCTGGAAGCACTAACAGAAAACCTGCCCAGGGAATCTGTCCTGAATACATTTTTGGTGTTTTTGATCTGCAGGGTAACCCCCGGAAGTATCCCTCCGCCCTGCTCCTTTACAATACCTTTTATCTGCTTTTGAGCAAATAAGGAAATGGAACTGGTCATCATTAAAAGAAGGATCAGGAACATTCTTTTACAATCTGGCAACCCGTCCCTATTTATATAGAACGATCTCTTATTTTTTTGTACGCATTTCATCATAATTATTTGAAGTTTTATTGCTTTTGAAAGCAACATTTAAATAATAGTCCTGTTAATTAATACGAGGTGTTTTAATTATTCCGGGAAGGATCGATTGGGCTGCTCACCGTATAGCGGTACAGACTGCAGGACAGATGATGGATGCGCGCTCCAAAAAATTGCAGATAATTTTAAGAAGTACTTTTTCTTAAGTAAGTTTTGTTTCATACACGTTTGTTTATATTGGTTTGGTCTTAAATTGACTGAAGCAGCAGCAGTGACTGTGCAAGCCGGAAGTCAATATTAATGTCATCAAAAATAACAGGAAGTGTAACCCCATAGGGTATTCAATTGTCTTTGATTAGGGGATTAAATGTTAACTTAACCTTAAAAAAACAGTTTAAACACCAATAGTAAGCTATAAACTTCCCGAAGCAGGCATGATGATTTTTTAAGAACCGGACTTAAGGTCCAGGTAAGCAGAAGGGGTAACATGATAGACTTCTTTAAAGGATTTTGTAAAATATTTGGGGTTATTAAAGCCTACCGCGTAAGCCACTTCTGAGATATTGATCTGTCCTTTTTCAAGCAGCTGTACCGCACGCTGCATCCGTACGGCACGGATAAACTCGAGGGGGCTTTGCCCGGTAAGGTTAAATAATTTTTTATACAGGGCAGCCCGGCTCATTAACAATTCCTTGCTCATCATTTGCACCGAGAGCTCCGGTTCCGAAATGTTTTTTTCCACAAAGGCCAGTGCTTTTTGAATAAAAATTTCGTCTGCAGATGCCACTTCATTTAACTCTGAAGATTTTACCTTAACCTGTTTCTGATAGGTTTTTTTGAAATTATCTTGTTGGGACAACAGGTTCCTGATTTTGGAAAGCAGAATTTCAAAATTAAAAGGTTTGGTAATGTAGTCATTCGCCCCAGCCTTCAACCCCATAATCTGCTGCTGTTGTGAATTGATCACGGTAAGCAAAATCACCGGGATAAAAGAAGTACGTTTATCTTCCTTTATTTTCTGACAGAGTTCCACCCCGCTCATCTCTGGCATATTGATGTCGGACACCACCAGATCAGGATGTTCTGCTAGGGCTTTTTGCCAGCCGATTTTGCCATTGGGAGCCTCTATAATGTTATAATACGATTTTAGGTTATCTTTAATATAAAACCTAAGGTCGTCGTTATCTTCCACCAGCAGCAGGGTCTTTTTGATGCCCTTGATCCAGGCCTTATCTTCTTTTCTTTCGGTCAGCAGCGGGCCCGGCAAAAGCTCTTGCTTAGGAGCCACAGTTATTTTTTCAACCTCGGTTTCTTCTCCAACAGGTATTAAGGGCAGTAATACGGTAAAACTGCTGCCCTCATTCAGCGCACTTTCTACCCTGATGCTGCCTTCATGCATGAGCACAAATTCACGGGTAATAGACAAACCAATACCACTTCCATGATTAATAATCCGGCCGGGCAATACATTTTGAAAAAACCGTTCAAATATCTTTTCCTGTTTTTCTTTTTCAATTCCAATCCCATTGTCGCTCACCCTTATTTCAACAGCCCGTTCCCCGTTTAGCTGGCCTGCTTTTAGGGATAAACCAATTTGTCCCCCTTCTGGTGTAAACTTAAAGGCATTCGACAACAAATTGAGCAGTACCCTTTCTAATTTATCATGGTCAAACCAGGTAATAAAGGCTTCCCCATCCGTTTGAAAGTTAAATTTGATCCTCTTGTATTCGGCAACATCAGAAAAAGATTCAAACACTTCTTTCGATAAACCTGCAAGGTCACCAACTGATTTAGACAAACGTAGTTCATGTTCTTCCAGTTTACGAAAATCCAGCAACTGGTCGACCATATTTAGCAAACGTTTGGCATTTCGTTGAATCAGTTGAAATTGTTTTTTCTCATCCGTTTGCGCCGACTGCTGAATTAACTTCTCAATGGGTGTAATGATCAGGGACAAAGGCGTTCTGAATTCATGGCTCACGTTGGTAAAAAAATGTATTTTCATGACATCCATTTCATGAATACGCTGTGCTTCCAATCGTTCCTGCTCAAAAGCAAACTTTCCTTTTTCCCTGCGTATAATTCTATGTCTGGCATAAACCAATATCCCTGCAAAAACCAATAAATAACAGACATAGGCCCAGTTTGTTAACCAAAACGGTGGCAATACCCTAACCATCAGTTTTAAGGGCTCGGGGGTCCAGACCCCGTCTTCATTGGCAGCTTTGACCAGTAAAGTATAAGTACCCGGGCTCAAATTGGTAAATGTGGCTTTACGGTCTTTGCTATCCGCACTGAGCCACTCCTCACTAAAGCCTTTGAGCTGGTAAGCATATTTTATTTTCGCGGCATTGCTGTACTCTAATGCTGCAAAAGCAATTGTAAACACATTTTGATTGTATTTTAAGGTAATCTCTTTGGCTGTAGAAATTGCTTCGGGCAAGATGACGTTGTTTTTATACGATTTACCAATTTGAATACTGTTGTTAAAAACCTGTAAATCGGTCAACACCAATTTTGGTACTGGCATTCTTTTTCCAGTTCCCGGGGGCATAAACAAATTAAAGCCATTGGGCCCCCCAAAGACCAGTTCCCCTGCCCTGGTCATTAATGCGGCATCAACATTAAACTGTCTGCCCTGTAGTCCGTCCGTTTCGTCATATATTTTATATTGCAAAACCGGGTCCTGGCTTTCTGCCTTGTTAATCGTGATGTTGCATAAGCCATTGGGCGTACTCAACCACAAATGGTGCTGCTTGTCTTCCAGCAGGGTGAGGATCACATTGTCAGGCAATCCATCTTCTTTCCTGTAAACTTTAAAAGTTTTGGTTTTCTGGTTGTACAGGTTTAACCCATCTCTGGTCGCTATCCAAATCCACCCGCGGCTATCTAAAATAATATCATTTACATTATCATGGCTCAAACTCTTTGCATCTTTTTCCGCATGTACAATGTGCTGTAGATATACCCCCTTGCTATTCCAAATGTCTATACCCGAACTTGTGCCTGTCCAGATATTCCCCTGCTTATCCTCTAAAATGGCCGTTACATTGATGGGATTATTGCCTTCGCGTTTATAACTGACAAACTTATTGTTCTTTCTATCCAACCATTGCAGACCTTCATTTAATGTACCCACCCAAAGGCGCTTCTGGCTGTCTTCAAAAATTTCCCAGACACTGTCATCAGGAATGCTAAAGGGTGCATTTTTATCGTGTTTGTAATGGGTAAATGTTTTCCCGTCGAAGCAGTCCAATCCGCCATAATAGGTACCAATCCATAGTTTATCCGATTGATCAAGAAAAAGATTGACGATCACATTATTAGACAAGCTGTTGTTATTGGCCGGATGATGAAGGTATTGCTGGTACCTGCCTGTTTTTCTGTCAAAATAAATCAATCCCCCGCCATTGGAGCCAATCCACAAATTCCCCTTTTTATCTTCTACAAAGCGGTTAATGTCGTTATAAGGCAAGCTGGAAGGATTGTTCGGCTGATGCTGATGTAAAGGAAACAGGATATTTTTAGGATGAAAAAAATTGATCCCCCTTTTAAAAGTACCCAACCAAATGATGTCCTGATTGTCTTTATAAATGGTATTGACTGCATTTTCACTAAGGCTTTTACTGTCGTTTTCGTTGTTCAACAAGTAAGTAGCAGAAAATGAGGCTTTATCAATAATGTTAACACCCCCATGATCTGTGGCAATCCATATTTTCCCCGTATTGTCCTGCGTAATGCCATTGATGATGTCGTTGTTCAGGTGCAGTCTTCCCGAACTCTGGCTAATCGGTAACACTTTATCGTTATGCGCATTATACCAGCACACACCCTTTATTTTAGCATTTGCGTAGATCCAAAGGTCACCCTGGCTGTCCCCAAAAACTTTATAGTCTGTCTGTTGCTTTCCCAATGTCTTTTGCAGGCCATCGCTCCTGAAAAGAACTTTGCTTCTGGCTACGTCTATCTTTTCCAATACACCATCGGAGTAGATAACCCAGACAGTGTTGTTGTCCCCTATAGTTAGGGCTGTAACCTTATTGGAATACAACTTTAAGGAAGTACCCTGCTCCTTGTACAAAATCGACCTACCGGACGAAGCGTTAAATTTACCAATACCAACACCAGGAAAAACAAACCAAAAATTACCTTGTCTGTCCTGAACTACATCTGTGAAACGCTGTTGTGGAAGATGGATATCCCCTAAAAAACCCAGAATATCGGGACTGAATTGTTCTGTACGCGGATCGTAAATATTCCATCCCCGGGAGGTACTCACCAGCATGGTACGGTTTGGCCCCTGGACAATTTGATTGATATAATCTTCGTCAATCGATTTCAGATCGTTAATCTGGTGCCTGAAAGTTTTAAAATTATAACCATCATACCTGTTCAGGCCCGACATTGTCCCAAACCATACAAATCCGCTTTCGTCTTTAAATATTGCCCTGATTTGGTTATTGGACAGCCCCTGCCTGGTATCAATGGCATTGAACTGGTATTGGATGGCCTGAGCAAAAACCCCTGTAAATTTAGTAAATGACAGGAGGAATATCATGACCAAAATGGCCCGTTTATCTATTCGGTACAATTTGTTGGTTAGGTATAAATTTTAAAATGGATATATCTTTTGAAGATACAATTAATTCAATAAACAACGCAATTTAGAAGATAAGTCAACAGTACAGGCACCCTGATGAGTTGCCGATGCACCTGGGGTGATTGGGGATAAAGCAGGTACTGAAAGGTAGATGAAAAGAAGGCGTATTATAATGCGATCGTCATCTCGACATGAGGAACAATGGAGAGATCTGTAAGCTAATTGCACAGATCTCTCATCGCTGCGCTTCCTTCGAGATGACGGTTGCAATGAATATTTATATAAAAGGAAGTCACCTTACGTTGACACCAATGGTTATTTTTTTTACCTTCGGAATTTAACAGATAATTGATCACCTATGAAAAAACCATTTCTGATCCTTGCCCTGACAACGCTTTCCCTGAGCGCTTTTTCACAATTTCAAGTGGGCAGAAGCAAGGAACAAATTAAAACAGACGAAACCAATGCCAAGCCCAAAAGGATTGGTGCCAAGCTAACCTTATTAACGCCAGATTACGAATTGTATTCCTTAAACGATAAGGAGTACTTAAAGTATGTCACCAAAGGCGGGATGAACACACAGATTTATGAAACCATTAATTTTTCATCTGCAAAAGAAGAAAAAGATTTTTATGAGTATGTATTGGGTTTGTTTGATGAGTTTAAAGACAATGAGGTTACCCTTAGCGGGGTCCGGATTGTCCCACATCCGATGAAGTTACTGGGCATCAACAACATCATGTTTGATGTTTACAAAAAAGGTTCCACTTATAAAAATGAAACCGTTATGATCTCAAAGAAAGCCTGGATCAGGCTGTTTGAAAAATCAAGGATCCATAGCTTGTAAAAGCGGGTCTTAACAAAATAAAAAACCTCCTGTTTATGCACCGGCAAAAAACAGGAGGTTTTTTCATTGCTTTACTGATTGCGGACCAGTGTAATAAAGCCTTTGAATTTGCCTTTATTGTCCCCAAAGTCTACAATATAGTAATAGGTCCCTTCACCCAGCGCCGCACCGTTTGCGGTTCCATCCCAGCTGTTGTCATAGCCTTTTTTACTATACAGCGTTCTTCCCGCACGGTCAAATATTTTGACTTCATTGTTCGGGTACATGTCAATGTTTTTGATTTCCCAGCGGTCATTTATGCCATCACCATTTGGCGTTAAAATATTTGTCGCCTGCAGGCTGCGGTAATCTTCCAGTACATTTAGGGTAATGGTCTGAATACTGCTGCAACCCGAAGCGTTGGTTGCCGTTACCGTATAGGTCGTTGTCGATGCCGGTCTTACGGTCAGCACTGCGGTATTCTTTGCTCCAATAATGCCTGAAGCATCAGCCCATACATAACTAATGCCTCCGGTCGCGGTCAGTTTGGCCGTAATGCCTTTTGACAAGTCAGTACCCTGATCCGAGGTAATGGCAATTACAGGAAGCGGGTTAACGGTCAGTACAAATGTTCTGGTAAAAGTATCCACCCCACCATTAGCTGTACCACCATTATCTTTTACCGTAACGGTAATACTCGCTGTTCCTGCTATTCCGTTTCCGTTTAAACGGTAAGTCAGCGTACCATTTCCACCCGAGCCCTGTGTAACCCTCAAATCACTGAACAGCGAAGGGTTATTGGAGTTTACGCTCAGCGTAGTCGTTTGCGCAGTTTCCGGTCCAGGGCTTATGCCACTTAATGCAATGCTTTGTTGTCCGGATGTATAACAAATGGTACTGTTTGCAATGGCATTTAAAGTTGGTGCTTCGTTGACATCATTGAGCAGAATGGTAAATTGCTGATCCAGCGTTAACCCGTACTGGGTGGTGCTTCTGACCAAAATGCTATAACTTGACTTTTGTTCATAATCCAGGCTTGCCGCGGTCAGCACCTGATTGCCCGAAATGCTAAACAAGGCATTATCTGCACTACCCGTACCGCTAACCAAGGTATAGCTAAAGGTTGCCCCGGGATCCTGTGAGGTACTGCTCAACGTTCCGGCAAGTGTTCCCGCCGGTCTGTTTTCAAATAAAGTGACCGCTGCCAGATTGATGCTGGTTGGCGCACCCGGCTTCACCGTCATGATTCCATTGGCAAAGGTAATGGCATAATTGCCTGAAGTGGCACCGCTTACCGTTATCGGATAATCACCGGCCAGAGAAGTGCTCGTTGCGGTAGTATTGACCACCACCGGACCTCCAAGAACACTTTGGTCTTCCCCGTTTACAAAACCGTTATAAGTTAATGTTAAAGCAGGTACAGCATTCCCTTGTATCATGGTTTTATTGTCGGCTGTTATGGTTAACCCTTGCGGGCTGATCACTGCTGTGCTGATGCTCAACGCGGTACTGCCCAGCGTATAGTTACCTGCATCTGTACCGGTTAAGTTCAGGCCGCTGACCACAACTGTTTTTGCGGTACCGGCATTTTTATTATTGTAAGTTCCTGTAAGGGGATTGTTTAGGGCCACATTGTCTGTCCCTACCTTACCGGTAAAGCTATAATTGGCCCCCGTTAAGTTTGCGACAGGTGTTCCATCATAGATTTTAGTGACCGGCCCAACTAAGGCTGGTACAATGCTGGCGGTGGTAATGCTGCCCTGAGCAGTTAAACTTGTGGTCGAAAGGCTATAATTGGCTGCATCAGCTCCTGTAAGTGCAAGACCGGTTACATTCACACTACGGTTACCTGCATTTTTACTGTCATAGGCACCTGCTACCGGATTGTTGAGGGCCACGTCGTCCAATGCTGCCTTACCGGTAAAGCTATAGTTTGCTGCCGTTAAAGCCGCGCTCACATTGCCATCGTACACCTTGGTGATTGTACCCACTAAGCTCGGTACAATACTGGCCCCGGTAATGGTCCCTGCTGTACTTAAATTGGTAGCCGAAAGTGTATAATTGGCTGCATCGGCCCCTGTTAAGGCCAGGCCACTTACACTGACTGTCCGGTTACCCACATTTTTACTGCTGTACGTTCCTGCCACCGGATTGTTTAAGGCCACATCATCCGTACCTACCTTACCGGTAAAGCTGTAATTTGTAGCGCTTAAAGTTGCATTTACGTTCCCGTCATATACTTTGGTCACGGGCCCTGCCAGTGCCGGTACAATGCTGGCACCGGTAATGGTTCCACTGGTACTTAAACTTGTCGCAGACAAGGTATAATTGGCCGCATCAGCGCCCGTTAAGGCCAGCCCGCTTACACTCACGGTTCTGTTGCCCACATTTTTAGCATCATAAGCCCCCGCAACAGGATTATTAAGGCTTACATTTTCTGTACCTATTTTACCGGTAAAGCTATAATTGCCCCCTGTTAAGCTTGCCGTGGTATTGCCATCGTAAACTTTAGTCACCGGCCCAACCAGGGTTGGTACAATACTGGCTGCGCTAATGCTGCCTGGAGCGGCTAAGCTTGAAACCGAAAGGCTATAATTGGCTGCATCGGTTCCTGTCAGGGCAAGGCCGTTTACCGTAACGGTGCGACTACCTATATTTTTACTGTCGTAAGTACCCGATACCGGATTGTTCAGCGCTACATTTTCGGTAGCAACCTGACCGGTAAAACTGTAGTTTGCTGCGGATAAAGTGGCGTTCGCATTGCCATCATATACCTTGGCAATGGTGCCGGTTAAGCTCGGTACAATGCTGGCCGGGCTTATGGTTCCGCTGGTACTGACCGTTGTAGCTGCTAAAGTATAATTTGCAGCATCGGTTCCTGTCAAAGCAAGCCCGCTTACTGTAACGGTACGGTTTCCAATGTTTTTACTGCTATAGCTACCTGCCACCGGGTTGTTAAGCGCTACATTTTCAGTACCTATTTTACCGGTAAAACTATAATTGGTTCCGCTTAAAACCGCGGCTGTATTTCCATCATAAACTTTGTTCAGCGGTCCGGACAATATAGGCACAATACTGGCCCCGGTAATCGTTCCACCCTTACTGATTGTGGTGGCCGACAGCGTATAATTGCCCGCATCAGTTCCTGTTAAACTCAGTCCGGTTACCGTAACGGTCCGGCTCCCTGCATCTTTTAAATCGTAGGCACCCGTCGAAGGATTATTCAGTGCCACATTTTCAGTACCTATTTTACCGATAAAGCTATAATTGACCCCTGTTAAAGCCGCGTTGGTATTGCCATCATATACTTTGGTTAGGGTACCGGTCAATGCCGGTACAATAGAGGCCGCAGAAATTATTCCACCTGTACTTGCAGTGGTCCTGATCAAGTCATAATTGCCTGCATCTGCTCCAACCAATACCAATCCCGAAACGTTCACAGTACGGCTGCCTGTATTTTTACTGCTGTAGGTGCCCGTAAGGGGATTGTTAAGCGCCACATCATCGGCCCCAATTTTTCCAGCAACAAAATAATTCGATGCGCTCAGACTGGCGGTGGTATTTCCATCGTATACCTTGTCCACCGATCCCGAAAGTATAGGGATAACGCCGGCGGGGTTAATCAATCCATTTACAGTTGCAGAGCCCGATGCTAAGCTGTAATTTCCGGCGCTGGTACCTGTTAAGGCCAAATTGTTCACCGTAACCACACTTGAACCAGCATTTCTGCTCGCATAGGTTCCTGAGGTTGGGTTATTCAGCGCAGCGTCGTCGCCTGGTATCACCCCGCTCAGGCTATAATTGCTTCCGGTCAGTGAGGCCAGCGTAGTTCCATCATAAATTTTTGTAATGAAGCCGATCAAACTGACTGTAACCGGTACAGCGGTAATGCTGCCTTTTATGCCGCTGGCATCCAGGGTATAATTACCACTTGCAGGGCCGGTTAAAGCCAGGCCGGTAAACACCATCGTTTTGCCTGTCCCTGCATTGGCGTCCGGATAAGCCACAGTGGTATACGTTACAGTCACTGCATCAGCCCCTACCAGTCCGTCCCCTGCATTAAAAGGAATAAAGTTAACGGTGGCGGCCGCATTGCGGTTGTAGACTTTAGTAATGGTATTGGTCCTTGGCGTTAGTGTTTTGGGGATGATGTCTCCCACCACAGCAATACCATTGAGGCTGTAATTGGCGCTTGCTGCACCTGAAAGACCCAATCCAACAAAAGAAATGGGTTTAGAGGTACCTACACCCGAATTGTTATAACTGGCAGATGTATAAGAAACGTTCACCACATCGGTCCCGATCACACCACTTGATGCAATCAATGGATTAAAAGTTACGGTAGCGGCCGGATTGCCATCGTAAGTTTTCGTTGCCGAGGCATAGCTTGCTGTCAGCGGTTTTTGACTGATGGTCCCTGTTAAACCAGGTGCATTCAGGCTATAGTTTGCGCTGGCGGCCCCACTAAGGCCCAAGCCAACAAATGAAATCGGTTTTAAAGTCCCGGCACTGGCATTGTCATAACTGGCCGAAGTATAGCTTACACTGACCACATCGCTGCCTACCACCCCACTGGCTGCATTTAAGGCATTAAAGCTTACCGATGCTACGGCATCACCATTGTACACCTTGCTGATCAAAGCCGCTGTTGCGGTCAATGCTTTTTGCGTCACTGTAAAAGTTTGCGATACATCAGGAGCTGCATTGTTATTGCCATCACCTGCCTGATGGGCGGTAATGGTGGTTGTACCTACTCCAGCAATATGAATTTTCTGTCCGGCGGTAATGGTAGCCACTGTTGGATCAGCGCTTGTATAAGTGATCCCCAGTCCGGAGTTTGCTGTCGCTGCCGGATCCAGATCTGCTGCACCATAAACCTGGCTGGCCGGTGCGGCAAATGCAATGGTTTGGTTTTTCTTGGCGATGGTGATCGAAGTACTCAGACTTCCCGAGCTCACACAAGCACCGGTTACCGAAACCGTAAAATTAAAGGTCCCTGCAGCTGTAGGAGTACCCGATATCACCCCTGCTGTGGATAAGCTTAAACCTGTCGGTAAAGTTCCTGATGTTACGCTGTAGGTATAAGGCGCCTGCCCACCCGAGGCAACCGTTAAAGTCTGGCTATAGGCCGTATTATAAGTGCCGTCAGGCAAAGTCGTTTGATTTAGGGTAATGACCTGGGAAGCCAGTGTTAAAGATGCTGCCGATGAAGCCGTTACGCCTGCGACATCTGTATAGTTTACCCGGTATTTATAGTTATTCAATCCCGTAACACTCGATATGCTGAGCGTAGCGGTCGCCGATCCGGTATAGACCCCGGCATCGGTTACATTGCTAAATGACGCGCCATTATCGGTACTGACCTGCCATTGATAGGCACAAATGCCAGTCCCTGTAATGCTAAAACTGGTACCTGTTCCCGCGCAGACCAAAAGTTTATCCTGTGGCTGGCTGCTGATCATGGCCCCGGTTACAACAAAAAATTGTCCTGCCAGAAAATTAGGGGTAAAAGTTAATCCGTCATTTCGTATTTCCCAGTTGGAAGTCGTATTCAGGTTGCCCACAATTGCAGCAGCTGTCCCCACTGTTGGCAGCCCTGTATATTTAAACCTCGCCGTGTAGGCAATCAGGGAGGCGGGGTCTGCCGGATCAAACTGAATAATGGATAAATTCTGAGCTCCGCTATTCAGGGCAGCCGGCAACATAGAACGGTCGGCAGCAAAGGTTGCTGCGGACAAACTACTGTCCCAGCCGCTGCCATTGTTTAAACCATTGTCATGATTGATGCTGATTCCTGCTAAAAGCAAGGGTGCTGCCGGGCTGCCCGTAAAGGCAAAGATCTGGTCCCCGCTAAACTCTCCCAAGCTCATCCATTCTTTGGTCGAAGCCGGAAAATTGACCCTGGTATCGTAGGTTTGAAGTACTCCGGTCACCGTGCCCGCGGGAAAATTATTCTTGTCATAAGCCTTTAACTGAAACTTACAATTGATGTAAATTTCCGTCCCTGCGGGATAATCCTTGTCCGCTGTCCATTTAATAATCCCGTCACTAATGGCCTTCGAGTCTGTTTGAAAAGCATTGGCCGAAGTCCAGCCCAAATCGGTAAAGTAAATATCCGTGCCTGCCATTACTTTACGTAAAAAGACAAATGAAAACTGGTCATCCTGCGTGGCCCCGTTGACCCCATCGTCAAGAACGTTGTAACCCGAAAAGACCAGATCGCCCTTTCCAAGGGCGCATTGTGCCGTTGCATTAAAGCTAATGCAGGTCAGCATCATCAGGGACAGCAAAATGCCTTTAAGCATTCTTTTGCTAAAGATTTCCATAGAGCAATGGATTAATAAGCGGTTAATTTAAATAACAATAGCGTTTAAGAGCACATATAGGTGTTGATCCATTCGGACACATGTCCTTTGGGCAGATCCTCACATATTGCAGTCCATTCTTGTACAACCTCATTTAAAGGCAGTGTATCTTTAATCATCAAAGTGTTGCCTGCTTCCAGTTTTACCCTGTAAGCCGGCGAGAGCACCAGATGTGTGTTTTTATCAAAAATCAAAACCCCTTTTGCACCTTCTGCATGCAGTTGCAGCAAATGCTCCATCAGCCGTGGCATGCGGAACAAAGGGTTTTCAGTATCGGAAATGATATAGTGCAGCAAAATACCCGTATCCCAGCCCAATGCACCAAAAGCATCAGGTTCCCGGCCGGTCTCTTTTTCAAAAGTGGCAACATAGGTCAGGTGCTGTTCATTACCCAGGGAAATCGTCCAGGGCACATAAGCATTTACAGAAATGGACTTGTCCAAAACGTTCTGGGGTAAATGCAACTCATCAAGCATGGCGGGATTGGAAAATACGTTCAACTTCTGCTGGGGGAATCCATTCATCAGCTGCTGATAAAAAACAGGGCTCAAATCACTATATATCCCCAAAATGCTCCTTGTACCATCATTTTGATCTAAAAATCCGGTAAGCGGGTTGATATCAAATTCCTGTGCTTTGAATTTACTGACAAAGTTAAATTCAATAGCCCCTCCTTTATCGGTATAGGCTTTACTTATGGCATGGCATAAACTGTAGCCCCCATCGTAAAAAGAAGTGGCCATAGCTGCACTATTCCCCAGGCCAGCCGCAAAGCTGCCCGTTAAACGGCAATGCAAAGCATGAGCCAGGGTATGGTAAACGACATAAGGCTGCGCTTGTACAGGCAGATATTTTGCCCCGCTATTGACCACAATTAGTAATTTTTTAACCGAGGCCATTAGCGGAAAAAGGCATTCTACAGCCGGATGGTCTGCAAATGCGATCAATATATCGGTGTTTTTTTCCAGTAAAAGCACCTGGGCTTCTTGTAACATCAGTGCTTTATCGGTCCCAAAACCAATCACCGCGGTATGCAATTGGGGCACCATATCGGGGGCAAGCTGTGTCAGACAACCTGTTAACCCTGCCATGAAGTTATAGGAAATTAAAGGATAAGTGGTAGAACCGGGGAGCAATATACCTATTTTCATATCTCTTTAACCTGTCGTTGGGAATACCCCAAACAATGAAATGATGAAATTGACACAAACATAAGGTTGCATGTTGTTATGGGGTATGTTTGCGCCGCTGGAATTTAGGGTAATGTTTGTAGACAAAGGTCCCATAAACCCATTTGCAGAAGGGTTCCTGGAAAAATATTTTTTCCCCGGGGCAATCGCGATGGCGTTTCCAATAGGCGAGAGCTGATTATCCGGATTGGACGCCCTGGTTTTCATATTCAGCTCTCCGGTAACTGCATGGGCATGTGACGGGATCTGATTGCCGGTCAGTGTGACGGATTCAGTCCCCGCAAAACTTCCAAGAGAATAGGTTGAGCCTGCTTGAGTGGTACTCATATGTACCGGGATGCGACCCCTTAAATCAGGTACGCCAAAGGTTGATTGCCCATCGCCCCCAAAGGTTGTCCCGATCAAATTAAATAAAGTCTCGTTTTCAGAAATGGAAAGTAGCGCCCCATCACAGAATGCCCATCCTTGCGGGGCAAAATTGCCACCAAACATCCTGATTTCTCCTACGTAAGGTTGTGATGCCATAATCTTATAATTTATTGACGTGGTGGAAAAATGCCCTGAAGGGCAATGAGAAAATACACACAGAGGTAGGGCTGCATATTGTTGTGCGCTGCAGATCCTCCGGCCAATGAAGTTTGGGGGTCCAGGTTCACATTCATTGGGGCCATAAAATCGGTCCCGTTTGTGGTTGCCGAGTATAAATTCGGTGGGCTTGCTCCATCCGGTACAGCCGGCAGGCTGTTTACTGCATTGATCGTATTGGGTGCAATCCCCGTTTTAATTTTTGGCGTAAAACCATGTGTATGCACAGGCATCTCGTTGGAGAGGAGCGTTACAGTTTGCGTTCCCCCAACTTCTCCCAAGTCATGCAATGAAAGCCCGGGGCCCTGTCCTGGTGCCATGGGGGCACTGCCCTGGAAATTAGGCAGTCCAAAAGTAACCTTCCCATCTCCCCCATAATTTGTTCCCAAAAGGGAAAACAGGGCAGTATTTAGCGAAAGTGGCATCAATTGCCCGTCACAAGTGGCATAACCCTGCGGCGCAAAATTAAACGCCACCATACAAACTTCAGCAACAAAAGGATTCGCTCCAGCAGCCATAATGATAATTTTAGTTTCTAGATGGAAAAATGCCAGTGATGGCAATACAAAAGTTCAGCACCAGGTAAGGCATCATATTGTTGTGGGGCTGCCCGCTGCCAGTATTCCCTGTATTAAAGGGTGTATTCTGGTACATCCCGGTGTCCTGGTGATTGGTAAAACGGCCTGTTACGGCCGGGTTGGCTGCATAATAGGCCCCGTTAGGATCGGCAGTATCAGCGAGGGCACCTGCCGGGGCCTTTACATAAGAGTTCTGGTCCACATTCAGGGTATGTACATGTTGCGGCATTTCCGGAACCGTAAGGGTATGGTTTTCTTCTCCGGCACTTTGCCCGTAAACAATGCCCTGTCCGGGATGTAAGGCTGTTCTCCCTCTGAAATCGGGCAGCGCAAAGTTCGTCTGTCCATTACCACCATAGGTTGTCCCCAATAAGGAAAACAAAGCCTGATTTTGGTTGATCGGCAAGAGCTGACCATTACACATGGCATAACCCTTTGGTGCAAAATTGAACGAAAACAAGATGATTGAGGCCATAAAATCTTCACCTGACGCCATATATAATCTACAATTAATGTTATCCTTATACTATTATGCAACTCATTCAAGCCAGCCTCACCTGCTCTCTCCGGAAAAACAGAGCACTTCAATAAAGATGTAAAAGCGTACATCCGTCAATATGTTGCCTTATTTTAACCCGTCCAATAAAAAATCATATATTGAGAGCCGTCCTTATCTGCGGTGACAGAACTGGAATGCCATAAACTGCAGTATAAAAGTAATATTTTTTTCCATTTCAAACAATAAATTTTATTTTCCTTCGTTAACTTTTGCTTAGCTGTTTAATTTTGCATAAGTTTATGTTCAATAAAAACGCTATACTCATGTCAAATAACCGCAGGTCTTTTTTAAAAAACACCACCCTTGTCACCGCAGCAAGCCTGCTGAGTAAACCCATCAATTCTTTGGCGCAAATCAGTAAAAGCGCAATGACCCTGGAGGCCTCGGGCAGCAGCGTCATCATTTACCACAGCAACAACCTGAACGGCAAAATAAATCCTTTAAAACAGGATATAGGGGGAATTTCCCGGCTTGGCGGTTTATTGGATAAACAGGAAATGGGTGGTCTGATCCTGGATGCCGGTGGTTTTTTAAGCGAAACCGCTGACAAAGACCATCATTACGATGTGGTTACCGCCATGAACAACACAGGTTATCATGCCAGCACCCTGAGCCCAAAAGAACTGATTCACGGACAGGCGCATTTGGCCCGATTGGCAAAGGCAATGAACTTCAGTTTATTGAACTGTAACTATACATTCCGCAATACCGAGCTGGCTGCTGCTGTAAAACCTTATCAGGTCATTTCTTTTGGCAAATTCAAAATAGGTGTAACTGGCGTAGGCCCACAAATACCCGGCATTGACTTCCAGGATCCCATCCAAAGACTCAATAAAATGGCAGACTACCTTAAAAATACCTTGAACTGTCATTTGGTGATTTGTCTTTCGGCTTTAGGCTACCAGCAAAAAGAAGGAACAACCGACGACAGGGACCTTTCGGCTGCATCTGCCCATGTCGATATGATCATTGGCAGCAACGAAAAACACCCTATGGGCAGCACCATGGTGCTGAAAAATGCAACTGGCCATGATGTTTTTATTGGCCAGGCCAGCCCAAGTGGCTTAGCGATGGGCAGAATGACCTTTGAGCTCAAAGCTCAGCAGAAACATACTGCCCACACACAAAACCTGATCAACAGCAGAGCGCAATCTTATGCACAGCTACACGGGACCGTAACCGGCGGGATTGAAAATCTTGTATAATTTAACTTTCCAGAAATACAATGCATAAAAAAAAGGAAGCAGGAAATGCTGCTTCCTTTTTTTGGGTTTACTTCAGCAATTCTCCCAGCTTTTTCGACAGGTCCTCCCCTCTAAGGTTCGAAGCCACAATTTTGCCCGTAGGATCAATCAAAAAATTAGAAGGGATGGCTTCTATTCCGAACTGATCTGCCGCTGCGTTTCTTTGTTTCAAGTCTGAAACCTGGGTCCAGGGAAGCTGATCTTCTTTAATGGCCTTCAGCCAGTTTTCTCTTTTGCTGTCAATGGAAACCGCAAAAACAGTAAAACCTTTGTCTTTAAACTGGTTGTACGCTTTTAAGACATTCGGATTTTCTGCCCGACAGGGCCCGCACCAGCTTGCCCAAAAATCAAGCAGTACAAATTTTCCTTTAAAGGAAGAGATACTCACCAGGTTTCCCGAGCTATCAGGTTGTGTAAACTCCATGACCTGTTTACCCAGCTCACTCTTTTTCTTAACCGTAATCATTTTCTGCAATTTCAAACCCAGAACAGATTGCTTTATAGTAGGGTCCAGTTCTTTAAACAACAGGTCCAGCTGCGCTGCGCTATTGCTGTAACTCATCTCCCTGATCTGATCAGCACTTACAAAACTTTTTGGGTTTTGCTTTATAAAAGCCCTGGTTTTACTTTCGGACTGATGGCTTAAAGCTTGAAATTCTTTTTCAATTGCAGCCAATTTAACCTTGTCTTTAGCCTTTTCAGCAGCGTCATATCCAGCAGATAATTTCTCTTCCTGTATATGAACAGACTTTAACATGGCATTCAGCCGGTTGTAGTCTGTTTGTGCCACAGGCCCTTTAATTACAGCCTGTTTAAAAGCCGAAGCTTTTCCCTCAATTGTGGTGGTTTCATTTTTAGCCACATAAAACACAAAGTAAATTTGTGGTTCCGATTTGGTATACACCTGGGCCATTTTAGGTTCAAGGGTATGGCCAGTAAATTTAAAACGGCCAGCGCTGATCTGCACAGAGTCTTCTCCTGAATAAATCCAGCTGCCTTCCTTCAATCCCGAAAGATGTCCTGATATATGGTATGGACCTTTTGGGGGCTGCCCGAATGCCTGGACCGATAAAGCCAGAACAGCGACAACAATTATATTTTTTAAGTTCATGATGCTTTATTTTAATATCCCGGATTTTGTTCTTGGGCCAGCAATGGATTAGAGGTCACCTCGGCTTGCGGAAAAGGCCAGATAAAACGGTGGTCGCTGTAAGCTACCGCAGGAATTTTAGAAACGGTAACCGGGCGGTTTACAATGTCATAGTTCGAACCATCGTCTTTTACATTGGTAAAAGATACTTTCGCAGGAATGCCCCCTGTCGAAAAGTTTGGATCTTTAGACAAGCGCTGTATATCTCCCCAGCGGAACCCCTCACCTGCAAGTTCAATCCGTCTTTCGTTCAGCACAGCCTGCGTTAAAGCATTCGCGTTTGGAAAAGAGGCGCTGGTGTACTGGTCCTGCGCAGCAACGGCACGGTTACGGACGGCATTCAGCAAGCTGAGCGCGTCCGCAGAACCACTTCGAGAAGCGGCTTCTGCTGCATTTAACAAAACTTCTGCATACCTGATAATGGGTGTCCAGTCGGTTAAATTTGTCTGGTCCCGGTATTTATTGTTAAACACAAACTGTGAGGAGCCCGAACTTGTATTTTGAATTTGCAACAAGGTCCTTCTGGTGTCGCTGGAAACCCAGAAAGCGGCATTGTATAAATTAGGACTGGTGATGTAAAATCCCCTTCCGTTTCCGTCAGTATAACCAAAAAGGGCCGCCAGGGCATTATTGACCTGTGCATTGGAGCTCGATGAATTTTCAATAGAAAACATCGACTCTGAGTTGCCACTGTTGTTTACAAACGGACCATCAGGGCTTGGGGTTAAACGGTATCCGCCAATCGGGCTGCTATAGCTGGTGCTACTTCCGGTTGCCCCCAGTTTGGCCGCTTCGGTGAGCACACCAGCCCAATCGCCCATATGCAATTTAACCCGAGTTTTAAGGGCAATAGCTGCCCCTTTACTGGCCCGTGATATTGGATGTGCTTTGTTGTCGATCAGATTTGCCTCTGCGTAGTCCAGGTCGGCCAGAATTTTGACATAATCGTCTTTAACTGTTCCCCTGTCGACCTGCAGCGCAGCACTTAATCCATCGGCCGTATTCACCGAAATGGTCCGGTAAGGGACTCCAGGATTAGCCCCGGCATTGTCCAAAAAGGGCCTGGAAAAATTAATCACCAGTTCATGATGCGACAATGCCCTCAGAAAACGGGCTTCAGCTTCATAAGAAGCTGCAACGGCCGGCGTAAGCACCCCTTTGGCCAGTGCAGCATGCACACCATCAATAAAAGTATTGGTCTGGTTAACCACCGAGTACAACTGACTCCAGGTACTGCTTATGTTCCCATCTGTGGTAATGATGTTGTTCTGGTATATATTCGGATTAAAACCGTTGGACACCATGTCCTCTCCACGCATTTCATTGCGGATAATTTCATCTCCATTAAAAATAGTGCCCTGGGCAGTTCCATAGATACCTATAACCGCAAGCTCGACGTTTGCAGCTGTATTAAAAGCAATGGAAGATGGGAGTGCATTCTTGGGCTGTAAATCGGTAGATTTTTTGCAAGAACTTATTGACAACGCACAGGCAAATGCCATAGCAAGACCTGTGGTTTTTATGATTGATTGAAAATATTTCATTTGATCAGTAATTAAAATCCAACATTTAAACCTAAAGTCATTGTCCTTGGCCTTGGATTGCCACCAGAGTTCAATTCGGGGTCAAGTCCTTTATATTTGGTAATCAGAAAGGCATTATCCGCCGCCGCATAAATATGTACCTTATTGAGTTTAATGCGGTTGACTAAACGGGCAGGCAAAGAATAACCCAGCTTAAATTGTTGCGCGCGGATAAAACTGCCACTTTCTAAATAAGCTGTGGATGCGGTATGAAAAGAGGTTCCTCCCGAATACAACCTTGGAACATCCGTGACTTGTCCGGGCGTGGTCCAGCGGTTTAAGATATCGATACTGGTATTTTCAAAACTATTGTCTGTGACAAATCCGGCACGGTCACTGTTGAGGATCTTATTTCCACCTGAAAACACAAAATACAAAGTCAGATCAAAGTTTTTATAGGTAAACACATTGTTTAAACTTCCAAAATAGGTTGGCGTAAAGGTTCCCGATGGCAAGCGGTCTGTAGCCGACAGCGTATTCCGGGTAGAAAGATCGGATGGGTTTTTCGGATCGTAATTGTAATAGGTTGCATCCGGAAGATTTCCTTGCACGACCTGACCATTGGCTTTTATAAACAGCGGATTCCCATTAGCTGGGTTTACCCCAGCTGACTGGTACAAATAGTTTTCATTTCGGGGCAGACCTACACGGTAAATGGATGCAGAATAGATGATGTCCTGTCCGCTGTAAAGCGCTGTAATTTTGCTTTTATTAAAAGAAAGGTTAAAATCCGTGCTCCAGGAAAAAGAACTGTTTTGTATATTTTTTGAACTGATGCCAAATTCATATCCATGATTATACAAAGAACCTATATTTTCGGCAATTTTATTGGAAGGCACCCCTACCGAAGGCGGCGTAGGTACACTTAAAATCAGGTTGTTGTTGTTGTTTTGATAATAATCGGCAGTAAAGGTAATGCGGTTCTTTAAAAAGGAAGCATCCAGACCTACATCGTATTTATTTGCGGTCTCGTATTTTAAACTGTTGTTTCCAAAGGTAGAATAAGACACTCCATTTTGTGAACCATACGTATTTGGTGCATACAGGTTGGCAAAAGGATAATTTCCAATACTTGCATTACCGGTTTTAGCATAACTGGCACGTATTTTAAGATCATCGATGAACTTAAGGGCATTTGAGTTTTTAAAGAAATCTTCCTCCGATAACCTCCAGCCTAAAGAGACGCCAGGTAAACTGGCCGCTTTACTGTCAGGGCCTAAGCTCGACAAGCGGTCCGATCTGTAAGTCAGCGTCAGTAAATAGCGATCGGCATAACTGTAATTTACCCTTCCAAAATAAGAGTTGATGGCATTTTCTGTAAAATCTCCACCAACAAACTGATTGGCCACCGTGCCAGATATTAAGTTATTTGGTCCGAAATAAACATTGGACAGACCTGTTCCTGAAGCATTAAAATTTCTTGTCCTGGTTTTTTGAAATTCCGTACCGGCAACAACAGACAAGGTATGGCGGTTAAAGGTCTTGTTGTAACTCAGGTTGTTTGTCCACACATAATTAAAAGCCGGGTTGTACTGCTGATAAACATAACCGTTTAAACTCTTGCCATCACCGGTAAGCGGGCTCCAGTAATTGTAATCTTCACCAAACAAGGCGTTTACACCCAATTGTGTTTTTACAGTCAGGCCATCGATAATTTTTGCGCTGACAAATGCATTTCCATTAATGGTGGTACTTTGGTTACGGAACACATTATTATCCAGTACGGCTTTGATGTTGGGCAGGTCATTGGCAATGCCAATTTTGTTTGCCCCCCGGCCTATCGCCGAGCCAACAATATTATAGGAACCATCCGGATTATACACCGGAACATTCGGGAACAGGGCCCAGGCCTCAACGGTATTGCCACTAACCGCACCAGGGTCTGTGTTTAAACCATTGTTCTGCACATAACTGATGGCCGTATTAAAACCAAAAGTAAAAATATCCAGTGCTTTCTGCTCTACTTTGGCCCTTAGTGAATATTTTCTTTGTGTATTGTTTACCGTTATTCCATGCAAGTCGGTAAATCCGCCAGAAAAGTAATAGTTGGACTTGTCTGTAGCCCCGCTGACCGTTAAATTATGGTATTGTGAAAAACCGGTTTTAAAAATGACTTTTTGCCAGTCGGTATCGTAAGGTTTTCCATCAGGCCCTATAGTCGGAAAGGCCTGCGGATCTAAACCCGCATTGGTAAACTTTTCATTGTTGATGTCTATAAATTGCTGTGCATTGAGCAGTTTATACCTTTTAGCGGTTTGGGAAAGCCCAAACCAGGAGTCATAATGTACTGCCGGTTTTCCTTTTTCTCCTTTTTTGGTGGTGATCAAAATCACACCCGATGAGGCCCGGGACCCATAAATTGCAGAAGCAGAACCGTCTTTCAAAACCTCCACACTGGCAATATCGGCCGGGTTAATGTCACCCAGCGGATTGGTGGGAACAATGGCACTATTGTCTGCGGTAATGATCGGCACCCCGTCTAAGACATACAAAGGATCGTTTCCTGAGGTTAAGGAATTGGTGCCCCGGATGCGAATGGTTGGCCGGTCTCCCAGCAGGCCGCTCCCCTGGCTAACCAAAACCCCGGTCACCCGGCCTGCCAGTGCTTTATCAAAACTTTCTACCGGCGCCGTTTCAATGGCCGATCCAAGTACCTTGCTTACAGAACCGGTCAGGTCCCGCCTTTCCTGGGTACCATAACCCACCACCACCAGCTCTTCCAGTTTTGCAGGCAGCACTGTCAGTTGCAAACTTCCAATATCCTTCTGGGCCTTAACTTCCCGGCTCTGGTAACCCACAAAAGAAATCACCAGCGTGGAATTCTCCCGCACATCTTCCAGGTTAAATACCCCGGCGGCATTGGTAACGGTTTCCTGTTTAGTTCCTTTAACCTGTACGGATGCACCTGGTAAAGGGAGGTTGTTTTCATCTACCACCTTACCCGTTACGTGTATCGAACTAAAATACCTCCTGAGCCTGCTGATCAGGTTGTCTTCCTGGGAACTGATCAGTATTGTTTTTTCTTGAATATTGTAGGTCAGGGGCTGTCCCTTAAAAATCTGGTCAAGTGCTTCTTTCAGGGGAAGGCGATTCAGGTTTACGGAAACCGGAACGGATAAATTCAGCACCTCATCGCTGTACAGTAGAGTGTAATCGGTTTGTACAAGGACCTCTTTAAGCACGCTTTTCAAAGAAGCCCGGTTTGATTTCAGGCTGACCTGCTGAGAGTAAACCCCGGCGTGCACCTGCATGATACATGCAAAAATTAAAAACCCTATTATCTTCATTGTTTGTAATACTTTTTCCCAATATCTTTTTTTATAGGGCAATATTGGCTGCTCAGCTGAACTGTGACTGAGGTGATGGCATAGCCCGCCCCCTACAATTCTTTGAGATTGTACAAATAGTTTCATACCTTTAGTTTAGGTTAATGTTTAGTTGATTCTCTAGATTTAATTAACTGTTTTCCTGCATTCCATTTTATGGAATTCAAGCCGTAGAATGTTAGCGCATTCTGCGGCTGCTTTATGCCGGAATTTGGTTCTGGTTCTGGTTTAAATTTTCTTTATGGTCCTCCTTTCTTGCTTAGCTTAAAAAATTAATTATTTAGATACGGTAATGGTCTTTTTATCCAGTTTAAAGTTAATTTTCCCTGTTTCTTTAAGCATGTTTAACACCACAGAGATGTTGCTGTTTCTGGGCAGGCAGCCCGAATAATGAAGTTTTGGTATTTCACCAATGTAAATCACCTGGATGTCGTACCACCGGGATAACTGTCGCATCACGGCCTGGATATCGGCATTATCAAATTCAAAATTTCCTTTTTTCCAGGCGGTTGCTTCCTGTCCGTCTACGGAAATAATGTTGAAATGCTGATTGGTCAGAATGGCCTGCTGACCAGGTCTGATTTGCTGGGTCACCAGGCCCGAGGAAACCTGGATACTGCCTTCCAATAATGTTGTTTTTACTGAAGCTTCATCCGTATAGGCGTTGATGTTAAAATGCGTTCCCAGTACTTTTACCGATTGACTTTGGGACTCCACGATAAAAGGCTTTGTTTTATCCTTTGCAATTTCAAAATACGCTTCCCCTTTAAGCTCCACTTTTCTTTCTTTTGCGCCTTCAAAGCATACCGGGTATTTTAAGGAAGAAGCGGCATTCAGCCAGATTTTGGACCCGTCGGGCAAATGGATCTGAAATTGTCCGCCCCTGGGGGTTTCAATGGTATTGAATTCTATAGACTTTAAGGTCTTTTCATGGGCAGGCACAGCATAAACAATCTGACCTTCCTCTCCTTTTTCCAGTACAACGCCGGCCTGATCTGCAATTTCACCTTTTTTGGCATCCGTTAAAGAAACTTTAGTTCCGTCGGCCAGGGTAAGTATCGCTTTATTTCCACCCGGCGCGACATCCTGCGCTGCGATCTGCTTAAATGGATTCAGGCCCTCACGCTGCTGCACAAACAGATAAGCTGCACCGAAGACCACCACAAATACCGCTGCTGCAACTGCCGGCCAGGCTGCAAACCTTTTTGTTTTCCTGCTTTGTTTTTGCAAGTTGCCCCATATTTCTTCTGCATCCTCCAAACGGCTGTCCAGCTCATAGCGGAATTCTTCCTGATCCTGATGTTGTAAATACCAGGACTCCAGAAAAGCCTTGTCTTGTTCTGAAGCTGTTCCGGTTTTGTACCTGTAAATGATGTCGGTGATGTCCTTTTCCTGCATACTTTTAAGGATTTTACCTCCTCAATTAACAGTAAGACAATCTGGAGAAGCACAACAGGTAAAAGAAAATGAAAATATTTTTTTAGCGGTGGAAAAACCACAATAAAAAGAAATACACACCCAATTTTGTCCTCAATATTTTAAGGGCGTTGGTAATGTGTTTGCTTACGGTTTGCTCGGAAATATCCAGCTTTAAGGAAATTTCTTTATGGCTCAGGTGTTCTTTACGGTTCAGTTCAAAAACATGTCTCATTTTAGGGGGAAGCGCGGCAATTTCCTTTTCGATCAGCTCGGCCAATTGATGTTCCCTCACCAGATGATCTGTGACAACACTTCCCTGCTGCGCAAAATGCAGCATACTGAGCATATATTTATCCTGAACACCTTTATGGACAATTTGGTTGAGAACCATATTGCGGACAGCCGTATAAAGATAAGCCGAAAGGTTGCTGATCTGTAAATTTCCCCGTTTGGACCAAAGTTGCGTAAAAACTTCCTGGACAACATCTTTGGCCTCTTCCCTATTCCTCAACTTGTTGTTGGCATGGTTCAACAAGGCAAAAACATAGCGGTTATATATTTCGGCATAGGCATTCTGTTTTCCAAGTTTGAGTAAAACTGTTAATTCAGCATCCGAATATGCAGTATAGTCGTCCATGTTGGAAAAGGTAAATAATAGTACTTAATCAAACTTAAAAATTAACTTCAAGTCAATTAAATTAGATTTCAAAAGGGAGTTACACAAAATCGCTTATTTGTACCAAAGCTGGCAACTAATTTACAATAAAACAAGAAGTCTCCAAATGGAAAGCAAAAATTTTCGGGCAGGCTCCGCAGTAAGAACATCAAACTATTATTATGGAATTAAACAACACATATACAACAAGATAGTTCATAAAAAATTTGCATATGTCACTTTTTTTTGTCAAATTCCAGTTCACTAAATCCCTAAATCATGAAAAAACCTACAAACATCAAGAGATTTATGTTGATAACTGCATTCGCAGTTGCAACAACAACCGCTGCAATTTCATTCAATGCTACCGCCAAAGAGCAGACAGTCCCTGTTTCAGGATGCCGCTATACCGGAGTGGAAAGCGATCGGTGTCTGGCAACAGATGGCACAAACAATTATGAGATAACGAATTGTGCCAATAATACCACTGCTGCTTCATGCGGTATCAGTGTACCTACACCTAGTGATGAACCACAATCTTAAACTCCACCACTGGTAACCAGAACTTTTTAACTTCATAAAGTTGTTTTCCGGCAACTTTAAAGGCTGTTTTCAATCCATCGAAACAGCCTTTTTAGTTTAACCTTATTCGTTGATCTAATTTAACCTACACTCATTTATGAACAAATACTATCTGTTTATGTTAAGCTCTCTACTATTTTGGAGCTGTAGCAATAACCATATATCCGCTCAGAACAGCACTTCATTTACTTCCTTTGCTAAAGAAGAAAAACCAACTCCTCAAAAATTCATTGATTTTCCAAGCGGGAAAGTCAATAAAATATTCCTTAAAGATTCCCTTTTGATTGTTAGAAATACTAAACTGACCGTAAGAGATTATTTTTTTTTCATATACAACTTGCGGACTAAAAAACTCCTTGACAGCCAGTTTAAGGTGGGCAGTAACGCAAATGAAATTCTTAGTCCCATGTCAACAGGTATTTATAAAAATTTATTGTGGGCCCATGACATTACCACCAAAAAAATAGTAACACAGCCAGTTCTTAAAAGACCAGATGATCGTTCCGGAAGTAAAGAATTCGGTCTTAAAAGCCTGCTTTATTCTGTACAGCTTACAGACAGTTCCAGGATATTTGCAAATGGTGATTATAAAAAAACATCAAAAATTCAGTTGATTGATCTACCTTCTGATCAGGTGATCAAAGCTTTTGGACAATATGACACCGCCCCTAAGGGGATTGACCCGGCGGCCTGGCGAAATGCAAACGAAAGCTTTTTGTTCCTGCAGCCAAAAGGTGAAAAGCTGGTGTCTGCCTGCAGGTTCACGGATAAAATTGAGATATTTAATTTATCGACATTTAAAAGCAAAATCATTTCAGGTCCAGAAAATTATGAACCCGAATTTAATCCCATTAAGTTTAACGGCTCTTATATCATAGAAAGAAACGAAAAAACACGCTTTGCATTTGTCAATGGTTATGTAACTGACAAGTATATCTATCTTTTATATTCAGGAAACAATCATATGAGTGAGCACCTGGATTATGGGAAAACCATTTTTGTGTATGACTGGGAGGGCAATGCGATCAAAAAACTTAATTTACCAGCATATATTTCTTGTTTTGCTATAAGTAATGATAAGACGGCATATATTTTTGACATTAAAGACAAAGCAATCAAAACGATCATCCTCAACCTCTAGACATGAAAAATTATTCGATATTTATCATTTTGTTTGCATTTCTCTCTATCGTAATGTTTGGCTGCAACAACAACAGACAACAAGCAACAGTAACAAATACAGATCAAAAAAAACTAATCGTTCCGGCAAATCTGAAGGTTTATGCTCCATTTGACAATTATGTACTTGACAGTACTCAAATCGCAAATTCTGCACTAAAGCTGTATGTTTCCATAAATTTTTCTTGTCCTACCTGTATAGATAAGATCAGTAAATGGGCGCAGTTAATACCACAATCCTCCGCTAAAAACAATGTTCCTGTGATCATTATCGCAAACGCAGATGACCGCTTTGAGCTGATCAAGTATTTGATCAAAAAAAACTCCATAAAGAAATTTCCCTATCCATTTTTTCTTGATCAAAAAGGAGAATTTATTGCCCTCAATAAGGTAATCAAAGAAAGTGCGGAGCTTAATGCGGTGCTTACGGATAAAGACAACAATATTCTGTTACAAGGAAACCCTCTCCATTTCCCGGAGGTTAAAACTCTTTTTCTTAAAAAAATCAACGCCCTATAAAAAGAAATACGACTATGAAAAAGACACTTCTTTCCCAGTTATTGATTATTCATTTAACATCTTTTGTAATTGCTCAAACCAAAAAGGCGGACCCGGTTTTACTAAATGTAACTTACCAGTTTATACATATAAACAATTTAAACGATAAAGAACACCCTGTAAAAAAAGACATGGTTTTGTCCGTTGGTAAAACGACCAGCAGATATATAGCCGCCGATGTTTACAACAGGTCCCTTGCACCAGTCCCCAAGCTTCTTCCCAGCGCAAGAGTGGTTTCCGGTCAGCCGGTCGTTGCCGTGAACTCTGGGGGTGGCATTGTGAGCGAATCCTATTATCAATGGCCCCTGTTGAACCAGCTGAATATTGTAGCGATACTGGGTAATAAAGATTATTTAGTGGAAACAAAACCCGAAAAAATCAACTGGGAAATGGGCAATGAAACCAGAAAAATAGGTGGGATTAGCTGCCAGAAAGCGGTTGGAAAGTATGGTGGACGAACTTATATTGCCTGGTTTGCACCCGATTTGCCTTTTCAAAACGGCCCATTTAAACTTTGGGGTTTACCGGGTTTAATTTTAGAAGCAGAAGACAGCAAAAAGGAAGTCCGGTTTTTGTTTAAAGACATCAACAAGGAAACAGATGCCACCAGAAAAGTTGAACCTATAGGTTCCGCTCCGATTAAAATAACAATTACGGATTACAACAAAGCAAAAAAGGCTTACATGCTCCATCCGGATACATTTATGCAGTCCCAATTATCTGTTGGGGCGCCAAAGGTCTCTAAGGTATATGAAACAGAAAGCAATGACAAGAATGCCAAATCTAAAAAAGTGATATACAACCCAATTGAATTATAAGCCTTTATTACATCAGCAAATTCATTTTTTTTATCAAATAATTTCAATTTTGAGCATCAAGGTAAAGCTAAAATACTGGATATTACTTTTGTTTTTCATGGGTAAAAGCATTTCGGTTTCCGCCCAAAACCGCATGCTCTCTGGTAAAGTTACAGACCTAAACAGCACTTTACTTTCCAATGTAAATATCTCTTTAAGAAACGGAAAAAATTTAATCCTCCGTTCCCTTTACACGAACGAAAATGGAGCATATGCGCTGTTGATAACCGATAGCTTAAGCAAAGACCCCACTTTATTTTTGCAGGCAACCTATTTAGGTTTCAAGAAGAAGCAAATCCAATTGAAGACAAATAAATCTATTTATGATTTTTTACTGGAGATAGATCCTGTTGAATTAAGTGAGGTCAACATAAAAAATAAACCAACCATTACCAAACGGGGAGATACCTTAAGCTATAGCGTGAACAGCTTTGCACGGAATGAGGATCGCAGTATTGGTGATGTGCTAAAACACCTTCCTGGAGTGATAGTTGGTGATGACGGAAAAATTTCCTTTAATGGTCAGCCGATTAGCAATTTATTCATTGGCGGTGATGATCTGATGGGGGGAAGATATGGGCTGGCAACCAGATCCATTTCAAAAGACCTCATCAAAAACATTGAGGTACTTAAAAATCACCAGCCAATTAAGGTTCTGGAAGATAAAATACTGACCAATAATATAGCCATGAATTTGGTGCTAAAAGATGAAAATAGCCTGAAACTTTCCGGGGAAGGGATGCTTGGTGCCGGTGTTCCTTCGCAATTTGACGCGGCATTAAACCTTATTGCATTAAATAAGCGCCTTAAAATGTTAAACAGTGCTAAAACCAATAACAGTGGCATAGACTACAGGAGCGACTTTAAAGATTTAAGTTCTGACAATTCCCTGATCAGCAATCACTTTTCGAAGCCCGAGTTTTTAACGTCTAATGGAACAACAGGTGCTCCCGACTTGCCTAGAAAAAACTATTATGACAATAAATCAGCTGTCATAAACCTCAATAACCTGGTCAACACCAAAAAAGGTTTACAAATGAGGTTTAATGTCCAGGGGTTTACCGATCAAAACAGCCTTGCCCACACCAGTAAAGTAGCCAATTATTTACCAGGGGATACCATTATTTTTAATGAACGGCAGACACTTACCCAAAAGACAAATTTAATAAATACAGGTTTTTCGGTCAGTAAAAATGATTACCGGGTC
Organism: Pedobacter nutrimenti; assembly: GCF_003208655.1. Lineage (GTDB taxonomy): Bacteria > Bacteroidota > Bacteroidia > Sphingobacteriales > Sphingobacteriaceae > Pedobacter > Pedobacter nutrimenti. The sequence continues at coordinate 213,300 of NZ_QKLU01000003.1, read as the reverse complement.
TTTTTCAATAATACCTTAAATTTTAATGTTAAACATGACCAGTACCTCAGTCCCCTAAATTTTAATGGGCTTGGTTTTAATCAAAGGTTAACAAATCAAGCTTATGATTTTTCAAATAATTTTAGTTACATCCCGAAATTAAAAAACAGCGACATCATCATCCTTAAATGGAATGTCAATTACTTCTCCAATCCGCAAAGATTATTTATTGATGAGGGCATCAATCCAGAGGTGATGAACAACAACACGAAGTATAACGGTTTAACCCAGAATGTGAAGATCCCGGTTTTCTTTTCAGATGTTTCGTCAAATTTTATTATCCCTGATGCTTTGGTCAAACAAAATTATCAGATAGGAATATCAAATGAATTTAAACAGTTAAACAGCAACATCAGAATATTTGATACCGACCCAGCAGGACATAATTATCCAAATGATGCAGGAAACGCCCTAAACTGGCAAAGTCATAAGTTTTATATCAATGCCAGTTACAGTTTAAAAACAGATATCTGGCAACTATCACTGAGTTCCCCCCTACAGCTGCAATTGGTCAGATACAATCAACCTGAATACCAGATTGATAAAAAAACAAACCAACTTTCTGTAGGGCCGTATGTGAATGTAAATCTAAAAACCGGAGATGAAAATTATATCAATGCCGACCTTTCTTACGTAAATAATATGGGGGATGTGAATAGTGTTTACCGGGGGAGCATACTGACAAATTACCGGACCCTGCAAAATAACGATGCAGATTTACAAGTAAAGAAAAATCTCCGTTTCGGGTTAAAATATCATCTGGAAAAGTCAATAGATTTAGCTTTTAGTAATATTGGAATCAATTTTAGTCAAATAATGGCAAGTTCAATTGCTTTTACTTTGCTATCAGACAATATACAACAAACGGTTCTTGTTCCTGTAAAAAACAATTCCAGCAGGTTATCTGTACATACTGATTTCAGTAAATACTTCTTTTTACTAAAGGGTAAAATAGAATTGTCTGCCAATTACAGTAAGTTAAAGACAAACCTGTATTTAAACAATCAGTTACTCCCCTACTTTAATAATAACCTGATCCTGAATTTTGGCTACGATACAAAACTGGCAAATGTCATATCACTAAATTACAACCTCGCCTACGGATATACTGAAGGGGGCCAAAAAAACGAGGAGTTTAAGAAATTTAACTTTACCACTACCCGTTTTGATCAGTATCTGACTTTAACCTATAGTCCAACTGATCAACTGTCCATAGAAGCAAATGCCCAGCAGATCATAAACAGACAGCAGGAAAATCTAACTTCCCGGTTTTTTCTGATGAACAGTAATTTAAGGTATAAACTTTTTAACAACAGGATTGATCTGGGTTTGGAAGCTACAAACCTTTTCAACACAAAAAACTATACGACTTCGTCAATAAGTTCCAGTCAATTACAAGAGCGTATTTATAACATTAGGGGTACAATGGTTATTTTAAGAGTAATTTATATATTGTAACCCTGTTTATCACATCAGATCCCAAACCTATAGGAACTCCCTAAGACTATCCTTTACCGTTAAGTTTAGATTTTATTTAATACGCTTAATCGCTCAAGATCTGCCCTTAACCCATCAATTAGGTTGGCCAGCAGCTGCACATTAGGGTCATCATGATTTAACAGCCTGAGTCCCTCCTGCTGGGAAAGGTTGAATTGCCGTTTCAATACAAGTGGTATTTTATAGCTTTGGGCTGTGAGGGCACAAGCATATAAATACAGGCTATCTATAATAGCCGATAAGGTCCGTTCGTAATAAGTTTTTAGTTTTTTATAACTCTTAGACCGTTTAAAAACCAATCTAAACGGCTTAAATCTTTCTGCCTGCATGGTGATCTGTTCATCCATAAGGTCTTCAATTTCCGCTATGCCAAATCTTAAGGCCAGTTCGTGCTTACCCTCTACCAGCCTCCGTTCGGCCTTAAGTGCATTCCAGACAAAAGGATCTTTAATCCCGTCAAAAAAATCGCCATGTTCTATGGGCTGCTCCCAGGGATTGTTAAAATCCTTGGCATAGCTTTTCATTGTTTTTTTAAAAGTAAAAAAGTACACGTATTCATATACATCGGAATGCATATAAGTGATCAATACGGCAAGCCCTCTCATACAGAGCGTCAGGTCAAAAGGATCGTTTCTGGAAATACTCATAAGTTATTTTTAAATCATAAATTAATATAAATGAAAGGGGAAACATGTTTTTTATGCTAAATTGCTCCGACATACAGGCTATCTCCATTCTTTTTTCCGTCTGCTGATGCAAAACTCATATAACAATGGAGTATATCACCCCTATAATCGGGTGGTATTTCAATGCTATGACGCTGCGCATACCTACTGGTAACATTTAATTGCATGATGTACTTCTTTTTCGAAAAATTGTACACTAAAAAACTCGCCAGATCGGTAAACTGACAATAAGCCGATTGTTTTTGGGGCAGCCAGCTAAAAGTAATCTGACCGGCTGTGAAAACAACCTGGGGATGCTCCGGTATAACGATATGTCCCCTGCTGTATACAATTTTAGAGTAGTCGATCAAAAAAGCATCACCATTTTTAACAAAGGCATGGTTATAGTTATAGGAGAAAGCCTCATTTACAGGACTGTTATTTTTGGTCAGGGCTTTAAATCCCATGTTCACCAACTGGTCAATATCACTTAAAAAACCATTCAGCAAACCAAGTTTAAGCTGTGAATCCTGTTGTGCGGTGGAAAAAGGTTTATGACTGGTATTATGCAATGCTGTAATTACATTCTGTTTCCTGTGCCTGCGCCCGATCACAGAACCAACTTTTTTTCGGAAGGGCCCCACCAGCCCTGATCTTAAAATTCCCATGATCAACTTTTTAATGGTTTGTTTTCCTTATTATCTGAATTAAAACTCCCGGTGTAAATACTGTCAGACAGCTGTTTACGGTCTGCGGAGATGAAAGACATGTAGGTTTCCATATACTTGTCTTGTAAACTTGGCGGAATTTCAAGAAAATCACTTCCAGATAACCTGCTGTTGCCAAACAAAGTATAAAAAACTTTTTGTTGCTGAGGGAAATAAGCCAAAAGCATCACCTGATCGGTAGCCTGCGGCCAGGGCATTTGCGGATCGGTGTCCCAGGTGTACTCCAGTCCGGCCTCTACCAGGTTTACCTTCCAGTTCTGCGCCGGATTTAGGCGGCCCTTGCTCAGTAAAACCTGATCATAAGCGATTTCCAGGTCGGGGTAAATTCCCGTAATAATGCCGGGGTTATTTTTAACAGCCCGGTTAAAACCGTTGTCCGAATGCTGCATGGCCTCTATACTAAAGCCGGTATTGACAAAATCGAGCAAATCACGCAGCAGCTCGCTGCGCATTTTGGTGATTAGCTTTTGCCTAAGCTGTGCTTGTGTTGAGGCTTTAGTCGTTATGCCAACGCCCCTTGCCACATTGGTTTCCCCAAGCATATAATAAACAATATTCCCTATTCTGCCCCTATGACGACCACCAGGTCCGTTTTCTGCTATTGCCATAACCCATTACATTTGTTCAACGCCTCCCTTTTTTAATAAATAATAACAAACATATCTTAAAAGTAACACAAAAACAAATATTTTGAATAATAATTACACAATAAAGATTAATAAAATTCTAATAAACTAAATAATTCCCGCAGGGTTAAACTAGGGTTGGCGTAGGGTTGCTGTACCCCAGGGGTACAGCAACCCTACGCCAACGGTACGGCAACGGTAGGCCAACCCTAGGGATATTCAGTGTTTTATCAGGGCTTTATTAGTAAAATATCTTGTGTTTGGCTTAATGTGTCTTGTACGGATGGTAATGTTGATTTAGGCAAACTCGTTCAAAATTCATTATCACTGATTTTGTTTGTTTACCGGAAACTTCTTTCTGAAATCATTTGATGTTTGGAATTATTTTCCTGAAACCCCTTTCCCCTTTCCAAAAGTGATGAAACTTGCCAGGGCCAAAACCCAGACGCCGATTCCTCCATACAACATCACCCAGTCAAACCCCTGCAGCAGTGCCGCGTGCACCATAGTCCCTGAAGGGTCGGTGGCCGCTAACTGGCTGAAATTGTGCTTTAGGTTACTGAAACTTCCCGAAGCTATTTTTTCGGCCAGCGCATGCAGGGATAAGTTCTGCAGCACGCCAGCTGGCATTGCCGTTTTTAAGTAAGCTACAATTCCTTCGACCAGAATAAATCCCATCAAAGCAATGTTAATGGCCAGTGTGATGAGCCTGGCGCTCATATCTATACCCGATGCCATTCCGGCCCGGTTGCTGGAAACCGCAGCGGTGGTGGTATTGGTTACCGGGGTGTTGGTTAAGCCCAAACCAATACCGGCCAGTATGGAGCCCGGAAGCATACTCTGCCAGCCCGGGTTCTGGACCAGGCTTCCGTACCGCATCACCAAAAAGCCCAGTCCTATGGTAAACAGCCCCAAAGGAATTATAATTCCGGGGCGGTACCTATGGGAAAGGCGCTCGGCAAGCGGGGGGATAATTAAAGTGGGTAGTGTATAGGCCAGTAAAGAAAGGCCCGCCGTCATGACATCGTAGCCCAAACAGCCCTGAAAATAAATAGGCAGGTAAATGATAAATGGCCAGAAGCTAAAATTCATACCCACAGAACCAAAAATAGCCCCCGAAAACTGGCGGATTTTAAATACGCTAAAATCGAACATGGGGTACTTGTTCTTTTTTTCGACCCATATAAAAATAATAAAGCTAAGCACCGCGGCCATCAGGATAGCAATTGCAGTACTGCTGCCAAAACCCAGATCACCGCCTTGGGTAATAAAATAAGTTAAGCCAAAAACAGCTAAAGACAAAGTGATGATCCCAAAAACATCCAGGCTTTTGGCTTCCGGGTCTTTGGATTCTGTAACATTTCCATAAACCAGAAATGCGGCCAGGGCAGCAATAGGTGCATGGATCAGAAAAACCCATTTCCAGGACAGCAGTCCTACAATGCCACTGCCTATAATGGGACCGAAACCCAGTCCCAGTCCTAGGATAATGCCCCAGATGCCAAAGGCTTTACTACGCGCTTTGCCCTCCTGAAATTGGCTGGACAAGGCCGATATCTGGCAAATGAGCATTGCCCCACCGCTGACTCCCTGAAAAAAACGGCTTATAATGAGCAGGCTCGTATTTTGGGCCAGGCCACAAAACAAAGAAGCAATACCAAACAACACCAGGGTAATGAGCAGGATCCGCTTGCGCCCATAGCGGTCGGCGAGCGTACCCGCCGCCATCAGGACCGTTGTACAGCCAATGGTATAGATATTCATAATCCATTGCATATCCTTCAGATTGGCCCCCAGTACTTCCTCCAGGGTTGGAAGGATGACCGGTACACTGGAAATTTCCAGGGAAAACATCAGTGTGGCCATACAAATGGCAATCAGGGCCATGGTATTTTTTCTTGCGTTTTGATTGTTCATTTTTACATCAATTCTATTTGACAAAAATAAACCGAACATTAAAGATATATCAGTACATTTTAAGGATAAAAATGTATTTTTACGCTATGAAAAGGGAAAATATGCACCAGTCCTTTAAGGTGGTTTACCGTAAGATAGCGGAATGTTCAGCCAGTGATTTACAGTTTAACTTTTTCCAAATGGCTTATGTCATTTCCGGAAAAGGCTTTCTACGGGTCAATGGCAATTGCATTGCCTACAAAACCGGCAACCTGATGTTGATGACGCCCAATGATCAGCATAATTTTGACATTACCGAACCGACTGAATTTTTACTGGTGAGCATCAACAGCGATTATGTGAAAGAATACAGGTCTAAGAATTTAAACTGTATAGAGTGTTTATTGTATTATGCTTCTCATCTATCGGGCTGCATCTTAAAACAAAAAGAAGATGAATTTCTGGTGAAATCGATTGTTGGATGTCTTTTGCATGCTATTGAATATAAAGATGTGTACGATGAAGACTTAACGGCACATTATGTAAATGCGCTGATTGTGATTGCTGTGCGCAACATTTCAAAAATAAAACCACCTGGCATTAAAGAAAACTCCGACAAACGCATTCTGGAGATTGTCAGTTATATACAGTCCAATATTTTTTCCCCTCAACACCTGAAAGCTTCCCACATTGCAGATAAATTCGACATCTCCCCTACTTATTTAGGAAGTTATTTTAAAAACCAATGCGGGGAAACCCTGCAGCAATTTATTTCCAATTACAGGATCCGCATGGTGGAACACCGCTTAAGCTTTAGCGATATGAGGATCAATGAAATTGTTCATGAATTTGGCTTTTCTGATGAAAGCCATTTAAATAAGTTTTTCAAGAAGCACAAAAACCTGAGCCTTACGGCCTATCGGAAAGAAAAAAATACCACAAGCATTTTCCAAATGGATTAAAACCTATAAATATCAGGATATAAAGATATCCTGATATTTATAGGTTTTAATTTGTGCCAGATAAAACAGGCTTACAGCTTTCTGAGCTTTATCTCTTTTTTCAATTCTTTCCAATTGTTCATGGAAACTATACATACAGCAACTAAAGCAATTACAGTGGCAATTAATGGGGTAAAACCCTTTTTTATGATCAGGAGTATGACTGTCACAAACAAGAGGGTCAATATGATCACAAAAGTTACAACCAAAACTTTCGTTCTTTTTTCGTTTCTGATTAATTCTTCGTCACTAAGGTCTGCTGGTTTTTTATTGCTCATTTGAGTTTTTTATTGTCTATCAATTCGAGGTTATTAATGGTCCCTACCGGGGCGATCTTGATGTTTCTATCGTCCTTTGTCACATAAAAGAAATAAGAACTGGTCATGTTGATCAACAGGATATCTGCAGATTTGCCCGAATTAAAATTGATCCTGTAGTCACAGGTAAAATTATTCTGCTTTATTCTTAGCGCTAGTTTAGCGCCCGACCCGAATCCCAATCCAACAAACATCATCAGCAGCTCACCTGCAAAAAACAACATAAAAAATGGAAAAATCGCTTTTCGTATTTCTGTTTTACTGGCGTCCTGGCTAAACCTTTTTTGTCCCAATATTTTTTTTGCCCAGTTTTTATGACTGTTTTTGATCACTATAAGCTGACCCAGGTAGAAAAACACAAAAAACGAAAAGATCATCACAATCAATACCGGATTGGAAGTGACGTCTGATATCGGGCTGATTAAAATATCTGTAATAGAGGAATATTTTAAAATATTGATTCCCAACTGATAATACTCGATACCTTCTTTTAAAAGGCCTAAAACAATCAGGTACAGATAACCCAAAGGAAGTAAGGTTTGAATTTTTTCCAGGTATTTCATTAACAGAGGTAATAGCGTCCGGGGATCATTTGGTTTTTACAAAGCCCTAAAGATATTCAAAACTCTTAAATATGAAAATTGTATATTTATCCTAATCCCATTATGCATTGATCATGTCAATTTCACTGACAACAGGAAAATATTTTGGTACAGAGGAGAAAAAGGTGGAAAGCCCGCTTTTTCGCATCAATATGACCAATTACCAATCTTACAGTACCATTGAACAGCATTATCATCAGAACAGTTACCTGAGCATGCTGGTCCGGGGAACTTACCTGGAGAACAGCAGCGATATGAATCGCAGGATCGCTCCCGGTGAAGTTATTCTTCGTCCATCGGGTTACAACCATGCAAATTCTTTCCCTGCGCCCGGGGGAAGCTGTATGAATATCGAATTTCACCAGGATGCTCTTAAATCGCTGGACATTGCTGCTTATATTCCGGAAAAAACCAAAGTATACCCTGCGGGTGCATTTACCGATTTATACAAATTGTTATACCTGTTTATTAATGACGGCGATGCCTGCAATGCCCAGGAGCATGTGATCAACTGGATTTCTTCTATGAAACCACCTGTAGTGGCCCTTCGTTTGCCCTGGCTGGCAAAGCTCAGGCAAATTCTGGAAGATGAACTGGAAACCCAGCACAGCCTGGAGCAGCTTTCTGGGCGGGTTTTTGTGCATCCGGTTTATCTTGCACGTGCATTCCGGGAAAAAGAGGGCCTCACCATTGGAGAATACCGCTTAAAGATGCGTTTAAAAAAAAGCGTCCGGCTGCTTTTTGAGACCGACCTCCCCATTTCAGAAATTGCCTACACCACAGGATTTACAGATCCGGCACACTTTATCAAATCCTTCCGCCTGTATTATCCGGTTTCACCTTTCAGGTTCCGTTCTTTAACAAGAGGTAAATAGGACTTGTTAAAAAGTTTATCCCATACAATTTTTTGTGTGCCGGATTTGCTCTCTTTAACAAAAAAAGTAATGGACTTCCGCACAAAATTCAAATACGTTTTTACCTGCTGTATGCTGATCTGCAGCACCATAGTTTATGGGCAGAAAAATTTACACTATAACCTGCATGTTGATGCCGATCTTCCCCAAAAAACGTTTAAGGTTAAGGGTGATCTTTGGTTTGAAACGACGGAACAATCCCGTGATTCTGTTGAAATTGTACTAAGTAAGGGTAAAGGAGAAGCCCAGCTTGACCTTAGCGGTATGGCCCTCCATATTGCCCAGAAGCTGGATACCTTCAGAAATGCATCAAATGACATTGTTTACCGTTTCCGTTTCCCTAAAAAACTGGATGCCGGCACCCGGCTCCAGCTCAAATATGAATACGACCGGGGAAGTGTCCCCAGCTTTCAGTATAGTCTGGATGCTAATTTTTGCATGGCCAGTGGTTACGGATCGGCCTGGTATCCACAGGTAAACCGTGTCGATCAGGACGGAAGTAAGGGCTATATGCGTGGGGCAGGCCAGATCAGTGTCAGCACTAAGGCTGTGCTCACCGCTATCATGGCCGCCAGTAAACTGGACACGGTAAGTTCCGCCGGAATGAAAACCTATCGGTTTACCTATGACCGCCCTGACATTTTTTCGCTTTACATTGCAAATTATCAGGTAAACCATCATAGTGGAACGATTCCCTGCTACACCTACACCCTAAAAACGACGGTATGTGATCCTAAGCTCATTACAAACACTTCTGAAGTAATTGCCTTTTTAACAGAGAAATTCGGTGCCCTGCACATCCCAAATTTTTCCATCATAGAACTTCCGGAATATGTTGCCGAACAAACCGGAATCGGGGGTGCCAGTTTATTGGGCGGCATCCTGATTCCCACCAGTGAGCTTAGGCGTTTTAATTATGCCTTGTTTGGCCATGAGGTCTCTCACCAATGGTGGGGAAACCTCATTGAATCCACCGGTACAAAGGGAAATGCCATGCTGTCTGAGGGGCTGGCCCAATATGGCTCCCTCCAGGTGGTGGACCATTTTGACCAGAAAAATGCCATCCTGTATCGAAAAACAGGTTATCCCGGATACATCAGCGACCAGTCTGGAATTGGTTATCTTAAAAATGCATCTGCCGGAATTGATGAGCCCTTAACGGATCTGAAGGGCAGCAATGAACACATTATCGCCGACAGTAAAGGTTTTCTGGTCCTGGAACTGCTTTCCAATACCATAGGAAAAGAAAAATTTCATGCCGCACTGAAACAAATTACAACCAAGTATACCCAAAGCCGGTTAAACTGGGCCTCCTTTGTACAAGAGATCGAGAAAGCACACGGAAGCAGTCTTGGCTGGTTTTTCAAGCAGTGGTGTGAACAAACCGGCGTTCCTGACTGGACAAGCTCCTGGACTCAATTGCCAGAAGGGCTTCAGGTACAGATTGCACAGCAGGGACCGGTATACCGGCTTTCTATCGAGCTCCAGATTGTTTTTATGGACAATACCGTTGTGATCAGAAAAATGGAAGTCAATGCCCGCAATACCACAATGGTGATACCGGTAAAGGGAAAAGTAAAATCTGTCAGCCCGGACCCGGAGTTTAAAATACCCCACTGGGCACCGGACCTTGCCGAGCAGGCCCGGGCACTGGGAAAAACAGCCACTATTCAGAAACTGCGTATGGAACAAAAATTTCAGGAAGCAGAAAAGCTGGCCTTATCTTATATTGGAAATGGCATTCCTGATGATCGTTTCGGACTGGAATTTAAGCTCTTATATTACCTGGGAAGGATCAAAGCCAACGAAGGTAAAACTGATGAGGCATTGGCTTATTATAAAAGGGCCGTACAAATGGCCGTACGAACCCCAGACTTTTTAGCTTATACTTATTTTAGAATTGCCCAGATTGCCGCTGGCCGAAAAGACCAGGCTTTATTCCACTGGGCAAAAGAAAACGCACTTTCAGCGGATGCATTGAACAAGGAGGCCGACCATATGATCCCGAAAATGGAAAACCTGGAAAACGGCTTTACAAAATGACCCTTTAATCAATGACTGCTTTGTGATGGCCTGGGGCATAGTTGTCCCGGTCATTACACATCAATACCGTACCCTATTAAAAAAACATTCAAGCTATCGGCATAACGGTCAGCGGCAGTTTTCAGGATTAGTTCTGCCTGTTCATCTGTGGTCACCTGCCGGATCTGAAAGTTTGTTTCGGCCCATTGCAAAAATGCCTGCTGGTTTTCAGACACTTCCTCCTGGAACTCCTCGTTTTTATAAAAATAGACCGAATCCCAGCCAACAGAGATTTCCGTATCATAACTGAGCAAGCGGATCAGGTCTTGTATGTTTTGGGCCACCGGATGTATCCCGCCTTCATCGCCAAAAACCACAATGGGACATTTTTCCAGGTTATCGTGAATGACCCAAATGGCATAGGTACTTCCTCCGCCTGTTGCGCTTGCAAATTCTATAAATGAACGCAGAAAGCTTTCTTCCTGCGAATAGGTTTTTAAACCTGTTTTATTCACCACCATCAGGGCAAAGCTTTCGGCATAGGTCCCCCCGCCATACTCCTTGTCAAATTCAAACAACTTTTTCAGATCATCCGGGACACCATATATCCCAAATTGTTTTTCAAAAGCAAGGTAATCCTCTTCTTGCTGGCCACTCGCTTCTTCGGCTTTTTCAATATAATCAACGATTCCGGTCCAGATTTGCCATGCAAATTGTTTAATGTGCTCAGGGCTACCTGCCTCCAGGTTTTTAAAACCATCTTCCGGGTTTTCCCGGTAAAAAGTAAACAGAAAATCAGACTCCATGCGCATGGAAATGATCAGTCCCTGATCAGCACGGATAAAAATGCTGTTGCCCATCTGCTCACCATCGGCATCCAGGTATGGCTTTTTGATGTTAATTTCTGTGTTGCCCAGCTCCAGTTCCAGCCCGTCACTGTCCTGGTCAGGAACAAGCACCGACTGAATGATTCTGGTAAAATTAGGGATCGTAAAATCGTATTTCATGGTCGTATGAATTGCTTTGTCAAAACTACATTTCCAAAAAACAGATCGCAAACTTCAGCGGTCTACAATATGTCTACAAAGGCGCGGTCTGTTGAACCCATTGACTTCTCCAGGCCGGTGCCTGGAAGGGGTCTGCAAAATACTGCGTTTCGTGGATCACCTTCCCGTTTTGAAATTCCATAATGCTGACGGTAAAAGCAGATTGTTGCTGGTAAGTGATCGTATATTCGGTAACCCACAGATCACCTGTTCCGACGATGCGCTTCACCTTAAAGCCAGCAGGTTTGCCTGGGTGGTGACTTCTCAGGCCTTGCAGATTTTCTCTTCCCAGAATCCGTTCGCCTGACTGCGGGTAATCACAAACGACCTGGTCATCGTAAATGTCATGCTCTGCATCCAGATCGCCAATTGCAGAGGCCTGCCAGTGTGCTTCCAGGATTTCACGTATTTGTTCCTCTTTCATTGCTCGGCTAATTTATTATATTTAACACGAATTTACTGACTACTAGTTGTAAAGCCATAAAAAATGAAAGGATCAAGCCATACAAGACTCCAGACCAACAACAGTCTCGGCGTTGGTTTGGCCTTAATTGATTTAAGAAAATTCATTCCGTTAATTTTACTTGTATTCTTTTGGGCTTGTGATGGGAGGCAAAGTGAGCCGTTACAAGGCCCTTCACCTCAGCTGGCGACATTATCCCAACAGACAGGAATTTCCATTTCTGTGATAAAAATACTGGAATCAGAAACAGGCGCTAAAGCGAAACAGCTCACAAGACACGAATCCGGTCTTGTCGATACCAACTACCCTTCTCAAAAAAAACCTGCAGAAAAGTCAGTACACTTACCGGGCATATGTGTAAGTGTCAAATCCGGCACAAATCAGTATGCCCTGATCAAACAGATAAATTCAAAGATCAGTACACTGGGTTACAGGGCATTCAGTTGTGATGGAAAAGATGTTAACGACGGGCCATGGATAGCGGTACTCCAATGTGACGATGAGTTTACACCATTGGTATATATGCAAACCAATGGAATTAATTATGGCTTGGACAATGCCCGGTTAATCGCTCGCATTAAACTTTTAAGTGAGGGCCTGGATTTAAAATTATCTGGTGCTGATTTCGAGTGGTGTGAGTTTAAAATTGATAAGGATCCCCAGGACTGGGATAAATTTGCTGCCCAGGTTTATAAACTTTGCCCCGACATTGTGGAGCAGGGTACAAAAACTGTAGCAGAATTGGCAAAACAAATGAAGGCATCAAAAATGCTTTATCTCTGGTTTGACTAGAAGAGTTTAGTTATAACCGGGTTAACAGATAAAGTCTTCCAGCAGTTTATTAAATTCCTCGGGCCTTTCCATCATCGGGGCATGTCCGCAGCGGGACAAAAAGACCAGGGTCGAATCTGGCAAAGACTTTTTAAATTCCCGGGCCACATCAGGCGGTGTAATTTTATCTTCCGCTCCCCAAATGAGCAATACCGGCATACTGATTTGAGGAAGCAGCGCGGTTACATAGTTTCGCTGGGTCGTTTGTGCAGTTTTGATTATGCGAATACATTTTTGATCGTCGGCCAGGGTAAGCATTACTTCCTCGATCAGCGTTGCAGTGGCAACAGCCGGATCATAAAATGTATATTCAATCCGCTCTTTCAGGTAAAAGTAATCCTTTCGCCTGATGTAACTTCCAACCGTATAATTTTCATATAAACCCGAACTTCCGGTAAGAACCAGCTTTTCAACACGCTGGGGGTAGCGGTGTGCATAAATAATGGCTACATGCCCACCCAATGAATTCCCGACCAGGATGACCTTTTCCATTTGACCGGAATCAATGGTATGCTGCAAAAAAGAAACCAGGTACTCGAGAATGTTTTCCCTATGCTGATTGTAAATGGGCAATAGCGGGATATGGATATTAAAATCATTTTGAAAATGTGTGATGACCTTTTCCCAGTTGCTCAGGCCACCAAAAAGTCCATGTAGTAAAATGACATTTCGTTTCATGCTTTTTTACACAAATGTATTTGCCAGCAAAAAATGAAAATGTGATTTCAGTCACTTAATTTACCCGACTGGTTAAAAAGATATAAACGTGCCCTGCTCACCGCTTCCCTGCTGACGTACAGATACCTGGCAATATTGGTTAAGGATATTTTCTGTATGATGGCAGGTCTGCGGTCCAGTAAAAACCGATACCGTCTTACCGGACTTTTCATCGACAGGATGTATTCATGTTCAGACTGCTGTTCTAAAGCTTCCTGGTAAATCTGCAGGTTAACACGGGAAAGATTGAGGTATAAATCGTAAAGGGGCTGCAATTGTTTGATGTTTATCCTCCGGATCACCGCATCTTCCAGAGCTATGATGCTGACATTGGAGGGCGCATTATTGTAATAACTTTCACAGTTGGCCAAAAAATCATCGGCAAATCCAAATTTTAAAATTTTCTCTTTCCCCTCTTCATCCAGAATCGAAAACTTAAACTGTCCGGAGAGTACAAATGCCGCATATCGGGCCACCTTACCAAATTGCAAAAAGGAATCGCCCTTTTTAATGACCTTTACCTTGGTCATAGAATCCAGAAGTTTCCACTCCTGTTCTGTGACAATCGGATACTTTTTCATCATTCTTTGGTACCATGGGGAAGCGTCATATTTCATATAAAGTACTTTAGATCAGTTCTGTTTTTAAACGGTCAATTTCCCAAAATAGTCTGGGCCCTGGCCCCGATGCTAAAAATTATTTTAAAGATGTGGTCAGCTGAAACCCGACCACATCTTTCATGCAAACTATCTTTATTTGTTTTTCATCAGGGCAAAGCCTATGGCGATCATCCATATATAGGAAAGGAAACGAACAACAGGCAATAGCAGGAATGCCTGCTGAAATACCAATCCGAAAATGGAAAGTTCTGCAAGTACAGCCAGCACCATACCCAGCCAGGCAATCCATGCCGGGCAGTATTTGAGCAACAGACATGGCACGGAAACCCCTGCCATTAACAGGCCCAGAGGCAACATATGTGCTATTCCTCCTGTGGCAAAGCTCAGCAACCGAAATGCCTGCAGGGTGCCGGGCTGGTCTGCAATACCAGGCTGGCAGATCAGCCAGGTCAAAAGACTGGAAATACTTACCCATACCGAAGCTGTTATGCCGCCGAATAAGGCAATATTCAACCCCGCTGCATTTACACCCAGGGTTTTAATTTTGGTCACCACAGCAGCGGTAAACAGCCCCAATGGAATGGCCGCTCCAAATTGCAGAAAAGCATTGATTTTTAGTGCCCAGGGGAAGTCAGCAAGCAATTGCTGAATGTTTCTGGTACCGGTAAATGGTGAGGGAAATGCGGATCCATTGGATAATAAAGAAAAAAACAGAAGACTCGCCACAAATAACAGGACATATATAGTGGCCGTGATTCCAGGATGGGGACCCCGGTATTTTTCCACCGAACTGATGGTTGGATGTGTTGTTGTATTCATTTCAATCTGGTCTTAAGTAAATAATGGCTGATTTTAGTTTTCACATTTTAACAAATAATCTTCATTCTCCCTCTCGCCCCAATAGGGATGAAGCACCGATGGGGCCATTCCCTTTTTCTCAAAGAGCAATTCGGCTTTTTCGAAATACGGCCTGGCTTTTTTCTTGCCTCCGCCATACAATACGGGCTTGTTAAAAATCGGGATCCCCTGCAGGTAATAAATGCGGGGATTATCCGGATTGACCTTTTTGGCTTTTTCAAGATTTGTGTTCATGATGTCCAGGTATTTTTTCCAGCGGTTTGCCGGGTCCACCAAAAATCTGGAAAAAGCCACATAAGCGGTTAGCACGAGGCTCTCGTCGCGGGAGGCATCAATAGCGTTCAGGATATTTACATAGTGGTCCGCCTGGTCTAACAACTGATCTTTACGTTTGACATCAGGCTCTTTTATGGCCATATAGGCATTAACATAGGCTGCATAGTAATTGGCCACCCATTCTTTTGGCCATTTGGATGCCATCAGGCCGAACTTATTGCCGGCCTCTTGCATAGCAGGGGCACTTGTGGCCGATTGCAGGTCTTTGTAAGCGGCATTCAATGCGCTTTCCATGTTTTGTGCTTTGGTGGGTACTGCAAACAGGGAGAAAAGCATAACTCCCAGAGCAGCGCTCGTGATTTTTTTCATTTTCTGTTGTTTTATTTTATAGTTCATCTTTTTTGAATTCAGAGATCGACAGGTATACACCTACAAAAACTGCCCTGTATTGGGGAGGGCGCAACGGACTTTTGAAACGCCCGTCTGCTGAATAGCGGTACCCCAATACGTTTTTGTAATTGCTGAGGTTATCTATATTGACATACCACGCGGCAAATAGCTTTTTGATATTGGTCAGATAACTTACTTTAAAGGACAGGTTTTGATAGGCCGGAGATTTTTCCTGTAAAAATGAAGTGGCTAATGGATCGTAATAAGGTCTTCCGCTGGCATAGTTATAACCCAGGGAAAAAACAGTGTGCAGCTTTTCGGGATAATACCTCAGGATAAGGTTGAGGTTGTGTTTAGAAATAAAATCCGGAGTGGCAGCTGAAGGGTAGTTTTGATAATACCTTTTGGTATCAATAAAGCTATAAGTGATCCAGTAATCTAAATTTTTCAGGGAAGACTTATCCCGCCAAAAAAGATCAATTCCCCTGGCAAAGCCATACCCGGAATTATCTACCTTTCCAAGATCATAACGATAAGGATCAGGACGGTACAGGGTTCCGCTTTCCCTGACCAGCTGACTGTAATCCTTGTAAAAGGCTTCTATACGAAGGGAGCGGCTGCGTGCCACCCATTCATAATTGATAAGATAGTGGGCCGCCTTCTGGGCTGAAGGCCGGTAGCCTTGCAACAGGTACAGGCCAGGAGCGGATTGGTAAAACAGGCCTGTGGCTGCCCCCAACTGGCTCTGTGCGCTTATTTTCGCCGCTAAAGACAATCTGGGCACTGCCTCGCCCCTTCCCGATAGCCTGCTGTATTCGGTTCTTATTCCAGGTTTAATGGCCAGCCAGTGCAAAGGTCTGTATTCGGTTTCCAGGTATGCTGCAGCCAGGCTTTCACTAAACTTTCCTTCGTGTACATCGAATTGTTGCGCATAAGAATAATAAGCCAGTTCTGTTCCAGTGCTGATCTTCAACTTGGCTGCCGCCTGCCAGCTCAGTTCTGCACGCAACTGGCTACGATCATCGGCCCTGGTAAAGGTGGTGTCACTCCATTTGATGTGGTCTTTATTGTGGCTCCAGGCAAAAGCCACAAACAACTTTAGCTGACTGGCCGGCCAATACGTATAAGATGCATTCAGGAGGGTGTTTTTGTTCCGCAGATCGAAATTCAGCAATGAACGGATGTAATTTGGATTTGGAACTGCTGTACCACTGCTGCTGTTGTTATAACCCATACTGATCTTAAATAACCCTTTATCCGTTGCGGCTATCCATCTGGAAGAAATTCCGGTAGACACCGGGGCATGATAAAAATCGTAGTTGGTGTTTGATAAGGCAAAATATGGGCCGTAATTGGTATAATTACCGTAAAATTCAAGTGCCTGGTTTCCGCTGCGCCTGGTTCCGCTTAACATCACACCGCCCAGATTTGCCCCGGCCGACAGCATGGTCTTTTCCGGTAAGTCGGTGGTTTGCAAGTCCAGTACTGAAGAAAGGGCCTGCCCGTATCTTGCAGAATAACCTCCTGTACTGAATGAGGTCCCTTTTAATTGAAAAGGATTAAACCTGCTGCGTTGACCAACGCCTGGTACGCTGCTAAAAAAGGGGTTCTGTACAGTAACACCATCTATTAAAACCACGGTTTCACTGGCATCTCCTCCCCTGACAAACAAGCCGGTCTGATCACCTCCGTTCCGTTGTACACCAGGCAAGTTCTGCAGGGCAGCGATCAGATCACCTTGTGAACTTGCATTGGATAAAAGATCAACTGGTTTGATATGGCTCAGCATCCGGTTGTCATTGGCATCCATATTTCCTGCAGTGATTTCTACTTCTGCCAGCTGGCCAGCGCTCTGTTTTAATTTTAACTGAAGGATGCCGGCATCTGTATCTGTATTCAGGGGATAATACAGGGTTTCAAAACCAATTGCAGAGACTTTTAACAGTTGCTTCCCTTTTGTAGTGGTCAGCAGTTTGAAATGGCCCAAACTATCGGCACTGGTTCCATCTAAAGTGCCATTAATCGAAACATTGGCATAAGGGACAGGCAATTGATGTTCATCAGTAAGACTTCCTTTTATCGTCCTTTGACCATAAGTTTTAACCGATACACAAAGCATCAGTATTAGGAGGCTTTTCCATTTAATTCTTCTTATTAATGTAGTTTGCAATACAAACCAAAAAAACACAAAAAAAAGCCACGCATACTTTTTGCCAAAAAAGAAGGTCCTCAAGGGAGCAGGAATAGAATGGTAGATGGAAGATCCGATCATAGGTGTAAATATTTTTTAATGTCTTTCACATATTTTTCAAATGCATTTTTACCTTTTTCGGTCAGTTTGCAAATGGTATGGGGATAATTGCCTTTAAAAGTTTTGACCACTTCAATATACTCTGCTTCATGCAACTTTTTGATCTGGTGGCTTAAGTTTCCCTGGGTGGTTTTGGTCATTTCCATTAAATAGGCAAAGTCGGCCTGTTTCATTTTAATCAATACCGAAACAATCGCTAATCTTACGGGTGTATTTAAAACAGGGTCAAGATCCTTATACATTTAATTTTAATTAGGCTTTAGTGTACTTAAGCAAATATCCCGGAACAAGATACCCTGTGATGACTGCAAAACCATGCAACAGAGAACGGTATTGTTCCGGAATTAAAATACTAATGACCGCAAAAGTAAAAAATAATATGCCTCCGGTGATCAATGGTTTGAAACGCAGGTTTTGGCCGGAAACCAATGTCCCTACTCCTCCGATCAGCAAGGTATAGGTAAATGGTTGCATTTTTTGAGAAAGGCTAATGAAAACCGTTAGGACAAAGCAAATGCCCAGCACAAACCATAAATTTTTTAAATAACTCGCAAGATAAGTTTCAGAAGTCTCTTTTGCAGAATGATAGTAACGTATAGTGAGGAGGATACCTGTTAGTCCAAGAACCGGAAAGGGCAAAAAGAAAAGAGGGGAAGACGTATAAGTATGCAGGGCAAAAAAAGCCAAACTTGCTACTGCAATGAGCCAGCCCCAAATCAGGTAAAGGGTACTATAGCTTCTCAATTGTTCTTTGGTCCGTAAAATTACGTCCGAAATTAATTTCAGGCTTTGTAAAGGATTCATTTCGTTTTCAATCGCATCCATAAACTTAATCTTTTGATATTCAAATGTAAATATAGTTTGCACTACAAACAAGAACAACAAAGAAAAACCCGGTGAACGGATCTATTTCACCGGTAAAGCTCCTGTATTACTCGTATTTAAGTGCGTCTATGGTATTGGCACTGGCCGCCTTATACGATCTGATGCTCACGGTAACCAAGGTGATCAGCATAGAAATACACATGGCCAGCACAAAAGGCCATATGCTCAAATCTATCCGGTAAGCAAAAGTAGACAGCCATTTGGAAACAAACAGGTAGGCCAATGGCCAGGCCACCAGATTGGCCAGAAAAACCATTATCAGAAATGAGCTGTTGAGCATTTTGACCAGTTCGAAAGTGGAAGCCCCCAGTACTTTTCTAATGGCAACTTCTTTAGTTCTTTGCGCAGCAACAAATGAGATCAAACCAAATAGACCAATAAAGGAAATAAAAATAATGACACCGGCAAAGACTTTAAACAATACGCCCATGATCAGCTCACTCTCATAATAGCCTTTAATTCTTTCGTCAACAAAGTTCGAATCGTAAATGCTGGTGGGAAAAGTTACGTTCCATACAGCTTCAATCTGTTTCATCGCAGCAAGCATTTGTTCTCCTTCCAGTTTTATGGCTGCGTTCCAGTACTGGTTCCTGTTCGGAGAAATAATGAGCCCTGAAATGTTTTCTTTTAGAGATTTATCATTAAAATCTTTTACCACTCCAACAACGGGAAGACTGCCCCCTGAAGCTTTGATCATTTTACCAATGGCATCCTGCGGGTTGGCCACACCCACTTTTTTAAGAAAGGTTTCATTAACTACATAACCGTTGGCCGTATCGCTTTTGGTAAAAATTCTGCCAGCAATAATTTTTAAGCCAAAAAGCTTAAAATAGTTTTCATCTGCATTTGAAGTCCGGACTTCAAAGTCCTTGTTCTTTATGCCGTTATAAGTAAAATTATTAGAATTCACATCCTGGGACAATGGGGCCGACTGACAATAACTGAGCATCTGTACCCCGGGGATTTGTAAAACTTTTTCCCTGAATACCTCACGTCTGCTTTTACTGGTGCTATCGCCCGGCATTCCGACCATAGCTACGGCGCCTGAGCTGAAACCCAGTGGTTTTTGCTGCAGGTATTCCATTTGACGAACAATCACCAAAGTGCCAATAATCAGTATAATGGTAATCGCAAACTGTACAACGACCAGGATTTTACGCAGACTGAGTCCATTATTGTTCAAAGAAACTTTGTTTTTAATGGCCAGGGCCGGGCTAAAACCAGACATGACCATTGCCGGATAAAAACCGGCTAAAAGACTGACAAATATGACCAGTAAAGCCATAAACAGAAAAATAGTGGAATGGCCGAACAGGGTAAAGGATTGTTGGTTCTTGAATAGGTTTTGCATGGAAGGGATCGCCAGCTCGCTAAGGATACAGGCAAACAATAAGGCAATGACAACTAAAACAAAGGTTTCGGTTAAAAACTGAAGCACCAGCTCTTTACGTTTGCTTCCCATCACTTTACGAACGCCAACTTCTTTAGAGCGGTTCACAGCCTGCGCTGTATTTAAATTGATAAAATTGATACAGGCTGTACAGATTAAAAACAGGCCTATGATTAAAAGACCATAAATCTGGTGCTTGCTAATAGTTGCATCGGCAAAATTATCATAACGCCCGTTAAAGTGAATGTCGCTTAAAGGCTGAAGCCTGTTCACCTGATTGCCTGCAATTTTTTGATCTGTATAATGCGTTTTATTGAACTTTTCAAGCGTCTGTTGTAGGTCAGCTGCCTTCAGCCCTTCTTTAAGCAATACAAAACTGCAGAAGCTGGAGTTGATACAATCCCAGCAAGTACCGTTTCTGTCCCAAAAACTCTTATAGCTTAGCACAACCTTTAAAGGGAAACTGCTGTTTTGGGGCATGTCCTTAAAAATCCCGGTAACCCGTACCACCGTTTTGCTTCCAACGATAATGCTTTTGCCAATGGCATTTTGTGCCTGACCAAAGTATTTAATGGCCGTAGCTTCTGATAGTGCTACAGTATTAGGCTCCTTCAGTGCTTCTGATGGTTTACCATAAGACCAGTCTATCTGAAATACCTCAAAAAACTCGGGTTCTGTATAGTAAATCTCTTCCTTGCTTTTTAAAATTTCTTTGCCGCTGGGGTCTTTCACATGAACAACATTCCCTGTTTTGGCTATTGCACCAATTTTTTCTATGCCTGCAATTTCATTTCTGGCTGCTGAAGTAAAGGGTATGGGCACCCCGGCAGAATAATCGTCGTAAGAATTGTATTTCCAATCGGTAACCACCCGGTAAATCCGGCTTTCATTTTTATAACCACCATCAAAACTCAGCTGGTAATGAACAAAGATAAAAATGAGGATACAGCTGGACATACCAATGGAAAGGCCCAGAATATTAATCAAAGTATAACTCTTATTTTTCCAGAGGTTACGCAGCGCGATTTTTAAATTGGTCCTGAGCATACGCGGTTGTTTTGTCTGGCCCTGCTAATGATATGCCAAACTCAAAAATAGGCAATAATCGATATTCAAGGTATATTGAAGCTTTAGATGCTGTTCGTTAATGCACAGTAGAAGATCGAAAATGTACAATGCAGGGCTTCTTTATTTAGTGATCCACTCTCCGATCAGTTTCCGGTAAGTTTCCCCGATAGACAGGTATTCCCCGCTGCTCATCAGGATTTGATTTCCTTCGATGACCTTGATTTTATTTAAGGGAATAATATAGGAACGGTGGATACGGACAAACCTGTTTTCAGGCAGTTTTTCCAAAATGTCTTTCATATTTTCCAAAACGATGATCCTTTCGGTATGGGTATGGATCCGGATGTAGTCTTTCAGTCCTTCAATATACAAAATTGAATCTGTGGCAA
Source organism: Pedobacter nutrimenti (assembly GCF_003208655.1). GTDB lineage: Bacteria > Bacteroidota > Bacteroidia > Sphingobacteriales > Sphingobacteriaceae > Pedobacter > Pedobacter nutrimenti. The sequence goes on along the minus strand of NZ_QKLU01000003.1, from coordinate 191,749 downwards.
TTTTATAATGTTTCCGGTCTGCCTTAACAAACAAAAAATCATCTGTATCAGCACTTTGGAAGGTTTGTTGCCAGCGATTATATTTTTCTATGCTCTGATAAAAGCGGTTGAATACAATTGGTTTTAACAGAAAGTCGATCACATGAAACTGGTACACATCCAGAGCATATTCGGCATAAGCGGAAGTAATGATGAAATTATGCTTTTGGTTAAACATTTGCATTAGCTCAATGCCTGTCAGTTCTGGCATTTGAATATCTAAAAAAATCAAATCCACCGTTTGACTGTTGAGTATCTCTATGGCTTTGAACACATCGCTCCCCGCATACAAAACATTTAGCTGGGCAATTTTCGATGCATAATCCGCTATAAGTTTTACAGCAAAAGGTTCATCATCCAGGATAATACAGTTTATTCTTTTTTTCAGCATAGGGCCTTTGATATTTATAGCTTATTAAGGTATCGTTTTAAATCAATTTGAAGCTGGGCGGTGAATTGATTATTTTCATTGGTCAGGTTCAGTTGATGTGCATTTGGATAATAAATATCCAATCGTTTTTTAAGGTTATCCAATCCTATTCCCCCTAGCTTATCTTTTTTCTGTGTTCCAATTTCATTTTTCACAAAAAAAGACAATTGTTTTGAATAAACGCTGATGTCTATAACGATGGGATGCTGTACAGAGACAAGCCCGTGTTTTAAAGCATTCTCGATCAGCGGAGATAACGTGTAGGGCGGAATTTCAACATGGTCATCATCGGTTTTGATGTTCATTTGTACAAAACCACTTTCCTCATGTCTGAACTGTTCCAGTTCCACGTATGCCTTTATGTAATTGATTTCTTCACTTAGATTAATCTTTTCTTTTTGGGAGTAATAGGTTGTAAACCGCATCACCTCACTCAATTTTTCAATTGCAGGTAAAGCTTTTTCAGATTGAAAATAAACCATCGAATAAATATTGTTCAGGCTGTTAAAAACGAAATGAGGATTGATCTGGGCTTTGAGAAATTTGATCTCTGCGTTTTTGTTTTCTTCTAAAACATGGATAAAATAAATAGTAAACCACAGAAAGGAGCTGAACACGATTGGCCTTACACTATACTGTAGGTTATCGATTAAATAGCGGATAAAAGTCGGATGGATGTAATTGACTTTATCCAATAAAACCCCGGTCAGAAACTGTTCTGCAAACCACCTTAATGAAGTAAAAACCAGGTAAGAGATAAATAAACCAAACACTAATCTTTTCCATTGAAATGCTTTAAAGACCCATTTCATTATAAACAGGTAATGAAAATAAAAGGTTGCCACAAAAACAATCACATAAGTGAGGTAAAACAACTCAGGATCAATAAACCTGAATTCAAAAAGATTAATCACGCAGGCAAAATATGCTGTAAATGTCCAAAATATAAGGTGAATAAGTTGTTCTGACCGCTTGGATAATGTGCTGTGGTACATCTGTAATGGTTTTAGACAAAAGTATCTATTCGCATAAAGGTAAAAAAATGGGTTAGTAGATCAACCGCATGGGTTCGTCGAAAAAAGTAGCCAAACAGGTCTCCGTACTACAGTTTTGTACAAAATTTAACAGAAATTATGAAGCAGATTATTCCTCTATTAATTGCCGTTTTACTTCAGGTCAATGTTTTCGGTCAGCAGTTTTCATTAAAAGGCAAGATCGTGAACACTCATAAAGTTCCCATAGAATTTGTGTACGCCAATTTATTCAAAAATGACAGTTTGCTCGTCAGACAAGCACTCAGCGACACGACAGGTTATTTCTTTATGCAGGTTGAAAAAGGAAATTACCGTTTGATTTTGGAACAATTGGGTACAAAATTTACCAGCCGGGAACTTAGCTTGGATCAGAATATTGACCTGGGTTTGATAGAAGTTAATGAAACAACAGCGCTTCAGGGGGTAACCATTAGCGGTACAAAAAGAGTCATAGAACGAAAGTTAGACAGGTTGGTATTTAATGTTGAAAATTCGGTAATGGCTAGTGGCGGAACGGCTCTGGATGCATTGAAGGCGACGCCAACGGTAAGTGTTCAAAATGATCATATTTCCATTTCAGGAAAGGGCGAGGTACTGGTCATGATTGATGACCGCTTACAAAGAATACCACAACAGGAACTCGCTGATTTTTTGAAATCTATTCCTTCGGGCAATATTAAAAGTATAGAAGTCATCACCGCCCCGCCTGCAAAGTATGATGCAGAGGGAAACAACGGGCTAATCAACATCAAACTGAAATCGGCTAAAGCAAACTCATGGAATGTTGGTATCGGTACGACCTATACCCAAAAAACGTACGCAGGAGGAAATCTGCAAACGATGTTCAATTATAATCATGGTCCCCTTTCTTTACAGGCTTCACTCAATAAGGGTACACAAAAGCTATTGACTACATCAACCAGTCAGATTTTTTATACAGATGAACTATGGAGCCAGGAAATCAGAAACCAATCCAAAAGCCAGACCCAGGGCTTATCCTTTGGACTGGATTACAAGTTCAGCGATAAATGGACAAGCGGCATCAGGTACCTGAGCAGTTTAACGGATAAAGAATCTACCAACCATCCTTTTACAAGCCGGTTTGACAGGACGACAAAAACCATTAATGCTTATGTGGTTTCCGATGTTTGGGCAAACAACAAACCTGAAATGAATTCCCTGAACTGGTACCATTCATTTGCTTTAGACTCCCTGGGAAAAAATATCACTATGGATTTCGACTACTTCAATTACAGAAAAAAAGATGAGCGCTTTTTTCAAGGGAATGAATTAGATCAGCAAAAACAGGTTATTGAAAACAAATTCTTTTCATCAAGCAATAACAACATGAATAAAATTGAAAATTATTCAGGGAAAATAGACTTTTCATTGCCTGGTCACTGGGCCAACATCAGCTTTGGGGCAAAGCTTTCCTATACCAATACCCATAATGATCTGGTTGTTTACAATCGTCAGACAGGAATCCCGGTCCTGGACCTCGATCAATCCAACATCTTTAACTATAAGGAACACAATGAAGCCTTATATTTTTCGGGCAATAAAAAAATAAATGCGCAATGGGAAACTCAAATTGGCTTGCGTATGGAAGCTACACAAACTGAAGGTTATTCGGGGAACCTGGACCAAAGTCATAAAAACAATTACCTCAAACTGTTTCCCACCGCATACATCACCTATGTTCCAAATGATCAAAATTCTTATTCCCTTAATTACAGCCGAAGAATCAGAAGACCGGACTTTGATTACCTGAACCCCTTTGTGGTGAAAACAAGCCCTTATTATTATGCTGAAGGAAATCCATTTTTAAAGCCCTCCTTTATCAATAATATAGAATTTTCTTATATCAGAAAACAAAACTGGGTTAGCAACATTTACTTTTCCCAGGTCACCGATTTTGGACAGGAGCTCTCCATTGTAGATGCGGCTACAAATAGGACAAAAAGCACCCCTTTGAATTATGCCAATACCTACCAGATTGGATTTTCCACCTATTACAATTTTAAAAAATGGTCCTGGTGGAACAGCATTACTGGCTTTAACATCAATTATCAGAACGTAAAATCAAAAGTTAGTCTTATACAATCTATTGACGGGGCTAATGGATATTTTTATACCAATAACGATTTCACACTCAATTCATCGAAATCGGTATTCCTGGGTTTGAACTATAGTTTACAATTGCCCGGACGTTACCAGATTTTTCACCTTTCATCATTGAATATGCTGGACGCTTCCATGAAATTTTTATTTCTGCAAAAAAACCTGGCCCTTACCATTACCGGGGAAGATTTGTTAAATGCTCAGAAACCTTTGATGACCTACAAATCCAATGGTGTAGAAAACAATGTTAAAACTTACAGAGATACAAGGGGGTTTAGAATCGCTTTGAGTTATAAATTTGGAAACATCAGTTTAAAATCCAAAAACAGGAATCCGGGAAACGAAGAAGAAAGAAACCGGGCCAACTGATTGTTGACCATGGACAGCTAACCAATAAATTGCAGGAGCAAAATTTAAACTGATTTAAATTATTTACATTTTATTGCAACCTAAATCCAAAAGCAATTGTCTACTTTTAAAAACCATTACACCATGTTATACAAAATTGCACCTTTTTTAATGATCATAATGGTCACCTGGATCACTTCAATGGCCATTGTTCAATTGTTAAAATTTCGAATCAAAAAGAAAATAGTGGAAGCCGGACTGACTGATGAAAGTCTGGTAAAAGCCATATTAAAAGATAGCCTGGGGTATAAAGAGAGACAACAGAACACCCTGAAGTGGGTTTTTCTGGCGGGCTTTGGTGGCCTTGGCTTAATTGTCCAGGAATTTATTCCCTATAATATGGATGAATCCCTGCTGCCTTATGGCGTAATTCTGATTTTCCTTTCTGTTGGCTTGTTGTTCTATTACCTGTTGAACAACCACCTTTCAAAAAACAACCAAGATGCTTAAACAAAATTAATGGGGCTATAATGGCCCCATTAATTTTTTCAGCCTTTTTGTGGCCAGTTCTCTTTAGCCGTTGCTTAGTTTTTTCTCGACCCTGTTGAATGCAAATATGGCAACCAGGCCAAGGAGAATAAAGCCTTTAAACCGATCGGCAATACTTAAGGCCGGTGCAAGGGACTCTTTAAAAACAAAGAACATCGAGACAATTACAACGGCACCAATCAAGCAAACAGCCCCCAAGAGCCAGTAAAATAACACATCACTGTTTTTTTTCTTTTCGACTTGGATGCGCCTGAGGACATTTGATTTGAAGGACATCGAAAGATGTTCAGTAGGCGCTTTGGCCAATTGATCGTAAAGCAATTCATAGGCCTGTAAGTCTTCAGCGTTTACCTTTTCAAAAGGAACATGTGCCGTTCCTTTCATTTTGCGGTCAAGAATTTCCTGAATTCTTAAATCATCATCTTTCTTCATAATCCTTTTTTAAATGAGGTGCAATTATATCCTTAAGCAGCTTGCGCGCCCGGAACAAGTAATTTTTTACGGTCCCTTCAGGCATGCCTGTCGTTTCACTTATTTCCTCGATAGAAAATTCTTCCAAATGGTACAGGGTCAACACCACACGATAATTTTCCGGTAACTGGCCAATGAGCGTGTTAATATATGCTGAAGTGCTTTTTTTGATCAATAGTTCCTGGGGATCATCCTGATCTGTTTCCAGATCCAGAAAGTCTTCGGGATAGTCTTCGGTAGCGTTTCTTTTGCTTTTTTTTAAGTAATTAAGGGCGGTAAAATAGGTTATTCTTGCAATCCAGGTAGACAACTTTGACTGATATTTAAAAGTACCTATACTTTTATAAATTTTCACAAACACCTCCTGACAGACATCCTCTGCATCCATTTGCTCCGGGACAATCCCCTTGGTGATGTGAAAAATCAAATTCTGATATTTATCGACCAGCAAGGAAAATGCCTTAGGATCTCCTTTGATGATCCGCACTATAATTTTCTTTTCTTCGTCCATGGACATATCAAAGTAGACAACATCATAGTGAATAAGGTTGCAATATAAATAAAGATTTTAATCCTGATCCAACTGTACAACTTTATTCCCGGGAATGTGACGGTCTTTCTCTCTGATTTTTAGATCGATGCCTTTGTGGCCTTTATTTTCAATGGTGATTTCAGCTGTAGCTATTTTGAACAATAAAATACATTCTCTGTACTGTACCCTGAAGGAAAATGATGTCCAGCCCTCAGGCAACAGCGGGTCAAAGTTCAGTTTGTCGTTGATGACCCTCATACCGGCAAAACCTTCCACAATGCTCATCCAGGTCCCGGCCATGGAAGTAATGTGCAAACCATCTTCCGTGTCGTTGTTGTAATCGTCCAGGTCTAAGCGCGCGGTCCTCAAATAAAATTCATAGGCCCGTGTTTTATCTTTCAGCCTGGAGGCCAGAATGCTGTGGATGCATGGGGAAAGTGAGCTTTCATGTACAGTTCTGGGTTCATAAAAATCAAAATTCCGTTTCAGGGTTTCCAGATCGAATTCTTCTTCAAAGTAATACAGGCCCTGTAAGACATCGGCTTGTTTAATGAAACAAGACCTCAGGATCCGGTCCCAGCTCCAGTTTTGATTTAATGGCCGGTCCTGGGCAGGCAGGTCGGTAACCAGCCGTTGTTGCTTATCCAGATAGCCATCCTGCTGCAGAAAGATTCCCATGGAAGGCTCATATGGCAGGTACATATTGCTGCAAATCGCTGCCCAGGCTTCAAACTCTTCTTCTTTAAAATGGACCCTTTGCAGCAGGTCTTTGTATTTGCCTGGCGATGCCCTGGATACCTGCTTTGCCGCTTCCCTGGCATACCTGAGGCACCACACCGCCATTTTACTGGTGTACCAGTTGTTGTCTACGTTATTTTCGTATTCATTCGGACCGGTAACCCCCAGCATGACGTATTGCTGCTTTGCCCCGCTCCAGTTGACCCGCTGTTTCCAGAAACGGGCAATGGCAATCAATACTTCAAGGCCGTAATCAGCCAGATAGGAACGATCGTCCGTATAACGGACATAATTATAAATCGCAAAAGCAATGGCCCCGTTCCTGTGGATCTCTTCAAAGGTAATCTCCCATTCATTATGACATTCTGACCCATCCATGGTGACCATTGGATAGAGGGCGGCCCCATCTCCAAAACCCAGTAATGTTGCATTCTCTATGGCCTTATCCAATTGCTTATACCTGTAAAGCAATAAATTTCTGCTCACCTGTTTTTCAGCTGTGGCCAGGTAAAAAGGCAGGCAATAGGCTTCCGTATCCCAAAAAGTAGCACCTGCATATTTTTCCCCGGTGAACCCTTTAGGCCCAATGTTCAAGCGGTCATCTTTTCCGGTATAGGTTTGGTACAGTTGAAAAATATTAAAGCGAATGGCCTGCTGGGCACTGGCGTCTCCCTCAATTAAAATATCGCTTTCCTCCCATTTTTTTGCCCAGGCTACCGCCTGCGCCTGCTTCAACTGATCAAAGCCTTTATGCATTGCCTGCCCAAGGGATTGCCGGGCACATTGCATCAGCTGTCCTCCGGGATGGTTCAGCGATGACAATTGAACTGAAATCTTATCTATGGAAAGCGGCTGGTTCTTTTTTACCTCTACAAAAAAACGCTGTCCGACATAATCCTGGTCACAGATATCCTCTAAGTCTATCCGGATTTGTTTTTCATTTTTTCGTATTAAAAAATTGCTTCCTGTGCACACTTCAAATCCGGTTTTTTTTGTCCGGTTGAACAAATACATCCCTTCATCTGAAACTTCGGTAACACCGGGTTCCCAAAATTTTTCTCCGTAATTGCTGTCCTGATTGTACACATTTCCGTTCAGGTAAACGGTGATCTTTAATGTTCCTTCGAAATTTAAGGGCCATAAACAATACCGTATTGCCCCAATTTCATCGTCTGCAATACTGCAAAAACGAAGGGCCTGTACACGAATGCATTTGCCGTTTTTTAATCTGGCCGTAAAACGACGTTCCAGATAGCCCTCACGCATATTCAGTATGCGTTTAAAATCTTCTACCTCACAATGGGCAAGGTCCAGAACTTCTCCGTCAATTTCTATATCTATACCAATCCAGCTGGTTGCATTGATCACTTTGTCAATTTTATTGGGGTAGCCATTTTTCCACCAGCCCACTCGGGTTTTGTCGGGATAATACACGCCACCTATATAATTGCCTTGCAAAGCGGGGCCACTGTACTGTTCTTCAAAATTTGCCCGCTGTCCCATCCTTCCATTGCCCAGACTAAAAATACTTTCTGAAATTTTGTTCAGCTGAGGATTAAATCCTTCTTCTATAATGTTCCAGGGATCGGCTTTAATATAATTCTTCATCAAGTCGCTTCTTAATTTTTTATCAGGCTATAGGCATTGTTGGTCAAATCAAAAGTGATGGTATAACTTCCTGCTGCTGTAACAGAAATATTTGCACCGTTTAAAGCCAACTTACCAGCAGTACCTCCATAATTTGTTCCCCAATCGTAATTTTTTCTAAATTTCAACTGACCGGGCACCAGGTTTACAGTTGCCCTCCAGATGCCTTTCCCATCATTAATATACTTCAGATCGGTATCTCCAAACCAGTTCCCCGGGGTGGCATCACCAATCACTGACCAAACCAGAGGTGTAATGCTCCAGGTTTTGGCATTTAAATCGACATTGAGTTGTTTAGCGCCCGCAGTTAAGGCATTTAAATTCCCTCCGGTTAAACTCAATGTCCCGTTTTTTCCATCTCCGTAAGAAACGTCCCATTTTTTTGCCGGGGTAAGTTTAAATTCCAGATTGCCGGCTGTAAAAGCAATTACCCCCGAATAAATTCCGTTGCCGGTTTCAGAAATCAGGCTGTCGGCAGTCAGAATGTTCCAGCCCTGATAAGCGCCGGGTACATAGATCCAGGCAGTTAAGGGAAATGGTTTCACATTCAGCACCACCGTATTGCTGTATACTGCCGGCTTGTCTTTAGAAATGGAAGATTTCATACGGACTTCTATGTCACTTGCACTTTGGGAGCTCAGGTTTAGCGAAAGCAGCAGGTTATTAAAATCCAGGCCATTGAATGCCTTCACGGCTGCCGGAGCGTCTACGGTAACCTCTTTGGGTGCAGAAAAACCAGCACCTTTGCGGTCAAACTGCAATACGGTGGTTAAACCGGCCTGGTAACCAAAATCTGGTGCTCCCATAGAAAATGTAATGACCGGACTTGTCAGCATAGATTTATCCAGTACCAGCGAGCTCACAGAAGCTTTTAAGCTTCCAGGTGTTCCGGCAGTAGCGATGGTTTTATTTTCATCTTTTTTACAAGACCAAAGGCTAAGGAGCAGCAGGCCCAAAGCCATGGATTTTATCAGCAAAGGTTTCATATCTTATGTATTAATAACCTGTATTTTGTGTCAGATTTGTATTGGCAATTACATCAGAGGCTGGCAGCGGAAATAAGGTCCTGAATGACTCAAGCCCCTTACCTCCCTTGACCCCACCCTTCCATGGCCATAAATAGGAAGCATCGGTATATTTTCCAAAGCGGATCAGGTCTGTCCGGCGGTATCCTTCAAAGTACAATTCCCTGGCACGTTCATTCAGGATGTCGTTTAAAGTAATGCTGCCCAGGTTTGCTGAACTGTTGCCATAAGCACGCTGGCGAAGTGCATTAAAATAACCCAGCGCCTGTCCGGTACTTCCGCCTGCCCCACCACGCAGCACTGCTTCGGCATACATCAAATAAACGTCTGCCAAACGAAGTAAAGGAAAGTCCAGGGAACAAAAGATCCCGTTCTGTGAACCGCCTGCTGCCCCAGTGGAACTCACATTTCTGTATTTGAAAACCCTTAAGCCGTCAGTGAATGTTCCAACATCGTCATTGGCCGTTTTGGCACCAAAAAACAATGCCCTTTTATCGGTTTTACCACTATAATCTCCAAACAGGGCGGGTAAGGTCGATTTGCTCCGGTTGCCCCACCAGCCGCCATTTGGGATGCCGAATGAAGCCAGGTCTACCTCCGCGGGGTTCACCATAGAATTGACCAGAAATGTGGTCCCTCCATAATTCTGGGTATAGAAACCATCGTAATTAATGGTCAGTATCATCTCATTGGCACTGGTATTTTTATTGTCGGTCAGGAACAGGTTTTTATAATTCTGTGCAAGTCCATAACCCGCATTGATCACTTGAGCGGCATAAGTAACCGCATCTGTATACCGGGCATTTCCAGGTCCAAGGTAAACTTCTGCATTCAGGTACAAACGGGCCAGTATGGTCCAGGCTGCTGCCTTATCTGCCCTTCCATAGTCACCTGTCCTTGGACTGGCCAGATCACCGTCAATCGCCTTGAGTTCGGATTCTATGTATTTAAACAGATCGGCCCTTTTGATTTGCTTAGGAGAGGTTTTTCCTATTTCATCCTGTTCGGTGACAAAGGGTGGGTTACCAAAAAGATCCAGCAATACCCAATACTGATAGGCCCGCAGGAACCTGGCTTCTGCCCTGTAACGGGTAACTGCAGCAGCATCGCTACCGGTAATGCCCCTACGGCTCAGTTTGTCGGGGGTGCTTTCTCTTAAAAATTCATTAGCCACGGTAATCTGATAAATGCTCCGGGTATATAATCCTTTGATCATAATGTTGTCTGAGCCTGGCATACTGTAATCGGTATCATAGACGCCCGGATCGTTCCAGTTGCAGATGGCCTCATCAGAGCTCAGTTCCTGTAAGTTCCAGAACAGACGTAAAAAATCCGATTGTCCGGGATCTATGCCTGCCAGATCTCCACTGGTCGGCCCTGTTCCACCCGTTAGTGCAAAGCTGGCGTAAATTTTCAGGAACGCCTGTTTATACCCTGCCGGGGAACTGTATACCTGATCGGCGGTCAGGTCGTTGGTTGGGTTTACATTCAGTGCATCTTTTTTGCAGGAAACCAATACCGTTAAAACCGTACAAAGGATTGCAGTAAATATTTTGTATGATGTTTTCATCTTCTGAGTTGTTGAGTTAAAAACCAAAATTTGCGCCCAATGTATAGGTCCTCGGACGGGGATAAAGCATATAGTCTATTCCGGTAGAAACCTCCGGATCTATACCCTTATATTTGGTCAGTACAAATACGTTCTGACAGTTTGCCGAAAGGCTTAAAGTCGTTGTCCCATTTTTAGACAACCGGCCAACATTGTAAACAAGTCCCAGATTGTCCATTTTGAGAAATGATGCATTTTTCACATAATAATCGCTGCTGAACTGGCTGGCAGCAAAACCGGTGTTAAAGAAGTCCCTCAACACGTTGTTTACTGTTCCTGCCGTATTCAGGATGCTTCTGCCCACACCAAAATTGGAAGACACATTATCATAGACATAATTTCCTATATTGGACCGCAGAACCGTACTGAGTGTCCATTTTTTGTAGTTTACAGCGGTACTGAAACCCAAAACATATTTTGGTGCCGGGGACTTGTAGAAATACATATCTTCCGGTGTCACTTTCCCATCACCATTCAGGTCCACATAAGTGCCTTCGATTGGTTTTCCCTGCGCGTCATAAACCTGTTTATAGACCAAAAAGGCATAAGGTTCCAGGCCGGCAGTATGGTATTCTATATTATTTCCTGTACCTCCGGTGATCGCTCTGGCCACCTGGCGGTAAGCAGGGTTATTGTTCAGGGTTAAATTGGTGACCTTGTTTTTGTTATAGGCCACATTAAAGCCCAGGTCCCAATTGAATCTTTCGCCCTTAAATACAGCAATGTTCAGGCTTGCTTCTATCCCCTTGTTTTCCATATTGCCTACATTGGTGAGCAACTGGTTGCTGAAATTGGTGCCTACCGGAATTTCTACCGTAGCCAGCAGATCTTTGGTTTTTTTATAATAAGCATCAATGCTTCCGTAAATTCTTCCACCGGCAAAACCATAGTCGATCCCCACATTAGAGGTTGTGGTGGACTCCCACCTCAGGGTCTTATCATAGGCCATTGGGGTATAAACCGGAGAAAAACCATTTCCCGTTTCATACTGTCCTTCGTTCGCAGAAGGATAATAGGTTGGCAGATAGGCATAATTACCTATCCCATCTTTATTACCGGTCTGGCCATAGCTTAACCTCAGTTTAAGATCAGATAACACTTTGCTGTCTTTCAGAAAAGCTTCCTCCTTAAGCTTCCAGGTAAAAGCCGCCGATGGGAAATAACCCCAGCGCCCTTCCGGGCTGAATTTGGAAGAACCATCGGCCCGGATCGTTCCCGAAAGGATGTAACGATCGGCCAGCGTGTAGATAAAGCGGCCATAATACGACAGCAGTTTATTTCTTTCCACCACAAAAGGCCTGGCCGGGGTACTGATGACTGCACCAAGGGCATTATAGGAAGTCAGGTTAAAATTGGTATAGGCATTATCGTAAAAACCATAACCTGCAGTGACGTTAAAATTACTGTTGATGCTTTTTACGGTTTTGTTGTAGTTTAAATAAGCCTCCGCAAAACGATTGTCTTGTGTTCCCATATAAGGCTGGTAAAGCCCGCCCGTTGCTGAATTTGAAGCCGCATAAGCCGGAACATAGGTCCTTCCACTCCCGCTGGAAACATCATAACCCAGGTTCAGGTTCACATGCAGTTCCTTTAAAAAATGAACTGCATAATCCATTTGAACATTCCCAAAACTCCTGCTGGCCTTTCCCTGGTTGTCATTCAACTCCAGCAAGGCCAGGGGGTTTTTCGGGGCACTGTTGTTTGGGTTTTTCCCGGTCAACCATTCAAAATAACCACCATAGGCATTGTCCGCATAAATGGCTTGTGTCGGATCAAATACGATCGCATTTCCAATAGCGCTTGTATTTGCAAATTTAGTATCGGACAAGGACCCTTTTAAATTAAGTTCGATTTTCAAATGGTCATTAAACAGTTTAGGAGAAAGGCTGATGCCTGCAGTTGCCCTTTTCAAACGGTCTCCCCGTAACATCCCTTTCTGGTCCAGGTAGCCCCCTGAAATACGGTAAGGTACTTTTTGAAAAGTACCTGCAAGGCTCAGGTTGTTATCGGTACTAAAAGCATTGTCAAAGATCACATTCTGCCAGTCTGTATTGGCCGTGCCCAGTAAGGCTTTCTGAGCAGCACTGCCATTTGCATTAATATAGGTCCGCACTTCATCTGCAGACAGCACGTCTGCTTTTCTTGCAATCGTTGCAAGCGAGTTATTGCTACTGAAATTGATGACCGGCACCGCGCCACCACCTTTTTTTGTGGTAATCAGGATCACTCCGTTTGAGGCCCTGGATCCATAAATTGCTGTAGCATTGGCATCCTTGAGCACCACAAAACTTTCAATATCATTGGGGTTGATCAGCGTAAGCGGATTGGAGGAAGCGGTTTGCGTTTGTCCGCTAAGGGGGTTTCCATCAATGACAATAAGCGGATTGTTACTGGCATTTAAAGAAGCACCGCCCCGGATGCGGATGGTGCTTCCAGACCCTGGATTGCCTCCGTTTGGCGTAATGGATAAGCCTGCGACCTTTCCGGCCAGTAACTGATCGGGACTGGTAATGGCCCCTTTTTGGAAATCTTTGGCATTTACCGTAGTTACAGCCCCGGTAAGGTTTTTCTTTTCTACACTCCCATAGCCGATCACCACCACTTCATTTAAATACTTTGCATCGGGAACCAGCTTAAAATTCAGGGAAACACCTCCGGCGGTTAAACTTACAGTTTGGTCTAAAGGCTGATAACCGATAAAACTGACCCTGACTGTATAGTTTCCCTGACTGAGCCCGGTTAACCTGTAATAACCATTTCCGTCGGTAGAGGTACCCCCGTTTGTTTCTTTGACAACAACTGAAGCTCCGGGCAAGGGCTGCCCGGTTTCATCAAGAACCCTGCCGGACAGCTGTCCGGTCTGGGCGGAAATGCCTAATGCCGAACAAACAAGCAGCATCAGTACCCCCGTTCTTTTCAACAGGTATAATAGGTTCATACAATTGGTTTTGGTTAAAAAATCTGGTTGATATTTGGTTGGTTTATTTATTCAATTTCCATACTTGTACGGCATAAGGCCCTAAACGGGCTTGTATCTTCTGGTCAGCAAAGGTGTATTTTGAGGCCCCAAACACACTGGTTATCTTGCCGGCGGGCCAGGGAACTGTAACTTCTGCGGCCTGCTCTGCTGCCGATAAATTTACAGCGACAATCACCTGTTCAGTTTCTGTATCCCGGCCAAAGGTATACACCTGCTGGGTAGAATTTTGCAGGGTACGGTAGGCGCCATTAATCATTGCAGGATGGTCTTTTCTCAGGCTGATCAGTGATCTGTAAAAATTCCATAAAGAAGCGGGATCATTTTTCTGCTCCTGATAGGAAATCCCGTCATTGCTTTTTACGGAACTGCTGTCCCACCAGGGCCCGCTGTTTTTATACCAGAAGGCCATGCCTTTTCCCGTCGCCTCTTTGTACCATTCGAAAGCTTCACGGTAAGGAATTTCGTTTGCATCTGTAATGCCCCCATATTTACCAAAGAAACTGTCGCCCAGCATCCCGATCTCCTGACCATAATAGATGGAAGGGATACCGCCAATGAGCAGGTTTAATGCTGCACCGACCTTCTCTTTTCCGGGGTCACGTTTTACGGCAGTTGCAAATCGCGGTATGTCGTGATTTTCTATAAAAACAATTTGTTGTTTCCCCTTTGGGGTACGGGCAAAAGTGGTGTCGGCATAGGCAGCGATCTTATTTTTATCAAAACTTCGAATGGCCTGCTGGATCCTGAAAGCAAATACACGGTCTACCCCTCCTTTTTCCAGATAGTCAATCCCATAAGAACCCCAGTCTGCCTGTTCGGCCATAATGCTGATTTTCGGGTTTATAGATTTGAGCTGCTCAATTAAGGGCACCCAAAAACTTTTAAAAAGGTCTTTAAGGGCCGCTTTATGGTCCAGCTCATCCATCATATGGTCCAGGCGAAAGCCATCCACCCCATCTTCAAATTTGCCATCTCCATTAGGGTCCAGCCAATGTTTAAATAATTTCGCATTGTAATCTTTCACCTGTTGGTTATGAAGGTTAACCGTAGTGATCTTTCTGAGCGTACCATCATAACCTTTTAAATCCCTCAGGTTAAAAACAATCGTGGAGGGCCTGGTTTGTGCTGCATCTTCATAGAGAATATAATCTGAATATTTAGAAGAAGGATTTTTAAAAGAGTCTTTATACCAGAGATGGTCCTGGGTCACGTACTGGGTTTCCATATCCATATAGATTTTCATCCCTCTTTTATGAATGGACCGCACCAGGCTCAGGTAATCTTTCATGGTCCCGTAACGCGGGTCAATGCGGTCAAAGCTTGTGGCGTAATAGTTATGGTAATAAAAGGATTCATAAAGCGGGGTGAGCAAAATAGAAGTCACGCCCAGGTCCTGAAGGTAGCCGAGTTTTTGTTCAAGTCCTTTCAGGTCACCATGCCCATCGCCGTTAGCATCATAAAAACTGCGCTGAAAAACATGATAAATGACTTCATCATTAGGACCCCTCTGGGCAAAAGCACCCTGAATAAAAAAGATGAAAGCCAGTGCCAGACCGCTTACAGGTGTTGATAACTTCATATTTGGTTAGTTAAAGGGGACATTGTCCTAAAACAACCTCCCCTGGTATAGGTGTGTGGTTCTTTATAATAAAACAGGGTTCAGCTCGGAGTCTGCCGCTGTTCCCGGTGCTTTTCCCATCAGCCATTGCTGACGGTCATTTTCCTGCCATTTATGTTGTGGTTCGGTCACTTTCGCCCCATCGGCAAAATAAATGATGGTCATCACCTCCCTCATTTTATCCGAACTGTTGCCCGGTGCATTATGAATGGTATATCCGCGATGAAAAGTGGCGTCCCCTGCTTTCATTGAATCGGCCCTGGAAATTTTGAAGCCATTTTCCTGAACATAGTCCTCAAAGGCATTTTCAGATTCATCGGAAATAATAAAGTCAAATACATTGTCTTTTTTATGGGAGCCGGAGGCAAAAGTCAGCATCCCCATTTCGGGATTTGGAATGTCTACCAGTGGCATCCACATGGTTATGGTTTTGTTGGTATCCAGTGGCCAGTAATTCTGATCCTGGTGCCAGGGAGTCGGTCCGCCACCTGGTTCTTTAAACAGCGCCTGGTCATGGTAAAGACGTACATTGTCCACTCCCAAAAGGTCGGCTGCAATTTTTGCAAAACGTTTGGCCAGCACAAACTGCTTTACCTTTTGGTCTCCCCTCCACAAATTCATGATCTGTAAAAATGCTTTCCCATAGGTATCCCGGTCTTCGAGTTTCCGTTTTTCCATATTGTATTTATCTGCAGCCTGGCTAATGACTTTTCCATAAACCGCAGCTTCCTGAGGTGAAATTACCCCTTTGATCAGGGTATGGCCATTTTCTTTGAACGCTTCGATTTGTTCGGCTGAAATTGTTTTAAAACTGCTGAGATCTGGTAACTGAATTTCCTTTGCTTCCATAATTTATAACTTGGTTAAATCAAAGTTAGGGGCAACAGCAAGCCTCAAAAAATGAACATGTTGGTTAAAAAATGGTGTATTTTATCCATATCAACAAAACACAGATTAAATCATGCAAATTAAAGCTCTACCATAAACTTCTTCCGGTAATTTAATGGGCTCAGCCCCATTTTCGATTTAAAAGTTTTATAAAAATGGGAAACATCACTGAAACCGCTTTCAAAAGCGATATCTGTAACCGGATTATCCGTTTGTACCAACTGCTGGGTCGCATAGTTCAACCGGTACTGTATCACCATTTCCATAAAAGTCTTTCTTGTCACTCTTTTAAAATATTTACAAAAAGCATTGGTTGTCATATTGGTTAAAGACGCTGCTGCCGTCAGGCTCACCTCTTTTCTGAAATTTTCGACCAGATAAGCCAGTACCGGATTAATCCGTTTTTGATCGCTTAGATCGTGGACGACCGGCCCGGGCTGCTTGTCCAATAAAGTAAAATGACCTGAGGCGGCCAGCTTTTGCAGAATTTCAATAAAAGTGATCAGTTTCTTAAAGCTATCCTGATGTTCCATTTCAACCAGCGCAGAAAAAGTATTTTGATAATCCAATAGCGAAAAACTGATTCCCGAAGCACTTTTTTCCAGCAGTTCCCGGATCAGGACCAGTTCCGGTTTTTCAAAAAAAGAAGTCCCCAAAAAATCGGCTGTGAACTGGATCACCACTGCCTGGGCATCTGGCTGTTTTTCCGGCACCAGTTTCCAGCAGTGCGGAAGATTTGCCCCGACAATCACCAGGTCCCCGGCATTAAAGTCGGCCATATGACTTCCAATATACCTTTTACCCGAGCCGTTTAAAATTAAAGTCAGTTCATATTCCTGGTGAAAATGATACGGTGCCTTAAAGGCCTCGGCACCAAACTTCCGGAGCAGGAAAGATTGTTCTGTAACAAACTGGAGGATTTCGTGCGTGGCTTTAAGCATTGTCTTTTTTTAACACTAAATTAAGGTTTCAAGAGCAATAAAGATAAAATATCCCATAATTGCGCCAACTTCTGCATTGTTGTTCCAAAAATTTAAACCTTATTTTGATCAACAACCAGTATAAACACATGAACGTCAAAAGCATTTTTATCTTTTTGTCCTGTATTTTATGGATTCCCGGCCTCTTGTCCGCTCAGCAGGTCAAACTAACCATTCAGGTAAAAACCCCTAAAAACACCCCTATAAAAGACAGTTTGTTGGTTATTGGAAACCAGGATGTCTGGGGCAACTGGATCTATCCTAAAAGCCGTTCCATGCAAAAAATCAATGACAGCACCTGGCAACAGTCCAATACATTCCCTGCCGGCACTACTGTTCATTTTAAAGTTACCCGCGGCTCTTATTATAAAGAAGCTGTTTACAACAACACTGGTGTTCCACAGGAAATCGCTTTACAGCTCAAAAAGGACACGACCATTGTTCTCAAACCCAGCAACTGGAACGACCTTTATCAGCGGAGTATTACCGGAACGGTCCGTTACCATCATAACTTCAGCAGCCCCTTATTGAAAAACACCAGGAATATCGTGGTCTGGTTACCGCCCTCTTATTTTAGTTCTCCTGGAAAAAGATACCCGGTCCTGTATGCGCATGACGGTCAGAATATTTTTGACCACACCAATGGTGCAGGCGAGGAATGGCATATGGACGAAACGGCCGATAGCCTGATGAAAAAAAACAAAATAGAGGAGTTTATTATTGTTGGCATAGCCAATACCAAGGACCGCTGGATTGAATATTCGGGAACCCCGGAAGGCTATAACTATGTTAAATTTATTGCCACAGAACTCAAACCCTTTATTGATGGCCATTACCGTACAAAAAAAGATAAAGCCAATACCGCTGCCATAGGTTCTTCAATGGGCGGGCTTATTTCCTTCTATATGGTTTGGCTATACCCGGAAGTATTTTCCAAAGCAGCTTGTCTGTCGAGCGGTTTTTATTTCGATGAGGGCGATATTCTGGCCAAATGCCTTGCATCCACTTCAAGGTTAAACGGAAGCCGGCTCTACCTGGATTGTGGTGGCCTTGACCTGGATAAAGATTTTTTACCCGATAACCAGCGCATGCGCCAGGTTCTTTCTGCCAACAGGTCCATACAGCTTTTATACAAATACTTTCCAAACGATAAACACAATGAATATGCCTGGGCCAGGCGCTTGTATATCCCTTTTCTGTTTTTGTTTGGAAAGTCCTGATCATCATTCTAATTCTGTAAAATGCCAATACATTGTAAAGCCGCCATCACCAGGGGAAAGCAGGATTTTTCTATTGAAGAAATCATTGTGGCTGACCCGGCCCCGGACGAGATCCTGGTACAAATTAAAGCCGCCGGCCTGTGCCATACCGATTATGACTCGCTGAATTGGGGAAAAACCATGATCCTGGGACATGAGGGTGCAGGGCTTGTGGTCAAAGCCGGATCAGCTGTAACAGATTTTAAAACAGGAGATCCGGTGATCCTGAACTGGGCCATGTCTTGCGGGCATTGTTTTCAGTGCGGTCAGGGCAATGTACACCTCTGTGAAAACAATTCGCCTGTTACCGGTGGCACCCACGGCCCAAATACTGGTCATGCCCATGCAATGGGTACTACACAAAACAATGTCCCAATACAAAGGTCATTTAACCTTGGGACCCTTTCGGAGTACACCCTGGTAAAGGCCGCAGCAGCGGTACTCAATACCGCTGCAGAAATGTCATTTCCCGCCGCCAGCATTTTGAGTTGTGGTGTGATGACCGGTTATGGATCTGTAGTCAATGCGGCCAGGGTTAGACCAGGTAGCACGGTAGTGGTATTGGGCAGCGGAGGTGTAGGCCTGAGTGTGATCCAGGCCGCCAGGATATCCGGCGCAGTAAAGATCATTGCCATAGATATTAATCCGGCACGGCTGGAGATGGCCAGCACCTTTGGGGCCACGCATCTTATCCTGGCAAATTCACAAGACCAGGGATTAATTTCTGCATCCCTTCAGGTTAAGGAAATTTGTGAGAACCGTGGGGCTGATTATGCCTTTGAATGCACCGCCCGGCCAGAGCTGGGTGCTGCGCCACTGGCCATGGTTAGAAATGCCGGAACGGCAATACAAGTGAGTGGCATTGAACAAAGCATCCCTTTTGACATGAACCTGTTTGAATGGGATAAAATTTATATGAATCCTCTTTATGGCAAATGCAAACCACAAATTGACTTTCCTGCACTGATCGCCCTTTACAGCGACAAGCAGCTTATGCTCGAAGAAATGATTACCCGTACCTATCCCCTGACCGAACTGAAGCAAGCTTTCCAGGACATGTTGCAGGGTAAAAATGCAAAAGGTGTTATTATATTCTAAGCCTATGTCAAAATTCAGGACTATAGAAATGTCCAATCCTGCCTTTGAGCGGGATCATTTACGATTTATAACGGTAAAAACAGCTTATCTCAAAGGCCGGGCAGACATTTGCGTATTTGTTCCCCCCGGGACCTCGCAAATGAAGGATTTACCGGTTACCCTGTTGCTCCATGGTGTATATGGCAGTGCATGGAGCTGGCCTTTTTGCTCCGGTGTACACCTGCTGGCCGCAAAAATGATTGAAAATGCCCAACTAAAACCAATGATACTGGCCATGCCATCAGATGGTTTATGGGGCGATGGCTCCGCTTATCTTCCCCACCATACCCTGAACTACGAGAAATGGATTGCAGAAGATGTTCCCCAGGCACTTACAGAATGTTTTCCCCAGGTTTCTGAAGCTTCAGCCTTTTTTATTGCCGGACTCTCTATGGGTGGATTTGGGGCTTTAAGGATTGGGGCAAAGTACCATCAGCGTTTTAAAGGCATGTCCGGACTGTCCTCCATCACCAACCTGGACCAGATGAAGCTTTTTACTGAAGAGGAATATGCTGAATATGCGCAGCATGATCCGGTCGATGAAAGTGTTCTGAGAACCATTCTGGCCAACCGCGACCATCTCCCTCCTTTTCGTTTTGATTGCGGCACAGACGATCTGCTGATTGAACACAACCGCCTGCTGCACCAGGAACTCCGCCGGCAGTGCATCAGTCACCGGTTCCAAGAGTTTGAGGGTGGCCATCAATGGGCTTACTGGGAAAAACATATTGCCGCCACTTTACTGTTCTTTAATGCTATTCTTTAAAACCTGCCATGAATACAGCCATTACCTCCTCATCCCAAGGCCTTCAAAAACCCAATCTCTCGCTGCTAAACATCTGGAATATGAGTTTTGGTTTTCTGGGCATACAATTTGGTTTTGCTTTGCAAACAGGCAATGCCTCCCGCATTCTGCAAACTTTTGGGGCCGATGTAGAGCATTTATCCCTATTCTGGCTGGCCGCTCCCATTAGCGGTATGCTGATCCAGCCCATTATTGGTTATTACAGTGACCGGACCTGGACAAGACTGGGCCGCAGAAGGCCTTATTTTTTGTTTGGGGCCCTGATCGCCGCCCTTTCTTTGGCGCTTTTACCCAATGCGGCCCTTTTTACGGCTTTATTTCCTCCTTTGCTCATTGGGGCCGGTATGCTGATGCTTATGGACTGTTCCTTTAATGTTGCCATGGAGCCCTTCCGGGCACTGGTTGCCGATAACCTCAATGAAAAACAACGGGGGACCGGTTTTTCTATTCAAACCTTTTTAATTGGTACAGGAGCGATCCTTGGTTCCTTTCTCCCTTATATCCTTTCAGAGTATTTTGAAATTTCCAAAACTGCAGATCCGGGAAAAGTTCCGGATAATGTGGTCTATTCCTTTTATGCCGGAGCGGTTGTTCTGGTGATCACGCTTTTATGGACAGTCATCAGTACAAAGGAATACGATCCTGAAACACATTTAAAATTTAATCCCAGGGAAGTAGAGACCGGGAAGCCCGGGCTCTGGTCTATCTTTACAGATTTCAGGCAAATGCCTTCAACCATGATAAAACTAGGCCTGGTACAATTCTTTTCCTGGTTCGCTTTATTTTCTATGTGGGTATTTACCACTCCCGCTATTGCCCAGCACATTTACCATTTGCCTTCAAATGATACTTCTTCACCAGCCTACGCCAATGCAGGAAACTGGACAGGAATTCTCTTTGGTGTGTACAATGCCGTTTCCGCGGTATATGCCATATTTCTTCCTTTTCTTTATAAAAAAATCGGAAAGCGGAATACCCATATCCTTTCCCTTTCTGTAGCCGGCGCAGGTTTGTTGTCTTTATACCTGATACAGGATGTCCGTCTGCTCATTTATCCGATGATTGCCGTTGGAATTGCCTGGGCAAGTATTCTGGCTACCCCTTATGCCATTCTTTCCAATACGCTCCCGGCACACAAAATGGGTTTATACATGGGGCTCTTTAATTTTTTCATCACCTTGCCCCAGTTGGTCAACGGTTTTCTGGGTGGTCTTCTGGTGAAACACATTTTTAACGGTCAGGCCATCTATGCCCTGGTCAGTGCAGGTATTTTTATGCTGCTTGCCGCAGCGGTCAGCTTCCGGCTACCTGGAAAACTTTAAGCTTTTTCTATCCTTCTAACCTTGCTGGGCCTAATTAAAAAATAGAATTACATAGCTTTGTTTTCTGCATCCAAAGAACCAGTGCATTAAACAGCTTTTTATGAAAGTGTCCAAACTATCCGATAACTTAAATTCCTCAGGTGCACATGTTTCAGCAGGGCCGGTATCGATCCTATTGTATGAATCGGATAAGGGCAGCATAAACTCCACCATCCAGCTCCGGCAAAACCTGTTTAGCTTTCTGTTGGAAGGTCAGAAAAGCATTCAATATGCAGGGTCCCGGGCGCAAATCAATCCCGATCAATTTTACCTGCTTTCATCAGGTAATTGCCTCATGAGTGAGAAAATTGTGGCAAAAAACGGTCGTTACAGGAGTTTATTGTTGTTTTTTGATCAGAGCCTACTGGCAGATTTTTTTGTTCGACATCAAAAACCTGCTATCATCTCAATAAAAAAAGACAAAGACGAACCTTTTTTGGTGTTTGATAAAGATGCCTTCCTGCTGAACTTTATTGCCTCACTTGGTTTTATGATGACTTCAGGCCTGCCTTTATCTGCTGAACTGCAAAAAGTAAAACTGGAGGAATTGCTCCTGTATTTAAATGACTGCTATCCTGAAAAGATCCTGCGGCTTCGTACTTCCACGTATCAGGCCGATGGGGACCTATGGATCAGGGAAACGGTGACAAATAACATGACCAATACAATTACCGTTGGAGAACTGGCTTTTCTATGTCATATGAGCCTGTCTACATTTAAACGTCGATTTGCAAAAATATATAACAGTTCCCCCTCCAAATGGCTTCTGGAAAAACGAATGCAGAAAGCTGCCAGCCTGCTGAAAAAAGGTGAACTTAAAGCAAGTGAAATTTATCTTGAACTGGGTTATGAAAACTTGTCGAGTTTCATTCAATCCTTTAAACAGGTTCATGGGCTTACACCCAAACAATATCAAATGTCAATTTGAACGTTTAGCTACACTTTTTGAACGTCCTGATGTCTTCCAGAGCCCTTTTGCCGGGCTACTTTTGAACCTAATTAAAAGACAAAAGGAAAAATGAACAAAAAGTATTTCACAGGCCTGGCTGCCTATAACTGCTGGGCAAATCAGATCGTTATGGGTTGGCTGGATCAGATTGACCAGCAGCAATGGAACAAGATCATCACCAGCAGTTTCAGCAGCATCAGGCAAACCGCAATTCATATCGCAAGTGCAGAAAAAATATGGATCGATTTCTGGACAATAGTCCCTGATCCGGTCTACCTCTCTACCCACTTTGAAGGTACCAAACAAGACCTGATGGACATCTGGAAAGAAACCTCTCAGGGTTTGCAAAACTTCATCAACAATTATCCTGAAGAAAATTATCTCCAACCGGTTACATTCAGGTACCCAAGGGGCGGAACGGGTCAACTGGAATTCTGGCAAACATTTTCCCATATCATAAACCACTCTACCTACCACAGGGGACAGTTGGTCACCTTATTGCGCCAGGTGGGCTTTATAAACCTTCGGTCCATTGATCTTGCTACTTACTACATCACAATACAATGATAAGGCGATATTTTCGGACTTCGGTACAGGTTAGAGCACTCCGGCCTTTAGTTTTTTTGTTACCTCCCCTGGCAGCGCCCCTTTATTAACCAATACTGAAATGGTCCTTAAAAGCAGATAGTCTTTTGACATGTAAACATATCCGCCACAATTTGCATAAGCAGCAGAGTTTTTTACAATATAATAACGCCCATCATCCTGATCCGCAGCAATGCCAACAATATGCATATTGTGATCGTCCTGAGTCGTATAATTATCGAAGGCTGCCTGACGGGACTGCTGGGTAATATTTTCTTTCTTACCCAGTTTGCAAAAACCATTGTTAAGTCCCTGGATATCCCCATCCCAACAAACTGAATAATTGTTGAATAAAGCATGGTCAATAATGGCAATCAAATCATTGAGCGGAACGTTCAAATAAAGTTTATGGTCCCAGTTGGATGGCATTTCCAAAACAAATTTCGAATAAAAAGGATGGTGGGTATAAGACGTAACTTCAACATAATCATCAGGATCAATTCCTACATTTTCTTTTGCAAATAACTTTGGCGTATATTTTTTCCCGTTATAGTTAAAGGTGTCCGGTGCTTTGGTCATCGTCTTATAAATGATGTCGGCTATGGACTTTTTATATTCATCAGGGCTGATACGGCCACGTCCGTTTTCTACATAATCCTTTAATCTGGCCAACAGGGTGTTTTCCATTTTTGTATGATCATGGGTGGATGAAGGATCGGTTTTGCCTGAGTAAACAGCCTCTGGTATTGCCCCAAACTTTTTATAGGCTTTCAATGCACTAAATGTTAGATCCCCTTCATTAAAAAGCAAATTGCCTTGCATTCTGATGTACCTTTCTGATTTGTCCATTAAAGCCGGGACCACAAAAAACATTGGTGAAAGTACAACTGGCTTTTTTCCCAGACGAATCGCCTCAGTTTCAATAAAAGAGGTTGTCGCAAAGCTCCAGCATGTACCTGTATTCTGCTGGTCTTTGGTCGGTGTGCTTTCAATGAGTTTTAGGATCTTATAGCCTCCGAATTTTGGATTGAGGTTACTTTTTGGAGTATACACGTAAGTAGTAGGACGAAAATTTAACGGGAATACTGCACCTTGTATCCATTTCCCCTCAATGACTGAATCACCAGGTAAAAATACCCCTTTATACATGGTACCCTTTCCGAACTTCGTTCCAAAATCGGCGAAAACACTGTCTTTTTCAACCCACACAGAATCAATATATCCATTTTTAACAAACTGTTCAGGCACATCAAATGACCCGGAAAACTTATCCTTGTCCATTTTGTAATTCATCACCATCCGAATGACCTGACCGTCTGGTAAAGTCAGTACCCCTAGCCAGGAACCAGGCAGCCGTTTGGTGTCATTGTTCTGTGCATTTACCGATAAACCGAAAAAGACCAGGCTGAGAATTGCTAATATTTTTGCTTTCATAAAATGAATTTTTAATTTTTTGAAGCAAAGAAATATCATTTCCCATCTCCTGAAAATCAATTATCTGTACAGCTTGAAAGGCAGTTCGAAATCGGGATTTAAATGATCAATTCAATACAAATAGAAAATTGTACCGTTTGAATAATTAAAAGCCTCTAGCTATTATTCTTAAAATACTGGCCCTTATATTTAGAGCATAAATGAACAAGGCATTTAAAATAAAAGAATATTTAGAACCACTTCTGCATGCCCTGATATGGGGATGTCTGTTTTTCATACTTTGGCAAGCATCCGAAACATTGGGCCCGTTCCGAAAAACCAATGATAGCATTTATCCGGTACTGATTTGGAGCGGGCTGCTAAACCTGACCTTATTTTATGTTAACTCTTTATATTTTATCCCCAAGTTCATCGCTGTGCAACGTTACAGTGCATATTTTATATGGGTGATATTTTTGTACATCAGCATCGTCATCATAAATTCCGTGCTTGATCATTTCTATAGCATCACATTGTTATCCTCAGAAAAAGAACCTTTACTGGATGACGTCGTTTTAAATATGGGAACTAAAATATTTATCCTGTCTATGTCATTGGGCTATGGATTGACCAAACACCGGATTAAGGATGAAAAAGTAAAGCAGGGCCTGATCAAAGAGAAACTTATTGCCGAATTAAAATACCTTCGGGGTCAGATCAACCCACATTTTCTTTTCAATTCCCTCAACTTAGCTTATTCCAGTGCCACTAAAAATGGTGATCATTTCACTGCAGATATTATTGAAAAATTATCTGGTCTGATGCGTTATGTTTTGTATGAAAGCAATAGTGAAAGCGTCTGGCTGGAGAAAGAGATTAATTATATAGACAGTTATACCAAGCTCCAGCTCCAGCGTCTTGCACCAGAACTTGCTGACCAGATCAGCTACCGGCTTCATGGGGAATGGAAAAAGTATCATATCGCACCGATGATCCTTATTCCATTTATCGAAAATGTATTTAAACATGGGATTATATGGAGTAAAAATTCGGAGGTCCTGATCTCAATACACCTGGAAGCCAACCGTCTGGTGCTCGAAACCAGGAACAGCATTACCATAAAGAAAGATGAATCCATTGCGGGCATAGGTTTAAAAAATGCCAGTGAACGCCTGCAACTTCTTTATCCTGAGCGGCACTCCTTGTGGATTGACAGTAGCAATGATGTTTTTTATATAAAATTAACCCTGGACCTTTAATGAAGACCTATATGAAATGTATAGCCATTGATGATGAGCCTTTTGCACTTGACCTGATTACCGGTTATATTGACAAAACCCCCTTTCTGGAATTAATCAGGGGATTTACGAATCCATTTAAAGCCATGGAATTTCTTTTGGATGAACCGGTAGACCTGGTTTTCCTGGATATCCGCATGCCCGGGCTTTCTGGAATTGAATTGTTAAAATCATTAACGTTTACACCCAAAATAATATTTACCACTGCTTATAACGAATACGGTGTAGAAAGCTATGAGTTTGACGCCATTGATTATCTCTTAAAACCTGTAAAATATGATAGATTTTTGAGGGCTGTAAATAAGGCAAAAAATTATCCGGCTTTAAAAAAAGAAAATCAGCAGATGAATATGGGTCAATTACACGACAACAATTCTATTTTGATCAAAAGTGGTTCCCAGCTTTTCAAAATCACCCATGAAGATATATTTTATATTGAAGGTTGTGGAAACTACATCACAATTTTTACTAAAAATGGTAACGTGATGCCGCTTTTGCCTTTAAATGACATCCTAAAAATGCTTCCAGCCAACCTCTTTATCCGCATTCACAAATCGTACATTATTTCATTAAAGCACATTCAGGTTATAAATAAAGCGAAGATTACCATTAATAAAACACAGCTGCCTATTGGAATTACCTATCGCGAACATTTTTCCAGGATCATAAAAGATGGGTATTTAATTAAATCCTGAAAAAAATTTGCCATTGCCGGGTCTGTATTTGACAACTCTTTTGTTATTTCTCAGACCCGGCAAAGAAACCACCTTATTATTTGGGTGCATAGGTGAAATTTTTATCATGAGATTGTCCGTCTGCAATGACCACATTCTCGGCACTAGTTTCAATCTTTCCATTAATTTCGGCCTTATAGCTAATTGTTATTGGCCCCCCATAAAGGTTTGAAACATGTATCTGTAAGCCACCAAAATCAAATGGTTTAACCGTTTCAAACACATATGTTTTCGTGCTGCCTGTAAAGTTATTTAAATCGAGTAAAATGGAGTTCTGATTGCCTTGAACTGTCCCATTCATTTTCCATACCGGAGCATTGTATTGACTGGTATTGTGGTTTGCTGCCATAACACCAAAATCTACCTGGTCGGTTTGATCAGCCCCGCTGGCGGTTACCGTAATTTTCATTGCTATTTGACTTTGATCCCCAGGCTTTGGATCCTTATTTTTACTACAGCCAGCAACCAAAATACCCATTGCTACCACCAGAAAAAGACTAAAATTAATTTTGTTTGCTTTCATGTCATTCATATTATAGAGTTTATGATGTCAAAGTTATTGGAGCCGGATCATCCTGGCAATCCTTAGAAACAGGGGTTTTTATTCTCCTAAATTTAGGGGAGTAATTGTAATGGCTTTTCCACAATTTGACTGCTCAGTACAGATGGCATCTTCAATCCGGGCGCGCTTTGGATGAACCGTTCCTGAGCATACCTGCCTTTACGATGACCAGCAGCTCTTGTTTAAGATGGATGGGTTCTATAATTTCCCCGACATCAATAAATCGTAAAAACCACCTGACAAACGATGTCGGATGGGCGCTACAATTAAAATACATCAATACGCCTTCGCTATTTATGACTTCTTTAACATAACCAAAATTATCCCGTTCAAATGATAGAAAATGAGCATATTTCTTATCCACAAGCACTGCAATTTCTGTATAGTACGGAGAGTGACCGTGCTGCTTATTGAGTTCGCTTACCAGGGGGTGGTCTTTATGGAAATGTTTTTCCAGAACATCTAATTTTTGTATCCTGTCGAATCTGAAATTTCTGTAATCCCTTCTGGAGTGACAATAGGCCAAAAGATACCAATTGCCATTTTCATTGAAAACACCAACTGGCTCTATGGTCCTTAAATTGGGCACATCGTCTTTTGCATTTTTATACAAAATTCTGGTCAGCTTCTTGTCTACGGAACTTTTGAGTAAAGTATCCATAATGTCTGGAATATAATCTTTTTCATTTGGTTTCCTATTGATGAGGAGCTTATCCTGAAGTTGCAGGATTTCATTTTTCTGGTGACCTTGAAATGAGCCCTTGATTTTGGTCAGGACCCGTTCAAAATTTTTCCGGACGGATTCGGTTTCATGATGGAGCATAATTTTTTCTGCGATCATTACACTCCTGACTTCTGCTTGGGTAAGCCTGGCCGGAGGAAGCCTGAAACCATCAACTATTGAATAACCCGATCCAGAACTGTGCACTATTGGAACTCCTGCACGCTCGAGCAGACTAAGATCCCTGTATATGGTCCGTTTGGTAACCTGAAATTTTTCTGTCAGTTCCTGGATCGGTAAAGCAAACCTCGACTGAAGCAGAAAAAACAGATGAACTATCCGCTCAAATTTTTTTATGTTTTCCATATTTAGGGTTCTTGCTTCTGGTATTTCTTATCATGAATAATCTATTAGGAGCAAATTTAAGGTGGCCAGTGACAGCCCTATGTCATCACCATTTTTAATTTCCAATATATTATTGGGTTAGGTGCATTCAAAAAAAATCGGGATTTGAGGTGACAAACCCTTGTCACCAGGGCATTTTAAGTTTGTGGAAATAAATAACACTTAAATCAAAAAAATGGAAAAAAGATCGGTTGACCCCTGGAAATGGGGTGAATACACGAATTCAGCCCAGGCGGTTGAAGTTAAAAATGTAAATGGCACACTGTATTGCTCAGGGCAGGCTGCAATAGATGCAAATGGACAACCCAGTGCAGCAGATATGAAAACCCAACTGCTGCTTACGATTTATAACCTGGAGGAACTGATCCGCAGTGCCGGATATGAGTGCTCCGGTATTGTTCGTTTGAATATCTATACAACTTCTGTGCAAGATTTTTTTAGTACCTGCACAGAGGTGTATCAGGAATTTTTGCAGAAATATGGCATAAAACAAGCCACCAGTTTACTGGAGGTTAAAGGTCTGTTCGCAAGCCTTACCGTTGAGCTGGAAGCGACTGTGGTGAGGTGATCATGAAAAAAATTAAGATGTGTTTTGCAGTATTGTTGCAAAACACATCTTATCCTGTTGTCGATAATTTACAGAAATTATAGCTGGCAAACAGGCCCTATTTTAGCGTTCTTTACAATTCTATTGGATATTAAGTATGCCAACATTTTCTATGCTTTGTACCTGCTTATTCTTATCAAAAACACTTAAATTAAACTTGGTTTCGAATAAATAGTCAGGCTTTCTTTTTTGGTAAAACATAAGTTATAAGGGGTAGGCATTTTATTTAACCGTTTCACTTTTTAAGACCAATAGGCTACCGGGCGCGCCGCTTAACTTCAGGACCCCCTCTGTTTCTTTTTTTACTGTGAATCCTTTATTTGAGGCTATCGTATACGCTTTAAACGGCAGCTTTAAGCGTGTTGTATTTCTCTTTTCAGCCCGAATCTTTACCTCGGCAACTTTCCCTTCCACCTTTTTTGCACTGACCAAAAAGGCTCCCTCCGTTCTCAATTTTTCAAAAGAAATGTCCTTCCAACTCTCTGGAACGGCAGGCATAATTTCTATAAAACCTGCATAGCTTTGCAACAACATTTCCTGTAAACCAGCTGCAAAAGCAAAATTTCCCTCAAGCGTAAAAGGGCGGTATTGAAACTTGGACAATCCCGACTTAGTCTGGTCCCCATTTAAATGGAAACTATTAACAGAACAGAAAGCACGGGCAAAAATCTGTAAATCTTTTGCTGCACCGTTTCCATCTTTTGCTCTTGCTTTCATATTGGCCAACCAGGCATAGGAATAACCACACCAATAAGCTGGCCCAATACTGTCGAGTAGCCCAATTGTATTTTTAATAATAGATTGTGCCCTGGGACCATCCTCCCATTTAATTAAACCCAGTGGATGAATGGCCATCATATGAGAAAAGTGGCGGTGTGACTGCTGGTAAGCTAATGAAGGTGAAATCATCAACTCCTTGTTAGCTGTAAGCGAGTAATCGTCAAATTCCTTAAATATTGCCGACCAGTGTGCTGCCTCTTTTTTTAAACCGAGTTCCCCTGCCAGCTCAGCTGCTGTTTTAAAAGTAAATTTCATTAAGGCCAGGTCATAGTTTGTGTTTTGAGAGAACCATGCGCTAAGGTCATTGTCATTTATTTCCGGGCTTGAGCTTATTTTTAGCTTGCGGTGGCCTTGATCATCCCGCACTGTAATGTTCTCCAGAAATATGGCGGTTTGCTTTAGCCATGGGTAGGCTTTACTCTTCAAAAATGCTTTATCCATACTGTACCTCCATTGCAGGTAATAATGCTGGCCCAGCCAGGAAGATACGGTTGGAGAAAGGGAATACTGAATCCATCCACCCATTTCTGTTCCATTTAGCGTGGTCACACCCGGAACGGCTAGGCCATTATGGTTAAAATATATTTTGGTGTAACGAAGGTAGTTGGCTTTATTTTGCTCCAAATGATTGATGTATCCCAGAGCCTGGTCGAGGTGGTTACCGCTGTATGCGGGCCAATAACTGAGCTGCGTATTTAAGTCATGATGAAAATCTCCTTTCCAGGGAGGTAACCTGCCGTTATCAGCAGTCCACACCCCTTGCAAAGAAATTGGCGGGGCATCTTTTCTGGCCACTGATCCGAATTTATACTGCTCCAGGTACCATTGTTTTTCTAATAAATGATCTGGCACATGCAGCTCAGATTTGCCCCAAAAACCTTTCCACCATAAACTATGGCCACTAAAACTTTTGCTAAAGTTCCCTTTTATCGCATTCTGGGTAATCAAGGTGGCCTTTTGGGATTTGTCCTGACCGGGGTACTTTGAGAAAATGCTCCAAACACCTTCTATGGTCGTAGGCTTCGTCCTTTTCCAGCGGAGCACAATGTCGTAACTAAATCCATTCCAGCCCTCCTGGTGATAGGTTATACTGTTTGCGCTTTGTTTTATAGTTCCCTGAACGTAACCCAATCTAGAAAGGTCATCGCCTCCTACCGGATCACCCGAAACCTTTACCTCTCCCTGATATTTAGGTGCAATCAGCTGGGGTTTAAAATCCCCTTTCAGGTTTTCAAATTTAAACCAGCCAACCGGTTTTGTCGCATCAACAAAAGTTTTCATTTTAGTTCCATTTTCCCAGATGACTTCACATAAAGCATTTTTCAGGTATAAATGAACGGCGCTGACGCCGCCCCAATCTTTTGTGTCCATTTCCAAGGCCCCTCCGGGAATTTTGGAAGGTGCTGCTTGGTGGTCATAAGGGGCATCCAAAAACTCCTGTACGGGCTTATAATCCTTTTTCTGTACCTGATCTATTACCCATTGATAGCTAAACTCTTTACGATGCAGCCCCTTCATTGGACGCATGTCCCAAAGATCGGCCCTATCGAGCGAAAACCTTAAATGCGCTGCTTTCTGCCAAATTAAAGCCCCAAGCATTCCATTGCCCAAAGGAATGGCTTCATCCCATTGCGCTGCCAGTTTGCTAAACTGTAAATCGTGCCGGGGCAATTGCCCCAATACGCTCTTGCTTAATAAAACATAGGCAGCAATTGCAATGATCTTTTTCATAGAAGCAGTTTAAATGATGTGGTTCGGGCTAATCCTGATGGAGCCAGGCTTTATTTTACTAAGATTACTAATTTAATGTTATGATACAATGACATTATCGAAAACAGAATTACCAAAAGGATATGTCCTTGATGTAAACGACGATACACCCGTCCCAATCGTTAGAGTACTCACGTCTGAACACATGGAGGCAGCAATTGGCAGAGTGGTCTTTGTTGGCCATTTCGCTATCTATGACAGAATTGAAACAAACCTGCGTCATCGAAGAAACGGGCTTGCAAGTATTGTTATGAAAACGCTTGAAGCCCTAGCTATAAATCGTGGAATAAGAAAAGGAATACTTGTAGCAACCACAGAAGGCAAAGTATTATATGAAAAACTTGGATGGAGTGTATATACTCCATATATGACAGCAGTAATTCCTGAAATTAAGGACTGAAATCGTTTAAGTCAAAATCAAAAAAGCTGTTCTCCTAGTCGAAAAACGACGGAGGTCAATTCCTGTACATCCTAAACCAATCCATGCTAAAAGGTTCGATGTAGTACTCTATATTGATAAGGAGTTATTTGTTTGTGTTTTTTAAAGAGTTTAGACAAGTGGCTTTCGTCGTTAAAGTCCAGTTCAAAGGCAATTTCCTTTAATCGCATTGTACTGTGTTTTAATCGAATTTCTACTAGTTTTAGCCTATAATCTAAAATATAATCCTGAATAGATACGCCTGTTTGTTTTTTAAAATATTCCCCGATATAATTTTTGGCCATTTTAAACTCCATAGCCAATGCTTCAATAGAAAGTATTGATTTGTTTCCAATATTCTTTTGGATATAGGTAATGATTTTCATCACATCTTGTCCCTTTTTACCCTTCCCGGTCTCATCATAATCTGCCTGTATGAGATTACGCGCAACAAGATTTAATAAAATAGCAATACACTGTCTGGTAATCAGATAGTCCCGGGTGTGATTAACATGTTCCCGCTCAACTGTTTTCAATAACTGTTCCGCCAGTATTCCATCTTCTTTGACATAAAAAACACATCCGGTCTTTGTGTGATAATTATTTGTTATATAAGTGAGTTTATTGATGTTATCACACGTTTCAAGACGATCAGCCTCTAAGCGTATTTGCGTTACAAATGTTTGTGGACATTCTATAACCAGTAAATCGCTTGTATCCCCTTGAAATACGTACTTCATGTCAAAGGGAATCATAAATAACCTTCCTTTTTTAAAAGGTACTTGTTGTGAATCAAACCATGCAATTCCTTTGCCCTGGAGAACATAGACAATAGTCAACTCATTTTTTGACCGTATTACAAGTGACTCTTTATCCAGCGTAATTTGTTTGACTACAATAGGATCAATTCCATTTTTACCCATAAAGTGTACACAATAAAAACCTTTTAAAATACAATTTAATTTGTATCTACTCTATTTTCTTTGCAAAGAAATAAAAAAACAAATTCATGAACGAATATAAAAACAGATGGCTTATACTACGCTATTTGGTAATCGGTGCATTTTTATCCCCACTGGATTATTTTATTGTCAATATGGCTTTGCCAGCAATAAAATCCTCTTTTCAAGCTACAGAAAACCAACTTCAAATGGTAATTGCAATCTATGGCTTGACCTATGCTGCTCTTGTCGTTTGCAGTGGAAAATTAGGTGATATCTACGGCCGAAGAAAAATATTTACGCTGGGCTTGTGGATCTTTTTATTTTCTTCTTTAGCCTGCGCAGTTTCTCCTTCTATCAATGGGCTTATATTTTCCCGGTTTATACAAGGGATTGGTGCTTCTTTATTGGGCCCTCAGGTTTTAGCTTCAATCAAAATTTTATTTAATGATGCAGAAAGACCAAAAGCGCTCGGAATATTTGGTGCTGTATTTGGATTAGCGGCAATTATTGGTCAACTATTTGGGGGAATATTACTAGACTTAAACCTCTGGGGATTAAGTTGGGAACTTATATTTTTGGTCAATATCCCTGTAGCAGGTGTTTGTCTATATGGTATTTATGGCACAATGCCTAAAGAACCAGTACAAAAACAAAAACTTGATTACATAGGTGTACTCCTGATTATCAGTAGTCTTCTGTCCTTTATTACCCCACTTATCTACGGCAGAACCTTTAACTGGGCCTGGTGGATCTTTACAGTTATTCTATTCAGTTTTATCTTACTCGGTTTATTTGTTAAGTATGAACAAGATAGAGAAAAGCGCAACCAACCTGTATTGATTTCCTTGCGTTTGTTCAAAAACAAAACATTTGCTTACAACCTGCCGATTATCCTATTTTACAATTTCACCTCAGGTCTTTTTATATGCTACCCCTATTACCTGCAATCACATCTAACCTGGGGGGTACTCGCATCCGGGATTGCAATAGTACCATATGGAATCGGATTCTTTCTGGGCCCTTTACTTTTTGCCAGAGTACTTAAAAACAATTCTTTTTGGATCAAATCAGCACTGGGTTTACTATTCGTTTCTTTTATAGTATTGGGAGTATTATTCTATTGGTCAGAAAAGCCACATGCAATTACGCATATCTTATTTTTATTTGCGGGCCTCGGTCATGGATTAATAATGCCCGTGATGATGAAACAGAGTATTCAAACCATATCCCTCAATCAAGCTGGCCAGGCCTCCGGTATAGTCAGTACCATCATGCAAATAGGTGGTGTATTGGGAGGAGCCATAATAGGCACGATATTCTTTAGCCTCAGTGAAGTAATCGGTTATTCTTCCGCTTTTGCAATAGCTTTAGGAACCATTGGAATCGTTCAGCTAATGAGTATAGCTTTCTATAAAGTAATCCATAAAAAACAATTTAAGCCTATTATAATATGAAAACTCCAGACAGTTTAAACGTAACTATTGCAAAACAACAAGTAAAGGAATTTTGCAAAAATATTGAAATTTGGTTCAATGGCACTGCATCGGGCAAAGATACTTTATATCAGCGCATTTCAACCTCATTCGATTCGTCCTTTGCTATGATAACCGGAGATGGAAACGAAATCAATTATCAGACTTTTTTAACATGGTTAACATCTGTTTATGGCCAGTTCCCGACAAGAAAAATACAAGTAAGCGATTTAAAAGGTTATAGCACATCGCACCATGTCCTTGTTCAATTTACAGAAGCTCAATTTACAGATGATTTGATAACAAAGAGACAGTCATCTGCTGTATTTGTTATTCATCAGAAAAAAGCACTATGGTATCATCTGGTTGAACAATGGGCCGTTTAAAACTACTGGATCTCCAGTTGCCATAAATGTTGTAAGGTTTTTGTAAGAGTTTAAATAATTGTGGTTCGGGCTGATCCTCATGGGATCAGGTTTTATTTTACTAAGATTACTAATTTAATTTTTAAAGTATCCATTTTTGACAAAAATCTCTGATCGAGGAAATACTGCAACTCATCAACGGTAGCAATTATCTAACCATTCAATATGCATATGATGATGCTCCTGAACAGCCTAAAGAAGTCATAAAGGTCGTATTTGACAAAGAAAACTTAATTATAGGAATTCAACCTCTGGTATGGAAAGAAAAGGGCTAGTCAATTCCAAAATACTTGTATAAGACAACCTACCTTAAAAAAGCCACTTTTCTTAACGAAAAGTGGCTTTTTTAAGGTAGGTCCGAAGGCGTCTCCCGAACCATTTCCTATATAATTTATGCTTAATCAATGATTTGGTTAAATAGGTGTTACAACCTTATTATCTGATTTGATAAACCACTTTATGTGCCTCCCATAATGCAGGTACCTCTAGTTTACGAACCAATTTATCTAACACTCCCGCTGGCACCACATCCTCTCTATTTTTATTCTGGTTGTGCAAACTATGATATGGCACCTCGATATACACAATATTTATTTTTGCATTATAAGTTAGGAACAGATCGATCAACTGCATACGCATCTGACTGGTTGTATTCGTGGCATTCCACACAAAAGATTGTTGTTTTCTTAAGAAAACCCTTGCTCGTTCTTTTGCCTCCTGTATCACCCGTCCATTACCCGCTTTATCCGTTGGCAGTATCCTCCTTTCATTACGAATACCATCCAACGAAATGATTGGCCAATCATTATAATGCGCTTTAACATAACTATCCTTTCCTGCACCCGGCAAACCACACATCAGAATAACTTCTGCTCCCTGCGCTTCAAACGGAATATAATCCAGATAGGCATCCTCATTTTGCATATAGTACATTTGTGCCTGCTCTGATTCAAACCGTCTCGCATTACCCCAACATTGATTTTCTTTGCAGTACTCTTCAAAACAAGCGACGCGATACAACATCTCTTCCTGATCGTTGCAAATACGGCCTAACATATCGGCCTTTGCCAACAAGCACAGCCATTCCAAATTAACTTCCAAACTTGCTTTTACTAAAGCTTTTAAAGGGTTTGGTTTTTCGAATAACCAGATAGGCAAGCCATGATACCTGATTAAACCCACAATTTGTTCACGAATAGCAAAAGGTGCAGGTTCATTAAAGTACAGCAGCTGCCTGGCAAACTGCGCTCCTTTGCGCGCATGTCCATTTGAGGTAATGCTCCCATCAGTTTCATGAACTGTAGTGGTGTATTTCTCTACATCATGCAACAAAGCCGCAGCCCATAAAATCTCCTGATTTTGTGCCGATAGCTGCTGAAAAGCCGGTTCGTTTTGCAAAGCTTTCAATACCATTTGCGTATGTATTGCTACATCGCCCTCTGCATGATAACGAGGATCTTGTGGGACCTCTTTCATATGTCTCACCCAATCAAATCGACTTTCGAGATCAGCCCATTGTTTGTTTTCACTAATAGTCCACATAACCACCTCCTTCATTTATTAAGGATGCACGTTTCCACTTTCTTGTCCAATGATCATCTGTTTTAACATGCCCTTTACGCACATATTTAAATACATTTTGTGCAAAATCATCGACAGTGTACCCCTCAACATTTCTGGTAACAATCCCCTCCATGGTGGTTTCTGATTTGTCCTAAACATCGTAAGGGTCAAACGCACCTGGACCATTAACCAGCATTAGCATTTCCTTTTCAAACTGCGCTCTATTTTCCGGCTTCTGTTCAATTTTAACAACAGGAACTGTAGCCAAATCAAGTAGATTAGCATAAAACTGGGTTTCTTCCCAGCTTAACCAACGATCATGTTCCCGAATTCCGAACACATAAAAATGATGTTCTAAATTACGATATTCTATTGAGTGGACTGCGTACAGGTTTTCCATAAAGAACTCCAGGTCGCCAAGGTCGTATTTAACGAGTTTCCAAAACCGTCTTAGACTCTCTGTCCAGGGTGATGTAGTCGGAGCTGCATGTGAGCGGGCAAATACACCATGCTTGGACAAACAGTTATTCTCTCCATCTAGTTTTTCTGTATGTATCAGCGTCTGTATTTCTTGTAAATATTTCCAATAGTCGTACTGAATCCTATCATCACTTGTTGTTCCAGGCGAAAACGGATAATGAAAAGTACGACCATATTTTTGTGAAATAGCCATATTGTAATAAGTAAAATTAAAAAAATAGTAATTACTCCCTTCCCGACTGGGAAAGGTCATTTAACAGTGTATGCGAAATGATATTACATGACTCAAGACTTAAACAGTTGATGTATTTGCAAAAGTAACAAAAGATTTGGTTTTTCTTTTCAAAGGATACTTTTTAACGACTTCTTTAGTATTGCCCTTAGTGGACTAGAATCAGCGATCAAGAGATTTATAACACACTAATGATTGACTTCATTTCAAAAATATGACAAAAAAATCTGCATTAGAGTAAAAAACCAATGCAGATAAGATAGTCCTTTTTGAGATTGAATTTTATTTTTTATAAATCGGGCATCTTTTTAACAAATAGCTAATGGAATCCATCCAGGCATCTTTAGTTTTAAAAACCGGCGAACGGGTTTCTGTGTATATTTTCGATGTATTTTTATAAAAATCGAAATATACATTGTAATCATATAAGCTGCTCGTTGTCGAGTTTGCACTTGAAAAATCAGTACCTTTTATTTTATGATCTTCAACTTTAGCATTTGTAGAACCAAAACCGGTTGATGTTTGCATGGTTTTTAAACTGTAAGAAACTTTCGCTGCTAAAATATTATCAACACCTAAAATTCTTTGCAAATCTTCAATTGGGGTTTCATCTATATTTTTATAATCGATTCCTGCTTTTCTTAATAAGCTGTTAGTTGTTCTGACATCTTGCACGACTAATGGAAATATGTTGGTCAGCTTTGCAACCAGTTTATTGTATATATCACTTTGTGCAAATTTCGCCATTTCTTCAGAGCTAGACAGGTTTTCTGAATTTACAAATGGAGCTGGCAACACCGCAATGGTATTTGGTTTAAGAATCTGTACTTCGGGCGACGCGCTCTTTGAAACCGATTCCGCAATTGGTTTTGGTGACGGAGCCTCAGCAGGGGCACTATTAAAATTTTGCTTTCTGCCATTTGCAAACTCAATACGAACAATTTGAGAGACATCTAAACTATTGACTAACGTCTCTCCAGAAAAAACATATTCTATACTTTTATCTGAGATTTTTGATACGGTTGCCTCAATTACCGAATGATCTTTTTTAATTATTTTATCAATTTTTTTAGTTTGCGCGCATACACTAACAGTAGATATGGCAAACAATAATGCTAACATTTTTTTCATTTCAATACGAATTTAACACACCCGAATAATTGGTTTTATTTTTTCGGTGATGCAAAAGTATCCTTAACCAAAAGGTCTTGAACTTAATTTTTAGTGAAGTAGCAAAAACAAAGGGTGAAATGTTAATTTCTATTATTGAATTGAATATCTGCATGTTTTGGCTGCGAACATTTCAGATATTAAGCAGATGCAGGTAGTGAAGTATCTTGCAAAAGAGGCTTTTCTTTTGGTTGAGGTATTTCGATTTAATGAAGTGGAATTTCAGTAAAAAGAACTAACGGCTTAACAATTTTGTGTACACCACTTCCTTAAGCAAATCCTCCCGGCGCGTCCGGGAAATTGGCAGTTCCTGGCCATTGATAAAAACACGGCCGCCTGAAACAGAATCAATATGCGCAATATTGATC
The DNA here is from genome assembly GCF_003208655.1 of Pedobacter nutrimenti. GTDB lineage: Bacteria > Bacteroidota > Bacteroidia > Sphingobacteriales > Sphingobacteriaceae > Pedobacter > Pedobacter nutrimenti. The sequence goes on along the minus strand of NZ_QKLU01000003.1, from coordinate 153,282 downwards.
AGGAAAGATTTATGGATCCTGAAGAAATTATCCCCGGGCAAAGTTTCCTCCAGGGATATCATCGTCTGGTGGATCACCAGTTCCCGGTCTTTAAAATGCAGCTTGGCATAATTCTGCATTCCCTCTATATACAATATATCTACCCAGGAGATTTTCAGAAAACAATCCCCTTGCCGAACATATAAAAATGTATCTATGGGCCTAGGGTTTTTAGGCGTTAAACTCATCAGGTAAAATTGTCTGGCCTTTAAAGCAGCCTGATAAAAACGTTTAAAGGTGATCGGTTTAAGCAGATAATCTACAATCTGCAAGCGGTAACCCTCCATCGCATGCTCAGAATAAGCTGTTGTTAAAATCGTTAAAGGCGGATGTTCAAGGGATTCCAGAAACTCAAGTCCTGAAAGATAAGGCATATTAATATCCAGAAAAAGCAGGTCAATATTACCTTTTTGAATATATTCAGAGGCCTCCATAGCTGTAGAACAAGTACCAGCAACTTGTAAAAAATCCAGTTTAGCTATAAAATCGATAATTCCCTCTCTGGCCAAAGGCTCATCGTCAATGACCAGACACTGCATTGGAGATTCATTAGATACTGGGTTTGGATTAAGGCTCATCAGACTAAATATTAGATTTTAATTGCAAAGTTAAGGCAATCCGGAACAGATTAGCTGTTTTTTCTATGACCAGTTCATGGCGATCCGCATACAAAATATCAAGTCTTTTACGGACATTCTCCAGACCTAAACCATGACCGTTATTTTTACGTGGCTGCTGCGCAGAACTGGAATTTTCAACAACAAAGAAAAGCGTACTGTTCTCTTCTTTTAAAACCAGGTTCACAAAACCCTTTTCAGAAGGCAAACGGGAAACATGCTTAAACGCATTTTCTACAAACGGAACAAGTAAAAGAGGGACAATAGCCCTCTTTCCATCATCCATATTCCAGATACAATCTACGTTCAATTCTTCTCCCCAGCGAATCTTTTCAACCGCTACCAAGTCCTTAAGGTATTTGACTTCCCGTTCCAGCAAGACAAATTCATGGTTACACTCATACAATTGATAGCGGAGGATATCTGAAAACTTCACCAGCAATACAGAAGCCAGTTCCACGTTTTTCTGCATCAGAATATGGATATGGTTCAGCACATTAAACATCAGGTGCGGATTGATCTGATCCTGCAATATCCTGAGCTGTGCTTCCAGGTGCGCCTGCTGTAGCCTCGCATGATTCTTTTCTATCCGGTTGTGCTCATGATAAAAACGGAAACCACAAGCCGTCCCATTGATCAGCAGGACAGATGGGATCGAACTATAAAACCTGGCTCTCCAGGTCCCAAAACTGGACAGCTTCAAAGGGTTATCCACTAAGGTTCCATGTGTAAACATCCTATAAAACAAGACCTCGATTAACCCCATGAGAAAGGCCTGGAGCAAAACCATTCCAATGGCCTGCAAGGCAAATACCTTCATTGTTTTCCGGGCCAGAGCTCTGGGCAGCCAGACATCACTAAGCAGGTGGGCTGTAGGAAAAACCATAGCTAGAATCGCTATCGCCTGACCAAGAGCCGTCCACAATGAAAATTCACGGCAGATCTGTCCCCAGAGTGTCAGAACAAGGATCAGCCAAAAAACACTGATAAAAATTCGGTGGGTACCGCCAAGGATTTGTTTCATCAAAATAAAATTAGAAAGATTTTTTAGAAGATCATGAAACCTACACTGACCTGGAACGAACTTGGACGCGATTTGAACTGACTGCTCAGGTTACTCAAACTGCCTTCATAACGCAGGTCCAGGGTTAGACGGCGCAAATCAACACCTACGCCCACCTGATAGCCAATATTTGATTTGTCAAACGCATTGAAAGATGTCTTAACTTCGCCAAGCAGTGAAGCATGGTCATTCAATACATAAGAATAAACACCGCCACCATATGCCCGGAGACTGGTCCGGTCAGTTTTCAAAATCTTATAGCCCAGCGACACCGGCGCCTCTATACTGTTCCAGCTCGCTTTCGCTCTACCAAGACTGCCAGCATCAAGTTCCGCGGTTTTTCTCGAGTACAACAATTCCCCCTGAACATACAATCTGGCAATATCCACACGGGCAAAAGCCCCCGCAGAAAAGCCCGGTGCATACTTAGAGGTCAATCCCTCTGAAGAAAACGAAAGGCTGGAGAAATTTCCCGCTGCCTTTAACCCGATATGGATAGGACTGGAATTTTGGGCATTTGCAGGGATGCTGAACAAAGCAATGGCCATCAAAGGCAATAAAAGCAGTTTTTTTTTCTTAAATCGTGTTTTCATTTTATAAAATTTTCCTCAAAGGAGGAGCATTTCACACAGTTATTGAAAACTCTTTGACCAAGGGCAGCCCAGCAAGGACACCTGGTTCATCTGGCGGGCTGTCCGGTATCTGCCTACGGGACACCTGTCTCTTTTTTGCTTGTATACATATCTGGAAAAACAATCTCCATGCCCGTCATCATAGCCATATCCGCTATATTAAAAACCCAGGTTCGGAATGAGCTGAATTTTGCCATATGGACCTTACTGATTTTTATGAACTGTATTCACAGCAGTTCGTCAAAGCGATAGGACCAATAGTCAAATTTATAAAACAGGAACTGATTTTAAGCTTTTTTTTGTGGCCATATTCATGATTTACAAACCATTAATCATCCATCTTAAAAAAATGAAAATTATGCTAAAAAAAAGAACAGCCCAATCCTATTTGTTTTTTGCACTGTCCGTTAGCCTGTTCCTATCCTGTAAACCTGGACCTATTGCCGGTCCTGGAGAGGATAACTCCAGTTTACCCACAAACCCATCAGTGGAACCTAAAGCAGAACAGCTTACAGGAATTAAAGAAGAAGGCGAAGGAGGTCTTACAAAGATCACCTATGGTGCCAATAAAAACCCCTTACAAGTCATTATGACAACAACACGTGGAGAATTGGTACAAAGGGATTCCTGTATTTATAACGTTCAAGGGAAACTATTGAAAGTCATCACTTATGGGCAGCCTTTACCAAATGGAAAATCGCTTCAAATCCGTACTTCAGTATTTGAACTGGACAGCCGGGGAAATATCGCACGCAAGGTGGTCACAACACCTTCTGTCAGCGGTGCTTTAAGCACAACGGTTTACGGATATGATTCCCAAAACAAAGTGATCCGTATGGCGACTTTGCTGAAAGGTGAAAAAGATAGTCTGATCGCCAAATTCGATTATAGCAATGATAGGAATGTTAGACAGGTTACAGGGTTTTCCGGAAAGGATATCCTTTACAAGCTCAAAGTATCTGGTTATGACGGGCATCCTTCCTACTCTACCAATCCATTATTGCCATACCTGATTTTGTCTGGCCAGGGAGAGGAATTCAGCGAACAGAATGCATTGGAGAAGATATCGGTTACTTATGTAAATATCAATTCAAAAAAAGATTCCATTGTGACGCTTACCAAAAATAGCTACCAATATAATATGGTTAATCTGCCAGTGAAACAGGTCGCTTCGAGTGCAACCACCAGCAATGGAAATACGGCAAACACCACCCTGACCACCTCATTCAGTTATGGAAAATAAGAGCTGTATAGCTGAGAGAAGGGGTACAAGTCTAATAAGGGTGTAGGAAAGTGCCCCTTGCGCCCCGTCTTCTAAATGGCTGAATAATTTAATTTGCGAAGCGATTGATTATTCAGCCATTTACTTTTATCATTCACGTTAAATATAGGAAATGATTGGGTTCAAAATATTTCCTCCATTTAGTATAAAATACACAATACTTTACTAAATAAGTCCCATAGCTTCACCTATAATAGGCAAACACCTTTGCAGTAACAGTAGCCAAAAATGATTGTTTGCCCGAACTTTTACTTAACATTTTTCCCTGAAGTTCAACAAAAAACTCTTATTGAACCTGACTGCTGAACGACTGCCTAATTCAGTGATGGAGGCTAAAAATCTGCGTTTTGAAATGAAAAAGCTGTTTCTTGAATCAAGAAACAGCTTTTTCACTCTGTGGCCCCAACTGGGCGTTTCTCGAACCATTTTTTGTGTGATTTAAGTTTAATCACAGATTTGAGTAAAAAAATGAATTATATAGCTAACCACTAAATTTAATGAAAAAATGGAATTAGTAATAAGGTGTCTCTTTATCTGATCTACTCAACAATACATAAAGTTATACCCGATAAGGTATAAAAAATCCATCTACATATAAAATATACCCCATCGGGTACTATTTAAATTATTTTCACTAAATTAGTACCCAAAAGGGTATAAAATGACACCAATTATAACATTTATCAAAGAAAAAAGAAAAGCGTTAAAGCTTTCCCAAGCTGATCTTGCATTTAAATCTGGTGTGGGTCTCCGCTTTGTTCGCGAACTGGAACGAGGTAAAGCTACTCTTCGATTAGATAAAGTTAATCAGGTGCTGGCTCTTTTTGGTAAACAAGTAGGGATTACTGACCTTGATCACATAGAAGAGGAGGAAAACTAACAATGAACAGAGCAAAGGTATATTATGATAAAACTCTGGCAGGTTATCTTGAAAAAACAGATTTTGGTTATCGGTTTTCATACGACAGTACCTACCTTAAACAGTCAGAAGCTAAGCCAATAAGTCTTACCTTACCCATTTCTAATTATCCTTATAACAGTAATATTCTATTCCCCTTTTTTGATGGACTGATCCCGGAGGGGTGGCTTCTAAATATTGCAAAAGAATATTGGAATTTTAAAAGCAATGATCGTTTTGAACTATTGGCTACACTATGCAGGGATACTATTGGCGCTGTAACGGTTATCGGAGAGGAGGTTGGAAGTGAATAAATGTCCATTTTGTTACCAATCAGTTGATAAAGGAACATTCCATAGCAAATGTTGTAAAAAAATGTTTGGAATAACTGAACTACCTGTATTGACTTTAAATAAAGACCTCTTTAATGATCTTGCAAAAACAACAGTTAACAATAGAATTTCAGTAACTGGCGTGCAACCGAAGCTTTCGGTTGAACTTGAAGATGTGAAAGGAGCTGAAAAACGGCTTACTATTGTTGGACTATGGGGGAATTACATCTTAAAGCCACAGAATATCCACTATGAACAAATGCCAGAAGCAGAAGACCTGACTATGCACCTGGCAGCAATATTTAAACTGAATACCTGTCAGCACTGCTTGCTTAAAGCTTCTGATGGCCAGATGGTATATATTGCTAAAAGATTTGATAGAGAGAAAAGGCAAAAAATACATATGGAGGATTTTTGTCAGATTGGAGAATTCCAGACAGAACAGAAATATAACAGTTCATACGAACGCTGCGGAAAACTGATAACTAAGTATTGTACAAACTCTGGCTTGGATTTGGTTAACTATTTCGAGCTTTTGGTATTCTCTTTCCTGTCTGGGAATAATGATATGCATATGAAGAATTTTTCCGTACTCCATCGAGAAGGTCAAATCCTTCTTTCTCCAGCTTATGACCTAATCAATAGTAACTTGATTAATCCAAAGGATAAGGAGGATGTTGCGCTTAGCTTGAATGGTAAAAAGAAGAAGCTCGTTAAGAAAGATTTTGAAATGTTAGCCAGTGTCTTAAAGATTTCGGACAAAACGCTTAAGAGGATATTGGATAAGTATTACAAAAATACAGATAAGGTATTCAAATTAATAGATCAGTCATTTCTGAGCAATGAATATAAAACGGATTATAAAAATATTTGGACTGAAAAACTCAATCGGTTAAAGTAAGTTTACTGGCTGATTTAACTAAAAAATCACTTAGGTTATTAATAAATAATTTCAGCTAAATCAGCCATTAATACAAAACAAAACTTATTCGTCATTTTAGTCTTCAACCCGTTCTTTACCTTTTCGTTGAAAGGCGGAGTATATAATCATTACACTTATGGCCATTAAAACCGATGCAAGGAAAAATGGCGCACCCGAAAACTGAACAGGTGCCTGGTCATGCGTAAAGTAATAAAACAAGTTGGTCATCAAAGGTGGCGCTATGATTGAAGTTGCACTCACTAAGCCTGTTAAGGCCCCTTGTAGTTCGCCTTGTTCATTTGATGGAACGTTTTTAGAGATTACGGATTGAAGTGCGGGGCCACAGATACCACCCAGGCTGTAAGGGACCAGGAAAACAAACATCATCCATCCTTGATTTGCGAATGCAAACAACAACAAGCCCAGGGCATAACACATCAGCCCATAATAAACGCTTTTCTGCTCTCCCAACTTAGGGGTTGTCCATCTGATTAAGATGCCCTGAACCAATCCCAGCAATAATCCAAGCACCCCAAGGGACATACCAACCATTCGCTCAGTCCAGTCAAATTTATACATGGTAAAGAAATGCCAGTTACTTTGTACAGCATGCATACCAATATAAATCAATGTCAGGGCAATGACCAAACCTGAAATTTCAGGATGTTTTCTTAAGAATTTAAAAGACCCAACCGGGTTTGCACGTTTCCAATCAAATGCCCTGCGTTTATCTTTATCTAAACTTTCCGGAAGGATAAAATATCCATACAGAAAATTTAACATGCATAGCCCGGCTGCAGCATAGAATGGAACTCTTGCGCCATAATGCCCCAGCAAGCCTCCCATAGTTGGGCCTATAATAAACCCCAGTCCCAAAGCAGCCCCAATCATACCAAAATTTTTAGCCCTGTCCTCATCGGTTGAGATATCAGCGATATACGCGCTTGCAGTTGAGATACTGGCTCCCGTCAACCCGGCAATGATTCTTCCTAAGAATAGCCAGCCGATAGAGGGGGCAAAAGCCAGAAATATATAATCTACAGCAAACCCAAAAAGAGAAATTAAAATAATAGGGCGTCTTCCATATTTATCACTAAGGTTGCCCACCACAGGTGAACATATAAATTGTGTAAAAGCATAGGTAAAACCAAGCCAGCCCCCATATTTGGCAGCCTCTGTAACATCACTATGAATAAGTTCTTTAATCAGTTTTGGGACCACTGGAAGTATGATTCCCCATCCGGTAATATCAATCAGCAAAGTCACAAAGATGAACCCAATAGCTGCTTTTTTCGTTGAATTTTTCATGGTGTAAAAATAAACAGCACCTGAGCCTGTTTTTTTCACACATTTATGGCATTTACATACAATTTGTAAGATAATTGCTCACAGGCATTCCCTATTGTGTATTTCTAAAAAAACCTGGAGAAACTCCGGAGACCCTTTTAAAAAACCTGCAGAACAGGCTTGTTTCTCCAAAATGCAACTCATTACTGATCTGTTTGATGGATAAACCAGAAGATTTCAGCAATGTTTTGGCATGCAATATCATGGCATGATCAATCCATTGTAAAACTGACTTTCCTGTTTTTTGCTTCAGAAAAGTGGAGAGGTACTGAGGAGTCAAATGCAACTTTTCTGCATAAAATTTAACACTCCGTTGCTGCGTTGCATACTTTGAAATCAAAATATAGAAATCGTCAATGATTTCATGTGTTCGGTTCTTCACCAAACTGTTATGGTCAGTCAGACCCGAATATGCTTCAGAAATCATATACATAAGGGTAATAATGAGGTGTCGCAGCATTTCAGTTTTCCTGGGGCTCTGGCTTTTATGATAGAAGTTTTGTATAAGTTCTACCAGTTCATTTTTTAGCCTTACTTCTTCATCTTGAAGTCTGATAACGGGTTGCCATCGAATTTGATTGTTCATGACAAACTCATGCAAGATTGGAAACGCTGCAATAAAATCTAACGAAAGGCCGATGGTCACTATTTCTGCATTTTCGCTCAGCGATTTTGTATCTATCATCAATTGCGGTTGCAAAACTGCTATATCGCCTGCGTTGATTTCGTATTCTAAAAAATGTATTTGGGCTTTCATGGAACCTTGTATCATAAAGCCCAGCAGCAATCCATCAAACAGGCGACTATGCTCAGTATATTTCTTTTCAGGGTGGTTCTGCTGATGTAGAACAACTATCCCTTCCATCTTTTTTGAAGGATCAATGTTGTACAATTTATAGACATTGTCCAAGGTTAAGAATAGGGCCATGTTCAAATGTCGGCAAAATGCACATTTATAGCAAAAAGGTGTTCAATGTTCAATCTTATATGAATCCCTGGTCTTAATAAGGGTATGAGATTATTTTAGTGGGCATATTTATGAATAAAATTTGAAGCATATGTCTATTATGATGGCGGTTTTGACTGAAAGATATTGCTTAAAATGTACCAGAAAAAAAGCCGTTCTTCTTATCGAAAAACGGCTTTTTCTTTTGTGGGCCCAGCTGGGCGTTTCTCGAACCATTTTCTATCTGATTTACGTTTAATCAGTGATTTGTCTAAAAAAATGGATTATGGTTTTTAATATCAGACTTACTATATCCTTGTCTTTTACGCTACGCCAAATTTAGGTCGAACCAATTTAAAAATCATTTACTTAGGATTGCAAAAACACCTATTCGTAAAGAGGTTTAACAAGAATAAAAATAGCATAATTTTTACGGTACTATGTATAGCATAGTAGTTTTTCTTATCTTTGCGGAGAATGTTTAACAAAATTATCAGTTATTTTTTTGCAAGCTTGTTTTTAACAAGTAGTGTGGTATTGCCTTTAGGTGATTTCTCATTAATGCAGGATATCCCTGGTATGTATCGAAATTATACAAAAATCTGCTCTGATGAAGAATTGGATATTGTCGATTTCATTGGAGATTATCTTTTACATGGGAAAGAAATTTTCGGCCACAATGAACATGACAAACCCCAGAGTGATTCTGGTGGTGTGCAATTCCAACATCAGGCAAATTCATTAAACATTCTCCTTTGTCAACCTCTTGTAAACGTGTTTTCAATTTCCGAGGTTAATGAGGAACATACTTTATTCAGGCAGTCATTCCAAACTTCTGACTACTGTAACGATTTGTTTAAGCCACCCCTCGCTTAATTCAATTAACGACACTTCTTTTTAATTAATTAACACGTTATTTTCCAATATACGTGCAACGACAAACGTATGTTCACATCATACTAAAACAATGCACCGAAACCGAGTTTCACAATGAAGATTTTTTTCTTTCTTATAATATCAATATTATTTTCCCAATTAGTAATGGGTCAGAACACTTTTAAAGCCATAGTGAGAAACGGCAACACAAAAGAGGTTTTAAAGGGTGCTACCGCCACTATTCCATATTTAAAGATCACTGTAAAAGCAGACACTAATGGCGTGATCCTTATCAGCAATATTCCAAATGGAAAATTTGAAATAGAAATAAGTTATGTTGGTTATGGTAAAAGTGAAAAGGTCTATACCTTTCCGCGTCAACGACCAGAGTCAATAATAGAAATAGCTTTGGAACCATCCTCAGGCGAATTGACTGAAGTAAATATACAAACTACCCGTACCAATCAAAACCTCCGGGATATCCCAACCAGAATAGAAGCCTTGCCACTGGAAGAGCTTGATGAAAAAAGTACAATGCGACCCGGGGATATAAAAATGCTTTTAGGGGAAGCAACAGGTATCCATGTACAACAAACTTCTGCGGTTAGTGGGGCAGCTAGTTTTCGCATACAAGGCTTAGACAGCCGTTACACACAATTATTGCAAGATGGTATGCCTTTGTATTCTGGCTTTTCTGGAAGCTTAAGCTTGCTACAGATCAGTCCTTTGGATTTAAAACAGGTTGAATTTATAAAAGGCTCTGCCTCTACCCTTTATGGGGGAGGCGCTATTGCTGGATTAGTTAACCTGATCAGCAAAACGCCTCAAAGTGCCCCTGAACTTACTTTTTTGTTGAACGGTACCAATGCAAAAGGGGCTGATGCAAGTGGCTATTATTCCAGAAAATGGGGGCACGTCGGTACCACAATATTTGGATCTTACAATTACAATAATGCTTACGATCCCTCTAATATTGGCTTATCTGCTATTCCACTGACTAAACGTTTCACCATTAAACCCAAAGTATTTTTCTACCTGGATGAGAAAAATTCAGGGTGGTTTGGAGTTAATACATCTTACGAAAACCGTTATGGCGGAGATATGCAGGTCATTGCCGGTAAAACCGATGACATCCACCAGTATTTTGAGCGAAATAAAACCTTTCGTTTTTCAACCCAGCTATCCTTTACACATAAATTTGATGAAGAAAGCAGTATCAATTTCAAAAATAGTGTTGGATATTTTGACAGACAATTAGGTAAACCAGGATTTAACTTTAAGGGTAAGGAACTTTCTTCTTTCAGTGAATTTAACTATGTAAGAAATGGTGAGCGAACCAATTGGGTAGCTGGTACAAATTTAATTACAGATCATTTTACCGCAAGCCCGCCACAAAACAATTTGGATCAGAACTTAACTACAATAGGCGCATTTATACAAAACACGTATAAGATAGCAGATTGGTTTTCAATGGAAAGCGGCTTACGCCTTGATAAAAATTCTCCAGCATCCAATAAACCATCGAACGGTCTTTTTATTTTGCCAAGGGTAAATGCTCTATTTAAACTTGACAATCACTTTACCAGTCGTATAGGTGGAGGTCTTGGTTATAAGATGCCAACACTTTTTAATGATCAAAGCGAACAAGATGGCTATCAAAATATCAAACCTTTAAATATGGGTAACATCAAGGCCGAACAATCTTACGGTGCAAATGGGGATTTAAACTACAGAAGCTCCATTGGTAGCGAAGCTTTTATCACTATCAATCAGCTTTTTTTCTACACAAAGGTTAATAAGCCGTTAATGGTACAAAATAGTGAGTTGATTAATGCTCCGGGACATTTGATTACAAAAGGAGCTGAAACCAATATCAAACTGGTTATGGATGAACTTATATTCTATCTTGGCTATACTTATACAGACACCAAACAACATTTTAACGGCCAATCCAATACGCAACCTTTAACACCAAGAAACAGGGTTAGCTTGGATGTAACTTATGAGATTGAAAAGAGCTTCCGTTTCGGGGCAGAAAGTTTTTACACCAGCCATCAGTTACTTAATAATGGAACTATAGGACAAAGCTATATAACATTTGGTCTACTGGCACAAAAGATGTGGAAACGTTTCGATTTATTTATAAATGCAGAAAATTTAACCGATCGCAGGCAAACCCGTTGGAATAGTATTTATACGGGTAGTATTACAAATCCAAACTTCGAAGATATTTATGCCCCCTTAGACGGAGTTGTGATTAATGCCGGAATCAGAATTAAATTATTTAATTAACGTTGTAAGGTTTTCGTAAGATTATAAACTCAAAGTTACAGCAAAAACACCTTGTAACATCATTCAGGGCATCTTACAAAAATCATATTCAGTCCTTAAAGTCACCCCAAAAGACACAAAAAACCCCTCAGAATACTCTGAGGGGCAGTGGGCCCAGCTGGGCTCGAACCAGCGACCAAAAGATTATGAGTCTTCTACTCTGACCATCCTATAAAGGACGAAAATCATCTTTTTTAGCTTACAGAAGCAATATAATCACTTTTATTGAAACCATGAAATTTTGTTCCGTAACATATTTGTAACGGTTTTCCGCGAAAAATGTGTATTACCTCAAATATCTGACACTCCTTTTTTTTATCAAAAAAATTTTGTCAAACAAAAGGTATTGCCACAGCCAAACAACTATTAAAGAGCGACTTTAATAACTGTACTATTTCAAAGATTCCAACTTTGCTTTCATAACTTCTATTTCCTTTTGCTGACTTAAAATGATCTCCAGTTGTAATTTCTTAATCTCAGGGTCTTGAGATTTTGATTGTTCACTCATCAATATTGCAGCTGCATGGTGTGGGATCATTCCCTTTAAAAATTGTTTATCTGAAACAGCCGTTTGGGATTGAATTAATAAGAAAAATGCAATTAATCCAGCTGAACATATCGTAATCAAACTTATATTGAGTTTTTTATTACTGTACATTTTTCCCATCAAAAGGAGTTCAATGATAATCATAGGCATAGTCATCAATCCAGCCATATAAAATTGATTAATATTCGGATATACATTTGCCAGACTATTTGCCATTGAATACATTAGAATGTACATTGCTATGAATGAAAGTACCGCCATAATGAGCAACTTTTTGTAATGGTCGTCATGATTTTTTGACATTTCCATTTGTTTATGATATTTATGTTCCATAATTATGTGATTTAAGTGTTTTGAATTAAAAACTAGTCCATTTTTGCACTTCTAAGGCGCAATGAGTTTAGAATAACAGATACCGAACTGAAACTCATCGCAAGTGCAGCTATCATCGGTGACAATAAAATTCCAAAAAACGGATATAAAAGCCCCGCAGCTACAGGTATTCCCAATACGTTATAGCCAAGGGCAAAGAATAGGTTACCTTTAATATTGCCCATAACTTTATGGCTCAATAATCTCGCTTTTGCAATTCCGTTCAAGTCGCCTTTCACTAATGTGATTGCTGCACTTTCAATGGCGACATCTGTTCCTGTACCCATAGCAATGCCAATATCTGCCTGTGACAAGGCAGGGGCATCATTTATACCATCACCTGCCATAGCAACCTTTTTACCTTGAGACTGCAGTTTTTTGATTTCATTCAGCTTGTCCTCTGGAAGCATTCCTGCTTTAAAACCATCTAAATTTAAGGTTCCGCTAACTGCTCTTGCTGTATCTTCGTTATCGCCAGTGAACATAATTACTTTTAAACCTTCTTCCTGAAGCTTTTTGATAGCGGTTGCACTCGAGGGCTTGATTTTATCAGAAATAACCACAAAACCAACGGCTTTATCTCCGACGGCCAAATAAGAAACGGTCTTTCCTTGTTTTTGGGCAGCCTTAACTTGTTCTTCCAATTCAGGATTAATCTTAGCTTTAACGTGTTCCATTAGTTTCTGGTTACCTAAAGCAAGTTTTTCGTCTTTTAAAGTACCCATTACACCTTTGCCTGTTACAGCTTCAAAATTTGAAATTGGTTGAATTTTTATTTTGTTTTCTTCCCCATAACGTAATGTCGCCTGTGCTAAAGGATGTTCGCTGCTGCTATTTAACGCTACTATTCTTTCAAGGACTTTCTTTTCATCAAAATCCGGATTTACACTAACGACCTTTTCAACCGATGGTTTTCCTTCTGTAACCGTTCCAGTTTTATCAATGATGACCACGTCAATAGCGCTCATCTTCTCCAGGGACTCTGCGTTTTTGATAAGCACACCAGACTGCGCGCCTTTACCTACGCCTACCATTACAGACATTGGCGTAGCAAGACCAAGCGCACATGGGCAAGCGATGATTAATACAGCAATCGCATTTACAAAAGTATAGACATAAGCAGGTTCAGGTCCATATATTGCCCAAACTATGAAAGTTGCAATGGCAATCAATACCACTACAGGCACAAAATATCCCGAAATCTTATCAGCCATTTTTTGAATAGGTGCTTTTGAACGACTCGCAGAATTTACCATTTCGATGATCTGAGAAAGTAGTGTTTCTGAACCTACCTTTTCGGCAAGCATGACAAAAGTTTTATTACCATTAATGGTTCCAGAACTCACTTTATCACCAGGTTTCTTTTCAACCGGAACAGGTTCACCCGAGATCATAGACTCGTCAATCGTCACCTCTCCAACTTTAATACTACCATCAACAGGTATCTTCTCGCCCGGTTTTACCCGCAACATATCGCCTTTTTGAATGTCATCTATGGAAACTGTCGTTTCTTTATCTCCAACAATTTTTGTTGCCGTATTTGGGGCTAACTTTAATAGTTCTTTAATCGCACTATTTGTTTTACTATGTGCTCTGGCCTCCAAAAGTTGCCCAAGTAATACCAAAGTTAGGATAACGGTTGCCGCTTCAAAGTAAACATAGACCGTACCATGGTGGGTTTTAAACTGGTCTGGAAAAACATCAGGAAAAAGCAAGGCGACAAGACTAAACAACCAAGCCACCCCCGCACCAATACCGATCAAGGTAAACATATTCAGTTTCCATGTGACTATGGATTGCCATGCACGCTGAAAGAACATCCATGTCGCATAAAATACCACCGGAATAGAAAAAGCAAACTGAACCCAGTTCCAATATTTCAGCTCCATTAACTTGAAAATCGGATTACCCGGTATCATTTCCGACATTGCAATCAAAAAGATGGGTACGGTAAAAATGGTTGCAATCTTAAACTTGCGCAAAAGCGTTTCATAGGTTTTGTCTTCCTCTTCCAAATCAACCCCTAACGACACCAAATCCATCCCGCAGATTGGACATGAACCGGGCTGATCCCTAATAATTTCCGGGTGCATAGGACATGTAAATTGAGTAGTATGCTTTAGTACAGGCTTCTTCAGTAAGTCCATTCCACAAACCGGGCAATGACCTGGTTTATCATAAGTTTTATCTCCTTCGCAGTGCATGGGACAGTAATACACTCCACCTGTTTCGTCCTTATTATCCTTAACCGGAGCGATGCCATGATCCTGATGAGCTGAACCATGGTGATGATGACTAGAGTGATTTGGTGTATGTTTATGTTCAGTAATCTTTTGAAAACCGGACATTTCAATCCTGTAACTTCCAACAGCAGAAAGCGCTTCCTGCAATTTTTCTGTCGGGATATGTTTATCCATCATAATTGTTGCTTCAGCTGGCTCCAAGGTTACTTTCGCTGAGATCCCGTCAATACTATTTAAGGCATCTTCCACTTTACTGCGACACCCCTGACAGCTCATTCCGGTTATTTTATAAGTATGCTTCATAATGTTAAGGTTAATAATTTAATGTTAGTCCTGCACCATAGCCCATGTCACTATCATAGTGAGTTGATAGACCAAAATATTTGGTGACGATGTACCTAAATCCTGCCATATATTCTGTGTCTGTATTGACCATAAATTGAAAGCGTAATCTTTTGGAGATTGGTACATCTTCTCTCATCAATTGAAATCTGACATTTCCTTTGTTATCAACTGAAGCATCTGCAACAATTAGCATTGGCAAGGTGTACTGTACCCCCAAATGAAATACCTGTCTAAAGTTTTTGGTATTTCTTTGTCCAAAAAGGTTGTTTCCAGGTGCTAAAGATTGTCCGAAAATATTTTTGTCGAGGGGATCAATTGTTCTTTTTCTAAAGTCCCAACCCACATAAGGGAAGAGCCACTGCATCTTTCCAAGATATCTTCCAAAATGACTTTCGCTTTCATAACCATGGTGAGCTTTCAGGCCAACTCTCCATTCAGTTGTAAAGCGATAGCGGGTGTTCGCAATCATAATCTCACCGTCACTGCCATTACTTTCAATTCCAATCCTTGCCATAGGATGAAATTCTCTATCGTCACTGAACAACTTGCGCTGTGCTAATTTCGGATTTGGTATTTCTGGATTAGGTGGAGAATTTTCATAACTGAATACTCTTCCCATACCGCTCATCATGTGGTACAAAATATGGCAATGGAAAAACCAATCACCACCTGGTTCTGTAGCAGCAAATTCAAGCGTATCCCTTTCCATTGGCATAATGTCAATGATGTTTTTCATAGGTGCATATTCCCCCTGTCCATTAACTACCCTGAAATCATGACCGTGGAGGTGCATCGGGTGACGCATCATACTGTTGTTGAATAAGATAATCCTAACATTTTCGCCTTTCTTAATGAGAATTTTGTCACTTTCAGAAACCGTTTTGTTATCCAAAGACCATACATAACGGTTCATATTCCCTGTTAGGTCAAACTTCAGTTCTTTCCATGGGCCATTAGGTAAAGTAGTTTTCTTCGGGTCACGGAGCATGCCGTAATTTAAAGTAACAATGTCCGGGTTATCAGCCGCCATATTCATTCCTACCATACTTTTATCGTTTGGCATTTGCATACCTGGTATGGCTGCTTTTTTATTCTCTTTTTTTGGATTCTCCTCACCTGTTATCTCGGGGTACATGACGGTATTCATATCCATGACCTGGTTTTGCATTTTCATACCTTCCATTTCGATCATGTTGCCGCTCATGTCCATCATGTCATTCATCATTTTCATTCCGGCAAAGTACTTCAGCTTAGGCAATTTTTGAGCAGGGACTTTGTCTCCCTTACCCAACCACAGAGAGGCCGACTTCGTGCGGTCTTCAGGCGTCACCAGAAATTCATAACTCTTATTTTCCGGAATAGTTACCACCACATCGTAAGTTTCAGAAACGGCAATGATTAACCTGTCCACTTCTACAGGCTCAACATCGTTTCCATCAGTAGCCACGACAGTTATCTTACCACCAGAATAAGTCAACCAGAAATAATCAGATGCCCCTCCATTGGCAATACGAAGCCTTACTTTGTCTCCCGCTTTAAACTGGGGCTGTAATTGCTGGTTCTTGCCATTGATTAGAAATGTATCATAGTAAACGTCACTTACATCCATAGCATTCATACGTTTCCATTCATTAGTCACCTTGGTTTTGAAATGTCCGGTTCTGATCGCCTCTGCATAACTTTGGGTAGTACCTTTTTTAATGGCAAACCAATCGTTGGCATTCTTCAGACTTCGGTGTACTTCCTCTGGCTTCATATCCGTCCATTCACTGATGACCACTGGAAGAGTTGGAATGTCCCATTCTTTCCTTTTGTTCATAATAAATGCGCCATACATACCAATCTGCTCCTGCAGCTCGCTGTGACTATGATACCAGTGTGTACCATGCTGTACGATAGGAAATTTATATATGTATGTAGAATGAGGTTTAATAGGCATTTGGGTTAGGAAAGGAACCCCATCCATTTTGTTTGGCAAAAACAGGCCATGCCAATGCAGGGATGTCTCTTCATTCAGGTTGTTATGTACATATATCAGTGCTGTATCCCCCTGGATAAAAGTTAGTGTTGGCATTGGTATCTGCCCATTTACTGCAATTGCCCTTTTTGTTTTTTTTCCATAGGTTACAGTGGTATCTGCAACGTAAAGATCATAGCGCACTGTTTTAGGTTGTTGACTAGCAGCAATGGTTTTAATAGGCCCCAAATTAGCTTTAGCTTTTTTGATGTTTTCCACAGTTGCGCTATTGTCTCCCATTTGCATACCTTCCATTTCGTCCATACCATCCTGATTTTTTGGCGCTTCTTTCATCGGCATTTCGTCATGGTTCTGTGATGTTCCTTTTGGTTTTTCCAGTACGAGTTTCATTCCGCATTTAGGGCAATTTCCTGGCTTTGCAGCATGTATTTCGGAATGCATTGGACAGGTGTAAGTGACCTTCTGCGCTGGCTCACCACTATCTTTCTCTTTCATTGGCATTTTCATGTCACCCATGCCTTCACTTTTCGATGGAGAGGTTTTTTTCTTCTTTGCCCCAGATTTCGCTTTAGCTACTTTTGCCTCTTTTACAACGAGTTTCATCCCACATTTCGGACAATTACCTGCCTTGTTTGATTGTATTTCCGGGTGCATGGTACAAGTATAGATAGTTCCTTCTTGTTTATTACTTTCGTTATTGGGCATTCTCATTCCTTTCATTTCCTGTGCAGAAGTTATGGAATAGAGGATAAATAAAAAGGCCGTTAATATGGTTTTCATAGTTCTATCATTATTGATACATTTTATTGTTTTATGTGCATAAATAAACTCGTAAACTTTTTATTTGCTGGTCATGAAGCGATCGTTAATATAGCCTTTTTTTGGTAGGCACCAGTGTTTCATTTCTTGCATGATTAGAATTAGTTAACAATCTCAAATTGTAGAAAAAACTTGAAACTAGTCCAATGACAACTTTGCTACCTCTACTTTAGAGGAGCTATATAATAATAATTCTTACCCATCATTTAGGACAGGTAAGAATTATCAAAAAGATCTAAGCGGCTGTTGCCATTTGCTCGCAAGCTTCTGCACATCCGCGGCAAGCCTCCGCACATTCCCGGCAATGCTCCATGCCCATTTCGGCATGTTTTTCACATTCTTCGGCGCAGGCATTACAGACATCGGCGCAAATACGGCACAGCTCTCCGCTATACTCGCTGCCCAGGCTCATCACTTCTGCCGCCGACCGGCAGATTGCAGCACATTCCAGATCCAACTGGATACAACGGGAAAGCATTTTTACATCCTCTTCTTTTAAACATTCGGTAGCGCAATGGCTACAAGCTACTGCACAGGCTACACAAGCCTGGATACAGTCATGAAATTTTTGATGTGACATAATTTTACTGTTTAAATTTGAAACATTTATTTATTGTTATTGGCCAATAACCACTCCTGTAATTCTTTGATCTCTTTTTCCTGGTCTTCGATAATTTTAGAAGCCATTGTTTTCATCTCCGCATGGGTTCCGTAATCCAGCTCCATTTTGGCCATTTCAATGGCACTTTGATGGTGCCCGGTCATCAGGATCGCAAAGTCATGGTCAGTGCGGCCATTAATAATTTGCAGGTCTGCGTTCCGTCCCATCTTTTCCATTCCCATCATCATTTTCGCATCAAATTCAGGTACATTCAGGTGCGCTGCATGGCCCTGTAAAAATGTGTTAAGCTGGGCAATTTCTTGGGTCTGTGCGGTGATCACCTTTTGCGCAATTGCTTTCATCGTAGCGTCTGTGCCACCTTGTAGTTCTGCATTACCCATATCAATTGCACCCTGATGGTGCATTTTCATCATCAGGGCAAAATCGTTATCGGGATCTTTGCTCATCATCATGGCATTCATCTTGACCATCATCTGGTGCATGATGGTCATCATTTGGTTTTTGTCATGCTCCTGGATGGTGACTTGCTTATCGTTATCTTTACTGCATGCCTGTGCAAAAATCATTAGCAAGGCAAGAGATAACATTTTTAGTGTGTTTTTCATGATGTAGGTATTAAATGAGTTTATATTTATTATGGTGTTATCGGTTTTTACGTAAACTTTATCTATGATGCTGCACCTGCCAGTTTTCAAACTCCTTAATCTCCTTAGTTTGATCAGCAACCATTTTTGTTGCCATTGATTTGAACATTGGATCTTTGGCAAACTGTAGGATGGTGTTGCCCATCTTTAAGCCATCCGCATGATGTTTGCTCATCATCATGACGAACTGTTGATCTACGGTAATTGCTTTTTCTTTTGGCATGGCCATCATGGCCATCATATCATCCGACGTGGCTTTTCCTAAACCTTTGTCCAAATTAGTTGGATCATAATTCTTAGCCGCGTTTTTATACTTCGCTATCAACCCATCCAAATCCTGAATTTCCTTCCCTTGTTTCTCCTTAATGGCCTGCGCCATCTTTTTCAGCTTGTCATCGGAACCGTTTTGCAGTTCAGCCTCTGCCATATCAATGGCTCCCATATGATGTTCATGTAGAGAAGCTGCAAGATCATGATCCGCATTTCCTGATTTCTCCATCTTATGCATATTTTCCATCATCTTGTTCATGGAAACCATAATAGGCGAATCTTTCATATTACTACTCGTGTCGCTCATCGCATGGCCGGAGCTATCGGCGTTCGCTACAGAATCGTTTTGATTGTTGGATTGCTGGTTTTGGCAGCTTGCTACGATTGCCGCTATTGCAATTAAAGGCATAATTAATCTGTTTTTCATTGTTTTCGTTTTTAATTAATAATAGATTTATACATTTTCCAGTGTTTTCCAACTATTTGATTTCATAGCCTTAAAGTATCTAGGAGATAAACTGGTAACTGATTTAAATTGATTGGAAGTTGTGCACTGCTGATGTAACCTATTTTCAATGAAATCTCTTTCAGATTGAGTTCTCCATATTGAAGCAGCTCTTTTACTTTTTCGACCTTTTGCTGTATGATGAATTTTTCAATGGTGAGGTCTTCGCTTTCAGAGAATAGGCGGATTAGATAGTTGTAATCTTTATGTAGACGGTCAGTTAATACCTGGCTGAAGGTAACGTGCTCAACTAAATCCGAATGATGTATAATTTCTATAACAGTGTTTCTGATACCTTCAATCAACTTATCTTTGTCCTTATCGATCAGTTCAAAGCCAAGTACTTTAAGAGAAGCTGCGATTTCTCTCAATTTATTTACGGAAGGGTCAGGACAGACAAAAGCCGTTCCAAGAGAGATTTCTTGAACCTGTAAATCCAGGTGTTGTAACTGTTGGCGAACAACAATTATGCAACGGTAGCAAACCATGTTTTTTATACGTAATAGCATTTTTTAAGATCAAGCGAAATGAGAAAAACAGGAAACAGAGCGTTCCTAGACTAAGAAATAGTCAAAGCTTGATCAAATCAGAAGGGCACGGCAGGAAATATAAAGTGGTATTTTTAAAATGCCAGGAGGTGCATTGCCTTTTGGCCAATCCATAGATTTTACTTCCTTGTGAAAGATAAAAAGGTCTTTAGAGTTGATTGAAAAAGTTAAAACTGCAATGCCAAAGAAAAATGGGCCGCCAGCTGTTTGAATATTTTCACTGATGGCGTACTGGCCATGCTGGTCACAGCACTTACAATCCTTGTCTTTAGAACACGGTTCTTCTTCCTAGGAATGTGGCTTGGCCTCATCGTGAGATTTGGCTTCTTCGCTATGATGATTATTGCTTACCTGCGGTTTAAATAAATATTCGCCTGCACAATGAACAATACAGACAAACATCCCTGTTGTTAATAACAGGTAGAATGCTGCAAAACTTATGGCACAGGTTTTTCTCATAATGTCAATGAGTTTATAACAAAAAATTAAAGGGATTTGTTCTGTTTTTTTTCGAGCCAAGCCAATAACCTAAGATTCCACCAGTTGAGTGATATTACAAATCTGGGGAAGCACTTGAAAAACTGCTAAGAAGGTAAGGAGAATTTTTGTATGTACAGCTTCGGCATGAACTGAATGGGAAGGGCTATTGCTATGTTGTGACCAGTAGTGAACCTATCTCTTGAAATTAAATTCCTCCTTTATCTTGCAGAGAATTTATTTTACAAGATTTCTCCTAAAATTACAATTGTATCACCTGATCTGGTTATGCGAATTTTGATTTACCTACGACAAGAAAGAAAACGAGATAACAATGATATTATTAAAACAGCACCCTAAATGAAAATAGATTTAAATAAATTTTACAAGTCGGTTATACCATCGATAAAGTGTAGGTAATAAGTATATTATATATAATAGCCTTATTATAATCTTCGGCAACATGTTTAGTTAGTATAAAACACGTTATTACCAACATCATACTAAGAAGATTACTTTATATCGAAATTAAAACGATCTGACCATCCTAGCACCTATTGAATCATAGCTATAACTGGGCATAATCATTGACGTGCTGGTTCGACGTGAAGAGAAAACTTTTTTTATCTTTGGATATAACCAATATGACAAACGAGTTGAAAAAAATCCTATTCCAGCTCCGGTAACTACGTCACTCAACCAATGTTTGTTATTATACATTCTTAAATAAGCTGTACTGAGAGCGGTAGCATACCCGAGAACCGGATAAACTGTCGATGCACGACCATATTCTTGATTCAGAAGTTCAGCGGAAGCAAAAGCCTCTGCTGTATGTCCGGAGGGGAAGGAATTACTGGTTCCATCTGGGCGTGGTAGTTTGGTACTTCTTTTTAAGCTTTGAACAGTGATATTAAGGATTATATTAGATAGGAGGTAAATACCACTCTGATCAACAGTCGAGCTTTTTCCTTTTATTCCAAGTCCACTTAGCACAAAGACTGAGGCGCCAGGGGCGAACTGCAGATAGTCATCCAATCGAAGCCGACTATGTGGATGTTCGAGCGCAAATTCCTTTCTTGCCAGTATATCAAGATCATTCAGGCTGTGACTGCCAAACTTAGCAAATCCATAGGCTATGCTTGCTGAAGCACCTATAGCAGTATAGGGTGACATCTTTACTCTGAATCCTGTATCATACATTTTAGCTTTGTAATTGGATGAATCAATCTGTTCAGCGCCAGACATCTGGGCTAACGTCGTTGTACTAGCTAAAATAAGCCAAACACAACAATATATAATGAGTTTATTCATAATTTTCTTGATGATGGTTATAAAATCAATATAGATATGGTAAATAAAATTCTCATTCAGTTTATAATCTTAAAAAGACAATTGTGATAAATATCATAAGGTATGTAATAAGATAATAAATTGTGGAGATCGTAATGTTTTCTCCTACAAGATCATCCAATTGAACCGTTCATTAGATATATCCCAACAAAAATATAAGTTGGTCATGTTATGATAGATTAATGAGTAGCATATACATATAAAAAATAAACAAAAGTTAGTGATCATTAATCATGTTCTTCATCCAAAAACAACATAAGCAAAGAAAAATAGTAGTGTAGAAAAAATAATTTTATTCCGTATATTAGTAGTACTTTTTATTGAAAACTAAACAATGTCAGATTTCTTTGCCCATCTTGTTTCAGAATTTTGCGAAACAAAAACAAGCTATATATGCTGTGTAGTTGACGTTGCTTTACTCGTTATCCTAGGCTTATTTTTGTATGGTATAATTGTCAAATGGCATAAAAGGCGAACCGTCTAACCGCATTTCATAATCGAGGTGAATCATTCGTCCCTTATTGGGCAATTCAACGTATAACAGAAATTGAAGATTAAAATTGAATAATTGCAATTTAAAGAACTATACTTTTAAAAAAATGCTTAGATAGACCGCACCTTAGTGTCTACATTGCACCAATTTTACTCACGAGAGAGTTTCATTCTCATTTTTTTTGTTTTTATTTTTCTTATCCTGCCTGCTCTGAATTTTAATGGTGTAATTCCTGTAACCCGTTTAAACTGGTAAGAAAGATGAGGTTGGCTTGCAAATCCCATTTTTTTTGATATGTCTTTGAGGCTAAGCTCATTTTGAAATAGTAATTCCTTGACCCGTTCAATCTTTTGAAGGATAATATAATGCTCTAAGGTAATTCCTGCTACTGAAGAAAAAAATTTACTGAGACGATCATGAGTATAGTCCTCTTGTAATTGGCTTAATATAATTTGGTGCCAATCTTGTTTTTGTGAAAGGGTATCTGCGTTATGAATACTTGTTATAATAATAGTTTTTATCTTTTCTATAATATAACTCTTCTTAATAATCAGTAAGCCTAATCCATATTTCTGCAATTCGGTGTCAAACTCATTTTTTGATTTGCCACTTAAAACTTCCTTTACTTTTGCTTTGCCTAAATCCACGTAAAGTGGCGTCCACCCTGCCTTTTCCAATTCCATTCTTACGACATAGATGCAGCATTTGCATACCATGTTCTTGATGTATAACTCTGTCATTTAGTTTTGTATAAAATATTTCCACTTTTTTAATAACAGCAATAGGGGCCGTTTTATAACAACCAAAAGATGTGATGTTATAGGACGCCATCTAAGTCGTCGGAATGTGTTTCAGCGAAATTTAAGCTAAATCAATTTCTTTAGCTAAATAAACATCTTGAATAGTGCGAAGGAATTTTACCCCTTCTTCAAAAGGCCGTTGAAAAGCTTTGCGTCCTAATATTAATCCCACTCCTCCAGCTCTTTTATTGATGACTGCGGTTTTTACTGACTCTATTAAATCTGTTTCACCTTTAGATTCCCCTCCCGAATTTATAAGGCCTGTTCTGCCCATATAGCAATTGATTACCTGGTAACAACATAAATCTATGGGATGATCAGAAGCCAATTCACTATACATCCTGGGATCACTTTTTGAAAAGTTAATCGCCGTAATTCCGCCATTGTTTTCAGGCATTTTCTGTTTTATGATATCTGCCTGAATGCTTACTCCCAAATGATTTTCCTGTCCTCTAATATCAGCAGCAACCTCATAATTTACATCCTCCTTCTTGAACCTGTTATTCCGGGTGTAGCACCATAAAATACAGTCCATACCTAATTGATGTGCCCGTTCAAAAGCTTCTGCTACTTGTACAATCTGTCGACTTGAATTTTCAGAACCAAAATAGATAGTAGCTCTAACGGCGACTGCTCCCAAATTCCAGGCCTCCTTAAAAGAGCCAAACATGATTTGGTCATATTTTGTAGGATAGGTAAGCAGCTCATTATGATTGATCGAGAGGTAACAAGTTTTAGTGAGTCTGCCATGAGCATATAAAGTACTTAAACTGCGCAATACCTTAAGGTTCCTATTGCTTAAAGCAAATACTTTGTCTACAAAATCAGGAGAAGGTATATGAAGTAAATCTTTAGACAGTGTTTTACTTTTATACCCAGGAAGGTTTTCTGCTTTCTGTCCAAGCAGTTGTTCTACATCATGACATTTCATAATAATAATGTTTAATGCCAATTAAATTATGAGTTGACGTTAAATAGAAAATAACCTTTTTAATATAAATAGATAAGGTTATAAAATTTTTGGATCTTTTCATACGAATTGATTTACAGGAATTTTACCATTTTTGAAAATTAAATATAATCCAATAAGGATAAGGGGAATGCTTAGAACCTGGCCCATATTAATAGGCATTGCGTTTTCAAAGGATTCCTGATTTTCTTTATAAAATTCCACAATAAAACGAACTGAAAAAACAAGAACCAGGAATAATCCAAACAGAAAACCTCGATTAAATTGTTTATTCTTTTTATTATAAATTATCATCATGATGCAGAAAACTATCAAATAACCAAATGCTTCATACAATTGAGTGGGATGGCGGGCCAGGCGGTCTACTCTCGTAAAAACAAAAGCCCATTTGCCATTAAAGGGTTTACCAATTATTTCAGAATTGAACAAATTCCCCAAACGAATAAAAAAGCCCGCTAGTGGAACAACAATTGCAAGCCGATCGGCTATCCAAAAGAAAGATTGATGGTATTTCCTGCAGTAAAAAAACAAAGCAGTAAGAATGCCTATTGCACCCCCATGGCTTGCAAGTCCTTGAAAGCCGGTGAATTCAAAACCGGTTTTAGGATCAACGCGAAAGGGTAATATGATTTCAAGAAGATGGTTTTGATAATAACCAAACTCATAAAAGAAAACCTGACCCAGCCTCGCCCCGATTAAAGTGCCAAGAAATACATAAATTGTAAGTGTACTTAATAAATCTACAGAAACATTTTCTTTTGTATAAATTTTAACAAGGATGAGATAGCTGAAATAAAAAGCTAGTCCAAAAAACAAGGAATAGTATCTTATACCGAATCCTCCAATTCGAAAAATTTCCGGATTAATATCCCAATAAATCTGAAGCAAGAAACCACTTAACATAAATATTTATTTAAAATTATACAATGATTTTATTATTCATGGGCTTTGGACTTATTAGCGAAGTACTTCTCACTATTAAGAATCAATAAAACAAAACCATTTTCTAGAAGTCCATCTTCTACAAATCCACATTTTTTATATGCTGAAAGTGATGCATAATTTTCTTTGTAAACCTCAATGAATAATGCTTTTAATTTTTGATAGGAGAAGGCATAATCGGACACAAGATTAATGGCCCTCTTCGCTATGCCCTTTCCCCATAGCACCTTTTCTCCAATAAGCACCGAACACCTTGCCTTTTGATCGGCAATATTTGTTAATTCAACATTTCCGATATGCTGGTCTGGAGAATTCAGGCAAATGGCAAAGCATTTATCTGTCGTTTTTTCTAACGTATATTTTATCCAGCTAACTTCCGACTCCAGTTCAGTGCATTTACTCCACTCTTCGCGTGTATGTCGCCATAAGTCAGGGTCGTTGCGCCATAAAAAAGATTTTTCAGCATCACTGATTAATAAAGGCCTGATATAGATCGAATAATCCATCTGCTTTAATTTTTTATTTTTCTTTGTTATTTTATTTTCAACAAACCGGCATTGATCGCTACAACAACCGTACTTACACTCATTAGAACCGCACCAGCAGCTGGACTCAATAAAATCCCCTGATTGTAAAGTACCCCAGCTGCTAACGGCAGGGCAATGAGGTTATAGCCAGTAGCCCAGATTAAGTTTTGAATCATTTTACGGTAAGTAGCCTTCCCAAAAAGAATCAAGCTAACAACATCTTTAGGATTGCTATTTACGAGAATAATACCAGCAGTTTCGGCGGCAATGTCACTTCCACTACCAACTGCGATACCTACGTCAGCTTGTGCTAGTGCAGGAGCATCGTTTACTCCATCACCCGTCATTGCGACGAACTCTTTTTTCTCCTGTAATTCTTTTATTTTCTCCAATTTTTGATGAGGCAGAACCTCTGCAAAAAATCCATCCATACCCAATTTGTCACTTACGGATTTAGCTACCTGCTTATTATCTCCTGTCAAAAGAATAGCTTTAATCTTGTGATCGTGAAGTGTTTTAATAGCTTCAGCGGATTCAGGGCGAATCATATCCGACAGTGCAATATAACCAACCAAGTGGTTTTCGATGATGACGAACACTACAGTTTCATTTTCATTGGCGTTGAAGTTTTCAGGTAAGGGTATATCCTTTTCTTTAAGATAACCAGGACTGACTACTTTAACTTCTTTACCATCTATCTTGGCCTGGACACCCTGTCCGGTAATCGCCTGGAAATCGTTCGCCTCCGGAACGGCAATTGCACGTTCTTTTACGATAGCCATAATTCCTGTAGCGATAGGATGTTCTGAATTTTTTTCCAGGGCTGAGGCAGCCCTTAACACACTGTCTTCCTTGATTCCTTCTTCCAAAATGACAATCCTTGAGACCTCGAATTTCCCCACAGTCAATGTACCGGTTTTATCAAAAACAATAGTTGAGATTTTTCGGGAATTTTCAAAGGCGGTTCGGTTTTTAATCAACAGTCCATTTTTAGCCGAAAGGGCTGTTGATTTGGCAACAACTAATGGCACTGCCAATCCTAATGCATGTGGGCAACAGATAACAATCACTGTTACCATGCGTTCAATTGCGAAGGCCAATGGTTCCCCACTTAACCACCAAAAAAGAAATGTACCTATACCGGCGATCAAAGCAATAATTGTTAGCCATTTGGCTGCTATATCTGCCAGTAATTGGGTTTTTGATTTAGTTTTTTGGGCATCTTCCACCAACTTCACTACCTGTGAAAGGTAGGATTCCGCGGCTGAATGGAGTACTGTCACTTTTAACGACCCGTTTCCGTTGAGAGAGCCTGCAATTACCTTATCACCTTTTATTTTTTGCACCGGTTTGGATTCCCCAGTTAGCATAGATTCATTTAAATAACTATCTCCCTCGATGATAATACCATCGGCGGCTACTTTTTCTCCGGGCTTAACCAAGATCACATCATTCTCTCTCAATGTATCGGTTTGTACATCTTCAGTATGACTGTCTTTTATCAGATGCGCGCCTGCAGGCATTAACTGGACCAATAATTCCAATTCTCTCGACGCCCCGGCTACAGATCTCATTTCAATCCAATGTCCTAAAAGCATAATCAGGATAAGGGTTGCCAATTCCCAAAAAAAGTCCATGCCTTTTAATCCAAAAACAACAGCTACACTATATATATAAGCTACTGTTATAGCAAAGCCAATCAAAAACATCATACCAGGTGTCTTTACTTTGACCTCGTCTACCAGACCTTTTAGAAAGGGCCAGCCTCCATAAAAGTATACAACAGAAGAAAGTGTTAATAAAATGTAGGAAGAACCAGTAAACTGCCAATCAACCCCAATAAACTTCTGAATCATAGCAGACAACAATACTATTGGAATAGTGAGAAGCAGGACGATATAAAACCTCCCTTTAAAATCAGCGATCATCATAGCGTGATGATTATGACCTTCAATACCCATTTTAGGATTAGCCCCATCTTTCATTGCACTATGATCCATTTTACTATGACTTGAACCTGCTGTCATATCGTGACCAGCATGCTTATTTTTGGACGCCGATTTAGAAATGCCCATTTCAAGTTCTTCGTGTTTGTGTTCCATGGCCTTTATTTTATACGATTTCAAAATTCAGCATCATGCCGCTATCCTCATGTTCGAGGTTATGACAGTGTAGAACATATTTCCCTTTAAACTGAGAGAAAGCAGTTATTACTTTCACTTTTTCACCAGGCATTAGCAACACTGTATCTTTCCATCCTTTTTCAGTAGCAATTAATTTTCCTCTACCCCCTATTCTTTCTAAAAACTGAAAATGATTGCCATGAAAATGCATAGGATGTATTTCATCTCCTTTACTATTATCAAATTCCCATATTTCTGTTGCTCCTGCGGTAATCGTTTCATTAATAACATTTGCATCGTAAGCAATACCATTAATGGTGTGCATGCCCATCTTCATTTTATTCTTTTCTTTTTGATCCATAGACATCTTTTTTTCGCCATGCATGGAAGCGTTACTGATATCAAATGTTCTTATTTTTGTAGCAGAGGAAGGATTAATTTTTGTTATGGCTGATAAAGTATTTGGTAAGGTGAATGTTTCGTTAGTTTTTGGGCCTGCTTTAAACTTCATAATCCTGAACGCATCTTTACCCTGTACGCCCCCACCATTAAATGTTTCACTTTGAAGAAAAATTTCTTTATTTACTTCCTGGGTAAAATCTACAAGCAAATCAACTCTTTCACCGGGTGAGAGCAAAATGTTTTTTACAGATTCGGGTACAGTCAATAACCCTGCATCTGAACCTATTACAAAAAATTCCTGTTCATTACTGAAGGCGAGGTTATACAACCTGGCATTAGAACCATTAATGATACGTAAACGATTCCACCCTGCTTTTACATCTTTGTAAGGACTGTATGCACCGTTCACTAGAATATAGTCCCCAAAAAAACCTGTCATTATTTCTTCATCCGTAGGAGCATAATCAAAATCGCCACTATTTTTAAAACGCCTGTCCTGAATTACAAAAGCGATTTCACTATCTCCAGTTGGTAGTTTCAACGCAGCCTCTTCTTCATCTCTTATGATAAAAAAACCAGCTAAACCTTTCATTACCTGTTCCGCTGTTAATCCATCAGGATGTGGGTGATACCAATAGGTGCCGGCTCTTTGATTGATACTGAACTGGTATTTAAACGTGCCTCCTGGCCCTGTTACATGTGAAGGAAAGCCATCCATTTCGGGTGGTATAATAAGCCCGTGCCAGTGTATGTTAGTAGCCTGCTGTAACGAATTGGTAAACCGAAGATTGATTATATCACCCTTATTTACGACAAAGGTTTTACCTAACATACCATCGTAATAACCATATACATTTGTTTTCTTCCCTTTTAATATTTCAACCTGCGTCTGCATTGTTTCAAATGCAGATGTGTTTTTTTAATCAAATAAAGGAGGGGATGGAAGTAGGGTATCAAAACTACCATTAATAACATTTAGACTTTGGGCCTTAGCATTATTTATACTTTGACCATCACAGCTTTGCATTAACCAGGAAATTCCTCCTATTGATGTAAAGACACTGCCAGCTCCTGTAAGCTTAATAAATTGGTTGCGTTTCATAATAATTATAGAGATTATAGAGATGAAATTATATAGTTGTCAGTATTTATATTTTTAAGTCCTCCATTACTAATAACCCAATTGACCAAATCCACCAAATATGATGGACCGGTCAACGAGGGATCCTATATAATTATTCTCGTGTGTTCCAGAACTTTATAAGGATTTGTTTCATAACAATAAATTAATGATTAACATTTAATTCTGCGTTAGTTTTATTTTTGTGATTTATATAAGCATCTAGGGCTTTTTTGCCAAAACGGAAAAATACAACTGGTGTAACAATCATGTCAAGCATTGTACTACTAATTAATCCGCCCAAAATCACTGTCGCAACCGGGTATAGAATCTCCTTACCTGCAGCAGTAGCATCCATGGTAAGAGGAATTAAAGCTAAAGCAGCAACAAGTGCCGTCATTAATACTGGTACGAGCCGTTCCAGGGAGCCACGAACGATCATATGCTTACTAAATTCTTCACCTTCATGTTCTACCAAATGGATGTAATGTGAAATCATCATAATTCCGTTTCTGGATGCAATCCCTGTAAGGGTAATGAAGCCTACCATAGTCGCAATAGAAAATATTCCACCAGTTAAAATAACGGCCACCACACTTCCGATCAATGCAAGCGGGATGTTCAGCATGATCTGCAAAACAATACGCGATGAATTAAAGTGACTGTAAAGCACCAGGAATATACCTGCCAAAGAAAATATGCTCAAGATCATAATTAATTTGGAAGCTGATTGCTGACTTTCAAATTGTCCACCATATTCGATATAATACCCCTGTGGCAACTGTAATCCTGTCTTAATCTTTCCCTGTAATTCCTGAACGGTACTTCCTAAATCACGTCCTTGTACGTTCGCTGAGATCACTATCCGGCGCTGAGTATTCTCATGGTAAATTGAATTTATACCATTTTCAAACTCAATTTTTGCAATTTGTTTTAAAGGGATCAGAGAACCGTTAGGTAATGAGATTTGGGTATTACGAATAGCCTCTACATTGTTCCTGGTACTATCATCTGTTCTTAGGAGTAAATCAAAGGTCTTCTGTCCATCTAAAATTTGGCTGAGAACCTTTCCATTGTAAAAAACCTCAAGATCTTCAGCTACTTTTCCCACCTGTAACCCATATTGCTGGATAGCCACACGATCTAGCCTGATCATTAGTTGAGGGACTAGAACCTGTTTTTCAATTTGCACATCCACAACTCCAGGCACTTTAGTAATAATATCCTGTATTTTAGACGCATTACCCCTAAGTTCCGCCAAATCATTTCCAAACACCTTAATAGCGATCTGAGCTCTTACCCCAGAAAGCAGGTGATCCAGTCTGTGTGAAATAGGTTGTCCGATATTAACTGTTACACCTTTGAGGGTTGAAAGCCGTTCTCTTAAATCCGCAAGAATTACTTCTTTAGAACGTTTGATTTCCGATGGATCTCTCAAGGCTACTTCAATCTCAGAATTACTCGGTGGTTCTGCATGTTCGTCCAATTCAGCACGTCCGGTCCTTCTGGCAGTGACCAATACTTCCGGAACTTTTAGCATTTGTTTTTCAGCAACGGCACCCACTTTATTAGCTTCTTCCAGTGATGTACCAGCCGGCAATGAAAGGTTTACCGTGTAGCTGCCCTCGTTAAATGGAGGTAGGAATTCTGTCCCAAAGAATGGAATGATACTCATAGCAGCTACAATTAAAAATATAGCCGAACCGATAACTATTTTGGTATGATTTAGTCCCCAATTCAGCAATTTGGTGTCCTGTCGTTTTAAAAAACGCACTAAAGGACTGTCATGTTCATCCGGATTATAGGGTTTATTATCCGATTCTTCTGTAATCTCTTTAGGGTCCTTTTTCTTCCAGAACTTCAAATTCACATGTTTTAATGCCTTTTCAGATCCCATCAGATAACTACATAAAGCTGGGGTTACCGTTAATGAGACAACTAATGAGGCAATAATAGAGGTAATGTAAGCAATGCCAAGGGGAGCAAAAATCTTACCTTCGATACCTTGTAAGTAGAACAATGGAAGAAAAACAAGTACAACAATAATTGTGGCGTAAACGATTGAATTTCTAACTTCACTACTTGCCTCGTATATAACCTGCATTAACGGACGTGGGTGTTCACTTGCCCAATTTTCCTTTAAACGCCGGTATACGTTCTCTACATCGACAATTGCATCATCTACCAGCTCTCCAATGGCAATTGCCAAACCTCCAAGTGTTAGGGTATTTATAGAAATCCCAAAGGATTTAAAAATAATTGCCGTAATAATTAAAGACAGTGGAATAGCTGTTAAGGTAATAATCGTAGTGCGGAAATTAAGCAGAAACAGGAATAAGATAATGACAACAAGGATAAATCCGTCCCTTAAAGCGTCTTCAACATTAGTTAAAGAGTTTTCAATAAAGTGTTTTTGCTGGAAAACATCAGTATTTATCTTCACATCCTTAGGCATCGTTAACTGCATCTCGGCGACTGCCTTTTTAATTTCCTCAGTAAGTTCAACTGTATTTCCATTAGGCTGTTTTTCAATACTCAAAATCACAGCAGGATTACCATTTAACGAGCCATCGCCACGTTTTAAAGTAGGACCATATTTTACTTGAGCAATTTGTTTAAGCAGCACTGGAGCATTATTCTTATTCGCCACTACAGTATTCCCAATATCATCAAGTGAGCTTGCATTAGCCCGGGCTATATTCCTGATCAAAACTTCAGAACCCTGGTTATTAAAAAAGCCTCCTGTTGTGTTCAGATTGGTGAGGTTTAATGCAGCATCTACCTGTTCGATAGATAGCCCATACTGGCGTAGCTTATCCGAAGATAACAGAACCTGATATTGCATTCTTTCCCCTCCAATCGGGATGACCTGGGAAATTCCCTTGATGCTCATGAGCCTTCTACGGATGGTAAAATCGGCCAGAGTCCGCACATCCATTGGGCTAGTTTTTGTGCCGGTAACAGCAATAAGCATAAACTGCCCCATTACAGAACTGATTGGTCCCATAACCGGTGTTATCCCTTTCGGCAATTGCACGGTCTGTAGTTTTTCAGCTGTTAACTGACGGGCCCGATAAACATCCGTGTTCCAATCAAATTCGACAAAGACCAAGCCTAGGCCTGGTGATGCGACTGAACGAACAATTTCTACACCAGGAGAACCATTTAAGGCTGTTTCTGTGGGTAATAGTACTTGCGCTTCAATTTCTTCTGGAGCCATACCATTTGCTTCCAGGAATATGGTTACCCGTGGCCTATTTAGATCCGGCAACACATCAACCGGAAGACTTGTTACGGTGTAAATTCCATATATCATTAATAAAGCCGCACCTGCAATAACAAACAGGCGGTTTCGTAATGAAAAAAGTATTAATTTGTTTAACATAACTATAATTTCTTTGCAAAAAACCAATCTAACAGACAGACAGACTGCCTAGTCATAAAGCTTTTACATCTTTTAAATGATTCGTTATAACAGGAGGGCAGCCTAAGCCATCCTCCTGTTAATTTTAGTGTTTGTGACCTGCACCATGATGATCATCATCCTTATGATCATCAGCTTTCTTATTGAGGTCAAAAGATGCAGAAGCAGTCTTACCGTTGGTTTTAATCGTTACAATAGCTTTATTATATTTTTTTGTTTTATCCAACATATACATAAAGCTGTCTTTTCCCATCGTCTTAAGGGTTTCTTTACTAATTTTTCCATCAGCGGTTTGAATGGTTGCCGTTGCGGTAGCTCCGGCTATACTCATGGTTTTTTCACTGCCATCGAGTAAGTAAACCATTACCATACCATCTTTTACTACAGCTTCCATATGGAAGCCAGTTCCAGCTGATTTAACGTCTCCGCCATGTGGTGAGCCATGTTTGTGATCTTCCTGAGCAAATAAACTTGTTGCTACAAGCAACAATGCGCTTAATAAAAATGTTACTTTTTTCATGATTTTTTTAAATTAAAGTGTTTATAGTTGTTAATAATTAATGTTTCATTCCTTCCATACCCTCATCTGCTTGCTGCTTGCTGGCACCTTGCTTTACATTTAGCACAAAATCAGTAGTATGCACCTTGCCTTTAGATTGGAATTGTATCCAACCTCTGTATAAACCTGGTTTTTCAAATGTGGTATGCAAATCAAATTTTCCGTTTTCAATTCCTGGATGTACATGCAGATATTCCTTATCTTTTAGGCTAATGACAACCATGTGTGCTTTGGCTCCTAAATAATCTTCCAAAGTTGAAGGATCTACATCTTTACCGTTTTGCTTTAATACTGCGCTAAGGTGCACCTGTACATTTGTCTCTAACTTTCCACCTTCTGGTAAAAGGGTAACAGAAAAACCATCACTTGAGGTAGCGGTTAATTTGTCCGCACCGTATTTTCTTTCAGCGGCCTTCTGACCTGTTACGTTCACATTTAGTTTGTCGACCGTATGATTTCCTCCTGAAGGTTTAAAATCTGCAAAAAGGGTATAGTTGCCTCCGACTGGAAATTTGGTATTTACCTTATAGGTTCCATCAGCCCCATATTCGGGATGTATATGATCGAAATAAGAAAGATCATCACTAACCACGATCAGGTGTATTTTTTTTGTATGTTCATCCTGTAAAGGAACCAGTTCCTTTTCTTTACCTTTTATTTTAGGAGTCATCGTTAAAGTTACCTCTTGGTTAGGTGTTACAGAAGACGGGGCAGTTTTAAAATCCATGTAGTAATTAGCCGTAGTAGATGTACCTGCATTGTCATTATGTTCCAGTTTCATACCACACTTAGGGCAGCTATCACCTTCCTTTCCAGTTACTTCCGAGTGCATCGGACATGCGAAAACATGATCTTTAGTGGCATGACTACCTTCGGCAACGACCTCTTTGGCAGAGGCTGTTTTTGTATTAGGATTACAGGCCGCAAGGATAAGCGAGCTGGAAAACGCAACACCAAGTGCTACCAATTTAATTTTGTCCATTCTGTTTTTTATATTTTTTAACATAATTATTCTTTTTTGGCCCCGCTCGTACTGGCAGCCTCCAGGGAGTTTAACATACACTAAATCGGTAGACCTATTTCTTTTGGTATCATACCCCGCCTTGACAACAGCCTGTTGTATCTCATCCAGGCTAATTGTATGCGTATCGTATATTACTGTAAGTATTCTCGTTTCTACGTTTTAATCCGCTTTTTTGATGCCATCTATTTTAATGAACTTTTCAATTCCTGCTTTACACATCTCACAATTTCCCTAACTTTAATGGAAGTTGTTTTTTCGTGCCATCAAAAAAAAGAGGTCAGAAAGGTTAAAGCGATCAATAGCGTTTTCATAATTATAAATCTAATCGGACCTATTTTGCATTTCGTGATGAGGAATGAGTAGACTTAATTTTCCAGCCCTGTTGCGTTTTTTCCAACACCGACGTCGCTACCCCTCTTTTTTTAATTTCTCTTCCATCTCTTAACGTAATTACGTAGACGTACTTTTCAGTACCAAACGCAAAATTGCCGTCCAATTCAACCTTAACGGTGTAATCATTAAACTTGAATGATTTGAACTCCTTCAGTTCCGGACCTAGGTGATGTTCAAGATAAGTATCAATTGTACCCTCAACACTACCTGATTCAACAATTTCGGAATTTTTAACAAAAAGTTCTGAAATGCCTGAAACTGATAAATTCTCGATAGATGATTTGTAACTGTTTAATACTTTTTTTACCGCGTCTGTGTCGGACGTTTGTGAATAACCCTTTATAACGATGGCGATTAACAAGCTAAAAATAAATGCTGTTTTTTTTATTTGAATTTTCATATTAGGTCTATTGGTTTAAGTACATGGTTTTCATTTGGTAAGTGCCGGCATCTACTATCTGGGCGCCTTCTTTGATTCCTTTTAAGATTGTTGTAAAGGAGCCATTATCAGTTCCTTTTTGGATATAACTTATGGTGTAACTTTCAGGAGTATCTTTTACGAAAACAGCAGGTTTGCCATTCACTTCAGTAATCGCCGAATTTGGTATCACCAACTGGCTTGAAGTCTGACCCGAAAACACTCTTACAGAAATATTTTGACCAATTTTAAAATCACCTTCAGCATCAGTTAGCTCAAATATGTATTTCTGGGTTTGATTTGCATCATTGACAGATTGAGCTGTAGATATCAGTTTAAGTTTACCTTTCACAGAAGGATCTGTGCTGTTGATTGCTAAAATTTCACGTGCATTTTTGAGTACCTGTACGTCTTTACTGTAAATTTGTGCCTCAATAAAAACTTTAGAAAGATTGGTAACAGAAAAAAGCGTTTCACCTGCATTAACTGTAGCGCCTATAGCAAAATTAAAACTTCCTACTACTCCATTAATTGGCGAAGTAAGACTTACCAGTTTACTGTTTCCATTTCCTGATGAACCTAGCTGTCTAAGCAACTTGCGGTTACTTTCTGCACTTCTAAAACGTGCTTCTGCTTCTTGAACATCCTTTTTTGCAGCAATATCTGAGATTGTTTTTAAACGGTCGTATTGTGCTTTGGCAGCATTATATTCAGCTTCTGCGTTGTTACGTTGAGTAAGCAACCCAACCTGAGTTCCTGCATCGATGCTTTGTTCAATAATTGCAAGGACTTGTCCTTTGCTAACCTTTTGGCCAACTGTAGTCCGAAGAGAGACTATTTTACCTGTCTGAGGGGATTGGATAACTGCCATACCTCCGGTTGAAGGGATAACTGTACCCAGAAACTCATTGGAACCCAAAAAATCAGCTTTTTTAGCATTTACAGTTAATATATTGAATAGGAACTGAGTTTCTTTGGGAACCGTAAAGGTAGTACTTGAGCTTGCGGCCTGCGGTTTCTTAGCTCCATCTCCATGATCTTCACCACCATGCGCAGAAATTGTTGTTGTAGATAGCGGTAAACTTAGTAAAAGGAGAAATGTTGCTGCATATTTGGGCTGAATTCTGCGTTTTCTTATTCCAAAAACGATTAGAACAATTATAGCCCCAATGCCCATTCCAACCAACACCATTAGAATGTTGTTCCTTGAAAATACCCCTTCTTCATGAGGTATTTCGGCTACATGAAATTCTTTTCCTACTTCCACGTTTTCAAGAACCATCAAATCCGGCCCATTTGAAGAGTTAATTGAGATATTAAGGGAATATGCCTTATTGGCCGGAAATTTCCCAGTCACCAGATAGATTCCGCTTTCTAAGTGCTTAATCACGAATTTTTGGTTTGCATCTTCCGCCATCGAAATGTCAATTGTAGCGTCGTCGATCGCTTTATTGGTTTTAAAATCGCTAACATAGAGATGCATACTCACATCTTTACCTCCTTTAATAGGCTCATACTTAAGGAGTAGCTCGTACTGCTCCGAATTTGCCACAGAGGTAAAATAAGAAGCAGCAACAGGTGCCGACTTAGCGCCTCCTCCGTGATCCTCACCACCATGAGCCAAACCTAAAAATGGGAGGAATAATAATATAATTAACAGCTTTTTCATAATTTTCCAGATAAATAATTTATGGTTATAATACTTTGGTTCACATTTTTAAGTGCATCCAAATACTTTTGTTTGATTACGTAGGCGTCATTGATGTTCCGTAGGTAATTGATATAGTCAGTTTCTCCACTGGTTAGAAATCGTTTGGACGTAGTGATGATCTCATTTGATTTTTTTAAACCAACATTCTGATAATAGCTTAAGGACTGATTATTAACAGCTAGCTCATTCTGCACCTGCAATAGCTGTACTGTCAATTGTTGTTGTAAACCAGCAGTACGCTGCTGATTCGCCGCAAGTTCAGTACGGGCAGCATTTATATTGCCCTTATATTGCCAAAACCAAAGTGGAAAGTTCAATCCGAACTGAAACCGCATTTTTGTAGGAGTATTTTTGTCAGCTGGATTCATATAACCAAAGGAAAGGCCTGGAAGTACTTTACTCCGTTGAAGTTCGAGGTTTTTCTGACTAATTTTTTCGATCTGTTTGAAAATTCCGACTTCTAAATTTTCATTAAGTAAACCTGGACTAGTGTCAGCGCGGTTAAGGAAAGGAGACTTGTATTCACCTAATGGCACCACCTTAGTACTATCATTTATCCCAGTAATATACCTTAGCTGATTGATGAGTGCCGAGTAATTTAATTTGGATTGTTCATATTGATTGTGCACCTCTCCATACTGGGTCTCGACAAAAGTTTTTTGCAAATAATCAATTTGACCTGCATCGAATTGACGTTGCGCTGAAGAAGCCAGTTTTCTATAAATTGTATCCTGAACGTAGAGCTGCCCGCTTAAAGAGTCAATATATTGGATATTGAGATATAAAGACCTCACCTGATATGCTATTTGGACATCAGTAAAAGATTTTTGAGTTTGTGCTAAACCAACTTGCTGATTTTGTAATTGGTATTGTTTCGCATATACAAGAGGAAACTCCAAAGATTGAGTTACTCCGCCAGTATATCTTTCACCTGATGGACTTTGAAGAAGAAACTGGGGATTAGGCAGATTAATAGCACTTTTTAACAGTTGTTTTTGCTGCTGAATATTTAGCAAAGCAGCTTCTGCATTTTTACTGTTTTTCAATGCTTTAGCAACAGCGTCATTTTCAGATAAAACTGTCTGTGCCTTTAATCCAGTTATAGACGCTGCAAAGACAGCGATAAATAAAATTTTTTTGATTAACATAATAAATTTCTACATAATGAGTAATCTATTGCTCCATATTGAGGCAATAAAAATTATACGTAGAGCATCGCTCTACATGACATTATGTGAAACTCAGATTAAGAAAGAACTTATAGAAACCCTTATATCGACTGATGAAGGCGGTTTTCTATAGGTTGCAAAAATTGTTGTTTTTGATTTCGCACGCACTACCTGAAGATTTGGCGAGAAAAATTGAGGTAAAATAAAATATACCGGAACCTTTAAATCTGTATTTCCGGCAGAAGATATGTTTTTAGCCGATAAATTAAAGGTATTCACATCATCCTTACAGCATGCGTGTTCTTTAGCAGTTAAATTTTGTAAAGAAGCAAGCTTAAGTAAGCTGCTTGTTGCTTTATCTGCTGAGTGATGATGATCATTTGAATGTGTATGAGTACCGTGTTCATGGGCCTCAACCTCAGAAGAATCAAAATCCGGACTTAAATGTAAAGCACACGCAACTCCTACTACTGTATTGAGCAGAAATATAACTAAAAGAAATAGTGCTTTACCTTTCATATGCTGTTCGCAAATATACATACTAATATTAGTATTATTTTATAGAATTCCTAATATTTCTTACATCTTATTGTAATTCTCAGGAATTTAACAGTTTTTAACAGAATTATTTAGCGTCAACAGAATCCCATTGACACTAAATAATCCGATGAAATTGAAAATTACTATTTAATTGTTTCTTTTACTGAGCCGCAGGTCAACATGCTTTCCCCAAAATAAGGATTTCGAATCTCTTTAGAATTGCTAACCCAATCAGCCCCTTTATCATTTAGTGCCATTGGGCAGTGAGATATATAAAGTTCGCCGCTATCCACACCCGCCTTTTTCAATAGGGAAATAAATTCACTACTTAATGACGCATAGGTAGTTCTTTGTGCTTCGATATCCTTACTTTCTGTAATCTCTGCAGCAGCTTTAGCTAAAGTTGCACCTCCATCAATTTGTTTTGCACCAATTTCAATTGCTGAGGCGGCAACTTTTGCTTCTGCTGTATTATCATTAGTAAGGGCAGTGGTCAAATGTATATAATGCTGATACACTGCGTTTAGTTTATCGTCTTTTATTTTAACTGAAGCTGTTAAAGCTGAAGATACAGCTGCCGGAGCTTCTTGGCTGTGGTCATGGCCTTCATGGCTATCTTCTGTCTTCTGATTGCTGTTACATGCCGCCATTAGAACGACCATGCCTAATAAAAAAATAGATTTCATACCTGTTTTCATCATTTTAATTGTTTAAATATACTTAGTTTTCGTTTTACATTTTCATTCCCGCCATTGGGTTTTTGCCTTTTTTGAGGATATACTCGCTGTAGAGCAGGTACGCTCCAGTGATCACTACCTGGTCGCCGGTCTTCAATCCTTCCTTGATTTCTACCGCATCAAAGCTTTCCATACCAATCTTAACCATTTGTGGTTCAAACTTTCCCTTGGATTTTTCTATCCATACATGCGTTCCTTTACCATCCCGGATCACCGCATCAACCGGAAGGCTCATTACGTCCCCCTTACTACCCGAAGGTACAAATACATTGGCCTGTAAACCTGGTTGCCACTGATGATTTGGATTAGGAATGGAGCCCCTGAGCTGGATCACCTGCGAACCAGAATTAAGTTCAGGGTTGATGAATCTTACCGTCATCATTTGCGGCTGATCTTCCCAGCCTGGGATCACCACCTTAAGGCTCTGCCCATCTTTAATACTTCCAACTTCTGAAGGATACATATCAGCTTCTACCCACAGGGACTGATAACCTTCCAAACGCATAATCGGGCTTCCTTCGGATACATACTGACCTTCTGTTACCGAGAGTTCTGCTACCATACCATTTCCTGGCGAAGTATAGGTAATGTAAGGATCAGTCTTTTTACTGGTCCCGAGCTGCCTGATTTGGCTTTCTGATTGTCCATAAAGACTCAATTTTTGTTTTGATGATTTCAGCAATTGGACAAAAGTCTGGTCATTCGGAAATTGTGCTGACTGTACCATAGCCAAGAGATATTCCTCCTGTAAGGTAACCAGCTGCTCCGAATAAATTTTATACAATGGCTGGCCTTTCGAAATCTGTTCCCCAGTCTGGCGCACGTATAAACGTTCCAATCTGCCCGCAACCCTGCTGGATATATATTCCGTTCCTTCAGGATTAACAACCAGACGGCCATTCAATTGTTTGAATGCATTAAATCCATTTAAACCAACTGCCATTGTAGTGATATTGGCCAAAGCTCTTTGGCTCTCATTAAGATTTAAAGCTGCTTCAGCAGCATTTTTTTCAAAAGGAACCAGGTCCATTCCACAGATGGGACACGTACCAGGTTTGTCCTGAACAATCTGAGGGTGCATTGGGCAGGTGTAGGTCTTTGTTTTACCCGCCGATTTTTTTTGTTTTTTATTTCCATCAGTGCAAGCAGCAACAAACAAGGAGGGCATCAATGTTACAATTGCAAACTTCCTGATAAATTCTTTCCTTTCCATTTGATTAATCTCCTTTGCTTTCTGTTTTTATAAAACTTTCACTATCAATTAGGTAATAAGCATTTCTGGCAATTTCCCAACCGTTAAGCTCATCCAGAACCTGTATCTGATTATTTTGAACAATACCAGTTTTCACTGTTTTGGGAATGAAAACTTTCCCTACCTTTTTAAAAATTATAGACCTATTCCCAGTGGAAAAAACTGTTTCTTTTGGCAGCCAATATCCTTTCCCGCTTAAAAACGGAAACTGGCCTGTTACCAATTCGCCAACCTGCAAGTGGTCTTTTTGGAGGTAAACTCTTGCCAATACAAAATTCTCACCAGAATTAAATACAGGTTGTATAAGACCAATGTTGCCCGTCAGGCTTTCCTCTTTATTTGCCGTTCTTTGAATAATCACTTTTGCCTTTTTATTCAGTTGTGAGGCAACCTGCGGAGTAAGTGAGAATTCTGCGACCAGATCACCTGTACGGTAAATAGTAAAAATACTCTGTCCTGCACTCAGATATTGCCCCTCTCGTAGCAGGACTGGTGAACTTACCGGAGTTGAAGCTGCTTGGCTGGCAGAAGTACCACCTCCCGAAGTCATATTGTCCATACCTGCTGAAGCAGATGCAGCGGACTTTGGAGCAGGTGCATTTGCTACGCTTGCCGCTGCCTGCTTTTCCAAAATATATCCCGTAGCATTGCTGTAAACAGGAATCCTATACGAGATATCACCTGTGCGTATTAACCTGCCAATCTGGGCCAGGTTCATGCCCAGGAGCATTAGCCGTTGCTTTGCCGATTCGAGCATTTGGTCCTGGTTTCCAGAACGCTCGATCATTAACAGCTCACGTTGTGCGGCGGCAAGATCGGGGGAATATAATTCCAGAATCAGCTGGCCTTTTTTAACAGGTTGGTAATTGTATTTGATGTACAGTTTTTCAATACGCCCTGAAACACGGCTGGCCAGGTTAACCTGGTTTCGGGTATCATAGGTTACCCGTCCCTGGACTTCCCGGATGTATATTCTTGAGCCTTGCCCCGCATGAATCACTGGAATACTGGCAACGACCTGTTCATTCACTGGTTTAAGTAAATAATTCAAGCTGGTATCCACTTGGGCATGCTGTTTATGGCTGGAATTATCTTCCGGCTTCTTATTCTGGCAGGCTGCTAAACTGATCCCTGTCAGTAACACCAGCAACCTAACGATATAATTCCTTTTCATAATCAACAATCATTTGGTATAACTTCATTTTTTCATCCAGAACCGTGTTTTGCATCATGGTCAATGCTTCCCACGAGTTGATTACTGCAGTGAGCTGTAGTTTATTCTCCTGGTAATTCACGAAATCAGCATCCATGGTTTTCTTCAGCGCAGGGATGATCTTTTCTTCCATCGCAGTTATTCTTTTCTGCATGGATTGTATTTCATATTGCATCCCATAGAGCATACCCTGGCTTTCCTGCAACATCCCTGCACGTTGTTTTTCCATCGCCTGTATTTCATAATTCATGGCCTTAACCTCTGATTTATACATTTTTGACGACCAAGGCACAATAGGAACACTTATCATTCCCATCACACTATAGGCTTTGGGCATCATTTTACTTAAAGGAGACATGTGATCGAATCTGATCCTAAAATCGGGTTTAGCCTGGGCCCTCATGGCTGTTATCCCCAGTTTCATGGAACGAATGTTTTGTTCCATCTGTACTATATCCTTACGCTGACCAGCAAGAAGAGCCGTGTCGATTGAACTTTCAGCAAAAAACTGGGGGATATATGCGGTATCAATTTCAAGATCCTGATTACCGGGCAAATTCATCAGGCTATTCAGCCAGGCCTTCGCTTTGGAGATATCCCCCTGCTGCATTCTGATCATATTCTGGTTCTCTTCGATTTTAGCGTTAGCTCTAAAAACGCCTGATAACTGCGATTGATTGTAGGGATAACGGATCTGCTCAATTTTTTTCATCATCTGCATGATCTTATCGTTCTCGCGAAATACTTGAATGCGCTGACTAGCCACAATCCAGGTATAATACAAACGCTTTGCCTGTGCCTTAAAATCATTCAGCGCGATGCCCTTTCCAGCTAGTTCTACAAGACCTTTAGATTCGATATATCGTCTTTGAGCATTTAACTTACCTGGATTTGGAATATCCTGTTCCAACTGGAACATAATGGAGCCTTTGTCCCGTTCGTCCATTACTTCAATTCCGGGATAAGGAGTCATAAAAGTCCCAACCCCTACCATTGGTGCCATCCAGGCTGTTCCTGCTTTTGCCTTATGTTTAAAACTTTCTGCCTTTAAAGCATAAGTCTGCAGCAGAAGGTTATTCCTTTCAATTCGTCGCAAAACAGTATCTAAACTTACCGGACTTTGTTGTGCTAAAAGCTGGAAAGGTAAAACAGCCAGCACTAATCCGATTTTTTTAATGTTGAGCATCGTGTACCTCCAGTTTTCCGTATTTCCTTAATTCGTATTCTTTTGACATTAAAAAGATCAATGGCGTCACTAATAAAATGTGAGTGGATGAGGTTAAAACCCCACCGATCATAGGCAATACAATTGGCTGCATCACATCGGAACCTACTCCGGTAGCCCACAATACTGGTATCAAACCAAAAAGAGATACACAGACAGTCATTAGTTTTGGGCGAAGTCTTTTAGCTGCTCCCCTGATTACAAATTCCCTAAGGTCATCTTTGGTAATGGTCTCACTTGAATTGCCCTTTAACTTGATAAGTTGAGTCATGGCATCATTTAAGTATATAACCATTACGATCCCTGTTTCTACTGCAATCCCAAACAGGGCAATAAACCCTACTGCAACTGCAACAGATAAATTAACACCCCAGAAGTAGATGATATAGGCTCCCCCGATAAGCGCAAAGGGGACGGTGATCAGACTTAAAAAGGCTTCTCTTAGTGAATGAAAAGCAAAATAAAGGGAAAAAAATATCACTAAAAGGACTATTGGAGCTATCCACAGCAGGGTTTGCTCACCGCGAATTAAATTTTCATATTGCCCACTCCATTCTAAAAAATAGCCTTCCGGCAAAATGCCATTGCTTTGATTTATTTTATCAATAGCTTCTTTTACTGTACTGCCCAAATCCCTGTCCCGGACATTAAACATAACTGCCCCCCTTAACAGGGCATTTTCAGAATTGATCATAGGAGGCCCATCTTCAAACTTGATATCTGCCACTGCCGATAAAGGGATTTCACCCATACTTGCAGATTGAATAGGAATCCGCCTGATACGCTCCACACTGTTTCTAAATTCCTGGGCTAACCTCACACTAATAGAAAAACGTTGCCTTCCTTCAATTGTATTACCAATGGTAGCACCACCTAAAGCAGACTCAACCGTTTGGTTGATATCATCAACAGTTAATCCATAACGGGATAACTCGGCACGCTTAACATCGATAGACAAATATTTGCCTCCGGTAATAGGGTCAACATACAGATCACTTATACCTTTGGTGCCTTCCAGTGCCAGTTTTACCCTTTCGGATACTGCCGCCAGTGTATCCAGGTTTTGCCCGTACACTTTAATCCCTACATCGGTACGAATACCTGTTGCGAGCATATTAATTCTGTTAATAATAGG
Source organism: Pedobacter nutrimenti (assembly GCF_003208655.1). Classification (GTDB taxonomy): domain Bacteria; phylum Bacteroidota; class Bacteroidia; order Sphingobacteriales; family Sphingobacteriaceae; genus Pedobacter; species Pedobacter nutrimenti. The sequence continues at coordinate 109,100 of NZ_QKLU01000003.1, read as the reverse complement.
CTGTGTCCAGCCATTAACTACACCGGGAATCTGGAGCTTTTTGTCCAGTTCATTGATAATGTCCTTTTTAGTGATTCCCTCTCGCCATTCTGTCTTTGGTTTCAGCATAATGATCGTTTCAATCATACTGATAGGTGAATTATCTGTAGCGGTACTTGCACGTCCAGCTTTACCTAAAACCTTATCGACCTCTGGCACGGATTTTATAATTTTATCCTGAACCTGTAAAATGCGTTTAGCTTCATTGTTGGAAACATCAGGTAATGTTACCGGCATAAAGAGGATACTTTGTTCATCTAGGGGGGGCATAAACTCGCTGCCCAGGTTTCTAAGTAATGGAATAGTGATCAATAAAGCAATAATGTTTATAGCAATTGTTGTTTTACGCCAGTTCAAAACAACCCGGATCACCGGTTCATAATATTTCTCTAAAAACCTATTCACCGGATTCGCATCATCAGGCCGAAATTTACCCTTCATAAAAAAGGAAATTAAAACTGGGGCTAAAGTAAGTACTAACAAAGCATCAACAATCAAGATGAATGTTTTGGTATAGGCCAATGGGTGGAATAATTTCCCCTCCTGACCTGTCAGCATAAATACAGGAAGAAAGGAGGTTATAATAATAACTGTAGCAAAAAACACCCCTCTTGACACTTGCTTACTTGATTTCTCGATAATTTGCAATCGCTCTTCTTCTGAAATCCAGTCAGGACTCTTTTTAAATAATTTTTTAAACCAAGTTTTCATAACTAATTTGTTTTTTCTTGTTCTTTTTGCCACAATTCATATCGTTCGGCTAGATGTTTATAAGCGTTTTCACTCATCACAATTCCATTGTCAACGATGACCCCTATGGCCAAGGCTATGCCCGTTAATGACATGATATTTGAAGAGATATCAAAGGCGTCTAATAAAATAAAACTGGTGGCAATAGTAATCGGTATTTGAATGATAATACTGAGGGCACTACGCCAATGGAATAAAAAGACGATGACTACCAGAGATACCACAATCATCTCTTCAATCAGCGTATTTTTAATGGAATCTACAGATTCCTGGATGAGATGACCTCTGTCGTAAACAATGTCAAACTTCATTCCTGCCGGCAAACCTTTGGAAACTTCTTTCATTTTTGTTTTGACCTTTTCAATTACTTCAGCGGCGTTTTCACCATACCTCATAACCACGATCCCCCCAACACGCTCTCCTTCGCCATTTTGGTCGAAGATTCCAAGCCTGGTTTCTCCAGTCATTTGTACCGCAGCTACATCAGATACCCTAATAGGCGTTCCATTTTGATTTTTGATTGGTATATCCCCAATTTGTTGAAGAGACTTCAAGTAACCGGAAGTCTTGATGATATACCCAATATCACTCATTTCAAACTTTCGCCCTCCTGATTCATTATTATTGGCCCTAACGGCTGCAATAACCTCCGGTATTGACAATTTGTAATACAACAACTTATTAGGGTCTACAGCAATCTGGTATTGCTTTTGAAATCCTCCGAAAGAGGCAATTTCACTAACCCCAGGTACATTCTGTAAAGCAAATTTCACATACCAGTCCTGAATGGCACGCTGCTCTCCAAGGTCTGTATTTGGCGCATCCAGTGTATACCATAAGATATGCCCAACACCGGTTCCGTCAGGTCCCAATTGAGGAGAAGCTCCGGTTGGTAAGGAGCGGGTCACAGTGCTTAACCTTTCCAAAACCCGTTCCCTTGCCCAGTAAATATCTACGTTATCTTCAAAGATCACATAGATAAAGCTCATTCCGAACATGGAAGAACCTCTTACGTATTTAATTTTTGGAATACCCTGTAAATTTGTGACAAGAGGGTAAGTAATCTGATCTTCTATTAATTGTGGCGATCTGCCCATCCATTCGGTGAATACGATAACCTGATTCTCCGAAAGGTCTGGTATTGCGTCAATAGGGTTCTTTTTAACAGAGAAAACGCCCCATACAAACAGTCCTGTTGCTAGGAGCAGCACAATCCAGCGGTTTTTTAGCGACCATTCTATAATTTTATGTACCATTTTATTTTTTTTCAAAATCCGGCACCTGGCCTCAGGTGCCGGGTGGGTTAATGCTTGTGATCTGTCACTGTTTGTTTACCTGTTTCACCTACTCTTTCGTATTGGCAGCAGCCCGGAAGCTTAGAATAGGCAGCTTCAGTTGCCTTGAATTTAGGCGTGTCATGACCAGCATCAGCAACCTTTTGTTGTACTTCATTTAAGGTTAATTTGGAGGTTTCATAGTTCACCATTAACATTTTAGATTTTACATTCCAATCCGCGGAAGTTATTCCCGGAACTTTTAATGCAGTTTCTATGCGTTTTTTGCACATACCACAATTGCCTGATACTTTGATGCTGTCAGTTTTAGACTGTGCAAATACAGCTTTTTTTAGGAAGGTCAATACGACCACCGAGAAAAATCTCAATGATTTCATAATTAAATTGATTTGAAGAAAAAAAATTGGTTATATAAAATTTGGGCTATAGCTATGCTATTGCCGGTACACGAATGTGCAGAATATTGGAAAGGAAATCTTAGATTCTATAGGTACAATTACGGATAAAGACATGGATGTCTTCTGCTGATGGAGGTGCATTACTCAATGCTGCTTTCCCTATTTCGATGGGTACGACAACGTAAACCGGACTCCATGAAATTTTGTTCAACTCAGCTACCTGGACTTGTTTAAACTGATAAACAGCCACAGAGGTTTTCTGTGATTTGTCAATTTTAGTCTGTTTATAATCATCCTTACAGCATGATTTTCCACAAGCTTTCTTGGGCGCTTTACAGAAATCACAGAGAGCTTTTTCAGGTTGACTGAGTCCCCATTTTACCAGTCGACCCATACAATAGTGAAAGTGCACAGTGGCCCCATTGGATGTACCCACATAGAGTAAAAGCAATAAAGAGACTACAATTCTTTTCATTATTGAGACAAATATATGTATAAAAAGTAATTTATGCTATTTAATTTAAAGAAAATTTGTTATACTAACAAGCCATGCGTGCAATTTTTTCTATAATTTGATAATTGTCACCAAATTTACAAAGGGCATCACAGTGTTGCCTTAATTCGGAGAAACAAATGTATTTTATTAAGATGTTTGAATTTTTAATGGCAGGTCTCGACAATTGAAGAATCGCATCTTTTTCCCTGCTATCTGGAATTACAAGGTACAAGGTTTCTTTTCCTTTTCCAATAGTGTAGCTTAAATCATTTAAGCGTAGAATACCGGAATAAATACTAGTGCTTTTTTCAACTTCGAATGCTGCTACTACTTTATTACTATCCTTTTCAAACCACAACACATCAATTAACTTAATTGAATTGAGTGTTTCCACCTCAGTTGACAGCTCCGGGAATTTTTTAAGTGAGATAAAGGAAAATCTATTGTCATTCCATGATCTTGAGCGATCATTTGCTGCAGCAATAACATCGTAACCAAGAGAAGCCCCAATTTTTAATAAATGATATTGCATTTCGGAATGGAGATTTTCATCTTCCTTTTCTTTTTTAGCTTCCTTGTGACGCTTCTCAATAAGTTTTTCCAATCGAGTTTTATCTTGTTCTGATAAATACTCATCGTGTCCCATAGCCAGCTTTTGTGTTCCTATTTCAAATAAAAGTCCAGTCATTGCACCAAGGTCCAGCGATAAGTCTCTACAATGTTTCTTATTTGTGTCAATAATGACTTCTCTTATTTTAAGGTATTCCGTCCAGTTGCCTAGTTTCTTTTTGTCTTTAAAAAGTGTATTAAAGCCATTAATAATTGCGGTGTTAAAAGGGGGTATAATAGTGGGATGTAAGAAATAAATAATGCTGGCAACGGCTGGACCAAGACCTTTTATCTTAAAAGAATCCAGTTTGATAATCGCATTAATAAGCTGATCTTCATTTTTTGCGTAAACACAACTTTCTAAAAATTGTCCAAACAACGTTTTATTCTGTTCATTTTCATAAATATCCGGTATTCTCAGTTTAGGTTTCCAATAAAAGGGGTGTGAAGCTCCCTCAAATACTTGTTTCTGCTCGGCAATACAAGTTAAAACAAACTCAAGGGATGAACCTTTGAAATCATTACCAAATTTTTTATTGCGAATATCTTCTATTACCTGTAAAACACCTCTGCGAATAGATCGAAAAGCTTTTAAGCGTTCATCATTGTTAATGAACCACGTATTGTAAACGGATTCTGTATCGGACTTATACTGATGAATTAGTTGGGTTAGGTCTTTGCTCATTAAAAAATGAATTCTTTCCACTAAGTTAGCATTTAAATGATATTTATATATTCTTAGGTATAAATAAGCATTCACTTTACTCTTTTCAATATAGCTTATTGTATTCTTTTAATCCAATCACCCCTCAATTGTTTTACATTTGACTAAAACAAGAAACCTATGCTACCACGTGAGCTTACAGGGGATCTAATTAAAAGATTAAATTCTGTAAAAGGTCAAATCGAAGGCATTGTAAATATACAATTTAAAGCAGCAGATAAAGCCTTACAAAAAGCTCATTTATAGTGTTAGATGAAGTATTTAGAAAGAGTCTGGCATTAAAGCTAGTGGATGTAATGAATGCATGTCCAGGAAACTGTCAGGATGCTGATAAAATTGAGTTTCTTAAAAATAAGTTTTCTGACCTGGAACTATATGAGTTAACTGGTGGACAATCATGCAGATAGCAATATCTATGTACTACCTGCATGTAGTTGGGTTAAATCAGGATGATTATTTTATCAATGATCGACTGTAAATATGCTTAATACGGTAAGTTTCATACACATCGTCATATTTCATCAATTCATTATCATAGTTAAATTGGGCATCGATCAAATCCTGGAAGGCAGCATTTTTAGAAAAAGTTGTTTTTAGATTGTATAATGTTAAATCTTGAATTTTTTCCCCAGCTTTTAAACTAAAAAAATATTCCGGAACTATTTTCTGACCTTTACCTATTTGTTGGTATTTGTCTTTTTTATAAAGATAGAAGTTTGTCGTATCTAAAATCTGATAAACCTTATTGTTTGTAAATCTGTAATCACGGCCAAGTTTATCACGATATCCATAAACCTCATTTTTCATTAACTTTTGCTTTTTACCATCATAAATGATGGCTATACTGGGAGATTCAAACAACTCATGTAGTTTAATTCTGTAATCTCTCATATTGTTATCGGGCCTATAGCTGAGGTTTTGCTTGATGAAATCACCGGATGAGAAATATATTCCACTTTTATCTAAATTATTATTTTGAGCAAAACTTTGATTGGCAACAACAATCCCTATTGTCAAAGCCACAAAAAAAATTATTTTCATTTTTGTTGTTATAAAATTGTAAAAATTATAAGTGTGAAGATTTTCGAATACTATATCCCATTCAAATGGAATAATCCGATCCAAATAGCATGTTGGTCCACTCATTAAAATGAACTTTATGTTCACAACTCAGTTTATACTTGAAAAACTGGTTGATTGTGTATAATCCTATATTCGGTAAATACAATTAAGGATGTAGATAGGCTTCTTACAATAGTCAAGAGAAGGCTTACTATTCCAAGCTATCAACCCATTGGAAGTTAAGGGAGAAAGTAGTTCGGGAAAATGCAGAGGGACTATTGGTATAGCAAAAAATGTTAAGTCTACCGCTTTAGTTGTAGATGCTAGGTGGCTATCCTTAACTTTAAAAGTTTCTTTGTTTAACTTACAGCATCCTTTTTTTGTTGTTTTAGCTGCATCAACGAACTTCGAATTTTCAAACAGACTTATAGAAGTAAGGTTACCACAACAATAAAATTTATTTATCGCCAATCCAAAAATGGAAATAGTATAAATAAAAAGTAAAAATATGACAGCTAACCTTTTCATTAACTAAATATACCAAATTACCATGTCATTATAGACTACAATATTATAAATTTTTAGTAAAATATTTTACTACTTTTTAGTTTAAAAAAAATGAAACTATATCTACTAAAAGATTTAATAATGCCATGTCAACCCAATTCCCCATTTATAATCACTGTCATAATTTGTACTGATGGAAAAAGGTTTTGCTATCATATACCGAAAGCCAACAGCATATTCTTTGTCCGTATTTGCACGGATGTCAAAAAAGAAATTATTGCTCAGTGGTATGTCCCTTCTTTCCAACTGCAGACGAAGTTTGCCTGTATGGTCTATCCGCCATTCAGAACGAATAAGCATAGGAAGCAAATAGTAAAATCCGACATCAAAAACACTACGATTGTCTTTACTGTTGGGTTTATTGGCTAAGGGCAGTGTTTTGTTTTTTCGATAATCAAAACCTATATAAAAAGCCAAGTACTGGTTTTTATCCAAATAGCGGAGCAAATGTGTTTCAGTTTCATAATCTCCTTTCCAGCTTACCCGGCCTTCAAATTCCAGGGCATTTTTATTGTTGGATATATTCCCTGATAACCATGTACCTTGTGAATGTACCGAAAGGTCGTACCACGGATAAAGTATATTATCTTCTTTTTTCAATTCCTTATAGCCTGATTTGGCAAATTCATTCTGCTCACTTCCCTCATAGCTTACTATTCGTGCCATACCAGCCATCATATGGTACAGAATGTGACAATGAAAAAACCAGTCCTTCTCTTCGTTTGCTTCAAACTCAATGGTAACGGTTTCCATTGGCTTAATATCAAACGTATGCTTCATTGGCGAATAATCCCCCTGACTATTGATGAAGCGGAAGAAATGGCCGTGCAGGTGCAACGGATGCCGCATCATCGTATTGTTGGTTAAAACAAATCTTACCCTTTCCCCTTTGCGGATAAGGATTTTATCCGCTGCAGATAAAGTCTTAAAATCAAACGACCATACATAGCGCAGCATATTACCAGTAAGCGTTAATTTAACTTCTCTTGATTTTAAAGTGGAATCTAATGTGGTTGGATGTAGTGCCCGCAACATGTTATAATTAAACTCCCCGGACATCCCCATTTCCATTCCCGGCATACTGTCCATCTTCATGCCATCCATATTACCCATATCTCTTTTCTTAGGAATAGTATCTGGCTGCATATCCATTCCTTTCATGTCCATGTTTTTCATATCCATGTTTTTCATATCCATACCGCCCATATTCATGCTGCCCATTTCCCTCATCATTTTGAAATAATTGAGCCGGGGAATATCAGGGGCATTCATAATGGGGCCATTCCCAAAATAACCTGAGGAAAACCCAGTCACATCCCAAGAGGTGGCTCTTAATTCGGCAGAGCCGGTTTCAGGAACAGTAATTAAAACATCATAAGTTTCTGCGACTGCAATTTCCAATTTGCTTATGGAAATGGGAGTAACATTAATCCCATCCGCTGCAATCAGCCGCATGTAACTCATTCCATATTGCAATGTAAAATAAGAAGAGGCTGAACCGTTGATAATGCGTAACCTTATTATTTCGCCAGGTTTTGCATCTTTAAAATAATTTTTTTCCTGCCCATTCATCAGGAATTTATTGTAATAGACATCCGACACATCCATAGCGGGCATACGTTGCCATTCCTGTTTCAGTTTATCTTTAAAATAACCGGCTGCAATAGCTTCTCCATAACTTTGCAATGCTCCTTTTTTAATGGCATACCATTCACCGCCCCGTTTCAGGTAACGCAATACCTGGTGGGGGTTTTCATCAGTCCAATCTGATAAAAGCAGTACATATTCTTTTAGTTTAGGCTCTGGTTGAGCAGGATGTATTACGATTGAACCATATAAGCCACTTTGCTCCTGCAACATGGTATGAGAGTGGTACCAGTATGTGCCGCTTTGAATAAGCGGAAAAGTGAAGGTATAAGTTTCACCGGGTTCAACTGGGGATGTGGTTAAATGGGGTACACCATCTTCTTTATTAGGCAACAGTATGCCATGCCAGTGAATAGAGGTTTCCATCTTCATCAGGTTGTGCACACGGATGATGGCGGTATCCCCTTCTGTAAATTCAAGAATGGGTGCCGGTATCTGTCCATTGATCGCAATGGCATGGCGCTGTTTACCTGTAAAGTTCACCATAGTGTCGGTTACATATAGGTCATACTCTACTTTTTTTCCCGAGTTGGCCATTCCTGATTTGGGTTGACCTGATTGCAAGGGATAATTATAGGTTGTTGTTTTTTGCATTCCTGAATCTTTACTCATACTCTTATGCATGAGATGGTCAACTTGTCCTACACTGCAAAAAGGAATGAACAATAAAAAGAATAAAAGTTGCTTCATTGTATACTGATTTATTGTTTTACTGGTTTCTTTGAGATTTTCCTAGCAGGATTATTATCGGGGAAACGAAGGCTATCCATTGCATTTCCTTTCATATTCATTCCTTTCATGTCCTTCATATTATCCATCTCCTTCATGTTCTTCATCGTATCCATATCCTTCATATCTTTCATGTTATCCATTCCCTTCATGTTCTTCGTATCTTTCATGTTTTCCATCCCCTTCATGTTCTTCGTATCTTTCATGTTTTTCACCCCCTTCATGTTCTTCATATTTTTCATGTTGTCCATCCCCTTCATATTCTTCATATCTTTCTTGTTATCCATCCCCTTCATGTCATCCATGCCTTTCACGTTTTTAATAGTATCCATGCCCGGCATATTCTTCATGCCTGGCATGGAATCGTTCATTTGAACTGAACCCTTATCGGGCATCCCCATGCCTTTCATATCTTTTTCATCGTGGCCAGCATGGTCCTTCATTAAATAGTTTCCTTTAGGGCCTACACCTTCAATATGGGTGAGTTTTGCTCCATGATGGCCAGTAATGGATAGAAAAACAGCAGCAATAATCGCAGCAATTAGGACGATTACTTCATATAGCCTTCGGTCAATTTTAAATAAAACACCAATGCTTTTAAGCAATAAAGTAATACCTGACATCCATAGGGTCAGTTGCGCATATTTTTCATGTTCTTCAAAAGCAGCCATTGCAGCTTTGGGAGCGTCAGGGGCAATCATTGCATGAAATAACGTGCTTGCTGCTAATGCCGAAAAAAAGGCTCCGCCCATCACAAGCAAGGTGGCCCAGCGAATTTCCTGCCAGTGGGGTTTCCATACTACAAAAACTTGAAAAATTGCAGCCATCAAGATGAGTACAATTGGGAAATGTATTGCCAGAGGATGTAAGGAGGGAAAATCGGAAAACATATTTTCAATTGGTTGGATTAGATAATTTATTTTAATTTTTTAGCTGGAACTTTCATTGGATAATTTTCTAAAAGTTTATGCACGGCGGGGTGCAATTCTTTTTGTAAAACCGAAGGGTCATATAAATCAGCTTCCACAGTAGCAGTATAAATAAATTTCTTGTGTCTCCTGTCCATTACATTAAGTGTTATGGCGCCGTGGGTATATTCTACGGTTCTTGTTGTATAAGCGTATGTATAACCACTGTAATTAAATGGCCCGTGATAATAATAAGAATGTGGGTTTATATTAAAATAAGGATTGCGGGGTGACATAGCTCGGTAATGATAAAAATTATTGTAATTGTAACTTGGAAAGTTTGAGCCAGTTGTCTCTGTTTTGTTTTTTTTGCTTTCTGTCACCTTCAGACTCAGGAGTAAATCTGGGCTATCATTATCTATCATTAAACCTCTGGCTGCAAGTTCATGTGAAAAATAATTGATGGTATTATTAAAAATAATTTGATTATGATAAGCCGTACTATCATTTTCCTGGTTTGGAATCCAGGAAAATGTTTTATAAAGAGCAAAATCAACACTTCTATCATAATCAGCATAAGTAACGTTATACGCTGTGCTGCACCCGCTTGCTATATGTAACAGCAAAATTAACGGGTAGATAATTTTATGTTTCATAATTTTTATTCTATTTTTTTTAAACTGTTTATTACATCTACTTTTTGTTATAAAAAATTTATCAATAAGTAACTCAATATTTATATCAGATTAATTGAATAAGTTATCGGTTCTTTTTCACTTCGTATATATAGATAGAAATGGAAAGCTGCAATTCCTATAAACAAATTCCACAAACTATGTGGCTGAAAATAACTATCCGGATTACATAATGGCTTATACTTATCAAATTCAAACCAAAACAGAGCCATAAAAACAGAAAAACCACTTTTCATTAAATACATACGATTAGTATTTGCTACACTTAATTTTTCGGCTGCAAATGCCAATATGAATAGTACTAATATAATCAAAAAAACTATCTTATTCTCCAATCCATGGGGAATAAATAATGATAGCAGGACGCATATTGAAAGAAACACTAATAAGATATGGTCATATAATCGTATTTTCTTATTTGGCCTTTTTTTACTTTTATATACCAAACGCCATCGGTGTGAAAAATACAAAATCGGGAATAGCGAAAAAGCAAAAACACCTGAGTAATCAAGCTTACGCGCTAGCCTAATAAGCGAGGCATGATAGAAGAAACTTGTAACAAAAATATAAAGTAGGATAACTCCAAAAAGCAATTGGTATAATCGGATGGCTACATTAGAAGAAGTATTGGAATAGAATTGTCTATCTTTTAAGATAATTATCGCTACAATTAAATAAACTACACTACTAAATGAGTTAACCGGTTGGCGTACAGGATTACTCAGCTTTGTTTTTTCGCAAAAAGCAGAAGCAATACCTGTGATGCCAAGAGGAAAGCCACTCCAAACATTTTGCATTTTTGGGCTATGGTTTACCCAACAGATCCCTAAAGCAAAAAGAAAGACTAATAAAATCACTAAAACAACAGTACCTAACTCAATATACATATCAGTATTTGATACACGCCACGGTTTTTGTTTATTTTGTTTAAACATTTTTCGTCGATTAAGGACTAGAAAAATCAATTATACAGTTATAGTACGACGTTAAGTCAATCTCACTACAGTTAGGGAACAGGTCTACTTTAAAGTTTCTTTTATTGTACCGCAGTTTAACATCTGTTTTCCGAAATAAGGATTTTTGATGACTGCATTATCAGACAGCCAATAACTTTTTTGCATTGGGCAGTAGTCATAATAAATTGGCTCAGTTGTCAATTTTATGACTTTGGCAAGTTTAAAAAGATTGGATGAAAGGTTCGCAAAAACATTACGTTGAAGGGAAATCTCTTTGCTCTTGGTGATATGGTTGGCATCAAATGCGAGTTTATCCTGAAAACCCATAAAGGCTGTCATTTTTGACTTAGGCAGTGATTTCATATCAATGCTACTTAATGCTTTCGAAAATTCAGTTGCCTTCGCTGCTGCTACAGTTGCATCAGAGTTTACCAGTGCATTTTTGATGTCATAATAAAAAGTTAATAGAGATTGTGTTTGGCTGCTTTGAGCGAAACTTGGTTTGATCCATGCAGTTGCAATTAGCGCAACCATTAAAAATATATTTTTCATGATGTTTTTATTTAATGTTTATACTTATTCCTGGTCATAGCAATGGCTATGTGAAATGTATTTCCATGCAAATAAACCAATAGGCTATTTTGCATTTCACATTAAAGTTTATATCTGAAAACTTTGGATGGCTATTCGAATGTCCCAATTGGGCGGTCTATATCTCCGGCCTGCGTAAACACTATGGTTCAGTTTAATACTCTCGACCTGAAATAATAAAGTATAAGAATAATCTTGTAACCATATAACAGGTAAATTGATGATTACTTTGACAGTCTTTGGAATTAATTTTCCCTGTGTAAGAAGGTCGTTCACCAAAGTTTTGCAGCAAGGGTCTTCTTTAGAAATACTTAAGCCAGAAATGAGTTTGATTTTTTCCTCATTAAAACCTGCATGATGGTGATTATGGCTTTTGTCATCATGATGATCTTCTTCCACAAATAGAGAGCAACTAAAACCAACAATGGTATTTAGCATGAAAATCACTAACAGAAAGATAGCTTTACTCCTCATGACTATATAAAGATGCAAAAAAATATAATTACTCCGTGCTTTTATCTTATTAATTTCATCAAATACTCGTTCCAGTTGTTACATTCATCAACCTTTGTTTAATAATGTAATAGGCTTCATTACCAATCTCCCATTGATCTTTAATTTATGGTTTAACAAAACCAAAGTATAAATTTCACATTGATACTATTCTTCAGGCCGACTAATTATTTAAGTATTTTCTTAAATAATTAAAAACATATATATTTGCCCTATATCAACTTGAAAACATGGAAGATTTAAATAGTTGTATCCGGGAAAAGGCTAATCCAATTCAGATTAATGAATGCAGAAGTAAGATCGCAACGAATGGGACTTCATTTACCCAACTATCTGGAATATTATCCTTGGCCGGAAATGAGGTGCGTTTAAAAATTCTCTATTTGTTGGAACAAGAAAAAGAGTTATGCCCCTGTGACCTAGGTGACATACTCGGAATGAGCATTCCGGCAATTTCGCAACATTTGCGGAAAATGAAAGATGGTAATATTGGGAGTTTCGGTAAAACTGGTTCATCGTCACTTTTGGTGAAGAATTCCATATCCGACTCTAAAAAAATAATTTTCAATCTCGAAAAAGCTCAATATGCAAGTAGGAATCTCTGCAAAAAGCGTATCATTTATAGGTTTTCACCAAAAGTGACGAAGAACCGTAAAACTGACCCCTTCAATCCGCAATTAAACTGACGTTCTATTCCGCTCCAAATTTCATTGAAATACGCATACCTGCTTAACAAACTCCCTGGAGAATACTTATATTGGCAGTATTCCCCGTCTAATATTTAGGACCATTTATGAACTATAACACGGAACATTGATCAAAGCAGGAATAAGAATTAAATTATTAAAATAGATGACTAAATAACCTTACATTTTTAAGGCCATTTTATTCTAAGATCAAAATAAAATCCAATCAATTTTAATTTGAACAGCAATTGCCCATTTGCATTGGAGGGCATTTTAGAGTTCCATAACTGCAAAACACACAGCAGTCCCCTTGCAATGGTTTTAACCGCTGATGACAATTTTCGCATTCATAGAAATACTGACAAGCATCGGTGGGCATGGTTTCTTCCTTTTTATGATGACATAAAGGACAGGTAATAATGGATTGAAGGATTACTCTTTTAGTTGACATCTGTTTTTACGTTTGTTACTTTATAACCTGTTTCGCTTTGTATGGTATTCGCTAATTGCCGGATGGATATTTGGGTGCTGTCAAACTTCACAACGGATTCACCTTTTGCGTATGAAGTTGTTACTTCCTGTACACCCTTTCTCTCCTGTAAAGCGCGGTTGACATGCCCTTCACAAGCGGCACAACTCATTCCTTGTATTTGAATTACTGTTTGCTGAACATTAGAAATGTTCGCCTTTGACTGTCTTTGTACATTCTTTTGGAAATATGGTCCGTAATAAGGAAAAGTGGAGAAGCCAATGGATAAGATGGTGACAATCCATAAGAAACTTTTTGATTGCATCCCGGTTCTCCTTTCAGCACAGCCGCAATCATCTTTTGCAACAGGTTTGTATGCCTGATAAAATGTGACTCCTAATATCAGGACCGTTGCAGCCAGCAAATATGGTCTTAGCGGGGCTACCCAGCTAAACATAGTTACAGCACTACCGGCAGTACCAAATAAAGCCAGCATTGGCATAATGCAACACATGGATGAAGTAAGGGCTAACAATATCCCTGAACCTAATAATTTATTATTATACTTTGCTTTACTCATACCGTTCAACTGTTAAGTTCTTCCCGTTAATGATACTGAAAAATGGATGCAGCAGATCCAAATGTTCAACTTTAAGAGAATAGAAGATCGTTTGTCCTTCCTTCCGGAATTCAACAATGTTCCCATCTTTCATCTTCCGCAGGTGTTGAGAGACTGCCGGAATGCTCATGCCCAGGATATCACTAAGATCACAGGGGCACAGCTCCTTTTCCTGATTCAGCAGGTAAAGAATTTTCAACCGTACCTGATTCCCCGTCAATGCCAATATGCTGGACAATTGTGTAAATGAATCCTCATTTGCAGCCATCTTGTTCCTGCATTCGTTAATCTGTAATGGGTTTGCTTTATCCCGGATACAGACGTTCAAATTCTCCATAGTATTCTTAATAATTCGGGTTAAAGGTAAGTGTATTTACTTACTTAAGCAAATACTTAAATAAGCAAGTGAACTGCTAAAGTATTTTGTGTTTCAAAAGCCATGCAGTATAAAGTTATTGTCAAAATTATCTTGTAATCTTACCTCTGTGCAACTTTCCCCTCAATGCTTTTTTTAACCGGAATCTTTTTAACAGTAAATCTTCTGGTTTCTGAAGATGATGCTTGAATAAAGATATAGTTTAGACCATCAGATTGTACAATAGATTCATTAGGCAAGGCCGGAACAGACTGATCTGTAATTTCAATCATCGTTTTGGCATTACATACCGGGAAATAAAGCTGTATTTCCTGCAAATTGTATGCTATTTCTTTCGCCAGTGCGAATTTATTATATTGGCCTGCCCTGAATTTAACAATTCAATGCCAGATTCATGAGGCATTTATTGGTCAACCCAAATATCACGTTTATTGGATTTACGCATTTTCTAGTAATTACGTTACTGACTGCTATATACTCATTAATAAGCAAATACAAATTACTGGTCTTAGGAATTTTCCCTGATTGTAGATTCTCAGGGGTCTCATTAATCACGATACCTATCATGATCTTTGAACTGGCATTGATAAGAAAAACGCACATGAATATAAGATTAAATGCTGTCCTTATTTCTTTAAGCGATGAGGCATAAATAGGACTTTTTTATTGGCCAGTTTCAAATGGTTTCAGATAAGAGGTTTTTGAAAGGGATGTAAATTAGAATAATAAGTTAGATCTTCAGTTCGATGACTTGAAGATAATGCCCCTTTCTACAGACAGTATAATTCCTTAAAGTAAAATCTCTTTAGCATAATATTAAGTTATAGAATGGTTAAATTTGACCTATTCGAAAGTTTACTAGCATGCGCCCGAAAAATATAGAAAAAAATTAATCAGTAAAGGTGTGAAGCCCACTGTCATTAATTTATTAGTCATGGATGTGTTGTCTAACCAAGAGGCTGCATTTAGCCTTCACCAATTAGATCAATTTTTTGAAAGGGATGTGAGTGCCACCCTGAAAATCTGCACGTACATTTTCATTGTACGAAATGCAGACAAACTTTCTGCGTTCCAGAAAATATTATATCTGATGTATCCTCCCTGACAAATTTGGGTCAAAGAAAATTAACATGGCAATCAAGGGGTTGTTCGGGCAATGCACTACATAAATGACAATTGTAATACTATTGCATGGTATATTATCCTATATTTGCAATCTAATGAGATTTTTTACTTTCATAATGGCCATTATGGTGCTCGTGCTAAGTTGCATTCCGTGTGCAGAAGCAGAAGCAATTGCGAGCAAAAATGAAAGCAAGACACTCCACATCAAAAAGAGTGATACACAAAATTTGCCTTTTACTTCAGACATCTGTTCCCCCTTCTGTAGCTGCTCCAGCTGTTTGGGTTTTCCAATCACAACAACTGTATCACCTTCCTTTAGTTTATTATATACCTTCGGGCAGAAAATTTATAATGCTTTTTATCCCCAAGTTATTTCTTCTATATCATTGTCAATCTGGCAACCTCCAAAATATTAAATTTATTTTGGGTATGTATTAAAGAGGTGAGGTAGGAATTGCCGAACCCAACTATTTATTAATAGCAAATACAAACCACTAATAGTTAATACTTATAACGGACAAGACTCATACTGTAACTGAGGCACCTATTAGTGTCATACAGTTGAGTTTAAATTCTACACCTCAAGATCAATAACGTTTATGTTTAATAAAATCATTTTATTCTCCATAAAGAATAAAATAGCAATAGGTATAATGACCCTGGCGCTAATAATATGGGGAATTTATTCATTAACCAAGCTACCCATTGATGCCGTACCTGATATTACCAACAACCAGGTACAGGTCATTTCACAGGCCCCAAGTTTAGGGGCGCAGGAAGTTGAGCAATTTATCACGGCTCCCATAGAATTGGCAATGGCCAACATTCCGAATGTGCTTGAGAAACGTTCCATCTCAAGATCAGGGCTTTCGGTGATTACAATCGTTTTTACGGATGAAACAGATATCTACTGGGCACGACAACAGGTAAATGCCCAATTAAAGGAAGCAGAAGGAAAAATACCGGCAGGTCTTGCAGAACCTGCACTAGCACCTATTACTACTGGCTTAGGTGAAATATACCAATATGTTCTTCATACCAAAAAGGGATATGAAAGCAAGTATTCGGCTACCGATCTACGAACTTTACAGGATTGGGTTGTCAGAACACAGCTGGCCGGGACAAAGGGGGTCGCCGAAGTGAGCGGTTGGGGCGGATATGTCAAACAATATGAAATTGCCCTAAACAACGATAAACTCAATTCATTTAACATCACTATCCCAGAAATTTATCAGGCACTTGAACAGAACAATGAAAATACAGGGGGCTCGTATATTGAACAACAGAGTAATTCATATTCAATCCGTGGAATAGGCCAGGTAAAGACACTTGCCGATATTGAAAAAATCGTAGTAAAGAATGCAGGTGGTGTACCCATCCTGATCCGAGACATAGGGACTGTTCAATTTGGTAGCGCCACCCGTTATGGTGCGGTAACCCGGAATGGTGAAGGAGAAGTAGTAGCAGGGATTACCCTAATGCTCAAAGGAGAAAATTTTAACGAGGTTATTAAAAATGTAAAAGAACGTATCGTTCAAGTTCAAAAATCATTGCCCGAAGGGGTGGTCATAGAACCATTTATTGATCGTACAGAACTGGTTGGACGTGCTATCAGCACGGTACAAAAAAACCTGATTGAAGGTGCGCTGATCGTTATTTTTGTCTTGCTCCTTCTGTTAGGTAACTGGCGCGCAGGTTTGGTGGTAGCATCTGTAATCCCACTATCGATGCTTTTTGCTTTTGCTATGATGCGTCTGTTTGGTGTTTCAGGAAACCTGATGAGCTTAGGAGCCATTGATTTTGGTCTGATCGTAGATGGGGCGGTAATTATCGTTGAGGCCATTGTTTTCCGCTTAACAGAAAGCAAGCTTTTTCCCGATAAGCCAAGGCTAACTCAAAGCCAAATGGATCAGGAGGTTTTTACAGCCTCTTCCAAGATCCGTAATAGTGCAGCTTTCGGCGAAATTATTATTCTTATCGTTTACCTGCCTTTATTATCACTGGTGGGGATCGAAGGAAAGATGTTCAAGCCGATGGCAGAAACTGTTGTTTTTGCCATTATCGGGGCATTCATATTGTCTATGACCTATGTACCTATGATGAGCGCCCTATTCCTTAGTAAGAATACTGTGCACAAGCGTACTATTTCTGATAAATTGATGGATCGTCTCCGGGATATTTACCAGCCTGCTTTAGAAAAGGTACTGAAGTTCAAAAAACTCACTGTTGCCGCTACTTTGTTGCTGTTTGGATTTTCAATCTGGCTATTTAGTGGTATGGGTGGCGAGTTCATACCCCAATTAGATGAAGGGGATCTGACCGTAGAAATTGCAATGGCACAAGGAACATCGCTCACACAAGCAGTAGAAACTTTCGGCAAAGCAGAAAAAATCCTCAAAGGTCAGTTTCCTGAAGTAAAACAGGTAGTTACACGAATAGGCAGTTCAGAAATTCCAACTGACCCAATGCCGGTAGAACGTGCGGATATGATGGTTGCCATGAAACCCAAAGGCGAATGGGTAAGTGCAGAAACTAAAGAAGAATTGGTTGAAAAAATGGAGGAGGCACTCTCTGTATTACCGGGTGTCAACATAGAAATTACACAACCGATGCAGATGCGTTTTAACGAACTTATGACCGGTGTCCGCCAGGATGTTGCGATTAAGGTATATGGGGAAGATCTGGATATACTGACCCAACAAGCCAACCGAATAGCCAAATTAATAACGCCTGTTGAAGGTGTAAGTGAACCAATAGTGGAACGGGTAAGCGGGCTACCGCAGGTTGTTGTGGAATATGATCGGGATAAGATTGCCCAATATGGATTAACCATCAGTGATGTAAATTCAATACTAAAAACGGCTTATGCCGGACAGGTGGCGGGGGTCGTATTTGAAGGTGAGAAACGCTTTGATATGGTAGTCCGCTTACAAAAAGACCTAAGGCAAGACATATCCGGTATAGGCAACCTATTTATACCCCTACCCTCTGGCAACAAAATCCCCTTGAGTCAAATAGCTTCGATATCTTTGAAAGAAGCCCCGGCACAAGTATCGAGGGAAGATGGAAAACGGAGAATTTATGTAGGCTTTAATGTTCGGGGGCGTGATGTAGAACGTACCGTAGCTGATATTCAGAAAATAATGGGTGAAAAACTGAAACTTCCGCCGGGTTATTATGTGACTTATGGCGGACAGTTTGAAAACCTGCTTGAAGCCAAGAAACGATTAGCAATCGCAGTCCCTGCTGCATTGATCTTAATTCTGGTGCTGTTGTATGTCACCTTCCGGTCTTTTACACAAATGCTCCTTATTTTTACTGCCGTTCCTTTATCAGCAATAGGTGGCGTTTTCGCTTTGCTTGCCAGGGGGATGCCATTTAGTATTTCGGCAGGTGTAGGATTTATTGCCTTGTTTGGTGTTGCGGTGCTCAATGGTATTGTTCTGATCGGCTATTTCAACCAGCTGAAACAGGAAGGGGTCACAGATATTTATAAACGGGTAATTGAAGGGACAAAAGTTAGGCTTAGGCCTGTAATTATGACCGCTGCAGTAGCATCACTTGGTTTTTTACCAATGGCCTTATCTGCGGGAGCCGGTGCCGAAGTACAAAAGCCACTTGCTACGGTTGTTATCGGGGGATTGATCTCTGCCACATTTTTAACTCTTTTCGTCTTGCCCTGTCTTTATATCCTGTTCTCGGGTAGAAAAATAAAGATCAGCAAAGCCAGGAAACCATTGGTGATCGTTTTTTTATTGGTTCTATCAGGGTTTGGAAGTTTCAGCACAGCACAAGCCCAAACGGCGCCGCTCACCTTGGACAGCATTATCTCACTGGCAGTAAAAAACAATCTGCAGGTCAGGTCTGCAAATCTTAGTGTGGATCAGGCAAGGGCCTTACAGAAAACAGGATTTGATCCCGCTAAAACAGAATTTACGCTTTCCCAAGATCCTTCCGGAGGCGGAGGAAGCGACAATTCTTTGGGTGCAACCCAAACTTTCGCCTGGCCTGGGCTTTACAAAAACCAGCGTACGGTATTAAACCTGCAAACCCGGCTCGCAGAAAAATCGCGAAATTTTACACAGGCAGAAATTATAAGGGATACAAAAATAGCCTATTATGGTTATCTGTTCAGTTTGCGAACACTTCGTACTTTAGATTTTCAGGACAGCGTTTATCGGAACTTCATAAACAAATCGGAGATTAGATTTAAAACCGGTGAAACCTCCAACCTGGAACTGATCACCGCCAGGAACAAATATCAGGAAGTACAGGCATTAAAAAAAGCGGCCCAAACAGATCTCAAAATTCAGGAACTCAACTTACAACAATTACTTAATATCCATGCTCCTGTTCAATTGGCGGAAATCGGTCTGCCGATATTATTGATCAATGAACCAGGTACAGCGTTTACAAGCAGTAATCCATTGGTTGGCTATTATCAGCAACAAATTGAAGTCGCAAACGCCAGGATTAAACTACAGCAATCAAGGGCTATGCCTGACCTTACCTTGGGGTACAGTCAGCAATTGGTTATCAAATCTTTTGATCCCGCTAAAATTAATCGGGGATATACCCCAGGTACCCGGATTGCAGGTATCCAGTTAGGAGTTGCTGTTCCTCTGTTTAATGGAGCAGGACGTGCCAAGGTAAATAGCGAAAAAATAGCAGCTCAGATTGCCGAGACTGATTACCTGCGTATTCAGGCACAGTTCCAGACCCAATACCAACAGGCATTACAAGAATACATCAAAAATAAACAGCTCGTGGACTATTATACCTCATTAGGCTTAAAACAAGCAGATGAACAGCTTCGTATCGCCCAGGTTTCTTTTGACCTGGGAGAGATTGGCTATATCGAGTTCATTCAGAATGTTTCATTAGCCATACAGAGCAGGCTTACCTATTTGGAAATGGTAAATCAATTAAATCAATCGGCCATTCAATTACAATATTTAAAAGGAGAATAATCAGATGAAATTACCAATCAATATAAAACAGGGACTAAGTATTATCCTTGTTATGCTTTTCATAGGTACAATGATGACGGCGTGTAAAAATGGAAAAGCGATTCCATCAGAAAAACCGACAGAAAGCCATGCAGAAAAAGAAGAACCTGCCGAAGGGCTTGAGCTATCTAAGGCACAAATGCAGGCAGTAAGTATACAAATCGGAAACATCGAGCACAAGAACCTCTCTGCTGTTGTAAAAGCAAGTGGCAAATTGGAAGTCCCCCCTCAAAATAAAGCTCAGGTGAATGTCCTTTCAGGTGGAGTGATCTTCAGAATCAATGTAATTGAAGGCCAGAAAGTTAGTAAAGGACAAATTATAGCTATTATAGAAAATCAGGATCTACTCAAAATACAGCAAGATTATCTTTCTGCAAAAAATGGGTTTACCTATGTTGAAGCAGAGTATAACAGACAAAAACAATTAAAAGACGCAGGGGCTGGCACGGGGAAATCATTTCAGCTTTCACAGGCCAATTACAATTCCGAACTATCACGGATAAAAGCCCTAGAGCGCCAGCTCCAACAGCTTGGCATTTCAGCTAAACAAATTGCTACAGGTAATCTGACATCTCAATACCCCATCACTTCACCTATAAAGGGTACTATAGGAACAATTAGCGCTCAAACGGGTTCCTACGCTCAGCCTGGAACGTCACTTATGGATATAGTGGACAACTCCAATATACATGCAGATCTTATCGTATATGAAAAGGATCTATCTAAGATAAGGATTGGGCAAAAGGTAAATTTCCAGTTGACAAACCAAGACAATCAGCTAATCGAAGGTAAAATCTACGGTATTAACAAATCCTTTGAAAATGACAGTAAGGGAGTTGTGGTGCATGCTATTATCAACAAAACAGGGCGGAATTTAATTCCGGGAATGTATGTAACTGGTTTGATTAATGTAGGAACTGAATTATTAACTGTAGTTCCTCTAGATGCCGTAGTAAAGGCAGAGGGAAAAGAATACATTTTTGTTGTAGAAGAAAGCAGCGAAAAAAAACATGAGGCACATTCAGAAAGCGACGAAGAAAAAGAAGCAGAAGAGGCTACACATTTCAAAAAAGTAGAAGTAGTTACGGGTGTTTCAGAGCTTGGCTATATTCAAATAACACCTTTGGAAAAACTACCCGAAAACGTACAGATCGTTACAAAGGGAGCATTTTATCTGCAATCAAAATCAATGGGTTCAGCCGAAGAGGAATAATAGATTGATCAGAGATGGACGAAACGCAACATAAAAACAACCATCGCCGACCAACCGGGGCAAACAAGTCCCCGGTTACTTCCCAAAGAACTATAAAGAAGAAAAAGAAAAGCAATACCCATAAGCCCAAGCCCTGGCTGATGGGTATCTATTGGATTATGGTATTATTGCTACTGGTTGTTATCTATATGAGATTAAGGCATTTTTTTACCGTCCATTGGTAAAGCCGTGTAAAACCAATTGGGGGTGGTATATTCGATCTTTGGCTTGAATGGCCAAGCAAAATCTATAAAAGGCCGATGTGGATACGAATTGTAAGGATAATAGCCATATTCATAATAGGCGGATGAATGATTTTGTGGTCATCTATAAGTTATGGAGATATTATAAATTGTTAATAATTAGCACAAGCATTATATTGTTAATATGATAAATCTGAAAACGAGTGAAAATTGATTATAAAGTTGCCCTGATCGGCAATCCAAATACAGGGAAATCGTCCCTATTTAATGCCATGACAGGCATGAATCAGA
Source organism: Pedobacter nutrimenti (assembly GCF_003208655.1). GTDB lineage: Bacteria > Bacteroidota > Bacteroidia > Sphingobacteriales > Sphingobacteriaceae > Pedobacter > Pedobacter nutrimenti. The sequence continues at coordinate 87,091 of NZ_QKLU01000003.1, read as the reverse complement.
AAGTAGGAAATTTTGCGGGGGTTACCGTTGAAAAAAAAACAGGATTCGCAAAATTGCCTGATGACCGGATCGCGCAGGTTACCGACCTTCCGGGAACCTATAGCTTATACCCTAAAAGCAAAGATGAAGCCATAGTCCTGGAGGTATTGGCCGATACGCAGAACAGCGGCCACCCTGATCTCCTGATATTCATTGCAGATGCTTCAAATTTAAAGCGAAACCTACTGTTGTACACCCAGGTTGCAGATCTAAAGATTCCGGTAATCATTGCGCTTAACATGATGGATATGGCAGATCGTGAAGGTATAAGTATAAACGTTGATGCGCTTTCCAAAAAACTCGGCGTGAGGGTTATTCCGATATCAGCAAGAAAAGGAAAAGGAATTATTGAGTTAAAACAAGCTATTGTAGAAGCGACACATATACCATTACAAGCAGATACCATTGACCTGAATGCTTTATATCCCGGTTTAATCACCAGAGTTAAGCATGATTTTATTGTAACCAATCCCTATCTAGCATTACAATTAGTTTATCAATACCCATATATCAGATACCTAACAGCTATCGAAATATCAAAACTGAAACAATTAGAAAATGAATATGATATAAATCCCTCGAAAGCACAGGCAAAGGAAACGATTGCCAGATATGAATTTATCAATGACGTTTTATATGATACAGTTCAACGAGATAGCAAACCTTCCCAGGAAAACTACAGCAATCGAATAGATAAAGTTTTGACTCATAAAATTGGGGGTTTCTTGATTTTTATACTGATCTTATTTCTGATTTTTCAGGCTATTTTTACCTGGGCCAGGATCCCTATGGATCTGATTTCCATTTCTTTTATTTATCTGACAGATCTTTTAAGTGAACATTTACCCCCAGGGCCATTAACACAACTGGTCACAAATGGCTTATTACCCGGTTTAAGCGGCGTACTGGTGTTCATACCCCAAATCGCTATCCTTTTTATTTTCATTTCGATATTGGAAGACACCGGTTACATGGCAAGAGTAACCTTCATGATGGATAAAATCATGCGCAAGGTTGGACTGAACGGTAAATCAGTTATTCCGATTATCGGTGGTCTGGCCTGCGCTGTTCCATCGATCATGAGCACCCGTAGTATTGAGAATTGGAAAGATCGCATCATTACCATACTGGTAACCCCCTTGATCACTTGCTCGGCGAGGTTACCCGTATATACTTTACTGATTTCTTTGATCGTGCCGCAACGCATGATATGGGGTTTTATCAGTTTGCAGGGTATTGCATTGATGATGATGTACTTCTTGGGTTTCTTTTCAGCATTTATAGTGGCCTGGGTGATGAAAAAAATTATTAAATCCGAACGAAAGGGTTATTTTATTATGGAACTTCCGGTTTACCAGTGGCCAAGATGGAAAAATGTCGGATTAACGATGTTACAGAAAGTAAAGGCCTTTGCTTTCCAAGCAGGAAAGGTGATCATTGCAGTTTCCATTATTCTCTGGGTAATGGCTAATTATGCTCCCCCAGGCCGGTTTGCGGCAATAGAACGTTATTATCAAACCCAACAGTCCACTAAAAAAGTCACTACGGGGGAAATTGATCGCCTTGTCGCTTCCGCTAAATTAGAAGCTTCCTATGCAGGTATACTTGGTAAGACCATTGAACCTATCATCAGACCATTGGGGTATGACTGGAAAATCGGTATCGCTTTGATTACCTCTTTTGCTGCAAGGGAGGTTTTTGTCGGTACAATGGCGACTATTTACAGCGCAGATGGTGATTCGAATCACCAGGAGGCTATCCTACAAAAAATAAAGGAAGCCAAAAACCCTGATAGCGGACTTCCTGTTTTCACTACCGCCGTTGGTTTTTCACTTTTGATATTTTACGCATTTGCTATGCAGTGTATGAGTACTATGGTGGTTGTTTATAAGGAAACTAACGCTCTAAAATGGCCAGTAATTCAATTTGTATACATGACAAGTTTGGCTTATCTTTTGAGCTTTGGTGTTTACCACCTTCTCAAATGATTTTACTTCGGGTGTTTCCGAATTTGGTAATATTATATTTAAAATTACGTCTTTGGAAAAACTATTCGGAAACGTACATATATACAAAGGGGAATCTATTTACAATCAAAATCTATGGGTTCCGCCCAAGAAAAATAATACCATGTTTAGAACATTTTAAATATCATAACTATGACAGAACCTAATAAAGAAAAAACGCTACTAGACCCTGAAACCAAAACCGGCTATTCAGAAACAGAAGGAATCTTACCAATTGAACAATCATCTGTGGTAAAACCAGATGAAAATAGCTGGAAGGCTCATTGGGATTTGCTGCTTTCCTTTTTTATCCTAACAATTGTATTGGTTCTGGAATATGGTTTTAAGATGGAACTGTCAAGACCAGTAGCGTTAACCATAAATAGCATAGCGTATCTATTGGCAGGCCGGGGAGTACTTGCATTGGCATTCCGAAAATCAATACGTGGTGACATATTCAATGAATTTGTTTTAATGAGCGTGGCCACTATTGGTGCATTCTGTATAGGCGAGTTTGAAGAGGGCGTAGCCGTTATGCTATTCTATCAGATAGGAGAATGGTTTCAAAGTGCAGCAGTTAACAGGGCAAAAAGAAGCATTAAGGCGTTGTTAGATATCAGACCGGATGAAGTAACCGTAATCAGAAATGATAAACCGGAGGTTTTAAATCCTTCTTTGGTAGACATCGGAGAAACCATAATGGTCAAACCAGGAGAAAAAGTAGCGTTAGATGGAGAACTGATTTCAGAAAATGCCTCATTCAACACAGCAGCACTTACAGGCGAAAGCAAGCCGGACACGAAGTATAAAGGTGAACCGGTCTTAGCGGGAATGATTAATCTAAATACCGTATCAGAAGTAAAAGTAACAGCAGCTTTTAAAGACAGCAAGCTAAGCCGTATTCTAGAAATGGTACAGGATGCAACTGCCCGCAAATCGCAAACGCAATTGTTTATTTCAAGGTTTGCAAAAGTTTACACCCCTATTGTCTTCTTTTTAGCCTTGGCACTTGTAGTAGTTCCCTATTTCATTGTAGACACCTACCATTTCTATACATGGTTTTACAGAGCCTTGGTGTTCTTGGTAATAAGTTGCCCTTGTGCATTGGTAGTATCTATTCCGCTAGGCTATTTTGGAGGAATAGGGTTAGCTTCACGTAACGGTATTTTATTTAAGGGTAGCAATTTCCTGGATGTTATGACCAGGGTAAATACCATTGTTATGGATAAAACCGGCACACTGACCAAAGGCGTTTTCAAGGTACAGCAAGTGGTACCGGAAGGAATGGAGGCCAATGAACTGATAAGGCTTACATCGGCATTAGAGCGTAACTCAACCCATCCCGTGGGAAAGGCCATAACAGATTATGCTGGCGAAACAGCAGATGACACAAAGGCTACAAACGTTGAAGAAATTGCAGGGCATGGTTTAAAAGGCACGATTGATAACAAAGGAATATTAGCTGGCAATTTAAAATTGCTAAAAAAATATTCAATAGACTATCCGCGGGAAATTGAACAGATAGTAGATACTATCGTAGTCGTCGCAATTAGCAATCGTTATGCAGGATATATAACCATTGCCGATGAAATTAAGGAGGATGCTGCATCAGCAATCAAAGCAATGCACGAACTAAATATTGAAACGGTTATGCTATCGGGGGACAAGCAATCTGTTGTCGATCATGTCGCTAGGCAAATTGGCCTTGATGAGGTTTATGGTGATTTACTTCCCGAAGGAAAAGTAGAAAAAGTACAATGGCTAAAAGACCAGGGAAGACATATCGCATTTGTGGGGGACGGCGTTAATGACGCACCTGTTATAGCCCTGGCAGATGCCGGTATTGCAATGGGAGGTTTAGGAAGTGATGCGACAATTGAAACAGCAGATATAGTAATCCAGAACGACCAGCCTTCAAAAATCGTTTCAGCAATTAAGGTTGGGAAAATTACCAGGAATATCGTTTGGCAGAATATTTCTTTGGCTATGGGCGTAAAAATAGTTGTACTCATCCTGGGTGCCGGGGGAATAGCTAATTTATGGGAAGCTGTAATAGCAGATGTTGGAGTCGCACTACTCGCTATTTTGAACGCCGTCAGAATTCAACGGATAAAACTATAGCTAACAATATTCTTTAACTCTAAAAAATATCGTTATGAACAACCTTTTGCTATTAATCTTGGATAACTCGAAAGTTAAAAAGCTGGGCAAACCAGTATCCTAATCAGTGTAAGCGGTATGTATTTTACCATTCTTAAATTGAAATTTGCGAAACAAAGCAATGCTCATATTTTTAGCATTTCCAAAATTTTGAGCAAATAAAAACTGTACTTTTATATTTCACAAACTTAGAATGGCGACTGGTTAATCCCCATTCTAAGTTTGTGAAATGATTTTATTGTTATTATCTGGTTCGATTTCTATAATTACCTGATTCATTCCCTGCTTCGGCTGGCTTGACCGCTTGTTGTATATCCCTAACTGCGGTTTTTACATATTCTTCATTAAAGAGACCTGCCATTTTTAGGATAGTTTCTGGAATGTTAGTATTTAATATCTTAACTCAACCCTTAAGTTCTTTGAATATTTTTTTGCTATTGAGTTCGCTATGATCTCCCCACCTTTAGGATGTCCTAATGCAGCTGGCAACGGTACGCTAAACGTTTGTAAAATCCATGAATAATCATTCGGTTTACCAAAAACAATACCTTTTTCCATGTCTTTAAGTACCTTCTTTTGAACTTTCTCTAAATCTTTTTTGATCAGATACTCTGTCAGCAGATCATCGAAGCTCATTGGGATGGAGAAAGTTTCTAAGTATTTATCCTTAGCATATTACTTGTCTGGCAATGTTTTACAATAAGTTTCAGCCTGTCTTATCAGTTCACCCCCTTGGCTGTGGTCCCCATATGAAAGGTTGAACCACCACGCCCATCATTTTTTACTATCCCCGCTTTTTTGCCATCAATATACAGATTGGCATTAAAAAGTGTTGTTTCTTCACTAAGTGCATCAAAATACTTAATGTTCTTTAATTCAATTTTCATAGTTCTTTCAATAATTGGTTAGTACTTTTATTCGCAGTTTTTAAATCGGTCCCTAAAATTTTGGGCATAATAAAACACCCTAGTCTATAGGAACCAGGGTGTTTTTCATTAGTTGGGACTAGGTGCTTACAAAGAGATCGTAATAAAAATTAAAACTCCCTTTTGGTTTGTAGGGACGGATACCACTCCGTATCGCGACCGTTTTTTCAAAACAGCTGAGTGAGAATGCTTCGATAGGAATTATTAATTCATTTTTATTATAGTAAACAGCTATTTGTTCTCCATTGACTTTGAAAGCAGCATCTTTCCCCTTCATCCAAAGAGCTACTTTACAATCTGTTACCCCACCTGTAATTCCAGCATCAAAAAGAGTATAGACTTTAGCATTGACAAAATGGTCTTTTAGGAAATTGATCTGTGCGTCAGACGCAACTAGTCCTAAAGCGGCAAAGGCAATGTTATCGGAAACTCGTAACCAATCTGGTCTATGTTGACAAAAGCAAAGAATATCAGCAGCAAAGTGGCTTAAAAATAGGTTTCTTATCTGTGCCGGAAACCCATTATTAACTAGCTAGACCCCGGACGATGCTGGAACAAGGTGCATATCTTTGGACCAGCATTCTTTTACTATGGTGTAACCATGGTCATCTTTTTCGGCCTATATTGGTTCTTCGTCACTTTTGGTGAAGAATAAACACTCAGTATTAAAATAACTATTCTGATTCGCCAAGAGGCTGCTTAAAAACTAACCTGCTAGGTCCGATGACATTCAAATTTATAGTTTTCACCAAAAGTGATGAAGAACCCCTATATTGGTCACTAGATTTTGCTTGAAAGTGGCCACTCGGCTCATCTTAAGCGGTTTTAAGCTTCTGAAAAGCAGGACTAGATTCTCATCGATCATTTCGCCTAGAGAAACCGAAATGGAGATGTTCTAATAGCCTTAAAATCAAAAATTATATTTCTTATTCTGGTGTGTTTTTTTTTTAATGGGCTGATTTGCTGTAAATCGTGTCCTGGAAGATCGTTTTTCTTGCAAAACCATCTTCTGTGGTGGATTGACAGATCAAATGCAGGAAAGATAGATTGGAAAATGAAGAGAAGGAATCTGGGAAGATTGGATATATTTGGCTCAGTCGTTACGATTCCATCAAGACCGGATGGTAAAAAGCGGGGTGCACAGTTTGGAATGAAATCTGGTGCACACTTTTAGCTTCTTCCCCACTTTTGGTCTGCGATCCGTTTACACGGGAACTGCTGTCTCAGCAGTTCCTTTTCAATCAATCTCTTACTGATTTCAAAGATATGAAGGGGGGAAGAACCACTTTTAGCGAAATCCCCACATTAAAGGACAAAAATCATCATTTCTAGCTTACAAAAGCAATATAATCACTTTTTTTAAAAATCAAAATTTAGTTCCGTAACGTACCTGTAACGGTTTTATTCAGGAAAGATGAATAATTACAGTTTAATGTCTACACAGTACCATAACTATAAAACACTCAGTAGTCTCTTTGCCGTGGTTTTAAACACATGACAGTTTCCACATTCATAAAAATAGAGCAACTGCCAATTTTTCATAGGAGCACTCAGGACATTTGATTACGGATTCCAATATTGCTCTTTAGTTGACATGAGCTTTTAAATTTAGGACTTTATAGCATGTTTCGTTTTCTACAATGGAGACCATTTTTGCTAGTTTTTCAATTTTTTCACAAATTATCTGACATCTAATTTTACACTTCTTAACCTTAAAGAGTTCAGAATAACAGATACTGAACTAAAGCTCATAGCTAAGGCTGCAATCATCGGGGAAAGTAAAATACCAAAAACCGGATACAATAGACCCGCTGCTACCGGAATGCCCAATACATTATAGCCAAGTGCAAAAAACAGGTTTCCTTTTATGTTAGCCATTACCTTGTGGCTTAACAATCGGGCTTTTGCAATCCCATTCAAATCTCCCTTTAGAAGGGTAATAGCAGCACTTTCAATAGCAACATCGGTTCCTGTACCCATCGCAATCCCAATATCGGCCTGAGACAACGCAGGGGCATCATTAATCCCATCGCCTGCCATAGCGACCTTTTTACCTTCAGCCTGTAGTTTTTTTATTTCATTCAACTTATCCTCTGGGAGCATTTGTGCTTTAAATCCATCTAAATTCAATGTTCCGCTAACTACTCTGGCTGTATCTTCATTATCCCCTGTGAACATAATTACCTTTAAGCCTTCCTGTTGAAGCTTATGAATAGCTTCTTTGCTCGACTCTTTTATTTTATCTGAGATAACTACAAATCCCACAGCTTTATCTCCGACAGCTAAATAGGAAACTGTTTTACCTTGTTTTTGAGCAGATTTGACTTGCTCATCCAGTGCAGGATCTTTTTTAGCTTTAACATGCTCCATTAATTTCTGATTACCTAAAGCTAATTTCTCCTCTTTAAACTTACCGATTACCCCTTTACCAGTTACTGCTTCAAAACCTGATATCGGTTGAACTTTCACCTTATTTTCTTGCCCATAACGTAATGTTGCTTGTGCCAAAGGATGTTCACTGCTACTATTTAGTGCCACTATTTTTTCAAGGATATCCTTTTCAGTAAAATCAGGATTTACGCTAACGACCTTTTCAACCGAAGGTTTTCCTTCTGTAACGGTTCCTGTTTTATCAATGATGACAACATCAATGGCATTCATTTTTTCGAAGGATTCTGCATTTTTGATAAGCACACCAGACTGTGCACCTTTTCCTACACCTACCATTACCGACATAGGCGTAGCAAGACCAAGCGCACATGGGCAAGCAATGATCAATACCGCAATAGCATTAACGAATGCATAAACATAAGATGGTTCAGGCCCATAGATTGCCCATACCACAAATGTGGCTATTGCAATTAACACCACTACAGGAACAAAATATCCTGAAATCTTATCAGCCATCTTTTGAATGGGAGCTTTCGATCTGCTTGCCGAGTTTACCATTTCGATGATCTGGGACAGCAAAGTTTCCGAACCCACTTTTTCGGCAAGCATTACAAAAGTTTTATTACCGTTAATTGTACCTGAACTTACGTTGTCTCCGATTTTTTTCTCAACCGGGACAGGTTCACCAGATATCATGGATTCATCAATTATAGCTTCTCCTGTTTTGATACTACCATCAACAGGTATTTTTTCACCGGGTTTCACCCTTAATAAATCTCCCTTTTGGATATCGTCAATTGAAACTGATATTTCTTTATCTCCCACAACCTTTGTCACCGTATTTGGTGCTAATTTCAATAGTTCTTTAATGGCACTATTGGTTTTACCGTGCGCTCGTGCTTCCAAAAGCTGACCAAGCAATACTAAGGTCAATATCACGGTTGCCGCTTCAAAATAAACATAGACTGTATCGTGGTGGGTTTTAAACTGATCTGGAAAAACGCCAGGAAAAAGCAGGGCGACAAGGCTAAAAAGCCAAGCCACCCCCGCACCAATTCCTATCAACGTAAACATATTTAATTTCCAAGTGATCACCGATTGCCATGCACGCTGAAAGAACATCCATGTCGCATAAAAAACCACCGGAATAGAAAATGCAAACTGAACCCAGTTCCAATATTTCAGTTCTATTAACTTGAAAATCGGATTACCTGGTATCATTTCCGACATCGCAATCAAAAAGATGGGTACAGTAAAAATGGTTGCAATCTTAAACTTGCGCAAAAGCGTTTCATAGGTTTTGTCTTCCTCTTCCAAATTAACCCCTAACGGCACCAAATCCATCCCGCATATTGGGCATGAACCTGGTTGATCCCTAATAATTTCAGAATGCATAGGACAGGTAAATTGTGTAGCTTGTTTTAAAATAGGCTGCTTCACCAAATCCATTCCACAAACCGGACAATTCCCTGGTTTATCATAAGTTTTATCGCCTTCACAATGCATGGGACAATAGTACACCCCTCCAGTTTCTGCCTTGTTTACCTTTACAGGAGTTGTGCTATGATGGCGATGTACGGCTGATCCGTGATTTGTATGATCAGTTTTCTTGTGTATCTGATCAACTTTTGTATCCTTTCCATGAACATTCATTTCAATCCTATAATCTCCCACCGCAGCTATTGCCTTCTGCAATTTATCAGTTGAAATATGTTTTTCCATAGTAATGGTTGCTTCAGTGGGTTCTAAAGTGACCTTAGCCGAAATCCCATCGATTCCATTCAATGCATTCTCAACTTTAGTTCGGCAGCCTTGACAGCTCATTCCGGTTATTTTATAGGTATGCGTCATGATGTGATGAATAATTAGTTAATAATTCAATGTTAGTCCGCCACCGTAGCCCATGTCGCTATCATAGTGGGTAGAAAGGCCAAAATATTTAGTAATGATGTATCTAAATCCTGCCATATACTCCTTGTCTGTATTGACCATAAATTGAAATCGCAGTCTTTTGGAAATTGGAACATCTTCTCTCATTAGTTGAAATCTGACATTTCCTTTGTTATCAACTGAAGCATCTGCAACAATCAGCATTGGCAAGGTATACTGTACCCCTAAATGAAATACCTGCCTAAAGTTTTTGGTATTGCCTTGTCCGAAAAGATTATTCCCAGGTGCAGTAGACTGTCCAAAGATATTCTTGTCCATTGGGTCAACTGTTCGTTTGCGGAAATCCCAACCAACATACGGGAAGAGCCATTGGTTCCTTCCGAGGTATCTACCAAAATGACTTTCGCTTTCGTATCCGTGGTGAGCCTTAAATCCAATCCTCCATTCTGTAGTGAAACGATAACGGGTATTAGCCAGCATAATTTCACCATCGCTACCATTGCTTTCAATTCCAACTCTCGCCATGGGATGAAATTCCCGATCATCGCTGAACAGTTTTCGCTGTGCTAATTTAGGATTAGGAATTTCTGGATTAGGTGGGGAGTTCTCATAACTGAATACCCTGCCCATCCCACTCATCATGTGGTACAGGATATGACAATGGAAAAACCAATCACCTCCGGATTCTGTAGCTGCAAATTCAAGCGTATCCCTTTCCATTGGCATAATATCGATGATGTTCTTCATGGGTGCATATTCACCCTGTCCGTTAACGACCCTAAAATCATGACCATGCAGGTGCATAGGATGACGCATCATACTGTTGTTAAACAAAATAATCCTTACGTTTTCTCCCTTTTTGATCAGGATTTTATCACTTTCAGAAACCGTTTTGTTATCTAAAGTCCACACATAGCGGTTCATATTTCCGGTAAGATCAAACTTCAGTTCTTTCCATGGTCCTTTAGGTAAGGTTGTTTTCTTTGGATCGCGAAGCATATTATAGTTCAATGTTATGATGTCGGGGCTTTCCGCTATCATATTCATGCCTGCCATACTTTTATCATTAGGCATTTCCATATCTGGCGTCTTCGCTTTTTTATTTTCTTTTTTCAGGCTCTCTTCACCTGTTACTTCGGGATACATTACCGTGTTCATGTCCATGACCTGGTTCTGCATTTTCATCCCCTCCATTTCGATCATGTTACCGCTCATATCCATCATATCGTTCATCATCTTCATCCCTGCAAAATATTTCAGTTTAGGCAATTTCTGAGCGGGAACTTTTTCCCCTTTGCCCAACCAAAGTGACGCCGAATTAGTGCGATCTTCAGGTGTTACCAAAAATTCATAACTCTTATTTTCCGGAATGGTCACCACCACATCATAAGTTTCGGATACCGCTATAATTAATCTGTCAACTTCTACGGGTTCCACATCGTTTCCATCGGTTGCAACCACAATTATTTTACCTCCTGCGTAAGTCAGCCAAAAATAATCAGATGCCCCGCCGTTAGCGATACGAAGTCTTACTTTATCACCAGCCTTAAACTGAGTATGCAGATCCTGGTTCTTGCCATTAATCAGAAATCGATCATAGTACACATCACTAACATCCATGGCATTCATACGTTTCCATTCATTGGTTACTTTGGTTTTGAAATGACCGGATCTGATTGCCTCTGCATAACTTTGGGTCGTTCCTTTTTTAATTGCAAACCAATCATTGGCGTTTTTCAGGCTTCGGTGTACCTCTTCAGGTTTCATATCCGTCCATTCACTTAGCACAACCGGAATGGTTGGAATGTCCCATTCTTTTCTTTTGTTCATAATGAAAGCACCGTACATACCAATCTGTTCCTGGAGTTCGCTATGACTATGGTACCAGTGTGTACCATGCTGAACGATGGGGAATTTATATATGTATGTAGAATGTGGTTTGATGGGCATTTGAGTTAGGAAAGGAACCCCATCCATTTTGTTTGGTAAAAACAGGCCATGCCAGTGTAGGGATGTCTCTTCATTCAGCTTGTTATGTACATATATCAATGCCGTATCACCTTGTGTAAAAGTTAGTGTTGGCATCGGTATCTGTCCATTTACAGCAATTGCTCGTTTTGTTTTCTTCCCGTAGGTAACGGTTGTATCAGCAATGTAAAGATCATAACGAACAGTACGAGGTGGGACTTTACTTGCGATCGTTTTAATTGGCCCTAAATTTACCTTTGCCTTTTTAATGTTTTCTAATGTGGTACTGTTATCCCCCATGTCCATACCCCCCATGTCTTCCTCTTTGTCATTCTTTTTGGGCGTATCTTTCATCGGCATTTCCATTTGGTCATGCTTAGGTGTGGTAGTCTTAATTTTTTCCGGCACCAGTTTCATTCCGCACTTAGGGCAATTACCAGGATTTGAAGCATGTATTTCGGGGTGCATCGGACAAGTATAAGGTACCGCTTTTGATGGTTCGTTACTTCCTTGTTTTTGAATTGGCATCTTCATATTACCCATATCTGATGCCTTTGCAGGTTGTTGCTTCTTAGCTGGGGCAGACGCTTTTGGTTTAGCAGCTTTTGTTTTTTGAACCACGAGCTTCATACCACATTTCGGACAGTTTCCAGGCTTATTAGATTGTATTTCCGGGTGCATAGGACAGGTATAAATAGTCTGTACCTGTTTATCAGTTCCGTTGTTAGGCATTTTCATTCTCTTGGCATCCTGAGCAGAAGCTATAGAATAAAAGATCAATAAAAAGGCCATTAATATGTTTTTCATTTCCTTGGTGATTAAGGGTTAGTTAAAGATTCTTTTTTAAAACTATCCTTTGAGGTTTGAACCCAATTGATAATTAGCGATTTCTCCGCTTCGCTCAAAATCGCATTTCTATGGATCAGGGTGTAAGAAGACAAGGGCATACTGCCATCTTTTAAACTGTTCTCTATGGAGCGTAATTTACTCTGCTGTCTTCTTGGAGTGTAGGCGCCGAATTCATTAAAATTTAATTCTTCCTTACCAGATTGTATATGGTAATTCATAAACCAGTGCATGGGCTGTATGTAGGTATACCAGGGATAATCTGTATTGTTACTATGGCAGTCGTAACAGGCTTTTTTCAAGATTCCCCGTACATCACCTGGCATGGCAACCATTTTGGAAATATCATTTGGCATACCCTGCCCGCTTTTGTTGCGGGCAGGGTGTATAAACTGGATCATTATAAGGATTACCAATAACCCAAGAAGAATTTTCTTTATGCCGCTCATGGCTATTATTGTAATTCCTCTTTAACAGTACCACATGTCGGCATAGACTGTCCCAGATAAGGATTGCTGATGTCTTTGGACTCACTAATCCAATTTGCACCTTTGTTCTCATTGTACATTGGGCAATGGTCAACATACAGCTTCTGCCCCGCACCAAATCCCTTAACCAGATCATAGATATCCTGACTTAGCGTTTCAAAATGTTCACGCTGATGCTTGATGTTGCCGACATTTGCACCAATATGCTCTGCATGTTCCTTTGCATCGGTAGCTATATCCTCATATAGTTTAGCCTTCTCTGCGGTCAGAGAAGATTTATCAAAGCCTGCCAACGCAGCTTCCAACGCTTTACCAGACGATGCCGCATCTTTGTCGTTATCTTTAGCAAGTGCATTCTTTAACTGTAAATAAGCACGAATAATGTTGTGGATCGGTGAGTTCTGTTGTGATTTTGAAGCAGTGTCTACAGTGGTTGCTGATATACTGTCAGTAGTTTCCTTCTTCTTGGTTTCATTGTTACAGGCAGCTAAAAAAAGGATGGACGCAGCCATACTCAATATGATGTTTTTCATGATGTTTTTATTAAAATACGAAGTAAAGCCCCAAACAAAAAGCTTGAGGCTAAAAAAAGATTACTTAATGGTTTCTACTATTTTGCCACATGTCAGCATGGAGTTGCCGTAATACGGATTTTTAATTGCTTTCTCACTGCTTAGCCAGTTGGCCTTTTTCATTGGGCAATATTGCTGGTAAATAGGTTCGGCGGATAACTTCGTAGATTTAGCGAGTGCAATCATTCCATTAGAAAGACCTGCAAAATGTTCACGTTGACTTTTCAGGTCCTTGCTTTCAGCAATCATACCCGCATGTTCCAACAAAGAAACTTTCATTGTCTTACTGACAGTTTTATCTTCAGTACTATTTAATACCTTAACCAATTCTGCTGATTTTGAGGCCACAAGATTAGCATTTCCTGCTACAAGTGCGTCCTTGGTTTTATAGTAAAGATTTAGCAGGTCGCCAGATTGAGTGTGATCAGAGTGGTCTTGCGCATAGCTATTATATACAAGGGATGTTGCTAAAAATGCAACTAAAAGAAATATTCTTTTCATGATGATTTGATTTCAATGATTTATAGAAAATTATAGGCATAGGAGTTACTCCTCCATGCAAAAACTATGAAATCACTTTAATCAAATCTGAAAACTTTGAATGCTTATCCGTATATCCCGTATGGGTGGATGATAGCTTCTTACGAAATATTTAGTATTGGGTTGATATACAGAGAATGCCAAAGCATCTAACTGACAATAAGTGGGAAGTAAAGTGAAAAAAGTCGTTGGCTGTATGCTGAATGCTATTTTAGAAGGCGATACTTTGTCTTCCTTTAACAGTTTTGTGACTTCATCCTTACAGCATTCATCTTTATCTTTTTTAGTGGTATGATTATCTGTTAAATCATGATGAGCGTCCGCTGATTTAGAATGGTCATGATTAGCATGATCATGACCTGTATGTTTATGTGATTCTATAGCATGTTGCTCCTCTTGAGGAGTACTATGCTGCATCGTAACAGCGCAGGCAAAACCAACCACTGTGTTTAATAAAAACACAACCAGTAAAAACACTGCTTTTAATGGTACGGATAGTTTTCCTTTCATCAATATCAAAATTACGTGATATTTCACCACCTGGATTTATATTATTTTGTTATAATTTTATATAATTCTGGCATGCATCATTAATTGTAGAACAGTTCAATACAGCTATTGTTTAAAATAGTTTAACAGAACCTTTTGATAGCAAGATAATAAATTAATAGTCAATAGTAAGATGGTTATTTCCCAGTAGAGCAATTAAGGGTCTACGAATATCAGTAAACCCTTAATTATAGCTTTTATAGGATGTTAAAGTGCATACTCACCTTTCATTCTTAAAGTGACCTTAATTTCCTTGTCACCACTATTCCTGAAATACCAACCATGTTTTCCTTCAAACGGGGACAGAAAAGTACCCACCATATTGTTTGAGTAAGCAATGGTATAACTATCAAAATAAGTGTTTTTACTTGGCTTCAATTCTTTCGGTTCTCCATGAAAATCGAAATAAAGATCACCACTATTAGTCACCCATTCGTACTTCATCTGTCCGTGTTTAAGCATGTGAATTTTATATTCTATTCCTTTACCCGCCGGAACAATTACTTCAATGCTATCTTCTCTATGTGCATATTGTTGCATCGGAGCGGGTAAATCAGCCTCTGTTGGTCTTTTTACATCTGGACCTGAACCTGCCTTTTCCAATTTGATAACAGGGTTGTTTTTTTTGACCATCATTTGAGACTCTTCACCCATACCATTATTTGGAACATATAGTTTTCCAAAACCAAAAGCCTTCCCTGTTCCTAATGGGTCAATACCGTATTCAGCAGGTAAGATTGCTGTAACCAATAAGATAGCGGCGGCTACTAATGCAATCAATACTGCTTTTATAATTTTACTTTTTTCTAAGATTTGATGACTCATTTCTGCCATTGTATGTTTTATTAAGATGTGAAATAACCTGTTAACTGGAAACCTAATAGGAGAAATCCTGCTGCCATGAGCATGGTATTTGTAAAAGTAGAGAACTTCATAAAGCTTGGATATCTGCGCCATATGGTGATCAATGCAAGAACCAGAGCAAGTGCGATAAACTGGCCTATTTCCACACCGATATTGAAGCCTAATAAATTGGTAAATAAACCTTCCCTACCGAAATTGAAATCCTGCAATTTACTGGCTAAACCAAAACCATGAAATAAACCAAATATCAGTACTGCGGCTTTGGTATTGGGTTGTTTACCGAAGAAACGCTGAAAACCTCCGAGATTGTCAAATCCTTTATACACAATAGAAAGTGCGATAATTGCGTCTATCAGATAAGCATTAATGGCAATATTGCACATCACCCCCAGCAACAAAGTGATGCTATGGCCTATGGTAAAGAAGCTGACGTAAAGCAGTACTTCTTTAGGCTTATATAAAAAGAAAATCACCCCAACAAGAAAAAGCAGGTGGTCATATCCTGTAAGCATGTGCTTAGCTCCAATGTAAAGAAAGGGGCCGAAAGCCACACCTTCATTACCTGTTAAGAAGGTCTGTGTATCACCATCCACCCCATGCGCAAAAAGGTGATTGCTCATACCGCCCAGGATAAGTAGTACGGCAAACGAAATTATTTTTTTAAAATTCATATTTTCCATTTAAAAGCAGGTGTATCCAAATCTTATAATCAGGATACACCAATTTTTTATTTAATTAGTGTTTGTGACCATGCGCCGCTTCAGCACTGTCCATTGCTACTGTGTCTTTAGCTACTGCTGTACTATCGGACTTCACGACCGTAGTATCCACAGTTGTCGCCATAGTTTCTGTAGCTGTTGAATCTGTGGTTGCTTCTTTCTTAGTTTCATTTGAACAAGCCGCGAATAACATCGAAGACATGGCTGCAATAATTAGTGTTTTTTTCATTTTGATTTTTTTTAATGATTAATGGATTATAGAATTTATTGTTTATTTGTTTTTGATATAAGAAGAAGGGCAATCGCCAATATCCCCAATGAAATGATGCCCCCATAAAGGAAGTCATTTCCTGGAAAATAGCTTCCGGTGAACCCAGCAATGGGATAAGCAATCGCCCACCATAAATGGGAAAAGGCAAAATGAGAACCGAATACTTTCCCTTGTTCCACTGAGGCTATATTTTCTCCTATCAACGTTTCGGAAGGCATCTCTGCTAAACTTTGACCTAATCCGGCAAACAGCCAAAGGACTAACAAAACAGTATAACTGACATAATTTGCTCCTGCTATAGCTAGTCCAAGTAGCAATACACCAACTATCAGCGATACACGTCTGCTTTTAGACTTATCCAGATTGCCCGCAACAAAAGCCGCTACCGCTGCGCCGATACCAAAGGCAGCCATTACCCAACCATATTGTTTATCACCCAGTAAAAGCCCGCTTTTGATATGAACAACTGTGTTCACTAAGATTTGTGCCCCTGCAATTGCAGAAATAAATTCAATGGCCAGGGCAAATCGGATCAGCTTATTTCCAAAGAGTAGTTTTGCTCCTTTGACTACATCTGCCCATGCAGATAAAGGCTTCTCTGATATTGAATGAACAGGTCTACTTATCAGTTGAGCTGGAAGCATCAAGATCAATATACCTGCAAGAATAAATGATGCTGCATCAACAAAGAATATATCCCTTGCTCCAAACCATACGGCTATAATTCCGGCTAATCCTGGCCCAAGTACCCCTAACAATTGAAATGTTGCAGTAGATAAACCAATCGCCTGCCTGTAATTCCGTTGGTCAACAACCTGTGGAATTATAGATTTATAAGTTGGCGTAAAAAAAGCATTGAACACATTTAAAAGAAAAACCAGTACATAAATCTGCCATTCGGCATTTACAAAAGGCAAACAGCAGATAATTACCATTCTGATAAAATGTGTGATATACAATATTTTTTTTCGGTCAACCCGATCCGCTAGTACTCCGGCAAAGGGGGAAAAAATGATGAAGGCAACCACTCTAAGCGTTAATGCAGAGGCTAGAATTACCGCTGAATTTTCCTTACCAAACTGATAGGATAACAATGCAAGCCCTACCCAGGTAAACGCATCACCTAACAAACTGATAGTTTGCGCGAAATACAAGATAGCAAATGCTTTATGTCTTAGCGCCTGAAAAGGCTCCTTTAACACCGTTATGAGTTTTGCCTGTGCCATTATTCCTCTACATTTTTCATTGCTGAAAGAAGCGTGTAAGCTCCTTTAAGTACAACAGTAGAATTACGGTCAAAAGTCTCTAGCAAGATAACCTCTGTATGTCCTTCCTGTTCAATACCTTTCTTCACCGGGATCATTTTAAATGTAGATCCTTTTGCATCTGAAGAAGTGGTCTGGATAAATATGTAATCCAGGCCATCTGATTGCACAATAGCTTCGTTAGGTAAGGCTGGTACAGACTGATTTGTAGTTTCAATCATTGCTTTGGCATACATACCTGGGAACAAAGCTGCGTTTTCGGCATTAAGCAAACGGCAATGAACAGGTACAGTTCCCTCATTACCAGTCGATTTTCCAATCAGAAAAACTCTCGCATTGCGATTGTATCCGGTTTCATTCGCCAATGCGAATTTAATAGATTGACCTACTTTAATTTTAGAAGCATCCCTTTCGTAAACATTCAATGCGAGGTGCATTTGACTTTTATTGGCCAGTTCAAATATTACGTCCGTTGGATTGACATATTTTCCGGTAGTTGCGTTGTTGAGCGTTACATATCCGTTAATAGGTGAATACAAATTACTGGTTTTAGAAATCTTTCCAGATTGAAGGCTTTTCGCATTAATCCCTATCAGCGACAGTTTCTGCTCCAACCCATTCATTCGCGCCTGGATTATTTTGTATTCAGAATTTACCTGCTGAAAAATTTTTGCCGAGTTTACATCTTCTCGCCTAAGTTGTTCCTGCCTTTTGTATTCCAGGGCCAAAAACTCAAAACGGCTTTTGCTTTCCAAATATTCCTGCTGAATATCAATAAATTCAGGATTTTCAATAGTGGCAATTACTTGTCCTTTGCTGATTTGCTGACCTAATAATAAACCAGCGCTTTTGATATACCCTCCTAAAGGAGCAGATATGGAAACCATATTCTCCGGGGGTACATCAATAGCACCATTTGCTTTAATGACATCACTCAATGAACGCATTTCTAATTTACCTGTTTGTAACGCGGCAACTTCGTACTGGTCTTTAGACAAGGTTACTTCATCACTAGGTTTAGCGGTGGCAGCCTCCTCTTTCTTTTCTTCTGTGGAAGCCTGATTACAGGCTGTAATGGTTAAAAGTGACAGCGTGAAAGCTGCGATATAATTAAGTGTCTTCATTTTGCTATTTTCTATTTTTACTTTTTACCTGTGATATTTTCTATATCCAATAGATTCTGGTTATAAGCAAACAGCTCATCCAGGTAATCAGATTTAATTTTAATGGCTAAGGCTAAACTTTGTAAGTATTGCAGGTAAGCAATTTCACCCCCTTTAAACCCTGCTTCTGCATTCTTAATGATCAGATCAGCTTGTTTTAACGCGCCTTGTTCATAATAGTCCAGTGTGCTGGCATTTTTCTGACTCTGTTGTAAAAGCTGACTAAAATTGCCCTGCAAAATACTTTGCTGATCCTGTAGATTTGCTGATGCAATTTGCTGGCTTACTTTAGCCGCATTTACCTTAGCCCTGTTTCCCCCAGGCAACAATGGAATACCGATACCTACCTGAAAACCACTAAACCGATCCGAGCCCGTATAGTTCTGTGTCATCCCGTTAAAGTTTTGCAGCCCATTAAAAGACTGGTTAAAATATCCAACCGAAAAATCAGGCAATCCTTTTGCTTTTTGAACCTGGGTTTCCTGTTGCTTAACTCTCAATTCCTGTTTCAAATAATTCAGGTAAGGATTATCCGCTAGTATGGCGCTATCCTGATTAACCTTAAAAGGCTTTCTCTGAAGTTTATTTTCAAGGACAATAATCTGCTGGTCGGTATTGAGCAATGTTTGCAGTTCTTTTTGAGCAATATGAATATCTGCTTCAACTTGTCTACCCGCATTTTTAAGTTCCATTAATTGTGTTTCCGAGGTTACCTTTTCCAATCGGTTACTTTCTCCTGTACGGTAACGCAGGTCACTCGCCTTTAGCAAATTGGTATATAGGCTATCCTGATAATGTATCAGGGTCTTTTTTTCGTCCAGATATACCAGCTTATAGTAAACACTTTTAACCTTATTAATCAATATCAATGCCTGAACATCAAATTGCCCCTGTGCCTTGGTTACATTCTCTGATGCTAACTTGGACTGTCCTGAATAAACGGTTGGAAATTCTATTTTTTGGCTGACACTAATGTGGTTGTCCCTTGTATTACTATTGATCTGTCCCTGCTGATAGATCACATTGGTACGTTCAAGCGTAAGGCTGCCTTTTTTTAGTTCCTTTTGATAATCAATTCCAAATGCCGCAGCCTTAACACCATTATTATTTTTCAAGGCTAAATCAATCGCTTGTTGAAGGCTCAACTTTTCTACCGGGCCATCTTGGGCAAATGCACCAGAAGGCATGAACAAAATAGATGACAATGCCAGAACAATAAGTGTGTTCAAGGCAGTACCTGCTTTTGGTTTGTTAAATTTTTTCTCAAAAAAGATATATAACACAGGGAGTACCAACAGCGTAAGCAATGTAGCGGTAAGCAGACCACCGATCACCACTGTAGCCAAAGGACGCTGAATTTCCGCTCCCGATGAATTAGAAATGGCCATGGGAAGAAAGCCCAATGAAGCAACCGCCGCAGTCATGAGTACCGGACGTAACCTTATTTTGGTTCCGGTGAGTACCCGCTCAGTAATATCGGACATACCCTCTTCTTTTAAGCGGTTAAACTCAGAGATCAAAACAATTCCATTTAACACTGCAACACCAAAGAGTGCAATAAAACCAACACCTGCTGAAATACTGAAAGGCATATCCCGGATCAATAATGCAAAGACACCACCAATAGCGGAAAGCGGGATGGCGGTAAAAATAAGCAAGGTCTGTTTGATAGAATTGAAAGTAAAATAGAGTAAGCAAAGAATGAGCAACAACGCCACCGGAAGCGCAAACGCCAATCGTTTGTTGGCTGCCTGAAGGTTTTCAAATTGGCCGCCATAGGTAACATAGTAACCAGCAGGAAACTTTATTTTCTGATCAATCTTAGCTTGAATTTCTTCTACAATGCTGGCCACATCACGGTCACGGACATTAAAACCAATGGTGATTCTTCTCTTGGTATCGTCCCGTTGAATTTGATTTGGGCCATTTTTAAATTCCACTGAAGCGACTTCCTCCAAAGGAATTTGCTGACCTGTTGGTGTAGAAATATATAGTCCTCTAACATTACCAATATCCTGTCTATCTTGTTTGTCTAAGCGTACAACCATATCAAACCGTTTTTCCCCCTCGTAAACCAAACCTGCGGTTTCACCTGCGAATGCGGTTTTAATGGTGCGGTTGATCTCTTCAACATTTAATCCATATTGAGCAATTTTATCCCGGTTAAACTTCACCTGTATCTGAGGCAAACCTGTCACTTCTTCGACATAAGTATCATACACCCCCTGAATAGGCTTGATCAGTTTACCGATCTTTGCCGCCTCAGCGGTCAGTACATCCAGGTCTTCTCCGTAAACCTTCAGCACCACATCCTGTTTGGCACCAGTGATCAGCTCATTAAAACGCATTTGGATGGGCTGCTGAAAGCCAAAAGTAGCCCCTGGTATTACAGCAAGCGCCTTCTGCATCGTATCGGCCAGTTCCTCTCTGGTCTTGGCACTTGTCCACTCGCTTTTATCCTTCAGGATCACCATCATATCACCCGCTTCAATGGGCATCGGGTCGGTTGGAATCTCTCCTGATCCGATTTTATTTACCACCTGTTTGACTTCAGGAAAGCCAAGAATGATCTTTTGCGCCTTTCTGGATACCTCGATCATCTGGTCAATCGAACTTCCGGTTAGCACCCTTGTTTCCACCGCAAAATCTCCTTCATCCAATTGAGGGATAAATTCCCCGCCCAAACGGTTAAAGGTTATTACGCTGATCACAAAAAGAACAATTGCTGCTATGACCACAACTGCCTTGTGCTGAATAGCCTTTTTGATTAGCGGACTGTATAATCTCTGGAAGTAATCCATCATTTTATCTGAAAAATTACGCTTATGGGTCGTGTTCTTGCTTAAACCTAAAGCGGCCATCATAGGCACATAGGTAAGTGATAGAATAAATGCACCTAGAATTGCAAACATCACCGTTTCTGCCATAGGCCTGAACATCTTACCCTCAATACCCACCAATACCAATAAAGGCAGGTATACAATCAGGATTATGATTTCCCCAAATGCGGCACTTGTTCTGATCTTAGAGGAAGCCTGATAAACCTCTTCATCCATTTGCTGCTGATTGAGCCGGGCAATTCCTTTTGCGGCAAAGCTTCCTATGGCAATACGGTGAACGATACTTTCCACTATAATTACTGCCCCATCCACAATAAGTCCAAAATCTATCGCCCCCAGGCTCATCAAATTGCCCGAAACCCCAAACAGGTTCATCATACAGATGGCAAACAGCATAGATAATGGAATTACAGAAGCCACTACCAACCCCGCACGTAGGTTCCCCAAAAACAGGATTAAAATGAAGATCACAATCAATGCTCCTTCAATCAGGTTTTTGGATACCGTACCAATCGCATTATCAACCAACTTTTTACGATCTAAAAAAGGCTCAATAGTTACACCTTCAGGTAAGGTCTTTTTGATCTGCTCAATTCTTTCCTTCACGTTATTGATCACCTCAGAAGAGTTGGCACCTTTCAGCATCATCACAATACCTGTAACTGTTTCACCTTCTCCATTTCGTGTTGCAGCACCATAACGCACACTGTTTCCAAACTGAACAGTAGCCACATCCCGGATTAGTACGGGGATTCTGTTATTGATTTTGATCACGATCTTTCCAATATCGTCCAAACCACCCACTAAGCCTTCACTCCTGATAAAGTAGGCATTTGGTGACTTATTAATGTAAGCACCTCCAGTATTTTGATTATTGGTTTCCAGTGCTTTAAATATGTCGGCAATACTGACATTTACACTACGCAGGCGATCAGGATTTACAGCAATTTCATACTGTTTGACATAACCACCAAAGCCGCTGACCTCGGCAACTCCCGGAGTACCCAATAACTGGCGTTTAACGATCCAATCCTGAATGGTACGTAATTCAGTGGCATCGTATTTCTTTTCATAACCTTTTTTAGGGTGGATCACATACTGGTATATTTCACCCAGACCTGTGGTAAGAGGAGCCATTTCAGGCTTACCCACACCTTCAGGAATTTGTTTGGCGGCATCATTTAAACGTTCTCCAATCTGCTGACGTGCCCAATAGATGTCTACATCTTCTTTGAAAACTACAGTAACTATGGACAGGCCAAAACGGGAAAAGGAACGGATTTGACTAATGCCCGGAATGCTGGCCATTGTTTGCTCTACCGGAAAAGTAATTAACCTTTCGGCTTCCTGGGCGGCCAGACTTGGGGTGACAGTGATGACCATAACCTGATTGTCTGTAATATCAGGTACGGCATCAATAGGTAATCGGGTAATGGAATAAGCACCCCATGCAATCAATGCAAGGGTAAATAAACCAATAACAAGCTTATTCTTAATAGAAAACTCTATGATCTTATTGAGCATTTTGAAAGTTTATTGTAAAAAATCAGAAAAAGAGATTGCATAGGCAATCCTGTTCATTTACTTCAACAGCAAATAATTCCGGTAATTAACAATAAACAGGGGGGCCTCTTAGTGAAGCTGCATCTATATGAAATAGCGCAGGGGGATGCTCAGGTGGTGGTGTACAATACTGTTGAACAATTACAATGGGTTCCTGTGTAAAATTATACAACACCAAAACCAAATTCACAGGTACACTGACATCTAAGTGCTGGAAATCTAATTTCTGAACAAAGTCACCATCAAGTTTTACATTATCAAAAGGGGTCGCTGAGCGGTCTTCATGATGATCCTGATGATCGTGGTGATCTCCGGCATACTCAATTGCTTCTTCATCATGATGGTGCGAAATGAGGTTATGAGCCAATAAAAGGCTGAACGCAAAGCCAATAAAAACACGGGCAATCCATAATCTCATGTTGCAAATATATACTTAACTGTTAGAAATCCTGTGCAATTGTATAAATTGCTATCGAAATAGAAATAATTTAACTCAGACATTGCAGGTGAGGCCTGAAAAAAATGCTATAAAAGCCGTCACTGGAAGCACTCCAAAACAAACACCACAAGCAAAAAAAGGTCATGGGCAATTTTCTTGATTCTTTTGACCTTCTAGTTCTTTATTATTATTTCGTTCAAAGCAGATCTCATCAGTACAACAATTATCCTCTAGGTTGCAGGGAACACCAGTTAAAAAGAGTACATAAAATGAAAAAAGGCAAACGAACCATTTCATGGTTTCAAATATATCAAAATTTTAATTCCATTGTATGTTTTTTTGCTTCAAACGAATTGCCCAACTGAGGTCTTTAATCATATATGCTTTAAGTTCTGCACCAATAGTTTTTCACAAGCAATTTCACTTAGAATTTCTGCTGTTCTTTCGTCGTAGCTAAGCTCCCTTGTTCCATCAAATGCTTCTATTAATTGAACAGTAAGTATGGTTCCTAGTTTTAAATTTTTACTGTTTAAAAACTTCAAAAAAACATCAGAAGAGTGAATAACACCAGATAATTGAATAGTTTCTCCAACTTTGCACTCACTTAATTTTCTTTGATCAGGAAAATCTATTTTTCCATTTTTATCAGGTATAGGCGCACCATGAGGATCAAATTTTGGGAAATCGAGGGCTTCATCCATTTTATCAAATAAGGCATTTGACTTTACATGCTCAACCTGTTCTGCTATCTCATGCACTTCATCCCAGCCAAACCCCATTTTTTCCACTAGATACATTTCAGTAAGACGGTGTTTTCGGATAATTGATGCAGCTTCTTTCTTTCCTGTCACCGTAAGGATTACTGGCTTATAGGTTATATACCGAACTAAATTTTTATCTGCTAGACTCTTCATCATGCTAGTCACAGTTGGCATCTTTATTCCTAAAAACTTACTCAATTCATTCACACCAGTCTCTCCGTTTTCATTAGCCAAAATGAAAAGCGCTTTTAGATAGTTTTCTTCTGTTTGGGAAATCATAGAACAAAGTTAAACATAAAACCTTTCCGAATCATCTAATAAAAAATCGAATAGTCGAATTAATTTTGTTAGTGATATCTAACTTTATATATTTGCATATTGAAATATTAAAATTAGACCAATGAAAAAATCTTTACTTGTTACATGTATTTTAGTTGGACTTGTCACAATTATACAATCCTGTTCTAAGCTGGAACCAGCTTCGCCTAAAGACGAGAACTTATTAGATGGGCCGGTTGAAGGGTTAAGTTATGAGGAAAGCCGAAGGTTTCTATCAGGAGATGTAGCATTTAATGACGAAATCTTTACTCCTGAAAAAGGCTTAGGGCCAGTTTTTGTAGCTACAAGTTGTGGAAGTTGCCATGCAGGGGATGGCAAGGGACATCCATTTACCACACTTACCCGTTTCGGACAAATTGACGAAACAGGTAACAAGTTTCTAAATCAGGGTGGCCCTCAATTACAGAATAGAGCTATACCTGGATATATGCCAGAACAAATACCCTTAGGAGCTACCTTTTCTAAATTCACACCTCCTGCTAATACTGGATTAGGTCTTTTAGAACTTGTTTCTGATGCAGACATTCTGGCAATGGCAGATCCAGACGACAATGACAACGATGGGATTTCCGGAGTTCCAAACTATGGTAACCTGCCGCAGTATATAATTCCCTTTGCTAATGCAATTCAAAAAGATGGAAAATATATCCATCGATTTGGTAAAAAGGCTGCTGCTTATAGTCTGTTACATCAAACTGTAAATGCATATAACCAAGATATAGGAATTACTTCAAGTTACGATCCGGTAGATGTTTATACTCATCTTACCATTGATCCAGAGATTTCGACCCAAACCGTAAATGATGTTGTGTTTTATTTGCAAACGCTTAAAGCCCCCATTCAACGTCAGCAAAATGACTCTGAAGTTAAAAATGGTCGGGTAATATTTGACAGGATAAATTGTTCAGGTTGTCATAAACCCACTTTAAAAACAGGCATATCCACTACAAAGGCACTGTCTAACAAAACTTTCCATCCTTATACTGATCTATTATTGCATGACATGGGAGCAGGACTTGATGATGCTTATACAGAAGGGACTGCAAAAACTTTTGAGTGGAGAACACCACCACTTTGGGGCTTAGGTCTTTCACCAAACTCTCAAGGCGGACAATATCACCTATTACATGACGGGAGAGCAAAAAGTATTGAAGAGGCTATAACCTTACATGGTGGCGAGGCTGCTAATGCAAGAAATGAATATATCCAGCTTTCAGCGGCTGATAAAAATGCACTCATCAAATTTTTAAAGTCACTGTAGCCATGAAAAGAAAAGATTTTATAAAAAACTGTGGTTATGCTTGTTTAGCAGGGCTGGGAATTCCAACCCTGCTAGAAAGTTGTAGTTCTTTACAGATTTTATCAGGAGAAATTGCTGATGATAATTTGGTTGTCCCTATATCAGATTTTATAATCAAGTCTAATAAAAAACAATTTAAGAAATATATCATTGTGACCAATGATCTGCTAAAATTTCCTATATGCATATACCGCTTTAATGAAAACACGTATTCCGCTTTATGGATGGAATGCACTCACTTAGGAGCAGAATTACAAGTATTTGGAGACAAACTGCAATGTCCCGCCCACGGTAGTGAATTTAACAACAAAGGAATAATGCAAAATGGCCCGGCTGATACCAACCTGCGAACATTTGCAATCGTTATCGAAACGAATCAACTAAAAATCTCCCTTAAAGCGATATGAAAAAAGTAATTACTACACTCACAATTATATTAATTGGATACTACATAGCAGAAGCTCAAATTGACCCGAAACTTCTTAAAAGATCAACATTAGACACAGCTAAACAATCCTTAAATATGGATGCCGTTTACGAACGACCATTCATCACTGTGGGGAAATTACCAGTTTCTTTAGGGGGGTATATGGAAGCAAACTGGCAACATTCAGGTACAGATGGTGTTTCCGAGGGACATCAATTTCAGTTTAGAAGAATGACGCTATTTGTTGCTTCCACTATTAGCAAACGCATTAAATTTTTATCTGAAATTGAATTTGAACCAGCCGAAAAGGAAATTGCAATAGAATTTGCCGCCCTCGATCTTGAGCTTCATCCCCTATTGAATTTAAGAGGTGGAATGATTATGAACCCAATAGGTGCCTTCAATCAAAACCATGATGGGCCAAAATGGGAATTTACGGATCGTCCGATTGCGATGACACAAATGTTACCTGCAACATGGAGTAACGCCGGATTTGGCATTTATGGAAAACACTATAATACAAATTGGATGTTTGGTTATGAAATTTATGCATCCAGTGGGTTTGATAATTCGATTATTGCCAACAAAGAGAATAAGACCTTTTTACCAGCTGCAAAAGAGAATACTGAAAGGTTTGAAGAAATGGCCAGCGGTCAACCGCTATTGACAGGAAAAATTGCAGTCCGACATAATAAAATAGGAGAAATCGGATTATCCTATATGGGCGGGATATATAACAAATGGCTAGATGACGGGATTGTAATAGACGACAAAAGAAGGTTAAATATATTTGCTATTGATTTTAACACCACTTTGCCTAACCTTAACACTTTTATTACCGCAGAATGGGCATGGATCAATATAGATGTTCCCACAACATATTCGCAACAATTTGGTAATAAACAACAAGGAGGATATGCCGACATTGTACAGCCAATATTAAAAAGAGAAATTCTGGGTTGGCAAAATGCCACCATCAATCTTGCCTGCCGCTTTGAATATGTTGATTGGAATGTTGGAAAATTCAAAGAAACAGACGAAAATATTGGTGATGAATTATGGAGCATAATGCCTGGGATTAGCTTTAGACCAAGACCACAAACCGTTCTAAGGGCTAATTACAGAATTCAAAGTCAAAAGGATTTGTTAGGCAACCCACCAACCAAAACTGCCGCAATACAATTTGGAGTATCAACTTATTTTTAATTGGAACTTTGAAAATGAAATAGCCAAAATCAATTTACATTATTTAACAGGGCGAAGTACGCATACGCGCCAAAAACCATACTTGAATCGAAATGGTATAGAAGAATAAAAAAATAATGTCTAAGAAAGTAATTGACATTTTTAAATTCTTCTTTTTGTCCCCACGATTTGACTTCGCCGCCATGTTGTTTTTTCCTACGAGTTTGTTACACCTCTACAGAATTTCAGCAACACGATTTGTTTTCTTGTATTGGGGGACATGGAACTGTCCCATAGCTACAGAACACACAGCAGTCTCCATCTTGAGGTTTTAATCTTGTCTTGCATTTTTCGCATTCATAGAAGTACTGGCAAGAATCTGTCGGCATTATCTCCATTTTTTGATGTTGGCAAACAGGGCAAGTTATGGTAGATTCTAGTATTATTGCTTTAGTTGTCATTGGTTGATTTATTTATGATTTTATAACCTGTTTCTTTCTCTACTGCCTCTTCCAATTGTGCTAAAGAAATCTGCGTAGAATCAAATTTTACAACAGCTTGTCCTTCCCCATAAGCAATGCTTTTGGAGTTCCTAGCAAATAATATCCGGATCTCTTCAATACGTCTTCAAATTACACGATTTATCCTACCTTCAACAATAGATGCAAAAATTTTATTTTTCTCTTGTAATACTGAATTATATTTTTATACATTTGGAAAAAATATTTTTTTGTGAAAATAGTTAACTGGCTTATTGTTATTATCATCCTTGTCATGAATTTCGTGCCTTGTAAGGATATGAACAATTCCAGAGCTACTGTAACAAATAGAATTTCTAAAACTATAGCAGACGACGGCCATTCAAAATCTGATCTTGATTCCTGTTCTCCATTTTGTTCTTGCTCCTGCTGCAATACACCTATACCAATCAATCAAGTTGTGCATATAAAAACCATATCCTTAATATTGAAAAAGGAATATGTTGATTTATATTCGGCCAATGCAGCTTCCGTTTCTCTTTCCATTTGGCAACCGCCTCAATTAAGTTAGTTAAATCATCATGTTATTGCTTGCGGTTCATTTCTCATGAAGTGTTGTCGACTATGCATTAATTAGTTTTTTATCTAACATAATTTTAATTCGATGCTGAAAAAAATCATTCAGTTTTCTATACAGAACAAGCTTGTTATTGGACTGTTTACCCTTGCATTAATTGCCTGGGGTATTTATTCCCTTAAACAGCTTCCTATAGATGCAGTACCTGATATTACAAACAATCAGGTGCAAGTTATTACTTTAAGCCCTTCACTGGCCAGCCAGGAAATAGAACGCTTAATATCCTATCCGGTAGAACAGTCCATGTCTACTATTCCTGAAATACAGCAGGTTCGTTCCATATCAAGGTTCGGATTATCCGTAGTGACCATTGTGTTCCACGATGACGTAGATATTTACTGGGCACGTCAACAGGTTAATGAAAAGTTAGCTGAGGCTAAAAATAATATTCCCGGCGGTTTGGGAAACCCTGAGATCTCACCTATATCGACTGGTCTTGGTGAGATATATCAATACGTGATCCATGCCAAGCCGGGATTTGAGAAAAAATATACTGCACTTGAACTTAGAAGCATTCAGGACTGGATTGTAAGAAAGCAACTTTTAGGCACACCCGGCATTGCAGAGGTGAACAGCTTCGGCGGCTTATTAAAACAATATGAAATTGCGCTGGATCCTGATAAGTTAAGAAGCTTTAACTTAAGTATTAATGACGTCTTCACTTCATTAGAACAGAATAATCAAAACACGGGTGGCGCTTATATTGATAAAAAACCTAATGCATACTTCATCCGAAGTGAAGGATTCGTAGGCAGTATCTCTGATATTAACAAGATCGTAGTTAAAAATAGTCCAAGTGGTATACCAGTACTAATCAGGGATATTGCAAACGTCCAGATTGGCAATTCTATTCGTTATGGGGCACTTACCCGTGCTACACCTGAGGCACAAGGAGAAGCGGTTGGTGGTATCGTAATGATGCTTAAAGGCGCCAATGCAAATAACGTAGTAAAACAAGTTAAGCTCAAAATAGAGAGGATCAGCAAAACACTTCCTGAAGGGGTGGTCGTAGAACCATTCCTTGACCGGAGCGCTTTGGTAGATAGAGCAATGGGCACAGTCGCTAAGAACCTGATTGAAGGCGCGTTAATTGTAATCTTTGTATTGGTACTGTTCCTTGGAAACTTCCGGGCCGGACTGGTCGTTGCCTCAGTGATTCCGCTGGCGATGCTGTTTGCCATTTCCATGATGAACCTGTTCGGGGTATCAGGAAACCTAATGAGCCTGGGTGCAATTGACTTTGGTCTGATCGTTGATGGAGCCGTAATTATTGTAGAGGCCACGATGCACCACCTAGGCATGCGTAAAGCAGGCAGAATGACTCAGGAGGAAATGGACAAAGAAGTATATGAATCTGCTGTAAAAATCAGGTCTGCTGCTGCTTTTGGGGAGATCATCATTTTGATCGTTTACCTCCCTATCCTTGCATTGGTAGGTATTGAAGGTAAAATGTTTGGCCCGATGGCCCAAACGGTTTCCTTTGCAATCCTGGGTGCATTTTTACTCTCTATGACGTATGTCCCTATGGTATCTGCATTATTTTTGAGCAAAAACCCAACCCACAAAAGAAACTTTTCTGATCGTATGATGGATTTCTTCCACAAATACTATCACCCAATGATCAAAGGTGCATTAAAACGCAGAATGGCTGTGACGATTACCTCTATCGCATTATTGGTTGTCAGTCTATTCGTCTTTAGCCGAATGGGTGGAGAATTTATCCCAAATCTGGAGGAAGGTGATTTTGCAGTTGAGACCAGATTACTAACAGGAAGTTCCCTATCCCAGACGATTGATAAAGTGAACCAGGCATCAGCCATTCTAGTGAAAAAGTTTCCGGAAGTAAAAGAAGTGGTTGGCAAGATTGGCGCTGCTGAGATTCCTACGGATCCGATGCCGATGGAGGCTTGTGACTTGACCATCATCCTAAAAGACAAAAAGGAATGGACAAGTGCTAAGACCCGCGAAGAACTAACTGAAATGATGAGTGACGCCCTCAAAGAGGTGGCGGGTGTGAGTTTTGGCTTCTCCCAGCCCATTCAGTTACGCTCCAATGAACTTATATCTGGTGTCAGACAGGACATTGGTATTAAAATATTTGGTGATGACTTGACTGCATTAACGGATTTTTCTAAAAAAATCGGGAGCATTGTTTCTTCGGTCGAAGGTGCCAAAGACTTATACCTGGAGCAAGCCGAAGGTCTTCCCCAGATAGTAGTTAAAATAAACAGAGATCGAATTGCACAATACGGATTAAGTGTAGAGACTGTGAACCAGGCTTTAAATGCAGCATTTGCCGGACAATCAGCGGGGCTGGTTTACGAGGGAGAACAGCGTTACGACATGGTAGTTCGCCTGTCTCAGGAAAACCGTCAGGGTATTGATGACGTTAAGAATGTATTTGTTACTGCACCAAATGGCAATCAGGTACCATTGGAGCAACTTGCTGATGTAGAGTTTAAAATTGGCCCGAACCAGATCCAGCGTGAGGACACCAAGCGACGTATTATTGTCGGTTTAAATGTACGCGGTCGCGATATTGCCAGTGTGGTTGAGGAAATACAGACTAAAATAGAGCAGCAGGTTAAGTTGCCGGCCGGTTATTATATTACCTATGGCGGTCAGTTTGAAAATCTTAGAGAAGCAACCAAAAGATTATCAGTAGCAGTACCCGTAGCTTTGTTACTCATCCTGTTGTTATTGTATTTTTCTTTTGGTTCTATTAAACAGTCCTTGCTGATCTTTTCTGCCATCCCAATGGCCGCTATCGGTGGCATCTTCGCTCTACTGCTAAGAGGCATGCCGTTCAGTATTTCGGCGGGTGTTGGTTTTATTGCACTTTTTGGGGTTGCTGTACTTAACGGGATCGTGCTGATCACTGAATTTAACAGGCTCAAAAAAATAGGAAAATATACCTTGAACGAAATTGTACTGAAAGGAACAGAGCTGAGGTTAAGGCCAGTACTAATGACTGCCACTGTGGCTTCCCTTGGATTCCTGCCAATGGCCATTTCAACAGCCGCAGGTGCGGAAGTACAAAAGCCTCTTGCCACAGTTGTGATTGGCGGTCTGCTTACCTCAACAATTTTAACCCTTATTGTATTACCCGTGTTATATACTTATTTTGAAAGCTGGAAGGGCAAAACAAAGTCTATTCCTGCGACTGCAATTGCAATCATCATCAGTTGCCTGTTGTTCTTTAGCCCAACTGCAAAAGCGCAGATACCTGGACAAACTTTAACCATGACCCAGGCGATTGAAACGGCCATTAAAAACAACCAGGCAGTAAAATCTTCAGGATTGCAGATTAACCAGCAACAGGCCTTAAGAGGAAGTTCAACTGACCTGGGCAAAACAAGTTTCGATATCCAATATGGCCAGTTTAACAGCATACGAAAAGACAATAATTTCAGTGTATCCCAAAGTATCCCAAACCCTGGGGTATTCAAAAACCAGAGAGGTCTATACGATGCCCGAATCAAAAGTGCCGAAATTAATCTGGCTGTTACCCAAAAAGAACTGAGTTATCAAGTGAAAAGTGCATATACGCAACTGGCATACTTTGTTGCATTACAGGACTTATATAAAAGCCAGGATTCTGTATACAGTAATTTTGCAAAGGCAGCATCATTGCGCTACAAAGCAGGTGAAACCAATTTATTGGAAAGTACCACTGCCGAAACCCAATATAATGAAGTGTTAAACCAGATGAGTAAGAACCGATCTGATATTCTCGCCTACACAGCTGAGCTGCAAAGACTGCTCAATTCACAGGATATTATTGAAATTGCGAAAGACCAGTTTAAGCAAGACGAATACAATAACTTGGCATTAGACAGTGCAATTTCAGCTAATCCTCTGCTTGCGTTGCAAAAACAGCAGATTGTTGTCGCAGATAAGGCTCTTGCATTAGAAAAAGCACGTTCAGGCCCTGATTTTACCGTCGGTTATTTTAACCAGTCAATTATCGGAACGCAGAATGTCAACGGAAATGACCAGTATTTTAGTGGCAGTAAAAGGTTTCAAGGCGTTCAGGCCGGCATTTCCCTTCCAATTTTCTTTAAACCTTTTTCATCACGTATCAAAGCAGCAAGAATAGAAAAGCAAGTTGCGGAAAGCCAATTTAACTTATTTGAAACTAATCTTCAAGGGCAGTATAAACAGGCATATCAGGATTTACAGAAAAACGCAAGAAGTATTGACTATTACAAAAAGAGTGCTTTACCCAATGTGAATCTAATTCTAAAGCAATCACAAATCGCTTTTCAAAATGGTGAAATTGGTTATGTAGAATACTTGCAGGCCTTACGTACTTATTCAGAGATCCGGTTTAATTACCTGCAGGCCATCAATCAATACAATCAATCAGTTTACACACTTCAATACCTTATGGGTATATAATCAATAAGAAATGAAAAAGACAATTCATAATATCACACGTATCACTTCAGTACTGCTCTTGGCTATTTTAATCGCCTCTTGTGGTGGAAATAAGAAGGAAACTGAGGCAACAGCAGCCCCGGCAGAAGAAGCCCATGAGGAAAATGAGAATTCAGTGGAGATTACCCAATCACAATATAAAGCAATTGGTGTGACCTTAGGCTCACCTGAATTGAAGTCATTAAGCGGACTTTTAAAAGTTAATGGTTACATCGATGTTCCACCGCAGAATTTAGTAAGTATCACCACCCAAATGGGCGGCATAGTAAGGTCAACACCACTTTTGCAAGGCAGTAGCGTTAGCAAAGGACAAGTGATAGCTGTGCTTCAAAACCAGGAATATGTACAGCTTCAGCAAGATTATCTGGAAAGCAAAAGCCAGCTGGAATTAGCCGATTCGGAGTACAAACGTCAGCAGACGCTTGCAAGTCAGAATGTAAATTCACAAAAAACCCTGCAACAGGCAAAATCCCAGTATCAGATCATCCAGGCCAGAGAAAATGCATTAAAGCAACGCCTACGCCTGATCAACATCAATCCCGGCAGCTTGTCTCCTACGAATATCAGAAGTGAGATAAATATCTACGCACCAATCAGCGGTTATGTGACCAAGGTAAATGTGAATAGCGGGAAATTCATAAACCCTAATGATGTCATGTTTGAAATTGTAGACAATTCAAACCTGCACGTTGAGTTAAAGGTCTTTGAAAAAGATGTGGACAAAGTGAAACCGGGACAAGGCGTAAGATTTATCTTAGCGAATGATCCCGATACCATTCAACAGCGGGCCGTAGTTCAGCTGGTAGGAAAGGAAATTGCAACAGACAAAACCGTTACTGTACACGCAATTGCCAAAGGAAGCAAAAATTTTATTCCGGGTACTTATTTAAAAGCTTATATCGAGGCCGGTACCACCCAAGCTATGGCCTTACCACTCAGTGCTGTAGTTGATTTCCAGAATAAAAAATACATTTTCATTGCAAAAGCGGCAGGAAAAGAGGCCGGCCATGCAAAAGAAAAAAATGAAACGGGACATAAGCATGATCCAAAGGAATCAGAGCATGAAAAAGAAGCTGAAGGAGAATCCTTTCACTTTGAGATTCTGGAAGTTACTACTGGAACCAGTGATGGCGGATATATACAGTTGGAATTGCCAAAAGGTATGGATCTTAAAGGAAAGGTTGTTTTAACGGGAGCTTACGATCTGCTATCGAAATTGAAAAATAGCGAAGAACATGAGGGGCATTAGAAAATACTCAAAAAGAACTAAGTAAATAGAATGAAATTATGTGCAGCAAATCTGCGCACATAATTTCTATGTACCCTAATTTAAAAAATGGCTTATGATTTTTAACCCGTTGAAAAGCCGGTATGCGGTACTTTATGCGTTTGCGGTGTTTTTCATAACCGCATCGATATCGCTACGTATTGCTTTTATTTATGTCTCGCTTAAAGATACCGAATTGACTTTAAAAAGCGCCTTAAGTATATTTACGAAAGGTTTGATTTTTGACTTTGGAGTAGTTTTATATTTTGGCCTCTTGTATGCAATTTATCTATTATTACTGCCTCAGAAGTTAAACCGCTCATCTTTTAATAAGGTTGTCAGTTATATAATTGTCTTTTTAATGATCTTAATCTCTGTGTTCTCCTTTTTTGCGGAGTTCACCTTTTGGGGAGAGTTTGAAAGTAGGTTTAATTTTATTGCTGTTGACTATCTGATCTATACGCATGAGGTTGTTAATAATATCAATGAATCTTACCCTTTGCCCTACCTAATTTCTGGTGTAGTTGCCATTACTATTGCAGTTATGGTTCTACTGATCAGGACCAACAATTTTAGTGACAGTTTCAAATCCAACACAAGGTTCAAATGGCGACTTATCCATTCGCTGATCATGGGTTTATTGATTGCTGTTTACGCATTGTACATAAACAATAGCTGGGCGGAAAAAAGTGAAAACCGATATCAGAATGAACTATCTAAGGCGGGAATTTATTCCTTCTTTTCGGCTTTCAAAAACAATGAACTCAATTATGAACAGTTTTATTCACTATTGAGTAATGAGCAGGCTTTTGCCATTACCCGGAGTTTACTTAAGGAGTCAGGCTCCAGATATACAGGTAACTTACAGTCGATTAGAAAAAACATCAAACCGTTAGGCGGTGAACAACAATTACCTAATGTAATCATGGTTGTACTGGAAAGCTTTAGCGCAGATTTTATGGGGAAATTTGGGAATGAACGGAAAATTACCCCAGTATTGGATTCTCTGGCAGATCATAGCTTATTCTTTACGAATATGTATGCCACCGGCACAAGGACAGTACGGGGAATGGAGGCATTAACACTGGCTGTACCCCCAACCCCCGGAAACAGTATAGTCCGGAGGGAAAAGAATAAACAATTGAGCACTATTGGCAGCATTTTCAGAACCAAAGGCTATCAAACAACGTTCTTTTATGGAGGCGACGGTTATTTCGATAACATGAACCAATATTTTGGCAGTAATGGGTTTGACATTGTGGACAGGGGCAGGAAACTCGCCATTGGTGATGATTACAAAACAAGAAGAACGATGATACCCGACAACGAGGTCAATTTTGAAAATGCCTGGGGAATCTGCGATCAAGATTTATTTGGTGCAGTACTTAAGGATGCCGATGCAAAATTTACGGCTAAGCAGTCATTTTACAATTTTGTAATGACCACCTCCAACCATAGGCCGTTCACTTATCCTGAAAGAAAAATTGACATTCCCTCTGGTTCTGGCAGAGACGGCGCGGTAAAATACACTGATTTTGCAATTGGTCAATTTCTAAAACAGGCCAAATCAAAGCCATGGTTCTCCAATACCATATTTATTTTTATAGCGGACCATTGTGCAAGTAGTGCCGGTAAGAACGAGATCGATGTAGCGAAATATCATATCCCCGCATTAGTCTATAATATACCGAATAGTAGGCCAACTCGTATAGATAAGATCTGTTCGCAGATAGACCTTTATCCCACTTTATTTTCCTTACTGAACTGGTCATACATCAATAATAATTATGGCAAAAATGTACTGGACAGTACTTATGTTCCCAGGACAATGATTGCCACTTATCAGAAGTTGGGTTTTATGAAGAATGACAGTTTGGTCATTTTAAGTCCTCGCAGGAAAGTTGAATCCGCTTTTTACAACAGATCAACAAACGAACAAAGGAAGGAAAAAGTTTCTCAGCAACTGATCAATGAGGCGATTGCCTATTACCAGACAGCCTATTATTTATATAGTAAAGGAGGGCTAAAAGAGTAACCTCTCGGCCGCTCAAAGTTTCAACACTAACATCAATCCCATAGTTATGAAAACAGACAAAAAAAATGGAAATCAACCAAAAACCCTACCTGTGAAAAACGGGGCTAAATCAGCGAGCACCAAAGTCGGGGCCGTTGGTAAATCGGATAGTCATGTCGAAGAAAAAGGGCATGAACACAGCGGAGTTTTCGGAAAAAATACAGAGCTGATATTTTCATTGATTTGCGGAACTGCTCTGGGAGCGGGCTTCGGATTATCTTATGTGGCAGGTATGCCTGAACTGGTCAGTCTTATCCTTTATATAATTGCCTATTTCTTTGGGGGCTTCTTTACGGCCAAGGAAGCAATTCAAACCATAATGAAAGGCGGGTTTGAGATTGATTTCCTGATGCTGGTTGCTGCAATCGGGGC
Organism: Pedobacter nutrimenti; assembly: GCF_003208655.1. Lineage (GTDB taxonomy): Bacteria > Bacteroidota > Bacteroidia > Sphingobacteriales > Sphingobacteriaceae > Pedobacter > Pedobacter nutrimenti. The sequence goes on along the minus strand of NZ_QKLU01000003.1, from coordinate 50,311 downwards.
TGCCATATTGGGTTCATGGATGGAAGGTGCCCTGTTGCTATTCCTTTTCAGTTTGGGACATGCACTGGAACATTACGCAATGAGTAAAGCACGTAAATCCATTGAGGCGCTGACCAGCCTAGCTCCCCCAACTGCATTGGTGGTTAGGGATGGCAGCCAACAGGAAATTCGTATTGAAGAATTGGTTTTAGGGGATCTCATTGTCATCAAACCCAACAGTAAAATACCGGCGGATGGTGTGGTTATCAAAGGCGAAGGAAGCGTAAATCAGGCACCGATAACCGGGGAAAGTGTACCGGTCGACAAATCGCCTGTTCCTGATCCAAATAAAGATTACACCAATGAAAAAAGCATTAAACCCCAATACCGTGTGTTTGCAGGTACCATAAACGGGGCAGCTGTTCTGGAAGTTAAGGTGATCAAAGAAGCCAAAGATTCAACCATTTCCCGTCTGGTAAAAATGGTCAATGAGGCGGAGAAACAAAAATCTCCAACTCAGTTGTTTACAGATAAATTCGAAAAGTACTTCGTGCCAGTTGTACTGGTACTGGTGGCAGCGCTATGTTTTGCTTTCCTGGTGATCGACGAACCATTTAGCAAAAGCTTTTACCGGGCGATGGCTGTATTGGTGGCCGCTAGTCCTTGTGCGCTTGCCATTTCCACTCCAAGTGCGGTATTAAGCGGTGTCGCCCGTGCTGCCAGAGGTGGGGTTTTGATTAAAGGCGGAAGACCACTAGAAGACCTGGGATCTCTGAATGCTATTGCTTTTGATAAAACCGGCACGCTGACTGAAGGAAAACCTCAGTTAACCAACGTGATCCCGTTAAACGGGATTTCTGAGGAGGATTTACTGGTCGTAGCCATTGCAGTAGAGAAACTAAGTGACCATCCCCTTGCAGAGGCTATCGTCAAAGGAGGTCTTGAAAAACTTAAAAAGCAATCTATTCCAGAGGCCAGTAAAGTGAAAGGCATCACAGGACGGGGCGTACAAGCGGAAGTTGGCGGTAAAAAGATACTCATTGGAAATAAGGCATTGTTTGAAAAAGACAATGTACCAGCGGAGATCATCAAACAAGTGGAAGACCTGGAAAAGGGTGGTCACACCTCTATGCTGGTCAAACAGGATAAGGATTTCATAGGTATTCTATCTCTGATGGATGTACCCCGTAAAGAGGCTAAAAATGTGCTGAAAGAACTTTCTGCGTTAGGTATTAAAAAAATGATCATGCTGACAGGGGATAACCAGCAGGTGGCTGAAGCTGTTGCTAAACAGATCGGCATCACTGATGCGATGGGTAACCTCATGCCAGAGGATAAAGTTAAAGCTGTCCAAAAACTGGATAAATCGGAAAAAATGGTGGCTATGGTTGGTGATGGTGTTAATGATGCTCCGGCAATGGCCAAGAGTACGGTAGGTATTGCTATGGGAGCTGCCGGATCTGATGTCGCTTTAGAAACCGCAGATATTGCCCTAATGGGAGACAAGCTGGAAAGTCTGCCTTTTGCAATAGGCTTAAGCCGCAAGGCAAAGGGTATCATTAAGCAAAACCTTTGGATTAGTCTGGGTGTAGTGGCAGTTTTGATACCGCTTACGATTCTGGGGGTGACCTCTATCGGGCCCGCAGTGATGGCACATGAAGGTTCCACCTTAGTCGTCGTTGGGAATGCACTTCGCCTCCTTGCCTATAAAAACAACCAAAAACAAACCATTAAGTCTGGAAGAAAGAAGAAAGCTTAAAGACAATATCATTCCCTAAAGCCTTATGGCTGGCCATCGTTTTCCGTGCATACGACGGTGGCCAATTGGGAATAACGGATCTATTCTAGCAAACGCTACAAAGATGAAGAATCCAAAAGTTTAACCTGATTATCCAATGAGAATACTAGATACCTATTTTCCCGTTATGGTGACGGTTACGGTTTTTTCTGCCCTGCTTATTGGATTTATCCTTGCAGACCATCACATTTTAAGCGACATCGTAGAAGTTGACGAAACCATTCTTTTTTGGGCAAACGACAACCATAACCAATTTATTGCTAAGCTCATGCTACAATCAGGAAACTTCTATTTATTAATTCTCTTTTATGGTTTCCTGGTATTAATGACACTTTTTTATGATAAGATGAAATTTATGCAGGTACTAGTTTTTATCGGGTTGTATGTTGTGGTTTGCAATGGAATGATCTTCACGGTCAACTTATTGTTTGCACACCTGCGTCCATTATATATGGAAACTATGGCTGGTTCCATGCAAGTAAAAGCCGTCGGGATTGGCAAACAGTTTGGTTGTCTTCCTATGTCTTCAAGCTTAGCGGGAATTGCCTATTTCAGCTGTCTTTATTTCAAGAAACATTACTGGCCGCTCAAAGCAATGGTTGTCGCCTGGGCAATTATCAACTTGTATACTAATTTACATAGTGGTTGGAACTACCCACACGAAATCCTCATTGGGGTAGTAATCAGTCTCGTTATTGCCCATTTTACTTTTAAATTATACCTCTATTATTTAAGAAGGGGAAAATTAACATGGTAGACCGTCTAAGAAAAATAGCCAATTACATCAACCAAGTGGATGCACATCACAAGTTGTATACTTCAATAGGAGTTTCAGTTCTGTTTTTTGTAGCTACTACAGGTAAATTTAAAGATCCGATTCATTACATGCTGACTTGGCTAGCGTATGTTATGAGTACATTAATATTGGCATGGATCACCATTCTAAGCTCCCATCCTGCCGATGTAAAGCATGAGGCTCATGCTCAGGATTCCAGCCGGACAGTGATTTTTTTCTTTGTAATCGCAGCGGCATTCGCCAGTCTATTGGCTGTGCTTTTACTCTTGGAAAATGCCTCATCCCAAACCGAAAAGGAATTTTCCGGAACCGCTATAATCCCTCTTGCTTGCGTTGCAGGCTCTTGGTGGCTCCTACACACCGTATTTACATTGCGCTACGCCCATCTTTATTATTGCGATTTGGACCATCATAAGGGAGGAAAAAACATAAAACCGGAAGGCTTAATATTTCCAGATGAAGAAGAACCCGACTATATGGATTTCACTTACTTCTCTTTTGTTATTGGAATGACCTTTCAGGTTTCAGATGTGCAGATTACTTCTAGAAAAATAAGACGGCTGGCCTGGATGCACGGCATTTTAGCTTTTGCCTTTAACACGTTTATTGTCGCATTAACAATTAATATTATCGCAGGCATTACACAGAAATAAATCAAAATTTTAATACTAAAAAGAAATATTTATGACGTGGACATTAGAAAACTTTCCGCTCGAAATGCAGGATCTGAAACCAATTATAAGGGAAAAAGCGATTGAGATCGCTAACAAGCTAAAACAGGAAAGAACGGTTAATGAACTGGCCATTGTTGAGGAAGCTATAAAACAAGCTGAGGAATGGTTTTTAAATCTTGAGGGATAACCTATGGATTTAATTGGAAAAATGGACTTGGAAAATGAATTAAGCATTGCTTTACGACTTTTGATCGCCCTTCTTCTTGGTGCATGGATTGGATTCGACCGGGAAAAACACGGAGGTAGTGCCGGCATAAGGACCTATGCTGCTGTTTGTTTGGGTGCAACCTTATTTACAGCCATTGGACAGCATTTAAATGATACGGCTGCTGTCTCCAGGATAATAGCTAATGTAATTGTTGGCATTGGCTTTTTGGGTGCAGGAATTATTTATAAAAATGATAAAAGGAACCAGTCTCAGGGGTTGACCACCGCTGCTACAATTTGGTGTACAGCCGCGATCGGTGTTGCAGTTGGGTTGAATATGCTCATTATCGCATTTGCCTCATCGGCGGCGATTTTCTTTTTATTAATCCTTCACCATCAGCAATGGTATTTAAAGTGGAAGAAGAAAATGCAGGAATATCATAAGAATGAAGACTTAGACGATTGAGGGATGAAGTCGAATGCACATAAAAATAAACTGGATAAATCGGTGAAAAACACAATAAATATGCCTAGACCTTCACTTAAACCTAAAACAAAAAAGAAAAAAAAGACTATTAGGCCAGGGCTTTATTCGATGATTTTTTTCTGGATACTGGCAGTTTTACTCGGAGCTGCTATTATCATGAAAATGATCCATTTTTTTAACACCCATTGGTAGTCGTAAAATCAGATCAAATAATTTAAAAAATGAAAAACCACATTACATATACTATTTCAATCCTTTTGATGTTTTGGACTACAAGTTTATTCAGTCAATCTCCTCCGGTAGTTTTCAAATCGATATCTGATACATCAGGTAAAAAGAAAGCAGATCAACAACAAAATTTTAAAAACCCTGTTCGTGTATCGTCAATCATCATTCCTTCAGTTGCGCTAGCTTATGGATTTGTAAAGCTGGGAAACAATGCGCTGACAAATTTGGACGTTGAGGCAAAACATGAATTTTACAGCGAACATCCCCACAAGCAATTTATAGTCGACAACTACCTTCAATTTGCACCTGGGGCAGCAGTGTTTGCACTTAATGGATTAGGCCTTAAAGGTAAAAATAGCCTCTTAGATCAAAGCGGGGTTTATTTATTGTCCAATATCATCTTAAATGCAACTACCCAAAGCCTTAAGGGGATCACCGCTGTCACTAGGCCAGATGGAACTCCGAGAGCATTTCCCTCCGGCCACGCAGCGGAGGCATTTGCCTCGGCTGAATTTCTTCGCAGAGAATATGGTGACCAATCGGTCTGGTACACGATCTCAGGCTATACCGCAGCTGCAACAGTAGGGATTTTGAGAATGTACAACAATAGGCACTGGTTTAGTGATGTGGTGGCGGGAGCTGGACTTGGTGTACTGTCAACCCAGGCCTCGTACTGGTTATACCCCAAAATCAAAAGAATATTCTCCAACAAACCTAAAAATAATGCACTAATTATGCCGACTTACAGATCAGGTACTTTCGGACTCGGGATGGTGAAAACATTTTAATCAATTAGGTGATATGCCATGTCAATCTAAACTCGGTGTCATTAGACAAGTTCCTCCAAAATTGAAAGGAGGTAAAGCACCTAAAAAACGTGAACAAAAGAAAAGAAAAAAATATGCGATCACTTTAATGGATATTATATTTTATTTTTTCTTTATACTGATCATGTCGGTCGTTGTCTTTGGTGCCTATGCGCATATTTCAATTTATTACTTGAAATAGATGATCAGTGATATATAAAATTAGCAGTCTGCAAATTAATATTTCGTGGTTTAAAGGAAAAGCCATTCCGAACTCACAGGTTATCGTTGAAAGGAAATCCGTATCGTCTTGAGCCAACTTTGGAACTCGTCCCTCCCTTGCTTCAAAGCAAACTTTTTTTCCGTAATTATTTAATCCTGTTACATCAATTCCATGTTGAAGAGTAGCTTAGAAAGCTCAATGTGTGCTTGAAAAAAAACGGCTTCTATATAATTTCCTAATTTTTTATTTTGTCCATGTATGAAGTTAGAAGAAAAAGCCATCGAGATAACTTTGCAATCTCCTAGATCTGTATGAATATGTACCTGATCTATATCCAACCCCTAAGCGATAGCACAAAACATAAGAAAGAAAGCAGCTTAAAAAGGCTGCTTTTATCACTTTTTATCTCTAAAGAAGGTATTTAAAACTTTCAGGATCACTAAAAGTAGAAAAAGCAGAAAATGCATTAAAAATAAAATAAGGCCGTTTATCACTTTCAATGGTATGACCCCTCTTTCTTTTTTATATTTGCAGTATTGATTTACAAGGTAATCAAGTGCAGTAAGCACCATTACTAAATCGCTACCGATAAAGTTTCCCACTCTTGTAAACTACTCTTTATTAGCTACTTTTGGTTATAATAATCTTTTTACACAAAAAAGAAGGCTAGATAGCCTCCTTAAAACTTTATCTTTATGCGATGGTGAACGTCGGTATAATTGAATTCCAGTTTGTCCTAAAGCGACCTGCCTTGTGACTTGTTGTGTTCGTTTGTATTTTCCGCTGAATTTATACCATGTTGCCCAATATCCTGAACCAATGGTTTTACATATTGGTCTGCGAAAAGTCCAGCGTTTTTTAAAATGCTTTCAGGGATGTTCGTATTTAAGATCTTAACCCCATCCTTTAGCTCTTTGAATATGTTTTTTGCGATGGTGTTGGTTACGCTCTCGGGGCCTTTGGGATGAGACAACACTTGTTTAAGTGGCACACTGTAGGTTTGGACGCTCCATGAATTATCATTGGGTTTGCCAAATACAATACCTTTTTCCATATCCTTTGCCACCTTCTTCTGGATTTTTTCCAACTCTTTTTTACCTAAGTAATCATTAAGTAGGTCATCAATGTGGTGTTCAAGTGTCATAGGTATAGAAAATGCCTCCATATAATCATCTTTAGGATAATGTTTATCAGGAAGTGCTTTCGCATATTGCTCTGCCTGATGTATAAGTTCTCGTCCCTCTTTATTATCTCCATCGTAATAGGTCGGGCCTCCACGACCATCGTTTTTTGCGGTTCCTACACGTTTGCCTTCGATGTATAGACTCGCCTGGAAAGCAAGTGTTTCTTCGCTAAAGGATTCGTAGTACTTGATATTTTTTAGTTCAATGTTCATAGTGCTGTTGTTTTAAGATTCTCTTTATTTGGTATCGATTTTATTAGGTTAAATTTTAAGCACGGCAATAGAGCCTGGTCCGTAGGAACCAGGCTCTATTGCTGTTAGTTATCTGCTTTTAAGATTCTTACACGTAGTACTTAGTGGTTAAATCAGATTAAACTGTTCGCGAAAAGAACAGTAGCCGTTTTTAGGTTTGTGGGTGCGTATACCTGAGCGTATGCCAACAACTTTTTCAAAACGGTTTAGTGAAAAAGAAGTGGCAGGGATATTGAATTTGCGTTTGCGATAAGTAATCTGTATTAGATCGTCGGTGACCTTGAAAAAAGCGTCTTTCCCCGACTTCCACAATGCGACTTTACAATCTGTGACCCTGCCTGTAAGTTCGGCATCAAATAGCGTATGCACCTTTGCGTTGACAAAGTGTTGTTTCAGAAAAGATATTTGATCCGCACTGGCCAACAACCCTAAAGAAGCAAATGCAACACTGCCTGGAATCTTTAGCCAATCTGGTCGTTTTTGGCAGAAACAAAGAATATCAGTTGCTGAATGGCTTAAAAACAAATGCCTGACCTGTGCGGGTAATCCCTCATACACCAACCACATTCCAGTAGAAACAGGTACAAGGTGCCTCTCGTCCGACCAAAATTCTATCGCTGTATCCCGTTGATTATCCTGATAGGTAAAAAGGATAGTGCCATCCTGAACAGTTATGCGGCTCACAAAAAAAGCCAATGTCTCCGGGTTAATAGAAAGTGGGCACGGATCGGCTAACAAACCCATTAGCGAGATGAGGTGCGCCCGTATCCTCGACTATATTGTGAACCTGTTTCATAGTCTTTATGCTCGCCCACGGTCATTTCCTTTTCTCTTTTAGGTTTTCCTACCATACTATCAGCTAGGGCCTGATTATAACCTTTGGTGTATTCTTCTTTTTGGCCGTCCTTATTCCCGGCAAGGTTGCGAATACCACGGAGCAGTAAATAAGAAATACCGCCGTCCATTAATACCGAAAGTATCAATGCCTTTCTGTCTGACCTGATCCCCTTGCTGTCGGTCGCGCTGTGCTGGATGCGAGTGCCTTCGTCCAATTCTATTACATCTCCGCGTTGAAATGCTTTCTGCTGTTCCTCTGACATCACTTGCCCGTTGATTTTTATAGGAGCTTCAACCTGCTCAGGATGGTAGGAGACAAATTCTCTGGTTTGCTTGTCGTATTCGATAATCAGCATCGCCAGTTTTTTATCGGCCTGCTCATAAACTTTCTGTATCGATTGTAGTTTACCGTCCAGAAGTACCCTGGCTTCTTCCTCGCTGAGCAATGGATGTGGTTTGACCTCCTTATAGATGGGGTGCAGGTTCAGCGTGACGGTGCCATCAGGGTTGCGATTAAGGGATAGTTTGGCATCCAGTTGTCGGATTTCAAAACCATCCATCTTCAAATGAAACATGCTGCGCATGTCTGTTCTTCGTCCCGCTAGCAATGCGTCGACATCTTCATTGCTTAGATTCAACTTACCTTCCTGGTAAAGTCCTAGCTTTTCGAGTTCTTTAATAGGCAACTCATTTTCCTTGATAAATGTTTCCATAATTAACAGATTGAAATTTTGTGATGATTTAGCGTCTTGCCACAATAGCAATTGCTGTGTCAGCTTCCTGAGAAATGGAAGTATCAGTCCCATCAATTGTGCGGGTTTTGTCCTGAGATTGCTGTTTTACCTGAAGCAAAGAACCATACAGCATATCATTTTTAGAAAGCACAAAGTTGTGTCCTGAGTTCAAGTCCTCCATGCGTAGACGACCCTGTTTCAGATGACCATTTACTTTGTAAATTGTATTGTTATAAGCAATTTCGTCACCTGATGACAGATATTTAGAGTTTGTCTGATTTCTTGATCCCTTCGACTCCGGTATATTTTGCAACTCAGTTTTAACTTCCCTTTTTTGTTCTAAACCTGTGAGGTAATTGAGAATTTTCTCAGCGTCAGTAGCAGCGGCATGTATTTCAAAGGGTGTGTCCTGCAAGACCTTAATCCAACTATCCACATAAGCGGTGTGCTGTCTGGGGTCATGTCCGATCCGCAATTCCTGACCGATCAGCAGAGAAGCGATTTCTGCACGTAATTCCTCACGGGCATATGCTTCGGAGCCAAACTGATTCATTATACTACGGTCCAATCTGTCCTTATGTCCAGTCCAATGGCCCAGTTCATGAAGAGCCGTTGCATAATACTTGTCTGGAGCATCAAACTGCTCTTTCAGCGGCATAGTAATCTGATCCTTGAACGGGCTGTAAAATGCATCGTCTCCGGCCCGATGGATAATATCGGCGCCAGAACTCGCAATCAGTTTTTCTGCTCGTTCTAATGGCTTCCAACCTAACTCTTGGATGTCTGGTTTTTGTAGGATGGGAATCCCATTTACCTGCGCAGCATTGAATACCCAGGCGGTGGTAATGATTGGGCGATCCAGTTTTATAGAAATCTTGATGGGTTTACCATCATCGTTCAACATAGGTTTACCACTTTCATCCCTTTTGGCCACTAAATCAGTTGTTTTAACAAACTGGATTAGAGAAGCCTTTTCACCTTTCTTGACACTCCACTGGTTGGCGGATGCCTGGTTAAAGGTTATCCATCGAGGATCTTCGTAACCGTTAAGCAACAAGGAAAAGGTATTAATACCTTTATAGCGGTTTCCAGTGACGGCATTGTAAGGGAGCTCAAAAGATGGAAGATCATCGCTGTTCCAAGGTTTTTGCCAGGGAGCAGTTCCGGCTTTCAGCTGTTCAATGAGTTTTTCGGCCACCTGTATGTGCATGGCCTTAATCTTATCATTCGCCATCTTCTCCTACCTCCTGAGGGGCATCTTCTTCTGGCAGTTCGTCTGCATAGTCTACGCCATAAATGGCCGCTTCTGCGGCTGTAAGGCCAATAGCCTGGCCAGCTGCAAGTGTATTTAATTTATCTTGCAGGGTTCTTAAATGTTGTTCCATAAGTAATTAATTGATGGTTTGGCCTAGCTGTTCGGGCAGTAACAGTGACCTTAAAAAATGTAATGGGTTGATGTATTTATCCTTAAACCTGATGCTGAAATGCAGGTGTTCTCCGGTCACCCGGCCTGTTGTTCCGGTGACACCTATGACCTGACCTGCTGTTGCAGGCTCACCTGGTATGACCAAGATCTGGGAAAGGTGTCCGTAAATACTTTGAAAGTCTCCATGAGAAATTCTCACATATTTGCCCAGGATTGGATTAAAACCTGTATCCGTTACAGTTCCGTCCAAAATATTTAGTACCGGATCACAACGGGCAGCAAAGTCAACGCCTCTATGCAGGTCATACTTATTAGTCACCGGATGTACGCGGTATCCAAAACCAGAGGTCACACGTAAATTTATTAACGGTAAGCTACTACGATATTGGTCATTAATTTGTGCTATAGCTACAGCTGAATGAGTCAGTAAAAAATGGACAACGACATGCAACACGAATATTCGAGGGTTCATCGGCTACGAGAAGATTGAATTTCGATTTCATCTGCTAGCCCACATTTGATGAAATCCTCCAAGGTAACAAGGGAATTTTTGCCAACTTCCTCAAAGCCGATGGCCCACCGAAGTGCTTCTTCAATTGCTCCTGTTTGTCCAATATTTTGCAGTCTGTAAATATCCAGTAGTATCCTTACATCTTTGGGGTCTAGTTCGAGCAATTTTGTCTGTATAGTTGCCAAAACCATTTCTTTTGGTTGTAAGGAAAGTAGGGCGTTAGTACTATAAACCCCAATATTATTGTAAGGAAATTGTACATGCACTTCATCATTTTTGAGGTTGATTTGAGCAATTAACCCGACCTGACCTTGCATACGCATTGGATCATCAGTTAATGGATGTACCATTACTGATTTGTTCAAAAGTTCTTCCATTTCTAAATTATTTAGCGCCTGTGAATTGGACGTTGTTCAACTTCAACCTGATTATTGTTGACTAAGCCCAATTTATCTTGAAGTAAATTCTGGCTATGGGCTCTAACTGCATTATTTGTAGTTGACATTTCAAGAGCAGTTTTGTGGTTTATTGGAAAGATTGACTGTGCCTTCAAACTGATTTCTAAAAGCGTTTTAAAATCTTCCTTTGACAGTTTTTGAAAATTTGAAATTGCATTTGTGCTTATTTCATCAGATTTTTTCAAGACAAATAAGGCATTACTGCTATATAGTGCCTGTTGTCCTTTTTCAAAGCTTATGTAAACATTGTCTCCCTCAATATCTATATCTGTTATCATACCAATCTGACCCTGCTTGCCTGCCGGGTCGTTTAGTAATGGATGCACCTGCGCATAAGTGCCAAGAAGTTGTTCCATAAAATATAGTTGTTAGGTGATTAATTTGTTATTTGTTAAAGGTTTGCTTCATTATTCCTTTAGGCTGAGGTACACCAACTGATGTCTGAGCAATTCTGAACTGTTTTACAACCTGCTGCACTTCCTCATTAATCTTTTGAAAGTTCTGCCGGAGTATTTCCTCTTTTCTGCCTTTGAAATCGTAATAGATTGGCAAGGACCGATAGCTTTGTTCTTCTTTTTTGATAGACTCTACATCCAGATTTACCCGACAGTTTACTGCCGAGGGCTGGTATTTCCCTGTATAGGTTTCAACGGCATCTGACGCGATCAAACCCACCATTTCGCCAGCTCGGAGGTTCGCAATCTTGCCAGCAGGAATCAGCGGTTCAAGTTTTTCACTCAGGGAAACAGAGACTTTCGTCCGGTCGATACTCAGACTTTCACCTTCCTGTTTTACCTTGCCAAATAGTCGTTCCAACCAATCTAACGTATCCTTGTTCTGTACAGATCCAGATAGCACATTACCGACCACAGAAGTGATAGTAGCAGCAGTTTCTTTACCATATTGCTGCTGAAATTGTTGAAGGCTTTGGATTCCGAGTACAGACGCAACCAAATTGCTTCTTGCTTGACTTAAAACCTGCTCAATTCGAAAAATATAGAGACTTGGGGCCTCATCTATGACAAGTCCAACGGGTAAATTGCCTTTAGTGTTTACCAGTTTAGTTACCCTATTTAGCACAAGGGAATAGCAGGCTGAATTAGTACTTTGTGTCAAAGGATCGTTGGCGAGCACCAAAATTGACGGGTTTTTAGGATCACTTATTTTTAGCTCGAAATCATCCCCGCTGAATACCCAAAAAGTTTCTTTTGTAGCCAATCTGCTGATAAAGATTTTAAGGGTACCTACTTGTCCTTCTAACTGATCGAAAGCTTTGGCCTGATAAGCACTTTTAAATGGGGAAAGTAGTGGTACCAGTTCCGGTTCAGAAAAAAGTGCGCTGAAAATGTCATCATAGGAAAGGTTTAAAAAAGAAAGCACATGCGGAGGGCTTGAATACCGACCATCTTCGTAGCTGCTGAAAAAATAAATGCATGCGGCCAGAAAATTGATAGCGGATTGTGTAAAGAACTGGTCACTGCCCCCCGAACGGTCACCTTTTTTCATGGCCTCAACTAAGGCTTCTGCTGTTTCAGAGGCATCGGCAAGAGTATTGAGGTATTGCCTTTTCCAGGGGTTTACTCGTTCGCTTTTTTCAACTTCATTTAGATTGATAACGTGGAATTTATAATCAAGGCATTTCCCTTTTTGTTTTGCCAATAAATAATGGTGATAGGCAACCTTGGCCAAGTCAGGATATTTTATATCATAAATGCATAAAGTGAAAGATTTGGCGATGAATTGCTTTATTATTGGAATAATAACTGAAAAAGTTTTACCCCCACCGGGAACTGATATTAAAAGCAGGCTTCTGAATAAATTTGCCAGCGGAATGAATCCTTTATGTACCTTCTTTTTATAATAGAATAACATAGGTATATTCACCGAATACGGTGTCTCAATCGGTTTGACGGGTTGCATAAAGGATTCCCCCTCAATGTTCCATTTATCTTTACCAAGTTTTGAACTGATGATCTTCGATACATTATCCATAGCGATATGGATCAGTAAGGTTCCGAAAATTGCGGTGACGATGTACAGCAGATCAGACCAGCCAGCACCCATCCAAATGGCCGGTGTATGTTTTCCCTGAAACAAGATTCCCGAAAAGAAAACGATAAGACCAGCTACAAGTGGATAAACAATATGATTTTTGGGATTGAGGTCTTTGTTTTTTCTGCTGAGCGTACCTACTGAAACCAGGCAAATCAACAGTAGAGTAAATAGTTTGCTGTAAATGAGCTGGTGGTAAAATGGTAATCTGGCAAGCCTGATTACAAAAAAGCGTAGGTTAAATTTGTCCGTATAATCCTGTGTTAAAAATTTACTGGCGTAAAAAAACAGGAAAACTTCGATCAAGACGGACAAATAGATACCAAATTGCAGGAACTTGTAAAGGCTCTGCTGTTCCTTGGTTTCTTCCATATATCAAGTTTTGCTTTTAATGGATAAAGGGAGCTCAATGGAGACTCCCATTATTTGGACATTTTATAAACTGTCTGCTTTCAGAATATCACTGTATTTCATTTCTAGGGTAAGCACCCTCCCGGAAATCTGTTTTTCAGTCAGTTCAATATTTAGCAACTTATTACCCGGAAAGGTTACCTTTTTCAGGACATAGATATTTCGGTATTGCTTCTTAAATATGCTGTTTGGATACAGTTGCCATACGGGCTTAATTTCTACAGATTGTACGTTTGTTGCTTTTGTAATCTTTTTATCTTCGATTTTGAAGCGCTGTTCGTCCACATCGTAAGGCAAGTTGCTATTGTTAAAATATGTGATATCAAGAAATATGTGATCACCTGCGGCATACACATGGTTCAGTTTGGCCTTTAAACCGAAAGCCTTTGCCTTTCGCACAGACTTACCAGATGGTTTCTGTAGAATCTGAATGGCAAAATCCTGCATCTGCCTGGTTGTTAGTGAAATTCCAGGGACGTCCAGCGGCTGGGTATGTTCCGGTAATATATTCACTTGTGTGGGGACGATAAGTGATTGGTCATCCACATAGCGCAGGTTATATTGAGCAATAAAACTTTCGCCAACAATGGTTACTACACCAGGCTCATCTAAGGGCATCTTGACATCTGGAATTATCTTTAAGCGCAATACATTCTTTAAAGGCAGATCGCCCGCAACTGCGTGGGTGGATATGTCAACATATTGAATGGGTTCGGGAGAAATAAAGTGCAATGAAATATCCCGACTGATCAGAATATCTGGTAGATCTTTGCGGTATACTCCTGCTGGGATTTGTGCATAAAGCCCCTGGGCCACCCATAAGATGGCCACTAAAAAAAAGATTAATTTTTTCATAAAAAATATGGGTTAATACTTGTTCTGAGTGTTTTTGAGTTCTTGCGGGTCAATAAGATAGACCTGGGTGTTATATTTCAGTTTGGCTTTATTGCTACGGATCAGTTTGCTAACCGCCGTTGTAGTAGATTGAAACATTTTTTGCAGCATGCTCATGACTAGCTGGTTATTGTTTTCAGCTTGCTGTTGAATCGTCATACCCTGGCTGGCATCGCTACCAAGTACTTTTGAAAATTCACGGAATGCAGATGCGGGGACATAAAGCCCAGGCAGGCCGTCATTATCGTAGATGTCAAGTCGGACAGGTAGTATATTGTTATTTTGAAAAATGGAGCTAATTGATAGGTTTACCCGTTGACCGCTAAAGCCTGTTATCTGGGCATATAGGTATGTACCTTTTTTAACTAAAAACCGACCTGCGGTCATGTCATCTAACAGACGGATACGTAGACGAGAACCTGCATAGCCAGTGATGTCCTGATCTACTATGGCACGGATAAAACTATCTTCTCCATTAGCTGAAATGGTATTGAAAAGTGCCGTGGACGCCGAAGTTTTAGAAACGCTGAGTTTTTTTTGATTTTTAAGCTCCCGTTCAGCAAGGGCCATCTCTTTTTCTCTGGCTTGTTCTGATTTGTAATCGGGGTCGTTTGCTTTGCCCATGCTGTCGATCAGTGACATTTGTTCCCGAAAAATTTTCATGGGGTCCGTTTGTCCCTTATTACCAGGCACCTCTGATGTGGTAGGTGCCGATTGTTGCTGCTTTAATTTGGAAAGTGCAGTTGCCAAGTCTCGGTCTGTATCGTAAGTTTTTGGTGGCTGTGTTTTAGGGACTGCGTTGGGAAAGGTTGAATGTGATGTGCGTGGTTCGGCGGCTGTGTTACCATATTTCCTTTTCATTTCCCGGTCGATGGAATCCAACATCCTTTTTTCCATTTGATTGTACAGGTCTGGAACTTTTTGCCTGTTGGTTTGTTCGTCTGCGATCCCACCGACTGCTGTGTAACCATCGGCATCCTTGTATTGCTTACGGTAAGCGTCCAACTTATCTTCAATACCTTTGTTTTTAACCTCTTCGGAAACATCCACCAATGTTTCCTGTAGCGTATTTCCATTTTGTTGTACGGGTGCATCTTTTCCAAAGCTGCTTTTCCATGCGTAAAAAAATAAGCATAGGAAAGGAAGTAGGATCAGTGGTAGCACATATCGCGGTTGCTTGAAATTGATCTTCATAATTAGGGTGTTGGTTTAATATTTAGCTCATTATGGATGATTTCCAACTGCTGAATTGCATCTTTGACAAAAAGGCTATCGGCAGCAGTCAGCTTTTCTTTGTGCAGTACTGTGTTGATCTGATTTTGCAGATCAAGCACTTTCTGAAATGCCTGCCCGGCACCTATGATCTGTCCGAACCCCTGGGCTACATTGGTGCCTGAGCTGGAAAGCGATGGCAATGACTTGGGTTCTTTTACCCTCATAACCGTAAAGGCGAATACGCCTGAAAACAGTATAGACGCCAGCATGAGGGCAAATATTTGCGTTGGGTATCTGGAGCTGACGAGTTTCCAAAGAGCCGACAAGCGGAGAAAGTACCCTCCGAACTCTTTTCTGAGCTCGTATAAAAGATTTGGGCGGGGTTTAAAATGAGTTTTTCTGTACATTTTCAATGTCTTTATTTTCCAATGTTTTCCAACGGGTAATAAGTACCGCATGGGGATTGTTATCAGAGCGGATTTTCAGGTCTTTTAGATAACCTTCAGTGACGAGCGAACGAATAATCGTGGAGCTGCGACGGTCTATTTTCTGGCGACCGTAGTAACGGAAATACTTAAGACCCTCATCAATAAAAATTGAATCGGTCTGAAGTGTCAACACAGCACTGGAGGAGAGAATTGAATTGAAAAATCCTTTTTCTTTAAGGTTGTTATACTGAAGTGCACCACTTTCATCGACCAGGTACATCGCTCTTTTCATCTGATATTCGATATACTTATCATCAGGCGTAAGCGAAAAGAAAAGACTGTGGAAAAGGTTGACGTGCGAACGATATTCCGCAGCGCGGTTCATTTGAAGATCAGTTTGCCTGGCTAGCAGCGGTACGCTGTTTGCATCTAGCACGTAGACGCTTTTTCGAGCGTCTGCAACCTGTTTGTAAGCAAACAGGGAAACGATCAGGACGATGACAACGGCCAGGATAAAACTTCCTGCGGACAAAAATGTGGCAAGGCGTACTTTGGCTTCGATATTTTTTACAATCATTATTTCATCATTTTGCTTAAGATTCTGGACATATTTGAAGCACCTCGACCCATCGTGGAAGCAGCAGAGCTTATACCGGATGTAGACACGATCCATGTACTAATGCTGGGAACTGCTAACATGGTAAGACCTCCAATCAAAAAGGTTACGATTACCATCCCGAAAGAGAGCAGGCCATTTCCGGCAAGCCACCCAAGTTTTTCCAAGCGGTCGGCAGAGGTGCCGACAAGCTCTTTGTAGCGGCTTATCTCCGCTTCCATAGCATAATGCTGGAATAAAGAAGCGACGTACAGAACCAGAAAACCGATACCTGTATAAAGATTAACCGAAATGAACCTTGCAACCCATGTAGTAAAACTGTCCCTGAATGCAGGAAGGATGCTGATTGCGACTGAGAATGGCCCCAGTATAATCAGTATCGTAGAAAAGATAATCTGGATAATGAAGATGAGATATACACAGATCCGAAGTACCCATAAAGCCAATGTTTCCAGAATGGAAGTGGCAAGGAGTTGCAGACCGACTTGCATACGGTTACGTAACTCTACTATTGGGTTCCATACCTCAGCAAAACCTTCCTTAACCGTAGACTTCACCGATTCCCAGGCATTCTGGTACCAGGTGTCTGCCTCCTGTTTGGCTGTTTCTGTTTGGGCCTGCACAGTGAGCAGATTATCTGCTACCTGTACCATCAGCTGGGCTCTTTCCAGTCGTAAGTTATTGACTTCTGTTTGGCTGCTATTAAACATAATCTCAGTCTTATTTGCAATTATATCTGTGGGAAAGGAGACCACTCTGGTAAAAGGAGACCACCAAAGAATTACCATGACCAGGCCGAATGGACGAAGCAGTGGCATAATTTCCATTTTTTTATCACCCGACATCATTTCATATGACTTAACGGCAAAAAAAATGAGCATGAAAATGGCCGATAGTGCCTGTGCATCTGCAATAAATGCATCATAGTGCGTCCACAGTGTATTTTTCATTTCCTTTAAAAAATGCATCATACCTTCTTCGTAGACCCCGTTGCCTTGCAAAAAATTGAAAGTTTTTTTAAATGAGTCTGGCACATTTCCGGAACCTGATTGCATAAAAAAACCGGCAGTGCCGGTCAGTAAATTGGTTATGTTCATCATGTTAGAGTTTGGATTTCCTTAAAATTTCGTCAGCGATTTGCTGATCGGTTCTGAAACCTTGCCTTTCTACAATGGGCTGGTCCCTGGACTTCATTTTGTTTGTAGATTCACTAAGAGCTAGGAATTTTCTGGCGTACTGTTTTTTTGCCTCCCAGGAAGTATTTAACCGACGATATTCCAAAAGCAGCCTGTGGTAGGTCAGTAGCCTTGAACCACGGTCAAGTGTTGTAGTCATTGCACCGTCCAGGCGTTCCTTAATTCCTGAGGACTCTTCGCGATACCACTCGTAAACGCCGTTGCGAACCAGGTAGTCAATTTCTTTTGCGGGAATTCCAGACATCAAATTTGCATCTTGTTCGTTTAAAAGAGGTTCAAATTCATGACGGTAGTATAGCATCCACAATGGATCGGCAGTAGAAAAAACAGCTGAATAGTTTACCGCTTCGGTTATTGCAGTATTTCTTAAAGTATCAGCATGCAGTTTATAGGCGTTTTCGGTATTTTGCATGGCCGCGGCAAAAGCCAGACGCTGAGTTTGTGGTCCGACAGGTCCCAATGGACGGAGGTCTTTTTTAGGGTAGTTCGGGTGCCACGCCCAGGTAAGCCAGTAGTTTGGATTAAGTCCTAAAAAGCCGCTAGTTGGGGTAAATTTCTTCCTGTCCCATTGTTTGAAAACCATACGTTCTTGCTGGTTAACAATAGACTGGTCTCGAATGATACGCTGGGCTCCTGCAGAAGCGGCCATCCCCAAAATAAGTATGGCTAGAATATAATGTTTCATCGTTTATTGTTTTAAAATTTGATAATTACGGATGATATCATTGGCCATCCGAGTATCTTGATTTATAAAATCTCTATAAGGATTAGCCGTTTTTAACACCCCGTTCATTTTTGCCCAATACATAGATCTACCCATACTATAACATAGTGCCCTCATGACTTTTAATTCCAGGATGACCTTACGTAGTAAAGCATCTCGTTTGTCGTAGTCCATCAACACATTGCCGCCTTCTTTTAAAATAAAATCAGATACTTCGCTAACCAGGGTAATTCCACGGGATTTCAGTTGCCTTGCAACATCCTCGGCAAACAGCAATAAATAGGGCTCGCTGCCTGCAATAGAGATCATGGTATTGCTTTCCTTAATAATCTCTGTACTGATTCGAGCAATCTGTGTGGCGGCTATACCGCTTCTCAATGCTTGATTGACCTGGGTAAGTGAATTATAAATCAAGTTCTGCACCATCACCACTGAAGAGATATTCAGATTTATGTCATCCAAACGATTGTTAATGGTGCTTAGATAATTGTTATGGGTATTTTCTGCTGCCAAACGCACGCTGCCGTTCTCATTAACAATCGCAAAATGACCGCGGTCGAAAACTAATTTTTGCGCATTTGAACTTTCTGTACAAACGAGCAGCAAAAAACCTGCGATAAATAGTTGGCACCTCATGGCGTTGTTGCTTTAAGAATAGAGGCATTACGTAATATATTATCAACAAGCTGTTTATCTTGCTCAATAAAATTGGCAAAGGGGTTCAACGAGCGTTTTCGGTTAGCATGGAACATGGCCGTGGCCAAACCTTTACTAGCCCCTTCTATCAAGCGGAGTTCAGTTAATGCATGTGAAAAAAGAATTTTGCGGTCGCTTGCTTTCATCTGGTTGATGTCGCCGATACTTAGGGCCAGACCAATAATATAATTCACCAACATTCTCGCTCTGTCTGCAAGGTCTTGTTCAGTCTGGAACGCTAGTGAAATCAGAATAGGATTATCACTAGCCAGCTGGTAGATTATATTTTGCTGTCGGATGATCTCTGAAACAACTGGGCTGGCTTCCAGTCCGATCTGTGCGGCATCAATAGCCAGTCCCACAGTATGAAAACGGCTTTGTAATTCCCTGTACTTCGTCTTAAGTTTGCTCATTTGTGTTTTATTTACCTCTTCGTTTGCAGAAGTAACTGCCTGTTTATTTTTAGCTTCTTCCTGTCTGCTATTTTCGCTTTTACTTTCGGCTACCAACTGGTGAATTAGTTCTACATTGAGCTGGCAAAAAGCATGTTGTAGTATCCCGAAAAGCAGGAAGATTAGGATAATCATTCCTTTCATTTTTTTAGGTATTTAGCGTTTCTGATGATCTCATTAGCAATCCTTACATCAATATTTATATAACCGGAATAAGGATTAAGAGAATTAAGAATACCGCGCTGTTTCGCCCAAAACATCGTTCGATGCATTCCATAAGCAACACCCCGTAAGATCATCAGTTCGGTCCTGATGCGGTTTAATAATTTTGCTCTTTCGCCAGAATCCATCAGGTTGTTTATGCCACCCTGCAATACAAAGGAGCTGACTTCCGCAGCCAATGCCGTTCCCCTTCGTTTGAACTCGCGAGCACCACCTTCAGCAAAGAGCAGCAGAACCGGGTTACTTTGAGCAATTGAAATAGCCTTGTTTACATCGGAAACAATATCCATGCTGATGTCGGCAATATCCTGAATGGCCAACAAGGATCGTACGGCGGCAGATACCTCACTTAACCCTCGGTAGATTTGTTGCTGCAAATCATTTACGATGACCAGCTGGCCAGTTACTGCCAATTGACCACGTTGGATCAATGTAAGGTTATCATTCGTTCTATTGAGCTGCCCGTTGATAATTCCTGAGTGTGCAGCCATAGCACCCGCCGTGGTTGGGTCCACATAAATCTGGGCAAAAACAGGACAGGCTGTAATAAAAAGTCCTGCAATTAGAAGTGATCGTTTCATACAAAATCGGGTTTAAAATATTCAGTTGAACTTGGGATGGGTATACCATCCTTATTAATCTGGCGGATAAAGGCATCCAAAGGCAATCCGCTTTTTTCCATATCGGAGACAAAAGCTTCCAATCCGCTTTGATAGGTCCCGTAGGTGCGGGTATAGATTTCCACCGCACTTTTTTCCGGTTTTTCGGTAGTATAGGCCAAATACTGAAAAATAGAGACCTCCACGCCGTACACTTCCCCCGAAGCACCCCTTCGGATATATACCTCTTTAAAGCGCCCCCTGTTATCGGTGTTGCCCAGTTTATTAATGGTAAATATCTTCTTTTGCTCGATTTCAGTAATGGCCAGGAGTTTGCCGATCTCCTTGTAATTCTCTTTGAACTTGCTCTGGTCTAGCAGGCAAATGGTATCCGAATTGTTCAGTATACTATCCTTGACCACTGCATTGCCGATAATATCCCCCAATTCCTGGGTGACCACGATGGCCTCGCCCCAAAATTTACGGACAGTCTTATAGAGGTACAAAATGTACCCTGCCATTAAAGGTGAGGCGATTGCCTTCCACGCCTCTTCAATTATGAGGGCCTTTCGCTGATCCTTACGATGTCTCATCTTCTGGATGAACACATCCATAATGATCAGTGTCACTATGGGAAACAGAATACGGTTCTCCTTAATGGCATCAATTTCAAAGACAATGAACCGCTCGGAAAAAAGGGATGCGTCGGCAGGCTCGTTGAGGATACTTTCAAACTCTCCGCCACGGTAAAATTTCTTTAACACGTACCTGAACTCGTCCAGGTCGAACGCAATCCTTTCCTCGATTTTGATCTCCGGTATTTTCCCGAGTGCGAACTCATAAAAACTATTAAAATCAAGAGCGGTAATTCCCGTCCGTTCATGCCTGATACTGCCCAGTTTCTTTTCCTCGTTTACTGCGGAAAAATATTTTTGATTGAAAGCAGCCTTAAACGGAGTCGTATCAGGATCTTCTGCCAGCAGGACTTCATCTAAATCACTGATTTCCAGGTTAAGCAGATTATCATCGATCACATCGAAGTCCATATCAAAAAGAGGGTTCTCCTTCATGCTTTCAAAGACACGTTTGCGTATGCTGAAAAGCTGTTTATGGGATAGGCCGGGATACCCCGGATTGAAATATCGGCTATAGTAGGCGGAGATTACATTGGAAATGACATCACGCTCAACCGAGCTTATGGTCCCTTCGGCACCCTTCCACAACAGGCTGACCAGGGTAATCAGAAAATCCTTTTTTTCTATATTGTATTCACTTTCAGCAATGGCAAAGGGGTTCATCGTAATCGGCTTGCTGTCCGACCAGGTAATGTACTTGCCCCGGAAATAATCGCACATCCCGGAATAGGAATGCCCGGTATCCACGATCACCACATCCATGTTATAGAGCATATACTGCTCAATCAAGGCGTTCATAAAAAAACTCTTCCCGCTGCCTGATGGGCCGAGCACAAATTTATTTCGGTTATTGATCCGGTTGGTGCGCATGGGCAGGTCTGCGGGGTCTATCCCCACGGGAATACCTTGGCGGTCGGTAAAGCGAACCAGGAAGTCCGAGGGTTCATCTTTTAACAGAGATTCCTTAAAAAAGAAGCAGAGGGCAGCATCGGCGGTTGTCAAAAACCAGTCGTATTTTTTTAGTTCTACACCATTGCCAGGCAATGCGCAGCGGAAAAGTTCTAACTGATTATAGGCGTTTCGTGATGGGATAATTCCCTGCTGAAAAAGTGCTGCATCAATATAATTAACAGCCTTCCTGATTTGTTCTTCCTCTGCACATACGATCATGGAATAATGGGCATTGACGAGCATTTGATTTTCTCTTGCTACATCAACCAGCAACATATCTATATCCTCAACGCAGATGAGGTTGGCCGGATCGGGAACGCCTGAATGGCGTTTACGTTTCAGCTCTAGTTTATTGAGTGTTAGCTGTTGTGGTGGTATCTCTAACAATTGGTTATAAATGATAACACGATATCCAGGAACCTGATGTAAAAAAGAAAGGTTATCTACCGGAAAATCCCGCATTCCTTTGTTATCCTGCTTTTCGGTGTAGGGGCCTAACTTTTCCGGTAGATCCACCGAATCGGTATTGACCATGCTGATACAACGGATGGCCAGATTACCCAAATTCAATTGTTCATCCCCACAACGCATATTATTAAGAGTGGTATGGGGCGAGGCAAACTCCATGCTAAGCACCTTACTTATGTATCGGTTGATTTCAACCTCATTCAAAAAGCTTGGGTTGAATCCGGCATTGGCTAGCAAATCTGAAATTTTAATCACGTTCTGAAAGAAATCTGACAATACTTTTTTATCATAAGTATAGAAAGCACCGCGTTTAACCTGCTTGGTAATAATCAGGTAGGATTTAATGTCTGTATATTCTCGTCCTTCAAAATGTGCGTGATACTTCTGTTGTAAAAATTCGCTCTGATTTACACCCTTATATTTCCTGCGGATGAAAACATCCTGCTTTTGTATTATGTGTCCTTCGCCTAGAATCTTAATGATGTTTAGCAATACACTTTGATAAGCATTGTAAGCATCAGGGTCGGCGCCGTATTGCGGCACCGGGTTACTAATGTGCAGGATCATGGAGAAATCACCATTCTCGCCGTACAATAGCTGTAAGCCATTATAGGTATCGATCCCAGCAAAAGGAATTTTAAATCCTGTTTTTCTTTCTCGCTGCATAGTTTAGTTTTAAGTGGACTGGATGGATAAAAATCCCTGTGTTTCGGGTTTTGGAGTGGAGGCCGTCTTTCTGTCGAAAAAAGGTATAGGTGAGCCCAGCTGAGATCAGGGCAATGGTCAAAAAACCACCTAAGTACATACTGGTGAGGGCTCCAATAAGGCCTCCGATTATCAGACCTCCAACTAAGGAACCTAATCCCCAATAAATGAATTTTCCTTTGAACCCCCGGTAAATAAGGGGCTTTTGAAGCCCCTTATAGATTGCATACTTGGCGATCATTATACGCCGAAAAATGCTTTGATTACCACCGATACGAGTACCAGGAATAAACAGGAACCGCCCCAAGACATAAGTTCCTTGTTGATGTCCTGGTCCCCCGCGTTCCATTTGATGTACACGCGAACCCCACCGATCAATCCAACTACCGCACCGATAGCCAAAATCAGCGTAGATACTGGATCTACGTAACTCGTCAGCGAAGAAGTGGCGGCGTTTATACCGATGGAACCTCCGCCTTGGGCAAACGAAGATTGAGCTGCAAGCATTGAAAATGCAGCGATTGCAAACAGTTTTTTGTTGTTTACTGTCATGAATTGAGAAATTAAATGGTGAATGAAAAATTGAAAAGGCTGTTTAATGCACCCCGAACAGGGCTTTGAGGGCTGCCCCGATGATAGAAAGGAAGAGGCAGGAAAAGAACCAACCCATCACTTGGGCGTCTATATGATGTTTGCCGGATTGCCAATTGGCATATACCCGAAGACCGCCCAGTATGCCACTGATGGCACCGAGGACAAGTACTAAGTCAGAAAGGCTGAAATACCAACGATGCATTTCTCCACTGACCTCATAAAATTCACTGATACCTGGCGGTGACTGGGCCGTTGCCAAAAAAGGCAGGGCAAAAAAAAAGACAACCGGAGTTGTCTTTAAAAGTGGATACTTGAATTTCATCGTTGCCTTAATAAGGTATGGCTTTGGTGTACTCGATGACCTCGGACTGGGCCAGAGCGAAAAGTTGTTGAAGTCTTACTCCTCCAGTGCTAATAAGTGGGCCAGAAGATATAACCTGCCGGCTTTTGGGTTCGGGTGCTACTTCATCAGAGCCGACCTGTTTGGGTTGTGTTTCTTCAGAGAATACGAGTTCGTCCTGGCTCGTGCCTGTGATCGGTTGGCCTCGTGACTTTATCATGTCAAAGAGGATGTTAAACAGGTAATAAAGGGAATAGACAGCGGCAATGCTGAGTAGAAATTGTGTCCAATTCATAATTTGATGGTTTTAATGTTTTCTTTGACGTATTCTATAAGTTCAGGGTGGGTAAGAAGAAAATGTTGCAAGCTGAATGCGATTAGTTTGTTCATATCAATTGCCTTGGCAATTTTCAGTTGCTTCAATAGAAATACTGTGCGGTCATCCAGGCGGATCAGCAGTTTTTCCGTCCCTATCAGTTCAAAAGTCAGGATACTTTCAAACAGGGTGTCGAGCTTTATGTCAGGAGGCTTTTTAGTTAATTTATTTATAGGTTTCAGTTTAAAAGATATCTCGCCGTCCTCTATTTCCTTGTCGGGATGTCCATCTTTTTTAATCGTTTCTCTTAGCTCGTCGGCTAATGATTTTATCTGGCTCATGTATGGTCCTCCCAATCTAGATACTGGTTATAGATAAGATCAAGCAATGGCAATACGACCGGGTATAAAATCAGTGGTGTTTGGAAAGTGCTGATCCGCTGAAAATCCACGCGGTCAGCAAGGCTTGGAGCAACCACCCCAAAACGCCGCAGTACATTTTCAATTTCAGTCTTTGTTTCATATTTCACTGTATTTTTAACACGGTTAGGAATAAATATGAATGGGGCCTTATCATTGATCTTCCGTAGCACCATTGCAAACAGTAAGGTCGAATCCACAGAAAATTCATCATACGCGAAAGGACAAAGGATAAGGTCACATGCAGCAAACAAAGGCAGCAGTCCGTCATCATCCATTTTTCCGGGGAGGTCGATCAATATGATTTCGCCAGATCGGTTGCTCAGTGCATTGTGTAGGGATGGAAAATGTTTAAGATCAGCTGGAACAATTTCATAAAGTGGCTCATTTTCCAAAATTTTTGCCTTTTGAGCTTTTGTGGCCAACGACTGTTGATAATCCATATCCAAGACAGTGACGTTACGCTTTTTGATTTGAGTAAGGTAATTGGCCAAAAGTAGCGTAAGCGTACTTTTGCCCGCACCACCTTTTTGATTGCCTAATAGTATTAGCATAATAATAGTTTTTTAAGTTCTTTTAGGAGGTGTTATTTGAGAAAGGTTAAAGAACCAGGTTGCTTTAAGTTATCGGGTATTGGTTCTGGCTTTGCGCTTACGCTGCCTGTTACGACCAAGTATAGCTTCATCGTCGATGTCATCGGCAATATCCAAATTGATTTCTGGGAACGAGGTTGTAGGAGTTGGTTCTTCTGTAAATCCTGAACCCTCTGAAGACTTGTCTGGGGGAATAGAAGAATCGGTATCATCTTGTTTGACCGTTTCGCTTTGTAGGGTTGGGATTATATCATTATTAATAAAATCCCTGGCTGACCGATCTGGTGCAACATAAAAATCGGAATCTCCCAGTTTGACCGTTTCACTTTCAAAAGTTAAAGTTATATCAGTATAATTTGAATCCTCTGCTGACTGATCTGGGATGACATTGGAATCAGAATTATCCTGTTTGACAGTTTCATTTTCGACAGGTGACTCATTGTCTTGTTGAAGATCGCTTGATGGCTTAATAAATTCGGCAATTGGCATCAGTTCGCCACCTTTGTAAACGGTCGTTCTTGAATGGTCTATTACAGTGTAACCGTAAGGAGGCAATCCCGGCTTTCCATGATAAAGGATCTGTAAACCAAACTTTGAAGAAAGTACTTCTGCGAGCTCTGAAGTATATCCTGTAGGTTTGGCTGTATTGCCTCCGAGGAGTGGTGTTGTTAATGGAACAGCAACTGGACTATGACTTATTCGGTATTTTTCAGTTATTGCTCTTAGCTGTGCTAAGCGATCGATGTTTTGATTGTAAAGACTAATCTTAGCATCAACTTCAGAAACATCAATGTTTCCCTGCAACTTACCATACTTAAAAAGCTGATATTGCCCTCCCGTCAATTTCAGGGAGTAACCTTGGCATTCCAATAGCATCATAAACTGGGGACGGGTTGAAAAATTGTAACTCATTGCCTTTTCCAGGTCTTTGTTTACTGTCTCTTTTTCATCGAGTCCCATTACTTGATTTAAAACCTGGTAAGCGCGGATTTTTTCGTAGCTGTCATTTATCTTTTTTCCATTTTCATCTACGCGGGTAGAGACAATATGAATATGATTATTGTCCGTGTCTTTATGAAAGACCAATAAGTAAGGCTGGTTTTCATAACCCATCCCTTTTAACCAAGTAGTAGCGATTTCAGTGAGTTGTTCCTTGCTATGTGATTTTCCTTTACAGGAAATGACCGCGTGGAACTGCGGAAATTTAATCCTTGCGCTTGTTTTCGATCGAGCTTCGAGGTAATTAATATAATCTTTTGGTTTGAGATGTTCCAAGGCTTGCAAGGCACCGAAATTTTCCACCTTCATCAATTCTCCTTTATCGTTTTCTATTTTGGTTGTGTTGTAACTTACGCCTCTAAACGTAGCAGAGGGCAGAAGGATTTTTACAATCATGGTTAACCTTTCATTAAGCGGATAACTTGGCGAATACTTTTTTCGAGCTCCTGCTGTACGTGGATGTATTTGCCTAAAAGACTATTAAATTCAGTAGAAATACTTTGACTTAGCATGCCCTGTTTGTGAAGTATATTAGCGTGCCTCGCTAATTGATTTATATTATTACCTGATCGGCCAAGTTCTGTTCCGATGTCATCCAGTTGTTTCATCAGTTCTTTACTGTTCACAAGCATTTTGGTTGCATTTTGTAGTACCCGAATGCGAACTATATCGGCACGACTGATACCTAGTGATTTTTCTAACTCTATGAGTTGCTGCAATTCCTGCTCGCTTAATCTTAATTCAAAACGGCGGGTTTTAAGTATAAACCCCTTGTCAGTAGGTTTCTTGCTGTTCCCCATAATTAAAAATTAAGGCTTTTGCTCAATGGACTGGATAGCACGGAATATTTCTAGTGCGACTTGTGGTACAATTGCATTACCGTAAGCTTTTACACTTTCGGCTCGCCATGCTGAAAAGGTAATTCCGTCCAATTCGCTGGGAAGCCCATCATCGCCGCCACAAAACGGGGGTTCAACTGGCCATGCCTCCCAGCTGGGAATTTGGTGTTGCCAATCTGTGCTGCGGTGGGTAAAATTCGGATCAGGCGATCCAATATCGAGGGTGGCAAATCTCCCGGTATCCGTTTGTACCGTTTCGATTGGGTTTGAAGTGTGTAGTAGACTAGAAAATCTGTCAAAGACACCTGACCTCCGTTTCCCTTTTCGTTTTTGCGGTTCGCCAATTGTCTGCCTTCTTTTACCTGCCCCAGTGTAACTCCCATATTGCTGATCTCTGTCGCTGTTGGCGTGGGCAACAAACCAGACCCGGTCTCTCTGGTGCGGGGCGTTAAGGGCAGCAGCCGGAATACAACAAACGATTGGTGTGCCATCTTTAAGCTGCGGTAATACATATCCTGCTGCGCTGATTTCTGAAATAATGCTTCCGATAACTCTTCGCTGGAGTCTGACAATGGTACTGTCCGCTTGCTGGTTACTGTCCTGACAAAAAAGCTCAACCGCTTTAATTTCCATTTCAGAAAGACTGTCTGGTTCGAGAATGCTGAAGAGGCCAGCAACGTTTTCAAGAACAATCCACTTGGGTCGTGATTCTTTAATAATTCTGCAAGCCTCTGGGAAGAGATAGCGGTCATCCGCTTTGCCCTTTCGCTTTCCGGCCTGACTGAATGGCTGGCAGGGAAATCCCCCGGAGATGATGTCAATGTGTCCTCTATACTGAGCTGCGCTGAATTGAAAGATGTCGTCATAATGATGGGTGTTTGGCCAGTAATGTTTTAAAATGGTCTGGCAAAAAGGATTCCTTTCGCAGGAAAAAACATTCTGCCATCCAAGCCATGTAGCGGCGATATCAAAACCGCCGATTCCACTAAAAAGGCTGCCATGTCTAAACATAAGCGGCTTCTTTAAATTTGTGGCTAAGCGTTGGGAGAAGTGGGCACGGTGAAGCCCTGACGACCTTCGTCATGATAGAATTGCTTAACAGCATAGGCTAAATATTTAGGGTTAGAAATTGGATTTGGGCGATTGTCTTAGTGCGGTGGTATGAACGCTTTGCCGGAAAAAAGGGAGTTGCGACCTTTTTTCTTCCTTAACTGCCTTTCCCCAACGGGTTAGGCAGCTTAAGGCAAGTTCATTTTTGTCCACAGACCAGCCGAAGGCGGGCTGTACGGACAAAAACACAACTTGCCCAAAACAAAACAAAAAGATGCCATTATACCGTTTATACCCGAAAGGCACTTTTTGGTGTATCTGAGACTAATATTTCGTTAGCCATATATGAGAATAGGTTTTAAACTAAGACCCAACATCTGTTTAGATAACTGTTTATATTATTAGATAGCTATTAATAATATAAACAGTTATCCATATTAACGGATAAACAGGTATGGGAATAAAGGGATAGCAATAAATCCATATTGGCAGATATGAGTATAGTTGTTTGGCTGTATTCCCATCTATCCATATATATGGATAGATGGGCATGCAAAGCAATGCTTTAAAGGATGTGTAAATATCCATATAGTTATATATTTAGATTATTAAATAAATAGTTAGATGACGATACATTAGGCTGAATATTTAAATATCTGCCTATGCAAATAGTCTGATAGATAGAGTAATGCTAACGTTTTGGGCTTGTTCCAAAATTCCTTGTTTCCTGATCTGCGGACTTCTGGGCATAATCGGGCGGCTCCATTTCCTTTTTTATTTTTTCGTTATAATCTTTATAGCCTTGATATTCATAAGAGCGGTCAACCGCATGGGGTATCTCCTTCAATAATTGAGCAGTACACCTTCTTCCCGGTCCATCATGGTCAAAATAAACGTCAACCACTGGAATATTACTAATACGATCAATGATTTTATCCAAAAAAACTATCGTGTTTAAAATGATGACTGTAGGCATAATATGAGGCTGTTTTTCTTTTAGCCAACTCAAAAAATCAAACCTTCCCTCAAACAGTACCATGTGATCCGGGTTTCCATTAATTACAGAAATCCCTTTGGCACCAACACTGCTTTTGAAACCCTTTGCATTGGAAAATTCCCAATTGCCATGTTCATTTTGCCAGCCAATGGCGTAAAATGTCCGCCGATCTCCCGCTCCGCTTTTATGTCGGTAATAAACCTCGCTTAGATAACCTTTTGCTACGTCGAGGATACCCCTTGATTTAAGATATTGTGTCAGTACATAGTTTGAGCCTATTGGCCTGGTATTTACCAATTCAAATTTATAGCCTTCTTCTTCCTTTTCATGGGCGTACTTTATAGGTGGTATATATTCAGGGATCAATGAGGTATCCAAGTTACTGACTTCTTTAATCTTGTGCAGGACTTCAACAAAGGTTAATTGGGGCCAATAAGCCAAACCTAACTGCACAATACCACCACCTTTAATATTTGTTTGCCCAGGACCGCCGCGATCAATCCACTTACCGCCAGCATCCCAAACAGTAAAAGATGGGGTATCTTTTTTGGTTTCCCGGAGCATACTATGATAAAAGTGTTCCCTGCCAATCTTCCTTACAGGCTGATGGCCCAAACGGGATAAAAAATCGACAATGGAAATATTTTCCAATGTTGACATATCTAAAAACCCTGTCATTGCAAAACAATAATTTTACGTGGATTTATCCCTTCAATTGCAGATAAGAGCTCTGCATTCAGATGTTGTTTTCCAAAGAAAACAGCGACTTCATGAAATTTGGCAATCCTCTTTTTTGCGGCTTCTAAAAATTCAGGGTAATTTAAAATCAATATGCTGGGGCCACGCAGTTTATTGGCATACTTCCAGCTTAGATAGCCAAGGTAATCTTCAAACAAGATCAGGATGTTTTCGCTACCAGGAATAAAAGTCATCCCTTTATGCCCTAGACATCCCGAAAAATTTTTGCCCCTAACTTCCCAACCGCCGTTTTCATTCTGCCACCCGGCTGCGAAAAATTCTTTACGCCTGCGTTTTTCATCTACCACATAATAGTAGACTTCCTTTAAATGGCCTATTGAAATTTCCCATAATCCTTGCGATTGCAGGTAAGTCGTAATTTCGATATTACACCCTACAGGTTTTATTTCCTCAATATGATAGAAAGGAATTTTCACGGGAAGCCTTTTTCTCTTACCGTTATTTGCTGTCTGAATTTCAGCGGGTTGTTTTGATATTTGAAGAATTTTGCTGATTTTTTCTGTCACCTGGTCCGGATTAAGGTCAGGCCAATAGGCAATGCCGAAATCTATTACATTGCCACTTTTCTTTGTCAAACGATCATACCAGATATTTAACTGGTCATTTACCAGAAAGATTGATTTGCTTTCTGCGCTTTTTAATACGTTAAAATAAAGATGTTCATCGCCGTTGATTTTGGCTGGTTTGTGCCCCAAGTGATTTAACAATGCACATAGGGGTACCTGTTCCCTAATGGAACCCGCATTTAAGAATGTAGTTTTCATGGTCTTATTTAAGTTTAATGGAAAATTGTTCAGATATATAGCATTGCATCAAGCGATTTTCGGATTGCTTCTACTTCGATACGATCAATGCGCCAGGCAGCAGATTGGTTGCCATCTTTACGTGGGGTAATTAAACCCTGATCGATCCATCTTTCAATGTTCTTGCGGCCGTAGCGACGGAATGCTTCTGACTTGTTCAGATAGGGCTTGATCTTTCCGGTCCTGGAAAGCACTAACTTGGCACCCACTTCGGCAGCATCGCGCAATAATATTCCAAGCTGGTGATCGGTTAATAAAATATTCATAAAGATTTAGCTTAAGAGAAATGGGATCGGGAATAGAATATCCCCTGGAGAACCGACAACGGGTAACGAGCCCGCTATAATCCGCTTTGCCGGTTTATTAATTCGGGACTACCAGCGTCGTATCCTACGATACGGGCCACTTGGGAACTATACACGATAGTCTCCTCGGCCTGCCAATGCGTTTTCAGCTATTGGTGCTTGATCCATTCCAGTAACAGGCAGCATTAGCCTGAAAAGTAGAATAGATACCTAACCTCACTTTCGCAAAATTTCCCGGCTCTTAGGCGGGTTAATGCTTCATCCCTATACGTCAAAGACCATTTGGAAATGAAGTAGCTTGCCTATCTGCCACAGGCAAATAGGTAATCCGGTTGCTAGCAGCTGCAATTGCTTCTAACTTATTCCGGTCAAGGGATTTTCTGGAACCTCTTTCTTTGCTTTGGATTGGACTTATCAGACCTTCACTGATCCAACGGTCTACATTGCCACGACCAAAAAGCCTATAGGCTTCTGCCTTGCTAAGATGTTCCTGTAGCTGTCCACACTCTAACAGGGCATTGTTAACTCCTTGTTCGGTAGCATTTTTCAACAGATAAAACAGGTCTTTCAGCTTCATAAGAGTTCCTTAAAATGTTGGTTTAACTATCATTTCCGGAACAAAGCAAAAAATTAGAGAGGGGCTAAAACAGTGACAGGGGATGACCAAATAATGGTCACCCCCTGCCTAAATGTTCTATTTAAAAAGTAAAAAAATTACGAGTTTTTGTAATTTGAAAGGTTGTAATTTTCGTTCAGCCAATTAAGCATTCCAATAAGGTGGCCTTTTAGCTTTTGTGCGGTTGAAAATTCTACGTCTGTAGATTTTTTACGTAAACTTTCTGCCGATATAAAAGATGTTTGCGGGGTTGAAAAATGTGTTGCAAAGAAATTGAATAATTCGCCAATGTTTTCTTTCGGCAATAGACCTTTTTCAATAAGAACACGAATAAACAAGCTAAGCTGCGGTACCGATAAAAATACCTTTAGTCTGCCTTTTGTTTTTGCACCTTGTTCATCTTCAATAATAACCCTGCGTAAATTAATGACTTCTTTTAAGCTACGTTTCTTTTGGGAAAGAAATGCTTTGAATTGGCCCTCGATCGAAGATAAGGACGAGAACATCTTTAATTTACTTTCAGGCAGCCCATAAAATCGATCTTGCTCGGATATTATTACTTGTAGCTGGTCGTGAAGATCTGGAACAGACTTAAGCCTGTTATTTAGGTCGCTTGTATAGTAATAAAAAAAGTCCCTGGGATTAAATCCATGCAAAAACAAAATCTTTATCAGTTCTAAAGTATCGAAAACATTTGTGTACTCGACTTCCTTTATAAGGTTTATGATATAATCAATCTCGTACCTTGTAATTTCTTTTTTGTTTAGAAATATATAAAAGTCCCGCATTAGTAGATCATACAATTTTTTGTCAATTTGCAACTGCTGTAGAACGATTGAAAAATTACCTACAGCCTTCTTAATTTGCATTTTTAACAGTGACATTCCATAATACGTGACAGGAATTTCAAAGTATGTTTCAGGCATGATTTGTTGAACATTTACGATTACTTTTTCCAGAGCATCCAAAAGACGTAAATAGATTTGTCTTAATTGAGAGGAATGAATTTTTCTTTTCCAAGCGGGCGACAACCGAAACAAATAGCCATAGATTGTATTGCTAAGGTTGATCAATTGTCTAATCTGGAATAAAATACGCTTTTTCGAAAAGTTGGCTTCAGTAAAGATAAGCTCTGAATCCTTTTTTAACTGGTTTAAAAAGCCATTCTCCAATTTTAAAAGTTCATCATTAGTGATCTGCTCGTTTATTAATGCTTTGGGATGAATAATTTCATCAGCCCAATGAAAGATTTTAAAAGATACGTTCATGATAGGGATTTTTAAGATGTATAATTTCAGTGGCAAAATGACATGGCCTTGTCTTGCAAGTCAAAATTGTAAACTCTCCAACCTGAAAAAAATAGGGCAAAACAACCAAAATTTGTAAATAGTGGTTTCGCCCTACTTCAATAGTTAAGGATATTGTTGATGCCGATTGGAAGTTTTGAAAATATCATTGTATTGGAAAAGCTTTAATTATGCACATCAGGTTGAAGAATTAAGACGCCATAAAAAAGAAAAGCGGAGCATATTCCTTCGAATACCTCCGCTAAATTATATGCTCTTAGGAGCTAATATATTTTGTGTGATTTAGGCTACAGAATTGGATAACTGATTGTATATGTCAATTTTTCACTCAACAAATAACCTTCTTCTTCGGAAAAGCTACTTATACTCCTTTTATCAAGGTCTAAAAGCTTGCCCCTGTCTCCATCTTCTGATTTTTTACCCTGTTCTTTGAAAAATTCGATGGGTAATCGATTTTCAAGAAAATGTTTAGTTGCTTCGGCAGCGTCATTAACCCATCTTTCATCAATCCCATCTAGATATACTATTTGGGTTTCGTTTAGCTCAAAATGGTTCTTGACCCATAATCGAAAATCAGCACCAATGGCATCAGCTTCTAGTTGCAATTCAGATTGGGGCAGAGCATACAGTTCATTCATTAGGTCTTGCACCCCAGCGGTGGTTAAAGGGAATTTACTCATGTTATTATATATTTAGTAGTTGTATAATGCGCTTAGGGTAATCTGCAGGGCATGATTGATGGCCCAAAACTATTATAAACAGCAACAATAGAACTGTAGGTTGTCAGCCTAAAGGGTGAATGGTAGTTTTTGATTAGCGAATGGTAGATGTCACAATTTTGTGTTCAAAAAAGCGATATAAAAAAAGTGCTTAATTTTGCGATTCATTTCCCTATTGACCTAAATATGTATTCTAAATTTCTCGTTATTAACAACAACTATAAAGTAAAATATCTCCATTGGTCGATTATCCTGCTCATATCGCTGATTATCGCCCATCTTATCGTAACCGAAAGCCAAAAAAAGCCCGTTTTAATACTAGTCCATCAGTTTAATTATCAGGTGGCAATGGCTTTTAGCTGGCCTTTTACGTTTTTGCTAATGTTATGGATACATTATGCTACAAAGAAATTAGACATATACGTCCCGTGGACAACCAAATGGTGGATGCGGATAGTGATGCAGTTTGTTTTTGGAGTAGTAATGGTGCTTGCACTTGATGTAGCTGTTGTTAAATCCTATTTTGATGCGTTTAACAACGACTTTGGTAAAAGTGGTTATATGGAAATAGAATTTCCTATTGTTAGATGGATGGTTCTTTTTATGAACTCATTATATATAGCGTGGTTTTTTGCTGTAAACTATCGGAATAGCACAAAAATGAACGATGGATTGAAAAACTATATCACTTTTCTAAATGATCAGAAAGAGCAGGAACGTTTTTTTGCTCAAAAGATAGAGGCCAAGTTGGGAAAGAAAATTATCCAGGTTGAACTTAATGAAGTGGTATGCTTCGAACGGGAAGAGAATATTGGATATTTATATCTTTTGGATGGACGTAAATTCAATATGGATTTAAAGTTAAATGAATTGTCCAAGTTATTGGACAGTTCATCTTTCTATCAGATCAACCGCTCTGTAATGATTTCCTTTGCGGCTATTGAGGGATATGAAAAGGTTAAAAATAAACAGGCCAACATAATCCTAAAAGACCATCTGGATATTGATGTTTCATTATTGGTAAGCAGACACAGGTTTGATGGATTTAAACAACGTTTTGAAATGTTTAAACTTTCCTGATTATAGATCAATGTACAGTTCACCATCTTAAAACTACCAATCAGCATTCATAACGAACGTTTTAGATCTACTTCTGCAATAAAATGACCAATTTTCCATTGGTAATTGTACTTATCAGCAAGTGTGCTAAAAGTCAATGGCTTCCTTGTAGTCCCTAGCATGGTATTCCTATGGCATCTAAAACAGAACATAAAAGAAAGGTTGTAGAAATTCTTTTATTGGCATTTGAGCAGAATAAAAGCGTTAATTATATATGCTGTGATGACGCTCTCCGCTATACCCGTATCCGCCTGTTAATGGAATACGCCTATAAGGTATGTAATAGGTACGGCAAGATTTTTCTTTCAGAGGATGAAAATGCCTGCGCCTTGGTTCTTTTCCCTGATAAAAGGAATTCGACTTTCAAATCGTTGTTTTGGGATATTAAACTTGCCTTTCAGGTAATCGGGCTGGATAATATCAGCAAAATATTAAAGCGGGAAAAAGAGATAAAAAAATATCATCCGGTTATGCCATTTTATTATTTGTGGTTTATAGGTGTGCATCCGTATCGGCAAGGAATGGGCAAAGGAAGCTCTATGCTTCAAACCGTACTTGCCGATGCAAAACAAATGGGCAGGCCCGTTTATCTTGAGACATCTACTCTGGAAAACCTGCCATGGTATAAACGGTTTGGCTTTACTATCTACGCAGAAATGGATTTTGGGTATAGGTTTTTCCTATTAAAGAACAATACGCCTGCGAATGAATAAACAGTGTTTAAATAAACGAAGATATGGTACTGTTCAATTCAGAATTACACATTCTTACTTTTATTTTCTGCATCCTCGAATTTGGGATGTGCTTCTACCAACTTATTTACTGGCTATCCCACCCGCAGGATAGACGCAGGTTCTGGTATTTGATTTTGTTGTTGTTGCTTCTCAATTATAATATAACCGGAGGGCTTTTTCCAGACCCCAAAATTCAACTCTCCATCCAATTACAGAACATTATTGCCTATGGAAGTGGTTTTTTGATGGCTTCTTATTTTCCTTTTTACTTTTATAAAGCTTTCAATTTAAGCACCCTAAAATTTCACGCAATATATGGAGTGGCCCTGTTTCTGCTGGTTCCCTATATCGTCTATTTTGTCATTCTTTATCCGGTAAAAGGAGATTTGGGCTACGCAACAAGTTATGGTCTTTTGGTTCCTGCGATATATTCTGTATTGGTTCTCTATGATCTGGTAAATGCCATCAGGCTAAAAATAAAAGAAAGGCAATGCTCGCCATATCCATATAACTGGCTGGAAATGGCGTCGGTTTATGCAGCGGTAAGTCCCTGGATCTGCATGACGGCTTTTTCATACTTTAATATTACGCAATGGCTGGAAGTTTTGGTAACCAATCTTGGCTTTGTAATCATCAGCATGTTGTTTATTGCCCGAAACATTAAGGCAACCCGTTTGGAAGTGGCAACGAAACAGGCTAGGCAAAATGGCAGGGCTGAACTTTTTGAGCACTATTGTGCGCTATTCAACCTTAGCCGAAGAGAAAGGGAAATTGCCCTTTTACTGTGCAGGGGGTTTAGCTACAGAGAAATTGCCGATGCACTGTTCATTTCTGAAAGTACTGTAAATAATCATGTACAGCACATTTTTGTGAAAACAGAAGTAAACAGAAAAACTGCACTTCAGCAGAGATTGGGTTTTATTCATCTGATTTGATAGTTATGGAAGATGATAGACGAACGATATATATAAATAGGTTGCTTGATGTGCTTTATAATTGGGTACCTTTTTCCGTATCCTTTAGGGTTGCCCTAAAAGAGCTCTTATTCATTCAACAGGAAAATCCGAAAGCAGTTTTTTTAGATCCTCCTGACTATGCAATCCGGGCCTGGTTTAGTGCCAACTGCTTTATAGCGGGTTATGCCTATAATGAAAGTGGTAATTTAAACGTGGTAAGAATTTATATGCCAAACGACATCTTCACTGATCTTACCAGCTTTTTTCAGAATAAGCCAACAAAGCTGAAGTTAGTAGTCATTAAGGGAGAAGACCTGCTTTATATTAAAAAAGAAGACTTTAATTCCTTAAAACCATTTCCAGAAACGTTCGACCTGGTGCAATTCGTTATGCTTATGGAACAGGAAATTGAAGCATGGAGAGTGTGGATTATGACACTGAAAGATGAACAGAAAGTACAACATTTTGCCCAACGTTATCCGATCAATCTTTTGCCTAATCATATAGGTGCATCTTTTTTGCAAATGACACCTTCCCGCTATTGTGCAGAAAAGGCCGTTTACAACCGCAATAATAGAAACACCTAATCTTTTGAAATTTTAATTACGAAAAATATTCGATAATAAAAAGTCCGACGGGATATTTTTTTCAATATTATTCGTCTGAAATTTGATACTGTTAAGGCGAATGCCTAAGTAAAATTTAACCAGACTAGGAACTTTATAAATGGTAGCAATGGAAAATCAACTTGCTCTTAAAATACGGGCATTCGATAAAAAGCTGATAGTAGAAATTATCTGTTATGCCTTTTTTATACTGTTCTTATATGCTGCGTCAAGTAAGCTGTTTGATTACGAGAAATCAGAGCTTCAAATGTCCAAGTCACCAATTATTACCGACTTCGCATTTATTTTGGTTTGGCTGGTTCCTGCTATTGAAATTATTATTGCAGTTATGCTATTAATACATCGAACCTTGTTGCTTGCATTCTATGCTTCTTTAGGGATAATGTCATTATTTACAGCCTACATTGTCGCTATTTTATACTTTACCGACAATATTCCGTGCAGTTGTGGGGGTGTTTTGGAAAAAATGAGTTGGGATCAGCACCTAGTTTTTAACGTATTTTTTATTGCCTTAGCAGTAACTGCAATTTTATTACAAACAAAAATAAATGAAAAAAAGATGGTTTAAAGCCATCACTATGATATTCCTATTGGCCAATTTGGATCAGGACAAACCGAAAACCTGTAAAAGAGTAGGTACTTAAATAAAACTATAATAAAATGAAAAAGTTATTTTTTTCTGCTCTGGTTGCAGTAGTTGCTGTTGGCGGAGCTTTTGCTTCAAGTGCAAGATTTGCACCAAACCATTATACTGTTAATGCTGAAAATCCTGATATTGATTGTAGTGGCGGAACAACATCATGTGCAGTTTTCTTCGGCTCGGCCTGGGATAAACCTGCCAGCGATGCAAGTCGTCAATTGGTTCCTCTCCAAACTCTACAATCAGAGCAATACATTCCTTAAAAATTGTTGTCTATCCTGCTGATGCAGGATAGACAATATCTTCCATTGAATGAGAAAGCCCATAATTTACATTTCTTTGGTATTGGTGATTTCAATAGTCATCATATTAGTATTCCTGTTTTCTGACGAGAATAATGCAAAGAATGGATTTGAACGAAACATTAAGGCATTAGATTTTTCTGTTATCAAGACCATAGATTTACCATCTAAATCCTTACTCTTTAGCCAAAATTTTGGTGACAGCTATTATTTACAGGATTATTCAAATCCTGTTTTTTTGTTCTCAATTGATAACAATCTTTCAAAACTTAGAAGCGTCAACCTGAAACTGCCATTGCTTAATATCAAGAATGGAGGTAATATTGCGTTTATCGACACATCTATCTATGTTACTGATGGGCTAAACAATGTATTAGACATTTATTACCTAGGAACCGCAAGAAATAAACATACAAGGCTAACTAATAAATGGTTAGATCAACTAAACCCGCTTAGCCCAAGAACTTTAGTAGCTAGAGAAGTAGTAATACAAAACAACGCTCCAAAAAGACGAATTACAAAAATTGAAATATCTAAACCGCACCTATCGACAATCTTTGAGCTTGACGAGAAAGCGGATGAATATTTTAGTAATGATGGTTTATTGAAGTATGACAAAAGCAGTTCAAAACTTATTTATACTCATTTTTACAAAGGTGAATTTTTGTGTTTGGACACCAATCTACAAATTATCTATAGAGGCAAAACTATTGATACTATTCGGACTGCAAAAATGAAGTTGGCGCGAACCATTAAAGAAGAAGGTCAAAAGGTCAATACGAAGGTAACTCAAGCCAACCCGCCCAAGATTGTAAATCGTAACTATACAATTTCTAAAGGCTTTATTTTCATTATGTCTGGATTGAAATCAGATAATGAAGACTACTATGGTTTTAGAAATAACCAAATTATTGACGTTTATAAATTATCTACAGGAAAATATATTTACAGCTTTTATCTACCTAAGTATAAAGGTTATAAGCTAAGGGATATTAGAATAACAGGTGTTAAAATCCTAGGTTTGTACGATAAAGTTTTGGTGATATATACACTTAAGAAATAGATGCTGGATTGACATTACGAGTTTAAACAGAATAAATTTCATTATCATTTTGTGTATAACAAAAGAGGGGAAATTATTCTCCTCTTTTGTTGAGTTTAAGTCTAATCACTCTTTAATGCTTCGTTTATCTTATTAAGAATGTCATTTGCGGTCACAGTACTTTTTAAACTGGAGTAGATCTTACCTTGTTTATCAATCAACAATAAAAAAGGTGAGTAGCCAATATTGTAATATTTAGCAAATGGGTGATTAAACATTAGACCATCCGTATATACATTTAGATTATGTGGTGAGGTGTAAAATCCGCTTTTCATTCCCTCGTCCCATTTTTCCTTGGTGCGGTCCATACTGATACTTAGAACCACAAAATCATCTCTACCTTCCAATTTGGGATGAATTTCACGTTCAAACATTTTATGGAAAATTGCACAATTAGTACAGCCTACTCCCCACATGTCAATTAATATAACTTTTCCTTTTAATGAACCAGTACTTACTTTGTTTCCTGCAAAATCAGTAAATGTGGCATTAAAGAGGTTTTTCCCTTTGCTAAGTTTTTGTACATCAGAAATACTTTGCCGTAAAAAGGGAATGGACACGTCATCTTGGCCTACTTCCATTAGCGAATCTAAAACAGTATCATTGGAATTAAGATAGCTTAAAGCAAGTTTAGATGAAAATAGCCAAGCAATTAATTGGTTTCTTATTGATTGAGGATATTCTTCTTTAACAATTTTATAATAATCTTTTATGTCTGCATTATCTGAGTTACTGTTGAATATAATATCAAACCTTATTCTACAGGATAGACTTATAATGAGTTCAGGGCAAAAACTCATCAGCTCGTCAGATTCATAGCTAAAGATATTCTTATATTTATTAAAATACTGTTTCAATAATAAGCGATTAGCCTGTTCATGAAAAGTTGGTTTTATAGAAATACTGTATAACCAATAGTCCCACTTGGAATAGATGTTCGCATATTCATAATTGACCATTTTATACATCTCATTTCCCAAATTATACGCATTTAGGATATTTGATTTTTTTTCAAGAGCACGTTTGATAATGATGTTTACTTTATCAAATTTGGAGTTAAAATCATCTGGTTCATAAAGCTTCAAATCTGAGTAAACGCTTTCTAAGTCCTTATCAATTTGTTTCAATTTATCGACAATCGAATATTTGGATGCTCCTCTACCGCTAAATTCAACTGAAATCTGATGAGGCTTGTTTGTGATGGTTACATTAACATCATCATCCTGCTCAACAAAGTACTT
Organism: Pedobacter nutrimenti; assembly: GCF_003208655.1. Taxonomy (GTDB): domain Bacteria; phylum Bacteroidota; class Bacteroidia; order Sphingobacteriales; family Sphingobacteriaceae; genus Pedobacter; species Pedobacter nutrimenti. The sequence continues at coordinate 10,072 of NZ_QKLU01000003.1, read as the reverse complement.
TCCCAATCTTGTAAACAGTTTTTTTTGTTGTACAGTTTGAATTGACATTATAGCTGGCTTACTATAATAAGGAAGTTTAAAACTAAAATGGCCGTTTTTTCCTGGCTTAATCCAGAATACTTCAGGATCGGTTAAAATAGAATTTGGTCGATAAAACTGGATTAATAGGCTGTCGATTGGTCTAGCCTCTTTTAAGGTTTTAATGTTCCCTTTGAATATGGGTTGTTTTTTCAAGGTCCCAATTCCATAAAGAGAGTTTGATATAAACGCCAATAATAGACATGTATAAAGTGTTCTAATAGATTTCATGAGTATAATATTTAGTATCCATCATTTTGGATAATGTTCAAATTGCGGGTGATTTCATCCTTTGAAATTGGGAAAAGGGTGTCAGTTGATTGCCAATTTGATTTAATTGGTCTTAGGATTAGGTCTGCATTTCTCGTTCTGTTTAAATCTAACCAACGGTGTCCCCATTCAGAAAAAAGCTCAATTCGACGTTCCTTAACAATAGCCTTTAAAAGCTCTGTTTGATTTATAGTTGGGTCAGTATCTGCGATTAATGGTAAACCTGCTCTGCTTCTTATTTTATCAAGGTCGCCAATCGAAATTGCCAGTTTATTAAGGTTTGCCCTTGCTTCAGCACGAATGAGATATAGCTCAGCCAATCTGATAACCATCGAGTATTCTGTAACTGTAGCAGATGATTTGACTTTATACTTATAAGGGTAATAGAATGTACCTGTAGCATTTGTAATGCTTCTTATCCAGCTATCTTTTCTTTTATCACTTACTTCAAAAACACTAGTTGCAAGATTGCCATTTAGCGAAACTAGTGAGGGTGTAGTCGTCAAGATGAGTAGATTTCCATCATTAGTATTGGAATTTGCTGTAGGCATTAATTGCCAAATTGCTTCTGAACTATTCTTTAGAAAAATATCATTCAAAGCTACCAAGCTATACAATGAAGTTCTGTCAATTACTTTTGTCGAATAAAATTCGGCATTTGTCCAATCTTGTAAATACAGATATACTCTGGCCAATAGAGCGTTTGCTGTAGCTTTATTTGGTCTGATACGTTCTACGGTAATGTAGTTTTCGCTAAGTAAATCCTCTGCCGATTTTAAATCAGCTACGATTTGTTTGTAAACTTCTGCCGATTGCATACGACTGGTCTGAGAGTTGATCTGTAAATTTGTTGAAAGATGCAACGGTACATCCCCAAATAAATTAACGAGATAGAAATAGCAAAAGGCGCGAATAAAAAGCGCTTCTCCCTGAAGTTCATTTTTAGTCGCCAGAGAGATATTATCAGCATCTTTTAATCCTTCCAAGATAGAATTTGCTGTATATATCCTTTGATAAATAGATAGCCAAAGTGCGGTAAGCGCACTATTATCTGCTGGTATCTGATTATTGTAGAATGGCAATAAGTTAGGATTGTAACCAATAAATTCATCGGCCGTCAATCCGCATAATGAGGAAATACTCCCGCTATCGCCCGAGGCAAAACCCGACAACGCCATAACACTGTAAATACCCAAAATAGCAGATGTTGCGACTTCATTGCTTTTAAACACTGTAGCAGGAACGAGACTATTACTGGGCGGGTCTATTTCAAGAATTTTTTTGCAGGAAGATTGGAGCAATGTTGCACATAGTACAATATATAATGATATAAGCTTTATAGTTTTCATGTTATCAAGATTAAAATGTGAGATTTAGTCCTACTGTCAGGGCACGCAGAGGTGGAAGGTTAACAACACTTTGGCTTTCTGGATCAAGGCCAACGTAATTCGTCCATGTATAAATATTTTGGCCTTGCAAACTTAGCTTCGCATCGCTGATCTTGATTTTTGAAAGCCAATTATGAGGTAGTTGATAGATTAGTGATACATTTTTCAATCTGATGAATGAAGCATCTGTAATTGACAGCCCTCCATCTGTTTTTGCGGTTAGATAATTAATAAACCCCGTTGTCGTAGTAGTGAATTTTTGTATGGAACTTTGATCTTGGTTTTTTTGCCACCTCTTCATTACTTCCGTGGGTTGATTGGTTACTCCTCCCGTTGAAGCAAAATAACCTGGATTATATGTGAGGCTTGACATATAATTGTTGCCAGTTTGTTTCGAAAATGATATAAGGAAATCTAAACTAATTCGTTTGTACCGAATTGAATTTTGAATACCACCGTAAAATTTTTGACCTAGAAATTTAGATAGATAACGGTCACTGTCATTTTGCGTTCCGCTTCTATCCTTATCTTCAAAGACATAATAGCCTGTTATTGGGTCTACCGAAACGTTATATATCTGTTTTGTCGACAATGGCTTGCCAATTATATATGTTGTTCGATTAGTCGAGATTGCCAAATTCGGATATGATACAAGCTTATTCTTTGGAATTGTTAAATTGAAGTTTGTTGACCAGCTTAGATTTACTTTTTGAATTAAGTTTACAGAGGCTTCCAATTCAAAACCATTATTTTGGACGGTTGCTGGTAGATTGACCAAGATGCCTGTCGAACCAACGCTTGGTGGTGTTGGGTTCAATAACAGTTGGTTAGATGATCGGTTCTGATAATATGATATTTCAAGATTTATTTTATCTTTTAAAAAACCTAGTTGAAGGGCACCTTCAAATTTCTTTGTAATCTCCCAGCCGTAATTTGAGTTGGATAGTCTATTAATTGTCAGGGCTGAGGTTCCCTGATATGTTCCTGCTCCGCTATTTGTCCAGAGTTGCAAATATCCGTAATCAGGTATCTGATCATTACCTGTTACACCATAGCTGGCCCTGATTTTACCAAAGCTTAAAAATGGCAGTGCTTTTTTAATAAAGACTTCTTCAGAGAAAATCCATGCACTACCTATCGCGCCAAAATTGGCTAATTGCTTGCCTGGGCCAAACCTGCTTGAGCCATCCCTTCTTCCTGTAAGATTAAAAATATATTTATCTGCCAGATTGTAATTCGCTCTAACAAAAATGGCATTATACCTATACTGCAAATCGGTATTTTCGTATTTGGTTAAAGTTGAAGCATTGCCGATATTATCCATTAGATCGTCACTGTTAAAACCATTGGCCAGGATATTTTGAAACTTGGCTTCATTTCCCTGAAAAGTTAACCCTATCAAAGCTTCGAGTTTTCCATTTCCCAAAGCAGTAGCGTAATTAATTTGCGGCTCGGCAATCCATGAAGTGTTTGTGTTATTTCCAAAGTAACTTTGTCGATTTAAATTCGTTGGATTATTTGCTGGAGATAATGCCCTCAGCGGTCTTTTTGTTAATTCTTCCCTCTTGATATTAGTATAACCCAATGATGTTTTAAAAAATAGATTCTCCCATAACCTATAGGAAACATCTACATTCCCTATTAAATTGTCAGTGCTCGAATCAATAGTGTTGAGCAATGTTGCCATAGGATTTATTGTCATTGGAGTGTTTTTGTACGTCCAATTCAAATTGCCTTCTTGATTGTATAAGCTTGGATAATTGGGGGCTAGTATTATAAAATTGGTTAGGTCAGATGTCAAAAGATTACTTTTAGTATTTGTGTAATTCAGCGTAAATGTTGTTTTAAGGCGACTTTTTTCTGCGCCTAATGTTAAACTCGAATGTAGGCCACCTCTTTTTAGTCCAAAATTTCCTGGAAAAACTGTTCCTTCATGGTAGTAGTTACCTCCAATAAAAAAATTGCTAAAACTGGTACCTCCCGAAATGTTGACATTTGCATTGGTTAAACCTGCTTTGCCACCGATCAATTCATCTTGCCAATCTGTATAACTGGATTGATCCCAAACACCATTTACATCATAATCTAAATTAGTTGGACTAAGACCATCATTCTTAAAAGCCTCGTTACGCATTTGTAGATACTGTTCTGTATTCATCAAATCCATTTTATGGGCAACTTGGCTAAAACCCTGATAAAAAGTAGAAGTGACCTTAATATCACCACTGTTACCTTTCTTTGTGCTAATCAGAATTACCCCATTTGCTCCCCTCGAGCCATATATAGCTGTAGCATCTGCATCTTTCAATACCTCCATACTTAAAATATCATTCGGATTTATTATGCTTAGGGGGTTAACTCCACCACCTGTAACCAAATTTGAAGTACTTGATGAAATTTTCATTGAAGGATAAATCACCCCGTCAATGATATATAAGGGATCATTAGCAACCTGTGGATTGAGGCTATTTCGTCCTCTAATCTGAACAGAGAAAGCTCCTCCTGGCACCCCAGTTGTCTGTGTTATTTGAACTCCAGCAATTCGTCCCTGCAAGGCTTGCAGAGGATTATTTATTGGTTGTTTCTCAATAGTTTCTGCCGTTATTTTTGAAATAGAGCCAGTTCTCTCTTTGTCCCGAATAGTATAATAACCTGCATTTATTTCTACTCCTCTTAGGGTATTGGTTTCCTCTACTAAAGTGACATTCAAAAGTCTGTCCCTAATTACGGCCTTTTCAACTGGACTGTAGCCTAAGTAACTAAATTGCAATTCGGAATTGCCATCATCTGGAGCTTCAATTGAGAACTCTCCATTAGCATTTGTTAAGGTAATCCTATCAGTATTTTTCAACCTTACCGTTACGCCAGCTATTGGTGAGCCTTGCTCATCAGTTACTCTGCCTATTACAGTGAAGCTTACACTTTTGTTTTTTTCTTGGCCACTATTTGTTTTTGCTTTACGTTTTATGGCAATTGTTTTATCAAATATCTCGTAGGTGAATGGCAAATCTTTTAAGCATTGGTCAAGGGCCTTCCTGATGTTGCCGTTCTTGATGGATACAGATACTTTACCTGCTGTTTCAAGGTCTTGTTTGTCATACCAAAAGCCGTAGCCAGTCTGTTTTTTTATTTCATTGAATACGGTTTCTAAGGTCACTTCCTTTAAAGTGATGTTTATCTGTTGTGCGTTCACCAATGCAGTAACCTTAAAGCAGGTTAAAAACAACATCATTAATGATATTTTGAAGGTTTTGGGTATTTTGAATTTGAATGTGGGCCTGTAAACGGTTAACGCAAGCCACTTCCTTCCGCTCAAGGGGAAGCGATGTTTAAAAAAAATCATACTTTTGTAAGGTTTGGGGTTAGTTGATCAAATTATCTTCACGGATTACTGCTTATGCAGTGTGGTTAATTCCCCAAATTTCGCCGGATGTGTTCGAAGCACACCCGGCATTTTTATGGGTTCATTAACTAATACTAAATTTTCTTGTTTTAATTCATTGGCTTAGTGTTTTAAGGTGTAACTATTAGTTTGCTGGTTGAATTATCACGTTTTTCTATGGTGAAGTGGATGTCGCTATAAGCCAGAATATTTAAGAGGACAGATAGGTTAGAGCTTCTCGAAATACTTCCGTTATAAGTCCTATTCGATATTTTCCCTCTGTATACAACGTCAATATCATACCATCTGGCAACCTGTTTTAAAATGGCTTTTATATCTGCTTCTTTAAACTCCAACCTGCCGTTTTTCCAAGCTAAGGTAGTTTCAAGATCTGCATCCTGTACCTTTATGCTATTGCCAACTACAACTGATTGTTGGCGGGGCTTAAGGATTATCGGTTGCAGTGATTGGTTTGCCACCTTAACAGAACCTTCAACTAGAGTTGTGATGGAGGTTTCTTCGTCTTGATAGTCGTTGATGTTGAAATGTGTACCGAGTACTCTAACCGTTTGAGAATGGCTTTTTATGATAAACGGCTTTGCTTTGTCGGGCGTGACCTCAAAATATGCCTCTCCCTGCAACTCTACGTTACGTTCCTTATTACTGGCAAAAGAAGTTGGATATTTTAATGATGAGCAGGCGTTCATCCAAACCTTTGTTCCGTCAGATAGCTGGATTTGATATTGTCCGCCTTTTGGAACAGTGAGTATTTGAACACCGATGTTACCGTTGTCATTATCAATTGTAGTACCATCAAAATAGGCTAAATTATTCCCCTTTACTGTTATACCATTTTTGGTGTCACTTAATCCGATAGTCCTGCCATTAGAGAGCGTGACCGTCGCTTTATTGCCTCCTGGAGAAACATCATTGGCCATAGTGGTTACGGGTAGCATAGTAAATCTTTCGAAAAAATTCCAAGCACCTACGGTAAGCAGAGAAATTGCGGCTATTGCACCAATTGCCCGCCATAGATTAATTTTGAGAGATACGTTTTTAGGAATAGGCAGGTTCCCATAGATTTCCTCACCAATTTTTTTTATCCTTTTTTCTGAAATATCAATCTCATCTTCATTATACTGCAAAAATGAACTTTCAACCAAAGTTTTTTCAGCTTCGGTACATTCACCTGTATTATACCTTTTAAGTAGGTCTTTAGCTTCTTCAGTATTCATTATCCTATTAGGGTTAATTGATTTGAAGCTTATACAAGAATAGCCTAGGCTAACAGGAAGATTTTAAAAAGAAATGTTTTAAGGAGTCCCATTTTCTTATTTGTTTACCAAATAATAATTAGCCTGTTTCTAAATGAGAAAATTGATAAAAAGGATATTGAAAATTATAACGCCTAATTTTGTTCTTAATATTTTAAGAGCATTTGTGATTTGTTTTGACACATTATATTCAGAGGTTTCTAATTTTTCGGCAATCTCCTTATGAGAGAAGTTTTCGTTTCTGCTTAACTCAAAAATAATTCTCATTTTAGAGGGTAAGGCCTTTATTTGTTTTTCAATATACACGCGGAGTTCCTTACTTCTTACTAGATAGTCAGCTTTTTCACTGCTAATTGTATTGCTAAAATCCTTTAGAAAATATATATATCTTGCCTCTACTTTTTGGTGGATGAAATAATTAAATATTTTATGCCGCAATGAAACGTACATAAAAGCTGCAAACTTAGTTCCTGTTGATATTGTTTCTTTCTTTTGCCAAACCTGAAAAAATAATTCTTGTACAACGTCTTTTGCAAGATCTTCATCCCTAAGTTTCTTATAAGCAAAAACAAACATCAAATAGTAATAACGTTTGTAAATTTCAGTATATGCTACGTGATCTCCCTCTTTTAAAAGAGTGATTAGCTCAAAATCTGAAAGGGCATGATAACCAGACATTGCTCATTATTATTTCTAATAACGACCCTTTTAGACTTGAAGCTACCATTATTAAAAACTATAGGGCTGGTATCTCGCGAAGTCTAATGCACTGTAGGCTCTGGTAAGCCTGCCTCTCGTTTCCGAGAGGTTCTCATACATAAACATAAGCGAGTACCAGCCCTATAGCTTTATAGGGTACAGGCACTCTACTTACGCTCACATGAGAATTTACCAGATTTACAGTGTGAGGCTCGTAAGCCATATCTTTTCAATTTAAGAATACGGCAAATTTATAAAATTAATCAAATAACACGCTTTATTATGCTCAATACTAATTCTGCAGTGTCACAAATTAATATCAAAGCAAAATTTTTTTATACCATTTTAAAATTAAAGTATACCAAATATACTTAAAATATTATCAAATCAATAATAATTAATATTAATTCAGTATTTAATATTACTGTAACAGTATTATACCATTGAAATTGACCAATTGTTGCGGATTTTTATACAATTCTATGGCAACAAAAATAAATTCCGAAAGACTTAAAAGCACCATTGCTTCGCTCAAGGCCAGATTTGAAACAGGCACAATCATGAGCATGAATGACCTAACTGATATGTATATCACAGGATTGATCACTGTCTTGGGCATGGGGTATGATGGGTTCATAAATAAATGCGCTGCACCTCAAAAATTTGTAATTGAGGATTTAGTAAAAATGTCGCAAATTTTTGATGTAGATATTAATCTAATCATAAAGGTAGTTTTAAACCAAGCTACTAAAAATGTAAAGCCAAAAGATGTTTCTCATTTTTTATCTAGCCAAAATTAATTGGAAATGCCAGACTTCATAAAAAACATTAATATAAGCAATTTCAAATCGATCAAGTCTGCAAGGATAGATGGCTGTAAAAGGATCAATTTATTTATTGGACGGCCAAATGTTGGTAAATCCAATATTCTAGAGGCATTATCTATTTTTTCTGTTCCGTTTCTAAGAGAAAATAAATCTAAAAGTTTAGCCAATCTGATACGTGTTGAAAATGAAACTGAATTGTTCTACAATGGTAATCATGAGAATGGAATAAGCATTGAAACAAATTTAGGCAGCTCCAGAATACATTACGACAAAAACGAGGGACTTCTAGTTAATATTAGTACCAGCAATGGTGGCGGTTATTACGCAATCGACGAAAAATTAAATCTTCGTTCAAAAAGAAATGATGAGTATATACCTTTTATAAAAAAATATACTTTTTCATCGCAAACTACTTTTAAAAGAGCTCATTCAAGATATTTGATACCGCCCTATGGATTTAATCTTTTAAACGTGATTGAACGCCATCCGCAATTAAAAGATGAGGTTTCCCAAATGTTTAGGGAGTATAACCTTACATTAGTATTTGATAAGGCAAGTCAATCCTTAAAGATAATGCAACCAGAGCGCAATGAGATTTTTCTTGTGCCATATAATTCGATTGCAGATACTCTTCAAAGGATAATATTCTTTAAAACCGCTATCGCGAGTAATAATGATTCTGTGTTATTATTTGAAGAACCTGAAGCACATTCTTTTCCTCCTTATATTACGCATTTAACCCAAGAAATGATCTACAAAAAGGATAATCAATTTTTCATAGCAACTCATAGTCCATTTATATTAAATGATCTCCTAGAAAATTGCAGAGAAGAACTTTCTGTTTACATCGTTGATTATAAGAAGCATGAAACAAAAATTAAACTTCTTACAGATAAAACTCTTCATGAGATCTATCAGAATGGCGTTGATTTATTTACCAATAATGAAACTTTCTTATAGGAACTATGGATCTTTCTATTATACCTGAATGCTATGTGGATACTAATTTAGTAGAAACACTTGTTCCGCCCAGCAAAGGTGGGTACAATCATCAGAAAGGATGTGGTACTGTGACCTCTGTAATGAAAGGTAAATTTAGCGACAGCTTTGCGGTAGGCATTATTGATAAGGACAAAAAACAAGTTGATTATCTAAATGAGTTTAACCTGGTTCATCAATTTGAAAACTTATTTCTTCACAAACATAAAGATAGGCATCATTACATTATTCAAATAAATCCGGCATTAGAAAGGTTTTTAATTTCTGGAGCAGATGAGGTCAATATCTCTTTGGAAGATTATGGTCTGCCAATAGATATGGATAGATTAAAAAAGATATCAAAATCCGTTAATAGTAAAGAAGACCCGCGTTTTAAAAAATTGATAAGGGCGACATTGAAAGCAGGATCGCCAGCGTTTATAACACTGGCAAAATGGATTACATATTTAAAGGATAAAAACTATGCAGTAAATATAGAAGAACTCAAGGTTTTATAATTGAATGTTTAAATAAAAAAGTGTAAGAATTGAGATTTATCATTGTTCAACGACAAGTAAATTCTGTACAACACACCCTATATCAAAGACAAATTTCGTTCAAATAGATTACGAATCTCCGCTTGGCTCAGGTTGAGGCTGTATATATTTCGCTGAATATTTCGTAATCTCTTTTTTTTATAATTTTCATTATCCATGAGAAGCTTATAAGATGAATATGGCTCGTTCTTAATAATCATGTTCCAGATGATTATAGCAATCTTTCTAGCTGTAGCGGTGATGGCTGTATATTTCGCCAAAAGTGGTTCTTCCCCACTTTTGGTGGTTATGTGGGTTTCAGCACTAATCTTTTTCTGAGCAAATCAAAGCTGGCCCTGCCATACATTTGCCGTTTGATAGTCTTTAGCTTATTTACATTGCCTTCTACCGGGCCATTGCTCCAAGGCAATCTGATCGCATTTTCGATGGACTGATAATCCCTTAACAGACCATTCGCAAAAGTTGCCATCTCGCTAATCCCTGAGTGCAGTACATTCTCTATCCAGCCCTGGAGTTGATTTCCCAACTTGTTTTCCATAAGATTTCGGAAATCTCTTACCAATACCAAGGCACGTTCTAAGCCACATGATGATTTACATAATTTGTCTATTAGCTTTTT
>NZ_QKLU01000002.1:126284-782639 GCF_003208655.1 Pedobacter nutrimenti | reverse complement strand
TGAAACTGACCCCCTTGTTTCGGATCAAGCTGACCACCTGATTGGCTGCCGAGCGTGGTAGCGAATGCCCCACGAAGTCTTATCAAAGATAATTAATTCTTAACAACCCCCGATCTTGCACCGGGCAAAAGTAGCTCAACCTGGCTATCATTCCCTTCACCCGCCTTTTCAGAACAAAACAAACCTTCAGCTTAGACCGTCCTGCCAGGTATTTTAATGCGGTCTCAAATAAGCCCGTATAATCGGTTCAGTCCGCAATCTGGACTAACACTCTATTCGCAGGGTACATCGACGCTTAGCGGCTATTATTTAGCCTTAAAACTTAAAGATAAATTGATCCTTTCGGGCTGGAAAAAGTGGCTTGAGAGACAAAAGGGGGTCAATTTGCCCCGAAATGAAGGGGTTAATTTAGAGCGAAATGCAGTGGCAGTTTAATTGCGGAATGCAGGGGTCAGTTTTGTCGAAACTCCCATACCCAAAAAGTCCCTCATGTACAGCAAAATTAATAAATAATTAGCAAGAGTTTTCTATCTGCTATTTACATAAAACACCACAATCTTCTAACTATCATCAGCAGTAAACTTACATTGAGGGAAGTTGTTGCAACCTTTAAATTTTCCATACGTACCGCTGCGTATAACTAATTCACATCCACACTGTGGACAAACATTTCTCTCGATTAATTTTGATCGCTCAGATACACGTTTTCTAATAGCCCTTACATGAGCGCTTCGCTTAAAATTTTGACTAATATTAAGCGAGCTTAATTTTTCAAAAATAGCCTTCTTTTCTATGTCTGAGAGTATAATCTCTTTGTAGCCTTTAATCGTCCTCAATAGTTGCCCAGAATAGATCACATCAGAATCCGATTCCACCTTCAAGGTTGCATCGCTTAAAAAAACGACAATTGGAATATATTTAATGTTATGAAAATCGTTAAGATTAAGCTTTAAAGCTCTGATATGCCCCCAATTTTGACGTACTGGATTATAGAAACGCTCCTTTCTCTTATAAAAAATTTGCGTCCAATACTCAGAATTCTCATACCCTAAAATCCATCCTTTCAAATTCTTGGTTTCAATCACAAACAACCCACAATTTGAAATAATCAAATGATCAATCTGTGATGTCCTGCCTCCAGCCTCTAATACCAGATTATTGATCACTTTGTATTTAGACTTAGACAATCTAGCCAGCTTCCATGCTATAGTTTTCTCTCCTATCGAACCTTTTATACGTCGTCTATATACGGCATAGATTACAGCTGGGACAATGAATATCATTAAAATCCAAATGTCTACAATGATATCCGGCATAATTTAATCTGTTATCGGAATTTGGCTATCGTTTTAGTGATCAAGTTCCATTTGGCACATTAGAGATCAACCCCATCATGGGAACTGCAAAATATTGATCGTTAATTGCTCAAAATCTATACTAATCTACTTAATTATTCTTTATTTGATAGTTTATATAGCTCCCTGAAGTTTTTACCCCAGGGTTTAACGTTCGCCAGATCACCTTCCCTTATGCCAAAGAATCTTTCCAGAGCAACAACTTTCTGATACGGAATATCTTTTCTACTGCCTTCTTCTATGTTCTTATAATTGATCAAGGTATTCATGGAAATACCGATGGCCTTTGGCAGAATCTTCATTACAAATTTATATTCTTTAACAGTAAGATATTCCAACAACTCTTCAATTCTGTACTTTTTAATTCCTGTAGTTGGTTTAGATTTCATAATAAATTGGATTCTAAAAGCCTTCGCCCAAATGGAAAAGTCAGTTTATTGGAACCTTCCGACACTTAATGCGAATTGAGTGGCCACCATCGTTGGAACTCCTGGTTTTATTCTAGTGGCCACTTTTACCGCCTCATTAGTTATTCATAGTTATTTTCTTCAGTCTTTTTTGGCCGGGTCTTTCTCATGGATTCTCCGGTGGCATCAATTCTATGCGCACTATGAACGATCCTGTCTAGCACCGCATCAGCAATGGTCTTTTCTCCAATGATATTGTACCAATCTTTCACCGGGAGCTGAGAGGTAATGATCAGGGACATTTTATCATGCCTGTCCTCGATAATGTCCATCAACATTGCTCTGGATGTGGCATCCAGCGGATGCAGACCAAAGTCGTCCAGAATCAACAGTTCTGCTTTTTCGATTCTCGCCATCTCTTTGATGTAACTGTTATCTGCCTTAGCCTGCTTCAATCTGGTGAAGAGCTTAGGCGTACTCCAGTATAGCACTTTGTATTCTTTGGCACAAGCCTGGTAACCTAGTGCTGAGGCAATATAGCTCTTACCTATTCCTGTTGGGCCAGTGATCAGCACATCTTCATGCTTTTCAATAAAACCACATTCTGCAAGCCTCATGATCTGATTGCGGTCGATGCTTCGGTCACGATGAAAGTTGATGTCCTCTATGGAACCCTTATATCGGAATTTTGCTGCATCTATAAGTCTATTGATCCTGCGGTTTACACGATCCTCGTATTCTGCCTCCACCAATTCTGCTAAAAATTGATCCGGGGTATATTTCTCCGTATTTCCAGTGTCTAACTGTGCTTTAAAGGTGTGGAACATGCCAAAGAATTTCATTTCTCTTAGCTTATCTAAAGTGTCTGAATTGTTCATAATAATTGTTAAGTCTATTTATAATATTTTTCACCCCTGATGTTCTTGTGGCTAGGCATCGGGAGTTCGCCAGCAAAAGGGTTTTCCCGGTGGCCATCCATGTTACTTTCCAAAATCGATTGGATAGATTTGAACTTGGTGTGTACGCCAAAGTCCATTGCCCTTCGGCATGCACCAGCAAGGCGTTCGGGGCCAAACTTTTTTACCAGGCTCAATACGCCTTCACATGACCGATTGATCATATCTACGTGCCTGTTACCTTCCAACATAACTGCAATAACCGCCCTAACATCATCATGGATAGCCGCAGCCCGTTCCAAATACCGTTCTGGTGAACGATCTGCGGAGTACTGGTGCCGTTGGCTTAGGTGATTCTTGTTGGTGGTATAAACGTATTTTGCCTTATCCCGTTTATGGACTGCAATACGTTCGTTTTTAAAAAAGATTTCTACAGTAGAAGCCGTATATAGAATTTTTACTTTGGAATGGACAAAACGGAATGGAACACTGTAATAGTGTTTATCCTGACCAAGATAGGCATGACCATCGGTCTTTACCTTAGACCAAACCTGATCTTTGATTTCAAATCGATCAACCGGAAGGGGTTTAAGTTCTTTCCGTTCAATCTCTTCAAACTGCATTCTCCGGCTGTAATCACGTCCTTTGAGTAAATGATTATTATGGTGCTCCAGGTTTTTCCAAATGGCCTTATTCAACTCTGCAAGGGAATGATAGACTTTCTGCTTAACCGGAAGGTAGATCCGGGTATACATGATCCGTACAGCTCCTTCAACTAATGCCTTATCTCTTGGTTTATAGGCTCTGGCGGGAAGCACACATGTGTCATAATGTTGTGCAAAAGATTCAAAAGTTTGGTTTAGGGTCGGCTCGTAACGGTGGCTCTTGATTACGGCTGCTTTCAGATTATCTGGGACGATGGCCGAGGGAACACCCCCAATGTAGTGCAATGTATTTTCACAAGCCTTAACAAAGTCCTCTTTTTGCTGGCTTGCAACAGCTTCAATATAGGTAAGCTGGCTTGCGCCTAAGATCGCTACAAAAACCTCAACCTCTATTACCTCTCCGGTCTCCATGTCCGTATAGCTCAACTTTTTACCAGCAAAGTCAACAAATAGCTTATCCCCAACTTTATGTGTCTGGTGCATTGTTGGAGTGACTTTCTCTTGCCATAAGTTAAAATAATGGCAGAACTGGGTATACTTGTAGCCATTAGGAAATTCTTTCATGTATTCTTCATGAAGCGTGGCCCTGGTGACTCCGGTACGTTTTAGTTCCTTTTCCATCTTTGGAAAGCAGCGTACCAATGCCTCCATACGTCGATTTTTTGATTTAGGTTTTTCTTTGATCTCACCAAACAGATCGTTCAATTCATCGTCGTCTAAGCCATCAACCTCCTTAATAGGATAATCACAGGCTTCAAATGCGGCAATGTATTTTTTTACTGTATTACGGGATATTTCGACATAGTCAGCAATCTTTTGCTTTCCCTTCCCCTGGTCATACAACCTTAGAATTTGTCTGATTTTATTCATACTGATAGTGGTATTAGCCATTAATTGAATGATTATTGAAATCCTCCAACTTGAATAGGCCGCTACAGCACGAGAACATAAGAAAGATCATGTGATTTACATTTTGAAAACATGTTGCGTTAACCCCATAGTTAGCGGTAAGTATCGGCGACTATCGATATAAAATGACTTGATTTTCTATTACTCCCAGATCATATAAACACCTATTTCGCCAACCTCGAAATCATTTCGGTCGGAAAAATTCGTGCTTCAATCTGCGGCGACCCCAATTGAATTGGAGTATATAATAATATTAGTTTTCCTGTTATTACGGAAAGATCATCTCGACACAATTCCGGGGACTTTGTCAGTCCTTCGGGTAGGAGAAATTGTGCTCAATCTGTGGCTGCATCCTGGTGACATGCAGTAGATAACAGTTTTAACAATCGCAAATATATGTATTGTATTGGAATCACCAAATAAATACAAATGCTCACATGGCATTAAATATCCATTTCGTGAAAATAAGTCATGGTATGCAGTACATCAATATAGGTGATAGAATTGCAAGTGTAGCGAATTGCTTCAGGTTCAAGCACCTGGGTATGCCCTACAACCTGGCGATAGCCAGTGAGCATATCTAGCATAGTTTCCTTTCGATCTGCCCATATCGGGCTACCTAGTCCTAGATCACCCGGCTCGCCTCTGTGTATACCCTCGCTATATAACATATACCGTTGTTGTGGGCTTCCTTCTGCCTCAACTTTATTAATGAGATCGGCGGTAGTATCATTATCATCCCTGATGTCATTAATTATTGGTGATCTCAAAAACTCCCTGTACCAGGAATTGGAAATTCCCGCATGTGTAAAAATATAGTTTCCTCGCTGGTAAGCCATTTGAAAACAATCTTTGTTCTGATTGAACAGCTCGGTTAACTGCCTTTGCATACTCGGGCGAAAACCCTTGATCTGATACCTGGGAAAATGTAGATATTGCACATCATGATTGCCCAAAAGCAATATAACCTTTTTCCAGTACTTACGTTTGAGTTTGATTACCGCAACCAAGTTATTATAGATAGCCTCATCTTCTTCAGTAAAGGAATCCACATAATCACCTAAAAATACGACCTTGTTATATTGTTTAAAGTCAATATCCTGCCAGCTATTTCGGCCATGTAGATCTGGAATAAAAATATGCTTCATCGACATCAGCTATTTCTGGTGTATTTTCTCTTCGGGCTAGCGGTAAGCTCTACAAAATGGCTCCAACATAAATGTTGCGACAGTGTCGCAATATTCTTCTAACTGAACCCACCCGCCACTTTGCACATTCGTATCCTTTACATCTCGTTCTGTAATAGTATACTAGACGGTAATTAATATAGTATCTTTCTCAAATTTAAATACCTGCTTTTCATTCATTCTGGAAATTATCAATGCGTAACAATCATTCCGCTCTTCTATTTCTAAAAGCTTGCCGAGGTTCGCCAAAACAACACCTGCTTCAATTTTTGATACATGGACACAATTAATTTTTGGGAGATTATCAGATCGTATCATAAGATGGGATGATTATGTCCACTATATGGAGCGTTAATAAATACGTTGTTTATTACAATAATAAATCAAGAGTGCAGTAAATAGCAGGGGCCGGAATTTGGTTCCGATCCCCCGCATATTAACGCTCTCAACACAAAAATACAGAAATATATGTATTAATCTAAAATGCTGTTGGTATTTACCGGAAGTATGCCTTCCAAATCATTAAGAAACGTGTTTTAACAAAACCCATTATACAGGTACATATTTTTATCTAGGATGTACTAGTTTCCATTAATACTCCGCCGCATGTGGCGGAAGCCAGCGCCAGCTGCTTTTTGGCAGCATTTCGGCACTGTGGCTAAAATACTTAGAACAGGTAAGTGTTCCAGGCCATCTAGATTGTGCAGGTAATTAGTGTCGCAGATATTATTATATGCGTTCTTCATAATGATGCTGCTTCCGCTTTATCATTAGCTTTTTGTCACGATACAATTTGTCTTGCAAATTTTTGAATTTTTGATGCGCAGCTTGTGGAACCGCACTTGAAACGATTATTCCAGTATAACTGTGAGCAGAAGCTTTTATTTGTCTGTTTACAATATCAAAAGTGCTTTCGATCTGTTTGATCGCTGTATCAACATCTACACCTTTTAATTCGACCAGATAGTACTTACCATCTTCTTCGATATGGAACAGGAAATCACACTTTTTAATAGTCTGGTCTACGATAAGGCAATTATCGACCCGTACCCGGCAAATGGTTTTGCCAGATACATTGTTAAAAATAAATTTCTTTCCGTTTTCTATGGCAGAACTGGCATTTGAAAAGCAAGCGGCATTACCATTTAAAATTACTCTTAAATCCTCACAGGTCATTATTCTGGATATTTTAAGGTAAGTAGATTTTCAAATGTTTCGCTTAGTTCAGTTGACACATCATCAATATTAGAAGGACCAATTGAATGGATTTCTAGATCAAGTGTAGATTTAGCACCACCGTCATTAAAAAAATAGCACGAAACACGATCAAAATCAATCCACAAGGACGATGGAACTAATTTCTCTACCTTTTTACTTGATTGTGGATTACTTTTAGACACATTTCCTGCTTGGATCAAATTGTCAATAGAGGTTAAAAGGTACGGACTGTGTGTAGTAATAATTAGCTTATCTTCAGATTGGTTTACCCGCTCAATAATAAATTCAGTAAGATCCTTTTGTGATGAAGGGTATAAATTTAGTTCCGGCTCTTCAATTATAAACAAATCATCACCCTTTTTCTCAGCATTGGTGTTATGCTGTACAACCAGCATGAGAGGAATAATAGATTGCATACCGCTTGATGCCTGAGATAGCTTAATGACACCACCATTATCTAATTCAACAAAATCATTACCATTTGTGAATACATAATCAGCTTTTAAAAAGTCAATTCTAAATCTGCTTAACTCTGTTTTTGCCTTCTCGAATTTTGCTCCAAAATCGATTAACCATCTTGGAAGAGCAATATCGTTAGTTAAAAAGTTAAAAATTGACTGTGAAAAAGTAGGGAAAAAAGTCCGTTCAGCGGGAATATAAATTGGATTCAATATTCCAATTTTCACCTTCGATAAATAATTCGTACCAACATACCCCTTTTTTATTTCATAAAATAGCTCTCCATATTCATACTTTATATAAGTGCCCTTATCAATTTTAAATTCAATGTTATAGTTATTAAGCAACTTATTAAATTGAATTAAATAGTTGTTAGGGTTGTTCGAATCGCTCCAATCAGGCTGTAATATTAGTTGCCCACTTTTAAAAATAGCAATAAGTTTAGCTACTGTACTTTTACCGCTAGAGGTGGTGCCTATGAATATATTAATGTCCTTAACTTCTATTTTCGCGTCAATTATCGGCCCGAAGTTCTTTATTTGAAGTGTTTCTTTCATTACTCTACTAATTATCTCTGCTCTTTATCGTTCCCCGCAGGTGCTTTAATTTATCTTGGCTTTCGTGAAGTTCTGTTTCCAGATTCTTTACTTGATCTGGAGTACACCCCTGGTACATTATATTAATTCCGTTATTGCCCTCGTAATTATTAAAATGATTTGTATAGGTCGCTTTCTCCTGATAATTGATAATATAATCTGGAGAACATTTGAATATTTCCGCAAGTTCAAATAATCGACTAATGGTAACATCAGCCACATTATTTTCAATATTGCTATAAGCCTTCGTTGTAATTCCGAGAACATTTGCCACATCTTCTCTTTTTAGTTCGGTTTCTTTTTCCCGAATCGCTTGAATATTATCACCAATTCTCATAATTTTTTTATTTAAAAGTCAATATTATTGTTCTTTAGTAGTGCTTCTAATAAGGCTATTCGTTTTCTTTCGCTTTCTAACAATTCTTCTTGAAGTTTTACTACTCTATCAGTAATAGTCGGTTGTGCCTGTACTCCTTGATTCATAATATTTACACCGTTATTGCCTGCATTATTGTGAAAATAATTATAGAACTCTTTTTTAGCTGTTTTATAATTCAGAATATAAAGTGGGCTACAATCAAAAATAATCGCAATATCTTCCAATCTTGACACGGTTAATTCCGACACATTATTTTCGATATTGCTATAAGCCCTCTCCGAAATATTCAACCTTTCGGCCACATAAGTTCGCTTAAAGTTTTTTTCGACTTCTCTTATTTCTTTGATGTTACTTCCAACGTTCAAATTCAGGCCTTTCATATTACAACATTTTAAAAATTATAGTCAATATTATTGTCACGTAACAAGCTTTCAAGAACTGGTATCTTTTTTAATTGGCTATGATATAAATCATCATAGAATTTCGCAATTAATTCCGGATCAACCCCTTGTGATTTAACATTTATTCCATTATTCCCATTTTGGTTGAAGAAGTAGTTTTTAATTCCAGGAACTGAAGCATCATTGTGTTGAATGAGATCAACAGTAGTCATTACAAAAACTTCAGCAATCGCTTCAAGCTGTTTATAGGTAATATCTTTTGTACCGCTTTCAATTAATTCATATTCTTCAACTGTCATTCCCAATTTTCCAGCAACATACTGGACGTCGTACTCCTTTTGTATTCTAAAAAACTTAATATTTTCCTCAATTGCCATTTTTACAAATAATTTAGTTTACCAAATATAGCTAAACTTCCAATAAGACACAAAAACTTCCAACATGGAAATTATCTGACCAAATGAACTAGTCACTGACTACTCAAAATCCAGTCTATATCTCCTCCTTTGTTAAAGCTGATTATTCAATCCATTTTGCAAATGTCGGGATACAAAAGCCTTTCTGACCCTGATTTGATATCCATGATAAAGGATGGGGATCATGCTGCCTATACCGAAATCTACGAAAGGTACCATTATTTAGTATTTATTGAGGCTTATAGAAAACTTGGTGATGAAGAACTGGCAAAGGACATTGTACAAGAACTTTTTGTAAATCTTTGGATAAAACGACAAAAAACAACAGATGTCGAAAACTTAGCTGGTTACTTGCTTACAGCGGTAAAATTTCGCATTTTTGACTTCTTTGACCATCAGAATGTTGAATCCAAATACATTGCATCTTTAAAGGATTATACCAATACTGGAAACATTGCTCATACAGACTATTTAACCAGAGAACGAGAGTGGGAAAAATATATTGATTTAGCTATTCAATCCTTACCACAAAAAATGAGGCAAATATTTCAGCTAAATAAATCGGACAACTTATCGTATAAAGAGATAGCCAAAAAGCTTAATACAACTGAGAATAATGTTCAAAAACATATAAACGGTGCAATCAAAGTATTAAAAACCAAACTGACTGCACTATTTTAAATTCCTTTCAAAAAAATACTTTTTTATTTTCCCAATCCCGTCTGTAAAGCCGACACTTCTTCAATCCATTACCTTTTGACAATGACAACTGAAGAAGCAAAACGATTAATTTCAAAATACAATGCAGGAAACTGCACTGACCAGGAAAAAGCATTACTAGAGAATTGGTATATGCAACTGGACGTTCAACACATCAATATCTCTCCTAAAACAATTGAGAGCTTACGTGAAGAAATTAAAAATCTTCCTGGTTTCAATGACAAATCCAAAACTATCAAACTCTGGTCAGTAATTGCGGCAGTAGTTTCTGTCAGTTTAATCGCAGTTGGCGTCCTATTGTTCAATTATCGTTCAGAAATACGACCAATAACAAATCAAATTGCCAACGACATTGCTCCTGGTACTAATAAAGCTACCCTTACCTTTGCAAACGGCAAAATCATAAACTTAAACCAAACTAAAACCGGAATTGCTGTTGACGCCGCTAAAATCAAATACAATGATGGCACAAAAATTTTCAGCAACAATACTGACAGTTTTTCAGGATTAGCAACAATCACAACACCAAAAGGTGGTGAATATCACATCGTCCTTTCTGACGGGACAAAAGTATGGCTTAACGCCGCTTCAACTTTAACTTTTGCAACCTCTTTAAGAGAGCGTGGAGAGGACAAGCGCAGGGTGACTTTGAGCGGCGAAGCCTACTTTGAAGTATTTAAAGACAAGCGCCGCCCCTTTGTCGTTAAAGTTGGGCATCAAGAAATATTGGTGTTGGGCACTCATTTTAATATCAATGCCTATGACCCGAAAGCAGTTATAAAAACAACATTGCAAGAAGGGGTGGTGAGAGTAATTAGCCTTAAAAAAGATGGGACTTTTAGAAAATCTAATCTAAAGCCAGGGGAACAGGCAATATCCTCTGAAGCCGCCACATTGATAAAAAAAGTGAATGTAGAATTAGAACTAGCTTGGAAAAAAGGCAAAATACAATTTGTAAGAGCAGATCTAAAATCTGTCATGAACATGATCAGCCGATGGTATGACATTGAGGTAATTTATCAATACTATCCAAATGAAGCTAAGTTTACTGGCTCGATTTCCAGATCTAAAAATATTTCAGAAGTCTTAAGCCTTCTGGAAACCACCGGAGAAGTCCGATTTAAAATAGAAGAAAGGAAGGTATTGGTAATGAAATAAATATCACCTGGTGAATAGCAACCGGCCCCAGTGTAGGAACTGTGGGCCGGTCTAGCTCAGTCAAAAGTAAAAATGCGATAACACGATACGATCAACTAAACCGAGACAAATGTACAATATTTACTTATACGGTGCGCCCGCCAGGAGCTGCACTGCCAAATTTTTGATCATTATGAAGCTAAGTTTTCTCTTCTTGATCATACCCTTGATACAGGTTACGGCTTCATCCAAAGCACAAACCATTACTTTAAACAAGCAAAATGTATCCATTAGCGCTGTTTTCGAAGAAATCATGATGCAAAGTGACTATGATTTTTCTTATTCGGAACAACAGATTTCCAAAGTTGGGCCGATTACTATTTCAGTTACTAAGGCCAGTATTACTGAAGTTCTAGATAAATGTTTTAAAGGCCAACCGCTTACTTACTCGATTAAAGGGAAAAACATCATAATAACTGCAAAAAAAACATCGCTATTTCAACGGCTTGCAGATAAATTCAGCAATATAGATATCCAGGGAACCATTATTGATGAAACAGGATTACCACTTGTCGGGGCAACTGTAAAAATTAAAGGTAGCACCACCAGCATCAGAACTGACCATCGGGGTAGATTTTTTATGCAAAATGTTGCTGAGGATGCAATATTGGTTATATCTTATGTTGGCTATCAATCCAAAGAAATACCTGCTTCTGAGAATGTTGGCACGATCAAACTGGAATTGGCGACTGGTGATTTAAAAGAAATTGAAATAAATGCAGGTTATTATACCGTAAAGGATCGAGAAAGAACTGGATCAATTTCGAGAGTTACAGCAAAAGATATTGGAAATCAACCTGTAAACAATGTGATGGGGGCATTAATAGGCAGAATGTCTGGAGTAAACATTCAGCAACAGTCCGGCATAAATGGCGGTGGATTTAGCATAGAAATTCGGGGCCGAAATAGTCTCAGAGCTGACGGCAGAGACCCATTATATTTAGTTGACGGTATACCGTACCCTTCTTCAAGTATGAATTTACTAACACTTGGAGTAAGCGGGATTAGTGGGACTGGAAGTCCCTTAAACTATATCAGTCCGGCCGATATAGAAAGTGTTGAAATACTGAAGGATGCTGATGCTACATCCATTTATGGGTCAAGAGGCTCAAACGGTGTAGTTCTCATCACTACCAAAAGAGCTAAGGCTGGAAAAACTTCTTTGGATGTTAATATATTCAGGGGTGTTTCAAAAATTGGGTCAAGATTCAACTTAATGAATACAGCGCAATACCAAGAAATGCGGAATGAAGCATTTAAAAATGACGGTATTACGCCAGGTCAAACAGATTACGATGTAAATGGCACATGGGATAAAAATAGTTACAGTGATTGGCAAGACATCTTAATTGGTGGTACTGCTCACAATACAAGTATTCAAACTGGAATTAGTGGGGGGAATGAGCAAACTAGATTCGGATTCCGAGGTAATTATAGCAAACAAACAACAGTCTATCCCGGTGATTTTTCCGATCAAAAGGGATCAGGAGCATTGACGATTAATCACATCTCGAATAATAAGAAATTTACTGCTGACTTTTCCTTGAATTATACAATTAACTACAATAATTCTCCTATTAGAGATTTAACAAGCAGTGCCGTTACTCTTGCCCCAAATGCACCAAATATATATGATGAAAACGGCAAACTCAACTGGGCTTTAAATAGTAGCGGCGCTTCGACCTGGGATAACCCAGTTGCTCCAATGTTTAACGATTATGTTGGAAAAACAAATACATCAATTAGTAATGGTGTTATGGGTTATCAATTATTACCAGGCCTTAAGCTAAAAAGCAATTTTGGGTATACCAATATCCGATTAAAGGAAAATGTGCTATACAGAATAAGTTCCGCAAACCCTGCAACCGCTCCAACGGGAAGCAATGACATTTCGAATAACACCATTGAAACTTGGATCATAGAACCTCAGATTGATTATCAAAGAAAGATTGGCAACGGGGATTTAAATGTACTCATTGGCAGCACATTTCAAAAGAATAATCAACGCTCCGAATATGTTTATGGTTTCGGATATACGAGCGATCTATTGCTGGGAAGCATTTCAGCGGCACCGATACAGGGTGGAGCATCTGGAGTCTCACAATACAACTATAATGCTGTTTTTGGAAGGATTAATTACAATTGGAAAAGTAGATATATTATAAATGTCACTGGCAGACGGGATGGATCAAGTAGATTCGGGCCAGATAAACAATTTGCTAACTTCGGCGCAATAGGTGCTGCATGGATATTCACTAAAGAGAATCTCATTAAAGATAGTTTCCCATTCTTAAGTTTTGGTAAATTAAGGGGGAGCTATGGTATCACTGGAAGTGATCAAATTTCGGATTATGGGTATCTGGACACTTATTCACCTACTTCAAGACCTTATCAGGACGGTAGCGGACTTATTCCCACAAGGCTTGCAAATCCTGACTATTCCTGGGAAACAAATAGAAAGTTAGAGGGTTCAATAGAACTTGGATTTTTTAAGGATACATTCTCAATTACGACAAGCTGGTATCGCAATCGCTCTTCAAACCAACTTGTGGGTTACTCATTGCCTGATATATCAGGATTTCCTAGCATTCAGTCTAATTTTCCGGCAACTGTTCAAAATACCGGTTGGGAGTTTGAGATCAATTCGACTAATATCAACACCAAATATTTTACTTGGAAAAGTTCTTTCAATTTGTCTATCCCCACAAATAAACTAATAGACTACCCTAATATACAAGGGTCGAGTTATGCAAATACATATAGAATAGGGGAATCAATGTATTCAGCAATAGCCTATCATTATTTGGGAGTTGATGAAACAACAGGACTATATTCATTTGAGGATATAAATGGCAATGGGTTAGATGTTACAGATCGAATTTTCGTAACAAAACCTTTAACCAGTCACTTTTTTGGCGGCCTAAATAATAGCATAAAACTCAAGAATATCCAGCTCGACTTCTTTTTTCAATTTGTAGACAAAACGCTAAGAGACCCCATTACACAATTTGCTGCTGCTGGAATACTGGCAAATCAGCCGCAACATCAATTAGATCGGTGGCAAGAAATCGGCGACAATAAAAACTTTCAGAAATTCTCACGAAACACTGGAACAGGATCAGCCGCTCAACGAATTAGCACATATCTAATTAATTCAGATCGCTTAGTTGATGCATCGTTTATTAGACTTAAAAATATATCTCTATCCTGGGATGCCCCAACTAGCTGGCTACAAAAAATTAAGCTAACAAACGTTCGGTTATACCTGCAAGGGCAGAATGTATTTACCATTTCAAATTACATGGGTGATCCTGAAGTAGGAATAGTTAGAACGCTACCTACCTTAAGGACTGTTACTATGGGGTTACAATTAACATTATAAATGATCGAAGAATATGAAACCATTTAAAATAAATATCATATACCTGCTGATTACGTCTGCCTTGTTTCTGCATAGCTGCAAGGATTTTGTCGAAATTGATCCGCCATCAGATCAGCTCATTAGTAAAACTGTTTACAGTAGTGATGAAACAGCTATTTCTGCTGTTAGGGGCTTATACGCACAAATGATGACCAGCGGCAACTTTGCAAGTGGAGCAGCCAATAGTATAACCAGATTAGTAGGTTTATCTTCTGATGAGTTTAATAATTTCAATTCATCTGAATTTTATACTCAGTTTTCAACTAACAATTTGACAGCCAATAATACAATTCTACGATCAGGGCTTTGGCAAGCCTCCTATCAGTACATATACTTTGCTAATGTTATCCTGGATAATCTGAAAGTTTCCAATCAACTTTCAATATCAACCAAAGAGCAATTAGAAGGTGAAGCAAAATTTATCAGGGCATATTGTCATTTCTATCTTACCAATTTGTTCGGTGAAGTACCAATAGTTCTAACTACAGATTACAGAATTAATGCAGTCGCTTTTTCGAGTACGAAAGACAAAATATATGAGCAAATCATTAGTGATCTATTAGAATCAAAAAAATTGTTAAAAGATGCGTATCCCTCCACCGAACGGATTAGAGCGAATAAGTGGGCTGCTACAGCTTTTTTAGCAAGAGTGTACTTATATCACCATGAATGGGCAAATGCAATCGAACAATCATCTGAAGTAATTGCAAAAACCGATGCCTATAAAATCGTAGATGATTTAAACCAGGTATTTTTAAAAAATAGCCAAGAGACTATTTTGCAGTTTGCACCTACTTCAGCGTCAATTAATACCAATGAAGGCGCATTGTTTATCCTAACATCTGCTCCCGGAACCGCAAACCAAACAACGCTAAGTGAAAATCTCATTCAAGCGTTTGAACCAGGGGATAAAAGATTGGCAAATTGGATAGGGAAATTTACAAGTGGTACATCATCTTGGTATTATCCTTTTAAATACAAAATTAAAACGGGATCAACCCCTCGTAATGAATATTCAATGGTGCTCAGATTAGCGGAGCAATATTTAATAAGGGCAGAAGCATTTATCAATCTCAATCAAATTGAACTTGGTATCGGGGATTTGAATGTTATTCGTAAACGGGCAAGGCCCCAGCCTACTGTAGACAACCCGATTCCAATCCCCGACTTTTCCGTTAATCTCAGCAAAGCCGATGCGCTAACGGCTATAGAAAAGGAACGAAGGGTAGAGTTTTTTTCTGAATGGGGACATAGATGGTTAGACCTTAAACGGACTAATAGAGCCGATGAAGTTCTTAAAGTAACCAAAGGTACAAACTGGCAAAATACCGACATTCTTTATCCTATTCCAATTACAGAGCTAAATAATAATCCTAATCTAAGACAGAACATAGGATACGAATAGAAAACTAATTAAAACATAAAAAAATGAAAACTAAACCAATTGTCTGGCTATCCCTATGCCTTTTATTTTGTAAGGTAGGATTTACACAAACTAATTCACCAAATGTAAGCCCAATAAAAATTGGTGACAAAGTACCTGATTATCCTTTAACAAATCTGCTAAATTATCCGTCCCCCGCAGTTAAGCTGAACGGGTTCAACAATAAAATTTTGATTTTGGATTTTTGGAACTTCACCTGTTCTGCCTGCATAGGCTCATGGCCAAAACTCTTAAAGTTGCAGAAAGAATTTCAGGATCAAGTTCAAATTGTATTAGTTAATACGGAACAATCGGATACCAACAAAGTTAAAGACTTTGTCCGTAAGCGAGAAAAAGCATTTGGTTACAAGATGGATTTGCTAATGGCAAATGGAGACAAACAGTTAAGGGTACTATTTCCTCACTATTCATTACCTCACGTTGTTTGGGTGGATAAATCTGGAACTGTAAAATATATAACTGGTGGGCCTGAATTAAATGAACTTACAATCAGAAAAACGATTGCAAATGACAATATGAACTTAGTTACCAAAACTGATGAACGTGTGTCCGCAGATTTTTCCAAACCACTATTTATTAATGGAAACGGCGTTGGGGCAGATAATGGAGCGAATGCTATTTTTACCAGTATTATCAATCCATATTCAGCAGATATACCAACATACGCAGGTTTTTACACTAATGATCACCTATCTTATGGCTATATTTCAAATCATTCTATTTTAGCCATGATAAGGGTTTTATGGGGTGGTGAGTGGCATGAGTGGGCTGCTGACAAAACCCCTGTTTCTTTTCCAGCGGCAAAAACTGTTATTGAAATGAATGATTCCACTAAAATTATCAATAGCAAGGATGGGTCTCGTAGCAGTCGGTATACTATTCAACTAAGGATAGCCAAAAATGTCTCCGTGGAAAATTTGCAAAAAAAAATGTTAGCAGATCTTGAACAATATTTTGGATTTACTACATTAAAGGAAAAGCGTACTAAAAAGTGCCTCATTCTATCTCGAAATAAACACCCTCTAACTATATACCAAAATGGGAAAAAAAGGGATGTTATTACCAAATTCAAATTGGATATTAATAATGTTTCTGTACCACAACTTTTGAATTTACTCGGCTCGCGTCTTGCCAGTTTCAATGTTAATTTAGGGCGATATCCTATAATTGATGAAACGAACTTTACAGGGCTACTTGGCACCATTAATTTTGACGGCTCTAATATGGAAGATATAAATCTAGTCAGCCAAATGCTATCAAAACACGGTCTAGAATTTTCATTACAGGAACGTGAGGTGGACGTATTAGTAATTCGTGACAATGATAATTTATAAAGTCTCATGATCTCATAGGTGGTAATTTTATTGTATACTTTACAATAAAATTGCCGCTTAGGGTAATGATACAACCATCCATTACCTTGAATTGTCGTATTGGGTCAAAGTTTAAATCTGGAAGATAGAATGAATACAGGTATATACTCCTAGGAATATCATATACATCAATCACAATTGAAGTCTTAAAAGAATTTTCATCTTCGTGTTTGCCAATCAGTTTCGATTGTATAAATAAATAATTATTCCAGGTAGAGCATCTAGCATTAACTAATAAGCGGGTGCTAGAAAAAGTACTCGCTTTATTAGCGTTTATCTTTGAAACCTGGAATTTTGCCGTATCAATTGGGTCTATGGTCTTGATTTTTCCAATTACATTTAGATTTGTATCTAATAACAACACCTGGTTCCTGTAATAATACATATATGTAAAAATGCCCAGATGTTTATTATATTCCAATTTACCATCTGTGCAAAAGACACCGTCAATTTGCTTTTTCAAAGCTGTCTCATTATCAATACGCCCTAGTAAAGATTCTTTTCTAAGACTATTGTATCCTGTTTTTGCACTATTAATGCGATAAACAACACTACTATTACTAAGGGGAATGCTTTGCGTAAAGTAGGGTACAAAAATCTTGTCCTTCCTGGCAACCCAGCTATTATTATCACCTGACAAAATGGATCGTTCCAACCCGTTCAGCATATAAAATCTATTATTGTCAACATACAGATTATAGTTCCCCTTTGGCTTAAAATACATTTTGTCGACGGAAATTGTCTTCGATTGTGTATCAGCAAGTGAAGTACTTACTTCTAATACGTGCCTACTGGCTGTATAATTACCTAAATATATACGCTCGCCTAATTGTCCCGCAAAATAGTAAGAATTATATTTTATGTTCTTCATTTTAACGTCTTTGGCAGGTGTAATGATTTTCCGTTCAAAGTCATAGGTAATTTCTTTCATCCTAACGGTATATCCATATACCAAAACTCCTATTGGAATAATTGAAGCAATAAATGCGATGCTCAGATTAGTAATTACTTTTCTCATAATACTATTAATTTAAATACCCTGCAGCTTTCTGGGCTACAGGGTATTTTTTTATTATGGTTGGTCATCTTGAAATAAAGGAACATTACAACGACCTGACGCCTGGGTAAATAGCGTCTGACTTTCCTGGTTTGTACAAACAGGGTTATCAATCTCTGTAGGGTTACAGGGGATTTCCAGTGTTTGCGAAGGACATGGGCCACTGTTATTTAGTGTTCCATAAACCAGCGTAGTCCTTAAATTGTTGGCGTTAACAAACGCCGAGCCTACAGCAACTGTTGCCAGTAGACCAAATGTGAAAAGTAATCTTTTCATGGTAATAGGATTTTGTTAGTGCTTACTCTCTTTCAGGTTTTGGGCATCCCCTGATCCATCTACTTTTAAAATGAATATTTTATACAGGTATTTTATACCAGTTATTTTCCGTCTTTTTTTATTAAACTAGTTTGTAGTATTATGGCAGTTACGGCAAGAATTATAAAGAATATATTAAATAGAAAATGCTCCTTCCACTGCATGGATTCAAAAATTCCACCGCAGGCACACGGAACTTTTTCTGTAAAATTGAGTATTGCAACAATATATGATGTAAACATCACTATCAAACTGAATGATGCATAAAGTGCAACTAATCTTGTCTTGGGTACCACTAGCAATACCGAGATTAACACTTCGATGCCAGGAATAAACCATAACACATGGCCAGAGATCGGAGCTAGAATTGGTGATTGGCCCAATTGAACTTTGAATTTCTGATAGTCAGCTAGTTTGTTTGCGGCAGCATACATATATAAAGCGAAGAATAAACAGCTGATGATAAAGACTATTGTTTCCTTTTTCGGAAAAAGAGTTTTAATCTCTGTTAAATTAAATTTTCCAAGTTTTGTTACTATGCTGATCATTGTCAATTGTTTCAGTTTAAATCTCTAAAATTCAACTACCTATATTCTATCAGAACATCTGGCACTCAATCATCCCTGTTGGGTATTATAAAATTGAGCAAGATTTCTTAATAAGACGTTGACCGAAACGGACAAAATGATGTTGACTGAAAAGGACAAAATAGCCATTTAAGCTATATCTAAAGGGTTTTAGTTATCAGCAGATTGTAATTTACTTGGAGAATAGCCGAAATACCTTTTATATTTGCGTGAAAATATTGCCGTTTCAGCAAAACCAAGTCTTTCCGAAACACTTTTAATATTTACTCCTTGATGTATTAGTGAATGTCCTTTTTTCATCTGTGCATCCTCAACTAAATCCTGGATATTCATGTTAAAAATCCTATTGCAATGTCTGCGCAATGCCTTTGGTTCTATGTTAAATTGGGATGAAATTGCCGTAACGCTTGGTATAATACCATTTTCAACTTGCTCTATGATCATATCTCGTGCCTCGTAAATAATCTGCTTAGGCGATTTATAGGGTATTACCACAGGGGCTAACAAATGGTTGTGATATTCAGCAATCAGCATATTGATAACATGAAGTAAATTCTCCTCAAGATCTACGACTGTACTTGCTTTACAATTCCTTAACTTGTCTAATTGCCTTGCCGTATGCCTGGTCATTACATAAGGTGGTAATACCATATTGACGGCGTTGACATCTTGCATTTCTTTCACGATGGCAGCTAACTTAGGATAGACATCCCTCATTTTCAGTAACCATGTGGGTCTAAGTACAAAATATACAAACTTCATTTTTCCGGGGTCAGCATTCCACCTATAGACACCAGCTGGAACAGTCTGGACAAAACATTGTCCTTTGACTATGACAATCGGTTCGGGCTGTTCCGAAACAGCAATGGTTAAATCATCTTTTAAAGCATAAACAAATACAAGTGAATTCTGTGCTACCTTTACTGTAAGAAGGGTTCTTTTTTTTACAAAATGAGTAATTAGTTCTAGGTAGAAAGCAAACCCACTAAAAGTTTGTCTTAAAATCTTAATAGACTTATAACGAATTAGTTTTACCCTAGCATAAGAAATCGTATGTTTTGATACCGAGTTTCTTTTTCTTCTAATTAAAATTCTTAATGGAATTTCAGTATCTAGTTCAAATTTGAAGGGCGTTTTCATAAAAGTAAGAGGTTAACAGAGAAAACTTATAGTTCTTAATACCGACATTTGTTGGATTTCACCACCCCTCATTATCCTTCCGCTATTAGTATTGTATAGTATAAGGGAAATATTGTATTGGAAATAAAACATGGTCGTCAGTACTTGGTTAATACAAATTTCCGAAGTTTTAAATACAGAAAACCCGACCACGGTCGGAAAATTCAATCATTTTAGACTAAATTGATCAATCTGAAAGCCCATTGCCCTGAAGAGTGCCTGGACTAAAGACCTGGGGTTTTCCTTAGCCCGCTCAGCCTATCTGCGGACATACCCATATATTCCGCAATGTCTTTGAGTGAGAAATGAGGGAATAGCAGGTTCAATTTATCTTTATATTTAATATAGCGCTCCGTTATGCTTAATGTTGAAATATTACTCGCATGTTCCCGTCTCAAAACGTTGTATGCTCCCCTAATCTTCTCCGTTACTGTATCGGTAGTATCAAAAGTGTCTTTTAGTGCTTTCCAATCCTCATAACTAATAAATATTACTCTACAATTGCACCCGGCAGTGACAATGCTTTGAGAAGGCTCCCTGTCAAAAAAACCCGGAGTGACGTAGATAAATGATTTTGCAAACCAAAACCATACCGTGGTTTTCTTATCGGACTGCGTATCAACATTCGTTTCTTTAACGACACCATCGATCAAAAACCAAACTATTTCCTGCCTTTCTTTATTTATAAGAAGTTTATGGTCTTTCTTATAATTTACCTCATAAAGTACAGTTTTGAGTTTTCTAATAAACCCAGCGTTCAATTGAAGAAAATGCCTCATTTCTTCAATTAGGATAATAAAAGCTTCGTCAGATATGGGCAATATTTTGTTGAATGTGGGATGATTTTTCATAGGGGGATATTTAGATTTAAGAGTATCTATTACATGATCATGCAAAAAATCTAGGAGAGAGGATTAATGGAGTAGATGTATTTATGAAAAAATGATTTATCTAATCATACCTAATATGGGTTTGAATTTGTTTTCTTGTTAAATAATT
Organism: Pedobacter nutrimenti; assembly: GCF_003208655.1. Lineage (GTDB taxonomy): Bacteria > Bacteroidota > Bacteroidia > Sphingobacteriales > Sphingobacteriaceae > Pedobacter > Pedobacter nutrimenti. The sequence continues at coordinate 761,459 of NZ_QKLU01000002.1, read as the reverse complement.
GTCAGTTAAGCAAATATTAAGGAAAATATTGTAACAACCAAATATTTAACATTGGCCCAATGTAACAATTGTAAAAGTCCCCCCTGAGAATATATGTATGGTAACGTATATTTGTGAGGTTTGAACTTTTTAATATTTAATGAAAGACGTTTGGTTTATAAGGCATGGTGAAAGTTTGGCTAATGCCGGTTTGCCTACTACTGATCCGGGAACTATACCTCTAACATCAAAGGGGGAATTACAGGCAGAAGCCCTGGCTAAAACTATAGAAAAGCGGCCTGAATTAATTGTAGTATCTCCCTACCTTCGCACTCAACAAACTGCCGAGCCAACAACGGTTAAGTTTCCAGATGTGCCTATTGAAGTTTGGCCGTTCCAGGAATATGATTTTCTGTCTCCAGCTCAATGTATTGGCACCACTGTAGAAGATCGCAAGCCCTGGGTAAGAGATTACTGGAATAAGAGCGAGGCAACCTATGTTCATGGAACAGGCGCAGAGTCATTTATTGACTTTAAAGGCAGGGTAATTAATGGAATTAAGCGACTGCAAAACCGGAACGAAAATTTTATTCTGGTATTTGTGCATGGTCATGTAATCCGGGCGATATGTCAATATATCCAGACTAGCAACGAGAATATAGACAATCAAAGTATGCGCTATTTCAGGGACAAAATGAGCAAGCTTTCTGTTGAAAATACGGCGATTTTCAAGTGCGAATATGATGGTAAGAAATGGATGGTTATAAATCCAAATTTACAATCCATAGAAAAAACATAAAGGGATTTGATCAAATCGCCTCCCTCTATTGTTATGATTACTGGTCTGACTTGGCTTTTTTCAAATTTTCTTTCGCCGCTTGCTGCTGTTTTTCTGCCTGCTCAGCCTGTGCCTGCGCTGCTATAATGGCATTCTGTTTGGCCATCTCCTTTTTCGCCATTTCCACCAGAGCGTTTGGATCTTCCTCTAGCTTGGTGAGTATGGTTTTGGCCGCTTCAGGATATAGCGCCCTGATGAGCCAGAAATTATAGGCTTCATCATTGAGCCTATTGTTACGGTGGTTCAGGTATAAGGCTGTTCCAACCGAACTTGTGGTCAATAAAATGCAAACCACTACACCGATGATCAGATTTTTCGACCATGCCCCGAAATGATGGGAGTTTCTTATTGTTATAACTTTCGGAGTTGAAGCCAGAATTTGCTTGACCTCATCGATGTTTTGTTGAATTTTAGAGTGATCATATCTGTTATTTGATTTTTCAATCTGTCCATAGATATCAGTCATGGACTTGTTATAATGTTTTAAAAAGGTGTCTAAATATTCAGGCACTACATTTTCTAAGACCTTTACTCTTTCAACAAATCCTTCAAATAATTCTTCTAACATGTTTACTCTTTCTTCTATTTCTTTCATACTAGGTGGGTTTTTGGGATTAAATATTTACTTATCTGGTTACGCCTTGGGATTGTTCGGCCTCATGTTTCTTCCTTTTTCTACGGCGTTTGTCTGCATCACCAATGGGATCTGATTGCGCTGGAATAAATTCACTGCGAAACAAAATATCCAATAAACTTTCCCCTCGGTCATGGCTGTGCTGATGTTCCGCTTGGACGTCAATTCGGATTGCTTCCCTCAACTGATCAGCCAGAGAAGGCCTATTCGCTGCTAATGCTTCCTGGTACTGTTTTACCTGATAATTCCTGTCCAGTTGTCTATCTAATTGGGCAAAGCTGAAGCTACGATCTACTGAAGAACCTTTCATTTTTAGGGCTCCCTTTTCAAACGAAATACCTTCCACCTCATTGGTTCCACTACGGTATTTATAGGCTACAGCTATTCCCTTCGCATTCAACTTACTTTCAAATCCTTTCCAGCTGATCGACTGCTTCAATGCACTTTTAATGGAATCATAGAGTTCATATTTCAGACTTTCTTTTCCTTTCAAGGCGAGACGGTTGACCAGTTCTTTGCCTTCTCCAAGGTGGTAGCCATACTTTAATGTGATGTCTTTACAAGCTTTTATATTGCGTTGGTAATCATTTTTATCAGTAATTGTCTGACCGGAATTATCAACCCGATTATACACGATGTGCAAGTGTGGATGCTCCCTGTCATGATGCCTTACAATTAAACATTGTGTATTCGCAATTCCCATTTTTTTCATGTATTCCTGCGCTCTTGCGACCATTACCTCATCATTGAGCTTGGGCAAATCCTCTTTGCTCCAGCTGAGTACCAAGTGCCCCACAGCCTTTCCCAGACCTGGCCGCAACTTGCGTTGCAAATTAAAATCCTGCGTAATTGATTTTGCATCCTGAATCCTCACCCCCTCTGCTGAAAGGATTTTCGCATCTGGTTTATCCAGGAGATACCGGACGCAGCCACCAAAGCTTTTTCCAGTGATTGGTTTACCGATCATGATTACTTATTTTAGTTAACAAACTTTCTATTTGAACCAGTAGTGCCTGGCACTTTAAAGCCAGGCTAAATAGTCCATTAACATGCGCTAGATGTGTCAGCTGATTGAGGTTGTTTGACAAGCCTGACAAATCCCTGAACCAGCCAACTTCCTCGGTTGAAAAACGTGGAACTACCTTTGCACTTTTCGCCGCTTTGCGACACCATTCGCTGGATTTCATTCCGGCAGCTTTAGATTTGTTTTCTATAAACAGGCGTTCAGTAGGAGTCATCCTTACCATCAGCAAATTACTTTTTTTGATCAATTTTTTTGGTCTGCCTGGCAGACGCTTATTGTTGTCTTTGGTATTAGATTGTGTTGCTGTCATTAATTTCCTTCATTAAAGTGTTTGAAATGTCGACCACCGGGAGCGAGTTCCCCGAAGCACCTTTTTGGGGTGCCGGGGAGTTTTTGTATAGCAAAAACATTAACTCGCTCCTTACCAACCGCCAATAGTGAGGATACGAACAGATTGGCGGTTCACCTTATCTTCGTGTGAACTGTAAATAGGATTAAAGCCTCTGGTATCAGGCCCGGTATATCGAGATTCACCTTTATATTATATCTGAATATTCGTGCATAACATCAAAACGACGTGGGCTTCCCTCGACTGAGTTGGGCAACCCAATAGTCGTTAACGTCCTCATGCTTGGGATAAAAGACGGATGCGTCAACGGCATTCTTAAAGGTATTCATGACCAGATCCGTTGCTTTTCTTCCGGCTTTATTTTGGTCATAATAGGTGAAGATATTTTTATGTTCTCCCATAATTTCAAATGTCCGGGAGAGCATGTTTACCGAATTTAAAATCAAATAATTAAAATCGGTATGGTCTTTAGGGTGCATAGTCAACAGCGACAAAAAATCTGTATACCCTTCCGTTGATTTTAAGTTCTTTGATCCGTTATCGATCAGCGTAAAATCCTTTGGGGATGAACTTACCTTAATCCCTGAACTGCGGAGTTCGTACCCGCCTGATCTATTGGCAAAGGCAACAGCTAAATACTTTTTTTGATATATAGTAAAGTCAGCTTGCTTGCAATACTGTTTGGCAATTGCCAGGTTAATCCCTCGACTCTTCAGGTAGGCAAGTAACCTATGATCCGCCAGATCAGAGGTGCTAATAATTTTGACCTTACTTTCCTCTTCTTGTTTTTCAATGGCGGCTCTATCGACTGGAATCATTACCGGAGTATATGTTGATCCGGCAAGCATTTGTAATAGGTCGGCAACGCTGCATTGATGTAAACGGGTACCAAGATCAATGATGTTTCCACCACATCCTTCACCGAAATCATACCATATATTCCGAAGGCTATTTACTTTAAAGGATGCATGTTTTTCATCTCTAAATGGAGAGATATACCAATGATTGTGGCCTCTTGTGTTTTGGGCTTTGAAACCCAGGTTATTCAGGTATTCTACTATTGGAATTAACCTTGCTTGTTCACATGTTAAATTGCTCATACTAATTTCTTTATAGGGCTTGAACTCTATTTTTATGATGATTTGATGAACAGCACCACTAATATACTGTATTACAGTTTATTGTAGCGTCATCAAATGTTCATCAAACGCATCATCATTTTTTGTTTCCTCAGTTATTCTTCATCAGCATCTTTTTTGATGAAGTGATGATGAAGTTTTGATGACAGTTATTTTATTTATAATCAATTAATTATATTACTTATCATCAAATCATCAATAATCATTTAGTTTTAAAATCGTTTCCATATCCAGTGTATAAAATCTGCCTTTACTCGCCTGTTCATATAAATTTCCTTCGGTAGAAAATTTGTATTGCATAAAGGAATTGGATGCTGGCTTTAAATTCCACACGTTTTGCAGTACTCTTCTGATCGAGGTAGTATCGGGGCTTCGGATGCCCCTGCGGGTAAGCCATCCTTGTGCATCTCCGATGCAAAAGCGGATCTCCTTCAATTCCTGATCGTCTACTATCGATAGCAGCACTCCAGCAAGCTCCACCTCCAGTTTCACCCTGTTCTGACGAATTACTTTTTTCAGAGCTGGAGTGAAGATCTGTTCCGGGCTAAACCACATCCTGGTCTGGTTGGAGGTGATCATCTTCCGTTTTGTCAGATAATATACCAGCATTGGAATTTCTTCTTTCAACTTTGCGAGCAAATGCGGATTATCAGCCACAAGCACCGGAACTTTTCTGATCCAATACCTTGTTTCACCTGGGTCAATGATCAAGAAGTTGTCTTCGTTGTTGCTGCAAAGGATGAACTTGCCAAAAAATTCAGTCTCCTGCCGATCCATTCCTTTTGCTTCAGTTTTGTAGAATGTAGCTGTACTCAGGTTTTTAAGCCTTTCTGAGTCCTCCCGTCGTTCTAAAAATGTTTCATCGACACCAATTAATAATTTCTGCGTCCATTCCGCATTGAAATTGGAACGAAAATCCTCGTTGGTATTAATGGTCATGTTGTCTCCAAAAATGGCCTTAAGCCAGTTTAGGAATGTTGTCTTTCCGGTATTGCGCTCAGTACTGACTAGGCAAAGGATCGGGAGCCGTTGCATTGGTCGTTCCAGCAGTAGCTTTAAATAATCTAGGCCAAGCTCCAGCTGCTCACCGAATATATGCTGGAGATAGTCAAGACTGTGGACAGGCTTACCTTCTTTAGGCTTGTGCTTAAAAGGATAATAACGGTTATAGAAATTCTCTACTATTCTCTGATAGTTTAAATGACTGGGAACAAAGCAGAAGCCATCATACTTTTCTATTTCGGACAAGTAGCTTTTCCCATGATCCTGTTTAATGCATTCTGCTGACCAGGATATCAGCATAACCATTGCATCTCCTGATGCCAAAGGCTTCCTGACAGTTTTGTAATAAGCAGTGCCGATGCGGATGTAAGGGTGTGTCTGTTCCATGCTACCCCCCATTATTTTCTACGCAGTTTGCGTTTGAGAATAAAATTTTCTGCTTTGGCTGCAACTTCAGCATCACTCAACTTTTTATGAGATAAAAGCCATTCCAAAATTGCCTTTTTTGAGAACCGGATTCCACCATTGGGCAATCCGATGTAAGGAATTTTACCTTCTGACTTAAGCTGATAGAGGGTCTGCCGAGCGTAACCCGTCACCTTTTCTGCGATTTCATACCCGCCGATCTCATCATCTCCAGGGAACGCTACAGTAGGCGCCTTATCCTCTATGGGTGGATTTGTTTCTTTAAGAATGATTAATAGATCGGACACTTTCAAATCTATTAGCCTGGTGTTTTCATTGATATTCATTTTACCTCCGTTTTGATTAACGGAAGCAAAAAAATAGAAGAAAATAAACCTATACGAACGGTTGTTCGTTATCGAATGATCTAATAAAAGGTTCTATGTTAATTTACTTACAATAGTGATTTACTAGGTATTTTTATTTCACTCTATAGACCTTTACATAGTCATCACTGACGGCCTTCATACGGCTATCTTCTAGGAAGATCAAAGATTTTGAGTTATCCAGTGCAAAAACTTCCCTCAGTAAATGTCTTTTCTTGTTATGGAGAATATCGCTAGAAAGCACTTTTCTTTCCTCAATGCAATACTTCAAGAAGCCCGAAAAAGATTTGTTAAATGATCCTGCGTATGCGATCTCGTTAATTAGGATTTTACCATCATCTCTAATAGCAAACAACTGACCATTTGTACTAGCAGTGTTTAAGTCATTAATAAATGTCCTAAAATTTATCTCTTTTTCTTCTCGTGTTTTTCCTACGCACCAATAGCTAAAGAAATTACGAGGTATGCGATTGAAAGTTTCGTCGTCTTCGGCGCCACCAAACAGCTTCTTACGCCAATCTTTACTCCAAAACAGAAACAAAACAGCATCAATATTCTTCTTGGCACTTGTTGGAAATAGATTGTTTACTAAAATGTAGCCTACAATACCAGTAATAACAAATCCAACCAGACTGATTGGGGCCATGCTCTGATCTGGGAATATAACCCCTAGAAATAAAAAAAATATTGCCATCATTAAAAAGCCAAGGGCAAAGAGGATCATCAGTACATAATGAAACATGCTAACATGGATATAAAATCTACGCAGTTTACTAGCATCTATGAAATCCAGACCTTTAAAAGTAGCTCTTATTTGCGCTAATCGATCATCTGGAGTAAGTCTATGAAAGCGTCCGCCTAATTCATTCAACCAGTTCTGCAAGTTTATTGAGAGAAACAATTGAACTGGCACAATCCAAATAGCCAAGCAACTAAATGCGACTATCAATGCTATTCGTATCGTTGGAAAAAGCAGATATAGTAACGATAAAATAATTACAAGGCCAATTTCAAAGAATATTTTTTTCATATCAGAGTTTTGGGAATTTAGCCATCTCCATTGCCTTTTTCTTATCTACAATTTTTGCATATATCTGAGTCATCTCAATTTTACTGTGCCCCAGCAACTCCTTCATTGTATATATATCGATGCCATAAGTTAAACCAATTGTGGCAAATGTGTGTCTGGCAGCATGAAAATGCAGATTCTTTTGTATCCCAGCTCCCAAGCCAAAAAATTTCAAATAAGTATTGATTACTTGACCAGATGGCAAATTCCAAAAAACCTTTGAATTCTTTGGATGTTTGGGCAGACTGGCAATAATTGCTTTAGCATCATCAATTAATGGAACTCGAACAATTTTCTTTGATGTCTTAGCAGGACGAAAAACGATTTCATCTCCAACAATTTCATCATAGGTAAATTTCTTCACGTCGGACAACCTCAATCCGGTAAAGCAGGAAAACAAAAATGCCTCCTTTATTTGAGGATTACCTCTTTTAGGCGTGTATTGGGCGAGTGCTCTTACTTCTTCCATCGTTAAGGTTGTTTTTTCAACTTCCGCTTCTTCTACTACTTTGAAAGTCCAAAATGGTGATACTTTAAGAATCCCTTTAGTAATCAACTTATTAAAGTACTGGCGAAAAGTGCACATGTAAGAGTTTGCGGTGTTCTGAGTAACATTGTTAAGAAGATGAGTTTGAAAAGTATCCAATAACTCACCATCCACATCTTGAAAATAAACCACTTTACTTCCATAATATTTTTCGAGCTGAATGGTAAGACATTCAAGTCTGTAATTATATTTAGCCTTTAAACATTGACGGAAATAATTAACAAGGTTATAGTCGATTTTACCAGGCTTAGTATACCCATTCTCCGAAAAATTTGTGTCAGTCTCCCTGGTATTCCTGATGGCATTAATGACCTTCATATTATCTTTGTCAGCTTCTACAATCCTTGTTTTGGGATCAGAATAATCCTTTGAGACATAGATTTTAAGGAACTCATAATTTCGTTGCCCATCCTCACTGTTACTTGAATAAATATCTAAATATGCACTATACTTTCCACTTGCCAATTTTTTATACCTTACCTTTACCATCTGATTCCGTCATTAAAGTGACACCATATTTTGTTACTTGTGTTACTCGAAAAACTCAGCGAGTAACATATAAGTAACAAGATAGGCATAAAATAGGGTAAAATAAAATAAATGAAGGTAAAAAACAAATGCATTAATCGTTGAAAATGAAGCAAATAACAATGATATTCTATATTGATCTACTACCATTTAAGCGACCTTCATAACATGGCCGGTATTTATATTCATATTCCATTTTGCAAAAAAGCATGTACCTATTGTGATTTTCATTTCAGTACTTCCCTGAAATACACAGAAGAAATGACCGATGCCATTTGCAGGGAGCTCCTGTTAAAAAAAGACCGCATTAGCGGACAGGTGGGCAGCATTTACCTTGGTGGCGGAACACCTTCTGTTTTAACAGCAGCCCAGTTGAACAGGATTTTTGATACCCTTACACAGCATTTCTCCATCGCTTCGGCAGCGGAGATCACCATAGAAACCAACCCCGATGACCTGAATGCCTCGAAACTGGCAGAACTCAAACAACTGCCTGTTAACCGTTTCAGTATTGGCACACAGTCTTTTTTTGATGAAGACCTGCGCTGGATGAACAGGGCGCACAATGCTGCTGAAGCGGAATCGTCCATTAAGCGCAGCCAGGATGCTGGTTTTGAAAACCTCAGCATAGACCTGATTTATGGCTATCCCATTCTGACAGACCAGAAATGGGAACAAAACATCAGCACCGCCATTGATTTGGGTGTGCCACATATTTCTGCTTATTCATTGACCGTAGAACCCAAAACAGCGCTTGCTGCCAACATAAAAAAGGGCAGGCAAATCCCGATCAGCGACGACCAGAGTGCAGAACAGTTTCAAACCTTAATCCGCAAACTGGCCCTTGCAGGTTTTGAACATTATGAAATTTCCAATTACGCTTTGCCTGGCCGCTATGCCGTACACAATACCAATTACTGGAGAGGCATTCCCTATCTGGGAATAGGTCCTTCTGCGCATGGTTTTGATGGTACAAACCGCTACCACAACATTGCCAATAATGCCATTTATCTGGAAAAACTGGATAAAAATCAGCTGGCAGAAAGTGTTGAAGAGCTGAGCAACCTGGACCGCTTAAACGAGTATTTAATGACCTCTCTTAGGACCATGTGGGGCACCGATCTGGAAAAGATTGAACGGGATTTTGGGAAAGTTTACCGGGAAGAGACCCGTTTTAACATCAAACCCTTCCTGGACAACCATTGGTTAAACCTGGAAGAAAACCACTTCAGGTTAAGCCCCGAAGGAAAATTATTTGCAGATCATATTGCCTCTGAATTATTTCTGATTGAGGAACATGAAAGCATTATCCGCAGCAAAAAACAAAGCGAATAGAATCAAGGAGGGAATGATCGCTTCATAACCATTAAAAAGATATTATACACTAATGAAACCATCATGAGTTTACAATCCCAAAAAGCATCAAAACAAAACTCATGATCGCTTCATAACCATTAAAAGACAATGAAATACGAATGAAAAATAAAGTTGTTTGGATCACCGGGGCATCTTCCGGAATTGGCGAGGCGCTGGTTTATGCGTATGACCAGGCCGGGGCTAAACTCATTTTATCTTCCCGCAACAGGGATGAACTGTACCGTGTAAAATCCAATTGTAAAAACCCCGTCCATGTTCATGTATTACCTGTGGACCTGGAAGCGACTGAAAGCCTGGAACAAAAAGCAATGGATGCCCTGCGGATCTTCGGAAGAATTGATCTGCTGATCAACAGCGGAGGGATCAGTCAGCGTGGCCTGGCGCTGGAAACCGCACATGAAACTGAAGCGCGGCTCATGAAAATTAATTTCTGGGGTACGGTGGTCTTGAGCAAGGCCATATTGCCCTCCATGATTGAAAAATCAAGCGGACACATTGTTTGTATCAGCAGCCTGGTGGGTAAATTCGGCACACCTTTACGCTCTGCCTATGCGGCTTCCAAACATGCCCTGCATGGATATTTTGATTCCTTAAGGGCCGAAATTTATGATAAAAATGTGTTTATCACGCTGGTTTGCCCAGGTTTTATCAAAACTCAGGTGAGCATCAATGCCCTGACCAGCACGGGCCAGGCGCAAGGCACCATGGACCAGGCACAGGAAAACGGAATGTCTGCACCACACTGCGCGCAGGAAATTGTTAAGGCCATTGCGGCGAAAAAAGAAGAAGTTTACATTGGCGGGAAAGAGGTAAAAGGGGTGTTATTTAAAAGGTTGTTTCCTTTAAGATTTTCAAAATACCTGCGGAAAGCAAAAGTAACCTGAAATTTAAAAATTATTCTTTTTCACATCTGCCCTTCAGACTTCTTCGTATCTGCTGGTATAAAACAGAACTCATGAAAAGAATAATTTTATCCGCAATTGCCTTAGTAGCTTTGGCATTTTCAACCCCTACATTTGCCCAAAAAAACCCAATGGTTGGCGGTGCCCCAATGTATCCGACAAAAGACATTATTGACAATGCGGTCAATTCAAAAGACCATACCACACTGGTGGCTGCAGTTAAAGCCGCGGGCCTGGTGGAAACCCTGAAAGGTGATGGTCCCTTTACCGTTTTTGCCCCAACCAACGCCGCTTTTGACAAGTTGCCTGCCGGTACAGTGGATATGGTACTGAAACCAGAAAATAAAGCCACCCTGGTTAAAATTTTAACCTATCATGTCGTTGCCGGAAGAATGACCGCCAAAGACATTGCCAAAGCCATTAAAGCCGGCAATGGAAAAGCAGAGCTCACAACGGTTAGTGGTGGAAAACTATGGGCTGCCATGGATGGAGATAAACTGGTCCTGACCGATGAAAAAGGCGGCACTGCGACCGTGACCATAGCCAACGTCATGCAGAAAAACGGTGTAATCCATGTTATTGATACGGTTTTAATGCCAAAATAATATTTCCGTTGCAACTCACCCTGAAAGGTATGCTTTAAAAAGGCGTACCTTTTTTTATGAATTTAAAGGCATTTTTTCCTCTGTAACTCGTATCTTAAAAGATGGAGGAACCCATTAAACTGACTATTACCCCCTTTGTGTCAGCATAATTTCAATTTTTAAATGCTGGCCTTGTACAAAATTGACCCTTTTTTAACTTTGTTAATCTTAACATTATATTAACATGAAGTTTGATCTCTCACCCATTGACACGGTAGATCATATCTCAAAAGAAGATTTTGAAGAGCACTACCTGAAAACAAGAAAACCACTGGTCATTAAAAGCATGTCTAAAGAATGGCCCGCGCACCAAAAATGGACATTGGATTATATGAAATCGGTGGTGGGGGATCAAACGGTACCCCTTTATGATAGCTCAAAAGCAGATCCCTCCAAGCCCATTAATGCTTCGGCAGCAGAAATGAAGTTCGGAGATTATATAGACCTGATTAAAGAGACACCGACCGATTTGAGGATTTTTCTTTTTGACCCGATCAAACATGCGCCGAAGTTACTGGACGATTATATGGCACCTAAAAACCTCATGGGCGGTTTTCTGGACAGTTATCCGAATATGTTTTTTGGAGGAAAAGGTTCTGTGACTTTTTTACACTACGACATCGACCTGGCGCATATTTTTCATACCCATTTTGGTGGCCGCAAGCATGTTATTCTTTTTGAAAACAAATGGAAAGAGCGTTTATACCAAATTCCTTTTGCCACCTATGCCCTGGAAGATTATGATGTGGAAAAACCGGATTTTGAAAAGTTTCCGGGTTTAAAAGGTGTAAAAGGAATTGAAGCCTTTCTGGAACATGGCGACACCCTTTTTATGCCCACTGGCTACTGGCACTGGATGAAGTATCTGGATGGTTCCTTTTCCATTAGTTTAAGGGCCTGGGACAAGTCCTGGGCCGTAAAGGCAAAAAGTTTGTATAACCTGACCCTGCAAAGAAAGTTTGATGACTTTATGAAGGGCAATTTCAGGGAAAAATACATGAGCTGGAAAGAACAGCTGGCCATGAAAAGGGCAAAACAGGCCCTGGAAAAGAACTATCCTGAATAATTTTTTATCCGGGTATAAATATTCTACTTTTTTCGTTATTAAGAATTAATTTAGACATTTGTTTAAACAAGTCATTTTTTCTTAATTATATGAGCTTTATTTTAAAGCCGGTAGATACCGTTGAAAACATCAGTCCGGAAGATTTCAAAAAGAATTATCTGGATGCCAGACGTCCTTTGATCATTAAGGGCTTAACCAAATCCTGGCCAGCCAGAGAGAAGTGGACTACCGACTATTTAAAGCAAATTGCCGGTGAAGTAAATGTAAGCCTGATGGACAATTCCAAGGCAGACCCCTCCAAACCGATCAATGCTTCGGTAGCCAATATGAAATTCGGGGATTACCTTGACCTGATCAAATCACAGCCCACCGAGCTCAGGATTTTCTTTTTTAATCTTTTTAAGCATGTACCCGGTCTGGTAGACGATATCGTTATCCCTAAAGACCTGATGGGCGGTTTTATAGAAAGCATGCCCGCCATGTTTTTTGGTGGTTCCAATTCGGTTACGTTTTTACATTACGACATTGATTTGCCGCACCTTTTCCATACGCATTTCGGTGGCCGTAAACACATTATCCTTTTTGACAACAAATGGAAAAAAAGATTATACTGCATTCCAAATGCCACTTATGCCCTGGAAGATTATGATGTAGCCAATCCGGATTTTGAAAAATTCCCGGCTTTAAAAGGCGTGGAAGGTTACGAAGTATTTCTGGAACACGGGGATACCCTGTTCATGCCAACGGGGATGTGGCATTGGATGAAATACCTGGACGGTTCTTTCTCATTGAGTTTAAGGGCATGGGATGCTTCCCTGAGCCGCAAAGCGCAAAGTGTATTTAACCTTGCCATTAAAGGCGGTCTGGACAGTGTACTGAAAATGGCTTTCAAAGCCCCTTATGCACAATACAGAGAAAGGCTGGCCATCAAAAGGGCAGAAAGGGCACTTGCCAACCATCAGCCCAAATAAAATTGAAACATAAAGTCACTTCGGTAGGGGAAATTTTATGGGATGTGTTCGGCGAAGAGAAAAAAGCCGGCGGATCTTCTATGAACGTGGCCCTGCACCTGCACAAGCAAGGGATAGACAGTGCTTTTATCAGTGCCGTTGGCCAGGATGAAAACGGAAAAGCTTTGCTCCTTTTTTTACAGGAGCAGCAGCTTTCTGCAGCCCTGGTCCAGGAGCATCCTTTACTGCCAACCAGTACGGTCCAGGTGCAACTGGATCACCTTCAGCAGGCCAGTTATACCATCATCGAGCCTGTTGCCTGGGATGCCATAACGCTCAATGCGCAAAACATTCAGGCTGTAAAACAAGCCGATGTATTTGTGTACTGCAGCTTAACCTGCCGAAATGAGCTTAGCCGCGCCACAATTTACGCGCTGCTGGAACACAGCAAATTCAATGTGATGGACATTAACCTCCGGCCGCCTTTCTATCAGCTGGATACCCTGGGGCACCTGCTTGGGGCTGCAGATCTGTTAAAAATTAACGAGGAGGAACTGGCCTACCTGAATACCGCCCTGCAACTGGCTGCAAACAGCACTGAACAAAGCTGCAAACAGCTTTCTGTTTTGTTTGGCATTCAAACCATTTGCATTACCCTGGGCGACAAGGGAGCCATGGTTTGGCAACAAGGACGTTTATACCGGCATCCGGGCTATAAAACCACTGTGGCAGATACAGTGGGTGCAGGAGACTCTTTTCTGGCGACCTATATCAGCAGTATGCTGCAGGGTTACCCCATAGAAACCATACTGGACCGTGCCTGCAGTGTTGGTGCTTATGTGGCTTCACAGCCTGGTGCCAATCCGCCTTATAGCCCAACGGTTTCGGCCCTTTTCCATTCTTAAATATGACATCAGGCTTAAAATAGTTCAGCATCAAACTTTTACCTTCGGTAATTCGTTAATAAGAAGATATGAGGGGTTTCCATTTTTCAGACTTTATACCCGGTGAATTGCCAAAAGGAGGTTTTGAAGAACTCCTGAAGCTATTCACGCAATTGCTCAATTATACAGCAGGGGATGCTGGCGAAGCACTTTCCTGGATGAATGAATTGGATAAACAATACAAGTTTACCAATAATGACTATGCCATGGGCGATTTTATGGATGAGCTTAAAGAAAAAGGCTACATCAAAGAAAACAACCAGACCGGCGATATAGAGATCACAGCAAAGACAGAACAAACCATCCGTCAGTCCGCACTGGAAGAGATCTTCGGGAAACTGAAAAAATCGGGAAAAGGAAATCACAATTCTAATGTTTCGGGAATTGGGGAAGAAAAAAATGCAGACCGCAGGGAGTTTGCTTTTGGGGACAGCCTGGACCAGATTGACATGACCACTTCCATTCAAAATGCACAGGTCAATCATGGGATCCACAATTTCACGCTGACCGAACGGGACCTGGAGGTAGAGGAGAAAGACTACAAGACCCTCACTTCTACCGTGCTGATGATTGACATTTCCCATTCCATGATTTTGTATGGGGAGGACCGCATTACACCCGCAAAAAAAGTAGCCATGGCACTGGCCGAACTGATCAAAACCCGTTATCCTAAGGATACCCTTGACCTGCTGGTGTTTGGCAATGATGCCTGGGTCATTACCGTTAAAGACCTGCCCTATTTGCAGGTTGGCCCCTACCATACCAATACTTATGCAGGGTTGGAGCTTGCCGTAGACCTGTTGCGCCGCAGAAAAACCCATAACAAGCAGATTTTTATGATCACCGATGGCAAGCCAACCTGTTTGAAAGAAAATGGCCGTTACTATAAAAACAGCATGGGACTGGACCGAAAGGTGATCAACAAAACCCTCAATATGGCCGCACAGTGTAAAAGGCTGAACATCCCCATTACCACTTTTATGATTGCAAAAGATCCTTATTTACAGGAATTTGTGAGGGAATTTACGCAAGTCAATGGGGGAAGGGCCTTTTACAGCTCCCTGAACGGTCTTGGGGAATATATTTTTGAAGATTATATAAAAAACAGAAGAAAAACAGTCCGTTAGGATTTTATTAAATATGGATTATAAAAACATTAAAACGCTCGGAGACCTCAAAGCCTCCGGATATCAGTCTTTAACGGTCAAAGATGAGCTTAGAAAAAACCTGGTCCGGCAGTTGAAAGCAAAAGATGCTGGTTTTGAAGGCATCCTGGGCTATGATGAAACCGTTATTCCCGAACTGCAAACAGCAATTTTATCCAGACACAACATTTTACTTTTGGGTTTGCGCGGACAGGCAAAAACCCGTATTGCCCGTTTAATGGTCAATCTGCTCGATGAATATATTCCTTACATCAGCGGAAGCGAGGTTTTTGACGACCCTTTAAATCCAATATCCTGGTATGGAAAACATGAAATTTCCATTCATGGGGACCAGTGCCCGGTCAGCTGGCAACACCGCTCGGAGCGCTACACTGAAAAACTGGCCACTCCGGATGTAACCGTCGCCGATTTAATCGGGGACGTAGATCCGATCAAAGCAGCGACCTTAAAGTTAACGTATAACGATGAACGGGTGATCCATTTTGGCTTAATTCCCCGCGCACACCGCAGCATTTTCGTCATTAATGAACTGCCCGATCTGCAGGCCAGGATCCAGGTGGCTTTGTTCAATATGCTCCAGGAAAAAGACATCCAGATCAGGGGTTTTAAACTTCGCCTTCCATTGGACGTGCAGTTTGTATTCACGGCCAATCCGGAAGATTATACCAACAGGGGCTCCATTGTGACGCCTTTGAAAGACAGAATTGAAAGCCAGATCCTGACACATTACCCCAAAAGTATAGGCATCTCCAGAAAAATCACTTTCCAGGAAGCCAAACTGACAGAGGAACAGAAAAGCTGTATTGAGGCCGATGGCCTGTTGAAGGACCTGGTGGAACAAGTTGCCTTTGAAGCCCGTAAAAGTGAGTTTATAGATCAAAAATCGGGTGTTTCGGCCAGACTGACCATTTCGGCCTATGAAAACCTGATCAGTACTGCCGAAAGAAGAATGCTTGTCAATGATGAAAAACAGACTTTTGTCCGCTTATCAGATATGATTGGAATTATTCCTGCCGTGACCGGTAAAATTGAACTGGTTTACGAAGGGGAACTGGAAGGTCCGGCAAAGGTGGCCAATATCCTGATTGGTAAAGCCATCCGAACTTTATTTGCCCGTTATTTTCCGGATCCGGAAAAAGCTAAGCGGGCTAAAACCCCAAATCCTTATGTGCCCATTGCCGATTGGTTCACAGACGGCAACACGCTGGACATTTCCGATCAGCTGAATGATGCCCAGTATAAAAAAGAACTGATGTCGGTAACCGGCCTTCATGATATGGTGAAAAAATTTCATCCCAAACTCAGTGCCGTGCAAACCCTGCTGATGATGGAGTTTATTTTACATGGCCTGGCAGAATATTCCATGTTAAGTAAAAACTACCTCGACGGGGGCTTTGGTTTTTCCGATATGTTTGATAGTTTGTTTAGTGGCAGTCCTGAGGAGGATGATGATCTAGATTTTAGATAAGATGGGGCGTTTACCGATATTGATACTGATCACCCTGGTCATGCTGGCCCTGGACTTTTATTGTTACAAGGCCATACTTTCTGCATTTAAAAACTGGACGGAAAGCGCAAAAAAACGCTTTACCTGGTTGTGGTGGGGTTACACCATTTTGCTCACCATTGGCGTATACAGCGGCATATTCCTGAACATATTTTTGTCCTTAAGGGCCATTATCCTGGTTGCTTATTTTCTGACCATTGCCTGTAAGGTGGTGTTGATCCCCTTTCTGGTCATTGACGATCTGCGCCGCCTGGTCCTGGGCCTGCTGCGGCGCTTTAAAACCGAAAAGCCAGTTCCTCAAAAACCGGCATCCCCCAGCCTGGGAGAACCCATCAGCCGTTCTTCTTTCCTGGTCAAAGCAGGACTGGTGGTGGCTGCTGTTCCCCTGACCTCTTTAAGCTGGGGAATTGTTTCAGGAGCCTATGACTATAAGATCAAAAGGAAAACCTTAATTCTTCCCAACCTCCCCAAAGCTTTTGAAGGGATTAAACTGGGACAGATTTCGGACATCCATTCGGGTAGTTTTTACAACCATAAAGCGGTTAAAGGCGGGGTAGAAATGCTCCTGGCTGAAAAACCCGATTTCATTTTCTTTACCGGTGACCTGGTCAACGACATGGCCACAGAAATGCGGGATTATCAGGATATTTTCACAAAGGTAAAAGCGCCGCTTGGGGTTTACTCTACCCTGGGCAACCATGATTATGGAGATTACCATTTTGGAAGAGGACCTTCTACCGCCAAAGCCAAAAACCTTAAAGATGTGATTGCCACGCATAAGGTGATGGGCTGGGACCTGCTTATGAATGAGCACCGGAGGTTAAAAGTAGATGGAGAAGAACTGGGTATCCTGGGGATAGAAAACTGGGGCATGGGCCGCTTTCCAAAATACGGCCGCATGGACCTTGCTGTAAAAAACACAGACGATTTGCCGGTAAAATTACTGCTTTCGCATGACCCCTCCCACTGGCGGGGAGAGGTACTGGAAAAGTATCCTCAAATCGATGCCATGTTTAGCGGACATACCCATGGAATGCAGTTTGGTGTCAGGACCAAAGATTTTCAGTGGAGCCCGATTCAATACATCTATAAGGAATGGGCAGGCCTGTACCAGGAAAAACAACAGCAGCTGTATGTCAATGTGGGTTATGGCTTTTTAGGTTATCCGGGCCGGGTAGGCATTTTACCCGAAATCACCATATTCGAATTGAAGCGGGCTTAATCAGCCCGCATTAAAACGGTATCCAACCCCTCTTACGGTTTGCAGCAATTGCGGGTTATCCGGATTGATTTCTATTTTTTTACGCAGACGGACAATGTGCATGTCCAGGGTGCGGGTATTTACATCTGAGTTATAACCCCAAACCACCAGCATCAATTCGTCCCTGTTGATCACTTTGTTCGGGTTGCGCAGAAAATACAGCAGGATCCTGTTTTCAAGGATGGTCAGTTCTATCTTTTTTCCGTGCCTGTACAGGGTATGGATGTTTGGATGGTGTTCCATATCTCCAAAACGGTGTATTTCAGAGCGATCGTTGTTCAGCAGGAATTTCACTTTGCTGTCCAGCATGGCCACCAGCACGTCCATGTTAAAGGGTTTGGTCACATAATCTGAAGCCCCAAAATTATAGGCGTCAATCTTATCTACGTCCTGGGCCTTGGCCGTCATCATAATGATCAGTTTGTCAAAACCCATTTTACGTACTTCCTCGCAAACTTCTGCCCCTTGTTTTCCAGGCAGCATCCAGTCCATCAGTACGATATCCGGTTTTTCTTCCATGATCATTTTTTGGGCAGCATCGCCATCTCCTACCTCCAGAACTTCATAGCCTTCTGATTTTAAGCGGTGTACTACAAGAAAACGTAAATTTTCATCGTCTTCAACTATTAATATTTTAATTCCTTTAGACATCTGTTTTAATCATTAAATGGTAGTACAATTTTAAATTCTGTTCCTTTGTTTACCTTACTTTTCACGCTGATCTCTCCTTTCATAAAGTTAACAAGTTCCTTACAGAAAGCCAAGCCCAGTCCCACACTCCCGTTTTGGTTATATTGGTTCTGAATGCGGTAAAACTTTTTAAAAACGTCATTGATCTGAGGGGAAGGTATTCCTATCCCATGGTCTGTAAAGCGGATCACCACCCTGTTTTTGATCAATCTTGCTGTAATATGCAATTTTTTTCGTTCAGGGGGAGAATACTTGTAGGCATTTTCTGCCAGGTTGTCAAATAAACTCCCCAGCAGCACCGGATCGGTAATGAAAGTCTCAAAGCCCGAAGTTTCATAACTGAAGTCAAAATCAGGGTGTTTTAAAGTATGTGACTCTATGGTGCTTTCTATAAAGTCCTTAATGTAAACTTTTTCCTGGTTCAGCTCTATCGCTTTATTTTCAATCTGCGTAAAGGCCAACAGCTTGTTCATCAGGCCGTTGAGTTTGTCAGCTTCTTCATCCAGTATTTTACCGTACAGCTTCTGCTCTTTTTCGGTAAGGGACGCGGCGCTTTTGATGTTGTTTCCTGCAATTTTAATAACGCTTACAGGGGTCTTAAACTCATGGGTAAGGTTATTTACAAAATCATATTGCAATTTAAACATCCGGTGGTTAATGTTCAGGTTGCGGAAAATCAAATAAGCCACCAGCACCAATATGCCATAAAACACCAGTACAATAATGGCGATAGGTAAAAAATACCGCAGAATTTCACGGTCTACAAAAGATTTTGCAGAGATAAAATACAGTTTATAGTCTGAAAAAGGGCCTGGGAGCGCAATTTCTGTAGCGACAAAATCTGATGAGGTATCCAGAGGATCGTAAGTCAGCGGCTCTATCCGGATGTTTTGATACAGTCTTGGCCGGGAATTGATGATCCGGATTTTATAAGGGTCCAGGTAAAAAGACAACATGTCCTGCTGGTAAACCGGTGCCGGGTCCAAAGCTTTCCGCAGCATCTGTTTGTAGATTTTAAGGTCCTCAAAACGCGGAAAATTTAAATAGGTAATTTTGTTGGAACGGACAATACTCAGGTTACTGAACAACTCATCCTGGCTGGGTACCTTGGTGGTGTCGAGCCTTTCCACATAGGAAATCAGTTTTATTCCCAGGGCATTAAAATCATCGGCCCTGCTAAAAGAGCGTTTGTCCTTTACCGAGAACAATTTAACAGAATCTTCAGGCACCAGGCTCCCGAACTGGTAAATCGCCTTGGGGCCAAAAGAAAAATGACCGGTATTGAGCCCGTCCCTGACCGGGTGATTGGCAATTTCGGAATCGTAAAACACCACCCTGGACACAAAGGGGTATTCCAGCAAAAGGGTGTCTACAAACTTAGCGGTTGTCGCAGAATCGAGGTAACCATTGTAATAGGAGACCTCGGGCAATTTATTCTGAAAAAAGTTATTGTAAGGCTTTACACTTTCTTCCAGCACTTTTACTTTTTCGGAAGCAAAATCGTTTTCAATAAATTTTTTACTAAAGTTATAGGCCAGAAATAAAGACAGGATAAAAAGGACCGAAATCAGAATGATAAAGGTAACGATCAATGAAAAATTCTTACGGTAACCGCTGTTCTTTTCTGCGTTCATCCCAACCGGTCTATTTCTTCTTAAGGTTCGCTTCTAAAAACTGCTCCAGGGCCATATAATACCGCTGTCTGTCTTCCGCTGTATTTTGCTGATAATCGGCATTTGGTTTTTCCAGATAGGTCACATTTACCTTGCGCTTTTTTAGTTCTTTAACAAACTGGATCACCTCACCCGGATTGATCCATTTTTCTTTGGAGCTTTGTGCAATAAACAAAGGTACGTTCATTTTATCTCCGTGAAAAACTGGCGAGGCCTGGCGCATATAATCGGCATCGGTTACCGGATTTCCGATCATATCATAATACATCTGCAAATTGGTTTTTAAAAAAGGAGGGATCGATTTCAGGTAACTGAACAAATTGATTACCCCCGAATTCGAAGCCGCGCAGGCATACAGGCCCGGACTGGCGTACAAACTATTCAGGGCAATGTACCCTCCAAAACCGCTTCCGTAAATGGCAATCCTTTTTGGGTTGACCACATTTTTTTTAATCAGCCATTTGACACCATCTTCTATATCGTCATTGATTTTCAGTCCCCATTGTTTAAAACCGGCTGCATTGAATTCTTTTCCATAACCTGATGAGCCCCTGTAATTGACCTGAAATACGGCATAGCCCCTGTTGGCCAGAAACTGTACCTCGGCATTATAGCCCCAGCCATTTCTGCTCCCAGGTCCGCTATGCGGCAAAACAACCATTGGCAGATTTTTCGGCGCTTTATTTTTAGGCAGGGTTAAGTAGCCCTGAATGAGTAAACCATCCCGGGAGGTAAAACGAATGGGTTTCATTTCGCTCAGCTCATCGGGCTGCACAGAGGAGTTGACATCGGCCAGTTTACGCAGGGTCCCGCTGCTGGCAAAATACAAATAATAAGAGCCCGGGTTTCTATCGGTATAGGTCCGGATGACATACAGGTTTTCGGCTTTGTCCCGGTCAACGATATAGGAATCCGTATTGGGCAGCAACTGGTCGAGTTTCTCATAGAAGCGTTTTACGGTATCGTCCAGATAATATTTTTGCCGTTTCCAGGTCTCGTACACCACATAAGCCATCCGCTTTTTCCGGACCGAATATTGCGCTTCTACCACATTGAGGCTGTCATTTCCAAACAAGACTTTGCTTTCTTTTCCGGTTTTACAATCCAGTTCCACCAAGGCATTTTTATCCCGCTTTACATTTGAAATGGCATAAATAATATTCGGTTTGCTTTCTGCAAAAGCAACAGGGCTAATGGTTGTCCGGAAATTATTGGTCATGACCGGTTTAAATTCCTGGTTTTCATTTTCCCTGTACAGCAGGGTTTCATTCACCCCGTCACTGGAAGTGGCCAGCCTAAGCTTGGCTTTTGCATCGGTAAACCAGCTGGTGATGTTTCCGGGGTTTTTCACCGCCATCTCCATTTTGCCGTTCCGGACGTTAAGCCTGTACACATCAAAAACAGTCGAATCTCTTTTGTTGGATGAAACCAGCAGGTATTTATCATCGATCAGCTGGTCTTTGAGGATCCGCATCCTGCTGCGCTCGTTATCATTCAGCTGCCTTTCATTTTTGCCTTCCTTATTGATGATAAACACATCGATCTGTCTGGTAGAGCCGTCTTTTTTATAGTAAACCAGTTCGTTATCACTTACCCAGGTATAATAATTTACCTTTTTATCGCTCAAATTGGTAATCTGACTGGATTCACCACTGGCAATATCTTCCACAACAATATTTTGCTTTTTCCCTTCCAGCTTAAAATAAGAAAGGCTTTTCCCGTCGGGGGAAAGCGCAAAACCCGATTTGTCCTGGGATTTAAAGAAATCGGATACAGCTATCTCTTTCCCTTTTTGTTTGCAGGCAAACAAGAGCGTTGCCAAAAGTAGCCAGATGTATCTCTTAGGTATGATCATAGTATAAATTAGCTTACAAAAATACACATCACCTCCAAGCGAAGGAGATTATTCACCAATATTGTTACTTTAACTTTAAAGCAGCGCCTCTAAAACATTGGTTTTCACAACTTACAGAATTATATTCGGGCAGCTGTCCAAATTTATTGAAGCTTAATTCTTATTTTTAACCCTGATGAAGAAGCTGATCCTTACTACCCTTTTGTCCTTACTGAGCATTTACCTGCTGGCACAAAGAAACAGTGAAGATGCTTCTGCCTATCAGTATTATGAACAGGGGGATTATCCTAAAGCTGTAATACTGTTCGGAAAGCTTTTTGAAAGCAGTAAAAAGGAAGTTTATTTTGATCTTTATCTGAATGCCCTGCTCAAAACAGGACAATACCAGGATGCAGAAAAGGTGGTCCGAAAATACCTGGGTACCCAACCTGGCAATTTGAAATTTGAAATTGCAATGGGCAGGATTTATCAGGAAAATGGTCAGGCTGAAAAAGCAACTAAATTCTTTAATCAGTTTATCGCGAGCCTTCCTCCTGAAGAAGACAAGATCCGTTTGTATGTCAATTACCTGTACAGGTTTCAGTACTATGACCTGGCCATCTCTGCTTTTTTACAAGGCAGAAAGATAAGCGGAAATGACCAGATGTTTGCTTTTGAACTGCTGAACCTATACCGTTACAAAAAGGATAAAAATGCACTCGTGGCAGAATACATGAACGTTTTACCCACTATGCCTGCCCTGCTGATCCAGGCACAGACCAATTTATCGGCCGTTTTTGAGAGCAGTAACGATTACCTGACCTTACAGGCTGTATTGCTCAAAAAAATCCAGAAAGACCCGGACAATGAAACGCTCAATAAACTGCTCATCTGGGAATACCTGCAAAGGCAGGAGTTTGAAATGGCCCTCCGCCAATTGATTGCCCAGGACAAAAGACTAAACCACAGCGATCAGGAAATTTTCAATATGGCCTCCACTTTTATTTCAAACGGGGCGAACACGACCGCCATTAAAGCCTATGAATACCTTATGGCCAAAGGAAATAAAGGAGAATATTATCTTCCTGCCCGAATTGAGCTCATCAACACCAAATATTATCTGCTGCTGGATGGCAAATTCGAAAAAACTGCGGTGGCCGAACTGGCCGCTCAGTATGAAGCCTTAATCAATGAATTTGGAAAAAACCTCCGGACGCTCTTTGCCATGACCCGTCTGGCCAACCTGGAGGCTTATTACCTGAACAATTTTACCAAAGCAGAAAATGCATTGGAAGAGGCTTTAAAAATTCCAAACTTAAATATGCAAGAAGCCGGACGCATCAAACTGAACCTGGCCGATATTTATGTACTGAACAATGAACCCTGGGAAGCTTTTTTGGTTTATGAACAGGTCGCCCGTAAGTTTGAAAACCAGGACATCGGAAATGAAGCCATGTTCCGTTCGGCAAGGCTTTCCTTTTTCCAGGGAAATTTTGCCTATGCAAAATCGCAGGCGGATGTTTTAAAAGCCTCCACCTCCCAGCTTATTGCGAACGACGCATTAAACCTGAGTTTATTGATTTCAGATAACCTTCAGTCCGCAGCAGACAGTGCAGCGCTTAAAATGTATGCAGACGCTCAGATGCTGGAATTTAGAAAACTGCCTCAAAAGGCCCTGATCAAGCTCGACAGCATTTCGGTTGCCTTTCCAGGAAACAGCCTTAGCGATGACATCCTGATGGCCAAATCCAAATTGTTTATCCAGCAAAACAACCTTAGCCAGGCTGCCCTGATGCTACAAACCATTATCGATAAACATAAAGAAAGCCTTTGGACAGATGATGCCCTGTTCCTGCTGGCGGACCTGTACGAAAACAGGCTTGGCAAAATCGAGGAAGCCCGTAATTTATACCAGAAACTGATTACAGATTTTCCCGGAAGCATGTATGTTTCTCAGGCCAGGAAACATTTCCGGAAACTCCGGGGCGATGCGGTTGACTTATAGTTTTATATTATCTTTGCGGCATGTTATTATATAATGTTACCCTGATTGTTGAAGACGCCTCGGCCCAGGAATGGCTGGAATGGATGAAAACTGTACATATACCAAAAGTAATGGCAACCGGCAGGTTTGTATCCAACAGGCTGCTGGCCGTTTTGGATTCTCCCAATGAAGGCCAGACCTTTTGCAGCCAGTATGTTGTGGAAAGTATGGAAAACTATCTGGACTACCAGCAACTGGATGCGCCCGCCTTGCAGGAAGAACTGAACACCCGTTTTAAAGACAAATTTGTTGCCTTCAGGACCTTGATGGAATACCTTGACTAATCTCCATATGAATTTAATACAAACACCCATAGCCGACCTGCTGGTCATTGAACCCAAGGTCTGGAAAGACAGCCGCGGATATTTTTACGAAAGTTACAATACTAAAATCCTTGCTGAAGGGGGTATTGATGTAACCTTTGTCCAGGACAACCAGTCCTTTTCACAAAAAGGAACCCTAAGGGGGCTCCATGCACAAAAAGCACCTTTTGCCCAGGGAAAACTGGTCCGGGTCATCCGTGGCCGCGTTTTGGATGTTGCAGTGGATATCCGTAAAAATTCATCGACCTACGGACAGCACTATAGCATTGAGCTCAGTGGTGAAAACCATAAACAACTTTGGGTACCTCCCGGATTTTTACACGGTTTTCTGACACTGGAAGACGAGACCATCTTTACCTATAAAGTGAGCAATTATTATGATAAGGATTCTGAAGTTGGGGTAATGTGGAACGATCCGGATCTGAATATCGACTGGAGCAAAGACATTTCCCAAAATGATCTTTTATTATCCGATAAAGACCTGTTGCTGTCTTCATTTAAAGATTTCAACAGTCCTTTTTAAAATTTTTAGACATAAAAAAGCCTGGTCATGGGATATGACCAGGCTTTTTTATGTCTGTTTATTTATTGTTTGATCAGATTGTACAGTTCATCCAGTTTTGGTGACAATACAATTTCTATCCTTCGGTTTTTACTCCTGTTTTCGGCATTGGTATTGGGCGACAGGGGCTGGTACTGGCCCTTACCGGTAGCCGTCATCCGAACAGGCTCTACTTTTTCAACTTCTGTCAGATACCTGACCACCGAGGTTGACCTCAATACACTCAGGTCCCAGTTGTCTTTGATCTGTCCAAGGTTATTGATTTTCTGTGAATCTGTATGCCCTTCTACAGCAATATTAATTTCCGGCTGTTCTTTTAAAACGGTCGCCAGCTGCGTTAGGGCCTGTTTACCCTTTTCATCAATAACTATACTTCCAGAAGGGAACAACAGTTTATCTGTCAGGGATACATAAACTTTTCCGTTTTTAATGTCTACACTTAAACCGCTTTTGGTAAAACCAAGTAATGCCTGCTGTAATTTTTCCCTCAGCTGGTTGGTGGCCTCATCCCGTTTACGGAGAATTTCCTCGACTTCTTTTAAGCGTTTCTCCCGGGCTTTCAGGTCACCAGACAGCTTGCTGATCTGTGAAGAACTGTTGTCTTTTAATTTAGCGTAATTTCCACCCATTTCAGCGTATTTCCCATTCAGGTCATTGAGCTGTCCGTTAATAGAAGCGGTATCTTTGCGTAGTTTCGCCAGCATGGCTTCCAGCTTCTGGTTGTTGTACTGAGATTCGAGCCAGCCATTGCTTAAGGAATCCTGCTTGGCCAGCAAACCTTTATATTTTTTAGGAGAGAGGACCACGCAAGAGGTCATGGAGGCGATCAAAAGGAATATGGCCAGGCCAAAAAAAGTCTGTTTCATTAAAGTGTTCGTATGTGTTTTTAATTACTGCTCAATTGCATTCCGTAAAAATGCAACTAAAGGATAAATGGTTTCAAAGTATTTTTTCAACTTATTAACGATTTCCGGTTTAAAAAATTCTTCGTCTTTTAAATTTTTAATGACTTCGAAACTTTTAAGCTTCAGATAAGCAATGTTCGGATCTTCAGGATCGTATCCTTTGGGTGCATTTTTCAGGGAGTTTTCCATACTGAAGCTAAAGTGCTCCGAAAAATTCTTTTCCTTTACAATTTCCAGAAAATCTGAAATGTTGTAATCAATTTCCTGACGGATCAATTTTAAATGAGCGCTTTCCGGCATCCAGTAACCTCCGGCAATAAAAGAGTTTCCGGGTTCCAGGTGCAGGTAATAACCCGGCTCCGGTCCCACTTTTGTGCGGGAAGAAAACCAGATTCCAAAATTGATTTTATAAGGATCTTTATTTTTACTGAACCTGACATCCCTGTAAATCCTAAGCACACACTTTTTAGGATCGGTATCTGCCGATAACAAGGGGTCGGTCTTTGCAATTTCAGGGATAAGCTTTTTTACAAAAGCCAACACATCTTCTTTGGCCTGCTCATAGGCTGGTTTATGTTCTGCAAACCATTCCCGATTGTTGTTGCGGGCAATGTCTTTTAAAAAGGCAAAGGTAGAAGCTTTAATCATGTTTCAGACTGATGTTCTTTTTACGGTATTTTAAATACCACAAGGTACCCAGCCCCCCTATTAAAAGATAGGGTATCGCCATCAGATAAAGTACACCTGTGTTTAATCCTTTACTTTGGGTATTTCCGTTTTTCACGCCCTGTTCTGCACTGATGGTACACATTGCACACTGGGCAACTGCAGTCTGGTGCTGTGAAAAGACAGAAAGCAGGATAAAAACGGCGATAAATGCAATCCTCTTCATAAAAGCAAATATAAGTAAAGAACGTTAATCAGGGATAAAGAATTGTGAAGGACAAGTCATTAAATAAAAAAGCCGGACAATTGTTCGGCTTAGATAGAGCGACGTTGATTAGTATATCCCCTTTTTCCATCCGGAAGAAGGGGGAGCGTATTCACCTATTGTATTCGTTGTTTCAAAAATTTATCCATGAAAAAAACCTATAAATGTTTTGACCCCATAAGAATATATTTCTGTAAACTCATTGGCTGCCGGGTCTGATGAATATAAATGACAGGCAACTTTGAGTTTCATAAAGAAATGTTCACCATAAACAAAATCAGCATATTGAATAATGCCATCGGGTAACACACCATTATAATTTTGTAACATGGTCCGCCTGGTCAACCTATCCTCCGGTATGACCAAATTACCCATGACGTCGGTAAACACACTTGTTATTACAGCATTATAAACGGCTAATTTCGATCTGATGAAAGCAAATTCATTATAACTCTGAGGCTCAGCTACTCCAAACAACTCCCAGTAATAGGTCATTAACCTATCTTGCATCTGTTCTAAATCTTCCAGAGGTGTCCCAACATCTGGAGCTGGTGGCACCAATACATGTCCGTTTCCTGATCCGGCTGGGAAAGTAGGATCCTTGTGCGTTTGATCATTATAGCACTGATCGTAG
This sequence comes from Pedobacter nutrimenti, assembly GCF_003208655.1. Classification (GTDB taxonomy): domain Bacteria; phylum Bacteroidota; class Bacteroidia; order Sphingobacteriales; family Sphingobacteriaceae; genus Pedobacter; species Pedobacter nutrimenti. The sequence continues at coordinate 734,146 of NZ_QKLU01000002.1, read as the reverse complement.
GCATCATTATCTCCATACTTTGAACTATTTTTGTCTGTAAACCGAATGGTACACCCTATAGTTCCCCCAACCTCATAACCTGCCTTATAAGTATTATCCACCAAAAGGTTGTCAAGTTTTTTACTTTTTCCAGTACCTAAGTCCGTTTTCCTTTCGTCTTCTTTTTTACAGGATAATAATCCTGTAAAAAATACCAGCGAGAAAAATAATATTTTGTTTTTTTCCATACTCATTTATTTACTAAGTGATCCTATTCCTTCCAGCTAATCCATGCTCTGGCATCAGTAAAACTCACCAAATCATAAGAGGTCACACCGGTTTTTATCACATAAAATCCTCCGGCATCATATAGTTTGTTTGTCGTTGAAGTTACTATTGGTAAAATGTTAGCCGGAGCAGTACCAAATGAACCAAAATTCGTAAACTTAATTGTTCCATTTGCAGGGAAAGATGCAACCGGGGCCGGTCCGTATGCACCGTATGCATTATCAACAATAAAACCTAACCTGGAATAAGCAGGATTATATTTCGGGTAAAAAAGTAAAAACCCAAAAGCCGGAATTGTCCTTACCTTATAAGCGTCCGGCACACCATCAATTGTAAAACCAGCTGAAGCAGTCCAATAAGCACCATTAGGAGGGCTATTGTAAAAGGTGGCCGCCCAAGTCATATCATATTTTAATGGTGTTATAGCTTCTTTCAACTGAAATGCACTTCCGTTTATTGTTCCTGAAAACGTTGTAGTTGCCGCGTCAAATGTTACAGCTTTGATGTCAGTCACTTTTGTGCTCCCAATCGTTAAGGGGCTTAAAAACACTATAGTTGTTCCATCCACATAAAAGCCACTGGTCACAGAGGTCATATTGGCCCCGTTTAAGTAAGAAAAAGTCAGTGCTCTTGTTGCTGAATTGATTTTAACCTCGCAATCTACCCCGCCAATAGTCGTTCTTTTAAAGTATGTTTTTAACCGGCTCAGTTTATTTAACACATCCAATGTTCCAGTCGTAAAATTTGTATAATCTGCCGCTGAGGCTGCTTTAACGAGCACAAGTTTGCTTCCTAATTTGTTTCCAACCAGCCTGATGGTATCACCGGCTATTTTATCAAAATAAAACTCAAAATCTGAATTATAACCTGCTCCGGCTGCGCCGCCATTTGAACTTGGATCGGGATCTGTTAGCAAATGAATATAGGAATAGGTATCAAACAGTAAAGACGGTGCCTGTTGCGCCCTTAAGCGATAAGTACTCTCAAAACTGGTGGACGATGTTGTTGCATTTATGTCCGAAAGCATATTGACCCTGTCATTGGTGCCAAATTTCATCGAGAACAAATAAACACCACCACCACTTGGATACAAAAATGCCTTCCATCCGGTGGTATTTCCGGTCAGGGCATCACTATAAGACTTCATGGCCGCAGCAGTGCGTTCTTCCGGTCTTTCACCCGGTGCAGGGTCTATCCCTTTCTTACAGCTGCCAAACAGCGCAGTGAAAAGGAGACCATATAATAAATATTTTTTCATCAGAATATATAATTTGATTTAAATCCCTTTGTTAATTCAATGTTCCGATCAGATAGGAGTTCTGGTCTGTTGATTTGTAAAATGCACCAAAAGCACCAGGTAAACCTTTTGTTCCCGCAACCACATTTGGAGCATAATCAATTTTAAACTTGTTGTTGAGCAGATAGTTTGCTATGCCCGCAACTGAGTTTTTGATCACACCATAGTTTCCGTAAGTCGTGGTGGTTGGTTGAGGTGACACCGGCGTAAGGGTGGCAACACCATTTCCATCTATGGCCATGGTATAATCTATATCCCCATAATAAGTGGTTGTTCCTGCCGTATTGGTAAAAGTATACCTGAAAGTCATCAGGTTGCCTGTTCCAAAAGTCATTGAATATTGTGTCAGCACAAAATTTTGTGCAGCCATAGCGGTTTTAGAGGTGTTCCATAAACCCAAAAACTCAGCTGACTGCGGGGTTTGGGTTGAAGGACTGGCCGTAAATGTCGTATAGGTTTGACCGGTTCCCAGAACTGTACTTAAAGGAGGGGCATTGCGATCTGTAGCCGCAGTAACCTCAGCCTGAAGTGCATAAAAATCAATGTTCCAAACTGTTCTGAAATATTCTACCACGAATTGCTCCTTTTTACGAAGCTTGGCCTGAGGATCGGCAGGCAATGCATTTACAATCGCATCATATTGTAATTTTCCATACTGAAGCATAGAGGAAACCATTTCTGCAAAATCCTCTAAAGGATTAGACCTGGAATATTGGGTAATAAAACCAAGGGACCTTGCCGTAGTCAGATTTGGAATGTTCCAGTTTGCCGTATAGTCAGATTTGGTGACCAGATCAAAATCGGGCTTATAAGGTGTTTTCTGATTTAAAATGTGTGTAAACTCATGCTGAATGGTATGGATCATTTCTCTTGTATTGGCTGTATTGCTTTTAGAAAAATAATTGATCACATATAAAACAATCTTTTTTCCTCCTTCAGCAGTTCCCAGTACGATCGTTCCATCTCCATTATAGGAAGGGCTTCCAATCAGGTAAAATTGTTTTGGGGTATTTATTTTCATGAAATTCGCACCACCAACCTTTTCGTATGGCCTGATCCAAATGTCCCGGACAGTTTCCATTGCAGGGATAATCAGGTTTTCTTTTGGCGGGGCCAGATTCTTATCCAAATCGGCTTCATAAGGATCCCAACGGTATTTAACCTCTATATTATAAGGGTTTAAGAAATTTACCTCCAGCCAGGTATCTAAAGAAGATTTGACGGTTGCGTTTCTGTCTATAGCATCTAAATTCGCATTAAGGGTCTCGTTCTTTTTACAAGAAGTAATACCAAAGCCCATAAAAACTGCGAAGAGACTTATTATAAATATTTTTTTCATCTTTCTAAATTTTAAATGTTATCTCGGATTTAATGCAATACCTGATAAGGTAACTTCCGAAGGAAGCTGGAATAAACGACGTGGATCTGAAGGTGTCAAAGTCACATAAGTATCGGAATTATTAGCCGCCTTAATGTTATGTTTTACGGTCAAGCCCAGTCTTATGATGTCCAGCCAGCGCATTCCTTCCTGTGCGAACTCTTGTTTTTTAAAGTCCAGAACGGTATTCACTAAACCCTGCTTGGCATCCGTTGTACCATAAAAAGAAGCAATTTTTGCTAGGGTAACCCCATTGGCCGTTGCACTGTAAGGTCTGATCCTTGTACTGGCAAAAGTATTTATATCTTGCAAGGCAAGATCACTTTGCCCCAGATTCGCATAGGCTTCGGCCCTGTTCATCAGAAGTTCATCCGTAGTAAACTGGATCATCATGGTGTAAGGCACACCAATTGTTGCATTCGGACTGCTGCGTACAAATAATTCCAGGTATTTATAGAACGTATAGTTAGGTACCCCGTAATTGTAAACTTTCAATGCATTGAAATTACTTCCGGTAACGTTCGCAGCAAGGGAAGCTGCATTTAGTGTTAATCCCATACCGTAGCGGTAAAAAGGTTGGCTACGGGCCCAGTAAGATGGAGCTTCGGTAATCAGCAAATTAGAGTTTTCTGCAGCTTGCGTAAATGCAATCCGGAACTCATCTGCTGTTGCATTATAATAACGGGTATTCCAGGGACGGATCACGGACGCAAAGCCATTATTAGGCACTGCAGCATTTGCATAATCAATGACCTTTTGGTATTTTCTCTTAAACAAATAAAAACGGGCAGCAAAAGCATTTGCCGCAGCTACATTAAAGTGATATTTCGGAACTTTATAAGCATTGTCCCTAAGCAAAGGCAAACCCTCCAACAAATCCTGTTCTATATGGTCATAGGTTGCTGCGACAGTTTCCCTGCTGTATTGTCCAAAAACTACTTTTTCTGGTTGGGTTACATAAGGGATACCTGGTGAATCGTTTGCCGTTGTGGGATCGTATACCTTTGAAAACAGGTTAACCAGCATAAAATGTGCATAAGCCCTGGCGATCAATGCCTCTCCTTTATAAGGTAAATAACCTGTTTTATCAGGGGCCTCATTAATGGCCGTCAGTGCAGCATTGGCCGCTGCAATAGCTGCATAACTTGAATTCCAGAAATTAATAGGTGTTCCGCTGTTCCTGCCACTAACGTCTTTCCATAGATATGCATCCTGGTTCTCTACAGCGATCTCTCCAACATTTATCCCTTTATCTTCTGAATTGTCAGAAGCAGCTTCCGCAAAGGTCACATAATCGGCCTGGGTATAAGCTGTGGCCAGCAGTTCTCCTACCTTTTCGACGGTATTTAATTTAGTCCGCTGATCGGGAGCTGTTTCTAAAAATTTCTTACACCCGCCAAAAACAAGAACGGCAAGGCTCAGAGATATAATATGATATGATTTTTTCATGATATAAAAATTAAAATCCAACCTTTAAAGACAAAGTGAACTGACGCGGAATTGGCAAGGCCACACCACCCGAGCCAAAGAACTCCGGATCCTGTCCATTTAATGCTTTGTCTGAATAAATCAACAGGACGTTATTGGCAACGGCACTCAATGAAGCGTTCTTTAAACCGAATTTGCCCACCAGAGCCGGGTTAAATGCATAACTTAAAGAGACCGTTTTTAACCTTACAAATCCTCCATCTGCAACCCTTTCTGTAGAATAATTGTAATTGTTATATGGATAACCATCCAGTGTCTTCACATTTCTGATGTCCAGGATAGAAGGCATATTGGTCCTGTTCTCATCCCCAGGCATTACCCATCTGTTTAGGAAAACAGAAGGCATCGCATCCAGATCAGAGAAGGAAACATTTCCGTTATTGGTTTTAAAAATTGGATTCAACCTCACTTTGTTCCCGGCACTGAAGGTAACCAGTGCACTAAAAGAGAATGATTTGTACCTGAATGCATTATAGAAACCTCCCGAAAGCGTTGGATCTACAGGACCTTCATATTTTAAATATTTGGTGATGTTACTCTGCAGATACACATTGGTGCTTTTTACGCCATCTTCATTGATAAACTGTGGCACACCTGTATCATGGGTTAATCCTTGAAAATCTATAGAGAACAAACCCCGTTGCGGATAACCCAACTGAGCACCGCCATCAGGCCCAACCAAATCGAATATTAAAGGTTGGTTTTGCAGGTTAGTGATTTTAGAGGTGTTGTGTGCAAAGTTCAGCTGTGTCTTCCAGCCCCAATCCTGTCTTTGAAAAATAGTTGCCCCAATAGTTGCTTCTATACCTTTAGAACGCATATCCGCATAATTGGCTATTTTGATTTCCTCACCGCCTATTCCGCCTGTTCTGATGGGCCCGATCAAATCAAAACCTCTTCTGTCATAGGCATCTACTGTAAGCGTTAAGCGGTCATTCCAGAAACCCAAATCCAGACCTAAGTTGAATTCTTTTTGTTTTTCAAAAGTAAGCTGGGAATTCTCCAGACCTGCAATGTATAAAGCGGTTTCTTTTTCAGAAAGATAAGGTCTTCTGGTGCTTCTGGCCTGCAATACCAGGCTGGAGTTACTCGCATTACCAATACTTGCAGTTAAACCATAAGTTGCACGTAAAGTTGCCCTGTTGATGGTTTTAGAGATGGAAGATTTTTTCATAAAATCTTCGGTATCAATGTTCCATGAACCCGAAACGTTCCAGGTTGGCAACCACCTGGCAGTAGTTGATTCCCCAAGCAGGTTGGAACCATCGTAACGTCCGGTTGCATTAATTGCATACTTACCTTTGTAAGAATAAGCAGCCCTGGCAGAATAATTCAAATAGCGTTCATAGTTGTAACGCATACTATAATAGTTGAAATTGGATTCAACATTTTGCTTCACAATGTTTGGATCTATAAACGGTACCCCGCCCTGGTCGTATTGATAACCATAACCATCAAAGGTTTTATGCTGACGATTAATATATCTTAATTCCTGGGCTGCATAAATATTTAGCAAATGGTCTTCATTATAGGTTTTGTTCCACTCCACTGCATTCCGGAAATAATAGTTGGTGATGTTGTCGTCAACAGTGTTGTAAAAACCCCCAAAAGGAAGTACAGAAACCGGTAAAGCATTGGGATTATCCGGGTTTTTATATAAAAACCGGTTTGCTTTAATGATTGTTGAATTCTGTTCTTTAATCCCTGCCCGATATGCATTTGCCTGGTTGGAATTTTCCGTAATTTTATGTTCCTGATTGGTTTTTGCAAAACGGTAAGCACCGTCAAAAGAATACTGTAAATCTGATGTGATCTTGTATTTAACACCTAACTGGCCTTTAAAATCAATTTGGGTTAAACCCAGGGTATTGTTCTGAAGTTCACTGATGATGTTAAATGGGGCGAAGTCCCGGGTAAAATATTCAAGATTACCATTTGCATCATAAGGGGTCAAAACACGACTGGTATTGAGGGCATAACTAAAAGGGTTAATGTCGAAATCCCTGTCGTATTGTCCAAATACCGGGTTACTGTTTCTACCCAGTGTACCGGGAGCTTTCTGGTCACGGACCGATCCCTGGGTAAGCAATTCAAAGCTTAGTTTATCGCTTAATTTAAAAGTTCCCCTAAGGTTACCTGTAAAACGTTTCACGCCATCTCCTATCGTCCAACCATTGTCGTTTAAAAAGCTGGTAGAAGCATAGAACTGTGATTTTTCTGTTCCCGAGGTTACGCTCAGGGAATGTTCCATTAACAAAGAATTTTTAAACAACACATCAAACCAATTGGTGTTGGCATTCGCATAGCGTTGTAAAAATGCTTTTTGACTTGGGGCATCGTTTCTCAGGGCATAGGTATCTGTTGCAGGATCATATTTGTACATTTCATTGTACATTTTAGTAAAAACACCTCCATTGGCATTATTTGCAGTGACGCCCTGATTCAACCAACCCTTATTCTGTAGTTCCAGATAAATGTTCATCTGATCTGCTGAATTCAAAATGTCAAAATTGTTGTAAGAAGGTTTTAAATACGTTGAAAAGTTACCTGTATAAGAAACTAATGGTTTTCCTTCTGTATTACGACCTTTTTTTGTCGTCACCACCACAACTCCGTTCATTGCTCTTGCGCCGTATTGAGCTGTTGCAGCAGCATCTTTCAAGATATTAAAACTTTCAATATCATCAGGATTCAATCCCGCAACGGAAGAACCGATCAGGGTATTTGCATCACCGGTAGAAAGTTGCTCATTGGAAATGTTCACCACATCCTCCAAAACAACACCGTCAACCACCCAAAGTGGTTTGTTATCTCCACTGATTGAAGTTGCTCCCCTCACACGAATCTTTGGTGCTGCACCAAAAGTACCAGATACGTTTTGTACCGAGACACCCGCAACCCGTCCTTCAAGCATGCGGCTTACATCGGTTATTCCATCCCGTTTGACGTCAGATCCTTTTAAAGATGTTGCCGCACCCGTAAACAGTTTTTTATTCAAATCCTGATAACCCGTGGAAACAATATTTACCTCTTTCAGCTGGCCTGCGTCTTCTTCAAGGGCTACATCAATCACTGTTTTTCCGCCAACAACGACTTCAACTGTTTTATAACCAATAAAACTGAACACCAAAGTGGCATTTTCTTTCACCCGAATCTGATACTCTCCCTGATTATTACTGGAAACTGCATTTTTTATGCCCTTTTCCCGTACACTCACGCCTGGTAAATAATCATTGTCTTTTTTGGAGCGCACATGCCCCTTTACAATAATTTCACTTTTTTCTCTGATCACTACAGGAATTTTTTTCAGGATCACCTGTTTCCCCATAATGTTGTAATCAATCCCTTTCTCGCGGAGCGGTTCAAGGTCTGAATTAATAGATACCAGTTTTTGAGGAGCCTCAATTGGCATGCCCTTATTAATCTGATTTGCGTCATAGACAAAACTCACCTGATAGGCAAGCTCTATTTTTTTTAAATAACTGTCTAATCTTTCCACCCTCAGACCGGTCCGCTGTATGTTTTCCGCCCTGACTTGAGACAAACAGAAAAGAGCACAGCATAACAGGCTTATTACGCTGTACTTCAATCTCCGAATGGCTTTTTCGTAGTTTTTCTCCATAATTAGTAATTAAGTTGGTTTGGTTTATTGTTGATTTATTTTACAATCTTTAAGACAATCAGTGCATCACTTCTGTCTATTTTTATCTTGTAGGTTACTTTTAATACAGCAAGTACTTCATCAAGGTTACTGTTGTTAAAATTGGCGTTGAATTTTTTAGCTGCATTGTACTTGTCAAACAGTACAAATTTTATATGGTAATAATCTTCCAGTTGTTTGCATACTTCATTCAGGGGCATATCCACAAAACGAAGTTCTTTGGTCATCCAGGAATTCGCGTTTGTTCCATCTAGGGCCTGAATGCGATTTTCTTTAAGATTATAGGAAATGGCATGACCAGCGCTTAAAATAGACGGTTCACTGATGCGGTTAGGTAAAAAACTAACTTTACCTGTTGCAACTGAAACATCTATATTGGTGGCAGAATATTTAATGTTAAACGAAGTTCCCAAAACACGGACTTTAGATTGTCCTATTCCAATTTGGAAAGGATGGGCCGGATCTCTGTGAACTTTAAAGAAGGCCTGCCCCTTTAGTAAACTGATTTCCCTGGTGCTGCCCTTAAAATGATCCGGGTACCGGACAGAGGTATTTTCTGCCAGCATTATTTTTGTCCCGTCAGCCAAAAAAACAGAGTCGATCTTCTGATCTGTATTTTTAACAAGGTATTTTACCGAAAATTTCTCGTTATAAACCCACAAGCCTGCACACAACAGGACTAAAATTGCAGCGATATTGCGGATCCACAGCAGGGCGTTTTTCGATTTACCACCAGCCGGTTTTCCTAATTTAAGTTTGAAATTCTTTACAGAAGCCTGGTAATCTACACCGGAAAGTTTTCCGGTTTCAGGAGCAGCATCCCATATGCGCTTCAGTTCCTGAAAATAGGCTTCGTTTTCGGCAGACAGATTTCTCAGTTCATTAACTTTGAGGGCCAGATCCTCATTTTCGGGCTCGTTAAAATGGCACAGAATTATATTCTGAAAAGCTAGGTTTTCTTGCAATTGGTTTAGTTTAAATGTTGGTTTTGGTTGGTTGGTTCAAGGGGATGACAAATAAGGGTTCAAAAACCCCTAGTCATTTTTTGAAAAAAAAAGTATTTCTTTTAAATACTATAGAACTAGTATAAAAATAAACTAAGAAGAGAAAAATATTTTGCCTTGGTAGCAGAATTATTGTTTTGGACACTATATAAAACCCGGGCCCGGAGGTGTCTGAGCGCATTGCTCATGTGATTTTCCACAGTTTTTTCGGATATGCCCAATTGGATAGCAATATCCCTATATTTTAAGCCTTCCAATCTGCTCAGTTTAAATACCTGCTGACATTTTTCGGGAAGTAATTCAATCTCATTGTATAAAAGTACCAGTAACTCATTCTGTTCATCCAGTACCTCGATATCGTCATTGGTCAGGTGTTCTGCTATTTTTAAATGATGTTTTACAATAGAGCGCTGCCGGTTTACAAAATTGATCGAGGAATTGACAACACTCCTGTATAAATAGGGTTTTATCGCATTCACATTGTTCAGAATTTCCCTTTCTTCCCAGATCTTCAAAAACATGTCCTGTACAATTTCTTCGGCGGCATGTATGTTTTTCACATACCGGTCTGATACCAGTATTAGTTTTTGAAAATTTTCTGAATAAAAAGCAGTGAAAGCTTCTTTGCCTTCCTGCTCAATCAATTCGAGCAGATCCTTTCCTGTTGAGATAAGATCTAATTCATTCAGTTGCATGAAAATCCACCGGGTCCTTATAAAGTTTATTAGCTGAAGCAAAATTTGCTTCTAAACCCTAAAATAACATTTAAGAATCAATTTACTGGATTATAATCCAAGAAAATCAATTTTCACACGAAGATTCCAGCAACTATAGCAAATTTTAAAAATTGTAATAAGGAGAAATCATTACATACACAATGACTCCTGTGACCGCTACATAGAGCCATACCGGGTAAGCCCATCTGACGATTTTCCGGTGCCTTTCAATTTGCATACTGAAGCCCCTGAGAAAGCTGATCAGGATCAGCGGCAATACCACAATTGCCAGCAGAATGTGGGTGAGTAAAATAAAATAATAGATATACCGGTTCAGACCAACGGCTGCAATTTCTGCTGCTGATAAAACACCATCATGGTCGATGTCTCCAAATTTGGTATCCTTTTCATATAAATGAAAAAGAATATAAAAGACCAGGAAAAGGGCAGAAAGAATAAAAGTAATCACATTGGTTACTTTGTGTGCCTGTATATTCTTGTTTTTGATAAAAATCAATGATAAGACCAGCAAAACAGAACAGGTCGCATTAATTCCCCCAATAATATGAGGAAGCAAATAAATAAATGATGGTTTGGGCTGAGGAGGAGGAAGCAGTTTAAGTGCAACCACCACCGCCAATACCACTACAGTTACCACCCAGATTAATCTTAAAAAGAATTTATCATTAATATTCATAGCCATTTGTCTATTCTGTTATCTTCCGTCTTTATTGTTACGCAGTTCTTCCACAATCAGGACTTTAATCTCATCATCCAGTTTAGCCAAAGCTTCCTGATTAGCCGCCTCATAGTAGCCCCTGATGTGATGCTGGGGATCAATGAGCAAAAATAGGTTATTGTAAATAAAACCCGTTTTTCCATTGTCTGTTTTCTGTAAGGCATCTACAAGCAGCTGTTTGTTGGCCAGGTTATAAACCTGCGTGCTGTCACCAGTCAACAGGTCCCATTTTCCAGCCTTTGCGTTAAGTTGGGCAGCATATTTTGACAATACTTCCGGCCGATCTCTTTTAGGGTCAATACTAACGCTCACAAAGCGAATGACCGTATTCTTGCCATATTGCTTTTCGAAATCCTTGATCACCTTATTTGCAAGTTTTGTTCCCGGGTTATCATTACTGTAAAACAAGTTCAGGATCAGAATTTTGTTCTCAAAGCTTTTCCAGTTCAGGGTATCAGAATTTTGATTGATCAGTTTAAAATCGGCAATTTCATGATAAACCGTATCCGGGATCTGTTTACCCCTCACAGAATGAAATGTAGAAGCAACCGCTTTTGGACCAAAATAAGGAAGTGGTTTGTACCTGTTTTTTCCCTTTTCGGTTAGCAAATAATATAAAAATCCTGGTACCGCTAAAATGGTGACCAGGATTAAGATTTTTTTTATTGAAGTTCCCTTCATGTTAAACAGCAGCCGACATATGCAAGTGCAGGTAACCGCCTTCAATCAGCATTAAGGTTATAAAATAAAGGATAAAAACAAATGTCACCGTTAAACAAAGCTGCAAACCCAGTTTTTCGTACTTCAGGTGCATAAAATAAGCAACGATATAAAATGCTTTTAATAAGGTCAATGCAATGTACACGAAGTTACCTACATGCTGAGACATTAAGCCTTTTGGAATAATCACCAATGCAATGATAAATTCAATGACTGTAATGACCAGCAGGATACCAAATACCTGCCATATTTTTTTCTTGTCAAGAGCGGCATGTTCGCCATGTCCGTGCTCTTCTGTATGTGTATGATGTTCTGACATAATTCTGTTATAAAAGGGTTAAACTAAATAAAAGAAGGTAAATACAAATACCCAAACTAAATCTACAAAGTGCCAGTATAAACCAACCTTTTCAATCATCAAATAATGTCCACGACGTTCAAAAGTACCGTTAATGGTCATACCAAGAATAATACAGTTGATCAGAACTCCTGAAAATACGTGGAAACCATGGAAACCTGTAATGGTAAAAAATAGGTTTGCAAACTGTTGTCCTGAAACTTTCATCGCCGCTTCATTGGTTACCGAAGGATCAAAAAAGTGCTTCAGTTCTTCAATTCCAGGAATTGTTCCCCACCAGAAACCTTCATGGTGCAAATGGCTCCACTCCAAAGCTTGGCAACCCAAAAACATAAACCCACCGATAATGGTTGCAATCATCCAGCCAATAACTTCTTTTTTTGCTCTTCTGTGCCCTGCTTCTACGGCTAAAACCATGGTTACAGAACTCATAATCAGGATAAAGGTCATTAAACCTACGAAAACAAGGGGAGCACCGCTGTCTTTGATACCTGGTATAGACTGAAACACCAAATCAGGATCAGGCCATGCAAATTTAGTAAAACGCTGTGCACCATAGTATACCAATAATGAGGAGAATGTAAATGCATCTGATAGCAAGAAAAACCACATCATTATTTTTCCATACTCTACGGACCATGGTGAACGGCCGCCGCTCCACGCAGTAGTTTTTACCTGATCTAATTGTGATAATGAATCCATTTTAAAAATTGTAATAGTTTGTTAAAAAGTCTAACTGTTCAAAAGTAAAAAAACATACAGATATATCCATAATATATCTATAAAATGCCAAAATATTGAGGACACTTCCATCCTGAAACGCTGTCTGTCTTCAGACACATTGGAACTTGCCCCATAAAAGGTATATCCAATCAGGCAAAGTCCTGCTAAAATGTGCAACAGGTGCATTCCTGAAACCACATAGATTAAAGAAATTGCCGCATTATTATTAACCAGTACAGCCCCGCTATGGTATAAACTGGACCAGGCATCAAACTGAAGGTAACCAAAAGTCAATCCAAGCAATAACGTTAGTCCTAAAAAGGCTTTTTGCTTTATCTGGTCCCCGTTTCTAAGTGCCCTGGAAGCAAGGAAAAGACAAATGCTGCTGCAGATCAATACAGCTGTGCTGTACATAAACACATCTGGCAGAACCAATCCGTGTCCTTTTCCCTTAGACGCTGCAAAAACAATATAATAACTTGTCCAGCCGCCAAACATAATCGTAGAAGACACCACAAATAACCAGACAATAAATTTCTTTGCCCGGGTACCTGTATTTAAATCTTCTTCCTTTAAGGTATGAACCATTTGAATAATTATTTAGTTAAAAAATCGAACAATAAAACAAGCTGTACCAAAGGCAGGTAAAAGAATGAACAAAACATTACCTTACGTGCACTGGCCAGATCCCTGTTGAGCAACAGTTTAAAAGCTAACCAGGCAAAAACCAAACCCGCAATTAAAGAAACTCCTGCTATATAATAACCGCCAAAGCCATAAAAGGTCGGCAGTAAACTTACCGGTATTAAAACGACTGTACTCAGAAAAGTAATCAGCGCGCTGGTCTTGTCCCTTTGGGTGGTTGGCAGCAAACGGAAACCCGCTTTTTTATAATCATCGTCTAAAACCCAGGCGATAGACCAGAAATGAGGAAACTGCCAAACAAATTGGACTAAAAATAAAATGACTGCAATCTCATAGTCAGCGGCAAAAAAAGTAGTCGTATGGCCCAATGCAGCCAAATACCCGATTAATGGAGGCAATGCACCTGGTATGGCACCTACAAAAACCGCAATTGGGGATTTTCTTTTCAAAGGGGTATAAGCAAAGGCATATAATAAAATTGAAAACACCGACAATATTCCGGTTTCCAGGTTCAATTTACCCAATAACCAGGTGCCGAGCATCCCCATAACCAAACCTGAAACCAGTCCCTGTCCTGTGGTCATTCTACCTGCAGGCATAGGACGGTCTTTAGTCCTGGTCATTAACTTATCCAGATCTTTTTCAATAATCTCATTAAAACAATTTGCAGCACCCGTTACAAAAAAACCACCGGCAATCAGGATCAGCCAGTTCATCCAGTCTATTCCCGGAATACTTCCGCGGTACACCTGCATTTTTGATCCCATCAAAAAAGTAATAGAAGCCGAGAACACCACCAGAAAGGTTAGCCTGAACTTAATTAATTTTGAGAAATCGGATAAAAACTGTTTCAATGTATATAGTTTAATTACTGTTTATATGTATTTGTCCTGTACACCAGCAGATAAAGATAAAACTGAAGGGTAAACAAGGTTGTTGAGAACAATATATGTATCGCCTGTGCATAAGGCGGGAGGGCAAAGTTAGACAATAAAATACCGCTTAATACCTGGACAATTAAAACAATTACAATTGAATTACCGACCCGGAGTTCAGTCGCCTTCCCTCCGAACTTGTCCATTACGATTTTGTAAATAAACACGTTCAATACCGCGACCAGGATGGCCAGGTCCCGGTGGTAAGAGAAAATTGCACCAACCCTTTCCACCCAGCTTGCCCTGTCATTATACAAAAGTTTTTTAGAGATCATGTCTACTGCTTCCCGCACCTCTGTTCCAACCACAATTTGAATAATACTCACCACAACCGCTGCCAGAATAAGCAACTTCAAACCCGCAGTTTTTGAAATGATGGTCATTTCCTCCTGGTGCAATTGCTTCGCATAATTATAGGTATACACTAAAATAGCCAGCATCACCAAGGCCAGGAGCATATGTACCGTAACCACCCATTGAAGTAAATTCGTGGAAACCACAATAGAGCCAAGCCAGGCCTGAAAAACCACGACGACTAAATTCAGTATACTTAACCAGAACAATCTGCTTGCTTTTTTTCTGAATGTCCAGGCCAGAATAGCCAGCCCAATCAAAAGAAAACCTGTTAAGGCACCCATTAAACGGTTTATATATTCCGTCCAGGTGTTTGCTGCGTTAAACGTCTCTGGTTGTAATATAGAAACATCATGCCTGATGCTGTCGGCCAGGTCCTTTCTGCCCAATTTATCCAGTGTCTTTGCAAAACGCTCATTCTTTTGAACCCTTTTTGCAACATACTTCTCTTTATAATTGGCTGGAAGCTGATCGACAGAAGTCGGGGGCACATATTGGTCGAAACATTTAGGCCAGTCCGGACAGCCCATTCCTGATCCGGTACTGCGCACGATACCACCAGCCAGAATCAGCAATAATGTTACAATTACTGTGATTAAATTAAGTCTGATGAATCTTGCTTCGGAAGTTGGAATCATTGAATTCTATTTAAAAAAAGGGTATCTGTTGTAAGTATTTACTCACTGCAGATACCCCTTAGTATAATTTAAGACTGATTTTAGTCTTGCTTAGCGTCTTCTAATTTTTGCTGCTTTAAATTCCATTCGTTCTGAATGCGTTCAGATTCCGCATTTCCTTCGAAATCGTGCGGCATATTAGAACTCATTGTTTTAGAGAAAGGCACTGTCTGAGGGATGAAATCTTCTTCAGCACCAGGTTTGCTGTAATCATATGGCCAACGGTACACTGTTGGAATTTCACCAGGCCAGTTTCCATGCAGGTGTTCCACAGGTGTAGTCCACTCCAATGTATTGGATTCCCAAGGGTTTTGTGGTGCTTTTTTACCTTTAAAAATAGAATAGAAAAAGTTAAACAGGAAAGCCACTTGTGCTAAAGCTGCAACGATTGCTGCCCAGGTAACAAAAACGTTTACTGTAACCCATTTTTGCATAAATTCAAATTCAGTAAATGCATAGTAACGACGTGGTACACCGTCCAGACCTAAAAAGTGCAGCGGGAAAAATACCAGGTAAGCACATACAAAAGTTACCCAGAAATGAAGATAAGCCAATTTATCATTCATCATTCTGCCAAACATTTTAGGGAACCAGTGATAAACCCCTGCAAGCATACCAAAAATGGCCGCCGATCCCATAACCAGGTGGAAGTGGGCTACTACAAAATAAGTATCGTGTAAGTTGATATCCAGAGAAGCATTTCCAAGGAAAATACCGGTTAAACCACCTGAAATAAAGAAGGATACCAATCCGATTGCAAACAACATAGCTGGAGTAAAGCGGATATTTCCTCTCCACAAAGTAGCCAGATAGTTAAATGTTTTTACTGCTGAAGGTACCGCAATAATTAAGGTTGTGATCATAAACACACCACCCAGTAAAGGATTCATACCCGTTACAAACATGTGGTGACCCCATACGATAAAGGACAGGATTGTGATACCGATCAAAGAGTAAACCATGGCATGGTAACCGAAAATTGGTTTTCTGGCATTTACCGAAATGACTTCAGAAGAAATACCCAAAGCAGGCATAATTACAATATATACCTCAGGGTGACCAAGGAACCAGAATAAATGCTGCCATAAAATAGGTGAACCACCTTCGTTTGGAAGTACCTGCGTACCGATGACGATATCCGACAAATAAAAACTTGTACCAAAACTTCTGTCAAAAATTAACAATACCACACCTGCAACCAGTACAGGGAAAGATAAGATACCCAAAATGGCGGTTAAAAAGAAGGCCCAGATGGTCAAAGGCATTTTCCAAAGGTCCATACCTTTTGTACGCATGTTCAATACAGTTGATACATAATTGATACCTCCCATAAGCGAAGAAGCAACAAAAAGGATCATACTGATTAACCACATGGTCATACCCAAACCAGAGCCGTCAATAGCTTTTGGCAATGCAGATAAAGGCGGATATACCGTCCAGCCCGCACTTGCCGGACCAGTCTGAATAAAAAACGATCCCATCATGATCACACAGGCACTAAAGAAGAACCAGTAAGAAAGCATGTTCAGGAATGGAGAAGCCATATCCCTTGCTCCGATCTGTAAAGGGATCAGTAAGTTACTGAAAGTACCACTCAAACCAGCGGTTAATACAAAGAATACCATAATGGTACCGTGTATGGTTACCAATGCCAGATAAAAATCCGGTCTGATCCTGCCACCTTCAGCCCATTTACCCAAAAAGGTTTCTAAAATAGGGAAACTTTTATCAGGCCAGGCCAGTTGAAGACGAAATAAAATCGACAGGCCCATGGCAATAACAGCCATGATGATACCTGTGATCAAAAACTGCTTAGCGATCATTTTGTGATCCTGGCTAAAGACATATTTCGTTAAAAAGGTTTCCTTGTGATGACCATGTGCGTGGTCATCGTGGTTATGTGTGTCGTGTAATGTTATCGTTGACATAATGCTCTATTCCAGTATTATTATTTTTTTAAAGCCAATTGATTTGTTTTTACAGCAGCGGTATCCTTTGCTGTCTCTGCTGCATCCGCAGTACCTTTAGCAGGCTCTGCCACAACAGGCAAATTAAATTGCTTCCTTAAATCATTATTTATAAAGGTAGGCTGTTTTGCAATCCATGCATCATATTCCTGTTGAGATACAACCCTTACCGTTTTCTGCATGTTATAGTGTCCAGATCCACAGATTTTTGAACAATAGAACAAATATTTGAATGCAGGATCATTTGTTTTTACCTGCATATCTGCAGTAGTAATGGTTGGAGTAAACTCAAAATAAGAAGCCATACCTGGTACAGTGTTCAACTGAACCCTGAAATGCGGCATATAAAAACTATGCAGAACATCTTTACTGGTTAAAATCAGTTTAACCGGTTTGTTTACAGGAATCACCAATTCATCAGCAGACTGGTCGTCTAAATTGTTCTTGTCTTTAAAATCCATCCCCAGACCGTTAATACCTGTAATGAGTTTAAAGTTTTTACGACCCACAACACCATCTTTTCCTGGATAACGTATGGTCCAGGCAAACTGCTGAGAAGTAATTTCTATGTTCAATGGTTTGTTGTTTGGATCTTCCACTTTATAGAAAATAGATCTCCAGGTTAAAAAGCCCATCAGTACCAGTACCGTTAAAACAAGGGCAGGTATAAATGTCCAGATTTTTTCCAGGGTATTGTTGTGCGGATAATAATATGCTTTTCTTTTACCTGAACTTTTGTAGAAGTAAGTGAAAGTAAAAAGTATAATGTGTGTAAGAATAAAAACGATGGTTGTAATGATCAATGTAATGTTAAACATCTGGTCGATCTTTTCCCCATGTTCTGAAGCTGCCTGTGGTAAAAGCATGTTACCATGTACAGTATATTCCCAATATACGCCATAAAGACCTACAATCAGGAACAGGGCGAACAAGCTTCCGTTCACTGCATTCCAGTTGATACCTGTAGATTTGCCTTGTGCTTCACGGGTCAGTTCATATACCCGAAGTGCTTTTCCAACTATTGCTATGAATAAACACAACAACAAGAAGAGCATCGCATAGAAGATCACCGATTTATAAATCGGCCCCATATCTACCGGTTTGGCTGGAGCTGCGGCGGCGGCACCGGCAGCAGCTTCCTGAGCAAATGCGCTGGTGTTTGCAAATGCAGTAACCATCACTGCTAAGACCGCCATTGTTTTATTACTTATAAATTTTCTTAAACTCATTTTCTTAAAAGTAGTACGCTGTACTTCTATTATCTGTTAATCTATATACTATATACAACCATTCATTACAAATGGTGGTTCAAACTCTCCTGTAAAAACGGGTGGTTTTTTGCAACCAACGGTTTTTTACTTAATGCGGTTAATACTGTAAAAGTAAACAATCCTACAAAACCTACAGCAGTTCCGATTTCTATAAATCCAAATCCATTATGTTCAGCAACCGTTCCTGGCATAATCATTTGGTAGTAATCTACCCAGTGACCAATTAAAACCAGAATGGAAACGATCAATAAAGTGTTTTCACTTCTTTTATTGTCACGGTCCATTAAAAGCAATACCGGAGCAAGGAAGTTCAAGGTCAGGTTCAGGTAGAACCAGAATTTATAGAACTCAAAGCGTTTGTAAAAGTATACAGTTTCCTCTGGCATGTTTGCATAATAAATCAACAGGAACTGTGCAAACCAAACATAAGTCCAGAAGATGGAAAAACCAAAAATGAACTGACCTAAGTTGTGCAGGTGGCTGTTGTTTACCCATGACATATAACCCGCTTTCTTTAAAAGAATCAGGATAATAGCAATAGTTGCCAAACTGCTTACCCACATGGCTGCGAAGTTATACCATCCAAACATGGTCGAAAACCAGTGTGCCTCTAATGACATTACGGTATCGAAAGCGAAAACAGGCGTTGTAAAACCATAGATAACCAGGAATACACAAGAATATTTAAAGCTTTTCCTGTAAGAATTTAATCCGCCTTCCAAATCCTCATGAGCAGATAATTTGGATAACAGAACAGCAAAAAAGCTGTAAACCCCAAGGAAAATCAACTGACGTGCCATAAAGAACGGTACATTCAGGAAAGGAGATTTACCTTCTATGATTTTATCATATTCCGGACTGCTGGGATCTGTTAAACCTGGCGCATTCCAGTGGTGGTATAAGTTATGTGAATATAAACCGGCACCAACAATAGCAATTAAAATTACAGAAGCAATTGGCAGCGTTTTCGCCATTGCCTGTGGTACGCGTAAAATAGAGGCAGACCATCCTGCCTGTGCAACAAATTGAACCGCTAGAAAGAATGCACCCGACATACATACGCATGCAAAGTAATATCCCATTAGTAACAGGTTTGCAAAAGTCCTTTCATGAAGTTCATGATCAGAGAAACCATAAGCGATTGCAGCAATACCAATAACGATGGCTGCGATGCTCAGGTTTTTTGCTTTTCCTGTAAACTCAAACTGCTCAGTTAAATTATAATTATGAGTTCCCATTTATTCTTGCTTTTCTATTGTATTTTTTGTAATTTTTGAACGTACATCACCACTTCCCATCTCTCTTTAGGAGACAATTGAGAGGCATGCGAGCCCATGTTATTTAAACCATACATAATGGTATGATAAATTTTTCCGGCAGTCAGGTCCTTCATCATACCGCCTCTTGAAGAAGCTGCATCACCATGATAGGCTGGTACACCTGTAAATTTCTCAATCTGTACCAAATGTCCTTTTCCGTCTCCTTTATCACCATGACAAGGTGCACAGAATACCGTAAAATAATGTTTTCCCTGCAACAGGTTTTGCTCGGTTAAAGGAAGCGGGTTAACCAGGTTTTTACCTGCTGCCTCATATCCTTCCTTTGTATTGGCATACTCGTACTTTACAAAACCTACAGGATCTGTATTTGGAGGAGGAGTTTGTGCCGTCTGCCCGTTGGCAAAGTTTTTATTTGGTTGATCCGGATTGTAAGCAATAGGATCATACATGTTCCGTGCATACTCCAAGCCCGTACTCCTTTTATCTCTGCATGATGAAAGAGACACAGCTACAGTTAATGCAAAAAATGCTACATATACTATTCCAGTCTTATTCATAGCTAATATACTTCCTTTCATTATATTTTATCTCTAAGGCACCTGCCTCTTTTAATAAACCATCTATTTTGCTGTGTTCAGCATTCTCTTTAGCATCAATAGCTATAATAAACCTGTCATCAGTTGCACGAAGGTCCATTACCCTTGGTGCCCTTCCCGGGAACAAATGTGTTGAAGCATAGTAGGAACCTACCAATCCGAACGCACAGAACAATATGGTCAACTCAAAAGTAATCGGAATAAAATCCGGCAATGCAAAATGAGGTTTACCACCTATGTTTACCGGCCAGTCCAATACAGCGGCATAGTATACAAAAGAAAGCATGGTCATCGTTCCTGTAATACCAAAGCAAAATGCTGCGATATCCAGTCTTGAACGTTTCACGCCCAATTTTGCTTCAATACCATGTATTGGCATTGGGGTATATACATCGTGTATCTTAATATTATTCTCCTGCAATTTTTCGATGCCATGCATCATTTCGTCAGGATCGCCAAAACTGCCTAATATATATTTGATATTACTCATTGTTATATTTTTGCGTATTCTTCTTGTTTAACACTATCGAATTTCTCTAAGGACTCGACATACTCCCTAACTTGTTCCTTATCTAAATGGCCATCTTTAATCTGTTCCAATTTAGCCTGCTCACTGGCGCTCTTCAATAACAATTTAACCTCAGCAATTGCAATAGATGGAAGAACACGTAAAAACAACAGGAACAAGGTAAAGAATACTCCGATTGATCCTACGAACACACCGACGTCTACCCAGGTTGGATAAAACATTGCCCAGCTCGAAGGAATATAATCACGGTGTAAAGAAGTTACAATGATTACAAAACGCTCAAACCACATACCGATGTTTACCACAATAGAAAGAATCCAGGTTGCAGGAATGCTGGTACGGATTTTCTTGAACCACAACAACTGTGGAGAGATTACGTTACAAGTCATCATCATCCAGTATGCCCACCAGTAAGGACCGGTAGAACGGTTGATGAAAGCGTATTGTTCATATTCAGAACCTGAATACCAGGCGATGAAAAACTCCGTTAAATAAGCCACACCTACAATCGATCCGGTTAGAATGATGATTTTGTTCATCGATTCAATATGGAACATGGTGATGTAGTTTTCAAGGCCCAGTACCTTACGGGCAACCAGTAATAAAGTTAATACCATTGCAAAGCCTGAGAAAATCGCCCCGGCCACAAAATATGGAGGGAAGATCGTCGTATGCCATCCTGGAATAACGGATGTTGCAAAGTCCATGGATACAATCGTGTGTACAGAAAGTACCAGAGGTGTTGAAATACCTGCAAGGATCAGAGATACGGCCTCAAAACGCTGCCAGGTTTTTACATTTCCGGTCCAGCCAAAAGACAACACCGTATATATTTTCCTTTTTAAACCTACTGCACGGTCACGGATGGTTGCAATATCAGGCAATAAACCTGTATACCAGAATAAAAGGGATACAGAAAAGTAAGTGGAGATTGCAAACATATCCCAAACCAGCGGAGAGTTAAAGTTTACCCATAATGATCCGAACTGATTTGGTAATGGAAGTACCCAGTAAGCTAGCCACGGTCTACCCATGTGTGACACAACATAGGTCGCAGCACAGATTACCGCAAAAATGGTCATCGCCTCAGCTGAACGGTTAATGGAGTTTCTCCAGTTCTGACGGAAAAGCAACAGTACCGCTGAAATCAGCGTTCCTGCGTGACCAATACCAACCCACCATACGAAACCGGTGATGTCCCAGGCCCAGCCCACTGTTTTGTTTAATCCCCATGCACCGATACCATTCCAAAAGGTATAGCTCACCGCTACCACCCAAAGTGTAGCACCCATTAATGCAACGATGAAGCCTATCCACCATGCCCTGTTGGGCTTATTCTCTACCGGGGTTAAAATATCGTCCGTAATTTTTGCATACGTGATATTTTGTCCGGTGATTAATGGTTCTCTTAATATTGATTCGTTATGTCCTGACATAATATATTTTCTTTAATATCAGCTTACGCCTGTACTGTATCTGTATTTCTAATTTTTGTCATATATCCAACGCCTGGTTGTACGTTAAGTTCTTCCAGAACGTAGTAAGTACGTTCACTGCGCAATGCTTTGGATACTTCCGATTCCGGATCGTTACCATCACCAAAGATGATTGCATTTGCAGAACATGCTTCCTGACATGCCATTTTAATATCTCCGTCTTTTAAAGGACGTTTCTCCATTTTCGCAGTCAGCTTACCAGCCTGTATACGCTGGATACACATCGAGCATTTCTCCATAACCCCTCTTGAACGGGTGGTTACGTCAGGGTTTAACACCAACTGAGTAAACTCATTGTTCAGGTAGTTGTCAAAACGGGAATCATTCCAGTAATTGAACCAGTTGAAACGACGTACTTTGTACGGACAGTTGTTCGCGCAATAACGTGTTCCAACACAACGGTTATAAGCCATATGGTTTAAACCATCTGAAGAGTGTACAGTAGCCAGTACAGGACATACCGTTTCACAAGGCGCATGATCACAGTGCTGACAAAGCATTGGCTGGTGAACGACAGAAACCCTGTCCATATTCTCCATGTGTGCAATCTCTTTCTCTTCTGTTACGTTTTTCTTGCCTTCTTCTTCAAAGCTGTAGTAACGGTCAATACGGATCCAGTGCATTTCTCTTCTTCTGCGTACCTCGTCACGTCCTACAACAGGAATGTTGTTTTCCACGTTACAGGCAACGATACAAGAACCACAACCTGTACAAGCGTTCAGGTCAATTGCCATTACCCAGTTGTTTCCTGGTTTTTCGTATTTATCCCATAAATCGTAAGATTTATGTTTTGCACCGTGGTTACCTGAACCAGCAGCCGGATCTTTTACATATTCTTTAAAGGTTGCTTCTCTGATGATGTTTCTTCCTTCAAATGAATAGTGTGTTTGTGTTTGTGCAAGTTCATAGGTAGAACCTGTTTTAGACAAGGTTACTGTAGTGGCATACTGCAAGGTACCATTTGCAAAAGTTACAAACGGGAATGCATTTTTACCTACGTTATCTCCTGCTTTACCCACTTTGCTACGCCCGTAACCCAATGCAATAGAAGCTGTACCCACGGCTTGTCCCGGCTGAATTAATACAGGAAGCTCTATCGTGTAACCATTAGCGCCTTTAACAGACACTACATCAAATTCTTTAAAGCCTAAAGTCTGTGCAAACTTAGGTGCCAGGGCAATATAATTGTCCCAGGTTACTTTAGACACAGGATCAGGTAATTCCTGCAGGAAGGCGTTATTGGCATGTTTACCATCACGCATCGGGATACTTTCGTAAACCTGCAGCTCGATGTCTTTTGCAAGCGCCTTGCTGTTGTTTTGTATAGATTGTGCAACTGCAGCAAGCGACTGGCTAAAGCTGTATGATCCGGCTGTTTTCGCATTCGCTGCAAAAACACCTGTCTGAAGCAATTCATTCCAGGTTTTGCCCAAAGCAGGAAGAATATTTTTCTCCCAGTTGTTGCGCACATACTGATAGTAATCCTGAACAGGTGCATTAGACCAGACCAATAAGCTCTGCTCCGCCTGACGGGAATTAAATACCGGGTTAATCGTTGGCTGCACGACCGAGTAATAACCTTCGTATGCATTGGCATCGCCCCATGCTTCCAGGTAATTGTGATTGATGGCAATCACGTTACACAAACTGGAAGTTTCATCCTTACGGTCAGAGAAAGATACCTTCAGGCCAACTTTATTTAATGCATCTGTAAATGCTTTGGCATTGGTTGCATCATAAGCAGGGTTACTGTCCAGGAAGAATACAGCGGCAACTTCGCCCCTGTTCATTTCATTGATCAGCTCTGCAAATTCGGCATCGTTACCAGAATAACGTTTGCAAGGATTGTCAAGGTCAATAGTCGTACCGTAACTTCCAATTGCAGCGTTGATCGCATTGACCAGAATTTGTGTAGAAACATCATTTGAACCACAAACCACCAGGGATTTGCCTTTGTTCATTAACAATTCCTTTGCAACCAGCTTTATCGCTTTATCTGCGCTGGTATTGTTTGGCAACGCGCCTCCAGGCAAAGCAGAACCGGTAATTGCATTATATAAGGTAATCAGTGCAGGTCCTTGTTCTGATAATTTAATCGGTAAACGCGTATCTGCATTTGTTCCGGTCAAACTCATACCAGATTCAAACTGGAAGTGACGTGACATTTTACCTTTTGCAAGGGTTTTATAATTTCTATTGGAAATGTACTGAGATGTAAATTCTTCACCGCTGATCCAGGTACCCAGGAAATCAGCACCAAAACTTACAATCAGGTCTGCTTTGTCGAAATTGTATTTTGGAAGAACCGCTTTACCAAAGCTGTTTTCATTGGCTTTGATGATTCCTGTATAAGACACCGCATCATACTGGATGTGTTTGGTGTTCGGATAAGCAGTTGTAAAGTCGGCCACAACATTTTTTGTTGAAGGACTGTTTACAGAAGAAGATACGATACGGATCTTTTTACCGGAAGCCTGAACTTTATTTAACTCTCCTTTTACAAAAGCGTCAATTTCTGCCCAGGTCGCTTTTTCATTTTCTTTTAAAACCGGAGCTTTAAGTTTGGAAACATCATACAGGTCCAGTACTGAAGCCTGTGCCTGTGCGTCTGTTCCGCAGTTAAACTCGCCCGCATTCGGGTTTGGTTCAATTTTAATAGGTCTTCCTTCTCTGGTTTTAACTAAAACACTCTGTCCGTTAAAAGAAGACACGTAATAATTAGGGATACCCGGAACAACTTCTTCCGGCTTAATCAAATAAGGAATTGATTTATGAACAGGTGTTGGCTGACAAGCCGCCAGGGTTACTGCACCTAATCCAAAACCAAGCGCCTTTAAAAAGTCGCGGCGCGGGGTTACGGTACTTAATCCCGCTTCATTTAAAACATCTTCTATTGGAAGCGGCTCCGCAAATTCGTTTTTGTTGTTTTCAACAAAATCCGGGGTGTTTTTATACTCCTCTAAGCCTTTCCAGTATTTTTTATTGCTTTCCATTTAAGCTTTATTACTGTTTATCGAACGTTCTTTCTTTACTAAACTCTAACTCTCTTAATAGTGACACTTACCGCACTCTAAACCTCCAAGGGCCGCAGGCGTAATTTTTTCGCCTTTTTTGATTTTCTCATGGGCCTCAATGATTTTGGTGTAGAAAGCATTGTCTTTGCCATTGATTTCAGCGGCTTTATGACAATTGATACACCATTTCATGGTTAAAGGAGAATACTGATAAATTTCTTCCATTGTATTTACCGGACCATGGCAAGCAAAACAAACTGGTTCATTTGGTTTCAGTCCTTTTTCTTTACGGATGGCTTTCTCTGCAACCACGACGTGCTGAGAGTGATTGAAATATGCAAAATCCGGAAGGTTATGTACACGAACCCATTCAACAGGTTTTTCCTTAGACTTGTCATAAGTCATTTTATCGGCATCATATCCTAAAGCATTATAGATCTTCTGGATTTCAGGAGAGATGTTTCCATCATGACTGTCCCTTGCCTGAACCTGCTTGTGACAGTTCATACAAACGTTAAGAGAGGGTATAGATGCATTTTTAGATTTAAACGCACCAGAGTGACAGTACTGACAATCAATCTGATTGGTTCCCGCATGCAGCTCGTGAGAGAATTTAATTGGCTGAACCGGCTGATAGCCTGTATGAACACCTGTCTCCCACATGCCCATCCATCCGAAGGAACCTAAGGTAATGACCAGACACAGGATGAAAAAGAATACGAATTTTTTATTTTTAAACAAACCACCAATACCTGCAACAAGAGAAACTTTCTCTTCTTCCACGATTTCGACACCTTGTTTCTGAAGGATCAGACGCTCCAGCATTTTAATGGCACGACCCAACACCACCAATACAACGATGGAAATCAGGATTACCGCAACCACACCTGCAAGAGAGAAGCCTGAAACTTCTTCCTGAACAGCTGCACCAGCTTTTTCTCCTTCTTTTTTAGGTTCACCTACTTTAACATAAGCCAGGATGCTTTTAATTTGCTCCGGGGTTAAAGAAGGGAATGCAGTCATCTCTGCATTAGGATTAAATTTTGAAGCCTCTACAGCTTCTTTGTCTCCGGATGCAATAAATGCAGGAGCATTGTTAATCCACTTTAACAGGAATGCCTCACTTTTGGTTGGCACTATCTTCTGTAAAGCAGGACCGGTCATATCACGGTCCAGCGAGTGACAAGAAGTACATTTTTCTTTGAAAATCTTCCTTCCTTCAGCTGCATCCTGTGCTTGTGTACCAGAAACGATTAAAACAGATAGAGCCGTAAACATGAATGCCGACTTCCAAACTCTTCTAATGATCAATGAGATATTCCTCATAATGAGTATTTTATACAATTTTTTAAAAAACTTACAGTTGTAATCAATGTTTAAACTTCGTCTAACCATTAAAAACGTGAACAAAAGTAAAGTTTATTAAGTTATCAATGACAAATAAATGACAGGAAATACAATTTATAATCATTCTAAATTATTGCCTGAGACGCCCTAAACGAAGAAAATCAGCAACTTTTTAAGATTTGCTGATTTTCCCGAACCCAAATTCTTGAAGCAAGATTTGGAATATAAATTTACATTTTTAATATCCACGCAAAAATTAAAGGAGCCACAATGGTTGCATCAGATTCCACAATAAATTTCGGTGTATGGATGTCCAGTTTACCCCAGGTAATTTTTTCATTTGGAACTGCTCCTGAATAAGATCCGTAAGAGGTAGTCGAATCAGAAATCTGGCAGAAATAGCTCCAGAAAGGAATATTTTCCATTTCCATGTCCTGATAAAGCATCGGAACCACGCAAATTGGAAAGTCACCGGCAATACCTCCGCCAATCTGAAAAAAGCCAATTCCTTTGCCAGAACTGTTGGCAATATACCAGTCCGCAAGCCAGCCCATATACTCAATACCACTTTTCATCGTCGTGGCTTTAAGTTCGCCTTTCATGACGTAAGATGCAAAGATATTACCCATAGTAGAATCCTCCCATCCCGGTACAACGATTGGCAGATTTTTTTCTGCTGCAGCAAGCATCCAGGAGTTTTTAGGATCAATTTCATAATACTGCTCCAGGTCACCGCTCAACAGCATTTTATACATAAACTCATGAGGGAAATAACGTTCGCCGCTCTGGTCTGCATCTTTCCAGATTTTATGAATGTGTTTTTGCAGTCTGCGGAAAGCTTCTTCCTCCGGGATACAAGTATCTGTAACACGGTTATAATGATTTTCCAGCAAGTCCCATTCATCCTGAGGGCTCAGGTCACGGTAGTTGGGAACCCTTTTATAGTGTGAATGCGCAACAAGGTTCATGATGTCCTCTTCAAGATTCGCACCAGTACATGAAATGATAGAAACTTTATCCTGACGGATCATCTCGGCCAGTGAAATACCCAATTCTGCTGTACTCATTGCACCAGCCAGGGTAATCATCATTTTACCGCCCTCATCTAAATGGGTTTCATATCCTTTGGCAGCATCCATCATGGCTGCAGCATTGAAGTGGAGATAATTGCTCTCCATAAATTTCGATATTGGTCCTCTTGTGCTCATTTTGTTTTTTAAATAAAGCGCAAAAATAGACAAATATTATTAAAACATCCTAAATTAAGGACTCAGACCTTAGCTTCCCCGCCCTCAAATTTATAACCAACCCCATACATCGACCGGATATAATCTGCACTGCCGGCCTCCATCAGTTTTTTTCTTAAATTTTTTATATGGGTGTAAATAAAATCAAAATGATCGGCGAGGTCAATATCATCTCCCCATAAATGCTCTGCAATTGCATTTTTTGTCACAACCTTTCCCCTGTTGGCAATAAAGTAAATCAGCAGGTCATATTCTTTCCTGGTTAAATTTAAAGCCTGCTCCCCAACACTGGTTTTCATAGAAGAGGTATCAATTTTAATTTCGTTAAAAATGATCCAGTTGTTCCCGTCAAAATGCTTTCTTCTTACAATGGCGGTCACCCTTGCCTTCAGCTCACTTAAATGAAATGGTTTGACCAGATAATCATCCGCCCCCAGATTCAGCCCCTGTAGTTTATCATCCAGGTCATGCCTTGCCGAAATGATCAGTACGCCATCGGTTTTATTTGTTTTTTTTAGCTCTTTTAAAACATTCATCCCCTCTCCGTCGGGCAGGTTAAGGTCCAGTAAAATGCAGTCATAGCGATACATATGGATTTTCTCCATAGCGGTACTGTAGCTTGCTGCAGCTTCACAAATATTACCTTCTTCAATAAAGTAACTGATAATACTTTCTCTCAGGCCGGGTTCATCTTCAATAAGTAATAGCTTCATAAGCTTAATAAACTGATCGTTACCAGTGCAGACCGCCGTTTTTAAACAGGTCATAAGCCGTCTGGTAATTCGCGATGGCCTCTTTTACCACGGGTCCTGAAAATTTAGCCGGAACCTGTTCGTTTTTGTCGCGGTTGTATAAAAAGGTTTCTGTTTTCTGCTGAGGGCCCAGGATTACCAGGCTGTCTTTTTTCATATAAGCCAGTTTTTGATAAGTGCCCAAAACAATTCTCGGCACATAACCCGCATCCAGAACATCCTTACCATATAAATTGCTTTCGTAATCCCAGCCCATCAGTTTAAACAAAGTCGGGTACAGGTCAATCTGGGAGCAGGTTTCTTCGATGGTTTTTGCAGGAACATTTTTCAGGTTCAGGATCATGCAGGGGATGTGGTATTTACTAATGTCTATTTCATTTTTACCGGCGCTGCTTGCACAATGATCGGCCACAATAATAATGACGGTATTGCTGAACCATGGTTTTTGCCTGATCTTTTTAAGGAATTCACCTATTGCATAATCCGTATAACGGACCGCACCATCCCGGCCGCTCCCGGAGGGAATATTAATTTTACCTGCAGGATAAGTAAAAGGACGATGATTAGAAGTCGTCATGACAAAACTGTAAAAAGGCTTTCCGGCTTTATAGTCCAGGTCTGAGCCCCGGATCACCGCATCATAAAGATCTTCATCACTAATACCCCAGGCATTTTCAAAATGCACCTGTTCATCTGTAATGATGGTCCTTTTTGTTTTATAAGTTTCCCCCACCATGACTTTTTTGCCCCGGTCTACAATATCAAACCCATTACTTCCAAAATACTGGTTCATATTGTCAAAGTAACCGTCTCCGCCGTAAAAAAAAGTTCTGCTGTAACCAGCCTGCTCAAAAATGTGCCCAACAGTGGTGAGCTCTCCATTATTAGGGCGTCTTACAATACTGCTTCCCGGTGTAGGAGGAACACATAAAGACAAAGCCTCCATTCCCCTTACGGTCCGGGTCCCGGTGGCAAACATATTGGTAAAAAGCACATTTGTCGCAGCCAGAGAGTCCAGTACCGGGGTTAATTTTGATGTACTGCCAAAACGGCCCAGGAATTCCGCACTAAGGCTTTCCACGGTAATCATGATCACATTCGGTTTTTCGGCCTGTCCACCGTTTAAAATTTTACGCCTGATGGAATTTCCTTCAGAGAGGTAAGTACTCCCCTGTTCTTTCAAGTCCTTTCTGACAATCGCGTAGGCTTCCTTTTTTCCGATCAGCGAATAAAAATCATTATAATTCAGCTCATTGTTTTTAAAGGCTGCAAAAAAAGAATATACCCCCGCTTTGGAAAGTTCATTTTCATAACGGTTTGAAGAGCCCTCTGCCAGACTGTTGTTCACCAGCATACCATATCCAAAGGCCAGCAAAATTATAGAACCTGAAATGATCAGCCTTTTTACAAATGGGGTACGGGATTCAAAACTTTTACTAAAAACCTTTTTCCTGTAAAAAATATACATAATGAAAGCCGTCAGGAGCAGGATCCCTCCAATTAAAATGGGTAAAGGATAAGACTCATTAATGTTATTGATCACTTCATAAGTGTAAATCAAATAGTCAACCGCAATAAAATTAAACCTGCTTTCAAATTCCTGCCAGAAGGTAATTTCTGCAAAAAAAGAAAACATAAAAATTAAAATGACCAGAAAAACCCAGACATACGTGGCCACTCTGTTAAAAACAGAGTTATTCCATTTTTGAGGAAGCAGCAACAGGTATAAGGCATAGGTGGATACAATAAAAAAAGATACCCCAAGGTCAAAAAACAAACCCATCCCATATATTTTCAGAATACTTAGAAAAGAGAGTTCTGTTTTAGCAAAAGAGGAAAGGAGCAGTTGAGAACGGACCAGTAAAGAGCTGATCAAAAAAACCACTATAAAGGAGAACAGTACAGTGTACCTGCTCTTAAAAAAAATGGACTGCATATCGGGGTCAAATAAAGACAAAACTACTACATTAATCTGAAGTAATTCTGTAGGCTGCGCTTTTTAACTTCAATATACCAGAATATCCTTACTTTTGGAACACAATACCTTGTAAAAACAAATTTGCCTTAATGAAGAATATATTCCTGCTTGTCTTGCTTTTATCTCTTGCCGCAACCTCTTTTGGACAAAAAAAACTCATCAAAAAACTGCTCTCCAACAAAATTGACACTACACGCAAAGCCAGCTTTATGCCCATCCCCGTATTGGGCTACAGCCAGGAAAAAGGATTCGAATTTGGAGTGGGTGCTTTATATTCTACGTTTATGGACAAAAAGGATACACTCAACAGAAGCTCCAACTTCTCCCTGCTCAGTTCTTTTTCGACCAAAAAACAATACAATGTTAAGCTCAGCAGCAACATCTACACCAGCAAAAACAAATTTCACCTGATCGAAGAGTTGCAGTTCAAACGCATTCCTTTTAACTTTTACGGATTGGGCAACAATACCCTGCAAACCAATGAAAACAAAGTACTTGAAAACCAATTCCGTATTTTGCTTGATGCAGAAAAAAGCCTGATTCCTTTTACCTACACCGGTGTATCCCTGGGTTTTGAACACTATAAATTTACAGACCGGGGCAGCAATGGAATATTCGCAACAGATCCGGCCATTAAAGGAAAAGATGGTGGTTCTGTATTGTACATCGGGGTTTCTCAAAGCTATGACACCAGAAACTCCAATAATTATCCAACCAAAGGCTTTTTTGGCCGGGCCAGCTATCAATATGCGCCCAATTTATTCTCTGGCTCCGATTTCAGTGTGAGCCAGATCAAAGTGACCATTAGCAATTTCTGGCCCCTGGCCAGGCACCTGGTTCTTGGTGTAAACGGCTTTTACCATACAGTACAAGGCAGCAATACCCCTTTCTATCTTCTTCCTCAGCTTGGAAATGATGAAATGATGAGGGGTTATTACAGAGGGCGCTTCCGTGACCAGAACCTGATTACCGGACAGGCGGAGCTTCGTTACCGTTTTATGAACCGTTTTGGAGTGGTGGCATTTGCAGGGACCGGCCGCGTTTTCGAAAACGGGGACTTTTCTTTGCAGGGTTTCAAACCAAGTTTTGGCGCTGGAGGCAGATACTTTTTTGACCCCGCAAAAGGATTGAGTATCCGCCTGGATTACGCCGTTGGCGAAAAGTTGCCCCATGAAAAAAGACAAAGCGGCTTTTACATCAGTCTGGCAGAAGCTTTTTAAGGCTCCAGTTTTTTCTGGGCACCCTTGTGGAAACCATCCGAAAACTTTAGTTCGGCTGAAGGGTAGAATTTTTCTGTTGTTTCTCCTGACTTACGTACAAGCGCATTTTTTGCCCAGCCGGTTTTTGTCTTGGCATTAATCACAATCTCACTTGCGCTTACCAGCACATCACCTGATTGAGCAGAAGCCTGCTCGTATAAATAGATCGTGTTTTTATCCTGGCTGTATTTAGTAGAATCATGCGCGGAATACCTTATCCCTTTGTCCTGAAAATCAGGAAGGGTTAATACTTCTTTCTGGATCAATTTTCCAGTTGCTGCTCTACGCTCATGTAGTTTTTCATAAAACCGATCAAAAAGATTCCTGTTCATCATACCGTAAGACTTAATATCTTTTGAGATCGCCACCCAGTCCTTAATGAAATAAGATTTGTCCCCCGTCTTCAGCTCATGAACAAAACGCAGCCTGATCTGGTCTCCTTTTACCAGGCTCACCCTGCTTTCTTTTAGCACCTGATCCGCTCGGAGTTCCAGTTTGAACGTATAGCCATTGGCTTCTATAGCTAACTCCTTATCACCGCCCACTTTTTGATTTACTGCTGTAATCACCCCATCGGTGAACCGAACTTTATTTGCCTCGTATAAAAATGGCGCGGGCAAAGTTTTTTTCTTCAGAAAAACAGTCTCCCCGTTTCTGGTAATCTTTCCCGGGGACAACACCACGTAATCGCTTTTATTGCTGACCCCCGCTACATCTACCTCAACTAAAATAGCATCGCCCTTGCGAAGCCTGTTTTCGGTTAGCCCCGCAACATCCAAAAGATAGGTTCGTTTACCAGATTCGAATAAAAATCCTCTTTTCTGAAAAAGTGTTGATTCCTCTTTTACAACACCCCTAAGCGCTTTACCGGAAATCTGCCTGGACAGGACAAGGTTTTCCTTATAAAGCCTGCCTGACCTCCATTTTAAAATCTTTGCTGCTTCCCTTTTTTCTCCAGGCTGTTGTTGAATCTTTTGCTTGTACCTGATACTGTCCTGAAATGCCTTAACGGATGCTTCTGAAAGCTTTTCAAGCCCAACTACTTTATCCATATATTTCAACGAGAAACTTGACATCAGCAGGGCCATCAAAGGCAATACTGCTACATAAATAAATTTTTTCATGTGATTTGAAGGTTTAGTGAATAACATTTTAATTCTGTCTTTTACGGGGCTTTTGACCAGGTAATGAAGCAAATGTGTCGTGTTCTTATCTATGGCCATTTTAAGCAGTAAATTTGCATAAGAGTGCCCTCCGGTCCTGATAGAGGTTTCCCGGTCGGCCTCATACTCATGCACCTGTTCCAGTGCTTTATCATATAAATAAATCAAAGGATTAAACCATAAGAAGATCTTACAGGCTGTCATTAAAATTTTATCCAAAGAATGCCAGCTTAAAGCATGTATTTTTTCATGCTGCAGCAAGATTTCAATTTCCATTCCGCTAAGGCTTTCCCGGTCTACAAATACATAATTAAAGAAAGAGCAGTTCGTATAGCCCTCTTTTTTATAAATGACTTTTAAACGGCCAACCTTTCTGTATTCCTTTGCCGCCTTTAAAACAGCAAACACGTTGGCTAAAAGTTTCAGTGCCAGGACAACGCAGCTCAGCCAATAGGTTACCAGAATCATTTTTGACCAGTTGTATCCATGACCCGCAGTAGAAGGAAGCGGATTTAAATGTTCAGCGGACCCATCCCCCGAAGGATCATATTCCCCCACAAGCGCAACAACACTTTGATCCCCAGGCAAACTCAAGGGCTGCACTTGCCGTTCCATCTCAATGGAGAGCAGCGGAATCAGAAAGCTCATCAGCAAAGCCAAGAGCAGATAGCATCTGTTTTCCCTGAAAAAGGTCAGTTTTTGCAGGAAGAAATGATAAAATCCATAAAACAAAGCCAGACATGCGCTGACTTTAAGTATATAAAACAGCCATTCCATTATGGAGTATTTTTATCGATAAGTGCTTTCAGCTCTTCAATATCCGCCTGACTAAGGGTTTGTTCCTTAACCATAAAAGACAAAAGGGAAACCGATGAATTGTTAAAATAACCGGAAAATAACTTCGAAAAAGTAGTTTTAGCATATTCCTCCTTAGAGATCGCAGGAAAATACTCATGGGTTTTACCATAGGCCTTGTAAGAAAGGTAACCCTTTTTCTCTAAAAGCCTGACAATAGAAGATATGGTATTGTAAGGCGGTTTGGGAACCTCCTCTATTTCTTCAATAATATCTTTGACAAATGCATGCCCGAGTTTCCAGACAACCTGCATAATACGTTCTTCCGCCTTGGTTAATTCTTCCATAACCTAAAGCTATAACTTAAATTTCAGTTTTACAACTAAAATTTAAGTTTTAAAACTGAAAAATCAGTTATTAAACATAACGAACTGACTATCAGGTAAATTAATTCTAAAATTTAATTTTAAAATGCTCCTTCGCCTGGCCCTTTCTAAAATACACCAGTCCGATCCAGAACAAATCTACGGTAACGGTCACCTGCGGATGGCTTTTAATTTCTTCCCAGGCTTCTTTCATGCCCTTACTCCAGTAAATGTCATCAAAGATCAGCAGGGAACCCTCATGAACCTTTGGAAGACACCAATTGAAATAATTCAATGTTGCATCCTTACGGTGGTTTCCGTCAATATAAACAAAGTCTAGCTTTTTATATTCAGCAAGAATGTCTGGCAACAGTTCATCAAAATTACCCACCTTTAATTCCACATTGCCCAGGGCCAATTCTTTAAAGTTTTCCGCAGCCACAGCGGCCGTTTGAGGGCAGCCCTCCACGGTAACAACTTTTGCTGAAGGAGATGATTTAGACAGGTAAGCACTGGTCAGGCCCAGACAGGTGCCCAGTTCTATCATTTGCTCAGGTTGTCTTTCCTGTGCCAGGCGGTAAATGAGCTGTGCGAGCCTTGGACTTTTTAAGGCATTTTTTGCAATTTCACGAACCTTTTTTTTCCTGTTTTTATTCAGATGAGAGCCTGCCCCAAGGTCCGTGACCTCGATCAACCTATCGTCATTCAAAAGTTTTTTTCTTTGCCCTTCAATACTTTTGTAATCACTTTTTGAGTTAAAGTCGTAAATTACCTCGTCAGTTAGTTTATAGACAAATGGGGAATGTGTGCCATGTCTGCTTTTAGCGGTGATACGATGCTTTATAAAATCAATAAAAAAGTTAAAAACCATAAAGCAAAAATAGACAAACAGGCCATTGTAATTGCATCGAATGGAAAATAGTACAGAAATAAGTGCACTGATCAAACTTCTGGATGATCCGGATAAGGAAGTTTATGAACATGTAGAGCAGCGCCTGCTGGAATACGGGAATGCTGTGATCAATTTTCTGGAAAGCACCTGGGAAAAATCTCTTGACACCCTGGTCCAGGAAAGAATAGAGAACCTGGTGCACCGCATACAATTCAATAATGTAAAAGAAGACCTTAACCTTTGGTACCAAAGCGGTGCTTTTGACCTGCTGCAAGGCGCTTTGGTGGTCAACAGGTACCAATATCCCGACCTGGATGAACAAAAAGTAATCAACCAGATAGAAGACATCAAAAGAGAAATCTGGATGGGGCTTCAGTACGAAATGAGCTCTATAGAAAAGATAAAATTCATCAATCATATTTTCTATAGCATTCACGGTTTTTCAGGCAACACTAAAAATCACCATGACCCCCAGAATTCCTACATCAACCAGGTGATGGAAAGCAAAAAAGGGAACCAGATTTCACTGGCCATTATTTATGCAACCATTGCGCAAAAACTGGACATTCCGGTGTATGGTGTAAACCTTCCCCAGCACTTTATTCTGGGCTATATTGATGAAAGCAAAAGAGAAGAACATGAATTTGGGGTGCTGTTTTACATCAATGCCTTTAATAAGGGCGCCATTTTTGGAAAGCATGACGTAGACCAGTTTTTACGCCAGCTCAACCTGGAACCACAGCCCGGCTTTTATGCCCCATGCAGCAATATTGAAATCATCAGAAGGGTGATCCGGAATTTAATATCCGCTTATGAAAACCTGGGCTCAGCGGAAAAAGTAGAAGAACTCAAAGAGTTGCAGGAAATTTTAAACAACAGCCCTGT
Organism: Pedobacter nutrimenti; assembly: GCF_003208655.1. Lineage (GTDB taxonomy): Bacteria > Bacteroidota > Bacteroidia > Sphingobacteriales > Sphingobacteriaceae > Pedobacter > Pedobacter nutrimenti. The sequence goes on along the minus strand of NZ_QKLU01000002.1, from coordinate 698,348 downwards.
TTAATGACTGTGGCTGGTTGAATGGCATTCAACCAGCCACAGTTCCATCAAAATTCCATTAAATAAGCTTTTAGAAAATCATTGAGTTCTCCATCCAGAACGGCCTGGGGATTGGAGGACTGGAAATTTGTCCGGTGGTCTTTTACCCTCCGGTCGTCCAGCACATAACTCCTGATTTGAGAGCCCCATTCTATTTTCTTTTTACTGCCCTCTATTAAGGCGGTAGCTTCCATACGTTTACGCATTTCTGCCTCATACAGCTGCGAGCGGAGCAAACGCATTGCATTTTCTTTATTTTGCAACTGCGATCGCGACTCCTGGTTTTTGATCACAATGCCCGAAGGTTTATGGTACAAACGCACAGCGGTTTCCACCTTGTTCACATTCTGCCCACCGGCGCCGCCAGAACGGAATGTTTCAAACTCGATATCCGAATCTTTGATTTCAATTTCTATCGTATCGTCTACCAAAGGGTACACGTATACCGAAGCAAAAGAAGTATGCCTGCGGGCATTGGAATCAAAAGGAGAAATTCTAACCAGACGATGAACGCCATTTTCCCCTTTCAGATAACCGTAAGCAAATTCCCCGGCAAACTGCAAGGTCACCGATTTTACTCCGGCCACCTCCCCTTCCTGATAATCCTGTTCGGTTACTTTATAGCCATTCTTTTCGCCCCACATGATGTACATGCGCATGAGCATACCCGCCCAGTCACAACTCTCTGTACCACCTGCACCGGCAGTAATCTGCATGACTGCCGGAAGCAGGTCTTCTTTGCTGCTCAGCATATTTTTGAGCTCCAGATCCTCTATTGCTTTTAAACACAGCTCATACTGATCCTGCATTTCCTGTTCAGTCGCATCGCCACTTTGCAGAAAATCGAACATAACCAATGTATCTTCCAGCAGGGCGTTTGCCTTTTGCCAGCCATCGGTCCAGACCTTTTTTGAATTAATTTCGGCGATGTGTTTTTCTGCCTTTTTGGGATCGTCCCAAAAATTTGGCTGCAGGGTAAGCTCCTGCTCTATACGGATATCTTCTAGTCGGTCATCAACGTCAAAGATACCTCCTCAGCGACGTTACCCTGTCCCTTAAATCCTGAATTTGTTCTTTAGTCATAAGGGCAAATATAAAAAAAGCCATGTAACTTACTGTCACATGGCTTTTTTTATATTCATCGTATTATCTAGCTGAACAGTCCTTTTAATTTATCAATCACCCCACCACCTTGCTGGCCTTCCTCCCCGGCTTTATTTCCGCTAAACAAGTCTGTCAGGTCAGAGAGCTGAAATTTCCCGTCCGGACCCGAAATTTTACTAAAAATGTCTTTAATGTCAAAAGAGCTGTCGTTGGGATCATTGGTTTTATTGACAAACTTACCGACTATGCCCGGAATAATGGAAGCCGCAATTCCCTTTGCTGAATCCAGGTTAATGCCCATACCCGCAAGCTTATCCGTGAAACTGGCCGAAGCTTGTTGCACCACTGCACTGTTTTCGACATTACCTCCTTTAAAGGCATCCACAAGGTTTCCAATATTACCCGAAGACAATTGTTCTTTCAGGGTATCAAAAATGGATCCGGAAGCGGCCTGAATGGCTGCTTCATTGTGCTCATTAGGAACATCACTGTTGTTGACAATGGCATCCTGTGCACTTTCCTTAACCAGTTGATTTAAATTTTCTAACATCTTCTTAGTTTTTTTAGGTGACTGAATTTATACTTATAAATATAAGCAATTCAGTAGCAGATCCATAGCTATTTTTTTAAGACCATATAATCCAAAACCAGGTTACTTAAGGCATTTACCCCAAGGGTAAAACCACTTTCGTCAATAAAAAAATCTGGTGTGTGGTGCGATGGTGCTTTTAAGGCATCTCCATCTTTTGGCATACCGCCAAGAAAAATAAACAGCCCAGGTATTTTTTCCTGAAAAAAAGAAAAATCTTCCGCGCCGGTTACCGGAGGTTTCAGGCGCACATGCGCTTTACCGGCAGTAGCCTGTAAACTCGGCAGCATTTTTTCAGTTAAGGCCACATCGTTAAAAGTTACGGGATAATGATTGCTGTATGGAATTTTTACTTCTGCAGTACCGCCTCCCGCTTCTGCAGTTTTGGTTGCAATGGTTTTTACCCTTTCTATAAACAGGGCTTCATCTTCTTTCGAAAAATTCCGGATCGTCCCCAGCATCTCTACCTTTTCAGGAATGATATTGGAACGCACCCCGCCGTTTATGGCACCGATGGTCACCACTCCCGGATTCTCTGTCAGGTTCAGGTTTCTGCTGACAATGGTCTGCAGGTTGTTGACAATCTGTGCTGAGATCACCACCGGATCCACACTGCTCCAGGGGTAAGCCCCATGGGCCTGTCTTCCCCGTACGGTGATTTTCAGGTCATTGACCGCAGCCATCACCCCACCCGGACGATAGGTAATGTCTCCTACAGGCGTCTGGGAATTAATGTGCAAACCAAAAATAGCCTCCACTTTAGGATTTTCAAGCACCCCTTCTTTGACCATCAGTTCTGCGCCGCCTTCCTCTCCCACAGGGGGCCCCTCTTCTGCGGGCTGGAAGATAAACTTAACCGTCCCGGGAATGTCTTTTTTCATGGAAGAAAGGACTTCGGCAACCCCCATCAGAATGGCCACATGACTGTCATGCCCGCAGGCATGCATCACACCCACTTCCTGTCCATTATACATGGCTTTTACTTTTGAAGCAAAAGGCAAAGCATTTCGTTCAGTTACCGGAAGGGCATCCATATCTGCCCGGAGTGCCACCACGGGACCCGGTTTACCTCCTTTCAAAATACCCACCACACCTGTTTTTGCTACGCCTGTTTTAACTTCTATGCCCAGGGATTCCAGATGTTTGGCTATGATGCCCGCTGTCCTGTGTTCACTGTTGCCCAGTTCGGGGTGTTCGTGCAGGTCGCGGCGCCATGCAATTACTTTCTTTTCAATTTCAGCCGCTTTTTTTGAAACGGCGGGCCGCAGGTCATTGCGCTGGGCAAAGCTGGCAGAACTCAACAGGAGCAGTACAGGAAGGTAAAATTTTTTCATTTGATTTCTTTTGTTCCTAAAGATAATTATTAATCCCTTTAATGTCGCTGGTTTTTAACCTCTTTCGGCTCTGCAAGAGCGCTTGCACCAAGCAGTTGTACAACCGGCATCAATCCCTGTTTTTTTGCATCCTTTCGTTTAAAATTAAGCAATAAACAATTTTACTTCATAACTTTAAACAGTTTCTAACAAAATCCCAATCGTATGCTACCAACAATCAATTTCACTGAAACCAACGCCTATAAATATTTAGCGGACCACTTCATCAGCATTAATGAAAAAAGCCTTAAAGACCTTTTTAATGAAGACCCTGCCCGCTTTGAAAAATTCTCTCTGATTTTTGAAGACATCCTGCTGGATTTTTCAAAAAACAGGATGGACGACACCACCCTAGCCCTGTTGCTGCAGCTGGCCAAAGAATGTAAACTGGACCAGGCCATCAAAGCCATGTTCAGCGGAGAAAGGATCAACCAAACCGAAGGCAGACCGGTATTACACATTGCCTTAAGGAACCAAAGCAATAAAGAAATCCTGGTGGATGGCAAAAATGTCATGGAAGACGTGAATAAAGTGCTGGCCAAAATGGAGAAGTTCAGCAAGGCGATTATTTCGGGTGAATGGAAAGGATACAGCGGTAAAAACATTACAGATGTGGTCAATATCGGTATTGGTGGTTCTGATCTTGGCCCCGTAATGGTAACAGAGGCCCTCAAAGCTTATAAAAACCACCTGAACATGCATTTTGTGTCCAACATAGACGGCACGCATATCGTGGAAACCCTTAAACAGGTGAATCCCGAAACCACCTTGTTCCTGATTGCCTCCAAAACCTTTACCACGCAGGAAACCATGACCAATGCCAACAGCGCAAGAGCATGGTTTTTGCAAAGCGGTGCCGCAGAAAAAGATATTGAAAAACATTTTGCAGCCTTATCTACCAACGAAAAAGATGTAAAAGCTTTTGGAATTGATACCGAAAACATGTTCGAGTTCTGGGACTGGGTTGGTGGCAGGTATTCTTTATGGAGTGCCATTGGGCTCCCTATTGCCTTAAGCATTGGTTTTGATCATTTCAAGGAACTCCTGGCTGGTGCACATGCAACCGATCAGCATTTTGAAAACACCCCTTTCGACAAAAACATTCCGGTTATTCTGGCCCTGGTCGGTGTCTGGTACATTAACTTTTTTGAGGCAGAAACCCAGGCCATTTTACCTTATGACCAATACCTGCACCGTTTTGCCGCTTACTTTCAGCAGGGTGATATGGAAAGCAATGGCAAACATGTAGACCGCAACGGTAAAGAGGTCACTTACGAAACCGGACCGATCATTTGGGGCGAACCGGGAACCAATGGGCAGCACGCTTTCTATCAGCTCATCCACCAGGGTACACGTTTAATTCCTTGTGACTTTATCGCCCCGGCCCAAAGCCTGAACCCGCTTGGTCAGCACCATCCGATCCTGCTTTCCAATTTCTTTGCACAGACAGAAGCCCTGATGAACGGAAAAACAGAAGAGCAGGTGATAGAAGAACTTAAAAAAGAAGGAAAATCTGAAGAAGAAATCCGCAAAATTGCCCCTTTTAAAGTTTTTGAAGGCAACAGGCCAACCAATTCTATTTTATTAAAACGTGTAACACCACATAGCCTGGGCAGTCTAATCGCCATGTACGAACATAAAATATTTGTCCAGGGCATCATCTGGAATATATTTAGCTTTGATCAATGGGGTGTTGAACTGGGTAAACAACTCGCAAAAAGCATTCTCCCCCAGTTGAAAGACGATCAACCGGTGTCCTCACACGATGCTTCTACCAACGGACTGATCAACCAGTACAAAACCTGGAGATAACCCACTGCTTATTAGAATCATAAAAAAACAAATTATCAATTGAACATGAAAAAAAACTTTCTATTAACGCTGGCCATAACCGGTTTTTGCCTTTCTGCTTCGGCTCAAAAGGTAAAGTTTACCGAATATGACCTGCCAAATGGCCTCCATGTTATTCTCCATGAGGACAAAACGGCCCCGGTAGTTGCCGTATCGGTAATGTACCATGTGGGCTCCAAAGATGAAGATCCCCAAAGAACAGGTTTCGCACACTTTTTTGAACACCTTTTGTTTGAAGGGAGCGACAATCTCAAACGCGGGGAGTTTATGAAAACAGTGAGCAGTAACGGCGGAGAAAACAACGCCAATACTTCCCAGGACAGGACTTTTTATTATGAAGTATTTCCTTCCAACCAGCTGGAACTGGGACTCTGGCTGGAAAGCGAGCGGATGCTGCACCCCAAAATTGATGAAGTGGGTGTTAAAACCCAAAATGAAGTGGTCAAAGAAGAAAAACGCCTTCGTATAGACAACGCTCCTTATGGCAAGTTTACCGAAAAGATCTTCTCGCACTTGTTCGACGGGCATCCTTACCGCTGGCAGCCAATTGGCTCCATGGAACACCTGGATGCCGCAAAACTGGCAGAGTTTATTGCTTTCTTTAAAAAATACTATGTCCCTAACAATGCGGTATTAAGCATTGCCGGAGACCTGGACATCGAGAAAACCAAGGCCCTGATTGCTAAATATTTTACCGAAGTACCTAAAGGTGCCCCGGTGGTGAAGACCGTTTATGAGCTTAAACCGCTTAGCAAACAAATTATCGATACCGCTTATGATGCCAATATTCAAATCCCGGCCATTTTTGCGGCTTACCGTGTTCCTGGAATGAAAAGCCGGGACAGTAAGGTCCTGCAAATGATCAGTACCATTCTTTCCGGTGGGGCCAGCTCCAGACTGAGCACCAAAATGGTCGATGAAAAGAAAACCGCTTTACAGGTCGCTGCTTTTAATTATTCATTGGAAGACTACGGGGCTTATATTACCCTGGCTTTGCCCAATAACAACACCCCATTAAATGACCTGTTGAAAGACATTGATGCCGAAGTAAGCCGTCTTCAAACTGACCTGATCAGCGAATCGGAACTTCAAAAACTTCAGAATCAGTTCGAGAACAGTTATGTAAGCGCCAATAGTAAAATGATCGGCCTGGCAGAAAACCTTGCAGACGGCTATACTTTTCATGACAAGGACACCAATAACATCAATGAAGAATTAGAGAAAGTAAGGTCCATCACCCGCGAAGAAATCAGGGAAGTTGCACGTAAATACTTAAACAAAGACCAGCGTGTTGTTTTGTATTATTTGCCGAAAAAATAGACCATTTCCTAATCAAAATTAAAAAAGATCATGAAGAAAATATTCATATTTGCCATCGCCGCCCTTGCCCTGCAGCCGGTGTTTGCGCAAAAACTGGACAGAAGCCAGAAACCAAAACCAGGACCTGCACCAACCATTACCTTTGCAGATCCGGCAATCTATAAACTTCCAAACGGGATCACGGTCCTGGTGGTGGAAAACCATAGACTACCAAAAGTATCCGCCAGTTATACGATTGATGCGGGCCCGATTACAGAAGGGTCGAAAGCGGGTAAAATACAGCTCATGGGAGGGATGTTAAACGAAGGGACCACTTCCAAAACCAAAGTACAGTTTGATCAGGCGGTTGACCAGCTTGGGGCAAATGTTAGCCTCTCGGCATCCGGAGGAAGCACCTCTGCTTTAACCCGTTATTTCGACAGTGCCTTCCTTTTAATGGCTGAAGCCTTAAGAAATCCTTCTTTCCCTCAGGCCTCTTTTGACAAACTTAAATCCCAGTACCTGACCGGCTTAAAATCAACCGACCGCAGTGCCAAAGCCATTTCGGGCAGGGTGGTCAATGCCTTATCCTATGGATCTGCCCATCCCCTGGGAGAATTTCAAACAGAACAAAGCATCAATTCTATTACACTGGATGATGTAAAAGCCGCTTACAAGCAATACATTACCCCTTCAAGGGCTTACCTTACTTTTGTGGGTGACATTAAACCAGAGGCCGCTAAAGCACTTGCCATCAAAGCCTTTGGAGACTGGAAAGGAAACACGCTGAACCTTCCTGTGCTTGCCAAAGTAAACAATCCGGCAAAAACAGAAGTAGACGTCATTGATGTTCCCAATGCGGTTCAGTCGGAAATTACCGTTACCAATCTGATTGACCTGCCTTTAAGCAGCCCCGATTATCACGCCGTGCTGCTGGCCAATGAAATTCTTGGTGGCGGGGCCGACGCAAAATTATTTAGAAACCTGCGGGAAAAACATGGATTTACCTATGGGGCTTATTCTTCTACAGGTTCCGGCCGTTTCCAGTCGCAGTTCAAAGCAACTGCTGCCGTTAGAAATGAAAAGGTAGACAGCGCTGTGGTTGAATTTCTGAAAGAAATCAATGTCATGAGGACCGAAAAAGTCAGTGCAGAAGTTTTGCAAAGCGCTAAAAACCTATATAACGGATCTTTTGCCTTAGGACTGGAAAACCCGGGACGCATGGCTGGTTTTGCCAGCAGCATCCTGATCAATAACCTGCCAAAAGATTTTTACAGGACTTACCTTCAAAAACTGAATGCCGTTACTGCAGAAGATATTCTTCGGGTAAGCAAAAAATACTACAATCATGAGGACACCCGTATCATTATTGTGGGTAAACAGGAGCAGTTCGTTGCAGGCCTTAAAAAGCTGGGCTTTACGGTAAAAAGCTTTGACAAATTTGCTGCACCAGTTACTGCTGCCGCTACGGCAACTGCTGCAGTGAACAAATCTGCTGCAGAGATCATTTCCAAATACCTGACTGCCATTGGCGGGGAAGCGGAATTGAAAAAAGTAAATTCCATTGTTCAAAACGGAGAATTTGAAATACAAGGTCAAAAATTAGCCGCTGTATTCAAACAATTGTCACCAAATCTGGAAAGCAATGAAATTTCCATGGGGGGCAATGTGGTGATGAAACAAGCCTATAATGGCACAAGCGGTTTCCAAAGTCAAATGGGCCAGAAAAAAGAATTCAGTGCAGAGGAACTGGCAGAGAAAAAAGACAAAAAGGCTTTGTTTGATCAACTGTTTTATGGCCAGAACAAGGTAGAAGTTGCCGGGACAGCCAAAGTAGGTCAGGCCGATGCCTATAAGCTGAATGTGACCTTTGCATCCGGGTTAAAACAAACCGAATATTATGATGTCAATACCGGCTACCTGTTAAAAGATGAAAAAACCAGGAAAGCAAACGGGGTCGACATCACACAATCCACAGAATACAGTGATTACCGTAAGGTAGGGAATGTCTTTTTCCCTTTTAAAATGGTACAGTCTGTTCAAATGCCACAAGGCAGTCAGGAATTTAGCATTACCATTAAAGACATACAAGTCAATACCGGTTTAAAAGCAGCTGATTTTAATTAGAATCCACTGCCATTTCCCAAAAACAGGGACTGCCCAAGAGCAGTCCCTGTTTTTTTTGCTCCCAGCTCAGGGCGGGCCTGTTAAACCATTAACGCTTAAAAATGTCTATATTTATATAAGCAAATTCAAGAAATCCATATACAGATGAAAAGATTTAAGAATAGTTTAACCGCATTGCTGATCCTGCTGGGCACATCAGTTTTTGCACAAACAGATAAAGCCACCACCATAAAAATTGTGGAAGGCCAGAATTTTATATTTAATGCCAACAGTGCGATGCCTATGGCCAATGCAGATCTGTCCAGGGTGATGAACAGGCTCAACAGTCCGGGCGGGTCAGGCAGCATTAGCCTGACCGGCAATTCCTATAGCCTTCGCGTCAGCAAAGACAGTGTAGAAGCGTATTTGCCTTATTATGGACGTTCATTTACTGCAACCATGAACCCCGATGACTCCGGAATAAAGTTCAAGTCCAAAGATTTCAGCTATAAAGTCAAAAAAAACAAAAAAGGGACCTGGGACATCACCATTGTCCCAAATGATGTGAAGGACAGACAAACCCTCAACTTATACATTTCACAAAATGGTTATGCGACCTTAAGCGTCAACAACACCAACCGCCAACCCATTACCTTTTATGGTTACCTCAGCGAACCCAAGTCCGCTATGTAATAAAAAAAGGGGCGACAGGAAAATATCCTGTCGCCCCTTTTTTTCATTCTGCCCGCCTTACTTTTTAGGTACCAGGCTGATTTCAAATAATTTATTAAATTTCTTTCCGGTTACAAAAAGTCTTTTGCCTTTGGCATCCCAGGCAATCCCATTTAAAACGTCTGTGTTTGGAAACCTGTCTTTTTCAGGCAAGATACCAGCCAGGTTAATATAACGCTCTACAGCGCCGCTTTTGGGGTTGATAACGGCAATTTTATCCGTCTGATAGATGTTTGCATAAACCATTCCATCGATATATTCCAGTTCGTTCAACTGGTCCACCTGTCCTTTATCGTCAAAAACCTCCACAAAGCCTTCTTCTTTGTAATTGTCTTTATTCAAAAACCAAAGCCTGTTGGTCCCGTCAGATTTGATCAGGCGCTGGCCGTCAAAACTCAGGCCCCAACCTTCCCGGCTGTTCTGATAAGGGAAACTGCCAATTTGCTTAAAGCTTTTCGCATCATATACAAAGCCTGTATTTTCCTGCCAGGTCAGCATAATGACTTTATCCCCCACCAGTGAAGACCCCTCTCCAAAGTATTTTTTATCCAGGGAAATTTTCTGCAGGGCCTTTCCTGTTTTCAGCTCCACCCACCTTAAGGTCGAAGAACCGTTCAGTCCGGTACTTTCCAGAAACCTGCCATCATGGTATTCCAGACCCTGGGTATAGGAACTCGTATCATGCGGAAAGGTATTGATCACCTTGTACCCAAATAAAGCTGGTTTAATGGCCGATTTTAAGACCACATTTACCGTTAGGGTGTCTTTTTTTGTGCCATTATCGACAATGGCCGAAATCAATCTGTAGCCCAAAGGAAGCGCGGCTGTTTTCAAAACAAAGGGACTGGCGTCATTTTTAGTGCCAACAGATTTACCATCGACCAGGTAACTGGCAGAATTTACTTTCACATCTGCAGGAACATCCAGTTCAATTTTCAGGTCATCTCCCAGGGTAACCTCTTTACCCTGTTCCGGAAATTTAAATCCAACGGTACTGCCCGCTTTATCCTGTTTGCAGGAAAAAGTTAAGCTTATGCCCAATACAATACAAAAACCGAGCAGCGTTCTTTTTAGTTCAGGTTGGCCAAAATGCATCTTCTATATGATTAATTTTATAAAGGTCTTTATTTTTAAATACAATTCCAATGATGTCAAAGCGAATCTCTCCTTCAAACTGATGCCGCTCTATATAAGCCTGAGAAGCAAATTCCAGTTGCTTCTCCTTTTTCCAGCCCACAAACTCGTCCGGCTCTCCATGATCTGCAGACCTTCGGGTCTTGACTTCCACAAAAACAATCCTTTCCCCGTCAAAAGCAATCAGGTCAACCTCGGCACGTCCGTATTTCCAGTTCTGCTCCAGGATCCTGTAGCCCTTCGCTTCCAGGTAGGCTCGGGCCAGGGCCTCCCCATACCGGCCAAGATCATTGTGTTCAGCCATTACTTCAGTACCACCGAGCCCAGGAATTTTGAAATGTCCTTTTCTACATTTTTAATAAAAGAATAGCGCTGCATCAGGATTTCCTGGTTTACCACATCCTGTTCCATTTTAATTTCCTGCAGCAGGTTGAGCAGGATCCGGTCTACCTTTCGTTTTTTCAGGTGAAAAATCCCGCCCAAAATAGTCGCCTTAAGATTTACGGTTTCATCCCGTACATAAATCTGGTGTTTGTTGTACCAGTTCTCGCTCAGGCTATAGGGTGAGGTAGACAAAGTAATGGCCAGGTTCACAATCTCCCTGTCCGGACTTTTAATAAACTGGCTGGCTACCGGCAAATGCCCGTTTTCTATTTCCTTTTTATAATGTTCAATAATTCTTCCGCAAACCGCATCCTCGAAACTCACATCCGATAAATTCTGGACAATAAAAGACCCGATATACATGTTGTCGATATTGTCCCAGCTCACCAGTTCGTGACCAAAAGCCAAAAGCAATCTTACAATTTCCTGTTCCTGCAAAATATCGGAATCCCTGCCACTTTCTACCGGTTCGGGGGCTCCACCACCAGGACCATCTTCAAAAAGGTTATCCGGCGGACCATCCTCATAAGGGGAAGCTGCTCCGGGAGCAGGAGAAGGACTTGCTTTTTTCAGTTTTGCTGCACGCATTTTGTTCAGCTCCGATAAAAGAATACCTTCTTCTACCTGCAGCAGGTGACTGCACTCCCGGATAAAAACAGAAGCCTTAATGTTATCGGGGATTTTGGCGATACTTTCTACAATGTCCCGGATAATACCGGCCCTTTTAATGGGGTCATTTCCGGCTTCCTTTAAAAGGGTATTGGCCTTATAGAGAATAAAGTCCTTGCGGTTGTTTTCTATGTAATCTTTAAACGCCCCTGCGCCCACATGGTGCATGTAAGAGTCCGGGTCATGACCATCGGGAAAGTTTACGACTTTCACGTTCAGTCCTTCCTCCAGGATCATGTCAAGCCCCCTTAAGGAGGCCTTGATGCCGGCTGCATCCCCATCGTAAAGAATGGTTACGTTTTGGGTAAAACGGCTGATCAGACGGATCTGTTCGGTGGTCAGGGAAGTACCCGAAGAAGCCACCACATTTTCCACACCGGCCTGGTGCACCGAAAGCACATCGGCATAACCTTCCACCAGGTAACAGTTGTCGGTATCCCTGATGGCTTTTTTAGCATGGAAAAGCCCGTAAAGTACATTCGATTTATGGTAAATATCGCTCTCGGGAGAGTTGACATATTTAGGGACCTTTTTATCTGTTTTCAGGGTCCGGCCGCCAAAACCAATAATCCTGCCCGTAAAATTGTGGATGGGGAACATCACCCTTCCCCGGAAACGGTCGTACAGCTTGCCTTTATCATTGCGGATAGACAGGCCTGCACGTTCCAGGTATTCTTCTTTATGCCCGCTGTTTACCGCCTGTATGGTCAGCGCATCCCAGACATCGGGAGAATAACCCAGTTCAAATTTTTTAATGATGTCCTCTCTAAAGCCTCTCTCCTTAAAATAACTTAAACCAATGGCCCTTCCGTCCACGCCTGTCCAAAGCTCATTGGCAAAAAAGCCCGAAGCAAACTGCGAAACGACATACAGGGTTTCCCTGGCGTTCTGTGCTTCCAGGTTCTGCGGGCTCTGAACGGTTTCTTCAACTTCGATGTTGTATTTCTGGGCCAGGTATTTCAGTGCTTCCGGATAGGAATACTTTTCATGGTCCATAATAAAATGGACCGAATCGCCTCCCTTTCCGCAACCAAAACATTTATAAATGCCTTTGGTCACCGAAACATTAAAAGAAGGTGTCTTTTCGTTGTGGAAAGGACAATTTCCGATCAGGCTGCTACCACGTTTTTTTAAGGCGACAAAATCCCCCACAACCTCCTCAATCCGGGCGGTATCCATGATTTTGTTAATGGTATCCTGATTAATCATTACTCTGCTTTTATCCTTGTTAAATTATTCCTTCTCTGAGCGCGTAAAATCCAGGTCCTGAAAATCGTAACTGAAATCTGTCAGGGGCGAAATGGCTTCCATTTTCAGGCCCCAGGCCTTGCCGTCTTTGTCCAGACTAAACAGCAGATAAGCATCGGCATCCATACTTCTGTCCTTCCATTTTGCAATAAAAGTATTGCCCTTATAGAAACTCAGCGTTCCGCAAAGTTTTGGCGATTTGACAGACTGGAACCATAAAACCCCGTTCTTATCGGTAATCGTCACTTTTCCAAACCATGGATCTGCAAAGGTACCTGTATAATTGTTCAGATCCGGTTTATCTTTTGTTTTTTTCTGTGCGGCTGCAATATCGGCCCAAACCTTATTTGTAATCTGGTCCGCTTCGCGCTGATTTTTAAGCTCGTTTTCTCTGTACTGTCCAATCCTGTCCTTTCCTTTAATTCCAAAATAACTGTCCTTAATGGAATTGGTGACCGCATTAAAGGCCGCGCCCGATTGCTGATTGGTCAATACAATAATACCCAGTTTCAGTTCAGGAATTAGAGTGACCTGGGTTACGATCCCGCCGAGGCCTCCGGTATGTGTGGCCTGAAAATAACCCTTTACATCACTCAGGAACCAGCCCAGCCCATAACTTGAAAAATGGGTGTTGTAAGGAGAACTTCCCCTGATGATGGTCTGCGGGCTCCACATTTCCCGGTGGGCCTTTTCACTGAACAAACTCTTTTCCTGCTGCGAACCATATTTACCATTGTTCATCTGCATGATGGCCCATTTGCTCATGTCTTCCAGGTTAGACCAGATCCCGCCCGCAGCATTGGCAATCTGGGTAAAATTCTTGCCGATCACCTCCACTTTACCGTTCACAGGTGCATGGGCATCTATCGTATTTTTATCAGACTTCAAACGCAGGTAGGCCGCCGCACTTTCCGACATGCCCAGTGGTTGCATGATCCGCTTTTCTATAAAATCTTCCCAGCTCATTCCCGAAACTTTTGCCAGGACTTCCCCGGCAACCACATACAATAAATTGTCGTAATCGTATTTGGTCCTGAAAGCCGAAACGGGTTTCAGGTAATGCAGGTTATGGATCAGCTCGGTCTTGGTGACCGAGCCAGAGTCCGGCCAGATCATCAGGTCACCAGCACCCAAACCCAGCCCGCTGCGGTGCGTAAGCAAATCCCTTACCGTAAATTCCTGGGTCACATAAGGATTGTATAACTTAAAGTCCGGGATCAGGTCTACTACTTTATCGTCCCAGCTCAGTTTGCCTTCGTCCACCATCATGCCCAAAGCGGCGGCCGTAAAAGCCTTACTGTTGGAGGCAATCCCAAACAAGGTATGTTCATTAACAGGTTCTTTTGTTTTCAGGGACCTCAGTCCATACCCTTTGCTGTGGATCAGCTTTCCGTCTTTGATCACCGCAACCGCAATTCCGGGAACATCAAAGGTTTTCAGCACCTTTTCAGAAAGGCTGTCAATTTGCCGGGAGCTGAGTTGTGCGCGGGCAGAAAATGTTGCGGCAGAAAAAACCAGAAAGCAAAGAAATAACAGTTTAGGTTTCATAAATTTCAAAATGATCAGTATCCGGCAGGCCCTATACGGCCTCACCGTATAAAGTTAAAAATTATTTTTCCTTCTGGTAATCTTTATGGAGGATCAGCACACTGGCCCTTTCTTCCTTTTTTAAAGGGACATTCCAGTTGCCCTGGTAAGAGATTTTCACCGGCAGTTTGACTTCTTTAAAATAGCTCATTTCAATGTTCATCTGTACATTAAAATCGAAAAGCATATTGCTGTATTTCATATCCACATAACGGCCCAGTATTTCAAAATTCCGTTTGTCAAAAATGGTGGTCAGTTCCTTGATCATCAGGCCATCCTTTGTCCAGTTGCTCAGGTCGGGTTTTACCGAAACCTTAAAACGATATACCGGAATGGAATCGAGGTAAGTCCCGCTGTAAAAGCTATAATCATAATACTGGCGCATATTGGCTGTAAAAATGGCCGTTTTGTTGCCGATAAAAGGCAGGCCCTTCACCGGTCTTCCCGGCGAAAAGATCAGCGTTTTTAATTTATCCTTATAACTGGCATTGGAGCCTTCTGCTTTTCCGCCAAAAGACTCATCCGCATATTCCGATTTATAGGCGTTGGTAAAAATATAGTCAAACATCTCTACCGTGTAGAGTTGGTATTTTCCATTCTTTTTATACACCTTGCCCGTATCGAGTTTACTCAGGTATTCCAACCTGGGCTGCTGCAGGTGCCGCCTGATTTTCCGGTAGATCTTACCGCTGACCTTATTCTTTTTATCATAGGTGTAAATGCTGTTCTCCGCAAAAAAATTATACTTCTTCATGTCACGGAAAGCCTGATAAAAACTGGTATCGGTGGTTACCGCCTGGATAAATGTTTCCACGCTCAGCCTTTTGGCCGTAATGTTTACGGCAGAATCCAGCTGGATCGTTTTGATGGTGTCGGGGTTAAAACGAGGGATCTGCTGGGCAGAAAGCTGGCCATGCCCCCACAGCAAAAGAAATCCTAAAAGTAGCCTTCTCATGCCTAATTTAATTGCCCAGTTGCTTGAGTGCAATATAGGCCATTAAACCTGTAGAACTTTTCAGCGCGTCCTCGTCGATATCAAAATTGGGGTGATGAACGGAATAGGTCGCCTGTTTTGCTGCATTTCCAGTTCCCAGCCTGTAAAAGCAGGCGTTGGTTACCTGGGAATAATAAGCAAAATCTTCAGCAGCCATCCAGATGTCCAGGTCCAGTACATTTTCCTTGCCCAGATAATCTTCCGCAAGGGCACGGGTGCTGTCGGTCAGCTGGGGCTCATTGATCAGGTAAGGATAACCGTTCATGATCTTAAACTCACAGCTTCCGCCCATACTTTCTGCAATACCCTCAGCCATTTTTTTCATCAGCCTTTTTGCTTCCTGGCGCCATTCTTCGTTCAGGGTCCTGAAAGTCCCTTCCAGTTTAACTTCGTTCGGGATGATATTTGTAGCGCCGTTGGCAATCACTTTGCCAAAGGAAAGCACCGAAGGCAAACGCGGATCTGCATTTCTGCTTACAATCTGCTGCAGGGCAACAATAATATGGGAAGTAATCAGTACAGGGTCTATATTTTGATGCGGTTGGGCACCATGTCCGCCTTTTCCGGTCACGGTAACATAAAGTTCATCCGTAGAGGCCATATAAATTCCCGAGCGGAAACCCACTTTTCCGGCATCGATAAATGGCATAACGTGCTGTCCGATAATATTGGAAGGCTTTGGATTTTCCAGCACCCCTTCTTTGATCATAATACTGGCCCCACCTGGCAAAACTTCTTCGCCCGGCTGGAAAATCAGTTTAATGGTTCCGCCAAAAGAAGCTTTCATCTGGTTCAGGATATAAGCTGTACCGAGTAAAGAAGAGGTATGGACATCATGCCCACAGGCATGCATGACGCCTTTATTCTTAGACGTATAAGGTTTGCTGGTCGCCTCATGTATGGGCAAAGCATCAATATCTGCACGAAGGGCAATGACTTCCTCCGAGGGCAAATCTCCTTTGATCAGCCCGACTACACCTGTATTGGCCATGGTGGTAAATGAAATCCCCCAGGCTCCCAGTTGTTTTTGAATAAACAATGAAGTTTCAAACTCTTTAAAAGAGAGTTCAGGATGGGCGTGTATATGGTGACGGAAAGAAACCACCTGCTCAAAAATACCGGCAGCGAGTTCCTGGATTTTTTCTTTAATCATTATTGTTAGAATCTAAGGCAGGTGCATTGATCTTTTCCCTGAAGATGAACAAAGTCGGAAAACTTTTCCGCAATTCATTCATCAGGCGCTGCGCTTCCAGGCGTGTCCTGAAATCGCCCACCCTCAGGTAATAATTAGGCTCCTTATATGTGATGTATGTATTCAGTTTTGGATAGGCCGCTTTAAACCTGGCCTGTTCCCGGAAAGTCTGTCTTCTGTCGGATCCATAAAAAACCTGTACCCGGAAGCCCATCTGTGCCACCAGGGCACCGCCACGTTTAACGGTGGAAGGTGCTGTTTTTTTACTCAGTTCCAGCCGTTTTTCGATCAGGCTGTCAATTAAGGGATCTTTTACCACGGTCACTGTTCCCTTTGTCTGTGCAAAGCCCCCGGCACAAACAACAGAAAAGAAAATACAGGTCAGGAGTTTTTTCATGGAAAAGGCCTTGATATTTAAAATTGGGCTTAAAAAAGAATGCCGAACTTCTCGCAAAATTCGGCATTCTAAATGTTTATTACAAATTACAATCCTGCACCATGGCAATTCTTGTATTTTTTGCCGCTTCCGCAAGGACAAGGTTCGTTTCTTCCGATGGTCACCTCTTTGCGTACCGGTTGCTGAGGAACCTGTTCACGGGTATCCTCCATCACCATGCCTTCATCTGTGGCCTGATGAAACTCAGGTTTAGACATTTTCAGTCTGCTGGGTGCGGATTTAGGTGCCTGTGCTTCCCGAAGGTCATCTGCTTCCTGGTGAATTGGAATACCACCTTTATACAGGAAGCTCACCACTTCTTTATTTACAGCGTTCAGCATATTTTTAAACAAGTTAAAGGCCTCCATTTTATAAATCACCAATGGATCTTTTTGCTCGTAAACTGCATTCTGTACCGATTGTTTCAATTCATCCATTTCGCGCAAATGTTCTTTCCACGACTCATCGATCAGGCCAAGGACTATTGTTTTCTCAAATGATTTGGTCACCTCACGGCCATTGTTATCGATGGCCAGTTTTAAACCTACCGGCACCTGTATGCTGCGCAATCCGTCTGTAAAAGGAATGACAATCTGCTCAATGTGCTGACCACGTTCTTCATAAACCTGGTTCAATACCGGCATGGCCTGCTGGATAATGGCATCCGATTTTCTGCTGTAGAAAGTCGCTGCTTCTTCAAACAACTTATCGGTAATCTGGTGGATATTTTTGGAGCTGAATTCCTGCTCGGAAATAGAAGTATCCAAAGAGAAATTTTTAATGACTTCCAGTTTGAAGCCTTCGTAATTTCCTTCTTCTTTATATTCAGTAGCAATGTCTTCGGCCACATCAAACACCATATTGTTCATGTCCACATCCAGACGCTCGCCAAATAAAGCATTTTTACGTTTGGCATAAATCACAGAACGCTGGGAGTTCATCACGTCATCATACTCCAGCAAACGTTTACGGATCCCAAAGTTGTTTTCCTCTACTTTTTTCTGTGCACGCTCAATAGATTTGGTAATCATAGAATGCTGGATCACCTCTCCGTCTTCGATACCCATTCTCACCATGATGTTGGAAATACGTTCCGAACCAAATAACCTCATCAGGTTATCTTCCAGGGAAACAAAGAACTGGGATGAACCCGGATCTCCCTGACGGCCCGCACGACCACGCAACTGACGGTCTACACGACGCGATTCATGGCGTTCTGTACCTACGATGGCCAAACCACCGGCTTCTTTTACGCCAGGGCCCAATTTAATATCCGTACCACGTCCGGCCATATTCGTCGCAATGGTTACCTGACCAGCCTGTCCGGCCTCTGCAACGATATCTGCCTCTTTCTGGTGCATCTTCGCGTTCAGTACATTGTGTTTAATGCCGCGAAGTTTCAGCATCCGGCTGAGCAACTCCGAAATCTCTACCGAAGTGGTACCCACCAGTACAGGTCTTCCGGCCTGGGTCAGCTGAACAATTTCTTCGGCGACCGCATTGTATTTTTCACGGATGGTCCGGTATACGTAATCCTGATGATCTTTCCTGGAAATGGTCCGGTTGGTTGGAATTTCCACCACATCCAGTTTATAAATAGACCAGAACTCTCCAGATTCAGTTGTCGCTGTACCGGTCATACCGCAAAGCTTATGGTACATCCTGAAGTAATTCTGCAGGGTAACGGTTGCATAAGTCTGGGAAGCGTCTTCCACCTTTACATTTTCCTTCGCTTCAATGGCCTGGTGCAATCCGTCTGAATACCGGCGGCCATCCATAATACGGCCGGTCTGCTCATCTACAATTTTAATTTTGCCTTCATCGATAATGTATTCCACATCAATTTCAAACAAAGTATAGGCTTTAAGCAACTGGTTCACCGAGTGGATGCGTTCTGCTTTGATGGAGTAATCCCGCATCAGCTCATCTTTTTTCGCAATCTTTTCTTCACTGCTTAAAGCAGATTTTTCAATATCGGCGATTTCGGTACCTACATCCGGTAAAACAAAGAAATGAGGATCTTCACCTGATTTAGTGATCAGTTCAATCCCTTTTTCTGTCAGTTCCACCTGATTGTTTTTTTCATCAATATAAAAGAACAGTTCAGAATCTACCTTTGGCATATTCTTGGACTGATCGGCCATATAGTGATTTTCGGTTTTCAATAAGGTTTGTTTTACACTACCCTCACTTAAAAACTTAATCAGTGCTTTATTTTTTGGCAAACCACGGTGCGCCCTCAACAAGGCCAAACCACCTTCACCTTCTTCGGTTCCGGTTTTACCATCGTTAATTAATTTTTTTGCTTCATTTAAAGCTTTGGTCACATACTCTTTCTGCGCATTCACCAAACGCTCTATCCTTGGTTTCAATTCATGGAATTCGTGCTGGTCCCCAAAAGGAACCGGACCTGAAATGATCAGCGGGGTACGCGCATCATCAATTAAAACCGAATCGACCTCATCCACCATGGCAAAGTGCAGCTTACGCTGTACCAGCTGATCCGGTGCCTGCGCCATATTGTCACGCAGGTAATCAAAGCCAAATTCATTATTTGTTCCGTAAGTAATATCTGCCAGGTAAGCTTTTCTTCTTTCCGGTGAGTTCGGTTCATGCCTGTCGATACAGTCCACGGTTAACCCATGAAACTCAAACAAAGGGCCATTCCATTCAGAGTCACGTCGTGCAAGGTAATCATTGACCGTAACGATGTGTACACCCTGTCCGGCAAGGGCATTCAGGTAGGCAGGCAGGGTACTGACCAGGGTTTTACCCTCACCCGTTGCCATTTCGGCAATTTTACCGCTGTGCAATACAATACCACCAATCAGCTGTACATCATAATGTACCATGTTCCAGAGCACCTCATTACCGGCAGCATCCCAGTGGTTGGCCCACAGGGCTTTATCACCCTCAATTTTCACGTTATTTTTACGTGCAGCATAATCCCTGTCAAAAGGACTGGCGGTCACTTCCAGGAAAGCATTTTCAGAAAAACGTCTTGAAGTTTCTTTAACCACTGCAAAGGCCTGTGGCAAAATATCCAGCAGCACCACTTCCAGTTCTTTATCGCGGTCTTTGATCAGGGCATCGATCTGATCGTACAATGCCGTTTTTTCAGGCAAAGACAAACTCTGGCTTTCTGCGTCTGTTTTCAGACCACTGATCCTGCCATCGATATCTGCTAAAGCTTTGGCTATAACATCTTTAAAATAGACCGTTTTATCACGTAGTTCATCATTAGATAAAGCAGACAGCTTAGCGTATTCCTCGTTTATTTTGATTACGATAGGCTGTATGGCTTTAATATCTCTTTCTGATTTGCTTCCAAATACCTTGGTTAAAAATCCTAACATCTCTTTATGCTTGTGTTTATTTATTTTAAAATCATCAATTTACAACAACCAAGCCATATCAGCGGATAAGCCAGATTGGCAGTCGTCGGGCGCTAAAATTACAAAATATCCTGTACTTTGCTCCCGCGCAGCCGTTTTATTTTATCTTTGCCCCAGGAACAGAACATCCGGTTCTGTCTGTAACATAAAAACAAAGCACAAACAAGATGAATATCTTACTATTAGGTTCTGGCGGAAGAGAAAGTGCCCTGGCCTGGAAAATGAGCCAGTCTCCTTTAAAAACCCAGCTGTTCATTGCACCCGGAAATGGCGGAACAGCTGCCTACGGAAAAAACATCAACCTTAACCCCAATAATTTTCAGGCGGTGAAAGACCTGGTCCTGAAAGAAAACATCGAACTGGTGGTGGTTGGCCCGGAAGAACCTTTAGTAAAAGGTATCCATGACTTTTTTCTGGAAGACCCGGACCTGGCCGCCATTCCGGTGATCGGGCCAAAAAAAGAAGGGGCCATTCTGGAGGGGAGCAAGGATTTCTCCAAACAGTTCATGCAACGTCATGGCATTCCTACAGCAGCCTCCCGGTCCTTTACCAAAGAAAACCTGGAAGAAGGCTTAACCTACTTGCAAAACCACGCCCTTCCCATTGTGCTTAAAGCAGATGGTCTGGCCGCAGGAAAAGGGGTCCTGATTCTGGAGAACCACGATGAAGCACAGCAGGAACTGAAACTGATGCTCAGCGGGAAATTCGGTGAGGCCGGAACAACCGTTGTGGTCGAAGAATTTTTAAGCGGGATAGAACTGTCGGTCTTTGTACTCACAGACGGAGAAAACTATGTGATCCTGCCGGAAGCAAAAGACTATAAACGCATCGGGCAAGGCGACACAGGTTTAAATACCGGAGGTATGGGCTCTGTTTCACCAGTTCCTTTTGCCACCAAAGCTTTCCTGGACGAAGTGGAAAAAGACATCATTGTCCCAACCGTACAGGGCCTGAAAAAAGATAACATTGACTATACCGGGTTTATTTTCTTCGGCCTGATCAAAGTGGGCGAAAAACCTTTTGTTATTGAATACAATTGCCGCATGGGCGATCCGGAAACAGAAAGTGTCATCCCAAGGATTGAAAATGACCTGGTAGAACTTTTCCTGGCCACCGCAGGCAAGAAATTAAAAGCCGTTAAAATGAACATCAGTCCCAAACATGCAGCAACCGTCATGATTGTTGCCGGTGGCTACCCTGGTGATTATGAAAAAGGGAAAACCATTACCGGTTTGGAGAACATCCGCCGTTCCACCGCTTTCCACGCCGGCACCATTGCCGAAAACAGCGTGATCAAAAGCAATGGCGGAAGGGTTTTGGCCATCAGCAGCCTGCAGGACAGTCAGTTTGAAGCCCTGCAAAGTGCCACAGCCGACGCCGCAAGAATTTATTTTGATGGAAAATACTTCAGGGAAGACATTGGTTTCGACCTGATGTAAGTGCCCTCACCCATAAAAAAAGCCTCCGCTGGACTTCAGCGGAGGCTTTTTTTTGGATACTGTTTTTATTGGTTGTCTACATTCTGTTTCAGCGCGGTACGCACCGATGCCGGAACATTTGCAAAGAAATTATAGCCTGTTGCCGTTTCAATGGCATTTACCGAAGTCCTGTAGGTTTTCCAGTCCTGGTTAATGGAATTGGTATTTGGCGTATTGACTGTAATGACACGTGTGCTGCTGCTGATGCGGCTCAGGTCATTGTTTCCATTGGGCAACACCACAATAATTTTCCAGACATTGGAAGGCACCGTTACGTTGCCATTGTCAACGGTCGTGGTTACCCCGCCATTGGAGCCCGTACCTCCGGTTCCGTAAGAACCGCAAATCACATACACCTCATTTCCTGCTGTAACCAGCGAACGGGTGTAGTTTTCCAGATTGGCCCAGGTCTGCTGGTTGTTGTTTGGTGCCTGAGGAATCATATTGGTCATTAAAAAAGTGGCAGAATTTGCTGTAGTCGTAGAAGTGCGGTCTCCAGAAGGGCAGTTGTGCCCACGGTCAAAACCAGAACCCGAATAACTGCTGCTTTGTACCTGGTACCATCCCGAAGGCAGGCTGGTGTCGGCCCTGAAGTCATTGGAACGGGAAGCAGTACCCAGGTCGGAAGACTGAATGTGCCAGCTCACCCAGTTTGGTGTACCCCTGTCGCGGTTATAAGATACGGCATAATAAGGCTTGTCCATCAGGTAATTGTTGGCAGAAGTGACATTGGCCACCGCTCCGCTGGGATTGCCCAGCAATAAATTGTTGTCGTCACCCGGTACAGTGCCCCCGCCTCCGGGAGGGGTGACCACATCACCGGTACTGATGAGCACATCATCAATATTGATGCGGTTGCTTCCGCCCGAAACTTTACGGACAGCGATACGGATGTTCCCGGTTTGGGTCAACTGGAAACTGGCCTGCTGTAAACTGGTGGAAGAGCTGCTTACTGTTGCCCCAACCTGTGCATAGGTACTTCCACCATCGGCAGATACCCAAAGCTGCCAGGTGGAACTTCCATCTGAACCATAGACTGCATGGTTTAAGGTGACCGTTGTGCCCGAGCCTGCATTGACATTAAAATCCATGGAAACCGATCCCGTATTTCTGATGCGAACAGATTTGCTGCCCGACTTTGCATCCGCAGCACTGTTGCCAATCAGCGCATCGTCCAGGGTCCAGGAACCACTGCCGAGCGTTACAGAAGCCGCAGCATAACTGGCCTTGGTGCCATTTTCAAAATTCTCGCTCAGAATTTGCTGTGCCGTGGCCTGGGCCAGGCTTAAACCGGCAGGACGCTGCTGGTTTTCTACAACCACAGGTTCAACCTGGCTTTCTTTTTTACAGGAGGCCAGGGCAAGACAAAGCATACCGGCCAAACTAAATTGTCTGATGAAACGATTCATAAAGGTTTGATTTATTTAGGGGATTAAGATTCTATCGCATAGGTAGAAAGGGACAATGTATCCTGGTCAGGAAGAACTGCCGTGATGATGATGGGGACCCTGGTCCCGCCTTCCAGACGGAACACCTGCAGATTGCTGCAGTTGTTTTTCAGAAAAGTATAGAGTTCTCCAAATTTCTGCGCATTTTCCACAATAACCCGGTCACCGGGGTCTGCCTGGTTCAGAATGTCCGAAAAAAAAGCAGCCGGATCGATACTGCTCAGTGACTGCGGGTCCTTGTCATTTTGCAAGGCAATTTTTGCCCGGAGTTCTTCTTCCCCCAGGGGGCCGAGCTTTTCGCTAAGCAGGGGCGCTTCAGATTCACTGAAATACAATAAGCCATCCAGATGGGCTTGTAATGTGGTAAAAAACTGTTCCTGATCCATAGGTAATTGAGTAGGTGTACCTAAAGATAATCAATAAAAGCATCCGAAAACCTGTTTCAAAAAGCATCATCATAATTTCATATTCGCTTAACAGCCAGGCCTGGTGTAAATAAATCTTCCTGTCGGTCAAATGCCTAAAAACTACTGTTTGCTCATAATACAGGAAATGGTTACATTAGAGCAATAGAATTAAACTAGAGCACTCCACCCATTTAGTCGACAGCCTGATGAAAACTGCCGGCTTTTTGTATTTTGTGCCACGATATAACAGCGATCTATGGTGCATGCCAGTATTGTTACCGGACCAGTAAAACCGGATATCCTTCTTGAAGAAACGCTCGCAGACCTGTTCCGGCAGTCTGCAAAAACATATGCACCTGAGCCATCACTAACCTTTGGCGAAGAAAGCCTTTCCTATGCCCAGCTGGACCGTTGGAGTGATGCCATTGCCGGCTTCCTTTCCGAAAAAGGAATTGTAAGGGGCGATAAGGTTGGCATTTGGTGGCCCAGGGGCTTAAAGCTTCATGCCGCCATTCTGGGCATCATCAAAGCCGGAGCGGCCTACGTACCCCTGGACCGGGAAATGCCTTCCGAACGGGTAGAACTGGTGATGCAGGAAGTAGGCGCAGCCGCCTGCTTTGCTGAGCATCAGCTCAATACCAATTGCCTGCAGCTGGAAGTTCCCGAGCGGCCTGAAGCCGCAGAAAACATCAGCATCCCTGCGGGTCCGCTCCCGGACGATGATGCTTATGTCCTGTATACCTCTGGCAGTACCGGCAAACCCAAAGGCATTCCCATTACGCACCGTCAGATTTGTCATTTGGTGCGTGCGGAACAATTTTTATTCAACATCCTTCCACAGGATAAGGTATATCAGGGTTTTTCGGTGTCATTTGACATGTGGTGTGAGGAAACCTGGGTCAGTTACCTGGCCGGGGCCAGCATCTGGGTGGCCGATAACACCACCTCCAAAGCCATAGACGAGCTGAGCAATACCTTAAAAAAAGAAGGCATTACCATATTACATGCCGTGCCCAGCCTGCTGGCGGTTATGGACAGTCCCTTGCCGGCCATCCGGCTGATCAATGCCGGTGGAGAGGCCTGCACCCCACAAGTGCTTCAAAAATGGGCAGCGCCGGGCCGTCTGTTTTTTAACAGTTACGGGCCAACCGAGACCACCGTTTCGGCAACCATGGCGCTGCTGAACCCGGGCGACACGATTACCATTGGCGTACCCATTGCCAATTACAACCTGGCCGTGGTGGATGAACAATTTAACCCGGTACCTTTGGGCGAAAGGGGCGAACTGGTGATTTCCGGCCCGGGGGTTTCCAATGGTTATGTGAACCTCCCGCAGCTGACGGCAGAAAAATTTATGGCCAAACCGGCCAATCTGGCCCAGTTGCCCGGAGACCGGATTTACCGGACCGGTGATGCGGCAGTGATCAATGCCGATTACAGCATTGATTTTCAGGGCCGCCTGGACGACCAGATCAAACTCAGGGGCTACCGGATTGAGCTGGGCGAAATTGAAAGCCGGCTGAACCAGATCCAGGGTGTATCGGCAGCAGCAGTTGCGGTAAAAAAAGACAGCAACGACCAGGACCAGCTGGTGGGATATATTGTTCCCGATGGCTCCCTTAACCTGGACGATCCGCTGATCCGTTTGGAACTGGCCAAATTCCTGCCCCCCTATATGGTGCCCGGAACCATTGCCATTCTGAAGGAAATGCCCCGCATGCCCAGTGGAAAAGTCAACAGAAAAGCCTTACCAGTACCCGAATCGATGCTGAGCCTTCCTGCAGACCTTTCTTCAGAAACACTGGACGTCAATGCCCCGCTAAAAGACCGGGTACTGGCCATGTTGCGAAAAACTTTTCCGGGCAGGGAAATCAATGAAGGGCTTGATTTTTTCAATGACCTGGGCGGACATTCTTTGCTCGCTGCAGCTTTTGTTTCCAAACTGCGCAACGACTGCAACATTCCGCACGCCTCTTTAAAAGATGTCTATACCCAAAGGCCTTTAAGTAAATTAATTGAAGTCTGGGAAGAGGTTCCCCAGCAGCAGCAGCAAAAAGAAAAGGTTTTTCATGAAGTCCCAAGGCTCCGCTTTTTGTTGTGCTGGCTGGCACAAAGTATTTCCCTGCTGTTTATTTACGGCCTTTTTGCCATCCAGATTTTTGTGCCCTACCTGGGTTATTATTACATCAGGGAAGCCACCGAAAGCCTCACTTATGGCTTACTCACCGCATTAGGCCTCTATTGTACCCTTCCGCCTTTTTTCACTACCCTGAGCATCCTGCTCAAATGGCTGGTTATTGGCAAAATGAAAGAAGGCGATTATCCTTTATGGGGAACTTATTATTTCCGCTGGTGGTTTGTCAAAACCCTGCAGGGCCTGGTCCCTATACAATTTATGAACGGTACCCCGGTGTATCCGGTTTACCTCCGTTTAATGGGTGTAAAAGTGGCTGCCGACGCACAGCTCAGCTCCCTGACCATTGGTGCAGAAGACCTGGTCAGTATAGGCAGTGATGTGAGCCTCAGCTCCCAGGTGGTCCTGAACAATGCAGTGGTCGAAGATGGCCTGCTTAAACTGCGCCGGATTAGCCTTGGCGATCATGCTTATATTGGCAGTAGTGCCGTAATTGGTGCAGATGCCGTGGTGGAAGCCTGGGGTGAATTACAGGACCTGAGCTATTTGCCTTCCGGACAAAAAATTGGCTCAGGCGAAGTATGGAAAGGCAGCCCTGCACAGCTGAAAGAGAAAAAGCAGCCTTCAGAATTGCCACAGCCCCTGGTGATCACTGCAGCGAGAAGGCGCTTTTACAGCCTGGTTTTTTCTTTTCTGCTGGTGATTTTTCCAGTGATCATTTTATTGCCCCTGCTGCCCACCATCCTGGTGTTAAACGCCATGGACGATGCAGCCCCGGATTACAATTTCAATTACATGATGATTGTTCCGGTACTGGCCATTTCCTATATTATACTTTATGCACTGGAAACCATTGCCCTGACCCGGCTGCTCCAGATCGGGATCAAACCGGGCAAACATTGCATTTACAGCCGTTTTTATGTGCGCAAATGGCTGGCAGACCAGTTGATGTCTTTGAGCCTGATTGTCATGCACCCTATTTATGCGACCGTTTTTGTGGCGCCTTTTTTCAGGTTGCTGGGTGCCAAAGTGGGCAAAAACACAGAAATCTCCACCGCCAGCAATGTTACCCATCCCCTGTTGGAAATTGGCGACGGGGCTTTTGTGGCAGATGCGGTGGTGCTCGGTGAAGCCGATGTCAGGGGCCAGCAGCTGATCCTGGACAAAACCATTATTGAAAACAAAAGTTTTGTGGGCAACAGTGCACTGATCCCTCAAGGATACCATTTACCAGGGGATATGCTCATCGGGGTCTTGTCTACCCCACCCGAAACCGCCCAGCTTGAGGCTTCAACCGCAAAAGACTGGTTTGGTTCTCCGGCCATCGCCCTGCCGCGCAGGCAGGAAAGCAATCCTTTTTCGGATGAGCTGACCACCAAACCTTCCTTTCTGCGTAAGGTGGCCCGGACAGTGACAGAATTTGTCCGCATCATTACCCCCGAAACGGCCATCATTTGCTGCAGTATTTTGTTTATTGCACATGGTCATGACCTGCTCACCAAAAAACCTTTGTGGCAGATCCTGTTGCTTTTTCCATTTTATTACCTGGTTATTATGGGCCTTCCTGCCTTTTTGGTCACTGTATTGTTCAAATGGGTATTCGTTGGAAAATACAAAGTACAGCAGAAACCCATGTGGACCTGGGCCGTATGGAAAAGTGAGGCCATTACCTCCACCTATGAAGCCCTGTCTGTCCCATTTTTGCTGGAATATTTAAAAGGCACCCCATGGCTGCCGCTGGCCTTAAGGTTACTTGGCGTAAAAACCGGAAAAAGGGTTTGGATGAACACCACCGATGTAACCGAGTTTGACATGGTCAGCATAGGCGATGACAGTGCCTTAAATGAAGATTGCGGTCCTCAGACGCATTTATTTGAAGACCGGGTGATGAAGGTTGGTCATGTAAAAATCGGTGCAAGGACCAGTGTAGGTGCCCGCAGTATTATTTTATACGATACAGAGGTTGGCAATGATGTCAAACTGGAGGCCTTATCCCTGGTCATGAAAGGGGAAGTACTTGCCCCCGGCACCTCCTGGATCGGCAGTCCGGTCAAACCCTTATAACAGCAAAAACTGTAGGTTACAAAAAAGGCTTCCTGGATCAGGAAGCCTTTTTTATGGATACGAAAATGCCTATTTAGAAGCACCCAGCAATTCTGCCAGTTTGCTTTGCAAAGCTTCATCCCTGATGTTTTTAGCAACGATTTTTCCATTTGGATCAACCAGTACATTCGAAGGAATGGCCTGGATGCCATACATTTTAGAAACCTCATTGTCAAAATACTTCAGGTCCGAAACATGTGTCCAGGTCAAACCATCATCTTTAATGGCTTTTAACCAGGCCTCTCTGCCATTAGGACGCTCCAAAGAAACCCCCAGAACAGTAAAGTTTTTGTCCTTATATTTATTATAGGCTTTAAGTACATTCGGATTTTCCTGACGACAAGGACCACACCAGGATGCCCAAAAATCAACCAGTACATACTTACCTTTGAAGTCTGATAATTTCACTGGTTTTCCATCCGGATCATTTTGTGTAAAATCCATTGCCATATTTCCTATATCTGTTTTCTTCGCAGATTCAATGGCCTCTGCAATGCTTTTACCCAGTGGGGTCGCTTTCAGACTGGCCGAAAACTTATTGAACTCCGGTTCTGCAACTTTAGGTTTAATGTCATAACCAAGAATTTTTTTATAGGCAACCAATGCCATATAAGAATTTCTGTTTTCGCGAATAAACTTTTCATTCAAGGGCTCCATCTCCTTTTCTATTGCCTCAAAACGATTATCCATATCCTTCTGAAGGGCAAGGTCCTTGCGCTGTTCCGGACTCTGGTTCCTGTACTGGTTGGTTAAAACATTCCTTTTATCTAAAACGGGCTTTAGCATAGCCAAATACCGCGCATTGTCATCATTTATCCCAGAGCCTGAAACCACGGCCCGATAGATGGAATCGGGCGTTTTAATACTGATGTTCGTATTTTCAAGATAAAAGTTTAAGATGTCCATTTTTCTTTTCATGTCGGGCTTTACAGCCGGATCATACTTAATCTGCAAGATGGCTTCAGCAGGTCCTTTTACCTTGCCTTTAAATTCAAAAGCGCCGTTCAACACAGCAGAAGAATCGCTGATCATAGCATTTCCAACAATGTACCTAAGATAAACTTTTGCAGGTGCATTCAGCTTGCCTGCTTTTCCCTTAATGGTAAATCCGTCTTGTGCTGCAACTGCCAAAGGAAAGAGTAAGGCAGCCGATAAAATGAATGATTTCATTTAAATAATTTGTTTTAGGTTAGAAGCTAAAAATAACAATAACGACATAATAATCAACAGACAAAACGCACTTTATTTATCTCCCATATTGTGGTTTGACTGACTTTGTGTTTTCTGCAAAATAAAAAAAGGCTTCCTGGATCAGGAAGCCTTTTTTTATGGATACGAAAATGCCTATTTAGAAGCACCCAGCAATTCTGCCAGTTTGTTTTGCAAAGCTTCTTCCCGGATGTTTTTAGCAACGATTTTTCCGCTTGGATCAACCAGTACATTCGAAGGAATGGCCTGGATGCCATACATTTTAGAAACTTCATTGTCAAAATATTTCAGGTCTGAAACATGTGTCCAGGTCAAACCATCATCTTTAATGGCTTTTAACCAAGCTTCTTTGCCATTTGGACGGTCCAGGGAAACACCAAGAACAGTAAAGTTTTTGTCTTTGTATTTATTGTAAGCGGTAACCACATTCGGGTTTTCATGACGGCAAGGACCACACCAGGATGCCCAGAAATCAACCAGTACATACTTACCTTTGAAATCTGAAAGTTTCACTGGTTTTCCGTCCGGATCATTTTGTGTAAAATCCATTGCCATATTACCTATAGCTGTTTTCTTTGCAGATTCGATGGCCTCTGTAATACTTTTACCCAGTGGGGTCGCTTTCAGAGCGGCAGAAAACTTATTGAATTCCGGTTCTGCAACTTTAGGGTCAATGTCATAACCTAAAACACCTCTGTAAGCCACCAGCGCCACATAAGAATTCCTGTTTTCATTGATGAATTTTTTATTCAAAGGCTCCATTTCCTTTTCGATCGCATCTGAACGCTCTTCAAGGCTTTTCTGATAAGCAGGCTCTTTACGCTGTTCCGGCGTTTTGGCGTAATATTCTTTGTTTAAAGCCTGCATTTTATCAGAAGCCGGTTTCAACAAAGCTTTATACTTTGCATTGTCATCATTTACCGGCGAACCTTTAATGCTTGCCTTGCTCACTGAATCTGCTGCAGAGATGGTGATCACCTTATTTTCTACATAAAAGCCTAACACATCCAGAGGTGTTTTTTTGGAAGGGTCAACCGCAGCCGAATGTTTAATTCTCAGCTGGGCCTGCGTAGGACCAGGTACTTTGCCTTTAAACTCAAAAGCGCCATTAACCACAGCGGTTGAATCGTCTACTAAGGTTGGTCCGGATTTATATCTTAAATAAGCTTTTGCCGGTGCATTCAGCGCGCCTACTTTTCCTTTAATCGTGTATCCGTCCTGGGCCATAACTGCCAGGGGCAAAAGAAATGCCGCGGATAAAATGGTTCTCTTCATGGGGGTGTTTTTTTATGTTATTGGGTTAATTGTTATCCAAATTTAATTATTCGTTGCTAAATATCTGGTAATGAACCAAAGATTATTACAAAAGTTTTTGATAAGTCCGCCACCAGAGGTCTGGGACCTCGCCGTTGACGGCGGTAGTATAATCTTCATACCGGCAAGGGATCAGGTGATAACGCTCGTTTTTCGAAACGCCACTGGGGTAAGGTACCTGCATCCACCAGCGGTCTGATTTTTTGCTTTTTACAAACAGCATTTCCCCTGGCCCATCATTTAAACTGGCCCTGTAAATCAGGTATTGAGATTTCGGGGTCAAAGGAAAATCCTTTTTACGGTTGTAAAAGCCTTCTATAAAATACCAGACCACCTGGGCCAGCAGCATGGCCGTCTGGCTGTTGCTGTCAAATGCCGGATTAAATTCGTAAAAACCGATAGAGCTCAGCTTATCGTTCATTCCGGCATAACGGGCAATGCGGCAGGCCTGTTCGCCATAAAAACCATTTGGGCCTGCATTGGCATTCGCTGCGGCATCAGAAGAGCGGATGGCCGAGAGGTCAAAGCTGATCATATTGGCGTTCCTGATTACAGGTTCTGCCAGGGAAATGTCCGACATAAACTCCCCCAGCCGGTGCACGTCAAAATACAGTTTGTTCATGACCCTTAAACTCTCCTGATTGACAAAATAGGTTTGATAACCAATATTGCTAAAATTAAACAGGTAATTGGGCTGATGTAAAAAAATCTTGTTCAAATAGGTATCTGAACGTGTTTCTATGCCCTGGTGATCATCTTCATCCAGGTCAAACTTATTGTCTACCACCACCAGGTCAACTTTTTGTTCCAGCTCCTGATAAGCAAGGTACTGGGCATAGGTGATGTCCTGTCCACCGCCAATCAGTACCGGGAGGATGTTCATTTTAATCAGTTCGGCAAGTACGGTTTTTACGGCAATATAGGTATCGGAAACTGCTGCTCCGGCCTTAATATTGCCCAGGTCTATAATCCGGCTGTTAAAATCGCCCTCATTGAGCAGATAAAACTGTGCCCTGAAATAATCAGGCCCCAAAGCGCAGCCATTGTTGTTTACCGCAGCCCGGTCATCCTGCACACCAATAATGGCAATATCATAAGTGTTTTCCTCCAGCTCAGGAAACTGATCCGTATAAAAAGCGGCCTTTAATCCCAGCTGGCTGGTATAAAAGCCCTGTTTCGGTGTAAACTGGTCCAGGTTTAAAGGAGAAAAAAAATCTGATAAGGACATAATTAATATAATCTATGGCATCAAATATCTATTTTTGAGCGCATATATTAATGAACATCCTAAAAATAATAACATGATACTGGTTACTGGCGCTACTGGATTTTTAGGAGCAGAGCTGACACATCAGCTTACTGCACAGGGTTTAAAAGTCCGTGCATTAAAGCGGGAAAATTCTGTGGTTCCGCCGCTGCTTCAGGGAAACCAGCAGATCGAATGGTTCCAGGCCGATATTAATGACATCTCGCGGCTGGAGGATGCTTTTGAAAACATCACCAAAGTATTTCATTGTGCGGCAATGGTTTCTTTTGACCCTAAAGACAAAAGCACCCTGCTCAAAGTGAACATTGAGGGCACAGGCAATGTGGTTAACCTTTGCTTGCAGCATGGTGTACGCCTTTTGCATGTCAGCTCGGTTGCTGCATTGGGTAATGCCAAAAAAGACCAGCTCATTACTGAAAAAGATTTTTGGGAGTATGACGCCCATGTGCACAGTTACGCCATATCCAAATACGAGGGCGAAATGGAGGTCTGGAGGGGTATTGCCGAGGGCCTGAATGCCCTGATTGTCAACCCTTCTGTCATTATAGGCCCCAACTCTGGCTTCAAGGGCAGTGGGGCCATTTTTGAACTGATCAAAAAGGGCTTTTCCTATTACACCAAAGGGGCTACAGGTCTGGTGGATGTTCGCGATGTGGCCAGCGCCATGGTCCGCCTGATGGACATGGACCTGCGGGAAGAGCGTTACATCCTGTCAGCAGAAAACTACCATTATCAAAAATTATTTGGAGAAATTGCCAAAGGTTTTGGCCGCAAAGCACCCCATAAAGAAGCTAAGGCCTGGATGCTGGGCATAGCCTGGAGGGCCGCAAAACTGGCTTCCCTTTTTAGCGGAAAACCTGCCGGCATCACCAGTGATGCGGCCAGAAGCAGCCTGCAGGAAAGCCTGTACAGCAACGAGAAAATTAAACGAACCATAAATATGACCTTCAGGCCCCTGGATCAAAGCATCGCGGAGACCTGCAGCACCTTACAAGCCTTATAACCATGAACCCCAGGAACTATTACATTATAGACTTTGACAGCACTTTTACACAGGTGGAAGCTTTGGATGAACTGGCCCGGATTTCCCTTAAAAAACACCCGGACAGGGAACTCATTTATAAAAAAATAGAAGACTATACCAACCTGGCTATGGAAGGAAAACTTTCCTTCAGTGAAAGCCTGGCCCAAAGGGTAAAATTACTGGAGGCCAATGAAGATCATTTGAAACAACTGATCAAAAGGCTGAAGAAAAAAGTATCCAGCTCCTTTTCCCGCAATGCGGCCTTCTTTAAAAAACATGCCGACGAGGTTTTAATTGTGTCCGGTGGCTTTAAAGAGTTCATTACCCCTGTGGTGAGCCAGTACCACATCAAAAAAGAAAACATTTACGCCAACACCTTTGTCACCACCGGTGATGGAAAAATTATAGATTACGACCATGCCAACCCCTTGAGCGAAGAGGGCGGAAAGGTGAAGCTGATGCAGCACCTGAACCTGGAGGGAGATTTGTATGGTATAGGTGACGGTTATTCTGATTTCCAACTTAGAGAAAGTGGGCTGATTAAAAAATTTTATGCCTTTACAGAAAACATTGCCAGGGAAAGTATCGTCAAAAAAGCAGACCATGTGACCCCTAGTTTCGATGAATTCCTGTATGTAAATAATTTACCAAGGGCCATCTCCTATCCAAAAAACAGGATCCTTTGCCTGGTCATTGGCGAGGTACCCGAAGAAAGCATTAACCTGTTGAAAAAAGATGGTTTTTCCATCCGCCACAAAAGCAGTTTTGAGGAGAAGTATGTGGCCGATGTGCACATGTTGCTGCTGGCTGATGAAGAAAAAATCGAGACAGAGAAATTAAAACGGGCGGTAAAGCTAAAAACCCTGGGTTATCTGGGCAATGCAAAAAAACTCGACCTAACCACTTGTACCGAAATGGGCATTGTCGTTTTTGACGACCTCAAAAACAATCCCCGCAACCGGAATTTTATTCCCAAACGCATGATTGATTTTATGAATACGGGAACCTCCTACATGAGCAACAATTTCCCGAACCTGCAATTGCCAAGAATAGAAAAGTCCCATCGCCTGATCCATATTCATCATAACGTTCCGGGCATCATGGCCCAGATCAACACCATTTTTGCAAAACATGACATCAATATTGTCGGACAGTTTCTGATGACCAACCCGACCATTGGTTATGCCATTACCGACATCAATGCAGAGTACGACAAGGCTTTGTTCAAGTCGCTTAAAAAGATCGACCAAACCATTAAGTTCAGGGTGTTGTACTAACCTTTTTCCGGAGGCTTTCTTTTGACCAAGTTCGCACCTTCTTTTGAGCTTCTTTTGAAAAAGGACCCAAATTCAAAACAAGTCCCGAAGAAGCTCAAAAGAAAGTGCATCTTTTTTAGGGCTATACACAAGTCTATTTTAGCGGAAACTGCCACAGGCTGCTGCTGTTTTTTTTTGCACACTGAATACAAATTCGTATCTTGTTTTGAGCAGAAAACGGGATGGGACCGGGACTTAAAGGATCCCGGAAAAGGGCTGTAGGTTTGCCTGATAACTCCGCCGATCCTAAGCTTAGTCTGAGCCGATCCTGCGCCGTATCTTACCCGACAAAAGCCATTCAAAAGACGGCCAGCAGCTATACCAGGCCGGGCCTTTACTGAAGGCAGCATTCAGTGCTGCTTTAAGTCCCGCTCCGCTTCAAATTCACTTCGGTAAAATGTTAAATTTTAGGTTAAGGCTTTTGTTTTTCAGCCCCTGTTCAAGGAAACTCGCTTTCAAATGACCATATAATCTGATTTTTTAATTACTTTTGGTTGAATCTTAGACTATACAGCAGTGACAGAGACCTTAACTATCAAAACGACTAAGGCTGGCCATTCCAGGCTGGCAGAGACAGATTTTACAAATTTACCCTTTGGTAAGTTTTTCACAGATCATATGTTTATTGCCGAATATGAGAACGGGGAATGGGGCAATCTTCAGGTCCTGCCTTACGGACCAATTCCATTGAGCCCGGCCATTTCTGCATTGCATTATGGACAGGCTATTTTTGAAGGGATGAAAGCCTATCGCCAGGCCGACGGAAAAATCAGTGTATTCAGGGCAGACAAAAACTTTGAACGTTTTAATAAATCTGCGGTACGTATGGCCATGCCAACCATTCCTGAAGAGGTATTTATGCAGGGCATTGCTGCACTGATCAAAACCGATGAAGCCTGGGTACCAAACCAGGAGGGTTATTCGCTTTATCTTCGTCCGGTCATGTTTGCCACAGACCCTTATTTAGGCGTACGGGCTTCCGAAAAATATATTTTTGCCGTTCTGACTACCCCTACAGGCCCTTATTACAGCAAAGCCTTAAAAGTTAAAATCGAAACTGAATATACACGTGCAGATGAGGGTGGTGTGGGTTATGCCAAAACCGCTGGTAATTATGCCCGCTCTTTATACCCTTTTGCGCAGGCCGTTAAAGAAGGCTTTGACCAGTTGATCTGGACCGATGCGGTTACCCATGAGTTTATTGAAGAGGCCGGAACTGCCAACCTGATTTTTGTGATCGATGGTAAGCTGGTAACCCCTTCGGTAAGGAATACTGTTTTGGACGGCGTGACCCGTGACACCATTATCCAGCTGGCTAAAAAAGCCGGAATTGAAGTGGAAGAAAGAAGGGTTAGCGTTAAAGAAGTGATCCAGGGCATTGAAAATGGTCAACTGACCGATGCTTTTGCCGCCGGAACCGCAGCAACGGTGACCCCTATTGGCGAAATCAGTTATCAGGGTAAACTTTATCAGTTAACAGATCCGGCTACACGCACGGTTTCTGCCGGAATTGCAAAAACACTAAATGACATCCGTTACGGACTCGCGCCAGATGAATTTGGCTGGAACTGGGTCTTGTAACCTGTAAAATGATACACCATCCACTATGGTGATTTTTTGTAAGGCGCCCGCAACAACGGGCGCCTTACTTGCGATGTAACATCTATCGGACAATTCAAATCCCCTGTTTTCTTTATTTAATTTTGAACCACAACAGATCGCCCTCAATTCAACAAAACCAGACAAATAACTCAGATATGAAGAAATATATACTTTTCAGTTTAAGTGCCTTACTGCTATTTAACCTCCCCCTTTCAGCCCAGCTGAAAAGGCTTAGCCAACAGCAAACCTTTGGCAGCCAGCCCTCGCTGACACAGACTTTAAACCCTGTCTCGGGCTGGAGCGATGAAAACCATTATATAGAATACGATCTCAAAACCCGAAGTCAGCAAACAGTAGACATTCAGACGGGCGCAAAAGCACCTTATACGCCTCCTGTTAAAAGTGATGTGGAAGTGAGTATTAAGGATAAGGATGTATATATCCAATACGGTACCGCGGCTCCAAAACGACTGAGCAACAACAAAGAAGAGGCAAAAAACCCGACCTTATCGCCAGATGGCAAATATGTGGCCTTTACCCGCAGCAATGACCTTTACGCCATAGAAGTGGCTACGGGTAAGGAGATCAGGTATACTTCCGATGCAACCGATGTCATTTACAACGGTTATGCTTCCTGGGTGTATTTTGAAGAAATTCTGGGCAGGCCAACCAAATACAAGGCTTTCTGGTGGGCGCCAGACAGTAAACACCTTGCCTTTATGCGATTTGACGACACCAAGGTCCCTATGTTTCCCATTTATGGCTCCACAGGACAGCATGGTTATACCGAAAAAACCCGTTATCCTAAAGCCGGCGACCCCAATCCGGAGGTCAAAATAGGTTTTGTCCCTGCTGAAGGCGGCGCAGTGGTCTGGGCCGATTTTAATGAAAAAGACGATCAGTATTTTGGTACGCCTTACTGGAGTTTTGACAGCAGCAACATGATGGTACAATGGGTAAACCGTGGACAGGACAACCTTAAATTTTACAGCGTAGATCCCCTGACCGGAAAGAAAAAAGAGGTTTATGACGAAAAACAATCTTCCTGGGTGGACCTGGATTATAGCGGCCGTATCGAGTACCTGAAGGACAATAAACATTATATTCTTAAAACGGACAAATCGGGCTGGGCACATTTTTACCTGTATACCCTGGCCGGAAAACTGGTGAATCCAATCACGAGCGGAAAATGGCAGGTGGTTTCCCTGTTAAAGGTCGATGAACCGCATAAAATACTCTATTTCACGGCAAGAAAAGAAGCTTCCACCCGGACTGACCTTTACCGGATAGACCTGAACGGCAAAAACCTGAAAAGGCTTACTTTTGGGGAATACAATCACCTGGTGGAGCTTTCGCCATCCGGGAAATTTTTCGTTACCACTTATTCCAATGTATCTACCCCTTTTAAAAGGGCGCTGGTAGACAATACCGGAAAGATCATCAAAGAACTCGGGGACAGCAAATCTGCAGACTTTAATCAGTATGCTTTTGGTAAAACAGAAATGATCACCATTCCTACCGATGATGGTTATAACCTTCCGGCAGTAATCACTTATCCGACAGATTTTGATCCGGCAAAAAAATATCCGATTGTATTCAGTATGTACGGCGGCCCAAATGCCGGCCGGGTAACCAATACCTGGAAAGGTACAGCCAACCAGTGGTGGGCCAATGAAGGCCTAGTGCAAATAGAGGTTGATCACCGTGCCTCGGGGCATTTTGGAAAAGAAGGTGTGGCCCTGATGCACCGCAACCTGGGCAAATGGGAAATGAAGGATTACATGACTGCAGGAAGATGGCTGAAAGCTCAGCCCTGGGCAGCTCCAGGCAAACTGCTGATTACTGGTCACAGTTATGGCGGCTATATGACCTGTATGGCCCTGACCTACGGCTCCGATGTGTTTGATTATGGTTATGCCGGGGCGCCTGTGACCAGCTGGGAACTCTATGACAGCTATTATACAGAACGTTTTATGGACAGCCCTTCAGAAAACCCGGAAGGTTATAAAAATGGATCTGTGCTGACTTATACAGACCGCTACAAAGGCTTGCTGCGCATTATGCATGGTGATATGGATGACAATGTGCATATGCAAAACACCATACAGCTGGTCAATAAACTGGAAAATGAGAACAAACATTTTGAACTAATGATTTATCCCGGGGGAAGACATGGCTGGGGCGGACTAAAAACCCCGCATGACCGCTCGGAAAGGATCCGTTTTTATTACCAGAATTTACTGGACAAACCGGCTCCGGCCGAATTACTGAAATAAAAAAACAGGACCTTAATCAAGGTCCTGTTTTTTTTGATCGTTTTTTATTCTTTCGCTTCGCCTCTGCTGACGCATTGCCCTGCGTTTATTTCTTTCGGCCTTCATTTTACTAAACTTTTCTACCTGTCTTTTAATCTGTGCCTGCTTTTCGGGGGTAATGCCAATGCTGTATTTAATGCCCTGGTATAGAGATTTCCAGATCAGGTTAAAGAAAGAACGGGTCAGGTCCCTTTTATAGTCAATTTTTGCATGCCGCATTAGCCCTGTCTTGCCGGGGTTATCCGGATTTAGGATCAGGTGATTGGCCAGAAAAGACAGCAGGCCCTGCCTGACCAGAAAAGCAGAAGCGGTATCGCGCTTGAGTACATTTACCGACAGGCCATTGTATTTAAAATCCAGATCACCCTTCGCGCCATACTCATTGCCCTGTACCTTAAAATTCAGTTCCTTGACCATACCGCTTTTAATGCGCAGCATACCCAGCGGCTTGGTAACCGGGTTCATGGCCGTACCGTTCATTCCATGTAAAAGACCTGAAAATGAAAATGCACCATCAACGGCAGCCAGGTCAAAACTAAAACGCGCATCAAGTTTCCCCTGTCCCATCAAACTGCTGCTCAGCTGGGCAACCATAAAGTGGTCTTTCGCTTTTTCTTTTTCCGAATTGGTCACATTGCTGATTTTACCTGAAGTATTTTCAAAAGTAATTTTACCTCTTTGTTTGCTCTTACGATCAAATTCTGCATAACTGATGTTCAGCTGGTTCAGGTTGAAGCTTTGTATGGTTATTTTACTGCTTAGTTTTTGCAGCAGCTGCTGGGGATATTGTCCGAGTTTGGGCGTCCCCAGTTTTTTTAGTTCATTATTGTTAAAAACAGCAATCGAGCCATCTTCCATATTCATTTCTTTGGCAAAAAGTTCCTGCTTTTTGATGTATAAAGGCAAGTTGATCCCGGTTAGGTTCAGGTTGTTCAAATCTATGCTGAAGCGGTCTTTAGCATAACCGGCTACCTTGCCAAAGTCCATTTCACTGTACCTGGGCTGTAAGGCTATTTTTTTGATGCTCAATGTTCCTTTGGAAGCGGTAAAGTTCAGGTCCTTTAAATTGATGTGGTACAAACTGTCTGAAGTGGCATAGGTATAATCCCCCAGTCCGATCTTCACATCCCCGACCAGATAAAACCGCGCCGGATCGGCTGCAGAATGCGGATCAATGAGCCAGTCCAGGATTTGTACATCCAGGTTGGCGACAGAATCTACGGTTGGCCTGGGGCGGTTGCGGTCTATATATTTAAAAGAAGCTTCCTTGAAATCAATCTGGTCCACCCGGACTTCCTTTAACAGTTTGGAAATGTAATCATAAGGCGATTTGACCGGGTGCGGCCCCTTGTGTTCATTAAAATCAAATTGCTTATTGATCAGGGTAATGGAAGGTTGTTTTACTTCTATTTCATCAATATTCAATTTTTTTTCCCGGTAAATCCGGAAGGGGTGAAAATGATAAACAGATAATTTTTTCAGACGGATCTGGTACACGTTATTGGGTGCCTTTTTCAGAAGGGTCAGTTTTTTCAGGATCACTGTATCGGGAACGAGCCTTACATCCGAAAGACTGGCATTGCCCGTCAGACAATTCATCCAAAGGTTTTTAAACTCTATCCGGTACAGGCTGTCTGTTGCGTGAAGGACCACTGAGCGCAGCTGTTTTTCAATGCCGGGCTTAAGCCCAAGGGCAAAATAAAGTGACCATGCCCCAAAAAGACCAGCAAAAAATACCAGTATTCCTGCAAAGTACTTTACCACACGTTTTGCCTTCGCTTTTTTGAGCATATACAGAGAAAGAATTTAACTCCCAAGATACATATTTATCCCATATAACGGGTTTAATGCTGCTTTTCTTTTCTTTCCTGTTTTTTATCTTTTACTTTTTCATACGCTTTTTCGGGACTTTTTACAGGCACCATTCCAATACCTACCGTTTCACGTATCCCGGTAAAGACACTTTTCCAAAGCAGGTTAAAAAAAGAAGCGGCCGGCGTACGCTCAAAACGGATCTCAGCAGTTCTGACTTTTTCTCCTTTGGAAGGATTGGCATCTTTGATGACCAGCTTATTGGCCAGGAAAGACAAAAATCCTTTTTTCTTTGGTGCTGCCCCTTCTTCTGTTTCTTTGAGCAAGGCCACTTTGAGCGCTGTATAGTAAAAATTCATTTTGCCCCTGGAGCCTTTTAAATTGGCCTGCACATCAAAATCGGCTTTCTGAACCTGTCCCTGTTCAATTTTAACCAGCCCCAGCGATTCGGCCAAAGGGTTTAAAGCCTTCATGTCCATGGCACCGATATGGCCCTGGTAATGAAAATCGGCATTTTTAGAATCCAGTTTAAAGTCAATTTTAACAAAAAGTGCTGCCGCATTCAGGACCCTGGTGTTCAACGTTGCAAGCGCATGATTTTTATGCAGCAACTGCAGGGAATCATTGGTTACATTCAGGATCCTGCCCTGCAGGTTTCCCAGTTCTACCGTTCCCTTCTTTTGTGCAATGGGGTTGTATTCTGTGTAGGCCACATCGATGTGCTGCAGCAGTACGGTATCAATGGTCAGCGGGAGGGCCAAACGTCTTAAAGCCAGTTGAGGGTAATTTTTCCCTTTGTCAAAGCCCACAGGCGGGAGTTCCCGGTTCATAAAAACATTCACTTTTGCAGGCCCTGCTTTCAAAAGACCGGCATGAAGGCTGCCCTCCAGGTTAAAGCCGCTAAAATCCAGCCCTTTCATTTCCAGTCGCTGAAAATGAAGGTCATACCTGTCTTTTTGGGTTTTATACTTTCTGCTGAAAGCCAGTTCGGGGTACATGGGCACCATCCTGAAATCCTTTAGCATTAAAGTGCCCTTATTGACCGATCCGCTTAAAGAATCTGCTTTCAGGGTATACATATTGTCTTTTGTCCGGGCATGATAACCCGCCAGTTCAAAGGAGATGTCCTTCGCACCATAAACACGGCTGCTGTCCTGTTCCGAGCGGGCATCCAGCAGCAGGTCCTGCACTTTGATGTTTAATTTTTTTACTTCATGGAGCTTTTTTCCGCTGGCCCCGCTAAGGTAAGCCATGTCGGCATCCTGAACACGGACCTGATCTACCTGAATAGACTTCAGGCTTTTGGACAACAGTTCATACAGGTTTTGTTTGTTTGTTGTGGCATCTTTTTTTACAGGAACCCCATAGCGGATCATGCGGATGGAAGGCTTATCGAGCAGGATGCTGCTGATGTCAATTTCTTTATGCAGCCAGGCTTTTAACACCCCAACCCTTCTGATTTGCAGGCGGCCGATTTGCAGTTCAAATAAGTGCATGGGCGCTTTTCCCTGTCTTTTTAATTCCCTAAAGACGGCGGTGTCCGGCACCAGGGTCAGGCCATCCAGCGCAGCACTCCCGGTGAGCAGGT
Organism: Pedobacter nutrimenti; assembly: GCF_003208655.1. Lineage (GTDB taxonomy): Bacteria > Bacteroidota > Bacteroidia > Sphingobacteriales > Sphingobacteriaceae > Pedobacter > Pedobacter nutrimenti. The sequence continues at coordinate 657,199 of NZ_QKLU01000002.1, read as the reverse complement.
TCAGGTGGATGTCTTTAAAATCTACTTTATACAAATGACGCGAGGCCTGATCGACCCCTTCTTTAATTTTTCCGGCCAGCAGCGGTTTCCACCGGAGGCTGAAATACAGTGCAAACGATCCCAGTAGCAGCAGAAAAAGCAAAAAAATGCCCCCGATCCACTTCCATATTTTTTTTATTTTGTTGGGCGCTTGGGCCATAGGCGATAAATTTGATTAAAGCATACAATATCTCTGCCACTTTGTCATTTATAAATATATTTACGTATTTTTGGGGTCCCAATACAAGGAAGGATATATGATTGATTTACAGCTAGCAGACAAGACACATGATGAGCAGCGCCAGGGTGAGGCCCTGATCATAGATGCACCAGTGCAGCAGAACAGCAGAAAACTATATATTGAGAGCTACGGCTGCCAGATGAATTTTGCAGACAGTGAGATTGTTGCCTCTATTTTGCTGGATCAGGGTTTTCAAACTACAGGAGATTATAAAGAGGCCGATGTGGTGTTTATCAATACCTGTTCCATACGGGAAAACGCAGAGCAAAGGGTCAGAAACCGTCTGTCTCAGTTTGGTGCAGAAAAACGCAGGAACCCAAAACTAATTGTTGGTGTACTGGGCTGCATGGCCGAAAGGCTGAAGTCTAAATTTCTGGAAGAAGAAAAACTGGTGGATGTGGTCGTTGGACCAGATGCCTACCGGGACCTTCCCCAGCTGATCGGACAGGTTGAAGAGGGACAAAAAGCCATCAATGTATTGTTGTCCAGGGAAGAAACCTATGCGGACATCAGTCCTGTACGTTTAAACGGAAATGGGATTACGGCCTTTATTTCTATTATGCGTGGCTGTGACAATATGTGCTCTTTCTGTGTAGTGCCCTTTACCAGGGGCCGTGAGCGCAGCAGGGACCCGCATTCTATTTTAGCTGAAGCCCAGGACCTGGTGGACAAGGGTTATAAAGAGGTGACTTTGCTGGGTCAGAATGTAGATTCTTACAAATGGAAAGGTGCTGATGCAGCTGAAGATGCAGAAATTGAAGTGAATTTTGCACAGTTACTGGAAAAAGTCGCCCTGCTCAATGCTGATCTGCGGGTCCGTTTTTCGACCTCACATCCCAAAGACATTACCGATGAGGTCTTGTACACCATCGCCAAATACGATAATATTTGTAATTATATCCACCTGCCTGTACAATCGGGCAGCAGCAGGGTACTGGAACTGATGAACCGGACCTATACCAGGGAATGGTACATCAACCGGGTGGATGCCATCCGGAAAATTATTCCCGGCTGTGCGATTTCTTCGGACATCATTGCCGGCTTCTGTACAGAAACAGAAGAAGAGCACCAGGAAACCTTAACCATGATGGATTATGTGGGCTATGATTTTGCCTTTACCTTTAGTTATTCTGAAAGACCGGGTACCCTGGCCGCCAGAAAACTTGAAGACGATATTCCTGAAAAAGTTAAAAGCCGCAGGCTCAGTGAAATTCTGGTGAAACAGCAGGAATGGTCTTTAAAGCGCCTGCAGGAAAATGTGGGTAAAACCTTACGAATTCTGGTGGAAGGCAAATCAAAAAAATCTGATCTGGATTATTGCGGCAGAAATGATCAGAATGCGATGGTGGTTTTTCCGGCTTCAGAAAATATTAAACCCGGGCAATATGCGAATGTGTTTATTGAGCGTTGTACTTCAGCGACTTTATTGGGCAGAATAGCAGATTAATTATGGATATACAAGACATTAAAAACCGCTTTGGTATTATCGGGGGCTCGCCTCTTTTAAACCGGGCCATAGATATTGCAAGACAGGTTGCCCCAACCGATATGTCCGTATTGATTACGGGTGAAAGCGGAAGTGGTAAAGAGGTCTTTTCACACATTATACACCAACTCAGTGCCAGAAAACACGGGGCTTTTATCGCTGTAAACTGTGGCGCCATCCCCGAGGGCACCATCGACTCTGAATTGTTTGGTCACGAGAAGGGCTCCTTTACCGGGGCACACGAGGCCAGAAAAGGTTATTTTGAGGTCGCCAATGGCGGAACGATTTTTCTGGATGAGGTGGCAGAACTTCCTCTGGGCACCCAGGCCCGCTTACTTAGGATCCTGGAAAGCGGGGAATACCTTCGTGTGGGTTCTTCCAAAGTCCAGAAAACCGATGTAAGGATTATTGCAGCGACCAATGTGGATGTTTACAACCGCGTAAAATCCGGAAAATTCAGGGAAGATCTTTATTACAGGTTAAATACAGTGCCTTTGAGAATTCCTGCCCTGCATGAACGCAAAGAGGACATTTACCTGCTGTTTCGTAAATTTTCTGCAGACTTCAGTGATAAGTACCGCAGCCCGGGCATCCAACTGGACCCCTCGGCCATACAGATGTTGAGCAATTACAGCTGGCCGGGAAATGTGCGTCAGCTTAAAAACATTGCCGAACAAATTTGTGTACTGGAAAAAGAACGTAATGTAACGGCCCAGGCCCTGCTCAATTATATCCCTAATGAAAGTGCCACCAATCTTCCGGCCCTGACCGGACAACAGTCAAAGGAAGATTTTACGGAAAGGGACATCCTTTACAAAGTGCTCTTTGACATGAAAAAGGACATGATGGAGCTCAAAAAGTTGGTTGCAGAAATCATTCAAAGCGGAGGCAACACCTCACATATTGTAGCCGACAACCCGCATTTCATCAACCAGCTTTATCAGGAAGCAGAATTAAGTTCAGGCATGGAACCTACCCTGACCATTAAAAAGCCCATTCCAAATGCCCCGGTAGAATATAATTATGCCCATGATGCAGAAGAAATTGAAGAATCTTTATCTTTAATTGACAAGGAATCGGACCTGATCAAAAAAGCGCTCAAAAAACATAAAGGTAAAAGGAAGTTTGCAGCTCAGGAGCTGGGCATTTCTGAACGCACCTTATACAGAAAAATCAAAGAACTGAACCTGAACTGATGAATCCGGTGCCGGATCCATCTGACAAATGAAGAGCAATAAATAAAACGGATGAAAAGATTATCTTTAGTACTGCTGGTGGTGATGCTCAGCTTTAATTCCTGCACGGTAAAGTTCAATGGGGCCTCCATCCCGCCGAACATGAAAACCATATCCATTCCTTTTTTTGAAAACAACGCCCAGCTGGTGGTACCCACGCTGAGCCAGTCTTTTACAGAAGATCTTAAAACCAGGATCCGTACCCAGACCAGCTTAAGCCTTACCCAGCAGGGAGATGCCGATGCCGTTATGGAAGGCCGGATTACAGGTTATGACGTTTCGCAGGTATCCACCACAGACAACAGGCAGCTCACTCAGGGAACCAGTAGGTTGACCATTACCGTAGCCGTTAAGTACACCAACAACCTGAACCCTAAACAAAGCTTTGAAGAAAGCTTCACCAGGTTTAAAAACTTTGTGCTCAACGGGGCAAACTACCAGTCTCTTGAACCCCAGCTCATTAAGGACATCAATGTGATGCTTACCGAAGATATTTTTAACAGGGCTTTTGCCCAATGGTAAATCAAAGCAGGCCCTGACGTTCCTGAAAATGAATTTCAATCCTTAACTTAGCATCGTGGAGCTGGAAAACAACAACAAAGAAAGACTTTCGGTATTACTTGCTGAACCTCATAAAACGGGACAGCAGGATGTTTCTTTATTAGAAGACCTGACCCGGCGTTTTCCATATTTTCAGCCTGCCCGCCTGTTGCTTGCCAAAGCAGCACAAGGGGAAGATCAGGTATCCAATGCTGCTGCGGCCCTGTACGCCAACGGACTTTTGCTACACAAAGTACTCCGGCAAAAAGACTACCCTCAGCTGCAGGGTTTTGAAATCATAGAAAAAAAGACGGTGCCTTCACAACCGGTAGTAGATGTACAGGAAGAAAGCCAGGAGGTCTACGAAGAAATTTCCGAGCTGGACATCGATCATTTTAAACCGGCCTTTTCCACTGAAGATCCTTCTTCCAAAATAGAAACGATTGAGGATGATTTTGTGCTGGAAAGTATTTCTGCCGATTTTTTTGCCTTTGAAAAGAAATTCGGCTCTGAAGAACCCGCAACTGAACCCGCCGTGGAAGAGCCATCCACAGAAAAGCAGGACCCTGTCAGCGTTAGCAATTATCACGACGACAGCCTTCCTTATACTTTTTTATGGTGGCTGGCGAAAACCCGCAAAGAACACCAATCGGTTTTTCAGCCTTATGCTTCCCCTAAAAAGAATAATCCCGGGGAGCTTCAACAGCAATATGTAGAACATATTTTCCACATTCAAAGTCCTTTTAATGCAGAAGAGGTCATCAACAACACCCCTGGAAGCAAACATCCCGATCATAAGGAAACAGAAATTATTGACAGCTTCCTGAAAAAGGACCCACAGATCAGCCCGCCAAAAGCCGAGCAGATCGACAACGAAAACAAAGCAAAAAAAAGCGCGGAAGACCAGAATGACCTGGTCTCGGAAACCCTGGCTAAAATATATATAGAGCAAATGCTTTATCACAAGGCAATAGATACTTATCAAAAATTAAGTTTGAAGTTTCCAGAAAAAAGCCGTTACTTTGCCGACCTTATCCAATCTTTAGAAAAGAAAATTTAACTAGATAAACCATTATGATTTTTTTAATTATTTTATTGATCATTGTTTGCCTTGCTCTTGGGTTATTTGTATTGATACAAAATCCTAAAGGTGGAGGCCTGGCCACTGGTGGTTCAGGAAGTAATATGTTCGGTGTTCAACGCACAGGCGATGTTCTGGAAAAAGGAACCTGGATATTTCTGACACTGATCGTTGTGATCTCCTTGTCCATTACCACCATTGCAAAAAGCGGAAGTACAGGAAGCACTGATTCAAAAATCCAGCATTTACTGGACAAAACACCTACACCTTCTCCGATCAACCAGGCCCCTGCCGGTCAAAAACCAGCACCTGCACCTGCAAATCAGACAAAACCTGCTAAATAAGCAGTTTAAAATAGAACAAGGCCCGTTAGGATTCATTTCTTAACGGGCTTTTTTCATTCTGCCACTCTGACACAAAATTTCCCAGGCCCAAAACCATTAGCTGACAAGTCGGTGTAAATTTGGCAAGTAATTGCCCTTGGCATAAAAACTGATGTAACATCAGCACGTATGATATACGGTTTACACATTCATCTTAAAATTAAAATTTAATAATAAGTTATGGCTTTAAACTTTAAACCTAATGCAGATAGAGTAGTTGTTGAAGCTGCTGCTGCAGAAGAAAAAACAGCTTCTGGTATTTATATCCCTGATACCGCCAAAGAAAAACCTCAGCAAGGAATTGTAGTCGCTGTTGGACCAGGTAAATATGCAGACCAGACCGGAAATTTAATCCCTTTAAGCGTTAAAGTTGGAGATCAGGTATTGTACAGCAAATATGGCGGTACTGAAGTTACCATCGAAGGTAAAGAGTATTTAATCATGAGAGATTCTGATATTTTAGGAACACTTTAGTAGATAAACCGAAAGATGACCGGTTCCCGGATCATATTTTCTAAACATTAATTAAAAAAAGAAAATGTCAAAACAAGTAAAATATAATGTAGAAGCCCGTGACGCCCTGAAAAAAGGTGTGGACACTTTGGCCAATGCTGTAAAAGTAACTTTAGGTCCTAAAGGACGTAACGTAATTATCGATAAAAAATTCGGTTCACCTGCAGTGACCAAAGATGGTGTTACTGTTGCCAAAGAAATTGAACTGAAAGATCCGATTGAAAACATGGGTGCCCAGATGGTGAAAGAAGTGGCTTCTAAAACTGCTGATATTGCAGGTGACGGAACCACAACTGCAACTGTTCTTGCCCAGGCCATCGTAACTGCTGGTATTAAAAACGTTGCTGCCGGCGCAAACCCTATGGATTTGAAACGCGGTATTGACAAAGCGGTTGCTGCTATTGTAGAAAACTTAAAATCACAGTCACAAACTGTTGGTGAAGACAACAATAAAATTAAACAGGTTGCCTCTATTTCTGCAAACAACGACGAAGTAATCGGTTCTCTGATTGCTGAAGCGATGGGTAAAGTAGGTAAAGATGGCGTAATCACTGTAGAAGAAGCAAAAGGTACTGAAACTGAAGTAAAAACAGTAGAAGGTATGCAATTTGACCGTGGTTACCTGTCTCCGTATTTTGTAACCAATGCAGACAAAATGGAAGCAGAACTGGAAAATCCTTACATCCTGATCTATGATAAAAAGATCAGCAACATGAAAGAATTGCTTCCAATTCTGGAAAAACAAGTTCAAACCGGAAAACCTTTGCTGATCATTGCAGAAGACCTGGATGGAGAAGCTTTGGCCACTTTGGTTGTCAATAAAATCCGTGGTTCCCTGAAAGTAGTTGCAGTTAAAGCCCCTGGATTCGGTGACCGTAGAAAAGCCATGCTGGAAGACATTGCGATCTTAACAGGTGGTACAGTGATCTCTGAAGAAAGAGGTTATAAATTAGAAAATGCAGATCTGACTTATTTAGGTACTGCAGAAAAAGTTGTAGTTGATAAAGACAACACAACTGTAATCAATGGTGCAGGCCAGTCAGAAGACATCAAAGCCCGCGTAAACCAGATTAAAGCTCAGATTGAGACCACAACATCTGATTACGATAAAGAAAAATTACAGGAACGTCTGGCGAAACTTGCTGGTGGTGTTGCTGTTCTTTATGTAGGTGCGGCTTCTGAGGTTGAAATGAAAGAGAAAAAAGACCGTGTTGATGATGCTTTACATGCAACCCGTGCGGCTGTTGAAGAAGGTATCGTTGCAGGTGGTGGTGTTGCCTTTATCCGTGCCATCGAAGCATTGGAAGGTATGAAAGGTTTAAATGAAGACGAAACTACAGGTATCGCAATCGTGAAACGTGCTGTAGAAGAGCCTTTACGTCAAATCTGCGAGAATGCAGGTATTGAAGGTTCTATCGTTGTTCAGAAAGTTAAAGAAGGCAAAGCTGATTTTGGTTACAATGCACGTACTGATGTATATGAAAACCTGATTGCTGCCGGTGTAATTGATCCAACTAAAGTAGGCCGTGTGGCTTTGGAAAATGCAGCTTCTATTGCCGCAATGTTGTTGACAACAGAGTGTGTGTTGGCTGATGATCCTGAAGATAATGCCGGTGCTGGCGCTGGTATGCCTCCAATGGGCGGTGGTGGTATGGGTGGAATGATGTAATTTCCCTCAATTATCATTAAGTTTTAGGAAAGCCCCGCAAAATTTGCGGGGCTTTTTAATTATTTCTTAAAGTATTCCGGGCTTTAGTATAAGTGTTGCAAAAAATTGAATAATTTTACATTATTGTTGCAACAATATGAAAAAACTTCTCCCCGCTCTGATCTTGCTGCTTTGCAGTGCGATGCTCTCTCATGCCCAAATGGTTATAGGAACTGTCGATCCCGGGCCATACACACCGGGTTCCACCATTGCAGCAACGTTTAGTATCGGGACCACTAAATGCATAGGGATAGGAAACCGCTTCGAGCTTTACCTTTCTGATGCAAACGGAATTTTTTCGCCTACGGCAACACCAATTGGTTTTTATGATGGTTTTTATTCGACTTTTGTCAATGGGGTCATTCCTACCGGTACCCCGGCCGGGGCCGGATATAAACTCCGGATCAAATCCAGTAACCCCAATGACTTTTCCACAGAATCAAGCCCCTTTGCCATTGTTGCGGGAACTGCTGTAAAAGCAGCGCTGACTTCTACCCAACCTGCAACAATCAACGCGAACCCGCTTACTTTTGGCTCCTGCAATACCGACAGCAGCAACCCCAATACTTCCTTCAGGTTTACCAATGCCTCCAGCACAGGCACAGTTTCTGCAACAGTAAACAACGAACTGAATTCCGGTACTCCGGGCGCAATGAACTTTACCAACGTTGGTGACATACAGACTTTTAACGCGGGGCTGGCCCATTATACTATTTTTGTTAAGGCTACCGCTAACGGAACAACAGCCACACAGGCTTACTTTTTGATCAACAACCTGGCCGTTACCGCCTTTACCACCACCAGTGGAAATACAGTTTGTTATCCGACAGGTTTTTTTGCTTATCTGGTGGATGTAACAACGGATAAGGGAATTAAAGCAAATTTCCCCGGAAATACCTATAAAATAGACTGGGGGGATGGTACAACAAATGAATATACCTATTGCGATATTTCCTCCAACAGCGGCAGCGTAACGCATACCTTTAGCAAATCTTCCTGCGGATTAACTTTTACCTCGGGAAGTAAAACCATTTACAATGCATTTGGCATTAATGTCGGGGTAAAAAGTCCCTTTTGCGGAGACATCGGTACAAACCTTTCCACGACGGCCATTGTCATCACCAGACCGGTAAACAAATTTAGTTTTCCTGCAATTGCCTGTACCGGGGACAATGTCACTTTCACCAATGAATCTACCGCAGGTCAAAAGCCCAATACAAATACTGCCGGCTGCAGCTCCAATAATGTTGATTACAACTGGTATGTCGATGGGGTCCTGGTTGCACAGTTTAAGCCCTTCAGTTATAATCTCGTTTACAAATTTACAACCAAAGGGAAACACAAAATCAAGCTGACCTCTTCCAGTGACGGCAATTGTCAGGCTGATGATGTTGAAATGGAAATCTGCGTCCAGGACCCGCCTAAACCTTCCTTTACTTTAGATAAAACGACCATCTGTGTGACACCCGGTACACTTACACCGGCAAACACTTCAGTGATTGACAATACCTGTAACGCCACTCCTGTATACACCTGGTCGGTTACACCGTCCGCCAATGTTACCTATGCAAATGGAACCAGCAGCGGTAGTGCAGTTCCACAGTTCAAATTTAACAAACAAGGCACCTATAACATTACGTTGAGCATTCAAACAGGAACCTGTGAGGTGACCACTCTGCCGCAGGAAGTTATCGTCAATGCAGAACCCACTGCCAGTTTATCGGGTCCTGCCAATCTTTGTGTCAACGGAAATTATACTTTTGGCCCTGCTTCCACAGATACAAAAACAACAGTTAGCGGAACCGAGAAGGAATTATCTGACACTTACACCTGGACTTTAAGTGGCGACGCAACCTTTGTTGCCCCAAGCACAGCAAACAGCAAGTATCCGGTCATCAATTTTCCAAGCTATACATCCTATACGGTTACCCTCACTCATAAAAACACCTGTAATACAGTTTCTGCTACACAGCAGCTTACTTTTTCTCAATCCCCTGTTCCAAAAATCACCGTAGATCCAAGTACGGTATGTTATGATGCCAACATTAACCTGGAAGGTACGGTGACCAACGGCACTTATACTTCTTTCAAATGGATTGGAAATGGCGGTACCTTTTCCGACCCGGATAAACTAAAAACAACCTATACGCCTACCAATGCAGAGCGTGATGCAGGTACTACGACCATTACCCTGCAACTCAGCACCGGGCTCACCGGGGCCTGTGCAAAGGTGGAAGATAAAGCGACCGTGCTTTTTTATCCAAAAAACACCGGAAATAATCCGGCAGGAAGTACAGCACAGAACATTTGTACCGGCAGCAAAGCCAGCTTCACCCCTTCCTCTACTGTTCCGGGAAGTACCTTTAGCTGGACCGCGGCCAATGCAGATGGCAATGCCACAGGTTTCAGTCCTTCAGGAAACGGAATCATCAATGAAACCCTAACCAATACGAATGCTACCGCCGATGCGGTGGTGGTGTATACGATTACCCCTACAGCAAATGGCTGTAATGGGCCTACGTTTACCTTTACGGTAACCATAAAGCCGCTTCCGGTACTTAGTGCGAAAGCAGCCAAAGAAACCATCTGCAGCAAGGAATCTGCAGCAATTGCCCTGAGCTCTAACCTCAGTCCAACAAAATATACCTGGACCAGCACCGCTTCGGCCGGTATCAGCGGAAATACCAATCAACCGGTGGCCTTAACCATAAGTTCCATAGAGGACATTCTGCTCAACAGCGGCACCACCCAGGGAACAGTGACCTATGTGATTACCCCGGTTTCCGCGAGTGGTTGTACAGGTGAAGCGGTTACCCTTACTGTTAAAGTCGACCCGGCGGTCACCACCGCTAATGCCGGTCTGGATGAATCCATTTGTGATGCCGACAATTACACTTTAAAAGGAAACACACCTGTGGTGGGCACAGGAGAATGGACCTTAACTTCCACTCAGACCGGTGTTGTTTTCGCAGATAAAACACTGGCGACAACAAAAGTGAGCGGTTTAAAAAGTGGTGAAATTTATACTTTTAAATGGACCATCTCGGCCACCGGAGCCTGTGCAGCCTCCGTAGATGAGGTAAGCATCACGGTCAATGTACCAACCGTACCGGGTACAACTGCAGGGGACGCCACCGTATGTTACGGCAAAAACTCAGGTGATGTTAAACTTACAGGCAATACAGGTACAGTGCTCCGCTGGGAAAGCAGTACCGACAATGGTGTAACCTGGCTTCCGGTAAGCAATACCACGACCACCCTTTCCTACAGCAACCTGCTTGCCAGTACCTTGTACAGGGCTGTAGTTCAAAACGGAAGCTGTACGATGATGTTTTCGACCCCAAGCACCATTACCGTTAACCCGGCAACAACAATTGCCGATGCCGGTAAAGCGCAAATTTTATGTGCTGCACCCAGTACAAAACTCGATGCCAATGTACCTGCAACCACAGAGAGTGGAAAATGGACCATGGTGTCCGGAGACCCCAATGTGGTCTTTACCGACGCGACCGATCCAAAAACGACAGTTACGGCTCTTAAAGCAGGAACCAACTATGTATTCAAATGGACCATTACCGGCAGTTCTGTCTGTGACCCAAGCAGTGCGGAGCTCAGCGTTAAAAATCTGCCTCCGTTAAACAATGTGATCAGCAGCACAAGCACAGAGGTTTGCAACGGCCAGGTCATCAGCATTAAAGGAGAACAGCAAAGCGGAGGTGACGGAAGTTATACGTATAGCTGGGAAAGCAGCAAAGATGGCATTAGCTGGACCCCCATTAGCGGAGAAAGCGGCCAGGACCTGAGTTTTAGCTTAACCGAAACCTTGTCTTTCAGAAGAACAATAGTCAGCAGCAGCTGTACCCTGATCAGCAACATCATTCAGGTTATTGCCCAGCCACCCATTACAAAAAATGACATTACAGCCGACCAGACCATTTGCAGCGGACTGGTCCCTGCAGCCTTAAACGGCAGTGTTCCGGAAGGTTCAGACGGCAAGTTTAATTTTCAATGGCAATCGAGTACAGATGGCAGCACCTGGACCGACATCAGCGGGGCGGTATTCCAGAATTACAGTCCGGCGGCCCTTACAGTAACCACCTGGTACAGGCGTACCGTGAGTACAATTGCCTGCAACGGGGCCCTGAAAAACAACAGCAATACCGTTAAAATTACGGTCAATCCAAATGCGAAGGCCGAATATACTTATGATAAAGATAAGGCCTGCACGCCTTTTAAAATTGATGCACAAAACCTCAAAACAGTCCCTTATCCGGACCGCAATGCAAGCTATACCTGGTATGCTGATGATGTCCAGATTGGAACAGGTGCAGTTTTTCCGGGTTATACCATTACCGCCAGCAACACGACTGTTGTCATTAAACTGGTGACCACCAGCAAACTTGGCTGTAAGGACGATGAATATAGCCATAGCTTTAGCACCGTACAGGAAGTGGTCCCATCCTTTACGCAAAGTACCGCCAAAGGCTGTGGTCCATTGCTGGTTAATTTTGTAAATACGTCCAGCTCCCTGACTGGGGCCACCTTCAAATGGGATTTTGGAAATGGAACAACTTCTTCCCAAACCATGCCTTCGGCAGTTACTTTCCTTCCGGATGTAACGGGTAAAGACACCACGTATACCATTACCCTCACGGCTACCACTTCCTGCGGAAGCAGTTCGGTAACGGCCGAAGTATTTGTAAAGGCCAAGCCGAGGTCTGTATTCTCTCCAAGCAAAACGGTGGGCTGTTCGCCAATGAAGGTCACTTTCAGCAACACTTCTCCCGGAGGTACAAACACCTATTATTATGATTTTGGAGATGGCACGCCACCCCTCACCAAAACAGATAAATCTTCAGTGGAGCATACCTATATCACCACCGTCGTCAAAGATTTTGTGGTAAAAATGGTTGCAGAAAATGAATGTGGAAGGGATGAGAGTTCTTATGTCATCCGGGTTTCGCCAAATACGGTTTTGCCGGAACTGGTGGTCAACGCCAATGAAAAAGAAGGCTGCGCCCCTTTTAAAGTAAACTTCTACAACAACAGTAAAGGCGCCAATTCCTTTAAATATGATTTCGGAGATGGCAGTACCATGCTGACCAGATCGGCCCCTGAAATGGTGACGCACACTTTTGACAAAGCAGGTACTTTTACCGTAACCCTGACCGCATCAAACGGTTGTTCTGACACCACCACCACTGAAACCATTAAAGTGCTTCCGCAGCCTGTTATGGATTTCAGCGCAGATGTCGTTCTGGGCTGTCCGGGACTGGTGGTGCAATTCAAAAACACCAGTGTAGATGGCGTTGCCTACCTTTGGGATTTTGGGGACGGGACCACTTCCAATGAGTTTGAGCCCAAACATATTTATAGCGGCGATCAGGAATATTATACCGTTACCCTAAGCGCGACCAACGCCCTGGGCTGTAGCAATACCCTGATTAAAAACCAGTATATCCATATTGTACAACCACCAGTGGCCAGATTTAATGTCGTTCCTTCTACAGTCATCAGCATTCCAAATTATACTTTCCGTTTTGAGGATGAGAGCACCAACTCCCCAAGCATCTGGCAATGGGATTTCGGAGATAAAATCCAGTCGGCCTTAAAAAACCCTTCGCATACCTATGCCGATACAGGAACCTATGTGGTCACTTTAAGGGTGATGAACCAACAGGGTTGTTTTACCACGACCTTTAAAAAGGTAACCATTGTCGGGGTTCCGGGCTACCTCTTTGTTCCAAATTCATTTATGCCTGGCAGTGAGACACCAGAGCTCCGGGAATTCAAGGCAAAAGGTTCTGGGATTAAAACCTGGAGAATGAGCATTTTCAACAAATGGGGACAAACTTTATGGGAAACCACCAAACTGGATGAAGGACGTCCGGTAGAAGGCTGGGATGGAACGGTCAATGGTACCCCTGCACCACAAGGGGTCTATTTCTGGAAAATTGATGTGGAACTGATTAACGGCACAGAATGGAAAGGGATGACCTACGACAGTTCAGCCCCTAAAAAAACAGGCGCAATTCACCTGATAAGATAACACTAATGAAATTATTAAAGACATATCAACTGCTCCTGCTGCTCGCTTTGTTCTGGTATCCGGCCGGTACACATGCTCAGGACCATATTTATTCGCAATTTTTTAATGCCCCTTTATACCTGAACCCCTCCCTTACCGGGCAGTTTGAAGGAGACCTGCGCATGAATATGATTTACCGCAACCAATGGACCGGCCTGAGCGGCACACTGTCCTATATCAATGCTTCTATGGACCTGAACATTCCTGAATTTGGCGGTGGCCTGGGCATACAATTTAACAGGAGCTCTGAAGGAACGGCTTTTTTGGTCAAAAACAATGTAGCGGCCTCTTATTCCTATAGTGTCGGGGGCGATAATTTTGTATTGTCCTTTGGTATTCAGGCCGGATTTACCAGCCGGCAAATCAACTGGAGCAAACTGGTTTTTTCTGATCAGATTGACAACCGTTTGGGCTATATCCCTGGAAGCATCAGTTCGGCGCAGATTCCCGATCAGGGACATAAATTCTTTTTTGACCCTGCCGCGGGTACCAATCTGGTTTATGGAAATTTTATGGCCGGTCTGGCGGTACACCACATCAACAAACCAGATGAATCTTTTAGTGGTGCGCAGGCCAAACTCCCTATGCGCATTACCGGAAATGCAAGTTACCGGATTTCCCTTAGTCAAAGTGGTTACGGGCAGGAAGAAGGTTCTTCTTACCTGATCCCATCGGTGGTGTATTACAAACAGGGGAATGTTTCTTCCATGAGTGCCGGTGCCCAGTTTAAATACAGGGGCATCAATACGGGTTTATGGTACCGCAGTGCCGGAGAAGGTGGCCCTGATGCCCTGGTAGTTTCTTTGATTTTTGATATTTTCTCCTCTAATAAAAACGGGGGCAAACTCAGGATCGGTTTAAGCCATGATGCCACTACCTCGAAAATTAATTATACCAATACAAACGGGACTACAGAGGCCAGCATTGGCTATCAGCAATTTTTCAGGAACAGTTCCAATTATGAAAAGTTTAATGGTTTACGCTGTTATGATTTTTATTAGATAATTTAGGAAAAAAAGCGATCAACAGCAAAGCCATGGATGTCGAAAATATTATTCAGAACAATCATTTCCTTACCCAAAGTGAGGTTGTCAAATTTCTTCTGGCCATTGTGCTCTGTGGGCTGATCGGTGCGGAAAGGGAATTCCGAAGCAAACAGGCCGGTCTGAAAACGATCATCATGATCGGCTTGGGCTCTACCCTGTTTACCGTTTTATCTATTAAACTTGGTGTGGGCAACAGTCATGACCGCATTGCCTCTAATATTGTAACCGGTATAGGTTTTTTGGGCGCCGGTGTTATTTTTAAGGAAGACAACCAGGTTAAAGGTTTAACCACAGCTTGTGTCATCTGGATTGTGGCGGCCATTGGGATGGCCATAGGTGCGGGTTATTTTGAACAGGCCCTGGGCGTGACCCTGGTGGTACTGGCCGCATTGCTCAGTTTTCCTTTTATAGAAGAGTTTGTAGAACACCGTTTTACCAAAAGAATATACCGGATTGTTAAGAAATTTGAAAACGAAAGCCTGGAAGAATATGAAGGGCACATCCGCTCTTCCAAATTAAAACTAACCAGGGGCAAACAGGAATTGAACAATGGCATCATCAGTGGTACCTGGATTGCGGTGGGCAGTCCGGAAAATCATAAAAATTTTGTAGACCAGATGCTCCGGGACGAAAAAATCATTGCCTTCGATTTTTAGAAAAGCCGCCGCTGCCAGACAGGAAAAATTAAGCACAGGAATTACGCTTCAAAGACCAGACAAAGCCAATTTTTAATTAAGTTTGCAGAACTATGCAAAGGGAACAGATCTCCGTATTTGATATTTTTAAAATTGGTGTTGGCCCATCGAGCTCACATACACTTGGTCCATGGCGCGCAGCCCAGCAATTTACGGCTTCACTGCGTAAAAACAACCTGCTTGACAATGTAGACCAGGTAAAGGTGCTGCTGTACGGTTCCCTTGCCAAAACCGGTAAAGGCCATGGAACGGACATTGCAATTTTACTGGGTATGAGCGGCGCTGACCCGGTTACTTTTGATGTCAATGCCATTGACTCTACGGTGGAGACCATTAAAAACATTCAGCAGCTGCAACTGGACGGGACCAGAAACATTCATTTCAATTATACCGAAGATTTAATTTTCCTTTTTCATGAAAGCCTTCCATTTCATCCCAATGCGGTGACTTTCCAGGCTTTTTTAAATACCGGTAAAGCTTTTTCAGAAACGTATTATTCCATAGGCGGGGGCTTTGTGGTCAAAGAAGGCGAAAATGGGAACGAAAAAGAACAGGTAGAGCTTCCTTTTCCGGTAGAGAAGGCTGCTGATCTTTTGCATTGGTGCCTGACTACGGGCCTTAAAGTTTCGGAGGTCGTAATGGAAAATGAGCTGGCCTGGCGAAAAGAAAATGAAACCAAAGAAGGCATTATGCAGCACTTTCATGTCATGAAAGACTGCACTTACCGGGGCTGTCATACCACAGGTTTTTTACCTGGTGGATTAAACGTGGCCAGACGGGCAGCAAGCCTGAACAAAAGACTGGTGGGTGAGCAGCCTTACAGTGATTACAAAAGCTGGATTATGGCCATCAGAAATGGCGGAAACGGATTCAATTATATTCTGGACTGGGTGAGTTGTTTCGCCCTTGCGGTCAATGAAGAAAATGCTTCTTTTGGACGTGTGGTCACTGCACCAACCAATGGTGCAGCAGGTGTGATCCCTGCCGTTTTACAATATTACATTACTTTCTGTGACGGTTACCAGGAGGATAAAATTATCCAGTTCATTGCCTGTGCCTCAGAAATTGGCAGCATCTTTAAAAAAGGGGCCACCATTTCGGCAGCCATGGGTGGTTGCCAGGCAGAAATCGGGGTCTCCTCGGCCATGGCCGCTGCAGCATTGACCGAATGTCTGGGCGGTTCGCAAAGACAGGTGATGATGGCCGCTGAAATTGCCATGGAACATCACCTGGGTTTAACTTGTGACCCTATTGGCGGACTGGTACAGGTTCCCTGTATTGAGCGCAACACCATGGGCGCCATTAAAGCCATTACCGCCAGCCAGCTGGCTTTGCAAAGCAATCCGGATAAAGCAAAAGTAAGCCTGGATGCAGTGGTCAACACCATGTGGGAAACCGCACTGGACATGAACTCCAAATATAAAGAAACTTCAGACGGCGGACTGGCCACCAATATTCCGATCAGTTTGCCCGAGTGCTGATTTATTTAAGGGCTTTAAGGACTGCCGGGCTCAGCAAGGCCACCCATTCGCTATACATTTTACCTGAAGGGTGAAGTCCGTCTGCGGCAATTAAAAAAGAGTTTGCAGCGGCGGTACGGGATTCCGGTGTAATGTCTGTATAACTGACACCCAAGGCGACTGTTTCAGCTTTATTGGCCGCATTAAAGGCGTCGATTTCAATAGCTATGTTCTGCCCGCCACGTCCGCTTTGCATCCCAAAAGGGGTTACGCCCCAGTCTGGAATAGACAGTACAAAAACATGTTCTTTCCGGCCTGCAGCAAAACCGATAGCCGTTTGCAACAATTCCCGGAACTCTTTACGATAGGTATCTATAGAATTTACCCTGTACTGGTTGTTTACCCCGATCAGTAAGGTCACCATGTCATAGACATCCTTATTACCGGAAGAAGAAATCGCAGATTGTAATTCTGCGGTCGTCCAACCGGTTTTGGCCAGGATCACAGGTGCAGAAAAGTTCAATCCCTGAACATTTAATGTGGACACCAGCTGATAAGGAAAACTTTCGCCCTGCGACACCGATTCCCCAATGGTATAGGAATCGCCAAGGGCAAGATATCGCTGTTGTTTTACGCCCGCTGGACCGCCGGTATTTACAGGTTGCCCTGCTGTTTGAACGGCCGGTTTTTCACAGGCCAGCAATACCAATAAAGACAACACAACAAGCGGGCTTTTCATACATGCAAATACGAAATCCCCTGCGCTGCGGATGTATTTTTACAGTACAATTTCCATTTCAAAAAGCGTTGCCAGGTGTTCCCGGAGCTTTAATTTCACCTCTTGCTGATCCGGTTCATAACCCAGCTCCCTTTTCATGGAGGTTACATCTTTATCATCGATTCCGCAGGGAACAATATTTTTAAAATAATCGAGGTCTGTGTTGACGTTAAATGCAAAACCATGCATGGTGACCCAGCGGCTGCACCTTACACCCATGGCGCAGATTTTTCGGGCTTTATCGTTATCTGCATCCAGCCATACCCCGGTGTAACCCGGGTACCTTCCTGCCTGGATCCCATAGTCCTTTAAAGTCAGTATAACCGCTTCTTCCAGCGTCCTGAGGTACAAATGAATGTCTGTAAAAAAATTGTCGAGGTCTAAAATCGGATAACCTACAATTTGCCCGGGCCCATGATAGGTAATGTCACCGCCCCGGTTAATTTTATAATAACTGGCCTGCTTTTCCTCCAATCCGCGTTCATCGAGCAGCAGGTTTTCAGGCAAACCGCTTTTTCCAAGGGTATAGACATGAGGGTGTTCACAAAAGACCAGCACATTAGATGTCTGCTGATCTAGGCCCTTTGTTCTGTTTTCTATTTTAAGGGCAACAATTTGGTTGAAGATTTCTTCCTGTTGTTCCCAGGCCTGTTTATAATCCACCAGACCCCAGTCTGCATACTGTACTTTCTTGTTCATCATTCGAAATAGCATTAAGCCATGACATAACCCAACATATAGCCGTCCTCTGTTCTGAAATAACTGGCGCTAAGTTCCTTTTTTTCTTCCGGAAGATCAACAAAAGCCCTAAGTACTCCGTTTTCCTGCAATGCAAAGGCCTGGATAAACATATCTTTTTTCAGCTCCAGTCCTTTTCTCCCGTTCCATTTATAAATGGCTTCTTTCACGCACCAGCAAACATATAAACCCGCTGTGCTCCGGTCCAGCGTTTTTTGTTCCAGTTCTCCCACAGAAAGGAACTTATGTTCAATTTTGTGTATCTTATCTTTCATCAGCTCGATATCCACCCCTACCTTTTTATCCCTGCTGATCATTACCGCTGCATAGTCGTAAGAATGGCTCAGCGAAATTTCATAATCGAAATTGACCAGATAGGGTTTCCCGTGGTCGTCCATGCGGCAATCAATGTATTCGGTCGTTTTTAACATGGTCCTGAGCAGTAATCTGGTGCTCAGCCAATGCAACAGCCGTTTACCATTGTTCAGCGAGGAAATGAAATCAAGTTCATGCTGTTTTAACTGTAAGCCGGAAATCAACTGCGCTTCTGTCTCTTCTATCTTCCATACAGAAAGTATGGTTTGGTCATCAATATGTTTATTAAAAACGATTGGCATCTCTATTTTGGGAAATCAATGGTAAAAGTATCTTAAATTAATCATAATTTAGCCCAAATCTTAATAAATGATACTTTCTGACAAACGCATTCTTGAAGAGATAGAAAAAGGCACCATTATCATTGAACCTTTCCGGCCCGAGTGCTTGGGCACAAATTCTTATGATGTCCATTTGGGCAAGTACCTGGCCACTTATAAGGACCGCATACTGGATGCGAAAGCACACAATACCATTGAACATTTTGAAATACCAAAAGATGGTTATGTCCTGCAACCGGGCACGCTCTATCTGGGGGTAACCATGGAATATACAGAAACGCATGTCCATGTACCCTTTCTGGAAGGCAAGTCCAGTACCGGACGTCTGGGCATTGACATTCATGCGACTGCCGGAAAAGGTGATGTTGGCTTTTGTAATACCTGGACACTGGAAATTTCATGCGCACAACCGGTAAGGATTTATGCCGGTATGCCCATCGGCCAATTAATTTACTTTCTGGTAGAAGGCAGCATCAGCACCATGTACAATACAAAAGGCAATGCCAAATACAACAATAAGACCACTAAACCCGTGGAAAGTATGATGTGGAAGAATAAGTTCTGACCTTCTGCAACATCTTTACAGCATATTGTAATAAAGCCTCAATACTCGTATATTGAGGCTTTATTTTTGTTAACCAGAACCACTAATGAAA
Organism: Pedobacter nutrimenti; assembly: GCF_003208655.1. GTDB lineage: Bacteria > Bacteroidota > Bacteroidia > Sphingobacteriales > Sphingobacteriaceae > Pedobacter > Pedobacter nutrimenti. Next base: position 637,856 of record NZ_QKLU01000002.1, on the reverse strand, counting down.
ACTAAATTAGTTTTAACGCTACTTCTTTTGGCAGGTACTTTTGCCGCTTTTAAAATAGAGGACAGCCCCTTTGCTGCCCTGTTGAAAAAAATGGAGGCCTACAATCAGAAATACCCGCAGGAGAAAGTCTATCTGCACCTGGACAAGCCTTATTATGCCATTGGAGACGACATCTGGTTTAAGGCCTATGTGATCAATACCCAGACCACAAGGCCAACCAATATCAGTGACATCCTTTATGTGGAACTGATCAGTGAATCGGATTCTGTAAAAAAACAATTAAAACTTCCTTTAATGGCCGGCATCAGCTGGGGCGATTTTAAACTGCCCGATTCGCTGCAGGAAGGGAATTACCGGATCAGGGCTTACACCCAATGGATGCGCAATGCAGGTCCTGAATTCTTTTTTGACAAGACCCTTAAAATTGGCAACGCCTGGGCAAACAAAGTTTTCACCAACGCAACCTATACCATTAGCCCTGAAGATAAAGCCCAAAAAATCAACAGCACCATCCGGTTTACCGACAAAGCAGGACATCCTTATACCGCAACCGAAATTAGCTATGTGGTACAAATGAACCTTAAGAATGTCCATAAGGGAAAGGCTGTAACCAACAATAATGGTGAAATTGACTTCAGTTTCCTCAATACGCATCCGGAATTAAAAACAGGGACCATTACTGCCACTCTGGCCTTACCGGACAAGCAAAAGGTAAGCAAAAACATACTGCTGAACCTGGCTTCCCAGGAGCTGGATGTTCAGTTTTTCCCCGAAGGTGGAAACCTGGTGGAAAATATTCCTTCCAAAGTCGCTTTTAAAGCCATTAACAGCGCTGGATTGGGTAAAGACATCAGCGGGACCCTTGTCGACAATGAAGGAACTGAGGTTACAAAATTCAATTCTTCGTACCTGGGAATGGGAAATTTCACATTAAACCCGCAGTCCGGTAAAACTTATACGGCAGTCCTTAAAATGCCCAACGGTTCTGAGCAAAAAGTAAACCTGCCCAAAGCCCAAAGCAGTGGTTACGTGCTTTCCGTGAACCTTGTAGACAGTACAAAATTCAGTGTCAGGTTATACATCAGTCAGGACAACCTGAACAAAGGCGAATTAAAACTTGTTGGCCAAAATAATGGAACCCTGTGCTTCTCCACTGTTGCAAAAACAGAAAAACAGGTCGTTTCAGTAAATATCCCTACTAAAGATATCCCTTCAGGAATTATACAGTTTACCCTGTTCGGCCCCAATAACGAGCCCGTTGCCGAAAGACTTGCTTTTGTCCATAACACCAACGATTTCATGGACCTGCAGCTACAGTCTGATAAAAAAACCTATCAAAAAAGAGAACAGGTAAAATTCAATTTATCTTCTGGTTTTGAGGGTAAACCTGTTCAGGGCAGCTTTTCTGTTTCGGTAACCAATACGACAATTGTTCAGCCAGACCTGGACAACGAAAGCAATATTTACACGAGTCTTTTATTGACCTCAGACCTTTCGGGTTATGTAGAAAAACCAAATCATTATTTTCAGGACCGCAGCGCCACTACACTTCATGAACTGGACAATCTTTTAATGACACAGGGCTGGAGAAGGTTTCTTTGGAAAAACGTCATCAATGACCTTCCGCCTCTCAACAGCTTTCAGCCAGAAAAGTCTTTAAAAATCAGTGGAACGATCACCACATTGGGGGGCAAACCTATTGAAAAAGGAAAAGTTTCCCTGTTCTCTTCTTCAGGCGGATTGTTTACCATTGATACACTTTCGGATGCAAACGGACGTTTTTCTTTTGACAACCTGATCTTTAATGACAGCACCAAATTTGTGGTACAGGCCAGGACAGGCAAAAACAAAAAAAATGTAGAAATTAAAATGGATGTTGTGCCCGGACAAATGGTCACCAAGAACAAAAACACAGGGGATATTGAGGTGAATGTAAATGAAGCCATTTCGGGCTATGTCAAAAAAAGTGAAAATTATTTCGAAGAACTGACCAGACGTGGATTGCTGCAGCGCAGCATTAACCTGAAGGAAGTTAATATTGTAGAAAAGAAAAATCCTGCAAAAAACTCTTCCAACCTCAATGGGGCAGGTCGTGCAGATGCAGTCATTACAGCGGAACAACTGGGCACCTGTGTTACCCTGAGCCAATGCCTTCAGGGCCGGGTTGCAGGACTGATGATCCGAAACGGACAAGCCTACCTAATGCGGTCCCAGGGTACCCCAATGAATATCGTTGTAGATGGTATGCCTATGGAACCGGATTTTCTGGACAACCTGAACCCTCAGGATGTGGAAACGATTGAAGTATTAAAATCCATTGGCAATACGGCCATTTACGGTATGCGCGGCGGCGGTGGTGTATTGGTGATTACCACCAAAAGGGGAGGCGGTAATTACAGTACAGTATATGCGCCCGGCATCATTACCTATAATCCCAAAGGTTATTATTCTTCCCGTCAGTTCTATTCCCCTAAATTTACGCCTCAGTCCAGCAGCAGACCAGATTTGAGAACAACCGTTTACTGGAACCCTCAGGTGGTCACCGATGCAGCTGGCAAAAAAGAATTTGATTATTACAATACCGACCTGCCCGGCCTTTACCGGGTGGTACTGGAAGGAATAAACGGTGCAGGGCAACTGGGCCGCAAGGTATACACCTATGAAGTAAAATAAATATGAATACGATTAAAGTTAGCATAAAAGACCGCCTGGCGATCATCACCCTTAACCGGGGAAAGTCAAACGCGCTGAACAGGGAAATGATTACCGAACTCAGCGACATGTTTACCAATATTTCTGCAGATGCGAATATTGGCGGGGTCATCATCACTGGTCAGGACCATTTTTTTTCGGCAGGCCTGGACCTCATTGAATTGTACCAGTACAATGAGCAGGATGTTAAATCTTTCTGGGAGCTCTTTTTGAATTTTTGCGCCACCATTACCAGCTTTAAAAAACCACTTGTTGCAGCAATAAATGGCCACAGTCCTGCAGGGGGCTGTGTGATTGCCCTGGCTTGTGATGCAAGGATTATGGCAGAAGGGAAATACATTATCGGACTGAACGAGGTACCAGTGGGCATTATTGTTCCAAACAGTATATTCAGTTTGTATTCTTTCTGGCTTGGAAAGGCTGGGGCCAGCAGAAGTTTACTGGAAGGACGTCTTTTTAATCCGGAAGAGGCTTTACAGGCCGGTCTGGTGGACGAGCTGGTCAAAGGTGAAAGTATTCTCACTGCAGCGGAAAGAAAAATCAGAAAATACATGGCTTTTGAAGCCAATACCTGGCAGCAAAGTAAACTGAACATCAGACAGGAACTGATTGCGGCAACCCAGGCAGACCAAAGTGCTTCTTTGGCCCTGATGCTCGAACAATGGTGGTCACCAGCCACCAGAAATATTCTGAAAACCATTATTGATAACCTTCAAAAAAAATAGGCTATGTACAATCAACCCATGCTGAGAGATGATGCCTTAAAAGGCAAAACCATTGTGATTACAGGTGGCGGTACCGGTTTGGGTAAAGCCATGGGCACCTATTTCCTGAAACTGGGTGCAAACCTGGTCATCACCAGCCGCAAACTGGAAGTGATCCGGCAAACAGCGGCAGAGCTGGAAAAAGAAACAGGCGGTAAAGTACTCGCCGTTGCCTGTGATGTACGGGAATATAGTCAGGTAGAACATGTGCTGGAAGAAAGCCTTAAGGCTTTTGGAAAGGTCGACGCTTTGTTGAACAATGCCGCCGGTAACTTCATTTCACCGACCGAAAGACTGTCGGCCAATGCTTTTTCTTCCATTATTGACATTGTACTCAAAGGCTCAGTCAATTGTACCCTAGCCTTTGGTAAACACTGGATCAAGGAAAAACAAACAGCAAACGTGTTAAACATTGTGACCACCTACGCCTTTACCGGTTCCGCTTATGTTGTACCTTCTGCATGCGCCAAAGGCGGTGTTTTGGCAATGACCCGTTCCCTTGCCGTAGAATGGGGAAAATATGGAATCAGGACCAATGCCATAGCACCTGGCCCATTTCCAACCAAAGGTGCCTGGGAACGCTTGCTTCCCGGAGACCTGGCAGAAAAATTTGACTTTAAAAACAGGGTTCCTTTAAAAAGGGTTGGGGACCATCAGGAACTGGCCAATCTGGCCGCATTTTTAATCAGCGATTTTGCCGGATACATTAACGGTGAAGTGATTACTATAGATGGTGGAGAATGGCTCCAGGGTGCCGGACAGTTTAATGGACTGGAGGCCGTCCCTAATGAAATGTGGGATGCTTTTGAGCAAATGACCAGATCTGCAAAAGGGAGTTAAACCTTTTGCAGATCTGACGCTTTACCAGCGGATTAAAGCACTGCCCCAGGTAAAACCAGAGCCGAAAGCGGCCAGGCAAACCAGATCACCCTCTTTGATCTTCCCCGCCTCCCAGGCTTCACACAGGGCTATGGGAACAGAGGCAGCGGTGGTATTGCCGTATTTTTGAATATTATTAAATACTTTTTCATCAGGCAGGCCCAGCAATTGCTGAACATACTGACTGATCCTCAGGTTGGCCTGATGGGGGACCAACAAATCTATATCCTGTGGTCCCAAATGATTTGCTTCCAGGGCCTCCTTAATGACTTCCGGAAATTTCACGACTGCTTTTTTGAAAACAGCAGGTCCATCCATATAAGGCAATGCGGCCCCGCTTTCGAGTTGTTCTGTAGTCATAAACAAACCACCCAGTTCCTGATCAGGATAGCCGGGCTGATCTCTCATCCATTTATTGGCATGGGCCCCCGGGTAATACATGGCCAAAATTTCTGCATCGGCCCCGTCACTGTGCAGGTGCGTACTCAATATGCCTTGCCCTTCGCGGTCTGCAGGCTGCAGGACTACTGCCCCGGCCCCATCTCCAAAAATAACAGAGACGTTCCTGCTGCGGGTATTGAAATCCATGGCAAAAGAATGTTTCTCGCTGCCCACCACCAATATGTTTTTGTACATCCCTGTTTTGATGAACTGGTCTGCGACAGAAAGTGCATATACAAAACCAGAACATTGGTTGCGGATATCCAGGGCACCAATTTCTTTCATTTTCATTTCCCTTTGCAGCAGGACCCCACAGCCAGGAAAATAATAGTCCGGACTTAAGGTAGCGAAAACAATAAAGTCAACATCCTGAGCTGTAATTCCTGCCCTTTCAAGGGCAATCTTCGACGCCTCAATGCCCATCGTTGTCGTTGTTTCTTCTAACCTGTCGGCAAAACGACGCTCTTTGATCCCCGTTCTTTCCTGAATCCAGGCATCGTTTGTATCCATGAACCTGGAAAGGTCATCATTGGTGTAAATGTTTTTTGGCACATAATAACCTATGCCTGCGATCTTGGAACTTTGCATTATACTTGGTTTAACTGCAAATTTTAAGCAAAAATAATTTTAGCTGCAACATTATTTTGAAATAAGCTTATTTTTGTATCATGTCCACTGAAACAAAAGAAGAAACTTTTACCCTGGAGGAAATTCTTTCCTCGCTGAAAACTTCACATCGCCTGATCTTATGGAACGATGATGTGAATACTTTTGATCACGTTATTCACTGTATGATGAAGTACCTGGACTATACAGAGTCCCAGGCTGAAAAAATAGCCTGGGAGGTTCATACCAAGGGAAAGTGTGCCATACTGGAAGGTTCTTTTACAGAAATGGAAATTTACCGTAAAATTCTTCAACAGGAAGGTCTCACCGTTTCTGTCGATTAATCCAGACTACTGAAAAGTACAGCCAGTTCTTCCTGGGTGGTCAGGGTTTTGTCTTTCGCATACCAGCCGTGAAGTTTTTCTGCAACCAGCAGCGCATCGGTATGCGCGGCTTTCCATTCTTTGAGCAAAGCCTGCAAAATGGCCGGTCTGGGGCCCCATTTAGCGAGCACCTCTCCCTTTTCATTTAAAATCAGCAGTACTGGAATGGCCCTTCCTCCACCAGTCAGATGTGCATCAATAAGGTCCAGGTGCTCATCCCGGAGTACAAAACGCAAAGAAAATCGTTCCGGGGCAACCAACTCCATTTTATGAAAGAGAGGTACAATTTGAGCTGCATCCCCGCACCATCCTTCAGAAATCACCAGCAACCTGTAAGAACCGGTTATTTTTTCAAGAATTGAAGTGAATTTTTCCTGAAGCACAATGGTCTTATCGACCCGGTTCATTCGTTGAATATTCATTTTGGTATAGTGAAGCATAGCCTGCGAGTCATCTTCGCCAGTCGTTTTTCCCTGCGCCAGCAGATCAGCGATCAACTTTCGGTAGGCTTCATAGTTTAATCCGTTCTTAACAAAAATATTACTGTAATTGATCATGATATAGCTGTAATAAAGTAGTTACTGGGGTCTTTTTTAAAATTCCTCGCCGTTACTTTGTCCTCTCTTAAAAAATAAAGAAAACGAAGATTATAGATGAAGAAGCAAGTATACAAAGTTCTCCTATTTGCGGTTGCAATTTGTATGATAACTGTAAAACTTAAAGCACAAAGTTCCGAAGGGTCCTCAACAAGCATCAGTGCAAAAATTATAGATGCACAAAACAGCCAGACCATCCCTTTTGCAACAGCCAGTGTGCTCAACAGAAGAACCAAAGCGACCGTAAAAGTAGCGCAGAGCGACGTCAATGGAATTTTAAAAATTACGGGCTTACCAAAAGGTGTTTTCACCTTTAAAATCAGCTATGTGGGTTATCAAACCATGGTACGGGACTCGGTGAACATTTCCGGAGCGGTCAAAGAAATTAATTTTGGTACCATTAAGATGAACCCAGCAAAGGGAACTGCACTCAACGAAGTTAAAATTACCGGGCAAAAGAGCACCATCCAGCTGGGTGTCGACAAAAAAGTATTTTCTGTGGACCAGAGCCTGGTGAGTGAAGGCGGATCGGCAGCAGACCTGCTTCAGAATGTACCAACGGTACAAACAGATATGGATGGAAACGTAAGCCTCAGGGGATCAACAGGGGTTAAAGTCCTGATCGACGGAAAACCTTCCCTAATTGCCGGCGGTGATGTGGCCACCATACTTCAGTCCATTCCTGCCAGTTCCATTGAAAGTGTGGAACTAATTACAAACCCTTCGGCTAAGTATGATGCTGAAGGACAGTCGGGCATCATCAACATTGTACTGAAAAGAAACAAGAAACTGGGGTTAAATGGTTCTGCGGCTTTAACGGCCGGAAACCGGGATAATTACAATGCCAATACCAGTTTGAGTTTTCAAAACAAAAAGATCAACCTGTATGGAAATTACAGCTATCGTTATGGCAAGCGTGTGGGGGGTGGATACAACAACATCACTTATTTAAACGGCACTTTCCCTACTGTATTTGCAGATCAGAATACCGACAGCAGGTCGCTTGACAAGGGCCATAATGTAAAAGCTGGTCTGGATTATTATGTGGCAGAAAAAAGTGTCCTGAGTTTCTCTGGTTCCTTCAACAGCCGCGACAACAACAGGAACGAATACCTGACCATTAACAAGCTGAATGGACAAAGAGGGCCTGTTGAACTGAGCAACCGGACAAATGCGACAGACGGAAACGGAAACAGTTATGACCTGAACCTTGATTTTACCCAGAAATTTAAAAAACCAAGAGAGGAACTGACCTTTAATTTTGGTTACTCAAAAGGAACCAACGATAATGCGCAGCTGTACACCACTGTTTTTAATTACCGCAAGGGAAGTTATGGTACTTTTCCAGACAGTGTCAATACCAATGATGGCTATGGCAGCAATAAAAACTACAACATCCAGGCCGATTATGCCTTGCCAATAGGCAAAACAGGAAAGTTTGAAGCAGGTTACCGCAGTCAGATCCGTTATGCAGACAACAATACCCTTTCCCGTACTTTAAATAATGCAACAGGAAATTACGACACCAACTTTATGCTGACCAATGATTTCAACAGCAAAGATCAGGTGCATGCCATTTATGCCAATTATCAGAACCAGTATAAAAATTTTGGTTATCAGCTGGGTTTAAGAGGCGAAGATGCCACTTTAAATACCCAGTCTGGTGCTTATTCTCCAAACAATGCCATAACCTATACTCCTGGAAAAGTGGCCTATACCAGGCTTTATCCGAGCGTTTTCCTAACCCAGAAATTTAAAGGGGAACAACAGGTACAATTGAGTTACAGCAGACGTGTCAACAGGCCAAGAGGCTGGGATACCAATCCTTTCCTGGATACCTCCGACCCGCTAAACTATCGCCAGGGAAATCCAAACCTAAGACCCGAAGATGTACACGCCTATGAATTAAGCTATAATAAATTCTGGCCCAAAGTAACCTTTATCACTACCGCCTATCTGCGCCAAACCAACGATGTGATCCAAAGGGTCAGGTCCCTGCCTGACAGTCTGGGGATTACCATCACGACCCCTCAAAACCTGGCCAAACAGGTGGCGACCGGATTGGAACTGATCGGAAAAATAGACCTGCTTAAAGCCTGGAATTTTACAGCCAATGTAAACCTATACCATAGTAAAATTACTGGTGCGGTACAAAACGACCTGCTGAACAACTCCGGTTTCAGCTGGGATGCCAACCTGACCAATAATTTTATCTTGCCGCACAACATTACCCTGCAAATTAAGGGGGATTATAATGCAGAGCAGGTACTTGCCCAGGGCACAAGAAGAGCGATGTACGGATTGGATGCCGGGGCCAAATACGATTTCAAAAACAAAAAATCTTCATTAAGCCTGAACGTAAGAAATATTCTGGATTCCAGAAACTGGAGTATGGTGACCAAAACAACCGGTACCCTTATTGATTTTAAAAGATACATGACCGGTCCTATGGCCAGCATTACCTATTCTTACCGTTTCGGTAAAACAGACTTTAGTTTCAAGAAAAACAAAAAGCCAGAACAGCAGCAGGAACAGCGCCCGGATGAAGGATCTTTTTAACCACCTATACCGCAGCTTCAGCTGCGGTATTTTTATATCCTGATTTTTTTGAAATTACATTTACGCCTCTTATTTATTTTAACGACACTCAGTTTTTACAGCTATGCACAGGTAAAACCCGCCTGCAGCATCAGGGGAAAAATCATTGACCTGGCCGCTGCATTACCTGTTCCGGCCGCAGTGCTTTCTTTATATGCGGCCGATTCAGAGCTGGTCCTTTTGACCACAGTCAGTGATGAGCAGGGAAATTTTCGTTTCCAGGCCTTAAAGCCGGGTGTGTATAAACTCCGGGTCAGTTATGTCGGGTTTAGCCCTTTGTTTGTTAAAGGCATTATTTTAGGGGAAAAGTCTTTAGAAAAGGATCTCGGTGCTTTAAAGATCAGTGCAGATCAGAACAGCCTGGCAGAGGTCAGCATCACAGCGGTCAAACCGGTCGTGGAAATGACTGCAGATATGATCACCTACAATGTAAACCAGTCTATATTGGGTGAAGGCAGTACTGCAACAGATATTTTAAAAAACGTGCCCATGGTACAGGTTGATATTGATGGCAATGCCACAATTGCCGGAAAAAGAAGCACCAGGGTATTTATCGATGGAAAACCTTCCGATTACATGACTTCCAATATTGCGGACCTGCTGAATGTACTGCCTTCTGATGCCATTGAAAAAATTGAAGTCATGACCAATCCACCGGTAAAATATTCTGCCGATGGGGAGGGCATTCTGAACATTGTTCTGAAAAAGGGATTTAAAATCGGTTTCAATGGAAATGCTGGCATTACTACAGGATTACAGGGCAATACCAATACAAACACCAATGCATCTTACAAAGCCAAAAGCTATTCTATTAATGGAAGTGCGGCCTACAGAACTGGAATTTATAAAAGTTCAGGACAGTCCTTCAGAGAAAACTATTTCCCGGATACCACCTTTTACTATGACCAGCACAACCAGGGCCGCAGCCGCAGCAGCGGGGGTAATTTCCGTTCGGGTTTAAACTGGGACATTGATACAAAACAAAACCTGCGTGTTTCGGTCAGCTACAACAAAAACAACAATAAAGGGAATTCCGGGACAATTTTTAATTACCTGGACCAATACAAAAACCTGAGCCGCATCCGGGACCAGCAGAATGAGAACCAGGGTAGCAATTACAACCTGTTTTTTAATACAGATTACGAATTAAAAATAGACAGCAATGGCCAGAAACTTTCTGTCGGATTGAGCCTGAGCCGCAACGCCAGCAAAGATTTCAGGCTGCTGGACCGTAAATACATATTTCCCCAATATGCAAACCCGGTGCTCCAGGAAAACAACAACAACATCGGGAACAAAGTGCTTAACCTTAACCTGGACTATGACAAACCGCTTTTTAATAAAAGAGACCAGCTGGAACTAGGCATACAATACAATTACAGAAAAAATGACAACGACCTGCTGGTACAGAATTTTGATTTCCAGCAACAGCAATATCTGATCAATATGGCATTGACCAGCCGGTTTCTCTATACAGAGCATATTCTTGGCGGGTATGCCTCCTATAGTTATAAGAAAAACGGCTGGGGCATTAAAACCGGAATCCGTTCAGAATTGACGTCCGTTAATTTCGACCTTTCCACTGGTGGTTCTTATGCGCTTAAACCTTATCTCAGTCTTTTTCCTAATTTTTCTGTAAGCCGTTTTTTCAGAAAAAGGTATACCATAGGCGCCAGCTACAGCATGAGAATCAACCGACCCAGGGAAAACAGCCTCAATCCGCAGATCAACAATAATGATCCCCTGAACATTTACTTCGGGAATCCCGGGCTTTCCCCTTCCTATACACACCAGATGGACATCAGTTTTGGTGTTTTTGGTGAAAAATGGTCCTTTACGCCCAGATTATCCTATTCCACGGCCAGGGGAGTCATTGAAAGATATAGAACTGTTGCACCAAACGGAGTTTCCCAGTCTACCTATGACAATGTCGGCACCAATAATTCCCTCGCCCTATTCCTGACCGGCAATTACCGACCAGGAAAAAAAGTAAGTCTGAATACCAATATGAGTGTAATCCGCAGCGACTACACTTCCCTGCTCAACAGCACTTTAAACCGGAACGGATTCAGTTTCAGGGCCGCCGGAGGACTTTCGTTACAACTTCCTTTTAAAACAGCCTTTGAATCAAACTTAACCTATTCCAGTAACCTGAATGCACAGGGCAGGACCCAGGGCTCATTAAATACCAGTTTTGCCGCCAGAAAATTATTTTTCGACAACAGACTGAACATCCGCATCAGCGGAACGGATCCTTTTGGCCGCAGGAACAATACTTTATATAACGAAGGGGCAAACTTCAGGTTAAACAGTTATTCTTCCAGCAACACCAGCAACCTGTCTCTGAGCATCAACTACCGGTTTACAAAGGTCCGCAAAAACCCCGCCCCACCTGCAACCTCAGTAAAATAAAGGGAAGCCAGGATTTATTTACATAAAACCAGAATTTTGTATCTTGCGCCATGGAGGAAAATAATCCCTGGACAACGCTTAAAAGTCGTAAAATTTACGAAAACAACTGGATTGGCCTGACAGAACATGAGGTCATTAACCCTTCGGGTGGCCCGGGCATTTACGGTGAAGTCCATTTTAAAAATTTCGCCATTGGTATTCTTCCCCTGGATGAACAGATGAATACCTGGCTGGTTGGGCAATACCGTTTTCCGCTTAAGGCCTACAGCTGGGAAATTCCCGAGGGAGGAGGGCCTTTGCACCTGGACCCTCTGGACAGTGCAAAAAGGGAGCTGATGGAAGAAACCGGCCTGAGGGCCAAAAATTGGAAGGAAATACAAAAAATGCATTTGTCGAATTCTGTAAGTAACGAACTGTCCATTATTTATCTGGCAACAGGACTTACCGCAGGCGAAGCCGAACCTGAGGACACCGAGCAGCTTACGGTCAGAAAACTACCTTTTGATCAGGCTTTTGAAATGGTCATGAAGGGAGAAATCACAGACAGCATGAGCGTTGCTGCCATATTGAAAACGAAAATACTAATAGCGCAAGATCAAATTAACAAGATATGAACAAACTTCTGGGATACGTATTGAGTCCTATATTTTACATCGGTTTTTTTCTTACCCTGGTTATATTTCAGCCCATACAATGGGTTTGTTATAAGTTTTTTGGCTATAAGGCACATAAATCATCTGTGGATGTCCTGAATTTTTTTCTGACCTATAACCAGTGGCTTCTGGGGAACTCCATCACTTTCGTTAACCAGCAGCAACTTCCTGAAAACCGCAGTATTGTTTTTATTGCCAACCACCAGAGCATGTATGATATTCCCGCCATCATTTACTTTTTAAGGAAATATCATGTGAAGTTCATTTCAAAAATAGAGCTGACCAGGGGAATTCCATCCATCTCTTTTAACCTTAAATATGGAGGAGGGGCAAATATTGACCGCAAAGACAACAAACAATCTATAGGGGAAATCATCAAATTGGGCCGTCGGATGAAAGAGAACAACTGGTCGGCCATGATTTTTGCAGAAGGGACCAGGGCCAAAGATGGAAAAATCAAAAGGTTCCATGTTGGTGGTATAGCGACCTTGTTAAAAATTAATCCGGAGGCACTGGTTGTGCCGATTGCAATTGAAAATTCCTGGAGAATTGTCCGTTATGGGGCTTATCCCCTGAGTACAGGTGAAAAGATCAGATGGACTGTACTTCCTCCACTGACTACTGCGGGAAAATCTCCTGAAGAGGTTACCGCGGAGGCCGAGCAGGTCATCCGGGAGAAACTGCAGCAATAGACTGCCACAGTTTTTAAAGATTTTTATTGTCTATGCGCTTAAAGAATTCATCACGGTAAGTATCCCCAATGGGGATGATTTTTCCGCTGATGGAAATCCGGCTGCGCTCTATGCTTTCAATTTTATCCAAAGAAATGATATAAGATTTGTGCACCCGGATAAACTGCCCCTGAGGAAGGGTTTCTTCCATCTTTTTCATATTCTGAAGGGTAATTACCCGTTCTGCCTTTGTAAAAATGGAAATATAATCTTTCAACCCTTCAATATAAAGGATGTCATCCAGTTCTATTTTTTGGATTTTATGTTCTGTTTTCACAAAAATAAAATCCTGGACCGGATGATTTGCCACCGCAGCCGGTGCGGCAACAGGTTGAGGCTGTGGCAGGGCCGCTGCCTCTGTATTTTTCACCAGGTTATGGACTTTTTCCACGGCCTTATAGAAACGGTCAAAAGCAATTGGTTTTAACAGGTAGTCAGAAACATTCAGGTCGTAACTTTCCAAAGCATACTGTGAATAGGCTGTGGTAAGAATGTAATTTGATTTACCGGTTGCAATTTTCAGAAACTGTATCCCGGTAAGGTCAGGCATCTGTATGTCCAGAAAAACAAGATCTATTCCGCCGGCCTGAACCAGTTGTAAGGCTTCAATTGCATTTTCTGTTCTTTTAACCAGTTCCAGAAAAGGCACTTTGGAAACATAGTCTTCTATGATGTCCAGAGCAAGAGGCTCATCGTCAACGGCAATACATTTAAGTTTCATCGGTTTATATTTATTATGGTTCATTTGTCAGATGAAACCTCTGATCATTAAAATAATTGTTTTCCCGAATAGTTAACATTTATTTTAACGAAACCGGTTTCATCATATATCAAGCATCAATTCACTGGTATAATGGGTATCCGAATTTACAATATTTAATTTATACCTTTCCGGATAGAGCAACTGCAGCCTGCGCTCCACGTTGTTGAGCCCAACCCCACCCATTTCATCTTTATTTTGTTTGTTCTTTTTATTGGTAATACTAAAATGCAATATTTTCTGATTTGCAATAATATTAATTTTAATCGGATTGTCTTTGTCATTGGCAACACCATGCTTAAAAGCATTTTCCACAAATGAAATCAGGATCAGGGGTACAATTTTCTGATCGTCAATTTCCCCGTTCAGGGTAAGTTCCACTGCTGCCCCATCCTTAAACCTTAGTTTCTGTAACTCTATAAAGCTTTTAACATACTCTATTTCCTTACTTAAAGAAACCCAGCTGTCATTGCTTTCATAAATCATATAACGCATAATTTCAGAAAGCTTTAATACCGCATCGGCCGTTTTATCTGATTTTTGATAGGCAAGGGAATAGATATTGTTTAAAGAATTAAACAGAAAATGAGGATTGAGCTGTGATTTTAAAAACTGCAGCTCCATATCTTTCTTTTCACTTTCCAGTTTCCGCTGCACCCTTTCATTGCCAAACCAGTCCACAGCGAGTTTGATCAGCGCACTGATGACAATAAAAAATCCTGAGGTAAATACCGACTTTAAAATAAACTCCGTAATCTCGGTATAAGCGGGTTTCCCCGTCCGCTGCTGGCCATGTGTTAAAATGATGTCATTGTAAAAAATAGCCAGAAGCGTTTTCAGAATGCCCATAAAAGCAATCAGCAGAACAATAGAAATGATGTAAACTCCATATTTCTTTCTCTGTTGGACCAACTGAGGGATCAGCAAGGTATAATTGATATAAAAAATAGAAATATTGATCAGACCATAATAACCAAAATTAACGGTCAGTTCATATACAGATGCTCTTCTTTCGCTGCTGACTACAGCCATCACACAGATCAGGGCCAGAAACAGCCAAAAAATCAGGTGTATGATAATTGAACCTCTACTCTTCATTTATATTTATGATCAGTTTATTCATCTAACAAAGATAATAACCGCCGGATCCTTTATTTACATTCTTTTATCTGGCATTTATAGCTTCCAAAATAAAAAAACTAATGCGCTGCGCGTTTGTCGATTCGACGAACGGGCATTTTTCTTCTACCAATGCCCGTAAAAGGCAAATTTGGCCCTGCTTCGTAAAAACAACCGTTTATCTAGAATATCCTACGCTTGGTCTAAAACATTTTAGCAGCATTTTTTAAATTATTCTATTTGTTTCATCAAAACGACCATTATGAAAACGTTAACGGCTAATTTCTTTCTAAACAACTTAAATAAACTGGTTAACACTAAATATACGACCATGAAAACTTTATCCAACATCTCACCATTTATTCTTTTACTTGTTCCTGTGTTTGTCATGACCTTACTGGCCTTTACCACCAGCATCAACAACCATCAGAATGAAGAGGCGGCACTTAAAACCAATACAACCAGTACCATTCAAAACCCATTGGTAAAAGCAAACGCGTTATTCTCGAAATAAGATGAACAGCCCGGCCATTCAAACCTGTGGACTAAATTATCATTTCGGTGATCAGAAAGTGATTGAGAACCTTTCACTGGAAGTAAATCGCGGGAGCATATACGGCTTTCTAGGTCCAAATGGCGCGGGTAAAACAACGACAATTAAAATTCTGCTGAACCTGCTAAAATCACCCAAAGACACTGTATTTGTATTTGGCAGGGACATGAACACCTATAGGACCGCAAATTTAAAAAAGATAGGCGCCCTTGTGGAGCAACCAGCAATATACGCACACATGACCGGCAAGGAGAACCTTTTGAACCGCTGCATGCTTCTTGGTCTTTCAAAAAACAAAGCATCAGAAATTCTGGAGCTCGTTGGTCTGGGTGCTGCGGCCCATAAAAAAACAGGGCAGTATTCGCTCGGAATGAAACAACGCCTTGGAATAGGCCTGGCCTTATTACCCGATCCGGAATTGCTTTTACTGGATGAGCCAACCAATGGCCTGGATCCAAACGGAATTATTGAAATCCGGAGCCTGATGATTGAACTGGCCACCAAACACGAAAAAACCATACTGGTTTCCAGCCATTTACTTTCTGAAATTGAAAAAACAGCCACTCATGTTGGCATCATTAATAAAGGTCAGCTGCTGTTCCAGGGAACCATTGAAGATTTACACCTACTGAATAAACCGGTACTGACCATTGAGCTCAACAATACGCAGGCAGCCGCACAACTTTTAAGCCGGGAAGGTTATCACATAGAAGAAACAAAGGCAGATCAATTGACCCTAGAGTACAGCTCTGCTGAGCAAAGCAGCCAGATAAACAGCCTGCTTGTACAAAACGGCTTTAACGTTTCCAGTTTACATCCCATCAGAAAGGCGCTGGAAGAACTGTTTCTGGACATCACAAAGACCAACAATTAATATGTTTTCACTATACATATCCCTGCGATCGGAATTTTATAAATCCAGAAAAACACTGGCTTTCTGGGCATCCATTCTATTGCCCCTGATCATTTGTGGACTGGTTGCTTTTGGAACCATCAGCACCCAGGAGCGAATCCTAAAAATGCATTTGAATGCCGAAACACTCTGGATGTATTTCTGTTCGGGGGCATTAAACCCCATGGGCCTGCTGATCCTTCCTTTCTATGTTATTTTTATGGCTTTTTCTGTGAACAACATTGAACACCGGAACGACACCTGGAAGTCACTGTTTTCCCAACCCTTGAACCGTTTTTCCATCTACGCAGCAAAATATCTTTATGCCCTAATTTTGGTTTTTATTTGTTTGTCTTTATTTCTGCTGCTCACCTGGGGTTTTGGAAATCTTATCCCTTTTGTGGCCCCAAAGCTTAGGTTTCAGGATTATAGTCCTATTGAACTGCTTTCTAAAATTTATTTCAAACTTTTCCTTTCTGCATTTGGGATCCTGTCCCTGCAGTTTATTTTCAGTTTACTGTGGGCAGATTTTCTAAAGCCGATGGGGATAGGTTTCATAGGGATCATAGCAGGCCTCATTACGGCAAGCAAGGGCTGGGAATATGCATACCTGATTCCTTATAGCCATCCTTCGCTGGTACTTTCCTCCAAAGGCAAAGAGGGCTTCCAACTTTTCACAACCGAAATATACGCCAGTCTTGCCTATGCATTGGTTTTATTCATTGCCGGGTATTTTATCCTGTCCAAAAAAAGCATTAAATAGATTATTAATTTAGGTGATTAATAGAAAGAAAAGGGCGGTATTTTACCGCCTTTTCTTTTGGATTACATTTTCCCCAGCTTTCCAAAGCAGGAAAAATAAATTTGCATAACTAATTAATTAGTTATAGATTTATATGAACGTTCTTGAAAATACCCGGACCTACTTAAAAAATATCTTAAACATTGACAACATGGAAATAAAAGACCTGACCAAAGCTGAAGAACAGATTATGCAAATTATATGGCAAATCGAAAAGGGCTTTGTAAAAGAGGTTATGGATTTCTTACCAGAACCCAAACCTGCCTACAACACGGTTTCAACGATTATACGTATTCTGGAAACCAAGGGTTTCATTGGTCATCATGCCTTTGGAAAATCGCACCAGTATTATCCCCTGATCAGCAGAGAAGACTATAAGCGTCACGCTACGGAGAAATTACTGGGCAATTACTTTGAAAACTCCGTCGAAAGCATGTTCTCTTTTTTTGTTAAAGAAGAGAAACTGGACTTGAACGATGTGGATGAGATCCTGAAAATGATTGATAAAATGAAAAACAGACCAAGATGAGCTGGGCACATTACCTCCTGCAAGCCAATATCTACCTGCTGGTATTTTATGGCTTTTATAAATTGCTGCTGGAAAAGGAAACCTATTTTACTTTCAACCGCATTTATTTGCTTTGTGCTGCCATACTCCCTTTTTGTATTCCCTTTTTAAGGTTCAACTGGTTCAGCAGCCCAAACATCAGCAAACCCATTTCAGTTGGAATGGAGCAGGTAAACGTCCTGCTGTCGGGAACTGGTCAACTTCGTGATGATTTATGGCAACTGAACACAGGCGCAGTTATCGTTTCGATATACCTGCTTGGCTTGTTTGTTTTTATGATCAAATTTATTCTGCAATTGTTCCTGGTTGCTTCCAGTCTGAAAAATACCAGAAAAGGAATGGCGACTTCTTTCCTGAACAAAAAATCTGTTGACCCTGAACTTCCGGGTCTTGAGGTCATCCATCAGCACGAAGACATCCACATCCGGCAACTTCATTCCGCAGACATCCTGTTATTTGAATTGATTGCGATGCTCAACTGGTTCAATCCTGTCATGTATGGCTATAAAGCTGCGATACGGAATGTCCATGAATACCTCGCAGACGAGCATGCAGCTGCTTTTAGTGAAACCAAAGATGCCTATGCCATGCTGTTGCTAAACAAGGCTTTCGGAATGTCTGAAAGTAAACTAAATCATAATTTCTTTAAACAATCCATGCTTAAAAAAAGAATTGCCATGTTATATAAAGAAAAATCTGCAAAAACTGCGGTATTAAAATACGGGCTCTTCCTGCCGCTTTTCGGAATGGCCCTGCTCCTTTCCTCTGCGAGTTTAAGGACCAATGAAAAGCTTGTTGCCCTCAGTGAAGAGCTTCCGCTGAACAACCCGGTATCTTCTGTAAAGGAAGCTATAGAACCTTTAAACATTGTTTTAAAGGATGCTCAGCAGCCAGGCCAGGTTAAAAAACAGGAAAAAATCTACGATTTTACTTCTCTTGACCAGCAGCCTGTATTTAAAGGCGGAGTAAACGAGTTGTACCGATACCTCGCAAAAAACATTAAATATCCAAAAAATGCAGTCCAAAGGAATATTCAGGGTAAAGTTTTCCTCTCTTTCATTGTAGAAAAAGATGGTTCTGTTAACCACATTCATGTTGACCGTGGCTTAAATACGGAAATAGACCATGAGGCGGTAAGGGTATTGGCTGCAATGCCAAAATGGAGCCCTGGAAAAATAAAAGGGAAAGTGGTTAGGGTAAAATACAATATCCCCGTTGCCTTCACGCTGAGCAATGGACAGAAAGAATCCAATAGCGCTTCAGCTCGGGCCAAAACCACTGATGGCCCGGCAGAGACCTGGGCAACAACTGACAAATCCATTGCTTTGGGCAAAAACAGCTATTTGAAACTAAGCAGTGGGGGCGAAAACGCCCCTCTTTATATCCTCAACGGAAAAAAGGTTGAAGACTTTGATGTCCAAACCATAAATCCCAATGAGATTGAATCCGTTAGTATACTCAAAAATTCGAGTGCAGCTGCCATGTATGCCGAAGAAGGAAAAAACGGAGTGATTTTAATCACCACCAAAGCACCTGGTAAACCGGCTTCAAAACCTGCTGCCAAAAGCACAAATTAAACAACCGCAAACCATAAACAACAAAAAACCCTGACCATAATGGTCAGGGTTTTTTGTTTAATATCCTTGTCTCGAGATATAAATTTATTAAATAGATTCTTCAGAAACAAATTTTGCGGAATAAAAATCTCTGTTCATTCTGGCAATATTCTCCAGGGAAATGCCTTTAGGACATTCCGCTTCACAGGCTCCGGTATTGGTACAATTCCCAAAACCTTCGGCATCCATCTGTGCCACCATGCTTTGTACACGACGATAGCGTTCTGGCTGCCCCTGAGGCAACTGGGCCAGCTGGGAAATTTTAGCCGAAACAAAAAGCATGGCCGAAGCATTTTTACAGGTGGCCACGCAGGCACCACATCCAATACAAGCCGCAGCTTCAAAAGCAGAGTCTGCCTGCACCTTAGGGATTGGAAGGTTATTGGCATCCTGTGCGTTTCCTGTATTCACAGAAATAAAGCCCCCAGAGGCAATAACTCTATCGAATGCAGTACGATCTACCATTAAATCTTTAATGACCGGAAAAGCCTTTGCTCTCCATGGTTCCACCACAATGGTATCGCCATCTTTAAAGGAACGCATGTGCAGCTGGCAAGTCGTTACCCCCTGTACCGGTCCGTGAGGTTGTCCATTGATGAACATAGAACATGCCCCGCAGATGCCTTCCCGACAATCATGGTCAAACACAACAGGTTCTTCTCCTTTATCAACCAGTCCTTCATTCAATACGTCAAACATCTCCAGAAATGACATATCAGGTGAAATATCAGATAATTTATAATCTACCAAACTACCTTTGGCATTGTTATTTTTTTGACGCCATACTTTCAGCGTTAAATTCATATTTCCTGTACTCATGGTATTGGGATTTTTTACCTATTTATAACTTCTTTGTGCAACCTTAATATTTTCGAATTTCAGCTCTTCCTTATGAAGCTCAAAGCTGACATCTCCTTTGTATTCCCAGGCAGAAACATAAGCATAGTTCACATCGTCCCTCAAAGCTTCTCCTTCTTCTGTCTGATATTCTTCCCTGAAGTGACCTCCGCAAGATTCATTTCTGTTTAAAGCATCCATACACATCAGTTCTCCAAGTTCAATAAAATCTGCAACCCTACCTGCTTTTTCCAGCTCAGGGTTCAGCTCATTGGCATCACCGGGAACCCGCAGGTCGGACCAGAATTCTTTACGCAATTGCTGGATTTCGGCAATACCTTGTTTTAATCCTTCGGCATTACGGGCCATACCGCAACGCTCCCACATGATTTTACCTAATTTTTTATGGAAATGATCTACCGACTTTGTTCCTTTAATCGCCAGGAATTTATCAAGGATCGCTTTTGCACTGGCTTCTGCCTCTACAAATGCCGGATGGTCATGAGGAATTGGTTTGGTAGCCAGTTCTTTTGAAAGATAAGCACCAATAGTGTAAGGAATCACAAAATAACCATCTGCAAGTCCCTGCATCAGGGCTGAAGCCCCCAAACGGTTTGCACCATGGTCAGAGAAATTGGCCTCTCCTAAAGCATATAAACCAGGTACAGTGGTCATCAGGTTATAATCTACCCATAAACCGCCCATAGTATAGTGAACCGCAGGATAAATACGCATTGGAAGTTCATACGGATCTTCACCGGTAATTTGTTTGTACATGTCAAACAAGTTGCCGTATTTTTCCTTGATCACTTCCCTGCCCAGTCTCATGCAGGTTTCTTTATCCGGATTGTGAATGTTGTGCTTGTTTGCTTCAATTCTGCCGTAGCGCTCTGTATTTGCCTTAAAGTCCAGGTAAACCGCCAGTTTGGATGCACCAACACCATATCCGGCGTCACATCTTTCTTTTGCTGCGCGGGAAGCCACATCACGTGGCACCAGGTTACCAAAAGCAGGGTAACGACGTTCCAGATAATAATCCCTCTCGTCTTCAGGAATATCTGTTGCTTTACGCGGATCGTCTTTTTTCTTTGGAACCCAAATTCTTCCGTCGTTACGTAAGGATTCCGACATCAATGTCAGTTTTGACTGATGGTCCCCTGAGACAGGGATACAAGTCGGGTGAATCTGGGTATAACAAGGATTACCAAAGAAAGCTCCTTTTTTATGTGCTTTCCAGGCTGCGGTGACATTGCTGCCCATTGCATTGGTAGAAAGATAAAATACATTCCCGTAACCACCTGTACAAAGCAAAACCGCATGTCCTGAATGACGCTCGAGTTCACCTGTAATTAGGTTACGCGCAATAATACCACGGGCTTTGCCCTCCACAACAACAACTTCCAGCATTTCGTGGCGGGTAAACATTTCTACTTTACCCATTCCAACCTGACGTTCCAGCGCACTGTAAGCCCCCAGAAGCAATTGCTGCCCGGTTTGACCGGCTGCATAAAAAGTTCTTTGCACTTGTGTGCCCCCAAAAGAGCGGTTGTCCAAAAGACCTCCATATTCCCTGGCCAGAGGTACACCCTGCGCCACACACTGATCTATAATGTTCGCACTCACTTCTGCCAAACGGTGAACGTTTGCTTCGCGGGCGCGGTAGTCACCACCTTTAATGGTATCATAGAATAAACGATAGGTACTATCCCCGTCATTCTGATAGTTTTTTGCTGCATTGATCCCACCCTGAGCGGCAATAGAGTGTGCCCGGCGAGGGGAATCCTGAAAGCAGAAACACTTTACTTTGTAGCCCATTTCTGCCAGGGTTGCCGCCGCTGAAGCGCCTGCCAGACCTGATCCTACAACAATGATCTCTATACTTCTTTTATTGGCTGGATTTACCAAAGGCATAGAAGAACGTAACTTAGTCCATTTTTCGGTTAATTCACCTTCTGGTATATGAGCATTTAATTCTGCCATGTTATTTTAAGCTTATACGTTCAAAAATTAATTAATAAAACCTGCATAAATTGCAATTGGCATTGCAGCGAAAAGCAATGAAATAAGGATTGAATACCAAATACCCAAACCTTTAATCAGGGGTGTATATTTTTTATGGTTCCATCCCATGGTCTGGAAAGCCGAAGAAAAACCATGTAACAAATGGTAAGCAAGGGAAACCATTGCCAGTACATACAAAATCACAATTTTAATGTCCTGAAAAGAAGCCTTCATCACTGCAAAAAGATCTTCATGTCCATTTGCATCTACCGTAGGGATCCCTGTAAATCTGGATACCACCCAAAAATTAGACAGGTGGACGATCAAAAAGATCAAAAGCAGGGTACCTAACAATCCCATAGACCTGGAATACCATTTACTGTTTGCTTTTCCGTTGTTGACCGCATATTTTACAGGACGGGCAGCCTGGTTCTGAAAAGTCAGGCGAAGTCCCTGCACAATATGTGCAATCAGACCTACGAACAAAACGATCTCACCAGCTCTGATCAGCCAGTTGGTGGCCATAAAATGTGCGCCAATATTAAAAGTAAGTCCGCCGTCATTAAAAAAGATCAGCGCATTGATTAAACAATGTACCACGAGAAATGAAATGAGAAACAGGCCCGTGATGCCCATTATTAATTTTTTTCCGATAGAAGAGGAAAAAGCGTTTCCGAAACTAGCCATTTGATTGTATTTTAGTTCTATTGTTGCAAAAGTATCTAATAAATGAATTAATTTGTTAAATCCAAGCACAAAATAACGGCATAAAAGCTATTTAGAAACGTTCTAAATTTTACAGAGCAATGACACGCCCTCTATGAAAAAATTAAATAAAGTCAAGAGCCTTTTATTTCCTATTCTCCTTTTACTATTGGCCTGCGGCCCGAATGAAGCTGTATTTAACATCCAATCCAAAGGTTTTGGCGCCAATTCTGTCCTGTCCATTAGTCTGGCCGACAGCAGGCAGCCCCTCGCAGCGGTTAACCTGGATAAAGAACAGCAAAGCTTAAAAATTTTCCGCCCTGAAAAAGGTTATGCCCAGCTGATCATCCATTCTGATCCGGAAAAAGAGTTTTGGATATACCTGGAAAAAGGCAATTATGACATCAATACCAGCAGCAGTGATGGATTTAAATATCCCCTGCAGCACTCCAGTTCTCAAAAGCAACAGGAGTTAATTGATTTTTATGCTTTGAAATTCAAAATGGGTAAAGACGCGAAAGACTTAAACGTGATCCAGGCTTTTGCAAAAACCCATCCGGCCACTGCATTAAGCATTTTTTTGCTGGAACAACTGGACCAGGCCGATCTGAACCACCAGCAATACCTTCATATCTTTAAAACCCTGAACAAACAGATACAGGAAAGTAAAGTTGGAAAACGCTTTCTGAAAGACATACAACTTGCTGGCGGCAGGGCCGCAGGATCTGATATGCCTGGGATCGCAGGAAAGGATCTGCAGGGAAAAAGCTTTGATAAAAACATCTTAAAAAAAATAAATGTGATTATTTGCTGGACCACTTATGACAAAACGTCCAGGGAAAACAACATACAGCTGATCGCCCTTTACGACAAATACCGCAGCAGGGGTGTAGAGTTTATAGGGGTTTCTTTGGACAGCAAAGAGAAATGGTGGAGAGAAGTAAGCAAAACCGACCGTCTGGTCTGGCCTCAGTACTCAGACTTGCTGGGGGCAAAATCTCCCAATGCTGAAAACCTGAGCAATCATCGGGTGCCTTACCTCTTTTTGACAGATCAACAGGGAAAAATATTAAGCAGCGATGTTTCTATTTACAATCTTGATGAGGAAATTGAGCGTAAGCTGAGCCATTGAAAACAAAAAGGCGGCCTGCATAACAGTCCGCCTTTTTGTTTTCAATGGAGCCTTTGTCCTTACTAAAAGGAGAACGTATAATTGTTTCCGTTCTGACCCACGCCTGAAATGGTTGTCATTCCATTTTTAGAAATAGGCAGTGCCGCTTCAACATCTTTAACACTATTCACCGGTTTTCCGTTTACGGTGGTAATAACCAGTCCCTTAGGGATATCCAATGAATCAAATGCTTTTCCTGGCTCAATTCCTGTGACCACAACACCACTTTTAAGACCAAATTTCGATTTTAGTTCCGCACTTGCAGGACTCAATGAAGCGCCCAGTTTACTGATGGTATTGCCTGTTGGTTTACCAGCAAGCGCTGGCTTAACAGCAGCACCAAGGCTGTCGTCTCCTTTAAGGGTAACACTGATGTTTTTTAGCTGCCCGTCTCTGAGCACACTCAATTGTACTTTATCACCAGGGCTCAATCTTCCGATTTTTTCCTGCAAATCAGGAGAATCATAGATCTCTATTCCTTCTACCTTTTTAATGATGTCCCCTTCTTTAATACCTGCTGCTGCAGCCCCTCCATTAGGGACCACCTCTTTCACATAAAGACCATTGTTGTCACTTACTTTAAGTTCTTTTGCAAAATCGGCATCCAGGGCAACAAAAGTCACACCGATATAGCCCCTTTTAACCGCTCCGTATTTTCTGAAATCTTCCAGTACTTTTTTAGCCAGGTTAACCGGAATTGCAAAACCATAACCTTCATTTGTACCCGTTTGCGAGGCGATGGCCGCATTGATACCAATCAACTCCCCATTCGCATTGACCAGTGCACCGCCGCTGTTACCCGGATTAATGGCCGCATCGGTCTGAATGTAAGACTCTATACTCGTATTGGTCAGCACCGGTCTTTTTCCTGTTCTCTGGTATTCTTCAAACTGCTGTTGCGTAGGCTGCTGGTTCCTGGCCAGGATACCAATATTTCTCGATTTTGCACTTACAATACCTGCCGTTACAGTGGTTTGAAGGTCCAAAGGAAAACCAACCGCCAAAACCCACTCCCCAACCTGTACATTGTCGGAGTTACCCATTTTAACCACGGGTAAATTGTTTTCATCTACTTTCAGCAAAGCCAAATCTGTATTTGGATCTGTTCCGATTACTTTTGCAACCACCTTCCGGCGGTCAGACAAAACCACTTCTACTTTCTCTGCATTTTCTACAACATGGTTATTGGTTACAATATAACCATCAGGGGTTAATATTACGCCTGATCCTGAAGCTGCCCTTGGTGCCCTTGACCTTCTGCCGCCACCTCCAAAAAGGTCTTCCATCATATCAAAGGGAGAGCCCGAACGGTCCGATGAAGAACTGTTAAATGTGGTGCGGATGTGCACCACTGCCGGTGATACTGCTGCAGCTGCCTGTACAAAATCTACAGAACCTGCAGAAGAAATTTTAACCGGGTTACTTGCAAAAAGCACTTTTTGCTTTTCTTCGATGGACATTCCATCATCACGACGCTCTAATAATTTATAGGCGCCAATTGCTGCTGCTCCTCCTATGAAAGCTGCTAAAACTATTAATCCTACCTTTTTCATATCTTATTTATTTCTCCTTTCATCTATTTGTTAATTTAATTGCCCTGAAGACAGAAGAACATTTATTGCCGACAGATAAACGCTTCCGGTTTCCTTGTGTTTACCTTTTTTAACCGTCTTCGA
Source organism: Pedobacter nutrimenti (assembly GCF_003208655.1). Taxonomy (GTDB): domain Bacteria; phylum Bacteroidota; class Bacteroidia; order Sphingobacteriales; family Sphingobacteriaceae; genus Pedobacter; species Pedobacter nutrimenti. The sequence continues at coordinate 612,381 of NZ_QKLU01000002.1, read as the reverse complement.
ATTTAGACTTAAAAAGACGGTTTAGGTTTCATTAGTCATGATTATTTTTTTTCACACCAATATGTTCAAATTTAATACCATATGACCGATATTTGTATCTGCTGAGCATCATTATTTAGTTAAAAAATGTTAAATCAGGGGAACGACAATTCAATGGACATTCAATTTTATAAATACCAGGGTGCAGGAAATGATTTCATCCTGATAGACAACCGTAAAAAAAACAATCAACTGAATACCAAAGAAATAGAAAATCTTTGTGACAGACGTTTTGGCATTGGAGCAGATGGACTGATGCTGCTTCAAAACCACCCGGACTATGATTTTGAAATGATTTATTTCAATGCAGACGGCAAAGAGGGTAGTATGTGCGGTAATGGGGGGCGTTGTATTGTCGCTTTTGCTAAATTCCTCGGAATTATTGACACCCAAACTGATTTTCTGGCAGTAGATGGTCCGCATTATGCTAAAATAGCTCCTGCAGGGGACCAGGTTGAATTGCAGATGATCGATGTCAGTTCTATAGAAAAAGATGGCAATGCCTTTGTTTTAAATACAGGCTCACCACATTATGTAGAGCAGGTCAATAACCTGCAGCAACTTGACGTTTACCTGGAAGGGAAAACCATCCGGAACAATGAAACGTACAAAGCACATGGCATCAATGTAAATTTCATTGAAGACATGGGTGATCATTTCTTTGTCAGGACCTTCGAAAGAGGTGTTGAAGATGAAACGTATGCTTGTGGCACTGGGGTTACTGCAGTTGCTTTATCCATGGCCAAATACAAAGGCCAGCAGGGGCATATTTCCAGTCCTGTTAAAGTACTGGGAGGTAACCTTCAGATCGAATTTGATTACGATGGAAAAACTTTTACGAATATTTTTCTTTGCGGCCCTGCCCTGCAGGTTTTTGAAGGGAAACTCCGTCTTTAATTGCCTTCTGCCAGGTGGGCTGCGATACCAATTTTAATCTCCCCAAAGCTATATTCCCTGCCCAGTTTTTCCCGGATCGGGTTCATTTGCAGGGTTTTCAATTCTTTGATTGTGGCCAAAATATGGTCCAGTTTTCTGGAGCCTATCAGGTCACTGGCAGAAATCTCCTCTCTGGCGACGTAATGGGCCAGGTGCCCCTCAATAGTTCCGACAGCCATTTTTCGTTCCTGTGCAATCTCCGAAATGGTTTTCCCCTGTTGAAACAGCTGTAATGAAAGTTCTTTCGTATCGGCTTTGGGTGTACTTTCTTTGACTTCTTTCTTTTTTCTGCTGCTGGTTTTCTTTTCCGTAAAATCGAGCGTATTTGGCATTGCAAATACCTTTTTCATTTCAAATTCCCTGCTGGCCTCATCCAGCAATGCATAAACTTCCTTTTTGGTGAATTCCTCACCATAAATGGTTGCCTTTAACAAGGCTGTTGCTTTCCTGATGTTTTTAAACTGTTCGTAAAAAAGAGATTCCATTTCAAGCAGCTCTGTTAAAAAAGCGACCACTTGTTTATCCTGCTTTACAAGCTCCATCCGGTCAAAAATGCTGCGCGACATTTTTTGCAGCAAGGGATTAAAATACTGTTCGGCAGCAATGGTCCTTTCGAGCAGGGTTTTTAAACCCTGATCACTCTTATCCAGGTACAAGCGCTGAATCTGCACCAGAAATTTATTTGCATTTGCCTTTTGCTCACTCAGGTCTTTCAAGAGCTGCTGCGCCCATTTAACATGTTTCTGTTTGGCCGATTTATTCAAATCCTTGGTATAGGAATGTACATGCTCGTACACATAGTTGTCCAAACTGCTGAGGTCAAAACACTTCAGCAGATAGCGCTGCAGAAAAAGGTCGCTTTCTGTTTTAATTTGCTCCTGAAGGATTTCAGCCGCCTTTTTGTTTCTTGAAAACAGGGAAACATTCGGATCCTGCCGGATGCCCGCCGAAGGCAATTCCGAGGTCAATACCAGACCATCCAGAGAACGTAAACGGGAAAGGGCCACATAAATTTGCCCCGGTGCAAATGCATTTCCAATATCAACGATTGCCTTATCAAAAGTCAGTCCCTGGCTTTTATGCACGGTAATGGCCCAGGCCAGTTTAATGGGGTACTGGATAAACTTACCAATCACCTCTTCTTTAATTTCATGGGTAATTTTATCAGTCGTATAACGGATATTTTTCCAGGTGTATTTTTCCAGTTTGATCCTTTCTTTGGGCCTCTGGGTTTCTACTTCTATCGTCTCCTTGGACAAGGCAACAACCGTTGCGATTTTTCCGTTAAAAAAGCGTTTGTCCGGACCCGGATCATTTTTAATGAACATGACCTGTGCGCCCTTTTTTAGTTCCAGGCGATGTTCAGCCGGATAGGCCGATTCAGGAAATTCATCTTCCACTTCTGCTTTGTAAAACCAGGATTCCTCTTTCAAAGCTTCCAGGCTTTGCCTGTTTAATGCATCTGCCCGCTGGTTATGGGTGGTCAATGTGATATAACCTTCTCCCGCTGCCGGTTTAAAATCTTTTTTGTAATATTTCCGGAGCAAATCAACATCCTGCTGGGTTGCTGCATTATTTCTCAAATGATTGAGCAAGTTGATAAAAACTTCATCCGCCTGCCGGTACACCTTCTCCAACTCTATATAAATGGGCGGATTTTGCTGCAGGGCCAAGGCATCAAAAAAGTAAGGGCTCTGATAAAATCCTCCCAGCAACTGCCATTCCTCAGATTTCACCACCGGAGGAAGCTGATGAAGGTCGCCAATAAATAAAAGCTGTACCCCGCCAAAATTGGAATTGTCTTTCCGGATGTAGCGGAGCACCATATCTATCGCATCCAGCAGGTCTGCCCTGAGCATACTCACTTCATCAATAATCAGCAATTCCAGATCGGTAAAAATTCTCCGTTTGGTACTGTTCATTTGTAAATGCCTGACAATAGATTTAGGGGTGTTGTAATGCTGACTTTCGGGGTGTGCCCCTGCAGCGGGTTGTTTAGGCAGATATGTCCCAAAAGGAAGCTGAAACAGGGAGTGTATCGTGACCCCAGCTGCATTAATGGCTGCAATTCCTGTTGGGGCTACAATGACTGCTCTTTTGTGTGTAAGCTCTACGAGATTTCTTAAAAATGTAGTTTTACCCGTTCCTGCCTTTCCGGTAAGAAATATATGCCTTGAGGTATAATTGATAAACTGGGCGGCAAGCTGGGCTGGATTTGTTTCAGACATACAAAATGACAGGAATTAATTCCCAAAAAGGACTGGCCGCAAAGATAGAAAGTTTTAAATTAAAATTTAATAAACAATTTTAATTTAAAGTAAAAACAGATCCAGCTCTTTAACCTCTTTTAATTCACCAGCAGCTTGTAACCCTTGCCATGAACATTTAAAATTTCAACTTTAGGATCCTCCTTCAGGTACTTGCGAAGTTTACTCAAAAACACATCCATACTTCTTCCGTTGAAATAATTATCGTCATGCCAGATGCTCAATAAGGCTTCTTCCCTGGTCAGCACTGTATTTTTCTTTAAACAAAGCAACTGTAAAAGTTCCGCCTCCTTGGTAGACAGCTTCTGCTGCTGCCCGTTAAACCAGATCAGTTGCGTGGTATAATCAAACACATAATTACCAATCTGGAACTGCGTCGGCAAGGGTTCTTTTAAATCCTGTTCTTTTGCAGAAGAAACCCTTTTCAATAAGGCATTGATGCGCAGCAGCAATTCTTCTATACGAAAGGGCTTGGTAATGTAGTCATCCCCGCCAAGATCATAAGCGGATGCTTTGTCTTCCATCATGGCTTTGGCTGTTGCAAAAATGATCGGAACGTTTTCGTTCATTTTCCGGATCTCCTTGCCCAAAGTAAAACCATCTTTTTTTGGCATCATGACATCTAAAATGCAGAGATCAAAATTTTGCTTATTAAATGCCCGAAGCCCTTCTTCCCCGTCAGCACATAAAACAACATCAAATTTACCTTTTAACTGCAGGTAATCCTGTAAAAGCAGACCCAGATTCGGATCATCCTCAACCAGTAAAATTCTTTTGAGCATAGTTTATTTTTAGAGGTATTTAATTTAATGGTAAACTGATTTCAAAAACAGTTCCTTTATCTTTTTCGCTTTGCACCTTAATGTTCCCGCCCAATTGCGAAACAATATCCTGTACATAATTCAGGCCCAGGCCAAAACCCTTCACATCATGAAGGTTTCCAGTGGGCACCCGGTAAAACTGATCAAAAATACGTTTGGTCTGGTCTTTTGTCATCCCTATTCCCTTATCGGCAATCTCTACAACAAGACTTTTACCTGAATTCCTTGTTCTGATCTCAATATGAGGCTGTTCCCGGCTGTATTTATTTGCATTATCGATCAAATTATAAATCACGTTGGAAAGATGAAGTTCATCCCCTTTCACTACTGGATTTTCTGCATCCATATGCAAAACAAGGTCCGCAGATTTTTTCTGCAGTTGTAAATTCATACTGTCCGCTACCGCAGCAACCAACTCATTCATATCTACCGGAGTTCTTTCCAGCTGCAGTTCTTTTTTCTCCAGACGCGCAATACTCAACACCCTTTCAATATGATTTCCGAGCCTGACATTTTCATCGTAAATAATACCGGCCAGCCTTTTTACCCTGTTTTGATCTGCTGTAATTTCAGGGTCTCTGAGTGCCTCACTGGCGATCATAATGGTAGACACCGGCGTTTTAAACTCATGGGTCATGTTATTGATGAAATCTGTTTTCATTTCAGAAATCTTTTTCTGTTTCAATATCGCATACAGCGTATAAGAGAAAATAAAAATCAACACCAGCAGCAGCAATCCCGAGGAGGCCATCGTTGCGCCCATATTTCTGAAAATAGACGCGTTCTTATTGGGAAAGTTAATATACAACATTCCGGGGTCACGCCGGATGTCATTGCTAAACAAAGTGGTTTGATAGGTATTGGAAGGCAAGACATCTGCCTGGGTATTTGAAACTTTTTTATACAATACCGAATCCCTGCTGACCAGTTTAACCCAAAAATCGTACTGCAGGTCTATATTTTTATTCAGCAGTTCTTTTTTAATGAGTGTATCAAGTACATCTTTTGAAATCCGCTGCGTAATCGGTATCCGTTCCTGCTGCATTTCTTTGGCTGTTTCTTCAACCAGGTTAAAATTTACAGAATTAAAAACGTTGGTTGTATCGGCCTGGAGTTGTTTCAGTTCTTCTTTATACCTTCGTTCAGCCAAGGCATCCTCCCTTCTGAATTTCACGTCCAGGTTACCATCAATTGTCGCCAGAGAAACCTTCAGAGGCTGCCCATCCACTTTACTATACACCAGGTAACGGATGCTGTCGGGAAGTTTATCGGGGGTCATGCTATAGGTTTTCCCACGCGGGAGCCGGATGGTTTTTCTGACCCCGCCGCTCACCACATTCAGGTCTGAATCAAATCCGATATTGACATCTACATTTAAAGGAGTAGTGGCTTTACTTTCCAGGGCAATGTATTGTGCTTCTGTAATGATTTCGGGACTGGCAAATTTTGCCCGGATCAGGCTGTCCTGAAAGTTCAGGTCATCTATGACCATTTTTTGCTGGCTGACCTTCCTTTTACGCTCTTCCTCTTTATATTTTTCCGACAGCTGTGCTATGGCTTTCTCTTTATCCCTTTGTTCCTGTTCTCTTTTTACCCTCCACTGGTAGTCCTTTCTGGTAATGTGGTCTGCTGCGTTCCGCCGCTGAACTTTATTTACCACGGCGTTGAGCGCCTGATTGACATTTTGTTCAAAGAGTTTAGAATTCAGGTCATAGGCCTGCCTGATGTAATACAACTGCATTACAACCACACCCACCAGCGCAATTGTCATCAGGGCGGTGATCAGCCAAAAACTCTTCTTCTTCATTCGATAGTCAAAATTAAGCAAGCATTAACATAATGTAGTGATTTTAACACTTTTTAACTTAGATCTGAACATTTTCCGGCAAACCGAGCTGATCCAAGAGCCAGCGGGTACGTTCAGGGACACTGACTTTGGGAACTTCCAGTACTTTATACCCATAGTCCAGGTAGGTTTGCCACAGAAGCCCATAGGTTTCAACAGCCTCGACCCAGTCTTGTTTTCTTTCCTGGTCTTTCCGATAAATTTCGGCCCATGGTGGAAACATAAAAACCGGATGATGATAAGGGCACGCCACTACCACCTCCTTTTCTGTGGGGGTGATTTCCAGACCACAAAGCCTCGAGTAAGCTATGGTATCGGGAATGCCCCGGTCAAAAAAGACAGGCCCTTTTGCCGTTGCGGCAATTTCCTTATAGCTTTCCACAGAACGTTCCAACATCAGCATCTTGTATTTCTTCTTGTCTTTCCAGGGCAGGGCAATTCCCCTCAAGGCCATCTGTTCTCTTATAATCACCCTGGCTACTTCGGCCACAGTCTGGTAACCTCTTCTGCCGAGTTCGGACAACAGGGTGGTCTTACCGGATCCCGGGCCACCGCTAAACACATACAATGCTTGCTGCGGAAGTTCTAAAGGAGCATGATTTTTCATAGTAGTCTATTTGGTTTTATTCCAGTTTATTATTTTAATACTTTTGAGCATGAAGCAAAGCAAACAGGAAGGGCGGCCCGCAGCCCTGAGTTTTATTTTTATTACTTTACTGATTGATGTTATTGGCCTGGCCATTATTATTCCTGTTTTTCCAAAACTAATTGAAGGCTTGATTCATGGGAGCGTGAGCGATGCTTCGAGGATTTCAGGCCTGCTGCTGGTGGCCTATGCCGTCATGCAGTTTCTTTGTGCACCCCTGGTTGGCAATTTAAGTGATAAGTACGGACGCAGGCCGGTACTCTTATTTTCATTGCTTGGCTTTGGGATCGACTACCTTTTCCTTGCTTTTGCACCAACAATAGGCTGGCTGTTTATCGGGCGCATAATTGCAGGGATTACCGGTGCGAGTTTCACCACCGCCTCCGCCTATATTGCAGATGTCAGTTCTCCCGAAAAAAGGGCTCAGAATTTTGGAATGATTGGGGTTGCCTTCGGTCTTGGTTTTATACTGGGGCCTGTTATAGGAGGGGTTTTAGGAAAAATGGATACCCATTATCCATTTTATGCGGCAGCAGCCCTTGCTTTTATCAATGCAATATACGGGTTTTTTATTCTTCCCGAATCTTTATCCAAAGAAAACCGTCGCCCATTAGACTGGAAACGCTGTAATCCGCTGGGCACTTTGCTCCAGCTAAAAAAATACCCATCGGTCATCAACCTTTCGGTCTGCCTGTTTATCGTCTATTTTGCAAGCCATGCGGTTCAAAGCGTATGGACCTTTTACACCATGCAGAAATTTAAATGGAATGAAGACCTGGTGGGCTATTCCCTTGGTTTCATCGGCCTGATGATTGCCCTGGTGCAAGGTGGACTGATCCGGATCGCCATTCCCAAACTGGGCCAGGAAAAAAGCATTTGGATCGGTTTGACTTTATATGCGATAGGCATGGTTCTTTTTGGTCTGGCCAACCAGGGCTGGATGATGTTTGCCTATATGATTCCCTATGCCATGGGCGGAATTGCCGGACCAGCCCTGCAGGGTATTATGACCAACCAGGTCCCCGCCAATGAGCAGGGCGAACTCCAGGGTGGTTTAACCAGCCTGATGAGCCTGAGTTCCATTTTCGGCCCCTGGTTTATGACTTATATTTTTTATTACTTCACCAATGCCAAAGCGCCCGTTTATTTACCTGGTGCTCCTTATTTTGTAGGCGCGGCACTTATGCTGCTGAGTGCTTTTCTGGCCATGAGAAGTTTTAAGAAAAATTCCTGACTTTTTCCATTATTCCAGCCTTGTTCTTTCTGATGCAGATCAAAATATGTGTCCGGATCGTCTGCACCTGAACTCCGGTATATCTCTGGTTTCTGATCAAAAAATACGGAGACATATCGCATTCATACCGGACTCCTCTGGTACTTTAGTCCCAAATACGTATCCTGTTATTTTGTTTTTTTGTTCAAAAAAAAAGCGCCGGGATTTTTCCCGGCACTCCTAGTTCAAAATTGTTTCCTTAAAAAAGATCTTTAGAACGGCAGGTCATCTTCATCACCTGGTGCACTGTTTAAATCTACAGGCGGAGCGTATTCTGGGGTAGCTGCAGCTGCTGCATTTAAAGCATTGATCCGCCAAACTACTAAACTGTTAAAATAAGAAACTTTACCGGTTTTATCCGTCCATGGACGACCACGTAAGTTAAAGGCTACCTCGACATTGTCACCAACTTTCAAAGTATCAAACAGGGCTGTTTTATCTTGTAAAGCCTCAAACCTGATGTACTCCGGATAAGTAGGGTTTTCAGCGTACTCTATGATCAGATCGCGTTTTTTAAAAGTCTCACTCACCTGCTGTAATGCACCAATTTCGTGCACTTTTCCTTTTAATTCCATAACAAATACTCTTATATTCTACTTTCAAGTTCAAATCTCTATATTTTTATTGATAACTTCGCACAATAAATTATGCAAGTTTTCCACACAAGAAGCAAGGTGATCATCACCTGCAATAAAAGATTGTCTTCCTATCTGGCAGAAGAAGTTAAATCCCTGGGTTACACAATTATCCGGGATTTCCCTACCGGGGTAGAATTAAACATTACACTGACTGAGTGTATAAAACTTAATTTAAACCTGCGCTGCGCCAGTCAGATTTTATACTGTTTAAACAGTTTTAAAGCCAATAATCCGGAGCAACTTTACCAGCAACTGGTCGAAATGCCATGGGAAGAACTGATTGATTTTTCAGGTTATTTTTCGGTCACCTCCAACGTGGACAACCCCACCATCACCACGCCCCTTTTCGCTAACCTGAAAGTAAAAGATGCGATCGTAGACCGTTTCCGGGCAAAGAAAAACATCCGCCCGAATTCTGGTGCCGATGCCAATAAAACCGTTGTACATTTGTACTGGAAAGACAGTGAGGCCGATATTTTTCTGGATACTTCAGGAGAGACCCTTGCAAAACATGGTTACCGTAAAATTCCGGGAAAAGCCCCGATGTTGGAAGCCCTTGCCGCCAGCACCATCTTCAGCACCAGTTGGGACATGAAATCGCCTTTTGTGAACCCCATGTGCGGATCAGGTACCCTTGCCATTGAAGCTGCATTGATGGCCACCAACCGTCGTCCGGGATTGTTCCGGATGAACTATGGTTTTATGCACATTCTGGGCTATGACGAAGAAGTCTTTTTTGCTGAAAGAAGAATTTTAAAAGACCAGGTCATTAAAAATACAGATTTGACCATTATCGCGACAGATCTTTCCGAAGATGCTGTAGAAGTGAGCCGTAAAAACGCTAAAACAGCAGGAGTAGATACACTGATCACCTTTGAAGTATGCGATTTTGCAGATACACCTGTTCCTGAAGGCGGAAGAGGTGTTGTGATTTTCAATCCGGAATATGGTGAGCGCCTTGGGGTCCACTCCAAGCTGGAAGCAACTTATAAAAGGATGGGCGACTTCATGAAGCAGCATTGCAAAGGTTATTCGGGCTATATTTTTACCGGAAATCCGGATCTTGCAAAAAAAATCGGATTAAAGGCTTCCCGTAAAATCGAATTTTACAATGGAAAGCTCGATTGCCGGATGCTGGAATATGAACTGTATGATGGCAGCCGCAGACCGGAAGAAGAACGTCCGGGCAGAACCGGCCAGGATTCCTGAGGAGTTATCAACATCCCGTATTTCCTGCGCCGCTTGAGATATATTTGTCTCCATGGAGAACAACACGCAGATCATTAATCAGACCATAGATTTTGTAAAAACAACTTTAGCTGATGCAGAGGCCGGACACGACTGGTTTCATATTGAAAGGGTCTATAAAACCGCCCTGCACCTGAACCGTACCGAACAGGGAGACGTACTTATTGTGTCCCTTGCTGCCTTGCTGCATGACATTGCAGACAGTAAATTTAATGGAGGGGACGAGGAAATCGGTCCCAGGATCGCTGGTGAGTTTTTACAAAAGCTGAACCTGGACCCCTTGCTGATTGAACAGGTACAACTTATCATTAAAAACCTCAGTTATAAAGCCAGTCTTGGCCAAATTAATTTTGCATCAAAAGAACTTGATATTGTACAGGATGCAGACCGCCTGGATGCCATTGGCGCCATTGGGATTGCCAGGGCATTTACTTATGGTGGCTTTAAGAATAGGGTGCTCTATGATCCTGAAATCAAACCTGACCTGAACATGAGCAAGGAAGCCTATAAAAATGCTGTAAATCCGACCATCAATCATTTCTACGAAAAACTGCTGCGGTTAAAGGACTTGATGAAAACCCCTGCCGGAAAACAAATGGCGATGGAAAGACATCAGTTTATGCTGGACTATCTCGATCAGTTTTACGCAGAATGGGAAGGGATTAAATAACAGAATCATTACACTAGAGATTCTATAAATTAACCTTGCTGTTGTTATTTCGCCCTGTCAATTTGTATTATTGATAAAACCCAATATTGTTCTGATGGATTCAAGAAGAGACTTCCTTAAAAAAGCAGCCCTGCTTACCGGTTCGGCTGGTATGCTCAATGTAATTCCCATGTCCATACAAAAGGCCATGGCCATAAATGCCGACCCCGGCAGTACCTTTTATGATGCAGAGCACGTTGTTTTTCTGATGCAGGAAAACCGTTCCTTTGACCACATGTTTGGGACCTTAAAAGGGGTAAGGGGCTTTAACGACCCCAGGACCATCCGCTTGCCGAACAAAAATAAAGTATGGTTGCAGGAAGATGGAAAAGGACATACTTATGCTCCTTTTCATGTAGACATCAACAAGACAAAAATTACCTGGCAGGGTGGTCTTGCCCATTCCTGGCCAGATCAGGTGGCCGCCAGGAACAAAGGTCACTATGACAGGTGGGTACCGGTAAAATCCTCTATGTGCCTGGGTTATTACAAAAGGGACGACATTCCATTTTATTACGCCCTGGCCGATGCCTTTACCGTTTGCGACCACAGTTTTTGTTCTTCCCTGACCGGAACCACGCCCAACCGGCTTTTTTTCTGGACCGGAACAATCAGACCAGAACAAACGGGCGCTTCTATAGCAGTCGTGAACAATTCCCAGGCAGAATCTCAGGACAATGTCTTTGTGGACTGGGAGACTTTTCCTGAATTGCTGGAAAAGCACCAGGTGAGCTGGAAAGTTTACCAGAATGAATTATGGACCCCCAAGCTGGAAGGAGAGGGCGTAGACGACTGGCTGGGCAATTACGGAGATAACCCCCTGGAATATGTCAAAAGGCACCAGGTGAAACTTTCTGCCTACTTCAGAAAAAACGGCGACCATACCAGTACACCAAAATTATCCGCCCAGGAAGTACAAGCCAAATACGAAAAGCTCTCTGAGCAGGAAAAAAACCTGATCGACAAAGCTTTTACCACCAATACCAAAGCGCCCGTAAATTACCTGGAACTGGAAACTTATCATTTCACCGATGACCAGGGCACACCGCAAAGCCTGGATATTCCAAAAGGAGATATCTTTTATGAATTCAGGAAAGATGTGGATCAGGGCACATTACCTACCGTTTCCTGGCTGGTAGCCCCTCAACGCTTTTCTGACCACACCAGTTCTCCGCTCTACGGGACCTGGTATGTATCAGAGGCCCTGGACATTCTGACCAAAAACCCTGAAGTCTGGAAAAAAACCATATTTATCCTGACTTACGATGAGAATGATGGTTATTTTGACCATCTGGCTCCTTTTACAGCGCCAAACCCTAAGGACACCGCAAGCGGAAAAGCAGGATCTGGAATTGATACAGATGTGGAGTTCGAACGCAAAGCCGGAAGTCCTATCGGATTGGGTTACCGCGTACCTTTTGTGGTGGCTTCGCCATGGACCAAGGGAGGCTATGTCAATTCCCAGATTTTTGACCATACCTCTTCTTTACAATTCCTGGAAAAGTTCCTGAGCAAAAAAAAGGGGAAAAATATAAAAAGCAATACGATCAGCAGCTGGAGAAGGGCGGTATGTGGTGACCTGACCTCTGTGTTCAGACCATACAACGAAGCTTTGCCTGTCCCTGAACCCCTGAAAAAAGAAGCAGTCATACAAGGTATACAAAATGCAAAAAACAAGCCACCTCAGGTAAAACCAAGTCCCCTGAGCAGCGAAGATGTGCTGGCCATCAACACTTTTCCTGCCTTTTCCCCGCAGAGTTCCTCTTTTATGCCCCGTCAGGAAACAGGCACAAAACCGGCCTGCCCTTTGCCCTACCGTTTGTATTCCGAATGCAGGCTGAATGCCGAAAAGACCGCCGCCCTATTTTCTTTTGAAGCTGGCAAAGCCCTTTTTGGTGCTAAAAATGAGAATGCCGGTGCCGCATTTATCCTCTATACCGCCAATCACAAAACAGAAGGCCCCACAAAACCAAGGTCCTATGCTTTAAATGCAGGACAAGCGCTCAGCGATGAACTTTCCCTTGAGCATTTTAAGGATGGTCATTACGATTGCTCCGTACAGGGGCCAAATGGTTTTTTCAGACAGTTTAAAGGTACGGCCCAGGACCCGGCCCTGAACATCAGCTGTCAGTATGCAACACTGAGCAGGATCAATAAAAAACTCAGCGGGAATATTTTAGTTCTGATCGAAAACACGGGCACAAAACCACTGGCCCTTGAGGTTAAAGCGGGCGTGTATGCCCATAAAGTTCCGGCAAGGTTAGACCTTGCTCCCAAAGAGAAAAAAAGCCTGGAACTGGACCTGAGCAAAAGCGGAGGCTGGTATGATCTGGAAATTCAGCTTCACAAGGGTGCCCTTTACAGCAGGCATTATGCAGGACATGTCGAAACTGAAGAAGTTTCAGTGACCGATCCTTATATGGGCGGGACGCTTTAATGTAAATTTAATAGGTGATTTAAATTAATCTTGTAAATTGCCCTGTGGATTGCCTTGCGCTCTGCAATCCTTACGACAACCCAGTAAAGCTATTATAAAGATGAAATTAAGTGTCCTTGTTCTTATTACCGCCCTTGCAGTAGGGCTCTCCATCAGTCTGGTCAATTTCCATTTTCAGAACAGCTGGTATTATATGCTGGTGTCCTTTGGTGTCTCCTTTGTCACCAGTTTTATCGTCTTTTATTACCTGCTGGAAAAATACATCTATTCCAAGGTCAAACTGATCTATAAGCTCATCCACAACCTGAAACTGGGCAAAGACCTCAAAGATGCCCTGGGAGAATATGTGAGTACAGATCCCATTAATGATGTGGAGCATGAGGTTAAAGAATGGGCAGGTGCCAAGAAAAAAGAAATAGAGATCCTCAAAAAACAGGAACAGTTCCGCAGGGAGTTCCTGTCGAATGTATCCCATGAGTTTAAAACGCCCCTGTTTGCCATACAGGGCTATATTGAAACCCTGCAGGATTGTATTACCGATGACCCTGAGCAGGCCGTTAAATTTTTAAAAAAGGCCGAGAAAAACGTAGAGCGCCTGAGCTACCTGATTAATGACCTGGATTCCATCTCTAAACTGGAAAGTGGAGAGATCCCGATCAATTACGAAAAGTTTGACTTTGTATTGCTGGCCAAAGAGGTTATGGAATCTATGGAAGACAAGGCCAAAAGCAAAGAGATCACCTTATTTTTTAAAGAAAAATATACCTATCCGGCCATGGTCAGGGCAGATCGGGAAAAGATCCGCCAGGTATTGATCAACCTGATCCAGAATTCCCTTAAATACGGCAGGGACCATGGCTCTACAGCAATAAAAATATTTGAACTGCACGACCAGTACCTCATTGAGGTCACCGACGATGGTATCGGAATTGATGAGAAGCACCTTCCCCGTTTGTTTGAGCGTTTTTACAGGATTGATTCGCACAGGGCGCGCGAAGTGGGTGGAACAGGATTGGGTTTGGCCATTGTCAAACATATACTGGAAGCCCACCAGCAAATTATTTCTGTACGCAGCACCCTTCAAATCGGGACAACTTTTGCCTTTACGCTGGAAAAGATTGGTTAAAATTTCATAAACAAATGATGTCAAACCAAATACTTAACACTAACTTAACATTGCAATCCTACTTTTGTAGAATATTTTAGAGTTAAAATGAACTGTACCTGGCTTGATTTTCAAGAAAATTATTGACAGCCGGAGGTTCCATCTGACGCTTAAAAGGAAACAAAAACATACAGATGAATAATATTTTTAAGTTCTTTACGCCCAAAGACAAAAAATTTCAGCCACTATTTGAACAAGCAGGAAGCAATGTATTAAAGATCTCTGAAGCGCTGTTACTCGCCTTAAGTACAACCGATCTTGACAAGAGAAAGGAACATACTAAAGAAATAGAACGCCTGGAACATGTTGGAGACGACATTACACATTCCATTTTCCTGGAACTCAGCAAAAACTTTATTACCCCTTTTGACAGGGAAGACATTCATTCCCTTGCCAGTGCAGTGGATGATATTGCAGATTACATTCATGCTTCTGCAACCAATATTGAGCTGTACAACATTACCAAAATAGGTGATTCCATGATTAAACTTGCAGAATTACTTGTAGAGATGTGTACAGACCTTGAAAAAGCAATCAAAGAACTCAGGAGCTTTAAAAATATCCGCGTGATTGCTGATGCCTGCGTAAGGATCAACAGCGGTGAAAACCAGGCAGATTATGTTTGTAACCTGGCCATTGCCCGCTTATTTGAGTTTGAAACAAATGCAATTGAATTAATTAAACAAAAAGAAGTTCTTCAAACCTTAGAACTTGCCACTGATAAATGTGAAGATGCAGCGAATGTGTTGGAATCTATTTTGGTAAAGAACGCTTAAAACTTCAAAAAATGGTAACAACCTTACTGGTCGTTGTAATTATTCTGGCTATTGGTTTTGATTATATCAATGGCTTTCATGATGCAGCGAATTCTATTGCCACGATTGTATCGACCAAAGTGCTTTCGCCTTTTCAGGCTGTACTTTGGGCAGCACTGTTCAATTTCGCGGCATATTTTTACTTTACGGATCATAAAGTAGCGAATACCATCGCAAAAACGGTAGTTGAGCATTACATTACCCTGGAAGTGATTTTGGCCGGTTTACTGGCCGCAATTATCTGGAACCTTTTCACCTGGTGGTTCGGAATCCCATCAAGTTCCTCACATACCTTAATTGGTGGCTTTGCCGGAGCAGGTATGGCCAAGGCAATGACTTTAGGTCATGATGCCCTTGCTGCCATTAACTTTGCTCCTATTTTTAAAGTCATTGCATTTATTGTGCTGGCGCCTGTGATCGGTATGATGATTTCCGTATTGATTTCGATTATTATCCTTCATATCTCTAAAAATGCCCGGCCATCTGTCGCAGAAAAATGGTTTAAAAGACTCCAGCTGGTGTCTTCTGCCGCTTTAAGTTTTACCCATGGTGGTAATGATGCGCAAAAGGTAATGGGTATTATTTATGTCGCAATGGTGGCTGCCAATGTTTTACATACAGGCGATGTGATGCCCGAATGGATTCCGATTTCCTGTTACGCAGCAATCGCCCTGGGAACCATGAGCGGCGGCTGGAAGATTGTTAAAACCATGGGAACTAAAATCACCAAAGTAAATGCTTTTGAAGGCGTTGCAGCAGAAGCTGCAGGTGCGGTAACCCTTGGAATTACGGAACATTTTGGTATCCCGGTTTCCACCACTCATACCATTACCGGTTCTATCGTTGGTGTTGGATTGTTAAAAAGGGTATCTGCGGTTCGCTGGGGTGTAACGGTACGTTTGCTTTGGGCATGGATATTGACCATCCCGGTATCTGCTGTTCTTGCAGGCCTGGTATTTGCCCTGATCCACCTTTTCTTTTAGGCTTTGTTTCCACAAAACCATATGATATAAAAAAAGAGCCCGTTTTGTAAAACGGGCTCTTTTTTTATATCATTATTATCAGAAATCTATTTTTGTACTCAAACGTGTTTTCTTTTTCTCCGGCCGTTGCCAATCCGGTCCTTCCTGGACCAGGCGGATGGCTTCCTGGTTATATTCATCACTCAGCCCGCTCCGCACAACCTTGGTGTCGTAAGGCCTTCCTTTTTCACTGACCATAAAGTCTACAAATACCGCATTTCCGGACTGGTCCCTCAAACGGTTATTTTTACGTACATAGTCACGGAACTGGTCCCAGCCTCCTATTGGCATACTCTCATTACTTTCTATCCTGACACCTGCAACTTTTCCCTGAAGGGCTTTTTCGGCTTTAATTTTTCTGCTGGTCACCACCACTTCATTTAAAACACTGTCATCAGGTTTCAGGACCAGGTCTATATTTTGGTCTGCTTTTGCCAGCAGCTGCTGGGTTTTATAACCTAAATAGGTTGCAACAAGCTCCCTTTGTTTCAAAGTACTGTCTGCGGTAATCCGAAAACTTCCATTTGCCCCAGTAACGGCCACCTGGTTTGTTCCTTTTAAACGGACCACTACCCCAGGTAAAGGTTTCCCGTTTTCGGCAGAAACAATCTTTCCGCTAAACACACGCTGCACAGAATCTATCTGAGCTACAGAAGCCAATGCTGCCATAGGCGCAGCCATTTTAGCTTGTGCTGCATAAGCGCTGCTCTGTGTTTCTTTAAGTTTGTCAGCAGCCATGTCCTGCGCAATTTGTGGTGCCGGTGCCACAGGGCCGGTCATTGTGCTTCTTAAAATTGCGGCTGCTTTTTTCTGCGGTTTAACTGCCGCATAGGCATTTGTTTTTGCTGCGGCAATCGCTTTGTCTATTTCCTGCTCGGTGGCCGGTTTAACTTGTTCAGGGCTCGCCATTGCACTGCCTTCTGATAAAGTATTCGGCTTGGTAACAGCAACATCGCTTTCTTTTGGGGCCAGGGTTACATCCACTTTTTTCGGCTGTTTCGCCAGCTCTTCTTTACGGGTATTTTCTTTCATCCAGAAAACAATGCTTCCCGCCACAAACATTACAGCAGCCGTTGCCGCGATACTCAGCCTTTGCCAGGTAATCACCGACTTTTTGCGCATACTTTGCTGCTCTGCAACCCTTTGCTGCAATTGTTTCTGCAGAAGGGATATGGATTGAAGGGACCGTTTTGGGGAAGCACTCAGGCCTTCGAGGGCTTCAGCCACGAAAGGATCTTCCATGGCGTACTTTTCCACCAGGTGCATTTCACGGGCATCCAGTTTACCGTCCAGGTAATCCTCTAAAACCTCTATATCTAACCAATCCTTATTCACTGCTGTTTTTTTCAATACAAATTTTCAAATTCCGCTTTCCGTTCTGAATATAGCTTTTCACTTTAAGCATTTCAAAACCAGTAATTTCAGCAACCTCTTTATAGCATTTTTCCTGCAGATAAAACAAGTCTACACTGATCCGCTGTTCTTCAGGCAGCGTTTCCATACACTTTTCCATTACCGTCAGCTGCTTTTCTTTTGTATCGTCTATATCCAGATGCACAAATTCCCTGTTTTCCACAAAAGCATCATCCAGAGAGACGACATTATTTTTCGAAGTCTTCCTCAGGGCCATCAGACAATGGTTTCTGGCCAGTACATGAAGCCAGCTTTTAAAGTTTTGAATTTCATGGACCCTAACCTTCAGGACCAGTTCTTCAAAAATCTGCATGACAGCATCTTTACTGAGTTCTTCTTCCTTCAGATAATTCAAACAAACCCCAAACACCAGGTGCATATAACGATTGTACAAAGTGCCCAATACCTCCAGGTTACCGCTTTGCTTGTATTGTGCAATCAGTTCTGCATCGTTCTGCTCCTTAATTCTGGCGTTATTTTTTATAAATTTCAAGGTATCTGCTCGGAAAAAATCTACTCAAGTATAAAAATATTTTCTGAGATAGGCCGAATTTTTATAGATCGGGTTCAGCGGAGAAAAATGGATGGCTGTCAATGGCAGGAGATTTGCTATCTTGAATAAAATTATACACGAATGAAAATTTACATTACCGCCGCCTGCTTTTTCTTTCTGAGCCTGGCTCAGGTCCAGGCACAGTCTAAACTTGGCTCTATTTTAAAAAAAGTTACTTCGGGTGGAAAAACCCCGACAACAACAACAACAGGCAGCAGCCCTTCTTCTACAGAGATCGGACAAGGGATTAAACAGGCCCTGGAACTCGGCATTGCTGCCGGAGCAGATAAACTTTCTGTAAAAGATGGTTTTTTGGGCAATATGGCCGTCAAAATCCTCTTCCCGCCTGAGGCGCAAAAAGTAGAAAAGACCTTAAGGGCTGTTGGTTTGGGTTCCTTAGCGGACAATGTAATCCTGAGTTTAAACCGGGCAGCCGAAGATGCAGCAAAAGAGGCCAAGCCCATTTTTCTTGCTGCCATAAAACAAATGACCCTTACCGATGCGACCAATATTCTAATGGGTAGCAATAACGCTGCAACAGAATATTTTAAGAAGGCGACTACCGCTCAGCTGATGGAAAAATTCAAACCGGTGATTTCGGCAAGTTTAAATAAAGTCGGGGCAACCAAATACTGGGGAGAAGCTTCCTCACAATACAACAAACTGCCCCTGATTAAACAGGTAAATACCGACCTTTCTGATTATGCGACACAAAAAGCCATTGATGGAATGTTTATTCAGATTGCCCAGGAAGAATTAAAAGTAAGGGATAACCCGGTTTTCCGCAACACCTCGGTACTTCAAAAAGTGTTTGGTTATGCCGACAAAAACAAACAGTAGATTTGATGTCCGGCGGGCATGAATAAATTTGTTCATTAAATTTTAAACAATTTATTAAAGGCCTTCTTAAATATTTAACCTACTTTTATAGAATACATTAGTAACCATAAAAGAATATTGGATTTTAAAGATTTTAATTTTAACCCTGAATTATTAGAGGGTTTACTGGCAATGGGGTTTCGCAATGCCACTCCGATTCAACAACAGGCCATCCCTATTATTTCAGAAAAAAAAGACCTGATTGCCTGTGCGCAAACAGGTACCGGAAAAACTGGCGCTTATCTGCTGCCGATCATGAACACGATCAGTGCAACAGAGAACAGACATAACAATACGCTGATCCTGGCGCCCACAAGGGAACTTGCCCAGCAAATCGATTTGCAGGTTGAAGCGCTTTCTTATTTCACCAACATCAGTTCACTCACTGTTTATGGTGGTGGAGATGGTATTGCTTATGAACAGCAAAAACGGTCTATGCGGGAAGGTGTCGACATTATCATTGCCACTCCCGGCCGTTTAATCTCTCACTTGTCTTCGGGAGTACTGAAACTGGATCAATTGCAGCACCTGGTACTAGATGAGGCCGATCGCATGCTGGATATGGGTTTTTATGATGACATCATGAAGATTGTCAGTTACCTGCCCGTAAAAAGACAAACCGTATTGTTTTCGGCCACCATGCCCCCAAAAATTAGAACCCTGGCTTCGAAGTTATTAAACCACCCCCTGCAGATCAATATCGCTATATCTAAACCTGCCGAGGGGATACTACAACAGATTTATCATGTTCATGATGAACAAAAAGTCCCTTTACTGACACATATTTTAAAAACAGGCGATTTTAAAAGCATTATCATTTTTGCCTCCACAAAAGAAAAGGTAAAAAATTTAGGTAAGGTTTTCCGCGGACTGGGCCTAAAAGCAGAGGCCTTTCATTCAGACCTGGGGCAGAAAGAAAGAGAAAGCATTTTATTGACCTTTAAAAACAAACAATTGCCCATTCTGATTGGAACAGATGTTTTGAGCAGGGGCATTGATGTGGAGGGTATAGACCTGGTGGTTAATTTTGACGTCCCCCATGACGCAGAAGATTATGTGCACCGTATTGGCCGTACCGCCCGGGCTGCAACCAAAGGAACCGCCATCACCCTGGTGAACAACCGGGACAAGCGAAAACTGGACAGCATTGAAAAATTAATTGAAAGAAAAATTGAGGCCCTGGACCTACCTGAAGCGATTGCAGCAATAGAAGCTGTACACAAACCGGAAGCCCCGAGGAATAATAAACCCCGCAAAAAGAAAGTATGGCATAAAAAAAAGGTTTAATCCCCTATCTTTACGTATATGCAAAATCTACCTCCATTAGCAGAACGTATGCGTCCTCAAAATCTTGATGAGTACGTTGGACAAAAGCATTTGGTAGGGCCTGATGCGGTATTGCGTAAAGCCATTCAGAGCGGGCAATTGCCTTCTATGATTTTTTGGGGACCTCCGGGCGTTGGCAAAACAACGCTGGCTTATATCATATCCCAAACACTTGACCGACCCTTTTTTAACCTGAGCGCCATTAATTCGGGCGTAAAAGACATCAGGGAAGTTATAGACCGTGCAGCCCTGCTGAAAGACAGCCTCATGGGGCTGCCTGTTCTATTTATCGATGAGATCCATCGTTTCAGCAAATCCCAACAGGATAGCCTGTTGGGCGCTGTAGAGCGGGGACTGGTCACCCTTATTGGCGCAACAACAGAAAATCCTTCTTTTGAAGTCATTTCCGCTTTGCTTTCCAGGTGTCAGGTCTATATTCTGAAATCCCTGGACGAGGAGGAGCTTTCCGGCCTGCTTCAAACCGCCATCAGGGAAGACCTTGTTTTAAAACAAAAAAAAATAAGTATCAAAGAACATGAGGCACTTATCCGCTTGTCAGGAGGGGACGCCAGAAAATTACTCAATGTTCTGGAAATTGCCATTAATGGTATTGGCGGGGATAAAATTGTTCTAACGAACAAAAATGTTCTGGAACATGCCCAGCAAAACCTGGCTTTGTATGATAAAGCTGGAGAACAGCATTACGACATCATTTCTGCCTTTATCAAATCCATCAGGGGCAGTGACCCCAATGCCGCAGTTTACTGGCTGGCCCGGATGATTGAAGGTGGTGAAGATCCATTATTTATTGCCAGGCGCCTGTTAATTCTTGCGGCTGAAGACATTGGTAATGCAAACCCAAATGCATTGTTGCTCGCCAATAATTGTTTTCAGGCTGTGAATGTTATTGGTTATCCTGAAGCCAGGATCATACTGTCACAGGCGGTCACCTATATGGCCTCTTCTGCAAAAAGCAATGCCGCTTACGAGGCCATTAACCAGGCTCAGGCCTTGGTGCAACAAACCGGTAATTTACCTGTACCGCTCCACATCCGCAATGCCCCGACCAAACTGATGAAAAACATCGGTTATGGAAAAGACTATAAGTATTCTCATGGTTACGAAGGAAACTTTGCAGAACAGGAATACCTTCCAGACCAGATCAGTGGCACTAAATTATATGACCCGGGGAAAAATCCTGCAGAGGAGAAATTAAGAGAGAAATTACGACAAAACTGGAAAAACAAATACAATTACTAAACCTGAACTATGCTCTTTACATTTTTAAATCATCAATGGACCGGATTCTGGAGGTCAAGGGGAAAAGGCGGCAGCATAGCTGTGCAGGTTATTATGGGTCTGTTGATCCTCTACGTGCTGGCCTGTGCCTTTCTGGTGGGGATTGCACTGGAAACATTTATGGGGAAAATGCTCCCGGGCAAAGAGGTGACTGGTCTTTTCAACGGCCTGATCTTATATTATTTTGCCATTGATTTTCTGATGCGTCTGCAGTTACAGGAACTTCCAACGCTTTCTATTGTTCCTTACCTGCACCTGAACATTCGCAGGGCGCAGCTCGTTAATTTCCTGAACATCCGGGCCCTTTTCTCGGCTTTTAACCTCTTGCCCATTTTACTTTTTTTTCCTTTTTGCCTCCTTCGCATCCAGGACACCTTCGGCACAGCGGTCTGCGCAATTTATATTGTATCTATCCTCAGCCTGACCTTATTTAACAATTACCTGGTCCTGTATGTAAAACGTCTTTCTGCGGCGAGTTCCAGATTTGTTTTTACCGGGTTGATCCTGCTCTTGCTGGCCGGGGCGCTGGAGTACTTTAAAGTCTTGTCCATCGGGGAGCTGTCGAATAAACTGTTCAGCTTTATTGCCCTCCATCCTTTAACTGGACTGATTTTCCCCTTACTTGCGGGGCTAACTTTCAGGATCAACAGCATTTACCTCCGGAACAATCTCTATCTAGAGGAACTTCGGTCTGGAGAAAAGAAAAAATCTGCAACGGATTATCCTTTTTTAAACCAGTTTGGAGAAGTAGGCACACTGGCCGCATTGGAGATTAAAATGATCCTGAGGAACAAACGCTCAAAATCTACTGTATCCAAAGGCATTATTTTTGTTTTTTATGGACTTCTTTTTTACAAGGCAGATTTATTGGCGAACAACAATTTTGGCCTGATGCTTTTTGCTGCGGTATTCATGACCGGCAATATCATTCTGATTTACGGTCAATTTATGTTCGGCTGGCAAAGTGCCGAATTTGATGGCTTAATGGCCAACAAAACCAATATCAGAAATTTTATTAAAGCCAAATTCCTTCTTTTCACCTTATCGTCAACTTTACTGACCCTGGTCATCAGTTTGTATGGCCTGATCAGCTGGAAGATCCTGATCATCCAGCTAGCGGCATACCTTTACAGCATCGGTATAGCTACCGTAATTGTACTCTATTTTGCGACCTGGAATTACAAATACATCGATTTATCGAAAGGTTCGAGTTTTAACTGGCAAGGTGTCGGTGCTTCCAGCATGCTGATGAGTTTACCGGTCATTCTGTTTCCTTGTGCGGTTTATCTGCCTTTTCATTTCCAGGGAAGTCCTTACCTGGGACTTGGGATTGTAGGAGCCCTTGGACTGGCTGGTTTTCTGACCCGTAACTTTTGGGTGGAACTGCTTGTCAAAGAATTTAACAAACGAAAATATAAAATAGCCGCAGGCTTCAGAGAACGTTCATGATCATAGAAATTAAACATTTAAAAAAAGTATATGCGGGCCGGACCGTTGTTCAAATTGAACACCTTGAAGTGAAGGCCGGTGAAACCATTGGTCTTGTGGGAAATAATGGCGCTGGAAAAACAACCCTGTTCAGAATGCTTTTGGACCTGATCCGGCCGGACGCCGGTGAAATACAATCTAAAGGGATTCCCGTTGCCGGAGCTGATCAGTGGAAAGATTATACCGCCTCTTACCTGGATGAAGGTTTTTTAATCGACTACCTGACCCCCGAGGAGTATTTTGTGTTTATCGGAAGCCTGCGCCAGATGAGCCCTGCCCATGTTGCAGATTATTTAAAGCGTTATGAAGAATTTTTTAATGATGAAATATTGAACCGGGGAAAATACATCCGTGACTTTTCCAAAGGGAACCAGAACAAAATTGGGATTGCAGCGGCCATTATGCAAAACCCGGAACTGTTGATTTTGGATGAGCCTTTTGCCAACCTGGACCCGACTACCCAGATCCGGCTCAAGAACCTCATCAAAAATTTAAAAAAAGAACAGAACCTGGCCACCCTGATCTCCAGCCACGACCTGAACCATGTTACGGATGTTTCAGACCGGATTATTCTGATGGAAAAAGGACAGATTATTAAGGACCTTTACAAGGACGAAAACACGCTGAAAGACCTGGAAGCTTATTTTTCAGAGTAGATTGTACTGAAAATTGGTCAATAAAATAAAACAGAGATTGCTTTTCTAGGCGTTTATCCAAAAAATTCAACAATAAAAAGCCTTATTTGCCTCAAACAAAGGATTGGCATTCCATTTGTTTGAGGCAGTTTAGTAAAATTATAATTACATGATATCGACTTCAAAATTTAAAATAGCAACATTTAGCATCGCATTAGCCATAAGTGCTATGGCGTTTCAGGGCTGTGACAGTTTGACCAAAACCCAAAAAGGTGCTGGTATCGGTGCAGCGGCCGGTGGCGTTCTGGGTGCCATTATTGGTAAAAAAGCTGGTAATACTGCCGTGGGAGCCCTTATTGGTGCAGCTGTTGGTGGAACTGCCGGTGGTTTTATTGGTAAAAGAATGGATAAACAGGCCGCGGAAATTCAAAATGCAATTCCTAACGCTGAGGTGATCCGTGAAGGTGAAGGTATTATTGTAAAATTTGACAGTGGTATCCTTTTTGATTTTGATAGTTCTAATTTAAAGGATCCAGCTAAAAACAACATCAAAACTTTAGCAACCTCATTGAATCAATATCCAGGAACGGATATTAAAGTAATTGGTCATACAGACAACAAGGGTACAGAAGCCTACAACATCAGTCTTTCTGAAAGAAGGGCAGCAGCAGTTAAAGCTTATGCTGTAGCTCAAGGTGTTCCAAGTGCAAGATTGATTACTGTAGGAAAAGGTTTTTCTGAGCCTATCGCAGACAACTCTACTGATGAAGGAAGAGCAGCTAACCGTCGCGTAGAAATTGTTATCGTAGCCAACGACCAGCTAAAAGCAGAAGCCAAAAAACAAGGCTAATAAAGAATTTACATCTACCTATGTAAATAAAGAACCCGTCGTACTGAGTACTTCGGGTTCTTTAATTTAAGAGTTATGCCTCTTCGCTATAAATGTCCTGAAAATAGTAAATCGCCAGGGATTTGAGCAGCAGCTCCTGTTCCATCATCGCATAAGAAGGAACTGGCTTAATGAGTTTCCAATGTGGCCAGCCATCCTGGTCCAGTCCTTCGAGCTCATAAAAACCCATTTCACTTAATAAACGACAGGTTGCGATGTGCATCAGCTCTTCCTTTTGTCTTTTACTATATTTTCCAGGTCCCTTACCGAGCTCCTGTACGCCAATTAAAAATAAAATGACTTTAAGGTCCGGAAGTTCGGAATCAAATTCTTTTGCAATTTTTTGCTGAAGAATCTTCCATTTCTCATGAATTTCTTTTGGCTTCATATGGACAAAGATACAGTTATTCGTTTCGTTTATGACATAATTATTCCCGCAATGGCCTCCGGATTTATTACTTTTATGGAATGGAAAGAGTAATCACAACCGGCTTGCTGGCCTACGGAATGTCAGGAAAAGTATTTCATGCCCCATTTATCCAGGCACACCAGGGCTTTAAACTTCATGCCGTTACCGAGCGTCACCAGAAACAGGCTGCACTGGATTATCCCGGCATCAAAAGCTATGATACTGTTGAAGAATTGCTTGATGATCAAAGCATTGAACTTATTGTCATTAACACTCCAAACTTTAGCCATTTTGATTACGCTAAAAAAGCTTTACAAAAAGGCAAACATATTTTAGTGGAAAAACCTTTTGCAGCGACAAAAGCTGAGGCCCGGGAATTGTTTACCCTGGCAAAAGACAACAACAAACACGTGTTCGTCTATCAGAACCGCAGGTGGGACAGTGATTTTACGGCCGTTAAAAAAGTGATTGAAAATGGCAGCCTGGGCAAACTGACAGAAGTTCATTTTAGGTTTGACCGTTACCGGGCAAGCATAGGTCCCAAAAGCTTCAAAGAACAGCCTGTTGCTGCCAGCGGTCTTCAGTACGACCTGGGGCCTCACTTACTAGATCAGGTGATCAGTGTATTTGGTATCCCTTTAAGCTATCAAAAAATTCTGGGTAAAAACCGTGAAAACACCCAGGTGGACGATTACTTTAGCATACACCTGAGTTATCCCGACAGTGTCAACGTATTTGTACATGCAAATATGCTGGTGACGGATATACAGCCCGCTTTTGTATTGCATGGCCTGAAAGGCAGTCTGATCAAATACCGTGCAGATGTACAGGAAGAACAGCTTTTAAAGGGGATCAGACCTTCCCAGGACCATTATGGCATAGAAGAGCCAGGAAAAGAGGCTCTGTTGACCCTGATGCATCCCGAAGGAAACAAAGAGCAAAGCCTGATTCCTTCAGAAAAAGGCAATTACCTTCCTTTATTTAGTGCGGTATACAAAGCTTTAACCCTTGGAGAACCTTATCCGGTAAGAGAAGAGCAGATCTTAACCCAACTTGAAATTCTGGAGTCTTAGCCCATGAATCCTTTATTTTTTCTGCTGTTTCCCGCAGCCCTTATTATTTACCTGATTCTGAGAAAGAAACCAACTGGGCAAGGCTTAAAGCTGGAAGAAGCCTCGCAAAAACTCCTGGCGCAGCATGTGGTATTTTATCAAAACCTAAATTCGCAGCAAAAGGCCTTATTCGAAACAAAGGTTGCTGTTTTTTTAAATGAAGTGAAAATTGAAGGCGTGGGCCTGGAGCCTGATCAGCTGGACCGCTTACTGGTAGCCAGCAGTGCCGTGATTCCAATTTTTGCTTTTGATGGCTGGAGCTACCGGAATTTAAGTAACGTGGTTTTATATCCAGATACCTTTAATAAGGATTTCCAGTTTGAAGGTGGGGAAAGAAATATAATGGGCATGGTTGGCAATGGGTATATGAATGGTCAAATGCTGCTTTCCAGGTCAGCACTTCGTGCTGGTTTTTTGGCTAAAGGTGGAGATGAAAACACCGGTATTCATGAGTTTGTTCATCTGCTGGACAAGTCTGACGGTGCAACTGACGGAATACCTGAAAACCTTTTAAAACAGGAGTATACCATTCCATGGCTTAAAATGGTGCACCAGGAAATGCACAGGATTGAAACGGGAAAATCAGACATCAATCCATATGCCTTAACCAATGAAGCCGAATTTCTGTCTGTTGCCTCCGAATACTTTTTTGAAAAACCAGATCAGTTCAAACACAAACACCCCGAGTTGTATGAACTACTCGCGCAGATGTTTGCACAGCATCCCGGATAAGAATCTGTTTTTTTAAAGGCTGCCCAATAAGGCTATTTCAAACTCTGTTGGCACTTCCAGGTGCGGAATGTGCCCGCAGCCTTCAAACTCAATTAGTTTTGCACCAGGTATTTTTGCGACCGTCTGCTTGCCAAGCAACTTATATTGTCCGTACTGGTTTTGCTCCTGCTGTCCCAATAAACCTTTGCCAACAATAGTTTTATCTTCTTTTCCGATAAACAATACCGTGGGCACCTTTACATTAGGGAACTCATACATCACCGGCTGTTCAAAGATCATGGTAAAAGTCATAGCTGCTACCTTTGCCCAGCGGGGGAAATCGGCACTATTCACCGGTCCTGCAGCAATGCGTACCAGTTCTTCATATGGTGGCTTCCACTGGACAAAATATGAGTTCTGATAGTATTTGCGAATGCTTTCTGCAGTGGCTTTTAATTCTGTTTTATACTGTTCTTCTGTTGTCACATAAGGAATAATCTGCCGGTAATCTTCCAGCCCAATAGGATTTTCCAGCAATAGCTTTTCGGTATTCTGCGGATAAAGCAAAGCAAATCGGGTAGCCAGCATACCCCCCATAGAATGTCCAAGCACACTTGCTTTTTGAATCCCAAGGCTATCCAGCAAGTTTTTGTTCCATCGGGCCATCTGGTGAAAACTGTAATGGATAAAGGCCTTGGAAGACTTTCCAAATCCAATCTGATCGGGCACAATCACCCGAAAACCTCTTTTACTTAAAGCCTGGATGACATTTGTCCAGTAATAACCACCAAAGTTCTTACCATGAAAAAGAATTACTGTTCGGCCATTGGACATTTGACTGGCAGGCACATCCATATAGGCCATTTTCAGATCCTGTCCTTCAGTTTGTACCGAAAAATATTTAACAGGGTAGGGATAGGAAACATTTTCCAGGGTGATGGATAAGGTATCCTTCTGCTGGGCCGAGGCAACAGCACAAAGGATAGAAATAAACAACAACAGGGGAATGGATTTTTTCAGCATCATGGTAGATTAATAGAAAACAATTGTTTCAAAGATAGGCTTTTTAGATTTGAGCCCCTACTTCCACGGGTCTGAATTTCATTACACAAAAAAAGGGAGGCTGATCAACCTCCCTTTTTTATTTAAGATCTATTTCTTAAGGGTAAATGGAATATTGACCCCAAAAGTAATGCTTCTGCCCTGGTTATAAATACCAAGGGTTTTGTCTTCATCACTTAAACGACCCGGTTTGAAACGGCTCAGGTGGTCATAATAAGCTTTATCAAGCAGGTTTTTTCCGGCCACATACAAAGTAATGTCCTGGTTTTTTCCAAGTCTCAATATGGTGCCAATAGAAGCATTTAACAAAGTATAACCAGAGGTTGGCGTTTCAAAACTGTCAATTTTGTTTTGACTGAAAAAATTATCTATACCAACAGAAATATAAGAATGCGATGTCCCTTTCAGATTGGGTTCAAAACGCAACTCATTTCTAAGGGTTGCCGCCGGGATAAAAGGAAGAGATTCCTTTGTGGTACGGTTTGTCGCCCTGGTATAGGAGAAACTGTTGTCAAAATGAATAAAACTTACCGGGTGCAGGGTCAAAGAAGCTTCAATTCCCCTCAAAAAGGCATTGTCCTGTACAAAATTGTAAACCGGATAAGATTTTATACTGCCGTCATCCTGTGTCACGTCCTTTTGTGTTCCATCTGTACTGTAGTAAATGTAGTTGTTGATGTAATTGGCAAAACCACCAAGGCTTGCCCTCACATACTGATTCTGGTAATCAAAGGAAGCATCAAACTGATAACTTTGTTCGGGCTTCAGGTTAGGGTTCCCTACTTCATAACGAAATACACCTTCATGCACTCCATTTGAAGACAATTCAGCAATGTTTGGTGCCCTGAAAGCACTTCCTGCATTGGCTTTAAAACTAAAGGCATCATTAAACTCATGGGTATATCCCAATGCACCTGTTACATGGGAAAATTTATTGGTAAAGGCATTAAAATCCCTTTCATCATTATGAAAGTCCTTACCAGTCATTTTCCTGTAATCAAAACGGGCACCGATATTAAAGGTATTGTTGTCCCATGTCTTTTTCACAAAGGCAAACCCACCAAAAGCTTGAGAATCATAATCCGGGATCAGCTGTTCAGCCCCAGTTGTATTTAAACTATGAACAAATTCTCCTGAAAGGCCAATTACTGGTGCCCAGCCATTTACTTCTTTAAAAGAATATTTCAGGTCATAACTATAGGTATAACTGTTCAGAAACAACGACGGGTCCTGGTTTGCAGCGGAAAGTTCTCTTCGCAAGTTGTGCTGATAGCCCAGAGTGGCTTTCAAGCTTCCATCACCCAACAGGATGTTACTGTTCAGGGCTATTTTATAATGGCGGACATCCTGTTTAGGATAAGCAAGAGTCCTGTCTTTGTTCTGGGCGTTTGTAAAAATGTTGCCATCAGGATCTACCAGCTGACCAGCATCATTTCTCACCGGATCATAAAATCCGATATTCGTCCTGAAACTGGATGCATCCAGGTGCGCATATCCCCATTTTTTGTTCAATCCGATCTGTCCTTCAAAATTGGTTTCATTGAAACCCGAATTCGGGACATATTCTGTTGGTGTTTTATAGGAATAGGCATTTTTATAGGACCCGCGAACCCGGTAGACCAGACCATTTTCATTTCCCTGAAGCATCAGAGAGCTTCCGGTCAAACCATTATTGGTGTTATAATTACTTAAAAATTCGCCTCTTAAAGTACCCTCCGGTGCCGGCAATGCGTCCAGGATATTGATCACTCCCCCAAGGGCATCTGATCCATACATCAAACTTGCAGGTCCTTTCAAAACCTCTACCCGGTCTGCGCTGTACTGGTCAATTTCAATTCCATGCTCATCGCCCCATTGCTGTCCCTGTTGTTTTACCCCGTCACTTAAAGTAACGACCCTGTTATAACTCAGTCCACGGATGACGGGTTTGGAAATGCCCGGTCCTGTGGTAATTTGAGATACGCCCGGGGTCCGCGAAATCGCGTCAATCAGGTTCGTAGAAGGATGGTAAAGCAAATCGGCCTTGCTCACAGTAGAGATGGTCGTGCTGTTTTGACGGTTGTCTGAGCTATTGGCAGAGCCCGTAATGACGACCTCCCTTCCTTCAATGACGCTCGGCCTCAACTGAAACTCCGTAGAAGCAAGGTTCGCAAAATCTACACTCTGGGTAAGGGTCTGATAGCCTACATACCTGATCTGAACTAAAAAATGACCATGAGCCGGAACATTTTTCAGCATAAATTCTCCATTTTCATTGGTCACCGCAGCAATCCTTAAATCAGGAACAGAAATGGTGGCTCCCGGAAGTGGCTGTTTGGTCTGACTGTCGATAACTTTCCCTTTAACCTGGCTAAGTTCTGCAGCAAATGTACTGGCCGAGAACAGCGTGTATAATAGTACAGCTAATAATAGTTGTATCTTTTTCATTTGTATATATGATTTTTAGAATAACCTGTTGAAACGATTTAAGCAGGCATTCTGATTTTTACAATTCTGAATCAATTGGATTTGATCACATACCCTTTTGATCATCAATAAGATATGATATTTCATTTGTGTGTATGAAAATCAGAAAAACAAAACCCTAAAAACCGGGATGTTTTCCTGTTCTGGGAAATCAGACTGCAGGGGGACCCCTAAGAGAGGATTCGATCAGCTCGGTATAGGAACCACTGATCAGGGGATGTATTTTTGGTAAAGACTGTACAGATAAAAAAATCCTGAATGTGGTACCAGACTGAACAAAGTCTTTTTCGAAATGGGCCGCACAAATTAAACAGGTATCTGCATGGCTGCTGATGTGCAGCTTATGGGTACATACTTTTTCCCTTGCGGAATGTACATCCTGCTGGTCATGGTGGTGCAAGGCACTCCAAGGAGTCAGGGCAATAGCAAAAACCCACAGTAAAACTGCGGACAGGATTCTATGGATATGTATGCGCCTTTTTTTCAATTTTCATTCAAAAGTAATCAAATATCAAGAATTACATACATTGCGAAGGTAACATTGCCTTTATATGACTGCCATCGCGTAATTTGGTTTAAGACCTTATCCATTAAAAAAAAGATGGTTTCTTTTTAAATTGACATTAAAATGATGCATTAAACTCTGTTTTAAAGGTTTTAACAAAACAGAATACCATTGTATCCGTTATAATTTTAAAAGAATAGTATGGCAACTGCACAGCAAATAAAAAACGCCTATCTGGATTATGTGCTTACTCATCATGAAAAGCCAAAATCAGTATATAGTTTTGTAAAAAAGTTAAAAATTCCGGAATCTGCTTTTTATGAATTTTATGCTTCTTTTGAAAGTATAGAAAAAATGATCTGGTTTGATCTCACAACCGAAACCATTGATACTTTAAGCAGTCAGGAAACCTGGACAGATTACTCTTCCAGGGACAAGGTGCTTTCTTTTTTCTACAGTTATATTGAGGTGCTTAAAAAGCAAAGGAGTTTTATTCTGTATTGTCTGAAACACCATCCGCCCGGATTTTCCGCCCCTGCTGCCTTAAGCGGGGCAAAATCAATTTTTGAAAATTTTGCCGAAAACATTATCCAGCAGGGTCTTGAAAACGGGGAACTTGCAGACCGTAAATTTTTGACAAAAAAATATAAGGATGCCTTATGGATCCAGTTTATTTTTATTCTGAATTTTTGGGCAAATGATGACAGTACCGGTTTTGAGAAAACAGATGAAGCCATTGAAAAAGGCATTAATGTAACTTTTGATCTTTTCCAGAAATCACCTTTGGACAACCTGTTTGAATACGGCAAATTTTTATCCAGAAACGGGAATCTGAGAGAAAAAATGAGGTTTTAAATGAAAGAACAAAAAACCATTCCGGTTAGCAAAACCGAAAGATCTGCGAAATTTGTTAAAACAGGGATTCAGATTGGTGGAAATTACATTAAGCATTATTCCAAAAAACTGTTCAATCCGCAACTGGATAAAGAAGAATTGAACCAGGACAATGCGGTGGATATTTACAAGTCCCTGAGCGAATTGAAAGGAAGTGCTTTAAAAGTCGCCCAGATGCTGAGCATGGATAAAAACATTCTTCCAAAATCTTATATTGATCAGTTTACACAATCACAGTACAATGCCCCACCTTTATCCGGCCCCCTGATTGTAAGGACCTTTACCAAAAACTTTGGAAAATCTCCGGAACAGATTTACAATAAGTTCAACCTGATTTCGACGAACGCAGCTTCTATAGGCCAGGTACACCAGGCCGAGCTCAATGGAAAAAGATTGGCTGTAAAAATCCAGTATCCGGGTGTTGGGGACAGCATATCTTCAGATCTTAAACTGATCAAACCCTTTGCCTTCCGTTTGCTTGGCATGAAGGAAAGAGAACTGAATGTATACATTAAAGAGGTCGAAGAGCGGCTCTTGGAAGAAACCGACTATGAACTGGAAGTCAAACGCTCTATTGAATTTTCAAAAGCCTGTACTTTGTTGAAAAACGTAGTATTTCCGACTTACTATCCAGCCTTATCCGGAAAAAAGATCATTACCATGGACTGGATAGAAGGCCTCCATCTTCCTGAATTTCTAAAGACCAATCCGACGCCCGAACTTCGTAATAAAATCGGGCAGGCACTCTGGGACTTTTATAATTTTCAACAACACCAGTTGCGTGCAGTACATGCAGATCCACATCCAGGAAATTTTCTGATTACCCCGGATGAAAAACTCGGTGTTATTGATTTTGGCTGTATTAAGGAAATGCCGGATGATTTTTACAGGCCTTTCTTTTCCTTAATTTCTACTGGCGTTATGGAAGACAAGGCGGCTACAATTGATGCTTTCAGGCAATTGGACATGATCCATCCTACAGACACAGAAAGTCAGGTTGAATTTTATTATAAAGCTTACCGGGAAATGATTTCACTATTCGCAAGACCTTACCGGAGCAAAACATTCGATTTTAGTCAGCCTGATTTTTTTGAACAATTGTATGGTTACGGGGAAAAGATTTCTAAAATGCCAGAATTTAAACAAGCAAGAGGTGTAAAACATTTTATCTATATCAACCGGACAAATTTTGGTTTATATACCATTTTACAGGAATTGAAAGCAGTTGTACATACAGATACTTATCAGCCTCATTTATAAGAAAGGCTGAGATCGCCACAACCTCAGCCCTGTTCACTTAAAACTTATAGTTTAGACACCGGAAATTGAAAAAGGTTTCAACAGTCTGGACATTTTTCTCCGAAGGTTCAACATAGCGGTTCAATAACAAAAACATGAAGTCAATAATTTTGTTGATTATTTTCCAAAAACTCATAAACATAAATTAACTTTGTATATTTGAATTCCCTAAAAATAAAACCCTTGGCAAAAAGCGCTGAATTGTATAAAAATATCCTTGTTATTGAAGACAATCATGCCATTTTGGATGTGATTACACTCATTCTGCAAAGTGAAGCCTACAAAGTTTCCGGATTAAGCAAAAGCGCGGATATGCTGGAGCATATTGAAGCATTCAAACCAGATCTTATTATTCTGGACATTATGCTGCCTGATGCTGACGGACGTGTTTTACTAAAAGAACTTCGTTCCCTGGAAAAAACCAAAGATATTCCTGTTTTGATGATCTCCGCAAGGTATACCCAGCAAAACATCCAGCATGGGGAACATAAACCAAACGGTTTTCTTGCCAAGCCTTTCGACATTGATGATCTTTTGGATAGAATTGAAGGCATTCTGGCCGGACAACACTACGACTAGACTTCTTTTTATTTCGGAAATCCGGACTGGCACCCAATTCCTTTACAGCTGGATACTCTGGCATGACCTTAAATTTCCTCCTGCTTTCTTTTAATTTTCCCGCCGAACTTCTTTAAAAGAATAAAAACAGATTGCCCGATATTTAAAACTTATCCTTAAATTTAAGGAAGGAGCTTGGGGTTCCGATTGTTTTTATGGTATTAAAAACAAATCCTTTTGGTTCAACAAAAGCACAATTATAAACCTGCAAAGATGAAAAAATTACTCTTTTTAATTTTCACATTAATGACCACATCAATTTTTGCACAATTAAAACCAATTTCTTATCAGGACGGCAGCCAAAAACTGAAAGGGTTTGTAGCGGCCCCAGCCAAAGGCAACAAAGGTGGTATATTAATCCTGCCAGCCTGGAAAGGGATCGACGAAAGCTCCAAAGCCGTTGCTGCAAAGCTTTCTGCACTTGGCTATTATGCCTTTATTGCAGACATCTACGGTGAAGGAAATTATCCAGCCGACACAAAAGCAGCCGGCAAGCTTTCCTCCTATTACAAAACAAATTATACGATCTATCAGCAGCGCATTAACCTTGCCTGGAAAGAACTGATCAGGGCCGGGGCTAATCCCGATAAAATCGTTGTAATTGGGTATTGTTTTGGAGGTACGGGAGCATTGGAAGCCGCAAGAGCCAACCTGCCGGTTAAAGGGGTCGTTTCTTTCCATGGAGGTTTAGGCAAAGATCCCTCCAGAGCGGTATCTGCTATTAAGCCTTCCATTCTGGTCTGTCATGGAGCAGACGATCCAAACGTTCCACAAGCGCAAGTCCAGGCTTTTCAACAGGAAATGAGGGACAGCAAGGCAGACTGGCAAATGATTTATTACAGCAATGCAGTTCATGCCTTTACCGATAAAAGTGCTGGCAATGACAACTCAAAAGGTGCTGCTTATAATGCAACTGCAGATAAAAGATCATGGCAGCACTTTTTGCTTTTCCTGGAAGAAGTATTAAGGTAACCCTTATACCTCTCTAAGCCGCGCTATAACCGCTTCTATGGAAAGTTTTTCCTGCTCACCGCTGTGCATATTTTTTAGAGTAAGCAGAGCACTTTGCATTTCTTCACTGCCAATAAGCAGGACAAAAGGAATGTTCTTTGCATCTGCATAACCCATTTGTTTTTTAAGTTTTGCCGCAGATGGGTAGAGTTCTGCAGAGATCCCTGAAGCCCTCAACTGGTATAACAAGGGTAAAGCGTAATTTTCTGCTGCCGGGTCAAAATTACTGATCAATACTTTTGTCCCTGCAGCAGTACTTTCCGGAAAAAGATTTAATTCTTCCAGTACATCATAAATCCGGTCTGCACCAAAGGAAATACCTGCGCCGGTAAGTCCTTTCAGTCCGAACATTCCGGTAAGGTCATCGTACCTTCCCCCGCCTCCGATACTGCCCATAGCAACCTCGTTGGTCTTCACCTCAAAAATACATCCGGTATAGTAGTTAAGACCACGTGCCAGGGTAATATCCAGCTCCAGTTTAGGCTGTTCTCCGTCCTTACCCAACAAGGTTTGTACATAGTTAAAAACCAGCTCTATTTCTTCAATCCCATTCAAGCCAATCTGCGAAGCAGAAAGCACCTGTTTAAGGGTCGTTAATTTAGTGTCATTTGTACCTTCCAGCAAAATCACCGGTTTCAACCGGTCAATATCTTCCTGAGTAAAACCCCTCTCTAAAAGCTCTTTGCTCACCCCATCAAATCCTATTTTATCCAGCTTGTCTATGGCCACGGTCATATCAATAATCAGTTCTGGCTTTCCGATAATTTCTGCAATACCAGATAATATTTTACGGTTATTGATTTTGATGCTAAAATCCTTCAGGCCAAGGTTACTTAGCGCTTCCTGATAAATAAGCACAAATTCTGCTTCATTCAATAAACTCTCAGAGCCAACCACATCCACATCACACTGATAAAATTCTCTGTAACGACCTTTTTGCGGTCTGTCAGCCCTCCAGACAGGCTGTACCTGGAAACGTTTAAAAGGCAGGGCAATGTCATTCTGGTGCATCACAACATAACGGGCAAAGGGAACAGTAAGGTCATAACGCAATGCTTTTTCACTAAGCTGGGAAGTCACTGCATTTGAATTCTTCACTGCCAACAGGTCCGGGTTCACTTTTGAAAGGAAATCACCACTGTTCAAGATTTTAAAGATAAGTTTATCTCCTTCATCTCCGTATTTTCCGGTCAGGGTAGAAAGATTCTCCATGGAAGGTGTTTGGATTTCTGCATAACCATACTTCTTGAACACCTTTTTAATGGTATCAAAAATGTGGTTACGTTTGGTCATTTCCTGAGGAGAAAAATCACGTGTTCCTTTGGCTAAAGATGGTTTGATGTTTGACATAAGCGCAAAAGTACAAAAAGTAACAGGCATAAAAAAAGCTGCCGGAGCAGCTTTTCTTTTTTATTTTCAGGTTTATACCAATAGTCTTACCGGTTCTTCGAGCAAGGCCTTTAAGGTTTGTAGGAAAGCGGCTCCTGTTGCCCCGTCCACTGTACGGTGGTCGCAGCTCAAGGTCACTTTCATAATGTTACCCGGAACAACAGCTCCATTTTTCACCACAGGAACCTGAGAAATTCCGCCAACGGCAAGAATACAGGAATCAGGCGTGTTGATAATGGCTGTAAATTCATCTATACCAAACATTCCTAAGTTAGAAACGGTAAAGGTTGATCCTTCCCAATCTGCAGGCTGTAGTTTTTTCGCTTTGGCGCGCTGCGCAAAATCTTTAACTTCTGCAGAAATCCGGGATAAAGATTTACCATC
Organism: Pedobacter nutrimenti; assembly: GCF_003208655.1. Lineage (GTDB taxonomy): Bacteria > Bacteroidota > Bacteroidia > Sphingobacteriales > Sphingobacteriaceae > Pedobacter > Pedobacter nutrimenti. Next base: position 576,177 of record NZ_QKLU01000002.1, on the reverse strand, counting down.
GGCAAACCGGACTACCGGAACCAATAGTCCATCTTCCACTGCAATAGCAACACCGATGTTCACATGCTCATTGTAACGGATTGCATCGCCTCTCCAGGAAGAGTTTACATTTGGATGTTGTTTTAAAGCAACCGCAACGGCTTTAACCACCAGGTCATTGAAGGATAATTTTACCGCTGAAAACTCATTCATTTTTGTACGGGCAGCAATCGCTGCATCCATATCAATTACCATGGTCAGATAAAAATGAGGCGCGGTGAATAAGCTTTCGCTTAAACGTTTCGCAATCACTTTACGCATCTGCGATACTGGCTTCTCTGTATATTTTTCTTCACCGGTATAAGCAGCAAGTACTGGCGCCTGTTTTTCAGCTGGTGCAGCAGTTTCTGCCGTTTTTGCAGCTGGTTTAAAGTTTTCTATATCTTTTTTAATGATCCTTCCGCCATCTGCACTACCGGCAACCTGACTCAGGTCAATTCCTTTTTCTTTAGCAATTCTTTTAGCCAGAGGGGAGGCTTTTAACCTGCCGCCATCCGAATTGTTTGTTTCAGCGATTGCGGCAGAAGTGTCTGAATCTTTGCTTTTATCTGCTACAGGGGCATCCGACTTTTTATCGGCCGCTACCTCGGGAGCACTTCCTCCAGCAAGTATACCACTGATGTCAGTTCCTTCAGGACCCACAATTGCAATAATCCCATTTACTTTTGCGGCCTGACCTTTTTCAACACCTATATGTAATAAAGTACCGGAAGCATAACCCATCACTTCCATTGTCGCTTTATCGGTTTCAACGTCAGCCAGGATATCATCATCTTTCACTTTATCGCCAACCTTTTTATGCCATTCTGCAATGACACCTTCGGTCATGGTATCGCTCAGCAAAGGCATACGAACTACGGTTACACCTTGTTTTTCAAGTTCTGCTTCAGAAGGCCCTGTTGCCGCAGTTTTAGTTTCTGCAGCAGCAGCTGGTTGTTCTTCTTTTGGTGCTTCAGCAGCAGCCGGGGTAGCAGAAGATCCTGCACCCTCTGCTTCCAGAGCTGCTTTATAATCTTCTCCTTCTTTACCAACAACAGCAATAACTGCATCCACAGGAACAGCTTTACCCTCTTCTACACCAATGTATAAAACAGTACCATCCCAGTATGATTCTAAATCCATGGTTGCCTTATCGGTTTCCACTTCGGCCATCACATCGCCGCTTTTAACTTTATCTCCAACTTTTTTATGCCACTTTGCCATAACCCCTTCGGTCATGGTATCACTCATTTTGGGCATTCTAACTACTTCAGCCATTCTCTAATAATATCTATGAAATACGTTAAAAATTAATCTAGTACATATGGATAGTCCTGCTGAACATAAATATCAGCATACAATTCTGCTGCTTCTGGCCATGGAGACTCCTCTGCAAATTTTACAGACTCATCTACAATCTGTTTTACTTTTGTTTCAATTTCTTCGATCCAAGCCTCATCAGCATATTTTTCTTTCAGAATAATTTCTCTCACCAGTTCAATAGGATCTTTCGCTTTGTATTCTTCCAACTCGTCTTTTGTACGATATTTTGCAGGATCTGACATAGAGTGGCCACGGTAACGATAGGTACGCATTTCAAGGAAAGTTGGTCCTTCTCCGTTACGTGCCCTTTGAGCAGCCTCGTCCATCGCATTATGTACCGCAACCGGGTCCATACCGTCTACCGGTGCACAAGGCATGTCAAAACCTAAACCTATTTTATAAATGTCAGTCATGTTGGTGGTCCGCTCTACAGAAGTTCCCATTGCATAACCATTATTTTCACAAACAAATATTACAGGTAATTTCCATAGCATAGCCATGTTAAAGGCTTCATTTAAAGCGCCCTGACGAACCGCCCCATCTCCCATGTAACAAACGTTTACATTTTTAGTTCCTTTATATTTCTCTGCAAAAGCAATACCGGCACCCAGAGGGATCTGTCCGCCGACAATACCATGGCCTCCATAAAAATTATGCTCTTTACTAAAGATGTGCATAGATCCGCCTTTACCTTTTGAACATCCTGTAGCCTTACCATACATCTCTGCCATGATACTGTTGGCACTTACACCTTTTGCCAAAGCATGTGCATGGTCACGATAAGCAGTGATCATCGTATCTTCCGGCTGCAATGCAGAGATTGCACCGGCAACAACTGCCTCCTGACCAATGTATAAATGACAAAAACCACGGATTTTTTGTTGTCCGTAAAGCTGACCAGTTTTCTCCTCGAACTTGCGCATTAGCAACATCGACTCAAACCACTTCAAATAGGTATCTTTATTAATTTCTACTGCACTCATTTTGGGTGTTGATTTTTTTACGAGAGCAAATCTACTTTTTTATTGCAATATATCGAAGGAATTGCATGTAATTTCAACACTAAGGTTACAGAACGATTAGGAGCTTCCTTCTCTGTTCCAAGCCTGTACTTTGGCGAAGCGGAATTTTACGGGTGTGGAAAACAGAGATTAATTTTACCCAAAATGTGGATAACTTTTAAATTTATTCTCATGACATTTGGATAACATTTGTAAAAACCATAGTTTTGGCAACCTAACAATAAGCCCTGGTGGTGTACGTTTAAGTGTAAGTGCCTTTTACCCAAACTTAACAGTATAACATGATAAAAAAGTTTTTGTTTTCATCCCTGATCATTTTGTGCAGTGTAACTACTTTAATGGCACAATCAAAGACTAAAGAAACGAACAAACTAGAGGATCCCGACAACTTAGCATCACAATATTTTTCCCAGGTCATGGGCGTGGCGGTTGATGCAACATCCAACATCAAACTCTACAAATTTATTTATGAGTGGATCGGGACACCTTACCGTTTTGGTGGAAATACGAAAAAAGGCATTGATTGTTCTGCCTTCACCAAAGCAATTTACGATAAAGTTTTCAACACAACCATATTAAGAAACTCCAGGGATATTTTCAGTATGGTCAACCCGCTTCCCAAAGATGAACTCAAAGAAGGCGATCTGGTTTTCTTTAAGATAAAGAGCACCAGCATTACCCATATTGGAATTTACCTTGGGGACAACAGATTTGCTCATGCTTCCTCTTCCAGAGGCGTCGTGATCAGCAACCTAAACGAACCTTACTATTCTAGATATTTTTACAAAGGCGGGCGCATCCTTGATTCTGTCAAGAAGGACCTAATCGAAGAATAAATCAACATAACAACAATATTTTAGAATCCTCCTGAATGTTTTCAGGGGGATTTTTTATGCCGGTGAAACCGCAGGACAAATACCATAACATGAAAAAATACAATTTAACCCTTCCGGGTATAGCCGCTTTTATTTTTCTGATCAGTTGCACCGGAAACACCGCAGCAGTTCTACAGCAACAAGAGGATAAAAGTGACACTGTAAAAACCGTTAAAAAAGATACCATTACCATTGCGGCTGTTGGAGATATGATGCTTGGATCTGCTTATCCAGATCCTTCTGGTTTGCCACCAGACGATGCCATCAATAGTTTTAAAGCAGTAGCAGATGACTTAACAGGGGATATTATTTTTGGAAACCTGGAAGGCTGTTTCCTGGATAAAGGAAAATCTGCCAAATGCGGAAACGCCAAAAGCAATAGCTGTTTTGCTTTTAGAATGCCCGAACGTTATGCAGGAATTTATAAGCAGGCGGGTTTCAATGTGCTTAGTGTAGCCAATAATCATGTCGGGGACTTTGGGCTTCCCGGAAGAAAAAGAACAGCTGCAATTTTAGATTCCCTTCAAATTAATTATGCAGGGCTGACTTCCCATCCTTTTGCCCTTTTTGAGAAAGACAGCGTAAAATATGCCTTCTGTGCCTTTGCACCGAATGAGAACACCGTTTCCATTAACAAAATTGACAGTGCAAAAGCACTTGTTTCTAAGTTAAAAGCTCAGGCAGACATTGTGATTGTTTCCTTTCATGGGGGCGGAGAGGGTGCAAAATTTGAGCATGTGCCCAGAAGGAATGAAATTTTCTATAAAGAGAACAGGGGAAATGTTTATGCTTTTGCCCACGCCGTTATTGATGCAGGTGCAGATGTCGTGCTGGGGCAGGGTCCTCATGTCACCCGGGCAGCAGAAGTTTATAAAAATAAATTTATTGCTTATAGCCTTGGTAATTTCTGTACCTATGGAATGTTCAGTTTAAAAGGACCAAACGGCTTTGCACCCTTGCTACAGCTAAAGCTCAATGCTAAAGGGGACTTTCTATATGCAAAGGTCATCTCTGTTAAACAAGACAGGATCAACAGACTGACAAAAGACGAAAACCATACTGCCTTTAGAAAAATGGAAAGCCTCACTAAAGCTGATTTCCCCGAAAGCCAATTGCTGTTTACCGAAGACCAGCAGATCCGTTTAAAATAAGATTACAGATCGCATACTGCTAAAAAAGCCGGGCTCCTTTTTAGCAGCCCGGCTTTTTTTATGAATGATTAATACACTACCAAACGCCTACACGGTTAGCAGGAGCCACATACATTTTTGCCGTAGCTGGAATATTAAATGCTTTATAAAAAGCATCCATACTGTATACCGGTCCATTAACACGGAACATTTCCGGTGAATGCGGATCTGTTTTCAAACGGACACGCATCGATTCGTCTCTGGTTTTAATACGCCAAACCTGTGCAAAACTTAAAAAGAAGCGCTGGTCAGGTGTAAAGCCATCTATTTTCTGATCGCCTTTTCCCTGAGGGGTCAGCTTAAAAGCCTGATAAGCAATGGCAAGACCACCAATATCAGCAAGATTTTCACCCAATGTCAGCTCGCCATTCACATGCTGATTGTCAAGCAAGGTAAACTTATTATACAGATCAACTACTTTTTTGGCTTTATCTTTAAATTTAGTAGCGTCTGCTGCAGTCCACCAGTCTTTTAAATTACCCTCTTTATCATATTGTCTGCCCTGATCATCAAATCCGTGGGTCATTTCGTGTCCAATTACAGCACCAATAGCACCATAATTGATCGCGTCATCTGCTCCAAAATCAAAGAAAGGGAATTGAAGAATTCCGGCAGGGAATACGATTTCATTAATAGATGGGTTATAATAAGCATTTACAGTTGGCGGCGTCATACCCCATTCCGTTTTATCTACCGGTTTGCCCAGCTTCTCTACCATTTCTTTATAGGCATGTTTCTCTGCGGACTCCAGATTCGCAAAATAGGTTGTTCTGGAGATTTCTACATCGTCATATTTTTTCCATTTATCCGGATAGCCGATCTTTTTAATAAAAGCTTGTAATTTATCTACAGCTTTTTGTTTGGTTACAGGGCTCATCCAATCCAGTTTCTCAATTCTGGATTTATAGACTTTCTGAAGATTGTCCACCAGCTCTAGCATTCTTTTTTTAGCCTCCGGTGTAAAATGTTCTTTTACGTACAATTGACCAAGAAGTTCCCCTATATTTCCATCAGTGCTGTTCACAATCGCTTTCCAGCGTTCTGTTGGAGCTTGCTGTCCACTAAGCGTTTTACCATAAAATTCAAACCTGGCATCTCTGAAATCCTTGCTTAAAGCTTTTGTGGCCCCATTAATGGCATCGAATTTTAATTTTTGTTTCCAGATGTCAATTGGCTGGGTTTTTAACAGGGTGTTCAAAGCCTGATAATATTTTGGCTGTCCAACCAGAATGGTATCTGTATTTAGCTTTAACTTCGACAAAACGCTTTTCCAGTCAATCTCTGGTGTAAGCTTCTGAAAGTCTGCCACAAAAAACTTATTGTAGTTCTTTTGAGGATCACGCAGTTCAACAGGTGTAGAGTGGGAATTTGCAATTTCTTTTTCCAGTTTCAAAATCTGATCTGCATACTTTGCCGCGTTTTCTTTGGTGTTTCCGGTAAGTACAAAAAGACGATTTATATACTTTACAAAAGCTTCTCTTATTTTTTTTGTTTGTGCATCATCATTAAAATAATAACTCCGTTCGGGCAGGGTAATCCCTGACTGAGAAAAATTAACTGCATTTTTACTGCTGATTTTATCATCCGGTCCGACATAAAATCCAAAAAGATCACCATTACCGTCTTTATATCCGTCGGCAACAAAACCAATCAGTTCTTTATAATCTTTTATGGCATCGATTTTCGCCAGCAATGGTTTTAAAGGATTGTAACCTAATTTTTCTATCGCAAGGGTGTCCATACCACTTGCGTAAAAATCCCCAACCTTTTGCTCCAAGCTTCCTTTAGGGTGCTCTTCTTTAGACGCATTAATCAGAATTTGCTCCAGGCTTTTGATGTTGTCGTTATACAAGGTATAAAATGACCCCCATCCTGTCTCCGTTTTGGGAATCTGGGTCTTTTTCATCCAGGCGCCGTTGGCATACAGGAAGAAATTATCCCCCGGTTTTATTGCAGTGTCCATGCCGGCTGTGTCTAAAAATTCAGTCCGTGCTTTTTTTCCTGCTGCTCCCTGATCGGTGCCTTTGTTCTGACAGGCCGCAAGGAGCGCAAGCCCTGCAAGTGATAAACTTAGTTTAGTTTTCATATGAACGTATTTATTTTTATGTTTTTTTATTTTTCACATCACCAGTATTAGCTTTGTTTTCCAACCCCCTTCGTGTACATTTCAGAATAAAACTAAGAAAACCACGATATAAAACCGAATATTTAAGAAGAATCAATTGTTTATTTCTAACTTCAAGAAAAAAAACTATGAACTACTTTTTATACTTTCTGCTCTTTTTTGCCTTGGTAGTTGTTTTAAGCTCTTTCGTTACTGTAAGACAAGGCACCATAGCTGTTGTTACTATTTTCGGAAAATACCAAAGACAACTCAGACCTGGGCTTAACTTTAAAGTGCCCCTTATAGAGGTCATTCATTCGAGAATTTCAATTCAGAACCGTTCTGTCGAACTTTCTTTTCAGGCCGTAACACAAGACCAGGCCAATGTTTATTTTAAGGCCATGCTCCTTTATTCGGTGCTCAATCATGATGAAGAAACGATTAAAAATGTCGCATTTAAATTTGTCGATTCCACAAATCTCATGCAGGCTTTGATCCGGACCATTGAAGGCTCCATAAGGGCTTATGTAGCCACTCAAAAACAAGCCAATGTCCTTGCACAAAGAAACGAGATTGTAGAACATGTCAAGCAACAGATTGACAAAGTACTCGAATCCTGGGGTTATCATTTACAGGACCTCCAATTAAACGACATTACTTTTGATGAAGAAATTATGCGTTCCATGAGCCGGGTAGTTGCCTCCAATAACCTTAAGGCCGCTGCCGAAAATGAAGGCCAGGCTTTATTAATTACCAAAACCAAGGGTGCTGAAGCCGATGGAAATGCGATTAAAATTGCTGCTGCTGCAGAAAGAGAGGCCGCACAGCTCAGAGGGCAGGGTATTGCGTTATTCAGAGCGGAAGTAGCCCATGGTATGACTAAAGCAGCGCAGGAAATGGAGCAAGCCAATCTTGACATCTCTGTGATCTTGTTTACCATGTGGACAGAATCGATTAAACACTTTGCTGAAAACAGTCAGGGAAACACCATATTTCTGGACGGCTCTACAGATGCGATGAATAAGACCATGAAAGAGCTGATGTCTGTTCAGATGCAAAAATTATCTGACCAAAAAGGATAACAAAATCCTCCCATAAAAAAACGCCCTTATGAAAATAAGGGCGTTTTTTTATGTCTGGTCTCCTGTTATTTGATCTGCATCAGGTCTGCCATGACTTTAAGGCTTTCATTTTCCATAAAATCAAAGGCTTCATTTTTACCTGCTTTTTCTCCTTTCTTTAAAGCAGCCAAACCTCTGGCGGCCCTTAGCTCATTGGTTTTTGCCAGTGATTTTGCTTCGAGGGCATCCCGTTCCGTTTTCAATTTACTTTCATTGAGCGTAACAGAGGTTTCATTTTCCCGTTTTTTCATCTCAGCAATATCCTGCTGAAGCACCTTATAGTCCAGAGAACCCGCCATACGTTGTTCATGCAGTTTAACCAGGCTTGATCGGATTGCAGTCAAGTCCTTAACTGGTGTGAAATTTGAACGGGGAACAACATCCCAAGGCAAAGCAGAAGGCTCTGTATCTTCTCCAATTTTATCCATTGGATAAACAGAAGGAAAAATAATATCGGGCATTACGCCTTTGTGTTGTGTACTGCTGCCGGTAACCCTGTAAAACTTGGCCATGGTCAAATTGATCTGTCCCAATTGAGGGGGCGTAATGCCTCCTGAAGCACCGGAAACACTAACCGAACCTTCCTTACTGACCAATGCTGCAAGTCTTTGCAAAAGAGAAGGGTTGACCAGCTTATTCAGGTCAATAGATGATTGTACTGTTCCTTTACCATAGGTTTGGGTCCCCATAATAATACCTCTTCCATAATCCTGGATCGCGCCAGAAAAAATCTCTGATGCCGAAGCGCTCAAACGGTCTACCATTACTCCAAAAGGACCATCCCAAGCCGGGGCATTGTTTGTGGCTTCACTAACCTCTACTTTGCCTCTAAGGTCTTTTACCTGAACCACCGGGCCCCTGCCGATAAAAAGACCCGTTAAATCAATTGCTTCCAGTAGAGATCCTCCGCCATTAGCCCTTAAATCCATCACAATAGCATCTACTTTATCTTTGTTTTTCAACGTATCGATCAATAGCTTAACATCCCTGGTGGTACTTTTATAATTTGGATCACCGGCATTGGCAGCTTTAAAGTCTGCATAAAATCCAGGTACTTTAATAATACCAATTTTATAGGTTTGCCCGTTGGATTCAATCGTTTTCACCTGTTTTTTTGCCGATTGTTCCTCCATTATTATTTTTTCCCGGGTCAGTTCAATAATTACTGGTTTGGAAGAAAGCTCATGTCCTGCAGGAATAATTTTCAATCTTACTTTAGTCCCTTTGGGTCCTTTTATCTTTGCTACTGAATTTTCCAGTCTCCATCCAATTATATCTTCAAATTCACCATTACCCTGAGCCACGCCAACGATCCGGTCACCCGCACTTAATAATTTACTTTTAAAGGCTGGCCCTCCTGCAATAATTTCTGAGATTTTAATCACCTCATTATCCAGTTGCAACCTTGCCCCGATTCCTTCAAAGGAACGCGCCATATCTTCATTGAAGGCCTGAGCATTGGCCGGGTTAAAATAATTGGTATGTGGATCAATTACCTCGGTGAAAGCATCCATAATCATTTGAAAAACATCCTGATTATTCAGCTTGGCCACTTGTGATTTCAGGTTCTGATATCTTTTGGTAATGGTTTCAATATTTTTTGCTTCCGGAGTTCCTGCAATCTGTAGATTGATCAGCTCGTATTTTACCCTTTTCTTCCAGATCTCATTTAATGCTGCAGAAGATGCTGCCCACGGCATTTTTTCCCTGTCATAGGTATAGGTATCATTCTGATTAAAATCATATTTAGCCTTCACCTGGTTAAGGGAATAATTAATCCACTCATTGTACCTTTTCAGGTAAACGTTGAAAATATAAAAAACACCAGTTAAATCTCCGTTTCTGAAATCATCATCAAGCGTTGTTCTGTATTGCTCAAAGCTTTTAATATCTGCTGCCTGAAAATAGCTTTTTGAGCCATCTAATGCCTTAATATATTTATCGAGAATTAATGATGAAATTGAATCGTTCAGTTTAATTTTTTTATAGTTATAGTTTTCAATCAGGGCAACCACCTCCTTGCACACCAGGCTCTGCTGTTCGGCAGGTTTTATATTAGGGACACCATCCACAACCGGTTGTTGCTTCGGGGTTGCCTGACAGGCCAGCACCGCTGCCGTGAAGGTTACCATTAATATTCTTTTCAACATCTCTTTAAATAATTTAAAATCCATTTTGTAATCAACAACCAATATGATACCAATTTCCGAAATAAACAAAAAAGAGACAGTAATAATACTGTCTCTTTTTTGTAAACTTAGAAAAACTTCTTCAAATCCTATTATTTCTTTAAATTAACTTTCTCAGAAATCAAATTTCTGGTGTTTTTAATTTGCGTACTGAACTGATTTCCTTTGATCGAGCGTGCAAATAATTCCGCTCTGTTTACATCCCGTACCGCAAGTTGATATTCCTTTTTTTTGATTTTTACCAGGGCTATGCCCAAAATAGAATCAATATAAGAAGCATCATCTTTTAATTGCCTGGCCAGGATGCCTTGTTGTGTATAAAACCATAAGGATTGCGTCGTTTTATTGGCTGCAAAATAAATTCGCCCCAACTGTCCATAGGCATCCATCTGACCTTTACGGCTTCCAATGCGTCCATAATTTTTAAGCACAACATTTAGAATGACCTGCTCTGCTTCTGTATAATGGGCAAGCAATAAATGAACATTGCTCAACCTCAGTAAAGCACTGCCATATTGGTTAAATTTCCTTGAACTATTATATTCAAATGCCGCTTTTCCAAACAAATTCAAAGCCTCATTCAAATCACCCTTTTTTTCCGTCCTTTCTGCTTCCGAAAAATAATCGTCACCATCCTTTTCATCTGGTCTGGAAACTGCAATTGTAATGGCAGCGCCCGTTCCTCCATCCTGTAATACAAAATTACTAGATTGTCCAGCTGCACCAAGTGCAAAAAACAAACAAAACGGAACCAGGTAAAGTTTATACATTTTACAAAGATATCATTTTTAGCTAAACACTTGTAAATTACCATCAAAAGCTGCCCATACCATATAAGGATGAGAATCTGTATGATATATTTCCCCGCTAGCACTGATACCAATCACTCCGGCAAAACCATCAATTTCTTTCAGCTCCCCGAAAGATTTATCAGCAGCCTCTTTTAAAGAAAATCCATCAGTAACCCTAGTCACAATCTTAGCGGCCAGGCCTGCACTTACAATGTCTTCTCCCACACCTGTACAGGAAACGCCGGCATAAGCATTGGCAAAATTTCCTGCAACAGTAGCTGAATCACTTACCCTGCAGGGAATTTCAAAACCCTTTCCACCTGTTGAAGTCGCCGCAGCCAGATGTCCGTTTTTATCCAAAGCGACACAACCCACCGTACCGACCCGGGAAAGTCCGGCCAGTTTTGCTGCATATTCATTTTTTCTTTCTTCAGTAACCGGATCAAAATATTCGTAACCCTGCTCCCTGGCAAAAAGCAAAGCACCTTCCCCGCTTAAAACCCTGTCGTCATAATCTAATAGCCTAGCCGATACCTCTATAGGATGTCTTACATCCTCCAGATTAATGACGCCGCTAAATCGTTGACTGGAACCATCCATCAGGGAAGCACTTAACCTCACCCGGCCATCACTTTGAATCTGGGAGCCAAGACCCGCATTAAACAATGGACAATCTTCCAGCAAAGCAACTGCGAAAACCACGGTTTCTACAGCAGTATGTTCTTTTAAAAATACATAAGCCCTTCCCACAATGTCCGATAAGGCTTGCTGCTTAGCTTCTTTCATCTCCTGATTGGTGCTTGATTCACTAAAAAAGCCTCCATGAATAATGATTTTCATTCCTTTATCGTATTTATCCTAATTTAGCTCCACAGATTTAGGGTGATGGATTGTTAGGGCATGCGCCGTAAGGTCATAAATGTCCCCGTCACACATCACATGTACCACCATATTCTTAATAGAAACCGGCTGCCCCATATCAACATCGGTCAGGTTGGTATCTGACATCTGTCTTCCATCAACCAACATCACCATTCCAGACCCTATAGCCTCCATGATGTTCCCTTGGGAAATATACAAACCTGTATCTTCCCCCAAACCAATCCCTAAAATACCCGGATTGCTTGCAACAGCATACAGCAAGCGTCCTATCCGGCCTCGTTGTACAAAATGCGTATCAACAATTACCCCATCTATAAAGCCAAGTCCTCCTGTAATTTTCACTTCTCCTTTTAGTAAAGCATCTTTACTGCTTCCCTGGTAAATCATGTTTTTGGAGCTTGCTGCTGCACCTGCAGATGTTCCGGCAATTACAATTTCTTCATCCTGATATTTATCAAGCAAAATCTGATGGATCGCAGTTCCCCCAAAAATAGAAGACAAGCGGAGCTGATCACCTCCGGTGAAAATAATAACATCTGCGGCCTCTATTCTGGAGCAGTTTCCCGGATCATTGGCCTGCTCCCTGTTGCTAATGTTCAGCACCCCAACATCATGAACATCAAGCTGTACAAATGCTTTGATATATTCCTCCCCAACTTTCTCTGGTATCAGGGAAGCGGTCGTAATAATCTCAAACCGGGAAGCATTTTTCTTTCTTGATTCTAAGGTAATCCGTTTTAAAATGCCTCTTTCAAAAAAATTCATATTCTGAGGCAGGCCGAACTCTGTTTCTGTAAAACTACCTGTGTTTATTGCGCCACCAATAATAATTAATTTGCCTTTTGGAGCCATTGCTGTTATTTAAATCCCTATTATTTCAAATATATGTTCATTCAATCAATAATTGAGATTTTTTATCAAAATCATCATTTTTCCCAAGTTGGCCGACATTAAAAAAAATCAAATAATTTAGTAGTTTTATAGAAAAAAACAAGACTTCCGGGGCAGGCCAATTTGGCGGACATTTAATGCCGGTGCATCACTTAACCAGGTTTCAACTGAATCCCGATCCTGGCCCCGATGAGTCCTTAAAGCATACAGTGATGCCATAAAATTAGTTTGTCATGCCATCTTTGATAAAAAACAAAGATACCTGCAAACAGACCACCATTAAACGTTAAACTATAATAGAATGAAAATATTAGGGATTCAAGTGCTGAGAGGACCAAACATCTGGTCAATTAACAGAAAAAAACTCATTCAAATGCGACTGGATCTGGAAGATCTGGAGCAAAGACCAACCAACCTCATTGATGGTTTTAGTGAAAGGATTACAAAGTCCCTTCCTACTCTTTTTACGCACCGCTGCTCAAAAGGACATGCCGGCGGCTTTTTTGAAAGGGTTAAAGAAGGAACCTGGATGGGCCATGTGATAGAACATATTGCTCTTGAAATTCAAACTCTGGCTGGAATGGATACGGGCTATGGCAGAACACGACAAACCAAGACGGAAGGAATTTACAATGTTGTTTTCAGTTATCTGGAAGAAAAAGCAGGTGTGTACGCGGCTGAAGCTTCTGTAAAAATTGCTGAAGCATTGATTGATAACCAGGATTGCAAAATAGAAGAACATATTCAGAAATTAAGAGAATTGCGGGAGTCTGAGCGTCTTGGCCCAAGTACCGGCTCCATTGTGGATGAGGCCATTTCCCGAGATATACCATGGATCAGGCTGAACAAAAGCTCTCTCGTTCAGCTGGGCTATGGAAAAAACCAGGTCCGGTTCAGAGCAACCATGACCGAGAAAACCAACAGCATTGCTGTAGATATTGCCTGCAATAAAGATGAAACCAAAAGACTTTTACAGGACGCTGCTATTCCGGTGGCCAAGGGGCTAACCATTTCAGAAGCGGAAGAATTACCTGAAGCCATAAAAAAAATAGGCTTTCCGCTGGTATTTAAACCTCTTGACGGTAATCATGGAAAAGGGGCGACCATTAATGTAAAGACGGAAGAAGCTGCAAAAGCGGCTTTTGACTACGCAAAAAACTATTCCAGAAAAATCATTATCGAAAAGTTTATCTCGGGTTATGACTTCAGGATACTGGTTATAGATCACCAGATGGTTGCTGCTGCCTTAAGAGTACCCGCCCATGTGAAAGGGAATGGGCAATACACCATACAGCAGCTGATAGACAGGGAAAACGAAGACCCAAGAAGGGGTTATGGCCACGAAAATGTACTCACAGAAATTATCGTGGACCGGGACACCCTGGATTTACTGGCAAAAAAGGAATATACCCTTGAAACGGTTGTACCAAACGGAGAGATCGTCTACTTAAAATCCACGGCAAATTTGAGCACGGGGGGAACCTCCATTGATGTCACAGATTTGGTTCATCCGCAGAATATTTTCATCAGCGAACGCATTTCCAGAATCATAGGTCTTGATATTTGCGGTATTGATGTCATGGCACAGAACCTGACACAGCCTTTGACAGAAAATGGCGGGGTTATTCTAGAGGTCAATGCAGCCCCGGGCTTCAGAATGCACCTTGCCCCAAGTGAAGGTTTACCAAGAAACGTGGCTGCCCCGGTTATAGATATGCTTTATCCTCCAGGAAAATCTGCAAGGATTCCAATTATTGCAGTGACCGGAACCAACGGAAAAACCACCACCACCAGGTTGATTGCCCACATGGTCAAAAGCAATGGTACCCGGGTTGGTTATACCACCTCGGATGGAATTTATGTGCAAAACACCCTGCTCATGAAAGGGGATACCACTGGCCCCATCAGTTCGGAGTTTATTCTAAGAGATCCGACTGTAGAATTTGCCGTACTGGAAACCGCAAGAGGGGGAATCCTTCGGGCAGGCCTTGGCTTTAATAAGTGTGATATCGGTGTGGTGACAAATATCCAGGAAGACCATTTAGGAATCTCTGATATTCATAGCCTGGATGACCTTACACGCGTTAAAAATGTGGTCATTGGTGCAGTAAAAAGAGATGGCTGGGCGGTGTTAAATGCAGATAATAAATACTGTATTAAAATAGCCAATGATGCCGATTGCAAAGTCGCCTATTTCAGCATGGACGAAAAGAACCCAGCCATTGTAGAACATTGTAAAAAAGGGGGTACCGCCGCCATTTATGAAAATGGTTACATCACCATAAAAAAGGGAGACTGGAAAATAAGGGTGGATAAAGTTACCCATATTCCCATCACCTTTGGCGGGAGTGTAGAATTCATGATTGAAAACGTACTTGCTGCAACCCTGGCTGTTTTTCTTTGCGGGTATAAAATTGAAGACATCCGGATGTCGCTAGAGACTTTTATTCCTTCAGCAGCCCAGACACCTGGAAGGATGAATATTTTTAAATTTAAGGAGTTTCAGATCCTTGTTGATTTCGCACATAACCCGGATGGTTTTAATGGAATTAAGGATTATTTGAAAACCATTGAAGCCACCGAACACGTTGGGGTCATTTCCGGTACAGGGGACCGTAGGGATGAGGACATCAAAGAAACAGCCCGTATTGCCGCTCAAATGTTTGATAAGATTATCATATGTCAGGAAAAATACCTGAGGGGCCGAAATCAGCAAGAGTTGATCGATCTGCTTTTATCGGGTATTTACGAAGTGAAACCTGATATGGAAGTCATCATCAATAACAATGGCAATGATTGTCTCCAATACATCATTGCAACGGCAAAATCAGGATCGTTTATGACGATTTTAAGCGATACTATAGATAATGCCATTGTTAAGGTTACTGAATACCTGGATAAAGAGTTTGGAGTTTGATTACAAAAAAAGCCAGCAGATGATCTGCTGGCTTTTTTCTTTACGTCCCGCTCAGATTTTATTCAACGGAAAATACCCAAGGTTAATTTCGTCGTTGGGTAAATCTTTCTGCTGTGTAATCTGAAGACTATATTTTTCTTTAATTTCTCTGGGGAGGATTTCCAGAATCTCTACAGCATCATCCACATCCACACCGTACTTATCGTCGATATGAGAAACAGCACCTGAAAAGCCGGTATGTTGATAAAATGCCGTCTGCTTGGCTTTTTGAGTTGCATTAGCCAAATTGGCTGCTACGACCAGCATTTTATAATGCAATTCATCAAATTCGCCCTTTTTATAACCTCCCAGGTTGATGAAAAACAATTTAAGCGCATCTTTTTCTTGTTCTTTCTTTTCTGTGATTTCAATTTTGAAACCATCCACCTCGGTCACTTCCCGCCAGGCATCAACATGCAGCTTTCCTGATGCCTCGGGCCAAAACCCAGTTATCGCAGGCACAGTTTCTTTCATAGACGTAGCAACCGTAAAAAAAACATCGTGCTGTTCTGTATGCCGGCCCTGAGGCTTACAGCCCAGTATCATCATATATAGCTTAAGATGGCCCATAATGATTGGATTAACCGTAGATATCATTAATCAGTTTTGCCAGGCGGATTCCTCCTTTTAGCAATTGTTCATTTACCGTATCCACATAGTCAAAGTTATAACGGTAACTTAATCTGTCGTCGGGTTTTACCCCTGCATAAATCTTGTTGCAGATGGTATAAGATTCCAACACACAATCCTGTAAAGAAGTCGTTGTCCAGGCATTCAACTGCTCTTTAGTCGGGTGATTTATTGCTGCAGCATATTCTGTATAACTCAACTGCTGGTAATCCACCAGGCCTTCATCCCACACCCTGTGCAGATTTGATTTTTCACCAAACCAGGTAACACTGATCCGGTTTCCGCCCAAATCCTCTTTACGGGCCGTATGCAT
The DNA here is from genome assembly GCF_003208655.1 of Pedobacter nutrimenti. Taxonomy (GTDB): domain Bacteria; phylum Bacteroidota; class Bacteroidia; order Sphingobacteriales; family Sphingobacteriaceae; genus Pedobacter; species Pedobacter nutrimenti. Next base: position 559,872 of record NZ_QKLU01000002.1, on the reverse strand, counting down.
CGGCTGATGCAAATCGCCGACAAGGTGAATCAGCAACCTCATGGCCATCCTTTTCTGATCTGCATTGCTCTGCGGGTTTTTCAATACAGAGATCACCTCCGGTATTTTATTGAAAACATTTGGTCCTTTCTCTGTATGGAGGAATTGGTAAACACCTTGCTGGTCCAGCCCGGCAGGAAGGTTAACATAATGCCAGGACCCCAAATAATTAAATGAGGTATCAGATTTGATAAAATCAGGCCAGTTACTGGCCATAGCCATAGACTCTGTTCCCAGTACACCTTGCACCGCTTTACGTGCCTTTGCAGTCAGGTAATAATCTGCAACTTGTCCGACCACGCGGTGCCCGGTCATGCCCCAGGCGGAAACCTGCAATGGCAAATAAGCCATAGCCCCCAATAAAAGAGCCAACTTTAACTTTTTCTTTACTGAAAATATATTCATGTTTTTATAATTCTTTGGGTTCACAAACGATGCGTTCTTTTAAAATCAGGTTACAATCCCTTTGGTCGCTTATACTTTCCAATTGGACCACATTGGGTTTTGAAGACTTAATGTAAAAACTCTTGAAGTAACGTCCAATCTGATAACAACCTGATACTTTCTGTTTGTAATTTGCTTTTGTAAAAGTGCCGTCCAGAAAAAGGCTGTCTCCCCTGACCACATAGACTCCTTTTGCATATTCTTTCCAAAGGCCATTATTAAAGCAAGAATCGGCATAATAATTTACCCTGGAATGGGTCGTCATTTCTACATAAAAAGAGTCGCAGGTAAATTTAAATTTATGTTGTGTATAATTCAGCAGTTTATTTGAATTCGCTATGCTGTCCTGGCTCCATACTCCCTGAAGAAAAGCCTCTCCTTTTCCCTGCACATTGGGAAGTCTTCTGCAGGCAGTCAGGATACAAACCAGTCCTAAAAAAAAGAAGACGCTTCTCATTATATAACCGGCCAATTACTTTAAACTCCCTACCATATCTTCCGGTTTTACCCACTGGTCAAATTGCTCACTGGTTAACAAGCCCAGTTCAACAGCTGCTTCCCGAAGGGTTTTATTTTCTTTATGGGCTTTTTTTGCAATTTTTGCTGCATTCTCATAGCCAATATGCGGATTCAGCGCGGTAACCAACATTAAAGAGTTTTCCAAATGTTTTTTAATTTCCGGCAGGTTTGGTAAAATACCTTCTGCACAATGGTCATTAAAAGAAACACAGGCATCTCCGATTAACCTGCCTGACTGAAGGACATTTGCGGCAATAACTGGTTTAAAAACATTCAATTCAAAATGCCCTGTACTTCCACCTATACTTACAGCAACATCGTTTCCTATAACCTGCGCACAAACCATTGTTAAAGCCTCTGGTTGCGTTGGGTTAACTTTTCCCGGCATAATAGACGATCCTGGCTCATTGTCGGGAATAATGATTTCACCGATACCTGAACGAGGCCCAGAACTGAGCATCCTAATGTCATTTGCAATTTTCATCAAAGATACCGCAACTCTTTTATAAGCTCCAGAAAGCTCCACCATTGCATCATGAGCAGCCAGCGCTTCAAATTTATTTGGAGCAGTTACAAAAGGTAAACCGGTTAATTCTGCAATTTTCTTTGCAACAAGTACATCATAACCTTTTGGTGTATTCAAACCTGTTCCAACAGCGGTACCACCCAAAGCCAGTTCCGTGATCATGGCCAAAGCGTTTTTAACCGCCCTGATTCCGTTTTGAACTTGTTGAGCGTAACCGGAAAATTCCTGTCCCAAAGTTAAAGGGGTCGCATCCATAAAATGAGTACGGCCTGTTTTTACAATTTTTGCAAACTCAGTTGCTTTGGCACTTAATGTAGTATGCAATTTCTCCAAGCCGGGAAGTGTAATTTCCGAAGCTTGTTTATATGCTGCAATATGCATTGCAGTCGGATAAGTATCGTTGGAGGATTGTGATTTATTGACGTCATCATTTGGATGTAATGCTTTTTTAGCATCATTAAGATCACCGCCATTTAAGACATGGGCACGATAAGCAATTACTTCATTAGCGTTCATATTGCTTTGGGTTCCTGAACCGGTTTGCCAGATGACCAAAGGAAACTGCTCATCGAGTTTACCTGCAATAACTTCATCACAAGCTTTAACAATCAGCTCTTTTTTATCTGCGGCCAACACGCCCAGTTCATGATTTGCCAAAGCGGCAGCTTTTTTTAAATATCCAAAAGCATGGATAATTTCTTTTGGCATAGAAGCCTCTGGTCCGATTTTAAAATTATTACGTGATCGTTCAGTCTGTGCGCCCCAATATTTATCAGCAGGCACCTGTACTTCACCCATCGTATCGTGTTCAGTTCTAAAATTCATAATCTTATACGTTTTGTCACAAATTTAAGTTTTATCTTAATATAAGAATGTAAAGTAAATGATAATGTTTAAAACTCTTTTACGTTAAAAGGAGTATTATTTCTTAATTTTCCGGCTTTTTAAACAGAATTTGTCCTACATGACTTACCGTAATATTTTAGCTGTGGCTACTATGGCCACATTTCTTTTTACCAATTGCTCTTCCACTGATAAAAAAACGGTTGCTGATCCCAAAATCCGAACCAAACATGACGACAAAGCGGATAGTCTGTTGCTGGTTTACAATCCAGATAAAGGAGATAAATTCATTGCAAATTTTGTAGAAACCCTCCATAAAAAATATGGCTTTAATGGCAATATGCTGGTTGCAAAAGATGGTAAAATCATTTATGAAAAAGCCATTGGCTGGGCAGACTACTTACACCGGGATAGCCTGAAAATCAATTCTGAATTTGAACTCGCTTCTGTAACCAAAACTTTCACAGGTGTGGCCATTATGCAGCTTGTTGAAAAAGGAAAACTCTCTTTAAGTGATAATGTCAAAAAATTCTTTCCTAATTTTCCCTACGAAGGCATTACTGTAAAACTGCTGCTGACCCATCGCAGCGGTATGATGAACTATGTTTATTTTACGGACGGAATCTGGAAGGACAAGAAAAAGCCAATGAGCAATATGGATGTGATGAACCTGATCGCCGAACATAAGCCGGCCCGTTATGCGGCCCCGGATACCCGGTTTCATTACAACAACTCGAACTTTATGGTCCTGGGTGCCATTATAGAAAAAGTAACTGGCAAAAAATATGCGGACTACATGATGGAAAATGTCTTTAAACCTGCTGGAATGAAACATACTCATGTTTATTCGACCACGGTTTACCCTAAAATCCCGGTTGATGTGGTTGGACATGACCGTACATGGAGATACTCTGTTGTTCAGAATTTTCTGGATGGTCCTGTAGGAGACAAAGGAATTTACAGTACCATACATGACCTTGTGCTGTACGACCATGCATTGCGTAATGGGCGCCTACTAACAAAGGCCAGCCTGGACTCTGCTTACACAGGCCACAACAAGCCTGTTAACGGTCACTTTAATTATGGTTATGGCTGGAGAATGTTTGATGGGGAAAATGGCAGAAAAGTCGTTTATCATACCGGTTGGTGGCATGGTTTCAGGCACATCTATGTCCGTGACCTGGACAAAAACATCATTGTTATCTTTCTGGGAAATTTAACCAATGGCAGTCTGATGCACTTGGATGACCTGTATAAATATTTGAAAATGCCGGTGATCAGAAAAGGGGCCTACTCAGGAAATGGATCTTTACCGGGAAGCGACGAAGATTAATCAGGAAATCTTGTCAAAAGTGATGCCCTGGTTTTTTCTTTCCAAATAGACCCGCAGTAAATGGTTTTGTGGCAAAGAAAGAACCGGGTCCTGCTCAAAAATTTCTATGATCATATTTCTGGCTTCCTGAAGAATGGCCTGATCTTTGGCCAAATCGGCCATTTTAAGCTCCAGAACCCCGCTTTGCTGGGTACCTGAAAGATCTCCGGGACCTCTGAGTTGTAAGTCAATTTCAGATATTTCAAAGCCGTTGTTGGTTTTAACCATGGTCTCTAATCGAAGTTTTCCTTCCCGGGTCAACTTATTTCCGGACATTAAAATACAAAAACTTTGTTCGGCGCCCCGGCCCACACGGCCACGGAGCTGATGCAATTGAGACAAGCCAAACCGCTCGGCGTGTTCAATAACCATAACCGAAGCATTCGGCACATTAACCCCTACTTCAATCACTGTGGTCGCAACCATGATCTGCGCTTTTCCTTCCACAAAGCGTTGCATTTCATATTGTTTATCTGCATTGCTCATTTTACCATGAACGATGCTGATCTGAAAATCAGGAAGAGGAAACTGATACCGCATCTGTTCAATACCCGCTTCCAGGTAAAGAAGATCCAACTGTTCACTCTCTTTAATTAGAGGATAAACCACGTATACCTGACGTCCTTTTTTAATTTCTTCCTTCATAAAACCAAACATCCGCAAACGTTGGCTCTCAAAAAGATGCTTTGTTTCAATTGGTTTTCTACCCAGAGGCAGTTCATCAATAACCGATACATCAAGGTCGCCATATAAGGTCATCGCCAATGTTCTTGGAATGGGCGTAGCCGTCATGACCAGAATATGAGGGGGAATACTGTTCTTTCTCCAGAGTTTTGCCCGCTGTTCTACACCAAAACGGTGTTGTTCGTCAATCACAACCAGCCCCAGATTTTTAAACTTTACCTTGTCCTCGATCAGCGCATGAGTCCCCACCAGGATGTCTATTTCGCCTGCTTCTAGTTGTTCATGTAATAAGGTCCTTTGTTTTTTTGTTGTACTGCCGGTAAGTACAGCCACCTTAACCAGATCATCTTTAAGCAGGGAAACCAGGGACTGGTAATGTTGTCGGGCCAGAATCTCCGTCGGCGCCATCATACAGGCCTGGTAACCGTTATCATTCGCAAGTAACATACTCATCAGGGCAACGATCGTTTTTCCACTCCCAACATCTCCCTGTACCAGACGGTTCATTTGGATCCCCCTGTGGGTATCCAGCCGGATTTCTTTGATGACCCGCTTCTGAGCACCTGTTAATGGGAAAGGTAGAATGTCTTTATAAAAAGTATTTATTTTAGCTCCAACCTTATCAAAAACAGCCCCTTTAAATTTCAGGTTCCGCTGCTGTTTACTCCCTAAAAGCTGCAATTGGATAAAAAAAAGCTCTTCGAATTTCAACCTTCGCTGGGCGTCCTGGAGCATCTGCGCACTTCCAGGAAAATGAATATGGAGTAAGGCCTCTCTTTTAGAAATTAACTTATACTTCTCCATAACATAAGGCGGAAGGCTCTCCTTTACTTCTCTGATGTGTTGTTCTATCAGCAGGCCTACGAGTTTCTGGATTCCCTTGCTATCCAGAAAATGTTTCTTTAACTTCTCTGTTGAATTATAAATGGGCTGCAGGGTCAGGTTACCTGTGACTCCAGCAGGTCTGGGATAATTTTCAAGCTCAGGATGAGAAATACTAAAAGTGCCGTTAAAAAGGTTTGGTTTGCCAAAGACAATATACACCTTTCCCCTCATCACATTTTCCTCTACCCACTTTAAACTTTGAAACCAAACCAATTCAATGGTCCCTGTTTCATCGCTTAACCTGGCAACAATTCTTTTCTTATGTTTTTCACCAATTGTTTTTTTATCAGTAATCCGGCCAACAATCTGTACAAGTGGCAATTCGGGATTGAGTTCCCTGATTTTATAAAATCTTGTCCGGTCGATATACCTGAAAGGGTAATAATTTAACAGCTGGTCATAAGCAAAAATGCCCAACTCCTTTTTCAGAAGTTCGGCACGTTTAGGGCCAACACCCTTTAAGTATTCAATCGACGCTGATAAAATTTCTACAGACAAAACCTTTATTTTTTTGTCAGATTATATTTTCTCACTATGGTAAGCAATTGCAGAAATCTCCACATTTACTCCTTTTGGCAAACCTTTAACGGCAACCGTTTCCCTGGCTGGAAAGTCTTTATGGAAATAAGAACCGTATACTTCATTGACTTCGGCAAACAAGCTCATATCTGATAAAAATATGGTTGTTTTTACAATATGTTCAAATCCAAATCCAGCCTCAATCAATACAGCATGGAGGTTTCTCATCACCTGATGTGTTTCTTCCGAAAGGGAAGATTGATTGAGCGCACCGGTTGCCGGGTTAATTGGTATTTGCCCAGAGACATACAGAAAACCGCCAGCAAGTACTGCCTGATTATAAGGCCCAATAGGTGCCGGAGCGTCGTTGGTATTAATAATTCTTTTCATAAATGTTTAATATTGATTGTATTTTATAGATAACAGCAGTACAGTTTATGATTTTAAGAGCAGGCTAATTAATTTCCATATCAATGCTCCAAGGAACACAATAATGGCCAGGGCATTTATAAAATGCATAATCTTCAGGTTAATATTAACCGGCCTGTTTTTGTCTTTCTTCCTGAAAAAGTACATACACAAATGTATAAATAAAAAAAGAGGGCTTCGAATATCGAAGCCCTCTTTTTTGTATGTTCTTAAGAAAGATTAGTTTCTTGAAGATTCAACACGACGGTTACGGATACGACCTTCTTCAGTATCGTTAGAAGCAACTGGGTTAGCTTCACCATAACCTTTAGTAACTACAGCGCTAGAATTAACACCAGAGTTTACCAGGTAAGTTTTAACAGAATTAGCTCTGTCTTTAGATAATTTCAAGTTATATGCAGCAGTACCTTCGCTAGAAGCATAACCTTTTAAAGTTACTTTACCACCTTTTTCACGTAATCCTGAAGACAATTTATCTAAGATAGGATAAGACTCAGTTTTTAATACTGAACTGTTAAACTCAAATTGAATTGGCTCAAAACCTGTTACATTGCTTGTTGGAGCAACAGTAGTAGGCTCTGGTGCTTTTGGAAGAGGACATCCTGATCCATCAACAGCAGTACCAGCAGGTGTGTTAGGGCATTTATCAAACTGATCTGCTACACCATCACCATCTGAATCTTTTTTCAAATCTTCAACTGATTTCTCTACGTTAGAAACACGGTTTTTAAGTGCTTCAACTTCCTGACGCAATGAAGGATCTTTCAATTCATCATACATCATAGCCAATGGATTTACCCACTCCAGATCTGGTTTGGATTTAGATCCAAGAGAGAACTCTAAACCAGCGTATCCGTAAGAGAATTTATCTTTATGACCAGCATAAGAATAAACACCATCAAAGTTATTTCCATCAACGAAGTGCATGGTATAACCTAAGTTAAAGGCAACACGGTCAGAAACTTTAAATTTCACACCTACTCCAACTGGAATATAGGCTTCTTTGATATAAGTTTTGTCGTGGTTTTTACCAGCTTTGTCTTTCCAATCTGTAACAACACCTGTAGCTGAAGTTGTTTTAGGTGCATAAGCAGCTAAACCGTAACCAGCAGTAACGAAAAAGTTTACAGAGTTTTCACGACGTAAAAAGTCAACAGTTGCAACGTTAACCACACCACGGATATCCGCAGCATAAGCCAATTGAGTTTCAAAAGACTTAACACCATAGTTAACACCACCTGGCATGTCTTTATTTGTACCGGAAACTTTTCCACGGAAAATGTTACCTTCTAAACCAAATGCATGACCTAATTGTTTTTTCAATGAAATGCCATAACCTAAGTTAACTTCTGCATTTTTGAAATCGTTAGAGCCACCGATGGCAAGGAATGGAGATAAAACACCCGCATTCACTCCGATAGACCAGGTTCTATACTGGCCTCTTCCGCCAAATACTTTGGCCGAAGAAGAGCTAGCAGGCGCATCTTGTGCATTAACAAGAGACGTAGCTCCCATTAAAGCGACAAAAGAAACTGCCAGACCCTTTTTTAAAGTAGAATAATTCATAATTTTCTTTTTTAAGGTTAAACAAATTTTAATTGTATAATTTTTTTGTGTAGCAAAATTAAACAAATTTTTAAATTCTCAAACACCTACACAAACACTGTTCCAAACTTAAAAATAGCAAAAAAATACAGCATTTCAGCATATAAATACTTCATAATCAGTAGAAGCAACAGCTTTCCATTAAACCAATCGAGCAAAAAAGCAAAGCACAAACCTCTAATAATCAAATAAATAAGACCCATTAAAAAGTATAAATCAAATAAACAACCAAATTTGTCATTGAAATTTCATTTACTGCCAATTGCATAAAAAGAGATCCATTGCTTCAACCTGATAAAATCAAAAGTGTCTTGGATACACCTAGAAGTCCTTTTTTTCAGACAGGAATACTACTCAATTTAATACCAGCGCTCCAGAAAGCGGTAAACATTAAAATCTGCTTGTTTCATGGCGTCTTTGATTTCTCTTCTGAAACTGACCTTATCTATACTGCTCATTTTATAATGCTGTAGGATTTTGAATGCTTTTTCTGCCATCAGATAAGGTCTGCGTTCATTTTCTAAATAAAAGGGTTCCTGAAGCCAGTCACAAAACATTTTGACTCCCATGTTTTTATCTGCGACCGTTTTAAAAACAGGAATTTTGGGTTCCTGATGATGAACTAGCTTTTTTAGATTATTGGCAAAAGTATCTGCCCCCTCCCGATCTGACTTATTGACCACAAAGGCCTGGGCGATTTCCATTAGACCCGATTTAATATTCTGAATCTCATCTCCGGATTCCGGAACAAGAACAACCACCGTACGATCAGCTAGTCCCGCAATTTCGAGTTCTGACTGTCCGACACCAACAGTTTCAACCAAAATTAAATCAAAATCTGATGCCCGCATCACATCTACCATTTCAATAGTTTTCGCGGAAATACCCCCCAAAGCGCCCCTTGTTGCTACAGAACGGATGTAGACATTGGGCCTGTTAAACTGGGCAGACATTCGAATCCGGTCCCCAAGCAATGAACCAAAATTAAAAGGAGAGGTTGGATCAACAGCCAGAATGGCTACCTTTTTCTGAAGATCAGCAAAATAGGTTGCAACGGCATTAACCAGGGTGCTCTTTCCGGCCCCGGGCGGACCCGTAATCCCCACCACAGGCACTTTTACATTCATTTTAAGTGAACGAAGTAAGCCTGCAGCCGGAGCAATGTCATTTTCAACCCAGGTTAATGCCCTGGCCAAAGCAAGAAAATTTCCTTGTCTGATTCCTTGTAGAATAGGTTCAAGTTCATCCATTAATTATCTTTTTACACAAAGAAATACATTTTATCGAACATTTATCTATAACAATTTCTCCTTTCTAGACACATCAGCAGTCGTACTTGCACAGTTTCCAATGAAATGCTAGCTTTAGCCACAGAAAACCCGAGCATGCCTATCCCAAAAATTATACATCAGACTTTTAAAACAGAAAAATTGCCTTTTATAACTAAATGGCATATTTCCAGATTCAGAAAAAAGAATCCTGACTACATTTATGAATTCTATGATGACCAAAGGATTGAAAAATTTCTTTCAGAAGAATTTGATGAAGAAACATTAAAGTTATATCAGCGATTAAATATTGGGGCTGCAAAAGCAGATTTCTTCAGATATGCAATATTGCTAAAAAAAGGAGGGGTTTATCTTGATATAGACAGTTCAATCAGAGGAAGTCTCAATGATTTTATAAAACCAACAGACACCGCTGTTATCTCAGAAGAAGGAAACCCGACATTGTATGTTCAATGGGCACTGGTTTATGAACCCGGGCACCCATTTCTTAAACAAACTCTGGAGCTGGTTTGTGATAACATCCGAAACAACAGGTATCCGCATGATGTACATAAAATGACAGGTCCTACGGTTTACACACAAGGCGTCAATACCTGCATAGCCAATACCCCAGATGTTCCTTATAGATTATTCGGGATAGATTACAATGGTCACCTTAGGTTTAAATACCCTTTTAGCAAGCTTCTGTATCGCAAAGGAGAACATTGGAAAAAATTACAACTTACCCGCCCCGTGCTTCGCCCTGACTAAAGAATTGGTGATCTACGTATTTAAAAAATCTGATGAACTATAATAAAACACAACAACTTTTAGAAAAATTATTCAGCAACCGGTCATTTATTCTTTCCATCTGGTTTTTATTAGCAGTAATAGCGACACTAAAACAATTGAAAGCCGGTGAAGAACACAATAATTATCTCATTTTTAAATACACCTTCTTTCACGCCAAAGATCATTTAAACCTCTATCTGAAATATCCTGCAGAATACGGTGACATGAACCATTATGGCCCATTGTTCTCTTTGGTCATTGCCCCTTTTACACTATTTCCAAAATATGTCGGAATGTTTTTATGGCAGATCGTCAATGTAGTCACCCTGTATTACGCCATCTCCACACTACCATTAAAAAACTCAAAAATTGTTGCTGTCTATTGGATCATCACCAACGAATTGCTTTCCTCTCTCTTTTCTTTTCAGATCAATCCTTCTATCACCGCGATTATTATACTCTCCTACACTATGATTGAGAGAAAGAATAACTTTTTTGCAGCATTTTTGATCTTTTTGGGGACTTATATCAAATTGTACGGAATTGTTGGGCTGGCATTCTTCTTCTTTGTAAAGAACAAGCCAAAATTCATAGCCTACTGTATCTTCTGGGCAGTTCTATTTTTCATTCTGCCTATGTTTTTTTTCAGCCCGGATTACATTATCCAATGCTATAAAGACTGGTCGGTTTCCCTTTCGGCCAAACAATTGGAGAACGCAACCCTGGTCTCCTGGCAGGATGTTTCTATTATGGGTATATTCAGAAGAACATTGCAAGACCCATCTATACCAAACTGGCCGTTTTTACTGGGAGGGATAATCCTTTTCTGTCTTCCTTATGTTAGACTCGGTCAATACAAATCCAATTCGTTCAGGATGATGTACCTTGCTTCCACACTCATCTTCACTGTTGTTTTTAGCAATTCTTCAGAATCACAAACCTATATTATTGCCTTTACCGGAGTAGCCATATGGTTCATGATTCAGCAAAGACCATTAAAGACAGAAATCATCGGATTATTTATTTTTGCTATTCTTCTGACAACAATGGCCCCTACCGATTTTATCCCAAAATACATTAGGGACAATTACATTATGCGTTATTCATTAAAAGCACTCCCTTGTGCACTCATCTGGCTTTACCTGAGCTATCAAATGTTGGTGACAGATTTTAAAAGCAAAAGGATTGAAACTGAATTAGAAATTTGATTTTTGCAGCAGTCAACAAAACTATCTTTATAGAATAAAATGTATCTTTGTAGATAAATAAAAGAAATCCTGTCCATACAATGAAAGTTACCGGTTTTACCTTTATTAGAAATGCTGTTACAAATGATTATCCGGTGAGTGAAGCCATCAGATCAGTACTCCCCCTGTGTGATGAATTTGTAGTCGCCCTTGGAAATTCTGCTGATCAAACTTCAGACCTGATCAAAAGGATTGCACCCGAGAAAATAAAGATCCTGAATACTGTTTGGGACGACACCCTTAGAGAAGGAGGGAAAGTATTTGCTCTGGAAACAAATAAGGCGATAACTGCTATTTCGCCCAATACAGACTGGATGATCTATGTGCAGGGAGATGAATGTATTCATGAAAAATATCTGTCACTAATCCGTCGGGAAATGGAAGATAATCTTGAAGACAAAAATGTTGAAGCCTTACTTTTAAAATATCGGCATTTCTATGGCTCTTATGACTTTACAGCTCAATCCCGTCGCTGGTACAGAAGAGAAGTACGTATATTAAAAAACATTCCTGGTATATATTCTTACAGGGATGCCCAAGGTTTTAGAATTAATGGCCGAAAATTAAAAGTAAAATTAATAGATGCCTATATCTATCACTACGGATGGGTCAAAACCCCAAAAGCCCTACAAGGAAAAGTTCGAAATTTTAATCAGTTTTATCAGACTGAAGAATGGGTAGAACAGAATCTCCCCATTCAAAACACCTTCGATATGCATAACGCCGACCGGCTGATCAGGTTTACCGAAACCCATCCATCAGTAATGCAAGACAGGATTGCTGCTACCAACTGGATATTTAATGAGGACTTAAGCAAAATAAACCCCAAAATGTCTTTCCGAAGGCGTTTATTGCAAAAAATAGAAGACCTGACAGGCTGGAGGGTGTTTGAATACCGTAACTATAAAATTGTTAAATAAAATTGAAGTCATGAAGAAGAGCCTTTCTATAATCATACCAAACTATAATGGTAAATCTCTACTTGAGGCTTATCTTCCCTCTGTATTGGCGGCGGCAACACATATAAATATGCCTTTTGAAGTTATAGTTGCAGACGATGCTTCAAGGGATGACAGCGTAACTTTTCTACAAGAAAATTATCCGGAAATTATAGTCCTCATCAATGCAGAAAACAAAGGCTTTTCCTATACTTGTAACCGCGGAATTGAGGTTGCACGTTACGAACTCACCTTTTTACTCAATTCCGATGTAAGACTGACGGAGAACTATTTTGATCAGCAATGGCAATACTTCCAAAACGAAGATACCTTTGGTGTAATGGGCAGGATCATGACCGCAGACGGAAGCAGAATTGAGGATGCCGCCCGTATTTTATTTCGAAAGGGATGCAGGCTTAAAGCAAACAAATTCTATTATAGCAAGGACCCAAAGGACAATAGTACTTATACGGCCTATTTATCTGGAGCAAATGCACTTGTGGATACCAAAAAATTAAAAGAGCTTGGTGGTTTTGATGAAATTTACTCTCCATTCTCTTCCGAAGATGCCGACCTGAGTTTAAGGGCCTGGCTTCTTGGCTGGAAATGTTATTATGAACATCAATCTGTATGCTTCCATCAGGTCGGTGCCAGCACAAAAACCCAGGTAAAACTCCGTTTTATGAAAAAGATCTATTTCAGAAACAGGTTTATATTTCACAGCATACACTTAACAGGATTTAGAGCAAGAATATGGCCCTATTATCTGCTTTTAATAGAAATTCTCCCAAAAGTTCTCCTTGGAAAATCATGGATCATTAACAGTTATAAAGATTATCTCCGGTACAGCCGGCAAATAGAAGTTTCAAAGAATAATATTCTATCCTTAAAAACAAAATATCATTCAAAGCTCGAAGTACAGAACATTATTGATCTTATCAATAAATCTGTGACTGAAAAACCTGTTACATACCTCTAAAGACTGCTTGTTTTTATTAAAAATAGAAACCGTAACTTTGCTGCCTAATTTTTTTTAATGAAAACATATTTTCGTTTATTATCCTTTGCCAAACCCATAGAGAAATTTGCCATTCCATATGTCATTACTACTTTACTCTCTGTTCTATTTGGCGTATTAAATCTCGCACTCTTATCTCCTCTTTTTGAAACCTTAATTTCAACCACTTCAAAAAACACAAAGAGTATCGCTTCAACAGCCACCAATGCTTTTGATATTACAGGAAGATTCACAGATTTTGTCAATACCTCCATGGCAATCAACGGGCCGCAATCAACCCTTACATACGTCTGCTTTATTATTGTTATTTCGGTATTGTTATCTAACATTTTTAGATATTTCTCTCAACGGATCATGGAAGACCTGAGGGTCCATACCTTATTAAATCTTCGTAAAACAGTATTTAATAATGTGATGAATATGCATGTTGGTTTTTTCAATAATGAGCGTAAGGGAGATATCATTTCTAAAGTTGCTTCAGATGTCCAGGTGGTACAATTCACAGTCACCAATACCTTACAGGTCGTATTCAAAGAACCGCTCACCTTGATTTTTTACATTATCGTTTTATTGTCTATTTCGGTAAAGCTTACGCTATTTTCGCTTATGGTTATTCCCATCTCCGCATTTATCATCAGTAAAATTGTGAAGAGGATCAAACAGCAAGCTAAAGAAGCTCACGAATCATTTGCAAAAATGATTGGCTTTTTAGATGAAGCCCTAGGAGGAATAAAGATCATCAAAGCCTTTAATTCCAGTGAAAGGATCAAAGATAAGTTTCATGCCGAGAATGTATTCTATTCCAATTTAAACAGAAAGATGATCAGAAGACAGCAACTCGGATCTCCGGTATCGGAGTTTTTAGGGGTTATTATGGTTTCTTTTATTGTTTGGTATGGTGGAACCTTGATTATGAGCCATCAGCCTGGAGCCCTTTCTACCAGTAAGTTCATTGCTTATATTGCCATTTTCTCGCAAGTGATGAGACCGGCAAAAGCACTAACCGATTCTTTCAGTGGTATCCATTCTGGTATCGCAGCAGGTGAAAGGGTCCTCGAGCTTATTGACACTAAACCAGAATTGATCAATAAGCCAGGGGCAACAGAATTAGAAGGATTCCATCAAGCCCTAAGCTTAGAGCATGTTTCCTTCAGCTATGGTACAAAAGAAGTGCTAAAAGATATTAATTTAAAAATAAACAAAGGTAGTACGGTTGCCCTTATCGGTCCTTCCGGAGGAGGTAAAAGTACACTAATGGACCTCATCCCCCGTTTTCATGACCCTAAATCAGGAATAATAAAAATAGATGGTCAACCCTATGAGGATCTAACAGTAGAGAGCATCCGTACACAAATGGGTATTGTTAATCAGGAATCTTTTTTATTTAATGATTCTATTTTCAACAACATAGCTTTCGCCAAACCTAATGCAACGGAAGAAGAGGTAATTGCTGCTGCCAAAATTGCGAATGCCCATGAATTCATTTTAAATACAGAACAAGGCTATCAAACCTTCGTAGGAGATAGGGGAAATCGTTTATCAGGCGGGCAAAGACAGCGTGTTTGTATTGCCAGAGCAGTATTAGCCAATCCACCAATTATGCTTCTGGATGAGGCCACCTCTGCACTGGATACTGAATCGGAAAAATTGGTACAGGACGCCTTAAATAACCTGATGAAAAACCGTACATCAATTGTTATTGCCCATCGTCTGAGTACCATTCAGCATGCAGACACTATTGTAGTTATTGACAAAGGCCAGATCGTTGAAACGGGAAACCATAGCAGCCTGATTGCTAAAGACGGCCTTTATAAACGACTAATAGATATGCAAACATTTACAGATTAAAATATGGCATCTCTATCCCCCCTTCCCAAAGTTAGCATCGTAATTGTTGTCAGAAATGCAGTAGGCACTATTGAAAAGGCAATTAAAAGTGTCCTAGATCAAGAATACAACAATTTTGAGCTGATTATTTTAGATGGGCGCTCTACCGATGGCACGGTCCAAATTATTGAAAAGTATACAAGTGAGATCGCTTTTTTTTCTTCAGAGAAAGACCAAGGAATCTATGATGCCATGAACAAAGCCATAAAAAAATGCTCTGGAGAATGGATCTATTTTTTGGGGGCCGATGATGAGTTAATGACACCACTTGTTTTGGCTGAAACCTTTAGTATCCGCCCCCAAGACAATGAAATAGTATACGGGAATGCTTATTATCCACACAAAAACACCATTCGTTTTGGAAAAATGAACAGATATAAGCTTAGTAAACACAATTTCAATCATCAAACGGTTTTCTATCCTTCAACTGTTTTTAAAAAATATAACTATCAGATTAAATATAAAATATGGGCAGATTACGACCTAAACATCCGCCTATACTTTAAAAGTAATTATCAATTCAGATACCTTGATCTGGTCATCTCTAAATTTAACGACCTCGGGACATCTGGTGTAAATGCCTTAGACCTCGATTTTGAAAAAGACAGAGTACAAATCATTAAAGAAATATTCCCGATGGATGTCTACATCTTCTATACAGCAAGAAATATTTTTCGAAGCATACAAAGACTGTTCAGATAAAATTTCATATCCTAAAGACCGAACTCTATGAAGGCTGCTTTTACTATCTGTACTAACAATTACCTGGCACAAGCCAAAATCCTCTCTGCATCTATCCACCAATTTGCAAAGGAATATAAGTTTTATCTCTTCTTGGTAGACGAATTACATCCGGAAATCAATTATCAGGATTTCCCCGGCATAGAATTTATCCTCGCCAAAACACTTCCAATTGAATTCTCAGATCTTATAAAAAAATATGACATAGTCGAGCTAAATACCTGCATCAAAGCATCAGCGTTTAAGCATCTTTTTACGGAAAAAGGAGCCGAAACCGTCCACTACTTCGACCCGGATATTGAATTGTTTGATGATATTAAACAACTGGATACAAATTTTGAACAAGCGCCCATTCTTTTAACGCCTCACATTATGAATCCCATTCCCTGGCAGGAAGGCTCCCCAAATGAGAACCTTTTCCTGAACCATGGTTTATATAACCTGGGTTATATTGGGATAAACAAAAAAGGAGATTATATGAAACTTCTGAACTGGTGGGAAAACAGAACTTTAACGATGGGCTTCAACAGAACCAGACACGGTCTTTTTGTTGATCAGCTCTGGATAAATTATGTTCCATTATTTTTCCCTGGATCTACTAAAATTTTATTCGATCAAGGATATAATATGGGCCCATGGAATTTACATGAGCGCTCTTTGAGCAACAAAGGGGATCGGTTTTTTGTTAATGATCAAGTCTCCCTAAAGTTCTATCACTTTAGTTCCTATAAATATAACCAGCATGAGATTTCGGGAAACTACAGGTATACTTTTGCCAGTAATCCGGATGTACGTTCTTTATATGATCTGTATCAGCAAAAAATGATTGATGCTGGTGTAAAATTATATTCAGGAAAAAAATGGGCTTATGAGCAGAAAAAATCATTCCTTTCTAAATTTCTAAAGAAGAAAAAATAAAACAGAACGCTGATGAGTTTTAAAAAAATCGGGAGATGGATTGACAAACAAAATTTCAATACCGGCTTTAAAATAGTTCGAAAATACTATTCTAAAAAAGAAGAGGGCTTGTTTGTAAATCCTGTTTCCATCCGTTTTCTATTCTTGTATCTCAATCGGTTTTTTCTTATTTTTCTCAGCCTGTTTAGATGGGACAAAAATCCCTATTCTAAATATATCAACAGCAATTCTGTAAAAGATTTTCTGCTCAGACTTTTAGGATTTTATACCCTGCGAAATGCCAAAGCAGAATTACAGAACAATTATCAACCATTGGCCTTTCAAAATTTTTCAAATCCAGTGGTATCCATCATTATTTCATCATCCAGCCAGTTTATATATACCTACAACTGCCTGCGTTCAATCCTGGAAAACACCGCAGGTATTGCTTACGAAATAATCTTGATCACTGATGATGTGACAAACCAGAATGATCAGTTCCTGGCATCAACATCAATAATCCGTATCCGAAAAGACCAAAAAGCAAATCTAACAGTTTTACAAAACCGTGCCGCAGAGATTGCAAACGGAGAATTTTTATGTTTTCTTGACCATCGCACCTTGTTAAATGATCAATGGCTAAAAAACATGCTAAGTGTATTTGATTATGATCCGGAGACTGGTGTGGTTTGTCCGAAATTCATCTATTCTTATGGGCTCCTGAAAGCGGCGGGCAATGGTATAAATGTTCATGGAGAAGAGGTCAATTATGGCCGTTACGACGATGCCGAACAGTTTGATTACAATTATATCAAAGAGACCGGATTTGGTTCTTCTGCATGCCTTCTCGTTAAAAAAACAACATTTAATCAAGCTGGCAAGTTTAGTTCCGGCTATGACGTGCGGTTTTATATTGATGCCGACTTTTGCTATACCGTAAAAACAAACTTGAATAAAAAAATATACTATCAGCCACTTACTCACATCGTGCATTTTGAAGGCCTTGTCTCTGGTCTGCCAAAGTACCAAAAGGGCTCTCAAACGACCCTCTCAAAACAACACTTTATCCAAAAATGGAATACAATCCTGATGCCATCACCAAAATCCATCAAGGAAAAAAAAGATCAGAAGTCCATCCTTATTATTGATGCAACATTGCCTAAACCAGATCAGGACTCCGGTTCAAAAAGGTTGTTCGAACTTATTAAATTATTCCAATCCTTAAATCTTCAGGTTTACTTTCTGGCCCATCAAGGACTTAGAGTTGAACCTTATTATAGCAATTTGGTAAACATTGGTATTCGGGTAATTTACGCCAGGTATCCAAAAGAAAAGCTTGTAAAAAAAATACCCGATCTTTTGCCTTCTATCGACCTGACCTGGATATCCAGGCCTGATATCAATCAAATTTATGGCCCGACAATTCAAGCCATCAAATTGATCCCATGGATCTACGACACAGTTGATTTACACTTTATCCGCCTGCAGAGAGCATTTGAGCTCTCAGACATGGATCCGGTTAAAATTGAAGAAAAAATTAAGCCGATCAGAGCGTTGGAATTAAGGCTTGCAAACCTAGCCAGCCATACCATTACAGTTACTGACGTTGAAAAACAGATCCTCATCAAAAATAAGATCAAAAATGTATCTGTTATTCCTAATGTACATGCCAAACTGATTACAGATAAAGACAATCCGGGTTTTGAGGAGAGGAAAGATCTCGTTTTTATAGGAAGCTATGCCCATGAACCCAATATTGACGCTGCAGTATGGCTCGCAAAAGAAATCATGCCTCTGGTATGGAACACCAACCCTGAAATTAAACTTCTTTTATTGGGCAGCAAACCAACACCTGAAGTGCTGGCCTTAACATCAGACCGCATTGATGTACCAGGTTTTATCCACGATGTAGAACCTTATTTTATCAACTCCAGGGTCTTTGTTGCACCTTTAAGATACGGAGCAGGAATGAAAGGAAAAATTGGTCAGAGCCTTGAATACGGACTACCAATTGTCTCTACAAAAATCGGTATTGAAGGAATGCCGCTTATTGACGGCCAAAATGTATTGGTAGGAGAAACGGCAATCGAATTTGCAGCAAAAATTATAGAGCTGTATGAATCCCCTGAATTGTGGCACAAAATTCAGCGCAATTCTATTCTTGCGTTGGAAGAATATACTCCGGAAAATGTAGCAACAAAATTAAAAGACCTTCTAAAAGAATTAACTTTGAATTAGCTGGACTGATTCTAAATCGACTTTCACTACTCAGAATGAGTAAGAAACCAATTACCATTAGTATAATATTTATGAGCTCCAAAAAATTTACACGCTGGATAGATAAAAATAATTACAAAACCTGCTTAAGAATAACCCAAAAATACTATATCACAAAAGAACAAGGAGTAAAAGTTAAAATTTTCAAAAAAGCATTTCTAATTCTTTTTACCAAACGGATATTCTTTATTCTCATCAGTCTTTTCAGGTTCAATAAAAATCCATACCCAAAATATTTCAGAGAGAAGGCTCCTAAAAAATTCTTGAAGAGACTTTTGGGTTTATATAAATTTCAAGTAGAGAATCTTCTTCCAGAACATCCCATACTCAAGCCAATAGTGTTTCCAATAGAAACAGTCCCTCTTGTAAGTATCATCATTGCTGTACATAATCATTTGGATTATACATACAATTGTCTTCTTTCCATCTTAAATCATACTCAGGGTATTAAATATGAAATTATCGTGGTTAATGACTGCTCTTCAGATGATACATCGATCTTCATGAAGGAGAAGGCACATAATATTGTTTTTTTAGAGAATATTAAAAATATGGGTTTCTTAAGGTCGTGTAACAAAGCCTCTGAGGTTGCTCGTGGGAAATATATATTATTTTTAAACAACGATACACAGGTCAGACCAGCATGGTTAAATCATATGCTCTCCGTGTTTCAAAACGATGCAAGTACCGGTTTGGTTGGATGTAAACTCATTTATCCTTATGGACTTTTACAGGAAGCAGGGGGATTGGTGAATTATCTTGGAGAACCAGCAAACTATGGCAGATTCGACGATCCAAACTTATCTAAATATAATTATTTGAGACAAACGGATTATTGTTCTGGTGCCGCAGTAATGCTTTCAAAAGCCGACTTCGAATCAATAGGTCGATTTGATGATGATTTTGCTCCTGCTTATTATGAGGATACTGATCTGTGCTTCTCCATCCGACATAAATTAAACAAGAAGGTTTACTATCAGCCCTTAGCTGAAATTGTCCATTTTGAAGGTGTTAGCTCAGGAAAGACCATTAAAAAAGGAACAGTAAAAGAATATCAACTTATTAACTCCAAAAAATTCCTTGATAAATGGACATTAGTTTTCAAGACATTTCCGAATACAATTCAAGCCTCATCTGTTGCTGATAAGTTTAATTATAGTCAAACATTACTCTTCATAGATTCATGCCTACCAGAGTATGATAAGGCTTCAGGGTATACTCGGGTATATGAACTTTTAAAAATATTTAGAGACCTCAAGTACAATATTATATTCCTCCCCCATGATCGACAAAAGACACACCCTTATTTTGAAAAATTAACCAATCTTGGCATTCGTTTAATCTACCCTCTTTTCCCATTCCAAAATCCATTAGACGAGTTAAAAGAGATTGTTCCTAACATCAACATTGCCTGGGTATCCAGGCCCGAACTTAACGAGATTTATTCACCTTTTTTAAAAGCAAACCGACAAATAAAATGGGTATACGACACAGTAGATTTACATTTTATAAGAGAGGAAAGAGGACTTAAATTAGCGAATAACTTAAAAACAGATGCTTTAGAGAAAGTTAACCAAACCAAACAAAAAGAAGTAAATCTCTCTAAAGAGGCAGATATTACAATTGCTATTACCGACGTTGAACGAGAAATTTTAGAAAAAAATGGAGCAAGAAAAGTTGTCATGATCCCAAATATACATAGCCCATATGTCGGCACAGATAAAACATTTAACGATCGAAATGGAATTTGTTTTATTGGTGGCTATCAACATGCGCCGAATGTAGATGCAGTCGTATGGCTTGTCAAAGAAATTATGCCACTAGTATGGCATAAGTATCCTGATATTAAATTGACTTTATTGGGCAGTAACCCACCTGAATCCGTTCAAAATCTTCAATCACCCAAAGTTATTGTTCCTGGATATTTAAAAGATGTTTCAGAATATTTCCTTGATTCAAGAATTTTTGTTGCCCCTTTAAGATATGGAGCTGGGATGAAGGGAAAAATAGGGCAGAGTTTAGAATTCAAGCTTCCTCTTATTACAACGAATGTAGGAGCAGAAGGAATGAATTTAAAACATAATTATAATGCATTAATTGCAAATACAACAGAAGAGTTTGCTCAAGGAATCATCCATCTTTATGAAGACAAAAACCTTTGGGAACTAATATCATCCAATTCCTTCTCAGCGATCAGAGAATATTCTCCAGAATACGTTGGGGATAAATTAAAAAAGCTTTTTCTGTAAAAAGCGGATGTTAGCAGGCTTGTTAAACAGTTTATCTAGACCTTATTTTTTTCCATAGTCTTGACAAAAATGGTTTTTCCTTTTTTATTGGTTCAGCTTCTGGTTCTTTAATCTCCTTCATTTTAAAGGAATCTAGTACATCTGTAATATTTCCAGGAAAAAGAATCAGATTGGGCCATACTTTTGGTTCCAGCGGATGAAAATTTCTGAGACAGTCATAATTATTTTCATCTATAGCGTCCCATAACTTATAAAAGCTCAATGTATTAAAGTCATTTTTATGTCCCCAATTATTTAATTTAAATAGTATCTCCTGAGCACTTCTTGCCCAACTTTGATGCAGTACAAGGTCATTCCATTGAACCAGTTTATTTTCTGAGGTATTGACCCTTGCCATGTCATAAAAAGGATTATTCGTTGCAAATTGTAAGATCGTCACAGACTCATCAATTAATAAATAACCCGATGGGATTTCTTTAAACAATGTAGCGACTTTACAGGAAATTGTTGTCGGGCCAGTAGGCTTATACTTTTCCAGTCTATGTGCAAAAGATTCAAAATCTACAAAATACTCATCAGAATCTATTTGAACATACCAATCCGCTTTTCCCATTTGTTTTACCAAAAGGTTTCTTTCTCTGGTTTCACATTCCATTGGTCCAAGTTCTGGAACGTAAAAATAATCTTCATATATAGTGATTTTTCTTTCGACATCAAACTCTTTAATCCATGTCCAAAATTCATCAGCAATTGTAACTTTTTCTCCGGCCCATGTTTTTCGGTCAGCGTCAACGGCCAGATAAATTTCATTAACAAATCTATAAACTCTGGGTAAAGAAATTTTTAGAAATTCATAATCATACGATATAAGATAACCTACTTTTATAATGCTCATTAGATTTTAGTCCTTTTATACATGGAGTACAGGTATAAATTTATTACTTTTTCAACATAGAAGTCAATGAAAAATTCAATCATTTTTTCTATTTAACTTTCTTTTGTAAATAAAAAATAGCCTGGTCACCTCTGTTCTCACGATTTAAATCCGCCGCTGATTTTTCATAAGATGTTATTTCTTCATCAGAAAAAAAATCTTTTGCGGCAACATATTCTTTGGTTTCCTCCTTTACCAAAGGAATGTCCCTCCTATATAACTCACTTCCCCAGAATTGAAAAGACGTTGAATCATATACGATTTTTGTAATCGTAAAGCCGGCATTGTCAGCTAATATTTTCATACTTTCTTCACTGTGAATAAAGAAGTGCCGAGGTGCATCCAATTGAACCCAGTCCTGCTGATAAATTTCCCAGGCTTTACCAATCACAGGAATTCTAACCATAAGATAGGCATTGTTTTTAAGGAGATCATGGCATTTACGAAACTCTTGAAGCGGCTCTGCCATATGTTCAAAAACATGGTGCATCATCAAAAAATCATAGCTTCCTTTTTCTAATTCACTTAAATCACTTTTAATAACTTTAACATTGTAACCATAGTCGTATTCCTGATCAATAAATTTATCCACACCCTGGATATTCGTAAAACCAGCATTAAACATGTCACAGATCAATTTACCTTTACCGCAGCCAATATCTAGTATTTTTTGAGAAGGAAGTATATGAAGAGGCTCTAAATGTCTTAAGATTTCATAGCCCCCCCTTCTATACCTCTTTTTCATTCTAAAATTTTTAAAGAGTCTTTTTAAGATGGGAAGATTTTTAAGTTTAGGAATCTCTTGTTTAAAGGAATAATAATAATCTGGATAGTATGCAATTATATCTTCCGGAACGTCTATGATTTGGATGGTTTTACATTTTGTACATTGAGAATAGGCAAATTCTTTTCGCGTACCGAGCATCATTTCTCTGGCATTGAATGTGTTTTTTAATTCGGTACTACAGACTTCACATTTTTTCATATGGTAATTTCTCCTAAACAAATTTTGTCAGTAAACATACATGATAATCTCCATAAATGCCAACAAGAACGTTAAATCGACACTATAGGCAAGAACTATGGAATTGGCATTTTAAAATTATAAACAGTATTTTTACGTTCTTTTAACTGTTACAACAAACAATTATCACAAGCTTATTTTCGATTTAACAGGATTACTGAACTAAATTGAAAAATATAAAACAACACGAATTGAATAATCTTAATCCTAAAATAAAAGTACTCGTTATCGGTGACATCATGATTGATCATTATATCTATGGTAACTGCAACAGGATCTCCCCGGAAGCACCCGTACAGGTAGTAGAAATACAAAAAGAAGAATATACCCTGGGTGGCGCAGGAAACGTCTTGAAAAATTTAATTTCCTTCAAATGTGTCGTAGACGTGATTTCAGTGATCGGAAATGATGAACATGGCGCTTTAGTCATAAAAGAATTATCAGATTGCGGCATTATAGGAGATGGTATGCTAACAGACAATTCGCGCTGTACAACCGTTAAGTCAAGAGTACTGGCCTCAAATCATCATCTGATCAGACTGGACCGGGAAAATCTTTCTGAAATTCCTGTTGAAATAGAGACACAGTTGATCAAAATTCTAAAGAATAAGATTGATCTGTTTGACATTGTTTTGATTTCAGACTATAATAAAGGGCTTTTAACACGCAGTCTGCTCAAAGAGATCTTTACATTATGCAGATTAAAAGGCATACCTACATTGGTAGATCCGAAAGGATTGGATTTCGCAAAGTATAGAGGGGCCCATATCATCAAACCAAATAAAAAAGAAGCTGCCCAGGCTACAGGAATTGCAATAAAAGACCATGAAAGCCTCAAACAAGCTTGCGCATCCTTAAAAGAAATTACGCAATGTGATAAGGTAATCATCACGCTCTCTGAAGAAGGTATTGCTTTTTATGCAGAAAATGAACTTACATTAATCCCTACCAAAGCGATGGGTGTAATCGACGTCACGGGAGCCGGAGATACAGTCCTGGCTTCATTAGGTGTTTCATTGGCTTCTAATCAATCTCTTCAGGAAGCCTGCGAGTTTGCCAATCATGCTGCGGCAATTGTGGTCAGCAAAGTTGGGAGCGCGGTAGCAACTTTTGAAGAAATTGATCAAAAATTCCCTAAATCCTAATTAAAGTCACAGATGAAAGACCAGATCAAAGCTCTTTTCAATGAACATATTGAGGTTGCAAATCAATCTGCAGCCAAACTTAATGGAAATATTGCCGAAGCCTGTAGTTTAATTACTGGGTGCATCAAAAGCGGACATAAGGTATTGTTGTTTGGTAATGGCGGGAGTGCCAGCGATGCCCAGCATATTGCCGCCGAGTTTACCGGTCGCTTTGTTAAAGAACGGCGGTCTTTACCTGCTATTGCTTTAACTACAGATACCTCGGCGTTAACTGCCATTGGCAACGATTATGGTTTCGAAAGAATTTTTGAAAGGCAGGTAGAAGGGCTTGCCAATCCCGGAGACGTCTTAATTGGTATTTCAACCAGCGGCAATAGCGCTAATGTAATTAAAGCCCTGGAATTGGGAAAAACACTCAATTGTGCAACCATTGGTTTAACTGGCAGGGACGGCGGTCAAATGAATGATTGCTGTGATTTAAATATCATTGTCCCATCTGATGTAACTGCGAGGATTCAGGAAATGCATATTCTTATAGGCCATATTATTTGTACAGCACTAGATGCGGCACATTAATCCAAACCATATGATAGATACCCTGGAAAAACTTGCACAGCAAAAGGTTTACAATGATCAAAATATCTCCCAACTGATTGCAAAATGGAAAAAAGATGGCGAAAAAATTGTGTTTACAAACGGAGTCTTCGATCTTTTACACATTGGCCACCTCAGCTACCTTTTAAAGGCAGCGTCCCTTGGAACCAGGCTCATCATTGGATTGAATGCAGATAGCTCTGTAAAACGCTTAAAAGGAGAAACCAGGCCGATTAATCCGGAAAACAGCAGAGCATCTATTCTTGCGGCTATGTTTTTTGTAGATGCTGTCATTATCTTTGAAGAAGATACCCCGCTAAGGCTGATCAAAGAGGTTCTTCCTGATGTATTGGTAAAAGGTGCAGATTACCAGATTGAAAACATAGTCGGCGCCAAAGAAGTTCAGGAAAATGGCGGAGAAGTGCAAACTATTGAGTTTGTAGATGGCCATTCTTCCACCAAGCTCATTCAGAAAATTTCAGGTAAATAAGATACATTATTCCCATAATTACTTTTTGGCAATACTTTTCAATAATTTCTTGGTTTTGGCTCCGGCAGCCCTTTTATGAAAATAAGCCTAAAATAGTTTTATCTTCTAATGCGTTTGAATCACGATCATGTTCATAGAATTCGTCCATTTGCCTGGGTCTTTTTGTATCTGCAATTCCCCTAATCACTTTCTCTTTATATTCCTCCAGAGACCGGCAATAATAATGATTAATCTGTATCTTATTTACACTTACATTCGAAAAGCTTCCCTCGACAATATTAAAATTCTCATTAACAGCAAAGTATCCATCTATAAATTTAAAAAAATGGGCATTCCCTTTATCCTTAACATATTTGGGCTGGACAATTGATTTGACATGTGTGTTTTTATAATAATTTTCTTCTGCCTTTAAGGTAAAGCTCTCCAATTGAGGCCGGTTTGTACGCTTTAAATGATATGCCGAGCCAAACATTTGCCAGTTCACCGCAAGTGCACCATAAGGCTCATAAGCCTTCAAAAAAAGAGGTAAATTGCCTTTAGTCGATTTCGCTAAAATAAACTCATCCAGATCTATAAAAGCAATCCATTTAGAAGTTTTACCAAAGCGTCTTAAACAGTTTTTATAAGCTTTAACCTGTTTACTTTTTCCTGGCATCTCTATAACTTTTACATAAGCAGACAATCCTGCTTCACTGATTATCGTCTTTATAGGAACCTTACTTCCATTATCATAAATATAGAAATAGTCGACGCCGGCTTTTAAATGAAAGTTAATCCATTCAGATAAATAATCATCTTCATCTTTTGCAATGCAACATATTGTTAAATAGTAAGAGTGTATCTCTTTTTTTGATAGAATCTTTTTTAACCAGCTCATATATTCAATGTCATTTAACCGTAAACACAACGGCTTAACTTTTCTCAAACGAATATTAAAGAAAATTATTATCCAATGATAACACCAAAAAACAATTTAAACGATAAATTATAAAAATAAACCACATAAAAACCAAAAAATAAGAAATTTTTTATCACAAAAAATCTACATAAAACTGGAAAATAATTTTTATATAAACTAAAAAAGCCGCAGGAATATAAATTCCTGCGGCTTTTTTAGTTTATGGGATTGTGAATTACAATTTCCTTTTTACTTCTACCTGTTCATAGGCTTCTACGATATCTCCAACTTCAATATTATTAAAGTTCTGGATATTCAGACCGCACTCGTAACCTCTGGTTACTTCTTTCACATCATCTTTATAACGTTTCAGGGAAGCCAGTTCACCGGTGTAAATGACCACACCATCCCGCACAATACGGATTTTGCTGTTTCTGGTAATTGTACCATCCAACACCATACATCCTGCAATTGTTCCCACTTTGGTAATTTTGAAGGTCTCTCTGATCTCAACATTTGCAGTGATCTTCTCTTCAAATTCTGGGGCCAACATACCTTCCATCGCTGCTTTGATCTCATTGATCGCATCATAGATGATAGAATACAAACGGATATCAATTTGCTCGGCTTCAGCAAGCTTACGTGCTCCTGATGATGGGCGAACCTGGAAACCAATAATAATCGCATCAGAAGCAGAAGCCAGCAATACATCAGACTCTGAAATCTGACCTACCGCCTTACTGATGATATTCACTTGTATCTCTTCTGTAGATAATTTCAATAATGAATCCGATAATGCCTCGATAGAACCATCCACATCTCCTTTAATGATCAGGTTTAACTCTTTAAAGTTACCGATCGCCAAACGACGGCCAATCTCATCCAATGTAATGTGTTTTTGGGTACGCAAACCTTGTTCACGCATTAACTGTAAACGTTTGTTTGCAATTTCCCTGGCTTCTACTTCACTTTCCAGTGCATTGAACCTGTCACCTGCTGTAGGCGCACCTTGCATACCCAATACCTGCACCGGTACAGAAGGACCAGCATTATCTACTTTCTGACCACGTTCGTTAAACAACGCTTTTACACGTCCGCTATAACTACCGGCCAGAATAGGGTCTCCAATCTTTAAAGTACCTGCCTGTACCAGAACTGTGGTTACAATACCACGGCCCTTATCTAGGGTTGCCTCAATCACACTACCTGTGGCACGTTTATCCGGATTCGCTTTCAACTCCAATAATTCAGCCTCCAGCAATACTTTTTCAAGTAATAAGTCAACATTTAATCCGCTTTTACCAGAGATCTCCTGAGACTGGAATTTACCACCCCAATCTTCTACCAGGATATTCATCATGGACAATTGCTCACGGATTTTGTCGGAATTTGCACCTGGTTTGTCAATTTTTGTAAAGGCAAATACCAATGGCACACCTGCTGCCTGGGCGTGGTTAATGGCCTCTTTTGTTTGAGGCATCACCGCATCATCTGCAGCAACAACAATAATAGCAATATCTGCTACCTTGGCACCACGTGCACGCATCGCTGTAAAGGCTTCGTGACCTGGGGTATCCAGGAAGGTAACTTTTTTCCCTGTTGGTGTAGTCACCATATAAGCACCAATGTGCTGGGTTATACCTCCGGCCTCACCGGCAACCACATTTGCTTTACGGATATAATCCAGTAAAGAGGTTTTACCATGATCCACGTGTCCCATGATGGTTACAACGGGAGCTCTTGGTTGTAAATCTTCTTCTGAATCCTCTTCTTCAATTAAAATATCACTTTCATCATCCGGTTTAACAAACTGGATTTCATAACCAAATTCATCAGCAACGATCGTTAAGGTCTCTGCATCCAAACGCTGGTTGATCGACACAAACATTCCAAGACTCATACAAGTTCCGATAATTTTTGTTACCGGTACATCCATCATATTGGCCAGTTCGTTTGCCGTAACAAACTCGGTAACCTTTAATACTTTGGATTGTAATTCCTGTTCTAAAGCAGCCTCATCAGCAGACATGGCCACATCATCCCGTTTTTGACGACGCAATTTTGCCCTCTGTGCAAACTTACCTGATTTTCCGGCTCCGCTTAAACGGGCCAGTGTCGCTTTAATTTGATCCTGGATTTCCTTTTCAGTAGGCTCTTCCTTGGAAACACCCGGAGCACCTCCTGGTTTATTGTTTCTGAAATTTGGCCTGCTGGCTGCATTATTTGTATTGTTCCTAAAATCAGGCCTATTGGTGAAAGTAGGTGCACCAGCTGGTCTTGGAGGATTCTGCTGGTTTCCACCAGACTGCTGTGCCGTGTTCTGCCCAGGATTCTGGTTCTGGTTTTGTCCCTGTCCGGGATGTCCTCCAGGGGTCTTTTTTCTTTTCCGTTTCCGTTTCGCACTCTCGCTGTCATTAGAGGAAGCAATAGGCTGGGATTTTCGGTCAGGTGTTACAGGCAATACAATTTTACCTATAATATTCGGCCCCGACAGTTTTACTGATCTGGCTTTAATCACCTCTACCTCTTCAGGTTTTTCTATTTTCGGTTCTACCATTTCCTTTACCGGTTCTGGTTTTGCTGCAACAGGCTGCTCTTCCGTTTTGGGTTTCTCTTCCACTTTAGCTTCGGGAATTGACTGTGCTGGCTTGGCCTGGGTCTCTAAAGGTTTTTCCTCTTTAACCTCTTCTTTAGGGGTCTCCCTGATCACTTCTGTAACCGGGTGCTCCTTTTTCACTTCCTGAACAGGGGCCGCAGGAGTTTCCTCTTTTTTAACCGGACGTGTTTTGGCATTTAAATCATCGAGATTTATTTTACCAATAATTTTCACGCCAGGCAAAGCACTTTCCTCTGTTTTTTCAATTGCTTTTTCTACAGGCTCTTCTTTAACAGGGGCCGGGCTCTGCTCTTTTACAACAGGTTGTTCTTCTTTTATTTTCTCCGCAGGTGGTGTATAGGAATGAAGGTTTTTGATTAAAACACCCTCATTTTCAAAATCTACATTTTTTTGCGGAGCCTCGGAAGTTTTTTCAATTACTTCCGGCTCATCACGACGAATTTTACCAATGACAATCTGATTGGCTTCTTCTTTTACGATTTTATCTCCCTGAAATTCTTTCAATAATGCATCGTACATATCTCTTGAAAGCTTTGTTGTGGGTTTATTCTCGACAGAAAAGCCTTTCTTTTCCAGAAACTCAACGGCCGTAGCGATCCCTACGTTAAGTTCCTTAACTGCCTTAAATAAAATTATTGGTTTGTCGTCTGACATTGATAATCCTCTTTTTTCTTTAATTCTTATACAAAAGTAACGTTTATTCTTGTTTTATTCCATGCGATTTAATTTGTTTTTATTTTCACACATGCTTCCCTGGTATCAATATGGGTCTAACAAGCTACGTTTATTCAAATTCTGACTGTAGAATGCTGATCACTTCTTTGATCGTTTCTTCTTCCAGGTCAGTACGTTTTACCAGTTCATCTACAGAAAGTGAAAGTACACTTTTAGCTGTATCACAACCGATTGCTTTTAATTCATCAATAATCCAGCTATCGATTTCATCCGAGAATTCTTCGATATCCACATCTTCATCTTCTTCACCCGCTTCACGATAAACATCTATTTCATAGCCTGTAAGTTTTCCGGCCAGTTTGATGTTATGTCCACCACGGCCAATGGCCAGGGAAACCTGATCTGGCTTCAGGTAAACTGAAGCATGCTTAGTGGCATCGTCGAGCTTAATAGAAGTAATTTTTGCAGGACTTAGCGCCCTTGTGATGTACAATGAAATGTTATTTGTAAAGTTAATTACATCTATATTTTCATTTTTAAGTTCTCTTACAATACCGTGGATACGTGATCCCTTCATACCCACACAGGCACCCACAGGATCAATTCTGTCATCATAAGATTCTACAGCAACCTTAGCACGTTCACCTGGTTCACGCACAATTTTCTTGATGGTAATCAATCCATCAAAAATCTCCGGTACTTCAATTTCGAACAATCGTTGTAAAAACTCAGGAGCGATCCTTGAAATGATAATCTTTGGTGTACTGTTGACCATATCAACCTTAGAAATCACTGCGCGAACTGTATCTCCTTTTTTGAAATAATCTGCAGGGATTTGTTCAGTTTTAGGCATCAAAAGCTCATTGCCTTCATCATCCAGCACCAGGGTTTCTTTTTTCCATACCTGATACACCTCACCTGTAACGATTTCACCTACACGGTCTTTGTATTTTTTAAATATCTCGTCTTTTTCCAACTCCAGAACTTTAGAGACCAATGTCTGACGTGCAGCCAGTATGGCCCTGCGTCCAAAGCTTTCTAAAGTGATCTGTTCAATATAGTCATCACCCACTTCCATATCCGGATCAATCTGTTTGACTTCGGCCAGTTCGATTTCCAGATCGTCATCTTCAGAAAACCCATCCTCCATCACTTTTCTGGTTCTCCAGATTTCCAAATCCCCGTTATCCGGGTTGACAATGACGTCACAATTCTCATCAGTACCATATTTTTTCCGCAACATACTGCGAAACACCTCTTCCAGCACACTAATCACTGTTGGGCGGTCGATGTTCTTGAAGTCCTTAAACTCCTGAAATGAATCGATTAAATTAATATTGCTCATTTTATTTAAATGAAATTAAAACCTTTAATTCTGTTATATCTTCCAGTCCGATATGGCTTTCGACCAATTGAACTTTTTTACCTTTTTCTTTCTGCTTCTCTTCTATGGTTATTCCGTTTTCAGAAACAGCAAGCAACTTACCTTCTTTTTTCTCGCCTGAAGAAAGCTTTATACTCAACTCCCTGCCTATATTTTTATCATATTGTCTTTTCAACTTCAGTGGCTCTCCTACACCCGGGGAAGAAACTTCCAGGTTATAAGCCTTTTCTATTGCATTTTCTTCTTCAAGATGAAAGCCAACATGCCTGCTGATTGCCGCACAATCCTGGATACTGATACCCTGATCACCATCTACATGAATGATAAGTTTATTGTTGGGAAGCATTTTAACCTCCACCAAAAACAATTCCGGTCTGTCCGCAATCTTTTCTTCTACCAGTTCTTTTACTCTCTTTTCAACCTGCATAACCAATTTGTTAAAACAGAAAAGAGGGGACACCTGCCCCCTCTTACCCTCTATATCTGTGCAAAGGTAAGAATTTTTTTTATTAGAATATAATTTGTTTTTCCCTGCGGGCCCCGGCAACAGAGGAGTTGATCTTGTTCACAAAACGACGGTTCCTTCACACACTCTACTTTTTTAATATTTTTTGCATAGGCTTTACCCCCGCATGAAGCTGTCCTTTCATCATTTGCCCGGCAGCACCAAATTGTGCATTCAGGTAAGTCACCACCAGATAGGTTCTTCCTTTTACAAAAGGCTGCTCTGGATGAAAAACAACACTACTGTCCCCAAGTTCAAAATGACCTTTAACCAGTTTTTCTCTGATCAGGCTATCCTGCTCAGAAGGTGTTTGCAACACAGAAACCAATTCATTCAAAGTAGAGTCCGTTTCGGGTAAAGACTTAAGCCGCTGTAAACCTGCGGGATGAATACCAGAGACCACAACACTACCGCTATCTGGAGAAAAACGGATCAAAACTGGCTTATTATTTGCAGTTGTACAGGCAATAAACAAACACAGGAAGCAAAAAGCTCCGCTTAACTTCTTATAAGGATAAAACATAACACTAATTTAAACATTATGAGACTTATTGTAGAAATCTTATTGATGGGCCTTGCCGTATTTATCGGTGCGCATCTGGTACACGGCGTACGTGTAGACAGCTATGGCAGTGCCATTATTGCAGCTTTACTGATTGCCCTGGCCAATGCAACCGTAGGTTTTATTTTGAGGATAATGACCTTTCCTCTTAATTTTCTAACGCTGGGCCTGGTTTCCTTTATCATCAGCGTGTTAATGATTATGCTGGTCTCGCATTTTATGAGCAGTTTCCATACTAATGGATTCTGGCCTGCAGCCATTCTTGCCATTGTACTGGCCCTTTTAAAGGCTATTTTCAGTAGCATTGCCGGCACGGAGAGAAATTAAAGCAAAAAGAAAGCGCTTAAAAAGCGCTTTCTTTTTGCTTTTTATTTTAATATATCCCTCGAAATCACCAGTTTCTGAATCTCTGAAGTACCTTCGTAAATCTGGGTGATCTTGGCATCACGCATCAACCTTTCCACATGGTATTCTTTAACAAATCCATAACCCCCATGAATCTGTACCGCCTCAACGGTCACATCCATAGCCACTTTAGAGGCATACAATTTTGCCATTGAACCGGCCAGGGTATAAGACTGTCCCTGGTCTTTTAACCATGCGGCTTTATAAACCAATAATCTGGCTGCTTCAATTTGTGTGGCCATATCTGCCAGTTTAAAAGCAATGGCCTGATGGTCGGAGATTGGCTTACCGAAAGCTTTCCTTTGTTTGGAATATTCGAGTGCAAGTTCATAGGCTCCTGTTGCAATACCCAAGGCCTGTGCCGCGATACCGATCCTTCCGCCTTCCAGGGTTTTCATCGCAAATTTAAAACCAAAACCATCCTCACCAATACGGTTCTCTTTGGGCACCTTTACGTCATTGAACATTAGAGAATGCGTATCAGATCCGCGGATACCAAGCTTATTCTCTTTAGGCCCAACGGTAAAACCTTCCATCCCCTTTTCCACAATAAAAGCATTGATCCCTTTATGCTTCAACTCTTTATGCGTTTGTGCAATCACTAGATAAGTAGAAGCAGTACTTCCATTCGTAATCCAGTTTTTTGTTCCGTTAAGTAAGTAATAATCACCTTTATCTTCTGCTGTGGTTTGCTGCGAAGTTGCGTCAGAGCCCGCTTCTGGTTCTGACAAACAAAAAGCACCAATCTGCTGTCCGCTAGCTAAAGGCTTCAGGTATTTTTCTTTCTGAAATTCCGAACCATAAGACTCCAATCCATAGCAAACCAAGGAATTGTTTACAGAGACAACCACAGAGGCAGAAGCGTCCACTTTTGAAAGCTCCTCCATCACCAGGACATAAGACAGCGCATCTAAACCGCTGCCGTTATATTTTTCGGATACCATCATACCCAAAAAGCCCAGTTCACCTAATTTTTTGACTTGTTCTGCAGGAAATTTTTGATGTTCATCACGTTCAATGACACCAGGCTTCAGCTCATTTTGCGCAAAGTCCCTTGCCGCCTGCTGGATCATTAATTGTTCTTCACTTAATTGAAATAGCATAATTTTTATATTTAGAAAAACACATTTCGCCAAATTTAGTTATTTCTAAATCAAATTACTATGGTTGCATAGCAATTTATTAAGCCTACTTAAATGAAGCTTTAAACTTTTTATTTCAGCAGATGATTATTGTCATCAGGAAAAACAAGTATCGGATGATATTTTTTTGCCTCTTCAATTGGCAAGGAGCCATACGACATAATGATCAGGATATCCCCAACCTGTACTTTTCTGGCTGTAGCCCCATTCAGACAAACAGTTCCCGTGCCTCTTTCCCCTTTGATGACATAGGTTTCAAAGCGCTCACCATTATTATTGTTCACAATCTGAACCTTCTCGTTTGCTATGATTTGTGCCGCATCCATCAGATCTTCATCAATGGTAATGCTGCCCACATAGTTCAATTCTGCCTGTGTTACTTTAACACGGTGTATTTTCGATTTTAAGACCTCGATAATCATAGTGCAAAGTTAGGTAAACTTATAAGGAATACTGGCATAGTTTTTTCAGCTGAGTATCATGTTATCGATCAGACGGGTCTCCCCAACCTTTGCTGCAACCAGCGCCACCAGATTTCCTGCATCTTTATCTTGTTCGGGAAGCAACGTTTTTCCGTTTGCGATGGTAAAATAGTCCAGTTCCACGCCTGGAGTTTTCCGGATCATCTCTTTGGCTTTTTCCAGCAACTGTGCCACCGGAAGGGTCTTGAAATGATCGACCACATAAGCTAGTGCCCTGCTCAAAACAAGCGCATTCACCCTGTCCTGTGCCGATAAATGAATATTCCTAGAACTCATGGCCAAGCCATCGTTTTCCCTGATAATAGGGCAGGTAATGATTTTTACGGGCAACTTAAAATAAGCAACCATATTTTCAATCATCAGGACCTGCTGAAAGTCTTTCTGTCCAAAAAAAGCAAGATCAGGGTCCACTGCATCAAACAGTTTTTTTACAATTTGGGTAACCCCCTGGTAGTGTCCTTTTCTGAACTCCCCCTCGAGTAAAAATTCTGCACTGCCCAGATCGATATGCCAGTTTTCTTTTGTGGGATACATTTCTTTTACCGAAGGCATAAACACCACATCACAACCTGCTTCCTCCAGCATTTTTATATCATGTTCCAATGGGCGGGGATATTTTTCAAGATCCTTCGGATCTGTAAATTGTGTAGGGTTTACAAAAATACTGCAAACCACCTGATCTGCCTGTTCTTTTGCCATGTCGATCAGGGAAACGTGCCCTTTGTGCAATGCGCCCATTGTTGGAACCAATGCTATTTTTTGCCCAGCCGCTTTCAATGGCTCGAGCAGCATTTTTAATGCTGCTATCGTATTTATTATTTTCAAACCTATCTTTAAAGTTTCAGGCACCAAAGTTGGTTATTTATCTATTCTTAACAAAACAACTTGCGTAACAACTTGATAAATATTATTATTTTGATTACCTTTGCCCCTTGATTATCTTTTCTTTAACATAATTTTTTATTTACGAATATGGAGATGGCAAAAACGAAGCTACTGATTGTTACACACGAGATGTCGCCTTTCCTCGAACTCACTAAAATTTCAGAAATCACCCGTCAACTACCTCAGGCGATGCAGGAAAAAGGATTTGAAATCCGCATTTTAATGCCCAGGTTCGGAAACATTAATGAAAGAAGGAACAGATTGCATGAAGTCATTCGTTTATCGGGAATGAACATTATTATTGATGATAACGACAATCCACTGATCATCAAAGTAGCCTCTATACCCGCCGCACGCATGCAGGTCTATTTTCTGGATAACGAAGATTATTTCCAGCGCAAATATGTTTTCAGGGATAAAGAGAACAAATTTTATGCGGACAACGATGAGAGAACCATCTTTTTCTGTAAAGGCGCATTGGAAACTGTTAAAAAACTAGGCTGGGCTCCTGATATAGTCCATTGTCACGGCTGGATGACTGCCCTTGTTCCTGCTTATATTAAAACAACCTATAAAAACGATCCGACTTTTAAAAATGCAAAAGTGGTTTATTCTATATATGAGAATTGTTTTAACGAAACCTTAAACACAGATCTGTACAAAAAGGCAGTGATGAATTCCATGACAACCGAGGACACTAAAATGTTTGAAAAAGCAGATTGCTGTACCTTGCACATGGGTGCAGTTTCTTACTCGGATGCAGTTGTACTTGCCGATGAAAATATTGACAGCAATGTGTTAAAATTTGTTAAAGATTCTAATAAGCCAACTTTAGCTTTTAATTTAACCGAAAATTTCGACAACTT
Source organism: Pedobacter nutrimenti (assembly GCF_003208655.1). Classification (GTDB taxonomy): domain Bacteria; phylum Bacteroidota; class Bacteroidia; order Sphingobacteriales; family Sphingobacteriaceae; genus Pedobacter; species Pedobacter nutrimenti. Next base: position 524,085 of record NZ_QKLU01000002.1, on the reverse strand, counting down.
CTATTCACTTTATGAGGAGATATCGAATGAAGAAATGGTTTCAATAGCATAACGGTATTATTAATTTAAATATGAAATTTTCAAAACTAGACTTATTGACCTTGTTGATAAGTCTTTTTCTTTTTTCGGCCTGTAATAAGTCCAACACGCTAGGACTGAACCTGGATCCGAATAACGCCATCCAGGGAAGCTTGGTAGACACCTTAACTGTTAATGCAAAAACGGTGACAGATGACCCGGTTCTTGGAAGCTCCCTGGTCAGATATCCTCTGGGCTTTCTTACTGATGACCTGATCGGAACTTCACAGGCAAGCCTGGCCATGAGTGTTAATCTTCCAAGTGCTGCATACAGCTTTGGCACGAATGCCACTGTCGATTCCGTCGTTTTGACGCTCCCTTATGCTGCGCAACCTTCGGGCTACAACAACCTGCTTGCATTTTACGGGGATACCATTTCTACGAACTATACGGTCAATGTCTATCAGCTGAATAAGAACATCCTTGCCGAACCTTCATTTTTGAGCAATAAAGTGTGGGATTACAATACTACGTCTCAGGGAACTTTCAGTGGCAAGATTAAACCGACAACTGCATTTATGGTTACCGATATTGTACCTGGTAAAGCGGGCACCCTAAAATCCGTTAAACAACTGAGAATCAAACTAAACAACGCTTTTATCAGCGGTCCTTCAGGCGTTTTAAAATATAGCCCGGCCCAACTGCTCAACAATGCCAGTTTCAATAATGCATTTAAAGGCTTGTATGTTACCGCATCTGCTTCAGGTGGTAAAGGAGGGATTATGTTTTTTGATATGGCCTCAACGGCTGCCAATCTGGAAATCTATTATAAAAGACAGAATGCCACAACAGCAACAGCAATAGACACTGTTCTTGCTGCTTTCCCGGTTCAAAAGGTAAACGGGCCAATCTCAGCAACTATCCAGCACACCTGGTCAGCCAGTGTAAATACACAACTTAATGACGCCACCAACAAACAATACCCTACAAATTATCTTCAGGGGCTGGCAGGCTTAAAAACAAAAATAAGCTTTCCTTACCTTCAAAAATTCAAATCAGACCTTGGCGGCTCAAGAATCATCATTAATAAAGCTGAACTGGTTGTTGAACTAAGTTCAGGAACAGATGTTGCTCCACTGACTCCTGCAGACCGGATCACCCTGTACAGATACGATATTGCTGGTCAAAGGACTGTTCTTCCTGACGCAAGCGTTTCCACCGTTACATCGGCTACAGATCCCAGGGCCGTGCAGGACATTAGTCAATTTGGTGGTTTTTACGACACCACCAATAAAAGATACGTTTTCCAGGTGACCAGTTACATTCAGGATTTGTACGACGGAAAAACAACTGATTATGGAACTTTCCTGTGTCCGATTTCCCCAACAGAATTTAGTTTCGGACCCTCACTCGCCACCGCAACCAGATCGGTCATTGGTGCGTTTAAAAACACCAACAACAGAATAAAATTGAACGTTTACTACACCAAAATAACGGACAAATAAAATCTGAATATGTTCCTATAAAAAAGGGCCCGGAAAATTTTCCGGGCCCTTTTTTATAGGATGACCGGAAACGTCAAAAAGGAAGATCTCCCGAAACGCCATCCACATCTAAAAAATCATCCTCATGCTTAGGTGCTGCGGCCTGATTTGTCGCGGGTACCGGAGCAGCCTCAAAGTCACTCTTCCTTCCCAGAATGGTGAAATTTTCGGCCACAACCTCTGTTACATATTTTTTGATTTTCTCCCTGTCTTCAAAAGACCTGGTTCTTAACTTTCCTTCTATATAGACCAACTTCCCCTTCTGAAGATATTTGGAAGCCACCTCGGCCAAACCCCTCCATAAAACGATATTATGCCATTCGGTTTGCTCGACTCTTTTTCCATCTTTGTTATACGTTTCCGAAGTTGCCAGAGGAAAACTGGCTACGGTTACACCACCATCTAAATGACGAACTTCAGGATCCTTACCTAAATGTCCGACCAGAATTACTTTGTTAATACCTGACATGAGCTTAAATATTATTTGGTTAATTTAGCATTTATAAAACCGGCGATCACTTTAGGTTGGGGCAATTCATCTAGTTCCGCTCTGCTCACCCATTTTATGTCTGCGCCACTATTAAAGTTAATGATATAATTATCTAAAGCAAAAAATTGAACATATATAATTTGGTGTGTCAACACATGTTTTGTAGCCATTAAAGATCTGATCAGGACATCTTTTCCATAGGCATTTCTGATTTGCTGGTCCAGGTCCTGGTTAAAAAGTTCATGCTCTGATAAGGTTTCCAGTAAAGGAAAATCATATAAATGCTGCCAGATATCTCCTTCCCCTCTTTTATTCACTAATATCTTCTCTCCCTGTTTCAAGATGAAATAATTAAAATATCTATTTCTTTTAACAAGTTTTTTCAGCTTAACAGGTAAATCATTCACCCTTTTGTGTCGCAAAGCGTAACAGCTTTCCTGTAAAGGACAAACTATACAATCGGGAGATTTTGGCTTGCATTGTAATGCCCCAAACTCCATAATCGCCTGGTTATAAACCATCGCATTCTGTCCTTTCAATAACTCCTGGGCCAGCGCTGTAAACTCTTTTTTACCCTCAGAACTATTAATAGGCGTATCTATCCCGAAATATCTGGATAAAACGCGAAAAACATTTCCATCCAAAACAGCTCTGGCCTCTCCGCTGGAAAAAGAAGAGATCGCTGCAGCCGTATATTCGCCGATCCCTTTTAGCTTAATGAGTTCTTCATACTGCACCGGAAAACAGCCTTCGTGGTATTTTTCCACTTCCCTGGCTGTAAAGAGCATATTTCTTCCTCTGGAATAATAACCCAGCCCCTGCCACAATTTGAGGACCTGCTGCTCATCAGCAGCCGCAAAGTCCTTAACCGAAGGATAAGCTTCAAGAAATCTTTTAAAATAAGGAAGTCCTTGTTCTACCCTGGTTTGTTGCAGGATAATTTCAGACAACCAGATCACATAAGCGTCTCTGGTATGCCTCCAGGGCAGGTCCCTTTTATGTATTTCGTACCACTTTTCGATTTCTTTCTGAAAATTCATATGCCCAAAAATACGTTGTATCTGACTGTTTTTTGCAAAACTTGCAATTCTCTGATGGAATACTAAGCAAATAAATTATCTTTTATTTTCCTATCTCATTAAAAAGCAATACTTTTGCAACCCCAAAACACTTATAATATTTAACACACAATAATTTAATAATAGAAAATATGACTAAGGCAGATATTATTTCAGAAATATCAACAAAGACAGGAATTGAAAAAGTAGATGTACAGGAAACCGTAGAAGCATTTTTCAAAGTGATCAAAAACAGTATGATCGGTGGCGAAAATGTATATGTAAGAGGTTTTGGAAGTTTTGTTGTTAAAAAGAGAGCACAAAAAACTGCAAGGAACATATCTAAAAATACAGCAATTATTATCCCTGAGCATTTTGTTCCAAGCTTTAAACCAGCAAAAGTATTTGTTGATAAAGTGAAAAACAACTCAAAAAAAATTAGCGTAGAAGCTTAATCCTATGACAAACAGTATCCGGACTAAACAAGTAATCACAATAGGAGCAGTTCTGCTTCTGATTGCATTTCTGTTTACCAGGGATATTAAAGGTCTTGTGAAGCCAAAGCAGGAAAGCCCAGCTACTCCTGCCGCTGGACAGCTCACGTCAAATACAGCTCAGGATATCAATTTACAAGAAGTATCGGCCACAGGCAAGAACCTAATCAATCCCAGCCTTGCTGCTGAGATCACCAAACTGGAAAACGCTTATAAAAGCGCCCCGGAAGGTGATAAAGCTGCTGTAGCGGCACAGCTCGCTCAAAAGTGGGACGATGTGGAACAAACCGTGCCAAGTGCCTTGTACCTGGAAATTATTTCCAAACAGCAAAAAAGCCTTCAAAGCTGGCTCAATACTGGCGGACGGTTCATGAAAGCTTTTGATTCGAGCAGGGACAGCCTAATGCAGCCATTATTATTGCAAAAAGCCAATATGGCTTACACCAATGCAATGGCTATTGACTCTGCAAATGCAGATGCGAAAACTGGTCTGGGCATTACCATTGTTAACGGAATGGGTATGCCGATGAAAGGGATCGCAATGTTACTCGAAGTCGTTAAAAAAGACCCTTCGAACCTGAAAGCGAATATGAGCCTGGGTACTTTTGCCATCAAATCCGGACAGTTTGATAAAGCGATTGTTAGATTCAATGACATTATTGCTAAAAAACCTTCACCGGATGCCTACTTTTATTTAGCAACCGCTTATGAAAGTTTAGGCAAAAACAAAGAAGCTATTGCAGCTTATTTAAACAGTAAAAAGCTTGCTGCAAATCCAACCTTATCTAAGTTTATTGATAAGAAGGTTGCAGAATTAAGTAAATAAGAGTTAATAAACAGATTTATAAAAAATATTAAAATTTCAAGATTATGCCAAGTGGTAAAAAAAGAAAAAGACATAAAATGGCTACGCACAAACGTAAAAAACGCTTAAGAAAAAACAGACATAAGAAAAAATAGTTTCTTCATGTTCATGTATAAACGGATAAATATACGCTGTAATTCTCAGCGTATATTTGTTTGTTTATAGCGTTTTTCGTATCAGTCCATGTGTTAATAAGGCATTATTTTGCCTTAAAATCTATAGCTTTTGGTAAAGGAATTAATTATCGATTCATCTCCTACGGGAGTAACCATAGCTTTAATTGAAGACAAACAACTTGTAGAACTTCATAAAGAACACATCAACAACAACTATGCTGTTGGCGACATCTATTTAGGCCGTATAAAGAAAATTATGCCCGGCCTAAATGCTGCGTTTGTTGATGTGGGTTATGAGAAAGATGCGTTCCTGCATTATTTTGATCTGGGTCCGCAAGTACAATCTTTAATAAAGCTTACAAAAATTAAGCGTAATGGCTCTGTTAATGGAACGTTATTAGATAACTTTAAACTAGAGGCCGATATCAATAAGGCCGGAAAGATATCTGATGTGGTTACCAAAAACATGGTCATACCTGTTCAAATAGCTAAAGAGCCTATTTCAACCAAAGGTCCCCGCTTAAGTTCCGACCTCTCTATAGCTGGCCGCTATATTGTATTGGTCCCCTTCTCTAATGTGATTTCCATCTCCAAGAAGATCAAAAGCAATACAGAACGTAATCGTTTAAAAAAGATTATCGAAAGTATTAAGCCTAAGAATTTTGGTGTCATCATCAGAACAGTATCTGAAGGAAAAGGTGTCGCAGAATTACAGAAAGACCTTCTGGACTCTGTTGCCAAATGGGAAAATTTTATTAAAAAGTTACCCGATGCAGAACCTTCCAAACGGGTTTGGGGTGAAATGGACCGTACTTCTACCCTGATCAGGGATATTTTAAGTACTGATTTCACCAATGTTTATGTGAACGACCACGGTGTATATGAGGACATCCGTTCTTATGTTCACGAGATCTCTCCTGAAATGGAGAAAATCGTAAAACATTACAAACAAAAAGAGCCGATCTTTGAACATTTCGGTTTGGATAAACAAATCAAAAACGGATTCGGCAAAACGGTAAATCTTGCCGGAGGTGCTTACCTGGTTGTAGAGCATACGGAGGCTTTACATGTGATTGATGTCAACAGTGGCAACAGAACGGCAAGTAAAGAGAATCAGGAAGAAAATGCCCTTCAGGTAAACAAAGAAGCAGCAAAGGAAATTGCCCGGCAGTTACGTCTTCGGGATATGGGAGGTATTGTGGTCATCGACTTTATCGATATGCACAAACCGGTTAACCGTAAAATGCTTTTTGACTACCTCAGAGAGCTGATGCAACTCGACCGCGCCAAACACACCATTCTGCCGCCAAGCAAATTCGGTCTGGTACAGATCACACGTCAGCGTGTGCGTCCGGAAATGAATATTGTAACCAGCGAAAAGTGTCCAACCTGTGATGGTACCGGAGAGATCAAAGCAAGTATTGTGCTGATGGATGATATTGAGAATAACCTCACTTATATTCTTCAGGAACAAAACGAGAAAAACATTACGCTTTGCGTACACCCTTATATTGAAGCCTATATCAAAAAAGGATTTATATCCCTGCAATGGAAATGGTTCTTCAAATTTGGCCAACGTATTAAAATTAAGGCTGTAGCTTCCTACAACCTGACAGAGTTTCATTTCTTAAGTGCTAAAGACGAAGAAATAAAGTTATAACTCCTGTTGAAAACATTTAAGGATAAGCCTGGTTTTTAATCAAAATCAGGCTTATTCATTTATCCGGCTTTTCGTCTGAATTCAAAATTAAGCCTTAAGTTTGTGTTTCTTAAATTCCTTCAAATTGGCTAAAACTAAATCTGCATATTTTTGTCAGAATTGCGGCTATGAATCTGCAAAATGGCTGGGTAAATGTCCTTCCTGTAACCAGTGGAACACCTTTGTTGAAGAACTCGTAGAGAAACAAAGCTCAAGTGTACCGGCCTGGAAAACGACCCCGGGTTCGCAACGGTCCAATAAGCCCAATAAGGTTGAAAACATTGAATCATCAATGGAAACCCGGATACCTACCGGCGATCAGGAACTGGACAGGGTACTCGGCGGAGGACTCGTTACCGGTTCGGTTACCTTGATTGGAGGAGAGCCCGGCATTGGTAAATCAACCTTAATGCTTCAGCTTGCCCTAAACATGACACAGAAACGTATTTTATATATTTCGGGAGAAGAGAGCGAACAACAGATAAAGATGCGCGCAGAACGCATTACAACCAGCCCTAAAGCAGAATGTTACATCCTGACTGAAACCTCTACTCAGAATATATTCAAACAAATCCAGCAGCTTGACCCGGAGCTGGTTATTGTTGATTCTATTCAAACACTGCATTCTTCGCAAATTGAATCCACTCCTGGCAGTGTTTCACAAGTACGTGAATGCACTGCAGAGCTGCTCAGATTTGCCAAGGAAACCAATACTCCGGTATTTCTTATCGGCCATATTACCAAAGACGGGGCCATAGCAGGGCCAAAAATATTGGAACATATGGTCGACACCGTGCTCCAGTTTGAAGGAGACAGACACCATATTTACCGTATACTGCGCTCCATTAAAAATCGTTTTGGAGCTGCTGCCGAGCTCGGCATTTATGCCATGAACGGCAATGGCCTTCGGGAAGTCACCAATCCTTCTGAGATTCTGCTGTCCCAACGGGATGAAGAACTGAGTGGCATCGCTATTTCCGCTACATTGGAAGGCGCAAGGCCAATGCTCATTGAAACTCAGGCATTAGTTAGTGTTGCCGCATACGGAACACCCCAACGCTCGGCCACCGGATTTGATACCCGCAGGATGAACATGCTGCTTGCCGTTCTGGAAAAGCGTTGCGGTTTCAGACTAAGCACCCGTGATGTGTTTTTAAATATAGCCGGGGGAATTAAGGTAGAAGATCCCGCCATTGACCTAGCTGTCCTGGTTGCGATTATTTCCTCACATGAGGACATTTCTGTTTCCTCAAAAATATGCTTCGCTGCAGAGGTCGGGCTTTCCGGGGAAATCAGGGCTGTGAATCGTATAGACCAGCGGATCTCTGAAGCAGATAAGCTTGGTTTTGAAAGAATCTTTGTTTCCAGATATAATATGAAAGGTCTGACTAAAGAAAAATATAGCCTTGAAATTATTGGTGTAAGTAAAATTGAAGACGTTTTTACGGCATTATTTGGGTAAGCCATTAACCGGTTTGTGTTGAATTTTCTTGCCCAATTTCCACAAGAAGGGGTTTTTATTCCCCATATACAAAATCGGACAAATTTTAATAAATAAAAAAACACACTCATAACCAATAACTTACACCAAAACCACCTGCATTTTATTTTTGGTATTCCCTTTGAATATATCATTACAGTTCTGATCCAGTAATGGGTTTTAACGTAACAATAGGGATGATTATCCTCGCTACCGAAAGATAGCGAGGGTTTTTTATTTAAGGGCCTAATCTAAGCAAAGGCATAAAAAAAGTCCCCTTCCGGAGACTTTCTGATTATTTACTTAAGTACATCGACTTGTCTTTATAGAGCTTTCTGAAATATGGATCTTCCAGGTTTTTAATAAAACGGATAGACTCTCCGGTAGACTTCATTTCCGGCCCCAGTTCTTTTGGCACCTCCGGAAATTTGTCATAAGAGAACACTGGTTCTTTGATTGCATATCCATCCAGCTTGCGTTCTATTTTAAAATCTTTAAGTTTATTCACGCCCAGCATAATTTTAGCTGCAATATTGATATAAGGCACATCATAAGCCTTTGCAATGAAAGGTACGGTACGGGAAGCCCTTGGGTTGGCCTCAATCACATATACTTTATCGTCTTTTACCGCAAACTGTATGTTCAGCAGTCCAACCACATTTAAAGCTTTTGCAATCTTTTTGGAATAAGCTTCCATATCCGCGATTACTTTATCGGAAAGACTGAAAGGCGGCAACACCGCACTTGAATCTCCTGAATGGATTCCTGCTGGCTCAATATGCTCCATCAGGCCAATAATATGTACATCCTCACCGTCACAAATGGAATCTGACTCTGTTTCTTCTGCCCTGTCCAGGAAGTGATCAATCAATACCCTGTTTCCAGGCAAATCACCTAAAAGTTTTACGACTGCTTTTTCCAGGTCTTCATCATTGATGACAATGCTCATGCCCTGACCACCCAATACATAGCTTGGGCGCACCAGAACAGGATAACCTACCTCATTGGCAACCACAATAGCTTCTTCCGCGTTTTCGGCAACCCCATATTTAGGATAAGGAATGTCCAGTTCTTTTAAAAGGTCAGAGAAACGTCCCCTGTCTTCGGCAACATCCATATCGTTATAGGCTGTTCCAATAATACGGATGCCATTTTCATGCAGTTTCTCGGCCATTTTAAGTGCCGTCTGACCACCCAATTGTACAATTACACCAACTGGTTTTTCCAGTTCAATGATTTCCCGTACATGCTCCCAGTAAACCGGCTCGAAATATAACTTGTTGGCCATGTTAAAATCTGTTGAAACCGTTTCAGGATTACAGTTAATCATGATGGCCTCAAAACCTGTTTCTTTTGCCGCCAGTAAGCCATGAACACAGGAATAATCAAATTCAATTCCCTGTCCTATACGGTTTGGTCCGGAGCCCAGTACAATAATTTTCTTCTTGTCAGAGACAACGGACTCGTTTTCTTCTTCAAAAGTTGAATAATAATAAGGCGTCTGGGCGGCAAATTCAGCGGCACAGGTATCTACCATTTTGTATACCCTTCTGATGCCCAAAGAAGTTCTGCGCTCATACACCTCATCTTCTGTAACATTCCCCAACAAATAAGCAATCTGCACATCAGAGAACCCTTTTTGCTTCAGGGTAAAGAAGAAGTCTTTTGGTATATTGTTTAATGAATATCTTTTTAATTCTGTCTCCAGTTGTACCAGTTCCTGTATCTGGGTAAGGAACCATTTATCTATGCGCGTTACTTTACGGATAGACTCCAGTGGAACCCCCATGCTCATCGCATCTTTAATCAGGAATAACCTGTTCCAGCTTGCATGTTCCAAACCATACATAATCTCCTCAATACTGCGGTTGTGTTTACCATCAGCACCCAATCCGGCTCTTCCGATTTCCAAACTCTGACAGGCTTTCTGTAAAGCTTCTATAAAACTCCTTCCGATACCCATAACCTCACCAACAGATTTCATCTGCAGGCCCAGTTCCATATTCGCACCTTTAAATTTGTCAAAGTTCCAACGCGGGATCTTTACAATCACATAATCCAGGGTCGGCTCAAAATAAGCAGAAGTGGTTTTGGTAATCTGGTTTTCTATTTCATCCAGGTTATAGCCTATGGCCAGTTTAGAAGCAATTTTGGCAATCGGATAACCTGTGGCCTTGCTGGCCAGGGCAGAGGAGCGGGAAACTCTTGGGTTGATTTCGATTGCAATGATCTCGTCATTATCCGGATTGACAGAGAACTGAACATTACAGCCTCCGGCAAAATTTCCAATTGCACGCATCATACGGATGGCCTGGTTGCGCATGTCCTGATAGCAACGATCGGATAAGGTCATGGCTGGTGCAACTGTAATCGAATCACCGGTATGGATACCCATCGGGTCAAAATTCTCGATGGAGCAAATGATAATGACATTATCATTGCTGTCCCTGAGCAACTCGAGTTCATATTCTTTCCAGCCTAAAACCGCCTGCTCTACCAATACTTCATGCGTTGGTGAAGCTTCCAGACCGCGTTTTAAAGCATGGTCAAATTCTTCTTTTTTATGGACAAAGCCCCCGCCTGAACCGCCTAAGGTATAGGACGGACGAATAACCAGGGGATAGCCGATTTCCTGAGCAGCTTCTTTTCCTTCCAGAAAAGAGTTGGCAATTTTGGATTTGGCTACGCCAATTCCTATGTCAACCATGAGCTGCCTGAAGGCTTCCCTGTTTTCTGTCTTTTCTATCGCGGCAACGTCAACCCCGATTACCTTAACGCCATGTTTCTCCCATACGCCCCGTTCTTCCGCCTCTTTGCAAAGGTTTAGCGCCGTTTGTCCACCCATAGTAGGCAGTACGGCATCTATTTTTTGTTCTATTAAAATTTCTTCAATAGAATCAACGGTCAGCGGACGCAGGTAAACATGGTCTGCAATAACCTTATCGGTCATAATTGTTGCAGGATTGGAATTGATGATGGAAACTTCAATTCCTTCTTCCTTTAATGATAAGGCCGCTTGGGATCCTGAATAATCAAATTCACAGGCCTGGCCAATAATAATTGGTCCGGATCCGATAATCAATACTGAGCGAATGGAGGTGTCTTTTGGCATATTGGCTTTAAAATTTAGCGCTCGAGATTTTCTATGCTGAAAGAAAGATCCCGACTGTTCTGTCGGGATGCAAAGTTACGCTTTTAACGCATATAAATGACAGCTTTTTTAAAAAACTAAGATTATAGCTTCCAGACCAAAATATCTGCGCCAAAGCGGCAATAGACTTAGTTCTGCAACAGCTTAATCTGTCCGATGTCTGTAGTAGCACTGTCGATGACAGGTACTTCTTGCAATGTATATTCTTTATAAGGCAAATTTGTTTTAATCCAGACCTTATAGGTCCCTGCTTTAAGATTATTGAACTGAAAATTTCCGTTCCCCGCTGCAAGCCTTAAGGTATCCTTTCCAGAAATAACCTGTATCTCCTGTACACCTTCTACCGGTGTAATCCGTCCTCTGATTCCCCCTTTTTTGATCTGGGTAAAAGCAAACAGGGTTAATGAGATCACCGTAAGTCCGGCTATGGTTGTTTTTAAAGTTTTCATCTGTTTATTCTTTTGCCGGATTCATCCGGTTTAGTTTTCCTAAAGATCAGCATTACATATCGCATACCAAATTTTAAAACGAGATTTTATCCGCTACCCGGCTCATAAAAGGAATCCGGATGCAGTTTGAATTCTTTTCTCCGAAGAAGATGTCTGGATTTTGAGACAGATCAGCAGGCCTCCAAAACGGATTCAATTGAAAGCCATGGCGCATTTATAAGCCTCTGTAGTCACGGGAACGTCACGAAACAGCAAATCCATCAATAATGGTGCAGGACTTGTACTACAAGTTTACATATCCCGTTTCTTAAATAGTTATTTGAAACCCAAGATTAAAAGCATCCTCTGCAATTTTTGTATGAGGGTATTCTTCATAAATAGTTTGTTTGGTTTATTATCCGGCATGAGAGTCCTTCTCTGCCGGATTTTTTTTACAGAAAAGCGTCAGTTTTAAAATTTGACGCCTGAAAATAAATCCGGTTGGTTACATTTGACCATGCTTTTACTGGATATTCCATTTTATCAGTCTATTCTGACGCAGTTCCAACACACCAGCTGGCTGGAATGGACAGGCACCATCAGCGGTTTTATTTGTATTTATCTTGCCGCAAAAGAAAACATATGGAGTTGGCCGGTATCGATCATCAGCGTCCTTGCCTACAGTATTGTTTTTTATGAAAGCAAATTGTACGGAGATACTGTACTTCAGTTTTATTTTCTGGCCACGGCCATTTATGGCTGGTATTTCTGGTTAAAAAAGAAAAGTACAAACGATAAACCTGTGGAAAGCATCGCAGCAGCACAATGGCTCTATATTGTAGCCGGGGTACTTGTCCTGACCATTTTACTGGGTTTGTTTCTCAAGACCTATACAGATACAGATGTTCCCTATATAGACGGCTTCTGTACCGCAATGAGTTTTGCTGCTCAACTGATGTTGAGTCGGAAAATTTTGCAAAACTGGATATTATGGATCATTGTGGACCTTTGCTATGTTCCTTTGTATATTCACAAGCATTTATCCTTAACCGCCGTATTGTATTTTGTATTAATTATCCTGGCCTTTATAGGCTATCTGGACTGGAGGAAAACTTATCGTGAACAAAGCCATTAAAAAGATCGCTGTCGTTGGCCCGGAGAGCACAGGAAAATCGACCATTACCCAACAGCTTGCCCGTCATTACCAGACCGCCTGGGTACCAGAATATGCCCGCTATTATTGCGCGGCACTTACTGCAGACTGCACCTTGCAAGACGAGATCAATATGTTTCATGGACAAATTGCACTGGAAGAATCTGTATTGGCCAATGCAGAAAAAGGGTTTATCTTTTGCGACACCACTTTTCTGACGGTTAAGATCTGGAGCGACCAAATGCTGGGCCAGACCCCACAGATGGTTTTGGATGCCTTGCCCAAACGTCCCTATGACCTATATCTTTTAATGGACATTGACCTGCCCTGGCAGGAAGACCCGCTCCGTGACTTCCCTCATTTACGGGAACACTTTATGGGGATCTGGCACCATGAACTTCGGGCCCTAGGCGCAAACTATGTGGTGGTTAACGGACTGGAAAACCGTTTTAAAAATGCAGTAAAAGCCGTTGAAGATTTTCTTATCAAAGAAATTTAATACCTTTGTCTTATCAAAAGGGGTGCCTTGTTTTGTAAAAAACACAAAAACGGGCTGAGATCATACCCATTACATCTCTGAACAAACAGATGTATGCACCTGATCCGGATAATGCCGGCGTAGGGATTGGAGTTATGGAGTTTAACTAGAAGTCAGTACCCCTGCTAACAGAAGGTTTAACTAAGAAAACAGTAAAAATTGAAAAAATTATTAATGGCGGCATTTGCAGTGCTGCTCTTTCCTTTATGTTCAAAAGCACAATTTAACCTTTCAGGAAACATTACGGAAAATCAAAAGCCTTTACCCGGTGCCAGCATCAGGTTGAAAGGCCTTAATATGGGCACAACCGCGAACCAACAGGGTGCTTATGAACTAAAAAACATCAAAGCGGGCAAATACACACTGGTGATTAGTTTTATCGGTTATCAAAGTACCGAGAAGACTTTTCAGCTGTCCGCCGACCAGCGGCTGGACTTCAACCTGCAGCAATCTTCCTTTCTCGCAGATGAAGTGATTGTCAGATCGACCCGGGCAGGTGAAAAATCGGCCACTACCTATAAAAATCTGGATAAGGAAGCGATACAGGAGGCAAATTTCGGACAGGACCTTCCCTTTATCCTGAACAATACACCTGGTGTGGTGGTGACCTCCGACGCCGGAGCAGGCGTAGGGTATACCGGTATCCGGATTCGCGGCAGTGACGCCACCAGGGTGAACGTGACCCTGAACGGTATCCCTTATAATGACAGTGAAAGTCAGGGTACTTTCTGGGTGAACATGCCCGACTTTGCCTCTTCAGTAGATAACATTCAAATTCAACGCGGAGTGGGTACTTCTACAAACGGTGCCGGTGCTTTCGGCGGAAGCTTAAATGTACAAACCTCTGCCCCCGCAAAGCTGGCCTACGCAGAACTCAATAATAGTTTTGGGTCTTTTAATACTTTAAAAAATACCGTTAAGGTTGGAACTGGGCTTATTGACAACAAATGGAGCTTTGACGGCCGCTTGTCAAGAATTAAGTCCGATGGTTTTATTGACCGTGCTGCCTCCAACCTGAAATCATTTTTTCTGTCCGGAGCTTATCAGGGCAAAAAAGATTTGCTTCGTCTGAATGTTTTCGGGGGTTCTGAAAAAACCTATCAGGCCTGGAATGGTGTTCCTGAATCGAGGTTAAATGGCGATGTGGAAGGCATGAAGGCTTATATCGCCCGAAATTACCTGAGTGATGCCGATGCAGCCAATCTGCTGAATTCATCCAGCAGGACCTATAATTCCTTTACCTATAAGGACCAGACCGACAATTACTGGCAAAACCATTATCAGCTCTTGTATGCAAGACAGTTTAACGACAAATTCTCCTTTAATGGCGCCTTGCACTACACGGAAGGAAAGGGCTATTATGAAGAATTTAAGACCGGACAAAAGTTTGCAAACTATGGTCTGGACAGTGTGAATGTCAACGGTGCCTGGCTTAAAAAAACAGACCTGATCCGCAGAAGATGGCTGGACAACAAATTTTATGGTCTTACGTATAACTTTACTTACCAGCCCCAGTCCAATTTGAACTTTACCCTTGGGGGCGCTTACAATAAATATGATGGCAAACACTTTGGAGAGATCATCTGGGCCCAATACGCTTCCAACGGGAAATACGGGGATCATTATTACGACAATACAGGAAAAAAATCGGATTTTAATGTTTTCGGAAAAGTGCTCTACAGTCCACTTGAAAATTTAAGCCTGTTTGCGGATCTTCAATACCGCCGGCTGGACTATAGCATCCTGGGGACAGAGAAAAACCTAAATTTCCTGAACATTACAGATCAGCTCAATTTCTTTAATCCCAAAATCGGACTGACTTATTTTATCAGTACTGAAAGTAATGTCTATGCTTCCTTTAGCGTGGCCAACAAAGAACCCAACCGCGATGACTATGTCAATGCCGTTAACGGAACTTTTCCTAAATCTGAACGCCTGAATGACTTTGAAGCAGGTTATCGCATAAAGACGGGCAAACTGACTGCCGGACTAAATGCTTATGGCATGTTCTACAAAGACCAGCTGGTCCTTACCGGAGCATTGAATGACGTTGGTGAATCCATCCGTCAGAATGTTCCTAAAAGCTATCGTTTAGGGATAGAACTGGATGCTTCTTATTTGATCAGCAGACAATTTGCCCTTAATGCAAATGCTGCACTGAGCCGCAATAAAATCAAAAATTATCTGGATTATGTATATGAATACAATGACAACGGAGACATCACCAGAACTGTCACTACAAATTATGCTGCTCCGGATATTTCCTTTTCACCTGCAGCCGTTCTGTTCGCAGAGCTGGTGTACAAACCCATCAGTGGTTTTGCCATTGGTTTTCAAAACAAATATGTAAGCAAACAGTATATGGACAATACACAAAATGAGTCCAGAAAACTTAAAGGTTATTTTGTCAGTAACCTTCGGACGGCTTATGATTTTACGGCACTGGGTATTAAAAACATTAACCTGGGCCTATTGGTCAATAATATTTTCAACAGAAAATATGAAAGCAATGGTTATACCTACAGCTCTATGTACCAGGGTACAACCACCACAGAAAATTTTTATTTTCCACAAGCAGGAACAAATTTTCTGCTTTCTTTAAGTCTTAAATTTTAGATCTTAGTCCGGTGAAAAAATTTATAGAAAAATTACAGTTTATAACCCATGATATTCCTGGGCTCAGCCACATCCAACAAGTTGAGGTGGCTTGCAGCGCCGGGGCAAAATGGATACAATACAGGTGCCTGAGCAAAAATGAGGACGAATTATTAAAAGACATTCACCGCATTGCAGAAATTTGTGATGATTGGGGCGCAACGTTGATCGTTACTGATCACATCAACCTGAAAGACAAAGCTGATATACAAGGTTTCCATATCGAAGATATGCAGGCCGATTTTATCGCCCTGCGCAGGCAGCTTGGAGAAGCGTTTACCCTTGGTGGTTCTTCCAATACCATTGAAGGTTTAATCCGCTTGTATAAAGAAGGCGTTGATTACGCCGGATTTGGCCCTTTTAGTACTACAACTACAAAACCTAATAACGCCGCTCTGCTTGGACTGGAAGGTTACCATAAGGCTGTAGAAGTGCTAAAAAGTCTTGACCTGGAATTACCGGTGCTTGCCGTGGGAGGGATACAACTGGATGATGTGGAGGACCTGATGCAAACCGGGATATTTGGCGTCGCTGTTTCAGCAGCCATTAACCAGGCTCCCGACCTCAGGGAGGCCTACGAAGCTTTCTACCAAAAGGTGGTCCGCTAAATGCTTTTTAAAATGTAAGAAACTGTTTGATTTCATTTTCAAACCGTTTCTTACATTTAAATGATTGTTCTTTAATTTTTCGGGAACTACATTTGTTTACAAAATTTCCATATTGAAAGACTCCCAGATTGCAGATAAACAGGACCCCTATGCCGCCTTGCGGTTCAGGGAATTCAGGTCCTATATGGGCATGCGCTTCTTTTTCACCTTTGCCTATCAGATGCAGGCCGTCATTATCGGTTTTCATATTTATCATTTAACAAAAGATCCGCTGGCACTTGGCCTGATTGGCTTATGTGAAGCCATCCCCTCTATTGGAATTGCGCTATATGGTGGTTATGTTGCAGATAAATCTGAGAAAAGGGGATTGCTGTTAAAGATTTTCATCAGTGTTTTTATTTGTTCCCTGGTCATGACCCTGGTTACCTTACCACAGATGCACAGCTACGTTCCGGTCAGCTATATTGTCCCGGTCATGTATTTAATGGTTTTTGGAATTGGAATTGCACGTGGTTTTTACAGCCCGGCGGCCTTCTCTGTGATGGGACAAATTGTTCCTAAAAAACTCTATCCGAATTCCAGTACCTGGAACAGTTCTACTTACATGACAGCTTCTATTCTGGGACCTGCAACAGGGGGAATGATTTATGCTTTTTTTGGGGTGACCGTTACCTACTCTGTCATTCTCTTTTTTCTATTCATTGCCTTGAGCTGTATTTTCTTTATGAAAAAACACCCTCCGGTTTTTCAGATGAAAGAAAACATTATGAAAAGCCTGGAAGAAGGTGTTCATTTTGTTTTTAAAAACAAAATGATGCTTGGGGCCATGAGCCTCGACCTTTTTTCTGTATTCTTTGGTGGAGCAGTTGCCCTGTTGCCTGTTTTCGCCAATGATATTCTTAAAGTAGGTTCTGAAGGTTTGGGTTTTATGCGGGCTGCTGCTTCTGCCGGCGCAGTATTGACCATGTTTGTCATGACCCGGATTTCCCCGATGAACAAACCTTGGAGAAACCTACTCATTGCTGTGGTTGGCTTTGGCACCAGCATCATCTGCTATGGCCTCTCCAGAAACTTTTACCTGACGCTGGTATTTCTGTTTGCTGAAGGAGCTTTTGACAGCGTCAGCGTGCTGATCCGTTCTACCATTATGCAACTGTTGACCCCCGATGAAATGCGCGGAAGGGTCTCCGCAGTAAACAGCATGTTTATCGGTTCTTCCAATGAGATCGGAGCTTTTGAGTCGGGGCTAACAGCCAAATTGATGAGGACTGTCCCTGCTGTAGTTTTTGGTGGCTGCATGACCATACTGGTTGCAGGAATCACTTACACCAAAACCAAAAGCCTGCTGGGCCTGACCTTACAGGACATTAGTGATAGAAAAGTCTGACAACCGGGTAAAAAACCGTTGCTAAACATGTTCTGCACGTTCACCGACCTGTTGTCTCCACATGGCAAAATACAAACCTTTTTCTTCCAAAAGGTCTTCATGCCGGCCCTGTTCAATAATGTGGCCCCTTTCTAAAACAAAAATCCGGTCTGCGTGACGAATGGTAGAAAGTCTGTGGGCGATCAAAATGGTCATATGACTGGTTTGCTCTGAAATTTCTCTGATCGTTCCAGTGATTTCTTCCTCAGTGAGGGAATCCAGAGAAGAGGTCGCTTCATCAAAAACCAGGATATCCGGTTTCCTCAATAAGGCGCGCGCAATAGATAATCTTTGTTTTTCACCACCAGATACCTTTACCCCACCTTCGCCAATGACCGTATCCAGACCTTTATCTGCCCTTGCCAAAAGATTATGACAAGCCGCTTGCTGCAATACCCGCATGCATTCTTCATCGGTCGCCGCAGGACGAACAAACTGCAGGTTCTCCCTGATCGTTCCCGAGAACAACTGGGTATCCTGGGTGACAAAGCCAATCCTTTCACGGAGCTGGTCGAGATCAATTTCCCTGGCTGAAACTTCATTATAGTAAACCTCGCCCTCCATCGGTTGATACAAACCGACCAGTAGTTTTACCAGCGTTGTTTTTCCAGAACCCGAAGGCCCCACAAAAGCAATGGTCTCTCCGTTCCTTGTACTGAAACTAATGTTGTTCAGCGCATTTGTCCGGCCGGTTAAATGGCGAAAGTTGACATCCGAAAAAGAGAGTTTAGTGATTTTATCCAGTTTCACCGGATTTACGGGTTTCACGTCTACGGGTGTGGTTAAAATTCTTTTAAAATTCCCCAGGGAAACTTCAGCTTCCCTCCAGGACAAGATCACATTTCCAAGTTCCTGTAAAGGCCCAAACAGGAAAAACGAGTAAAACAAAAAGGAAAAATACTGCCCGGCAGAAATGGTATTTTCAAAGATCAGAATGAGCAAAACCACCACCATTGTGCTCCGGACAAAATTAACCGTTGTCCCCTGCACAAAACTCATGCTCCGGACAAATTTAACCTTTTTCAATTCCAGGCCCAGGATTTTGTAAGTCGTCCTGTTTAATCTTTCAATCTCCTGATTGGCAAGACCAAGGCTTTTCACGAGTTCTATATTCCGGAGGGATTCTGTGGTAGAACCTGCAAGGGCTGTTGTTTCAGCCACAATAGTCCTTTGAATCGTTTTGATTTTCCGGCTCAAAAACCAGCTGACAAAACTGATTACTGGTATGGCGGAGAAGTAAATCAAGGTTACCTTATAACTTACCGTTACAGAGTAGACAATCACAAAAACCATCCCGATGAGGCTTACAAACAGGATACTGATAAAAGAGGTAATGAATTTCTCACTGTCCAACCTCACTTTTTGCAGGATGCCGAGTGTTTCACCACTTCTCTGGTCTTCAAATACCTGGTAGGGGAGTTCCAAAGAATGTTTCAACCCATCTGCATACATCTGCGCACCCACTTTCTGAACAATAATACTGGTAAAATAATCCTGGAAATTTTTGGCAATCCTGGACACCATAGCAGCCCCAACACCAAGTCCCACCAGGCCAAGCACCCCCCAAACAAATTCATTTCTGGAAAGAACATCCTTTTTTTCAATAAAACGATCTACGATCCTGCCTGTGATATAAGGGTCCAACAGGGAAAAACCTATATTAATAGACGCCAGAAAAAGGGCCAGAACGACCACCCAGCGATGTTTTTTCAGGTACTGAAGCAATAATTTCATTTTGTTTTGTCGAATGGTTAGTTCCCCGAAATCCGGCGATATAAAAGATTCGGGCTTCAAAAATAAACAAAGGGAATATAGCTTGCGCCATATTCCCTTTTAATTACAACCATATTATAATCGGTACGGTTATACCGTCATGATGTCTTTCTCTTTTACCTCTGCGTGTTTATCTACTTTAATGATGTACGCATCTGTAATTTTCTGAACTTCACCTTCACCGGTTTTAATTTCATCATCGGAAACCGCTTCGCCTTTAAGCCTTTTGATTTTCTCATTGGCGTCTTTACGAATATTCCTTACGGCTATTTTTCCCCGCTCTGCTTCTTCTTTTACTTTTTTTACCAGTTCCTTCCTACGCTCTTCGGTCAGGGGAGGAACAACCAGGCGGATCACGATCCCGTCATTCTGAGGATTAATTCCAATATTGGCCTCTAAGATCGCACGTTCTATAGGTGTCAATAAAGTTTTTTCCCAGGGCTGAATAATTAAAGTACGCGCGTCAGGTGTATTGATGCTTGCTACCTGACTAAGCGGCGTTGGATTACCATAGTAATCGACCATAATACCATCCAGCATACCCGGAGAAGCCTTTCCCGCGCGAATTTTGGTCAGCTCAGATTCGCAATGGGCAATCGCTTTGTCCATTGTTGCCTGAGCATCTTGTAATTGTTTCTTTATGAGGTCATTCATAATTTGTATTGTTTGTGCAAAAATATAAAAATATTTAAAATCAGCCTTTTACGAGTGTTCCGATCTCTTCGCCCCTGGCAATTTTCATAAAGTTACCTGGTTTATTCATATCAAACACAATAATTGGAAGTTCATTTTCTTCGCAAAGGGTAAAGGCAGTCATGTCCATTACATTTAATCCTTTTGCATAAACTTCTTTAAAGGAAATTTCAGAAAATTTTGTTGCTGAAGCATCTTTTTCCGGGTCTGCAGTATAAATACCATCTACCCTTGTGCCTTTGAGCACCACATCTGCCTTGATTTCAATGGCTCTTAAGGCAGCTGCAGAATCTGTAGTAAAATACGGATTACCGGTTCCTGCACCGAAAATAACCACGCGGCCTTTTTCTAAATGCCTTACCGCTCTTCTGCGTATAAAAGGTTCACAGATTTGTTCCATTTTAATGGCCGTAAGCAACCTGGTTTTTAAGCCTACTTTTTCTAAAGCATCCTGAAGTGCCATACTATTGATTACCGTTGCCAGCATACCCATGTAATCTGCCTGAGCCCGGTCCATTCCTGACTTTTCAGCACTCAAACCTCTGAATATATTACCACCGCCGATGACAATGGCAACTTCCAGTCCTTGGGCATGAACCGCTTTTATGTCTTCTGCGTATTGCCTAACACGGTCATTATCAATTCCGTACTGTTTATCGCCCATCAACGATTCACCACTTAATTTTAATAGGATCCTTTTATACTTCATGAGGCCAAAAATAGCTATTTGTTTTAATTTCTGTGGATCAAATGTTCAACTCCGCCAATAAACACTTTTTGCAAAGCCAGTTCATCATCCAGAAAAATTAAATCTGCCTTTTTACCAACGGCCAAACTCCCTGAAGAATGATCTGTTTTAATCACTCTTGCCGGATGAAGGGATGCCATATCCAGTGCCTTAGACAAAGGAATTTCGCAATATTCCACACAATTTTTTACGGCTTCCAGCATCGTAATACTGGAACCGGACAAAGTGCCATCTGGGGTTGTAAATTTATTTCCCCTGAGCTGATGCTGATAAGGTCCGATGCCGCATTCGGTTACCGCGTCGGTGATCAGAAAGAGCCGGTCTTTCATCAGCTTATAACTCATTTTTATGACTTCAAAGTCGACATGATTCCCATCAGCTATAATGCTGGCCATTGCTGCCGGGTGGCTAAATACAGCGACAGGTAAGCCGGGTGAGCGGTGGTGAATGGGCGGCATTGCATTAAAAAGATGTGTGGTGGTCCTGAAACCTTTATCATAAGCGGCGGTAGCCTGTTCAAAATTTGCATCGCTATGCCCCAAAGACAAAATGATACCCTGCTCCAGTAGATAATCAATAACAGCCACATCCTGAAGTTCCGCTGCAACGGTCATGACCCGGATGCTGCCTTCTGCATATTCTACCAGTTTTTTAACTTCCTCTAAGCTTGCTTTGTGCACATATTCCGGCACATGGGCGCCCAATCGCTTGGGGTTCAGATAAGGACCTTCCAGATGCAGGCCCAAAAAGCCCTGAGCTTCGTTACGATAAGCTTTCGCAGCATCGATGCACTCATACACTACTTGCATCGTATTTGTGGCCACACAAGCCATAAATCCTGTGGTTCCCTTACTGATCAGGTCTGCATCCATCTGTTGTAACGTTTCTTTGGAAGGGTAAGCCGAAAAAAGGTTGCCCCCACTGCCATAAATCTGCAGCTCTATAAAACCAGCGTGTACATAACTTCCTTTGGCATCTATAACAGTTCCTTTTTCAGGAATTTCAGTTCCTATTTCTGTAATAAATCCATTTTCTATTGAAATATGCTGTTGCTGAAGAAGTTCAGCTCCTTTAAAAAGTTTACAGTTTTTTATGGTGATCATGCGCAGATAAATTAACCTTTGTGATTTGTGTCCGGTTTAAATTTACGTACAAAACCTGCACCAGCTTTAAGCTTTATTCTAAAAAGATTTTTTTTCTTCTTTCTTAGGATAAATTCTAACAGATTCTCATATGTTTAGAAAAAAATTCAATTTATGCGCTCCAGATACTTCATCGCTGCATGGTTATTACTACCTTTTTTTTCCTTTTCACAACAAGCTGTTCCCGGAAATATTCATTTAAAAAAACTGGCAAATGGTCTTGAGCTCATTGTGGTTACCGATCATACCGTCCCTTTGGTTACCCTCGAATTTGCCTGTAGAAATGGCTCTTTTACAGAAACAAATGAGTTTAACGGGCTCAGTCATCTCTATGAGCACCTGTTCTTTTCAGCAAACAAGGATTATCCCGATTATGAAAGCTTTACCAGAAAAAGCAATGAACTTGAAATCTCTTCGAATGCGACAACCAGGGAAGAGGTTGTCAATTACTTTTTTACCCTTCCAACAGAAAATTTAAAGCCTGGACTAAAGTTTATGAACTCGGCCATTCGTTATCCAAGGTTCACAAAAGTGGAAATGCAAAAAGAAAATGAAGTGGTTAATGCTGAATTCACCCGACACGAATCAGACCCTATTTATCCGCTCATTGAGGCCAACTCCAGGCACATGTGGGGGGCCAATTATTCCAGGAAAAATGTCATCGGCAACCACGAGGTCATTCTATCTGCTACACCCGAGAAAATGGACTCTATAAAAAACAAGTATTACCGGCCCGACAATTCTGTGCTGATCATTGCCGGGGATGTCCAGGCAGAAGAAGCCCTGAATTATGCTGAAAGTATATTTGGCAACTGGAAGGCCCCCGATTATGATCCTTTCAAAAAATGGCCCATCCCGGAATTCAAGCCTCTGGAAAAACAAGACTATTATATTGTAGAATCAGAAAAGACCCCCATACCTTATTTGCTCATCAGCTGGCATGGTCCGGATACCCGTAAAGATTTACCCGCAACCTACGCCGCAGACGTCTTTTCCTTTATTTTGAATCAAAATGGCTCAAAACTGAAAAAAGCCTTAATAGATTCAGGCCTTGCACTCGAGGCAGATGTCAACTACTATACACAGAAATATACCGGCCCCATTAGCCTGATGGTCAATCCAAACCCAACCAAGGTTCGGGAATGCTACCAAGAGGTTTTAAAACAAATTTCTCTTTGGGACCAGGATACCTACCTGTCGGACCTGCAAATAGAACGAGCCAAACGACTGCTTTCCATAGAACAGGTTAAACGAAGTGAAGTGACTTCGGATTATGCACATTTACTTTCTTTCTGGTGGGCTTCTGCATCTATAGATTATTATACCAAATATGAAGAAAATCTAAATAAGGTGACCAGAAAGGACCTGGTTGATTATGTAAAAAAATACATCAAAGACAAACCATACTGTGCCGGTTTACTGCTTAATAAATCGATGATCAGTGATATAAAGCCACAGGAATTCTTTAAACCAGCAAACTAAACCACACATGAAGCGTTTTATATTAATTCCAATTTTCTTGTTCTTTTTATTGCCCCTAAGGGCACAGGATAAAGCCATTACTTTTACGGTTAACGGCCTGAAAGTTATCTTAAGGCCAACTGAAAAAGAAACCGTAAGCATGCGAATGTTTTACAGGGGAGGAGTGATGAATTATCCGCCCGGGCAAGCCGGCATAGAAAACCTCACACTCAATTCTGCCGCTACAGGGGGGACAAAAAAGTACAGTGCTAGCGATTACAAAGAACTCAATGATGAATTCGGCATTGAAATCAAAGGTTCCTCCACAACAGATTATGGAACCATAGGTATGGATTGTATTTTAAAATATCTGGATAAGGCCTGGGACTTTTTTGCCCAGGCGATTGCAAACCCTACCTTTGAGCAGTCTGAATTTCAAGCCGCTAAAGAAAGAACAATTGCACGTATTTATCATCAGAATGCAGATCCGGAAAGCAGAGTAGACAAATTGTCTATGAATGCCCTTTTTCAGGACGACCCCTACAGCACAGATCCAGTAGGAACGGAGCAGACGGTAGCAAATTTCAGCGTACAGCAGGTTAAAGACTATTATTACCAGAAGCTTTTAAATAAAAACAGAATGTTTCTGGTGGTTGCCGGAAAAATCACAAAAGAGGCACTGGAAAAAAAAATACTCAGCGTGCTGGGTACACTTCCGGCAGCCCCTTATACAGCTCCAGTGTATGAACAAAAATTACTGGAAGGTGAAAAATTATTCACTGAACAAAGGGATTTAGCGACCAATTACATGAGTTGTGTGTTAAACGCCCCGGCCATGAACAATCCTGACTTTTTACCTTTTATGCTGGGCATTGATGCTTTGAGCAGTAACCTCTTTTATGAATTGAGAACAAAACAAAGCCTTTCCTATTCCCCTGGCGCAAACATCAGGTTACAGCAAATACCTTATATGTCCATGTACGTCAGTACAACCCAACCTAAAAAAGCCTACCAGGCCATGATCAAAGTATATAAAAGCATCCGGTCGGGCAACTACAGCCAGGCCTTTCTTGATGGACTAAAA
This sequence comes from Pedobacter nutrimenti, assembly GCF_003208655.1. Classification (GTDB taxonomy): domain Bacteria; phylum Bacteroidota; class Bacteroidia; order Sphingobacteriales; family Sphingobacteriaceae; genus Pedobacter; species Pedobacter nutrimenti. The sequence goes on along the minus strand of NZ_QKLU01000002.1, from coordinate 499,461 downwards.
AAAGACCATAAAAGAAAGTATTATCGGCACCAGGAAAGCTCTGAGGCCATCGTAGCAGATCTTGGCCTGGCAGAAATATTCGGGGATTACAAAATAGAGGAGAATAAGATTGCCTCCATCAACAAGGTCACTCTTGAAGATATGTCAAAAGCCCTTAACGCATACCTCAAAGGGGCCATCTGGATTTATCTCGGTGACGAGCAGCTTGGAAAAGCTACCTTTCAAGAATAGATCATAAAAAAAGAGGGCAGCCTTTCGGTGCCCTCTTTTTTCATGATCTATTTAGATTAAGAACCTAACTGTACACGTTTAAATGAAGTAACAGTCAAATCTTTAGAAGTATCATTTAAGAATTTACGAACATCTTTAGATGAATCCTTAACAAACTCCTGGTTCAATAAAGTACTGTCTTTATAGAATTTATTCAATTTTCCGGCAGCGATTTTTTCAACCATTTCTTCTGGTTTACCTTCAGCACGGATTTGCTCCTTAGCGATTTCAGTTTCACGCTCGATAGTTGTTGCATCAACATCTCCTTTATCCAAAGCAACAGGGTTCATTGCAGCAATTTGCATCGCCACATCTTTTCCTGCTTCTTCCACGCCGGCAACATTTTGGTTTAAGCCAACCAATACACCCAGACGGTAGTTACCGTGGATATAAGGAACAACTTTTTCAGCGGTTACGATTTCGAATTTAGAGATACCGATTTTCTCACCGATTTTACCAGTGTTTTCAACGATGATATCTGAAACTTTCTGACCATCAACTTCAAGAGCCAATAACTCTTCTAAAGAAGAAGGGTTTTTCTCAATAGCCAAATCAGCAAATTTGTTACCTAAAGCAACGAAATCAGCATTTTTAGCAACGAAGTCAGTTTCGCAGTTTAATTCAATAACGATACCACGTTTACCGTCCGCTGTAGCTTTAGCAATGACAACACCTTCGTTAGAATCACGGTCCTGACGGCTGGCAGCTACTTTAGCACCTTTTTTACGTAAGTAATCAACGGCTGCTTCAAAATCGCCGTTTGCTTCTGTTAATGCTTTTTTGCAATCCATCATACCGGCACCGGTTTGTTGGCGTAATTTATTTACATCTGCAGCAGTAATTTGTACTGACATTTTTGTTTCCTTTTTAAGTTTTATGTATAAAAAAATATGGGTTGTATATTGTTTGTTGTAGTAGAACCCGCAACGCACAACATACAACCCAAAATTATATTATTTACGCTTCGCTTGTACCTTCTTCAGATTCAGCGCTTACTTTTTTTCTTCTCTCACCTGGTGCAGCAGTTTCAGGAGCATCAGCAGCAGCTTTAGCAGCTACAGCTTCTTTTTCTGCTTCATCATCTTTCTCACGTTTGCGCTCATCTAAACCTTCTTCGATTGCTTTGATGATGACATCAGTAATTAAAGAGATAGATTTAGTTGCATCGTCATTCGCCGGAATAGGGAAATCAATGTTTGAAGGATCAGAGTTGGTATCAACCATTGCAAAAGTTGGAATGTTCAATTTCAACGCTTCACTTACAGCGATATGTTCTTTTTTAACATCAATTAAAAAGATAGCAGCCGGCAAACGGTTTAAATCCGCAATACCACCTAGTAAGCTTTCCAATTTGATACGCTCACGCTGAATCATTAAACGCTCTTTCTTAGAAAGGATCGAATAGGTACCGTCTTTAGTCATTTTATCGATGTTAGACATCTTTTTGATGGACTTGCGTACGGTAGCAAAGTTGGTTAACATACCACCTAACCAACGTTCAGTTACGAAAGGCATGTTTACTTTTTTTGCTTGCTCAGCAACGATTTCTTTAGCTTGTTTCTTAGTCGCTACAAATAAGATCTTACGACCTGATTTCACGATTTGTTTAATCGCAGAAGCAGCTTCTTCGGTTTTAGTTAAAGTTTTATTTAAATCTATAATGTGGATACCATTGCGCTCCATGAAAATGTAGGGCGCCATTTTTGGGTTCCATTTACGGGTAAGGTGACCAAAGTGTACACCTGCATCCAATAAGTCTTGATATGTTGTTCTTGCCATTGTGTTGTCTCCTTAAGATTAACGTTTACTGAATTGGAATTTCTTACGTGCTTTCTTGCGTCCTGGTTTCTTACGCTCAACCATACGCATATCACGGGTCATTAACCCTTTAGCGCGCAATGCTGGTTTTTTCTCAGCATCTAATTCAACAATAGCTTTAGCAATAGCTAAACGAACAGCTTCTGCCTGACCTTTGATACCACCACCAGCAACATTTACAGTAACATCATACTGTCCAACAACTTCAGCAACTTCTAAAGATTGGTTAACAATGTATTGTAAAGGTAGTGTTGGGAAATATACTTTATGGTCTTTACCGTTTACGGTAATGGAGCCGTTGCCTTCTTTTAAATAGATACGTGCAACAGCAGTTTTTCTTCTTCCTGAAGTATTAGTAACTGACATTTCTTTCTTCCTTTAATTAAAGTGTAATGGTTTTTGGTGATTGTGCTGCGTGCGGATGCTCAGGCCCTGCATAAACAAAAAGGTTGGTGTATAATTTTGCACCAAGTTTTGTTTTAGGTAACATACCACGAACGGCTTTCTCGATAACACGTGTTGGGTGTTTCGCCATTAACTCTTTTGGAGAGATGAAACGCTGACCACCTGGATAACCAGTGTAAGAAATGTATTCTTTCTCGCTGAATTTATTTCCGGTCAATTTTACCTTGTCTGCATTAATAACGATCACGTTATCACCGCAGTCTACGTGTGGGGTATACTCAGGCTTGTTTTTTCCACGGATGATCATTGCGATCTTCGATGACAAGCGCCCCAAAATCTCGCCTTGTGCATCAACAACAACCCACTGTTTGTTAACAGTTTTAGCATTGGCAGAGACAGTTTTGTAACTTAACGTATTCACTTGCTTGTATTTAATTTGTTAATAAATTATTTATTGCCCCTAAAATTTAGGGACTGCAAAGATAGATAGAAATCTTTTAATAATCAAATGCTTAAATAAAAAGAATATAATATTCTGTAAAAATCACTTTCCGGATGCCCCTCTAAAAGCAAGCCTGATCGTCAGCAGCAACTGAAAAAAAATCAATAATCCAAATGCCACACTAAAAATTAACAGCAGCCATAGCGCCCTGGTGGCAAAAGATGTTTCTATTGCAGAACGGGCCAGGTACCACGAACTGTAAAACAAAAAAAGCACAAACAACATCGAAGCCGGTGCACTGAGGTATTGGATCAAATTCCATTTATGCCTTCCTTTTTCCAGACCGTAAAGTGCCGCTCCATTAAAAATCAGCACAGCCAGGTTACCTGAAATGGCGTATATCCCCCCACCAGACAAATAACATAAAAAATAAAGTGTACCAGCCATTAAATTGAAAGCACTGAGGAATTTTAACATCTTTTTAAAAGGCTCTTTTTTTTAAATATAAAAACTAAAAATGCCAATACTTGTTTACCTTAAGCAAGAAATTTTAGAATTTAAGATCATGACAAAAGAAACCAAAATCATCGCCGGCCTGTTAGCAGGAGCTGCTTTAGGCGCGGCTATAGCTTTAATATTATCAACAGATAAAGGAGAGGACCTGAAAGAAAGTGTAACCGACTGGTTTGCAGACCTTATCGATTCTTCAAAAGACAAACTGGCCCATGTAGCCGACTCTGTTAAGGATTCCATTTCCAAAGTACACGCTTAGTCAGCCGATGAAAATTGCTTTTCATGGTGCAGCCAGGGTAGTAACCGGCAGCAAACACCTCATTACCCTAAACAACAACGTGCAAATATTACTGGACTGTGGATTGTTCCAGGGTATGGGTGAAGTAACAGACAAACTCAATGGCTACTTTGGCTTTGACCCGGCGACTGTGACCTGCATGGTTTTGTCCCACGCGCATATAGACCATTGTGGTCTATTGCCCCGGCTGGTTGCCGAAGGCTTTCAGGGCAATGTCTACTGCACGCCTGCAACAATGGACCTCACCCGGATCCTTTTATTGGATTCAGCAAAGATCCAGGAGCAGGATGCAGCCTATCTGAATAAAAAAAGGGGTCCCGGACAGGAAACCGAGGAGCCCTTGTATACAGAAGAGGATGTGATAAAAGCCATGGCCCTTTTTAAGGTCGTGGACTACAATACGGATTTTGAAATCAGTCCGGAAATCTCTTTAAACCTTAGTGATGCGGGACATATTCTTGGAAGTGCAGCTGTCCACCTGACCATTAAAGAAAATGAAACAGAAACCAGACTGACATTCAGTGGCGATGTAGGCCGCTACGGAGATTTATTGTTAAAAAGCCCGCAGCGTTTTGCACAGGCGGATTATATTGTCATGGAGTCAACTTATGGAGATTCCCTCCATAAAGACCTTGACCCTATAGAGGACATGCTCTATGAAATCATCAACCAGACCTGCAACATCAAAAAGGGCAAGGTCATTATCCCCGCCTTTAGTGTTGGACGTACGCAGGAACTTTTATATGCCTTAAACGGACTCGAACTCAAACATAAATTACCGGATGTCGCGTACTATGTGGACAGTCCACTTTCGGAAAAAGCCACCCAGGTTTTAAAAAACCATCCGGAAGTATACAATAATGGGGTCAAGGAAGTCATGAAGACCGATCACGATGTTTTCAGCTTTAAAGGCCTTAAATTTATTGAAAGTGTCGAAGAGTCAAAAGCACTCAACAATGACCCAAGACCTTGCGTAATCATTTCCGCTTCAGGAATGGCAGAAGGCGGAAGGGTACGGCACCACATCCGCAACAACATCAGCAGCCAGAAAAACACCATTTTAATGGTGGGTTATTGCGAACCCAATTCCCTGGGCGGAAAATTGCTTGCCGGAAACAAAACGGTATATATGTTCAGGGAAGCTTACGATGTGGTCGCCGAGGTAAAATCTATCCGTTCTATGAGCGCACATGGTGATTATGAAGACTTGCTTCATTTCTTATCCTGTCAACAACCCCAGCAGGTCAAAAAACTGTTCCTGGTTCACGGGGAATATAAAGTACAACAGCATTTCGCCGAAAGGTTGGTCAGTCACGGCTTTAGGCAGGTGGAGATTCCGGAACTGCACCAGGAATTTAGCCTGTAATTTTCCATCTTCCAAAGATCATAATTACCTTTGGAAGATGGATGTTTTCGGAGAAGCTTTAAAGGATCAGTTTATAAAGGGTTCAGCAGAAATTCTGTGGTTGCACAATTCTTATGGTGAGCCAGAGGAAATGCCTTTGGATATTTTTTTCAGAAATAAAAAAGATATGCCGGAGATGGAACTCAAAGCCCTTGATCTTTGTAAAGGACATACGCTAGACCTGGGAGCCGGAGCCGGCAGTCATGCTTTATTGTTACAGCAAATGAAAAAGGAAGTGACTGCCCTGGACATCTCTCCCGGAGCGGTCTCCATTATGAAACAAAGGGGTGTAAAAAACATCCTGGAAAAGGATATTTTGGCCCTGGAAAACATTCAGTACGACACCCTTCTTTTCTTAATGAACGGCATTGGGGTGACTGGAACGATTTCTGGTTTAAAGAACTTTTTGGTAAAAGCAGCATCCTTTATAAAAAAAGACGGGCAACTCATTTTTGACAGTTCAGATATTGCTTATTTATATCAGCACACCACATTTCCGGACAACAAATATTACGGGGAAGTTGCCTATCAATACCAGTACTGTCATAAAAAAGGAAATTGGTTCAATTGGTTATACATCGATCAGCAAAGTCTTGCCTTAGTATCCAAAGAATGTGGATGGAACAGCCAGCTCCTTCTGGAAGATGAATATGGACAGTACCTTGTCCGCCTGACCAGGAGCTAAAACCCTGGCCTGCTTTTAAATTAAAAACAGGCCAGTGATCGAATTACGCTCTTTCTTCCCAAATGGAAGCAATATTGATAATGGTCTGCACCGCTTTTTCCATATCTTGTACAGAAACCCATTCCTGTTTACCATGAAATGCGTGTTCTCCGGCAAATATATTTGGACAAGGCAAGCCCATCAAAGATAGACGTGACCCATCGGTTCCACCCCTGATGCTTTGTTTTTTTGCGGTAACACCAGCCCTCTCGATGGCTTGGGTCCCAATTTCGATGACCTCAGGATATTGATCCAGGACACTTTTCATATTGCGGTATTGCGTTGTGATGTTTAGCTCATAACCGGAACCTGGATAAGCCTTAAGAATTTCTTCAACAACTCGGCGAAGTTTTTCTCCATGTGCCGCAAGTAAAACATCATCGAAATCACGAAGGATAAACCTCGCTTCGGCTTGTTCCACATTTCCGTGTATGCTTACCGGGTGAATAAACCCTTCTTTACCACTGGTTGCTTCCGGAGTTAAATGATCCTTTGGCAAAGCATCAATAATTGCACTTAAAATTTTAACTGCACTTTCCATTTTGCCTTTTGCAAAACCAGGATGGGCACTCAGCCCATGAATGGTCAACACCGCCCCATCAGCAGAAAAAGTTTCATCTTCAATCGAACCTAAAGTTTCTCCGTCAATGGTATAGGCAAAATCTGCACCCAATTTTTTCAGATCAGCTTTATCGACTCCTCTACCAATTTCTTCATCTGGTGTAAATAGAATTTTTATATCCCCATGTTTGATTTCCGGATGTGCGGAAAGAAATGCTACCGCTTCCATAATTTCTGCTACTCCGGCTTTATTGTCTGCCCCAAGTAAGGTGGTACCGCTGGCTGTAATAATGTCATTGCCGATTTGATTTTTAAGGTCTTTATGCTCGCTTAACCTGAGCACAACGGATGGATCATCCGGCAAGATCAAATCCTGTCCCTGATAATTCCGATGGACAATTGGTTTTACATTCAGTCCGCTGCAATCCGGAGAAGTATCCATATGCGAACAAAAGCAAATCACGGGAACTTTTTTATCTGTATTGGAAGGAATCGTTGCATACACATAACCATATTCATCCAAATGCGCATCCTGGATTCCTATCTCCAATAATTCAGCAACAAGAACCCGTCCGAGGTTCTTCTGCTTTTCAGTGGAAGGAATGCTTAATGAGGCCGGATCTGACTGTGTATCAATTTGTACGTACTTCTTAAAACGTTCTGCAAGTGATTCTGTTTTATTTTGATATTTTAGCATAATTTTAAAAAATTAAAGACCTGATTAAATTCGTTAACGCCTTTACTCCTTTAAGAATACATTCTCCCGCGGCAAATAGGACTGCGGTAAATTAAGCTAAAAGAAGGGGCTTTTCAGCAAATTAAACAGGCCCTAAAGGTAAAGAAAGATTACATTAACTTAATAGCTATCCTTTGAAAACAATATTTACAATTCTATTGATCTCGCTGTCCATCCCTGTTATTGCGCAATCAAATTTCTATACCTTTAGTGTGGGCGCTGGTGCCGGACTTACACAGTCTTTTGCAGATGTCAGAAAACACGATATCGGACCCGCAGGTTACATCACCGCCGACTATATGTTCAGTCCCTTTTTAAGTCTTGGACTTGAACTCCAGGCTGGGCAGATTAACGGCGGTGACAAAAAAACAGATCCCTACCACCGCCAGTTCATCAACAACTACAAATCCATTACCGGCAATGGAAAAGTTTACCTGGGGGCCTTTACAGATTACCAGCGAAAACCCTTTCTAAATGCCATAAAGGGTTTATATGCCGGAGCAGGCCTGGGCGTGATCCTCAATCAGGTTGATGCCGTACGTACAGATCCCGTAACAGGCGCACGTTATCCCGGACCCAATGAATCCAAAGACCTTTGCATACCACTTAATTTGGGTATTAATTTTTATTTTCCAGACTTCGAAGGAAACTACAGGTACATCCTTAACTTTAACTATCAGGGAAACATCACATTGGGCGAAGGTCTTGATGGCTATGACGATTCCGCCATTCGTTTAAAGACGGGCAACCCGGATGTATATACCTATTTTAGCGTTGGATTTAAATACAATTTCGGCTCCCTTGGACTCACTTCTAAAAATTTTAAAAGGAACTAAATTGAGACCTTTACTTTTATATATCTTTTTATTTTTATTCAGTGTTATGGAATCTTTTGCACAGCAAACGCCGTTTGAAATTTCTGGTGGCCAGCAAACAGCAACCTATCCGGAAGTGATCCGTTATTACCACGACCTTGCTGCTCATTACCCTCAGGCAAAACTGATCACTTACGGAAAAACAGACTTTGGAGAACCTCTTCATTTGCTTGTGTTGTCGAAAGACAAGGAATTTAATCCCCAAACCCTTAGACAGCAGCATAAAAGAATTTTCCTCATTAATAATGGTATTCACCCCGGCGAACCAGAGGGCATAGACGCCTGCATGATGCTTTCAAGAGACCTGCTTAAAGAAAACAGGCTTCCAAAAGACGTCGTAATTTGCATTATTCCCCTCTATAACATCGACGGCAGCTACAACCGAACCAGTACATCAAGGGCAAACCAAAACGGCCCCTTATTTTATGGTTTCCGTGGCAACAGCAGAAATTACGATCTGAACCGGGATTTTATAAAAACAGACTCCAAAAACTCCGAGAGCTTCCAATATTTATTTAACAGCTGGCAACCTGAAATTTTCGTAGACACCCACACCAGTAACGGGGCCGATTATCAGTATACCATGACCTTGATCCCTACCCAGAAAGACAAGCTTCAGCCCATATTGTCTGCTTACCTCTGCAACACTATGCTTCCGGACCTTTACACCCAAATGAAGAAAAAAGGTTTTGAGCTGATTCCATACGTCAATTCTGTGGAGGAAACACCAGAGTCCGGAATAGAAGGTTTTCTGGAAACACCGCGCTTTTCCACCGGGTACACCACCCTGCACAATACCATTGGCTTTATGCCCGAAACGCATATGCTAAAACCTTACGACAAAAGGGTAGAATCGACCTATAAATTATTGGAAACTTATATTGAGCTGATTGTCAGGGATGCAAAAATTATTGGTGAAAACAAAGCAAAAGCAGACCTTGCTGTTGCCCGGCAAAAAGAATTTACCTTATCCTGGAAACTGGACAAAAGCACTTATGACCAGCTCCCCTTTAAAGGTTTTGAGGCAAAATACAAACCCAGTGAGGTCAGTGGCCTAAACCGCCTGTATTATGACCGCAATGCTCCCTATACAAGAAACATCAAACAATGGAACAATTTTGTTCCAGAAGTGACCGTTAGTAAACCCCTTGCCTATGTGATTCCCAAGGCCTGGACAAGGGTTATCGAGCTGTTAAAACTCAATCAGGTGCATTTGCAACAATTACAAAAAGACACAGAACTGGACCTGAATGTTTATTACATAAAGGACTACAAAACTGCCAGTAAACCTTTTGAAGGACATTACCTGCACAGTCAGGTCCAGGTGACAGACCAGCAACAAAAAATAAAATTCTATGCCGGTGATTATGTGGTATACGTAAACCAGGCCCAAAACCGTTATATCGTGGAAACATTGGAGCCTCAGGCCACAGACTCCTTTTTTAACTGGAATTTTTTCGATGCTGTTTTGGGTCAGAAAGAACATTATTCGGCTTATGTTTTTGAAGATACCGCGGCAGAATTGCTAAAGCACAACCCGGAACTTAAAAACAAGCTGGAACAACAGAAAGCGAGTCAAAAGGATTTTGCAGAGAATCCTGCGGCCCAGCTTGAATTTATCTATAAAAATTCAGATTATTACGAAAAAACCCATTTGCGTTACCCAATTGCAAGGTTAGAGCAAAATGTAAACCTTAGTTTAAAATAACATGATCGAATACTTAAATCAAACGCCGGTAGCTTCTATTATATTTGTTTTTACCCTGGTAACCAGCATCTATGCTTTTAACGATCATGTTCTGTTTGGAAAATTCATGCTGCATCCCTATAGTGTTTACCGGAGAAACAAGGTTTACACTTTGGTGACCAGCGGACTGATCCACTCCAACTGGATGCACCTGTTTTTTAATATGTTTACCTTTTATGCTTTTGCATTTAAGCTCGAAGCCACCATTGGCCACTGGCAATTCGGGTTGCTTTACTTTTTGGGCCTGGTCCTGAGCGATATTCCCTCTGTTGTTAAACACAAGGATGATTTCTGGTACAATAGCCTGGGGGCATCGGGGGCAATCAGTGCCGTTTTATTTAGCTTTATTCTGTTCAGTCCCTTAAGCACCATTGGTATTTTCCCAATACCTTTTGGCATTCCGGCAGTTTTATTTGGAGTACTTTACCTGGTTTACTGCTGGTATATGTCCAGAAATTCCCGTGACAATATTAATCATGATGCACATTTATTTGGGGCTATAACCGGAATTATTGTCACCATTATTCTTGAACCCCGTATTATCCCTCACTTTATTTCAGCATTGTCGGGGCAGGGGGGGCTTAACTAAGCTCAGGCAAAAAAGCAGGCTCAAAGAAACTCATGGGGTTCAGCGGATCTTTGATGATCTCAAATAAGGTAAAACCCCAGGGCTTCCAGAAATTCTCCAGCACCTGTGCGTAAGTTTTATGCTGCCAAACATCAAAAAGAGGTTTGTTCAATGTTCCTTTAAGAGGCATCGCATCAATATATACCGTTCCTTCTACAGGCATCACTGCATATTCAGGCAAGCGGTTAAACAGATAGGCAGAATAGAAAAACCGGGCGCAAAGCTCCTCATATTGCTGCTCGCTAAGCGCTTTCCCTTTTATGGAAGCCAGAAGCTCCTCATGAAAACGTTTATTGGTTCCATTGTCCTGTAAACAGGCAACAATACCAAAATCCTTTAATTTCAAAGAAAAAGTAAGCGTATTGATTTCATCCCGGAAACTAAAATAGTGATCTGCTTTTTCCAGGGGCACCACCACAATGGACCATGGACTAAAATCTTCAAATACAAGATCCCTGTAAATTCCCTGGATCATGGTATTCAGGTTACCAAATTTATGCATAAGGCCCTGCGACATGTTTAATCCGTCGCCGCTCAACTGCTGCAGGCGAATTGCGGCATTCATTTCGATATAAATCAGGCTGTACATAAATTTACCGATCCACTGGAACAGCTCCTTTTCCTCCAGGGCAGCAACCCCCTGATAACCCAAAGCAAAAGCATTTGCTATTTTTTCCTCCAGAGGGCCCACAAAATTTTCAAGTATTTCCTGGCTGCAGGGGACTTTGAGCGTATTGTAAGCCCTTACACTTTCATCCAGTAGTTTAATCTGTTCCTCACCGGTATAATTGGCCACTTCCAGTAACCATGCCGGCAATACATTTGTTTCCACTACCGGAGTCGAAAAAGTATCTCCGCTTAAAAAGCAGTTCTTATACTTAAAATCAAAATTTTTAAAGGGTTGGTATACTGCGCTGTCCATAAGAGGCCACAATATTAACTATATTATTTTTACATCTTCCAAAGGGTCGCCATTTTATCCCGGAATCACTTTGTTTTTGATGTTCCTATGACCAAAACAAACATCATGGTTTAGCGATGGTTTAAAATTGGGAATATCAGCTACGGATGGTTAACTTTGGTGCTACAAACTATCCTAAACAACCATGCAGGCTTCTTATATCTCCTATAACCTTGAATTAAAACACCCTTTTGCAATCGCTAAATTTTCAAGAACAAGTACACCACTCCTTCTGTTAAGATTAAGCACAGAAGGTCTGTCTGGTTATGGGGAAGCTTCTATGGTTCCATACATGGGAGAAAGTTATGAAACTGCCGTACATTTTTTAAAGCTCATTGACTGGAGCCGCTTTAAACAACCTTTTGATTTTCCCGAAATCATTAAATACCTGGACCAGCTCGCACCTGGTCATCCGGCCATCAAAGCGGCTATTGATATTGCACTCAACGATCTTCAGGGCAAATTTTTAAATAAACCCTGTTATGAAATTTATGGTGCCGACCCTTCTAAAATGCCACTTACGTCTTACACTATTGGCATAGATACCCCGGCAGTCATCCGGGAAAAGGTTGCAGATGCAAAAGATTTTGGCGTTCTGAAAATCAAACTGGGCCGCGACAACGACAAAGAGCTCATCCAGACCATACGCAGCATGACAGACCTCCCATTATATGTTGATGCAAATCAGGGTTGGACGGACCGTAAAAAAGCAATAGAAACCATTTACTGGCTGCATGATCAGGGCGTTGTGTTAATTGAGCAACCCATGGACAAAACCGACAAAGAAGGGAATGCCTGGCTAACCGGACGAAGCCCTATTCCGATTCTTGCAGATGAAGCCGTGCAGCGTTTAAGCGATATAGATCAGATCAAAGGGGCTTATCATGGTATAAATATTAAACTCATGAAAAGTGCAGGCTTGTTTGAAGCGCACCAGATGATCCTGAAAGCAAGAAGCCTGGGCATGAAAATACTGATTGGCTGTATGAGTGAAACATCCTGTGCGACCCTGGCGGCAACAGCCATTGCTCCTCTTTGCGACTGGGCCGATCTGGATGGCCCTTGGCTGACCAAAAATAATCCCTTCAGGGCACCGGAGCTGAAAGATGGCAAATATGTTTTAAAAAATCTTCCAGGCCTTGGCCTGGAAGGAGTTAAGGCTGATTTGTTCTGTTCTTGATTTCCTGACGAAATTCTTTGGTCAGTTTAATCTTCAGGTAGAAGAAAAATATAGTGGTTGCAATAAACAAAGCGCCTACTGCATAATTATGGTTTTGAAATGCCCATTTAATGCCCAGAACGGACACGATGATACCAACGGTATAAAAGACATTTAAAGCAATCCTTCTTTTCATATTAATAGACCGGCATATTTGGATCAAAAGCTTCCTGCCAGGCTAAAATGCCACCTTTTAAATTGTAAAGATTGGTAAAACCATGTAATTGCTCCAACTGCATCACCGCAGCAGCACTTCTTTTACCACTTCTGCATTGGATAATTACTGGTTTATCCGTTGCGATCTTATCGACTTCAATCAATAAGCCGCCCAAAGGAATATTCTCACCATCCAGATTTGAAGTTTCATATTCAAAGGTCTCTCTCACATCAATCAATTGAAAATCCTCTTTGTTGTCTATTTTTTGTTTCAGTTCTTGTACAGTAACTTCTTTCATTACAATCTATCTTTTAATTGATCAAAGATAAGGATTTTAAATAAAAGCATCCAATGAGGTAAAATTGTGTCCCTAAGCAATTTATTTTCGGTTAAAATCTGTAACAAGTCCCTTTCCCGGGCGTTTAATAATAAGTTATATTAATTTTGATTTCAGGCCATGAATTCCATATCCCGTTTCTTTTGGTTTTGTTCCGGCGTTCATATAGATACCCTTCAGAAACACCCCACAGAACACAATAAATACATAGGTATAGGTGCCACAATCTTTTTTACCGGCCTGTTCGCGGCCCTGTCAGGTGGTTATGCCATGTACTTTGTTTTTAAGGGCGATACTGCCGCGGTTCTTTTTGCCTTGTTCTTTGGTCTGCTCTGGGGCCTTGCCATTTTTAATATGGACCGATATATTGTTTCCAGCATCGATAAAAATGCCTCTTCCGGTAAACAAATTATGCAGGCCACCCCAAGGATCCTGCTTGCTATTATGATTGGCCTGGTCATTTCCCGTCCGCTGGAGCTTAAAATTTTTGATAAAGAAATCAAAGAGCGTTTAAAGATCAGTTATCTGAACAATCAACGCTCTAAAATTGACACCTTAAACAGCTCATTTGGAAAAAAATACACCATTGAAATCGGAAAATTAAAAGATGCGAAAGCCCAGCGGGATTCCCTTGAAAATGGCATAAAAGCAGACCGTCAGAAATTGAATTTTGAGATATTTGGCAATAAAACAACTGAAACATCTGGTCTGATGGGCTATGGGCCATACGCCAAAAGAAAAGAAGCAGAGTTAAAGCAAAGAGAACAAAGTCTGGATACATTAACGGCAGATGTGCGGCGACTGGAACGTTTTATCGATGAAAGGAAGCAATTTGATGGTCTGATGACCGAACGTCTTTATACCGGAAAACAACTGGACAGCCTGAGCAACATTGCCGGCTTTGCGGACCGGAACTGGGCCTTGGGCCAGTTAAGCTTCAACCCAAATGGAACGCGCGACCTCAATACCAGTCTGGCTGTTACTTTTATTGGTTTATTATTTATTTTTTTTGAATGTTTGCCTGTATTTGTTAAAATGATGAGCAGCCGGGGACCTTACGATCTTTCCGTGGCAAACCTGGAAGAAACACAGGTCCATACGTCGGAAAAAGACCGTGATTTTGAAATTGAAGTCACAGATGCTGTTCATCAGACCCGGGTAGACACCGAGACCAGCAAACGTAAACAACTGGCCATAGAAAAGGCCAGGCAGGGGCTCAGAGAAAAAGATCCGGACAAAGAAGACTAACCATTTATAAAAAAATAAACACTTAACCTACAAAAATGATGAAACGACTACTTTATGCCCTCATCCTTGTTCTGTTCTCAGGGCAGCTTTATGCCCAGGACATCAACAAGATCATTACAAAAGATTATGTTGACGGGCTCATTAAAACCCTGAGCAGTGATGAGATGCAGGGCAGAGCAACTTTTAGCCCGGGCATTGACCGTGCCGCAACATTTATCGAAGCCCAGTTCAAAAAAATCGGCCTCAAGCCCCTGGATGGCTTAAGCTCTTATCGTCAGTCCTTTTTTAAATACCAGGTCAAACCAGTTTCCGCCGAGGTGACCATTGACGGAAAAAAAATTGATCCTGAAAATGTATTTGCCACAGGCAACACCGCTGCCGAGCTACAGTTTGACAACAGCAAGGGAGAGAACTGGATAAAACTTGATCCGGCAAAACCCTTTATAGAACAGTACCGCTCTCTGATGCGTCAAAAAAAACAACAACTTGTACTGGTTGACGTAAAATTTGTAGATGCCTTTAAGCGCATAAAAGGTTATACAAAAGGTGGCAGTGTATTGGATGAAAAAGACCTTCAGCAGGAAAAACCAGCTGTAATGGTTTTTGTTCTGGATCAGGATACCGTAAGCAACGGCTTTAGTGTGAAATTAAAAAACAGCATAGACAAACTTCCCTTATTTAACGTCGCTGGCATGATTCCCGGTAAATCCAAAGCAAAAGAACTTGTTATTTTCTCCGGACATTACGATCATTTAGGAATTCTGCCGGCTGTAGAGAAGGACAGCATTGCCAATGGCGCAGACGATGATGCTTCAGGCACGACTGCAATGATTGCCCTGGCAAAGTATTATAAAAAACTGAACAACAATGAGCGGACCCTGATTTTTGTGGCCTTCACTGCTGAAGAAATCGGCGGCTTTGGGGCCCGTTATTTTTCTGAAAAACTGAACCCTGATGATGTTGTTGCCATGTTTAATATTGAAATGATTGGTAAAGAAAGCAAATTTGGCAAAAACACGGCTTTCATTACAGGTTACGATAAATCAGACTTTGGAAAGATTTTACAAAAGAACTTGCAAGGTTCTCCCTTCACATTCCATCCGGACCCTTATCCAAAGCAAAATCTTTTTTACAGAAGTGACAATGCCACCCTGGCCGCGCTGGGGGTACCTGCACATACCATCAGCACAGATCAGATTGACACCGATAAGCTTTATCATACCGTAAAGGACGAATACTCCAGCCTGGATACAGATAACATCCTGTTGACCATCAAAGCGATTGCCCAAAGCGCCATTAGCATTGTAAAAGGAGAAGATACGCCAACCCGCATTCCAAAACTGAAACCATAAGCCCCCCCGATTATATGAATTTATTAAAACTATGCAGCCTTTGCCTGCTTGGCTGCACTGCGCTGACTGCAGGCGCACAACAGGAAACTTTACTACTCAGAAGTCCTTCGGTCAGTGCAAATCACCTTGCCTTTGTGTACGGTGGCGATATCTGGATCTCTGGTAAAGACGGAAGCAATCCCAGAAGGTTAACGGTTAATCCGGCAGTAGAACAAAACCCAATGTTCTCCCCGGATGGAAAAACAATTGCCTTTACCGGAAATTATGACGGCAATACAGATGTTTATACCATTCCAACCGAAGGCGGTGATCCAAAAAGATTAACTTACCATCCCTCTGCTGATATCTTAAGGGGCTGGCTGGACAACAACCAGTTGTACTTTACCTCTACACGCGATTATAATTACGCACTCAGCCCCCGGCTGCACAGCGTCAATTTAAAAAACGGTCAGGAAAGCCCGCTTCCTATGCCAGAGGCCACACAAGGTTCACCCTCTGCAGATGGCAGGTATTGGGCCTATATCAAAAACAGTGACCCGAGTGAACGTTCCAATGTAGCCTTTAAGCGTTACAGAGGTGGGGGTATGCCACAGATCTGGATTTTTGATACCAAGACCAATAACATTGAGATTATACCGGGCAAGGGAGCAAACAATGTTAAACCTCAATGGTTAGGGAACAAGGTTTATTTCCTGTCAGATAAAGACCTGACGATGAACTTGTTTAGCTATGATGTAAAATCTAAAAAAACAGAGCAGCTTACTCACTACAAAGACTACGATATTAAATCCCTGACCTCAGGTCCTTCCGTACTTGCTTTTGAGCAGGCTGGAAAAATTCATCTTTTTGACACCGATAAGCAGCAGGTTAGGGACATCAAAATCCAGATTCAGGCCGATGCCCCTTACAAACGCAAACATTATATAGACCTCACCAGTGACATCAGGGAATACGAGCTTTCTCCAAAAGGTGTCCGTAGTCTTTTCCAAAGCAGGGGAGAGATTTTCTCTGTGCCAAAAGATAAAGGCGAAGCCAGAAATATATCCAACTCTCCGGGCTCTTATGAACGTTATCCCGCCTGGTCCCCAGACGGCAAGTACATCTCTTATCTTTCAGATAAAAATGGCCGCTATGAACTTGTGTTGCAAAACCAGCAAAACAAAGGAACAACGGAATACATTTCCCTGGGAGAAGAAGACTTTTATTTTCAGCCCACCTGGTCACCGGACAGCAAGAAACTGTTTTACAGTGATGCGCACCTGAACCTGTATTATGTAGATATCCAAAGTAAAAAAGTGGTTAAGGTCAAAGCGGACTCCCTGGGCTCACAGACTGGTAGAACTTATAATCCTTTTCAGCCATCCTGGTCTTCTGACTCAAAATGGATTGCTTATATCGCCACCTTACCCAACAGCGTAAGTGCACTCTTTTTATACAATCTGGAGAACGGACAACATACACAGGTAACTGATGGAATGAGTAATGTCTATAATCCGACTTTTAGCCGCGACGGAAAATATCTGTTTTTAATGGCAAGTACCAATGTCGGTTTAACCAACAGTGGACTCCACATGTCGGCCTATCAGCGTAAAGTAAGCTACAGCGTTTATGCCCTGATCCTTTCTAAAAAAACACCTTCTCTTTATAAAACAGAAAGCGACGAAGAAAGCGTAAAGGCAGAAGAAACAGCTGCTGTGAAAAAGGAAGAACCTAAAAAAGACGCAGCCAAAGACAAGATAAAAGACCAGGCACCACCTCCAGTTAAAAAATCTATAGAAATCGACCTGGCCAACCTTAGTCAACGTATTGTTCCACTTCCTATTCCGGCAGAGGGACTCAATGCAATTGAGGGCGGTGTTGATGGTCAACTGTTGTATTTGCGCAATGGCGAACTGAATGCCTTTGACCTAAACAAAATGGAGTCAACCCTATTGGTCGGAAACGTTGGCGGCTTTGTGGTCAGTGCAGATGGAAAAAGCATGCTATATAGTTCCCGTGGTAATTATTACCTGGTAGACGCAGGCAAAAAACCAGCTCCTGAAGCTGGAAAAGTTAAACTCGATGGGATAAAAGTACTGGTTGATCCTGAAGCAGAATGGAAACAAATGTTTGGGGAAGTGTGGAAACAGGAGAAAGATTATTTCTACGTAAAAAACATGCATGGAGCCAACTGGCCGGCAGTAAAAAGTAAATATGAACGTTTTCTTCCTTTTGTAAACCACCGTTCGGACCTGTCTTACCTTTTTAACGAAATGATGGGAGAGATGGTTGTCGGTCACAATTACATCAATCCAGGAGATGAACCCACAGCTCCTTCTGTAGGTGTGGGCATGCTTGGTGCAGATTATGAACTGGTAAATGGGTTTTACAAGATCAAAAAAATCTATACCCGCCTGGAATGGAACCCAACATTTAAAGCCCCTCTGGCCGAACCAGGACTCAACATCAATGAAGGAGACTATATCGTGTCGGTTAATGGTGTTCCTTTAAATTCAGAAACTTCTATTTACAGTCTTTTTGACTTTAAAGCAGGCAAACAGGTCGCTATACAGGTCAATAGCAAACCAGAGCTTAAAGGTGCACGCGAAGTCATTGTTGTGCCTGTTACTTTTGGTGCTGAAATGGAACTCCGTAAAATGGATTGGGTAGAGCGCAACCGTAAAAAAGTAGATGAAATGAGTGAAGGAAAAATCGCCTATGTCTATATGCCAAACACGGCCGATGACGGTTATAATTATTTCAACCGCTATTATTTTGCACAAATGGATAAAAAGGCTTTATTAATGGACGAAAGGAACAATGGTGGCGGTTGGGTAGCTGATTACGTCATTGACTTACTGAGCAGGGACCTGATCAGCTATTGGGCCATTAGGGACGGTAAAAGCTTTACCACCCCGGGAAATGGCATTTTCGGACCTAAGGCCATGCTCATTAATGAAAATGCAGGTTCAGGAGGAGATATGATGCCTTATATGTTCCGTTTTAAAGGACTGGGTAAACTCGTTGGCCGTACCACCATGGGTATTCTGGTCGGCATTAGCGGCTATCCAAAACTTCTTGACGGAGGCAGCATCACCTCACCTAATTTCGGGATCTATGATACCAAAGGGAAATGGATTATCGAAAATGAAGGTGTTGCCCCGGATATTTTTGTAGAGCAAACACCAAAAGACCTGATTGAAGGCAAAGACCCTCAACTGGAAAGGACTGTCCGTTTACTACAAGAAGAAATGAAAACCTATAACTACCCTGCGGTGGCAAAACCTGCCGATCCGATTAGGGGACATTAAGCCTCCAGTTTCATTTCCATAACATAATCATTCATAAAGAAACCGTTACCGATATCAAGGTCAACGGTTTCTTTTATTTTAAAGCCCGCCCTTTCATAAAAATCCTTCGCATTGTTTTCCCGGTTCACATTCAACTCCAATGACTTTCCACCGGCCTCCCTCACTTTATTGACGACTTCATTAATCAGGAATTTCCCAACCCCTTTTCCATGGGTTTCAGGCAGTACATACAGTTTATGCAGCTTATAAGTTCCCTGCTCAGGATCTGCTAAAGAATAAGAAGCAAAACCAACATCCTTTTTATTGATTTCTGCCATTAAAAAAATATAACCATGCAAAAACTGCTCCTGCAAAACCCCATCATTGTACATTTTTTCCAGCATATAATCTACCTGCTGTTGTCCGATCAGGGGTACATAAGTGGGGCCCCAGGTAATTTGCGCGATTGCTCTGATGGCAGGGATATCCTGCTCTTTTGCTCTTCTTAAAAGGATCATAAATTTTCACTGATTAATAAATAGGGAACATTAAATGTAAATTCAACAAAGTCATCCGCAATGACTTCAAAATCCCCGCTTTCTTTTTGTTTAAGGTTACTGGTTTCAAAGTAAGCAGAGACCTCTATATGATAAATACTTCCAGCCGGTTTCCAGATCTTAAATCCGTTTTTAATGGCATAGGCCTTTTCTGTTTCTGTAAATAAAACCACATTGATCTGCGGGATGTAATAACTCAAATCTGCCAGTTTATTCTCTCTGGCAATCACGTTTACCGCAGGATATTTTTCCTGGATTAAATAATTCATTACCGTATTGAACTCATCGCCTGGACCGCGGATAATTTTTGTGTTTTCCTGCATCAGGTAAGTCCCGGGCTCATGGACAACCACATCCACCTTTAGCCCCAGACTGATCACTTTTTCATATTCCGCAGCATTGACCAGAACCGTTGGGCTCCATTCCAGCAGCTGTCCCAAATACTCTTCTTCAAAATCAGCCAGCTGGTGTATGTACAAAGCAGGCTCTTGTTTTTCCTTTACGATATGATGTGATGACATGTAGCGAATGTAAGAAAAAACCAAAATTACTTTTCAAAAATAAATTTGGCCCGGGTCATTTCTAAATAATTCCGATCTTCGTGATGATATGCTTCAACTTGAAAATATGAAGATGAGTCTGCTCCAAAAAGGAGAAGAACCTCCTTATGAGTTGCTCTTGCTTGCAGACCCTTCCATGCAAATGCTGGACAGCTACCTTAGTGCTGCGCTGGTTTACCTCTTCAGGCTGGAAAATAAAGTTATTGCTGTATATGTACTTTATCCTCTCGACAACATCACTGCAGAAATCAAAAACATCGCCGTAGCAGAAACATTTCAAAATCAGGGAGCGGGCAAGTTGCTTCTGCAGCATGCCATTGAAAGTGCCAGAAAAAAAGGATATAAAAAACTCCTGATCGGTACAGGAAATTCAAGTATGGGTCAATTGTATCTTTATCAGAAAATGGGTTTTGAACCAACAGAAATTATCCCTGATTTTTTTGTAAAAAATTACAAGGACCCCATTTATGAAAACGGGATCCAGTGTAAACATAAGATACAACTCATCAAGCTGCTTTAAATTCTTTAGCTCTTTTTATTAAAGCTTTTTTGGATGCTGTTGTAAAGGTTTTTAGCACTATAGGTTCCCGGATCAATAATCCTTCGGATCGTAAACAGCGGATAGGTTTCATCCCGTTTTGTGGACAGTATAAATGCAGCTTTAAAGCCATGCTCTTTTAATTTATGTAAAGAAGCTGCCTTAAACACCCCATAAGGATAAGCAAAATATTCTACCTTTTTTCCGGTGATCTTTTCCAGTGTCTTGGTGGGTTCATCAATTTGTATTTTCCAGTCCTGATCGGTAAACTGAGCAAAATTCTTATGGTTCCAGGTATGGCTCGCAATGACATGCCCATCATCTGAAAGTTCTTTGATCTGCGCTTTGCTCATATATCTCGGCCGGCCGATGGAAACCGTCATGATAAAGAAAACGCCTTTAAAGCCATACTTTTTTAATTCCCCTGCGCCTACTGTATACTGGTCCAGGTCCGTATCATCAAACGTAATCATAATTGGTTTAGCTGGTAGTGCTTTCCCATAATTGAGGTAGTCATACAACTGATCGGGTAGTATGGTATGGTAACCACTATCCGCCAGCATCTTCATATGCTGTTTAAAATTGGCAGGAGGAATGATATCGTCATGGGCCCTTTTGGAATCGGAAGCTTTCCAGTCCCGGATCTGATGGTAGCACAATACCGGGACTTCTTTTCTGGCAAGAATGGTCTTTGCCTCAGCAGCATTTTTATGGAGGGTATCTTGTACGGTTTCGGTTTTGGCAGATGTTTTTTGATCCGCTTCCTTTTGAGGGTTCCTGGCGCCCGACTGGCAAGCAGCAGCCAGCAGCGAAATGGAAAGCAATAAATTAGTATATGTTTTCATCTGTATATGTTCTTGTATGGGTAAAGATCTAATTGTAAAGGTGAAAAAAACCGTTCTCATTTACAAACGTACCAGTCCTCCCTGACTCAGAAACAAAATCCCATCATATAGACAAAATCAATTATAATTATAAAAGTTATATTAATTTTTATGAAAACGACGGTGAATTAATAATTAACCAGCTAGATTCCATAAAAAACCCTCCCAAAATTCCTTAACTGGTTTGGGAGGGTAATCGCCAGGACATGTATCGTTCTTTCAGAAAACGGGATTGACATTAAAAGTAATTGTATTTCCATCAACATATGCCGGATCTGAGGTCACAAATACGATCCTGTATTTGCTAAAACCATCGGCAGGATAACCTATATACACATCTTGTTGCGCCAGGCTTTGTCCGGCCGGTAGGAGAATAGAAAAACTACCACCTCCTGGTATCGCTTGCTCCAGCGAATTGTATGCCTGGATATAACCAGAAACAGTGATGTCCTGTGAATAGGTAAGGTCAGAGTAAATCTTTACCATCCGAACCACATCATTATCAGCATAGCTCAATGCAGAAACTGTAATCAAAGCTGAATACGCTTTTTGTGCGCCTTTAGTAAAGTTAAGTAAGGGAGTAATGGAATCATCAGAAGGGCGCTTGGCTTCTGTTTGGGCAAAGCCGTTTCCGCAGCAGATGGCAATGCCAAGAAATAAAAATAGTTTTTTCATAATTCAATAGGTTAATTTTCATCAAAATACGGTTTATCTATCTGTTTTACAACAAGATATTCGATCCCTTTCTTATTGATTTGAAAAAACAAGAATATCCAGTGTTCTATTTTCTTTTATCAGAGATAAGCCCATATCATTTAAGATCTTTTTTAAACTTTCGGGATCTTCCGGCTGAAAAGAAAATTTAACATCAAACTTCTGTTTGTCCCCCGTTTCGTCCAGAACAATACTTTTCAATGAACCATAATTTTCCAGATAAGCAGCAAAGTCCTTCATGGTAACCGATTGTTGATCTATCTCTCCGTGTCTGGCATAATAGGTCCGCTGACCAGAACGATTAACCGGGATTTTTTTAAATTGATTCCAGTCTGTAATTTTTAAAACAGAAACCACTCTATCCTGCTTCTCGACCCATACTTTCAGCTCAAATTTTTCGGACAGTTCTTTCTTTAAAACAGGAAAAAGCTGTTCCTTATTTTCTACAATAAGATCAAAGGAATAGACCTTTTTATTTTCTTTTTTACCCGTCCGGTCAAGCACCCTTCGATCTGGAAAATTTCCATAAGCGATCTTGTATAGGGTTTTTATATCCAGGTTGATCCCGGTTGCCCGTCGACCTCCAAAAACCGGATTATCTGCATACATTGTAAACAACCCCCCACTGCCTTTAATTTCTCCCTGAATTATAAACCGTTTTTTTATGGTGTCAGAAAAGAGGAAAACGCTTTTTAAAAGTTCTTCCGGTTTCATTAAATTATCTACCTTTTGAGGGAGATCAACAGAAGCTCCTTTCCAAACCTTTTCAATAATTTGATCTGTAATGACCTCAGGACTGCTATTTGACAATAGCCTTCCTGATGGGGAAATCAATACCGAGTGAGGAATCAGTTGGTGGGGGAACAAACTGGAAATTTCGTTTGTTGTATCACAGACAAACCATAACAAGGATGTTTTTTTTCTCAAAAACTGGGTTATCCTTAATGGATTCTCTTCGCTAACCAGCAGGACCTGCAGTTTATCCTTATGTTTTTCCTGTAATGCCGACAAATGGGGCATTGCTTCTATACAGGATCCGCACCAGGTTGCCCAAAATTCAATCAAGACTATTTTACCTTCAAAATCTTTTAAAGACCGCTGTTTAAAAGGAGCGTTTAATACCACCTCAAAATTAAGATCAGGAATACTATCCATTATTTTAACCTGTGCAAAAGCTGTATTTATAAGCAAAAATATAATGGCTATACTTTTTTTCATCAGTCTATATTTATGATCATTCATTTGTCCGATGCCATCTTTAATGATTAAAATTATCATTTCAAGCCGGCTCTCTTTTTTCAAAGAAAATCAGAAAAACAAGGCCCTCGGGTTAAACAAGGTTAAGCAGCGTTAATTAGTGTTAATTTATTTTTAAAAAATACCCTGTGGGACTACCTTTATTTAATGAGAAGAAGAATCATCCTGGTCTTGATACTGATGTCCTTATGTGTTACCGGGATTACTGTTCTCCAGTTGTATTGGAATTATCAAAATTATAAATCCACTTTAAGAAAATTCAATACAGACATCAATAATGCTCTGGATATAGCCCTAAATAAGGAAATAGACCTCAGGCAGGAGAAAATTATCTCTAAATTTAAAACCTGGATGGCAGATACGACTCTGGTCCAGATTACCTGCGAAAACAACAACAGAGACAGCAATACCGTTTTCCATGTAAATGACAAGTTTCCTTATTCCCCAAAAGAAAAAGGCTTTGCCTTAGGTTTTGCTGCCTTTAAAGAGAAATTAAAACAAATTACACCCAGCGCAAAATCGTATTTTATTGAGCATTTCGCCAATAGCGTATTAAAAAGGGACTTAAAAAAAGGCTTTGTATATTTCTATACTCAAAAACTCGGAGACAGCCTGAGTAAAATCTATAATGCGGCCAGACTGGATACTTCTGTATTGATCCCGCTCTATAAACAAGAACTGGCATCAAAAGAGATTTATGCTCCTTTCAAATTATTCCTCGGGCTCCCTTCCAAAACACAAATGTTTGTTACCCTCACCATGAGTTCTGCCCTAAAAAGACCTTATGAAAAACAATATGTTTACGCGGCTTTTCAAAATCCAAATCTCTACTTCTTCAAAGCAATGAAATGGCTCATCACTACATCTTGTCTGCTTATCTTTATTACTCTTTTTTGCTTTGGATATACCCTGCGAA
This sequence comes from Pedobacter nutrimenti, assembly GCF_003208655.1. Classification (GTDB taxonomy): domain Bacteria; phylum Bacteroidota; class Bacteroidia; order Sphingobacteriales; family Sphingobacteriaceae; genus Pedobacter; species Pedobacter nutrimenti. The sequence goes on along the minus strand of NZ_QKLU01000002.1, from coordinate 475,070 downwards.
CCTTATTTTCTCAACAGAAACTAGCACAATTAAAAGATGAGTTCATCAATAACATGACCCATGAACTCAACACCCCCTTATCTTCTATAAAAATAACCGCTGAGTCCTTAGGTAAATTCGACCACGACGCCCAAACAACAAAAGAATATTTAAACATTATTCTTTATCAGACAGAGAAGTTAAGTTCTATGGCCAACCACATTCTCCAGTTAAACCGTCCCACTGGGCTTTACAAAAATACAGAAGATATTGAACTCAATGCCCTTATTAAAAGGGCCATATCTGATCTCTTACCAAAAAGCAAAGACAAAAATGCCCGTATTTATTTTCAAGCGTCAAAAAATCCTATAATCATCAGTGGCGAATCACAAGCCCTGGTGAATGTCCTGATCAATCTCATAGACAATGCTTTAAAATACAACAAAGCAGATCCCAAACTGGACATCAGGATCCATAATGACACCAAATATTCAGAAATTTCCATCGCAGATAATGGCATTGGGATTCCTCCTGAATACCGGGATAAAATTTTTGAAAAATTTTTCCGGGTACCAACTGGCAATATCCATGATGTGAAAGGATATGGCCTGGGGCTTTTTTATGTAAAAGAAGTTATCCTAAAACACAAAGGGACAATAAAAGTCTCGTCAAATCAGCCCCGTGGAACAGTGTTTAAAATTAAAATCCCACTGGCTTAATGGAAACTTATAAGATTTTATTAGTAGAAGATGAACCCTTTTTGTCCAGGGTATTGAAAGAGAGTCTGGAACAGCGGAATTACCTGGTCAGTTATGCTCCGGACGGAGAAAAGGCTTATGGTCTATTTAAAAACAATACTTTTTCACTCTGTATTGTAGATGTGATGTTGCCCCTGATGGACGGCTTCAGTCTGGTTGAACGACTCAGAAAATTAAATCCGACCATTCCAATATTATTTCTCACTGCAAAAACTTCTACCGAAGATTTAATTAAGGGTTATAAAAGCGGCGGAAACGATTATCTGCGAAAACCATTCAGCCTTGATGAACTCTTCCTCAGAATAGAAGAATTATTAAACAGGCCTCATTTTCAGGAGCAAAAAATGAAAGAGCAACAACATGTTATCGGCCAATTTTTATTTTCCCCTCATAAACAAGAGCTTCGTTTTTCCGGAAAACCTGAAATAAAACTCTCCCATAAAGAAACAGAGCTTTTACTTTTATTGTATAAAAATAAAAATGCCATACTTGACAGGAAGACCACATTGGTATCTCTCTGGGGAGATGACAATTTTTATAATACCCGGACAATGGACGTTTTTATCACCAAGCTCCGCAAACACCTTAAACAAGATCCTAATATTGAAATCCTCAATATCCGTGGATTAGGCTATAAACTGATCTGCTAGGCTACGGCTTCAAAATTGTATGGTTCATAACCCATGCCTTACAGCAAAGTAGGATTGAAGGATATTTTGCGTATTTTTATATAAACGCACCATGATGAGTTCTATACTTCAGTCCATATCACACATCATCAGTTATGTCAGTATTGCCATCATTTGCTATGGCGCTTCGGTTGGACTGATCAAATTTATCGTTAACGAGCTTAATCGTTTCCGAAATTCTTTTTCTCTGGCAAAAACGGTACAAATTAAAATAGAAGTAGGCTATTACTTATTGCTTGGTCTGGAATTTCTCATCGCATCAGATGTGATCGATACCATACTCAACCCTTCTTTTGACGATCTGGGAATATTAGCAGGAACAGTTCTCATCCGCACAGGACTTTCTTTTTTCCTCAATAAAGAAATTGAAAATATTGCGGTCAATAAAAGACACAAGGAAAATTAGTCTGCATTTTCTAGCCCCGGAGAATAAAACCTAAAGCACTAACGAGCTTTGGTGTTCTTTTTAAGGACCTTTGTTTTCGTTTTCAAATTTGAGCAAACCTGTCGGTTTTGTTCTATTTTACCTATAGAGTGATCTGCATCTTTATCTAAAAATCAGATCCATGAAATTATTTTCTACACTTCTTTTTATGCTGATGTTGTCTGCATCAGCAACAGGACAAACAAATACAAATGTGCTTAGTGGTAAAGCGCTATTTGAAAACAAATGCATCAGATGTCATGGCAAAGATGGCACAAAGGGAATGTTTGGCGCCAAAAATTTACAGGAAAGCCGACTGGCCAATGACATCTTGCTCCGTATTATTTCTGATGGTAAGGGGATAATGCCCTCCTGGAAGAAAAAATTGAGTGCAGAACAACTATTATTGTTAATAGACTATATTAAAACCTTAAGAAAATAGACAGGTAAATCTGTAAAGGTCGAACAAGGAAGTATTGTACTTTACTGAACAAAGGACTGTCCGTTTTCGCACGGTCCTTTGTTCTTTTTTCTTTCAATACAACTCTGCTTGATTTAAAGCGCTTTTTTCAGTCCTGGCACCAGCCTTGCCAATAGAGGATTATGACAAGAACACTAAAACCCAACATGATGCACCTGAAATTTTTCAGTATGTTTCTTTTCGCAACCCTACTTTCGATTCATGTAAGTTATGGTCAGCAAGATAATTCCTCCGCACTTAAAAAAGATAAACTTGCTGCCGAACAGGCTGTACTGTACCAAGAGATCCTCAAAGCAGATAGCCTCTTATTTCATGCCTTTAACAATTGTGACAGCGTTACCTATAAAAAATTTTTCAAACCTGACCTGGAGTTCTATCACGATCTGGGCGGTCTCACTATAGGATCGGAGAATGAACTCAAATCATTCAGGGAAATGTGTAAAAGAGGTAATCATATCCGGAGAGAGTTAATTAAAAGTAGTTTTGAAGTCCATCCGTTAAAAGGCTACGGGGCTGTCGAAATTGCTACCCATCGTTTTTATCACACCAATAAAGGACAGCAGGAAAAAATCAGTGGGACCTACAAATTCATACACATCTGGCAATTTAAAGACGGGCAGTGGAAAATTTCCCGGATCATTAGCTATGGCCATGACGAGATCCATAATGATTAGGACATATTATAACTTTGGGATGTCCATAGTTGAAGAGGAAGAAACGATCCTGGGAGGAAGTCTTATCCTTTTATGGGCTCTTGCTAAAGAAAGACTTTAAGAGTCTGGGCACAAGAATGAAACAAACAACTTAAACTCTTATTTCCTGTAATTTCACCGATTAAATTGTTTTAAACCGGCCGTTGCGTAATCAAAATTATCTGCCATACAGCCCATGCGAATCCACCTAGCACGAGTAGGGTCAGAAATAATTTGTATATGATTTTACCCGCCTTACTTTTTGGTGGAACAAACAGTAAATCTTGCCATTCAAACATATATGAAGGTAACAATTATTGATCATATCCTCTGCCGATAACTGTTCAGAAAAGAAATAAAATATAGTTGATACACCTCTTTAAAAACAAAAAAGCCAGCAGTTATGTATAACTACTGGCAAAAGTCGTGGTCTCGACGGGAATCGAACCCATATCTAAAGTTTAGGAAACTTCTATTCTATCCGTTGAACTACGAAACCAATTAACACATTACCTTTCTGAAGAACCCTCCAAGTGGCAACGGCCGCAAATATACTAATAAAACCATTTGTTTAAATAGTTCTTTAAACAAATTTCAATCAGGCCCTTATTGCTCATACAGGTAAACCGCAGCAGGTTCTTTTTACCGGACCACGCTGCCGTTATGGTGTTTTTCACGGGGCGCAACAAAATCAAGCTTCCCATCGGCATTTTCCGACATTAAAATCATGCCTTGTGATACAATTCCTTTAATTTCCCTTGGCGCCAGATTCACCACCAAGCTCACCTGCTGTCCAATAATGTCCTCTGGTTTAAAATATTCAGCAATTCCCGATACGACTGTTCTTTGATCCAATCCGGTATCCAGGGTCAGTTTCAATAACTTTTTCGTTTTTTCAACCTTTTCAGCCGCTACGATTGTGGCCACCCGGATGTCAACGGCATTGAAATCTTCAAATTGTATATTTTCTTTAGCAGAGGCCGTCACCGCGTTGGCCAGTGAATTTGCTTCTTTACTTTTATTCAGTTTATCTATCTGCGCCTGTACAACCTCATCTTCTATCTTTTCAAATAAAAGCTCCGCCTGATTAAGCTGATGCCCACGGTGTAACAAATGCATTTTACCCGCATCTTCCCATAAATGGCCTCCATAATTCAGCATTTTCATAAGCTTATCTGCTGTAAAAGGTAAAAATGGTTCAATCAGGATCTCTATGCTTGCTGCAATCTGCAAACTGATGTTCAGAATAGTCCGTACCCGATCTTCATCTGTTTTGATCACCTTCCATGGCTCTGTATCGGCCAGGTATTTGTTACCCAAACGGGCTACATTCATTACCTCTGAGAGGGCTTCCCTGAACCTGTAATTTTCTATAGATGCACTGATTTTTTCCGGATAAGCAGCAAGCTCATCAATTACCTGCTGATCTTCGGGCCTAATTTCCATCAGCATAGGGACCTTACCGTCAAAATACTTATGGGTGAGCACTACCACCCGGTTGATAAAGTTTCCAAGCACCGCCACCAGTTCATTGTTGTTGCGCGCCTGAAAATCTTTCCAGGTAAAGTCATTATCCTTCGTTTCAGGGGCCGTAGAAGTCAAAACATATCGAAGCACATCCTGTTTGCCTTTAAACTCCTCCAGGTATTCATTTAACCAGACGGCCCAGTTTTTAGAGGTCGAGATCTTTTGTCCCTCCAGGTTCAAAAATTCATTGGCAGGAACATTATCCGCAAGAATATAACCACCATGCGCCATTAACATGGCCGGAAATATAATACAATGGAAAACAATATTGTCTTTACCTATAAAATGAACCAGTTTTGTCTGCTCATCCTTCCAGTAATCTTCCCAGTTCCCTTTGGACAGGGTGTTCTGATTAATGTAATATTCTTCTGCTTTCGGGTTCCAAACATCCAGCCTGGCATAATCAAACAGTTCTTTTGTGGCAGAAATATAACCGATAGGCGCATCAAACCAAACATAAAGTACTTTTCCTTCCGCGTCCTTAACCGGAACTTTTACCCCCCAGTCCAGGTCACGGGTCATTGCCCTTGGTTGCAGACCCGCATTCAGCCAGCTTTGACACTGTCCATAAACATTTGGCCTCCATTCTTTGTGACTTTCTATATAGGTACGCAATTGTTCCTCATATTTATCAAGGGGCAGGAACCAGTTTTTAGTTTCCTTCCGGACTGGTGGTTCACCCGAAAGGGTTGATTTGGGGTTGATCAAATCCGTTGCATTTAAGGTGCTGCCACAATTTTCGCACTGGTCACCATAGGCGTTTTCGTTGCCACATTTAGGACAGGTTCCGGTGATGTAGCGATCGGCGAGAAAAGTTTGTGCCTTTTCATCATAATATTGCTCCGTTACCTCTTCTGTAAAAACCCCTTTATCATATAGGTGCTCAAAGAAGTCAGAAGCAGTCTGGTGGTGCATCTGGGAAGAAGTCCTGTGATAAATATCAAAAGATACCCCGAATTCCTTAAAAGAATCCCCGATGATTTTATGGTATTTATCAACCACTTCCTGAGGACTCACGCCTTCTTTTTTTGCTTTAAGGGTAATCGGCACCCCGTTTTCATCAGATCCACAAATGAACTTCACATCCCTTTTATTGGATCTTAGGTACCGGACATAAGTATCAGCCGGCAGGTATACGCCTGCCAAATGACCAATATGGACCGGACCATTGGTATAAGGTAAAGCCGCCGTAACGGTATATCTTTTTATTTTACTGTTATCCAAAACTATTTTTATTATTTTGTCAAAGATAAGAGTTTTAGCCATGATTAAACAGCCGCCACACCTAAAAAAGGGAGACAAAATTGCACTAGTTTCCCCTGCAAAAAAACTACCGGGAGATATAGATTTCGCATTAGGAGTTTTTAAGCAATGGGGATTGGAGGTGGTTATTGGAGAAAGCGTTTATGCCAGCCATCATCAGTTTGCCGGCCCAGACGAGTTAAGAGCTCAAGACCTGCAACATTTTTTAGATGATCCTTCTATAAAAGCAATTGTAGCGGCCAGAGGTGGCTATGGTGTGATCCGGATTATAGACCAGCTGGACTTCAGTAAATTTAAACAGCAGCCCAAATGGCTCGTTGGTTTCAGCGATATTACCGTATTGCTTTCTCATGTAATGGCCAATTTACAGGTTCAGAGTATTCATGGGCAAATGCCTTATACTTTTAAAGAATCGACCCCTGAAGCTTTGGAGTCTTTACGTAAAGCTCTGTTCGGTGAGCCCCTGGAGTATCGTTATAAAAGTACTTTTCCGAACCGGGAGGGTACGGCAGAAGGCATCCTGATCGGAGGGAACCTAACCTTACTGGTGATGGTACAGGGCTCTGTTTCTGAAATGGATTATACGGATAAGATCTTATTTATAGAGGATGTGGCCGAGTCGCCCTCTTCCGTGGACCGAATGATGAGAATGCTCAAAAGAGCGGGCAAATTAAGCTCATTAAAAGGCCTAATTGTGGGCGCTTTTAATGAGCTTCCTGAGGAAAAAATTCCTTTTGGTCAATCACCTGAAGAAGTGATCCTGGAAATTGTAAAGGCGTATGACTATCCGGTTTGTTTTAATTTTCCCCTAGGTCATATTGAAGACAATAAGGCAATCGTATTAGGCAAACAAGCGAAGTTGAACATTACCGGGAGCGCGGCGGAGTTGTTGTATAAATAAAAAAGGGGATTCTTTCGAATCCCCTTTTTCCAATCTGTTGTACTTACTACAAAGAGTTGTAGTATATAAATAGTTTTGAAAGATCTGTATCGTTACTAAAGTTAACCTTTGAATTTTTAGCATAAGTTTCAACTTCAGCTTTATGGTTAGACAATTCCGAAAGAACAGCGCTTTTTCCGGGTTTAAACAAGGTCAGCGTATTGTTTGATTTATTATAAACGTAATAAGCTGTTTTGGTTAAAATTGTTTGGGTAAGCGTCGCAGAATTATATACTTTCTCCTCCCAAAGAATTTTCCAGGTACGCTTTAACAGGCTAACCTGTCCATCAGCCAATACTTCAAAATAATCTTTAGGCGTCGTATTGGATGATTTCGGGAATCCTTTTTTAAATACCCTGTTTACAACTGCACCATCTCTCACTGAATAAAAAGCGGCAGAAACAACATCATCATTAAAAGACATTTTCTCACCTTCTTTGCCCTTATAAATAACTTGCTGCCCCATAATATCAATATTCATGGGAACATCTTTATAAACTTTATTACCCGAAAGTTCAACGGTTCCTTTTACCCAATCATCAAATAACAAAGGGTTTCCTGTAAGGTCTGCCCCTAATCCTGATTTAAAGGGCCTCCCGCTTTTATCTTCAAGATACTGTTGGGCCTGAGCCGCCGAATTTAGAGTAACTGCAGCAAGGACAAGGAGAAGAAAAAATTTGTTTTTTAACATATGCCTAAAAATTAAATAGCCCTTCATAATTATGAAGGGCTAACTATTAATAAATATTACCAACCAGTGTTTTGTACCATTGGATTTCTGTCCAATTCAGATTGAGGAATTGGGAAGATCCTTTTGAAATTGGTATAAAGGACAGAAGAGACAGAAGAATTCCTTCCGGTAATGTCTCTTTTCAGCCTGGTCAATGTTGGGTAACGATCCCCTTCAAAAGCAAGTTCTTTCCTGCGTTCTGTAAGGATACGTTCCAATAAAGCAGGACCTGTTTCTGTAACCGTTGAGGCAGGGTCTCTTTGTGCCACCAAAGTTTGAAGAAGCGTTGTGGCATCAGCCGTACCCAGGTTATATCCCGCTTCAGCGGCAATCAGGTACATATCTGAAATGCGGAGTATCTTTTTACCACCATAATCTTTCGTATTAGAAATTTTATTGATGATATAAGCCGGGTTTTCCGCTCTAACCCTTGATCCTACAGTAATTAAAGTTTTTCTTAAATCTGTAGCAGAGAACGTGTCATAAAAAGCTTTGGTAGTTAAACCATCTCCGTAACCACTCTGGCTATAAAAGTAAGGCAACTCATCAAAACCGGCGTTGTCAATCTGATCAGAAATTACCTCAAAAAGGGTCTCATAAGTCTGAGGAGTCACAGCAGTCCAGTAATTTGAAAAATTTCCTGTTGTCAACAATGCTCTACCCGAGTTTGCAATTACACTTTTAGCCTGATCATAAGCCAATTGATAACTTGCAGGAGTTCCTTTGAACAGGTTCACTTTTGCGGATAGTGCCAAAGCTCCATATTTACTAAATCTAGAAGCAGATTGATTAATGGTCATTAAAGTAAATGCTTTGTCCAAATCGGCAGCAATCTGATCGTAAACCTGCTGAACCGTAGCGCGGCCTGGCTTATTGTTAATGTCAAAATTCAACACAATTGGAACACCTGGCCCAGAAGGATTGTCTGTATAGGGTCTGGCAAAAGCTTTAACCAATTCAAAATACATTAGAGCCCTGATTGCATAGGCCTCTCCTTTGTACTGGTTTACATTTGCCTGAGAGGTGACAACAGGAGTAGAGTTGATCACATTGTTTGCCCTCAAAATAACCATATACGCATTTTGCCAAACACCCAATACATCTGCGTTATTGATGACATAAGAGTAATTGTTATTTTGCGTATATCTACCGGAATTCCTTGACGAAGTAAAAACATTATCTGCCATTAAATCTCCAAGCAGGGGAATTGCTCTTCCGAATAACGTAGAACTCCTTAACCCGGCATAGGTACCTGTCAAAGCGGTTAAAACATCAGCGTCTGCCTTTAAAGCGTCAGTCGCATCGATTGAGGTTGCAGGTGGCTGATTAAAAAAGTCTTTCTTGCAGGAAGACGCAGTTAATGTGCCCACCAACATACCTGAATACACAATATATTTAAAATTCTTTCTCATTTCTTTTCTAATTAAAATCCAACATTCACACCGAACGTAACTGTTTTAGGAATAAACAATTCAAAAGTATTCGTACCTCCAGTACCAGTAGACTCAGGATCGTAAGGTAATTTTTTATCCTTGATCCAAGTAAACAGGTTTGATCCTCTAGCATATACACGAACGCTCGATAACTTTGCTTTGGTAAGCCATTCTTTAGGTAAGTTATAGCCTAAAGTAATATCTCTTAAGCGAACAAAGTCACCTCTGTTTAACATCCTGTCCGAAACAGCAAAGGAGTTTGTTCCATTACCATAAACCATTTTAGGTACATCTGTAATGTCCCCTGGTTTTTGCCAGCGCGCCAATTCTGTTGCACTTTGGTTGTAGGATCCCAGGTAGGCACCACCACTGTTTTGATACTGATAATAGCTGTTATAAATCCAGTTTCCAAAATTGTAGTAGAACAAGGCATCTAAGCTCAGTCCTTTGTAAGTAAGGGTTGTTCCAAAACTACCGAAAGCTTTAGGTGCGGCCGATTTACCCAACAATACCCTTTGCGCTTGTCCGTAAACTTCGGTTGTAGTCGTTCTGGTAGCGTCAGTGTACCATCTAGGCATACCATTATCCGGATTTACACCCGCATATTGTGGCAAGTAAAATGACTGATAATCCTGACCAACCTGACGAATAAAAGGACTTGAAATCTGTTTGTCGGTAACAAGGTTTGTTAATTTGTTTTTATTTAAGGCAATGTTAAAGTTTAAGTTCCACTCGAAATCTCTTGTTTTAACTGGAGAACCCGCTAAAGTTACTTCCACACCCCTGTTGCGCATACCACCAAAGTTATCAATATAGCTGGCGAATCCTGTCGTATAAGAAACGTTTACTGGTAATAATAAACTGGTCGATTGACGGTTGTAGAAATCAAAATTGGCAGTTAACCTGTTGTTAAACAATCCCAAATCAAAACCTACATCAAAACTTTTTGTTTTTTCCCAGGTTAAATTCGGATTTCCATATTGAGTAGGTCCACTACCGATTGCACCATTATATACAAAGTTGTAACCCGTTCTAGTCAAACCATACAATGTTCTCCAGGAGTTGTAACCTGTACCGGCATTACCAGTAAGACCATAACTTGCTCTTAATTTCAACTGGCTGATCCATTGGTATTGTTTGATAAAATCTTCCTGTTCTGCATTCCACGTACCACCTACTGACCAGAAATCACCATATTGGTTGTTTACACCAAAACGGGAAGAACCGTCACGTCTGAAACTTGCAGAAAGCACATATTTATTTTTGTAAGAGATATCTCCCAAAGCCAAAAGAGAAGCAAAAGTATACACCTGATTTGTACCAGTAGTAGAAATCGGTGTTGCTCCAACACTTGGCACCTGGTAATTGGTATTCAACGGCACATTATAAGCCGCTAACCCTATAGAATAGTAGTTTGACTTTTGGGCTTCGTAACCTGCTTTAATATTTGCAACCCAGTTATTATTTGCATCAATATCAATATGATAATCAACCAAATTGGTCCATACCCAGTTGAAATACCTGGTATAGTTGCGATATGTACGTCCACCTACGTTTCTTCCGTCACCATAAGTCGGGCTATTATAAGAATCCTCTTCTATATTATTGTAATCAATACCATACTTAGTAGAGATCTTTAAATTTGGAAGGATTTTATATTCACCATAAACCGAAGTGATTGCTTTTTGGGTATTGTTGTTTCCATTGTCATTTTGAAGAATCGCCAATGGATTAAACAAACCTGCTCCTGGGGCCAAGGCACCAGAAATATTTGGCGTACCATCGTCATTTGTTGCCCTTAAATCAGGCATGATGAACAAAGCACTCAATACCGGGTTTCCAAATGCACCACCATTTAATAAGGATTTTGTGTTTGAACTCGAAAGGATGATGTTTGTTCCGAAAGACAATTTCTCATTAAATTTGTGCTTAAGGTTCACATTTCCGGAAACACGATCAAATTTTGACCTTTGAACAGTAGCATCCTGGCTAAAATAACCACCACCAACGTGGAACTGTGTTTTGGCATCGCCACCATCGAAAGCCAGGTTATAACTTTGTTGTTTACCTGTCCTGGTTACAGCTTTATACCAATCTGTGTTGGTTCCTTCATTGATTCCAACTCCATCTGGAGAAACCACAAAAGCCCTGATATTGGCTGGTGTCAATCCGTAAGCTGCTACCAGATCTGGTCTGTTTAATAAACCTTCACCAATTAATGTAATGTTTTCGTCTGTTGTTAAAGGCCTTGTATTTCCATTGAAAGTTCCTGGTTTAACAAAACCATACTCTGCATCCACTCTGATTTTAGTTTTTCCGGCTTTACCACTTTTGGTTGTAATTAAAATTACACCATTGGCACCACGTGAACCATAAATCGCTGTTGAAGCCGCATCTTTTAAAACCGTCATGTTTTCAACATCATTCGGGTTCAATCCAGCTAAAGCATTTGAAGTTGTTGTATTGTTAGAAAGGTCACCCGAGTTAACTGGAATACCATCAATAACATACAATGGATCTGAAGAACCTGAGATGGAACCCAGACCACGGATCCTGATAGATTGTAGGGCACCTGGCTGACCAGAAGCACCAACTGATTGTAAACCAGCTACGCGACCTTGCAAGGCCTTATCTACTGATGTAAAAGGTGTTTGTTCCAGATCTTTAGCTCCAACAGTTACCGTAGAACCCGTTGCTCTAACCTTAGTTGTAGAACCATAACCTGTAATAACCAATTCCTCTAATGATTTAGAGTCAGAGGTCAAAGAAACATTAACTACATTTCCTGAGATTTCGACCGAACTAGACAGGTAGCCGATATAAGTAAACTCAAGAGCTCTTGCTGATGCAGCCACTTTAATCGTAAATTTTCCATCTGATCCTGTTTGTGTGGCCCCTGCAGCCCCCTTAACTCTTACACTTACACCAGGTAACGGTAATCCGTCTTCCTTTCCCGTAACTGTACCAGTTATTGTCCGTTGTTGAGCTATTGCTGAAGCCGCAAAAAGCATAAACACGAACAAACTTTGTAGAAGTTTTTTCATGAATTTTAAAAATTTAGGTGAATAATAATGGTCTAATATATTCGTTGTTTCGCTCTTGTGCAAATAAATTTTAACATTATTTAACATTATTTTAAGAAAAAGCCAATTTTAAAGGCTTTGAGCTATAATTTGTTATGGAAGAAAAATCTTCAGGTAATGTTGATAATTAAAGAAATGTTAAAAAAACACGAATGTGTTGAAATCACCTAAAACCATAGGTAAACCAGACCAATTGAAGAAAATGTCAAAACTACAGAATTAGATTTCCCTCCGGATCTTCCAGTACCATCAATAACACTGGCCACACCAACAGAAGTTCTATGTATAAATGAAAAGGGATACACGATATAGTGTATCCCTTTTCATTTATACTTGTAAGACCGCTTCTTTACTTAGGCCTAGCCCCCCGGGGGTTCGTCTGAGATGAACCCTGTTTTATGATAACCGCTTACTTTATAAGTAACTCCATTTACGATCAGGTCAAAAGTAATCAAATCCGCAGGGGTATTAGAAACTGGCCCAACTGTCCCGTTACTAATCACCTTTCCATTAGCAATACTAAAAGCCGTTACCGCAGCATTTGCGTTTACATTTGCAACATTATTTGCTGAAAAACTTTGAGCACCCACATCCACACTTACCTTACCTTTAAATCCAATAGGAAGACCTTTTACAGGTCCTTTTGCAGGGTCTGTGTTCACATGGATATTGTTTGAGGTAAGTCCAGTTGTTTCCAGCCACATCGTTACTGAAGAATTATCAGAAGTATTATAGGTATATATGGTCCAATAAAATCCCGACTTATCATTCACTTTGACAAACCAATCTCCAGCCAGCTTTTCCATTGCCGTACCACCTGCGGGCACATTTTTCTTGCAGGAAGAAATAAAAACAGCAATCACCAGGACAACAAGGGTCCTTCTTAAAATATATTTTTTCATTTTCTTTAATTCTAATTCTGTTTACACAAGACTATTTACCCCACCACACCTTGGTATAAATTGGAGCTTCTGCGGGCGTATTCGTGTTCCGGCTTTTCTCTACGTCAGGAAAAACAAATCTTCTTGGAAAATTTCCTGCTCCGGTAGCCCCGTTGGGTGAATAAACGAGCTGTCCGGGAACATAAGCCGGATCTTTTGAATATACAGGACTTATTTTGGGATACCCTGTTCGATTTTGCTCAAAAAAGGCCTCAAGTGCATGCGAACCAAATAAAGAAGCCCATTTCTGTACAATTATTGCTTCGATTTTTTGATCCAGTGTACCTGAAGAGGGGTATTCATAGGCACCCCCAGCAGTGATTAAAGCCCCCGGGGCTAAACCAACCTGAGCAAAAGCGGTTGTGACTGCTTTATCATACAAGGCCTTTGCACCAGCACCTCCAAAATAACGCTCCAAAGCCTCTGCCTGCATAAAATAAGACTCCGCTTCACTAATCAGCCATGCAGGATCTGTGGCTTTAATTACCGGCGTTGCCGCAGCATTGTTTCCGATCAGGTAATCCCCCTGATGAATTGAAGGAACCGGGTTAGCCGCTCCAAAAAAAGCACTTGCCCGTGGATCGCTATTTTTGCTCAACCAGCTGGTCAGGGTATAACTTGCCCTCAGGTTGTTAAAGTTTAACCTTCTGCCTTCAAACTCGAAAAAGGGATTTCCTTTATCAGGGGCATCAACAAAAACATTCAACCCTGCCCCTAAATTCAGGAATTGGGCCCCTTTCTGATATAGACCTCTAATTCCAGCCTCTGCTTCCGAGGGTTTCGCATTCACCATTCTCAGATACATTTTAAGCTTCAATGTGTTTGCAAATTTTTCCCAATTATCCATTTGATCAGCAAAATTTGCATTTCCATGGCCGCCGAAAACAAAATCAGTCTTAATTTGACTTGCAGAATGAGACCCTTTTCGAAAATCCTTTGACAGCGCAGCATCAATTTCCGCAATCAACCCTTTGTAAACCGTATAACCATCATCAAACTTGGGCTGCAAAATCGTTGCAGATTGTAATGCTTCGGTATACGGGACTCTATCAAACAAATCGACCAGGACTTCAAAAGTATAAGCGCGCATCACCGTAATCATCAGGTTATAACTCCAATCATTTGCTGTTACAGCCTTTTGAGCTGCCAACTGGTAATCGTTCAAAGCCCCACTATACAATTCAGCATAAGGCGTATTTATATAAGGAGCTGAATTAGAAAGACTATAAGCATCTATGGTCCGATACTGACTAGCCCCATTACTTTGAGTCCAGAATTGGGCCCACAACCCACAAACAATAGCCAATTCACCATTTGACATCGCTACAGTTGACATCACTGCAGCCGGAAAAAGTACTTCTACCGTAGCAGCACCAAGTGGCGGATTATTAGGACTTTCGTTGATGTCAAGTTTTTTGCAACTTAATGCAAAAAACAGTAAGCAGAGTCCTATGATTTTATTTTTGAATATATTTTTCATGATTGCCGATTGCTAAAAAGTTACATTTAAAGAAAGTCCATAATTTTTGGTAGAGGGCCCACTTCTAAACTCCCCGAATTCACTAGCCAGATCATTCCCCAGATTTGAAACTTCAGGGTCAATTATTCTGTTTTCTTTTGGAAGCCAGGTGAATAAATTTCGTCCGTATAAGGTTACAGAAGCTCTTTCTGCACCTATTTTTTTGGCTATTTTTCCAGGCAAGGTATAACTTAAGGTTACCTCTCTGAGTTTAATGAAGGTTTTGTCGATTATTCTACTCTTATAGGCAATTGCCCTGGCGAGGTCGGTATAATAGTAAGCAAAAACATTACTCTCTGTAATTGCTTTTGTATTTTCTGCATAACCAATAACCTGTCCCGCATTGTTTTTAACTTCCACTACAGAATTTGGCACAATAAAAGTTCGGCGGTCATTAAACAGGGTATTGGCAGAATTACCCACAAAATTCAGCAAGTCGGCAGAGCCCGAATAAAAGACGCCGCCTTTTTTATAATCTATTGCAAAGCCCAGGGAAAACTCTTTGTAGCGAAAATTGTTATTCAAACCCATTATAAAATCTCTCTGGGAATTACCATAAGCACCAAGGTCATTGGCCTGAAGGGGGAATCCATTTGCACTTACAACAATACGTCCCTGAGGGTCATACTTAGCCACCGGTGCTTCAATTACCCCCAGCGGCTGCCCCACACGGGCAACAAGCTGGGCATCGAAAGCACTTTTCAGCACCACTTTATTCAGACCATCCGGCAATGCAAGGACCACATTTCTATTCCTTGTAAAAGTATACATGATATCCCAGGAGATATCCTTTGTTTTTATAGGTGTTCCACTTAGAGCGATCTCCACACCCCGGTTGCGGACTTTACCAAAATTCACCACTCTAAAATTATAACCAATAGAAGGGGCAGATGCAACCGGCAGAATTTGATCATTGGTTACCCTGTTATAATAAGAGATATCTAGTCCCAATCGGTTGTTAAAAAATTTCAACTCTGCCCCAAACTCTGTTTCTGTACTAATTTCAGGCCTGAGGTTACTGTTGTTAAGTGTATTGGAAATCGTGTAACCAGAAACCCCGTCAATAGGAAAGTTGATCTGGGCATAACCCATATTAATATTGGCCTTAGTCAAGGTATTATAAATACTATATGGATTGGTATCACTTCCTGTTTTACCATATGCAGCCCTTATTTTAAACAAACTGATGTTTGCGCTCTTAAGGTCATAAACCTCAGACAACAATAAAGAAAAATTTGCCCCTGGATAAAAATAACTTCTTTGTTGTACCGGGAGGGTGGAACTCCAGTCATTTCTGGCGTTTAAAGTTAAAAATGCATAGTTTTTAAAACCGATAGTCGCAGAAGCATACAAACCGAACAAACGTCTTTGCGTGGAACTTTGTGTAGAAGTCGGGTTATTGGGCGAATTTTCTATATGATAAAACCCCGGAATAGCCAGATCCTCTACACCCGTATATAAAACTCTTGAACCTCGGTCATTAAAGTTAAAGCCAACCAAACCGTTTACATCAATGTCAGTACTGATTTTTTTATTGAACAAGGCATTTAGTTTAGAATCAAATTCAAAATACTTTTCAGATCCTTCAACCACATCACCCACATTCGGTTTCCGAACTGCCCCTTCATCATTTCCCCCTCCCGCCCAGCTACCTGGCGTAGCAGCGCTTTTAGCATCCCAGATTTTATCAACGATATTATTGATGTCATAGCCCTGCTGGAATTGAAAGCTAAGCCAGTCAGATGCTTTAAACTTCGCATCAATATTACCATACACCCGATCACTTTTAAAGGTGGCACCATTTTCATATATAGAATAGTAGGGATTTTGACTATAAGCACTAAAGTATCCATCTACGTTATAGTATTTATTCTTATAATCTTCAAAGGCCCTGATGGGAAAGTCCACAGGAATTTGTAAAATATCCTCATAAAAAGTAGTCCCTACCCCGCTTTTTGGTGTACCGGTTCTGGGCGCCCTGGTATTCTTTCCAACATAATTTACCGACGCATTTAAACTGATTGCCTTATATTTTGTTGATCCGCTTAAGCCAATCGTATTTCTCTTGTAGGTATCGTTTGCCCCGGGCAGAATCCCATTGCTATAGACATTTCCATAAGAAAAGCGAAAAGTTGACACCTCATTGCCCCCGCTAAAAGAGAGGTTATTGTTAAACTCCTTTCCTGTATCAAAAGCGTCTTTAAAATTATTCTTCACCGCTGAAAATGGTCTATACTGACGGACACCATCTACCTCAGAACCCCAGGGTCTCATTTGCCCATCCAGTTTTGCTCCCCAGCTCCCATTTTCGGCAATGTTGTTTGCTCTGGAAAACCCTTGTCCGTACTGATCCTGAAGATCCGGCACAATGGATACTTTAGTCAAGGCAGCCGAACTGGAAAAATCTACTTTAAAAGCACCGGCCTTTCCCTTTTTTGTTGTGATAATGATGACCCCATTTGAAGCCCTTGACCCATACAGGGAGCTTGCTGCCGCACCTTTTAAAATGCTGACACTTTCTATTTCATTAGGGTTAATGTCATTTGCCGCGTTCCCAAAATCATAATTATCTGTTAAATCACCAATACTATTAACAACCGCCGCTCCACCAGGTCTTGTATTATTAACCGGAACACCATCTATGACATAAAGGGGCTGGTTGTTCCCAGAAATAGAAGAAAAACCTCTTAGAATAACCTTACTAGACCCGCCTGGCTGTCCTGATGTGGTCGAAATGTCAACACCGGCAACTTTTCCCTGTAGTCCAGAAGCAAGATTGGTTGGTGAGGCCCGGTTAATTTCTTCAGCACTGACCTGAGTAGAAGAATAACCCAATGTCTTTTTCGCTCTGGATACGCCCAGCGCTGTTACCACAACTTCACCCAAAGTTTTTGCATCGGTACCTAAAGAGATATCAATTACATCTTTTGAAGCAACCGCAACCGACTGCGGCGCATAACCCACAGAAGAAAATTCAAGAATTGCATTTGCTGAAGAGATCCGGATGGCGTACCTGCCATCTGTGCCGGTAGCGACACCGGTTGAAGTTCCTTTTAACTTAACCGATACCCCGGGAATAGGAAGACCATCTTCCTTCCCTTTAACCGTACCGGTTATTGTCCTGTTCTGAGCCATTGCACTTGCAGCAAAGAGCACAAAAAACAACAAACATTGTATAATTTTTTTCATAAATAAATATTTAAATAAATAATTTGTTAAATCTAAGCTAGCAAATTATTTATATAATTCTATTTAAGAAATATAAATTCACAATTTTTATTTATAAAAACACAAAAAGTTAACTAAAATTACCAAAAACCGTATTAATAATTTTTGAAAGAAAAATAATGGCAAAATAGCCGTAAAAACAATGGCTGTAAATTTTTATTTTTTTTCCTTTAAGTATATTTACGCGTTGTACAAAATTTTTATGACTAGAATGGCGCTTTTAAGAGCCCGAGATGCCTCAATGGTTATGAGAGAAAAATAGAAAAGGTCGTATATAAGAAAGGCCGTCCGGATATCCGGACGGCCTTTCTTATATAAAAACCTTACTTATTTTTAATTACCTCCTGCCAACCAAACCGGCCGGGTTAAAGGCATATAAAAGCTCATCAAGGTGGCGTAATGACCACACTTACTTTTTGAAGCGATGCGTTTGCGTCCTGTCCAATGGTTAAAGCCCGCCCATCAGCCGTTTGTGCTTTGATAAGGGTAAACACCGCGGTTGCAGACGTAGCAGGTGGAACAACAGCATTTGCTGGAGCATTAAAAGTAATCTTCGCTTCTTTTGCTTCCAGTGGAAAAACCACAGTGGCGTTAGGAATATTAATTGCTCCTTCAACTTTGTAGGTTGCTGTAACGGTTTGCTGCAAACTGGTCCTCATCTGCAGAGTAATACTTACAGGATCACCTGGCGCCACATCCACCTCACTAAGGTCTTTTATCGTTACATATGGTGGCAAACTATTGCTAAAATCATAATTATCCCCCGGGGAGTCATGCTTTTTACAGGACTGGAACATCACAATGCTCAAAATCGAAACTAAAAATATAATCTTTTTCATAATTGGTGCTAATTAAAGGTCAAACCACATTTTCTCAGTAAACATTATCCTGTTCTTTGGTGCATTGGGATTAACCGCAATCTCATTCGTTGTCGGATATTCAAACCTTCTGAACAATGGCCCTGCAGGAGCTCCAATTGGTAGTTTAAGTGCTGGCGTTTCATCTCCTGAAGGCCCTGATCTTCTCCACTGCGTAAAAGCATCTATGCCCCTATCCATTTTATCCACCCAATGGTGCATATGAATCAGCTTCACCGGAGAGGCTACTGTAGATAAATCAGGTAAAGAAGCAGCAAAAGTTTGGGCTGTAGCCGCATCAACACCATAAAACAGGCAGGATTGCTGAACAGCCTTTCTGTACAATGTTGTTGCCGCAGCAAGATTCACAGGAACACCAAGTCCTCTGGCCTGGATTTCAGCCTCATAAAAAAGCTCTTCCTGATAACTAAAGAAAACTTCAGGTTCAACAGCAGAATGCAATAAAGGCGAAACCCTGACATTCACATTATCATCAGCTGTTGCTCCATTCTCCACGCCAAAATAATCTGCTGCTTGGTCAGGTTTGGTAAAGAATCTAGGTAATCTTGGATCAGCAAGGTTACGCATAAAGTCAACAACATAGTTACACCCAAAAAAGAAGTCCACCCCGTTATTGTATTGCTCATTCAATAAAAATTTAGGATTTTTCTTACCCGCAACATCCTGATAATTAATCAGACAATTGTCTGTTGAAGCTCCAATAAAATTTCCAGCAGTTATCATGGTACCAATTGCTGCAACTTTGGTTGGATCTTTATCCACCATCGTCATTAGGATCCGCAGCTTCACTGAATTGGCTAATCTTCTCCATTTATTCAAATCTCCTTTGTAAAACAGATCATAATCTGATATCTTCAAAGGACTTGCATCATCAAATTGCTTTAAAGCCGCATCAATTAAAGCAATACAGCCTTCCATTACATCTTTTTGTGCATCAAACTTCGGATAAGAAATATTCGTATTCCATGCCTCAGAAAACGGAACATCACCAAAAACAGTTGTTGCTTCATAAGCACACATGGCCAAAACAATTTTGTTTTGTGCGGCCGCATTATTATTCACCGGAGAAGCCGATTCCGCCAATTTTATAGCTTCTTTTAAGTTTGCTCCAACTGTGGTATAGTAAGCCCTCCATGAATTTGCATTACTAAATGAAGAAATTTTATACTGTTCCTCCGAAGGAACACCCCAGCCCGTTGGATTATTCCCGCCTGTAGCTACAGACTGTCCGGCAAGGGCAAAAGGAATATAGGAATCCCCGCTTGACCTTAAATTGGCGTACGACACCACCGCAAAAGAGAACAGTAATTTTGGATCTACTGTTGTTGCCGTATTAGGATCCTTATTGATATCCAGATACTTTTTGCAAGAAGATAGTGAAAAGCTTGAAGCCAACACTAAAATCAATAAATATATATAAGTCTTTTTCATTTTTTTATCCTCTAAAGTTTAACACGCAAATTAAATCCAATAGTTCTTGTTGAAGGAAAGTTATTAAACTCTACACCCTCACCGTTACTTGCCGCTCCAAATAAATTCGCTTCCGGATCAATACCAGGAACATATGATTTGATAATCCATAAATTACGTCCCTCGACACCAATTTCTAGCCCTTTCAGGAATTTGGCATTCCTTTGTAAAAAGGCCGAAGGAACTTTATAAGAGAAATTAACCTCCCGTAACTTTACATAAGAGGCATTAAAGATGCTCGACTCTGTGTTTGTAGAAGTATACTGCCCCCAGTAATCCTGCATACTTTGCACAGGAACGGTATTTGGAACATAGGTATTCCCCACCTGGATTACTCCTTTATCTACAAAAATGTTTCCCCTGTTGGCAACCGTTTCTGGAGAAAGACCAGAATTTCTTAATGTAGCTACTGTATTAGAGAACATAATACCACCTTCTCTAATATCTACCAAAAAGCTCAAGCTAAAGTTTTTATAAGAAAAAGTATTGTTGATACCCATGGTCCAATCAGGAGCAGTATTGCCCAATCTTTGATCATTAACCGTTTTTCTCAAACCTGTAGCTGCATCAATTACAATATTTCCATTAGGATCACGCTGCCATGCAGAACCATAAATACCAAAAGCTTTTCCACTTTCTACTTTAATCTGCAGACCACTCCATCCACTGGCCAAAGCATAAGAAGCAATATCAGAAGGAAGCGTAACCACTTGCTTGTTTTTAGCAAAGTTGACATCCAGGTTCCAGGTAAAATCTGTTAGTTTTACCGGAACTAAGCCCAGGGTAACCTCTATCCCACTGTTTCTTATAGATCCCGCATTTACTGTCTTGAAGGCAAATCCCGTAGATTGTGGAAGCGGCAAATTCACAATTTGGTCCTTAGTATTGGTATTATAATAAGTAAAATCCAAGCTAATTCTGTTTTTCAGGAATTTCAATTCGGTTCCCAATTCAATAGAATTTTGATTTTGTGGTTTAAGTTCCGGATTTGGAATAATCGATGGTATGCTATAGCCCAACACGCCATTAAAAGGGAAGGAAGATCCAAAGCCATATTGTGCAAAAGCAGTCGATTGACCTGTATAAGCAAAAGCCAAACGATAAGGATCACCATCACTACCGACATTAGCCCAACTCGCTCTCAATTTACCATAACTCAACCAGTTGTTTTCAGGCATGATCTGACTGAAAACAAAACCAGAACTTACAGAAGGATAGAAGTAAGAGTTATTATCCTTAGAAAGGGTAGAACTATAATCATTACGTCCGGTAACATTTAAAAATAAATAATCCTTATAAGACAACCCAACATCTCCATAGATACCAACAATTCTTTTTTTACTGGATCCGTTCTGATTTACTACAGAAGCTGCATTAGAAAAATTGTATAATTGGTCAACCGTTAAATTTTGCGCTAAAGCCTGATCTGACCTTGAATAGGTTTCATAAATATTATTACCCGCAATTACTTTTAAGCCAAGATCTGAATTTAGTTTTTTGTCAAAAGTCACGATGAAATCGTTATTCATTACCCTGTTGTAAAGGTTAGCGTTAATAAAACTTCCTGTTAATGCCCCTACAGTTCCATTTCTGGTTGGAAGAAAACGGTTCTCATTATAAAAGTCTGTTCCAATATTATCAGAGATGGTCAGCCATGAAACTGGCTTATAAGTTAAAATTCCATTGCCAAACACCCTGTCAACAACATTTGTCGAAGTATTATTATTAATAATCCAATAAGGGTTATTTCCATTCCGGCTTGGGGTAATGGTAATTTGCTGCTGAGTAACCGGATCAATATAATTGTTCCTGATTTGCGCGATGTCAAAGTTGGTAGGCAAATAGTTTGTACCGATCAGAACGTTTGGATCATTGGAACTTTGAGTTGGCATACCTTCCCCTTTCGTCCTTGTATAATTTATGCTCGCTCTTACCTCAAATTTGTCAGAAATTTTACGTCCGGCATTAAACGAAATTGCATTTTTATTTAATTTCTGTTTTTCAATTATCCCGCTTTGGACAGTGCTTGTATAACCAAGGCGAAAATCACTTTTTTCATCTGCACCATCAAAAGAAATCGAATTTATATAGGTCTGTCCGGTTTTGAAAAAGTCCTTTGCGTTATTAGGATGGGCTGTCAAAGGAACCTGGTTCCCTAAAAAGTCTGGAAAAAGACGACCCTGTACATCACTTAATTTAGGTCCCCAGGCGCTTAATGTAGTACGGTCATATAGCCCCAATGTACCCTGCGCGTATTCATTCTGGATTTCAGGAACCTTAAGAATATTATCAAAACGGGTTGATGAATTAAACGTTACACTAGACTGTCCTTTTATGCCCTTTTTCGTTGTGATAACAATCGCCCCATTTTTGGCCCTGGCACCGTACAGCGCAGTGGCCGCTGCTCCTTTAAGGACAACCATTGACTCAATATCATCAGAGTTTATATCCGAAGCCCGGTTACCAAAATCCGTTCCGGCGCTCCCTTGAGGAACAGACCCAGAGGTAGTGGAGACCATAGGTGCACCGTTATTGATCGGAAGACCATCTACAACAAATAATGGTTGACCCGAATCATTAAAAGAAGAACCCCCACGGATAACAATTTTAGAAGAACCCCCTAGAGTTCCAGACTGAGAATTGATTCTTACACCGGCAACTTTACCGGCAAGTGCATTTACGACATTTGTTTCTCTTGCCTTTGTCAATTCATCGCCACTCACTTTGGTAACTGAATAACCAAGGGATTTTGTCTCTCTTTTAATCCCCATCGCTGTTACAACAACCTCCCCGAGCATTTTTGCATCCTGCCCCAGAGAAACATTTACGACATTTCCGCTACCCACTGTTGCAAATTGCGAAACATATCCTACGGAAGAAAACTCCAGAATGGTACTTCCAGATGGAACTTTAATGACATACTTGCCATCAGCGCCAGTAGCCGCGCCATTATTTGTTCCCTTGACTTTAACGGAAACTCCTGGAATCGGAAGTCCGTCATCTTTGCCTGTTACTGTACCAGTTATTGTTCGATCCTGTGCATATGCAGCTACCGCAACAGCCAGGAACATGAACAAACTTAGTATAAGTTTTTTCATAAATTAGATAAATTTAGGTTAGTAATAGTTATTGTAGTTTTGAAGTTATTAAAATAAATGCGCGCCGAAGTGACCCACAATGCATTTTAATAGCCTTTTAATTATATTTTAATAGCTTTTTAATTCAATTGTCTGCTAAACAATAGAATAACCATGAGGTGGATGATCGAAAGGGGGAATTCGTTTGATTTTTACCAAAAGACGTTGTGTTGCGAAGATCCTGTTCTTATTTTGGTTTCTCACCACAATAAGATATTGTACTGCAATAGAAATTGCCTCCAATAAAGCCGGAAATAGCTTTAGTATAATTTTTTTCATAGATAGGTAATAATAGGATAGATGTTGTAAATATAATGTCAATTTACAAAAGGTTATCAAGAATCAATAAAATAATTCAACATTTTTTTGTAACGCGAAAACTATCGAATCATTTTATTATCGGGAAATCAGCATCCAATATTATTACAAGGGTCAATTCACCATAAACACGGCATTGGTAAAGACCTGTTTACCACTTTCCCAGAACAAGCGGAACAATACATCACTGCCCATATAAACCACAGTACCTTTACCCAAAGGCTGCACGCCAAAAAGCATTCCGCTATCCAGTTTTTTCTTTACGTTCCTGCCTGCAAGTCCGGCCACATAACCACCCGGCTTAAGCATTCCGGCATTCCAGCCCTCGGCCAGGGGTTCATAAATTTTATCTTCAGTGATCAGGGTATAATAACTATCCAGGCCAAGAAACAACGGATGCGAGCGGTCCAGGCTTACTTTATATATGGCTCCGGGTATGGCATCTTCAAAATCGTCCTTTTCCCGGTCTGTGTAATTTCTAATTTTAACTTTATCTGTTTTGCTCAGCTCTTTCTTTTTGATTTCAAATGGTTTTTTCTCGGCAAAACTGGCAATGGCACCTTCCATCAGGATCA
Organism: Pedobacter nutrimenti; assembly: GCF_003208655.1. Classification (GTDB taxonomy): domain Bacteria; phylum Bacteroidota; class Bacteroidia; order Sphingobacteriales; family Sphingobacteriaceae; genus Pedobacter; species Pedobacter nutrimenti. The sequence continues at coordinate 451,005 of NZ_QKLU01000002.1, read as the reverse complement.
GCTTTCCGCCTTTATCTACCCAGTCGCCCAAAGGTTCGATCATTTCTTTCGGATAATTTCCGTCTGCCAGGACCAGGACATTGATCTTACTCAAATCGATATTGCCAATGGCCCTTGCACTGATCAGGGAAACAGGGTACTTCAGTTCCTGCTCAAAAAAACTCCACACTTCGCCTACCGCCTGAGAAGAAGTTTCCGGACCAGAAACCACTGCCACACGAGGAACCTTCAGCAGCGAATACACAGAGGACCCAAAATCTTTTCCCTTTTCGACAAAGCCGCTTTCAATGGGTTCAAGCTGCACATTCAGGCTACCTGTTATTGCACGCAGCCGCTCTTCCAGCTGGGGAAGTATTTTTTCATTCTCTTTTCTGTACACCAGCATCGTGCCCTGTTTAAATTCCCGCCCTCCGGTAGTAAAGGCTTTTTCCGCCATCCGGACTTTAATTCCAGCTTTATACAAGGCAATCAGAACCTGTGCATCTTCCAGGCCTGTCCATGAAAAAGCCCAGGCATAAGGTTTTTCAATAGCCTTAAGCGCCCGGTCGGTTTCCTGTATTTCGTTAAATGTGCCTTTCAGGGATTCCTTAACAGCAAAAGCATTTAAACCATAGGCATAAGGTAATGCCCAGGCCGTAATGTCATAAGTGTTTGAGTCGGTCACCACGGTATGGGGTTCAAAAAGTACACTGGCCAGAACTGCTTTTGGTTGGTGCAGGTTCAGGACCAGGTCATTTCTTTCCAGTTTAAAACTGGCCTGCTTCTGCGTTTCAAAACTATAACCGCTTAAAGCCTTATCTCCCCCGAAACTATATTCAATATGATTTTTTTTCAATAGTGCCGCCAGCTTTTTAAGTCTTGGCAAATGACCTGCCTTTACGACATAGGTAGAATAGTTTCCCGGAGGATTAAGCACCGATTGTTCAAAATATTTCCGGAACTCAGTCAGTAAACGTTCTGAATAGGACGACACCGTTTCGAGTGTGGCCATACCGGTTGTAAAGTGATGGGCGATCCTGTCTTTTAGGGTAAGGGTATCCCCATCACTGGTCACTACCGCCAAACCGGCGTTAATTCCACCCTGCTCATAGGTCATTCCGACTGCACCATTATATAATGGATAGGTGTCTCCATAGGAAGGATACAAAAGGTCAAATCTTTCCTTGGTAAAATATTGCCAGCCGTTCTGATCAAAATATTTAGCGTTGTTTTTTCCTACAATCACCTGAAAGGTCCGCTGCCAGGCGTTGATGTCCTGGTGTACAGGTTCTGCTGCCGGGGCAAAATAATAGGGTTCATTATAACTCTGCTCATGAAAATCAACATGCACTTCGGGCATCCACTGATGATACAGCACAATTCTTGCCTGGGTCTCGGTTTGAGTCTGCCACGCCCAGTCCCTGTTCAGGTCGAAATAATAATGGTTCACCCGGCCTCTTGGCCAGGGCTCTATGTGTTCCCTTGACTCGGGGTTAACATTGGGAGAAACACCGCTTACAGAATTGAAATAATTTACATATCGGTCACGGCCATCAGGGTTTAAACAAGGATCAATAATAACAACGGTATTGCGCAGCCACTGGTCAGCGCCAGCGCTTGCTGAAACCAGGGTATACAACATTTTCATAGACGTTTCGGTAGAACTGGCTTCATTTCCATGAACATTATAGCTGAGCCACAATATGGCCGGCTGTTTTTTTAGGTCAATGGGCTTTTTGGAAGCCGAACTGAGGCTAAGGTTATTTTTACGGATTTCTTCCAGGTTTTTCATGTTCTCTGGCGAAGAGATCACGGCAACAAGCAATTCTCTTCCCTCATAGGTTTTTCCATAAGGAATCAGTTTTACATTTTTTGCCTCCGTAGAAATGTATTTAAAGTAATCCAGTACCTTTTGGTGCGGGGTAAAATGGCTGCCCAGCGGATAACCTAAAAAATCATCGGGAGATTTTGTTTGCGCTTTGGCAGGGGCAAGGCCGGCAAACACCAAAAGAGAGAGTAGAAAGTGCTTCATATTTATAAATATAGTCCAAAATACTAAAGAATATTTTTTGTTTGTGCTGCATAGTGTAATTTTACCTATACAAACCAGATCTTTTTAAGGCATGTCAAACATCGAAACACTTTACAAGCACTATTTACAACACAGGACCATTTGTACCGACACCCGGAACATTACCCAGGATTGCTTGTTTTTTGCCTTAAAGGGAGAACACTTTGATGCCAACACTTTTGCAGCTCAGGCCCTGGAAAAAGGGGCTGCCTTTTGCATTATTGACAATGAAAGTTATAAAACAGACCAGAGGTGTTTACTGTTCGATGATGTTTTAAGCACTTTACAGGATTTAGCCAGGCACCACCGCAATCAATTGCACATTCCGGTCATCGGACTGACCGGCAGTAATGGAAAAACCACCACAAAAGAGCTGATCAACGCCGTTTTAGCGGAAAAATATAAAACTTTTGCCACCAAAGGGAATTTAAACAATCACATCGGGGTACCGCTTTCTATTTTAGCTATTGATGAAAGCGTAGAGATCGCGGTGATTGAGATGGGGGCCAACCATCAGAAAGAAATTGAATTTCTATGTGGCCTATGCCGGCCGGACCACGGCCTGATCACCAATGTGGGTATGGCCCACCTGGATGGATTTGGTGGTTTTGAAGGTGTAAAAAAAGGAAAGGCAGAGCTGTATGCTTATTTGAAACAACATGCCGGCCATACCTTTCTCAACAGGGACAACGCTTTTCTAATGGAAATGAGTGCCAGGGCCCAGCTCGACAACATCACCTATTATGGAACCCATCAAAGCGACAGGGTTTCCGGGAAATTGTTAACATCGGATCCTTTCATTGAAATCAGCTGGACCCTGGCCGGTCAAAGTTATGCTGCAAAAGCAAATCTGACGGGCGCCTATAATTTTGAAAACATTCTGGCCGCTATTTGTATCGGGCAGTTTTTTGGGCTTGTGCCTGAGCAAATCAATAAAGGTCTTGCCGGTTATTTCCCAAGCAACAACCGCTCTCAACTCACCAAAACAGAACACAATACAGTGATCTGTGATTTTTACAATGCCAATCCAAGCAGCATGACAGCCGCACTGAACAATATTTCTGGTTTAAGTTCCGCTCATAAAGTGGCTATTATTGGCGATATGTTTGAGCTCGGGCCAGAGTCCCTGCAACAGCACGATCTGATTGCAGCGAAAGCAGCAGCCTCCGGTTTAGACCTGGTTATTTTTATTGGCAAGGATTTTTATCAGTACAAAGACAAGTATAAAGGCTTATTTTTCCATACGCCCCAGCAAACCAGGGAATTTTTGTTGGAAAACCCGGTTAAAAACAGTCTGGTCTTGTTAAAAGGATCAAGAGGTATGGCCCTGGAACAACTGATGCCTTTGTTGTAATTTGTCCAAAACAGCTTCTTTGCTTGGTTGAAAAGTTTCTTTTTACCTGATTTTTAAAGCAAAGAGGCCTTTAAGCAGCGCTTACAGCTGAGTTCACTAAAGCCCCTGTCAGATCTATCTCCCGGTCATCTTTTCTTTGGCTTTTGCCCTAAAAGATACGGCGCAGAGTCGGCGCAAATACAGCTTAGCTTTGGCCTGGTTACAGATCAAACCCAAGGCATCCTATAGGCCATTTCATTGCGTACTGTAAAACTTTTTTCGAGGATAAACCGGGCCCGAATGACCTGGTTAAAGATCAACTACAAGATACACATTTTAAAATGAATTCATTTCATTTTATGTATTTTATTTTCAGATGCCCGGCGGGGCATATTGGGCCGTTTTTGCATTTGTATAGTTTTTTGGATTACGTAAAACGCGGCTGGGATTAAGGTGGTAAAACCGTCAATTTCAGCCCAAAAGAAAGTCGGTACAAGCTCAGAGTAAGGTGCATTTATTCTGCCCGGTCAAACTGGACAAAAACAGCACGCTTGGCCTCACCCTGGTGAGCTCATTGATCACACGGTTCTAAAAGGAAATCAGGGCTTTTGTTCCGTGACCACAATACCGGCATCACTTACTTCGGGCAAAGGGTTATCGCGCATGTTTTGCTCGGCGACCAATTCGTATTTGCCTGCAGCCGGAAAATGGTAATTGGTCAACAGGGGCAAAGTATAGGAAAATAAATTGCCGGAACCGGAGCCCAGCCATTGCCCGTCGGACTGGGCAAGTTTAAAGCCAAATCTGCGGCTGTTTTTCTTACCGTCCTTTCCTTTCATATGAAACAGGATATAAATGTTGGAGTACCTGTAATCGGACGTATGTCTTAATTTAAAGAAAATGGAATAGGCCTTAGATGGGTCCTTGATGTCTGCAATAGTACTTACTTTATTGATGTAACTCCAGCGGTGTTCTGGCATGGCTACATTCACATCGGTCACAGTGCCGGTTTCACAGCCACTGAATAGCAAACCGGCAAAAAACAGACAACAAAGAAACAGAAATTTAAATTTACTCATTTTTAGGCTTGTCAGATGGCTTACGTCTGCGGTTATTTCTATTCCGGTTTCTATTGCCCGAGGGCTGCCCAGGATTGCTTTGCGCGGCTTCCGGACCAGCGTTTACAGGTTTTTCCGTGGCTACGGCTTTTTTCTGCTGTTCAGGTTTTTTTCCTTGTTCTGGTTTTTTACCCTGATCCTGCTTTTTGCCTTGCTCCCCTTTGTTTTTTCCTTGCTGATGCTGTTGCGGGCGGTTTGTTTTATCGCCCTTAGGACCTGCTCCGTTGTTGCGCTGCTGCCCGTTCTTGGCATTACGGTTTTGTTTGTTCCGCTTTTCGTCCAAACGGGTCAGGCTGTCCTGTCCAACAACATTTTCGTAATCATGGACCTTTTCTACCACGACGCTAGGCGCCAATAAAACGGCTTCTTCTTTAAGGTTAACCGGCTTCTGGCCTTTTTTATTCATCGCCATGATTTCTTTCACCCGGTCTACTTTAAGCGGGATCCAGTCTTCCTGGTTTGCATAACTGAACCACATCACCTTTTTAAAGATATCGGTTTTCTGATGACGGGCAATACCAATCTCGGTTTGCAGGTTTTCAATTCTATCGGGAATATCTTTTAAAGCATCCAGATAGGTATCCAGTTCATAGTTTAAACAGCATTTAAGTTTGCCGCATTGTCCGGCCAGCTTCAGCGTGTTCAGGGAAAGGTTCTGGTATCTTGCCGCAGCAGTGGAAACCGTTTTGAAATTGGTCAGCCAGGTAGAGCAACACAATTCACGTCCGCAAGAGCCAATTCCGCCCAATCTTCCGGCTTCCTGGCGCATCCCGATCTGACGCATTTCTATCCTGATCCTGAACGTTTCCGCCATTTTTTTGATCAGTTCCCTGAAATCCACCCGGCCTTCTGCCGTGTAGAAAAAAGTGGCTTTGGTTTTATCCCCCTGGTAGTCCACATCACTGATTTTCATGGAAAGACGCAAGTCCAGCGCCAGTTTACGGGCCTTGTGCATGGTTTCCCATTCCATATCCTTGGCTATTTTCCATTTCTCCACATCGGCCTCGGTGGCTTTGCGGTAAACCTTACGGGTCACCTGATCTGCGGTGGTTTTGCGCCGCTTCATTTGGGTCCTCACCAGTTCTCCGGTTAAGGAAACATGGCCAATATCATAACCACCTGTGGGTCCTTCCACAGCAATCAGTTCTCCAATTTCAAGGTATATATTGTCGGTATTCAGAAAAAATTCTTTTCTGGCACCTTTAAACTTAACTTCTATAATTTGAAAAGGAATATAATTTGAGGGCATATCTAAATTAGACAGCCAATCGTAAACTTCTAATTTCTGGCATCCTCCGGTAAGGCAAGAGCCATTACTTTTACAGCCTGCAGGGGCACAACCGCCACCCGTCGAACAACTTCCACATCCCATATTAACTATATATATATTGAGTCCCTTTCGGGAGCGTTTTAAACTTAATTAGTTTTACCAATTGTAAAGATACATCTAAAAACAGAATTTTAGGATTTGCATTCCTTTCAATATGATAATGTGCCTGCTCCAGTTCTGAGATTATGGCCTCAGCCATGTTTAAATTCAGTACATGCGCAGATAATTTTTTTGCGGTATCCAGCGTTCTAGGTGGTAATTTTACCAGTTCTTCTGCCCCGCTGAGCAATAAACTGCATTCCCGAAGAAAGCTGATCCCGTATTTCAGAAAATTTTTCTGGTTTTCCCTGCCCCAGCCTGCAGCCTGTTCTACAAAGGCAATCAAATCGGCAACGCGGTTTCCGTATCCCATTCTTAACCAGTCCGCAAATTTATCTGCATGGTCATTTTGGGCATTGCTGGCCAGCAATTTTGCTTCAATCAGGTTACCGTCGGCAAGAAAGCTGTATTCTACTGCCTGATGCGTGTCCAATCCATGATTTTCGACCAGATAATTTTCAATGACCGCGTCAGGTAGTTTTGGAATCTTTACAATCTGGGTCCTGGACAAAAGGGTGGAAAGAATCTGGTCCTGGTTATTGGCCACCAGGATAAAAAGTGTGTTTTTGGGTGGTTCCTCAATGATTTTTAGCAAAGCATTTCCTTCTTTATCCAAAAACTCAGGCAACCACATGATCAGGACTTTAGTTTCCCCTTCAAAAGCTTTATAACTTAGCTTTTTAATAATGTCATGACATTCTGCAATATTAATATTGGCCTGTTTATTCTCTGCGCTTAGTTTTGAGCGCCAGATGTCCAGGTCAAAATAAGGGTCCTCCAGCAGCATGCTTCTCCATTCCTCCAGTACATCCACTGCTGTACGGACATCTTTTGAAGCAAAAAAAGGATAGGAAAAATGAAGATCGGGGTGAATATACCTTTCATATTTTCTGCAGGAAGAACAAACACCACAGCTATCGATGGGCGACTTGTCCAGACAATTGATGTACTGGGCATAAGCAATGGCCAAAGGCAATGCACCGCTTCCCTCACAAGACAAAAACAACTGGGCATGAGAGATCCTGTTTTCTGCCACAGTTTGCAGCAGTTGTTCCTTAATCGTTTCCTGTCCGGTGATCTCCTTAAATTGCATGTGGTGCAAAATAGTAAATTTTTAAGAGCCTGTTTAAATTTATTAAAAAGATGACACCAGCTCCCTTGTTATCTCTTTTCTTACCTTTGTCCCTTTAATTAAGTTTATGGCCAGGATTATTGCCTTTGATTACGGAACCAAACGGGTTGGCATTGCAGTGACCGATCCATTGCAGCTCATTGCAACAGGACTGGACACCATACACCCCAAGGACATTATAGATTATTTAAAAAAATACCTTCTGAGTGAACAGGCGGCAGCATTTGTACTTGGGGACCCCAAACAAATGGACGGCTCACCTTCGGAATCTGCCCAGCACGTTAAAGGTTTTTCGACCCTACTGAAAAAGAATTTTCCTGACATTCCCCAGTACTGGGTCGATGAAAGGTTTACCTCCAAACTGGCCCACCAGACCATTCTGCAAAGTGGTTTAAAAAAACAGGACCGGAAAAACAAAGATCGGGTGGACACCATAGCCGCTACCATTATCCTGCAATATTTTATGCAGGAACACCGTTTATAAAACCATATGAGTATGATTAATGAAGACCTGCAACATCTGCTGCTGAATTATTGTGAGCCCGAAAGTGACTTGCTGCAGCAAATTGACCGGGAAACCAATTTAAAAGTATTGATGCCTAGAATGCTGTCTGGTCATTACCAGGGCCGCGTTTTGAGCATGCTCAGCAAAATGATTTCACCCAAAAAAATCCTTGAAATCGGAACTTTTACCGGCTATGCAACCCTATGCCTGGCGGAAGGCCTGAGCCCTGAGGGTACCCTGTATACACTGGACATTAATCAGGAGCTGGAGGACATGGTCCGAAAAAGTTTTGCACAATCTCCTTACAATGACCAAATTAACTATATACTCGGTGATGCCAGTCAGAGTCTGGGGCAGTTAAACGAGGTTTTTGACCTCGTATTCATCGATGCGGACAAAAAAAACAATGGAACCTACTACGACCTGGTCTTCGATAAAATCAGGCCCGGAGGGCTCATTATTGTGGATAACGTTCTTTGGAGTGGAAAAGTACTTAGTAATCAACAAGATAAAGACACCAAAAATATTATTACATTTAACGATAAGATCGCAAAAGACACGAGGGTAGAGAAATTAATTCTGCCCGTTCGTGACGGATTATTCATCATAAGAAAAAAATGATATGATTAAACAGTTCATGTTCATCTGGATCGCGCTTCTCTGTTCCTTCTCCGCATCCAAAGCACAGACTACTTTAGATTATATTCATGAAAACGTGGCTTATGCCCAGGAACTCATGAGAGAAAATCACATTCCCGCCAGTGTTATTCTGGCTGTAGCCATTCACGAATCGGCCTCCGGAACGAGTAAAATTGCCCGCTACCTGAACAATCATTTTGGCGTAAAGGGACAAAATTCCAGCACAGAAATCCGGTCTTCCTATAAGGGTTACCCTACTATACAGGATTCTTACGACCATTTTGTGGAGTTCCTGCAAAACAGGTCTTCTTTCAGCAATCTTTTTGATAGATTTGGCCAGTCTAATTATATCGGATGGGCAAAAGGCATACAGCGTGGTGGTTATGCCCGCAGCAGAAGCTGGGCATCGCAGGTCATTGGCCTCATTAAAAAATACGAATTGTATAAATATGATGAGACAGAAGTGGTGAGCGCCGCCCGGATAGAAAAAGACAAAAAGACAGTTCCGCAAAGCAGAATTGCAGAATACCTTAAAGCGGTATTTCCAATCCCTTTTCTGACCGGAAAAATAAACATGAAAAACCGTATACCGGATAATTAGATGAACCCTAGATTCCTTTTGCCGATACTTTTACTGATCGCCCTTTCTTCCTGCAAAACCAGAAAATACAGCCGCAACAACCGGCAAATAGAAAAAGAGGCCAAAAGGTCCAATCCGGATGCCCCGAATTACACCACATTAAGTTATATAGAATCTTTTAAAGGGGTTGCCATAGAGGAAATGAACCTGTATGGTATTCCCGCCAGCATTACCCTGGCCCAGGGCATTATTGAATCGGGCAGCGGCAACAGCAGCCTGGCCAGGTATGCCAACAACCACTTTGGCGTAAAATGCACCTCGGAATGGAAGGGGAAGGGCTATTACAAAGATGATGACCAGCGCAACGACTGCTTCAGGGTTTATAAAGACGCCAGGCAATCTTATAAAGACCATTCGGAATTCCTGAAAAGAAAACGCTACAGTTTTTTATTCCAACTGGATAAAAATGACTATAAAAACTGGGCTTATGGATTAAAACAGGCTGGTTACGCCACCAACCCAAAATATCCGGACATGCTGATCAGTACCATAGAGAAATATCAGCTCTATAAATATGACCAGCCGGAATCTGAAAGGCAAAAAATTATCCGGGAGGACCGGGTTTTTACAGAGATCAATGCCAATATCCCTAAAGAGACTAAAAAATTTACACCCGTTGACAGTCCTCCTTCCCAGCAGGTCATCAGCACCAAACCGGATAGCAGTGCCGTAAAACCAGATAGTAATGTTGTAAAACCTGACAGCGCGACCCAGCCTCAGGCACGGCCACAGCCCACCAGCGCAGCACCGGCCGGCACACAAAAATATTACATGGTTAAACAAGGTGATACCTTATACAACATCTCCAAACGTTTTAACCTGAGTATAGAGGACCTGAAAACCCTCAATAACCTTAATGATACGGGGATAAAAATTGGCCAGGTCCTGCTGATCGTTAAATAATGTTAAGATGTGGCAAGGCTATTGCTTATATCCATAGCTTTGTAGGCTAATGAAATTCACCGGGATTCTATTATTTTTTTTATTTCCCTTTTTTGCGGTTTTCGCCCAGCAAAAAACGGTTCAGGGTTTTGTGGTCGACAAGAGCAACAACCAAAGGCTTGCTAAAGTATACATCTACAATTCCAGGACAGATGAAGGTCTGTACAATACCAATAAAGGGGAATTTTCGACACAGGCCATGCCAGGAGATACCCTTTTTGCCGCACTTGCGGGTTATGCCGTGGACACCCTGATCTACAAAGGACAAAATTCTATTTATTTTCAACTGAACCCGCTTTCTATACGGCTTAAGGAGGTGAAAATTTTTGGCGGGATGCCCAGCCCCAAACAACAGCATGAAAAAACACTAAAGGAGTATAAATACGCACTGGACCGGGGAAGCTCCAAGGACCTGTTAAACCTTGGGCAAAACGGAGTTGGTTTAGGGATTGATGCCATTTATAACCTTTTGAGCCGCAAAGGGGCCAACGCCAGGCATTTGCAAAAAATACTGGAACGGGATTATCATGAACAGATTATAGATTTCAGGTTCCGGCCGGATTACGTGGAAAGGATCCTGAACATCCACAATTTTGAACTGACAGACTTTATGCAGCAATACCGTCCGACTTATGAGTTTGTCCTTTCGGCCTCGGATTATGCCTTTGTGGTTTTTATCCGCAACAACTACATCACTTATAAAAGAAATCCGAAAGCCCTTCGCCTGCAGCCTTTGCCCACTGTACAGGTAGAAACCATTAAACCCTGATCCTGCAACGCTGAACAGCCTTTTTTAAATTTGGGCCGCAGATAAGGAACATTTTTGTTTTCTTTGTACTAATGAAAGGTTTTTATATCAGTGTTTTACTGCTTTTTTCTGTTTCCTCTACATTGAGCGCGCAAGAGATCGACACCGTACCGATCAATACCAAGGACCTCAACATCCGGTTAAAACGGAGCCCCCTGCCTTCCAGGACCGGCACGATCCTTTTTAAGCCTGTTCGACTGGAGCCCAAAATTGTCAATGCCAAAGTAAATTACTGGAAAACCAAAACCTCTGTAGGGATTAATGTCAATCAGGCTGCTTTTTCCAACAACTGGGCTGGTGGTGGTGTCAATTCCCTGGCCCTGGCAGGCATTATCAACTATAAGGCAGAATACAGCAAGGAAAGCTACAGTTACGCCACAGAGGTGATCCTGAACTACGGAAAAGTAAAAAATAAAGACCAGATGGAGAAAAAAACAGTGGACAGGATTTACTGGGACCATAAAGCGGCCATGCAGTTGTCCAAAAACTGGTACTTCTTTAGTTCGGTTACTTTTGAATCACAGTTTGATAAAGGTTTTTATTATGACCGGGATGCTAATGGAGAAGAAAGAGCAACATTGACATCAAAATTTATGTCCCCTGGTTACCTGACAGAATCCATCGGTTTTGAATATAAGCCCGTTAAATATTTTTCTGCCCGTTTGGGTACAGGTACCGCCAGACAGACCTTTGTACCAGAAAACGCAAGACTTTTCGCGGCCTACGATCTTACCTTTCCAAACAATAGTAAAACTGATAACTACGGTGTTGCAAGGGGCAAAACCTTTAAAAATGACCTGGGTTTCCAGGTGGTCATGAACTTTGACAAGGACATTTTTCCAAATATCAACCTGAAAAGCAAATACCTGGTCCTGGTCCCTTATGATCATGTTGGGTTCACCAATCACCGTCTGGATGCCACTTTAACGGCAAAAGTTAACCGCTTCATGAGCACGACTTTGACCGGTGTGGCCATTTATGATAAAAATACCGATTCGAAAGTTCAGGGGAGCCAAACCCTCTCCCTGGGGGTTGTCTTTGTATTCCCGAGGTAAAAGGTGAGATAAAAGCAGGCCGATTCGATCAAAATTAATAACTTTGCCAACTACAAAAAATTGAACACTAAGCATTAAAAGAAAATGTTTGAGAATTTACAGGACAAATTAGACCGTGCATTTAAAGTTTTAAAGGGACAGGGCAGCATTTCGGAGATCAACGTGGCCGAAACCATGAAAGAGATCCGTAAGGCTTTACTGGATGCCGACGTAAATTATAAAACAGCCAAGACCTTTACCGATGAGGTTAAAGAAAAAGCAATCGGCTTAAACGTCCTTACCGCAGTTTCACCCGGTCAGCTATTGACCAAAGTGATGAACGACGAACTTACAGCCTTAATGGGCGGTGAGGTTACGGACCTTGATTTAAAAAACAATCCAACCATTATATTAATTGCCGGTTTGAACGGTGCCGGTAAAACAACTTTTACGGGTAAACTGGCCAACTTCCTGAAAAGCAAGGGTAAAAAGCCTTTATTGGTTGCCGGTGACGTTTATCGTCCGGCGGCGATAGACCAGCTGCAGATCCTGGGCGAACAGGTAGGGGTTCCGGTATATGTCAATAAAGATTCCAAAGATCCTGTTGGCATTGCCATGGAAGGTATTGCTGAAGGTAAAAAACAGCAGAACAATGTGATTATCATTGATACAGCGGGCCGCCTGGCCATCGATGAGCAAATGATGAACGAGATTGCTGCTGTAAAAGAAAGTACTAAACCGCATGAAATCCTGTTCGTTGTTGATGCCATGACCGGACAGGATGCGGTTAACACCGCCAAAGCCTTTAATGACAGGCTGGATTTTACCGGTGTGGTGCTGACCAAGCTGGATGGGGATACCCGTGGTGGTGCGGCTTTATCGATTAAATCGGTGGTCAACAAACCGATCAAATTCATTGGTACCGGTGAAAAAATGGAGGCCCTGGATGTATTTTATCCGGACAGGATGGCTTCCAGGATTTTGGGTATGGGTGACGTGGTTTCCCTGGTAGAACGTGCCCAACAGCAGTTTGACGAAAAAGAAGCTGCAGAACTTCAGAAAAAGATCCGCAAAAACAAGTTCGACTTCAACGACTTCTACAACCAGATCCAGCAGATCAAGAAAATGGGTAACATGAAAGACCTGATGGGCATGATTCCGGGTGTAGGTAAAATGATGAAAAATGTAGAGATTGAAGATGACGCCTTTAAAGGGGTAGAATCCATCATTCAATCTATGACCAAATACGAGCGGGAAAACCCGGACAGCATTCAGCAAAGCAGGCGCCTGCGTATTGCTAAAGGGTCGGGCAATAAGGTAGAGGATGTTACCAAACTCATTAAACAGTTTGAAGACATGAGAAAAGTAATGAAACAATTTTCCAATCCCGCTGCTGCCGCCAAAATGATGCGCAACATGCCAAAAATGCCACAAGGAAAAATGTAACCTTGGACCAATTCTTTAAAAAAGGCCGCTTTAACTAAGTTAAAGCGGCCTTTTTTTCTTTCATTTTTTTAACCAGTCTTCCGCCCTTTTGAAATACATTGGTTTGTTTTAACAGATCATGTATATATGTTGGTAAAAATCTTTAGCGGGGCGGTTGCTGGTGTAAATGCCCTGACCATAACCATAGAAGTGAGCATAGGGGGCGGAAATAAATACCATATTGTTGGCCTTCCTGACAACGCAATTAAAGAAAGCCTGCGGCGGATTGAAAGCGCCATACAAAGTTCCGGCCTTAAAATGCCCCGGCAAAAAATCGTCATCAATCTGGCCCCGGCCGATATCCGTAAAGAAGGGTCCTGTTATGACCTGCCTATTGCCATTGGTATTTTGGCGGCCTCAGGACAACTGGAAAGCAAAGACCTGCAACAATACTTCATCATGGGAGAACTTTCCTTAGACGGCAGCCTTCAGCCTGTAAAAGGGGTATTGCCCATCGCCATACAGGCCCGGGATGCAGGTTTCAAAGCTTTTCTACTCCCTGCCGGTAATTCCAAGGAGGCTGCTATCGTGGTTCCTCTGGAGGTGTACGCCTTAAAAACACTGACAGAGGTGGTTTCTTTATTAAATCAAAAAGTCTCTTTTGAGCCTTTTATACTCCAGACTTCGGAACATTTTTATAAACACATCAATAATTATGAATATGATTTTTCGGATGTAAAAGGGCAGCAAAACATCAAAAGGGCCCTGGAAATAGCGGCAGCCGGAGGGCACAATGTCATTCTGATTGGCCCTCCCGGTGCAGGAAAAACGATGCTGGCCAAACGCCTGCCAACCATACTTCCTCCTTTAAACCTTCAGGAGGCCCTGGAAACCACCAAAATCCATTCTGTTGCCGGCAAGCTTCGTTTGGCCGGCGCTTTAATTACCGAACGGCCCTATCGCTGCCCCCATCATACCATATCTGATGTGGCCCTGGTTGGCGGCGGCAGCAATCCCGCACCAGGGGAAATTTCCCTGGCCCACAACGGGGTATTGTTTCTGGATGAACTCCCGGAATTTAAGCGGGCCGTGCTGGAAGTGATGAGACAGCCCCTGGAAGACCGTCAGGTGACCATATCGCGTTCCAGGTTTAGCGTAGAGTACCCGGCAAGCTTTATGCTCATTGCTTCCATGAATCCCTGTCCTTGCGGCTTTTACAATCATCCGGAAAAAGATTGTGTATGCGGTCCGGGCACCATACAAAAATACCTGAGCAAGATTTCCGGGCCACTGCTGGACCGTATAGATCTTCATGTAGAGGTCACCCCTGTAAATTTTACAGAATTGTCTTCCACAGCCCCAGCAGAAAAAAGTGCCTGCATCCGGGAACGCGTTATTGCTGCCCGGCAGCTTCAGGACAAACGTTTCAGTGGGCAACCGCAGCTCCATTATAACGCTCAAATGAATCCCAACATGGTCAGGACCCTGTGCAGGATCAATGAACAGGGCACCGCGCTGATCAAAAAAGCAATGGAAAAATTAGGCCTATCAGCCCGGGCGTACGACCGCATCCTTAAAGTTTCCAGAACAATAGCCGATCTGGAAGGAAGTCCGGACATTGAAATCAGTCACCTGGCAGAAGCCATCCATTACCGCAGCCTGGACAGGGAAAACTGGTCGGGTTAGTGTCTTTTAAAAAGACCTGCCTGCAGGCTTGAACCCATCGAACCTTCTGCCAATTGCAGGTAATTACGTTTACCCTGATCTTTTTCAATTTTTACCGTTCCGGTCGTTTGTACGTTTTTCATTTCCAGAAAATCTGTTGAAGTTGCATCGTTCCCGCTCAAGGGGCCACTTCCATATCCTGCCAGATGGGTGTAGTCCGCAAAAATGCAATCAGATGCTTTGTACCGGCGCGTACTTCCTTTTTCTCTTATCCATACGGTGCTACTGTTCGCTATAATATTATGGTGAAAGTCGAAATCTTCTCCCCTGGTACTTTGTGTTGTCCAAACACCACTGAAATAACAACCATATACCAGTGAATAACGCATGGCATTGGGGCTACCGCTCCCTCCGTCGGTTTGCCAAAAAACAACGGGATTTTTGCAGTTGAAGAACACACAATGATCGATAACCAGGCCATAACCGTTGGCGATAACCCCCACATGTAAGGGCAGTACATCGACATCTCCGGCAAACAGACATTGCGTGACCAGCAAATCGTCTAATTTTTTCCCATTACGCCATATGGGATAGGAACGTCGTAGGTTCTGGCCATCCATGTAAGCGTAATCCGGACTCCCGCTAAACCGCAGCCCTTCAATGGTGACATGGCTAACCTCTGGCTGGATCCCTTTCGCTTCTTCTCCACCCACACCGGCTACAAGTGGCACTGCCGTTACGACAACCGGCATTTTTTGGGGCGTCCAATCGGCATCGTCGGGCATGACCTCTGCGCGAATGACAAGACGGTTTTTAAGGCTATACTTGTCATTGCTGAATACAACGGTTTGAGTAAGTAGATGCACCCCTTCAGAAAGGATAATGGTCGTTGCGCCCTGCTCTTTGTTTAAATTTACGCGCTTTGCCGCCTCCATCATTGTCTTTAAAGGTTGCGCCTGTATTCCTGGATTGGAGTCGTTGCCAACCCGAGGATTAACGTATAATTGCTCTGCCTGTACTGGCAGCACGCTCATGGCGAGCAACAGAAGACTAAGTGTGCATTTTATCATGTTCTTTTTTCTGTAAAATTAGAACAAGCACCGCTTATAAAAATGGTCATTTTATTTTTATAATGGTCATTTACATCTCCTTCCTATATTGTTGAGGGGTGATCCCTGTCAGTTTTTTAAAGAAACGGTTAAAATTAGATGGATCTGAAAAGCCAAACCCGTAGGAAATCTCTTTTGCGGATTTGTTTTGATAAAGTTGTTTCTTTATTTCCGAAATCAGTTTGTAATGAATCATTTGTTGGGCCGATAATCCACTAAATTGTCTGCAAATTTTATTCAGAAATCCAGGGCTGATGTTTAGCATTTTGGTATAGGCCTCAACCGTCCGGTCATGTGCAAATTTCTTTTCCAGTAAAGATCGAAATTTGTAAAAATCTGAATGGACATAAGTGTCCCTTTGAACCTGGTAAATTTCTGCATAATAGCGATTGAGAATGATGAGCAACTGATATAAAAAGGCCCTGATCAAATGATTGCTGTCATTCTGAAGCTGCGCGAACTCCCCTTCTATTCCACGCAAAAGTTCCAGACACTTTTCAAATGGCATCTGGGAGACCTGCATGTCGGTTGGTCGTGAATACTGATGGAAATATTGAAACCGGTACAGGAACAATTCATCCGAAAAAAAAAGGTGGAGAAAATCTTTTTCAAAGAACAGTGTATAGCCACTTACCTTCTCCTCAATTTCCCAGCGGCGCACCTGTCCCGGACTTGTGAAAATAATCGTTCCCGGGCTTATGGACATCTTATTTTCATCCAATGCAAAGGTTCCGCTCCCCTTTTCGATGAATAGGATTTCGTAAAAACTTAATTGGTGTAATGTGCGATCCAATACATAATGATTTAATGTTTCCACACGCCCAATATCCAATAGCAGCTGCGGACCATACTTGTATGGGAGAAAATGATATGTTTTAATTTTTTCGACCGATGCCATTTCCTTTTACAGTTTCTTCTTGCCCTAAAGAGGAGTTAAAAATACAAACTTCCGCTGTCTATCGCATGGACAACATTGTATACCCTGTAAAATGGTTCGAAACCTAATAAAGTTCAAATGAGCCCAGGTAAGATTGGAGCCAACAACAGTCAGCCTGAAAACAGGTCCGGATAAGGAAAAGGGGTCGAATTAGTCTACTTCAAAAAAATCGTTGTCCTCTTCTTCCTCCTGGGGAACATAAGCCAGAATGGCGCCCCCAATCTGGTTGGTTTCTTCATCTGTTTCAAACAAGGGTGTCCCTGTAGCCATATCCAGTTTGATCCACTGAAGATCCGTGTCCTTTTGAATATGTAGATATTCCTTGCCTTCTTTAAAAATTACATAGGTATCGTTTCCTTCAGGAAATACGGCATAATTTGTTGCGCCAATGGCAATGTCAAATGGTTCCTGCATAAAATGCTGATTAGATGAATTAGGAGGGCCGATTGGTTTGTAAACCAGCCGGCCCTCTTAAGTGCTTAACTTCTGCAAAGTTAGTAAAAGCCGGAAGAATTTCCAGCACTTAGCGCAATGAAGAATAATTATAGAATTTCAGGTTTCCTGTTCCGTTCACCTGTATGGTTTTGGTTTCGTTTTGCCCGTTACTGCCCTTTAAGCTCAGGCTAATGGTATTTTCTCCTTTTTGCAAAGGTATCCGCGCATAACTGATGCTATTGGGTAGGGTTTGCCAGTTCCTGGTATCTGATTTTTCTGAAAGCAAGCTGTACAATTGCATGCCATAGCCCAGTCCGGTCAACAAAGCATCGTTCTTGCCGTTTTTGCCGCTCCCCTTACCACTTTCAGAAAGCACATACTCCGCTGTTTTTTTGACCGCAAGACGTGCCAGTGTTTTTCCCATTTCTTTTGCGAAACGTTGGTCAAGGGTTTTAAAGGCCAGAACATTAATGTCCTCTACCTTTTCCATTGGGATGGAAAAAGCCCCGTTACTCGCCGTTGCCTCGCTGAAATATGGAGGCCTGGCCACATACATCGGATAGGTAACCCTCAGACTTTGCACCGAGGCCTTGTTGACTTTTCCCGGATCGTAATCAAAGAAGGGAATCACAATATTACCATCGGTAAACACCATATCTCCATGATTATTTTTAATCAGCGAGAAGAAAAACTCTTTCTCTTTTTTAATTGGCGCCAACCCATTCTCCCAGAAAAGGATCAATTCTCCTCCTTCGGGGGATTTTTGCGCCTGGTACTTCAGGTTAAAAAGCCTTTCGTATTTATCCTGTTCAGATTGAAACCCGTTCAGGTAAGCGGTCCGGATCAGGTCTTTTTTTAATCCTTCAGGGATCTTTGTGCCGTAATAAGTGGTATCACTCGCCGTCAGGTAGACATCCGCTGCATTTCTGTAGGCAATAAATGCATCATTGACATTGCGGCCAGCCTCATAGATCAGGCCCTGCAACATTAAGGAAAAGGCATCTTTGGAATAGCGGCTTTCTTTATTATTGAATTTATCTCCCTGCTCCTGGGACTGAAGGGTGATCCTTCTGGCCTCTACAATGGCATCTTCTGTGTTGTTCAGGTAGAAATAGTTCAGGGCTTTATAATAATGGATCATGAATTTTTCAAAATCCTCCCCTTTATAACTTTGGGTCATCGGGTTCACCAGCGTACCAACCGCGGCATCCATCACCCCTCCGATACCATCCTCCAAAAGCTGATCGGCTTCATTAAAATAACGGTTGCTGCTTTCATAATCTCCTTCCAGGTGACTGATTTTTCCTTTTTCCATTAAAAGGAGCAGTTTGTTTCTGGGTTTTTTAAGGAGGCTGTTTTTGTCCAGCTCTACTGCCGCCTGCTTATAATTACCGCCTGCCACCTGGGTATAATAGGGCATAATCCGGTCATTATAGCTTGCGCAGCTAAAAAGAAAAAGCATCAGTCCAAAAAGACCTGATGCTCTTAAAATTTTGTTCAGGATATTTTTCATGCTATGACTTAGCCCTTAACATCCTAATTTTTAACATATTTAGCAATCTTTTTCCCACCAACCCAAACTACTTCATTGGTTTGAATATTAGTTAGTGTAAGATCTACCTGGTAGTAAACTACTTTTTTACGCTTATGGGAATCCACAATCGAATTGATGGAACCCTGAAGAATATAATCCGCTCCGTTTTCCAGTCCAAATTTTTTCATGCTTGACACAGTCGCATTGGCCTGTTGATCGGCTTTTTCTGCACGGAGCTCTTCTCTTTTCTTTCCGCCCTGTACCAACCGTACACGCTGGGTTTGAATAAATGCGGTTTCTATATCTTTCACAAAAGTTTCTGCCTCGATGTGCTCATGACTTTTGTTCTGCACCATTCCGACGATTACTGTCGGTTTTTTACCTGCATTTTGCTCCAGATGATTTCCTAACCACGGACCGCTTAAAATAGTTTGCGTCAATTCCTGAGCCACCATTCTGGAGTCACTGTTGTTCCAGTTTCCGCTGACGTCAATGGTTTCGTCTGTACTTACCCTGGTCACTTGTCTTGAGCAGGAGCTGATTACAATTCCGGACACTGCTATCGCAGCGATGGTCATTATTCTTCTTAATTGCATTGATTTATCTGTTTTTATGTGTGTTATGTTTCTGTTTTACCAGCCAAACCAAAAGTTTCTGGACCGGAAACCAATGGAAGGATAATAATAGCGGGAGTAATTATAGCTCGGATAATACCAGGAATTTCCATAATCATAACCGCCATATAGCGACAGTTGATAATTTCTTTCTCTTCTCAAGCGTCTTTTTTCCTCTCTGGCAGTATACCAGTCGTAGGCTTTGTAGGTTTGCTGTACAGTTGTACCTTGTGTACGGGTCAGCGAATCCGCAGCTCTGCTGTATTTATTTACGCTCTCTGCATATCTTGGGTTCTGATCAGGGAGCAAGTCTTGCTGGGCATATCCAGCTGATGCATAGGCCAGTCCTCCCAATACGACCATCATCATTAAATTCCTTTTCATATCTCTTAAGGTTTTAATATATACAAAACTAATTCTTTTCTCTTCAACTTAATATGATCCGAAGTTCATTTAACATTTTTTTACATATCAGAAAGTTTCTGCATAAAATCTAAAAATTTCTTGTCCGAATAGTTTGCTGCGCCCTCTCCTCTGTAAGAAATTCTTGCCATTTTATCAAAAACGACTGTGGTAGGTAAAGCTCCTTTAAAAATCCCTTCCGGAATGTATCCGCCAATTGCATAAACAGGCAAGTTGTACTTCTTCCTGTCCATGAATTTTTTTGATTTCTCAAAATTCCCGTCTGCATCAACAAACAGGAAAACGACATTCTTATCTTTACTAAACTGCTGGTAAAGCTTTTCTACAGAAGGCATCTCTGCCTGACAGGGCGGACACCATGTGGCCCAAAAGTTCAGAAAAATCACCTTTCCTTTTAAATCTCCAAGGTCGGTAATGTTTCCTTCTGCATCTTTAAACTTAATTCCAGAAAGGTCCGCTGGCTTCTGGGCATTGAGCTCCGTTACCTGCGGTTTAAATAAACCCATCTGCATCAATCCCTGTATTACATATGCCTTTGCCGGGGGGACAAATAGCAATACAAGCACTATAACGACAAAAATGCTGTTCCAGATATATTTGCTGACGTTTATTTTTTTATTCATATCTAATACTCTGACTTCTAGTCTATTAATTTGTTACAATAATCCTGCCTTAACCTTTGTTTTAAGGTCTTATATACACAAATATTAAAATTATATGACGTTGAAAGATTATTTTTTAACTGTTCTGACAAGCCCGTGACGCATAAAAAAGCCTGCTGTGTTTTTTCACAGCAGGCGTATAGGATTAAAAATTCTGAAATCTAGATGAGTTCCACGCTTCGGCTTACAAATTCTGTAAGCTCTGCACCGGTCAGCATGCCCTGCGCAAGCAGCGCCAGGTCAACAGCCTGTTTGGCCAATGTTTTCTGCTCTTGCTCATTTTCGCTTTTTAAGATTCTTGAAATCAATTTATGGTTTCCATTAACGGCCACTTTATAATTATCGGGCATGTTTCCATAAAAGCCCATTCCGCCGCCCATGGCAGCCATGTCTTTCATACGGCGCATAAATTCATCCATGGTTACTGTAACCGGAAGTTCTTCGGGGTTTAAACCGACAATCTCTACATGCATCCCTGGCTTGGTGATCGCCTTTTCAAAAACTTCTTTTACCTGTTTGCTTTGTTCTTCGGTCAATACAGACTCCGGATGGTCATCTTTTTCGATGAGTTTGCTGGCCACACTGGAATCTACTCTTTTTAAAGATGTTTTTTCCAGTTTTTGCTCCAGGGAACTGATAAAGTGATTGTCTATCGGAGAGTTCATCAACAAGACATCGTAATCCTTTTTATTCGCCGATTGGATAAAACTATCCTGTCTGGCTGGGTCATTGGTGTAAATATAGACCACCTGTCCATTTTTATCGGTTTGAAAATCCTTTACTTTTTCGCGGTACTCGTCTAAAGTATAGTTTTCATTTTTTGTATTGGTCAATAAGGCGAAATCCTTTGCTTTGTCATAGAATTTTTCTTCGCTCACCATCCCGTATTTTACAAAAAGGCCAATATCTGCCCATTTCTCTTCGTAGCTTTTACGGTCTTTATTAAACAGTTCCTGTAATTTATCTGCTACTTTTTTAGTGATGTAGCTGTTGATCTTTTTCACATTGCTGTCGGCCTGTAAAAAGCTTCTGGAAACGTTCAAAGGAATATCCGGAGAATCAATCACCCCATGGAGTAACATTAAAAATTCAGGCACAATATCTTTAACCTCATCGGTAATGAAAACCTGACGGGAGAACAATTTGATTTTATTGCGCTGCATGTCAAAATCATTCTTCACTTTAGGGAAGTACAATACACCGGTCAGATTAAAGGGGTAATCTACATTCAGGTGGATCCAGAACAATGGGTCCTCCGAGAAAGGGTACAACTGTTTATAGAAATCCAGATAATCCTGATCTGACAAATCTGCAGGAGATTTCGTCCAGATGGGATTGGTGGTATTAATGATGTTGTCAACCTCTACACTTTTTGTTTTTGGCTTTCCTTCTTCATCTTCTCCGTCTGGTTCCTGTACGGTGCGGGTCCCAAATTTAATGGGTACCGGAAGAAATTTACCATATTTATCCAGGATCTCCTCCAGTTTATGTTTGCTCAGGAATTCTTCCGATTCACTATTGATGTGCAGGATAATATCTGTTCCCCTTGTGGTCCTGCTGCCCTCTGTGATTTCATAGCTGGTGCTGCCATCACAAACCCAGCGGGCCGCCTCAGCACCCTCCTGATAGGAAAGGGTCTGGATTTCGACCAGATCTGCGACCATAAAGGCAGAATAGAAGCCTAAACCAAATTTACCAATGATTTCGTTGGCATCTTTGGCGTCCTTAAATTTTTCCACAAACTCACTTGCCCCGGAGAAAGCCACCTGATTGATGTACTTTTTGATCTCTTCAGCAGTCATACCCAAACCATTATCTGAAATGGTGATGGTTTTTTTCTCCTCATCCAGGGTGACTTCAACCAATGGATGCCCAAGTTCTCCATTATACTGGCCTAGGGCGGCCAGGCGTTTAATTTTTTGCACTGCATCAACAGCATTCGAAACCAGTTCCCTTAAAAAGATTTCATTATCTGAGTACAGGAATTTTTTAATAATCGGAAAAATGTTCTCGGTGTGTATGGAAATACTTCCTTTTTCTTCTATGCTCATATATTTTTTTTAACTGTTTTTCATTTATGCTTCCTGTCTATCAAGCCTTGTTCCAATCTGTCCCGGGGCTTCAATTATTGTCAATTTGACAGGCCGGTTTTTTTCGGAACTATTTCTATATTAGCGTCTCATCAAATTCCTGGAATCAGCATTTAACATTATGAACTCCATCATCAGCATCAAAAATCTGGAAAAGGACTACGGCAGCAAACAGGTACTCAAGGGTATCAATCTGGAAATAGAACCTGGAAAGGTGATTGGGTATATCGGGCCCAATGGTGCCGGAAAGTCGACGACTGTAAAAATCCTTACCGGATTGATTTCTGATTTTAAAGGCCAGGTCCATGTTAAAGGAATCGACCTGAGGGAGGACCCATTGGCCATTAAGAGACTGATTGGGTATGTGCCCGAAAATGCAGAGCTCTATGATGTACTGACTCCGATGGAATACCTGAGCTTTATTGGTCAGCTTTATGAAATGGAAGACCAGTTGATCCATGACAGGGCCGAAAACATGCTGAAGTATTTTGGCCTGCTGGAGAATAAAGACCAGCGCATGGATACTTTTTCCAAAGGGATGAAGCAAAAGGTATTACTCAGCAGCGGGCTGATCCACAACCCGGAGATTATTATTCTGGATGAGCCACTTTCCGGACTGGATGCCAATGCAGTGATCCTGGTTAAAGAAATTATCAGTCTTTTATCCAGGCAGGGTAAAACCATTTTTTACTGCTCCCATATGATGGATGTGGTGGAAAAGGTTTCGGACCGCATCATTTTAATCAACGGTGGAAGTATTGTGGCGGACGGGACATTTTCCGAGCTCCAGCAAAACCATGGGGAAAGTCTGGAGAAAATTTTTGCCAAGCTGACTGAAACCGAGCAAAGTGGTAGTCATGCCGCCGATTTTATGCACCTTTTTGACCAGTAGACCGTGAGCAATTTCTTATTAAAATTTTTGCTCCTTTTTAATCCGCTTTACCGGCGAATGGGGGTAAACCCGGTTCAACTCAGGACCTTGCTACACACCAAACTCCTGATCGATAAACGGCGGCCCAGGGCCATTTCTAACCGAAAAAAAGAAGGAACTTCAGCCCCCATATCGCCAATCTGGCAATCCATACTTTATGTATTCATGGGCGGGCTATATGCGCTCACCTTAACGGTATTCAAAATGCCTCTTTCCGGGCATTTTGTATATTTTACCATGCTGATGGTCACCTTGGTTTTACTGCTCATTTCTGACTTTACGACGGTTTTAATTGATGTGAGGGACAATTATATCGTACTGCCCAGGCCGGTTAACGACCAGACGGTAAGCCTGGCGAGGATTCTACATATTGTTATTTATATCCTAAACATTGTCCTGGCCCTCGGTCTTGCAGGCCTGGTCTATACTTTTGTGGCAGATGGTCCGATTGCGGGCTGTATGTTTGTGCTGGAAATTTTTTGTGCGACCATCCTTTCGGTATTGTTTGTGAACCTGATTTATCTGGTTGTACTGAAGCTGACCACCCCAAGGCAGTTTAAAGATTTTATTGCTTATTTTCAGGTGATCTTCAGCGTGCTGATTTTTGCCTGTTATTACTTACTGCCCCGTTTAATTGACATGTCCCTGCTGGCCAAGGCCGATCTTTCCAATTACCGGGTCATCTGGTTTTTGCCTGCGACCTGGATCGCTGCCCTCCATGAAATTCTGGTTAACCCTTTGTTTAAGTCTTCCTTTTTATGGCCGGCGGCTGTGCTGGCTGTGGTCTCGCCTCTGCTCAGTCTTTGGCTTATTGTAAAGGTTTTTGCCCCGGGGTTCAATCAAAAACTCTCCGGAATCAGTAGCAGTGAAGCCCATAGGCCTGAGCAGGCTCCAAACAGCACCTTCAGTGCCCGTTTAGCCGCTATATTTACCAGTGGAAAAACAGAAAATGCGGCATTCAGAATGGCCTGGACACTCAGTTCCAGACTCCGTGAGTTTAAGGTGCAGACTTACCCTTCCTTTGCTTATGTTATTGTCTATTTTGTCTATTTCTTTCTTACGGTAGGAAATAAGGGCCTTAGTCTGCGGGAGAAATTTGAACACCTTGGTGAAAGCAAGTCTTACATCATTTTAATTTACCTGACGGGTTTTGTTTTAACCAATGTATGCCTGAACATGGTGCGGTCCGAAAAATACAAATCGGCCTGGGTTTATTTTGTTGCCCCGGTCGCCTTTCCGGGACAAATTATCTCAGGAACTTACAAAGCCGTTGTCCTGAAATTTTTCAGCTCTTTTTTCCTTTTTATTTCCATAGTTTCTATGTATGTCTGGGGCCCTTTGGTTATAAATGACCTCTTATTTGGTTATTTTAATGTGCTTATATTTAATTTGATCGCGAATCTTTTCACTTCCAATCAATTGCCTTTTTCTTTCCCCACCGCTGCAGCTAAATCCAGCAAAAGATGGTTTGTCAGTTTGATCATGCTCTTTCTGCAATTTGCCATTGGTGGGCTGCACTATTTCCTTTGCCGCTGGGAAATGGTCATCTGGGGGCTTGCCTTGCTTTCCGCTTTTGCATTCTTCTTCATGATCAGAAGATATGGGCGTCAGCAATGGTCAGAAATTTCGGTTTATGAAGGAGATTAAAAGGAATTTCGTATACTTGGGTTACATCTAACCTACACTATGAACTTTTCGCTTTTAAAACGACTGCATCAACAGGGGTTGATTTCTGTTCCTTCTTTTGAAAAGATAGAACAAAAACACCAGAACAGTCTTTTTTCCCTTCATTGGGAACTGAAAACACTATTGTACCTGGGCGTTATGCTCCTGAGTACAGGGCTGGGCATCGTCATTTACCAGAATATTGATACCATTGGCCATCAGGTAATTCTGCTGATCATTGCCCTAATCAGTGGCGGCTGCTTTTTTTACTGTTTTAAAAACAGAAAGCCTTTTAGCAGGGCCTTGGTTAAATCGCCAGGTTCCATGTTTGATTACCTGCTCCTGTTGGGAAGCCTTAGCTTTTTGACCTTTGTGGGTTATATTCAATACCAATACCAGATCTTTGGCACCAATTACGGGCTGGCCACCTTTTTCCCCATGGTTGTGCTGTTCTTTCTGGCTTATGAATTTGATCACCTGGGCATTTTAAGTCTGGGCATTACCAACCTTGCCTTATGGATGGGGGTATCGGTTACCCCAAAACAGTTGTTAATGAGCATTAATTACAATTCGCAGCAAATTGTTTACGTTTATCTTTTATTGGGTCTGCTGTTGCTGGCCGCGGCATTTTTAAGTAGCCGTTATGACTTTAAAAAGCATTTTGGCTTTACTTATATGCACTTCGGTGCGCATGTTGCCTTTATTTCCATGCTCTGCGCTTATTTTATTTACTACGATTCAGGCTATGCCTTTCTTTTTCTTTTAGGGGTTTTTGGACTTGGTTATTATGTTTACCAGGATGCCTTAAAACGCAGTTCCTTTTACTTTTTACTGCTGGCGGTACTGTATGCTTATTTTGCCTTCAGTTGCCTGGTGGTGAATGTAGTGATCAGGCTGGGGAATGACGAAGGGCCTATTTTCCTCGCTTTCTTTTATTTCATCGCCTCTGCTGTGGCAATTATCATTCTGCTGATCCGGCTTAACAAAAAAATCAAGGCATCATGATCGTTTATCAAAAAACCGAACTCGAGCACCTGCAAATTCTGCAGGAGACCCAGCAGGCCCGTCAAACTGGCCTGCTGACTGCAGAAGAACAACAAAGCATCAAACAAAAATACATGGCCCTGCTGTACAGTCCGGGTGTTTTCACCCGCATAGGCTTGTTTATTTTAACCTGCATTATTTCTTCTGCAGGATCTGGCATGCTGGCATTATTTCTTATGGAAGCGCATCTTCTGGATTCCCCGGCCTGGGTTTTCTTTACGGCTGCGGCTTTTTACGTTGCCCTGGAGCTGATGACCCGCCAAAGCAAACATTATAAATCTGGTGTGGACGACGCGCTGATTTTAATTGTAACAGGAACTTTTTTAACCGCTTTGTACTGGGCTGTTTTTGAAAATATGCATTTAGGGGATGTAAGTGGCATTCTACTGATCTCAGCCCTGATGTTTGCCCTATGCCTATATTTAACGCTTCGCTTTTCAGATATGCTCATGGCGGCCGGTTCGCTTATTGCTTTGCTGGTTTTTATTTTTTTTATGGTCTATCATGCCGGGCGTATCGGTGCGATGATCCTACCTTTTGTAATGATCCTATGCACTGCACTGATCTATTTTCTGCTGCTGCGACTGGAATTAAAATTGAAAGCCTGGTATTATGAAAATGCACTAATTGTTGCCCAGATTGTTGTTTTAATTGCACTTTATCTTTCGGGGAATTACTTTGTGGTCCGGAGCCTGAATGAAGCTTTACACCATAGTGCCGGAGTCGAACCAGTTGTGCTGCCTTTTGGCTGGTTCTTTTGGTTGTGGACCATTTGTATCCCCCTGTTGTATATTGCTTACGGTTTGAAAAGAAAAAATGTGGTTTTGCTAAGAACAGGTTTGATTTTGGTTGCGGCAGCCGCCTTCACGATCCGGAACTACTTCCATTTAATGTCCATGGAGGCCTTGCTTTGTGTTGCAGGCGCTGTGCTGATTGCGGTGGCCTATGCTGCCATCCGTTATTTTAAGGTACCCAAACATGGAATTACTTATGAACAAACCGATGAACAGCATTTAATGGATCATATGCGGGTGGAGGCTTTAATTGTGGCCGAAACATTTTCACAAACCCCGGGCCCCGTGGCCGATAATACCAAGTTTGGCGGAGGCGATTTTGGGGGCGGGGGTGCCAGCGGAAATTTTTAAATTCCATGACATATTTCTGTGTACCTTTGTCGGTTTATGGAATATAATGTTCATACCCTGCCAAATGGCATCCGTTTGCTTCATGTCCCTTCTGCTTCTCCCATTTCGCATGCCTGCATTATTGTCAACAGCGGGTCCAGGGACGAAAGTGAGGAACAATCGGGATTGGCGCACTTTATTGAGCACCTGATTTTTAAACGTACAGAAAAAAGAAATACCAGCCAGATCCTGAACCGTCTGGAAAGTGTGGGTGCAGATTTAAATGCTTATACCACCAAGGAGTACACCTGTATCCATGCTTCTTTTTTAAACCCCTACCTTGACCGGACGATCGAACTTTTTAATGATATCGTTTTCCATTCTACTTTTCCAGAAGAAGAAATGGAGAAAGAAAAAGGCGTCATCCTTGATGAGATTGCCTCATATCTTGATCAGCCGGAAGAAGCCATTTATGATGACTTTGAGGATTTACTGTTTAAGGGCCATCCCCTAGGCCGGAACATCCTGGGTTCTGAAGAAAGTGTCAGCAACCTATCTAGGGCAGATGTAAAACAGTTTATGGCAACAAATTACCACACCGATAAAATTGTTGTGGCTGTTATTGGAGACTATTCTTTAAGTAAACTGATCAGGATTGGCACAAAACATTTTGAGGCCATTGCTGAAAATTTGTCCTTTGGAAAAAGAACTGCCCCCCACAAAAATCCTGTTGTATTCAGAACGGACCAAAAGCCAATTACCCAGGCTCATGTGGTTATGGGGATGCAGGCCTATTCTCTTTATGATCCCAACAAAACGGGCCTCTTATTGCTGAACAATTTAATTGGCGGTACTGGAATGAGCTCTATACTTAACCTGCAGATTCGGGAAAAATATGGGATCGCCTATACGATTGAAACCAGTTACAGCCCCCTGAGCGATACAGGATTATTTACATTGTATTTTGGAACGGATAAGGAAAAAGTGGAACGGGCAAAAGCACTCATTTTCAAAGAGTTTAAAAAACTAAGAGAAAACCCGATGACTGAGCTCCAGCTTCAAAAGGCAAAGAACAAATTTATTGGACAAATTGCCCTTGGAGAGGAAAACAGGATCGGACTCATCATTTCAATGGCAAAAAGCCTCATCGATCATGACAAAATTGATGACCTGCAAACCGTTTTTGATAAAATCCGGGCGGTAAGTCGCACAGAAATGGCCAATATTACGGCTGAAATCCTGGATGAAAAGAATCTTAGTGCCCTAACTTTTTATCCTTTAGGGTAATATTTGTATTTTTGCATCATGAAGTTACCAATTGTAGCCTATGGCGACCCCGTTCTGAGAAAGGTCTGTACCGATATAGAGGAGACCTATCCTGATTTACAACAACTCATCAGTAACATGTTTGACACCATGTATGCTGCAAGCGGAGTTGGCTTGGCTGCGCCGCAGATAGGCTTGCCTATCCGTATGTTTATTGTCGATACCGGTGCAGATGAGGATGGAAAAAATGGCTATAAAAAAGTTTTCATTAATGCCGAAATCCTGGAGGAAAGCGGTGAACCCTGGGCTTTTAATGAAGGTTGTCTAAGTATTCCTGACATCAGGGAGGACGTGATGCGCAAACCAGATATCCGCATTAAGTATTTTGATGAGAACTGGGTTTTACATGAGGACCAGGTGACCGGAATGCCGGCAAGGGTAATCCAGCATGAGTATGATCATATTGAAGGTAAGCTATTTACAGATAAACTTAGCCTTTTGCGCAAAACCATGCTTAAATCCAAACTGGACTCGATTTCTAAAGGAAACGTCCGCACAGATTATAAAATGCGTTTTCCAAAGCAAAACAAGAAACGTTAAACCAGGTTAATTATCGTCTTTACGGGTTTTATCTCCATTAAAGATTTGCTGCATTAATTTTCCCCATGCAAACGGATTCAACAAGGGGTTCGTTTGCACCATGTTTTTGTTCAGGGCTCTGTCATGGTTCAATCTCCAGTTGATGCCAGAAATTTCTCCCGCATCCCTGGAAAGGGTCTGAGCCATTCCACTAATACTCTGTGCAGAAAGGTTCTTTTTGGCTATTTCCACATCATCATCCGCAATTTTCATGGAAAGAAAGTCTTTGGTAAATTCCTCGACAGTCGCCCAGGGGTAAATACGAACCGTAGGCAGGTAAACAATTTCTGCTTTCATTCGGACCAGGGCAGTATATTTACTGTCCTGCACGACCTCAGGGATCACGATTTGGGCTTTGGCATAACCCACGGCAGTATAGGAAATCGTATCTCCGGGATGGGCAACGAAAGAAAAGTAACCTTTATAATTCGCAGACCTTAATTCTTTGGTGTTGAGGTTTGTAATGGTTACATAGGGCACAACACGGTTACTGTCCAGATCTGTAATAATACCCGAAAATTGGAGCAATTTTTTCCCATCAGACTTTTGTTGGGCAAAAGCTGTCGCCAGGGAAAGGGTTATGAATAAAGTAAGTAGGTACTTCATCTTACAAAAGTAACTGTAAATACAGCAACGGCTAGTTAAATTGTGTTAAATTGCCTTATACCGGCTCTGCCAGATTAATGGCTTCTACCGCTGTAATTTCCGGAACTGCTTTTAAGATCGCTTGCTCAATTCCCGCTTTCATCGTCATGAAACTCATTTTGCAGGAACCGCAGTTACCCAGTAACTTTAATTTAACCACCTTGTCTGATGTAATCTCTTCTATAGCAACATCCCCTCCGTCAGCCACTAAATAAGGACGGATCGTTTCTAATGCCTGTTCTACCTGCTCTGTTAAATTCATTTATATCTGTTTTTATTGTCTTTTTCTGATCTCCAAACCATTTTAAAAGCGATTTAGTTTTCAGGATTATATTTTGAATATAAAAATACTACTTTTTTAGCAATTTACCGCCTCGGCGTTATTTATCGCAATTTGTTGGGCTACCTTGCCAGCAAGATCCCAAAACACATCTGAAAGCGGATTGTTTTTATCCAAGGCCACCGGGCTACCCT
Source organism: Pedobacter nutrimenti (assembly GCF_003208655.1). Taxonomy (GTDB): domain Bacteria; phylum Bacteroidota; class Bacteroidia; order Sphingobacteriales; family Sphingobacteriaceae; genus Pedobacter; species Pedobacter nutrimenti. Next base: position 420,693 of record NZ_QKLU01000002.1, on the reverse strand, counting down.
GATCACCGCCCTCGGTAATGCTCTGGACAATCGGAATCTCACCCAGAAAAGGCACTTCAAAAGAAGCCGCAAGGGCTTTCCCTCCATCTTTTCCAAAAATATAGTATTTATTTTCTGGCAATTCTGCCGGGGTAAAATAAGCCATATTTTCGACAACGCCCAATACCGGAATATTAATTCCTGCCATCCTAAACATCGCTAATCCTTTTCGGGTATCAGCCAGGGCCACCTGCTGAGGTGTGGTTACGATAACAGCGCCCGCAATTGGAAAGCTTTGGGTGATTGTAATGTGTATGTCTCCGGTTCCAGGAGGTAAATCAACAATCAGATAATCCAGTTCTCCCCAGTCGGCATCGTTGAACAATTGTTTAACCGCATTAGATGCCATAGGTCCTCTCCAGGGCACCGGCTGGTCCGGATCTGCAAAAAAACCAAGGGAAAGTAATTTTATGCCATACTTTTCAATTGGAAGAATTAATGTTTTGCCCTCTTCGGTTTCTCTTGCCGATGGTTTTGCCCCCACCAGATCAAACATCGTCGGAACAGATGGGCCATAGATATCGGCATCGATCAAGCCCGTTTTTGCACCATTTGCCGCCAGCGAGACTGCAAGATTGCTGGCAACCGTAGATTTACCCACGCCACCTTTTCCTGAAGACACAAGGATAATATTTCTAATGCCTTTCATTTGTCCGCCATCTGCCGGTTTGGTTACTTTTGACGTGATCTGGATCTCAACTTCTGCATCCGCTGCAACAAAATGCTTAACTGCATTCAGACAGGCATTTTTAAGCATGTCCTTTAAAGGGCAGGCCGGTGTGGTCAGTTCCAGGGTAAATTTTATATTTTTTCCTTCGATCTTTAAGTCTTTGATCATGTTTAAGGTAACCAGATCTTTTTTAAGATCAGGGTCTTCCACATTTTTTAATGCACTTAAAACTTGTTCGCTTGTGATTATCATTATTCAAAATTAACAAAACCCGCTTACAATTAATTGATTTTAGGGTTTTTAAGCGTAATTTTAACACGAAATAAACATTTGTATTTAACGTTTAGGCAATAAACATCTATATTACAGCATGCATCTACCAAAAATAAGGGTTCCAAAAAAGTATGTAAAAATTGGCGCATGGATTTTCGGGGGAGTTCTTACTATTGTTATAGCCGCAGGTGCTGTGGCCTATAGCAAGCGGGCGGCCCTGCTTCAAAAAATGATTGCTAAAGCCATCAGCAAGGCCAATACCGATTATGGCCTGGAAGTCAAAATTGGCTCATCGGGTTTCAGCGGGCTCAGCACCGTACATATGACAAACATTTCGGTTGTTCCCAAAGACAGGGATACCCTCTCTTCCATCTCGGACCTGACTGTTGGCGTAAAGTTGTTCCCGCTCCTTTTCGGAGATGTAAAGCTCTCTGAAATGGCCCTTAATTCAGGAAAAATCAATGTGGTTGTCAAAGATTCCCTGACCAATCTGGATTTCATCCTTAAACGAAAAAAGAAAGACAAGACCGATGACAAGTCCAAGCTGGACCTGGGTGACCTGGCACATAACCTGCTCAATCAATTGCTCTATAAAATTCCGGATGACATGAAAATTCATGATCTGTTGTTCAGCTTCAATGATAACGATACGGCCAAACTTCAGTTTTTAACCACTACGGCAACCATTGACAACGGAGACCTGAAATCCACCATTGTCGTCAATAACGAAGAGGCAACCTGGCACCTGAACGGGACCGTGAAACCAGGAAAAAGACAAATGGATGTTGTGTTTTTTGCGGACCATAAAAAAGTGGAACTCCCTTACCTGAACAAAAAACTCCGGGCGAAGCTGAGTTTTGACACGGTCAGGACGGTACTCAACGATGCGGACTACAGTGGCAGCGTTTTCAAAATAAAAGGCTCCTGGTCAATAAAAAATCTATTGATCAATCACCCTAAAATCGCGACCGATGATATTGTTGTCCCGGATGCAAAAATTGATGCAGAAATGCTTTTCGGAAAAAACTATGTTGCGCTGGACAGCGCTTCCACCGTTTATCTTAAAACAGCTACTTTTCATCCTTTTCTCAAATATACTTTATCCCCCCATAAAATTTATGAAGTGAAGGTCCATGCTGAGCAGCAGGACGCCCAGGGCATTTTAAATGGCTTCCCACAGGGGCTTTTTGAATCCCTTGAAGGCTTAAAAGTAAGCGGAAAAGTGAAGTATGATCTTAATTTTTACCTGGACAGCTCAAACCCCGACAGCGTACAATTCAATTCGACCCTTAGTCCCTTGAATTTTAAAATACTGAGCTGGGGCAAAACGGATCTCCAGAAAATCAACAATACTTTTGTTTATACCCCTTACGAGTATGGGAAACCCATGAGGGACATTACCATTGGCCCCTCAAACCCTAATTACACGCCACTGAATGATGTTTCCCCTAATTTTAAAAATGCATTACTGACCGCAGAGGACCCTTCTTTCTTTAGTCATAAAGGTTTTGTGATGGAGTCTATCCGTAAATCTTTTGCGGTTAACTTTAAGAAAAAAGAATTTGTTCGCGGCGGAAGCACAATTTCCATGCAGCTGGTTAAAAATGTTTTCCTGAGCAGGAAAAAGACTTTGGCGCGTAAGGCTGAAGAAATTCTTATTGTCTGGCTCATTGAAAATAACCGCCTGGTCAGTAAGCAAAGAATGCTGGAAGTGTACTTCAACATTATCGAAATGGGGAAAAACATTTATGGCATTGGTGAGGCTTCCCGCTATTATTTCGGGAAAACCCCAGCTTCTTTAAGTCTTGGAGAGGGAATCTTTTTAGCAAATATTGTCCCAAGACCAAAAATCGCTTTATTTAAATTCCGGGGAGACGGCGGACTTAAAGACTACCTGCTCCCATACTTTAGGTACATGGGCAATATTATGGCCAGAAGAGGCCTTGCCCCTAGGGACACTACTGGCTACGGTTTTTATAATGTACGCCTACGTGAAGGGTTGAGGCAGTATTTATTGCCTGATTCCGCAAAAGTAGATACCACCGCTTTTGACAATGACGATCAGATGCCCGCCATACAGACCCACGATGAGTCCAAAAGTTTGTTCGACCGGATTTTTGGTTCTAAAAAGAATAAAGACAGTACCTCCAGGGCTTCGGTAAAAGCAGATACTGTTCAAAAATCGCGTAAGCAGATCAGGCAGGAGAAAAGGGCCCAGCGCCGCCTGGAGAAAGAGCTGGAAAAACAACTTGAAAAACAAAAAAAAGAAGGCAATTAAGTCTTTAGCATGAATAAAATTCAAATACTGGATAAGGAGTTTGGGATCCTTTTGGAGCAGGATCAGATCAATAAAAGGACCCGCATGATTGGAACTCAATTAAATGTGGATTATGAAAATAAATGCCCCCTGATTATCGGGGTACTCAATGGGAGTTTTCTCTTTATGGCTGACCTGCTGAAAGAGATTGATGTGCCCTGTGAGGTTGGTTTTATCCGGGTCTCCTCTTATCAGGGCGTATCCAGCAGCGGCGCTGTAAAGGAAATCTTCGGTCTGCAGGAGGATTTATCCGGCAGGCATGTGATCCTGGTAGAAGACATCGTGGACACAGGTCAAACCTTAAAACACATTTTGGAAAAGATCAGGCTCAAAAACCCGGCCTCTGTACAAGTTTGCTCCCTGCTCTTTAAACCCGCAGCCCTGCTTGAACCGATTGAAGAACTGGCCTATATTGGTTTCGAAATCCCAAATGAATTTGTAGTGGGCTATGGCCTGGATTACAATGGCCTTGGCAGAAACCTGTGTGCGATTTATAGGGCCTTAAATCCTTAAGCACCATCAGCTCCCGGGCACTTTTTACATTTTATATCCCTGAAGTACGCAGAGATCGGATAATTTTCCCAATTTTGCATAAATAATTTTTAATCAATGACGATACATAAAGAAGGCTACACGACAATTGCAATTACCCTGCTGTTTATTTTTGCTTTAAATGCTTTTATAGATTACAGGTTTGTTGATTTAGTTTGGCTACGCTGGTTTATTTACATTTTCTCTTTTGCCTTGTTCTTAATTGTTCTTCAATTTTTCAGAAACCCAAAAAGGACTTTTACAGCAAATGAGAAACAAATCATCTGTCCTGCCGATGGCAAAGTGGTCGTGATAGAGGAGACCCAGGAAGATGAATATTTTAAAGACAGAAGACTACAGGTATCCATTTTTATGTCTCCTGTAAACGTTCATATCAATAGGAATCCCATTTCTGGGGTGGTCAAATTTTTCAAGTACCATCCGGGGAAATACCTTGCTGCCTGGAACCCGAAGTCTTCGACAGAAAACGAGCGCACCACAGTCGTGGTAGAACATGCAAATGGCACACCTATATTGTTCAGACAAATTGCCGGCGCTTTGGCCAGGAGAATTGTCTGGTATGTTAAAGAAGGAGATGTCGTTACCCAGAATAAAGAGTTTGGCTTTATTAAATTCGGATCAAGAGTAGACTTGTTCCTCCCATTGGGCACAAAAATAAATCTGGAGCTAGATCAGGTTGTTAAAGGCGGAATTACTGTTCTTGGAGAGTTGAGCTAAGTATTACGCAATACATACCCACGCATAAAAAAAGACGGTCCATAAAGGCCGTCTTTTTTTATGCGCTTTAATTTGCCCCTGCCAGGAAACCTTTTAGATCAATATATTTATTCCCGGGCCGTTTTAAAAGCCCTCAGTCCTTCCCTGCTTCCTTCTTGGTCGTATATAATGATACACGAAAAAACCTCGCACAACAGCGCTGTTAAAGCGCCCTGATAAAAACAAGATTCACCAGAGATCTATTCAAAGGTTTATCTGGGTAGGTTGTAAACAAAAAAACCTCCCCGAAATTAATCGGGAAGGCTGATATATTTTAAAGAGAAAATTAAACTCTTTTGGATTTAATACGGGCAGCTTTACCAGTAAGTTCACGCAGATAAAATAATTTTGCTCTACGAACTTTACCGTGGCTGTTCACTTCAACTTTATCTATGTTAGGTGAGTTAACAGGGAAAATACGTTCCACACCAACACCGTTAGACATTTTACGAACTGTAAACGTTTCATTAGCACCTACGCTATTACGTTGTAACACTACGCCTTGATAAATTTGGATACGCTCCTTATTACCTTCGCGAATTTTATAGTGAACACTCACTGTATCTCCTGATTTGAATGCAGGAAATTCATTTTTTACGATTACCTGCTCTTCAACAAATTTTACTAAATCCATGATTTTAAGCTATTAAGCCGACTTTTTGTTCTTTAAAAATCGGATTGCAATATTAGGAAATATTTTTTAGAAATAAAAGGTATTTTTGTTTTTTTCCACATTCTTTAAACTTTCCACATCTTCGCTTCACTTTTTAAATCAAATTAAACAGGGTTTAAAACAAAAGGAGGCTCAATTATATGATCTGCTTAAGTATCTAATAATTTCCACGTTTCATCAACTGACGCAGCGAAGTGCCTTGTAACCTGAAATTATCCAGCTCTCCTGTTTTAACTTCAAACAGGTTCTCGAGCATCTTAACTTTTTCATAAGGGATATCCTGTTTATCCCTGATTTTAATTCTTCGGTAATTATGAAAAGTATTAACAGAAACATCCAGTACTTTGGGGATAATTTTAATGGCAGCCCTGTATTCTTTCAGCGTCAGTCTATCCAGATGATCATTAATTCTGTACTTCCAAATGATATCATTCATAATTTTTAATGATTTAGTTAGGTATTTTGTTTATTTTTAGCAAAATTTTGTAAGTAATTACATATTATTTTATCGTAAATATACCTAATATTTTCTGTTTAACAACCATACGTTAACTAATTTTTTATGACACTGAAGACAACCGTCGATGAAATCCTGAAAAAAAAGAACAGATCACTAAGCTGGCTTGCGGTTGAAATGGACAAAACTTTTGACGGATTAAAACTAAGTCTGGTCAAAGGTTCTATCAAATACAATGACATTGTATCGATGTCAGCGATATTAAATGTTTCGCCAAATGTGTTTTTTGAACAGGATAAGGCCGCAGTCAAAGAAGGAACCGGCCCCGGGGAATCAGAAACAGAATATGCCTCTTTAAAAAATGATCTAAGAAACTGCAGAGAGCTTAGCGCTGCACTAAAGGACCAGCTAAAGGATAAAGAGAAAATTATTGGACTCCTGACAAAAGACTAATCTGCAAGTAAATCCGGTCTGCGTTTTTTAGTCCGCTCAAGGGCCTGTTCATACCTCCATTCATTGATTTTTGCTTCATGTCCGCTCAACAGGATTTCCGGCACTTTGTGCCCTTTCCAATCGGCTGGACGGGTATACACCGGGGCATCAAGCAATTCTCCCTGAAAGCTATCAGAGAGGGCTGAAGTTTCATCGTTCAAAACACCTGGTAATAGCCGCACAACGGCATCTACAAGAACCGCCGCAGGTAATTCCCCACCCGACAGGACATAATCGCCTATAGAGATTTCCCGGGTCACAAAAATATCCCTGATGCGCTGGTCGATCCCCTTATAATGCCCGCAGAGAATCATTATATTTTTTTTTATTGACAATTCATTTGCGATCCCCTGGTCAAGCCTTTCCCCGTCCGGGCTCATAAAAATAACCTCATCATATTCCCTTTCTGCACACAACATTTCAATACACTTTGCAAAAGGTTCAATTCCCATAACCATACCCGAACCGCCGCCATAAGGATAATCATCCACACTTTTTTGCTTGTTCGTGGCATAATCTCTTAGGTTATGCACCACGATTTCTGTAAGACCTTTTTTTTGCGCTCTTTGCAAAATGGAGTGGGCAAAAGGACTTTCCAGTAAACCCGGCAGAACAGATATGATGTCAAAACGCATAAAAAACGGCTTAAGGATTAAGGTATATGTCTAAAAGACCATCAGGAAGGTCTATTAAAAGAGTTTGATTGTCTTCGTCTATTTCAACGATCATGTCTTCATTCAGAGGAAAGAGGATTTCCTTATTTTGAAAAGAAACTGTAGCCACAAATTGCTGAGGATATTCATTAATTTCGATAATCTCTCCCAATTCACCTCTGGTCTCATCCGACACCAGATAGCCTTTAAGGTCATTGTAATGAAAATCGTCTTCATCCCGGACAGGGACTTTGTCCTGGGCAATATAAATTTTCTTTTTTAACAGCGTTTGGGCCTTATCGATGTGGTCAATATCCTCAAAGTAAAAATTGCCGGTATTGTTGTTTTGGAGTTTATAGGAGTCTACAAAAAAAGGAACCATTTTCCCATTGATCTCCGCAAAAACAACATCAAGATCAAGCGCTTCTGGTTCATCGTATTCAAAATAGAGCTGAACCTCTCCTTTTAATCCTTTGGTTTTGGTGATGTAGCCAATATAAAAAGCCTCTTCTGTTTTCATTTTTCCCTCATATAAACCTTATTCATAAAAAATAGCGAAGGGGTTTTCATAAAAATGAACCCTTCGCTATTCCATAGAATAACAAAAATACTATGCTTCTTCTTTGTTTTCTTCTGTTGCAGTTTCAGCAGCAGGAGTTTCTTCTGCAGCTTCTTCAGCTACAGGCTCTTCTGCAACTTCTTCAGCTACCGGTGCATTTTTTGCAGCGATTGCAGCAGCGCGGTCTGCATTTTTCTTAGCTTCTGCAGCTAAAGCAGCTTTCTTAACTTCCTCTTTAGATTTAGTCAGGCCATCTTTTTTACCTTCGATACGACCATCTTTAGCACTTAACCACTCGGCAAATTTTGCTTCTGCCTGTTCTGCTGTTAAAGCACCTTTTTTAACACCACCTTCTAAGTGTTTTTTGTACAAAACACCTTTATAAGAAAGGATAGCGCGACAAGTATCCGTTGGTTGTGCACCTTTGTTTACCCAGTCTAATGATTTTTCAAAGTTAATTTCAATGGTTGCTGGATTGGTGTTTGGGTTATAAGAACCTAAACGCTCAATAAATTTACCATCTCTTGGTGAACGGGAATCCGCTACCACTACGTGGAAAAAAGGTTTTCCTTTTTTACCGAATCTTTGCAATCTGATTTTAGTTGCCATTTTGTTTTTTAATTTATGTATTCAACATAGTTCCCGGAGCTTTATGCTAGCGGGGCTGCAAAAATAAGTAAAATACTAATGATAAGCAAGATGCAATCTATATAATTCATCAAACCCTAAGCAGCCAGGGAAAACCCTTTCTTTTTTCAATAGCAGAAACACCAGGAACCCTTTAAAAACAATTGCCAGCACCAAAATGTTATTTTAGGAATCTGCAGGTCCCAAACCTGTAACAAACTCAGGCACTGGTCGTCAAAATTTAAAAAAGAGATTATGTTGATTACAACCACAAATACAATAGAGGGGAAAAAAATAGTAAAATATGTTGGCCTGGTTTCGGGAGAAACCATAATTGGGGCGAATATTTTTAAGGATCTTTTTGCCGGGATCAGGGACATTGTCGGAGGACGTTCGGGATCCTATGAACAAGTGCTCCGGGAAGGTAAAGATACCGCGGTAAATGAAATGCAGCAATATGCAGCAGCCCTTGGTGCAAATGCGATTATCGGTGTAGACCTGGATTATGAAACAGTAGGTAGTGGGGGCAGCATGCTGATGGTTGCCGCAACAGGAACCGCTGTTATTATAGAATAAAAAAGGGCTTAAAGCCCTTTTTTACAAAGATAAAATTTCAACCAGTTTGAGCCAGGCTGGACTTATTTCTTCTGCATTAATATGTTTTATGGCCTGACCAAAAGGGGTAAACCTAATTTCCCGGTTCACCTGACCAATCATTTCTCCCGATTTCCCCTGAATAAGGCCCTCCACGGCTGCAACACCAAAACGGCTGGCCAAGACCCGGTCCATACAGGTTGGCTTTCCTCCGCGCTGAATGTGTCCCAGCACGGAAACCCTAATGTCATAAGACGGAAATTTTTCCCTTAACACTTCTCCAACCTTAAACGCACCCCCTGCATCATCTCCTTCGGCTACAATAACAATTTTTGAAGCTTTGTCTTTACGACCATGCTCCAGTCTGGTCACAAGGCCGTCAATTCCAGTCTTTGCTTCCGGGATCAAAATGGCTTCAGCACCTGCCCCGATTCCACTTCTTAGCGCGATAAGACCTGAATCACGGCCCATTACTTCCACAATAAACAAGCGGTCATGGGATTCTGCAGTATCCCTGATTTTATCTACAGCATTGATCACCGTATTGATTGCAGTATCATATCCAATCGTAAAATCAGTTCCGGCAAGATCATTATCTATAGTTCCCGGCAAACCAATTACAGGGAAATTAAACTCCTGAACAAACAAATTTGCCCCGGTAAAGGTTCCATCTCCACCAATAACAATCAAAGCATCAATCTGATTTGCTTTAAGTTGTTCATAAGCTTTTTGCCGGCCCTGTTTTGTCCTGAAATCATCACTCCTGGCTGTTTTCAGAATCGTCCCTCCCCTTTGAATGATATTTGCAACAGACTTCCTGTCCATGCTGATAAAATCTCCGTTGATCAATCCTTCATAGCCTCTTAAAATTCCGGTCACCTGCAATTCATAGTAAATTGCCGCACGCACAACTGCCCTTATGGCAGCATTCATTCCGGGCGCATCACCACCAGAAGTTAAAACACCTATATTTTTAATTTTGTCCATCTAATACTTATTTCTTCTCTTTAAATTTATCTAACCCGCTTTGTAAATAGGCTGCATAATCCTTTGCATTAAAAATTGCTCCCTGAGGGCTAACCAAGGGGTTCAGATCTTGTCCGGCAAGGACATAAAAAGGCTGTGAGTTGGCCTGATACCGACTGGCTTGAAAATCACTGTTCCATTGGCCCAGATCTTCTGTCTTTCTTTTAAGAACTTCAGAATAATGTACTTTTTCCTGCGGCATTTTTACCGAACGCTCATCAACATACAATTGGATCAGTACGTATTCCTCTTTAATCAACCTGCCCACTTCCGGATCAATCCAAATTTTATCTTCCATTTTGCGGCAGTTCACACAAGCATGCCCCGTAAAATCAAGCAAAACAGGCTTGCCCACCTTTTTTGCATATGCAAGCCCCTCTTCCAGGTCAAAAAAAGCATTAAAACCGTGGGGAGGATGAAGCACGTTGTTATATTTTATCGTGGCAGGAAAATCAGTCCCTCCTTTTTCAGAAGCACCAGCGTTTCCTCCCAGAATAAAATCCTGTGTATTTAATGGCGGGGCAATTCCGCTCAAAATATTAACGGGTGCCCCCCAAAGACCGGGGACAAGGTACATTGCAAAAGAAAGGGAAATAATGGCAAAGAACAAGCGTGGCACTGACACATAGGGAACATCGCTGTCATGAGAAAATTTGATTTTACCCAGGATATATAGTCCCATTAAAACAAAAATAACAATCCAAAGGACCAGAAATATCTCCCGGTCGAACCATTCCCAGTGCCACACCAGGTCTGCAGCTGAAAGAAATTTAAGTGCCAGAGCAAGTTCAAGGAAGCCCAGACAAACCTTCACGCTGTTCAGCCACCCTCCGGATTTAGGCATACTGTTTAAAAAGCCGGGGAAAGCTGCAGATAAAGTAAACGGCAGGGCTAGTGCAAGGGCAAAGCCAAACATTCCTACTGCTGGCGCCAGGATTTCGCCTTTGGAGCTGGCCTGAACAAGTAAGGTTCCAATAATAGGCCCGGTACAAGAAAAAGAAACCAGCGCAAGGGAAGCGGCCATAAAGAAAATCCCACCCAATCCTGTTCCAGAATCTGCTTTCTGATCTATTTTATTGACAAAGGAACTCGGCAGGGTAATTTCGAAGGCCCCAAAAAAGGATATGGCAAAAACTAATAGTAAAATAAAAAATGCAAAATTAAACCAGCCACTGCTACTGAGTTCATTTAACTTGGCAGAACCAAACAACAGGGTAATCAGCAAACCAAAAGCAACATAAATGACAATGATTGAAGCCCCGTATATTACCGCCTGACCAATACCTTTTCGCCTGCTCCCGGCTCTTTTTGTAAAATAACTTACTGTAAGCGGAACCATTGGAAAAATACAGGGCATCAGAAAGGCAATAAATCCGCCCGCAAGGCCTTCAATAAAAGTTTGCCATAATGTTTTTTGCTGATCTGTAGCTTGTCCTTTTTTTTCCGGCCCCTTTACTTTAGATACATCTTCTTTTTTAACCGTGTCCTTTTTAACGGTATCCTTTTTTAAATTATTCGCCGAACTATCTGCTGCTGAGCCAATTTCCGTGAATTCAATGCCTTCAGCATTTATACTTGTGTCTTGTGTCTGACCAGAAGCAAAGCTATTATGGGCATTCACTATACTTAGCGAAAACACTACACTTAAAATTAGTATTATCCTTCTCATCGTTCTTTTATAAGGCCGTGAATTTAATGATTATTAAATAAAAAGAGCGCCTGCTTATGATCGCCGCGCTCCTTTAATTCCATTAATAACTGTTTATTATTTAACTTGAACACTGAAATCGACATCAGACGGGGGTAAACATTTACTGTCGTTACAAACCATAAACTCTATTTTTCCCTTAACTGTGGTATTTGCTTTGTTCAGCTTTACTTTTTGCTGGAATATAACCTGTTTTTCAAAATAACTTACGTTCATATCAAACGTTTTTTCAAATTTGGTCATTGGTTTTGGCTCCGAAGTCGCTCCAACTTTAGTATAGTCTTTGGAAGGACTAAAAGTAATTGTCGTTTTTATCGGCCCGCCTGGTTTTACATTTTGAGAGTAAATGTGCCAGCCGTCTTCAATGGTTGCTTTTAAAAAAACGATCGCTTCAGTTTTACTGATTTTTTTTTGTCCGTAAGACCAGGTCACCGGGTTCTCAATCTGTGCAGATGCCCCAAGGACAACACATAAAACGAATGCAAAAATTAATGTTATTCTTTTCATTAGAAAATAATTGGTTTCTATTTATTAGTTGTTGTTAATTTATTGTCTTTATACCTCAAACGAGGTGTTACCATTACAAACGTTCGAAACAAGGTCAAATTATAAACTCCACTTCTTTAAACAAAAAGTCTTTTTCTGTTTCCCCAATCTCCAGAACAATCGCTCCATTTTCCTTTACATTTACAATTCTGCCTTCAAAAATTTCGCCATTATGTCTGTAATTATGAAGCGCTCCAAATCGGTACAATTTCTCCAGATAAGCTTTCTGCAGATAAATGTAACGATCTGCTTTCAATCTGAGGTAATCCGCTTCGATATGATTGCAAATTTCGCTTAATAAGCCCATCAAACTAACATCTTTTTGTAAAATTTGCCAAATAGAAGTCGCCCGGTTTTTTAGCGCAGGATCAAATTTCTGCTGATTTACATTAATCCCGATGCCAACAATGCTGGATTTATAGGTATGTCCTGAAATCAGGTTTTCAATCAGAATCCCGACGAGCTTTTGGTCATTGTAATAAATGTCATTTGGCCATTTTATTTTTACCCCGGCTCCTAAAATCGTGGTCAAAGCTTCCGCTAAGCCATTGCTAATCGCCATATTAAATAAAAACTGCTGCTGGATATTTAAGAAAGTAGGCTTAAAATACAAGCTAAAAGTCAGGTTTTTCCCGGGTTCCGCCACCCAGGAGTTTTGCTGCTGGCCTCTTCCTGCAAATTGATTATCTGCCATAATTACAGTACCTTCTGGTAATGGCTCGGAATTTGACACCAATCCTTTTAAAAAGTTATTGGTAGAATCAACCTCTGATAATTTGATAAGATTTTGACCAACAAATAATGTTGAAAAAGTGTTATTTTGCAAGTGTTGATTTTATATTTGTTGTTTATCAAAACTAAAACATTTTAATGGTAAAAAAGAAAATAGGAAACCTTTCTACATACCTATCTGAATTAGCTGTACATGGTATACAGGAAAAAAAAGGAAATGATATTGTACGACTTGATTTAAGAAACCTCAACAGTTCGGTTTCAGATTATTTTATTATATGTAATGCAGATTCAGCTACCCAGGTCAAAGCAATTGCCGACAGCGTAGAGGAAGAAATTTACAAAAAAACCCAAACAGATCCCTGGCGTAAAGAAGGCCTGGAAAATGCAGAATGGATTATTCTAGACTACTTTGACATTGTTGTTCATATATTTAAAACCGAGAAGCGGGACTTTTACGGTATTGAAGATTTGTGGGGCGATGCGCAATCTACTTCTTATCAAAGCGCTTAATTTAAATTATAACATTTTGAATCAATGATGAAAGAGAAAGAAAATACAAAACCCAAGTTGATTAAAAGGATACCAAATATTCCTAAAAAACCTCAAAAAGGTTCTAAATTTAATATCTTCTGGGTTTATGCCGCTATAATACTTGGACTGATCCTACTTCAGTTCCTTTTCAACGCAGACACGAGTAAGCCTGTTCCTTATCAAACTTTTGAAAGTCAGATGCTCAAACCTGGAGATGTTGAAAAAATTGTTGCCTATAAATACGAAGACCTGGTGAGGGCTGATGTTTTCATCAAAAAAGACCGCATAAAAGAAAGTAAATATGAGCAGTACAGAACCAAAAGCAATTTTGGTGCCGCTGATGGTCCTACCGTGTATTTTACAGCAGGCTCTATGGATGGCCTGGATGCCCAACTAAAGGAATCTCAAAAAGACATTCCTGAAAATCTTCGTATCCTTGCCGTTAAAGAAACCAGACAAAGCACCTTCAATTCCTGGTTCTTTACGGTGATCATTCCTGTACTGTTATTTATCGGTTTCTGGATTTTTATCATGCGCAGAATGGGCGGTGGTGCTGGCGGTGGCGGTGGTCAAATTTTCAACATTGGCAAATCCAAAGCGACCTTGTTTGACAAGGAAAGCCAGGTTAATGTAACTTTTAATGATGTTGCCGGCTTGGAGGAAGCCAAGCAGGAAGTCATGGAAATTGTTGATTTCTTAAAAAATCCGAAAAAATATTCAAATCTTGGTGGAAAGATCCCTAAAGGGGCTCTGCTGGTTGGCTCTCCAGGTACAGGAAAAACCCTCCTGGCGAAAGCTGTTGCTGGTGAAGCACAAGTACCTTTTTTCTCTTTGTCTGGTTCTGATTTCGTAGAAATGTTTGTTGGTGTGGGCGCTTCCCGCGTCCGGGACCTTTTTAAACAAGCTAAAGACAAAGCTCCATGCATTATTTTTATTGACGAGGTGGATGCTATAGGTCGTGCAAGGGGGAAAAACAGCATGATGGGCGGAAATGATGAGCGAGAAAACACGTTAAATCAATTGCTGGTGGAGATGGATGGTTTCGGTACAGATTCCGGAATTATTATTCTTGCTGCGACCAACCGTCCGGATGTATTGGATTCGGCCTTATTAAGGCCAGGAAGGTTTGATAGACAAATCTCTATCGATAAACCGGATTTAGTAGGCAGAGAACAAATTTTCAAAGTCCATTTAAAACCAATTAAAACTGCTGAAGAAGTTGATGCTAAAAAACTTTCTGCTCAAACCCCTGGTTTCGCTGGTGCTGAAATTGCAAATGTTTGTAATGAAGCTGCATTAATTGCCGCCAGACGCAATAAAACAAAGGTTGACATGCAGGATTTTCAAGACGCAATTGACCGTGTTATCGGAGGTCTTGAAAAGAAAAACAAAATCATTTCCCCAGAGGAAAAGAAAATTGTAGCCTATCATGAAGCTGGCCATGCCATTGCAGGGTGGTTTCTTGAACATGCTGATCCTTTGGTGAAAGTATCTATTGTTCCAAGAGGTATCGCCGCCTTAGGTTATGCACAATATTTACCTAAAGAGCAGTTTTTATATACCACCGAGCAACTGACAGATGGGATGTGCATGACCATGGGAGGAAGGGTTGCCGAAGACATCGTTTTCGGAAAAATTTCTACCGGCGCTCAAAATGACCTGGAAAGAATTACAAAGCTTTCCTACGCTATGGTCACTATATATGGTATGAATGCCAACGTGGGAAATGTATCTTTTCATGACCCTCAAACAGAGTATAATTTTAACAAACCTTATTCTGAAAAAACAGCTGAAATTATTGATCACGAGGTCAGAATTCTGATTGCAGGAGTGTATGAAAGAACTAAACAGCTGTTAACGGAAAAAAGAGAAGGCCTTGAGAAACTTGCCCAGAAACTTCTTGAAAAGGAAATTTTGTTTCAGGCAGATTTGGAAGAAATTTTAGGAAAACGTCCTTTTGACAATCGTACAACCTATGATGAATTCGTAAATGGAACGGGCGACCAGAGCCCTGCAGCGAAAGGTCTGGTGCATGATGGTGTTGGTGAAACCACAGATCCTTCTGCACCTGTAAACGCAGCAAAAACTGAAGAAAATTAGAAAAAAATATGGTAAGCTGTCCTCCCCACCGGAGGGCAGCAAATCAAAACTCCCATGCAAGAAAACATTTCTTCAAAAGAGTTAATGCTAAAGAAAATCAGGAAAGCCCTCCTTGAAAAAAGAGATAATCCTTATCCTAATTTAGAAGAAACTCCGTTATATAAAAAAGATGATGAACTTCTTGAAGTTCAATTTGCCGAGCAACTTACTGCAGTTTCCGGCAATTTTATTTTCTGTGAAAATGGGATAGAATTCATAGAAAACATTCTTGACCTCGCAGACCGGTTTAAATGGCGAAAAATCTATTGCTGGGAACCCGAACTTCAGGATTTACTCAGTCAATATGAGTTCCCATTTTACAAAACGGATAAGGATTTTGAAATGGCCGAGGTCGGTATCACTTTATGTGAGGCTTTAATTGCCAGAAACGGCTCTGTAATGGTCTCTAATCAGAGCGCGGCAGGAAGACGGCTCAGCATATTTCCGCATCACCACATTGTAATCGCCAGAACAGGTCAGTTGGTGAGAGACCTTAAGGATGCATTCGCACTCCTAAAAAATAAATATGGAAGCCAGATTCCCTCTATGATCTCCACGATAACAGGGCCGAGCCGGACTGCCGATATTGAAAAAACATTAGTCCTTGGCGCACACGGGCCTAAAGAATTATTTGTTTTTTTAATTGATGATTTCAATTAATGTTTGTATTTTAATTAATTAATACTATTTTTATACTGTATACCCAAACAGTATACGGTACGAAATGGACAATAGCAAGCGCGTTTATTCTGTAATTACAGGCACAGGGAGTTTTATTCCTGAGCATATTGTTTCAGGAGATTCCTTTCTGGAATCGACTTTCTATGAGAACGGCCTTATCCTGGATAAAGGAAACGCAGAAATTATCTCCAAATTTTCTGAAATAACCGAAATAAACGAGCGTAGGTATGCAAATCCGAATCAGGTCAGTAGCGATATTGCTGCCATTGCAGCCCAGAGGGCCATTGATGACGCATCCATAGATAAAGAAAGCCTGGATCATATTATCTTCTGTCATAATTTCGGGGACATTAAACTTCACAGTAACCGAATGGATATTTTGCCGGCCCTTGCCGCTAAAGTCAAACAAATGCTGGATATAAAAAATCCGGATTGTGTGGCTTATGACCTTATTTTCGGGTGTCCCGGCTGGGTACAGGGTTCTATTCAGGCGAATTATCTGATTAAAAGTGGAGATGCAAAAAAAGTCCTGGTCATTGGAGCAGAAACACTTTCCAGAATTATTGACCCGCATGACCGGGACAGTATGATCTTTTCTGATGGTGCCGCGGCTGCCGTTTATGAAGCTCGTGAAGCTGAAGAACGAATTGGTCTACTTACGCATAAAACCCAAACTTACGCTGTTGATTACGCCCCATTGCTGGTTATGGGCAGGAGCCATAACCCCACCGAATGTAATGACAATTCTTACCTCAAAATGAACGGAAGGAAACTTTACGAATTTGCGGTGACCAATGTTCCTTCAGTAGTTAAAATCGCTATAGATAAAGCAGGAATTGAACTGGAAGACATTAAAATTGTATTCATCCACCAGGCCAACGGTAAAATGGATAATGCCATTATGAAACGTCTTTTTAAGTTATACAATCGGGAAAAAGTTCCAGAGAACCTCGTACCCATGACGATTTCCTGGCTTGGAAATAGTTCTGTCGCGACAATTCCTACCTTACTGGACCTGGTCAGAAAAGGAAAAGTTGATGGGTATCAGATCAATAAGGGTGATCACGCTGTATTTGCTTCCGTGGGTGCGGGAATGCATATTAATGCATTTGTTTACAAATTTTAGTAGAATTTTTCTTTTTTATCCTAAAAATGTTTAATTTTCTTTTAAAATTAAATCAAATGAAAAGATTATTCTTCTTGTTAATCACCTCCATGGCGATGCTTTCTTCCTGCGCTAGATATTATGTTAATACGCTTTCAAGCTCTAACACTAAGAAAGAAGAATCAACAGGCCGCTTTATATTTGAAAATGACTCCCTCACTGTTGTTTATAATTTTTATGGTAAAGATGCCCAGATTAGTTTGGATGTTTACAATAAATTAAACGAACCGCTATATCTGAACTGGCAACAGTCGGCTTTAATCAATGGGGACAAGGCCACCAGTTATATGGGTGAAACCGCTAATATTAGCGGCCAAATTTCAAGCTCTACTATAAAATGGTCAAAAGATTACAGCTCCTCTAATTCTTCTCTAAATGCATCTATAGATATTCCTAAAGAGATTAGCTTTATCCCTCCAAAGTCCCGTATAACTAAATCTACTTTAAAACTTGCTATTATAAATTATAAAGATATTCCGGATAGTCTGTTTAGTAAAACATTGTTGGATGTCTCCCAGGTAGCAACTGGTATATGGGCAAAAAAAGCCCAATTTGACGCTGGTAACAGCCCTATGTCTTTTAAAAGCTTTCTGACTTTCTATACTGTTAAGGACAATACACCTAAGTCTTTCTGGCTTCAACAGGATTTTTATCTTTCAGACTTGATTAAAACAGGAGTTAACCCAACAACAATTACTTCACTGGGAAACAATCCTGGGAATGTTTTTTATCTAAAAGAAAAAACTGGCTATGGTAAAGCTTCTGAAGGCTTCGGTTATGGTCTTGCAATATTAGCTGTTTCTGCTGCTGACGCGGCAATAAACCAGCCGAAATCAAAATAACTTAGTTCTCTTATTTGTTAAGCCTTTTTAACCCTGCTTTTGCCTGAGATTCAATGCTACTTTCGTATTCGTGGTCTTTCATAGCAATAGCCGTATTATAGCTGGCTTTCGCTTTTGAAACATTCTTATTCTTTTCATAAATTTTCCCCATTTGCAGCGCTGCATTGGCAGCAAAATAGTATTTAAGGTTTTTTCCATTATTAATGGCTTCCTGGTAGTCTGAAAGCGCATCCTCATCTTTTCCGAGCTCATCATTTACCCTTCCTCTCCTGTAATAAAACTCTGTTTTATTTTTGGCCACCATGTTGTCTGTTTTAAGTGTGGAAAGAACCTCGCTCGCTTTTGCAAAATACCCGCCGTCAAACAGAAGCCTGGCTTTTAAGAGTTCTATCATTGGCCCGGGTGCGGCAGCTTCATTTAAAGCTTGCTTATCTTTTTCAATATAGGTATAGCCACTGTTTTTAACTTTTGCTAAAAAGGCAGAATAAGCGCCTGTGTCGCCTTTTAATAAGGCAACCCACGCTAAGTGAAGGTTTGCATCTTTGATGTAATTGACGCCTTTGTTTAAGGCTAGAAAACGATTAAAATAAGTCCCTGCAGAATAATCAAGTTTATTTAGCTTGGCTGTCCCCATTAAAAGGTCGAGATAAGGAAAAGCCTGATAAGTCCCTCCGGAGGGCCGTTGGGACAAAATACTTATGGCCTCATCATTATGCCCGCTCTTGGCACAAACATAGGCCTGTAAATAAGACTTCAATAAACTGGTATCTTCAATCCTTGCTGTGAATTTCATTGTTTTACTGTAAGCGGAAGGACTATGCGCAATATCAATTAAAACATAAGCATAATAAAAAACAACTTCTTCATAGAAAGGTTCAAAAGTAGATTTAGGCAAACTCTCTGCAAGTTTATCCAGCATAGCAATTCCTGTTTGCAAATTTCCTTTAATCCCAAAAGTAGATAAAGTGCTTTTCAGCAGCCCATCTGGTAAATTTCCCAGAAATGCATTGATCAAACCTAGCCCTTTTAAATTCAAATGGAAGCCTGGAAACTTTTTACTATTATCATTCAACAGGGAATTCGCTCTTTTTATTTCTCTTGCCGCTGTAAAATACTCTCCGTATTTCCCTCTTAACAAGGCCCATTGCAGGTTAACTTCCGCCTGAGCATACAAATAGTAAGGTGAATTTCTATCCTTATCATCCTCAATCCGATCCAGTCTTTCAGATTTTCGCTCTTTGAATTTGTCAAAATCAGCCTTATTTTCTGTGGTGATCAGATAAAAATAATCTACATAATTTTCAAGCAGTGGAACAATTGAATTCTCAGGATGGACTTCTTTTTCAGATGCAATAAGCTGTCTTGCCGCATTTAACCGCAATTCAAAAATACTTTTGTAGGCTTTTTGACAATTGGTATTGAAATCAAAATTGGAGAATCCCTTTAAGGGTAAAATCAGGACCAGGAAAACAAACAGATACCCGGGAAATCCTTTTACAGGCATAGACAAATGGAATAAAGTATAAATAAAAACAACTAACGTCTGTATTGCTCTATATGTTTCAATTTAAACACTTTTTTCCAAAAATTTTTAAATTTCCAAAGAATCCAGCTTCTTTAAAGACATAAAAAAAGCCGGAGATATTCCGGCTTTTTAGATTATTTTCAAGAAATCGCTTATATCTGCTCTTCCAATTCGTGCGTTAGCGCTTCATCCACCAGGATTCTTCCACAATGTTCACAAACTATAATTTTTTTACGTTGACGGATATCCAGCTGACGTTGAGGTGGAATTTGATTAAAACATCCCGAACAAGAATCCCGGTCAATGGTAACAACAGCCAGACCGTTGTTCGCATTTCCTCTTAATCTTTTATAAGCAATTAACAGCCGTTCTTCAATCTGCGTTTCTGCTTTCTCAGATTTTTTTGTCAATGCCTGTTCTTCTTTTTCAGTTTCTGAAGTGATTGTCTCCAATTCACTTTTTTTGATTTCCAGATCTTTTTTTCTGGAATCAAGATCGGCTAAAGCCTTTTCATAAACCTCTGTTTTCTGGGTGATTTCAAATCCGTGTTCTCTTATTTTTTTCTCACAAACCTGGATTTCCAGTGACTGAATTTCAACTTCCTTGGTAAGGGCGTCGTATTCACGGTTATTTTTAACGTCTTTTAACTGTGTCTCGTATTTTTTGATGAGGTTCTGAGCCTCTTTAATCATATTTTTACGAGTAACAATAGCATCTTCTGTATCATCCAATTCAGCTTTGAACTTTTGAATTCGAGTTTCAAGACCTGCCACCTCGTCTTCTAAATCAGCTACTTCCATTGGTAATTCTCCGCGGATCTGGCGAATTTTATCAATTTTTGTATGAAGGGTTTGTAATTCGTATAAAGCTTTTAGCTTCTGCTCTACAGTTTGTTCCATTAAATGAAATAATTTATGGGTATAATTATATTTAACTAATTATCAGCTCTTTAAATGCTTTTCAGCCATCACTAAAGACTTAAAACCAGGCTAGTCCATGTTCTACAAGAAAAGACCGACCTATCTTGGGCCTTAGTTAAAGCTTGCAAAGATAAGCATTATTTTTGCTTTCGTGTATACAAATTACTATTAATCTGCGATTTGTGGTTCTTTCTTAAAGAAGCTAAAATAGAACATCTTATAGACTAAAATAGGCCTAATACTAAAAAAAATAATGGACAGGATTGGTATTGTGTTCTGTTAAGCGCACAGAAAATTCCGGAAATTGTTCCCGTATAATTCCTGTTAGCAGGTTCGAAGTAAACTGCTCACTTTCAAAATGTCCAATATCTGCAATCATTAGTTTTTTATCTGCATCAAAGAACTCATGGTATTTAAAATCTCCCGTAATAAATACATCTGCATTTGCAGCAATGGCATCGCCAAGTAAAAAACTTCCTGATCCTCCGCAAACCGCAACCCTCCTGATTTTTTTCAGTCCCGGCCTGGTATACCTGATGACCTGCACATTCATTCGTTCCTTTAGATAGCTTAAAAATTCAGTAGCCTCCATTCCATTCTCGAGCCAGCCAACCATGCCTGCTCCAACATTTTCCAGTTTATTCTCCAGGGCATAAATATCGTAAGCGACCTCTTCATAAGGATGGTTCTCCAGTAAAGCAACCAGGACCTTCCTTTCGTCCTGTGACCGGAATATGGTCTCTATGCGGATTTCCTGCTCCTGATGCTGGGTTCCTTTTTCCCCTACAAAAGCATTGCTTTGTTCATTTCCATTAAAAGTACCATAGCCTTCTGTATTAAAACTGCACTCACTATAATTGGAAATTTGGCCCGCCCCTGCATTAAACAAGGCTTCTCTGACCTGCATCGCCTGAGCCACCGGACAAAAAGTTACAAGTTTTTTCAATAAATGCGTTTTTGGCTTTAAGATCCTTGGGTTTTTCAATTGCAACCGCTTACAAATTTCCCCGCTTACCCCATTATGAACGTGGTCCAGATTTGTATGAATCGCATAAAGTGCAATATTATGTTTAATGGCTTTAATGACCACCCTTTCTATGTATGTTTTTCCTGTGAGCTTTTTAAGCCCTTTAAATACAATGGGATGATGCGTAATGATCAAATTACAATTGTGTACTATGGCCTCGTCAATGATCTCTTCTGTACAGTCGAGCGCCACAAGTGCCGAATGAATTTCTTGATCCGCTTCTCCAACGATCAGCCCGGAATTGTCATAATCTTCCTGATAATTAAGCGGGGCATAATTCTCCAGAAATCTGGTTAAAATCGATAGTTTCATTCCTGTAAATTTACAATTTTCAAAAGGTATAATCCCTTTTAAATAAAAAAAGCTGCAGCAAGGGCTACAGCTTTTTTTATTTAAAAGTCTTATTACAAAATCGTTCCCATTTTTATCATTTGAAGGCTTTCAAAAACCATTCTTTGATTGTATTCAAAAGCAAGGTTCTTATGGTTGACCAAATCTATAATGGTACCTATTCCACAAAGACCGTACGTAAAGAAATACAAAATTCCCATACCGATTTGATTCAGAAGAAATCTGGGAAGACCTGGAACGAAAAATCCCAGAATACAATACAAAACCATATCGTCAGGATTTCTCCTTTTACTACTGTAAATCATTAAAAATCTTTTCAGTTGCAACTCTGTAAAGCCGGTGGTTGCAGACTGTAAATAAGAATACTCCTGTGGTGTGATGCCCGGCAGCATCATAAATGGTGAATCAAACATAATCATCTCCTTATTTCTTTAAATTAACCCCTTTTTTAATCCGATTCTCTGTCTTATCAACACCCATATCCTGTATAAAAGGATCAATAGGGCTGGTATACCAAACCAGTGTTGTTCTATGCTTTCTTTAATATTTCCGTGCAATAAATTTGTAATTGATCTTCCTAATCCACAACCCGGACACCAACTTACTCCAAGATTCGCCAGGGGACAGAATGTAAAATGGTTCTGTACATGGCTTTTCTGCGGCTCGTCCAGAGCCAGCAGGATCAAGGCGGTGGTCCAGATGATCAATTCTACAGGTATTTGCCGGAGCATCTTCATCTTTCTTTTAATTTAGAGCGATTTATACATTTTTTGTTACATTATAGCTGTTCATAAATCTTACCTTTGTATTGTGAACATCCGCGACCTGATCAACAGATATAAAACAGATGAGCGTATTGTGGCACTGGCAAAGGCTCTTAATGGCCCTAAAGGTAGTAAAATTCAACTTAAAGGTTTGGTTGGATCTGCCGATGCAACAGTTGCAGCCGCTACGTATTTTTTATTGCACAAACCCTTACTCTTTATTCTGCCAGACCGGGAAGAAGCTGCTTATTTTCTTTCTGACCTGGAAAATATCCTGGATAAAGAAATTTTGCTTTTTCCTTCTTCTTTTAGGAAAGCCTTTGATTTTACTCAAATCGACACGGCTAATGTATTGGGACGAGCGGAGGTACTCAATGAGCTTAATCACAATTCTGAATATGGAAAAATTGTGGTTACTTATCCTGAAGCCCTCGCTGAGAAGGTGATAGATCGTTCGGTATTGGAAAAAAATACGCTTGAAATTGGAGTAAACACAAAACTTGGCATTGATTTTATCAATGAGTTTTTAATCGATTACGATTTTGAGCGTACCGATTTTGTTTATGAACCCGGACAGTTTTCAATTCGGGGAGGTATTGTAGATATTTTCTCTTTTTCTCATGATCTTCCTTACCGGATTGAGTTTTTTGGAGATATTGTTGAACAGATCCGAACATTTGAGATCGAAAGTCAGCTCTCTGTTGAAGACGTAAAAAGCTTTACGATTATACCAAACGTACAGTCCAAATATCTTACAGAAAACAACATCAATTTACTTGACTATATTGAAAAAGATACGCAGCTCTGGTTTAAAGACGTCGAATTTACCCTTGATATTGTTAGGTCTGGTTATAAAAAAGCCGTAGAGCTCTGGAAAGCACTTCCTTTAAAAGATAAAGAACAAAATCCGGAGTGGATAGACCCTAAATTTGGCTTTACTGATGAGAAAATGCTGGCGGACACCCTCCAGGATTTCTGTCTGGCGGAATTCGGCAAACAGTTTTTTTATCAGCCAAGCGATGTATTTTCTTTCGAAACCAGGCCTCAGCCTTCCTTCAATAAGGATTTCAATCTTTTGATTCATAATTTAAAGGAAAATGAAAAGAAAGGGATACATAATTTCATTTTCAGTTCTTCCGCTAAACAAACGGAAAGACTTTATGCCATTCTTGATGATATTGATAAAACGGCCAAATTTAGTCCTGTAAATATTCCTTTAAGGGAAGGTTTTGTTGATGAATCGCAGCATCTTGCTTTTTACACCGACCACCAGATTTTTGATCGTTTCTATAAATATAAACTAAAGAGGGGTTATCAGCGAAGCCAGGCCATTACCCTTAAAGAACTGCGGGACCTAAAACCGGGTGATTTTGTTACTCATATAGACCATGGTATAGGAAAATATGCTGGACTGGAAAAGGTTGAAGTAAACGGAAAAACCCAGGAAATGATTCGTTTGGTCTATGCAGACAATGATCTTTTGTATGTAAACATTAATTCCCTAAACCGGATTGCAAAATATAGTGGCAAGGACGCAACAGCGCCTAAAATGAATAAGCTTGGAACCGAAGCTTGGGATAAGCTAAAAAAAACCACTAAAAAAAAAGTTAAAGACATTGCCCGGGACTTGATTAAATTGTATGCCCTGAGAAAAGCACAGGTTGGGACTGCTTTTTCACCGGATGGTTATTTAGAAACAGAACTGGAAGCTTCTTTCATTTATGAGGATACCCCTGATCAGGAAAAAGCAACCCTGGACGTTAAAAAAGATATGGAAGCTCCGCATCCGATGGACAGACTGGTTTGTGGAGATGTGGGTTTCGGAAAAACTGAAATTGCTGTCCGGGCAGCTTTTAAGGCCGTAGCGAATGGGAAGCAAGCCGCCGTATTGGTTCCAACCACCATTCTTGCAACCCAACATTTCAAAACTTTTTCACAGCGACTGAAAGAATTCCCTTGTACCGTAGATTATATCAACCGTTTTAAGACCAATAAACAGATTAAAGAAACCCTGTCCCTTTTGGCTGAGGGTAAAGTAGATATTGTTATCGGAACACACCGTCTGCTCAGTAAAGATGTTAAATTTAAGGATCTGGGCATTATGATCATTGATGAAGAACAGAAATTTGGTGTAACTTCCAAGGAAAAACTAAGGGCACTGAGGGTAAATGTAGATACTTTAACCCTAACGGCAACCCCCATTCCAAGAACATTGCACTTTTCATTAATGGGGGCAAGGGACCTTTCCATTATCAACACCCCACCGCCAAACAGACAAGCCGTAAATACTGAACTTCACGTATTTAATGATAAGCTGATACAGGAAGCGGTACAATTTGAACTGGACAGGGGTGGACAGGTTTTCTTTATCCATAACCGGGTAAAAGACTTAATGCAACTTGGGGGTTTAATACAAACCTTAGTGCCCAAGGCCAGGGTGGGCATTGCGCATGGCCAGCTTGACGGAGACGCCCTGGAAGACGTAATGCTTGATTTCATCAATGGAGAAAAGGATGTTTTGATTGCAACCACAATTATCGAAGCCGGTTTGGATATTCCTAACGCCAATACGATTATCATCAATCACGCCCATATGTTTGGTTTGAGTGATCTTCATCAAATGAGGGGGAGGGTAGGCCGTTCCAATAAAAAAGCCTTTTGTTACTTGCTAAGTCCACCTTTGTCTACTTTAACATCAGAAGCCAGAAAACGTCTGAGCGCGATAGAAGAGTTTTCAGACCTTGGAAGCGGCTTTAATATTGCTATGAGAGATTTGGACATTCGTGGAAGTGGGAACCTTTTGGGGGCAGAGCAAAGCGGTTTTATTGCAGAAATAGGTTTTGATATGTATCATAAAATTTTGGATGAAGCCATACAAGAACTAAAAGAGGATGAATTCAAAGACCTTTTTAAAGATGAACCTGTACGCCCTTTTGTCCATTTCACCCAGATTGATACGGATCTCGAGTTGTACATACCCGATGATTACGTCACCAATATTACCGAACGCTACAACCTGTATACAGAGCTCTCTAAAATAGACAACGAAGCACAGATCAAAGCTTTCGAATTGTCCCTTAAGGACCGCTTCGGTCCTGTGCCTAAAGCGGTAAAAACAATGTTGAACGTCCTTCGTTTACAATGGGTGGCCAAAAGACTTGGTTTTGAAAAACTCAGTTTTAAAAAGGGTGTTGTAAGGGGTTATTTTATCTCTGACAAGAAGTCTGCTTTTTTTGATTCAACAACTTTTAACAAAATATTACACTTTGCACAAATGCATCCAAGATTATGTAATTTAAAAGAAGTTAAAGATTCGCTCCGAATCGCTTTTGAAAACTTAAACACTGTCGATGAGGCTGTAGAAATGTTGGAAATGGTTGCACAATAATTATAAAAATGGACCCTCAATTGTTAAAAGACCTGGTGACTATGCAAATGCCTTTTGGAAAATACAAAGGCCGAATTCTTTCTGATCTTCCGGAATCTTACCTGATTTGGTTCCAAAAAGAAGGTTATCCCCCAGGGAAACTGGGAATGCTTTTAGGAACCCTATATGAAATTAAGCTCAACGGGCTGGAATATCTGTTAAAACCTCTGCGATCAGGGCATTAAAACTAATTTAGCACAAGGTATAGGTATGTAAATACAACGGGGGCCGCAATTAATAATCCATCGAAACGATCCAGGATTCCGCCATGCCCGGGAAGAATATTACCCGAATCCTTTACATTCAGACTTCTTTTCAGCATCGACTCTACCAAATCGCCCAGCGTGCCAAAACAAACGACCAGGACAGCCATTCCCACCCAAACCTGAACTCTTAGCTCATTAAAGAAAAAAGAGATTGCACAAGCCACCAAAATGCTTGTAAACACACCGCCAAAAAATCCTTCCCAGGACTTTTTAGGAGAATGCCTTTCGAAGAGCTTATGTTTCCCCAACTTTCTTCCAAACAAATAGGCTCCGGTATCGCTCGCCCACAACATCAGCAAAAAGGACAGTGGCAAATGAAAATTATAAGCGTTTCCATTAAAAACAAAACCCAGCGCATAAAAAAAGCAAAAAGGAACGGTCACATACACAAAACCTACAAATGTAAAGGCAATATTTGTAAATGGTTCTTTCCCCTTTTGGTACAATTCCAGGATAAAAATGGAAAACAGCAAGGGGATAAGCAATAAAAAATATTTGCCCTCCAGCTTAAAAAAAATAGAGGCCGACCAACTTAAAAAAAGGATGGCATTGATCAGTAATCCAACATTTCGTTGTATTTTAACTCCGGCTTCTTTAACAAGTTTGTAAAATTCAGCCAGCGCCATAAGACTTAAAAGTAAATAAAAAGAAGTAAATGTATAGGGTCCTAAAAATATTGATCCTAACATTACTATGGTAAAAAAGAATGCGGTTATTGCCCTTGTTTTCATCTGTTTATTTTTTATAGTTCGTTTTCCAGAATATAAGCAATAGCCAGATCAAAATGCTCCGGAGAAACCATTACATTTAATACCCCAAAAGTTCCATAGGAAGAATCCTGTTTGTTTAAAACAACAGCAGGTATTTCACTTTCCAGTAACCCTTGCTTAATAATTTCTGCCGTAATGGCATTTTCTGTGGTGTATACTTTAATCCAGTTGCTGTTCATTGCTGGTCTTAGTTTTAAAATATTTTAATAAAAAAATAGCGACTATAAAGCTTAGGGCATATCCGTACCAGGCGAAATGAAAGGTATCATCTGCATCCGTTAAAGGAATATTTTTGGACTGCAAATACCAGGCTGCACAAACTGCATAAGCATTATTCAAAAAGTGTCCAAGCATAGCATACCATAGGCTCCCGCTCCAATAGTATAAATATCCAAAAACAGCCCCCAGTAACAATCTGGGAACAAAACCAAAAAATTGCATATGAATTGCACTGAATATAAAAGCCGAAGCCCAAATGGCAATATGGTGATTGTTGAACATCCGGCTAAAGCTTCTTTGAACTCCACCCCTGAACATCAATTCTTCAGAAACGGCAGGAAGCAGGGCAATCATCAGAAGATTTAAAAGAAAAGACCAGACAGAGTTAACCTTTAGCAACAAGATCGTCATCTTCATCGCTTCATCCTCCTTTGTTCTCATCCATTCTTCTATAGATTTTAAAAAGCCTGGAAATGCCATTTTCTGATTTGTTAATGCTGTCCATTCCATAAAAGGCATTGCACAGACCATAATCAAAAAAACAAGGAACAGGAAGCCTATTTTAGGTTTTCTAAACCCATAAAAAGATTTAAGGGCGCCGGTTTGCTCCCAGGCCAACGCAATTGGCGGCAACAGAAATAACCCAATAGAACTTAATATTTGAAAAATTTTTAATCCGTTTAAGTATTTCAGATCCTGGCCGGACAAAGCATTATTACTCAATCCATCAAGACCATAGCCAGCTATAATAATCAACACGCCTAGGATTGAACACACAATAAGCCCTGCCAGAGCATAAGCTGCCAGCATAAGTAACTGTAGATAAGGACTATTTTCAGGTTTTACAATTGGCCGAAAAATCATTATTTGTATTATTTGTACCTTTGTACCTTAAATTTTGCGTTGAAGATAGAAAAATGTCTGTAAAGATAGGAAATATAGATTTGGGAGAATTCCCATTACTGCTTGCACCGATGGAAGATGTAAGTGACCCACCTTTTCGATTTGTGTGTAAACAAAGTGGGGTAGATATGATGTATACGGAGTTTATTTCGTCCGAAGGGCTGATCCGCGATGCAGCCAAGAGCAGGGCTAAGCTGGACATATTTGAATATGAACGCCCAATTGGTATCCAGATTTTCGGCAGTGAAATAGACCATATGAGAGAAGCCACCGAAATTGCAACCATGGCCAAGCCTGACCTTATGGACATAAACTATGGCTGTCCTGTAAAAAATGTTGCCTGCAGAGGAGCCGGGGCCAGTCTGTTACAAGACATCGATAAAATGGTGAAAATGACAGAAGCCGTTGTAAAAGCCACTCATTTACCTGTCACAGTAAAAACACGTCTGGGCTGGGATGATCATACTAAAAATGTTGAAGAAGTTGCAGAACGTTTACAGGATATAGGCATACAGGCACTCACCATTCATGGGCGTACCCGGGCCCAGCTCTATAAAGGCGAGGCAGACTGGTCACTGATCAGGGAAATCAAAAGAAACCCCAGAATTAAAATTCCAATTTTTGGAAACGGAGATGTCGATAGTATTCAAAAAGCAGCAGACTGGCGGCTTGAGTATGAAGTTGATGGCATTATGATTGGTCGTGCGGCTATTGGTTATCCATGGATTTTCAGAGAGATCAGACATTTTTTCAACACAGGAAAAATCCTGGCCGGGCCAAGTGTAGAAGAAAGAGTAACCGTTTGCCGGACCCATTTTGAAAAATCAATTGAATGGAAAGGCCCGAGGGTGGGTATTTTTGAAATGAGGCGTCATTATGCCAATTATTTTAAAGGTTTACCAGATTTTAAACCCTATAGAATGCAATTGGTCAAAGAAGAAAATATCGACACTATTCACAATATACTTGACGAAGTGGCAGACAAATATCAATCTATTGAATCTACAAACGAAATGGCTTGATTTTTGAAATTATCAAAACATAAATGTTATTAAAATGGTCACAGCTATAACAGAGGGCATAAAAATTTCGGTAGAAACCATGTATCAGGAGGAATATTCCAATCCATCCAAAGACCAGTTTATGTTCGCTTATCGCATAGAAGTAGAAAATTTATCGGATTACACGATTCAATTGAAGAGGCGTCAATGGTATATTTTTGATTCAAATGGTACAGAAAGAGAGGTAGAAGGCGAAGGAGTAGTAGGTCAGCAGCCAATAATAGAGCCCGGAAATAGTCACTCTTATGTTTCGGGCTGTCAGCTTTCTACCGAAATTGGAAGCATGAAAGGCTATTATTCTATGTCCCGCATAGCTATGGATACAGACTTTATAGTTGATATTCCTGAATTTCAGCTGATCGCACCTTACCGTTTAAATTAATTTCTATTCCTTCCAAACAGCATGGAGGTATAATAGATTAAATTGGCCAAAGCTCCTAGTGCCGCAACAACATATGTCATTGCAGCCCACCAAAGGGCATCTTTTGCCTGTCTGTTTTCCTCTCCGGTATTCATGATATGGTCATTCGTTTTAAGCCATAATAATGCTCTTTTACTGGCATCAAATTCTACTGGTAACGTTATAAAACTAAATATGGTAATCAATAACAACCCTGCTACACCAATTCCAAGGACAATGGGGTTTCCTGTAAAACCAATCAGTAGGACACCTATAATCAATACCCATTGAAGCAAATTGGAGGAAATACTTACCACAGGAACCATATTGGATCTGAATTCCAGCCAGTGATAGGCCTTTGAATGCTGGACGGCATGTCCACATTCATGTGCGGCAACTGCCGCTGCTGCAACACTTCTTCCGTGATATACATCTGTACTTAAATTAACTGTTTTGTCTGAAGGATTATAATGATCGGACAACTGGCCCTCTGTACTCATCACTTTAACATCATAAATGCCATAATCATGAAGCATTTTTTCGGCTACTTCTTTTCCAGACAAGCCTGAATTCAACTGCATTTCAGCATATCTGGAAAACTTATTTCTAAATATCCACTGCACAAACATGCTGATTACAAGCATGATTAATATTGCTATTAAATACGTTTCCATTTCCGGGTATGTTTTTCAACAGAACTTAATCAAAAAGTGTTCCCTTTCTTTCGCTTTCTAAATTTTAGTAAATTTAAATGATGACAAATTCTAATTTATCCTATTGGGAAAAAGAAAGCTTCTTTAATTATGATGTCCTAATTATTGGAAGTGGAATACTTGGTTTAAGTGCAGCAATTACCTTAAAAAATAAAGCCCCAAACCTAAGTGTAGCCATACTTGAACGAGGTTTTTTACCCTCAGGTGCAAGCACAAAAAATGCAGGGTTTGCCTGTTTTGGTAGCATATCAGAACTCATAGAACAAGAGAAAAATGTAGGTACTGAGGGCCTACACTCATTGATAGAAAAAAGATGGAATGGCCTGCTTAAACTTAGAAATTGGCTCAGTGACCGGGCAATTTCTTATTCTAATCTGGGTGGTTACGAACTTTTTAGTCCCCAGGACAGCACGCTTAGGGATCAATGTGTAGCTAAAATCGATCACTTTAATTTATTGCTTCACGATATATTTAAGAATCAAAATAGCTTTAAAATAGCAGATGAAAAAATTTCCAGCTTTAGCTTTAATAACATACAGACGTTAATAGAAAACCGTTTTGAGGCCCAAATAGATACTGGAAAAATGATGAAAGCGTTAATAAACAAGGCAACTGCCATGGGTATTTATATTTACAATAACTGTGATGTTCATCATATTCTACCTGAACATAAATTTCAAAAAGTGTCCAGCAATCAGGGCCAGTTTAAAGCCAAACGTATCCTGCTGACAACAAATGCATTTATAAAAGATTACTTTCCAGACTTGGATCTGGTTCCAGGAAGGGGTCAAGTTCTCATTACACAACCCATTAAAAATCTAAAAATCAATGGAACTTTTCATTATGACCGCGGATACTATTATTTCAGAAATATTGATAACAGGCTATTAATTGGAGGTGGGCGTCACCTTGATTTTGAAATGGAACAAACGAGCAATTTTGGAACGACCCCTATCGTTATGGAATCCCTAAAAAAATTGCTGCACGAGGTAATACTCCCTAATAGCAGTTATGTCATCGATTACAGCTGGAGCGGCATAATGGCTTTTGGAAAGCAAATTACACCAATCATTAAAATGCTTAAACCAAACGTTTTCTGCGCAGTAAGATGTAATGGTATGGGTGTAGCAATGGGAACTCAAACGGGTACAGAAGCGGCAGAATTTCTTTTGAAAAGCATTTAGTTCGGCCTTTATTTACTAATTAATTTGTTATAAAGATCATTAATACTCATTTTTGATAAAAATATTAGTAAATGGAAATTATTATAATCATCCTGCTTATCTTAATTATATTGGGTTTCGTTGTCCTATTTTTGAGAAAACCATCTGATCGGTTGCTTCAACTTAAAGAAGCTGAACACGAAAAAGCTATTGCATGGTTAAAAGAGGAGAAAACAGCAAAAGAAGATGAATTAGCTGATTTGCGGAATGTTTTTATAGCGGAACGGACCAAACTTATAAAAACAGAAGAAAACCTTAAAATACAGCAGGAAAGACAAATTGAACAGGAGAAATACATTATAGAATTACAGGACAGATTCAGACTGGAATTTGAAAATATAGCCAACAAAATACTGGAAGAAAAAACATTCAAATTTACAGAGCAGAATAAGTTAAACCTCGATCTTATTTTAAATCCCCTAAAAGAAAATATTAAAGCTTTTGAAGATAAAGTAGAAAAAGTTTATAAGTCGGAATCTGATGAGCGAAATACCCTTAAAGGCGTAATTTCTGAACTTATGGTCCAAAGCAAACAGATTCAGACTGATGCTGTAAACCTTACAAAAGCTTTAAAAGGTGACAGTAAAAGACAGGGAAACTGGGGAGAGGTAATCTTGGAAAAAGTACTGGAACGTTCCGGTTTACAAAAGGATAGGGAATACCGCATTCAATCTTCTTTTACTTCTTCCGAAGGTTCGCGTTTGCAACCTGATGTTTTAATTGACCTTCCTGATCACAAGCACCTTGTTGTAGATGCAAAAGTATCTCTGGTGGCCTACGAACGTTTTGTAAATGCAGAAACAGAAGAAGAAAAAGAAAATTACCTCAAGCAGCATATTCTTTCTATTAAAGCACATATACAAGGCCTTAGCAATAAAAATTACCAGGATCTCTATCAAATTAATGCTCCTGATTTTGTACTGCTTTTCATTCCGATAGAATCTTCCTTCGGACAGGCTGTCCAAAGTGATGCAGATTTATTTAATTATGCCTGGGACCGGAAAATCGTTATTGTAAGTCCCTCGACTTTACTGGCTACATTAAGAACCATTGCAAGTATTTGGAAACAGGAACGTCAAAATCGAAATGTTTTAGAAATAGCAAGGTTGAGTGGAAGCATGTATGATAAGTTTGTTGGTTTTTTAAGCGATATGGAGTCCATAGGTCGCAATATTAGACAAAGCCAGGACGCATATGACAAAGCTATAAATAAACTCTCCACAGGGGCTGGAAATTTGTCAAACATTTCTGAGAAGATAAAAAAACTGGGTGCAAAAACCAATAAACAAATTGATCCTCGATTTTTGGACCCAGCGTTAAGTGAAGAAGAGCATTTATAGTTAAAAAGCATTCCAGCCCTGTGCTTTTAGCTCATGAACTACATTTGATTTGGATATCATTTTACATCCGGAATTTTTATCGGTCATATGACCGATAACAGTAATGTCCACATCGTTTTTAAGCTTATCGTAATCTGATTGTTTAATCGTAAATAACAATTCATAATCCTCGCCACCATTTAGCGCACAAACCGTAGGGTCAAGTCCCAGCTCCCTTCCTGTTTCATAAGTCATCGGATCAATAGGCAACTTATCTTCATATATGGTACATCCAACCTCAGACTGTTGACAAATGTGTAATATTTCAGAAGCCAATCCATCTGAAACATCAATCATAGCAGTCGGTTTGATCTTCATTTGTGCCAAAAGATCTACAATATCACGCCTCCCTTCCGGTTTCAATTGCCTTTCTATAATATAATCCTTTCCTTCCAGATCCGGCTGAATCTGTGGATTTTCGATAAAAATCTGTTTTTCTCTTTCCAGGATTTGCAAACCAACATAGGCACCACCAAGATCTCCTGACACACATAAAAGATCTCCTTCCTGGGCCCCGTTCCTATAACAAACTTCCTTCTTATCTGCATAGCCAATACTGGTTACACTGATCACCAATCCTTGTTTACTGGAAGAAGTATCCCCTCCAATCAGGTCAATGTTAAATTTATTACAGGCAAGTTCGATTCCTTTATAAATTTCTTCTACAGCTTCTAATGGAAACTTACTGGATAAACCTATTGACACAGTGATTTGAGTGGCCACACCATTCATTGCATAAATATCACTCAAATTCACCTGGACAGCTTTATAGCCCAGGTGCATCAAAGGCACATAAGAAAGATCAAAATGTATACCTTCCAACAGCAAGTCTGTGGAAATCAATACCTGTTTATTTTTAAAATTTAATACAGCAGCATCATCTCCAATACCTTTTATACTACTTTCATGCTGTATTTTAAAGTGTGAAGTCAGGTGCTTTATCAGACCAAATTCTCCTAACTTTCCCAGATCGGTCCGTTCTTTATTTTCAAACATTATCTTATTGTTTTTTAATCAATTAACAGGTTATCAACAACCTTTATAATCCTAATTTAGCCGAAATTTCCAGCATTCTTTCTATAGGTTTCCTCGCTTGTTCGATAATTTCTGTCGGCACATTAACTTCCGGTAAGCCATTTTTCATACACAAATAAAGCTTCTCCAAAGTATTTCTTTTCATATAAGCACAATCGTTACAGGCACAACTATTGTTTGGAGGGGCAGGGATAAAAGTCTTATGAGGATTAGCTTTTTCCATCTGATGAATGATCCCACTTTCTGTTGCAACAATAAATTCGGTGGCATCACTATTTATAGAATATTTAAGCAAACCGGTTGTAGAACCAATATAATCAGCCATTTGCAAAACCGCATCTTCACATTCGGGATGCGCAATAAACTTTGCATTCGGATGTCTTTCCTTCAATTTAGTTATTTTTTCCCTTGAAAAAATTTCATGGACCATACAAGCTCCGTTCCATAAAACAAGATCCCTTCCGGTTTTTTTAGCCACCCAGGCACCAAGATTTTTATCCGGACCAAAAATAATCTTTTGATCCTTTGGCAGGCTTTCCACAATCTGCACAGCATTAGTAGAAGTACAAACGATATCACTTAAAGCTTTAAGTTCTGCCGTACAATTTACATAGGTAATAACCAAATGATCCGGATATTTTTCTTTAAATTTTTTAAACAAATGCGGTGGACAACTGTCGGCCAAGGAGCATCCCGCCTTCAAATCTGGTAAAAGTACCTTCTTTTCTGGAGACAATATCTTTGCGGTTTCTGCCATAAAATGTACTCCTGCGAATACAATTATGTCTGCTTCTGTCTTTGCTGCTTCTTGTGATAAACCAAGACTATCACCAATATAATCAGCAATATCTTGAATATCAGGATCTTGATAATAATGTGCTAGAATTATAGCATTTTTTTCTTTCTTTAATTTTGCAATTTCTTCAAAAAGATCCAGGCTAGGATCAATTGTTTCTTCTACAAATCCTTTGATATTTAATTCCTCTAAAACATCTGCTTTCATCAAAGTATATTTTATTTAATTAATAAAGTATTTTTTTTCTTAAAATTATTAAAAGTAACAACACTAAAATTATTTGACTGCTTTAGATTACGATATTGATCATTTAACAAGGTCCTCCTTTTAAATATCGCAACCTAAAGGGCTCTAATTTGTTTTTAAAATCATCTGGCCTATACAATTTTCTTTCAGTGGAACTTTTGTAAAGATACGTAGCTTTCAACACTTCAATAAATTATAATTATTTAATATTTATAGATCTTCTATTGTTTATTAGCATGTTGGTATTGTTAATAAAAAGTTTTTTTCAGTGCAATTATTTGAGTTGTTATATAGTTATCCACAGATGAATTGATTTTTTTTTATAAATAGGGACTGATTAACAATTAGATATTATTTATCCCAAAAACTTATCAATAGGAATATGTTCATTTTTATGGCTATTGAAAAAAGTTGATAAGCTGTAGATAGCTGCTTAAAAATAACTGAAAATATTGTGTTGAAATGGGTTTTTACTTTAGCTTTAAACATTCAAAAATATTTGTTCTATTTATTTATACAAGAAATTAACAATTCTTAGATGGTTGTTAACAAAGAGAGGGAGAATTAGCTCAATTCAATGAAAAAGGTCGATTTTTTAGTTATAGGCTCGGGTATTGCCGGTTTAAGTTTTGCTTTGAAAGCAGCAAAACATGGGAAAGTTTTAATTATTACAAAATCTAATGAAGATGAATCCAATACTAAATACGCACAAGGTGGAGTTGCTGTTGTGGTGGATAAGGACGATTCTTTTGATAAACATATAGAAGACACATTGGTAGCTGGTGATGGTTTATGTGATCAGAAAATAGTGGAAATAGTTGTAAAAGAGGGGCCTCAACGGATTCAGGAGATTATAGATTATGGTATTAATTTCGATAAGGACAATGCCGGTGTTTATGATCTGGCAAAGGAGGGAGGACATTCTGAACACCGTGTTTTACATTATAAGGATGTTACAGGTTATGAAATAGAAAGTGTCTTGTTAAGGCAGATCCATGAAAATGAAAACATAGAGATATTAACACATTACTTCTGTTTAGAGTTGATAACCCAGCACCATCTGGGAGAGTTTGTGGATAAGAGCACCAAAGATATTAACTGTTTTGGTGTATATGCCTTTAATACAGAACGTAATGATGTGGAAAAAATCTTGGCTAGTGTGACTATCATGGCTTCAGGAGGGGCAGGACATGTTTATTCAAGTACCACTAATCCTATTATTGCTACAGGTGATGGAATGGCAATGGTTTACCGGGCAAAGGGAAAGGTACGGAATATGGAGTTTATTCAGTTTCATCCTACAGCATTATATCATCCGGGAGAATATCCTGCCTTTCTCATTTCAGAGGCTGTTCGAGGGTTTGGCGGTGTGCTTAGAAGAAAAAATGGTGAAGAGTTTATGTATGAGTATGACAGCCGAGGTTCATTGGCACCGCGGGATATTGTAGCCAGGGCAATAGATTCGGAAATGAAAAAATCAGGCGAAGATTTTGTTTATCTTGATATTACGAACAGAAAAAAGTCTGATATTCTAAGTCATTTTCCAAATATTTATGCAAAATGTTTATCAATTGGTATCGACATGACTAAAGACCTTATACCGGTAACACCGGCAGCACATTATATGTGTGGAGGGATTCTTGTTGATGAGTTTGGAAGGTCATCTATAAAAAATTTATACGCTTGTGGAGAATGCTCTTCTACAGGTTTACATGGGGCAAACAGACTGGCTTCTAATTCCCTTCTGGAAGCCCCTGTTTTTGCACACAGAATTTATCTGGACGCCATTCAGCAGTTTAAGAATAATGTTATTCCAGATCATATACCGGATTGGAATGAACATGGAGTAACGCAATCTAATGAAGATATATTGGTCACGCATAATTTAAGAGAAACACAAAAGCTGATGAGTGATTATGTAGGAATAGTCCGTTCTGATTTTAGATTAGACAGGGCAATGCGAAGATTGTATTTGTTGTTTGAAGAAACAGAAGAATTTTATAGAAAAAACAAGGTATCAGTTAAATTATGTGAGCTTCGAAATGTAATTCAGGTAGCCTATATTGTTATAAAATCGGCTATGACCAGGAAAGAAAGCAGGGGGCTCCATTATACAACAGACTACCCTGAACATGCAAATAAATTAACAGATACTATATTTTAAAGAAAAAAAGATGGCTACAGTATTGCCCGTTAAAGGTAAAAGCCCCGACTGGGGTGGAAATTGTTTTATAGCTCCTAATGCAACCATTGTGGGGGATGTAACAATCGGTAATGATTGTTCAGTTTGGTTTAATGCAGTTATAAGGGGAGATGTTAATTCTATTGCGATTGGGAACGAGACAAATATCCAAGATGGAGCTGTTATTCATGCTACTTATTTAAAAGCTTCTACAACAATTGGAAACAGGGTTTCGGTGGGACATAATGCCATAGTTCACGGATGTTTGATTAAAGATAATGTGCTGATTGGAATGGGAGCAATAGTTATGGATCATGCTGTTGTTGAAGAATATTGTATCATTGCTGCAGGTGCTGTGGTGTTAGAAAATACCTATTGTGAAAGCGGTTATATTTACGGGGGTACACCAGCAAAAAAAATAAAGCCCATTACTGAACAGCAAAGGGCTTTACTTAATAAATTACCTGATAATTATATTTTGTATTCTGACTGGTTCAGATAAATCAAGGCATTTTTGGGATGGTAATGTCTTCATTTCTATCCCAATTTGCTTTAATAGATAGTTCTTTAGGCTCATTATAGGCTTTTTCAGGCTGTATTCCAAGCTTTACATTTCCAGTATCCCAGATGCCATTTTTATTGGTATCGTATAAAATTCTTAAGTAATAGATGCCAGCTCTGTAGTTGGCGAATTTTAGTGTTGTATCCGATTTTACAATATTTTGGTTGATGATATTTTTTTTATCATCTATGACCTGAAGTATATACTGTTTTCCAGATTCAGGAGTTTTTACTTTGAGTTGAAGTGTACCATAATTGTCTTTGTTAGCAAGCTCAAATTTTTTTGTGAATTCCTTATTTTTTGCATTAAAAATGCTGGTGAATGCCCCTGCGGAAAATTTTATTTCATAAATGCTTTTGGGTAACCAGGGGTATTTTATGAGAACCGAAAGAAGGTCTGTGCTGTCTTTTTGAAGTTTCAAACCATTTTTAGGGATAGAATCTTCAAGTAAGGTTATTTTACTGGGATCTATGCTCTCTACTGGAAGGGGAAAGGAAATTTTAAAAGGCCTGTTTGGATTCAATAGATTACCTTCAAGATTATCGGATGGGACTAAATTTCTTGTATAGGTTTCTTTTTTACCTCTCGTGAATTTAACGGATTGCAATAGTTTGTCGTCTTCTGTGATACTTACCTTAGTAGAATCAAAGCTTAAATCCTTGAGCCAAATTTTTACAGAATCATTGTGCGCACTGAATTTAACAAGTTTGGAAGCGTCAATAGCGCTGGGTTCGGTAATAGTAATATTTGGCTTTTTAAGTTTTTGATTGAAGGTCATAAAAATACTTCCATCTGTATTTAATTTTCTGTCGATAATTCTAAATGAACTTGCCAATTCTTTGAAAGTGACCATATTGAGATCTTTAAGGCTACTATTGAGATTAATAGTATCTCTAATAAAACCAACCTCGTCAGAGGTTTGCTGATATATTTTGTCTCCGTTTTGTTCTTTAATGGTATAGGCTTTATAAAGACCTTTTCTTAAGTTACGTAAGGTATAGTTTCCGCTGCTATCCGTTGTTGTATAAATTGAAGGCCTTTTTTTTCCAAATAAGGTATCTCTATTTAAAGGAAAAATCATTACAATGGCGTCAAGAACAGGTTTCCCCGTTAATGCTTCAGTTATTTTTCCACTGATGCTTAAGGAGTCCAGTTTAGGACCGGTTGAGAATACATAGGTGAGATTTTTAATAATGTTACCCTCATTGATGTCGGCTATTGATTTTCCAAAATTTAATGTATAGGTCGTATTTTTTTCCAGACTGTCAGGGAAGGAGATTTCCAGGCTCTTCTTTTTTACTTTCAGTAAAGGTTGTTTTTCCATTTCAGGCGACACTGAGAATTCTTTTGATTCATTTTGTAATTTGAAATATTCATCAAAAGTGATAACAACTTTTTTTGCCTTAAAATTTGTACTCAAATCCTTGGGCTCCATTTTTAATATTTTGGGAGGTTTGGTATCTTTTGGCCCTCCGGTAAGTTGACCAGGTGTTCCACAGCCGGAAAATATTGAAATGCCTAAAATCAGGATGAAATAAATCGAGATTATTCTATAAATGCTTTTATTGGTCATTTTTAAGCCCTGTATTTGATTTTTTTATAATTATGATAAATATGTCTCGGATTTTTTTTTACTTGCTTATAACCGTTTAAATAAAGCTGTTTTTAAATATAGTTAAATTTAATGTAATTAGTTGATTATAAGTTGTTTATGTCCTATTTACTTATATGAACCATTAAAACCGAAATGTCTGAAGGTGAAACGCCAGAAATTCTGGATGCTTGTCCTAAAGTGCGAGGTTTTATTTTCAGTAATTTTTCACGGGCTTCTTTTGATAAGGAAAGTAATTGTGAATAGTCAAAATCTGGATTGATATCTTTATCCTCCATCTTTTGCATTTTATTTACAATTTCTTGTTCTTTCTCGAAATAACTTTCATACTTAATTTTGATTTCGGATTGTTCGACAGTGTCTTTAGAATGGTTACTTAACAATTGATCAAGAGAGGGACTAACTTTTCTTAGATCTTGCAATCCGACTTGCGGACGACTCAAAATACTGAACAGTTTTACATTTTGTTGTAGTGGGCTTGTTCCCAAATTTTCGAGCAATGGATTTACTGCAGACATTTCTATACCTTCCTTTTTTGTAAAAGAAACAATTGAATCTGAGTCATTGATTTTTTGTTTAACCAAGTTCATACGTTCCTCATTGATCAAACCTAATTTGTAACCAATAGGAGAGAGGCGAATATCAGCGTTATCCTGTCTTAATAGTAAACGGTGTTCTGCCCGGGAAGTAAACATTCTATATGGTTCGTCTGTGCCTTTTGTAACCAGATCGTCAATCAATACACCAATATAAGATTCGGATCTTCTCATGATCAGTTCATCGAGTTCTTTTACCTTTTGATGAGCATTTATTCCGGCTATAAAGCCTTGACTAGCAGCTTCTTCGTATCCGGTTGTCCCATTTATTTGACCTGCAAAAAAGAGATGACTAATTCTTTTTGTCTCTAAGGTTAATGTAAGTTGGGTAGGAGGAAAGTAATCGTATTCTATCGCATAACCTGGTCTAAACATTTTTGCATTTTCGAAGCCAGGAATCTGTGTCAAAGCACGGTATTGTACATCTTCCGGGAGTGATGTAGAGAAACCATTTACATAGATTTCGCAGGTATTGAAGCCTTCTGGTTCAACAAAGATCTGATGTCTTTCTCGTTCAGCGAAACGATTTATTTTATCTTCAATAGATGGGCAATAACGGGGACCAAGACCTTTAATCCTGCCAGTGAACATGGGTGATTTTTCAAAACCTTCTTTTAATGTTTCGTGAACATTAAGATTGGTATAAGTAATCCAGCAGCAACGTTGTTCAGTAGGTCTGGTTACATTGGTATAAGAGAATCTCCCTGGATCATCATCTCCCCATTGTTCTTCCATTAAACTATAATTTAATGAACGGCCATCAATACGGGGAGGGGTACCTGTTTTCATTCTTCCGGCTTCAAAACCCAGTGATACCAATTGTTCCGTGAGTCCGGTTGCTGATTTTTCCCCCGTCCGTCCACCACCAAATTTTTTCTCTCCAATATGGATTTGACCATTTAAAAATGTTCCGTTTGTTAGAACAACTGATTTAGCTTTTATCTCTACACCAATAGAAGTTTTTACGCCGATTACTCTGTTGTCTTTAATCAATAGGCTACTGACCATGTCCTGCCAAAAATCTACGTTTGGTGTCTTTTCAAGAGCCAGTCTCCATTCTTCAGCAAATCTTTTTCTATCGTTCTGAGCTCTTGGACTCCACATAGCTGGCCCTTTGGATAGATTGAGCATGCGGAATTGAAGAGTAGTTTTATCTGCGATGATACCGGAGTAACCACCCATTGCATCGATTTCTCTTACAATTTGTCCTTTTGCCACCCCACCCATTGCCGGATTGCAACTCATTTGTGCAATGGTTTCCATATTCATTGTAATGAGTAGGACAGAGGAGCCAAGATTTCCTGCTGCTGCTGCTGCTTCGCAACCGGCATGTCCCGCACCAACAACAATTACATCATATTCTTTAAACATATTGTGTTATTTGTTTAATGTTCCACGTGAAACAACTCTTATAAAAGTGTTTCTTTCGGGCCTTATGTTTCACGTGGAACGTTTAGTTTTAAAATTCTTTATCAGACTTAAAATAGCTACACCACACCACACAGCTTCTAAAACAACGAAGGGGAAAAATCCAATCATCCATGAAGAATATCCAGCTACTGCGGCACCCATCAGATTTAACAAGCCATAAGTATTGCTTTCTGAACGGATCACTTTTAAGGTTTGAAGAAAAAAAGCAATGAGCAAAATGCTAACTCCAATAGTGGCTACGATGTCTGATGTTTTCATTGAAGTGGTTGTTTTTAATATTCATTATTCTTGTCAGGAAAGCAGAATAGAGCTTAGTTTAATTTTTCTGATAACGCCATCCATTTTTCCATAACCTGATCTAAACTGTTTTGGTAAGATTCAATCTCTTTAGTTATGGTTTGCATTTTTAGGTAATCAGCGCTTTCAATGGTTAATAAAGAAGCAGTAAGGGATTTAATTTTATCTTCAAGTTCTGCCATTTTTAGTTCTGCTTCATCCAATTCTTTTTGTTCTTTGTAAGTTAATTTTTTATTTAAAGTGGTTGGAGCAGGAGCGGGGATTTCTGTCTTCGAAGACTTAGTTTCTTTTACTTTTTCTGTTTCCAAGCTAATTCTGTATTCAGAATAATTACCGTTGTAGATGGTTACTTCTCCATTTCCCTCCATGATGAATAACTGTTCACTCATTTTGTCTAGCAAGTACCTATCATGGGAAACAAGAATCAATACTCCTGGAAAATTTTCTAAAAATTCTTCAAGTACATTTAATGTATCAATATCAAGATCGTTGGTTGGCTCGTCCAATATCAGGAAGTTTGGATTCTGCATAAGCACTTTCATTAAGTGCAATCTTTTCTTTTCCCCACCACTTAATTTTTCCACCATTCCATGTTG
Organism: Pedobacter nutrimenti; assembly: GCF_003208655.1. Taxonomy (GTDB): domain Bacteria; phylum Bacteroidota; class Bacteroidia; order Sphingobacteriales; family Sphingobacteriaceae; genus Pedobacter; species Pedobacter nutrimenti. The sequence continues at coordinate 378,357 of NZ_QKLU01000002.1, read as the reverse complement.
TTTTTTTGGTGGAAATAAAAAGAGGGTTAAAAGTTGTGATGCTGAGATTGTGGAGCCATCCGCCATTTTAATATACTCGGCATCTGATTTTACAATATCGATTACTCTTTCCTTTTCATTAAAACTAAGACCTCCTTGTTTATAATAACCATATACTGTAGTCTCTCCTGTACTTATGGTTCCTTTTTCAGGAACAAGATTTCCGGTAATGAGATTTAAAAATGTTGACTTGCCAGTCCCGTTCTTTCCTGCTAGTCCAATGCGATCTGCTTTTTTGAAAGTATAACTGAAATCATTAATAATTTTCTTTTCATCAAAGGATTGACCAACATGCTCCAGTTCCAATATTTTATTGCCCTGACGGGCCATTTTAACATTTAATGTAACTGTTTGGTTATCAGTTCTTTGTTTTGTTTTGGCCTCCAAGTCATAAAATGCATCTATTCTGGACTGAGATTTAGTCGTTCTTGCCTGTGGCATGCGTCTTATCCACTCTAATTCCTTTTTTAAAAGGTTTTTATTTTTTTGAAAGGTACTTTCATCTGCTGCCTCCCTTTCAGATTTTTTTTCAAGGAAGTATGCGTAGTTGCCATTGTAATTATAAATTTTGCCTCTGTCAAGCTCTACAATTGTATTACATACATTATCTAAAAAGTACCGGTCGTGGGTAACAAGTAATATGGTTTTGTTTCCAGAGGTAAGGAGTTTTTCAAGCCACTCTATCGTGTCAATATCCAAGTGGTTGGTGGGCTCGTCCAGAACGTAAATTTCAGGATCCTCTATCAGAAGTTTAGCAAGAGCAAGACGTTTTTTTTGTCCACCTGATAAGGTCGATATTTTCTGCTGAAGATGATTAATGCCCATACGACTCAAAATGGTTTTGATCTCGTGCTCATACTCCCAGGCGTTGTGTTCGCTTAATTCTTCGTACAGACGATTTAATCTTTTCTCATCGGGATTCGGCTCTTCAATTAACTCTTCGTATTCTTTAATCAGTTGTTGTTGTTTATTTTCAAGGGAAAAAATAAAATCACTGATACTATAACCATCTGGAAAAGAGGGTTCCTGATCAAGAAATCCGATTTTTACAGATTTATTTTTTACAATTTTACCTTCAAGCGGAGCAAAACGCTCGGCCAGCAATTTTAGTAATGTACTTTTACCTGCACCATTAATCCCAACCAGTGCTACGCGCTGGCCAGTTTGGATACCAAGGGTTAGATTTTTAAACAGCCATTCATCATGATATGCATGACCAAGGCCTTCAGCTGCAATTAGTGTGCTCAATTTATACTTTTAACGATTTGTCAGTTAAGAAATTATTACAAAAGTAATCAATAATTCTTTTGAAAGACATTAAAGCACAGTGCAACAGAGAAAGACTTGACATATGTCAAACAAAGACAAGGGCTATTGTTTCTTTTAATAAGTTAAAAGAAGCAATAGGTAATTCAGTGAATTATATGGTTTTTAAAAGAGACAGAAAGTGATCTTCCTTCTCTGTCATTTTCCTTTTTGATAATTTTGATTTGTCCTGGTAACCAAGTAGATGTAAAGTTCCATGTACCATTACTCGGTAGAGTTCCTGCAAAACAGAACTGCCAAATTCCTTTGCATTATCTTTTATTCTGTCAAAGCTGATAAAAATATCCCCGGCAATCATTTTAAGGGCTTCTGAGTGATCAAAAGTAATGACATCGGTATAGGTGTCATGAGCAAGATATTGTTGGTTTATACGAAGTAAATACTCGTCTGAGCAAAGAATGAAATTAAGTTCTTCCAACTGATGATCCTCCTGCTGGATAACCTCATTAAGCCATTTTCTAATTCGTGTTTTATGTTTTAATGTGTATGCCAAATCCTCTGTAAAGAAATTAATTGCAATTTTACTCATGCCAAAATAAATTATGGGGTCGAATTTAGTAATTTAAAATAGTTGCTGATTTTATTTTTATAGTAATAATTTAAATCGGGAGGAAGCTTTTGAAAGCTTTCCAGGTCATTTCGTTGTTGGATTTTATATCTTTCAAGCATTTTTTGATAGGAAGGAGGAAAGTCCTTTCCTGTTTTACTTTCCCTTTTTGCATCCTGTTCTTGCTCTCTTTCTGCTTTTTCCGCATCAAGGAGTTTAGTAAGCAAATCTCTCTGCCGCTTTAATGTTCCCTGTTCTATTCTTTTATTTACCAATTCTTCTTCAGTTAACTTCATATCCTGGACCATTTGGTTCAAGTTCCCAAATTTGCCTTTTCCATCTTTGTTTTCTTCCCTGTTGATTTTTTCCAGGGCTTCCCTTATCATTTGTTGCTGCTGGGCCATTTTGGCCATTTCCTGGCTCATAACCCCTTTAGGTGCGGTGCCCTTGTTTCCGTTTTTCTCCAATTGGTCTTTTGCCTTTTGCATATTGCTATTCAGCTGCTGTTGCATTTTTTGCAATTGCTGCATGCTTTGTTGTTTTTTTCCTTTTCCATTACCCCCGGAGTTTTTCATTTTCTGTAATTGCTCCAGGGCTTCATTGAGCATTAAGGTAAGATTGTTGATAGAAGTCATTGCATATTGCTGGTTTTGATTTGCCTGGGGGGTGAGACGATCACCGAGCAGATCAAGACTTTTATCAATATTCATATTGATCCGTTGAATTTCTTCATTTACAGTACTGGTAATTTGTGGTACCCTTTTACTCAATGAGAAAAGACTATCTGCAATTGTTTTCATATTGTCTTTCACAATGCGTTGCTTTTGGACAATGCTGGTATACTTAGGATCGTTGCCATTCAATCCTCGGAGGTCCAGCATCACTTTTTCCTGATCAAATGAAGTATTTAGTAAATTCTGGAGTAATTTTCTCAGCTCTTTTATATTCAGGTTACTTTCTGTCTCTACAGATTCTTGTTGCGTTTCCTTGATCTTCTCTGATAAGCTTTTTAGGTCTTCTGCTGCTTTTTTCTGGTTTTCTGATGTTTTACCTCGGTCTTGTTTAGAAAGTTGATCCTGGGCAGCCTTTTGTGAACGTTCTATTTTGGAAATTTCATTGTCTGGCATTTGAAAAGGGTTTGGTTTTTCCAACAGCTGATTTTTTTCGTCTAATTTTTTGAGTTCATTTTTTAAAGTGTTTAAACTTTTGGAAAGATCCTCTTGCTTATTTTTTAAAAAGTCGGTTTCTGTGTTTTTTTCCAGACTTTTTTTACTCAGCTCATTTTGCTGTTTTGAAAGTTCGTTCAAGCGATCTGCAGTTTGCTGAAGAGCTTGTTCGAACTCCAACTGTTTATAGAGCTGAAGAATTCTATCCAGTTCATTTTTTAAGGATTTATTATCCATTTGCATTTTAGAAAGCTCGTTTGAAGTACTTTCTTTATTATTCTCATTCATTAAGTCCTGAAGTTTTTGAAGCAAATCCTTTGTTTTTTCATCCAGAACGTGGTTGAACAGATCATCTATTTGTTGCTGTTTTTTGATCAAATCTTCTTTTATAAGGTTGTTTTCCTCTTTTTCCTGAGTATTTTGCTCATTTGTTTTTTTGATATCCTTGACGGTCTGTTCCAGTTGTTTTTGCTTCTCCAAAAGCTGTTCAATTTGTTTTTTATCTTCAAAGGCAAGTTGCTTCTTATTGAGCAGTGCGGCACTAAGCTTTTTACTTTCTTTCTCTATATTGCCCGCAAGTTTTATAGCGTTTTCCATTTTTTGCTTGAGTGTCTTGCCTGCCTGGTCGATTTTCTCTGTGATCTGTGCTGTGGAGGGAATATGTAAAGTTTTTATAGCAGATTTACTTGATTTGGGACCATTTACACCATCGTTGTCTTTCACTTCAAAATAGTATTCTATATGCTGATCCTTTTCTGTTGAAAGGTTCTTCGTATCCCAGAAAAAGAAAAAGGAATTTTGAGTCTGATTGTTTTTAACTGGTAATATTTTAGAAAAACTGGATTTTATCTTTCCTTTTTCCATGACGTTATAACGAAAATGCAAGGCACTAAAACCATGGTCATCCGTAATCTTTCCGGAAAAATAAAGAGATTTGCTGCTCGAAGAATCTGGCATTTCTGTCACAGAAATTTCGGGGTATTGATCTTTAATGACCTGAATAGAATAGCTGATGGAATCCGTAAGGACAGAGTAATTGTTTTCCGGGTAGATGTGATAGCGGTCATTTTCCTTTAATATCGCTTGAAATTGTGCTTTATTATCTTCTACAATTTTTTTTAGCTTCATTTTTCCAAGTCTGAAATGAAGTATAGTGCTATGTTCTGTTTTTACAGTCCAGTTTACGAGACTTCCTTCAGGAAGGGTAAGATCTCCTGTGTTGAACAGTTCCTCATCTTTTTTTTGAAGATAGGCCGGATAATGAATGAGCGCGCTGATATTTACAACAGAAGGTCTCGGTTTTACATAAATCGTATATAATGAAGAATTAAAACCGCCCCCTGAAAAACGGAAGGATAAGTTTTTTTGAACATTTTTAAACGTATAAAGGAATTCGGTAATACTTTTCTTTTCGAGCTTATAGCTATTTACGCCTTCGGTTAGATAAATATCCTGAGGAAGCTGGTCCCCCTGCAAGTGTAATTGGATAGTGTAATTTTCACCTTGTGTGATGTACTTTTGCTGATTTAATAAGCTAAAATGGAAAGGAGCTACAGGAAGAATTTCTTTGTTGTAACCAAGGAAACTATTGGTTCCCTCATTTAAAATGGAGGGGGCAAGGAAAGCAATAAAAAGGATAATCGAGAGTGGTAACAGCAAATATTTAAGATATTTTCTGTTGTCGTTAAAGTGAATCGCACTGCTAAAGGGGATGGGTCGTAATTCGCTGATTTTTTGATCTATACTTGCCAATAAAAGGGCATTATTACCAACTGACTGATCTGCAAGGGATTTCAGTTGTAAAGCATTCAGTAGTTTATCCTTGACATCGGAAAAGTGGGTCCCGATTAATTTTGCCATTTCCTCAGTACGCTGTGGCCTGCGTAATTTTAAAAGGATTAAGATTGGATTGACCATCCAAAAAAAGAAAGCTATAGCAATGGCTATTAAGTAGGAAAAGAAAAGCGCTGTTTTGATACCAACACTGGGTCTGGTATAGTAAATCGTTATAAAAAGGATAGTATACAGCGCTAAGATGAGGGCAATGGTATAAATGAAACCCTTTAAAAGATTGTTCAGATAATATTTTTTGCTAAACTCGTTTATCTTGGAAATCAGAAGTCCGTAATTGCTCTCCATATCATAAAAGTAATTAAAAACTGCTATTTTAGCCTTAAAAATAATTAAGATGAAATTATCTCTTTCCCTTTTATTGTGTCTTTGTTTATCTTCAGTCTGTGTTATGTCCCAAAGCAACAAGTGGAATACCAATAAAGTGATTGCCCACCGCGGGGCATGGAAGAAAAATAATCTTCCTGAAAATTCAATTGCTTCTTTAAAAGAAGCTTTTCGCTTGAAATGTTACGGATCAGAGTTTGATGTTCACATGACCGCCGATGGTATGCTTGTGGTTAACCATGACGATGATTTTCAAGGAATTGTGATTGCAAAGTCAACATTTAAACAATTACAGGAAAAAAAAATGAGCAATGGTGAAGAAATCCCCACTCTTGAACAATATTTAAAAGAAGGAAAAAAACAAAAAGGGACAAGGTTGATTTTGGAAATCAAGGAAGATAAGAACCAACAGCATTTAATGGACCTAACCAATGCAGTGGTCGCCATGGTAAAAAAAATGAAAATGGAAGAATGGATGGAGTACATTAGCTTTAACTATGGTGTACTTCAGCGTATTCTGGAATTAGATCCAAAAGCTAAAGTCGCTTATCTTAAAGGAGAAGTTTCTCCGGAACAACTCAAGGCTGATCGTTTTGCAGGAGCAGATTATCACTTCAGTGTATTTAAAAAGGACGAGAGCTGGTTTTCCAAGGCTAAAGAGCTGGGCTTAACGCTGAATGCCTGGACCGTAAATCAAGAGGCAGATATGAAATGGCTGCTGGACCGTAATGTTGATTTTATTACAACAAATGAACCTGAACTTCTTTTTGAGGTCGTTAAAGGAAAATAAAGATTATAAAAAAAGCTTCCTGATTCAATCAGGAAGCTTGTACGAATTATGGTTATAATAATCTAGATTACTTTAACATTAATCGCATTCAACCCTTTTTTGCCGCTTTCCACGTCATACTCAACTTTATCGTTTTCACGAATTTCGTCGATAAGGCCTGTTGAATGTACAAAAATTTCGCTATCTCCGTTTGCAGGGATGATGAATCCGAAACCTTTAGTTACATTAAAAAATTTTACTGTTCCTTCTTGCATTGTATTATAATATTAAAAATTAAGTCTGCAAGGTAGTAATTATTTTGGGATTATCAGCAAAAGCAACTTTTTTTGATAATAGTAAGATTATGAGAGACTTATTGGCTTTATTTTATCCCTTTTACGGTCACGGTAATTTCGCTTGCATGAGCTATGCCCAAAGTTGTACCAGGTTTAATTTTTAATAAATTTTGAAGATAAACAGAGATGATACCCTGCAGGACTTTTTTTCGCACTTCATGAAATTCCGGAATTTCGCCACTGAAAGTACCAAGCGACATTTTCCCTTTTTCATCAACCAATACAGTAAAGGTATATCCGAAGTCTTTGTATGCTTTTTTTAATACAATTCTGAAGCTTGGATATAGGTAATCATAAGCCTGTGTTTTACCACCCAAAACGTCAACAGAACTTAATTTTTCTACGGAAACAAGGTCACTGTTTGGTCGAAGCTCTACGGGTTGTCTGGCGGCAAAAACGCTGTCTCTTTGAAAAGGATATTTATTTGCTCTTTCTGCAAGGCCTTTTATAAAAGCAGTATCGTGTTTTGTTGGCTTCTGTAATTCTGCCGGGCTGGATTTTAAATGGTCTTTAATGTAATTTTCGGAATAAAAAGTCAAATTAACATCTGATCGGATGTCATTTGCAATTTCTTTTTTATTGACCTGTAACCTTTGCATAATAATGCTGTCAGTGGAGCTGCTTTTAATTCTAAACCATTCTTTTGCAAAATTATATACATCGCCGTGATCATAGTGCAAATGAAAACCCAGCATTCTTTTTTTTTCAGGGCTGTAGGCCAAAATGGAGTCATTTGATACAAATTGTATGATCCAGCTTGGTTCTTGTTGAAATCCGATGGAATCGAAAGAAAGGCCATTAGAAAACCGACGTTTTACTTCGTGGTATTTAATCCCTTTTACCGCTGAAAAAGACAATCTGGGTTTTACTTGTCTTTTTGTTTGCTGATCTGCAGAACCATTGTTGCAGCCGCTAAGGGCAAAAATTACGGATAGTATACAACAGATCTGGTTGATTTTAATCATGGTCGGTTATCTTTGGCGCAAATATATCAGGGTTTCTTTTTTAAAAGGATAACATTTGCAACTTTTCTTTCGCCACCATGATCCCACTTTTTATTGTCTGTCGGATAATTGACAATACCGTTTTCAGGGAAATTTTTTATCCATAAGGTTGTGGACCCCCCACCATCCAGGTTTATTATACTTTTACAGCCAATCCACCGCATCACTTTCCGGAGTTCTTCCAGGCTCATACCTGCAGAATTTTCGTTACGTCCATCGACGGTCAAAAGGATAAGCGTTCCATCAGGTTTTAATCCAATACTGCTCCTGGGGTGTCGTGATTTAGAGAAAGAAGTACTGTCTAGTAATTGATCCTGGCTATCCAGTGTAAGTAGCGGTCCGCTCAACATGACATCCGAAGCCTCTATTTCATTTTCCCAGGAATCGGTGCCGTCCCATTTCTGAATATCCATGCTTTGGTTTTTAATCACTAAAGCCGCCTGCTGGTGTTTTGCCCGGAGCGAATTTTTTTCCAACTTATTCTTGCTTATAATCGTTCCGTTTATTTTGAGGAAATCAACGGAGCCTCCATTTTTTACGTCAAAAAAAGTTCCGTTAATGGCTGCAATAGCTTGATTTTTTTCGCCAAAACTGCTGGTGCTGCGAAGTTCCCGGACTTCGTATCCAAAAGAAGGCACAGGAGATCTTCTTGCCCTTTTTACTGCAATGTAGTTAATATTCTGATTGGAGAGGAACAGATCTTTATGTTCAAAATGAAAGGAAAATAAAAAGGTTTTCGGGGCTATTTTTTTCTTTGTCCAGTGGGCGGATACCAAAGTGAGGGAGTCCTGATGTTGGGCAAAAACAACAGAAGCACCTAAAAATAACAACAAAGATGAAAAATAGAATTTAAGCATAACGAAAAAATGAGGAACAGCAGGCCAAAATTAGAAGGTAAATAATTGGAGGCCTTAAAAAATCTATTTGTAACCGTAAAGTTACTGAAGGTGCTATATTCTTCGTTTCAAGGTGAGAAGCTTATAAATCATCTTGTTTTCCCTGTTGAGCAATAATATAATCCTTCTATTCTCTGCTGATTTCAGCAGGAGATCTATATCATTCAGGCTATATTCTTCAAAAGGCTTAAAGTTAATGGAGACAATCTGATCTCCTGGCCTGATGTCAGCAAGTTCAGCAGGCGATCCGGGTTCTATCCTGCCAACGATAAAGACATTAAACTTTCTCTCTTCGACATATACCTCCATGCCCGACATATCGTGCTCAAAAACTTTTTTAAAGTATCGGCTTGGTTTCAAATAAACATTGAAGTTTTGATAATCAAATGTGAGGTCAAAGAACTTGAGCAAATCACTTCCTAAATTTCCGTTGCGCTCTTTAACATTTGATTTGGCGGCTGCATCTTCATAATCAGGAAAAGAGGACAGGACATTTTTAAAAGTAACTCCTGCGATTTCCAGACTGTTTATGCGGCCAATATGTCCACCAATTAATCCGGTAAAACCCATCCCCAGGTTGGCTTCGATCGTTTTCTCAGGAAGAGGGAAGGCCTTTTCATGAAGCGATTCCAGAGAGACTGCATGACTGGCCCCAATATCAATGATCAGTTTCGCTTTTATCTTCTCCCGGTTCTGAAGCTCCAGGTTTGCCCATGCGTATGGCTTGTTGTTGATCATTTCTAAAGGAATTTTTATTCCTTTCATCTTAACCGGCAGATCAGGAAGGCTGAATGCCAATCGTCTCGAAGGATAATTGATTTTTACAATGAAACTGTTAAAAAAATAATAACCAATAAGACCATGGATATGTACCCCTACAAAATTAGAAAGGTTAAAGAGGTCCTCTTTTAAAATTGCGGTAGGCATATTTGAAATAGAAGATTTACCGACCTGTACTTTAATCTCATCTGTCAGGTAAGCTTCGATATCCGGACCGTTGCCAATGCCAGAGAGTTTTGTAATGCGTATTGGTTTTAAATGAAGGCTGTCCATGACAGAAGGATCAGTAATGATCATCGGGCCAACCCCAGTATCCAGAATAAAATTAAAGGGCCCTTTATTGTTAATATAAATGGGAATAATAATCAAATTCTTAACGAGTTTGAAATCTATGGCGTCTTTTTCCCGTTTACCCTCAAAAGAAAAGGATTGGGCCATTAAAAAGCCTGAACATGAGAATTGAAAAAAGAGAATAAATAAAAAGATCTTTTTTGTAAATCCTGGACAGGTTTTCATGAAGTAATTTAATAATTTAGTAACATATTCCCAACTCTAAATTTAAGAATGTCACATTATTATAAACAAGCAGTTTATTTATTTTCATGTTTATGTGTTGTATTATTCGGTGGCTGCTCTACTTCTCAACAGATGGCCAGAAAATTACAGCACGCCTTCCGGAATTCGGAGGTGATGGGAAAGTATCATGTTGGTTTTGCAATAGCCGATTTACAGAATGACAAAGTAATTTATTCAAAAAACGGAGATAAGTATTTTACACCAGCTTCTAATACCAAGTTGTTTACTTTTTATGCTGCGCTGAAAATGTTACCTGACTCCATCCCTTCTTTAAGGTATATTGAAAGAGGGGATTCTTTGATTTTTTGGGGAACAGGAGACCCTTCTTTTCTGCAGACAGCGTTAAAGGGTACAAGAAGTTTTGATTTTTTAAAAAGCAGTGTGAAAAAATTGTTTTTTGCAAAAGGGAGGTACACGGGAAATTTTTATGGAAATGGATGGCAATGGGATGATTACAACGATTATTATCAGGCAGAAATTAATGAGCTACCCATGATGGATAACCTGGTTGATTTCCGGATAAAAAACGGGAAAATAATTGTTTTCCCTCCGTTTTTTGAACATTATCTTAGCAGGGACAGCAGTGTTATGGGGACAGAATTTAATATTAAAAGAGATTTTTTAAGCAATCAATTTTATTACTCCGGGCCTATACCACAAAGTAATTACCATCAGCAGATCCCATTTAAAATTAACACCGAACTCAGTCTCTTACTGCTTTCGGATACGTTGAAGAAAAAAGTTGAATGGATAAATAAGACAATCCCGGAAGATGCAAAAACCATTTACAATCTAAAAACGGATGCTGTCCTGAAGCAAATGATGCTGCCCAGTGACAATTTTATAGCAGAACAACTACTTCTGGTATGTTCTAATCAGATTTCAGGGGAACTGAATACAGAAAAAACAATAAAGTATATAGAGAAAAACTATCTTAAAGAACTCCCCGATCCACCTTCCTGGGTAGATGGATCGGGCTTGTCAAGAGGAAACCTGTTTACCCCCAGAGATATTATTGTATTGCTCCGCCTGATTTATAAAGAAGTAAACAATAGGGAAAGGCTGTTTAGTCTATTGCCTTCCGGAGGAAAAAGCGGAACTTTACGGAATGCCTATCCTGCAACTGAAAACCCCTTTGTATATGGAAAAACAGGTACTTTATCCAATAATCATAATCAGAGCGGGTATGTTTTGACAAAAAAGGGGAAAATATATATTTATTCCTTTATGAATAATAATTTTGTTTTACCGACTTCAGAAGTAAGAAAAGAAATGACAAGAATTGTGACCTATATTCATGAGAATTTTTAACCATCTGCAGCAGGCTCTGGGACCTCAGGTTGGTAGTGGCCCTGATGCTTGTCTTTATTTTGGCGGCACCGCTTATCTTGGCATTCCCAGGGACGAGAATTTTCTGAAATATTATTTGGAAGGTATAAGGATTTTTGGCCTGAACAATGGAACCAGCAGAGCCAATAATGTCCAACTGGGAATTTATGATGAAGCTGAAAGTATTGCAGCGAGTCGTTTTGGTGCAGAAAATGCCTTGATTACTTCCAGTGGCTATCTTGCGGCACAAATGACGCTTAATCATTTTAAACACTGGGGTGAAGCCCTTTATGCGCCGGATACACACCCTGCACTATGGATTAATGGGCGGCCTGAGGTACATCTTCCTTTTGAACAGTGGAAGGAAGAAATTATCCAAACGATTCAGAATAGCAGTAAAAAACACTGGGTAGTGATTAGTAACGGTTTAAATAATTTACTCCCTGAACGTTATGATTTCTCTTTTTTATCTAGGCTGAGTCAGGATAAGCAGATTTTGTTGATTGTCGATGATTCGCACGCTATTGGTATCCTTAATGGCGGATTGGGCAATTATAAAACCCTGCCTAGGAAAAAAAACATTCATGTTTTGGTTTTAGCTTCCATGGCTAAGGCGCTCGGGGTTGATGCAGGCTTAATTTTAGGGAGCAATGCGCTTATTCGTTCACTGAAACAAACAAATGAATTCCAGGGGGCATCACCACCATCGGCCGCAGGTTTATTTGCCTTTATGCAATCAGAACAGCTTTACCTGAGACAACAGGAAAAACTTCTGGAGCTTTCTGGGTATTTTTTAAAACAGCTAGACGCCTTTGGGCATCACTTTAGTTATACAGATGATTTTCCTGTCTATTTAAGCCGGAGGGATGGAATGAGTGATCTCTTATTAAAACAGAACATCCTGATTTCTTCATTTGCTTATCCAGACAGGACGGGACCACTATTGGACAGGATTGTTTTGAGCAGTTGGCATGAGAAAAAGGATCTCGATTTTTTGCTGGCAAAACTTAAGGCCTGGAATTAAATCTGGTTGCCTGGTTTTTTTATTAACTTTGTGCCCTACTTCCTTGTTCCATGCCGCAAAAAACGGATTCTATCTATACCCTTAAATTTGGGTTGGTTTGCTTAAGTTCTTTTCTCTTTTCAGCGAGTTTTAATATGTTGATCCCGGAGCTTCCAGCTTATTTAACAGCAATGGGTGGAGAGAATTATAAGGGACTTATCATTGCGTTATTTACACTCACAGCAGGGATTTCCAGGCCCTTTAGTGGAAAATTGACAGATACAGTTGGGCGGGTGCCGGTAATGGCTGTTGGTTCTATTGTTTGTTTCATTTGTGGGTTTCTTTATCCGGTACTGACTACGGTGGCCGGATTTCTTTTTTTGAGGTTGATTCATGGCTTTTCGACCGGCTTTAAACCGACCGCTACAGCAGCCTATGTTGCAGATCTGGTTCCGGTAAGCAGATGGGGAGAAGCGATGGGCGTCCATGGTGTTTGTTTTAGCACAGGACTGGCCATTGGACCGGCAATAGGAAGTACCATAACGGACCATTTTTCTATTGACATCCTCTTTTATTGTTCTTCTTTATTTGCTTTGTTATCGATTGTTATTCTGGCAAATATGAAAGAAACCCTGGTTGAGAAACAGGCTTTTAGCTTATCATTGCTGAAAATCAGTAGAAAGGACATCATTGAATGGCATGTTATCCCGGCATCTTTGATTATTTTTATGAGTTACATCAGTTACGGAGCGATATTAACAGTTGTTCCGGACTGGAGCAAACACCTTGGAACAAGTAATAAGGGCTTGTTTTTTATGGTATTTACCCTTTCTTCCCTTTTGATTCGTTTTGTTGCAGGGAAAGCCTCTGATCAATATGGGAGGCAGATTATTTTGAAGATATCTCTTTTACTGCTTGTTGTTGCAATGACCTGGATAGGCTTTGCCGCTAGTTCTCTTTCCTTAATGGGGGCTTCGGTATTATATGGCGTGGCCACAGGAATGCTTTCGCCTACAGCAACCGCATGGACTGTGGACCTGAGTGATCCTGAGCATAGGGGGAAAGCGATGGCTACAATGTATATTGCGGTGGAGGCTGGAATTGGTGCGGGAGCTTTACTTGCCGGATGGCTCTTTATAAGTGATCTTTCTATGATCCCTAAAATCTTTTATTGCTGTGCTGGAATGACTGTTTTGGCTTTTGTTTACCTGCAGTATATTTATAAGGCTAAAAACGTTATTAAAGGCTTTTAAAGGGGATGTCCAGAATTTCGTAAGTTCTCCAGTCTTTAAAGTCATAGTGCCACCACTCGTTTTTAAGGACGTTGAAACCATAACGCTTCATAATTTTAATCAAAAAATTACGGTTTTTTTGTAAGTTCATAGGCAATTTTTGAAAATCCGCCGCCGCCTCAGGAGCAAAACTATCATAAGGAGTAGGCATAGGAACCTCCCTTTTTGTCTTGAAGTCAACCAGACTAAGATCTATTGCGCAGCCCCGGTTGTGTTTTGATCCCTTTGCCGGATTGGCAACAAAGTTTTTATCTGTAGCTTTTTTATAAAAAGCAATTGTAATGGCATATGGCCGGTAGGCGTCGTATATTTTTAAGCCAAGGCCCTTTTTGCGAAGTTCAACCTGGATTTTTTTGAGTTGCTCTATGACTGGTTTTCGGGCAAAAGCCCTTGCCTGGGAGTACATTACCTGTTTCATAAAGTTGTTATCCGTTGCGTAACGGATATCCAGAACAACGTCTGGAATTTCCTTTTTAATTTCCAGTAGTTGCTTATTCCCATCTTTTTTAATAGATTCCTTATAAACTTTTAAAGAAGAAATAACCTGTAGTTTCTCTGTTTTTTCTGATAGAGTTTGAGCTATATTAAGCTTTGACGATAAAACAAAGAGCAGAAGAAAAGAAAATTTCATGAGGTTATTGGTTCGATACAACAAGTAATTCTATGTCTTTGAAGGGCAAATTAAACATGTTTGCCAAGTCCTTGCTGGTCAGATGACCCTGATAGGTGTAAAGCGCTTCTCTTATGCCCGGACGGTTCCAGACGACGTTCATTAAGCCACCCATATCCCCTATATCTACCAAAATAGGGGTAAATATATTAGTTAAGGCATAAGATGCTGTTCTGGGCACTCTTGAAGCAATATTAGGTACACAATAGTGAATAACATCATACTTCCGAAAAACAGGATCTTTGTGGTTGGTTACTTCGGATGTTTCAAAACAGCCTCCCTGATCGATACTTACATCAATCACAACAGAATTGGGCTTCATTCGGCTAACCGTCTCTTCCATAATAATGCAGGGGCTTCTTCCGTGGGTGGCCCTGATGGCGCCAATAACAACATCACAGGTTGTAATGGCCTTTCCCAGAACAATGGGTTGCATAACGGAAGTAAAAACACGGCTTCCTAAGTTATTCTGGAGTCTCCTAAGCCGATAAATAGAGCTGTCGAATACTTTTACCTCTGCACCCAGAGAGAGTGCCGTCCGTGCCGCATATTCGCCAACGGTGCCTGCGCCCAATATCACCACTTCTGTTGGTGGAACCCCAGTAAAGCCACCAAGCATAAGGCCTTTGCCTCCTGTAACATTGCTTAGGTATTCGGCAGCAATGAAAATAGATGTTGCTCCAACAATTTCACTCATCGCACGGACCACGCTCAGTACATTTCCTTCATCTCTCAACTGCTCAAAACATAAAGCATTGATTTTTTTGTCCAGTAAGGCCTTAAGATACGTCTCATTCAAATTCCCCATTTGCAAGGCAGAGATCAGGGTTTGTCCCTTATGCATTAAGGCGATTTCTTCAAAAGTAGGCGGAGCAATTTTTACAATAATATCCGCATCAAAAATTTCTTTTTTATGGTAAGTAATTATCGCCCCTTGCTCGCTGTAGTCTCTGTCGGAAAAATTGGCGCCGGTACCAGCACCAGCTTCAATAATTACTTTATGACCATTATTGATCAGCAATGCAACGGATAAGGGGGTCAATGCGATTCTGTTTTCCTGGAAAGAGATTTCTTTTGGGATGCCAATATACAGACTATTGTTTTTTGGTTTGGTTTCAGATAGTGTTTCTTTTGGTTGTAGCAGTCCTTTTTGGGCAATAGAGGCCATTCCTTCTCTTAATCCTGTCGCCATTTTAATATATTTATCTGCCTAAAATTAATAATAATAACCTTAGATTGAGCAATTTAGGTTGTAATTTTTACAAATGTGATTTCCCTTTTTTCTGCGGAAGTGCTCCGGATACTCACTTTGATGTAATGTTCGGGAATGAGCTCCTCTATTTTTTCAGGCCATTCAATCAGACAGAACTGGTCCGAAAAAAAATATTCTTCATACCCGATGTCATAAGCCTCCCTTAAATTTTTCAAACGGTAAAAATCAAAGTGATAGACGATATCCTGGTGGTCGGTATGGTATTCGTTGACAATAGAAAAGGTTGGGCTTGAAACCACGTCTATAACCCCCAAGGCCTTGCAGATTTCTTTTATAAAAGTGGTTTTCCCGGCACCCATTTCGCCTTCAAAGAGGAAAATTTTTTCTCCTGATGCAAAGGTAAGTAGTTTTTGAGCGGCCTCCTTTAGTTCCGGGAGGCCGTTGATTTCAATGTTCATTTTTAAGATTAGCGTGAAGTGTAGGTTGCAATTGGAATAATCATCTCTTCCAGGGATATTCCGCCATGCTGAAAGGTTTCGTTATAATAATTTACGAACTGGTTGTAATTGTTCTGATAAACAAAATAACGGTCTTCCTTTGCAAAGATATAATTGGAACTGATATTGATTTTGGGTAATTGTGCCTCATGAGGGTTTTTTATTAAAAAAACCTCTTTGGCATTGAAATTCAAATTTCGGCCCTGTTTATACCTCAGGTTGGTATTGGTGTTTCTGTCTCCGATTACCTTGCTGGGATGCTTTACCCTTATGGTGCCATGATCAGTTGTGATCACCAATTTTACTTTCTTTTGAGCCAGTTTTTTCAATAGGTCCAGCAAGGGGGAGTGCTCAAACCAGGATAGGGTAAGTGATCGGTAAGCTGCATCGTCATTGGCAAGCTCCCGGATCATCTGCATGTCGGTTCTGGCATGAGACAGCATGTCCACAAAATTATATACAATGGCATTGAATTCGTTTTGCATCAGCTTATTAAACTGTTCATTCAATGCTCTTCCATCATCATAAGTCAGAATTTTATGGTAACTGAATTTGCAATCTTTCCGCAGGCTCCTTTTGATCTGATCTGCAAGAAAAGCCTCTTCATGCATGTTTTTCCCTCCTTCATCGTCATCATTTTGCCACAGAGAAGGGTGTCTTTTTTCCATTTCTAATGGCATCAGGCCAGAAAAGATGGCATTCCTTGCATATTGGGTGGCTGTAGGAAGAATACTGGAGTATGTGTCTTCTTCCTCCAGCCTAAAGTACTCGGTAATCAATGGGTTAATGATTTTCCACTGGTCGTAACGAAGGTTGTCAATTAGAATAAAAAAAACCGGGGTATTGGAATTGATCAGAGGGAAAACTTTCTTTTTGAGCAGCTCATTGGAAAGCAAAGGCGGCTTTCCTTTGCCATTTACCCAGCCCAGATAGTGATCCTCAATAAATTTCGAGAACTGCATATTGGCCTCGGACTTTTGCATCGTCAGAATTTCATGCATTTGGGGGTCATCCAGTTTTTCGAGCTCCAGCTCCCAAAAAACAAGCTTTTTGTAAACATCCACCCATTCCTCGTAACTTAATTTATCGTTAAGGGTCATTCCAAGGCGCCTGAAATCTTGTTGGTAGGCCATCGAAGTTTTCTCGCTGATGAGCCTTTTGTTGTCTATGATTTTTTTAATGGTCAGTAAAACCTGCTTAGGATTCACCGGCTTAATCAGGTAATCGTCTATTTTAGAGCCAATGGCGTCTTCCATTAGGTTTTCTTCTTCACTTTTGGTAATCAGGACAACCGGAACATCATTTTTTAAGTTTTTTATCGCTGAAAGGGTCTCCAGGCCACTCATGCCTGGCATATTTTCGTCTAAAAAAACCAAGTCAAAATGCTCTTTGCTAAAAGCCTCCAACGCATCATTACCATTTGTAAAAGTAGTGACGTGATAGCCTTTTTCATTTAATAGAAGTATATGTGGTTTTAACAAGTTGATCTCATCGTCGGCCCATAGAATTTTGGTTTCCTGCATTCTGATATGTGTAAAATGTAAATTAATCTTTTAGAATTATTTCTCTTTCTGATTTGTGAATAAAAATAGCAATTTTTGTACCGTATAATTTTATTTCCAGAAGATTGAATAAAAAGAAAATAATAAATGATCCGGTTTACGGCTTTATTAATATACCCTCAGCCTTAGTTTTTGACCTGGTTTCTCACCCCTGGTTTCAACGTTTAAGGTATATCAAACAGCTTGGAATGACGCATTTGGTTTATCCAGGGGCTTTACATACACGTTTTCACCATGCTCTGGGCGCAATGCATCTGATGAGCCTGGCTATTGAAGTGCTTAAAGGAAAAGGTCATGAGATAACCAGAGAAGAGGAAGAGGCAGCTACAATTGCGATTTTACTCCACGATATAGGACATGGCCCTTTTTCTCATGCACTGGAGCATTCTCTGGTCAGCGGGATACAGCATGAGGCGATTTCCATGCTTATTATGGAAAAACTAAATGATGATTTTAAAGGGCGCCTGACTCCTGCAATCAATATATTTAAAGGGATTTGCTCAAAAAAATTTCTACACCAGTTGATCTCCAGTCAGTTGGATCTGGATAGAATGGATTACCTGAACCGAGATAGTTTTTTTACGGGCGTGAGTGAAGGGGTCATCAGCTTTGACCGGATTATTAAAATGTTCAATGTGGTTGGAGATGAGTTGGTCATAGAGGAAAAGGGAATTTATTCTATTGAGAACTTTTTGATTTCCAGGCGACTAATGTACTGGCAGGTTTACCTGCATAAAACAGTTATTGCTGGCGAGCAGTTGCTTGTTAAATTGTTGGAAAGAGCAAAGGAACTGGCGCTTGCCGGACAAGAGCTTTTTGCGACACCGGCACTGAGCCATTTTTTAAAACATACCGTTTCTGAAAAGGATTTTCTGGAAAAACCAGAACACCTTTCAAATTTTTTAAGGCTGGATGACCAGGATATCTTTGCCTCTGTGAAGGTTTGGCAGGATCATCAGGACTTGATTTTATCCAGTTTATGTAGGATGCTTACAACTAGAAATCTGTACAGGATAGAGATTACAAATGAAGCTCCCGATCAACAAAGACTGGAAAGGTTGAAAGAAAATGCGGCCTCGGTTTTTAAGATCAGCCAAGAAGAAGCCTCTTATTTTGTTTTTACTGATGTCATTCGTAATAGAGCTTACAATGCGGGGACAAGCAATATCAATATCCTTAAAAAAAATAATGTGTTGATAGATATTGCAAAGGCTTCCGATTTATCTAATTTAGAGTCATTGGACAAAACTGTCAAAAAGCATATACTTTGTTACCCAAGAATTATTTAGCATTTTTTAACAAAAGATTTGAATTTTTATTCCGTTTTTAGCTTTTTTTCTGACCATACATTAAAATAAGACAACCTGTGCTGGTTTATTTGTTCATATCAATTTAACATATACCTTTGTAAAATGCAATTTACTGCCAAGCAGATAAACGAACTATTAAGTGGGACCATCGAGGGTGATGAAAATGTTCAAGTAGCTGAGCTTTCTAAGATTGAAGACGGTAAGGCAGGATCCTTATGCTTTTTATCCAATCCAAAATACGAGAATTATCTATACAGCACGAAAGCCTCTGTGGTTATCGTTGGCCAGGATTTTGTCCCTGTTCAGCCTTTTCAGTGCACCTTAATTAAAGTCAAAGATCCTTATAGTGCTTTTTCTGTTTTACTGGACCGTTACAATGAGGTGATTAACCAGAAAACAGAAAGAAGTGGGATAGAACAGCCCTGTTTTGTTCATCCCAGTGCAAAAATAGGCACAAATGTTTTTATCGGAGCATTTAGTTATATCGCTGAAAATGTCGAAATAGGGGACAACACAAAGATTGATACGCAGGTTTATATAGGTTCGGATACTCGGTTGGGAAAGGATTGTATTCTACATCCAGGCGTGAAAATTTACAATCGGTCTGTATTGGGAAATAGAATTACAATTCATTCAAATACGGTAATTGGAAGCGACGGATTTGGGTTTGCCCCGCAGTCCGACGGTACTTACAGCAAGATTGCCCAGATTGGTAATGTTGTTATCGAGGATGATGTAGAAATTGGGGCGAATGCTTCCATTGACAGGGCAACAATGGGGTCTACTTTTATTCGAAAAGGAGTAAAACTGGACAACCTGATACAGATTGCGCATAATGTGGATGTTGGTGAAAATTCTGTTGTAGCCGCCCAGTCCGGAATTTCAGGAAGCACTAAACTTGGAGGAAATTCTGTTATTGGCGGGCAGGTTGGAATTGCAGGGCACCTTTCGATTGCAAAGGGAAGTCAGATCGGTGCTCAAAGCGGTGTAAACTCCAGTATTATTGAAGAATATAAACAATGGCATGGTACACCGGCCCAGCCGTACAGGAATTGGATGAAAGCCTCTGTTATTTTTAAACAGTTGCCTGATGTTGAACAGCGCATCGCTAAATTGGAAGCAAAAATCGAAGAGCTCCATCAACAAATAGAACAAAGTACGACACAATACAAAGAAAACAATGAACGTTAAACAGAAAACCATAAAGGGGGAGATTTCAGTAAAGGGAGTTGGTTTGCACACAGGAGCAAACGTTACCCTGACCTTTTGTCCTGCACCTGAAAATCACGGTTTTAAATTTCAAAGGATTGATTTGCCTGGGCAACCTGTTATAGATGCAGATTGTGATAATGTTACCGACACTGCGCGGGGAACAACCATTTCTCAAAACGGAGCTAGTGTAAGTACTGTAGAGCATGTTATGGCTTCTCTGGTTGGTATGGACCTTGATAACGTTTTAATGAAATTAGATGGGCCCGAAACCCCCATTATGGATGGCAGTGCGATACAATTTTTAGAAGCACTGGAAAGTGTCGGCACTGTTTTACAGGATATAGACAGAGAATATTTCACCATACCTCATAACATTACCTATACAGAGGCAGACCGGAAGGTTGAAATTGTCGCTATGCCGCTCGACGATTACAGGTTTACCTGTATGATCGATTATAATTCACCTGTTTTGGGCAGTCAGCACGCAGGCATATCCAGCATTGCAGAGTTTAAAAAAGAAATTGCATCCTGCAGGACCTTTTGCTTTCTTCATGAACTGGAATACCAGCTGCAAAACAATCTGATCAAAGGGGGTGATTTAAATAATGCCATTGTGATTGTAGATAAGGAGGTGACCAAAGATGAGTTGGACCATTTGGCAAAGATATTCAATAGAAATGCGATTGATGTTGCCCCTCAGGGGATCCTGAACAATATGGAGCTTAGACATCAGAATGAACCCGCAAGACATAAGCTTTTAGACATGATTGGAGACCTTGCGTTAGTAGGGGTTCATTTAAAGGGACATATTATGGCAGCAAGACCAGGGCATGCGGCAAATGTTGCTTTTGCAAAAAAAATCAAAGCAGCTATTAAAAAAGAAAAGAATAAAAAAGTTCAGCATGTTTATGACCCCTCAGTAAAACCACTCTATGATGTGGTTCAGATCATGAATATTCTTCCTCACAGACAGCCTTTTTTATTTATAGATAAAATTTTGGAACTGACTAAAACTTATGTTGTGGGTGCAAAAAATGTGACCATGAATGAGGAGCTTTTCAGAGGTCATTTCCCAGGGGCGCCAGTGTTTCCTGGAGTTATCCAGATTGAAGCCATGGCGCAGACCGGAGGTATCCTGGTGTTGAGTACAGTTCCCGATCCTCAAAATTACCTGACTTTATTTCTAAAGATTGATAATGTTCGTTTCAGGGCCCAGGTTACTCCAGGAGATACTATCGTCTTTCGATGTGACCTAATGGAGCCGATGAGACGGGGAATTGCACAAATGAAGGGTGTGGGAATGGTTGGAGAAAAAGTTGTAGTGGAAGCAGAAATGATGGCACAGATTGTAAAAGTTAAAGATAGCGAAAAAACGGCATGATCCAACCCTTAGCATATATACACCCACAGGCAAAAATAGCAGATAATGTTGTTATAGAGCCTTTTGCGGTCATACATAAAGATGTGGAAATCGGAGAGGGAACCTGGATTGGTTCTAATGTGGTCATTATGGATGGCGCACGTATTGGTAAGAATTGCAGGGTTTTCCCGGGATCCGTTATTTCCGGGGTTCCCCAGGATCTGAAATTTGCCGGAGAAGTAACTACGGCAGAAATAGGCGATAATACCACAATCAGAGAGTGTGTAACCATCAACAGAGGAACAAAGGATAAATGGAAAACCGTAATTGGTAGCAACTGTCTTATACAGGCTTATTCGCATATTGCCCATGACTGTGAAGTAGGGGACTACTGCATTTTTTCCAATAGCACCACCCTTGCAGGTCACATTACCATTGGTAATTATGTTGTGCTGGCAGGACTTGTTGCTATTCATCAGTTTGTAAAAGTAGGTTCCCATGCCTTTGTAACCGGTGGTTCCCTGGTACGGAAAGATGTTCCTCCCTATGTTAAAGCGGCCAGAGAGCCACTTTCTTATGCGGGAATAAACTCTGTGGGCTTGAGAAGACGAGGTTTTTCTTCAGAAAAGATCAATGAAATACAGGAGATTTACAGGGTTCTTTTTGTGAAACACAATAACGTGACCAAGGCGCTGGATATGATCGAGGCAGAATTTAAGCCAACCGAAATTCGTGATGAGATCGTAGATTTTATCCGGAATTCTAACCGGGGCGTAATGAAAGGTTTCGGGTCCGGAAGCTAGTTAAAGTAATGATCATTGATGCACAGCATGTCGGACGTCGTTTTAACCAGGAATGGATATTCCGTGATTTTAGTTATCAGTTTAAACAAAGCGGAAAATATGCTGTTTTGGGGCCAAATGGTTCTGGAAAGTCGACGTTACTGAATATATTAATGGGAAGTTTATCACCTTCTGAAGGAGTGATTGACTATCAACAGGAGCAGAAAATTCCGGTAGAAAAGATTTATAACTACATTAGTTTTGCGGCCCCTTATCTTGATTTAATTGAAGAATTTAGTCTCCAGGAAACGATTTCATTTCATTTTAAATTTAAGCGCTTTGTAAAGGGGATGGACCAGGAAAGCCTTTTAGAGAGGCTTGGCTTGCACAAGGCGCAGGATAAAGCCCTGAAATATTTTTCGTCAGGGATGAAACAAAGAACCAGGCTAGCTCTGGCATGTTGCTCAGATTCTCCTTTGCTTTTACTGGACGAACCGACCTCTAATCTGGATGTGCAAGGAATAGACTGGTATCATGAATTGATAGAGGATTTTGGGAAAGACAGGTTGTTGCTGATTGGCTCAAATCAGGAAATAGAGTATTCTTTTTGTGATCACTTTATACAGATAAGTGATTATAAAACCATGTAAATGAACCCTGTTTTCTAATGCTAATGTCACGAAAGAGGAGTAAAAAGAGGATAAAAAATAAAATTTAAAATTACTATTGTATAATTAATAAATAGTCTTTACCTTTGCGGCACGAAATCGGCCCTGGTAACAGGCATAATTTCAAAGAAAAAATGGCAAAAGCATCAGACGTAAAAAGTGGAAATATCCTTCGTTTTAACGGGGAATTGGTACAGGTAGAAGAATTTCTTCACCGTACCCCTGGTAACCTCAGGGCTTTTTATCAGGCCAGAATGAGAAATGTGAAGTCTGGAAAACTGGTAGAATACAGATTTCGTGTAGATGAAGAGGTGGAAATTTGTCGCGTAGAGACCAGCGACTATCAGTATCTGTATGAAGATGGTGATGCACTGGTGGTTATGGACAACAATACCTACGAACAATTTAATATACCAAAAATGTTGTTTGGTAAAAGTGTTCGGTTTTTAAAAGAAGGAATGAATGTGA
This sequence comes from Pedobacter nutrimenti, assembly GCF_003208655.1. Taxonomy (GTDB): domain Bacteria; phylum Bacteroidota; class Bacteroidia; order Sphingobacteriales; family Sphingobacteriaceae; genus Pedobacter; species Pedobacter nutrimenti. The sequence continues at coordinate 355,354 of NZ_QKLU01000002.1, read as the reverse complement.
TCATTGCATTTGAAAGTGATGAACCCATTATGGCACAGACACCTTCGCATGTTGAATTGGAAATAACCTATTCTGAGCCCGCTGTAAAAGGGGATACTTCTACAAATGCACTAAAATACGCAACAGTAGAAACAGGAGTAGAGATAAAAGTGCCAATGTTTATCAATCAGGGAGATAAAGTGAAGATTGATACACGTACAGGTGACTATATAGAAAGAGTAAAATAAGAATTTTCATAGTTTAGTTTTAGGTTTAGGTTGATTGTGGCTTCGGAGTGGTTCCCGAAGCCATCTTTTTTTACAGGGGTTTTAAATCCTGAATTGTGTAGATTATCTTTGTTTTATGACAAAAGCTGAAGCTCGGAGGGAGGCCTCTAAACAAAGAAATTCTTTATCCGAGGCAGAAATTATTGCAGCCAGCAAGCTTATGCTGGACCGTTTCACCAGGTTGGATTTTTCCGGAGTAAAGGTTTTGCACCTCTTTTTGCCAATCATTCAAAAAAATGAGCCCAATACCTTTCTTTTTATAGACTGGATGAAGCAAAACCAGCCCGATGTAAAGCTTATTGTGCCCCGTGCGGACTTCGCCACCTCTTTGATGACAAATTACGTTTACATGGGCGCGCAGGAACTTGAGCTGAATGCTTACGGCATACCAGAACCCAAGTTAGCGGAACCTTACACAGGAGAGGTAGATATGGTACTGGTGCCTTTGCTGGCTTTTGACCTTAGAGGCTACCGGGTAGGCTATGGTAAAGGTTTTTATGATCGCTTTTTAGCGGGTGAAAACATCAAAAAAATAGGATTATCCTTTTTCGAGGCGCTGGACGAAATAACCGATGTCAATGACCAGGATGTCAAAATGAATTATTGTATTACCCCGGAAAAAATTTACAAATTCAGCTGAGCTTTAATAAAATCGGTCAGTAGATAAACAATCGTTTTTGCAGTCAGAGGATCTTTCCTGCCGTCGGCAAGTTCTACTGCGCCTTCGCAAAGGTGCAGGTAATAAAATTTTTTCTTACTGTTCAGCACCAACCTGCGCATGTCGTTCAAGGTAAATCCTGAAGGACTCGAGGCACTTGAAAGTACATTTTCAATACTGTCCAGATCTATTTCCAATCCCAGATGATAATCAAAAGGATGAACAAAGCTATGTAATAAAACCGTCCGGTCTTTGGATTTGATCAGTTCGTCAAAATAAATGCAATTGATTTCATCGCACTCTTTGATCAGGGTGAGCACGTGGCTGTTATTGTAATTTTCATGCAATCCAAAAATGCCATAGTTTTTTAGAAAGCCATCTTTAATCGCATAACTAAAGCCGTTGCCACTGTGTCTGCCCTTGGTTTCCCGCAGATCGCCATGGGCATCAATATTGACTACATCAATTTTGCTTCCTATGGCAAGGGAAACTCCTTTAATAATTGGGTAGGCGTTATTGTGCCCGCCTCCGATCACAACAGGAACTTTGCCGGCCTCAATGATCTGGCTGATGACCGGGTATACAAATTCATCAATTTCTTCTACTTTCCTGCTTAAGCCATCCGGGCTGCTGTCTTTTGGCTCTTTAAATTGAAAGTGGCCCAGGATAAGAATTTCGGCACCGTTTAAGAAGGAGTTACTCTGTACGTTCAATAGCGCTTTCAAGGCAGCCTGCCAGGCGCTAGATGTTCCCCCGATACCATAATTTGCCCTTACCCCAATATCCTCTGGAATACCAAGAACAACAAAAGGGGCTTTGCATTCCTTAAGGGCGCCCAGGTCAGAAATAGTCTGTACCTTTTCTCCCAGTTTGGTTTCCCCCTCCCGGCGGTTGGTGAGTGCCTGTATGTCCGAAGGGGCATATAGTTTTAATCCTTCCATAAAATTTCATTTAAACGTTTAATTCCAATAAAACAGGGCAGTGGTCAGAGTGAACGGCATCTGGTAAAATCTGAACTGCTTTCAGGCGTTCCAGCATAGGTTTTGTAGCCAGGTGGTAATCGATTCGCCAACCCAGATTTTTTGCCCTGGAATTTGCCCTGAAGCTCCACCAGGTATAATGATGAGGATCTTTATTAAAATGTCTGAAGGTGTCTATAAAACCATTGTTGAGGAAAAGTTCCATCCACTGGCGTTCCTCGGGCAAAAAGCCTGAAGAATTGGCATTCGATTTTGGATTATGAATGTCCATTGCTGTATGGCAAATGTTGTAATCCCCGGAAATGATGAGGTTTGGATGTGTTTTTCTTAAGGCTTCTGTATAGCCGTCAAAGAAACGCATGAATTCATATTTTTTAGCCTGTCTGTCCTCTCCGCTTGAGCCGGAAGGCAAATAGACACTCATCAAGGAGAAACTGTCAAAATCAGCCCTTAAAATACGGCCTTCTTTGTCGATCCACTCTTCGCCACAACCGTACTCCACATGATTCGGCTTAACTTTACTGAAAATGGCCACTCCACTGTAGCCTTTTTTCTCTGCAGCGAACCAATAGTGATGATACCCCAATTGCTCAATTACGGCAATAATATCGGGAATTTGAGATGGTAGCGCTTTGACTTCCTGAAGGCAAACCATATCGGGGTTAACTTCTTTTAACCATTCCAGGAAATTTTTAGTGGCAGCGGCACGAATTCCGTTAATATTGTAAGAGATGATTTTCATTGATATCGGTCTTATATTGTATAATAATTTTATGGCTTGTTTTGTTTTGACTTACACCGAAGGTTGAGCTTTTTGTTCCTTTTCAAGTGTTTTTTCCAGCTTTTTGGCCTCTCTTTTTTTAAGAAGCGTGATGGTCATTTTTACATCTGTTAGTGGCCTGTTATTGCTGTCTGTGTTCATTTCGGCAATTTTATCAATGAGATCAATCCCTCTAACCACCTCTCCGTAAACGGTATAATTCCTATCCAGATGAGGGGCTCCTCCAATACTTTTATATACTTCCCTTTGCCATAGGGGGAGCTTGAATTTAAGCCTGTCCCGTTCCAATATATCCAGTTGTTCATCTGTAAATTTTTTTCCCTGAACCAGATAAAACTGACTTCCGCTAGACTCTTTTTGAGGATTATTGTCCCTGGCAGCGGCAAGAACCCCCTTTTTATGAAAGAGGCTGTCCCGAAACTCAGCTGGAATGGTATAGCCAGGGCCACCTTCTCCAAGCAGTTTACCCGCTTCTGCATTTTTTGAATCCGGGTCACCGCCCTGGATCATGAAATTTTTGATAACGCGATGAAAAAGAGTTCCATTGAAAAAGCCTTCTTTGGTAAGTTTTGCAAAATTATCCCGGTGTAAGGGAGTTTCATTATAAAGTCTGATGATGCATTCTCCCTGGTCTGTTTGCAGTTTGACGTATTGATAATGAGGCTTTTTCGCGACCACGGTTATTGCAAAAAAAGAAAGAAACAAGGAAAAGAAGTATTTCATTTGAAAAATATTTAATGCTAAAATAATGGAAAAATATGGAAGGCCGGATACTGGCGATGTTTTCAAAGTTTAAAAAATAGATTTTCTTACCACAGATCAACAGTCTTAGCGGCTTTTAGCTCTATTTTTGTAAGTAAAGAAGGAAAAGATGGCAAATTTATCTGATTTAAAAAGGATTGCAGATACACTCCCAGAACAGGAAAGACTCATGCCTGTGCTTTTTATTGGTCACGGTTCGCCGATGAACGGGATAGAAGATAATGAATTTAGTCTGAAATGGGCTGAAATGGCTAAAAATATCCCTCAGCCTAAGGCCGTATTGGTGATTTCAGCACACTGGTTTACCAGAGGGACTCTTATTACCGCAATGGATTTTCCACCCACCATACACGATTTTGGAGGTTTTCCCCAAGCCTTGTTTGATGTAGAATATCCGGCCCCTGGAGATCCAAAGCTGGCGGTTGACGTTGCAGCAATAGTTAAAGGTACAGAAATAGGGCTTGATCACGATTGGGGCCTGGACCATGGAGCCTGGACTGTTGTCCGTCATATGTACCCGGATGCCAGGATTCCAGTCCTTCAGCTGAGTATGGACTATACTAAACAGGCGAGATACCATTACGAACTGGCGGCAGAACTTTATGCGCTAAGAAAAAAAGGGGTTTTAATTTTAGGCAGCGGAAATATGGTCCATAACCTTCGAATGATGAGTTGGGAAATGATTGGAGGCGGGGGCTATGATTGGGCGCTGGACATAAATGATAAGTTCAAAAGCCTGATCCTGCATGATGATCATCAGTCTTTAATTGCTTATCAGACATTGGGTAAAGAAGCCATGCTGGCTATACCTACACCGGAACATTACCTGCCTTTACTGTATACCCTCGGACTTAAAAAGGGAACAGAGGAAGTCCTTTTATTTAATGATAAAGCTGTTGGGGGCTCGCTGACGATGACTTCTATACGGATTGGCTAGATGTTATGATTTGTTAAAAAGCGTAAAATTCTGCTGGTTTTTTAGATTTTTGTGAATAGAGGAAGTAAAATCTTTCCTTAACAAATTTGCTTATGAAAGCTACCCTTAGGAGACAAACATGGATTTTCGCGCTTGCAATAGCAGGTTACAGTACGGCCAATGCACAAACCATAAAAACGGATGTTCTTGTTCTAGGAAATGGAAATGCAGCCTGGGCAGCTGCAGGACAGGCCGCACATTCCAGTGTAAGCGTAATCGCCTTGGCGGGTAAAGGAGGGTTTCATCTGCAGATTGCGAAACGTTCATTTTATTCTGGTGCAGAAGCCGAATTTTTTTCAAAATTAAAACCAGACGCTGGAAAAAAGGACCAAGGGCTAAGCATGGAGGCTATGCTAAAGAAGTGGGGCGACAGCACGAAAAATCTGAATGTACACTATGAGACTTTTCAAAAGCTCCTTAGGTCTGGAAAAAACTGGGAAGTTAAACTTCCTGACGGGAAAACGATCAAGGCAAAAGTATTGATCAATGCTTCAGGACAGCCCTTAAATGGACTGAAGAAAAGAGACAATTCCGGATTATTATCCTGGGGTTATGAAAACAACCTCTACCGAACCAGCATTGCCTCTGGTTTGGAGTCTAAAAAACAAGCAGAAGAACTGAAATTTATAACACTGGCCCATCTACTGGTTCCTGAAGAGGAAAATTATGTGGATGTCCAGGAACTAGGTGATGTTATGCCGGCCGGACAAGCTGCGGGAGCCATAGCCGCTTACAGCGTGTTTTTTAAAACTAAAACCAGCAAATCGCGGTTAAAATATATTCAGGGAGAGCTGCTCAATTATAAATCTGCTCTGGTACCCTTTTCAGATATTTCTCCTGAAGACCCAAACTGGCAAGCCATACAACAGGTTGCTTTATCCGGCGTTTTTCAGGGGAAAATCAGCACTCAGGGCCTGCTTTTCCATCCCAACGATACCTTGAGCTTTGACCAGATCCGGCAACCCCTGAAAGATCTGTATTACAAAGCACAAATTTGGTTTGAAGACCATTCTAAGCGCCCGGTGAATCTGGAAAATACGATTGACATGATTTGTTATGTGGGGAACAAATCGGTAAGCAGCTTAATCCGGGAAATAGAAAAAAAATGGAAAAAAGGATATAAATTTAGTTCGGAATATGATCTTCAGCATCTATTGTCCCGAAGAGAAATGGCGGTATTGCTTCAGGATTATCTGCAGCCATTTGATGTTAACATAGATGATACAGGAAGCATTGTGAGGTAAAAATTTTTTTTATATAACTTGCATTCACAAGCAAACTATATGAAGAAAAATTACTTGTTTTTTCTGATGATCTGCGCGGCAGGATCTTCAGTCGCTCAGGAAACGCAAAAGTTGACTGTAGAAAAAATTATGCGCGACCAGAAATGGATTGGCGTATCCCCTTCAGATTACCGGTGGTCTGAAGATGGCAAAACGGTTTATTTTCAGTGGAACCCCAAAGGACTTGAAAAATCCCGGCAATACAAAGTTAATCTCTCCTCCAGGAAAATTGAAGAAGAAGCAGACAGCACAGCAGAAAAGTATTTTGCACCAAATTATATTTATAACCAGGACCGTTCCATGGGGGTGCTGGAAAAAGGCGGGGACTTGTATTTATACAACGCCAAAACAAAGAAGCAGCAGCGTTTAACACAGACAATGGAAATGGAAAGCAATCCAAGGTTTCTCCATAATGGAGACCTGGTTTTCCAGAAAAGCAACAACCTCTTTAAACTAAACCTGAAAACAAACCAACTGATTCAGCTGAGCAATTTTGTGAATGGTAAATCACCCGCTTTAAAAAAGAAATTGTCTGCACAGGATGAGTGGTTAAAAAATGAACAAACCTCTCTTTTTGACGTTTTTAAAGGGAATAAAGAAGCAGAAAGAGGGGGAAGGAGGCTGGGACAAAATTCAAATGGGAAGAATCCACGAGCCATTTATCTTGATGAACAGTTTTTGAGCAATGTCGTAATTAGTCCTGATGAGCATTTTATCAGTTACAAATTGAGCAGCCCGGGGAACTCGCAAAAAACGATTGTCCCGACCTATGTCACCCGAAGTGGCTATACTGAAGATATCCCGGGACGGACAAAAGTCGGGGAAGAACCTTTCAGCTCCCGCAGCTGGATTTATGATTTGCAAAAGGATACCGTTTACCGCATAAATGAGGCACAGATTCCAGGTATTAAGGATCTTCCAGATTACCTGAAGGACTATCCCGAGCAACTTGAGGCCAGAAAAAAGAAAAATGAAGACCGGAAAGTGAACCTTTCTGGGCCTTTTTGGAACGAAGATGGCAGTTTAGCTGTTTTAGTGGCCAGGGCATTAGATAATAAAGATCTCTGGATACTTAAATTAGACCCCTCCAGTGGAGGCTTGTCCCTGGTAGACAGGCAAAGGGATGAGGCCTGGATTGGAGGGCCGGGAATTGGGGCTTATAATGTGAAGTGGTTAGACAAAAACCGGATATATTATCAAAGTGAGGCCAGTGGTTATTCCCACATCTATCTTGCCGATTTAAGTAACGGCGCAAAAAAACAATTGACTTCAGGCAATTGGGAAGTGCAAAGCCTTCAATTGTCTGCAGACAAAAAAACTTTTTATTTTACAGCAAATAAAGAGCATCCGGGAATTACCCATTTTTATAAAATGGATGTGAATGGAGGGGCTGTGCAGCAAATTACTTCTATGAAAGGGGGAAATGAGGTCACCCTTTCTCCTGATGAAAAATGGTTGGCCATTAATTATTCTTATATGGATAAGCCCTGGGAGCTTTATATCCAGGAAAACAAAACAGGAGCAAAAGCGATACAGATCACCAACTCCGTTTCTGAAGAATTTAAAGCCTATAAATGGCGCCAGCCGGAATTGATCTCTTTCAAAAACCGCTATGGTGCCGACGTGTATGCGCGGGTTTATCCGGCCACAAATCCTCACCCCAGCCGTCCGGCCGTTGTTTTTGTCCATGGTGCCGGTTATCTTCAAAATGTTCATTATTGGTGGAGCCAGTATTCCAGGGAGTATATGTTCAATAACCTGCTGGCCGATAATGGTTATACGGTAATAGATATTGATTATACGGCAAGTTCTGGCTATGGCCGTAACCACCGGACTGGAATTTATAGACATATGGGCGGAAAAGACCTTACCGATCAAGTAGACGGTGTGAAATACCTGGTGGAAAAATACCACGTGAACCCTCAGAATGTAGGCCTTTACGGTGGCTCTTATGGTGGTTTCATTACGTTGATGGCCTTATTAACCCAGCCAGAGGCCTTTAAAAGTGGAGGAGCATTAAGGTCTGTGACAGACTGGGCGCATTACAATCACGGCTATACCGCCAATATTCTTAATGAGCCATTTAATGATCCAAAGGCTTATCAACAAAGTTCTCCCATCAATTTTGCAGCAGGATTAAAAGGTAATTTACTGATGTGCCATGGGGTTGTTGATGAAAATGTCCAGTTCCAGGATATTGTACGGTTAAGCCAGCGTTTTATTGAGCTTGGAAAAGACAATTGGGAGCTTGCGGTATACCCTGTTGAAGATCATGGATTTAAAGAACCGTCCAGTTGGACAGATGAATACAAACGGATTTTTAAGCTTTTTGAAAGTACGCTGAAGTCAAGTAAATAGAAAATGAAAGGAGAATAGACCTATCAGTTTTATCTATAGTGCTATCGACAGATAGTATGGCTAAAAGGGGCTTTAACCTTGTGAATCAAAAGAGATAGCTGTACCTTTGCCGCAAGAAAAAAACATAAAATTATGATAAACATAGGTCAACAATTCCCATCATTTTCAAAAACAGCCGTAGTAAGTTTAGAGAAAGGTAAAGAGTTCGAAACAATTACCTCTGATTCTTTAATCAACGATAACAACGAGTGGACCTGTCTATTCTGGTGGCCAAAAGATTTTACTTTTGTTTGCCCTACTGAAATTGCTGAATTCAATAACAATTTCAGTGAATTTCGTGACCGTGATACTAAATTAATCGGTGCTTCTACAGATTCAGAGTTTGTTCACCTGGCATGGAGAAACAATCACGATGATTTACGCGGATTAAAATTCCCAATGCTTGCCGATACTTCTAAGTCACTTGCTGAAGCTTTAGATATTCTGGAGCCAAATGAAAAAATTGCTTACCGTGCAACTTTTATCATTGATCCTCAGGGTATTGTGCGTTGGGTGTGTGTAAACGATTTGAGCGTAGGCCGTAATGTAAAAGAGGTAATCCGTGTACTGGATGCTTTACAAACTGATGAACTTTGCCCATGCAACTGGGAAAAAGGTCAGGAAACCTTAACTGTTTAATTTGCAGTAGGTTAAATAATTTATGATGAAAAATCCCTGTAAATGCATGATTTGCAGGGATTTTTTTTATCCTTAAAATCAATTAAAATGAGCGAAATAACAGAAACCATCCAGGAATTACTGGCCACAGTTGGACTGGAAGCAAGCTATAGAAACGATAGCCTTTCCCTGTTGGAAAAAGGTAATTCAAGATATGTACGTGATTTGAAACTGAATTTCAGCAGTACATTTACTTCTGCACATTTGAATGAGAAAGAATGTGCTTTGCTGGCTTTAAGTATTGCGGTAAATAACAACAATAAAGTTTTAACATCATTTTTCGAGAAACAGGCCCTTTCTAAGGAGGCCAGTGCAGAAGAAATTGCAGAAGCTGTAGGCTGTGCCTCTTTATTGGCTTTAAACAACGTTTTCTACCGGTTCCGTCACTTTACAGGAAAAGAAAAATATACCCAGATCCCTGCGCGGGTCCGCATGCAATTGATGAGTAGCCCTGTGACCGGGAAAGAGTTTTTTGAATTGATGAGTATTGCCGTTTCAGCAGTAAACGGATGTGAAATGTGTGTTAATGCCCACGAAAAATCAATTCTGGGCCTGGGTGCAACAGAGGAACGAATTTTTGATGCCGTAAGGATTGCATCTATTGTAACTTCAACAGGGAAAATTCTCTACTAGTCGGGAATCCACCTTAATCCAAAAAAAGCCGCCTTTCATATGCTTGAAAGGCGGCTTTTTTGTTGTCAGAGACTTCTTGTAATAAAAATATTTACACAAAGTTTAATTACTCATTTGATTTCATTTAAAACGTTAATAATTTCTTAATATAAATTATTTAATTGTATACTTTTGGTAAATTACTTTTGTTTATTGTGGCTGATTATTTCTAATAAATGAATTATAACTTACAAAAAAGAAAATGAACAAATCTTTACGAATTAAAATTACACTGCTCCTGCAGTTTTTTGCGTTAAGTATTTTTGCGCAGCAAAAAATTACAGGCAAGATTGTAGATTCTCTAACGAATGAATCACTTCCAGGGGCCTCTATAGGCTTTAAAGGAACAAAAAATTTTACATCTGCCTCCCTTGATGGAAGTTTCAGCCTGAAGAAACTAGACGGGTTAAACATTTTGGTGGTCTCTTTTATAGGATACAATCCCAGGGAAATAGTCCTGAAGGAGGGGCAGGTAAATCTTGGAGCTGTCAAAATTACGCCTAATGCGAACCTAATGTCTGAGGTTGCGATCCTTGGATCCAATATTGCCATAGACAGGAAAACGCCCGTTGCGGTTTCTACGGTCAATGCTTTACAAATTGAAGAGAAGGGAAGCAGCCAGGAGTTCCCGGAGCTGCTCAACTCTACCCCTGGTGTGCAGGCGACCAAACAGGGAGGTGGTTTTGGTGATTCCAGGGTCAGTATCAGGGGTTTTAGTACCGCTAGTTTGGCCATTATGGTGAACGGGATCCCAATTAACGATATGGAAAATGGATCTGTGTACTGGTCCAATTGGGCCAGTTTAAGAGAGGTTACTTCTTCTATGCAGGTACAGAGGGGACTTGGTGCGAACAAACTGGTTGTTCCTTCTCTGGGAGGGACCGTCAACATCATTACCAGGAGCACGGATACCGAGAAAGGGGGTTCCATTTCTCAAACCATTGGCAATGATGGCTTCCTGAAAACATCCGTTTATCTTTCTACCGGCAGGAGCGATAAAGGCTGGTCTTTCTCGGCCCAGGGCTCCAGAACTTCCGGAAATATGTATGCGGAGGGGCTTCAGTTTACGGGCTATAACTACTTCTTTAACGTCTCAAAAATGTTTAATGACCATCATACTATTTCCCTGACCGGAATGGGTGCACCTCAGACACATGGACAAAGATCAAGCAAGCAAAGCATACAGGCTTTTGAAAGTGCGCCACAAGGAATCAAATTCAATCCCGACTGGGGTGTAAAATACGGACAGGTGGTCAATGTAAAAAACAATTACTTCAATAAGCCCATCATCTCCTTAAACGATTACTGGACTATAGACGAAAATTCCAGCTTGTCCACGGTACTATACGCTTCACGAGGTACCGGTGGTGGTGGATCAAGTCTTGGAAACGTTCCTTTAACCAGGATTGGTCTGTACGATTACGCTCCTTATGACCTGGATGCGGCCATTAAAGCAAACAAGTCCGGTGTAGACGGAGCGGCAGGATCTTATCTGTATGCTTCGGTTAACAACCATAACTGGTTTGGTGCAATGAGTACCTATAACAGGAAATTCAGTAAATATTTTAATTTTACGGGTGGTGTGGACCTGAGGTATTACGAAGGCATCCATTATGTTAAAATTACCGATCTTTTAGGGGCAGATTATGTGACTTATCCCTGGCAGGGGATTAACAGTTCCAGTACTTACCGGGGCGACATCAACAATCCCAATCCGATCTTGAAAACGAATGATAAGTTTGAGTACAATTACAACAGTAAAGTACTTTGGGAAGGGGTATCCGGACAGGTAGAATATGCGAAAGATAACGTTACCGCTTTTGTTTCCCTGGCCGCTTCCAATACTTCCTACAAAAGGATAGACTTTTTTAATTACAAACCAGATGACCCGGCCCGGGAAACCCCATATAAAAACTTTTTAGGTTATCAGGCAAAGGGTGGTGCAAACTACAATCTGGATGAGCACAACAATGTTTTTGCCAATTTGGGTTACCTCGAGAAAGCACCCATTTTTACCAATGCATTCCTGGAGTATAAAAACTTTATAAATCCCGATGCAAAGAACGAAAAATTGTTCAGCTATGAACTGGGCTATGGCTACAGAAGTAAAACCCTTACCGCAAACATCAACCTGTACCGGTCTACCTATAAGGACCGGGCAAGGGCTGTGAATCAAACGGCGCCGGACGGAAGCGTTTATACCTTTAACTTATCGGGGGTAAATGAGCTTCACCAGGGAGTGGAGGTTGATTTCAGGTATAAGCCGGTTGCATCAGTAAGTATAAACGGGGCGTTTTCGGTTGGGGACTGGAAATACTTAAATGATATAGGTCCCGTCACTGTAAACGCGCAAACCGGAAGTTCCGCACAACCACCAACCATTTCCAAGCTATATTTGAATGGTTTAAAAGTGGGTAATCAGGCGCAGACGACGGCTTTTCTTGGCCTGGACTTGCAGGTCTTGCCAGAATTAAAATTAGGTGCGGATTATTATTATTACTCGAATTACAGCGCTGATTTTAATTTTTACAGTTATAATAAACCTGGGGCAAAGCCTTGGAAAATTCCAGATTACGGATTGCTTAATCTGAACGGTGTCCTTAAATTTAAGCTGGCGAACTTGAATTCTTCGATTATCATAAACGTCAACAATGTGTTTAATACCAAATATGTGGCAGATGCTTATGATGCCAATGGAACAGGTACTGCTTCAGGATCGACGGTTTTTTATGGCTTTGGAAGAACCTGGACAACTGGTCTGAAAATTAACTTTTAAAACTTATATCATGAAAAATTATATATATACCGCTATGGTATTGGTTGCAATGGCATTTGCTGCCTGTAACCCAATGAAAGATACCCTTAATAACCTTACACCTGACCCTGTACCTGCTAGAACTCTAACCATAAGCTCCTCCTCGAGTTACGAAACGACCGATGCAGCAAATACAGGTATATCGGCAATGCTGAATAAAATGTATCCACAGCTGCCAAACGGAACCAAAGCAAACGTGACTTACAGTTACAAATCAAATACAGTGAAACCGGCCGACAGTACTTTTGCGAATGTACAGTATACTGTTACTGCAAGTGATTACACCGATGGTGCGTCTGCCGTTGGGAATGGCAATAATAAAAATTACAGTGCTGCGCAGGTGCTGGCTTTTCTGGAATATAAATACCCGCAGGCCATTACAGCAGCCAATAAACTAGTTTTGCTAACTTATGCCTTTTTCCAGTCGGGGGTCACCCCTTCATCGGGTACTTTGGTGACAGAAGCCTTTTTGCTGCAGTCTGCAGGCTGGCAGAAAATTTACCTTTTGTCACCAGCCCAGTATACAGTTCTGGGCAGAGGGATCAACAATGCTTTTGTTTCTGCTGATGTGAGCAGTCTGGCCAGCTCCCTTAATGTGACGTTAAAGGCAGACCCGGCAGTAATGCTCACGGTGAAACTTGGTGACGTAAAATATGTGACCTATAAATATTATGTGTCGGCAACGGTTTCTCACCAGAAAATTTATGTCTTGACCTACGACGGGACAAACTGGTCCCCAAGTACAACACTGGCCTTTCTTAAACAAGGCGGGATTTGGATCCCGGACCCAACCATTTACTATACCATGGTTTCATCCGATTATACCAACCTGAACCTGCCGAGTGTAACCTACAATTTTGGAACTACAACCAACAGGGCAAACGTGGCACAATATAAAAGTTTTAACATCAGTGCAACCAATGGCACGCAATGGACAACAGCAGAGATCCAGGCTGCCCTGGTATATACCCTAAACCTCAGGTTTCCGAATGCGGTAGCAAATCCTCAGGTCCCATATATCATTACTTATTATGCTTACAGCGGGAAATACACTTATGTCCCCCTAAAGTTTTTTAAAACGGCAACAGGTTTCGTATTGGCGGACCCGCAATAAGGTCCATTAAAAAAGGCTTACCATCAGGTAAGCCTTTTTTAATGGATTTGAAAGATTTAAGCCAGGTTCCGGCCAGCATTTACAATACCGTAAACGGTTCTGATGGCCAGTTTTTCGTAGGACTGTCTTTCCTGATCAGAAAGGTTCTCCTGTGAAAGGTGTCCTAAAGCATAATGCTGAATCAATACCAGCGGCAATACAATTTTCTCCCTGACGGCAATAGAACGCTTTTCAACAGGATAATTTTCCATAAGGGACTCCTGTCCTGATAATTTTAAAAGCATGGCTTTAGAGCGCTCAAATTCATCGTGGAGTATTTTCCAGAAAGCACCAAATTGCTCATCATTTGCAAAATGGGCCGTAATGGAAAAATCGGATTTGCTCATGGACATCATGCAATTGTCTATAATGGTTTTAAAATAACCCGATTGGTGATAGGTTTGCTGAAGATTTGCCCAATTGCCCTTTTTTTCCTGATTTTCCAGGGCAGTTCCAACCCCATAAAAACCGGGAATACTTTGTTTCAACTGACTCCAGGCCGTTACAAAACTGATGGCCCTTAAATCTTCAAGTTTTAATGGCCCCCCGGCATTTCTTTTTACAGGGCGGCTGCTGATGTTAATTTTTGACAAGAGGGTCAAAGGAGAAAACTTCTCCAGGTAACTTAAAAATAAAGGGTGGTTGCGCAGGGCAACAAAAGCCTGGTAACTGTCTTCTGCCATAACGTCGAGAATGTCTTTATGTACAGGGTCCAGCAGCACGTTATGTTTTTCGCGGATCCCTGAGGATATGCCGGCATTGATCAACTGGGCAATATTAAATTCAGCACTGTCAATGGACCCATACTGGGAACTGATGGTTTGTCCCTGTATGGTCAGCTGGATGTTTTTATTGGCAATTTCCCTGCCCATAGAGGCATAAAAACGATGGGTTTTACCGCCACCCCTGGCCGGAGGGCCACCTCTGCCATCAAAAAAGGCCAGTCTGATGTTGTGCTCATCGGCTTTTTTGGTCAAGGCGACTTTGGCATTAAAAATAGACCAGTTGGCCATTAAATATCCACCATCTTTGGTGCTGTCTGAAAAACCAAGCATAATGTCCTGTTTATTTCCCCTTCTTTCCAGGTGTTTGCGGTAAAAAGGATGGGAATAAAGCGTTTCCATAATTTCTGAGGCGTCTTCCAGGTCATTTACAGTTTCAAACAAAGGCACAAAATCCATCTTCAGGTCTTGTTCTTCCCAGCCATTCCAGAGAAAAAGTTCCAGAAGCTGCAGGATGTCACTGGCCTGCTGGCAATTGCTAATGATGAAACGGTGGCAGGCCAGTTCACCGTTGCTGCTTTGGATCTCCCTGATTTCAGAAATGGTCTGAAGGGTGTCCTGTAACAACTCCTCAGGAGGGCTATCGTAGTTGATTTTTGCGCTTTTAAAGGTCAGCAGGGCAATTTTTTCTTTTTCACCGAGTTCGTCATAGTTTTCAGGAAAAAATGCTTTCACGGGCTTATTCTGACGGCAGAAGGCATGGACCCTTCTCAGTACCCTGCTGTCCTGCCGGATGTCCAGGGACGCAAAATAATTGCCATAAAGCTTTACTTTTCTGATCAGGTCATCGACCAGATTTACAAAAAGCCCGTCGTGGTCCTCAAGTAAAGTGTCCTTAATTTTTTGCAGGTTGTCCAGCAGTACTGTTGAGATATCTTGATAAGGGCTATTGCTGTCAAATGCATTTTTGTACAATACATCATGGACCATGGAGATGGTATCCTCGACTCCCCTGAAAGTGATTCGTCTTTTCAGGTTTCTGAAATCCCGGTAATAACAACGAAATAAAATTTGCCGCAACATTTTTGCAACCTGTATGGTATTGTCGGCGTGTACATTTGGATTGCCGTCGCGGTCACCACCAGGCCAGAAGCCAAGTTCAATAACTTTTCTGGATTCCATCTGGAACTCTTGGAGACTCTGATCCACTTCGGCCTGGATCTGGGCTGCAGCAAAATAGAATACATTTTCCAGATACCAGGCCAGGCTTAAAGCCTCATCTACAGGAGTTGGTGATTTTTTATTGAAAAAAGGTGTTTTTCCTAATTGCTGCAGCAGTTCATTAATGGTCAGAATATCGTTCCGTTTAATGGCTGCAGTCAGGTCGGTGATGATGGACAAAACCGCCCCGGGATAAAACTGGGTCGGGTGTGCCGTTAGAACCAGTCGCAGGGAAAAATCCTGGATCAGCTGTTCAATTTTGTGGCTCAGTACCTCATTGTCTACCCCTTTGGAAAGGTAAGAATGCAAGGAGCTCTGGTCGTCCATGGTGTTGAGCTTTTGAAAGGAGGCATCTTCTACGGCGTCGAACAGGACCACCTGGCGTTCTATATACTGGATAAAGCGGAACAAAAGATCCATAATATCCTTTTCGCTATTGTTTTGTGCGTATTTGTTAAAGAAGGCAGGTATGATCTCTCTGGATGCCTGCTTTGCTTTTACACCCTCCTCACAATGCTTAATGAACAAGGGCAGTAAGGTGCCCGTGTCCTTAACTTTGTAAAATGGAAGGGTTAGGAATAAGCTATTATACAGTTCGAACCTGGAAACGACTTCGTTATTGAAGATGGCTTCTTTTTGTCCGGTAGCTTTCTGTTTCTGTATCATGATTAAAGGCTATTTTTTTCGAGCTTAATCTAGCAAAAATGATTAACATAGGCGCTATAAAACAGAATATTATTTGGTTAAAAAAAAAAGAAAAAAATCCTAACTTGCTTTTGTTAAAGGTTAATCAAATCTTTTAAAAAGCATGTGTCGGCTTAATTATGAGTGGGTTAGCGCTCAGCCGGCAGTTAATTGTTATTTTTTTGGAATAGAAAAGCCGTTAAGATCTCTTAACGGCTTTTCTATTTTAATGCACATCAGCAGGGATGTCGACATTCTTTTTGAACTTTTGTAAAAAGACAAGGGGAATAGAGCAAAGCAGGATCAATCCCACAACCCAATACGCATCACTATAGGTTAACAATAAGGCCTGTTTGGTCACTGTACCATCAATCGCTTTGGCTGCCATGGATTTTGCATCGATCAAATTGTATCCTTTTGCAAGGAAGTTGTTGATGTAAGCATTAAACCTGGTGGTAAATGCAGGGTTATAGTCATTGATGTTAGACAAAAGATTGCTCCGGTGGAAACCCTGACGTGTATGGATCAGGGTCGTAAGGGCCGCAATTCCGAAAGATCCACCAAGCTGTCTCATCATATTGTTTAAACCAGATCCCTGGCCAACTTCTGCACCTTTCAAATCCTGTATGGCTAAAGTGGTCAGCGGGACAAAAAGCAGGGCCATCCCGATACCCCGGATCACCAGGGGCAGGAAAAAGTCTCCGGTCCCCGAGGAAAGGGTTGATTTGCTTAGCATGCTGCAAAACACAAAAAACAAAAACATACCCATGGAGGCCATAAACTGCGCCGGAATCCCTTTTTTAAGGAACATCCCGATAAACGGCATCATTACAATGGTGCAAAGTCCGCCCGGAAACAGAAGTTCCCCGGTTTGCAATGGAGAGAAACCCAGCAGGTTCTGACAGAATACCGGAAAGACAAACACCGAACCATATAAACCAAAACCGAGAATAAAGGAGGTAAACATCCCAATGGAGAAACTCCGGTGCCTCATGATTTTGAAATTTACGATTGGATGGTCCGTTGACATTTCCCTCCAGATGAACAGCAAGAGGCCGAAAACGGAGGTCACAGCCAATACCGTAATGTATGGTGTGGCAAACCAGTCTTCACTTTCTCCTTTTTCTAAAACCGTTTGAAGGCTGCCCACCGCAATGGCCAGTAAGGCAATACCCCACCAGTCCACAGGGAGTCCCTGCCCATCTTTGGGCGTCTTTCGAATATAGGTATAGGTACAGTAGGCGGCGAGGATCCCGACAGGAATGTTTACATAAAAAATCCATGGCCAGGAGCTGATGTCCAGTATGTATCCTCCTATGGTTGGTCCAACGGTCGGCCCGACGACCGCACCAAGGCCAAACAAGGCTGTTGCAATACCGATATCTTCACGGGGCCAGGTTTCAATTAATATGGCCTGGGCGGTGGAGATCAGGCCACCGCCAGCTATACCCTGTATAATTCTGAATAAAACCAGTTCTCCCAAAGAAGTTGCATTTCCGCAAAGGAAAGAAGCGATGGTAAAAAGAATAATGGAGGTTAAAAAATAATTTTTCCGGCCGAAGCGGCTGCCCAACCACCCTGACATGGGAAGGACAATCACGTTCGCAACGGCGTAACCAGTAGATAACCAGGCCACATCCTCAAGAGTTGCACCCAGGTTACCTTGTATCTGTGGTAATGCTACGTTTACAATCGTGGTATCAATCAGCTCCAGCAAGGAAGCTGTGATCACGGTAAAGGTAATAATCCACTTTTTTAAACCCTGTTCGGCCATTTTTTAGTCTTTTATAGAAACAGATACTTTGACGCTCATTCCAGGACGGATTTTATCCATCATGGCTTTTGAAGCTTTTGTTATTTTAATTTTCACAGGAATACGCTGTACCACTTTTACGAAGTTTCCGGTTGCATTATCAGGAGGCAGTAAGGAACCCTTTGCGCCGGTAATCGGAGAGAAATTATAAACCACACCTTCGATATCTTCATTTGGATAGGCATCCACATCAATTTTAACCTTTAACCCTGCACGTACATTTTCCAATTGTGTCTCTTTAAAATTAGCCGTTACATACAGGCTGTTTTCGTTTACAATAGAAAATAAAGACTGACCGGCCTGAACCAGCTGGCCTTTTTGTACATTCTTTTTGGAAACAATCCCCGTTGCAGGAGCCTTAATTTCTGTATAGGACAATTGTAGCTTGGCAAAATCTACATCGCTTTGGCGCTGGGTGACACCGGTGCTACTCACGGCAAGCTGTGACTTGGTTGTTCCAACCTGTTTAACAGCCGCATTGTATTGGTCATTTGCAGCAGTAAAGGCGGCCTGAGCAGTTTCCTTCTGGGCTTTGGCCTGATCAAACTGCTGTTGGGTAATAGAGCCATCTTTTACCAGGTTGGCGTAACGATCATAATCCTTCTGTGCGAGGTTTAATTTAACTCTGGCAGATTCAATGTTTGATCTTGCTGTGCTGGTGTTGGCTGCGGTAGCGGCAATTTCAGATTCAGAAACGTTTACACCTGCGCTTGCCCCTTTTTGCCCGGCCTGTGCCTGCTCGAGTTTTACCTTGAAATCGCTGTCATCCAGTTTCACCAGGACCTGTCCCTGCGTTACTCGGGTATTTTCTTCAAACAGGATCTCATTCACATAGCCTCCTACACGGGAAACCACAGGACTGATGTCCCCATCAATCTGCGCATCATCGGTATCTACGTGTTTGCTGTAATAAATATATTCTGTGGTCCCAAAAACGGCACCTATAATTACAAGTACCCCTAAAATGATCGGTACAATTTTATTTTTCTTTTTTACTTCAGTTGTCATCGCTGTTGGTGTTATTGTTGAGAAATTTTTCCTGTTGATTTTAATAAGGTATAATAGGCGAGACCGGCATCTGCTTTAGCCAGTTCGAGGTTAATTTTACTTTGGTACAAAAGGGTCTCTGCATCAATCCTGTCAATCGCAGAAGCCACATTGTTTTTGTATTTGGAGGCCAGTAATTTGTCATTTTCTGTAGCCTGTTCTATGGAAGTTTGTAAGACTTTGATTTTGTCCAGTGCCAAAAGGTATCTCTGGTAGTTGGCATTGATCTCTGTTTTGACCTGGTCCGAAAGGATGTCTTTCTGAATCACAATTCCTTTTTGCTGAACTTTAGACTGGCTTACTTTATTTTTATTGGTCCATAGGGAGCCAAAATTCCAGGAAAGGTTGGCCCCCAGGGTCATTGGAAAGATGAATTCATTTGTACCCGGAATAAAGCTTCCGCTTGGGTTAATATAATAAGCATTTGCAGCCACGCCCAATGTAGGAAGGGTATTGGCTTTAATGGATTTTAAATTTACATCTGCTACTTTATTCTGGATATCCAGTTCCCTCAGTTCCTGTCTGTTGGAAAGCGCCATGTCAATATAGGCTGTAACGGGCTGTATGCTTTTGGAGCCATTGTCTGGTTCAGTGATTTCAATTTCCGTATTTTCGGGCAGGCCTAGCAGTATGTCCAGGTCATAATTGATGATTTTACGGTTGCTTTCCGCTTCCAGATCGGTTAAAGAGATATTGGCTTGCTGCAATTGGAAACGCAAGACGTCATTTTTTGTAACGACCCCCTGTTCAAAAAAACGCTGGGCCTGTTTCAGCTGACTGGCAATGGATTCCAGATTCTGAGCAATGACCTTTTTACTCTGCATGACCTTAAAGAGCGAATAGTAAGTGTTAATTACGGCATAACTAACCTCATCTTTATTTTTATCCGCGTCCAGAAGGGCAACTTGTGTCAGCAGACGGGTAGACTCTTCGGCATATCTTAATTTTCCGCCGCCATACACGAGCTCTTCCACAGCCGCAGTTCCGATAAAGGCGTCGGCGCGTTTTGGCAGATTAATGGGATTTGCGCCACCAATAGATAATTTGTTGGTTGGAATTTCGGCATGGTTGTACATGAAAGAGGCCTTGGCTGTAGGCAGCTTGTTGTCTTTGACCACATTGAGCTGTGCATTGGCTTCATCAATCTTATTTTGCGAGAGTTTTAGGTTTTTGCTGTTTTCTATGCCAAGCCGAACGGCTTCCTGTAAGCTGAGTTTCTTTGTATTCTGAGCGTAGAGCAAGCCTGGAAACAGCAAAACCAGGCCGCTTAATTTGATTGTGTTGTGTATCATTTTTGGGGTGTTAAATACGTTTTTATAAGGTCCTTTAAATGTATAACGAGTCTGTCGGTGATGATTTTGTGATCCTGCGGAATGTTTATGTCTAGTTTTGAACCGGACGTTATTTTGGAAGGGAATACTGCAACATTACTAATGGTTCCCATAACGGTCGCAATCAACATCCTCACATCTACAGATCTGAAACTTCCTTCTTTGATCCCTTCATTAATAATGCCTTCAATAATGTTCATGTTGATGGCAAAAGATTCCCGGATTTTGTTGCACATGTCGGGTCTTTTGTTCAGAGAGAATTCATGATGGATCATCCGGTGAAAAGGAATATTGTTCATGATCCTTTGTGCGTAGTGGTCAATCACCCGGGTCAGCTTTTCAAAATAAGATATTTTGTCTTCATTGATACTCACCAGCTGCAGGTTAAATTCCTTCATGCTGTTGGTCATGACCTCCATAAAGACGCCATCTTTGGAGCCAAAATAATAATTGATCATGGCCATATTGGCCTTTGCTTCTTTTGCAATCTGGCGGGTGGACGTGCCTTCAAAACCCTGTTCAGCAAATAGTTTTTCTGCTGCAGTCAAGATGCTGGTCCTTTTATCTATTTTTTCCATTTGATTTACAAGAGCACAAAACTAATCAATCGATTGATTAGTTTATTAAGTATTTCAGGTTTTTAAGATAATTGACTAAATTCTGACAAGCTTTTGTATTTTTAACTTGCTAACCATAACCTTATTTTGATGAAAATTCTTTAAGCCGGAATTCCTGCTCAACTAAAAGGAGGAGATCCTGCCCGGTAACCATTAAAGACAAATTATAACTTATGAAAAAATTTGTATGCCTTTGTTTTCCAATCCTGATGATTGGGACCCTGTTCTGCGCTTTTCAAATTTCTTCCCCCAAATCACAGGCCATAAATAGCTGGATCAGAATAAATTTGATGGGGTACCAACCTGATGCATCTAAAGTAGCGGTTTGGGTCAGTAAAGAAACTCACTTGCCGGATCATTTCGAGCTGGTGGAGCAGCGAGGAGGTAAGGTGGTGTACCGTTCTACTAGAATTAAAAATTTTGGGAAATATGGCCCTTTTGTTTCTTCCTGCAGGCTTAATTTTACAGAATTTAAGACACCGGGCCGATACCGGATCAGAGTGGGGGACATTTATTCACCGGAACTGATCATTAATGAAGACGTTTACCGTCATACTGCAGATTTTGCCTTAAAATACATGAGACAACAAAGAAGCGGGTATAATCCTTATTTAAAAGACAGTTGTCATACGGGAGACGGATATACCCTATATGGTCCTATGCCTGACAGTACACATATCGATGTCAGCGGAGGCTGGCATGATGCTTCAGATTACCTGCAGTACGCCACAACCTCTGCAAATGCAGTGTATCATTTACTGGCCGCTTATCGTGATTTTCCGGAGGTTTTTGAGGACCATTATAGTGACAATGGTCTGGAAGGTAAAAATGGAAAGGCTGATGTTCTTGATGAAGCCGACTGGGGTTTAAAATGGCTGTTGAAAATGCACCCCAGAAAAAATTGGCTCTTTAACCAGATTGCAGATGACCGGGACCATAAGGGACTCCGTTTACCGACAAAAGATAGTGTTGACTATGGGAAAGGTAAAGAACGTCCGGTTTATTTCGCCAATGGCTTGCCTCAAGGTCTGGGGAAATATAAAAACAGGGCAACAGGCGCGGCATCTGTTGCCGGAAAATTCAGCAGTGCTTTTGCCCTGGGCAGCAAACTCTACCAGGCATATGATATGCCATATGCAGTCCTCCTGGCCGAAAAAGCAAAATCTGCTTATGCTTTTGGCCTGGCAAAACCAGGAACACAGCAAACAGCACCTAACCGCGCGCCTTATTTTTATGAAGAAGACAACTGGACTGATGATATGGAGCTCGCCGCTGCGCAGCTCTATGATTTAAGCGGAGCGAAAAAATACCTGCAGGCGGCAGAAAATTATGCGGACCAGGAACCCGTGACGCCCTGGATGGGAGCCGATACGGCAAGACATTATCAATGGTATCCTTTTCACAATTTTGGGCATTATGAGTTAAGTAAAAAAGGCTATGAAAAAACAACAGTTTATTACCGCAAAGGCCTGGAAAAGGTATGGAATAAAGCAAAGGAGAATGCTTTTTACAGGGGCATCCCCTTTATCTGGTGCTCCAATAACCTGACCGTTTCTTTTACCATTCAGGCTTCATTGTATCAAAAACTGACCGGGGACCAGACTTATGAGGAGCTGGCCCAATCCAATTTTGACTGGTTGTTTGGTTGTAATCCATGGGGGACAAGTATGGTCGTTGGCTTGCCGGAATGGGGAAATACGCCCAAAGACCCGCATTCTGCTTTTACGCACCTGTACAACTATCCGGTAAACGGCGGCTTGGTCGATGGCCCGGTGTATGGAAGCTTATACAAAAACCTTATTGGGATTAAGCTCTACCATCCAGATGAATACGCGGATTTTCAATCCGACCTGGTGGTATACCATGACGATTTTGGAGATTACAGCAGCAATGAACCCACGATGGATGGAACGGCTTCGCTGGTTTATCTTCTGGCTTCTTTTGACCACCGAAAAGCACGGGTTTCTGAAGTGCAGAAAGACCATGGCGCTTTGATCAGGGGAGATACAAAAGAGAAAAAAATTGCCTTGGTCTTTACCGGGGACCAGTACGCTGATGGGGGCATTCAAATTCTGAACACGTTAGAAAAAAGGAGGGTCAAAGCTTCTTTTTTTCTAACCGGTCGCTTTTATGACCGCCCTGAATTCAGGAACCTGATCGGAAAACTGAGAAAAGACGGACACTATCTTGGACCACATTCTGATCAGCATTTGCTGTATTGTGACTGGAAAAACAGGGACAGTTTGCTGCTGGATCAGAACCGCTTTCTTGCAGACTTGAATCAAAACTATAGGGCCATGGCAAAACACGGCATTAGAAAAGAACAGGCCAGGTTTTTCCTGCCCCCTTTTGAATGGTACAATGGGCAGATTGCGGACTGGACAAAACAAGAAGGACTAGTTTTAGTCAATTATACGCCAGGTACCCGCTCAAATGCCGATTATACCTGGACCGAGCCAGGAAAAAAAGAAGTTGGAAGCCAGGAGATTTATACCTCTATACTGGACCGGGAACAAGACAGCCCAAATGGATTGAATGGTTTTATTCTGCTTCTGCATATTGGAACAGACGCCAGACGCATAGATAAATTTTATCCCAGGATTGCTCCGCTGCTCGATCAGCTGCAGAAAAAAGGCTATCGCTTTGTACGGATAAATGAATTGCCCGGGATTTCTAACTTCCAATTTTAAAATAATTCAATACCTTTGAGCCATAAGAATTTATTAAGATGATTAAAGAAGAAAATAAGACAAGTTTTGATTGGGTTTATTACGTTTTAGGCCTGTTTTTTGGAATTCTGACCGGCGCAATTGTTTCTGGTAGTTTTGGTTATTCCTTATTGGGCGGTATCATAGGATTTATTTTCGCTGCAATTTTCCTGAACGGAATTGTAAAGGGGCGTAAATACTAAAAAATATGAAAACCAGAAACCTGATTTTACTGATGGCTTTGTTCGCTTTTGGAGCAAAAGCACAGGAGGTTAAATTCCCTCCACTTGATGGCAGCCCGGCCGATATTGTCTATTATCCACTGAATGCTGCAAAAGTGAAAGCTGGCGAAAACAGCAGTCCGGTTATAAAGGTGGTCTATTCCAGGCCGTCGAAAAAAGGACGTGAAATATTTGGTGTATTGGAACCCTTTGGGAAAATTTACCGCTTGGGAGCCAATGAAAATACCGAAATCCGTTTTTTCAAACCAGTTGTGATTGGTAAAAAGGAAATTGCGGCAGGGACTTACAGTTTATTTGCCATTCCAAATAAAGAGAGCTGGACGTTGATCCTTAATGCCCAGACCGACAGGTGGGGTGCTTATAGCTACAACGAAAATAAAGATGTACTGCGGGTGGAAGTTCCTGTAAAAACGCTTGAAAACGTGATTGAAGCTTTTTCCATTACCTTTGTTCCTCAGACAGATGGCGCAGCCCTGGTTATTGGCTGGGACAAGACCTCTGTTCAGCTTCCAGTTCAGTTTAAATAAAAAAAACAATAGTATAAAAGCCGCCTTCTGACCAATTCAGAAGGCGGCTTTGTCTTTAGGTGCTTTTCAGAAGGCAGGGACGTGGAAATCGAATCCATTATGATCAAGAAAATTGTCCCTGATGAGAGCGGATATTTTTATAAAAATAGGGAATCATTACGGATTCATACCGGACTCATCTGGTTAAAAGGCTCAAAACCGGAAACACCCAGATCCGGTTTTGGCAAAGATTTTTGCAGGAAAGAATTACACTTTTTTTCTTCTGAGAAAACTGTCTAGATAAATCAGTCCAAGCACCACATCTATGAATAGAAAAATATGTATGGAAGTAGGGGTAATGTACTGCTGCAGGTCAATGTTCATTTTAAATTTGAATGCAGAGGAATCCCTTGCAGAAAAACTGAAATCACTAGTGGCAAAGGTATACGCCAGCAGGGCCACAATAGAGAGGATAAAGAAAACAGAAATGCCATAGATGATATTTTTGTTTACTTTAGTTTTTAAGGTAAGCGGAGCCGGTTCCAAGGCAACCTGTTCCATTACGTTTCTGGTAAAGGACATAGAAGGTTCATCCAGATCCATAGAACCCATCAGTCGCTGTATCTCCAGCAGCTCCACATACACGGATTTGTAAACCGGATCATTTTCTATTTTGGATGCGGTCTCAGCCTGCTCAGCAGCATCATTAGTCCCATCAATATAGTCCCAGATTTCTTGTTCTATAGCTTTCATATCAACTCCTTAACTTCATCTTTTAACAAAATATTTAACTTTTCTTTTAGCCTGTTTCTGGCCCTGAACAACTTCACCTTTATGGTGTTGCTTTCCATATTCAGTGTCTGTGCAATTTCTTCCAGGCTTTGTTCTCCTTTATAAAACAGCGTAATGATGGCAGCATCATCGGGCATTAAAAGATCTATTGCCTGGTAGAGAAAAGCATAGGCCGATTTTTTTTCCACTGTATTGGCACTATAATCAGAAATTTGATTTTCAATCTGTATAGGGCTGTTCTCTTCATGAATGGAAATGGTATCCAGTTTTTTCTTTCTCAAAAAACTCATGGAGGTGGTATAAGTAATCGTGTACAACCAGGTTGTAAATTTAGAACTGTAAGTAAAAGTGCCCAGGGCCTTATAGGCTTTTACAAAAGTATCCTGGGCAATTTCTTCTGCATCTTCTCTGTTTTTTGCAAAACGAAGCGCCAAAGTAAACACAAAGCGCTGGTGGCGCTTAACCAGTTCGGAGTATACTTGTGTATTTCCCGCCAGTATTTGTGTAATCAGATCTAAGTCGCTTTGCGTTTGCTGCATATCTTTAAGACGCTTCCAACAGAAAGCAGGTTACAGCAAATTAGTTAAAAATTTAATGCGCTGAGCCGGCAAAGAATTTTAATCCTAATATAGAGGCGATTAAGGTGACAATAAAAAAAATGCGCCAGAAATTGGCAGGTTCATTAAAGTAAAATATCCCCACCAAAACGGTTCCCACTGCACCAATACCTGTCCATACGGCATAAGCAGTACCCATAGGGAGGGTTTGGGTGGCTTTATTGAGAAAGAAAAAACTTAGGGTAATAGATATGGCAAAAGCCAGGCTCCATTTTAAGTTGCTGAAATTGTTGGACAACTTTAAGCAGGTGGTAAAACCGACCTCAAAAAGTCCGGCGATAACGAGAATGATCCAGTTCATAAATGTAAATTTTGGGCAAAAATACACCGAACGGGCAAAGAAATTTTTTACATATGTTAAAAAGCGCAAAACCAGGTTGCGCTTTAAGGGTCACCAGACCGTTGTGGATTTGATCCGGAAGGTTTATCCTTCCGGATGGTTGTCTAGCCATTTTTTCTCGATCACATAAGACAGAATCAATCCCAGACCTCCAAAAACACTCAGACAGCCAAAGTATACCGCTACGGCCTGCTCATCTTCCAGTTTGCCCAGCATGCTGGTCAGCATGGCCAAAAGTAAACCAAGTCCAAGTCCTACCATTAATAAACCGAACTTTAAGCTCAGAAAAGGTCTAGGTGCCGAAGGCCGGCTTTTTGCAATTCCCGGATCGATGCCTCTTTCGATCATTGCCATTTTTTCTTTGTTGGACATGTATCTTATCCCGAACACCATAGCTGTTGTACAAACAAACAGCGAAATTGGAATTAATTCTCCTGACATGATATTTTAATTTAAATGTTATACAAAATGTTTAATTATGAACCTGGGTTCTGTATGCTATGACGGCATGTTTTTTAATCAGGTTACAGTCCAGCGTAAAAAAAGATCAAAAGCTTGTTTTATCTTTACAAAAATATTGTTGTGGATCATATCCTGCATAAGATAAAAAGTATTTACCCTTTAAAGGAAAAGTCCCTTGATTTACTGGTTTCGGGGCTTAAGCGGATCGTTTTGCCCAAAAATCACCTGTTGATCCGCTCTGACCGGATTGAAAAATCCCTATATTTTATAGAAAAAGGAATTGCCAGGGCCTATTGTGATGGTAAAGAAAACCAGATTACTTTTTGGTTTGGCCAAGAAGGGGATCTTATTTTTTCCTACAACAGTTATATCAATAAGGCCCCGGGCTATGAAAATATTGTTTTGCTCGAGGACTGCGTTCTTTATGAAATCCGTACTGACGTGCTGGAAGGCTTGTTTTTGGAGCATATTGAACTGGCCAATTGGGGCCGCAAACTGGCCGAGCTGGAGCTGATCCGTACGGAAGAACGTTTCATCAACAGGTTGTTTAAACCTGCAGCAGAGCGGTATGCAGAGCTGATGGAAGAAGATCCTGTTCTGCTCAGAAGAATACAGCTGGGCTATATCGCATCTTATCTGGGGGTTACCCAGGTCACCCTGAGCCGTATCCGGGCAGAGCTGAAATAAGCGTTATTGCGGTTTTGGTATAATGGCCACAGTTAAACGGCTGATACAACTCATTTTCCCTTTATCGGTATAAATTTTAATTTCCCATACATGGGTTTTGGAGCCCAGGTGTAAAGGTTTACAAACTCCTGTTACCAGACCACTTTTGACTGGTCTTAAATGGTTGGCATTGACCTCAAGGCCAACAGCCATATATTTTTCGGAATCTATGCACATAAAAGAGGCCATGCTGCCCAGACTTTCGGCCAGAACCACTGATGCCCCGCCGTGCAGAATGCCGAAGGGCTGGTGGGTCCGCTGATCAACAGGCATAGTGGCCTTCATAAAATCTTCCCCGACCTCCGTAAACTGAATGTCCAGTAAAGCCCCGATATGGTTTTTGGGCATATCGTTTAATTGTGCTGTCGTAAATGTTGAATGCCACATTATAAATATCTTTCTTTAATGATCCTGGTGTGATGAATAAGGTGTCCCGCTATGGTATACAGCAGGGCAAGGACACTGATTTCCCTGTTCGAAGCAGTTCCCCTTCGCTCTAATTCTTTTTCGCTTAAAGAGCGAAAAAGAAACATATTGGCTTTTCTCAGCGTATAGAATTCTTCAGAGAGGCTTTCCAGGCTTCTGTCCTTAAAATGGGCATTGCTGACATAGTCATTTTCTTCAAATCCAGGTTGTCCCTGCTGTTCTGCTCGGGCAAAGGAAAGCAAGCGATAGGTCATGATCCTTTCGGTGTCAATAATATGACCTGTCATTTCTTTTATGGTCCATTTCCCGGGAGCATAGGCGTAGTCTGCTTTTGCATTCAGGCTGGCCAGAAAATCCGGAAAGTCAGTGTTTTGTTTTTCCAGTACTTCCAAGACCTCGCCCTGTTCTACCAGCGCGATATAGCCAGCTACTCCATCATGATATTCTTGTGCTTGTGGTCGGTTCATAAGTTATGCTGCTTTTTAAAATGATTCTAAAAGTGGTCCCTTTGTCAATTTCTGATTCTTTTACAAAGATTTGGCCGCTATGGTAATTTTCAACAATACGCCGGGTCAGAGAAAGGCCCAGCCCCCAGCCACGTTTTCTGGTGGTGAAACCCGGCTGGAATACCGCATCAAATTTTGATCTTGGAATCCCTTTTCCAGTGTCGGTTACATCAATGAAAACCTCTTCCTTGGCCAGGTTTTCAATAATGTTCACCGTGATGCTTCCTTCATTTGCAATGGCATTGGCGGCATTTTTCAATAGATTTTCAATGACCCAGTCAAATAAGGGCACATTGAGCATAGCGCGGACCTGCTCGTCACCGGTAATACTAAAAATGATTTTGTCGGAAGTACGGAGTTTAAAATAATCAATGAAATTGCTGATCACCACAAAAACGACATGATCTTCCAGGATGGGTTTAGACCCGATTTTGGAAAAGCGGTCGGTAATGACCTCCAGTCTTTTGATGTCATTTTCCATTTCCGCAATTAAAGGATCATTTTCGGCTTCAAACCTGGACTTGATGAGTTCTACCCAGGCCATAAGCGAGGAGATCGGAGTACCTAATTGGTGGGCGGTTTCCTTGGCCATACCCACCCATACCTGGTCCTGTTCGGCCTTTCTGGCAGAACTGAAAGCCACATAAGCGGTCAAAAGGAACAGGGCGATCACAGCAAGCTGTATGTAGGGGAAATAACGAAGTTGGGTGAGGGTAAAGGAATCCTTGTAATAAACCAGCATCTTTTTTTCCATATAGGTAATGGGAAGCGGGGGATGCTGCTTTTTCATCCGGTTGAGTTCCCGCTGAAAATAACCCGGATCATAAGTTACCGTTTTTGTTGCGGCATTCTGATAATTGGTTTTGCTACTGTCCAGACGCAAATAAGTCTCTATTTTTGTGCCGGTGGTGTCCGTTAGGATGACCGGAACCGAGCTGCTGATGTTAATGAGCCGCGTCATTTCCATAAACAGCCGGTCATCAAACATCTGGTATGATTTTTCAGTTCCTTTGACCCATAGTTCGAACTGAACCCTTTCTTCACGTTCCATTTTTTTGACAAAAAAATCTGTGTAAAAAACAGAGGCCCCGCCGATTACAACGGCAAAAACCAGTAAAAATAATTTCCAGCGGCGCTTTTTCTCGTATGGGTTCATATGGGTGTTGGCAAATTACAAAATAGCATCCAATAACGCATCAATAGAACGGTAACAGTGTAAAAAATATATCTTTGCAGATAGATTATGGAAAAGAAAGTTAGAGTAAGGTTTGCCCCGAGCCCAACAGGAGGGCTGCATTTGGGCGGAGTGCGTACAGCATTGTTTAACTATTTATTTGCGAAACAGCACCAGGGTACTTTTATCCTGAGGGTAGAGGACACCGATCAGACCAGGTTTGTCCCGGGCGCAGAAGAATATATTGTTTCCTGTCTGGAGTGGTGCGGAATGTCTCCGGACGAAAGCCCTCAAAAGGGCGGAGACTACGGACCTTACCGCCAGAGTGAACGAAAAGCAAGTTACAAACAATATGCAGACCAACTGATCGAAGATGGGTATGCTTATTATGCTTTCGATACTCCGGAAGAACTGGATGCCAAAAG
This sequence comes from Pedobacter nutrimenti, assembly GCF_003208655.1. Taxonomy (GTDB): domain Bacteria; phylum Bacteroidota; class Bacteroidia; order Sphingobacteriales; family Sphingobacteriaceae; genus Pedobacter; species Pedobacter nutrimenti. Next base: position 325,574 of record NZ_QKLU01000002.1, on the reverse strand, counting down.
AAAGGAGTTTCCTAATTTTTTATATGGACAGGCGACAAGAATGCAGATGCGCAATTCATTGACCTTACCCGCTCTGGAAGTCCAAAGCCTTCTGGAAAAGGGCGTGCCACATGTGGTACGTATTCTTATCCCCGAAAATGAGCAAGTGTCTTTTATGGACCTGATCCGTGGACATGTTAGTTTTGATACCAATCTTGTGGACGATAAAGTCCTGCTCAAAGCAGACGGAATGCCAACGTATCACCTGGCCGTGGTTGCCGATGACAAAGCAATGGAAATCAGTCACGTGTTTAGGGGAGAAGAATGGCTTCCTTCAGCACCGATTCATATTTTATTATGGCGCTACCTGGGCTGGGAAGATGAAATGCCTCACTGGGTGCATTTGCCATTGATCCTCAAACCTGATGGAAACGGGAAACTGAGTAAACGTGACGGGGACCGTTTGGGTTTCCCTGTTTATGCTCAAAACTGGACGGATCCTAAAACAGGTGACCTCACCAGGGGATTCAAAGAGCTGGGTTTCCTTCCCGAAGCTTTTGTAAACCTTTTGGCCATGCTGGGATGGAATGACGGTACAGATCAGGAACTTTTTTCCATGCAGGACCTGATAGAAAAATTTTCAGTGGAAAGGATCAGTAAGGCGGGGGCCAAATTTGATTTTGAAAAAGCAAAATGGTACAACCACGAATGGATAAAAAAATCAGAACCTTCAGAAATTGCTTCCTTTGTGAAGGCTGAATTTGCACAGAAAGGTGTAGATTTAAAGGAAGATGCTTATCTTCATAAAGTGATTGCATTGGTTAAAGACCGGTGCAATTTATTAACGGATTTTATTTCCCAGAGCAGCTTTTTTTTCCAGACACCGGAAAGTTACGATCTGGATGCGGTAAAGCCGAAGTGGAATGCAGATAAGACCTCTTTTTTTAAGGCATTTACAACCATTGTGGCAGAAAATCTGGATGCTATGGAACTGGAGGCCCGGTTTAAAGAGCTTGTCGCCGTTCAGGGGCTTAAGGCCGGTGAACTGATGCTGCCTTTGCGCATTATGCTGGTCGGAGGTAAATTTGGGCCAGGGGTTTTTGATATCGCGGTTTTGCTGGGAACAGAGGAAACCATACAAAGAATAAATAAGGCATTAGAGGCTTTTAACTAAAAAATAGCTTATGCAATGGTTCGGTAAAGGTAGTGGCAATATAGAAGACCGAAGGGGAATGCGGGGAGGTCCTGTCCTGGGTGGCGGGATTGGTCTGGTGATCATCGTTGTAGGACTTCTTTTCGGTAAAGATTTGACCGGCCTGGTCAGCCAGTTGCCTGCTGGTGCAGGACCACAACAGGAGGTTAAAAAGGGCAGTCCGACAGATGCCGAAGGGAAATTTGTGGATGGTGTGCTGGAATCGACCAACCAGGTATGGGAACAGCAGTTTGCTGCAATGAACAAGACTTATGAAAAACCACCTCTTGTGCTGTTTACCGATGTGGTGGAGTCGGCTTGCGGCAATGCCAGTGCTGCGGTCGGACCTTTTTACTGTCCCGGGGACCATAAAGTCTATATAGATCTTTCTTTTTATAATGAGTTAAAAAACCGGTTTGGAGCGGCCGGTGATTTTGCCCAGGCTTATGTAATTGCCCATGAGGTTGGGCATCATGTGCAAAATCTTTTAGGCATCTCTGAAAAAATAGAGCGCTACAGGAGCCGGCTAAGCGAAAAAGAATACAATAAGCTTTCTGTGAAACTGGAACTTCAAGCCGATTTTCTGGCGGGACTGTGGGCACATCATGCCCAGAACCTGAAAGATTTTAAACTGGAGGAAGGTGATCTGGAAGAAGCCATGAATGCAGCCAATGCGATTGGTGATGATAAATTGCAACAACAGGCCCAGGGCAGGGTTGTTCCCGATGCCTTTACCCATGGTACTTCTGCCCAGCGGATGTATTGGTTCAAAAAAGGTTTTGATACCGGGGATATTAACCAGGGAGATACATTTAAGGCAGGACAACTGTAATCCTGACTTTAAAAAGCCGTGTCTTTAATAATTTTTTGTAAAGGAAATTGTTTAAAGACACGGCTTTATAAAATTAAACCATTTCTTAAAAACAAAATATTCTTATAACTTGTCTATCTTAAAAACTTATAATTGACATACCTTGTGCCCGGAAGCCCTGAAATGTCTTACTTACTTTAAATAATGATCCTAATAGTAGATGATACACCAGAGAACCTAATTTCTCTAAAAAGAGTCCTTGAAACACATAATTTTGAAGTAGACACGGCGTCATCCGGGGAAGAGGCCCTAAAAAAAGTTTTAAAAAACGAATATGTCCTGATTATTCTGGATGTTCAAATGCCAGGAATGGACGGCTTTGAGGTTGCGGAGGCCATTTCGGGTTACAGTAAAGCCAGGGAAACGGCCATCATCTTTTTATCAGCAGCAAATACCGAACTCCGCTTTATTACAAAAGGATATTCATCAGGAGGCCTGGACTACATTACCAAGCCCGTGGATATGGACATCTTACTGCTCAAGGTTAAAACTTTTTACAGGATTTATGAACAGAGCCGTAAACTGATTGAAATCCAGAAAGCCCTACTGGATGAGATTGAATTCAGAAAAAAAGCAGAAAACAAAAAGGACGAGTTCATCAGTATTGCCAGTCATGAACTCAAAACACCACTCACCAGTGTAAAAGGGTATGTACAGCTGCTGGAAAGGAGTATTGACAAGGGTGATATCCCGACAGTGAAAAAACATTTACAGAAAGCGCAAACACAACTGGATAAATTGAATGAACTGATAGCCGACCTGCTCGATATTTCTAAAATAGAAAGTGGTAAACTGAAGTTTAATAAGAAAAATTTCAGGATGGAGGAGTTGCTGGACAGTGTCATTGAAATCATCCACCAGTCCAATCCGGAATTTAAAATCCTGACCATTGGTTCGGCAGACATCGAGATTTATGGTGACGAAATGCGGATCGAACAGGTCATCATTAATTTTTTGACCAACGCGATTAAGTATTCCCCTGGAACCAATGAGATCAGGATCAAACTTCATGTTGAGGGCAACAAGCTTTATCTTGGTGTAAGGGATTATGGAATTGGTATTGATCCCAAAGAACAGGAAAGTGTTTTCGATAAGTTTTTCCGGGTAGAACAAACTGCAATCCAATTCCAGGGCCTGGGGATAGGCTTATACATTTCTGCAGAAATCATCAGGCGGCATGGAGGAGAGGTTGGGGTAAAAAGTACGCCAGGAGAAGGCTCAGAATTCTTTTTTGAAATCCCCTTAAGTGCTCCTGCGGAAAATTAATACAAAATGATCATGCAAAAAACTTTAAAAAATAACCTTCGTATTGGTCTGGGGCTTTCATTGCTGATCCTTTTTATCAGCTCTCTGGCCTCTTACACCAGCATTAAAAACCTGATTAAAAATTCAGAACTGGTGACACACAGCAATGAAGTGATTGCTAATTTGGACAATATTATTTCCACCCTTAAGGATGCAGAAACAGGACAAAGGGGGTATTTATTAACAGGTGACAGGGTTTTTCTGGAACCTTATACAGGGGCAAAAACCACTGCGGTCGATTTGTTGAACGAAGTTGCGGCACAAACCAAGGACAATGCTTTTCAGCAAAAAAATGTCAAAAGCTTAAAAGATATTGTGGAGCGCCGTATGGGGATCCTGGAGCAGACCATCAGTATAAAGGGCCGGGGTGGCAATGTGAGTGTGGCAGAACTACTGAAAGGAAAGGAACAGATGGACAATGCCCGGTCCCTGATCAAGGTGATGAAAGTGGAAGAAAAAAGGCTATTGGAAGAAAGGACGGCAGATTTGAATAAATTGGCGGCCTATACCCCAATGCTTATTCTTTTGGCCGCTTTCCTGGCCGTGTTGATTACCTTTATTTTTTACCGGAAAGTTTCTTCTGATTTTAATGTCAGAACCAGATTGCAACAGGAATTGCAGCATAAAAATGATGAAATCGCTGCACGAATCGAAGTGATTCAGGAGGTGGCCAGTCAGATTTCCAATGGAAATTATCAGGTAAGGTTAAACCAGGAACAGAAAGATGGCCTGGGCAGTTTAACCGGCTATCTGAACACCATGGCCGAGTCCCTGCAATATTCCTTTTCTCTTTTGGCCGATAAGGAATGGCTGCAAAGCAGTATTGCCGGCTTAAATGAGAAAATGGTTGGAGAGAAAGGGGTAAAGGAATTGGCCCTGGATGTGTTGCATTATTCTATAGAAAGAACAGGGAGTTTGGTTGGTGCACTGTACCTTCTGGAAAACAAGGACCTGGTTTTAACAGCGGGTTATGCACTGGAGAAAAACCAACGGACGGAGGTGCTCGCCCTGGGGGCTGGCATTGCCGGTCAGGCTGCTTTGTCCGAAAAACAGATCCTGCTGAGTGACATACCCGACAACGAACTGAGCATCAGTTATGCTACCGGGAGTGTCAAACCCAAAAATATTATTGCCATTCCAATCATCAGAGATGCGGTGCTGGTTGGCGTAATGGAATTGGGCTCCCTACAAACCTATACCCCGCAGCAACTGGATTATTTCAGCAGTAGTTCCTCCAATATCGGAATTGCCATCCACGTGGCGCAGAACAGAAAACGTTTGCAGGAATTCCTGGAGGAGACCCAGGCCCAGGCAGAAGAATTACAGGCCCAGCACAGTGAACTGGAAGGCTTGAATGCCGAGCTGGAAGCCCAGACGCAAAAAGTTCAAACTTCTGAGGAAGAACTCCGAGTGCAGCAGGAAGAATTGCTGCAAAGTAACCAGGAACTGGAAGAAAGAACCAGTTTACTGGAGGAAAGAAATCAGCTCATCCAGGAAAGAAATCTGGAAATTCAACAGAAAGCCCGTCAGTTGGAGCTCAGTACCAAATATAAGTCAGAGTTTTTGGCCAATATGTCCCATGAGCTGCGGACACCTTTAAACTCTATTCTGCTGTTGTCTAAACTGATGTCCGAAAATAAAGAACTGGATAAAGAGTACATCGAATACGCAGAAGTGATCCAGAGTTCAGGCCAGGGACTTTTAGGTTTAATTGATGAGATCCTGGACCTTTCCAAGATAGAAGCAGGTAAAATGAAACTGGAGTTCACAGACGTGAGCATGAAGGAAATTGGAACCGATATGCGCTCCTTGTTTAACCCGATCGCAAAAAATAAAAACCTGGAACTTCTTATAGAAGTTGAGGAAGGGCTGGAACCTCTTCATACCGATAAAATGAGGCTGGAGCAAATTCTTAAAAACCTGCTTTCCAATGCGATTAAATTTACCGGACAAGGTAAGGTTACTTTAACGATATACAAAGGCGAAAAGGACAAAGCGGTTTATTTTAAGGTTTCAGATACCGGTATTGGTATTGCCTCTGATAAACAGCACCTCATTTTTGAGGCTTTCCAACAGGCGGATGGGTCTACCAGGAGAAAATTTGGTGGAACGGGTCTTGGTTTATCGATCAGCCGGGAGCTGGCCAAATTGCTGGGTGGTGAAATTGAGCTGACCAGTAAGGAAAATGTAGGCAGTGAGTTTACGCTCATCTTGCCGCTGAACCAGCAGGAGAAAATTAAAACCGAAAAAGAGCAGGCTGCTTCGGCCCCTTTGTATGTGGAAACCATTCCTGAAGCACTTCCGGAAAGATTTACTGTTTTACAGATCCCACAGGAAGTGGAAGATGACCGGGATCATATTTTACCAGGAGACAGGGTTATCCTGATCATAGAGGACGATACAGCATTTGCCAAAACATTATTGTCCTTTACCCGTAAAAGAAATTATAAAGGCATTGTGGCCGTTCGCGGAGATGCCGGTATTGAAATGGCCAACCATTACCGCCCGCTGGCGATCCTGTTGGACATACAGCTACCGGTTAAAGATGGCTGGCAGGTGATGGAAGAACTTAAGGCCAATCCGTTGACCAGACCTATCCCTGTGCACATCATGTCTTCTATGGAAGTCAAAAAGGAAAGCCTGTTGAAGGGTGCTGTTGATTTTATCAATAAGCCCGTTGCTCTGGAGCATATGCAGAAGATTTTTCAGAAACTGGAACATGCCCTGAGCAAACATCCTAAAAAAGTGCTCATCGTGGAAGAGAACAGGCAGCACGCCGAAGCCCTGAGTTATTTTCTAAGTAATTACCAGATCCAGACCGAGGTTGCAGACAATGTAGATCAGGGTATTGGAGCCTTGAAGAAACAGGAAGTAGACTGTGTGATCCTGGACATGGGGGTGCCGGATAAAAACGCTTACCAGACCCTGGAGACCATTAAAAAGACAGAGGGCCTGGAGAACCTTCCCATTATTATTTTTACCGGTAAAAATCTTTCCAAAGGGGAAGAAAACCGGATCAAGCAATATGCAGATTCCATTGTGGTTAAAACAGCACATTCTTACCAACGGATCCTCGACGAAGCGGGGTTGTTTTTGCATCTTGTGGAGGCAAAGGAAGTGGACCAGAAAAAACCGGCCGCAGAAAAACTGGGCGGCTTGTACGATGTGCTGAGCCATAAGACAGTTCTGATTGCGGACGATGATGTTCGGAACATCTTTTCGCTGACCAAAGCACTCGAACAGCACAAAATGAAGGTGCTGGCGGCAACGGATGGAAAAGAAGCCCTGCAGGTATTGAAAGAGAACCCACTGGTGGATCTGGTGCTGATGGATATGATGATGCCTGAAATGGATGGTTATGAAAGCACGAAAGAGATCCGGAAAATACCAGCCTATAAGAATTTGCCAATTTTGGCCGTAACGGCAAAAGCAATGATGGGTGATCGAGAAAAATGCATTGCGGCCGGTGCCTCGGACTACATTTCCAAACCGGTTGATATTGACCAGCTCATTTCCCTGCTGCGGGTTTGGCTGTATAATAAAGTTTAAAGAATTAAAGACTGGACCTATGGGTGATCAGAAAAAGATATTAATTGTAGATGATGATAATCGAAATATTTTTGCATTAAGGGCGGTATTAAAGGCCCGCGGTTATGATTGTTTGTCGGCCGCCGGTGCGGAAGAAGGTTTGGAAATACTGGCAGCAAATGGGGAAATAGGGGTGGTGTTGATGGACATGATGATGCCGGGCATGGATGGTTATCAGGCCATCGCTAAAATGAAACAAAATCCGGAACTCCGGCATCTTCCCGTGATTGCTGTGACCGCACAGGCTATGATGGGCGACCGGGAGCGTTGTCTGGATGCAGGTGCGGTGGGTTATGTTTCCAAACCAATCAATGTAGAAATTTTAACAGAACTGCTTTCGCAGCATATAAAATAGAACTATTGGAATTGCCTTTGATCAACGATGAGCAGGTAGAGCTTTTACTGTCAGATCTTCTGGAGAATTACGGTTATGATTTTACCGGTTACTCCAAAGCGTCTTTAAAAAGAAGAATAAACCGCTTGTATTCTCTGGATAAAATTCCGGGTTTTGCAGAGTTCAGGTATAAAATCAGCAGGGATAGTTTATATTTTAAACGTTTTGTAGAGCAGATTACGGTGAATGTGACCGAAATGTTCAGGGACCCTGGTTTTTTCACCGCACTTAGGGAAACAGTCCTGCCAAGATTGGGTACTTATCCTTTTATCCGTATTTGGTTAGCAGGTTGTTCGACAGGAGAAGAAGCTTATTCTATTTCTATTCTTTTAAAGGAACTCAATCTGTTGGACAAATCCCTTATTTATGCAACGGACCTGAACCCCGCGGTACTGGAAAAAGCTGCACAAGGCATGTTTTCTTTAAACTATATGAAACAATATTCAGAAAATTATATTTTATCTGGTGGGAAGAATGATTTTTCCAGCTATTATACAGCTAAATATTCCCTGGCAAAGTTTAATGAAGAGTTGAAGCATAAAATTATATTTTCTACACATAACCTGGTTTCAGATCACTCCTTTAATGAGTTTCAGCTCATTTTATGCAGAAATGTTTTGATTTACTTTGACAGGGACCTGCAGCATAAAGTCCTGGAACTTTTTGACGAAAGCCTCGATGAACTGGGTTATCTGGCCCTGGGAACAAAAGAGACGATAGATTTTTCAAAGATTGCCAGAAAGTATAAGCGCCTGCAAAACGAGAAAATCTGGAGAAAAATAAGTTAAATGAATAATTGCTATTCTGTTTAAATACTGAAAACTGATGAAAAACTGTGAGGCATTAATTATTGGTGGGTCTGCGGGGAGCCTGGATGTATTGCTCCGGGTCTTGCCTTTGATCAGCCCAGATGTTAAATTTCCGGTCATCATTGTCATTCACCGTAAAAACGGTTCAGATTCTCTACTGCCCGAGCTGCTGTCGGGTAAAACCCAGCTGCAGGTGAAAGAAGCAGAGGAGAAAGAAGCCATTTTGCCGGGGATCATTTATATTGCCCCTTCAGATTACCATTTGCTTATAGAAATGAACAAAACGTTTTCCCTGGATTATTCCGAAAAAGTGAATTACTCCCGGCCGGCGATTGATGCAACTTTTCAGACAGCCGCTGAAGTGTACCAGAACAAACTGGTTTGTTTGCTGTTGTCGGGTTCCAACGCCGATGGGGTAAACGGGCTTAAAACCGCCAAGAGCTGGGGGGGGATGGCTGTCATCCAGGATCCGGAAAGTGCCCAGGTTGCTTTTATGCCCCAGCAGGCAAAACTGCATGTAAAAATAGACCGTATTTTAAGTATAGAAGATATGCCGGAATTCATAAATTTGCTGTCCTAACAAAACATCGTCACATGGCTACCCCTAAAAAAGTGTTTATTTTTGATGACAACATCGAGATTCTGGAATTGTGTACCATAATCCTGGAAGATGCCGGTTATGAGATAAAAACCTCTTCCACCTCTAATGATATTGTAGAGCAGGTGAGTGCTTATACCCCGGATCTTATTTTTATGGACAACTGGCTCCCGGATGTTGGCGGCATTGATGCGACCAGAAAACTGAAAAGTCATGAGGGTTTAAAACATATTCCGGTCATCTATTTTTCCGCCAACAACGATGTAAAGTCATTGGCGGAACAGGCTGGAGCGGATGGGTATTTATCCAAGCCTTTTGATATAGAAGAGCTGGAAAAGATCGTCAGCAAACACGTTTAATTTTTCATTCTGCCCGCCTCAGCTTCTACCCCGGTAGAGCGTCTTCTGGCTGGTTTAATTTCGTTTTTTCCAAAACGGTAAGTCAAAGTAACCCTGGCTGCCCTGGTTTCGTTCTTTTGGTCCAGGTTATAGATCAAACCAGGATAGGCACTGCTTAGTTTGGTGATCTGCGTATTAAATACATCGCTTAAAGCCATTTTAAGATTTACCTTTTTGTTCATGAAAGATTTACTGAAGCCAATATCCAATCCATAACGTGATTTGAGGCTGAGTGTTCCATAATCCAGAGGAGATTCGTAACTGGCGCTCATTTCTGCGCTCAAATCCTTTCTGATGATGAATGAATGCTGGGATTTAAACTGGAAAGAAGTTTTTCCGGTGTTCAGGTCCTGCCCATTTAAATCGGGCTGCTGAAAATTCAGATGAAAAACATTCAGGTTGTTGTTGGTTTGCCACCATTTGGCAATTTCTACAGGTATATTCAGGTTTGCGCTAAAACTGGTGTTCTTTTTAACGTTGATGTTGGTTTGGTACAAGGATTTTTTGCTGTTGTCAGGAAGAATGGCCTGAATGATGGCGTCTTTCACATAGCTGTAATTCAGACTTAGAGAATACTTTTGAAGGAAAGTATAGTTCATTTCGTAATTGTCAGTATACTGTGGTCTCAGAAATTCATTTCCTTGATTGTAAGTGTATTGATCCAGGTAAAAAATAAAAGGGTTAAGTGCATCGTATTCCGGACGGTCGATACGTCGGCCATAGGAAATGCCAATGCTGTGTTTTTCGGAAAGGGTCTGGTTGATAAAAATGGTTGGAAAAAAGTCTAAATAGGTCCTTTTGCTGATTTTGTTTTTATCTACAGAGTTTCCCTCTGAACGGGTTTGTTCTGCCCTAAGGCCAACCTGTACACTGGTATGTTTAAACGTTTTGCCCAAATTTACATAACCCGCATATACATCTTCCTTATAAACAAAGCGGTTGCTTCCTTTTCCGTTAAATTCATCCTGATAAATGAAATTATTGTCTGTTTTTACCCAACTGCTCTTGAGCCCGGCCTCTAGTTTTAACGTTTTGCTCAGGGGCAGGGTGTAATCTGTTTTAAAGGCTTTGACATCTATATTTGAAGGAGATTGATTTTTCATAAAAGTCGTTGGCCGCAGTTCCATACCATTGGGAAGCAAATGCCGGTTTATATAATTGGCATCCTGGTCGCCTTTGTATTTGGAATAGTCCAGATCGACAGTAATCTCCTGACCGGAAGTATCCAAAATGGATTTGTAATTTAAGTTATAGGCCAGGTTCTGATAATGGTTTTTAAAGGAATTGTCGGAAAACAGCGAAGAATCGGGTTTAACAAAAGAAGACCCTATATTGGTTTTGTTTTCAAAGGTTTGGATGCCGTTGTTGACATAGCCGGTAAAAAGTAGGCCAATAGTGTTCTTTTTATCTATAAAGTAGTCAATGCCGGCCTTAAAGTTGTTGTTCTTATTGTTGTTGATCGAGTTTCCGGTTTGTGCAAAATAAGTATCAGTTCCCTGGCTGGAAGATATGCGGTTAATGGTGGTTTCCTGGAAGCGTTTTGAGCTGCTGTAGTTGTAGTTTCCATATACGTTGAAGTGTTCGGTCCGGTGGTTGAGGTTAAGGCCCGCATTTCCCCTGAAATAACGTCCTTGTCCGGCCCCCAGGTTCAGGCTGCCATTGGTCCCTCCGTTTTTCTGTTTTTTGGTTTTGATGTTAATGATCCCTGAATTACCGGATGCATCATATTTAGCCGATGGATTGGTGATCAGCTCAATGGTTTCGATTTGTGAACTGGGCATACTCCTGAGCATATTGGTGACATCGGTCATACTCATATAAGTTTGTTTTCCATCAATCTGAATCAATACGCCCTGTTTTCCCTGCATAGATATTTTGTCATTCTGGTCTACACTGACCCCCGGGGCTTTCTGAAGAACTTCTAAAGCCGTTGATCCGGTCATAATGCTGCTGCTCTCTACATTCATTACGGTTTTGTCAAGCTTTCTTTCCAGAAGAGGTTTTGCTTTTACGATACTGACTTCCTGCAGGGATTTGCTCTGAGATACCAATTGCAGGTTGTTCAGGCTGATTTGCTGGTGGTTTTCGTCAATCGTTAAGGCCTTGGTTCTAAGCATATCATAGCCCATCATATTGGCTTTCAGATAATAATTTCCGGCTTTAAGCTGACTAAACTGAAATTTGCCCTGTTCATTGGTTAAGGCGGTTTTAACCAATGCAGAATCGGCCTGGCGGAACAAAGCGACAGTTACATAGTCCATGCTTTTTTGTTGCTGGTCTTTAATGGTCCCGCTGATGTTCCCCGCTATGTTCTGCTCTTGCGCTTTAATGGCCCCACAAAAGAAGAAAAAGAGAATAAGTGTCGTGTAAAGTGTTTTCATGTTTGTTGGTGTTTTTTGACAAAAGGATTCCCGTGAGCATATAAATACACTTTCCTGATTTTTTCGATAAGGTGATTTAGAATGAAACCGGAATACTGTTGTTTCTGAAGATAAGACGACAGAAGAAAAGAAAAGTTACAGGAAAAATATTTTCCGGGGACTGTACCTGCTGAGTGTTTAAAGTAAAAAGCCCTGATCTTTTTGAAGACCAGGGCTTTGCTGCGTTTGCTTTTTTGTGTTATTTTACGCCCAGAACATCGGCACCTTGTTCAAACAGAATATCAACAGGAATTCCTTTTTTACTTAATTTGTCCAGGTCGGATTGTAATTCTGCAGGTATAAGGGCTTTTTCTTTTTGGACCTTGGCAACCGCATTATAATCTCCATTACCTTGAAGGGTGATGATCAGGTTACTCAACCCGTTCATGGCTGTTGCAAATTTGTCAAAATCTACTTTGTAAGTTCCTTCAGAGGTTCTGATGAAAGCGCCCTTTTCTTTGAAATAATTAAAGCACTGCATATTTGCCTTTCCATGTGCACTGGAAGCACCAAAACGGACGGAACGAAGAATACCGGCCATAAAAGTGGTGTAGAAGTCTTTGATGTCCCCGGTCAGTTCTCCTTTTTTAAGCAGCCCGGTTACCATGTAAAGACCCAGAATGTCGGCTTTGCCTTCTTCCAGCCAGGAATATTGTTCTTTCAGGGCTTCTTTTACAAAACCTTTTCCCGAAATGGTTTTTTTAATCCCCAAACCATGGGCAACTTCATGGAACATAACGTTCGAAAAGAAAGCGTCAAACTTAATGTATTGTTGTTGGTCTTTGTCAATGAGTTCTTTTGCTATTGGCAACAGGATCTTATCAAATTTTGCCTTCATTGCATTTTTTAACTGCGAACGGCGGGTTCCTTTTTTTTGCTGGATGATTTCGTCATTTGGAAGATTCACCGCAATGGTTTTTGATCCGGCATTACAGTCTCCTGCATAATACACCACATCATAGGCATTCAGTTCGCTGTCTGTACCAGGCGCTTCCTTCTTGTACTTTTCTGCTACAGGGAGCCCTTTCTGAAGTTCAGGTAACAGGCTAACATATTTAGCCAGGCGCTTGCTCCAGACCTTATCTTTTACCAGAACGTAAGATTCATAAGATGTTCTGGCATTGAACATCTTATCCTCGTAATTTTCAATCGGACCAATAATGATGTCCAGTCCATTGTTTTTCATGTCCAGCCAGGCGTAATCACTGGCGGTATAATTGTCAGTTACCAGGGCTTCAGAGCGAAGGTTCAGGTATTTCTTTAATCCAGGGTCGTCTGCAAGCAATGCGGCCTGTTTCAATAAACTGGAGGCCTGTTGAAGTTCGGTCGCAAATAATACATGATAAGGCACAACATTGAGTTTTCCGGAGGCATCTTTCCGGATCACCGAATAGGCATTAAATTTATCTTTCAGGTCTGCTTTCTCTATGCTTTCCTTTGTCATTCCGGCAGGGTAAAATGTTGCTCCTTCCGGTTTTGGGCCTATACCCGCAACAAAAGGTTTATCGCCATTTAACCGGTCCCAGGGGCCGTAATTGATCCTTACAAAAGATTTGGTTTTTTCATCCCGGATGGTGTTGAGCAGGCTATCCCTTTCCGGATAGGTCTGTTTCCAGAACAACTCATCCATGATCTGTGCGGCCTGGATCAACAAAGGAAGTATTTTTCGCTCATTTACGCTGAGCTCATTTAAATTTGTGGTTAACTTTACGGTTTCGTAAATATTAATGCGATGATTCACATAGTCCTGCAGACTGTCGGGGGAGGTATTGGTCTTGGCCGTTGAAGTGTTGCCGCTATTGGTATTGCTTCCGGTACAGGAGCTGATGCCTGCAGCCATTGCGCAGCCAATGAGTAGATGAGCTGCCTTTTTGATGTTCTTCATCTGAGCTGTTGTCTTTTTATGATCCTGCAGGGAAACGTCCGGGTTTTCTGCAGTTTCAATGAATAATTGTTTAACTGATCTTAGGGCCGAATAGATTCGGGCACAATAAGGACGCAACTAAATTAGTAAAAAAATACAGGGCACAAATAAATATTGGTTAATTTCACAGTTTACTAAAACATAAAAAATGTCAGTTCAAAATTTTTCGGTCAGGTCCTTATTGTATGGACTTACGGCTATAGCCCTGAGTGCCTGTTCTTCCAGTAAATATGCAAGTACCAACAAGGTTTACAAGCAACAGGCGAAATCTTTTGCCCAAACCATAGAAGCTTTTCCGCCGCTTAACCAGAAAATAGACTCTTTAAATGAAGACCTGCAAAGTTTTATCGGGACTGTTAATTTTGGGATCCGCAAACCAAATTTTGTAATTATTCACCATACCGCCCAGCATTCTCTGGATGAAACAATTAAAACTTTTACCCTCACCAGAACGCAGGTAAGTGCACATTATGTGGTGAGCAGGGACGGAAAAGTGGTTCAAATGGTTAATGATTACCTTCGGGCCAACCACGCAGGTGTAGCGCGCTGGGGTAAGGATACGGATCTGAATTCTTCTTCCATAGGGATTGAATTGGACAATAACGGCGATGAAGCTTTCTCTGATGCGCAAATCAATAGTTTGTGTGCATTATTGGCGACCTTGAAAAAGAAATACAATATTCCAAGGGCAAATTTCATTGGACATGCAGATATTGCACCCAAAAGGAAGCCGGATCCCAATAAGTTTCCCTGGAAAAAGCTGGCCGAAAAAGGCTTTGGCTATTGGTATGACGATGTGTTAATGTTGCCACCCGCAGATTTTAACGGCGAACTTGCCCTCAAACTGATTGGCTATGATACAAGCGACCTTGGGGCAGCAATAACTGCTTTTAAAAGACATTTTGTTCAGACGGACATCAGTCCTAAACTCACGCCGGCGGACAAGCTGATTTTGTATAACGTTTACGCGAAGTATTTATAATAAAAAAAGCCCTCCGGAATTTTCCGGAGGGCTTTTTTTATTTGTTTCCTTTTGCCCAGGCATCTTTTAGGCCAACGGTCCTGTTAAAGATCAGGTGCTGGGCCGTGGAGTCCTTGTCCAGACAATAGTATCCCTTACGGATAAACTGGTATCTTGAAGAAAGGTCTGCGCTGGCAAGATAAGGTTCTATATAGGCATTTTTAATCACTTCCATACTGCCCGGATTGAGGTAATCTTTGAAATCACCTTCTTCTGCGTCCGGTGATTCTACACTGAAGAGGCGGTCATACATTCTGATCTCTGCAGTTTTTGCATGGGCCGCACTTACCCAGTGAATGGTTCCTTTGACATTAATCCCGCTCACATCTTCGCCGCTTTTGGACTCAGGGATATAACTGCAATGAATTTCAGTCACGTTCCCTTCGACATCTTTCACAAAATCCTCACATTTAACAATGTAAGCGTGTTTAAGCCTAACCATGGCACCCGGAGCAAGTCTGAACCATTTTTTTGCAGGAACTTCCATGAAGTCCTCCCGCTCTATCCAAAGGGTTTTGCTGAAAGGAATTTCCCTGCTTCCGCCTTTGTCTTCTGCTTCAGGATTATTTTCTCCGTACAAGGTTTCACTCTGACCTTCAGGGTAATTGCTAATGACCATTTTGATGGGATCTAAAACAGCCATTACCCGGTTGGCGGTTTTGTTGAGGTGCTCCCGCACGCAAAATTCCAGCAAACTGAGTTCAATCAGGTTGTCCCTTTTTGCAATCCCAATCCGATCACAGAACTCACGGATGCTTTCAGGCGTATAGCCCCTGCGCCTTAAGCCGCTAATGGTGGGCATGCGGGGATCGTCCCAGCCACTGACTACACCCTGGTTTACCAGTTGCAGGAGTTTTCTCTTACTCATCACCGTATAATTGAGGTTCAAACGGGCAAACTCATATTGATGGGAAGGGAAAATTTCCAGTTTTTCAATAAACCAATCGTACAACTCGCGGTGTGATACATATTCCAGTGTACAGATGGAATGGGTGATTTCTTCAATACTGTCGCTTTGTCCGTGGGCAAAGTCGTACATTGGATAAATGCACCATTTATCACCTGTACGGTGGTGATGCGCATGTTTGATGCGATAAATAATCGGGTCGCGCATGAGCATATTGGTGTGGGCCATATCAATTTTAGCCCTTAGTGTACAAACTCCGTCTGCAAACTCTCCGTTTTTCATGCGCATGAACAGGTCCAGGTTTTCCTGGATGCTGCGTGAACGGTAACTGTTATTTTTTCCAGGCTCTGTCGGTGTTCCTTTCATTGCTGCAATTTCGTCCGCAGTACTGTGGTCTACATAAGCCAGGTCTTTTTCAATAAGTTTAACAGCAAAATCATAAAGGGTATCAAAGTAATCTGAAGTATAGAGTTCATTTTTCCATTGAAAACCCAGCCATTTGATATCTTCCTGCTGACTGTTCACATATTCGGTTTTTTCTGTAACCGGATTGGTGTCGTCAAATCTTAAATTGGTATAACCTCCATATTTCTGGGTCAGTCCAAAATTCAGGCAGATGGCTTTGGCGTGCCCAATATGCAGATAGCCGTTGGGTTCCGGTGGAAAACGGGTCACTAAAGTTTTGTATTTTCCACTGTTTAAATCGTTTTCAATGATCTCTTCAATAAAGTTCAATGATCTTTCCTCACTCATAAAAACTGTAAATTTAGATTTCAAAGTTAACATAAAAACAGCTAATTTAATTACTTTTACTCCCTACAATTCGTTAATTTATGAGTAATACACTAAAGAGACCAATACGTGTTTTGGTTGCTAAAGTTGGGCTTGATGGTCATGACAGAGGCGCAAAAGTGATTGCAACCTCCTTAAGGGATGCCGGCATGGAAGTGATCTATACTGGCCTGAGACAGACACCTGAAATGGTCGTGAACACCGCGCTGCAGGAGGATGTGGACGCTATTGGTATTTCTATATTGTCGGGAGCTCACATGACTGTTTTTCCAAAAATTATGGATGTCATGAAAGAAAAAGGACTCAACAACGTTTTACTTACCGGAGGAGGCATTATTCCTGAAAAAGATATGCTGCAATTGAAAGAAAAAGGTGTAGGAACACTTTTTGCGCCGGGGACAACCATGGCAACCATTGTAAGTTATATACAGAACTGGGTAACAGAACATAGAAATTTTTAAATTATGACCTATCAGAATATTTTATCAGAGCTTCAGGGTCAAACCCTGAAGGTGACCATCAATAGGGAACAAAAATTAAACGCGCTGAATAAAGCGACTTTGGCTGAACTTGCCGAGGTTATCGCTTTTGCAGCAGAGCGCGATGAAGTTAAGGCTGTATTGCTGACCGGTGCCGGAGAAAAAGCGTTTGTCGCGGGTGCCGACATTTCAGAATTCTCGGATTTTAATGGGGTGCAGGGCGAAGAACTTGCTGCAAACGGTCAAAATACGGTGTTTAATGCCATTGAAAATTGTCCTAAACCAGTTGTTGCCGCTATTAATGGTTTTGCCCTGGGCGGGGGACTGGAACTGGCCATGGCCTGCCACATCCGCATTGCTTCTGCAAATGCCCGGCTGGGGCTTCCTGAGGTGACCCTGGGACTGATCCCGGGTTATGGGGGCACACAACGTCTTGCCGGGCTTGTCGGAAAAGGGATTGCCCTGGAGATGATCATGACAGCCGATATGATCAGTGCGGAGCGGGCATTGGCCATCGGACTGGTGAATCATGTCGTCGAGCCGCAGGAACTGATTCCTAAATCCCTTGAAATGCTTGAAAAAATTAAACAAAGGGCTCCTTTGGCCTTGGCGGCTGCGATAAAGGCAGTCAATGCTTCAGGGACCGGAAAATCTGGGTTTGAAACAGAAATCCGTGAATTTGGCAATTGCTTCAATACGTCTGATTTTAAAGAGGGGGTTTCTGCTTTTTTAGAGAAAAGAAAACCTGTTTTTGGTGGAAAATAGAACCTTTGGGTTAAATGAATTATCTTGTATGTGTTGTTAAAGAAAATTCAGGTTAAAAGTGTAGAAAATATTGCCCAACAAAAATATTTTTATATATTTAAAGCCTGTTTGATTTCTAAATGAATTTTAGCAGGTGTTGAAATAAAAATACATCCCTTTTGACCTACTATGAGAAAAATTCTAATTATAGATGATGAAGTAAATATCGGCTTATTGCTCTCTAAGTTTTTAAGCCGGAATGGCTTTAGTGTGAGTACCTCTACCACTGGAAATTCGGCGATGGAGCGCCTGTCAAAGGAAAGTTATGACCTGGTTTTGTGTGATTACAGGCTTGACGATACAGATGGCCGGGAGATGCTGATCAAAATAAAAGAAAGTTACCCCAAAACAGGTGTGATCATTATCACTGGTTATTCCGATATTAAGCTTGCCGTTGAGCTGATTAAGTTAGGTGCTTATGACTACATTACCAAACCGCTATATCCTGATGAAATTCTAAACACGATCAATAAAGCGATTGAAACGCAATATGCTTTGAACGAAAGCCGGCCAAGTCATCCGGAGGTAGAAGATGTAAAGGAAAAAACCATTAAGCAGACCCTGGTTTCTGATGGCAGTTTTATCATTGGACAAAGCAGTGCGTCCAGGGAACTGATGAAACAGATTCTGCTGGTGGCCCCTACTTCTTACAGCGTGATCCTAACAGGTGAAAGCGGGACAGGAAAAGAATCCGTTGCATTGGCCATCCATTTGAACAGCCCAAGAAAAGATCAGCCTTTTGTGGCTATGGATTGTGGTTCGCTTACCAAGGAGCTTGCGGGCAGTGAGTTTTTTGGTCATGAAAAAGGCTCTTTTACAGGAGCATTGTATACTAAAATTGGTCATTTTGAAATGGCCAACGGCGGAACCCTTTTTTTGGATGAGGTTGGAAATCTTTCGTATGAAATTCAGGCAGCGCTTTTGCGTACGGTTCAGGAAAGAAAAATCAAAAGGATCGGAAGTACAAAAGAAATGGAACTGGATGTGAGAATCATTGTTGCAACAAACGAAAATCTCAATACGGCCATGCAAAATGGTAAATTCAGAGAGGATCTTTATCATCGTTTTAATGAGTTTTCCATTCATTTGCCACCACTGAATCAGCGGGAAAAAGACATTTTGGTTTTTGCCAGGACCTTTTTGGAAATTGCAAACAAGGAACTTCATAAAAATGTAACCGGTTTTTCTGCCGAAGTAGAAGATTGTTTCTTGACTTATAACTGGCCAGGAAATGTCAGAGAGCTGAAAAATGTGGTCAGAAGGGCAACTTTACTGACAGAAGGGCAGGAGATTCAGCTGAAGGCACTCCCGTTGGAAAATTCAACTTATGCCAAAGCCTCGGCAATGGAACAGTCCTTTAACCGTTCGGAAAAGCCTAAGGACCTGAAAAATGCTGCTCTCGAAGCAGAATACGATACCATTTTGAAGGTACTCCGTGAGGTTAATTTTAACAAAACCAAAGCGGCTAAAATGTTAAACATTGATCGTAAGACATTGTACAATAAAATGAAAGCCATCAATTTAGATACTTAAAAGCTTTTATGTCCTTATTTTCCTACAAACAAAGGAATAACATTACACTGGTCATTATTATTGCCCTGGGCGGTTTAATTGCCTATTCTTTACAGGGAATATTCGGATCTATCCTGAGTACACTGGTTATGTATACGATTTTAAGGCCGGGCTTTATATATTTGGTCACAAAGGGCTGGAATAAGCGCCTGGCTGCAGTTCTATTGCTTTTTGTGTCAATACTGGTGATTATCCTTCCCTTTTATGCATTGAGCAGTATGGTGATTTCTAAAATCGGGGAATTACAGCAGGAGCACCTTTATGGTCAGGATGTGCTTTTGAAGCTTAAAAATATGTTCCATGTCAGTGCAAATATCCAGAAGCTGATAGAAGATGGTTTACATAAGGCCGGGGATTGGGCCACAGAATTGTTTCCCTCACTTATTTCCGGTGCTTTTAACATTATATTCGGATTGTTGCTGATGTATTTTCTTCTTTATTTTATGCTGCTGGAGCATGAAAAATTCGAAGCTGCACTGGTTAAATATGCCCCTTTCCGTAGCCAGAATGTTTATCGGTTTGGCCAGGAGATGAGAAATACAACCTATGCCAATGTGGTAGGGCAGGGACTGATTTGCCTGGTTCAGGGGTCCTTACTCGGGCTTTCTTTTTGGATATTGGGATACAACGATCCTTTGTTTTGGGGAGTAATCACGGCATTTATCTGTTTTGTGCCGGTTTTGGGACCTCCGATTGTATTTGTTCCAGCGGCCCTGTTACAATTGGCCAATGGGTACAGTTTTGCCGGGTGGGCGATGCTGATCTTTGGTTTTGTCGTCATCATTAACATCGACAATGTCCTTCGCTTTATGATTGCCAAAAAAGTTGGGAATATTCATCCTGTTGTTACAGTAATTGGCGTAGTTATTGGTGTACCTCTGTTTGGAATACTGGGGCTTGTCTTTGGCCCGTTGCTGATATCTTATTTCATGTTGTTGATTAAAATCTATGAAACAAGTGCTTTGGCTGCGGACAGAATGGAAAGAATTAAAACAATTCCTCCAAAACAAGGGTTTTAATCTTAGACAGGCTTCTTATTCGGTTTAGTTTTTTAATGTTATACAAATTTTTAATGTCATGAACGATAATTCAAAAGTATTAATTGGGCTGCTGGCCGGTTTAGCTGCAGGAGCGGCATTAGGTTTATTATTTGCACCTGAAAAAGGAAGCGATACCAGGGACAGATTAAGTCAGTCTTTGAAAGACCTTGGGGATTCTATCAAGGATAAAGCAGCGGATGAAATCAATAACCTGGCTAATCTGAAAGATAAAGTCGTAAGTTCTGTAAGAAATAAATTCAATCCGGAAGAGGAGTATGCGGACGAAACAGAACATGCCTAAATAATTAAATGCCTAAGCCCCGAAAGTAATGCAGGAAAATAAAGAAAAAAACATAGAAGACCTTCTTTCAGATGCCAAAGACTATATAGATAACCGCTTAGAGTATACGCGGTTGTATATGGTAGAGAAGGTTTCCAGGACTTTTGCAGATCTGGTGACCAGCGCAACAGTGATCATCTGTTTTGTTTTGGCCTTTTTGTTTGGAACAGTAACCCTTGCATTGTTTTTATCCGATTTACTGGGCAGTTATACCAGGGGCTTTGGTTGTGTTTCTTTGATCTATATACTCCTTGCTGTAATTGTATATTTTACAAAGGATAAATATATTGAAAAGGCGATTATTAACTTTTCAATCAGGAAATATTTTAACAAAATAGCGGATAAGGAAGATGAGCAGAAGATATAATATACAGAACCTCGAAGAGTTGCAGCAGCAGGTACTTTTACTTCGCACGGAATATAAAATGCAAGGTTCTGAGCTGAAACAGAATGCGAAATTGTACGTAAAACAGTTTACATTGGGTTCGCTGATTAAAAAGTATGCTACCCCTTCTGCTTTTATTAAGATGGATGACAAACTGAACATCAGTTCCAAACTGATGTCTATGGTATTGCCCATACTAATGAACAGTACTTTGTTCCGGGGCTCTGGTTTTTTGACCAAGACCCTGGTCGGCCTAACGTCCAGTAAGTTTGGAAAGACCCTGGATGCAGAGCATTTATCCGCGATTTTTAATTCTATAAAAGGCTGGTTTAGTAAAAAGAAAAAGAAAGAAAAGCAGGTGGAGGAAGTTGACTATGGTATTCCTCCTTACAGCGAAACCTATTAATAAAAAAGGGGCATCAATTTGATGCCCCTTTTTTATGCCCGAATTAGGCTGTGGTTTTAATATTCAGCTCGGCCAGTTGTTTATCGTCAATGGTCGCAGGACTGTCAATCATTACATCTCTTCCTGAATTGTTCTTTGGGAAAGCAATGACATCCCGGATGCTGTCCAGTCCGGCAAAAATAGAGCACAAGCGGTCAAAACCAAAAGCAATGCCACCATGTGGAGGAGCCCCGTATTCAAAGGCATCCATTAAAAAGCCAAATTGTTTCTGGGCTTCTTCAGCAGAGAAACCCAAATGCTTAAGCATTAAGGCTTGCAGGCTTTTGTCGTGGATACGTATAGAGCCTCCACCGACTTCTGTTCCGTTAATGACCAGATCATAAGCATTCGCTCTGACCGCTCCTGGCTGACTATCCAGCAAGGCAATGTCTTCCGGCTTTGGAGAAGTGAATGGGTGGTGCATAGCGTGATATCTACCACTTTCTTCGTCCCACTCCAGCAAAGGGAAATCCAGGACCCATAACGCGCTGAAAGTGTTTTTGTCTCTCAGGCCCAAACGGTTCCCCATTTCCAGGCGAAGTTCACTCAGTTGTTTTCTGACTTTGTCTTTACCTCCTGCCATAATCAGGATCAAATCCCCGGGCTGGCTGTTCAATGCTGCAGACCATTTTTGAAGGTCTTCTTCTGTAAAAAATTTATCTACCGACGATTTCAGGCTTCCATCTTCATTGTGACGGCAGTAGATTAATCCTGTAGCGCCGATTTGAGGGCGTTTGATGAAGTCAGTCAGTTCATCGACCTGTTTACGTGTATAACCGGCACAGCCTTTTGCATTGATGCCAATGATCAGCTCTGCCTGGTCAAATACAGGGAAACCCTTATCTTTTACCAGGTGATTGAGTTCTACAAACTGCATATCAAAACGGGTGTCCGGTTTGTCTGAGCCGTAAAGTCTCATCGCGTCGGCGTACTGCATTCTTGGCACGGCTGGCAGGTCAATTCCTTTAATGTCTTTAAACAAAGTCCGGATCAGTCCCTCAAAGGTGTTTAAAATATCTTCCTGTTCAATAAAAGACATTTCACAGTCTATCTGGGTAAACTCAGGTTGTCTGTCGGCCCGTAAATCCTCATCCCTGAAACATTTTACGATCTGAAAATAGCGGTCAAAACCCGAGACCATTAAAAGCTGCTTAAAGGTTTGTGGAGATTGTGGAAGGGCATAAAACTCTCCGGCATTCATCCTGCTTGGGACAACGAAATCCCTGGCTCCTTCAGGAGTGGATTTGATCAGAACAGGTGTTTCTACTTCTATAAAATCCTGGGCATCCAGATAACGTCTTACGGCCTGGGCCATTTTATGGCGCAGGACCATATTGTTCCTGACCGGGTTCCTGCGTAAATCCAGGTACCTGTATTTCATCCTCAGGTCATCACCGCCATCGGTTTCATCATCGATCAGAAAAGGAGGCAGTTTTGCTGCATTGAGTATTTCAAGGGCCGTTATTTTAATCTCAATATCACCGGTTGGTATTTTTGAGTTTTTATTGGAACGTTCTACAACGGTTCCTGTTGCTTTGATGACAAATTCCCTGCCCAGGTTGCGGGCAGCTTCACACAATTCACGGTTATCATCCATATTAAAAACCAACTGGGTAATCCCATACCTGTCCCGGATATCAATGAAGGTCATTCCTCCAAGGTCTCTTGATTTCTGCACCCAGCCGCACAGGACTGCGTTTTCTCCAAGATTTTTAATCGTTAAAGCGCCGCAAGTTGTTGTTCTTAACATGATTGTAAATAATTAGGCCGTAAAAATATTCATTTATTTTTCATATACATGCAACGTTTCTGAACTTTGATTGTCATATAGACGAATTCAACGATATTGGAAACTGTATATATAGATAAACACCTTTCATTGGTGCAGGACTGTCGGCAAGGAAGCCGCAAAGCGCAGTTTGAGTTGTACAAATTGTACGCTAAGGCAATGTACAATGTATCGCTGCGGATTTTAAGCCATGTTGCAGAGGCAGAAGATGTCCTGCAGGAAGCATTTTTAGAAGCCTTTAACCGGATCGCCGATTTTAGGGGGGATACGACTTTTGGCTTATGGCTAAAACAGATTGTGATCAATAAGTCGATTAATTATCTGCGAAAAAGGAAGGTGGAGTTTGTGAGCACAGATGAGGTTGACGTAGTTGAGGAAGAAGAAACAGATGAGGAAGATATGCAATTACAGGTGGAGGAAATCCGCAAGGCCATCCAGCAACTGCCCGATGGTTACAGGGTGGTGATTAGCCTTTACCTGCTGGAAGGATACGACCATGAAGAAATTGCACATATCCTGAAAATATCGGAAGTCACTTCCCGTACACAATATAGAAGAGCAAAATTAAAATTACAGAGCTTAATGGCAACAGAAAGGAGATCAAGATGAGCAGAAAATTAGAAGATTACATCAGAGAAAACAAAAAGGCTTTTGATATTAAAGAGCCACCAGGGTATTTATGGGAAAGAATTGAGGCTGGCCTGGATCAGAAAAAAACAGTCAGGCCTTTGAGAAGGACCCTTTGGATTGGAGTAGCAGCCTCGCTGGTGCTGATGCTGGGGATTACCTATATGTTTTTCAATATGGGAAGAGCAACAAACCCCACCATTGCAGATGTAAATCCTGATTACATGAAAAGACAGGTGCGCTTTTCAAGTCTGATTGAAGAAAAGAAAGACAGTCTGGAGGTTTTGGCCAAAGCAAATCCTGCACTTTTTAATAAATTTAAAAGTGATATGGAAAAGATGGATTCAGATTATCAAAAGCTGAAACAAGAGTTTTCAAGCAGCCCGAATCAAAATCTGGTTGGCAAAGCAATGGTTAAAAATCTTGAATTGCAATTGCAACTGATTACTCAGCAACTGAATATTATTAATCAGGTGAACCAATATAAAAAAGAGAATAAAATATGAGAAGGATGTTTTTTTGTCTGGCAGGTCTGATCCTGCTGACAAGCCAGTTGAGTACTGCAGCAGTCCCTGGGCCCGACAGCCTTTCCCGCAGACAGCAGAATGATGCTGATGATGCGGTCAGGTCTAAGTCGTTTAGTAAAAGTTTTCCCCTGAGTGCTTCTGATAGAGTAAGCCTGAGTAATCAGTATGGTACGATCCTGATCAAAAACTGGGATAAAAGAGAAGTAAAGGTAGATGTGGACATCAAAGCCTATAGTGACAGTGAATCGGAGGTTCAGAAGTTACTGGAAGCAGTAAGTATTGAGGCTGATAAACAAGGAGATGTTGCTTCTTTCAGGACCCGGATCGGAGAAGAAAACAAAAGCTGGGGCAGTTGGTTCAGAAATGGAAAAAGAGGCCGTAAAGAAGTAAAAGTAAACTACGTTGTTTATATGCCTTCTTCCAATGCATTGAGCATGGTGATGCAGTATGGTAATGTCGAAATGGGAGATCATAGCGGGGCACTCTCCATGAAATTACAGTATGGCAATTTTAAAGCAGGAAATTTATCCAGCAATAACAATTATGTTGCTGTACAATATGGCAAAAGTACCATTGAAGAACTGAATAAAGCAACGGTAAAACATCAGTATGGCAGTGGCTTGATCATTGGTACAGTTGGAAGCCTGAACCTTAATGCCCAGTATGTATCGGTGAACATCACCAATATTAAAGAGGATGCCCTGATCAAACAGCAATACGGATCTGGTCTGACTATTGGTTCTGTTGCTAATCTTAATCTGGATGTACAATATTCAAAAGTAAATATTCAATCCATTAAAAAGGGAGCAACGACAATTAAGCAACAGTATGGCAGCCTGGATATCGGTAGCCTGGGGAGCATTAACCTCAGGACCCAGTATACTGGGGTTAATATTGGTACCCTTTGGGGGGACGGTACCTTTGACATGCAATATGACAGGCTCAGTATTGGCAAGGTCACTGAAGGTGTAAGGTCTTTAAATATTGACGGACAGTACGTAACTATGGGAATGGAATTTTCGGATAAATACAATGGGGACCTGGATGTAAGAACCAGTTATGCATCTTTCAGATATGGAAAAGGGGTAACCGCCAGGCTGACCAGTAAAGATGATGAATCTACAGAGAAAAGTTATTCGGGAAAGATTGGCAATGGAGGTAATAACCGCGTAAGGGTTAAATCAGACTATGGTTCAGTCACTTTCAGATAAAAATAAATAAACCAAATACAATGGGCTTGCTGATGAAATCAGCAGGCTTTTTTTTTATCTTAGCTGGCAGAAAACCCTACTATGGAAATATTAAATAACCCTGCTGCCTGGATCTCTCTGATTACTTTGACTGTCCTGGAAATTGTTTTAGGGATTGACAACATCATTTTTATTTCCATTCTGTCTTCTAAGTTACCAGAAGAAAAACAAAAAAAAGCGCGGCAATTGGGACTGGGCCTTGCCATGATCACCAGGGTGCTGCTATTGCTTTCGCTGAGCTGGGTAATGACCCTTACTTCAACATTATTTAATATAGGCAACTGGTTGAGTGTAGAGGATAAAGACTGGCTGGAAAAACTAGCCATTTCTGGCAGGGATTTGATTTTAATTGTAGGCGGATTGTTCCTGATTTATAAAAGCACGCATGAAATTCACCTTAAACTGGAGGGGGAAGAAGAAGGGGGGGCTGGTGCAAAAGCTTATACTTTTAGTGGGGTTATTGTACAGATTCTGTTGCTGGATATTGTGTTTTCTCTGGATTCTGTAATTACGGCCGTTGGTATGGCCGATCATGTGGAAATTATGATCGCTGCTGTAATTATTGCCGTGATCATTATGATGGTGTCTTCGGGTGCAATCAGTAATTTTGTCAATAAGCACCCGACCGTTAAAATGCTGGCCTTGTCTTTTCTGTTGTTGATTGGTGTTTCCCTGCTGGCAGAAGGCCTTGACCAGCATATTCCTAAAGGATATATTTATTTTGCGATGGCTTTCTCTGTTCTGGTAGAAATGCTGAACCTCAGGATGAAAAAGAAATCCGAGAAGAAGGTGTAAATTTCCATTACGGTTTCTGAATCATAAAAGGTACTTTTGCCTTCATTTTTTTAGGTAAATGACATTATGATCTCTTTTTTCGAAGCTTCGCTGGCAGAACTTTCCATACACAGAATTGGTAATAAATCTGAGGATGAGTTTTATGTGCTTTCCGATCAGTCCCTGGTGATTCAGGATGAACAATTAAAAAACCTTTTGTTGCAGTACTTTCTGGGTCCTTATGCCAAAGTAAACGAGATTTATAGGTTTTTTCATCCCAATGAAGATTTAAATCTGAACGAAGCCTATCACTTTGCGGAAGCCATTTTTGAAAAAGGAGAGCATTTTCATGAAAACAGCCAGCAACTGGCCAAATACCTGTATGAAATTTCCAATCACCCCAAAATCAAATCTGGGGAATTGTACGTCGTGTATTTCGAAAATGTACAGATTGAGGGAGAATTGCAGGATGCCATTGGTATTTTTAAATCTGAAACCAAAGAAACCTATCTGAAGGTCTATCCTGAAAACAGCGGATTTAATGTCAGTTACGAACAGGAAGCCATAAACATCTCCAAGCTGGATAAAGGCTGCCTGATCTTTAATACTGAAAAAGAACAAGGCTATAAAGTTGCCGTGATCGATCAAACCAATCGCAGCGCAGAAGCCGTTTACTGGAAGGATGAATTTTTAAAACTGAAAATCAGAAACGACAATTACAACCAGACGAATAATGTGCTTGGGGTCTATAAAAGTTTTGTAACCCAAAAACTCGATGAAGACTTTGACATTTCAAAAGCAGATAAGATTGACCTGCTGAACAAGTCCATTAAATACTTTAAGGAAAAGGAGAGTTTTGACATCGATGAATTTTCCAATGAGGTCATTGCCAACGCGGAGGGAATAGAGTCCTTTAAAAGCTATAAAAAGAGCTATGAAGAGGAATTTGACAGCCCGATACCAGATACCTTTGATATTTCAGGGGCGGCCGTTAAAAAACAGGCGCGGGACTATAAAAGTGTCTTAAAGCTGGACAAGAATTTTCACATCTATATTCACGGAGATAAAGAACTGATCGAAAAAGGTTTCGATGACGATAAGTCTATGAACTATTACAAAGTTTATTTCCGGGAAGAGCAATAGCTGTTTTTATAGGACATATTCCTCATTTACTGGTTTTACTGGTGCCGGAATGTCGGTTTCGCCCAGCATTTCCAGGAGGTTAATTTCTATGGTTCTGGTGATCTGGTTGAGCGGGATGGCTGCAGAATTATTTTCAAAAGGATTGATCAGGCTCATCCCGTTAATTTGTGTAGACACGAATACAAAACCCACCAGCCAGCCAATAAAAATGGACCAATATTCCAGGTAAGGACTAATGACCAGGGTAATAGAAACCACAAAAAGCCATATAAACACCTTGGTAAGGTAAGAATAAGTTGTGGGGAACACCGTGTTCTTGATCCGTTCTGAACGGCCCATGTGGTCCGTGAAATTGACCAGCAGCTGGTTCAGCTGTATGAAACGAAAACCGTCTATATAGCCTTTTTTGGAAAGCAGTTGAAGTTCCCTGGACTGAATATTTAAAATGGCATTGTGTTGATTGCTTTGTTTGCCGATTTCTTCCAGTTCCTGGATGCTCAGGTATTTTGTGTAAATCTTGTCGTCGTAATTGCGTAAAGCACCTTTAAGGGTGTACAGAAAAGCAATGTGCTGACAGATCATTTTCCGTACCAGTTCTTTGGTTTCTGCGTTTTCTTCTACATAACTCAATAGGCTTCTGGCCCAGGAACGGGAATCATTGACCAGTGAGCCCCATATTTTTCTGGCTTCCCACCAGCGGTCATAAGCCTGATTATTGTTGAAACCAATAAAAAATGCGATGGCGGTCCCCAAGACCCCTGGAATAATGGCAGGAATATCCAGATTGTGTGTAATAAGAAATTCTCTGGCAAAATACGTAATAGAACAGGAAACGATCATAATGATGTCTACCTGCCAGGTATTGATGAGGATCCTGCTGAGCTTGATGTTTTTTCCAATGAGCATAAATAGGTTTTTGTAAGTTTAATTTACGAACAATTGTTCTTTTTCTTTCCCTGGCTGGGAAATTTATTTTTTTATACTTTTAATTAATCCAGTGTGCCTATGTGGAAAACATTTGCTATGTTTATTTTTAGTAACCAAATATTTTTAACGCGGCATGCCCCTGGAAACCAAAGAGAACAGTATTTTTAAAGTTATTGGTGCTTCCTCGTTGGGCACATTGATTGAATGGTACGATTTTTACATTTTCGGAAGTCTGGCCAGTATTATCGGATCCAAATTATTCCCCCAGGATACAGGCGCATCTGCGCTGATCAATACCCTGGCCATATTTGCTGCAGGCTTTATTGTCCGGCCATTTGGGGCGCTGGTTTTCGGGCGCCTGGGTGATTTAATTGGCAGAAAATATACTTTTTTGCTGACCCTGGTGCTGATGGGCGGATCTACTTTTTTAATCGGACTGATCCCCTCTTATTCTACCATCGGTTATGCGGCACCTGTTTTAGTGCTGATTTTACGCCTGGTGCAGGGTTTGGCGCTTGGTGGAGAGTATGGAGGGGCGGCTACTTACGTAGCCGAACATGCCCCTGTTCATAAAAGAGGCTTTTTTACCAGCTGGATTCAAACCACAGCAACAGGTGGTTTGTTCTTGTCGCTTGGGGTTATTGTGCTTACTAAGAATTTTCTGGGCGCAGCCGATTTCGCCAGCTGGGGCTGGAGGATCCCTTTTCTGCTTTCTATCCTCCTGGTGGGGGTTTCTATATATATACGGATGAAAATGCAGGAATCACCCGTATTTAGTAAGCTGAAGTCCGAAGGAAAGGTTTCAAAGAACCCTCTAAAAGAAAGCTTTAACCATAAAGCGAATTTTAAAATGGTTTTACTGGCCTTATTTGGAGCAACGATGGGGCAGGGGGTCATCTGGTATACGGGACAGTTTTATGCCCAGTCATTTCTTGAAAACACCTGTAAGCTTGATTTTAACGACTCCAGATACATCCTTTTATGGGGAATTGCTTTTGCAACGCCTTTTTTTGTGATTTTTGGCGCCTGGAGTGACCGGGTTGGCCGTAAATGGATCATGCTGGGCGGAATGCTGCTCGGTGTCATTTTTTACCGGCCGATTTATCAGGTTTTTCTGGAAGATAGTGACCTAAGCAGGGTAGAACAAAAAGACATCAAATCGGTTTCAGCACCAGTAAGAACATCAATGCTGATGGAAAATGGCCAGGATAGCCTGATCAGTGAGTCCAGACAAGTTGCTTTGAAGAATGCTACAGTTTATACTAAAATTCAGTCTCAGATAAAATATGCTGATCCGGCAAAAGCGGTTTATTTCCAGCCTGAAGTTCTTAAAGATAAAAAACTCAACAGAGCTGTTTTTTGGAAGTTCGTTGGACTGATCTTTTTCCAGATTCTGCTGGTCACTATGGTATACGGTCCGATTGCCGCTTTTCTGGTTGAATTGTTTCCAGCCAAAATCCGTTATACCTCCATGTCTTTGCCTTATCACGTCGGTAATGGTGTTTTTGGGGGGCTGGTGCCTTTTATTGCGACCCTAATTGCCAGTTTTCCGGGGGCCTCTCCTTTATCGGGACTATGGTATCCCATTGGAGTTGCCGCACTGAGTTTTGTAATAGGAACAATTTATTTATCCAATAAAAAACCGGAACATACTGAGGCCGGTTAAAAGAAATGATGATGAACGTATTAAAAAGAATATTAGGACTTTTCTGGATATTGCTCGGACCCTGCGCCATTATACTGATGTCTTTGCAGGCCATCGAAAAAATCGGGCTTGCCGCTGAAGGCGCGGCAAAAACCAATACCGCCCTGCAGTGGGGAATTATTTTGCTGATCTTTATTCCCATCAGCACAGGGCTGGTTATTTTTGGCTATTATGCCTTAAAGGGCGAGTATGACCGGCTTCCTTCAGAAGAGGGATCAGAACGCGTCTAAAGTACCCTTAACAACAATCCTTTAAGGTATTCTCCCTCTGGAAAAGAAAGCCTTACGGGATGGTCTTCGGGCTGGTTAAACTGTTTTAGAATCTGGACCTCTTTTCCTGCATCGAGTGCGGCCCAGGCAATAATTTGTTTAAACGTTTCGATGTCAACGGCTCCTGAACAGGAATATGTCGCCAGCAGGCCCCCTTTTTCAAGCAGCAGCATGCCCAGTCTGTTCAAGTCCTTATAGGCTCTTGCTGCGCGGTCTAAAGCAGATCTGGAAGGGGCATATTTAGGCGGATCCAGCACCACGACATCGAATTTTTGGCCGTTTTCTTTAAATGTCCTTAGTTGTTTATTGACATCAGACTGTATGCTCTGTTGCCTGTGGGTCTCAAAGTTATTGAGTACAATATTGTGTTTAAGGGTTTCTATGGCCAGGGCCGAACTGTCTACGCTGGTGACTTTAGCAGCGCCCATTGCAAGGCTATTGAGCGTAAAACCGCCACTGTAGCAAAAGCAATCCAGGACATTTTTTCCAGTTGTGTACTCGGCCAGGATGCGACGGTTGTCCCGCTGGTCACAATAAAAACCTGATTTTTGCCCTTCTGCAATGTTAATGTGGTAGCGTATGCCATTTTCTGAGACCTCTATGAACTCAGGAGGGGTTTCTCCCCAAAGTAAGCCGGGATTAAGTTCCAGGTTTTCGTGGGCCCTGGCTCCTGCATCACTTTTATCAAAAATACCTTTAGGATGTAGTTCTTTTTTCAGAATGTCAATGATGTCTTCTTTTGCCTTTTCAATGCCTGCACTGAGGATCTGAAGGGAAAGAAAATCTGCATACTGATCTACAATCAGACCTGGAAGAAAGTCGGCTTCGCTAAAAACCAGCCTACAGGTATTGGTTTCTCCGTTTTTTAATACGTGTTGACGGGCAGAGATGGCGTTTTGCAGTTTCTGCTGATACCAAGCTTTATCAATATGTACATTTTCATCCCATTCCAATAACCTTATCGCTACTCTGGATTGTGCATTGTAGTATCCATAAGCAAGAAATTCTTTGTCTGCCGCCAAAACTTTGATCACTTCGCCATTTTCGGGACTGCCCTTTATTTTTTCAATAGCGCCTGAAAAGATCCAGGGGTGACGTTGCACAGCAGCTTTTTCTTTGCCTTTTTTTAGAAATACATCAATCATAAGTGCAAAGGTATAAAAAAGGGCTGTAAGTTTGTCTTACAGCCCTTTTTGCTTTTGTACGGATCGTTTGGATTAAGCTGTCGCTTTTTTGAAACGGTCTGACACAGCGTCCCAGTTCACTACATTCCAGAAAGCAGCAATGTAGTCAGGGCGTCTGTTTTGATATTTTAAGTAGTAAGCGTGTTCCCAAACATCCATGCCCAGGATCGGCGTGCCTTTTACTTCAGCAACAGGCATTAAAGGGTTATCCTGATTTGGGGTTGAAGAAACAACCAGTTTTTTATCAGCACCAACGCTTAACCAGGCCCAGCCTGAACCAAAACGGGTCGCTCCAGCTTCTGCAAATTTAGTTTTGAAATCAGCAAAAGAACCAAAAGCAGCTTTGATGGCATCAGCTAAAGCACCTGTAGGTTCCCCACCTTTATTTGGTCCGATCACTTCCCAGAATAAAGAGTGGTTGTAATGACCTCCACCGTTATTTCTAACTGCTGCGGGAAATTTATCTATATTTTTGATGATGTCTTCAATGCTGTGTGTTGCCTCTGGTTTACCTTCCAGTGCTTTGTTCAGATTGGTTACATAAGCCTGGTGGTGTTTGCCATGGTGTATTTCCATGGTTTGTTTATCGATATGCGGTTCTAATGCATCTGTTGCGTAGTGTAACGCAGGTAATTCAAAAGCCATACTATTTATGATTTAAGTTTAAAATTTATTTTCTGTTTTACTTCTCTTTTTTTCTTAAAAAAGAAGCTTGAGCAAATATAACATTCAAAGGTTAAGTTTTGTTCAATACTTTGTCAAGTTATCCCCGTTTATTTGCAAAAAAGCGGGTCATCAAAGCGCCACATTCCTCAGATAATACGCCGCCCTTGAGCACCGTTTTGGGGTGCAGTAAATTGCCGCCTTTGGTGCTAAAGCCTCTTTTGGGCTCGCTGGCCCCGTAAACAATACGGCTCACTTGCATCCAGTAACTGGCACCTGCACACATTACACAAGGCTCTATGGTTACATAAAGGGTACAGTCTTTAAGGTATTTACCACCCAAGGTTTGGCTGGCTGCGGTAAAGGCCTGCATTTCTGCATGGGCAGTAACATCATTAAGTTGTTCGGTAAGGTTATGCCCCCGGCCTATTATCCTGCCTTTACAGACAACAACAGCACCAATTGGAATTTCCTCTGCTTCATAGGCTTTTTGTGCTTCCTGTAAAGCCAAACGCATATAATGTTCGTCCTGTTGTGCGGGATCCTCTTCTTCTGTGAAATTAAAATACATTTAGCATAATTTACTGCCATTTGGCACTTTGCCTCTAAGCGAGGTTAATACAATATCACCATTTTCGTCAGCAAAACCGGTTACTAAAAATTCTGACATGAATTTGCCGATTTGCTTTTTTGGAAAATTAACAACTCCAACGATTTGTTGTCCAACCAGTTCATCCTTTGTATAATGTTTGGTGATTTGAGCAGAACTCATTTTTACACCCAGATCACCAAAATCTACTTTAACTTTATAAGCGGGTTTTCTGGCTTCCGGAAAATCAAATACTTCCAGTATGGTACCTGCCCTAAGATCTACTTTCTCAAAATCGTTCCAGTTTATTTCTTCCATCTTCTTTTATTGGTAAAGCGTAAAAATACATTTTCTGGAAAAAGAAAATGAATAAATTCCCGATTTGCAACTAATATCCTGGCTTGAGCATTTCTTTATGGTTTATTCTGGCATGGATTTTTCTCCTGAGCACTAAGTATTTGCCAAATTGAAAGCCGATGATGGAAAACCAGAAAAAGAAATTTAAAAGAACAATCTCCCTCATCCGGATTTTTGTGAAGTACGGATTTGAGGAATTATTGATTAGGAGTAATATTAAAAGCCTTTTGCCTTTGGAGTATGCTGTTGAACAAGCGCATGTTGAGCCAGAACTATCTCTATCGGTTTATGAACGGATCAGAATGGCGTTAGAGGAATTGGGGCCAACTTATGTGAAATTTGGGCAGGCATTTAGCAGCAGAGAGGATTTATTACCGAAAGAAATGATCCTGGAATTGCAAAAACTTCAGGATAAGGTAGAACCAGAAATACTGGATGTGGAAGCCGTACTCGAGGATGAACTAAATATTCGGGCCAAGGAACATTTTGAGTGGATTGACAAAGCGCCTTTTGCATCCGCCTCTATTTCACAAGTTTACAGAGCGAAACTTAAAGAGGGGCCGGTGGTCATCCTGAAGCTTAAAAGAGCAGGGATACAGGATGTGGTAGCTGCCGATATGCTGATCATGAAAGATGTGGCAAAATTACTGAGTAGCTATAGTGAACTTTTCCGAAAGATTAACCTTAAAGAAGTGCTTGCTGCTTTTGAACAATCTATTTTTCTGGAATTGTCTTTTCGCAATGAAGCGGCAAATATTGAAAAGTTTAACCAGAACTTTAAAAATGAAAGGACAATTTATCTGCCAAAGGTTTACCGGGAGTTGTGTAATGACAACATCCTGTGTATGGAATTTATAGAGGGGGTAAAAATAACAGATAAACAGGGCTTACTTTCTTTTCAACTGGATCTGGAGGTTGTTGCCTCCAGGGGATTGGACCTTTATCTGAAGCAGGTACTGGAATACGGATTTTTTCATGCAGACCCGCATCCTGGAAATTTGCTTGTATTAAAGAGTGGCCAGATTGCTTTTATAGATTTTGGCGCTATGGGCAGCATGATGCCGGCGGAAAAAGAACTACTGGAAGACTTTATCAGTCATTTTATTGCTCAGGATGCCCGAAGACTAATTGTTGTGATTAAAAAATTGGCCATTCGGTTCAATATAGCAGACGAGCAAAAACTCGAAAAGGACATCCTTCATTTTTTTAGTCTGCTGGATGGTACTTCCTTAGAGGAAATTGATATGAAAGCCTTTTTGAGCAGATTTTCTGTCATCATGAACGAAAATGAAATTTTAATGCCGCCTCATCTTTACCTGTTGGTGCGTGGAATTGTATTGCTTGAAGGCATTGGCAGGACGCTTGTTCCGGATTTAAATGTCATTGCCCGTTTGAGACCCTATGTTCTTAAAATTGCTTTACGTAAATTGAGTCCGGAGCAGTTGAAAATAGATGGAATAAAGCTATTAAGGACCTTAAACCACGCCATGAAAACCGTACCGGATGACCTGCAGTCCATTATCGGAAAGCTGGACAGGGGTGATTTAAAAATCATCCAGGAAGTACAGGGTTTGTCAGGTTTGCAAAGGCAGTTGGCCAGGACCTCCAGCCGGCTTATTTTGGCCATTGTTTTTTGCGCATTGTTTATTGGTTCTGCTGTTTTGGTTGATGCAGATAAAGCCCCAAAGTTTAATGGCATACCGGTTTTGGCTCTGGCCGGTTTTAGCATTTGCTTCATCGCCGGGCTCTTTCTGATCTTTTCAAAAAGAGGATAGTCCCGGATCATCAGATCCCGACTACATCCTTTTTCTTTTTCTGTTTCATGGACTTGGGAATCAGCTGCAGAATTTCCTCTTTGAAGGCGTTTAACATCCTCTTTTTGATGAAATTTTTGTGCGTGACCAGGCTGATCTCTCTAACGGGTTCCGGAGATTTAAAAGACCTTACTTTAGTTAGTTGTTTGTTGCTGAGTTCTGCAAGGGCTAGTTCCGGTAATAATGTTGCTCCATTATTCATATCCACCATGCGGATTAATGTTTCTACACTGCCACTATTGTAGGTCAGGCCTTGCAACCTGTTTTCTTTTGTGGAACGGCAGATGTTAAGGGCCTGCGCGCGCATACAATGTCCCTCGTTCAGCAGCCAGATGTTTTCGGACTCCAGGTCTTCTGGATCAATGGTCTTCTTTTTAAAGAGCTTACTGTTTTTGCTGATGTAGGTGACAAAATTTTCGTAGTATAAAGGATCTTCAATGATGGCTTCATCTGCGAGCGGCGTAGCAAGTAAACCACAATCTAAAACGCCCGTTTTTAAATGATGGATAATGTCTTCGGTGGTATACTCCCAAATAAGTAGTTTAAGTCCAGGGTATTTTTCCATCATGGCCGCAATAACCTGAGGGAGCAAATACGGGGCTACGGTGGGAATAATGCCCACTTTGAGCTCCCCGACTACATCTTGCTGCTGACTGTTGATGATCTCTTTGATTTTTTGGCTTTCCTGCAGAACAAGACGGGCCTGGGCAATAATCTGCTGCCCGATTTCTGTTGGAATGACCGGTTGTTTGGTTCGGTCGAAGATCTTTACATTGAGCATTTCCTCCAGCTTCTGGACCTGCATGCTGAGGGTTGGTTGCGTAACAAAACATTTTTCTGCGGCTCCAACAAAACTTCTGTAAGTGTCCACAGCAACAATATATTCAAGTTGTACCAAGGTCATAGCTAAAACTTATAATCTATAACAAAGATATAAATTTTAACGATGAATTGCGTTTAGATAATTAAGGCTGTAGTTTAAGGCCTTCTATTCCTGTAACAGCAGCCTCTTCTTCTTTACCACGTTTTTTCTTTTTTTTCTTATCGTTCACACCATTCATCCGGTCATCCAGAATTTTTTCAAATTCGGTAAGTTGCTCTCCTTTTAGAATTTTTCTGATGTTGGCATTGGTTTCGTTTTGAAAACGGTCAAACTTAGAAATATCTTCTTCTTTGAAAGTGCCGGCCTGGCGTCTTTTAACCAGATCTGTTTGTTCCTTAGCCAGATCATAAGTGTAGTTGTAGATAACACCTCTTTGGGTAGGGTTCAGTTTAAGCCTTTTGTCGTATTCTTCCATGATCTTGGCTGTAATTTCCTGGGCAGTCGGAGGTTTAGGCTGAGCTTTGGTTAAGGCGCTTGCTGCAAAAAGCAACATCAATAAGGCAATATATTTTTTCATGATATTTTAATAAACACTGGAATCAAAGAATCTTTTGTTGTGCAAGTTAAAGATAATCACGATGTCCCGCAATACCTGTTCAAAATGCAAAAATTAAAGCAATTAATCCGGCTGTTTACTTAGAAAATCCTGGTAAGCCAGACCGATCCCTTCCTCCAGTTCTATGGTATGTTTCCAGCCAAGCTTGTGCAATTTGGAAACGTCCATTAATTTTCTTGGAGTGCCATCTGGTTTGGTGCTGTCGAAACTCAATTTACCTTCATAGCCAACACTGTTTTTGATCAAAATAGCGAGGTCTTTGATGCTCAGGTCCTTTCCGGTGCCAATGTTGATGAGGTGATTTTCATTATAATGTTCCATTAAAAAATAGCAGGCATCTGCCAGGTCATCAGCGAACAAAAATTCCCGTAAAGGTTGACCTGAACCCCAAACTACAACTTCTGAAGCTTTGCTTATTTTTGCCTCATGGAACCTGCGGATCAGCGCAGGGAGTACATGCGAGTTTTGTGGGTGGTAATTGTCATTATAGCCGTATAAATTGGTTGGCATGACGGAGATGAAATTACAACCGTACTGGGCCCTGTAGGCATCGCACATTTTAATACCGGCAATTTTTGCAATGGCATAGGGTTCATTGGTTTCTTCCAGCAAACCTGTAAGAAGGTATTCTTCCTTCAGGGGCTGTGGGGCTAACTTCGGGTAAATACAACTGGAACCCAGGAACATTAACTTTTTGACCCCGTTTTTCCATGACTCATGGATCACATTGTTCTGAATAGCAAGGTTTTCGTAAAGAAAGTCTGCCCTGTAGGTGTTGTTGGCAATAATTCCGCCCACTTTGGCCGCAGCGAGAAATACATACTCCGGTTTTTCCTTTTCAAAGAAATCACTTACTGCCTGTTGATTGCGGAGGTCCAGCTGGGCAGATGTCCGGGTCAAAAGATTATTAAAACCTTCTTTTTGTAGTTTTCGGTAAATCGCAGAACCCACCATTCCACGGTGACCGGCAACATATATTTTTGAATGTTTTTCCAATGTATAAAAAGTTGATGCTACAAAAATACGAATTAGAATGCTTCTTAACCATATGATGGATTTAATTGTATTTTTGTGTAAAAATTATTAAAAATTAAGTCGCTTAACAGTGGGTAAAGATAAATTAAGAAAATTTGCGGAGATAGATACCTTTGATAATGTGTACCAGTTAGATGCCGGAAAAACACTGAAAGGAAAATGGGCTGCGGAACACTTTAAAAATGACCATCCGCTTGTGCTGGAACTTGCCTGTGGCAAAGGAGAATATTCTGTTGGGCTGGCAAGGATGTTTCCAGAAAAAAACTTTATTGGTATAGATTTAAAAGGGAACAGGATCTGGCGGGGTGCCCGTACAGGGGTGGACGAAGGTATAAAAAACCTGGCTTTTTTAAGAATCCAGATTGAAGATATTATGGAGTTTTTTGCTGAAAATGAAGTAGACGAAATATGGATTACTTTTCCTGATCCTCAGCCACAGGAAAGTCGTGAGAAGAAAAGGCTTACTTTTCCCGGCTTTTTGAATAAATACAAAGCATTTTTGAAAGCGGGTGGAAAAATCAATCTTAAAACAGATAATGATGGTTTGTACCAGTATACTGCCCAGACGGTGGAGGAGTTGGGATTACCCTGCTTTAAGAAAACAGACGATTTATACCGGTCTGAATTTTATGATGAGGTGTTGGCGATTAAAACACACTATGAAAGAATTTATTTGAAAAAGGATAAAAGCATCAATTATATACAGTTTTCCTTAAGCTAATGGATCAGAATTTTTATGAGCAGGTTTTTGAGTTGGTGAGGCTCATCCCAAAAGGCCGTGTGACCTCTTACGGGGCTATTGCCAAAAGTCTGGGTGCAGGCCGTGCCTCCCGTATGGTTGGCTATGCCATGAGAAATGCAGCGCTTGCCCATCCCCCCATTCCTGCTCATCGGGTGGTCAACAGCAGCGGTTTGCTGACTGGGAAATTTCATTTCAATCCGCCCGAATTGATGGTTGAATTGTTGGAAGCTGAAGGAATTGTGGTAAAAGAAGATAAGGTCCAGCAGTTCAAAAAAGTCTTCTGGGATCCAATGATCGAATTATAATATTTACATACTTCTTTAATGATATGGGAAAACTTGTCGAAGAATTTAATGGCTATCGTTCTAGAATGAACGATAGGATTATGGAAACAGCCAATACGAATATAAAAAGATTTTTTGCTTTAGATACCACCACTTATGCCGAGGGAGCACTGGACGTGAAAACCAAGGAGATGTTGGGTTTGGTGGCTTCTATGGTTTTACGCTGTGACGATTGTATTAAATATCACCTGGAAAAATGCCATGACCAGGGTGTAAATCAAGCAGAAATCAATGAGGTCTTTATGATTGCTAATCTGGTGGGCGGTTCCATTGTAATTCCTCACTACCGCAGGGCTGTTGAATATTGGGATGAATTAAGCAGGTAATTATGGCCAAAGAAATCAGATGTGGCTGGTGTGGTACAGATCCTCTGTACCAGAAGTATCACGACCAGGAATGGGGAAAGCCCGTATATGACGATCAGGTCTTGTTTGAATTTCTGATCCTGGAAGGAGCCCAGGCGGGTTTAAGCTGGATTACGATTTTAAAACGCAGGGAGGCTTACCGCAAAGCCTTTTCAGGATTTGATGTTCAAAAAGTTGCTGCTTTTAAGCAGGAAGATGTAGAGCGCTTGATGAATGACCAGGGGATTATCCGAAACCGGTTGAAGGTGAACGGAGCCATCAGCAATGCGAAACTCTTTATTAAAATACAGGAAGAGTTCGGATCTTTTTCGGACTATATGTGGGGCTTTGTACCGGATAAAAAGCCAATTGAAAATATTGTCCATTCTTTAAAGGATGTGCCGGCCAGAACGGAACTTTCTGATGCGATCAGTAAGGACATGAAAAAACGGGGCTTTAAATTTTTTGGAACAACCATTTGTTATGCCCATATGCAGGCAACGGGGATGGTCAATGATCATTTAATGGATTGTATCAGCCGCTGATTTATTTGTGCATGGCGTTGTAGGCATTTACATAAGCTTTAATGCTCTTTGCGTCAAAGCTTTCCGTTGCATTGATCCTTTCGGCGAGGTCTTCGTCATTGCTTAGTTTTTGCAACAGGATGGCCTTGATCTGACTGGTTTTTGCATCCGATCCACCATCCAAAGGAAGGGCCTGTATAGGGCCAGCTCCGGGTCTTTCTATATAGTAAATTGCTTTGCCACTTCCTTTTCTTGAAGAATTGCCCTGGCGTCTTCCCAAATCAAAAGATAGTCCGCCGCCAACACCCACGCCGCTTCCATAACCTCCTGTTCCCAGGCCCAGGCCAACAGCTGGTCTGACACGGCTTCTTGTTGGTTCGGTGGCCTCTGCTGAAGCGTCCTCACCCATAGAATACAGATTTACCGTACCGAGTTCTTCTGCCTTAAAGAAACGGATTTCCATACGTTTTTTGATCACAACCGGCTTACTGACATAGGTATTGCCGTTCCATAAAAATTCTTTGATGTCTTTGGCTTTATAAGCTGCAACAGACTGG
The DNA here is from genome assembly GCF_003208655.1 of Pedobacter nutrimenti. Lineage (GTDB taxonomy): Bacteria > Bacteroidota > Bacteroidia > Sphingobacteriales > Sphingobacteriaceae > Pedobacter > Pedobacter nutrimenti. The sequence goes on along the minus strand of NZ_QKLU01000002.1, from coordinate 285,708 downwards.
TCATCCAGTCTGATCTGCACCGTTGAAAAATCAGTGCCCTGTATGGTTCCCCGTACAAAATTTCCATCCTCGATGATCACTGCATCCTGGGCGGAAACTGGTCGTATAAAACAGATCAGAAAAAAAAACAGCAGGTATAATTTAACGGACTTCATCATAGTTTTTATAATTAACGCCGGGATACTCTTTTTTGTTGCAGAACAAAAATAAAGAATATAAGATCATTTTTCATGTCTATTGCTAACTTTGTTAGGATTGCTGCCGTGACACATAGCTTGGCAGCTGAATACTAAAACAACATATAAAATAAAACCTGCAATGCGGATCACTTATAGAATAAGTTTTGCAGGCTTTAATGATCATAAAAAACGATAGGCCAATGAAAAAACTTTTTCTCCTTGATGGCATGGCGCTCATCTACAGGGCTCATTTTGCATTAAGTAAAAATCCAAGATTTACTTCAACAGGAATTAATACTTCTGCGGTGATGGGATTTGCCAATACTTTGATGGAAGTTCTTAAAAAAGAAAAACCCAGTCATTTGGCCGTGGTTTTTGATACCGAAGCACCAACAGAGCGCCATACGGATTTTGAAGCCTATAAGGCCCACAGGCAAGCAATGCCGGAAGATCTTTCCGCCGCACTTCCTTATGTGATTAAACTGATAGAAGGTTTTAACATTCCGGTCATCACTAAAGATGGTTATGAAGCAGATGATATCATTGGTACCCTGGCTAAAGAAGGGGAAAAAAGAGGGTTTACCGTATATTGTATGACCCCGGACAAAGACTTTGCCCAATTGGTTTCTGAGAATATTTTTATTTATAAACCGGCCCGTATGGGAAATGAAATGGAGATCTTGGGGGTGCGGGAGGTTTTGGCAAAATGGGAAATTGAGGATGTCCGGCAAGTGATTGATATCCTGGGCCTGTGGGGAGATGCGGTAGATAATATCCCGGGAATTCCTGGTATTGGTGAAAAAACAGCAAAGCAGCTGATCAAACAATATGGCTCTGTCGAGAACATCATTGCCAATGCACATGAACTCAAAGGCAAGCAAAGGGAAAATGTAGAGAATTTTGCGGAACAAGGATTGATTTCAAAGAAACTGGCCACCATTATACTGGATGTTCCGGTGGACTTTGATGAAGACGCCCTGGAAATGGGCGCACCAAACCGGGAGCTTCTGGAACCTCTTTTTGCAGAACTGGAATTCAGGACGCTGGGCAAAAGAGTTTTTGGAGAAGGATTTTCTGTTGGGGCCAGCAGCGCAACCCTGGTTGCTCAGCAAACTGACCTTTTCGGAAATGTGACCGGAGCAAGTTATGCCTCCCAGACTGTTGTTGCTGAACCTGAAATTGAACCTGCCGAGCAAACGACTTTGAAGACCATTGCTGATGTTCCGCATACTTATTTGCTGACCGATACCGCTGAAAAAAGAAAAGCGTTGATTTCAACCCTGCTGTCCCAGGAGAATATTTCCTTTGATACCGAAACAACAGGTACTGATGCTAATCAGGCCGATCTGGTTGGTTTGTCTTTTTGCGTCAAAGCGGGGGAGGCCTATTATATTCCCTTGTCTGCCAATAGAGAAGAGGTGCTGCTGATTCTGGAAGAATTTAAACCGGTATTGGAAAATGAGAAAATTGCCAAAACAGGACAGAATTTAAAATACGATATCCTGGTGATGAAATGGTATGACGTACAGGTAAAAGGAAAATTGTTTGATACCATGCTGGCGCATTACCTGATTGATCCGGATACCAGACATAACATGGATATTCTTTCAGAAAATTATCTGGGTTATCAGCCCATTTCTATTACGGCATTAATTGGCCCTAAAGGTAAAAATCAGGGAACGATGAGGGATGTCCCGGTAGAAAAAGTGGTGGATTACGCCGCTGAGGATGCGGACGTAACCCTGCAGCTGGCCAATGTTTTTGAGCCGATGCTTAAAAAACAGAATGCTTTTGAACTGGCCGCTAATGTCGAAAACCCTTTGGTATATGTTCTGGCAGATATAGAAAAGGAGGGGGTAAGAATTGATATGGACACCCTGCAGAACTATTCTAAAGAACTGGAGCTGGACATCAGAAGGTTCGAACAGAATGTATATGACAAGTGTGGTGTCCAGTTTAACCTGGCTTCTCCCAAACAGCTTGGCGAAGTCCTCTTTGATAAACTGCAGTTGGACCCAAAAGCAAAAAAAACCAAAACCGGTCAATACCAGACCGGAGAAGATGTATTGCTTGCCCTGGCCCACAAAAGTGATGTGGTACAGGATATTCTGGATTTCCGTCAGTTGCAGAAACTAAAATCAACTTATGTGGATGCGCTTCCTTTAATGGTCAATCCTAAAACGGGTAGGGTACATACAAGTTATAACCAGGCTGTTGCTGCGACCGGAAGGTTGAGCTCCAATAACCCCAACCTGCAGAACATTCCTATTCGTACCGAGCGGGGCAGAGAGGTTCGTAAAGCATTTATTGCCAGAGATGATGACCATGTGTTGCTTTCGGCAGATTATTCGCAGATCGAGCTCCGGATCATCGCAGAGATCAGCAAAGAAGAGAACATGCTCGATGCTTTCAACAAAGGCATCGACATTCATACCGCCACCGCAGCAAAGGTTTATGGTGTTGGGATCCAGGAGGTAGATGCTACCCAGCGCAGAAATGCCAAAGCGGTTAATTTTGGAATTATTTACGGGCAGTCGGCATTTGGCCTGTCCCAGAACCTGGGGATTCCCCGCAAGGAAGCCGCACAGATTATTGAGCAGTATTTTGAACAGTACCCGGGTATTAAAAGGTATATGAGTGATACCATGAATTTTGCCAGGGAAAATGGTTTTGTGGAGACCATTTTGGGCCGCAGAAGATACCTGAGAGACATTAACTCCGCAAACCAGACTGTTCGGGGATTTGCCGAACGAAATGCCATTAACGCACCTATTCAGGGCTCTGCCGCCGATATGATTAAGGTGGCGATGATCCGCATCCATAAAGACATACAGGAGCAGGGCTTACAATCAAAAATGACCATGCAGGTGCATGATGAGCTTGTGTTTGATGTATTGAAATCAGAAGTTGCCCAAATGAAGGAAATTATCCGGCACAGAATGAAAACGGCGATCGCGACAACCGTGCCGATTGAGGTTGAAATTGGTGAAGGAAAAAATTGGTTAGAGGCGCATTAAATTTGAAATATTTTTCTTTAACTTACGTTAACCAATTTTGGATTTAAAAAAAAGACTAAAGAAACATGAAAAAAGTATTAAGTTTTGTTGCTGTTGCCTTGTTAGGCTTAAGCACTACATTTGCTCAAACCGCAGTTCCTGCAACTACAGCAGCTAAAAAAACCGCTAAAAAAGTAGAAGCAAAAGCAACTGTTGCCAAAACAGATGCGAAAGCAGCAACCACAGCAGCAAAAGCAGATGTAAAAGCAACAGGCGCTAAAGCGGCAGCAGGAACAAAAGCAGCAGCTAATGGCTTAAAAAAAGACGGAACTCCTGATATGCGTCTGAAAGAAAACAAAGCTAAGGCTGTAGCAGCAGGTCCGGTAAAAAAAGACGGAACTCCTGACATGCGTTATAAAGCAAACAAAAAAGCAGCTAAAAAAAGCTAAGCAAAAAAGGAAAAAAACAAAAAGGCCGTCTTTGAAAAGAGAACGGCCTTTTTGTTTTAAAATGGTGTGCTATTAAAGTTCTATGGTCTCTCCGATCGCCGGAAGAAGGAGGTGCTTGTTTTCTCTTTTAAATTTTGCCTGTGCTTCTTCTGTATCTATTTCAATGACCGGAAAAGTATTGTAATGAACACCAATGACCCTGTCACACTGAATGTATTTGGTCGCCAGAAGGGCGTCATCTGTGTCCATTGTGTAATTTCCTCCTATAGGTAAAATTGCATAGTCGATTTTATGAAGATCAGGCAGGATTTTCATGTCTGCATTTAAAGAAGTATCTCCAGCGAAATAAACCGTTTTTCCTGCAGTTTCCAGTACAAAGCCTGCAGGGTTTCCACCATAACTGCCATCGGGCATTGAGCTGGAATGTGTAGCCCAAACCATGCGCAGATTTCCAAAGTCAAATTTCTTCTTGCCGAAATTCATGGGGTGTATGTTTTTGATGCCCTTTTTTTCTATCCAGTCCACCACTTCAACCATACCAATAACCAGGGCCCCGGTTTGCTGGGCCAGTTCCACAAGATCGGCAATGTGGTCACCATGACCATGACTGATCAGAATGTAGTCGGCCTTGATGGCTTTTGTGTCAATATGACTAGCCAGGGGGTTGTGTTTGATAAATGGATCAAATAAAAATTTTTTTCCTTCTGCTTCCAGTAAAAAGCAGGATTGCCCATAATAGGTGTATTTCATGATTTGCTAATTTTTTAATTGCCAAACATTCCACCCAAACCACCCAGCATGCCTTGGGTTGCTGCCTGCATTTCGGCTGCACTAACCTGATCTGCCTGACTTAAAGCCTTGTTTATGGCTGTCAACATCAGTTCCTCCAGTTCCTCTCGGTCAGCTTGTTTAAAGAATTCTTCCTGAATTTCAACCGCCGTGATGGCCTTGTTGGCCGTGGCTGTAATTTTTATGGCGCCCCCTTCCACTTCTCCGTAAACAGAGATGGTATCCAGTCTTTTTTTGATCTCACCCGCCATTTGCTGTGCGGCCATTAGTTTATCGAACATAGTGTTTGTGTTTTTATAAATTAAAAACGAAAATAAAGGATTTTAGTTTAAATATTTTTGCAGACGCTCATCAGGATCTTTTTCTGGGTTTTGCCCGCTCGTATTGTAAGGGCCATTTAACCTCCTGATCTAGGGTCGCTGCGGCCCTCAAAGGGAAGTAGGGGTCTCTTAAAAGTTCTCTTGCCATTACAATCAGGTCGGCTTTTCCCTGCTGTAAAATTTCTTCTGCCTGCCTGGCTTCGGTAATGAGCCCAACTGCAGCGGTTAAAATGCCCGTTTCCTTTCGGATCTGTTCCGCAAAAGGAACCTGATAGCCCGCTGCGACAGGAATTTGTTGCTGAGCAGATAAGCCACCGCTGGAACAGTCAATGACATCAACGCCCTTGTTTTTTAAAATAGAGGAAAGTTTGACAGATTCTTCCCCTGTCCATCCGCCTTCGGCCCAGTCTGTTGCAGAAATGCGTACAAATAATGGGTTTTCCTTTGGCCAAACCTGTTGTACGGTTTCAAGAATTTCCAGCATAAAGCGGATTCTGTTTTCAAAACTGCCACCGTATTGATCCGTCCTTTGGTTGCTTAAAGGCGAAAAGAACTCATGGATCAGGTAACCATGTGCGGCGTGAATTTCCAATACTTTGTATCCGGCATCAATAGCCCGGATCACCGCAGCTTTGAAATCTGCCCTTATTTTCTTTAAACCCTCTATTTCCAGGGCAGTGGGCGTATCCTGGCTGGGCTGAAAAGCAATGGGGCTTGGGGCCAGACTGTCCCAGCCACCTGCGGCCTTACTGATTTTTTCGCCACCTTCCCAGGGCGCCGTACTGCTGGCTTTTCTTCCTGCGTGTGCCAGCTGGATACCCGCTATGGAGCCGTTTGCATGGATAAAACCGGTAATTCTTTTTAAAACTGAAATATGTTCATCTTTCCAGATGCCCAGGTCACCCGGACTAATTCTACCTTCCGGGGAAACAGCTGTAGCCTCCTGAATGACCAGTGCAGCCCCACCGATAGCCCTGCTGCCCAGATGGACCAGGTGCCAGTCATTTGCAAAACCGTCTTTTGCGGAATATTGACACATCGGTGAAACAACAATTCTGTTTTTAAGCCGGATATTCTTGAGTTGAAGCGGTGAAAATAATAATGACATAACCTGTTTTTTATGTAAAGCTAACAACTGCGACCTAAATTTGTTACAGCTTTTGTAAACTGAAATTCATTTTAACGGAAAGCCTGTTTTGTGGTATTTAAATTGATAGATTCCGGAGCTATGTGGATGTTTTTAAACCTTTTACCGAAGAACCTGAAAATACACATGATTTAAAGGTTAAAAAAACGACTTTGCAAAGTTTGGGGGTAAAAGTTTTTTTGAGGCTAAAAATCATGTATAAAATGTAAAAAAATGAAAAACTTATTGCACAACTCAATATTTATTTAAACCTTTGCGCCTCAAGTAATTTAAAGCGGAAATATCAACAGAAAATGATCAGAACAAATCTCCATAAACTTTCCATCCTAGAAGCAAAAAATATTGCTTCCAGAAGTCTGTTTATTGAACGTTTGCGACCCATATTTTCGGTGACTACAAACCGGCAAAATTATACACCCCGTATTTGAGTGATCTCTTTACTCAATCATAGAGGATTGCCTCTCAAAAAACAATTAATCAGAATTTTTATCTTTTTTCGTTAACCTATTAATGAATATAAACGATTTTATAGTGCAGGTTGCACTTCCTGAACATCGTGTCTTTGCAGAAGAAATCTGTGAGGAAATGGCAGAATCTGCTAAAGCCCGTGGTACGGGTATAGCAAAGCGTTCTCCGGATTATGTTGCAGGAAAAATATCGGACGGGAAATCGGTGATCGCTTTTCATAAAGACGGATCATGGGCTGGTTTCTGTTATATCGAAACCTGGAGCCATGGACAGTTTGTGGCCAATTCAGGTCTTATTGTTAGTCCCAAATATCGAAAAGCAGGACTGGCAAATGCCATAAAGCACAAAATTTTTGAACTCTCCAGACAGAAATACCCCAAGGCCAAGATATTCGGACTAACGACGGGACTCGCGGTGATGAAAATCAATTCTGACCTGGGATATGAGCCCGTAACATATTCTGAACTCACCCAGGACGAAGAGTTCTGGAAAGGTTGCCAGAGTTGTGTGAATTTCGAGATTTTAACAATGAAGGAGCGTAAGAACTGTATGTGTACGGCTATGCTTTATGATCCTGAAACAAAAAAACATGATGTGGCCAAAAAATTTGCTGAAGAGTTACAGAAAAAGCCAAAGCTGTATGAACGCTTTATGCGGATCAAACAACGCCTGGTCTTGAAACCAAAGCAACCCAATAAAGGGCTGAAATCCTTATTAATGTTAATTCCAATTTTATTTAAATAGCTTTTACATCCGATGATTTTTGTGAAAACAGAATCATTACCAAAAACAATAAAGACTCATGAAGAAGAAAGTAGTTTTAGCTTTTAGCGGAGGTTTAGATACTTCATTTTGCTGTATTTATTTAGCGCAGGACCGAGGTTTGGAAGTGCACTCGGTGATTGTAAATACAGGTGGTTTTTCTGAAAACGAATTGCAGGAAATTGAAAAACGGGCTTATGCTTTAGGTGTGGCTTCCCATGCAGTAGTGGATGAAACGACTAATTATTATGAAGGGTGTATTAAATACCTTGTTTTTGGAAATGTGCTGAAAAATGCAACCTATCCGCTTTCAGTAAGTGCGGAGCGCGTAAGTCAGGCAACAGCAATTGCAAACTATGTGAAAAAAATCGGAGCAGATTATGTTGCCCATGGAAGTACCGGGGCAGGAAATGACCAGGTCCGTTTTGATATGATCTTTAACATTATTATTCCAAATGTGGAAATCATTACGCCGATCAGGGACCTGAAGTTATCCCGTGAGGCGGAAATTGAATATTTACAGAAACACGGTGTGGAGTACAGTGCCGAGAAAGCCAGATACTCCATCAATAAGGGCCTTTGGGGAACTTCTGTAGGAGGAAAAGAGACTTTAACTTCTCACGAGACTTTACCGGAAGAAGCCTGGCCTACCCCGGTCTCAGAAAGCAAATCCCGTAAACTGGAGTTGACTTTTGAAAAAGGTGAACTCGTTGCCCTGGATGGACAACAGCTGGCACCGGTCGCTGCGATTCAAAAACTGCAGGCCATTGCACAGCCTTATGGCATTGGAAGGGATATTCACGTTGGTGATACCATTATCGGGATTAAGGGGCGTGTTGGCTTTGAGGCTGCCGCACCGGTCCTGATCATCAAAGCCCATCATACACTGGAAAAACATACATTAACCAAATGGCAGTTGTCCTGGAAAGAGCAGTTATCTTCGTTTTATGGCAATTGGTTGCATGAAGGACAATTTCATGACCCAATTATGCGCAATATAGAGGCTTTTTTAACGGATACCCAAAAAACCGTTAGCGGGAAAGTGTTCGTAGAATTATTGCCTTATCGTTTCCAGATTATAGGAATTGAATCTGCACATGACCTGATGAGCAATAAATTTGGCAGCTACGGAGAAATGAACAATGCCTGGTCAGGTGAGGATGTAAAAGGGTTTTCCAAAATTTTTGGTAATCAGGTTATGATCTGGCATAAAGTGAACGACCATGAAAATTAAAGCGGGAATAGTAGGAGGGGCAGGTTATACCGGAGGAGAAATGCTCCGCATCCTGATCAACCACCCCGCTGTAGACATTTCATTTGTGCTGAGCAACAGCAATGCCGGAAACCTGGTGTCTGACGTGCATACAGATCTTTTAGGAGATACAGACCTGCGTTTCTCGGCGGAATTGTCGCAGGATATTGATGTCTTGTTCTTATGTGTTGGCCATGGAGATGCGAAGAAGTTTCTCCTTGCCAATGAAATTAATCCAACTATTAAGATTATTGACCTGAGCCAGGATTTCAGGTTAAAAGAACATGCTGGTACAGCCTGGGTTTATGGTTTGCCTGAACTGAACCGAGAAAAGATCAGAAAAGCAAAGTATATAGCCAATCCGGGATGCTTTGCCACTTGCATTCAACTGGCCTTATTGCCCCTGGCTGCTAAAGGCCTGCTCAAAGGAGAAGTTCATATCAATGCAACGACAGGCTCAACCGGTGCCGGACAAAGCTTGGCCACGACTTCCCATTTTAGCTGGAGAAACAATAATCTTTCGGTATATAAGGCTTTTGAGCACCAGCACCTGAATGAGATTGGAGAAAGTTTGCGACAGTTGGATGGAGCCTTTAACAGCAGCTTGAATTTTATCCCGCAACGGGGTGATTTTACCAGGGGTATTCTGGCGGCCATTTATACGGACTGCGATTTGCCTGCTGAAGAAATTGAGCAGCTTTATGAAGACTATTATGCCGGGCATGCCTTTACGCACGTCAGCAAAAAAAACATTGACCTTAAACAGGTGGTCAATACCAATAAAGCCCTGGTGCATGTTGAAAAGCACGGGAACAAAATTTTTATAGTGAGTATAATTGATAATTTGCTGAAAGGCGCAAGCGGACAGGCTGTACAGAATATGAACCTGCTGTTTGGCCTGGAAGAACGGCAAGGCCTGGCATTAAAAGCAGCAGCATTTTAAAAGATCAATTATTTTACCCATTAAAGCATATAAAAATGAATTTATTTGACGTTTACCCCCTCAATGATATAGAAATTATAAAAGCTTCCGGAAGTACTGTCTGGGATGCTAACGGACAGGAATACCTGGACTTATATGGCGGTCATGCCGTGATATCCATTGGCCATACCCACCCTCATTATGTTAAAAGGTTAACAGACCAGTTGAATAAAGTTGGTTTTTACTCCAATTCAGTTAAAATTCCTTTGCAGGTTGCCCTGGCTGAAAAACTTGGACAGGTTTCCGGGAAACCGGACTATCAGTTGTTTTTGTGCAATTCAGGCGCAGAAGCAAATGAAAATGCCCTGAAGCTCGCTTCTTTTTACAATGGCAGGAAAAAAGTTATTGCTTTTAAAGGCGCTTTTCATGGAAGGACTTCTCTGGCTGTCTCGGCGACAGATAACCCTAAAATTGTGGCCCCGGTTAACCAAACGGACAATATTGTTTTTTTGCCCCACAATGATGTCAAAGCATTGGAGCAAGCCTTTTTGGAGTTTGGAGATCAGGTCTCCGCTGTTATTATTGAAGGAATACAAGGTGTTGGAGGGATACAGGAGGCATCAGTAGCATTCCTTCAAAAAATCCGTGCACTTTGTGATACCTACAATGCAGTTTATATTGCCGATAGTGTTCAATGCGGTTATGGCAGAACAGGGTTGTTCTATTCCCACGACTTTGCAGGTGTAAATGCCGATGTTTATACCATGGCAAAAGGAATGGGAAATGGCTTTCCGGTAGCCGGAATATCGATTGCCCCTAAATTTAAACCTTGGCACGGTATGCTGGGAACAACTTTTGGTGGAAACCATTTGGCTTGTGCCGCAGCCCTGGCCGTTTTGGAAATTATAGAACAGGACAACCTGTTGCAGAATGCGGAGGTGGTTGGAACTTACCTGATTGAAGAATTGAAAAAGATAGAAGGGATTAATGAAGTACGTGGCCGTGGACTGATGATTGGTATTGATCTTCCCGCGGATAAAGCATATGTAAAAAAAGACCTGTTGTTTAAACAGCATATTTTTACCGGAGAGGCGAAACCGAATGTCATCAGGCTTTTACCGGCACTGAGTTTAAGCAAAGCCCAGGCAGATCAATTTTTAGCTAATTTTAAAACCGTTTTAAAAGGATGAAGCAATTCACTTCGGTAAATGATGTCCAGGACATCGGGCAGCTTGTAGAGGCTGCTTTAAAATTAAAAAACAATCCTTATGCAGATCAGCATCTGGGAAAAAACAAAACCCTGGGACTGGTATTCCTTAATCCAAGTCTCCGCACCAGGTTAAGTACGCAAAAAGCTGCAATTAACCTGGGAATGAGTGTGATGGTGATGAACATGGATAAAGAAGGTTGGGCACTGGAAACACAGGATGGCGTAGTGATGAATGGCTCAACAGTGGAGCACATCCGCGAAGCAGCGGCAGTGATGGGACAATACTGCGATGTACTGGGCCTGAGGTCTTTTCCTAAGCTGACCAACCGTGATGAGGATTATAACGAAGATTTTTTCAATAAATTCGTAAAATACTGTGGGGTACCGGTTGTCAGTCTTGAAAGTGCTACACGTCACCCGCTGCAAAGTCTTGCAGATCTGATTACCATCCGGGAAACCTGGCATGGGGCAGCTAAACCTAAAGTAGTGCTGGCCTGGGCGCCCCATGTAAAGGCTTTACCCCAGGCGGTGCCCAACTCTTTCTCGGAATGGATGTGTAAAGCACAACAGGAAGGAATGCTCGATTTCACCATCGTACATCCCGAAGGATATGAGCTGAGCGAGGATTTTACCCCTGGGGCAGAGATTAGTCATAGTCTGGAACAGGCACTTAAGGGAGCAGATTACATTTATGTAAAAAACTGGTCAAGCTTTAAAGAGTATGGAAAAGTCCTTACTTATCCCGATGGCTGGATGATGAACAATGAAAAACTTAAACTGAGCAATAATGCAAAAGTAATGCACTGTTTGCCAGTGAGAAGAGACCTTGAGCTTTCTTCAGAAATTCTGGATGGGCCCAACTCCCTGGTGATTCATGAAGCGGGTAACCGGTTGTGGGCGGCCCAGGCCGTTTTGAAAGCGTTGCTGCAAAGTTTAACTTAGGGGAATTTTAAAAAAGACCATTATGCGTAAAACCGGCTTATTCTTTGTCGCATTGTTGATCGGCCTGTCTTGCTTTGCCCAGCAAAAAGTGGACAGCGAAACAGATGGAAAATATGTAACGGTAAACGGGGCCAGGTTATGGGTGGTCACGGTAGGACAGGGTGACCCTGTCTTTTTTATTGCAGGAGGACCAGGTGGAGCACATCCGGGTTTACGTAGTTTTGATCCACTTGCAGCTTCTGGTCATCAGCTCATTTATTTTGATGGTTTTGGGCGGGGAAAATCCGACACGGCAAAGGTGGTCTCGGCCTATAGCCTGGAGCGGGACATTGAAGATCTGGAGGGCTTGCGTAAAGCATTGAAACTCCAGAAAATCTCCATACTGGGACACTCTTACGGTGGGCTTGTTGCCCAAGGGTATGCGATCAGGTACCCTGGGCAGGTCAGTCATCTGATTCTGGCCAATACCTTTCACAGTTATGTCATGTGGCAGGAGAATGATGACAATTCCAACCGGGAAATCAAAACCAATTATCCAGAGGTATGGGATGAACTGATGAAGCTTCGGGAAAAAGGAGCTGTATCAAGTGATGCAGATCATCAGGCGGTGTATGGAAAGGTGCCTTATGGTTTTTTGTATGCCTATAATCCCGATAAATTTGTATCCAGGGGTAAAAAGCCTTATCCAAATAGTTTTAATTCCAAATTGTACTACCAGCTGGTGGGCAGGGACGGTGATTTTTATGTGGGCAGTGACATTGGGGCCTTTGACTTCAGAAAGCAGTTAAAAGACCTGAAAATGCCCGTGCTGATTATCGGCGGTCGGTTTGACCGCGTGGCCACACCCTGGATGATGGTTAAATATAAAGAATATTGCCCACAGGCGCAATTTGTGTTGTTTGAGCAATCGGGCCACAACCCGCAGGTTGAAGAACCGGAAAAAGAATTTGCCCTGATTAATGATTTTCTAAAAAAATAAAAATGGAGCAGCTAACAGTTGTAAAGATTGGTGGAAATGTAATTGACAATTCAGAAAACCTTCACCGGTTCCTGCTGGATTTCCAGGCCTTGCCAGGCAAAAAAATCCTGGTGCATGGGGGTGGAAAAATTGCAACCGAACTGGGGACCTCTTTAGGCGTAGAAGCGAAAATGGTCGATGGACGCAGAATTACCGATGTGGAAACTTTACGGGTGGTGACCATGGTCTACGCGGGCCTGATCAATAAAAATATGGTGGCCCAGCTGCAGGCCAGAGGCTGTAATGCAATAGGACTTACCGGAGCAGACGGGAACATCATCAAAGCAGTCAAACGTCCTGTAAAAACCATAGATTATGGTTTTGTTGGTGATTTGGATGAAAATGCAGTAGCTGCCGGAACACTGGGAAGTTTGCTTCAGGCGGGCCTGGTGCCTGTACTTTGTGCCATTACACACAATGGTGAAGGTCAGTTATTGAATACCAACGCCGATACCATCGCCTCATCAGTAGCCGTTGCCATGTCTTCTGTTTACCAAACCAGTCTGGTTTATTGTTTTGAAAAAAAAGGCGTACTCCGTGATGTAGAAAATGAGGATTCGCTCGTTAAAGAAATCAGGGCCTCAGAATTTGAAATGCTGCAAAAGCAAGGTGTTGTTTCAGGAGGGATGATTCCGAAGCTGCACAATGCTTTTGAAGCGATAAAAAATGGGCTTGCTGCGGTCTATATTGGAAAAGCAGATGAATTGCCCCGGATCAGTGAACAGGATTTTGGAACTAGATTAACCGCTTAAATATGGAACAATATAAAGGACGTATCGCCATTCTGGGTAGTGGAAATATCGGTTTGTCCCTGGCAAAAGGACTGGTTAAGTCCGGTTATGTCCAGGCCGGACAGATTTGTTTAACCCGGCGCAATGCCTCAAAATTAAAAACTTTTGAACAGCAGGGTTTTGTGGTGGGCAGTGATAATGCTGCGGCTGTTGCCGCTGCAGATATTGTTGTGCTTGCTGTTCTTCCCCAACAACTGAATCTTTTGCTAAATGAAATTAACCCTTCAGTTGATGCAAAAAAACATTTGATCATATCGGTGGCTTCGGGCGTGAGTTGTAAAGACATCCGGAGTAAACTGAACACCGAAGTTCAGGTGGTCCGGGCCATGCCCAATACCGCCATAGCCATCGGACAATCGATGACCTGTATGGCAACAGATAATGCTGCAACTGTTCATTTGGAAGAAGTAACCCGTATGTTTGAAACTGTCGGTTCGGTGGTGAAAATCAATGAAGACCTGATGACTTCTGCAACGGCTTTATGCGCCTGCGGTATTGCTTTCTTTTTAAGGGCCATACGGGCGGCTTCCCAGGGCGGGGTAGAAATTGGCTTTCATGCAGATGAAGCTTTGAAAATGGCTGTACAGACCGCCAAAGGGGCTGCAGACCTGTTGCTGCAAATGCAATCCCATCCTGAACAGGAAATAGATAAGGTAACCTCGCCTAAAGGCTGTACGATTGCAGGTCTGAATGAAATGGAGCATAACGGTTTTAGCTCTTCGCTCATTAAAGGGATAAAACTATCTGCCGTAAAAGCAGGTGATTTGTATACAAAAGAATAATATTTATGATAGAACAACTGCAAAAAGAGAGTTTAGAATTGTTGAAAAGATTGATCAGCATTTCGTCTTTCAGTAAAGAAGAAGACAAAACAGCGGATACGATTGAGCAATTTTTGCAGGAAAGAAACATTAAAACCCACCGTAAGCTAAACAATATCTGGGCCTATAACCTCCATTTTGATGCGGCTAAACCAACAGTCCTGTTGAATTCACACCACGATACGGTAAAACCCAATTCAGGCTATACCCGGGACCCATTTTCCCCCGATGTGGAAGAGGGCAGGTTGTATGGTTTAGGGAGCAATGATGCAGGGGGCTGTCTGGTGTCGCTTATCGCTACTTTTTTGTACTTCTATGACCAAAAAGACCTGAGCTATAACCTCTGTCTGGCCACAACTGCAGAAGAAGAGATTTCGGGAAATGATGGGCTGGAATGCGTACTGCCAGATTTGGGACTACTGGAGTTTGCAATTGTTGGTGAACCCACTCAAATGAACCTGGCTATTGCAGAAAGGGGTTTGCTGGTTCTGGACTGTACAGTTCATGGTAAAGCCGGTCATGCAGCAAGGGAAGAGGGTGACAATGCGATTTATAAAGCGTTAAAAGACATTGACTGGTTCCGTCATTATCGTTTTTCAAAGGTATCGGAAGTTTTCGGCCCTTTAAAAATGTCGGTGACCATTATCAATGCAGGTTCACAACACAATGTCGTCCCTGCAGTCTGCACCTTTACCGTAGATGTAAGGGTGACCGATGCCTACACCAATGAAGAGGTGCTGAAAATTATCCGGACAAATGTGGATTGTGAAGTAAAGCCGCGCTCTATCCGCTTAAAGCCGTCTTCAATAGATAAAGGACACCCATTAGTTCAATCAGGTATTGCCCTGGGCAGAACAACCTATGGTTCACCCACAACTTCCGATCAGGCCTTGTTGAGCATTCCTTCGGTTAAAGTCGGACCTGGGGATTCGGCTAGGTCCCATATGGCAGATGAATATGTTTTCGTGGAAGAGATTTCGGAAGGAATAAAACTTTATATAGAAATGCTAAAGCCGGTCATCAACGGCAAATAATAGATATTAACCACCTTACCGGTATTTATAATTACTTTTACGCCCATAACCAGCGAAAGATTATATCGGTATTTATACTTGAATTTAAATGAAAATCTGGCAAAAAAACATAGAAGTAAATAAAGATATTGAAACTTTCACCGTGGGCAGGGACAGGGAACTGGATCTGGAAATGGCTGCTTTTGATGTTCTGGGTTCTTTAGCACATGTAGAAATGCTGGAAAGTATAGGCTTGCTGACCGCAGAAGAACTCCTTATTGTTCAGAAAGAATTAAAGCATATTTATGCAGAGATAGAAGCAGGGGATTTTAAAATTGAAAACACCGTTGAAGATGTGCATTCTCAGGTAGAATGGCTGTTGACGCAACGGATTGGGGAAGCCGGAAAGAAGATTCACAGCGGGCGCTCCCGTAATGATCAGGTACTGGTTGATTTGAAGTTGTTTTTCAGAAACAGGATCGAAGAAATGGTACACCACACTTCAGTTTTGTTTAAACAATTGATTTCCCTGAGCAATGCGCACAAGGATAAACTGTTACCTGGTTATACGCACCTGCAGATTGCTATGCCATCTTCTTTTGGATTGTGGTTTGGTGCGTATGCAGAAAGCCTGGTAGACGACCTGGAACTGATGCTGGCGGCCTGGAAGGTATGCAATAAAAACCCTCTGGGTTCTGCGGCCGGCTATGGCTCTTCTTTTCCTTTAAACAGAACCATGACCACCAACCTGCTTGGTTTTGAAAGCATGAACTATAATGTGGTTTATGCACAAATGGGCAGAGGTAAAACAGAAAGGGTACTTGCCCAGGCCATGTCCTCTGTGGCGGCATCTCTTGCAAAGTTGTCTATGGACATTTGCCTGTTTATTAACCAGAATTTTGGCTTTATCAGCTTTCCGGACGAGTTAACTACCGGATCGAGTATTATGCCCCATAAAAAGAACCCGGATGTCTTTGAACTGATCCGTTCCAGGTGCAATAAAATTCAGGCGCTGCCAAATGAAATTGCAATGATGACCACCAATTTGCCATCAGGCTACCACAGGGACCTGCAATTGTTAAAAGAAAACCTTTTCCCTGCAATCACCTCTTTAAATGAGTGCTTGGAGATTGCCACTTATATGTTGCAAAATATCCGGATTAAACAGGACATCCTGAAGGATAAAAAATATGCCTATTTGTTTAGTGTGGAGGTGGTCAATGAGCTGGCTTTAAAAGGTGTTCCTTTTAGAGAGGCCTATAAGATAGTAGGAGAGACCATCGAAAACGGGACCTTTGTACCCAGCACAAGTGTGAACCATACCCACGAAGGAAGCATCGGTAATTTGTATAACCAGGCCATAGAAGAGATGATGAATAAGGTGTTATCCCAGTTTAAATTTGAACAGACAAGAGCGGCCATTCAGAAATTACTGGCCTAAATTTTTAATCTTTATAAAACACAGAAATGAAAGTATCCGCATTAGCAAGCTCGCTTATTGGCTCAGAGATCATCAAAATTGGTAACGAGGTAAACGAAATGAAACGTAAGGGCGCCTCCATTGCCAACTTAACCATCGGTGATTTCGATTCTTCCATTTATCCGATACCTTCGGAGTTGAAAACCGGAATTGTTGAGGCTTATCATCAGAATCAAACCAATTATCCGCCTGCGGATGGCGTGTTGTCTTTAAGAGAGACGGTTTCAGGACTGCTCAAAGATCGGTTTGACCTGGATTACGGCGCAAACAGCATCCTGATTTCAGGAGGTTCAAGACCATTGATTTATGCCACTTATCTGGCCCTGGTTGATCCGGGTGATACGGTTGTTTTTCCTGCTCCGTCCTGGAACAATAACCACTATTGTCACTTGACTTCAGCAAACACGGTTGCCGTAAAAACAGATGCAGAAAATAATTTCATGCCAACAGCGGCCCAGCTGAAACCACATTTAAAAGGGGCAACCTTACTGGCCTTGTGCTCGCCTTTAAACCCTACAGGAACCATGTTCAGTGCAGCGCAGCTGGCAGAAATTTGTGATGTAGTGCTGGAAGAAAACAAATCCAGGAAAGAAGGAGAAAAAGCATTGTACATTATGTACGATCAAATGTATTCGCTGCTGACCTTTGGTAAGGAACATGTTCATCCGGTTGGCTTAAGACCGGAAATGAAAGATTACACCATTTTTATCGACGGAAGTTCTAAATGTCTTGCGGCTACGGGCGTACGTGTAGGCTGGGGATTTGGACCGGCAGAGATCATTAATAAAATGAAAGCGATTGTAGGCCATATGGGGGCTTGGGCACCGAAAGCTGAACAAGTTGCCATGGCAGATTATTTTCAGCATAAAGGACAAGTAGATACCTTCCTCAATGGCTTTAAAAAACGAATACAAGATAGCCTGGAGGCTTTATACAACGGTTTCATTGAATTAAAAAATGAAGGCTTTAACGTAGATGCCATTGAGCCTATGGGCGCCATCTATCTGACGATTAAAATTGATTATATTGGTAAAAGCACAGCAGATGGGCAATTGTTGAAAGACAGTGCAGATGTAAACTTTTACCTGATTAAAGAAGCAGGGGCCGCTCTTGTGCCTTTTTCTGCTTTTGGTAATGAAGACCATATGCCCTGGTTCCGCGCTTCAGTAGGTGCTTGTGCGCTGCAGGACATTAAAGAGATGATGCCAAGAATTAAAGCGGCTTTAAGTAAGCTGAAATAAAACGGATATTCTTTTAATAAAAAGCCTGTTAACACATTAACAGGCTTTTTATTAAAAGATCGTTTGTAGAATAATGGTTCAGATGATCCGCTCTTCAGACACCTGAACCGTTCCTTAAATTTTAACGCGTAATCATGTACCTTAACAATCGCTTAAACCCCGTTAAGAGGTTCCGGTAAAGATTTATTTAAACTCAGATGTTTTATGAAATTCAATATCCGGATAATCCCTCATGGTCATATTGATCATAAAGTCGTTATCGGCCAGATAGACCGGGTTGCCGTCTTTATCCTCGCCGATATGCTGTTGTTTCCGTTTCAGGAATTCTTCCAGTTTCTTTTTGTCCTTAGAGGTGACCCAATTGGAGCGGCTGTAGCTTAAGGTTCTGAAATACGCCTTAGCCCCATATTCATGTTCCAAACGGAAAGCGATCACTTCAAACTGGAGTTCCCCAACAGCACCAATAATTTTACGGTTTCCGGGTTGCTGGGTAAACAGCTGGGCAACGCCTTCTTCAGTCAGCTGTTGTATGCCTTTTTCCAGCTGTTTTGTTTTTAGCGGGTCTCTGTTCTCCACTTCCTTAAATATTTCAGGAGAGAAGCTCGGAATGCCCTTAAATTGCAATTGTTCTCCTTCAGTAAGCGTATCGCCGATTTTGAAGTTTCCACTGTCATATAAACCAACAACATCTCCCGGCCAGGCTTCTTCCACTATACTTTTTTCATTTGCCATGAAATCCATTGGGTTGGAAAATTTCAGTTTTTTATTTTGTCTGGTATGAAAATAGAACTTGTTACGCTCAAATTTTCCGGAGCAGATTCTTAAAAAAGCAATCCGGTCACGGTGTTTGGGATCTAAATTGGCATGGATCTTAAAAACGAAACCTGTGAAGTTCTTTTCATCCACCAAAACTTCCCGCTGCTCGGCCTCCCGGCTTCTTGGACTTGGAGCGATCTTGATAAAGGTATCCAGCAATTCCTTGATCCCGAAATTATTGATCGCACTGCCAAAAAATACCGGTGCCAGCAATCCATCTGTATACAGACTGTTGTCGAGTTCCCCATAAACGCCATGGACCAGTTCCAGATCACCTTTAAGCCCCTCGAGTTCTTTTGGTTTCAGAAAATTTTCCAAATTTTTATCATCCAGATCATTCACTTCAATCACCGGATCACTGATTTTGGTCTTATCAGGTTCAAAAAGATTTAAATGCTTATTGTAAATGCTGTATACCCCTTTAAAGGTGTGTCCCTGGCCAATAGGCCAGGATAAGGGGCAAAGGCTAATATTTAGCTTGCTCTCTATTTCATCCAGCAGATCAAAGGCATCTTTACCCTCCCTGTCCATTTTATTGATAAAAATAATAACCGGCGTATTTCTCATACGGCATACGGCCATCAGTTTTTCCGTTTGTTCCTCGACCCCTTTTACACAGTCTACAACCAGGATCACGCTATCCACTGCAGATAAGGTCCGGTAGGTGTCCTCCGCAAAGTCCTTGTGTCCGGGTGTATCCAGGATGTTGATCCTTTTTCCACTGTATTCAAAACCCATTACCGAAGTCGCAACAGAGATTCCACGTTGTTTTTCGATTTCCATGAAATCGGAAGTATTACTTTGATTGGCTTTGTTGCGTTTTACCGCCCCTGCAGTGTTAATAGCCCCACCAAATAACAGGAATTTTTCAGTTAAAGTGGTCTTACCGGCATCGGGGTGACTTATGATGGCAAATGTTTTTCGTTTTTCTATTTCCGGGTGAATCATAAAGGGTTAAGCGTATGGCTTGATAAAAGGCTGCAAAGATAATGAAAAAAACCGGCCATTAAATGACCGGTTTTTATGCTGTTGTATTTTGCTAGCCTCTGCCGCTTCTGGAAGCCCTTTCACCACCTCCCTGTTCTCCGCGGCTTTCTCTGGCCGGGGCACTTTGTTGAGGCTGTGACCTTTCCATCCTTTGAGGTTGTACCTGCTGTTGCGGAGGTCTTTCCATTCTTTGAGGTTGAATCTGTTGCTGTGGGGGCCTTTCCATCCTTTGGGGCTGAGAAGGCTGTTGCTGCCAGCGTTGAGGTTGCTCCGTACGCGCAGGCTGCTCCGGCCGCTGACTGCGGTCAGGTCTTGGCTGAACCGGTTGTGCAGGCTGGTTCGGTTGAACAGGCTGACCGGATTCTGGTCTTTGCCATTGCTGAGGCCTTTGCTGCGGGAAACTACCAGAAGAATTTCCCCTGTCAGTCCTTGTCGGACGGTTGAAGTTTCCATTGTCCGGTGTTCTTACCGGTTGTGTCCCATCGGTGGCAGGGCGCGGGTTATCGCCACGGTTAAAGTCCCTTCCAGGAGTGGTATTCTGGTCTCTGGAACTACGTCCAGGGGTGTTGTTCATGTTGTTACCCGGGGTATTGCTACCTGGGTTTCTTTCTCCACGATCAGGTCTGTTGCCAAAATTATTCCCACGATCTGTGACATCTCCACGGCTGGAACGTTCTCCACGGCTGGCGGTATACTCACTTTGTGAAATCGCATTCCTAGGTGCAACTGTACGGCCATCGTTACTTCTTGATGATCTTGGATTATAAATATTAACAGTGTTGTTGGTGATCCCCGTTCTGTCCGGTCTGCTGCTTCTGCTTACATTATAAACGCGTACATCCTGATTGGTTGCACGTCTGATGTCGTCTCTTCCAGGACCAGTATAGTAGGTATTCCTGCCACCCCTGTAAACATTGTTGATAATGGTTGTATTGTTGATGATGGTTACATTATTATAGCTTCTGTAACGTGGGTAACGGTTGTAGTAAATATTGCTTTGGGGAATAAAGCACCACCAGGAATTTGGAATATGATAACCTCCACCAAAATTAATATTGATGTTTATACCTGGTGATAGTGGCGCCCAGCCATAATATCCGCCACCACTTCTCCAACTCACCCATGCAGGTCCCCATGTGGTATCGGGAATCCATAACCATTGGTTAAACTGGTTCAGCACCCACCTTCCATAATGGAAAGGTGCCCAGCCCCAATTATAGTCTGACACCCAGGTATTGCCATATTCGGTCATCACCCAGCGTCCATTGCTGTAGTAAGGCCTGAAATCAGCCTGGTCTACGTCCGGTCTCCAGACATAGCCATATTGGGAGTCCTGTATCCAGGTTCCATAGGGAGACAATTCATCATAAAATGTCTGCAGGGAGACATCGTTTTCCTGCGCGGCAACTTTTTGCGCAGTCCCGGTTAGCAGGAACAGTAGTCCCAGCACTAAAACCGGCAGTTTGAACATTCTTTTCATTTGTGTGTGTTTTGTGTGTACGTATTCTCTATCAAATTGAGTTCCAAAGTATAAGAACGGTTTAATTTGTATGTAAAATATTGCAATATAATTAGTTTATAAGGCCTAATAATATTTTAAGACCAGTGGTAATGACCATTGTATATTTGTCCCCCTTTGGGTACAATTTAAACAAAGTGTAGAAAAATATAATAATGGGCCGATGAAAAACAGAGGAATAGATAATAATTCAAAGGCTTTAGTGTGCCCCAGTAATAATTTTACTTCTTTTGTAAATTGGTCCGGATTAATGGATTTAAAGTAATTATGGAAAAAGGCATTTTATACCTGGTCCCTGTACCGCTTGCAGAAGAAACAACAGGAAAATCATTTACCCCTTATGCAGGTGAGGTGATTAATGAGATCAGTACATATATTGTAGAAAACGAAAAGACCGCAAGAAAATTTCTGAAAGAAGCAGGCTTAAAGCGTCCACAAAGTGAATTGACCATTCATGATTACGGAAAGCACAAACGAAATACATCCCTTGCACCTTTTTTTAAAGAATTACTGGCCGGGAAAGATGTTGGGCTAATGAGTGAAGCCGGGTGTCCTGGTGTTGCCGATCCTGGCGCAGACATTGTTGCCGAGGCACACCGGAGAGGCATAAAAGTGGTTCCTCTTGTGGGACCAAGCTCAATTTTACTGGCATTGATGGCCTCGGGTTTTAACGGACAGAGCTTTACTTTTCATGGATATCTTCCAATAGACAAAGCCGAAAGAGCAAGAAGGGTGAAAGAACTGGAACAACTGGCCCAAAAATATAAACAAACCCAGTTGTTCATTGAAACCCCGTTCCGCAACAATCAGTTGTTGGAGGATGTACTGAAAAGCGCAGCCCCACAAACCCTGTTGTGTATTGCCTGTGACCTGACCTCACCGTCGGAGTACATTAAAACGCAGTCTATTGCTTTTTGGCGTAAAGAACGCATTGACCTGCATAAACGGCCAGCCATTTTTTTACTGTACCGGGCGGTTTAAAACAAGGGCTTAACGGTACATGTTTTTTCCCTCTATAAAGTGCAGCACAGGGTCTGGCAAAAAGTATCGTACATTTTTGCCATCCTGAAGGGCTTTACGGATAAAAGTCGAAGAGATATCCATTTGCGGGGTATCGGTAATCACCACCGAAGGGTGTTTTTCCCATTGTCCAAGGTCTGCTCCGGGCCGGGGATAGACATAAATCCGGTAGTTGTTCAGGATAACCTCGTAATTTTTCCATTTATGAAGAGATACGAGGTTATCTGCGCCCATAATCAGGGCAAAGTCCCTGCCCGGGTATTTTTCTTTTAAATAAGCCAGGGTATCCACCGTATAAGAGGGTTGCGGAAGTCCGAACTCTATATTACTTACCTTTAGTTTTTCAGCATGTTCTGTGGCCAGTCTTACCATTTCCAGGCGGTCATACATATTGGAGAGGCCCTTTTTATTTTTTAGGGGGTTGTGGGGAGAAACGACCATCCACACTTCATCCAGGTCTGTAAAATTTGCCATATAGCTGGCAATGACCAGATGTCCGGTGTGCACCGGATTAAAAGAACCAAAAAACAGCCCGGTTTTCATTTATCTATGTTTAATGTTGATCATGTACCAGAAGGATCTTTTGAAAATTACAATCAATCTTCTTTCAGGAAATTTCCAATCAGCAGCTCCGCTTCCGCACAAGCTTCATCCAGATCATAGTTTTTAAGGATCACATCGAATTTATCGGCGTATTTTAACTCTTTTTCTGCTTTAATAAAGCGCTCCTTTAATTTCTCTTCACTATCTGTGCCACGCCCGCTTAAACGCTCTTTAAGCACTTCCAGAGAAGGCGGCTGCACAAATATCGCCAGGGCATTTCCATCGTATTTACGCTTTAGACGTAAGCCTCCCTCTACATCAATATCAAAGATAACATGTTTGCCTTCATTCCAGATTCTTTGAATTTCTGAGCGCAGGGTACCATAAAAAGTGCCATTATAAACCTCCTCAAATTCAACAAATTCCTGATGGGCTACTTTATGTAAAAAAGCTTCTTTGGAAATAAAATAGTAGTCTTTTTCATGCTTTTCATCTCCTCTGGATTCACGGGTGGTTGCGGAAATGGAAAAGCTCAAAGAAGGAAATTTCTTGAGCAAATGTTTAACTATAGTTGTTTTTCCGGCACCGGAAGGGGCCGAAAATATGATCAGTTTACCTTGTTTCATTGTTGTTTCTTTCAGCACACTAAAGTACGTTTAACAGTTGTTCTTTAATTTTTTCCAATTCTTCCTTCATTCCAACAACTAACTGTTGTATTTGAGCATCGTTAGCTTTAGCGCCCATCGTATTAATCTCTCTTCCGATCTCCTGTGAAATAAAACCTAATTTCTTACCGTTGGCATCCTTGCTTTTTAAAGTTTGTGTAAAATATTCACAATGACTTTTTAAACGGATTTTTTCCTCGGTAATGTCTAATTTATCTATGTAATAAATCAGCTCCTGCTCCAGGCGGTTCTGATCTATGTTGATCTTGCCAACATTGTCTTCCAGAAACTGGCTCAGTCTGGCCCTGACCTGGGGAATTCTAAGCGGTTCGAGGACCTCTACCTGCGCAAAAAAACCAAGAATATTTTTAATCCTTAATTCCAGATCAGCTTTTAAAACAGCACCTTCAGTTTCCCTGAACTGATTAAAGTTCTGCATGGCCTTTGTAAAAGTGCTCAAAAGGATTTCCCAGTCGGTTTCATTCACTTCCTCCTCAGAATAATTGATGACATCGGGGAAATTCAGAGCGGCCTGTAAAAGATTGCTGGAGTTTGCCCCTAAATCGGTATTTAATGCTTCCAGCTGTTTATAGTACTTCGTCAGCAGGGCGGCATTGATCTGTGCGCCTTTTAGCTGGTCAGCACTGCGTTCAATATTAACCGAAACATTTACTTTTCCCCGTTCAATATCTTTGCTGCACAGGTTGCGCAGCAATAATTCTTTTTCAGAATAAGCCCTTGGGAGTTTTAAACTGAGTTCCAAAAATTTGGAGTTTAAAGATTTGATCTCTACTGCAAATTTAACATTCTCATGATCAGTAGAGGCCAGGCCGTAACCTGTCATTGATTTTATCATGTGCAAAGATATGATTTATTGTTTAATGGTTGAAAACTATGGTTCCTAATCGTTTAGATAAATTTAAAGCCAGCAGGTTGTATTTAACTTTTTTTAACATGACATATAGGATTTTTAACACTGATCCTGAAAACATATAAGTAAATTTGTTGTATTATACATGAGATATGAAGAAAAACGCCCTATATATTTTAATTGTAATCATCAGCTCACAGATCGCTGTTTTAAGGGTTTCTGCGCAACAGGGTACTTTAATAACAGGAGTTATTAAAGAAAACGGAACAGTGAACCGTGTAGGTCAGGCCGGAATTGTCAATAGAAAAACCAATGGCGTGGTGAGCAGTAACGATTTAGGGATGTTTCAGATTCGTGCAAACATAGGGGATACCCTTGTTGTATTTAAAAGTGATTTTTCAGACGCAGAAGTTGTCGTCCGCTCCTATAAAGACCTGGTGGTACAGCTCAACAAAGGCAATATGCTTAACCAGGTCAACATCTATGGCCAAACTAAAAAGCAGGAAATGGATGCGATCAAAAAAGATTTCCGGGATAAGGGGGCTTTTTTTGCCGGTAAACCACCTATTCTGTCTTATTTCTTTTCTCCGCTTACCGCAGTGTATGAGCTGTTTGGACGCACGCCCAGGAATGCAAGGAGGTTTGGTAAATATTATGCAAATGAATTGCAGCAAACTGAAATAGATGGTTTTTTTAATGAAGCACTCATTAAAAAGCATACAGAACTACAAGGAAAGGAGCTGGAAGATTTTATGCTCAATTACCGGCCGGACTATTCTGTCGCAAGTAAATGGACAGAATATGACGCCATTAAATACATCCGGGATTCGTATAAAAAGTACAGCGATACCCTTAAAAAGAAATAAAATTAGATAGAAAGGCTTTCGCAGGTTTTTTCGGCGGCAAGTTTTTCTGCATTCTTTTTATTGTAGTCCCTGCCAATGCCAAAGCTTTCGCCGTCAATAACCGCCTGTACGGTAAAGAGTTTTGCACTTTCACCTTCTCCGTTGTCAATCATATCAAAAGTAATGTCCTTGCCATGCCTTTGGCACCATTCAATTAATTTGCTTTTAAAATTGGTTTCGGTTTGCTCCAGGGTATGGATGTCGATGTAAGGTTTTACAATGCGCTTTAATAAAAACTCTTTGGTGAAGTTATAGCCTTTATCCAGATATACTGCACCTACAAGCGCTTCAAAGGCATCACCAAGCATAGAATGGTGTTTGGTCTGCACATTAACCATTTTCTGGTCAAAGATGATCAGCTGGTCAAACCCCATTTTTCGGGCCAGTTGATTTAAGTTTGCCCTGTTTACGATTTTAGAACGCATTTCTGTCAGGAAACCTTCTTCTTTATAGGGATAGCTTTTAAAGAGCAATTCTGCGATTACCGAACCCAAAATGGCATCTCCCAGGAATTCGAGACGCTCATTGCTGCTCCGGCTGCCATTCTTCAATATTTTTGCGACAGAACGATGCCTGAATGCCATTTTATATAAAATGGCATTACCAGGCACAAAGCCTAAAATATTTTTCAGCTTTTTTATAAACTCCCGATCCCGTGAGAAATGGAGTTTATATAGGTTAAATAAAGGCATCGATTGTAGCAAATATCACTATTTGGTCTTACTCCTCATACTTTTTAAAAATTACAGATGCATTATGGCCACCAAAACCAAAAGTGTTGCTTAGCGCAGCCCGTATAGGACGTTTTTCGGCTTTATTAAAGGTAAAATTCAGTTTTGAATCAAACTGAGGGTCATCTGTAAAGTGATTTATAGTTGGAGGGACGACGTCATTTTGAACGGCAAGGATCGCTGCGATGGCTTCAACAGCACCAGCAGCGCCAAGTAAATGACCTGTCATTGATTTGGTCGAACTGATGTTTAATTTATAAGCATCTTCACCAAACAGGTCTACAATTGCTTGTGTTTCAGAAATATCGCCAAGAGGAGTTGAGGTTCCGTGGACATTGATGTAATCAATATCAGCGGTAGACAGTTTTGCATCATTTAATGCGTTTGTCATGACCATTTTCGCACCTAGCCCCTGAGGATGTGGTGCAGTAATGTGGTTTGCATCAGCGCTCATACCGCCGCCGACGATTTCTGCATAAATTTTCGCTCCACGTTTTTTTGCATGTTCCAGTTCCTCCAGAATAATTGTACCGGCACCTTCACCGGCAACAAAACCATCACGGTCCTTGTCAAAAGGCCTTGATGCAGTAGCAGGATCATCATTACGTGTAGAAAGCGCGTGCATTGCATTGAATCCACCAATACCGGCTTCATTAATAATGGCTTCTGAACCACCTGAAATAATTACATCCGACATTCCCAGACGGATATAGTTAAAGGCATCAATCATCGCATTAGTGGATGAAGCACAAGCAGAAACAGTTGCAAAATTTGGCCCTCTTAAGCCATATTTAATAGAAATGTGACCAGAGACAATGTCTATGATCATTTTAGGGATGAAAAAAGGATTAATGCGTGGTGTACCATCACCGGCAAAAAAGTTTCTCATCTCCTCCAGAAAAGTCTTGATACCACCAATCCCTGAGCCCCAAATGACACCGATACGATTGGTGTCCAGCTGAGAGAAATCAAAGCCACCATCTTTAACAGCTTCTTCTGTTGAAACAATGGCATATTGAACAAATGGATCTAATTTGCGGGCCTCCTTCTTATCCATGAAGTGCTCCGGATTGAAGTTTTTGACCTCGCAGGCAAATTTTGTTTTAAATTTTTCTGTGTCAAATCCTGTAATAGGCGCAGCGCCGCTCACACCATTTACCAAACCATCCCAGAATTCCGGGACAGTATTGCCAATTGGAGTGAGCGCACCTAAACCTGTAACTACTACTCTTTTTAATTCCATTTATACGGGTTATACGGGGACCGTATGTTTACTTTACGTTTTTCTCTAGATAAGCAACTGCTTGACCAACTGTACCAATGGTTTCAGCTTGATCATCAGGAATTGCTACATTGAATTCTTTTTCGAATTCCATGATAAGTTCCACAGTATCCAAAGAATCCGCACCCAAGTCGTTTGTGAAAGAAGCTTCCGGGGTAACCTCGCTCTCATCCACACCTAATTTTTCAACGATAATAGCCTTAACTCTTGAAGCAATATCAGACATAATGTTATAATTTAATGGTTAAATAATTCAGTGCAAAGAAAAATAAATTCTAACACATTTCAAATGTTTTTATTTCAGTACCAATTTTAATGTTTTTATTTCAAACGGTAAAGTAAATTTAGTTTTATAATTTCGCATCTTAAAATATAAGCGCCGGCCTTGAATAAAACCTATCTGAAATTATCCCTGGATCTTGATTTTATCCTGATTGCAATTACTGCCTCCCTCAAAGATTATATCCTGTGCCACCAGATCAATACCCGGTTGGATTTTAATTTCGAAAAAACCGATGACCACGAAGTTTATTTCAATATTGATGAGGCACCGGTCGCTTTTTCCAAGTATTATTTTTATGTGGAACAGGGAGAGAACGAATACTTTATTTTAAGCAACAGGAACAGTGAAGGTTTCCTGATTCCGGAGATGAAGAAGGTGGATTATTTTATGATTATCCATCAGTTTCTGGATAAAGAAGACCTTAATTATATTTTGTCAGGACTGAATAAACTGCCTGATATTCAGGTTGCTGCACAGATTGATCCCTATAAGTTAAAGTCCAGGGAGAATTTGGTAATGTAAATTTTATATAGAAGGTGTATTAAATACACTATATTTGATTTTATAATGTTTTTTTAATAACAAAATTAGCCAAATATATCTACAGGTTCCGGGGTCATTTCCGTAACATATAAGGCTGATTTTAAATAAATGTAAAATTGATGAAACCTTTTCATTCGAGAACAAAAATAGTTGCCACATTAGGACCGGCCTCCGCCAAACCAGACGTTTTATTTAGTATGTTCAATGCAGGTTTGGATGTTTGCAGGCTGAACTTTTCCCATGGCTCACAGGCCGACCACCAGGAAGTACTGGATACCATACGCGACCTGAACAAAAAACATAAATATAATGTAGGTATACTTGCCGATCTTCAGGGACCAAAAATCCGCATCGGAATGGTAAAAGACGGAGGAATCCATCTGGTAAACGGCAGCAAAACCATTATCACAACTAAAGAATGTATCGGTAATGAGGAGCGTATTTACATTACCTATGAGTCTTTTCCCAAAGATGTAAAGGCCGGTGAAATCATTCTTCTGGACGATGGAAAACTGCAAATGCGGGTGCTTGAAACCAATCTGAAAGACGAAGTGATTTGTGAAATTGTTCACGGTGGTATCCTGACCTCCAGAAAAGGAGTCAATTTGCCAAACACAAAAGTTTCTATCCCTTCTTTGACTGTAGAAGACCGCAGTAACCTGGAATTTGTGCTTCAGAATGATGTGGAGTGGATTGGATTATCATTTGTGCGGAATGCTGCCGACATCATCGAATTAAAAGAAATTATTAAAGAAAGAGGGAAATCGGCCAGGGTAATTGCTAAAATAGAAAAACCGGAAGCCATTGCAAATATCGATGAAATCATTGCAGTTTCGGACGGTATTATGGTTGCCCGTGGTGATCTTGGGGTTGAAATGCCAATGGAAGAAGTTCCCCTGCTGCAGAAAATGATTGTTAAAAAATGCCGTGCAGCTTCAAAACCTGTAATTATTGCTACCCAGATGCTCGAAAGTATGATCACTACACCAAGGCCAACAAGGGCAGAGGTGAACGATGTGGCCAACTCGGTTCTTGACGGTGCAGATGCAGTGATGCTCAGCGGAGAGACCTCTGTAGGTGAGTTCCCGCTGATTGTGATCGAGACCATGCAAAAGATTATCCAGAACATTGAGCAGAACAACTATCCTTTTCACTCAGAAAAATTCCTTAAACAAAATTCAGATAGCTTTTTAAGTGATGCGGTTTGTGATACAGCAAGTTTCCTGTCCAAGCAAACCAATGCGGTAGGAATTGTTTCCATGACCCTGAGCGGATATACGGCTTTTGAAATTTCCAGCCACAGGCCTAAAGCATTGACGTATATTTTTACCAGCAATGAAAACCTGTTAAATACCTTAAGCCTGGTTTGGGGTGTTCAGGGCTTTTATTATGATAAATTTGAAAGCACCGACGAAACCATTCAGGACGTAAACAGCATCCTTAAAAAACACAAATTGATTAAAAAGGGTGATGTGGTGATCAATACGGCTGCGATTCCTATGGAACGTAAAGGCAAAACCAATATGCTTAAAATAACCGTAATTGAATAAAAAAATATAATTCATCAGGTTTCAAAAATTTTTATACTTTTGCAATCCTGAAAAGGAGAGTTGTCCGAGTGGTCGAAGGAGCACGCCTGGAAAGTGTGTATACTCCAAAAGGGTATCGAGAGTTCGAATCTCTCACTCTCCGCCAAATCTTAATAAAAGGTTCAAGCCCGCAGATAAAACCTGTGGGCTTTTTTGTTTTCTGCTGCATCGCTAAGGGATAATTTTCTGATTTTTAAATAAATGAGGTTTTGGGATTGATTTTTTTGCTAAAAATATTAGTTTTGTAAATCAAGACCTGCCTTATGGAAGACATAGAAAAAATAGAAATCAGTTCACTGGCCATCAAAAAAACACTCAAAAAATTTAGTCAGGAGGATGCCGTTTGTCAATACATCTGGAATGGTTTTGATGCCGGGGCCACAGAAATTAATCTGGACTACGCGCTTGCCCGGACCGCCATTGATACCCTGACCACATTCAGTATCCAGGACAATGGCTCGGGAATAAATTATCATGAACTGACAAAGAAATTTAAACCCTTTTATGAATCTGAAAAAGCAAAAAAAGGGAAGTACCAGGATTTTACCCTGCGTGGAAAGGATGGGTACGGAAGGTTGACCTTTTTTAAATTTTGCAATTTTGCTCAATGGGAAACTACATTTGAATCCGAAGCAGGACTGCTTGCTTACAAAATTTCCATTAACAGTCATTCTATGGATAGCTTTACAAAGACAAGGCCTGTCCCAACTTCCGGTTCATCCGGAACAAAAATTGAATTCAGCGGCTTTTCCGATCATTTTCATCCAGGCTTTATAGAGAAAAAGCTGGTTCCCTATATTCTTAATGAGTTTGCCTGGTACCTGGAAATCAATAAGGATAAAGGCTATAAACTATTAATCAATGGCATTGCGGTTGATTACTCGGCAATTATTGAAGATGTGCAGGAGTTTCCCGTCAGCATTCGAAAAACGATAGAAACGCCAGATCTGATTACTTTTAAGTGTTATTTTATCCAATGGAAAAGTAAGCTGAATGATGAGTTCTCCAGGTTTTATTTTCTGAACGACAAATTTGTCCTAAAGAACCAAATGACAACCAAGCTCAATAAAAAAGGGGACCGCTTTTATCATTCTATGATTATAAGAAATAACTTCTTTAATAATTTTATAGCGCCAGAAGAGGCCGAAGCCTCGCAGGATACCGGAAAGCTGCGTTTATTTTATGAAAGGGACGATTATGTGGTCTTCCGGGAACTGATTGAGCTTCTGGATAAATACCTTAAAGATAAACGGAGGCCCTTTCTGAAAAAATATTCCGAAATCCTGATCCACCAGTTTGAACGGGAAAAGGTTTTTCCAAAATTTGGCAATAATCCCTGGGACCAGTTAAAAAAAGAAGAGTTCGTTGCCCTGGTAAAGGAATTATATGAGGTTGAACCCGCCTTGTTTGTTAAGCTAAATATGGAGCAGAAAAAGACTTTTCTTCATCTGTTGAACTTGGTTATTGATGCAGACGAAAGGGAAAATCTCTTTAAGATCCTTGACGATGTGGTCCGGCTGGACGCACGCGACCGCGAAGAATTAAAAGAACTGCTGAGTACCACCAGGCTGAGCAATGTAATTAAAGCAACTAAACTGGTGCATGACCGTATTTTAACGCTGTCACAGCTTAAAAAACTGGTGTTGGACCATGAGCTGCAGGCGAATGAAAGAGATCACCTGCAAAGGGTGATAGAGCAGCATTACTGGATTTTTGGAGAGCAATATAACATGGTCTGTGCAGCAGAGGTTAAATTTGAAGAAGCCTTAAGAAGATACAGCTATATTTTGAAGGGAGATAAGGGCAAACAAAAAATTGATCATCCGGATAAACTGAAAGAGATGGACATTTTCCTCGTCCGGCAGGACTATCAGACCAATCAGGTGAACAATGTGGTTGTTGAGCTGAAAAGCCCGACAAGTGTTAAGCGTTTGACACAGAAAGAATTTAACCAGGTGCAAACCTATATGAATACCATTTTAAGTGTGGACCAGTTCAATGCCGGAAATTATTTTTGGGAATTTTACCTCATTGGACAGGATTATGACGATTTCATTCGAAATCAACTCGAAAACGCCCAGCATCATGGAGAATTCGGCCTGGCTTTTAAAATAAAAAACTATAAAATTTATGTTAAAAAATGGAGCGAGGTCTTTAATGAAGTAGATTTAAGATTGCAATGGATCAATCAAAAACTCCTTGTGGAGAAGGAAAAATTAGGTGCCGGGAACGATAAACTGGAACTGGATGAACTGTTGGAAGAATTGGAAAACAGTGCCGCCATCCAGCCGGGTCAAATTAGGGTAGAATAGAAATATGGAATCTTCAGAGAAATCCTTATCCTTGCGGAGATAAAACCAACCAAACCCTCTAAAGATACCCCCATTTCATGAAGAAATTTCTTTTCATTCAGGCCATTATTGCCTTGTTGCTGGTTTCCTGTTCAAAACAAAACCCGCTTTCACCGGAATACAATAACCCTCCGCAAAAATTTACCATAACCATGCTGGAAAGAGAAGCTGATACCCAGGAACTGGAATGGACCGAAGCGGTAGATCCTGAAGGTGATGCGGTCAGTTACAGCATAGAACTTGATGGAAAAATACTTTTTAAAAATCTGCCCAACAGAAAGTATATCCTTACAAGTCTTTTGCCGGATAAAACCTATACAGGACGCATCATCGCTTCCGACAAAAAAGGTCTGTCGGTTTCTCAGAGCTTTAATATAGAAGTTTATCAGGGACAAATTTTAATGGGTACGGGTTATTATAGCCTTGGTTTAATGGGATTGACCAATACAGGTACAATAAGCTGGAGGGTGGGAGAATACGCACGTAGTGTGCCCGCAGTTTCCGGCGATGTGATTTTCAGCGGACAGGAAAAAGTCTATGCGATTAAGGCCAAAACGGGAGATGTTTTATGGACAAATGACCTGGTTCAAAAAGAAAATGCCGCCGTCTTATACGCTCAGAATAAAGTTTTTATCACCTCTGAAAAGAAAATCTCGGCATTAAGCGCGGCAACGGGAGCAACCTTGTGGAGTATCCCATTGCAAACAACAGTTAACCCTTCCATTAGTAAAAATATACTGTACATCAGTTACCGGGAACATCTTTACGCCATTGATGTGAATACAGGGGCCATAAAATGGGATTTTATAGCGCCTGCCTCATTGGGGATGGCTGTGGCAAAGGATGGGACGCTCTATGTCCTGAGTGCTGCTTATTACCAGATTGATGGAGAAGGCTATATGTATGCCCTTGATGCAAATACAGGGACTTTAAAATGGAGGAGTAAATTTTCTGGACAAATTTCTCTGACAACTGCTCCTTTTGTTGGCTCTCCGGTGTTGTACGGCAACAAAGTTTATTTTGTGAGCCACAACGATAAAGGTTATGATGGACAATTCAGATATGTTTATGCCATGGATGCTGCTACGGGAACTGTCGTCTGGAAAAAAACGGTTGCACTGGTTGTGCCTGCATCGGGTTTAATTGTAGATGAAAGTGGCATTTATTTAAGTGCAAGTAGTTTAATGAAATTGGATCGTGTTACTGGAAATGTCATTTGGTCTATTGAGGGGAATTTTATGAATGAGCTTGTGCTTACCGGAGATAAGATCTATGTAAGCACGGGGTCTGCTTCTCTTTCCCTTAATGTGTTTGATGCAGGAACAGGAAACAGGATCGGTAACCAGATCAGAAGTACTTTTCCTTATGGGGGCTCGCCAGTGGTACTGAAGTCGGGAAAGGCTTATTATCCGCCTTCAAGTGGGATGAATACCGTGAATTAAAAAGCGCCCGGTCAATCACGGCCGGGCGCTTTTATAAATTTAATACCCTGCTTAAGGGTTAACCGGGGCAGGTTTTGGCAGTTCTTTTCTTGGAATCTGCGCTGCACGCTCGGAAGTATGGTATACAAAAGAAGCGACAATGGTTGCAGATCTTTTCAGGTCTTCTTCAACCAGCCGGTCATAGGTATCCTGATTGGAATGGTGGGTACGGGTATTGTAATCCATAGGGTCCTGTATAAACTGGAAACCCGGAATACCAATTGCATCAAAAGCCTGGTGGTCAGTTCCGCCTGTATTGTTAATGGTCACCGTTTTTGCACCCAGGTCACTGAAAGGGTTCAGCCACTCCTGGAAAATTGGCCCGGCTTCCTTGTTGCCCTGTAAATAGATACCGCGGATGGCACCCGTACCATTGTCCAGGTTATAATAGGCACTTACTTTTTTCTGATCAGGAGTCAGTACCATGGTCTTAGGATCTCCAAAATGTTTCAATACATAACCTCTGGAGCCCAGCAAGCCTTGTTCTTCAGAACTCCATAAAACAATACGGACAGTTCTTTTGGGTTTAAAATCAATGGCTTTTAAAATACGCATGGCTTCCATCATAACCGCTGAACCAGCAGCATTGTCTGTAGCGCCGGTTGCCGCATGCCAGGAATCATAATGGCCCCCGATGATCACCAGCTCCTCTTTTAATTTTTTATCCGTTCCGGGAATCTCCGCAATGACATTGTAACCCTGAGGGTCCTGATCGTAAAAAGAAGTTTTAATGTCGGCTTCCATTTCTACTTTTTGTCCGGCCCTCAGCAAACGGAGCATATGCAGGTAATCTTCCGCAGAAATTTCCAGCTCAGGCAATACGGCTTTGGCGTCAAGGGCATAAGAAGCGCCGTTGCTGGTAAAAAAAGTTCCATGGTTGCCCCGGGCGAAAGCCAAAAGCAAGGCCGCATTTTCTTCTTTTAACCTGTCGGCAATGGCCGCACGGGTAGCCCTCATTTTTAGCATTTGGGCCATCATATTGTTTGGATTGCCCGGACGGCGTGCAGCCACCTGTCCCGCTTCAGCGGCAGCCATTGCATTTAAGGCAGAATCGGTTAGGCGTACCGCATCGGGTTTATAGGTGTTTTTTAAAGGCTGGATGGTCATCTGATCAAATAAAATGATCTTTCCGGCCAGCTTTCCCTTGTATTTGTCCAGATCGGTAACCGTATCTGCTTTGATCAGGATCACTTCCGCTTTAACAGGGCCATTGGTGCCAGGTGTCCAGGCCTTCGGTGAACCGATAATGGCATGGTAAAAAGGAAGGGTGGTGGCGGCATAGTATTTATCGATTTGCCAGCCTTTACCAAAATTTCCCCAGGCTTCCAGCTGAACGTTTTTCAGGCCCCATTCATTAAATTGTTTTACAGCCCACTCCTGTGCCCGTTTCAGGCCTGGTGAATTGGCCAGCCGGGGACCCGCAACATCGGTAATGTGGAACGCAATGTCCATCACCTTCGAATTTTCAAGGCCTTCCTTTCTGATTTTTTGAATGGCTGCGGGATCTGTTTTCTCCTGAGCCATAGCAGAAAGACAAAGCCCAAGCCCCAATAAGGTTGTTGTAAATCTTTTCATCATATAAATTAGTTAAGTTTGAGTTTGGATAGCTGAAATTAGCGTTAAAAGAAAAGAATCGCGACGTCTACCAATAATTTTACAATAAATGATCCGCAAATGCAGTTAAGTTATGAATTTGAGAAAGCCTCTTAAGATCACCTTCATTCTGGTGTGCGTTTTTAATTTTGCAGCCCCTGCGCAGGAAAAACCTGTACCAGCCGCACAGAAAATAAAGGAGCAAGATTGGGCAGCCCTGAAATTTTACCAGCAAGCCAACCAGAATGCTGATCTGGAGCACCCTAAAGAAAACAGGGTGGTGCTGATGGGCAATTCCATTACCCAGTTGTGGCAGCGGGTGGATTCCAACTTTTTTAAGGCCCATAAAAATTACATCAACCGTGGGATCAGCGGGCAGACCACCCCACAAATGCTTTTGCGTTTCAGGCAGGATGTAATTAATTTGAAACCCCGGATACTGGTGTTGCTTGGTGGAACCAATGACCTGGCAGGGAATACGGGCCCGGCAACGGTTGATGAAATTTTTGGTAACCTGGTTTCTATGATGGAATTGGCCAGGACAAATGGCATAAAGGTGGTCATTTGTTCGGTCCTGCCGGTATACGATTATCCTTGGAGAAAGGGGCTGGAGCCGGTAGAAAAGATTGCCCGGCTCAATGAGCTGCTGCAAAAGTACGCAAAGGAACAGCAACTGGTGTACCTGGATTATTACCAGGTCATGAAGGATGAAAGAAAAGGAATGAAAGCCGATTTATCCGGGGATGGGGTGCACCCGAACTTAAAAGGTTATCAGCTGATGGAGCCGCTGCTGGTGAGCGCTGTAGCGGCAGCTGGAAAAAATAAAAAATAAAATTTCACAAATAGTATACTTAATTGGTAGACTATTTATATCTTTGTCCCAAGAATTCGTTCTTATAACTTATTTACTTATCCAGAAAGACTGAGGGAAAGGCCCTGTGACGTCTTAGCAACCTGTCCCCGACAAGGTGCTAATTCCTTCTGCCGGTGGCAGAAAGATAAGATTGATGACATCATCTGAAAATTCTGAATGAGTAATTTTTATCAACATTTTAAATTAAATGGACATGAGAATTTACTTGGACAATGCCGCAACGACACCTTTAAGCAGAGAAGTTTTCAGGGCTATGGAGCCCTACTTTTTTGAAAACTTTGGAAACCCTTCTTCTTCACATCATCATGGAAAAGCAGCCAGAACGGCTATTGAGCAATCCCGCAGGATTATCGCAGATTTACTCAATGCCCGGCCGGAGCAAATCATCTTTACTTCAGGAGGTACCGAGGCAGACAATACAGCCATTGTTTCGGCCATCCGCTCGCAGGGAATACGTATAGCCATTACCACTGCATTTGAGCATCCTGCCGTCTTAAACCCATTGAGGGCATTACAGCGCAGTGGGGAAATCAAAATTATTTACCTCAGGCACGACGAGAAAGGAAATTTATCCCTTTCTCATTTAGATCAGCTTCTGGCAGCACATGGAAAAGCATTTGTGTCGGTTATGCACGGTAATAATGAGATTGGCAATTTGAACGACATCCAGGAAATTGCCGCCTGCTGTAAAAGCTACGGCGCAATATTTCACACCGATACGGTACAAACCATGGGTCAATACCGTTTTGATACCCAAAATCTGGGGGCCGATTTCCTGGTTGGCTCCGCTCATAAATTTCATGGACCAAAAGGAATAGGCTTTCTGTATAAAAAGGACCTGGACCCAATTGCTCCCCTGATTTTAGGTGGATCACAGGAAAAAGGCCAGCGCAGTGGTACAGAAAATGTAAGCGGAATCATCGGTCTGGCCAAAGCCCTGGAACTGTCCTATACCAATTCATCAGCCTATCAGCCACACCTCAGACATTTAAAAAATAAAATGATCTACAACCTCATCAACAGGATTCCGGGAATCAGATTCAACGGCAATACCGCAAATGAAAAATTAAGCTTGTCCACTGTTTTAAGTGTTTCTTTGCCGGAAGCTCCGGACGGCAGGTCCCCTTTGCTGTACCTGGACCAGCAGGAAATCTCTGCTTCAGGAGGAAGTGCCTGCAGCAGCAATTCGGGTACGGGTTCGCATGTTTTAAGTGCACTGGGAGTAGAACCAGACAGGACAACCATCCGTTTTTCTTTCAGCAGGTACAATACCATTGAAGAAATTGATGATGTCGTTGACCGTCTGGCCAGTTTGTATGTAAAGGAAACACTCCATGAACTGAGTGCGGTGTGTTAAATGACCTAAAAAAAGCATCACTCCATAGGAGTGATGCTCAGGACAACAATAGGTAATTATCCTCTTAAATAGAAGGTCTAGAATTTATATCCGAAGCCTACTGAAAAGACCTGATTTTTGTATTCAGGTGTTCTGGAACTTCCGTTTTCATTGTTCTTTTGAAAATCTATAGCATAGCGGCCATGGATATCGACATTGCTGTTTATGTCATAACGGAGGCCAATTACACCACCAATAAGGTTTTTTTTGAATCGGTTGGCGTCATCTTCTACAATCGTCTGATCGACCGAACCAAATCCGTTCTGGAATTTATTTTTGGTAGAGAGCAGGAAAGAGACCTGTGGACCCGCGACTACATTTAAACCAGTTCCGGCCAGACGTATACTCAGCAGAACCGGAATGTCAAGAAAATTGGTGGTTTGGGTAAAATCTCCAAAAGAAGAGCTCAGTTTATACCCTTTAGTGGAATACAGGACCTCGGGCGTAAGGGCAAGTCCTTCGATCAGGCTGATGTCAAGGGTAAGGCCGGCATTGAAACCCGGGTTTACTTTGGTGCTGAAATTATTGTTGTTGTTCTCTTTAATAATGTTGGGCAGGTTTAACCCCCCTTTTATACCAATTCTAATTGGACTTTGGGCATTTGCTGCCCCTGTAATAAACAGGGCGGTCAGCAGGACAAATAACTTTTTCATACGCATCTGATTTAATAAGGGTGTTGATGATTCATTTTTATATTGTCGGGAACAGCTTGCGAAATAATGTGCCAGTAAATTTAGTGTGGCCATTGGAAATACATCAGAATAAGCCCTTGAACGCTTTTGGGTAGCGTTTTAATGGAAAAATAAAAAAAACAGAAAGGTGCAGGACTTTGAAATAGGCTGATGGTTAAAGTGTATGCGATTTGCTACAAATCCTGTGAATTGTCATCGGAATATGATTAAACAAAAAAAAACCGTAACTTAATATCATCACCGGTAGAGTTTATTAAACTTTTTGACCAGAGGAATGTCTATAGGATAGTAATCTTTCTTGAAGAAAAAAATAGATCGCCATGAAAAGAATATTTTTTTTGCTGTTTACAATGAGTATTGTAGTTTCAGCTTGTTCTTCCTACAGCTATTATGCCGTCAGCAATAAACCCCTGAGCAGCCAGCATTACCGGACTTATGCCTGGATTCCGGAAGAACAGTCCAAAACCACCAGTTTTTACAATAATGATGTCGCCACCGATAAAATTGTAGAGGCAGCCAGTAAAGAGCTGGATAAAAAAGGATTGAGCCTGGACAATCAGAACCCGGACATTCTGGTGCGCTACACCGCTGTGGTGAATAAAGAAGTAAAAACGTATAATGAGCCTATGTATTATAACCCTCCGGCAAGGTTAAGCCCAAGGCTTGCCTACTATAGGGGAAGGGCTTTTTACTATTATTCCTATTATGATCCCTTTCCAGTATACGTGGGCAGTCAGGCCAGGAGGGAAACCGTTAAAGCCGGAAGTATTATGATCGATCTGATTGACCGGAAAACAAAAAAAGTAATCTGGAGGGGCTGGGCAGAAGGAGAGCTGAGCAATCCTCAGAAAGCCGTCGATGATATCCCTCAGGTGGTGACCAATATTTTTAAAAAACTACCATAGTTTGCAACCCCGAAGCACAATGTCCCGGAATGGTTACACTGTTCCGGGATTTTTTATGCCCCTGAATTTTCATAAGCCTGTCTTTTGTTTAACTTTGGAGACCTAACCATAGCACTAAATAATGAACACCAAACACCTTTCGGTTGCTGTACTTCTTGCAGCGGCCTCTGTCTCTTCGGTAAACGCTCAGAAAAAAACTTATATACAAACTTTAGCAGAACCCAATCATTGGGTCGATTCTGTTTTTAATAAATTAAGCAAGCGTCAAAAAATTGCGCAGATGTTTTTTGTGCGGGCATTGACCAATTCGACAAAAGCCTATGAAGATTCTGTGGCCAATGTGATCAAAAAAGAAAGGGTTGGCGGCTTGGTTTTTTTTCAGGGCGGCCCGGGCAGGCAAACCATCCTGACCAATAAATACCAAAAACTGGCCAGGGTGCCTTTACTGGTGACCTCAGATGGAGAATGGGGTTTGGGCATGCGCCTGGACAGTACGATTTCTTATCCTTATCAGATGACCCTGGGGGCCATTCAAAATAAAGAACTCATTTATAAAATGGGTTTGGAAGTGGCCAGGGATTACCGCCGGATCGGGATGCACATGAACCTTGCCCCTGATGCCGATGTGAACAATAATGCAAAAAACCCGGTTATCAATTACCGCTCTTTCGGGGAAAATAAATACAATGTGGCTTCCAAAGCAGGTGCCTATATGAAAGGTATGCAGGATGGGGGCCTGATGGTCAGTTTAAAACACTTTCCTGGTCATGGAGATACAGATGTAGATTCACATTATGATTTGCCACAGTTAAACTTTACCAAAGCCCGTTTGGACAGTCTGGAAATTTATCCTTTCCGCGAGCTGATTAAAGAAGGAGCTTCCGGTGTGATGATTGCGCATATGAACATCCCGGCCCTGGACAATACGCCACATATGCCCTCAACGCTTTCCAAACCGATCGTTACGGGTGTACTGAAAGAAGAACTGGGCTTTAAGGGAATCATCATTTCCGATGCCATGGAAATGAAAGGGGTCATCAAGTATTTCAAAGACGGAGAGGCCGATGTAATGGCCGTGATTGCAGGTAATGACATTTTAGAATTGTCCCAGAATAGTGAGCGTGCGATTAAACTGGTCCGTAAAGCGGTGCGTTCTGGAAGAATCAGCATGGAACGGATTGATGAAAGTGTTAAAAAAATCCTGATGGCCAAGTACTGGGTTGGATTAAACCGAAAGGATACCCTCAATGAGCATCATGTGGCTGCTGATGTGAACCGTCCCGAGAGTATTGCCCTGGTACAGGAACTGGCCAACGCAGCGGTAACCATGCTGCGGGGTGCAGCAGTTTTACCTCAACTGGATAAAGGCAAAAGGACCGTAATTATTAGTGTTGGCTCTGCTGAGGTCACCACTTTCCAGAAAGAACTGGGCGCTTATTATCAGAATTCGGTGTTTTATACACTGGACAAAAGTGCCAATGCCAATGACATTGCGAAAGTAAGCAGGGAACTGGCTATGTTTGAGCAGGTGATTATCGGCGTACACGATACAAGAAGCCGGCCTGGAAACGGAATGGTCCTGAGTGCGGACCTGAAAATGTTTTTGAAAGACATGTCCCAGAAAAACGCGCTTTTGGCTGTTTTTGCCAATCCTTATAACTTAGCCCAATGGCCTGGACTGGAAAACAGCAAGGCCTTGCTGGTGGCTTATCAGAAAGAAGATTTTATGCAGAAAGCGGCTGCAGCTGCTTTTAAAAATGAGCTGAAACCTACAGGTAAACTGCCGGTTACCGTAAATGCCTTTTTTAAATCCGGGGACGGACAATAAAAAATAGGATATACAAAAAAGCCTCCTGTCCATTAGACAGGAGGCTTTTTTGTGTTTTTAACCTTATTTTGCCGGGGCATGCACAGCGCTATAAGTCCAGTTTTTAAGAAAGGCTTCTGTTTTTTTTATGCTATGTCCTTTTCCTTCAGCCGTTGTTTCTTCTTTGTCGCGTTCTAAATAACCGGAATCCTGGATGTGCAAGACCTTTCCATCCCCATCCAGAACAACAAATACAGGGTATCCGAAACGTCCGGGGTTGCCCAGTTTTGTGAGTACTTCAGTATTTTTATTTTCCGGGCTCCAGTTGACCAGTACCCATTCAAAATTATCGTTGATGGTCTTTTTTAACTCAGGTGTTTTATTTACCAAATCATGAAAACGGATACACCAGATGCACCAGTTTCCGCCCACCTGTACCAGTACATTTTTTTGTGCCAATTTTGCTTTATGCACCGCAGCATTGATATCCCTTTGGGCATCAGCCTGAGGGTTATAAATGTGAACGACTTCTTTTTTTTCCTGGGCAAATGAAACCGAACTGAAGGTCAGCAGGACAGATAGTATTAAGATTGTTTTTTTCATCAATTTGTAATTTGTATTTTTTTTAAGCAGCCTTCGCCCTTTCCATGAGCCCTGCCGAAAGCAAAGTTACGGCCCTGATGTTTAACATTTGTAATCTGATTTTAAAATTATACGACTTAAATGGTAGTTTATTTTTAAGGAGCAAGCGGTGGTTGTCACATTCCGGTGTTTGTTTTTTTAGGGCTGAAATGAGGGTTAAAGCAGGGCCTACTGCTGCATGGGCTAAAGTTTTAGGCTAAGTGCCTTGTCGGCCATCTGTCAGATGTATTTTATCGAATGAAATGCGGCTCAAATCCGGCACATACTAATCTTAGCGTCGGCTTGGTTACCAGCCAAACCCAGGGCCTTATTCCACAATTGTTTAAGTCCGGGTCCAATTCCGTTTCCTTGCCTGTTCAAGATACAACTTTTCAGGGAAAATGGGTTCATTTTTAGAACTTTTTATCTGAAAAAAATACCCTGTTCATTTTGCTTTGATGCCCGGGTTATTGGAATTCATTTGCTGGCTAAAGCGCATTTGTCAGAAAAAATTTGCAAATAAATGATAGCTTTACCTGATGGCCCAACTGCCTCTTAAAATATTACAAGCTTCTGCAGGTTCTGGTAAAACCTTTAGCCTGACTGCGCATTACCTGACCCTGCTTTTGGCTTCCGAAACAAAATACCGGGAAATACTGGCGGTTACCTTTACCAATAAGGCGACCGAGGAAATGAAAAGCCGCATTATGGAAGTGTTAAAAGGCTTTGCGGAAGACGACCCCTCCAAAAAAATTAACGATTACCGTGAAATTGTATTAAGGGCGCACCCGGAGCTGGACCCAGGCAGTTTAAAACGAAAATCAGATACAATTTACAGGAAAATCCTGCACGATTACAGCCGTTTTTCGGTGAGCACCATTGACGGATTTGTCCAGAAAGTGATCCGTGGTTTTGCTTTTGAACTGGGACTGGATGCCGGTTATGGTCTGGAAATGAATTATGACAAGGTAAAAAATGAACTTGCAGAAAGACTGGATAAGGCCCTGGATAAAAACCCGGTATTGTTGCAGTGGATCATTGATCTTGCCCTGGACCGGATTGACAATAACCTGAGCTGGAATTACCGCAGGGAACTGCTTGAATTGAGCAATGAAATTTTTAAAGAACGTTATCAGCCATTTGAAAAGGCGATAGAGGCTTTGGGGGAATCGGCAGACCTGGATGCCCTTTTCAAAGATTATGATAAAGTGACCAGGCTGGGAATCGAGGCTTTTGAGCAGGAAATGACTGATCTCGCCACCCAGGCACTGGAAATTTTCCAGGTAGAAGGCATTGATGTATCGGAGTTAAAGGGGAAATCGAGGTCTCCTTTAAATAATTTGCAAAAAATTGCCTCGGGAGACCTTTCCAAGGTCCTGAGTCTGGAAAAACTGCTGGACCAACCGGAAGAATGGTTTCAGAAAGGCTCGGATTATACCGGGGCTTATCAGGAGCTGAATCCGGTACTGGGTAAATTGGTAAACCGTTATCAGCAGGGGCTGCCATCTTATCTTTTAGCACATGCTTTTAACAAAAACCTTTATTACCTGCGGCTCATGCAGGAAATGGCTGTATTGCTGAAAGCGTATAGAAATGAAAGTCCAAACCTGCTGATCAGTGATGCGCAGACCCTGTTAAAAGGAATTACAGATGATGCGGATGAAAATCCTTCTTTTATCTGGGAAAAAATGGGCAACCGCTACCGGAACTTTCTTTTTGACGAATTCCAGGATACTTCTGCCAACCAATGGGGCAGCTTTAAGTCTTTGCTCAGTAATGCGATGGCCGCTCCGAGTGGTAAACTGATTGATCACCTGATTGTTGGAGATACCAAGCAGTCCATTTACCGGTGGCGCAACGGAGACTGGAACATTCTGCACCAGCAGGCAAAGAAGGATGTAAAAGCACATAATGTGCAGGAAGAAAGTCTGGAAGAAAATTACAGGAGCACCAAAAACATTATTGATTTTAACAATTACCTGTACGGGCAACTGCCCCAATTCATGCAAGGCAGTTTAAATGCAACAGTCGCTGAGCAGAATGGGCCTGGGGATCTTGCGGCCTGGTGGCAGGAAAAGGGTTTTGATCAGGTGGTTACAGCCGTTTATGCAGAGGCTGCACAAAAAACAACACCTTTCACCCTGGAAGGTGGAACGATCAGTTTTAATGTGTTTAAAACAGATGAAGAAGGAGCTGCCTTAACCAAAACTTCTTTTCGGGAACTTGCCCTGGATAAAATGATTGCAGAACTGGAACATTTATTCCAGGAAAAAAAATATAAAGCAGGGGACATTTGTGTTCTGGTGCGCTCTAACTCAGAGGCGATCGCTGCCGTGGAGGCCTTAATGGAGCATGGGATTGATGTGGTTTCGGGCGAAGCGCTGCTGCTGAGCAATAACCGGGCGATAAAATTGCTGATCAATACCTTACAGGTGATGGGAGGGCTTGCAGAAAATACGGTTTTATACAAAGCCAACTGCATTAGCCTGTACGCCGATCTGCAGCACCGGTCATTGAAACCCAGTGACCTGTTTGGATTGAAGCTAAAGAAACTTTCAGATTTGGGTGATTTGCTGCCGCATGCACTTTGCACTGAATGGGAAAAATGGATGCAGCAGCCTCTTCCGGCCTTGCTGGAGAAAATCATAGAGGCTTATGGATTACAGCGTCCTGAACAGGCTTTCAATTTGCCTTATTTATTTGCGTTGAGAGACCTGGCCGGACGTTTTACCCTGCAGGGAGAGCGGGGAATTGCAGCTTTTCTGAATTACTGGAAGGAGGAGGGCCTGCGCAAAACGCTGCCTTCCTCAGAAAATACAGATGCGGTGCAGGTCATGACCATTCACAAGTCTAAAGGTTTGGCTTTTAGGGCCGTAATGCTGCCTTTCTGTAACTGGGATATCAACGGTAAGACAAATGGCGTGTTCTGGGTCTCTGCACAGGGTACGCCTTACCATCATTTGCACAGTATACCCTTAAAATACAATAAGGAGCTGGGCCGTTCTACGGTGGCAAAGCCTTATTTTGAAGAGCTGTTGTATAACAATATGGACGCCCTGAATATGCTGTATGTAGCCACTACACGATCTAAAGAGTATCTGTACATCAGTACCATGGGTAAAAAAACAGATACGATCACCAATATAGGGGACCTGCTTTGTAAAGTTTTTGCCGACCAGCTTTCCGATCAGGGTCAATACCTGCTGGATGAAATCGTACCTACGGTTC
The DNA here is from genome assembly GCF_003208655.1 of Pedobacter nutrimenti. Classification (GTDB taxonomy): domain Bacteria; phylum Bacteroidota; class Bacteroidia; order Sphingobacteriales; family Sphingobacteriaceae; genus Pedobacter; species Pedobacter nutrimenti. Next base: position 241,206 of record NZ_QKLU01000002.1, on the reverse strand, counting down.
CACAAAAACAGGCGAGGGATCCGGAAATAGAACTGGACCACTACCCACTTTCGGACAGGTTAACCCAGGTTTTTGATGCAAACCTGAAAAGACGGGAAATCAATTTGCTCACCGGAGAAGATGCCGGTCGATGGGGAACAATTCTGCATGAAGTACTGGCCCAGGCAACAGAGGCCGGAGCGGTGGAACCCATATTGAAAAACCTGCTGTTGGAAGGTTTTTTTAAGGAGGAGGAATATCCCTTCCTGAAAAATCAGGCCCTGTCTGTTTTACAGCATCCCGGTTTGCAGCAATTGCTTGCCGGAACAGGAAAAAGTCTAAACGAGCGCAGCATTATAGATGCGCATGGAAAAAGCTTCCGGCCGGACAAAGTGCTGTTGAATGGCGCAGAGGTCACGGTAATTGATTATAAATTTACGCAGCAGGAAAGCAACAGACACATTGAACAAATAGATCATTACCGGAGCTTATTGCAGGCCATGGGCTATTCAAAGGTCAGGACTTATTTGTTTTATGCGCTTAGCGGACAGTTAAAAGAAGTGTAAACAGATGAAAGCATTTTTAACAGAGGTCGCCGAAGATCTGCTGGAGCGTTTTGGAGAGGACCTGCAGTATACGGCAATTATTTTTAACAATAAAAGGCCGGTGGCCTATATGCAGAACCATTTGGCCAGGTTGATTCAAAAACCATTCTGGAGCCCTTCCTTTTTTACCATCCAGGAGTTTTTTGCATTGTCTTCTACTTTTAAAATTGCAGATGGGTTTTCCCAGTTCTTCACTTTATATCAATGTTATAATGAACTGGCCCGAAGCTACGGGGAAGAAATTATGGAGCCGGCCAGGTTCTATCCGGCGGCAAGAATTATTTTAAGTGATTTTGCGCAGATCGACAATGACCTGGTCGATGCCGGAACAATTTTCCGGCAACTAGAAGATTTTGCCATTGTAGATTATGAATTCGATTACCTTACCCAGGAGCAACAAGACTTTTTAAAGGGGTTCTGGACGTCTTATTCAGAAGGAAAACATAAAAAACAACAGGAGCAGTTTATTAAAATGTGGCAGAGAATGCCAGAATTGTACCAGAATTTTCACCTGGAACTGGAAAAGAAAGGACTGAGTACTATCGGTAATGTTTACCGGCAACTGGCTGAGGGAAAAAGCGGAAACCCTGACTTTATTAAGGATTTTGACAGGGCGAAGCTGGTATTTGTAGGGTTTAATGCTTTGAGCAGGGCCGAAGCAAAGGTTTTTAGCCGCTGGCAGGAAGCAGGTAAAGCGCTGTTTTATTTTGATGCGGATCCTTATTACCTGGATGACCCTTTGCAGGAGGCCGGATTGTTTCTGCGAAAAAATTTGCAGCAAACCGGGTTAAAAAATGTTTTTGAGCAGGTCAAAGACAAAATCCGCTCCAATCCAAAAACGGTAAACGTTTACAAAACACAAGGTCAGGTGGCACAGGCAAAAGTTTTGGAAGGGGCTTTGCAAAAAGATTATCCCTTACTGGATCACCCGGACAATGCGGGCCGGCTTGCTTTGATCCTTGCGGATGAAAGTTTGCTTTTGCCGGTATTACAGACCATACCAACACATTATGAGCTGGATGGGCAAAGCAAAATACTTCACCTGAATGTGACCATGGGTTATCCTCTGGCGGCTTCTTCTATTTTTGGTTTGGCCGACCTTTGGCTCAGTATCCAGGCGCAACTGATCCAGGGCGCAAAAGAAACCGTTTATTATCGTGAAGTAGAGGCTTTTTTGTCTCATCCTTTAACCGGGATTAATGAAAAGCAAAGAGGGAAAATTCAGCACAAACTATTGGGTGAACAGCTCGCGGAGGTGCCCTTAAGCCGGCTTCAGGGCCAGAAAGGTTTACTGGAATTGTTTTTCAGGAAAGTGAATTCAGCAGAGGAAGCTACCGGGATTTTGCAGGCCATTTTTAAGCGGATACTCGAGCAACAGCTGGCCGATAAAAGCCTTAGACAAACAGAGGCCGATCTTTTTGTTGCAGCAATTAAGGAGCTCAACCGCCTTCATGATTCTTTAAAAGCATATTTGCCCCAGTTACAGCAAAGCGGGGATTTGTCTTTTGTATTGTCATTGATCCAGAAAGCCATACAGGGAATTTCTGTTCCTCTAAGTGGTGAACCTTTACAGGGCATACAGGTGATGGGTTTGCTGGAAAGCAGGAACCTCGATTTTGAAAGAATTTATATATTGGGGACCAATGAAGGCCTGCTGCCGCAAAGCAGTGCTTCCCCGAGTTTTATTCCTGATGGTATCCGCAGGGCCTATGGCTTGCCGGTATTGGAAAACCAGGATGCCATTTCGGCCTATATGTTTTACCGTTTGTTGCAGCGCTCCGAGCAGGTGAGCCTGGTGTATAATGCGCAGGCCGATGAGACCAATACAGGAGAGCCCAGTCGCTTTTTAAGACAGCTGGAGTATGAAAGCGGCTATACCTTCCATTATCTGGAGCATAAACAAAGCATCCGGACTGAAATGAAAAAAGCGGTTAAGGTTGAAAAAGATGCAGCAGTGATGGCTGTACTGAACAAATATCTGGAAGGAGAAATTGCTTTGTCGGCTTCCGCTTTAACCACATACATCAATTGCCCTTTGCAGTTTTTTTATAAATACGTTGCGAAAATAGAAGAGCCGGAAGAAATTACGGAGAATCTGGAGGCGAATTACATCGGGTCCATTTTGCATTATGTTATGGAAACCTTTTATGGCGAACTCAGAAATTCAGATCCGGTCGTGTCTAAAGAAGCCATTGCCGCAAAAAGAAAAGAGATTCCTGAACTTGCCGTGCGGGGCTTTGCCAAGGTAATGTTTGACAATGAATCGCATCAGGTGGTCCATAATGGGATGCAGAAAGTGGTTTTGGCCATCGCTGAAGAATATGCCGGACTGATTCTGGATTATGATGAGCAACAGGCCCCTTTTGAGATCCTGGCATTGGAACAGCGGGACCAGGTGGAGTTTGCTTTTGAACGGAAAGGAAAACCATACAAAATCAAACTGCATGGGATTATTGACCGGATTGACCGGAAAAATGGCACGACAAGGATCGTCGATTATAAAACCGGCAGCGATAACCTGAGGTTCAGTAACCTGGAAGATGTTTTTGATACCAATGGAAATAAACAAAACAAGGCCCTGGTCCAGACCCTGTTTTATACATATGTATTTGAGCAGGCAAATGGCTTGAAGGGGGTAGAACCCAATCTTTACAGTACCCGTAACATCCGCAACGAAGGCACCTGGTTTATGGAAGGAAAGGAGAAGACAAAACTGAACGGGGAAAGGCTGGAAAGTATTAAAACCGAATTCCTGGAATTGCTGCGGATCAAATTGTCAGAACTTTTTGACGAAAGTATGCCATTTTTGCCAACGGAAAATGAAGCAGGATTTCTATATTCGCCCTACTTAACTTTATGCGGACTTTAATTCGGAACAAATGTTAACATCGGCAGTACCTATTCTGGCCTCCCTGGATACACAAAGTACTATTGACTTTTATACAAAGAAACTGGGTTTTACCTTTCATTCGGAATGGGAGGGCTACCTGATTTTTGGTAAGGATGATGTTTTCCTGCATTTCTGGACCACAACAGATCCTCAGATCCCAAAAGCCACAGGCTGCTACATCAATGTTACAGAAGTGGATGCGCTGTTTGCGCAATATAAGGCGGAAGGCGTGATCCATCCGGAAGGCGGATTGGCAGATATGCCATGGGAAATGAGACAGTTTTCCATATTAGACAACAATGGTAATATCCTGCATTTTGGAGAATCATTGTCCGGTTAAAACAAACTTTATAATTAGATTACAATACTTATATTTGCCCACAGTTAATATTTGAATATACAATGAGAGAGATTCAATTTAGAGAAGCCCTGCGTGAAGCCCTGAGCGAAGAAATGCGTAAAAACGAAAACGTGTTCATGATGGGTGAAGAAGTTGCGCAATACAACGGTGCATACAAGGTTAGTCAGGGTATGCTGGATGAGTTTGGCGACAAACGCATTATTGATACCCCTATTGCTGAGCTTGGATTTGCCGGTATAGGTATAGGGGCAGCAATGAACGGATTAATTCCAATCGTAGAGTTTATGACATTTAACTTCTCTTTGGTTGCTATTGATCAGATTATTAACGGTGCAGCAAAAATGTTATCCATGAGTGGAGGACAATTTTCTGTTCCTATTGTGTTCCGCGGACCAACCGGTAATGCCGGACAATTGGGTGCGCAGCACTCTCAGAACTTTGAAAACTGGTATGCAAACTGCCCTGGTTTAAAAGTTGTGGTCCCTTCAACCCCTTACGAAGCAAAAGGTCTTTTAAAACAGTCTATCCTGGATCCGGATCCTGTAATTTTTATGGAATCTGAGGTGATGTATGGCGATAAAGGCGAGGTGCCTGAAGAAGAATATTACATTCCTCTGGGCAAAGCCAATGTTGTTAAGCAAGGTACAGATGTAACCATTGTGACTTTTGGTAAAATGCTTACCCGTGTGGTTAACCCTGCAGTAGAAGAGCTGACTAAAGAAGGCATCAATGCAGAGGTGATTGATTTGCGTACAGTACGTCCTATCGATTATGCCACCATTATCGAGTCGGTTAAAAAAACCAACCGCCTGGTGATTGTAGAAGAAGCATGGCCATTGGCTTCCATTTCTTCTGAAATTGCATTCAATGTTCAGAAAAATGCTTTTGACCACCTGGATGCCCCGGTATTGCGTATTACCTGCGCAGATGTTCCGCTTCCATATGCCCCTACATTGATCGCAGCAAGTCTGCCAAATGCAGAGCGCGTGGTGAAAGCCGTGAAAGAAGTATTGTACGTAGCAAAATAAGCTATTAAAGATAATCTTAAAAATACAATCCCGATGGCTGATGCCCTTCGGGATTTTTTATTTTAAAAAAACAGTCAAATGAGTAATCACTCGAAAATCATTGCTGCTGAATTAGGTGTAGCAGAAAAACAAATCCTTGCCACCATTGAATTACTGGATGAGGGCGCTACTGTCCCTTTCATTTCCCGTTACCGTAAAGAAATGACCGGAAGCCTCGACGAGGTTCAGGTCGCCGGTATCCGCGACCGTTTCCAGCAGCTTCGGGACCTGGATAAAAGAAGAGAAGCGATTTTAAAAGCTTTAACGGCATTGGGTAAATTAACCCCTGAGCTGGAAGTTCAGATCAATGCTGCGGCAACGATTACAGAAATTGAGGATATTTATCTGCCATATAAACCTAAACGTAAAACCAGGGCCTCTGAGGCCAGGAAAAAAGGATTGGAGCCTTTGGCATTAAGACTGCTGGAGCAGGCTGCCGGAGACCCAGAACAGGAAGGCCAGTCTTTTCTGAATGAAGAGTTGGGGGTACATACGGTGGAAGAGGCGCTTGCCGGGGCAAGGGACATCATTGCCGAAATGATCAATGAAAATGCAGAGGCCCGTACCATCATGAGAAATTATTACCAGCAACAGGCCAAATTCAAATCTGTGGTTGTTGCCGGAAAAGAAGAAGGCGGGGTAAAATATAAAGATTATTTTAACTGGGATGAGCCGGTTAAATCGACCCCTTCACACCGGGTACTTGCCATGCGAAGAGGTGAAAACGAGTCTGTTTTAAAACTGGAACTCGTTCCTGCAGAAGATGGAGCGATCGCTTTGCTGGAGAGACAATTTGTCAAAGCAGCCAATGCGAACGCAAAACAGGTGGAACTGGCGATTCAGGATGGCTATAAGCGTCTTTTGGCCCCTTCTATGGAAAATGAGCTCCGGGGCTTTTCAAAAGAAAAAGCCGATGAAGAGGCCATCCGGGTTTTTGCAGAAAATGCAAGACAGCTGCTTCTGGCCGCACCAATGGGGCAAAAAAATGTTCTGGCTATTGACCCGGGTTTCCGGACGGGCTGTAAGGTCGTTTGCCTGGACAAACAGGGTAAATTGTTAGAGAATACGACAATTTTTCCGCACACCGGGCAAGGCAACATCAGAAATGCAACAGAGAGCATTCAAAAACTGGTGGCCAAACATGAAATAGAGGCGATAGCAATTGGTAACGGAACAGCAGGAAGGGAAACTGAACTTTTTATCCGGAGTCTGGCTTTACCGGAAGTCGCTGTGGTGATGGTGAATGAAAACGGAGCATCTATCTATTCTGCTTCTGAAGTGGCCCGTGAAGAATTCCCGGACCATGACATTACCGTAAGGGGAGCGGTTTCCATTGGACGACGTTTAATGGACCCGTTGGCCGAACTGGTTAAAATTGACCCCAAGTCTATTGGTGTGGGGCAGTATCAGCATGATGTGGACCAGAACAAATTGCAGGCGGCACTGGATGATACTGTAATGAGTTGTGTGAATGCCGTGGGTGTAGAACTGAATACGGCTTCTAAACAGGTTTTGGCCTATGTTTCGGGCCTGGGCCCTCAGCTGGCACAAAATATCATCAATTACCGCAATGAAAACGGGGCCTTTAAAAACAGAGAAAGCCTGAAAAAGGTACCGCGTTTGGGCGATAAAGCATTTGAACAGGCTGCAGGTTTTCTGCGGATCAGAAATGGTGCGGAGTTGTTGGATGCAAGTGGGGTCCATCCGGAGCGCTATGCTTTGATCCATAAAATGGCAACCGATAGCGGTTGTTCTGTAGAAGAATTACTTAAAGATGTACAGAAACAAAAACAGATCAAGTTGCAGCAGTATGTGAGTGACCAGGTAGGTTTGCCAACTTTAAATGACATCATGAACGAGCTGGCAAAACCTGGCAGGGATCCCCGGGAGCAGTTTGAGGTCTTTAGTTTTACCGATGGGGTAAATGAAATTGCAGACCTGAAAGTGGGGATGAAATTGCCTGGAATTGTGACAAACATTACCAATTTCGGTGCTTTTGTAGACATTGGTGTTCATCAGGACGGACTGGTACATACCAGCCAGATGTCGGATAAATTCATTGCCAATCCAAATGATCTGGTTAAAGTGCACCAGAAGGTGGAGGTAACGGTAATGGAAGTAGATGTGGAACGCAAACGCATTTCGCTTTCCATGAAAAAAGGACCTTCACCCAAAAGCGATAAACCTAAAGTAAAACAGGCCAGGCCAAAGCATGTATCGAAGCCAGGTCCTTCCAGGCCAACAGCTAAAAAGCACGAACCCAGAAAGGAAAAAGCCCTTCCGGAAGGCGATCTTCAAATGAAGCTCGCTGCTTTAAAAGATAAATTTAAATAACATTCGACAAGGGCCTTTAGGGGCCCTTTGTCATTTAAGGTGTTTTGCATTTGCCGAAATCAGATGAAATAACCTATCTTTGGGTCAATTCCTTTTGGTGTTAACCTTTTAACTTCTGGAATCATGACAGAATATATTTACATATCGCCCCTTTCTTCCGCTACCCATTAAGGGCAGGCGCAATTCTGTTCATCATATATTTTATTGGCATAACGCTGCCCGTTTAAAATTTTTGCTGTTTAGCGAATCACGTCTGCTGTAATTTGAGGATTTTCCGGAGTCTGGAAGGAGTGTGTCCTTTTCTAAGGATCGATTATACAAATTCAATAACAATTAATTTTTTAAGGTATCTGTATTCAAATATGGGTACTGCAAATTCAATGGATAACCATCAATTTTCCATTGGGGATTTCCGGTATAAACACAGACCGGGAAGATAAAAGCATAAAACAATGAGCATTTTAAAAACAAAAGAACTTAGTAAAATAGGTTATACGAATGATAAAGCGAGAAGCCTGGTGATCAATATCATGGCCAGGAACTACAAACACCATTCAAAAAGTGAAATTATAGCGCTACTCCATCAAATCAGGGAATATCCCCAAGATTTTATAGATGACCAGTTCCTGTGCAAGATTGCCGAAACCTTTATGGACAGGCCAAAACCACTTGCTTTTAAGAGCTATTCCCTGCTTCAGGAAACCGGCCAGCTTAAAATTTATGGAGGCCGGGACATTGAGGCCGGGGCAAAGAAACAAATGGAACTTTCTATGTCCCTGCCCGTGGTGCTGCAAGGTGCCTTAATGCCGGATGCACATGCCGGTTATGGGTTGCCTATAGGAGGGGTACTGGCCACAAGAAATGCGGTTATACCCTACGCAGTGGGCGTAGATATTGGTTGCCGGATGGCCATGACCATTATTGATGAAAGCGATAGCTTTTTTAAACGTTACAGTCACCAGATAAAAGTTTCGATGAAACAATTTACACATTTTGGAATGGAAGGAATGCTGGATGTGCAGCCGGAACATGAAATTATGGATAGTCCTGTATTTCATCAGACGGAGCTCTTGAAAAAGCTACAGGGAAAGGCGGCCAGGCAACTCGGTAGTTCTGGTGGCGGAAATCATTTTGTGGAATTTGGAGAACTGGAATTATTTGAAGGGAATTCAATGGGCCTTCCCTCCAAAAAATACCTGGCCCTGTTGAGCCATTCCGGCAGCAGGGCTTTAGGGGCAAATGTGGCGCAGTACTATACCCGGATTGCTATGGAAACCTGTAAGCTGCCAAAACCAGTGTCAAGCCTGGCCTGGCTTGACATGGATACACAGGCAGGTCAGGAATACTGGTTGAGTATGAATCTTGCCGGGGATTATGCAAAAGCCTGTCATGATGTGATTCACTCGAGCCTGCTGAAGTCCCTTGGACTACAGGCGCTGGCAAAAGTAGAAAACCACCATAATTTTGCCTGGAAGGAACTGCTGGAAGACGGCCTTGAGGCGGTGGTACACCGTAAAGGTGCAACGCCTGCCCACCAGGGTGCTATGGGGATCATTCCGGGCAGTATGAGTACTGCTGCTTATCTGGTGAAAGGAAAGGGGGTGGCGGCCTCGCTGAATTCTGCTTCCCATGGTGCAGGAAGGGCCATGAGCAGGCAAAAGGCCCGAAACAGTTCTACGGTTTCTGCTTTAAAGAAAATACTGGGAACAGCGGGGGTTACTTTAATTGGTGGCAGTATTGAAGAACATCCTATGGCTTATAAGGACATTGAGCGGGTCATGCAGGCGCAGACCGCGCTGGTGGATGTAGAGGGTAGGTTTATGCCCAGGATTGTAAGAATGAATAAAGACTGATGGGTAAATTTAAAAAGCAGATTGGACTTACAGTTCAATCTGCCTTCTGATGCTCTCCTCCAATGAAATCAGGGTCTCTGTTCGTTGTATGCCTGGTACGGCCTGTATTTCTTCGTTCAGTACGTGTCTGAGGTGACTGGTATCCCTGCAAATGATTTTGGCAAACATGCTGTATGCACCAGTGGTATAGTGAAGTTCCACAACTTCTTTGATTTGGCTCAGCTGGGCAACTGCATCTTTATATTGGATTCCTTTTTCCAGGTAAATTCCCAGAAAGGCACAAATGTCATATCCGGCTTTTTGGGGGTCAATGATCAGGTGTGAACCCCTGATGATGCCCATTTCCTGTAATTTTTTCATTCTCACGTGAATGGTCCCCCCCGATACGATGAGGTCTTTAGCGATTTCGGTGTAGGGTTTGGTGGCATCCTGCATCAGTTGTTTCAGGATGTCTATATCGAGGTTATCAATTTCTGAATTTTGGCTTTCTTTTTTTATCATGAATTTTTAATTTGATAATGAAATTCAAATATAATTATTGAATTTATAAAAATAAAAATAATTGTTTAAAATATTTGCAACATATTGAGGCTCTTATTACATTTGTATCAAGCAAACGATAAAAAAATAAGTTCTTTAACATTTGCTGCACACTGTAGGGTGGTGGAACTGGCAGACACCCCTCCTTGTCTCGGTGGTGGAGAATATGGAAAACCCGAAAGGGCTAACTACTCCTTGAAGGTTCGACTCCTTCCCCTACAGCTTTTAAACAGTAAGGTAGAAAAAATCAACCTAAACCAAAAACTTACTGTTTAAATGGAGTTCTTAAATATCATGTTGGGTGGTGAAATTGGCAGACACACCTTCTTGTCTCGGTGGTGGGGATCATGGGATAAACACAGTTTATGGGTTGACCACAAATTAATTTTGAACTGCGGCTAACTTCCCCTTGAAGGTTCGACTCCTTCCCCAACAGCCAGTTTTTTTATGAATAATAAGTTAGTTAATTGAGCGGTCCAGGATTGGCCGCTCTTTTTTTGTTACCAGTTGCTGCCTGCTCCGCCTCCCCCAGAATCTCCTCCGCTGCTGGAGGAAGAGCTGTCAGAGGAAGAGCTGCTGCTGTCTGAAAAAGAAGAAGAACTGTCACTGGAACTGGAAATTTGAGGGATAATGAATTTAATACTTTCTTCAAACAGGCAGTTGGCACAGACATAATATTCATAACCATAACCATCATCGGAACTGCTTGCCCGTTTCATTATTTTTCTTTTTTTGAACTCCATGGTCTGGAAATGACATTGGCTGCAGGGTTTTGCTGTTGACTGAAGGTTTTTATAGTCCAGTACCAGGGTCGCATTGCAGAAAGTACAAAGCCATACGTCATAATCTATAGCATCTATCTGTTCTTCAGTAAGCTGTCCTTTAGATAAATAGGCGTCCTCTTTTTTGTCGTCAAGAAGGGTCATTGTACTTTTACAATGATCACAATCCATTGGGTCGTACCGCAATCGTTTTAATCTTTCTGTATAGGTTTCCCAGTATGCTTTCAGAAATGGAAAAGAGAAAAGTTTCAAGACTATTTTTTCCATTGGCTCATGTCTTTCTCTCCAGGCCAGGTATTGTTCATGTCTGCTTTTTTCTTTCAGACTTGCTTTTAGTATTGCCCCTAGAATCAGAAAATGAGCGTTAACAAAGAACCAGAGCAAAAAACAAAGGACAAAAAATGCCCGCAGGTCATAAAAAGACGTTGGATAATATAGATTTAAATAAATGATCAAAGCGGCCGGACCCAGTACCATTAAATAAATGAAGGGATTTAGCCATGCCCGTTTAAATTTGTAAGCGGTCATTTTACGGCCAAGGATAATTGCAAAGATCATGTAAAATACAAAGATCAAAATAGAAAGTAAGCCTCCCGGATTGCCTGAGGGGCCGGTTTTTTCAGTGCTACTGACCGGAGGCTGTACCTGGTTTTCTCCTGAAATGGTAGCTGGTCGGGGGTCGGGACGCATCGCTCCGGGATCCATGACTGGGACCGGGCCGGGAGCGGTTGCCTGATCGGGGAGCGGAGAGACCACCTGGACTTCTGGTTCTGCCGGAGATGAAGCGTTGCCTTTAAGGTGGCTTATGGTCGCGTCGACTCCTTTAAGAACGGCATTGTCGAAATCATTGTTCCTGGCATAGGGAATCATGTAATCTTCCTGGATCCTTCTGCAAATCATGTCCGGAAGACTGCCCTCCAGGCCATAACCGGTTTCAAACTCTATCCTTTTCTGATCTTTTACCATAAAGATCAATAGTCCGTTATTGCTTTTTTGGTCACCTATTTTCCATTTCCTGAAAAGCTCGTGTGCAATGTCTTTTGGAACATTGTCTCCGATACTTTTTACAAACACGACATCAATGTGTGCGGTACCTTCCTGGTCCAGTGCGCTCAGGTCCCTGTTCAGGGTGGATACTGTTGCGTCGGAAAGCAGGTTGTCCGGATTACTGACATAACTTTCTCCAAGGGTTTTGGGATCGGGGATGGTGTCCAGGACCAGCTTGCTGGTTTTGGAAGGTTTGCAGCTCAGGACCAGTAGTGTCAGGCAGAGATAAAAAACAGCAGATTTGATCATGGGTTAAGGTAGATTTATCATAAATATAGATATTTTAGCAAAAAACAATCCAGAGATATGATAGAGCTGATCAGGACAAATTCTATGGACCCGGATTTTAGGGCACTGGTTATTTTATTGGATAAAGATCTTAGGATCAGAGATGGTGAGGACCATGATTTTTATGCGCAATTTAATCGGGTTGATAAAATCAATGAAGTCGTTTTGGCATTTGAAGAAGGGGTTGCCCGGGGTTGCGGAGCCATAAAACCTTTTGGGGAAGGAAAAGTGGAGGTTAAAAGAATGTTTGTGAAGGAAGAGTCAAGAGGCCGGGGAATTGCACTGAAAATACTTTCTGAACTGGAAAAATGGGCGGCAGAAACCGGAGCAGAAAGCTGTGTACTGGAAACAGGAAAAAAGCAGCCTGAAGCGATAAGCCTTTATCAAAAGGCTGGGTACCGTTTTATCCCTAATTACGGGCAATATGAAGGGGTAGAAAACAGCGTTTGTATGATGAAGTCCTTGATCTGAGGATTTAAGAAGGATATATCCTGTTTTTTTGTGATTAAAGAGGTTGGTTTACATAAGTTCTTGTTTTAAAATACGTTATAGTTGCAGTAGTATTTAAATTAATATTAAATATTATTTATGTTTACGAAACAAAAAAACAACAACAAACAAATGAAATCTTTAAAACCTTTTTTAGTATCAGCCGTTCTCGGACTTCTGTCCATTAGCATGTATTCATGTAAGACAAAAAAAATCGTAGCAAAACCAGCGCCTGTAGAAAAAGTAGCTGAAAAACCAGTGGAGGAAAAGAAGCCTGATCCGGCACCGGTACAGGAAGAAAAACCTGCTGCTCCTGAAAAACCAAATTTTAACTTTAACAATGTGCAATTTGAGTTTAATTCAGATGTATTAAAAACGGCATCTTTTTCGATCCTGGACCAGGCTGCAGCAGAAATGAAAAAAGACACGTCCATTAATTTTGTTTTAAATGGAAATTCTTCTGCCGAAGGTACAGTAGAGCACAATATGTCTTTATCCGTTGATCGCGCAAATGCAGTAAAATCTTATCTGGTCAATGCAGGTATAAGTGCATCCCGCTTAAGTATTAAAGGTTTTGGTGCAACCCGCCCCCTGACATCCAATGATACAGAGGCTGGCAGACAGCTCAACAGAAGGGTAGAGGTTAAAGTTGTTCAATAAACGCCCTTAAAATATATTTTGTGAATTATTCCTTTGGCCCAGGAGGTTGTTCTCCGGCCGAAGGAATAATTCCATTTTCTTTTTGGACACCCTGTCCAGCATCAGTGCTTATTCGATTGAGCTTTTCGTATGCTTTTACCCTGTCTTTTCTTTTTCTTGGTTTGCGTAACCAGTACTGTATTGGTGTCTCAGACCCAAAAAGATTTAAATCGAAATGCCTCTTAAATCACTTTAAAATTTGTATTTGTTTTTCTCTTGGGTTTGACTTTTTTATGGGAAAAGAAAGATCTGATTTCAGGCTCGATAAATATAATTTAAGGATTGTGTTAAATTCTTTTGAGCTTTAAAATCTTCATTGTAAATTTAATCCATATAGTTTGTGAAATTCTATATGGTAAAAAAAGAAAGAAAATTGATTATCAGCTATATAAAAAATGAAAATGCCAATTGATCAGGAATATTCTTTTGATATTCCTATTGAACTTGCTTTAAAACACCTCGGTGGGCCCTGGAAAATGCCCATCTTATGGAGGCTGAGTGGAAACATATTAAGGTATGGTCAACTGAAAAAAAATCTGCCTGGCATTACCGATAAAATGCTCGCTGCCCAACTCCGTGAACTGGAGGAAAATGCGCTGATCAGAAGGGTGGTTTATCCGGTCGTTCCTCCAAAAGTGGAGTATTCCTTAACCGAAAAGGGAATCCGTGCAATCCCTGTCATTGAAGTGTTGCTACAGTATGGAGAAGAATTAAGGAAAGAATCGGGAACTTAATCCCTGTGCTGAAAATATTTTTATGGCTATATTCGTGAGGCTTTTGGCGTACTTCACCCGAAAGGCTTAAAAACAAAGCTTTCATGAAAACTCTAACCCTTCTTTTTCTTTTTTTTAGTCTTGGTACTTTTGCCCAGGTTGCTTCGCCGGATGGGGCTTATGTAAAAGAAAATTATCAGAAATATGAATACCAGGTGCCAATGAGGGACGGGAAAAAACTGTTTACTGCGGTTTATGTGCCAAAGGACCAGTCTAAATCTTATCCCTTTATGATGGACCGGACTTGTTATAGCGTGGCGCCTTATGGGGCTGCGAACTACCGTTCTTCCCTGGGTCCTTCTTCTTTATTTTTACGGGACGGCTATATTTTTGTTTACCAGGATGTCCGGGGACGCTGGATGAGTGAAGGGATTTATGAAGAAATGACGCCCGAACTCGAAGAGCACAAAAGCAATAACGATGTTGATGAAGGCACAGATACTTACGATACGATCGACTGGCTGCTTAAAAATATTCCCAATAATAATGGGAAAGTAGGGGTTTGGGGTATTTCCTATCCCGGTTTTTATACCACCACAGCACTGTTGAGCAGACATCCGGCATTGGCTGCGGCATCTCCGCAGGCACCTATTGCAGACCTTTACAGGGACGATGCGTTTCACAACGGAGCATTTATGCTTACGGCCAACTTTGGTTTTTACCCTTCCTTTACCAACAGACAGGACGACAAACCTACCCAAAGACCTGGTAAACGATTTGAGGCAGGAACGAATGATGGTTATGATTTCTTTTTGAAAATGGGTTCTTTACGCAATTCAAATGTCAAATACTACCAGGATAGCATTCGTTTATGGAACGAAATGATGAACCATCCGAATTATGATCAGCACTGGAAGGACAGAAATGTACTTCCTCATTTGCATGACATTAAAACACCTACCCTGGTGACCGGGGGCTGGTATGACGCTGAAGATTTATATGGGGCAATCAATACCTATAAAGTACTTCGGGCTAAAAACCCCTCTACGCCGGTTTATTTTGCAATGGGTCCCTGGGTCCATGGCGGATGGGCAAGGGGCGATGGGGACCATTTGGGTGATGTGGACTTTGGTGGTCCGACCGGACCTTTCTACAGGGAAAAAATTGAATTTGCTTTTTTCAGTCATTATTTGAAAGGGACCTCTCTGGATCTGCCTGCGGTTTCTGTATTTCAAACCGGTTTGAATGCATGGAAAAACTATAAAACCTGGCCACCGGCAGAGGTTAAAGAAAAACGGTTGTATTTTCAGGATGGTGGAAAATTATCCTTTAACCCTCCTGTCCCAAAAAAAGACAGCTACAGTGAGTTCAATTCGGACCCGAATAAACCGGTTCCTTTTATCAACCGGGTGACCATGGATATGGACCGGGATTACATGACAGCAGACCAGCGTTTTGCTTCTGCGATGCCCGATGTGCTTACCTATCAGACAGAGGTGCTTACAGAGGACCTGACCCTGGCGGGGAATATTTGGGCCCATTTGAAGGTTTCAACAACTGGGACTGATGCAGACTGGGTGGTGAAAATTATTGATGTTTATCCCGATACGGCACAAAATAATAAGTGGACAGCAAAACAGGTGCAGATGGCGGGGTATCAGCAAATGGTCCGCAGTGAGGCCATGAGGGGGAAATTCAGAAGAGGTTTTGACCGGCCGGTAGCATTTGTTCCAGGAAGGGTCAGTCCGGTGAATTTTGAGCTTCAGGATGTGCTCCATACTTTTAAAAAAGGTCACCGGCTAATGGTTCAGCTGCAGAGTACCTGGTTTCCGCTCATAGACCGGAACACCCAGCAGTTTCAGGACATTATGAAAGCTCAGGATACAGATTTTAAAGCGTCTGTACATCGTGTGTATACTTCTGCACAGCATCCAAGTCATCTGATGATCAAGGTATTGTAACTATAAAGTATTGACTTGTATTTTTTATATTTGTGATCAAACCGATTAACCGACCAATGAAAAGGATTCTCCTGACTTTATTTTTAACTGTTTCAGCTTTTTGGGTCAATGCACAGACCTCCTTTGTTCGTTTGAAAACCAATAAGGGAAACATTATTCTGATGTTGTATGACCAGACCCCTAAGCACCGGGATATGTTTTTAAAAATGATTGCAGAAGGCGCCTATAAAGAAGCGTTGTTCAACAGGGTGATTAAAGCTTTTGTGAGTCAGGCCGGAGAATTGGATGATACCATCCTGAACCGTGAAAAAGCCCATCCGGAATCTCTAAAGCGTTTTGCTGCCGAAATTAAACCGGGTCTTTTTCATAAAAAGGGTGCATTGGGAGCAGGGAGGGACGATAACCCGGAAAAAGCTTCTTACTTTTCCCAAATCTATCTGGTCGCAGGTAAAAAACAAACGGACGCACAGCTGGATGCCCTGGAGCAAAAGAAAGGAATTCATTTTACCGCAAGACAAAGGGAAATTTACAAAAAGATTGGAGGAACACCTCACCTGGATGGGGATTATACCGTTTTTGGTGAAGTGATTGATGGAATGGAAGTGGCGGATGCCATTAACCAGGTGCCTACTCAAAATGATCTTCCTGTAAGCCCTGTGGTATTTGACGCTCAGGTTCTTTCAAAAAAAGAAGCGTCTAAATACAGGAATATGTATAAAACTGGATTGTAAAAGGGGCTGGTTTTACCAGCCCCTTTTGATTAGATTTTTAAAAATAGCCGATTTAATTGTCCTGAGGGCTCTTGTGATCAGTGGAAATGCTGTCACGGGTGTTCTTCTGAACTGCAATTGCAGAAAAAATGGTCAGTACAAAAGACATGGCATAAAATCCTTTTTCACTAAGGGCCAATGTTGCGTTCCAGAGGCCCACCGTTAAAAGAACCAGGCACAGGATCGTACAGAACCAGCTGATGCTGTAATAAATGCTGGTTACAGGGATGCCTTCGAGGCGGTCGCGGACACATTTCTGTACTGATATGGCCGAAAATACACCAAACATGAGTATGGTGAAATAATATCCTTTTTCGTTTAGCTGCATGGTGGCATTGAATAATCCTATATTGTAAGCGGCAAAGCCTACAATGAGCGCGGCCCAGGAAGCCCCAATAAATGCGTTTGATGGTTTTTGATTCATAGTCAGATGGTCAGAGAAGTATTAGTTTTGTTTAACATTAATTGTAAACAAACTTAATTAAATGATTTTGATATCAAAATTCATTATTATGTATATTGCCCGACAGTAAACTTGACCATTAGGGCAGGGAGGATGAGGGTTAAGTTGTTCTGAATTTACAGTTTAAAAATTTAAAATACGGTTATGCATTGGATTAAACGAATATTTTTAGGTATAGCGGTTTTGCTTGTGTTGCTGGTGGTGGTTTATTTTTTGGGACCAAAACCTTCTGCCCCTTTATATCAGGTAGAGCTGCCTGCTTTACCAGACAGCCTTGCTAAAATAGAGGTTTTACTAAACAATACCGAAAAGAGTCTTCCTTTGAAACCTGATAACCAGGCCAGAATTGTTTGGGCAGACAGTACAAATAAAACACAAACTGAATATGCGGTGGTCTATTTACATGGCTTTACAGCAAGTCAGGGGGAGGGAGATCCGGTTCACCGGAATTTTGCAAAGAAATTTGGATGTAATTTATATTTGGCCAGGCTGGCAGGACATGGATTGAAAGGGCCAGACGCCATGCTGGATTTTACCGTAGATAATTTATGGGCTTCGGCAAAGGAAGCCTATTCCATAGGAAAAAAATTGGGTAAAAAGGTGATCCTGGTGGGTACATCCACGGGAGGGACCCTGGCTTTAAAATTGGCAGAAACTTATCCTGAAATTTATGGTTTAATTTTGTATTCTCCTAATATAGAGATCAATAACGATAAAGCCTGGTTGATGAATAATCCCTGGGGCTTACAGATTACCCGAGCTGTAATGGGTGGTCAGTATTCAAAAAAAACAACAGATACAGATCCAAAAGTATTGCAATATTGGTACAACCAGTACCGTCTGGAAGCTTTACCTCAGTTACAGGAGCTTTTGGAAACATCCAACACTGCTGAAGCTTTTGCAAAAATAAAGCAACCGGTGCTGATGCTTTATTATTATAAAGATGAAACCCACCAGGATGCCACAGCAAAGGTTTCCGGAATGCTCAGGATGTTTGATGAACTGGGCACGCCAGCAAAGTTGAAACAGAAAAAAGCCATTCCGGATGCGGGTAACCATGTTATTGCTTCTCCATTGCTTTCTAAGGATGTCGCAGCCGTTGAAAAAGAGACTGAAAATTTTGCCATACATACCCTTGGCATGAAGGCTTTAAAAAATTGATCTTGCAGAATAAGATCTAAGCCTTACCTTTGCGCCCGGATATGTTCAGGAGCCTGATTGCCTTTTCTTTAATTTTTTTCCTGCTGGGCGCTAATTTTAGCCGCTTCTTTATCTATGCTGGTTTTGAGTTGAACAGAAATTACATCGCATCCACACTTTGTGAAAACAGGGATAAGCCTATGCTGCATTGCAATGGAAAATGTTACCTGATGAAAAAACTCAAACAGGCTGAAGAAAAAGAAAAGGGCCAGAACCGGGCATCCCAAAAGAATCAATTTCAGGAGGCCCTGATTGTACAGAAAACCAAATTTGATTTTTCAATACAATTGCCGAAAGTACTAAGGCCCTCAGAACTTCCTTTCGCACTCCCACTTCATTCATCTTCTATTTTTCATCCTCCGCAAGTCTGATTTCATGACCCAAGGGTTTGTTATGCCCTGATTTAAATGAAACAGTGTTGTCCCTGTGGTTTATCTTTTTGAAGATGATCCATAGGACTAAACGGATTTGCCTGGCATTGACCGCCAGGGCATTTTTATAAAATTTTACCGATAATGAAGTCATTAAGATATCTAATGTTATCTATTGGCCTACTCCTGTTTTTTATACAGGTGAAGGCACAAAACCGCCTTTTTAAAGGCCATATTTACGATTCTCAAACTAGGCAGCCCTTGGCTGGGGTTATTATAGTCAATTCAGACGGACAGACCATTGCCAAATCTGATGTTAAAGGTTATTTCGAACTGGGAACAAGTTCTGCTGAAGGACAGGTGAAAGCCAGCTTGAGGGGCTACAAATTTCAATTGATTAAGCTTCGGGCGGACGAAAGCGAACTGAACGTTCAGATGGAAGCTGACGCTGTCAGCTTAAATGAAGTCAGGGTGGAAAGTTACAATGGCAATAAGACCAATAAGGAAACTGCCGGAGGAATTGCCCTGATTACTGCCAGAGATATTAACCGTGGAAATGCAGTTTCTTTCCAATCTGCATTAAATGGGATTCCGGGCGTCCGCATGGACCAGAGTACGCTGTCCGAAGCCAGGATCTCTATTCGTGGTAATGGGGTCAGGGCTTCTTATGGCATACGGAACGTCAAAATTTACCTCAATGAAATTCCTGTTACCGAGGCCGATGGAACCACCAGAATTGAAGCCCTGGATGTCAATTCTATTGGCCGGGCGGAAGTGATTAAAGGTCCGGCTTCCAGCATTTATGGCGCAGGTACCGCAGGGGTCATTAATTTTCAATTGCAACGCTCCCCTTATCAGGAACAAAGCCTGGAGGCATCCGGGCTCATTGGGGCAAATGGATTACACCGTCTTGCAACCACCTACAGGAGCGGAGGAGATAAAGTAAATAGCTATGTCTCTTATGGCTGGCAGGAATATAATGGCTATAGGGAGCACAGTACAGACATGAGGCGTTTTCTGACGGGTAACTTCCAGCTTTTTCCAAGTGATAAAAGGATCATTACCCTTTTGATCAACAGGACAACCCAGCATTCACAGATTCCGGGTTCGCTGACCCTGGACCAGGTCAATACAAATCCATTGCAGGCCAATGCCACTAATTTGGATAAGGCTGCGGGCAGGTATCAGAACTGGACCAGGATAGGTCTGGGGCAGCAGTACCGTTTTAACGATCAATTTTCAAATACAACCAGTGTCTTTACCTATTTTTATGACCTGAACCATCCGCTTCCTTATGCTTATATCCGAAATTATTATCAGAGTTATGGCGGCCGCACCCGTTTTAGTTATGACCCGGAATTTAAAACCCTGCCAACCAGGTTTACCATCGGGGCAGAGTTTAACGAAGGATTGACCAAGGGAACCCAGTATGTGAATAACCATGGAACCGAAGGCGCTGTCAATTCAAATGTTGATTACCAGAACACACAGTATTCCCTGTTTTATCAATCGGAGACTGCACTAGGCCCTAAAACAACCTTGACCCTGGGATTGAGCTATAACAGCCTGCGCTATGATGTGAAGGATTATTTAAAGCAGAATCAGAGCGGGCTTAAAAAATTCGACCCGCAGGCCAGTCCCCGTATTGCTTTGAGTCATAACTTTAGTGATGCCTTAAGCCTTCATGCCAGTGTAAGTTCTGGCTTTTCTCCGCCCTCGAGTTCAGAGATCAAAAATGTAGATGGTTCTATTAACCCTACTTTACAGGCAGAAAAAGCCCTGAATTATGAACTTAATGCAAAGGGAAATTTGCTGAAATCGCGTTTGGAGTACGATCTTGCTTTATTTAAAATGGATATGAAAGGGGAGCTGATTGGCCAGTCTGTCCAGCAGGGAATTACGATTTATAACAATGCAGGAAAAACCAGTCACAATGGAGCAGAATTGTCCTTGTCCTATCAATTGCTCAAAGCCGAAGACCAGCAGCAGATTTTAAGCCTTCGGCCTTTTGTGGCGGTGACTTATTCAGATTTTAAATTTAAAGATTATAAGATTCTAAATGCACAAAATCAGGTGACTGCAACTTACGATGGTCATCAGTTAACTGGTATTGCGCCCTGGGTATTTAATGCCGGACTGGACCTTGAGACCCGGAGCGGGGTGTATTTTTATGGCAGTTATTTTTACAGCGATGCCTTGCCTTTAAATGATGCCAATTCTGCTTTTAATCCTTCATATCAGGTACTAAATGCAAAAATAGGCTATAAAAAAATGTTGCTTAAGTGCCTGGAAGCAAATGTTTATGGAGGGTTGGACAATATTCTGAATAAGAGCTATAGTTCTATTGTTTCTTTGAATGCAGTTGGTTATGGGGGTGCTCAGCCAGCTTATTTTAACCCTTCCCCGAAACGAAACGGTTATGCGGGTTTAAATCTTAAATATATTTTCTAAATAATGATGACCATGAATAAGACTTTATTTATGCTTCTTTCCGGGCTTTTACTGTTTTGCAGTTGTTCAAAAAAGCCCGCTGAGCCCCTTGCTTCTGTTTTGAAAATGGAAGGAATTTCTGCTGTCGGACCTTATCTGACAAAGGACAATAAAGGAAATCCGGTTTTGTGCTGGACAGAACAGGATGCTAAAGATTCCCTGTACAGGTTAAAATATGCTGTTTACAATAGAAAAACGGAGGCTTTTAATGCCGTGGTGACTGTTGCTGCCTCGGCTGGAAGCAGTACCTCTGCTGAAAGCATGGGGAAAATCGCTTTTAAGGCAGATGGAATGGTTATGGCAGTTTTTGCAAAGCGTTTTCCAAAAGAAAAGAATCCTTATGCAGGTGCAATTTATTATAGCTTTTCGGCTGATGATGGTAAAAACTGGTCCAAAGCGCAGTTTTTACATTCGGATACTTCGCATGCTTACGGAAGAAGTTTTTTTGATGTAAGCACTTTAAAAGACGGGGAACTGGCAGCCATTTGGCTGGATGGCCGTTATGGCAAGAGTATAAAAGGTTCGGCCTTGTTTTTTAGCCGGACAGAAAAAGGAAAAGGCTTTGGTCTGGATACCTGTCTGGATAAAGGTACCTGTGAATGCTGCCGGACGGATATACTCTGCGACCAGTCTGGAAACATCCATTTGGCTTACAGAAGTATACAATTCCCTTCTGCACTGTCGGGCAAACAGGTCAGGGATATGGTGTATAAAATTTCCACAGATAATGGTAAAACATTCAGTGCCGCAAAAACCATTAGTAAGGACAATTGGGAGATTGAAGGCTGCCCACATTCTGGGCCCAGTCTGGCAGAAAGTAAAAATGGAATAAATGCCCTTTGGTTTACCGCTGGCGGGCATCCAGGTTTGTACTTTACGACAGCACCACAAGGAGCCGATTTCCGTGGCCGTCAGTTAATGACTGCCCAGGGCAGGCATCCACAAATGGTTGCCCTGACAGATGGCCGTTTGGCAGCCGTTTGTGAAGAAAGCACCGGGGGAGCGGAAAGCGCGATGCAGCATATGAACCATTCCGGAGGGAAAATGAGTATGGCGATGATGCCGGCTGCACCTGCAAAAATCGTGTTGAGAATTTTAGGAGGGCCTGTGGTATTGCCTTCTGTAAATATCAGCAACGGACAATATGCAGATCACCATGCAGTGCTCAGTGATCTGGATAAAGATGTACTGGTGGCCTGGATACGGGATAGCCATGGCCGCTCGGAAATTTGTTATTCGAAAATAAATATAAATTAATAACTAGTTTTGGGGTTTTAATATAACAATGATGTATTTTTCAGCAGAAATCCCCGAACAGGACTACCCCGAATTGGTGAGTTTATGGGAGGCCTCGGTACGGGCCACCCATCACTTTTTAAAAGAATCTGATATCGCATTTTACAAATCTTTAATTCTTGGTGGTTACCTGCAGGAGGTTGCGCTGTGCTGTATGCGAAATGAGTCTGGCCGAATGATGGGCTTTTCGGGGACAGCAGAGGGAAAACTGGAAATGTTATTTGTTCATCCGGATTACAGAAATGAAGGGGTTGGTAAAAAATTATTACTGCATGCGATTGAAAATCAGGGTGTAAATCTGGTGGATGTCAATGAGGATAATGTGGAGGCCGCAGGTTTCTATGCGCACTTCGGATTCAAAACGATTGGACGTTCGGCATTGGACGGTGCGGGAAATCCATATCCGATATTGCATATGGAATTACAATAGTGGCCTGCTTAGGGGATCAATTCATAATGATTTTAAATTTCATTTATGAAGACACCCTTTTATAAAAAAGAAAGTAATTCATTAAGTTTGAAAGAAAAAAATTATGGGATTTAGTGAAATATTAAAAAGTGCGCACTCTGGCTGGCGTTATCTGGTATTGGTTCTGTTGCTGCTTGCCATCGCAAATGCTTTTTCAGGATGGCTGGGTAAAAAACCTTATACTGAAGGGAACAGAAAACTCAATGTTTTTACCCTGATCAGTGCACATATACAACTGGTTCTTGGATTGGCGTTATATTTTATGAACAACTGGTACAAAGTGGACAGTTCCATACCCATGGGGCGCTACTGGAAAATGGAGCACATCAGTATGATGATTTTTGCCATAATACTGATTACCGTGGGCAATGCGCGTTCAAAAAGATTTGACAGCGCGGTGGCTAAACATAAAACCATAGCCATTTATTTTACCCTTGCCCTGCTGGTAATAGTGGCGGCTATTTATACGATGACCAAGGCAGATCCTTCCCGTTCTTTATTTGGTATATCTTAATTTTTTGAAAAACATTTTGCATTATAAGATTTATTTATATTTTTGTTGCTCATGATCAACAATATACATACTTGGCAATGGCGTGGTAATTCTGAAAAGAGTTTCGTCGCTGCTTTGTGTACCTTATAGTTTATCAACCTAAACCAAACCACATTTCTAACCCGACGTTACACAACGTCGGGTTTTTTTGTGTTTGAGCGTTTTTTAAATATTTAAAATAAAATAGATGGAAGAAAAAATCATCGTCCGTACTACCTTTAAAAAGAGGCTTGCCGATACCACAACTCCTGTGAGTATCTACCTTAGGCTCAGGGATGTATTTCCAAATACCATTTTACTGGAAAGCTCCGACTACCACAGCCGGGAAAATTCGGTAAGTTATGTTTGTGCTGATCCTGTAGCTGGTATTTTGCTAAAAGAAGGCCTGTTGTCTTCCTATTTCCCGAATGGAATAAAGGAAAGTAAAACGCAGTTCGACCTCCTTGAGGAGATCCAGGCCTTCAAATCCAGATTTAAACATGAACAGGCACAGCAGCAGCGTTACATTTCCTCGGGTCTGTTTGGTTATTTTACCTGGAATGCAGTGGAGCATTTTGAAGACATTTCTTTTAAGGCCCAAACCCCGGAAGAAGACCGTATTCCTTTAATGCAATACCATGTATACCGGTATATTATTGCGATTGACCATTTCCGCAACGAGGTGACCTTGTTTAACAACAGTTTTGACGGAACAGAAAATACCGATCTGGAAAAAATCGAATACCTCATCCAGAATAAAAATTTCCCTGAATATAGTTTCAAAAAGGAAGGCGCAGAAAGCTCTAACCTGACTGATGAGCAGTTTATGCAAATTGTGGTGAAAATGCAGGAGCATATTTTAAGGGGAGATGTTTTTCAAATTGTGCCCTCCAGGGCATTTAAACAGCATTTTACGGGAGATGAATTTAATGTGTACCGCTGTCTGCGTTCTATTAATCCTTCTCCCTACCTTTTTTATTTTGATTATGGTGATTTTAAACTTTTTGGTTCTTCTCCGGAGGCACAGATTACAATTAAAAACGGAACGGCCAATATTTTTCCCATAGCGGGGACCTTTAAACGGACAGGAAATGACGAGGAAGATGCAGAAATTGCCAGAAGACTGGAACAGGATCCCAAAGAAAGTGCCGAGCATGTTATGCTCGTAGATCTGGCCAGAAATGATTTGAGCAGGCATTGTAAAGAGGTAGAAGTCAAATCATTTAAAGAAGTACAGTATTATTCCCATTTGATCCATTTGGTTTCCAAAGTGAGCGGCCGTTTACAGGACCAGACTGCTGCCTTTAAAATTGTAGCAGACACCTATCCTGCCGGAACCCTGAGTGGTGCCCCGAAATATAAGGCCATGCAGCTGATTGACCAGTACGAAGGTCTTGCGCGTAATTTTTATGCAGGGGCCATTGGTTATATGAGTTTTGATGAAAGCTTTAATCATGCCATTATGATCAGGACTTTTATGAGTAAAAACAATGCACTTCATTATCGGGCAGGAGCGGGAATTGTGATAGATTCTGTTCCGGAAAGTGAACTCAATGAAGTGAATAGTAAAATTGCGGCCTTGCGTAAGGCGATGGAAATGGCTGAAAGTATTTAATTGATAAAGAATATGCAAAAGAAAGTATTGGTGATAGATAACTATGATTCCTTTACGTATAACCTGGTTCATCTGATTAATGAACTGAATTATGAGGCAGTGGTTTGGAGAAATGATAAATTTAACCTGGCCGATGTAGAAGCTTACCATAAGGTGCTTTTGTCGCCAGGGCCGGGTTTACCGGAGGAATCTGGTTTGCTAATGGAGGTGATTAAAACTTATGCGGCTACAAAAAGTATATTTGGAGTATGTTTGGGACAGCAGGCTATTGCGCAGGCCTTTGGTGGAAAACTTTTAAATCTGGGAAGACCTATGCATGGAATTGCAACACCCATTACGGTATTGGATGAAAAAGAACTGACATTTAAAGACTGTCCCCAGACCATTAATGTAGGTCGTTACCACTCCTGGGTGGTGGATACAGCAGGCTTGCCGGATTGTTTTCAGGTCACAGCAAAAGATCAACAAGGACAGATTATGGCCATCAGACATAAGGATCTGGATGTAAGAGGGGTGCAGTTCCATCCCGAAAGTGTATTGACTGAATATGGTAAACAAATGATAAAAAACTGGTTAGAAGATGAATATTCTGGATAAGATCGTTTTACGAAAACGTGAAGAAGTTGAACACGCAAAACTAAATGTCCCTGCCAGGCTGCTTGAATCTGCAGCTTCCTTCGGGAGGGCCACACATTCTTTCCGGGATTTTTTACTGGACGGACAGCGGAACGGGATCATTGCCGAGTTCAAAAGGAGATCCCCGTCCAAAGGTGTAATTAATGACCAGGTAAAAGTCGAAACGGTTACTGCAGCTTATGCTGCTGCGGGCGCTTCTGCTTTATCTGTGCTAACGGACAGGGATTTTTTTGGAGGAAGTCCGGATGACCTGGTCAAAGCGAGGTCAGTCAATCAGATTCCTGTTTTAAGAAAAGATTTTATCATTGATGAATATCAGCTTCTGGAGGCCAAAGCCTGGGGAGCAGATGTTATTTTGCTGATCGCAGCTATTTTGACACCCGGGGAAATCCGTTCACTGGCCGGTTTTGCAAAAAGACTGGGTCTGAATGTACTTATGGAAGTGCACAACCTGGAAGAATTGCAACGGAGTGTTTGTCCTGAACTGGATGCAATTGGGGTAAATAACAGGAACCTGGGTGATTTTTCTGTGAATATTCAGACCTCTTTTGATCTTGCAGATCAGATCCCTGATGATTTTGTGAAGATATCTGAAAGTGCAATTAGCGATGTGGAAACGATAAGGCGCTTGAAATCAGTTGGTTTTAAAGGTTTTCTGATTGGGGAGAATTTTATGAAAACAGGAGACCCCGGCCAGGCCATACGTCAGTTTGCCAGGGATTTAATCTCGGTATAACTTTTGTATCTTTGCAAAGATACATGGGAAAACAAAAATTTTATGACACCGCACTTAAACAGGAACGCGCCGTTCTTGTGGGTGTAATCAGACCAGGGGAGAGTCCCGAAGAAACCAAAGAATATTTGGACGAACTGGCTTTTTTGGTGGATACTGCAGGAGGAAAGGTAGAGCAGGTGTTTACACAAAAAATGCTCAGGCCGGAACGTGCCACCTTCGTAGGAACTGGTAAACTGGAAGAAATACAGGCTTATGTAAAGTCTGAAGAGATAGATATGGTGGTGTTTGATGATGAACTTTCACCTTCTCAGCTCAGGAACATTGAAAGGGAACTTCAGGTGAAGATTCTGGACAGAAGTAATCTGATTCTGGATATTTTTGCCGGAAGAGCACAAACCGCCCAGGCGAAAACCCAGGTTGAACTGGCGCAGCTACAATATTTGTTGCCACGCTTGACCCGTTTATGGACCCACCTGGAACGTCAAAAAGGGGGTATCGGTATGCGTGGCCCGGGGGAAACCCAGATCGAGAGTGACAGAAGGATGATCCTGGAAAAGATCTCTTTACTGAAAAACCGCCTGAAACTGATCGACAAACAAAATGAGACCCAAAGAAAGAATAGGGGGCAGCTGATTCGTGTGGCACTGGTGGGTTATACCAATGTTGGTAAATCAACGATCATGAATATGCTGAGCAAGTCAGAGGTATTTGCAGAAAATAAACTATTTGCAACCCTGGATACAACTGTCAGGAAAGTGGTGATCGATAATCTTCCTTTTTTGCTGTCAGATACTGTAGGTTTTATCCGGAAACTGCCACACCACCTGGTGGAATGCTTTAAATCCACATTGGATGAGGTTAGGGAAGCAGACATACTTATCCATGTGGTGGATGTTTCGCACAGCAGTTTTGAAGACCAGATCCATGTGGTTAACGAAACACTCAAGGACCTTGGAGCAAGAGATAAAGAAACCATTATGGTGTTCAATAAGATTGACGCCTATGTGAGCCCTGAAATTGCAGAAACAGAGGAGGAAAAATCTCCCTTTACCCTTGCCGAATTTAAAAAGAGCTGGATGGCACATCATAATGCCCCTGCCTTATTTATTTCAGCGCTACACAAAGAAAATCTGGAAGAATTTAAACAATTACTTTATGATAAGGTAATTGAGCTTCACACGCAGCGTTATCCTTATGATAAGCTGTTATATTAACATTTAGATCAGGACGATATGGAAAGTAAACGACAACAGAAATTTGCAGGCGTGCTGCAGGAAGAGCTTGCAGCAATTTTTCAACGGGAAGGAGCGGCTTATTTGCCAAATACACTGGTGACCATAACCAAAGTCAGGGTTTCTTCTGATCTTGCTGTAGCAAAGGTTTATCTGAGCTTTTTAAACACAAACAATACCTCTTTATCGGTGGCAACCGTAAATGCTCATGCAGGAGAAATCCGTTATAAGCTGGGCTCAAGGATCCGCCATCAGGCAAGAATTGTCCCAACACTTAGTTTTTTTGTTGATGATACAAATGAGTATGTGGAGCATATGGATAAAATCTTTGACAAGATTTCCAAAGACAGAAAAGATACGGATCAGGAAGGGTAACCTCTGTTGAACAATACACATTAACGCATGACCCTTACAGAGAAGTTTGAAAATTACTTCAATAGAAATGATGTTTTGGTGGGTAAAGTAGTGGATTTTGAGGAGTTTGAGGATGAGCTTTACCCATTTGATTTTACAGCGAACAATACAGATCTGAATGCCGAACTTGTTGCAGATACGGATCTGTTCTCTGCCTGGGTAAGACAGAAACTCAGTTCAGCGCATTGCAGATATGGTATTGGTGGTTATAATGAACATCGGACCATTTATGCCAGAAGTGCCCGGTTTGATGGAACTGAAGAACCGAGGCGGCTTCATCTGGGCGTAGACATCTGGGGACCCGCCGGTACACCTGTTTATAACTTTCATGAAGCGGAGGTACATAGTTTTAAGTTCAATAATTTTTTTGGGGATTATGGAGCGACCGTTATACTCAAATACTTGCTGGATGATCTGGCCGTTTATGGATTGTACGGTCATCTGAGTTTAAAGTCGTTGGAAGGACTTGAGGAAGGAAAACTGATCAGAAAGGGAGAGCTTTTTGCCTGGTTTGGAGCGCCCGAAGAAAATGGCCACTGGCCACCGCACCTTCATTTTCAGCTGATGTTCAGTATGAAAGGACTAAAAGGGGATTACCCAGGGGTTTGCCGTTTTTCGGAAAGGGAACCCTACCTGACCAATAGCCCTGATCCGGGATTTATATTAAAACATACTTTTAAATCAAAACAGATTTAAATTCGTAAATTAGGGTATGGGACGGTTATTTTTTGTATCGCTGTTTATCGGATTTTCCGCTGCTGCCCAGCCCTCAATTAAAGGGGGCCTGGAAACCTTTATAAAAGACAATACAGTTTATCCCCCTTATTCTTTAGCCAATTGTATTCAGGGAACAGTTAGGGTTGGTTTTAAACTGAATAAAGCCGGAGAAGTGTTTTTTTCTGCGGTCAAATCCGGAATAGGAACAGATCTGGACGATGAGGCCCTGCGTTTGATCCGGATGAGCAGTGGACATTGGATTGTCCCTGAAGGCACCGATACGGCAGCCTTGTTGCTGGTGCCAGTAAATTTTAAACTGGAAGGTTATAACTGCGAGTATAAAAACAAAGCAGAAATTCAGCGGGCGATTATTGCGTACAAAGCAAGCGAAGGGATGAGTAATGTGATCCAGAATTTCTATAAAAACAAGGAAAAGGGCAATTACAATAAAGAGGAAGAGCCAAAAATGGTTGCATTGAGAGCTGAATTGGGCTATACGGAAGATTTTATGCAGCAGAAAATTAAAGATGCAATGAAAAAACTAAAACAAAAAGATAAGCAAGGCGCTTGTGAGGATCTTTTGTTTGTCAAAAATATGGGTTTTGACCTTGCAGATGAACTGTTGAAAAAGTACTGCAACTGATCCTCCCTGGCTGAAAAATAGTATTTCTTAAAAAATGATCTGGATGGCTGCAGGAATAATCTCAGCCTCTATTTGCCTGGTTTTTCCAAGATACTCTCCATCCACTTGGAAATGGGCTTTGTATCTGGTCCTGATTTTCAGTTTCCTGGTTTGAAAAACCTGGATCTTTTCAGGATCAAAAGCCAGATTGGTGAAGCGGATTTTCAGAATTTCCATAACAGCATATTCCCTGATTAGTATGACTTCGAAAAGTTCGTCACTGAGCTGGCCTGCCGGATTGATTTTTACACCCGTACCATACATGGTGGCATTCGCAATGACAACCATGGCCGCTTTTGAACGGATTTCTTTTGCCTGGGTACTAATAAAGACATCCATCTTATAATGACGCCAAAGGGCCTGCCATGCTGCTTTTGCATAGGCCCACATCCCCCTTTGGGGAAGGTCATCAAATTTTTTAACCACATAAGCATTAAAACCAATATCCGACAGATGGACGCAAAGTGCTCCGTTGATCCTGATGGCATGAATGGTTTTTGCAGATCCGTAAAGGGCCAGTTCCAGCGCCCGCTGGAAATCCGTAGGTATGCCGAGTTCTTTGGCCATTCCGTTTGCCGAACCCGCAGGAATCAGGCCAATGGCTGTACCGCTTTTTAAAAGGCATTCAGCGACGAGTTTTAGTGTCCCGTCTCCTCCGGCGGCAATGACCCGCCCTGCACGGGACTTGGAAATCAACTCTTTTATTTTGCCGACGGTGTCGTTTTTTTGCAATTCAAAAATCTCGAATGAATGTTTTTGTACGGCGGGGTTTTGACGGATCATTGCACTTAAATCCATTTTATGGTTACCCGCACCGGGATTTACAATAAAGAGTAATTTATGTGCGCTCATCTGATCATTCATCTATGAGCACAAACAACCTGTCCCTTACACTGTTTTAATTAAGATGAATAATTCTGTAAGCGTAAAGGTATATCATGGTTACGGTCATACACACGATTTGGTGGTTTATGGCCATGTATTTAAGTACCGGGCAAAAACAGAACAGCTGTTCAGCAATAATTTCTTTGTGAACATCCTCCACTTGTTGAAGCTATTTGTCCTGAAGCCTTACCCCTTTGTGAAAGTCCGGCTTACATTTGAAGGGGATGTTGTGGAGCAGAAAACAGAATACGATGGTTTTTTTAAATTTGAATGGGCTGCCAGGCGGAACATCGGTGCAGGATGGCACCGGGTAAGGGTTCAGGCCATAGGAAAGGACCAGGAGCTCCTGGCTGAAAGCTGGGGAAAAATCTATGTTCCCCATGTGACGCAGTATGCTTTTATTTCGGACATTGACGATACCGTGATGGTTTCGCATTCTGTCCGTTTTGGCAGAAGGTTAAGGGAGCTGTTGATCAAAAATCCGCACACCAGGAAAACTTTTCGGGATACGCAGGAGCATTATGAATTACTGGCTTTATCCCATACTGAGCAAGAGCAGCCCAATCCGTTTTTCTATGTGTCCAGCAGCGAATGGAATTTGTATGATTACCTGTTAGAGACCTTTCGTTTTAACGGTCTTCCGGAAGGGGCATTTTTACTGAATCAGATAAAAAGATGGAAAAGCCTGATCCGGACAGGAAGGACCGGGCATGAAGGAAAATTAATCAGGGTCATGCGGATCCTGAAGGCTTTCCCCAATCAGAAGTTTGTTTTTTTAGGGGACAATTCCCAGCGTGACCCGGAAATCTATGTGACTATTGCAGCAAAATATCCTGCTCAGGTTAAAGCGATCTATATCCGGAATATTGTTTCGAAAAATACGGCCCAGACTTTGGAGATGCTACAACAGGCCGAATTAAACGGTATTAGTACCTGCCTGTTTCAAAACAGTCAGGAGGCCATCAGGCACTCCGAACACATTGGCCTGATCTGGTCTAAATGAAGTCCAGGGTATTGAACCTTTTGTTCAGGATCTGGGCATTGTTTACATCCAGCCATTTGTCCAGCAGGGTCCCGTAAACCTGTCTGAAATCGATCTGATACTTCAGGTCTCCTGAATCCAGGTTCTCCAGGTCGGGGGCGTTGTTGTAAATGCCTTGTTTTTTCAGGCGGCCACCGAAGATCAGCATATTGTTTGCCGTCCCATGGTCAGTTCCGTTACTTGCATTTTGTTCTACCCTTCTTCCAAATTCAGAAAAAGTAATGACCAGGGTATCGTCCAGTTTGTTGTTTTGCTTCAAGTCTTTCAGGAATGCATTGATGCCCTCTGAATACTGTTTCAGCAGGTTCCCTTGTTGTTGATTTTGGTTTACGTGAGTATCAAAGCCACTAAGGGAAACATAATACACCCTTGTTTTGAGGCCCGATGAGATGAATTTGGATACGGTTTTCAGTTGGCTGGCAAATGGTGTTGCCGGGTAGGTAAATTTATTCTGATAGATTTTAGAGGTATTTTGAATATAATCTGCAGAAGAGGAAGTTTCTATCATCGTTTTATAGAGGTATCCCAGATTGTCCTCATCCAGATGGGCTTTCTCTCGGTTGATCATTTCTTTAAAAAAAGGCTCATTGGTGTTTCTGTATAAAGCACCAGGATCTTTTAGGGCAATGCCTTTTTTGGTGTTGCCTTTCATGGCAAGAGAAAGGCTATCGTCAACTTCAATTGCGGTGTAAGGAAACTTACAGGTCTGACAATTGGAATCCAGATAACGCCCGATCCAGCCGGTCGAAAGGAATTGGTTGGAATCACTGGCCGTTTGCCAGATGTCCATGGAGCGGAAGTGCGAACGGTCGGGATTCGGGTAACCAACATCATTAATAATGGTCATCCAGCCCTGATCGTAAATTTCTTTCAGAGCTGTCATGTTTGGATTAAACCCTTGCATATCGTTCAACCGGATCAGGTCTTCGGGTTTAATGGCAATACCCTTTCTTTTCTGATAATAAATGTCATTTCCATAAGGAATTATGGTATTCAGGCCATCATTTCCACCAGACAGCTGAATGACGACCAGGTTTTTGTATAGGCTCAGTTCATCTAGTGCCAGTGCCTCAAAGGGTTTCATAAAGGCAGGAACAGCGATGGCGCCTGCTGCGGTAAATATGGAGTTTCTTAAAAAATCTCTTCTTTTCATGATCTCTTCCTTAGGAATGTTTAACACAATTGGTATTCAGGTGTACTGGTAATCTCTATCGCTGCATTTTTCAAGTCTTTTCCGTTACTCAGCAAAGACCGGATCTTTTCATTTAATGGGGGTTGCAATAAAAAAGCGGCCAGCTCTGGTGGCTTACAGGTTGCGGGCAAAGTGCCCAGGAATTTAGCCCAGTCTGCCTGTGCATTGATGTAAGACCTGACCAGTTTCGCTTTGTTGTTTTTACTGCCCAAAGCAATAATTGCTTCGTCTTCAGGATCTGCTTTACCGCTAAAGTCAATGATGCCGTCGTTCAGAACCAGGGAGGGGATTCTCATTCTTAACATGAGTGAAGAACTGTCTATCCAGCTTTTTCCACCAGGCCAGCCGGCAACATTTGGGGGATTAAAAAGGTATTGTCCCAGGCTGCTTTGCAATTGAATGAGCACCTGCGGTTTGTTGTAGGTAACAAAAAACTGCCGGCTCAGGCCCGTTAAAAATTCAACGGGAGACTTGATTTTATTCCCCATGTTTTGGGGATCGTAAAACCAGTCCGATTCAAATATTTTTTTCATCACAGCAGCAATATCATAACCCTGCTGGTAAAAATGAGCCGCTAATTCTTTTACATGGCTTTCGTTTGGATTGTCATTGACAAAAAAGACATACAGCTTACGACAAATGAATTCTGCGGTTGCAGGTTTCTCCAGAATGATGTCTATGATGTCTTCGCCATCAAAATTTCCTGTTTTTCCAAAAAAACTTTTTCGCTCTGCATCGTGCAGTGCCGGCCGGAATTGAAATTCACCATCTTTGTTATACGTCCAGCCGGTAAAGGCCCGTGCAGATTCTTTGATGTCCTGTTCTGTATAATTTCCCCTGCCAAGTGTAAAAAGCTCCATCAGCTCCCGTGCAAAATTTTCGTTGGGATGGTTCTTTCTGTTTTGTTGGTTGTTAAGGTATTGAAGCATCGCCGGAGATTTGGAGACCTCCATGACCAGCGTCTTAAAATTGCCCAATGCATTTTTCCGTTGAATGTTGTTCAATTGCTGGGCATAATATGGGTTATTGCTCCTGCAGGCAAAATGACCATGCCAAAATAGGGTCATTTTTTCCAGCAAGGGAGCGCTGGTGTTGATCATTTTTTGAAGCCATTCTATATTCAGGTCACGGCTTTTAAGATTTTGCTCACGGATAATTTGCTGCCGTTGCATTTTTTCTTCAGGACTGAGGTCTTTTTTTGCTGCAAGACCGGCCTGCATGAGCAGGCGCTGGCGATTGTCGTTGCTGTCCACAAAAGCGATGTCAGAAACTTCTTTTGCTTTGGAAAAGAGCTCCTGAACGGATTTGTGTAGTTTTTTGTTCCCTAGTTCCTGCAGCTCGGGATAGGAGATCCCAAAACCGGCCCGGTTAAAAAGGTGTTTGACGTTACTGAAATTATCTTCTTTGGTCATAAAGATTCAGGTTAAAACTTTTGTATGACTCTGAATTGACAAATAGGTTTAAGGATTAGTTTGTAATTTTGGATATGGTTTTCAGATTACCGGAAAATGAAATCGTATTCCCCGATCCTTCTCTTGCCGATCCTGATGGTTTGCTGGCTATAGGAGGGGATTTGAGTATGGACAGGCTTTTACTGGCTTACCAAAATGGCATTTTTCCCTGGTTTAGCGAAGGAGACCCCATTTGCTGGTTTTCTCCACATGAGCGCTGCGTTATCCTTCCTGATGGATTAAAAATAAGTAAGAGTATGAAGAAAATCATCAGGGACGGGGTGTTTGAAGTGACAGAAGACCAGGCGTTTGAAGAGGTAATCGGTCATTGTGCAGCTGTTTTTAGAAAAGATCAGGATGGTACCTGGATTACGCAGCAGATGCAGGATGCTTATATTAATCTTCATAAAAAAGGTTATGCCCATAGTATTGAAGTATGGCAGTCCGGTCATTTGGTTGGCGGGCTGTATGGGATTTGGGTTAACCGTGTTTTTTGTGGGGAGAGTATGTTTAGTCTGGTCAGCAACGCCTCCAAGCAGGCTTTAATATGGCTTGTTCAGGAAAAAAGGCCCGATATGGTAGATTGTCAGCTTCCCAATGATCATTTATTAAGTCTTGGTGCCGAAATGATCAGCAGAGCGCATTATCTGCAATTGCTCAGAAAAAGATAATTAATTTAAAAGCTCCCGGATGTCGTCTTTGCTAAGTGACTTGAAAAAGCTCTCCTCGGTGGTAATCAGCGCATTTGCCAGTCTCTTTTTCCGGTTTTGAAGAGATAGGATCTTTTCTTCCACCGTGTCTTTGGTGATAAACTTATAAATGAAAACTTTTTTGTCCTGACCAATGCGGTGTGTCCTGTCTATTGCCTGTTGTTCTACAGCGGGGTTCCACCATGGATCTAAAATAAATACATAATCTGCCTGGGTAAGGTTTAACCCAACGCCACCAGCCTTAATAGAAATCAAAAATACTTTCAGGTCGGGGTTTTGCTGAAAGTCGGCAACAATTTCCCCTCTTTTTTTTGTGGTCCCATCTAAATAGGCGTATGGGACTTCTTCTTTGTCCAGGTGACTTTTAAAAATGCTAAGATGTTTTACGAACTGCGAAAAGATCAGGACTTTATGGCCGCCTTTAAGAACGTTGTCCAGTGTATGCACGACGTTTTCAAATTTACCTGAATCAGAGCCATAAGCTTCATCGATCATCATGGGGTGATTGGCCAGTTGCCTCAGCGCAGTAAGTCCCTGCAGCAGTTGTACCTGTTTTTTTGCATAGGTTCCGTCATCCATGCTGCTCAGAAGATCGTTTCTGTAGGCAGATTTTGTTTTTTCGTAATAGGCAGCCTGGTCCTCACTCATATCACAATAGAAAATCTGTTCGGTTTTTGCCGGAAGTTCTTCAGCGACCTGTTCCTTCGTTCTTCTTAATACAAAGGGTTTAATGATGGCTTGTAATTTTCTGGCTTTTTCTTCATCTTTTTTCTTCTCAATGGCTTGTACATACTCTTCATTAAAAAAAGTTTGCGTCCCCAATAAGCCGGGATTGAGAAAAGTAAGCTGTGTCCAGAGGTCTCCTACCGAATTTTCAACAGGTGTACCACTTAAAATCAGCCGGTGCCTGGATTTTAATGCCTTTACAGACTTAAAAGATTTTGAGGATGGGTTTTTTATGTTCTGACTTTCATCCAGAATGACATAATTGAAATAAAAATCCTTCATCAGGGAGATGTCAACTCTTGTAATGCCATAAGTGGTAATGATCACATCATAACGGATAAATTGGCTGACGTCTTTATTCCTGGAACTTCCTGTATGCGCATAAATGCGAAGTTTTGGAGTGAATTTTTTGGCCTCGCTCAGCCAATTGTAAATCAAAGAAGTTGGCATGATGATCAATGAAGTGCCATGTGTGGCATTTTGCTCGTTCTCTTCTTTGAGCTTTTGCAATAAAGCCAGGGTCTGTATGGTTTTTCCCAAACCCATATCATCCGCAAGACAACCGCCAAAATTGTATTCTCTGAGAAAACTGAACCAGTTATAGCCTGCTTTTTGATAGCTTCTCAGGTCCCCTTTAAAATGGAGGGGCATCTGAACATCTGCAATATTTTCAAAATCATTTAACTTCTGAAGTTTTCTGCTCAGGGTAACATTGGCAATGCTGTCTTCAGCAAGGTCATTGATCAGGCCGATATGATGTTTCTTTAGTTTTAAGGTTTTGGCACCCTCTGATAAATTGAAAAGACTACCATACTTGGTTAACCATTGGTCCGGGATAATGGCAATAGAGCCGTCGGGAAGAATAAATTCCCTTTTCTTTTGAAGGATATGTTGTTTTAAGGAAAGAAAAGGAATCGGATGGCTGCCAAAGTAAACAATGGCATTAATGTCAAACCAGTCATTGTTTTCACTGATCTGGAAATCTATTTTGCTGGTTGCAAACAGAAAACGTTTGCTACCGGTGCTTTGTTCTATTTCGTACCCTTTTGCCTCCAGTTCCTCCAAATGTTCATTGATCCAGTTGATTACCCCATAAGACCTGTCCTGTTCTTCGTGTTCAGGGCTGAGTTCCAGGTGATGGAATAATGCACTGGTTTTTTTCAGGCCCGATCGGAGCAATTCATTGAATT
Organism: Pedobacter nutrimenti; assembly: GCF_003208655.1. Classification (GTDB taxonomy): domain Bacteria; phylum Bacteroidota; class Bacteroidia; order Sphingobacteriales; family Sphingobacteriaceae; genus Pedobacter; species Pedobacter nutrimenti. The sequence continues at coordinate 204,779 of NZ_QKLU01000002.1, read as the reverse complement.
TGCTTTTTTCCCAGTCCGTATTGCGCTTAATTCTGGTGAAAGTATAGTTGTTTTCATTTTTAAGAATTCTTACGGTGACCTTTCGTTCATTATCCATTGCAAAAACATACGATCCGTATCTGAAATAAAGTTGCAACTGTGAAATCCCATTTTCTACATAAATTACCTTAATGACCGCTACGGGGTCATATTTCTCGGTTTTTATTTCAAAGCCTTCAGCATACACATGATACTTCTCAATAAGTGGCGCTACAAATTTTTCAAAATAAGCTTCTTCAGTTGCTTTCGGAATGGTAATGAAGCGTTTGTTTAAAAAGGGCTGTAATTTTTTTCCTTCTATATCCTGCTCGAAAAAATAGAGGGTATCGTTCAGCAGCATCCAGGCGGGCTGGTTACTGACAATCTGTGCGTCCTTAAACATGAAGTCTATCCGAAGGCCCTGGTATTTTAGGGTAGGAAAATACCTGGTTTCAGTTTCATTTCTTCTAAAATGAAACAGGATGGTAGCCGGTTCTGCTGCAATCTCAATTTTCCGGTCGGCTGGCCAGCCATCTTTGCCCATCAGGTAAAGAGAATCGGTTATGGCCAGAATGGACAATACTTCCGCCAGTTTTTTTTCAATTTTAGGACGAACGGTATCATAGAATTTATCATCAAAAAACTTGCTGAAAAACTCCAGCGGGCGGGTCTGTTTCTTATGGTACTTTTTGATGATGAAATCCTGCTCGGTTTCGTCCAGGACTTTTATGATTTTTAAATCAGTTTCACTAAGGTGTTTTGCAAATTCTTTTGCCGTATGGCTAAAAAGCCGTTGATAGGTAAGGGAAAAATCGCCCTGAGGGTTTAACTGGACAATATGGGGCTCAATTACATAGCCTAGAAACTCATGCTTGCACAAGGAATAAACAATTTTGCATGGTTTTGAGCTATCGACGCGTAACATATATAAAAGTTAAAACTAAGGGAACGTAAGCAAATAAAAATCTTTAAACATACATCAAATTGACTGGCTTTCAAAGCAGGATTATTGAATGAGTGCAATTTTTTCAGAAAAATAAAGAGGAATCTGAAAGGGAACTTCAGAAAGAAAATCCTGCGAAAAAAAAGCTGTAAAAAAGAGGGCTGCTCATGCCAGCAGCCCCCGAAATAATGATGTTGAAGAATAACTTACAAGTCAAATTTGATTCCCTGGGCAAGAGGAAGTGTATTGGAGTAATTAATGGTGTTGGTTTGCCTGCGCATATAACCCTTCCAGGCATCTGAGCCACTTTCCCGGCCCCCGCCGGTTTCTTTTTCACCGCCAAAAGCACCACCGATTTCCGCGCCAGAGGTCCCGATATTAACATTTGCTATACCACAATCTGAACCGTTAACAGATAAAAACTGTTCTGCTTCCCGTAGATTTAGGGTCATGATGGCAGAAGAAAGACCTTGAGGTACACCGTTTTGTAAGGCTATGGCCTGGTCAAGTGTTTTGTATTTGATCAAATAAAGTATTGGGGCAAAAGTTTCTTCCTGAACAATTTCATAATGATTTTTTACTTCTGCTACGCATGGTTTAACATAACAGCCAGAAGTATAGTTGCCACCTTCAAGAACGCCACCCTCAACGACAAACTTTGCACCTTCGGATTTACCTTTTTCAATGGCTTTCAGATACATATCCACAGCGGCAGTATCAATAAGCGGCCCAACATGGTTGTGCTGGTCCAAAGGATCGCCGATTCTCAATTGCCCATAAGCCTTAACCAGTTTAGCTGTAAAAGCATCATAAATATCTTCGTGGATAATAAGCCTTCTGGTGGAAGTACAGCGTTGCCCGGCAGTACCTACGGCACCAAATACAGCTCCGATAATAGACATGTCCAGGTCTGCGTCTTTGGAAATAATAATGGCATTGTTTCCCCCAAGTTCAAGTATAGTCTGACCAAATCGGCCTGCAACGGCAGCAGATACATGGCGCCCGATACGGGTAGAACCTGTAAAAGAAACCAGTGGAATACGTTTATCATGATTCATCATGTCACCAACAGCATTACCAATCAGAAGAGCGCTGATCCCTTCAGGCAGGTCATTTGCTTGAAGCACATTGGCAAGGATATGCTGACAGGCTACTGCACAAAGCGGGGTTTTAGAAGAAGGTTTCCAAACACAGACATTTCCGCATACAAGTGCCAGGGCTGCATTCCAGCTCCATACTGCCACAGGGAAATTGAAAGCAGAGATAATGCTTACAATGCCCATTGGATGCCATTGTTCGTACATCCTGTGGCTTGGTCTTTCAGAGTGCATGGTCAGGCCATACAATTGTCTGGACAGGCCGACTGCAAAATCACAGATGTCGATCATCTCCTGCACTTCTCCAAATCCTTCCTGCAGGCTTTTACCCATTTCGTAGGAAACAAGGGTTCCAAGATCTTCTTTGTTTGCCCGTAAAGCATCACCTAATTGCCTGACCACATCACCTCTTTTGGGGGCGGGGATGTTTCTCCAGGTCAAAAAAGCCTGCTCGGCGGTTTTCATTACATTTTCATAATCATCAGCAGTTGCGACCTGGACTGAAGCAATTTTTTTTCCGTTAACAGGTGAAAAGCTCTCTATCGTTGCGGCTCCTGAATCAGGTCCCCATATTTTTCCGGTGCTGTAAGCCGGGTTGATGTCCAGGATGCCTAAATTTTTTAATACAATACTGATATCTTTTTGCATGTTTAATGAATAATGGTTTGTATAAAAATAATGTCAAGCCTTGAATGGCCCAGAACAAAGATGCTCTTTTGCGCTTTATAAAAAAATAGAGAAATGCTTATTTCTTGACAGCAGGATTACGGGCTTTAAAATTTTGTTTTGTTCCTTTGCATTGAACTTCTGAACAAACAAAAAGAAATTTAATGCTTTTTGTCCATCCTCCCAATCTGTTGCTAACTGTAAATTTATCAGTGGATTATACATTTAAGTGTGTGAATGTTGAAAATTATTTCGCTTTATCTACGTTTAAATAGCGTAAACTTATAATGTATTTAAAAAAAAGGGATCTGTTCTTTAATTATTCAATACATGGAAGAGGAATTTTACTTTGATTTTAGCGACGACGCACAACGTTCGGTTGAGCGTTACGAGGAGATGATACGGAACCAGGATCAGTATTTTTTTGATGCCCAGGCTTTTGAAAACATCATTGATTATTATATAGAGAAGAGTGACCCGGTTAAAGCACTTCAGGTCATAGAATACGCCTTAAACCAGCATCCTTATGCCGCCGTTTTTCTTGTGAAACAGGCCCAACTGCTTTTTATTACCGATCAGATAGAGCGGGCTTTTCTTGCTTTGGAAAAGGCAGAAATGCTGGAGGCCTCGGAAGCAGAAATTTATATTCTTCGGGGGAATATCTACAACAGTCTGGAACGTTACCATGAAGCTTTGGAGAATTTTCAAAAAGCCCTGGATTTTGCAGAAACCACCGATGAAATTCTGTTGCAGATTGCTTACGTATATCAGAACATGCTGGATTATGAGCATGCAATTGTTTACATCAAGCAAAGCCTGGAGCAAAATATGGAAAATAAAGACGGTTTATATGAACTGGCCTTTTGCTACGATATTTTAGATAAACAGGAAGAGAGTATCCAGTTTTATAAGGAATATATTGATAATGACCCTTATTCTTATGCGGCCTGGTACAATCTTGCGAACTCTTATCATAAACTGGACTTGTTCGAAAAAGCCATTGATGCCTATGACTATGCGATATTGATCAAGGATAATTTTGCTTCGGCTTATTACAATAAGGGAAATGCCCTTGTGCAGGTCGATCGGTATGCGGAAGCAATTGAAGTATACAAACAGACTTTTGAGTACGAAAAACCTAATGCAGATACCTATTGTGCAATAGGAGAGTGCTACGAGAAGCTGGAACGTATGGACGAGGCAAGGTCTTATTACAAAAAGTCTGTGAAAATGGACATGAAGATGGCTGATGCCTGGTTTGGAATTGGGGTTACCCTGAACTTTGAGGAACGGTATTTCGAATCGCTGCATTTTTATAAAAAAGCCCTGGAATTGGATGAGGAAAATCCGGATTTCTGGTTTGCCATGGCAGATGCTTATTATAAACTTGGTCAGATTGACAATTCGATTGATGCCTACGATAAAGTTTTAGAATATAATCCGCTGGATGTAGAGGCCTGGCTTGATTTTTCTACGGTACTTTATGAACAAGGCAAGTTGTACGAGGCATCAGAAACGATTTCTGAAGGCATTAAAAATAATCCGGATGCCGCTGAACTTTACTATAGAATGGTGGCTTATCTTTTTGCATTGGGCCAGCATAAAGAGGCTTTGGTGTATCTTGAAACAGCTTTAAATACCGACCCCGAAAAACATTATATCTTATTTGAGTATCTGCCCCAGTTACAGGACAATGGAATGATACTTGAAGTCATTAGTAAATACGTAAAGTAATATCCCGTTAAAAAAAATACCCTTTTATTAGATAAAGCTGATAAAAGCAGTCTAATTTTTTTTAACCTTTGCAAGATATATGAACTATCCTTTAAATAACATACCTGAGCGTCCTGTTAAGCCCCGTCAAAAAGGCATAACGATGGTAATGGACAAAGGTTTAAGCTTAAGGCAAACGGAAGATTTTATTGAGGTTGCCGGTGTGCATACTGATATCGTTAAACTGGGCTGGGCTACTTCTTTTGTTACACCCAACCTGAAAGAGAAACTGGCAATTTATAAAAGCGCAGGAATTCCTACTTATTTTGGAGGAACTTTGTTTGAAGCTTTTGTGATCAGAAATCAGTTTGATGATTACTGCAGGGTGCTCGATCAGTTTGGAATGGAATACGCGGAAGTTTCGGATGGCTCTATCACGATAGAACATGAAGAGAAATGCGAGTTCATCAATAAATTAGCAAAACAAGTTACTGTCATCTCTGAAGTTGGTTCAAAGGACGCAAAAAAAATATTTGCCCCTTATAAATGGATCAAACTCATGAATGCGGAAATTGAAGCCGGATCATGGAAAGTGATTGCAGAAGCAAGAGAAGGTGGAAATGTGGGGATTTACAGGGATTCAGGAGAGGTACGTGAAGGATTGGTGGATGAGATCCTGACCCAGATACCGGAAGAAACGATCATTTGGGAAGCCCCGCAAAAAGAGCAACAGGTTTGGTTTATTAAACTCATCGGAACCAATGTGAATTTAGGGAACATTGCGCCAGCAGAAGTAATTCCACTGGAAACCATCAGACTTGGCCTTAGAGGGGATACTTTTGATCATTTTCTTAATTTAAATAAGTAAGCAGAAACCTTATGATGAGGAAAAACGGTTTACATTCCTAATTTCTGCAGAATGAGAACATTTGGACTGATAGGTTATCCGCTGTCACATTCTTTTTCAAAGAAATATTTTACAGAACAGTTTGAACGGGATCATATTGGCGACTGCGTATATGAATTGTTCCCTATTGCTGAAATTAACCTTCTTGAAAAACTTTTGGAAGAAGGCCCCGGTATTTCTGGCTTAAATGTGACCATCCCTTATAAAGTTCAGGTGCTTCCTTTTTTAAATGAAATTGATGAGGCCGCCGCTTTTATAGGTGCTGTAAATTGCATTGACATTAGCCATAAAGATGGACAGCGCCATCTGAAAGGATACAATACAGATGCCTATGGTTTCGAGGAGTCTTTGAAACCCCTGCTTGGAGAACATCACCAAAAGGCCTTGATTTTTGGTGACGGAGGGGCTGCTAAAGCAGTGAAATATGTTCTGGGAAAATTGGGGATCAGCTTTTTGTCTGTCAGCAGAAAAATGGCTAAGGATAACATTCTGTATGAAGATGTGACGGCGGATCTTCTGAAGGAACATACGGTATTGGTCAATACAACGCCATTGGGAATGTCTCCTGATGTTTCGTCCAGCCCCGGAATAAATTATGGATTTTTAACACCGCAGCATTTGGTTTATGACCTGGTCTATAACCCCGAAGAAACGGAATTTTTAAGAAAATCCAGGGAGATGGGCGCAGCAACAAAAAATGGGATGGAAATGCTGTATCTTCAGGCGGAGCGTTCCTGGTTTATCTGGAATCAATCGTGATGAGGTACAGGTTGTTTTTTCTTCTGATGCTTGCCCTGCTTGGGACAGCTTGTCACAACGACAGTTACACTCCTAAACCAAAAGGCTATTTCAGGATAGATTTTCCGGAGAAAAAATACCAGCATTATGTAAGTTCCTGTCCATTTAGTTTTGACTATCCGGTATATGCCAACATCAGTGCGGATACAGAAAAAAATGCACAGCCTTGCTGGAGTAATTTAAGTTTTCCTGCTTTTAATGGTAAAATCCATTTGACCTATCATGAGGTCCACTCCAAAAATGAAGTGGTTAAATTAACAGAGTACGCAAGAGAGCTTGCCTTTAAGCATACAGTCAAAGCGAATTCAATTGATCAGAAACTCATCAATTTCCCGGATAAAAAGGTTTATGGTGTTTGCTATCTGATACAGGGAAATACAGCTTCTTCTGTACAATTTTTCTTAACAGATAGTGCAAAGCATTACTTTAGGGGGGCTTTGTATTTTTATGAGCGGCCGCAATATGATTCTATTGCTCCTGTCGTTAACTTTATTAAAAAAGACATAGATGTTATGATCCGGTCTTTCCGCTGGAAACCTTAGCCACTTTTTTTGTATTAATAAGAATTTTATGATTAAAATCCATCAGTTTACATTTAATGCCTATCAGGAAAACACTTATGTGGTTTATGACCAAACAGGTGAAGCGGCAATTATTGATCCTGGAATGTATAGCGGGGAGGAACAAAATGAACTGGTTGCTTTTATAAGGGACAATAAGCTTAAACCGGTTCTTTTGCTGAATACACATTGTCATCTTGATCATGTTTTTGGGAATAAATTTGTATTTGACAACTGGTCTTTGAAACCACAATTTAACAAGGGGGAGCTTTACATCCTGCAGGCAGTACCTTCTTATGCCCCTCAAATGGGCTTTCATTATGAGTTGTCCCCTGAGCCCGAGATTTTTTTAGGAGAGTCCGGAACTGTTAGTTTTGGGAATACCAGCCTTGAACTTTTGTTTACACCAGGGCATTCTCCGGCGCATTTGTGTTTCTATTCCAAAAAAGCAAATTTTGTGATTGGGGGTGATGCATTGTTTTACGGAAGTATTGGCCGGACGGATCTTCCTGGTGGGAACCATCAACAACTGCTCAGTAGTATTAGGGAAAAATTATTTACCTTACCCGATGATTGTACCGTTTATCCGGGACACGGGAGGTCAACCCTGATCGGTTTTGAAAAAGCGAATAATCCATTTTTTTAATACATAAACATTGAATACGCCATTTTATATAGCACGCAGGTACCTTTTTGCAAAAAAGTCGACTCATGCTATAAATATAATTTCGACCATTTCTGTATTGGGGGTATTGGTTGGAAGCGCGGCGTTGCTGATTATCCTTTCTGTTTTTAATGGGTTTGAGGAGGTGGTCCTTAAAATGTATAATACTTTTACCCCCCAAATCGTTATTGCCCCTGCTCAGGGTAAGACTTTTAATCCGGACCAATCTGTTCTTGAGCAGATTAAAAAAGATAAGCGGATCTATTCCTATACAGAAGTCCTTGCTGAAAATGCCCTGTTAAGGTATCGGGACCGGCAATCTGTAGGGCTCATTAAGGGGGTAAGTGATGAATTTCTTAAAAATTCAAGTCTGGATAGCATTACTGTTCTGGGAAAGTTTGTACTTAAAAATGAAACAGGGCCTCTTGCGGTGACCGGTTCTGCGATACAGAATTACCTGATGATCAACACGGAAGACCCTTTTACGCCGCTTCAGGTCTTTTCACCAAAGAAAGGTTCCGGACAGAACTCCATAAACCCCGCAGAAGACTTTACGGTAATGTCCATTCCGGTTTCGGGTGTTTTTGAAGTGCAGCAGGATTTTGATAATGTAACCATTGTACCCCTTAGTTTTGCAAGAACACTGCTGCAGGAAGCACACAACATTTCTTATGTAGAGATCAATTTGAATAAGGGTACAGATGCGGCAGTATTTAAAAAGGAAATAGAAAAACTCGCTGGTCCTAATTTTGAAATAAAGGACCGTCTGCAGCAAAACAAGGTGCTGTATAATATTTTGGGCACTGAGAAATGGGCTGTTTATATTATCCTTACTTTTATATTAATAATCGCTATATTTAATGTTATGGGCTCGTTAACTATGCTTGTACTCGACAAGCAAAAGGATATAGCCATTTTAAGCAGCTTGGGGGCTGGCAAAAAATTAATTAAAAGAATATTTTTACTTGAAGGCATGATGATTACCCTGTCAGGGTGTATCTTTGGCATTTTAATCGGATTTGTTTTTTGTCTGGCCCAGCAAAAATATAATATAGTAAAAATGTCTCAGGAAACACTGATGAATGCCTATCCTGTGGCTTTTAAATGGACAGATTTTTTATTGGTATTTGTGACAGTTAGTCTGTTTTCCTTTGTGGCATCAGCTTTGTCAGCCAATTTAAGTGTGAAGAAGATAAACCATATTAATCAAGATTTTTAATCATGAAACTGATCAAACAAATAATGCTCCTCTCTTTTATCCTTGCTCTGGCGATCACGGCTTGTAACCGGAATTCAGCCGACCAGAAGCAGAGTGATGTGAGGGTAATTAAGGGGCTTTACAGCTTTGGTCCTGAGCTGAAATCTTTTACCGATTGCGATGAAGGACGTGAATACTGGGTTGCCGATAGCGCTAAAACATTAGAGCTTGCTTATAGTGAATTAAATCTTGAAAAACCTTTTCCTGTATATATTGAAGTAGAAGGACACATTATAAAATCTGACAGTCTGACTGTTTCTGCAGATTTTGATTCTACCCTGGTGGTGACCAAGCTGATCAAAATTACTAAAGAGATCCCGGACGGGCCCTGTAATCAATAGGTATTTACATAAACAGGGTGTGATATTTCGGGAATGATGCCTTTTGACTGAGCCATTTCAAATAAGGTGTCAATCGCTTTTCTGCCTTCCTGACCTAATTCCAGTGAATATTTGTTTACATACAGTTCAATGTGTTTATACATAACGGTCTCGTCCATTTCCTGAGCATGCTGCCTGATGAAATCAATTCCTGATTTGGGGTTTTCAAAGGCATATTCAACAGATTTTCTTAAGACCCGGTTAAATTTTTGCTGAACCTGGGGGGAGAGGTTGCGGTTAATAACAATTCCTCCTAAAGGAATCGCACAGCCGGTGAGGTTTTCCCAGAAGCTCCCAAGATCTACAATTTTATGTAAACCTTTGTCCATATAAGTGAAACGGTTTTCATGGATAATCAGCCCCAGATCAATCTCGTTTTTAAGCAGGGCCTCTTCTATTTCCGAAAAGACCATTACTTTTTTATGTACAAGTCCGGGATAGGCAATGCCCAGAAGAAAATTAGCGGTGGTCAGTTTGCCTGGAATGCCCACAGTTAAGCCAGGGTCAGGACTTTGTAGTTCCAGAAGCTCTTTATTGCTGCAAATCAGTAAGGGGCCTACGCCAAAACCAAGGGCGCTTCCCGAATCTAAAAGCGCATAACGGTCCAGCACATAGGCCATTGCATGAAAACTTAATTTGGTGATGTCAAGTTCTCCCTTTAATGCTTTTTGATTGAGTGTTTCCACATCGTCAAAGGAAACTTCAAAATCGAGTCCTTCGGTGTCTATTTTATGATGAATCAGGGCGTCAAAAATAAAAGTATCATTTGGGCAGGGAGAAAATCCTAAGCTAAGTTTCATTGATTTGTATTTAAAGTTTTTATCCTGCAGACAGACAGCTGAAGCTGACTGATGGGATTTACGAAAGTAAAATTAACAAACAAACTACGGGCATTGGTTAAGCATTTGTCAAAAATTCAATCGCCCACTCGTTGAGTTTAGCAATGGCCAGCCCGATTTTCCAGGCTGCTTTATTGCGTTCTTCTACATAATTAGAAATACTTCTGATCTGAATACAGGAAACCGACGCTTGTTCACAAGCATAAAAGACAGCTGCCCCTTCCATACTCTCTGTGAGTGGATTTAAGCGGGCCCTTATTGCTGAAATACTTTCTTTATTGCCATGAACGGTATTCACGGTGATGCCTGCCCCCTGATAGGTCAGACCCTTTAGTGCAGGGTTTTCGTAAGTCAGATAAGATCCGTTGTGTTTGCTTTTTCCAAAGCCGAGCTCGTCGATGGGCAGAAAAACATTTTTATCTTGTGCTCCTAATTCGGAAAATTCATCTGTCTGCACACGAACCAGGCTTCCCAAAGGAACTGAAGTATCAAAGCAGCCTGCGATTCCAAGATTTAAAACAAGGTCGTAAGAGGAGCAGAGATGTTGCCCCATGGCATATGCTGTGGCAGTCATACCTACCCCTGTGACCAGCAAGTCAAATTTTGCTGAGGAGGTAAATGTAAGCGGGTTTAATCCGAAGTGATTATAAATTCCTGTTATTTCCGGAATGGTCGCTGCAACAACAAGTATCTTCATTAATCGAAGGTAATTAAATTTAAAGAAGTTCGTAAAGCGCTTTCTGCGTATATTTGTAATCAATTTAGAAAAAATGATTTACATAACACGCAAGGCATCTTTTAATGCCGCACATAAATTATCAAGACCAGATTGGTCTGAAGATAAAAACACCGAGGTTTATGGAAAATGTGCTAATCCGAATTGGCATGGACACAATTATCAGTTGTATGTTACCGTGAAGGGGGAGGTTAATCCGGAAACCGGTTTTTTGGTTGATTTGAAGTGGTTGAAAGAGGTTGTAAACGAATATGTTGTTGAAAAGATCGATCACCGCAACCTTAACCTTGATGTGGATTTTATGAAGGGAAAACTGGCCTCAACCGAAAATCTTGTCATTGCGGTATGGGAAGAATTATTACCACACATAGAAAAAGAAGGTGTACAATTGCACAGTATAAAAATTTATGAAACCGAAAATAACTTTGTTGAATACTTCGGATAATAATTAAACATAAATGGATAATCAGACACAGAAATTTACCGAGGAAGAAAACGAAGGATATATTAAGATCGACCGTTACAACGAAGGGAAAATTGCTTCCATAGCGACTCATTATAAAGACATACTGGAACAGCTGGGAGAAAACCCGGCCAGAGAGGGTTTGCTTAAAACCCCGGAGCGTGTTGCCAAGGCATTGCAGTATCTTACACATGGTTATGATACAAAACCGGAAGAAATTTTGAGGTCGGCCATGTTTAAAGAAGACTACAGTCAAATGGTTGTTGTAAAAGACATAGAGGTCTTCTCTATGTGCGAACACCATATGCTGCCTTTTTTTGGAAAAGCCCATATTGCTTATATTCCTAATGGCCACATCGTTGGCTTAAGTAAAATACCAAGGGTTGTTGACGCTTTTGCGCGCCGCCTGCAGGTTCAGGAGCGATTGACCAATGAAATCAGGGATTGTATACAAGAAACTTTAAATCCGGCAGGGGTTGCTGTGGTTATGGAATGCAAGCATTTGTGTATGGCCATGCGGGGTATACAAAAGCAAAATTCAGTGACAACCACATCGGCGTTTACAGGTGAATTTGCCAAGGATAAAACAAGGGCCGAGTTTTTAAGGTTAATTACAGCAAGTTTACACTAAACAAATCACAACGGTGAATCCTCTAAGGATCCATCTGGCAAATGAATAACAATAAATAGAATAGATGAATCCGACAGGATAAAAAGAATCATTAAAAACAGGTACGATGATTGTTTTTATCCTCTAAGGATCCATCTGGCAAATGAATAACAATAAATAGAATAGATGAATCCGACAGGATAAAAAGAATCATTAAAAAGAGGTACGATGATTGTTTTTATCCTCTAAGGATCCATCTGGCAAATGAATAACAATAAATAGAATAGATGAAAGCTTATATATTTCCCGGTCAGGGGGCACAATTTTCCGGAATGGGAAAAGAACTTTATCAGCTGGCTGCTGCTAAAGATTTATTTGAAAAGGCAAACGAAATTATTGGTTTCCGCATTAGCGATATCATGTTTTCGGGTTCTGATGAAGAATTAAAACAAACCAAAGTGACCCAGCCTGCAATTTTTTTGCATTCCGTTATCCTGGCAAAATCGCTCGGTAACGAATTCAAACCAGATATGGTTGCCGGACACTCTTTAGGTGAATTCTCGGCCCTGGTTGCTGCTTCAGCCCTGTCATTTGAAGATGGCTTAAAGCTGGTCATTGCCCGTGCAAATGCCATGCAAAAAGCTTGTGAAATTGAGCCTTCAACTATGGCCGCTATTTTAGGTTTGGGAGATGATGTCGTAGAGAAAATTTGTGCGCAGATCCAGGAAGTGGTTGTGCCTGCCAATTACAATTGTCCAGGCCAACTGGTAATTTCAGGGAGCATTGCAGGAATAGATGAGGCCTGTCAGAAATTAACAGAAGCGGGGGCTAAAAGAGCTTTGAAATTAAACGTTGGAGGTGCATTTCATTCTCCGATGATGGAACCTGCAAGGCTGGAATTACAGCAGGCTATTGAGGCCACAAATATCCAGACACCTGTATGTCCTATTTATCAGAATGTAGACCCAAGGGCAAACACCAATCCGGAGCAGATCAAGTTAAATTTGATCACGCAATTGACCGGAGCGGTCAGATGGACGCAAACTATTGAAAATATGCTTGCAGACGGTGCCAATGACTTTATCGAGGTTGGTCCTGGAAATGTTTTACAGGGTCTTGTAAAAAAAGTAAGCAGAGAAGTCAAAACCAGTTCAGCTTTAATTACAGGCTAAAATGAATCCATAATTTAATCGTCGTGAGCTTAGGGGGCAGAATCAGATTTCTTTTACTGATAATGGGTGTATGCTGTATTCTTACAGCCATATCCTTAAAGCATTCCATTAGCTCCAAGGACCTGTTGAGGCATGAAGCCTCTAAATTGCAACAGAACCTTTGGAATAGCGAAAAACTCATTGGCAATTTTTTGGCGCACAAAGAAGAGGTAGAAAAAGCAAAGAAGTTTCATCTGAATGAAGATCTCGCTTTAAATTTTATCAATACTTACCGGCCAAAAGGGATTAACATTTTAACCTATCAGGATAAAACACTCAAGTTTTGGAGTTCTTATAAAATCACCCCTCCCGAAGTCGACCAGATTAAGGAAGGGGTTTCTTTTATACCCCTTTCTAACGGTTGGTATGAAGTGATCAAAAAAACAACCGGGGCTTTTAGCTTTATATTTTATATAGATGTTAAAAATCAATTTTTAATTGAAAATAAGTACCTGAGAAATGAATTCTCAAAGGAACTGATCTCTTCAAATGCCCTGACTTTAGCTTCCTTTACCGATGACCAGGTTTATGGCATTAAATCCATTAATGGAAAGCTGCTGTTTGAAGTCAAATTAAACTCGGTTAGCCCAAGAAATATCTATTCTACCATAGAAGTCTGGTTGTGGGTCATCGGACTGTTTAGTTTTTCTCTTTTTTTTAATGCATTTTGTTCCTGGCAGGCAAAAAAGGGCCGGCTCGTGTTGTCGACATTACTTCTTGCGTGCTTTTTTCTGCTGATTCGGATTACCGATCTGGAATATGGCTGGTTCAATCATCAGTTTAACCTGGATATTTTTGATCCTAAAATTTATGCCGAGAGTTTTTTCCTTCCTTCTCTTGGGGATTTTCTCTTAAATGTTATTTCAATAACCTGGTTGCTGCTTTTTATTTATACTTATAAAGATAAGTATACGCTGCCGGCCTGGTTAAGCCGTAGTAAAGTAATGGGGATTGCCCTTCATCTGTTGCTTCTTGTTCTTTTAGGGGGCCTTGCTTTTATGCTGGACCATGTCTTCTCCGGTCTGATCTATAATTCTAAAATCAATTTTGACATCACCAATATTGTTAACCTGGGTTGGGCGAGCTGGGTTGGTATTGTAATTCTGTGCCTGGTTTGGTTTAACCTTTATTTGTTTTGTAGTGTTGCTTTACTATTGAGTATAAAACTCAATGTAAGTAATAAAGAGCGCCTTGTTTTATTTCTGGCAGCATTCGCAGGATATGTTATCTACAGGCTTACAACCGATTTTACGGCCTTTTTTATCATTTATGCCTTTTTTATCTTCATTCTTGCCTTAAATATTTATACACAAAAACATCGCTTTTCCATAGGGATATATGCTTTGCTTTTTTTCTCACTGGCTTTAATATCTTCGATAAAGTATGTAAAATATAAGGACATAAAGGAAAGAAATAAGAGGTACCGGGTTGCTGAAGAAGTACAGTCTACCGATAACCCCAGGGTCATCAGCTCTATTGAAAGTCTTGAAAACGGAATAGCCTCAGATCATTCTGTATTAAATTATTTTAAAGCCCCTGCTTTGCATAAGCACGTAGAGCTGGAGAAACTGATTGATAAGAAATACCTGGATAGCTATCTTGCCCAGTTTGAATATAGTTTATATGCTTTTAATAGTCTTGATTCGACATTAAATTCTGATGATGCGGTACATCTGGTCCATTATAAAGACCTGGTCAGGTCGGGATCTGTTAAAGTATCCAATTTCTTTTACCGCCTGAATGACACCTTTGGTTATCAAAGCTATTTTGGAATTATCCCTGTTTTTTACAACAAACACATATTGGGTACGCTGGTTTTAGAATTAAAATCCCAGCAATATGATTATAGTAATCAATTTCCGGACCTTCTGGTTGATTTGAAAGTAAAAGGTGATGAAGATCTTAAAGATTATTCTTTTGCTTTTTACAACTACGGAAAACTAATTAAGCAGGCGGGAAAATTTACCTATAAGCTCAATAATCAGGATTTCAAAGGGAGAAAGGGAGAGGCCATATTTGTAAATGACGACAGGACGGGTTATAATCATATGATTTATATGCCCAGCAGCTTTAAAACAGTTGTTGTTAGTAAGGAAAAGGTTTCTTATGTAACCAGGCTTGCTGTCTTATCGTTTTTCTTCCTGGTGTTTATCATGTTTTCCATTCTTCTCTATATTTTGATCTGGGTTGTTAAAAATATTGACGATACCTGGGGCGGATGGTTCAACATCAACCGCTCATTAATGATTAATGCAAATAAGATCTTGTATAAAACCCGGATTCAGTTTTCTATCGTTCTTTCGGTTGTTGCGACTTTGCTAATTGTAGGCTGGACCACATTTTATTACATTAGTTCGGAGTACCGCAGGCAGCAAGACGACTTTATCAAAGACAAACTAAGAAAGGTACAGTTGTCTTATGAAAAGATGATCCATACAAACGGCATTCCATCGGTTTCTGATCAGTCTAATGAGGAGTTTAATCAGTTTTCTGACATGAACGGGGCTTACCTCAATTTGTTTGACAGACAGGGTAATTTACTTTATACTTCTATTCCCAAGATTTATGACTATGGCTTTCTGGGTACAAAAATGGGAACCAAAGCTTTTATTTATTTGAGCAGAATGCAGCTTTCAGAGTACCTGGATCCAAATGAGAAAATTGGTGATTTTTCCTATTCTGCGGCTTATGCACCCATTAGAAATTCTCAAAACCAAACCGTAGCCTACATAGGACTGCCTTATTATGGAAATGAGGGAGATTATCAATCCAAAATAGGTGTGTTTATTAATACCTTGATTAATATTTATGCCTTGGTTTTTGTGGCCATAGGAATACTTGCTGTTTTTCTTGCCAATCAGATTACAAGCCCGCTTACCTTTATTCAGGACAGTATAAGGAAAACAAAACTGGGACAAAAAAATCAGCCTATTTTATGGTCACGGCACGATGAGATCGGTTCATTGATCAAGGAATATAATAAAATGATTGCTGCGCTGGAGGAAAGTGCTATAAAGCTCGCTAAATCCGAACGGGAAAGTGCATGGAGGGAAATGGCAAAACAGGTCGCTCATGAAATTAAAAACCCGCTTACCCCCTTGAAGCTGGGTGTACAGCTGTTGGAAAAAGCCTGGAAAGAAAAAGATGCCAATTTTGAGAAGAAATTTGATCGATTTAATAAATCATTTATCGAACAAATTGACAGCCTGGCGACTATTGCTTCTGAGTTTTCGAATTTTGCAAAAATGCCAGATACAAAACTGCAAAAGCTATTGCTGTTGCCGATCATTCAGCAGGCCAGGGACGTATTTGCCAACACTAAAGATGTCGAGATAGGTATTTCTGATCAAACGAGCTTAGAAGTCCTTATAATGGGTGATAAGGACCAGTTGCTGCGAACCTTCAATAACCTGCTGAAAAATGCTATAGAAGCATCTGGTGGCCAGGAGGCGTGTATGGTTTACATCAGGATCTGGAATGATCAGAAAAAGGTTTGGGTAGAAGTGGCTGATAATGGAAAGGGTATTGATGAATACCTGCATACTAAAATTTTTGCACCCAATTTTACCACTAAATCTTCAGGTACCGGTTTGGGCCTTGCTTTTGTTAAACAAGCTGTAGAGAATGCAGGCGGAACCGTAGATTTTAAATCTGCAGTGGATACCGGAACAGTGTTTTTTCTGAGTTTTCCGCTTGCCTGATTATTTAAGCGTAATCGATGACTTGCCCATGGTAAAACCATCTGCATATAAAATTACAGCGTAAGTTCCTTTAATGAACTCTTTTGGATTTACCCATTGGATGGTGTATCCGGTGTTGTCGTCATTGTAAGAGATGGTGATCATCTCACTGAACTGCATCTGCTGTTTATCTGCATCGAACAAATTGTTCTCATCGGAAATAATCAGGTTACCGGCAGGATCAAATACCCTAAGATAGATTTTGTGGTAATTCTTTTCGGCAAGAGGGTTGGGGGCAATGCCGAAAGAAATGACCAGTTTTTTGGCGGAACCGGCACTACTGACCTGAATTTGTTTGCCATTGTTTCTTACTTTAAAAGCGCTTACGTTGACATTAAATGCTTTTAAAGCTGCACCTGTTTTTACCTTATCATTGAGTTCTGAGTTTTTCAGGGCAAGTTTATCGGCGCGCTGGCTTTCCCTGTCTGCAGACTTTGCCAGACTATCCCGTTGCGTTTTTAACAGCTCGTTTTCCTGATGAAGTTTTGAAATTTCATCATTATAGTTTTTAACAAAAGTTCTTAAATTTTTTATTTCTTTCTGGGCGGCATTAAGTTCCTGTTGAGTAAGTTCACCTTTTTGAAGGGCTAATTTCAATGCGGCTATTTTCTCTCTGGCCAGACTTTGCTCTTTAATCAGTTTGTCACTTAGTGAAAGGTTAATTGCATTCACTTTGTCGAGTTCAACTTCAATTTTTTCAACCTCCAGTTTTAGCCTGTCTTTTTCGGTATTGACAGAAACAAAACGTTCACTTTCATGTTTGTCCTTTAAATAAAGATAAGCGTTTGTTCCTATCAGGGCCGCGATGACTACTATGAGAAAATAAATTTTATTATGGTCGCCTTTGTTCCCGGAGATTCTTTGGTCTAACATTTTAAATTAAAGTTCAATTCTATGTGTTGATTCTTCTTTAGCTATCCTAAAAAAAAATCTAACATAAGATAAAAATATAATAACTAGCAAAAAAAGCATCAAATTAAAGGAGGCTAAAAGTGGTTTAAACCGCTTCGGGAGGCGTTTTTTTGATTCTTGATACAGTAACCGGCAGATTCCCAGTAGTATAAGTGTTAGCCCGGATTTCTGCTTTATACGATAAGATCTTATGCTTCCCTCAACAATAATGTCCTGAAAACAGCAAAAATCGAACCAGAAGGGGATGCTCAAAAGGAGAGATGAAGCAAAAAGAGGTGGGAATTTAGGTTTAAACCTTATGGAGTTGCATAAAAAAGCCCCGGAAACATTTTCTCCGGGGCTTTTTTTATTATACTTTAATAAAAATCTTTTTCTTGTACATAATCCAAAGGATCACAAACCAGAATAAAATTTGAGTAACAGCCCAGGCCAGTGAAGCATTTACAGGAGAGAAATGAGGACTGTAATAACTTTGGTAAAGCCAGGATTGGGCACCTTTCTCCGTACCATCGGGCATATGTACCCGGATCAGGTTCAATGTTCTGGGAATTAGGCCCGAAAGAAAGAAAACGGTAATTGCATTTACGCCATAGACAACGAAAGGAGTTGTAAAACGGCTGTATTTCTGGACATCAATGATCCAATAACTTAAAGCAAGTATAACGGTTGCCAGTCCACCGGCATATAAGACATAAGAGCTGGTCCACAAGGACTTGTTGATTGGAAATTCCAGGTCCCAAAGCAAACCGGTTGCTGTAGCCATAAAGCCAATTGAAAATAACCAGGCTATTTTTGTTGCGGCCTCCAGGTCCTTCCGTTTTAAATAGATGCCAACCAGGACACCAAACAAGCCAGATGATATGGCTGGAACTGTGCTTAGAATGCCTTCAGGGTCCCAGGTTTTTGCAGACTTCCATAAATGGGCCTCACCCAGTAATGTCCTGTCTAACCAGGCCCCTAAATTGGTCTCTTTTTCTAAGTTTGGATAACCCACATGAGGAACGGGCACAAAAGTAAGCAGCGCCCAGTAAACAACCAGCAGGCCCAGCAGGATCCGCAGTATATTCTTCTCGGAATTTTTTAAAAAAATAACAGAGGATATAAAAAACACGACAGCAATGCGCTGCAATACCCCAGGAATCCGGACTATTTTTAAGGCTTCCAGTGGCTCTGTGAAAATTTTTGGGTACACTGAAAGGAATAAACCCAGTCCAAAGAGAATAAGAGCCCGTTTAAGGGCTCTTAATATGGTTTGGCCATGCTGAGCGGGATCTGTTTTTTTGCTTCCCATTGCATAAGCAACAGAGACCCCAACAATAAACAGGAAAAAAGGAAAGATCAGGTCTGTTGGCGTACAGCCATTCCAGCTTGCATGCTCCAGGGGAGCATAAATGTTTCCCCAATCTCCCGGATTATTCACCAGGATCATTGCTGCTACGGTTGCACCTCTGAAAAAATCCAGAGATAATAACCTTTGTGGGCTCTTTTCCATGTCTTAGAATTTCCAGCGGACAAAGGCCTCCATGGCTTCGTATTCGGCCAGACCTAATTCGTCATAAGCTTTGGCGGTCTCCCGGTTCCTGTCTTCTGCACGTTGCCAGAATTCACGGGCATCATCTCCAGGGAAAACTGCGCGGTCTTTTTGTGACTGGTGTTTGAATATGGCGTACTTTTTCTTCTCAAGTTCCTGAGGACTCAACGGGACTGCCATTTCAATTTCGTATGTTTCAAATTCAAGCCATGCACCCCTGTACATCCACAACCAGCAATCCTGTGCCCAGCTTTCTGTTTTGCGAAGTTCTGTTAAAGCTGCAAGAATAATGTTAAAGCAAACAATATGCGTTCCATGAGGGTCTTCAAAGTCGCCGGCTGCAAAAACCTGCTGCGGCTTAACTTTTTGTAAAAGCTCTATCGTTAATTCTATATCCTTACTGGTTACCGGATTTTTTTGGTTTTTACCTGTTTCATAAAAAGGTAAGGCCATAAAATGTATGTGGTCGTCCTGAAGTCCGCAATAACGGGCACCTGCAATGGCTTCGCCCTTTCTGATCAATCCCTTTACAGTTTGAATTTCAGGCGTGTCTATCTGGTTGGGACGCTTCTGGCTAATGAATTTACGCATGTTGTCGTATTTTTCCTGGAGCGCTTCTTGTCCCAGACCCATTTTTTCTGCAAAGTCTATGCTGAATTCAACAAAACGCAGGGCATCGTCATCCCAAACTGCAGTATTCCCTGAAGTCTGGTAGGCAACGTGTACATCGTGCTGCTGATCTACAAGTCGAATAAATGTACCTCCCATAGAGATTACATCATCATCTGGATGCGGAGAGAAAATAATGACCCTTTTTTTTGCTGGTTCTGCACGTTCTGGTCTCTGGGAGTCATCTGCATTTGGTTTTCCTCCCGGCCATCCGGTAATGGTATGCTGGAGTTTATTGAAAATATTAATGTTGATGTTATACACCGGACCTTTTTCAACGGCAAGTTGTGCCATACCGTTATTGTTGAAGTCATCCTCTGTAAGCTTCAGCACTGGTTTTTTTAAGGTGTTGGCCAGCCAGATGACTGCTTTACGGGTTAGTCTTTCGTCCCAAACACAATCTTTTACCAGCCATGGTGTGTTAAAGCGGGTAAGGTCAGAAGCGGCTTCTTTGTCAAGAATAAACTCTACATTATCGGAAAGTTGAAGGTAGGTGGCAGGTACTTCACTTGAAATTTCCCCTTCAACTGCTTTTTTAATGATGGATGCCTTTTTTCTGTTCCATGCCATCAGGATGATTTCCCGGGCTTTGAAAATGGTTCCAATACCCATTGTAATGGCCTTGGTCGGAACAAATGATTTACCACCGAAATCTCTTGCCGCATCGCGCCTGGTCAGGTCGTCCAGGGTAACCAGTCTTGTTCCTGAATTTGGAGCGGAGCCTGGCTCATTGAACCCAATGTGACCAGTCCGGCCAATCCCAAGGATTTGTATGTCAAGTCCTCCCAGCTGCCCGATCTTTTTTTCATATTCGAGACAAAATGCCGGAATTTCTTCCAGGCTCAGTGTGCCGTCGGGAATGTTTACATTTTTCCTGTCGATATCAATGTGGTCAAACAGGTTTTCATTCATGAAGGTAACATAGCTTTGTGCTGCTGTTGGCAGCATAGGATAGTATTCATCCAGGTTAAATGTAATTACATTTTTAAAGCTTAGTCCTTCTTCCTTGTGCAAACGCACAAGTTCTGCATAAACTGCAATTGGTGTGGCCCCCGTTGCTAATCCAAGAACGGCCATCTCATTTTGTTCTTGTTTTTTCTTAATAAGGTTCGCAATACGGTGTGCAACACTTAAGGATGCTGCATTCGGATTGTCAAAGACAGAAACGGGCAATTTTTCAAAGCGCGTCTCTTCTAATAGATTTAATCTAGCCATTTATTAGGTTGTTAAAATTGGTACGGAGCAGTAAATATAGGACTCTGTTTTTATAAATTCTAGAGATAAATCAGGTTTGTTTGGTCAGGGGTCAGCAGAAGAATGCTTTCTGGCCGGTACGGCTGGCAGAACTTTGTTAACTTGGTAATTTTAACCCATAAAAAAGGCTGTTTCTTTAAAGAAGCAGCCTCAGGGCGGTTCAAAAATGCCAGATCGTTAATAATGTTGCTGCTGTTAACCTTTTTAGAGAATCATGAGGCTTTTTATCCGGTAAGGATCAAGTTCTGCACTGGTGCCATCGAGTTCGGTAACCAGATAATGTATGTTTTCCAGGGGGGCGACTTTGAGTCTTTGCGTGGTATTGAGTTTTTCAGAAATGCAAAGGACCGCAGCGAATTTGCAGGAATTCAGCATGGTCTTTTTTAGCTGGTTGATCTCCCAGTCGGTATCTGTCAGGCCATTTACCGGGTGCATGGCGCTTGTTCCGAGCAGGCATAGGTCTGCATTGATTTCCGATAACTGGGTAATAACATGCCCTCCGTAGGTGACCTGAGAATTTTTTGAAAACAGGCCTCCTATAAGGATCACTTCTATTTTCGCGTATTTGGCAAGTTCTATGGCTACAAAGGGGCTGATGGTAAAAAAAGTGGCCTGGAGGTTTTCCGGAAGTTGTTTAACCAGCTCAATAATGGTTGTTCCGCCCCCGGTAAGAATAACCATGCCATCTTTAATCAGTGGGATGGTTTTCTTGGCAATGCAGATTTTAGCGTCCCTGGCATAAACATTCTGATCATTGAAAGACGACTGATAAGAGGTGGAGAGTGCCCCTCCATGAACTTTAATCAGCTGGTTGTTATCCGCCAGTTCCTGCAGGTCCCTTCGGATGGTGTCTTCAGATACGTTTAACAACTGCACCAGGTCGGAGGTAAGGACCCTGTTGTGCAGATTAATTTGTCTCATGATCAGATCATGTCTTTCCTTTTTTAACATTCTGTGAAATTTATGCTAATGTAATAAATATATGAAGAGATAAAAATAATGCGTGTTTTTGCGTGTTTTTGCGCATAATTAATCAAGTCGATTTTATAAATGCTTGTTTATTAGTGTTTAATGGCTAAATATAATTATGATATTTAAATTACAATGTATAATTTGCGGGATATTGCGGTATGCAATAATAAATAAACAAATAAACAAACCAAACAATTAACCATTTATGAACAAAAAAATACTCATGTTGCTGTGGGGCATTATTTTGTTGGCTACTCATGTGGCCGCACAACAAATTAGTGTAACAGGCAGAGTTACATCTTTACAGGACGGACAACCAATACCTGGAGTGTCTGTTAAAATAAAAGGAAGCCAAACGGGAGCCCAAACTTCTGTTGCAGGAAGTTATTCCATTAAGGCTAAAAAAGGGGACATACTTGTCTATTCCTATATCGGCATGTTGGAGCAAGAGAAAACTGTCGGGGAGAATACGATTATTAATGTCGCACTGGCTGAAAATAACAACGCGCTTAATGAAGTTGTTGTAACGGCCATGGGAATTACAAGAAATAAAAAAGCGCTTGGATATTCTGCTCAAACACTCCAGGGCAGTGATATTGCTCAAACACAACGGGACAATTTTTTGAATGCTTTACAAGGCCGGGTTGCCGGGGCAACGATTACCCCAACCACAGGTACGCCAGGAGCATCCTCTACGATGATCATTCGGGGAGCAGTGTCTTTGGATGGAGATAACCAGCCTCTTTTTGTGGTTGACGGACTTCCAATTTCGAACAGGACGTTTAGCGAATATAATCTTGTAGGACAAGGTTCTTTTAATCGTCAGAACGATTATGGAAACAGGGCGATGGATATAAATCCGGAAGAAATTGAGTCCATCACAATCCTGAAAGGACCAGAGGCCTCGGCTTTGTATGGAACTGAAGGAGCTTCCGGCGCGGTAATCATCACCACCAAAAAAGCAAAAGCAGGGGTAGCGAGGGTAAATTATAGTAATTCCTTCAGGATTGAACAGACCTACAGGTATCCTGAAGTCCAGACTGTATATGCTGGCGGTGCCGGTGGAATATTTGACGAAGAACAGCGTACGCGTACTTACTTTGGCTCAAAATACCCGGCCAACAAGACCTTATATAATAATATTGCTAACTTTTATAAAACCGGTTTTACCCAGAAGCATAATGCATCTATAGAAGGAGGCTCGGAAAAACTTTCGTTTAGGACTGGAGTAAGCTATACCAATCAAACAGGAGTTGTGCCTGGTACTGGTTATGTTAATTTTAATGGTAAAATTAGTGGGGCTTCTAAAATAAGTGAAAAGATCAGTATGAACGCTTCCCTTAATTTAATTTCATCCAAAACGGATAAAACATATAAAGGGGTGAGCAGTCCGATGCTTAGTGCTTTGTCCTGGCCCAGAACAGATGACATGAGGAACTACCTGACTCCGGCCGGGGAACGGAGAATTCTGGGGACTTCCTTCGGTGGAGAACTGGATAATCCTTACTGGGGTGTTGATAGAAATCCGAACTGGGATAAAATGAATCGTGTCCTTGGAAATATCGTAATTGATTATAAACCAGCAGAGTGGTTATTTATGTCGGCAAGGGCTGGTGCAGATATTTTTTCACAAGTAGGATTGTCGGCTTATGACATCCAGTCTTATGAAGCGAATAAATCCGCTACGACCAACTCCGGAGGCGGGCTTAATACCTATAATGCGAACGAACGTTTAATCAACGCCTCATTTATTGCGACGGCAAAAAAAGACTTTGGTAAGTTCAAGCCTATTTTAAGAATCGGAGGAGACATAAAAGATGATTCCTATCAGGTAAATTCCCAATTTGGAACGAGGTTTTATCAGGCGAACTTTTTTAGTATGAATAATGTGGATCCGACCACACAGCGGGTTGCCTATACAGACGAATTAAAACGGAAAGTGGGTTTCTTTGCCAGTGCGGAATTTGGTTATGATAACTATCTCTATTTAACCTTAACCGGCAGACAGGATATGAGCTCGACCCTCCCTCAAAAAAATTATAGTTTCTTTTATCCGGCAACTTCTTTAAGTTTTGTGTTTTCCGAACTTCCTGCATTTAAGAAAATGAATTGGTTGTCTTTCGGAAAATTAAGGGCTTCATGGGGTCAGTCTGGAAAAGATGCAAGAGTAGCCTATATTACAAGCAATAAACTCATTGCACAAACCACAACAGGAGGAGGTTATGCGATGGATACGACTGCCGGGAATCCAGATCTGGAAGCTGAATTTACAACCTCTAAAGAAATTGGTATGGAGATGGGCTTTTTTAATAATCGCTTATCATTTGATTTTTCATACTACCAACAGCTTTCTGATAAACAAATTGTGGCCCCTCGTTTAAGTTATGCTTCGGGGTCCGTACTTCAATACATTAATAGTGGTAAAATTCGCCACAGAGGATTTGAGTTGATGGTCAAAGGCAACCCGGTAAAAACAAAAAACTTTAGCTGGGATATTTCTGCAAACGTGGCAAGGGTTAAAGGCTATATTTTATCTCTTCCTGCAAATCAGGATGCTTTTTATGTCTCTGATACCTGGCTTTATGACAACGTAAGGGCCCAGTACTCGCTTGGTGGCTCGGTTTCTTCATTTGCCGGAATTGATTTTCTGCGTAATAAAGACGGACAGCTGCTCATTAACCCAACAAACGGGATGCCTATAAAGGATGTGAACTTTACGCCAATGGGCGACAGGGCGCCCAGTGTAACTATGGGTCTTACAAATAGTTTTACCTACAAAAATTTTAACTTGTCCTTTTTATTGGATATCAGAAAGGGAGGAGATATCTATAATGCAACAGAATTGTATCTGTACGCAAGAGGTTTGTCAAAACTGAGCCTTGACCGGGAAGTTCCTCGGGTGATTCAAGGGGTTTTAAGGGACGGA
This sequence comes from Pedobacter nutrimenti, assembly GCF_003208655.1. Classification (GTDB taxonomy): domain Bacteria; phylum Bacteroidota; class Bacteroidia; order Sphingobacteriales; family Sphingobacteriaceae; genus Pedobacter; species Pedobacter nutrimenti. Next base: position 179,912 of record NZ_QKLU01000002.1, on the reverse strand, counting down.
CTGGAAAATTCGGCAAATCCGACTAAAAATAATATTGTTGTTATTCCATACATCACCACTTCTTATTATTCTACTTATTATAATACCGCAGATTTTCTGCAAAAGAATGTGAATTGGATCAGATTAAAGGACATTACCTTGAGTTACAATTTGCCAAAAAGTGTTTTTGCCAATAGTAGGGTGATTAAAAACATGAATGTGTTTTTTACCGGAACAGATTTGCTGTTAATCACAAACTATAAAGGTGTTGATCCTTCTGTTAATGGTTTGAGTGCAGCCTCCGGTGGTTTAGGAGGTACAGGAATTGATTTCGGTTCTGTAGGCCTTCCAAGAGGTTATAATTTAGGGGTGAGAATTGGCTTTTAATAATTAAAGAGATGAAAAAAATATACTTATTAAGTACAGTAATAGCACTGATCACCTTTTGTTCAGGCTGTAAAAAGTATTTGGATGTGAACGCTGATCCGGCTACACCACAGACGCCGGCAAGTAGGACGTTAACTCCGCCGCTGTTTGCCGGTATGGAGAGGGGAATTCAGTATGATGCCCGATATCTTGGAGGATTGATCCAATATTTTGGAGGGAACGTCAATGTGGGCGAAACCCATGGATGGATTGCAGGTAGTGACGCTATGGGTGAAATTTGGAGAAGTAATTACTTTGCATTGGGTCCAAACCTGAACCTGATTATTGATGATTCCAATAAAAAGCAAGAGTACAATTATGTTGGTCTGGCGCAGGCTGTCAAAGCCTGGAGCTGGCAAACTACTACTGACTATCATGGGGAAATCATTTTAAAACAAGCCTTTGACATTAGCAGGTATGTTTATGATTATGACCCTCAGCAGGATGTGTATACTGAAGTTGTTCGTTTGGCAAATGAGTCCATTAAATCTTTTTCCAGAACTGATGGAAACGGTACGGTAGCCAAATTGGTTCCTGGAGACCTGATTTATGCCGGTGACAGCACAAAGTGGATTAAGTTTAACTATGGCATTCTTGCCAGAAATGCAAATAACCTGGTCAACAAGGCGAGTTATGATCCGGCAAAGGTTATTGTGTATGTGGATAAGGCGTTGTCGAGTAATGCCGATAACTTTATCGTTCCCAATACAGGCACCACGGCAATCAACAGTAACTTCTTTGGGCCGCTCAGAGCGAATTTGGGGGCTTATCGCCAAACCAGAATTATAGTTGGCTTATTAGATGGAACTTATTTTACGGGAACAAGCGGATCAGTGATTGATCCCCGGCGCAACAATATGATTAGCCCATCGGTGGATAATGTTTTTAGAGGAACCAACCCTGGTAGTGGTGATCCGGGTACTGTTGCGGCTAAAAATCAGATTCCCAATCCTTGGGGAGTTCTGGCTTCCGGAAACCCAGGGCCTAATCAGGGTAAGTATTTGTTTAAAGATAATGCAGGCTTTCCAATTATGACTTATGCCGAAATGCAGTTTATTAAAGCAGAAGCGGCATTTAGAATGGGGAATGCACCCTTGGCTTATCAGGCCTATCTAAATGGGATTGGTGCAAGCATAGATTTTGTAAGCGCACTTGGTACTGCCATATCGGCTACCGATAAAAATGCCTATATGGCTAGCGCTGCGGTAAGACAAAATGCATCACTGTTGACTATGCGTGATATTATGCTGCAAAAATACCTTGCCTTGTATGCTTACGGTTTCGTAGAAACCTGGTGTGACCTGCGCAAGTTCAACTATTACGAAGGGGATGCTAAAGGTAACAATCCTTATTTGGGGGCATATGTGTTTCCTACATCTTTTTTTGCTGACAATGGAGGGAAACCTGCCCAGCGTTATCGTCCAAGATATGCTTCCGAGTATGTCTGGAATATAGAGGCACTTAAAAAAATCGGTGCAGATAAAAATGATTACCACACCTATAAAATGTGGTTTTCCCAACCATAGATGACCATTTAATTAAAGTAGAATGAAAAAGATACTATATATAATTGCAGCTTTTATAGGCTTATTTGCTGCATGTAAAAAAGGGACGCTTGTAGAAAATACGGCTTATGAAAAGATCAGTCCCGGCGATCCGAAATACGCCTATATTAAAATTTTGAATCTGACTCCAGGAAGCCCGGCGCTTAACTTCTATATGGACGGCACAAAATTTTCTGCAGGATATTCGACACTTGGTATTGAGAATGCAGGGTATGCTTATAATGGGTTATTCCCTGATTTAGGTTATGCCATTACAGCACCAACTACACATACATTTACAGGAAGAATAATACCTTCGCTGCCAGATCCTAATTTAGAAGTGCTCAATGCACAAATTACCCCTGCAGCAGGAAAGTACTATACTATATTTACAACCGGGCAGTATACTTCCACGAAGAAAATACCAGCTCCCTTGGTTATTGAGGATGTTAGCCCGGCACTGGATACCTCAAAAATCTTTATCCGTCTTATAAATTTGTATAATGGTGGACCAAATGTAGATATGGTCAGGGATGTCGCAACCGGAGCTAAGGTGGTTTCTAATGTTGCCTATGGAACTGTGTCGAATTGGATGGAGTTGCCCAATCCTGGTTCCGGCCCTACGCCAAGTAATAAGTTTCTCTTTAACAACGCTGCAACAGGGGTGCCGATTGTGGCTACGGCAGCGACTATTTCCTTTTCAAAAGGCAGGGCCTATACCATATATCTCCGTGGGGTTATGGGGAATACGACTTATCCATTTGCCGCAACATCCTATACTACTTTTTATTAGGTAAAGTATAGGTGTAAAAAGAGGGGGATATCAGATTCTGATATCCCCCTCTTTTATTTTGTATCTAAAATGGTGTTGATTTTTAGGCTAAAAGGCCTGCGTATTTGTGCAGGTTTCTGCGTCTATTATTTTGTGGTGTAACACAAATAGTTGATTCTTTTCTTTATTAAGTAAAAAACATTTTCAATCTTTACTTGGAAATTCTTTTTTGTGCGTGTTAATGCGTTTTTTTTATTGTTGAGTTTATGTGATTAGAAAAACAGAAATCCGGGTATTATTTCGCGCTCTCTAACCGGTCAGTCATCCAGTATCATTATAAATTACACACGATTAAAACACAGGGTAGGGTACATTCTGTATTTCCCTCATGGGCATAAAAGAGAGTTGAAAATTTATTTCTAACCAAGTTATTATGAAAAAAAAACTACTCCTATTATTGTGGGGAACCTTTTTGCTGGCGGCTCAGGCAGTGGCCCAGCAAATTGCAGTGTCCGGAAAGGTCACATCTTCGGATGACGGACTTCCTATTCCGGGTGTTTCCGTAAAAATTAAAGGAAGTACCACTGTGGTCCAGACCAATACGGATGGTATTTATTCGATTAAAGCGGCCTCTTCTGAAGTGCTGATTTTCAGTTACATCGGAATGATCTCCCAGGAGGTTCCGGTGGGGACTAACCCAAAGCTTAATGTCGTACTTAAACCAAGTTCAAACAACCTGAATGAGGTGGTTGTAACGGCTTTGGGTGTGAAACAGCAAAAGCGTTCATTGGGCTATGCGACACAGGAAATTAAGGCTGCGGACATTACAAATACCAATCAGTCCAACCTTGTGAATGCCTTGAAAGGAAAGGCCTCAGGCGTGCAGATCACAAGTGCAGGCGGGGCCGCGGGTGCAGGTTCCAGGATACAGATCAGAGGAATCAATTCCCTGAACCCTTCTGCGGATAATCAGCCTTTATTTGTGGTAGACGGTATCCCGATCTCTAACAGTACAGATCCGATTGCAACCAATAGTGACAGTTTCCAGAACACCAATCGTGCGGCCGATATCAATCCGGACGATATTGAGTCAATGACCATCTTAAAAGGTCCTGCTGCTTCGGTATTATATGGATTGAGGGCTGCCAATGGGGCGGTAATCATTACCACAAAATCCGGTAAAAGCGGAAAACCATCTTTTAGCTTTAAAACAACTTATAGTTTTGATGATGTGACCAAAAAACCACCTATCCAAACTACTTATGGAAATGGTAATAATGGTGCTTATGTGTCAAGTATAAATAGCTGGGGGCCAAAAATAGAAGGTTTACCAACTTATAATCCTTACGACCTGTTCTTTAAAACGGGTCATCAGGCCCAGAACTCCTTTACATTCAGTGGAGGGAACGAAAGTGCAACCTATTTCACTTCCATTTCAAATTCTACTCAAAATGGCGTAGTTCCTAATTCCAATTATGGTAAAACCTCTATTAAACTTGCCGGAACCCTAAAGGCTTCTGATAAAGTTAAATTTGAAGGTTCTGCAAACTACATCAACTCTGGTGGTAAAAATCCAAGAACAGGGGTCAGCTCGGGAACGATTTTCTATTTAATGCGTCATACCAATACAGTCGATCCGCGCGATTACCTGAACCCGGATGGCAGTGAAAAAACCTATAATGCCTCTATCAATAATCCTTTCTATTTTACAGAAAATGCATTTATGAAGGATAATGTCAACAGGCTTTTGGGAAATTTGGGTGTAGAGTATAAAGCGACCGACTGGCTGACCTTTAACTATAAAGCTGGTTTGGACCATTATACCGATTTCAGGTCAATTTATAACGAGTTTGGGTTGCTCATCAGTCCCCTTGGTTCAATGACCGAACAACACATCAGCTATAACGAGATCAACTCAAACTTTTTTGCCCGGGCAACCAAACAGTTTGGTGAAAAATGGAATGCAACGTTTTTATTGGGACATTCCTTTACCCACATCAACCGTACTAATTTGTCTTTAAACGGTCAGCAGGCGGTTGTTCCCAATGTAGAAAGCATTAACAATTACAATGTGTACACCACCACAACGTATCCAGGTAAGAAAAACATCATCGGTGTATTTGGTGATTTGACGGTAAGTTATGACAATACGGTCTTCCTTAATGTTACCGGAAGAAATGACTGGTCTTCTACTTTGCCGGCTCAGAACCGTTCTTTCTTTTATCCTTCAACCAGTTTGTCTTATATTTTTACCGAATCGCTCGGTATGCAGGATAACCCGATTTTTAATTATGGAAAGTTAAGGGCTTCTTATGCCGAGGTGGGTAAGGATGCAGATCCATATCAGATTGGTCAGTATTATTCCACAATGCAGTCATTTAACGGTGGTAGTGGCATAAGGAGAGACATTAAAGTTGGCTCAGAATCCCTAAGACCGGAAAGAACAAAAGGTCTGGAGTTCGGTGGGGAGTTTCACTTTCTAAAAAACAAGATTACTTTAGATGCCAACTATGCCATCTTGAACAGTATAGATCAGATTGTTCCGGTTCCAATCAGTTATGCCTCTGGTTATGATATCTTTGTCACCAATGCCGGAAAAATCCGTAATAAATCACTGGAGTTTTTACTGACAGCAAATCTGATCAACTCCAGGGAGTTTAAACTGGACCTTAATGCGAACTGGTCGCAAACAAAAGGAAGAGTATTGACCATGCCTCCAGGAGTAAGTGAAATCCAGTTCAATCCGGAAAGTCCATGGGTAAAACAAATTATTAAAACCGGCGGCAGACCAGGGGACTGGTATGGCTGGCCATATACCCGGGTAACAGACCCGAGCAGTGAATACAATGGACAACTGGTTATCGGGGCAGATGGTTATCCGATTATTCCACAGCCGCTTTCAAATAATTACCTGATCGGCAATGCTTACCCGGATTGGGTTGGTGGCTTGGGTAGTACCATGAGTTACAAAGGTTTCACGTTCTCTTTCCTGTTTAGCTTTAAAAAAGGAGGAGATGTTTTTGATATCCCTAAAACCCAGCGTTTCTCTACGGGTGTAGGTGCTGAAACCCAGCTTAGAAATGCAATGGTTGTTTTTAAAGGGGTTAAAAATGTGGGAACTGCAGATAAGCCGGTATATGTACCAAATGATAAGGCTGCACTCATTGACCAAAGTTTTTATGCGAACAGTTTCCCTTATAAACTGGCTCCGGAGAATAATGGTTTTCAGGATGCTTCCTGGATTCGCTTACAGAATGTTTCCCTGTCTTATGACCTGCCAAAAAAATGGCTGACAAGAACATTTATTAAATCTGCATCTCTTTCAGTGACAGCAAATAACTTGTGGTTGAGCACTTCCTTTATCGGGTTTGACCCTGAAGCAAGCGCCTATGGAGCAGGATCCAACTCTGTGGGTTATGTCGGAACGGGCGTGCCTTCAACCAGGAGCATCTATTTTGGTCTGAATGTTAATTTTTAGAATTTAGTTATGAAAAACTTAAAAATAAAAGTCTTTGGCCTGGTCCTTTTAGGAGCTACCCTTTTCGGTTCCTGTAAAAAGGCCCTGGACATTAATAACGACCCTTCGAGGTTAACACCCGATCAGGTCAATCTTGCAGGCCAGCTGGCTGCTACGATTCAATTTACGTCAAGCTCATTTTTTAATGCCGGCCAGTATGGGAATTCTTATCCTCAATACCTGGCAGGCTTTAATACCTATGAAGCAAATATCGATTCTTATAATCCCTATGGATTTGATAACATTTGGGAATCTGCTTACCGGGATGCCCTGCCAAATCTAAAGGATATGATTTCCAGAGCCGAAACATTAGGGGCGCCTCAGTATTCCGGTATCGGGAAAGTGTTATTTGCCTTAACTTTAATGCAGAGTACAGACATTTGGGGAGACTTGCCTTATAGCGATGCGTTTAAAGGCCCTAGTGTACCGAGCCCAAAATATGATGCGCAGCAGGATATTTACAATACCGCTCTGAAACAATTGTTGGATGGTGCTATTGCAGACCTGGCCAAGCCGGTTCCGGCGGCCGCCTCCTTAAAAGTTGGAGCATCTACGGACCTGATATTTGGCGGGGTAATCGCAAACTGGCAAAAAGTAGCTTATGGAGCCAGGGCACGTTATTATCTTCATTTATCAAAAAAGGACCCTTCCAATATGGCTAAAGCGCTTGCTGATGCAGGTGCGGCCATTGATGATCAGAAAGGGGCAATTGATTTGCAGCTTAAGTATACACAAGACAGACCAAGCCCATGGTATACCAATTTAGGTCAGCCGGCAATTACTGCAAAACAAGGTCGACCTTCTTATTTTCTGGTTAACCTGATGAACGGTACCGGTTATTTTAATGGGGTAATTGATCCAAGAATGCCTAAGATATTTGATAACAATGGTGCGGCAACTTATGTAGGCAGACCAGTGGGTGCTTTGAGTACAGAACAGGGGGCCAATCTGGCCAATGCAGATGTAACAGATAAAACTTTTTATGGCGCCCGTACCTCGGCTGTGCCTATCCTGACTTATGCTGAAATCCAGTTCATCAGGGCAGAAGCCTTAATAGGAACAGATAAGCCGTCTGCCTATACTGCCTATATAAACGGCATAAAAGGGAACATGCAAAAACTGGGTGTTGCAGATGCTGATATTCTTACTTATACCACCAATCCTGTGGTGACCAAAGGAGGTAATATTACACTAACAGACATTATGCTGCAAAAGTATATTGCGCTTTTCCTGCAGATGGAAACCTGGACAGATATGAGAAGATACCAATATGATGTAAACATTTACCCTGGACTGAAAGCGCCGTTTAAAGATCTTTTGGGACCAGGCGTATACGTACAGCGAGGTAAATATCCGGACAATGAGCCCGGCAGAAATCCTAATGTACCACAGGTTGCCAATCAGGCTGTAAAACTTTGGTTGTTTAATTAATAGAAATGATGATGAAAAAGAACATATCAAAAATAATCGGGGGACTTTTTGCCGTCACTCTGCTGATATCCGCTTGTAAAAAGAATGCTCCAGATCAGTGGCTGCAGGATAACATAACCATTATCGGGAAAGTACCCGTAATTGCCAGTTTTACTTTGAAATCGCCCGCAACAACTACTGTCCCAGGAGGAAGCCCGGCGGTGCTTGACCTGAGGTACTGGTCGGATGATCCCATTGATAAAATCAATTTAAGGGCTACCGTAGGTAGTACCGCCCAGCAATTGGTTTCTACAACACCTTATCAAAAAGCTTATTCCACAGTGAGCCGTACGGATTCATTGCTGATTCCATATCAGGTACCCACAGGATTGGCAGCAGGGACTTCCATTGTTCTGGAAGTAGAGGTGGTCAATAAGAATACCCTGAGTAAAAAAGGGCCATCTACTGTAACTTTAAAAGTACAATAAAGGCATTTTTTTTAATCAAAAAAGGCAGCAGGATCACCATGCTGCCTTTTTTGATTAAAGTATATATTAAATTTATTTTAACTGCTTTTTTATGTAAATTATTACCAAAAACAAAAAATCCAACTAAACCCATTCATTATGAGAAAAACCTACACAACAAGGTGTTTTGGGCTGATTATGGCCCTGTGGATACCGCTCTTGTTTTGCCTGCTCCCGGTTGCAGCAAGGGCACAAACCAAACGCTTTATCCTCAGTGGTAAAGTATTGGATGCGAATACGAAGCAAACCATTCCGGGAGCTGTCGTTAAGATCCAATCTACAACCTTTGCTATTGCCACCAATAATGAAGGTAATTTTAACCTTACGGCCAATATTGCCCCGGGTACCTATCAGGTAACTTTTTCCTATATCGGCTTTAAAACTGCAAGTAAAACGGTCGTTCTGGGCACGGAAGAAAACGTAAAGATCAGTGCCGAACTGACTACAGATGCGGTGGGCCTGGACGAAGTGATCGTGACCGGTACTTCACAGGGAACCACCCGGAAGCAGCTTGGAAGTTATGTCAGTACCGTTAAAGGCGATGACCTGAACAAGGCCCCAAGCGGAAATGTGTTGTCTTCTTTGCAAGGTAAAACGGCTGGCGCGCAAATCAGCCAAAACTCCGGTGATCCGGCAGGAGGGATGTCGGTAAGATTAAGGGGCGTAAGTTCAGTAAATTCCTCCTCCGAACCCCTTTACATTATTGATGGGGTAATTGTAAACAATTCAACCACCCGGGTAACCAATACCTCTGCCAACTACGACGGAGGTAATAATTCTGGAAGCCCAATTGGACAAAATGGAAACTTTGTGGGAAGCGTAGGGCAGAACAGAATGGTAGACATCAATCCAAATGACATTGATCATATTGAGGTGTTGAATGGCGCAGCTGCTGCGGCTATTTACGGTTCCAGGGCAAACTCAGGGGTAATCCAGATTTTTACAAAACGGGGAATCAGCGGAAAACCGGTAGTGAGTTTTTCAACCAGTCTGATGGTGAGTAAACTGAGAAAACAGGTAGAAGTAAATCAGTCGCCAGTTAAATTTGGAGGATCTCCGGATACCTTTACCCAGGATGTGATTCAGCTGGTTGGGAACCCAGGGGTATTGTTAACCAATACGACTCCGGTTACCCGTTATAATTATCAGGACTATATTTTTCATACCGCTACAGGTACAGACAACAATGTTTCTGTTTCAGGAGGAAGTGATAATACCAAATTCTATACCTCTGCCGGTTATTTCTCTAATGAAGGGATTATTAAAAACACCAACTTTAAAAGGTATAATTTCAGGGCCAATCTGGATCAAAAAATTAATGACTGGGCAAAAGTGACGGCCGGCTTCAATTATGTTCACAGTGACGCGAATGAAAAACCAGATGGAAACTCTTTCTTTTCGCCAATGAATTCAGTGACCATTATTGGTAATTTTCATGATATTTTTACAAGAGATGCCCTTGGAAACCTTAAGGCCGTAGGAGAAAGAGGAAGGGTAAATCCGGTTTCTGTCATTGAAGACATTAAGCAAAGACAGTATACCAACCGGATTATGGCCAATACGGGATTAAAATTAAATCCTGTAAAAAACCTGACGATAGATTATACCATGGGTGTGGACAACACCATTCAGAACGGGACGACTTATATTCCCCCTTTTGCATATAATGTAAGTACAGGTTTTTATGGTGGCGGGCCAACTCTGGATGCCGGACAAAATGGTTATGCCAGCGCGGCCAATGCAACAACAACCCTGTTTAATAATGAACTGAACCTGACTTATGACGCTCATATATCAGAGAAACTGGCTTCTACAACGCAGCTTGGTGGTTCTTTTCAATATCAGAAAGATTTGTACTCCCTGTTAAACGGAAGAGGGCTGGCGCCTTTTATTGAAACCGTGAACGGGGCAAGTACTGTTTTGCCAAATATGGACAGGAGATCAGAATTTACGATCAGCGGCGCTTATTTGCAGCAGAATTTTAAATATAAGGATCATTTGTTTGTGACCGGTGCGCTCCGGGTAGACCAGTCTTCTGTGTTTGGAAGCAACAACAGAACCCAGGCTTACCTGAAAGGAAATGTCAGTTATGTACTTTCTTCAGCGGAGTACTGGAAAAAGTTGTCCATATCCAACTGGTGGAGTGCCTTTAAGGTAAGGGCAGCTTATGGAGAATCTGGAAACTTAACAGGAATTGGAGCTTATGACCGTTTTAACGAATATTACTCTAACCCACTTTTGGGAAAAGTAACCTTTTCCGGAAATTCAACGCTGGCCAATGAAAATGTAAAACCAGAACGTCAGCGTGAATTGGAGTTGGGTACAGACATGTCCTTTTTCTCTAATCGTTTAGGTTTAACTTTTAACTGGTATCATAAAAAAGTTAAAGACCTGCTTTTGCCAGTGGTGATCGCACCAACGGTCGGTTACACAAGTTTACTGGATAATAATGGAGGACTATCGAACAAAGGGATAGAGCTTTTACTTACAGGAGTGCCTGTTTCTAGCAAAGATTTCAAATGGAATACCACTTTTATCTTTAACCGGAACAGAAATAAGGCTGTAGGCAGCGGCGCCTTGAGGTTAATTACAACCAATGCCGGGGCACCGGTAGCGATTATTGACGGGCAGCCAATTGGTGTTTTTTATGGAACCTTTTTTGCCAGAAATCCAGATGGAAGTTTATTGACCAATTCGGCAGGAATTCCTTTAACCGAAAGGGGTATTCAAACCTCGGCAACTACTTTTACGCCTCAAAGGGATGCAAATGGTTTACCTACGGGTACCCCATTGCGTAAAGTTCTTGGTGACCCCAACCCTAAATATACCGCTTCTTTTGTCAATGATTTTACCTATAAAAAATTAAGCCTGCACATTCAGCTGGATGCGGTCCATGGCGGAGATGTCTGGAATGCCGACTGGCGTACGCGTCAGGGAGTAGGAAATGGTAAGGTTGCAGAACAGGAGCAGGAAGGGAAATTGCCAAGGGGATATGTTGCAGGCGTTTATGCAATAGAAGAATGGAGAATAGATAATGGTTCTTTTGTTAAACTTAGGGAAGTATCCTTAAGTTATAATGTTGGAAAGGTGAAATTTCTTAACGACCTGACCATTAATCTGAGCGGAAGAAACCTGATTTCCTGGGATAAATATAAAGGATACGATCCGGAACTAAATTCCGGAGGGCAATCTACACTTTTAAGAAATATAGATTTCGGTTCTGTTCCGATTCCGCGCAGCTTTAGTTTAGGGTTACAGGTTAAATTTTAATTTCAAAAGTTCAGATAGGAATCCATCATGATCTTTCAAATCAAACCATGAAAATGATTGAGATCCTGGTCGTTTCATTACGATTAACAAACAAATTATAGACAGATGAAAAATTATATAAATAAGTTTTGCATAGTTAAACTGACAACAGTTGTCTGTTTGATGCTGACTGCTGTTTCCTGTAAAAAGGAATATAAAGACCCCAATGGCGCTTTGTCTACAGATGTACTTGCCTCGGCAAGAGGACTGACCGGTGTTGCTGTAGGTTTGCAGAAACTATATTCTGCTGGCCGTGCCAGCGTTTATTTTAGTGCGGTGGAGGCAAATGGCTTTTTGACCAATGAACTCTTGCTTTCAAATTCAGGGAACATTCCTGAACTGCAGTTTTTTACAGGGGGCAGTAGTGTCGACGGGACAAATACCACCCTTGGGTTTTTATGGTCAAGTTCCAATAAAATCATTTTTGATGCAGATAATGTGATTAATGGCGCAATGAATCTGGCCGATAAAAACTATGCCTCAGGACTGATTGCCTATACGAGCATTTTTAAAGCCCTGGCCATTGGCAATCTTTCAGAATATTGGGAAAAAATCCCATCAGGAACAGGTAAAAATGTAAGTTTTATAACCAGGGCAGAGGGCTATAATAAGGCTATTGCGGTCATTGACAATGCCCTTGGTGTTTTGGCTGCCAATCCGCTTAGTGCAAGCTTTAGTTCTAATGTGCCTGCGGGAATAAATATCCAGAATACATTGTATGCACTCAAAGCACGTTATGCTTTGTTTGTTGGAAACTATGGTTTGGCCATGACTGCAGCGAATCTGGTTGACCTGACAAAGTATTCGACTTTTGATTATGATGCACTGACACCTAATCCGATTTATGATATCGCAACCTCAACGAACAATGTATTTCAGCCAAGTAACGCCAATCTGGGATTGGGAGGGGTTTATATACCAGATCCTGCAGATAAAAGACTTGCTTTTTATACTGTTCCGGCTGCAACGGCTCCTGTTGCCCGTTTAAAGGGTTTTTGGACGGCAACCACAGTTTCTATTCCGGTATACCTTCCGGGAGAAATTACGCTCATTAAAGCCGAGGTTTATGCCCGTCAGCCAGACCTGGATAATGCAAAAACAGAGTTGAATAAAGTTTTAACCCGAAAACCAGCAGACGATACCAGGTTTGGTTTAGGGGCAGACCTCCCTGCTTTGACAGGAACCTATACCCAGAGTGAGTTGCTGACCAAGATTTATCAGAACAGGTGTATAGAGCTGTTTATGTCTGGCCTCAAGCTCGAAGACATGAGGCGTTTTAACCTGCCACTTACCGACAGGAAAAGAAATTTTCTTCCTTATCCATTTGCAGAAAGAGACAATAATACCAATACGCCAACAGACCCGACTTTCTAATTGGTTTGAGAAGCAATACTTTTTAGTTTACAAAGGCCCTTAAAGGGCCTTTGTTGTTTAAGTTGCTGTATGTTTTAAAGAAAAACAGTAATTCCCGCGTATTCCCGCATTTTTAAATTGAGAAAACCCTCAAATTTTTGATTTTTATTACATAATTTTAAGTGTGCCCCATTTTAGTATGTGCTAAATGCTAATTTTTGGGCGAAAAAACGCACAAAAACGCATGTTGTGCTGTGTTTAATGAAATCTAAAGCAAGTACGGGCGAATTTTTTCGAATTCTCTACGGCTTAATTACCATCCAAAAATAGCCTGCTTATGTAAAAAGAAAATAATAAACAAACCTTAACCTAAACCAATTCATTATGAAAAGAAAACTACTTGTGTTATTCTGCTCATTGATTTTGTTGACCACACAAGTCATGGCCCAGCAGATAACAGTAACAGGTAAAGTCACATCGGCAGATGATGGCTTGCCATTACCCGGTGTTTCCGTTAAAATCAAAGGAAAAGCAGGAGGGATCAGTACAGATGCCGAAGGCCGCTATTCCATCAGAACAGAAAGTGGCGAGACTTTAGTGTTTAGCTTTATTGGTACCACGCCCCAGGAAGTGCTGGTCGCTGAAGCAAAAGTCATCAATGTCAAACTAAAACAAGACAGTAAAACCCTTAATGAAGTTGCTGTAACAGCTTTTGGAGTGAAACAGGAAGTCCGAAGCCTGGGCTTTTCCACGCAAAATGTCAAAGCCCAGGAAATCGTAGATTCACAACAGCCGAATATTGTAAATGCTTTACAGGGAAAGGTTGCCGGAGTACAGATCACGAACTCCAGTGGGGCAGCAGGAGCTTCTGCAAATATTATGATCCGGGGGGGAACTTCTTTAAGTGGCAGTAATCAGCCTTTATTTATCCTTGATGGTATTCCTGTAGACAACAGTACGCCGGTTGGACAGGGAGGCCTGGCCGCCTCAGTTGGACCGGCATCCAACAGGGCTATAGACATTAATCCCGAGGATATTGAAACCATTACGGTATTAAAGGGGCCTGCTGCGGCAGCATTATATGGAATACGGGCGGCTTCCGGGGCAATTGTAATTACCACAAAAAAGGGAGCAGGGGGCGCAGCAAGGGTAACCTATCAGAATAGTTTTTCTTTTGACCGGGTAAATAAGCTTCCTAAATTACAATCTCAATATAAGCAAGGAGATCAGGGTGTATACAGTCCAAGCTCTTTAAACTCATTTGGGCCTGCATTTGCATCCGGTGAAACGGTTTACGACAACCTAGGAACATTCTTTAAAACTGCTTTTGCGCAAACGCATGATCTTTCGGTAAGTGGAAGTTCAGATTTGACGCATTACTATACTTCTGCTTCAATGGTTGATCAGGGATCAATTGTAGATAACTCTACTTTTAAAAAGAAATCGTTCCGCATCAATGCAGATACGAAGGTAGGAGATAAGCTAACGATTGGAGGAAATGCCAATTACATCAGAACAGACCGGACCTATTTGTCTCAGGGAAGTGCAAATGGAATTATGGGTGCCTTATACTGGCCCCGCAATCTGGATATGAAAGATTATTTGAATCCAGATGGTTCTCAGAAAATCATCAATGCGAGTGGAACAGATAATCCCTATTGGACTATCCAAAATAAGCCCTTTACAAGTAATGTTAACCGCCTTATTGGTCAGGTTAACCTGGACTACAACCCCTTTAGCTTTTTAAACTTTACCTATAGATTGGGTACGGATTACTACAGCGAAAATTTTAAATCGGTTAGAATGCCGGGGACTTTGGAAGTCGGAGCAACAAAGGGAGCGATTACACAATCCTTAGCCACCAATCAGATTACCACTTCTACCGCTATTTTGACTGGCAAGAAAACGATAGCAAAAGATTTTAACTTAAGCCTGTCTGTGGGAAATAATATTGAAATGACTTCTATTCAAAATGAAGGCTCCACTGCAGCAAACTTTATAGATCCGAGTTTTCCCAGCATTAATAATACATTGCCTAAAGACAGGACCACATCTGAATTTCTTCAAAGAAGGCGGATTTTTAGCTGGTTTGGGGACTTTAATCTGGACTGGAAGGGAATTGCCTACGTAAACTTTAAGGCCAGAAATGACTGGTCTTCAACTTTACCGCCTAAAGACAGGTCATTTTTTTATCCTTCTGTAAGCACGGCCGTGATTTTAACAGACTTGCTTAAAGAAATGGGTTTGAAATCAGATGACCGGATATTCTCGTATGGAAAAATCAGGGCTGCATATTCCAATGTTGGAAAAGATGCTGCTCCGTATTCACTGACCACAAGTTTGGCTACATTGACCAATGATTTTACCATTAATCCAAGGGGTTTTATCATCAATTCAAATAACCCTTTTGGAAATCCTGGTCTGGTACCAGAGTTTACCAGGGCCTTTGAAATGGGAGCAGACCTTCGGTTCATCAACAATCGTTTTGGACTGGACATCACTTATTACAGCAGTAAATCCGACAATCAGATTTTGCTCACACGGATGCCACCTTCTTCGGGTTCTTTTCTGGCTTATTTGAATGGCGGATCAATCAGAAACCGAGGAGTTGAGGTTGTCCTTAATGCTAAGCCCATCGTAAATGAGCATTTCAAATGGTCTGTAGACGTGAACTTTGCACACAATAGCTCTACAGTCAAAGAATTACCAGGTAAACTAGACCGCATAGAAATTTCAGACGCATGGGCTGCAGCGAACGTGGCACAAGGAGCTGCATTTTTAGGGGGCAGCTTGTTTGGAATCAATGGGAATGTTTGGAAGCGAAACGCCCAGGGACAACTTTTACTTGCCAATAACGGCTATCCTCAGGTACAGACTGCCCTGGCCAATATTGGTGACCGGAATCCAAAATTTACGGCAGGAATTACCAATACGTTTAATTATAAAGCTTTTACACTTTCTTTTATGGTTGATGTCCGGGTGGGTGGAAAGGTGTTTAACGCCACAGAAAATTCTTTGGTCCGCTCTGGTTTAAGTACAAAAACCCTGGACAGGGGAACAAAAGTATTTGATGGCATTATAGAGTCTACAGGTGCTGTAAATACGATTGCTGTTCCGCTGAATCAAAATTATTATCAGACCATTTATGCCAACCAGGGTTATGATTTTGTAGAAGATGGGGGCTGGACCAGATTAAGGTATGCCAGCCTGACCTATAACATGCCAACCCGTTACTTAGGGAAAATAAAAATAAAAGGATTGTCCTTTACTGCAACAGGCCGTAACCTGATTTTAATTACCAAATATTCCGGAGTAGATCCTGAGGTGTCCGGAAGCGGTGCAGGTGTTGGCGGATCTGGGTCCTTTGGCTTTGATAACCTGGGCGTTCCGGCTACAAAAGGCTTTGATTTAGGTCTAAAATTAACATTTTAACTCAAGGACTGATTATGAAAACGATATACAAAAAAGGAATTACCTGCATGGCTGTGCTCAGCTTGCTTTCCGTAAGTTCCTGCAAAAAATTTCTGGATGTAAATAATGATCCTAATAATCCGACAAAAGTATCCGCGGCCAACCGGCTGGTTGGGGCAATAACGACATCTAACGGGGCAGCTTTATGGCGTGGCTCGAGAGAGATTGCCGGATTAACCCAATATGGGGTAACCAAATTAACCACAGGAACAAACCTTAATGCAGAGACCTGGCGTTTTACGGCTTCGTATTTTCTTTGGCAAAATACTTATGTGTATACGATGCCCAATAGCATAGATATGATTAATCTCGGTGAAGAGGAAGGTAGCCCTTGTTTTGTTGGGGCAGGCAAAACCTTAATGGCTTTAAACTTCGGATTGCTGACCGATCAGTATGGTGCGATTGTCGTAGATGAATTTTACAATGGAAAAGTACAGTTGTCGCTAACACCAAAAATGCAGGACCAGCAGACGGTTTATAGTCGTATAGATCAACTTTTGGATGAGGCTCTTGCGGCATTTGATAATCCGACAAACAAAACAACATTAAACGCTGCCGGGGGGGATATTTTATTTCAGGGAGATGTTTCCAAATGGAAGCGTTTTGCCTGGGCATTAAAAGCGAGGTACCTGAACCATTTGTCCAAAAAAGGAAGCTTGTACAATACCACAAAAATTCTGGATGCCTGCAGCAAAGCATTTAATGCCGATGGGATGGATGCCGAGTTTCCGTATTTGGCCGGAGGCTTGCAAACTGATGAAAATCCCTGGTTCAGCTGGGGGGGCTTCGTGGTCACTTCAACAGATCCAAACAGCGCTTTGTATAATCCAAGATATTTTTCCTGGAGCCAATTTTTTGTAAACATGCTTACCTCTTTACCGGTCACCAATACGGCTCTGCAGGACCCCCGTATTAGCCGGATTATGGTACCCGCAACTTCCGATGGACAGTACCGTGGTTTAAGATCAGGAGGAGGCCTGGCCGGTGGACAGGGAATCCTTGCAAATGGTCAGAATGGTGATGCAACCAAAACCAATGGCAATGACTATGGCAGGTTTAGCAATAGCGGGTTTTACACCAAACAAACGTCTCCTTTTCCTTTCATCACGTATTCTGAAGTGAAGTTCATCGAGGCAGAAGCGCGTCTGCGTTCAGGGGATACAGGAGGTGCCTTGGCTGCTTATGAAGAAGGGGTTAAAGCAAACATGCGTAAGCTTGGCGTGAGCACCAATGAAATTAATACCTACTGGACGGCCCAGTTGGCGGATGGTTTAAATGCCCATTTTGCAAACCTGACCCAAGGTTTAAGCCACATCATGAGACAAAAGTACATTACGCTTTGCCTGAACCCGGAAACCTGGGTAGATATGCGCAGATCAGATTTTAGTCAGGCCATTTACGGGCCATCACTTCAAAGACCATTGAACCTGAATACAGTTGTGTTTGATGCCGCGAATGCAAACCAATGGATCAGGGGAATGTGCTACGAAACAAATGAGCAGACCCGCAATCCCGACAATGTTGGTGACAACTCCGAAAAATATCGTTTGCTGACACCATTGTGGTGGGATAAAAACTAATAAATTTGTAAGCAGCAGAAGCCCCTGGAGGGCTTCTGCTTTTAATTTTAAATCATGTACAAAAATTTCGCAACCAAACTGCTCTTCTTTGCACTTTTATTGCTTTCTACCCTGTGTTCGCTCAAAGCGCAAACCGCGTTTCGTATAGTGAGTAAACCCATTATTTTTGATGCAGAAAGAAGACAGCTTACCTTAGACTATCTGGAAAAAAGACATGGTTTAAAACAAAGCGAACCGACCATTCATCCATTGATGGTCGTGTTGCATTGGACAGACATTATGAGCCTGGAAAAAACCTTTGACGTCTTTAACAGATCCACTTTACCCGGTGCCAGAAAGGAAATTGCTTCCGCAAGTGCGCTTAATGTTTCCTCGCAATATGTGATTGACCGTGATGGAACGGTTTATCAGCTTTTACCTGACACTGTAATGGCCCGGCACGTTATAGGACTTAATTATTGTGCTATTGGTGTAGAAAACATTGGCAGTGATCAATATCCCTTAACGGAGGCCCAGCTGCTGGCAAATGAGCAATTGATCCGGTATCTTAAACTTAAATACCCCATTGAGTATGTCATTGGGCATTATGAGTATAATCTTTTCAGGGAGACAGATTTATGGAAAGAATCAGATTCTTCCTACCGCACTGAAAAAACAGACCCTGGGAGGGATTTTATGAAGCGCATCAGGGAGAAGATTAAAGATTTAAATATAAAAGGGGTTCCGGACCACAAATAAATTTACCTTATTACAATTATTTATATTTTTGCATATGGCAAATTTTACACTGACCCCTGAAACTGCGCAAAAAGTTAAGATCAAGTTTTTAAGAAAATACCGTGAACTGGTACAGGAAGAAATTCCTTTTACACCGGGTCATGAAGAAGAACTGGTTACACGCTTAATGGAACTGACTAACAGGGACAGAAAATATGTTGAATTTACCATCAATAAGGCTTTAGCCGATCCAGATGGTAACCGCTTATGATAAAAAAAACCTTTATTGCTGTCGCGCTGTTTTCTGCAGCCGCTTTAACCTGGTCCTTTAAAGAAGATCTTTTTCAGGTATCCAAAAACCTGGATATTTTTGCTTCCCTGTATAAGGAAATCAGCATCAACTATGTGGATGAAACCAATCCTTCTACGCTCATGAAAACAGGGGTAGATGCGATGTTGGATAGCCTTGACCCCTATACCGAGTACATTCCGGAATCTGAAATAGAAGACTATAAACTCAAATATGTAAGCACACAGTTTGGCGGAATAGGAGCAAGTACCGTTTTCATTGAAGGCAAGCTTTTTGTCAATGAGGTAACAGAAGGTTGCCCCGCAAATAAACAGGACATCAGGCCTGGGGATCAATTTGTGAAGATATCCGGCATAGATGTAAAGGGAAAGGAAAGAAGCCAGATTACCCAACTTTTGCGCGGACCCAAAGGCTCTTCCCTTGATCTGGTTGTTGTCCGGGACGGTGCGGTTTTAAATAAAACGCTGGTGCGGGAAGAAATCAAACTTCCAAACGTAAGCTATTCGGGAATGGTGAACGATATTGCCTACATCCGGCTGGATAAATTTCTGGAGAATTCTGCCCAGGAAGTTAAAGATGCGGTAGTTGGTCTGGGAAAAAACCAGCCTAAAGGCTTTGTGCTCGATCTGCGCTATAATGGTGGAGGTATTTTGCAGGAAGCGGTAAAAATTGTGAACCTGTTTGTCAATAAAGGCGTATTAATTGTTACCCAAAAAGGTCGTAATCCGGAAAAGACGATTACCTACAAAACCGTTAGTGATCCCCTGGTTCCCGATTTGCCCCTGGTGGTTTTGGTGAGCGGTTCTTCTGCCTCTGCCTCGGAGATCGTTGCAGGTGCCTTACAGGATTTAGACAGGGCGGTGATTGTTGGTCAGCGGAGTTATGGAAAAGGACTGGTTCAGCAAACCTTTAACCTTCCTTACAACAGCCTGGTTAAAGTGACTGTTGCCAAATACTATACCCCATCGGGAAGATGTATTCAGGCGGTTGATTATTCGCAAAAAAGTGTAAACGGGAAGCGGATAAAAATTGCAGATTCCTTAATTACAAAATTCAATACCAGGGCAGGACGTAATGTGTATAATGGAAATGGTGTATACCCCGATGTTTATGTGACAGCCAGAAAGTACAGCCCGGTAACCATTTCACTGATCAATAAGGTGTTGTTTTTTGATTTTGCCAACAGCTATAAAAAGGAACATAAAGAAATTGCCCCGGCTGCTGAATTTAAACTATCCGATCCCGATTACAGTCGTTTTGCGGCCTCTCTTGCCAATAAGGACTATAAGTATACTTCCAATACAGAACGTTTGCTGACGGACTTAAAAACAGAAGCAGAAAAAGAAAATAAGCTGGATGTTGTTAAGGCAGACCTTGAAGACCTGAGGGCAAAAATGCTGACTGCAAAAAAAGAAGACCTCTTTACGCATAAGGAGGAGATCAAAAGATTTTTGGAAACGCAGATTGTGAGCCGCTACTATTTTGAAAAAGGAAAAGTATTACAAGCATTTCAGTACGATAAAGAACTGGATGCTGCTAAAGCAATCCTGAACAATAAAGCGAAAATGCTTGTAATTTTAAAGGGAGACGGGGAATACAAAACCATCGGTGATCCGGCTAAAAAAAGCCCGGCGATGGACAATTAAGCAATCCCGTCGTGAAGTTTGATTTTTAATCCTTCCATTGCCGGGTTTAATTGCAGCTGGCAGGCCAGTCTGGAATTGGGCAGCAAATCCGGAAGGGTATCGAGCATGGCATATTCGTCATCTGACATCTCGTTTAATTTTTCCTCACCTTCCAGGACATCCACGCAGCAGGTGGCACAAAGTGCCATACCACCACAGGTGGCAAGAATGTCGTATTCACAAGCCTTTAGAAATTCCATTAAGCTAAGCCCCATGTCTACAGGGGCTTCAAGTGAGGTTAAAGAACCATCGGGGTTCTGTACGTGTATATTGATATTGTTCGGATCCATGTTTAGAATTCAGTTACACCATTTACCGTTGTATATTTCATGGTATACTTAACACCAGGGTTCATGTACTGATAAGCGCTGTGACTCATTAAAGCTGCTTCATGGAAACCGCAAAGAATCAGTTTTAATTTATTGGTGTAGGTATTGATGTCACCAATCGCATATATACCCGGAATGTTGGTTGAATAATCATCTGTATTGACCTCTATGGCACTTTTGCTGATGTTCAGGTTCCATTGTTCAATAGGACCTAATTTCGGGCTCAATCCAAATAAGGGAATCAGGTGATCGGCCGCAACATTTGTCGGTTCCAATGTTTTATTGTGAATGATTTCTACATTTTCCAGTTTTCCTGAACCGGACACTGAATTTAAGTTGCTGTTCAGGATCAGGTTAATGCGTCCGCTTTCTGCCAGGGCCATTACTTTGTTGACAGAATCAGGGGCACCGCGGAAGCTTTCGCTTCGGTGAACCAGGGTCAGTTCTTCAACAACATCTGCCAAAAAGATGGTCCAGTCCAGGGCAGAGTCGCCACCGCCCGCAATAACCATTTTCTGACCACGATATTGTTCCGGATCAAGGATCATATAATTGACCCCACGGCCATTTTCAAATTGCTCTAATCCGGCTACGGCTGGTTTACGGGGTTCAAAACAACCCAGTCCACCGGCAATCACCACAACTTTTGATTCTATAATGGTCCCCATGTTGGTGGTCAGAACAAAATCTGCTTCCCCACGTTTCTCCAGACCCTCAATACGCTCTCCTAAAGTAAAACCAGGATGGAAAGGCTTACCTTGTTCCATTAAATTGTCAATCAGCTCCTGAGCCAAAACAGTTGGGTAACCAGGAATGTCATAAATTGGTTTTTTAGGGTATATTTCGGATAACTGACCGCCAACCTGTGGAAGATAATCAATTAAATGGCAGCGCATTTTAAGTAGTCCTGCTTCAAAAATTGCAAATAAACCTACGGGGCCGGCGCCAATGATGGCTATATCTGTAGAAATCATGTATTTAAAATTTGTGGCGAATTTACAAACTTTTGTTTTAATAATAGGGCTATTAAGAAATAATCTAGATAAGTTGTCGTACTTTTTGACAAAAGAGCGATTGAAATTTGTTTATCTTTGTCCATATCCATGGCTAAGAACATCTATTTTGCCTCTGATTTTCATCTTGGGGCACCCAATCAGGAGGTAAGCAGCATTCGTGAAAAACGTATTCTGCGCTGGCTGAATGAAATTGAACCCTCTTGTGCAGAACTCTTTCTGATGGGCGATATTTTCGATTTCTGGTTTGAATACCATACTGTTGTACCAAAAGGTTTTGTCCGCCTGCAGGGTAAACTGGCGCAGATGTCTGATAACGGAATAAAAATCTATTTCTTTAAAGGTAACCACGACATGTGGGTAAAGGATTATTTTTCCAAAGAGATGGGCATTCAGGTGGTCAGCGATGAACTGGTGATGGAAAGAAATGGCAAAAAATTTTACCTGCACCACGGTGACGGACTTGGGCCTGGTGATAAAAAATATAAATTCCTGAGGAAAATCTTCAGGAACCCGGTTTGCCAGTGGTTGTTTTCCCTGGTTCCACCAAGAATAGGTTTGGGCATTGCCAATGCCTGGTCATCCGGAAGCAGGGCTGCGAACAGCTCAGAAGAGACCTTTTGGGGTGAAGACAAAGAATGGCTGGCCATTTATGCAAAAGAGCAGCTTCAAAAAACGCATTACGATTATTTTATTTTTGGGCACAGACACCTTCCTCTGGACCTGCAGCTCAATGATAAAAGCCGTTATGTAAACCTTGGGGAATGGCTCAAATTTAATTCCTATGCTGTTTTTGATGGCAATGAGCTAAGCCTTAAATATTTTGAAAGCAAATAATTGACTGAAAAATCGTATTTTTGCGGTCCAAATAAATAACACAACATCAGTTTTCCTGCATAGAACAGGTCGTTTTGCTGATGAAAAGTGAAATTTAATTTTCTGAAGAAAGATATGTTAGAAAAATTAGAAGCAATTAAACTGCGTTGGGAAGATGTAGAAGAGCAGTTGAGCAATCCTGATACGGTTCAGGATATGAAGCGTTTCGCACAGTTAAACAAAGAGTACAAAGACTTAAGCAAAATTGTAGAGCAATATAAGATCTACAAAAACGTGATGAGTAATATCGAGGCCAATAAAGAAATTCTGAGCACAGAAAAAGATCAGGAGATGCGTGAAATGGCCAAAGAAGAATTGGACCTGCTGCTGAAACAACAGGAAGAGCTGGAAGATAAAGTCCGTGTAATGCTGATCCCTGTGGATCCTGAAGACGGTAAAAATGCAGTCTTTGAAATCAGGGGTGGTACCGGTGGTGATGAAGCGGCCTTATTTGCCGGAGACCTTTACCGGATGTATACCCGCTTCTTTGAGCAAAAGGGGTGGAGAGTAGAAACGGTGGATGTGACCGAAGGAACAGCAGGAGGCTATAAGGAGGTGATTCTTAAAGTGAGCGGAGAAGACGTTTACGGGCAGTTGAAATATGAATCGGGTGTACACCGGGTTCAGCGTGTTCCGGATACAGAAACCCAGGGACGTGTGCACACTTCGGCTGCTTCTGTTGCGGTATTGCCCGAAGCAGAGGAAATTGATCTTTACATCAATCCTGCAGATATTGAATTGCAGACCTCCCGTTCTGGTGGTGCTGGTGGACAGAACGTAAACAAGGTGGAAACCAAAGTACAGTTAACCCATAAGCCTTCTGGTATTGTGGTGGTTTGCCAGCAGGAGCGCTCCCAGTTGGGTAACCGGGTGATCGCCATGGAAATGCTGCGGAGTAAACTTTATGACATTGAATTGCAAAAAAAGAACGGAGACATTGCAGCCAGACGTAAGACGATGGTATCTACCGGTGACCGTTCTGCAAAGATCAGAACCTATAATTATCCTCAGGGCAGGGTAACTGATCACCGCATCGGCTTGACCCTTTACAACCTTAACGGGGTGATGGATGGTGGTGTTCAGGAGCTGATTGATGCGCTTCAGTTTGCAGAGAATGCAGAAAAAATGAAGGAAGGTTCTGTTATTTAAGGACTTACAATTATTTTAAAAAATAGTTTGCGAATATAAATAAAGACCCTATATTTGCAATCCAGAAAGGGAACAACGGACCGGTAGTTCAGCTGGTTAGAATGCCGCCCTGTCACGGCGGAGGTCGCGGGTTCGAGTCCCGTCCGGTCCGCAGAAAGCCTTAACTTGAAAAAGTTAGGGCTTTTTTGTTGTAAAAGAATATTCTTGATTGACCAAAATAAGAGGTAAATCAGCGAATTCAGCGTGATTGCAACGTTTCCTATATCATTATAACAGTCCGGCCCGGAGATAAAATTATCCATCTTAAAGCTCTGATTCTCCATTCTTAGAAAAAAATTGCCTGGACACCTTTGTAAAGCTGATAAGTGCTAGGATGGTAGGACATTACTAAGCATAAGTTCAAGCCGCTTAAATATGGGGAACAATGTTTTAATTTTACTTTATGAAAAAAGATCATGTTTTTACGCTTATTGATCAGCAGAATGGTAATCTGGCCTTTAAACTATTCTATTTTGAGGACAACAGCAGTTTTGATCATTTACAACACAATAATTTTTATTCAGTCGTCTGGATAAAAGATGGCAGTGGCCTTTTAAGGGTCGACTGTTCAGAATATCTTTTTAATGAAGGTACAATTTTTGCCTTTTCGCCTTATCAGCCCTTTATGTTTTCAACGGATCAGGAATTTAAGGGGGTCGCCATTCAGTTTCATCCCGATTTTTATTGCATCCACAAAATTCCAAAGGAAACCAACTGCGACGAACTGGTTTTTAATAATATTTATCAGGAGCCCTCGATTGCTATTGATACAAGCACTGCAAGAAAGCTGGATCTGGTCATTGAGCAGTTGAAAGCAGAATTTGATGAGCAGGGGCATGTGGAATACAAACTGCTCATACCGAACCTGATTATATTTTTAGTAACTATTGCCAGGGAAAAAGTCCGGCTAAAAGCTTCGGCTCCGGAATTCACAGAAACGCAAATTCCTTTTATCCTGCGGAAGTTAAAAGCTGCTATTGAGGAAAATTACAAGAAGAAGCACTCTGCAAGTGATTATGCAGATCTATTGAATATATCGCCCAATGCATTGGCAAAAATTGTGAAAGCCTATTTTAATAAAACACTTACCGGTCTGATTACAGAAAGAATCATTATCGAAGCTAAAAGGGAACTCTATCTTACAAATAAATCTGTAAAGGAAATTGCATGGCTATTGGGTTATGCCGATGAGCATTACTTTAGCCGATTCTTCAAAATCAATACCGACATCTCGCCGCAGATGTATAGGGATACGATAGGTTTTGGAAAAGCGGAATTAAATTAAAAACAGTATTAATTTTTAAAAATGAGGATGCAACATCTACTTGATAACCCAGTCTACAATGCGCTTAATACCGGGAACAAAAATATTGCGGAGGGAACCGGCAACGTAAAGTTTTATCGGCAGGACATTGCCCCTTTTGCAGGACTCAAAGAAAACTCAAAGGAGAACTTGTCAGAGTTGTATGAATTTAGCCAAGGCTATGGTGATGTTTTTTGGCTGGTTTCCCCTGTAGAAATTAGCCTGCCTAAACCATGGACGCTGCTTCGCTGTGTTCCGCTGCGGCAGATGATTTGTGAACAGCCTGTTTTCCGCGTCCCCACAACAATAGATGTTGTTGAGCTTTCTGAGGCGCACATCCCTGAAATGCTGAGCCTGACCAAACTCACCAAGCCTGGTCCATTTAGGGAACGCACGATAGATTTTGGACATTACCAGGGGATTTTTGACAGCGGAACCCTGGTTGCCATGGCGGGTCAGCGCATGCACGCGGCTCCTTATGCCGAGGTCAGTGCCGTTTGCACACTCCCGGGTTATACGGGGCGTGGTTATGCAGCGCAGTTGGTGTTGAGTCAGGTTAGGCGGATCACTGCAGCCGGAGAGATTCCCTTTTTGCATGTTGCGGCAGATAATGAACGGGCCATCGAAATCTACGGATCACTTGGTTTTAGGGTTAGAAAGGAAATGTTTGTTTATCTGATCAAAAAACAAGAAAAGGCTTAGGAAGTAAATGGTCGAAATGGAGCTTACATTACTTAATGGTATTTATTTTGGATGAAATTCAATGGGTTACGCTATAGTTATTTGAAAATATGATTCAGAATAGCAGGAAAGTAAATTTAGTCTTTATATTTGCAATCCCGAAAGGGAAACGGACCGGTAGTTCAGCTGGTTAGAATGCCGCCCTGTCACGGCGGAGGTCGCGGGTTCGAGTCCCGTCCGGTCCGCAAGTTTTAAGCTAAAAGCCTTCAAATTATTCAATTTGAAGGCTTTTTCGTTTTCAGGTCAGGCTGAATATTTAATTTTTCTGACCTCATATGCGAGTCTTTTAGCGTATAACTCAAAATGCCGCTAAAATAATGAGTTATCTCTGGTTATGAATAGGGGGCGTGTCGTTATTAAGAAATAAATTAACACTTATTTAAAAATCAGAAGTAATTTAACTGGCGGCTTTATTGTCGCTGGATTTAATAACACATCATAATATGAGTGAAGAAACTAAGACGCTGATTGTCCCGGACGAAATTATAATGAACCAGATTTATTTCATTCGTGGTCATAAGGTTATGCTGGATGAAGATTTGGCAAGATTATATCAAATAACCACAGGTAACTTAAATAAGGCGGTTATCAGGAATATTAAGCGGTTCCCTGACGATTTCATGTTTCGTTTAACTGATGAGGAATTTAAAAACTTGCTCTTCCAAAATGGAATAGCGAGATGGGGTGGAAGACGACAAGCGCCTAGTGCCTTTACTGAACAAGGGGTGGCTATGTTGTCGGGTGTGTTGTCTAGTAATATAGCCATAGCTGTCAATATTCAGATTATGCGGATTTTTACCCGCATGCGCCATATGCTGGCAGATAATACGGACTTACGTTTAGAGGTTGAGAAAATTAAAACGAAGCTGGACAATCAGGATAAGAATATGGAAATCGTATTTCGTTATCTGGATGAACTGTTGGAAAAGCAAGAACAAGCTAACCCACCAAGAAAAAGAATCGGTTTTAAACCGGATGGTTTCTGACCTGATTATTTTCTTGTCGTTTGAGCACTTTTTATTTAACATCCATGTAACCAGGTGGATGTTAATGAATGCTGTTGTACACCAAGGCCGCCAATGCAGCTCCCGCAAGCGGGCCTATAATGGGTATCCAGGCATAAGCCCAGTCGCTGCTTCCTTTTCCTTTAATGGGAAGCAGGGCATGCATAATCCTTGGCCCAAGATCCCTGACAGGGTTAATCGCATAACCTGTAGTGCCGCCCAGGGAAAGGCCAATAACCCATACTAAAAATGCAACAGGTATAGCCCCTACTGTTCCCAGTCCAATGGGTGTTTTGGTAGGAATAATTTCAGCACCTGAAATATAAAACACAGTAAAAACGAGCACAAAAGTTCCGATCATTTCACTGATTAGATTGGAGCTGTAGTTCCGGATGGCCGGACCGGTACTAAAAACAGCCAGTATCGCGGCAGGTGGGTTGTTCCGGTTAAAGTGGTCCCGGTACATCAACCAAACCAGAAAGGCACCCATTGCCGCCCCCAAAAGCTGGGCGAGGATATAGGCCAATACCTTTGACCAGGCAAACTGCCCGGTGAGGGCAAGGCCAAGGGTTACCGCTGGATTGAGATGCGCCCCGCTTACCGGGCCGGCAACAGTAACCCCAACAAAAACAGCAAGGGCCCAGGCGGTGGTAATGACCATCCAGCCACTGTTATTTCCTTTGGTTTCATTTAAAACAACATTGGCTACCACACCATCACCCAATAAAATGAGTAAGGCGGTTCCTATAAATTCGGCTAAAAATGGTGTCATTTTGAAAATGTTAAGCGTTTTTACTCAGGTAACTTATCGTTCCAGGCCTGGGCAGCGTGAATGGCCCTTTTCCAGTTTTTTATGCCGTTTTTTATCACCGCCTGGTCTCCGGCCGGAATAAATTCTTTTTCAGCTTTCCACAATTGCTGGATCTCCTCGACATTTTTCCAGTAACCGGTGGCCAGTCCGGCAAGGTAGGCAGCACCAAGGGCAGTGGTTTCCACCACGGTTGGACGGATCACCTTACAGTTCAAAAGATCTGACTGGAACTGCATGAGCAAGTCATTTGCAGTAGCACCACCATCTACCCGGAGTTCTTTAATTTCCATTCCGGCATCTGCCTGCATGGCATTTAAAACATCCATGGTTTGATAGGCAATGGCCTCAATGGCTGCCCTGGCAATATGGCCTTTGTTGGTCCCCCTGCTTAGGCCCACAAATGTTCCCCTGACATCCGGCTGCCAGTAAGGGGCACCCAGGCCGGCAAAAGCAGGGACAAAATACACGCCTTGCGTGTCTTCTACACTTAAGGCCAGCCGCTCTACATCGGCAGAGGTTTGAATAATACCAAGTCCGTCCCGTAACCATTGCACAGCTGCTCCGGCAATAAATATACTGCCTTCAAAAGCATATTGAATTTGTCCGTTGATTTTCCAGGCAACCGTGGTGAGCAGGTTGTTTTTGGAGGCAATAAATTCTTTTCCAATATTCATCAGCATAAAACAGCCGGTTCCGTAGGTGTTTTTCACCATTGCCTTTTCTGTACACATCTGCCCAAACAGGGCGGCATGCTGGTCGCCGGCAATGCCCGCAATAGGGATTTTTGAGGCAAAAATGGTGGTTGTGGTTTCTCCGTAAATTTCACTCGATTGTTTGACTTCCGGCAGCATACTTTCAGGGATGTCCAGTAAGCCGAGCAGCTCCGGGTCCCATTGCTGGGTAATGATGTTAAAGAGCATGGTCCGGCTGGCATTGGTAATGTCGGTTACATGCACACGGCCCCTGGTAAATTTCCAGACCAGCCAGCTGTCTACGGTTCCAAAGGCCAGTTCTCCGGCATTGGCCTTTTCACGCGCGCCTTTTACATGATCCAGGATCCATTTTATTTTGGAGCCGGAAAAATAAGCATCCAGAACCAGCCCTGTTTTAGAGCGGATCAGCTCTGTTTTGCCTTTTTTTCTTAATTCATCACAAAAATCAGCTGTACGCCTGTCCTGCCAGACGATCGCATTGTATATGGGTTCTCCGGTCTTTCTGTCCCATACGATGGTGGTTTCCCTTTGATTGGTAATGCCAATGGCCTTGATATTGGTGCCATTGAGGCCCATTTTAACGGTGGCTTCAGCGGCAACGCTGGCCTGGCTTGCCCATATTTCATTCGGGTCGTGTTCAACCCAGCCTGACTTTGGAAATATCTGCTTAAATTCTTTTTGTGCGATGGACCTGATTTGTCCGTTACGATCAAAGATAATAGCCCTGGAGCTTGTTGTGCCCTGGTCTAAGGCTAAAATATATTCATCCATGGTGTTAGGTTTATATCGGTTAAAAAATGAACAGCTGTTTTAAGGGGTATAAGGCTCCAGTAAATAAGACTGGGCAAGGGTCCTGAACTGAAGAACCTGTTCTTGTTGCCAGGTCTGGTCTTTGCCCAATTCTGCTGCCATGAGCCGGGCCACCTCAGGCGCGGCATCTATAGCTGCCCGGGCATCCAGAAATAACGCACGGACCCTTCTGGCCAGAATGTCTTCCACGGTTCTGGCCATCTCCTGCCTGATGCCCCAAATGACTTCGGTTTTTAAGAATGGCAGGCGGGGGTGCAACTTTTCAGCCCACTGCGGATGTGCCTTTCCCAGGGCAGTAAGGGCATCCTGATCACTTCCATAAATGTACAAATGGTTGCTGCGGTCCACATCCTTTTTATTGCCATGTATAGACAGGTTTTTTGTCTGGCTTGGAACAGCTTTTAGTTGACCAATTTCTATCGCTTTATCGATGGTATCTTCACCCATTTTTCTGTAGGTGGTCCATTTCCCCCCGGTAATGGTGATCAAGCCGGATTCAGTAACGATTAATTTATGACTTCGGGAAATCTCTTTGGTTTTTGAAGAGCCGTCTTCTGGGGCTGCCAGGGGACGCAGGCCGGCAAAAACGCTCAGGACATCTTTTCGCTCTGGGGCTTTGCTCAGATACCTGGAAGCGGTGTTTAGGATAAAGTTAATTTCTTCTTCCAGTGCAACGGGTTCCAGACTGTGCTGGTCAAGTGGCGTGTCGGTTGTTCCTACCACCAGTTTATCGTGCCATGGTACAACAAAAAGTACCCGTCCATCATCTGTTTTTGGGATCATGATGGCGTCTTCACCAGACATAAAAGAGCGGTCAAGGACCAGGTGTACACCCTGACTGGACCTGACCAGAGGTTTTTTTTCGGGTTTATCCATTTGTAAAAGGTCATCCACAAATACACCCGTCGCATTAATAACGGTTTTGCCCTGTAAAATATAGGTCTGCCCCGTTTCTATGTCGGTGGCAGTTACGCCAGAAATTTTACCCTTTTGGTCTTTGACTAGGCCGGTCACTTTGAAGTAATTCAGTATGGTGGCCCCAAGTTCCAGACTGGTCTGTGCAAGGTTTACGGCCAGCCGGGAGTCATCAAACTGACCATCGTGATAAACCACCCCGCCATATAATTTTTTTTGTTCAATGGTCGGAAGCCTTTCCACAACCTTTTTTCTGGAAATGTGTTTTGTTCTGCCAAAACCAAGTTTTCCGGCCAGCAGGTCGTACAGTGTAAGCCCTATGGTGTAAAAAGCACCTCCCCACCACTCGTAATTCGGGATAATGAAAGATTCGTTTTTAACCAGGTGTGCTGCATTTTTTAACAACAATCCTCTTTCATGCAGGGCCTCCCTGACCAGTCCGATGTCACCCTGGGCCAGATACCTGACCCCACCATGGACCAATTTGGTACTCCTGCTGGAAGTGCCCTTGGCAAAGTCCGCCTGCTCTAGTAACAAGGTCTGATAACCCCGGCTTACGGCATCCAGTGCTGCGCCAAGGCCTGTTGCGCCCCCTCCAACGACAATTACATCCCAGACTTTGTCCGGATCGGTAATCCTTTCTGTGATTTCTTTTCTGTTGGTGCTCATTTTTGATTTTCTTAGGTGTTTTAGATGCTTTCGTTTTCTTTATATCAAATCTAAAAATAAAACAATTCAAAACAAATAAAAAACAATCAAAACCTTTTTTGATCTGTTCACCGGTTTTGTTACGTTTTATTTAGCTGTTTACTTCCATTCGAAATAAAAAACAATAAAAACGAAAGAAATATGAAATAAAAACCAATGTATTAGGTTTGATTTATTTAATTTTGAGATGAAAACGAAAAGCCCCAGATGAAAACCATAACCCAAAGGCACCAGCTGATCCTTAAAAAACTCGGAGAAACCGGGCATGTAAATGTGCAGGAACTCAGTGCACAAATGAAAGTTTCGGAAGTAACCATACGGAAAGATCTGAAATTGCTGGAAGATAAAGGTCTGCTTTTCCGTACCCATGGGGGTGGTTCAAAAAACAATCCCTATACCAATGACAAGCCTGTTGCAGAAAAAGAACAGCTTCATGCCGAGGAAAAAAAGCAACTGGCCAAAGCGGCTGCGGAAATGATCGGACATAACGACTCTATCATTATCGCTTCTGGTACCACGATGCTGGCATTGGCCCGGTCCATCCACCCTGAAAAACACCTGACAGTGATCACGTCGGCCTTGAATGTTGCACTTGAATTATCACAACATCAGCATGTGGATGTTTTGCAGTTAGGGGGGCAGCTCAGACAGAATTCATCTTCAGTGATGGGGCCTTATGCAGAGCAAATTTTAAAAGATGTATCCTGCAGTATTTTGTTTCTGGGCGTAGACGGGATCGATCTGGAAACTGGATTGACCACTACAAGCCTGATGGAGGCCCGGCTGAACCAGCAAATGATCGGTGCGGCGCAGGTTACTGTGGTGCTGGCCGACAGTTCCAAGTTTGGTAAGCGGGGCTTGGGCAAAATTTGTGGTCTGGACCAGATCCATCACATTGTTACCGATGAGGGGATCAGCGCCTCGATGGTTGAAATCCTGGAAGACCGGGGCATCAAAGTGACCATTGCCCCCAAAGGCTAAATCAAAGTATTAAGGCGGTGTCGTGTTTTGCCTGTGATAAAACCAGGTAGCTGTGCACATTGCCTATGTTTGGAAGGCTGGCCAGTTTTTCCCTCAAAAAATTATTATAGGCCTGCATATCCGGAAGGACGATCTTTAGCATAAAATCAACATCTCCGGTCAGGTGGTAACATTCCATAACCTCCGGAAACTGGCTCACCTGGTCCTGGAACTGACGGAGTACCGCTTCTGAATGACTGGTCAGGTGAATGTGCGGAAAGGCAATGAACAGCGGGCTGATTTTTTGCTGGTCCAGCAGGGCAACAAAGGCTTTAATATAACCTTGTTCTTTCAGCCTTTTGATGCGCTGAAAGATGGGGGTTTTTGACTTTTTGAGCTGTTTGGCAAGCTGGTCAATCGTTAAATGGGCATCTTTCTGAAGCAGGTTTAAAATGCCTTTATCGGTTTCATCAAGCGCAGGAATATTCATAAAAACCTATTTTGTTTTTTTAGTTAGTGTAATTTTTACAAAGGATGCCAGGTTAATAATGAACATTCAAATATATAAAAACTTGGATTAAGCCTTTAAAATTTCAAGTTTTTTACATTTTTATTTCAGTCTTTTTTTCTGGCAGATAGTGTACGTACTCCCGGCTTAAATATAAGACAATGTCTCTAGAGTACAAGGAAATAATGTTTTGTCTTTAATCTTTAACCAATGTTAAAAGAAACATTATTTGGTTTTGTTTTGCATAAAAAGTCATTTTTTCTAAAGTTATTGATTTACTAGGCAATATGTTCCAAACCCTGCAGATTTGTTCTGTTATTAATTAGACGAGGCAAATAAAACCAGGTAGCTTCTGGCACTTCAAATCACCGCCGGAACTATATTATCTGAACTGAACATGAGAGATCTTAAAATTGAAAGGTCAATAACCAACCGCGATGCTGATTCTTTAAACCGCTATTTTACAGATATCAGTAAAATAGACCTGGTCAATGTACCTGAAGAAGTTTTACTTGCAGCCAAAATAAAAGAAGGTGATCAGGCTGCACTGGAAAGACTGGTTAAAGCCAACCTGAGGTTTGTGGTTTCGGTAGCAAAAAAATACCAGAACCAGGGGCTGACCCTTGGTGATCTGGTCAACGAAGGAAACCTTGGGCTGATTAAGGCGGCACAGCGGTTTGATCATACCAAGGGGTTTAAATTTATCTCTTTTGCCGTATGGTGGATCAGGCAGGCCATGCTACAGGCTATTGCCGATCAGAAAAGAATTATACGCCTGCCTTTAAACCAGGTGAACGGAATTATGTTGGTCAATAAAGCGATTACTACACTTGAGCAGCAGTTTGAACGCCTTCCGACCCCGGAAGAGTTGTCCGATTATACAGAACTGACCGTAGACAAAGTGATTGATTACCTGGAGCATGCGGGTTTGTCACTTTCTCTGGACAGCAGCCCTTCAGAGGAAAGTGAAATTACCCTGATGGATACTTATGCAAATAAAAACAGCCCTGCGGCAGATGAAGTGGTGGAAGGGAGATCCCTTTCCCAGGAACTGGCCAGGATGCTCGGCCGTTTGCAGGCGCGTCAGGCAGAGATCATCCGTCTTTATTACGGATTGGATGGTAGGGAATCCATGGGTATGGACGACATTGCAAAAATGATGAAAATTTCCAGGGAACGTGTCCGTCAGATCAAAGATGCGACCATAAGGACACTTCGGGAAATGCTCAACAGAAAATTAATGATGGAATACAGATAACAAACAAGGCCCCACTAATCCGGGGCCTTGTTTGTTTAAGGGTTCAGGATGCTGATGCTTTTTCCTGACCTTCCATTTTGATTAAAGGCCGCCAGTGTAATCTTTCCTTTAACTTTTAGGGGTGTAGTATAACGCTTGCTTTTTGCGGTAGGTGCAGAGCCGTCAGTGGTATAGCGTATTTGTAAGCCCGGTATTTGTACATTGGCCTGTACAGCACCGTCTTTTATTATTGCGCCGGGAAGCGGGATCCTGTATTGGAAGCCGCCGGCATAATAATCAAGTCTTGGCAGTTCCCTTTTGCCCAGGATGCCAAGAAATTCAGACCAGCTTTGCTGGTAGAGTTTCGAAGATTTTTCTGCATCTTTTTCCTTTGCCCAGTCTGGATCTTTTGCCCATGCCCTTTCTGCCAGTCCAAGCATTTTTGGCAGAATCAGGTATTCCATTACGACCGGTCCCTTGCTTACCTCGCTGAAAAGAGCGCCCTGCAAGCCAACAATGTTTTTGCGTCCTTCTTCGGTCAGCCGCTGCTTGTCTTTAAAAAAACCGTCCGGCAGGGTATTGCCCATTCGGTCAGTGCTTGTGTTTTTGTAGTAATCGTAAGGGATCAGGCTGAAAGGTTTGTCCACATCGACATAACCACCCCAGTAATAACCTGGCTCGTCAAAAGATTTGTAATAAGCCATGTCAAAGTATAAGTTGGTAACCCCGGCAAAAATCACCTTATAGCCTTTATTGGCCAAACGGTAGGCGAGGTCTTCAGCACCCCAGCCCATCATATTGTTCCAAACCTCCAGGTGTAGGTTCTGGCCCAGTAAAGCTTCATTAAAAATGGTTTCTTTTTTACCATCTTTGTCTATTTTACGGGTGCCGGCTTCTTCCCAGGCGCTTAGGTAGAGGCCATGTTTTTGCAGAATGTTATTGACTTTGCCATAGTAATAGCCCCAAAGGTCATCTGCTGTTTTAATTGTGCTGTCCTGTTTCATTAATGCTTTCACAGCAGGTGATTTTTCCCAAACCCCGGTAGGAACTTCATCCCCACCATAATGAATGGTTTTTAAAGGAGCGCCTGCAGTCCTATACATTGCTTGTATTTCGGTGGTAATGGTTTCGATAAAATTATATACAGAGGGTAGGGCAACATTCATCACATTGTCATTCCAGTACTGTACAGAACGGTAAGCTGAAAGGTCGTCTTTTTCACTGAGCAGGTATTTTGGGTCATTTCTGGCTTCCATCGCCTTAACTGCTGCCCGGGCATGACCTGGGCTTTCGATTTCAGGAATAACCCGTATGTGTCTTTCATTGGCATATTTTAAAATCTCAATGAAGTCCGCTTTGCTGTAATAACCACTTCCATAAGGGTTATTTGCATCCGGTCCTGAACCTAAGCTGGGCTGAAGGTGATTTTTTTCCTTTACATCATGGCCTCTTTTGCTTCCATAAGAAGTCAGCTCTGGCAAGGCAGGAATTTCGAGTCTCCAACCCTCATCATCATTAAGGTGAAAATGTAGCACATTGAGTTTGTACAGGGCCATCAGGTCCAGTAATTTGAGCACTTGTTTTTTCTGCTGAAAGTTCCGGGCCACATC
Source organism: Pedobacter nutrimenti (assembly GCF_003208655.1). GTDB lineage: Bacteria > Bacteroidota > Bacteroidia > Sphingobacteriales > Sphingobacteriaceae > Pedobacter > Pedobacter nutrimenti. The sequence goes on along the minus strand of NZ_QKLU01000002.1, from coordinate 144,586 downwards.
GAGCATAAATGCACGGTGCCCAAAACGGGGCTCATCATATACATTTAGTGCCTGCAGTTGAACTTTTTTCTGTGGCTTTTTAAAAAGTACAGGCGGCAGGAGTGTTTTCAGGGATTGAATTCCGTAAAAGATTCCCGTAGCGGAGGCGGCAGAAATCCGGATCCCGGTGCTGCTCACCTGAAGCTCATAGGCTTCTTCAGGCATTTGTTTCTGCAGAAGTTGTATGTCCGGGCCATGCGGCTGCTTTTTTTTGCCTGGAAGGAAAGCAGAGGAGATAAAAGTTTCCAGCTGTTTTTTTTCGAGGCCGAAGGATGGATCGGCATGAATATTTACTGAAGCATCCAGATTGAAAGCGCCTGTGCCCAGGGTGTAGCTTACAGGTGTGGGAAAAATTTTTACCACAGGCTCCAGATCTTTGATCTGACTGTTTTGCGCATAAAGGATGGAAGCATTTGTAAAAGGGACCTGGTCCTGGGCTGTGCGTGCAATTTGTTTTTTCTGGACAGAGGGGATGGCTTTTACATCGGGAATACTAAAGGTCCGTTCCGGCCAATTGTCCAGGACTAAATAAAAACCAGAGGGGGCATCTGTGGCACTAACCACCCAATCCCCTGAAACAAATTCAATTTTTAAAGAAGCACCCCGGGCCAGCCCTTTAAAATCTGCACCAGGTTCCAGGGCAAAAAAATCACCGTTCAGGTGTTTGATATTTAGCCCAGAGGTTTGCAGCTGCTGTTTTATTGGTCTGGCAAAATTGAAATAGATTTTCCAACCCTTTGCAGGGAGTTTCCAGTTTTTTGAGGTACTGATATGGAGTACAGACCTGGTTTGGGCTTCATTTTTATAGCCATTCTCCAGAATTTCCCATCGGATGTGAAGTTGGTTTAAGGTTTTCCCGGTAAACTGGGCAAAACTTTGGAATTTAAAAGCCAAAAGCAAAAAAAATAAACAAAAGGTCCTGGGCATAACAAATGATTTTAGGAAAGATAAAAAAAATCCCCGCCGGAGCAGGGATCTTCGAGCGTCATACAATTAAAAATTAGGTTTATTGACATCCCACCATACCCTTGTTCCTCCATTATCATTTCCTCCCAGCAGTTGTACCGCCTTTTTCACTTCCGTACCATTGGTTGAATACTCATCGGAAGGATAAGGCAACCTGCGGATCTGTATAGTAGTGCTGATGGTGTTGTTGCTGTTGTTGTTCACCACAGGGAACAATTTAGGGTAACCGGTCCTGCGGTATTCAGTCCAGGCTTCCTGGCCTTCAGGAAACATAGCGAGCCATTTTTGTGTGATGATGCGTTCCAGGTTTACCTCAGGAGTGGCCGCACTGTTCCATTTTATGGTAATGGTGGATACCGGATTGGAGTTGTTGTCTGAATTTAAAGGATCTACATAACCCGTTGGAAGGCTGCTGGCATCATTAATATAAGTGCTGCCACTGGCGCCCCATTGGTTCATTGAAGTTTGTATACCGGTATTGTAATTACTTTGAGGATCCCCAAATCCCGTCCATCCGCGCAATGCAGCTTCTGCTTTCAGGAACCAGACTTCTGCAGCATTCATCATCATCATTGGTGAATTTAAACCAACAATGGTGTTAAAATTTAACGTAGAAAAACCATTGTAACCAGGTTTCGCTGTCACATTAGACCCAATTCGGATGCCTTTATATTGTCCGGTAAATTTTGGATCTGTTGCGGGCAACAGATAAGCAGAGGTTCTGGGGTCCTGATAACCCACCAGATAAGACTCAAGGGCGGCACCGGCGCTAATGTCTGTCCAACTGGTGGTAATAACATTCAGCGGATTGTGATAACCTCCGCCTGAAATGCCTGCATTATCTGAATTTACAGTCATTACACCACCATTTGTCGGATCAATTGCTTTTTGGGCCTGTGCCTGTGCGGTCGGGGCATCTGCTTTTACAATATGCATGGCCAGCCTTAGCCTCAGGGAGTTGGCGAATTTTACCCATCTGGTATAATCTCCACTATAAACCAGATCATAAGCAGCAAAAGGTGTTTTGCCGGGATTGGCCTTTATAAAAGTGTTAAGGTTGTTCACCGCGGTGTCCAGTTGCAGAAAGAACTGCTGGTAAACATTTTGCTGGCTATCATAAGGCGTATTTACAATCGTATTTCCTGCGGCAGAATAAGCGATGGGGCCAAATTTGTCAGTCATTCTGTGGAAAGCTTCTACTTTTAAGATAAGTGCAATGCCCCAGAAGTCAGGAGCTGAAGTCCTGGTGCCAGCTTTTGCAATGGCGTTGATGGAAAACAGGGTTGTGGTATAGGAATCTATAAAACTTCTGGAATTCCATCCATCGACCAGACTATAATTGAGGTTATTAATGTTTCCCCGAAAAGGATTTGGAGACATCATATAGCCTGAATAACAATCTGCACTTAGGTTTTGCGCAAGTTGGTAAGGGCCTTCCAGACCAAAAATTGAAGCCTGGATGTTCGGGTAAACCAGGCCAATCTGAAACTGGCCGTTTTTTAGCCCTGTATTGTCTGTATTGTATTTTTCAAAGTCCTTTTTGCAGGCGGTAAAGGTACATATAAACAAAGCCATTAGTACAATCAGAAGGTGTTTGTATCCATTCTGAAGGGACATTATATAGTGAGTTTTCATCGATTTTTTTTTTGAGGGTGAATACTTATAGCGTAACATTCAGATTGAAGCCAAAATTACGTGTGGCAGGCTGGCTGAAAACATCGACTCCTGAAAGCCCGTTTCCTGTTGACATCGTTACTTCAGGATCAAATGGTGCTTTCTTGTGGAAGTATAAAAGGTTCCTTCCAATTAAAGAGAGTCTTACACTTTTAAAGGCTCCTTTTTTTACTGGAAAAGTATAACCCAAAGAAGCTTCTCTTAAACGGACTACCGTTGCACTATAAATATAATTTTCTGTAATTCCATCCCGGCCACCAACACTGGTATACCATTTTTTTGGATCAACACTATTGATGGCTTCACCTGTAGTTGCATTTACGCCATTGATGAGCACACTTCCCTGGTCTCTCGCTTCACCTGTTACCTTAGAAACACCGTATTTATCCATCACTGCCTGAGTTAAGGATAAAACCTGTCCTCCAAATTTTCCATCGACCAGGAAGCTGAACCTGAACCCTTTGTATTCGAAGCTGTTGTTCCAGCCGAGTTGGAACTTCGGATTTGGGTTTCCAATATAATGGTATCCGTCATTTACCAGTGGTGTTCCGTTGCTGCCAATTAAAATTCTGTTTTGAGCATCCCGTTGAAAAGTGACCCCATAAATATCACCAAAAGAGCCTCCTGTCGCTAATACAGATTCATAGGTATTGTTCCGGTTAGGGGTAATGATAAACTTGTTGATGCCATCTTTTGAATCGACATCAATTACCTTGTTTTTATTTGCAGAACCGTTTATGGAGCTTGTCCAGGTAAATGTCGAATTTTTGATGACATCATAACCCAGCATAAATTCAATACCAGAGTTTTGAATATTTCCAGCATTTACATAGCCCTGTGAAAATGTGGTCACAGTAGAAGGGATGATCTGTATAAATTGGTTTTTAGTGTTGGATTTATAATAAGTGAAGCTCAGGCTAAGTTTATCTTCCAGAAAACGGAGATCGGTTCCGAGCTCAAAAGAAGTTGTTTTCTCGGGTTTTAGTTCCGGGAAGGGTGCTACAGAATTTAAAACAACCCCTCCGCCAATTCCCAGATGGGTCAATGGATTGGTCACATAATTTGGCACGGTGTTACCAACCTGGGCATAAGTACCTCTGATTTTTGCATAAGAGATGGCTTTAGGAAGGGTGAACATTTGGTTTAAAATAAAAGATAAACCGGCCGAAGGATAGAAATAAGAGTTGTTCGGAGTGAAGGCCAGGTTAGAAGACCAGTCATTTCTTGCGGTCAGGGTTAAAAAAGCCCAGGTTTTATAGGAAATATTTCCGTTTGCAAATACAGACTGGATCTGGTTATGATTATTGGGCAGGGTCGTAATCGGCGGGCCTCCGTTAACAGTTGCAATGTTTTCCGGTAAGAATACATTTGGTACAGTTAAACCTGGTTGTGAATAATTATTGCTGGCATCTGGACCAATGAGCTGTCCGTAGGTGCTGGCATCTGTAATGCTGCTTCCCAGGACACCGTCAATTTTTATATCTGATTTATTGGGAACGGTAAAGGTTAACAACAAATCTGCATATTTTTGTTCCGTGGTCTGGTTGCTCAGCAGCAATTGCCCGTTTGCTTTTGCCAGAACAGCGCTGGTACTTGCATAGAGGTCTTGCTCATATACATCTGTAAAACGATCGATATTTCCCCTTGCCTGAACATTCAGCCACGGGGTGATTTCATATTTAATGCTCGCATTTAATAAGATCCGGTTGCGTTTTGCCTGGTTGACATTTCTATTGGTCACCCACCATGGATTTTGTTGGATGTCTTCATTGAATGGCCAGTTCTGTATAGGTGCCCCGTTCCCAAATTTTACAGGAGGAAGTTCAAACTGATCTTTGTATGGGCTAATGTCTCTTCCTCTTGGAAATAAATATAACCCGGTCAGTGGATTTAAATAAAATCCCAGGCCCGGACTGTTATCTATTTTTTGTGTAATGTAATTGACGTTGGCATCAACGGTTAATTTATTGTCCAGAAAATGCCCGGTTTCCCGGAAGTTTACATTGTGGCGTGATAATTTATTGCCTGGCTGCACACCTCTGGCAGTCGTATTTGCATAGGAGAAATAAGACTGGGCAATCTCGGTACCGCCGGAAAGATTAATGGAATTGGTAAAATTTCTTCCGGTCTGGAAAAAATTGGAAACATTATCCTGAGGGGAATTTATGTTGGCTCCCCAGGAATCCGCTCCTTTTGGGGTTTGTCCGTAACTGTTTTGAAAAGCGGGTTTGTAGGCAATTTTATCTATGGTTAAAGAGGAGGAAAAGTTAATTTGGGTTTTTCCGGCCTTTCCTTTTTTTGTAGTGATTAAAATAACCCCGTTTTGCGCCTGACTACCATAAAGTGCCGCTGCAGAAGCTCCTTTTAACACTGTAATGCTTTCGATGTCGTCCGGGTTTAGGTTAGATATCCCATCTCCACCATCCTGGCTTGGACTGACCTGACCGTTAATGGGGCCCTGGCCAACATTACTTCCAAAAGTGGTGTTGGGCTGACCATTGGCATTGGAGCCATTCGAAATTGGAACCCCGTCAATAACGTATAGGGGTTGGTTGTTTCCCCCCGCAGATTTATTACCCCTGAGGATTACTTTTGCTGAGCCACCTACGCCTGATGCACTTGGAGAAATAGTGACCCCGGCAATTTTACCGTTTAAAGAATTCATCAGGTTATCACTTTTAGCGCGGGTCAGTTCTGATCCGGAGATTTGCTGGGTGGAATAGGTAATGGATTTCTCTGATTTTTTTATGCCTAATGCGGTAACGACAACCTCACCAAGTAATTTGGAGTCTTCGGTAAGTGTAATGCTCATACTAGAAGAACTTACAGGAACTTCTTTTGTCGCGTAGCCAATATAGGTAAGGACTAAAATATCGCCTATGTTTGCCTGTAAGCTGAAACGGCCGTTTGCATCTGTTTGTGTGCCAACTTTTGTTCCCTTGACAAATATGGTTACTCCAGGAAGCGATTTGCCACTGGCATCGTTAACCGTTCCGTTAATGCTGATGAAATTAACATTAGCCGTTAACGAAGGCATACTTTCATTATTTTGTGCAACACCAATATAATTCCCTACCAATTTAAACTGCAGCGAGGTTTTGCCCTGCAGTTGGCTGAGTACTTCAGAAAGGGGTTGTTTTCTTACATTTAAACTAAGGGATGGCAATTCATTAATGACCTGCTCATCATAAACAAAGGTAACATTGGCCTGTTGTTCAATTTTTTTAAAAATTTGTTTAACACTTGCCTTGGTTAATCTAAAGTTCATTTCCTGGGCTTTTGTAGCCTTAGCTGCCAATAGTGTTGTAAAACACATCTGTATGCCAATTATAATTGTAGAAATGCGCATGCATTTTCGGAATATAGGCAATGCTTTGCCGTAAAAATTTATCATATTTGTTATAGGTTTAATTCGGTTAAACTGTAGCCTGCTGTTTATGGGTCTCAAGCATATACACAGTGGCTAAATCATTTCCGGGGGCACCTGGTGTTCCCGGTTATTTTCCTCCCTTAGCTGCTAAGTCGGGTTTAGGTTATCTTATTACAGAAATGCTGTCATTGGCCATTTGATATTTAAAATGTTTGGTGAAACTTAAGATGCGCATGACCGAATCCAGGGGTTGGTTGCCCAGGGTAATGGAAATGTGTTCATTAAGCAGTTTTTTATTGTTGACGGATATTTTGGTATTGTATTTTTTTTCCAGGACTTTAAAAATATTTCCTAAATCTTCCTGTTCAAACACCAGCTGACTTTTACACCATGCGTTAACGGCTATTTCTTTAACAGGGGCTTTTATTAATTGATTGCTTAATTTGTTCAGCGTGGCTTCCTGACGCGGAAGGAGCATTACTGCCGGAGTTTTGGCGTCTTCTTTAAGGGTGATGCCTACCTTCCCTGTAACTACACTGACTTTGGTTTTGCCTTCATTATGATAGGCCCTGACATCAAAGGAGGTGCCCAATACAGTTACATTTAACGTATTGGTTTTTACAATAAAGGGTTGTTTTGCCTGATGCTTGATTTCAAAATAAGCCCTGCCCTCCAGTAATTCAACCGTACGGTTCTGAGCATGGAATTTTTTAGGATATTTAAAAACAGAGCCTTCATTGAGCCAAACTTTAGAGCTGTCTGGCAAAATAATTTCTACAATTTTACTCGAAGGTACCTCGACCAGTTGAGGTGTACTGCTCTTCTCTTTAAGAAACAGCTGCCAGCCAAAAAAAACAAGTAACACCGCAGCGGCTGCAGAAATGCTGCCGGTGAATAGCCTTTTAAAAGCAACAAAAGATTTCTTTGCTTCCCCCACCGGCATTTGTTGCTTTATGCTGTTTAGAATACGTTGTCTGACCTCTTCTTCTGTTTCCGGCGTATTGGTGTTTACATATTCTACCCAACCATCATTTGTGGTGTCGTACCATTGATTCAGCAAACGCTTTTCTTCTTCAGAGGCTTTTCCTTCCAGGTACTTTTGCGCTAAAAGCTGCAGTTCTTGTTTGTTCATGTTTTATTTGGCCGTATATCTCTATAGAGTCAAAGCAGGACAGAATACCCTTAGTGTAAAAGGAAGATTTTTTTAAAAAGATTGGAAAGCTTATTTTTTTAGGAACAGAAAGGAAATCAGGACATAGCCCAAGTGGGTTACATCACCAAAATTTGCCCGAATGACCCTTAGGGCCTTGGTCAGATGTGCCTCTGCTGTCTTTTGAGTAATGTTTAGCTGCTGGGCAACTTCCTGCAAGGATTGGTCCTGGATTTTATTGTACTGGAATACAAGCCTGCATTTTTCCGGTAACTTATTGGATAATTTGGTAATAATTTCCAGCAGTATTTTATTGTCCAGGTCTATTTCATCTGCAGCCTCGGTCTGCAGGAGGTTTTCTGAATTCTCCTGTTTACTGTATTTTTTCTCTTTGGCGATGTGCCGGTAAACGGCATACCTGGTCATGGCCGACAGGTACTGCGTTAAAGAAAGGATGTTTAAGTTTTGCCTTTTTTTCCAAAGGACCAGGAAAACCTCCTGGACAATTTCTTCTGAGGCTTCCGTGTCTTTGAGTAGCTTATGGGCAATGTAGTAAAGCTTATCCCAATAGCGGTTGTAAATTTCTGTAAAAGCAGATTCATTCCCTGTTTTAAGGAGACAGATGAGTTCTTCGTCCTGTTTCGAATGATCAGCGTTCACAATTGGTTAGATATTTAAAACGAATTTAATAAAAAATTAATCAATTAGGTTTGCATTGATGAATACTTTTACTAAAAAAATATCTGCTTAAACGGATGGGCCTTTGAAGGGCGGAGCGTGTCAAAAAAAATGAGGCCCGTAATTTATGGGCCTCATTTTTAACTGAATAATTCCTGCATATCCCTGTCGGCGGTAGGGATTTTTTTTAGAAAATCATCAAATCCGGCGATTTCCTGAGAGCTGTACATTCCATAAGCATCCAGGATATAGCCAATCTGCCCCTCTTTGTCTTCAAGAAGATAGAGGACCGAGTTATCGGCCGGATCTGAATCTCCTTCGAAGCGATAAGTTTTAATGATGGTCAGGTCATCAGGGTTATAAATCTTGTTTTGGCCAACCCCCTGCATTTTGCCATGGTCAGTCATTTTTATTTCGTTGTCCAGCCCTTTCTGTCTTAACTTTTCCAGAATCTGGCTCAGGGTGTTCATATCTACATGCGTTTTCATAACTGGTCGATTTTATACTTATAAAACAGTACCAGCAGGAAATGGTTTCAACAGAAAAAAACTAAAAATTAAAAGGAGTTTTTCAAAGCTTATGGATTCAGCAGGTTTTTTACATCCTGATGTAAACAGACAAGCATATGGCAACACTCAATCTTCCCCAAAATGGCAAGGCCAGATATGGGAGAACCAGGCAGGCAGCCCCTTCAGTAGATTTGACCGCAATGGTAGACCTGGCCTTTTTACTGATTACTTTTTTTATGCTCACGACCTCCTTGTCTAAATTCAACCAGATGGAAGTCGCAAAGCCTGTTGAAAGTCCGGTCCCGGCGGCTTATCCGGCTTCCAGGACTATGACACTGCTGCTGGGGAAAAATGATCAGATTTTCTGGTACATGGGAGAGGCTTCAAAAGCAGTACTGCGGACCGCCGATTTTAAAACCATCCGCAAATTGCTGATGCAGCAACAGAAAGCTGTTTTTGCATTGCACCACCAGGATCCCGGAAAATTTATGATTGTGATCCTGAAGCCCGCTGCAGGGTCGAAATATGAAAACCTGGTCAATGTTCTCGATGAAATGAATATTTCGGGAATCAGATCTTATGCGATAGAAGATACTCAATTTTTTAAGGAAGAAATAACCTATCTCCAGAAGCAGGGATAGCCATGGAATTCTTTACAGATAACAGGGACTTTACAGGGACATTACAGGGACTTGGCACGGACATTACCCGGAGGATATTCGAGTAATGTCCGGGTAAAAACCGGGAGACCTTCCTGTAATTTTTGGGTATTCCCTGAACAATAATAAAACTGCACATAAATTATGGACAAAGAAAAAGGGCTGAATGATTACACTCAGCCCTTTTTCGTACAGCAAGCAGCTGTTTATGGTGAACTGCCTTACAAAGAGAAGGCTTTTTTTACCTGATCAACAAAGTCTAGTTTTTCCCAGGTAAACAGCTCTACGGTAACCACTTTTTCTTCACCATTAGGTGTTCTGAAGGTTTTAGTTACGGTTTCTGGTTTACGGCCCATATGGCCATAAGCTGCAGTTTCGCTATAAATAGGATTTCTTAGTTTTAATCTTTGCTCAATGAAGTAAGGACGCATATCAAAAATGCTTTCTACGATTTTTGCAATCTCACCGTCTGTTTTGTTCACTTTTGCGGTTCCGTAAGTATTGATATAAATACCCATTGGCTGAGCTACACCAATGGCGTAACTTACCTGTACCAGGATTTCATCTGCAACACCGGCAGCAACCAGGTTTTTTGCAATGTGACGGGTCGCATAAGCTGCGCTGCGGTCTACCTTGCTTGGATCTTTTCCTGAAAATGCACCACCACCGTGAGCACCTTTACCACCATAAGTATCCACAATGATCTTTCTGCCGGTCAGGCCGGTGTCTCCGTGGGGTCCGCCAATAACAAATTTACCGGTTGGGTTAATGTGGTATTGGATTTTGTCATTAAACAAATGGGCATACTGAGGATATTTGGTAATGATTCTTGGTACCAGGATGTCTACCAGATCTTTTTTGATTTTTGCCAGCATTTTGCCTTCCTCATCAAAATCGTCATGTTGTGTGGAAATTACAATGGCATCAATACGCACAGGCTTGTTGTTGTCATCGTATTCCAGGGTGACCTGCGATTTTGCATCTGGACGCAGGTAGGTGATCTCCTTGTTCTCTCTTCTTAAAATGGCCAGTTCCTGTAACAGGGTATGGGACAGGTCCAGTGCCAGTGGCATATAGTTTTCAGTTTCGCTGGTGGCATAACCGAACATCATTCCCTGATCTCCTGCGCCTTGCTCTTCCTTACTGGAACGGTCTACACCCTGGTTGATGTCCTGTGACTGTTCATGAATTGCAGAAAGAATTCCACAGGAATTCGCTTCAAACATATATTCACTTTTTGTATAGCCAATTCTTTTAATGACATCACGGGCAATTTGCTGTACATCCAGATAGGTTTTGGATTTTACTTCACCAGCCAGGATCACCTGTCCAGTAGTCACTAAAGTTTCACATGCTACTTTTGAATCGGCATCAAAGGCAAGGAAGTTATCAATTAGAGCATCAGAAATTTGATCTGCTATTTTATCCGGGTGACCCTCAGAAACAGATTCGGATGTAAATAAATAAGACATTTTAAATAATTAATTTAAATACTTAACAATTATGTAAAATGGAATATGATCCTGCTGACAGACAGTAAAAGGAAGTGTATAATAGGTTAGCACTTTTTTTTACGTGGTTGCAATCCCGTTACTTTTGGTGTAACATCGCAAATCAGTCCACTTTAATGCTGCAAAATTACTACATATATTTAAAATAGTCAAAAAATATCGATTATTTTGTAGAATCATTAATACATGACTTTTGGCAAAATCTAATATATTATTTATTATCAATCCGATTTCGGGAGGTAAGGATAAATTAAAAATACCGGCACTGATCGATGCAAATCTGGACCGATCTAAGTTTAACCCTAACTATTCTGTCACAGAATATGTTGGGCATGCGGCAGAAATAGCGGAAGAGGCTGCAAACAAAAATTTTGATATTATCGTTGCAGTAGGAGGGGATGGCACCATTAATGAGATCGGCTCTAAGGTGATCCTTCAAAATAAGGTTTTGGGCATTATTCCTTTTGGCTCAGGAAATGGCCTGGCCAGGTTTCTCAAAATACCAATGAGCCCGGTAAAAGCCATAAAAGTGATCAATGAACTAAATATTAAACAGATTGATACGGCAACCTTTAACGATAAGGTCTACTTTAATATGGCTGGAATGGGGTTCGATGCGCACATCAGTTCCATCTTTGCTGGTCATAAAACCAGGGGCCTTTCGGGTTATGTAAAGCTTGGGCTGCAGGAAATGCTCAGTTACAAACCGGCAACTTATACCATCACTGTAGATGGAAAAGTCTTTACCAGAACCGCCTTTGTGGTCAGCATCGCAAATTCTTCACAATACGGAAACAATGCGCATATTTCACCTCTTGCTTCAGTAAGCGATGGCTTGCTGGATGTTTGTGTGGTCAGAAATTTTCCTTTATACAAACTGCCTTTGCTGGCTTATCATATGATGACCGCCAATACCCACCGAACGGATATGGTTGAAATTATACAGGGAAAACAGATTCACATCAGCAGGCCCAAAGAAGATGCCATTCATATAGATGGTGAACCCTTTTTTATGGGCAAGGATATTGATATTTCTGTGAAGCCCTTATCTTTAAATATTATTGTGCCTGCCGGTATATAAGGAAGCCGGTTCCCAAAGAATTAAATCAGACGAAAAATGAAGAGTAAAAAGAAAACACTGAATGATTTTGGAGGGATCATGTATTCTACAGACCCTTCTTTTGTCTATCCCCAGGAAGAGGTCGCCAGCGAAAGCCTTCCTGCAAATCAACAGAACCTTCGGGTGATGCTCGACCGGAAAAACCGGGGGGGGAAAGCCGTTACGTTGATTACCGGTTTTTCAGGACCTGAACAAGAGCTGGAAAAACTGACAAAAATGCTAAAAACCAAATGTGGTGTTGGCGGAGCCTCTAAAGAGGGGGAGATTCTGATCCAGGGAGATTTTAGAGATAAAGTGCTGGATATCTTGCTCAAAGAGGGATTTAAGGCGAAAAAATCTGGGGGTTAAAAAACCTTTTATTTTCTTTTTAACTTGCTGTAATTCAGTTTGTTGGTTGTTAGTGTAAGCGGAACAATAAGTAAAATTTTTCCGTAAAAAGGGTACCTAATCCCTTTTTATCTGACTAACTTTGTCGAACTAACTTTATTTATTTATGAGCAAAGCTTTTTTGCAAAAACCGGACTTAAGCTATTTGAACCTAAGTTCCGATAATGCCTTCTACCAACTTGAGGTAGCAGAATTGGTTGAAGAAGCCCTGAAAAATGGGGAAGGAACCCTTGCCGATACCGGCGCACTGGCCATTGATACCGGAAAATTTACCGGTCGTTCTCCTAAAGACAGATTTATCGTTTGTGATGAGGTAACCAGGGATGCGGTTTGGTGGGGAGACATTAATATCCAGTTCAGTGAAGAAAATTTCAACGCTTTATATGATAGAGTGACCAGCTATCTTCATGGTAAACAAATTTATGTCAGAGATGCTTATGCCTGTGCAGACGAAACCTATAAAACCAGTATTCGGGTGGTCACAGAAAAAGCTTTTCAGAATTTATTTGCAAACAATCTTTTCCTCCGGCCCGGGAAAGAAGCGCTGGGAGAACAACCGGAGTGGACCATTATAGCCGCACCGGGTTTTTTAGCAGATCCTGAAAGGGACGGGACCAGGCAGTCTAATTTTTCAATCCTGAATTTTACAAAAAAAATCATTCTGATTGGTGGTACCGCGTACACCGGAGAGATTAAAAAAGGAATCTTTTCTGTACTGAACTTTGTGTTGCCTCAGCAGCGCCAAACCTTGTCAATGCATTGCTCTGCCAATGTGGGCAAAGAAGGGGATACCGCAATTTTCTTTGGGCTTTCCGGAACTGGAAAGACCACTTTATCCGCAGATCCCAACAGGGGCCTGATCGGAGATGATGAACATGGCTGGGGTAAAGACAGCGTTTTTAACTTTGAAGGCGGCTGTTATGCCAAATGCGTGGACCTTACCGCAGAAAAAGAACCTCAGATTTTTAATGCGATTAAATTTGGTTCTCTTCTGGAGAACATCAACTATTTTCCAGGCGGACGGGAAGTTGATTTTGCCAATATTGATAAAACCGAAAATACCCGGGTGGCCTATCCTATACATTATATAGATAATGCGGTGCTTCCATCTATTGCAGGTACACCCAAAAATATATTTTTCCTGACTGCAGATGCTTTTGGGGTATTGCCTCCGATTTCAAAACTGAATACCGGACAGGCGATGTTCCATTTTATTTCAGGCTATACGGCAAAAGTTGCAGGAACAGAGGCAGGGGTAACAGAGCCTCAGCTTACTTTTTCTGCTTGTTTTGGTAAAGCCTTTCTTCCATTACACCCGACCCGTTATGCGGCATTGCTGGGTGAAAAGATGAAGCAGCACAAGGTTAATGTATGGTTGGTGAACACCGGATGGAGCGGTGGCGCTTATGGTACCGGAAAAAGAATGAAACTGGCTTATACCAGAGCAATGATCACTGCTGCCCTGAATGGCCAATTGGAACAGGCCGAATTTGCTGAACATCCGGTCTTTGGGTTAAAAATGCCATTGAACTGTCCCGGCGTTCCTGCAGAAATTTTAAATCCAAGAAATACCTGGCGGAACGGACAAAATTATGATGTAAAAGCCAATGAACTTGCCCAGGCTTTTATTGATAATTTTAAGCAGTTTGAAAAGGATGCAAATGAAGAAATGCGTAGTTCGCTACCAAAAATCACTGAAATAACGGTTTAAAGCATTTTTTTTAGTTAAAAATTTGCATTTGATTTTTTTTTTAGTTTTAATTGTGAAAGATTGTCTCTTAATAGGGGCAATCTTTTTTAATATATGCTTCTGCTAAAGGGGAAATACGCAAGCGTAACGAATTTATAGGTATTGATAATTTAATGTTGAATTAAGATTCAAAGTTATAAATTTGCTACAGCAACAATTGTGTATATTAGTCGTTGTGTGTATTATAGAATAATTATCTAATTTTAAAAAAAAACAAAGTACTAAGAACTAAAAAACTAACAAAAAATGGCAAACGCACCAAAACCAACAACAGTTACAAAAGAAAGCTCTTCAGCTTCTAATTTATTCGCGACTTTAGTGATCCCTATTTGTATTATTATCGGGATATGCCTTTACAAATTTGTATTGGGTGATAGGGGAAATTTCGTTGACGGAGCAGATCCTGATTTGCACACCACTGTTCCTAAAGTAGGTAATTACGCAGGTATGGCATACAAAGGTGGGGTTATCGTACCGATCCTTATGGGTATGCTTTTAATGGTATTTGTATTCTCTGTAGAACGTTTTATTGTGATCAGCAAAGCGACAGGATCAGGTAGCCTTGATGCTTTCATCAAAAAAATCCAAAGCCTTTTAAGCGGTAACAACATCGAAGCTGCTATGGCTGAGTGTGATAAACAAAAAGGTTCAGTTGCCAACGTAATCAAATCTGGTTTGAAAAAATACCGTGAGATGGAAGTTGAAGCGAACATGGATACAGATCAGAAATGTTTAGCAATTCAGAAAGACATTGAAGAAGCAACAACTTTAGAGATGCCTATGTTAGAGCAAAACTTAACAGTAGTTGCAACATTAGTTTCTGTAGGTACATTAACAGGTCTGTTGGGTACAGTAACAGGTATGATCAAGGCCTTCGGTGGTTTGGCTACATCTGGAGCTCCGGATCAGGCAGCATTAGCAAGTGGTATCTCTGAGGCCCTTATCAACACGGCCACTGGTATCTGTACTTCTACTATTGCGATCATCATGTACAATATCTTAACTTCTAAAATTGATAAATTGACTTATGCAATTGATGAAGCCGGTTTCAGCATCATCCAAACTTATGCTTCTACGCATAAATAAGAAATAATGAATTTTTTTTTACCGGCTTTATGGAAAACCGGAAGAATTAACATCATTAGTATAAAACATAAGTAATTTTAAAAATTATGCCAAGAGCAAAGGTTAAAAGAAAGAGTACTTCGATTGATATGACCGCCATGTGCGACGTAGCTTTCCTATTACTGACTTTCTTTATATTAACAGCAACAGCACGCCAGCCTGATCCTTTGGATATAAAACTTCCGGCTTCGAGCTATAAGATCCCGGTTCCGGATGTGGACATTGCAAAGCTGTCGATCGGTAGAGGCAAGGTCTTTTATGAGGTCGCTGGAAAAGACGTAAAAATGCTTACGCTGGACAAAATGGGAGAGCAGTATAAAATCAGCTTTACCCCACAGGAAAGAGAACGTTTTGGCGTTATCCAATCCTTTGGTGTTCCAATCCAGAACCTTAAACAGTTCATCATGATGAACGATCAGGCCACCAGGGATAAATCAGGTCTGCAAACAGGTATCCCTACGGATTCCCTGAACAATCAGCTGGCTGACTGGATCCTGAACTCCCGTAAAGCGGTAGCGGAATTGCATTCCACTGCAATGCGTGTGAGTATCAAAGGTGATGCTAAAGAAGAGTATCCAGTAATCAAAAAAATTGTTGATATTCTTCAAAAACAAAAAATTAACAAATTTAGTTTAATTACAACTGCCGCAGGCGGTGCTAAATAAAATAGACAATGGCAGAATTAGATACCTCCAGCGGGGGCGGTAAAAAAGGAAGCGGTAAAGTCAGAAGTAAGAAAGCCAGTACCAAAGTAGATTTAACTGCGATGGTGGATCTTGCCTTCCTGCTGATTACCTTCTTCATGCTTACCACTTCCCTTTCGAAGCCAATTGCAATGGACATTGCAAAGCCGGATAAGGATGTTAAGGATGAGAACAGGCTTGAACTGCGTGCTTCCCAGACCATGACCATCCTGCTGGGTAAAAACAACAAAGTGGCCTGGTATATGGGGGAGGCTGGAAAAAGCCAACCTAATATTGAAGGTTATGGTGACATTAGAAAATCCATACTTGCCAATAAAAAGAAAGTAGCGGATATGAATAATAACGATCCTAAGAAAACACTGGTTGTCGTAATTAAACCTACATCAGGTGCGAGTTATGAAAACTTTGTTAATATTATGGATGAGTTAAACATCACCAAGATTACTGCAGCACCAGCAATTGATGATGAAAACATCACGGATGCAGAAAAAGATTTCATGAAGAAAAATGGAATTTTATAATATAATTTTAACATTAAAACATTAAAGCAATGTTCGGTTCTAAAATAGATTTATTCAGGAAGGAATGGCTTGATGTTGTTTTTGATCAGAAAAACAAAAGCTACGGGGCTTACCAGCTTCGCAGGCAAAACTCTTCAAACACAACCAAGTCTTTATTCTATGCCTCAGCAGTATTTATCTTACTGTTCGTGTCGCCTAAAATTATCTCTTTGATAAAAGGTGCGCTTCCTGAGGAAGAGGTTGTTAAACAAGTAGAGGTAACAGTTGCTCCACCACCACCGGTAAACCCGGATACCCCTCCGCCGCCACCGGTAGAGCCTCCGCCGCCAAAACAGGATCAGGTTAAGTTTCCTCCTCCTATTGTAAAGCCGGATAACCTGGTGCGTGATGAACAACCACCTCAGATTGAAGATTTGAAAAAAGCTGACCCTGGTCAGAAAACCATAGCCGGAGATCCGGATGCAGACATCGTTGTTGCAGCCCCTGTTGGAAATGGTCCGAAACAAGCAGCTGTAGTAGAAGATACTAAAGTTTATGACTTCGTAAGTATTGAAACTCAGCCAGGCTTCCCGGGCGGTATGGACAAGTTTTACGCTTATCTGCGTAAAGCGGTAAAATATCCTCCGATGGCTGCTGAAAACAACATTCAGGGTAAAGTATTCTTATCTTTTGTGGTAGAAAAAAATGGTGATTTAACTGACATCCATGTTGACCGTAAATTAGGCGGTGGTACGGATGAGGAAGCCGTAAGGGTATTAAAGGCAAGTCCACGTTGGACTCCTGGTATTCAGAATGGTAAACCGGTTCGTGTTAAATACAACATTCCAATCAGCTTTACTTTATCAGGTCAATAGTATTTATAAATGATTGACTTCAATTTTTTTAAACAGAAATCGCCTCAACAGCGATTTCTGTTTATTTTAGGGCTGGTTATGTTCCTGTTCTACATCATTTTAGGAGCCTCCCTGATTTTCTGGAAAGAATTTCCAATCAACGAGGAAGTAATATCCCGTAAGTACAGAATATTACTTGGATTATTACTTATGGTTTATGCCGTAATCCGCTTTTACCGTTTAATTAATCAAAAAGACAATTAAGAGATCTACATGAAACACCTGGGGTTTATATTGATGTTGCTGGTCGTTTTTGCTTCCTGCAAAAATAAAAAAACGCCGCAGGCTGAATCCGTTCAGTCCAGGACAACCGGGCATACAGATATCCTGGTGGATGAATCTTTCAATAACATTATTGCAGACCAGATTGAGATCTTTACTTCTGATTATCCGGATGCCCATTTTACGGTAATCCCGGGTAATGAGAATAAGATACTCCCTACCTTTTTAAAAGATAGTGTGCGGGTCATGGTGTTGTCAAGGATGTTAACGGCAGATGAAGAAAAGGTCTATACCAAAAAAAGTATTCCGGTTTACACGTCCAGGTTTGCCATAGACGGGATTGCCTTGATTACAAGTAAGGAAAATGCAGACTCCACCATTACAGCTGATGAGATTATCTCCATTATGAAGGGAAATTCCACAGGTGTAAAGAACCTGGTCTTTGATAATGCTTACTCGAGCACCATCCGGTACTTTAAAGATCTGGCCCAGGTAAAGGAGATTCCTAAGAAAGGGGTGTATACCTTGAATACCAATAAGGATGTAATTAAGTATGTTTCGGAAAATAAAGGTTATATCGGGGTAGTGGGCATCAACTGGCTGATTAAACGTTACAGTGAACCAGCTGACCATACAGAAAACATAAAGATGCTGGGCGTAAAGAATGTGAAAGGAAAAAAAGGGGATGATGCTTATTACAAACCTGTACAGGAAAACCTGATCAGTGGCGTTTATCCTTTTCTCCGGAATATTTATATTATAAATGCAGAGGGTAAAGAGGGTTTAGGCACAGGTTTTGCAAATTGGTTGGTAAGCCAGCGCGGACAATTAATTGTACTGAAGTCTGGATTGGGGCCACATAAAATTGTATCGAGGGATTTCAATTTAAAGAATTGAAACTGAATTATATATTTATTTTGATTCATGAAGTTTTTTTGTAGCTTCATGGCTTTTTAAAATAGGGGTTAAGCCGTAAGCGGCTTCATAGCAATTAAAAAACAATAGACGAACCATGAAACCTGCG
>NZ_QKLU01000002.1:0-126189 GCF_003208655.1 Pedobacter nutrimenti | reverse complement strand
GCTTCATAGCAATTAAAAAACAATAGACGAACCATGAAACCTGCGTAAGCACGCTTCATAGCAATTAAAAAACAATAGACGAACCATGAAAATGACAAAGAAAGCAATAACCTTAGGTTTAGGTTTAGTAGTGATGGGTTCTGCCTCTTTTGCTCAGAGTTTAAATGATGCAAAAAAGGCAATAGATGCCGAACAGTACCAGAAAGCGACTTCTATGCTAAAAGCGCTTGTAAATTCTCAGGCAAGTAAGGGTGAAAATTATTACAGCCTTGGTGAGGTGTACCTGCGTACCGATTATGTGGATTCTGCAAGAGCGGTTTTTACTAAAGGTATCGCTGCTGATCCTAAATTTTCATTAAATTACATTGGACTTGGAGAGGCAGACCTGGCTACGAACAATGCCGCTTCAGCAAAAACAAACTTTGATAAAGCGGTTGAAGTTGCTTCAAAGAAAGACTATCTTCCTTCGCTGTACATTGGAAAGGCCTATGTAGCTGCTCCGAAACCGGATTTTACATCAGCACTTCCTTATTTGCAAAAAGCAGATGAGCTGGATCCAAATGATAAAGACCCTGAAACTTTTCTGGCATTAGGTGATTTTTATGCCGTACAAAAGAAAAACTCTGAAGCACTTCAAAATTACATGAGGGCTTTAAATATCAATGAGAATCTTTTAAGGGCAACTGTTCAGATTGGCCGGATGTATAAAGAATCCAGGGCATTTCCTGAATCGGAAGAACGTTTAAAAGAGGCTATTGCAAAGGATCCTAATTATGGTCCTGCTTACCGGGAAATTGCCGAGCTTTATATGCAATGGGCAAACTTTGAGCCTGCAAATTTTGACGCTAAAGCCAAACTGGCACTGGAAAACTACAGAAAGTATCTGGATTTGACTGATAAATCATTTGAGTCTAAATTGCGTTACGCACAGTTCCTTTTCTATGCTAAAGATTATAAAACTTTAGAGCAGGTAACTGCTGAGCTGGCCTCTGTAAGTCCAAATGATCCTAAAGCACCTGTTGTGTTAAGGATGCGTGGATATTCTGCATTTGAGAATAAAAACTATCCTCAGAGTTTACAATATATGAATGACTTTTTTGCAAAAGTAAAAGATCCTTCCCGTATTGTTTCTTCAGATTACCTGTATTTAGGTAAAGCACAATTACAGGCTGGTAATGATAGTTTAGCATTACAAAACATCAGTAAAGCTGTTCAATTGGATTCTACAAATGTGGAGGCATTGGCAGAAGTTGCAAAAGCTTATTATGATACAAAAAAATATGCTAAAGCAGCTGATGTTTATGATAAGGTCATTGCAGCAGCTCCTAATGCTAAAGGTGTATTATATAGCTACTACTTTGACGGGTTGTCAAGATATTTTCAATATGCCAATGATTTGAATGCTAAAAAGAACCCATCTAAGGATCTTTTGGTAAAAGCAGATACTGCGATTGCAAAATTAATCCAATTGTCTCCTGAAACAGCTGATGCTTATTTATGGAGAGGAAGAATCAATACACAGTTGGACGACCAGGCTAATCCAAAAGGTTTGATGGTTCCTTATTTTGAAGCCTTTATTAAAAAGGTTACTGTAGATAAACCTGAACTTGCTGCTGCAAGCGCAAAAAAATTAGCTGAAGCAAATGCAAGTATTGGTGTTTTCTATTACAATACAGATAAAGAAAAAGCAAAAGAATATTTTAATAAAGCTTTGACGACTGATCCTCAGAACCCAACAGCTTTGGATGGCTTAAAATCACTGACTGCACCTCCGGCCGCAAAGCCAAAAGGACCAATCAAGAAAAAATAATCAATATAAATTAATGATAATTGAAAAGGCAGGGTTGTTATCCTGCCTTTTTCTTTTAATTTTGTGCAAAATAGATTTTATGGAAACGCAGAGTATACCTTCGGATTTTCTTCCCATTATATTTCAGGTCGTTGTAGCCCTTGGCTTTGTGGTGACAACATTAATTGCCACACATTACCTTGGTCCTAAAAGAAAGACCGAAGATAAACTATCTACTTTTGAAGCCGGTATTAAGGTGGTGGGTAATGCACGTCAGCCTTTCTCTATTAAGTATTTCCTGGTGGCAATCTTATTTGTACTGTTTGATGTAGAGGTTATTTTTATGTATCCATGGGCCGTGAATTTCAGGGAGCTGGGTGCTACAGGAATGATCGAAATGTTCATTTTTATGGGGACCTTATTGCTTGGCTTTATCTACGTTTTAAAGAAAAAAGTATTGGATTGGAACTAATTATTTAGATTGGTTCTAAATGCAGTGGCTGCGGCCATTTCCTTCTAAAATATTGTAAATTTGTGGTTCATTCTTTATCGGAATGAACCTTTTTGTTTATATCATGAGTGACATCAATATAGTAAACGCGCCTCCAGGCATTGAAGGATCTGGCTTTTTCGCCACCTCTTTAGATAAGGTTATCGGCCTGGCACGTTCCCATTCTTTATGGCCATTGCCCTTCGCAACTTCCTGCTGCGGAATTGAGTTTATGGCAACAATGGGTTCGCATTATGATTTCGGACGTTTTGGTTCCGAACGGTTAAGTTTTTCACCCCGTCAGGCAGATCTTTTAATGGTTATGGGAACCATTGCAAAAAAAATGGCCCCGGTATTAAAACAGGTATACCTGCAAATGGCCGAACCCCGTTGGGTAATGGCGGTGGGTGCCTGTGCTTCCAGTGGGGGTATTTTTGATACTTACTCTGTTTTGCAGGGAATTGACGAGATTATTCCTGTTGATGTATATGTGCCTGGATGTCCTCCAAGACCAGAAGCCATTCTGGATGGTTTTGGTAAAATTCAGGAATTGGTGAGAAATGAATCCTCCAGAAGAAGGAATTCAGATCAGTATAAAGAAATGTTGGCCTCTTACGGAATACTATAATGGAAGAAAGTAAAAATCAGGAACTGATCCAATTGCTTGGCAACCGTTTCGGCGAAAAGATCACTGGAATTAATGAGCCCTATGGCCTGTTGACCTTTACCACCAGTAAAGATGTGATTCTTGATGTCCTGAAATTTTTAAAGGAAGATGCGGCAGCCGATTTTAATTTTCTGACTGACATCACTGCGGTACATTACCCGGAAAAAAAACAGGCTATTGCAGTGGTTTACCATTTGCACAGCATGCGCAATAAGGTAAGGACCAGGGTTAAGGTGTTCATCGATGAACATCACCCAACCATTCCAACCGCAACTTCCTTATGGAAGGGAGCAAACTGGATGGAAAGAGAAACTTATGACTTTTTTGGGGTTAAATTTGAGGGTCATCCGGACCTGAGAAGAATTTTGAATATGGATGATCTTGGTGTACACCCAATGTTAAAACAATATCCATTAGAAGACCCAAACAGAGTTGATAAAAAAGACGAATACTTTGGTAGATAAGAACATATGAACAATCAGCCGGTATATACAGATAACGATCCTCAGAGTGAACTGGTCACCCTCAATTTGGGCCCAACACACCCAGCCACGCACGGGGTATTTCAGAATGTCCTTCAACTGGACGGGGAAAGGATTGTAAGTGGGGTTTCCACAATAGGCTACATTCACCGTGCTTTTGAAAAAATTGCAGAACACAGGCCGTTTTATCAGATTACGCCTTTAACAGACCGTTTGAACTACTGCTCCTCGCCCATTAACAATATGGGTTGGCACATGACGGTAGAAAAACTGCTGAATATCCAGACGCCTAAACGTGTCGATTATTTAAGGGTAATCGTTATGGAGTTGTCCAGGATCGCTGATCATATTATTTGTAATACAATCATTGCTCAGGATACCGGGGCAACGACAACCTTCCTGTACCTTTTCCAGTTCAGGGAGCATATTTATGAGATTTTTGAAGAAGTTTGCGGCGCGCGTTTAACAACAAATATTGGTCGTATCGGTGGTTTTGAAAGGGACTTTAATGATATTGCTTTTGCGAAAATCAATAAGTTTCTGAAAGAATTTCCTGTTGCGCTGAAAGAATTTGAGAGCCTGCTGAACAGAAACCGGATTTTTATAGACCGGACAGCTGGTGTGGCTAGGGTGCCTGCTGAAACAGCCTTGAGCTATAGCTGGACCGGACCTTTATTAAGGGCTACCGGGGTAGACTATGATGTCCGTGTCAGTGAACCTTATTCCTCTTACCAGGACTTTGATTTTGAAGTGCCTGTAGGGACCAGTGGTGATATTTATGACCGTTACCTGGTCCGCAACGAGGAGATGTGGCAAAGTGTCCGTCTGATTGAGCAGGCCCTGGAAAAATTAAAAAAAGAACCTGCCGGTATTTTCCATGCAGATGTTCCGGATTTTTACCTGCCTGCGAAAGAAGAAGTATACAACAATATGGAGGCTTTGATCTATCACTTTAAAATTGTGATGGGAGAGATCGATGCACCTAAAGCAGAAGTTTATCATGCGGTTGAAGGCGGAAACGGAGAACTGGGCTTTTACCTGATCAATGATGGCGGAAGAACACCTTACCGTTTGCATTTTAGACGTCCAAGCTTTATCAATTATCAAATGTTTGCTCATATGAGTGAGGGCATGCTGCTTTCAGATGCGATTATCAATATGAGTAGTATGAATATTATAGCAGGAGAATTAGATGCTTAGAGTAGAAGAACAACAACCTGTGGAATTTTCAGCGGCTTTAACAGAAAAGTTCGATGAAATTGTAAAAAGATATCCTGAAGGAAAGCAGAAATCTGCTTTGTTGCCTATCCTGCATGAGGTACAGGCCGAATTTGGCTGGTTAAGTACTTCTGCCATGGACCAGGTTGCAGCTTATCTGGATATTCAGGACATTGAGGTTTATGAAGTGGCTTCGTTTTATACCATGTACTTTTTAAAGCCTCAGGGAAAATATGTATTGGAAGTTTGCCGTACCGGGCCTTGCTGCCTGGTGGGTGCAGAAAAACTGATGGAGCATATCGAGCAGAAACTGGGTGTAAAAGAAGGAGAGGTGACCTCCGATGGTTTATTCAGCTGGAGAGGGGTAGAGTGCCTTGCAGCCTGTGGATTTGGCCCGGTTTTACAGATTGGACCTGAATACACTTTCTACGAGAACCTTGATGAGAAAAAGGTAGACGATTTAATAGAGGACTTACGCAAAAAATAATGGCTCGTAAACTATTATTAGAACATATCAACGTACCCGGCATCAATACTTTTGATGTCTACCGCCAAAAAGGTGGTTACCGCGCTGTAGAGAAAGCTTTAAAAATGACCCCAGATGAGGTTGTGGAAGAAGTGAAAAAATCTGGTTTGCGCGGCAGGGGTGGAGCAGGATTCCCAACAGGAATGAAATGGAGCTTTCTGGCTAAACCCGAAGGCGTTCCACGTTACCTGGTCTGTAATGCGGATGAATCAGAACCGGGAACATTTAAGGACCGGTACCTGATGACTTATATCCCTCATGCTTTGATTGAAGGGATGATTGTCTCGAGTTTTGCGCTTGGGGCAAAAACTTCTTATATCTATGTAAGGGGAGAAATGATGCCTCAGATCCGTATTCTGGAAAGGGCAATTGCAGAAGCCAAAAACGCAGGTTTTCTGGGTAAAAATATTTTAGGTTCAGGTTATGACCTGGAATTATATGTTCAGCCAGGTGGCGGGGCCTACATTTGCGGCGAGGAAACGGCTTTATTGGAGTCACTGGAAGGTAAAAGGGGAAATCCAAGGATTAAACCTCCTTTTCCGGCAATTGCAGGTCTGTATGGCTGTCCTACGGTGGTGAACAATGTAGAGTCCATTGCCGCAACGGTACCAATCATCAATGATGGTGGGGAAGAATATGCAAAAATAGGTATAGGGCGTAGCACAGGTACCAAACTGATTTCTGCTTCTGGTAATCTGGTCAGACCGGGTGTGTATGAAATTGAACTCGGCCTGCCGGTCGAAGAATTTATATATTCTGATGAATATTGCGGTGGTATTGCCAATGGCAAAAGACTGAAGGCTACGGTTGCCGGAGGGTCTTCTGTCCCAGTGCTTCCCGCCAATTTAACCCTGAAACTGGCCAATGGCGAGCCAAGGTTAATGAGTTATGAATCTTTGTCAGAAGGTGGTTTTGCAACAGGTACGATGATGGGCTCAGGCGGTTTTATTGCCTTTGACGAAGATCAGTGCATCGTTAGGAATACCTGGAATTTTGCCCGTTTTTATCATCATGAAAGCTGTGGACAGTGTTCTCCTTGCCGTGAAGGTACAGGCTGGATGGAAAAGGTTCTGCACAGGCTGGAATACGGACATGGTAAAATGAGTGATATTGATCTTTTGGTGGATGTTTCCAAAAAGATCGAAGGGAATACCATTTGTCCGCTCGGTGATGCAGCTGCATGGCCTGTGGCAAGTGCAATCAGGCATTTCAGAGATGAGTTTGAATGGCATGTTAAAGAGCCGGTCAAATGCCTGGACACCAATTATGGCCTGGCAAATTATGCGGAGCCGATTGCGAAAGTGGAAGTGAGTACTGAAAAATAAAGATATCTCTAGCAATGAGTGATAAAGTTAAGGTAACCATAGACGGGATAACTGTTGAAGTAGAACCCGGTACAACGATACTGAATGCTGCAAGGCAAATCGGAGGGGATATCGTGCCTCCTGCCATGTGCTATTATTCCAAACTGGAAGGTAGCGGCGGTAAATGTCGTACCTGTATTGTTAAAGTGAGTAAGGGTTCTGAAAAAGATCCCAGACCGATGCCAAAACTGGTGGCTTCCTGCCGGACCACGGTCATGGACGGAATGGAGGTGCAGAACATTACTTCCCCTGAAGTACTCGAAGCACGCAGTGGCGTTGTGGAGATGCTGCTGATTAACCATCCGCTGGATTGTCCGGTATGTGATCAGGCCGGAGAGTGCGACCTGCAGAACCTGGGTTACGAGCATGGTCTACAAAAAACAAGATATGAGTTTGAGCGCCGTACTTTTGAGCGCATAGACATTGGCGATAAGATCCAACTGCACATGAACAGGTGCATTTTATGCTACCGTTGTGTATTTACAGCAGATCAGATCACCAATAAAAGGGTACATGGTATTTTAAACCGTGGGGACCATTCTGAAATTTCCACTTATATACAAACCGCTGTGGACAATGATTTTTCCGGAAATGTGATTGATGTCTGCCCGGTTGGTGCATTGACAGACAAAACTTTCCGCTTTAAAAACAGAGTCTGGTTTACCAAACCGATTGATGCACACCGGGATTGCCCGACCTGCAGCGGAAAGGTCACCCTATGGTATAAGGGTGAAGATGTACTTCGTGTAACTGCCCGTAAGGACGTATACGGAGAGGTGGAAGAGTTTATCTGTAATACCTGCCGTTTTGATAAGAAAAAAACAGCAGACTGGGTGATTGAGCATCCTACAGCAGTGAGCGATACTTCCGTAATTTCTTCAAATCATTACGATACTTTAAAGCCTTTGCCAGTGATTCAGGATAATCCTAAATTGCAGCATGCCAATAAAATAGAACTAGAAAAAACCAGCAAATTCTAATGGATATCTCGTTTGTTATAGAAAAATTTATACTTGTCGCGATCATTTTCGGAATTAGCCTTCTGATTGCGATGTATTCTACTTATGCCGAAAGAAAGGTTGCTGCTTTTCTTCAGGACCGTTTGGGACCAGACCGGGCAGGCCCTTTTGGTATTTTGCAACCGCTTGCTGACGGGGTTAAAATGTTCATGAAGGAGGAGATAGTGCCTGCCAACTCCAGTAAATGGTTATTTATGGTTGGGCCAGGGCTTGCCATGTTAACGGCCTGTATCGGAACCGCTGTGATTCCTTGGGGTTCGGCAATGACCATTGGGGGCAAAGTGATCCCCTTGCAGGTAACGGACATTAATGTGGGTATTTTATACATTTTTGGGGTGGTTTCCCTTGGGGTCTATGGTGTAATGATCGGTGGATGGGCATCCAACAATAAATATTCTTTATTGTCGGCTATTCGCGCGGCTTCACAAAACATCAGTTATGAAATTGCAATGGGCCTGTCCATTATTGCATTATTGCTGGTTACCGGTACGATGAGTTTAAAAGAGATTACAGAACAACAGCATGGCTGGCACTGGAATGTACTTTATCAGCCACTGGGTTTCCTTATCTTTATGGTTTGTTCTTTTGCCGAAACTAACCGTGCCCCTTTCGATTTGCCGGAATGTGAAACCGAGCTGATCGGTGGCTACCATACAGAATATTCTTCCATGAAACTGGGCTTTTACCTGTTTGCGGAATATATCAATATGTTTGTGTCTTCGGCAGTAATGGCAACCCTTTATTTTGGGGGCTATAACTATCCGGGAATGGATTTTATGGCGCAGTTGCTTGGGCCAACCTGGGCACCGCTTTTTGGTACTGCTGTGTTTTTTGCAAAAATATTTGCATTCATCTTTTTCTTTATGTGGGTTCGCTGGACCATTCCGCGTTTCCGTTACGATCAGTTGATGCATTTAGGCTGGAAGGTGCTGATTCCTTTGGCCATTGCGAATATTATCATCACAGGTATTGTGATTGCATTTTTAGAGAAGTTTTAACCATTCACATTTGTGAATTTAGCATAGAGGAGGTTTAATGGAACCATTAACCAGTAAGAAGAAAGTACTTGAACAAAAACCATTGACGCTGGCAGAGCGCATGTATCTGCCTGCTATTGCAAAGGGAATGTCAATTACCATCAGTCACTTTTTCAAAAAAGAAGCGACCATCAGGTATCCGGAGGTAGAGCGGGAGTTCTCTACAAATTTCAGGGGCATGCATTCCCTGAAAAGAGATGAGGACGGCAGGGAACGCTGCACCGCCTGCGGACTGTGTGCCTTATCTTGTCCTGCAGAAGCCATTACCATGATTGCTGCAGAACGCAAACCGGAAGAGAAAGCATTGTACAGAGAAGAAAAATATGCTTCTGTATATGAAATCAATATGCTGCGCTGCATTTTCTGTGGTTTGTGTGAGGAAGCATGTCCTAAAGAAGCCATTTATCTGGATGGACCGATTGTTCCTGCGGATTACCTGCGTAAAGATTTCATTTACGGGAAAGATAAATTGGTGGAAGCACCTCTGGAAAAAAAATAAAGAAATGGCCTCTGGCCTTTTAGTATAAACAGTTTAATACATTTGTCGCTTTTAAACGGCTTTAAAAAAAATAATAAATGGGTACATCTGTATTCTATGTCGTAGCAGCTTTAAGCATTTTCTTTTCACTGATGGTGATCTTTTCAAAGAACCCGGTGCATAGTGTGCTGTATCTGATCGTAACCTTCTTTACGTTCACGGTTCATTATATTCTGCTGAATGCGCAGTTTCTTGCGGTGGTGAACTTTATTGTGTACATGGGCGCCATTATGGTCTTGTTCCTTTTTGTGCTCATGCTGCTCAATTTGAACAAAGACAACGAGCCCTCTAAATCTAACCTGATTAAGGTGGTGGGTATTATTGCAGGTTGCTGCCTGGTGGTGACCCTGGTGGGCTCTTTAAAGGCCACTGCTATTTCAAATCCTTTAATATTGAAAAATCCTGACCTTGGACTGGTTAAAAACCTGGGCAAGGAATTATTTGGGCCGTTTATGCTGCCATTTGAATTGTCTTCAATTTTATTGCTGACAGCAATGGTCGGGGCGGTATTGTTAACTAAAAAAGAAAAAGTATAGTGGAGCATTTAACGCAAGAACTACAGGGAGTGCCCTTGAACCATTACATATGGCTCAGTGCAATTATTTTCACCATTGGGGTAATCGGGGTATTGACCCGCAGAAACGCCATTGTGATTTTTATGTCGGTGGAACTGATGCTGAATGCAGTGAACCTATTGTTAACGGCTTTTTCTGTGCACAATAACGATCCTTCGGGACAGGTTTTTGTGTTTTTTATTATGGCCCTGGCTGCTGCCGAGGTTGCTGTAGGACTGAGTATCATCGTGATGGTTTACCGGAATACCCAGTCAACGGATATTAATGTATTGAATCGCCTTAAGTGGTAATTATTAAAGTATAGAATTATAAAATGATAGATTTAGTTTGGCTGGTTCCGTTGATTCCTCTTTTAGGCTTTATTATTAATGGTCTTGGAAGGAATACATTATCAAAAAACCTGATCGGGTTTATTGGAAGCGCTGTGATTTTCATTTCCTTTGCCATTAGTGTTGGTATTTTCTTTGCATTGGGTGCGGATGCAAATAAGTCACATGAGATCTTTCTTTTTGACTGGATCAGTGCCGGAAGCCTGCACATCCCGCTTTCTTTTCTGGTGGACCCGCTAAGCAGCATTATGCTGCTGATCATTACAGGGGTTGGTTTTCTGATCCATGTATATTCTATTGGTTATATGCACAGCGATGAAGGTTTCGGAAAATTTTTCAGTTACCTGAACCTGTTTATTTTCTTCATGTTGCTATTGGTCCTTGGATCAAATTATATTGTCATGTTCATTGGCTGGGAAGGGGTGGGCTTGTGTTCTTACCTGCTGATCGGTTTCTGGTTTACTAATAGTAGCTATGCTTCTGCAGCTAAAAAAGCTTTTGTCATGAACCGTATTGGTGACCTGGGTTTTCTGATTGCCGTATTTTTAATTTTTACCACTTTTGGAAGTGTAGAATTTTCTAAAGTATTTCCTCAGGCTGCCCAGCTGATGCCTGGTCATGCCACGATCATATTGATTACTTTATGTTTGTTTATCGGGGCCTGCGGTAAATCTGCACAAATTCCTTTGTTTACCTGGCTGCCGGATGCGATGGCCGGACCAACTCCGGTTTCTGCGCTGATCCACGCGGCAACAATGGTTACAGCAGGTATCTATATGATTGCCCGCTCAAGTGTTTTATTTGATCTGGCACCTGTTATCCAGCACCTGATCGCGATCGTCGGACTCGCTACTGCTGTACTGGGCGCCCTGATTGCAATTACGCAGACGGACATTAAAAAAGTCCTGGCCTATTCTACCGTGTCGCAATTGGGTTATATGTTTTTAGGTTTGGGGGTAGGCGCTTATGATGGTGCGTTTTTCCACGTGATTACCCATGCCTTTTTCAAAGCATTGTTGTTCCTTTGCGCAGGATCGGTCATTCATGCCATGCACCATGAGCAGGACATGAGACATATGGGCGGTTTACGTAAAAAATTACCGATTACTTTCTGGACCATGCTCATTGGTACCATTGCCATTTCAGGTTTACCTCCATTTTCGGGTTTCTTTTCAAAAGACGAGATCCTGGCGCATGCTTATGAATCGAATAAAATCATTTGGGCCATTGGCGTTTTTACAGCATTTTTAACAGCTTTTTATATGTTCAGAATGCTGTACCTGACTTTTTACGGAAAGTACAGGGGAACCCACCATGCCCAGGAACACATTCATGAATCTCCTGCCAGCATGACCATTCCATTAATTGTATTGGCGGTTTTATCTGCAATAGGTGGTTTTATTGGTGTTCCGGAATCCCTGGGGGGGCATCATTGGTTGTCGGGATGGTTAAGCCCTGTGATCGGCCATCATGCGGAAGCACCAGACCATGCAACCGAATATATGCTAATGGCCATATCGGTTGTTGGCGTGCTGATCTCTATTGGTTTTGCTTATGTAAAATACAACAAACAAAATCAGGTCCCTGTGGCAGATGAAGCAAAAAGATCTGTCCTGGAAAATCTTTCTTATCATAAATTCTATATTGATGAAATATATGATGCAGTGATCAGGAAACCTTTAGATGCATTTTCTGCTTTCTTCTACAAAATCGTAGACCGTAAAATAGTGGATGGAATTGTCAATGGTTTAGGCTGGGGAACCACCGAGGCCAGTAAAGGATTGCGTTTATTGCAAAGTGGAAATGTGGGCTTCTATATTTTTATGATGGTTGCCGGAATCATTTCCCTGTTATTGTATACTTATTTATCTATCTAAAAGATCGTTCAAGAAAACATAATGGAACAACTTTTAATACTTCTTATATTTCTACCACTGGCTGGCGCTTTAGTGACGGCATTTGCCGGAAAAGCAGCAAAATATGCCGCTTTGGTTTCCGCAATTGTCTCCCTGGTTTTAACAGCGGTGCTGACCTGTAATTTTATACCGGATGCAAGTACACAGTTTGTACTGAACTATCCATGGATCCAGGACCTGGGAATTAATTTTCACGCAGGTATTGACGGAATTAGTTTGATTACCGTATTGCTGACCAATTTGCTGATCCCGGTGATTATCCTTGCCAGCTATGGCCATGATTATAAACGGGCAAATGCTTTTTATGCACTGATTTTGTTTATGCAGACAGGGTTGTTGCTGGTGTTTACCGCACTGGATGCTTTCCTGTTCTATATCGGATGGGAAGCAGCACTGATCCCGGTTTATTTTATCTGCGCGGTATGGGGTGGAAAAGATCGTATTAAAGTGAACATGAAGTTTTTTGTGTATACCATTGCGGGCTCTTTATTCATGCTGCTGGGTATCATTTATTTGTATCTGCAGAACCCGCTTCACAACTTCGATATCCAGGCCTTTTATAAACTGAACCTGGATGCTGCACAACAGGGCTGGATTTTCTGGTCTTTCTTTATTGCATTTGCGATAAAAATGCCCGTATTTCCTTTTCATACCTGGCAGCCCGACACGTATACGGAAGCGCCGGCAACCGGAACGATGCTTTTGGCGGGTATTATGCTGAAAATGGGTATTTATGGCGTGATCAGGTGGTTGCTACCGATTGTACCTCATGGGGTACAGGATTGGGGTACAACAGCCATTGTTCTTTCCATTATTGGAATTGTATATGCCTCGCTGATTGCTTTTACTCAAAAAAACGCAAAACGTCTGGTCGCTTATTCTTCCATTGCCCACGTCGGATTGATTTCTGCCGGTATTTTTGCTTTGAATACGCAAGGTATGCAAGGTGCAATGATCCAGATGCTAAGTCACGGAATTAACGTCGTCGGACTTTTCTTTGTGCTGGATATTATTTTTAACCGCATGAAAACCAATAAAATTGCAGATCTGGGCGGAATCGCAAGCGTTGCACCACAATTGGCCATTACTTTTTTGATTATTGTATTTGGAACGGTTGCTTTACCTGGAACAAATGGCTTTATCGGAGAGTTTTTATTGTTGATCGGAATTTATCAATACAACATATGGGCAGTGGTGATTGCCGGCTTAACGGTCATTTTTGGCGCAGTATATATGCTTAGAATGTATCAGGGAGTGATGTTGGGTAAAACCAATGAACTTACCATCGGTTTTAAGGATATTAAAGGTTCAGAGAAACTGGTTTTATATATCATTTGTGCATTGATCCTGATATTGGGGGTTTATCCAAAACCTGTCCTTCACTTATCTGAAGCTGCAGTACAACAATTAATAGAACAGGTCAATCAAAAATTAACATCGGTAAACTAAGGAAATGAATATCATTATAACAATTGCGGTTACAGCTTTAGTCGTGCTTTATGCAGGTTTGTTTAAAGCTAAAAAAGCATTATTACCTATTTCCCTTATTGGACTGCTGGGTTCCCTGGTTTTTGTTGTCAGCTCCTGGAATACCGCTCAGGTGTTTTATGGAATGATGCAGATGGACAATTTTGCCCTGGCTTTTTCTGGTCTGACCATTATAGGTACAATGCTGATCCTGTTGCTGACTCAAAATTACTTTGCCAAAGACAGTGAGAATATTGCCGAATACCTGTGCCTGATTCTTTTTGCACTTTGCGGTATTGTAATTATGGTTTCTTATAAAAACATGTCCATGCTGTTCATCGGTTTGGAAATTATGTCTGTGAGTTTGTATATCCTTGCAGGGATCAGAAAAAATAATTTTGCTTCCAACGAAGCTTCTTTAAAATACTTCCTGATGGGCGCCTTTTCTACGGGCTTTTTATTGTTTGGAATTACGCTGATTTATGGTGCTTCGGGCTCTTTTGACCTCGATGCCATCAATAAATACCTGGTCGGAAATTATACTTCGGTATCTCCTTTGTTTTATACAGGCGTTATCCTGATGCTGATTGGATTGAGTTTTAAGGTAGGGGCTGCACCTTTTCATTTCTGGACACCAGATGTGTATGAGGGATCTCCAAGCCTGATCACTTCTTTTATGTCTACAGTGGTTAAAACTGCTGGCTTTGCGGCCTTCCTGCGTTTGTTTGCAGATACATTTGCGCCTTTGCATGATTTCTGGCTGATGCCTTTGATGGTGATTGTTTTCCTGACCTTGCTGATTGGTAATGTGACAGCCCTTTTTCAAAAGAATTTCAAAAGAATGCTGGCCTATTCCAGTATTTCACACGCGGGTTATCTGTTGTTTTCGCTGGTGGCTTTAACGTCCCGGTCTGCAAATAATGTTTTGGTTTATGCTGCAGCCTATACTTTTGCAAGTATTATCGCCTTTGCGGTCCTGATTTTGGTTAAACAGAAAACCGGAAACGACAATTTTGAAAACTTTAACGGACTGGCCAAAAGAAATCCTTTTGCCGCTCTGGTCCTTACTATTGCCATGCTGTCATTGGCTGGTATTCCATTGACGGCCGGTTTTATCGGTAAATATGTCATGTTCCTGAATGTCATGACGGAATATCAGGTTTATCTGGTGGCCTTTGCAATTTTAAATGCACTGGTGGGCTTTTATTATTATTTCAGGGTAATTGTTGCCATGTATTTTAAAGAGGGCTCAGAAATCGTGCTGGAGACTCCTGTACAATACAAAGTGGTTTTGCTGCTTTCGGTAGCCATTACGCTTGTATTAGGCCTTTATCCTTCGGTAATTTTAAATCTGATATAAGGGTCTTGTCTTGATAATTATTTGTAGTTTTACGAATAATTGAACTATGCAGGAATTCTGGAATTCGTTACAGCACTTCATTGATCCCGAGAAATTATTGAAGGGAGGCGGTTTTTACGTATTGTTATTTGTGATTTTTGCAGAGACAGGCCTGTTTTTTGGTTTTTTTTTGCCAGGGGATTACCTCCTTTTTCTGGCGGGAATGTTTGTTGCTACGGGTAAACTGGATGTCAATATTTATGTCTTGATCGGCGGACTATTTGTCGCAGCTGTGGCAGGAAATTTTACCGGTTATTGGTTCGGAAGAAAAACCGGACCGGTTTTATACGACAGGAAAGACAGCTTTTTCTTTAAAAAAAGATACCTGAAGGCAGCTGAGGAGTATTACCATAAACAAGGCGCTTTTGCGCTTATTATGGGCCGTTTTGTGCCAATAGTAAGGACTTTTGCCCCCATCTTTGCAGGGGTGGTCAAGCTCGATTTTAAAAAATTTGCATTTTATAATATTGCAGGTGGATTATTATGGATCTCCTCCTTAACTTTGCTTGGCTATTTTTTAGGCAGGAAATTTGAGAAAGAAATTAACCATTATCTATTATATATAATAACTGGATTTATTATCATTACCACGATTCCTTTGATCATCGCATTTGTGAGAAAGAAAGTGACAACCGGTAATAATGACAATACAACAAACACTGATAAATAAAAAATGACTAAAGACGATCACCATCCGTGGCATAACGTTTCTCCGGGCAGTACCTTGCCTGAATTTGTAAATGCAATTATTGAAATTCCTAAAGGATCAAAAGCAAAATATGAGATAGACAAAGAATCCAATCTGATTAAATTGGACCGGGTATTATTCTCTTCTGTAATGTATCCGGCTAATTATGGTTTTATTCCTCAAACCTATTGTGACGACAACGATCCATTGGATATCCTGGTTTTGTGTTCCGTAGATGTGTACCCTTTGTCTATTGTAGAAGCAAAAGTAATCGGGGTGATGCATATGGTGGATAATGGTGAGCAGGACGATAAGATCATTGCAGTGGCCAAAAACGACATGTCTGTAAATTACATCAACGACATTTCTGAATTGCCTCCACACACCATGAAGGAAATTGTAAGGTTTTTCCAGGACTATAAAGCATTGGAAAACAAAAATGTAACTATTGAACATTTGTTAGGTGTAAAATATGCCTATAAAGTAATACAGGAAAGTATAGAGCTTTACGATAAAACATTTAGAGACAATTCTTAATGGGCTTTCAGATATTTTTAACCTTTTTTCTGGTTGTGCTGAATGGTTTTTTCGTTGCGGCTGAGTTTGCAATCGTAAAGGTACGTGCATCACAAATAGAAATTAAAGCTAAATCGGGTAGTCGTGTAGCGAAAATCGCTAAATACATTACCCAACATTTGGATGGATACCTGGCTGCCACGCAGTTGGGTATCACCTTGGCATCTCTTGGATTAGGCTGGGTTGGAGAATCTGTAATGGAGCATCTTTTGCATAATTTGCTAACGGTTTTGGGTTCTAGTCCGGAGTTTATTGATTCTTTTTCAAAGACTGCGGCGCCCATTATTGCATTTTGTTTTATTACCATTATGCACATTGTATTTGGTGAACTTGCCCCAAAATCGGTTGCCATACAGCGCCCGGTGGCGACAACTTTGTTTGTTTCGTTGCCATTGCAGTTGTTTTATGTGGTATTCCGCCCTTTTATCTGGTTGCTCAATGGTTTTGCCAATGTGATCCTTAAAGCTTTTGGCATCAATACGGTCGGCGGTCACGAAGCTGTCCACAGTACAGAAGAGCTGTATTATTTGTTAGACCAGGGGAAGGAAAGCGGTGCGCTGGATACCAATGAACATGAGCTGATCAGAAATGTATTTGATTTCAATGAGCGTGTGGTCAAAAATATCATGGTCCCAAGAACCAAAATTTCCGGTATCGAACTTCATACACCTAAAGAAGAGGTGATTGAAATGATCATTGCCGAGGGCTATTCCCGTCTTCCGGTGTATGATGACATCATTGATAAAATTATAGGAATCATTCATGCGAAGGATGTTTTGCCTTTGCTGGCAAGCCATAAGGACTGGACCCTGCAGGACATTATCCGTAAACCTTATTTTGTTCCGGAAACCAAAAAGATCAATGATCTTTTAAGTGAACTGCAGCAGAAAAGAATACAGATTGCCATCGTTATTGATGAATTTGGTGGTACGGCCGGTATGGTGACCCTGGAAGACATTGTAGAGGAAATTGTGGGAGAGATCCAGGATGAGTACGATGAGGAGAAACCAAACGTGGAGAAAGTTTCCGATACCGAATTTATCATTAATGCCTATGCGACAGTGTATGACGTGAATGAACACTTACCACATGATCTTCCCGAAGATGAGGATTTTGATACCGTAGGTGGCCTGGTTTCCCATGCATTCGGAAGAATTCCCGAGGTAGGGGACAGTGAAGAATGTTATGGTTACCTTTTTACGATTTTAAAGAAAACCGAACAAAATATTGAAACCATAAAGCTCGAACTGGTATTGAATAAGGAAGATATGGTTAACAATCATTAATTTCTTTCGATATGCATCTTTTTTATACCCCAGACCTTTATCCTGAAGTCAAAGAATATACCTTAAATGAGGAAGAAAGCAGGCATTGCACTAAAGTACTTCGTTTAACTATAGGTGATGTTGTTTTTTTGATTGATGGAAGAGGTACTTTGTATGAGGCTAAGATACATTCAGAAAGTAAAAGAAATGTTGGCCTGAATATTATTCATGTTCAGCAGGAATACCAGAAGCGCAACCACCACCTGAATATTGCTGTTGCACCCACAAAAAATATTGACCGTATAGAATGGTTTCTGGAAAAAGCAACAGAAATAGGCATAGACGAGATTACACCGGTCATCTGTGAGCGTTCCGAAAGAAAAGTAATCAAAGAGGACCGCTTGTTTAAGGTGATTACCTCGGCAGTGAAACAATCTCAGCAAGCCTATCATCCGGTATTAAACCCGGCCTTATCTTTAAGTGATTTCCTCAAAAAAACGACTGCG
Source organism: Pedobacter nutrimenti (assembly GCF_003208655.1). Lineage (GTDB taxonomy): Bacteria > Bacteroidota > Bacteroidia > Sphingobacteriales > Sphingobacteriaceae > Pedobacter > Pedobacter nutrimenti. Next base: position 108,338 of record NZ_QKLU01000002.1, on the reverse strand, counting down.
GGATCAAAAATGATTGCGCATTGTATAGCAGGCGAACCCCGGAAATATATTCAGGAGCTGATCCGGCCCCATGGGAATTACCTGATACTGATTGGACCGGAAGGGGATTTTAGCCCTGCCGAAATACAATTGGCTTTGCAGAATGACTTTAAACCTTTAACTTTAGGTAATACACGGCTCAGGACCGAAACCGCAGCACTTGCGGCCTGTTTTGAAGTGAATTATTTAAACAGATGAGATTAAAGTTCATTTTTCTTTTGCCTTTCTTCTTTTTTATATGCAGCAGCTTTATTCCGCCGACTTATAAACTGGCAAAGCTAAAGTACAGTGGCGGTGGCGACTGGTATGCCAACCGGACGGCATTACCCAATTTGATCAGTTTTTGTAATCAATCACTTTCAACCAATTTTGATGCTGAAGATGCTGTTGTAGAGGTCGGGAGCCAGGAGTTGTTTAATTATCCTTTTGTTTACCTTACAGGCCATGGAAATGTTGTGTTTAGTGAGGTGGAAGCAAGCAACCTGAGAAAATACCTAACCGGTGGGGGCTTCCTTCACATCGATGACAACTATGGACTGGATAAGTTTATCAGAAGGGAAATGAAAAAGGTGTTTCCGGAGTTGTCCTTTATTGAATTGCCAGCCAATCATCCCCTATATAACCAGCACTATAAGTTTCCTAAAGGCTTGCCAAAAATTCATGAACATGATGGAAAGCGCCCCCAGGGTTTTGCTTTGATCTGGAAAGGACGTTTGGTTTGTTTTTACACTTATGAATGCGATCTGGGGAACGGCTGGGAGGATTATGGGACTTACCCTTCCGATACACAAGAAAAGAGAACAGAGGCGCTAAAAATGGGCGCAAATTTAATACAGTATGTTTTAACGCAATAGGATATGTACAAGGTAAAGGTAAACGATAAGTATAACTTCGAAATTGAAGCCGATCATAAGGAATTAAAAGTAAATGGTGAAGCCCTGCAGATAGATGTTGCGGTTTTACCCGGCGGGCACCGTCATGTTCTTTATCAGGGGAAATCTTATAACGTAGAAATTGTTTCGCAGGATAAGGCAGAAAAAACAACCGAAATAAAGGTAAACGGCCGGATGTATACCGTAGCGGTTGAAGACCAGTTTGATTTGTTGCTCAAACAGCTGGGAATGGATAACCTGTCTTCGCAAAAGGTGCTGGAAATTAAGGCCCCAATGCCCGGATTGGTGTTGAAGGTGCTGGTTGAAGAGGGACAGGAGGTTAAAAAAGGGGATAACCTATTGGTGCTTGAAGCCATGAAAATGGAAAATATTATTAAATCAAGTACGGATGGTGTAGTGAAAAAGGTGCAGGTGGCACAAGGGGATAAAGTAGAAAAGAATGCGGTTTTACTGCGGTTTAACTAAATCATTGTTCTTGTAAAAAAGAAAGGGCCTTTTCATTTGAAAAGGCCCTTTCTTTTTATCTGGATTTAAATTTCTTTGCAGGTTTTACTTTGAATTCTGGTTTTCCTGCCGTGCTGATCTCTGAAGCACCGAGCATGGTCATGGCACATCTGAAACCGATGTCGGCTGAAGATTCATCCTGTTGCAGGAACCTCCTTGTCGCTGGATTCAGCCAAATCGCCTGGTCATTCCAGGAACCGCCTTTATAAACTCTGGATTTGTTGTTCACAAGAGTAGTCTCTCCGTAGAGTCCGTTTTCTCTGTCCCTGTAGCCCCTCTGGTCGGCATAAGAGGTCGCAGATGCTGCTTTTGCTTTGGCCGTAGAGTCAAGTGCAGCAGCAGTCGTGTTTGCGGCCTGTCTTTCTGCCCAGGTTTGTTTTTTTGCATTTACTGCCGGAACCAGTACCGGGTTATTGTATTTATCCTTGGATATTTTACCGGTTAAAGGATCCATCACCTTTTTATCCTGGTAGAAATTTCCGCGGTAAGGGTTTAACGGATCAACCGCCTCGAAAGTCGTTGGACGATACACATCGGCAACCCATTCATTAACATTCCCAGCCATATTGTACAGGCCAAAATCGTTAGGTGTAAAGGATCTGACCGGGGAGGTAATAGAACCTTTATCATTCAGTGCGCCACCTACACCCATGTAATCTCCTTTGGTTCTTTTAAAGTTGGCCAGAATTAAACCGCGGGTTCTTTTTTTAGCAGAGCTTAAGCCCAATCCGTTCCATGGGTATATTTTATTGGCATTAATGTTTTCATATTGGGTATTACCGATCAGGCCCAGAGCTGCGTATTCCCATTCGGCCTCTGTCGGAAGACGATAGGGTTGCTTTAAAATACCATCTTCCAGTCGGACATTACGGGTAGGCAGGCCTTTTCCGTTTGCCGCAGTTCCGGCTTTCGCATTCGGGCTTAAATCTTTCATCGCCTTTTTACCCTTGTCATCATATTGGCCGTTTAAATATACATCTGTATTAAAAGCTTCTGTTGGCCTTGGTGAAGAAGCGACTGCAGCGCCGGGTTTACCACCCCCATTCAGATCTTTGAAAGAGGTCATATAACCACGCTCCCGTAAAAGGGTTTCATTCACGCGGTCTGTTCTCCATGCGCAATAGCGATTGGCCTGTTCCCAGGTAATCCCCACCACAGGATAATCTGCATAGGCCGGGTGCCGAAGGTAGTTGTCTACGTAAGGCTCGTTATAAGAAAGTGGTCTTCTCCAGACCAAAGTATCGGGAAGTTCATTGTAATAATACTCATGGTCATCCGGATAAGTTCTTCTGATCCAGTCTAAGTATTCGAGCCAGTTGGTGTTGGATACTTCGGTTTCGTCCATATAAAAGGAAGAAACAGTGGTTTCCCTTTTCTGGTTATAATTTCCAAGCTCCTGTCCCGGTGCATCAATTGCACTGCCACTCATGACAAAAACACCACCTTCTATTTCTACCAGACCGGGACCTGGTCCTCTTTTAAACTTATTGTTGACCTGAAAGCCCCCATATTCCTTTTTGTTATAGGCCATTCCTGTTTTATCGGATACCCCGCTTTTTTTAGAGGAGCATGCCGTAAACAGCGTTATGGTCATTAAAATGGAAAATGAATATAAGTACACTTGTTTCATCGGGATATAATTTTGGTTTTTAACGGTCATGAAGCTTGCAAAGCTTGTTTGTTATATTTTGTAGGTGATCAGCTTAGCAGGTTTCATCGGGATAATTTTTTGGCTTATGATACTGCTTTCAGCAATATTCAATTCACTGTAGGTTTGAATTAATTTGAATTAATAGATTTTGTCGATTGATATGAGCATTATATGAGGTGAATTGTAGGTAATTATTTCTTCAAATATAGACAGTCCTAGCAGTCTAACAGCTAAAATTACATAAAAAAAGAATTATGCACCAAAATATTTATTAGAAAGCAGGGCATTTGATCTAAAATTCTTCAGTGGTCCGGTCGTTATGCGCAAAAGCTTTAAAGAGATGGAATACTTTGAAAATAGAGACAGTGGTGTTAACTTGCGGCACAATGCCTGCGGCGGGGTGCTTCAGGTTTTATGTTTAGTGTAAAAAATCATGAAAATTAAAGTAGGTTTTGGCTTTGACGTACATCAGTTAAAGGAAGGGCATCCGTTTGTGCTTGGGGGGGTGAATTTAGAGCACCATAGTGGTGCCTATGGCCATTCTGATGCAGATGTGTTGCTACATGCCATTTGCGATGCCCTGCTGGGGGCGGCAAACCTGAGGGACATTGGTTTTCATTTCAAAAATACAGATCCGAGATGGAAGGGGATCAGCAGTATATTACTGCTCCAGGAAACGGTAAAATTGCTGGATGAAAAGGGCTGGTCAATTGGGAACATTGATGCCATGCTGTGCCTGGAAGCCCCAAAAATCAATCCCCATATTCCACAAATGCAAAAAAATATTGCTGATGCGATCCACATGTCCCAGGAGGATATTTCCATTAAAGCGACAACCAATGAGCAAATGGGCTTCATTGGAAGAGAAGAGGGGGTGGTCGCTTATGCCGTTTGTCTTATAGAAAAGGCTTCCGGAAATCGGTAATTGATCCGGAAGCCTCTTGTTTATTTCTTATTGATGTTTTAAGCTTGTTTAACAAATTGCAGTTCTGCCATAATGCGTACTTCTTCACTAACCATGACACCTCCTGTTTCCAGGGCCGCATTCCAGTTCAGGCCAAAGTCAGTTCTTTTGATTTTTCCGCTTAAGGTAAAGCCGGCTTTTACATTTCCCCAGGGATCTGTTGCAATTCCACCAAACTCCACATCCAGTTTCACAGATTTGGTTACCTCTTTAAGGGTCAGCTCACCGGTTAATTTATAATCATCGCCATCTTTAACCAAAGCGGTCGATTTGAAAGAAATAACCGGATATTTTTCGGCATCAAAGAAATCGCCGCTTTTCAGGTGGTTGTCCCTGTCTGTATTGCCTGTGTCTATAGAGGATGTTTTTGCTTCAAAGGAAACTTGTGCATCATTAAAATCATCAGCCTGCGAAACCAGTTCAGCACTGAAATCGTTTAGTTTGCCGGTAACGGTGGTAATCATTAAGTGTTTTACCTTGAACTGCAGTTCGCTGTGGGTTGGGTCCAATACCCATTTTGTAGTTGCCATAATTTTTAATTTTTGATTGATTAATAATACAACACAAAATTACGGCCAGGGCTGGACCTGTACATTGATGTATGGTAAGAAAATTAAGGGTGGAAATGTTTGTGGGCAAGGTCTTTACGGACCCGGCTTAGGGATTCCGGGGTGATGCCCAGATAAGAAGCAATCATCCATTGAGGAACCCTGAGGGTAAGGTTGGGATACAGTTTAATAAAATCGAGATATCTTTCCTCGGCTGTTGCACTGAGTAACATATTGATCCGTTTTTGCATAAAACGGATGCTGTTGTGTAAAATATTGCTGTTCAGATCATACATGCAAGGCACATGCTTCGCTGCATCGTCTATGAAATTTTTGGGGATTACTACAGCAACGGTAGCTTCAATGGCGTCTATAAAAAACTCAGAACCTTCATTAAACAGGTAACCATTCCGGTCAGAAATCCACCATTGTTCAGGCGCAAATTGTATAATGTGTGTTTTGCCTTTTGCATCAATAGAATAACTTCTGAGCAGGCCGCTTAGTACAAAATAACCATGCGTAGAGACTGTACCCTTCATCAGGATCATCTCATTTTTGTCAAAATTTTTCACTTTAAGTTTGCTGGAGATGAGCCCAAACTGCTCATCGCTCAGGTCTACTTTCTTTTGTAAATAGCGCTTGAACTCTTCTAACATAAGTTTATAGATGTAATCTATTTGTTTTTTGGTTCGATATTGGAAAAATCTACTCCGCATTTACAATTGGATCCGCAGCCGCCTTTTTTAGGAGACACAGACCTGTAAATAATGCGGCCAATATAGAACAATGCGCCAGCAAAAAGAATGATTACTAATATGGTTTGAATATCCATAATCCAAAATTAGGTAAACAATGTTTTTATGTCGTCTTTCAAATGTAAATTTACGTTTCCATTAATCCAACCGTTCCCCCGACCCAGTCAAAGTCTTTATTATAACGGACCCCGATCATTTTCCCCCGGCTTAGACGGGCCAGATTGATACATAACTGGGGTTCTTCTCCATCTGGCCATACATACATCAAACGGATTTCTGCTTTAACATTACCGTCGAGTGCCTTAACTACGGGCTCGTACTGTACTTTTCTTTGTAAGACCCAATGCTCGGGATCGGTAATTTGCCGAATGTCATCCGGGCTTACATCAATCACCACACCTAAACCGGCAAATGAAAACAAGGGCTTTAAAACATAATTTTCAAGATCATCAGGAATAACCTTTATTTCGTTTAAAAAACGGGTCTGGGGAACAAATTCGCTTTTCAGGAAGGGCATGGTGTACTTGCTGATCCGGTAAAACCAGTTGGGGTGGGTGATCCACTCTATGTCTGTTTGCTCACGCGGGTCGAAACCGAGTTTAAAAATATCTTCACGGCTGGTTACCTCATCAAAAATCAGACGGTTATAAATGCGTTTCAGACGGATTTTTTCTCCGTTTTCTATATAGAACAATTGTGTCCCTTCTTTGAAGATGTCTGTGAGGCTGAGGATTTTAATGCCAAGTAAACCTGCGGTGATGAAAAAATCTATAGCTGTCTTTTGCTGGGGGGCATCTATATCCATTAAAGCAACCTCATGGGGCTGGTGCCGGCCAACGATGACCTTTTTAAGCAGTTGAATATAGGTTTCTTTATCGAGTCCGTTAAAATAAGGGCTCCATTGGGCCAAGTTGTCGAGCTCGTAAGCTTTTCGGTAGTGCTCGGCCAGATGGGATTGAAAACCATAAAGGGATGGAAATCCCTGCATTTCGATCAGCTTGGGGACCAAACGGCCTTCTTCATTTTTGCAGATCCCAAAATCAAAAGTCAGAAAATGTGGCTGGTCATTTTCATTGGGCACTTCCCACTCAGGGGGAATGGCCTTTTGTGTGATGGTTTTGAAATCGGGTTGTTTGATGAGCCTGATGATGTCTTCTCCGGCTGCAATCAATTGCATTTTAAGGTCTTGGGGAATAAACAAAGGGGTTTCGGCAACGCGAAATGAAATAGGCGGATAGCCGCTGGTCAAATTTTCCAGCAGCGTGTCGTATTTTTTAGAAGTAAAATTGCTGTTGAAGTGATTTCTGTAATGTTCAATCATGGTCTGTCTCCTGCAAAATTTGAATGGCTTCTTTTAAAAAATTAGGGAGAATTGTCTTTTGCGTCAGGGATATCCGCTGCGGATCATCCAGGCTTTCCAGCATGTCATGGTACTTATCTGCTCCATGCGCATCGGTAATGGCCTTTTTTCTTTCCGGCTGGAGTAAATACATTTTCATGCCAATCGGATCTGCCTCGGGATGAAACTGTGTCCCTACAAATTCCTTTGAAAAGCGGATGGACATGATACAGCGTTCCAGTGCCACATGCGGGCGTTCTTTTTCAATGGCCAGAATTTCTGCCCCGCTGCCACTAAACTTATCCTCATCGGGAGAAATGACCTGCCAATCCCTGCTGTCTACGGCGTAGAAAGGGTTTGGCAAACCCTCAAAAATGGAATCCTGTTCCCCGGCCACGCTAAGGGTAATGGGGAAAATGCCAAAGGCATTGGATTTTCTTTTAGTGACTTTGCCCAAACCGTATTTTCTGCAGGCCAGCTGGAAAGAGTGACAAATGAGAAAGACATATTTCTTATGAACCTGTGTTTCATTGATTTCCTGCAATTGGTCCAGCAGGCAAAAAAAATCTTGTTCCCATTGTTGATTTTCTCCCTCATAAGGGCTTCCCGGTCCGCCCGAAGAAATGTATATGTCGTAGCTGGTGTCTGGGATTTCTCCTTTTAACCTCAAGTCAAAAACTTCAAAGGAAAGATCCGTGCCGGTTTCCTCGGGATAACGGCCCAGTATTTCCAGGATGCCCCGCATCCCCTGGTTGAGCCTCCCGTTATTCATGTCAATAACCGCAACTTTAATGGTTCTGTTTGTTGTCATTTATCGGGTCCCGGTTAAAGTTTGTGTGGTAATGTAATCCACTACAGATTCAAAGCTTCGGGTTTGTTCATAAACTGCCAGCTGGCGATCGGCACCTGTTCCGTTTTGTAGTATTTTATGCACATAATTCATGTCTTCCCTGCAGCCCAGGTCGTCGACAACATCGTCAACAAAATCGAGCAGCTCCAGCACAAGGTTACGGCAGTTTACTTCCATTTCTTTTCCGAAATCGATCAGGTTCCCATCTATTCCATAACGTGCGGCCCGCCATTTGTTCTCATTGATCAGCGCTCTTGAATAACTGATGAACTTCATGTTCTGCAGTCTTAATTTGTATAGTTTGGCACATAATGCCTGGAACAAAGCGGTAAAGGCCATCGTTTCATCAATTAACATCGGACAATCGCAGATCCTGAATTCTATCGTTTCAAAAAAGGGGTGTACCCGGATGTCCCACCAGATCTTTTTGGCATTGTCGATGCTATTGGTTTTGATCAGGAGTTTTACATAGTTGTCATAGTCTTCTATGCTGTTAAAAATGTCCGGGATTCCAGTCCGTGGAAATTTATCAAAAACTTTGGTCCGGAAAGATTTATAGCCCGTATTTCGGCCTTCCCAGAAAGGTGAGTTTGCGGACAAAGCAAAAACATGGGGAAGGAAATAACGTACCTGGTTGGCAATATGTATGGCCAGTTCCCTGGACTGAAAGCCCACATGTACATGTAAGCCAAAAATAAGGTTGGAGCGGGCGGCTTCCTGGAGCTCATTGACAATTTCACTGTAACGTGGGTGTTCTGTAATGAGCTGTTTTTCCCAGTGGGAGAAAGGATGGGTTCCTGAAGCTCCGATTCTGAGGCCTTGTTCTCCGGCCAGCTGTGAAACCGTATGCCTGAGTTGGGTAATTTCCTGTCTGGCCTGTTCTGTATTTCTGCAGATTCCGGTTCCAACTTCTACAACGGCCTGGTGCATTTCGGCTTTGACCTGGTCTTTGTGTATTTTTTGAGCGGCTTCTACAATTTTTTGGTCATGAGAGGTCAGTTCCCTGGTAACGGGGTCTATGACCATGTATTCTTCTTCTATGCCGAGGGTAAAATCATTCATCATACGATTGTTGTTTAAGGTTCATGGAGATCATAAGATGATTAGGCTTTTTTGGATTTCACCGGACTGCTGCTCTTTGGCTTGGCTACCGTTTTTACGATCGGTTTTGCCTTGGCTGCGGGAGTTTTAACTGGTGCGGGAACTAAAGCTTTGCCGGCCGCTGAGGTTTTTATGTATTCTCCCCAGGTTAAATTATCCTGTCCTTTCTTATGGGCTTTGGCTCTTTCTATCGCGTATTTTGCAGCGGTTTCTACTACCCAGTCAAAATTTTCCTGACCTACGCTGGTCACTTCTGCATCCGGGGCCGGGTTACAGAAATCTATGGCATAAGGAATGCCGTCCCTTACGGCAAACTCCACCGTATTGAAGTCATAACCCAGGTATTGATTTAGTTTGATCACATAATCGTGAATGGTTTTTAGTAATTTCTCGCTGGATGGTGGATTGTCTACGACATAGCGCAGGTGCGAAGGATTACGGGGTTCATACTGCATAATCCGGACATATTTGCCGCCAATGCAGTAGCACCTGAAATATTCTTCGAATATAATTTCTTCCTGCAGCATCATTACTGTTTGTTTGGTTTGGCTGTGTTTGTGAAAAAAGTCCTCCTGGTCATGGAGTTTATAAACTTCTTTCCAGCCCCCGCCATCAAAAGGTTTCATATAAGCCGGAAAACCGGTGTATTCAAAAATAGCACTCCAGTTTAAAGGAAAAGCCAGGTTGCTGAAGGATTGTTCAGAAGTATCATCGGGGCGTTCTTTGGAGGGGATAAGGGCTGTTTTGGGCACCGGGATGCCTAATTTTACGGCCAGGGCATTGTTAAAGAATTTTTCGTCGGCACTCCACCAGAAAGGATTGTTAATCACTGCAGTTCCCGTAATGGCTGCGTTTTTTAGTGCGGCCCTGTAAAAAGGGACATCCTGGGAAATGCGATCGATGATCACTGCATAATCGAGGCTTTCTGCCTGGAAAATTTTGTCAATGCTGACAAATTCCGCCTGAATGTCTTTGCCTGCAATTTCGTTGACTTTTTTGACAAAAGCTTCCGGAAAGGATCTTTCCTGACCGAATAAAATACCAATTTTCTTCATAGGTTTTAATTTTTACGGGTGAATTGTTTTGTTGCTGATGAAAGGGTTAACATATGGGATGAGGTATTTTAAAGTTGTGAAAGGTATTCGGGAAACATCTGTCTCCAGATGACCCAGTCATGTTCTGCATTGGGCCGGATATCCAGCCAATGCCGGATCTGTTTTTGGTTTAATATGCCGGACAAACGCTCATTATCTGCCCTGCAGATGTCTCTGTCTGCGGAACCTAATACGATTTTTAAGTTCCATAGTTCAGGATTATGATCATTTGGCAGAAAATCAACAGGATTATTGAAATAAACATCATCGTTGTAAAAGCCATCAAGCTGGCCCCGGATATCAAAAGCGCCACTCATACTGAAGAGATGACTGACTGTCCAGGGGTGCCTGAATGCAAAATTTGCGGCATGATAACCTCCGAAACTACAGCCGGCTGTAATCACCTTGCTGCAACCGGTTTCCTGTTTGGCCTGGGGTACAACTTCCTCCAGGAGCATTTTGTCATACCAGATGTGATTTTTTACCCTGTCTGCCGGATGGACGCTGGTATTGTACCAGCTAAGGGCATCAATACCGTCAGGACAATAGACTTTAACCCTGCCGCTCTCAATAAAATAAGAGATGGATTCTATAAGTTTAAAATCCTTGTTTTCATAATAACGCCCCTTACTGGTTGGAAAAAGCAATAAGGGCAATCCGCTGTGGCCAAAAGTGAGCATCTCGAACTCTGCACTCAGATTGGGGCTATACCATTTTATATAGTCTTCTTGCATAGATCGGGAATTTAGCTGCTAAAAGGTAAGAAAGAACCTTTTTATATACAAGTGTGTTGCGTTTTTTGTTGCTATAAATCTGCATTTTAAATAAAAATGTATTGTGTGGTGTTAAAATTTATCAGGATTGGTAACTTTGCATAAATATTTGTGAGAAAGGGGATCGCTGAATTATGTATACCACTATGTTATCGTCAGAAGTTATTAAAACGACGCATCAAATCCAATCATCCTGTTTAAAAAGAACCGTTGAGTTTAACCTGTATATTCCAGATGAGCTGATGGGCAATGAAACCGTTCATCTGCTGTTGCTCAATGATGGACAGGAGGCCGACGCACTGGATATGGAAGGGATGCTTTCTGATTTATATACTTCAGGAAAAATTGAAACCCTGGTGGTTGCCGCGGTAAAATCTTCACAGGAACGTTTACAGGAATATGGAGTGGCCGGTGTTCCTGATTATTTAAACAGAGGCTCAAAAGCAGATTTGTATACTCAATTTGTAAAGGAAGAGCTTTTACCCTTTATTGAGGCGCAGGTTGCTGTCCCTCTTACAGGAACAAGGGCTGTTGCCGGATTTTCCCTGGGCGGGCTTTCTGCTTTTGACCTGGTTTGGAACAACGATCAGCTTTTTGATGTAGCAGGGGTTTTTTCGGGTTCTTTCTGGTGGAGGAAAAAAGATCTTAAACAGGGGTATCAGGAAGACAGGGACAGGATCGTTCACCAGATGATACGTCATACTGCTGGGAAACCTGCAGTCCGCTTCTGGTTGATGACCGGAACAGAGGATGAAACTGCGGACCGGAACCGGAATTTTATTATAGATTCCATCGATGATACGATTGATGTGATCAAAGAGTTGAAAAATAAAGGCTATCATCGCCCTGATGAGGTATTTTATTATGAAATGGTGGGTGGTAAACATGAGATCGGGACCTGGGCCAAAGCGATGCCCGCATTTTTGACCTGGGCATTTGGAAGAAAACCAAAAGTTTAGTTTTGATTTTGGGTTTTTGCATAGCACGGATTTTCTTGCAAATACGTAACTAATAGGCTGATATATCGATTAAAAATCTTATCTTTGCGCCAAATTTACGGCGCATTATATGCAAAAAATAAGAAATATAGCTATTATAGCACACGTTGACCACGGTAAAACTACACTGGTTGATAAGATTTTACACACCTGTTCCATCTTTCGTGATAACGAACAAACAGGTGACCTGATACTTGACAACAATGACCTGGAGCGTGAACGTGGGATTACCATCGTTTCCAAAAACGTTTCTGTCAGATACAAAGATTATAAGATCAACATTATTGATACGCCAGGTCACGCCGATTTTGGTGGTGAAGTGGAACGTGTACTGAAAATGGCCGATGGTGTCTTGTTGCTTTGTGATGCTTTTGAAGGTGCCATGCCTCAAACCCGTTTCGTTACACAAAAAGCACTTGCACTTGGCTTAAAGCCTATTGTTGTTGTGAACAAAGTCGATAAAGAAAACTGTCGTCCTGAAGAAGTTTATGAACAAATCTTTGAATTGTTCTTCAACCTGGAAGCAACAGAAGAGCAATTGGATTTTCCTGTAATTTATGGTTCATCGAAACAAGGATGGATGAGTACAGATTACACCAAACCAACAACCGATATTTTCCCTCTTTTAGATGCTGTTGTAGAGCATATTCCTGCTGCACCGGTAAATGAGGGTACTTTGCAGATGCAAATTACCTCATTGGATTATTCTTCTTTCGTAGGACGTATCGCCATTGGACGTGTTCATCGTGGAGTGATTAAAGAAAACCAGCCGGTTACTTTGATCAAACGCGATGGAAAAACCGTAAAGTCAAGGGTAAAAGAACTCTATACTTTTGAAGGACTTGGTAAAATCCGTGCACAAGAAGTGAAATCTGGTGATATCTGCGCTGTAGTTGGTATTGATGGTTTTGAAATTGGTGATACAATTGCTGATTTTGATGCTCCGGAACAACTTCCTGTGATCAAAATTGATGAGCCAACCATGAACATGTTGTTCACCATCAATAACTCTCCTTTCTTTGGAAAAGAAGGTAAATTTGTGACTTCTCAGCGGATTAAAGAACGCTTGTACAAGGAAATGGAGAAAAACCTTGCCCTAAAGGTTGTGGAAACAGAGTCTCCTGATTCTTATCTGGTTTATGGAAGAGGTATCCTCCATTTGTCTGTATTGATCGAAACCATGCGTCGTGAAGGTTACGAAATTCAGGTTGGACAGCCACAGGTTATCGTTAAGGAAATTGATGGTAAAAAATGTGAGCCGGTTGAAACCCTGATTGTGGATGTACCAGGAGAAGTGGCCGGTAAGGTTATTGAGTTGGTTACCCAGCGTAAAGGGGAGCTTTTGATTATGGAACCTAAAGGTGATTTACAGCATTTGGAATTTGAGATTCCTTCCCGTGGTATCATCGGTCTTAGGAACAATGTTTTGACTGCAACTGCAGGGGAAGCAATTATGGCACACCGTTTTAAAGCTTATGAGCCTTGGAAAGGTGTAATTCCTGGAAGATTGAACGGTGTACTGGTTTCAATGGACAAAGGAACTACAACAGCTTACTCTATTGATAAATTACAAGACCGTGGCCGTTTCTTTGTGGATCCGGGAGCAGATATTTACGAAGGACAGATTCTTGGAGAACATATCCGTGATAATGACCTGGTGATTAATATTGTTAAAGGGAAAGCTTTAACAAACATGCGTGCTTCAGGTACGGATGACAATACCCGTATTGCCCCTGCAATTAAATTTTCACTGGAGGAAGCAATGGAATACATCCAGGCGGATGAATATATTGAGATCACACCGGTAAGTATGCGTTTACGTAAAATTTATTTAACAGAAAACGAGCGTAAAATTAATGCTAAAAAATTCCAGTCTTAATTAGCGGCCGGATAAATTATATAAGCCTGTAAACATTTGTTTACAGGCTTTTTTTATGATTTTGTTTTGGTTAAGGGAATGTAAAGCTTAAACCTTTCAGTCGTTTTAAGGATTATCTTTTCTAGATTTGGGTTTAAATAGTTGAATATTATGGAGTCATTACAAGGAAAAAATGCACTGATTACTGGTGCAGGAAAAGGAATAGGAAGGGCCTTGGCAATTGCCCTTGCCCAGGAAGGCGTAAATATTGGTTTAGTGGCCAGAACAAAAGCCGATCTGGAAAATGTTCAACAGGAACTGAAACCTTTTGACGTGAAAACAGTTGTTGCCGTCGCAGATGTAGCCGATATGGAAGAGGTGAATGCGGCAGTTGAAAAAGTGAGGCAGGGGTTAGGTCCTATTGATATTCTGGTTAATAATGCCGGGATTGGTAGTTTTGGTTCTTTCCTGGAGCTGGAGCCGGCCCGCTGGGAACAAATCGTTAAAGTAAACCTATTTGGGCCATATTATGTAACCAGAGCTGTTTTGCCGGATATGATTGACAGAAAAACTGGTGATATTGTAAACATTTCTTCTACGGCCGGAAAAAATGGTGCCGCGGTAACCAGCGCATATAGTGCTTCAAAGTTTGCCTTAATTGGTATGTCTGAATCGTTGATGCAGGAGGTTCGTAAACACAACATCCGGGTAAGTACTTTAACCCCCAGCACCATAGCAACCGATATGGCTAAAGACCTGAAACTGACCGACGGTAATCCTGAGCGGGTCATGCAAGCGGAAGATTTTGCAGAACTGATTGTTGCCCAGTTAAAGCTCAACCGCAGGGTTTTTGTTAAAGAAGCAGGTTTATGGTCTACAAATCCATAAAATAGCGTATTGGCTGGCGGAATATTCTGGAACTATTCCGCCGGTCTTTAATGGTGGTGTTTAATCATTTGTCCGGCCGTGGCGGACAAAGTATTTTGTGAGGTTCAAAGCAATCAAAAAATGATTGAACAGGTTTGGAATGAAGCCGTAATATTTGCTGAATATCCTGAAACGTTCTTTAAGGCTTTCCAGGTGTTTTTTTTTGGATACCCCGCCTACAAGATATTTGGCGACATAGCGTCTGGTATTTACAGCAGAAGTTGCTTTTTTTGCCGCCTTAATGATCCAATCAATATCTGAACTGTATTTGTATTGAAGATCGTAGGGGCAGGTCAGGCTTCTTTTAACGTAAATGGCCTGATGGCTGATGTTCATTCCATATCTGAAGCTTTTCCAGTTGAAGTTTTCGGGCGCCTTATGCCTTCTTTGACCAAGACTTTCCCAGTTTTGGTTAAACATTTCTGTTTCGCCGTAGTAGATATCTGCAGAGGTGGCACTTTTGAATACTTCGGCCACCGTGTCACTGGCGTATATTTCGTCTCCAGAATTCATAAACAATACATAATCTCCTGTAGCGAGGGCGAGCCCCTTGTTCATGGCATCGTATATACCCTTATCGGGCTCCGAAATATATTTTGCCAGTCTGGTTTCATATTTTTGAATGCGCTCTTTTGTTCCGTCAGTAGAAGCCCCGTCAATGAGGATGTATTCGATGTAAGGATAACTTTGGCCCAGAACAGAAAGCATGGTACGTTCAATATCTTTTACATTGTTATAAACGATTGTAATTACAGATAAACTGGGTTGGGCTGCTGTCATGCGTTTAGTAAGGATTGATAGACTTTTATATACTGGCGGGCGATGTTTTGATTGTTGAAGCTCTGCAGGACCTTGTTGCGGGCCTGAGCAGACACCTGATCTGATTGATCTGTAAACAACATTTGATGAATTCCATTGGCAAGATCCCGGGCGGATTTGAATTCAGCAAGATAGCCGTTTTGCTGGTGGTCGATCATTTCTGGTAATCCACCGGTATTAAAGGCCACCACGGGTGTTCCGCAAGCCATGGATTCCATCACCGTGTTGGGCAGATTGTCTTCTATGGAAGGCATCACAAATACATCTGCAAGACTATAGATTTCGCTAAGGTCCTTTTGTGAACTGATGGTGTTTAGTTCCTGTACCGTAAAAGGCAGTTGACTGGTGTCAAAATGTTTGTTTTTACCAAAAATTAGTACTTCAACCGGTACGGGCTGTGGGTAATGTTCCTTCAGGTAGTTCAGGGCCTCTACAAGATAACTGATCCCTTTACGCCGGTCACCAATATTGGCCGCACCAAACAAGATCACCTTGCTGTCTGGACTAATGTTCCATTTGATCCGTGCAATGGCTTTATCCTGGGGGCTGTACAGACTGGTGTCAATGGGGTTTGGGATGGCTTGTACGGGAAAGCTTTTTAGTAGGGAGCTTTGACGCGCTACAGAGGCCAGCCATTTGCTGCAGGTCACAAAATTGATGTTTTGTGCAGCGAAATATAAGTTTTGTTTAGCGAGCCAGCCGATATGCGATATATCGTCCGGGGCAGGTTGTCTTAAAAAAAAGCAATTACCGCATTCATGGGTAAAGTGATTGCAGGTCCCGGCATAGTGACAGCCACCAGTGAAGGTCCACATGTCGTGCAGCGTCCATACGATGGGTTTGCCCAGCTGGACCAGTTCTTTTAAATCCCGAATAGAAAGAAAGCCGGAATTGGTCCAGTGGAGGTGCAAAATATCGGCCTGTTTAACCAATGGTTCATTGGCGATACTCGTACCGGCATTGGCTGTTGAAAAAGCAAAACGTACAGATTTATCTTTTTCCTGAAAAAAGATAAAGGGCAGACGTTCGTAAAGGAAATTAAAACGGGCTTTTAACCTGCGCCACCAATTGTTTTCAACTTCCTCAACAGCGTTTTCGTTTGTTTTTTTTTGCCCGGCCAGGAAGCTTACCGCAACGTTTTCCGATGCCAATGCTTTTAATAAACGCATGCTTGCCACAGGGGCCCCTCCGCCGGCATCAGATGTATTGATTAAAGTTACCTTCATGAATAGAATTCGTATTGGCGCATTAGAGGCAAAAATACTAAATTAATGGCCATAAATGGATGATGAAATAGATATACTCGGGAAAAAACTTTAATTTACACCGGATGAATTTATTTAGTTACTTATTTCAGGATTGGGCTGCAAACGCCGGAAATATTAAGGGACGGTTTGTCCTTTTCCTGTTTAGGTTGGCGCAGGTGATTAGCCGGCATATCCTTTTGAAAATCATTTTTATTTTATATCTGGCCTTTTACCATTATTATGTAGAGTGGGTTTTAGGCATTGAACTGCCCCGTAAGCTTAGGGTCGGGAAAGGCCTGATGTTGTACCATGGGCAGGCATTGGTGGTCAATCAGGGTGTGGTCATCGGAGAAGGCTGTACGCTGAGGAATTCGGTAACCATAGGGCATAAAAAACTGGCTGATGGTCGTTTTAGCAAATGCCCACGTATTGGCAACCATGTAGATATTGGTGCAAATGTTTGCATTATTGGTGATCTGGATATTGGCGATCATGTCATTATTGGTGCCGGAGCTGTGGTCGTCAAAAGCATCCCTGCCAACTCCATTGTGGTGGGTAATCCGGCCAGAATACTGGAAAAGAAAAACGAGGCCACCAGGATTTAACAGATTTTTCTTTTCTTTGAAGCCAGATATGGAAAACCTTTTAACAGACAGAGCATTTTGGGTAAATTATTGGGAGCAGAAACCAGACTTGTCGGTTAATATCCCTGCAAATTATATGTTTCATGAGCAGTTGCAGAAGATCATCAAAACCCAGCAGGTGCAAACGGCGATTGAATTGGGTGGTTTTCCGGGTTATTATGCCGTGTTCTTAAAAAAGTACTTTGACCTGGATGTAACCCTGCTGGATTATTTTGTCCATCCACCCATCACGGCTAAACTGTTAAAAGAGAATGGGCTGGAGGAGAAAGATATTCAAATTATAGAAACGGACCTGTTTCAGTACAAGCCGGAAAAACAATACGACCTGGTGCTTTCTTTTGGTTTGATTGAACATTTTAATGATACTGCAGACATTATTAACCGGCATATTAACTTTGTTAAACCCGGAGGGACTTTATTTATTACCTTGCCGAATTTCAAGGCTTTGAATGGCTGGTTCCAAAAGCGTTTTGATCCGGACAACTACGATAAACATAATATCAATTGTATGGACCCTAAATTACTGGCCGGTATTTGTGAACAGGCTGGCCTAGAAGTCATTCAGTCCCGGTTTTTTGGTTATTTTAGTTTGTGGTTGCACGAAGAAAAGCAAAAACCTTTGATGCTAAGGTTGTTCAAAAAATCTTTATGGCTGGGGGGCAAAATACTCACCAAGTTATTTCCTTTTAACTCCAGACAACTGTCTCCTTATATTATCTTAGAAGCAAAAAAAGTTTAATCGTGGCCTGGTCCTGGGGATATTCACCAAAAATAGAGAAATTCATTCCGCTTGGTGACTTTCCGGCGGACCGGTACCTGATTATTGTTAAAAAAGTGATTGAAAACCTGGGATGGAAATTAAGTTCTGTATCTGCTTCAGGTGTAATTGCCTATACAGGCCTTTCTTTTCAGTCTTACAGTGAAGAAATATCTGTCCGGATCACAGCAGGTTTTGCCATTTTTAAAAGTGAATGCATCGGCATACAATTGCTGTTTAATGATTATGGGAAAAATGAACAGAATCTGGAAAAATTCTTCAATGAATTTGAATATGTACAGTATCATCTAAAAGACCATTGGCAAGAAGAGCTTAGTGCTTTTTCCTTACTTGGAAGCCCACAGGGAGATTCCGGTTTGGAAAGCCCGGCCCTTGCAGCAAAAGATAAAATTAAAAATGTTTTTTACCTGTTTTATCCCCGCAAGGGCTACTTTGTTACCCCTTTGATTGTTGATCTGAATATTCTGTTCTGGTTCTTTTGCGCTTTCTTTTCTGCGATCTACCTGGGCTTGTACCAGCAAGGTAAAATCAAAGGTGTTGGCGGAATGCCTGATTTTGAATTTTTGTACCACTTTCTGGGTGCCAATTCCAGAGAACAGTTTTTAAAGGGCCAATGGTGGAGGTTGCTCAGTCAACAGTTTGTACATTTTTCGTTTTGGCACCTTTTTTCAAATATGTACGCATTGATTTACATCGGGTTGATGGTGGAGAATAAACTGGGAAGCCTTAAGACTTTGTGCATCTATTTGCTGAGTGGTATTTGCGCGGGCGTGTTGAGCTTGGTTTACCATAAAACCGGTGTTATGGGAGGTGCTTCAGGTGCTATACTGGGAATGTTTGGTGCATTTCTGGCTTTGCTGTTGAGTAAAGCATTTGAAAGAAATGCTGCAAGGGCTTTATTGATCAGTACGATGATCCTTGTTTCTTATATGCTTTTAAATGGCTGGATTAAAAATAAAGTAGACAATGCGGCACATATTGGCGGCCTGATTTCGGGCTTTTTACTGGGGCTTTTGTTTTTTAGGGACAGGTTTTTTGGGTATCCCGTACCTTTACTGTTGCGTTACGGTATTGGAATTTTGTTGGTTGGGGGAACTGTGGCCGGATCTGTTTTGATGATCCCACGTTACCAGATCAAGGCATTTGAAGCACTGCAACGGGAATATTTAAGTAATTGGATAGATTTTAACCAGGTTTATCGGATTGAACGCGATTTTCCAAAAGAAAAAAAGCTGAAAATTATCCGGGAATCCGGTTTGGAAAAATGGAAAGAGAATGTGAGGCTGGTTAAGAAAATGAACCGGCTGCTTTTGGATGATCAACAAGTTTTACAGCGTGAATACGATGGGAAAATCGCAGAAAAGGGGCTTCACCTTGCGAAATTAATGTATGAACAAAGTGAAAAGGGAAGTCCTGTTTTTAAAATGGAAATCGGAAAATTAATGATGGATATTGAAAAGTTAAAAGCAGAGCTGGCAGAAAAGCAGGAACAACTGAAATAAAAAAAATTCAGGAAGGGATAATAAGAATGTCTTTTTAAAATTCTTATGTATTTTCGTCGCAACGACTTAAACCAAAAGATATCAAATATTTAAATTTATGAGGAATCCATTACTCGCATTGTTTTCCGCTATGCTGATCAGCGTGGCGGCTAATGCACAGCAACAACCTTATTTTACAGCCTATCCCGCACTTACTCCTGATGCCAAGGAGGTGATCTTTACTTATGAGGGCGATTTATGGAAAGTGCCTGCCTCGGGAGGGGAAGCAAGCCGGCTTACTGCAATGGCCGGAAATGAAGTTAATCCCAGAGTGAGCCCCGATGGAAAATGGCTTGCTTTTTCTTCCAATCAGTATGGAAATTACGATGTTTATGTAATGCCACTAAAAGGTGGAGACATTAAGCAAATTACATTTAATGATGCGGCCGATGAAGTGGAAGGATGGAGTTGGGATTCAAAAACCATTTATTTTACCTCGGGCCGTTACAATATGTACACGGCATATAAGGTCAATGCCGGTGGTGGTACAGCTGTGCGCTTGTTTAACAATTATTTTAATACCATTCATAATGTTGCAGAAGCACCGGATGGAGAACTTTTTTTTAATGATACCTGGGAAAGTAAAAATTTTGCCAACAGGAAAAAGTATAAAGGAGACTTCAATCCAGACATACAGTCTTATGATCTCAAGACGAAAAAATACAAACAATATACCAATTACAGAGGAAAGGACTTTTGGGCGAGTGTAGATAAAAACGGTAAAGTTTATTTTGTTTCTGATGAAGGAAATGAAGAGTATAACCTTTATACGTTTAATAATGGGAAAAAGATGGCCTTAACGAACTTTTCTACATCCATTAAGCGTCCATTTGTTGCGGCTAATGGAAAATCTATAGTATTTGAAAAAGATTATCAGCTTTATCTATATGACGTGGCTTCCGCAAAATCCGGTAAAATCGATATCCGGATTTCCAGGAACAATACCCTTGAGAAAGAGCAAGGTTTTAATGTAAAGGATAATATTTCGGCCTTTGATCTTTCTCCAGACGGCAAAAAACTGGCTTTTATATCCAGGGGAGAACTTTTTGTAAGTGATGCGGAAGGCAAGTACATCCGGAAAATTGCCAGGGATGCTGAGCGTGCCCTTGAGGTGAAATGGCTTGCGGATAACAAGACCCTGCTTTTTAACCAGACGTATAATGGTTATCAAAACTGGTACACCATAGGGGCAGATGGTAAAGGAAGCTTAAAACAACTTACAAAAGACAACCGGAACAACAGGGAGCTCACCCTCAATAAAACCAGGACAATGGGCGTATATTTAAGTGGAAGGGATGAACTGCGTTTGATTGACCTGAAAACAATGGACAGTAAAATGTTGGTAAAGGACGAGATCTGGGCCTTTCAAAATGCTACTCCTTCCTTTTCTCCTAATGATGAGTATGTGCTGTTTACCGCCTACAGAAATTTTGAACAGGATATTTTCATACACCAGCTAAAATCTGGAAAAACCCTTAACCTGACAAACACTGGGGTAACCGAAACAGATCCGGTGTGGTCAGCAGATGGAAAATCTATCTTTTTTGCTTCCATGCGAACCAAACCTTCTTATCCAATGGGAATGGAAAATTCGCATATCTATAGAATGCCGCTTAACAATTATGATTTGCCTTATCGGAGTGACAAGTTTGATGAGTTGTTTAGTCCTGAAAAAAAAGATGAACCAGCTGTTAAAACGGCAGATGGGAAAGATAAAACAGGTAAAGAAAAACCTCAGGAGAAACCTGCGGTTGTGGCCACAGCGCCTATTGTGGTCAATACACAAGACATTATGGACCGCTTGGAACTAATCAGCCCCGCCTTTGGAACACAAAGAGACATTACGCTGGTGACTAAAGGAGATAAGACCTATGTGTTTTACGCATCGAATCATGAAGGTGGTGCTTATGCTTTATACAGGACAGTGATCGAGCCCTTTGAAAGCAATAAGACAGAAAAAGCCGGGGCCAGCGGAAATTATAGTTTAACAGAAGCCGGAGGCAAATATTATATCCTGAGCCGGGGAGCGCTGGGAAAATACAACTTAGATCAAAATAAAATAGATAACCTGGATTTGAATTATAAATTTAACCGTAACCTGTCTGGTGAATTCAATCAGATGTTTTATGAAACCTGGGCAGGAATGGAAGAGAACTTTTATGATGAGAACTTTCATGGTGCAGACTGGAATAAGCTGAAAAAGAGTTATGCCTTTTACCTGCCTTTTATCAACAGCAGGAATGATTTGAGAATATTGCTGAATGATATGTTGGGAGAGCTCAATTCTTCCCACCAGGGCTTTAATACCTTCGGACCGGATGAAAGCAAGTCTTTAAATTATGTGACCAACGAAACTGGTATTGTATTTTCGCAGGAGCAGCCTTATAAGGTTTCTTATGTAGCGGCTAAAAGCAATGGTAAAAAAGAGAAGATAGACATTCAGCCTGGTGATGTGCTGACCGAAGTGAATGGGGCACCGGTAGATGATCAGGTGGACCGTGATTTTTATTTTACCAAACCAACACTTGAACAGGAAATCAGCCTGACCTTTAACAGAGGTGGTAAAAGCATCCGGACCAAGGTCCATCCTCAGACAGGTGGTGGTTTACGCGAGAATTTGTACGATGAATGGATCCGCGAAAATAAAGAAAGGGTTGACCGGTTAAGTAACAACCGGATTGCTTACTCCTATATGAAAAATATGGGCACTGGCGAACTGGAGCGCTTTTTACTTGATATGGTTGCCCAGGAAAACAATAAAGAAGCGGTCATTCTGGATCTTCGTTACAATACAGGCGGGAATGTGCACAATGATGTTTTACAGTTTCTTTCCCAAAGGCCTTATTTACAATGGAAGTACCGGGGTGGAAAAATGGCCCCCCAAAGTAATTTCGGACCGGCGGTTAAACCGATTGTTTTGTTGATCAACGAACAATCCCTGAGTGATGCTGAAATGACCGCAACTGGTTTTAAAGAGTTGAAACTGGGTAAAATTATTGGAACGGAGACCTATCGCTGGATCATCTTTACTTCAGCAAAAGGATTGGTTGATAATTCATCTTACCGTCTGCCATCCTGGGGCTGTTATACTTTAGATGGTAAAGACATTGAAAAAGAAGGGGTGAAGCCGGATATTTATATCAAAAATACATTTGTGGACAGACTGGAAAACAAAGACCCGCAGATAGAACGGGCCGTCTCAGAAATTTTAAAAGACCTCAAAAAGTAATACCTGCCTGAGCTGGTTTTTTTGTTTGTCTGATTTTAAATGAAGGACATGCGGAAAAATCAGCTTAGCTTTTCTTTGATCAGCCGTTTAATACGTTGCCATAAAGTCCCTTTTCTTTTGGCAAGAAAGTGTTTGATGATCTGGTAAGCTTCCGGGTGCTCTTTAAATTCAACCGGGAACGTTTTGATGGGCCTGGGATTAATAACTACATTGTAAATGTCATTAATGCCAGAATGAACACCTGTTCCATCATGTCCGATGTTGTTGACCAGGGATTGTGCCGGGTTCAGGGTAAGCCCGCCTTTAAGGAAAATAGAAGCGTACCAGCGAATGGCCCAAGAATTGTTTTTTCCATTTTTAAAATCCTGCATCTGTTTCCAGAAATTCATGGTTTTCTCGATGGAAAAAGCATGTTTTTTGCTGGAATCAAACTGGTTTAACAGCACATCTATATTCGGCTCAAAATGTTGCCATGCCCTCTCCCAGGTTGCCCAGCCCCAGCTGGTTGCAACGCGGTAAAAGAAAGAGTCCGGTAAATTATTTTCTTTTAGAGGATACATATAGGCACCAATATGCATCACCTGCTCCTGATTCCGGTAGCGGTTTAGTGCTTCATTAAAATAGGTCAGGGTATAAGGAGAACTGATGAGGTCGTCTTCGAAAACAATGACCTGTTTGTAATCTTTGACCAGCCTGCTTACCCCGGCAATTACAGAATCAGCCAGACCCATGTTTTGTTTGCGTTCTATGAGCTCTATGGATTTAAAGCCCTCCAAACTGCGAATAAATGTCCTGACTTCTGCTACTTTTTCTTCATCTGCAGCTGTTTTAGGTCCATCAGAGAAAACAAAGAGACGGCTCTCTGAGGCCAGTTCATTTTGCTGTAAAAATTTAACCGTACGCTGGGTATGTTGAGGACGGTTATAGACAAACAGCGCAATGGGGGCAAAGTTTTGCATGCTTAAAAAGAATTAATGAAGGGCAAAGATATTATTTATGAACAGGTTCTAATAATAACCATGCCTTAATTTACGCGCTCCTTTCTCTTAGCGGATCAGGGTAATGTTCCCTTTGAAAAGACTGTTTGTTTTATCTTTCAGTTCTATAATGTAATAATAGGCCCCGGCGGGTACAGGTTTTCCCTGCCAGGTACCGTCCCATGGACTGGTGTATCCTGTTGATTGGTGAACAATTGACCCGTAACGGTTAAATATGGAAACCCTGGATTTTGGATAGCCTTCAATATTTTTTATGGTCCAGTAATCGTTGACATTGTCTCCATTTGGGGAAAAAGCATTGGGAATCTCAAGATTCCTGACCACAATCACTTTTATTTTTTTGCTTTGGACACATTCTTTGCCATAAGATATAGTCAGGGTGTAATCTGTGGTTTCTTTTGGCATTGCATCGGGACTGAGGCGATCGTAATTTTCCAGACCGGTCAGCGGTCCCCATTCCAGAATATAGGTTCCGTCAGATGGCAGATCGGCCATTACACCAAGATTAATTTTCTGTCCATAGTCTATAGTCAAAACATCCGGTGCTTGTATAAGTAGTTTTTTATAGGAAAAAAGCTTAATCTGGGCATTACTGGAGGTATTACAGTTTTGGTTGTCAATAGTCCATTTTAAAATGACCTCTTCATTTTGAGGGAAATTGCGAATGGTGGCTTTTGGGTCATGCATGGTCGCGCTGCTAAAGGGCTGATAGCTTAAAGGAGCAATGACTTCCCAGCTTCCTGTTTCCTGGTCCCCTGCTTTATTGGCGTTTAGGGTTACGGTGTTTTCCCCGCAAAAGCTTTGATCGCTTCCTGCATCGGCAAGGGTAGCTGGCGGGTTGATTTTAATTTTAAGGATGTTGCTGTAAGCGGGGCAAGAACCGCTATAAGTAAGCCTCCTGAAATAAGTGCTGAGGCTTAGCTGTTCAATGAGCAGATCTTTTGAGTCCTGACCGCTTATGTTTTGCCAGGTGTCGCCGTCTGTACTCGACTCCCAGCTGTAGCGAAGCCCCTGCGCTGTTGGGCCCTCTGGCAAAGAACCGGAAATCAGCGTGTTTTCTATGGTCTGGGCACAAAAAACCAGGTTTTCACTCTGGATGACGTTGTTGCTGGTAACCGCAAGCACTTCTATAGGGAATTGAGAGTCATAATAGCGCAACAGGTCGACCTGTACTTGTCTTCGGTAAAGGAGTGCCAATGCATTTTTGCCAAAATTTTTCAGTGTTTTTGTCTGCAGATTTTTTTGGTTTGCATTGTCCAGATCCGACCAGGCCCCTTCCTGAAAAACCTGCCATTGGTATTTTGGTTGAGTTTCATTGTCAGGGTCGCCTTCTAAACTGATGTCCGCACCCGAACAGACCGTTGTTTTTTCAGTCCGGTTGACAATTATTTTAAGATCGCGTTCCATAGAGCATTGCTCACCATATTTAATCAGCAGATGGTAAATGACGGTTTTGGCAGGGCTGGCAACAGGAGAAAGAAGGGTAACATCATTTAGGTTATTGGAAGGGCTCCATAGGTACGTATAACTTCCTGTGCTATTCATTGTTGCAGGAATCTGGACCGATTCCCCCTGGTTGATGGTGATTCTTTCCGGTAGTGTTAAGGATGGAAGCCCGTAATTATAAAGTTTGACCTCTGAAAAAGATTCGGTCGAGCAGGCTGTGTTTTTTATGGTCCATTTAAAAATGATTTCCTGATTCTCGGGTAAATTTTTAACCAATGCTTTCGGATCGCTGCCATTGGAATCATCAAAGGGCTGATAGGAGGAAGGCTTAACCACAGACCAGCTTCCTGTTTCATTTGTTGCGGGTAAATTGGCGTTTAAATTTACATTTGCAGTTTGGCAAAGGGCAATCGGCTCGCCAGCATTGGAAACGGTAATAGCCGGATATACTTCTATTTTTAGGGCAGGGCTTACCGACTGGCAGTTGTCAGAAAAAGTTATTCTCCTGAAATAAGTGCTCTGAGTAAATTCAGCAGGAGAAAGGTGCTGTCCCTTTTCGTTTGGAACATCCGACCAGGTTGTCCCGTCGGTGCTTTGCTGCCATGTATAGCTTCTTGTTGTATTTTCAGCACCACTCGGAACAGAACCAGTGAGGACAGGTTTTGCTTTACCGTTGCAGTAAAGGTTTTGATCGGCACTAATGGTATTGTCTGTTGTTGCCGGATGGATGTTCAGTACAGTTTCTGAATCATAAAAAGAAGTGCTCGTGGTGATGACTTTTCGCCGTAAGTTAAATGCCTGGTCCTCATTGCTGTAGTTTGCAAGTCCCTGAAACTGGTAGTCGGGCTGTGTGGCTGGTGAGGGCGCTGAAACCCAGTTGCCGTTAATGTCTTTTGCTTCCCATTGAAATAGTGCATTTGCAGGGGCGCCGGTTAATCCTTTAACTAAAGTCAGCTCATTGGCACAAAGCTCCAGTTTAGCGCCGGCCTCAACCGAAACTTCCACTGTCCAGGTATAATTTATGCAATTGGAAGAGATGGTGTAAACTTTCAGATTTGAAAAGTCGGCCTCTGTATTGGACAAAGGAGAAAGAACCCCAATATCTGTGGTGATGGTTGGGCTTAATTTTTTGACATCAGTACCGGCCTTAACCTTTATTTTTATGGTTTTTGTGGCCACATCTATAACTGCCGCTGCACTTTGTGCAGCAAAAGAAAAAGTGGTAATCAGTGGCTCTCCACTTAATTTTACCTGATTGTACTTCGCGATAAAGGCGTCAGAACCTGAGTTTTGAGCAGTTAATTTCAGATCGCAGGTGCCGGGATTAAAATCTACGGTACTGCAGAAAGCGCCGCCCAATAGTACATTTTTTTTGGAATCTACAGCAATTTTATGCCCATAGTTACCCGAGCAGGCACTTCCAAAATTGAAAGCCCAGATAAAGTTGCCATCTCTGTCGTATTTGCCAAAAAAAGTATCTTTAACACCATTGTACGTTAGTTTTTTTGTGCTGGGGCCAATACCAAAAGTTAGTGTGCCATCGAAATACCCTCCGATGTAGACATTATTGTCTTGATCTGAAGTTAGATAATAGCTATAAGGACTGTAGCCGGTCGCCTCGATGTTTCTGGCCCATATGGCATTGCCTGAATTGCTGTATTTTGTGACAAAAAGATTATTGTTTTGCACGGAGGAAAGTGTGAGGAAGCCCGAAGGGGAGTTGAAATTTATAGCACTACTGTATACCCCGGTGAGGTAAATGTCATCAGCTGAACCAACAGCCAGTGAGGAAACAACCGGGCCGGTTGGACCATCTATTTTATTGGCCCATAGCAGGCTGCCGGTCTCCGAATATTTGGCTAAAAAATAAGGCTGATTACTACCGCTCATTACAAATGCGGGGGACTTTGGATTCAGGTCAATACTGGATTCAAAATAACCAAGGACAATGACCTCGTTGTTCGCGTTGGTTTTAACACTTTTTATTTCATCGTTTCCATAAGACCCCATTCCGTATGCCCATTGTAAAGTTCCGTTGCGGTCATATTTTGCCATAAAACCGTCCGATTGACCTTTTGTGGTCAGAGAATAGGCGCCCAGGTTAATAAAAGAGGAATCAAAAGAGCCTACAAAAAGAACATTTCCTAAATTGTCAGTGGTTACCACATGGCCTCTTTCAGTTCCCGATCCGCCAATACTTCTTGCCCAGGAAAAATTACCATTTGGATCAAGTTTAACCAGCAGGGCATCCCAGCCGCCGGAAGAATTGATGAGGGAAACTCCGGGTCCGGGATCACAATCAATGCTCGAGGAGGAAACCGCTGAAGCTATTACTACATTTCCTTCTTTATCTACACTGAGGTTATTTGCCTGGTCCAGTCCATCGCCGCCTATACTTTTTGCCCAAATGAGTTTTCCATCCGCGGTATATTTAGCGATAAAAATATCATAAGACCCATTTGAGGTTAACTGAGTTGCTGCAGAAACCCCTGAAAGGTCGACAGTCAAGGTTCCCTGAAAATTTCCGCAAACATATACATTGTCAAACTGATCGACCCCAATTCCTGAAAGTTTGCTTTCTCCTGTTCCTCCGATATCCTTTACCCAATCGGGGATCGGCAGTTGTTGTGCAAAGCCAGATAAAAAAAGAAAATGGAATAAAAGGATACAAATAAGGCGAGGTAGGCAATAGTTCTTTATAAACATCGGGAGCGACGGCAAATTTGAATGGATGCTGATGTAAAAGTATGTCTTTTTTTGATATTTAAAGGTAATATTTGACCAAGCTGTCAGTTCTTATAGTGCTTTTTGCGATAAAAAAGCGGTATTAAAATTTATTTGGAATAATTTGTACTTTCGCCCAATGGCCAGTCTGAAAAAAACAATACTTAAATATTTTCCAGTTCATTATTTTAAGTCCTCAACATCCTATTCCCAGGATGGGGAAGACATGATTCTGAAAGCCTTTTTTGAGCAAAAAAAAGGTAAAGGTTTTTTTGTTGACGTAGGTGCCCACCACCCGGTTAGATTTTCCAACACCCGCTATTTTTATAAAAAAGGCTGGAGGGGAATTAATGTGGAACCGACACCATCAGCGATTGGCTTATTTAATTGGCTAAGAAAAAGGGATATTAACTTAAATGTCGGCGTTGGAAAAGAGAAAGGTACCCTGACTTTTTATTGTTTTAACGAACCAGCGCTGAATAGCTTTTCCAAAGAGGTATCCGAAAGAGTAAGCCGGGAATCTTCAAAATATAAGGTGATCAAAGAAATAGGAATACCTGTATTGCCATTGTCTGAGATCCTGGAAAAAAATCTGCCTCAAGGTACGGCTATTGATTTTTTAAGTATCGATGTGGAAGGCCTGGATTTTGAGGTGCTGCAATCTAATAACTGGGATAAATACAGGCCTGAAATGGTTTTGGTTGAGGAAAGTGTCGATGTTGATCAGCTTCAGCATTCTCCGATTTATCAGTTTATGAAAGCTAAAGGTTATCGTTTTTTTGCAAAGACGCTCAGAACCTGCTTTTATAAGAAAGAACAAAAATAGATTTTACTTACGTGCAAGTTTTTGAATTGCTGAAACTAAAAAAAGCGATTTTAACATCATTATGCCCTGCTGTCTGGTTTTTGGGATAAGGATAATATAAAAAGTAGAAATGATGCAGGCGATTAAGGTCGCGACAGAGGCCCCCACCCCTCCATACAAAGGAATTAACCAGAAATTCAGTCCAATATTTATCAGTGCACCAATAGCGGTCCTTTGAAAGGAGATCATGGTGAAATTTTCTGCCAGAAGATATTGTGAACTGGCGCTGCCCAGAAAGACAAAGATGCCAGACCAGATGTGAATGCTCAGCATGGAACCTGCGCCCTCAAAACGGTTTCCGTAAAGCAGGTGGATAATGTCTGTGCCAAAGAAACTAATAAGCAACGCGACAGGCAAGCTGATGAAAACAAGAAGATCATAGAGATTGACTAATCTCTTGTGGTATCTGTCTAAATCGGTCTGCCGGGCGTTAATAATGGCTGGAAATACAGAGGTTATAATTGCAATCGGGATAAAATACCAGGCTTCGCTGATTTTTGCTGCTGCACTGTAAATACCAACTTCTGCACTGCCCTCGCTTTTGAGCATAACCTGGTCTATTTTCATATATATGGAAACCATTACTGCAGACAGGATTAAGGGGAAGGACTGTTGGAGTAAGGACTTTGCCCTGCTGGTACTGAAGGTCCATTGACGGATGTGCAGCCCTTTTTTATGATAAATGATCACCAGGCCAAAGGCCAGTATAAAGCCATCAAATACGAGTGCAACTGCAAAATAAATCAGGGGCATTTGCAACCAGACCAGCAGTATTTTGACCAGTGCAGAAAGGATAACGCATATATTCTGAACATGAACAACATATTTAGATTGAACCTGGGATTGAAAATAAGAGTCAATGACGTTAAAAGATTTAAAAAAAGAAGCAAAGGAAAGCAGGGCAACAATCAGGGTCAGGGGCTGTCCTGGCTGATCTGAAAAATGATGAAAAAATAAATAAATCAGAATACTTGCCGGAATGAGCAGGAGGTTGACACCAATCCGCATCAACAGGGAAGTTCCCAGGATTTCATTTTGTTTTCCTGGCTCTTTGATAATTTCCCTAATGATAAAACTATCCAGTCCCAGGGTACCGATGGCCGCAACTATAGCGGTTAAAGCATCGGCAAAACTTAAATCCCCAAAAGAAACCGGTCCCAGGTAACGTGCAATCAGAAAACCCACCACCATGCTGAGGACTTTCCCAAACATTAGCCATGAGGTGTTTTTAAAGTACTTACTGAATGCGGCTTCGTCAAAGCCCTTGATGCCTGGAATTTTCATTTACGCAAAGATGTGAAAATTGCTGGTGATCAGGAGAAGCTTTTCTCAATCCGCTTCAATTGCTTGAAATGGTGCCTGAGGTGGATCTCTGTAAACCTTAACCATTGTATGGCGTTCAGATAACCCAGTTTAGGATGTTTTGTCTTGATCTGGGGTCTTGCAGTAGAAATTTTCGGGACGTCTTTGTCCAGTCGTTTCAAAAAATCTCCAATCAATAAAAAAGCTTCATCTTTTGTGATGTACCTAATCCTGGAGGCCAGTATTTCCGGGGCTTTATATTTTCCCGGGGGCAGCGATCCATAAAAAAGGATGAGCTTTACAATAAAGGCGGTAGGTTTGTCTTTCCCTTTCCCATTTAGACAATCTTCTATGGTTTCCAGGGATAAAATGCTGGCATCAAAAATATGCGCATAGACCTCACTATAAGACCAGCCCCCGATGGGAGGGCTGGCCTGGAATTGTTTTTCACTGATGTTGACCAATTGCTTTTGGTATGCAGTTGCGATTTTATGCAGTGATGAAGAAATTTTGATACTGTTCATCTTTTTAGCGGTTGGGTGGAAGGCTGCTCACAAAAGCCATAAAATCCTCTTTTCCGTTCAGAAAACTAAAGCTTTCCTTTAGTGTATAAAAATTATTCTTGTCATAGGTTACCCTGTAAGCCATTTTTGCAAGTCTTAACCTTTCCTCATCAAAGGTGATGGTTTTTAACAACTGGAAAACCTGCGTGGTTACAAGCCAGTTGTTTTTAAAACAAACCTGGATCAGGTTCGACTTCCCAGGATCAAATCCCTCTTTTTTAACATCGTTTAACAGCCTGTTAAATTCTGGTTCCGGCATGGTGTAAACATTGTCAGGGTATTCAGGTCTGTCTGGCGGATAAGCCGGGCCCATATTCTGGCTACCGTCCCAATCATCCAACAAATACTGCCGGTTGCGGAGAATGGGAAGTGTTTTTACAATCCGGAAGCCTCTGCGGTCAGAGTAGGAGGCAATGATCCTGGTGTTGTTTTCCAGATTGATCCTTTGTCTGAAGACCGTCCGGTTGTTTTGGAGGATGGTTAGTGTCGGCGATGACCTGGTGTCCAGGTCAAAGAAACGGAAACGGCCCTGCACAGAACCACTAAATTCCTCATCAAGGTAGACCGTAAATTTTCCACGGTCGGCAATTTCAAGAAAAAATTCCGAGTTTTTACCCGTTTGGGCAAAACTGACAGCGCTTTGCAGCAGAACTGCAAAGGCAAAAAGTAGGTTTTTCATATTGTTGATTTGTGTGTGGAAAAGGCAATACGAATCCCGTACCAATAAACTGATTTTTTAAAAATGAAGCAGCAACTCCTCTAGGTGGGTGATTTGCCATTGTACATCTTCGGGTTTTTCTTTATTAAAAGGATTAAAAAAAATGGCTTTCATCCCAAAGTCTTGCGCCCCCCTGATGTCTGCTTCAATACTGTCCCCAATCATAATGCTTTCTTCCTTTATGGCTCCTGCTTTTTCCAGAGCATATTCAAAAACAGCCTTATCCGGTTTATTCACCCCCACTACTTCCGAAATGATCACGTTTGTGAAATAAGGGTTTAAACCTGATACTTCCATTTTTGTCAACGTGGATTCTTTAAATCCGTTTGATATAATGTGCAGGCTATATTTTTTTTGCAGATAGGAAAGAACTTTTTCTGAGCCCTCAAATAAATTTTTCTTGGTTGGGCCAAGCCGTACATAATCGTCCTCAAATTTGGGCGGTATATGATCGGGGTGTATACCCGACTGGATAAATGCTTTTGTGAAGCGTTGGTTGCGAAGGGTTTCCTTGTCTATTTTACCCAGGTGATATTCTGCCCATAAGCGATGATTGATCTCGGTATAGGTCCGGATAAAATCTTCAGCAGATTTTAAGCCCAGATCGGAAAGTTTATAATGCTCAAACAACTCCATCAGGGTTTCTTCTGCATTTTTATCAAAATCCCATAAGGTATGGTCCAGGTCAAAAAAGATATGTCTGATCATCCAATGAAATTTTTATAATTTACTACCGTAAGCAAGGTCCCCTGCATCTCCCAAACCGGGAACAATATAGGATTTGCTGGTCATTTCTTCATCTATG
The DNA here is from genome assembly GCF_003208655.1 of Pedobacter nutrimenti. Classification (GTDB taxonomy): domain Bacteria; phylum Bacteroidota; class Bacteroidia; order Sphingobacteriales; family Sphingobacteriaceae; genus Pedobacter; species Pedobacter nutrimenti. The sequence continues at coordinate 76,365 of NZ_QKLU01000002.1, read as the reverse complement.
GCCCCTACCCAAAGTTTTACCTGTGGCAGGTTTGCCCTTAGGTGCCTGATGCCCTCGGTACTGGCAATGGCCACAACAACATGCAACTCCTTTAACTGGAAACGGTTGAGGAGTTCTTTGCAGCAAAGGACCATACTCAACCCGGTTGCGAGCATTGGATCGGCCATGATGACAATTTTATCTGTCAGGTCAGGTGAGGAAATGTATTCTATCTGGATTTCAAAATCACCACTTTTATGTGTTTTGCGAAAGGCGGTAACAAATGCAGAGTCTGCTTTATCAAAGACATTCAGTAAACCCTTATGCATAGGCAGGCCTGCCCTTAAGATGGTGGCCAGTACGGGCTCTTCTTCCAGTTTTTTGGTTTGGGCAATACCTAGTGGGGTTTGTGTCTCTGTATCTGTGTATTTTAAGGTCTTGCTGATTTCATAAGCGAAAAATTCACCCAGTCTTTCCAGGTTTTTTCTAAAGCGCATGGCATCCTTCTGAATGTTTTCATCTCTAAGCTCAGAAACGAAAACATTGGCAATGGACTGGGTTTTACTCAGGTCAAATATCATGTGGTAAAGATAAGGGTCTGTTTTTGCTTGTATGAATAAATAAGCAGATAAATTTTAAAAAGGACCATTGAAATGCTGCATCATTTCCAGGTACAGCTTTCGCGCCCTTTTTCCTTTGAGGGTATTTGAAAGGCTATCCTGATGCCATAAAATATAAAGATGGCCTTTCAGTAGTTTTACGGTGTCGGCAATGTCTTTCCATTGCTGGGGTAATTCTGAAGGCTGAATTCGTTTTTCCTTCAGGATTAAATCGCTGATGGCTACCGGGTGGATCAATAGGTGGGTGGTTTTTTCCAGCTGGAGGTCATACCAGTGGAAAGGGGTGCAGGTTCCTGCCCTGAATCCGGCGATATATGGATAAGCCATTCGATAATCATGACCCGTCCCTGCAGAAATCAACTGAAGATAACTTTGAGGTAGTTTAATTTGTCCTTCGCCTTCATGATCCGGGTCAAGGGAGGGTTTAAAGAAAAAAAGGCCCTGGATATGATGTTGTTGCTGCGTTTTTACAGCAAAGCTTTGAATCTCTTCAGTTTTTCGGTCTGTGCTGTTTAAGCGGGTGGAAAGAAACGGGATTTTTGATAATAAATTTTCTGCCATCCGAAGCAATCCTTCGGGTTTTCCTCCTGCGGGATACATACAGAGCAAGGGGACAAACTGATATTTCTTTTTTTCAAAGTAAAGACCCGGATATTTTTTTAAAAGGAGATTTTTGATCAGCAGTGCCCAACCATCTATAACAGGTATCTGCAATAGCTTTAATTTGTTTTGAAGACTAAAACCGGGTGAATAATGTCCCTGGCTGTCTGGTGTATATGGAAGGTATTCTTCGTAACGGCTCACAAAATAAAAGGCGGCTGAAAAGACATCAAAGGGCAGGGCTCCCCCGCTAACGGCAAAGGGAACTATGGTGTCTCCAAAAGCGGTGGTTTTAAAGCTGGTTTTAACGATCACATGAGAGAGCAGCAAATCTGCATTTTTAAAGAAAATTTCGTCTGCAACTGGCTGATCTGCATAACTGATTTTTGGAAGACCGGAGCTTTTAAACTCTGCCAGGTTGGAGCTAAAACCGATTTGTGTTTTCAGAACATCATTAAAGATAAAGTTGAAGATATACTTTATCCGGGGCGTCAGTATAGGTACGTAGGCCAGTAGCTTCATGATGACTATAAAAATAGGATATTAACATCACATTTCAATACCCGATAATTTCTTATCTTTGATATCCATGAAGTTTAAATTAGTTTCAGACTATAAACCAACAGGCGATCAGCCAGATGCAATCCGTCAGCTGGTAGAGGGCGTCAATAACCAGGAACATTATCAAACCCTTTTGGGGGTGACAGGTTCGGGTAAGACCTTTACTGTAGCCAACCTGATACAGGAAACGCAAAAGCCGACCTTGATTCTGAGTCATAATAAAACACTGGCAGCACAGCTTTACGGAGAATTTAAGCAATTCTTTCCAGAAAATGCAGTGAACTACTTTGTCTCTTATTATGATTATTATCAGCCTGAGGCTTATATGCCAAGTAGCAATACTTACATAGAAAAGGACCTGAGTATTAATGAAGAAATTGAGAAATTAAGGCTGCGGACCACTTCTGCATTGATGTCTGGCAGACGTGATGTGATCGTGGTTTCTTCCATTTCCTGTATTTATGGTATGGGTAATCCTGAAGATTTTTCCAGATCTGTTTTTCGTTTTTCGGTCGGTACAAGAATTTCAAGGAATTCGTTCCTGCACAGTCTGGTGGAAATTTTATACGCAAGGACCATAAACGATTTTAAAAGGGGAACCTTTAGGGTAAAGGGTGATACGGTCGATATTTTTCCAGCCTACCTGGATAATGCATATCGCATATCTTTCTTTGGAGATGATATAGAAGAACTAAGTGTAATTGATCCGGTTACGGGAAAGACCCTTGAAAAGCTGGAAGATATGGCGATTTATCCGGCCAATTTATTCGTAACCCCGAAAGACCGTTTCAATTCTTCGATATGGGGAATTCAGGAAGAACTGGAGATCCGTAAAAACCAATTGATTGCAGACAGACAGCTTCTGGAAGCCAAGCGTCTGGAAGAAAGGGTTAATTTTGATATCGAGATGATGAAGGAACTTGGTTATTGTTCCGGCATTGAAAATTATTCCAGGTTTTTTGATGGACGTGCCGCCGGAATGCGGCCTTTCTGTTTGCTGGATTATTTTCCTGAGGATTACCTGATGGTTATTGATGAAAGTCATGTGACCGTTCCTCAGATCCGGGCGATGTATGGAGGGGACCGTTCTAGAAAAATGTCGCTGGTAGAGTATGGGTTCCGATTGCCTTCTGCACTGGACAACAGGCCGTTAAACTTTGAAGAATTTGAACGTTTAGCACCACAAACAGTATACGTGAGTGCAACACCGGCCGACTATGAATTACAAAAGTCCGATGGAATATATGTAGAGCAAGTGATCCGACCTACAGGATTATTGGATCCGCTGATTGAAGTGAGACCTGCGGTAAACCAGGTGGATGATCTGTTGGAAGAAATAGAAAAAACCATAAAAATGGGGGACCGGGTTTTGGTGACCACCTTAACCAAAAGAATGGCTGAAGAGCTGACCAAATATATGGACCGCCTGAACATTAAGGTCCGTTACATCCATTCCGAGGTGAAAACACTCGAAAGGGTAGAGATTTTAAGGGGATTACGGTTGGGTGAGTTTGATGTGCTGATCGGGATCAATTTGTTAAGGGAAGGACTCGATTTACCAGAAGTTTCCTTTGTGGCAATTTTAGATGCAGATAAAGAAGGTTTTTTAAGATCTGACAGGGCTTTGATCCAGACCATAGGACGTGCGGCGCGTAACGACAGGGGGCGGGTGATTATGTATGCAGACAACATTACCGATTCTATGGCCAGGACCATTGAGGAAACCAACCGGAGAAGAGATAAACAAATTGCCTATAATGTTGAACACGGAATTGTACCAAAAACTGTAGGTAAAAGTAGAGAAGCCATTTTGGAACAAACTTCTGTACTTGATTTTTCTGAAAATACAAGCAGGGCCAAAGCCTATGTGGAAGTGGATGAAGTGAGTATAGCAGCAGATCCGGTGGTGCAGTATATGACCCAACCGGAAATGCAGAAATCTATTGATAAAACCAGAAAAGAAATGGCAAAGGCAGCCAAGGAGATGGACTTTTTGCTGGCAGCCCGTTTAAGAGATGAGATGTTTGCCATGGAGAAAGTCTTTCAGGAGCGCTTTGGGGAGGTAAACAATTAAAAACAGATGATAAGAAGTAATGGACGGAAAGAATAGAAAGGATATTTATCCAGGATTGGAAGTGGATGTAATTTTAAAAAAGGACCAAAGGAGCGGGGCATTAACCAGAGGAATTGTAGCAAATCTGTTGACCTCGTCCCCTTTTCATTCCAGGGGCATAAAGGTGCGTCTGGAAGACGGGCAGGTAGGGCGGGTTGCGCACATCGTAGAGGAAGATTAAGGACCTATTGTAAGTCTTTTGCAATAATCCGATGGATTTTGTAATAATGAAAATCGATCTTCGTCTATATTTTAGTAAATTAATCAGTTCCTGAAAAACGACATTTTTTTGGGATCGACATTAATAATTAAAAGGCAAATTTTGCTGAGGGCCTTATCGGACTTCGCCCATTTGCCTAGTTTTGTACATATTAAGATTAAAACATGGGTTTATTAAAATTTCTTTTTATCACAATATTGATACTTTGGGTGATCAGGATTATTCTAAGACTGGTTTTCCCATTGGTCCTGAAAAATATATTCAGTAATATGCAGCAACAGGGAAATGGCCCTGCCGCACAACAACAAAGAAGGCCGGAAGGATCCATTTCTATAGATTATATGCCACCAAAACCAAAACCAGGAAATACAGATAAACTGGGTGATTTTGTGGATTATGAAGAGCTGAAATAATTATAATATTTAATTTCCTCTTTAAACCGTGCTTATTTCCTTCCTTTTTATATTTTTGGGGTTAGTTTAATATAAATAAACCCCTTAATGAATACTTGGTTTAAAAGAAATGGCATACACTTGGCCATTGCCGGATTTTTCGTAATTATCTGTTTCGCCTATTTCAGCCCTGTAATGCAAGGCAAAGGGCCGGCTCAAAGTGATGTACTGCAGGCAAGAGCCATGCAGAAAGAAATTATGGATTATAAGGCTAAAGAGGGTAAAGGCCCGCTTTGGACAAACCAGATGTTTGGGGGAATGCCTGCCTACCAGATTTGGGTACAGTATCCCATGAATGCGACCACACATGTGATCGCCCTGATTAAAACCGTATTGCCGGATCCGGTAGATGTGGTATTGTTGTATTTACTTGGCGCTTACTTGTTGTTTTGTGTCTTAAAGATCAATCCTTACCTGGCCGCGGCGGGGGCAATTGCCTTTGCGTTTACTTCCTACAATTTTCAGATTATTGCGGCCGGACACAGTAATAAAGCGATGGCTATCGCTTTTTTTGCTCCAATTATAGCGTCTGTCATTCTGACCATGCGGGGCAAATACTGGCTTGGGGGTAGTTTGTTTGCTTTGTTTATGTCGCTGGAAATCAGGGCGAATCACATACAAATGACTTATTACCTTTTCCTTGCCCTGTTGATTTACCTGGGCATTGAAACCTATCATGCCATTAAAGAGAAAAAATTCCCTCCCTTTGGACGGTCCCTGTTGTTTTTAGGAGTGGGTGGTTTACTGGCCCTGATGGTGAATATGAGTACGCTTTGGACAACCTACGAGTATGGGAATGAGTCCAACCGCGGGAAATCCAATTTAACAACAGATAAAGCCGAAGAAAAGAATGGTTTGTCTAAAGAATATGCTTACCAGTGGAGCCAGGGGGTTGGAGAGAGTTTTACCTTCCTGATACCCAATGCTTATGGTGGGGCTTCAGGGGTAGACGCTTTGATGAAACCTGACGGACATTTATATAAAGAACTCCAGACAGTTACAGGAGGGGATCCGGGCCAGGCCATTCAACAACTTGGACAGGTTGGTGTACAGCAGTATTGGGGTGATAAGCCTTTTACCGGAGGTCCTTATTATTTTGGCGCCATTATTTGTTTCCTGTTTGTATTTGGCTTGCTGATTGTAAGGAGCCGTTTTAAATGGTGGGTATTGGGCACCACAATTCTTTTCATGCTGCTTTCTTTTGGAAGTAATTTTTCAGCTGTATCAGACTTGTTTTTTGATTATTTCCCTTTGTATAACAAATTCAGGGCAGTTGAATCTATTTTAGCTGTAGTTGGACTTATGGTGCCTGTTTTAGCGGTATTGGCGGTTAAAGAGGCTGTAAGTGGAGCTTATGACCAAAAAGTACTGGTTAAAAAACTCACCATCGCTGCCGGGATTACCGGAGGATTTTCATTGCTGGTTGCCATTGCACCTACGGTATTTTTCAGCTTTGCAAATGCGCATCATCAGCAAATGGTAGACGCCTTAACCCAAATGCTTCAGAACAATAGAGCAGAGGCCATGAAAATTGCCAATGCGCTGATCCAGGACCGGGCCGATATTGCAAAGGCCGATGCATTAAGATCTGCTTTATTTATAGCTGTTGCCTATGCTTTATTATGGGCATTTGCGACCAAAAAGATGAATCTGCAACTGGTGGTCATTTTACTTGGCCTTGCTGTTCTGATCGATATGTGGCAGGTAGACCGCCGTTATCTGAACAACAACAATTTTGCAAGTAAAGCAGACCTGGACAATCATTTTCAGCCAAGGGATGTGGATACCTTTATTTTAGCAGATAAGGATCCGGATTTCAGGGTAATGGATTTAACCATTTCTGCATTTTCCGATGCCAGCGCTTCCCAGTTCCATAAAACAATTGGCGGTTATCATGCGGCCAAATTGAAACGTTATCAGGAGTTGATTGACAATCAGTTTTCGAAAAGTGTGAATCAGGATGTTCTGGACATGCTCAATACGAAATACATTATTACCCAGGACCCTCAGAATGGATCTTATAAAATGCAAAGAAATGCAACTGCTGCTGGAAACGCCTGGATTGTGCAAAATGTACAGTTTGCAAAAAATGCCGATGAAGAAATGAAAGCCATCAGCAGCTTTGATCCAAAGAAAGAAGCCATCGTGGACATCCGTTATAAAAATCTGATCGATGAGAAAAAGGTGACTGCGGGCGGTGCTACTGCAATGATCAAATTGGATAGTTATCATCCGGATCACCTGGTGTATTCTTACAGTGCCCCTACAGATGTGATTGCAGTTTTTTCTGAAATTTATTACGATAAAGGATGGAATATGTACGTAGACGGAGTGAAAAAGCCATATTTCAGAGCGGATTATGTTTTGCGTGCTGCCCAGCTGGAAGCAGGTAACCATAAGGTAGAGTTTAAATTTGAGCCTGTATCTTATTATACGGGAGAGAAAATTTCTCTGGCAGGATCTGTATTGTTGGTTTGTGCACTGGGCTTTGCAGTATATAGTGATAGAAAAAAGAAAGCGGCCTAAAAACGCAGGTATTGTACATAAAAGAAAAAGGTTGTTGCCCGAAGGCGACAACCTTTTTCTTTTTATAATAATATTTTATTAACAGATTGTTAATCTGTGTATTGCATATTTGTAGTCATAAACTAAAAACCCATGGAGGAAGCTATTGTAACAGGATGTGTTATTGCCTTAATTGCTTTCTTTTTTAGCCCTTATGATTTGAAAATGGACGACGATGACGTGTAAAAGAGAAGTAGAAATTGCGGTCATTTCTGATGTACACCTTGGTACCTATGGTTGTCATGCAAAAGAACTGTTAAAGTATCTTAAAAGCATCAAACCTAAAATGCTCATTCTTAACGGAGACATTATTGACATCTGGCAGTTCAGTAAAAGATACTGGCCGGAGACGCACATGAAGGTTGTCCGCAAGTTGATGAAATTTGTGGTAGAAGGTGTTCCTGTTTATTATCTGACCGGAAACCATGATGAGTTGCTCCGTAAATTTGCAGATATGCATTTAGGGGCTTTCCACCTTCAGAATAAACTGGTGCTGGAACTCGATGGGAAAAAGGCCTGGTTTTTTCATGGGGATATTTTTGATGTGACCATGCAGCATTCCAAATGGCTGGCCAAGCTTGGTGCGGTCGGTTATGATACCCTGATTCTGATCAACAGTTTTGTAAACTGGGGCCTTAAACTTTTTGGAAGGGAAAAGATGAGCTTTTCAAAAAAGGTAAAAGCAAGCTTTAAGGATGCCGTTAAGTTTATCAATAGCTTTGAGCATACAGCAGCTGAATTGGCTGTTGAAAAGGGTTACGAATATGTAGTTTGTGGCCATATTCACCAACCGGAAATGCGCAATGTGAAAACAGAAAACGGAGAGGTGGTTTATTTAAACAGCGGGGACTGGATTGAAAACCTCACCGCATTGGAGTATAAGGACAAAGCCTGGACCATATTTAAATACGAAGCAAAAGATTACCAGGTGGATATTGAGGAAGATGGAGTGCTTTCGGATAGTGAAGACCTGCACAGTAAACTGGATATAAATACCTTGTTGCAAAAAATCAAATTAGAAATTGCCTAGGGTATAAAATTTGCGGATATTCGGTGCGGATGAAAATATTATATGCTATTCAGGGAACAGGTAATGGTCATGTCAGCCGGGCAAGAGAAATTGTCCCTTTATTACAGCAGCATGGAGAAGTTGACCTGCTGATCAGCGGGACCCAGGCCGATGTCAAACTTAGCCAGCCGGTTAAATACCAACTTCACGGATTCAGTTTTATTTTTGGAAAAAAAGGAGGTGTCGATCATTGGGCAACCTGGAAAACGATGAACCTGCCCAGGTTTGTCCGTGACATGAGAAGCCTTCCCTTAAAAGAATATAACCTGATTCTTAATGATTTCGAGCCCGTTACAGCCTGGGCCTGTAAATGGAGGGGGATTCCAAGTGTTGGTTTGAGCCATCAGGCTTCTTTTCAATCCCCTAAAGTTCCAAAGCCCAAAAGCATTGACTGGGCACAGCTGGTCATGAAGTATTATGCCCCTGCCAGTCATTATATCGGCTTCCATTTTGACCGCTATGATGACTTTATTTATACCCCGGTTATACGTTCAGAAATCAGGAGCCTTTTGGTTACAGACCTGGGGCATTATACCGTATATCTTCCTGCCCTGGATGATAAATTCCTTGTTCCGCTATTAAAACAAGTTCCTCAGGTAAACTGGGAGGTGTTTTCTAAACATTCGAAACAAAAATATACAGATGCCAATGTGCGGGTTTCACCGGTAAACAACGAAGAATTTAACAAGAGTCTGGCCAGCAGCAGCGGGCTTTTTACCGGGGGTGGGTTTGAAGGACCTGCGGAGGCACTTTATCTTGGAAAAAAACTATTGGTGGTCCCCATGAAATTTCAATACGAACAGCAATGTAATGCTTTTGCATTAAAACAATTTGGGCTGCCTGTCATTTGGGGCAGCAATAAAGACTGGCTTCCAATGGTCAGGGATTGGGTAAACAAAAGCCAGGAACATAAATTTTATTTCCCCGATGAGACGGCTGCTGTAATTGATAAAGTTGTAAAGCAGTTTGCCAGATAATTTCCTTTACTTTGCCTTTTGTAGTTGTTTTTATTTTATTCAGATAAATCCAGACAGAATCCGCTTTAAGGCATGATAAATCAGTTCAGAACATTAAACCCTATAAATCTTCTTATTTTATTCGCATATACCTTTTTTATGCGGATGGCCATATTTATAGACCTGCCCCCAAAGCTGAACTTTGAGTTCCTGGAACCATATGTGAAATTTTTTGTACAGATCCCTATTCAAAATAATTTTTCTCCTTCAGTAAATATATTTTTTGCAGCCATTCTGGTTTATGTACAGGCACTGGTTTTTAACCGGATTGTGAACAACCATGGTTTGTTAAATAAGCCCGGCTATCTTCCTGCCTTGTTATATATTAGCAGTACCAGTTTGTTTATGCCCTTTCTGGTCCTGAGTCCGCCGCTAATCTGTAACTTTCTGCTGATCTGGATTATGGATAAGTTTTTGAAGGTGGGCAAAACGCCCAATGCCATTATGCTGATGTTTGACATCGGGATGATTATTGCCATCGGATCGCTGATCTATTTTCCTTTTATCATTATGCTGCTGATGCTGTGGCTTAGTCTGATGTTGTACAGGTCTTTCAACTGGAGAGAATGGGTTTCTGGTCTGATCGGGTTTTTAACGATTTTCTTTTTTCTCGCCGTATTTTATTACTGGCACGATGACATCCGTATTTTTTATAAGATTTGGCTTCCGCTCACCAATAAATTTCCTTCGGTATTTGAACTTCATTATAAAGATTACCTGGTGTTGCTGCCGGTATTGGTCATGATGGTTTTGGCGATGATTCAATTGCGTGAGAACTTCTTCAGAAGTTTCATCAGCACAAGAAAGGCCTTTCAAATGCTTTTTTTTATGTTTTTGCTGGCTGCTTTGAGTTTTTACATTAAGCCAGACTTCAGGATTTCCCATTTTTTAATGTGTGTGCCTCCGGGAGCCGTACTTTTGGCATATTATTTTTCCAATGCAAGCAAGCGATGGTTTTACGAGAGTTTGTTCCTGGTTTTTATCCTCACGATTCAGTACTTTTTGTTCGTTTAACTTTTTTTAACAAATTGATCCCTTAATCTTTGCTAAAGATTAATAGCTTTGTGCCATGAAGATTGGAGTTATGGTTCATTGCCTGCAAAATGCAGGATTCATCATGTTATCAGGTATCTCTGGAATTTAAATGCATCATCTTGTTATAGATATAGGCAATACAAACAGTAAAATTGCTGTTTTTAAAATGAGAGAACTGATCCACTTTGAATCGGTTCATCATTTGGATCAAAGCAGGATTGCAGAGATTATCAGGGACTATGGAATAAGCCATTCTGCAGTATCCTCCGTAAGTGATGAACATAAAGGGTTGATTTCCTTTCTGAAAATCAATACTCAATATACCGAATTCTCTGTTCGTATTCAGATGGGGATTAAAAACAATTACGGTACGGGGACCACACTTGGTTTAGACCGCTGGGCTAAAGTAATTGCAGCACACCGGCTTTACCCAGGGCAGGATTGTTTTATGATAGATTGCGGTACCTGTATTACTTATGATCTGCTGAATCGGAAACAGGAATACGATGGTGGAAGTATCAGTCTGGGTTTGAATATGAGGTTTCAGGCACTGGCACATTTTACCGGGAGGCTGCCATTGGTAAAATGGGATAAAGAAATTTTAAGGATCCCGGCAGGATCCAACACAAATAATGCAATATTGAATGGCGTATTACAGGGGGCGGTTTATGAAGTGGATGGTTTTATAGCGCATCAATATGCGAATAACAATAAAGTAAGGATAATGATCACAGGCGGAGATGCCCCTTTTCTGATGGAACAGTTAAAAGACCGAAGTTATGGGCATAGTCTGATACACGAACCTTATCTGGTATTAAAAGGATTAAATGAAGCTATTGCATTTGAACAACATGTACAAAAAAATTAGTTATATCACAGCCCTTATGGTTGTGCTCGCCAGCATAACGGTAGAGGCGCAGATTACTACACAGTCACCATATTCAAAGTTTGGTGTGGGAAATATTAAAGGAATGCTTTTGCCGCAGCTGAAAGCAATGGGCGGAATTTCAACAGGGGTTTATAAGCCTTATGATTTTTACAACAATACCATCAATATGCAAAACCCGGCATCCTATGCTGGAATAGGTTTAACCACCATTGATATTGGCTTGAGTACAAACCTGGTCACATTAAAGAGCGGCTCGATAAAAGAAAACAATTTCAATGCGACACTGAGCCATTTTGCGATTGGTATTCCGGTCAACTCACACTCTGCAATGAGTTTTGGTATTTTACCTTATTCAGAAACCGGTTATCAGTTTACCAACCGGTTAGACCTGGGCAATGGCCAGCAGGCGGATTATATTTATGCAGGAGAGGGTGGATTAACCAAAGCTTATATTGGTTATGGTTACCGGATTGGTCATTTAAATCTGGGCGCGAATGCAGAGTATACTTTTGGTAATTTATTGCGGTCCCGTTCTACGGAACTTGTTGTCGATCCAACTGTAGCCAACAATACGATTAATTCACGTATGCAGGATAAAAACAGTGTGGGTGGGATTAACTTTTCTTACGGACTTCAATATGATATTGCATTGAACAGTAAAACATCCATTATTATTGGTTATTCCGGATCTTCTGCCTCCAAACTCAGTTCAACGACATCTAATGTGGTCACCCAATACCGTAAAGATGGCACAACAGAATTGACCGCGATAGATACCCTGCCTGGGTCGGCAGCTGTGGAAGGCAAACTTAAACTTCCTTTAATGCACAATTTTGGTTTTACTGTTCAGAAAATGAATAAATGGATGTTTGGAGCAGATTACAGGATCGGTAAATGGTCTGAGTATTCCGTTCACGGGGTAAACCAGGGTTTGCAGGATACCTATGGTGTTTCTGTGGGTGGTCAGATTACCCCAGATTTTAACTCCATTGGTAATTATTTTGATCGTGTAGATTACCGTTTGGGTGTAAAGTACGATAAAACCTATATCAATTTACAGAACCAGGATATTAAGCAAATGGCAATTACGTTTGGTTTAGGGTTGCCTCTGGCCAGAAACATCAATAACCAGGCTTTTTACCGGATGAATTTTTCAACTGAAATTGGTAAAAGAGGAACCACAAATAATGGCTTGCTGCAGGAGAATTTTATTAATTTTCATTTAGGTTTTACGCTGAATGACAGGTGGTTCAGAAAGTTCAAGTTTGACTAAATGAATGCCCGTGGCATATTCTCTGGTGTAATCGTTTTATTGTTTTTTTTACAAACGACGCTCTCCTCTTGTTCTGATGATGATTTGAAGAAGGCGGCAGCATTGTCTGCGAATAAAGTAGCGCTGACAAAAGACAGGTCATTGGGGGTAGAGGTAATTTATAGCGATTCTGCTAAAGTTAAAGCCAAAGGTTTTGCCCCTGTGCTGGATAAAGTCAGTCCAAAAACGGGAAACCAGTACCAGGAAATGCCCAAAGGGGTTAATATTGATTTTTATGGGGACCAGTTGGCAAAAACGGGGAGCATTACCTCCGATTATGCGATCATGAAAGAAACCGAACAACTGACTGTTTTTAAAAAGAATGTTGTCGTGGTGACCGATAATATGACCTTTTTGACGGAAGAACTCACCTGGGACCAGCGTCAAAAAAAATTCTTTTCCCCAAAGGGTAAAATGAAAAGACCAGATGGGTCTTATGTGGATGCCATTAACTTTTCTGCGCCGGAAGATTTTAGCACCACAAGCTTCGAACAGGCCAGTGGAACCACTTACGTTAAGGGAGATTTAGACCCTTAAGTTATCTGTATTTTGGCTTGCTTATTTCCTTAATTTATAAATACTTATTCAAAAACATTTTAATATTTTCTTTTTTTGGCAAAAGTTGTATCTTGCGCCCTCTTAAAAAAAAATTATAAATAAGAATTATTATGGGTTTAATGACATTTTTGCGTAACCGTGCCGGCTTTATTCTTATAGGCTTTATCGGTTTTGCAATTGTTGCATTTTTGTTGAGCGATGCAATCAAAGTAGGTAAGCCTTTTTGGGCTGATTCTCAAAGGGTAGTAGGATCAGTTGATGGCCAAGAGATAGGCATCGAAGAATTTGGCAAAAAAGTAGAGCAAAGCGAAGCGCAGTTCAAGCAGCAATACGGTGGAAGTTCAAATCCACAGATGCAGGCGATGGCTGTTGAAAATGTTTGGAACGGTGAAGTGGCAAATATCCTGCTTGCTAAAGAATATGGTCGTATTGGCCTGACTGTATCGGGTGATGAATTATATGATCTATTGCAAGGTAAAAATCCAAGCCCGCTGATCGCTCAGTATTTTGGAAATCCGCAAACAGGTCAGGTAGACCGTGCAGCTGTTATTAACAGTTTAAAGCAGTCTTCCAAAAATCCTCAATTGAAAAGCCAGTGGGATCTTTTGCAGGCGGAGATTGAAAAACAAGCATTGCAAAAAAAATATGGTAACCTGATTAAAAATTCAGTGTATGTGACCACTATTGAGGCCAATGATGAATATCAAAACAGAAATAAACTGGCTAAATTTGATTATGTCAACCTGGATTATGCTTCTATTGCAGATGCGACATTGAAATTATCGGAATCGGATTACTCAGATTATTACAATGAGCATAAAAACTTATTTGATAATCCTGCAGAGACCAGATCTTTTGAATATGTTTCCTTTAGTGTAAACCCTACAAAAGAAGATTCAGCTGCGGTTAAAAATCAAATTGAAAAACTAGCTGTAGATTTTAAAACAGCAAAAAATGACTCTTTATTTTCGGCCATTAACTCCGATGTAAAGGTTCCTTATGTATACCTTTCTAAAGGTAAACTCGATAAAGCTGTTGATTCTGCAGTATTTGCACTTCCAGCCGGTAGCTTCTACGGACCTAAATTGTCGGGCAATTCCTACAAACTCGTTAAAGTGGTGGATACCAGATTTTCACCAGATTCAGTAAAAGCCAGTCATATTCTTATCGATGCAGCTAAAGTTGGTGGTACAGATAAAGCCGTAAAACTCGCAGACTCCTTAAAAGGACTTGTTGAAAAAGGAACAAGCCTGGCCAGTCTGGCAGCACAATACAGTTCAGATCCGGGTTCTAAAGACAAAGGTGGCGAACTGGGTACATTTGCCCGCGGACAAATGGTCCCTGAATTTGAAAACGCAGCCTTTAATGGTAAAGCAGGAGACCTGAAAGTTGTGCGCTCACAATATGGTGTGCACCTGATTAAAATAGAAAAACAAGTTGGGTCTTCTAAAGTGGCTAAATTGGCTTACATTGAGAAAAACTTAACTTCCAGTAGCAAAACAAAAGATGCGGCTTATAAAAAGGCAACTGGTTTCCTGAATGAAGCAAAAGGAGATAACTTCAGCAGCCTGGCTCAGAAAAAAGGCTATACCGTTGGCGTAGCAGATAAAGTAACCGCCAGTCAGGGTTATGCCCCAGGCCTGGATAACCCACGTCCACTGATTAAAGATGCTTATGCTGCTGCAAAAGGTGATGTATTAGGGCAGGTTTATCAAATGGAAAATGCATTTGTTGTTGCCCGTTTAACGGATATTAAACCAAAAGGATTGTTGCCTTTGGAATCGGTTAAAAAAGATATTGAACCAATGGTTCGTCAGGCCGTAAAAGCTAAGACATTAACTGAAAAATTGAACAATGCTTTAAAAGGAGCGGGTAATTTAAATCAGGTGGCCCAAAAAGTAGGTAAGCAGGTTGTTCCAGTAGAAAATATTGTTTTCGGTAACCCGGTCCTTCCTGGAGTAGGTCAGGAGAATAAATTGATTGGTACTGTTTTTGGTTCAGCTGTAAATAAAGTTTCCAGCCCGGTTGCTGGTGATCATGGTGTTTATGCCTTTACTGTTGCTGCCTTTACAAACCCTGCTCCATTGGCAAATACTTATAAGCAAAAAGAAACGATGCTGCTTAGCGTAGGTCAGCGTGCCTTAGGCTCCGCTTTCCAGGCGCTTCAGGATAAAAGCAAGATAAAAGACAATAGGGTGAAATTCTATTAATCTTATTTTACGTAATTTTGTAACCGGAAGTTTAATGCTTCCGGTTTTTTTTTGTAGCAAAAAATGGATATTCAGGAGAATTTTGTAAATAAGGTGAGTTCCAGTGGTTTGATTACCCTTAATCTGGAAGATTACCATCATAAAGGAGAGCGGTTGGTGTACGACCTGAAGGATAATCTTTTTCATGGTCTGATCCTTCGCGAGAAAGATTTCAGGGAGTTCATAAAGGAGCATGACTGGGCGCAATACCAGGATAAAAATGTGGCTGTTATCTGCTCTGCAGACGCCATTGTTCCAACCTGGGCTTATATGTTGCTGGCAAGTAAGATGCAGCCTTTTGCCCATGAAGTCGTATTTGGAAATGCAGATGTACTGGAAGCGGTATTGTTTAGTAAGGCCCTTGCAAAAATAGATGTTTCTTCATTTTCAGGTGAACGTGTGGTGGTCAAAGGTTGCGCAGATATAGAGGTTCCGGTTTCGGCCTATGTAGAGCTCACTAATTTGCTCAGACCGGTTGTAAAGAGCATCATGTACGGTGAGCCATGTTCAACTGTGCCCATCTATAAGCGAAAAGACTAAAGTTTTTGGAGAGCTTTTTGCATGGGTCGGGTATGAGGTACACTTTTTTTGTAGCAGTTGCTTTTGTAATTCTTAGTTTAAGTGTTTTTTCCCAGGAGCTTCCCGTCAAAAAAGAACCTGTTTTTCAGGCGGGTGAGGTATTGGAATATAAACTCAGGTATGGTTTTATTACTGCTGCTGAGGGAACATTAAAAGTGCTGAACTCCGATTTGAAATTTGATGACAAACCGACTTATAAACTGGTGGTAGACGCCCGGACCTCGGGAACATTTGATATTTTTTATAAAATAAGGGACCATTACGATTCTTATATTGATAAGGATAACCTAACCCCTTACTTTTATCAGGAAAACATCCGGGAGTCGAGTTACCGCAGAGAGGATAAAGCCAGGTTTACGCAAAGCACAAAAAAAGTAGTTTCCAACAGAGGGACTTTTACGGGGCCGACGAATCAAACCTTTGACCTGGTTTCGGCTTATTATTTTGCCAGGAGCCTTGACTTGTCAAATATTAAATCAGGCGACCAGTTTGCACTTAATTATTTTTTGCAGGATGGGATCAGCCAGTTGAAAATTGAATATATAGGAAAAGAGGTCATCAAAACTAAACTGGGTAAAATCAGGTGCCTTAAATTTAGTCCTTCCATACAACCCGGACGGATTTTCAGAAAGGACAGTAAACTGTATCTTTGGATAACGGATGACAACAACCGTGTACCTGTTAAAGCGCAGGTAGAGATTCTTGTCGGAGCGGTTACCATGGAGATTAAATCAGCCACCGGACTTAAATATCCTTTGGCTCAAATTGAAGAAAAATGATAGAAGTTCAAAATACCCTGGTGCACGAAGAGGTGATTCATGAAAATTTTGTGTGCAATTTAAATAAATGCAAGGGGATTTGCTGTGTAGAGGGTGATTCCGGGGCACCATTGGATCAATCGGAGAAAGCCATACTTGAAGATATTTATCCCAAAATCCGGCACCTGCTTGCCGAAAAGGGTATTGCAGCTATAGAAGAATATGGGACTTCAGTAGTAGATGCAGACGGGGATTTAACCACGCCATGTGTGGATGGGCATAAGGAATGTGCTTATGTCACCTTTGAAAACGGCATTACAAAATGTGCCATAGAAAAAGCCTACGAACAAGGTCTGGTGGATTGGCAGAAACCGATTTCCTGCCATTTATATCCGATTCGGATTACCCAGTATCCTGAATTTGATGTGCTGAATTATGACCGGTGGAGCATATGTAAAGATGCCTGTACTTTTGGGCGTGAACTCAAGGTTCCGGTATACCAGTTTTTAAAGGGGCCCCTGATTAGAAAGTATGGAGAAGAATGGTATGCAGAACTGGAAAACAGTGTGCATCAGATCTGAAAAAATTTTAATGTTAAAAACTAAAACCAAATAAACTTGAAAGGAATAATTTTAGCAGGGGGAAGCGGTACAAGACTGCATCCTTTAACCTTGGTGATGAGCAAACAAATGATGCCGGTTTATGATAAACCGATGATCTATTACCCACTTTCTACTTTGATGCTGGCCGGGATCAGGGAAATCCTGATCATTTCCACCCCACATGATCTTCCGAATTTTGAACGCCTGCTGGGTGACGGAAGCCGTTTAGGCTGTAAATTTTCCTATGCAGTACAAGAAGAACCTAACGGACTGGCCCAGGCTTTTGTGATCGGGGCAGATTTTATAGGTCAGGACAAAGTCGCTTTGGTACTGGGAGATAATATATTTTATGGCGATGGAATGGCCAAACTTTTACAGGGCAGTTCGGATCCGGATGGCGGCGTTGTATTTGCCTATCGTGTGGCCGATCCGGAGCGATATGGCGTAGTTGAGTTTGATGAAAACAAGAAGGCCATTTCTATAGAAGAAAAACCAACTGAACCAAAATCCGATTATGCTGTCCCGGGACTTTATTTCTATGACAACTCGGTGGTGGAGATTGCTAAAAACATTAAACCATCTCCAAGAGGGGAGTACGAAATTACAGATGTCAATAAGGTATATCTGGAGCAGGGAAAACTTAAAGTGGGCGTGCTCAGCAGAGGGACTGCCTGGTTGGATACCGGTACCTTTACTTCACTGATGCAGGCAGGACAATTTGTACAGGTCATTGAAGAGCGCCAGGGACTAAAAATTGGTTGTATTGAAGAGGTGGCTTACCGCATGGGCTTTATTGACAGAGCGCAACTTCGCATCATTGCCGAACCCTTAGTGAAAAGTGGATATGGAGCATATTTGCTAAAGATCACAAAATAATTTAACGCTTTAACCTACCTATGATTGCGAAAAATTATTTGCCGGCCCTGGGCCTGCTGCTGTGCTGTTTCCTGTGTTCCTGTTTCCAGGTCATAGAAGAGGTCAATGTACAGGAAAACGGATCGGGAACAGCCAGCCTTACCTTAAACCTGAGCGCCAGCAAGGCTAAAGTCGCTTCACTGATGCTGCTCGATAGTGCCGGAGGTTATAAAGTGCCTTCCAGACAGAAGATTCAGCAGGAAATGGGAGAAGTCGTTGCTTATTTAAAAAAGACAAAAGGAATAAGCAATGTTCAGAAAAAGATTGACTTTGAGAATTTTATTGCCAGTGTAAGCTTTTCATTTGAGCACATCTCCAACATCAATAACCTGAATCAGACTGTACTCAAAAAACTGAAAGTAAATGTAATCAGTAACTCCTCCTATAGCTATGAGCCCGCAAATGGAATTTTTCAGCGCAATTATACTTATGCTAAAGAAGCCATATTGCAATATAATAAGCTAAAACCAGAGGCCAGAAACGTTTTCAAAGAAGCCAGTTATACCAGTATATACCGTTTTGGAAAACCAATTGCTTCCTATTCCAATACCCTTGGCAAATTATCCAAAAGTAAAAAGGCCATTATGCTGAATACTTCTGTAATGGGGTTGATTAATGGCAAAACAAACATTTCCAATACAATTGTACTTACAAAATAAATTACATCTTTTACACCTATGCTAACATCTATCTAATGAAAACCGATCTTATTTTTAAATGGGCCGCAATTTTTGCTTTCCTGCTGGGCAGTTTTAATATCAACGCTCAGGATCTAAGCAAAAAGATACCAGCCGACGCCCTTGCGGTGATTACCCTAAAGGGAAATAACCTGACTAAACTTTTGTCCGTTGAAGAGTTTAACCACACTTTTCTTGGAGAAAAAGTTTTAAATAAACTTTCGCGTTCGGGCAATAAGACATTTAAAAGCCTGGATGATCTTGGTTTTGATTTATCTTCTACTTTTTATTATTACAATCAAAGTAATGACAGTGTAACTTATAACTGTTTCCTGGCGCCGGTAAAAAATGTGGCTCAAGTAGATGAGCTCTATAGCGGCGCTGGAAAGTCTTTCCATTTAAAGGGAAAGATCAGAACGTATTGCGATGAGGATTCAACGGGTATTGTTATTTGGGATGAGCAGATGTTGCTTTTTGTTAAAGCGGAGGAGAAAAGTGGTTATTTTTCCAGGCTAGATGTGCGTAAGCGTTTTGGTTTAAGCGCTTATGATGCGAGCGCAGCTGCAGCTGCGACAGCGGTAGCTGATTCTGCTGCAGTGGTTGCAGATCAGGCGATGACTGTTGCAGTGGATTCTGCGGTAACGGTTGTGCAGGCACAGCAAATACCTCAGCCCGAAAAACCACAAATTAGAAAGTCCAAATCGGGTAAAACGAAAAAAAATGTAAAAAAAGGGCAAAGGCATCCCCGGAAAAAAAGGATCATCAAGCCCCCTGTTGTAAAAGAAGCTGAACCAAAAGAGGAAATGCTGGGCGCTGTGGAGGAAACTGTACCAGCCTCTGCAGACAGTAGTTATTATGCCGATCTCCGGATTAAAAAAAGGCTGTTGTCAGATTGGGCGATAAAGAAAACAGAAGGCTTTTTCAACGAGAAAACCAGCAACTCTATTCAGGACAATAAAGACTTTAAAAAAAGTATTGATCCAAATGCAGAAGTTACCGTCTGGATATCAGGGGCAGATCGACTTTTACAGGCTTATCTGCCGCAGAGCAATTACTTTAAAGGGATAAATTTTTTGAATGGTTATGGAACTGCCAACGCGAGGCTTTACCTGAATGAACAGTCCATAAAAATCAACACCTCTATAACCTTTTCTCAGGATATGGCCCGCGTTTTCAAAAAAGTGAACAGCAGGAAAATCAACAAAGAATTTTTAAACTACCTGAACGAGGATAAACTGATTGGTTATGTGGGCTATGCTATGGACTCAAAAGCCTACCTGGAAGAATATCCAGGTTTAACTTCCAGGATGTACGCTTCGAGTCCCTATGCCGATGAAATTAGCCTTGCAACAGATTTGATTTCTTTGTTGCTGGACGAGCAGGCTGTAAGTAAGGTGGTAAAAGGAGATGTCCTTTTTGCATTTAACGGATTAAAACAACGGGAAGTCAGTTATAAAACTTACGAGTACAATGAAGAGAATTTCGAGACTAAAGAGGTTCAGAAAACAAAAAAAGAAACCCTGCCCGACTTTCTCTGTATGATTTCAACGGAAGATACCCGCCTGATCAATAAACTGATTGCTTACGGTCTGAAAAAACAAGTGGTAAAAAATAATGGGCCTTACTATGAACTTGCTTTTCCAAAAAGTCCAATGACCCTTTATTTTACGATTCGTAAAGGGATCATCTTTTTGGGCAGCGATGCTGTAGAAATGGAGCAGATTGCAGGTGACCGGTTCTCCGGAAGCCTTTCTTCCAGAAACAGAAGAATGCTCTCCAATACAAATTATGCGGCTTACTTCAGTGCTAAAAAACTTGTCGGAAAGATTCCTGCCGAAGAATTGGGTAATCCTGATAAAATAAAAAGAACAAATAAAGTTTTAAGTGCGATGGGAGACATTTATCTTAAATCGGATCAGATAGAGGGCGATACTTTTTCAGGTGAAGTGAGCATGGACATCCCTGCCGGACAAAAAAATGCATTAACCTACCTGATCTCTTTGGTTGAAGACTTTAAAAAATAAAAGACATGGTAAAGAAATTGCGTATTGCAGCAATATTTTTATTGTTGTTGCTTGGAGCAATTTATGGTTATTGGCAGTTGCGGAAATATCAGTCCCTCCGGCAACCCGTCCATAAAGATGCTGCGCTGATTTTTAAAATCAACCTGGATGCACTTCTTTTTTCTGAATTGAAGCATCCAGGTGGACCATTAAATGCCTACAAAAACAATAAGCTGATTCCTGAGGGAGTTTCTGCGCCATCAAGCATTGTTTTGTATTCTTTAAAAAAGGAACCGCTGAGCAGCTTCTTTTGTGTGCTTAAGATCAACGATTCCGCTGCATTGAAGAAGTACCTTAAAAATTCATGGAAAATAAACCAGTTCAGTACAGATAAGGGAGGAAATAGTTATGGGCATTCTACTGATGGGAGACTGAACGTGGCCTGTAACGCCAATGAACTGGCCTTTTCTTATAGCTTAAAAAAAACGCAGACAAAAGACGTTTTAACCGATTTACTGAATAAAAACAATTTATTGGATCCACAGGACCCAAGATTACAGCTGCTGAAAAAAGAACCAGCAGAGTTTTCTTACATTTTTGAAAATTATAAAGGTACCGGTGAATTTCACCACAACCTTTTACAACTGCGGGGGACTATTCCTACCCATGATTTGAACCCACCTGCACAGTCTGTGTCTGCTTTAGCACCCGGGCCTGGAGGCGTCTTGAAATTCTGGTTGAACGCAAACCTTGAAAAAACCTTCTCTAAAACGGAATTTAATTTGAAAGGACATGTGCTCGAAAAGGCCAGATTAATGAAATATTACGGCGGTTACATCGATGCAGAAATTAAAAATACCCTTAGTCAGACGGATTCGGTAATTACTTATGTCTATAATGATGATTTTGAAAAGACAGCCCAGGTTCAGCTGAAGGAGGTACAGGTGCCCCGCTTGCAGGTAAAAATCGGAAGCCCTGAGCCCGGCGCACTTTTTACTTATCTTCGGGATCATCAATTTATTTCTGAAAAAGGAGTTTGGAACAGAGATTTATTTCCTCTTTATCGTGTTTATGCAAGTACCGGGCGGAACTTTCTGAGTTTAAGCACTTCTTCAGAAAAAATTGGGTCAGGAACAATGAAACCCAGTCCATATTTTGTATATCTGGACATTGATTTTAATCAGATGAAAAAACAGAAGATGTTCCCTTTTCTAGGTCCCTACATAGAAAACCTGGAGCACCTGCAATTAAAAGGGACTAAAACGGGAAATGAACCTGGCAAAATTGAAATGGAAATTCTTTTTAATAAAGGAAATTAAAGAGATTAATTATCTTGGCCGGAAGATTAAACCGGATTGAGATGAACGAATACATTAAGAAGCTTGCTGTACTCTCTGAAGCAGGATCAAGGGTCATTATTGGATTGATGTCCGGGACCTCGCTCGATGGACTTGATGTGGCTTTGTGCCGCTTTCAGGGTTCAGGGAAAAATACAAAAACACAATTGTTGCACTTCAGGACCATTAGTTATTCTTCTGCTTTTAAACAGGAGTTAAAATCCATTTCCTTTAAAGCAAGTGTTGATCTTGAAAAAGTGACCTTGTTAAATGCTTATGTCGGGAATTATCATGCAGAACTGATTTTGCAGTGCTTAAAAGAATGGGCCTACCCGGTCGAGCAGGTAGACCTTATTGCCAGCCATGGGCAAACGATTTTTCATGCTCCTTTTTCCAAGCACCATCTAAAGCCTTATTCCAATGCCACCCTTCAAATCGGAGATGGGGACCATATGGCCGTAAAAACCGGAATCATTACCATCAGTGACTTTCGCCAGAAACATATTGCAGCCGGTGGAGAGGGAGCGCCTCTGGCCGTTTATGGAGATTACCTGGTGTTTTCAGATCAGCAGGAAAACCGCATCCTGCTCAATATAGGAGGAATTGCCAATTTTACTTTTTTGCCGGCAGGAAAAGGGCCGGAACAGGTCTTTTCAACAGATGTTGGACCTGGGAATACCATGATGGACCAGTTTGTACAATTGCATTATCCGGGGCTTGCCTATGATGAAAATGCAGCCCTTGCATCTGCAGGGCATGTGAATCAATGGCTCCTGGAAGTCTTATTGAAGGAACCCTTTTTTGACCTGCCTTTTCCCAAAACAACAGGCCCTGAATTGTTTAATATGGAGTATCTGGACCGGGCGATAAGTTATTCCGGTCAAAAGAGTATTTCCAATGAAGATGTTCTGGCCACACTTTGTGAATTTACGGCAGAAGGAATTTCACAGGCGATTAAACGGACACTTGCCCGGGACCAGGAATTTGTGATTTACATGAGCGGAGGGGGGATGCACAACCCCTTGCTGGTTCAAAAAATCGGGCAAAAATTAAATGTTCCGCTCAGGGATACCAAAGAACTTGATATTGATCCTGATGCAAAAGAAGCGGTTCTTTTTGCGCTACTGGCCAATGAATGTGTAACAGGGGGACGGCTCGATTTTGGAAACCGTCCCGGTCTGCCAAGTGTCTTGATGGGAAAAATCAGTCTTCCTGCTTAAATTGCAGCCGTTTCCTGTTTTAACCAATTGCGTTCCTGCTCTGTAAGCTGGGGGCTGAGTTTATTGTACACCATTTGATTATAGCTGTTCAGCCACTGGATCTGGCTTTGCTCCAATAGGTCTTTTTTTACGATTTTTGTGTTGATCGGGGCAATGGTCAAAGATTCAAAGGCATAAAATTCTGCAAATTCATTGCTGACACCTGAGATCGTTGCGACCAGATTTTCAATACGGATACCATGTTTCCCCGGACGGTAAATACCTGGTTCTATAGAGGTGATCATACCTGGCTCAATGGCAACAGGGTTATTTGTCGGATTGAATACCTGAGGGCCTTCATGAACGTTTAAAAAATAACCAACACCATGGCCTGTTCCATGTCCATAGTTAATTCCTTGTTCCCAAATTGGTTTTCTGGCAATGGCATCAATCTGATATCCGCAGGTACCTTTAGGGAAAACCGACTTACAGCCATCGATCATACCTTTTAACACCAGGGTATAATCTGTTTGCTCCTGTGCAGTGGTATTGCCCATAGGAATTGTTCTGGTGACATCTGTTGTGCCATAGAAATACTGGCCTCCGGAATCAACCAGGTAGAGGCTTTCTGCTTTTAACTCAGCATCACTTTCTTCATTTGCAGCATAATGTGGTAAAGCACCATGTGCCCGGTAAGCACTAATGGTGGTAAAACTGTCTCCAACAAAACCTTCCTGTTCTTCTCTGAAAGCACGTAACCTGGCCGCGGCCGAAAGTTCAGTAATTTTGGTTTTTCCAATATTTTCCGAAAGCCATTTAAAGAAACGGGTTAGGGCCAGGCCATCTTTGATCATGGCGGCCCGGGTATTTTCAAGTTCTGTCTGGTTTTTAACCGCCTTCAGCAAAGTCGAAGGATTGGTTTCTTTGATGATTTTTACATCCGCAGGCAAAATTTTGGTATAGGCATAACAATTGCGTTTTGGATCAATCAGCAGGGCAGAGCCTCCTGGTAAATTTTTAAGTGCTTGCTCTATCTGGTCATAAGGCTGGATCTGAACCCCGCTTTGTTTCAGTTTTTCTTTTTCATCCGTACTGAGCTTGGCTTCATCAATAAATAAATCGGCCTGCGTTGCACTAATCAGCGCAAAGCTTAATACCACAGGATTAAAACTCACATCCTTACCGCGGACATTGAACAACCAGGCCAAGTCATCCAATGAAGAGATCAGGTGTGCATCGGCCAGATGTTTTTTTATTCCGGACCGGACTTCATCAAGTTTGGAAGCTACTGACTGCCCAATGTGCTGGTCTTCAATTAAAAAAGCAGGTTCGGCAGGCAGTTCCGGTCTGTTTTCCCAGATCGGGTCAATGTAATCTTTGTGTACTAGATTAATTTCTCTGGCACCCAGGCTTTGTTTTAAAAGATCACCTAAAAGAACCGACAATAATTTTTCATCTGTAGCGACTGTTGCCCCCTTTTTTAAGGTTTCCGCCAGCCATTGTATATATTCGGGCGCATGCTGTACTTTTTGTTTCACGAGCTCAAAGCCGCTTCCTGCAAGCTGTTCAGTGGCCTGTTCAAAGTAACGGCCGTCAGTCCATAAACCTGCAAAGTCTGGGGTGATCACCAGGGTTCCGGCAGAACCCCTGAATCCAGAAACAAAAGGAATACATTTATAGCGTTTAGGAAGATATTCACTCATATGCGGATCAGCAGAAGGAATGATATAAGCCTGTACATTGTCGGCTTGCATTTGCTTACGGATCTCGCTCAGTTTTTCTTGATAAGTCATGTCCAGATGTTTTTAATAATTGGGTCGGGAGTTGTTCTGTTCCCTGTGAGCAAACTTAGACAAATTTGCTTTTATTCTGTGAACACGAAAATTTCTTTATTTATTTTCCTGACATTTTCATGAGGGTAAAACCTTTGGCCGTTTGCTAAATTTACCATTTAACAGATCAGATATGAAGAAAATTATAGCCGCTACCGATTTTTCACCGGTTGCTGAAAATGCAGTCGCTTATGCAGCTTCCATTGCTAAACAAACCGGATCAGAACTCATTTTATACAACGCCTTTGTCGTACCTGTACACGCGGCGAATGCGATGCTTCCTGCCGATGGCATTCAGGAGCTGCTCGAGCAGCGCAAAAACCGTTTGGAGGCAAAGGCATTACTGCTGGCTGCAGTTTATGACATTAAAGTAAGGCATGAAGCGAATTTTTCTTTTATAGAAGATGAACTGCTGCTGCTTATCCGTAAGTATAAAGCCGATTTGCTGGTATTGGGCATGCCAGCTAAAACCTTAGAACAGGATCTTTGGGGAAATACCACAACGGCGGCCATTAAGAAATTAAAATTTCCTGTACTTGCCGTGCCGGCAGGGGCAAGGCCCGATCATATTAAAAAAGTATTATTTGCCTGTGATGTCCTGGGCGGGTTATCCGATAAAGTATTGTTGAGCATCAGAGATCTGGCCGCACTGTTTAATGCAGAAGTAGAAATCTTTAATGTAGATCAGAAAGTGGAAGATCTGCAATCCGAAGCAAGCGCGGCGGTGTTCAATGCTTTGGATGAAGGACTTGATGGCATTAGCTATTATTATAAAAATGTGAAGTCCAATACGGTGATCAAGGCAATTGAATCTGAAATTAAAGCATTTGAAGCAGATATTTTGATTATGGTGCCTAAAAAATATGGCTTCTGGTCTTCTATTGTTCATAAAAGCAAAACCAGGACCATGGCCTCAGGTTTGGACATTCCTTTGCTTTCCATTCCTGTATAATGGCAATATTTTGCAACAGAAGTCTTTCTTCTGTTGCAAAATATTGTTGCTTAATCCAATAATGTCCAGGTTCTTTTGGCCTGTACCTGCTGGACCACCTGCTGTTCGGCAACAACAATGTTTTCCTTACGTTGGCCAATATATTCAAGCATGCTTAACTTGTTCCATAAAGCAACCATGACTTTCAGGAATTCTTCAATCATAGACATGCTTCCATAGATGTTCTGATGGTCATAAACCAGCTCAATGTTTTTTGCAAGCAATTCTTCAAAATTTCCTGGTGTGACGTCTCTCCATTCATAGAAATATTTGAGCATTTCTTCCCTTTCCTTAGGTTCAATTAGTTTGATCCCCGTAAAAAAAACATGGGCAAGGTTCGAACAATAACCAGCGATGTATACCGGTGATTGCTGATAACCCAGGTTGCGGTAACTGAAAAATACCTGAGCGATATAATCCAGTAATTTTACAGACAGCAGGCGAATGTTTTTTCCTAACGGAGTTACGCCTTCTTTTGCAGATGTCTTATCAACAATTTTAAAGGCAGAGAGCTGAAGTTCATTGAGCAGGCTGCTAAACAGTTCATAATATCTGATGAGCCCCGGGTGGCTGATTACGGTGCTGCTTGGGGGAATATAATTTGTATTGATGGAAACTCTGCCGTTTTCCAGGACCAACTGGCCAATGGTCAGGTGATAACTGTCTGCCGCCTTTGGAGGCATTTGTGAGGCAGGTAGTATGGTAATGTCATAACTTTTTGAAACGTCAGGATATCTTGGCGGGGTATCTTCCGGGTCGGGCAAACCCTCCGGAACCCTTTCAAATGGATTTACCAGGAGCAGCACATTGTAGGTAGTCGTTTTTGAATAATCAGAATTTTCCGCATTAAAATGATGGATATGACTTAATTGTTTTTCGTAATTGGGATTGTTTTGAATATCAATCCGGCAGCCCTCGGCCGTAATTGCATTACAGTGCTTTACCCTGATTTCAATATGATTGGTTGCCCTTTCTATAATCTCTATATCATGAGAAACCGCTTGTCCGGCAAAAGGCGGAAGAAGGCCATAATTAAAATTATTTAATTGTATGGAGCTGGCATCACGTACAAAATCCTGATTGAACTGATCTGTTGCAATAAAATGATTGCTGGACAGCTTCATGCCATCTACCCAGTTAACGGGTTTATATTTTAGCGGTGAAATCATAACTTTTATCTAAGTACTGTATAGGTAACATATTATATAAATACGGCTTCATCTCCAATCTTTTCCGGAAGGTTTGCATTTTCAGAAACCCTTTTCGCATAAATGGTTACTTTTTCTGTAATTCCATTGTTAATAATGTCCAGGTCCGGATCGATAAAGCGGTTCTTTTTGAAAAAAGAGGTTTTTATAAAAAAGATCCACTTGTAAGATTCTTCATCCTCGCTTGTATATTTTACCGGACTCTTTGGGAATTTTAAGTTGTAATCTTCAATGAATTTATAAAACCAATTGCCAAAAATCATATTTTCAGGGGCCTTTGCTTTAACTTTTAATGGTTCAGGGTCATTGGTGCTTTTGTACAGTTCAAGCTCCAGGACCAGCATGCGGTCAAAATCTAGGTGGTCCATGTCGATCCGGATCGGGGCCGGGGGATATTGCCAGATTTTATATATTTCTGTTGGAATACTGATTAGCGCCACATAGGCCCACCAGAACATTAAAGGCAGAATAAAAGTAAATATACTGGTGGCTGCCCAGATGCCAAAATGGATGTCACTTAGCCAGTTGAAGGCCAGCTGAAACAAATAAAAACTTAAAATACAGCCAATCAGGATAGAAAAAAATATCAGACCTTTTCTTTCCAGCAGTTCGGTTGGATAATATTTTGTCAGCAGGTATACCGCAAAACAACCCAGTGCCAGGAAATAGATCTGGCATATAATATAACCCCAGGGCATGAAGTCAAAACTTAAAAAGCCCAGCAAGCCCGGGAGCGCCAGGGCAATACTTAAAATTAGAATACTGACAATTAGCCTTTTGTTGCTTAGAAATTGGTTTTTCTTGTTAACAATAGAAAGTAATGCCGTAGAAACAATAAAAATTAAAGGAAAAAGTAAATATCGGAGAAAGAATGATTGAACGTCCATTAAATTATACTTGATGTTATAACTTAATGTCCTAACAAATATAATACCTTAATGTTCTGAAACTGATCTTTATGCGTTAACACACAGGTAAAAAGGAGAAAAAACCGCTTTGTAAAAAATGGTATAATTATTAGGCATACTGTTTTGTTTAAAATCAAATATGGAGCAAGGCTTACAATTAAAGAATAATCTGGATACCGATTTTAAGGTTATTGTTAAGGTCGCAGAACTGATTGAAGATGGTGTGTTTGATAGTGATCAGGTGATCATTGTCCCGGCCGGCCCTAAGCATAGTGCCTATTCAAAGGATATAGGTGGCCATTCCTTTTTTTATTCGGAAAGCAAACGAAAGGAATGCATCCATATAGAGGTGAATCAGGAAGGGTTTTATGATATGCTGCCCGAAGGGGTCTTTCATGAGCCACCCACAGGAAGTTCCAGATTGTCCGAACAGGAAATGATCAATGATGTGCAGCAGAGAAGGGAAGAAGAAAAGGATGCAAGGAAATTCTTTATACCCTTTGAAGCGGAATTGAATTATCTGAAAACCTTGTTGGAGTTATATGAAAACAGACTGGACAAGAAAACCAGCTATGATGATCTGACAAGAATTTTTGCTTCTGAATGGAAAGAGTTTGAATCCCTTGGAAAAGAACAAAGCGTTATCTGGATGCATTTTTTGCCCATGATCCATCAGAAGCGGAATGATATTGAGTTTTTAGGACGTTTACTTACACTTTTATTTAAAGTGCCGGTAAAGATAGAAAGCTATACGGGTTTGCGGCAGGTAAAGATTCAGGAAACACTTCAGTTTAAGCTGGGAAGTGGTGCTTTGGGTATTAACTCCATTATAGGGCGTAATTTTGACAATGAACAAGAGGAAATCCACATTCATATTGGTCCGGCCAAAACAGAAAGGCTCGTTGATTTTATGCCCGGCACAGCAGACTCAGGTATCCTGGATTTAGTGGTGTCTTATATTTTGCCCATAGAAACCGATGTTAAAATTAAGTTGATTACAGAAAATGAACATCGTATCGGTGCGCTGGGAACCGATAGTAGTCATTCTTTTTTAGGCTATACGGTTTACCTCTGATCCAGCATTACTCTGTAGTGCACGTTCATGGTGCTGCGGTTCTTTAATTTGGACCGGGTGAGTTCCAGTACTGCCTTCCATTCTTCGGAATTTAGTTCACTGGACCTGGAAGGGCTCAGCAGGATGTCTGTTGTTTTAATAAAGCCTTCTTTTGGATTGGAAGCAGCCTCTAATCCCTTTTTAATATTGACGGCTGTAATTTTATTTCCCAGTTCATAAAAACAAAAATTGATAATATCTGATTGGGTAACCAGGCGGTCTCCGGTAGTCAGGCCATATTTATAAGCCTGGACCCTGTTACTTGCGTTGAGTCTTGACCGTCCGCCCTGAGAATTGCTAAGCAGAAATAAACTTTCATTGGCCATTTTACTGCTTTCAAAAGACTGCAGCAGGGTTCCGGACCTGATCTGGTTTCCAAGCTCTGCATTGGTGGTCCAGAATTCCAGAAACATAATATCGGCCTTGTCCAGTGGTTTGACAATAATATAATTGAGCAGTTCTTTGATGTTGCTGAGCTGGCCTTTAGTTTTTTGTTCAATAACCGAAATGTTTTGTTCCAGGTCTCTTAATGCATTGGTTAAAAAATCAGAGCCGTGCGCAGAAAATGCTGCTTTTTCATCTCTTAACAATTCAAAAAGATAGTCAACAACTTCCTTTGCATTTCTATTGTCGAAGCGTTCAGATCCTCCGTAACGTATAGAAAAAGAGCCCGTACTACCATCATCCTGGCTGTGTGGTATTTCTGTATAACGATGCGACATATTATCCGAAAGGGTATGAACACTTAAAAACTGATCCTGATCTTCCAGCTTCACCGGAATGATGTTGCTCATCATTTTTAAACGGTGTTTGACATCGTGTAATTTTTTATTTACAACCGGAAATGCATTGATAGACAGGTGTAATTCATCCAGCATGGCCCCGGTAATGGCGGCAGGAAACTGAACTTTGATCCACAGGGCTTCTTTTTTTAAATTAGCCAGATTGTCTGCAGAAAAGGCAGTTTGAAATTCTTCAGGATACAATTGAAGAAAAGGTTGTAAAGGATCTTCCTGTCCCAGGTCCATGCTCAGAAAACGATTGGAATAAAAAGCATGGATGTCTTCTGTCAGGCGGCTTAAAACATCCTGTTTTTGAAATGGGGACATGTGTTCTTTTTCAGTATCCAGATAGAATGCATTGGAGGTAATATTGATCGAAATATCTTTAATGAACCATTTGGATAGTGCGAGCAGGTCATAAATGCCCTGATCAACAACATAATTCTTCCAGTCAAAATAGAAATTAAAGTTTTGTGCTTTTTTTAATGATGAAGGGATCTCTATGCCAATGAACATCGTATTGTTTGCCAGTCTTTGCCCTGCGCTTGTTGTAAAAGCTAAGGATTTGTTGTGCTGGGCATCGATCTGGAACATGTTGTTGCCACTTGCCAGCCAGGAGATTGCTGCGTTAAAAACTTTTATGGGTTTGAGGGGGCTAAAAAAAATATCTGTCGTATTTTCTACAGTATTTTCTTTTTTGTCCTTCAATTTCTTTTTATAAAAAAATTGTGTTTTAGGGCTAATGGTCTCTATGGGTTCAATGGGGCGGGCATGCATAATTGCGTGTGCCGGAATTGCAGAAGTAAGGGTGTCTGAGGCCAGAATGCGGGAAATTTTGTCCAGAATCCTATTTTCTAGCGTTTTGACATCATTAGAAACATTAAACAGCTCTGTACTCAATGCTTCGATGAGCAGTTTAACCAGCGGATCAAAATCATTGGTGTTTTTTACTCCCCAATAATCGCGTGCGTTTTTTAAAATCCGGTTTCTGATTTCGTCTTTGGAAGAGTAAAAAATGTTTTTCATAGTTGTTTATTTAATTTCAATGGTCATGAAGCGTGCACCAGCTTTGTTGTTGTGTTTCAGTTAGCTGGTGCAGGTTTCATGGTTGTCGTCTATTTAATTTCAATGGTCATGAAGCGTGCACCAGCTTTGTTGTTGTGGTTTCAGTTAGCTGTTGCAGGTTTCATAGTTGCTATTTATTTAATTTCAATGGTCATCGGGTGTATGCAGGTACAGTCTTTAAGAAAAGGCGTTGGTCAGGTTCTTTTTAAGTGTTAAATTTTTTAATAATGAAGAATGTGGTTTTAAAAATGGCATTCTTGTGACTGTCTATAATTTTGTGCAATTTTCCTTAAAACAGAACAATTTTTATTTAGCTGGATAAAGGGCTTAAGAACAGGTTGGTATTGAAAAAATATTTTTCCCCTGTAACATTTATCTTACCTCGAACGGAAATGTCCACTTGTTTTTTTACTTCTGTGATTTTCCTGACAGAGAATATTTTTTCTACCTCGGTCATCCGAATCTCCACCTCCACCTGATACAAACGGGGTTCATATGAAGTAATAGATCGAAGAAGGGATTGTCTGAATTTCTCTTCCCAGGTGGTTTCACTTACGATTAATTCAAAGTCAAGGTCCCAGATTTCGCAGCCAAAATTTCCGTTATGCCGGTGTTCACCAAACCTGGTAAAAATAATCAGTTCTATATTTTGGGAAATGGATTTTCCGAGGTCCGTTTCCAGCAGATCCTGATTTTCAAAAATTCTTTTTAGCCGTAAAGGTTTGTTGTACAGTGAATCGGACATGGGCCGCTGATTTAAATGGAACAATAATTGGAAAAGGATAAACAATATTTTGACCAAACTGGAACAAATAAAACATAAACAGATAATTAATGAAATAGTTACAGACAGACAATTAACCATCTACCCTACATCTCCCTATGAAACCAATAAACGCTAAGGAACTCTCCCGTTCCTACTGGCTCTTTGTACTTAATTTTATGATGCTTACTGCTGCGGCCATTTTTAGCATCTATCTATTTTTTGCAGCTTCGAAACATGAGTATCGTTTGCTGGAAAAAGAGGTTAAACAAACAGACCAACTCTTGTCCAAAAGAAGAGAAATCAATGATAAATTTGACGTCATCCTTTTAAGGTTCAGTCAGCTTTCTAAATACACTTCTTTCAATTCGGAAGAAATGAACAACCAGGCCATTTTGCTGGAAGATATACAAAACGCAAATTTTAAGATCAAAGATCTTGTGAAAAAAGAAAGTTCCGAGACCGGAAGTTTTTTGCTGTATAAAAAAATGACAGATGATGTTGCTAAAATGGCGGGCATTCAGGATTCGCTATTTAATACCCGTTTCCAGATTGAAAATGTAAGGACCCAGTTGCAATCCTGTTTGAAGACAAATCAGACAGCTGTGGGGAAATTAAAAGCAGGACGATTTACAAAATAAGTTATGATTAAGCTGAGTATCAAAGAAAGAAGAGAGCAGTTCCTGTTTTTTATCGGGATATTTCTGTTCACCACGGCATTGTTAAGTTATGGGCTTTTTAACGACTATGGAGATTACAGGTTAATTTCCAAACAAGACCTTGCCGAAAAACTTTCTCAGAATGCAGATTTTGAGGAAACCGTAAAAGACCAGCGCGCAACAATAGATTCCACCTATAAGCAGATTATGAAATTTGATCCGGGTGTCCAGGCTGTATTTCTGGAAAATGACATCAAAAACTCCTTAAGTTCTATAAAATCGGCTTACGAAAGAAAAGCTGCAGACCAGCGTTACAAAATATTTTTGCAGGCTTCTCAGCTATACAGTGGCCTTTTTTACAATAGGAGAGAACTTAAAGGAAATAGAAATGACCTGGACAGGTTTAACAAGTCGCTGGAGGATTGTAAACTCTCTACCCGTCAGTTAAGACAAACCATGGGTGCACAAAGCAGATAACCGAATTATTTAAATCAATCTAAAAAATATGGCCGATACCACTACTAATGGAAAATCAGTAAGCAGTAATTCACAGGGGTATATCTTTCTGTATATTTTTATTGCAATTTTAATCCTGGCCGGAGTTATTTTTCTTTTCAAAAGCTCTCTTTTTGACAAGAGGAATATTGACGCCAGGATCCTGAAAGACGAACTGTCTTTAAATGAAGACCTTGTTTTTACCGACAACACCCGTAATGCAAAAAAATGGCTTTGGGAATTTGGAAACGGGGCAAAATCAAATGCACAAAATGGTTCTTACCGCTATCAGAAATCGGGGTCTTATATTGTTCGGCTAACCGTTGACGGAGAGCTCCGCCAGCAGTTTCCGGTGAATGTAAGGGATACGATTGCTGCGGCCCAGGATACCCTGGTGAGTATCAGTGGCCCGACTTCCGGGGTTGTGGATGAAGAAGTCCGTTTAGAGGCGGATGGAAAGGCCGGCCTTTTTGAATGGTCCTTTGGAGAAACCAATCGTGTCGATGTGAAAGGCCGTACAGCCTTGTATACCTACCATCTTCCGGGAAAATACCTGGTTAAGCTGACCACAGACAGAAGCAGGAGACCAATTTTTCATACCATTTTTATTACCGATCCGAACGCAGAATTGGAAACAGAACTTGTGGTGCCTGGAGAGGGGGAACGTAAAGTCATTGATGACATCCGGGCCCGGCTCCAGTCTATCGCTAACGGCGCAGATTTCAATACCAATTATTATTATCTGGTTAGAAAATACATGTGTAATAATGAGAAAGTTACCGTGAATGTAGACCAGGACAGCATCAAAAAATCAACAGATTTTTATTCTTACTGTATGGGACTGACTTTTGGCGGTGAAATCGTTATTGACGAAGCACAGCTGACCATCAGTCCAAGTTCTACCTGTGCAACTCTTGTGAATATCAAACAACATTCTGCCAAGATTGTAAAAAAATAATCCCCCCCCTATGAAAAGAATTATATATATACTATTTATGATTTTGCCATCAGCTTATGCAATGGCACAATCACCTGCCGCATTTGGAAAGAAGGTAAAGTACATGCCTAAGGCTTATGAAAAACCTTCTGCCTCGACCACGATTAATGATGAAGGCGGAACGTCTTCTCTTCCCTGGATTGTTTTTTCGGACAGGGACGACAATTATACCACGACCAGCCCGGGCGGAAGTCTGATCATGAAAAAACTTAATTTTATGGAGCCTTTTTATGTATCTCAGCAAGAGAACGGCTATTTAAAATTAATTAAGTATAAAGCCGGAATGATCCGGGGAAGAAAGATCAATGATAAAAAAAGCGCCATTAGTTATGGCTGGATTTCAAAATCCAAATTATTGCTGTGGCAGCGTTCTTATTCAAATCCCAAATCCGGTTATTCAGAAAAGGCAATTGCGATAATTAATGGAAAACTGCCATTAACAGCTTCCAGGGTTTACTTCGATGCAACGGATTCGATGTATGTTTATGATTCGCCCGAGCTTAAAAAAAGAACAGCCAAAATCAGACTGCATGAAATTGCTTATGTATTTAAAAAATCTGAGGACGGTAAAAAATACCTGATTGGTAATGAAGACCAGTTGGTTGCCGACAGTGCCCGAAAAAGTATTTATGGCTGGGTCGCTGCCGATGCCGTGCACAACTGGGGCGACCGTCTGTATCTCTCCCCACAGAAAATGGATTCCTATGAACAAAGCGATTCCCTGTCCATGTTGCTGAACAATGCACATGTGGACCCACTACTGGGTAATGACAATGACCTTATTTTGCGTAGTGCCCCTGTGGTGGCTGCTGACGGCCCCGGAAATTATACCCTGGGTGTGGCCACAGATGTTTACAATAAGTCGGGGAACAATGTAATTACCATTAACGGCTCGGTGCTGAACTACCTGAGTTACCTGGACCTGAGAAAAAATATTCATAAAGTGAATGTCGTTTTTGTTGTAGACGGAGGAAGTCCAATGACCAAGTATTTTTCGGGACTTAGAAATACCATCCAGTCTTTTGAAAATGTATTTAATGAATTTGGCCGCAAACAAAAACTGAGTTATGGAGGTGTTGTATACAGATCTGCTTCAAGTTGCACCATGCCGGGTATTTTTAATACGCCTTTATCATCCGATTACAGAAAACTGATGAATTTCCTAACTGATGAAACCAAAAAGACCGAAAGATGTAACGGAAGAATAGAAATGCAACCTGTGTATGATGGCATCAGATCGGCATTAAGCCTGCTGAAAAACCATCCGAATGAAACCAATCTGGTGATCCTGATTGGAAGTACAGGTAATGAGTCTTCTTCGCTGCAACAGATGGGTGACCTTTCTGTAGATTTTGCCAGGGCAGATGCCAGGTTACTGGCCATCCAGTTGTATAGTGATTATGATCCCTCCTTCAATAATTTTGTATTGCAGTCCAAAAGATTGGTTTCTGAATCGGCTGTATATGCTGCAGACAGAAAAAAACGGTTCCTGGTTAAAGGCGAAGGGTTAAACAATACCCAGGCCTACAATACCAGTCAGCTGGATTCGGTTTCTTATTACCTGGATTATCCGAAAAACAGTTTGATACAAGGTGGCGTTGTTTTTCCTGCAAAAGGTAGGGTAAATTCCAATGAACTGATCACAGTCGCTGTGAGACGCTTCTTAAGAGAAACAGACCGGGACATCAATACACAGATCAACTCTCTGGACAGTGCATTCCGCCTGACAGGTATTGAAAGAAAAAAACTTTCTCCGTACCTGGAAACCTATCTTCCTCAACCTGTATCGGAAGAGGTTGCCGATAAGATGCCGCACAATGCCTTTAAATATTACCTGACCTCTACAGCCCCGGTGGATGTGGTGTCTAAAAATAAAACTTTATTGCAATACAGTTTAATGCTCAGTACAATGGAGTATAAACAGGTCAGCGATATCCTTTCCTTGATGATTGGCCAAAATTTGCAACCCGATCAAAGCTCTTTCCGCAGCAAACTGCAAAAAAACTACCTCAATATACCAGGTAAATTGCTTGGTCTTAAATTTTCAAAAAGTGAAATCAGGGACATGCCTTTGTCGAAATATATCCAGACTGTAATTGGTTTACCGCTACATACAGAGCTGCTGGATAAATACAAAGTCGCCGACTTGAAAAGACAAAGCAATATGTCGCAGGCAGACTTTGAGTCCTATCTGAAGTTTTTAATGAGCTCCAGCGAAAACATCAAAAGACAAACACAGCTTGGTCAGCAGTTCATTTCTAATGGTAAAAACTATTATTACATCACAGAAGCTAATTTTCTGCAAATTCCTAAAAGTGAAAACCCTTAATTAAAGTGTATGAGTCTTAGCAACATCAGTGAGTCCGTCAAACTGGCCATCAAAGTGGCCCAGTCCCTGGCCAGGGAATACCATCATGCTCTGTTTAGTCCTGCCCATTTGCTCAAAGGCCTAATGCATAAAGAGGTTGGCCTGCGGTCTTTTTTAGCTTCTATCGGTAAGGATGAAGAATACATCAGTGAATGGGCTGAGGTTAGGATTGATGAACAGGAAAGGGTCGCGGTTGTTCCTGAAGAAATTATTGGAAACGCTGCTGTTCCGAAGGTTTTTGAAGAAGCAGACCTGGTGAGAATTAAACTGGGATTGGATCTGATTACCCCGGTTTGTGTGCTGACCGCATTGTGTAAGCCTACCGTTGGTTTTCAACCCGACCAGTTGAAATCTTTTCCCATCAAAGAAAAAGAACTGCTGGACCTGTATATTAAAGAAGAGCAGGTGCAACAAGTGCTTTCTTCCGGTGGGAAACCAAGTTCTGAGGCGCAGCAGCCTGGAACAACCTCCCTGCATAAATATTGTATTGACCGGATTGCCCTGGCCCGGGATGGTAAAACAGATCCTATTATTGGCCGGGACCGGGAAGCGAGAATGATCATGGAAATCCTGTGCCGACGGACCAAACCTAATGTGATCATTACCGGCGATGCCGGAGTTGGAAAAACCGCGCTGGTAGATGGCTTTGCCCAGGACATTATTGAGGGAAATGTACCCGAGCTGTTAAAGGGCGTACAGCTTTTCGAACTGGACCTGGGCTCCCTGATTGCGGGGGCTTCTTATAAAGGAGAAATTGAGGACCGGTTGAAAAACATTCTTAAAGAGATCAAACAATTTGATAAGGCTGTATTGTTCATTGATGAAATCCATACACTTTTGGACAATAAAGGCCCTATAGGTGGTGGGGTTGGCAATTTGTTGAAACCAGAACTGGCCAGGGGTGAAATTACAGTGATCGGGGCCACAACCCTGGATGAATATCGTAAAATTATAGAGCCGGAACAGGCTTTCAGCAGAAGGTTTGAAGTACTGCAGGTGAATGAACCTAATGAAGCCGCAGCCATTAAGATGCTGGAAAAACTACGGGAAAAATATGAACAACATCATCAGCTGACCATCCAAAAAGAAGCGATCCCGGAATGTGTGCGGCTTGCAAAGCGCTACATGAAGGACCGCAGGCTGCCTGATTCCGCTTTCGACTTATTGGACCGGACCATGGCCGCTATGAAAATGATGAATGATACTTCTGATAAGGTGTTGCAGGAGCTCAGCGGTAAATTGGAGGAACTTGGCCTGTTGGCCCAGCAGGAAGAAGAAAAACTTGCAGACTACAGGTGGCTGTACAACCAAATGCAGGATAAGGTCAGTCCGGTATTGCTTGGGCAGCTGACCGATGAGACCCAGGTGGAGGCTTTTGAAACACCAGAAGAATACGAAAGTTATTTGCGGCAAAACCTTAGTGCACTTAAAGTATTGTCGGAAACCAAAACGGACCTGGTTGATAAACAGGATATTGCTTCTGTCGTGTCCTATAAAACGGGTATTCCCCTGGGTAAAATACAGGCCCAGGAGAAGGAAAAACTGCTCAATATGGAGCAGTTCCTTAAAAGAAGGGTCGTTGGTCAGGACCAGGCCTTGAAAGCCGTTTCAGATGCCATCCTGGAATCCAGGAGCGGCCTGAATAAAAAAGGACAGCCTATTGGTTCTTTCTTTTTACTGGGACCAACAGGAACCGGAAAAACAGAGCTGGCCAAGTCCATTGCAGAATTTTTATTCAATGATGAAAAAGCGATGATCCGTTTCGACATGTCTGAATTTAAAGAAGAGCATTCTGCTGCGCTATTGTATGGTGCGCCTCCGGGTTATGTGGGCTATGAGGAAGGGGGCTTGCTGGTGAATAAAATCAGGCAACAACCCTATTCGGTACTTCTTTTTGACGAAATTGAAAAGGCGCACCCTTCTGTTTTTGACACCTTTTTACAAATTCTGGATGAAGGTCACATGCATGACAGGTTGGGCAAGGAAGGCGATTTTTCAAATTCCCTGATCTTATTTACCTCCAATATTGGAAGTGAGTGGATCGCAGAACAGGTCAATAGTGGAACAATTCCGGGTTCTCAGCAGCTTATGGAAATTATGGCCCGTCATTTCCGGCCGGAATTCCTGGCCCGCTTGTCTGAAATCGTTCCCTTTGCACCCATCAGTGAGCAGAATGTGGTTCGTATTTTTGAGATACAGCTCAAA
The DNA here is from genome assembly GCF_003208655.1 of Pedobacter nutrimenti. Classification (GTDB taxonomy): domain Bacteria; phylum Bacteroidota; class Bacteroidia; order Sphingobacteriales; family Sphingobacteriaceae; genus Pedobacter; species Pedobacter nutrimenti. The sequence continues at coordinate 37,670 of NZ_QKLU01000002.1, read as the reverse complement.
GGCTTAATTGAGGCCCTGGAAAAACAAGGCATAACTTTTGAGATTGAATCTGAAGCAGTGAAGATGCTGGCCCTGAGTGGTTTTACACCAAAGTATGGTGCCAGACAACTTTCCGGGGTAATCCGTAATGAATTGCGGCGCCCGATTTCCAAATACATTATATCCGGGGCTTTGAAAAAAGGCAGCGGGATCCGGATCAGAAAGCACGAAAATGAAGAGCGCCTGGAATGGGAAATTGTAGAGCCTAAAATGGCTAAAGCGCTGGAAAACAAAATACAATAAATACTGTTTCTTAAATATTTTTGAATATTTTTAATTAAATAAAACGTAAAACCCTAAATATCAACACTATGTTTAACTATGAAATAGGTGGTAACGAGAGAAAAACTGATACTTCGGAAGCATTCGCAGACATCGCCCACAATAAGACCCTGTTTATACAAAAACTAACAGATAACGAGGCCATCAAACCCGAAAAGGTAGAAGGATTAAAAACAGTTCAGGAGGTTTTTAATCATTATAAACCAAAGGTGAATGTTTCTTTTGAAAAGCAAGATGGATCGGCAGCGAATGAGACCCTTCAATTCCACAACCTTGGCGATTTTTCTGTAAAAGAAATTATCAATCAGAGTACTTATCTGAACAATGTGAACATTGAAAAGGAGATGTCACTGAATGTCATCAAGCAGTTGAAATCCAATAAGACACTGAAAGCAACACTCGATGACGAAGAAACCAAAAATGCATTTATCAGTGCCCTGAAAAATTTTGTGGCTGAATTAGAAGAAAACAAATAATCCAGCTGATCCTCAAAACGATAAAAAAATATTAGAATGGCAACTCCAGAAGAACAAAAAATAGCACAGGCCTCCTCAGAAACCGCATTTAAGCCGGCAGAAAAACAACATAGTGAAAAACTTTCCCTTCAGGAAAGCCTGGATAAACTGGCAAGAGTAGGTGGTTTTGACCTGCTGGAAGCCACCGTAGATGGCCTTCAAAACTTAAATCCGGAAAGAAAAGCGAGAAAACAGATTTTTCTTACCGGTGACGAAAAGAAAAAAGAAAGGGAAGAACTTAAAAAGAAAATTCAGCTTTGGATAGATGTCCTGGAAGGCTCTGGTTCAGTTGCAGCGATGGTCGATAAAAGTACCTCTAAACTCCATGCAGCGGACGAAAATTTAAACAAAAATATTGGGCTTGCGTTGGAAGCGACAAGGGAATTGGAGCAGGCTTACCGTTCTGTGAATCTGTTTTATCAGAATACAGAATCAGATAAATTGAAAAACATTGTCATATTGAATGCTTCTATGGACCAGATCAAAGACCTGGACAATCCAAGATTTATTGATTACGTAGGCGCAGAGCTGAAACAAAAATATGACAGGCTGGACCTGAGGGAAAATTATTCCCTGATGGTTATTCCCGGTTATATGGGTTCGAATAAAGTTGTCGAAAAATGGGGCAAAATTGCCTATGAGAACAAAGCCATGCTGGTGACTGATTTCGCCGACCTGGATCAGCCGGATGATGTGATAGACCTTTTCACCGCAGCAAACCTGACCGGTGGAGACGCTTTCAGGTCCAATGTGATTATGACCTGCAATTGGCTGGTCGGAAGGGGCAAGGTTTCAGAAGTGGGAGAAGAAGACGACCTGAGTGTTCCGGGCTCTGCAGCCTTAGCTGGAAAAATGTATTATACCCTCATGTCACAAGTTACGGCCGGTAAAAAACATGGTGCCATTAATGATGTGGACGGCGTGAAATTTGACCTGAAAAAAAGTGAAATTTCACACCTGGAACGGATTGGTCTGGTGCCAATGGTCAATGAATACGGGAAAGTAATGGCCTTTTCTGCTAAAACCCTGTTTAACGGTGATAATATTGGTTTACAAACCTATTCGGTGGTGCGGGTTTTTGACTACGTAACCAAAGTATTGTTTGATTTTCTAAACCGAAGGGCCTTTGAAAACTGGAATTCCAGGACAGAGCAAGACCTTCGCGGACAGATTGTTAAGTTCCTTGATGGTATTCAGGGGCCCGATCGCCTGATTGAACGCTTTAAGATTATGCGTTTTGAAAGGGATGAGACTCAAAAGGATAAAATACATCTGGACATACACATTACACCTTATTTTCCGGCTAAAAGTTTTGTCGTGAAACTCGACGGTCAGAAAGGGGAAGATGAAGAAACCACCTGGAATACAGAATACGCACAGCAGTAGCAGTTTTTGTCTTCCAATTGACTATCCGGACAGGTTTGATCCCTGTCCGGATATTTTTTTAACAGGGCTACAATTTCCTGGCTTAACAATTTCTTTATATTTTAGGGCCTTAATCTTTACGTAGGCCCACATATAATGAAACAAGTATTGATTTTAAATGGTGATCCCGAAAAAACTGCGGCTACAAGTCATTTGGTACATGCCTATCGTAACGGAGTTGAAGCTGCGGGGGGGCATGTAAAAGAAATCTACATCATTGATTTGATTTTTAATTCCAATAAGCAGTTTAATAACCGGGGAACCGAACTTGAACCAGATCTGAAAAGGGCCCTGGACCTGATTGCCTGGTCCAATCATGTGGTCTTGTTTTGTCCGGTATACCTCTCTTCTATACCCACCCGAATCAAGGGTTTTTTTGACAGGATCTTTATGCCCGATCAGGTTTTTCTTTCTAAAAACCAAAACATTAGCAATAATTTCAGCGGAAAATCAGCCCGGATTATTTCCATACTGGATAAAGAAACTTTTGAGTACTGGAAAACAGACAAAAAGGTGACATATCTGTCCATAAAAAGAAACGTATTTGAAAACTGCCGCTTCTCACCGGTCCATACCAGCACTATAGGGCAGCTCTATTCGCTCGAAAATGACTACAGTAAAAAGTGGTTGAGAAAGTTGGAAAGCTTTGGCTCAAAAATAATGTAGCTTCAAAAGCCATACAGAGGTTTTTTGTATTTGTCTGATTACAAGAGAATAATGGCAAACTTTTTGTTTTTGCTTTTGTAATTAACCATTATTAAATAACCCCAAATCAAAAAGTTATGGCTTTCAAAGCAAATCTTAGATGTTTGAACAAGGAGCATGATGTGCTCAATTGTTCTTATTCCCTCAACCGTGATGTGGATGCAAAAGGAAGACCCTCTTCCGGAGTATATGGCGGAACAATCGATATCGAAATCGAATCGACCGATGATACTTCAATTGTTGAAGCAATGGTAAACAACCAGTACAAACCTTTATCAGGAAGTTTGCTGATCAAAAAATCAGAAGAAGACGCCAAAATGAAGGAATTGACTTTTGAAGATGCGTACATTGTTAAGTATTCCGAAGGAATCAATGTTGTTGGCAATTATCCAATGACCCTCAAGTTCCAGCTTACTGCACGCAAGCTCTCTATTGGCAATGCAACGCAGGTCAACAAATGGCCTGAAACTGCTAATTCTGCCAGCTAGTTCAAAATTAAAAGGAAGTTTAACATTTAAAAATCACGATTATGTCATTCAATGCCGAATTAAAATTTGGAGCAAAAAAGTATGATGTGCTGCAATGCAGCTTTTCATTAAACAGGGACGTGGACGCTAAAGGACGTCCGTCATCAGGTGTTTATGGGGGAACCATACATCTGGAAGTCGAATCAACAGAAGATACTTCTATTATTGAGTCGATGGTTAACAATCAGTATAAACCATTTGCCGGAACAATCACCTTCAAAAAAGGTGAGGAGGATGCTAAAATGAAGGAATTGCACTTCGAGGACGCTTACATTATTCAGTACAATGAGGGTATTGCCGTGAACGACAATACACCAATGACATTGAGTTTTGTCCTGTCTGCCCGAAAGCTAAAAATGGGCAATGCAGAGCAGGTGAATACCTGGCCGGTGGCTTAACTCAAAATCTTATACATCAATGCCGGTGACAATTGCATCACCGGCATTTTTTCTCTTTTTTTAATGCCCGGGTCTAAGGAGTTACAATGTGCTGTACTTCAGTTGAGAAGTGAAATCTGATCAATAGTTGTGCTTATTGTTTGTGCTCATTTTGTTCAGGGTATCAGGGAATTATCGCTAATTTAGTTCTGATCAGTTACAACAATTATAATTTATAAACACACTATTATGTCATTTAGAACTATTTTAAAATTTGGACCAAAAGATTATGATGTATTACAATGCAATTTTTCACTAAGCAGGGATGTTGATGCAAAAGGAAGGCCTTCTTCCGGAGTATACGGCGGAACCATTCATGTGGAGATTGAGTCAACCGAGGATACCTCGGTGATCGAATCTATGGTGAACAATCAATATAAGCCACTAAGGGGCAGTATTATTTTCAAAAAGGGAGAAGAAGATGCCAAAATGAAAGAGCTGTCTTTTGAAGATGCTTATATTATCCAGTATAATGAAGGGATTTCGGTGAATGACAAAACCCCAATGACATTGAGTTTTGTTATTTCTGCCCGGATATTAAAAATGGGAGTTGCAGAACACATTAACAATTGGCCAAAAGGTTAAATCTATTGTTTATTCATCTACCTATGAATTACAAAACGATTTATGATAAATCCGGCTTGATCAGGATCATCACTGGGCCTACAGGACCATGATCATTTTGAATTTTAAAAACCATCATCACCTACCATGGAAAAGAAAATTAATCTGGAAATACATATTGATGACCGGGAAATCGTTCATTTTAATTCTCTGAGGATTACCCAGGCCTTTAACCGTCATCATGAGTTTGAACTGATCATCAACCAGGATGTGATCGAACAAACTGCGTCTTTTAAAATAGACCAGTCTAAAGCCTGGGTTGGGAAAAGTTTTGTGGTCAGCATAGATCAGGGCAATACTGATTTTAAAGGTATTGTATGTGAAGTAAATCTTTCCCAGGGCCATGGCCTAAGAGGGAACCTGATTGTCAAGGGCTATTCCCCGACCATTTTGCTCGAAACAGGAAGTCATCTGGTTTCCTATAGCGATATGCCCCTGGATGCCATTGTGAAAAAAGTGACTTCTTCACTGGCCGCTAATGATATGGAATATGCCATTAAACCAGATTATACAGAAAGCCTCAAATACATTACCCAGTTCAGGGAAAGTAATTTTGCTTTTATCAACCGCCTGAGTGCTGAGTACGGAGAGCTTTTTTATTATGATGGCAGGGTACTGCATTTTGGCAAACCCGCAAATCAAAAAACAGTTAACCTGATTCATGGAGAAAACCTGAATGTCATGAATATGGCGCTTCGTATTCTTCCTGCAAATTTTTCCTACTATTCTTACAGGTCACAACAAAATTCTACTTTCGATGCGGATGCTCCGGCTCAGGTTAAAGGACTAAATGATTATTCAAGGCATGCCCTGCAACAATCCTCTAGTGTGTTTCAGGACCAGGTAAGCCATCCGGTAAAACCCAGAATTGAAAGTAAAGGACAATTGGAAAGATTGGCCGAAAAACATAAAGCTGCAATGGCCGCAGGCCTTACAGACCTCTGTGGCGAGAGTACCCAGACCGGGCTGAACATCGGTTCTATTGCGGACGTGCAGGTTTCCCGTCAGGATTTGAGCGGTGTTTTTAGCAAAGAAGCTTTAAGCCGTTTTTTAATTACAGAAATTACCCATCATATTGATGGATTAAACCGCTATATCAACTCCTTTAAAGGAGTTCCGGCAGATACAGAATCCCTGCCTGTGGACCAGGTACAAGCTCCCGTGGCTGAATCACAAGTAGCTATTGTGACCGATAATGCAGACCCTTCACAGAGCGGAAGGGTTAAGGTTCAGATGCTGTGGCAAAAAGAAAACATGACTACAGATTGGATCCGGGTACTGACCCCCGATGGCGGGAGCAGTGAACCTTTCGCTAAAAACAGGGGCTATGTTTTTATCCCCGAAATTGGAGATCAGGTTATTGTAGGTTTCCGTTATAATGATCCCGATAGGCCTTTTGTTATGGGTAGCATTTTTCATGGTGCCACAGGTGCCGGGGGATTGGAATCGAACCACATGAAAAGTATTACCACTAGGAGCGGGCACTTGATCGAGTTTAACGATGGCCCGACGGCGCAGGGGATCACCATTACCGATATCAATAGGAATATTATACATATTGATACTGAGGGGAATAACATTACCATTACGGCCAACGAAAATATGTCCCTGAATGCAAAAAATATGAATATCAATGTTACCCAGGACCTGAATATACAGGTTGGGAAAGACATGAGTACGATGGCTGGCAATAATATGAACACAACTGTTGGGGCAAGTCATCAGATTAATGTGACTTCGGATTATTCTTTGAACGCGGCAAATATTTTAAAAATGGCCACAGGAGACATTACAACCCACTCCGAGACCCACACCCAACAAGGCACTAAAGATGTGGTGGTCAATAGCCTGAGTGGTAATATAAACCATCACGCGAAAAAGGAAGTCAAGTCAAACAGTGGAGAAAAAAGCTTATTGTTCTAAATCATGGCTGGAGGAAAGATCACTGAAATTGCGGGTGGGAATATTCAGACCACAGTAAATAATGATTTCAATGTATACGGGGATACTGTACAGTTTAACCCCGGTAACAAAATGAATATGAACGGCGATGATTCAGGGGTAACTTTTGGGAATAAGCCACTTGATGCACCCGCAGTCGCCGGAAAAGGAAGTGTGACCAAAGCTTATTTTGCAAAAAAATACGAAAAAAAAGTAGTTAAGTCTACAGAAGAGTACACGGTCGCAAAAGGGGACACCCAAGCCTCTATTGCAAAAGACAAAGGCGTAGATAAAGCAGAAATTCCTAAAAAACCTGTTCCAGGTAAGAAAATAACCATCAAATCATATGAAAACAAATTTGAGCTGAAAAGGATCAAAAGCGCAATTCTTGGCTCAAAAATTTTTCTGGTGGCCGAAACCACAGGCCTGATAGATGACAACATTACTTTCCAGATTATAGGAAGTAACAATACCACTTTTCTAAAGCCCGGAGAAACTGCAAGTGTGTTGGAAGGAGGGGCTGAAAAAACAGAAATCAATGCGAAGGTTGGTGCTTATGTTACCAAAACAGAGTTTGAAACACCTGAAGTATTCTTTAAAAACAAGGCTGTTGTGGAAATCGAATTTAAACCTAAAAGCGATGATACCAAAAAAGACTGGATTAAAAAGATCAATGACAGTAAGGAAAAGGCAGCTTTTTTTCATTTAACCGTGAAGGCCCAGGGAGAGAAAGAAGTCACCTACTCCAATGAAGACGATGCGATCAAAGGAAACAGTACAGACAAAGGGGTTTTTCAGAATAAAGCCGATTTGTGGCTGAAACTTAAAACCTGTTTTTGCAACCGGGAACTGGAAAAGGATGATTTGGTTTCTCTGGGGATTTCTGATAAAAAAGCAGGGGATTTTCTGGATGGAATGAACGCGGCCATTAAAAACTACGAAATTAATACTTGTATCCGGATTGCTCATTTTGTTGCCCAACTTAAGCATGAATCCATAGAGTTTACAGCCAGTAAAGAAATCTGGGGACCTACCGCCGATCAGCTGAACTACGAGGGAAATACAAATCTGGGCAATACCGAAACCGGGGATGGTAAGAAATTTATGGGCCGGGGTTTGATCCAGATTACCGGAAGGGCCAATTACACCAGTTATGGAACCTATAAAAGTGTAAATTTTACCGACGGCGAGAACAACCTGAAAATGGAACAACCATTGTACGCCGTGGACTCAGCAGGTTGGTACTGGAAAGTACATTTATCACCAACGAATTTAAATACTTACGCGGATGATGACGACCTGATCTATGTGACCTACAGGATCAATGGTGGCTTTAACGGATACAGGGACAGGGAAAAAAACCTGAAGAAAAATTTAAATGCCATTGGCAGTTGTGCCAATAAGGATTTGAGTACCCTGGGGACTTATTTGCTTTCGACAAGTAAATGCAATGATTCAAAAGATTCAGTCTGGAAATTTGCAAACCTGCTGTACGGTGAAAATGATGCCCACTCGGGAACTGAAACTTCCAAGACTGCTTATAGCAGGTACATTGTTTTGGCCAATCAGGCACTTACTCCACTTAAAGCAAAGAAAAAATTAACCAAAAACGAAGAAAAGCAAAAAACCAAACTGGAAAGCCAGATTGCTACTGCAACTGAGAGAAGTCAGTAACTAATTGTAACAACAGATCGTAAACAAAATCTCCCTATGAAAAAATATCTTTTAATTCTGATGTCCTTTTGTTGTTTTTTTATTGCTGCGGCACAAAATAAAACCTCAAAAACTGAAGATGTACGCTTCAATAAAGTGTACACGGCAACCTCAGACAGTGATGTCTGCGAGGAAGGTAGGGTCAGCTTAAAAGTTTGCCAGGTAAAACAAAAACTCACTTGCACCATCAATGTAAATACCGATCAGCTTAAAGGGTATCTGATTAAGGATCATCAAAAAGTGAATCAGGAGGCGTCTACTACCCTTTATCAGTTTTTTCGGGCAGGTAAAAAGACCCCATTGCTTTTTGTACGCTTTTACAACGAACAGGGGCAGGTAAAAGCGATGCTGGTTAATCCCGGTTATCTGGATATTTTCAAACCATGTTTTGATAAAAAGGGTATAGAACTGACGTTAAAAGACCAATAAAATGATCCTATGGAAAAGGTTAGTTTTACAGATCATTTCTCGTTAAAGCTTCAGCTGAAAGCTTCAGCGTTTATGCGGCATTATGCGGTGAAACATCGTTATGCCAAAGGCGATCAGGAGCAAAGTGTAAAATACAATATGGATGTCAGCTATGTCAGGACACTTCTGGACCGGTCTAGGATTTTTCGGCTTGAGCGGAGTGAGGATGTCTATGTAAATGACAGCGAGCCGGATTTGATTGCAGATGAACTGGCTTACGCTTGTGGAAAGGTATTTTATCCACTATTACTGGAGATTGATTTTGAGGGAAAATACCTGTCTGTTTATAATTATGATGAAATTATTGCGCGCTGGAAGACGCTCAGACCAAAAGTCAATGAATATTTCAAAGGCATATATACCGAAAAGTATTTGGATCTCATGGACCTTGCCCTTTCCTCATCGGAGCAGGTAAGCAGGATTTTCAGGCAGGATCTGTTTGTTACTTCTTTTTTTGTTCCCTTATACATTAACTACGGACCTGAACTTAAAAAAGAAAATCAGGTCAGCGTACCGCTGTTGAGCCGGGTAGATCCGTTTCGATTTGCGTCTGTTCAACAGGTGAACCCTTTACTTAATGAAGCGGGGAATGTAGAAATTGAATGCAAAGGAAATGCCTGTGATCCCAGAACCGAACAGGATTTGCTCGATGGGCATTGCTTTCCCATAGAACAGCTGACCAATCCTGAGGCTACTGCCTTAACAGGGGAGTACGCAGCGAGATATGTACTGGAACCCGAAACCAAGGCCATCCGTTCAATTTATGCTACCTGGTTGCTTGATTTTGAAAGCCAGGAAGAGACAGAACTTAAAATATTTGAAATCCTGGAACAAGATCAACAGGAAATAAAAGAACAGGGTCAAGAACCCATCAGACCAGGCATGGTTTTCATAGACGGCGGCAAGTCTGGTAAGGAACGGAAGATCACCAGTATTTTTAATTTTTTATGGGATTAATCATTTAAAGACACGCATTATGGCAGGAAAACATTTAGTGGTAGACGGGGCGATGTGTATGTGTAATTTCGGTACAAGCCCAGATAACCTGAAGGTAAAAACGCATCAGCAAGAATATGCAAATGATAAAGATGGTGCTGCCAAATACATTGCCAGTACAAAAGACATTGGATCAACCTTTCAAAAAAATAGTTTTGGTTCTTGCGCAAAGCAGAAAAACAATCCCTGTACAGCCGTGGTAACCGAATGGAAGGGCTTTTATGAACATACCCTGTTGACCAATGGAGGTAAAATCATTTTGGAAGACAGTACCGCAACCTGCCCTATAGGCGGGTCAGGATGTATTAAAATTATTAAACACGGCCAAACAGCCGAACCTGGCAGTCAGAATTTTAAAAATGCCGAACCTAAAGTGAGCAAAACCTTAAATCCGGCGGTGGATCCAAGAGAGCTTACAGAAGAACCGGTGAGTATTGAAGGTATCATCTTTGAATAATATGGCAAAAGGACCAAAAAAAATAGGCTTAAGTGTTGGAGAACGTTATTACAAAGGCTCTTCCAATAATGGTGTCATTGCCGTAACGGCCGATGTAGCGCACGCATTTGAAGTTACAGAGTGGCTTCCCGGCACAACCGATGCTCAGAAAAATGACACCAGCTGGCTCTTCGAAGATGCCAAAAGAACCAAAGTACTCACCTCCACTAAAACAGGTGGACCGTCGCTCAGGGCCTTTGCTGTTCCGAAAAAACTATGTGGGAGTGTGCCGATGTATTACCTGGAAGCCAGTTTAAGTGGCCTGATGGAAAAATCAATAAATGCCGGCCTGTTGGTTAGGGGCATTTGTGGGCAATTGATTGTAAAATCCAACTGGAGTAAAAGCTATAAAGGAGCGCCCCTGGGTACATCGCCCATCCGTTTTGGAGATGATGTGCACCTTCACGTGGAAACCGAAGGACTGAATGGAAACCGGCTGACTGTACAGATTTTCCGGCGCAAATGGTTTACAGACGAGCCGGTGGATACCTTGTACAATGTGCTTTGTGAGAATGGTGAAATCAATTACCTGATCCGCAACACCTATAAATGGTACGCTGCCTTGAAATCTGGCCCTAGCGAACAGGAGCTTTACATTAAGATCATCGATAACCATACCAAAACCTATGTAAAAGACAGTCGGAACCAGGACATCCATGCCAGGTTCCTGCGCCTGGAAAATAAAGTGGTGACCTCGGCGATGGCACAATCTACCAACCTGACTGTGGCGACGGTGGGTGAGCCACTAAAAAACCTGAAGCAGCCTGACCACTGTAAATTTACCAAAATTGAGATCTCCGACCTTGGGGAAAGGGTCCCTGTTTTTGATGAAGGTAAAATTGACGCTAAAGGACAAATAACGGAGTCAAAATTTTATATAGACGAAAAGATCAATTATGATTTCGATGCCTTTAAGGTCCGGGACGTAGATAAAAAGAAACTGGATAAAATTGCTGAAGTACTGATGAAAATCCCTTATATCCCCGTGGAGCTGGGCTCACATACCGATCGCTTCGGTACTGCAGAGTACAATTTACAGCTTTCGGAAAAGCGGGCTAAAGCCGCTATGGATTACCTGATTTCCCGGAACGTGGATGCTTCAAGGATTGTTTCCAAAGGTTATGGCAAAACCATGCTGGCCAATCCCGATCCGAACCTGGATAAAAAGGAAAGCCTGGTCAACCGCAGGACAACCATCAAGCTGCTCATTTTTACACACAATGCATTGAGTATGCAATATGAAACCATTGCCCCCGGTTTAAGTAAGGCGAGGGAACTGCCCATTCAGATTGCCAATTTTAAAACCGCGGGCCTTTGTAATTTTCCTTCCAACCCTCATCAGGTCAATGTACCTTACGGTAACCTGGTCCAAAAAAAGGAAAAAACGCCTTTGCAGCTGGACGGGAAAGAAACTATTCACCCGAAAATTTATTCACCCCTGGATGATAAAGAGCATGCCTATGAGTACATCTGGCCAATGTCTACCACCTATAACAGCTTTTTCTTTTACATTAATTCCTGCGCTTATTTTACCAACAGGGACAAACACAGTCTGGTGGTTAAGGCTTACTCGGACATTAAGTGGAGACTTACTTTTTTTCTGAAACTAAACAATGCTTTAAGTGTTAAATGGCAAAATCTTTCACCAGCCGAGCACAAAGAGATGCAAAAGAAGGCGGGTAAGGAAGGTGCTGAACGGAGATGGAAACAGAAGGATGCAACCTTTGGCTTTAGCCTGACCAGCGATTGGAACAGTCAGAAGGGAGCTTATACAGCTCATGATGAATTTAAAAAGGAACATGAAGGGAAGTTCAAAAAACTTTATGACCTGTTTTCTTCGTTGAATTCTATTGCCGACGGGATTACCAATGTTACAAAAGGTACGGTGAGGGGAATTGGTTTTGATAAACTTCCGGTAAAATTTGAAGTGGAGCCACCGAATTTGGACCTGGATGCAACCTGGATGCTTCAAAGGGCAAAAAAAGACAGGGCACCTATTGCCAGAGTGGGCACCCGGATAGATATTGGCTTTCATGCCCAGCCACTCATTGGCCTTGAAGTGACCATTGATTTACTGGGTGCCCTGATTGGGGCAGCCGCAGGAGCGGTATCAGGAGGGACCGCCTCACAACCCGTACTGAAATTTTACTATTTGCTCAAAGATAAATTAAAAACGGGGCTAAAGCTGGGGAATGACGATGTTGGTTTTAAGGCAAATGCCGACATTTTTATGAACCTGAAAATTTTCAGCAGGATCAGTACCGATGTAGGCTTCGGATTCAATACCGTTTCGGGAAGAGAAGACGATACTTTTAAAATAGAGGCAACAAATAAATTGGGTGTTGTACTGGAGGCCGGTGTAATTATAAAAGGAGAACTGGCTATGGTCGTGGTTAAAGTCGATGGCTATTTTGAAGCTTCGGCCAGTGCAAGGGCCTCTGTGACTTTTGGGCATGGTGTTTATTATGATGATAAAGGATTGTATTATAAACCAAAACTGGGCTTTGACGGAATGGATGCAGATTATGTGATTACTGCCAGCGTCGGGCTGGCGGCAAAAAAAGGTGTACCGGCTGCTGAAGTGATCAAAGATAAAAAAGGGGACTGGGTAATTGCCAAAGGCGATTTTAAAGGCATCATTCCAAAGTTTGATGTGATCGAAAGCCTGGAAGAAGTATCCGGAATTACTATACAAGTGCCCCTAATGAGGAATTAAGAGTAAAATTTAAACCTATGAAGAAAGCCATTTTAATTGTTGCCCTGGCACTGATGAATTTTTCCTGTAAGAACACAAAACCTGCCGGCTTTGACCTGGCGAACATTAACGGCCAGGTCAGTATTACCCAGGTGATGGAGCAAACCGGATTAAAGCTGGAAAATGGGAAGTCCGGAGCCATGACACTTTCGGGCTATAAAATTTTTGAAAGTAGCGACCCTAAAATCCTGAAGTTTGGGGATGCAGAACTGGCCGGTAAAGGAACCGATTCTGTAAATAAAGTACTGATCCACTATTCGGTTAAGGATAACACCATTCACCTGGTGGAGCTGCGCTTGTTTTCAGAGACGCAGGTGAAATTATTGACTGCTGCGATGGACCAGAAATTGGGCAAGGCACCTTATCCGCAGGATGCGTATACCACTGTGTTTAATAAAAATATCAGGTATTTTGAAAGAACCTGGCTGGATGTGGAGCACAGCATGGCTTATTTTTTAACGGTTTCCTTAAATCCGCAGGATAAAGAAGAAGCCAGACTGGCGATGGTTAACTATACAGACAAGCCAATGGCCCAGCTGACCTCTTTAAAAAATTACACACCAGATGTTGGTTTTATGATAGAGAAAGTAACCGCGGCGATGAAACAAAAAGCGAACAAATAACCAGAGAAACCATGAGGAAAAGATTTTATTTGTTATCCATAACTATGATCGTATTATGGGCCGCAAAGGCCGGAGCACAGCAAAAAACAGATCTGGAAAAACTACCATATCATACCGGAGCAGAAAGTATTTTAAAGGTAGCCGGCGCCTATGCCACGGAACGTTCGGATTGGTTTTTTTTGCCAGGAATGAAAACAGAAAACATGGGTATTTTCCGTTTTGGTCCGGTTGAATTTAGTAATGGTGGCGCAAAAGGGCCAAAAGATATTCCTGTAAACAGGGTTACCTTTGTTTTCGATGATGGGGCGCACGGTCGTTTGGTGGGACTTGAGCTGCACATTGAAAAAGAGGTGGAAGCCAAAAAGCTGCGCAGTTATATCTGGAGTAATTATGGTCAGCCTCTGTCTTTTGAGCGTCCGGCCCCTAAAGACCGGGACAGGGACAAGGTGAATGGTTATGCTCCTTTTATGTTTAAACGACAAGGAAGCAATCAGACGATGATCGTGGTGGATAATTTTCCTGGTCACGGAGAAAGAAAAGGATATACCATAGATGTATTTATCATGGATAATGATGTAAAAGCACCTGGTAACGGGAATAACGAAACCGCGCTGGATGCCCTTAAGAAAAATTTAAAAAGGTTTTAACTGAATCACAAACAATGGCACAACCCTATTATATGCTGCATTTTAGTGCAGGCTGCTGTATGTTCCAGATCCGGATTAACGATGTCCCGGTCATGACGCTTAACCTGCCTGGTCAGGCCGCATCGGTCGCCCCCGTTAATTTTGCAATTCTTAAAAGCGGAAAGCAATCAATAAAGGCCACAATGCTTCCGCATCCTGGTGAACTTAGCCTTAACCCGGCAGCCTTTCTGGAGTTTGAACTAAAATTGTATGATACGCAAAGAGAATTTGTGTTTAAAGAGCAATTGTTGCAGCAGAAATTCCCAGCGGTTGATCAGGCAAAACCGATTCCTGCTGAACGCTATCAAAATGAATTTTCTGCAACAGTTCCTTATGACCTGCAGGGTTGGGAAAATGGAAGGCCTTTAAAGGATGTAGAAGATGTGGGAATCAAATTAAGGGCTGCTCATGAAAGGATTGGAAAAATGATAAGCCGTAAAGATTATGATGGGTTCAAAAAACTCATTGCCGCACGAGAACATATTATGTGTACTTCCATGTATCTGGACCAGGGGCAGGCCAACGCAAGGGTCGGGGGACTGATTGAAGATTTTGAATCCGGTTTCGAAATGGCTCCCCTTGCTGCAGATGCGATTGTACATCTTTGCGGGGGTGGAAAAACGGCTGCCCTGAAAAAACCAAATGGGGAGCCTGCGCTTTATCTACTGAATGAGCAAACCAGAGAGGAATTAATGCTGGACCTGATGTTTTATGTTCCTGCCGGGAAAACAGAGTTTGAAGTTATTTAAACTTGTTTTAATTGATACCGCTTGATCCGGCCTTTCGCAGTTTTCAATACTTCGACCAGGTCCTTTCTTGGTGAACGTGCCAGAATATCTGAAACCCTCGAAGAACTGATGCCTGAAGCATATAATCTGTTGCATTCTGTTGCAATTTCTTTTGCGCTTCTGGGCTGTATTAAAAAACTACCCTGCAGTATCTGGTCAATGCTTTTGGTGAAATTAGGACTTTCGTTTTTCAGATAGCCTGATTCGGTCTGGGTAGAGCGAATATACTTTTCTATATTTTCACGAAGCACCTGTCTGGGCGGAATGCTGTACTCCGGATCGGCCAGGTGATAATATTTTACCCCAAAATAAGCGGCAATCTGTTCCATCTTGTCCAAACCGATGCTAATATTTCCGGCTTCTAAGGAGGCTATATAAGGTTGATGGACAAAAATCGCCTTTGCCAGGTTCTCCTGAGAGACATCTGCCATTTTGCGGAATGCTTTTAAGCGTTCTGCATATTCCGTCTTTGCGTTTTTATGAGTTTCAGACACCAATCAAAGGGAGCGATAAGATTTATCTTATTTAATATATTATTTGGTATATTGAATAAGATTTATTTATATTTGAGTGTATTTATTTAACTAGATAATAAAAATGAGTAATAATTTGTTAATTAATACAATATTTTGAAATAAGAGCGTGGAGTGAACAGTCCCCTGGGCAAGGACTGTTTCTAAAACAGGAGTGATTTTTAATTTAATCAGTGAAAATGATAAAATACAAAGCCTTTTCGGATGCAGAGCTGGTGGCTCTGCTTAAAGAAAATGACAGGTTTGCCTTCAATGAAATATACAGACGTTATTGGAGAATTATGTATCTGTATGCCCGCAAGCTATTGTTTGACCATAAAGATGCCGAAGATGTTGTCCAGGAAGTTTTGGCTTATATATGGACCAAACGCGAAGAAATCCGGATTACCACTTCTTTAAGGTCTTATCTGTATGGTTCTGTTCGGAACATGGTCCTGAATATGGCCAACCGTAAAAAGGTGATAGAGCGCTACCTGGTCTTCTTTGGAGATTTTATAGATAAAGGCGATTTTGTTACAGATGATTATATCAGGGAAAGAGAACTGACACTTGCCATCCAGGCTGCAGTGGTTTCCCTGCCACCAAGAATGCGGCAGATTTTTGAACTGAGCAGAAATGAATACATGAGCCAGAAAAATATCGCCGAAAAGTTAAACCTTTCAGACAAAACAGTAAAGAAGCAAATCAGTAATGCACTTAAATTGCTCCGTATTAAAGTGCTGAGATAGCTTGGGGCTTACTGTTCTCCGGGGGCCGGGAAAATAAGAGAGATGGGCCCCCGGCTGAAAGGTTTTTTTAGTGCAGATGAAATGGGATTTGTTGTAAGTATTTGATTTTGCTTAGTGCGGTTGTGTCCATACCCTGGTAATAGATGGCCGCGAAGGGCTGTTTTCTTCTTGGGTCGTTGGGCGGGATCAACATTCTTGCACCGTGGTCTCCCGAAATGACAATGACTTTGTTTTTCCAGTCTGGGATTTGATTAAGGATGTTTAGGACGACTTTATTGGCGTAGGAGACGTAGCCGGTATATTGTTTAATGACTTCAGAAGGTGGGAATTTGCTGGGGTCATCTACTGGATTTTTGTTTAAGTTCCCGTTTGCGTCCCGGTAAAATGGGGGATGAGGAATCAGAAGATGTATCCATAAGAAATTAGGCTGTTTGTGTTTTTGGTGGAGTATGCTGGGGAGTTTTTGAATTATATTTTGGTTGTAGTTGTCAAATGGCATTGTATTACCTTTAAACTTATCCCATAAACCAGCAATAAGAGTTTCATTTAAAATCTGATCAATATAATTATCGGGAAATATCCTTAAGTGTTGAAATTTTGGTTCAGCCCCGATATTTAAAAAATCGAGATTTGTGAAATTATATCCATCTTGTTTTAATTTTTTAATCCATAAACTATGAATTAGTTTGTTGGCGGCATAAGTGAAATTCTGGTTGGGAATGCTATCGTCTAGATTGAATAGGGAACTTAAAGAATGAATTGTAGTATCATTTCTTGAAAATATTGTGTTGAAGATATAGAAATTCTTTGAACTTAAGGAGTCGGTTAAAGGATTATGGAAATTAAACTGACTTTTTAAACTATTTGGAGAAGCATATTCGTCTAGAAGAATCCAAATCAAGTCTTTCTTGTTTTTTACTTCTATGGATGGGGCTTTTTTGTTTTGAAGATTAGTATAGTTTTTTTGTTCCTTTATTGCTGAATTTAATCCTGAGAAGAGTACCGATCCAGTTAATATTAGTGTAAAAGTATTTAGTACATAGTTGATGGCTCGTGTTTTTTTAGGGGATATTCTTTTTTTAATTTGATAAATAAGAAAAGTCAATAAGACAATGATACTTAGAAAGTACCTGAATCGTATCAAGACAGGATTTATAAAGTTTTCTAATGTTAATACAATTGGATATGTGAATAATACACATATCCAAAGCAATAGGATCCAAAGTACGCCATATTTATACAGGTTTAACCTTTTAAGTATCAGAATAATGATGTAATTGATCGAACAATAGCCAAATAAAAAAAAAACAAAAACTAAAGGGTCAAAAAAAATAAAACATAAAGAAGTCTTGTAAATGAGGAAAAACAATCCAAACAGATAAATATATATTGGTCGGCCCAGCCATTTTTTTATTTTTTCTCCCATAGATATAATTTTCTTAACGAATTTTTGCATTGATGCTCTGCAATTAGATTGAAATGCGATTCAAAGGACTCAATAAAAGTTTCTTCGGTGTAATGGCTAAATATATCCCCTTTGTTTTGAAGTAAAAGCTGCGACTTTGGATCCGTTTTGGGAACAAATTCTACAATGGCAAAAGAAACGCTTAGGTCTGCAAATAACCTGGCAACAAAAGTCAAAGGAATGTTTCTGCTTAGGCAAAGGTGATGGATCAGGGCCAGGCCCATAATCATATCTCCTTTTAAACGCTTTAAAATAGGTGATTTCTCTTTGTTGCTCCAGCCCAAGCCTGGGGAGGGATCAACGAGGTCAGAAAAAATGGGGGTGATATTATTGTATCCGGTCTGCTGGTTACTTTTATAAATCTCATCAATACAATAAATGTCACTTTCTAGGGCGTACACTACTTTTGAAAAACTGGAGGCAATCCGGGAGAATTTTCCGGTGTTTGCACCTAAATCAATTGTTTTGTTGGGCTTGATCTCTCTTAGCCATTGGGTAATGATTTCTGTTTTGTCTTTTATATAAGTTTCACTTTCAATGTCCTTTTCATAATAATTGTCCCAAATACTCGTGTTGAGTAATGGCCTGGTTTTTTTAGCAATGCTGTTTTTGATGGAACTCAAAAGGACTTGGAGCTTCTCTTTGTTTAATCCTGTACTTGAAGAGCCATTATCTTTCCTATTCGTCTGAAAACGGCTATGCAAATGGATATGCATTAAGCAAACCGGGTTGAAATAGGTAGAAAGGGGAAGCTGTCGGCTAACAAAACGTAGAGGGAGGCCGTTTAGGGCAGATCTATACAATTTGAGCCAGTTGGGATCTCTGTAGTGCATTAAAAGGAAGGGAGATAAGGTTTCCTCACAAAATTGCCTGTAAGCAATCCAGGGATCTCCTTCTTTGTAAAAGGTAAAAGACAAAGTATCAATTAAAATACACTTATTGCCGTAAAAAGTGAAATTGTAAGGGGACGCATCTTTTAAGATCATTCCATGCTTTAAGGCAATTTCGTTAATGCGGATGTAAGTTAAAATCATCTGCTGCCATTGTGAATAGGACCATTCAAATGGATAGGATATAAAATCGAGCTGCTGTGGAAAAATTTTCTGATAATAAGAAGGGAATTCAGTATTTGAATCTGCATTTTTATGAGGGATCATTAATTGCTGCTCGACCAATAATTGATACAAACCTGATTGCATCAGGTAATTAAATGTATCAGCATATTCATAAGCAATGAACCTGAAAAATCCATCTTCCAACTTAACCACAAAACCAGCAGGATCTTTATAAGAAATCTCTTGCTGGGTGGGTGTCATCCTTTGCCCTCCTTGTTTCTGGTTCTGTGTATTATGCTCTTTAAATACAGTTTAATTTTATTGCCAAAAATCGAGACGGTGAGTATTGCCGATAAAATGGCCTGGTAAAACAGGCTTCCTGTTCCAGGGTCAATGTAAAGTAAGTGATTTAACATAGGTATAGAGGTTTTAGGTAAGACAGGTATTATTGATCAAAGTTTAACTATAAAAATTAAATTTTAGTTAAAAAGCAATTAAAATGAGATTAAAAATGCATGTTCTGTAAAATTGGAACCAACAATTGAAGATTTTAGGTCTTTTCGAGTACTAAAAATTGTATTGAACCAGAGCCAGTATTTATGCTGCTCATATAAATTCTATGTTAAATCTCCGGTATAAGGTATATATGTAAATCTTTGGACGGGTATTTGCTTAGAGCTTTGGCAATGGTTTTTATGCATTTAAATCCTTATTTTTAAGTAAAAAATTCCCAAAAAGTTATATATGAAACAAATTCTACTCATTTTTTCTTTTATAACGCTCTCTCTAACCGTTTTTTCCCAGCAAAATGGTGACTACAATTACAGCATCGTTGTCCGCGGATTCAGTTATGCACAAATGCCTAAAATCTTGAACCAGTCAAATAGCAACAACTATTTGAAGGCCTATTTTAATGGGGGGATGATCAAATTTAATGACAACCAGTTCAGTTATAGGATCAGTGGTAATTATTTAACCCGATCGGACGAATTTTTTAACAATTGTAATAATTGTGAGCTGGTTAAAGGCAATTTAAAGGACTACGCCTTCAAGTTAGGCTTTGAGAAAAATTTAACTTATACTGCAGTTCAGCCTTATTTCGCCATAGACTTAGGTTATAGATATAATCGTTTTACAGGTAATTCTGTTGTTGTAAATACCGATAAACTGGCAGCTGGTGGCCAGGGAGCTGCTGCTATTCCGGCAAGCAGTATTATTGCCACTAAAGAAGGCTTTACCATTACGCCTGTTCTTGGGATTAAATTTAGTCCTGTCAAACAGATTTCTATATTTGCAGAAACCAATCTGGAGTTTTTTTACTCTTACGAACGGCAGGATGCCGTTACACAGGATGCAGCAAATACCCGTACGTTGAGCAAGTACAACAAAGGGGAGTATCTGATCAATCCTGTGTCTGTAGGGATCCAGTTTCATTTTGTGAATAAAAATTAATGAAAAATATTATTGTTATCGGTGGAGGAGGTCAACTTGGCCAGTGCCTTCAGGAAGTGGTTAAAATACCTTCAAAGCTTTTTAAGTATATCTTTTTATCCGAACAGGAGTTGAATATTACCAATGCCGGCCAAGTGAAAGATGTATTTGAACAGTACAAGCCAGCTTATTGTATCAATTGTGCAGCCTATACGGCTGTAGACCAGGCAGAAGAAGATGTTGAACTTGCACATGAAATCAATGAGCTTTCGATCCAAAGAATTGCAGAAGCATGTCGTGTTCATCAAACGGTACTGATACACATTTCAACTGATTTTGTGTTTGATGGAAAGACAGGTGTTCCACTTAGAGAAGATGGAGCAACCGGACCGATCAATGTATATGGTCTGTCCAAGTTAAAAGGAGAGCAGGTATTATCTGCTACATTGAATCAGTATTTTATTTTGCGAACGAGTTGGTTGTATTCCGAAAAGGCAAATAATTTCTGCAAAACCATGTTAAAACTGGCCCAGATTAAGGATCATTTACAAGTGATTTCCGATCAGGTGGGTACCCCAACTTATGCAATTGACTTAGCCAAAGCCATTGTGCATATTATACATTCAGGTAGCCAGGTATATGGTGTTTATCACTATAGTAATGAAGGTGTCGCCTCCTGGTATGATTTTGCTAAAGCAATCTTTGAGTTCGCAGAAATTGATATAACCGTTACACCGGTCAATTCTGATGTCTTTGTGACTAAAGCCACTCGTCCTCATTATTCTGTTCTGGACAAAACAAAATTTAAAAAAACTTTTGGTCTGGCCATTCCATACTGGAGGGACAGTTTAAATCAGTGTATAAATAATTTATAATCCTGAACAACAGAAGAATTGAGGTAATGGATTAGAAATAAGGTCGTAAAAACAAATATTCTGTATATTCGCAAATCAGAAAAATAATTAAAAATTAACTAAAAGTTCAACTATAAAATTCTCAGAATTAAGATTGTGTGAATGTAATCGTTGAATAAAGGAATATAACTAAATGAAAGTAGCTTTAATTACAGGGGTAACTGGTCAGGATGGTGCCTATCTTACAGAATTCTTATTGAAAAAAGGGTATTTTGTTCATGGTTTAAAAAGACGTTCTTCTTTGTTCAATACAGACCGTATTGATCATTTGTACCAGGACCAGCATGAAAATGGGGTAAACTTTAAACTGCATTTTGGCGATCTGACCGATTCAACCAACCTGATCCGAATTATACAAGAAACCCAGCCAGATGAGATTTACAATCTGGCAGCCATGAGCCATGTTCATGTGAGTTTCGAAATGCCAGAGTACACCGCAAATGCAGATGGTGTCGGCACACTAAGGCTCCTCGAAGCCATTCGGATTTTGGGTATGGAAAAAAAAACCCGGATTTATCAGGCCTCTACTTCAGAATTATATGGTTTGGTGCAGGCCGTTCCTCAAAGTGAAACAACCCCCTTTTATCCCAGGTCTCCTTATGCTGTGGCCAAAATGTATGCCTACTGGATTACAGTAAATTATCGTGAAGCTTATAACATTTATGCTTGTAACGGAATTTTATTCAATCATGAAAGCCCTTTGAGGGGTGAAACTTTTGTAACCCGTAAAATTACCCGTGCAGCAGCGAAAATTGCTTTAGGACTTCAGAATTGTTTATATTTAGGTAACTTATCGGCACAGCGTGATTGGGGACACGCTAAAGATTATATCGAAGCCATGTGGTTGATCCTTCAACAAGATAAAGCAGAAGATTTTGTGATTGCAACTGGAATTACCACTGCTGTGCGTGATTTTGTGAGGATGAGTTTTGCGGAATTGGGCATTGAAATTGAATTCTCAGGAAAAGATGAGCATGAGAAAGGAGTGATTATAGATGTGGATCAGAATAAGATTGCAGAACTGGGTTTAAATGAAGCCAATCTGAAACTTGGCACAACTGTTGTTAAAGTAGACCCTAAATATTTCAGGCCTACCGAAGTAGACCTTTTATTGGGGGATCCGACTAAATCCAAGACACAATTGGGCTGGCAGCCAAAGTACGATTTGCCTGCCCTGGTGAAGGATATGGTGATCTCTGATTTGCATTTGATGAAGAAAGATGAGTACCTTAAAGATGGTGGTTTTAAGACGCTTAACTATTTTGAATAAGGGATAAGCCATGATACTGAAGGGTAATGGCAAGTGATTACATATTGATATGAATACCCCGATTTAATCGGAAACCTATGAAAAGAAAATTTACTACACTACTGATCATTATATTCAACATTTTGTGTTTCAATGTGAATTCCTGGGCACAGAATACAACAAATTATGCGAATGTGAAGGTAGACGAACTATCAGATGCACAGATCAGACAAATGATCCAAAGGGCAGAGTCTGTTGGTTACAATGATGCCCAGCTGGAACAAATGGCTGCCGCACAGGGCATGAAGCAGGAGGAGATCGGAAAACTGAGGGTAAGGGTAGCAAAAATTCGTAAACAGGGTGATGCAGGCGGGGACAAAACTGTGCCTAAAGTTATGGAGGATGATAGCCGTCAATACGCAGACAGCAGCTCCAGAAAAGGAAGTTTTAATAAGAATAATATTCCAACTCCGGACTTGCTGGAGAGCTTAAAACCTAAAATTTTTGGCTCTGAATTGTTCAAAAACAACAACATAACTTTTGAACCAAATTTAAGAATGGCTACACCTAAAAGCTACGTGATTGGTCCGGATGATGAACTGCTGGTAGACCTGACGGGTGATAATGAGGCCAGCTACAGGTTGAAAGTGAGTCCGGATGGAACGATTAGGTTGCAATATGTTGGTCTGGTTTCTGTAGCAGGCTTATCCATTGAACAGGCCAGCTCAAAAATCAGGTCTGCGATGTCAAAAACTTATCCGGCTTTGCGTTCCGGCCGCTCTAACCTAACCATTAACCTTGGAAATATTCGCAGTATCAAAGTTGTATTAACGGGTGAAGTTGTAAAACCTGGTACTTATACATTGCCTTCTCTGGCTACGGTATTTAATGCCTTGTCTTCTTCGGGTGGGCCCAATGAAAATGGTTCATTCCGTAATATACAGGTCATCCGGGGTAATAAAGTGGTCAGCTCTATAGACGTTTATGATTTTATTATCGGTGGTATCCAGAAGGGAAATGTCCGTTTGCAGGACCAGGATGTGATCAATATACCCGTTTATAAAACCCGTGTAGAGGTAGTAGGAGAAACCAAAAGACCGGGCGCCTTATATGAAGTACTTAAAGGTGAAACGCTTCAGAATGTTTTAGATTTTGCCGGTGGTTTTAATACACAAGCGTATACTGCAAAGATCAAGGTGTTTCAGAATACAGATAAGGAACGTCGTTTGACAGATATTTCAGCTGCTGAGTTCAATACTTATTATCCGAAAAATGGTGATAAATATGTAGTGGAAGGTATTTTAGACCGTTTTGAAAACAGGGTAGAAATTTCTGGTGCCGTTTTTCGTCCGGGACAATATGAATTGGATAAAGGTTTAACCTTAAAGGGGCTGATCAATAAGGCAGATGGTTTGACTGAGGATGCCTTTTTAAATAGGGGCTATATTAATAGGTTAAATGCCGATAATACGCCTTCACTGATTTCTTTTGATGTGGCTAAGGTTATAGCAGGTACAGATAATGACATTAAACTGCAAAGGGAAGATAAGATTACCATTTCGTCATTATTTGATTTAAAGGACGAATATAAAGTAAGTATCCAGGGTGAGGTGAGAACTCCTGGTACCTTTAATTATGCAGATAACATGAGCTTGGAGGACGTGATTCAGATGGCGGGAGGTTTTAAAGAAGGTGCTACACCGAACCGGATTGAGATTTCCAGAAGGATTAAAAACAGTGATGCCATGTCGGCATCAGCGAAAACTGCTGATGTTTTTACAGTGAATGTAGATGAGCATTTGAAAGTATTAGGTGACAACTTTGTATTGAAACCTTTTGATGTAATTTCGGTAAGGAGTTCAGAAGGCTATCAGGTACAAAAACAGGTTAAAGTGGAAGGTGAGGTATTATACCCGGGTATTTATACGATTACAAATAAAAATGAACGGATTTCCGACTTAATAAAAAGGGCAGGGGGGTTAACTCCTACTGCCTATGTGGAAGGTGCTTCGTTAAAAAGGCCCGGAGCAGAGAAAGTTAATCCAGCCGATAAAAACGCGATCAACAATAAAGAAGAAGATGACAAGAAGTTTTTGGGTTTAAAAAGAGCGCAGGAAGCAGGTGTAAAAGATACGGTGAAAGCAGATGTTGAACAAAAATTGATTCAATCTGATTTGGTTGGTATTGACTTACAGCGGATTTTGAACAAACCCTTATCTAAAATGGATCTGATTGTAGAAGATGGAGATGTGATTCGTGTTCCAAGGCAATTGCAAACGGTTAAAGTTACTGGAGAAGTTTTAAACCCAAATAGT
Organism: Pedobacter nutrimenti; assembly: GCF_003208655.1. Lineage (GTDB taxonomy): Bacteria > Bacteroidota > Bacteroidia > Sphingobacteriales > Sphingobacteriaceae > Pedobacter > Pedobacter nutrimenti. The sequence goes on along the minus strand of NZ_QKLU01000002.1, from coordinate 12,960 downwards.
ATTGTTTATTCAGGGAATAAAGGATTTAAACAATATATAAATGGAGCTGGGGGCTTTACAAGTAATGCATTGCGTGGTGGAGCGTATATTAAATATGCAAATGGATCTGTTGAAGCGGCGAAAAAATTCTTGTTCTTTAATAACTTCCCCAAAGTGAAGCCCGGTGCGGAGATATTAGTGCCTAAACGTGCTCAAAGAGAACGATTGACTGCCCAAAGCTGGATTGGTATTGGAACAGCTTTGGCATCTTTAGCTGCAATTGTGGTGAGTTTATTAAAATAATATATTAATTCATGACTGTAAATAGCCAGAATTCCTCCCTAGATAATTATGATGAGCAAACTTCTCTCAGAGAATTAATCGTTAAAATACGAGACTGGTATAAATACATTTTAACGAAATGGCTTTTTATTTTAATTGTTGGTATTGTGGGTGCAATAGTGGGATTTATTTATGCATATTATAAAAAACCAGTCTTTATTGCCTCTACAACTTTTGTTCTGGAAAATGAAGATAGTGGTAGGGGAATGGGGCAGTATGCTGGACTTGCCTCCATGGTTGGAATCGACTTAGGTGGTATGGCAGGAGGTGGGGGGATTTTTCAAGGTGATAATATATTAGTCCTTTATAAATCACGTAAAATGATTAAAAAGACTTTGCTAAGTGGCGTTAATTATGATGGTAATAATGAATTATTAATTGACCGGTATATTAAAATAAATCATCTGCGAGAATCGTGGAGAAAAAAGAAAAGCTTGGCTAAAATTTACTTTGGTAATGACTCAAATGCAGATTTAATAAATGTCAGACGCTTAAAAGACAGTATAATAACTTTAATAGTTGATGACATAAATAAAAATTATTTAAGTGTAAGTAAGTTAGATAAAAAACTGAGTATAATTAAAGTAGATGTAAGGTCTAAAGATGAAATTTTTGCGAAGGCATTTAATGATCAAATTGTCAAAAATGTAAATGATTTTTATATTCAGACGAAAACAAAAAAATCTCTTAATAACATTTCAATACTGCAACAGAAAACAGACTCGGTAAGATTAAGTATGAATCGTTCAATATATACATCCGCTGCAGTGGTAGATGCAACAGTAAATTTAAACCCTACAAAGCAGGTACAGAGAATTGCTCCGATGCAAAGATCTCAGTTTAATGCTGAAACAAATAAGGCTATGTTAACAGAATTAGTCAAAAATTTAGAAATGGCAAAAATGTCCTTATTAAAAGAAACCCCTTTAATCCAAGTTGTAGATAACCCCGTATTTCCGTTGGAAGTAGAAAAGATAGGTAAGATAAAAGCATTAGTACTAGGAGGAATACTTTTTGTCTTTGTTGTAGTATTAGCCTTATCAATTAGGAAGGTGTTGCTCATTTCTTTGATTTAAAATCTATATAGAGCTTTAACTACAAAATAAAATTTGAGAAAGACAAATTTTAAAATTCAACTCAAGAAATAATTGTATTATAATTTATAATCATTTAATGAACGCATTATCTAAAGTAAAGGCCTTTTTTACTACAGGACACGAACGAACTATTTTGTTAAAATTGAATATTTTAGCTTTATTCGTGTTGAAAGGAATGAGTGTTGTCATATCATTCCTGTTAGTGCCAATGACGATTAATTATTTGAATCCGATAGAATATGGGCTTTGGCTAACCCTCAGCTCGATTCTTATATGGGTAGATTTTTTTGATATAGGAATTGGTCATGGGCTTCGAAATAAACTATCTGAGGCATTAGCTAAGCAAGAATACGACTTAGCTAAAAGCTATGTGAGTACATCATTTGCCTTTCTTTCATTGATTTCATTGATGTTTTTTATCTTTTTTATTTGTATCAATCCTTTTCTTAACTGGTCTTCCATTTTAAATGTGGATTCCGAAATGGGGAAGTATATTGGTGAAATAGTTATCTGGGTTTTGGCATTCTTCTGCCTTCGTTTTGTTTTTAAATTATTAGGCATTATTCTTTCTGCTGATCAGCGACCTGCTATTGATTCTTTTTTGAGTGTTTTGAGTAATATTCTTTCGATTGGCATTATTTTTACTCTCACGAAAACCACAAACGGGTCGTTAGAGTATGTAGCTATAGCCTTCAGTGCAGCACCACCCCTTATATTTCTTGTGGCTGGAGTTATTTTATTTAGGAAGCGTTATAAAAAGATATCTCCTAGTTTCAACTACATAAAAATTGAATATGTGAAGGGACTTTTGGGTTTAGGGATAAAATTTTTTGTTATACAGCTGAGCTGTTTACTAATATTTTCATCAGCTAATTTTATTATAATTCAGTTATATGGTCCAAAAGAAGTAACAACTTATAATATTGCTTACAAATATTTTAATATTGTTATTATGGTGTTTACTATTATTGTCACTCCACTGTGGTCTGCGTTTACAAATGCGTACGCCAAAGGTGATTTAGTATGGATTAAAAGGACGGTAAAAAAAATTGAAATACTTTGGCTTTTTTCGCTTTTAATTACTGCCTTATTAATTGTAATAGGCAGTTTTTTTTACCGTTTTTGGATAGGAAAATCGATAAAAATACCCCTTTCCTTGACCCTTTCCATGGCCGCTTATGCAATTGTTTTTAATTTACTCTCAACATATAACTATGTAATTAATGGGACAGGAAAAGTCTATATACAAACTATTCACGCAATTGTATCGATAATCGTTTATCTACCGTTAGCATATCTGTTATGTAAATTTATGGGTGTTAGTGGTGTAATTAATGCCTCAACAATAGTATTAATGCCTTTGGTCGTTTGTTCCTATATACAATATAAGAAAATTGTTGCAGGTACAGCAAGTGGCATTTGGAATAAATAGATTGAACCAGTTTAAGATATTAATATGTTAGTCTCATTGTATAAACTGTACAGATATTTTAAAGTAAGACTTTATCAACGTTATAGTAAACTTTATTGTAGGTTGTTATTCTACTTGAATGATGTGGATTATTCTTCTTTTGATTCATTAGGAATACCTAATTTGGAGATTAGTCCTAAGGGTAAATTTAGTATAGGGAGGATGTTTGTAATGATAAATGATGCAAAGAGTGCAGTTTTAGGAAAAAATAATAGATGTAAAATAGTAGTTGGTGAAGGTGCATCCTTGATTATTGGGGACAAAATTGGAATTAGTAATGTGACAATAGTTTCAACAAAGTCTATTGTTTTTGGGAATAATATCTTAGTTGGCGGTGGAGCTACGATTGTTGACACTGATTTTCATTCTTTGGATTCCGAAGATTGGCATTCCGCGAATGATTCAAAGAATATGAAAAGTTCTCCTGTTGTAATAAAAGATAATGTTTTTATAGGCATGAACTCTATTATTCTAAAAGGTGTCACTGTTGGTTCGAATGTGATTGTCGCTGCTGGTTCGGTCGTTACGAAGAATATTCCTGATAATCAAGTATGGGGAGGAAATCCTGCTAAGTTTATAAAAATGAGATGAGTTAATTTATAGAAATGGATATTGTGATAATATGTAATGGCTTGGGGAATCAGATGTCTCAATATGCTTTTTTTTTAAAAAAGAAGAGTATAAACAAAAAAACGAGATTTATTTATGATCGAAGATCTTCCTCCCAGCATAATGGGTTTGAACTCGAAAGAGTCTTTGGTATTCCTTCTGGAAATATGTTTGTAAATCGTTTACTATGGTTGGTGTTTCGAATTCTAAGTATAGAGAGATTCCCGCATTTTTCTAGGCCCGTTTTAAAGTTTTTTAATTTTTTTAATATTAAACTAATTAAAGAGTCCCCTAATTATGATTATGATGAAAATTTGATGACACCTTCTAAAGGGCTTCGATTCTATTACGGGGGATGGCATTCTGAGAAGTATTTTAAATCAAACAGAGAAGAGATACTTAAGGCTTTTTGTTTTGAGTACAGTGATGATATATCAAATATTGAAGCATTTACTAAAATTAAGGAAACTAATAGTGTCTCAATACATGTTAGAAGAGGCGATTATATGAATGAAACTAACTTTAATGTTTTTGGAGCTGTATGTACAAAGGATTATTTTAAGAAGGCGATATCAGAAATTAGTTCTTGTGTTGAGGATCCTCATTTTTACATTTTTTCTAATGATATTCCTTGGGTGAAAGATAATTTGATGATGGATAATATGTCTATTATTGATTGTAATAAAGGAAAAGATAGTTGGAAAGATATGTATCTAATAAGTAATTGCAAGTATAATATAAATTCAAATAGCTCTTTTAGTTGGTGGGCGGCCTGGCTTAATGTTAATGAAAATAATATAGTGATTGTTCCAAAATTTTTTATTAATAATGTGGAAACAAAAGATGTTTATCCAAAAAGATGGAGAATCCTAACCAACTACAGTTAGTGAAACCTTAAATTTTAACCAAACCCTTTATATGATCAAAAAGTGTGAGATGGTCTTCAAGTCGTAATAATGAATGAAAATTTGTTTATTCCTTTGTCTAAAGGATAGCTTCTATTTCAGATTTAAATAACGTTTCATTTGCATTTGTTTCTGATTTAATAGATAAAGTTATATGCTGTTTTTTGATCTAGAAGATTATAGGATAAAATAAGAAGTAGTATCTATTTTTGACTAAAAAGAATCTTAAAAAAAGAATTATGAAAAATTGTGCTTTTACAATTGTAGCAAAGAATTATATAGGGTTAGCCCGAATACTTGAGAAGTCATTTAAAGATAATAATCCTGAAACTGATTTTTTTGTTTTTGTTGTAGATGAATTTGACGATATGACTAACGCGACTAATTTGCCTGACAATCTCATATTTGCAAGAAGCATTCTAGAAATACCAGACGATAAATGGATAGATATGAGCTTTAAATATGACCTTACTGAATTTTGTACGTCAATTAAGCCCACTTGTTTTATGCATCTCCTTAAACGTACTGAATATGAAAAAATAATTTATTTGGATCCTGATATATACGTCTATAATTCTTTCGATGTTATTTTTAAAATGTTAGATGAACAATCTATTGTGATTACACCTCACTTTTCGATTATTCAGGATATACATCTTGGGGAGACTCCCGAAAGAGATTTGATGGGAAATGGCGTATTTAATCTGGGTTTTTGCGCAATTAAGAGAAGTGAGATTGCAAAAAGGATGTTGACTTGGTGGAGTGAAAGATTATTCGATAAGTGTTATATTGATTCTTATGAAACGTATTTTACTGATCAGAAATGGATGGATTTCTTGCCGTGTTTTTTTAATAGCGATGAATTATTGGTCACTCGGCACCTAGGAATGAACATAGCTCCTTGGAACTTTTTTGAGCGGAAGATATTTTTGAAGAATGAGAAGCTATTCGTGACCTCTCGCAACAGGGAAACAGATACTGAAAAAGTTGTCTTACCTGTACTTTTCGTTCACTATTCTGGTTATAACTACAATGAACTAAAAAAGGGAAATGTGATTCAAAATAATATAGCTTCTTTAAAAAAATATGAAGATGTTGAACTTTTAACAAATTTTTATGCGAGAGCAATACAAGAAAATAGTTTTATTTTCGATGAATTTATAAAAGAAAAGTATAAATATGGAGTATTTGATAATGGTGTTACGATAAAAAAAATTCACCGTAGACTATATCGCGCCTTAAAAAACAAAGGTCAGGTTGTCCATACCCCCTTTTCTTCGGAGGAAAGATCTTTTTATTCAAGTCTTCAAAAATTAGGCATGACAAAAGAGACTCCTATTAATATTGAAAGGACAACAAAATTTACATTACAAGGGTTCGAATCTAAACTAATGTTATTTAACAGATTGATGCGGTTGATTTATCGATTACTGGGGTTTGAGAGATATCTACTATTAATTCGTGTGTTTAAACCATTTAGTCGTTATGAATCACAAATTCATCTTTTAAGTAAGGATTATGACAAAGAGAACATTATTTTCTAAAGTCTCTTATATAGATACTTTTTCCTATGGGACTTCGCACGAAATGTTTAATTCTTCGTTGATTTTAATGTGTTCTATGATTTTTGATAAAATAGACTGTAGAATGAGCCGGAGTGTCCTCCAAGCTTTTGAGAACTTAATAAGTGACCCAATCCCGACTAACTTCGCCTTTCGCTCGCTTTATGTTGTTAAAGGGAGAAGTCGATTTTCTTTGATGTTGAGATATTTATTTAGTGCTTTTCAAAACATACTCTTTTTACTCTTGTCATCGAAAGAAGCAGTGTTGATTTACCCATTTAATAATTTGTTCTCATTGAAGGCGATTAATTTTATTAATAAATTCTTGAAAAGAAGAATATTGATTTTTTGTCATGGTGAAATGGAGGTACTCGTTGAAGATTTTGGAAAAAATGGAATTTTACATCGGACTTTATCTCGATTGTGTTGGAATTTTTTTTTAAATCAAAATTTTAAGATTTCAGAAGGTATACACTTCTGTGTAATTGGTGACGTTGTCAAAGAAAATCTTTCTAAGGTCCTTTCTTCAAATGTAATTGAAAGATTTATTTGTATTGATCATCCTTATATTTTTGATTCTAAATTGAATTGTAAGACTAGCACTGATGGCACCTTCCACATAGGAACGGTTGGAACACTTAGTAAGATAAAAGGGTTAGATACTTTTGTTTCATTTGTTTCAAAAATAGATAGTTCAATAAAAGATAAAATTAAGATTTCTATTACTGGCCATGTTACGTGTGGTATTTCTGCACTAAAGGAGTTAGATGTTGATGTAAGCTCTCAGAATGAAAGTCTCACGAGAAGAGACTTTAAAGAACGTATAGATAAACTGGATTTAATTCTGTTTTTTTACTCTGGTGATAGTTACAAAATTACTGCTAGTGGCGCTATTTTAGACGCTCTTTTTTATGAAAAGCCTATTTTGGCACTTAGAAATGATTATTTTGAATATATTTTTCGAAAGATTGGAGATTTTGGATTTCTTGCCAATAGTTTAGAGGAAATGATTGATGAGTTGAGTGCTAGGATTAAAGATAATGAAAATAAAAGAATAGACTTCAAAACACTTAAGAATAAGCTTACACCCGAGCTTATAAGTTTACAACTATTAAGTGAGTTAAGTAGAATAGGGTATCTGAATAATTAATATGGAAGTTTATTTCTTAATTTTTGGATTATTAACTCTATTCTCGTTTATGGAGGTTTTTTTAATTAAGAAGTCTGATAGGTTGATTCTGTTTGGACTTGCTTCTTTTTTTCTTTACGCACTTTCTTTCCTGAGATGGGAAACTGGAACGGACTGGGACTCTTATCTCCGGTTTTTCAACGAAAGTGGAGAATGGTTTATGGAAAGCGAGTTTGAATGGGGCTTTGCTAGAATTAATGAGGGCATAAAAATATATTTTGATAACTATAGCATTCTGTTGTTTGTTCTAGCTACAATCATTTTTAGTTTTCAAAGCAAAGCGATTTTAAGGCTTAGTCCCTATCCGATTACTTCATTACTTGTACTCTGGAGTGTTTTTTTTGGGAACATTTTTTTTGTACGACAAACTATCGCAACAGTAATATTATTATATTCCATTAGGTTTATTCAGGAAAAGAAGTTTTTTAGATTCTTGTCATTGGTCGGCCTCGCGATGCTATTTCATCGAACTTCATTTATATTTATATTTACATGGTGGGTATATAAACTAAAACTGAAACCCATAACCTTATACACTTGTATTGCAATAAGCATGTTTATTTCTGTTGCAATTAGCACTATTATGGAAAATTTGGGGGGAGTAATTGGTGGTGTAGTACAACAAAAACTCCAATTTTATATGAGCGATAGTGAAAATACGATGGGCTCTGATTCTTCCCTGTCTACAATTATGATAAAAGGATTTGCTAACAAAATTTTTGTCTTTGGGGCGTCAATTTTACTTTTAGGGAAGTTAGAAGATCCAGACGATAAATTTAGAGGATACCTCAATATATATTGGGCCGGAGTAATTTTGTATTTTAGTACAATTTCTATATCTATAGCATTGGTAAGGCTCTCTTTTGCATTTGATATTGTTATGATAATCATTATACCCTTTGTTCTTAAAAATATTAAATCTTATTCCTGGCGGTTTTTATCATTTTTGATAATGGTTTTATATTTAATTGCAAGACTTTATGTGACTATTACAGGTAGTTATTATGATCTGTATGTTCCATTTAAAAGTATAGTTACGAAATAATTGAATTGCAGGTTTCGATATTGTTTTGTTTCTGATTAATCCGATTTTGATTCGGATAGGTTAGATTTGTTGTATTATAGATTTGTTATATTTTAGAAAATTGTAAAACAATTTTTTGCTTTGATAATCTTGAAACCGTGTATTTTGGTAGGTGTAGGTTACCTTTGTTGATTCAGTAAAAAAGAATGTTGTTATATGGCTTTAGAAAATATTTAACATATGGGGAAGATCTTAATTATACAATTAAGATCTTTTAAGAGACTCATGATAAAATGTAAAATTTTAACAATTTTTAGATTTAACAGTCATGTGGTTACAAATTATTGAAATAGTATTATGAAATTATGTAAAATCGACCATGCGAAAACTTAATGTATATTTTGATAATACAATATTTGTTTTACAAAGAATTGGAGGAATAAGTATTGTGTTTACTAGACTCATTGAAAGATTAAAAAAGGAAAATGATATTGAACTTAATTTGATAATTAATCGTACGCCAACTAATAATTTAACACACAAATCTACTATTGAGGGAGTGAATAAATTAATGGAAATAAAGATTCCTAAATTTTTATTGCCCTTTATGCCATTATTTAAAAGACTTCCTGATAATACAATTTATCACTCTACCTATAATAGATATTCGTTTCAGCGAAACATTATTAAAATAATTACAATTCATGATCTGGGTTATGAGTTGAAAATAATGAGACGGGGTTTAAAAAGGATGGTACATTTGTTTTTTAAAAAAATTGCAATTCAAAATTCCAATGCAATAATTTGTGTATCAGAAAATACCAAAAGAGATTTAGAACGATTTTATGGTAAAATAATTAAAGATAAGGTAGTTAAAGTTATTTACAATGGTATCTCTGACGATTTTATCGATAATAAAGAGACAAGTTTAAAGTTCGAGCGAAAGTATGTATTGTATGTTGGTGGGAGGCAACAATATAAGAATTTCGAAAAAGTTGTTTCGGCAGTAGCAAAAATTGAAGATTTTGATTTGATTATCGCTGGAGGTGGAAAAGTATCAAAAACTCATCTAAATTTGTTGAACTTGCATTTACCCAATCGATTCTCAATAAAGACAAATCTGGAATATAAAGAACTTAGCGGGCTATATAGCCAAGCGTATTGTCTTGTATATCCTTCATCTTATGAGGGATTTGGTTTACCGCTAATTGAGGCGATGTCCTGTGGCTGTCCCGTGATTGCTTGTGATAACTCCTGTATTCGAGAGATCACAGGAAATGCGGCCTTATTAATCAATAGTGCTACTGTATCGAATATTAAAACCGCGATTATGGAGCTAAAAGATGATAATTTGAAAGATACACTTGTTAAAAGGGGTATTATAATTGCAAGAAGTTTTACTTGGGATAAGACGGCAGAAGAAACACTAAAATTATATAAAGAATTAATTTATAAATAACTATGAAAAAAAAAATATTGGTTACTGGCTCCTCGGGATTAATTGGGTCTGAGGTTTGTATTCATTTTGCAAATCTAGGATGGGAGATACATGGTGTAGACAATAATCAAAGAGCTATTTTCTTTGGGCCAAATGGCGATACAAGATGGAATCAAAAGAGGTTAGGAGATTTAATAAACAATTTTTACCACCATGAACTCGATATTAGAAACCGGGATGGAGTGATTGAATTAATCGCAAATGTTAAACCGGATGCAATCGTCCATACCGCTGCTCAACCTAGTCATGATCGTGCTGCGGCAATTCCTTTTGATGATTTTGATACAAATGCCGTAGGTACATTTAATATGTTAGAAGCAACTAGGAGATATAGTTTAAATGTTCCTTTTGTACATATGTCGACGAATAAAGTTTATGGCGATGCCCCAAATGAGATCAAGATAGTTGAACTCGAAAAGCGGTATGACTATTCGGATCCTGATTTTGCAAATGGTATACCCGAAAGCTTTAGGATTGATCAAACGAAACATTCATTATTTGGTGCTTCAAAGGTTTCTGCTGATATTTCAGTTCAGGAATATGGTCGTTACTTTAATATGCCAACTGTATGCCTTAGGGGAGGGTGTTTAACTGGGCCAAATCATACAGGTGTTGAATTGCATGGTTTTTTGAGTTATTTAGTCAAATGTAATCTGGAAGAGAAAGAGTATACTGTTTTTGGATATAAAGGAAAACAAGTCCGTGATAATATACATTCCTACGATGTGGCAAGATTCATAGAGGAATTTATTAAGGCGCCTAGAATTGCCGAAGTATATAATCTTGGCGGTGGAAAGGAAAATACTTGTTCCATATTGGAAGCCTTTGATACGATTTCTGCCATTAGTGGTAAAGAAATGAAATATATATATGAAGAGACCAATAGGATTGGCGATCATATTTGTTATTATAGCGATCTTCGTAAAATGAGGGAACACTATCCTCAATGGGGTATTACTAAATCTTTAAAGACTACCTTCGAAGAAATTTATGAGTCATGGACAAAAAGAAATTAAAAGTTTATATCGCTAGTAATGTCGGTATAGATTACTTTTTCTTTTTGGCAAAAACATTGAAAGAAGCTGACTATGAGGTAGAACCCGTTTTTTTGATTACGGAGGTAAACTATCGTAAATGGACAAAAGCATCGGGACTAAAGAAAATATGGTTACGTCTTCAAATGTATGTTTTTTATCCAGGGTTACTGCTTTTTAAAGCTTGTATTTGCGATAAGAAGAGTATTTTTGTGATTACTAGTAATACTTTTTTTGCTCCAGTGTTAATGTCTTATATTTTACATTTAAGAAAGGTAAAAGTAATACACTTACTTTATGACCTTTTTCCTGACGCCCTGGAAATAGCTGGTGCATTTCGTCGTTCGTCGTTTTTATCCAAAGGTATTGGAAATATTATGCGAAGAAGTCAAGCCAAATGTGACGCAACGGTTTATCTTGGAGATTTCTTAAAGTTTCATGCAGAGAAGAGGTGGGGTAGGTCAAAGAGTTCTGAAACTATTGACATTTCTACAGATCTTGCTTTGTATACTGAGAGTTTCGTTCATAATCCCCCCTCCAGCAAATTGATTATACACTATGGTGGACAGTTGGGACATTTGCATGACGCGATATCAATTGTAGAGTCTATTAAGTACATTTATACATCAGATATAGCTGATTTAGTAGAATTTAATTTCTATGTAAGTGGTGCCCAGGCCCAATTCGTGAAAAATGCGCTCAAAGGATATCCTATTAAAGTTATTTCTGCTGTACCGAGCTATGAATGGCGTAAAGATATTCGAAATTTTCACATTGGTTTGGTTTCTTTAAGCCCTGGTGGGGCAAGCGTTTGTCTGCCCAGTAAAACCTATGGGATGATGGCTGGCGGGATGGCTATACTTGCAATATGTCCTGAATGGTCAGATTTGGCAGTACTTGTGAAGTCGATAAATGCGGGCTATGTTGTTAATAACTCTATTTACTCTTCATCATTAGAGTTGAACGATGGTGATTATTTGGACAATGTAGCAAAAAAACGATCAATTACAGAGATTGTTGAGTGCTTTTATACAACGGTAAAAACAATTCTTAATCAAAAGGATTTGCTATTGGAAAAACGAACGAATGCCTATAAAGGAGTACGGGCTAAACATGATGTTATTCAATTAAGTGAAAAATGGGATAAATTAATTAGGGATGTCTCGGGAAAATAATATTTTTATAACTGGTAGTTCCGGGTTTGTTGGGAAAAACCTTCTTAAATACCTAGATGATTATAGTTTGAATTATAAGAAACTCGATTTAAGAGAGCAACTATCTTTTAATTCATTAGATGGCTCATCGTCTGTCATTCATTTGGCAGGGAAGGCACATGACTTTAGGAACGTGTCCAATACACAGGAATATTATGAAGTGAATTTTGAATTGACAAAGAAAATTTATGATCTTTTTCTGAAATCGGAGGCTACAAATTTTTTTTTCCTAAGCTCTGTTAAAGCAGCAGCGGATAAGGTTGAAGGCCCCTTAACAGAGAACTCGGTGTCTTTTCCAGAAACGGACTATGGAAAATCAAAATTGATGGCTGAGCAATATATTCAGAGTCAAATTTTACCAGAAGGTAAGTCATTTTATATCCTGAGACCTTGTATGATACATGGTCCAGGAAATAAAGGAAATTTGAATCTGCTGTATGAATTTGTTAGAAAAGGAATTCCTTATCCATTTGCTGCCTTTAAAAATCAAAGATCTTTTCTAAGTGTTGAGAACCTTTGCTTCATTCTGAAGGAATTTATTTTGCAAAACAATATACCTTCAGGTGTTTATCTAGTTGCTGATGATGGATCTTTATCTACAAATGAAATTATTTCGCTGTTTTGCAGTGGATTAGGTAAGGATTTAAGGCTTTGGAAGGTGCCTAAAATGTTAATTAGATTGCTCGCAAGAGCAGGTGACTTTTTGCCTCTTCCGATAAATACAGAACGTTTAGATAAGCTAACAGAAAACTATGTGGTTTGTAATCATAAGGTTAAAGAAGCGATTAATAAATCTCTTCCTTTAACAATAACTGAAGGACTTACTTTGACATTGAAATCTTTTCAAGGAAGATTAAACAACTTTTGAAATAAGCTCGTCAAAACAGAATCAAGCTAATGAGCTGAAGTACTCTTCATAACCATTAAAATTAAAATAAGAAACTAATGAAAATTGCTGTAATAGGAACTGGATATGTAGGTTTGGTTACCGGAACATGTTTGGCGGAAACAGGAAACACGGTTATCTGTGTTGACA
>NZ_QKLU01000001.1 GCF_003208655.1 Pedobacter nutrimenti | reverse complement strand
TAACTAATATTACCGCCATTGATAACGGTGGTATCGCAACAGGTAATACGATCAACTGGACAAACTTAACTGTTCCGGCCAATGGTACTTTAACCTTAAGCTTTAAAGCAACGGTAGCAGCTAGCCTTCCAGCGGGTACCACTTCGATTAAAAATACGGCTTCGATAGTAGACCCAATTGATCCGACCACACCGATTACCCCGGTGGTTGAAAAACCAACCGAAGGGAAAATCACCACAGTAAAATCTATTGCCGGTGACCCTACAACGGTAAAACCTGGTGATGTATTGACTTACAACATCGTATTGACCAATAGTTTTGGTACTGCAAAAACAGGGGTTACGGCAAGTGATGCAGTTCCATCAACCCTAACTAATATCACTGCTATCGACAATGGCGGTATCGCAACGGGCAATACGATCAACTGGACAAACTTAACTGTTCCGGCCAGTGGCACTTTAACCTTAAGCTTTAAAGCTACGGTAGCCGCTAACCTGCCGGTGGGTACCACCTCGATTAAAAATACGGCTTCGATAGTAGACCCAATTGATCCGACCACACCGATTACCCCGGTGGTTGAAAAACCAACCGAAGGGAAAATCACGGCAGTAAAATCTATTGCCGGTGACCCTGTAACGGTGAAACCTGGTGATGTGTTAACCTATACTATTAATTTAACCAATAGTTTTGGTACTGCAAAAACAGGGGTAACAGCAAGTGATGCAGTTCCGTCGACCCTAACTAATATCACTGCTATTGACAATGGCGGTATCGCAACGGGCAATACGATCAACTGGACAAACTTAACTGTTCCGGCCAATGGTACTTTAACCTTAAGTTTCAAAGCAACGGTAGCCGCTAACCTGCCGGTGGGTACCACTTCGATTAAAAACACGGCTTCGGTGGTGGATCCAATTGATCCAACCACACCGCTTACCCCGGTGGTTGAAAAACCAATAGTTCAAAATCCTAAAATTGTTTTAGTAAAAGTCGTAACAAATACAGGCTCAGGAACCGCAGGTGCGTATCAGCTTGGCGATCAGATAGAATATACCTTTAAAGTCACGAATACGGGTGATGTCGTATTAAGGGATATTGTTTTAAACGATCCATTAATTGCCAACACGAATATTAATATTCCAGGTGAGCTTTTGGTTGCTGCAACGGTTAATTATGTGGCTCGTTATACCATTACCCAAAACGATGTGGATGCTGGTAAAATTACCAATTCTGCTACTGTAGAAGCAACGGCCCCTGATGGAACGAAATCAAAAGATGTTTCAGGAAGTCAAATTGACAATGATGATCCGACGGTCACTGTGATTCTGCAAAAAGCCGGTATGACGCTGGTGAAGACAGGTACTTATACGGATACCAATAATGATGGAAAAGTAAATGCAGGCGATAAGATAATTTATGCCTTTACGGTGAGCAATGTCGGTAATGTAACCATAAAGAACATTATGATTACCGATTCAAAAGTAACAGTTGCAGGTGGACCACTTACACTAGGCCCGGGGGCAATCGATAAGGGAACATTCACTGCGGTTTATACCATTACCCAGGCCGATGTAGATGCCGGACGTGTGGACAATATGGCTACTGTAACGGGTAAGGGGCCAAACGGTGACCCGGTAACGGCGACTTCAACCAGCGGTAACCCGGCAGACCCGGCTACACCAATAGATCCAAAATGCAAAGATTGTACTATTACTCCGTTGCCGGCATCACCGTCATTAAATTTAACCAAAACAGCAGTTGCAGGTACTGTTAATAAGGTTGGAGATGTAATTACCTACAATCTGGTGCTGAAAAATACAGGAAACGTAAGTCTAACCGGTATTCAAATCACGGATGCGAATGCAGACGGGGGCAGCATTATACCTGCAAACATTTCAAATCTTGCACCAGGTGCAACGGTAAATATGGTGGCTAAGCATACCGTAACCCAGGCAGATTTAGATAAAGGATATGTGAGTAACCTGGCCAAAGCCGATGGTAAAGATCCCAAAGGAGGGAACGTACATGGAGAGTCAACTGATCCTTCACCAATTCCTGGCGCACCAAAGGATCCGGATTGCCCAACTTGTACCATTACGCCTGTTCAGCAAAAAGGATCAATTGCCTTGGTCAAAAAAGTAACCAATACAGGGACGGGACAAAAAGGAGCTTTTGTTCTGGGCAATGAGATTGAATACACCTTTACGATAACCAATACAGGAAACATAAGCCTTAAAAATGTCGTATTGAATGACCCTTTATTGAATAAGCCAGCCATAAGTATCCCAGGAATTATTACCCCTGGCGAATCCCTTAGCCATAAGGAAAAGTATGTCATTACCTCAGCCGACATCGCGAAAGGAAATGTGACAAATCAGGCTGTAGTAAATGCATCAGATCCAAAAGGCACTCCCGTAACGGATCAATCCGGGACAGCGGCCAATAATGACGATCCTACAGTGACCACTTTGGCTAAACCTCCGGTAGCTACAGATGATAAAGGCAACACCCTGCAGAATCAGGAAGTCGTGATTTCAGTATTGGACAACGATACCCCTGGAGATAGCGATCTGGATGCTTCAGGAATAACCATTACCCAGCAGCCAGCGCACGGTAAAGTGGTCGTGAATCCGAATGGTACAATTACCTACAAACCAGACCCTGGTTATACGGGTGAAGACAAGTTTACCTATACCGTAAAAGATAAGAATGGACAGGTTTCAAATGTCGCTACCGGTAAAATTACAGTAACACCTACAAAGCCGATCGCTCAGGATGATGAAGGAAAAACAACGTTCAATAAACCAATAGATATTAAGGTCCTGGATAACGATAAGGAAAATGGAGCTCCGCTTGACAAAGGTTCAATTCAGATAACAGGTCAGCCGAAACATGGAACAGTAACTATTGGTCCGGATGGGACGGTAACTTATAAGCCAAACAGTGGCTACACCGGTGCAGACGAGTTTACTTATACCGTAAAAGATGTAAACGGAAATATCACAAACATGGCAACGGTAAAGATCACCATCGAAGGTTTCTTTATACCAAATGTAATTACACCAAACGGGGATGGTAAAAATGACGCCTTTGTTATTGTGGGTAAAGAAAATTATGATGTGGTGGAAATCGAAATCTATAACCGTTGGGGAAGCCAGGTTTACAGGCATCTGAATTATCAAAATAACTGGACCGGAGAGGGGCTGAATGAGGGCACCTATTACTACATCATCAGATTGAAAAAAGCATCAAATATAGAAACAGTCAAAGGTTGGGTACTTATCAAACGCTAAGGTAAAAAGATCAGATTATTGACTATTGAATTAAAAATCATGAACAAACAAGTGATAAAAAGAGTAATTATGTTGTTCAGCTTAACCATTGCGGGTATCTTACCCGCAATGGCCCAGCAGAATATTCAGTTTACCCAATATATATTCAACTCGCTGAGTGTAAACCCTGCTTATGCGGGTTATAAAGAACAATGGTTTGCCCAAATGGCTTTGCGTTCCCAGTGGACTGGTATTAACGGTGCACCTAAGACCGGTCAGTTTTCTATTGACGGACTTTTAGACCCTGAAACCAAAAGGATGGGCATAGGACTGCAGATCACGGCCGATAAACTTGGCCCGCAATCTTCTGTATCGGCTTATGCAAACTATGCTTACCGGTTGCAGCTGGATGCAGAAGATACCAAAAGGCTAAGTTTTGGTATCGGTGTTGGGATCACCAATTATGGCCTGGATGGTGCGATGCTCAAACCAGTAGACGGCGAAGATCAGCAACTGCCTGTAGGGCAAATCAGCAGCTATATTCCTGATGCCCGGTTTGGGGTGTACTACTATGAACCAAAATTTTATGTGGGTGCTTCACTGATGGATTTGTTTTCCGGTGATAAATCGAACAACATTTTTAAATGGGATGCAAATGCAACCGAAAATTTGAAACGCAAAAGACACCTGTATTTGATGGCGGGTATGCTGACCGATTTGTCTGAAGATGTTAAATTTCGGCCAAGTTTACTGATGAAAGAAGATTTTAAAGGCCCAACCAGCGTGGATCTAAGCGGGATGTTCATTTTTAGTGAAAAAATATGGTTTGGTGCTTCTTATCGTACAGGCTTAAACCTTTGGAAAAAGGATTATGAAAAGGACCTTAACCTGACCAAAGTGAATTCAATATCCGGAATCGTCCAGTTTTATGTGACAGAGAAATTGCGGATTGGGTATTCTTATGATCATATGCTAAACAAACTGAGCAGCGTTCAGTCGGGTTCGCACGAGATTACTTTAGGCTTAACCTTTCCACGTAAAGGGAGCAGATTACTTAGTCCTAGATTTTTTTAAATGTATAGCGAAAAATAATCACCATGAGCATGATTAAAAAATATATAGTCGTACCGGCTTTGATACTTGTATTTCTTGGGCCAGTACTAAAAGCACAGGAGCAACCAGGATTGCGTGAACGCGCAGATAAATTATACTTAACTTATAATTATGCGCAAGCCTCTTCCATTTATTCGAAGCTTGCAGATGTTAAAAAACCTAAGCTTAAGGACCTGGAACGCCTTGCGGATTGTTATTGGAAAATGAACGATTATGAGGCTGCCGAGAATTGGTACGCCAGGGTGGTACAATTTCCACAAAGCAGTCCACAGAACCTGCTCCTGTATGCTGAAGTACTCAAATCAAACGCCCGGTATGAACAAGCCAAAAGCATATTTAAACAATATGCTTCAAAATCGGGCGATGTTAAAAGGGTAACCAATGATATTGCCGGTTGTGATTCTGCTGTGGTTTGGATGGCAAAACCGACCAATCACCACATTAAAAATGAAAGCCTGATCAATACGGCCAATTCAGAGTTCGGTGTTTCCAGCATTGGTAAACAGCTTTTTTATGTTGCTGAGCCAAATGCGGCCGCCTTTAAAAAGATTTATGGACGCACCGGAAATCCATATTTGCGCATCTATACCGCTAGTCAATCTCCGGACTCCGGATTGGCAAAGCCGGAAATCAATCAGGCATCCTATAATAACGGGCGTTACCATATTGGTCCTGTGGTGAGTAATAAAGCGGGCAATGTCCTTTATGTCACGCGTACTTATCCTGGTCAAGAAACTGAGCTGACCAGGGAGCATCAATTGAAATTTGGCACCCATAACCTGGAGCTGTTTATCTATTCCAATTTAAATGGCCAATGGGAAGAAATCGCATTTCCATACAATAATGTACAAAAATATTCTGTTGGCCATGCGGCATTAAGCAAGGATGAAAAAACGTTGTATTTTGTGTCAGATATGCCGGGCGGTTTTGGCGGTACGGATATTTGGTACAGTGAACGCAAAAGTGATGGAACCTGGGGCCAGCCTCAAAATGCCGGGGGAAGGATTAATACCCCGGGAAATGAAATGTTCCCCAATCTAAATGAGGATGGTGTATTGTATTACTCCAGTAACGGATTGCCCGGGATGGGCGGACTGGATATATTTTCTGCCAAGGGAAGTCAAAACAACTGGTCGGTTCCATTGAATCTAAAGTATCCGATCAATTCTTCCGGAGATGATTTTGCCTTTCTGACTGCTGAAACTACAGCCGGCACAAAATCGGGTTATCTTTCTTCCAACCGAAAAGGCGGCAAAGGAGGGGACGATATTTATAGCTTCAACAGTGTGATTTCAAAAATCATATTGGCTTTAAAAGGAACGGTGGTCAATAAAAAAACAGGTGAAATTCTTCCGGCATCGGCAGTGACCCTATTTCAAAATGGAAGGCAGCTGGTGGCAAAACAAAACAGCAGTTCAAATGGAACTTTTTTCTTTGAATTGGAAAAGGATGTAGATTATTCTGTTTTAGGACAAAAAGAAAAATTTTATGGTGATTCTGTTCAGCTTAGCACTAAAGGTTTAATAAAATCTGATACTTTAAACGTCGTATTGCGTTTGGATCCTTTGTTTGAAATTGGAAAAGCAATCGCCTTGAAGGATATCCATTATAATTTTGATAAAGACAACATCCGGCCGGATGCCGCTAAAATTCTGGATGAACTGGTCAGAACGATGCGGGATAACCCAACACTTGAAATTGAGCTGGGCTCACATACAGACAGCAGGGGTGCAGATGTATATAACCTGGATCTGTCCCAACGCAGGGCACGTTCTGTTGTTAATTATTTGGTCAGCAGGGGCATTGACCGAGGCCGGATGAAGGCCAAAGGTTATGGTGAAACAAAATTGTTAAACCGGTGTTCTAATGGGGTAAAATGTTCTGAGGCCGAGCACCAGACCAATAGACGTACAGAGTTTAAGATTTTAAAATTATGACATTCAAAATCATCAATTCGATATTGATCATTATCGCTGTGCTGATGGGGATAAAGCAAGGTTATGCGATGCTATCGGCAAAACCTGAAATGATGGCAATGTTTGGCAAATGGGGATTTAATAAAACAACCTTAGCGATAAATGGAACGGTTACCCTGATTGCGGCTGTACTGATTTTATTCCCCAGAACTTTTGTCTGGGGAAATTTTCTAATGGCTGCAGGAATATTGCTGATTATTTGCCTGCAGCTTCTTGGTAAAGACTTAAAAGGGGCACTGATCGAACTGCCCTTTTTGCTGATCAACCTGCTCATTATCTATCTGCAATACCCATTGAAAAATGTATAATCCTAAAAAAGGTTTATACCAGTAAACTTCCACCATCAGCAACAATGACCTGGCCTGTGGTGAAACCTCCGCGCATCAGGTATACATAAGCCTCTGCAAGATCATCTGCATCGCCTACCTTGCCGGTTAAAAGTTGACTTCCTATCTTGTTAAACAGGGCCTCCCTGTCAGGTTCCGGCATATTTGCCAATAAATTGGTCCTGACTGTTCCTACGCAAACCGCATTGACTCTTATTGGAGCAAGTTCAAATGCAAGGGAACGGGTAAGGCCGTCAATTGCGCTGGCCATTCCGGCGATGACCACCGTTCCGCTTCTTGGCCTTTTTCCAATTGCACCTGTTGTTAGGGTTATTGAGCCTCCCTTGCGGATCAAGGGCGCCCCATACTTTGCGGCCATAATGGATCCCCAAAAGCGCAGATGGATGGACTTTTTTGCCTCGTCGATGTTCAATGCCGACAATTCGCTGAATTTCAGCTGGTCACCTGCAGTAAAAACAAGGTGGTCGAATTTGCCGATTTTTTTAAATAGGGCTTCAACTTGCGTTTCCTCTCCAAGATCAGCGGCGAAACCTTGAGTGTTTTTGGGCAATATGGATAAGGCATCCTCAATCCGTTGCTGACTGCTGGAAACGATTACTATGGCTGCGCCTTCCCTGGCCGCTGCCAGCGCTGTGGCCAGACCAATGCCCGAGGAACCTCCTAACAGAACGATTCGCTTAGCCTTAAGACCGTTGTTTATGGTGTTTTTCATGTCTGATGTATTTCATGTTTTCTTTTCGGGATAAAATTATTGGACTTTTAACATTAACTTGCTATGGCTTACCTGCAGGATAGTTACTATTTATATGGAAAAATTAAGGTGTGAATCACAACCGGGTATCGATAAGCAATTGGCATTGAAAGATGCCCTGGAGTTACTGAGCGGTAAATGGAAGGTTTGTATTTTGACGAATCTGTACCATAGCGGAACGCTGCGTTTCAAAGACCTTATGGAAACGTCCAAGGGCATTACACCTAAGGTGTTGTCTAAAGAGCTGCAGCAACTGGAGGAAAATCTGCTGATCACCAGAACTGTAAACAAGACCAAACCTGTTACGGTATCTTATGCGCTCACGCATTATGCGATTGAAACGCAGCCGGTCATTAAAGCGCTGATCGAGTTCGGATTGAAGCACAGGGCGGAGATTAAAAAGATTTTTTAATCTGGTGGCCTGCTTTAAACATTTAACAAATCAGCAGCAACCGGTATTCATTGTCATTTTCTTTTGGCGCCCGGTGAACACAGGGCAAAACCTTTTGTTCTGGATGCTCTATGGCTAATTTCCAAAGGTGGCCTAACCCTAAGTTTATGGGCTGGGCATTGGGTTTAGGCTGATAATGCAAATCGAAATAATATTCCTTTAAAAAGCTTTCAAACTCTGCTGGTGGACCCTGATGCAATGCTTTAAGCTTTTCCCTGATTTCAGGAACCCATATCTTTTGTTCTGCCTGATCATTCGGTAAGATGTCACTTGCAGCGCCGTAATAGGTGCATAAAAATGTATCGGTTCCAATATCTGAACGATCTACATGATAAGAATATACATCTGTTGAAATGAAATCTATTTCCAGGTCACGCTCGTAATTTTTTAGTAAATTGAGTGAGGGAGATGCACCGAAATCTGCTAACAACTGTACATCGTTTAAAATAATTTCCCGGGCGATATTACCTTTTTCTGATAAGGGAAGCGCTAAGAGGTCTTCTATCGAAATTTCTGTAACGTTCTCTTTTAATCGAAGTTTAGATACAATTTCTTTAAAATCCCCGGCTAAATTTCTGGACCAACAAATGGCATTCATCTCGTCTTGAAAATTGGTGTTTACCAGTTCAGAAAAAGTTGAAACGACTCCAATTTGATTGTTGTCAGAAAATTTATCTTTCATATTTTAAAATAAATATAATTCTTTACAAGAATATGGAATAGGATAGAGGATCATGCTAAATTAGCTTAATTTCTTTTTTCTATCCATTCATCAAGGCTTGCTTTTCCCGGCCCGAACACAAACAGTGTAAATAGCATAATCAGGTAATACAAAGGAATTTCAAAACCATTTTGCCCGGCTTCAAATCCGTTTTCCAGGTGTACGGTAACAATGGCGACAACCATGGTAACCATTAAAGGAATACTGATCAAACGGGTACCCAAGCCAAGGATCAGCAACAGCACACCCAGGGCTTCTGTAGATGCGGCAAGATAGGCATTCAGGTAAGGCGCAGGAACGCCAATACTGCCAAACCATTCTCCTATAGCGTTAATATCGTTCCATTTCATTTTTGCAGGGTTATAAAACCCATAGGCCAATATAAATCTGATGAGCAAAAGGGGGAGAAATTCTATTTTTTTAAGCAGGGCCTGCAGGCGGGTATAAGTGGATATGATTTTCATTTTTAATTTTTGTTAAAACCGATTATTAATCTCGATTCAATGGCCGTTTGTATAAAATCCAGGCACCTATTTTTAATTTCTGTAGTTTGATCGATTTGTAGTTCTGTGCATAGCCTGGTCATAAGGTCTGGTAAAGTTTGGGGACTATCGGATAAAAGTTCAAGCAGGCGTACAAAGCCGGCGGAAAGATCAGTGAAAATCACCTCTCCGCTTTCAGGCACACGGTGTACACACAAAAAGTAAGCTCCTTTGTCAGCAGCTGTAATTTTTACTGCTTCTTTTAAATGTACCGGATATTCAAAATGCTGGAAGTGTAGCTCGGGGTTTAAGACCAGTACATCGCAATCAACGTTCCCACTGTTGCTGTAGTCAATTTCACGGTCTTCCATCATAAACATTTCTATCTCCAACCATTCAAACCACAACAATTCCAGTAATACCGGATAGTCGGTCAGAATTTCAGGACGCCTTTGTTCTAGGTATTGATAAAACTCTTTGGGCATATACCAAACCTGTGGAGACTGACAAGCATGGGTGCTAAAAAACTCATGCGTTAGACTTTGCCATTTGCGGTTTTTGAGCAATTTATGGCTCAAAGGAAAAGCCGATTGCAGCATGTCATTCACAATATTAAAGACCAGTCTGCGGTAATGTCCGATGTTTTCTGATTTTATACCCGGAATATCTTCCAGAATACCTGTACGGCAATAATTGGCCAGGGCAGACTGGCTGTGATGTGTTTTTTTAAGCAGGAACATAAGGCATCGGTTTTAGTGCGTCCAGTTTAATCTCATTCAGGCGGGTCATTTCCTGATGTAGTTCCTCAAGCACAGGAATATTAAAATCCCTTTCAAGCAATACAGGCACATCTCGTTTTAAACGGCGCATGGTAAAGTCAAAAAGATCAAATACAGGGTCAATAATGGCCTCACCGTGGGTGTCTATAACAAGTGATTCCGATACCTGATGGTGCCCAGCCATGTGTATATAACTTACCCTGTCCATAGGGAGAGAAGCAATAAAATTTTTTGAATCGTACTGATGATTGAAAGCATTGACATACACATTGTTTACATCCAGTAACAGATCGCAGTTGACCTCTGAGAGTATGCTGTTGATAAATTCAATTTCAGTCATCTCTGGTGCGACAGGGCTATAATAACTGACAATCTCAATGGAGATTTTTCTTTCCAGGACCTCTTGCACCGTACGAATTTTTTCAGCCACATGCCTTACCGCATCATAAGTAAAAGGAATTGGCAATAAGTCGTAAAGGTGGGCATTGTCACATTTAGCGTAGCTTAAATGTTCCGAATAAAGCCGGGCATTGGTTTGGGAAAGGAAGTCTTTTATCTTTTTTAAAAACTGAAAGTCCAGTTGATCCGGGCTACCGACAGAGAGCGATAAGCCATGGGTATACAATGGATATTGTTCAAGGGCTTGCCTGAACTGTTTTTTCCAGAATCCACCAACTCCGATCCAGTTTTCGGGGGCAACTTCTATAAATGCAGGTTGAATGATATTGCTTTGCAACATTTCTTCTGCAAAGTCTTTTCTAAAGCCTATACCTACCATAGTATTGTTTTTTACGAAATAGAAAGAGCGCATCTAAAAATCCGGTACAGTACCGACCGGATTTTTAGACTGCCCATTGAAATTTTCTTACCCTTTTTTAGGTGTAGTGGTTTTTTTATCCTTGCCGGCCCCACATTTACCTTCGCCACATTTGCCGTCTTTACCTTTGGATTTTGATTTTGCGGCGCCGCATTTTCCCTCTTTGCCTTTTTTGGTAGAATCTGTTTTAGCTTTTGCCCCGCAGCTCAGTTCTAAAGTGTTCGATGTTGAAACTTTGTTCAATAAGCTTGATCTTAACTCTTCTGCGGAGCCCAAACTGTTGTAACGGAACAGTCCGTTAGCATTTGCGTTTAAACCCGAAACTGCGATCAGTGCACCAGCAATAATTGTACTGGTCAGGATACTTTTTTTCTTTTCCATTGTGTTGATTTTAAATTTTACCATTGATTTGTTTCGGGCTTAGTCGTACTTAAAATCCGATCCTTACAAGAATTTTAATTTTTTTTTAAATGCACAACAGATATGCGCAGGCTGAACAATCCTTAGCATTTTAACAGGCTGTTTAAAAACGTACCGGATATACCTTCAATGAGTTTAGAAACCTGAGCTAAATCAACGTGATATTGGGTCTCCAAAGGAGCGGGGGTAAGGATAAAATGACTGTTATAAAAAATAAATAAAGTCAACTATATAGTTAGCTTTGTTTTTTTATATTTACAATCAAATCACTTAAGGATATATGAGTTTTGAGCTTAGCAAAAAAACTTATTATACAACAGGCCATGAAAGAGATTGTTGAACTATCAGACCAGACCATAACCCTTGACAGGAATGAATTTCTGACCACCAAAGGTGGTGTTGACACCAATGTCTATTATATAGAAAGCGGAAGTTTGAGGATTTTTGTATTGGACGATTGTAAAAAACAGGTCGTTCGTTTTGGTTATAAAGCAAGTTTAATTGTTTTAATGGATTCTTTTTTAACTGGAAAACCATCTCATCTATTTATTCAAGCCATTAAAAAGACCGTGTTAAAAGTGATCACCAAACCACAGATTGAAAATTTTTTAACCACGGAAAACAATAGGAATTTGTGGATAAAAATTTTTGAAAATTTAGCGCTTCAGCAAATGGAACGTGAAATTGACCTGTTGACAAATTCACCAAAGGAAAGATACGAACGGGTTTTAAAACGAAACCCCCAACTTTTTCAGGAAATTCCCAACAGGCACATTGCCAATTATTTAAGAATGAGTGCTGAAACTTTATCACGACTCAAAAAACCTTGACTTCAATCAAGATTTATGAAAAATGCTTTTTTGATCTTTGCTTAGGAAATAAATTATGCAATCAGAAAAATTAATAGAACAGCTTTCAACGCAAACAAGTCAAATTATAAATCAGGCAGAAGAACTAAAAACCTTTGATTGGAATACATTAACCTGGAAAGAGAATGGAATTTCCTGGAGTATTTTAGAATGTTTGGAACATTTGAACCTGTATGGTGATTTTTATTTGCCGCAAATGGAAAACAAAATAAAAATTTCTGGTACCAAGCCAGAACTTGAATTCAGAAGCGGTTTTTTGGGTAATTACTTTGCGAAAAGTATGTTGCCAAAAGAAAATCTGAATAAAATGAAAACCTTTAAAGATAAAAATCCCTTAAATGCCGCGCTCGATAAAAGCGTTATTGACAAGTTTTTAAGTCAACAAAACCAGCTTTTGGACTTATTAAACCAGGCAAAAAAGGTGAGTTTAAATAAAGTGAAAATTCAGACCTCCATTTCAAGTTTAATCAGGTTAAAACTGGGCGATACTTTTCAGTTTTTCATCAACCACATGATCAGGCATTTAAAGCAAATTGACCGCATACAAATTTCAATGAAAAATGAATAACCAAAAAACATATACAAGCACTAAAATGAAGAAAAAAATAATGGCATTGGCTTTTTTACTGTTGTTTTTCGTTTCTGGATATGCAGATAGGCCTTTGCAGACAAGGGGAAAAATAATTGCAGCAGGGGATACTGTAGATCAGATTGTGGCAGAGGAAACCGCAAAGCTGATGAAAATGCCTGGCTATGGGGCTGTTTCAGGGGTGATTTATAGGAAGGGCAAGGCACACGAGTTTCATTTTGGCAAGCTCAGCAATGGTAAAAAGCCAGACAGCAATACGATATACGAAATTGCTTCGCTGACCAAAACCTATACCGGTTTGCTGCTTTCCCAGGCGGTTTATGACCACAAAATCAACCTGGATCAGGATGTGAGAGATTACCTGGACGATAAGTACCCCAATCTTGTTTTGGCCGGGGGTAAGCCGATCACCTTTAGGCACCTTATTACCCATACTGCCGGATTTCCTGTGTTCATGAATTGCGAAGATCCCGCCCAGACCGTTGCCCAGCAGATTGCTTGTTATGAGCGCTTCACGCGGAAAGACTTCTTTAAGGCACTGAAAACAGTGCAGCTGGTCGATAGTTCAGGGAAAAACTATCATTATTCCAGTGTAGGCACCCAGTTGGTCGGTTATGTATTAGAACAGGTTTACCATATGAACCATATGGAATTGCTCCGAAAATATGTTTTCTCCCGTTCGGGTGAAGAGCAGACTTTTTCCGTATTGAAGCAAGACGGAAATCCGAACCTATCGATAGGTAAAAACAGCGAGGGGATACCAATGCCATTGGTCAATGGGTTCCACGAGTATTCTGCGGGCATGAAATCGACCACAAGCTCGATGCTGCACTACATTAGGATGTATTTGGAAAGTAACGATGCGGTCGTCAAACAGACCATGGAACGACTAGGCGGCAATGCGCAGTATGGAAGGGCCTATGCCTGGAATACCTATGCCTACAATGGACCAAGGAAAATGCTGTACCATAACGGTGGCAGCCTGGGCCACTCCTCCTGGATCGCGCTCTATCCCAACCAGAAAACGGGAATTTTCATCGTCACCAATGTGGCCACAGCCGATTCACAGGCCAGGTTAAACGAACTCTCCAACCGCATTATGGACAGGCTGGATAGCAGCAGCAATTAAATTTTTTAAGTAACCTTATCTAAACCTTAAGATGAAACGTTATTTAACCCTCCAACTGTTGGTCCTTTTGTTAGGGCTATCCTGCGGGCTGGTTAGCCTTAAGGAATGCCGGTAGTGAGCGGTTGGAAGCGGATCAATTCTGTCGATCAGGAAGTTATATCTTCTTTTTGTTTTTTGTCCAGATTTCAGAGAGTTTCATCTCAACTGGTGCAATTAATTTTATACACAGTTCGATATCTTCGGCTTTTAATGCGCCAAAATAGGATTCGTTCAATTCTGACATAATCTCATAAGCTTCTTTAAGGACTTTCGTCCCTTTGGCGGTTGTGGTAAGAATTTTGGAGCGTTTGTCTTTATTGTTGGTTTGTTCAGTTATAAATCCATTTTGTTTTAATCTTTCGAGAATTAATAAGCCAGAAGACAACTCCGAAAAATTTCTTGTGATCACTTCTGTTTTATTGGCATTTTTCAAAACATGAATAGTGTTTAGAAATATGAAATCTTCAAAGTTATTTATGCCACATACTTTCAATGCCATTTGGGCATGATGTGAATGAAGCTTAGATATTCTTCCAATTGTTTTGGCTATTTTTCCGTATACATCTGCAGGAACAACCCCACCTAAAAATTTATCGTCTTGTTCATTTTTTGCCAACAGCATGGCCTGACAAAAATCTTCTATTTCAGCGCCTTCATTTTGCTCTTCAAATTTAGCCCACAATCTTACCAATTCAGCTGTTTTATTCATTCATTACCTCATTTGTGGTAAAAATAATTTTTTTTTCATTGTAAATTAAAACATAAATGATATATATTTGTTTTGAATTATATCATTTATGTTTTAATTTATTCAGCTAACCGATGTAGAATGAAAAAATGGCTTTTAATAATTGTTGCATTAATCATCACAACTATTGCAATGACCTCTGCCGGAAGAATGTCTGGAAACAATAATTTATATGACTTAAAAAAGAAAAAAATGGAAAAAAAAATCAAAGAAATAGACGGTCTTAAAATGGCCTATATCGAAGCAGGCACCGGTGACCCAATTGTGTTTTTACATGGCAATCCAACCTCATCTTATATTTGGAGGAATATAATACCTCTGTTAGAGGGGCAGGGGAGGTGCATTGCCCCGGACCTGATCGGAATGGGAGATTCTGACAAATTACCCGATAATGTTCCTTACAGCTTTGAAGAGAATCAAAAATATCTGGAAAAATTACTTGAAAAATTGAATGTTAAAAATAATATAATATTCATTGTTCATGATTGGGGAGGGGCGTTGGCATTTGATTGGAGCCGGCGTCATCCTGAAGCTGTAAAAGGAATTGCATATATGGAATCTGTGGTTGGCCCTCGTTATTGGAATGAAATGCCAATGCCGGCACGTCAACTTTTTCAGGATTTGCGTTCTGAAAAAGGAGAAAATATGGTGCTGGAACAAAACCTCTTTATAGAGATGATTTTACCAAAATCAATACTGCGTGAAATGTCAGCTGAAGAAATGAATCAATACCGGCGTCCTTTTCTAAGACCTGGTAGTGACCGCAAAGCTATGCTCAGCTGGGTACGACAACTGCCTATTGATGGAGAGCCAAAAAATATAGTGAAAATTGTCAATGAAAATAGTGATTTCATGGCTAAAAGTACCATACCTAAATTGTTTATTGAAGCTGTACCGGGGACATTATCTCAAGATGAAAAAAATATATGCAATACATGGTCAAATCAAACAAAAATGGCAGTGAAGGGACATCATCATCTTCAGGAAGATTCACCTGTAGAAATTGGGGAAGCCATATCCACCTGGATTAAGCACCTGAACCGATGATCATTGTTTCCTGTTCCTGATTTGGGAAAGGTCTTTTAATAGAAAGCTAAAATACGGCTTCTGATAGGATAACCGGCTTTTAGCTTTCTGCCAGTTTTAATGTTGTAAAAATATAAAGTAATGAACACCATCAATCAAAAAACAAAAGTTGCTATTATCGGTTTAGGGAGTATTGGTAAAGCTATTGCAAGCAATCTTATAAAGGGGAATCATCCGGTTATACTTTCTTCCAGAGAAATTGAAAAAGCCAAAAAAATTGCTTCAGAATTAGGTGATTTGGCAACTGCAGAAGAGATATCTGTTGCAATTGGAAAAGCCGATGTGGTTATTCCAGCCATTTACTTTGAAAAGATTAAAGAGTTTTTAGAGCAATATGAAGTGGAGTTGAAGCAGAAAATAATAGTTGATGTATCTAATCCTATTGAGCCTGATGGCAATGGGCGTTTTAAAAAGATTATTGATAAAGATGTTTCAGCTGGTGAAACAATTTTGGCATTGGTTCCAACTGATGCAAGTCTTGTAAAGGCCTTTGGGACCTTGGGGGCGCCATCCTTATCTGGAGCAGCATTTTTAAGTCCTGATAGGAAAGTACTTTTCTATGCCTCGGATAGCGCCAGCAATAATAAGCATATTGAAGAGTTGATTGCGGATAGCGGATTTGAACCCTTATATATTGGTGGTATAGATCAATCTATCCGTATGGAAGTTTTTGGGGACCTTAATGAATTTGGCGCGGTGGGGAAGCCTTTAACACTCAAAGAAGCTAAAAATTTTCTTGAAAGGGGCTAGTGCTTTCAAACACCGCTCAATACCTTCGGGCTGGTTAGCCTTAAGGAATGCCAGTAGTGAGCGGTGTTAAGGGATATTTTACCATTTAGGAAAGCATCGCATATTTTTTGGGTTTCATTCCCATATGCCGTTCAAAAACCCTCGAAAAATGACTGAGGTTGGTAAAGCCCAGTTCGTAACCTGCCTGTGAAACCGAAAGCCTTTGTTCCCTGAGCAGCCGTGCAGCTTCTTTGATTCGCCAGTATTGGTAGTAATCATAGATGCCCATGCCAAATACCTGAATAAAAATATGGCGCATTTTCAATTCGTTCATGGCAGCAATCTGTTTCAATTCGGAAATAGGGACCGGGGCGCTTAAAGAGGATATAAGTTTGGCACGTACTTTATAAATGGCGTCAATTTCACTTTGGCTGAGTTTGCTGTGCGCTGTTTTCTCCCGCTTGCTTAAACTCGTGAATAAATGGAAAAGCAATTCCATTGCTTTGAGTTTGTAGTAATAAGCAGTCAAAATACTTGTTTCGTCGATTTTTGCAAGCTCATTCACGGTGCGCAAAATATCATCGGTCATGATTTCCTCTATTAAAAAATCATTGCGGTTGTTAAACAGATAACCGAACTGTGCAGCATCATCCTTTAAAAAACTTTTCAGATAAGCAGCGCGGATAAATAGGGTCACGATGTTTACCTGGTGGCCTTTTTTGAAGGTACTTGTGGAGATGCGTGAGGCCGGAAACACATGCACGCAAGGTGCTGCTGAGGGTACATTTGATTTTTCCCCGGTACCCTCGGATTTATCTGCTGCCAATATGTTCTTAAAATAAAAACAAATGCCATCCTCGATAAACCTGGGGGCCTGCGTTTGGCGCGAGAATGTTTTCTTTACCGTATAGGACATCATGAACATCGCCAATTCGGGCATAAAATCAAAAGTCTTTTGAAAATGAACTTCCAGATTTTGCGCCGCATCTTTCCCAATATCGTAACCAATTTTATTTGTGAACTGCAAAAAAGTACTTAAGTCTTTTTCTGTTTTCATAATTTTTGCGACTATTATTACTAGTTAATCGGTTATTTTAATCCTAAAGTTACAATTAGTTTTGCTTTACGACAGCATCAAAAAATGGGCTACTGAGTTTTGTTGCGGAACCTGTTTTATAAACCTGTGTAACTTAATTTAACAACAGATGGATACAAAAGAAAATCAAAAAGATTATTCCACCCAGCGCCTGAGTCAGCGTTACCGTTTCTCCGATCCGAATATGGATCTTTTTTTTCTGGGTGCACTTGGTTGGGGGCCAACAGGCGGTTTGTCTGCGGGCGAAGCCTTTTATATTGCCACACAGATTGAAGATGGAAACGCGGAGTCCTGGACACGTGCTTTCGAAGGCCAAGGCGAAATATTAAACGCTCAAGCCGATGTTTGGTTGAAACGCGGATGCCCGGTTGCTGCAGGGGAAGCTAGGCTAAAGGCATTTGCCTGCTACCGTTCGGCCTGGCAATTTGTGGTTCCTGGCGAACGTTTCGCAACACTGCTGCGGACCAGTCAGAAGTACTTTGACCAGGCGATGGTAGAATTGGGGATTTCTGCGACCCGGTTTAGCGTTGCTTATCAGGGAGGTGAATTGCCAGGACATTTTTATGCAGGCAGCGATCCTGAGGCACCTACCTTATTGATCATCGGAGGAGCCGACACCTGCCATGAGGATAGATTTTTATCGCAAGGCCGTTATTACCTAAACCGGGGTTATGCTGTTGCGTTGGTCGACCTTCCGGGGCAGGGGCTCGTACAAGAACAGGGGCTTTATTGGGAACCAGAGACCGAGCACTCTATATCGGCGGTAATTGATGAACTGATTTCGCGCTTTGCCATAGAACCCCGCAAACTGGCTTTGCTGGGCATGAGTCTTGGTGGTTATTTTGCCTGCCGTGCAGCGGCCTATGAGCCACGACTGGCTGCAGTGATTGCCACTCCGGCGCTTAGCTGTCCCGAAGAATTATTTGCAGGTGTGGCAAAACAGGAGGCCCAGACTAAAGGTGCCGAAAAATCCGAGGTCGCCCAGAACAACTTTCAGGTACTGATGTGGAAAGCGGGCGTTGCAGATGTAGCTGAAATGATGCAACGCTGGGGAACTGTGGCCGTAGATCCAGGCCGTGTTCAGGTTCCGTTTCTGTCCGTGCTCGGCCAGCAGGAAGGAAGCGTATGGAAAGAACAGACGCAGAAATGGCACAATGCGATTCCATCTACCAAAAAGCGCCTTGTTGTCTTAGACGCCGAAACTGGTGCAGATGCCCATTGTCAGGGAAACAATCCTTTAAGATTGGTTCAGGAGGTCGATGCCTGGCTGAAAGAGGTGCTCCACTAAGGTCCCAGCTATAACAAATGTATATTTCGGCGAAAGCGGGGAAAGCCCTAAAACCGGAATATACATTTTAAGTTCTTTTTTAATAAGTCTTCCAATCATCATGATTTCTGCTGTCCTTTGAAATATTTAGCTTAAAAACTATTTTTGTGTAAACCTGAAAAACATATGAAAAAGATCTTGTTGGCCTCATTTTTATTGACTGCCGGAATTTCTGGATATGCACAAACCTACCGGCCCCTGACCAGTAAAAACAAAACTTATCTAGCGACAGTTAAAGGACTCAGTTATACTTATAAAGATGGCGTGGTTACCTTAAAAAATAATGGCAACTATGATTTAGGTACGGTAAGCATTATTGCCTCCTCTAAAGTAGATAAAACCTTGTTTGGAATTGCGTTGTTTGAAGATGGGCTCGAAAAAGGAAAAACAGTTAAAGCGGCGGTTTATTTTACCACTGGTCTTGGAAAAGATACGCATGAACTTTCTTTATCAGAGATCGATCAGAAGAATCTGGTGTTGTCTTTTGATAAAGCGACCAGGGCGCAGCACTAGGGGAATAGCGCCCCCAATGTATCCATGAGCTCCCTGGCTGCTGCACTTCCGGCACGATTGGCCCCAATAGTAGATGCGGAGGGGCCGTACCCGACCAAATGGATGCGGGGCTGTTTGGCAACCTGGGTGGCCAGCCGGCCTGCCATGATGATCCCGCCATTTTCTTCTCTGGGTAAAACCGGATTTAAATGATCTAAGGCACTTTTAAAGCCGGTATTCCACAAAATGACATCTGCTTTTTCTTCTTTCCCGTCTTCCCATTTTACGCCATACCTGGTCAGTTCACTAAACATGGGGAAACGTTTTAATACGCCTCGTTTTTCCATACTGATCACTTCGGGCGAAAGGGGCAAGCCGGTCACAGAAACCACAGATAGGGGCACTAAGCCTTTTCTGACCCTTTCTTCAACCATAGCAACGGCTTTATGGCCCGCTCCTTCATCAAAAGGCCCAGCCCTGAATTCGGGTGGGCGCCGGGTAACCCATGTGGTGGTGGTCACTTTTGAAATCTGATCCAGCAGCTGAATGGCCGAAATACCACCGCCCACTACAATGACGTGTTTGTTTTTAAAATAATCTGCAGACTTAAAATCCCTGGTATGTAATTGCTCGCCCTGAAAAAGATCAGCGCCCGGATAGTCCGGAATATAGGGGTTTTCCCAGGTGCCGGTTGCATTGATGATGCCCAGGGCAGAAAATAAAGTGGTGGAGGAATCGATGTAAAACCGCTGCTGATGTGCATAAACCTTTTCGACGACTACCGGCCGATACACCTGGATCCCAAATTTCTTTTCGTACAAATTGTAGTAACGCGGCACAGCGACATTGGCCTGCACCTGGGGTTCATTTGCTCCAATGGTTTCTTCAAAAGACAGGCCTGGTAAATCGTGAATTCTGTTCACCGTGCTCAAGGTCAGCGAAGGCCACCTGAATTGCCAGGCACCGCCGGGCTGCGGGGCACTATC
This sequence comes from Pedobacter nutrimenti, assembly GCF_003208655.1. Lineage (GTDB taxonomy): Bacteria > Bacteroidota > Bacteroidia > Sphingobacteriales > Sphingobacteriaceae > Pedobacter > Pedobacter nutrimenti. Next base: position 1,071,620 of record NZ_QKLU01000001.1, on the reverse strand, counting down.
CAGAATAATGAAATCCGGGCCTATATTTAAGCCCAGTTTCTTTAAGTGATAGGCAGCCGACAGTCCAGCATGTCCGGCACCGATGATGGCAATTTTGGTTTTATACCGGATTTTATTTAACATCGTAGACCTCCGTTTACCGCCATCCCAGCCCGGGGGCAACATGTTCCAGTATCGCAGAAAGCACATGCACATTATAGGCCACACCTAAGGTATTTGGAATGGTCAGAAGAACTGTATCTGCTTCCTGAATGGCCTCGTCTTTGGCCAGTTCTTCAATGAGCTGATCGGGTTCTGCGGCATAACTCCGGCCAAAAATGGCGCGTCTGTCCATTTCCAGAACGCCCAATTTATCGGTCTTTTCGGCCTGCTGACCAAAGTAATAGCGGTCCTGGTCATTGACCAGCGCAAAAATGGAACGGCTTACCGAAACCCTGGGCTCACGCTGGTGTCCGGCTTCTTTCCATGCTTGTTTAAACAAACGGATTTGCTCGGCCTGCTGGACGTGAAAGGGTTTGCCGTTTTCATCAAATTTCAGGGTAGAACTTTGCAGGTTCATGCCCGTTTTCCCGGCCCATACTGCTGTAGCATTGGATGCCGATCCCCACCAGATGCGGTCCCGCAAGCCCGGAGCATGGGGTTCCAAACGCAGCAGGCCCGGAGGATTGGGGAACATGGGATTGGGATTGGGTTCTGCAAAGCCCTGACCTTTGAGTTGCTCAAAAAACTCGAGCCCTTTTTGACGGCCCATATCGGTATCGGTTTCGCCTTCAGCCGGTTGGTAACCAAAGTGGCGCCAGCCTTCAATGACCTGCTCTGGAGACCCCCTGCTGATGCCCAATTGTAAACGGCCGCCCGAAATTAAATCGGCAGCGCCGGCATCTTCCACCATATACAATGGATTTTCGTACCGCATGTCAATGACACCTGTACCGATTTCAATTTTACTGGTTTTGGCACCAATGGCCGCCAGCAAAGGGAAGGGGGAGGCCAGCTGATTGGCAAAGTGATGGACCCTGAAGTAAGCGCCATCAATCCCTATTTCTTCTGCTGCCACGGCTAAATCAATAGATTGAAGCAAGGTATCACCTGCTGTTTTTGTTTGGTAAGACGGATGCTTTGCCCAATGGCCAAACGATAAGAATCCTATTTTTTTCATTGGTATACTTGTTTTTTATAGAATAAGGTAGACCTCCGAATTTAGCAAATGTTTTTCAGGGATGTTTTTATTTTTTGTCTGGTAAATTTCAAAAAAAACTAAACTATGTGGATGTATAGTCATAATTCATACCATACCCGGATAACTTTAGACACCACATTTTATTGATCGATCCATGCTTTTCTCAGTGAAAACTCGGCGGTCGAGGGGGTACGCATTTCAACAACAGTCCCGGCCTGTTCATTATAATCAAGCCCAACTTTTCGCAAGCTTTCTTTTAATGGAAGTGGATTTCCCGCTTCTACATAATCTTTAAAAAACTGACGGATCTGGGGAAATGTCAATGCGGTAATGACATCAAACAAGTCTTTATCTTCAAAAGCCTTTTCAGGACCATATTTTTTAATCAGCTTTTGCATTAACTCTTGTGTTCCAATTTTTCCGTTGGAAAGTTCTCTTAAACGAATATCAAGGCATAAACCCAGTAGGGGCCCTTTTTGGTAAAAATTCATGTATTGGTCTTGCATTTTAATGGCATTGCTACTCATTTCGGTCATAGACAGTTTATTGTTAAATCCGTCCATACCTTTAATTTTTCCTTCAATATTTTTAAGAAACTGCTGCAGGTTAATCATATGCTGCTTTATGGGCATATGTATGGTTGCATATTCGGTCATACCCTCATAAAGCCAAAGATGCCTGGATAGCACCGGATGAAGAAAGTTGAAATTCTGTACTTCTTTGGAGTGGATACCCAGGGGCGTCAAAATATGAAAAAATTCATGGGAGGCCACACCCATTAAAGCTTCCGGCAATTTATCTAAAGTTTTCGAGCCATACAGGCATACGGTTGAATTACTGTGCTCAAGACCATCGCCCATCATCCCCCTGGGGATTTGTTCATGATAAATAAGAAATGCATATTTCTGAACGGGTAATTTACCACCCAGGTAGGCCTGCTGGTTCTTTAAAATGCTTTCTATTTTGGCGGCCAGGTTTTTTGAATAGGAGCGGTCCTGTTTGGAATAAAAAGAAACCAGAACATTTGTAGTCCCAACTTTTATCCAGGTGGTATCAGGGACACAATACAGCACAGGGGCATCGACCAGGTGGCGGTAATCTTTAGCGGAAACCATATCTGTGGTATCGTTTTTAGGGGTGTAATCCAAAGCAGACGAAGGAAAGAATTCTTTGTTTTTCTTTACCGTAACACGATAAGCCCTATTTTTTAGCTCTTCAAAATAGCCTGCCAGCGTGCTATAGTTTAAGATAAATACACTGTCTTTTTTGTACGCACTTGCAACCGATTTTGGGCTAGAGGTACGTTGCATAAGTGAATCCCAGCCGCCGGCTACTTGATAGCTTATTTTAGCGATATTCTTCAAGTCAGGTATGATCCAGGTATTGGTATCTAATCTTTTAACCTCGATATTTTCTCCTTTTTTGTTAAAAGCCCGGAATTCTGAAACATATTGGCCAAAATTTAAAGCGTCATAATAGCCGGGAACCAGTTTAGGCATCACAAATTTACCCTGTTGGAGGTTGTTTTCAGGCGGTATAAAGGAAACACTAATTTTGTTGTTTTTCTCGCTCAATAAATCAATGTTGTATTGATAATCATTGGTTTGTGATTGAGCGAATAATTTTGATGAAAATACCAGTATTGCAACAAATAAGCCTAATTTATTCATTTGTGAGTTGATGATTTATTTTTATAATGTCCAATTACCTGCTGCTATTTTACATTGTTTTTAACCGTACTTGTAAGTATAAACTTACGTGTATTGATGGCTTATCCCACAAAGAAAGCATAATGTGCCCTTGTATTTCTTTTGGAGCACTTAATTCCCCCGGGGATCAAAACCATCCGGTTTTGGCAGGTGATTTTAGACAGCTGAACGATAATAAAAGTTACATATGGTCTGCTCTTCCAGAGATTTCGACACTAAAAAGGATCAGGATATAGACTAATCCCGAAATTTTGAAGAAGTTTTTTGTAGGTTTTTGCGTTGGGTCTCTTCTGCCTTTTTTACTTCATCTTTTTCCGCCAGGGGCTCGTCGGTTTTTAATTTTTCCGGTTTGGTACTGCTCCGGTCCGCATCATTACCATTTGTTTTTTTTCTTTTAATTTCCATGGTCAGCTTATTAATGGGTTAACGGATTCTTTTTCTGGTCGTGGCTCAGTTTTTTTTCTCAGGCACTTTAGCGCCTGCCTTCCTGGCTTCAGACAAACCAATAGCGATGGCTTGTTTTTTGGAAGTGACCTTCTGCCCACTGCCCGATTTCAATTTTCCTTCCTTCATCTGGTGCATGGTTTTTTCTACTTTTTCCGAAGCTTTTTTTGAATACTTTGTCATCAGTTGAATAATTAAAGGTTCATAGATCTATTTTAGAACATTAAAAAAGATCATAATGTTTGTGGACTACCGATCTATTTCATGTAGACATCAAAATGGACTTCTGCCTGTTTTTTGTGCTTTAATCAGCAACAGGGTTTATTTTGTTGTATTGGAGGACAGGCTACAGTTCCATAACTGCAAAATACACAGCAGTCGCCCTTTAATGGTTTTAACGTTTCCCGGCATTTTTCACATTCGTAAAAGTATTGACAGGAATCTAGGGGCATTGTTTCTGTTTGCTGAAATTGGCAAAATGGACAGGTGATAATCGATTTTAATACGATGGCTCTAGTTGACATGGCTTGATTTATTGGTGATTTTATAGCCGGTTTCTTTCTCTACAGCCTCTTCCAGTTGCGCTAAAGAAACCAGGGTGGAATCAAATTTTACAACAGATTGTCCCTTTCCATAAGAGGTAACCACCGATTGTACGCCTTTTTTAGATTGCAGCGCATGGTTAATGTATCCTTCGCAAGCGGCACAACTGAGTCCCCGGATATGAAGTACAGATTGTTTGTTGTACGTATTGCCCAGGGTACTTTGTTTTGCCGGCGGTTTTTGAAAATAAGAAATGTAATAGGGAAAGGCCGATAGTGCTAGGGAAACAAGTGCAATAACCCAGAGAAAAGTCTTTGATTGCATCACAGTCTTTTTTTCCTCACAGCCACATTGATCTGTAGACCTAGGTTGATAGGCTTTATAAAATGCCATGGCCAAGACCGCTGCAGTGGCACCAAGCAGATAGGGGCGTATGGGTTCTACCCAGCCAAACATGGAGGCTGCACTGCCAATGGAACCAAACAGCGCCAGTACCGGTACAATACAGCATAAGGAGGAAGTAAGGGCCAATAGTATGCCCGAACTTAACAGTTTGATGTGGTTGGTTTTGCTCATGCCCGTTCAGCAACTAAATTGACCTGATCAATGAGCTTAAAGAAAGGGCGAAGCAGTTCCAGATGTTCCTGCTTCAGCGTGTAAAAAATGGTTTGCCCCTCTTTGCGGAACGATATGATATGACCATCTTTCAATTTTCGTAAATGCTGGGATATTGCCGGAATACTCATGCCCAGTATATCGCTCAAGTCGCAGGGACACAATTCTTTTTCCTGTTCGAGCAAATAAAGAATCTTTAAACGCAGCTCATTTCCTGCCAGGGATAATATTGCAGAGAGTTGGGTAAAGGACGCTTCGCTGGCCGTAATTTTAATCCGGCATTCATTAATTTGTTTTGGATTGGCTTTTTCCCGTATACAACTGTTTAAACTTTCCATATTTTATGGTGATCGAAGGAACAAAGTTAAATGTTGTTACGTATTTAAGCAAATACTTAAATACAAAGAAGTGAATTAAGCCATAGTTGAATGGTTGAACATGTGGCCCCTGGTACCGGAAGTAGGGGGAAAGCCTGGTTCTTATCCAAATAAAGAGGAAGTATCAGCAAAATCCATTGGAGGTGTTTGGAATAGTACTAAGATACAAAATGTCCATATTACCGACTGATAGAAGACTCATAAAGTAGATAGTTTATGTACCCTAGAGATGTTCAGTGCTTTATCAGTGCTTTACCAGTACTTTATCAATAATTGTTCTGTACGGATATTAATGTTGATTTAGGCGAATTCGACCTTGTTCAAAATTCGTTAGTACTGATTTTGTTGGTTTATCGGAAATTTCTTCCTGAAATGGTTTGATGCTTGGAATTATTTTCCTGAAATCCATTGTTTCGTTTTCTACTTTGGAGCTGTGTATTCGACGTGGGGATGATGCAGTCCATTGTTCCTGGTTGCAAAAATGACCTCAGCTCCGATTTAGATTTCAATTCAATGGGGTATCTTACTTTCTTAAGCAGTGCGCCGTAAACCATAACTAATGTGAAATTTTTTGAAAATAGGAGATTTAAGAGGGGCTTAAAGAATGGCTTTGCCAATTTGTATGGCATAGTCCCCCAGGTCGGTCAGATTGGTATTGGATAACAGGATAATGCTCAAGTCACTGTTTAAGTAATGGAACCACACACTATTGGCACCTGAAATTCTGCCATACCTTTCCATGCGTTTGTATTTTTGATTGCCCCGGATCCAAACACTGTATCCGTAATTATCTAGCCCTGGTGTTAAAAGCAGTGCTAAAGTTTCCTTTTTTATAAGTTTAAAATCAAACAGCGCGTTGTTGAATTTAATGAGGTCCAGGGTACAGGAGTACATGGCTCCTGCGGCCGAGAAATTTTCAACGAACATAGGGATATTGGGGATTAAGTGGTCCAGATCTTCATCTTTGTAATAGGGGGTGGCCAGTTTTTTGATCAGTTTATAATGAGAAAGCAAGCCTGAATTGTGCATGCCTAATGGATGAAGAATTTGCTGATTTAAAATCTGCTCAAAGGACTTTTGATACATAACCTCTAAAATTCGGCCTAAAATCATGTATTCCCCATTATTGTAATCGAATTTTGTTCCGGGCTCGTTAACCAGGTCATTGGAGCAAAAATTGTTTACAATTTCCTTCAACTGGTGTGGCTGATGGTAAAAACCAAGGCCGTACTTCAAAAAGTTTTCATCTTTGGCCGTATCTGTATTTTTCATGCCCGATGTATGATTTAACAACTGGTGAACCGTTACTTTAGGGCCGCCCTGTCCCTTGTAATCAGGCAGGTAGTCCAGTATTTTTTTCTTCAAATCAATTTTTCCTTGTTCAACAAGCTGAAGGATTAAAACGGCCGTAAATGTTTTCGTTATGGAGCAAACCTGATATTTGGTGTCGTTTGTAATTGGCGAATCAAAAGAGCGCTCGGCCAGGCCAAAGCTTTTATGATAAATTATTTTTGAATTCTTTTGAATCAACACCGATCCGTTAAATTGATGTTCTTTGGCATAAGTTTCGATTAAATGGCTAATTTTCTGTGTTTGGCCGAGCGCACAATGGCTAAGAACAAAAAGGAACAAGGTGCTTAAAAGTTTTTTCATTTTGACTCATTTGTTTAATAAAAGACACTTGTTAATTCCTTAAGTTGCACGTTAAGAAGATGTGTGTTACAGGTATTTTTATCATGAGGCAATCTATAGCTCAATTGGAATTTTTTGCAGGATGACCATCAGAAAATAATCAGGGGGAGTACCAACTGCCCGCAAAGCGAAATGCAGTGAAAAATGATAAATACCGTTTCAGATCCTGTATTTTTATAAAAAGAAAGCTGAAATGAAACTTAGAAAAGCGAAAAAAGAAGAATTGTTTAGAATCATTGAGTTGTATGCTGACGATGTGCTGGGACAAAGCCGTGAAACCTTGAGTGATCCTTTGGATGAGGGTTATGTAAAAGCTTTTGACAGCATTGACCGCAATCCACAACAGGAACTGTTGGTATTGGTGGATGACAACAATTTGATTTTAGGGACCCTACAGATTACCTACGTCCAATATCTGAATAGAATGGGAAGTAAACGGGCCATATTTGAAGCAGTGCGCATTGATAAGAACCATAGGGGTAAAGGACTGGGGGAAATGATGTGCAAGCTGGCCATAAACAGGGCTAAAGAAAATGGGGTGAAATTTGTCCAGCTCTTTTCGGACAAACAAAGAACAGATGCTTTGCGTTTTTATCAAAAGATTGGTTTTACGCCTAGCCATGAGGGGTTTAAGATGAATTTATAAAGTGCAAGGAAGGTGCATTTTTGAGGTGATTTGACCAGTACTGAGATTTAATAAGTAATACATAGAAATAATGAGCAAAATTATCTTTGACAGCGGAATATCATTGGATGGATTTTTCGCAGGTGACCACAGAAGCCCGGCCAATGCAATGGGCGATAACGGACCTACAATACATATGTGGATGTTTAAACAAAAAGCATTTTGGAAAAACGTCAATATGGAAGGCGGCGAAGAATATGGTGCGGACAGCAAATTAATTGATGATGTATTTGCAAGGACCGGTGCTTATATTATGGGAAAACGAATGTTTGAAGAAGGCGAAGTCCATTGGAAAGAAGACCTGTATAAAGCCGATGTCTATGTGCTGACACACGAAAAACGCGAACCCTGGGTTCAAAAAGGAACGACTACTTTTTATTTCATCAATGATGGCATACATAGTGCATTGGAAAAAGCAAAACAATCGGCCAAAGGAAAGGACATCAGGATACAGGGAGGTGCCAATACAATTCAGCAATTTCTCAATGCGGGGCTTATAGACGAATTTTGTATTCATATTGCCCCTTTGTTTTTAGGAAGCGGGATCCGCTTGTTTGAGGGCATTGACAAAAACAAATATGAACTTCAGATTGCAGAGGTACTGCCCTCGGAGCTGACCACACACATAAGGTATAAACTGATAAAGAAAAAAGAACATTAAGGTTGCTGGCACTTTTGCCCCTTTAGATTGTCACCTTAAGCCCGCTTTATTCCGCTGAGGTCTGGCTATATTAGATTCATAAATTTACTTGCGATGAGAAAACTAATTATGAAAATGTCCGTTTCTGTTGACGGCTTTGTAGGTGGTCCCAATGGAGAACTGGACTGGATTTTCAAAAGCAGTGACCAGCACTCTAAAGCCTGGGCTGTTGGACAAACCGGTCAGGCCGGTCTGATCATCATGGGTCGGAAGTCCTTTGAGGGCATGGCGCCTTACTGGCCGACCTCAACCGATGCTTTTGCCCCGGCAATGAACGAAATACCCAAGGCTGTCTTTACCCAAAAAGGATTTAAAAACGTTGACCCCGGACAGGACCCATCCCCGGCAGTAGCTTCCTGGGCCAGCGCGCAGGTCTTTGAGGGCAATCTTGCAGCGCACATTCAGGAACTTAAAGCCCAACAGGGAAAGCCGGTTGTGGCCATTGGGGGCGCCGGATTTATGAGAAGCCTTATTGCAACCGGACTGATCGATGAGTTTCTGATCGTCACGCACCCGGTCCTGCTGGGCTCCGGACTTCCGATATTTAGTGGCCTTTCCCAGCCCCTGGATCTAAAACTTATAGATGTACAGACTTTTTCAGGAGGGATTGTTGCGCATACCTATCAGGTGGGTTAAATTTTTACCGGTTTCTCTTTGAAACGATAAAAACTTTAGGTCTGTAGTTTTGTTTTTATCCAATTAGCCGATAGTTTTATCCATACAGGCTTCTTTGAAAAAACTTAACCTGCTCACCTATGTCAGCACACCATAAAACCATACTGGAAAAGGCCAATGCCGCCATTACTAAAGGAGATTACGAGGGCTTTCTTGCTTTTTGTACCGAAAATACAACATGGACATTTGTGGGCGACACCGTCCTGGAAGGGAAGGAGGCCGTCCGGAAGTATATGTCTGTGACTTATCTGGAACCTCCAAAATTCCAGGTGGAGCAGCTCCTTGCAGAGGGCGATTTTGTAACGGCTATTGGTCGCATTAGCCTGAAGGATACAGATGATAAAATGACAGATTACGACTATTGCGACATCTGGCGGTTTGAGGAAGGTAAAATGGCCGAATTAAAGGCTTTTGTCATAGAATCCCGGGCATAGCCAGGTTTAAATGATCTTCAGATTTTTAAAACGCAGTTCATCCAGCCTTGGATCATCGCTGGGAAGGTCAGTAACCAGAACATCAATTTGTTCCAGGCCACAAACCACAAAAGCTTCGCTGGTGCCTGTCTTTGTGCTGCTGCTCAGTACAGCTACTGCTTTGGAACCTTTCAGCATGGCTTTTTTTACGGCACCGTCTTCCCTTATGGCCGAGGTGATGCCAAAATCTTTGGAAATTGCGCAGGTGCCCATCAGGTAAAGATCGGCCACAAATTCAGCAGCCTCAGCGCAGGTTCTGGCGCCCGTATTGGTCTGTGTGTCTTTATCGTAGTTTCCACCAAGTACGATAATTTCTATATGAGGGAAGCGGTCCAACAAGGGAACCAGGGCCATGTTATTGGTCATCACCCTTAGTGAAGTATTTGCCGGTAAACATTCCGCAACGGCGCATATGGTTGTTCCACCGTCCATAAATACGGTCATTCCGTTTTTGAGTAAAGGCTGAACCTTCATACCGATAATCTCCTTTTCCGAAGACTGAAGGCCGGTCCGGTCCTGAAAGGAGAGGGGATTTTTGTCGCGTGGTATTGCCCCGCCCCTGACTTTTGACAAAAGACCATTTTCATGCAGGTAATCAATGTCCCTACGGATGGTGTCTTCAGAAACCAACAAATCCGCAGACAAGCCCATATAGGTGACTGTACCTGTATTTTTCAGACTGGATAGAATGTGCTGGAAACGTTTTTCTCTGATCATGTACCCGCAAATATAGTTGTTTCATGCCACAGCATAAAAACCGGAAACATGATTTGTTTTTTATCAGGCAGATTCTGGATAAAGCAGACTTGGCCTAAGGGGGGAAAGGTTTTATCGAGTTTGAATCTGCTGCTTTTATGTCTTATATTTAAATATTAAATGTATTTATGAAGACGCTATTTACCCTGACCTTTTTATTGTTGTTCCTCTCCTGCAAAAGTCAGACGCTGGTTATCGATAAACTGATTTTTCATACCTCTATCTGCTTTGGTACCTGTCCGGTTTACCACATGGAATTAGACGGGGCAAGAAATGTTAAGCTTTTTGCAGAAACAGTATTTGATGACCGAAAAGGAGCCGTTCTGTATCAGGAGGACACCGCAAAAATGGGTTATTTTATTGGCAAACTTTCTAAAAAGGAGTTTCAGAAAATCTTAAATGAACTCAACCGCATCCGGTTTGATACCTTACAGTCGGATAGTAGCCTGTGCTGCGATGGTTCGAAAAAAACGATTATCCTGTACAGTAAAGGGGATCGGAAAGAAATAACAACGATGTTTGAGCCTCCGATCCTGGAGCCCCTGATCAAAAAATTATACCGCATCTGTGAGCTTAAACGGTTAAAAAAAGTAGAGCAGACTTTTCAGATTGAGCCCCCAAAGAATCTATAGAACTTTGATTTGTTTTAAGGCCTTTCTGAAAGAATAATTTTTAATCTCTTGCTTGCTTGGTATCGTAAAGTATAATAATATTGTACCAACGAACAAATGATACTACAAGATACTTTTCCAATACCAAAAAATGAGGGGCAAAGGTTGTTGAGCTTATCAGAGCTTGACCTGGATTATTCCGAACTTTCTGAAGAATTCAAAGACCTGGCCAGGCTGACTGCTAAAGTAGCAGGAACAGAAATTTCACTCATTAACCTTATTGATGCCTATACAACATGGACCATTTCGGGCCAGGGGCTGGACATACAGCAAACACCAAGGGAAGAATCCCTCTGTCAGTATACCATTATGGGCCAATCGCAGTTTGAAGTTTCAGACTTGTTACTCGACGAGCGGTTCAAGGATAAAGATTTTACGAAACCGCCTTTAGCCCTCCGCTATTATCTGGGGGTGCCGATCACAGATGCCGGAGGTTTTCAGATCGGCTCCCTGTGTGTTGTCGATAAGCAACCCAAAAATTTCAGCCCCGAGAAGATCGAAATGCTGAAAATTATTGCCGGCCAGGTGATCAGCCGTCTTCATACTTATCAGTCCATCAGGGAACTGCAAAGTCAGGTCAAAAATGCCAGGGAAACAAAAAGTAAAGTGGCCCATGACATTCGCGGCCCGCTGGCCGGGATTATAGGCTTGTCCAATATTATTGCCCAGCAAGGCAATGCCAATACCCTGAGTGAAGTACTGGACTTTATTCAGCTCATTCACAAAAGCAGTAAATCGTTGTTGGAGCTCGCTGATGAGATTCTTAGTGAAGAACAGCAGCAGCGCAAGCTGTCGGATCATGAAATGAACCTGAGTGTATTTAAATGCAAATTGCAGGACCTCTATGAGGTCCAGGCAAAAAACAAGGGGATCAATTTACAGATACAGGTGAAGCAGGGGGATACCTTGTCTTCTTTTCCTAAAAATAAACTGCTGCAAATTACGGGCAATCTGATTTCCAATGCAATTAAGTTCAGTCCGGAAAATGGAACAGTTAAAGTTCATCTGGCTTTAATTGAACAGCAGCAGGGGCATCTGCTCGAATTGATGATTTCAGATACGGGTGCAGGCATCAGCGAACAGGCCCTGCAGCATCTGGAAGACGGCCAGCATTTAAGTACCAGCGGTACCCAAGGTGAAACAGGTTACGGGTTCGGGCTGGCTTTGGTCAGGCAACTGGTTCATGGTCTGGGCGGCAGGATGGAGGCGCACAACCAGCCGGGCTCCGGTGCATGTTTTAACGTTAGCATACCTTTTAAAAAACAGTTAGAGGAATAGATTTTGCAAAAGAGCGCTCCCAGGAGCGCTCTTTTGCAAATTAGCCTGTTCTACATATAAAATACATTGAATTTATGCCCATCGGGATCGGCGAATACGAAACCATAATAACCGGCCCCAAAAGCTTCCGGTTTGGAAACAATAGTCCCTCCGGCTTGCTGCACCTGTTTTTCCCAATCGTTGACTTCCTGTTTACTATCGGCCGAAAGGGTAAATATAATCTCATTTCCGGAGCTGGTATCTGTAATTGGGCCTTTCATGGCAGGTTCAAGTACATCTTTTAAAAAGAAATGGATGATAAAGTTCTCGTCGCCAAAAAAGAAGCTGGTCAGCTGGTCAGAGGATCCGTTTGGTTTAAATCCAAGTTGGGTGTAAAATTTAGTGCTGCGCTGCAGGTCCCTGACGCTGAAATTGGCCCATATTTTTTTTGTTTTCATAGCAATGGTTTTAGTTTAAGGTATTCCTTTCAAAATTAGTCCATAAACCGGTTAAACAGGCTGGTGCTTTGCGAGATTTTCCGGGGGTATTTTTGCCATTTCTGCTGCCTCGGGTATTCAATTCCCGCCAGGGCTGTTTTTTCCATATAGAGGCTTAATTTGTTACGGTCGATGGTCACGGTAATTCCATTTTTTCAGACCTGGGGATATCCGGACTAACAAATTCCGAAAATAGACATTTTCTTTTCTTATTTATGAGGTTTTTGATGGTTTTAAGGCTTATTTTTTGTAAATTTATAGGGATAAAAATGCAAGTTTTTTACTTACCAAAATGGCCACAGCTAGGTCTTAAAATCAGGCTTTGTTTATCCTGATTTATCTGTATGCATAAAAATAATAAATTACCCGAACCGTCCTTTAAAGAAGCTTTAACATTTTGGTTTAAACTGGGTTGGATCAGTTTCGGCGGAACATTGGGCCATGTGCACATCATGTATAATTTTTTGGTGGAGAAAAAGAAATGGATTTCAGCCAGCAGGTTTTTCCATGCACTGAGTTTATGTATGCTTTTGCCGGGGCCGGAAGCACAGCAGGTGGCCATTTACATCGGCTGGCAGCTCCATGGGAAAAAGGGCGGGATATTGGCTGGTTTGTTTTTTATCCTTCCTTCTATGTTTATCCTGCTGGGATTGAGCCTGGTCTATGTGACCTATGGTCAACAATCCTGGATGAATGCCATTTTTAGCGGTTTAAAGCCTGCGGTTGTGGTTATTGTGCTCCATGCACTATGGAGCGTGGGCCGCAAGGCCCTACACACTGTGCTGCATTATGTTTTGGCTGCACTGGCCTTTTGCTGTATTTTCTTTTTTAATATGCCCATGCCCTACATTATCCTTGGGACCATCGTTCTGGCCTTGTTGATCCGCTGGTCCTGGCCGGCATTAATATACAGAGGGGCCGCGGGGCAGGAGGTGGAACAGGCCAGTGAACAGGACTACTATATCAATCAAACTTCTCCCGGACCGGGAAAACATTTTAGTGTGAAGTTGCTGCTCAAGCAAGTGGCGTTTTTTATAGCGCTGTGGGCATTACCATGGACGGCCTTTTACTTCTGGGCTGGTGATTTTACATTCTGGAACGGACTCATCCTGTTTTTTACCCAAACAGCCCTGTTTACCATTGGGGGGTCTTATACGGTATTGCCCTATGTAGCCCAGTTTAGTGTATCCAAGTTTAACTGGTTAAGTAAATCGCAGATGGTCGATGGTTTTGCTTTGGCCGAAACCACGCCTGGACCCCTGATCATTGTGGTTTGTTACGTCGGTTTTATGGCTGGTTTTAACCATTTTGGAGGATCTTTAATGATGGGAGGTATTGGACTTTTGGCCACCGCTTTTTATACTTTTCTGCCCTCTTTTCTATTTATTTTTGTAGGAGGACCGCTGCTGGAGAAAAGCAGGGAAAATGCTTTGATTAAAGATGTCCTTGGTTTTGTTACTGCCGCAGTGGTGGGGGTGATCCTGAACTTAACCCTGTTTTTGGGCAGGCAGGTATTGTTCCCGGGTGTTTTAACCTGGAGTAAAATAGATCTCACAGCACTGATATGGGTGGTGGTATCAATGGTGTTGCTGTTTAAGTTTAGGTGGAATGTGATTTATCTGATCTTATTGAGTGTCCTGTATGGGTTTTTGTCAATTTTATTCACCAAATAAGTCATTTTGGAGCGCCATATGGTTCAGGAAATAATTGGGCATGGGCGCGTCCTGAAGTTGTTTGAACTTATTGGTCAGTAAGGTTACTCTTTCCTGGTTTTTTCTGGATGTTTTCACATAAACAATTAACCGGCCTATGGTCGTTTTATCCATGCCAAACTGAAAATGTTTGGACAGGCTTTCAAAAAGAACAATGACACTGGGCGTTCCCGGACTGGCTTTAGAAATAGCGACATCAATCGGGGTATTGGTCAGATCGTAAATGTGAACGCCAGGATAACCATTGTCCTTTTCCCATTCGTAGGAAATGTCACTGGTTAAGTCTTTATGACTGACAAAGTTATAAGAAGGGTCTTGCATTTTGGTAACCGATCCGGATTTTACAAGACCCTTGGAATTGTTGGCTATGGTTTTGTTTACTTTTGAGGTTTCAAAATACAGCCTGGAAGAGTCTGTTTGGGTATGCCCAATGGTTTCTAAGGCCTTACGGTAAGCATCCATACCCGAACTGCATATGGTTTCACTGACCAGTTCATAATCCTGCACAGTCCTGTTTACAGAACGCAATTTAAATGTAGTAGAGAGGCTCAGTTTTCTTTCCGGTTCAGGACCTTCATGTTGCTGTTCTTCAACACCTGCCTGAACCTGTTCATATTCATTTAGGTTTTCCAAAGTACGGATGGCCCGTTTAATTAAATCCAGATCGCCAGGTTTTTTTGCCAATGCAATGACCAGCGTTTCAGCCTTGATCACATTCGAGGTAATGCGGTTGTTCACCCATTTATAAGTGTCTTTTTCGACCAGGTTGTTGCTCCCTTTGGACTGTTTTATTTCCTGATAACGGCGAAATCTTTCCTTTGCCCTTATTATGGCCAATTTTAGGGCAAGAACAAGTGGTGCACCTTTATCTTCTTTGCCATCAAATTTATTTTCAAATTTATTGTCCAATAAGCCGGCTATTTTAAGGACTTTCAGGATCATATGGGAAAATGTTGCCGAAGGAATAAGGCCGGGCCAAATCCGGATGCTTACGCCTACATCTCCTACAGTGGGGTAAGCAAAGCCGAAACTGGCGCGATTGGCGAAACTGATCGAATAAGTATTGTGGAAGGTGAAAACAATTTTCTTTTTTAATTCATCCATCATTTCTTTCGCCAATCCGCCAAATTCAAGGGTGTAGTTCGGCAGTGGTTCAAGCACCAGGCAGGGATACTGAATAAAATCCTGTTGAGTTTGAGAAGTAATGGCCCGCATGTATTGATTCTTTACCTGAGTGTTAATGGTGTTTGAAACCTCTGTCACCAGTTGCCTTCTGTTGTCCAATACCTCCTGTTTATAATTGGCGCTGGGTAATGCTTCAGGTTTGGTGCCTAAAACTGCTTTACGTGTATCTGAACGAAATGATTTTTCTTCAATATTAACCGAAGGGTCCACATCGACTGTGGAATTCATCTTTAATGCGCTCATAATCTGCTCATATTGTACCAGATTAGGGACTATGGCACTGGCATTGTACCGGGACTGATGACCAGCGCTATCTGCATTAACCCACAGAATCAGCTGATGCCCTGCAACATTGATCCTGCGCTGTACGACTGTTTTTCCGGACCTGGAGCCCAGCATTTTCTCATTGTCATAAGAGCCCTCCGGACCGGTAATTTTGAGTTTGTTTCCAGGAGCTTCCTCCACGTAGAAGCTGACATAAACCTGTTTGCCCCCAATTTCTTTACTCTTATGGGGAAGCTCTGTCTTTAAATATTTGCTTAAACTTTTTTCATGCGTTTCACGAAGCACATGCTTATGTGCAAAAGGGGCCCTGAAATAATCTGTTTTCTCTCTTCGTTTGTTGAGCGGGTCTCCCGATAACCCGAACGAGAAATCTCTTTCATATTGAACATCGTACTGATATGTATTGCCTTCAGTTTCCTCCTCTTGATCATCATCTTTTTCATTTTCGGAGGAGGTATTGTAACCTGGTGGCGCATTTTTTTTGAAGAAAGTATTCAGGGGTATGGCCACTTGATGATGCCCGTCCTTGGTGGCATTTCCTGAACGAATAGCTACAGCGTTAAACTTACGTATATCGGTTTCCAGTTTTTGGGAACGCTCACTGATCGGTTTGGATTGCTTGTCAACAATATCATCATAGGTTTCCTGATCATCAGGATGAATTTGAAAGTCAGGCTGATCGTCGGTCACCTGCATTGAATTTTCGTCATGTTCATCCTGCATGTCATGGCCTTGCTCGCCAGTCACCTGCATTGAATTTTCATCATGTTCTTCCTGGACCTCTTCAATCATTCCCTCAGGCTGTACTGGTTCCTTGTTCAGCTCCCTTTTAAGGATGGCCCAACCCCTCTTTTTTGCCTGTATATATTGCCTTATTTTTTCCTCTTCCACATTGGGAGACCTATACCACTGGTCCCATTTACGCTGGGCATCTTCGAGGGTAAACTGGATAGGGGCACCTGACAATGTTTGTGGTGAAGGTAAGGAGCGTCCCCCGGACCCTGTATGATGGGCAGAGGCGGACGATAAACGCTTTTCTTGAGAGGACAGGTGGCTAAACATTGGAGAGCGGTCAATGGTGGCTTTAATAAACGGTTAACGTATAAATTTAATAAAAATGGCTGGAAACACAGTAAGTGTTTCGAAGAAAATTTTACCTTCGGAAAACTGGTCAGATTTTCCGCTTTACTGTTTGCTGCTGTTATAAAAAAAGATCCGGCGCCAAAAAAAAAGAATAATTTATGAATTTTATCTTTGCAGGTTAGGGTTAAACAAACGTTTGCGTAAATTAAAATTACTATTCTGATGTTTGTGTAAGATATATTGCTGCTGCAGTCTTTTGTACAACACTTTTTTTATTCAATAAATTTCAAATGAAGCCGATAAGAAATACCGTTTATGTCTTGTTGCTGTTGTTTTCCTGCAGGCCTGCTGCAAAACAACAGCAAGACCTGACCCGGCGTTCTGCGGGTAAAGATGCGGTGGCCAGCTGTCATGCGGGCATGCCTTCCCGGTATGGGCCAGGGGCGGGCAAGGAAAAAAGTATTCCCCTTACAGTTTCTGATCACAAACACATTGGGATGGTATTGATTAAAGGCGGAGACTTTGAGATGGGTTCTGCCAATGCGGAGGGCAGGGAGGACGAATACCCCCTGCATAAGGTCCGGATCCCTGATTTTTATATGGATGAAACCGAAGTGACCAACGCACAATTTGCCCGTTTTGTAGAGGAAACCGGTTACCTCACCCAGGCGGAGCGGAAACCGGACTGGGAAGAGATTAAAAAACAGCTGCCACCCGGAACCCCCAGGCCCGCTGATGAGGTATTGGTCCCTGCCGCACTTACTTTTACACCACCGGCACATCCTGTAGCGCTGGACAATGCGGCACAATGGTGGAGCTGGACCAAAGGGGCAAGCTGGAAGCATCCGCAGGGACCCACCAGCAATATCAAAGGAAAAGAGCATTTACCGGTCGTACAGGTTTCCTGGGAAGATGCAAATGCCTATGCCCGCTGGGCGGGTAAAAGACTGCCTACGGAGGCCCAGTGGGAATATGCGGCCAGAGGTGGTTTACAAAAACAGGATTTTCCATGGGGGTCCGAAGATATAGAAAAGGGAAAACCCAAAGCCAATACCTGGCAGGGACATTTTCCGGATAAAAATACTGTCTGGGACCAGTATAGCGGGCTGGCAAAAGTAAAGTCTTTTGCGCCAAATGCTTATGGTCTTTATGACATGGCCGGTAATGTATGGGAATGGGTTTCGGATTGGTACAGGCCTGATTATTATCAAAAAGCGAAAGGTAAATTAAGTATAGATCCTAAGGGCCCTTCAACCAGTTACGATCCTGAAGAACCCAATACGCCCAAAAAAGTTTGCCGTGGTGGCTCTTATATGTGCAATGCATCTTATTGTAAAGGATACCGGGTTTCTTCCCGGATGAAGTCGTCGCCGGATTCTGCTTTGGAGAATACCGGTTTTCGTTGTGTTAAATCTTTGTAAACGGGTTTTTGATTTGCAGATCCTTATTGGATAAGGATTTTATATGCAAACGGTTGCGCTCAGAATAAAAATACTAAGGGAGGCTTTTTCAATAAATTCGTTTTTAAGCCCCTTGGGGTTTAAACCAAATAAAGATGTAGAGGTATGGATAAGGTTGAAACACGAAACATGCTGAAAAGCCGGGCCTGGCCTTTGTGGGTGCCGCTGTTGCTTTGCCTGTCCAGTGGATCTTTAAAGGCACAGCAGAAGCCCAATGTGATTTTTATATTGACAGATGATCTTGGGTTTGGGGATATTGGGGTGTTTTTTCAGGCGCAGCGTCAAAAATCCGGAGACAGGAGCCTGCCTTACCAGCTTACGCCTCATCTTGATCAGATGGCTGCCCAGGGTGCCCGTTTTACACAACAATATGCCAATGCGCCCGTCTGTGCTCCTTCCAGAGCTTCCTTTTTAACGGGTGTCCATCAGGGCAATGCGGTGGTACGGGACAATCAGTTTGATAAAATGCTGGAAAATAACCATACTGTTGCCAGTGTGCTCCAGGCCGGAGGCTATAAAACCGTTGCCATAGGTAAATGGGGGCTGCAAGGTCAAACAGGGACTGGACCGGCAAGCTGGCCTGGCTATCCTTTAAAAAGAGGTTTTGATGATTATTTTGGGTATGTGCGCCATTCGGACGGACATGAACATTATCCTTTTGAAGGTTTGTACCGGGGTAAAAAAGAAGTATGGAGCGGCAATGAAGAGGTCAGCGCAGGACTTGAAAAATGTTATACCACTGATTTATGGACAGCTGCTGCAAAAAAATGGATCACCAGTCACCGGAACAAAAGTAACCAGCCCTTTTTTATGTACCTGGCCTATGATGCACCACATGCGGTACTGGAATTGCCCACACAAGCTTATCCTAAAGGCGGTGGTTTGCATGGCGGACTGCAATGGCTGGGAAAAAAGGGGCAAATGATCAACACCGCTTCGGGCCATATTGACAGTTACCTGTATCCCGAATACGGGAACGCAACTTACGATGATGACCACGATCCCCTTAGCCCTGAGGTTCCCTGGCCGGATACTTTTAAAAGATACGCTACAGCGGTGCGGCGTATTGATGATGCCATTGGCGACATCCGGCAATTGCTGGTGGACCTGCATATTGAGGGGAATACACTGGTGGTTTTTACTTCCGATAATGGCCCTTCTATAGAATCTTATCTTCCCAAAGGTTTCGCGCCCAATGAACCGACTTTTTTTGCCAGCTACGGCCCATTTGATGGAATTAAAAGGGATTGCTGGGAAGGTGGGCTGAGGATGCCCGGGATTGCCGTATGGCCGGGCCGTATTGCAGCGAATAAAATGATCAATACACCGTCTATGCTGTCCGATTGGGCACCTACCTTTGCCCGGGCCGCCGGACTTGCTGTACCTGTGCGCATGGACGGCGTCTCTTTGCTCCCAGTCCTGACAGGCAAAGGCCCGCAGGATTCTTCGCAGGTTTATGTGGAATATTTTGAAGCTGGCAAAACGCCCGGTTTTAAAGAATTTGAAGCTGGCCGCCGTAACCGTAAAAGAGGGCAAATGCAAATGATCCGCCTGGGTGACCTGGTGGGCGTACGCTACGGGATTACCGGGGCTGAGGATAATTTTGAAATCTATAACGTAGTTACAGACCCTAAACAAACCAGTAACCTGGCCCTGAAACCTGGTTATGATCAAATACAGCAGCAGATGAAAAACAAGGTGTTGCAGCGCAGAAGGGCCGACACCGAAAGTCCGAGGCCTTACGACAATGCGCTGGTACCTGCAGATCAGGTCGATGCCAACATGCAGCCGGGCCTGCTGTGGAAATATTATCCCGGAAATTTCGCATATGTGGGGAATACAGACGGTTTAAAACCATTGAAAACGGGGAAAGTGGATTCGGTTCAGGGCAGGGAGTGGGCTGGAAAAAAAGGGCTGTTGAGCTATGAGGCTTATGTAAAGGTCCCGCAGGACGGAGCGTATACTTTCTCTTTGAAAACCAGCGGAAAGGCATTTGTACGCTTGCATGAGGCCACCTTGATCGATGCAGATTTTGCTTATGCACCCGGGGAGCTAAAGGCACAAAAAGTTCGTTTGGGCAAGGGCTTCCATAAAATTACTTTAAATGCAGTTTTTACAGGGGCTGTTGCCCCTGTGCTGTCGCTGGGTGGTCAGGGCGAAGGACAAGTGCTCCAGTTTTATCATTTAAATAAGCGTAATTAGTGGGTTATGCGTGATTATTCGAAACTTTCCGATGTGGAATTGGTCCAGCTGGTCAAACAGGGAGAAGAAAAGGCCTTTTCGCAAATTTACGACCGGTACTGGTCTGTACTTTTTTTACATGCGCGGAAAATGCTGCACCATGACGAAGAAGCCAAGGACATTGTACAAAATCTTTTTTTTCGTCTTTTTGAGCAGTTTTCCGGATTGGATTTTCATTGCTCTTTGTCGGCGTACCTATATAAATCTGTTCGTAATATGGTGCTGGACAACATCCGGCACCGGAAAGTGGTGAACCGCCACCTGGAATCCTTTAATGAATTTGCACGTGAAAATATAGTCATTCCTGAAGAACAGATCCGTCAAAAGGAACTGCAATCCATTATAGAAAGTGAAATCGAACTGCTTCCTCCAAAAATGAGGGAAGTTTTTTTACTCAGCAGAAGACATTATATGTCACATAAACAAATTTCAACTCATCTGGGCATCACCGAGCATACCATTAAAAGCCAGATTGGAAATGCCATTCGCATCCTTCGTTTGAAAGTGGGTATCCTAGCCCTTATAGCATGTTTTCTATATAAATAGCCAGCTGCCGGGGCTGCGCAATTTTTTTTATTTTTTTCTCATACCAGGGCTGTGCTGATCCGTCTTAACATTATATACGCCGGATATCCCTATGGAAAACACAGAATTCATCAGTTTATTAGAAAAATACCGGCAGGGCCGCTGCAGCCCTGAAGAAGTACGGCTTCTGGAAAGCTGGTACCTGGCAGAAGGCCGGAAAAAGGGGCCTGTTATAGAAGAACAGGAACTCGCTCAGGTCAAACAGCAGCTTTGGGAAGCGATATCCGCCCGGCAGGGGAAGCAAGGTGCCAGAAAGATGGACACCAGGCCTTACGCCTATTTTAAACTGGGCGCAGTGGCTGCCTTGTTGCTGGTTTTTGCAGCCGGATTTTATGTGTACAAGACAAATGGTAACCGCCCAGATTATTTGAAAAATGCCGATTTGGTTGTTCCGGGAGGGAACAGGGCGGTGCTGACTTTGTCAAATGGTAAAAAAGTCATACTCGATCAGCGTGGAAACGGAGAACTGGCAAAAAATCAGGGGATTGAGATCCTGAAACTCTCCGATGGCCAGCTGTTGTACAAGGTTTCGACTTCGGGTCAAAAGAAAAGTGAAGATGCCTCCTTGTTGTACAATACCATAGAAACGCCAATGGGCGGGCAATATCAGGTCATTCTGGCCGATGGTACAAAAGTATGGCTGAATGCCGGCTCTTCTTTGAAATATCCCCTTGCTTTTGCGGGTACATTAAGAAAAGTAGAATTGAAAGGGGAAGGCTACTTCGAGGTGGCCAAGGATAAAAAGAGGCCTTTTCAGGTTAAAACAGAACACCAGCTGGTGGAAGTGCTGGGTACACATTTTAATGTAAATGCTTACCCCGACGAGGAGGAGGCCAGAACAACTTTAGTGGAGGGAAGCGTAAAAGTTTCCAGCGGGCAGGATCCGGAGCATTATTCTGCACTTTTAAAGCCGGGCCAGGAGTGTAAACTGGGCAAAGGAAAGCTTCTGGTACAACAAGCTGATGTGGAAGAAGCCCTGGCCTGGAAAAACGGTTATTTTGTCTTTGATGATGTGGACCTGAAAACCGCACTCCGAAAAATTGGAAGATGGTATAATGTAGAGGTCGGCTACGACGGAAACTTTGACCGGATCGTACTGGATGGCTCCGTCTCTAAATTTAAGGACATCAATCAGGTACTTGATGTATTGCACTTAACTACACAACTCAATTTTACACTTAACGGAAGGAGGATCATGGTCAGTAATTGAAAATTTAGGCTTGGTAAAGACCGGGGGCGTTCGAGCGCCTCCGGTTTTAAAGACTAAGCGGGCGAAAGCAAATGCGTAATAACAATCAACCAACTTAACAAACCAAATGTATGAATTTTACCAGCAATAAACCAGGCAGGCCCCGCTGTGCCTGTTCAAAATTAATACGGTATACCATGATGAGAATGTTCCTGACTTTTATACTGACCTGCACGCTGTTTTTGCAAATAAGTTTCAGTGCTGCCGGACAGTACATCACCCTGAAAGCGCGTGCGGCCAGCCTCAAAGAAGTATTGAAGAAGATTAGAAAGCAAAGTGGTTATACTTTCATTTTTGCAAATAATGTTTTGGCCTATTCCAGGCCGGTGGACATCACTGTGGAACAGCAGGATATTTATAAAACGCTGGAGCAAACCTTTAAAAACCAGCCTTTAACCTATACAGTCAACAACAAAACAATCATCATCCAGAAAAAAGAATATGCTGCGCAGGTCCGGGTGACTGAGCAGGTAAAAGCCGATGTACAGGGCAAGGTACTCGATGAGAAGGGATTGCCCCTTCCAGGGGCCAGTATTAAGGTGCTCGATCAGGGTTTAAGCACAACAACAGATGTTAACGGCACATTTTTCCTGCGGGGGGTATCTGAAAATGCAATGCTTCAGGTATCCTATATTGGCTATCAGAGCAGACAGCTCAAGGCGGTTTTTAATGAACCCATGTCCATCCGTATGGAACCTGTGGTTTCTACTTTAAATGATATTGTGGTCGTGGGCTACGGGTCACAAAAAAAATCGACACTTATTGGTTCGGTCTCCCAGCTCAATGCCAGGGACATCAACAACCGTCCGGTTTCTTCTTTATCAAATGTATTGACCGGACAGCTGCCGGGGGTAACACTGATCCAAAGGAGCGGGCAACCCGGGCAGGCAGGGGCAGGCATACAGATCCGGGGAGTAGGTTCTTTCGGTGCAACGGCTAATGCTTTTATTCTGGTCGATGGTTTGCCGGTGAACTCCTTTAATGATATAGACCCAAATGATGTGGCCAGTATTTCGGTACTGAAAGATGCCTCAACGGCTGCAATTTATGGTTCCAGGGCAGCCAACGGGGTTATTCTGGTCACGACCAAAACAGGGACTGATGCCCAGGGAAAACTAAGGATCAATTACAATGGCTATGTCGGCTCGCAGCGGGCCACAGCTTATCCCGATTTTGTAGACTCCTGGGAGTATGCCACTTTAATGAACGAGGCCATTCCGGGCTCTTATACTGCCGATCAGATTCAGAAGTTCAGGGATGGCTCTGATCCGGATAATTATCCGAATGAAAATTACATCCGGAAAGTTTTGAAAAAGTCGACTTTTCAGACCGCCCACAACCTGGCCATATCCAATAGTACGCCCGGTACAACGTATATGTTGTCTGCGGGATATCTGTACCAGAACGGCATCGTAGAAAAAAATGACTATACCCGCTACAACCTGCGGCTGAACATGACCAATCAGCTGGCTTCCAATCTGAAACTGATCAGCCGCTTGTCTGGTGCCAGGTATGAAGACAACCAGCCCGCTCCGCCAGCTACTTTAGACTGGACGGATATGCTGACCAACATCAGCCAGGTGGTCCGTGTTCCTGCAATTTATCCCAGTAAGCTGAGTAACGGCGATTATGGACTTGGCGTGGTCGCCAAAGGGACACCGGTTTCTTATTTTGACAATGAATCGTTTTACAAAAACCGTCAAACTGATCTTTTGGCTAACCTGCGCCTGGAATGGGAGCCCTTAAAAGACCTTAAACTTTCCGTTATTGGCGGATATACCCAACTGACAGGCAATGATCAGCGGTTTTTATCCAACCAGCGTTTAAACAGTACAGTGACCCTTGGTCCGGGAAGCCTCAACCAGGGCAATGTGAACAATGCTTATAAAACTTTCCAGCAGCTGGCCGAATATAAAAAGCAGGCCGGCAAACATGAATTTGGGATACTGGCCGGTCATTCTTATGAATTTAACCGCGCAGCTTCCATGTCTGCAAACCGGACAGGATTCAACAGCAACACGCTTACACAGTTGAATGCCGGGGATGCCAGTACACAAAAAAATGGAGGAACAGCAGCTGAATATGCCCTGGACTCTTATTTCGGAAGGTTAAATTACAATTACCAAAACCGTTATCTGGCCGAATTTACCTTAAGGTACGATGGTTCCTCGAGGTTTCCTGCGAACTCTAAATATGCAACCTTCCCAGCTGCCGCCATTGGCTGGAGGATATCCGATGAAGCTTTTATGAAAGATAAGATCAGCTGGCTGACAGACCTTAAGCTGAAAGCATCCTACGGTACCCTGGGCAATCAGAACATTGGGAATTACAGTTATCAGGATGTGTTCAGTTCAGGTTACAATTACCCTTTTGGAAATGTACTCTCTACCGGTCTGGCCAATACCACACTGGTTGACCCGACCATTAAATGGGAATCGACCAGGACCAGGGACATGGGAATAGACGGTACATTCTTTAAAGGAAAATTAGGTTTCAGTGCGACCTACTTTGACCGTTATACCTATGATATTCTGGTGAGCCCGGCAGCGAGTGTTTCCAATGTGCTTGGTTTTGGCGTTGGTGTTCAGAACTCCGGAAAGCTGAGCAATAAAGGCTGGGAGTTTAGTCTGGATTATAAAAACAACATCGGGGAGTTCACCTATGGGTTGAACGGAAATTTCAGCATCATCAACAATAAAGTACTTGATTTGGGGGTGGGAAACATTAGCCAGCTCAATGGAATGGTTGGAAACGGTTCTTCCCTTTTTATCGGTTATCCGATGAACATTTATTATGGTTATAAAACAGATGGTCTTTTTAAAGACCAGGCGAGTATTGACAATTATGCCAACCAGAAAGGCATTAATCCTAATGTGAAGCCGGGTGACATCCGCTACATGGACATCAGTGGGCCTAATGGGGTTCCAGATGGAAAAGTAGATGCAACCTATGACCGTACAGTTCTGGGCAGCCAGATCCCAAAATACACCTATGGGCTTAATTTGTCTGCCGGTTACAGGAATTTTGACCTGAGCATACTTTTGCAGGCTGTTACAGGGGTAAGCGGTTACCTGAACAATTACGCAGGCTGGGCATTTTATCAAAATGGCAATATTCAGCGTTATCAGGCAGACAACCACTGGTCGGTTTCAAATCCGGACCCAAATGCTAAATACCCGCGCCTGGAAGCGATTTCAAATACCGGCACAGGAAATACGCTGACCTCTTCATTCTGGATGCTCGATGGAAGTTACCTGAAAGTGCGGAACATACAGCTTGGTTATAAGTTTTCCGACAGGTTGCTGAAAAATTATGGCATTGCCGGGCTGCGGGTGTATGCAACGGCCCAGAACCCTTTGGCTTTTAGTAAATATCCCAAAGGCTGGGACCCCGAAATCAATACGGGGGGAAGCTATTATCCCATTTTGGCAGTATATACGCTGGGTTTAAATGTTAACTTTTAATGGTTCTGATGATGAAAAAAGTATACAAAAATATATTTATGGCCATTGTGGCCTTATCCATAACTGCTTCCTGCCGGAAGGACCTAGACCGGGCACCCCTAGACCAGTTTTCAAGTGCCACTTTCTGGACAACCGAGCAAAACATTATGCTTGCCCTGACCGGGGTATACAGGGGCAATATTCAAATGGCCGTGAACCCAACGAGCGCAGAATATTCTGCTACAGACTGGTGGTCTTATCATGGGCTGTTGTTTCTGGAACTGGCTACAGATAATGCTTATGACCGCAGAGGGGATAATTCCGGATTCAACAGGTTGACCAACGGCACCCTGGATGCCACCAATAGCTATCTGGGCAATTACTGGAGCCTGAGTTACAACCGGATCGCCAGGTGCAATTACTTTCTGGAAAATATAAATAAGGCGCAGATCGATGCGGCAAAAATTTCAAGGATGTCGGCCGAGGCCAGGTTTATCCGTGCCTGCCAGTATTTTTACCTTTCGCAGTACTTTGGTGCAGTACCCCTGGTCCAAAAAACACTTTCTTTAACAGAAGCAAATTCGGTTACAAAAGCCACAAAAGAACAGGTGCAGGCTTATGCAGAATCGGAATTTAAGGCGGTGGCAGCCCTGCTGCCAAAACAAAGTGTTTTGGCTGGTACGGAAAGAGGCAGGGCCACCCAGCAGGCGGCGCTTGCGTTTTTGGGCAGGACCTATCTTGGAGAACAGAAATTTGCAGAGGCGGCGGCCTGTTACAAACAGATCATAGATCTGAATGACAATAGCATTGATCCCGATTTTGAGGGTTTGTTTAATGGTGCGAATGAAAGTAGCAGGGAAATTATTTTTGCGACCCAGTACCTGCAGGACCTTGCCCCGAATTCCATGTTGCAGCACAATTATCCGGCTAAATTAGGTGGTTTTGCCCTGGATTGTCCACTGAGCAGCCTGGTCGAGTCTTATGAATTTACCGATGGTACGCCATTTTCTTTTGCCGATCCCAGATATAATGCCGCAGACCCTGGCCAAAACCGTGACCCGAGGTTAAAATATACGGTACTGTATAATGGAAGGACCTTTAAAAATATCATTTACAACAGCAACCCCGACGATGCTTCTTCTGCAGACCAGCTTACCCTCACCAAACAGGCAACCCGTACAGGTTACCTGCTGAAAAAGTTTAACAGTGAGGTGTTTTCAGGAGGTGATTTGCAAAATTCAGGAATTGATTTGCCCATTGTCCGTTATGCAGAAGTCTTGCTGAGTTATCTGGAGGCCAAACTGGAATCGGGTGATGCCATAGATCAGACCCTGCTGGACCAGACCATCAATAAAGTAAGGGGAAGGGCGAGCGTAAACATGCCCAGGGTAACAGAAACCAATCCATCACTTTTAAGGGTAATTTTACGACGGGAAAGAAGAAATGAACTGGCCCTGGAAGGCCTGCGTTATTGGGACCTGCTCCGCTGGAAGACCATAGGTCAGGTGTTAAAGGGAGATTTTTACGGTGCTGCTTTTCCAAAAGCTGTAAATTTAAGAAAAAAAGGAACGGTGATAGATCCCTATGGACGCTGGTACGTGACTTCCAAAGCCTTCCGGGTCGGAATGGATGAATTATGGCCGGTTCCGCAATCTGAAGTAAATATTAATCCAAATCTCAAATAAATGAAGCCATTGTTATTTCTGCTCGCTGCGCTCTGCCTGGGCCTCCCTGCGGTTGCACAGCAAAAACCAAATGTGATCCTGATCTGTGCCGATGATCTGGGTTACGGAGATCTGAGTTGTTACGGGGCTACCAAAATACACACGCCGAACCTCGACCGCCTGGCCTCGACCGGATTAAGGTTGACCAATGGACACTCTACTTCAGCAACCTGTACGCCTTCCAGGTATGCCATGATGACCGGACAATATCCATGGAGAAGGAAAGGAACACGGATTTTACCTGGAGATGCAGCTTTAATTGTCCCTACCGATAAGAAGACCCTGCCCGGGGTATTTAAGCAGGCAGGATACCAGACTGCAATTGTTGGAAAATGGCATTTGGGGCTTGGGGAAAAAGTAGAAAAGGACTGGAACCAGGACATCAAACCCGGCCCCAATGAAGTTGGTTTTGACTATTCTTTTATTTTTCCGGCTACTGCCGATCGGGTGCCGACCGTGTTTTTAGAAAACCATTCGGTGGTGGCATTGGATGCAAAGGACCCGATTGCGGTTGATTATAAAAATAAAGTGGGGAACGATCCAACCGGAAAAGAACATCCTGAGCTGCTGAAGATGAAAAGTTCGCCGGGACAAGGACATGACAATACGATTGTTAACGGGATTGGCAGGATTGGGTACATGAGCGGTGGAAAAATGGCGCGATGGGCAGATGAAGAGCTTTCCTATACTTTTTTGGCCCGCGCACAAGATTTTATCTCCAGAAACCGGAAAACGCCCTTCTTTTTATATCTGGCATTGACCGAGCCGCATGTTCCAAGAGTACCGGCCACGATGTTTAAAGATAAAAGTGGTTTGGGGGCAAGGGGTGATGCCATTTTACAACTGGACTGGGTGGTCGGTGAAGTGATCAAAGAACTGGAGGCCCAGGGAATCGCCAAAAATACGCTGGTTATTTTTACCAGCGACAATGGCCCTGTACTGGATGATGGTTATCAGGATGAAGCGGTAAGCCTTTTGAACGGGCATACTCCGGCGGGCCCCCTTAGAGGAGGAAAATACAGTGCGTTGGAAGGGGGAACCAGAATGCCTTTTATTTTAAACTGGCCGGGCAAGATAAAACCAGGCGTATCGGATGCACTGTTGTCGCAGGTAGATTTGCTGCGTTCTTTGGCGGGCCTATTGAAACAGCCCCTCCTTAAACAAGAAGCAGGAGACAGTGAAGACCAGATGCGGGCTTTTTTGGGGACAGACAAGAAAGGAAGGAGCGAACTGGTGCTGCAAGGCGGGGCATTGTCGGTGACCAAAGATGGATGGAAATACATTCCGGCAAATAAAGGGGCCGGTTACGATGCGCTGGTTGGGATAGAAACAGGCAATTCCGAGAAAGCACAATTGTATAACCTGGTTAGTGATGTCGCTGAAAAGGATAACCTTGCAGAAAAGTATCCGGAGAAGGTGAAGGAACTGGAGGCCTTGCTGGACAAGATAAAAAATAAGGAAAGCGCACATGAATAAGGACCTACTTTGTGCCCCAGAAAAAAAGATACGGGTCTGCTTGAGCTTATTGGCTTTTATGCTCCTGGCTTTCGCCAATGCTTCCTTTGCACAAAAACGGGCGGCTAAAGCCGTTAAAAAACAACCCAACATCATTTACATCTATGCAGATGACCTGGGTTATGCAGAAACAGGACCTTATGGGCAGACCAAAATAAAAACACCTCATCTGGACCGGATGGCCCGGGAAGGTATGAAATTTACCCAGCACTATTCAGGGGCACCGGTTTGTGCGCCTGCCCGCTGCATGCTCATGACGGGCAAAAATGGAGGGCATGCCTATATTCGGGGCAATTACGGAATGGGAGGGAGCAGGGATGAGGAGGAAGGTGGACAAATGCCTTTGCCTGAAGGAACTTTTACCATACCTAAAATGCTTAAAAATGCGGGGTATGCGACTGGGATGATTGGAAAATGGGGCCTGGGCATGAACAACAGCACCGGATCTCCCTTAAAACAGGGCTTTGATTTTTACTATGGTTATCTGGATCAGAAACAGGCGCAGAACTATTACCCGACCCATTTATGGGAAAATGATCAGCAGGTGCCGCTGAATAATTCTTTTTTTGACATCAATGAGAAACTGGACCCGGCCCGGGCAACCGATGCCGATTTTGAACGTTTTAAAGGAAAGGAATATGCACCCGACAAGATGACCTCCAAAGGACTTGCTTTTATAGAACAGCATCGTTCGGGACCCTTTTTTTTATACATGGCCTATACTTTGCCGCACGTTTCCCTGCAGGTGCCCGAACGTTACATTCAACCTTATCTGGGCCAGTTCGATGAACAGCCTTATTATGGACAGCAGGGCTATGCACCCTGTAAATATCCTTTGTCTACCTATGCGGGAATGATCAGCTACCTGGATGAACAGGTTGGCCTGGTGATGGACAAAATTAAACAACTGGGACTGGATGAAAATACCATTATCCTGTTTTCCAGTGATAACGGGACCACGTTTAACGGGGGCGTTCAAGCCACATTTTTCAAAAGTGTAGCCAATTTGAGGGGTTTAAAAATGGATGTTTTCGAAGGCGGGATCCGGGAACCTTTTATTGTGCGCTGGCCCGGAAAGGTTCCAGCCAATACAAGCAGTGATCTGATTTCTGCTCAGTTTGATATGATGCCGACATTTGCGGAACTCAGTGGTGCCAGGGCAGTCCATCCCGATGGAATTTCTTTATTGCCCACGTTTCTTGGGAAGCCGGCCGGGCAACAGAATCGGCCCTACCTTTATTTCGAATATCCCGAAAAAGGGGGGCAAGTCGCCATTCGCATGGGCAAGTGGAAAGCCGTTAAACTGAATATGCAAAAACAAAAAAAGGCTGAATGGCAGCTTTTTGACCTGAGCAGGGACATCAGCGAGCAGCTAAACCTAGCCCCGGCATATCCCGGATTGATCCGGGAGCTGGAAGAAATTGTAAAGAAAGAACATCAGTCTGCCCACATCAATGAATGGGAGTTTGTGGACAGTAAAATGAAAACCAATAGCGCCAGCCCTAAGAAATAGGGCTGGCTTGGCTAAAAAAACATACACCGGGATTTTTTTTAATGCTTATGGCCGGAAAATGGTGCTGGATTGCAGGATTAACCCTTTGAAAGTACCGGTCGAAAGAACTGGTCAGATTTTTGTCTGAGCAACACCGAGTACCGGCTGGGCCAACACCTAGGGCCAATCCGGGAAATGGATTTCTGAGTAAATAACTCCGTTTTCCGTAATACCAGGCCTATGTTATCGTTATCTCATCTTCATCCCGGAAGACCCCTGAACTTTGTTTGTCTGCTGATGTTCAGTTTTTGTCTGTTCGGCTGTACTAAAAAAAATGATACTGTCCGTAAAAACCGTTACGCTGAGAAAATTTTAGACCATGCCAGCAGCCTGATTGATAAGGGGCAGTTGAAGCGTGCCATCTTTTATCTGGATTCTGCCTACCAGGGGCTGGAACAAATCGGGGTGTATGACAATTGGGCAAAATACAGCTTTAAGTCGGCTTACTTTTTAAATTATGAAGCCAATCCGGGAAAAGCGATCCTGTATGCCGACAGCATGCTTGTGGTTTTGAACGGTTTGGAAAAAGAATATCCCGAAGAATATGTCAGTGCTGTTTTGTCTAAAGGAGAAGCACTCACTGCCCAGGCAAAATACGCCATGGCTTTTAAATATTATTACGATGCAAGATTATTTGCCAGAAAATACCTCGACAGCTGTGCCTATAGTGCCTTGAATTATCGTTTGGGCCTGGTCCGCTTTAACCAGAAAAATTATGCGAAAGCCATTCCGTATTTTAAGCAGGCTTTTGAATACAACAAACGCTGCAAAATAAACGACGGTTTTATCAACCTGTTTATTTATCCGCAGTCTCAGCTCAATACGCTGGCTTTGTGCTATGAACGGTCGGGCATGCCCGATACTGCGGTTTATTATTACAAAAAGGCGTTGTCCTTTATGGATGACAGGGAAAAGCAGTTTCCGGATAAATTGCCTTTTATCAGCTCGGCCAGGGGGGTGGTGTACGGAAACCTGGGCGGAACGTATGCCACACTGGGAAAGTTTAAAGAAGCAGAGTGGTATTTAAAACGCAGCATCAGCATCAACAACAGGGTTGGTTATGCCATGGGAGATGCACAAACTGCGCAGCTTAAGCTGGCCGCGCTGTACCTGAAACGCTTGGATTTTAAAGCGGTGGATACCTTACTTTCGCAGATTGAAGAGGAACTGGCAAGGCCGCAAAAGCAAAACCTGGGCAAGGCTAATATCCGCTTAAACTGGTATAAACTAAAATGGGCTTACTTTGATCAAACATCCGATGTCCCTGCTGCCTATCGGTTCAGTAAAAAATATTATGCCTTAAAAGATTCCATTGACCTGCTGGATCAGGGCAAAAAAAATGCAGATCTGGATGAAGGTTTCAGGGATACTGCCCAGCAATACCACCTGGCCCTGCTCAGTAAAAACAACCAGCTCAAAACGACTTACATCTGGATTGTCGTTGTGGTGGCCCTGATGGTTATTGCCCTGCTGCTGCTGGTGTACAGGAACCTGAAAAGCTCCAGGAAAAATGTAAAAGAACTCACCGATTTGTACCTGACCATTAACCACAAAAACGCCCACCTGCAAAACGCACTCAGTGCATTGGAACAGAGCCAGGAAGAGAACAGCAGGATGATGAAAATGGTGGCGCATGACCTTCGCAACCCTATAGGTGGCATTACTGCACTCACAGATATTCTTTTAGAAGAAGGTGGCCATTCGGCAGGCCAAAAGGAAATGTTGCAGCTGATCAGAACCTCAGGACAAAATTCCATGGAACTCATCAATGACCTGCTGCAAAACAGCCGCAGGGAAATTTTGTTTACCGAAGCTGTAGATATGAATGCCATGTTGCATTATTGTGTGGAACTGCTGGAACACAAAGCAAAAGAAAAAGGGCAGCAAATTGAACTTGAAACCGGTCATCTTACCTTGCTGATTAACCGGGAAAAGATGTGGCGGGTAATCAGCAACCTGATTGCCAATGCGATTAAATTTAGTCCAAGGGATACCCGTATTTTTGTGCAAATGCAGGTTACAGAACACCATGCCCTAATCTTAGTGAAAGATCAGGGCATTGGAATTCCTATGGAACTGAGGGATAAATTGTTTGATATGTTTACCGAAGCCAACCGGCCCGGGACCGAAGGGGAACAGTCTTTTGGCATGGGGCTGGCCATTTCCAAACAAATTGTAGAGGTCCATGGGGGAGAGATCTGGTTCGAAAGCGCCATGGGAAAGGGGACCGTTTTTTATGTAAAACTACCGCTTCAACAACCAGATCACAGCTAAGGCCCTGATCAGCGCTTATTGACTGTTTTCATCTTTGATCCCTTTCAATAAAGCATAAATGGCCATAGCATGCCCATGTCCTAAATCGTAATCATTTTTTAACCAGGTTACGATTTCTCCGGCCTTTACAGCCGGGAGCAGCTGTCCGTGTTGGGTAAAGTTTTTTTCTTCCGCTTTAGTCCTGAAGTCCTTTGGGTCCAGTCCCGTTTTTTCTTTAATGGTTTTTAGGTAGGCTTGAAATGACATATTTTGTTAATTTAAATCGGTTAGCATACAAATATAAAGGAAAAGCAGGCCACCGGTAATGGTACTAAATGACAATTTAAAGGGGAGATCGTGACATTTATGTTCCTGGGTCTTGACTTATAAAAATCCTGGTTATCTTTGAGCCCCGGACCTGGTCAGCGCAAGAAAAATGAAATTAGAAAATAGAAATATAAAAACGAGGTTTGGGTACGGCCTGCTCATTGTTGCGGTCATTGCCGCCGGGATTTTATCGAGGCGAATTGCATTTGTTCCTTTAATTACCGGCGATGTATTGTATGCGGTGATGATGTTTTTTATGGTTAAGTTTTTGCTGATCCATACTGGTAAGGGGAAGGTCGCGGCGATCAGCTTATCGGTATGTTGCCTGATCGAACTGAGCCAGCTTTACGATGCAGTATGGATCAACCAGATCAGAAACACCACTTTGGGTGGCCTGGTGCTCGGGCATGGCTTTCTCTGGAGCGACATCCTGGCTTATACAGCCGGAACAGCGCTTTGTTTGCTGGTGCTTTATGCAGGGAAAAGGCGAACCGGATTTAAAACTGATGCCCCCTTAAGGTAAATTTACCCAGGATTTTGATGGATTTAAATCTTCTTTATCCTTGACCAGCCGGGCATGACCATTTTCGAAAGAGATGATCCAGATGCTGTCATAATCCTCATCGGGCCAGGTTAAATTTTCAGCAACACCCAGCGCTTTGATAATTTGAGGAATGCCTTTGTGCTCCCAGGTAATAATGACCGTCCCTTTACGGTTTTGGAGGTTTTTAGCAAGCAGGGCATAATCTGTTGAATTAAATACAGTGCTAACCACCAGGTTGTATTTGATGGCCAATGGCGTAATGGTTTGAAACATTCTGGAATGTTTTGTGGTATCGCCCAGTCCCAGGGCAGGTACAATCAGGTCATTTGGCGTGCCGAATTTTTTATACAGCACCTCTGGTAATTGCAGCGAACGGTTCAATCCCTGCCAGCTCAGGTTACTGCCCTTGATGGGTTTTTCGGCATGCCGGATAAAGATCAGTTTAAGATTTTTATCCTGGGCATAACCCATTAATGAGGTACACAGGCAAAGTACCAGTGCCGCCAGGATTTTGTTTTTTAAGTGGACCATTTTTTTAAGATTGTAAATGACTTTTCAAAGAAAGGGCGCAATACTAAATTAATTCTGTAGTTGTGCTGCTTGAAGTAGTTTTTGTAAATTTATGCTCAACTTGATTTGAAAGGGTTTTATTTGACTAAACTCCATTTAAATTTTCATAAATATTTTATAAACCTGTTTGTATGATGTCTGTCCCGGAAAAAAGAGTAGATCTTCAAAAAAACCTTGAAAATGAACTGGTCAGGCTTGTGCCTCTTCAGGAAAATGATTTTGAACGTCTGTATGCGGTTGCCTCCGACCCGCTCATCTGGGCGCAACACCCCAATAAGGACCGTTATAAAGAAGAGGTATTCCGGAACTTTTTTAAAGGGGCCATAGAATCTGGTGGCGCTTATCTGATTCTGGACCAGCTGAGCGGGGAAGTGGTCGGCAGCAGCAGGTATTATGATTATAATGCCGGGCAGAACCAGATCTTTATAGGCTATACTTTTGTTGGGCGTAAATTTTGGGGGCAGGGCTATAACCCTTCCTTTAAAAAACTCATGATAGATCATGCCTTTGGCTTTACCACGCAGGTTCTTTTTCACATCGGTGCGGAAAATATCCGTTCCCAGAAAGCCATACAGGCATTGAATGCAGTTAAAATAGGAGAACAGGAGGTTACTTATTACGGAGAAACACCCAAAAAGAATTTTGTGTACAGGATCGGGAAAATGGAGTGGGAAACTGGACTGTAATTCTGCTGCTGATTTGCCTTATAGAAAAAAATATGTTACAAGGATAATTTACCTGATAAAAGTTTTATTTTAGATGGTAAATCAATTAATCCATCGCCCTCATGAAAAAATATACTATAGCATTATTCTTTATCTTAGGTTTAAGTGCCTGTAAAAAAAACAATGAAAACCCTAGTCCTGAAGCAGGGTTCAATTTCGGAGATGCAAAGGAATCTTCTATTACAGTAAAAGTAGGCACAACGATCGTTCCTGTTAACAATTCTTCAAACGCTGTTTCGTATTTGTGGGATCTGGGTAACGGAACTACTTCTACCGAAAAAACACCTGTTCTTAGCTTTGATAAGGGCGGCGACTTTAAAATTTCACTGACGGTAAAAAATAAAGATGGTGTGGTATCCACGGTCCAAAAGCAGGTAAAAGTTTTATCTCCCCAGGTGAATCAGATAAAAATTACAGATTTGGCCAAATGGACCCCCTTCCCATTTTCTGATTTGACAAAATTTGCAGGGGGAACGGTTTGGGTAGAAGTTTATAAAAGTAAAAATACACTTCTTACCTATGATCGGATTTTAAACCGTGATTTTGAATTTCCGGATTATTTTAAAAGCAATGTAGTTAACGTACCGGCGGATGCCACTTATCCTGTGGTGATTGATGTGCCTGGAAAACTAGCCCTTGACGATAAAGTGAGCAAAAAATATTCATTTGTATTTGCCTTGTATGTGAAAGATGCCAGTGGAACACATTTGCTGTTTACCTCTGATTTTGTTGGATCAACTACAGTTTTAACCGATTTTTCTGGTGGCTTTGAGTGGTCCAGCACAGTGAACAACACTAAGCTCAGTCTGGATGGAGTTTATCAATAGGCTAAAGTATTATCGATAGATAAACTTTTTAACCGTTAAAATGAGGTGTTGTATCCTGAATACAACACCTTTTAAAAACACTTGTCTTTAACACCGAAGATCATTTTAACAAAACCTTAGGAAAAGCCAAAATAGGCCTGAAGGTTCCCCGATAGCCAGGTTGTTATTGAGCTGTGCCTGACCCGGGTTTCATTCGTCTTTGTTTTGAGGAAAGCCAAATAAAAGCGAGGTTAAAGATAAGGGGTACAAAGACTTTTAGGATAGGGGCGTTCCGGGTCTTAATCATTTTTTTTGCTAAGAAAAAATGATTTTAAAAGGATAAATCCAATAAAATTTGACCAGATCAATGCAAGTTTGTATTATTGCATAATCGTTGAGTAGTCAAGTATATGTCAACAATAAATTCCTCCCTTAAATTATTGATGAACCTCTCTAAAGTACAGGCTGTCATTTCTAAACGTTTTGATGTTTTAAACGCTTATGGAATGGGCTTTAATGATTTTGTGATTCTTTACCTGCTGCAACAGGCACCCGCAGGAAAAATGAGAAGAATTGACCTGGCAGATAAAATTGGAATCACGGCTTCAGGAATTACACGTTTGCTGCTGCCCATGGAAAAAGTGGGTTGGGTAAGCAGAGAATCCAATGAACGGGATGCCAGGGTCAGTTATGTGGTGTTGAGCCCTGCCGGCAGACAATTGTTTGAAGATTCGAAAACGACAGCCGATGACCTTGCCCTGGAGATCGTTCCCCGGGGAAAATCAAAAAATTGTAAAGCCTTAACTGAATTGCTCAGTGGAATGGGAGGCAACATTATTTAAATCATTAGTACAAATGCAAACTTTACAAAATGTGCTGTCAGCTGACCGGTTAGCTTCAGTGGAACAGGCATTAAAACAAACTTTTAACCACACCAATGTTCAGGAAATTGAGGTACTTAGGGGTGGTCTTTCTGCTTCGGCCGTATATAAAATAAAGGTCCAGGAACAGTTTTATGTCTTAAAACTGGATGTTCCTCAGCCTGGTCAGCTCCAGGAATTGCCGGGGGCTATGGAAATAGCGGCTGCCGGAGGGCTTGCGCCTGCTGTTTTTTACCTGAACCCTGCAGAAGGAATTTCACTGAGCGCTTTTATTAAAAGTGAACCGCTGCACACTGTGTTCAAACCTGCCACGGTACTGTTGCCGGCGCTGGCCAAAACGATACGGTCTATTCATGAACTGCCACTTTTTAGCAAGGAAAGTAATGTGCAGCAAACCGTTGCCGGACTGCTTACCCAGTTCAGGACATCAGGAATGCTGCAAGGTGCTGCGGTAGAGGAATGCCTTGATTATTGCCAGCTGGTACTGGATGCTTATCCCTGGGAAGATGAGGATAAGGTTTCCAGCCATAATGATCTTAATCCCAATAACATGTTGTTTGGTGAAGGTAAAATATGGGTCATTGACTGGGATGCGGCCTTTAAAAATGACCCTTATGTGGATTTGGCCGTTACGGCAAACTTTTATGTGAACGATGCGCAGCAGGAAGAACTTTTTTTAGAGGCGTATTTGGGCGCTGAACCAAATGCTGAACAGCGGGCCAGATTTTTCTTGATGCGGCAAATTTGCCGTATGGTCTACGCCATGCTGATGTTCAGACTGGCGGGCTACTCCAGCCCTGAAGGGACAGCCCATGATTCCGAAATAGAAAGTGTCCGCCTGGCTGCAGTAAAGGAATTGCTGGGGCAGGGAAAAATAAATCTTGGTGCTTATCCCGGACAATTTTTATTTGGTAAGGCCTTGTTTAATGAAGCCCTTCAAAGTATGCGCAGCAGTCGGTTCAATGAATCTGTGGCGTTAATAAAAAGAATATGGTCTTAATTACAAATCGAATTTTATGAATATAGAAATCCACCAATCGGGTGAAACCAAAATAGCGGAAGTCATTTCAGATGACGTATTGATCAATGATGCCGAGCAAGGGCTGCAATTGCTTGTGGACCTGTATTACCAGGGCTTTGACAAAGTGATTGTACATGAAAAGAACATAACACCCGAATTTTTTGACCTTAAAACCCGCCTGGCAGGGGAGGTTTTGCAGAAATTTTCCAATTACCGGGTGCAGCTGGTGATTGTTGGCGATTTTGAAAAATATCCTGGTAAAAGCATCCGGGACTTTATTTTTGAAAGCAATAATGGCAAACTGGTTAATTTTCTGCCTTCAGTAGCAGAAGCCGTACAGCAGCTTTTTAAATAGAAAAATGGCCGGGGGCGTTTTTCACCCGGCCATTTTATACAAACCGACCAGAGAAAGGAAAGGCCTTAACCTGGAGGATTCAATTTTTAACCTGATTTTTGTTGCCCTGACCGGATCAAATCTGATCAGACGTTTATAGCCGATGGTGGTTCCCTCGGCGAAAAGGACCCATTTTGTGCCATTCCAGTATTCAGCCCTGAATTTTTCTACTCTTTGTCCTTTGGCAATGTCCTCCTGCAGGGAAAGGACATCAAAGGTTTTTGCTTGTTTCAATTCGTATTGAAACTCCATTGGCATTTTTTTTACTGCAGCGCCTTTGAGCAGGTTGTGCTTAAAAGTGGCATCCATCTGATCCTTCCAGGCTTTAAGGCTCTTCTGGTCACTGGCACTGATCAGGCCCTGTTTGTTTGGTGGAATGTTGAGCAGCAATACACTATTACGCCCTACAGAAGTAAAATAAATATTCATCAGCTGCTCGGGTGTTTTCACTTTATCGTCCTCGGCGGGGTGATAAAACCAGCCCGGCCGTATGGAAACATCGGTTTCTGCCGGATACCAGGCCAGGGTTTTTGCCTTTACAATTTTTTCCCGGCTGCCTAAATCGCTGTCGGTCATATCGCCCTGGGGTGGAAAAGCAATGTCTTTCTGGGAATCTTTAGCGGTATGGGCATTCTCTTGCTGGTCTACGGGAACCACGCTCCATTCGGTTGTGCGCCCTTTACCGCTTTCGGTGCCTACCCAGCGTACATCTGGTCCGGTAATGGCAATAATGGCATTGGGTTGCAGTTTGCGGATCAGGCGGTACCAGTCTTCAAAATGATAAACCGGTTTTTTTCCGTTAGGGCCTTCACCGTTTGCCCCATCAAACCAAACCTCATCGACCTGGCCGTAATTGCTCAGCAGTTCGGTCAGCTGGTTTAGAAAATAAGCATTGTATTTTTCTGTGTCCCCATAATCGGGATGGTTCCTGTCCCAGGGAGAAAGGTAAACGCCAAAACCAATGCCGTACATTTTACAAGCCTGGGCGACTTCCTGCACCACATCGCCTTTTCCGTTTTTATAAGGGGTGTTTTTAATGGAGTGTTCGGTGTATTTACTGGGCCATAAACAAAAACCATCATGGTGTTTGGCCGTAATGATCACTTGTTTGAAGCCTGCTTCTTTTACAGTCCTTACCCATTGTTTTGCATCGAGCCCTTCAGGGTTAAATGTGCTGATGTCTTCTTTTCCGTCACCCCATTCCTTATTGGTCATCGTATTGATCCCAAAATGGAAAAAGGCCGTCAGTTCCAGATTTTGCCAGCGAAGCTGCCTTGCTGAAGGCCGCAGGGAAGCTGCTTTTGTGAGGATGTCTTTTTCAGTGTCTTTGGAGGAAATGTGGACCACATTACTGCTTTGGGCCTGAGCAGAAAGCACAGCACAGAATAGTGGGAAGCTTAAAATTTTTAATAATTTCATGGGGAAACCGGGGATTAAACTTTTTATTTTTTTGCAAATTTATCGGCAATTAAATGGAGCAGCAGGCCATGTTCCAGATAGGCTTTAAGGCCATCCAGTACAGTAGTAAAACCCCCGCTGGCATTATTGATTTCGGTCAATAATTCATCTCCACTGGTTTTAAATCCGTATTGGCTAATGGTTACATAGGTATTCTGATCACTAAGGGCCTCAAATTCAAAATCTACGGTGGTGGAATATTCGTCCCATTCAACGGTTATTTTTTTGTCCGGGATAATCTCTTTGACCAGCACGGTACTGGAAACCTGGTACATTTCCCATTCCCAGGTGACCGTTTTTCCGGTTTCCAGTTTGGCACTTCCTTTGGTAAACCAGAAATTTTTGGTAATCTGCGGATCTATAAAAGCTTCAAAAACAATGGAAACCGGTTTTCGGATCAGCATTTGTGCAGTAACAGCGGGTGAGGTTTGCTTTGACATGATTCGTTTTTAAATTGAATATAGTAAATTTATTTAGGGCGTTTATGGCTAATTTTATAATCGGGTAAAAATGTACGAAAACCACATGATTCTGGACGTTAATGAAAACATCAGGCTGGAGCTAACCTCCCTGCAACACAATGAGGCACTTTTTGAAGTAATCGACCGGAACAGGGCACATCTATCGAGGTTTCTGTCCTGGGTGGAGGATATGGAGCGCCCCGGTCATGTGAAAAGTTATCTTCAAAACTGCGAATTGCTTTATCGGGAGCGAAAAGAAGTGAGTTTTGTCATTAAAAACAAGGACAAGGTTTGCGGCCGGATTGGCCTTCACCATTTAAACCTGCAAAATAAAAGCGGGGCAATAGGTTATTGGCTGGACAAACAGGCCCAGGGACAGGGGATCATCACCAAATCCTGCAGGACCCTGATGGCCTATGGTTTTAACGAACTTGGTTTAAACAGAATAGAACTTAAAGCTGCTACTGAAAATGCAGGCAGCAGGGCCGTTCCTGTAAGGTTGGGCTTTACCCAGGAGGGAATTCTGAGGCAGGCCGAACTGGTGAACGGTAAATTTTTAGATCTGGTATTGTATGCCTTCCTTAAGCAGGATTGGGCTGGCTGAGCTTAATTTTTCCATCCGCGTGAAGCCTGCTGAACAGTTCTAATACCCCGGGGACCTGGGCTGGTTCTTTCCTGTAGGTTTCCAGATCGAAATAGGCAACCTGATCAATCTCATTACTGGCTTGTATTTTCTCGCTGAGCGGATACATAAAACAATCCTGTTCCATGCGGATGTTGGTGTTTTCACCATAGGCCAGCGCGGTAATATGTCCGTAAAATTCCAGTTTTTTAGGGTCCAGATCCAGGTTCAGCTCCTCCCTGATTTCACGTTGAAGGGCCTGAATGGCTGTTTCCCCGGCATCTACCTTTCCACCGGGAAGGTACCAGGCCTTTTTATTTTTGCTAAAAGCCAGTAGTATTTTTTGATCTTTAATGACAAGCAGTCCTGCGGTATGCAATTCTACGATTTCGGGATTCATTGGTTTTTGGGTCTTTAAACGGAGCAAATATAAAGGAATGTTCTGATCGGTTTTACCAGGAAAACAGAGCTGGTTTTAATTCAACGCTTTAAAATAAGCATGGCTTTTGGGCAGGCTGGCCCGGATCAGGTCATAAGAATGATCAATCAGTGCTTTGAGCAAATTGTATTGGAGCCCGCCATCGGTATATACCGTATTCCAGTGCTTTTTATTCATGTGGTAACCCGGAATAATTTCAGGATGTTGTTCCCGCAACTCTATAGCCCTTTCCGGATCACATTTAACGTTAAAACGGTTTCCATATTCAAGTCCAACGAGCAGAAATATTTTTCCCCCGACTTTAAAAACCAGGGTCTGATCGTCGAATGGAAATTCTTCAGTGGCCCCGGATTTTTGCAGGCAATAATCGCGTAATTCTTCAATATTCATGAGTTCAGAAATATAAATTCTGGTAAAAATTTATTTGATTTTATCAAAAGACTAATGTACGAATAAATATTTTGACTGCTAAAAATATTAGTATAAATTTGTGGACTGCTTATTTCTTTGCAGATTTTTGACATGGATTTTAAACCGGATGTATCCTATGGTGAGGTTAAAGCACCAAACGAAGATTTTATCGCTGCTGCGGGGAAACAGGTCATGCGGTTTTATCCGGGGGAGACCCCCTGGCACCGGAACTGGAAAAAAGCTTTTCCTGCACCTTACAGGGAAGTGAGTTTTACAGACCCTGCCGCTGGTGAATTGCACCGGGCAGATGTACATACACCTTGCGGAACAACCATTGAGTTTCAAAACTCTCCAATTGCAATTGCGGAACTCCGGAGCAGGGAAGCCTTTTATTCAAAACTGGTCTGGGTGTTGAACGGGAAAAAATTTAAGGGGTTCCGGGTACTGAAAAATTTACCGGATGTAGATGACCCAAAACTTGCTGAATATGATTTTTGTCATACAGACCATTTGAGCATGATCCGAAAAAACGATTTTAGGATCAAAGGAAATGGGGCAAAGGTGCTGAATTTTCATCACCCGGAATTGAAAAGACTGGCCCTTAGCTCTTGTTATTATTCTTTTTGCTGGAAACACCCGCACCGGGTCTGGTATGAAGCCAGGTTTCCCATTATCGTAGATTTAGGCGGACATTTCCTGTACCAGCTCAAACACCGCAGACAAATTTCCGGGGATTATTCTTACCTGCATATGATTTCCAGAAAGTCTTTTTTGGAGCAGTTTGGGCTAGGAAAATGATTTTCTGGCTTATGATTTTGATTTTTGAAATTCCTTGGGCGTAATGGCCATGTGTTTTTTAAAGAAACGGTTAAAATAAGCATCTGTTTCAAAACCAAGTTCCCAGGCTACTTCTTTGGCCCTTAGATCAGACCAGTACAGTAACCTTTTTGCTTCTGCAATTAAGCGCTCATCTATCAGTTGTTTGGGACTTCGGCCAGTGTACATCCGAATCACCTCAGTGAGTTTATCGGTACCCACCTGAAGCGCGCTGGCGTAATAATTAACCTGATGGTACATTTTAAAATGCGTTTTTAAAACACTTTTAAAACGAAGGTACAGTTCCTTTTTTTTGTGGTCGTAGGGGGCAGGTTCAGAAAACTCCGAAAATTTTAAAGTTAAAATCAGAATGATGTCCAGCAGACTGCTGATGATGCGGATGTCCTGCCGGCTGCCTTTTTCCTGTTCCTTGAAAATCAATTGGATATAGGTGTCCAGTTCCTGCAGCTGGCAGGCAGAGAGCTGAACAACAGGCTGGGAAAAAACCGAATCAATACATTGGGCCGATTTCATATGTCCCCTGTGCAAAAAGTCGGGAGAGAAGCAGATGTAAATAATTTTACAATCTTTGGTAGAGGCATGCGTATGGACCTGGTCTACATCGAGCAGCAGGATCGCAGGTGCTTCTGTTTTGCTCCATTTCAGGTCCGCAGAGTGTTCTGTGCTGCCTTCATATAAAAAACTTAAACAATAGTAGTCGTGCGTATGAGGCCCGTGATACATGGAATAAAGGTCTAAACCCGCATCGGCAGATTTGATCATAAACAGGTCCTGACCAGTTTGGGAAATTTGCAGTTGATACCTTGGTATTTGACTATCCATACAGATAACGCTTGTGCGGCTCAAATTTAGCTTCTTCGGCAGCACTGAATATCATGTGATTGTGTTTTTTTAAGGCAATGTTCATTTTATTCCAGGAGCTCAGTACAATAATGGCATTGATCAGTTCCAGGCTGTAACTCTTTCCAAAGCGTTCTTTCACTTGCTGGTATAAGGCGGCAGAAATTGTTGTATAGGTGTTTTGAACCAGTTCCCCGATCAGGGAAACCAGGAGTGCTCTTTCTGAGGATTTTGATGCCCTTGTTGGTAC
Organism: Pedobacter nutrimenti; assembly: GCF_003208655.1. Taxonomy (GTDB): domain Bacteria; phylum Bacteroidota; class Bacteroidia; order Sphingobacteriales; family Sphingobacteriaceae; genus Pedobacter; species Pedobacter nutrimenti. Next base: position 1,028,473 of record NZ_QKLU01000001.1, on the reverse strand, counting down.
AGGAGGCCTTTCTCCACTCTGGAAGATGGCCGTTTTAATCCATTCTGCATGCACATGCTCAATTGTGCTGTGTAAAAAGTACTGGGTGCTAAAAAGCACCAGCGTGTTTTGAAGTTGTACTTCTGCGGCGGAGGAAAAATTATCTTTTGAAGTCATTACGTTTATGTTTAAGGGGAAGATGTTCGCCCCAGGTCCTTACCTTTCGGGCGATGTCAGGACAAAATTAAGGTTGGCCTTATGGAATAAATTACATTTTTGCGGGTAATCATTGCATTTTTAAGGGCTTTTGAGGAAATGACATTCAAATTATTTTGAATCATTATAAATAGCTTAAAGGCCTCTTTTTCCTGTTTTCCTGCAGATTAGAATTTTTCTCCATAGGAAGCTGTAGCCATTTATACCAGCCCTGAAATTAGGTTCCGGCATAATTTAATCCCTTCGGGGAATTCGTTTTAAATGTCTAATTTTAGACCCGGATTTAATTGGACAGATGACCATGGTCAATGCTTTTTTGTGGCTCAATGTGCTTGTATTTGCCTTTCTTTCGGGGCTGCACCTGTATTGGGTTTTAGGTGGGAAATGGGCCTTAACGAATGCTTTGCCCCAAAATCCGGAAAATCACCAGCCAGTAATGAACCCGGGAAAAGCCGGAACATTTTTAGTGGCTCTGGCCCTGTTGTTTTTTGCTTTGTTTACCACAGCGCTGGCATTACCTTTTACTTTTTCTGGCCGTATTTTTTCGAATACTTATGTTTTATTGGGTATTGGGATTTTGTTTTTACTCCGGGCGGCCGGAGATTTTAAATATGTGGGACTAAGCAAAAAAATTAAAACCACCTCCTTTGCCAAATGGGACAGTAAATTGTATACCCCCCTTTGCCTGTACATTGGTTTGAGCAACCTGATTTGTTTTGAATTTATTTAAAGTATAAAAATGGCACAAGAATATATTGCTGACAAGAGTTTTGAAAAACTGGATTTTACCAAAGCAGCGCTACCGCAAGGGGAATACGAAGGCTGCAGCTTTACAGGCTGCAATTTTTATGAGATGGATTTGTCGGGTTATAGTTTTTCTTCCTGTAGTTTTACAGGCTGTAACCTGAGTTTGGTCAAACTGGTTAAAACCAGATTAAGTGAGGCCAGCTTTAAAGACTGCAAGCTTTTGGGTTTAAAATTTGAGCAGTGCAATGCCTTCGGGCTTTCTTTTCACTTTGACAAATGTCTGTTGGACCATGCCTCGTTTTTTCAACTGAAATTAAAAAAGACCATTTTTAAAAACACGCAGCTAAGGGAGGTCGATTTTTCAGCTGCGGACCTGAGCCAGGCTGTCTTTGAAGAATGTGACCTCTGGATGGCTACTTTTGATCAGACGATCCTTGAAAAGACAGATTTCAGGACGGCATTTAATTATACGATTGATCCGGAACTCAACCGTCTGAAAAAGACCCGGTTCTCCCTGCCCGCAGTAACTGGTTTGCTGAGCAAATATGATATTGACATTGAAGGTCTGAACTGATTTTAGAATAGGAGGATTGCCGGATAAATGGTAAATTTAATATCGGAAATAAATTAAGCCATGGAAGATATAGAAGTGCCTACGGAGCATTTGCACGAAACCATTAAGGAGAAAACCGAAGAAGCCAGAGAGACAGAGAAGAAATGGGTGATGTCCCTGGCCATCTCAACGGCCTTAGTAGCGGTTTTGGCGGCAATAGCTGGGCTACTGGCCGGGCATCATTCTAATGAGGCCCTCATAGAACAGATACGCGCTTCGGACCAGTGGGCCTATTATCAGGCAAAAGGCATTAAAGCTGAAATCAAATCCCTTCAGATTGGTGGGGCAGACCATAGTGCAGACGTCGAAAAATATAGAAAGGAGCAAAAACAGATCCAGACGGCGGCAAGAGCTCATGAAAAATTATCTGAAGATCATTTGGAAAAACATGTGCTCCTGGCCAAATCGGTTACCTTGTTTCAGATTACCATTGCCGTTTCGGCCATTTCTATCCTGACCCGGCGCAAGTGGCTGTGGTACCTGGGACTTGTTTTTGCACTGTTTGGTGTTTTCTGCTTTATTTCGGGTCTTTTGTAGGGGGATTCGCTTTTTTAGTGGCCGTTTTTTTTGCCGCTTTAAGGTTTTCCAGATAAGTGTTTAAAACATTGATCAGGTATATATCTGGTTTGGGCATGACAATTACCGTTCCCGGCTCTTTATCCTGGGAGTGTTTAATATAATTTGCTTTTATTTTGCCCCAGTCTCTGGAATAAAGCTGTATAAATGTATCGACAAATTGCTTGTCGGTATACTTTTTTGGAAGTTTACTTAGCACAACTTCAATTTTTTCTTCTTTTCTATGTAATACTGCCATTAGGTTTTAATCTTGTCCAAAGCTACGTACAAATCTGATAGATCTGCTTAAATCCACTGATATTTAAATAAAGAGGGCATTTCGGTCGATGAGGGAACAATATCATAACAATAACTTAATATGGATCGTCCGTGTAAACCGTCTAAAAATCAGATGTTTGGTTAAACAATCCATTTAAGATCAAATGTTGTCAACGATGAATAGTATTACGCTTCCTTTTATGGGGGCAATAGATTTGAGTTATCCGGTTCTAATTATTTTTCTGATCTGCCTGCTTAGTGTTTTGGCTTTTGAGTTTGTAAATGGATTTCATGATACGGCAAATGCGGTAGCCACGGTGATTTATACAAAGGCATTAAAACCAAATATTGCCGTGCCCTGGTCAGGAATATGGAATTTTCTGGGGGTTTTTGCCGGTGGGGTGGCCGTTGCGATGGGCATTTTAAAGCTGGTTCCTTTGGATGAGCTGATGAACCTGCCCGTGCAGGTAGGCGCCTGTCTTGTGCTTGCTGTTCTTTTGTCTTCTATTATATGGAACCTTGGAACCTGGTACCTGGGGATTCCCTGTTCGAGTTCACATACCCTTATTGGTGCCCTGATCGGGGGAAGCATTGGGTTTACTTATTTTTATGGAGGCAGTGTAAACTGGGGCAAAGCAGAAGAAATAGGCCTTTCCTTGATCCTTTCTCCTATATTTGGCTTTGGTGCTTCTGTACTGCTGATGTTTTTTCTAAAAAATGTAATTAAAGCAAAACAGCTTTTTCATATTCCGCAGGGCGAGGGTGATAAACCTCCATTTTTAATCAGGATCTTACTGATTACAACCTGTACCCTGGTTAGTTTTTTTCACGGAAGTAATGACGGACAAAAAGGGGTCGGTTTGCTGATGCTCATTCTGATTACTTTTTTGCCCGCCAAATTTGCCATAGACCATTCCATTTCAAATGCGAGTATATTAAAAACCCTGGAAACCGCCGAGCTTCCGCTGGAACTATTGCTGGCTGCCAATACCAATCACCAGGCGCCCATTCTGAACGTAAAAAATCTGATCCGGCAAACCGAATCAGAAATTGGTCAGAATGCAAAGGGAAGTACAGCTGAAATTTTTAAATTTAGAAAGGATATTGAAAAGGTGAGCAAAGAGATCAAGGCATTAAGTACAAATCAGGAGCTTCAGCTTTCCCAGACCGAAAAGGAGCAGCTGGCCCTTTCTTATAAAGCCCTCAATAAAGTGACTGATTTTTCTCCGCTATGGGTTATTGCGGCCATTTCCATATCCCTTGGCCTGGGGACCATGATTGGCTGGAAACGAATTGTGGTCACCATTGGTGAAAAAATAGGTAATGAACATTTAAATTATGCGCAGGGGGCAACGGCCGAACTTGTAGGTGCAGCGACCATTGGTTTAAGTACCGGTCTGGGGCTTCCGGTGAGTACCACCCATGTACTTTCCAGTGGTATAGCAGGAGCAATGGTTGCCCAGGGCGGGGCCGGAAACCTGAACAACAAGACACTTAAAAGTATTGCCATGGCCTGGGTACTGACTTTGCCTGTTTGTATTGTATTGTCCTTGTTGTTGTTTACCCTTTTTAGATTATTTCTGTAATTAATTAAGCTCCAGATGAAAAAGATACTCGTTGCTACAGATTTTTCCAATTGCGCCAGTAATGCAATGGATTATGCCTTAGAGCTCGCCAGGATACTTCATTTAGAGGTATGTGCCATTCATGCGATACATCCTACCGAAGGCATTGACAACTCCATTTACAATGCCATTTACATTGAAAACTATTACAACTCTAAAAGGGAGGCGCTTTCCCATTGGGCCCTGGAAAGGAGCAGTAAACCCGAATACCGGGAGGTTAAAGTACAGACTTTGTGTGCTGTGGGCTTTTTGAACACGGTGATTTCCAATTATATTGAATCCAATCCGGTAGAGTTGCTGCTGATGGGCATTACCGGATCAACCGGAATTACCGGCATTGTAGGCAGCACTGCAAACATGATCGTTTCTAAACTTAAAGTGCCGACCCTGGTTATCCCTTTAGAAAGCAAACCTTTTAAAAACCCGGTCATTACCCTGGCCACCGATTTTTCGACGCAGCTTTCAGTGATAGACGTGAGTATTTTAAAAGAAGTGATTTTTGCTTTCGGATCTGAAGAACTGCATGTGCTCAATGTGATGGAAAAACCAGATATGCCGCCCGTAACCACAGGTGAAAAGGCTCTGGAAACCATTTTTAAGGACACTCACCTGGTCTTTAATTACATCAGCCACAGCAATACAACAGATGGCATTATGGACTTTATAGAAAGCAATAAAACAGATATCCTGTGTGTGGTCAAACACCATCACAATATGTTGTACAGGATCTTCAACAGGAGTACAGTGAACCAGGTCATGAACAAATCCATTAAAGCCATTTTGGTTTTACATGAATAAGGGCCGGGCCGGCTTTGCAGAATAAATTTAATGATGATGGTTTTGAATGGAAATTGCCCTTATCTTTACGCCAGGGTATTCTTTTTTAAATCCGTAAAAATATGATGTCTGAACCTCTGGCTGTACCACAAATATTCCCTTCGAATTTTGCTTTTCTGAAAGCACTTGAAGAAAACAACGATAAAGAATGGTTTACAGCGCATAAACAGGCTTATCAGCAGGAATTAGGGGATATAGAAAATTTTGCAGAGGCCCTGCTGCGAAAACTTTCTGTCCATGATGTGATAGAGACGCCTTCTGGAAAAAAGAGCCTGTACCGTATTTACAGGGATGTGCGGTTTTCCAATGATAAAACACCCTATAAAACACACTGGAGCGGTAGTTTCCGGAGGGCCACCCAGTACCGCCGGGGGGGCTATCATTTTCATCTCGGGCCGGGTAATAGCTTTATTGCCGGAGGTTTTTGGGGCCCTGAGCCTAAAGATTTAAAATTAATCAGGGATGACATTTCTTTTGATGCTGCCCCATTAAGGAACATCATCCAGAGTGAGGCTTTTGTTAAAACTTTCGGAAGTCTTAAAGGAGAACAACTCAAAACGGTACCCAAAGGTTTTGACCCGCAAAATGAAGCTGTTGATTTGCTGCGCTATAAGCAGTTCTTATTGGTCCGTCCTTTTTCAGATGAAGAGGTTTTCAGTGCTTCTTTTTTAGAACAGGCAGACCTTACTTTTCAACAGATGCGACCATTTTTTGATTACATGAGCGAAGTCCTGACTTCGGATACCAATGGCCTGACGGTATAGAATTGCAGGGACCCGAGGTAAATATGATGTTAATTTTAAGTATATTTATCTTTAGGTACTTAGCATCTTTTACATATGTCTGCTCATTCGATCCTGTCCCATTCGTCTGATATTTACGGAAACGAAATTCTTAAGATCGCCTTGTCGGTGGCCTGTGGTTGTATTCTTGGATTGGAAAGAGAAATCCGGGGGAAATCAGCAGGTTTTCGCACCCTGGCGCTGATTTGTTTTGGCTCAACGATTTTTACCCTCTGTTCTTATTTACTTGGAGTAGAAGACAACCGCGACAGGATCGCTGCGAATGTAATTACCGGTGTGGGTTTTCTGGGGGCGGGGGTTATTTTCAGGAACAACATTTCCGTTTCGGGAATTACAACAGCTGCTTCGATATGGATTGCAGCGGCGATTGGAATGTTTATTGGCATCGGCGAATACACCTTGTCAGCAATTTCACTGGTCCTTGCTTTGTTTATCCTTTATGCACTCGATTTTATCCAGTTTTGGCTTGATTTTCATTTTCAGCACCGGGATTACAGAATTGTATTGCAGGACCGCATGATCATGACGCAGGTCCAAATGGAAATAGGGATCCAGAAACTCAAGGCCATCAATGTTAAATTGCAGCGCAGTGAAGAACAGATTATTATGGAAGCTCAGGTTTCCGGTAATGGCGATCAACTGACCGAATTTAACAATTGGTTGCTGGACCAGCCCGGAGTGAGGTCCTTTAACTGGTAATACTGATTTTTTATTGTTGCGATATACAAAAACTAAAAAAAATGAGCACAATTATAGAGCGGATAGAAAAATTCAATTCGGGCCTTTTGCCAGATAAAGTTCAGTTAAAATATAAAGCGATGGCCGAAAGCCCCTTTCGTTTTTTCAGGGGTACCTGTCATCTTTTTTATCAGGATTTGGTTAAAGCCAAATCGTTTCCTTCTTCTCCTTTGGTTTGGATTTGTGGGGATTTGCACCTGGAAAATTTCGGAAGCTTCAGAGGAAACAACAGGCAGGTATATTTTGATTTGAACGATTTTGATGAATCAATGCTTTCACCTTTAAACTGGGAGCTGGCCCGGGTCCTGACCAGTATATATGTCGCTTTTGGTACGCTTAAACTAAAGAAATCAGCGGCTGTAAAAATGAGCGGGTTGTTTCTGGATAAATATATAGAAACCCTGGGCAGTGGCAAAGCGATATCCATTGATCCCAGAACAGCGGATGGCATTGTAATGGATTTTCTCAGCAGGGTGGAAAAAAGAAAAGAAAAGGAGCTGATTAAAAAGGTTGCTGATGTGGCCGGTAAAGACCTGCGCATTAAAATTGACAACCTGACCCATTTTAAACTCGAAAAAGAACTTAAAGAGGAATTGATCGGGCATCTGGGCAGCTGGATAAAAAAAACAGAATCCTGGCCAAATAAATACGTGGTCAAAGATGCCGCTTTTCGCGTTGCCGGTACTGGAAGTATAGGATTGAAACGCTATATGTTCCTTTTACAGGGCCTGAAAAATAAGAACAAGTTTTTGTTGTTGGAATTGAAGCAGGGAGTGGCTTCCTCTTTGAAGCCCTATAACAAAAATCCCCAGCCAGGTTGGAAAACTGAAGCAGAAAGGATGATCACTATAAAATACCGGATGCAAAATGTTTCCCCCGCTTTATTGAGCACCAGTCGTTTTAAAGGTGATGATTTTGTACTTCAGGAAATGCAGCCTTTTGCCGATAAAATTAATTTAGAAGTTCTTGCCCGCAATTTGAAGGATATGAAGTGTGTTCTGATGGACATGGCTGTACTGACGGCCTCGGCTCAGCTGCGAAGCAGTGGTATACAAGGATCGGTGCCCAATGGGGAGTTGATTGCCTTTGCCCGCAGAAAGGACTGGCAAAAGCCTTTACTGGACTATGCCGAGCAGTATGCTGCCCAGGTAAACCTGGATTATAAAGACTACTGCGCCGGTCTTCCCTCGCTTGTGCACTAAAGGAGGGTTTCAAAGATTTTAATTTTACATATAAAATACCATTCGGTATATTTTAATACCTACTATTGTGCACTGTTTCAGCCTAAAGAAAGGCACAGGAACAGATTGTATTTAATAGCATGTAAAATGAAAACTTCGCAAAATACCGTATTGATTACCGGCGGAAGTGCTGGAATCGGATTTGAAATGGCCAAACAATTATCTGCCAAAGGTAACCATGTGATTATTACCGGGCGCAATAAAGACAAACTGGAAAAAGCTGCCGGGAAGTTGGGGCAGGTGACGCCCATTGTTGCCGATGTTTCCCACGCGGCAGATGTAGAAGGGCTGGTGGCAAGGATCAGCAGCGACTTTAGCGGACTAAATATGATCATCAACAACGCAGGGACGGCTTTTTTGAGAAATCTTCAGACAGATAACGATACTTTTGAAAAAGCTGGCGCTGAAATGCTGACCAATTACCTTTCTGTCATCAGGTTGAATGAAAAATTACTGCCCTTATTGAAACAACAGCCGGCAGCTGCAATTGTGATGGTGTCTTCTATTGTGGCATTTGCCCCGGGGGCCAGACTGGCAACTTATGCTGCAAGTAAAGCCGCCTTGCATTCTTACAGTCAGTCTTTGAGATTGAGCCTTGAGGAAACGGGTATAAAAGTATTTGAACTGATGCCGCCTTTGGTGAATACAGAATTTTCGGCCAGCATTGACGGGCATACCGGAATTCCGGCCTTCCAGGTGGCCGATGAATTTATGGCCGCTCTGGAAAAGGATCAGTTTGAAATCCGTGTGGCTGGAACAGAACAGTTTTATCAATTGTACCTGTCTTCACCTGCCCAGGCACTAACAGTGATGAACCAGGGGAGATAATAGAGCAAGTTCCGGGTTTTGGGGCACTGCGGACTGTTTTAAATTTACCGGCAGAAAATAATGATCAATATGAACATAGAAAACAGTAATGCACAGGATGTGACAGAGATTTTTCGGCTGTATAAAATTGCCTCTGACTATCAGAAATCAAAGCAAAAGGTAGTGGTTTGGCCGGAATTTGAAAGAGAGCTCATAGAAACCGAAATTTCCCAGAATCGGCAGTGGAAACTAAGTATTGACGGAAAGACCGCCTGTATTTGGGCCACGACTTTTACAGATGAGCAGATCTGGGAAGAAAAAAATGAAGATAAGGCCCTGTATATTCACCGGATTGCAACCAACCCGGATTTCAGAGGTGAAAATTTTGTGGCCAGAATTGTTCATTGGGCAAAAGAATATGCCAGGGACCAGGGAAAAGATTATGTGCGTCTGGATACCCTGGGCGAAAATTTAAAACTGATTGAACATTACAAAAATGCTGGTTTTGATTTTCTGGGTATGTTTGATTTAAAAGACACAACAGGGCTACCAGATCATTATCATGGTGTCCCTGCTTGTCTGTTTGAAATTAAGCTGTAAGCCCTACAAATCAGCTATTCATATTTAAGGGCTTCAGAAGGATTGGATACCGCACTTTTATAGGCCTGATAACTTAGGGTCATCAGGGCAATGGCTAAAGTACCGGCGGAAGCTGCTGCAATAAGCCACCAGGAAATATTCGTGTGGTATTCAAAATTCTGAAGCCATTTGTTCATCATGTAATAAGCAAAAGGAACCGTGATGAAAATTGCAATGCAAATCAGTTTCAAAAATGACCAGGACAACAATTGCATTAAGTTTGTCACAGAAGCCCCGAGGACTTTACGGATACCAAATTCTTTGGTCCTTTGTGCTGCGCTGAAAGCAACCAGTGCATAGAGGCCCAGGCACGACACAAAAATAGCCAGACCGCCAAAAATATTGGACAATGTCCCCAACCTTTGTTCCTTTTCCATGGTCATTTCATACACTTCATTGGTGAAACGAAGTTCTACGGGATAGGAGGGATTTAATTCTTTACTGATTTTTGTAATGGTTTCTATGTTTTGGTGAAGGTTGTTTTCCGGGTTGAGGCGCATGGTAATGGTACCTGTATTTTCCTTATTGAAATAGATGAACAGAGGGGTACTGGATTTGTAAGGCGAATCCCATACGTAATCTTCAAAAACACCTATAATGGTCTTGTCCTGGCCGCCTATTTTGATGCTGGTCCCAATGGGGGTTTTGAGTTCCATGGTTTTAACTGCCGATGAACTGACAAGGACAGCAACCGAATCTGAAGCATGTTGTAGGGAGAAATCTCTTCCGCTAAGAAGTTTTAACCCATTCGTTTTGATAAAATCGTAGGTTGTGGCTACCCTGTTAAACATAATATTGCGTTGGGCAGGGGTACTTCCCGGCCATTCTGCATTTTTAAAAAAAGAATTGTGGTGGATCAGGCTTTCTGAAGACTGGCACAGACTGGTGACTGCCCCGGAGGCGAGTAACCTGGTTTTCAGTAAATCATATTTTTGGACCAGCATTCCGTCCTGCGGCATTTCAACCAATGTATTTACGTCAGAACCAAGCGGCTTATTTTTAATGTACTGTATTTGCTTATAAATCACCAGTGTGGAGATGATCAGCAGAACGGTAAAACAGAACTGGCCAATAATTAACAGTTGCCGGATGCTGATGGAAAACAAACCAGAGGCGGAGACCTTTTTTCTTAAGGCCTGGACCGGATTAAATGAAGAAAGATAAAATGCGGGATAACTGCCGGCTGCCAGCCCTGTCAACAGTACAATGCCCAACAGTGCCACCCAGTAATAGATATTAAAATACGTAATTTCCATTTTAATGTTCAGCAAACTATTGAACGAAGGCAAAAAGGCCTCTACCAGGGCAAGCGCAATGACAATGCTAAACAGGCTAAGTAAAACAGATTCTATAAGGAATTGAGCAATCAGTGACCCTCTGGTTGCGCCAATGGTCTTTTTGATGCCCACTTCCTTGCTGCGCCTTTCTGATTTTGCAGTGGCCATATTCATAAAGTTTACACAGGCGATCATTAATATTCCAAAAGCAAGACCAATAAAAAGCCAAACTTGTTCTATAGCACCGCCCACACTTTTACCGGCTTCAAATTTTCCGTGTAAATGTAATTTGCTCAAAGGAAAAAGAAACTGCGGCTGACTGAATTTGATGTCCTGATAACGTTTGACCAGGTTACTGAGTTTTTGGTTGACCAGGTTTACATCCGCGTCCGGGCGGAGCATCAGGAGCGTAATATAACTGTAGTTGCTCCAGTTTAAGTCCCTTGCATTTTCATTAACCATTTCATAAAAAGACCAGGGCATTAAAAAATCAAATTTATTGGAACTGTTTTCCGGAAGGTCCTTAATGACCCCGGTTACCGTTAAGTCCTCTTGATTCTCAAATTTTACTGACTTATTAAGGGCCTGGTTTGTTCCAAAAAGTGTTTTTGCCGTACTTTCGGTCAGGATCACTGATTTTGGTTGGGCAAGAGCTGTTTTAGGGTTACCCGCAATAAATTCATAATCGTATATTTTAAGCAAGTCAGGTTCGGCAAATTTAGCCTGTTTTTTAAAAGTGTTCTCTCCATAAGCGATGAGCCTTTTAGCCCCGTAATTCATTTTGGAAATATAACGGACTTCAGGGATGCCCTGTTTTACTACCGGTGAAAAGGCCGTTGGGGTCCCATCGAAAGTAACGGCAATTTTTCCGCTCTCATCTTTGACATTTGACATTGCGATATATACATGATCTGAATCTTTTGAATGTTTATCGAAATTCAGTTCATAGGATACATACAGCAATAACATCAGACTGGCAGCCAGTCCGATGGCGAGTCCGGTAACATTTATAAAAGAAGAAACCCTGTTCTTCAGAATATTACGCAATGCTATTTTCAGATTAAGTTTGAACATGTTATGCTTGGTTTTATTTTCTGTAAGCCGATGCGGCTCATACCAATGCTGTGCCATAATGCAAATGTATTCCAGATGTGGCGTTTTTGGATAAATTACGCATTTGTTTCTTTTGTTTCTGTGCAGTATCGAACAGTTGATGTTCAGATATGGACATTTCAGCGCTAGATTTTTACTTTTACGATGCTGCTGCAGTTTTGTTCGCATGCGAACATCCTGTTGTCCGTTAATGAACAGTTTTAGGTCGGCTGATTAAGTTTTTAGGCAATAGATGCACTTTTTTACTTTATTTTTGAGCTGGCACGTTATTCGACTTCCCAATGTAAATTCACATTTATGTTTTTAATCAATCTTAAAATTGCGCTAAGGAACCTTAGAAAAAACCTGGGTTTCTCTTTCATTAATATTGGCGGACTGGCTTTAGGGATGGCCTGTTGTTTATTGTTATTGCTGTATGTCAATTATGAGTGGAGTTATGATAAGCAGTTTAAGGATAAAGACCGGATTTATGTTTCGAGAATAAACCTGAACATTAACGGCCGGATTGCCACCACGATTGCCAATCCGGATAAACTTTCGGACGCGGCCCGGCAAAGCATCCCAGCCATTGAAAATGCGACAAGAATGGCCATGAGTGGCGAGGACAACAAGCTGTTTAGCCATGAACATCAGAATTTTAAACTGAACGCGCCTAGCGTCGATCCTTCCTTTCTTCAGGTTTTTAACTATGATTATGTTTACGGTGATGCCAAATCGGCTTTAAGCACCCCGGAGTCCGTCGTGTTAACGGAATCTACAGCGAAGAAGCTGTTCGGAAATGAAAACCCATTGGGACAGACCCTTAAATTTGACAGAAGAAAACTGCTCAAGGTGAGTGCGGTGGTCAAAGATCAGCCCAAAAACCAGAGCATACAATATGATGCTTTACTGAGCTGGTCATTCTATGAACAGGAACACCCTGAAATAAAAAACCGTGGCTGGGGAACCATCACCTGCTGGACTTTTTTTAAACTCAAAGACAAAAACCAGTTTGATGCTGCAGATGCGGCTTTACGAAAAATTATTAAATCAAATGACCCTAACACACAACTAGAGGCTTTTTTGTTCCCTCTGACTAAATTTCATCTCTATAACGATTTTTCTAATGGTAAGGTAACAGGAGGAAGAATCGACCAGGTCAGATTGTTTTTATTCCTCGCGTTTTGTGTTTTGCTGATTGCCTGCATAAACTACATGAACCTTTCTACCGCAAGGTCCGAAAAACGGGCCCGTGAAGTAGGGATACGTAAAGCATTGGGATCCAGAAGGCAAACACTGGTTGGTCAGTTTATTTTAGAATCCATGGTGATTTCGATGATGGCGGTATTGCTCGCTTTTGGACTGCTGGAACTGGCGCTGCCATACTTTAATAATTTACTGAATATTTCCATGAGCATTAGTTATGGATCTTATCAGATTTGGATGGTTTTGGCAGGGTTAATTTTACTAACAGGATTTCTGGCCGGAAGTTACCCTGCTTTTTATCTGTCTTCCTTTATACCTGTGAAGGTTTTGAAAGGTCCTATAGGCACCGGGAAATCGTCCTTGCCAGTCCGTAAAATTTTAGTGGTGTTGCAGTTCAGTTTGTCTATTTGTATGATCATCTGTGCCATTATTGTTTACACCCAAACCCAATACATGAAGAACAAGCCCCTGGGTTTTGCACCGGATAACCTTGTACAAATGGATTTGGAAGGAGAATGGAAAAAACCGGCGAAACTGGAATTGTTAAAAGATGAACTGAAAAAATCCGGTGCCATTAGCTCTTCTTCGGAATTTGCCCAGGGATTTACAAAGGATGGTTCCATTACAGGTGATTTTAGCTGGCCTGGCAAAGAAAAGAACGACAACTCTGTTATTAATTACAGAAGTATAGGTTATGAATTTAGCTCAACCATAGGTGCAGAAATTGTAAAGGGAAGGGACTTTTCTCCAAAATTCGTTGCAGATACCTCGAGCTCCATTTTGATCAACCAGGCGCTGGCAGATAAAATGGGTATAAAAGACCCGGTGGGCATACAGGTCCGATTGGGTGATAACAACCCGCCTTTAACCATTGTCGGGGTGCTGAAAAATTATTCCAATGAAAACCTGGGGCTTAAATCACCGCCTACATTCTTTTATTACAGTAAGTCGGATAATAAAACCCTGCTTTTAAGGTTAAATCCTGCTCAGAACTTAAGCGCTTCTATTAACAAGATCAAAGACATTTGTCAAAGTCTTAATCCTGAATATCCGGTTGAATTGTCCTTTGTGAATGCAGACCTATCCGGTAAACTTGAAGCAGAAAGACTTTTGAGTGTTTTGTCAAATTTCTTTGGCGGATTCGCCATTTTTATTTCCTGTCTGGGACTACTGGGGCTGGCCTTGTATATGGCCGAACAGCGCAAAAAAGAAATCAGTATCCGAAAAGTACTGGGTGCAGATCTTAAAAGTATTTTGATTTTACTGAACACGGATTTCATTAAACTCGTATTTCTTTCCAACCTCATTGCCTTCCCGGTTGCTTTTATTTTGGTGACCAACTGGTTGAAGAGTTACGATTATAAAATTTCGGTTTCTGCCATGCCTTTTGCATTGGCAGCCCTGATGTCTTTGACCATTGCTTTACTTACAGTGAGCCTGCAAAGCTTTAAAGTTGCCAAAGCGAATGCGGTGGATGCACTTAAATATGAATAATTAATCCTAAAAAAGGCCTGATGATCATCAGGCCTTTTTTAGGATTATAGTTTAGATCTTAGATTCTGCGTATTTTTTAAAATTATTCAGAATGGCCTGCCAGCCGCCCTGTTGCATTTCTACCGGATTTGTAGACTCTGCTTCAAAACTTTCAGTGATTTTAGTTGAATTTCCATTGGGCTCAAATAGAATCTCCACCTTTCTGGCATCGCCAAGGGTATACTTAATGCTGTGGTGCTGCTGAACCTCATCATAAATTCCGCCGAAATCGAAACTCATGCTGCCATCTTTAGCAGCCATAGTCGATTTAAAGGCACCACCGGTGCGCAGGTCATTTTCGGCGTATGGGGTATGCCAGTCTTCTGATGCATAGCTCCACTGGGTAATGTGTGCCGGTGCATTCCAGTATTCCCAAACCTTTTCTACAGGAGCGTTTACCGTAGCTTCAATAGTTATTACTGTTTTTTCGGATGTTTCCATAGTTTTTCAATTGTTCTTTTAGTTTCTGTAAATATACGGCTGCCATTTGAAAAAGAAGCTGGGTGAATGCGACAATCTAGGGGGGATTATTCCTCTTCTTTGGAGAGGACCCTTGTTGCAACTTTGCCTACAGTCAGGCCCTGTACAATAATAGAAAAGACCACTACAAAATAGGTCACGGCCACCAATATAGACTTGTAAGGACCTTCATTCATGGAAAGCACCAGGGCAATAGATACACCGCCCCTGAGTCCTCCCCAAACCAATACCTTAATGGTGCCATTGCTGAATTTATTTTTAAAAGGGATCAGGATGACCGGAATATAAATAGAGATGAAACGCGCAAACAGAACAATGAGAATACTCACCAGACCGATTTGCCAGTAGGTGGTCACATTTTGGATAATCAGCAGTTCAAAACCGATAAAAAGAAAAAGGATTGCATTGAGGATCTCATCAATCAGCTCCCAGAATTTATTGAGGTAATCTTTAGTGGTATCCGACATGGCAGTCCTTTTTCCGTAATTTCCAATCACAATTCCTGCGGCAACCATGGTTAGCGGGCCCGAAATGTGCATGGCATGGGCAATCAGGTAACCGCCCATAACCACCGAAAGGGTAATGAGTACCGATACCTTATAGTCGTCAATTTTTCGCATGGCATTGGAAGCGCCAAGCCCCAGTAAAGCACCGAGTAAAAAGCCACCTGCCGCTTCCTTAACCAACAGCCAGGAAATATGACCAAAAGAAACGTCTACTGCACTGCCTTCTGCAAGCTGAAGGATAACAGCAAAAATAACTACAGCCACACCATCATTAAAAAGAGATTCGCCAGCTACTTTGGTTTCCAATGATTTACGGACTTTAGCTTCTTTTAAAACACCCATCACGGCAATAGGGTCGGTAGGGGAAATCAAGGCGCCAAATAAAAGGCAAAATATAAATGGCAATTCGATACCAAGCAGCGGAGCGGTATAGAACAGGATAAAACCAATTGCAAAAGTTGAAATGACGACACTTACCGTAGAAAAGATAATCACAGGGCCCCTTTGTTCCCTAAGGTCTTTCAGGTTGATGTGAATTGCACCGGCGAACAGCAGAAAATTTAACATGGCGCCCATCAGCACTTCGGTAAAGTCTACGTCCTGGAGCAGGGTCGAAAAATGTCCAAAAGTTTTTGGAAATAAATTTCCGGTAACCACCATTAAAATGGACGTCACCATGGCAATAATCATAATACCGATTGTAGAGGGTAACTTTAAGTACCTGAGGTTTAAATAAGCAAAAAAAGAAGCGAGGACAATCAGTACAGAAAAAGAATAATATAATTCCATGAAACAGGGGCTTAAATGATAAAATGTATTTCGACTTGTGCAAAATACAAAATCACTTTACAAGAAGAAAGCCATATAAATTATACAGACTGTGCAGCAGGGCTACAGATAGAAAAGCATGTTTGGGATTTGATTTGCTTTTTAAGTATAAATAGTTGAAAATCAATCCACCTAAGGATGCACTTGTGATGTAAAGCAAATTGTAATGGTGGAAAGCACCAAAAAGGAGTGCCGGAAAAATCCAGAGCACATAGATGTTGTTTATACCGGTCCGGGTTAAAATTTGGTTTGGCAATACCTGAAAGAGCAAGGTTTCCAGCAAAGGACCAAACAGGCAACCGGCCGCCAGTACAAATATTTTACTGTCTTTTTCTGTAAATGGTGCACCCTGAAGCTCAGGAAAAAAACAACTGGCCATGAACTGGAAAAAATAGCCATTTAAGACAATGAGAAAAAAACATATTCCAAACAAACGGAATGATTTAATGTCCTGGCTTGGTGACAGAATACCCATGGAGTGCGCTTCTTTATTTGACGATTAAAGATAGCACCTGGTTTTAAGAATGAGGATAAGTCAAAATAACTTTTGTCTTTTTTTTATAAGGTTTCGTATAATATTTTAATTTTATGAAAATTTCAGTGTCTTTTTTATCTTAAAACAGGGCCTAATGTCTGCAAGGTTCCGTCAATTTTTTCATTAAGGGAAAGTCCAAGGAGTTTTGCAATCAGGGGATAAACCTGAACGTTTTCAAAGGTGTCTATTTTTAACCCAGTTTTAAAAGCCGGTCCCCAGGCCATAAAAGTGGCCTGCATGTCTTTCACCTCCTGTGGATCAAAGCCATGGTAGCCCAGGCCAGGTTTTTTGGCTGAAAAAACCTTAGGCCAGTTGGAAAACAGTAAAATATCTCCGATCCGGTTGTAAACATCGTCTTTGACACCATAATGAAAATGTTCAGGCATGTCAGTTTTGAGATAAACCTGAAAGTCCTGGGCATTTTCTTTCAACTGCTGGTACAGGCCGGGAATGTCCAATGGGTTTTTAGCCCGGATGTCCAGCATGGTTCCTGAAGAAATGACCCTGAATTTTTCGGGGTCAATAATGGAAGGAACAGGCAAGGGATGTGCAGTATCTACGGCGGTCATGCCATGGTCGGAAACAAAAATAAAGTTTACGGCAAGGCCCGTACTTTTAACCGCTTCTGTCAGCTGGTAAACAACAGAGTCTACAGTCTTTACCGCCTGCTGGGTTTCTTTGGAAAGGGGCCCATAGCTATGGCCCGCATGATCTGTTTCTGAAAGATAAAAGGTAATCAGGTGTGGCCGTGTTTCCTGGGGGAGGTTAAGCCAGTCCTGAACGGTTTTGATTCTTTGTGAAAGCGGAAGATGGTCATTGTAATTGTAATAATAGGTCGGCCTTACCTGTTTAATATCGGCTTCTGAACCTACCCAAAACATACTTGCACTTAACATTTGCTGTTGTTCGGCCAATACCCACAAGGGAGTTCCACCATACCAGCTGCCATCGCGGACTTTATCTTTTGCACTCATATTGTATTTTTCATTCCGCTTAGGATCGTAAAAGGTATTGGAAACCAAACCATGATGGGAGGGATACAGCCCGGTAACCAACGTATAGTGATTGGGAAAGGTGACAGAGGGGAAGGAGGGAAGCATAGCTGCTGCCGTGACGCCCTTACTGCTTAATTCGAGCAGATGATTTGCCTGGTATCTTTTGGCGTAATCATACCTGAAACCGTCGGCTGAAATTAAGATTACATAAGGTTTGTGCTGTTGTTCAAGGCTGTTGGTCCGGCCAGGAACGACATATTGGATCGTGTCTTGCTGTGCCATAAGGCTGCTTGCGCTGCAGCTCACAAAAAGGAGGGTCGCTATGGTGTTTAATAAGTATTTCATTCCTGGTCATGGATAAGTTTAAATTCCAACTGAACTAACAGCAGGCAAAATTCTTGCGCCAGTGTAAAATTATAGTTATCACTGTATTATATTCTGCTCTTTGTTTCAAACAGCTCTGTGCGTAAGCTGAACTGCTCAATAGCATTTAAAAAGAACCGATGGTTTTGGGTGACCTTTAGGAACATAGCTTTGAAATTGGACTTTTGTAGAATATCGGGAGGAGTTGGTATAATGTTTCAAAAGGCTTTGAACGAAATGTTTAGTTTTGAAATGATGTTTTTGAAGCATATGGGGTGGTGCCCATATTCTTAGTGTAATATTAAATGTGCCCAGAACCGCTCCGCCCGATTTCCTATGACTGCACTAAACTGTGGGCGGGCGGTTCTATTTTTATGCTGTTAAATTGCTATGCTGGTTAAATCTTTTAAAATCTTACCCTTCTTTTTATTGTTTTTAATGAACAGGTCTTTTGCGCAAGAGCCTGGTCATCATATTGATGCTGGCTTCCGTCTGGGCCTGGGCAATGCCAATATTGGTACTTCTGTAACCGCGAGGTATTTTATCGCGCCCAAACTGGCCGTTTCTGGAATGCTCAGTTTTTCTGGCCCCGGGGGAATAGCCTTGCTGGTAGAAAAACATTTTGGAATAGAGGATATGCCTTTACAGGCATTTTTAGGCGCCGGTGCTTATGCCAGGTTTGGCAGTAAAGCGTTTTTCGGTACCCAGGCAATTGCAGGCCTTGAGTATACTTTTCCTCAATATCCTGTAATGATTGCAGTTGATTGGAAACCCGAACTAAATCTATTGCGTAGCCTGGAGTTCAGACCAGGTGGTTTTGGGCTTACGCTTCGCTATAGGCTGGATTTGTAAGGCCGGTTAAACACTATCCGCTACTTTTGTCATTGAAGCGGTATTCATCGCCAGCATAGCGGCCTGGTGTTCATTTAAATATCTGGAACTGTATTTCCCATCGTTTGCATTAATAAATAAAACGGTTTTTCCCTGAATGGTATGAATAATACTGCCTGCAAGTTCGGCAGGAACAGCCGGACATCCCTGACTGCGCCCCAGTCGCCCCAATACCTGAATGCTTTGCTGGCCCACATAGGCTGCTCCATGAACGACAATAGACCTGCTGCGGGCATTTGAATTGAACCCTTCGTCCATTCCATCAAGTTTTAATGAAATTCCATGCTGCCCGTAATAAGTTTCCGCGGTAACGTAAAAACCCACACTGCTTTGCAGGGAATTGTTGTTATTGGAGAAACTGGTCGCCACATCTGCACCGCTGCGCTGACCATGGGCTACCCAGGTATTCATCAGCAATTCTTTTTTTTCAAGGTCAATGATCCACAGGCGTTTCCTGGTGCTGCTTTGATCAAAATCAACAATGCTTAAAACAGGTTTGCTTAGGCTCAGCTGTCCTGAATTTTTTAAATTCAGGTAACCCGTCATTGCTTTTTCGAAAACACCAAGCTCCAGTCCATAGCCGGCAAGACCGGCACTGTCGTAAATATTTTTTACATAATTATGGTACAAAGTGTCTTCAAAGGCATGAAATTGAGTCTGTTCCTGCACCACAGGTTTCCAGGCTATTGTTGCTGCAGAACACAAAAACATCAATAACCAGGCTATTCCAAAAAGGCTTTTTCTCATTGTAAACAATAAAAATTTGTGTGTTGTTTAAACTTTAATCCCCAAAGTTATACAGTATTAACGGAGGTTTTTATGTTAAATTGTTGCCCGACAGTTTATTGCCGTCATTTTGATCAAACAGAAATCAAAGATACACTGGCTATTTGCCTTCGAAACGCAGTTCATTGAGCACCATACTGCCATCTTTATTTTGCAGAAAAAAGGAAAGCCTCACCGGGCCTGTGGATGTGTTCAACGTACCAACGCCATAACGGGAACCTCCTCCTCCCTGGCCCTGGTGGATCAGTTCAAAGGATTTTACCTGGTTTTTGGCAAAAAAATCGATCAGCAGCGCCTTTGCCTTTGCTTTAGTATAAGCGTTGGAGGTACCGGAAATGGTGATCTCTATATTTTGGTCAAGATAACGTGATAAGCTTTCCGCATCGCCCTTGCGAATGGCATTGGTCACTTCTTCGAAGGGCCCCGGAGCGATAGACTTAGCCTCAGAAATAGACAAGCCGGCAGCAGTAGCGACAAAACAAAAAGGAAGCAGTGCAACTAAAACCAGGATTGCTTTTAACACTGTTTTTTTATAGAAATGGAAAGTACTCATGGCCGGATTTTATAAAAAATTAATATTAAATATGCAGAATAATAATTGTAAGACCTAATCAGATCCCGTATTATATTTCAGATAAAATTACTGCCGCAACCAATCTGTTTTATTTATAAAACGCCGAAGGCAGGTAAAACGCTACATCATAACTTTTTTAACCCTCAGTTTTCAATACTCCGCCAGATCAGCCGGATCATTTGCCAATAGGAGGGAAAACAAAAGACTGCCGGCTTTGTTAAACTTCAAAACCTGGCCGGGCGACTAAAGGCCAGTCTTATTAAATCTTGTAAAACAGTTGGTATAAACCTGAAATCAATAGAGCGCCATGAAAAGAAAAAAGGAAAACCGTTTTGAACGGATAGCCGATAAAATTACCTGCTGGACCGGCAGTTCTGCAGCCTTTGGTATCGCAGCTTCCGTTATCCTGATCTGGGCCATTTCAGGTCCGATATTTCATTATTCAGATACCTGGCAACTGGTGATTAATACCGGTACAACGATAATTACCTTCCTGATGGTCTTTTTAATTCAAAAATCTCAGAACAAAGATGGAAAAGCCATACAGTTGAAGTTAAATGAGCTGATTGCGGCAAGCAGGTATGCCAGCAACAGAATGGTCGATATAGAAGACCTCACCGAACTGGAGCTGGATGTGCTTCACAAATATTATGCTGCACTTTCTGCGCAGGCCGAAAAGGACAATGACATTCACAAATCGCATTCCATTGATAAAGCCCAGCAACAGGAAAAAGAGAAACAAAAGAGCACCAAACCCTGATTGTTAGAAATGCTTCTTTGCCCAGGAAGCGATTTGGTGATAGTCTTCTTCTTCTTTTCTGGAGGTATGAATGTGGAGGTGAAATAAGGTATAGTGGATTTGATAACAACGTATTCTTTCGTGAAGGTTTCGCACTTCAATTTTTTGGGATTCTTTTTCTTTTAACCAGGCCGAAAGGTAATCGATTTGTCCTGAATCTTTTATCCAGGGTTCATTCATATGGATTAAATCATAAAGTGCATCTCCCAGAAGCATCTCCGCCCAATCCAGTACCATAGTGACCTGATAGTTCTTATTGATCAGGATGTTGTCAAATCCATAATCACCATGCAGCACTTGTTTTTCCTTTGGCAGATAAGGGTAAAGATCCTCCATTTGCCGGATGAGTTTTTTAAACAATTCGGCATCCAGCCAGGTATTTTTAGCCAGTTCTTTCCAGCAAACCGGATATTTGTAGTTATGAATAGCAGATAAATAAGCTTCCCAGCTTTCAAACAAACCATTTCCCTGCTCATTAGTAAATCCCCAACCTCTAAAAGCCGATGTATCCAGCCGATGGATCTGTTCAAGGGGTTTTAAAATTTCTGATCCAAGAGCAGGATGGGCATCAAGATCGGTCTGGTCAGAAGGCGTACCAGGATAAAAGGCAGAAATACAATAATAGAGCTGCTCAGAAAAATGGCCCGTTTCCATAATTTCAGGGACAGGGATTTCAGGGCTGTTAAAATTCCGGTACGCAAAAATGTCTTTCTGGAAATCCATCAGGTGTTTACTGATCCGGATGACAAATGCTTTTTTGCCATGCTCAAATTTAAAGGCCTGGGACCACCAGCCATCGGCAATATGCTCGATGTTTTCGACCTGTTCAAATTTTTGATGAAGAAATTCTTTAAGTTTTTTGCTGTTGATATGCATGCCGGATAAAACAATTTGAAAGCCAGTATTTTAAAATTGCCTGGAATCAATTTAGTAAAATTTTATTTAAATAATTTCTGCTGTAGATCAGGTAGGCCGCCAGAAAAATAAAAGGGACCAGTATCCAGGTGAACTGGCTTAAAATCAGTAGAAAAATGACATTAAACAACAGAAAGATAAAGACAAGGTATTTTTTTATGTTCAATCCGGTATAGCACAGTAAACTCCTGAACAGACAAAGCAGGGCCAGACCGAAACAAAGCAAAGCCAGGGATGCGAAACTATATGTTTTTATGAACCAGACCACTTCAGGGAGCATTAACAATAGATAATTGAGGGTAAAACCAAAAAATAATTCCACTTTACTGCAGGGAAAATTATAGTGAAAATACAATTGGGTTTCATTAAAACGATATTCATTATACAGCAGGATCAGATGTGCAGTGACCATAGAGAGCATAATGGCTGCCGCCAGGACCAAAGGATCTTTTGCATCGGTAAACAAGGAAAACATTGCCGTAATACACAGCCATGAAATGCCCTTGGTGAGCAAATAACTTAATTTTGACCTATTGAACACCTGGAAGGTATAAAGGCAGAAAAGAGGTTTAGGCCATGTATGGGTCAACAGCCGGAAAAGATTTTTATCAGAAACAGGAGCCAGGCGGTTGACCATGCGGACATACAAAAGAGAAAGTACGGCATTTAAAATAAGTAAGTACAGCAGGATCAGCACCGGGATTAAATAATGACCGAAATTAAAACCGATCAGTAAAGCAAAAAAAGAGTAGATATAAAGCGGGAGAAAAATTTTGAATTGAACCAGGAACCAGGTTTTAAATTGTGCCCCTAACGGAAAGCTGCTGCTGCTGTAATATAGAAACAGGTATTGACCCAGTTTAAGCTGAGCGGATACATATCGCAGGCTTTTTAAGCCATAAAAAAAACAAAGCAGGAAAAAAATCCCCATGATCATTGGATTGCTCACTAAAGTTAAAGTGATCACCAGATTCCAGATGGTAAATGCCCAGCTGGGAACTGCGCCAAGGGTATTGATGAAAAAACAATAAATGACCACAGTGCCAAACAGGAAGATCAGCATCGCGGCATTTGCCTGATAAAAACCAGCAGCAAATGTTTTCATTAGTGTTTTTGTCAGTGGTTTGGAGCTCATTGGATTAAGACAGGGTTTGGTCCTTTACGAATAATTCTTTTGCACCGGCTAAAGCATAAGGGTCCAATGCCTGGTGTGAAGACAATAGAAAGGTGGTTTTTTGTTCCCGTTCCATGAGCCTGATCCAGTCGTACAATACGCTCAAAGATTCGGTATCTATCGTGATCAGGGGTTCATCTAAAAGGATTAGCGTCGGATTTCCTAAAAAGGCCAGCAGCAAAGAAAGCTTTTTGAGCATTCCGCTGGAATAGGTGCCTAAAGGTTCGTTAAGATAGGGAGCCATGCGCATACTTTCTATAAAATAGGTTTCCTGCCCCCTTGGTCCGCCTTTGGCCTTAACAAAAAGATCAATCATTTCCCTTCCGGTCATAAAATCCGGAAAAACGGGCTCAGCATCTGCAAAATTGACGATTTTACGATAAGTGACGCTGTTTTTTTTTAAACTGATGTTGTTGAGGTGAATTTCTCCCTCAAAAAAAAGGAAGCCCGCAATAGATTTGAGTAAAGTACTTTTTCCCGAACCATTGGTCCCTTTAACCCAGTAAATGCCAGGGGATATGGTTTTGCTTTCAATACTTAGTACAGTATGCCGGCCATAAGATTTGTGAAAATGTCTGAAGTGCAGCATATAATTTTGTTTTATCTGAACATGAACTAATAATGATAAGCAAAGAAACTGAAGCTTATCATTATTAGAAGCTGCTGCACTTTAAATGTTACATAGGCATTTAAAAAGCAATGGAGGTATGCACCATAATCCGGTTCCCGGCATAAGCCCGCCCACCAGCCAGATCCTGCGCCCTGACGTTCTGGTAATTTGCCCCAAAAGACATTCTTTTTATACTCATCTCAAAGCCTGCAACCAGGGAAAGGGAATAGCCCCCGGATACAGCGACATTGTATTTTTTGTCTTCCACATCTTTAGTAGCCGTTTCATACAACACACCGGTATTGGGGGCAACAGTTATGCCTTCGCCTAAGCGGAATTTGTAATAGGCCAGTACGTTGGCACTGAGTTTATTGCCGTAACGATAGGCATATTTGTTTGCTGTATTGATCTTGTAATTGACATTGGCATTTAAGCCCAGGTCGTTATAACGAACATCATAAGCGGCATTCAGCGTGAAATCTGTACTTGCCGTTCCAAGCTGGAAATTATTGGGGGATTCCTGTACTGCAAGCCGTTCAGAAGGCTCGTACTTTCCTGAAGGCAATTTTATACCCGCACCAATCCATAAAGACTGGACCAGCAAACGGTCGGCAACGGTGCTTTTATGGTCAAAGAGTTTATAATAGCCCATCAGGGCCACATCACCCAAACCATTTTTTGTTCCTGTTCCCGTCTGACTGCTGCGCTGGTTAAAATTATAAGGAATAAAGGCCAGGACCCTGAACTTATTGCCAATGTTCCAGCCGCCCCAGATTTCTGCACTTTGATAAGTTTCCTGAGCGGTTAAAGGCGTGTTTTCTCCAAAAGGACCCAAATGGGTCCTCAGACTTTTGTGCTGGTAACGTAAGCCAATGAACCTTTTGTTGAATTCAGGTAAGATGCCCAGGTAATAACTGCCAACGCCACATCCGCAAATGTCACAGGCCTTTACGGATAAAAAAGACAGAAAAAGGATAAAAAAGCTGATGGTAATTTTTTTCATGGCTATTGTTCTGCTAAAAGTGGATTTTTAATAAACTCCTCGTCGTTCAGGGTTGAAAGGAATGCGAGTAATTTTGTTTTTTCATCTTCAGAAAGGGCCAGCCCCCTGCGGCTTTCTTTCTGAAGCAAAGGGTCCAGGTTTGCCGTGGCCTGAACTTCCGAGCGGTAATGGTCCAGCACGCCCGATAAACTCAGAAAACGGCCATCATGCATATAAGGTGCAGTGTACTGCAGGTTTCTTAAAGAAGGTACTTTAAACTTATAACGGTCTGTTTCCTGTAGGGTAGCGGTATATAAACCCAGGTCATTGATGGCACTGGGCGCCAGGCCATTGTTGCGAAAGGAGCCATCTGTAAACAGGGGCTCGCTATGACAGGAGGCACATTTGTTTTTAAAAAGCACATAACCTTCCTGTTCAGCAGGGCTAAAAGTCTGCCCGCCTTCCTTACGCATTACTTTGTCGTATTTGGAATTGCTGCTGATGCATAGGAGCATAAACTGGGATAAAGCTTTCATGAACCTGGAGGTATTGATTTCCTCAGAACCAAAAGCCGCCTTGAACATGGACGTGTATTTTGGAAGTTGCTTTAATTTATTCATGACATTGTCCAGTTTCTCATCCATTTCTTCATGGGTGGTAATGGGAACGATCGGCTGCAGGTCCAGGTCATAGACACCGCCACCCCACATAAATGCCTTGTTCCAGGCCAGGTTCATAATGGGAGGGGAATTTCTGGTCCCCAAACGGTCGTCAATTCCGTGGCTGACATCGTGTCCATGCTGGGTAAAGGCAGAAGACTGGATGTGACAGGAGCCACAGCTGATGGTGTTGTTTCTGGAAAGCCTTGGTTCATAAAACAAGGCCCTGCCCAGTTCTACACCCGCTTTAGTTGGCTTGTTGTTTGCAAAATTGTAGACCGGATCGGGGAAGTTGACCGGTTTTACAAAGCCCAGAAAAGTAATGATCTGCTCGGGCAGTGGCTTGTCTTTTTTACAGGCCAGGATGAACAGGCCAAGCAGGCCCATTACCATCCAGTGTTTCTTATTCATAAGCTTAATTTTCGGTATGGTCGTGCCTGAACATTTCTGTTAAATTGGTGGCGATGCCGACACTGTACTCACTGAACATTACATTAGGATGTGTAGCGATGCTAAAGCTGTTTTTGCCATTGAATACCTTCATAATGTCTACAAAAAGATGGATGTTGCTAAACCTTTCTTTTCTGACTTTTGCAATACCCGCTGTATGGAGGTCTATGGTGATCGTTTTTAGGTTGTTGATGGTCGGGGCGCTGTAGCCTCCAAATCCGCCTATATGATATTTGAATTGCTTTTTGCCCGTAGGGTCACCGTTTACATCGTCGGAAATGACTGCTGAATTGCCTTCAAATTTGAAAAAAATATAACCGGCATTCCAGCCCCAGTACATGCCGCCGGCCTCGTGGCTTCCCCCGGCTGCCGGATCAAGGACGCCTTTGCGCTGATCGATGGGCATGGTGCTCCTTAAACTGTCCACTCCAAGGGTAAAGGTGAGTTTGGTGTAATCGGCCTCAGGGACCCTGACTTTTGCAAAACGGGTAGAGCGGTCCGTACCATTGATTAGAAAATAGCTGCTGTCTTGTTTTACAGTGTAGGTTTTTCCATCGGCCGTACTGACTTTGATGTTACTGATGAAATACTGGAGCATGCTGATGCTGAATTTTTCACCTGCTGCGTTTGTATAAATGGGGTTGTTCACTGAAAAAGTACGGTCTGCGACAATGTTGTCAAATTCTATGGCCAATGGGGCCAGGTTGTTTTCTGCAAAGCCCGGTGCCTGCTCTTCTTTTTTCGAGCAGCTTAAAAGACCAAGTGATAAAACCAGGCAAAGTGCCCAGTTGCGGATGTTAAATTTTTGATTCATTTTTTGAAATGATTAAATGGATTGTTCATTTTTTGATTGATACCGAACTCTGGTTCTGTGAGTGTCCCTAGAAAAGCAATAATGGCTTTTTTCTCAGCGCTGGACAGGGGAATGCCGGGTTTTCCGTCCCACTGGTTGAGCAAGGGATCGGTAGTCATGTAGGTTTTTACGCCATGCTCATAATGGTCCAGGACCTCTTCTATAGTGGATAACCTGCCGTCGTGCATGTAAGGTGCTGTTCTAAGCACATTCCTTAGGGTAGGGGTTTTGTATTTTCCCAAATCCGAAAGCTGGTAGCTGATGCGGTAACGTCCTTGATACAGCCCTTCAAACTGCGTGTTGCTGAAGTCCTGATCAAGGCCGTTGTTGTGGTAATTGTTGTCCGTGAAAAGTTCACCGGAATGACAGGAGCGGCATTTAAGGTTTACCAAAGACAAGCCCAGGCTTTCTTCTGGGCTAAAGGATACCCCAGGCGCTTTCCGCTGGTAACGGTCGTACCTGGACTTTGCTGAAACCAGGGTCCTTTCAAATTGAGCGAGTGCTTTGACCACATAAACAGATTTGATTTCTGCCTGAAATACCTGTTTAAACCTGTTAACATAATCGGGTACCTGTTTGAGCTCATGTTCCAGTTCTGTGAGGTTCTGGTACATTTCATCGGGGCTGCTCAGGGGGGCAAAAGCCTGGGATTCCAGATTGCTTGCGCCACCGTCCCAAAACAAGCCATTTTTTGCCCAGGCCAGGTTAATCAGTGCCGGCGCGTGGCGGTGCAGCTGTTCTCCAGAAGCTCCAATGGCACTCAATGCAACACCGTCACTGAAAGCCAGGGCCGGATCATGGCAGGAGGCACAGGAAATCCGGTTGTTCCCCGAAAGGCGGACGTCGTAAAAAAGGAGCCGCCCAAGGGCTACACCTTCTTCTGTTAAGGGGTTCTCCTCTGCAGGTTCTATAGCAGGAAAACCCTCAGGAACTTCAATCTGCATGGCATGCAGCTTAAATTCCTCTGGAATCAAGTCCGGTTCCTGCCTTTTGCAGGAACCGGATAGTAAAACCACACACAGCAAAACTAAAGTACCCTTTGCGCTCCCCTTCATTGGTTTTATTTAACAGATTTTACCGTAAAGACCTTTGAGGCATAATTTTCTGCTACTGTACTCATTGCACTGGCCTGTTGGGCACCCACAACAGGACTGCTCATGAGGTCCAGGCCTTCGCTTACTTTTGTGACATCGGCCTGGAGTAAAATGCTGCTTGTTTTGGCTGAAGAAATACGCAGAACAGCAGGCAGATCCAGTTTAATGGTTTTAAAATTACTGTTCAGACCAGTCTCCACAGCAAACTTTACACTTGCCGGACCCTCCGTTACTTTTCCTTTGAGGGAGGAAAAAATATAGCTGGTGGCCCACATCCAGGAAACGTTGGTCATACCGTTCAGCTGCGAAAGTTCCCCGGCCTGCAAGCTTAGGTTATTGTTGTATTTTTCGGGCACGCCCACCGAAAATTTAAGGCTTTTGTAGTCGCCTGCCGGAATACCATTGAGCAAAACTTCTTCTCTTTTATTGGCCGGATATAGAAAAGCACTGTTGGTTTCTGCGGCATTGTTTTCTTCGATTAGAAAATAAGCATTTGGAACGGCGTATTCTTCGTTTTTGCTGTTGATCAGCACCACATTGCTGACCCAGTACCTCAACTGGCTGAAGTTCCAGGTTTTTCCGGATAGTAGAAAATCTTTGTTCAGTGCAAAGTCATTGCTGCCCAGTACTGCATCAAAAGTAAGGCTAAGCTGACCCGCTGCTGTAGGTTGTTCATTTAAAACTGGATCGTTGTTTTTTGTGCAGGCTGTGCACAGCAATGCCATTACAGCTATTGCTGATAAAATTTTTTTCATGTAATGAAATTTTAAAATAAGCCCACTGGCCGGACCCACATTTTAGGGGCGGGCCAGCTGGTTTTTATGGTATATGTGATTTCAGGAGCCTTATTTGTTCCTAATTCTCCTTTTGAATTGAAAAATGAAGACATAAGTATACACTTTCCGCTGTGTAAACAGCGGCAGACGCAGCATTTGCCTTGAGGGAAATTACACTGTTTGAGGTGGGTGAAATATGGAGAAGGATCGGTTTACCGGATTTTCAGATGAATAAGGAGGATAGGAAAGCAGAACGGCAGGTTGTGCCGCAGAAAGAAGTGGGGCCGATGAGGGCAATACTTCCTGAAAACGGTTTTTCTGTTCAGAACGTTCCTGCTTTTTTTCTTTTTCTTCCGCCTGTTTTAATTTTTTCATCAGGTAGCAACGACCGTTACAATGCATCCAGGGCCTTGACTTATTTTCACAAAGGCTGGCAGCAATAAATTTCTGATTGGCCTGAAAACCGGCATAAATGAAAAACCTCGATAAGTTGGAGCTTATCAGCGCGACTAAAAGTGTAAGTGCAACTAAACGGTTTAACATTTAGCGGCAAAGGTATTGATTTATTCGTCAGGGGGCAATTTTTAGGCTAATTATTTGATTTTTGCAGGGGAACGGTACTCCCGCCGTTTTCGTACATTGTCAGCCCGGTTATCCGGCCATCTGAGCTTTGCTGAAATTCGAAACTTAAGTTATCCGGTTTTTCCTGAATATGAAAAGTTCCGTCCGAAATGCGATAAAGCCTGAAGTTTTTGTTACTTCCGGTTTTCTTAAAATAGAGTTCCTGACCGGAGGAACTGAGCAGAAGTCCGCTTTTATCCGGAAGCTCGTAGGTTCCGCAATACCTTTCGGGCTGAGGAATTGGCTGCGCGTAAATGGTCATGGTTAAGGGCCAGTGATAGGCATTGGCAATGCTCCGGATTACTTCGAGTGCCATCCATTCTCCTGAATTGGAATTGGTCAGCACGACCGCGCCTTGTCCGCTCTCTGTCATGGCAAACAACATTCCGGTATACCCTGCGTTGTTCCCGGCATGCCAGAAACCTGCAACTGTTTTGGACCCTTTAAGGGGAAGCCCCAGGCCCATAGAATTGATTTGCGGCTGGAGCATCTGTTTGATCAATGTTTGCTTCAATATTGCCCCGGGTTTTCCTTCCTTTGACTGCTGGATGGCCATAATTAATCTGGCCAAATCGGAGGGAGTGGTCCAGGGGCCTGCTGCAGCCGATTCAGGATAAACATTGTATTTGCGTTTGGGATCGGCCTGACCGTTATCATGATGCCCCCTGGCAATAGTCAGTCCTTTTTCAGTGTCTGGATAAAAAGAATAGGTGGTGTGCTTCATACCCAAAGGTTTAAACAGTATTTGTTCTGCATAGGTTGCATAGGGGAACCCGGTCAGGTCTTCTATAAGTTGCTGGATAATCATATATCCCGCCCCGGAATAACGTTCGGTGGTGCCGGGAACCTGGGTTACCTTTATTTTTTTGCGGTTGTTTGCAGGAGCTGTTGCCTCCAGGATCTCCTTAAGATTGGGGAGCACTTTTCCTGGTTGATAACCTTCAAAACCATAATCATCTGACAGGCCTGCGGAATGCGAAAGCAGCATTCTTAAGGTTACTTTTTTTTTGTCTGTCAAATCATTCTCAGGAATTTTCCAATGCAGCAGTTTTGTGTTGACATCTTCATCCAGTCCAATTTTTTGTTCTTCTATCAGGTGCATGGCAAGTACCGCGGTAATGACTTTGCCAATAGAAGCGCATTGAAAAAGGGTGGTCGTATCGACCGGCGCATTGGGTTGGGCCGAATCTCTAAGGCCATAAGCTTTGGCCCAGGCAATATTCCCTTTATCAATGACCGCTACACTTAAGCCGTTTACCTTCCATTTTTGCATGCGCTGCTGAATAGAAAATGTATTTTGATTTCCATCTGCTGAAGATACAATTGTGCCGGACAGACCGTTTTCAACTTTTTGAATTCGCTGCTCGGCCGGGCTTTGGGCCATCCCGGAAAATAAAAAGCCAGATAAAAAAAACAGGGACAGGAGAAAGTGTTTGTACATATGATTTCGTTTTTTACAAACATTCTGAATTTAAATAAAATTTAGTGCGCAAGTATTGCTCAAATCTAGATTTGAGCAATACTTTTTCTATTTATGGACGCCTGTGCCTGTAAGTAGGCTGTGGGCGTTACACCTGTGAACTGTTTAAATGTCCGCTGAAAAGTTGCCTGGGAATTAAAACCGCATTGCATGGCAATGCCACCTAAGGTAAATTGTTCTATGGCTGATATTTCCAGCATTTGTTTGAAAGCATTGATCCTGTATTCATTAACAAATTCATTAAAGCTTTTATGTAAATTGTGATTAAGCACATGGGAAATCACTTTTTGGGACAAACCGGTATGTGTGATCACCATTTGAAGGTTAAGGACGGGGTTTAGAAAAAGCTGATCTTTATCCATGGCTTGTTTAAGCTGATTTATGGCATGCCCGGTGACTTCCGCATCAAGCTGCATCCCCGAAATCTTTGGAGCAGCGGGCAGGTGGGGCTGTATGGATAAGGAATAGGCTTTTATACCCAGCCAGTAAATAACTACTGCCATTGGAAGATAGACAAAAGACCAGCCTAAAGTTAGTGGAAAGACCAAACCAATCCCTGGCAGGAGGTAGGGAACCAGAAAAATTAGCCATATGGTTTGAAATGCAGTCATTGCAATTACAAATTTCCGGAGATTTTTTATCCGGACCACTGAACAGCTTTTGTGGTCTTGCCGAAGCAGTTTCCATGATAGGAGAAGATAAATAGAGATGCTCAGCCAGCGGGGAAAATCTATATAAGCATTATAGGAATCGATAAAAGTAAAAGTAGCTGTTTTATTATTTCCGGCTAAACCCAGGTGATAAGCCAAAGCCAGCATATAAGGAAACAAATCCAAAACGACCGGGGCAAAGTGGAGCCTCTTTTTTACCTGGAACCGGAAATCGGGCCAGAGGCTTTTTTTTACATAAAAGAAGAAAAGTGGCCCGACAGGCATAAAAATAACAAGGGGAAGCACATCCCCAACTTTTTGCCAGCCGGTTGTCCAGTTTTGCTGCAGCAGAAACATATTAAAACTGGCCAAAGCAAGCAACAGGATCATAGCCCCTAAAAACCGGTTTTCGGGATGCTGTGCCGCAGATCTGAACAGCATTAAAGCACAGATTAAGCCTTGAAATGCAGAGGCTAATATCATTGCAAACACCAGTGAATGGCTTAGTCCCATCCTGTACTTCCTTTTAAAATTTAGCGCCCGTCAGTGCTTTTGCCTTGCATAAGGCCCCGGCCGAAAGAGCAAAGGCGTAATGCAGGGCTGCTTTGATTTTACTCTCCTGAAGTTTTATCTCAAAAAGGTCCTTTTTCCAGGCCGGATAATTTTGACCATTTAGCTGGTCAAATATTAAAGAAATGTTTTGTTCACTTGCAACCGTTGTGTGCCAGATCCCATTGGGAACAAATATGGTTTCCCCGGGTTGTAATACCACTTCCAGGGGACTGGCATTTTTGTAGAGCGGGTATTTTTGCAAATCTGGTGAAACTACATTTACAGGAGAGAGGTACCTGGACATTCCCTCTTTACCGGCATAAAGATATTCATCCTGCCCATCAGGAAACAGAATGAATTTTTTTTGCCCGTATAATTGGGTAATCCAGGCATTGGTATGATAAAAATCTTTGTGTAAGCTATACTGATTGCCCTTTCCACCAATAAACAAATGGATATTATTGCCAAATTTTCCATAAGGGATCACCCCGGAACGAAACCAGTTTGGCTGGGCATAATTCATGTGCAGGGGTTCTAACAGTTTTAACAGTTCGGGGATCTGCTCCGGAATTTCAAACAATATCGGATAAGGGGCCGGGTTTTCTGCAGTACTTTTGGCGGTCAGGTCAATAATTTCTGACATGGTATAGGTTCGATCACCATGACTGGTTTGATAGGACCCGAAGTTTTCCTTAAAAAATTCGGGTGTAAACATGGTATTGGATTTCCATGCGCCGGTGGCATTTTTAAAAACCAGTGGAATTCTTTTTTTGAGGTGTTGCTCAATAAAATCCTGATAAGAAATAGATTCTTTTTTTTCAATGTTTTGGAACGTTCCCATGTTTACCCTAATTAAAGAATAAATATAAACTATATTTAAAGTTTTCCAAATAGTAATTCAGGGATTTCCAATAACAAAACAGGCCATCTGTAAAGACGGCCTGTTTATCGTGCGGAAGAAGGGACTCGAACCCCCACGCCGTGAAGCGCCAGATCCTAAGTCTGGTGCGGCTACCAATTACGCCACTTCCGCATTTCCCCTTGTAAGGGGTTGCAAAAATAGAAATTGTTTTTGAAAGTCAAAGTACCTTAAGAAAATTATAAAGAATAAAATGGAGTTGCTCCGATTAATTTTTTGTTAAAACATTGAAGTATTGTGGATTATTAAATAACTTTAAGTCACATTTAATTATGAAATATAAGGAAATTCAACCACCGGACCATTTGAAAAGCTATATCCGCTATTGCTGGATCCTGGAAAGCCATGACGCGGTGGTATCGCCCAGATCCTTCCGGACGATGGCAGATGCCAGTCCGGGTTTGATTTTTCAACACAGCGATTACGGTACCTTGTTCCAGGCAGACAAAGCGCTTTCGGATGTTTTTTTGTTTGGACAAAGTACCAGGTATACTGAACTGAAGCTCAGCGGAAGTTTTAAAACGGCAGGGATTTATTTTTATCCCAATGGCCTTAAAGCTATTTTTGGTTTAAAAGCCGAAGAACTGACCAACTCCTGTTTGAACATGGAAACATTTGGCCTGAGCAGGGAATATGCTTTATCAGAAAGACTTTCGCAGGCGCCGGGCGTGGAAGGACAGCTGCAAGTATTGTTTGATTACCTGGGCAAACAGCTTAAAAGTAAAAGAATTTCTACAGATCCGTCCATGGAACAGGTATTGTCCCTGATGCTGGAGTCCAATGGAAATATTTCTTTAAAAGACCTTCAGGCCAGGCTTCAGCTTTCTGAAAGAAGTTTTGAAAGAAAGTTTAAAGAACTCGCCGGAATTTCTCCGAAGCTGTTCAGCAGAATCTGCCGTTTTCAGGCTTCACTCGGGCAGCTCCGCAAACCTGGCTATGATAAAGGAACCACCCTGGCTTTTGAGCAAAATTATGCAGACCAGAGCCATTTTATCCGCTCTTTTAAAGAGTTTGCCGGATTTTCTCCTTTGCAGTATCAAAAACAATCTAAAGAGTTGGTGGAAAATCTTTCTGAACTTACTTTCTGACTTGTCGGTTTTGTTCTATTTCTGAAAAATTACAGCCTGTAATTTTGGGGAAAAGATATCATCATGAAACAATCATTAAACAAAAACACCATACTGGTATTAGGGGCCAGCGGAAAAACCGGCAGCCGCATTTCGGCCAGACTTTTACAAAATGGATTTGATGTCCGCCAGGGCTCCCGGTCTGCAGTCATTCCCTTCGATTGGGAAAAGGAGGAAAGCTGGCCGGCAGTGCTGCAAAATGTGACTGCAGTATACCTTTCCTTTCAACCCGATCTGGCTGCCAGTGGCGCAGCTGAAAAAATACGGCGGTTTAAGGACCTGGCCATAGCCGCAGGTGTTCAAAAGCTGGTGCTGTTGTCGGGAAGGGGAGAGCCCGAAGCTGTGCTATGCGAAAACATTGTCAGGACATCAGGACTGCAATGGACCATTTTGCGGGCCAGCTGGTTTTGTCAGAACTTCAGCGAAGGCTATCTTCTGGAACCTTTACTGGCCGGCCATGTTGCTTTACCTGCAGGAAATGTAACCGAGCCCTTTATCGATGTAGAGGACATTGCAGATGCGGCTGTTCAGGCGTTAACAACCCAGGGGCATCATCAGGCCATATACGAACTTACGGGCCCCCGCTTGCTGACTTTTAAACAAGCTGTAGAGGAAATTTCCGCAGCCACAGGCCGTACAATTCAGTATCAGGAGTTAAGTCTGGAAGCGTACACAGATTTATTAAAATCTTATGAAGTGCCCCATGAATATATTGCTCTGCTGTCTTACTTGTTTTCGCAGGTTCTGGATGGTAGAAATTCAACAACAGAGAATGGCGTAGAACAGGCAACGGGTCACCCGGCAAGGGATTTTTCTGAATATGTACAAAGAACCGCTGCAAGCGGGGTATGGAATTCTATATTAATTTAAATTTTAAAACTGCATCTTCAATGGAACGACAAAACATTTTACTTAGCCTGGCTACGATTTGTACCGGCCTGATGGCCGGGCTGTTTTTCAGCTGGTCCTGCTCAGTGGTCCCTGGCCTGGCAAAGGTCACCGATAGCAATTACCTGGCTGCCATGCAATCCATTAACCGGGAAATTCAGAATGCCTACTTTTTTAGTTGCTTTTTTGGCGCCCTGGTTCTGCTGGTAATCAGTACTTTTATGGCCTGGCAGCCTGGGCATCACGACTTCCGCTTTTGGTGTTTGCTTGCTGCAACACTGATTTATGCCTTTGGGGTTATGGGTTTGACCATTGCCGGTAATGTACCCCTTAATGACCTGCTGGAAAATTTTGATTTGAAAAATGCATCCCCGGAGTCTATGGCTGCAATGCGGTTGAAATTTGAAAGCCCCTGGAATAATTTTAACCTCATCAGAGCTATTGGTGCTGTTGTATCCTTTGTACTGGCACTGTTGTCTTGCCTTGGCGCTCCGGGACGATAAAACCCATATTGTTTAAAAAAAGAAGCCCCGGAGTTTATACTCCGGGGCTTCTTTCGGTTTAGGCCTGAGGCTCCAGGTATTGCGCGTAGCAATAACCTTCTTCGCCGTCATTGGTCCTCACCAGCCACCACAAGTCGTTGCTTCTGTTAACCAGTGTAATGACTTCTCCGTGGGCCGCTTTGCCTACAATAGGCTGATCGGTTCCGGGCCCTTTACGGATATTCAGATTGCTGCTTTCGGTAATGACTTTTGCATGGGTTACAGCTGCATCCGCGGCAACATTTACATTGAGTACCAGGTCCCCGGAAGTAAAATTCGGATCAATCTGGTTATAGATGTCCCAAAGCTGGTCTTTTACCGCCCCATCGGGTGCAGTGCCGTCTACATATAAAACGCCGTCTTGTTCACGGACTTCCAGATCAGCTATGCCTGCTCCGGTCGCAGCATCCGTTAATTGTTTGTATTTGTCTTCTAAGGCCATAACGCTCATTATTTAACGGTTAATTTGTTGTCAATTTTTTTGGGTTTTAAGACCGACAGGCGCTGCATCAGCTTAATTAATGAAGTTTTTTGGATCTCACCGGTCAGGGTAACTACACCTTCTTTTACATCTGCTTTAACCGTTGGGAAATCTTTAACGGCATCTGCTACGTTTTTTTGAAGGACAGGGTCTTCTGCAATGACTACAGGAGCCACAGTTTTGACCATAATGTTATTGAGCACGGATTTTACGCCTTTTTCTGCCTTGGCGATTTCTTCGGCTTTGGCTTTGGCAGCATCATCTGCAACTTCGCCCGTTAAAGTCACTTCACCTTTGGTTACCGCTACAGTGATTCCACTGGTCTCTTTGGCCTGTACAGCAGCCTGTATATCGGCATCTTTTGGTTTACATCCCGAAAAGAACAGGCATACGGCTACAGCCGCAATCATGAATGAGTTGTTTGTTTTCATTTGTCAGGTATTTATTGGTAAAAGAAAAAAACGGGTAAAAATGTTTTAGATTTTTATCCATTTTTTTTGACAGTACAGCACTGCATAAAATAATTGATTAGCGCATACCTTGTTTTGACTTTCTACCCACCTTCTTTTGAGCTTCTTTTGAAAAAGGACCCAAATCCAAAAGGAATCCAAAAGGAGCTCAAAAGAAAGTGCCTCTTTTTTTGGTGGGTCACAAAAAGATCTTGCTTTTTAAAGTTTAGGACAATAAATGATTATTAAGGGTTAATAACAGACTGTAACCTGTGCGGGGGGAAAGTTAAATTTGATCAACCTAAACCAAACTTAGCCTGGTACTTAGAAAGTGCCAGGCTATTATTTACCAATCTTTATAAAATGAAACCAGGCTTAAACTTCCGCTTCGTTCCTGTTTTGTTGTTCCTGTTTTTTCAAACCTATGCCCAGCCCCGTAAAGCCGAGCCCAGAAAAGAGGGAGAAGGCCCCTGGCCGCAATTGATTATCCGGGGGGTTACTTTGATCAATAGCACAGGCGCACCACCTATGGGGCCGGTCGATGTGGTGGTGGAGCAAAACAGAATTGTTTCCATCAGGGTGGTTGGAAGTCCGGGCCTGCCCATTGACCCCTCCAGAAGGCCAGCTTTAAAAACTGGTGGAAAAGAACTGAATGCTGAAGGGATGTATATGCTGCCAGGTTTTATCGATATGCATGCCCATATCGGGGGTGCAGAAAAGGGTTCGGATGCCGATTATGTATTTAAACTATGGATGGCCCACGGCATCACCACCATCCGGGAGCCGGGATGTTTAAATGGTTTGGATTGGGTATTGGAAGAAAAAAACAAAAGCCTGCAAAATGAAATTACCGCTCCAAGGATTTTTGCGTATACCGTTTTTGGTCAGGGCAGTAAAGTGCCCATCTCTACCGCAGAGCAGACGCGAATCTGGGTGCGGGAAAATGCCAAAAAAGGAGCCGATGGCATTAAATTTTTTGGTGCTTCTCCCGAAGTGATGACTGCGGCGCTTGATGAAAATAAGAAACTGGGTTTAAGATCCATGGCCCATCACTCCCAAACAGACGTCGGGCGTTGGAATGCCCTGAGTAGCGCCCGGGCGGGTATGACTTCTCTGGAGCACTGGTATGGCTTGCCGGAAGCTATGTTTACCGATCGCACCATACAGCATTATTCTGCCGATTATAATTATCAGAATGAACAAGACCGTTTTGGAGAGGCGGGGACCTTATGGAAACAGGCTGCTGCCCCTTTTACGCCCCGCTGGAAAGAGGTAATGACAGAACTGCTGGCCTTAAATTTTACCCTTGACCCAACTTTTAATATTTATGAAGCCAACAGGGACCTGATGCGGGCCCGTCGCGCGGAATGGCACGAGGACTATACGATGCCTAAACTCTGGGAATTTTATAAACCCAGCTGGAACTCCCATGGTTCTTACTGGCACAACTGGGGTACCGAGCAGGAAATGGACTGGAAAGAAAATTACCAGCTCTGGATGGCTTTTATCAATGAATATAAAAACAGGGGAGGCAGGGTAACCGTTGGAACCGATGCCGGATTTATTTATGAACTTTTTGGCTTTGCTTATGTCCGGGAAATGGAACTGCTCCGTGAAGCCGGCTTTCATCCGCTGGAAGTCATAAAAGCAGCGACCCTGAATGGTGCCCAGGCCCTGGGAATGGATAAGGAACTGGGGAGTATAGAAATCGGAAAACTGGCAGATTTTGTCATTGTAGAGGAGAACCCTTTAAAAAACCTGCAGGTTTTGTACGGAACAGGTGCCATTGTATTGGATAAAGACAATCAGGTTAAGCGTAAAGGAGGGGTAAAGTATACCATTAAAGATGGCATCGTGTACGATGCTAAAAAATTACTGGCAGAAGTGAAAGAGATGGTCCGGCAAGAAAAATCAAAAACCGGCTATATTCTTAAGCAGCCAGGTGACTGAAAAGGAGGGAATTAAGTATAATTTCTGTTACGCCCTGTTAAGTTAGTATTAATTTATTATTTTAACTATCGAATCTTTAGGTATTGTTGATTTATGAAAGTCCTTCCCTTCACCTTACCAGTAGCCAGTGAACACTCCATTGTTGTACAGGAGGATATTCTGCCTGAATTTTATAGTTATTTTCACCGCCACCGGGAATTTCAGATCACACTGATCATCAAGGGGGCGGGGACTTTAATTGTCGGTAATTATACCCAGCTCTTCAAACCGGGAGATATTTATTTTATTGGAAAAGACCAGCCTCATATTTTCAGGTCGGACCACAATGAATCGGATAAAGATTTTGAACAGCAGGTCCATGCGATTCATATTTTCTTTGACCCCAAAGATAACCTTTCGCAGCTCATGGGGCTGCCGGAAATGGAATTTATCCGGAAATTTCTTTTGGGCATTGACTATGCGCTTCAGGCACCGGAGGCCTATACCCGGCTGCTGTCTATTTTTATTAAAAAAATCCGAAACACGGAAGGACTGGAGCGCCTGCTGCTTTTTATACAACTGATGAATTATTGTGTAACCCATGTCCGTGACTGGAAAACACTTTCTATAGGGCTTTGTGGTTCTGCTTTTACAGATGCAGAAGGGGTTCGTATGAACGATGTGTACCATTATACCATTGACCATTATTCTGAAACCATAACCTTAAAAACCATTGCTTCTATTGCCTGCATTACGCCCCATTCTTTTTGCAAGTATTTTAAAAAACATACCCGTAAAACCTATTTGTCCTTTCTCAACGAGATCCGGGTAAATGAAGCCTGTAAAAAAATTGTGAGCGGGGATTTTGTGAGCATAGCAGAGGTTGCTTATTCTACCGGTTTTAACAGCATCATTACTTTTAACAGGGTATTTAAAAAAACAACCTCTATGTCGCCCAAGGATTATATCCGTAAGTATAAATTAAACGCGCTTGACAGTGCCATAAAAAACTTGATTTATACCGTTTTGATGATTTTCTGTTTCTAAGGAAGCGATATTTTTTTCTGTTTTTTCTTAAACTGGTCAAAAAATGACCGTAAATCCTTGTTATTGCCCTTGTTTTCTTTTGATTGGTTGTTTTGTAGTGCAACTTGTTGGTTAATTTGTCAATTATTAATCTGTTTGTGTCTGTATTTTTTTTGTTGTAGACAATTTTTGATAAGTAATGGACAATTATAGCCTATTAAGTTTTAGGCCCCTGCGTTAAATTTGGTTGAACCAATAACAACAAAACCGCCTGTATCCCAAAATACAGGTATAAACAAACCAGAACCATCGGAGTGGCCAACCCCATTTCCGATGTCCTTTAACTTAACCAAACCAATCAGATTATGAAAAAAGTATTACTCCTTTTTTTTGTCCTGCTTTCGTGCACTTTGCTCGCAGAGGCCCAGGATAAAACGATTACCGGAACTGTTATAGGAAAAGAGGATAAGCAGCCCATTCCGGGGGCTTCCGTTAAAGTAGTGGGGACTTCAATTGGGGCCATGACCAATTCAAAAGGAAGTTTTACTTTAAAAGTGCCTCTTAACGCAACGCTCGAAGTTATTTTTGTCGGTTACCTGAGCCAGAAAATACAGGTAGGTGCCGAAAACACCTATACGGTTGCCCTGTCTGAGGATGCAAAGAAACTCGAGGAAGTTGTGGTGACCTCTTTTGGTATACAGCGCGACAAGAAAACGCTGGGCTATGGGGTAAGTAAGGTGAGCGCAGAAAGTTTAACCAATGCCCCTACACCTGACATCACCAATGCTTTGGCCGGAAAAGTGGCAGGGGTGCAAATTTCCGGTGCAGGAGGAGGTTTCAGCAGTTCCAACGTCACCATCAGGGGCTTTTCCAGTATCACCAGAAGCAATCAGCCCTTGTATGTGGTCGATGGGGTTCCTATTGACAACGGAGGCGGAAGCAATTCTGTCAATGCAGGTGTCGCCAGTTCCAGCAGGGTATCAGACATCAACCCCGAAGATATTGAAAGTATGAACGTACTTAAAGGGGCTGCTGCAACAGTACTTTATGGATCAAGAGCAGCTTCAGGGGTTATTTTAATCACCACCAAAAAAGGTAAATCGGGCAGATCGCAGGTTTCCTTTACTTCCAATGCCTCCATGGGCGTTATCAACCGGTTTCCGGAATATCAAAATGAATATGCCCAGGGAACAAATGGGGTTTACGGGGATGCGACTGATCCTTTCAGATGGATTCCGCGCTCTACGTCATGGGGGCCGAGAATAGCCGGACAAACCGTGACGGACATTATGGGAAATAAAGTTCCTTTGCAGGCCTATCCGGATAACGTGAGGGATATTTTGCAAACTGCTGGTTCTTTCGACAATACCCTTAGTTTTTCGGGTGCCAATGATAAAATGAATTACCGGGTTTCTTATGGAAACAGTACCCAGACCGCTTTGGTTCCGGGAAACAAACTGGCCCGCAATACATTCAGTGTAAATTTGGGGGCTGCGGTAACCGATAAGTTTAAAATCAATACCTCTTTCTCTTACATCAACAATACCTCTAACCGCACACAGGCAGGTAATCAGGGGGCAAATCCACTCTGGAGGGCCATTTATATGCCAAGAAGTTATAATGCTTCGGGTTTACCGGTAACCGATGCCGCCGGTAACCAGATCTGGTATTCCACCAATGAGGAAAATCCGTACTGGTCTATAGACCACATTACCAATAAACAAGAGCTGAACCGCTTTTATGGAAACATCAACCTGAAATACGATTTCACCAGCTGGTTGCAGGCCGATTTAAAAGTAGGGGTAGATACCTATAACAATAACATTTCGGGCTTTGACGATAAAGGGGTGAGGAGTAATGGAAATACGGCTTCTGCGGCGGCAGGTGGTTTGTCCGAGAGCCAGAACCTGACCCGTAATTTAAGCAGTTACTTCACTTTAACGGCCAATAAAACCTATGGGGACTTTAACCTTTCGGCGACACTTGGAAATGAGATCCTGTCCAATTACAACCGGACTTTAAACTCAACAGGCTTAGGCATTGTGATACCTGGTTTTGCCAACCTGAAGAATTTTAACTCTTTTAATGGTTCTAACAGTTATACCAGGAGCCGCTTAATGGGTATTTTCGGAGACCTTTCTGTTGGCTATAAATCTTATTTAAACCTGAACGTCAAGGCGAGAAATGATTTTTCATCTACACTTTCTCCCGAGAACCGGTCTATATTTTATCCGGCTGTTGCCGTCAGTTTTGTGCCTACAGAAGCTTTTCCAAACCTGAAAAGTAATTTCCTGACCTCCGCAAAAATCAGGGCCAACGTTGGAGAGGTCGGTAAAGGGGCCAATGCTTACGCCACCAACACCGTTTTTGGAACTGCCGGGGCATCCGATGGATTTAGTTCTACGGCGGT
Organism: Pedobacter nutrimenti; assembly: GCF_003208655.1. Lineage (GTDB taxonomy): Bacteria > Bacteroidota > Bacteroidia > Sphingobacteriales > Sphingobacteriaceae > Pedobacter > Pedobacter nutrimenti. Next base: position 986,942 of record NZ_QKLU01000001.1, on the reverse strand, counting down.
CAACTTCCCGTTCAATAACCTGGTTGGTTACACCTATTCAGATACAGCTGGTAACCTCGATCTTTTACCAGAGTTTACCAGGGAAATTGAGCTGGGTACAGAATTGAGTTTTTTTAATAACCGGATGTCTTTGGACTTGTCGGTTTACCAACGCGATTCCAGAAAACTGATCTTTAATGTACCTGTTCCTTCCAGCTCCGGGTTTTCTTCCCAAACCAGAAATGCCGGAAAACTGTCTACTAAAGGTTTGGAGTTTTTACTGAGTGGTACCCCTATAAAAAATTCCAGTTTCAGCTGGGAGGCCTCTTTAAATTTTACGACTTTCAAATCTATAGTTAAAGAATTGGCACCGGGCGTGAGCCTGATTTCTCTGGGTGGTTTTACCTCGCCCAATGTGCAGGCTGTTGCCGGAAAAGAATATGGTTTGATCTATTCCAATATGTACCTCAGGGATGCCCAGGGTCGAATGATCATTAAAGCAAATGGTCTTCCGCAGGCCACTTCAGAAGTTGGACAGGTTGGAAATCCAAATCCAAGATTCACCGCAGGTCTGACCAATACCTTTACCTATAAATCTTTCAGTTTTTCTTTCCTGATGGATTTCCGGTACAAAGGGGATATCCTTTCCAGAACCCTGGGAGACCTTAGGATCAATGGGGTGGCCAAAGAAACAGCAGAATTTAACCGCTTTAATCCGGATGGAACCGTATCCAAACCTTATTTGTTCCCTGGCGTGTATGCAGATGGTACCCCAAACACCACTTATGTTACTGCACAGGATTACTGGGGCTTATCGGGTAAATATGTGGCCTGGGAAGGGTATATCCGGGATGCGACTTTCCTGAAATTAAGGGAAGCTACTTTTACTTATACTTTTCCTAAAGAGTTGCTGGCCAGAACAAAATTTATCAGCAAACTCCAGTTGTCGGTATACGGACGTAACCTCTGGACCTACGCCCCACATTTTCCGGATTTAGACCCTGAACAGAATGTTTTAGGGGTAGGAAATGCCCGGGGCCTGGAATTTGGGATTCAACCGGTACCAAAAACATATGGTGCAACGCTTAGGGCTACATTTTAATGAACAGATTTCTTGAAAAAAATCAATGAGAATTATGAAACTGAATAAAACAATTATATGTACAGGTCTTGTGCTGATCGGAAGCCTGTTCCATTCCTGTAAAAAATTCTATGACGTAAACGATGATCCAAACAATGTTAAGGATGCACCCCTGGCACAACTTCTGCCATCGATAACGGTAAACATAGGTTATATCGGGGCCAGTGATCTTTATCGCTACAGTGGTCTGATTATGCAGCAGTTTTCCGGACAAACGACCAATACCTCACAAACCTTTAAGGAATATGAGCGGTATAACATCAACAATTCAGATGTGAACAACCAATGGAATTCCATTTTTGCTGTGGTCCTGGCAGATATCGCCAAACTTATTGAAAAAGCAGAAGCGACCGGAAGCCCTCATTATGCTGGTGTCGGGAAATTAATGAAAGCGTATATCTATCAAATTACCGTAGACGCCTGGGGCAAGGTTCCTTATAGTGAGGCCACTAAATTTGCAGGTAATTTTTATCCTAAATACGATGACGATGAGGCCATCTATAAAGACCTGATTAAGCTCATTGATGCTGGAATTGCCGATATTAATGCTGCAAACTCCGTGTTTGAGCCCGATCAGACCAGTACCATTTTTATTGGAAAATGGACAGATGTAAAACCAAGATGGATTCGTTTTGCCAATACACTAAAATTAAGACTGTATTTACATTATAGCCAGAAAGATCCTTCTTTTGCCTCTACCCAGATCACTACTTTGATCAATAGCGGCGCAATCTTCATGGACTCTAATGCAGATAACTTTCAGATGCGGTTTTCAACCGAATCCGGACGTCAAAACCCCAATGCAAGTATTGAAGGTGGTCAGTTCAAAAACTCTTTTTTCCCAAACCGCTATATCGTTAACCTGATGAACGGCAAAGCGGATCCAAGGAGACCCTCTTATTTTGTGCCTTTTCCTTACAATTCGAACCCGGCAACGTATAAAGGGGCAAGTGTACTGGACAATGCTTCGGTTGCCTATTCAAGACTAAACACTTATCTGAAAGGGGATACAAAATTCGGTACTATCGTGGTTAACCCGGACGGGACGATTACCGATGGTTCTATTACCTGGCAGGGCAATTCCTATGCAAAATTGCTCACTTATGCAGAATATAATTTTATAAGGGCCGAAGCGGCCCTGAACCTGGGCGCTGCCGGGGATGCGCAAAGCTTTTTCCAGGCCGGGATTCGTGCTTCTATGAGTGATGCCGGGGTATTGAGCGCAGATATAGATGCCTACATTACTGCAAATGGTACTTTAAATGGTACAAATGCACAAAAACTGGAGCAGATCATTAATGAGAAATACGTCGCTAATTTTGGTGTAGTGATGGAGCCCTGGACCGATTGGAGAAGAACAGGCTATCCGGCCATTACACCTTTACCGATCTCAGTAGCGGTTTATGATAAAATCCCAAGGTCTATCATTTATCCTTTATCTGAAAGAAACAGTAATCCGAATACACCTGCAAGAACAGATTTGCTGCAACGCGTATTTTGGGATACACGTCCATAAATAGATTTAAACAGCTAAAATGAAAAGAATCAGTTTGTTTTTTATTGCAATGGGCATGCAGTTCTGTTTTGCCCAAAGTAAACCTGCACCTGGCAATGCGCCGGTGCAGGAAAACCGTCAGCAACCCGAAAGCGAAGGGACGGTACGCACCAAAGGTTCGGTAACCATTAACGGAAAAGTCATCAATTATACCGCTACCACAGGCTACATGCCCCTGAAAACAGAAGAAGGGAAGATCAGGGCCAATATTTTTTACATTGCTTACACCAAGGATGAAGGTGGGGACCTGAGCAAAAGACCGGTTACCTATACCTTTAATGGTGGACCCGGCTCTGCTTCTGTCTGGTTACACATGGGAGTCATTGGTCCCAGAAGAATTGTCATGTCTGAAAAGGGAGAGGCTTTAAGCCCTCCTTATTCTTATACCAATAATGAATTCTCCTGGCTCGACCAGAGTGACCTGGTTTTTATTGATCCGGTTGGAACAGGTTTTAGCCGTGCGGCCCCAGGCGTGGATAAAGCAGAATTCCAGGGGTATAATGAAGACATACAATCTGTAGGGGAGTTTATCAAATTGTACACCACACAGAATAAACGCTGGGGTTCTCCTAAATTTCTGGCTGGTGAAAGTTATGGGACCACCAGAGCGGCAGGTTTGTCCAATTACCTGCAAAATGCTTTTAAAATGTATGTGAACGGCGTGGTCCTGATTTCTGCGGTGCTCAATTTCCAGACCATTAATTTTGCTATAGGCAATGATTTGCCTTATACCCTGTATTTACCAAGTTATGCAGCAACGTCCTGGTATTATAAACAACTGAGCCCGGAACTTCAGGCCAGGGATGTCAAAAGCCTTACCGAAGAGGTAGAGAAATTTGCGATTAATGAATACACCACGGCCCTGATGAAAGGAGATAAACTGAGTGCTGCGGAATATGCATCTGTGGTTTCCAAGTTGAGTAAGTATACCGGATTGTCCGAAGAATTTATCCGGTATACAAACCTGCGGATCAACCTGCCCCAGTACAATAAGGAACTGCTGCGCAAAGACGGAAAAACAGTGGGCCGTTTGGATTCTAGGTTTACAGGGATCGATTATAACGATACGGGTTCGGCTACGGAATACGATCCAAGTAACACCGGTACGATTTCGGGACCCTATACTGCTGGCGTGCTGAGCTATTTTGGTAAGGAACTGAATTATACCAATAACCTGACTTATTACATTCTTGGTGGTGGTGTAGGGCGCTGGAATTACAGCAATGTACAGAACAAATACCTGAATGTAGCAGAATATATGCGTCAGGCCATGTCCGTGAACCCTTCGATGAAGGTTTGGGTACTGGGTGGGTATTACGATTTTGCAACCCCTTATTTCGCTTCCAGATATGTGATCCACCATATGGGTTTAAGACCGGAACAGGAAAAGAACATCAATTTCACCTATTATGAGGCAGGTCATATGCTTTACATCCACATGCCTTCGCTGAAACAGATGAAAATAGATGCAGATTCATTTTATCATAAAACTTTACAGGACATTAAATAAAACAGAAATGCCATATTTATACCACATTCGATGCAGTTTGCTGAGCGGACTGCTGATGGCCAGTACACTTTATGCGCTTGCCCAGCCAAGAGGTAACCGGGGGCAGGCAGAGGCCCCGCCAGTCCCTGCTGTTGAAAATAAAGCTGCAGCGGCTCCTGTATCATTACCGCTGAGCCCCGATGGATACATCGTTTCCAATTCTCAGAATATTCCGCCACCGGTCAGTACCAAACATAGTTTGACCATTGCAGGCCAGGTGATCAATTACACCGCTACCGCCGGCTATCTGCAGTTGAAAAATGAGGACGGGAAACCAAAGGCCAATATCTTTTTTGTGGCCTATACCAAAGATGGGGTAGCCGATAAGAAAAAAAGGCCAATGACTTATGCTTTTAACGGAGGTCCGGGATCTTCCTCGGTATGGTTGCATATGGGAATTATTGGGCCGAAGAGGGTGTTAATGAGCGATAAAGGAGATGTGCTTCCGCCGCCTTATACCTATGTAGACAATGCTTATTCCTGGCTGGACAAAACCGATATGGTTTTTCTGGATCCGGTCACCACCGGTTACAGCAGGGCAGTAACCGGAGAGAACGACAAACAGTTTCATGGTTATGAAGAAGACCTGCAGAGTATGGCCGAAGCTATTCGTTTGTACAGTACAAAATACGAGCGCTGGAATTCGCCTAAGTTCCTGGCAGGGGAAAGTTACGGAACGACCCGCGCGGCCGGCCTGTCGGAATACCTGCAAAGCAAATATAAATTTTACCTGAACGGGGTGGTACTGATCAGCTCCATTTTAAATATGCAGACCGCACGCTTTGATATTGGAAACGACCTGCCTTATCCGCTCTTTTTACCTACCTATACGGCAACGGCATGGTATCATAAAAAACTGGCCGCCGATTTACAGAAAGACCTGAAGGCTACCTTGAAAGAAGTAGAGGCCTTTGCATTGGGTGAGTACAATACGGCCCTGATGAAGGGCAGTGAGCTCAGTGCTGAAGAATACAACCATATTGTAGATCAGCTGAGCCGTTATACCGGTTTATCTAAAACCTATATCCGTCAAACCAATTTAAGGATTGACATCCATAAATTTGACAAAGAGCTTCGTCGTTCAGATGGACTGACTGTTGGGCGTCTGGACAGCCGTTTTACGGGCAGGGATTATAATGATGTGGGCGTAACCCCGGAATTTGATCCAAGCAATGACGGGACCATTTCAGGACCCTATAGCGCGGCGATTAATCATTACCTCCGGGCCGAACTTAAATTTAAAAACGACCTCCCATACGAAATTCTGGGTGGCCGGGTACAGCCCTGGAATTACAATAATGTCCAGAACCGTTACCTGAATGTAGCGGAGTCTTTAAGACAGGCCATGGCGGTAAACCCTTACCTGAAAGTATGGGTGCTGTGTGGCTATTATGATCTTGCAACCCCTTATTTTGCTGCGGATTATACTTTTAGCACCATGGGCCTGCGACCGGAACAGAAAAAAAATGTAAACTTTACCTTTTACCAGGCGGGACATATGCTGTACGTACATAAACCATCCCTGATCCAGGTTAAAAAAGATGCAGACAGGATGTATGACCAGGTGATCAAAGAGATCAGTGCAGCTCCTGAAAAATAATTATAAAGATAGTAAAACAAAGATGAAAGCATTTACTTACACCCTGGCTGTTCTGTTGTTGTTGGGTACGGCAAGGACCAGCGCACAAAACATCAATCCGGACGATACCAAACTTGCAACAGCGCAACTGACGGTGGCAAGGGAAAAGTTAAAGCAGGAACTTAAAACTCCTGGAAAGGACCAGGCAGCCGTTTTGGAACGGATGCTGCAACTTGGCTTATGGAAGGAAGCCCTGGATGAGATGGGGGCAAACAGGCTTCCTTCATTTGCCCGGGACTTGCTTTGGGCAGATTATGCCATTTTGAACAATGATTTTAAAAAAGCAGAATTCCTGGCTGCTGGCGTGCTGAAAACAAAACCGGACCTGGAAAAAGCCGTGTTGTTAAAAGCTTTTCTGGAAATCCAGGCCTGGCGTTTACCAAAAGCTGCAATGATTTGTGAAAAGGCCTTGCAAAAAAAGCCTTCAGAAAAATTACAGCTGATGCTGGGCAGGGCAAGGCTCTTGCAAAAAGATTATAAAAATGCCCTGTCCATTGCCAAAGCACTCCTGAAAAGTAATCCTCAAAGTGCCGGTGCTTACCTGCTGGAAGCAGATGTTTATTTTTGGGACCAGCATCCTGAACTGGCGGAAGCACCTTTAAAAAAGTCGTTGGAGATTGATCCTTTTAATCCGGATGCGCGCTTTAGTTACGGATATGCCATTTGGAGAAGAGTAGATGCCAGGCAGCTGAATGCCATGGCTGCACAATGGGAGCTGGCTTTGGCAGTCAATCCTTTGCATTTTCAAACGAACTGGCACTGGGGGAACGGGCATACCAATTTGACCTATGCTGATTATGCCGAAAAAGACGATGAACAGGTCAGAAAAGCCTTGTCCAAAGCAGATGAACTGGTCAGGGCAAATCAGGTACAGGCCGCTATTGAGTATACACGGACAATTGAAAAACAGTATCCGGCTTCAGTGCTTCCGGGCATGCACAGGGCATCCATTTATTATATCGCTTTTGATATGGACCGCAAAAGCCGTCTGGATTCGGCCGAAAAGATTTTTCGTTCTATTTTGCTGCGTAAAAAGCACTATGGTCCGGCGCACAACGGTCTGTCGGCAGTGATCAAGTCCAAACGGATCCCATACCTGTCTGTATATGATTCCATTACCAATAAGCTGAACCATACCCAAATTAAAGATATGGAGAACTTTAGTAAGGTTTTTCCAGATGTGAATTATTATCCTGGCAATATGGTGAAAGCCATGGCCTGGAACCAGCTGTATGCTGCAGTCGTGTATTTTCCTTTCTTGTCCAAACAAGACAATGCCTTTAGGATCCCTCCATTGCACAATGATCTGGCCATTACCATGAACGCACCTTCTTTCCGGTACATGACTACTTTTGACAACAGGCAGTGGATGGACATCCGGGGCGTAGGCAGCGGCGCGGCAGCTATTGAATATGTGGAGCGGGGTGCTTATATGGAAAGGAATGTAATCCTACATGAATATGTACACCTTTTTCACGGAAGAGTGCTCACGGATGCAGAAAACAGAAAAATCAGGTCTTTGTATTACAAAGCAATGAAAGAGCAAAGGACCCTGGATTACTATTCTCAAAACAATGAGAGTGAGTATTTTGCACAAACTTATCCGGCTTATTTTGAACCGGTAAAAGTGCACCCGCTGGATTTTAAATCCATGAACACCACAGCTGATCTGAAAACCAAAGACCCTGAAATGTATCAGTTCATTGACCAGCTGGTGAAAAAAGAAAGGGCTTATCTTGCTGGCGATCAAAAAGCAATGGCTAGCAACTGGTCGGAAGTCTATTTGAACTTGAGCAATAAATTCAGACAGAAAAACCCGCGACAGGCTGCCGCTTATGTCGATACTGCATTAAACTATGATGCAAAATATCTTCCTGCTTACCTGACCATGTCCCAGCTGAGCATAGACAAAAAAGACTTCAGTGCTGCAGAAGGATGGCTTAAAAAAGGGCTTGCCATCAATGCTTCTTACGCGCCTTTGTATGCTGCATTTGCAGATCTGGCTGCTGCGAGGTTTACTGCAGGAGAAATTGATCAGAAAACCGCTGTGGAACAACAGGCCAGCCAGCTTAAAAAGGCTTTTGGGCTGGAAGATGATTATCAGGAACTGGCACGGATCAACATACAGTTAAGGGAAATGTACCGTAAAAACGGATTGATTGCGGAGGCCATTTCGGCAGCTGAACAATATGGTAAAACCGGGGCAGTTGTTTCTACGTACCTCCGGGACAGAAGAGACGATGCGCTTGCTTTCGCGGCAGCCCAGCAGTCGGCCCTTGGCTATGCTGAACCGGTAAAAGTCCTGCAGCACCTGGTCGAGCAAAAGCCACAGAATTTTGAATACAGGAACCTGTATGCCGATGCACTGGCGGCCAATCAAAAATATGAAGAGGCCATCAGGACACTAAAACAGGCCCAGCGGATCCTGGCCGCATCGGGTAATGCCAGACCAGACTATAACCTTCGCATCGCGGAATTTTATCATGCATTGAAACAACCGGATAGTGCTTCGGCTTATCTTGGGCCTTTTTTAAGCGGAAAAGCACAGGTTAGGGAAGCCGACAAACTGCGTTATGCCCGTTTGTTATCCGCAAGCGGACATCACCAGGAGGCTTCGGCGCTGATGAAAAGCCTTCCGCAAAAAGGAGATGCATTTTACCGGGCAGATTATGCCTACACGAGTGGTTTAGTGCTGGAAGCTACTGCGCCGGCAGATGCGGCATTACAGTATGAAAGCGCTTTGGAGGCAAATCCATACCTGTTTAAAGCCTATCATAAATTACTTCAAAATTATCAGTCTGCAGGGCAGCAGGAAAAAGCAGCTGCACTTAAAACAAAAATCAATGCTTTAAAGATACAGCCGGGACCGGCTGATCTGGTTCAGAATTAAAACAATTTTCAAAAAAAATAGCGCGATAATGTCAATTGAAAAACAGGAAGAAAACCAGGAAATGAAACGTGAGCTTGGGCTCTTAGACGCCACTATGCTGGTCGTGGGCTCTATGATTGGCTCAGGGATTTTTATTGTCAGTGCAGATATCACCCGGAATGTGGGCAGTGCTGGTTGGCTGATTGTGATCTGGTTATTGACAGGTGTGATTACTTTAATGGCCGCATTGAGCTATGGTGAACTGTCCGCAATGTATCCCAAGGCCGGGGGGCAATACATTTACCTGAAAGAATCTTACAATAAACTGATTGCTTTTTTATATGGCTGGTCTTTTTTCATGGTCATCCAAACGGGTACAATTGCCGCTGTGGGCGTGGCCTTTGCAAAATTTGCGGCTTATTTGTATGAGCCTTTAGGGGATCAGAATGTTTTGTATACCCTTGGGAATTTTAAAATCAATGCCGCCCAGTTGGTGGCCATCGTGACCATTGTCTTACTGACCTGGATCAACAGCCGGGGGGTAAAAAATGGTAAAATTATTCAAACCCTGCTGACCATGATTAAAATACTTTCCCTGTTTGGATTGATCCTGATGGGCCTGTTTTTTGCTTTCCGCCAAGGCACCTGGGACAGCAATTGGACGGATGCCTTCAGGGCTGTAAAATGGGATGTGGGCAGCCAAAGTTTGGTGAGTATTGGTGGGGCGACACTTTTTGCGGGTGTGATATCGGCCATGGTGGGTTCTTTATTTTCCAGTGATGCCTGGAATAATGTGACCTTCATTGCAGGTGAAATCCGGAACCCCAAAAAGAATATTGGCTTGAGCCTTTTGTTGGGGACGATGATCGTGACCCTGATTTATGTATCGGCCAATGTAATGTATACAGCTGTATTGTCCATGAAGGAAATTGCTTTTGCACCTGCCGACCGCGTCGCTGTTGCCGCCTCGCAATATATTTTTGGTGCAGCAGGTACGATTATTATAGCGGTCATGATTATGATTTCCACTTTTGGCTGTAATAACGGATTGATTTTATCGGGGGCCAGGGTATATTATACCATGGCAAAAGATGGTTTGTTTTTTTCACCTGCTGCAAAACTCAATAAGTATGAGGTGCCTGGCTGGGGTTTATGGGCTCAATGTATCTGGGCTTCTGCTTTGTGTTTAACCGGACGCTATGGCGATTTGCTGGACTATGTGATTTTTGTGGTACTGATTTTTTACATCCTAACTATAGCTGGTATTTTTATCCTCAGGAAAAAGTACCCGGAAGCAGAAAGGCCTTATAAGGCTTTTGGTTATCCTGTGATTCCAGCCTTGTATATACTGGCTGCCACGGTATTGAGTATCGCTTTGTTGTATTATAAAACGAGTACCTGCGGATGGGGGCTGGTCCTGGTGCTTCTGGGCATTCCAATGTTTTACCTTTCTCAGCGCAAGGAACCTGCAAAGCGTTAGTTGTTAATGCCCATGGCGTACAGAATAATATTTACCCCAAATTTGGTGTTGTCTTCTGCCAGAAAGCGTTTGTTCCTGAAATCATAATCCCATTCGCAGCCATAATCTTTATTGCTGTACAGTACACCAATACGGTCATTGACCAGAATGGCTTTCAGGTAATCGTGTACCAGATCGTCCCCCCAGCCATTTAATTCAAAAGAAGTGGTCGGGGGGCCTTTTTCAAATTTGAAAAAGGAATGGTAAATCTGGTGGTTGTTAGGAATTTTACGCAGGGCCTGAGGGCCAAAAAGGCTGGCCATTTGTTTTTCAAAGGAACGGGCAAATAAGCCATCAATATCGTGGTTACAATCATCTACGAAAACAAATCCGCCGTTTTGCACGTACTTTTTAAAATTAGCGGCTTCCTGCTGGTTAAATTGGACCAGCTTATGACCGCTCAGATAACAAAACGGGTACTTAAAAATATCATTGCTGCTCAGTTCAACCGTTTTTTCTTCCGGGTCCAATGGAATGGTCGTGTACTCCAGTAAGGAATTGAGCAGGTTGGATGGCATGCGTTGATCGGTATCCCAGTCTCCTGAATTGTATTTTATCCTTGCAAAAGTAAATTTAGATCGTTGCATGTGGCTCTAAAATAGCTTCAATTTTCAGGACTATCTATTTTTTTAAGCGCAGATGTTGTAATTTTTTTGATATTCTGTGTTCAGGGCCTGAAATTTCAGGTGATATCCCTTATCTTGAAACAGAATCGTTCAGTGTAATAAAATATGGCCATCGAAATTTCAGAAACAGATCTAAAATCTTTAATTCATAAATTATCCTTATTAAAAAGCGAAATCCAAAAGGTCATTGTTGGGCAGGATGTCATTATTGAAGAAATACTGGTTGCCCTGATGGCCGGTGGGCATTGTTTGTTGGAAGGGGTGCCTGGTTTGGCAAAAACACTTATGGTCAGGACCATGTCACAAGCACTGGACCTTTCTTTTCGCAGGATACAATTTACCCCGGACCTGATGCCGACCGATATCGTGGGTACAGAGATCCTGGAGGAAGATCATACGACAGGAAAACGGTTTTTTAAATTCAATAAAGGACCGATTTTCGCGCACATCATTCTGGCCGATGAGATCAACAGGACACCGCCCAAAACACAATCTGCACTGCTGGAAGCCATGCAGGAGTTTGAAGTGACCTATGGCGGACAGACTTATCCGCTGGACCGTCCTTTTTTTATACTGGCTACGCAGAACCCTATAGAACAAGCCGGAACTTATCCGCTGCCTGAAGCGCAGCTGGACCGTTTTCTATTGTACGTTAAAATTGGCTATCCAAGTGCGGCTGAAGAAACCCGTATATTAAGCAGTACAACCGGCAGTAAAAAAGAACAGGTATTGCCAGTGATTGGTGCTGCTGAGATCAGGCAGTTACAAACCTTAACAAGAGAAGTCAGCATCAGTGAAGATTTAGTGGCCTATGTGGCCGAATTGATCCGGGCCACAAGGCCTGATACCAGCACGGTCGCTTATGTGAAAGAGTGGGTGCGCTGGGGCGCTGGCCCAAGGGCAGGGCAGGCTTTAATTTTGACAGCAAAGGCAAGGGCTTTGTATCATGGCCGTTATGCGGTATTAATGGAAGACCTGCACACCATGGCCTATCCGGTACTGCGGCACCGGATATTGCTGAACTTTAAAGCAGATGCAGAGCAGTTGACGACAGATCAGGTCACTGCCGAATTACTAAAAGTAGTATCGAGGCCTAAAATCAGTATTTAATGAGCAAATTGCTGGATCCTAAAGTGATGATGGCGATAAAGGAGCTTTCCCTTTCGGCAAAAATGACCATTGATGGTTTTATGAGCGGAATCAATAAGAGCACCATAAAAGGCTCGGGATTGGAGTTCAGCCAGTACAGGAGTTATCAGCCCGGTGATGACCTGCGTTCACTGGACTGGAAAATGTTTGCCCGTTCAGACCGCTATTACATCAGGGAATCTGAAGTGGAAACCAATATTTCCATTCGTTTTTTACTGGATGCCAGTGCTTCTATGCAACACCAGGACGGAGATTTTACCAAAATGGACTATGCCCGTTATCTGGCGGCCTCACTGGCCTACCTGGGCAACCGACAGGGAGATGCCATTGGTTTGTACGTCTTTAAAGAAGGGGGTGTTTTTTCGCTGGCGCCCAAACAGGACTTTCAGCATTTGTCCAGATTGTTTTACCAGATCGAACAAATCCAGGCCTCGGGTCATTTTACCCGTCCTGTACACTATAAAGAATTGTATGCCGGTAGTGGTAAAAGAGAATTGCTTGTTTTGATGACAGATATGTATCAGCAAGGGGACGAAATTTTTAACTTGCTGGACACCCTGAATACGCTCAGGCATGAAGTGATCGTTTTTCATCTGATGTCTGCAAACGAACTGGAGCTGGACTTTAAGGGCTACAGCACCTTTGAAGATCTGGAAAGTGGAAAATCCATACAGATTGATCAGCAGCAGGTGAAAAATACCTATCAGCAAAAACTTCAGGCTTTTTTATCAGATACCCGAACAAAATTACTGGATAAGGGTATTTTTTACCGGATGATGCGTACCGATATGCCATTAGATGAAGCCCTGAGGGATTTTTTGAACCAAAGGAATAAACTTAAAATATAAGCTGTGCAATTTTTGTATCCCATAGGTCTGTTTGCGCTTGCCGGAATTGCTGTTCCGCTGCTGATTCATTTATGGAATATAAAACCTGGCCGGAGGCTGAAAATTGGCAGTATTGCTTTACTTGGTGAAGGTTCGGATCAGCGGTCCAGAAGCTTCAGGTTGAGGGACTGGTTGTTGTTGCTGCTGCGCTGCCTGTTGCTGATTTTCTTAGGTTTGATCCTGGCCGGTCCTTATCTGGATAAAAAAATGGAAAAGGATGGACCAAAAGGTTGGGTCCTGGTCCGGAAAGAAAATCTGAAACTCATTTATCATCAGAAGACTAAGGAAATCGACTCGCTGTTGAGCAGTGGCTACCAGGTGCGTGAATTTGCTCCGGGATTCCCGCAATTAAAGCTTAAAGATACCTTGGTGCTGGAAGCACCTTTGAAAATCAATAAATTAAACTATTTTTCCCTGCTGCGTGAATTGAATGAGCAATTGCCTGCCGGTTTTCCCTTGCAATTGTATGCCGACCGGCAATTGAGCAAGCTGTCCGGGTCATTGCCTGAACTGGCTTTAAAGCTTCAGTGGAATACTATAGAAAAGAAAGATAGCCTCAGCAGTTGGAAAACTTCTTTTGCAGGTAAGACTTACCTGGCCAGTTCCGGGCCTTCCTCTACCAGTTACAAAGTATTGGATCAGGGAGAGGGTACAGCCCGCATGCTCGTCTTGATCCAGGGAACAGCAAATCAGGCAGATCAGCATTACCTTAAAGCGGCCTTAAAATCAATTGGGGAGTATAGTGGTCTTAAAATTCAGGTTGATGGGTATAATGAGAAGAATTTCAGTTTGTTAAAGCCTGATTTGGTCTTTTGGCTTTCAGACCGGGAGCCAGACCAGGCTTTAAGAAAAGCCTGGAAAAAAGGGGCGGTGTTGTTGAGTTATGAACAGGGCCAGACGCTTGCCCTGCAATCCAGCATTCATTTGAATCCGGACGAACGAGGAAACCAGGACGCAGTGTTGCTGCATAAACGGATTAGTCCGGTAGTAGTTAAAGGTAGGACGGTATGGACAGATGGTTTTGGACAGCCCTTACTAAGCCTGGACGAGGACCAGGCTTTGCAACATTACCGTTTTTATAGTCGATTTAACCCCCAATGGACAGATTTGGTCTGGAGAGAAGAATTTCTGAAAGCCTTAATGCCCCTGCTTTTTGCGGCAGATGATCAGGCCCGTAGCACAGGTTTTGAACAACATCCTGACGATCAGCGGGTACAACCTGAGGCCTTGCCGCTTTCCCTTCCGGGAAATCAGTATGGTATTGAACAAAGAAGGGGTTGGAAAGAACCATTAAACCTGGTGTTTTGGGGCCTGGCTTTTTCTGTTTTTGTCCTGGAAAGAATTTTGTCTTTAAAAGCAGCAAAAGGATGAGGGGAAGCAGTGGTAAAATATGGATGGAAAATATCCGTCAGAAATGGATGCTCTTTGTCTTTCTGAAGGTGTTGATGATCAGTGCAGGTGCAGCCATGGTGATTACGGTTGTTTTTATGGATGTTCTGCATGGCGTTTTATGGCTGGCCCTTCCTGTTTTTCTTATTGCTTTTGCAGTTTTGGCCTATTGCATGCCTTTCTGGAAAGTTAGCACTCAGTCGCTTTCCGGTTTTCTGGACCGGTCTTATCCGGAATTGGAAGAAAGCAGCAGTTTATTATGTCAATCAACTGAAAGTTTATCTGTGCTGGAAAAATTCCAGCAACAGAAAATCGAAGGAAAACTGCCTCATTCGGTCGTTCCTTTTAAAAGATTGTGGAAAACCATGTTGTTTCCGCTGTTGGGTCTGTTGTTCTGTTTATTCTGGGGCTGGCTGAAGCCTTTGCAGGGTAAAGACTCTTCTCAGGGCCCGGGACGCATGGCGCTGCCGGCAAAAATCAAAGAACGCATTCCAAAAGGTATTGCTTCTTTTCAGATCCGGATCCATCCGCCATCTTATACGGGCAAAGCTCAAAGGACGCAGCAGCAATTTGCCTTAAGGGTCGAATCAGAAGCCCTGGTGGAGTGGGAAATGGAAAGCAATACACCAGCAAGGAGCATCAGGCTGTTGTTTAATGATCAGCAAGTATTGGAATTGAGAAAAGCGGGTAAAACAGGTATATGGAAGGCTAAACGCAGCTTAATGAAACCCGGTTTTTACCAGGTGGAAGTAGATGGTCAAAAGTCTGATCTTTACCAGATTGAACTGATACCAGACCTTCCGGTGCAAATTAAAATTAACCATCCGGGTCAGCACAGTGTTATTGATTACGGACAGCCACCAGTTGTGGACCTGCGGGTTTCATTAAGTGATGATTATGGGATCAGAACTGCTTTTATTGCGGCTACCCTGGCCAGCGGTAAAGGTGAAGGCGTGAGTTTTACAGAAAAAAAGCTCCTTTTTAAGACCAGCTTTAAAGATCAGAGACAGTTGAATCTGGAGAAAAGTATAGACTTGAAAGCATTAGGAATGAAGCCTGGTGATGAACTGTATTTTTTTGTAAAGGCACTTGACAATCATGGTCAGAACAGCAGTTCGGATGTGTATTATGTCTCTATGGTCGATACGACCGAACTGATGAGCCTCTCTGGAATGACCAGCAGTGTAAGCCTTGTTCCTGAATATTTCCGGAGCCAGCGGCAGATCATTATTGATACAGAGAAACTCTTAAAAGAAAAGGGCAGTCTGAGCGATCAGGCTTTTAAAGACCGGAGCAATGCGCTTGGAATGGACCAAAAATTATTGCGCCTGCGCTACGGCAAGTTTTTAGGGGAAGAATCTGAAAACGACATTGGCGACCACGAACATGAAGAAGGAGAGGAGCATCATCACCAGGAGAAAGCGGGGAGTGAAGAAGCGAAATTCGGGGACGTTAAGGAAATTATGGAACGTTACAGCCACCAGCATGATAATGCAGAAGATGCCAGTTTTTTTGAACCCCAGCTGAAAGCACAACTGAAAAATGTATTGACAGAAATGTGGAATTCTGAACTTCGTTTAAGAACATATAAAACGGTGGAGGCCCTGCCTTATGAGTACAAGGCCTTACGTTTGCTGAAAGACCTTCAGCAAAAATCCAGGGCTTATGTGGCTAAAACAACAGTTAAAATTGCGCAGCTGAAAGAAGACAAACGCTTGAGCGGCGAACTGGATAAAATCGCGCAGCCTGTTCAGAAAAGTGTTTTTAAACCAAATGAAGAAAAAGAACTGCTGCTAAAGAAAGCGCTGCTTTTACTGGAAAACAGACGGGCCAGGGTGAATTTAACCACTTCTGACCAGCTTGTCCTTCAGCAACTGGAAAGGGAAATGATTTTGGCGGCTGCCGATCATCCGGCAACTTTTCTTTCTGCGCTCCAAAAATTAAAACAAATTTCTTCTGGGAAAATGTTACCCGATGCATCGTTTTCTGAAGTGGAAAGGGCTGTTCAAAAAATAATGCCTGTACAGCCGGCTAAACCGAAAGAACAGCAAAAGGCCCCTGCATCGGCTTTGTATGAGCGTTATTTTAATCACCTTAAAGAAATGGAGCGCTAAGCATGGAAATCAGATACCTCATATATTTTCTTTGCGCCTTGCTGGTTGTTTTGCTGGTGCTAAAAGAATTTTTAAGAAAGGACAAATCCCGTTTGCTCTGGCGATTGCTTGCTAGCGTGGTGGCCTGTTTTTCCCTGCTTTTTATGATCGTTCCTTTTTCTTATACGAGCTTAGTAAAAGAAAATAAAAATGAAATCACGCTACTCACGCCTGGACTTGCTCCAGACACGGTTTCTGTTTTAAAGGGGGAACTTTACACGACAGATCCGGTGCTTTTGAATACATTTAAAAGTAAAAATGTTCGTTTCATTGCTGATTTGCCTTATTTTTTGAATACACATCCTGAGCTCAGCAAGATCAAAGTATATGGTTATGGTTTAAAAACAGAACAATTGGAGGACTGGGGAGAAACGAATCTGGAATTTCATCCTGCAGCCGGCCCTTCCGGTTTGATTTCCTGCAACTGGAATGCTGTTTTAAAATCTCCGGAAAATTTATTGGTTCAGGGGCTATATCGGAATACAGGTAAAAGAGCGGTTAAGCTGCTGTTGGAAGGACTGGGGCAAAAACAAGATTCGATACAGGTAAAAGCACTGACGGATGTCGCTTTTACCTTCCGTTACCGGCCGGTAACGGAAGGATTGCAGGTATTTAAGCTGCTGGCCCTGGAAGGAAAAGATACCATCAGCAGGGAAGATCTGCCCTTTCAGGTGAAGGCGTCCCTTCCGCCAAAGGTTGTGATGTTGTCTTCTTCCCCGGATTTTGAAGATAAATTTTTGAAAAACTGGTTGTACAAAAATAAATATCCGGTTTTGTACAGAAGCCGGATCAGTAAGGATAAATACAGTACAGATTTTTTAAACCAGGAAAAAAGTCAGGCCGGGCGGCTCGACCGGGCGCTGTTTAAAAAAACAGACCTGCTGATCCTGGACGAGCAGGAGCTTGAGGGGCTGAGCAGGGAAGAATATGCGGCTGTTGAAAAAGAAACGGCGGCAGGGATGGGTTTGCTGATCCGCAGGACCAGCGCAAAAAAAATGTCTGGTTTTGCGGGGAATTTTAATTTGTATGAAAGCCCTGTTGCTGCAGATAAATTGTTGAAAGTAGAGCTTTCCACGGCAGCGAAGACATTGGGCCGCTTAACGGTGGAACAGTCGCTTTTCCTAAAAGCCGGCACTGAGCAGGAAATCATTGCCTCAGATGATAAAGGCCGTGTATTGGCTTTAAGGAGTATGTATGGAAGGGGAAATGTATTGCTTTCTGTACTTCCATCAAGTTACCATTGGTTTTTGTCTGGTCAGACGGCTGATTATGGAACTTTTTGGTCGGAATTACTCGAAAAATCTGTTAGAAAAGGAGCGTCGGTACATCAGTGGAAAGTATGGCCTGATTTTCCTGTTGCAGGTGAACAGACCAGGTTAAGCACTGAAATAGAAGAAACAAGCAGACAGCCGGAAATCAAACTCGAAGACAGCAGGCTTTCTCCGCGCCAGAGCAGTTGGTTGCCCTTTCAATGGGATGTGGTTTTCTGGCCGCTACACCGGGGCTGGACAAATATGAGCATTGATGGAGCTATTCTATCTTTTTACGTGTATCCAAATGGGGCCTGGGAAAATGTAAAGAGCCAGCGGCGCCTGGAAAGTACTGCCCGCTTTGCCAAAGAGCGGTCTGGAGGAAAGGTTTTTTCGCAAACTGTAATTCCCCGACAGCGGGTGCTTTCTTTATGGTGGTTTTTTGGTGCTTTTCTCTGCGCTGCCGGTTTTCTATGGTATGAATCCCGTCTGCCGGGATCAAAATTTAATTGAAACTAAATTGTTATAAAAAATTTGCAGGTTCTGCGGGGAGAATAACTAAATTGGGTTATTGTAAACCTTACCAAAACAAGCAACTTGAAAAGAAAAGACTTTCTCTACTTATCCGGAATGGGTATGGGGGCATTATTGCTACCTGACCTCTCTGCTTTCGGAAACCCCATAGACCCCTTGCAGGCATTGGAAGGAGGCGTGGATGCAAAAATTAAAAAAGAACTGGCCGATGTAGCACTTAATGCGGCAAAAGCAAAAGGTGCCACTTATGCAGACATCCGCATTGGCCGTTACCTGAACCAGTTTGTCGCTACGCGTGAAAAGCGTGTACAGGGTGTGGCAAATACCGAATCTTATGGCGTTGGCGTGAGGGTATTGGCCAATGGCTGCTGGGGATTTGCTGCAACCAATAAGGTCAGCAAAGAAGACATTGCTAAAGCCGCAGAGCAGGCTGTAGCTGTTGCAAAAGCGAATTCCAAGATACAGGGTGAACCTGTACAACTGGCCAAACAGAAAGGCTACGGTGAGGTGAGCTGGAAAACACCTTTGGAAATCAATGCTTTTGAAGTTCCCGTTAAAGAAAAAGTTGACCTGCTGCTACAGGTCAATGACATTGCGATGCAAAATGGGGCCAGCTTTGTAAATTCCGTGATTTTTGCCGTCAATGAACAAAAGTTTTTTGCTTCTACCGATGGTTCTTATATTGATCAGGATGTACATCGTATTTATCCGTCTTTTAACGTAACCCGTATAGACCGTGCTTCCGGAAAGTTCCAGACCCGGTCGTCCCTGAGCTCTCCAATGGGTATGGGCTATGAGTATATGCATGCACGTCCCGAAGATAAAGTGACTGGGGTTGTAACCAGATATAAAGGTCGTTATGATATGCTGGAAGATGCCAAAGCAGCCGCTCTGGATGCGACAGAAAAAGTCAAAGCCAAATCCGTGGAACCAGGAAAATATGATTTGGTACTGGACCCTTCGCATTTGTGGTTAACCATTCATGAATCTGTAGGGCACCCAACCGAACTGGACAGGGTATTGGGCTATGAGGCCAATTATGCAGGAACAAGTTTTCTGACCCTGGACAAATGGCGTTCCAAGAAATTTAAATTTGGAAGCGATAAAGTAAATGTGATTGCCGATAAAACGCAGGTAGGTTCTTTAGGTGCTGTGGGTTATGATGATGAAGGGGTAAAGTGTAAAAAATGGGACATCATTAAAGATGGTGTTTTGGTCAACTATCAGGCCATCCGTGACCAGGCACACATCATTGGTCTGGAAGAATCACAGGGCTGCTGTTACGCACAGGGTTGGGACGATGTACAGTTCCAGCGCATGCCGAACATTTCCCTGCAGGCCGGTAAGGACAAATTGAGTGTGGATGATATGATTAAAAATGTAGAAAAGGGAATTTATATTATTGGTAACGGCAGTTTTTCTATTGATCAGCAACGTTATAATTTCCAGTTTGGCGGACAGACTTTTTATGAAATTAAAAACGGAAAAATTGCAGGAATGCTCAATGATGTCGCTTATCAGTCCAATACCCAGGAATTCTGGAATTCCTGTTCAGCCATTTGTGATCAGAGTGATTACCGTCTGGGCGGATCTTTTAACGATGGTAAAGGACAGCCTTCGCAAAGCAGCGCCGTTTCGCATGGCAGTGCCACTACCCGGTTCAATGGAGTTAATGTTATTAATACAGCAAGAAAGATTTAATTATGGCCATATTAAGTAAAGAAGAAGCCCAGGCAATATTAAAAAAGGTACTCAGCTATTCTAAAGCAGATGCCTGTGAGATCAGCTTAAGCGGATCAGATGGCGGTAATATCCGTTACGCCAGGAACGCAGTATCAACTGCAGGACAGATCAGTACCATGGATCTGGCCGTTAGTTCCACTTTTGGAAAAAAAACAGGCACAGCCACCATCAATGAATTTGATGATGCTTCCCTGCAAAAGGTGGTCAAAAGATCTGAAGAACTGGCCATGCTGGCCCCTGAAAATCCGGAGTACATGCCACCACTGGAACCCCAGACTTACCAGGAATCTAAAACTTACAATGAGAAAACTGCAGCCATTACACCCGATACCCGGGCGGAAATGGTGGCCAAGAGTTTAAGTGTATCAAAATCTGCAAGCCTGGAAGCTGCAGGCTTTCTGGAAAACTCGACCAGGTTCAGGTCCATCATGAACTCAAAAGGTCTGTTTGCTTACAATAAAGGGACTAATGTATCCTTTTCGGTAACCGTAAGGAACCAGCAGGGAACCGGATCCGGTTATATTGAACAGGATTTTAATGACCTCGATAAAATGGATACCCTGGCCCTGAGTAAAATTGCGGCAAGTAAAGCCAATGGCTCTGCTGGTGCCAAGGCCATTGAACCTGGAAAATATACCGTTATTCTGGAGCCTTTGGCCGCAAGTGATATGCTGGGCAATATGTTCAGGGGCTTTGATGCCAGAAGTGCAGATGAAGGCCGCAGTTTTATGAGTAAAAAAGGCGGAGGTACCCGTTTGGGTGAGCAACTGTTCTCAGAAAATGTAAACATATATTCCGATCCGACCAATGCAGATGTGCCTTCTGCGACCTGGAGCGGTGATGGCATACCGGTAAAAAGAACGCAATGGGTAGAAAAGGGTGTAATTAAAAATTTAAGTTATTCCAGGTACTGGGCTTCCCAAAAAGGTGTTCAGCCGCTTCCTTTTAATTCAAGTATTGTTTTGGAAGGCGGTAACCAATCTCTGGAAGATCTGATTAAAAGCACAGAAAAAGGGATTTTGGTAACCCGTTTCTGGTATATCCGTTTTGTGGATCCGCAAACCCTGTTGCTTACCGGACTCACCAGGGATGGTACATTTTATATAGAAAATGGTGAAATCAAATTCCCGGTAAAGAATTTCAGGTTTAATGAAAGTCCGGTGATCATGCTGAACAATGTGGAGGCACTGGGCAAGCCAGTAAGAACAGGAAGTGGAATGATCCCTCCGATGAAAATCAGGGACTTTACCTTTACCTCTTTATCTGACGCAGTTTAATTTGACTTAATCCCTTTATTTTGAGAAGAAGAGATTTTTTATACCTGAGCGGAGTGGGTCTGGGCGTTTCTGTTGCCCAGAGCATTCCGCTTGTTGGTAAAGCCATTTCTATAGAAGAATCGCTAAGACCTGTAGAGGTACAGCTGAAGAAAAAAATGGCCGATGTTGCCTTGAATGCAGCCAGGTCCAAAGGGGCCAGTTATGCAGATGTGAGGATTGGGAGGTATTTGAACCAGGTGATTGCCACCCGGGAACACCAGGTACAGAATATTGCAAATACAGAATCTTACGGACTGGGCATAAGGGTTATTGCCAATGGCTCCTGGGGTTTTGCTGCGACCAATCATCTGGACAATGACAGCATTGCCAAAGCGGCTGAAATGGCAGTGGCCATTGCCAGGGGCAATTCCAGGTTGCTAACTGAACCGGTTCAACTGGCACCTCAGAAAGGTTTTGGTGAAGTAAGCTGGAAAACACCCATAGAAATCAATGCATTTGAAGTTCCCGTAAAAGAAAAAATAGACCTGTTGCTCGATGTCAACCAGCAAGCCCTTAAGGGTGGGGCAAAATTTGTCAACTCGAATCTTTTTATGGTCAATGAGCAGAAGTATTTTGCTTCTACAGAAGGTTCTTATATTGATCAGGACATACACCGGATCTGGCCAACCTTTACAGTTACAAAAATAGAGGCCGGAAAGTTCGAAACCAGGAATGCCCTTAGTGCCCCTATGGGTATGGGATTTGAATATTTGCAGCCCAAAGAAACAGAGAAAATTAAAGGTGGCCCGGTGACCCTATACAAAAAACGCTACGATATGCTGGAAGATGTTAAAGAAGCTACCATGCATGTTACAGAAAAGCTGAAGGCGAAACCGGTAGAGCCGGGGAAATATGACCTGGTGCTGGACCCTTCACATTTGTTTTTAACCATCCATGAGTCTGTTGGACACCCTACAGAACTGGACAGGGTTTTGGGTTATGAGGCGAATTTTGCTGGAACCAGCTTCCTGACCCTGGATAAATGGCAAAGCGGAAAATTTAATTTTGGGAGCAAAAAAGTAAATATTCTTGCTGATAAAACGCAACAGGACTCGCTGGGAGCGGTGGGCTACGATGACGAGGGGGTAAAATGTGGTCAGTGGAACTTGATTAAAGATGGGATACTGGTTAATTACCAAACGATCAGGGACCAGGCACATATTCTGGGTTTGAAAGCCTCTCAGGGCTGTTGTTATGCAGACAGCTGGGACAGTATTCCTTTTCAGCGCATGCCAAATGTTTCCCTTGCGCCAGGTGAAGTGCCTTTGAGTGCAGCGGAAATGGTCAAAAACGTAGAAAAAGGTATTTACATGTTCGGAAGGAACTCTTATTCCATTGATCAGCAGCGCTATAATTTTCAGTTTAGTGCCCAGCTTGCTTATGAAATTAAGGAGGGTAAAATTGTTGGTCTATTAAAAGACGCGGCTTATCAATCCAATACACAGGAATTCTGGAACTCCTGTGTACAGCTTTGCGACCAGAAGGATTATCGTTTGGGAGGGACTTTCTCGGATGGTAAGGGGCAGCCAAGCCAGGCAAGTGCTGTATCTCACGGATGTCCAACAAGCCGGTTTAATGGCGTTAATGTAATCAATACGGGCAGAAAAATTTAAATAAATTTGTTTTCCCGGGCCACACGGATGGAGTCTGCCCTGGAATTGACATTCAGTTTGGAGTAGATATTTTTAATATGTGTTTTAACGGTTTCAGTTTCAATGAACAGTTCTTCTGCGATTTGGCTGCGGTCTTTTCCCTGGCTTCTTAAAATGAGTACCTCTGTTTCTCTTTTGGTTAAGGGCGAATTTTGGTTTCTTTGAAAGGACATAATGACTGTTCGGGCTACATTGATGCTCATTGGGCCACCGCCTTGGGTAACTTCCTGTATGGCATCGATAATTTTTGGAAAGGGGTTGTTTTTTGTGAAGTACCCATTTGCGCCGTTTGCAAGGGCATGAAGGATTGTTTTTTCTGATTCGTATACCGTCAGGACAATCACGTAGGTGTCTGGCAGCAATTTTTTTAGTGCCGGAAGTGCATCAATGCCGTTTGTACCTGGCAGTTGTATGTCCAGTAGAATGACATCAGGACGGTCTTTGCTCAGGTTGTTTTTTGCATGGTCAAATGAACAATAACTGGCCACAACTACGGATGAAGGGGAGTTGTTAATTAAATAAGCATATCCATCTCTGAGGGTATGGTCATCTTCAATAATAACGATTCTGAATTTAGTACTGGTCATCGTATTTATATTGGTTTTTTATGGGTTCAATTTTTAGGATAACCGAGGTGCCTGAACTGTTGGAAAATATGTTCAATTTGGCATTGATCCTTTTTGCCCTTTCATGCATGTTGTTCAGGCCATTACCCTTTTGGGAGTAATTCAAATCGAAACCTTTTCCATTATCTTTTAACAGGAAAAGAATGGTTCCGTTTTCATACGATTTGATTATAAATAAAACGTTTTTTGCCCCTGCGTATTTTATACAATTGCTAATGGCTTCCTGAAAGATCAGGAGGATATTTTTATTGAACATCAATGGGAAGCTGATCCCATTGATGTTTAAGCTGGTTACTGTCCTGACCAGAACGGTTGTTCCCCGAAAAGCATCTTCGACAAAATTTTTTAAGCGGTTACCGAGCTGTTCAAATGAATCGTTTTCAGGGTCCAGCATCCAGACCAGGTCTTTTGTGGTCGCATACAGGTCATCTGTGTTTTTTCTTATCTTTTCGATAAGTGTTATTTTTTCCTGATCTACCGGGGAAGTCCGCGTTAGCAACATGTCTGTAAGAAGCTGTATTCGGATCAGTTTATTACCCAAACCATCATGCAGGTCTTCTGCAGTTTCTTTTCTGACTTTATATTCCTGTTGCTTTCTGATCTTTCTGATCAGTTTGATTTTTCTGCTGTTTTTTCCGGCCAGTATATATCGAAATATTATATACTGGCCCATAACAAAAAAAAAGAAACTGGTTTTTGAGTAAAAGTGCTTAAATAAAGTCAGCGGCAGAAGAACTGCGCTCATGATCATTTTTATATACTTTGTCGTCACAATGCCAGATAAAAAGGCCAGTTCCTGTGCACAAGCCCAACGCTGCTTAAGTGCTATCATAAAGGGAAAATAGATTATTGACAGCAAAAAAAAATAAACAAATAGTAGTTTTAAGGACATTTTTTTGATGTATTAATTAACTATTAAATATATTTTTCAATTATGAATAAATTATACCCCTTTTAGGGGGATTTATTTTGGTATGCAGTTTTTGTGCTTTGGTTAAGGATTCTACAATTACGCAGGATCTTCTTAGTTCTTACAAGGAATTGTTTTTTAATATCTGATAAAAAAACAATTCAGGAGAGAGAATTATACAGACCCGCAGGGATTTTATATAGATGGGCAGGTTAGGGGTGGGTACGACATATCTTTCCTTTTGTTGGCTGGTAGTATAAGGATTTTAGAAAGGGGAGTTTCGCATATTCATAAATAAGGAGCTGGTCTACTTTAGTGGATATTTCAACTAATTCACTAACCAATTTTTATGATTATGAGAAAACTTATACGAAGTTTATTCGTTTTGGTCTTTTTTGTCACGGGGGCAATGGCCCAGCAGCGGACAATTACTGGAACAGTTACTGGAAAGGACGATGGTGCGCCCATTCCGGGGGGTTCTGTAAGGGTAAAAGGGACGGAAAACGGAACCTTTACAAAAGCAAATGGTACCTACTCTTTAAATGTACCCCCAGAGGCGACTACGCTCCAATTTACTTATGTTGGTTATGTTTCTGAATCCAGGGTTATCGGATCGGGAAATATCAATGTAAGTATGACCGCTATTTCAGAGGGACTAAATGAGGTTGTTGTTACAGGTTATAGCACGCAGAAACAAAGAGATTTGACTGGGGCCGTTTCTGTAATATCCGGGAAAACTATTGAAAGTTTACCCGTACAAACTTTTGACAAGGCTATGCAAGGTCGGGCAGCGGGTGTGCAGGTCACCACAAACAGCGGGCAGCCAGGCTCGGGTATATCTGTGCGCATACGTGGGGTAAATACCATCAATGGCAGTTTACAGCCTTTATATATTGTAGATGGGGTACAAATTTCTGCTGGTGGTTTATCAACTGCGACAACTCAAAATGTATTGGGAACCATTAACCCTGCAGATATTGAATCCATTCAGGTCCTGAAAGATGCGGCTACTGCTTCCATTTATGGTTCGCAGGCAGCCAATGGAGTTGTGATTGTAACCACTAAACGTGGTAAAGAAGGTAGAACGGCCATCCGGGCATCCTTTCAAAAGGGGATAAACCAGCACATGAACCCTTACGAGATACTCAATTCTAATGAATACTATGCCTTACGCAGGGAAGCCGCGGTTAACCGGGCGCTTCGTACCGGTGTTTCGGTAGCTTCTCTAATTGCAAATCTAAATAATTCAGCTTTTGGATCGGCTGCTGATCCGGTTAATTTACCAAGTGTAAACTGGTATAATGAAGTTTTCAGGAATGCACCTTTCAGTACCTATGACCTTTCGTTTAGCGGTGGCAATGAAAAAACCAAATTTTTTATATCTGGTACTTATAACGATTATGACGGCGTAGCAAAACAATCTGATTACAAAAAAGGGGGCGTGAGAGCGAATCTTGAGCATAAAGTATCAGAAAAATTTTCTATTGAAAGTAATTTGAATCTATCTTATGCCAGATCTACTGGCTACTCTCCAACGCCTGGTTTTTATATTAATACTCCTTTTACAGGAGCATTGTATATTCCTCCATATAATACCGTTTATATGCCTGACGGAAGCTATCGAAGTGGCGCCGATTTAAGAGGGGCGCAGCTTAATATTGTACAAAGTTTAATGGAGGAATTAAGAAGTACAAAAAGCTTTCAAACTGTAAGTAATTTGGCTCTTAATTATAAAGTCCTTCCTGAGCTGAGCCTGAGGGCTTTTGCAGGACTTGATTTTGCAGATGCCAAAAATTATAACTACAGGCCATCCTCGATTCCTGCTTATGCGTCTACCGGAGGAAGCGGTTCTGAGAGTTTCATCAGGAACATCAATTACAATACGAGTATTACAGCCAATTATACCAAGACATTCAATACCGACCACAACTTCTCTGCTCTGGGCGGGTTTGAGTTCAGGTCCAACGAACAAACTAATTTGGGGGCTTCGGCCCAAGGCTTTCCCAGCCCTTTATTTAAGTTGATTTCTCAGGCCGCAGTGCCTTTAACGACCACTTCAACTTACACAGGTTTTAAAATCGCCAGTTTAATCGGTAGCGTAAAATATGATTACAAAGGAAAATACCTGTTCTCAGGAAATGTTCGTTATGACGGATCATCCAGGTTTGGCGCCAATTATAAATTTGGATGGTTTGGCGGTGCTTCTGCCGGATGGCGTTTATCTTCCGAAGATTTTCTTAAATCGGCCGAATGGTTAAGCGATTTAAAACTGAGGGCAAGTTATGGTGTTGTAGGCACCCAACCAATCAATGATTTCCAGTCTATGACATTATACAGTTCACCAGGTTCGTCAGGGGCCTATAATGGCGATGCTACCATCAGACAATCTCAAATTGGGAATCCACTTTTGACCTGGGAGCAAACTGCGCAGACGGGTTTAGGTGTGGATTTTGCCTTTTTTAAAAACAGGGTTTATGGTTCCATTGATATTTATCAGAAAAGGACCAGCAAACTTTTGTTGAACAGGGTATTACCGGGTAACTCAGGTTTTTCATCCGTTTTCGAAAATGCAGGTAAACTCAATGGAAAAGGCTTGGATTTTGAAATCACAACCGTGAATCTGGATATGGACAATGGATTCAGATGGTCAACGACTTTTAACATTGCTTTAACCAAAAATAAAGTTGTTGAGGTTAATTCGGGAGCAGACAGAAATGGTACAAATACAATTGTTGGTCAGCCCTCAGATGCTTTATGGACATTCAAATACGCTGGGGTAAATCCCGCTGACGGAAGACCAATGTACTATGATAAAAACAATAACATCACCTATAATCCGGTAGCTAATGATAAAGGAAATGGGGATGACAGGATTATTGGTTTTAATAACCCTACTTCATACGGAGGTTTTGGAAATACATTCTCCTATAAAGGTCTGACTCTGGATGTTTTGTTTCAGTATCAATATGGAAACTCGTCCTATTTACAAAGTGCACAACTTTTGGAAGCTTCAGGAGATGGTGCTAACAATCAGGTAAAAAGCCAGCTTCAGAGATGGACGACACCTGGACAGCTCACCTCAGTGCCACGTCCATATGACAATTTTTTTGAACCGGGAGGTGCTAATCCAGCCAATATGTCCTCAAGGTATATTCAAAAAGCTTCTTACATCCGGTTAAAGCAAGTTACCCTGAATTACAAATTGCCTGTATCATTGACATCTAAAATTGGTGTGCCGGGTATAAGTGTATTTGTACAAGGTTTGAACCTGGCTACCATAACCAATTATCGTGGAGAAGATCCGGAAAATACAGGTAACAATCTGAATGCTTACCCAAATCCGAAGACTTTTGCCGCTGGTCTTACTTTTGATTTATAACATAGAATATGAAAAAGAAATTTATAATATATAGTCTTTCATTTGGACTTTTTTTAGGCTCATGTGAAAAAATGGTTAAAATTGAACCGCAGAATGCAATTTCTCCTAATGTAGCTTTAACAACTATTGGGGGCTATGAGGGGCTAATGAATTCTGCTTACAACAGGCTCATTGATTTTAGTTATTACGGTCGTGATTTTACGATGCTTGGAGATGTGCTGGCAGATAATGTCTATACAGAATTGAGTGTCTCAAATAATCGCTGGGTTGGCCAGAATTCCAATGTCCGGGGGGCACATTATGACATCTGGTCAATTGCTTATTCTGCCATTAATGATGTCAACACCGTAATCAATACAATTGATGCAAATATAAAGGATGCTAATGCTGCTTTAAGGGTAAAAACACTGAAAGCGGAAGCCTATGCATTAAGGGCTATGCTTTATTTTGATCTGGCCCGTGTTTATGGATACGAACCAACTAGTGTAACAGCAGGCGGTGGTTTTAACCTTAGTGTCCCGTTGCGTTTGAAATACACAGCAGGCTTACCTGAAGCCGAACAGATCCCAAGAGGGACCATAACTGATGTATATGCGAGTATTGAAAGTGATTTAAATATTGCGATTCCTTTGTTTCCAGCTGGAGCGGGACTTTCAAAGGATCGTTTCAGAATGAATAAAGGAGCAGCTTATGCGCTCTTAGGAAGAACACTTTTATATGAAGGTAAATGGGCTGCGGCAGTAACACAATTTGACAATGCCATGAATACCACAAATACAACTGCGCGTTTAATCGCTACCGGTGGTTATGTTTCAGGATTTAAAACAACGCCCAATCCAGAATCATTTTTTGAAGTTGTAATTAATCCGAATACCCAGCTCGGGGGTGTCATTGGCTCTAATGATGCATTATATTCCTATACCCATCCAACAGGGTATAATGGATTTAAAACATTTGGGGGTCAGACTGTTTCTGACGAATTATACGCTTTATTTGAGGTAAATGATGATCGTTTTAAAATGATGTTTAAATATGGAGGTACTTCACCGACTCCTCCTTTGTTTAACTGGGCAGATAAATATTCCGGTGCAACTGGCCCTTATGCCGATAACTTTAAAGTAATCCGTTTTGCTGATGTATTGCTTATGAAAGCTGAAGCACTGGCCGAACTGGGACAATATACCGATGCAGCAACGCTCGTAACGCAGTTAAGAACAAACAGAAATGCAACAATTACAGGGATCCCAACAGATGCAACAATTAAAAATTACATTCAGACAGAAAGAAGAAGAGAATTGTTTTTTGAGGGGCAAAGATGGTTTGATTTGAAGCGAAGGGCAAATGGCGTGACCAAGCCTGCAAAAACAGCGATAGGTACTATTTCCGCCTCTGATTATAGGCTTTTAGCTGGAATTCCAACTTCCGAAGTCGCGCTTGGACTAATACAGAACCCTAATTATTAAGTTTATATAAAAGACATGAGAAAATTATTATTATACGGATTAACGATATGTGGCTTTGGCTTGTTTTTGTCCAGTTGTATGCCCAAAGATGACAATATTTATAATGGGCCAAGTGTGGTCGAATTTAAAAACCATCTGCTGGGGAAGGTAAATTTGCCTTCTGGTGTAAGTGGAAACGGCGAGTTAAGCAGAACAGAAAGTGTAAATACTCGAGGTACAGATACCATCTATGTACAGTTAGTGGGGCCTCAGAGACCTAATCCCATCGATATTGGTTTTGCTGTAAATGGCACAAGTACCGCAGTAGAAGGAACGCATTATAAATTCAAACCTGCAGGTGCCAGAAAAGTTACCATTCCGGCAAATTCTTCAGTGGGGTACATCTTAATAGATTTGGTTCCGGGATCGGTTGCTGCAGGTGCAACATTTCCTTTGAGTTTAAGTTTAACAGGAACTGATGATGTTAAGCCGAGTGCAAATTATAAAAACTTTGTACTCACATTGAGTAATTGAAAATTAATAATTAGCCCCTTTTAGGAGGCTTTTTTTGTAAATAGAAGAGGCTGCTCGGTAAATAGGTTTTGTCTTCAGCCAGGCTGCTGTTGTTTGTGTAGGCAACAGCAGTTTTTCTAGGTTTATGTATTGTGGCTTTAAGTTTTTATAAATAACTCCCCCTTAGCGTTATTTATAATTCCGAAGCAACTTATTGGTAAGTTGCATCTATAGTAAATCAGTAAATATTATAATTTTTAAAGAAATAAGAATGCTGTTTAATGGTGTTTTTATTTCTGTTTTTGTTTCAAAATACCCCTTTACGGGTGATTGATACTGCGTTTTTATGCTTTTAACTTTGGTTATTCCCCGGCTGATTAATCTAAAGTTAACTATGAAATGCAGAGTCATTCTGGGGAATAATAACCAGGTTTTAAGCGAAAAAACATGCGAGGCACATCATCAGCATTTGTGCGGAACATATACCATTAATGTTGTCTTGAGAGGAAAGGCCGAATACAGGGTAGGGAACCGCCTGTTTAACCTGACGGCTGGTAACCTTTTGTTTATCAATTCAAAAAGCAGTTACAGCTATAAAATAGATTCCATAGAAGCGGTTCATATACTGAGTTTGTCTTTTGAAGAAGACTTCGTTGTTCGGTTTCATGAAATGATGGGTGGCAAGCATACTGCTTTACTAGAAGGAAGGTCAAATTTTGGAGAAGATACCCGGCCTGTTTTTCTGGAAAGCATACACCTGATGCAGGGGGAAATGCAAAAAAGCTTATTCAGGCTAAATGCGCATATAAAAACCTGTGATTATAATCATAACCTGATCGAGGAACATGTTGAAGAATGTCTGTTGGCCTATTACAAACTTTACCGGCGGGAAATTACCGACAGGGCTGGTTATTTACAGTTTTCCAATGTCTCTACCCGTACAGAAATTTTAAAGCGGCTAATGATTGCCAAAGACTATATTTTAAGTAATTACAATCTGCAGATCAGTCTGCAAAATATTGCTGATGTAGCCTGTTTGTCAGTGAATCATTTGCTTAGAACTTTTAAACAAGCCTTTCAGCTTTCTCCTCATCAGTTTGTGACTGAGGCAAGGTTGCAGCAGGCAAAATATCTTTTGACCAATACCGATTATCCTGTTAAAGAAATTACCAGTATTATTGGTTTTGACTGTCCAAGTTCATTCGTCCGTTTATTCAGAACCAGATACAGCTTTACCCCAGGCTGTTTTAGAGAAGAATACCATTCTGATAAAATGGAGATTTTCGCACATTGAGAAACAATTCATCACCTTACCTTTATAATGCATTTCAGACGCGCAAATAGTAGAAGTTTTTTCATGTCTGAATAATTTAGGTAATAATAGTTAAAAGACAGATAGCCAGGATTGGTATCTGTCTTTTATTTTGGATCTATCTATAAAAAGGTATTGCTTTTTGATCATAACAACTTCTTTCTTTAGCCTTTTTGAGTAAAAAAATAACAAAAATCAAAACTATATAGTCCTTTTTTATGATTTGATTGTATTTAAAGTATAATTATTTTGATTTTATGAATAAAGATTTGACTTATAGTGTTAATCATTTTGCCTGGATGCTGCATGTACTGGGAAATAAGAACCTTCCAATTATTCAGGACATTAGCATTGAAATTGAAATTGCCTGTAAAGACTTGACGGCTTATATTTTTGAAGGCATTTTGACAGATCCGGGCTTAGCTAAAAAGCACCATAAAAGAATCAAAAACGAAGTACGGAACCTAATGGAGGAGTCTGGTGAAGTGATGCGACAAATGAAGGTTTTTAGTCCTGTACGGTTTCATCTGGCCAAAACCTTACTTGCCAAGTTGCAATTAATTTTCGATTTCCTGGAAGACTTCGAATCTCCTGGCACCAATTGATCTTAGTTCGTTGTCGTTATCCTTCTTCATAACGCAACACATAATTCCTGTAAATTTTACCGATCCTGAATATTTGTTCAGCCAAAATGAGCAGAATAACCGGAAATATGATCAATTCGAAAATCCCTATTTTCCAGAACAAATAACAGAGCAGTAATAGGAACCTGAGGCATTCCAGGTAGTAGATCCATTTTCTTTGTTCCATTAATGCACCACAGTTGATTAAAGTTAAAAGTACAAAGGCGATAATAAAGAGTTTGTCCCCAATGAGCGCCATATGATATATAGCGGTGATCAAAGTCAGTAAGGTTGTACAAAGAAAAATTTGAACATTCAGATAGATTTTAAACTTGAAACGATATTGACTGCTTGATTTGTGCTGCAGGTACACTTTTTCCAGTTTTGGGCGGATGTTCTGGTCTAGAACTGCCGGAGCGCCAAAAAGGATCGCTATTTTATTTTTCCATCCTTTAACCGATTTGCATGCTTCTATAATTTCCAGGTAATAATGAAAGTGTTGCCAAAGAAAACTGTAGCTTTTTACCGGATGTGTAAGGCCATAACTAGGTTTTTCTTCTTCCGTCTGAAAAGTACCAAAGAGCTTATCCCAGAATACAAAAACATCTCCGTAATTTTTATCCAGGTATTTTTCATTACTTGCATGGTGGACCCCATGAAGGGAAGGGGTAATAAATACATATTCAAGCCATTTTATCTGGGGCAGCATTTGAGTATGGGTAAAAAAGGAGTAGGCGCCATGGATCACCAGCACCGTGATGACCAAATTAGGGTGAAAACCGGCAAGAGGGAGCAAACACCAGAATATGTTTCTGATCAGGGATTGAAACACGGTAATCCGGGCTGCAACTGTCAGGTTAAACTCTTCACTTTGATGGTGCACGATATGAGCAGCCCAAAGCAGGTTAACTTCATGTCCAAGCCTGTGGTACCAGTACCACACCAGATCTGCAGTAAGGAGCAGCAGGGTCCATACCCACCAGGTATTGGGAATCTGAAAAAGGGCAAAATGTTTATATACCCAACAAAACAAGGCATAGAAGCTGGCGGAGATCAGTAAATTCAATAAACGTTCGGCAATCCCTATACTTAAATTTGAAATAGAACTCTCATGTTTGAAAAGATGCTTTTTATGGAGTTTTCCGGCCAGCAGGTATTCCAGAAAAAGAAAAATAAAAAATGCAGGTATTGCAAAAGCAAGATAATTGATTTGTTTTCCGGCAGGCAGAAAAGGCATTGCGACAAGGTAAAATGAAAACATAAAAAACAGGTTGCTAAATAAAGTATACTAAACTAGTATATTTTATTCTAAAATCTATTGATCTTTTCAATTATCCGTTGGCTGCCCTGAAAAAAATTCCGGTAAATATTTTAAATGTTTTTTATCCGTATCAGTACATATAAGCTCTTCTGGAGTCAAGGTGCTGTGGGTTGTTTTACAGCCTGAAGTGTTTTGTTGTTAAAACGTATTGTTCGGTGTAAGTTATTGTTGTTTAGTCTTTTATTTGGTTTTTTGTTCTTGCTGCTTTGGTTGGATTCAGATAGATTTACGTCATTTTTACTAAACTCAGCTATTAAAATGCCCTTAAAAAGAATCCTTTTCCTGCTTTGTATTTTTCCTTTATGTGGCTTTTGTTTGCCTGTAATTTATACAAATCAGGTAGCTTATGATGCAGCAGGTCCTAAACTAGCTTTAATTGGTGTAGAGAAGAAGTTAAATGCAGGTGCTGTTTTTAAAATAACAGATGCCGGGAATTTAAAAACCGTATATGTAAATAAATTGAAAGGTCCATTAAAAGTGGAGGAATGGGACAAGAACAGGATGTTTTATCAGGCCGATTTCTCGGCCTTCTTTAAGTCCGGCAGTTATAAAGTTTCGATACAAATCGATGGCAAAGATTATTTTTCCTATGATTTTAAAATCGGAGATCAGGAACTGGCCAGGCAAACTATACCTGCCCTTTTACATTACTTTAGGAAACAAAGGGCAAATACAGCAGCGGAATGGGCCGCAGACCAGCAGGTCCAGCTATTTGGCTCAGACCAAAAAGTAGATCTTCGTGGAGGTTGGTGCGATGCTTCTGGTGATGTAAGTAAGTACTTTTCTCACCTGGCTTATGCCAATTTTATGTCCCCCCAGCAAATACCATTGGTCACCTGGTCATTGATCAATACCGCTGAAACAATTCCAAAATTAATTCGTAGTATGAATCTTCAGGATTCTATCGATAGTGAAGCTTTATGGGGAGCTGATTATCTGATGCGCTCGCTTTCTGATCAGGGTTATTTTTATATGACTGTATTTAGTTACTTTAATAAAGACCCCAATGCCAGAAGGGTAGTAGGTTTACATGCAAATAGTGTAACGACCGATGAATATCAATGTGCCTTCAGAGAAGGAGCAGGAATGGCAATTGCGGCGTTGGCAAGGGTATCGGGCTGGAAGAAACAGGGTACATTTCGTTCATCTGAATATTTGCAGGCTGCCGAAAAAGCTTTTGCACATGTGTTAGTTAATAATAAAAAGTATACGGATGATGGTAAGGATAATATTATTGATGATTATTGTGCTTTGCTTGCCGCAACCGAGCTTTGGATCGCTACAGATTCTTTATTTTATAAAAATGAAGCCAGGAAAAGAGCAAAAAAACTACAGCATCGCTTAAGTCCTGAAGGCTATTTTATTGCTGATGATGGAAAACGTCCTTTCTGGCACGCTTCAGATGCAGGCCTTCCATTAGTTGCCCTTTCCAGGTACCTGAAAAAGGAAAATGACCCTACCTTAAGGGCAAGCATTCAAATGACCATTAAAAAATCAATAAGGCATCAGTTAAAGATCAATGCTGAAGTAGAGAACCCTTTTGGATATGCCAGACAAATCATTAATACGGATGGGAAAATAAAAAGCAGTTTTTTTATACCCCATAAAAATGAAACCGGCTGGTGGTGGCAGGGAGAAAATGCCCGTCTGGCTTCCCTGGCTGCAGCTGTTCTGGAAGGGAATAGGGCTTTGGGTGGAAAAAATGGAGCCTGGTTTAAATCGCCATACTCTGGTTTTGCATGGAATCAACTGGACTGGATATTAGGGAAAAATCCTTATTCTGTATGTTTTATG
Source organism: Pedobacter nutrimenti (assembly GCF_003208655.1). Lineage (GTDB taxonomy): Bacteria > Bacteroidota > Bacteroidia > Sphingobacteriales > Sphingobacteriaceae > Pedobacter > Pedobacter nutrimenti. The sequence continues at coordinate 952,072 of NZ_QKLU01000001.1, read as the reverse complement.
TATCAAATGGGAAAGAAAAATGTTCCTTACATGCAATCCAGTTTTGGGCACGGTTCAGAAAAAGGGGGAATTTCAAATGGCATTACCGGAAAGGACGGTTTTGATGATGGAGGTGGAATAGATTTTAAGGAACATGCTGCAGGGAATGAATGGCGCTGGACTGAACAGTGGTTGCCTCATGCGGCATGGTTTTTAAATGCAGTCACTTCTTTATCGGCCGAAGATCCGGTGCAGGCCAAACAAAAACCATTTAGGATCATTGCCATTGCAGAAAAGGGTGGGCATCATTTGGAATATTCCATGGCCGCAAAAAAATGGCTTAATGAACTGGCTGCAGAAAATAATTTTACGATTGATTATGTCCAAGACACCCGGCTGTTTACAGATCAGTTTTTACAGCAGTATCAACTGTTTATACAGTTGGATTACCCACCTTATGCCTGGAAACCGGACGCTATGGAGGCCTTTAAAAAATATATTATCGAAGGTAGGGGAAGCTGGATTGGCTTTCATCACGCCACTTTGCTTGGTGATTTTGATGGTTATGGGCTATGGCCATGGTTCTCTGATTTTATGGGCGGTATACGGTTTAAAAATTATATTCCGGCTTTTGCGGATGGCCTGGTCAAAACAGAACAGTTTTCTCATCCGGTAATGAAAAATATCCCCGCTAAATTTCAAATTGAAAAAGAAGAATGGTATACTTATGACCGAAGTCCAAGGAGCAATGTAGAGGTTCTCGCTTCTGTAGATGAAGGGAGTTATCGGCCTGCATCGGCCATCCGAATGGGAGATCATCCGGTTATTTGGAGCAACCCCTCTATGAGGGCCAAAAATGTCTATATTTTTATGGGACATTCTCCGGATTTGTTTAAGAATCAAATCTACACCCAGATTTTCAGAAATGCGATTTTTTGGGCGTTGGGAACAGAGGCAAAATAATTCCGGAAATGTAACCCTTCATATCTAAGTTATTCAGACATTTATTGCTGTACAAAAAGAAGCAATTTTAATGAATCGTAGAAGGATAAAATACCATTTATTGATGCTGTTACTGCTCATCACAGTAAAATCAATGGCACAAAGCGGGGCCAACTTTATTCCATCTTCAGCTTCCAATCAGCTGGAGATGTGGCAAAAAGAAACTTTTGATCCAAAAACCATAGATAAAGAGCTGGGCTGGGCGCAGGAGATTGGAATGACCATGATGCGGGTTTATTTGCATCATGTGGCCTGGCAACAAGATCCTAAAGGCTTTAAAGAAAGGTTAAATGAGTATTTGGGTATAGCGGAACGGCACCATATTAAAACTATTTTTGTCTTTTTTGATGATTGCTGGAAGGATAGCTATCAGGCAGGAAAACAGCCCGAACCAATCCTCTCGGTCCACAACAGCCAGTGGCTTAAAGATCCTGGCAGCAGGATTGACAGGGAACCGAAATTAATGGATACACTAGAGGTATATGTAAAGGATGTGATGAGGGTATTTGGAAGGGATAATAGGATTATGTTGTGGGACCTGTACAATGAACCCGGCCATTTTAAACATGGAGATAAGAGCTGGCCTTTATTAAAAAATGTGGTTAAATGGGCCAGAAGCGTAAATGCGGTGCAACCGGTAACGATAGGGCTTTGGAATCCTGAATTTAAAGCTTTCAATAAATTTCAGATAGAGAACTCCGATGTGATTACCTTTCATAATTACCGGGATACCAGTGCTTTGAAGCAAGCTTTGGATACTTTAACGGGTAGGGGGAAACAGGTGATTTGTACAGAGTATATGAAAAGGCCTGAAGGGAGTACTTTTAAAGACTGTTTGCCTATTTTTAAACGTTATCAGACTGCAGCAATCAACTGGGGACTGGTGGCTGGCAGGTCGCAAACCAATTACCCTCAGGGAAATAAAGGTGGAGAACCCGAACCTGAGCTTTGGTATCATGATATTTTTAGAAAAGATGGCAGCCCCTTTAATAAAGAGGAGATTAAAATCATAAAAGCTTATAATAAAACAGCTGTAATTGATGATGGACCTTACGTGTTTTACAAAAATGGCAAAAACTTTATTTATCGAATCGTAAATAATAAAGTGACCACAATCAGCGATCAGAAAAATTTTAAAGTCACTTTTAAAGAACCTGGGAAAGACTTTGAAGTAAAATTACAAGGGGAACTGAAAACTGGTCCTGTAGATTATCCTATGCCCGAAAAACTGTTTGTACTTTCTGACATTGAAGGAGAATTTAATGCCTTTCGCTCTTTGCTGCTGGCCAGCCACATTATTGATGAGCAATACAACTGGACTTTTGGAAAGGGGCATTTGGTGATTTGCGGTGATTTATTTGACCGTGGGCTGCAGGTCCCTGAATATATATGGCTGTTGTATAGTCTTGAGCAGAAAGCAAAGGCAAAGAGGGGCTATGTCCATGTGGTTTTGGGTAACCATGACGTGATGAATTTGAGTGGAGATTTTCGGTATGTTCAGCCAAAATACCTGGAGTCTGCCAAGCTAATGGGAATGGACTATAAGGACTTTTATGCAAAAGATACAGAACTTGGCAGGTGGTTGCGCAGTAAAAATACATTAGAAAAAATTGGGGGCCTGTTGTTTTTACATGGTGGGATTTCTCCTGAAATCAATAAGCAGAAGTGGACCTTGGAGCAAATTAATGTATTGGCGAGGCCTTATTACGATCAGAAAAAAGCGACGGTACCCGATTCATTGAAAGTACTTTTTGCAAAAGATGCACTTTTTTGGTACCGGGGTTATTTCGTGGAACCGAAAATAACCCATGCGCAACTGCAGGAAACCTTAGATCATTTTAAAGCGAAGAGGATTGTGGTAGGGCATACCATTGTTGCCGATACAGTGAGCACGCATTTTGATGGTAAGGTTATTGCTGTTGATGTTAATGAGCATGAAGGTAAATCGAATGCTTTATTAATTGAAGGACAAAAATATTATCGGGTAAATGAACGGGGAGAAAAACAATTACTGCTGGAAGATAAAAAGTAGCATTTCTAAAAAAGTACAGGAATCTTTAAATCAAAACAAGCCTTATGTTGTTATATCGGATATGATCTATAAAACCAGTATCCTGTCTCTTTTTTTATTCGTTAGCTTTTCGGCCCGTGCGCAAAATGCAAGTGATATTATTTCTACTGCTAAAACCCCGCCTAAAGATACCGCAGATAAAAAGGATTTGATTGATATTGCTAAAGTGTTGTTTAAAATTAAACCAGGTAAACATGCCAAGGCGGGTGAAAAAAGGATATTTTTCTCTGTACTCCCCATAGGTGGTAACGTTCCTGGAGGGGGGCGTGCCCTGATTACTTCCACCAATGCGGCTTTTTATCTTGGTGACCGAAAACATACCAATATTTCGAATGTTACTTTTACCCCATACTGGAATTTTAAAGGCCGCTTTGGTTTGCCTTTGCGTTCTGACATCTGGTTACAGGACAATACCTGGGTGATCCAGGGGGATACCCGTTTTTTGGTTTATCCGCAATATACCTGGGGACTTGGAAGCGGTCATGAAGACAACAGGTTATTGGTGAATTATAAATATATCCGGTTTTATCAAAATGCACTTAAAAGGATCAGGCCTTATTTTTATGTCGGCTTCGGTTATAATCTTGACTATTTTATCAATGTCACCACACCCGATAATGGTCCGGACCTGAGAACCTTTACAGGTTATAATTCAGGAACGGAAAAGGGGGCTAACTCTTTTTCTTCAGGTATTTCTTTTAATATGCTTTATGACACCCGTAACAATTCCATTAACCCCCTTCCCGGAGGTTACCTGAACGTCATACTCCGTACAAATCCGAAATTTCTTGGTAGCAATACAAGCTGGAAATCCCTTTACGTGGACGCCAGAAAATATATTCCTTTTAATACCAGGCCTGGTCAACAGAACATGCTTGCGCTTTGGTCGTATTTCTGGACCGGACTTAGTAATGATGTCCCTTATTTAAACCTACCAAGCGTTGGCTGGGACCCTTATAACAAATCTGGAAGGGGAATGGACCAGAACAGGTATAGGGGAAAAGGCATGTTGTATTTTGAAGCAGAATACAGAAGGGATATTACTGAAAATGGTTTGCTGGGTTTTGTGGTTTTTGCAAATGCCACATCCGTGACCGAACCTGAAAACAATAATTTTAAGAACATTCATCCGGCCATAGGAACAGGTATGCGTATTAAATTCAATAAAGGTTCTAATACAAATATCGCTGTTGATTATGGTGTAAGTAAAGGCTATTCCGGATTTTCTATTGGTCTTGGAGAGACTTTCTAAAAACAAGACGGCCCAGGTTAAAAAAACACTTGCCAAATTTAATGTGGATCGGTCTGTTCTTTTTGTGGTTTGAGCAAATATATGTCTGTTTCGATAGGGTTTTTCTGTAAAATTTATGGAATTCCCGGCTTGGTATTTTTGAGGTAATCCATATTCAGATCTTTGTGTTATAGCGTCAAAAGTTTTAGAAAGCGACGCATTCATTCAAATTTAAGGAGCTGGAACCATGAGAGAATTCAGAATTAGCAAGTCTGTGACCTTGCGCACGGATATACTGGAGCGTTATTTTGGAGAAATTAGTCAGTATGATGTGATGACCACGGACCAGGAGGAACGTCTTGCACAAAAAGTAAAGGAAGGGGACCAGATGGCTATTGAAAAATTTATTCTTTCCAACCTCAGGTTTGTGGTTTCTGTAGCTAAAAAATATCAGCACCTGGGTTTTGGTTTAGACGATCTAATTGCCGATGGTAATGTTGGCCTGATCAGGGCAGTATATCGTTTTGATGTGACAAAAGGTTTTAAGTTTATTTCTTTTGCCGTCTGGTGGATCCGGCAAAGTATCCTTTCGGGGATAGCAGAAAAAAGGAGATTGGTAAAGTTACCAGGAAATGTGGTTATAGGAATTGCAAAATTGGAACAGAAAGGACTTGAACTGGAGCAGGTTCTAGAGCGTAAAGCAAGTCCTGAAGAACTGGCCGAGTATACCGGGATGGGATTTGAAAATGTGGTTGATTACCTTGCCGGTACTGCCATGGCCCTTTCATTGGATAGTGAAAATCCAACATTAGAGGAGGGTGGTACATTAATTGAGCGGTTAGAAGAAAAACAAACACCGGGTCCGGATCAGGCTATGATTTCAGGCGCTTTAACAACGGAATTGAAAAGGCTCCTGGACAAATTATCAGAACGTGAAAAAAATATTATTTCCTTGTTTTATGGGCTTGAGGGTAATTTTCCTATGACGATGGAAGACATAGGCCAGCGGCTGAAATTGAGTAAGGAACGCATCAGACAATTAAAAACCAGGGCCATGAGGACGCTGAGGAACAATTGTCCTGAAAGTTTATCCGCTTATTTATAGGCTGGATTTAACAAGTTTGTACAATCTTTCGTATTGGTCACCTGAAATAACTTTCACTTCAGTAAGGCCGCTTGAATAGCAATCGGACAATTGTTTTTTGATTTGAAAATAAAATGTTTTGCCCCTTTGATCTTCGTGTACGTAAAGCTGTATGGGCTGATCACCAGCTCCCCCGGCTGTAATCAGGTTGTGAAAATCATTATTGTTAAACATTTGGACAATGGCATCTTCATCAGCAAAAGACATGTCAAAATTTTTAATAGCAATTTCTTTTATTTTGCCTCCTGTTGTTTTGCTATAATAATCTTTTGCACAAAACTGGGATAAAGAGATAAAGATTAATAAACCAGTGGATGCGATGACCCTCATCAGTATTGGTGAAAAATGTATGAAGTCGGGCTTTATGATCAGTAACAAACAAAACAAAGCCGCCAATAAATAAACGATTTTTTTTACCGGATTACTTTTTTCTTCAAACTCGTTTGGATGTTGAAGGTAATAAGTATACAAATTTAATGGAACGTTACTTTTCATATGCTGTAATTAAATCGTCCTGAAGTCGTCCGTTTTTATGTCGGCCCTTCATTAATTTCCTGTTTTTTCTGCTGTCGTTACAGGGGCTCGGCAGCAGAAGATTGTTACACAATTGCTTTTAATATATGGTTGTTGAAAACCCATATTGTCTTGTTATAATTAACAGGAAAATGTCATTTTTAGTGTTCAATAATTATTCCTGTTTAGCAGTTTCAAGTGATTTATGAGCTAAATAGTAAATAAAAGCAGGTTAAGTAATAGATTTTTTACTTAAATGGTATAGGACCATGCCTTTATTGCATAATAAAGGGTGTCTGTTTTTTTAGACTTTGACTTCTGAGGGTATTTAATTTGATCTGGAAAGAAGCCATTTGGCCAAATCTTCTGCTGCTTTATCATTTTCGTATTCCAAAGGCAGCCTGCCGTTAACATATTCATTATATAGCCATGGATCTCCAACGGCAAAGACAGTCCCTTTTCCATATTTAGCGGTTGCAGCAATGGTAGCCCCATTGGAGGCCCTTAAACAGGCTACTGCATTTGCTGAAGTACTGATGCTGCAAACATCTTTCAGGAAAACCTTTTTGGTGGTTTTAAATATCGGATGGTTTTTTATTTCTATGGCACCGTCATAGAAATGATTGTCATCGATAACATGCAGTTGCAGATCATTATTGAAATGCATTCCAAATTTTTGAGCAAGTAAGTTAAAATGTGGTAGCTCAACATTTGCACTGTCATTGGCCATCATGACCAGTACACCTCCGGCTTTTACCCAGTTTGCTATTTCTAATACATCTTCGGGCTGTATGTAATTGGGCGATGGATTTTCTTTTTTTGTGTCCGGATCTACAATAATATAAACACTGGTGCCTTTGAGAAGCGCCGCAGTAGGTTTTGAATCCATTGCGTCCAGTCTGGCACCTTGTTTTTTGAAAATATCTCCCCAAATTGAAAATCCCGTATTCTTTTTATCTTCCCATGTATAATGAAAACGTTCTGGTTTATTGTTCATCATACGGGTTTCATGATTAAAATATTCATCAAGAGTAACTTTTGGTGCTTTTATTTTTCGGCTCTGGCCCAGCTGGAGGAGGGCATCAATTAGGAGTTTGTTTTGTGTTTCATTGGCGAAAGTAAAGGAAAGTTCTTTATTGGTCTTGTTTTCGTAATCTATGTCATTGTGTCCCATATTCACGTACATCATGTTGTATTTTTTATTTGTCCAAACAACAGGATAATAACCGTTGTGCCAGATTTCATGTGCTTTGGGACCCGTGCCTAAGGGAAAACTGCTGCTGTCAATGGAAAGGAGTATGTCAATGTCCGGATTATTTCGCAGGTCATTTTCCCAGCGATACCACTCATTGGCGGCAGATTTAAAGGTTGCCGGAAGGTGGAGGGTCATCGGGGAATTTTGTTTTTCGAGTTTTAATATGGCAGGGGTAGGCCTCCAGGTGTTACTGACATAGGAACCGGATCCTAAAAACTGATGATGGTACCAGTTCCAGTTGTCGGAATAAGTAGATCCGGCTAAAGAAAAAGCAGAGAAATGGAATCCGATCCAGGCCCCCCCATTTTCCATATATTGCTGGAAAGCCGCTCTTTGTTCTGGTAATTCCGGTCTGGTATCCAGAAAAAGAACGACCTGGTAATCTTTAAGGAATTTAGCATTCAGATTAGACCAGTTTGAAGTGGTATCATAACTGAAATGATATTGAGCAGCAATTTTTGGAAACCAGTTATTGGCTTCCCTGACATAACTGATGTGGGCAAGATCACGTTTTGCAGTATAAAAGGCAATAACTTTGAATTTTGGTTTCGAAGTAGCCGCATTGACTTGTACAATAAAAATGAAAACAAGAAGTAGAGCTTTATAAAGGTTGAAAGTTCTGGTCATGGTGATCTAAAAACAGGTTTTTTATTAAGGTATTAAATTTATAATAATTTGAAAAAAATTGATGGTACAGCCTGGGCCGGAAGGTATAAGTTGCTGTGATTTTAAGCTGTTGCTAAAGCGTATTGCTGTATCATTTTATTTGTTTGCTATTTTACCTTAGGTGCACTTTATCAATGCTTTAAGGGAATTTATACCTGGTGTTTAAGCGTATTGTGTTTTATTTAGTGTATTGAATTTCAGTTTGTTGTGTAATTTTTTTATTGCAGTTTTTTAATAAAACAACATTAAATTTACGGCAACCAGATATTCTACTTTTTAAATTTTAATGATAAAATCCGTTTACAGCCATTTAAGCCCACATTGTTCCAAAGTCTTTCGAATTGCTTTTTTGTTATTGCTTTTTCAGCTTCAATTAAAAGCTCAAAAAGTGATTGCCATCAATGATAAAATTCCTCATCACATCATTTCTTATGGGGAGATCGAGTACCTGGAAGATAAAAGCAATGCCCTGACTTTTGAAGAAGTAAAGAGTGAGGATATGGAGGGCCGGTTTCAGGAAAACAAAAAATACACCCCAAAAAATTACCATACCGGTTCTGCCTATTGGTACCGTTTTAAAATAAGACATTTGAAATCTTCGAAGGAAAACTGGATCCTGGAATTTTTTGATCAGTCTATTCATAACATCAGTTTATATGTACCGAATGATTCAGGTGCTTATCAGGTCCGTTATTTTGGAACTGCTTATCCCTTCAACAATAGGGAATATCAGCATAAAAACTTTACTTATGATATCAGAAACGATGCAGATGGTGTATTTACTTATTATGTCAGGTTAAAATCCTCCCAGTCTGTGGGAGCCATTATTGTATTAAGAAATGTACATTGGTTTATAAAATATGCTTTAAATGAGTACCTGATTTTTGGTTTGTTTTATGGAATGGTTATCGTTTTCAGTTTGTATAACCTCTTGATGTTTTTCGCCATCAAACAACGACAATACCTGTATTACGTCTTGTACAATTTGAGTATTGGTTTATATGAAATGAGCAGCGACGGGATTGCTTTTCAGTATCTGTGGCCTTATTCACCGGTATGGAATGAATATGGTTTTGGTATTGCCCTTTTTCTGAGCAGTATTTTTGGTCTGCTGTTTACGATCAACTTTTTGTACGTAAAATCCAAGGCCCCGAAATTATATAAACTGATTAGCCTGGTTATTGCTTTAAGGGTCATTTTCTTTATTTGTTGTCTTTTTGATAAACATCTTTTCAGTTATAAGCTGATCGAATTGATTCCCCTGGTGGTGGCTTGGGGAACGGGGATATATATATTGAAAAACCGTTATCGTCCGGCCAGGTTTTTTGTGATTGGTTACAGTTTTCTTTTCCTGGGCTTTTTGATTAAAATTATGCTGTTGCTCAATGTAAGCTGGTTGCCATATGGACCGGTTACCTATTACAGTTTGAGTTTTTGTTTTGTGATTGAAATGATCCTTGTTTCTTTTGCCATTGGGGAGAGTATAAGGACATTGCGCAGAAAAAAAGATAAAGCGCAGAAAAGAATGATCCAGCAATTGCAAATTAATGAAAAACTACAACATACCTTAAATAAAGAATTGAGTTCTTTGGTGGAGGAAAGAACCAGGGAGGTAATGGATAAAGCTTCCATTATTGAAAAGCAGAATGAGGAAATTTCAATGATGAATGCAATGCTTGAAAAGGATAACCAGGAACTTCACCTCAATATAGAAAAAGTAACCAGGGCCCGGGTAATGCTCGATGAAGTAGATTTTGTGGAGTTCAGTAAGATTTATCCGGACCGGGAGACCTGTTTCAAGTATTTGTCGGAGTTGAAATGGTCAAAAGGTTATGCCTGCCGGAAATGTGCAAATACGGCTTATTTATCTGGTTACTTGCCTTACAGCAGAAGATGTACCAAATGTGGTTATGATGAGTCTGTTATTGCTTATACTATTTTTCAAAATAGCAGAATACCTATTAATAAGGCTTTTTACATGCTCTACCTGGTTTATTCGACAAAGGGAAAAATTTCTTCTCATAAATTATCTGAAATATTGCTGATCAGACAAAGTACCTGCTGGTCCTACAACAGTAAAATGCAAAAAATTCTGGAAGAGCGTAAGAAAGAACTTAAGAACGCTGGGGCAGGAGGCTGGAGTAAACTCGTTTTGGAGAGGTAACACGGGTGTTTTTGCTTTAAATCATGATTTAAACATGCTCAGGCATGTTTTTTTTTGATTTTTTTTAAATGTTTTTTTAGCGTATCAGACGCTTTGCTTAAAAACGGTTAAATGCATCATTATCAGCAGTTCTTCGTGTTCCTGTTTGTTTGTGAAGCGTATTGCTTTTTCATGTAAGTTGTTGTTTTTCAGATTGTTGTGTGTTTTTTTTCTTGTACTTATGCCAGAATTAAAATAGTTTTACTTCACCAATTATAAATTCTAACCAAATAAACAACATGAAACAAAGAATTACTCACCACGTATTTTTTTTGCTGAGCACATGGAAAGGCCTTGCCTTTTTTTTATGCCCAGATCTAGTCAGGTTTTCCTTTCAAAGCTCCATTTTTATTCAGAAAACTGATCTCTCCGGTTTTCATTATAGAAAAGCGTTGAACTGCGATTAGTTATTCCTCTATTTCTTATTGACTGTATGGGCTGATCAATACCTGATCAATCGAAACAGTAAAAACCTACAATCAAATTATGGATAAACCTTACAATTTGAGAAGGAATTCTATGTCCTTTTCTTTTAAAGATTTAAAACCGCTGGAAGTATCTTTTTATGTATTTCTGCTGATGAACCTGCTTTGTTTTAGTGTATTTGCACAGACAAATTTATCAGGTACAATAAAGGACGATAAAGGTCTGGCACTTCCCGGGGTAAGCGTTAGGGTTAAAGGCGCTTCTACAGGAACAGTTACAGATAATGATGGTAAATACAGTTTAAAGCTTACAGCAATAAATCCGGTATTGGTATTTACCTATATCGGTTACAAGACCAAAGAGGTCGCCCTAAACGGGAAAAGTGTATTAAATGTAGTACTCGAAGACGATGCACAGGGACTCGACGAAGTGATGGTGGTTGGTTATGGCACGCAGAAAAAATCTACCCTTACCGGTGCTGTTTCCCAGATCAGCTCCGAGGAAATCATGAAATCCCCAACTGTTAACCCAACAAACAGCTTAATTGGAAAGCTACCCGGCTTATTGGCTGTACAAACGAGCGGGCAACCTGGTGCCGATGCGGCTTCTTTAAAGATCAGAGGGGTGGCCACTTATGGAAATTCTTCGGCTATTGTTGTTGTCGATGGAATTGAAAGACCTGGTTTTGGAGACGTGGATGCCAATGAAATAGAATCTGTAACAATACTTAAGGATGCTGCTTCCACGGCAATTTACGGGATCAGGGGTGCCAACGGGGTAGTGGTGATCACAACCAAATCCGGAAAACTTGGAAAACCAAAAGTAACCTATACGGGTAACATCAGTTTACAATCTTATACCGGACTTCCTATTGGTTTGGATGCCTATAACAATGCCTTTCTTCAAAATCAGGCTTATAAAAATGACAACCAGCCCTTGCCCTGGACCGATGCAGAACTTCAAAAATTTAAAGATGGCTCAGATCCGATTGGTTATCCGAATGTTCAATGGTTTGATTACCTGACCAGAAAGTTTTATCCGCAGACACAGCACAACATCAATGTTAGCGGCGGAACAAAAATTGCTAAGTATTTCGTGTCTGCTGGCTATTCCTTTCAGGATGGGATCTTTAAAAAATTTGATTCTCCTTATGGGATTAATACCGTTCCAAATTTCAGCAGGTACAATTTCAGGTCTAACATTGACCTGACCCTGAACAAAGACCTCACAGTGGGAATTAAATTAGGCGGACGCTTTTCAAACCGCTATCAGCCTGCAGGTCTGTTGTCTTCCTCAGCTTTTTCCTATGACACTATAGAGGGAATGATTTCCAGGATTCTGCAGGTACCTGCTTACGCTTATCCGGTAACACTTCCCGATGGCCGCATTGCCCAAAATCCTTCTGTAGGTTTGAACCTTTGGAACCCATTTGCTGTACTTACCCGTTACGGAACTCGTAATGATGACAACAATACCGTTGAAACGACTTTTAACCTGGAATATAAACTGGGTTTTATTACAAAAGGACTCTCTTTTAAAACGAATTTTGGATACGATTCCTATTACAGCAATGTAGCCAGACGGAATGCCAACTGGGCTGCTTATGTTTGGGACCGTCAAACCGGGGCGATCACCTTATCGCCAGATACCCGCAACAGGGATGAACCTCTGGGCGGGATAAATGTCACCACCGGTGGCAGTACAAATTCCAATTTACAAACCGGTTTTTACTACAACAGGAGTTTTGGAAAGCACAATGTATCTGGTTTATTGCTTGGAATCCGTCAGCTGATCACCACCACCTCGGACCCGAACAATGTGTTGTTTACTGCGCCGCCTAAAGCTTCTCAGGGTGCAGTAAACCGTTTGACCTATAATTACAATGAAAGGTACTTCCTGGAATTTAATGCAGCATATAATGGTTCAGAAAACTTTTCTTCCCTGGAAGGACGTCAGTATGGTTTCTTTCCTGCAGTTTCCGCGGGCTGGACTTTAAGCAATGAACCCTTCTTTAAGAAAAACCCGGTTTTAAGTTACCTTAAACTAAGAGGTAGTTATGGTGTGGTCGGAAATGATAAGATAGGCGACAACCGATTTTTATTCCTGACCAGTTACAGTGCCAATTCAAATGTGCAGTTTGGCTCACCAAACTCGCCGACCAATTATCCAACTATTTTTATCGGGGATACGAACCTTGGAAACCCGGAGGTCACCTGGGAAAAAGGAACCAAGCGGAATATTGGTCTGGAGGCCAGGTTTTTTAGCGATGCCCTGAAGCTAAATGCAGACGTGTTCGATGAAAGACGTAAAGATATTCTCACACCAAGAAAAAGTGGTTTACTGACCTTTGGTCATAGTTATCCTTCGTTGAATATCGGAGAGGTGTATAATAAAGGCTATGAGATTGAACTGGACTACCAGGGTAAAATTGGGCAGGTTTTATTTGGTTTGAATGCCCAGTTGAGTTATGCAAAAAACAAGATCATCTCCAGCGATGAGCCTCTTGGGATTCCTGAAGGACTGAAACAGGAAGGTAAAAGTGTGGGACAGTTTATTGGTTATGTCAGCGATGGTTTTTATACTTCGGCCGCGGATGTCGCCAATTCTGTTAAACCACAAGGCATAACCCCAATACCAGGCGATTTGAAATTTAAGGACCTGAACGGAGATGGTGTGATTACCTCGGACGACAGAACAGCCATCGGGTACAGCAATACGCCCGAGTACATTTACAGTTTTACGCCAAGGTTCTCTTATAAAGGAATTACGCTTTCTGTACTTTTTCAGGGGGTTGGACATGTAAGTTCAAATTTGATTTTGAACGAGCAGAACAATGGTCAGCAAATGTATCCTTTTATGCTGAACGCCTGGACACCTGAAAATGCAGCAACTGCAACCTGGCCGGCCCTTCATGCCAGGGGTTATACAGGACTGAACAATGCGTTGAGCGATTTCAACCTGCAGAATGCACAATACCTGAAAATCAGAAATGTGGAACTTGCCTGGTCTTTACCAAAAAGATGGGTGGAGTCTTTAAAACTAAGCGGGATCAGGGTTTTCCTCAATGGTCAGAATTTATATACCTGGACCAAGTTTAAAATGTATGTAGATCCGGAGAACCTGAATGTCGTGAATCAGGCCTTTCCGCTCCAGGCACTTTATCCATCTTCCAAAGTCTATAACCTTGGTGTAAATATTAATTTCTAATCCAATGAATACAACTAAAATATATACAGTTTTGTTCCTGCTGTCTTTATCTTTTGTCTCCTGTAAAAAGAATTTTCTGGACAGAACCCCGGGCATTAGCCTTGATGAGGACAAAGTTTTTTCAGATCCGGTTCAGGCCGCCCGCTTCGCGGACAATGCTTACAATTATCAGATTAATGATTATGCGCGTTTTAATGACCACAGGGGGGCAACGGCGCAGGCTTCTGACGAAGCGGTTTCCGGAAACTCAGAGTCTTCGGTGACAACTTTAAACAGAGGGCTTTACCATGACCATTCCAATACAGCCTCTTTAAATGACATGCGGGATGTATGGGCCAGACAATATGCGGGCATTGCCATTACAAATAAAATGCTTGAAAAAATCTCCGGTGTTCCGGTAGCAACTATATTTCCGGCAGCCAGAATAGAAGGGGAGATGAGGTTTTTAAGGGCTTTCTTTTATTTTGAACTCATCAAAAGATTTGGAGGCGTACCGCTGATTGTCAAGTCTTATGGTGTAAACGAAGACATCAATATTCCAAGAAATTCTTATGAAGAATGTGTCAGTTTTATTCTTTCGGATCTGGAGAAAGCTTCAACTTTACTGTTAAGTGATGCCGAAAATGGTGATTCAAATTATGGCCGGGCAACAAAGGGTGCAGCCCTGGCCCTGAAAGGAAGAGTTTTACTTTATGCGGCCAGTCCTTTAAATAATCCTTCCAATGACAAATCCAAATGGAAAGCAGCCGCTGATGCAGCAGTGCAGGTCATGAGCCTGGGTCAGTATGCACTTCAAAATACCTATGACGATTTGCTGAACGTCCCTAAATCCACGGAATACATTATGATTAAGATCCGCGGACCAAGGGCAATTGATGGAATCTTTGCTGATTTTGCCATGTCGCCGGGTTCGGGAGGACAGCAGGGACAGATGGATCCTACAGAGAACCATGTGCGCATGTATGAAATGCAGGCCACTGGTAAAAGCATTGACGACCCTACTTCAGGTTATAATCCACAGAAACCTTATACCGGACGTGATCCAAGATTTTATGCCAATATCCTGTACAACGGAGCACCCTGGCAAGGAAAAACCATTGACACCTGGGCGGAGTATAATGCCGACGGAAGCTTAAAAGCAAATGGAAAAGACTTCAATCCGAATAATATTATTTATACCGCTACGAGATATTATTGCCGCAAATACTGGCCTGAGGTCTATAACCGTCTTGGTGGAACCTCAGGAACGACCCTGTTGAACTATGTGTACTTTCGCTATGCAGAAGTGCTGCTCAATTATGCAGAGGCACAAAATGAATACCTGGATGCACCCGATGCCAGCGTGTATGATGCCATCAACAAAATCAGACAAAGGCCAGCGGTTAATATGCCGGTATTGCCTGCAGGATTGAACAAAAATCAAATGAGAGAGGCCATCCGTCATGAACGGGCCATCGAGCTGGCCTTTGAGGACCATCGCTGGTATGATATTATGAGGTGGAAAAATGGTCCGGATATTATTGCCAAGCCCATGTATGGGATGAATGTGGTTAGAAATGCCAATGGCACTTTTACTTACACGCCTGTTGTCCTTGGAAATGCTTTCCAAAAAGTATACCTGGATTATATGCATCGTTACCCGATCCCTAAAAACGAGATCTACAAAAGTAAAGGTGTCCTGGTTCAGAATCCGGGATGGTAAACAAAATGGGTATTCATTTTTACAAAATTTTCTTTATGAAATTTTCAAAATCTAAACATATCGCTTTTCTGCTTTTTCTCTTTTTAATTGTACTCCGCACATCGGCACAGAATCCTGATGAGCAGATTACAGTAAAGGCTAAAGTACTCGATGAGCATAAAAGTCCTTTGGCAGGTGTGCTGGTCTACCTGCAGGAATCAAAAAATAACAAAGGGGTAAACACCGCGGCCGATGGGAGCTTTAGCATAAACTGTAGCACTAGTGACGTTTTTGTTTTTCAAATGAGTGGTTACCTGACCATCACCAAAAGAGCTGCTGAAGTAAACAACGGGAGCGTGGTTTTGGTTAAAGCACTTATTGATGCGGGTGATGATGATAATGTATATATCCCTTTTGGGGTCAGAAAAAAGAGACAGATTACCGCAACCATTAGTACAATTACCACTGAAAATCTGCCTCAAATTCCTTCTTCATCTTTAAATAACGTTTTTACCGGTCGTTTGCCTGGTTTATTGATTACGCCAAACGGTTCGCAGCAACCCGGATACGATGTATCCAGTTTTTTAATCCGGGGACGCTCTTCCTATAATAACAATCAGGACCCTCTGGTTCTTGTAGATGGAGTGGAACGGGATTTTAAATCAATGGATTTAAATGAAATAGAAAGTGTCAGCGTATTGAAGGACGCTGCAACGCTTGCCTGGTATGGCATGTATGCTGCCAATGGTGTAATTTATGTAAAAACAAAAAGAGGGAGCGCAACCTCGACAAAGGTTACCTTCGATGCCCAGGCTGGCTTGCAGGCACCTTTGGAAGTGACCAAACCTTTGGATTCTTACACCTATGCAAGCTTATACAATGAGGCCCAGGCCAACAGCGGAATTGCACCAAGCTATAGCGCAGAGGCACTTCAGGCTTATCAGACAGGATCAGATCCTTATAAATATCCCAACAACAATTTTGTCAGAGATTTTACCCGTACCGTGGCCCCAACGCAACGTTATGTTGCAACAGTAAGCGGGGGTAACGCTTTCCTGAAATTTTATACTTTATTAAGTTATTACAATCAGGGTGGTTTTTATAAAGGTGGAAGTAACCCAAGTTATGATGCAAATACCAATTTTAACCGTTACAACCTGCGGACCAACCTGGACCTGCATGTCAGTAAATCCCTGGATGTTGCGCTCGATGTTGGCGGAAGGATTACCAATTTGCGTTTTCCAAATGTAGGTACCGGAACCTTTTTGAGCACTGTATACAGTACACCTCCAAATGCCTTCCCGATTTTAAACCCTGATGGTTCATATGGCGGAACTTCCCTGTTTCAAAAAAGCAACCCCCTGGCCATGATGTCCTCCGCAGGTGTGAGTACCGATCTGACCCGGAATATGATTGCAACCATAGATGCCAGACAAAAACTAAACAACATACTCGAAGGTTTGACCTTGAACCTGTTTTACTCCTATGATGTCTACGGATCTTACCGTTCGGGCTTTAATCAGGATTATGAAGTTTATGAACCCAATCCGGCCGGAGGTTATAACCGTTTTGGGAATGCAACCATCGTTACGTATTCGCCGAATAGTTTTTCAGGCAATTTAAGAAAAAACGAATTCTGGGCCGGGTTTGATTATGACCGGAATTTCGATAAACATGGTGTCAATTTTTCTACCCGGGTGTCCAGGGCAATTTACTCTGCTTTTGCGGCGTTGGACTTAAAAAGGGAAGGCTGGTCAAACCGCTTGTCTTACAATTACAATCAGCGCTACTTCGTGGACCTGATTGGTACCGTCTCTGGCTCAGAGAATTTTATGCCGGGTAGGAGATATGGTTTTTTTCCAGCGCTGTCGGCCGGCTGGATCATCTCGGATGAAGATTTTATGAAAAACACTTCATTTCTGGACTTTTTGAAAATCAGAGGTTCTTATGGCTTGGTTGGAAATGATGCATTGACTTCCCTGGCCCGGAGGTTCTCTTTTGTGAACAGTTACAACAGGAGTGCGGGCGGATATAATTTCGGGACCAGTTATTCAGGGGTTGGCGGTACAGCAGAAAATCCTTTGGCCAATCCCGACCTGACCTGGGAGAAGGCTTATAAAACCAGTCTGGGATTTGATGCAAAGCTGTTTAAACAGTCGTTGTCTTTGAGTGCAGATTATTTTCATGAAAACCGCAAAAATTTACTGACCAATTCTATGATACCAAGTATTATAGGACAGTCCCTGGTGCAGGTTAATGAAGGGGAAGCATCCTACAAGGGGTTTGAAGCCAGTTTAAACTACAATAAAAAACTGGGTGCCCTAAACCTGAATTTCTTTGCGAATTATACTTACAGTACCAGTAAAATCCTGGCCATTAATGAAGGCGCAGGTTTACCAGATTATCAGAAACAGCTTGGACATCCTATTACCAGTGTGTACCAGCTGGCAACTGGCTATAACAGGAACTTCCTGAAGGCGGAGGGAATTTTTCAAAACCAGGCCGAAATTGACGCTTCACCCGTGCAACGTTTTTCCAGAACGGTTAAACCAGGGGATATAAAGTATAAGGACATTAACGGAGATGGTGTTATTGATAACCTCGATTTTGTGACAACAGATTACAATTTTGTACCGAAGTCTTTTTATGGTTTTGGATTTACCGCTGCTGCAAAAGGTTTTGATCTTTCTGTGTTTTTTCAAGGTGTTAGTGGAAGAACAATATCCATTCAGACACTGATAAATTCTGGTAATGCAAACAATGGTTATCTGAACCAATTCAGTGTTGACCGCTGGACCCCTTCCAGTCCGGATGCAAAATATCCAAGATTAATGATCACCGATCGGGGCAACAATACACAGAATTCCGATTTCTGGTTAAGGTCGGGTGATTATTTAAGATTAAAAAATGCGGAGATCGGCTATTCCCTTCCGGCTTCTTTTGTGAAAAGGTTAAAACTTTCTCAGGTGCGCTTTTACCTGAGTGGCCTGAACCTGCTCACGTTTGACAAACTGGGGGACCTGAATATAGACCCAGAATTGCCTGAAGCCGGATACAACTCTTCTTATCCATATATGAAAATTTACTCATTTGGTGTGAACCTGAAATTTTAATCGTAGAAAGATGAAAAAAAACTTGTTATACCTGGTCTTGTTGTTGATAACCATTGGCATTATGGCCTGTAAAAAAAGCTTTCTGCAAGACGGAACGCTAACCCCTGACGGCGCACTGACAGATGCACAGGAATGGGGAAACCCCGATTTTACACGGAATTTTTTAAACAACATTTATTCGACCCTGCAGATGCGCTACAGCCTGGATGGTGATGGTGCGCTGTTGGCTTCGGGAAGTGATGAAGCCGTGAATTCCAATCAAAACTCCTCCATTAATATCCTCAATAACGGGACCTGGAGCCCGGTCAGGATTTTTGATGATGTGTATTCTGCAATGTATACCGGTATCCGTAAAACCAATTTGTTTTTACTAAAGGTACCGACCAGTGCACTTTTGCCTACCGGATCTGCCACTTTTCAGGAGGAGGTACAGCGGGTAAAAGGTGAAGCCTTTTTTCTCAGGGCATTCTTTGAGTTTGAACTGGTGAAACGTTACGGAAGCATGGTTCTGGTGACCAGAGTCCTGGACCCCAAAGAAAATCTGGACCTTCCAAGGAATACTTTTCAGGAATGTGTCAATCAGATTGTGCTGGATTGTGATTCGGCAATAGCCCGTTTGCCTGAATCTACCCAGGACTGGACTGTTGGAACGGGAAGCAATGCCGATAAATCAAGGCTGGGAAGAGCAACCCAGACAGCCGCCCTGGCACTTAAATCGAGGCTGTTGCTTTATGCAGCAAGCCCTCAGTTTAATCCTTCAGCAGATGCAGCCAAATGGCAGAAAGCTGCTGATGCTGCAAAAGCACTGATTGACCGGAACAAACACAGTTTGTATACCTCTTATCCAAATATTTTTTTATGGAATATTTCCGGGGCTGCTTACAATAATGAGGTTATTTTTGCGACGCAAACCTTAAACAATGCCACCGTAGAAACGGATAATGCACCTATAAGTTATGATGGGGCAAGTGGAAGAACAAATCCGACACAGGAACTGGTCAATGCCTTTGAAATGAAAAGTTCGGGCCGCCCGATTACAGATCCGGCTTCGGGTTATTCTGCCCTGGCACCCTATAACGACAGGGACCCCAGACTTGGTTTTTCCATTATGTTTAATGGCTCGACCTTTAAAAATAAAAAAGTAGATATTTTTTCTGGTGGAAAAGACGGTATAGGTGTGAATGTAAACGCTACCAAAACAGGTTATTATATGCGCAAATTTCTGGCTGAAGCGGCAGTTTGGAATACCTCTGCCAATACCAGTGTGCGTAAACCATGGGTAATTTTCCGTTATGCAGAAATTCTGCTGAATTATGCCGAGGCGCTAAATGAGGCGCAAGGTACCGCTGCGATGACCGAAGTTTTAAAATCTGTTAACCTGATCCGTCAGCGGGCAGGTGTTGCCATGCCTGCATTACAGACCAACAACCCTTCAGCAGCAGGTTATGTGGCACCCAGTAAAGATGAAATCCGTAAAAGAATCCGGAACGAAAGAAGGGTAGAACTTTGTTTTGAAGAGCAGCGGTTTTATGATGTCAGAAGATGGAAAGAAGGAGAACTGAGTTTTAATAAGCCGGTTACAGGTATGAAAATTACCCAAACTGCTCCAGGAATTTTTACCTATGAAACTTTTACAGTGGAAAGTAGGGTGTTTACAGCAAAGAACTATTTGTTCCCGATTTCTCAGTCGGAATTGAATAAAGCACCGGCATTAAAACAAAATGAAGGTTATTAAGAAGCTTGTTTAATTGTTGATAGAACTGTACACATCCCGTTTTGGGATGTGCTACAGTTTCTTTTTGCATTTGAGCCCAGGATCGTACCATATAAAATTAAATCAATGAGAGGAAAACAATTGTTATTCTGTTTGTTAACTATGGCTGCCTTAACAGCCTCAGCGCAAAATAAACCAATCAAAAAAAGGGTGGATTCCCTGTTGAAGCTGATGACTTTAAAGGAAAAGATCGGGCAGCTCAATCAATATTCCGGTCGGGAACTGACCGGGCCGGCAAGTAACAGAAAAAACAATTTATTAAATGATATCCGCAGTGGTATGGTGGGGTCTATGCTGAATGTAAAAGGCGTAAAGGATACCCGGGAAATACAAGCTGCGGCCTTACAGTCCCGGCTTAAAATTCCTTTATTGTTTAGTCTTGATGTTATTCATGGTTATAAGACGGTTTTCCCGGTTCCACTTGCAGAAGCTGCTTCCTGGGATATGGAGGCCATTGGTCAGTCTGCACACATTGCGGCCAAAGAAGCCGCAGCATCGGGAATCCACTGGACTTTTGCACCAATGGTTGACATTGCAAGGGACCCGCGTTGGGGCAGAATTATGGAAGGGGCAGGGGAAGATACTTATTTGGGTTCAGCAATTGCCAAAGCGAGGGTTCTGGGTTTTCAGGGGAAGAAACTAGGAGCTACCGATGCGGTTATGGCTTGTGTAAAGCATTTTGCCGCTTACGGAGCTGCTGTTGCAGGAAGGGATTACAATCCGGTTGACATGAGTGAACAAATGCTTCATGAGGTCTATTTACCTCCTTTTAAAGCGGCCCTTGATGCAGGGGCGGCAACCTTTATGAATTCCTTTAATACCTTAAACGGTGTACCCGCTACAGCAAGCAGTTATCTTCAACGGGATATCCTGAAAGGTGCCTGGAAATACAGTGGTTTTGTGGTCAGTGACTGGGGCTCTATCCGGGAAATGGTGCCCTGGGGCTATGCACAGAACTTGAGTGAGGCAGCACAGTACGCCATTCTTGCCGGAAGTGATATGGATATGGAGAGTGAAGCCTATAAAAAAGAACTGGAAAAACTTGTTCTTGCCGGAAAGGTAAATAGTGTTCTGATCGATGACGCAGTGCGCCGGATTCTGACCAAAAAGTTTGAACTGGGCCTGTTTGATGATCCCTATAAATTTTCAGATTTCCAAAGAGAAGAAAGGGTGATGCAGGACAAGAGCCATGCCGCTATAGCCAGATCTGTTGCCAGAAGTTCAGTGGTATTGCTAAAAAATGAACTAAATACTTTACCCTTAAAAACGGGAATTAAAAAGATAGCCTTAATCGGACCATTGGCAACAGCGAAAACCGATTTGGCCAGTACCTGGACAGTTTATGCAGATACCTTAAGCATGACCAGTGTATATGAAGGTTTAAAGGAAAAATATAGTCCGGTAGCTGAATTGACCTATGCCAAAGGCTGTAACCTGAATGATCAGGATACGACCGGTTTTAAATCAGCAGTGGAGCTGGCCGGCAAGGCAGATGTCGTGGTCATGGTACTGGGAGAAGCAGGGGATATGACCGGTGAGGCCAAGTCCCGAACTGACCTTTCCCTGCCAGGTAGGCAGGAAGCTTTATTCAGAGCTGTAAAAGCAACAGGGAAAAAAATTGTGGTGGTGCTCATGGCAGGAAGGCCGTTGATTTTTAATTCCATTGCCCAGCAGGCAGATGCAATTGTTTATGCCTTCTGGCTTGGTGCAGAAGCTGGACATGCAGTGGCTGATGTGCTGAGTGGGGATTACAATCCTTCCGGTAAATTGCCTGTTACATTTCCCCGTTCTGTAGGACAGATTCCATTATTTTACAATTATCTTAATACCGGAAGGCCAATAAGCAAGGAAGGGGATATTCATTACAGATCGGCGTATATGGATTCGCCCAACAGCCCAAGATATGCATTTGGTTACGGCCTAAGTTATACCAGTTTCGATTACAGTAACTTGAAAATGAGTACAGATTTTCTAAAGAAGGGGCAGGACCTTACAGTAAGTTTTACTTTAAAAAATACAGGTGAATATACTGGGGAAGAGGTTGTTCAGCTTTATATTCAGGATAAAGTTGCTTCTATTGTCCGGCCTGTGAAAGAACTGAAGGGTTTTGAAAAAATAAACTTAAAACCTGGGGAGCGCAAAATAGTAAAATTTGTCCTTCCCGCCAGTCAGCTTGCTTTTTATAAGCCGGGGGCAGGGTGGGTCACCGAAGCCGGGGCTTTCAAATTAATGATCGGATCTGCTTCTGACCAGATCCGTTTGGAACAAACATTTAACTTAAATTAGCTGGATGCATTCAGATAAGCAATTTCAGATGAACGGAAAAAGAAGATTTGGAAAACAGGTCGGCAGGATCATTTTAGTATTGATGTTATTCTGCAGGTGGAGCACACCTGCTGCCGCTCAAAGTGATAACCTGCCGGGCGGAAGAATAAAAATGGGTTTTAATGACGCCTGGTTTTTTGGTAAAGATGAAAAAGACCAGGCCGGAGCGGCTTCGCTGGATGTTTTGAAATGGAAAAAAATTACGCTGCCGCATACCTGGAATGCAAAAGATGTACTGGATGATGAACCCGGTTATTACCGGGGAACAGGCTGGTATAAAAAAAGTTTCAAAAGCAATATGAGCTGGAAAAACAAGTCTGTTTTTTTATGTTTTGACGGCGTTAACCAGGAAACAGAAGTATATGTGAACGGCCGTCTTGCCGGCAGTCATAAAGGAGGATACACTGGTTTTGTCATCCCTATTGGTCATCTGTTGAAATTTGAGGGAAATGGATGGAATGATATTGCCGTAAAGGTCAGTAACCGTTACAATGAAGATATTGCCCCTTTAACAGCCGATTTTACCTTTTTTGGAGGAATCTATAGAAATGTGAACCTTCTGGTCACTGAAGACATCCACTTCTCAAAAGCAGATTATGGCAGCGATGGAATTTACATCAGAACCCCATTGGTTTCGGATCAGAAGGCGGCAATACAAACAGAAAACAAGCTGGAAAATGCATCCGGCAAGATCCGGAAATTAAAGCTGATCACTGTATTGTTTAATGCCGAAGGAAAGCAAGTGGCTGAAAAAACGACCAGTGTGCTTTTAGCTGCAGGTGAAAGTAAACTCATCAAACAAGATTTGCCGGTTTTGGAGCAGCCCAATTTATGGTCTGTTGATCGTCCATATTTATACAGGATTGTAAGCAGGATTACCGATGCTGCAGGTGGTGGTATATTGGACCAGGTTTCCAGCTCCTTAGGATTGCGATGGTTCAAATTCGATGCGGAAAAAGGTTTCTTTCTGAATGGGAAAGCGCTTAAATTGGTGGGGGCAAGCCGTCACCAGGATTACCAGGGCATTGGAAATGCGGTACCGGAAGCATTGCAGATCAGGGATGTGGAACTGTTGAAAGCAATGGGCGGAAATTTTTTAAGGGTGGCCCATTATCCCCAGGACCCGGTGATCCTGGAAAGTTGTGACCGTTTGGGCATTCTTGCTTCTGTTGAAATTCCCATTGTCAATGCCATTACAGAATCTGAAGCATTTACAGCTGTCAGCAAAAATATGCAGCTGGAAATGATCCGGCAAAACTTTAACCATCCGAGTGTGGTGATCTGGGCTTATATGAATGAAGTTCTGCTCAGGCCTAAATTTGGAAATGACAAAATTCGCCAGCAATTGTATTTTGACCACATCCGTGAACTGGCCCAATCGCTGGAAGACCTGACTCGAAAAGAAGACCCTTCCAGGTACACCATGATGGCCTGTCATGGTGATTTTGACCGTTATCATAAAGTTGGTCTTACAAAAATCCCGATGATCGTTGGATGGAACCTTTACCAGGGTTGGTACAGTGCAGGACTGGATGATTTTGCAAAGTTTTTAGACAAACACCATCAGGTATTGCCTGATAAACCGCTGCTGGTTAGCGAATATGGGGCAGATGCAGACCCGAGAATCCGTTCTTTTAGGCCAGTACGTTTTGATAAAAGTATAGAGTATGCCATCAACTATCATCAGGTTTATTTAAATGCAGTTTTAAAAAGGCCTTTTGTAAGCGGGGCGATGGCCTGGAACCTCGCGGATTTTAATTCAGAAACCAGGGAGGAAACCATGCCCCATATCAATAATAAAGGATTATTGACCCTTTCCAGGCAAGCAAAAGATACGTATTTTCTGTATCAGGCTTATTTACTGGATAGGCCCTTTCTTAAAATCAGTTCTGAGCTTTGGAGAGACCGGGCAGGTATTTCTGACCCTTCGGGAACAATTTCCACACAGCCCGTCCAGGTGGTAACGAACTTAACATCTGCAGAACTTTTTTTAAATGGTAAAAGCCTTGGGATCCGTCAAAGTAAAGATAAGCTTTGTGAATGGGAAGTCCCGTTTAAACAAGGAGAAAACAGTTTAAGGACTGTTGATCCCAATAATCCATTAAACAGTGACCAGCTGGTATTGAATTTTAACCTGGTGCCACAGAACTTTACAGGACCATTAGGAAAAGACTTTCATCAGCTCAACATCCTGCTTGGGGCAGACCGGTATTTTATTGATCAGGACCTGCACCAGGTCTGGATTCCGGACCAACCTTATCAGCAAGGTTCCTGGGGCAGGATAGGGGGCAACCCATTTAAGGGAAGCAATAACCGGATTTCTTATGGAAGTGATAAAAATATCCTGAACACAGATCTGGATCCCGTGTATCAAACCCAAAGGATAGACATTAAACAATATAAAATGGATGTTCCAGATGGCGATTACGAATTAAACCTGCTGTTTTCTGAGCTGATCGGAGGGATTGATAAGGAAGCCCTGGCGTATAACCTGGATAACAATCATGTCAAAGAGAAAGCGGAAGAACGGATATTTAGTGTACAGGTTAATGGGAAGGTCTTTTTGAAGGATTTCAATCTGGCCGAAAATTATGGCTATGCGACTGCGGTAAAGCAGCAAATCAGGCTGAATGTGACCGGTGGAAGGGGCATTACGATTGACTTTATCCCTGTAAAAGGTAAGCCCGTACTGAATGCACTGCAGCTAAGAAAAACAAATTAAAATGACAAATCAATCAATACAGAAAGGTCTTAAAAGGTTTACGTTGGGTTTATCTCTTGGTCTGGGCCTGCTGTTACAACAGCAGCAAGCCCTGATGGCCCAGGGGACTTTTAAGGAAAAAAGCGACCTGTATATCCGGGCAGAAAAGCTGCTCAAAAATCAGGTAATGGAAGAAGCGGCATGGGCCATGAAACAAAGCCCCGTTACGGTAACGGCATCAATTTCTGCTGAAAGTGCTGGCGGAAAGCACGATTTTTTTTCCCAGGCCGATTATTTCTGGCCTGATCCGGAAAATACCAATGGCCCCTATAAAGAAAGAGACGGGCTGACAAATCCAGGGAACTTTGTAGCCCATCGTAAAGCGATGATCCGTTTAAGCCGGATTATTGGTGCACTTGCTTCTGCTTATAAAATAACGGGTGAAGAAAAATATGTAAAACAAGCCTTATTACATCTTGAAGCCTGGTTTTTGAACCCGGAAACCTTAATGAATCCGAGTCTTTGGTATGCCCAGGCCGTAAAAGGCAGACAGACCGGGCGGAATTACGGCATTATTGATACCATACACCTGATGGAAGTTGCGCAGGGTATTCTGGTTATGGAAAGGGCAAAAGTTTTTGATCCGGATAAAGCCAAAGGTATTAAAAAATGGTTTGCAGAGTATATGCAATGGCTCAATACCAGTAAACCGGGACTACAGGAAAAAGGAATTAAAAACAATCATTCCACTTGCTGGGCCATGCAGGTGGCCTCCTTTGCAAAACTTTGTGGAGACCAGTCAATGCTGGACTCCATGCGATTAAGGTATAAAACAGTTTTATTACCTACGCAAATGGCATTGGATGGAAGTTTCCCTCTGGAGCTGGCAAGGACTAAGCCATATGGGTATTCGATTTTTAACCTGGATGCAATGGTGATGCTTTGCCAGATCCTTTCCCGGCCTGGCGATGACCTGTGGACATTTGAAAGTACAGATGGCAGGTCCATCAAAAAAGGAATTTCCTATCTGTATCCATATGTTTCAGATAAAGGGAAATGGCCCTTGAAACCTGATGTCATGTATTGGGAAAACTGGCCTGTTGCACAGCCTTTTCTATTGTTTGGGGCTTCAGCTTTTCACCAGGAAAACTGGTTTAATACCTGGAAAGCCTTGGATCACCAGCCTCAAGTAGAAGAAGTGATCCGGAACCTACCTATACGTCATCCTTTAATTTGGTTATAAATATGAAATATACATCCGTTTTTTTATTGCTTTTGTGGCCCTCTCTGCTCCAGGCACAGCAGAAATGGCAATCCAGGTATGTCAAAATGAAAAAGGACAGCAGCTTGGTTTACATGCCCGACGAAAAGGGAAATGTTATTCCTGATTTTAGTCAGGTGGGTTATCACCATAATCAAATTCCCATACCCTTTGTGAAAGTGGTTAAAAGTATTTCTCCTGCTGGCACAGATGCCGACCAGCAGCTTATTCAAAATGCTATTGATGAAATTGCCAGCTTACCGGCAGATGAAAAAGGTTTTCGAGGAGCTTTGCTGTTGAAAAAAGGAATCTATAAAATACCAGGCAGCCTTAAAATTTCAAACGGAGGAATTGTTTTAAGGGGAGAAGGGGAAGCGACGAAACTGATCGCTACAGGCAAGGGCCAACGAAAACTTTTGATGGTCTCAGGGCAAGGTAAACTTGAGGAAATTGCTGGAACCAGATTGAAAATCAAGGATAAATATGTTCCTGTGGGCGCCAAATCTTTCCGGTTAAGCAACACAGCAGATTTGAAAAAAGGAGACCGGATTGTTGTTTTCAGGCCCGGAACAAAACAGTGGATCCAGGACCTTAAAATGGACCAGATTGAACCAGGTAACGGGACCATACAATGGACACCGGAAGAATACAACCTGAAATTTGAAAGGACCATTACCGCAATCAGGGGCAACACCATTTTTATCGATCAGCCGGTGGTTATGGCGATGGAAGAGCAATATGGAGGCGGAGAGATTTTTAAATATCAGTTTAATGGAAGGATTTCTGAAGTAGGTATAGAGGATATGGCTTTTGAATCGGAATTTGCTTCACCGACAGATGAGGATCATGGCTGGGATGCAGTTTCCTTTAATAAAATCGAAAATTCCTGGGTATCGGGCGTAATTAGTCATTATTTTGGATACTCCTGTGTAAACCTGGGTGCAGACAGTAAAAATATAACAGTTCGAAACAGCAAGTGTTTTGCACCAAAATCGCAGATTACCGGTGGCAGGAGGTATTCCTTTAACAATGATGGCCAGTTGAACCTGTTTGTAAATTGCTATGCTTCTGAAGGCAGACACGACTATGTTACAGGGGCGAAGG
The DNA here is from genome assembly GCF_003208655.1 of Pedobacter nutrimenti. Classification (GTDB taxonomy): domain Bacteria; phylum Bacteroidota; class Bacteroidia; order Sphingobacteriales; family Sphingobacteriaceae; genus Pedobacter; species Pedobacter nutrimenti. The sequence goes on along the minus strand of NZ_QKLU01000001.1, from coordinate 924,416 downwards.
TGGCCGGACCGAATGTTTTTTTTAATTGCAGGTCCGAAAATGCAAAAGCCGATATCGGACCTCATCACCGCTGGGCGATGGGTACTCTATACGACAATATAATCACCGACGGAGAGATCAATATTCAGGACAGGGGAAACTGGGGCACAGGACATGGCTGGTCCGGAGTAAACCAGGTTTTATGGAATTGTACCGCAAAAAGTGCTGCAGTACAAAATCCCTATGTTTCTGGTCAGAATTACAGCATAGGCCTTAAGGGTGAAAAAGTACAGGGCCGTTTGAAAAACCGGCCTGACGGAAACTGGGAAGGACAGAACCAGCAGGGGCTGGAGCCTGGTTCCCTTTATTTAATGCAGGTAAAACAATTCAAAAAACAAATTAATTGATAACACATGAATAAGATTTTAGTAAGTATATTGGGGATAACGTTAACTGCGGGGATTGCCCGGGCGCAGAAAATTAATGTTTCAAAGGCCTTTGCGTCGGCCGAAAAGCAAACAGATGTTTTACTTTCCGAAATTAAAAAAGATACCCTTGCACAAAGAAAAAATCAGGTTTCTCCCCGTACAGTAGAAAATGGCCAGTTTAAAATGGTGGTTTCCAGAGACTGGACCAGCGGTTTTTTTCCGGGAGAACTTTGGTTTTTTTATGAGTATACTAAAAACCCCAAATGGCTTGAACTCGCCAGGACTTATACAGAAAAGATCAAAAAAGAGCAATGGAATACCGGAACCCATGATCTGGGCTTTATGATTTACTGCAGTTTTGGAAATGGTTACCGTTTGACCAAAGACAGCGCTTACCGGTCGGTGATTATACAAGCGGCAAAATCTTTATCCAAAAGGTTTAACCCGGTCGCAGGGGTGATTAAATCCTGGGACCATAATGAAGACAAATGGAAATATCCGGTCATTATTGACAACATGATGAATCTTGAGCTGCTTTTTGAAGCCACTAAATTGACCGGTGATTCCTCTTTTTATAAAATAGCAATCAGTCATGCCAACACCACCATGAAAAATCATTTCAGACCTGATTTTAGTTCCTGGCATGTACTGGATTACGATACCCAGACGGGCAAGGTACGCCAAAAAGTAACCGCTCAGGGTTATAGTGATGAGTCGGCATGGGCAAGGGGACAGGCTTGGGCCTTGTATGGATTTACCATGTGCTACAGAGAGACTGGAAATAAAATTTACTTATCTCAGGCTAAATCTATTGCCTCATTTATATTGAACAATAAGTCTACCCCGGAGGATGGCATTCCTTACTGGGATTATAATGATCCGGGAATTCCAAATGTATCCAGGGATGCTTCCGCAGCAGCCATCACGGCCTCAGCATTATATGAATTGTCGGGTTATGCAGGTAGCGAAGGCTATAGGGCTGCAGCAGATAAAATTTTAACCAGCCTGAATAAAAGCTATACCAGTAAAGCCGGGGAAAATAGAGGCTTTATTCTGGCACACAGTACCGGGCACCGGCCTGCACATTCCGAAGTAGATGTACCCATTAATTATGCTGATTATTATTATCTGGAGGCATTATTAAGAAGCAGGAAATAATGAAAACCAAATACGCTCTGGGGATTCTTTTATCCCTTTTAATTCCCCTGATGGCTTTAAAGTCAGCAGGGGGATTATCCAATGGCAAAGTGGTCATTGGATATGTGGGTGGTTATAAAGGTCTGATCAATACTGCTGCAATAGAGGTTCAGAAAGTAACGCACTTAAATTACGCTTTTGTAAATGTCAGAAACAACAGGGCTGTTCTTGGCCGTGAGGCAACAGACACCATTAACCTGAAGAATCTTTCTGCATTGAAAACAAAAAAACAGCAGTTAAAAATATTACTGTCTATAGGTGGCTGGGCCTGGAGTAAAAATTTTTCAGACGCTGCCTGGAGCGATACCTCCAGAAAGGCTTTTGCCAAAAGTGCTGTTGCCCTGGCGGCACGCTTTAAAATGGATGGGATAGATATAGACTGGGAATACCCGGGCATCTCTGCAAACAAGGGGAATATCTACAGAAAAGAGGATAAAGGGAACTTTACCTTGCTGTTGAAAAGCCTGAGGGAACAACTGGACAGTCTTGGACAGAAGGAAAACAGAACACTCCTGCTGACAGTTGCAGTGGGTGGTTTTTCCAACTTTATCAAACACACGGAAATGGACAAAGCACAGCTGTACCTCGACTTTGTTAATCTGATGACCTATGATTTTTACCCTGGACAAACTGCCGTACACCATACCAATTTGTATCCTTCGAAACAATACTCGGGAAATAGCGCTGACCGGGTGGTCAAAGAATTTACTGCTGCCGGCGTTCCAGCTGCCAAACTGGTGATGGGTATTGCATTTTATGGACAAAAAGTGAAGCTTAAAGAAAATTCATTTAAAGGACTAACAGATACAGTTTTATCTGCGGGTTATGGGAAAGGTTATACCTTTATTAAAGACAGTCTGATCAATAAAAAGGGCTTTGTCTCTTACCGGGACAAAGCAGCTGATGCCGCATACATTTACAATCCGGAAACCCTGGAGCTGATGAGCTATGATGACGAACGTTCTGTGAAAGCTAAATGCAAGTATGTCAAAAAGCAGGGTATGGCGGGTGTGATGTTCTGGGAATATGATGCCGATCTGAATGGTTACCTTTTAGAACAGATTCATAAAAGTTTAAAATGAGCAGGTGCCCGCAGATTTTAACTTGCCAGGGGAATGGCCATAATGTTGTCTGAAAGAACGGATAAAAGCAGCATCGGAACTAAAACCAACTATTGCTGCAACTTCACCAACACGATAACCTCCGGAAGTAAGCAGAATATGGGCCTTTTCCATACGGAGTTGCTGGACATAACCAAAAACAGTAGTCCCGAATAATTTTTTGAACCCGCTTTTGAGCTTAAACTCATTCAAAAAGAAAGTACGGCTAATGCCTTGCAGACTAAGGTCGGCTAAATAATGTTCGGCTAAAAAATCCTTTATGGCATGTAATTGTTCCTGTTCTTTTAAATCTGGTTTTGATGAAGGTTTCTGATGATTTTCGGGATACTGGCTTAAGGTGATCAAGGTAAGTTCTTGAACCATGGAGCGGATATAGCTGAACTGAAGAGGGGCTATAACCGGAGGGTTTTTAATCCTTTGAAGGATATCTTGCTGCCAGGTATTGATGGGCCGGTTGCGGGGGAACAGCCGAAAGGATTTCTTTTTTTCTGCGGCCTCTAAAACCCGCTCAAATTCAGTACCCGCTTCTAAAAGTGTTTGTTGAAAATAAACAGGGTTTAATCCCAGGCACAGATATTCGTATTGCCGCTGTTTTGGGAAAATAAAAGTGCTTACCGGGTCCACACAATTCAGAAGGTTAAAGTGCCCGGCTTTTATCGGTACGGTATCTTTGAAACCCGAAATGTGGGCCTCAGATTGTCCCGAAAGCTGGAAATGCAGGCTAACGTGTGTGGTATCTTCCATATGGTTTACCTGAAGCCCCTGAATAAAGTCCGAGGAAAAATTGAGCAGGGCAAAGTCCTGGTCCCTGACGGTCCTGCTTTTGCACATAAATTGATCTTCCAGCTTTCCAGTCTGTTCAGCAGAAACAAATTTGTTTGAAAACTCCCTTCTGATCAGACTGGAAAATTCAGCTCCTTCAATTTGATACATCATTTATCCTTTTGGGTCAATTTTAAATCCTGATCTGCACATCAAGATTCTGCTGGATGTTTCAAATTGCGGCTTCAGGTCCTTTGGGCTGCTAATTTACAAAATTGCCCCGGGCTTATTAAAATACTCGCATATGAATCATTCAGCTAAGACAAAAATTGACATTTCCGCTTGGAAAAGAAAGGACCATTTCTATTTCTTTAAAGATTTTGAGCAGCCATTCTTTGGGATCAGCACAGCGCTGAACTGTACAAGTGCCTACCGTTATTGTAAAGCGTATCAAATTCCCTTTTTTTTGTTCTATCTGCATAAATCACTAATGGCAGTGAATGCTCTTAAGGAATTTAAACATCGAATAGAACAAGATCAAGTCTGTGAATACGAATGCATATCCGGATCGGTAACCGTTTTGAGAAGGGACGAGACTTTTGGTTTTGCCTATTTCGGTTATGACCCGGATTTTAAAGTATTCTGTAAAGAAGTAAAAGAAGCAATCGCGCAGGAAAAGGTCGCCAGGGGTTTACAAAGCAAAGCTGACCGAAAGGATGTGATTCATTTTTCTGTTTTAACAGGAATTGAATTTACTGCCTTGCAACATGCTCAAAAACAATCGGCCGACAGCATCCCTAAAATTGTATTTGGCAAAGTGAAAGCGCAAAATGGACAGGTGCTTATGCCTCTTTCTATCCATGTTCATCATGCTTTGTGCGATGGTGTTCACGTTTCGAAATTGATCAGCTCTTTTCAGCAGCACCTGGAATTGTTTTAAGCGGGGCGGGGGCAGAGGGTTCCATTTCTATAATGCACCTTTCATTTTTTATAATTTCAATGGATTCGGCGATCTCAAATTCATTTTTCATTCTTTTCTCTTCCATGCGCAGGTATTTTTTCAATTCCTTTTTATGGAAAGCCTGAAAAAACCTCCTGATCTCTTCGTCAGATTTAAGAATAAGCCCGGGAACCTGAACCGTACTGCGGTGTTCGTCCATGGCAACCATGGTGAAATAACTGGTATTGGTATGTTTGACCTCTTTGGTTTTTACATTTTCAGAGATCACCCTGATCCCGACAACCAGTGAAGTATTACTGACGTAATTTACAGAAGCCATCAGTGAAATCAGCTCCCCAACTTCTACCGGGGCAAGAAAATCAATGGCATCGACAGAAGCTGTAACACAATAGGCCCCGGCATGTTTTGCTGCACATACATAGGCGACTTTGTCCATTAAGCCCATAATGATGCCTCCATGGATCTTACCGCCAAAATTGGCATAAGAAGGGATCATCAGCTCTGTGAGGGTGGTTTGAGATTCAGCAACGGTTTTATAGTTTTCCATGTTTAAAAGTAGTCATGAGAAATTATAAAATAAATGTTTTATACAAGAAATTTACCTTTTGCTACCCGAGGTTAATTTTACTTTTTCCGAATTTGGTATATTACATAAGGGGGTTGGTCTAAAAAAATTGGCCTTTTGGGCCTAATCCTGGATATTTAGCGGTTATGAAGGAAACGTCGAATGATCAGAGTTTGTTCCTGAGATTTTTAATGAGCCCAAAGACACGATTGGTCCGGCACCTAAGCCTTATTTTGGTTCTTACACTTTTAAGCCTGCTTTCAGGTGGGGAGCCTGAGCAAAAATATTACGGAAATATCACCATCTATGTCACTGCAGCACTGTTTCTTTGGTTCATCACACCTTTTTATCTGAACATGTACCTGCTGGTTCCCCGCTTGCTGTTCAAAGGAAAACTTTTGGCCTATATGTTTACAGTAATCCTGCTGATACTGGGCAGTTTTTTACTGTTGATTACCGGAGATGAATTTTTACAGAAATACAGGATCAATCCCGTTCAGATTGAAAGGAATATGGTCCAGGCCTTTTTAGGCTTTTTATTGGTTTTTGCTATCGTGATGGCCGCCTCTACTGCAGTTAAACTATTTCAGCGCTGGGTTAAGGACAGCCAGACCCTGGCAGAGGTCAAACAACAGGCCCTCAGGGCAGAGCTTTCCCAGCTTAAAGGGCAGGTCAATCCGCATTTTCTGTTCAATACCCTAAACAATGCCCATGTGCTCACACAAACCAATCCGGATAAGGCTTCTGCAGTACTGATCAGTTTGAGCCGGATGCTCCGCTACCAGTTGTATGACGGGGACAGGGAGCTTGTTCCCTTGCGCAACGACCTTAATTTTTTGGAAGACTTTCTGGAACTGGAAAAGATACGCAGGGAAGGGTTTGATTATGAAATTAACCTTTCCGGTTCCCTGATGGGCATCATGATTCCCCATTTTCTGTTTATTCCATTTGTAGAAAATGCAGTTAAGCATAGTTACGATATTCACCAGCCTTCCTTCGTAAAATTATGGTTGAGCGTAAACAATTCCTTTTTATGCTTTAGCTGCAGCAATTCAGTGCCAGAGCATCCCCTTAAACAGGAACGTAGTAACGGAGGGATCGGTTTAGCCAATATCCGTCGCAGACTGGAACTTTTGTATGCAGAAGATTTTATTCTTGAACTGGATGCCGGTCATTTAAATTACCTGGTGAACATGAAAATTCCTTTACCATCCTAATGATGAACATCAAGAATTCAGATTTGATAAAAGAAAATAACCCAAATAAGATGAAATGTATCGTAGTCGATGATGAACCCTTAGCCAGGGAAGGCATGCACAGGCTTATTGCAAAGGAAAAAGGATTGGAACTGCTGAGCAGTTTTAACAATGCGCTGGACGCGATATCCTATCTGCATCAAACCGAAGTTGATCTGGTTTTTCTGGACATCCGTATGCCAGGTACCAGCGGTCTTGAATTTGCAGGAAGTATATCCGGAAAAACCCTGGTTATTTTTACAACTGCTTACGAACAATATGCGATAAAAAGCTATGATTTGGATGCAGTGGATTACCTTTTAAAGCCCATACAGCAGGAACGTTTTGAAAAAGCAGTACAGAAAGCGGCCCTGATGCATGAGCTGCTTCAGTCTAAGGAAGCCCCCTCTGAATTGGGGGATTCTACGGAAGATTATTTATTTATAAAAGCGGAACGCAGATTTTATAAAGTATATTATAATGACATCTGCTATGTGGAGGGTTTAAAAGATTATGTAATCCTGCACATTGGGGAGGAAAAGCTCATCACAGCGGTCAATCTGAAAGGCATGCACAGCCGCTTGCCGGAAAGGCTTTTTATGAGGGTGGGGAAGTCTTATCTGGTCAATACATCAAGAATTACCTCTTTCGATTTACACACCCTGTACCTGGGCACCAAAGAAGTTCCTTTAGGAGAGGCTTACAGAAAAGCCTTCTTCAGTAATTTCGCGAAAAAAGAAATTTAAAGGAAAAGTAGGGGGAAAACATGGCTTTTGTAGAATTTTTGAAGGCTTTGGTATAATCTTTTCAAAAAGCATATACCCGTCCTATAGTTTTGAGGGTATATTCTTATCTATCGATCAGGTACCCTATGATGAAGCGAGTTTTTTTAGTAATAAATCTTATTTTTTGGATTAGCATAAGCAGTAGAGCACAGCAGAAAGACTACAACAAATCCGGACCATCTATTCCGGGAATAGATTTCGGAACTAAACTAGGTGCTGTAGGAACAAAAATAAACCACAATGATTTTTATGGGACAATCCGTTACAGCTATCAGGCGGGTGTATACCTCAGTTTTGAAGCACTGCCTCTGTTTAGTTTTCAGACAGAGTTTTTATACAACCGTGTCCGGGTAGATAATTTAAATGATTACCCAGGGCTGGATGCAGGTCTGAAAGGCATGGGCTACTGGTCTATTCCGTTTCTGTTGCAGTTAAAACCGGTTAATTTTATCCGTATTGGACTTGGCCCGCAATGGAACTTCCAGAGCAATAGGGATAAATATAAATTGCAGAACGGACAGGATGCTTTTAAAAATTATGTTTCCCTTGCCTTGGATGCGCAATTAAAACTAAGCTCAAAAACCAGAATATATTTCAGGTATAATAAAGGCCTTCAGAGCTTTGAAAACCTGACCACACGTGATGCACCCAGAATGAACAGGCTTGAATTTGGTTTAATGCAATCTCTGATTCTTAATTGACAGAAGAAGGTATTACCGCTCTTTACATTAATAAACTCTATCTTTCTTAAGGGCAGCAGAACATTCTGCTGCCCTTTGTTTTAATCAGGCTAATCTGCTATAGACATGGACACATAAAAGGTGGTGCCCGAAGCTGTGCTTTCAAACCAGATCTTGCCGCCCTGAAGTTCTATATACTCTTTACAGAGCATAAGGCCAAGGCCCGTTCCTTTTTCATTGAAGGTGCCATAGGCTGACTCGGTTTTAAGACCAAAAATATTTGCTTGTTTTTCGGGCGCTATGCCTACGCCGTTGTCTTTAATGAACAAGATACATTGCCCGTCATTGACCGTGGTTCCAAGGGTAATCTCCCCGCCGGGCCTGGTAAATTTAACGGCGTTGTTGAGCAGGTTTCTCACCACCAGGTCAAGGATGTTGGGGTCAGTGGCAACAGCAGTTTTATCCTGTATTGCCGGGTAAATGGAAATGCTTTTTTTTGATGCAATCTGGTTAAACATTTGCAGGGTAGGGGCCAATTGTTTTTTCAGGTTAAGGACCTGAAGCTGCAAGGGGCCGCTTTGAAATTGACTTCTTGCCCATTGTAATAAATTTTGAAGCAGAAACTGGGCGTCGGACATGGAAAGTGCCAATTGCTGCTCAATAGTCGCTTTTTCTTCTGCACTTAGTTCAACTTGCTGCAGCAGGTCCAGGTATTGCTTTACAGAGGCAAGTGGCGTGGTGAGGTCATGTGAAATTACAGAGAAAAGCTTGTCTTTTTCTTTGTTTAATATTTCAAGCTTATGGGCTTTTTCATCTGCCAGAGACTTTTGGAGCAAATAATTTTTTCTTAACTGGACCGTACAGATGTAGATCAGTGTAATCACCATCAGATAGGTGAAAAGCTGGTCAGTAAACAGCTCTTCCCGGTTTTTATACTGTTGTAAAATGAGTTGGGGATGATAATATTCTAAGCCGGTAATCAGGATCACCACCAAAAGATTAATAAAAAACCAAAACAGCCATTGTTTTCTTGGGATCACCAATAAAACCAGAAATAAGGAAACCACAAAAAGAAGCAGCATGCTGCCTGTAATTCCAGAATTGAAAAAATAAGCGAGCGCACAAGCAATATTAATTTCTATGGCAGATAGAATTACAGCAAGGGTTAACCTTTTTTTTAAGCGGCTTAAAAAAAACATGCCCAGTTGCAATACACAGATGGTTCCGGAAATAAAGCCGGCGCTATGCAGTGTTGTTAAAAAAAAATTAAAAAGGGTTTCTAAAGACAGGGCCACAATGGCTACAAAAGAAATTGTGTGGAAAATCCTGCTTTCAAAAGAAAACTCTTCAGGTTTGCCTGTAATGTACTGCCAGTACCGCTGACTTTTTGAGCGCATAAACGTTGACATTTTTTATCTGATTTAAATGCTCAAAAAGATCCAGAAAAAAAGGAAGTCCGGTTAAACTGAGTCCTGATATTCAGGGTTTGGAAAAGAAGCTCAGAGAAATGAATAGGGCCGGGTGCAGTTGTAAAATAGAATTGCATATTTGGATTTCTGGGGACCCAAATTTAAGAATTTAATGTAATGTTACTCTATCAATACGGTATATTATGTGATTCCCATAAAAATGTTTCAAAACGCTATAGAATGATTTTACTATTTGAGCGCCAGATAGCCTAAAAGCAACCATAAAAGCCCTTTTAAAAGAAAAAACAAAAAGCCCCAAAGGCCTATTTTTTTTAGCCATTTCAGAAAGGTACTGTTTCGTGCAGACGATGGATCCTTTTTCATTTTTTAGATTTTAATCAGATTGAAATTTGATTATTTAACTCAATTGGAACGTCTTTTGGAATAAAGAAGTGTTTTAATGTTCGTGGATTGGTATAAATATCTGAATCTATTTCGAAAATTTCATAGATACTTTTGCTGCTGAGGACTTCTGCAGGGCTCCCGTCATACCATTTTCTTCCCTTTTTAAGCATCAGGATCCGGTCTGCATATTGAGCGGCCAGATTGATGTCATGTAAAATGCCAAGCACCATAAAGCCCCTTTTGGCGAGTTGTCTTGCTATAGCCAATGTTTGCTGCTGATATTGGACATCAAGGGCCGCTACAGGCTCGTCCAGCAAAAGCAAGGCACCGGGAATGTCCCAGATCTGGGCAAGTGTCCTTGCCAGCTGGACCCGCTGTTGTTCGCCGCCAGATAAACTCAGGTAAGAACGTGTTCTCAGGCTGGTGATACCACACAATTGCAGTACTTCATCTATGATATTCAGGTCCGTTTGGCCCGGGTTGTTTTTATAATGGGGATATCTGCCCATCATCACAATTTCTTCAGCAGAAAAGGCCATCGTTACTATATTCTGTTGGTTTAATACCGCTCTTTTGAGCGCCAGCTCCTGTGGGGGATAATCAGAAATTTCTTTTTGATATAGTTTAATGTGGCCGCAGGAGCTTTTCTTTTCTCCGCTAAGCATGCGCAACAAGGTCGATTTTCCTGCGCCATTTGCGCCCAAAACCAATAATAATTCTCCAGGACGCATACTGAAAGAGATGTCCTTAACCAAGGTATTTTGACCTATCTTATAACTTATTCCTTCTGCTGTTAACATTTTATAATACAAGTTTTTTTTTGTCCTTAACCAGAATATACAGAAACAGCGGCGTACCCAATAATGCGGTAATGACACCGATTGGAAGTTCTACCGGGGCAAGCAGGGTTCTGCACAGCATATCTGCCAGGGTGAGCATCAATGCACCACACAGCGCCGAGGCCGGGAGTACCTGTTTGTTATCTACCCCAATGAGCAGCCTGACGGTATGCGGTACCAGTAAACCAACAAAACTGATGATTCCGGAAACGGCCACAGACGCACCTACTGCCATGGTGGAGAGGATCACTATATTTCTTTTTACCTTATTGATTTTAAGGCCGAGCTGACTGGCCTGTAATTCGCCCAGGGCAAAAGTGTTTAAAGCTTTGCCCATCGGGGGGAGTAAAAGCAAGGGGATCATCACAAAAGGGCTAATGGCCAGGACGGTTTCCCAGGTTGCACCTGCAAGACTGCCCAGCATCCAGAAAGTAATGTTTCTCAGCTGATGGTCATCGGCTGCGAAAGTAACCAACCCGGTCAGAGCACCCGCAAGTGCATTAATGGCAATACCGGCAAGCAGCATGGTTGCCACATTGGATTTGCCCTCATTTCTGGAAAGCTGGTAAACGATTAATGAGGCAATGCCTGCGCCTGCAAAAGCCCCGAAAACGAGTAAATAATAACCCAGTAGATTACTTAAAGCTGCAAACAGGGAAAGTTCCAGGACAATGATCAATACGGCCATTAAAGAAGCGCCCGCTGAAATACCGATCAGGCTGGGCTCTGCAAGCGGGTTCCTGAAAATACCCTGTATGGCTGCACCTGAAATGCCGAGTGCGGCCCCAACAAGTAAACCCAGCAATACCCTTGGAATTCTGACAATATTCAACACGCCTTCATATTGCGCAGAAACAGGCCACTGTGAAAAAAGGCCAAATTTCTTACCCAGAATGACCAAAACTTCTTTTAGCGGGATCCCTACAGCTCCAACACAGAGGGACAGCACTGCAGATGAAATTAGTAAGCCGCTGAGCATCAGGTATAAAAATACTCTTTGTTTTACCATTTGCTGTTGAGCTGTGTGATGGCCAAAGGAAGTCTGGTTGAAAAGCCAATGAGTAATTCACCATCCATTTCTACAATTCTTTTATTTTTCCCCGCATTGGTTAATCCTACCCCGGGCATTTTTAAAATACTGTTTATACCGCCAAGGCTTTTGTAGCCAAAGTCGAACATTAAAATAAGGTCGGGATTGGCACTCACCAGTGATTCAGTGGTATAGGCTTTGAATTTGGAAAAACCCTGCGCAGCATTTTTACCGCCGGCAAGTCTGATGATCGCGTCCATGCTGGTCTGGGCGCCAGCAACCATCATAGCACCAGTACCCCTGGCATATATGAAGAGTACTTTCGGATTTTTGGGGTTCTTTTTAACTTGTTCCAGGGCTTTATTTAAATTTTGCTCTGTTAATTTAGCCAGTTCTTCCCCTTTGTTTTTAGCCTCCAGTGCTGCGGCTACTTCCCTGATAAATTTTAAAGCACCTTTTGCAGAATACTCCTGTGAAATAACCAGCAGTTTAATGCCCGAAGACTTTAACTGGAATTCAAGTGCTTTACTGATCATACCCTCAGGGGCCAGCACAAGGTCAGGAGCAAAGGAAAGAATCCCTTCTGCGGAAATTTCCCGGTTTTTGCTCACCCGGGGAATCTTACCAACATAAGCCGGGTAGGTACTAGTGACATCCACGGCTACAATGTTAGCACCATATCCAAGTGCATCTACGGTTTCGGTCAGGGCTGCACTTAAAGTTACGATCCGCTTTGGAGTTACAGCAAAAAGCCCGTTATAAAGGAAAATCAATAGAAAAGTAAGTGTCGTTTTTATCATTGATGAGCTGAATTAGGAGATGAATGATTTACAAAGGAAGGCTTAATTAAAATGATTCCAAATAATTTTTTAAACATTTCCCTTATCGGTATTCGGATAGGAAAAGGGACTTTTCAGTCTGAAGGACTTTTTGTGATAAAATTCAGTTGTTTGATATATAGGCTGTTAATGGGTGCTTTTTTTTCTTTGATCTGTTTTTGATTTTGTAATCGTCCCACTAAATAATCCCGAATTCGTTAAAACAATCCCGAAATGGTTAAAAAAAATCCTTTTCGCGTTGCTTGATTATTAACAAATGTAAGCATATTTGTGCTCTTATTTAGACTGATTAAAAATAACTGTATTAATGCTTAACTCTACTTCTCAAAAAATCTGTTTCATTCTGCTGCTCGGTTTATCGGCTGCATCTGCTTTGGCGGCTGAGCTCAAAGGGGGCTTGAGCGGGGTAGTGACAGATGAAGAAGGAAAGCCGCTGTCAGGAATTGCACTTACCCTGGATCCGGATCATAAAAGAGCCCTGACCGATGCAAAAGGTTTATTTAACCTGAAACAACTTTATGCAGGCGTGTATACATTAACCGTTACAGCCATTGGCTTTGAGCGCCTGGAGCAAAGTATAGAAATAGAAGCAGGCAAACAGGCCCGGATCAGTATCCGTTTAAAAAGAAGCAATAAAGCATTGGAGGAGGTGAATGTAAAAGGGATGCACCACAATCCGGATAATTTGATCGACATGACCAAAACGGCTATGCCAAGTTATGTGATTACCCGGGCCGAAATAGACATGATGGGCAGCCGGAGACTGGACGAGGTGCTCAAAGAACAAACTGGTCTGGCCATAGTAAACGATATTGGCTCGGGGAACAGGGCAGTAGGCTTGCAAATGCAGGGATTTGACAGTGGCTATACCATGATTATGATTGACGGACAGCCCATGGTTGGCCGCAACAACGGGAACTTTGATCTTTCAAGAATTACGGTCTCCAATATCGAAAAAATAGAAATCATAAAAGGGGCTTCTTCCTGTTTGTTTGGGAGTGATGCCCTTGCCGGGGTGATTAATATTGTAACCCGTAAAAATATTACCCGTCCTCAGGGAATGGCGGCGTTGCGCTATGGCAGTTTTAAAATGCTCGACGCTACCCTTGAAGGAGAAAGCCCCTTTGCGGGAAAAAAAGGATCTGTCTATGTTTCAGGAAATTATTACCGTACCGATGGATTTAACGCCAATCCTTACCTGGAAGAAGGTAAAACGGCTCCGCCCTTTGACAGTTACGCTTTTCAGGGTAGGGGCCGTTACATTCTCAATGGAAAAAGTACGCTCAACTTTAATGGCAGGTTTGTAACCAGGCATTCTGTCAACGATATTTCCTATGGTGTTAAACCAAGCAGAGATGTTCTGGATGAAAAGGACCTCAATACCTCTTTGTCTGTTCACCATCAGTTTAACAATGGGATAAAGCTCAAAGGCCAGTACTATCTGACCCGTTATCAGACCAGTCAGCAGATCACAGAAAAGAACAGCGGGGAAATCCTGCCGGGCAATCAATTTAAGCAATACCTCCACAGGGCAGAATTACAAGCCGCCGGACGTGCTAATGAACAAATAGAACTAACAGCAGGTACAGGGGCCGCCTATGAATTATTGGACAATACCGCCTACAGAGGAAGAAAAGACATGAGTAATTACTTTGCTTACGGTCAGGCAGATTGGCAGCTCGCAGCTCAACTATCTCTTAATGCTGGAGCGAGATACGATTACCACAATAAATATGGTTCAAGATTAAACCCGAGCGTCGGACTTCGATACCAGCCGCTAAAAAATTTAACTTTTCGTGCCGCAGTTGCAGCCGGATTTAAAACGCCAAATTTCCAGCAGTTGTACCTGGTCTTTACGAACATCCAGACTGGTTATACGGTACTTGGAGCAGAAGAGTTCTGGAGGGAAATTCAGGTACTTAAAGATGCAGGGCAAATCACAAGCGTTTTTCCAATTGCCAAGCGCATCGGGAACCTGAAGCCCGAGCGCTCTGTATCTTATAGTACAGGGTTTGTCTATAGCCCTGTCGCTAGGGTAAGCCTGGATGTAAATGTATTTTACAATGATCTGCAGAATTTCATCAATTACGAACAGGTTGCTGTCAAAACAAACGGACAACAGGTGTTTTCTTATATGAATATCGCCAAAGCCTATACGGCCGGAACAGAAATCGGCCTGAGCTGGAAAACTACAAAATCCCTGCAGCTGTCGGCGGGTTATCAATTGCTTTATGCGGTGGACAAGGGGGTAGTAGATTCTATTAAAGCCGGTACAGGTTTGTATGCGCAAGTTTATGATACAGACCTCAACAAACCCAGACGTGCAACCCGTAAAGATTATATCGGGATGAACAACCGGTCCAGGCATATGGCTAATGTTAAACTGAGCTACAGTCATGAAGCCTCTGGTTTTTCCGGCTCTTTCAGGGTGAATTACAGGGGGAGGTACGGGTTTATGGAAGCCAACCAGGCCAATAATTTCCTGGACCCCTATGACACTTTTGTACGTGGTTTTTTTCTGTTCAATGTCGCAGTACAAAAGACCTTTTACAACAAGCACCTCCAGTTACAGTTCACCGCAGATAACCTGCTCGACTACAGGGATCAGCTCATGCCCGCGCAGCAGGGAAGAGCGGTTATTGCAGGAATCAGTTGGCGATTTTTTAAAGACTAATGCAGACAATGGCCCCTTAGGCCCCCATTAAATAATATTTAAACAAATAAAGACAACATTATGCTCAGCACAAACCTAAAAGAAGAAACAAAAACGGCTCACCTTGACCTTGAAAAACAAGTTGTTCAAAAACTCAAAGCCATTAGGACTAATGCAGATTATGCCGATTTCCTGAAATATTTTTATACCTATTTCAGTCAGGTGGAACAAGCGATAAAACCCTATATCACTACTTCCGTTTTACCCGATTATCCCGACCGCCGGAATTCGGTTTATCTGAAAAATGATATTGAAGCCCTTGGCGGAACGGTTACGGATGTTCCTCGCGTAAATGTACCATTGATTGAAAATCACATTCAGGCCCTTGGCGCATTATACGTTATGGAAGGTTCTATTATGGGTGGAAGTATCATTATCAAAATGCTCGAAAAAGGCGGAATTACTGAAGGGATTTCTTTTTTCTCCGGTTACGGTAATCAAACAGGTTATAAATGGGGAGTTTTTACCGAAGCGATGAACCATCAGGTGGTTGGACCCGAGCAGGAGGCCATTGCCATAAAAACCGCAAATGAGACCTTCTCAAAATTTGCAGAAGTTTTCGATGAAGTAAATGCACTTAAATCATGAGAATTTTAAAAACGACAGGGCTATTTCTTTGGCTGTGCCTGTTGCTTGCCTCCTGCACAAAAAAAGACATCAAACCTGAACTGGAAGATGGTAAAAGTACAGTTCAAAAGGACATTCCGGGAGATGTGGGAAACACAGTTGGCAGTGGCAAACCCTTTGAACCCTTTTATTTCAGTTTCAAAACCGGAGCAAAGGTGCAAAGCAGCCGAAAGGTGAGTACAGACTGGGACATCGCCTTTGCAAAGGAATATAATTCTTATGTGTCCATCAACAATGGCGCTAGCCCCGAGAGCTTTGGTTTTGGTGCAGCAGGAAAAGGGGCAATGATCGTCGTTAACCAGGCCTACGACCAGATCAGGGAAGCCCCTTCTGATGAAGAATTTAATAAAAATGGCATTACTGCTGCGGGATGGGATTCCGGGAGTGGCAACGGCTGGTATTTTTATGAGTTAAAGACCCACATTGCTGTACCAGTCAAAAACAGAAGTTATGTGCTTCGCACAGCAGACGGAAAGTATGCTAAACTCCAAATGATCAGCATGTATAAAGGAGCACCGGCTGTGGTGAGTGACCTGAACTGGCCGGCACCTTACTTTACTTTCCGTTACTATGTACAACAGGATGGTTCAAGAAACCTGTCCACAAAAGACCAATGACCAATTGACCTCTAAAACTACAAATGATGAATACCTTAAGTTGTTTTAAAAGAAATACTTATTTGTTGCTAACAGGCCTGTGCCTGCTGCTGACAACAGCTTGTTCAAAAAATGACAATGCCGGTCCGGAAAAAACAGAAGGGGAAAAACCTGCACAGGGCTCAGTTCCTTTCTATAAACTGCAGCGGGTGGAGAATTTTTCGGTAGAAACAGACGATAAAAATCCGACCCAGGCAAAAACCGCTGCTTATTATAGTCTGGAGAACAAAGCCGAAGTAATGGCTTTGTATGCCAAAACAGCAAGATGGGACGTGGCTTTCAATGGCCTTTACAATAGTTTTCTATCTGGAAATAATGGCCAGGATGCAAGCAATCTTGGTTATGGCGCGAGTGGGGCTGGTGGGATTATGATTGTGGAAAAGCCTTTTGAACAAGTGACCTCCATTCCTTCGGATGCCGAATTTAAAACAAAGGGTACCCTGGTCGGAACTGATAATCTTGGTGATTTTGGTGAAGGGACGGGTTGGTACCTCTATGATTTTGCAGGAACCAAAAGAGGGGATGGCAGCTATAACAAACAGCATGTGGCCTATGCCCTGCCAGAAATCAGGACCATCATCCTTCGAACAGCGGCAGGAAATTATGCGAAAATAAAAATGATTAGTTGTTATAAAGATGCTTTTACCGCTGACCGGTGGTTCAGGGAAACCCCACATATGTTTTTCACTTTCGAGTATGTGCTCGCACCCAAAGGCAGTACGAAATTTGAAATTAAATAAGACGAATACTTTAAAAATATGAGCCCTAAATTTTTACATACGCTATCTGTACTGCTGCTGCTGGCCGGGATCAGCTCCTGCAAAAAAACTGTTGAGCCGCCTGCGCAACCAAACAGTAAAATTATTGAATATAAAGTACCCGTAGCTGATGGAGAAATCAGCGGAGTTATTGATGAAGGAGATAAAACCATTACGGTCTATGTTCCTTTTTACTACCAGTTGGATGTTATTGATCCGAAAATTAAACTGGCAGACGGTGCCAGTCTGAAGGAAAAAATAGTGCCGGTTGATGTACTGGACGAAAAAACCATTTATACCGTAACCGGAGCTGATAAAAGCACATCTACTTATAGACTGATCATTAAACTCCAGCAGCTCGGACCATTGGTTATTGAAGAAATTTCAACAGCGACCACCACCACCAAATGGGGGATCGGTTTTTACAATGTCCGTTTGCGGGGAAATTTTAACACCAATGACGCCACTAAGGTAAAGGCATTTCTGGTCGGTTCGGACAATAAGGAGTATGCCCTGGTGAACAGTCCTAATGGCGCTCCGGGTATTCAAACCACCATGGGGGCTACCGATAAAATTTACGCTTTGTTTTATCTCCAGGTCCCTCAAACCATTGAACCGGGAATTTATAAGTTGAAAGTTAAAATACAGTCGCTTACTGCCGTTGCAAAATACCCTATTGAAGTGTTTTATGATACCCCTCAAATCAACTATGTAGGGGCAGAGGCCCGGGCCGGTGAAAGCTTTAATGTCATTACCACAGGCCCTGTATTTTACAATTTCAAAGAATTTAGTATTACGGTAAACGGGCAAAAAGTAAGCCTGCCTATTGAGTCTTATACCCGGACCAAAGCAACCATCAGGATACCAGACAATGTGCCTGCGGGTGTGTATAACCCGACAGCAACATTTGAAGGCTGGGCGCCAATTTTCCAGTACTGGACACTAACTGTAAAAGCAAAATAATCATCATCTATCGCAAAAAACAATCCGGGAGGTTCTCCCAATATATGATCCCTATTAATTATTTATTTAAAAACTGATGTACTGAATATCCAAGAAAATTCAGTCATCCAAAAACTAAAAACATGAAAAGAAACATTCTAAAAATAACGTTAGGCGTAGCAATGATCGCCGTTTTAGCAACAGCTTGTAAAAAAGAAAATGGAACACCTGACTCTGCAGGTGTAAACCTGAGCGGTGCTAAAGCTGTTATTCCTGTAAACGGAACCCAGGCTGGTACTTTTACCAATACCTCTGCTTCTCCAACAGCCTGGACAGCAGTAGGCTATGACCTGCATAATAACGTAACAGCTACCCCTGGTGTACAGGTGCAATTTGACAGCAACTTTAATGGCAACATTACCAAGTTGTCTGGCTATTACCTGGGTTATTATGATTCTCCTTCAGTAACTGATGTAACAGGCATCAGCTTGTCTGACCTTTCTTCAGTTTCACTGACCACCATCAGTACTTTGGGCAGTAATTCTGCAACCGTTGTGGGATGGTATGACTACAACAGAACAACACGTGCCATTACCCCGGTGGCAAAACGTTATGCGATTGTGGCCGATGCAAGCACCATCGCAGATGCTGCAAGACTATATGTGGTTCAATTGGATGGTGTAACTGCAACCGGTACAACAGGCCCATTTACTTCAACAGTAAATTTCCATACCAAACGCCTGAAATAAAAATTGGGGCGATCTCTTCAAATTCCGCCCCAATTTTAGTACCGTGCTTTGTGTAAAATCCATATAAAAGGATGACCAGCCCGGATTGTTTTTAAAAAAAATACAGCTCTAAAAGAACTGCAGCCGTTGTTGTCCGGCTTTAAAGGGCACAAGTTAATAAAAAAAAATAAAATCAGTATTTCATATAAAATAGATGACAGTCCTCTCCTTGATTAACCGGTTTAAAACTGGTTTTGCAAAATTTACCCTGCTTATCCTAACGGTGATTGTGCTGGGCGGTTGTAAAAAGGAATACCAGCAGCTTCCTTATGCCGATATCGTTAGTTTTTCTATCACGGACGCCCAGGGCGGAACCTTAAAGGGGGCTTTGGAAAATAATGAGATTATCGTGTACTGGCCACCGGAACAGGCCGTTCCCGAATACATCAGCCCCCAAATCAAAATTGCTGAAGGCGCAAGCATCAGTCCGGCATCCGGAAGTAAAGTGGCATTTAAAGCAGGTACCAGCTATACAGTCACTGCGCAAAATGGAAAAACCAGTCTGTATAAAATCCGACCGGTTATCAATTCCATTATTCCTTATATCAAGTCCATTGATGGTTTTCAAACCCTTAATCAAAAAACCTTTTTGCTTAATGGGGGGAACCTTATTGTTACCGGTGATTATTTTAATACAGAAAAGGACAAAACAAAATTGTTTTTAGTGAGCAAGGACGACAAAGAAGTCGAAGTCAAAGGCCTTTCTGTTACGCCACTTGAAGTGAGAGTTTTGGGGATCGTCACCTCAACAGGTACCTATAAAGCCATTAAACTGCAAAGTGGTGACCGTACATTGCTCAGCAATAAGGATTTTGTCTTGATTGATGATCCTAAACCCTTTATTCCTATAGATGTTTTTAAAGTTCCTCAAACCTTAAAGCGGGGTGACAGGATCACCATTAGCGGGGGAAAGAACCTTACGGCAGTGAATAATGTGGAACTGGTGACGGCAACGGGAAATAAAGTATATGCCTTAAAAATTGTACAATCTACGGCTGATCGTCTGGTACTTGAAATTCCAGCCGATTTTCCTACCGGTCAGTATGGCGAGGTCAGGTGTAGCTTTCCGGCCGGTGAATATATGGAAGCGGGCAGGAGGCGAATTTATCTGGAAGATTATGATGCTTATATCACAGTAACGGCAAATTAGGAAATAAGCCTATGAAGTTCAAATGGAGCATCTGGATAAGCTTTCTGCTTACAGGCCTATTGGCCTGCAGGAAAAATAATGCCCGGCCAGATGCTCCTTCGGGAAACAGGACGCAGCTCACACTGGACTCTATTTATCTTTATGCCCAGCAAACCTATTTATGGAATGAGGCCCTGCCATCGTTTGCCAGCTTTAATCCTCGAAAGTATGAAGCAAATGCTGCAGAGCGTTCTGCCCTGGACAGGGAAATTTTTGACCTTTCCCAGTTGAAAGTAAACCCGTTGACTGGCTTTGCCTATGAACTGCCACTTTTTGCCGGAGTAGCGAAATATTCCTATCTGACTGATCAAAGCGGCAGGACGAGTCAGTCTGTTGCTGCTTTGAGCGAACCGGAAAACAACCTCGGAATTGGGCTTGCTGTTTCCGGTTCATTGATTTTTATTTCCTATGTAAACCCGGGCTCTGCGGCTTTCAAATCAGGTCTGGAAAGGGGAGACCAGGTTCTGGAAATTGATGGAATGGCTGCAACAGCAGGTCTTGCAGAAAAAATGACCAGCGCGGCTTCTGCGGTATTAACCTGTAAAAAGCCCGATCAGTCTGTCCGGAAAGTTGACCTGGCCAAAAGCGTTTATGAAAACCATGGCGTGTTTAGCGTAAAACTGTTGCAGGGCAGCAGAAATAAGGTCGCCTATCTGGCTTTGGGACAATTTAACCGCTTGTCGGTATCTAAAACAGAACTGGACCAGGCCTTTGCACTTTTCTCTTCTGTACAGCCGGCGCAGCTTATTCTGGATTTGCGGTACAATGGAGGCGGTTTTGTGGAAAGTGCAGAATATCTGGCCAATTTACTGGCTGGCTCCTCTTTGAATGGTCAAGTGATTTATTCGGAACATTTCAATGACCTGCTGCAACGCGGTCAAACCGGAATATTAAAAAACCAGGCCTATCTGAATGATCAGGGCCAGGCTGTATACCTGAATGGAAAAAGGGCAACAATGGCCGACGTTAATTTTTCTGTAGCCGCAAATACGCATACCTTTAAAAAACAAGGTGCCCTGGAAAGTCTCAAAGAGATTTATTTTATTGTGGGACCCAATACCGCTTCTGCAAGTGAACTACTCATCAACAGTCTTAAACCTTATTTCCAGGTTAAATTAACTGGAAGCCGTACCTATGGAAAACCGGTCGGTTTTTTTGGGATCAATATTGATAAATACATCCTGTACCTGTCAAACTTCGAGATCAGAAATGCATTGGGACAAGGTGGCTATTACAGTGGGTTTGTACCGGATGCCGTAGTTGCCGACGATGTAAGCAAAAACTTTGGAGATCCGGCAGAAGCTTGTCTGGCTATGGTCCTGAGACAAATCAACGGAGCGGTGGCTGCAGGCAACAGTTCCGTTCCATTATCAGCCGCTGCACCCCGCTTGCTGGGCACAGATGCAGCGGCTAAAGGAATGCTTAAAAATCATTTAAACCTAAAAAATTGAAAAATATGTGTAAAACCAGAGTCTTAAGTACAAGAGGAGCAACCGTTCTGAGCAGTTGTGCCAGTTGCGGGGTTTACTATCTGTGGCATCAAAATTTATTGCTCAATTTTACAGAACAGGCTTTTAAGTCCTTCAGGGAGGTTGTCAATAGTTTACCCTTTTATAAAAATAGTTTGCCTTTCCCCGACGGAGAAGAGCGAATTGTACTGCATACTCCAAACGATGACATTTGTTTTGCCTTTGACTATGATGAATTTGAAGAGTTCAAAAAGGCCATTGATGAAGCCATTTTTATGACAGAGGTTTATGAATTGATGAACAAACAGGATAACCATTAAAAGACCAATGAAAATTAAATCGAAAATAGAAGGTTCCGATGACTGGTTGTTTATAGAGGAAATACCCGAAGTATATAATCCCCGGGCACCTTTATCCGAAAAGAATGTCCATATCAAAAGTGCGCCGGTGGAAAAACTGGTCAATTATCAGCTCAGCTCAGGAGGTTTGTTTCTGGTTCATTCGACCATGCAGTTTAATGAAGCGGTTAAAGTACTTTCGGAGGTGGAGGGAGAAGCCATAACCTCTCAGTTTATTTTTTACGGGTCTTCTCCTGCCACGGCAAAAACAACCAGCAGCCGCAGAACCGGCAGCAGGCACAACATCCGTTATATTCCCTCTATTAAAGGAAAATATCCAATGGCTCCCGATACCGAATACAAATACTTTTTACTGGTCCTTTCCAAATCTTATTATTTTCACCTGATCGATCAGCACTCTTTGCTGCATACCGATTTTGTAAGAGAAATCCTGAAAGGCAAATACACCTCTTTTGCGGCCAGTGATCTTTCGGTTACCTCAGAAATGAAAAGGGTGATCAATGACATCTGCGACTGCCGCAGAAGCGGTGAACTTAAAAGACTGCATACAGAGTCGAAAATTCTGGAATTGCTCATGCTCCAGCTCGAACAAATGCAGTCGGGGGTGGAGGTTGAAAAATACCTGATCAAACAGGATGACCTGAAAAAGATAGAGCAGGCCAGGGATATTCTGGATGCGACTTATCAGTATCCACCAACCATTATTGAGCTTTCCAAGCAAATTGCACTGAATGAGTTTAAGCTTAAACGGGGTTTTAAAGAATATTATGGAACAACGATTTATGGTTATGTAACTCGGCTGAGAATGGAAGAAGCCAGAAGGCTGATTCTGGAAGAGCGTAAAAGCATTGGGCAGGTGGCCGCGGCTGTAGGGTTTAACCATCAAAGTCATTTGACAGAAGCTTTTAAGCGTTATTTTGGCATTTTGCCAAGTGAGGTCACACTTTAAGCAAAAATTAAAGCTATAAAAATTAAATTTTTTATAGCTTTGAATTATTATGAGGTACTAATTCAATCTTCAGGCAAAATGCTGAATGCCCTTTATCAGATCTGATCAAGCGCATATTCTATTTAACTTATTGAAATAAATTGCTGCACTGTAAAGTGCGGAGATTGAATGGTTATGTCATTAAAACTTACAACAACCCTCGTGTTTGTCTTATTGGTGGTGGTACTGGACACCGCTGGCTTTGGACTTATTTTTCCTGTACTTCCCCAACTGCTTAAAAACCTGGTCCATGCCGACACCAGTACCGCGGCCCGGTATGGTGGCTGGCTTTCCTTTGCCTATGCTGCCATGCAATTTGTATTTGCCCCCTTGCTGGGAAACCTGAGCGACCGTTACGGACGCAGACCCGTGCTGTTGGTCTCCTTGCTGGGCTTTAGTGTGGATTGTCTGTTTCTGGCTTTTTCAGGACACATCCTTTGGATTTTTATAGGAAGAATTCTTGCAGGGATCAGTGGCGCCAGTTATTCCGTTGCAGCGGCAACTGTTGCTGACATCAGTACAGAGGAAAACCGGACCCGCAATTTTGGGCTCATCAATGCCGCATTTGGTTTGGGCTTTATTGTCGGACCAGCCATAGGTGGTGTCCTGGCACAATTTGGTACTTCCTTTCCATTTGTCGTTGCCGCAATACTGAGCTTCCTTAATTTTTCTCTGGGCCTGCTGTTTTTTAAGGAATCTTTAAAAACCCAGCACAGAAGGCGCTTTAGCTGGCAGCAAGCAAATCCGCTGGCTGCAATGAAATCGATCAACAAAGTCGTTTTGTTGCGGATGCTGTTGTTGTCCATTGTGTTTGTTACGCTGGCAAACCACAGTATGGAAACTGTCTGGGCATATTTTACCATAGAAAAGTTTCATTGGAACCAGCAAATGATCGGATATTCCCTGGCCTTTATCGGAGGGCTATCGGTATTGGTGCAGGCCTGGCTGCTGGGCCTGTTGAGCAAAAGAGTAAAAGACCATCAGCTGGCCATTATCGGCTTGTGTTTAACCATTAGCGGGTTTATCCTCTTGGCTTTTGCGCAAAGCCAGTGGCTGCTCTTTGTGGCCCTGTTTATTTTTATTTTAGGGAGCCTGCAAGGCACGGCCCTGCAAAGTATCGCCGCGGCTTCAGTTCCGGAAAATGAACAAGGCGCTCTTCAGGGAATTCTGGGTGCTATTATGGGGTTAACAACTATGGTAGGGCCATTGACTTTTAGCTTTGTGTTTTCCTATACTACGGCTCAAAAAACAGGATTTTATTTTCCCGGGGCTGCATTTGTGCTTGCAGCAATCCTTACGGTAGGAAGTTTGCTACTGTTGTTT
The DNA here is from genome assembly GCF_003208655.1 of Pedobacter nutrimenti. GTDB lineage: Bacteria > Bacteroidota > Bacteroidia > Sphingobacteriales > Sphingobacteriaceae > Pedobacter > Pedobacter nutrimenti. Next base: position 900,369 of record NZ_QKLU01000001.1, on the reverse strand, counting down.
TTCAGCTTTGGAAAGAGAAAAAAACAGATTTAATTATTTACCTTCCGATTAAAATTACAAGGCTTTGGCGAAATATATATGCTGATCTTTATGAAAGGGCTCTCTTTGCGAAGTACATTCGTTATTTTACTCATTTGGACAATGGCCGCAATGAGTATGGCTACGCAAGCCTATCTGAGCGGCAGGTTTTCCGGTGAGGAAATCAGCTGGCTCAGTTTATTTTGCAGACAATTGCCAGGATGGTATCTCTTCGCTTTGCTTAGCCCATTTGTTTTATATATTTATCAGTTTTATCCACTGCATACTGCTGAATGGAGAACAAATTTTCTGTGGCAGCTGCTTATTGCTTTTGTGATCCTGTGTTTTTTTTCCAATTTAAGGTTGTGGGCCATGTCTTATGCGATTGGACAAAACGCATTTACACTTTCTTTTGCCGCTTACCTGAATGCTTATGCTGCGCAACTGTTGTGGGATACAGTAGTTTATTCGCTGATTGTATTGAGTGTTTTTGCATTGCAGACTGCTTTATCCAGTAAAAAAAGCAGTCTGCAGGCAGCAGAAGCTGAAATGAAAAATGTCAGACTGGAAAACATGCTGAAACAAGCGCGGCTGGAAACCTTAAAACTTCAGTTAAGCCCCCATTTTTTGTTTAACACCCTGAACACCATCAGTTCTATGGTTCGGATGAATGATCCACAGGCAGCCATAAAAGTAAATAGTAAACTAGGTGTCTTTTTGCGGAACACACTATATGCAGATGATGAACCCTTTGTATCCCTGGAGAAGGAACTTGAACAGGCCGACTTTTATACGGAGATAGAAAGTATAAGGTTCGGTGACAGGTTACACATCTGCAAAGAAATAGAAGAGGCGTCGCTTGCTGCCCAGGTACCTCGTTTTATCCTGCAACCCCTGCTGGAAAATGCAATTAAGCATGGCGTGGCAAAAAGCAGTACAGCGGGCTATATTTTAATACGGGCACAAGTCAAGGAAAAAATATTGTATTTAATGATCTATAATGATGGCAGGAATCTTCCTGAAGGTGGGCCTGCCGGGGGGATAGGTCTGAAAAATCTGCAATCCAGGTTGTTTTATATTTACGGAACGCGGTACACTTTTAAAATTAGTAATGCTACCGCTAAAGGTGTTCAAGTTGAAATAGAGATTCCCCTTTAAAAATGATAAGAATTATAATTGCCGATGATGAACCTGCTGCGCTGGCCTCCCTTGAAATACTGCTTGGCCGCGAAAAAGAGTTGACAATAGTTGCCCGGTGTAAAAATGGGCTGGAGGCCACCGAAGCAATTTTGCTCCACAAACCGGATCTGGTCTTTCTGGATGTGCAAATGCCAGATAGAAATGGCTTTGAAGTACTGGATGCCGTAAAGGAACACCATTTATGTGCTTATGTATTTGTAACGGCATATGATCAGTATGCCATTAAAGCATTTGATCAGTCGGCAGTGGATTATCTCTTAAAACCATACGACGACGAACGCTTTTTCAAAAGTCTTGAAAAAGCAAGACAATTGCTTGCAGGCCGGCAGTCTGCTCTGTTTGCAGAGCGCTTGATTTCTTTGATTGGGCATTCTAAAACTCAAGAACCTTATACCAGACGGCTCGTTAGTAAAATCAATGGTAATGTAAGTCTTATTGCAACTCAAGAGATTAAATACATTGAGTCCTGCGGAAACTTTGTTCAGCTACATAGCCTTGACAGTCGCGTTATGCCGGGTAACTATAGCCTTAAAAAACTGCTTTTGCTACTGGATCCAGATCAATTTATACAAATTCATAAATCCATTATTGTCAATATTGACAGCATTGCCCTAATAGAACCACATTTTCATGGAGATTATATGATTACCCTAAAAGACCGGCAGGGAACAAAACTTAAGCTCAGCAGGAATTTTAAATCCCTGGTTCATCAAGTTCTGAATATCTAAAGCGGTTTAGCATTATATAGTCCATTTTATCCTTCTTAAAAAGCCTTTTAGCATTTTTAGCTTTTAAGGGTGAATTCACTGCGCTTTCTTTGGCCAACAGATCAAAAGAAATGAGGAAAGCTTTAATTTTTAGCCTTTGCTTTATTACAGGAGTTCAACTCCTTAAAGCAAAAGACACAGACCCACAGATTGGGGAAGTACCCAGAATTGGGAAAACCTTTTGGACCTTTAAAACGGGGGCCAAACTATATGCCTCACCGGTTCTTTTTGGAGCAAGGATTTATGTCGGAGCTGAAGATGGACATCTATATGCGCTTAATAAAAATACAGGTCGGGAAATTTGGAGGTTTAAAGCCGGGGCTTCAGTAAGTATGCAGCCTGCCATTTGCGGCCAGATGCTTTACGCCAGCAGTAAAGATGGACGCATTTACGCATTAAACTGTAAAACCGGAAAACTGAAATGGATTTTTAAAACTGGCAAACAAAAGCAGGTGGGGGCCTTTGGCTTGTGGGGAATGAAACCATTAGACCAATATATGGAAGATCCCTATGATTTTCTGATTTCAGCTCCGGTCATTAAAAGAGACGGAAACAAAGAAGTCCTTTACGTTGGAAGTGGTGACGGATATGTCTATGCAATTGACGCCGGTTGCGGAGAATTGAAATGGAAATTTAAAACGAACGGAATTATCCGCTCAACACCGGCAGTAGATGAACACAAAGTGTACATTGGCAGCTGGGATAGTTATATTTATGCCCTTGACCGTAAAAATGGGACCCTCATCTGGAAATACAAAACGGGTGAAGACCCGGGGACACACCTTATGGAAGGTTTTCAGGCAGAAGCTGTGATCGGGAAGGGAAAACTCTATCTTGGAAGCAGGGACGGTTTTTTTTATGCTTTAAATACAGATAAGGGAACATTGGACTGGAAATATGATGCAAAAGGATCCTGGATTATATCCAGAGCTGCCGTTGCAGACAGTACTGTATACCTGACAACTTCTGATTCTTATTTGTTTGTGGCCCTGAATGCCAAAACGGGAAAAGAAAATTACAGGATAAAAACAAGCGGATATAATTTCTCTTCTGTGGTTCTAAATGGAAATTATGCTTTTTTTGGGGACTATAGTGGTCAGCTATATCAAACTGACCTTCGCAAGGGGAAAATCTTTGCCTGTTTTGAAACCCAAAGCCGTCGCATGGCCAAGCATGAAGTCTTTTCTCCGCAAGCAAGACTAAGCTTTCGTCATTCTGCCAAAGGCAGGGATCTGGCCCTTTATCAGACAACCCTGGAGGTGATGAAGGAGTTTGATCGCGTGGGGCCTATTGTCTCTGCCCCTTTAGTACGCAAAGAGGTGCTTTACTTTTGTAGTACCGAAGGGCTCTTGTATGCCCTGGCCAGAAGAAAATATTAATGCTTTAATGAGGCACTGAAGAATTAATAACAAAATAAAAATTAACAGATGCAACCAAAGAAATAATCACCTAATTTAGGTGGCAGTTAAACAAATGACCGCCGGAGATTTTTCTTATGGAACGTACAAAAAAATCTTTACAAAGCCATTTTGGACTGAAGCTCAGCTTATTCGGTGAGGAAAAGACATTTGTTCCAATGGGTATTCCAGATTTTAAAAGCCGCAGTGAAAATCCTTATTTTATTTTTGAGTATAAACTGGAAGGGGAGGTACTCGAATCCCTGACTTTTGAGGTGCTGGACCAGGAAGGCCAGCTGATTTACAGCATGCCATGTAAGCCCGAATACAGTAAACCAGGAGCTTACCTCATTTACTGGGATGGTTTTGACAATCAGGATTGTTATGACAGCAGCAGGTTTAATAGTAAAGTGCTAAAAGCAGTGCTAAGGGCAATTTATATGGATAAAAGCCAAACCGTAGAAACTTTGTTCAGAACCGAATATAAAGAAGTGCGCTGGCTTGACGTTAAAATTGACAGAAAAGCAAAAAAAATAGAAGCCCTGCTGCGGACCAATTTGAAAGACGGCGGGACCGAAGGTTTGCCCGAAGGTCAGCGTGTGCCGGAAAATATTGTGGAAATACATGGAAAGGGACCTCTGGACCAGGCAACAAAAAATTTCGGAGAACTTTTGGACGCTGCTTTGGAAGGATTGGCATACCATTGGGGCCGCAATGCGCATCATCCGGAAGCGAAAAATATCGTTTTGGACAATGGAGAGGCCTATCAGTTTTTTCTGAAACCCGATAACCAGGGCGCAAAAACCGTAAAATCACCGGTGATTACTTACAGAACAAACCTGAGTCCCGGAAGGTCCAGAAACTGGGAAATGTCCAGGATTTTATATTATAATGCCGGTTACCTGAAATTTCCCCGTCAGTGGTATTATGAAAATGACGATAAAGCCATGCTCGATTTTAAACACACTGCGGCCCATGAGATTGGACATGAAATCCTGCTGGCCTATGGAGGGCATGTCTATTCCAAAAGCCATAAAGGAAGTTCTACCATTGTTACCCAGTCTCCCCTGGGAAATTTTCTGTATCCCGGAAAAGGCGAAATCGACCTGATGATCTATTATGTCGAAAATCCGCAATATCCTTATCCTTCGGATTATATAAAAAGAAGTGTTGCGGCCGAAAAAGATGTTCTGGGACTGGTTTGGCTAAGTAAATTGCGAATCGAAGCGGTCGATGCTATGGAGACGCAAACGCCTTTTGTTTAGGTAGTTGATTTCTACCAGGGGTAGCTAAGCTTAAGGTGAATTTTGAAAAGAACTAAAGCCTGCCCGGCGAAATGCCAAACTGCTTGCGGAAGGCCGTACTGAAGTGCTGTACAGAAGAATAACCCAAATGAGCCGAAACCTCTTTGATGCTTGAGCCGCTACCCAGCATTGTTCTGGCCTGTTCCAGCCTTACGGTAGTCAGGTAACCAAAAACGGTCTGGTCAAATAACTCCTTAAATCCATTTTTAAGCTTAAACGTATTGGTACCGGCAGCGGCTGCGAGTTCTGTTAAAGAAGGCGGATTGGACATGTGTTGCAACAGGTATTCCCTGGCATAAAGAATACAATCCCGATCTCTGGAAGTCGTTAAGCAGCTTTTTATTGTACTTTTCTGCTGCTGTTGCTCAATGGCGGCCGCCTGGAGGCTCAACAGTTCTATACTTTTGGCCTGCAGAAAAAGAAATTTAAGTTTGCCGCTAAATTTGCAATTCATTATATCCTTTAAACACTGGTGCATTTGCAGACTGATGGGCATGTAGTCTTCGGTGGCGTTTGCACTTTTCTTTAAAACGATTTGCTCGCCAAACTTTTCGAGGGTTTTTCCTGTATTTTGAACCAGTTCCAGAAAATAACTGCTTTTAAAATGAAGTTCAAAAAACAGGTAAGCTTCATTTTTGCTGTAATTGGCTGTCCCGTCAAATTCGGGCACGTACATCATGTTGTGCTGGTTGGGATTAAAAAAATAAGATTTTTTGTTGATGTGGTTTTCTACAATGCCTTTTCCGCTTAAGGAAAAATGAAGTTCCACCATATCGGGCATGTCTACTGTACGCATCCGGAGTTGCTGCTGTTTTAAACGCATATCCCCATAAACGATAAAGACATCCTGAAAAGCCATTTGTACCAGTTCCAGCTCTGCAAAGGACATACTGAAGCGATCTCGTCGTTCGATCACGAGCGGAAAATCCAAAACCTGATCATGTAACTGTAGCGGTTCATTTAGGTGGTACCAATTCCCCGTAGGACTGCTAACCATTAAGCCCATAAAAAATCCTTTTGCTGTAAATCATAATACTTTTGTTGTAAAACCATTTTCCTGCGGAATGGGCACCTTTGTCAAAGTTAATTATTTAGAATTGTTTTAAATAATAAAAAAGCGATTTAATAGACCTATGCATCAAAAAAAGAAAGCTAAAACCGGAATTTTCCGTTTACTGGAAATTGCCGGAAAACGTAAACGGTTGCTCAGTTTATCTGCCCTGCTGGCCATCGGCCATGCCCTGATGACCCTGGTGCCCTATGTACTGGTTTGTGATATCCTCAAAGCTTTAACTGCACCGGTTCTGGATAAAGTTTTACTACAGCAAGATATCTTTAAGGCAGTTATAGCAGTAGTTTTATCTTATTTGCTGCTGTATGCTTCAGGGATGGCCTCACATGTGGCCGCTTTTAACATCCTTTACGAACTGCGAAGGCAAATGGCCGAAAAAATCGGGCGACTGTCGCTGGGTTTTATCAATAAAACCAACTCCGGGGCTTTAAAAAAAATCATGTCCGACGATGTGGAGCGTATCGAGAACTTTATTGCCCACAGCATCCCTGACTTTATAAAAGGAATGATATTGCCCCTGATTACCCTGGTCTACCTTTTTTGTATCGACTGGAAGCTGGCCCTGGCCAGTTGTATCCCCCTGGTGTTGCTGGCGGTTTTTATTCCCCTGATGTTTAACAGAAAAAGGATGGACCTGCTGACAAATTACCACCGTTCTCTGGAAGACATGAATTCGGGAATTGTTGAATTTGTAAGGGCCATGCCGGTGATTAAAATTTTTGGGCATACGGCCGAAAAATTTGACCAATATAGCGGGGCGGTTTACCGCTTCAGGGACATGGTAATCGCCTGGGTACGGAATTCTGCACCCGCTTATGGAATATTTATCAGTTTCATCAGCAATGCAACGCTGCCTGTACTTGCGGCCGGTTTGTACCTGTATTTTTCAGGAAGTAGCACGCTGGCCACATTTTCCCTCTTTTTGATTCTGGGGGTAGGGTATATTCGTCCGCTGTTTGCCCTGAGCAACCTGGGATCGCAGATTTCTGTCATCAACCACGGTGTAAAAAGGCTGGATGAAATTCTTTTTGGCAGGGAACAGGAAAGTTCCGGAACAGAAATGCCCGAGGGCAATTTTGAAGTCAGCTTTGAAGACGTTTATTTTGGTTACCAGCAGGAAACTTATACCCTGATCGATGTTAGTTTTAAAATGCCTGCCGGAAGTATTACGGCCCTTGTTGGGCCATCCGGATCCGGAAAATCGACCATCGCGCAATTGCTCAGCCGTTTCTGGGACCCGCAGCAGGGCAGGGTCTGTATAGGCGGAAAAGACATCAGGGACATTGCCCCAGAAGTTTTGATGAAGCACATCGCCTTTGTTTTTCAGGAGAGTTTTATGTTTCGGGAAAGCCTGTATGAAAACATCCGAATGGGGATGGACAAAAGCAAGGAACAAGTGCTTGCTGCAGCAAAGGCTGCCCAATGCCATGATTTCATTATGCAGCTGGAGCAGGGCTACCAGACCCGCTGGGGCAGTGACGGGCTACACCTGAGCGGGGGAGAACAGCAGCGCATCCAGCTGGCCAGGGCCATTCTCAAAGATGCCCCCATTCTGATTCTGGATGAGGCGACGGCCTTCAGTGATCCGGAAAATGAACACCTGATCCATAAAGCTTTCCATGAACTGATCCGGGATAAAACCGTACTCATCATTGCCCACCGGCTCAGTACCATTGTGGCCAGTGACCAGATCATTGTCATGGACAAAGGAATGGTGCAGCAGACCGGACAGCACCAGGCGCTGCTGGAACAAAGCGCGCTCTATGCCCGGATGTGGCAGGCCCATACCCGGGCAAAAGAATTTGCCATTTAATGCTTATAAAACAAAAGCCTCGTATCATGTTAAAAAATTTGCGATATATATTTAAACTGGCCCCGGGGGCCGTTAAAAAAAGTATTTTACTCGAACTGCTCCATGGTCTGTTCATTGCCTTGCCTACAGGTTTTCTGCTCCTGGTGCTGCAGGAACTGTTTAGCGTGCAGCCCAACCGGGCAAAGCTCTGGACCTTTGTCTGGATCCTGTGCGGTATGCTGGTTTTGCAGTTATGGGTATCGGTTAAAACGATTGTAGCCAGTAATCAGATGACCTATACCTTGTCGACCAGCCTGAGGATCCGTTTAGGAAACCATTTACAAAAACTTAGTATGGGGACCTTTAAACAAAGGGACCCTGGGGACCTGGCTTCAGTGGTGCTGCAGGATGTGGCTAATTTTGAAATGATTTTTGGACATACCATTGGCAATATGGCCGCTTCAGTATTTTCAACCCTGATCCTTTCCGTTTTCCTGTTTCTGACCGACTGGCGGCTGGCCCTGATTTTACTGACGGCAATTCCATTAAGCTGGCTCATGATCCGGATTTCCAATCTGCTGATCCGAAAAGAAGGAAAAAAGCACATTCAGGCCAGAAATGAATCAGGTACGCGTTTTCTTGAATATGTACAGGGCATACGGCACATCAAGTCTTTTGGCCTTACGGGTGCCCGTTACTCCAGCCTGGATAAAGCCCTAAACGATTTCCGGCGTGCAAGCATCCGTACAGAAGCGGTTCCGGGCCCTTTTGTACTCACTGCAGCAGTGGTGTTTGAACTGGTTTTTCTGTTTATGTTGTACATTGCACTGTCTTATTTTAGCGGTTCGGGTCTTTCTGTTGCTGCCCTGATCACTTTTCTTATTTTAGGTTACCGGTTGTATGAACCTTTAAAAATTGTACTGGTCGATTATGTAATTCTGCGTTACATGAACATCAGTATGGAGCGGGTTATTGAAGTACTGGAAACAGTAGTTCAGCCATCCGGAAAAAAACTGGAGCCTATAGCTTATGATGTGACTTTTGAACAGGTAAGTTTTGCTTACAGACCCGGTAAAACCATTCTTGATGACCTCAGTTTCCAGGTTCCCGAAAAGAGCATGTTGGCCCTGGTCGGGCCATCCGGTTCGGGTAAAACCACCATTACGGCTTTAATTGCCCGCTTTTGGGATGTGCAGCAGGGGACGGTTAAAATCGGTGGCGTAGATGTAAGGGATATGGCGCCCGACCGGGTATACAGCCTGATTAGTGAAGTTTTTCAGGAGGTCTATCTTTTTGACGACAGCATTTACAACAACATCCGCTTTGGTAAAATGGAGGCCAGCGAAGAAGAAGTGATCGCAGCAGCCGACAAAGCCGAAGTTTTGGCCTTTGCCTGGGAAATGCCCCAGGGGATCCATAGCCGGGCAGGAGAAGGTGGAAACAAGCTTTCCGGTGGACAAAAACAGCGCATTAGTATCGCGCGGGCACTTTTAAAAAATGCCCCGATTGTACTGCTCGATGAAGCAACAGCCTCTCTTGATCCTGAAAATGAAATTTACATACAAAAGGCCATCCAGGAACTGGTGAAAGATAAAACGGTTATAGTGGTGGCCCATAAGCTGGCCACGATTAAAAATGCCGCTCAGATCCTGGTCCTGGACAAAGGAAAAGCAGCAGAAAAAGGAACACATAGCCAGCTGCTGGCACAGCAAGGTCTTTACCACCGTTTATGGGAATTACAGCAATCAGCTGGAGGTTGGAAAATCTCTGCACCCAAAAGTATGGCCTGAAAGACAAAGCGGACAGAAAATTCAGAATATATTCAGAATGCTGTTGTAAATTGCCGGCATGAAACTGCTGATCATTGAAGATGAACAGGACCTGGCAGAGAGCATTTCCGAATACCTTTCGGACGAAAATTACCGCTGCGAACAGGCCACAAATTATGCTTCTGCCATGCAGAAGGTCCTGGATCATCAATATGATTGTATCCTGCTTGACCTGATGTTGCCTGGTGGAGATGGATTTGCGATCCTGGAGGAATTGAAAAAACAGGGCAAACAAGACGGAATCATTATCATTTCGGCACGCAACGCCCTGGACGATAAAATCCGGGGACTGAAACTTGGGGCAGATGATTACCTGGTGAAGCCTTTCCATTTGCCCGAACTGGCCGCAAGGATCTATTCCCTGCTCCGCAGGCGTAACTTTTCAAGCAACAATGTGATTGAGCAGCATGAACTGCACATCGACCTGCTGGCAAAACAGGTACTGGTCCATGACCGTCAGGTGGTTTTAACCAAAAAAGAATTTGACCTGCTGCTTTATTTTATTGCGAACAAAAACAGGGTGATTTCAAAAAGTGCCCTGGCAGAACACCTTTCAGGAGATGTGGCAGATATGATGGATAATTTTGATTTTATTTATGCGCATGTGAAAAACCTGAAGCGGAAACTGACTGAAGCAGGTTGTGCGAATTACCTGACCACCATTTACGGATCTGGTTACAAATGGGAAGTATGAATAAATTGCTGGACAAGCCTTTAAGGCTCTTTACCCTTTATGCATTTCTGGTGCTGGCCTGCAGCGTTCCGGCCTATTTTGCCATTATTGATTACATCTGGCTCAATGAAATCAACGAGCACAACCATATTGTCAGTGAATCTACCAAAAAGAACCTGCAGGCACTGAAACTTAACGATCAGGAACTAAAGCAAAGCATTCTATTGTGGAACCGTTTAAAGCCCGAAACCCAGCTCCGGGAAGTCTCGGCCTTGAAAGCAGACAGCCTGTACAACCTTTACCGGAAAAACCAGTACATTCCGGCAAAAGGTTATGACCGTTTCCAGGGCAGGGTAAGTTATTTTGAACTTAACGGAAAAAAATACAGCCTTACTGTTGAAACCAATGTAGAGGAAACCCATGAAACGATTCTGGCCATTACAGCAGTAACCGTATTCTTTTTTATCGTTTTGCTGACTGGTTTTATTTTACTCAACAAACGCATTTCGTCCAGGCTCTGGAAACCATTTTACCATAGCCTGGGGCAAATCAAATCTTTTGACCTCAACAGCCAGGTCCGGCCGGTCTTTGAAAAAACAGATATTGCAGAGTTCATGGAAATGAACCAGAGTCTGAATAAACTCATAGAAGGGAACATTATGGCTTACCGGCAGCAAAGGGAGTTTACAGAAAATGCCTCTCATGAATTGCAAACCCCTATGGCCATTGTGCAGTCCAAACTCGATTTGCTGTTGCAGGACCCCTCGGTCAGCAGCAGACAATCCAGACTGATTGACCAGATCCAGGCGGCGCTTTCCAGGGTGAGCCGGATCAATAAAAACCTCTTGCTGCTGGCACGGATGGAAAACCAACAGTTCAGGGAAAAGGAAAGGACCAATCTGACTGCGCTGTTGGAAGAAGTCCTGGAGCTTTCCGAGGACTTTGCCTATGAACGTGGTCTGAAGCTGAAAACCCGGATCGAGGAAAATATTACCAAAGCTTGTAACAAAATGCTTTTTGAAATTATGGTCAGCAATTTACTGATGAACGCGGTTTTACACAGTGAACATCAGGGAAGCATAGAAGTATTGCTGGACCAACAGCAGCTGCGTATTTCTAACCAGGGCAGTGTAGCCTTACTGGAAGATAAATTATTTAAACGCTTCAGCACCGCTTCTTCCCAAAACCCGGGAACAGGGCTTGGCCTGGCCATTGTGCGTGAAATCTGTATGAACCACAACTGGCAGGTTGCCTATGATTTCCAGCAAGGCAGGCATACATTCTCGGTGCTGTTCGCTGAAAACGGAATTCAGAATTAATTCTAAATCTCCCTTCACCTTTGCTAAAGTTCAAGGTATTGAAGCCCCGAACAATGATTTAGTAAAGACATATGAAGATGCATAAATTAAATTACCTGATCCTGGTCCTTTTGCTGGCACCGGTTTTTTCCCTGGCCCAAAACCCAAAAGTGACCTTTTCCGGCGTACTGAAAGACGCAAAAACAAAAAGTACCATACCTTATGCAAAAGTGGTATTGAAAAAACCGGCCGACAGCAGCCTGGTTTTAAGCTCCATGACCGATGATGAAGGGCGTTTTGTTCTCCGGGAACTCCAGTCTGGTCATTACCTTTTGGAAATCAGTTACATTGGATACAAGACCCATCAGCAAAAAGTCAGTACAGGCACGCTGAATGCTTTTTTGGACCTGGGCCATATCGAACTGGCCGAAGATGCCCGCTTGTTAAAAGAAGTCAACATTGTTTCCGGCCCTGTCGAAGGGGTATCAGGTAAAATGGACAAAAAAACGTTTAACCTTTCGGGCAACATCAGCCAGGCTGGAGGTTCGGTACTGCAGGCCCTGCAAAACCTGCCCGGACTAACTGTTCAGGATGGAAAGGTACAACTCCGTGGAAGCGATAAAGTAGCCCTGCTCATTGATGGAAAACAAAATGCGATCACTGGTTTTGGGAGCCAGACGGCTTTGGACAATATTCCAGCCTCGGCCATAGAAAGAATAGAAATTATCAATAACCCCTCTGCAAAATTTGATGCCAACGGAAATTCGGGGATCATTAATATTATCTATAAAAAAGATAAACAGGAAGGGTTTAATGGAAAAATCGGATTGTTTACGGGCTTGGGGGCATTATGGACCAGAAAGGAAAATCTTCCCGACCTTAGCCCGCAATACCGGGCTACCCCAAAAATAAACCCTTCTTTATCTTTAAACTACCGGAAAAATAAGCTGAATACCTTTATGCAGGCCGACTGGTTGTATACCCAAACGCTCAACAGAAATGAATTTGCAGAGCGTTTATATGACGACGGGAGCCAGATTCGCCAGCAGGTCAAAAGGAACCGTACCACCGGTATCGGGACCCTGAAAACCGGGGCCGACTGGACAATGGATGAGCGCAATACCTTTAGCATTTCAGCTTTGCTGAGCAGTGAAAAAATAAAAGACCTGGGCGAGATTCCTTATTTTAATGCCGATCTGAGCCAAAGAAGCAGGCTGTGGACCTTTCTGGAAGACGAAATGAAATACACCGCGACGGGTTCCCTGGTTTATCAGCATAAATTTAAACAGCCTGGTCATCAGTTAAATGCCAGCTTTAATTATACCTTTCACCGGGAGGACGAAAAGTACTTTTTTGACAACTATACCCCAGGCTTAAAAGGAGAAGACCATTTTAAGCTGCTTTCCGATGAACAGGTGCTGGACTGGAACATAGACTACGTAAAGCCGCTGAAACAAGGCCGTTTGGAAAGCGGGATCAAATTCAGAAGAAGAACCATTCCAACCAATATGCAGTTTTTTCCGGGGGTCAATTCTTCTATAGATCCCTCAGCGGGCGGATGGGCCGACTATGCCGAAAGCATTCCCGCCCTGTATGGGAATTATGTCTTTGAAAACGACCGTTTTGAAGTAGAAGCAGGTTTAAGGCTGGAATATGTAAAAGTAGATTACAAAGTCAACCCGCAACACAATACCTATAAAAGTGATGGTTATGATTATGCCCGTCCTTTTCCAAACCTGCGACTGGCCTATAAGCTGGACGGGCAGCAAAAGATTTCCCTTTTTTACAACGGCAGGGTAGACCGTCCCAATGAAGTAGACATTAGAATTTTTCCAAAGTACGACGAGCCTGAGGTTTTAAAAGTTGGAAATCCGGGTCTGCGCCCGCAGTTTACCCATACCTTTGAACTGGGATATAAAAACAGTTTTAACCAGGGAAGCCTGTACCTGGCCGCCTACCACAAGGAAACCCGGGCAACCATCACCAGAATTGCCACCATAGTTCCAGGAAATACTTTGATTTACAATATTTTTCAAAATGCCGGGAACAGCCGCACAACAGGTGCAGAATTTGTACTGGACAAAGAACTGAATCCCTGGTTTTCCCTGCAGTTTAACGGCGCGGTCTACAGGAACATGCTGGATGCCTTTAGTATTGTCAACCAATATCCGGTACCAGTACCTTATCATGCCGAAAAACAGCAAAGCACTTCAGGAAACCTAAAACTGAATGCTTTGTTTAAACTGAAAGGGGAGACACGTATCCAGGTTACGCCGGTTTACCTGGCGCCGGACATCATTCCCCAGGGAAAAATAGGTTCGAGGTTTTCCGTGGATATGGGCATCAAAAAAATGATCCAGAAAGGGAAAGGGGAGCTGGTCTTGAATGCGACTGACCTGCTGGGTACCCTGAGGATTAAGAAAAGCATCAGCGGAAATGGTTTTGTGCTCAACAGCACCGATTATCTGGAAACACAGGTGTTCAGGATTGGCTACAGCTATAAATTTTAAACTACAGCGGTTTGCCCAGGGGCAAACCGCTGTAAATTTTTAATGGTTCACCAGTTTAAGGGAGGCTTCGTTGTAGCGGGCTCCGGTATCCGGGTAGCGGGCAAGTAGGGCGTCTATACTTTTGAGCTCTGCATCTGATAAACGAAGTTCCGCTGCCCCTGCATTTTCTTCCAGGTACTTTCTCTTTTTGGTACCCGGAATAGGGATCAGGTCATTGCCCTGGGCCAAAACCCAGGCCAGCGCCAGCTGTGCGGGTGTACAATGCTTATCGGCAGCCATCACAGCAAAATCTTTGGACAGAGATTGGTTGTTCTCCAGGTTCTTTCCGCTGTAACGGGGCAATGATTTTCTGAAGTCACTCTCTGCCAGCTGGCTCACATCCAGTGCATTGGTGACCAGTCCCCTGGCTAGCGGAGAATAAGGGACCAGGGAAATACCAAGTTCCCTGATGGTGCCGAGAATTTCTGTTTCCACCTCCCTGGTCAACAGGGAATACTCACTTTGCAAGGCCGAAATGGGGTGAACCGCATGAGCTTTACGCAAAGAAGCAGCAGAGGCTTCACTGAGCCCAAGGTAACGGACTTTGCCTTCTTTAACCAGTTCGGCCATCGCACCTACGGTCTCTTCAACAGGTACAGTTGGATCTATCCGGTGGGCATAATAAAGGTCTATGGTATCTATTTTTAACCTTTTTAAACTGTTTTCGACTGCAATTTTAATCCAGGCCGGTGAACCGTCAAAATAGGTATTGGCCGAATTGCTTGGGCCAGCCTGGTCTGTTTTAAAGCGGAAACCAAATTTAGTGGCAATAAAAACCTTGTCCCGGTTGGGGACCAGAACTTTAGAGATCAACTCTTCATTGAGCCCGTTTCCATACATATCTGCTGTATCCCAGAAATTAATACCCAGGTCCAGTGCTTTATGCAAGGTGGCAATACTCTCTGTATCATCGGTAGGACCATAGGCAAAACTCATACCCATACAGCCTAAACCGATAGACGATAATTTTTCTGTTGTTGTTCCTAAATTTCTATAATTCATGATGTTCTTTTTTTGTCAGATCAAAATTATAGTCCGCCAGCGGGATCTTTTTATAGTATTCAAACGAATAATTATAATAATCAAACAAGCGCTGCCCTGGCATCCCCGGGGGTAATGCCGGTATGCTTTTTAAAGAAATTATTGAAATAAGCCGGATATTCAAAACCAAGGCTGTAAGCCACCTGGGCAATATTCCAGTCGGTATGGCTCAGCAGGGCCTGTGCTTCCCGGGTAATCCTTTCGGAAATCAGGGTGGTGGTGGTTTTACCGGTGACTTCCTTCACAGAGCGGTTCAGGTGGTTGGCATGGACGGAAAGCCGTTTGGCATAATCATTTGCCGTTTTCAGCTGCAGGGCATTGTCCGGTGAATCTACCGGAAATTGTCTTTCCAGCAGTTCAATAAATAAAGAAGTTATCCTGGAAGAAGCATTGGCATGTTTCTGGAAATTCTCTGCAGGCTGCATTTTCATGGCCTCATGGATAATCAGGTGCAGGTAATTGCGCAGCAAGTCGTATTTGTGGCTGTATGCAGATTCCATTTCCTGCATCATTTTTTTAAAGAGGGCAGCAAGCTCCTGCTCTTGCAGCTGGTCAATAAAAAAGACCGGGTTACCACCAATTTTAAACAAAGGGGAGTCCTGTAAAGTTGTTGTCCGTTCTGTAGACTGCAAAAAGGCTTCGGTAAAAATACAGAACCAGCCTTCCTGTTTCTCTGATGTTACTTCCCAGGAATAAGGAATGACCGGATTGGAAAAAAGCAGTGCCGGACGGTCAATATCAATCCATTTATCTGCGTAATGTAGTTTTCCTGTGCCAATAATCAGGGAAACCTTATAAAAGTCCCTGCGGCTGTAAGGCGTTTTGGGATAACAATAATTGCGTGTAAAAACGTTGATGTGCCCTGCGCCTGCATTGTTCAGGGAAAGTCCGGATGCATTGGCCTGGGGGACCCGCTGATAAAAAGCGGCAACAGATTCGGTATGACTCATTTTATAAAGTTATAAAATTCAAATAGTTATTTTGAAGATAAAGATCCGCTTATTTCTTTTGTGGCAGTACCCTGATAATGGTGCTGAACAGATTTGCACGGTAAGCATTGCCGATCATCAGTTGTTGTTCCCCGATCCTGACGTCCTGGTGGTCTGCGCTGCTGATGTGACTTACATTGACCACATAAGATTTACTGATCCGGACAAAAAGATCTGCCGGGAGCTGCTCGTGCAGGGCTTTGAGGTTCATGTTAACGATCAACCGCTGCGTTTTCAGGTAAACCAGTGAATAATCCTTCAGGCCCTCAATGTACAGGCAGTCTGCGAAAATCAGTTTATGAAATCTTTTTTCATGTTTTACAAAAATATGGTCAGTGGGCGTACCCAGCATTTGTTGAAGCTGTGTTTTTTGCATGCTCAACAGCTCTGCATTTTTTTTTGCGCGGAGTACAGCCTGACCGAAACGGTCCGGGTGAATGGGCTTTAATAGATAATCTATGGCATGGACCGTATAACTTTCGGTCGCATATTCGGAGTAAGCAGTGGTAAAAATGATCATCACGTCTGGCCCTAGTATCCTGGCAAAATCCAAACCATTGTAACCAGGCATTTGTATGTCCAGAAAAACAAGCTCAATGGCATTGATTTCCAGAAATTCCTGAACCAATGCCGGACTTCCAAAGCAACCGCAGAGGTTCAGGCTGACATCCTGTCCGATCAGGAATTTTAATTTTTCCCTGGCCAGAGGTTCATCATCTATTACAATACAGTTCATAATTGTAAAATTAATTGTACTTCATATTCGGCATCATTTTGATGTAGAGAAAGTTGATGCCTGTGCGGATAAAGCAATTTCAATCTCCTTTGGATATTTTTCAGCCCTGTGCCGCCTTCCAGTACATAAGTCAAGGGCCGAAAAGTATTTTTGCAGCTAAAATAGAGTTTTCCTTCTTCTTCATAGAGGTTTAGGCTGATGGTGGGCGCTCCAGCATAATTGTTGTGCTTGACCGCGTTTTCTATAAAGGGAAGAAAAAGCAAGGCATGGACTTTTGTATTTTCTCTAAAAGCCCCGATCTGCATATTAATTTCCAAAGCATCCCGGCGGATACATTCCAGGTAAAGGAAGTCACGGATAAAATCAATTTCTTTTCCCAGGTTCACCAGGCCATCATTGCTGGCATAGAGCTGGTACCGGAGCAGATCAGAAAATTTATGGACCAGTGTTGAAGCCTTATGCTGATCGGTATAAATCAATACATCCAGGTTGTTTAAGGTATTGAACAAAAAATGAGGGGAAAGTTGTTTTTTAAGGCTGTCGAGTTCCGCTTGCAGGGAAAGGTTACGCAAAATGGCATTGTAATGCGTAATCATGACCCAGTGCTGTAAAAGTTTAATGGCGGTGGAAGCAAATAATAGAATAGCAAGGAACACAAAAAAGGTGAGGACATCCGAAAAATTATAGGCTGAAAAGGCCTTTTCCTTTAAAAGAAAAGGTGAAAGTACAGGCTCGGAAAGGCGCAGTAAGATATAGCAGGCCAGCATGGAGCAAAAGGCCGCTATTCCATAGCTAAAGTACCTGGCCCTGAGCAGTAGTCTGGGGATGAGCACGTACATGTTCAGGTAAGGGATAATCAGCATGTAAATCAGGGCAATGACCTGGATAAAGGGTTGCCATTCGGCCTTGAACTCTGGGGTATGTATAATGGAGGCCAAGATCAGCAAAGGCAATAAATGACGGAGCCACCGGAAACCGGGGCTGCAAAGCGCCCGTAGTAAAAGATTTTCTTCCTGTATTTTTTCGGCCTGCAGGGGTATACTGCTCATCGTTTTTTCTTTTTAAGGTGAAGAGATTAAAACGGTTTAAAAATAAGGCATTGTCTTAATGTTCAGTCAAAATACTATACAAAAGGCTCTATTTGACCTATAAGAAGTCTGAATACAACTACAAAAGATTCATCAGGGGTTAAAAACCGCAGATGGCAGCTTAGTGCTTTCCAAAAGCATACTGGTGCTGCAGGCGATGACGTTGCTCTAAAATTTTCCGGGAACTGATTTGAATGGGATTTCTTTGCAGCATAAACACACCAATGAACAATAATAAATGAGACAGAAAAGCATTTTTAAAATTTTAATTCCTGTACTGGTTCTTTTTTCCTGCAAAAAAGACAAAACAACAGTGCCACCGGCGGAAAACAAACTGAACATGGAAAAGGTCGAAAAACGTATGGACTTTATCCTGAATGAACTGAAGGTACCCGGTATGGCTGTGGCCCTAACCGATCAGGACAAAATCATCTGGCACCGGGAAGGTGGCTTTGCCAGGTTGCAGGAAAAAGTCAAAGTGAATGAAAACACCATTTTTAAGCTGGCTTCTATCGCCAAACCCATGATAGCCCTAAGTGCCATGCGGCTGGTGGAGGAAGGCAGGCTGGACCTGGACAAAAACATCAACGACTACCTGCCCTTTGAAATTGTAAATCCGCATTGCGCCACCTACAAAATCACCATGCGGCATTTGCTCAGCCATACCTCTGGGATTACCGATCGTATTTATGGAAATACATTTGATTTCATGATTTCAGGTGCAGACCACCCCCTGGACCTGGCGGGTTTTGTTTCTTCCTTTATTCATAAAAATGGTAAATACTACAATACAGGTACATTTTCAGATGCAGAGCCTGGGACAGCGTACATTTATACCAATACTGGGGCCTCTTTAGCTGCTTACGTTATAGAATGTATTGCAAAGACCAGTTTTGATCAGTTTTCCTCAAAACTGCTTTTTAATGCCCTGGGAAAGGAAAACCTATACTGGCACCTTCGTGATTTTCCTGCCGGGCGCCTGGCTTACGGACATTATCTCGATTATACGCAGACCGGTATTTTTAGTATTGCCGATTATGCCAGTGGTGGTTTGCATGGGACAGCCACAGATCTGGCCAGATTTTCCCAGCTTTTGCTGAACAATGGACGTATGGCCGGGACACAGGTAATTTCAGGAAAATCGTTGGATGAAATGAAAAAAATACCATTTCCATTGGCCAATGCCCGTCATGGTCTTTTCCTGGAATCCATACCACTTTCTTCCGGAGCACATTTGTATGGTTATAACGGCAATATGATTGGTTATGGTTCTTATATGTATGTTGTTCCAGAGAAAAAAAGAGGGGTCGTTATTTTATTTAACTACCAATCTGCTGAGGATAATCTGCAATCTGAAAAGATACGTGCCGAACTGAACAAACTGTTGGGCGATTTGCTGGACATTTAATTTTACACACACACCAATGTTTCCACCAGACAGACAGCAGGGTACTTTTGCCAGCCCTGCTGCGCTGTCTTATTTCCTGCCTCAGCTGTTCCTCTGTTTGGAAAACAGCAGTAAGGTCTTGTCTTCCACCACAATTTCGGCTTTCTTCTTTAAGCCCAGTTTCCCGAGCAGCCCTATAGAATCCAGGTTATCCGGATTTACCGTGGCCAGAATGGTGGTGTTGGACGGGTCTTTTTCAAGTTCATCCAGGACCCTTTTGGAAGCTTCGTAAGCATAGCCCTTTTTGGCATAGGCGGGCAGAAAGGCAAAGCCGATGTCCCTGTGCTCCAGATAATCTCTTTGGATAAAGGTCACTGCCCCAATAGCCGTATTACTATCGGAAAGCTTCACCACCCAGTACTGTGAAGCCGGGTTGTCCAGTATTTTTTGAATATAAGCTTCTGCTTGCTGCTGGTTGTTGATGTTTCGGTTCCCGATAAAACGGAGCCAGCCCGGGGAATTCAGTAATTCATAAATAAATGGGGCATCAGCAAGGCTTAAATCTTCAATGCGGAGTCTTTCAGTATAGAGGGGGTTTTGCATAACAGTTCAATAGGATGGTTAAAGAAACGAAACTAAATCTTAAATTTGAAACATTATGTATGTAAATCCAGCCCAGCTCCGGACCGTAAATGTGATCCGTTATGTGACGCCTTTGCGGGAAGGAGGATCGATGCCGGCCATTGCCGAGGCAGATGACGAATTTTTATATGTGCTTAAATTCAGGGGAGCAGGTCAGGGCCCAAGGGCACTGATTGCAGAGCTGATTGGTGGCGAGCTGGCCCGTGCCCTGGGTTTTAGGGTACCCGAACTGGTTTTTGCAGAACTCGATGAGGCCTTTGGCCGCACAGAACCCGATGAAGAAATTCAGGACCTCCTTAAAGCAAGCACAGGGTTGAATCTGGCCCTTCATTACCTTTCAGGGGCGGTTACTTTTGACCCTAATGTCAACCAGGCAGACCCGGTTCTGGCTTCTGAAATTGTCTGGCTGGATGCCCTGCTGATGAATATGGACCGGACAGCGCGCAACACCAATATGCTCATGTGGCATAAAGAACTGTGGCTTATTGACCATGGCGCTTCCCTTTATTTTCACCATTCCTGGCAAAACTGGGAAGACCAGGCCAAAAAACCGTTTGTTTTGATTAAGGATCACGTTTTATTACCGCAAGCTTCAGAAATGGAAGCTGTACAGGAAAGGTTTAAAAACATCCTGAAGCCCGATCTGATCCATGCCATTGTGAACCTGATTCCAGAAAACTGGCTTTGTGGTGATTCTCCTTTTGAAACCACAGCAGCACACCGGCAGGCCTATGCAGAATTTTTAATTTCAAGGCTCGCCTATTCAGCTATTTTTGTAAAAGAAGCACAGGATGCAAGAGAAAAACTTATATGAGTATGCTGTGCTTCGCATTGTACCAAGGGTAGAACGCGAAGAATTCCTGAACGTTGGGGTTATTTTATTTTGTGCCAAACAGCGTTTTCTGGAAAGCAGGGTCCACCTGGACCAGGCCCGTTTGCAGGCCTTATGCCCAGGGCTGGATCAACAGGAACTCCGGGAGCATCTGGATGCCCTGCAGCGCATTTGTAAAGGCGGGAAAGACAGCGGTCCGATTGGTTTACTGGATATGCCTTCGCGTTTTAGATGGCTCACGGCCACACGCAGCACCATTGTGCAGGCCTCTAAAGTTCATCCCGGATTCAGCAGTGATCCCCTGAAAACCCTGGAAAAATTACATCAGACACTGGTTCTTTAACATCGGGCATGGAATATTTTGAAAAGCTGCTTCATTTGTTGAAAATGGAGGAAGCCGAAGACTTTAAAGCCTATCAGCAGCAGACAGCGCATCATTCTGCAGCCCAGCGGCGACAGGAAGGCCTTTGCTGGTACCCGGTGGCCATAAGAGGGAGTGAAATGGGCAGGGGAGATTACCTGAGCGTGGAGCTGGAAAGAACCACCCATCAGGACTTGTCGCACCAATTCCGCTTTGGAGCCTCCGCCGCTTTGTTTTCCAATCATCATCCCGGACAGGACCGGCTGGAAGGACTGGTCAGTTTCCAGGTGGGCAACCGGATGAAAATCACATTAAAAACAGATGAACTGCCAGACTGGGCCAGTGACGGAAAACTGGGTGTAGACCTGTTGTTTGACAACAACAGCTATGCCGAGATGAAGAACGCGCTGAAAACAGCCGGAGCGCTCACCGAAAAAAGTGTTTCCTGGCCCCTGGTCCAGACACTTTGCGGGCTAAGGGCACCTGTTTTTGATCTTCCTAAAACACCAGTAAAAACCTCGGGCTTAAATGCTGTTCAGCAAAGCGCTGTAGAAAAAATCCTGGGGGCCAGGGAGCTGGCCATTGTACACGGGCCACCCGGGACTGGAAAAACAACGACCCTGGTACAGGCCATTAAAGCTTTGTATGCGCAGGAAGCTAAACCCATACTGGTGGTTGCCCCAAGCAATACAGCTGTTGACCTGCTGAGTGAAAAACTGGCGGAACAGGAGATGAATGTGGTCCGTATTGGGAATCCGGTACGGGTTTCCCAGCACCTGCTTTCTTTGACCCTGGACGGACGGATTGCGGAACACAAAAACATGAAGGAAGTCCGGAACCTTAAAAAGCAGGCGAATGAGTTCCGTAACATGGCCCATAAATACAAAAGAAATTTTGGAAAGGCAGAAAAGGAGCAAAGAAAGGCGCTTTTTGATGAAGCCCATAAAATCCTGAAAGAAGCAGAACGTACAGAACAATATGTAACCCAGCAGGTCCTCTCTGGAGCGCAGGTGATTACTGCGACATTGGTTGGGGCCAACCATTATACCGTTAAGGGACTTGAGTTTCATACCGTGGTGATCGATGAAGCCGGACAGGCCCTGGAACCGGCCTGCTGGATTCCTATACTTAAAGCCAGGAAACTGGTATTGGCAGGAGACCACTGCCAGCTGCCCCCAACCTTAAAATCCGATTCCGCTGCAAAAGAAGGGCTGAACCTGACTTTGCTGGAAAAATGTGCCGGATTATATCCCCAGGCGGTGGTGCTTCTGGAGGAGCAGTACCGGATGAACCAGGCCATTATGGGCTATTCCTCGGCTGTTTTTTATCAGAACCGCTTAAAAGCAAACCAGGCAGTGGCCGGGCACCTGCTGTTTAAAGACGATGCCCCTTTGCTATTTATCGATACTGCAGGTTGTTCTTTTGAAGAACAAGCCGCCGGAACAAGCCTGGTCAATCCGGAAGAAGCATTCTTTTTGCTGGGAAACCTGAGCAGTTTCAGTAAGGTTTTTCCATTGCATTTCCCCGCAGAAGAATTTCCTTCAGTGGCCATCATTTCTCCTTATAAAGAACAGGTCGCTTTTTTGAAAGAAAAGCTCAAAGAACACTCCGACCTTATGGCCTTTTCGCAGCAGATCAGTATCAATACCATAGACAGTTTCCAGGGCCAGGAAAAAGACCTGGTGTACATCAGTTTAACCCGGAGTAACCCCCAGGGGAGTATCGGTTTTCTCTCGGACATCAGGCGAATGAATGTGGCCATGACCAGGGCAAAGAAAAAGCTGGTGGTAATTGGAGACAGTGCGACTTTATCGCGGTCGGAATTTTATGCCGGTTTTATGGACTATGCGGAAAAGCAGGGGGCTTATTTCAGTGCTTGGGAATTTATGGATAATTTGTAAATTGGAAGAATGAAAACAGTCGCCATGATCCTGGTTGCCTTAGTGGCAATTGAACATTGTTACATCCTTTGGCTGGAAATGTTTGCCTGGACCACCAGGGGGAAAAAAGTTTTTAAAAAAGCGATGCCCGAAGAACTGTTTGAAAAAACAAAAGGCTTGGCTGCCAACCAGGGGCTTTATAATGGTTTCCTGGCTGCCGGGCTTTTTTGGTCCCTGTTGATTTGTGAGGCCACCTGGTCCAAAAATATAGCGGTGTTTTTTCTTTCCTGCGTCATTGTCGCAGGCATCTATGGGGGCCTTACCGCCTCAAAATCAATTTTTAAAGTGCAGGCCCTGCCGGCCATTCTGGCTTTGATTGCGGTACTTTTTGCTTTTTAAGGGTAAGCGCTGTTTCTTTTTCTGTTTCCCATTGTCCTGCAAAGATTTTTCTGGCAGGCACAATTTACTTTGCCGCCTGCATTTCTTGAAGGAGAACTTATAACGAGTTTAGGTATAGCAGGAGTTTAACTGCGGGTTAAGCCGGAGCTCACCCGGACTTTAGCCGCACCTTGTCCGGGTAAGCTCCGGGTGATGTCCGGGTAATGTCCGGGTAAAGTCCCTGTAATCTCTAAAGATGACCTAGAGGCTAACCCGTGTTCTGTCCGGCTGTTTTTACAAAAAGAAGTCAAGTTGGCCGGGTGTTTATGTCGCGATGGTTAAATGGGCTTGAAGCAAAAAAGGCCCCGCTTAGAAGCGGGGCCTTTTATATCCTGAAACAGGATAGTTTATTTTTTCAATTGTTTTCTTGTCGATTCTGTCAGCTCTCTATTCGCTAATGCATGGCATTCTGCAATGGCATCACTGAACATCATTTGCTGAGGAGGGGTTTTTTGTGTAGAAGCAGAAGGGCCTCTTAAAGCACCGACCAATCCAAGTTCCCTGGCTACATAAACATAACGGATGGCGTCGATCACCACACCTGCAGAGTTTGGCGAATCCTGAACAGATAACTGAGCATCAAAAATAACCGGTGCACCCATAAAGCCTTCCAGTTCCAGACGGAAATTGGCGACTTTGTTGTCTCCGTAATAAGAAATGTATTCAGAAGGACCAGCATGAAGGAAACTGTCTGCTGTGGAAATTCCCCTGATGTCGTTCTGCGCGCGGATGACGTTTTCTTTAGAGATCTTTTTAGATTTCAAGCGGTTTTTGTCTTCCATGTTCAGGAAGTCTGTATTTCCGCCTACGTTTCTCTGGATGTGCGCTTTAACGTGGTGGCCACGCTCAAAAGCAAGTTCCTGAAGCATTTGTGAAACGATACTGGCACCAAACTGGCTGCGCATGTCATCTCCAATGATCGGAATACCGGCATTAATAAATTTTTGTTCCCAAACCGGGTCCGAGGCAATAAATACCGGGATACAGTTCACCAGGGATATGCCCAGTTCCACACAGATTTCTGCATAGAATTCTGTAGCCAACTGAGAGCCTACAGGCAGGTAGTTGATCAGTACTTCTACTTTATGGTCACGCAAATGGCCAATAATTTCATTTCTTAAAGTAGCCACCAGTGCCTGATCATAAGCAGCAGGGTTGGCCAGCAGATCAGATGTTTTTAATTCGTCTTTGATGACAAACCTGTTGGCTTCTGGATATTCGGCCATTAGTGGGGAAACACCATCAATTACAGGCGACCTGTAAATCGGAGCTTCTGTTTTAATGTCATTATTTAATATAATGGTACAGTTCGGTTTTGCAAAAATTGCCTCTTTAAGAGTAGAACCGATTTTTCTTTCATCAACTTCGAAGCCGCAGACAAATTCTATATTTCCAGCTGTGTAACCACCAATGTTGTCTGTCATCAATCCTGATTTCTTGTCACTATGTGTGGTGTAATATTCTACCCCCTGTACCAGGGAGCTGGCGCAATTACCTACGCCTAAAATTGCAACTTTGATCTTATTTTCCGGGCTATGCATTATATAGAGTTATTGTTATAGTTTAATTAAGTAATGTAAAAAAATAAAGTGTGCAAAAATATTGAATCTCATTTATATTTCTAACAATGAACTTGCAAAACAACGTTATAAAAATGATAATAAGTAAAACTTTGACATTTTAATAACGAATGGTTCATTAAAGGCAAATTAATTTCAGCCCCACGGGAGGTTAAATTTGACTTTTTTAGTATAAACGTATTAAAGTCAAAAATATGAAACTAATTTTTTTATTGCAAATTGCCTGCCACGTTCTTCAAAAATGTTACCAAAATAGGTCTGAAAAGACTTTTTGATGCGATTCAGCTGCGCTTGTTGGTTTCGCTGTCTGCCAGGCCCTCCAGGTAAAAATGCTTTTTTAATACCCAAAGGGCTTTGCAAATTTCATCTGCTCTTTTCGCTACAGCATGCGTTTCGTTTTTGTGTAACATTTTAATTACAATAAGTCAACATGGCTTAGTACTATGCCAAAATGAGATAGGATTTTTTCAAAAAGGCAGGCTCCGTTTTACTGCGCGGTCAGCTCCACCAGGCTGCTGCTCATGGGCAGGGGTTTGCCTGTGGTCATGCCCAGACCGATCTTCATTAAATAATCACCGCTAAGAATTTTTCCATGTTCTGTAAGCGCCGATTTTACACCTGGCATCAGGTTGATTTCTGTGATCAGGTAACGTTTGGAGGCATCCAGGCCTTCGAGTTTTACTTTTCCAAAAATCTCTCTGGAGCGTGGGTTTAAGTTGTAGTAAAACAGCAGGGCTTTGTCTTTTGTCTTGCTGGCATACAGCAGGGCCGCCCGGTTGCTTTGATATGGGGAAATGAGTCTGTACTGGTCTCCCTGCCAGATCAGGGGGCTTAGTCTTTTGTAATTGGCCACGGCATTGTGGCTGAACTGTAATTCCTCGGGTTTAAAATCGCTGACCTTAATGTCATAGCCCAGTTTACCCATCATGGCCACATCTGTGCGGAACTTAATGGACTGGGTTTTGCTCCAGGAGGTCACATGGGCAGCAATGGAAAGTGCCGGGAAAAACTGGGAATACCCCCACTGGATGTAAATCCTGTCCAAACCGTCGGTATTGTCGCTGGGCCAGAATTCCGTGAAATAACGCAGGGCGCCATAATCTGTTCTGCCACCACCACCAGAACAAAGCATAATAGGCAAATGCGGGTACTGTTTGCGGATCCGCTCCATGACTTTGTAAAAACTCCGGGTATAGTCTATATAAAGCTGGGACTGTTTGTCTTTCAGGTAGGGCGACCAGGTATTGCTCATGGTCCGGTTGCAATCCCATTTGATAAAGGCAATTCCCGGATTTTTACGCATCATATCGTCCACCAGTTGGTACACAAAGTCCTGTACTTTGGGGTTGCAAAGGTCTAAAACCAGTTGGTTGCGCTGGTAATCTTCCTCGCGGTTGGGCAGTTTCAGGATCCAGTCGGGATGCTGCTGGTACAATTCACTTTTTGGGTTGACCATTTCCGGTTCCAGCCAGATTCCAAACTTTATGCCTTTGTCTGTGGCGTTTTTAACCAGGTAGCCCAGTCCGGATGGCAGTTTACTTTTGTCTTCCTGCCAGTCGCCCAAACCTGCTTTGTCGTTGTTGCGCGGGTATTTGTTTCCAAACCAGCCATCGTCAAGCAAAAACAGGTCTACCCCAAGTTTAGCTGCCCCGTCAAATAAGGCCACCAGGCTTTCCTGGTCAAAGCGGGTTCCGGTGGCTTCCCAATTGTTCAGCAGGGTCAGGCGCGGCTGGTGCCCGTCCATCAGACCGTAATTTCTGGCCCAGTCGTGCATGTTTCGGCTAATCTGACCTTTACCGGCTGCCGAATAACTAAAAATAAAAGCCGGTGTGCTGAAATTTTCACCAGGGGGCAGCTGGTATTCAGATGCATAAGGATTGATTCCGGAAATGGCCCTGAGGGAGTTTCTTTCATCTATTTCAAAGAGAAACTGATAATTTCCGCTCCAGGCCAGTGTTCCTCCGATCACTTCGCCCTGATTTTCCTCTGCCGGACGGTTTAAGGCCAGGAAAAAAAATGGAGAACGGTATTTGTTGGTCCTGGTGCCCAGTTTGCTGTCTATAATTTTAATACCGGGGCCAAGGCGGTTTTCGGTCTGGGCTACTTCTTTAGCCCAATCTCCGGTATACTCGGTTAGCCAATATTGCTCTGCATCAAAATGCAGCATAGAGGAGGCGTAGTTTTTTAAAGTTACGGTCCCTTTTTCATGATGTTTAATTTCAGTCCATTGTTTAATGACATCCTGGTTGGCATAGGATTCAAAAAACAAGGTCACTTCCAGCGGGTACTGTGGGTCTTTTAGTTGTATGGTGGTTAAGGTGACGTTTTCGTCTTTTTTCTGACTTTGCAACTCACTGAACTGCAGGTCCAGCGAAGGGTTCCCATCGGCATGGCCCAGGCGTATAGCAGGCTCAAATTGATCGGCCATACCGCCGGAAATAAAGGCATCATGGGTTTTTGCGTTTAGTGAGGCCAGCTCTTCCTCGTGCAATAGCCTGGCGCCAAAATAAACCTGCTCCAGTTTTTTACGGGAATTGACTTTAAACACCAGGCTGCTGCTTTTGGTGCTGATGACAATGGGTTTATTGTTTTGCGCATCAGCAGACAGGTTAAAAATCAGGAACAGGCAGAGGATAAAAAAGACATTTTTCATAAAATCACATCGCGCTGGTTAAACGCCAGGTGAAGCTATAGAAATGCGCGTTAAAAACAAAAAAAGCACCGAAATGGCCACTTTAGGAGGATCAAAAATGTTACCTTGATAATTGAGGCTTTTTTGCTATTTTAACCAGTTTTTTCCTTCGGTAAACCGGGTAATGAGCATGGTGGCCACATTATCGCCCGTAGCATTTAATAAGGTTGCCATGGGATCAACCAGGGTACCTATAATCATAGCCGGGGGCAGGGCCTCGGGAGGAAAGCCATAAGCGGAAATGAAAAGCAGCTCACCAACATAGCCTCCATTGGGAATGCCACCTTCTACAATGCTCACCAGAACGGTCATGCCCAGGGCCAGCAAAATCACATCGGCGCTGTTGAAGCTTTTACCAAACATGGCAAATACAACGGCCATTTTTACAATAGAAGATACACTTGAACCATCTTTATGCAGGGTCGCTCCCAGGGGAATGCTTACATTGGTAATGTAATCGGGGATCCCCATTCTTTTACAGGCTTCCAGGTTTGCCGGAATGGTGGCGATGCTGCTACAGGTACCTACTGAGGTGGCGGAAGGGATGAAGTTGGCCGGCCAGAAGCGCCGGAGCCCTTTCATTCCGCCGGCAATAAAGGCGTAAAGACTAAAGAAAAAAACAAAATAGAAAGCACAGACCCCATAGTACAGGCCCAGTGAGCGCGCATAGGTGCCAAATAATTGCGGGCCAAAAACGCCCACCTGGTAGGCAAAATAGGCGCCTAAACCAATAGGCCCCAGTTTCATGATCAGGATAAATACCTGTTTAAAAACTTCATTTCCTGCATGCAGAAAACGGGTAAAGGCGGCTGCTTTTTCTCCCGCCCGAAGGGTGGCAAAGCCAATGATCACGGAAAAAATAATCATGGCCAGCATGCTTTTTCTGGACAGCAGTTCATAGAATTCGCCCGTGGTGAGCAAGCGGGTGACTTCTTCCCCAAAGGGCTTTTTTTCAATATGCTCGGTGAGCGGAATCACTTTGATCTGCTCGTGGATGGGAAAAATATGGATAGCAAGAATGGTCAGCAGGGCAGAAATCAGTACAGTGGCCAGAAAAACCAGGGACATCACACCCATCATGCGGCTTAGTTTATTGGAGGGATTTAAATTGGCCAGCGAAGAACTGATGGCAAAAAACACCAGAGGCACCACTGCGGTAAACAAAAAATTCAGAAAAATATCACCAATAGGTTTTAAAACCTCTACTTTTTTTCCAAAGATCAAACCTAAAATACTTCCTGCGGTTATACCTATCAGTAAATAGATGATGCCTTTGTAATTTTTAAAAAAATTATTCATTTTATTTTTTGTTCCTAAGGTGAAAGATATTGCTAATTTTAAATTAAAAAAAATGTCCCTGAAATAAAGCGTTTTCAGGGTTGCAGAAAAACAGCTATCAATGGACTGGATTTTAATCGGAGAAGTCTTATACGGGTTAATCACCGGCGCAGTTTGTCTGCGTATTATTTATGATACCAGTACCACCAGTAAAACCCTGGCTTATTTACTGATGACCATTTTTCTGCCCATTGCCGGAATGATCATTTATTTCTGCGTGGGGACCAATTACCGGAAGCGGAAGCTGTACAGTAAAAAAATTACCGAAGATGAACTGCTGCTCAAAGAGATCAGAAAAAGGATATACCGTAAGTCTGAGGGGGTGTTGGCGCAGGATATTGCTGAAGTGGACAAATACAAGAAGCTGGTCAGGTTGTTGCTCAACAGCAGTTTAAGCCAGCTCAGTGAAGGCAACCAGGTCACCTTGCTACTCAACGGGGAACAGAAATTTCCGGAGGTACTAGAGGCATTGAAGCAGGCCAGGCACCACATTCATATTGAATATTATATTTTTGAAGATGAGCAGATCGGCAACCAGATCAAGGACATTTTGATTCAAAAAGCGAAAGAAGGGGTGCAGGTCCGTTTGATTTATGACGATTTTGGCAGCCGTTCCATCCGCAAGCACCTGGTGCCAGAGCTGCTGGAGGCGGGGGTCATGTGTTATCCTTTTTACAGGATTTTGTTTATTGCCCTGGCCAACCGGATTAATTACCGCAACCACCGCAAAATTATTATTATAGATGGCACTACGGCTTTTACGGGTGGGATTAATGTGAGCGACCGCTACATCAACAGTCCGGAAAATACAAAACAGCTGTTCTGGCGGGATACGCATATGAAAATTGTTGGAGAAGGGGTGTATTACCTGCAATACCTTTTTGTGTGCGACTGGAATTTCTGTGCAGACGAGGTACTGATCCCCGAGCGCGATTTTTTTGCCCCGCCACCTGCTTTTGAAGGCAAAGGTGCCGTGGTCCAGATTGCAGCCAGCGGGCCGGATTCCGATAACCCGACCATATTGTTTTCCCTGTTGGAGGCCATCAGTACGGCCGAAGAGGAAATCCTGATCACCACTCCTTATTTTATTCCGGGGGAAAGTTTGCTGGATGCGCTCACGGTATCGGCCCTGAGTGGGGTTAAAGTAAAACTACTGGTCCCAGAAACTTCCGATTCCTGGACGGTGGATTTTGCAGCGCGTTCCTATTATGGTGACCTTCTTGCCGCCGGGATAGAAATTTACAGATACACCAAGGGTTTTATCCATGCCAAGACCCTGGTGTCCGACGGGCAACTTTCCATTATCGGGACCGCCAATATGGACCACAGAAGTTTTGAGCTGAATTTTGAAGTGAACAGTATTGTCTATGATGCCGGTTTTGGGGCAAAATTAAGGGAGGTGTTTTATCAGGACCTGCAAGATGCGGTTCAGATTGATGGGCAGGAATGGGCCCAGCGTTCTT
Source organism: Pedobacter nutrimenti (assembly GCF_003208655.1). Lineage (GTDB taxonomy): Bacteria > Bacteroidota > Bacteroidia > Sphingobacteriales > Sphingobacteriaceae > Pedobacter > Pedobacter nutrimenti. Next base: position 870,003 of record NZ_QKLU01000001.1, on the reverse strand, counting down.
TTTACAAAGAGTTTCCCGAAAAGGTGGCGCGCCTGATGTCTCCTTTGCTTTAAACAAAAATTCCGCTGCAACCCGGGCTTGTAAAATGAAAGTAATTTAGCGGTTTAAAGGAAAACTTTTGGGGGACGCCGGATGTTAAATAAAGGTTTAATCTAATTAAAAAACCATGGAGAACAACAGTCAACTGGAACAACATGCAATCAATACGGTGAGGCTACTGGCCGTAGACGGGGTACAAAAAGCAAATTCAGGGCATCCGGGTATGCCTATGGGCGCAGCGCCGATGGCTCATGTGCTGTACACCAAATTCATGAATTACAATCCAAAAAATTCACACTGGCCCAACCGCGATCGCTTTATTCTTTCTGCAGGCCATGGCTGCATGCTCCAGTACAGTTTACTGCATTTAACTGGTTATGACATTAGCCTGGACGATTTGAAAAATTTCCGGCAGCTCAACAGTAAAACACCGGGCCACCCGGAGTACGGCCTTACCGATGGTATTGATGTAACCACGGGGCCTTTGGGCCAGGGTTTTGCCAATGGGGTTGGTTTTGCCATTGCTCAAAAGCATCTGGCGGCCCGCTTTAACAAACCCGGTTATGAGCTTTTTAATTATAAAATATATGCCATTTGCAGTGACGGGGACATGATGGAAGGGGTGACCTCGGAGGCGGCTTCCCTGGCCGGGCACCTGGAACTGGGCAACCTGATTTACCTGTATGATGACAACCACATTTCCATTGAGGGCAGCACAGATATTGCCTTTACCGAAGACGTGGGTAAACGTTTTGAAGCCTATAACTGGCATGTGCAGGTGGTGGAAGATGGCAACGACATCAATGCCATAGAACTGGCGGTCCGCAATGCAAAGGCAGAAACTCAAAGGCCTTCGTTAATTAAAATAAGAACTCAAATTGCTTATGGAAGCCCCAATAAGGTGAATACGGCTGGTGCCCATGGGTCCCCGCTGGGGCCAGATGAAGTGAAGCTGGTGAAAGAAGCTTTTGGTTTTGATCCGGCAAAATTCTTTGAGGTTCCGAAAGAAGTTGCTGCTTTTTACCGTGCTGCCGGCGAAAAGGGAACTGCGGCCGAAAAACAATGGGACCAACTTTTTGAAGACTATAAAAAGAAATTTCCGGAGCTGGGTAAAGCCTATGAAGAAGCCTTGAAGGACCAGTTGCCTTCGGGCTGGTTGAAAAAACTGCCTGTTTTTAGCGGACCAGACAAACTAGCCACCCGGCAGGCTTCCGGTAAAGTATTGAATGCCATCGCTGCAGACCTTCCCGGGCTCATTGGCGGGGCAGCAGACCTGGCGCCTTCCACAGAAACCAATTTAAAGGACTACGATTCTTTTACTTCCGAGCAAAGGGCCGGGCGGAATTTCCATTTCGGGATAAGGGAACATGCCATGGGTTCTATTTTAAATGGTATGGCCTTAACCAAAGGCATCATTCCTTTTGGGGCCACTTTTCTTATTTTTTCTGAATACATGCGGCCGCCCATCCGTTTGGCGGCCATTATGAAAATCAGGCCGATCCTGGTGTATACCCATGATAGTATTGGATTGGGGGAAGACGGGACAACGCACCAGCCGGTAGAACAGCTCATTTCCCTGCGGTCTATACCAAACATCACCCTAATCCGGCCGGCAGACGCCAATGAAACTGCCCAGGCCTGGAAAGTGGCTATAGAACATACCGACGGACCTGTGGTGCTGGTGCTCACCAGACAAGGTTTACCGGTGCTGGACCAGCAGAAATATGCAAAAGCAGAAGGGCTGGAAAAGGGCGCATACATTTTATCGGAGGCTAAAGACGCGAAACTGATTTTGGTTGGAACAGGATCGGAAGTCAGTTTGCTGTTGGAGGCGCAGGAGAAATTAAAATCAGAAGGTATCGCGGCAAATGTGGTGAGCATGCCTTCCTGGGAACTGTTTGACAAACAAAGTAAAGCCTACAGGGAAAGCGTATTTCCAAAGGGCCTGAAAAAAAGGCTGGCCGTGGAGGCGGGATCGCCATTGGGCTGGGATAAATACATCGGAGATGAAGGTGAAACCATTGCCATGACCACTTTCGGGGAATCTGCCCCGGCTGCAGAGCTGTACAAGGTGTTTGGTTTCACTGTAGAACATGTGGTAGAAAAAGCCAAAGCAATGTTAAAAAACTAAAAACATAAATATGAAAATTGGAATAGCCGCAGATCATGGTGGTTTTGAACTGAAAGAAAAGTTAAAGGTTTATTTAAAGCCCTTAGGGTATGAAATAGAAGATTTTGGGGCCTTTGAACTGGATGCTGCAGATGATTATCCCGATTTTATTGTGCCTTTGGCCAGGGCATTGGCCGAAGGCGCTGTTGAGCGTGGTCTTGCCGTTTGTGGGAGTGGTGTAGGGGCTTCTGTTGTGGCCAACAAAATTTCCGGCGTGAGGGCTGCTTTAATCACCGAGCATTTTTCGGCGCACCAGGGGGTAGAGGACGATGACCTGAACATGCTGTGTCTGGGTGGCCGAATTACAGGTTATGTTGCGGCGCAGGAGCTGGCCCAGACCTTTCTGGAAGCCAGTTTTTCGGGGGCAGAAAGACATGTGAGAAGACTGAATAAAGTTCGTATATTGGAGAAAGACAATTTAAAAGCATGAAGAATACAGACATCAGGATACTCTTTTTTGATATCGGGGGCATCTTATTGAGCAATGGTTGGGGCCATGAATCCAGAAAACTGGCTGCCGAAAAATTCGGGCTGGATTACAATGAGGTCAATGCCCTGCACAATTTTATTTTTAACGTGTACGAAATTGGAAAAATAAGCCTGGACGATTATCTGGATACGGTGATCTTTAATCAGCCCCGGGAGTTTTTAAGGGAGGATTTTAAACAATTTATTTATGCCCAGTCTGTTGAACTTCCTGAAATGCTGGAATGGCTCAAACACTGGAAAAAAGATTGTGGTTTCCGGATCATTTCGGTAAACAATGAAGGTAAGGAACTGAACGATTACCGGGTGGAAAAGTTTAAACTGCACCAGTGTTTTGATGCTTTTATCTCTTCCTGCGAAGTAAAAATGAGAAAACCTGATCCGGGTATTTTTCAGCTGGCCATGGGTATTGCGCAGGCAGTCCCCGAGCAGTGCGTTTATTTTGATGACCGTATTATGTTTGTACAGGTGGCACAGAAGCTGGGCATCCGCTCTTTTCAGCACACCAGTTTTGCCTCGACCAAAAAGATATTGGAGGGATTGAAAAAAAACAACCTGCAGTTTTTGTAGGGTTTGGTATTGATAAACAGCAACTTGCTGCAGATTTGTTAAAGGGATAATGGACAGTGCTTAAGCTCAAATGAATAAGTTCTAATCCAAATCTTTTGTGCAAATTTGCGTTTTAAATGCTTAATGGCAAATGCACGATAAACAGATTTTTCAAACTGATACCAAAAAACGGTGGATCACTTTTCAGTGGGTCACCAGAATTATTATAATTGTATTCCTGCTTGCGGTTGGAAGTGTGGCCTACACGCTGCTTTCCGGGGGCAGTCCGGCACTTCCGATTATCAATACCAATACTGCACTGAGTAAAAAACAGCTGGACAGGATCAAAAAATCAACCCGCTACAGTGATTTTAAGGTACAAAAAGAAACTTTACTCAAAATACAGAAAAACCAGCGCCTGCAACGGCTTAAGCACCCGCACAATAAAGCAAGGATCAATGCCGGCTTTTATGTAAACTGGGACCCGCAATCACTCGTAGACCTTCAGGAAAATGTGAAAAGGCTCGACATGGTGCTTACTGAATCCTTTTTCCTGGTCCGTGGTGCAGATACCTTAAGGGATATGGTGGATAAACAGGCCATTGCCACCATTAATAAAAATAAAAAAGTTGGCCTGGCCATGATCTCCAATTACAATAAGGATCATTTTGACGGTGAAGCGGTACACCAGCTGCTAAAAAATAAAGACCTGCAGAACAGGTTTATTAAAAACCTGATTGTAAAATTAAAACAATACAACTTTCAGGGGGTCAATGTCGATTTTGAAGAACTCAAAGAGAAAACCAATGAATCGCTGATTGCCTTTCAGAAAAATTTGTATACCCAGTTGCATGCCCAGAATTTACTGGTCACCATGGACATTTCACCGGATAATGAAGATTATGTACCGGAGATCCTGGAAAAATACAATGACTATATTTTCCTGATGGCCTATGATCAGCACAGTGAGATGAGCAATGCGGGCGATATTTCCCATCAGATCTGGGTAGAGAAACAGCTGGATAATATTTGCAGTAAAATTTCCGGAGATAAGGTGATCCTGATTCTGGCTTGTTATGGCTATGACTGGCCGGACCAGAGTGTGGGTAAAAATGTAACTTATCAGCAGGCCATCGCCAATGCGAACCGTTACAATGCAAAGATTAAATTTGACCCCGTTTCTGCCAATCTGAGTTACAGTTATGTAGATGAAGGCCAGTTGAAACACCAGGTGTTTTTTACCGATGCGGCAACCAATTTTAACCTGATCCGCAAAGCGGATGACTGGGGCATTGCCGGGGTGGCCATTTGGAGGATGGGCGCAGAAGACCCAAGGCTCTGGGAGTTTATCACCAAAAACCTGAGCATTGATTCGTTGAAAAGAACAGGGATCAGTTTAAGGCGCCTGACACATATTGGTTTAAATGACCGTGTCGATTATGCCGGAGAAGGGGAGATTTTGGATTTGGTGTCCACACCAAAAGAAGGAAAAATTGACATCAAACTCGACAGCACCAATTTTATGATCAGCACTCAGGATTATGTGGTGCTGCCGACCAAATACACGATCAGAAGATACGGGGCTGCAGAGAAAAAAATCGTACTGACCTTTGACGACGGACCTGATCCGGTTTATACCCCGCAGATTATAGACATTCTGAAAAAAAACAAAGTGCCGGGAAGCTTTTTTGTGGTGGGGATTATGGCCGAACAGAATATGGACCTGCTGCTCAGGGAGTTTAATGAAGGCTATGAAATAGGAAACCATACCTTTTTCCATCCTGATATGTCGCGTGTGGGGCCCCAGCGGGTAAAATTTGAACTGAATGCCACCCGCAAACTGATCGAATGTATTACGGGCCACAGTACCATTCTGTTCCGTCCGCCTTATAATGCCGATGCAGAACCGACCAAGTCTGCGGAAATTCTTCCTGTGGCGCAAAGCCGTGCTGAAAATTATATTAATGTTGGGGAATCGATAGACCCGCAGGACTGGCAACCGGGAATTACAGCAGACCAGATTTTTAATGCTGTAGTTCAGCAGAAAGATAAAGGTAATATTTTGCTCTTACACGATGCCGGTGGAAACCGGCAGGCTACAGTGGATGCCCTGCCCAGGATTATAAAATATTTTAAGGAAAATGGCTATGAGTTTACCACCATTGCCAACCTGATTGGTAAAAAGAAAGAAGACCTGATGCCTGCTTTGAAGTCTGATGCAGACAGTGGGTTTAGTGGTTCGGGCGATTATATCTTTTTAACCGTTTTGTCCTATGGGAACCTGGCCCTGAACTTTATTTTCGTAGTGGCCATTATTTTGGCCATTTTAAGGAGTTTGGTGATTGCCGTATTGGCTGTGCGTCAAAAAATGGCCTCTAAAAAGGAAAGGAAACTACTGGTTGAAAATCCATCTGAACTGGTGAGCGTCATTATTCCGGCCTATAACGAGGAAATTACTGCTGAGCAGACTTTAAACAGTCTTTTAAAGACGACTTATCCGAATGTGGAGTTTATTTTTGTTGACGACGGTTCAAAAGATAATACCTACCAGCTGATCTTGGAAAAATTCAAAGACCACCCTAAAGTGAAGGTCTTTACCAAAGCGAATGGGGGAAAAGCCTCTGCATTGAATTTTGGAATTGCCCAGGCCAGCGCCGATTATGTGATCTGTATAGATGCCGATACGCAGCTGAAAGCCAATGCAATTACAGAAATGATGCGCTATTTCTATATAGATGAAATTGCAGCAGTTGCCGGAACAGTGAAAGTGGGCAATGCAAACAACATTATTACCAAATGGCAGTCCATTGAATACATTACTTCACAAAACATGGACAGGCGTGCATTTGACCTGCTCAATACCATTACAGTTGTACCGGGGGCTATCGGGGCTTTCCGTAAAGGGGTCATCAAGGAGGTGGGTGGCTTTACCACCGATACTCTTGCGGAAGACTGTGATCTGACTATGCGGATTCTAAGGGCAGGTTATGTGGTTAAAAATTGCAGTGAGGCCGTTGCCTATACCGAGGCACCTGAAACGGTGAACATGTTGCTGAAACAACGGTTAAGGTGGAGTTTTGGAGTGATGCAGAGCTTCTGGAAAAACAGGGACACCATGCTGAAAAGGAAATATGGTTATTTTGGAATGGTGGGGATGCCGAATATCCTGATTTATCAGGTTATTTTGCCTTTGTTTTCTCCGCTTGCAGATTTCTTTATGTTGCTTTCCCTGATTGGTGGGTTATTTTCTCTGGCTTCAGTGAATTCGCTTTCCTGGGCTGGGATACAAAGCATTATGAGCCTGGACAATGGTTTTGGTCAGGTATTGCTGTTTTATTGCATTTTTATTGTGGTAGATATGCTGTTTGCCTGGTTTGCTTTCCGTATGGAAAGGGAAAAATACAAAAACCTGTTGTACATTATCCCTCAGCGCTTTTACTGGAGGCAGTTGATGTATATTGTGCTGTTCAGGTCTTTAAGAAAAGCATTAAGAGGAGAGCTTGAGGGCTGGGGCGTATTGAAACGGACAGGTAATGTGAAGGAAGAGGGCGGATAGGAAATTTTCCTGTCCGGGGCTAAAAAAAATATAAGTTTTGTATCTGTCCGAAGATCAGTGTTTTATCAGCTTAAAATCGTGAATGGAGACAGTTCTAATGAAAATTAAACAGGGTACTTAACATTAACTTAACATACCAAAGCGATATTTGCATATGTTTATATATGTTCTAGCGGCAACATTTTACCTGTTTGCCCTCATTGCTGCTTTTAAAATGGAAAGTCCTCTGAAGGGGATTTTGTTTATGCTGGTTGTTGTAGGGGTAACAGGACTTTTATATTTGTTTATTTTATTTCCAGGTATTTCCGGGCTTTCTGTAACCTTAATGCTTGCAGCCTTTATCCTTAAGCAGGGTAGGCGATAACCGGGTAAAGATCTTTCATAAAAAAAGACCGGCTTTCTACAAGAAAGCTGGTCTTTTTTTATACCATTAAGTCTGAATTATTTTTGCTTTTAGAATTGGAATTTTTTAGGATCAAAACTGTTGACCTTAAGTGCAATTTTAGTGGCATCGGTTGCATTAACCAGACCATAAGCCAATACACTGTAATAAATACCGTCTTTAAACTCTACATTTGGCAGGGTGGCCAGTACAGCACCGGTTGTGGTGTTTTTTAAAGTCAGGGTAACACCGGTTCCAATCGGGGTTGCTTTAAAGTCTGTATTGCCTTTGTAAGCCACATTTTCCAGTTTGGTGGTGGCATCGCTGGAAATTTCAACGTTTACGGCCGGAGCATCCGGAGAAAGGTTCAATAAACGTACAGCAGATTTTCCGGTGGCCAGTGTAATCCCGACATTCCTGATGAGCAGATAGTCCATGCGTTCTTTTTCTGCTTTGTCCCCAACAATATAACCTGAGTAGATATTTGGTGATTGAAGTGCTATCGTTTTAGCAAAAAGAACAGTTGTGCTGCCTGATAAAGTTACAGCAACCTGTCCATAACCCTGACCAAATCTGAAAAAATCAGTGGTATTCTGACCAAAGGAAAATGGTGTTGTATTTAGTTTTACAGGCGGATTATCACCGACATAGACATCCAACGAACTTGTGCTGACCAAAGCATTGAAAGTTTCCAGGTAGGTTATGGCAGGGGTATACACATAGTCTTTGTTTTTACTGCAGGAGCTAAATGCCAATGCAGCGGCAACAGCACTGAACAATACAGATTTCCTGAAAAAATTAGTAAAGGTTAATGGGGATCTCATAATCAATATGTTTTAATTTTATTAAATGTGTTTAAGACTAAAACGGGAGCCCGTTTGAAAACGCTACAATTTTTTTTTAAAAAAATATAGCCTGGTTAAAATGTGACGGCAAGAGATTTTTTGTGTTCTTTTTGATGAAGGGATTTTAAGGTTGTTTTTTGAATAGAGAAAAAGAATAAAAAAGATGAACTATTTTTGTAGCGTTTGTCTTCTTACACCCGTTTAGGGGTATACAAGTTCCGAAATCAGAGTTCCGGGAAAGCAATAATTAAACTACAGAAAGACAGGCCCAGCTGCGTGGAGAAAAAAAATATACTGTTCCGGGATATTATAAAGGGCCTTAAGGCCCGAGATCAGCGCATACAGGAGCCTATATATAAATATTACTGGGGTTATCTGATGGGCGTTGCTGTGCGCTATATCCAGGACAGGGATGTGGCCAGGGAGGTGGTGAACGATGGTTTTGTAAAAGCCTTTAAACATATGTACGATTTTAAACATAATGGCATTTTAGAAGACTTTGAAAAAACTTTTAAAGCATGGTTGGCCAGAATTACGGTCAGAACAGCACTGGACCTGATCCGGACAAATAAGTCGCAGCTGAGCTTTGTAGAAAATTATGAAGGGATAGAGATAGATAATGTACAGGTTTCAGATGCCCTGCACGTAGAAGATATTATGAAATTACTTTTTCACCTTCCGGACCTGCACCGGACGGTATTTAATATGTACGAAATAGAAGGTTTTAGTCATGAGGAGATTTCCAGCAGTCTGGAAATACCGGAAAGCTCCAGCCGGACCTATTTGAGCAGGGCGAAACAAAAATTGAGGGAGTTGTATTTAAAAAATCATTCACTGGCAAATGGAAACCCCGGATAAGAAAGAATTGATTGAAGAGATCTCAGCGCTCTTCCATGCCCATGAAGAGATTTATGAGCAGGGGGCCTGGGAGAACTTTGTGAAAGAAAAGAAGAAGAAAAGGATATTATTGCCCTGGATCGGGGTTGCTGCTGCGTTATTGCTCGTGTGTTCGGTTGTGCCTTTTGTATGGAAAAAAGACTTTGCATCTGGCCCGGAAATGGTGAAAGGCACCTTGAAACATCCTATAGAAACTTTGCCAAAAACTGCCGCCCCAGGACCTGTTGATTTGGGAACAAGAGTTACTGCGCCCAAAACAGACCCATCGGGTGTTGAAAGTACTGTAGCTGTAGGACAGGTATTTGCAAAAAATAAAAATGTGACAACCATGGGCAAGGTGAAGCAAGGGAAAGCGCTTCATGAGTACAATGTAATGGCCAAAGCTGGTGTGGAAAGATCGCTGATTGCTGCTGCGGGGACGGTAAAACCGGCAAATGATCAAATTGTGCAGGAGGGAAAACCGGTTGAAACAAGGGTTAAAACAGCAGCGGTTCCTGAAAAAAATACAGATGCTCAGCAAGCAATTGCACAGAACACAAAGAATCCGTCTGCTGCTGAAGAAAAGCAGCAGAAAAAAGAAAAAGATTTTCTGGATTTTCTGAAGGCAGAGAGCAGGAAAAAAGAGCTGGCCGCCCAGAAAGACAAAGCGAAAGAAGCAAAATGGAGTTTTGGATTGGATGTTTCCCCTGGTCTGATGCAGTCTAAACTGAGCATGAGCGGAGGTTTTAGTACAGAGCTTAAACTGGCCGGGAAGTTTTCCCTGAGTTCTGGAATTTCCTATACCGCTCTGAACGCAGGAAATCTGCCCTCAGCAGGTAATCCGTCTCTGAACAGTGCTTCCCCGGATGGGGGGGGATCTGCTGCGTATAGTTTGACCTCCTCCAATACCACCATCAAAAGAAAATTGGTTTCTATAGACGCCAGGATCCGGGCGATAGATGTTCCGGTGTCGCTGGTTTACCATTTGAACAAAAAAATGTATGTCTCGGCGGGGATTTCTTATTTTGGAGTGTTCAGTGAAGAACGGAATACGAATTATACGACCGAAACCATTCAGAACAAAACCTATCAGGACCTGAGTACGGGCCAGATCCGTACTGCAGAGCAGGTGGTGACCGGAGAAAGTAAAAGTGTTTCGGAAACTACTCCTCTAAAAGGCAACAGCTACATTGGATTTTTTAATTTTTCTACCGGACGCAAGCAGCAGATTTCACCAAAAAATTACCTTATTCTGGAACCTTTTATTAAAGTTCCTATCGGAAAGTTGTCACAGGATGAACTTCGCTTGACCAATGGCGGACTAAGACTGAAGCTTACGTTTTAGGAAGTATTTTGCGGTTTTCTGCGGTAAATTTTCTTTTTTGTACCAGAGGAATTTTTTCTTTTTTGTACGGGATTTGTAATTTCCTGAACAGAAATACAGTAAAAACGCTGTAAATAGAAAAAAAATGTCTACTTTTGGACCGAATTTGAATTTCGGTCTGTTTTGTAGGCCAACTCATGGAAAAAGACGAACTGGTCATAACGGAAATCCTAGCAGGTGCCAAGAAACTCTTTGGCAAACATGGTTTAAAAAAAACAACCATGGAAGAGATTGCTATGGCCGCCGGCAAGGGCAAGAGCACACTTTACTATTATTTTCCAAGCAAAAAAGAAATTTTTGAATCCGTAGTGGAAAGCGAAATGAAAAATGTCGTGAAGAAACTTCGGGAGGCTGTAAATGCTGCGTTTACTGCCAGAAATAAACTTAAAGCCTTTTTAAAATCGCAGATTACTGCGATTGCAGATTACCACTCGTTTAAAGAAGTGGTGCTGGAGGATTCTTTGGAAAGCCTAAAAGTATTGGTGTATCTTAAGTCCCGGTATGAACAGATCCAGATCGATATGATCCGTGAAATTTTATTGGGTGGTGCGCAAAGCGGGGAATTCAGAGATCTCTCTTTGGTGAAAATGAATAAGATTGCCTTTATGATGGTGACCGCTTTCAGAGGACTTCATTATCCATTGAGCATAGAGAGTGCTGAGTTTGAATCAGGAGAATATTTTGACGAAATGATCGATCTGCTGATTGAAGGGATCGGCAGCCGGAATTCATAAAACATTAGACTAAAAAAGGAAAACAGTCGGGAGATTTGTGATAGAGAAAATATATAAGAATAGCTTTAAACAATAAAAAGGGAAAACTCAAGGGGATTTTTTTATTTGACAAAAATATTATAGACCAAAATATAGATAAAGTCGGGTAATGAATTACTTTTGTTTCATCTTAAATTAACATATTTTTAATATATTAGATCGAGTTTTGATTGGACGGATACGGTCTGATCGGACGTAATAACAGAATATTATGAACCCCGCTGAAGTAAAAAATACATCATTCAGGCATGCGTAAAAAATTACACGATAGGATTGCATCATTCAAGGATGCAAATGCAATCAAAGAGAAAGGTCTTTATCCTTATTTCCGTTCTATTGAATCGGCACAGGATACAGAGGTGATCATTGATGGCAAAAAAGTATTAATGTTTGGATCTAATTCATATTTAGGATTGACCAATCACCCAAAAATTAAAGAAGCAGCAAAACAGGCAGTAGAAAAATACGGTACCGGATGTGCTGGGTCGAGATTTTTGAATGGTACACTTGATATTCATCTGGAACTGGAAAGAAGGCTGGCGAATTATGTTGGGAAAGAAGCTGCTGTTTTATTCAGTACAGGCTTCCAGGTGAACCTTGGCGTAATTTCCTGTTTACTGGACAGGAACGATTACCTGATCCTGGATGAGTATGACCATGCTTCTATTATTGATGGCAGCAGGCTTTCTTTCTCGAGGTCTATTAAATATGCTCATAATGACATGGACGACCTGAGGAAAAAATTAAGCCGTTTGCCGGAAGATGCAGCAAAATTGATTGTTGCTGATGGTATTTTCAGCATGGAAGGGGATTTGGTCAATTTGCCGGAAATTGTAAAGATTGCAGAAGAGTTTGGTGCGAACATCATGATGGACGATGCCCACAGTCTTGGGGTAATTGGTTTTAACGGATCAGGAACAGCTTCACATTTTGGACTAAATGATCAGGTAGACCTGATTATGGGTACGTTCAGTAAATCCCTGGCTTCATTGGGTGGTTTTATTGCAGCCGACGAGCAGACTGTTGAATATATTAAACACAGGGCCCGTTCATTAATGTTTAGTGCAAGTATGCCTCCAAGCGCAGTTGCAAGTGTGATCGCCGCACTGGATATTATTGAATCAGAACCGGAAAGAATTGATAAACTTTGGGACAATACCAATTATGCAAAAAAATTACTTTTAGAAGCTGGTTTTGATATTGGGGCGACAGACAGCCCGATTATCCCTGTATACATCAGAGACAACGATAAAACTTTCCAGATTACAAACATTCTTCACAACAATGGGATTTTTGTAAATCCGGTAGTTTCTCCGGCTGTTCCTTCGGATTCTTCTCTGATCAGATTTTCTTTGATGGCCACACATACTTTTGCACAGATTGAAGAAGCTGTGGATAAATTGTATGAGGCTTTTAAAGAAGTACAGCTGACTCCAGTTAAAGTTAGTTTATAATCTCGCAGGATTGAGATGACCATTGAACGCTATGGGCATGGTTATTTCGGTCCTCAACGGATTCACCCGGCAAACGAACCACAATAAATAAAAACTGATGAAACGTATAGTTGCCGTTAATGGCAAGAAGGAACTTGGAACTTTTATTGACTTTCCACACGAATTATATAAACAGGACCCGAACTATGTGCCTGAATTATTTATTGCACAAAGGGATTTGCTAAGCCCGGGAAAACATCCTTTTTTTAAGCATTCTACCCTGCAAACCTTTCTTGCCTATGACGGAGACAAGGTTGTGGGCAGAATTGCTGCCATTCAAAACAACAACCACAATACCATAAATGGAGCCAACGATGGCTTCTTTGGTTTTTTTGATTGTTATAACGATCAGGAAACTGCGGACCTGTTGTTGAATACTGCGGCAAAATGGTTGAAGGATAAAAAACTGGACAGTATGATCGGACCGGTGAATTTTTCAACCAACGAAATCTGTGCTTTACTGATCCAGGGCTTTGATGGCCCTCCGGTAGCCATGATGCCTTACAACAAACCTTATTATTTACAATTGCTGGAAACTGCCGGTTTTCATAAAAAGGTCGATTTAAGGGCTTACCGTTTTACGGCAGGCAATTACAATGACCGTTCTTCCAAACTGGTTACTGCCCTTGAAGAAAGGCTCACCAGAAGCAATATTATTATCCGCAAAATTGAGGTTAAGAATTTTAATAAGGAAGCGGAAGCCATCCGGGAAGTGTACAACAAAGCCTGGGACAAGAACACGGGTTTTGTGCCGATGACACCCGATGAATTTGATTATACGGCAAAAGATTTAAAAATGATCCTGGACCCTGATTTTTGTCTGTTGGCAGAACAGGAAGGGAAAATTGTGGGTTTCGCTTTGGCGGTTCCTGACATCAACCAGGTTTTGATAAAAATCAAAAGAGGAAGGTTGTTTCCAACAGGTTTGTTTAAACTATTGACCCAAAAGAGTAAAATACAAGGCATCCGGATTTTATTACTGGGTGTGGTAGATGGTTACCGTAAAATGGGTATAGAAGCCTGTTTGTATGGCCGGATCATTCAGTCTTTCCAAAAAAAGAAAATGACCTATGCAGAGGCTTCCTGGACCCTGGACCATAATGAAATGATCAATAAGCCGATTGAGCAGATTGGTGGGGAGTTGTACAGGAAATACAGGATCCTGGAAAAAGCGATATGAAGAAAAAGGTGTTAATTACTGGTGCAAGCGGTTTTGTCGGCTACCACCTGATTACTGAGGCCCTGGCCGCAGGATTAGAGGTGTATGCAGCTTTACGTCCCAGTAGTAATGTAAAGCACCTGGAGGGCCTTCCGATCCAGTATGTAAATCTGGATTTTTCTTCGGTCGATGCCTTGAAACAAGAAATTGAAGAAAAAAAGTATCCCTATATCATTCATGCGGCAGGGATTACCAAAGCAAAGACGACAGACATTTACAATAAAGTGAACGCAGAATATTCCAGGAACCTGGCACAGGCAGCGATGTCATTGGGTGATGGTCTTGAAAAGTTTGTTTTTGTGAGCAGTCTGGCGGCAATGGGCCCTTTAAAGGATTTATCCGGGGAAATTGAAGAATTGTCATCCGCCAGGCCGGTAACCAGTTATGGTAAAAGTAAATTGCTTGCCGAACAATTTTTAAAGGAAATACCGGGTCTACCCCTGGTGGTCATCAGACCAACAGCGGTATACGGGCCAAGAGAAAAGGATATTTTTATTTTGTTTAAAAGCATCAGCAGGGGACTGGAGCCTTATATTGGCAGTTTTCCTCAGCAGCTGAGTTTTGTATATGTTAAAGATCTTGCAGGTCTCATTGTGAAAGCCTTGGGATCGGGTGTGATTAACAAAAGCTATAATGTTTCTGATGGAGAAGTTTATGGGAGGTACGCCTTAGGGGACCTGACAAAAAACTTGCTCCATAAAAAAACGTTTAAATTCCATTTACCGGTAGGAGCGGTAGATGCCCTGGCTTCTTTAATGGAAATGATGTACAGGGGAAGTAAAGACACTCCTGCCCTGAATAAAGAAAAAATGGCAGAACTTACTGCGGTAAACTGGGCCTGCAGTATAAAAAATGTAAAAAATGATTTGGGATATGTGCCCAGGTTTAATTTGGAACGGGGATTGACAGAAACCCTGAAATGGTATAAAACAAATCATTGGTTATAAGCGTATTAATAATAAGTGCACCTGAATGTTGTTTCATAAAATTACATCGACCAGCTTTGGCATAGGTTATATCGGAAAAGGAGCGGGCACTGCTGCTGCAGCGGTGACTTGTCTGGTCTGGTATATGACCCAGTCTGGGGGTGCCCATTTTTTACCTGCGCTGGGGATTACCCTGGCGATTTCTCTTTTAGGGATCTGGTCTGCAAATAAAGTAGAGGTGATCTGGGGCAAAGACCACCAACGGGTCGTGATTGATGAAGTAGCAGGGATGTGCATCGCTTTATTATGGGTACCGGTTACCCCGGTTAATGTACTGATCGGACTGGTCCTTTTTCGCTTCTTTGATATTGTAAAGCCCTTATATATCCGTAAACTGGAAAAACTTCCCGGAGGCTGGGGGGTGATGTTTGATGATATCCTTGCCGGAATTTATGCGAACATCCTTTTACAAATTATTTTAAAACTTAGAATCACTTAAATATGGCGACTTTTTTAAAGGCTCAGGTCGCCTCTTTATCGGCGTCAATCTTTGACTTTCTTACCACATTAGTCTGTACGCAGTATTTGCACTTCTGGTATGTGCTCGGTAGTGCAACCGGTACAACGGTAGGCGGAATTATTAATTTCAGTATGGGAAGACATTGGGTATTCGGAGCTGCACATAAAAGGGTCCATCACCAGATCTTAAAGTACATTATGGTCTGGGGCGGAAACTTACTATTAACCACATCAGGGGTTTATCTGGTGACACATTATTTAAATATTAACTATATTATATCTAAAATTATCGTTACCTGTACCGTAGGGGTAACGTATAATTACCTGATGCAAAAGAAATTTGTATTCGCATAAGCAATTTACACCCATGAAGAAACAGATCAATAGAATCATATATATACTCGGACTGCTGCTGCCCCTGACGGCATGGTCTGTATCGGCCCAAACCGTAGTTTCCGGTGTGGTCACCGATTCCAAGGATAAAGACCCGCTGCCTTATGTAACGGTGTTGTTTAAAGGAACCAATATCATTACCAAAACAGACGGTGATGGAAAGTTTAGCATCAGCACTTCAGAAAGCCATACCCAGTTGCAATTCAGTTTTGTAGGTTACAAAACTAAACTGGTTGACATTAAAGCGGGTCAAAGCCAGAACATAATGGTAAAACTGGATCCGGAGGCCACTTCTTTGAACGAGGTGGTGATCAGCCGGGGTAAAAGGCCATCTTATAAAAACAAAGGGAACCCTGCTGTAGAGCTGATCCGTAAGGTCATTGACCATAAGGAAGCCAACCGTATGGAAAGCTATGACCAGGTCCAGTTTAAGCAATATGAAAAGATGATCTTTTCGATGAGCAATCTTTCTGAGAAATTTAAAAATAAAAGGCTGTTCCGTAAATACCAGTTTCTTTTTGAGGAGCAGGATTCATCAAAAATAGGAGGTAAAAACATCCTTCCTATTTTCATTGAAGAAAAGCTTTCCCAGAACTATTTTAACAAGAACCCGGAGAAAAACAAAACCATTATCCTGGGTGAAAAAACAGTAGACTACAACAGCCCGCTGATTGATAATAAAGGTTTGAGCCAGTATTTTGAGCGGATGTATGCGCACATTAATATTTATGATAATAATATTTCGCTGCTGAGCAATGAGTTTTTAAGCCCAATTGCGGATGCTTCCCCAACATTTTATAAGTTTTTTATCACAGATACCATTAAAACACATAGTCCTCAGCTGATCGAGTTGTCCTTTATTCCAAGGAACAATACCGATATTTTGTTTGAAGGAAAGATTTACATTACAATGGATGGGCGTTATGCGGTTCAGGATGCTTTTTTAACGGTCAACAAAAACATTAACCTGAACTTTGTACGGGCAATGGAAGTAAAGCTGGATTTTGATAAGGCACCTGATGACCGTTATTACCTGAGTAAAACCCGTTTGCTAATGGATTTTGGGATCAACAAAAACAAAGGTGGTGGTTTTACAGGAGAAAGAACGGTTACCGTTAAAGATTATCAGATCAATGTAAAGCAACCGGAAAGTGTTTTTCAGGGACCAAAGGTTGCCATTGTACCCGAGGCAGATAAACGTTCGGAGCAATACTGGACGGAAAACCGTTTGGATACTTTAACTGCTGCCAACCTGAAAATTTACAAGAATATTGATACCCTGTCCAAAATGAGTTCTTTTAAAAAGACCATGGACCTGGTGACCTTATTGTTTGCCGGTTACAAAGACTTTGGACCTTTTGAGGTTGGGCCGGTAAACACTTTTTACAGTTTTAACAGCACCGAAGGTTTAAGACTGCGTCTTGGAGGAAGGACCACGCCGGCATTGAGCAAAAGGTATTATTTTGAGACCTATGCCGCTTATGGTTTCAAGGATGAGAAATGGAAGTACTTTTTAAGTGCCACTTATTCTTTGAACAATAAATCTATTTATTCTTTTCCTCAGCAATACATTAGGGGAAGTTTTCAGCGGGATACCAAAATTCCGGGACAAGAGCTGCAGTTTGTGCAGGAAGATAACTTTTTGCTGTCTTTCAAAAGAGGGGAAAACAATATGCTCCTGTACAATGACTTTTACAGACTGGAGTTCATGAATGAATTTGAAAACCATTTTTCAATCAATGTACTTTTCAAAAAATGGAACCAGAAACCCGGAGGAAGTCTTTATTTTAACAATATTGTAAATGGCCAGCCCAATGTGGTGGACCATTTAAATACCACCGAATTAACCGTTGGCCTTCGTTATGCACCAAATGAGAAATTCTACCAGGGAAAAATATACAGGATTCCAATTTTTGACCGTTACCCGATCTTTAACCTGCGTTACACTGCCGGTTTAAAAGGGGTATTTGCAGGAGACTACAACTATCATAACATTTCCGGAAGCATAGACAAACGGTTTTACCTTTCGCAGCTCGGTTATGCCGACATCACAGCAGAGGGAAGCTATATTTTTGGAAAAATACCTTTCCCTTTAATGGACATTCACCGGGCGAACCAGACTTATGCTTACCAGCTGAACTCTTATAACCTGATGAATTTCCTTGAATTTGTCTCGGATCATTATGCGAGTGTAAATATTGATCAAAATTTCAACGGATTCTTCTTTAATAAAATACCTTTGTTAAAGAAATTAAAATTAAGAGAGATTGTTTCCTTTAAAATCCTTTACGGTGGGATCAGGAATGAGAATAATCCGGTCAATGACCCTTCTCTGCTGAGCTTTCCGGTAAACAGCGCAGGCGTGGCCACCACTTATTCTTTAGGTAAAGAGCCTTATATGGAAGGAAGTGTGGGAATTGGAAACATCTTTAAAATTTTAAGGGTGGATATGGTGCGAAGGTTTAGTTACCTGGATCATCCTGTGGTATCCAAATATGGGGTGCGTGCAAGGGTGAAATTTGATTTTTAAAAAAATAATAAAGAATAGATGGCTGCTATAACTTTAAGAGATCGTCTTCAGCAAGGGATTTATGTGGTGATTAACCCTTTTGTAAAAGGGCTGATCCGTATGGGACTGACCCCCAATGCGGTGACGACTATTGGTTTGATTTTAAATATTGGCGTTGCGGTAATTTTTATATTCGGTGCTGAAAGAAGCAACAGAGGGGACCTTTCTTTTGTAGGATGGGGCGGAGCACTGGTGCTTTTTGCAGGCCTTTTTGATATGCTCGATGGCCAGGTCGCCCGTTTGGGAAACATGAGCTCCACCTTTGGGGCCCTGTATGATTCTGTGCTGGACCGTTACAGTGAACTGATTATGTTTTTGGGCATTTGTTATTACCTGGTTTCCCATCATTATTTTCTAAGTTCTCTTTTTGCCTTTATTGCATTGATGGGTTCAATGATGGTGAGCTACACCAGGGCCAGGGCTGAAGGCTTGGGCATTGAATGCAAGGGCGGGCTGATGCAACGCCCGGAGCGTGTGATTACCATAGGTGTGGTGGCCATCGCTTGTGGGGTAACCGGACATTTTATAGGAGGTGATTACAAAATTTATGTTCCGGGGATTTCCTTTCACGTTTTTGAAACCATGTCTATTTTCACCATCCCGATTACCATTATGGCCTTTATGACCAATATCACTGCGATTAACCGTTTAAGAGATGCAAAAAAAGCACTGATGTTAAGGGACCAGCAACAGAAAAATTCTTTTAAAGGCACAAAAGTTTTAGTTATTGCCGGTTTGCTGATCAGTTCTGTTTTTGCTCAGGTTTCAGTAGGGCATGCCCAGGATAAAAGCGATCCTTCTCCTTTGAAGTTTCCTACGCCCAAGGGCATTGCCAATCAGCTTTTTTATTTACAGCGTGACCCGAATACCAATACCATTATCTGTGAGCTGAATGTCAATTCGAAAGGAGAGGTGGATAAAGAGGAGCCGATTAAGGTGTATTGGATCCGGTATCAGGACAATGGTGAAAAAAAAGACCTGAATTATATACAACGTAAATTTGCTTATGGGATCCGCTCGGAAGCGATTGGAAACGATCAGTACAAACTTCATTTTGTGTCCTACAAAAAGTTCCCTATGTATTTGATGCGATCAGAGCAGGATAAAAAATATCATGTTTACGTAACGGTCAACAATAAAAAAATTGAACTGGAAAGAATTTTTGTGAGAATTGAAGGCGGTTCTTTCTGGGTACCGAATGTGAAATATGTTGAAGTGAAGGGTACCCATGCCGGAACAGATACACCGGTTACAGAGCGCTTAAAGGTTTAGCTGTTCCCCTGTTTGTGATTTGAATAATTTACCCCCCTTCTGGGTTTTAGACTGGTATCCTGGTTTAAAATGCAGATAAAAATAAATACCAATGAAGAAAAATTTTGTTTCGAATTCTTCTGAGTCTATCAGAATGTTCAAAAGTGGATTTTTAGAAAGTTTATCAAAAGTTAGTTTTTATGTACCGCTGATTGTGTACGTACCTGTGATATTGTACCTCTGCTGGAAAGCATTGTTCGAGTTGAATATGGGCATATTGAGTTTTGCCGGTTACCTGCTGCTTGGCCTTTTTGTCTGGACGTTTACCGAATATGTGCTGCACCGTTACGTTTTTCATTTTTATCCCAAATCGGAGTGGGGCAAAAAAATACATTTTATTTTTCACGGGGTACACCATGACTACCCTAATGATGCAAAACGTCTGGTGATGCCACCTTCAGCAAGTATCCCTCTGGCCCTGGGTTTTTATTTTCTGTTTAAATATTTGTTGCCGGCCGGAACGAATGATGCCTTTTTTATTGGTTTTATTGGAGGCTACCTGGTATACGATATGACGCATTATGCCTTGCACCATGCGAATTTTAAAAGTGGCTTCTGGAAAAAATTAAAGCAACACCATATGCTGCACCATTATTCAGATTCGACCAAAGGATATGGGGTGAGTTCAGACATCTGGGATAAAATTTTAGGCTCCAATTTTTTAAAGAAAAAGGATGTCTGAAAATTTACCGGTTAAGCTGCCACTTTTTACCGCTAAAAATTTAATAGCAACCACAGCCGTTTCCATTTTTTATTTGCTGCTTTCTTACGTTCTGGTTGGATTTAAATCCGATCAGCTGGTGCTTATTGCCATTTTTAACGGCTGCTTTTATGCCTCAGATGCAACCCGGAAATTTATTCTGGGTTTTTCGATCTTTATCGTTTACTGGATACTGTTCGATTACATGAAGGCTTTTCCAAATTACCGTTATCAGCAGGTGAGCATAGAAGGGCTTTATCAGTTGGAAAAGCATATTTTTGGAATTCATAGTGGGGGAAGCCTGTTGACGCCGAATGAATATTGGCTCGCCCACAGCAATACGCTGATAGATGTAACAACGGGTTTCTTTTACCTGATGTGGGTCCCTGTCCCTTTGGCTTTTGCAGCGTATTTGTTTTTCAGGAACCGGGAGCAGTTTCTGTTGTTTTCCTTGACTTTTGTGCTGGTCAATTTATTGGGATTTGTGGTGTATTACATCTTTCCGGCTGCACCTCCCTGGTATGTACAACTGCATGGTTTTAAATTTATCGCACATACCCCTGGCAATACAGGCGGCTTGATCCGCTTTGACAGGTTTTTCAATTTCTCTCTGTTCCAGTCTATTTACAGTAAAGGCTCCAATGTATTTGCGGCAATGCCGTCTTTGCATTCTTCCTATCCGGTAATTGTTTTGTATTATGGTCTTAAAAATAAGCTGGGCCTGATCAATGTCTTTTTTGCTGTGGTCATGATTGGGATATGGTTCACCGCGGTCTATACCAGTCACCATTACGTACTGGATGTCCTGGCCGGAATTTGCACCGCCTTTGCAGGCATATTTCTTTTCAACTGGTTGTTTAAGCATGCAAGATTAAACAACTGGATTGCACGCTTTTCCAGGGGGATAGCTTAGTTATATGTGCTCTACATGATCTTCGAAATCTTCTGAATCTCTAACGAAACGGTTTCTGATACTGGTATTTACCCTTTCACTGACCCTGTTGCCCAGGTCCCGGAATGGGAGCGGCATTTCCCTGATTTCTTCAGGATCGGAACTTGATTTTAGATATAAAGCAATTGCGGCACCTGCTGCAATACCTGCCAGGAAACCTATAAGTGTAGCGGAACTTCTGCCCATAAAGTTTAGGAATTAATATAGGCTAATAACGGTTTAAATCCTGTATTTGTTTTGGAATGATTAACTTTAGACCTAAATGTGATAAAGCCCTTGAGCCCTGTTTTACCTCTAAAATTATCCGATCTTACCCGCCAGATTCAGCAAAGCATCCAGGACAGCTTTCAGGGGCGACAGTATTGGGTGATTGCTGACGTCAGCAACCATACTTTTAAAGCAGAGACAAATTATCATTACTTTGAACTGATTGAAAAAGAGAAGTCTTCTTCCAGAATTCTGGCCAGAATAGCCGCGAAAGCCTGGGGCAATGCAGCGGTGAACCTTATGAATTTTGAAAAAGCGACGGGGCAGAAATTTAAGAGCGACATTCAGGTGCTGGTACAGGTTGCTGTAGAATATAGCCCTGCTTTTGGTTTACAGCTAAGCCTTTTGGATATTGACACCAATTTTACCCTGGGGCAGTTTGAACAGCAGCGGAATGCAACACTGCAGCGCTTGCTTGCAGAAAACCCTGGTTTTATCCGCAAAGAAGGGGACTTTTATTTTACAAAAAACAGCCAGTTGCCATTCCCGGCTGTATTACAGCATATCGCGGTCATTTCTTCAGATACTTCTGCCGGATACCAGGACTTTGTACACACGCTGGAACACAATCCTTTTAAATATTTGTTTAAAGTTGAACCTTATTTTACAAAGGTGCAGGGCGAATTGAATGCCAGGCCTTTTTTGAATAAATTAATAGAAGTTTTTAATTCAGGAAAAAACTATGACGTGCTGGTCATCATCCGGGGCGGAGGGGCGCAAAGTGATTTTCTGATTTTTGACAATTATGAACTGAGCCGGGCCGTTGCTAAATTTCCAATTCCTGTCATTACAGGTATAGGACATCAAAAAAACGAAACAATAGTGGACCTAATGGCCCATAGCTCTACCAAAACCCCAACCAAGGCCGCAGAAATGCTGATTGCCCACAACAGGGGATTTGAGGAGAAACTTTTAAACAGGCAGCAGTCGCTGCTGATTAAAACACAACAGCTGTTTTCCCTGCACAGCAGGACATTAACGGATTTGAAATACCAGTTGGGCAGGGATGTTCTGAATTTAATCCATGGCCACCGGAGCAATTTGTTGTCCCTTTCAGGACTTTTACTGGTGCAGCCTAAAATGATCCTTAATGATCAAAAAAATGCATTGGAAAAGCTGAAAACACAACTCAAATCAGCCAGCAGGCTCTATTTTTTACATAAAAACGGACAGCTTGACCATTATCAGTCCCTGGTAAAGCTCATGAGCCCGGAGAATATTTTAAACAAGGGCTTTGCGATTGTAAAAATGAATGGTGAAATTATCTCTAGTGCAGACCAGATTGCTGAAGGAACAGCGTTGACCATACAGTTGGCTGACGCTGAAATGGAAACCATAGTGACCTCTAAAACGAAAAAATAATGGAAAAAGAAATGACTTATGAGCTTGCTTATCAAGAGCTGGCAGAGATTGCACAAGAAATTGAAACAGAATCTGTTTCAGTAGATATTTTGGCAAAAAAAGTAAAAAGAGCTTCTGATCTGATTACTTTTTGTCAGACAAAACTGCGTTCAACCGAAGAGGAGGTTGTAAAAATCATCAAACAAATGGAAAACGAAACAGGTGCCTAGTATTTTGGATGCGCCCGTTTTCCGCTTTGTTTATGATAAGAACGGTCTTCTTTGAAAAAAGTATAATAGACTACGCAAAGGAACAAAAGCGCAATCCCAAGGACAATCAGGCTAAAGCCCGAACGCATCACATCTACCCATTCTACAATCTGTATGTTCCAGATGCGCAGGATCAACAGCGTAAAAAAGGCCAGTCCGATCAGTACGGCAACGATTCCTATAAACTTTTTCATAAGCCTTTTACATTTTGTTTAAAATTTCTTTTTTCTTGCCGTCAAACTCTTCCTGGGTCAAAATACCTTCGTCCAGTAATAACTTCAGTTTTTTTAGCTGGACGACAGGGTCTGTCTGGTCATGTACTGCGGTGATTTCTTCTTTTTTGTCATTTAGTACTTTTCCCATTTCCAGCCCAAAGCCAAGCTGTACACCTGCACCGGCTATTCCCCCCTCATTGCGCGCGGCATCTCTTAAGGCTTTTAGCTTTTCTATTTCAAGATAGGAGAGCCCGCCTTCGGCTGCTGCCCTGCTTTCTGCGGTGATGTCGGCAATTTTTCCAACCCTTTCCTGGGTTTTCTGATCAAATGAAGTCCCCTGGATTTTAAAATTGAGCAATTGTAAACCAAGACTTTCAAATTCTGCATTGAGCTTTTGTTGTAAGGTCTGTGAAAGTTTGTCCAGGGCTGCATCAATATCCAGATAAGAAAGTTTTGACTGGGCCAGGGTAGAGATAATGGTTTGAGGCAGTCTGGAAAGCAACAGGTTTTTTGATTCAGTAGTGGTATAGAGGTTTTTAGAACCGATCAGGTCTTTGAACAGTAAAACCGCATTACTGATTTGCATGCTGTAATTGCCATACATCCCCAGTTCGACAGGAATATTATATTGACTGTCCATGTATTTTATAGGAGAAGGGGTGCCCCAGGGCTGGTTCAGCGCAGCTGCTTTTCGGTAAAAATACAAATGCATTTTATGCTCGCTTTCAAAAAGCTGTCTGAGTTTGACCAGATTGGTGATGAAGGGATGGTTATCCGTTTCCAGGTCATAGATGCCTTCTTCGGTAATGACATCGGTGATTTTACCTTCATAGACCAGTAAACAACCTTGTCCAGGGGAAACGACCAGTTTACTGGCATTTTTAATTTCGTCTGTGACGGCAGGAAATTTATACAATAATACTTCCGGCTGCTGATCAGTCCATTCGATAACCGAACTGAATTGTCTTTTAAAAAAGCTTGCTATTCCCATAATTTCTAATCCAATTTGTAATTATCTGTCATTTTGCCTGCGGCATTAATCGTCATGATCTCTCCATTGATAAAGCTGGCCAGAAAGCCGCTTTTCAATGGGATGATGTAGCTAATGTACCTTTGATCTATAGCTACCGTCCATTCCACTGCGCCTGTATCGGTATTGAGTTTTTGTATGCTCTTAGGGCTGGATGGGGCTGCACTGTTGTTGAATTGTATAATGAGGTTATGCTCATCTGAATAAAGTACTTTTGGATCGAAATACAGGCGGCCCGGTGTCAGGTCTTTCCAACTCAGGATTCTTCCACTTTCTTTTGCATAATGTCCCACGAGTACTTTTTTATAAGGATCCCTGTCTGTGAAAATACCTGAGCCTCCATAATCTTTACCCCAGCTGATGCTGGTTCTCATGGATTTAGGCCCCCCCAGGTTGTCTTTATAAGCAATTTTTAGCAATTGCCTTTTTTCCTCCGGGTATTCAGAACTGGAAGAGGTGAAGGTATAATATACCGCATCCTTTGCTCCGGGAAGAAGGGTTTTAAAACCGGTCATCTGGTCATAGATGCGTTCTTTGGAATAGATTTTTTTAACAAGAGGGTAATAGGTGTAATTTTTCCCGTCATTGGTCAAAATAACCAGACCATCACCCTGGTCATCGTATACAAAATCGATCGTGGCCACACCCACTTGAAGTTCAGGCTGTACGCTGAAAAGGTCCTTGTAGGCATCTTTCAGTTTGAGGTCTTTTTCATCTATTTTATAAATGGCGGTTTTATTTACAATCAGGTATAAACTGCCATCACTAAACTTGCGGAGTTTGACATCACTGCC
The DNA here is from genome assembly GCF_003208655.1 of Pedobacter nutrimenti. Lineage (GTDB taxonomy): Bacteria > Bacteroidota > Bacteroidia > Sphingobacteriales > Sphingobacteriaceae > Pedobacter > Pedobacter nutrimenti. The sequence continues at coordinate 844,945 of NZ_QKLU01000001.1, read as the reverse complement.
CGAAAGTTTTTCATCATCCAGTTTCTGTTCAGATTCAATTTCTTTTTTCTGAACATTATAATAAGTTAAGTAAACTCCTTCTTTTGACTTATCACTGTTTGAATTGTAATTCCGGTTTTCGACAAAAAGGATCAGGGCCTGATCAGTACCACTGCGTACAAAAGGATAACCTTGATAGCGGCTGGCATAATATTTTTTTTCTTTAACTACGGTCTTCCCACTTTCTGATGTACTGTAGGTAGATTTTGTACTGCTGGAGAGGACCGCAGGTAATATTCCCCCGAATATAATGGCCAGTGCAAAAACGATCACTGCCCCAATAGCGACTGTTCTGGCTTGTTTATTGGTGGCGCTACCAAAGCTGTGGGTGTAATTGTGATTATAATTGATGTTTATATCGTCATTGTCTAAAAAATACTCCGTATTGCAGTTGTTGCATCTAAAAAAATCGGGTCTTAATTCAGTTTTGTCCGTACTTCCGCATTGCGGACACTTTATTGGCTTAATTTGTTTGGCCATAGGTTAGGTAGATGGTATAAAATGCTTAGATAAAACAAATTAATATTTTTTTTGTTTGAATAAAAGCCTTAAATTTAATAAGTGCTTGTTTATGAAATAATTATAATTGATGCTCGTTATAATGGTTTGACCTGTTGAAAACTTAAAATCAAAATCATGACTGCAAATGCCGTGAACACACCAAAAAGTGCTGTACTGGAAGAGCTGACAAGCGAGCAGCAAAAAGAAATTAATCAATATGCCCAGAAAGGCAATGATGAAATGGACAATGCCAATTATGTACATGCCATTGACTGGTTTAGTAAAGCCCTGGAGGTTGTCCCTGAACCAAAGGACAAGTGGGAAGCCACAGGCTGGTTAACTGCTTCCATTGGTGATGCCTATTTTAGCCTGATGGATTATGAAGAAGGGGCTGGCAATCTGCAAAGATCTTATCAAATTTATGGACCGGAAGAGGCAAATCCCTTTATCCTGCTCCGTTTGGGGCAATGTTATTTCCATCTGGGAAACGAGCAGAAAGCAAAGGAATATTTATTGGGGGCCTATATGCTGGAAGGAAAAGAATTGTTTGAAGACGAGCAACTTTATTTTGATTTCCTGCAGTCTAAAGTTCTATTGTAATTCCAGCTGGAAATAAACCTTATCGACCAGATCTCCGATGTTAAAAGGCTTGGCCACAATGTCATCCGGTGCATGTTCTTGTTTTAGTGTATCTGCAAGTTCTGGGGAACCAGAAATGAGAATGACCGGAATATGCCTCAGGGCCGCATTGGTTTTAATGTTTTTGCAAATGACCCTGCCGTCGCTGTCGCCCATCAGGATGTCCATTAAAATCAGATTGGGTTGCTCTTTTTCGATGACCTCCAGTGCATGGAGCCCGCGGCTGACCAGAACCAGGTCCCAGTCTGCATAATCAAGAACGTCACTGAGCGCATTCAGAACCTGCTGATCGTCATCAAAAATCAGTATTTTTTTGTTCATAAAACTAATATACGACGATGTAACTAATTTTATGCCAAAAACTTACAATCTGAAAGAAGAGTTTTTACTTTTTGAGGGCACTTCTTTCGGGTTCGTAATGTAAACCAGGGGACAGCCAGTACAACAGCACCATTCTGGAGTAACGGTAATTGAATGGAGAGAACAGAAAAACCCCAACAAGCAGCAAGCCCGCAAAGTACCATAAATTTTCATAAACCAGGGCCAGTCCCAGAATATAGGCCGCCACACTGATGGTCACCATTTCCGCAACATTCATCGCATAGCTGACAAACATGGAAACATAAAAATAACCAGGTTCTCTTTCGAACTTCAGTCCGCAATGCGGGCAGTTTTCGTTCATTTTCTGTACTTTAAAGCCATAGGTCGGTCCGTCGAAGACTTTCCCCACACGGCACCTTGGACATTTTGCATTAGAAAAGGCATGCCATTGAGAGATGTGAAGGGTTTGCGGTGTGTTTTTAGTGCTTTCCATTTTATTGCGTGTTTTGTTTTCTGAATTTATCCGGAGTAGTTTCTTCGTACTTTTTGAAGAATTTAATAAAATAACTTTGATCGTTAAAATTTAACCGTTCGGAGATTTCCGAAACGCTCAGGTCAAGATTGATCAATAAACGTTTGGCTTCCAATATGATCCTTTCCCGGATCAGCTCTCCAGCCGCTTTTCCCAAAAGGTCGTTGCACAAAGCATTGAGGTGATTGGGGGTAATGTACAACAGTTCTGCATACTGTTTAGGAAACTTAAGCTGTACATAATTGCTTTCTATCAGGGCCAGGAAGTTTTTTAACAAAGTATGGCTGTAAGAATTCCCAGATTGTCCGGCTGGTTTTTCATGGGTCCTGCTCACATAAATAAAGATCTGCAGGAGTAGGGTACGGACCAGGTCGTCTTCAAATTGCTGCTGTACGATGCCTTCTTTAAGTATTTGTTCAAAAAGGTAGTTTAGTTTTTGGGCGGTGTCCCCGTCAATTTCCAGTACCTGTCTTTCGGGGATTCCGCTAAAAAACGAAAAGTGATCCAAATAGGCCGGGTTCAGTAGCATGGAACTGAAGTAGTCCTTGGAAAAATTAATGATATAACCATCGGGTTCTGTTTCAAAATCCCAGCTGTGGACCTGCCCGGGAATCATAAAATAAATCAGTCCGGGTTTGACTTCAAAACGTTTAAAATCTATATGTTGTTTTCCGCTTCCTTTGGTAAAGTAAACCAGGTGATAAAAAGAATGTCGGTGTGCCGTGTGCAGATGCTTGTGGTTTTTTGAATAATAACCAAACCTGCTTACAAAAATACCCTGATTTTTATATTCCTCGAAAGTATTGATGTCATAAACAGGTATGTTGTACCTCATTTTTTCTGCTCTTTAATCTATATCAAAGGTACAGGTTTTCGCTTTCTGATAAAAGGTATTAAATGGAGTTAAAATGGTGTTTTTTACTGATTGTTGTTTTTTAAAGTTTTGTTTTTTTGATATATAGCCATAAAATGGTAGTTATAGATTGTGTTTTTTAGTAAACGAGAATGGTAATAATTAAAATAGGAGCAGCTGTGTGGAATTGATCCTGTTCTGTATTGCTGCCTGGATTTTGATTGGTGCATAATATAGCTGATTTTTGACATATGGAGCATCAGGAAAAACACCTTAAAAGTTCAGATTTTATAACAGATATCGTTATTGGGATCAGTGATGGTTTGACTGTTCCTTTTGCCCTGGCGGCAGGTCTGAGCAGTGCGGTAAGCCACAATTCCATTATTACCACTGCTGGTGTTGCTGAAATTATAGCGGGCAGTATTGCCATGGGGCTGGGGGGCTATCTGGCGGGCAAAACAGAACAGGAACACTACCAGTCGGAGCTTTTACGGGAATACCAGGAAGTGGAACATGTTCCGGAAAAGGAAAAGCAGGAGATTAAAGATATTTTTGCGGAGTATGGTTTTTCTCCAGAGTCCCAAACCTTGCTGGCAGAAGAGCTGTCCAGGGATAAGGACAAATGGGTGAAATTTATGATGAAATATGAACTTGGCCTGGAGGAACCCAATCCCAATCGCGCCCGCAACAGTGCCTCCACCATTGGGGCTTCCTATGCAATAGGCGGCCTGATCCCGCTGCTGCCTTATTTCTTTACCGACAGCCCTTCAGAAGGATTGAAATATTCCTCCATCATCGGACTGATCAGTTTGTTTCTATTTGGTTTTTTTAAAAGCAAGGTGACCGGACAACCTTTATTACAAGGCGCTTTTAAGGTGATGATCATCGGTGCTCTGGCTGCAAGTGCGGCTTATGGGGTGGCAAAACTGTTCAGTTAGTTGTTAATCAGGTGTGGAATAAAACAGGAGGTATTTCCTGTGATCAGGCTGTCGTCTTCGCGGATGCCCATGCCTGCAGGCTGCTGACCAATGACCCAGGAACCAATCACCGGAATTTTGCCTTCAAAACGGGGCAGGTCATATAATTTTTGACAGATATAACCTTCTTTACCATACACTCCTTTGCTCTGCTGGATAATGTGTTCGTTTTTTACAATGCTGATGTTGGCACCTTCTCTGGAGTAAAGCGGTTTTTTAACATAGTCTGTCAGACTATTTTCCTTTTCAAAATAAGATTCCAGCAGGTAAGGGCAATTTGGAAAGAGTTTCCACAATACGGGCAATAAAGCTTTATTGGAAAGAATCATTTTCCAGGCGGGCTCTATCCAGTACATTTGCGGATTAGCGAGCAGCTGATCAAAGAAAGGCTCATTCACCATCCATTCCCATGGATAAAGTTTAAATATGTTTTTTATTTCCTGATCTTCCAGGTCAATAAACTCACCTTCTTCCTGGTCCCAGCCAATGTCATCTATAAAAATCAGTTTGGTTTCAATTCCGGCCTGTATGGCGCAATCCCGCAGGTACTCTACGGTTGTCAGGTCCTCCAAGCTTTGTTTTACGCAGCTGAAATGGAGAATGCCATCATACAAATAGGGTTTAAGGTATTTCCAGTAATCAATCAGTCTTTCGTGAACTGAATTGAACTGGTCTTTATGGGCCGCGTAATCCTGAAGCCAAAACCACTGTACGATGCCTGCTTCAAACAAAGAAGTAGGTGTATCTGCATTAAATTCAAAAAGCTTCAGGTCTTTGCCATCAAAACCAAAATCAAAGCGGCCGTAAATGGCAGGTGCATCTTCATTCCAGCTTTTTTCAATAGCCGCAATTGCTTTTTCCGGAATGGCAAATTTTGCATACAGCTGATGGTCTATGACATATTGAACTGCTTCCAGGCACATGGACCAGAGTTCAGCAGTAGCCTGTTCTATTTTGGTGATTTCAGCCAGGCTGAATTCATAATAAGCATCTTCTTTCCAGTAAGGGACCTCAGCGGTATGAAAACCAAAGCCTAATTTTTCTACAGCAGCCTGCCAGTTGTTCCTGGGGCTGATTGCAATTCTGTTCATCTGTTTGTAATTTATGGTTAGTCCTTAAGAGGAAACGGAAAAAGCATGAGAACCTCCAAAACCACCTCTGATGGCTGCGCCTTTTGCGACCGAACGTCCGATATTGGAACTTTCAGAAATTGAGGAAGAATAATAGCCCGAATGGTGGTAACGTCCGCCATAATACATGCCATAGGGCCTGAAGGCATAATACCATAAAATAGGAGATAGGTGATGCCCCTGCGTACGGGTATAATTTGCAGTACTGTCCGAACGCATGTAGACTTCGTTGGAGTCCCAGCTTGCTTCGGGTTTCGGTTTATGACAGGAAGCCAGTGCCCCGGTAATGAGCACCAGTTTGATTACACTGGATTTTTTCATTTTAGTTCACCGTAATAAAGATCTGATAATTTTTCTTCACATTCAGGGTGGTATCTTTCCCGGAACTGTCTTCTCCCTGTTCTTTGGCCATACCCAGTGAAGGGATGGTGTCCAGGTGTACGACTTTTTTGACAGCTGTTCCTTTGATCCAGTATATGTTTTCGGTTTTCATCACATCCAGAGAGTCGCTGAGATGTTCAATATGGATTTTGCTTTCTACGGAACCATTTTTATCTATGGTTTTAACTTTATCTTCATTTTCTTTATTGCAGGCCATCAAAGACAACAGGAAAATGCAGAAGGGTAATCGTTTCATTGGTTTAAATTAGATGTCCGAAAGGTAATAAGATTTAATAATAATAATTAATATTGCCCGGAAAATTTATTTCACACAAAAGATGTCTAAAAAACTAACTGAAAAAGAACTCAAAGCAATTGCCAGGCAGTTGGGCCATCCACAAGGTGAACAAGGCATTCGGACTGCGGAAAAAATGGCCCAGAACAACGCGGGTATGACGCTCGCTAGTATGGCAGCGCTGGATCTTCAAAGTGGGGAACAGGTCCTGGAAATTGGTCCTGGAAATGCCAGCCACCTGCAGGATTTGCTCCAAAAGGCAAGCGGACTTCATTACATTGGTGTAGACATTTCTCAAACAATGGTACAGGAAGCTGCAAGAATCAATGCAGCGGCTGTTGAAGAAAAGAAAGCCCTTTTTTTGTTTTCTGACGGAGCACACATTCCTATGGCCGATCATTATGCAGATAAAATTTTCACAGTGAATACCTTGTATTTCTGGTCGGAGCCATTGGTTTATGCCAAAGAAATACACCGGGTATTAAGGCCTGGGGGGAAATTTTGCCTGACTTTTGCAGACCGGGATTTTATGGAAAGTCTTCCTTTTACTTCTTTTGGCTTTAATTTATATCATTTGGATCAGGTGCTTGCTTTACTCACACAGGCAGGGTTTAAAGTGCTCAAAACAGACAGGCACAGTGAAACTTTAAGCAGTAACGCTACCGGCGAGCAGGTAGAACGGATTTTCTTTAATGTTGTAGCTGAGGCTTAAGCTTTCTTTTTTCCATCTGGGTCCGGAGCAGGATCATCAGCAGGGCCAGTATACCAAAACACATGCCCACCCAGGGCGCAAAAACAATACCTTGTCGGGCAATGACCAGTCCGCTCAGGAAAGTTCCGGTAGTAACACCAAGATTGCCAAAGGATACGGCCAGGCTATTGGCAAATTCAAGGGCACCCGGTGCAGCTGAAATCATGTAAGCGGCCGCATTGAGAAAACAAGGCGCATACATAAAACCCCATAAAGCAATTACAGCAATCGTTGTCCAGGTATTGGCTCCTGAATAAAAAAGGGCAATGGGGATCAGGATTGTCCCAGTGAGGAAAAAGGCCGTGGTTTTAGGGATACTTTTTCCGAGCATTTTGCCCGCCACCCAGTTGGAAACGATTCCGGTAAGCCCAAATAAGAACAACATATAACTCACCATTTGAGGGTCCATTTCTTTGGCTTTACCCAGGTAATCTGCAAAATAGCTGTACGTGGAAAACCAGGCAGAGATCATAAAGAAATTCATGGCCACACTGATTAGAAATGCCGGAATGCGTAATATTTTTAGCTGGCTGCCAAAGGATTTCTTTTGCTGGCTGGGCATGGGCGGCATAAATTTCAGAATGGCAATAAAAGCCATTGCACTGATAAAGGTCTGAACAATAAAAGAAGCCTTCCAGGTAAAGATACTAGCTATATAGGTGGCAAAGGGAACTGTAGTGACCATAGAAATGGCAATACCACCAAGTACAATGCCCATAAGCTGGTGTTCTTGTTTCTTATGACCGCTGGAAACTGCTGCTGCAATGGCATTGGAAATGTATACGGGTTGTAAAAAAGCAGGTAAAATTCTAACCAGGACCAGCAGCCAGAATGGGGGCGCCATGGCCGATACCACACCGGTGATCAGGAAAACAGCAATGGCGCTGTACATGAGTTTTTTTCGGTCGTAACCCGAAGTGACCAGGGTCATAAAAGGACCGGTTAAAGCAATGACCAGGGCAAAAGCACTTAAAAGCAGGCCCGCTTTGTCTATAGTGATGTGATAATGGGCGGCGATTTGTGGCAAGATGCCAATTACGCCGAATTCAGTACTGATGATGCCAATTACACCCAGGCATCCTACATAGGCTATTCTTTTTGTCATTTTCTTTTGTTGTTCCTGGCAGCAAAACTAAGTGCCCTTTTTTAATCTGCAGGCCTGTACAGCCCATTGTATGGAACTAACAAAAAAGTAAGTCGGGGCCTTTCTATTTACTATCCAGCCATTTCCTTGCTGAAGGAAGGTCTGTGAAAAGTTGGGTAATGACATTACCTTCTGCAATGTCTACACTCTTTCTGGCCGAAAGCTGACTAAAAGCAATAGGAGAGAAGACCCAGGCAAAATATTGAAGGCCAGACTTTTCTAGCATGGGGAAACCACTTTTTCCAACCCATTCAGAAGCCTCAGACCAGGTTCCTAAAACATGATTGTTGTCATTGAGGATTTTATGGACTTTAGTTTTTTGTAGCCTGTCCGCCAGGAGCTGACAACCATGTTGTACGGTTTCTAAATTTTGAAAGCCCAACCAGTCTACCTCAAGACGCTGCTTGTCTGGATTATAAGTAATGCTAATGGTATTGTCTTTGTAAAAATGGTTTTCATTGGCTTCTGGCCCTACATTTTCCGGTGAGGGAAGCGGAAGACGGAAATAAAAAGTAGAACCCTGATCTGGTTCGCTTTCAATCCAGAAGGAACCCTGGTGTCCTTTTAAGATTTCTGAAGAAATGAAAAGCCCAAGGCCAAGACCTTCAAAGCGCATGGCAGAATTGTCTGCCCGGTAATACCTTTCGAACAGTCGGTCGAGTTCCTGTTCCGGAATCCCTATACCAAAGTCCTGTACGGAAAGAATAATGTTCTGGAGCTGTATACTACTTTTGACGAGTATTTTATCTGCTCCCGGAGAGTATTTAATAGCGTTGGTCAGAAAATTATTGACCACCTGCTCGATCCTGAACCGGTCTCCGGTATATAGGACCTCATTTTCACATTCCAGACTGATTTGATGGGAAGGAGAAGTATATTGTACACTTTCAATACTGTCCCTGAGCATTTGCGAAAAGTTAAATTCCTCCAGATTATAAATCATTTTGCCAGCATTGATCCTGGTCACATCCAGAAGGTCATTGATGAGTTTTTCCAGGCGAAATATCCGTTCTGCAGATTTATGGATAAAACTGTTTAATTTTTCCGGATCGCTGGTCCGTTGCATCAGTTGATTGAACGCCTTGATACTGGTTAAGGGTGTTTTGAGCTCATGGCTGGCAATGGATAAAAACTCATCTTTTTTTTGCTCATTATTTTTTTGCAGGTCAATGTTGATATTGGTCCCAAGCCATAAGGTGGTCTGGCCGTTTTCAATTAAGGGGACAGCCCTTCCCAGATGCCATTTGTAGGCCCCGGTATGCATTTGAAGCCTGAATTCAACCATGTATTCTTTGCCCGTTTCCAGGGCAGTCTGCCAGGTTTTCAGACAGGCGTCGATGTCCTGCGGGTGTACAAAAGCCTGCCAGCCGTGGTCTGTAATGTAATTGATGTCCTTTCCAAAATAGGTGCAGCTGAATTCATTGACATAATCCAGGGTTCCATCGGGCCTGGCGGTCCAGACCTGCTGAGGCATGGCATTGAGCAGAAATGCAAAACGCTGTTCTGAAAGTGTCATTTCATTCGAGGGGGGCCGGAGTACCGCTTTTGCTTTATGTTCTGTAAAAATCAGGTCTGTTACATTTTCCGTTTGATGGATGATGTAGCTGATTTGACCATCTGTATTTAATACTGGGGTATGTGAACTCAACCAGTAACGTTCCAGTAAGCGCTGTTTATCGGCTGGGTCTGGCAGATCGTACCTGGTTACAGGAAGTTGATGGGCTTTTTTAGTATGCAATACCTGTTGGAGGGAAGTCTGGATATCTGTAAGACCAGGCATATCGTTGTCCTGGTAAAAAACATCAAAAATAAATTTCCCCTGTACATCAGTGCTCTTTTTGTTCACTGCTGTTAAATAAGCCTGACTTGCGGTTAATATCATCAGATCAGGGGAAAGGATCAGGTACATATTGGGCAAGGTTTCAAATACTTTCAACATGTCGGCAGTCAACCCCGATTTTTCAGCTATTTCCATAATCAAAATCCCTGTTTAGATTTTGAAATACTAACTAAAGCCGTACCAGAAATTAAAAAAAGAAAATTCTTTCCTTCTTTATTGATCCTTTAACCGGATCATACACCTTACATCTCTGATCCTACAGCCCTGTTCGGGGTTAAAATAAATTTCCACGCAATAAGCATCTGGATCAAGGATACCAGGATTCTCCAGCATCTTCTGAAAGGCAAGTCCAATGGCCTGGGGCTTGTCCATAAAATTTTCGATAACGGTACTGATGTACCTGCCTTTTTTGATTTGCATGGAAGAACAGTTTAAAGCCTGGGCTTCACCCGGGTAAAGCTCAGCAGCGGCAGCTTTGTATACGATGCCAGCGCCCTGGGGACGGGATAAACCATAATTTGTTCTGTCTTTTGGTTCCGGCAAAACCTCATTTAACTGTTGAAAAGCTTCCTGAATGCCATCTGGAAAGGATTTTGCGGTCACACAGATCACCTGAATATCTTTTTCTATATGATATGTTTCTGTTGTCATACCTTTTGCTATTTAGGATCCAAACCTTTTTTGTTGTATTCAAAGATAGTGTCTTTTTATGCTTAAAAAGACGGGCATTCAGGACAAAAAAGAGGGGCTTTAGAGACAAAATCAGTGAACTGGGCCTGGCGGTTGTCTAAGGATAATCCCATTGCCCGGTTCTCGCAGAAGAATACTGTTTTCATCAAGCAGGGTTTTCAGCCGCAGGTCTTTTAAAGAATCAATAAAAATATTTTTCAGGTAAAAATCCTGATGTTGTCCCTGATGTTCCCAGCGGATAATTTTGCATTTGCAGCTGCTGTTTTCAAGGGTATTGATAATTTCCTCTACCTGACCACCTTTGCCCAGTTTAACATAAACTTCCCGGATACCAATTAGGTCATTTTTATTTCCGGCTTCAAAATTCCAGGAAGTGGACAGGACCACAAAGTCTTTTTTGCCCTTGTCGAGCCTCATTAGCGAGAGACGTGGTGATTCAATTTTGCCAGTATTGTTTTTCAGGTAAGAATGAATAGAGAGAAGGTCTTTATTTTCAAACTGCATATAGCCGGAATGGTTAAAATTTGCGCCATAACGGTTGAAAGTAAAATAACCGTTTTTGAAACGGACATCGACCATATTGGTAACGGCCATGTGGTACCTGCTGCTGTCTGAACTCCTGGCCTGGGGAGAACCTATATAAACCATCCAAAGGCCTTCCATATGGTCAATTTCTGCTTTGGAAGGATTATAAGGCAGGATTTTGAGGTCTTTTTTTAAGTTTTCCCAGGTTTGATGACTTAAAAACCAGCCCGTTGCCGTCATCATCAGCAGAAGAAAAAGAAGAGAAATGCAAATCAGACTGGCTTTTTTTTGTTGCCTGAGCATTTTTCTCAAGGGAAAACGGCTGGAGGAATGATTCGGTTGCGCTATGGGTTTTTCCAGCAATTGCTGATCCAATGGGTTTTCCTGAAAACCTTTTCTGCCTATTCCATACAAATAGATGTAACAGGCATCTACCAGAAAGGGGCGGGGATTGGAAACCATACCGGTGTAGGCATCTTTAATTTGCCCGCCGGTAATGTCATATTTTAAATAGGGGTATTCCAGTTTCTGGGTGTTTCTTTCAGGTGGATAAGGATCGTGGTGGAGAAGCTGCGAGGTATTGGGAAGCTCATTGCTGATTTTGCTGAGTACTTTTGCAAGTTCCTCGTAGTTTTTCCGGTTGGTATTCAGCACCAGGGCCTGCCCGGTTGAAATTTCATATTTTTTAAAAACTTTGGTGAGTAAATAAACGATTTCATCTTTACCGGTTTTTAGTTTCATTTTGCTGGTTTGTGCCAGTTGTTTGCTGGCCTGGTTGTATAAACAGAATGTCTAAGTTAGCCAATTATTTGAAATTCCCCCGACCAAAGGACAGCTGCAGGTTTTTAGCATTAATAGTATTAAGTATTTGATTTTTAATTTATTATGCTGTTTTCCGAAAAAAAGAATATCTTTTCCGAAAATAGAACATAAAATTCTTAATGGCTTTGCTGTTTCAATTTTGGGGACTGGCCCTTTATATTTAGCCAACCAATTGTAAATAATAAACCTATTAACCAAACATGACCAACCACGCCACTAAGGGGATTTTTCCTCTATTGCCCAATTGTATGCCATTGAGTTTAACCTTAAAACCCTGTAGCATATGAAATATCTGAAAATATTATATGTACAAGTCCTGATTGGCATCTTTTTGGGTGTTGTTGCAGGCTATTTCTTTCCTGCTTTTGCACCTGTGGCAAAAATGATCAGTGAAATATTTATCAACCTGATTAAAATGATCATTGCACCGGTGATCTTTTTTTCAATTGTACTTGGTATAGCCGGTGCGGGTGACCTGAAAAAAGTGGGCCGGGCCGGGGTAAAAGGCCTGATCTATTTTGAAGTTGTAACCACACTGGCCATTATTATTGGACTGGTGATGGGTAACGTGATCCAGCCTGGCAAAGGTGTAAACAAAGATTTACTGGCTGCAGAAGCCGCCCATGCAGGGGTTAAAACAACTACCGAAGGCATCGACTGGAAAGAGTTTATTGTGCATATTGTACCAGGAAATGTAGTGGAAGCCTTTGCCAAAGGCGAAATTATACAAGTACTGCTTTTTGCAGTTCTTTTTGCTGTTGCACTGAGTAAAATGGGAGCGGCCGGAAAATCTGTGCTGCACTCTTTTGATAAACTCAACAAAGTATTGTTTAATATTCTTCATATGGTCATCAGGATCAGTCCTATAGGGGCTTTTGGCGGAATGGCTTATACCATAGGAAAGTTCGGCTTTGCAACCCTGGTCGTGCTTGGAAAACTAATGGCTACGTTTTACCTGACCGGTCTACTGTTTATTTTTGTTGTGCTGTACCTGATTATGAAGTATAATGGCTTTAGTTTATGGCGTTTACTGGGCTATATTAAGGCTGAACTTTTAATTGTACTGGGGGCCAGCAGCAGTGAACCTGTGTTGCCCAATTTAATGGAAAAGCTGGAAAGAGCAGGTTGTAACAAGAGTACAGTAGGCCTTATTATACCGGCTGGCTATAGTTTTAACCTGGACGGGACCAGTATATACCTGAGTTTGAGCGTGATTTTTCTGGCGCAGCTTTTTCATATAGAGATGACCCTTGCCCAGCAGCTGAGCGTGATCGGAATTCTTTTGCTCACCAGTAAGGGCGCAGCAGGGGTTACCGGGAGCGGTTTTCTGGTCCTGACCTCTACACTGACGGCTTTAAAAATTATACCGCTGGAAGGTTTGGCGGTACTGGTAGGTGTAGACCGGTTTATGAGCGAGGGCCGGGCGCTGGTGAATGTGATCGGCAATACTGTAGCGGCGATCGTGGTTTCCAAAAGTGAAAATGAAATTGATATAAAGCAGTATAAAGCTGTTGTAGAATTTGAGAAACCGAGAACGGAATTTGATCAAACAAAAAGGGTGCTTTAAGCACCCTTTTTGTTTGATCACGGTTTTACTTCGTAATACTCATCAGTAAATTCCCTGTATTTTCCCTGCATGTCTTTTTTAAAATTTTTGGCCTTATCCATCCATTCAGGGGCTTTGTCCCTGATGTCGTCTGCGATGGACCTTCCATAAGCATCTTTTTTGGTGATATATTTAATGGCGCCATATACTGCGGCTCCGATTAATGCTGTTTTTAATAGTCCCATAGTTTTAAAATTTGAGGTTTACTACATAACGGTTTCAAGAAGAAAATGTTTTCCTCTTTTCTTTTAGACCCGGATACAATGGGGATGTTACAAGCCTTTATTTTACCACAAATAGGCGGTGAGTCCCAGGCCGAAGGTCAGGTGATTGAATTTTATTTTTTCCCGGCCCAGTTTTAGAAAATGAGCATGTCCCTGGTCATCTACATCATTTAAAGCAGCAAGGGAAAAGGTATTGTCCGAATCAAAATAGCTGACATAAGCTTTTACACCCAAATTTTGCCGGATTTGCTTTTGTATGCCCAGGCCGGCAGACCAGCTGAAAACGGTTTCCGGTTTATAACGGAAAAGGGGGAGTTCTTTGGCTTGGAAAACTTCCTGGTATTCCGGTTTGAGCCTAAAAATAATTTGCCCAGGTACCCCTGCGGCTGTACCTGCGTTTAGTTTCGCGGTAACAAACCAGCGGTTGGGTAATGGGAGGCTAAAAAACGGACCGGCATGCAGGTAACGTATACCCACCGGTTGGGTATAGTGTCCGTTACTGATTTGCAGCAGCTCGGGATCTTCGATGTTCAGGTTGCTGTCGTTAATGGGAAAACTGGAAAAAGAAAAGTCGCCGCCAATACCTATGTTTTTATGAAAAAACCAGGCACCTTCAGCGCCGAAGTTGAAGCCGGTTTTTGCATAAAGCTCACTGGAAGGTGAAGAAAGATCTGTGCCAAGTGCAAGCGCATAACCCATTTTAAGTTCTATGAAGCTGGGGTGGTCCTGGACCGTTATGCGGCGCGCCGGTTTGAAATTTTCCTGTTTGTCTTTAAAAATCTTTTCAGCGATATAATAACCAAGCTCCGTAGACAAAATACCTATTCCAGCTCCGGCCAGTACATCGGAAACCCAGTGTCTGTTGTTGAGTTGCCGGCCAACAGCGGTAGCCGTAGCCGCCGTATAGGCACCAATGCTATATAATGGAGAGCGGAAAGTGCCATATTCCTCATGTAAAAAAGTAGCATTCATAAAGGAATTGGCCGTATGACCAGAAGGAAAGGAATTGTTGGCACTGCCATCGGGACGCTCTATTTTTGTGGTGTGTTTAATGGTATTGACCAAAGCAGCCATAATGGCTGCTGAAAAACCATAAGACACCAGTGTCCTTCCCGTTTTGTGTTTCCCTTTTACCCCTGCAGCATTTAAAGCAAAAACAGTAACTGCAGGGGCATATTGAAGGTAATCGTCAAAATGATACCTAAAGGTTGGGATATAACGGTTGCGAAGCTCTCTTACATCTTTCCTGGCGCTCCAGGTGGCTGCCGTACCAGCGAAAAACAAAACAGGGACAATAGACATTTTTACAGCCCTGGACTGGAAAAAATACGGTTGGCTTTGGGTATTGCTGTCCACCGGCAAAGAAAACTGGGCACAAAGCCTTAAGGAAAAAAGGTTAAAGGAAAGAAAAAGGGTGAAGGCAACAAAAAATGCTTTGTACATGAAATTTAAAATCGGATCAGTTGGCTTAACCGGGGAAAAATATACTTTTTTTAAAGTAAAGCCAAATTTCTCAGGATTCCAGTTCCGCTTCCATTTGAATGTTGCTGCGCTCGTAAGGGGTCGGGCGTCCGGCCACCTTTTTAAAGCCGAGTTTATGGTATAAATTAATGGCTGGTTTTAAAATGGTGTTGCTTTCCAGGTAAATCTTTTTAGCACCCAGGGACTTTGCTTTTTCTTTAATGGCATTTCCCAGGATCCAGCCAATGCTTTTTCCCTGGGCCAGGGGAGAAACCGCCATTTTAGCCAGTTCGTAATCGTAGTCGGGATCATTCATTTTGATCAGGGCACAGACACCCACCGGCTGCTGGTCATACAGGGCGACCAAAATATATCCGCCATTGTCAAGAATGTATTTTTTTGGATTGTCCAGTGCCTTGTAATCGGTTTCTTCCATTTTAAAATAGGTGGTGATCCATTCTACGTTCAGGTTTCTGAAGGCCTCCTGATAAGCGGGGGTATAATCTACAACTTCGACCTTCAGACTTTCTCTTTTCTTTTTTTGTTCAGTAACCCGTCGAAGCAAGCTTTTTTGCTCCAGTAAAAACTCCCATTCCTGGATCGCTTTCCAGAGGTCATTGCGGGTGCTGGCCGAAAGTTCTTCTACCGCATCGTTGATGTCAGCATATTGTCCCTCTATTTTAGCATTGATTTCTTTTCCCTTGGAAGAGAGGCTGACCATATTTTTTCTTCCATCTGTTTTATCCTTATTTTCCTTTACATAACCCTTTTTGACCATCTCCCCAATAATTTTGCTTACCGAAGCATGGGAATGCCCAATTTCCTTTGCAATGGCGGTAACGGTTTTGGTTTCCCCTTTAGACAACACATAAAATACAGGGAACCACTTAGGGTTCATGTCTATGTCGTACAAGCCATAAATCTGTGCGGCATCTTCTGTAATTTTTTCAGTGAGAAGGCGTAACCTGCTTCCGATGGCCATTTTTCCTACGGTGTCAAAAAAGTTTGCTGTTTCCATTGTTTGTGTAATGAGTTGTGTAGTTAATTATGTAACTGGTTACGCAAATATAAAATGAATAATTTTAATTCCAAAAAATAAATATAGCCGCAAGTGAGGGGCTCAAGTCTTTTTGTAAAATCAAATGGGGAAGAGCCGGATTTGTTATTCCT
Organism: Pedobacter nutrimenti; assembly: GCF_003208655.1. Taxonomy (GTDB): domain Bacteria; phylum Bacteroidota; class Bacteroidia; order Sphingobacteriales; family Sphingobacteriaceae; genus Pedobacter; species Pedobacter nutrimenti. The sequence goes on along the minus strand of NZ_QKLU01000001.1, from coordinate 829,044 downwards.
GAGGCATGAACTTTTTAATCTGGGGATGGTAAATGAAAATTTCTGCTTTTGCCCCGCTTTGTTTAAAACTGATGTCGTCATAGCCATCATTGTTGTAATCCCTGATAGAATATTGCCGGGCATTACCGTTTTTAAGGGGGCTTAGTTTAAAGGACGTTTCCTGTCCATTCGGATAAAGCAATTTAAAATCATTTTTATAAAAGACATAAAAATGAAGTTGTATGCCATAAAGCAGCAACATGTTTTTGCCATCGTAAGGTTTTTTGTCTTCCAGGTATTCCAGTTCAAACTTTTTGTTGTCCCTGGCCCGGACATAAGAGACCTGGTAAATGTTGTGTTGCATCATGGTCAATGCATAGGTCCCGTTTATTTTTCCTTGATAGATTTCTGACCATCTGTAGCTTTCTTCATCGGGTTGGTTTGTACCGGCCTGGGCTTTATCTCTTTTGTAAGCACTTACCTGAAGGGCCATAGGAGAATTTTGTCCTTCGTACCAGACATATGCCCCTTTTCCCTTTTCTCCCCAGCCAATGTTTAGAAAAAACGGTTTGCCCGGGCCGGTCGATTTAAACCGGAAGGGTTGGGCGTAACTGCTTAAAGTACAGAGCAACATAAAGAGACAGCATATTCTTTTCATCGGTTTTTTATCAGGTTTGCAGGACAAAAATATCGTTTGAATATAACATTTTTGAGAAAGCATCTTTAAAATTAAGAGATTGAATGCAGCTATCCAGAAAATCGTTACTTTTATACTATAAAGTTCTACATATGAGAAAGCCATTTGCCTTCAATGCTTTTTATCCGGACCGGACCCGGCTTAAATATTTACTGGTATTGTTACCTGTTTTTTTATCTTGTTCCCATGGGAAATCTGCGGAAGGACAGCAGGGAAAAGCAGCCGCAATGACCGTAGCAAAAGCCCAGGGGCATTCGGGGGAAAACATAGAAGAGGTTTGGAAGGACTTTGCCCAAGCCATTGTTGCAAATGACGCCAAAAGGATAGCCCAGTTGTCTGCCGACTGTATCCGCTGTTCTGAATGTGTCATCAATACCCCGGCAGAAGATGATGCTTTTAACGATTTTAAGGATGAAAACCCGGACAGCTGGTATGATAAACTGAATACAGAGCTGAGTTATATCCCTATTGACCGTTTTATTAAAGAAGATGAAAAACTCATTTTTGATCAGGCTGCCAAATCACGGCTGATGGACCCGTCAAAAGTGAAAATTATGGATGATAATGTGAATAAAAAACTATACGAAAAATCCTGTGTAGCCGAACAGTCAGATTTGGATGAAGCTAAACTAAAAGAAGTTTTGGTGACCGTTTCAGGTCCTTCCAATAAGAGTGAGGGGATCCAGAAAGTGTTTACTTTTATTGACACCGAAGAGGGTTATAAATTTTGCGGATATTCCACTATCCCTTGAAATTGACCTTTTTATTTAAAATACCGGGCCCCTGATCAGGGGCCTTTTTTTGTTTTGCATAAGACCTGGCCCGACTCTGTTTCCAGGTGTTTTATGGAAAAGCCTTTTGGCCTGCATCCATAAATAAAACCGATGCTTATGAAACATTATGCTTACAGCCGCCTGAATCTAATCCTGATTCTTTTTACCTTACTGAGTTTAGCTTCCTGCAAGGAAGCTTTATCGCAGGTGCCAGTCCTGAAAATAGCCACTGAAGGCAATGAGCAGTCGGTGCGCCTGGAGTCTTTGCATACCCAGGTACGCATTAGCGGAAATATTGCAAGTACTGTGATGACAATGACCTTTCGCAACAGCAGCAATAGAATATTAGAGGGGGAATTGACATTTCCATTGCCTGAAGGGGTTAGTGTAAGCCGTTACGCTTTAGATATTAATGGAAAAATGAGAGAAGCGGTCCCTGTTGAAAAAGCAAAAGCAACAGAGGTATTTGAAGATGTAGAACACAGAAGGGTAGACCCGGGTTTACTGGAAAAAGTAGAAGGAAATAATTTCCGGACCAGAATATATCCTTTACCTGCAGGTGGCACGCGTAAAGTTTTGATTGCTTATGAGCAGGAACTTCGCTTTACTGCACAGAAAACGCTGACCTACCGGCTTCCGCTGAATTACAAAACGTCTATACCTTCCTTTTCCCTTAAGGTAACAGTGTTTGAAAGCAGTCAGAAACCCGAATTGTCCGAGCAGCCCGATGGCAGCTTTAGCTTTAACAGCAAGGGAAATACCTATATCGCCGAAATGACCCGTAAAGACTATAATTCCAAACATTCCCTGGTTTTAAACCTGCCAAAAGGAAATGATGTAACTGAATCTTTAATGCAGCAAGCTGGGGACAGTTATTATTTTTTAAGCAACATTTTTATGGATGCTCCCTCCAGGCCCCATGCCTGGAGTAAAAATATTGGCCTGATCTGGGATGTTTCTTTAAGTGGCCTGCAGCGTGACCATGAAAAGGAATTGGATTTACTGGATGCTTTTATCCGCAAACGCAAAAACCTGACTATTGAACTGGGCCTTTTGAACCATGAGTTTAAAGCGGCTGGCATCTACACCATTAAAAACGGAGACTGGACCATGCTGAGGGAAAAGTTAACGAAACTGGTCTATGATGGTGGAACGGATTACAGCAGTATCCATGCTAAAGCTCTTAATGCCGACGAATACCTGTTTTTTACAGATGGCCTTTCTGGTTTTGGAGAAAATAAGGTTCCGCTGGGCAAGCCTGTTTATACCATTTGTTCAGCGGTACGGGCCGATTTTTCACAGTTGAACAGGATCAGCCAGCAAAGCGGTGCTAAGTTTATTAACCTGGTACAGTTGTCCGCAAAGGAGGCCCTGGAGCAACTGGAAAATGATGAACTCCAGCTGATCGGGGTTAAAAAGGGAGCAGGAATCTCTGAGCTATATCCCGGGCTGCCTGCTCCGGTTAGAGGAAATCTTTCTATCAGTGGAATTTCTGCCAGCGCAGATGCAGACCTGGTATTGCAGTTTGGTTTTGGAAAACAGGTTTGGACCGAACGTAAATTAAACCTGCATGCTTTGAAACAGGATGCCGGAATGATTGATGTGAGCCGGATTTGGGCACAAAAGAAATTGAGTGCAATGGACCTGGACTACGAAAAAAACAAAGCAGAGATCACTTCACTCGGACAGCAATTTGGTATCGTTACCCGTAATACCAGTTTACTGGTACTGGAAAACCTAGAGGACTACATCCGTTATGATATCCAGCCGCCTGCGGAGCTTAAAAAAGAATATGACCTGTTTAAAAAAGAAAAAAGAACCAGTTTTCAGGAGCAGAAAAAAGACCTTATGCCGGGCGCATTTTCCATGGCTGCGGAGCTAAAGACCTGGTGGAGTAAAGTGTTTAAACCTGGAAAAGTTTTTCCTAAACCCAACCGGATTATGGAAGGAGATCCCAGTGCAAGGGCAGATATGGCCGCTGCAGCGCCAGTTGCTTCGGTACAGAATGTAGTGATCAGGGGCGCATCTTCTGCCCCACGAACAGCCAGGTATGAAAGTGAGGCGAGAAGCAGCCAAAGCTTAAGTGAGGTGGTTGTGACCAGAAAAGATCAGCTTTCCGGAAAAGTATCTGGTCTGCAGGTTCTTTCCAGTCGTGGTGCTCGGGACAACCGGCCTGAAATTGTAATCCCGGAGTTTAAAAGCGATAAGGATTATATAAAAAAGCTTAAGGGAGACCCTGACCAGGTGTATGAACAATATCTTGGGCTCCGAAAAGATTACCAGACCACGCCTTCATTTTATCTGGATATGGCCAATTGGTTTTATCAGCATAAAGATGCACAAAGGGGCCTGATGATTTTAAGTAACCTGACCGAATTGGAACTGGAAAATGCCGAAATCTATAAAAGCCTGGCTTACAAATTGAAACAAACAGGGAACTACCAGAAAGAACTTTTTATTTCCCGTAAAATCATGGAATGGCGTCCTATGGAGGCACAAAGTTACCGGGATTATGCATTGGCGCTGGCCGATTGCGGATCTTACCAGGCTGCACTGGATACCTTGTATGGCGTATTAAATAAAAATTACAATGCACAAATTTCAAACCGGGACAGGGGAATAGAAGAAATTATCCTTTCTGAAATAAATAACCTGGTTCGTTTACACGGTGCCAAGCTAAACAGCAGTAAAATTGATAAGAAATTATTGTTTGATTTGGCCGTAGAGGTAAGGGTGGTGCTGAACTGGAATAAAAACGATACGGACATTGATTTATGGGTAACAGATCCTAACCAGGAAAAGTGCTTTTACAGCAATAAAAGTACCGCTGCAGGGGGAAGAATCAGCGCAGATGTAACCAGAGGGTACGGGCCAGAACAGTTTATGATCAAAAAAGCAGTCCGGGGAAAATATAAAATTGAAGTGAATTATTATGGCGATAGCCAGCTGAGCATCAGTGGCCCCACTACCGTAATGGCAGAGATTTATACGCATTATGGTACCGCTGCCCAGCAACGTAAAATTATAACCCTTCAACTTTCAAATGGGCAAAATGGGGGCGTGCTTATTGGTGAATTTAGTTTTTGATTTTAAAGGAGGGACATTAATGTCCCTCCTTTAAAATATAGGTAATGGCGCTCATGTGGCTGGCCAGCTCTTTACTTTTTTCAGGAGAGATTTTTTCAAGGAGATCGGAAATCTGTTTTTCGGATTTTTGGTTTAAGATTTCAAATTCGGCCTGCCCTTTTTCGGTCAGCAGAATTTCTATAGCCCTTGCGTCTGTAGGCGAAGGTCTGCGGATAATTAATTGCTCCATTTCCAATTTTTTTAACAGTCTGCTGAGGTAGCTTTTGTCTATATGCATGGAGGCCATGATCTGGGAAGCCTGGATACTTCCTGCATTGGAAATTTCAAACAAGATCCTTCCTTCGACCAGAGAATAGGTACTGCTGAGAAAGTGCTGGTTAAGCAAACCAATAAGGTCCGTATAAAATCGGTTGAACTTACGGATCTGTTGAATGGCTGCTTTTTTTTGTTTGTCCTGCATTTGTACAAATTTAACTTTTTTTATGTTTTAGGGCCTATTTGTGAAAAATGGATGTCCCTTCTTGTTTCAAAGCCCAGGAATTCATAAAGGCGAACCGCCCTTTGGTTACTTTGAAGTACATGCAAAAAGGGAACTGCGCTGCTTTCCCGGATTTGATGGAACAAATGGCCCATCAGCTGCTGGGCAAAACCCCTGCCTGAAAATTCGGGATGGGTACAGACTGCACTGATTTCTGTAAAGCCTGTCATTTTTAACCTTTCGCCCGCTATAGCCGCCAGTTTTCCGTGGACGCGGATCCCATAATAATTACCCAGCATGGGGGTGTTGATTTTGAAATATCCGGGCTGTATGCTGTTTACAAAATCAAACATCTCCGTCCTGTGCTGCTGACCAAGCATGGTAATTTGCAAGGTTTTGTTTTGTTCAAAATTCTTCAGGCCGGTCCAAACCATTTGCAGACATTCCAGATCTGAATGCAGCGTCCAGTTTTCAGGCAGCTGGGGCCGATCGCCAATCAGAAACAGCTTTTCAGCAGCGTCCACATAAGGCGTGATTTCAGAAAGAAAATGGGTGTTGTGTTCTTTAATTGCTATAAAGGGCAAGATTTCGGCAGGATAACGGCTGACATTTGCTGTTCCGGTTGCGTAGGGCTGATGTAAGCTTTGTAAGGCATTCCAGGCGGGATTATCTAAAGGTGATGTAAGGCTTTTCATAAAGCAAATGTAAAATTAATGGTTGACATTGTCAACTAAATAAAGGCATTGAAAAAAAGATTTTTATCCTGATATTACCTTCCCTTTTCAGGATGGGTTTATTTAAGCATAACAAATGAAAAATAGTATACTTGCCAGTACTTCTACTTTATTTGGAGAAGAGTACCTGGCTTATCTTCAAACAGAACTGAAAGCTTTTTTTAAAGAAGTGGCTGAAATTGTTTTTATACCTTATGCCAGGCCAGGGGGGATCAGTCATGAGGCTTATACCCAAAAGGTCCGTGCTGTTTTTGCCCAAATGGGCATCGGGGTAAAAGGGCTTCATGAGTTTGAAAATCCAGTCGCGGCCCTTAACTCGGCCAAAGCTTTATTTACAGGTGGGGGAAATACTTTTTTGTTGGTTAAGCAGCTACATGAACTTGGCCTGATGTCGGTGCTGAAAGCGGCTGTAGAAAAGGGGGTACCTTATCTGGGCACCAGTGCCGGGAGCAATATTGGTGGTGTGAACATGCAAACAACCAATGATATGCCCATTGTTTATCCGCCTTCTTTTGAAACCATGGGGCTTGTTCCTTTTAACCTGAATGCACATTATCTGGATCCTGACCCAAGCTCGACACACAATGGAGAAACCCGTGAAACCAGAATTAAGGAATTCCATGTTTTTAATGACATTCCCGTTGTAGGTTTAAGGGAAGGAAGCTGGATCCGTATAAAAGGAACTGAAATAAGTACTTAGGGAAGCCGTCCTTCCAGAATATTTCTGCCAGGCGAATTGCCATATGAAGTCAGTGCAGGTTCTGTTTTAGCGTTTTAAAGCGAGCGGACATAACCCAGTCTTTCCAGGTCTTGTTCTGAATTGGTTTTATGTGTTTTTCCATTGGACAGGACATAGAGGTCATCTGAAATTTCCAGAATGTGCCTGAACATATGATCGGTAATAATCAGGCCTTTATGCGCTTTTTCTGACTGGATCAATTCTTTAATGCTTTCAATCAATATTGGACTCAATTGAGAAAAAGGTTCATCCAGAATGGCAAAATGACCAGGGGATTTAAGGATCATATAAATTTCGGTCAGCCTTCTCTGTCCGCCGGAAAGCGTTTTGATCCTGGAGTTGTATTTGCTTTTAAATTCCGGGAAACGCTGCTCAAAGAGAGAAAAATCCATATCGAAATCTGAAAAGACCCTTTTTAAAGAAAAATTACCAGGAATAAAATTGAACTGGGGAAGGTAACGCAGCAGTTCTGGGTTTTTAAAAGGGCTTTGTACGAAGGTCCCGTCAAAACGGATGCATTTGTAACTTGCATTCAGATGGCCATAAATAATATGGAGCAAACTGGTTTTTCCTTCTCCATTACGCCCCAGAAGCCCGGTAATTTTACCCGTAGTACATTTAATGTAAACATCGGAGAGTATAGGCCGGGAGCCAAATTCCAGTTGTATTCCGTCTGCTTCCAATACATGTATCATAGGGTATAGGCGGTAAGGACAAGGATAAGAATAAATAAAAGAAGGTCAGCAGCAAGAACAAGGCTCCATAAGATAACCTTGGAAAGACCCTGATTGGAATAATAGAAAAATTCCTGACGTTTATATTGATGGATGTAGCCCGCAATAAGTCCCATGGCGATGACTTTAAACCAGAAAATCAGGAACAAAGCCTGCTGCCCAAGTTTGGCCAGAAGGTAAGCACTTGCCAGGGTGATCAACAGGGCTGCCGGGAAAAACTGTCCATAAAAATAGCCTAAAAGACGAAGCCTGTTTTGTTTTTTCATTAGCCCGGAAAAGTATAGGTCATTCTATGGATGTTATAACTTTGATTTTCGATGGTAAGGGTGATCTCTTTCTCCGGGTTGTAGATAAAGCCAACCGCCTGATAACATTTAATTGCGGCCGTGTTTTTATCCCACACAAACAGATCGACCGCCTGTTTAAAATTTTTAGACCAGCACTCTTCCAAAAGCAAATTCACAAACTGCCTACCCAGTCCTTTCCCCCTGGAAGCGCTGTCGCCGATAATAATTCTTCCCAGGCGGGGTATGTTATTTTCTTGCGGGATGATTTCTCCGAAAGCAAAAGGTACCTGGTTGCCTGTGGTACCCATATAAAAACTGCGGTCCGGATGCAAATTCTGATAGTCGGAGAGTTGTTTTTCGGTCAAAGGCCAGCTGAAGTCCGTGCCTGCAAATTGCAGCAACAGTTCTGCACTGTCCACCCATTTTTCAAGAAAGGGAAAATCTGTTTTGGTATAGGGCCTGAGCATAAATGAAATGTTTTGGGTGATATACAATGATAATTAAATTTTTGGTTTGAAAATTGATAAATTACGGCAACATGACCCCTATGAAAAAATACTACAAATCCTTGCTGCTTTTAAATATCCTGCTTTGCAGCGCTGCCGGTTCGGGTAAAGCCCAGGACATTACCGGCGTATATGACAGAAGCCATCGCGGTGACCCACAGGGCGGCAGCGGATTGTTTGTTCTGGAAAACCATAAATTTGTGGTCACCTTTTTTGGTGGGGCTGTAACCGGGTCCTGGAGCATTCTAAAGGGAAATATCGTCGAATTTAAGCCGGCATCTTTTAATGAGCGGTTTAAAGTTTTTGGCCGGCACAATAAAGATCTGGGAGACAGCAGCCGGATATTTTTTAACGGTTTTTATGATGAACAGACTTTTATTGGTTTTGAGCAGCAGAAAGCCGTAAAGCCTTTACTAACCAGGGTTTTTAATCCCTCCCCGAACTGTTTCTCTTTTCCCTTTGTATATAAATTTGCGGCAGTGCCCCGGCAGATGGCTTTTTCTGATCGTCCTTTTGAATATGGACAAACAGAAAAGGATCGGCCTGCCCCAAGAGCAGTTTATGAATTTAGCAATACAGAGCAATACAATGACTTTGTAGCCTATTACATTACAGAAAGAAACAATAAGCGGCCTTTTTATGCTAAAATAAAGGACAATAAACTGTATTTTAATGAAAAAGAAGCTGCTGCCCGAAGAACGCTCCCTAAAAACGGCGAAGACATTGAATTCATCAGAAACCTGGCAGCGGCATCCCAGGAGCTGCACTCGGTGATGTATAATCCTTTTTACAAGGAATGTAATGAGGATGTAGAGAAAGATACGCTGAACTGGAAATTTGATGCTTCTAAAAATGCCTACATTGATTTTAACAATTATCAGCAAGGAGAGGAGTACCAGCACGACCGTCAGGATGCTTTCAACAGAATGGTTGTGGTGTATAAGTTTGAAGAACTTAAGACCATAAGCAGGGCAGTAAAAACGATTGCCGTTCAGGAGAAGCCCCTGTTTTTTGTCAAATGCCGGGAAGAGCGATAAAAAATAATCTACCTTTTTTATATGAATTGGTCCAAGAATTTGGTAAATTGGTTTAATGTTTGTTAAGCTTCAAACAGAGTTTGATATAAAATTTAAATTAAGAACTCTTAGAGCAAAAACCTTATGAAAAAATTATTGTCATTATTGACCATCTTGAGCTTCTGTGTAAGTTTAAGTATGGCACAAACAGCCCAGCCAGCGCAAACCGTTCCTGCTAAAGCAAAAAAAGAAACCAAAAAAGCAAAGGCTGCAGCTGCCAAAGAAGCGAAAGCTGCGAAAGAAACAGCGGCTCCGGCCACTGGTGTTAAACTAAAAAAGGACGGTACACCAGATAAACGTTATGCTACAAAAACAGCCCCTGCTGCTGCCGCGCCGGCTGCAACTCCTGCTCCGGCCAGTGGTGTTAAACTAAAAAAGGATGGTACACCGGATAAACGTTATGCACCAAAAACGGCTCCTGCTACCGCAACAGCTGCGGCTCCTGCTCCGGCCAGTGGTGTTAAGCTGAAAAAGGATGGTACACCGGATAAACGTTATACACCAAAAACAGCTCCTGCTGCGACTGGCCCGGCGGCAAGTCCGGCCCCTACAGCGCAAAAGCCAGTAGCCACCAGCACCGGATCTACAAAAAACTATACGCCAACTGTGGATAAAAGCCTTAAAGGTCCTAATGGGGAAGAAGTGCTTACCGGACCTCGTGGCGGAAAATATTACATCAATAAAAATGGCAACAAAACTTATTTGAAAAAACAATAAGTAAAGTGTTGTTTAAAAGAAAAAGCCCCGGAAAACGCTTCCGGGGCTTTTTTTATCACTCCTGTTAGTCAAGATAACCAAATTTACCGTGGTTAAAATCCATAATGGCCTGATGGATCTCTTCCTGGGTATTCATTACAAAAGGACCATAACTGGCAATGGGTTCCTGAATCGGTTCACCGCTTAACAGCAGGACGACACTTTCCCGGTTGGCTTTGATGCTGATCTGTTCACCTTTGTTTTCAAATAAAACAAAACTGTGTTCGGTGGCCATCTCTCCATTGACCTCTACACTTCCATTGACAACCAGCAAAGCTGTATTGTGGTTTTCAGGGATATCAGTTTCAAAAACACCATCTTCATTCAGTTTAATGTCAAACAGGTTTACAGGTGTATAGGTATTTGCAGGCCCGGTAATACCTCCAAAATTTCCCGCAATGACATTGACCATTCCGGCATGGTGATCGAGTTCTACTTTTCCCATTCCTGCTGCAGTCAGTGCCTGATAATGTGCCGGTGTTGATTTGTCTTTTTTAGGAAGGTTGACCCATAACTGTACCATCTCAAAGGGACCTCCTTTTTTAGAAAAGTTTTCTTCATGATATTCTTTGTGTAAAATACCGTTTCCTGCAGTCATCCATTGTACATCACCCGGGTTAATGACCCCGCTGTTTCCGGCACTGTCGTGATGGGCTACACTGCCCTTATAGGCAATGGTTACAGTCTCAAAACCTTTGTGCGGATGAACGTCTACGCCCCTAAGGTGATCAGATGGTCCAAAATCATATGCTGCATTAAAATCCAGCATTAAAAAAGGACTAATCCTTTGTTGAGGGATGTTTGCACCGGGAATGTAATTGAATACTCTGAATCCGTCACCAACCATACCTGGACGGGCAGGCTTTGCTACGATTTTTTCAATTAACCTTTTCATGTTTTTTCTCCTTGTTTTGTTTCCTGATTGCCAATAACTCCTGTTTAAAAAGAAGTTTTGTAAATCATTGATACAAAGGTAAGCTGCCTAAACGGGAAAGAAATTGATCTAGGATAAGAAGTGAAAGGCGGCAACCGTAGGTTATTTTTTTATTTCAATGGTCCTTCCGGTCACCAAATGAAAGGTATAGATCCTGTACAGGCCATCATCGCTGATGTCTATCTGTTCTACCAGGCCTGTTTTACTGAAAGTATCAGTAACCATATCGCCTTTTTTGACTTCCTGTAAAACTTCAGAAGGGGTATCCTGATTTAATCTGATCATCAGGTAAAGTTACGATCTTTTTGTCAGAGCTTTACCTGTCTGATGATGTTTTTGATATTGAGTTCAATGATATCGGTCATGGTTTTGCATTCCAGGTAATTGCGGTCATTAAAATAAGCGGCCATGCCATTTTTCAGACTTTCAATATTTTCAGCAGAGCTGAGGGTTTCGGTATTGGATACATCGCGCAAATCGGTCAGACGGTGCCTTTCGCTGCGGACCCGGTGTAAAATAGAAGATTTTTCCTCTTGCTGGTATTGCAAATAGGTTTTATCTGTCAAATGTTCCATACCGAGTTTTACGTAAGGGTAATTCTCTTTAAAAAACTGAGGCAAATAGACTTTGATGTTGCCTTCGTAAAATTGCTGGTCAAAGTCTATGGCCCGGATCCTGAATTGTATATCGTCAAAATCGGGGGTCACCTGCATCACAAAATTATAAGCCCTCATATCACCCAAAAGCATAATCAGGCAGCGTTCATTAAATTTAACGAACTCCTTGGCGATGCGGGTCGGGTTGTATTCCGGATTCTGCAGATAACTTTTGGCAAATACATCTCCGGGAATACCGGCAATATGCTCTTCAATGAGGGTTTCTCTGTCAACCAGGTAATTGACCTGGTTGGGCGAAAGGATCTCTTCAAGTTCAAGTCCGTAAATTCTGGAGGCATCGGCCCTTTTTACGTAGAAATAGTCGTACACGTCATTTAAACGGTTTACAATGCGGATCCGGAAGGGATGGGTGTTGCCAAAAGTACAGTATTCAATTTTGTCAATGTACTTATGCTGCACAATGCGCAAGTTACCGGAAGCCTTTAGGTTGGCATAAATGATCTTCAGGCCGTTGTGCAGTTCTTCAATACGGTCATTGGCATAAATAGGCCCTTCCCATAAAGAATCTTTGCCATACTTATCCATAATAGGGTAGGATTCGTTGAACAAAAGCAAATCTTCATAGCTGATCGGAAGCCTGGCTTCCCGCTGATAGGTCCTCAGGTATTTTTGTAAAGCAGGAGACACCGGAAAAATCGGTTTCTTTAACGCTATTTTTACATCACTGGTTTCCATGGGCAGGTAATTTGAAATCAATTTAGTGTTTTCCACAAATAATAAAGGGGCCTGATAAAAATTTTTGATTATTTGTCTGCCGCTTTATTGAATTAACGGAAAATTTATATATTTGCGGCCTTCCTGTTCGTTTTTATCTTCAGGGAACGCAAAACAGGGGATATTAGCTCAGTTGGTTTAGAGCACTACCTCGACAAGGTAGGGGTCACTGGTTCGAGTCCAGTATGTCCCACCACAGTGGACAAACAACATTAAAATGTGTTTGTCCACTATTTTATCCTCTAAACAGGTACAATAGAATTTATAGCAACGTGGTATCCTTTTTCAGGATTCCCTTTTCAATACTTTCCTTTAAGAGCTCTTCTGCGTAACTCCAAATTGTAGCCGAACCATTTTTTATGGCTTTTTTCTTGTTGTAAACGGTCTGATAGTCTACATTAAATTCAGCCCAGGTTCCACCATTATTGCTGAAATTTTGGAGTAAGGGTTCAAAACGGTCCATGGTCCGGGCAAATTTGGCCTCATCTGTTTTTCCTTCTTCAAATTCTTCCCAGAGCTGAATAAAATCCTGTGCTTGTGCCTGGGGCAACAACCCGAAAATCCGTATTGCAGCTAAACGCTCCGCATCTGTATTGCTGTGGTTTTTTGAGGTATCGTAAATAAAAGTGTCACCGGCATCTATTTCTACCAAATCATGGATGAGCACCATTTTTACAACCTTTAATACCTCAATCGGCCGATCTGAATGCTCTGCCAACACCAGGGTCATCATGGCCAAATGCCAGCTGTGTTCTGCATCGTTTTCGTGCCTGTCGCTATGGAATAATTTAGTCCTTCGCTGAATGTATTTTAATTTATCAATTTCTTTAATAAAAGCTATTTGTTGTAGCAAATCAGTTGTATTCATTCCTTTAAAAATTGGTTCTGCCATTTGGGCCCCTTAGGTGCCGGAGCAATCTGCGCAGCCATTAGGAGTTGCCCTTTGCCATTTTGTTGAAATATTGGCGAATACGACTAAGATACGGAATGTCTGTTGTACCGCAATACTTTATGGAAACATTGGCTCACCAATGCCGGATAGGTGTTAACAGATACTTAATACAGGTTTGTTGATTTTTTTATAAACTTAGTTTAGTTTTGCTAAACAATATTAATCAATCAACACCATGAAGCTAAAATTTCTGCTGATCTTATTTCTGGTTGTTGAGGCAGCAAGTGCCCAGACAACTAAAACCAAAAATGTCGTGCTCATTTCCATTGACGGCTACCGCTGGCAGGAAATTTTTAAAGGTGCAGATTCTGCCCTGTTGAAGAACAAAAAATACCGCAGCCAGGATTCTGCGGAGGTTTACAAAAAATTTTGGGCAAATACAGAAAAGGAACGGAGGGAAAAACTGATGCCTTTTTTCTGGACCACAATTTCAAAACAAGGCCAGTTGTATGGAAACCGTGGCCTGGGAAATCTGGTCAGTTTAAGAAACAAATACTGGTTTTCTTATCCTGGCAGGAGCGAAAGCCTTACAGGTTATTATGATGAGGCCATCAATTCAAATTCTTATCCCAACAATCCCAACGAAAACATTCTGGAATTTGTAAATAAACAAAAAGGCTACGAAAATAAGGTGGTTACCTTTGCGGGCTGGGCACCTGTTGCCAAAATTGTAAACCGTGACCGCAACCATATGCCCCTGATCAACCCTTTTGAAAAAGTGACGGGAAATAAACTGACTGAAGCCCAGGTTCTGGCCAATGAAGTGCAGGATTATTTGCCCAATTATTTTGGTAAATCGGTCAGATGGGACATGGGCACTTATGCCATCGCTAAAACTTATATTGCAGCCAATCATCCCAAAATGGTGTATATAGATTTCGTGGATCCGGATGACCTTGGACATGCCGGTCAATATGATTATTATCTGGATGCGGCAGTCTATCTGGATGCCATGATCGGCAACCTCTGGAAAGCCATGCAGGCCGATCCTTTCTATAAGAACAATACCACTTTTGTCATCTGTCCGGATCACGGACGGGGTGTTGGAAATAAATGGACCGGACATGGGGCCAGTGCAGAACATTCCAATGAAACCTGGCTGGCAGTGCTTGGTCCCGATACACCGGCCGGGGGTGAAATGAAGGAGGCCTCAGAAATTCATCAGGATCAGATTGCACAAACCATTGCAAAATTGCTGGGTTTCACTTTTAAAGCCAATCACCCGGTTGGAAATGTGATTCCATCGGTATTTAAGAAGTAAATTCCCAATAAAAATAATTCACCCAATCCGCTTAAAAATGGATTGGGCTTTTTTATTTGGTGGCCCTGGATAAAGTCTTTGTTTACAAATACTTAACAAAAGTTTATCAGTATGATTATAAACTAAGTTTAGTTTTGCTAAACAAACAACGAACAAATTATGAAACGATTTTATCATCAGCTGCGCATTTTTCTGACTGCTTTTTTTCTGCTTTGCAGTTTTCAAATGTATGCGCAAACCAGGTTCACCGGTAGGATTACAGACGCTTACGGGGCGGTTCCCGGTGCAACAGTTATCAATAAAACAACGGGAAAGAGTACTGCTACGGATCTAAAAGGTGATTTTACCCTTCCTGCCGATATTGGAAACACCATTGAAATCCGTTCCATTGGTTATGTGACCAAACTGGTAAAACTGGAAAATTCAGCCAGTCTGAACATTGTTTTGCAAAGTGACAGCAGGTCTTTAAACGATGTGGTTGTGACTGCACTGGGAATTAAAAAGGATAAAAAAGCGGTGGGTTATGCCGTTCAGGAAGTAAAAGGCAGCGAACTGGTCAAGGCCCGGGAGCCCAATGGAATCAATTCCCTTACCGGAAAAGTGGCTGGTTTGACCATTACGCCAAGTTCGAACCTTTTTGGTGACCCGGGTATTTATTTAAGGGGACAATCGGGGGTGCTTATTGTCGTTGACGGGGTGCCGATCAGCTCAGATTCCTGGAATTTAAGCCCTGACGATATAGAAAGTTATTCTGTTCTTAAAGGTGCGAATGCGGCGGCCCTTTATGGAAGCCGCGGACAAAAAGGGGCTATTCTGATCACCACGAAAAAAGGAACTGCAATAGATAAGGGGTTTAAGGTCGAATTTAATTCCAGTACCCAGTTACAAACCGGTTATAATGCCATTCCTGGCTATCAGACTTCTTATGGTGCGGGAGATAACTTTAAATATGCTTTTAAAGATGGAAAAGGGGGAGGGATTAATGACAATGACTATTTTGTCTGGGGGCCCCGCTTTGAAGGACAATTGATTACACAATACAACAGCCCTATTGATCCGGTCACCAAAGCCCTTGTACCTGTTCCATGGACAGCAAAAGGAAAAGATAACCTCAAAAACTTTTTAAGGGACGGTATTTTAAGCACAAACAACATTGCCATTTCGACCAAAAGTGAGGTGGGGGAAATGAGGCTTTCCCTTTCACAGATGTTCCAGAAAGGAACAGTTCCCAATACCAAACTCGGAAGTACCAATTTTAATTTCTCAGGTGGTTTAAATGCAGGGAAAAAAGTGAGGTTTGAAGCAAACATCAATTACAACAGGCAGGTTACACCAAATTACCCGGATGCAAATTATGGTCCCAACAGTTATGTGTACCTGATGAATATATGGGGCGGTGCAGATTTTGATGTCAGGGACCTTAGAAATTACTGGAAGCCGGGCCAGGAAGGTATTCAGCAATACAACAGGGAATATACCATTTATAACAACCCTTATTTTACGGCTTATGAGAACTTGCACAGTTATGCCAAGGACGATTTGTACGGGCATATTTTGATGAAGTATGACCTAACAGATAAACTTAATTTTAACCTGAGGACAAATGTGAGCACCTGGAGCAGGAGCAGGACAAAACAGATCCCGGTATCTGGTAATTTTTACAATGACGGGGTGAACCAGGTGGGTGGTTACCAGGAGATCTATGATAAATTCTGGGAAAACAATACCGAGGCTTCCTTAAGCTATTCTGACAAGTTTAAAGACTTTGGTTTTAAATCTTCTGTTTTTGGGAATTTGAGATCAGTAAAAGTAAGTTCTTTAAGTGCAAGCACCAATGGTGGCCTGATTGTACCGGGGGTATATGACCTGGCCAATACGGTATTGCCTTCGGTTCCTGTAAATGATTTTGGTCAGCGTCAGGTGGCAAGTGCCTATGGGCTTATTGATCTGGATTATAAAAACTATCTTTTCCTGAACCTTACCGGACGCTATGACAAATCGAGTACGCTACCCAAAAAACACAACGCTTATTTTTATCCTTCGGCATCTTTAAGTGCGGTAGTTTCCCAGATGCTCGAGCTTCCTAAAGCCATTTCTTATTTGAAAGTGAGAGGTTCTTATGCGAATGTGGCCTCTGACCTGGTTGATGAAACCAATCAGTACGATATTTACAAGCTAAACCCAACCTATACACCTTATTCTACCCGCTGGAACAACAATACAGGTGTAACCTATAGCGGGGTGCTCACCAATCCGGACATTCTTGCCGCAAGGGTTAAAACAACCGAGGTGGGTTTGGAAGCCCGTTTTTTAAACAACAGGTTAGGCTTTGATGCTGCTGCATTTTATAATGTAGAGGGGCCTAAAATTGTAAACGTAGATGTGAGCCCGGCCTCAGGAGTGACTTCTACCCAGAAAAATGCTTTTACCTATATCCGAAAAGGATTGGAACTGACCATTGACGCCAATCCGGTAAAGTCGGCAGATTTTTCCTGGAACATTGTGGCCAACTGGTCCACCAGCCACCGCTGGCTAAATAAAATTGATGGTGTTTTAAACCGGGACGGGCTGATTAAAATAGGGGACCGTGCAGATGGCTATTTTATAACAGATTTTCAGCGGGATGCCAATGGAAAAATGATTGTGGGCACCAACGGATTACCGGCACTTAATCCCTATAAAACCAGAATGGGTTACAGCGACAATGATTTCGTGGCCGGTATGAACAACTCTTTCAAATACAAGAACATTAGTTTTAGTTTCCAGCTTGATGGACGTTTTGGTGGAAAAATTGCCAATGTGGTGGATGACTCTCAGTGGAATTCGGGCACAGCTCCGGCATCGGATAGCCCTTACCGTCTGCTGGACTGGCAAAACAGGGCCAATACCAGCTGGAAAGGGAGTGTGATGACAGATGGTTTTAAAATTGTAAGCGGGGCATTAAATACCGATCAGGATGGGAATGTCATATCGGATACCAGGATTTTTGCAGCCAATGATGTTCCGGTGCTGTACCAGACCTGGGCAAGAAATTTTAACCGTTCCAACTATGAGTTGATGCGCAGCAGGACTTATGTAAAACTAAGGGAAGTCGTATTGACTTACACTTTTTCAAAGAAATTCCTGGAAAGGACAAAGATTGTACATGGAGCAAGCGTATCTCTGGTGGGCAGGAACCTGCTTTATTTTACGGGCAAAGGTACCCGGAACATGGACCTTGATCAGTTCATTGCCGGTGGCTCATTGCAAACCCCTTCTGTAAAAAGCTTTGGTCTTAATTTAAATGTCACTTTCTAAAAAAATGGTTATGAAAACTAAAATATATACAATTTTTACTTGTCTGATGATACTTTTGTTTTCATCCTGCAAAAAAACGGAAGATCTGCAGAAAGATCCTTCCGCAATTTTAAATGCTGCCCCTAAATTGATTTTTACCGGTTTGCTTTTAAACAGTTCTCAGTCTCCCTGGAACACCGATCAACGACACAATCAGTTTATGGTGATGAATGAGGCGTATTACGGAAACCAGAGTTATGGCTGGACGACCGCTGATTATGGAGTTTATACCCAGTTGAGAAATGTGCAGCGTATGGAAATAGAGGCCCAGAAAGTAGGCGCACCGGCCGTGGCTTACCTGGCACTTGCAAAATTTTTCAGGGCTTACTTTTTTATTGCAGCAACAGATATGTTTGGAGATGTGCCCATGAGCGAGGCCTTAAAAGGTGCAAATGAGAATAACTTTGCACCAAAATACGATTTACAGAAAGATGTTTACAACCAGTGCCTGAAATTGCTCGAGGATGCAAACACTGACCTGACACCCCTGGTGACCAATCAGACTAAGGTAGAAGGGGACTTCTTTTATAACGGGGATCTTTCCAAATGGCAAAAGCTTGTGAATTCGTTCCGTTTGAGGGTTTTGATCGGCCTGAGCAAAAGGGCAGACGATACGCCAGAGTTGAACATCAAGGGACAGTTTGCTTCAATGGTGGCCAACCCGCAAAAATATCCCCTGATCCTGACCAACGCAGATAATTTTCAGCTGGTGTACAATACCTCCAATGTATCCAATAATTACCCTTTGTGGCCATCCAATGGGGTGGTTTTGAAAAATGACCTTCGGAACAATCTGGGGGCAACCTACGTCAATATCCTGACCAGGACGAACGATCCCAGGTTATTTGTAGTGGCCCTGCCCACAGATTCAGCAAGATTGAGCGGTGATGCGGGTTATGCTACAAAATTCAGCTCCTTTAAAGGAGGTAAAACTGGTGAATTACAGACGACATTAAAAGACCAGGCCATTGCCGGAAAATTAAGCATGATCAACTTCGATTACTGGCTTTCTTCACCTTCTGGTATCCCATGTGTTCAATTGGGTGCCAGTGAAACCAATTTTAACCTCGCTGAGGGCATCAACAGGGGATGGGCTACAGGAAATGCAACCACTTATTATGAACAGGGCATTACCGAATCCATTAAGTTTTACGGGCAGAACAACCCCACTGTTATTTCAGCTTTCCTGACTAAAAATGCTTACATGGGCAATACCACAGATGGTTTAACACAGATCCTGGAACAGAAGTATGTTGCTTTTTTTGAAAATTCGGGTTTACAGGCGTATTATAATTACCGTAGGACCGGTATTCCCAAGTTTGATATAGGTCCGGCAAATGCCAATAACAACCAGATCCCTGTGCGCTGGGCATACCCTACCATTGAATATACGGTCAACACAGCCAACTTAAAGGCGGCCATACAGCGGCAGTTTGCTGGTGCAGATAATCAGAATGGTGTTACCTGGGCAATAAAGTAACATGGAAAGCACACAAAGAAGAGCTTTTTTAAAACAAGGCCTGCTGTTGGGCGGGGTGGCAGGATTGAATGTATTGTCATTGGAAGCATTGGCCCTGGAAGCTCCTGTTAAAGAAGTTTTAAAATTTGGTATACTTACCGACCTGCACCATGACCTGATCCGGGACGGGGTGGAAAGGGTTACTGCATTTGCACAGGAAATGAACAATCTAAAGCCAGATTTTATTATTCAGATGGGCGATTTTTGTACACCCAAACCCGCCAATGCTGCCTTAATGGAAGCCTGGAACAGGTTTAAAGGAGAGAAATATCATGTGATCGGCAATCATGACGTTGACGGTGGCTTTACGCAGGAGCAAGTGGTCGATTTCTGGAACGCAAAGGGCAAATATTATTCTTTTGACCTGAAGGGCTATCATTTTGTGGTCCTAAATGGCAATGAAAGGCCCGAAAACGATACGAGCAAAGCTTATCCGCGTTCTATTTGCCAGCAGCAATACAATTGGCTGGAAAAAGACCTGGAGGAAACAAAGCTTCCTGTTTTTGTTTTTTGTCATCAGGGGATGGATAATGACCTGGACGGAATTAAAGAGGGTGCAATGCTGCGCCTGCTTTTTGAAAGAGTCAATGAGCAGGCGGGATTCCGGAAAATTAAAGCTGTTTTCAGCGGACACAATCATGAAGACTATCTGAACATATACAATGACATTCATTATGTTCAGATCAACAGCGCTTCTTACCAGTTTGGCCGGAAAGGCAAAAACTATGAATTTGCACACAGTAAAGATCCTTTGTGGGCCCTGGTTCATGTGTACAGTGATGGAAGTATAAAACTGAAAGGCAAAAGTTCTGTATACCAGGACGGGAGCAAAGTTTATGCAGGTTCTGATTACAAAGGTTATCCTACAGTTCCGATCATCTCAGACAGATCCTTTAAATAGAAAAAAGGTTAAAATTGAGGGGTAAAGCGGTGCTTTATCCCTCTTATTTTATGCTTTTATTTAGTATTTTCGGCCAACCAATCACTATGGAAGAAAATACATTAATACTCATTAGTAACCGGATTAAAGAAATCCGAAGGGATAAAAACATCACTATTCAGGAACTCGCTGACCGGGTTAGCGTCAGTAAGGGCCTGATTTCTCAGATTGAAAATAATCGCACTGTTCCATCTCTTTTGGTTTTGGTTAATATTATACGTGCCCTGGAGGTGGATCTGAACCAGTTTTTTAAAGACATTTCGGCCAGTAATACCCTGGCGCCGGTTATTGTCCGGAGAAAGGAAGATTACGATTCTTTTGAAAAAGAGCAGGCACTGGGTTTTATGTACCAAAGGATCTTTACCAAAACAATAAAAAATTCTACAGTAGACATCGTTTTGCTGGAACTGGAACCCAATGCATCCCGGCCAATGGTGGTCACTGAAGCCTTTGAGTATAAGTATATTCTTTCAGGTCAGGTGGACTATGTTTTTGAAGACGGGAAATACAGTCTTTCTGAAGGAGACTCTATTCTTTTTGACGGACGTCTGCCACATACGCCCAAAAATTTCTCGGATAAAAAAGCGGTAATGCTGATTATCTATTTTTTTGAGCAGAACGGAAACGGGCCTGTTGGAAATTAAGGATTTTCCCGTACGACAATTCGGTGTAGTCTTTCAGGTATAAACCGCAGGGTGGAAGTTCTGTGGCAGTATGGCTGGTCAGTACACCTGCAACCTGCATTCCGGCATTCAAGGCTGCGCTCACCCCGGAATAAGAATCCTCAAAAACGATACAATTTTCGGGTTTTACACCCAAATTTGCTGCTGATTTTAAATAGACTTCAGGATCCGGTTTGTGCTTTTTAACATCTTCACTGGCCAGAATGGAGCCTACTTTATCCCTTAAGGCCACTTTTGTTAAAATCAGATTGAGGTTGGCCACCGGGGCAGAAGTGGCAATGCCAAGTTTAACTCCGTTCTGATGAAGCTCGTTTATAAAATCCATGATGCCTGCTATGGGGCTTATATGCGGCCCATAGAGTTTACGGAAAAGACTTTCTTTTTCTTCTTCCATTTGTTTGAATTCTTCACCCTTTATTGCTCTTTTAAAAAAATGGCTTAGGATGTAACTGTTGCTTTTGCCAAACATGTGCTGTGCAAATTCTTCTTCTGTGGGGAAAAGCTGATGGCTGGCAAAAAACTCACGGAAGGCAAGGGAATGATATGGATTGGTATGACAGATCACCCCATCCATATCAAAAATAACGGCAATTTCTGAATTCATGCCGCAAAGGTAAGTTTCCCTGTGGCTATTCTATAAATTTGTTGCCGCTGACTTTGTCAAAAAACACAATCACATCAAAGCCGGTAATGAATTTCTTAAGATCAGGGTCTTTGATCTGGATCTTATTCCTTTCGAGTGCCGATCGCAAGGGCCTTAAGTCAAAAATTACCCACTGGTTTTCTTTAACCTGGTTATAAAAATAATGAAGGGAAGACAGATCATCATCTTTAACCCAGATATAAGGTTTTATGGCCTCACTGTTGTTTACCGGTGCCATAAAATTGGAAGTACCTTGTTTGCCTGCAATGAGAATATGGAGGGTCTTTTTATTTGCGGCATCGGCGAGGTTGTCTGCCAGATTGCCCATTTCATATACCCTGAGCATGTCCTTACTACGGCTAACGTGGTTAGCGCCAAATTTGAAAAGTAGTTTGGGAAGGCTTATGGAATCTTTGGTCTGAATTGGAGACAGGTAATTCAGTAAGTTTCTTTTCATCAGGTTGACACGCATTGGGTAGTTGTTCGCAAATGCCGGAATACTTAGTTTAAGGTTGTTGAGCATTCTTTTACTGGCTGGGCTTTCGTTGTGAAAACGGGTCACCATAGAGTCAATGGTGGCTGCTTTTAAGGTATAGGCAGCAAATTCCCCAAATCTTTTTTCATCTGTAAAGATCGGTTTGTCGTGTTCTTTATACGTTTTTGCCATCGAAAGTGCCCATTTCTTGTTATCTGCAGATTTGGTAAGGGCAGCCAGATCGGTAAAAAAGCGTTCCATGCCCAGAAAATTTATTTCGTTAAGTCCCCAGATGTCTATGTTTTGAAGCTGCATTTTTCTGGCCAGTTCCATTTCGGTCTGCCAGCTGTAAAAAGCCATGTCATAAGGCCTTTCCTTAAAATAAGCTGGCCAGGTATCGGGTTTGAGGGCCAGTTTTTTCAAAGCTTCGGCCGAGTAAGGGTCTATTTCAATAACAAGGGCTTTTGGTTTGAAATCGTCGGCTATTTTTCCTGTAAAGTAGGGGATCTCGGCCATTCCGTGTTGTTCTCCGACCATTACAAATTGTACTTTTTTGATTTCATCCCGAAGCATATCCCAGCCCGGGCCGTTAAAATTACCATTGGTCAAAAGAAAAGTTTTCTTTTTGACCAGGCTGTCGAGCAGGGAACTGTCACTGGGAAGGCCCGGTTTTGCGAAAAGATTAAAGGAGCTCAGAAGTAGGGAGATGATCAGGCTAGGTTTTAGCATTTAGATTTGGTTTTTCTTTTTGACGGTAATGGCTCAGGGTAGTTACAGGCCGGTTGGATATTATTTTTAAATGACCTGTATGTCGTTTTTTGGATATAGATTTATTACAGTAAGGATAATAGTTTAATTGGTATTTTAAATGCGACTATTTTTTAGTTGCATTTAGAGTGTTTTGAGTATATTTGTATGACTAAAATAAACAAATTATTAAAGCGCTTTTATTCAAAGCCAAGAGACTTTAGCTGGATGGAATTAACCAGGGTATTAAGTCATTTTGGGTACGAAGAAATAAGCAAGGGTAAAACAGGCGGGTCAAGAAGAAAATTTGCCAACAGGAATAAAAAGGTGATTAGTTTGCATGAGCCTCATCCCGGAAATATTTTGAAAGCATATCAAATTGATTTGGTGATACAACAGCTTAACTGTAAGGATTATGAAGAACTATTTTGAATATAAAGGTTACATCGGCTCGGTAGAATTCAGTGCCGATGACCGGGTATTCTTTGGTAAAATCCATGGAATAAATGATTTGATCACTTTTGAAGGTACATCTGTTACAGCGCTGGAGAACGCTTTTCAGGAAGCGATTACGGATTATCTGATGATGTGTGAAGAACTGGGTAAAGCTCCGGATAAGGCATACAAAGGATCCTTTAATGTAAGGGTCTCTGAGAAACTCCATTCAGATACTGCGTTGTTGGCCAGAAAGATGGGGGTCAATCTTAATGAAATTGTGAAAGCAGCATTAAGTTATGTTGTTCAGCATGAGGACCTTTTAACTAAAGAAGGTTTGCTGTCTCGGCCGTAAACTGAAGGAAAATGAACCAAATGTCTATTAAAATAAAACAATAATTATTGTTAATTTTAATAGACAAAAACAAAACACTATGAAAAAATTCATTTTCGCTATTGCCCTTGCTGCGGCAGTACTTCCGGCAGCAGCGCAAACCACTCCGGCAGCGCCGGCCAAACAGCAACATGCAGCTAAAACTGCTAAAACGACCAAAATGCAGCCGGCGGCCAGCACTGTTCCTGCAGAACAAAGGGCGGTAGCCTATAGTAAAGAATTGCAAAAAAAGCTTTCTCTGGACGATGGTCAGTACACCAAAGTACTGGCAGTGAATACCGAGTGCATTAAGCGTAAGGACGCCTTAAAGGCTGGCGGGCAAAAAGCAGGCTCTTCCAAAGACATTGCGCAGTACCGTATGCAGCAATACCAGACAATCCTTAAGCCAGATCAGATGACAAAACTAAAAGCAATGAACGGACAAAATCATATGAAAAAAGGCGCCGGCAAAACAGCCGCAACAGATGATATGATGAATTAACCTTCTGCTGATATTTTTTAAAGGGCATGGTTTATTTGAACCATGCTTTTTTATTTCTAAAGACTCATGTAAAGATCAAAATTTTATAATATCATTGTGTAAGCCTTGATAGACAATGGGTTTTGCGATTTATGATTAAATGTTTACTTAAGTTTTTGGTTGTTTTTGTTTTGTGCTGTAATGCTTTAAATGGCTTGGCGCAGAGCTCTGTTTCGGAAAATTATGATAAGAAACAGGAAAAAGGATCTTCTTTAAAAATTGGGGTCAACTACCTGAACAATTACGTATTTAAAGGACGTTCAGATAGTGTACGCACCGCAGTGATTAGCCCGAATGCCAAATATACTTTTGAATCGGGTTTTTTTCTTTCCGGAAGCGTAGATTTTGTTCCGGACAACAGATCAAAAAAGGTTTCAGGTGGGGATTTGTCTGTGGGCTATAGTTTCGATCTTACAGAACATTTGGATGGAGAAGCATCGATAACCAAGTTGTTTTACAATTCCAGCAGTCCGCAGGTGGCTTCTTCCCAGAGTGTGAATTTTAATGCCAGTTTGAGTTATGAAATAGAGCAATTGCTGAGCCCCTTTGTGAGTGTTGATTATGCTATCAATAAAAAGGGCTATGGGAGTGATGTGTTTATAACAGCAGGACTTGGGCATGAATTTACGGTGAAAAGTATTTTTGGAACAACGGACCTGTTTACGGTTTCTCCTTCGGTGAGCCTGAATACAGGTACACAAAACTTTTACGATGCTTTTTTACTACGCAGAAAGCAAGGCTTAACGACTTTACAGGCAAAAGAAATTGAAAGTCAAAAGCAGGAATTGAGCAAATTTAAATTGCTTAACTATGAATTTTCGGTGCCCGTTGTTTATAAAATTGATCATTTTATCGTCAGTTTTGTGCCAAGTTATTCCATCGTTCAGAATAAATTGCCGGCCGTTATCCGTTCTAAACTGTCCGATAAAGACGCGCTGTTCTATTTTGAAGCAGGAATTGCCTTTAAATTTTAGAAGACCAGGTTTCTTTTTCCGGATTAAAATTTTTGGGCTGCATTTTGGACGTTAAACTTCTATGTCTTTTTACTGTCCTACAGGAAATTGTTAATCTTTAAGACTATGAAAAGGATATTCAAAAGCATCGTTTTACTGGCAGCCTTCCTGATTCTGACCCCAGAATTATATGCTCAGGTAAGTATAGGTTTGTCAGTGCGTATTGCCCCTCCGGCACTACCTGTTTATGCGCAGCCTGCCTGCCCGGCCGACGGATACATCTGGACACCGGGTTATTGGGCCTATGGTGACAGTGGTTACTACTGGGTACCTGGTGTTTGGGTAAGGCCACCACGTGTAGGGGTACTCTGGACACCGGGCTATTGGGGTTTTGATAGTGGGATATATGTATTTCATGCAGGTTATTGGGGCCCACATGTTGGTTTTTATGGAGGAATTAATTATGGATTTGGTTATTCTGGTGTTGGTTTTGGCGGAGGCATCTGGGCTGGCAATGTATTCCGGTACAACACTGCAGTGACCAATGTAAACAGGACTGTGATCCGTAATACCTATGTAAACAACACTGTGATTAATAATACGACAATTAACAACCGGACCAGTTTTAATGGCAGGGGTGGTGTTGATGCAAGACCTTCAAGAGAAGAGCAGAGGATCATGAATGACAACAATCACCTGCAAGCTACCAGTCAGCAGTTAAGTCATCAAGATAGGGCCAGACAAGACAGAGGACAGCTGGCCTCAGCAAATAACGGAAGACCGGCAAATATGGCCATGGACAGGGTCAATAACCGCAGGTCCGATCAACAGGCACGTATTGCCAACGGGGCATCTTCAGGACAATTGACCGCTGGTGAAAGCAGGAATTTGGAAGGCCGGGAAGCCAACCTGAATAAAGAAGTCCGTGCAGACAGAATGAACAATGGTGGAAGATTAACTGGTCAGGAGCAACAAAAAATTAACCGTCAGCAAAACCGTATGAGCAATGCCATCAATGCCGACCGACATAATGCCAATATGAATCGCAGGATGCAGAATGTAGAAAGACATCCGCAAGGTGGTGGCAGGCCTCCACGTGAAGAGCGGGGACATGAAGGCCGTCAGCGCCGTTAAGTTGTTTTAACCCATACTACACAGGGAGCCTGTATCGTAAGCATTAGGATACAGGCTCCTTTTTTTATATTTGCATGGAAGTTTTTAGCAGCACCCAAAATGTATGATAAATTAAGGAAACATATAGAGCAGATCGTAACGCTTAGCGATGAAGAATTTGCATTCGTATGTACTCATTTTACCCTTAAAAAGTTTAAAAAGCATCAATTTCTGATTCAGGCAGGAGAGCCTGTGAAACATCACTTTTTTGTGCTTTCTGGACTATTGAAACTTGTTTATACCGAGGAAACAGGAAAACAGCATATTGTTTCTTTTGCTATGGAAGACTGGTGGGAAAGTGACTTCTATGCCTATTACACGGAAACTGAAGCAACAATGTCCCTGGAATGCGTTGAAGATACAATGGTATTGTGCTTGTTGCTTGAAGATTATAAAAAGTTGTGCAATGGTCTTCAAAAGATGGAACGGTTTTTTCTTGAAAAAGCAAACTTTGGCTTTATCGGGGCTCAACGGCGCATCATATCCTGGATGACTTCTAATGCAAAGGAACGTTACCTGCAGCTATTGAAAAAATATCCATCACTTATTCAGCGGGTACCAAAAAGTTTGCTTGCCACCTACCTGGGTGTATCCCGTGAAACATTAAGCCGTTTATCCCTTTAATGTGATGTACCTCACTTTATATTCGTGAGGTAGGTCAAGTACTGATTTCAGTTGTTATGCGCAGTTTTGCACTGTGAATTTTAAACTTTAATTATGGAAAAAAGAATCATCAATCCTTGGAAATGGCAGGATCAACGCAGTTATGTACAAGCCGTTGAGGTGAAAAATGTAGAAAGCACCTTGTATATTTCCGGGCAGACAGCAATAAATGCCGATGGGTTATCAAGTGCTGAAGATATGAAATCTCAACTTCTGGACGCATTGAGGAATTTGGAACAGGTAGTGACCCAGGCCGGATATAGGTGCGGGGACATCGTTCGGTTAAATATCTATACGACTTCAACTGCAGAGCTTTGGCCTCATTTTCCTGTTTTTCAGGATTGGATTGCTAAACACGGTATTAAACAAGCGCTTACTTTGCTGGAAGTAAAGAGTTTGTTTGAAACCTTAAAAGTTGAACTGGAAGCCACACTCGTGAAGTAAAGGATCAAAGTCGTTGGAGCTAAATGAATCGGGGAGTGATCCCCGGTTAATTTTTTTATATTGCTGGAGTTTTAATCTGTTTTTATGTGTAGACAAAATTTTAGCTGTGTGCTGCTGCTGTTCAGTACCGTTATATTAATTCTTATTTCCTGTAAACAGGCCAGTCCGGAGCAGGATGAACCGAAAGCGCTTGCGGAGGAAAGTTCTTCGATGAGTATAAAAAGAATGTACGACATAGATTTGACCGAAAATCTGTATGTAGAAATTGCCGAAAAAACACCTGAATTGAAACAACTCGAAGAGCAGATCGAAAAACTTAGAAAAGCTCAGGAGGATTCTACAAAGGTTTTTGCTGCCTATATTAAAAAAAATGAACTTTATTACAGCAGCGCCAGACAGCATATGGAAAGTATACGGGATTCCGTTCTGAAACAGAAAACAAGGAAACTGATTGAGTCGAGTCAGGAAAAATACCGGTTGAACATTTCCAGGCAACAGGAATTGTTAAAAACGGTGATGCAAAAAATGAATGCCTTAAATGACCTGAACGAATCACTAAAAATAAATAAAACGATCCCTTTGATTGAGAAGTACCAGAAGGAGAAAAAACCTTCTGTAAAAGCCATAGAAGGATTTTCAAAACAGCTAGATCAGGTCCTTAAATTACAGGACAGCCTGACTAAAAAACACGAAGCTGCAATGCCCAGGTAGCTGTGACTTAATGGTTGTTGGATCCTCAAAAAAATTACTCCTTACCGTCTTTTAAGAAGACTGTAAAAGAAATTCTCAAAAAAGTGCATTTTATTTTCAGACAATGCTTCTTTTGACCTTATTAAGGTATCAATATATAAGGTTTGATTTTTACCAGGATTAATTTTAGGCCAGCGCGGTAATTTTGCTTCATTGGGATTGCCCGTATTGACAAAATTTACCCAATAGGCCGACATCATTTCTGAAAGCCGTTTGTCTTCAGTTGTCCAGGGGCGGTTGAGCCGATCGAGATTGTGAAATACGTAGGGAATCTCTGAGGAATGAAATGCTCCATACTGCGGAAATTCCGGCCAGGGGATGGGATGACTAAAATAATAAGTATACACGGGGATTTGAGCTGTTTTTGAATAAGAAATGGCCCATAACCAGGTGGATGCCAAACCAAAATCCCTGGCGCTTTCAATTTGAGCTTTAGCAGCCTGGGTAATTGTTTCAGATGGATATAAACGGTTAAAGGCAAAATAAAACGCTTTGTAGCTGAGTTGTGACTGTTGCTGAAAGTCCTGGGCATGTAATTTACCATAACTGGATTTTGCACTGCCTTCATCGGCATTTATTCCAGTGAGTACAGGAACCCGGTTTTGCTTTCCCTGACGATATATTTCACTGACACTTTCCGGAAGAAACCAGCCATCTGCAACAGGGCGTAATATACCCGGCAATTTTTTGGTATAGGATAGCAATTCAGTGGCAGGCAAGGCCCTTAACTGCTGTAATGAATATATGCCTGCCGAAGCAAAGAAATCCTGGCAGGTTTTTTCTGCCTGGGACAGGTTAAGCATAGGCGTTCTTGGGATAAGGTCTGAACCGCTTTGGGCTATGCCAGCACTAATGAGCCCCTTACATAAAGGAGATGCGATCAGATTATGTACACAACCTGCGCCAGCCGATTGACCACACACAGTTACCCGTTTGGAATCCCCTCCAAAGGCAGAAATGTTTTCACGGATCCATTTTAAGGCTGCAAGCTGATCCATTAAACCATAATTTCCCGAAGCATGATGCTGCGATTCTGCAGTGAGTTCCGGGTGGGTAAAAAAACCGAAAATACCCAGACGATAATTTATGGAAACCACAATTATTCCCTTTTTGGCCAGATTTTCTCCATCTGCGATGCTTGTGGATCCGGAGCCTTCCACATAGCCTCCGCCATGAATGTAAACCAGTACTGCATATTTTTTTCCTTTGTGGTGCTTTGGTGCCCAGATGTTTAAGTAAAGACAGTCTTCAGCCACAGGCTGGTCGTTAATAAATTCGGGTGTCCAGGGGTTGCGGGCAGCAGTAAGCTGCATGGCGCTGTTTCCATATTCAAGGGCTAAGCGGACACCTTTCCAGTGTTGGGCCGGCTGGGGCTCTTTCCATCTTAAAATGCCCAGGGGAGGGCTTGCATAGGGAATGCCTTTATAAATACGGGTACGGCCATCAGTTGAAATACTTCCGGCTAGAAACCCTTGTTTTACCATTAGGGTATCCGCTACCCGGGCGGCATGGGATTGATGTACAGAAAAGAGGATAACAAGGTATAGATACGAGTATATTTTTCTTCGCATCAAGGAAGTTAAATATTAAAAAACAACAATCCTTTAGATTTAATTAAATATGCTCAATTCGCTGATGATGATGCTAATATATCATCATTGAAACTTCAGCTGTAAATTACGGCCAGGCCATACCGAAGTACAGAATTAGTGTAAAAAAGTACAGGAAAGCAGCATAAGTATCTGTATAAATTTGTGAGATAGAACACCTACTATGAATCTGTTTCCAATTAAGTTAAGCTTTATCATTTTGTTTTTTACGTGCATCATTTTCTCTGCTTATGCGCAGCAAAAAGGGCAATTGAGGGGCTGGGTAAAAGATGCGGTTACCAGGGATGGTATTCCCTTAACCAGTATCATTTTATCCAATCAGAAGACTGGTCTGCAGGTTAAAGGGCTCCAAACAGATTCGACCGGAAATTTTACAATAGACGAATTGCCCGATGGCACCTTCAAATGTAAAATCAGCTATATAGGCTACCAAACGGTCGTTAAAGACAGTGTATCTATTTACGAGGGCAACCGTAGCATCAATTTGGGAGAAATTTATTTGACAACAGGAAAGGGAAGCCTGCTGTCAGAAGTGGTAATTACGGCCCAACAAGTCAATACAAAGATAGGGCTGAGTAAAAAGAAATTTTCGGTCGACCAGAGCCTGGTGAGTAAAGGCGGCTCTGCTGCTGATTTGCTGCAAAATATTCCAACAGTATTGGTTGACGGAGCAGGAAATGTCAGTTTAAGAGGATCCTCAAATGTGAATGTTTTGATTGATGGCAAGCCCTCGTTGATTGGCGGGGGTAACATCACGCAGCTTCTTCAGTCTTTGCCTGCAAGTAGCATCGAAAGCATAGAGCTGGTCACCAATCCCTCAGCAAAGTACGATGCCGAAGGCGAATCGGGTATATTGAACATTGTGCTTAAGAAAAATAAAAAAGCAGGTTTTATTGGAACTGCAGAAGCTACTGCTGGTACACGTAATAATTACAATGCGAATGCAGGTTTAAGCTTTCAAAACAAAAAAGTAAATATTTATGGGAATTATAGCTACCGTTACAGTACAACAAGGAGTAATGGCCATCAAAATATAACCTTTCTGAACCCTACAGATTCCCTTACTTTTTCCAATGAGACCTTTCCTTCCCAAACCATTAATAAAGGACATACCTTAAAGGGCGGTATGGATTATTACCTGGCAGAAAAGACTGTACTGAGCTTTTCGGGCAGTTACAACAATTTAAAAACCAATCGGAACGAAGTTTTAAATATAGATCAGCTAAATGCTTCGGGTTTACCATTGCAGTTGAGCCTGAATAACAATCAAAGCACAGGCCAGGGCAACAATTACGATTTAAATTTAGATTTCAGCAAGACATTTAATCGGCCAGGAGAAGAACTGGTTTTGAGTACCGGCTATGCCCATGGCGTAAATGATAACCAGATGAGTTTAACATCCGGGGTTTACAATATAAACGGACGGGCCATTCAAAGTCCGCCAGAAACCCTTTACAATGAAAGTGATAATGGCAATCGCTATTACAACATCAAAGCCGATTTTACTTTACCCATTGGACCGACTGGAAAAATAGAAACGGGTTATCGGAGTCAGATCCGTTTGGATGACAGAAAACAGCAAGTTTATCATTTCAGTGATGCAAACGGATATAGACCGGATTACCCCTTTAACAACAGGTTTAATAGTAAAAACCAAATCCACGCACTTTATTTTAATTACTTTAATCAGATTAAAAATTTCAGTTATCAGATTGGTTTAAGGGCAGAAGCAGCCAGTCAAACCGCAATTATAGAAGGATACAATGCGGCTAATTTGCCCACTACGATACCTGTAAAAGTTGTAAACAATCGGATTTATCCCAGTATTACCCTGTCCCAGACATTTAAAAAAGAACAGCAATTGCAGTTTAGTTATTCCCGCAGGGTAACACGCCCTACTATGCGTAATTTAAATCCCATAGTAGATATTTCCGATCCGGTGAATTATGATACCGGGAATCCGGAGCTTAAGCCCGAAGATATACACTTGTTTGAACTGGCTTATAACAAACAATGGAAAAGCATTACATTGACTTCGGGATTGTACTACCGTCAAACCAACAATCTGATCAGGCATATAGAAAGCAGTCCGGTAAACGGGGTAATTACAACGATTTCAGAAAATATATCCCATGCCTATACCAGTGGACTGGAGCTTATTGGTCATTTCAGTTTGCTAAAGGGATGGGATTTTACAGCCAATACCAATATCTATCAGAATAAAACAGCAGCAGCCCCGGAATATGGAATAGCCCAAAGCAGCGGATGGAGCTGGAATACAAACATCACCAACAACCTGACCATTGGAAGAGATATTTCTTTGCAGGTTAGAGGAGATTATCATGCGCCGGATAAAATCGGGCCAGACCGCAACCTGGCCATTTATGGAATAGATGCGGGTGCGAAGTTAAATGTATGGCACAATAGTGGGACCATAACCCTCAATGGCAGAGATGTATTCAATACCCGAAAATGGAGTTTTTTAAGGGAAAGTAATGCCCTTTTGCTGGATTTTGAACGCCGAACCATTGGCGCAAGGGCCAGTTTGACTTTCAGTTACCGTTTTGGTACAAATACCTTCCGGTCTAAGAAAATTGAACATTCCACTGAGCTTAAAGAAGGTTAAGGGCTGGCCAGCTTTTCATTCCATTTCAGTAACTTTATTTTATGGTGAAAGAGAATTTGTATCAACCTTTTGAAATTGACTTTAAGGAACTTAAGGAGTTCCCCAAGGCGATGTATAAGAACAACTTTTTTAAACTGATTTACATTGTTGATGGTACCGGGCTCCAGTATATTAATCAGTATAGTTTTAATTATCGTAAAGGAAATCTGTTTTTAATTACCCCACAAGACAGTTATTCCTTTGTGATAGAGGATAAGACCAAATTCTTTTTTTTAAGTTTTAATGACATCTACATCCGGCCAAAAACCAATAAAGACAACGATTGGGTGCAACGGATGGAATATATTTTACAAAATGCCAGTCACCGGCCCGGCTGCATTTTAAAAAACAGGGTAGATAAACCACTGGTGTCGGTGCTGGTAGAAGCCATTTACAATGAAAACAATTTTTTACAGCTGTACCATGCTAAAATAGTGCAGCAAATTGTAAATACGCTTATTTTGGTTGTGGCGCGCAACATTGCCCTGAAATTGCCAAAAAATATAAAAGAAAATACCGGAGAACCTGTACTGGACATATTGCATTATATCCAACAGCATATTTTTGAGCAGGAAAAACTAAAGTCCGAATGTATAGGAGAGGCTTTTGGCATTTCACTGGCTTATCTGGGCCGTTATTTTAAAAAGCAGACCGGTGAAACCCTGCAGCAATACATTTTAAATTATAAGCTCAGGCTAATAGAAACAAGGCTTTTACATAGTGATATGCGAATTAATGAGATTGCCAACGAACTTAACTTTAGCGATGAAAGCCATTTGCATAGAATGTTTAAAAAGCATAAAGGGCTAAGCCCCTCACAGTACAGAAAAAGAAACCTGTAGCTTACTTTATTTAAAGATCTTTTTATACAGATTAAGTGTAAGATTGTACAATTTCTGTGCTTTCCCTACCTGTAATTTTGTTTACGCCAGTTTAGTTGGTGGTATTATAAAACATATTATGGGTATTTTAAAAAAGACAGCAACATTTCTTGTAATCAGTATCGTTTTGGCAAGTGCGTTTTCGGTTTCCGCGCAGAATAGAGCTAAGCAAAATCTGAACCCCACCGGGACCATTAGCGCAAATAACCTGAAAAAGAACCTGTACATACTTGCATCAAAAGATATGGAAGGCCGAGAAACGGCAACAAGGGGCCAGGCAAAAGCGGCCAGTTTTATTGCCGCTTATTACAAACAAATCGGATTGGCCCCTGGAAATAAGGGCCTTTATTTCCAGGATTATCCTTTAATCAAAGATACAGTAGAGCAGAGCAGCATTAAAATCGGTCG
Source organism: Pedobacter nutrimenti (assembly GCF_003208655.1). Taxonomy (GTDB): domain Bacteria; phylum Bacteroidota; class Bacteroidia; order Sphingobacteriales; family Sphingobacteriaceae; genus Pedobacter; species Pedobacter nutrimenti. Next base: position 795,421 of record NZ_QKLU01000001.1, on the reverse strand, counting down.
GCAGGAGTTTAAGTACCAAAAGGACTTTGCTTTTCCTTTAACCCTAAATAACCAAGAGCAGCTCGTGGCATCGGCGCTTGTCTGGGCTGGATATGGTATCACCGATTCCCTGTTTAACAATTTGGCAACTATACATGCAAAGGATAAGATTTTACTGGTCATGGGTGGAGAACCAGCTGTCAGGAAGCCATCAAGATGGGGTAATTTCAGCGCCGGGGCAAAATTGAGGGCCCAGGCAGCAGCTCAACTGGGGGCAAGGGCCGTGTTTATTATAGATACTACTTTTTCTGCTTCACCAAACAAATTTGCGGGGTCTGTTGCTATCCGGCCTACCGGGGAAGGTGCGGTGGGCGCTAAGGCTTCGGTAAATGTCTATTTTATTTCCAAATCAATGGCAAAGGCCATTATGGGCAATTGGTTTGAAACTTTAATAAAGTCGGCAGATCAGGTTGTTCCACTTCGTTTTGAAAAAACGATTTCTGTAGCTGTAAGGCAACAGATTCATCATGAAAAACTGCAATCGAGTAATGTAATGGCTTATTTGCCAGGGACAGATAAAAAGGATGAATTGTTAATTATATCGGCCCATTATGATCATTTGGGTGTAAGAGCTGACCAGACGTATTTTGGGGCGGATGATAATGCTTCGGGTACAGCCTCGGTAATGGAACTGGCGCGGCTGTTTAGCGAAGCGAAAGCAGCCGGAAAAGGGCCCAGACGTAGTATTCTTTTTTTAAATGTTTCGGGAGAAGAACAAGGACTTTGGGGGTCTGATTATTATACCTTACATCCGGTATACCCTTTAAACAACACCGTTGCAGATCTGAATACCGATATGATTGGCCGGGTGGATACTTTGCATACGCCTCTGGACAGCAATTACATTTATATTATAGGTGACAATAAACTGAGTTCTGCCTTGCGGCCAGTTAATGAAGGAAATAACCAGGCCATTACAAAGCTTACACTGGATTACAAATACAATGATCCGGCGGACCCTGAAAAGATTTATTACCGTTCAGATCATTATAACTTTGCCAAAAATAACATTCCTATTGTGTTCTTTTTTGATGGCATTAACAAAGACTACCATCAGGTGAGCGACACCCCAGACAAAATTAGCTACGGTCTAATGAGCAAAAGATTAACGCTTGTTTTTTATGATGCCTGGGAAATTGCCAACCGGGAAGATCGTTTACCTGTAGACCGGCATGAAAAATGAAGCGGCCATCCATATTTAACTTGAAAGATAAATAAGATAATGGTTGAATGCGCTGTTATTCTGAAGTGATTTTATAGAATATACCTCCTTTAGATGTTGATTATATTAACTTATTTGAGGTATTTGTTTTTTTAATGGAAATAACTCATTTAGATTTTGTTATGTGACCTTACTTATAGGAGGTAAGTTTTAAAAAAAAACAGGAACAACAACGGCCTAATGGAAAGCATGAAACTCGAGAGAATTGCTGCAGGACCACAGAAACGACGGTCGTTATTGATGTTCTGCTATTTTATTGTATTGCCACAATACATTGATAATTTTCCACTCTCCATTGACTTTTACGATGTGCATATAGTCAAACCAATCGTCTGCAAGGAGTTTAACGGATGCAGTCAGTGCGGATACATCCAGTAGTTTAACTTCCTTTTTAGGGCTTTTTGGAAATTTATCGCCATTTGTATTATAGGTCTGGGCCAGGATAACCAGGTTTTCGGCCGAATATTCTGAAACGTAGTCCTTATTGGCTTTTTTGTTTTTAAACACAGACCTTTTGACCACCCTGGGGTGTAAAGCATCCTCCATCTGTTTAGGATTTGGCTTGTGTTGAGACTCAATGTAAGCAAGGGCTACTTTTTTGATGTCGAGCGTGTCCTGGGCATTTTGGGCACAGACTTTTAACGCGCTGGTGAAAAGGAGCAGCATTAAAAAAGAAAAGAGTTTCATACTGGTTGTGGTTTATGGCTTGAATATACGATAATTAGCGAACTACTACCAAAGTGTTAACAGCTTTCCATTACAAAAAGGAGGGTGCTTAAATGTTAGGTGCTCCTCTGGTCACCAAACAAGCCTAAATGAAATATACCGACACAGCACTTGAAAATTACTTCTGGGAATTTGGGAATCATATTGTAACAAAGGAAGGGGTGGAAATTGTACTTCATGAAAGCGCGCTGGTAGAAATGTCCGTTTTGCTTAGAAATGAAGATGATTACCCCCAGCGGATCCAGTTGCAGGCCAATTTTTATTCACTTGCCGCTTTTATGAATTTTTTTGCTTTTGAAAGCTACGATTGTATTGCTAAAATTACGCTTCAGGATATGCTGGCTTTGTACAGAATCGGTTATGCTAAACTCGAAGCCCTGTAAAATAAAGGTCATATTGTTTTTTCTAATCTAATCGTCATTAAATTTTTTTGTTTTTCTGTTTTACAAAATTATTGGTACATTAAATTGAATTTTACGATTCATCATCCCAATATTTATATTACGTTCTATGTATAAACAGAACCAGTTTCCGGCACTGCCCTTCGGTTTGCGTCATCCTGATGATCATCCGGATTTTCTTTTTTTTCCTCATCGGGAAAACCCCCGCAATTTTACGTTCCATTTAAAAAAACTTAAATGGGTCATTAATTTGCCATAAATGCTTAGGGGCCTACCTCCATGACCTGAAAAAATACCGACTTTTAATAGGTATGGAAGACTTTTTAGGAAATAATCAGCTTGTAATTGTTTTTTGGACATTAATTCCCCACATGGGGTACTAATTACAGTTAGCTTTGTAACAAACAGGTGATGAAGGGTTAAAAAGTAGTTGTTAAGGGCGTTTTGAGTGCAAAAAATAACATAGACATAGGAAAACATATACATCTAATGAAAATCAATTTTGACAACGCAAGTTTTAAAGATTTTGAAAACATTCCGGGTTTGGACCCTTACCAGTGGGCCGAACTGTTTAATGATTATTCAGAACAGCTGCGTGAAAAAGGGCACATGAATTACAGGTTTGAAAGCCTGTCCGGTTGCGGACCGGAAATTGAATTAAAAGTTCCGGGTAAATTTGATCAGCGCTATGTGAGCCTGGTATCCAATGACTATCTGGGTTTTACCCAGCATCCCAAAATGAAGGCCGCTGCAATAAGAGGTATTGAACGTTTTGGGTCTGGCGCCGGTGCTTCTCCGGCAATTGGCGGACATTTTTCTTTTCATCAGGAGCTGGAGCAAAAAATTGCCGGCTTTTTTCAAAGAGAAAGTGCCATTATATATACGACCGGTTATACGGCCAATAGTGCAACTTTTCAGTGTCTGTTAAAAAAAGAAGACCTGGCCATACTGGATATGTCGGTGCATGCAAGTGTATATGAGGGTTGTCAGTTAACCAATGTGAAATCTTTTCCGCACAACAATATGGAAGCGCTGGAAAGGATATTGCAAAGCTCTAAAGACCGCTACAGGACCCGAATGGTGATTATTGACGGGGTATATTCACAGGATGGAGATTTGGCGCCCCTGGATAAAATTGTTGAACTGTGCAGACATTATGATGCATATTTGGCTATGGACGACGCACATGGTACGGGTGTGATTGGAAAAACAGGAAGGGGAGTTATTGAACTGTATGACCTTTATCAGCAGGTGGACATTATAACGGGAACCTTCAGTAAAGCCCTTGGCCATATAGGTGGTTATGTGGTGGCCAGTCCAAAACTGATTAATTTTTTAAAGTTTCAGGCACGCCAGCATTTGTTTTCTTCGACCTCTACGCCAGCCTCTATGTGCATTTTACAAGCCATAGACCTGATAGATGAGGAGCCGCACTGGATGGAAAAGCTTCGTGAAAATACGGCTTACCTGAAAAACGGGCTGCTTTCTTTAGGATTGGATATTGGTACCTCGGCCTCTGCCATTATACCGGTAAAAATAGGGGACATTACCAGAAACGCCGAAATTTGCCGTTTGCTAATGGATGCAGGGGTGTATACCAACCAGATCAATTACCCGGCAGTATCCCGTAAAGATGCGCGTATTCGTATGAGTTTAATGGCAACACACACACAGGAGCAGCTCGATACGGTATTGAATGCATGGGAGTGGGTAAAGGCTAAAGCGGGTTTACATGCCGAGGCTTAAAAAGAAAATAAGGGTCAGAGATAGTGAGGCGACCAAAAGGCTTCTTCTGGATGCCGTCGGTTCTATTTTACGAAAAAAAGGCTTTAGTAGTTTAAGAACCAATGAAATCGCCCGTTGGGTTGGTAAGGATAAAAAGTTGATCCGTTACCATTTTAATGGCCTGCTCGATTTGCAGAAGGCATACATTAAGGAAAAGGATTACTGGACTTCATTTTTTGAACGTTTTCATTTAGATGAACAGGCAAAACCCGAACTGGTACAACAGATGTTTACCGAGATGATGCAGGAAAACCTGATGCTTTTAAAACAGGACCAGGAGGTGCAGAAGATTATTTTATGGCAAATTTCTGAAGATAGTGCTCTAATGAGAGGGGTGACTGAACAAAGAGAGGTGGAAGGAGAAAAGCTGCTTAAGCTCACTGACCCTTCTTTTAAGGACCGGTCGGTGAATTTTAGGGCAGTAATGGCTTTGCTTTTGGGCGGTACTTATTATTTGGCACTGCATGCGGGGGTCAATAAGAGTACGGTCTGTAACCTGGACATCAATACACAAAAGGATTGCGATGAAGTTTTACGGACCATTGATCAGATTATTGGTTGGGCATGGAATAAGTAATTTTTCAAACAAAAATATACGCGTGGTTTGCGTTTGGTTAGGGCGGAATTTGTTGGATAACGATTCCGCCTTTTTTGGTAAAAAAAAGAAAATTTATCTTAACTTAAAACAGAATTTTCGTTTTCGATCGTTACTTAAGTAAGCACCACATATCTTTTTATGCCAGAATCCCTTATAGAAAAGCACAAGAGGCTGATCATTATTGTTTTCGCTTTTATTTTATTTTTTTCCGGCCTGTATTTTTTTATTACCAATAGGATCAACAACATTTGGGAGCTCCAGGAAGAAGAAATTGCCATTACCAATTCACTGGATAAAGACATTCAGCAAATGCTAAAAGGACCGGTTTTCGGTTCCGGGATATTGTCCTTTGATGATTATGTTAAGATGCCCGTACAGGAGCCCATGAAAAAGGCTTTTTTGAAATTTTTGTTTTTACATGATGGGATAAAAGGGGCTGCCAATATTCCATTTAATGCAATTTATGACATCAAAATCAATGAAAAACTGGGTACCAGTGGTTTTTTGAAAGAGAAAAAACTGGATGGGATTATTTTACAGCGTTCCGGGCAAATAGAATCGAAGTTTTATACCGATGAAAATAATAGGAACCGGCGGATCGGATACAGAGATTTTGTTGCCCTTATTTATGTGAAACTTCCGGAAAAAAAAGTAGTAAAAAGAGATACGGTCTGGGGAGGGGAACCTCCTGAATCTATTGGCAGCCGGGAAATTTTAGGGCATGGAGGTCCTGTGGTCTCCGAAGACATTGTTGCGGCGGTGAAAAAAAACTAGACAGATGTATTTATAGTTTTTGATAGGTACTTTGATATCCATCAGCTGCAATTTCGCCGACGTATAAGGTTAACTTTCCGTTTTCGAGGTTGAAAAATTCCTTAGTGCCCATGTCATTATTGTAAACAATGCTATAACTCACCTGTTCATTATTGATTTCTTTTTTTTCTTCCTGTACTGCGTATGTGCCTTTGGAACTTAATTTTCCATCATTGTACTTTTCAAAAGTCTTACCTGTAAATTTAATCAGGTTGCCATTTCCCGGCGCAAAATCGGGAGAAACATGAGCTACTTGTATGCCTTTAATGTGACGAAGTTCCCAGTTTCCACTAAGTTTATCATTAATCAGGGATTTGCTGCAACTGCTAAAGGAAATGATGATGGCGAAAAGAAACAGGCTTAAATAAGTTTTCATATGTCGCGTTTAATTTGGTTTATAGTTAAACGGAAAAAAACCTAAAAAGTTACAGTTTATTTTATGGAAGCATATTGGGTTTCGACAACAACCATTTTATCATAAAGTGGTCCTTCGGGATCCAACATCAGATCTGGACTTAGCAGGCTGGTGAGGTAATAACTTTCTTCTTTAAAATCTATTTTGTAATAATAAAGGTGGGTGCAAAGCAGCAATACGGCAGAAAGTCGGTAAGCAGATACTGTTGGTTTGTAAAACTGAACAGATTGTATTGCGGCAAAATCTTTAATAGTCTGATCATTTTTTGAGGAGATGATCATTTTTTGTTCTGCGTAGTCAATTTCAAGTTCTGTATAGGTTGTAACGCTAATGTATTGCATGATGATAAAAATTTGCGGTACGATAAGCAGTAACAATATAAAAAGAGTAGCCAGGACAATCTTGTTGCCAGGAGCCAATAAGCCGATAATGAAAAACGGTAGGGATAGTACAGCGATGAGGATAATCCATCTGCAAGACCGGGTAATTCCTTTAGGTGACAATTTGTAATTCATGCAGCAATTAATACTGCAATGATATTGATTTTGATGTACTTAAGTGGTGACAAGAAGAACGCAAACGTTTGATTTTTGATTTTATTATGTGAATATTATTATTTATATTCTGTTTGGAAAAAAAACTGCTTAATAGGCATCTTTTTTTGAGCGGTAAGCACTATTCTTGTATTGGCTTTTACTTATATTTTGATGATGCAGATCTATAGGCTAAAATCGTCTGGTGTTAAAAAAAAACGTTTTAGGTCGAGAACATGGTTAACATTTTTTTGATGATTGATTAAACGAATTGATAAAACTGACGTCAAAGTTTCAGATTTCAGTTGAAGGGATAGAGCTTATGCAACGTGAACATCTTTAAAATGAGATTTTAATATGAATGAGGAGTTATCTTATACTTTGAACAGGTTTGGCTCAATGCTGCATTTTATCGGTGGGCAACAGGGATCATTAATTGAAGAAACGGAACCTGAAATAGAGTCAGCTTACAAAGCCTTAACCGATTTAATTTTTCAGGGCATTCTGGAGGATGAAAAAAAATCCCTTAAAGTACATACCATTATTAAAAGGGATCTGCTTCGTTTGCTGGAAGAAGCCAACGAGGTCATGACCTTCTTTAAATTTACCAATCCGGAGCGTTATTTTATTGCAGATATCATTTTTTGCAAACTGCAAATGATATTTGACTTTCTGGACGACTTTGAGGGCGTCCCTTCTACAGAAACGCTCTGATCTTCTTTCGTATTCATTTAGGGGGAAATTCATTTTTTTGATCAAATTTATATTTTCGCATTGGAGATTTTTTTCCCTATAATGTAAAATGTAGTACATTTCCACTTTATAAATATCACCCTATATAATTAATTACCATGGATGAAAATTTAGAGAATGGGATTCAATTATTTGACTCATTGATTTATATACTCGGAGATAAAAATGCGCCCACATTTGAAAATGCGGATCTTGAAGTAGAACATGCTTATAGGTGCCTTTCCAATGAGGTTTTTGAATTGATCATTCATCCGAAGGAACTAAAGGAATCGCCAGGAGAAATGATGGCTGATCTTTTAAGAATGAGAACCAATGCCATAGTACTTGTGCAACAGATTCGTCAAAGAATTGCTTCTGAGCAAGAAGGGGACATGGCTTCTGACAATTACGATAGATACGGAATCGCCCTGCTTATTTTGAATAAGCTGGACGATTTGGTTCAGTTGCTTTACGATTCAAGAAAGCAATCAAAGGATCTGGGAATTTAATTTTGGATCAGATATAAGTTATTTTACCTTTATCAGCCAGGGCAAACCTTAAATAAAAAGTGGTGCCTTCAGACTCGGTACTTTTAAAATCTAACTCTATTCCATACTGTTCACAAATATTTTTGGTAATGTGCAAGCCCATGCCTGTAGTTTGTTCTCCTGATGTTCCGGCGCGTTTGGCGGTGGTATACCGCTGGAAAAGAAAAGGCTTAAATTTGTCAGGGATCCCAATGCCATTATCTGAAATACTGACCAGGCAATAACCGTCTTCAGGGCTTGCTTTGATGCAGATTTTTCCCTGTTCCCTGGTGAATTTTAAAGCATTGGTCAAAATATTGTCTATAGCCCTTCTAACGGTTTGAGCTTGTCCAAAAGAAAAGATTTCTTCTGAAGGAAGCAAGACCTCCATTTCAATGCTTTTATTCAGTACACTAATTTGTATGTCGGCAATGCATTCTTTTAATAAGGATACAATTTCTATGGTTTCACCCTGATCGGATTGTTCGGTACTTTGCCGGGGTTTAAGCAATTCATTGATCAGGTTGCTGGCATTTACATAAGCTGCTTTTGCTGAGGAAATCAGTTCCTGGTCATCGGATCCTTCCAGGCTGTCTTCCAGAATATTAATAATACCCATCATATTGGCAATGGGCGTCCTCAGGTCATGAGCCACATCCTGGATGTTTACATTGCTGAGTTCAATAGATTCGATCAGATGACTGGTCATGTCATTTTTATAGATCGTACCAATCAAAAGATCATCTTCATAAACTGCCAGAGTATCGCTTCCGCTGCGCTGCATCATTTGGAGTACCTGCGGAACGGTGTCCCGCGGGCTTACTTTTGGCTTTTCGGATAAACAATCAATAACCAGATTGTAGTTGTTGGTAATGATGTCGTTTGCGGTAATTAGCCCTATTGGGCGTTCGTCCATTAAAACGACTGCTCCACCGTGTGCAATGATTTTATGTTTTATTTGTTTAACGGCATTATAGGCATCCACTGTTGTATAGTTCCCGTTCACGAAAGGCTTTATGTTCATGTCAGATGCTGTTAACCTCGAGATTTTCGATAGAGATATTGATTTTAAAATCCACACGGATCAGTTCCCCTTCAGATACAAAAGGAAAAACGTTCTGGTTCAAAATATGCAAGACTTTATCTACAGGCATTTTTTTTAGTATGTGCTTGTTGACAAATACGGTTTCTACGCGTTCGTCTGTAATGTCCAGAATTTCAAAACCATTGGGTACCAGCATTTCAAAAGATTTGCTGAGTCCGATTTTTCCCTGTGAGCAGTTTTTTCCAACAATGAGGATGTCCTGAAAGGGGGGGAGTTTAATCTCTTCGAAATTAAGGTTAATAGAGTATTTAATGTTGCGTTCGATCATGAATGTTTTAGGTTGAATTTTAACCATGATATTAGGGATACTTGGTTCTTTTGAGATAATTAATTTTAGTAAATCAAATATAGGATTTTTTTGATTTAAAGATTAAAACTACAGCGGCTTGTTTAAAAAGTTGTTTTTCTATGTGGTTGAATTTCAGTGTTATTTGTAGGCTTATTGTCAATTTATTGCAATTTGACAACATACCGGGAGCCTTAAAGGGTACTTTCTGGTGACTTTATGACTTTTTGCATTTCAAAGGCTTTAATCTTTTTGTATTTACAGGGCAATTGGTAAATTGCCAGAGCCTGTAAAAAACAATCCTATGATGAATAAATTTATTTCTTTAATGCTGTTTGTTTTTTTTTACACAGCAGCTGCTTATGCTCAAACTGAGCTGAATAAAAACGATGTTGTTTACAATGAAAATTTTGATGCGATTGGTTTGGAACAGAAATTTCTAAAACCCGACAGTTCTAGGCTGGAACCAAACAGTTATGTGCTGCATACCATCAGAAAAAGAACGGACCTTGCCATATTTTTTACCATTAATGCAAATGGAAAAACGGAGGGTAAAATCAAAGTAATGACAGGAGAGAAGCTTTTGGTAAATTGTTTTGTACAGGACGGTCTTGTTGAACGTTATGAAAAGTACAATGGCAATACCGGAAAAAAGATAGAAGAAATTTATGGTCGGGGCGATACGGTGGTTTCCAGGTACTTTAGTAAGAATATGGAACTAAGAGGGGAGTATAAAAATTATAAAGGTAAAACTGTTTATGAGTATAATTGCTCTTATGACCAGGAAACAGACCGTTTACTTTCCTGTTCACTCCGGGATGAACAACAGGGATTGTATGAAGAGTATGATCATGGGATCTTAAAAAAGCGAAGCAGGACCAAGGGGCTCGGTACTGGCATTAAAGAACTGACAGAAGAGTTTTCATCTCCAGGAAAACTGTCCTCTAAAGAAATAGAATACAGTAATGGTAACGTGAAAAAAATACTGGCTGATGGAAGTTATACTTTTAAAAGTTTAGTTTCCGGCAGGGTGCTGATTAAAGAATTCAATAAAAACGGAAAATTGATCAGAGCTTACAACGAGGTTTACGTTTCTGCCCCAGCTAGCAATTAATTATCTTTTCATACCTTGAAGCAATAGAGAAGCGCCACTTCCCAGTACAGCGCCTGCAGCTACATCCGTAGGATAATGAACACCGAGGTACATTCTGGAGTAGCCCACTGAGCCCGCCCATAAAAAGGCAGGAGCAATTACATACCATTTTGGATAAGCCATAGACAGTGCTGTAGCGGAGGCAAAAGTTGTTGAAGTATGTCCAGAGGGGAAAGAAGTACTCGACGGCCGGGTTACAGGTACAATTCTGATGTTCTGGACAAACGGCCGGGGCCTTTTGACCAGGTGTTTGATCAGTTGAGTCAATCCAAAAGAAATGGCTGTGCTACTGGCTACATAGAGGGCATTTTCTCTCATCTGTTTGTCTTTGCTAATGATCCCCCCAATGAGTAAACCAGTAGGTATTCCAACTTCTACATATTGAAAGGTATTGGACAAAAACAGAAAAGTACCTGTTTGCTCCGGTGTACGGTGATCTGCCAAATGGAGCATAATCCGGTCATCAAAACGCGTTTTTTCAATTTGTTGCGCCTGAAGGTTTTTAGGAATCAGAATAAAAGCCTGGGCAGTGATCAGCATGCTAATAACTTGAATTTTTGCCTGTACTATTTTCATAAGTATAAATTTAGACGCTAACCAATTGATTTTTTACGGCATAGATCACTAATCCTGCAGTATTTCTTGAGTTTGTTTTTTGCAAAAGATTGATGCGGTGTCCATTGACTGTTTTGGTACTAATAAATAGTTTTTCTGCGATTTCTTCTGTAGTGTGCTGTAGACAAATGAGCTCTACAATTTGTTGCTCTCTTTTGGTCAATTTGGTATGCTGGGCATAGGGCTGGTTGGGTTTTATTTTTTTACCCATATTGTGTTGTATGGCACGAAGGGTTTTTTCATTAATATAAGAACCCTTTTCATGAACAGCATGAATTGCTTTTCGGACATCGTCGGGATCACTTTCTTTAACCAGATGTCCGTGGGCACCGTACTCAATTACCTTAGCTATAAAATTTTCATCATCATGAATAGAAAGCATTAATATTTTAATATCTGGAAAATGATTGGTTACCGCCTGGATCACGTCCAATCCATTAAATTCCTGCTCCCCTAAAGGTGGAAGTGAAAAATCGATCAAAAGGACATCGGGACGGAAGGAAGTCTGTTTTAGTTTTTCAATAACCGAATGACCGTCGCCGGATTCAAAGATTACTGACATGTTTGGCCAGTTTTGAATCAGGGATTTCATTCCTTCCCTGAAAATAAACTGGTCTTCTACCAGACCGATATGTATACCATTTTGAGCCACTTTATAAGAGTAATAGTTGTAAGATAAGAAAAAGCTTAAGAAGATAAAGGCAAAGGGATTTCAAATTTAACTGCCATCCCTTTGGAAAGGCTGGTATCGATATGATAACTTCCATTCATAACATTGATTCTGGCTTCTATATTTTGAAAACCTAATCCAGTTTTTGAAGGATCTTTTTTTATGGGCAGGCCTTTTCCATTATCCGAATATTCCACATGAAGCGATTGATTGATGTTGTTTATTTTGATACAAAGTAAGCTGGCTTCTGCATATTTTAAGGTGTTGTTGATCAGTTCCATCAGAATTCGGTACAGGTGCAATTCAATGAGTTTAGGATATCTTGCTTCTGAAGGCCCGAGTTCTAGTTCCAGGTTAATGTTCTCTTTGCCGCTAAATTGAGCCGCAGTACTTTTTAAACTTTCGAGTAACCCAAATGTTTCCAGGTGAACCGGCATAAGTTCATGGCAGATTCTGCGCAGGCTGCTCAGGGCATTCTCATCAATGGTTCTGATTCCTGCCAATGCGGTGGCAGGTATAACAGCCGATGGATGTTGGTTCTGTTGCTCCAGCTGCATCAGCTGCATTCTTATAATAGACAGCGCTGCACCGAGTTCGTCGTGCAGATCTGTTGCAATACGTTTTCTTTCTTTTTCCTGGACCTGAATGGTGGAAGAGAGCAATTCTTTTTGATGCATTAATTTTAAAGCTTCTTTGTCCAGCTGTTGCTGGTAAAAGTTACGTTGAAACCTTCTGACCAGAAAAATCACTGCCGTACAAATGATAAACAAGAGAATGGTTACTGGCAACAATATGCCTAGAAAACTTAATTCTTTGGTCTCTTCCATATGGCGATAAAAAAACAGGTGTACATGGTTACTGAAAAAAAAGTATGTCCAATCCAGGCGTAGCGGCTCATTAAAACAGAAAAGTGCGAAATGATATCTTCGTAATAAAAGATCAGTACACTTGAGGTATAGTAAACCAAAATTCCCGAATTGATCCAGTTTATACTCACAGCGTCTGAATTTTTTGTTGTGGTTTCTAGGCCGTTCATACTAAAAACAAACCAGCACAATGAAAAGATAATCAACAAAATAGATTCGGTGGTTAATGCATAGGTATTGAAAGTTAGGATCTTTTGAAAAAACAAAGTATTGATTAATGTGAACGCAGTGAACAGGAGTATAATCAGATTGAAAATTTTTGGTTTTATAAACGAACTAAGTGTTTTTTTATAAAACAGGCCCATTATTATAAATCCCCCTGCTACATAAATATGCAGCAGGGGTAAGTTGTTTTTTTTTAAAAACCATAATAATGTGGAGCCGATCTCAATAATGCAAGACAGGAACAGAAACCAATAAAATAGTTTTAATCTTTCATTGACTTGTTTGTAGGTCCTTAAAGCATACAAAGCGGCAATCAGAACTGGTATGCTACCAATAATTAAAATGATTTTCGTTAATTCTTTCATTAAGCCTGGTACAATACGCTGTCTGTATCACAAGTGTTTGGGCATGGTTTGGTAAAGTCATAGACGTATTCATCATCTTCTAAAATACGTCCATTACCTGCTGGTCCTTTTGGAATACAGTCCTGGCCTTGTTCATTTACAGGAACCAGGAAAAGTTTAAAGTCACTGTCCTGGTCTCCGTCTTTTTTTCCAATGTAAACGCGCACTTTAGGAAATTCGAAGCGAAGGTCAGTAGCGCTCACCCCCATAGCTTCCAGCAGTTCAATGGAATGCAGGGTAAAAGCTTTAAGAATGTTACTTTCCTTAACCTGAAATTGTGTTGTCATAAAATCTTTGTACAACCGGATGTCAGCCGTGGCTTCCTCTAAAGGAACCGCATAGAGCGTGTCTTCTTGTTTCATAATGTTTATTGAGTTAATTTTTGGTGTATTCAAAGATAGAAAACTCCTTATATATTCAAGAAAGTGATTCCCCTTAAAAATAGGGGTAAAGGAATAAAAAACCAGGTATAAGTACCCGGTTTTAAAAACAGGTAGTTATCATCTTATTTAAAAGTTTTATCCTTTCCATATTTGGATATTAAATTATTTCAGAATATAAAGAATCATGCTGGAATCAGATAAAAACACTACCGGAACCCTAAAGACTTATGTTAAAAGAACTTCTCTTCCCATAGGTGGGGGTGCAACAAGAGGAAATCGGGACACCGTCTTTTTGGGTGCCGGTAATTGTTTGGTTCCTTTTTATAAAGAAATCGGCATTAGTGCCGCTCTCATGGATCAGCAGCTCCCTTTTCCGGTACTCCCGGGTACCTTAGGGGGCTGTTTTTAATCGTAAACATTTTTATTTAATCATATAAACCAAAATCCTTTACCACGATGAACCTAATGGAAGATATTGACCCGGCAGTGCCCACAAGTGAATGGCTTGGACTATTTAAAAATGAAAAGGAACAAAGTAATGGAACAGCTGCATTACACAATGATTTGATCACCTTATTTGTAAATGATGCGATGTTAAGGTTGTCGGGTGACTACGAAGATGAAATTGAAGAAGAATTGGAAACCGATCAAGTACCTAAAGAAAATGTAGTTGCTTTGGAAACTGCAAAAAAAGCGACCGATGAACTGATGAAATGGCTTCAATCTAAATTTCCGACAAGATTGTGATCCTATAAAGAACTTAACAACGTCTCTCTCCAATGATTAAACCGGCATCCTGCAGCAATTGCAGGGTGCCATTTTTTTATCTCCTGTGGCATTTTCAGGAAATCAGGATTCTAGTGTTTTAGGCATTTTTTTGATTCTCCTGCGCACTTTCCAGGTAAACCAAAGGGTTTTTAATTTGACCACCAGGGGTTTTAAAAGATATTCTTCACCATCAAAAGTACTGCTGGCCATAGCCTCTGGCAGCAGTTCATATACCGATGTTCCAAGAAATGCAGCTATAGAATACAGATGACTTACTTTGACCTCAGTTTCCCCACGCTCAATCTTAGAATAAGCAGCCTGGGACATGCCTATAGCGTAAGCCACGGCATATTGAGAAATCTTTTTGTGTTCTCTTCTCTCACGTATCTTTTCACCAATCATCTTAACGGATTAAAATATTACCTGCAAATTAATTGTTTTTTTTTACAACTACAAGTTATACAATACAACTACTGGTTGTTGTCTGATTATTAGCTAGTTATGAGATTTGATTTAATTCTGAATGGGCAGAAGAAACAATCTAAAACTATATAAAATGAGAGAATTAACCGAAACAGAAGTTGTTGAAATTAACGGAGGAGAAACAGGAAAAGGAAGAGACAGCATGGATACCGCTGCCGAAATTATTGGCGGATTAATTGGAGGCGTTGCCGGGGCAATTGCAGGCTGGTTAGGCTGTGGAAAATAAAAATATAAATTATTTACCACCTGGATTTTAGGTGGTAAATAATTTCTGTGACTAAGACCGGCCTGAACAAAATCGCCAATGCCAAACCAATAAGGGCCCCTGTTAAATGAATTTTATGATTACTTTTTGATTTTTTTCTATAAATTAAAAACATTGCTATACAAATGACCAAAATGGCAAAAGTATAGTCGTAACCGTAGTAAAGCGGTAAAAACTTATATGGTTTGTTGGAATGGTCAAGCGGAAAATAAAGCATGGCAAAAATAGTAAAGGAAAAAGTAATCCCTGAAGCACCTACGCTTGTATAATTTATATTATCTTTTTGTAGCCATCCGGTAATGAGGTTACCCAAAACAGCAGAAAACAAAAATATAAACAACCAGATTATTTTTATTTGTACAGGGCTGTAACTTTCATTGAGAATTAAAGTTTCTACATCTTTAGCCATAATGTAAAAGATATACAGATTGATCAGTAAATGTTTCCATCCTTTGTGTACAAAAGCAGAGGTTAAAAGGGTATGGATTCTTTTTCCCCGGAAAACCTCATAAGGGTGAAAAAGAAGTGCATGATACAAAGGTTTATGATAGAACCCTATTATACTGACAATAAAAATGGAGATGGTGATCACGTAAGTGAAGGGCATCTGGAAAAATGATGGAAACATTGGGTTAAAATTACGAAACTTTTTTTCTAATTACCTTTTTGAAGGAAATGTAGCCATTTTCTTTTCTCTTCATTTGTATCTGTTAAATATTTTTCTATCCTTTGCCAACAAAATTGCTTAGAGCCAACCTACATCATATTCCTAATGGGAAATAAATCCAGTCTCAGAAAATTCTTTAGAAATACTTATTTCAAAATCACACCTTTTTTACCAGAAAATCCGCTGGTTAATATTTTTAATAAACATTTTGGACACCTCAGATCAGCGCAACTGCACAAACCGATGGACGCAGATGGAACCGAACTTCCTTGGTTTACCTATCCGGCTATTGAATATCTAAGTCAGCTTGATTTCTCAGACAAAACTTTTTTTGAGTGGGGTTCAGGTAATTCTTCTGTTTTTTTCTCTAAAAGAGTGAAATCGATTACTTCTATAGAAGCCAACGAAGAATGGTACAGTATAGGCCTTACCCGCCTAAGCAGCAATCAGAACCTGATTCTGGCCGCAAAAGATGAATATGCAAACCGTATTAAGGTTTCGGATAAAAAATATGATGTGATCATCATTGACGGAATTGTAAGAGAAGAATGTGCTGCGTTTGCCCCAGCCTATTTAAATGAGGGTGGAATGATTATTTATGACAATTCCGAAAGGGATCCTTTGGTGTGTAAAAGCCTTAGAGAACGGGGGTTTATACAAATTGATTTCCATGGAGTCGGGCCTGTAAATTTTTATTCCTGGACAACTTCTTTGTTTTTTAAAGATTTTAATTTTAAACCCAAAGAAAATCAGCCTGTTGTGCCAAGAGGGGGAATAAAATAAGACCTTAACCTATATACTTTACCTTGGCAGGTACGTTGAAGCCTGATTTTGTACGGGCTGTTTGTTGGCTATAAATTATTATTTGTAGCCAATTTTTTTTGTGCACCTCATCTTTCTGTACTTATGTACATTCACTTTACTAGCCGCATACTATTTTGAAATACAACCACAGGTTGTTGTGCATCCCCTTAAATCCTCACAGCTTTGTATAGAAAAATGCAGCTGATGATATGATAATGGTTAAAGTAAACCCCATAGTAACCTGGAATCATAACACGGTTGTGTTCGTTTGGTTGTTTGTTGTTATTGCTCTCGAGTCACTCCCTTTTATACCCGTACACCTAGGTGTACGGGGGAGTGGTGTCTTTTCTGTGCTTTTAAAAAATGACTCTACACTACCTGTAAGAAATAAGTATCTATTGGAAGCTTAATCACAAGGAACGGCAAACATGAAAACAAATGTTAAACAAAGGGACGTCACAGATTGCGGGGCAGCATGTCTTGCCAGTGTGGCCGCACATTATAACCTGAAATGGCCGGTCGCCAAAATCAGGCAATGTGCGGGTACAGATAAAAAGGGGACGAATATTCTTGGGCTCACCGAAGCTGCAAAGAAAATGGGTTTTCAGGCTAAGGGGGTTTATGCCAATTTTGATGATCTGCGTACGGTACCTATGCCTGCAATAGCTCATTTAATTGTAAAAGAGGTTTTGCATCATTATGTGGTTATTTATCAGGTACATGGAGCTTATGTAGAGCTAATGGATCCTGCTGAAGGAAAAATGATTAAAAAAGCTCATCAGGAGTTTAAAAAGGAATGGGATGGAGTGCTGGTCATTCTATCTCCGGACGACACCTTTAAACCTGAAGATACAACGACCAGCACGGTCAAACGTTTTGTAAAATTAATACATCCGCATAAATCTGTTATGCTGCAGGTTTTGCTGGCTGCAATTTTATATACGGTGCTTGGCCTCTCTACGGCCATTTATGTACAGAAAATAGTTGACCAGGTTTTAAAAGATCATAACCCCCAATTGTTGAATGTGCTTAGTCTGGGAATGTTTGCTTTATTGGGTTTACAGGTCCTTATTGGCTCATTGAGAACCGTTTTTACTTTACGTACCGGGCAAAAAATTGATAAAAGTCTTATTCTGGGGTACTATAAGCATTTGATGAAATTGCCCCAGCAGTTTTTTGATACCATGAGGATTGGGGAAATTGTTTCCAGGATTAACGACGCAGTAAAAATAAGGACCTTTATTAATGATATTTCTACCGGTGTGGCAGTGAATATATTGGTGGTGCTTTTTTCTTTTGGTTTGATGTTTAGTTATTACTGGAAACTGGCTGTTATGCTGATGGTTACGATTCCTTTGTATGTGCTGGTTTATTATGTGGTGAACTTAATGAACAAAAGGGTACAGCGCAAACTGATGGAGGACAGCGCCGAACTGGAATCGCAACTGGTAGAAAGCATCAGTTCTGCGGCAACGATTAAAAAGTTTGGTCTGGAGGATTTTGCCAATACCAAAACAGAGAAGCGTTTTATGGAATTAATGGGCAGCGTTTATCAGTCGGGCATGAACAGTGTTTTTTCTGCGGTTTCTACAGAAACCATTGCGAAGATATTTACAATAATTGTATTATGGGTTGGCGCAGGCTATGTGCTTAAAGGACAAATTACAGCCGGTGAACTACTTTCATTTTACACGCTCGTAGGCTATTTTACCGCTCCTGCTGCTTCGTTAGTTGGTGTTAACAAAGCAGTTCAGGATGCGGTAATTGCTGCCGACAGGCTTTTCGAAATTATGGACCTTGAAGCAGAGTCTGAAAATCAGAGGCTCAGTATCTGTCCTGATGAACTTGGTGACATTTCTTTTGAAGGCGTGAGTTTCCGTTATGGTACTAGGGTGAGTGTTTTTAATGATTTAAATCTGCGGATTGCAAAAGGTCAAACCACAGCAATTGTTGGCGACAGTGGCTCCGGAAAATCGACCTTAATGGCATTGCTTCAAAATATATACCCGATACAACAAGGTCATATTTTTATAGGTAAATATCCTGTAAAGGATATTCAGAATGTTGCATTGCGTAAACTTGTAGGGGTGGTTCCACAGCATATTGATCTGTTTAGTGGAAATGTAACAGAAAACATTGCATTAGGAGATCCATTCCCTAATGAAAAGGAAATTATGGAAATTTGCGAAGGTCTGGGTATTTTAAAGTTTATACATGAGCTTCCAGATGGTTTTAATACACAGTTGGGAGAACATGGGGTCTCTCTTTCCGGTGGACAAAAACAGCGTTTGGCCATTGCCCGTGCATTATACCGCAAACCTGAAATATTGCTTTTGGATGAAGCGACTTCTTCATTGGATTCCAGTGCAGAGGAGTATGTACAAAAAATGATTAATTATCTCTCAGAACGTGGAAAAACAATTGTTGTGATTGCTCACCGGTTAAGTACCATACAAAAAGCAGACAAAATTATTGTACTAAAACAGGGGCGTGTTTCAGAGCAGGGCACACATCTGGAACTGATGGAAAGACATCAGGATTATTATGGCTTTTGGAAAAAACAATGCCAGATGCCTGCCGGGCTGGAGCCGGTTGGCGGCTAGGTCAGATGTTTTTTTTGCATGGCAAAGAGTGGAGTTGGATGGGGTATTATGAAACAATTAACAGGAAACGAGATTTTAACGGCATTTTCAATAGGAGATTATTGTTTATCCGGGGCAGAGATAAAAAGAATTGACATTTATACAAAAGAGGAAGAACTTGAGTTGGATGTTTATATTGACCTGAGTTATTCAAGGTTCGAAAAACATGTTCAACTGAAGTTTTCTGAAGTATCTGCATATTCTCTTGTCGCTAACCCGGCAAATGGTTTTCGCCGCATAGAACAATATAAGTTCAATAAATGCAATGGCCTATATTACATTTGTTTTGATCCGGTAGCGTATAATCCTGGTATTTTAACACAAGACCAGGACTATATTTTATGTAAACAGGTCAAGGCCTTTTTAGCAGATTAAAAATAAAAACCACTTCGTTTGGAAGTGGTTTTTTGTTTTTCTTAGGTAGTGGAGGGCATCAATTGAATAAAAACGCACCTAAACTCATTAATGCCCGCCAGAGATTTTAAACGCCTGGTAAAAGCATAATAACAATAGTATCAGTGCTATTAATCGAAGGAAAAGAAGTAGATAGTTTTTCTTACCTGATTTCTTCATTCCAGTGTATTGCATTGTGTTTTGTGTTTTATATAATTTTTTAGTTATATTCTAAAGATTTTGATCTTTCTTTCGAAAATCAAACCTATTTTCTTTAAACTTGCCACAAAGTTAGAATGAAGTGGTATACGCATCAACTGTGTAAATACGCAGGTGGTCCAAACGACTTTTTCAAAAGAAAACGAAAATGGATTCCAAAAAAGATTACGGAGATTATTCGAAAAATTTTATTAGTGATGTGCCGGCTGATATAGAAAGTGCTGAGGCTTTGCATTTTAATCAGACTATACCGCGTTTCCCTGAAGAAGCCATTTATATTTATTCATTTAAGCTGAATAAAATGATTTACGCTTGTGGCTGGGAAGAGGTTGTCGGCTATAAGGACGATGAGATCAATATGCTGGCCATTGTAAATATGTCTGCACCGGAATTTGCTCCTTTTTCACATGATTTGAATGATAAGGCCTTAAAATTTATTCATCATAAAACAAAAGACCTTGAAAAATACAGTTTTACCATAGAATTAAAAAAAGTTCATAAAAATGGCTCCTTGGTGCCTATTTTGGCCAGGGTTGGTGTGTATAGTTCTGAAAACGGGAAAGTAACGGCAATTATAGGTCGTTTTCAAATTAACAGAAGTCTTATTTTTGGAAAAGTCATGCGCTATGCAGCTTATGGCCCCGAGAAGGAAAAGTTTGAAGAAGAGCTCAATAAGATTCTGTTTTCGCACCTTGCCATATCTGATAAGGAAAAAGAAGCCCTGGCGCTGGTCGCAAAGGGTTACTCTTTTAAAGAGATTGCGCATGAGCTCAAAGTTTCTCATTCTGCAATTGAGAAGCGGATTATTCCTTTGTACAAGCGATTTGATGTAAAAAGCCTCACACATTTGGTGAGTTTTGCTTATGACAATTCTATTTTACCTTAGTTCTCCCCATCTAGGTTTATGGTCACAATGTTGGATTTTTTTATTCCAATTTGCTGGAGCAGGCCCTGCCATTTTTCTTCCAGTAAATTTGTAGGATCGTCACTGCCCATTACCCATATAATGTTTTTTTCACGGATGTGTTTGAGGTTGTCCGGGCCGCAATCCACATTGTTGAGTAATTCGTAAAACAGGCTTGTACTGATGATGTCGCCTTTTACCGGTTTTCCCGGGTTAATGTCGTCAATGACCAACAGCCCGCAGTTTCTCCAGGTCCACAACTTATTGGGACTTTCGGCCGGATTATCTGTTCTTTCAAAAAACATGCTCAACAGCTTAACTGCCGTAATGTAGCTGCAGTAACCATTTTTTATGGATGCTTCGGTTGCAATACCAACCGAAAGGGTTGTTTTTCCACTTCCCCTGGAGCCAAAGATGAGCATATGTTTACCTTCTCCTTTATGGTCAAGATAATCCAGTACGGCTTTCTTGTGCTCGTCTTTTATTTTTTGGCTCCATTGACTTAAACGCAACTGGAAAGGGTATTCTGCATTTTGGATATACATTTTTGTCGTATACCAGTAGTATGCCGGATAGGCGATGACGATCAGTAAGGAAATTAAGGCCAGGAGCATCTGTGAATGGTAGCTGCAAACCAGACTGGCCGCAATAGCACCCATTCCAAAATAAGCCAGATCCGTTATCGTGTCAAAAGCAACATTTGCCCAGGCCGGACTAAAAGTATAGTCTGTATTTTTAAGGGCTTCTCTACGGGTAGAGGTTTTTAAAAGTAGTGGACCCAAAAAATTGTAAAGTTCAAATAAAATCCATGCGGACCATACGCCCAGTGATGCCCATAACTCCGGATAATGTAAAGCTGGTCTATCCTTGATCAGGGCATAGATTAAAATGGTGGGTATAAAACCCAGAGAAAAATGACCGAACTGATTGGCGAGCCAGGTATAAGTTAGGGTAACCCCCCGATAGGAATCTTTTCCAATCAGGTCTTTTTTTAATTGACCTATAACAGTTTTAGCGTTAATAAACTTCATGAAGGACTATCGAATTTTTGCTAAAAATAATTATTTTTCGTAAACTGAAAAACAGAGAAGTTTAATTATTAAAGTTTATTTCAGGTGGTTTGATTATAGACCTGGCTATAAAGAATTATCGAACTGCATGTCTTTTTTCTTTTTCATTCCCCCGAAATTGTAACTCATACCAAGGTAAAAAATACGGGAATTGTTTCTGGACAGTACATGCTGTACCAGGTATGGCCCTTGAAGATCTGTTTCCTGTTTGAGTGATTTAAAAACATCAGATAGTGTGAAGTAAACAGCCCCCTTTTTACTGAATATTTCTTGTCTGGCGCCCAAATTCATAATAAAAACCGGAAGATATTCTCCCTGTGGTGTTAAGCGTGCCGATTTGTAAATAGAATTGAGTTGCAGGAAAGTTCCTTTGCTCAGTGCATAGCTTGCATTTAGATTGGCCGACCAGGTGATTGTAGACTTTTTTGAACTGTAACCCAGATTAGAAGCGTCTATTTGATTGTAAAAGAGATTTGGGGTCAGGTTCACATTGAGTTTGTCATTAAGGTTACCTGAAATGACCAAATCTGCTCCGAATGCTTTATCATTCGCCAGGTTTTGTTGTTTGGTAACCAGCACGGAGTCATTTAAAGGAAGTGTTACAGCTGTAAACCGGTTGTAGGTATATCTGTAATAGATACCTGGGGTAATGCTGATTCCATTTTTTTTCCATTGGTAACCCAACTCCACCGAGTGAATGATTTCTGGAAGTAAATAGGGGTTCCCTACCTTTACATTTGTAGGGTCTGCATATTCCGGAAATGGATTGAGTTCGTCTCCTTCGGGTCTTCGCACCCTTCTGCTGTAATTAAGCTGAAGTTCCTTTTGTTCATTAATTCTATAGGTCAAATGGAGGGTGGGATAAATTTTAAAATAGGTATTTGGAATAACTTCCGAAGTGGTGATCAGTTTGGAATTCAGATCTGTATATTCTCCTCTTAAGCCCAGAAGAATGCCGAATTTTTTGAGCTGGCTGGTATAAGTCGTATAAAAAGCATGGATGTTTTCCTGATACATAAAACGGTTGGTTTTCTGTAAATCGGTTATAAATGCCTGTTTGGCCTGATCAAAAGCCGAAACATAAAAATCCTGGTCCTGGCTGTTGAATTGTCCGTCGTAGCCGGCCTCCAGTTTGTTGTTTTTGTTTAAAGGGTTTTCATAATTCAGGTTCACATGCTTGCTGTTTGCAGTTTGCCGTATCACAGTGTTGTCCATCTGGTTAGGGATAAGAGGATACCTGTAAGTATTTGTATAATGATTGTCTTCTACTTCGGGTTTGTGGTCTATATTAAATTCAAGTCTGATTCTGTGGTTTTCTTTTGTAAATTGATGCTCATAATAAACTGTGGCACTGCTGAGGGTTTCCCGTTCAAAATTTTCTCTTTTCCTGTCGTAGTCCTGATTGCCGTTTTTGATGCTTTCCACCTGTTTTAAAATGACATCATGTTTGTGCATTTCTCTCAGATAGTAGTTTCCGGACAGTCCGAAGCTGTTTTTGTCATCCAGGTTGTAATCAAGGCCAAGGGTGACAATATTTGAAAAAGGTCTGGATTTAGCGATGGTGTAATCGCTGTAATGATTTACAGCCAAAGTTTTTGGATCGGTTTGAACGCGGGTGTTTGAAATATTCCTCAGACGGTCATCCTGCTTTACACTGTAGGATCCAAATAGATTCAATTTTCCTGTGTTGTAATTAAGTGCAGTACTGGCATTATATCTTTCATTGTTGCCCGCGTTGGCTGTAACATTACCGTTTAAGCCTCTTTTTGTGTTTTTCTTAAGGATGATATTTATAATTCCGCCTGTGCCATCGGGCTTGTATTTAGCTGAAGGGTTGGTAATGACCTCGATTTTGTCTATACTGTTTGCTGGAAGCTGCTGTAGGGCTGCTGCTGCATTTTTCCCCATAAGAGGGGATTCTTTTCCGTTAATGAGTATCATTACCGATGAATTCCTGAGGCTTACATTTCCATCGATGTCTACCTGGACCAGAGGAACATTTTGGAGAACTTCGGTGGCTGAACCTGATTTTGAACTGATGTCCATGTCTACATTATATACTTTTCTGTCTATAGAATTGCTAAAAATGGCTTTTTTAGTACTGATCTCTACTTCCTTCAGGATTTTTTGATCTGCAGTCATAAAAATAAGGGGTTCGGTTCTGGTCTGGCCATTGCCTAGTGTAAATAATGGAGTTTGGTGATCATTGTATCCAACTAGGCTACAGGTAATGTGGTAGTTGCCCGGTGAGACGTTGATGAATTTAAATAAGCCTTTTGCATCGGATACCTCATGTCCAATGACCTTATTATGGCTGTCCCTAAGGACTACATTTACAAATTCCAAAGGTTTAGTTGATGTTTCACAAGTTTTTCCATTAATAATACCGCTTAATTGTGCTGATGCAGAATGGGTTATCGTAAATAAAAAGAAGCAAAGGCAAGTATAAATTTTAATCATGGATGTATTTTTCTGCATAATTAGTATTGAATTCTGTAGTATTTTTGAAGATTGGCAGCAGCAATTCTTATCTTCAAATTTTCTACAGCTTTGGGGCATTTATTTGCTTGATGATTTATAAGGGGTTAAAAAGGATGAAGTTATCTGCTAAATACAACAGGGTGAACCTGATTACTTCTTTTGTTGTACTGATCCTTACCGGTCTGCTTTATTATGGGGTCATTCATTTTATCCTTACCGATAAACTCGACCGGGACTTAAAAATCGAAGCAGATGAAATTATGGATTATGTGAAAACGTATCATAAACTTCCTCTGGCAGGAGATTTCAAAGATCAGAAGGTAGAGTACAGACTATTAAAGCCAGCTGAGCTTGTAGAAGAACATTTTTTATATACTGAATACAAGAATTTGCAGGAAAAAGAAATGGAACCCGGCAGGAGCCTGGTTTTACCAGTTGCACTTGGACCAGAAAAATATGAAGTCCGGATCACCAAGTCGAGGGTGGAGGCCGAGGACCTGATCCGGATTATTTTTTTAATTACTTTAGGTGTTACAGCCGTTCTACTGGTGAGTTTGTTGCTGATTAACCGTTTCGTGCTGAATAATTTATGGAAACCCTTTTATGGGATTTTGGATCAGTTAAAAGCCTTTAGCCTGGCTGACGATAAAGAGTTGAAACCCGAACAGACAAAAATAGAAGAGTTTATGGAATTAAATCGTTCCCTGGTGCTGATGTCTCAGCGGGTCAGGGCAGATTATAAGGACCTGAAAACTTTTACAGATAATGCTTCCCATGAAATGATGACGCCTTTGGCTGTGGTCAATACCAAATTGGATACGTTGTTACAAACAGATAGTTTCAGTGATCAGCAGGGTGAATTGATCCATGATATTTACAATGCGATGGGCAGATTGTCTAAGCTGAACCAAACCATGCTGCTTTTGGCAAAAATTGAAAATAACCTCATTCTGGATGAAGAACTGTTAAACTTTAAACAACTCCTGGAGCAAAAGTGTGTTCAGTTTCAAGAATTGTTCCAGCTCAATGAGATTAAATTACAGGCTGATCTTTCTGTCGTTGAATTGAAGATGAGCAGGTATCTTGCCGATGTTTTGCTGAATAATCTTTTTACCAATGCCATTCGGCATAACATGGCCGCAGGTGTGGTAGAGGTGTTCTTAGATCGTAAAGAACTTCGGATGAGCAATACCAGCAAACAAAAGGCCCTGAACGTGGATAAGATTTTTGAACGTTTTAATAAATCTGGTGATTCCGAAGGAATGGGGCTTGGTCTGGCCATATCCAGGCAGATTTGTAATCATTATAAATTTTCCCTGCAGTATGCATATCTCCGGGAAAAACACGTTTTTAGTATAATCTTTTAAAAAATCTATACGGTGCCTATGACCTGTTTCTTTAAAAAGTACGGCGTATTTATGCTGTTGTTTTCAACGCTGAGTCTTTCTTTTAGTGGTTTTGGCCAAACAAATGATTCGCTGGTAAAAGACAGTACGCAGCTGAAAAATCGCAGAAATCTAAAGAGCTTTATTCCCGGGGCAGCTGCCTTGGGTTATGGGCTGATCGCTTTAACAGGTGGTCCACTCAAAAATTTTGATCGGTATGTTGCCGATAAAAGAAATGAACACCACCCAAATTTTAACAGCAGTACAGATGACTATTTGCGGTATGCACCATTTGTTGCTTTATACGGACTGGAACTTATGGGAGTAAAAGGAAAGCATGGTTTTGCAGATAAAACGGCATTGATGCTTTTGTCCGGACTGGTGACTGTTGGTTCTGTTAATTTATTGAAAAAGGCAACCGATAAAGAGCGCCCGGACCATTCTAATTTTGTTTCTTTTCCTTCTGGTCATGCAGCAATTGCTTTTGCAGGTGCAGAATTATTAAACCAGGAATATGGTGATGCTTCTGTCTGGTACAGCATTGGCGGTTATACCATTGCTTCTGCAACGGCAGTTTTAAGAATATATAATAATGCACATTGGTTTAGCGATGTTGTGGCTGGTGCCGGACTGGGTATATTATCTGTTAAAGCGGTTTATTTGGTTTATCCCGCTGTACGCCGTCTGATGACTGGTCATAAAAAATTTAAATTTGCACTTTTACCATCTTATCAAAACCGTATGGCAGGGATTTCCCTTTCCGGAAAATTCTAATTTTTTTGCCACTGGCATCAACTACAGAATTTCTTCATAATTGGGATATAGCTTAGTTTAAAATTCTAAGTTATGAAGAAGATCGTCTTGCTGATTGCAGCTTTTGCAGGAACAATAAGTTTTGTTTCTGCACAAAAATTACCATCCTCAAAAGTTCCTGCGGAGGTTAAAAATGCTTTTGGAAAAGCCCATCCTGAAATTAAATCAGTAAACTGGGAAAAAGAGAAAGATTATTTTGAAGCAGGTTTTGAACTGCGTGGGCATAAGATTTCCGAGGTATATACTGCAAAAGGTGTCTTGCTGGAAACCGAAACAACAATTAAAGTTTCTGAATTACCTGTTGAGGTGACAACTTATGTTTCCGGGCACTATAAAGGAGCAGCGGTTAAGGAGGCAGCAAAAATTGTTAAAGCCGATGGAACAATTAGATATGAGGCCGAAGTAAAAGGCAAAGACCTGATCTTTGATGCTAAAGGAAATCTGGTTAAAAATTAAACCTATGAAGTTCCTTAGGATACTGGTGCTGGCTTGTTTGCCAGGATTATGCTTTTCGCAGCAAAATGCCGATACACTGGCCCTTAACAATATTAAACAACACAACTTAATTACACAGGGGAGCGACTATAAACCAAAGGTCGCTTCCTTTATTATTCCTGCTGTTTTTATAGGTTATGGACTGGCCTCTTTGTCAGATCATAACGTCATCAGACGTCTGGATCTAAGTACCAGAGATGAGTTGCAGGAGGACCATCCTTTATTCGCTGCGCACATTGATAATTACCTTCAGTTTGTCCCGGCAGCGGCTGTTTATGGTTTAAATCTTGCAGGCGTTAAAGGAAAGCATTCCCTGGTGGATGCAACTGGCCTGTATGTTCTCTCGGAGGCAATTATGGGGGTAAGCGTGAAAAGTCTGAAGAGTGCTACGCACAGAATGAGGCCTGATGACTCTGGTTTTGATTCCTTTCCCTCAGGCCATACTGCCAATGCTTTTGTGGCTGCAGAATTTTTAAATCAGGAATATAAGGATGTATCGCCCTGGTACGGTTATGCAGGTTACACGGTCGCCACAGCAACGGGGGTTTTAAGAATGTACAACAATAAACATTGGGTCAGCGATGTGGTTGCCGGGGCCGGATTTGGTATTCTCTCTGCAAAACTGGGTTATTTTATTTACCCTAAGTTAAAAAGACTTATATTAGGTAATCATTCTTCAAGTTATAATGTAATGCCCTCTTATCAACAACATCGTATTGGATTTTCTTTTAATGGAACGTTTTAAAAAAGGTTTACTACTACTGGTTTGCTTTCTGTGCTGTGGTGTTTGGGTACAGGGGCAATCTGTTTCCAAAGCACCGGTGGATCTTGATTTTTTTGTAGACAATGCCCTTCATCACAGCCCTTTGATGAAAGACTATCACAACCAGCTGTTGATGAATAAGATTGACAGCATGCGTTTAAAGGCCGGTTATAAACCACAGCTGAACGCGAGTTCAACCGGGCTGTATGCCCCGGTCATCAAAGGTTATGGTTATGATGAGGCGCTAACGAATTCACATACCCTTGATGCTTTACTTACCCTGAATTACGGAATTATAACTGCTGGTCAGAAAAACAACCAGATGGAGGCCATCAGGCTGCAGGGCGATTCTATTCGTTATGCCACCAGGCTATCTGAACTCGATCTGCGAAAAGCAATTACTGATCAGTACATTGTTGCTTATGCCAGCCAGCTTCAGCTGGAGTTTAACAG
Organism: Pedobacter nutrimenti; assembly: GCF_003208655.1. Classification (GTDB taxonomy): domain Bacteria; phylum Bacteroidota; class Bacteroidia; order Sphingobacteriales; family Sphingobacteriaceae; genus Pedobacter; species Pedobacter nutrimenti. The sequence continues at coordinate 767,318 of NZ_QKLU01000001.1, read as the reverse complement.
GGATATTTCTGTATTGCTTTCAAAAGAGGAGGGCCTGCTTAAAAAATTGACCCGGGTTAATGCGTATAAACAAACCGAATACCTTACTTTTTTGGTTACTTTTCAGCAACAACAGCTACAATGGAAACAAGCTGAACTGCAGTTTAAGACAGATTATGCATTATTGAATTACCTGGCCGGTATTAACGACACCACCACTACAGTATTAAAAGAGCCCTTCTTTAATCCGGTTAAAGAGGTGTTTTCCGGTAAAAGTTTTTTTACCAGACGTTTTGAAATAGACAGCCTTAAAGCGCTGAACGAAAAAAAAGCTGTTGATTTTAATTACAGGCCGAAAGCCAGCGTGTATGCAAATGGAGGTTACAATTCATCCTTTGTATTGCAACCCTACAGAAATTTTGGTACCAGTGTGGGCTTTACGGTTTCGATTCCTATATACGATGGTCACCAACGAAAAATGCAATACAATAAGGTAGAACTTCAGGCCCGTACCAGCAGTTATTACCGGAGTTTTTTTGTTCAACAGCAAAAGCAACAGATGGATATGCTCCATCAGCAAATAAAAGAAACAGATGGATTGTATAAACAAATCAATGAACAGATCCGCTTTACCAGAAGCCTGATTGAAGCAGATAGCAAGCTGCTGCACACAGGTGATGTGAAAATAGCTGATTTTGTAATTGCCATTAATAATTATATGGCTGCCCAAAACTTACTTAGACAGACAAATATAAACAGACTAAAACTGATCAATCAGTTGAATTACTGGAACAGATAATATGAAAAAGTTGATCATCTTAAAGCACCTGAACTTTATGGCCTTTTTGGCCTTGCTTTTGTCTGCCTGCCACTCAAAAGAGGCAGCGGTGACCGCTGAGGCAGCAGCCCCTGTAACCCCTGTGCAAGTCAGTGGGATAGGGAAAACCGCACTGTCGGATTACCTCGAAATAAATGCGGTATCGGCTTACCTTCAAAAGAGCTATGTAAAGGCGAACATTAACGGTTATATCCAGTCGGTGAATGCGGTCATCGGAAAACAGGTTTCAGGCCATGAAATATTGTTTAGTCTGGTCACCAAAGAAGCAAGAGCCATAGGAAATACGGTCAATCAGCTGGATCCTGCTTTTAAGTTTTCAGGTGTCTCCAGGATCAGGGCCGATCAAAGCGGTTTTATTTCGGAAGTAAGTCATCAAAAAGGGGACTATGTTCAGGATGGTGAAGCGCTGGCTGTTATTATCAATCAGAATAGCCTGGTTTTTCTTTTGGATTTACCTTATGAGTTTAGAAATCTTCTTTCTATCAATAAAACTATTGAACTGAGTTTACCCGATGGAGAGAAACTCAAAGGGACATTGGGTGGTTCATTGCCGGCAGTTGATTCAGCGGGTCAGACCCAAAGAATTATTATCCACGTTCAACCTGGTCACAATATACCAGAAAACCTGATTGCAAAAGTTAAACTGATCAAAACTTCCAGGCCTAATGCACAAATCCTTCCAAAATCGGCTGTACTTTCCAATGAAACGGAAGATCAGTTTTGGGTGATGAAAATAATCAATGATTCTACCGCCGTAAAAGTTCTGGTAAAAAAGGGGATTGAAAACGACAATTCAATCGAAATCCTCAGCCCGGTCTTTGGTACAGGGGACCGCTTTGTGATTACAGGAAACTATGGGATTGCCGATACCGCAAAGGTTAAAATACTAAAATAAGTATGAAGAATTTTTTCATCTCGCACCGCAATCCATTGATGGTTGTACTTTTCCTGATCCTTTCAGGGGGGATATTCTCTTATTTTCAATTGAAGACCTCTCTTTTTCCGGAAATTACCTTTCCAAAAATTAAAATTATAGCAGAGGCGGAGTTGCAACCGGTTGACAAAATGGTTGTTACTGTGACAAGGCCATTGGAAAATGCAGTTAAACAAGTACCTGATCTAAAGCTCATCAGAAGTACGACCAACCGTGGAAGCTGCGAAATTTCTGCCTATATGAACAGCGGGGCAAATATTGACCTTAGTCAGCAGCGGATTGAATCGCAGATACAGAAAATCACCAACAGCCTCCCTCCGGGGGTAAATGTATCTGTAGAAAAAATGAACCCTGCAATCCTGCCTGTAAGTGGATATAGTCTGGAAAGTCATACGAAATCTCCAATAGAGCTAAAGCAGATTGCAACTTACACCGTAAAACCCTTTCTTTCACAAGTCAGTGGGGTTTCGGAAATTAGGGTGATTGGTGGAAAAACCAAAGAGTACTGGCTGGAACTTGATCAGGCGAAGATGAGTGCACTTAATGTGACACCGGATCAGGTCAGCAATGCATTGTCGCAGACAAATTTTATCAAATCAAATGGTTATCTGTCGGATTACAACTATTTATACTTGTCCATTACCGATGCAACAGTGAAAACGAAATCCGATCTTGAAAATTTAACCATGAGCAGGATCGGCAACAGAATATTAAGGGTTAAAGATATTGCCAGTGTACATATAGAAGAAGGGGTGGAGTATACCCGGATCAATGCGAACGGAAAGGATGGGATATTGATTGCAGTGATTAAGCAACCCAATGCAAATTTGGTAGACCTTTCTGATGACATGGCCCTAAAAATTAAAGAGTTAAAAAGAATACTTCCTGCGGGAGTTTATATAAAACCTTATTATGTTCAGGCAGATTTTGTAAACGAATCTGTTAAAAGTGTAAGGGATAGTTTGCTGATCGGACTTGCCCTGGCCATCGTTGTTGCCATTTTATTTTTGCGGTCTTTTAAAGCGAGTGCCACCATATTAATTACCATTCCGGTTACTTTATGCTTAACCCTGATGGTCCTGTATTTTATTGGGTACTCCTTAAACATTATGACCCTGGGGGCCATTGCTGCGGCAATCGGTCTGATTATCGATGATGCGATTGTGGTTGTAGAACAAATACATCGAACCCATGAGGAGCACCCGGAAGAACCCACAGTAACGTTGCTAAAAAAAGCCATTGATTACCTTTTCCCGGCAATGTTGGGCTCTTCAATCAGTACAATTGTGATATTTGTCCCTTTTGTGCTGATGACCGGAGTTGCAGGTTCTTATTTTCAGGTCATGACCAATACCATGATTATTACGCTGATCTGTTCTTTTTTTGTCACTTGGATTGGTTTGCCGGTCATTTACCTGATCCTGACCAGAAACAGCCAATTGAACACCATTGGTAAACATGCAGAAGCACATTCGGTGAAAAATCAAAAGTGGATTGCTTATTTTATTCACAGGCCTTACATCAGCATAATGGTGATGCTCTTGCTGGCTGTTTCTATTGTATTGGTATTTCCAAGGCTGGAAACAGGGTTTTTACCTGAAATGGATGAAGGAAGTATTGTACTGGATTACAGTTCCCCTCCCGGAACTTCCCTTGCTGAAACCGACCGGATGCTTAGGGAGGTGGAAAAGGAATTGGTTAAAGTACCACAGGTGCAGGCTTATTCAAGGAGGACGGGAACACAAATGGGCTTTTTTATTACTGAGCCCAATACGGGTGATTACCTTATTCAGCTTAAGCCGGACCGGGACAAAAGTACCGAAGAGGTCATCGCTGCTATAAGGGCAAAAATAGAAAGTACCCAACCTGCCCTTAAAGTCGATTTTGGACAGGTAATAGGGGATATGCTTGGGGATCTGATGAGTTCAACGCAGCCTGTTGAGGTGAAAATATTTGGAAATGACCAGGAAAAGCTGCAGTTTTTATCCAAAAAGGTAACTGAACTGATCAAACACGTACAGGGGACCGCTGATGTTTTTAACGGGATTGTATTGTCGGGTCCGACCTTAAATATTCAGCCAAAATTTAGTGCCTTGGCCCAGTATGGAATTAGCCCGGCAAGTTTTCAATTCCAGGTTCAGACCGCCTTACAGGGAAATGTAATTGGTAATCTTTATGATAAACAACAACTTTCTCCTATTCGCATGGTATATCCTGGCAGCCGGAGTTTTGGGGTAAACGACATCAGCCGCTTAAAAATATTTACCCCTGCCGGTGTGGCGATACCTGTTCAAAGCCTTGCTGCAGTAGATGTAAAAACAGGAAGTGCAGAAGTAGCCCGTGAAGACCTTCAGTCTATAGGGGTGGTTACAGCAAGACTTGATGGAAGGGACCTGGGGAGTGTAATGAAAGATATCCAATCGGTGGTTGGATCAAAATTGTCTTTACCTGCTGGTTATCACATTACCTACGGAGGGGCTTACGCTGATCAGCAACAATCTTTTAAAGAGCTACTGACCATTTTGATTGCTTCCAGTTTACTCGTTTTCAGTGTCATTCTGTTTTTGTTTAAGGATTTTAAAATTGCTTTTCTCATTTTGGTGATTTCAGTACTTGGCATTTCAGGAAGTTACCTCGCTTTGTTCTTAACCCATACCCCGCTAAACGTGGGCAGCTATACCGGTTTGATTATGATTGTTGGGATTATAGGAGAAAATGCCATATTTACTTTCCTGCAGTTTAAAGAATCCAGGGTGGATAAGGATAAAGAGCAGGCCATTATCTACGCGATATCCACCAGGCTTCGCCCAAAACTGATGACGGCCCTAGGTGCAATTATCGCCTTGTTTCCCCTTGCCCTAGGCATAGGAGCAGGTGCCCAGTTGCACCAGCCACTGGCCATAGCTGTGATTGGGGGCTTTCTGGTTGCACTTCCTCTTTTGTTGATTGTTTTGCCAAGTATGATCAAAAAGCTCTTATAAAAGCCGAGGGGTCAGCCTGTGGTGCTGTTCTTTTTTGGGAAAGGACTTTGCAAAAGGTAGGAAAAATGGGAGGCATGTTTATTGTCAAAGACATCAAGGCCAAAATTGATGTCAGCGGCTTCCATTTCCTTATAGGTTCCAAAAAGACGGTCCCAGATGCTCAAAACATCTCCATAATTACAATCTGTATAAGGCATTTTGTCGTGATGGTGTACCTGGTGCAGGTTAGGGGTAATCAACAACAGACCCAGTATTTTATCTGTTTTGCTCGGCAGGCGGAAATGAGTATGTGCAATAATGTTGGAAAAGGTTTGTACAGTTTGTCTTAAAACCAGTAGTCCGATGGAAGCGCCTGAAAGAAATACCCATAAACCAAGGAAGCACACCCTTATAAAAGTTTCCCCGGGATGTTCCCGAACGGTTGTGGACACATCCAGTTGTGTATCGGTATGGTGAACCAGGTGGAATTTCCAAAGGCTTTTTACTTTATGCATGGTCACATGATAAACATATTCAAAAAAGTCAAGCAGGAAAAACCCTGCCACATATTTAACCCATATACTACTGGAATAGGGTAAAAGGAATAATATTCCCCAATGATTTGTAAATGCCCATTCTGAGATGACGATAACCATCAGAGTCAGGCTCAATTGTATAGGTAGGGCCGTAAAGATGAACAAAAAGTTTAGCCCACTGTGCCGGAGTTTGTCTTTCCAGGGATTTAGGGAAGAAAATACTTCCGCAAACCAAAGAATGGAAATTACACCTGCATAAAGGACCACCTGAATAAGGGTCAGGTGGTCCTTGAAAATGTTTTCTATAGTGACTGTAATGGGGCTCATTTATTTTCCGATTTCTAAAATTCTAAAGGTACCTGGTACCCTTTGTGGTCTTTTTCCTTTTTCCTGGGAAGGCGTAAAATCCGCGGTAGGAAGAAAAAGATGGTGTGTTTTCGTATTCAAGGCTATTGTTCTTGCCCCTTTTGCTGTTTTTATTGTTTCCAGGACCTCAAATTTTCCTGGCTGAAGTTCCTGGACGACTGTAATATTGCCTTCGCCATTAGAGCTGTAGGCCCTTTTAAGAATTGGATCGTAAACCACCCCGTCACTTCCTTCTCCAATTGGAAGCACAGCCAACTCCTGACCGGTTTTTATATCCAAAACAATCATTTGTTTATTGCTGCAAACGCTAAACAGGCGGCCTCTGGACTGGTCTATGGCAAGTCCGCTGGGTTCTTCTCCTGTTTGCAGCTTATATCTTTTTTTAACCTTATTGGTTTTGATATCGAAAGCAACAATTTCATTTTTGTCTTCAATATTTACATAAATTGTTCCTTTTCCATCTGACACACCTGCCTCAGGTTTTCCCCCCAACGGAATGGTTGCAACCACTTTATCACTTACAGGATTTATGATGCTGGCGCTTTGGCCGCGCCCGTTAAAAACGATGACATTTTTGGAATATTCATCATAAAACAGAGCATCTGGGTTTTCCCCGACAGTTATTTCCCTAATTATTTTGTAATTTTTCAGATCAAATACGGTACAGCTTGCTGATTTGCCATTACTGGTATATCCTTTGCCAAATGGGCCTGCTATGGCAATACCGTGAACACCTTTGGTACCTGGAATATAACCAACGGAATCACCGGTTATTTCGTTCAAAATATTCACCTGATTGCCATGTGATACATATATTCTCTGATGAGGAACATCTATGCTGAGATAATCCCAACCGCCATCGCTGTTGATTTTGAGCTTGTTAACAATGTGCATTCCGGTTTTACCCTGCGCGTAGGTAAAAGCACAGGGAAACAGCAGGACCAGAGTCAATAGATTTGCCTTTTTCATAAAAATTTCTTTTTATCTAAAGAACACATAAAATCTGTAGTAAAACTGAAGTTAAATTTAAGTTACGATATTAGTCATTTTTTTGGGTAAAATTTCAAAAAAAGTTGTCTGCAATAGGTAGGGGCTAAATTTTATTGAAATTTGCTATTGATTTTTTTTTGTTAAAAATTATATATTTGGCAATAAATTAAAAATCAAAACATGGAAAAATTCGCAAAAGTTAAAGAACTTATTGCTTCTGTAGAGGCTGACGTAGAGAAATTTTATAGTGCAGGTAACGGTGCTGCCGGAACCAGAGTACGTAAAGCAATGCAAGATTTAAAAGTTCTTGCTCAGGACATCCGTACTGAAGTTACAGAAAAGAAAAACAGCGCTAAATAGTATTTTGCATTTATTGCTATATAAACAGCCTGCTAGAAGCAGGCTGTTTTGTTTTATGACTTTTGTGTACCACAATTAAACGGTTTAATTTAAACAGCTTCTTATCTTTGGCCCACAGACATAAAGAAACCATATTTTAAAATGACAATAGAAGAAAGAATCAAAGCATCAGAAACCAGAATATTCAAAGCAGTTTTTCCCAATACGACAAACCATTATGACACTTTGTTCGGGGGAACAGCTATGCATATGATGGACGAGGTGGCTTTTATTACCGCAACACGTTTTAGCCGCCAGATTATGGTGACTGTGAGCAGTGACAGGATTGATTTTAAACAACCCATTCCAGCGGGAACCATCGTAGAACTGATCGGAGTAGTCAGCCATATAGGAAATACCAGTTTAAAGGTTAAAGTGGATATTTATGTAGAACAAATGTATTCTCAACTGAGGGAAAAAGCGGTTACCGGAGAATTTTCTTTTGTGGCTATAGATGAGCATAAAAAGCCTACTTCCATTCTGAAGTAAATAGATATTCCTGATAAAAAGAAAGGCCCTGTCACATGACAGGGCCTTTCTTTTTAAGGTTTAATGAATTTTATACACCGATTTTTTTGCGGACATCGGCTGGTATACCCGCTTTGTTTAATAAGAAAGCGGTTGTTTTATATTTTACATAGTTTTTGGTTACATACAGATAACCTTTGTAGTCATTTGTAACCCCCCAGGAATTTTTTACGATATAGTATTCTTTTCCATTTTGGTCTTTAGTCAAACCAATGATGTGCATTCCGTGATCGTCAGTAGTCTGATAATTATCAAATGCCTGTTGGCGGTTGGTTTCATTAATTTCCATTTCAGGTTTAGGGCCGTCAAACATAGTTGATTTTTCCTCTGCGGTCATGGCTTCATAAGCTTTTTCCGGAACATAAGCGACACCATTCTTGTAAGAGAATCCTTTTTCGCTCACATCAGTTGCCCAGGCAACCGTATAACCTTTCTTTAATGCATGATCAATAATGTCGGTGATTTCATTGACTTTAACATTATAGACCTGATCAAATGACCAGTTGTCAGGAACTAGCAGTGTAAATTTAGAATAATAAGGATAATCATTAAATGAAGAAAGTTCTACATAATCGTCTGGATTAATGCCAACAACTTCTTTTGCAAAGCTCATTGGGGTATATTTTTTTCCATTGTAGTCGAAATTTTTAGGAACTTCCCCTAAATAAGCATCAATCACCGCCGCATAAGCTTTTTGCCAGTTTGGGGTTAAGGTTTTATTGGCGTCTTTAACAACTCCGGCCAGAATACCGCTCATTAATTCGCCCATTTCTCCGAATTTATTAATAGTGGTGCCATAATTTAAACCTGTATAAACAGATTGCGGAACAGCTCCATATTTTCTGTACATATTGATGACATCATGTAGGGCTCCGCCATCTCCCAGGGTAACTGCACCATGCATCCGAACATAATTTTTTCCTTTTTCTATATAGGCATTTCTGGCAGAAAATATTTCGGAAAGGGCTACAGGTGTTTTGCCCGCCTTGATCATTTCTGATTCCAGAAAAGAGTTTGTAGAATAGCTCCAGCAGGTACCCGAAGAGCCCTGGTTTTTAACAGGGGTATTGGCCAGATTAATAACATCTGTAAATTTGAAACTTTCTTTGCTCTTTGCGCTTTGGTTATTTTTTAAAGAATTGACCAGATTGTCCTGTGCTTGCGCATAATTCAGGCTGAATAATAACGAGGCCGCTAAAATTAATGGTTTAATTGTGGTTTTATTCATATATGTGTTAGTTAAAATTCATTTGTTCTCCCATCATCGCTCATCTCTATGTATCCCTGCATCAAACATAATGATTTATTTGCAACTGAATTGCATTATTGCGTATCTTTAAGGGATCGCTATGCATTGTTGCGAATTGCTTATTGAGGGCTTAAATTTACAATTGATTGTATATACAGACAAGTATTTAATCTTATTTTTACATTACTGATGAGCATTATTAAAAAGGTATCCCTAATGACCGGATTTCTTGGGGCAGGAAAAACGACACTGCTAAATGAAATCATTTTGCAGAGAAAAGAGCTTCGATTTGCGGTACTGGAAAATGAGGTTGGTGCACAAAGTATTGACGCTGAACTGATCATAAAAGGAGAGGGGCCGGTTATCGAATTGAATGATGGTTGTTTGTGTTGTTCATTGAATGAAGACATATTTGAGGTTCTCAATCAGTTATGGGATAAGAGAAGCCTGTGGGACCATTTATTAATTGAAGCAACAGGTATTGCAGACCCTGCCAATATTGCGCACCCCTTTTTAACAAATCCAAACGTACAAAAGGGCTTTTCACTTCAACAGGTGATTTGTGTAGTAGATGTCCAGCTTATTGAAGACCAGCTTAAGGAAACCCAGGAAGCCATTCAGCAGATTTCATTTAGTGATGTAATTCTGTTAAATAAAGTGGAGCAGGTTTCTGTTCATTATGCAAATGAGATTGTGGATAAATTGAAATTAATTAATCCTTTTGCAGAAATACTGGTCCGTTCCCGTGAAAATTTTAACACCAGCCTGCTTTTTAAAAAGGAAAATACTTCATTTTTTAAGCCCAAAGTTAATTTTCTTCCGGTTAAAGGAGTCGTTAACCTTTCCTCTGTATCGGCCATGGGCCCTTTAAAAAACATTCATACCCGTCATCAGCACAGTGATATTGAAACGGTATTGCTCTGCTATGGGCAGGATTTTGACATTACATTGCTCCGGCAGCGTTTACTCGTTTTTCTGATCCTTCAATCCTCAAATGTGTATCGTATAAAGGGGATAGTCGCTTCAAAAGGAGCTTCTTCTAAAATGGTCGTTCAAACTGTTTCAAAGTCGGTTTCCATAACTGAAGGAGAAACCTGGGAAAAAGAAGCAAAAAGGGAGAGTAAAATTGTCATTATTGGTCGCAATCTCCAAAGTAAGGGATTGGATAAAATGTTCAGGGCTTGCCTGGCGGAGCAATCCATGGAAGGTGCATTTTAATTATACAATGGCCGTTTTCACTGTTCTTTAAATCAAACTCCACTTCATCTCCGTACAGCTGTTTGTAATTGACTCCATATTTTTCAAGATCCAGTAATAATTTTTCGTCAGCCGCTGCGCTGTAATCGAGGCCCATACCAATGGTCGTATCGCCTGCGGTTACCTCTATTTTTAAGCTAGCTGGTTTTTCAGGTGCTGTTTTGCAAAAAAACTCAAGAATATTGATCAAACATAATGGGGCTATGTTTTTTTCGGTTGTTTGACCATACACCTTAAGCTTTATGGCAAGGTTATTCCGCTCTTCTGATTCTATGAAACTGATAAAAGAATTCAAAGCAAGAAGTTCTTCTGTTAAGGGGCTAAATGCCTGACGGCCCCGATACAATCTGTAACGCATTAAATCGGAGAAGGTAATGATAGATTGTGAAGTTTCTTCTTTTTGCTCCCTGGCAGCTCTTTTCAATTGTTGCAGGGACCTCATTAAGAAATCAGGACTGATATTCGTTTTGAGCAGGTTTAGTTTAACCTGTTCGATTTCTTTTTGTTCATTTTCCAGTTCCTGTATGGTGTCATTTTCTTCATTTTTTTCCATGAAGAACAGAAGCGCCGAAAAAATCAAAAAGTTAAAAAAATAACCAAATAGCTGAATCAAATATTGTTTGATAAAACTTAGTTTTGCGACGTTTTCCAATTCGACGATTCTGGGAAATAACCTGTTGAAATAGATGTTAAGAGCAGGGAAAATAATCATGGAAAGCAAAACAAGCATCCAAAACAACATTTTTCTATTTCTTTTAAAAAAAATAGGGATCAGAACCAGACAATAGGTGTAAAAGAAAGCAGCAATTGGCAAGTTGACCAAAAAGAAGTTGTAAAATATAACCGAAGGCGTGATGGCTTCTTTGGATGTCAGGCTTGTGTTTAGAATTGTACCAATAACCAACACCCAGGTCCAGTACAGTACATGAGCGACCCACCGGTATTTGGTAAAATAAATCCAGCGGCTTTTTTCGTTAATTTCTAGCTGTACAAATTGGTTCATTGTTAAAAGGTAAGCTCCAGACAAACTTCAAAGTAGTCTTGGTTGTCATTAATGGTTAAAATATGTTTTTTAGGATAAAGTATTTCCAGACGTCGTTTTACGTTCTTTAACCCTATTCCTCCTTTGTATTCAGAAATGCCCTGGTAAAGTGCCGGTTGGCTTGGCTTGCTGTTTTTTAATACAAAATGCATCTTTTTAGGTTCTACATTGATATCCATGTATATCCAGGATTTACCAAAACTGGTTTTAGTACCGTGCTTAAACGCATTTTCCAGAAAATTGATCAGCAGGAGTGGGGCAATCATTTTCTTTTCAGCATCGCCGGTGATGTTAACTTTTACTTCGCAACGTTCCTCCCGGTGCCTTAACTTTTCCAGATCGATATAACTTTGTGTAAAAATAAATTCATTGGAAAGTGGCACCAGGTCTTCTTTACATTCGTACAACATGTAATGTAATAAAGACTCCAGCCGGTCGATAATAACCGAAGTTTGCCCCGATTTTTTGAGGCTCAAAGCATAAATATTATTTAAGGTGTTGAACAAAAAATGGGGATTAATCTGGGATTTTAAAAACCTGCTTTCCAGTGCAATTTTCTCTGTTTTAAAGTGCTGTAGTTTTTGTATTTCCTTTTGTCTGTCATAAATATCCACGAAATAATAAATGGCAATAAAAAAAGCAAACATGAAAATGTAAGGCAGCAGGTTTGGTCTCCATAATGCAGTTAATCTGTCCGTTGGAAAGGTTTTAAGCTCAGGGTGCAGGCTTACATTGACCCGAAACCCTACAATAAGAACAAGATACCAAAAGCTAAGAAGTACTATAAATGCAATCCAGAATTTTGACCTGTTTTTACCTTTGTTTAAGGGAACAACCAGGTACAGAAAACTATAACAGAGTACAAGTGACACTACATAACGCAGCAAGTAATGAACAGCGATATAGGAAGGAGGTAAATGACCTATTTTAGCGTCGACACTCGATTTATATAGAAAAAAAAATGCTACTGCGCAAATGATCCAATACAAAAGATGCAGGATCGCCCTGTAGTTTTTAAAATTGGCATAAAATTCAGTCTTGTACCCTGATAAGCGTTTTCCCATGCAGCCTCAGCCCTTGTTAGTTGTGTGATGGGATAAAGATATTGAAATATTGTTTTATTCAAATGCTCAGTGGAGCAACTTTACAAGGTTATCTTCAATTTCTATGTACTTACGCAGAAGCTGTATCTGATTTGCGGCCCGGTTAAAATTATGCTCCGGATATTTTTCTCCATAATAAATATCATTTTGAAGATAGTCGGCCAGGAAGCGTATGGCCTGCATATAGATGATAAATTTTCCGGCATACACAAAATATTTTTTTTCAGTTTCAGTAAGCACGCTGCCCATTTCTTCCATGTAACCATCATATATGGCTTTAAAAAAGTCTATCCTGACATTGATTTTATTTAAATCAGTTTCTTCTTCATTGGCAGCGGATAAATAGGTTCTCATCATGTCCCCAACATCACTGATAAAATAACCAGGCATAACTGTATCCAAATCTATAACACAAATGCCTTTGTTTTGGGGATCGAAAAGTACGTTGTTAATCTTAGTATCATGATGAATCACCCGAAGTGGGATTTCTTTATTATGAACGATACCATTGTAAATCTCCACCAGGTTTTTGTGTTCATTTATAAAAGAAATGAGTGCACTGGATTTTGTTTTTCTTTCTTCTGAGGCCTTCTGAACAGCCGATAAGAATTGTTCGTAGCGTAGGCTCAGGTTATGAAAATCAGACAAAGTAATGTGCAGTTGCGTCACATCAAAATCATTTAACAGCATGGAAAATTTGCCAAATTGTTTTGCAGCTTCGTAGGCTTCTTCTTTTCTATTTAATACGTTGAGTGAATGCGAATTTTCTACAAATGGAAAAAGTCTGAAAAACCCGGCTGGGGTTTCCATTAAAGATTTTCCGGAACGTCCGCAAAGCGGGGTCACAAACAGGTATTCCGGGTGTTTATCTTTTAAGAAAGCGTTTAAGAGCGTAATATTCTGGTCAATATCCTGAGGTTTTTTAAATACAGACTGGTTTACTTTTTGGAGGATGTAACCTGCAGATTCAGTTGTTATTTTCCAGGTATGATTGATTAAGCCATCGCCAAATAATTGTATGTCGCTTTTAACAGGTTGGATTCCGTACAATGGTAAAATTTGATCAAGCATAAAGCAAGTTTGGGTTTGTTGTTGTAAAATCAAACGTAATCAATTTGGCCAGGAGATAGATGCGCAAACGGTTGTGTATAATTATTTGCTTTGGTTGATGACCAATTCTGATTCTACAACAATATTGAAGTAGGCCTGCTCTGTGCCGGAGTCATTTCTAGGCTTGTTGATCAGATCGAGCAGGATGTTGGCGGCTTTTTTTCCTTGTTTATATGGGAATTGTTCAACAGAAGCAATAGGGGTATAGTCCATGTAGTTGATAATGGGAAGATTGGCATAACTTACAAAATCCAGGTCCTCATTGATTTTGATCTGAAGGGAGCGGGCATGCCGGATGGCAAACAAAGCGACGTAATCATTAAAGGTTACAATAGCTGTTGGTTTGCGTTTATGGTGTAGTAAAGTGTCCATGGCTTCTTTAGTGCCCTGATCACTCAGGTCACAGCCCACGATAAGAGAGGGGTCAAATTTCAGTCTCTGTGAGGTCATTGCCTTAATGTAACCATTTTTTCTTTCAGCACTTGCTACAAGTGTGGATGGTCCATTGATCATTCCTATAGTTCGGTGTCCTTTTTTTAGCAAAAAATTAACCGCTTCATAAGTGCCGGTTTCCAGGTTTGAGGCCACAAAATGGATATTTTTAATAGGAGGGATGCGGTCAAAAAAGACAATTGGGATGTTTAGTTTTTTAAGCGCTTCAAAATGCTCATATGTACTGGTGGTTTTGGAAACTGAAATCAGAAGGCCGTCAACCCTTTGGGTTTTCATTTTTTCGACCAATAGTTTTTCCCTGTCCTGGTCATCATGGGACTGTGCGAGCAGTACCGTATAATTTCTTTTATAAGCAATATCTTCTATTCCACTAATTGCCGCCGAAAAGAAGGATTCAGAAAGTTCAGGAAGAATTACGCCAATGGTGTGGGACTTTCCCTGCAAAAACTGTATAGCCCTTTGGTTTGGTTCATAATTGAGTTCTGCAGCAAGTTTTTTTACCCTCATTTTGGTAATCAGACCTATGCTGGAATGATCATTTAAAGCTCTCGAAACGGTAGAAACCGAGATGTTGAGCAGCTTTGCTATTTCTTTTATAGTTGTAGGTTTGTCAGACATCGGTATCAAAGATTGTAATTATCTTTTAAAATAAGGAATATTCGGCATTTATAAAAAAGCCCAGGCCAAAGGGCCCGGGCTTAACCAAACAAACCAAAGCGTATCGCTCTGTTTAAGGGTTTTGCACCAAATTAGGATTGGTGATAAATTCGTTTTGAGGAATGTAATAAATGACCCTGGGATCGGTATATTTTATTTCCTGAGTTGGAAATTGACTGGTTAGGTGGGTGCCAGGGTAATTTCTGTCCATAGTCAGTTTGTTTCTGAAAACATCGAATTTTCTTTGGGCTTCAAATGCGAGCTCCAGTCTTCTTTCATCCAAAACAATATTTAAAACACTTGTATAGCCCATCATATTCGAAGAAGAGAACAATGCATTTCCTGATAGGCCTGCCCGGCTTCGAATGGTATTTACATCGGTAAGAGCTTCATCCGGTCGCCCAAGTTGAACTGCACATTCTGCCCTGGTCAGGTACATTTCTGCCAATCGGAGAATAACAGGAGAACTTAAAGTTTCTATGCCACTTTGAAAAGAGTATTTGTTGATATAATATTTGGGATAACCATTTCTTTTTAAAAGAATAGGATTTCCGTTTACATCTTTTTTTATGGTGCCGTCGGGGTTTTTGTCATATTGTGGTTCAATAAAGGAATGACGTTTGTCTTCAGGAAATTTGTCCAAAAGATCCCGATAGGGCTGGGAGGCGTACATTTCACCATAGCCTATCCCGGCAGAATAATACATGGAACCAATGGCATCGTCAGAACGGTCATCTTTTAATTCGTGTTTAATGGCAAAAATCGTTTCGGAGTTGTTTTCCGGTGGCAAAGTGAAATACTTTGGCAAGTCAGATGTTGACACCAGCTTATATCGGTTGCTTTTTATAACCCTATCGGCATAGTCATAGGCATCTTTGTAATTTCCCATATACAGATATACCCGGCTCAATAAAGCCATACCTACTTCTTTAGAAGCAAAGTTGTTGTTTTTGTCGCTACTCATTAATTTAATGGATTTTAGCAGATCTGAAACCACCAGGGCGTAGACATCTTTTACTTTGGACCTGCCAGGCAGTTCATTAACATCGGTATTTGTCCTGATCATAACCCCTAAAGATTCTCCGTTATCATCGGTATACGGGCGTCCAAAAAAACGGACCAGGTCCCAGTGGATCATTGCCCTAAGGAAGTAGTTTTCACCCAGGAGCTGGTTTTTTGCCACATCCTGGCTTTCGGTTACTTTTTCTATAACGACATTGGTACCATAAACGGCTTGGTAGGCTTTACGCCAGAAATTGGCTGTATTGCCCATCTCTGGTCTGTGCCGGTAATTGTAGGCGTAAAACAGAGGGTCAGTCGTTGAGCCACTGAGCGATACATTGTCACTGGCATATTCGGAAAGCATATGGTAGTTGCGGGTATAATAAGGGTCTTTTATATAGTTATATGTACCAATTGTCGCCGCAGTAAGACCTTCAACAGTATTTACAATTTTGTCACTGGTTAATCCATTGTAAGGATCCAGAGCCAAGTCCTTTTTGCAGGAAGCCAGGCTTAAAGCAAATAAGGCTATGATGGCCATTTTATATTTTTTAATCATTTCAATTCTTTTTAATAGTTTATCCTTTAGAAACTCACGTTAACACCAAATAAAATTTTCTTGCTGATCGGATATTTGGTCCCGCTTACGCCATTTGATTCTGTAGAGCTGGAGCCCGAAACCACATTGGATACTTCCGGGTCCATACCTGAGAAACCGGTTAAGGTCACCAGGTTATCCCCGCTAACAAAAACGCGGATGTTAGATACTTTTAGTTTTTGATTGATACTTTCCGGTAAATTATATCCTAAGGTG
This sequence comes from Pedobacter nutrimenti, assembly GCF_003208655.1. Taxonomy (GTDB): domain Bacteria; phylum Bacteroidota; class Bacteroidia; order Sphingobacteriales; family Sphingobacteriaceae; genus Pedobacter; species Pedobacter nutrimenti. Next base: position 751,101 of record NZ_QKLU01000001.1, on the reverse strand, counting down.
ACATTACGTAAACGGATGTAAGAACCGTTTTCCAGATATCTTGAGGATGTTTTGTTGGACCCATTGCCGTTTAATACAGGCAGGGGATGGGTTGCAATATCTCCGGGTTTTTCCCATCTGCTCCAGCCTTCTTTTAACACCATACTGTTGTATTGAGGGTAGGCACCATCGGCATCGAAAAGTTCCCTGCTGGAATTGTATATTTTGCTGCCATATACGAAATTCATAAAGGCACTTAAAGTGAAGTTTTTATAAGAGAAATCATTGGCAAATCCACCGGTGAATTTTGGGGTCGCAGTACCAACATAGGCTGGTTTTGCCAGGGCCTGGTTGTTTGTAATTGTTTTTACGTAATTGCCGGAAGCATCAAGGGTATTGGTATACCATTGAGGCGCGCCTGTATTTGGATCCACACCAGCCCATTCTGCCATATACCAGGAATTCAAGTCTTTTCCAACTGCAATTTGTTGCAAGCCTTTTGGAATCGGCTGGTCTTTGTACAGACTGATTACCCTGTTTTTATTAAAACCGATGTTAAAGGTACTGTTCCATTTAAATTCGCCTACAAGGTTCTTCGTATTTAATTCAATATCTATACCCTTGTTGCGAACACTTCCGATGTTCTGGGTCGAATAATAGAAACCGGTAGCCGAGTTAAGGGGTACATCGATAATCAGGTCTTTGTTTGTCCGCTGATAGACGTCTACACTTAAATCAATCCTGTTCCAGAAACCAATGTTAATACCTGCGTTTATGGTTGTAGGTGTTTCCCAGGTCAGGTTGGGGTTTGGCAAACTGCGGGGATAAGCTCCGGGAATGGTCGCATACTGTATGTTTGCCAGGTAAAGGTCCAGGTGAGAATAGTCACCAGAAGGCGTATTTCCGGTTATTCCGTAACTGCCCCTTAATTTAAGGTTTGTAATGGTTTTGGATTCAAAAAACTTTTCATTCGAAATGTTCCATCCTCCTGCAAATGAATAGAATAGTCCGCTTAAATGGTTGCGGCCAAATTTAGAAGAGGCATCGTTCCTTAAAGAAACTGTAGCGAAGTAACGGTTGTCATAGTTGTAATCTCCCATAAACAATTCCGATACATAACGGCTTTTTGAATTTGTTCCGTTCACCAGTTTCGGAGTTGCTGTAGCATCCAAAACATATAATCCCGGTAAAATACCGTCGGCTGTCGCATTCATGCCATCCAAATAATTCTGTTGGTATTCAAAACCTGCAATTCCGCTTAGGTTGTGTTTTCCAAAGCTGTGGTTTGCATTGAAAAGGTTGGAGGTGATAAAGGAATTGGTATAGCCATAGGCTGTATACACTTCTCCTCCCAATGACTTTCCGGATGGGGTACGGGGATCTGTCAGTTTTTCTGAACGGGAATTGGTTGCTGTATAGCGGTTAGAGGTTGAAAAGCTAATCCAATCGGCGATTTTATAATCTAATTTTACATCTCCGGTCAGGTTTTGTCCTCTGGAATTGTTTCTGTCATACTGACTGGAAAACAAAAAGTTGTTTGCATCCCGGCCATACCATCCTTTAGTGGTAAAATCCACGTACTTTGGACTGCCGTCCGGATTATACGGATTATCCCATGGGCTATTGGTATAGGCCTGATATAAAGCACCGCTTGGATCGTTTTGTGTTTTACTAAAACTGCTGTTGATCCTTGCCGTTACTTTAAAACGTTTATTAATCTGATGCTCCAGATTAACCCTGAAAGTGAAATTTTTATAATCTGTGTTGATTAAGGTTCCCTGCTCATCGTAATAATTTGCCCCTACATAAAATTTCGTTTTTTCATCACCACCGGAAATATTAATAGCCTGATTGTTGGTGTAAGCTTGTCTGAAGGCAATATCTCTCCAGTTGGTATTCTCCGGTACTGCAGGAAGGCTTTGTGCCAGATAAGCACCTGAAGTTAGCGGAATGCCTTTACTGGTTAAATAATCGTCTATTTGCTGTTGCGTCGGATTGGGTACTGTTTTTTTTAAGGTTGTAATATTGGCATTGCGTTTAGTGGTATAATCGGTATTGTATAAAGGTGTATAAAAATCCAGGAGTTGTTGCCCGGTCATGAGCTTAAAGTTACCCTGAGAAGCATTATTAATACCAAACGAACCGCTGTAATCAACCTTTGTTTTTCCACTTTTTCCTTGTTTTGTTGTAATCACAAGAACACCGTTGGCCGCTCTTGAGCCATAAAGACCAGTCGCTGCTGCATCTTTTAGTATGGTTACCGATTCAATGTCTCTCGGGTTGGCCGAGCCCCCGATGATTCCGTCCACAACCGTTAATGGTTCTGCGCCAGAGGTAATTGTTCCGGTACCCCTAATCCGGATGGAAGGAGTGGTACCTGGCTGACCGGAGGTCGTGGATACCATTACACCAGAAGCTTTTCCCTGTAAAAGGCTCGCTGTACTGTTGCTGGTTACGTCCAGTAATTGTTTTGATGTTACTGTAGATACAGAACTCACAATCTGCGATTTGTTTTTAGTGGTGTAACCCACCACAATTACCTCATCCATTAATTTGGAATCTGGTTGTAAGGTTACATTGATGGTGTTTTGCCCTGAAACGGATATTTCCTGTTTCAGGTAACCTACGTACGTAAATTCTAAAATCGCTTTAGCAGATGCCTGGATATTGTATTTACCATTTACATCTGTCATGGCAGCCCCTGGGGCATTTTTTACTTTTACGGAGACGCCAGGTAGGGGTGCTCCGGTTTCATCTGTAACTTTACCTGTAAGGGTTGTTTGTGCATAAGTCATCACAGATAATAAGGTAAGAAGCATTAAAGGAATTGCCTTTTTTAATTGATTCAGAAGAGGCCGCTTTGCTTTTCTGAAATGAGGGGAGGTTCCAGAAGGAACCAGACCAGATTGCTTGTAAATCTTTGTCATGTGTTGAATTTTAGGTTTGGTTAGTTGTGTTTTCTTTTGGGAGCCGCTTCTCCCTCAAAAGAATAGTTGAAAGGTATAAAGCAAATGAACTGAAGCTTCAATTTGAAGCTTTCTAAATTCACGCAAACGTTTGATAGGGATTTTGTTGTTTTTTGGGTTGTGAAAGGAGTTGAAATCGAAAAAAAGTATGCTTTTTACAGCGCTTTTTTATGGTCTTTAAGGGGTTCTGGTTATGTTTTTGGATTTTTAGGCTTTTAGGGTGGATTTTTTTGCACTTAATCCAGGTAAATGTTGTTTTTCGGAAATTTAAAGCAAACGTTTGATTGCTTTGTTGTCAAACGTTTGCGTGATTATTGGAAAGAATGATTGATCACCTTGAAAAGAAAAACTCTACCTTGGAACAACTAAACCAAACCTAATTCCCTGAATGATGCACAGAAGAGATGTCTTTACGCTACTTTTTAAAAGCAGTTCATTCGATGAACCCATTGTGATGGAACCAAATCCGGTGATTTCTGCGCCTGTACATTTGTGTACAGATGGGACAGTAAGTACTTACAGGGAATGGACTGCGTTTCCTGCAGATGGTCGATTTACACATGATGTTGTCCCGGATTACGGTTTTTCAATTCATTTTCATTTTGTTTATAGTAAGGCTATAAAAAATGTAGGCTTGCTCGTTGGACTAAAAGCAAAACAAGAGCAGTCTGCTGAGCCTGTTAAAGTCGGACTGGATGTTGATGGGTGTCTTTTTATAGGCCCGCACAAAACAGAAAGGAAGCTTCCGGCAGAACAACTTATAGGGGATATGAAATTGATAATGGAAATCAGCCCCCGTGAAAATGATAAAGCCTTTGTAAAACTGAAAATCCTGGATAATGGAGGATTAACGCTGTCGACTTTAAAAACGGATTCCTTTAAGATGACAGACTTTTCAGGAGACATAGGCTTATTAGAACAAAGCTATGGAGGTGGTAAGGCGGTGAAATGGAGCTTTTTAAAAATTGAAGGAAGAAAATTAGAAAATAATTAAACAGAGGGCCAAAAGCCTCTTTGAAGAATTTAATAACGATAAAACAAAACGAAAACACAATTATGAACAGACGAGAATTTGTAAGAACAACCAGTCTGACTGCTGCAGCCCTGACCATTCTGCCTGAAAAGACACTTTTTGCCAACTATGCAGGTGAAAAGGTAAAAATTGCCATGATCGGAGTAGGTTTGCGCGGACAAAACCATTTAGCCTTACTTTTAAAAAGGGATGATGTGGATGTGGTTGCCATCTGTGATGTGGATGCAAGAATGCTGGATATGGCCAAAGCAATGATTACCAAAAGCGGAAAGCCGATGCCTAAGGTTTTTACAGGTGACAATAATGCCTGGAAAAAAATGCTCCAGATCAAAGATTTGAAATCTGTTCTGATTGCCACTCCCTGGGAATGGCATAAGCCAATGATTATAGGTTCGCTGGAAGCGGGATTGAAATATGTGGCTACAGAAGTTATGCTGGGTATAACGCTGCAAGATCACTGGGATGTTGTTCAGGCTGCTGAAAAGCACGACGCGCAAGTCATGATGCTGGAAAATGTATGTTACCGAAGGGATGTGCTTGCGGTTTTAAATATGGTTCGGCAAGGTTTGTTTGGTGAAATTACCCATTTGCAGGGCGGATATCAACATGACCTGAGAGAGGTGAAATTCAATGACGGTGTAAAACCCTATGGAGGAGGAGTTGAATTTAATGAAAAAGGTTTCTCTGAAGCCAGATGGAGGACAAATCACTCTGTACACCGGAATGGTGATCTTTATCCCACCCACGGAATTGGACCTGTTGCCCAGTGTATCAATATCAACCGGGGAAACAGATTTCTTAAGTTGAGTTCATTTGCAACACAGTCGAGGGGTTTGCATAAATATATCGTGGATCATGGGGGTGAAAATCATCCCAATGCTAAAGTGAAATTCAGATTGGGCGATATTGTTACAACAACCATACAGTGTGCCAACGGTGAGACCATCATCCTTCAGCACGACACAAACTCACCCAGACCTTATTCATTAGGTTTTAGGGTGCAGGGAACCAATGGTTTATGGATGGACCTGAACAAGAGCGTGTATGTAGAAGGTCAAAGTAAGCCGCACCAATGGGACAGCGCAAAAGAATGGTTGGAAAAATACGATCATCCATTATGGAAAAAGTATGGTAATGATGCGCAGGGTGCAGGTCACGGGGGAATGGACTTCTTTGTGGTCCATGCCTTTATTGAGTCAGTAAAGCGCGGGACGCCAACACCTTTGGATGTGTATGATGCGGCCGCCTGGAGTGCAATCACCCCTTTAAGTGAGCAGTCTATAGAGCTTGGAAATGAAACAATTGATTTTCCGGATTTTACCAGCGGTAAATGGATGACCAGGCAAGCTGTCTTTGCATTAAATGATGATTATTAATAGGTTAGAATAATAATTGAGTGAAAGAGCCCCTGTTAGGGGCTTTTTTTGTTATTTAGCATTAAAATAATAAGATATGACTTATATCCCCGCTGAAGACAGATACGAGAAAATGCAATTTCGCCGCTGCGGGCAAAGTGGCTTAAAACTGCCGGCTTTGTCCCTGGGGCTTTGGCATAATTTCGGTCATGTGGATGTGCTGGAAAACTCCAGGGCCATCCTGAAACTTGCTTTTGACCACGGCGTTACTCATTTTGATCTGGCCAATAACTACGGGCCGCCTCCGGGCTCTGCTGAAGAAAACTTTGGAAAAATTTTAAAAGAAGACTTTAAAACGTTCAGGGATGAGATGATCATTTCTACCAAAGCCGGTTATACCATGTGGAAGGGGCCTTATGGAGATTGGGGATCTAAAAAGTATCTGGTTTCCAGTTTGGATCAAAGTTTAAAAAGAATGCAGCTGGACTATGTGGATATCTTTTATCACCACAGGCCGGATCCGGAAACGCCCATTACCGAAACGATGATGGCATTGGACCAGATCGTAAAACAAGGAAAAGCACTTTATGTCGGTATATCGAATTACAATGCCGAGCAGGCGGCCGAAGCAATTAAAGTCCTTAAAGAACTGGGGACCCCATGTCTTATCCATCAACCCAAATACTCCATGTTTGAACGTTGGGTGGAAAATGGATTAATGGATATTTTGGGACAACAGGGGGTTGGCTGTATCCCATTTTCACCATTGGCCCAGGGCTTGCTTACCGATAAATACCTTAGTGGGATTCCAGCCGATTCAAGAGCGGCCAAAGCCCATGGTTTTCTACAGACCGGTCAGATCACAGAAAGTAAATTGCAGCAAATCCATGAACTCAACGCGCTTGCGAAAAGCAGGGGGCAAAAATTAGCGCATATGGCCTTGTCCTGGTTGTTAAAAGATCCGAGGGTAAGCTCTGTTCTGGTAGGGGCAAGTAAGCCAGAACAATTGGCCGATTCCCTGAAATGCCTGGATAATATTATTTTCACAGAGGCAGAACTTCAGCAAATCAACGAAATTTTAAACCGGAACTTGTAGTTCCGGTTTTAAGAAATACTTAATATCGTTCGATCCATTGTGCTTGTATTAAACACGATAAACTTATCCTGAAAAAGGAACCGTTTTAAAATAACATCAATGGTAAACTGGGCCATTAAAAGCCCTATGATGCCTGGTACGGTCGCCAAAACACCATTTTCAGAACAGGACGGGACGTCTTCAGGGTTTGGTGCTTCTTCAAAAAGGTCCCTGAGGTTTTTTGATCCATTGATGTTAAAACCGGCGATCTGACCATTGTAACCTAAAATACTACCATAAATTAATGGCTTTTCTAAATGGACACAGGCGTCATTTACAACATAACGGGTCGCAAAATTATCGCAGCCATCTACGATCACATCGTACGCAGAAAGGATTTCTGAAACATTTTCTTCATTAAGTAATACATGATGTACTTCAAAGACGGTATGCGGATTTTGAGCGGCGAGCTGTCTGGAGGCCGTTTCGGCTTTTTTTTGTCCAATATGTGCCTGACCATATAGTACCTGTCGGTGCAGGTTGGATTCCTCTACAACGTCGAAGTCAATAATACCTAGAGTGCCAATACCTGTAGAATTGAGGTATTGTAATACCGGGCATCCCAGGCCTCCCGCGCCGACAACGGCAACCCGGGCATTTTTTAATGTATTCTGACCCTCCAACCCAATATCATCCAGCATAACCTGTTTGAGGTATCTTTTAAATTCTTCTTTATTTAACATAATTTAGCGCCCAATGTTTTGTCCCAGTCTTTCCAAACGGGTTCATATCCTTGTTTTTTAATCATTTCTGCAACTTCCTCTGCACTGCGTTCGTCCGAAATTTCAAACTGTTCCAGGGAGCCTTGCTCCACTGCATAGCCACCAGGATTGGTCTTGGAACCCGCACTCATACTGGTGATGCCCAATTTTACAAGGTGGTTCCTGAAACGCTCTTCTTCCCGGGTAGAAATGGAAATTTCCAGCTCCGTATTGAACAGCCTCCATGCACAAATCAGCTGAACGAGCTCCCTGTCATTCATGTAATTGTCGTAATCCTTCAAAACGGTTTGTTCAGTTCCGGCCAGTTCAATTGGTCTTAATCTGGGAAAGGACACAGAGTATTTGGTTTGCCAGTAATTCTTTTCCAGGTAATTCAGGTGAAGGGCGGTAAAGAAACAATCTGTTCTCCAATCTTCCAGTCCAATAAGGGTTCCCAGTCCAATTTTGTGTATTTCTGCTTTACCCAGTCTGTCGGGTGTTTCCAGGCGATAATTGAAATTTGATTTTTTCCCTTTTGGATGATAGAATTTGTAATTTTCCTGATGATAGGTTTCCTGGTAAACCAAAACAGTATTTAATCCTTCTTCAATAAGTTCCGTATAATCAGTTGTATCTAGTGGCTGAACTTCAAGTGATACATTAGAAAAATAAGGCTTAATCAAACGAATGGCTTTTTTCAGGTATTCCACACCGACAGTTTGATTTGCCTCGCCGGTCACGAGTAAAACATGGTCGTAGCCCATCTTCTTGATCATTCTTACTTCTTCCAGGATTTCTGCATCGCTGAGGGTTTTTCTTCTGATCTTATTGTCCAGGCTAAAGGCACAATACGTGCATATGTTCTGGCATTCGTTGCTCAGGTACAGAGGAATATACATTTGTATGGTTTTTCCAAATCGTTTCTGCGTAAGTTTTTGACTTATTACTGCCATTTCCTCCAGATGGGGGGCAGCGGCAGGAGAAATTAATGCTTTGAAATCTTCAAGGTCCCTTTTTTCCTTTTGTAAAGCCATCCGTACATCATGTGCTGTTTTGTTAAGGATGCTTTGTTTTATTATTTCCCAGCTGTACTTGTTAAATTGTTCGGTGAACATATAAATCAGATTTATAGGTTTAAAAAGGCGGTGAGTGGGCTGCTGGCCTCAGCTTGGTTTCGGCTGGCACCGGTCCCGGCCAGAAAAGCTATTCTTCCGGATGTTACGGCTAGTTTAAAGGCAAGGGCCATTTGCACAGGGTCTTTGGAGCTTGCAATGGCGGTGTTCACCAGTACAGCGTCTGCCCCGATTTCCATGGCTTTGGCTGCATCGGAGGGGGCACCTATACCTGCGTCCACAATTACCGGCACTTTGCTTTGTTCAATGATGATCTCTAAAAAGTCAATGGTCTTTAGACCTTTGTTTGTACCTATAGGAGCACCTAGAGGCATCACTGCTGCTGTTCCGGCATTTTCCAGCTGTTTGCAGAGGACCGGGTCTGCATGGATATAGGGTAAAATGATAAATCCCATTTTTGCAAGTTCTTCTGTTGCCCTGAGGGTTTCAAGCGCATCGGGCATGAGGTATTTTGGGTCTGGATGAATTTCAAGCTTAAGCCAGTTGGTTTCCATCGCTTCTCTGGCCAGCTGCGCGGCGAAGATAGCTTCTTTTGCATTTCGAGCCCCGGAAGTATTAGGTAACAGATTAATATGGTGTGGTTTGAAGCAACTGGTTAAAGTATCTGTTTCTGTTTCTGCATCTATTCTTTTTAAAGCAATGGTCACCATTTCGGTTTCCGAGGCGAGTACAGCGGCCTCCATTTCGGCTATGGATCCAAATTTTCCGGTTCCCAGAAAAAGCCTGGAACTAAATTCCTTGTCTGCTATATTCAATTTTTCCATATAAGATTTCTTTTAATTTTTTGATAAGTTCAGCCTGGTGAGGGTGATGGGTAATCAATCCAGATAGGGCAATTCCATATACGCCGGCCTGCAGTAAAGCATCTACATCCCCGGGTGTTATACCGCCAATGGCAAATACCGGTGGGATATTGATTTTTTGTATACGGAGCGACTCCAATAAATGTTTATAGCCCTCAATGCCCAGAATGGGGCTTAATTTTAATTTGGTTGGGGTATACCTGAAGGGCCCAAGACCAATGTAATCGCATTGTTCTTCGTTCCGTTTCATCAGGTCTTCCAGGGTGTTTGCCGTGCCTCCGATAAGTTTATTCGGTCCCAGCAATATTCTTGCTTTTTTTACCGAACTGTCCTGAAGGCCTAAATGTACTCCCTCTGCTCCCGAAGAAAGTGCGGCAGCCGGAAAGTCATTGACAATGAAACGACATGCTGAAAAACTGCTGATGTGTTTTTTTACTTTGTCGGCCAATAGCTGTACTTCTGTTTCTGGTTTGTTTTTATACCTTAACTGTATCCAGTTACAGCCATTATCTAAAGCTTTTCTGATGTTGTTAAGCTGCTCTTTTTCGTTTTCTCCCTGAGAGATGTACTGTAGTTTTTCAAGCATGATAGGCCAATAAGTGGTGATTGCTATTGAGGATTTTTTCGGTGTATCGCTTTGCCTTAAAACAGGCTTCTTCGAGCCTCAGACCGTTGGCTACATTGGCCGCTATTGCGGAGGAAAGAATACAGCCGGATCCATGTTTTTGCGGTAAATTATCTGTCGAAGCGTTCAGGCTAAGGATTTTGTCTGCCGAAAACAGTAAATCTGTTCCTTTATGGTTTGGTGAGTGCCCCCCTTTGAGCAATACATTGCAGTATTGGCTTAGTTTTTTAGCGGCTTGCTGCTCATTCTCCAGGGCGCTAAGGCTTTGTGCTTCATTTGTATTTGGGGTTAAAAGATAAATATTACTGAGAATGTGATACAGAAGGTTCTTGTCTATTTCTGAAATAAAAGTACAGCCAGAACTGGCAGATAGTACCGGGTCCCAGATAATTTTAAGGGCAGGAGAGCAGTTCTTTAACCAGGTAATGAGTTTGTTCATCACGTTCAGGTTTTCTATCATGCCAATTTTCAGTACGGCTGGATGGTAGTGTTTGATCAGGGGTTCAGTCTGGACCAGGATCTGTTGAAAGGAGAGCCATTTGAGGTCGAAAAACTGATCTTCTGTTTGGGCGGTAAGGGCAGAGGCAACCCCAAAGCCCAGGCAATGGTGCTGCTCAAAGGTTTTGATATCGGCCAGTATACCAGCCCCGCCCGAAGGGTCCAGTCCTGCAATACTCGTTACAATATTTCTTTGGTATTCCATGAGTTTAACAATTGTTTGAAATTTTCTTCAGGCCGTTCCATTTGCCATAAGTAACCCATTAAAGCAAGTCCGTTGAAGCCATATTCCAACGCTTTTTTTCCATTACTTTGGGTTATACCGCCAATTCCAATTATATTCATCTTTTTGTTATACAGTTTGTTAGGGTGATTTGATTGATCTATTGATTTATATCCTTTTTTACTAATGCTATCAAATACCGGTCCGAGTAAAACGTAGTCAAACAGGTCTGAAATCCGTTCATATTCTGCAAGGTTATGGATGGAAGTGGAGTAAGTATAACCTGGTTTTTTCAAAAGCCCGGGACATTCTTTTCTTAATTTTTCAGGATAGTGTAATCTGCGGATTTTATATTCATTGATCAGTTCATGGTGATGGTGTAATGCAATTTTAGAATGGTACTCTGTTTTGATCTGCTGGATAAGTAAGGCCAATTGCTCCCTGGTATAATCCGGTTTGCGCAAGTGAAAAACAGAAAGGCCATGCTCAAAAAATGCATTGATAATTTCCGGCTCCCTGTTTAAGGAAGCCGGATTGGATACCACAATAACCTGCATCAGGAATAAATCTGACTGCCTTTACTTTTAAACTCTTCTGCCTTTTCAAATAATCCACTTGCTGCTGAATCCCTGATTTCCTGGGTGATTTTCATAGAGCAGAATTTAGGACCGCACATGGAACAGAAATGCGCAATTTTAGCACCTTCGGCAGGCAAGGTTTCATCGTGAAATTCCCTGGCTGTTTCGGGGTCAAGGGAAAGGTTAAACTGGTCTTCCCATCTGAATTCAAATCTGGCTTTGCTTAAGGCGTTATCCCTGTATTGAGCACCCGGGTGGCCTTTTGCCAAATCGGCAGCATGGGCCGCAAGTTTATAGGTGATGACTCCATCCTTTACGTCTTTCCTATTGGGTAGCCCAAGATGTTCTTTTGGGGTTACATAACAAAGCATGGCTGTACCAAACCAACCAATCATTGCTGCACCAATAGCAGAAGTAATGTGATCATAACCTGGTGCAATATCCGTGGTTAATGGACCAAGTGTATAAAATGGTGCTTCATGACATTCCCGGAGTTGTTTGTCCATGTTTTCTTTGATCAGGTGCATAGGAACGTGTCCGGGACCCTCTACCATCACTTGTACGTCGTATTTCCAGGCAATTTTGGTCAGTTCTCCAAGTGTTTCCAATTCTGCAAATTGTGCTGCATCGTTGGCATCTGCGATTGAACCGGGCCTTAACCCGTCACCTAATGAGAAAGCGACATCATAAGCCTGCATAATTTTACAGATGTCTTCAAAATGAGTATAAAGGAAATTTTCCTGATGATGGGCCAGGCACCATTTGGCCATAATACTGCCTCCTCTGGAAACAATTCCGGTAACCCTTTTTGCGGTGAGTGGAATATACCTCAGCAATACGCCGGCGTGGATGGTAAAATAAGATACGCCTTGTTCTGCCTGCTCGATCAGGGTATCCCTGAACAGTTCCCAGGTCAGGTCTTCGGCTTTTCCGTTCACTTTTTCCAGCGCCTGGTAAATTGGCACAGTGCCAATCGGAACCGGGGAATTGCGGATAATCCATTCACGGGTTTCATGGATGTTTTTTCCTGTGGAAAGATCCATAATGGTATCTGCGCCCCAGCGACAGGCCCATACCGCTTTGTCTACTTCTTCTTCAATACTGGAGGTAACAGCACTATTTCCAATGTTTGCATTAATTTTTACCAGGAAATTGCGACCTATAATCATGGGCTCACTTTCCGGATGGTTGATGTTATTGGGGATAATGGCCCTGCCGGCAGCGATTTCGGTTCTTACAAATTCGGGACTGATAAAGCCTTTTGGAGTGTTCGCCCCAAAACTATGACCGGGATGCTGTGTGCTGAGCATTTCGGTTGTTTCGGGAAATTGACCACTCATTTCGTTGATCAGCTGATTTTCCCTTATGGCAATGTATTCCATTTCGGGGGTAATGATTCCTTTTTTTGCATAATGGAGTTGCGTGACATTGAGGCCCTGTTTTGCACGCAGGGGCAATTTAATATGTTCAAACCTTAAATGGTCCAGCGAGGCATTCTCTTTTCTTTCTTTACCATAATGAGAACTTACAGCCGAAAGTTCTTCTACATCACCACGATCAAGGATCCATTGCTCCCTTAAGCGGGGCAGGCCTTTCTTTAAATCAATCTTTATGTTTTCGTCTGTATAAGGTCCGCTGGTATCATACACCGTGACGGGTGCATTTAATTCTATACCGCCGCTGTGCAGTTTGGTTTCTGTAAGCGTAATCTGACGCATGGCCACTTTGATGTCATGCAGCCGGCCACTGACGTGGATTTTTTTTGAGTTGTTCATGATCTATCCTCCCTGTGTGGCTTTAATGATTAAAATATCGTCATTGTCCCTCAGGGTGTAGCTGCCATAAAGGGGCCGGCTGATTACGGATTGATTGACCGCTACAGCTGTGCCATTCTGCTTTTCGCCTAAATAGTCCGAGACTATGTTTTGCAGGGTAATGTTTTCTGCAACTTCTTTTTCCTGGTTGTTGATTTTGATTTTCATTCCTGTTCTGATTAGCACTTTAGGAATGAATTAGGAGTGCCCGGTAGGCACACAGCGATTCATCTTACTTTTCCCTTCGGCGGTACTAACCGCATCAGGTTCAAAGGGTATTTCTCAGCACTAAGGCACCCCTAAAGTTTGACTAAGGTAGAAAACTTATTGATAAAAACAAAAGCTGTCTTTTCGGGACAGCTTTTGTTTTTAATTGCTCAGGTTTGGATTGGTGTTGAGCTCTGATTGAGGGATGTTAAACAGATAATAAGAACTGTTGGGCACAAATGGACTTCCATCAGGAAATTTCAAAGTGGTATGTTGTTTTGCAGCAACAGTTTTAACGGTCCCATCAGGCGTGGTTATACTTACCTGAAGCGGATCTCCTTTGGCATCGTTATAACTTAGTCTTTTTACGGCTGTTTGTGTTCTGAGGATATCCGAAAGAGAGAAGCCTTCGCCCCACAGTTCCTTTCTTCTTTCTATAAGAATTGCTGAAATTACATCTTCTTTGCTTTTTCCGGTAACATCAAATAGATTGGCCTTTCTGGCTGCCCTTAAATCGTTGAGGTAGCCAGCCGCACCGGTTAAATCTGAATTTCTTGCAGCAGCTTCTGCCTGAATTAAAGTCATCTCAGAAGCCCTCATTAAAACAATATCACCTGTCTGATCTGCCCGGAACTTAAATTTAGCATAACGCAGGTAACCTTCACGGCCGGGTCTTCCGTCCCAGGAGAAAAGTTTGCTCCTGATGTCGTTGTCGTCAAATAAAGTTTTAAAATTGGGATCCGCCATAAAACTATAATAATAGGAGGAAGAGGAGCTGACATCCAGAAAATTGAATGTATAACTGGCATTGCTTTGATCTGGTTTTTGTCCATGGCCCCAGATCCACTCTTCATTACTCAGCTCGTTAAACCCATTATAATAAGCTGTTGAGCTCATATAGGGATAATTTTTTCTTGCAGCAGCTGCCTTTTCAGCTGCCAGTGCCCAGTTCCCCATATTCAGATAAGTTCTAGCCTGTAAACCATGAACCACATCGATATTGATTTTAAATTTAGAAGCTTGTGGTCTTGAATAACCTGCCAGTAGTTTTTCGGCCTGGTTCAAATCAGAAGTAATGAGCTGGTATACCTCTTCCAGGCTGGACTTGGCCTTGCCTTCTGTGGAGCCCACAGTAGGTGTTGTATATAGAGGTACCGCCTTTGCCTGAGGGTCTTTCAGGTAAGAAAACTGATAATAAGTAGCGAGGTTTAAATAGCTATTGGCCCGAAGTGCATAAGCTTGTCCTTTGACTTGTGCTTTTTTGTCTTCAGAACCACTCGCTGCATCTGTCTTGGCGATAATGTTATTGCAGTTGTCAATAACCTTATAAAGAATGGTCCACATGGCATTCAGGCGTGTCTGGTTGTTGGCCTGGGTAAACTGGTACGCATCCCGATAGCCGTACTTATTGGTAATAATGGCAACATCATCGCCCATGGCATCACTGGTTCTTAAAATGGTGGTGTAACCGGGGTTGGCATACGTAAAAAAAGTATCATTCATATAAGCCCATGTTCCATTAAGTACAGTTTCTATATTGTCTGCACTGCTGTAAACCTGGTTTTCAGAAACAGCATTGGTGGGGGCCGTTGTCAATTCCTTTTTGCAACTGGTAAAAACCAGTGTAAGGACAGCGGCAAATAAGGTAATTCGTATATAGGATTTCATCTCTTTGTATTTTTTAATATTGTTCATTTGTCAGATGATGTAAGGCTTCTAGAAAGTTAAATTAACTCCTGCAGAGAAAGTCCGGATTGCCGGGTACCTGTAATAGGTCGCACCATTAACAGTTTGTTCCGGGTCCATACCTTTATGTCCGTAAAAGGTCAGCAGGTTTTCAGCACTCAACGTAAATTTCAGGTTCTGAAGACCAATTTTATCCGTAAGGGTTTTTGGCAGTCTGTAGCCTATAGTGACATTTTTTAAACGTGCATAAGTGGCGCTGTAAAGAAAACGTGTGGAGGCTTGTGTCCAGCCCAAATTATCGGTTGTTAACCTGGGCACATTTGTATTCGGGTTTTCAGGCGTCCAGTGACTGAGCATTTCTGTAGACCAGGCTGCTCCCGGATTGCTTCCGTTTTGCATCAGGGCAACATAATCATTGTCAAGTATTTTACCGCCAAGACTATAAGAAAGCAAAGCAGAGAGTTCAAATTGTTTGTAATTAAAGATATTGGTGATACCGCCTACAAGATAAGGGAGGGCGCTGGGCTGCACATATTGTTTGGCCAGGGTATAGTTGTTGGTGGTTACTTTATGGCCATTGGCATCGTCGGTATACCATAAAGGATCACCATTTGCCGGGTTCACGCCAGCCCATTCTCTTAAATAAAAATCATAAATGGTTCCGCCCACGCGAAGGAGTTTATTGCCAGAAATCAGGTTGTTCTGTGGCAAGTCTGTGATTTTGTTTTTATTGTGACTGGCATTCAGGCTGACGGTCCAGCGAAAATCAGTGGTCTGAACAGGTATTGCATTGATTTGTACTTCAATTCCTGTGTTTTGCAAGGCCCCAATATTGGCATCAATAGCTGTAAAGCCTGTGGAAGGAGCTTTGGGTTTACTGTATAAAAGGTCTTTGGACCTGCGGTTGTAATATTCAACTGTACCACTGATGCGGTCTTTTAAAATACCGAAATCAAAACCTACGTTAAAATTCAGATTGGTTTCCCATTTAAGGTCTGGTGTGGCAAGCCTGGAAGTAACCAGGCCGTTTTCACCCAGATTGTTGTTGATTCTGTACAATGCTTCATAAGCATAATAAACCCCGATATTGTCATTTCCCTGTGCACCGTAACTGCTCCGGAAAGTCAGGTTGCTTAGCCAGGGGAGGTCTTTAAGGAAATCTTCTTTAGATGCCCTCCACGATCCTCCTAATGACCAGAAGGTTCCCCAACGGCTTTGAGGGGAAAACCTGGAAGAGCCATCGGACCTTAAGGAGGCCGAAAGCAGGTATTTGTTTTTGTAATCATATTCAGCCCTGCCAAAAAAACTCAGAAGGGTATAGTCTACTGAAAAGCCACCAAAATCATTTAACTGGGCAGCAGCATCCGGTTCATATAGTCCCGGCAAACCAAAGCGCTGCCTGCTTCCGCTAAGGTATTTGGAATTGTATTTATACATTTCCTGGCCGGCAAGTAAACTCAGGTGATGCCCTTCGCTGAAACTCTTTTCGTATGTTAATATGTTGTTCCAGGTCCAGGAGTAGGTCCGGGTATTGCTTCTGGAAATGGATCCCTTAGTTTCCGCACTTTCTCCAAGAAGCGGATTTGCGTAATCATTGGTATTGCTGTTCAGATAGTCGCCACTATAAGTGGTTTTAAGTTTCAATTCCGGCAGGATGGTCGCTTCCAGAAATACCCGGGCAGAAACATTGTCTTTAAAAATTTCATTTTTGTCCAGGCCTACTGTAGCCGCCAGATTACTTCTTGGGATGGCCGCATTGGGCCTGTAATCACCAAAATCAAATATTTTCTGACCATTGGCGTCCAAGCGGTAGGAGCCGTCGTCGTTCCTTACATACACCGGATAAAAGCTCGGAATTGACCTGGAAAAGTTGATCACATTTGCGGTATTGCTGTCTTCAGACATTGGATAGTCCTGCTTGGAATTGGAAGCTGAAATATTCAGACCAGTTTTTAACCAGTTTTTTGCCTGGGTGGTTAAGTTAACCCTGGCGTTGTAGCGCCTGTAACCGGAACCAAGAGCGATACCCCGGTCATTCAGATAGCCACCTGAAATAAAATACTGGGTTTTATCTGTTCCGCCACTGAAACTCAAATCGGCCTGCGTCCTGAGGGCATTTTGTTCCATCGCTTTTTGCCAGCTGTCGTTCCATAAGGGCACAGCTCCGGCGGTGATTTTGCCATCCAATCCAACTGGCTGGGGATAATTTGCTCCATAGGGGTTAATGCCCAGATCAGTCAGGATATTTTGACTTGCGATACTGCGTGCCCTGGCATCTGTTAAACCATTGGTGAGCTGTTTGTTTTTTAAAGCCAGCCAGTAACTTTCAAAGTACTGGTCTGTACTCATTTGCTCATAATCCTTTACAGCACGTCGGGATATACCAGTGCTAAAATTAGCACTGATTTGTGTGTCGGTTGAATTTTTACCCGACTTGGTGGTTACGATAATCACACCATTTGCGCCTCTGGAGCCATACAATGCGCTGGAAGCTGCATCTTTGAGAATGCTTACTGAGGCAATGT
Source organism: Pedobacter nutrimenti (assembly GCF_003208655.1). Lineage (GTDB taxonomy): Bacteria > Bacteroidota > Bacteroidia > Sphingobacteriales > Sphingobacteriaceae > Pedobacter > Pedobacter nutrimenti. Next base: position 733,840 of record NZ_QKLU01000001.1, on the reverse strand, counting down.
CGTTCACATTAATGGAGTTAATATCACCAGAAAAGGGGTTTCCGTCCACTACATATAAAGGATCACTGGAAGCATTGATCGATCCGATACCCCTGATGCGAATGGAAGCTGTTGTTCCGGGTTGTCCGCTGGAAGAAACGGATTGTACGCCCGGGGCAAGTCCCTGAAGTGCCGAGGAAATATTAGACACCTGTCTGTTATCCAATTGTTCACTTTTGATCTGGGAAACGGAGCCTGCATAATTAGAACGCTTTGCTGTACCATAAGCAATAACCACAACTTCATTTAGGGCGTTTGCAGCAGTGGATAAACTCACGTTAAGCGTAGAAGAACCATTGACCTTAAGCTCTTTGCTTTCGAAACCCAGGAAAGAAAAAATTAAGGTTTGCTGACCCGCGGGCAGATTTAATTTGTACTGACCTTCAGAATTGCTCACTGTACCTGTTTTTGTACCTTTAATCAGGATGCTTACTCCGGGGAGTGGCAGATTGCTGCCATTTTCGGTGACCTGACCGCTTATTGTTGTGGTCTGTTGTGTATAACCGAACTGAAAGCTGATCAGCAATAATACTATTGATAAACTTAGTTTCATTGTAAAAATAATTGGTTTTGTTAAAATTTTGGACATAGATATCCACCCAGCATCCTGTTCAGGATATGGCAAAATAAACTATGAAATGATTCGTTTTTTTTGGATTAGTTGGTGCAACAACAACTGCACATATAACGGCCCGGTGTTCCGTTTAAAGAAGGGGTAGAGCGTAGCATGATGAATTGTAAAAGTGTTTTCATGGCGCAAAAGTAGATAAATAATAACTACTATTCCTATAGGATATTAGATTTGTGTTGCAATTCTGACAAAACTGCGCAGGTGATTCTTTTTGCCTGTTTTAATGGCCGATCAGGGATGTAATTTTTTCTTCTATGTCTTTTAAGCTGGCATAGCCTTGTTCTATTAGATATAATTTCCCTTCCTTTTCCAACAGTAATGTGGGATAGGAGGAAGCGTATTGAAGGGCCTGGTTGAAAGAAGCCAAGGTTTTTAAATGCATTTCTCTGGTATTGAATGCATTTGTAAATGCTTCCGGATCGATATTCAGCCCGCTACAAATGACTTTATAAGTATCCTGCGGATTAAGGTCTTTTCCATGCAAATACCTAGCCTGTTGTACAGCAACCATAAAATTTACATTTTGCTGTGGCCACAATTCCTGTACGGTTATAATAGCCCTGCTGGGAATTTCACTATCAAGCTGTACAGGATGTTGCTCAATGAAACTGAAATAGGCTTCGCCAAAAACAGTACCTGTAAGTCTGGATATCTGCTGATCATGTTTTTTAAAATAAGCGGCCATTTGCGGAGACTGCATTCGGGTGTTTGCCCCTGCCCACATGCCTGCGGGTATGATTTTAAAATTAAACCCAGTTCTGTGGGATTCAAACAGTGCAGTTATGTTGTGGCTGTTTCCATAACACCAACCACATAGAGGATCCATAATATAAATCAGTTGCGTCATTTCTGTTGTTTTTAAGGTTGAAGGTATCCCGGTCTTTAAAATTCTCCTCACCAGGAGAAATGCATTATGGTCTTTTGAATACTAAGGCAGATAAAGTTAAAAATTAATTATATTTAAACAGCAGATGCCTTTTTTATTGCGTATACTATTGTTGTATAACGATTGTGCTACACACCAAATTTTTTAACACGTTTTTCTCTTTGTATTGTTATCAGCTTGATCCTGGAACAGGATTAATTAATTGTGTTTTATGCTCAGAAGATTTATTGAAAGACCTGTACTCAGTACCGTTATATCGGTACTGATCGTATTGCTGGGAATACTTGGTTTAGTGAAGTTGCCCATTGCGCAATATCCTGACATTTCACCACCTACCGTACAAGTCTCCGCCACTTATCCCGGTGCAAATTCAGATGTGGTCCTTAAAAGCGTAATCGTTCCCCTTGAACAGCAAATCAATGGTGTTCAGGGGATGACCTACATCACTTCGTCAGCAACCAATACAGGTACGGCCTCTATTAGCGTGTATTTTGCTGTGGGTACTGACCCTGATCAGGCGGCGGTGGACGTTCAGAACCGGGTTTCCTCTGCAGTAAGTTTGTTACCCCAGGATGTAACCAAAACCGGTGTTACCGTCAGAAAACAACAAAGCAGTAACTTACTGATCATGTCTATTTATAGCGATGATCCTTCCTACGACCAGACTTTTCTTCAGAATTATGCCGCGATTAATATCATTCCGCAGCTGCAACGTGTAAATGGGGTGGGTGCGGCCTCTGTATTTGGTTCGGCCATGACCTATTCTATGAGGATCTGGTTAAAACCTGATGTGATGTCCATTTATGGAGTAACTGCAAGTGACGTGTCTACTGCAATTAATGAACAGAGCCAGGATGCGGCCCCGGGTAATTTCGGCGAAAATGACAAGCAGACTTTCCAGTATGTCATTACTTATACCGGACGTTTGCAGTCCACCGAAGAGTTTGGGAACATCATCGTAAAATCTACTGCTAAGGGACAATATCTCCGTTTAAAGGATATCGCCAGAATTGAACTTGGAGCGCAAACCTATACCGGGTCAACCGCTACAGACGGAAAACAATCTGTAGGCATTGCCATTAGCCAGACCCCGGGAAGTAATGCAAGGGATGTCATCAATAAATCGAAAGTGGTACTTGATAAGGCCGCTAAATCTTTTCCTCCGGGGATCAAATCTGTTTATCTGGTAGACATCAATCAATTTTTAGATGCTTCAATTGATAAAGTTCTGCACACCCTTGTTGAATGTTTTTTGTTGGTGTTTTTGGTTATTTTTATCTTTTTACAGGATTTTCGTTCTACCATTATTCATGGAATATCAGTGCCTGTAGCGATTACCGGTACATTTTTCTTTTTATATCTTTTTGGTTTCAGTATTAATCTTCTGACACTTTTTGCCTTGGTGCTGGCCATTGGTATCGTGGTTGATGACGCCATCGTTGTAGTGGAGGCTGTTCATGCCAAACTGGAAAGCGGTTATAAATCTCCTCGAAAAGCTGCAATTGATGCCATGAGTGAAATTTCGGGAGCAATTGTATCCATCACCCTAATCATGGCCGCTGTATTTGTACCAGTTACCTTTGTAACCGGATCGGCTGGGGTTTTTTACAAGCAGTTCGGAATAACCCTTGCCGTAGCCATTATGATTTCTGCTATAAATGCGCTTACACTTTGTCCAGCGCTCGCCGCCATGTTTCTCAAACCTCCTGATCATGGCAAGGAAGAAGAAAAAAGAACACTTATGCAGCGTTTTGGTGTTGGTTTTAATGCAGCATACGATGCCCTCACCTCTAAATACAGTAAAGCGGTTCATTTCCTGATGGCAAAAAAATGGATGGTTCTGGTCGCCATTGGTCTGTTTATTGGTGGTTTTTATGCGCTGATGAAATCGACACCTTCAAGCTTTGTACCCAGTGAAGATATGGGGACAATTTTTGTAAACATTACTTTGCCAGCCTCTTCAACAATGGAACGGGTAAAGGCCGTTGCTACTAAAGTAGACAGTATTGCCAGGCGGCTACCGGAAGTAGCCAATACCATGAGAACAATGGGTCAGAATTTTATAGGGGGTAGTGGAAGTTCTTATGGGATGGTGATCCTCAGGCTGAAAGCCTGGGACCAGCGACCGGGTATAAGTAACGATGATGTCATCAAAAAATTAAAAAAAGCAACCTCAGGCATAAAGGAAGCAAGCATACTATTTATGTCCCAGCCTACCATTACTGGTTTTGGTACCAGTGGTGGGTTTACTTTCCAGCTGGAAGACCAGGGCGGTCATTCCACAGCAGAATTTTATAAAGTAGCACAAACTTTTCTTGAGAAATTAAATGATCGTCCTGAAATACAATATGCGACAACACCCTTTAATCCTAATTTTCCACAGTATCAGTTAAAAGTGGATGTACCTAAATGTAAGGATGCGGGGGTATCGGTTACGGATGTGCTCAATGCCATGCAGGTTTTTTATGGAAGTTCATATGTCTCTAACTTTAATGAATTTGGCCAGCAGTACAGGGTGACCATTCAGGCCGATACAAATTATAGGGCAAATCCTGCAGGGCTTAACCAGATTGGCATCAGGACAGCCAGTGGTTTGATGTCCCCGATTACGGAATTTATCAGTTTGAAACGTATTTATGGCCCAGAGAGTGTGACCCGGTTCAATTTATTCAGCTCCATGTCCGTAAGTGGTTCACCAAATAGTGGATATAGCACAGGACAGGCTTTACTGGCCATTCAGCAGACTGCCGATCAGTATTTACCTTTAGGTTATGGTTTTGAATATTCAGGAATTAGCCGGGAAGAACAGAATGCCGGTTCCCAAACCCTTTATATTTTCATTTTGTGTCTGGTGTTTGTGTATTTACTGCTGAGTGCACAATACGAAAGTTATCTTTTACCTTTAGCAGTACTGCTTTCATTGCCAGTGGGCTTATCAGGTGTATTTATTTTTGCTAAAATCTTTGGTCTGGACAATAACATCTACATGCAGATATCCCTGATTATGCTTATTGGTTTATTGGCTAAAAATGCCATTCTGATGATCACTTTTGCTCTGGAAAGAAGGGAAAAGGGAATGAGCATTCTTGAAGCGGCTATTGAAGGGGCTAAAGCACGTTTAAGACCTATATTAATGACTTCTTTTGCATTTGTTTTTGGATTGATGCCCTTGATGTTTTCCACGGGGGTAGGTGCGAACGGAAACAGATCTATTGGTACTGGTGCAATAGGAGGAATGTTGTTTGGAACACTATTAGGTGTATTTGTTGTTCCTTCTTTGTTTGTTATTTTTCAAACGTTGCAGGAAAAAGCTAGGGGGTCGAAGAAAATTACCGAAGAAGAAGCCTGAAAATCCAGAGAATATTTTTTTTCGTACATACTGTCAGATAAATGATTACAGGTTAACCAGAGGCTGAAGATGGGCTTTCAGTCTCTGGTTTTTATTTTTAAAAGAAGTTAAATTTTAATAACCAGTCTTTTTCCTGATGGAACTTCCATATCCCATGCTGATGCTATGGCTTGCAGGCTGGCTGTGACGGTTTCAATTTTAAGTTTGCCTTCAGCTGCCAGTTGCAGTAGTTCAGGTAATACTTCCCTGAAAAGTTTTTGCATCGCGTCTTCCGGAAGACTTCCAAAGCCGGAACCCATTAATTCAATATTGGCACTTCTGAGAACAGCAGAGGACAGCTGTATTTTGTCACCAACCATAGCACCAACAGTGATAAACTTTAAGGCTGTTGTAAAGGTGCCGTTTCCTTTTAAAGCGGTGAGAATGAGTTCGGCCGGATGTCCCCATAAATAGTCTATAACAATATCAATTGGTTTAATCTGGTGCATATCCCGCAGTGTTTTTATAAAGAGCTGGTCTTCCTGTTTTAAGGATAGGAACTCATCGGCCCCAAGATCTTTTAATGCTTCAAGAACCTCGATGTTCCTACCTGTTACAATGACCTGGCTGGCACCATAATACTTTGCCAGCTGAATGGCAATTCTGCCGGTCACACCAGCAGCCCCGTTAATAAGTACGGTTTGGCCCGGTGATATTTTAGCTCTGTATAGCAAAGCGGCCGCAGCACCAAGTATTGCATTGGGCAATGCGGCTGCGGTAGCGTCATCGAGCTGAGGAGGCAGTTTTACAAGCCGGTCTTTGTCAATCAGTGCTTTTTCTGCCATCATGCCCTGAACACCCGGTGCATAAACCTTGCTGCCGTCCTCCAGTATACCTACGCCGTCCACACCAACCACAACCGGTTGGAAAGTATCCTTATTGCTGGAGTAATGTGCCCCACTGGCAATGGCCTTATCAAGGTTTTTAACGGCCGCGGCGGTCACTTTAATTAAAATCTGGTCCTCATTTAAAGGAACAGGGTCAGGAAAATCTGTATATATTGGTGCTTTACCTAATGCATGTAATACGGCTGCTTTCATGGCTTTTTATTTTTATTTATCAATAGGAACTTTTAATGATTTTTTACATCTGTTTTTTCCTGATTTTTTCTTTTAAAGATAGGGCTTAACTTATCTGTTTAACAATTGGACTATAGGTTTTGTGTAAAAGTTTTTTTTAAAAAAAAGAGCCACCAAGCTTGCAAATATTAAATAATTAATCGTAGACTTGCAGGGAGAGCGTTAATTAGTTAAGCGGGAGAGATCTTCGGATTTTTCCCGCTTTCTTATTTTAAAACTATAGCTAATTATGGAATTTATTGAGATCTGTAAACCGTTCAGTTCACTTTCTGCAAAAGAGCTTTATGCTATACTTAAATTAAGAAGTGAAATTTTTGTTGTGGAGCAGAAATGTGTCTATTTAGATGCGGATGGGAAAGATCCATCCTGTCAGCATTTAATGCTGTATCAGCAAAAGGAATTGGTCGCTTATGCAAGAATTGTACCCGCTGGGATTTCTTTTTCTGAGCCTTCCATTGGGCGTATTGTCAGTAGTGATGCTGTCAGGGGAAAAGGGTTCGGTAAGGAGCTTGTCCGTCTTGCTATCGAAAATTGTATACGCTTGTACGGAAGACAGCCCATTAAAATCGGTGCTCAGTTGTATTTGAAAAAATTCTATGAGTCTTTTGGCTTTATAAGTGAAGGGGATGTTTATGATGAAGATGGCATTGATCATATTCATATGCGGCGTTCGGTCATTTGAATGTAATTCTAAGAAGCTTTAAAAAACCAGCTTGAAAATTGCATCGTATATAAGGTTATCGTATAAAATTTAGGTTTAAGATTGACATTGAGAGTGGAAAGAGAGCAGATGAAACCCGGAAATCATTAAGAGGTCCGGGTTTTTTATGGTAATGGGTTTTCCCTTGTGGGAACAGTTATAAATTATGGACATCAAAATCTCCATCTCGAATGACAATTGAATCTGTGATGTCTTTTATATTATATAAAACTCCGTTTAGTGTTCCTTTTACATAAGGTAATCCACTGTTTTTAAGGTATTCGTATCTAGTTATGTTAATTTCGAATGGTTTTTTAAGATTGTTAGGCGTATAAAACTTGGCATCTTCATCATTAGGACCAAGTTTTTTATTAAGAAAAATATAAGAGTTACGAAGGTCCAGAATTGGTTCATGACCACTTATTTTAAAGGTCCGGTTTTTCATATTAAAAAGTTGAAACCGGAGGAAAGATGTTTGTAAACGGCCTGCATATGTTTCCTGTAGATTTACAATCACCCTATATACTTCCATATCCGGAGCGGAAACGCTGGAGAGACCTGTCCAATCACCGCTGATTCCTGATTGCGTGACGAGTAAAGGCTTCTCACTTATAAAGCCTTTAAAATATTGAACATATTCCTTTTCCGGAGGAGGCTTGGGGATGGGGTGTTCCTTTTTGCAGGCGCAGATCGTAAAAATAATGAACATGCTTAGTAATAATGATTTCATAGAAATAGATTTTCTTTATCTGAGATGTTGTTTATAGATATACAAATGGAAATGCATTAAGGACTAGTTGAAAATCAGTGGATAAGATTTTTTAAAGCAGTAAACACCAGGTAAATGAGTTTTTTGTAACAAAAACTCATTTACCTGGTGTTTGTTATTGGAAATTAATTTAATTTTTTTGATATTTAATCTGAAATTTATTTGCCGGCATAAAAACAGGCGAAAATTTTAATTAACGCAGTGATAACGATATGCTGAAAATTAATCAGGATGCCTTACATAGGGATAGTTCGGATGAAATCCATATAATTTATGGTAAGTACTCCGGCATGCTACTGGGGTATATTTTTGAAGTGGTAAAGGACCGGAAATTGGCAGAGCAATACCTTGCAGATACCTTTTTTGATTTTGCCAGAGAATTTAACCAGTTACATTGGCAGGGAACAAGTATTTGGTGCCAGTTGCTGAAGTTTACCCGGTCCAGACTGCCTTTGGTCAAAAATGATGAAGATCATGTTCATCTTGAAAAAAATTATGCCCATAGTAAACACCTCAATCATTTAACAGATGAACAAAAACAGGTATTCTGTGAAGCCTACATCTACAGATACCCTATTTCTGCCATTGCAGAGAGATTAAATAAAACAGAACTTTTAACCCGGAAGATTCTTAGAGAAGCCTTCGCTATGATGAAAAAAAGTGGAGAAAATTAAAGAATACATAGAAAGCGGAATACTCGAGACCTATGTACTTGGGATCAGTACCGAAGAGGAAGCCAGAGAAATTTTATTCTTGAAAAAGCAGCACCCCGAAATAAAGGAAGCCCTTTATTTGCTGGAAAATGACCTGGAAAGAATTGCACAAAAAATGGCTATTGAACCTCCTGCAACTTTATGGCCTGGTATAGAAGCTGAAATTAATGAACTGGCCAGGAGACCAAAAATTGAAGCTCTGAAAATTTCCAGGCAGGAAGAAAAAAAGGATAAGGCGCCTGAGCTGATCGATATTGAATCAAAGTCTACCCACATTCGTATCCACAAAATATGGAGGTGGATCTTTGCTGCGGTTTTTGTTCTTGGAAAGATATTTTTGGGTTTTGCTATATACTATTATCTTGAAAAAAGACAACAGGACCGGCAAATTAATGAATTGCAAATTGAATTAAGGCAGCTTAAAACGGCTGGAAAATAGTAAGCTTAAAAGGGAGGCTCTCATTTTTAGTTATCTGTAAAAATTTCACCGGTAAAAACATCCTTTTTACCGTCTTTTATGTCTGTTTTACCAATTTTGTCTATCATTTGTATAAATGATGGCTAGTTTTGCTGGCGCAAATTAGTTATACATGACGAGCGGCAATAGAAATTTACATGTTCTTATTTCAGGTGCGAGCATTGCAGGACCAGCACTTGCTTTCTGGCTAAATCAATATGGTTTTAAGGTAACGATAATAGAGAAAGCTGCCCAGCCGCGTACAGGAGGATACAGAGTGGACCTCAGGGGGGCGGCGGTTACTGTGGCAGAAAATATGGGTATTCTTCACCGGATAAAAGATAAAGCTATCCACATCCGTCAATCTGTTTTGATCAATAAAAAAGGGGGAACAATTGCCGGTTTTAATCCTGATGAATTTGGAATGAGGCAGGAGCGTGATGTTGAAATTCTTCGTGGCGACCTGGCCGAAATTTTATATGAGCAAACAAAAGAAGATACAGAATATCTTTTTAACGACTCCATTTTGAAAATTGAAGAACAAACCGGGGGGATTAAAGTTCATTTTCAGAAAGGAGGGACAAGACATTTTGACCTGCTCGTTGCAGCGGACGGCCTGCGCTCCAATGTCAGGAGATTACTTTTCGATAAAGAAGAGCATTTGGTCAAGCATTTGGGCTATTATATTTCTATTTTCTCTGTTCCAAATCACTTAGAACTTGACCAGGAAGAGGTTGGTTATCCAGGGGCTGGTAAAATTGTAAATGTGTTCAATGCCCATAAAAAACAGCCCTCTAAAGCACTTTTTCTCTTTTCCAGTAAAGGCCTGGAATATGATTTCAAAGACATTGCTCAACAGCAGAAAATATTAAAAGGCGCGTTTGAAAATGAGGGATGGGAGTTGGCTGCTTTACTAAAGGCCATGCCCGAAAGCCCTGATTTCTATTTTGACTCCTTAAGTCAGGTACATGCCCCTGAACTTTTCAAAGGAAGAACGGTTTTACTTGGAGATGCAGGATATTGTCCTTCTCCTGCATCCGGACAAGGCACCAGTCTGGCCATTGTTGGTGCTTATGTATTGGCAGGCGAACTATCCAGAACCGCAGATTATAGGGAGGCATTTGACAATTATAGCGATAAGATGGGCCATTACATTAAAGTGAACCAGGAACTTGGGCTTGCTGTGCTGGAGCAAATGATTGCAAAAAGTAAAACGGAACTCTTTATGCAAAATTTAGTACTTACTTTAATGAAATATATGCCATGGAAGAAAAAGCTTGTTAAATCTTTTATGAATAAAATGCAGAAGAAAGTTGATTATGCGGCAAACGCCATTGACCTGGAAAAATATGCTTAACATCCCTGGGAAGTTAAAAGAGACAGCGTTTCTGATTTAATTTTTTTTATTCATTTCCTTGTGTAGTGCTGTTGTTCTTGTCAAATAATCCTGTAGTTTTTCCATTCCAAGTTTTTTCCGTCTTTCGTCTACAGTTGCCGGATCTTTTAATCTTTTTGAAAAGGCCTTACCTTCCTTATCGTAGCCTACCTGTGTTCCATACAATTGTTCTTCCCCTTTATTAATATGCACCCTATCATATAGAAATGCATAATCCTGGGCTTTAATCAGATTTAAATCGGACCTTTCTTTAAGAACCGGGAGCATTTCTGATTGAAAATCAAGATCTGCATCGGAATGCTGTATCAGTAAAAAAAAATGTTCTACACTTTCCTGGCCAATAGATTCAGTACTTGGATAGCCATTTTCTTTATAAATGTGTTTGATTAAAAGGGTGTGTCTTTTAAAGGTCTGCTCTTTTAGTTCCATAAGTAATTTCAAGCTGTCCTGATTGTGGTGTCTGTTGTAGGCCGACACGATGTCCCATTGTACTTTTTGATCCACCATAAACAGGCTGTCGATATAAGCTTGCAGCTTTGGGTTTTTAATTTTATCCTGTGCCTGACAAAGCCACACAGAAATTAAAAATAAGCTAAGGGTTAAGAATATTTTTCTCATATTTTCGTTTATTTTTCTTCATCAAATAGAATAAATTAACAGACCGAAAAATTGTATTTTTAAGACAGGGAAATTTTAAATTTTATCAAAAATTGGTTGAGAATGGCAAATGAAATAATGGATCCCGTTCTATTCTTCCCAAGACATGAGTTGTTGAAGGAACATATTGAATATTATTATTTTTTAAAGACAGAGGACCCCTTGTTCGAGGTCACTTATTTTGCTTTTCCTTCTGTGAATACGCCGCTGAATATTCATAAGAATGTAGATATTAGCATTTTATCTAACTTTACTTCTGTTTCCGGAGTGCAGAATGAAAACTATTTTTCTATTATACAAGGCATTAGGTCAGTTCCTTTAAAGGTGACTTTTAAAGGGAAAATTGATAAAGTAACCATCGCTTTTAAGCCGTTGGGTATTAATCATTTTTTGGATTGTTCTTTTTTTGAGGTTGCTGCAAAGGATTCCCAAATGTTCTCTCTTTGGGAGGACAGGGATGATTATAAAAAATTTATTGCCGATTTCTACAGTATTAATGACCTGGAGGAAAGGGTAGGGCTATTGGAGAATTTTTTAATCTCTATGTATCGTCCTTTTAGCAGGTATAAGCACCTTCGCGCTGCGATTGATTTGCTGATCAATTTTGAAAGCGAAATGTCTATTGCCGAGGTGGCATTGAAGGTAGAGTTGAATTCCAGAACGCTAAATCGGCTTTTTAGAGAACATATAGGTATTTCTCCTGCTGGCTTCAAAAAAATCGCGCGTTTCCGTCATGCACTTAACAACAAGCTTTTTAAAGACCAGTTTAAAAGATTGACAGATATCGGCAACCAAAGCAATTTTTACGATCAAAGTTATTTTATTAATATCTACAAAAAGATGTCAGGTTCCAGGCCCGGTGAGTTTTTTGAAAAGGTGCGGAAATTAGGAAATGATCAACTGTTGTTCCGCTTTCTAGAAATTTGATGCCCGAGCTTGTGCCCCTTGACAAAGTTTTCGGAAAATTGACAATTTTAAATACGAGCAGGCCAGCTGAAATAAAAAGTCGCTCCTGTTTCTTCTTTGCTTTCCAACCACATTTTTCCGCGGTTGGCGCGGACAAATTCTTTGCTGAGGGTGAGGCCTATACCAGTACCTTTTTCTCCTTTTGTACCAAAGGAAACCTCCAGCTCCGTACTGATAAACTGTTCCTGCTGGTGTTTACTGATTCCCTTTCCATAATCTTTTACAGAAAAAATAAACTCCGAATTTTCTTTTTGTTCTATGGCCGTAATTTCAATGTCTTTTCCGGGATAACTGAATTTAATGGCATTGGAGAGTAGGTTTCTGATGATAAAATCAAAATGATTCACATCTCCAAAAACCTTTAGATTTTTTGGATAATTCTCTACGATGCTTAAAGATTTGTCCTTGAGCATTTTATCAAGTGCTTTTGTGTTTTTTGCGATGATCTGATCTGCGCTAAATTCAGTGGCTTCTATCTGGATCCCTTTAATCTGTGACTGGCCCCATTGCAACAGTTGTGTCAGGATATCAAAACTGGCATCTGCCTGCTTTCGGAGTTCTGGTATCATTTCCACTTGTTCCTGGCTGCTGAGACCTTCATTTTCCATGATGGCGAGTAAACCAGCTATTCCACCAACATGATTGCGCAGGTCATGTCCTATAATGGAAAACAGCTTGTCCTTCAAAAGATTAGATGCTTTTAGCTTTTTATTTAATTTATGAATACTAATGAGGTACAGCAGGAAAGCAACAAGAACAAGCAATACAGCTACCGTAATAAGTATTAAGGAATTACGCTGGTAAATTTTTTCCTGTTCGGCAAGCTCCAGCTGTTCCACCCGTAGTTTGGTTTTGGAGAGTTCATAACTACTTTGAAGCACATTGATTTTATGGGTGATATTTGCATTTTTCAAACTGTCAATGATTTTGTAATGCATTTCCAGCATATTTAATGCTTCTTTGTATTTTGCCTGTTGCCGGTAAACCGTGGATAGCCCTTTGTAAATTTCAGCACTCAATTGTTTATGGCCTATTTTGTGGGCAATTGAAAGGGCGTTTTTTAGATGGCCAATACTTAAATCTGTCTTTTTATCATCACCATTAGCGGCCAGACCGATTAAGGCATATACCTGCTGCTCGGCGAGGCCGGCCTCTGTAGCTTTTTTTAAAGCCCACTGGTGGTATACAACAGCCTTTTCGTGTTTGCCATCAGCGGCCATAGCATTGGCCGCATGATTTATAAATTGTATATTCTTTTTTGTAAATGTTTTAAAGGTGCTTTTGTCTATTCCTTTCTGGTAATAAAGAGTCGCTTGTTGATGTTGTTTAAGTTTACTGTGAAGCTGGGCTATTTTGTCGATCAACAAGAAAAACTCATCAGAGGACCCGTTTCCAGACTGTAGGCTTTCTGCTTTCTGGTACCAGCTGATGGCTTGTGGAGTATCGCCTTTTACTTCTTCCCATTCACCCATTCTGACGTAAGTTCCCAAAAGATTAAGTGTATCTTTATGGCGCTCAAAATAACGTATGGAGTTTTGTATTAAATCTCTGCCCTGATTCAAATTTCCTAATTTTGCTTTGTTTAATCCAATGCTTGAGGAAACATTTAAAGATGAAACCGAGTCGCCCAGAACTTGGAATAGGAGCAAGGCGTGGTTTTGATAATCTACAGCGGTTTTTAAATTTCCGTATTGTTCATTTATACCTGCAATTTGGATTTGAAAATGAGCCTCACTGCTTCTGTCTTTAATCTTTTTTGCGAGGTTTAAGCCTTTCTCTGCATAGAAAATGGCAGAGTCAGGTTTGTTGTTCCAATAGAGTGAAATTTTTTTTCTGTAGAGTTCGATGCATCTGTTTTCGGAAGCAAAATAACGATCTTTCGACTTTTTATATCCTTTACAACCTGTTACAAGCAATAAGCTCATGACAATAAACAGATGAGGATAACGCCGGATCATGATTTGTTTTTCTTTTAGGATAGGTGTTGTTTTCTGTTGCTGATATTTTAAACATCTGAAGTTAATAAAATTAAAGAAACAATACGTATAGGATCAACAATACTTATAAACACAATCCTTAAAAGGAAATAATGGGCTAAAAAGAACAGTTTATTCCTGGTTTTAAGCCCTGTTTGTCTTTGGTGAGCACTGCTTTACCCTTTGGAAAAGTAAGTATCCAGATGCTGTCATAATCGTCATCAGGCCATTTTCCGGTTTCCACGCCCAGGTAACTCACCAACGATTGGATCCAATGATGCTCCCAGACAATGAGTACGGTGCCTTGTTCTTTTAAAAGTGCCTTGCCGGTATGTTTATAGTCATCCTCTTCATAAGAAGAATTAATAGACAAATTGTATTTAACTGCAAAAGGCGTTATGGTTTGAAACATTCTTGACCTTTTGGTTTGGTCTCCCTGATGAATGGAGGGAATGTAGATGTCATCTGGTTTCCCAAATTTTTTGTACAACAGGCTTGGTAAAAGCAAAGAGCGGTTTAAGCCTTTGCAATTTAGGTTGTCGCCATTTTCAGGACGTTCCGCATGACGGATAAAAACAAGTTTAAGGTTTTTTGCCTGGGCAAAATTTTTCAGCGGAAGACTGATGGAAAATGAAAAGAACAGCAGGTATAGGAGCGGTATGCTTTTTAACTTCATGACTGTTGTATTAAATTGGCTAGAAGGGCTGTCCAGCCGGTTTGATGGGAGGCGCCCAAGCCTTTACCTGAATCGCCGTGAAAATATTCATTAAACAAAAGATAATCTTTAAATTCAGGATCTTGCTGCAACTTTTCATGCTCACCAAAGCAAGCCCGTTTGCCTTGTGGATCTGTTTTAAAGATATTGATCAGCCTTTGTGAAAGGGCGAGGGCAATTTCTTTTAGGGTAAATGCTTCACCCGAACCGCTTGGATATTCTATTTTAAAATCATCGCTGTAGTAATCATGAAAACGCAGCAGGCTCTGAATGAGCAGGTAGTTTACTGGCATCCAGATGGGGCCCCGCCAGTTGCTGTTGCCACCAAACATTCCCGAATCACTTTCTCCCGGCACATATTTTACTTTAAATTCCCCTTGTTCTGTCGGAAATACATAGGCTTCGGTTTCATAGGTTTTCGACAAACTTCTGATCCCGTAATCACTCAAAAATTCCTTTTCATCCAGCATTCTGTATAAAATCCTTTTCATTCGGTGGCCACGAAGTAAGCTCAGTAAATGCTTGTTGTCTGTTCCTTTTTCTGTCCAGCGCGAAACAAGAGAGGCCAGTTCAGGACGGTGTTCGAGAAACCACTGCATTCTTGTTGCAAAAGCAGGGAGTTTTTTAAGGGTTTCATCACGGATCACCTCTACTGCAAATAAAGGGATCAAACCCACCATGCTCCGTAATTTCAGTTTGACGGAGGGTTTTCCTTCAATAGAGAGGACATCGTAAAAAAATTCGTCTTCCTCATCCCATAACCCGCTATTGTCCGGGCCGAGGTTATTCATTACCGCACCTGCAATATAGAGGAAGTGTTCAAAGAATTTTGTGGCCATATCTTCATAAACCCGGTTATGTAAGGCCAGCTCTAGGGAAATGTGCATCATATTGAGCGCATACATGGCCATCCAACTGGTACCATCTGCCTGTTCTATGCTCATTCCGGCTGGCAGTTTCATACTGCGGTCAAAAACCCCAATATTGTCCAGGCCCAGGAAACCACCTGAAAAGATATTGCTTCCTTTATCGTCCTTCCGGTTTACCCACCAGGTAAAATTTAAAAGCAGTTTTTGGAAAACCGACTCTAAAAATGGGATATCTCCTTTGCCATTGTTCTTTTTTTGGTCTGCTTTATATACCTCCCAAACAGCCCATGCATGGACTGGTGGGTTCGTGTCGTCAAAATTCCATTCATATGCCGGCAACTGGCCATTAGGGTGCATGTACCACTCTCTGGTGAGCATCATCAGCTGCCCTTTTGCAAATGTGGGGTCGACCAGGGCCAGGCTCAGGCAGTGAAAGCCCAGGTCCCAGGAGGCATACCAGGGGAATTCCCATTTATCGGGCATAGAAATAACATCGGCATTATTGATGTGTTTCCAGTTCTGGTTTCTGGAAGTACTATGGCCAGCGGGGGGCGGGGGTTGCGCTGGATCTCCTTTTAACCATTTTCCTACATTATAATCGTAAAACTGTTTGTTCCAGAGCAGGCCGGCCAGGGCCTGACGATGGATTTCACCTTCCTGCTTTCCTCTGATGCCTGTTTGCAATGTATTATAAAAATGATCTGTTTCCTGTTTACGTAAGTCAAAGAGGGACCCGAAATCTGAAAAAGGCTTTTTTTGCATGCCCTTACAGAGTCTGAATTCCAAAGTGGCACACTGACCACCTCCCAGCTCAAGATCATAACAGGCGGCTGCTTTTGTACCTGTTGAAGCGGGGTTAACGACATTTTTTAAACCCTGAACTACATAATCATTGATGGCATCTTTATAATATTTTTTCCCGTCGTCATAATTGTACAATCTGATTGTATTGGTTTCATTTTCTGTGAATAGCCATTCTACGGGTTTTTCGGCATATAAGAAATAGGTTCCCAGTTCTTTACTGCTAATTTCTATCTCATTTTCGTTGTTTTCAAAAATAGAGGCATGCTTTTCATGATAACCCCAGGTCCATCGGTTGCGGAACCAAAGGGTAGGCAAAATGCAAAGTCTGGCTGTCTGGAGGGCCCTGTTGTGCGCGGTAATCCGGATCAGGATATCTTCCTGGGATGCTTTGGCATATTCTATAAAAATATCAAAATAGTTGTTGTCCTTAAAGACACCGGTGTCAAGCAATTCATACTCGGGCATTAACCTGGTCCGGCTGGCATTTTCTCGAACCAGTAAATCGTATGGATAAGCCTGCTGCGGATACTTATACAGCATTTTCATATAGGAATGGCTAGGGGAAGAATCCAGGTAGTAAAACAGTTCCTTTACATCCTCTCCATGGTTACCTTGTTCATTGTTCAGACCAAAAAAAATCTCCTTTATTATTTTGTCTTTCCCGTTCCAGAAAGCGGGTGCAAAACAAAGCAGTTGCTGGTCATCGGAAATTCCCCCAATTCCTTCTTCGCCCCAGCGCCAGGCCTTACTTCTGGCCATATCATGGTTGGTATATTTCCAGGCATCTCCGTCGGCACTATAGTCTTCCCTTACTGTTCCCCATTGCCGGTTTGACAAATAGGGTCCCCACTTTTTCCAGTTCTTTTGTTCAATACGATCCGATTCGGGATTCATAGTTCCGTTGTTTTTAAAATCATCAGGAAGCATTTTCACTGATCATCACATACAAGTCCGTTGCTGCACCATCAAAACGGATGCCATCGACAAAAAAGGTAGGGGTACCATTGACGCCGCTGCGTGCTCCACTTTCAAAGTCATTTTCTATTTTTTGAAGCACTTCCGGGCTCTGTTGGTCGTTCCGGAACCGTGTCATATCCAGGCCCAGATCAGAAGCAATCTGGATCAGGTGCTGCGCATTAAGCGTATCCTGTATGGCAAATATCCGATCGTGCATTTCCCAGTATTTTCCCTGTTTTGCAGCGGCCTCGGCCGCAAGAGCAGCATCATAAGCTTCGGGATGTGTGTCCCTGAGCGGGAAATTTCTGAAGGTAACAGAAACCGCAGTTCCGAACTGTTCCAGGATCTCCTCAACAATAGGCTCTGCGGCACCACAATACAGGCATTGAAAATCTCCGTATTCTACAATTTCCAGTTGAGGATTGCGGGCCCCCCTGGTGTGATCAGAAGGAGAGACCCCTGGTTTTAATTGTTCGGGCATAAACCTGGTATTAAACGTTTGTTTCCTTTAATTCTTCCAGCGCATCCAAAACCCCATCTGCTCCCGGATTAACTTCATCCGGTGCAAGGTAACTCCATTGTACGGTACCGGATTTGTCAATTAAAAACAATGCGCGGCTATTGTATCCTGCCTTTTCATTATAAACACCATATTGTCTGGCCACTTCGCCCTTGGGTTCAAAATCTGCCAGCAACTGAAAGTGTATTTTTCTGTGCGCCGTATAAGCCTTATGGCAAAAGAAACTGTCAACCGAGATGCCCAGCAAAACAGCATCTTCTTTATCGAAAATGGGCTTCATTTGACTGAACAGAGAAATTTCGTCACCACATACCGGACTCCAGTCGGCCGGATAAAAAAGCAGGACCACATTTTTTTTATTTTTAAAATCGGATAAGGATACGACTTCTCCTTCTGGATTCAATAATTGAAAATCAGGGGCGGGCGTGTTCTTTTTCAGCATAGGTTTTGATGTGTTTGACTGAAGAACTAAGCTAATAAATATTTATGGATCTCTATTAGAAATTTGGCAAATAAGCTCAAATTTTAAAACAGTAGCACGCAGTTATTTATCCCTGGTTTTGAATTCGATGGGGTAAGGTTGAAGTGAAATCCGATCCTGACTTCTGAAGCCATCGCCAACAATAAACTGATAGGATTGCCCGGCTTTTAGTTTCAGTTCAAAAACTGCTGTTTTTCCGTCTGGCGAAAAACTAATCAGTTTATTGATCTGGGGAAAATGATCCGGACCCAGACTACCATATTTAAAGTTTCTGATTTGCGTGTTCATGGGAACGGAGAATTCAATGCGTAGTTCAGTAGTACCAGGATCTACTTCCTGATCTTTGTTTTTGAAAGGGCCAACGCTGATGACCCTGGGTCTTTCTTTTTCGTATCGTGCTTTCAAATCTTGTACAGGTGCATTGAAATAGCCGGACTTGTCTACAAAAGCATATAATTCAGCAGGGTTGCTATAATCCAGTTCAATCATTTCTTTAATGGCCAATTGGTGATCAGTGGCCTGTTCATCGTATTTTTTGCAGATGTTGTAACCAACGTAATAACCCAAATCTCTTAAATTGAACTCATTTTCTTCATTTGAATACAACCAGTAGCCGGAAAACCAATTAAACATTTGACGGGAAAACCGGTCTTTTACTTTTTCCTGATCTAATGAAGGGTCACTGAGTGCTGGCAGGGCAGATTTTCTGCCAGTGGCTTTTACCGAAACATATTCTGCAACGCCCTCCAAAAGGGATTGTCCTAAAAGATTGTCTGCCTGATTCGTTTTTTGCTGGGTATGTACATATTCATGAACATTGGTCAGTACTGTATTTTCGGTGTTGTTGTTTTGCAAATAGGTAACCAGATTGGAGAAAGCTTTGGGAAATTCAGAGGTGATGGTGCTTTTGTCGGCCATGGCAATTTCACTTCCAATAAGCACCATATCCCTTAGCGTTGTACCGCCGGTTCTCAGGGCGCCTATGGTAAAGTAAATTTTTGCAGGTTTTAATGCAGGGTACAATTGCTTGAGCTGGTGAATTCCTGCGAAAATTTGTTTAGACAGGGTTTTTACTTTATAGGTGTTTGCCCTTACAGAGTTCCAGAACAGGGGATAATTGTTAATGGCATCTATATAAGATTTTGCTGTATAATTTCTGGCTTGTCCAATCGCTTTAAGCCCGGGGGTGCCTTTTTCCAGAAAAAAATTATTCAGGTACTGGTATTGAAGTGTGGTGTCTTTTGTAAGACGTATTTTATCATAAGCCGTCCAGAAATTATCAATATCAGTGGTAATAATCGTATTCTTCTCATTTTCCTGTGCGAATGACGAAGTTATAGCTAAAAAGAGGCTTAAGATAAGGAGTAGTTTCTTCATGTGGATATTTAGGGGGATAAGTTTATTGGGTATATGACACCCGAAATTTCAAAAAGTTGCATGAAAACCAACTGAATTCTTTTTAAATAAAAAAAGACCCTTTAAGGTCTTTCTTTATTTAAGCATTTTCCAAATCTGAAATGATCAGTTTTTTCATTTTCAATAATGCAGCCATTACCCGCTGTGCGCGTTCAGGTTCTTTTAACAGACTGCCCAATGAGGCAGGGATGATCTGCCAGCTGAGGCCATAACGATCAGTGAGCCAACCGCAGGCGACCTCTTGTCCTCCATGAGCGGTTAGTTCCAGCCAATAACGGTCAATTTCTTCTTGTGTCTCACATTCTACCACTAAAGAAACGGCATCATTAAATGTAAAACCATGATCTGCAGAACTGTCCATGGCCATGGCGGTAAAACCCTTGATTTTAAATTGTGCATGTTTGACAAAAGAAGTATCGTCCCCTTCATTTTCACCGTAATTAAGTATACCCTGGACATCCGACTGCGGGAAAAGTTTGGTGTAAAGGTTTATCGCTTCGGCTGCTTTACCCACCTGTGTACCTGTAAACATCAGTGTCGGGTTAAATTTTTGAGGATTGTCGTTTTTATTGCCGGTATACAGTTGCCAGGATACACCGTACTTGTCTTCTACCCAGGCATATTTAGGACTCCAGGGATAGGCATCCAAAGGCATCATGGTATTTCCTTGGGCACTTAATTTATGGTAATAAGCTTCGGTTTCTTCAGCAGTTTCGCTAATCACCATAAAGGAAATTGCAGCATTTGGACTGGAAGCCGGGCCATCTTTGAGCAGCATAAATTTTTGTCCGCTCAATTGAATTTGTATCACGTAAGGTGAAGTCTGGGTAATGCCGCCATTGCCAAATGTCTGGATATAAAAATCTGCAGCTTCTGCAATTTTGTCCTTAATGGCCAGGCAGGGATAAATTGAATTGTTCATAATACGAGGTCTTTGGTTAACTAAATTTATCTTTATTCTTGTAATTGCTCAAGTTATATTTCAAATTTATCAGTCTACAAAAACTTTTGCGCGGTGTGCTCAGGACAATTCACGGGGGATATCCTGCCAGAGATCATCTTCAGCTATTTCCCTTTAAATCCCTTTAACCTGAACAACAGGATGTTTTTACAAATGACACCGTTTCGTTTTACCGGAAGGATAACAGGAGGACTACATGTCGTGTAGTGGGAACATACCAGGTCTGCGTCATCTTTATGGTATAAACTGGAAGGGACAATATAATAAGCCGCACTCCCTTTGGTGGGTTGTTTTTTTGTTTGGTTGTACAGATAGTATTGATGAAGGTCAAATATTTTACCCAGTGCATAGGTTTGCTGGCTGGTAAGAGGGGCAACATAATAATCTAAATGTCCGGCAGGAAACCATTTTGTGATAACAATAGGGGCTGAGGCGGGCATATTTCCTTTGGAAACATCCTGTTTATATACAGAATCCACCAGTTCTCCGGTTTGTTTCCATCCATAAAGATCCAGCGTCGGATCTCCATGGCCATATTCCAAAGGATCTTTTTCCGGAGAAAGTGAGCCGGGATAAAAATTAATCAGAAGCAAACCACTGATGACAACAAGTACATAGGTAAACAGGGAGGCTTTAATGATTTTGGGTATACCGGCAGGATCATTTAAGGAAAGTTTTAAAGAAGCAAGTGCAATCAAACTGGCATAAGCTGGCCCTGACCAATGTGGAAGGGTATCGCGGAATAAAGAAAGAAATACAAGAACCACGATAAGTGGAAGGGAAGAGGCCAGAAGGATCAGGGTTTCTTTTTTAGGGGCAGGATAATTTCCTTTGAATACCGCAAACAGGCTTAGCCAGACCGTAAAAAATACAAAAGGATTGTTGTAAAGAATTTGTCCGGCCAACTCACGCAAAAAGCTTAAACCATTGATGCCGGCGTGGCTAAGACTAACCCTTTCACTGTGGTAGGTATAGGTTATAAAGTCGTGCTGGAAGTTCCAGATTACAATGGGTGAAATGAGGATGGCCGTTAACAAAGCCGCCATGTACATTCCGCTCTGCTTAAAAAAGCCAGGGTTTAGGAATAGGGCAGTCAAAGCGACCGTCAGCCATAGAAATATCCCATGGACCTTACATAAAATGCAAAGACCGGCAGCAAGGCCAAAAAGGCACCACAATTTAAAATTAGGTGAGTTTTTTTCGGTTGCCCGGTTTATTTTTAAAAGCAGGAAGATACTCCAAAGCCAGAATACCATTTGGGGGCTGTCGGGCAAAATAAATGTACCGGCAATGATGCTGCAATAAAAAGAAGAGGCATACAACAGGGCGGCATACCAGGCTGCACGCTGATGGGCTACAAATGAGGTCATGCGGTAAATAAGCAGTGTACAGATTCCTGAAGAAAGAATAGCACCCAGGCGAACAGCAACCTCCAAATGAATTGCCGAATTCAAGGTCGTTAACCGGATGAGCCAAGCTACAAAAGGCGGATGGTCAAAATAATTCCATTGGAGGTCCTGGGCATAGGTCCAGTAATAAACCTCGTCATTTCCGAGTGTCGTGTTGCAGGCAATCAGTAATTTTATAGCGGTGCAGGCCAAAACAAGCCACCAGACTTTAGCAGGGATTTCTCGCATATAAATTTAAAGGGCCTGCTGAGGTGTGGATTCTGCACCCTTTTTCTTGTAACCATATCTGATTACCCTCCAGAATTTCTGGTGATAAACCTGATGATAACTGAACAGGGCCGATAAAATGCCCAATAAGGCGCCAAACATTACATCCTGAAGAAAATGCTGGGCAAGATAGATCCGGGAATAGCCAACCATAATGGCAAATATGGCCATTAAAAATGAAATATTTTTCTTTTTGTAAACCAGTACCAGAGCAGTGCCCAGTGCAAACACCGAAGCCGAATGACCTGATGGGAATGAGTTTGAGCCGGCAAGACTTACACCTTCTACAAAGGATGTGTATTTTATAGCACTGAGCTCCAGAAACACTTTTGGACGGGGCATATGAAATAACCTCTTCAGGATCTGGGCTGCAAGTCCGGAATAGACATACGCCAAAAGGATACAAAGCGATTTTTTCTTTTTTCCAAATACTAAAGTCGCAGCAACCACAAGAAGGACAAAAATTCCGTCCCCAAAATTGGTGATCACTTTGAAAATTTCATCAAGCCAATGACGATGGAATTGGTTCAGGATTAAAAATCCATCGGCTTTGGAGAAGCAAATGTTAAATACAGATGCCGTTAAAAGAAATACAAGTAAAACGCCAAAATAGTATGGCCGTTTTAATATAGGTTTAATCATGCCTGCGGGGATGCTGCTGTACAGGCAAAAGTAAAAACCTCAGATAACCATAATATTAAGGAAACATCACCTCTACATTAACCTAGTTATTTAGATTTGAAAATTCAGTTTTAAAATTAACCGATACTGATTTTATTGCTTAATGGTCCTGATTGGGATCATGATTTGAGGGTTTGGGATAAAAATATTCGTTTGGGTGATGCGATCATTCAATTTTGTGCTGTTCAAACAAAACAACGATATGAAAATCCTGATTAAAACCCTGACTTTTTTTAGTCTCCTTTTTAGCCTGAATACAGGCTTCGCACAAAAAATTGAAATTGTAGTGGTGGGTTCCTCACACAGCAACCCAGAGGGATATGATGATTTTAATGTCATTATCTCCAAACTCAAAGCCTTTAAACCTGATATGGTTTTTGGAGAATACCTTTCTGCATCCGACTACAAGACCCTTCCAGCAGGAAACTGGGCTTATGATGCTTTTAAAATAGGAAGGGACTTTATTGCCAGACAACATCCTGACAGCAGTAAAAATCCTGAAAAGAAAATCAGACAGGCCAATAAATCACTGGCCAAGTTCGCCTATCTGCATAAACTGAGAATGGACCTTGCGTTGGATTACATGCAAATTGGGGACCGGGGCAATGCTGAGTATCAATTGTTTGTTATTGAAAATTATATGAAGAAAGGTTTCGCAGAACAAGAGATGGCTTATTACAAACGTCACTTCAATAGTCCAGATTCCCTGAAAAAAGCCCGTCTTTACCGTGTGGATTCAGAATATTCAAGGATTTATTTTCCTTTGATTTATGCTTTGGGGCAAAATGAGATTTATCCTATGGATTGTCAGAAATATGACGGGCCATGGTCCCAGGCCTGGAGTTCGGCGCGCAAAAGGATCGCTGAACTCACAAAAAAAGCCAATCAGGACAGTACCTCCGCAGAAAGAAAACTAATGGCTGAAATTGACAGGTATTCAACTATTACTGATCAGGACAAGAAAAATATGAGCCCGTCCTCTTATACCAATATGGCTTCCAAACGCTATGAAGCTCTGATTGATGCCTGGAATTTTTATGGCGGTACTTATTTTTTTGAATATCCTTTGTTTCCGGTTCAGGAAATTAAAGCGATGTACGCACAATGGGCATTGAGAAATGAAAACATGTGCGAAAATGTATTGAAGCAGGCGAAAGATAAAAAGGCTAAACGTATTGTCATCGGAGTAGGAGCTGGGCACAGAAAGACAATGGAAGATATTCTTTCCAGGGACCCTGATGTGAAACTAGTGAGTTACGCGGAATTGTAGTTTTTTAATTTTTTAATTTAATTGCAAACAGGTGTAAACCTGTTTGCAATTGTCAATCTGCATGAAACTGATTCTGATTTTGTGTGGTTGAAGGTATCTAATAGATTTTTTTGATTTCATTGCTTGTGAATTTTTTTTCCAGTGAAAAGGAATTAGTTTTGTTTTTTTAATAAAACAACTTTACGTCTTGAAAAAACTATTCTTCCTTTTTGTATTCCTATTTGCAGGATTTTCCACTTTTGCCCAAACTTTATATATTAAAACATACGGTAACCCCAAAAATGACCCCATCATTTTTATTCATGGTGGTCCAAGCGGAAATGCCACCTTATTTGAAGGTACCGCCGCTCAGAAGCTTTCTGAAAAAGGCTTTTATGTGATTGCTTATGACAGAAGGGGTGAAGGCAGATCGGCAGACCCGGGAGCAAAGTTTACCTATCAGGAAGCTTTTGATGATTTGAATGGTATTTTTGAAACTTATCACCTGAAAAAAGCAAATATTTTGGGTCATAGTTTTGGGGGGCTGGTTGCAGCACTTTATTCCGGAAAATATCCTCAGAAAGTGAAATCCCTGATTTTGGCCGGGGCATTGGTTTCCCAGCAGCAAACCTATGATCATATTTTGGATTCGGTAAGTACCATTTATAAACAAAAAGCCGATTCGGGTCAAATCAGTAAATTGCAGCTGGTCAAATCACTGGCAAAAAATTCTGCTGAATATCGTAAAGGATGTTTTGAATTGGCCGGTGAAAATGGTTTTTTTAAGGTTGCCCATCCAAGTGCAGAATGTGACCGGTTATACAAAGAATACCAGGAAGGCATTTTTAATAAAACAAACATCAGGAACAAAAATGCGCCTTTTGCGTTTTATAAAAATGAAAGCCGGAACAATATTGACACCAAACCTGTTTTAAGGAAGCTTAAGGAACAAAAAGTTCCTTTGTATGCCATTTATGGTAAACAGGATGCAATATTTTCGGCAGTACAAATTACAGACCTGAAAAACATCACCGGAAAGAATAATTTCGCTTATCTGGACAATTGTTCTCATTATCTTTTTGTGGACCAAAGGCAGATGTTTATAGATCAGCTGGCAAAATGGCTTAAGCCGCAAGCTCAGAAGGATAAAAAATCCTAAAATGGAAGAAAACAGGAAAAACCTGGTTGATTTTATCCGGAATGCTTTGCCAGTGGCAGAAGATAGAGTCCTTTCCATTTCCTCCAGTTTTGAAGCGGTACACGCAGAAAAAAATGACTATCTGTTAAAAATCGGTCAGGTTTCCAATGATTTTTTTTACCTGGAAAGCGGATTTTTAAGAACTTTCACTTATGATGCCAGAGGCAACGAAGTCACCACTGGTTTTTATAAAGCAGGCGCTCTGGTTGCAGATGTGGTTTCCTTCTTCAAACAAAAGCCAGCTCTGGAAGACATGCAGGCGCTGTCAGCATCAAAGTTATGGAGGCTAAACTATGCGCAGTTTCAGGTGTGGTTTCATACCGTCCCTGAATTCAGGGAATTTGGCAGGGCCAATCTGGTGAATGGATTTATTGCCTTAAAAGAAAGGACGCTTTCGATGATCAACCTGACGGCAGAACAACGCTATGAAAATCTGCTACGGACCAGGCCGGAGATTTTTCAGCAGGCCTCATTAAAGCATATAGCCTCTTACCTGGGCATTACCGACACCTCATTGAGCCGGATTCGCAAAGAAATTGTACGAAAATGATTTCTTGCCAAATGACAAGAGGGTTTTAATATGCATTTATGATCTTTAACCTAAAGAAAAATTAAAGATCATGGAACAGGTTTCAGTACAATTACAGGGTGTTTTTATCTTAATTACTTTATTAACTGTATTTCAGTTTTACAGGGCCACTGCTGCCCGAAAATCTTTTTTGCTGGTTGTGATCCTGTGGATGCTTTTGCAGCTTATATTGGGTTTAAAGGGGTTTTACTACTTGAAGGAAACCATTCCCCCAAGGTTCATCCTGTTGGTATTTCCACCTTTATTGCTCATCCTGATGCTTTTTGGAACCCCGGGAGGTAGAAGATATATGGATAAATTGAATACAGCAGAACTGACTTTACTGCACTGTGTACGCCTTCCTGTAGAAATTGTGCTGTATTTTCTTTTTATCTCGAAAGTAATTCCGGAATTAATGACTTTTAAGGGCTATAATTTTGATGTGCTGATGGGATTGACGGCGCCATTTGTCTATTACTTTGGGTATTTAAAAAGAAAACTATCCCGGACTGTATTGCTGATCTGGAATTTAACAGGATTGTGCCTTTTGCTAAACATTGTAGTTCTTGCAATTTTATCAGCACCGACACCATTACAGCGCATTGCTTTTGATCAGCCCAACCTGGCGGTCAGTCATTTTCCTTTCAACTGGCTTCCATCTGTAATTGTACCATTGGTTTTGTTTAGCCACCTGGCAAGTATCAGGCAGTTGCTGTTTAAGGATAAATAAATCTATCTTTTTGCCAGTTCAACAATATCCTTTACCTCTATATGGTGTTTGGAATAAGGGCTTAAACTGACTGCAATCATTGCCTGGGCAACCTCTTTAAGGGTACAGAAACCAGCGGGATAAAGCCATCGGCCAATAGGGTACATCCAGGCAATAAAACTATAAAAGCTTTTTACATTTTTTTGCCCTGGGCTTGATTTCATAAAACCCGGACGGAACATGTAGGCGTTTTTAAACAGGCGGAGCAATGCATTCTCTGTAGCCCCTTTTACCCTTGCCCAGGCAATGCTTCCCTGTTCGCTGGTATCGGTCCCGGCACCACTAACATAACAAAAAGTCATTTCAGCATTTAGTGTTGCCAAAAGCTGCCCGGTATGGAGTGTAAGGTCATAAGTAATGTGTTTATATTCTTCTTTTCCAATACCCACCGAGGAGATACCTAAACAAAAATAACAGGCATTATAGCCCTGAAGGTCCTGTGCAATTGATTCCAGATTAAAAAAATCAGCATGGATGAGCTCACGCAGCTTGGGATGTTGCAAACCACCAGGTTTACGGTTAATGACAAGAACCTGTTCTACTTCTGGATGTTCCAGGCATTCCAGCAAAACACCCTCACCAACCATACCTGTAGCGCCTGTTATAATGGCTTTAATTTTCATGTGCCCTGAATTATTTATCAGTTGTAATTTACGCCCTATTCATGAAAGGTGCAAGCTCTTAAATCACAGCTGATGTAAAAGTCTGGCAACGGAGGTTTCTTGGCCGCTCTGTCCGCTCCTGAAATTCACCTGTATGCCACATTTTGTCACCAAAAAGATCCTGAAAAAATAAGAATATTTCAGGCTCAGAGCAGGGCGGTATACATGTTTTACGGAGGTCTATAAATTCTTTTGAAAAAACTAGGTGACAATAGAATAATTATAAGGTGACAACACTATAAAAACTATATAAATGACCCTGTTACCACCCTGTTAAGACCCTGTTAGCACCCTGTTACCACCTAGTTATTTTTAAACCATAAATCTGCCGTTTATCCGCCTTTTTGCTAGGGGATAAATGACGGATCTGAAAGGATTTTCAAGAAGAAAGTGCTAGTCTTTTTTCTGTTGTTGATCTTGTTGTAAAAGAATCTTTTTAATCAGGGCAATTTGCCCCAGATGATAATGGGTATGTTCTATAATCCCCTGGATGTTCCGGTAATAAGTCCCGTACTTTTCATCTGTAAAATTTTCCCATAATTGCTCCTGAGGCAACTGTTCAATCAGGTCTGCAAAAATTTCAGCTTCTGCCCAGGTTTTCTCCTGCAGGTCCTGCCAGTCCTGTGCAGATTGAATGGGTGGTAAATCAAAACTATATTGATCACTGGCCTGTAGCGGGGCACCTTGTAATACCTTCAGCACCGCACTGACATAATAGTTTACATGGAATACCAGTGTGGCAATAGTGTTAAAGGAATGAACAGGGGTAATCGCCTGTTGCCAGCTGACATTTTTAAGGTTATCTTTTAGATTGGATGTTGTCCAGTTTCCTCCAAAATGGACGTCCCTTAAGTGTTTGGCAAGTTGTTGACTTAGGTTCATAATTCTGGGTTGTCGTTAATCTTAAACCTAAAATAAAAATTAAAGCAGATAACTGAAAATAAAAAGTTAATCGTTTTTGTTTCGAAATGACATTATATTAGAGGAAAAGCAATTATAATGAAGCTACCATGAATAAAAATGAGAAGAAATTTAAGGTGATCCGTTTTACTGCTGACCAAAAGCAGTATTACCCGGCATCCATGAAAAAACAGATCTGGATGGACCATCGTCATGTTAAGCATACTGAAGTTGACATTCCTTTGGGTAAATCGCGGTATGGAGGGCCGGTTATAGACCTGCCGCCCGGTCTGGAACATCCTGAAAATCTAAGGTTTGCAGCACAAATTGG
Source organism: Pedobacter nutrimenti (assembly GCF_003208655.1). Classification (GTDB taxonomy): domain Bacteria; phylum Bacteroidota; class Bacteroidia; order Sphingobacteriales; family Sphingobacteriaceae; genus Pedobacter; species Pedobacter nutrimenti. The sequence continues at coordinate 705,426 of NZ_QKLU01000001.1, read as the reverse complement.
TTTGAGTGAATTTTCAGCGTATGACAGTTCGGGGCTTCTTCCTGAAAAAGGTCATTTATTCTTCTTCTCTAATCTGATTGATGATACAGGTAAAGTATTTTATGTCGATGTCCCGAATGATCAATTGGTCAGACATATTTATGAACATGAAGACCATTTTTTCTTAGGGGTTTTGGTAGACCGGATTTTTGCAGAGGAAGAAAGCCTTGAAAGCCGGTTTATCGATGAGGAAGGAGAAAAGCAATGGGATTATTTTGCGGGTTCCGATCAGTCAAAAATATTTGGCATTTATACACATTGCCAGTATTCACAGCAAGAGATTGAAGCGGTTACTTTCTCTGACAAAATATTGCTGCTGCAGGTTGGGGAGGATGGTTTTAATGATGAGGGCGTTTTTAGCGTACTGATCGAACGAAATGATCTTGAAAGGCTCAATTTTGAGGACTGTGAGTTTGCATGGGGGCAATCATAATCCGGAACAAGTTATATTAACTTATTTCGGATAAAAAAAGCCCCGACACAGTCAGGGCTTTTTTGCAATCCTTAAAAATAAAAATTAAAGAACAGAGCAACTATTGCCAGATAAGGTTGCTCCAGCACCTGTTGAGGCGGTTACCGTAGTTTTAACACTTGACGCAGCCAGTATGGAAAGCGTATAAGGAGGTGTGAAGGCATTTACACCATTTCCTGCTGTATTTCCGGTTACCATGCTGAAGGTATTGTTTTTTGCCTGAACAGCCGTTGCGGTATTGTCCATCAGGTCAATCGGGTTTTTCACGTTTTCGAAAACATTGGATTCAACCAGCAGATTGGCTTCAAAACCAGCCTGTATACAACTTTTACTTACAGTACTGTTAAAATAATTGTTCATCATGTGGACTTTACCAAATCGTACACGTGGCATTCTGGCTACGCAGCCCTGAGCCCACCAGCAGCGGGCAAAAGTAATTCGGAAATGCCCTCTGTCGGCAGTTGCGCTGTCACTGGAACCAATCAGATCGGAAAAACGATGGTCATCAGAACCTCCCGGGCCACCTGGTTTCGGTGTTTTCAAATAGGTAAATTTACAGTAAGAAACGGTGATGTAATCAGAAGTGTTTTTGATGTCGAAATTGCCGTCCACACCGTCTCTAAATTCGCAATGGTCTACCCAGACGTTGCTGCTGGCATCCAGGGTGGCATTGTCCCAACCATCTACATCATAGGCGCCGGGGCCTTCAAAAATAAGGTTCCGGATGATGATATTTGTACATCTTTTGATGTATATGATGCCCGAATTGTCTTTGGTCTGGTCTGTGGATATCAGTTTTGCACCGGCCGAACCAAACAGGGTTTTTCCGTTCTGGTCCTGGAAAGAAATCCTTCCGCCCGAAGGGATGGTAATGGTTCCATTCACCTGTACAACCTTAACATTGGTATTTTGAATGGCTGCTTTAAGGTCGGCATAAGTGCTGACTACAGTTACTGCTGCTGAACCACCACCGCTGGTCCCTCCGTTTTGCGATGCCCAGCCAGGAGCTGTACAAATGGCATCTGCAGCGGCTGTTGTCATTATTGCAGGTACTTTTACATCGCCAGTTGAACCGGCTTTCAGGTCTTCACTTTTTTGACAGGAAAAGAACATACAAGTCATTGCTGCTGCAGCAATGACGCTGGAAATCAAATAATTTGTGCTCATTTAAGTTTGGGTTTAGATGATTAATTAGGGTTGATTAATTTTATATCCCAATAAATTATGAAGTAAATGGCAGAAAATAAATGAACTGCTCAGGAATAACTTTGCAATCGTTACCGGCAACGATTGCAGGCAGAATAGTGGAAGCACTTTTAGCAAGAATTTAGCTTTTTGCCTTGTAAATGAGGTATTAAAACGTATTCTTTTGGTGTTGTTACAATAGAAAGAAGCCGCATTTTTAGTGATGCGGCTTCTTTTTTTATGTATAGAATTTACTTTTGGTAGGCTGTATGCGGATACAAGAGTTTAAAAGCATTGTATACCGCTTGATGGATAATGGTGGAATGAATTTCATCCGGTAAATAATCAAAGGAAACTTTCATATGGCTGCCGCCGTTTTTCTTTAACGTTTCGCTTAAAGCCACTGCGTCATTGTACATGATCAGGTCTTCTTCTTTGTTGCTGGCACCTATATACACTTTAATTTCCTGATCATTTGCTATACTAAGGTCTTTTGGTGCCGATGCGATTAGACCTTCATTTCCCCACCAAAGACTTGGGCTGATGATGATATAGGTATCAAAGAGCTTCCTGTGCTTTAAAAGAATTTCTGTGGCCATAAGGCCGGCAAAGGATTCCCCTATAATAGTTTTACCTTCGGTGGTTCTGTACTGCTGGTTGATGTAGGGCTGCAGTTCATGTTCCAGAAAAGAAATAAAATTTGCGGATCCGCCATATAATGGGTATTGCTCTTTTTTAAAGCCCATTCTGGCCAGGAAATCCAAATTGGGAACAGGGTAGGAAAAATCCCTTCTCCGGTTCGTATTTTCTATCCCCACGACTATGGATTTTGGAAAGCGGTTGATCCAGGGCTGGGTATTGTAACGTACCAGTCCGGCCACATGAACAAAATCTTCTTCAATACCGCCATCTAAAAGATAAATGACCGGATACTTCTCTTTTGAATTTGTCTGGTAGTCATCGGGCAGGCTAATGTTGATGACCCTGGTTTCATTGAGTTTTTTTGAAGCAATGGTCTGGGTAATGATGTTAAATGAAGGGTGTTTTGATGGGCTTTGGCCAAAACAGGTGCCCACCGAAATCAGAAGGTTTAACCCTAATAAGGTAAAAATGGAGTTTTTGTACATTGTAAGGGGGTTAGTTGAGTTTCCAGTCGGGTCTTTCAAAGTGACAGGTATAGCCATAAGGATGTTTTTGTAAATAGTCCTGATGCTCCTCTTCTGCGTTCCAGAAATCACCGGCCGGTACAACTTCAGTTACAATTTGCCCAGGCCATACACCCGAGGCTTCCATTTCAGCTATTAAAGTTTTTGCAGTCGTTTGCTGAGCCTGATCCATAAAAAAAATAGCAGAGCGATAGGAGGTACCTATATCGTTTCCCTGTCTGTTTTTTGTTGTTGGATCATGGATCTGGAAAAAGTATTCCAATAGTTTTCGGTAGGATAATATTGCCGGATCAAATACAATTTCTATCCCTTCGGCATGTGTACCGTGATTTCTATAGGTTGCATTTAAGACATCGCCTCCGGTATAGCCCACGACCGTCGAAATGACACCGGGATAATGCCGGAATAACTCTTCTACACCCCAAAAGCAGCCTCCGGCCAAAATGGCCTTTTCAGTATTCATATGGTTTTATTTTAATAGTATAAAGGTACGGTACAAATTCTATCCGGCAAATCATTTATACAGGATAGTAGATTTCTTTGACGATTTATAATGGGAATATTTTGTTTGATATACCAATTATGGTGTATCTTGAGGGCCTGTTAGCCTTCCTTTAAACTTGTTAACAGAAATTAAAATATGGCCTCAAATGTTCCCGTAATTAAACAAATCGCCTGGATTTCACTTGTTCCCCAATTACTTGTCGCGGGATTGTTTATTTATCTGTTTTATCTGCTGAATTTTCCCGAATACCTTTTGGCAGGCATGCTCGCTTATTATCTCTTATCAACTATTTTGAGAAATGTGGTTGGTAAGTGGCACAGAATAGCCATGAAACTGGTGAAACAACAAATGTTTCTTGAAGCTGTTCCTTGCTTTGAAAAAAGTGTGGCTTTTTTTACCAAAAATCCCTGGGTAGATAAATATCGCTTTGTAACGCTTTTAAGCTCTTCAAGAATGACTTACCGGGAAATGGGGCTTTGTAATATTGCTTTCTGCTACAGCCAGATCGGCGAGGGCCTAAAATCAAAGACATACTACCTGCAGGTACTGGCCGAATACCCAAACAACGGACTTGCTATTGCTGGTTTGAATGCATTGGAGGCGGGTAAAGGCGATTCGTCTGGTAAATAATAGAATCTTTTGACCAGGATGGAAAAAATTCCGGTAAGGCATCTTAAAAACAGAGAACGGAAACCGGAGTCCCTGGAAAATTTCGGCATAGAAGATCTGGTGGTTTTATTGGATGGAAAAGATATGCAGCAGGAACTGCATCGCCATGATTTCTTTTATGTTCTGGTTTTGAAAAAGGGCAGAGGCCTGCATGATATAGATTTTAAGCACCATGAAATTTCTGATCATTCGGTTTACTTTATGAAACCGGGGCAGGTGCACCGGCTTACGCTCAAAGTGGGAAGTGAAGGGTATATGATGCATTTTGGCAAGGATTTTTATGCTGCGCTGGATAAAACATTTACAGAATTGCTGCAAAAGGTTTCTGCCTTTAACTTTTATCAGTTTGAGGAGAACAGTTTTCAAAAAGTGTTTTCTGTGCTGAGTGAAATTTATAACGAATTCTCAGGAAAAAAAGAGGCTTATATACAGATCATCCAGGCAAACCTTTGTATATTTTTTATCGAATTGCGGCGGCAGCAAAATAAAGAAACGCCTGACCATACTGGTTTATACCTGCAGGAGGTTCTTGAAAAATTTTTAGAGCTTGTTGAAATACACATCACTGAATTTAAACGGGTGTCAGATTATGCCAAACTGATGAGCCTGTCTGTTTATCAGTTGAATGCAGCCTGTAAAGCTGTGCTCGGAAAAAGCGCTTCAGCACTGATTATTGAGCACATATTACTGGAAACCAAAAGGTATTTACTGGCGACGCCAAATCAGATCAATCAGGTCGCAGACCTGCTGGGATATGAAGATGTTTCCTATTTTATCCGGTTTTTTAAAAAACACAGTGGCTTTTCCCCTGAAGCCTTCCGGCAAAATTTCAAATAAGTCCGGTACAACTTTCTTTTTGTCCTATTTCTGAAGTTTATGAACCACTAATTTTGTGCTGATTAAAGGATGAATGTCCTTTACAACTGTAAACTAAAAGGATTGATAGGATGAACCAGGTATGGGATGAAAGATATAAAGAACAGGAGTTTGCCTATGGCAAAGAGCCTAATTTGTTTTTTAAAGAATGGCTTTTAAAGTTGAAACCGGGGGCTATATTGATGCCGGCTGATGGAGAAGGGCGCAACGGTGTCTATGCAGCAGGGTTGAACTGGCAAGTGACTTCATTTGATTTTAGTGAGCAGGGGCAGTCCAAAGCCTTAGGACTTGCAAAAGAAAGAGGGGTGAATTTGGAGTATCGTGTTGGAGATTTAAAGGAGCTGGAATTCGGAAAAGAATCTTTCGATGCGATCGGGCTTATTTATGCTCATTTTTCAACAGAGAATAAATCTGCATTTCACCATAAATTAAATGCCTATTTAAAACCCGGTGGTATGGTTGTTTTCGAAGCTTTTAGTAAAAATCATATCGCTTACCGCGAGCGTAATCCCAAAGTGGGGGGGCCAACCGATGCGCACATGCTCTATTCCTGTTCAGAAATAGAGGCAGATTTTGAAAACTTTGAAATCCTTTTGTTAAAAGAAGAGGAAGTACTTTTAAAAGAAGGTAAATATCATATTGGAATGGGTTCTGTAATCCGGTTTATAGGACGAAAGCTGTATTGAAATTTAAGGAGGATCAGCGCAATAAATTCGGCGAATATGTAAACCGGATTTTTTATCTTCGGCTTTATTTGTTTCCTATGTCAAGGCATCCTTTTAAGCTTGTTGTTTCTGTTTTGTGGCTAACGTTTTATTCCTTTGTGGGCTTTGCCCAGGAAGTTGAAGAACCCGGAGATACCCCTGTTGAATGGTCTAAACCTTATCCGCCTTTTCGGATTGCAGGTAATCTGTATTATGTAGGTACCCAGGACCTGGCCTGTTACCTGATTACAACACCGAAAGGCAATATCCTGATTAACACTGGTCTTGCTTCGTCTGTAGGGCAGCTAAAAACAAACATTGAGGCTTTAGGATTCAAATTTAAATCGCTTAAAATCTTGTTAACCACGCAGGCTCATTATGACCACATGGGCGCCATGGCTGCTGTACAAAAAATAACCGGGGCAAAGTTTATGGTCGACCAGGGCGACAGGGAAGTGGCCGAAGATGGGGGACGTTCGGATTATGCCATTGGCGCAGATAAAAGTACTTATAGACCTGTAAAAGTTGATCGTGTTTTGCACAATGGTGATAAGATTACTTTGGGCGGTACCGAACTGGTTATGCTGCACCATCCAGGTCATACAAAAGGTTCCTGTAGTTTTCAGTTTATAGTTAAAGATAAGAAGAGGACGTATAAGGTTTTGATTGCCAATATGCCTACTATTGTTACGGATAAGAAATTTTCAGAGCTCCGCAGCTATCCGCAGATTGCTGCTGATTATGCTTATACTATAAAATCTATGAAAAGTTTATCTTTTGACATTTGGCTTGCTTCCCATGCCAGTCAGTTTAAGTTACAAGCTAAGCATAAACCAGGAGCCCCCTATAATCCGGAAGCTTTTATGGATCATAGGGGTTATAACGATTCGTTAAAAAAACTGGAAGAACAGTTTTTAAAGAAATGACATTCTTTTTAATCCCCTGGCCATACATAAAGTTTGGAATAAATTTTTTCCCCCGAACCGGTGTATAAAAGATTGAGCTGATCGGCCAGATACTCCTTGTTAACCAGGAATTTATAATTGTATTCACCAGGCGGTACTTCTATCTGACAGGTCCATAATCCATGTTCCTTTTTCATTGGAATGGCCTGCCATTTGGAGAAATCGGCTAAGATGAAAACCTGCTCAGCCGCCTGAAAATCATTCATCATGAAAGTGACCTGATGGGCCTTCTGTTTTCCAAAAAGTGTGGCGATATAGTTGTTTGGATCTAAGGCGAGTACAGATGCAAAACATTTGTTGCTTTTTTCTGTCTGACCCTCACGACGGTAAGCCACCCCGAGCCAGGCATTTATTGCGATCCCATTGGGGTCGTAGCTTTTCAGGCATTCCAAAAACCGGATGGCATCTTTAGTCTGATCTGCGGCAATGGCACTTATGGCCAGTTCCAGGGCGTCGTTGTTCTTAAAATTGTATTTGCCTGGATCATTTTTCCTTAGTGTTTGATACGCAGATAGAACTAAATTTATTCCTCCAAGGGTATATTTTTTGACCATAATATCCTTAATGCTCAAGGGAAAGTAGGCAGCCATATCCCTGTAGTGCTTGCCTTTTTTTAATTCTTTTTCTAAAGAAATAACCCTGGGTGTACTGAAGTCGTTTTTATAGTAAAGGTGGATCACTTTAGCAGGCAGATCTGCCGCCATAGAATAATTGGAAATGATGTTGCTTGGTTTCTTCTGACTGGTTTTTTGCAGGAGATCTTTGATTTCAGTTAAACTGTAAGTACTGTTTTGATTAAAGTACTGTATGGCGGCATCCCTTCTCCAGCAAGCTTCGTGGTAATTGTTTTTTACGCTGTAGTTGGTCAATGCAAAGTTTTTGCTTTGTTTGTTGAGCACGTAACCTCCGTGAACTACGGCATAATCTCCGGAAGCGTCCCCAATAAAAAGTTGAGCGCCAGTAAGACGGATCAGGTTAAATTGTGCAATGTATTTTAAAGCCTCTGCTACTGTTTTACATTGTTTCAAAATATCAGTAACGACTTCTTCTTGCCGGTCTTTCTTTTTTGGGTCTTTTGTAGCCGGTAGTTCCGCTATGGCCGTATAGTCCATAAAAAGTCCATATTGATTCATCCCGCCCTGCGGATTTTTGTACATGATGCGGTTCAGGCTTTCATTGTCTGAAAGTTCTGTCCAGAGCATGTAACCATAGTCTTTATGAAAAGCAGGATAGTACCATAATCTGTAGGTAAGAACGGGAGATTCGTCTTCATTATTGCCAACCCAGACATGGTGTCCATCGTTGGCCATAAATATGGTGCAGGCAGCGATGCGGCCATTTAGAATAAAGAGGTTGATGAGCAGCATCAGGATAACAGAAAATTTCGCTTTCATTGTTTTTAATGATTGATGCAGCAAATCTCTGTTCTAAGCACCTGGATGTTGTTCGTCTGGATAAATCGGAACAGCTTTTTTAAGTACTGCCATACCTTTTTGCATAGGTCGTAGGTGACATGCCACAATATTTTTTAAAAGCTGTGTTAAAAGCCGTTTTGGAATTGAAGCCGGAAGCAAAAGCAATACCAAGCATATTCAGCTCACTGTTTTTTCCGGAACTGAGTAATTTTTTTGCTTGCTCAACGCGCTGTTGATTAATAAAAGTATAAAAATTCCCGTCACTGAGTTTATTGATCAGAAAAGAAGCATCATGAATACTGCAGCCCAGTTGGTCTGCAAGCATAGGAAGACTTAGGTTATTATCCAGAAAAAGCTGGTCCGTGGTCATGAGTGTATGGAGTTTTTGAGCGTATAAGTCCAATTCTTTGGCGCTGAGTCTTTCCGTTTTCTGTAAATCGGTCTGCTGAGGCCTTTCCAGTAAGACCGAAATTTCCTGAAGTTCCTGTTGGTTAAATGCAAAAACTGTTCTTTGGCGTATAGAGAAATAGGCCAGAAAAAATATAGATCCGGTATAAATGAGCGGAGTGATCTGGAGTAGTAAAGAGAATCCCAGGAGGGCATCATTGATCCAGAAAAATGTAATAAGAGCTAAAATGAGTAGAAAATATCTGAGCCAGTTTAAATTTATGCCTTTGAAAGAGGCCGTTATGCGCTGTAAGTTTTGTTGATGGTTGAGCAGGACGCGGTAAGACAACAGCACGTAAATCAACAGTTGTAAGGGTAAAAGGTCTCGAATAAGAATAGTGTTGTCTCCAATATCAAATAGCCGCTGTTTCATGAAATCTGATCCCCTGGCTACAAAGAGGGCTTCAATAAAGACATACAGGATAAAGGGGGCAAAATGGGATAGGTCTTTTTTTTTGAAAATTTTTACCGGATCAGCAAAATACAATGTGCTCAGGAAAAGTGCAGGTGCCATAATAAATTGAAGACTGTTAATGCACTGAAAAACATAGGGGTAATTTATGCCTGCGGTCGTTTTACTAAAATAGACCCCGATAAATGCCGTACCCATCATAAACAGAAACAAGGCCAGCCATCTATTGGCATAAAGGTTCTCTTTCAGAGGGTGAAAAAAAAGTAAAAAACTAAGCAGGAAACATTCTCCCGCAGTAAAACACATCAAAAAAAGGTTCATCTATTTAATCTTTTTTAAGAGATAAGCAGCTTTTTAAAGATAGAAATAGTATTTATAAAATTGGCCCGGATGTTGAATAGAAAAGCCCCGAAATGACTGGGGCTTTTGTTGATCCTACCCTTGGTTTACAGATTGGTTTTTAGCCCGTCATCCCTTAAAATTCCAGTTGATCAAGGGCATTTTCCTTTTTTGATTTTTGTTCCACAGTCCAAGTTGTACACCTTTCAGATCATCGGATTCATTGAATAAACCAATTTGTAAACCCCTGACCCGTTTGCCGGAATTACCACTTAATGCGATTTGAAAACCATTAATAGCATAACTCTCATTAAAAAATAAGGCCAGCTGTACCCCATTGTGTTTCTGGGCCAGGTTTCCAAATAAACTCACCGAGATGCCATTGACCTGCCGGGTGAACTGTCCGATAAAACCTGCACTGATACCGTTGGTGAGGCAATCGCAAACGGTTCCTGAAGCAGACAAGTTGAGTCCATTGATCTGCTCGGATACCGGATGGCTCATTAGGGCCCTGAACTCTTTTTCAGTTGTTGGGATTGGGTCTGTGGGTATAAGCGGAAGAAGGATGCCTAAACCAAGAGCTTCGATTTTAATTCCGTTGGTATGGACATTTTGTCCTGTCCGGTCATCCCCCTGTTCAGAAAAGGCGCCCACAGAGAGTCCATTGATGTTGACGTTTTTTTGATGGTAAGTCCAGGCCCCAAGATGATTTTTTCTGGCTGGTGATTGGGCGTTGCTGAACATTGTACTTCCAATGATCAGCAGCATAATGAATTTAAGTTTCATATTTCCGGGTTTTTGTTTGGTCAAATGTAAAGAAGGAGAAAAGGGAGAATTATTCTGTAAAGTTATATGCATCATAGGGGATAACTTTAAAGTTGATTTTAAAGTTAACTTTGGTATATGATTAATCTTAAAGATTAATTGTATCTTGAATTTGAATTCTGATATTAAACAAAATTGATAAAATCATCTTTTAAGATATTTTTTTATGAATGTTCCGCAGATCAATTTCTTTGAAGCACTTAAAATAGCTTTGCCTGATTATCAGAACCTTGCCCAAAGTGTAGCTGAGGTTTTAGAAATCAGTACAAATGAAGCCTATAAGAAGATCCGGGCTACAAGTAGTTTGAGCTTGCCCCAGCTGATTAAACTCTCTGATTATTTTGGAGTGCCTTTTTCCTATCAGCCCCGTCAGTTACCTGTTGTAAGTTTCAATTACCTGAGCATAAACAGGGAAAAACCCGATATGCTTGACTATTTGAAAGACCTGCTTGAAAATTTGAAACTCATTCAGCAGCGAAAAGACAAACATATCCTGATCACTACGGACGATATTCCCATTTTTCATTTTTTTAAATACCCTGAGCTGACCTGTTTTAAACTTTTCTTTTGGGCCGATAATTCTTCGCTAAAGTTTGATACTTCTGCCATATCAGAGGAAATTATCCATGTTTCTCAGGAATTGAACAGGATTTATCTGGAAATTCCCAGCACAGAGATATGGGCTAAAGATACCATTCATGGAACCATAGAACAGGTTCGATATGCTTTTGAAGCAGGTCATATCAGTGATAAAACACTTGCAGGGAAAATAGTGGAACAGATCCGGTATTGTCTTACGGACATGAATATGTACGCAAGTGCGGCAAAAAAAACAATTGATCCGGCCCATAGTTTTAACTGGTATAATTGTGATGTCCTTGGCAGTATTGCTTATTTAATAGAATTTAAAGAAAATATGGTCTGTTACAACCGGTTCAATACCTTTAACTATCTTAGAACCGATGATCAGTTTTATTGTGCACAGACCAGGGACTGGATGCAGGGCCTGATCAAAAAATCGGTGTCTTTTAGCGGACAGGGGGAAAAACACAGAAACAAGTTTCTTTACAATGCTTTTTCTGCCTGTGATCATTTAATTGAAGAAATGGGCAGGGCATAACACACGAAACATAATTTAAAATGGAAAATATCAATTATTTACAGGAAGTTACCCTTGCTGAAAAGGAGTTGCTTAAGGCCATTGGCAGCAGTGACATTTCGCAGCTCGATACATTGCTTCATGATGATTTGCTTTTTACTAATCCAATGGGACAAACCATCAGCAAAGAAATGGACCTTCAGGCTTATCGTTCGGGAGAAATGCAGGTGAACAGCATTGAATCCAGTGAATTACAGGTTGCCTTGGTTGGAGACAACGCGGTAGTCGCTGTAACCATAAAATTGACCGGAACGTTTGCCAGATTCCCATTGGATGGAATTTATCGCTATACCAGGGTTTGGAAAAAATTCGATAACAGCTGGAAAGTTATTGCGGGCAGTTGTGTTATAAAATCCGCTCAGGTATAAGCCGAGGTAGTTAAATCTGTTTATTTCGCAAATTTCTTTGAACCGGCCACACAAACAATAACACCAACGGTCACCCCCATCATTTCAGGACTAACCTGTTCATGCAGTAAGGTGGCTGCCAGTACCAACCCGAAAAATGGCTGTAGCAATTGTAATTGCCCGATGGCTGCAGTACCACCCTGAACCAGTCCCCGGTACCAGAATACAAAACCAATCAACATGCTGAACAGGGAAACATAGGCCAAGCCCATCCATGCTGCTGTGCTAACCTGTGTGAAGGAAGCTGGAAGGAGTGAAAATGTTGCAAGTGCCATAAGGGGTAAAGACAGAACCAATGCCCAGCAGATGACCTGCCATCCGCCCAGTATTTTTGAAAGTTTTGCACCTTCTGCATAACCGAGTCCGCATAAAATGATGGCCAGTAACATCAATACATCACCAGTTGGAGAGGCAGAGAGGCCTTGGGAAATTGCAAAACCGATAACAAGCAAACTGCCCAAGACCGAAAATACCCAGAAAGCCGGACGGGGCCGTTCCCCATTACGCAGCACTCCGAATAGGGCTGTACTCAAGGGCAACAGACCAATAAATACGATGGAATGCGCAGATGTTATATGTTGAAGGGCCAGCGCGGTGAGTAGGGGAAAACCAATAACCACGCCAATGGAAACGATAATTAAAGAGGAAATCTGTTTACCCGAAGGTTTTTTTTCTTTGCAAAAAGCTAAAATAAAAAGTGCCAGTACCCCGGCAATAGTGGCCCGGATCACGGTTAAAAATACAGGGGAGAAATCCAGTACCGCAGCCCTGGTTGCAGGTAAGGAGCCACTGAAAATCAGTACCCCGATCAGACCGTTTAACCAGCCTTTATTGTTGTTTTTTCCGGATAAATCAGTGGTGGATTGATTATTCATAACCTTCGGTTTAATTGTTCTTTACAAAAGTAGAGGAGACACAATAATGAGTACAGTATCAGTTTTGTTTATTTTTATGGATACAGTTATATTTGTGTTATGGTCAAGGAATATCTATATGACGAAATTGCCAATGGCATTGCCAGCCAGATTAACAGCGGCGTTTTAAAATCCGGTGATAAATTACCTTCTGTAAGGATGTTGTGCAGGGATTATGGGATTAGTATGAACACAGCCAAAAGGATATTCCTCGAGCTGGAAGCCAGGTCCCTCATTGATTCAAAGCCCCAGTCTGGTTATTATGTGAGCAGGTTGCCTTATATGAAACTTCCTCTTCCTGAGGTCAGCAGGCCCTCTCAAAAGGCCAACAGTAATGATCCCGATGAATTGATCAGAAAGGTGTATACCAATATGGGGAAAGAGGGGTTGACGCTCTTTTCTATCAGTGTACCTTCAGGCCTGCTTTTGCCTTTGGCAAAACTAAAAAAGGAAATTATCCATGCAACAACTGCACTTAAGGATGGTGGTGCAGGCTATGAGCCCTTGCAGGGCAACCTGGAACTGAGAAGAATGATTGCTGCCCGTTCATTATCCTGGGGAGGAAATTTATTGGAAAGTGACCTGATTACCACCAGCGGTGGAATGCACGCGCTTTCCCTTTGTCTAATGGCCCTTGGTAAAGCAGGAGATACCGTTGCCGTGGAAAGCCCGTGTTATCCTGGAATTTTACAGGTAGCAACAGGGCTGGGCCTTAAGGTTCTGGAGCTACCCACACATCCGGTGACAGGACTGGAAATAGAAGCTTTAAAAAAAGCCATTCCAAAAATTAACATTTGCCTGCTGGTCCCCAATTTTAGTACCCCTTTGGGCAGCTGTATGCCCGAGGAACATAAAAAGGAAATGGTTAGTCTTTTGGCTAAACATCATATTCCTTTAATTGAAGATGATGTTTATGGCGATCTTTGTTTTGGTATGCAAAGACCAAAATGTTGTAAATCTTTTGACGAGGAAGGGAATGTTTTATGGTGCAGTTCTGTTTCAAAAACCCTTGCACCTGGCTATCGTGTTGGCTGGATTGCACCGGGAAAGTATAAAGAAAAGCTGTTGCAATTAAAACTCGCCCATGCTATATCTTCCACCTCTATTGTTCAGCAGGCTGTGGCCAGTTTTCTGAAAAGAGGTAAATATGAAAATCACCTGCGTCAGCTCCGAAAGGTGTTGCAGGAGAACTACCTGAATTATGTAGAGGCCATTACTGCGTATTTTCCGGAAGGAACCAAGATCAGCAGGCCCCTGGGCGGACTTGCACTCTGGGTTGAATTTGACAAAAAGATCAATACCGGACAATTGTACGACCTGGCCATTAAACAAAACATCAGCATCGCCCCTGGGCGGATGTTTACCCTTCAAAACCAATTTGAAAATTGTATGAGGCTTTGTATTGGACTGCTTTGGTCAGAGGAGGTAAAGTTCAAACTCAGGCAACTGGGAAATCTGGCTTGCATGATGTTGTCGGCCTCCTGATGCTAGGGCAGGGCTTTATTCTGTTTATTTTTTTTCTTTTTTTTATGAAGCCAGATGAATAGACCCGTAAGCGGTAAGCTGCCTGCAACAAGGCTGGCCAGAAAAGCCATTATTTTTCCGGGAAGCCCAAGGGCCGTTCCGGTGTGAAGATCGTAGTTCATTGCAATGAGCTGGCCAGATAGGCTGAGGTTTTTAAAAGACGGGCCCTGCATTAACAATTCACCACTGTAACGGTCAAATTTATAGGATATGCGGTCATAAAGATGACGCTCACTCTGGTAGGCCGTAAGGTTTATCGTACCCGCTTTGGCAGTAGGAAAATTGTATAAAAAATAAGCTGTACCTGGGGCTGTCTGAATGGCTTTTTGAAGGATTAGGTCTGCCGGGAGCTTTGCTGCTTGTCGGGTGGTATCGGATTGTAATGTCGACTTCTTTTCAGTGGTCAGTCCGAAAGACCACATTAAACCTGTTAGACCAATAATCAGCAGGAGAAAAAAAACATAAAATCCTGTAACGTTATGCAGGTCGTAGTTCAATCGTTTAAATTTAGCGTTCCATTTTATAAGAAGGCCTTTTTTAAAGGATTTGAGATTTGCTTTTTTAGGCCACCAGAGCACAATTCCGCTAAACAAAAGGAGGATAAAGCAGACCACCGACCACTTGACAATAAAATGTCCGGTTACATCACCCAGCATCAGGTTCATGTGCATGGCTAAAACCAGGGTGAAAAACTCCTTTTTGGCATTTTCAATATAAAGGACCTGGCCGGTATAGGGGTTCAGATACACTTTGTCGTAATACACATAAGAATTCCAGTAACCAAAAGCTTTACGGTTTAGTTTCATGGCGCGGAACATATAACTACGCCCTGGCTTTTGGGAAATCTCGGCTCTGGAAATTTTCCGGTCTTTGCCAAGGGCCCGTTCTGCAATGTTTAATAGCTGGCTGAAAGGAAGCTTTTGGGTGTTTCCGGGGACCTCTATATACAGACGTTGCTTATAGCAAAGTGCTTTGAGTTCATCGGAGAAAGTATAAATACATCCGGTAAAGCCAACGATGAACACCACCAGCCCGGACAACAGTCCGAGCCAGAGGTGTATAAAGGATAGGATTTTTTTAAAATTTAAGCGTAACATTCGCTGAGATGGTTCTTGGCATTTGCGCACTCAATACGCCCTGGCCTGTAAAATAAAGTTCATTGCCCAGGTTGTCTGCTTTTACACCTACACGGCAGCGACGGGTTTCGTAAAAAATGGTCGCATTGAGCAGGGTATAGGCAGGAAAAATGAATTCTCCTGTGATGGCCGAGTTGCCTGACAGGTATTTTCCAGCATAGTTTCCACCAAAACCGGCACCTAAGCCTTTGAGCTGACCATCAGGCTGTACATAACTTGCCCAGAAATTGATCAGATCCGAAGGTCCTGCAGAGGCAGGCCTTCTGTCTTGTAATGCTGCTGAAGAACGGGTCAGTTTGCTGTCGTTATGGCTGTAGCCGGCTATGATGTTTAAGCCGGTAACCGGATTGGCAATCAGCTCCAGTTCTATACCTTTGCTGGTCTGGGTACCATCTTGTACAACTATATTATAATCGACCCCTGCTCTTTTTGTAATTTCGTCCCTCAGAACATCTTTAACCTTTATGTCATAGTAGCTGGCGGTGAAACTCAGCCTGTTGTTGAAGACATCCATTTTAACACCGCCTTCAAACTGATTGGCTTGTTGGGGTTTAAATACCCCGGAAATGTCATCAAGAGGTTGGGAAACCGGTGCAACATTACTAAAGCCATTCATGTAATTTCCAAAAAGAGATATTTTGTCTTTAACAATTTGATAGACCACGCCAAATTTTGGTGATACTGCGGTCTGGTTGTATCTGGTATTGGTCTGTTGTGTATTGGTTGCCAGATTCATGGTGCCCAGGCTTTGAAAACGGTCAATCCGTAAGCTCAGCATAGCCAGCAGTTCTTCATTCAGATTAATGGCGTCCGAAACATAAACACTATAAATATTACTGGAGTTATAGTTTTTGATGACTGCTCCTGCTGCACCCACTCCTGTAATCGCTGCAATTTTTGCTTCTGCTTTTGCCCGGGTTAAATTTCCGTATTTTGCTGGTAACACCCCATTTATGGCGCTTACCGTATCGAATTTTACAATTGCAGAGTTGTTGTTATAAGTCGTTTGGTTTAAATAATCCAAACCGGCAACCAGACGGTGTCGCATTCCCGCCAGTTTAAAATCGCCATTAAAGTTTTGCTGTATAGCTGTAGAGGTACCTTCATAATTCTGGTACTGTACATTTCTTTCCACCAGATCATCACTGGTTGCCCCTCTGATAAACTGATACTGATATAAACCATCAGTTTTACGCGTATTTCTGGAGATATTGGTATGTGAGTTCCAGTTGCTGTTGATTTTATAGTTGAGCTGACCGTGTATATTGGAGGCCGGTGCTTTCAAGGTAATGTCATTAGAAGTAAAGGACCGTTTCCAGTCGTAATTGAGTTCTTGTGGTGTGGTGGCAATATACTTGCGGGTACGGTGCAGGAATACAATAGAAGGATTGGTCCCTTCGTAATCGTAAAATTCTGCATTGAGGACCAGATCTAGTTTTTCGTTGAAGCGATAGGAGATCACCGGCGCAATAAAAGTCGATTTTCTAAAACCGGCATCTTGAAAACTTGCCCGTTTATGGTATGCAGCGTTCAACCTGAACTGAAGACTTTTATCTTTATTGACAGGACCGTATACATCTGCTGTCAATCTGTTTAGACTGAAATTTCCTGTGGTATAACCGATTTCACCTCCAAGGGTATCAATAGGTTTTTTGGTAACCACATTGATTACTCCTCCAAAAGTGGTCAAAGCCCCTCCAAATAGTGTCCCTGATGGCCCTTTGATCACTTCAATTTTCTCAATATTGGCGGGATCGATATCTCCGTTGGTTTGGCCGGCAATACCATCAATCATAGAAATTTTGGTTGGGAAGCCGCGAAGGTTGTAATAAACCGCACCGTCTCCACTCCGGCCAATACTGCCCTGCATTTTTAATATACCAGGTGTGTTTTTCAATACATCTGTCAGATCTGTAGTGATCTGCTCATTAAACAGCGATTTGGTAATGGTTGTATAAACCTGGGGGTTTTCCAGGTTGCCAAGTGGAAGTTTGGCTACTGTTTCACTTTTTTTAGTGACAAACTTATTTACCTTTTTTCCGTTTACCTCTACCTCGCTGAGCTCCTGACTGTTTTCGGCCAGTATAAAGTTGGCGCTGCTCGTTTCCGAAGCGTTTACTGTGACTTGCCTGTGCTGGGTATCCAATCCAATATAACTTAAACTTAGGGTGTGATTTCCTTCTTCAATGCCTTTGAGGATATAAGTTCCCTGCGCATCTGTCTGGGTACTTTTCAGGCCTTTAATACCAACTGTAACATAGGCAACCCCTTTTCCGTCTTTGCTCTTAACATTACCTTTTATACTTCCAGACGGTCCGTTTACCTGTATGGTAATCTGTTTTCCATTTACGCTAAGTCCTTTAAGCTGACGGCCCAATAATTCAGTTAAAATGTCCTTTAAACTGCGGTTTGTGTAATTCAGATTTACCTTCTTTTGCAGGTTCAGCAGGCTGCTGCTGTAGGAAAAACTAACTGCGGCCTTGTCTGCGAGAATGTCCAGGGCTTCTGAAAGGTGGACATTTGCGGCCTGAACACTAATGGTTTTCTCCAGTACGGATGGCTGCTTGTTTTGCCCAAATGTTGGGAGGGTTAAAAGAGTGCTGAGCAGCAGCAGCAGGATTGTTGTGATTTTTTTCTTTGAGGTACAGGGTTTGTACATACTTTTGTTTGTTGTTAATTAATTAATGTATTGATTGATGATGGCCCGGGATGAAGTTTGGCGACCGAACCCGGGTTTTTCTTTTTAATTTCTAATGATCCATGTATTACCCTGTTGCTGGTATCGGGATTTTAGGGCAAAGGTTATGCTTTGGATGACTTGATGAACGGTTGGATTTTCAAAACTCCCGGTATATCGCTTGTTAGTGAGTCCGGGACTGGCTACTTTGAGTTCAATTCCATACCATCTTTCCAGTACGGGCACAATTTCCTTAAGTAGCAGGTTATCCAGAACGAGTTTGTTATCCTTCCAGTTGATGTATTTGGTTGTGCTGTACACGCTTTGTATGCTAAGCCGCGGCTTCACACTTTCAGCATAGGTTCCTTTCTGGTTGGCCGTTAGGATCAGATGTTCCGGGCCCTTCAACCCTGAAAAACGCACTTTGCCTTCTTCAACGACCACAGCACTTGAAGTTTCTGAAGCATAATCCCTAAGGTTAAACCTTGTACCTAAAACCTGGACTTTAGTTCGTTTTGAATTGATGATAAAAGGTTTTTCCGGGTTTTTGGCCACTTTAAAATAAGCTTCTCCACTAAAGCTGACCATCCGCTGGTTAAGGGTAAACTGTTTTGGGAAACGCAAGGTACTTTCTGAATTCATCCAGACCTGTGTACCATCTTCTAAAATAACCTGTAGTTTTTCTCCTTTTTTGGTACTGATTTCTTTGTAGGCCAGTAAGGGGCTTCCTTTGGTACTGTCGTTTTCTGCTTTAAAATGGAACAGAAAATAAACACCTGTGGTGAGCAAAACAATAATACTTGCAGCGATTTGCCAGTTGAAAGGGAACAATCGTTTTTTTGTATGAATTAATGGCTCTTGAATCTGTGGGCTAGACTGCAGGTTAAAACGGGAGGAAAGTTCTTCCCAACCTGTTTTTTCCAGTTGCTTTAATTCCGGCTCCTGCAGAAATGTCATATCTGCCTGATCAGAGTTGAGCCAGTCTTCAACAGCTGCAATTTCATTGGGGCTGCACAGGCCAAGATGATAACGTTGAATGATTTCTTTATTGATTTTCATAGGTTTTTCCTTCTGCGCGGGAGAACGCCTTCTATCAATAAAGTTGTATTGGTCTGACTTTTTCCTAGGCGCTGTTAGATGAAAAATTGAATTTATTTGTAACGATCTGACCGTAAGTGAATTATTTTTTGCTGAATTAAGATGTTTTCAGGTTTGTTCTGATAAAGGTCATGGCTTTGTACAAATGATATTCTACAGTTTTTTCTGAAATCAACAGGGCAGAGGCGATGGTTTTATTGTTGAAACCTTCCTGCTGACTAAGGCGGTAAACCTCTCTGCAGCGGCACGGAAGCTGGTCAATCAGATCACTGAGTTTTCCGTGAAGTTCATTGTAGGCAACTTTTTCTTCTGTACAATTATGAGAATCGCAGTAGTCTGTAAGGGCGCATTCCATCAACTGGCTTTGCCGTGTACTGGTCCTGAGATAGTCAAAGGCCTGAAGTTTGGCCGCGCGCAGCAGGTATTGCTCTATACCAGTTTGAAGAGTGAGCACTTTTCTGCGTTCCCAGATGGAGGCAAACAGGTCCTGGGTAATTTCAGCAGAAATTTCTTTGTCCGTAATGTAATGGTAAATAATGCTGAATACCTTTTTCCAGTAACGTTTGTAGAGTTGCTCAAAATCAGCGCCATCCATATGCTGGATGGAGTTCTTATCGTCTGTATTGAAATGAGCTTTGTCGGACACTGGTGTATTTTTTGCCCAAAGCTAAGCATTATATGGAATTGATCTAAATAAATTTCTGAAAAAAATAAAAGACAGCTGCAGGCCGCCATTTCAGGTAATTTTAAATAAACCACAAAGGTGATGGATGCAACATAAGGCCTTTTTGGGTGTCATTTGACAAATAAAATTCCATACAGATGAAATTTAAATTCTACTTTTTACTTATTATACTCCCAGCATTAAGCAATGCGCAGAACATTGAAGTCAACAGGAAATATGAAAATATTAGCTATACTGGTGACAAAGACATCCGTTTTAAAGTCAACTTAAAGAAAAACAATTCTTATTTAATTACTGTTTTTCAGCATAAAATTGATGTGGAGGTTATTTTACTGGGGCCAGATGGTAAAGTAGAACAGCGCACTGATTTGGCAGACGAGGATTCGGGATATGATAAGATAGATTTTATTGCAAAACAAGATGGTGAGTACCAGATAAAGGTTCAGGCATTTGACCAGAAGGTTTTTCCAGAAGGCGTAATCAATGTGTCGATATCAGAATATACAAAAAAACAGCTTAGCCGAAGGAAGATCATTCAGGACAGTTTACGGATAGAAAATAATAAAAGTGTTCAGGTACTGGATGTAAAACATTTCTGGGAGGCATTTGACCAATTGAGTCAGTGTAAAACTTTTCAAGACAGTGTTCGTATTGTACAGACTTTATACCTGGACAGAGGTACCAATGGACTGAAAGAGTTTGCCCGGGCCAGGGATTTTTCGGCCGAAATGTTTGTGAAAAGAATCGGGAAGTATAAAAAATATTATAGTTCAATAAGACAAAATTCTTTGGTGGTTTACCAGCTGAGCGGTTCCATAGATGGGATCACTCAAAGATTTAAAGCCATATATCCGGATCTAAAAGCGTTCAAAGTTGCATTTGTTATAGGCCCCATGCTCAGCCCGGGTACCATCTCCTCCAATTTTGTATTGATCGGATCAGAAATGCAGGTGGCTTATAAGACCGCAGATCTCAGTGAAATTGTAAACCCAAACCTTAAATCGGATATCCTGTTGACCAATAGTTTGGAGGAAGTAAAGACTAAACTGGAAGAAACGGTAGCCCATGAACTTGTTCACCTTCAGCAAAAAGAAAAAAGTAAGCAGGCTTGTTCCTGTCCTTTATTAGAGAAGGTGATTAAGGAGGGGGTTGCAGAATTTATAGCAGAGAAAAACCTGTCGCTTCCTCTTAGAATGACAAGGTCCAGGGTTTATGGTCAGCAGAATGAAAAAATATTATGGGAAGAATTAAAGAATGAACTTTGCTCTGGTAAAACCAGCAATTGGCTTTACAACAGTACTGCCAGTAAGGAGCGGCCAGGTGATTTGGGTTATTTTATCGGTTATAAAATTGCAAGTTCTTATTATGAACAAGCTGCAGATAAACAAAGGGCCTTAGTAGAAATGATCGAAATGGACAACCCTTTACTATTTCTCGATAAAAGTAAGTATGATCTTAAATTTCAGGTTGCGACAGGTAAATAATATTTGTTTTACACCGTGCAACCCTAATTGTCAGTTTTTCGTCTTTACCATTTGAATGATTAAATTTAATTCTATGAAGCAGGCGCAGCAATACCAGAACACTGAAATTAATCCAAAAATCAGGCTTGCCCTTTTATGGGTCGCCGTAACCTTATGCTACCTTTATGGTGATTATTTTGAATTGTATGTTCCTAAAAAAGTAGAAGGACTGATCAGCGGGGATAATTTATTAAACACACCTTTTAAGCTCTTTCTGGCCGCTCTTATGCTGGCCGTTCCTGCTTTAATGGTTGTTTCTTCGATTCTCCTCCGGCCGGTTTTAAACCGCGTTCTGAATATCATTTTTGGAATCTTTTATACGCTGATTATGGTGCTAGTGGGGGTATCATCCTATGATAAATGGATGCTTTTTTATATTTTTCTGGCTTTTGTAGAATGTGTAATTACCTTGTTGATTGTCAGATATGCCTGGATTTGGCCAAAGGAGCGATAAGAAGTTTTTATAGAATTTTCCGGTTATTTCCAATAGGTTTTAGCTATTGAAATATAGAATTAATTGATTGTGATTATTTTTCTTAATACCATAACTTTATATAGAAACACCAGCTATAGTAAAGTGTTCATTTAATACATAAAGTGATCAAAATGGAAAAAGAATCAAATGACATCAGTAAATGCCCGTTTCATAACGGCAGTATGAAACACAATGTTGGCGGTGGTGGGACCAGGAACCGCGATTGGTGGCCTAACCAATTGAAATTAAATATCCTGCGCCAGCACTCCGCACTGTCAGACCCAATGGGTAAAGATTTTAATTATACTGAAGCTTTTAAAAGCCTTGATCTGGAGGCGGTTAAAAAAGATCTTCATGCCTTGATGACCGATTCGCAGGACTGGTGGCCAGCGGATTTTGGACATTATGGTCCGCTTTTTATCCGTATGGCATGGCACAGCGCAGGTACTTATCGGGTTGGTGATGGCCGTGGTGGCGCCGGACAGGGGCTACAGCGTTTTGCTCCTTTAAACAGCTGGCCGGACAATGTGAGTTTAGATAAAGCCCGAAGATTGCTCTGGCCTATTAAACAAAAATATGGCAGGAAAATTTCCTGGGCGGATTTGCTGATCCTGACCGGTAACATTGCGTTGGAATCTATGGGCTTTAAAACATTTGGCTTTGCCGGCGGAAGGGAAGATGCTTGGGAACCGGGTGAGGACGTGTATTGGGGTTCGGAAAGGACCTGGCTTGGTGGCGACTTACGTTATGCGCACGGTTCAGAAGGTGCAGCAAAAGAGCACGGGGTACTGGTGTCGGATGATGATGCTGATGGTGATGTCCATTCCCGCAATCTGGAAAAACCGCTTGGAGCAGTACAGATGGGGCTTATATATGTAAATCCGGAAGGTCCCGATGGGAACCCGGATCCAATAGCCGCAGCCAGGGACATTCGCGACACTTTTGGCCGCATGGCGATGAATGATGAAGAAACCGTGGCGCTGATTGCAGGGGGACACAGCTTTGGCAAAACCCATGGCGCTGCTCCGGCAAGCCATGTGGGTAAAGAACCCGAGGCCGCAGGTCTGGAACAGCAAGGCTTGGGCTGGAGCAACAGTTATGGTTCGGGTAAGGGTGCCGATGCGATTACCAGCGGGCTTGAAGTGATCTGGACGACAACGCCTACTCAATGGAGCAATAATTTCTTCGAGAACCTTTTTGGATTTGAATGGCAGCTTTCCAAAAGTCCGGCAGGGGCACACCAATGGGTGGCCAAAAATGCAGAGTCAATTATTCCGGATGCCTTTGATGGTTCAAAGAAACATTTACCTACTATGCTGACAACAGATCTTTCTTTAAGGTTTGATCCGGCCTATGAAAAAATTTCCAGACGCTTTTTGGAAAACCCTGATGAATTTGCCGATGCCTTTGCGCGCGCATGGTTTAAATTAACCCATCGGGACATGGGGCCGCGGG
The DNA here is from genome assembly GCF_003208655.1 of Pedobacter nutrimenti. Lineage (GTDB taxonomy): Bacteria > Bacteroidota > Bacteroidia > Sphingobacteriales > Sphingobacteriaceae > Pedobacter > Pedobacter nutrimenti. Next base: position 682,354 of record NZ_QKLU01000001.1, on the reverse strand, counting down.
CCCGTTACCTTGGTCCGGACGTTCCTCAGGAAGAATTGCTGTGGCAGGATCCCATACCAACTGTTGACCATGCATTGATTAGCGAAAATGAGGTTGCCACTTTAAAAGCACAAATATTGAATGCTGGTTTGGGTACCACTGAACTGGTGTCTGTGGCATGGGCATCGGCTGCCACTTTCCGAGGATCTGATAAACGTGGTGGTGCAAATGGTGCCCGCATTCGTCTGGCACCTCAAAAATACTGGAAAGTAAATCAACCGGCACAATTACAAAAGACCTTAGATGTATTGGAAAATATTCAGCACTCCTTCAATTCTAGCCAAACCGGGGATAAAAAAGTTTCTCTGGCCGATTTGATTGTATTGGCTGGTTGTGCGGGTGTCGAAAAAGCGGCGAAGGATGCAGGACATGCTGTTCAGGTGCCATTTACACCTGGCCGTATGGATGCCAGTCAGGAGCAAACAGATGTGGAATCAGTGGGTTATCTGGAACCTCTTGCCGATGGCTTTCGTAACTACCGGCAGTCAAAATTGCCTGTATCTACCGAAGAACTACTTATAGATAAGGCGAATTTGCTTACCCTAACTGCTCCTGAATTGACCGTTCTGGTTGGAGGTATGCGGACATTAAACGTAAATTTTGATGGTTCGGATATTGGTGTTTTTACCAAACGTCCGGGTTTACTGAGCAACGATTTTTTTGTCAATCTATTGGATATGAACATTGCATGGAAGGCAGCTTCTGAAGATAAGGAACTTTATGAAGGCAGTGACCGAAAAACCAATGAAGTAAAATGGAGGGGAAGCCGGGCTGATCTGGTTTTTGGTTCTAATTCGGAGTTAAGGGCTATTGCCGAGGTGTATGGAAGTGCGGATGCGCAGGATAAATTTGTTAAAGATTTTATTGCGGCCTGGAATAAAGTGATGAATCTGGACCGGTTTGACCTCGCCTGATTGAACCCTCATTAGGCGAATTTGATCAGAAAGGACACTGCTAGGCAGTGTCCTTTTTTGTAGGGTTTTTGAATTACAGCTGATTATAGTGTTTTAATCTTCTCTTTAGCCAGTGGACATTCTAATTTTTATTCAGGCGTTCCACAATTAAAGATGAAAAGCATTTGACCCCCGTCCGGATGCTTTCCTCATCGACCTGGAAATTAGGGGAGTGATTCATTGCAATAATACCTTTCTCCATATTGGAGCCTCCCAGAAAAAAATAAACACCAGGGACTTTTTGTTGAAAATAACTAAAGTCATCATTAAAATAAGGAACCTGACCATTGTCTGTAGTGATCACATCATTTCCGTAAATATTTTTAAGCGCCTTTATGGTTAGGTCTGTTAATTTTTCATTATTGACTACTGTTGGGTTTTCCTGCACAAATGAAACAGAAAGCAACTGGTTTTGGTAACCATTATTTTCGATCAGCTGTTTAACTTTAGGAATGATGTCTCCTAAATTGGCCAGTTTGGTCTCGTACATATAGGTTTCAAGGAAAAGAATATCATTTTTAGTATAAGTGCTAAAATTGTTGTCAGTGAACAGGTAATCTTTATAAATGGTGTTGGGATTGCTTAGCCCAATTTTTGGGTCAATCATATGTTGTATTTCCCAGGGTTTACTGCCTGGATTTAAACGGGATAAAGAAGTTTGGATTTTTTTTGTCAATTCTTTACTTTGTTCTTTTGATAAACCATTTTTTAATTGAATCCTTATCCTTTTTTGATAGGCAAACACTTCATTGGGCTTGACCATGATTTGCCCAACGGGAAGCGCACTTACATGTAGTGCATAGATTTCTTCGGGCTTTATTTTGGAAAATAGGCCGTCATTAATCATACCTTTTGCCCCGATAAAAGTTTCTTCTTCAGGCTGAAATATAAAATAGACCGTTCCTTTTAAAGATGCTTTATGTTTTGCAAGAACTTCGGCTATTCCCAAACCAATTGTCATATGGACATCGTGTCCACAGCCATGCTGAATGCCTTTATTTTGGGATTTAAAAGCTACAGGATCTGGGTAATTCTGTAGCAGGGCATCCATATCAGACCTCCAGGCAATCTTTTTCCCTTTTTTTTTACCTTTTAGAATACCAACCACACTATGCCCATAAATGGTTGTATCTACTTCAAGACCCAAATCCACTAAATATTGTTGTATAATTTTTTGCGTATTTATTTCTTTACCTGCGAGTTCGGGGTTTTCATGAAAACTCCGTCTTATTTTAATCAGTTTGTTAAAGATATGATCCGTTTCAAGTTTAATAGATTCGTGAATTAAGCTGTTTGTTGATTTTTGTGGCTTCAGTCCCTGCGCAAATGAGGTTAAAATGAAAAGTATAAAACACATGAATGTCAATGCAGATTTGTTCATAATATATAAGCCAATTGATTTAGACTGGCAACAATTAGACATACGAACGAGCCGGGCGGTTGCAAACCTGCACAAATCATTGACATCCAAAGGAAAAGATTGAACTAAAGCCTTGTTATGATGCCAATCTATCTGTGCAGATGTTGTTCCAATTGCTGTCCGGCAAGTTTAATGGCTTCAATTTTTTTTGCTGAGAATTTATCTGCAAAGACCAACCTGAAATGTTTGTCAAAAGCGCCTGAAAATGAAAAGGTATATCCCGGGGTAAACCTTATGCCAATTTTTTCGCACTGTTGGTAAAAATGTGGCACATCAGTAGTATCAGGCAATTTTACCCAAAGGTTATAACCTCCTGAAGGTGTTGCTATAACCGTTTTTTCTGGAAAGTATTCCGCTAATAAGCTGATGGCTAAGTAGGCATTTCTGGCTAGCTGCATTCTAAAAGCCCGGACATGCCGGTCATAGCTGCTAGTTGACAATAAACGGGTTATGGTTTCCTGATATACCGGTGAAACCGTACTCCCCATTGCAAATTTTATCTGTTCGGCACGCTGCGTAAATTTTCCTGCAGCTAACCAGCCCAGGCGTAATCCGGGAGCCAGTGTCTTTGCGTAAGAAGAATAGGAGAGCACCAGTCCGCTGTCATCCAAGCTTTTTATCGTTGAAGGCCTTAGCCCGCTGAAGTTCAGATCCCCATAAATGTCGTTTTCAATAATGGGGATGTGGTAGTGACGGGCAACAACAAGTAAATTTTGTTTTTGATCGTCGTTTAACGACAAACCTGTTGGGTTATGGAAATTTGGTGTGATAACGACTGCTTTAATGGTATTGTTTTGACAAGCCTTTTTCAAAAAATCGACATCAAAGCCAGTCCGGAGATCAACAGGAATTTCAATTACTTTTAGTTGCAGCACTTTTATTACTTCCAGTACCGAAAAAACGCAAGGACTTTCCAGTGCTATAACATCACCTGCATTACAAACAGAAGCTAAAGCAATGTAAAGGGCCTGTAAAGCGCCATCGGTAATCAGGAGTTCTGCGGGATCAATAATGGTCTGGTAAGCCACGGCCCGTTTAATGATCTGGTCCTTTAGTTCTATGGAACCGCCGGGGGGGTAATACCGCAATAAATTTGCACCCTGCGCCCTGATCACCTGCTGCATGGTTCTGAGTAGCAATTTTTGTGGTATCAACAGGTCTCCGGGAGCGGTTACATTAAATTCAGAAAACTTCTGCCCGGACCTCAGTGAAGTAGTTAACCCAAGATGATGTTTGAAAATGGCATCTCTTACCACCGGTAGTTTTTTTGTTTTTACCTGAGGGGCTGCGATGTCTGGTCTGCTGCGAACATAATAACCTGATTTTGGAATACTTTCTACCAGTCCGCGAATAACCAGGTGCTCATAACCATTTTGTATGGTGCTAATGCTGGTTTGATATTGATCTTTCAACTCACGGATAGAGGGCAGTTTCTGACCGGGTTTTAAAATACCTTCCCGGATTTGTTTTTCAATGACCGCAGTAAACACCTCAAATTTATATGTCCTCATATCTGTACTGATAATTTTTACAAAAATTGTACCTGTATGCCAAATCTAGGCAATTTAATATGGTACATAAAACTGATGCAAAAAGTAGATGAGTTTCATTAATGGTAAAGGAATAGATTTAATTAGAAATTTAATTGTAAATTGTTACGCAATTGTTATTTCACAATGAGTGTACATTCGGACAAAATCCAGCAGAATAAACCCAATAAAGAACCTGTTGCTGTTCAGAAAAGTAGCAGGGAAGGAGCTGCAGCTACCTTTACAGATGACAGACCGGAAGCCATTACGCAAAGGAAATTAAAGGAAGCGATGAACCAGAGCCCTGCTGTACAGCAGCTGAGGACTTATCAGGCATTAGCAGACAATTATGTAGGGGATAAAACCACTCAGCGAAAAGAAAAAGCTACACAAGGCCCTCCAATAAAAAGACCTGCACCTTTGCAAAAAGAACAGAACAGTACGGGTTTACCAGGCCACTTAAAAAAAGGAATCGAGCAGCTTTCAGGTATAGGTATGGATGAAGTGAAAGTTCATTATAATTCATCTAAACCTTCAGAATTACAGGCGCTTGCATATGCTAAAGGTACGGATATACACCTTGGCCCCGGACAGGAAAAATACCTTCCCCATGAGGCATGGCACGTTGTACAACAAAAACAAGGAAGGGTACAACCAACCCTGCAAATGAAAAACGACCTGATTAACAATGATCTGCATCTGGAGCGGGAAGCAGATGTAATGGGCGAAAGGGCATTACAGAAGATGGACAGCCATAGGACTGATATACCTTCGGCTGGCTGGTCCGGTGCTTATGGCGCAGGTGGAACTGTACAGTTGTATAGCGGAAAACTGGTCATCCAGCCAAATGGTTTTGTTGCAGCAGTGATTTCAGGAGAAGAAACCGGTGATATGAGTACCGACATGCTGCTTAAAATATTGCGCAGCCAGGTCAGAAAACTGGAATGGGAGGATGTAATTATCATAGCCCTTAAAGCATTTGATTACTCCGTTGGTAAACCGGCTGCAGATGGTTGGATTTCCTGGGCCTATTCGAAACTCTCCGGTGAGTTCATTAGTCAGGTAATGGCTTATGCATCACCGGTCTATACTGGTTTGCAAGGGCTTTACAGAATCTTTAAATTATTACCTGAACCTGTTCAGAATCTTATTGTTTTTGCGATGGGTAAGGGGATGCGTAAGTTTTTGGCCTGGATGGAGCCAAAGCTGTCCCCCGATAATGCAGAATGGATTATAGATACTGTTTTTGTTTCGGACCCGATGGCTTCCATGACCCTTCTGATGGAGTGGTTTAAAGGACTGACCAGCAGTCCTGCCTCATTTCTGTTTAACAAATGGAGGGCTTCTCCTTCATCTTCAGGCGCATCATCAGGAGCAGAAACGGTTAGCAGTACTGGCCCGGTTAAAGAAGAAAGCCCGCAACCCAAAATGGACACATTGTTTACCATGGATACGAGCATTCTTAAAATGCAATTGGGCAAACCAAAAGTACAGAAAGGGAAAAAAACGAAAGAGCTGCAGACCGCCAGTCCAGGCGGATTATCAGTTCCTTTTAATTTCAGTATCCATTTATTTGACAAAGATTTACAGGCCAAGAGTGGAAATGAGGTAATTCTTCCCTGGAATGGGGGTGTTTATTTGAATATCCCTTTAGCGCAGCTAACCATTAACGGAGAACTGGCCAATGTTTTTAAAATAGGTTCAGTGGTGGTAAGTAATCTGGTGGTTACCGACAAAGGGTTGCAGAGCCTTGGTATAGCGGTTAAAGACATTTCAATAGCGAACGGTACGGTAGAAATTGCCTCCATAGGGGGCCAGTGGAGCAAAGAGGAAGGGGTTGCCTGGGAGGCCAATGGGAAAGTAAATGCGTTAGGTCGTGAATTTCCCGTGGGCATGGGTTTGGTAATGGATAAAAATGGAAAGTTTAGCAAGGCTGATCTGAGTATTGCAGCATTGGGCCAGTTCCAGATTATTGATGGGGTGTTTTTTCTGGATAACCCTGCCTTCAGTGGAAAAGTTGCAAAAGGAGGTGCATTGGATCTCGCATTCTCAGGTACACCTAAAATAACCATAGCTGACCTGCTTTTCCAAACAGAGCAGTTGAAAATGGAATATAATAAGGCAGCAGGTAAAAAAGGAGAATTTAAGATATCGGCGAGTTCTTTGAGTTTGAAATACGGTAAGCTTGGCCTGGATGTGATTAATCCGGAGTTTAAAAGTAGCATTAAGCAGCTGCATGCTGATGAGGCCACCTTGAGTTATAAAAAATCAAACGAAGAGCCGACCAAAGAAGCTGGTTTGATGGAGAAAAGTACAAGTGCAGGTGATTTCACCTGGGCGGATATGCTGAAAGTGACTCCTGAGGGTTCCTTTACTGTACCGGAGCTCAGGATTATGGGAACTGCGCCCTTTATAAAAATGGGTAAACCAAGTGTAGCGAGTATTTCGTTGTCTATGATGGGCGTAAAAACAGAGCTTGATTTTAAGAATAAAAAAGGATCACTTGATGGTCAGTTTAAGCACGAAACCAAAATTCCTGTATTGTCTTTGCCCATTCCCATTATGCCAGGTTTGGAGGCCTTTGTGGATATCGATGTTGCCGCATCTATAGAAGCCATATTAAAAGGAGAATTAAGTAAACCCCATAAAGAACAACCACCATGGCATGCTAAAGGTAAAGCAGGGCTGAACGCAAGTGTATCTGCGACTTTATCGGCGGGTGTACAGGTAGGCAGCCAGTTGCTGATGGCAATTTCCGCAGGACTGTTTGCCAGGGGGAAGGGCGAATTCAAGAACGATTTTTCCATTAAAGGCGGGTTACAATTTATCAATACCAGCATTAAAACTGTTCCGGGAGATCCGATTAAAATATCGTACGAAATTGGCCCTGTGATTACCGCTGCCCTGGGTATACAAATTAAGGCAAAAGCACTACACGTGTACCAGAAGGTCTTGTATGAACGCGAATTTAAGCAATGGACATTAGGTAAATACCTGATGAAAGGGGATGTGACCTGGGATGGAGAAAAATGGGAGACACCAAGTCCTGAAGGAGGTTTTGATGAAAACAAACTCAATGATCCCAATTATAAGGACAAAGCCATTACAGACCAGGCCGAGTTACGGCAGGTACTTTTATCGGCGAAAGTTGCTGTTGTGGGAAGTTCAGAAATGCGCAAGGCCTTGGTGAAAAGTGTGATAGAGGATTATAAGCATAAGGATGAGGAGGTATACAAACAGCTGGATATGTATTCCAGGGAACTCGCTGAAATGAAAGGCAACCGGCACGATTTGAAGAGGGTGTTCCTGGGGTCGTTGCGCAACAGATCGGATATTGCCGAAATCGAAAAGAAAATAACGGATCTTGAAAAAATTGTGAATGCACTTCAGACAAATTACAGGGAAGTATTGTTAGTACTGGTAGATGTAGAGCGGGTATTGGATGCGCTCAATGAAGATCAACTGAACCTGGGCTTAGCTGATTTGAACGGGCAGCTCGAAAAGCTATATCGTGAGGGGCCTAAACTGACCCAAATCAAAGAAGGCACTTTAAATGTCGGCCAGTCTCTTAAAAAAACGGAATAGAAATGGGTTTCCCAAGAATTAAAAAAGGAAGTCATTTGCGACCTGTAAACGACTTCCTTTTTAGTGTTATTCTTTTACTTGCATAAAAAAACCAAGCATTTGTTCCAATGCCAGCTTGGAGTGCATCTTTTCGCCATTTTCTACACTTTCTTGTGTAGCTTCTGCCGCCCTTGTAATCATTTCTTTTTCAAAATGGGAAATGGCCGTTTTCAGGTCGGAAAATTGATTGCCAGTTAAACATGCGGCCAGTTCGAAGGCATCCTGCATGGCTACATTTGCGCCTTCACCTGCAAATGGCGGCATACGATGGGCGGCATCGCCAATCATCGTGAGGTTTTGCCGGCTTTCCCAGCTTTGGTCAAGTGGAAAATAGTATTGTGGGCGCAGGATGTAATTGACTTCATCACCTGAAAAGAATTCATGCCATTGCTCACTCCAGCTGTCAAATTCTTTTTTGAACCAGTTGTAAACCTGTTCTTTGTTCCTGAAATCAATACCGTTTTCTACTGTCCATTGTTCGGGTGCTTTAAAACTCGCCACAAACATCATAGAGCCATCGCCTTTTGTACCATATCCTATAAAATGCTCCCGTTCAAAGGCCATTACTTTGCCTCCCTTGGTAAATTCGAAAAGGTTTGGGGCGTTATTTTTAGCATCATAAATATTGCCCTCAATTAATGTAATACCCGAATAGATTGCTTTGGTATCGCTAAGGTAAGGACGAATTTTAGAATTGGCGCCATCAGCGGCAACCACGATATCTGCATATGCAGTACTGCCATTATTAAAATTTAAAATCCAGCCTTCATTTTGTTCTTCCATAGAAACAAAATGACTGTCCCATACTACTGTTCCTGGTTGCAGGGAGTTTAGCAGGATATCCCTCAGTGGGGCACGGTCAATTTCCGGACGGTCTTCTGTAATTGTTTTTACGTGGTCATGATCATCAAATTTTATGTTCAGGGCCCCGTCTACGATACGCATTTTTGATGCAACTGGACGATGGTGGGCGTAAAACTCCTCAGTCAAACCGGCACGTTTCATCGCCTCCAGGCCCGAACCTTCGTGTAAATCGAGGGTAGATCCCTGAACACGGACATCCCGGTTTACGTCTCTTTCGTATACATTAACTTCAATATTTTGCATTTGCAGAAGGCGGGCCAGTGTTAACCCGCTCATTCCACCGCCAACAATGGCGACTTTTTTATTTTGTAGTAACATCATTTTCTGTTTTAAACTTATGATGCAAAATTATTTTGAAGTGAGGGAGGATAATAGTATAAATCGGTCGTTTTTATTTTTGGATAACTCTTTAGGTACCACACCAGTAAATTTTTTTATCTCCTTAATGAAATGTGTCTGGTCGAAAAAGTGTTCTTCAGGAAAAAGTTTTCCTTGTGCAATGTGTTCCAGAGAAGCCCGAAAACGTAGAATGTTACAATAGGTTTTTAAGGAAAGACCAAACTGCTGATTGAAATAACGGTTAATTTGACGGCTGCTCCAAAAAACCTTTTCGGAAAGTTCTTTGACCGTCGCAGCGCCTTTTGAAGTGTAAATCAATTCAAATAGTTTTTGTTTGCGTTTATCAATTTCTTTAGGTAAAAGTGATTCAATTTTTTGGGTAGCCTTTTGCACAAAAGACTCAAAATGCTGCAGGTCGTTTTCCGAAAAGCCCCAAAAATCGGAGGAGAAAGTTTTACCATAATCCAGGATGTCTGAAATGGTTTCATGAAAAATATATTCTACCGCAAGCAATTTAAAACTAATGACAAACATGCGGGTATGCGCTGGTATAACAGCCTGATCATATTTCGTATTTAAACCAAGGAGCACAATACGGAAAGGGGCCGCTGCCGATTTGGCCAGGGATAAATCAATGCGACCATCTGGGAGTCCTGTTGTTTCTATATCCCGATCGCTCTGATTGCACAGAAACCAAAAGCTATCTACGAAGTCCGAGAGCGGTTTGCCGGGTTCTATAATTTTGTAGGTTAAATTTTGGTCCATCTGTCTGCCTTAAAGTGCTTCCCAAGAGTATTGATTTTAGCCTTTAACAAGGATTTAAAACCTCAACTCAAATTTAAGACTAAAGTTTAACAATTACATCAGACCAAAAATATACCATAAATGCATCTGTATCTTATTGTAAACACGTGTAATGTAGCTGTTTGTAATTATTCGTACGCGTACTTTTAAATACTCGTACCCATTTTTTAAAACAAATGAGTACGAGTGTTTTTACTCGGTCGCATGGCGTTACCCTCTTCCACATATTTGTATCGAAATAATTTTTAACCTAAAATACGATACAATGAAAACGTCATTAAAACTTTTAGCAGGGCTATTATTAATAAGCAATTTTTCTTTTGGACAAACCTTTACCAAAAAAATTGATTCCATTATAAAGGATAACTATAAAAAAAATCCAGAGGTGGGCATCAGTGTTGGTTTTATCAATAACAATGAAGCATATTATACGGCCTATGGTCAGTTAAATGCAGACACTGGAATGGCAATTAACAAAAATTCCATATTTGAAATCGCATCGATTACTAAAATTTTAACTTCAAATTTAATCGCCCAAGCGGTTGCAGAGCATAGGATTAAACTTGATGATTATATCGACGGTTTCCTGCCAAAGGGTTACGTTTTAAATGAAAACCTTAAGAATAAAATAAAAATTTCAGACCTGGCATCTCATCAATCTGGTTTGCCAGACATAGATTTTGGAAAATTAATAGAACAAAATCCGCAACAACCTTTAACCGGAGTCAATGAAGAAACATTGATCACTATAATTAATAATTGTACTGAGCTAAAAGATTATGGCAAGTATCGTTATTCTACAATTGGGTATACCTTACTGGGACAGATCTTGGAAAAACTGTATAACAAAAGTTATGATGAAATTATAAGAAAAAAAATCATAACACCATTAAAGATGACAAATACGCTAACAAAAGATTTTAATGTACAAAACAGGACAGCAGGCCATAATCCAAATGGTGGTACGCAGGAATTTTTCAACTGGAATGTTACAGCACCTGCCGGATTGATAAAATCCAATACTTCTGACATGATTACCTTTTTAAAAGCGGTTTTAGATAAAAAAACTGCAATTGGAAAAGCAGCCATCCTGACCGAAAAAACCTTCTACAAAGATAAAAACAGAGAAATGGGCTTAGGGACAAACATTGTAGCTGATGATAAAAACACGATTTATTTGAAATCAGGAGATTCTATGGGACAGTCTTCAATTATATTTTATAACAGGGAAAAAAATTGGGGTGTAATCATACTTCTAAACCAAAGAAATTCTAAAATGAGACAAAACTTGTTGACTGCAGTTTATGAGACCGTATTGAAATAGACGGACAAGGGGAGGGACAAATCAAATTCTTTAATAGTTCTTAGCAACAAAAGCTTCAATGTAAATTGAGGCTTTTGTTGATTCCGCTGGAATAAACATTTTAGTCGAAAACAAGGGGTATTAAATGTTTGTAAGATTTTGGGGGTAGTAGACAATTATGTGGATTACTTTGTACATTACACTCTTTGAGATGAAACGATCAAATGAGGAATAAAATTCAACTTTTAACAAACTGACTGGATGAACAAATTAATTTTAATCCTGTTATGGATCAATATACTGGTCAGCCAGTCTAAGGCCCAGGTCAATCTTGAAAAACCTTTTAAGGATTGTAAGATCAAAGGAAGTATCACCATATATGATTTAAAGGAGAAAAAATGGATATCCAGTGATATTGCAGATAGCAATAAACCGAGTTTACCGGCCTCGACCTTTAAAATTATAAATACGCTGATCGCTCTTGAAACAGGTATCGCTGTTGATGAAAACCAAATAATCAAATGGCCGGGCTCAACAGATACCTTGAAATACGGCTATCGCCCGGATATTTATCATGATATGAGCATGAAGGATGCTTTTAGGCTGTCAGCAGGTTGGGCATATGTTGAAATGGCGAAGAAAATCGGTAAAGAAAGATATAAAAAATACCTTGAAGCCAGTAAATATGGCAATGCAGATCTTTCAGTAAATGACCCTGACTTTTGGAATTTTGGAGATTTTTCGATTTCTCCCGTTAACCAGGTAGAAATATTGCGTGGTGTTTATGAAGAAAGCCTGCCTTTTAAAAAAAGTTCTTTTGGAATACTCAAAAAAATGATGATTGAAACAAAAACCAAAGACTATACCATAAGGGCTAAAACAGGGTGGACAAGAGATAGAGGCAAAGACACAGGGTGGTGGATTGGATATGTGGAGCGTAAAGGAAATGTATATTTTTTTGCAACACGTTTGATTAAAGACATGGCAGATATTAACCTGGGATTCGGTAAGTGCAGAAAGGAAATTACAATGAAAATTTTCAGGGAGCTACATATTCTGTAGTGTATAAAAAACCAAAATAAAGTTAATTATTCTTGAAAACAGCATGAAATTTATAAAACTATATTCTTTAGTTACGATCGCAAGCCTAGTTTTACTGGTTTCTTTTAAGCCCGGATCATCCAAAATAATCCGGGAAGATTTTAAAAGATTCTATGATAAATATAAAGTAAATGGTTCATTCATTATGTATGACCAAAAGAATGACCGATATACTATATATAACCAAGAGCAAATAGTTGAGCCATTTACACCAGCCTCTACTTTTAAAATATGCAATTCATTGGTGTCCTTAGAAACTGGATTTGTTAAAGACGAACATGCCATTCTTAAATGGGATGGAAAGGAACGTCAGCTTCCGGCATGGAATAAAGATACAGACATGAAAAATGCATTTAAAAATTCTACAGTTTGGTATTACCAGGAGTTGGCAAGACATGTAGGTGAAGATAGGATGAAGAGCTGGTTAGAGAAGGCCAGGTATGGTAACGCTGATATCGCAGGAGGCATTGATGCTTTTTGGTTGTCTGGAAAACTTAGGATTAGCCCCAATGAACAAATTGATTTTTTGAGGAGACTTCATGACAACAAACTTCCTTTCTCAAAGCGATCAATGAATATTGTAAAGGACATTATGATTGTTAAAGATACCTTAGGTTCTGTTATGAGAGGAAAACCAGGTTTAGGTAAACAAGATCAACAATATGTTGGTTGGTATGTAGGGTATATTACAACCAGGGATAATGTCTATTACTTTTCAAATTGCATCCAATCAACCGATAAAAACCCCGATTTTGGAAAAGCCAGATTTGATATTTTAAGTGATATTCTTAATGAATTGGAAATCTTAAAGAAAAAGGGCAAAGATTGAAATAGATTTTTTTGTTTGATCAGGAATTCTACCTCAATTTAATTATTGTAATTCTATATCTTCGGCTTAACTTAGCATTACTACTGAATGGAAATAGTTTTTAGACCAGGTATAAGTGAGGATAAAAATAAGCTTCAACAGTTAGGCTTAAAATCTTACGGGTAATTTAAATCGATATTAAGTCCGGAAGGCTGGAATAAAATGCATGGTTTTCTGACTGCCCAAAATTCCTATATAGATGTGGGATTGTCCTGCTGGTGTGGTCAATAAAATCCATCAGGTAAAATGTCGCTCAAAATGATGTAAGTTATATACGGAATTATGTAAATTTAATTTTGCGTTCATGGACTAGATTTGTATAGTCATGAAAAGTAAAGCCGTATTTCTGTTGGTCCTATTTTTACTCCACACCCTTGTGGGCTTCGGCTGTGCTTTGGGAATGGAGCCTAGCGGCCATAAAGATCATGACCATGACCATGCGCATGCACACGTGCATGAGCACAAAACGGCCCCTGTATCCGGCTTGAATATTTCAAAACAAGATCCTTGCTGTAAAAATTTAGTCAATGATCTGGTCGCTCAAAGCAAACTGGTTCCTGAAAGTGGTAAAGTGCAGGTGGTTTTACCAGTCTTATGGCTGCCTGATTATTCTTATTCTTTAGGGGTTCGGGTAGCAAGTACTGAACTTAAGGAGAACATCTTTGCAGATCAGAAGGAGCGGCCGCCCAACAGGGATATCCGCATAGTGATTCAAAGTTTTCAGATATAAGATTTAATGTTTTGCCAGGGCGCTGTTAGGGCTCCAGGCGCACAAAGACATGTACATGGTTATTGCCATGTGCGGAAATAAGTATAAACATTAAATAATTACACCATGAAAAAGATATTTTTAATCATTGCTTTAGTGGCAACTGTATCGATCAAGCCAGGTTTTGCTCAAAGCAACCAGGCAACAACTTTATTAACCACCTATTACGACATCAAAAATGCACTGGTAAACGCCGATGCAACTCTGGCAGCGTCTAAAGCGGGCGAATTTTCTAAAACATTAGGTAGTATAAATATGAAATCCATGCCTGCAGCAGAAATGACTGCTTTTATGGGGCTTCAGGACAAACTCGCATTTGATGCCAAACACATCTCAGAAACAAAAGATATTGCTCACCAAAGAGAACATTTTGCTAATTTTTCTGCCAATCTTTTTAAACTGGCCAAAGCTGTAAAGCTGACTAATGAGGCCATTTATTATGATTATTGCCCAATGAAAAAGAGTTATTGGCTATCTGATAACCCAGCCATCAAAAACCCTTATTTCGGTAAACAGATGCTCACCTGCGGCTCAGTTAAGGAAACTTTAAAGTAATTCTGTTTGTTAATTGTACAGCTTCCTATTTATTTGGTGGGGCCGGCTGTACAATTGACTTCAGGGTATATTAAATCATTCTGCTACAGGCGAAGCCTATGCGCTGTATTCCTTGAGCAGGTTATTCATCATTAAAAATATTTTTATTAAAAAATACAATGAAAACATTAATTTATAGCCTCGTTTTTTCTTTATTATTTCTAGCCGCCTGTTCTAACGGAGGTCAAAAAACTCAAACCGCTGCTACATCGGTTTCCTCAGAAAAAGGAAGTTCTGCTGCAGCAATATTAAATGCATACCTAAAGCTAAAAAACGCCTTTACAGCTGACAATGATAAAGATGCAGCTGCTGCCGGAAAAGAAATGGTTGTGGCCTTTGCAGCTTTCGATAAAAAATCCTTAACACCCCAGCAGGATAAAGCATATAGTGACATATATGATGATGCTAAAGAACATGCCGAACACATAGGGTCCAATGCCGGAAATATTATACATCAACGTGAACATTTCGATATGTTGAGCAAGGATATGTACGATTTGGTTAAATTACTTGGAAGTCCTCAACTTTTGTATGTTGACCAATGTCCAATGTACAATAACGATAAAGGGGCAATCTGGTTAAGCGAAGTAAAGGACATTAAAAATCCTTATATGGGAAAAACCATGCCGACTTGCGGTTCGCTTAAAGAGGAGTTGAAACCATAAAAATGAAAGGCATAAAGAAAATATCGCTGGGATTATTGGTGGTTTTTATAATGATACAGCTTATACAACCTGCCCGCAATCAAAGCGGGCAGGTTATGCCCAATGACATTTCTAAAGTACTTGCCATGCCGGAAGAAGTTCAGGGAATTTTAAAAAAAGCCTGTTATGACTGCCACAGCAATCATACAGATTATCCATGGTACGGTTATATACAGCCTATACATTGGTTTATGAATGCCCACATACAATCTGCGAAACAGCAGTTAAATTTTAATGAATTTGGCAGCTACAGTCCAAGAAAACAGCAAAATAAATTACGTTCTGTGGAGAATAGTCTAAAAGAAGGCACAATGCCTTTATCTTCTTATACGCTGATCCATAGAAATGCTGTTTTGAGTGATGCAGAAAAGAAGATAATGATAAACTGGGCCCAGGATTCAAAAGATAGCTTAAACAAAAGAATCTCTAACTGATCTGATCACTAAAGAAATGAAGCCATCACCAGGACACCTACAGAAAACAAAAAACGGGTTACCGATCGCTTCATCACCAAAAAACAAATCATAAAGTTATGAAAAACATATTAACGGCCTTTCTATTGATTCTTTATACTGTAGCCTCTGCTCAGGACAAGAAGGAAATGAAAGTGCCACCACGCACCGTTCGTTACGATCTCTACGTTGCAGATACAACGGTAACCTATGGAAAAAAAACGAAAAGGGCAATTGCTGTAAATGGGCAAATACCTATGCCGACATTAACTTTTACTGAAGGAGATACGGCATTGATCTATGTGCACAATAAACTGAATGAAGAGACCTCTTTACACTGGCATGGCTTGTTTTTGCCAAATAAAATGGATGGGGTTCCCTTTCTTACACAAATGCCGATTAAGCCTCATTCTACCTATGTATATAAGTTTCCCATCGTTCAGCATGGTACACACTGGTATCATAGCCATAGCGAATTGCAGGAACAAATTGGTATGTATGGCGCGTTCATTATCAACAAAAAGAAAGAATGGGATATTCCAACTGTTCCTATAGTGATCAGCGAGTGGACCGATATGAAACCGGAAGAGGTTCACCGGCGCCTGAAAAATGCCGACGATTGGTTTGCCATTCAAAAAGGCACGACCCAAAGTTATGCAGAGGCCATTGGAACAGGCCACTTTAAAACAAAACTAAGCAACGAGTGGAAACGGATGAACGCCATGGATGTAAGTGATGTGTACTATGACACATTTTTGATTAATGGGAAGAACCAGAATGTTCAGCCACAGTTTAAGGCAGGCGATAAGGTGAGGTTAAGGATTGCCAATGGTGGGGCATCGGATTATTTCTGGCTGAGTTATTCAGGTGGTAAAATAACTGTAGTTGCTACAGATGGAAATGATGTGGAACCAGTTGAAGTGGACAGGCTGATTATAGCGGTGTCTGAAACCTATGATGTGGTGGTGACCATTCCCGAAAATAAAAGTTATGAGTTTTTAGTTACACCCGAAGACCGGACCAAATCGGCATCACTTTGGTTGGGCAGGGGAGAGAAAGTCTCAGCGAAGAAGCTGCCAAAGTTGAAATACTTTGCAGGAATGAAAATGATGAATGACATGATGGATATGGGTGGTAACATGGTGGAAATGGAAGGTATGAAGATGCAGAACCAGGTCATGGATATGAACACGGTCATGTACCCAGAAGTAACAGGCGAAGAACACCGTAAAGGGAAAGCAAAAAAAGCCGAAATGCCTGGTATGCAGATGCCAAATGATCAAAGCATGGCTGGAATGAATATGGGAACCGACAACTCTGATATCGTTACTTTGAACTATGCGATGCTCCGTGCCCCGAAGAAAACGACTTTGCCGGCTGGTCCATGGAAAGAATTGAAATTTGACCTTACGGGTAATATGAACCGTTATGTGTGGACTTTGGACAACAAGACGGTTTCGGAAAGCGATAAAATCCTGATAAAAAAAGGTGAAAACGTAAGGATCATTTTATACAACAACAGTATGATGCGTCACCCAATGCACCTGCACGGGCATGACTTCAGGTTGGTTAACGGGCAAGGTGAGTATGCACCAATGAAAAATATCATTGACATTATGCCAATGGAGCGGGATACGATCGAATTTGCGGCAAGGGAACCTGGCGGCGATTGGTTTTTTCATTGCCATATTCTTTACCATATGATGAGCGGTATGGGTCGGGTATTCAGCTATGAAAACTCAGCGCCCAATCCCGAAATTCCTAATCCTAAATTGGCCCAGCGCAAATTGTTTAGTGATGACAGGGAATTTCATCCCATGGCCAGAATTGGAATTGAAAGCAATGGCAGTGACGGACAGATCATGCTGGCCAATACCCGGTACCGGTTTACAACCGAATGGCGGGTTGGTTTTGATAAAGAGATGGGCTATGAAACTGAAAGTCATTTTGGAAGATACTTGGGAAGAAATCAATGGCTTTTCCCATACATAGGCTGGGACTTTAGAAAGAGGACCATAGATCCTTCAGACAAGAATATTTTCGGGCAATCTGTAGCACCGGGAGATAATCTTTTCGGACAGCGAAACACCAAAAACTTCAGGCAGGTGTTTCATTTGGGCCTGCAGTATACTTTACCCATGCTGATTGTAGCAGATGCATCTGTTGATCATAAAGGAAATGTGAGGTTCCAGCTGAGCAGGGAAGATATTCCGGTATCCAGCAGACTTCGTTTTCAATTTATGGTCAATACAGATAAAGAATATATGGCTGGTTTGAGATATATTGTTACAAAATATTTTGGACTATCTACCCACTATGACAGCGACATGGGCTATGGCGCTGGGCTAACATTGAATTATTAACCTAATCCTCATCACATCATGGAACATTTACATCCAGTTCATCATACAAAAATAAACAACGCTGACCACAGGGGGCAATTTACCTGTCCCATGCATCCGGAAATTATCAGGGAGAAGCCCGGCGCGTGCCCAATATGCGGAATGGACCTGGTGCCCTTAGGTGTTAATGTAGAACAGGAAGATAAAACTTATGAAACGCTTTTACGGAAATTTAAGATAGCAACGGTCTTTACTGTTCCTATATTTTTGATTGCAATGTCAGAAATGATTCCTGGTAATCCGATTTTTAGGCTAATGGAATTAAAATATTGGAATTGGGTTCAGTTTGTTTTTTCCATCCCGGTAGTTTTTTATGCAACATGGATGTTCTTTCAGCGGGCATGGCAATCTGTAAAGACCTGGAAGCTGAATATGTTTACCTTAATTGGCATTGGTGCAGGGGTGGCCTGGCTTTTTAGTCTGGTCGCCCTGCTCTTTCCGGGAATTTTTCCTGATCAGTTTAAGACCCACCATGGAACAGTGTACGTGTACTTTGAAGCTGCAACGGTCATTCTTACCCTGGTCTTGTTGGGGCAGCTTTTAGAAGCCAGGGCACACGGTAAAACCAACAGTGCCATTAAGGAGCTCCTGAAATTAGCACCGAACACAGCCACCAGAATACAGGGTGAAAACGAAACGGTAGTAGCTATTGAGGACATTCAAAAAGGAGACCTGTTAAGGGTGAAACCCGGAGAGAAAATACCTGTAGATGGGAGTATTAAATCAGGTGAAGCCATTGTCGATGAATCCATGATTTCCGGTGAGCCTGTTCCCCTGGAGAAGCAGCCTGGGGATAAAGTTAGTTCAGGTACAATTAATGGGAATAAAAGTTTTGTCATGATTGCCGAAAAAGTTGGTTCAGAGACACTTCTGTCACAGATTATTGAAATGGTGAATTCTGCGAGCAGGTCCAAAGCACCCATTCAAAAAATGGCGGATAAAATTTCAGGGTATTTTGTTCCTGTTGTGGTATTGATCGCTATAGCCACATTTATGATATGGGCCATCTATGGGCCTGAGCCGGCTTATGTTTATGCTTTTGTAAATGCCATTGCGGTATTGATCATTGCCTGTCCGTGTGCCCTTGGTCTTGCTACGCCTATGTCGGTAATGGTGGGCGTAGGAAAAGGTGCACAAGCAGGTGTGCTGATTAAAAATGCAGAGTCATTAGAGAAAATGAATGCCATTGATGTGGTCATTATTGATAAAACAGGGACAGTAACTGAAGGTAAACCCTCCGTTGAAAAAATCGTTAGCGCAGATCCCGGTTTTACCGAAATGGAGCTTCTTGAAAAAATAGTGGCATTAAACAACAGCAGTGAACACCCTTTGGCACAAGCTACCTTACGGTATGGACAGGAGCATAAAATCGCTGTTCAGCCCATATTCAATTTTGAAGCGGTAACCGGTAAAGGGGTAGTGGGTCAGCTTCAAAAGGAGCAATTGGCCTTAGGCAACCTGAAATTAATGGAGCATGTCAAAGCTCAAATTGATCCGATATTGAATGGGCAAGTCGAATTAGCTCAAAAACAGGGAAAGACCGTTTCCTATCTGGCTATAGGGCAGAAGGCTGTAGGCTTTGTGGTCATTTCTGATAAAATAAAAGAATCGGCTAAAGAGGCCATTGGCAAACTTCAAAAGGAGGGTTTAAAGGTCATTATGTTTACAGGGGACCATGAAGATACAGCAAAAGCAGTCAGCTCAGCGCTGAACTTAAATGGCTTCAAAGCTGGGATGCTTCCCGAGGATAAGTTGAATGAAATAAAAAAGCTACAGGCTGAAGGTAAAAAGGTTGCTATGGCCGGCGACGGGATCAACGATGCCCCGGCATTATCACAGGCAGATATTGGCATTGCCATGGGGACAGGAACAGATGTTGCCATTGAAAGTGCTGCCATTACTTTGGTCAAAGGTGATCTGAATGGAATTTCTAAGGCAAGATTATTGAGCCATAAAGTGATGGGCAATATAAAGGGAAACCTCTTTTTTGCACTTGGATATAATGTTCTGGGGATCCCGGTTGCAGCGGGGCTCCTGTATCCGCTTTTTGGAATTTTATTGTCACCAATGATCGCTGCACTTGCCATGAGTTTTAGTTCCGTATCTGTAATTCTGAACTCCCTGCGTCTTAGAACGGCTAAGATTGAGTAATTTTAACCGAACGTATGAGAGAAATTTAATGATCTATAGAACACTAAACCAAAGCCCGTTATTATTGCCGGGCTTTGGTGGTAGAATGCTGTGTTGTAAGTGGTAACTCTTTCGAATTATAACAAGGACCAACAAGCTTTTTTAATAGATTTAGACATGGGGCTTACTAGTCAATTAAATCTTGCTCCTTTAAAAAGTCAAATATCAATTTATCAACCTCAGAGATTTTATCTTTGTCAGAATACTTGAGCCATTCAAAATGTTCTATTTCTGAACATGCTTTCAATTCTCCTTTGTAATTTGCCATGTAACAGGTCATTTTTACATTAACTCCATCGGGATGACTGTCGGCCTGTGCTTCAAATGTTCCTATGTATTTTATCGTTTTCGCTTCAAGTTCAACACTCAACTCTTCTATAATTTCACGACATAATGCTTGTTCATCGTTTTCTCCCTGCTCTCTTTTTCCCCCTGGAATGTAATACTTCTCTTTTCCTAAAGATTTTGTAGATAATATAGATTTATCTTTAATTTCTATCCAGGCGAGTTTGTCAATTGTTTTCATGTTTTTTTCGGAATGTGCTATAATGTAAAATAAAAATCGCCGCAATATAGGAATATCTTAATCATGCGGGGCAGGGGCCTTATGCCTACAGCATGGTTTTAATGGATTCAAAGTCTTTGTGAGTTGCGCATTTTGTGAAACTTTCAGATATTTAGGCATTAGCTGAAACATTTTAACTAAAATAAATCATGATGCGACATTTTATCCTGGCCACTTTTCTCTTCATTTCTTTTAAGAGTTTTTCACAAGAAGCAAGCATTAAAAAAGAAAAATGGCATTGGAACAAAGCGTCCAAACAAGATACTACTGCTGGTTATACTCAGGTTTTAAAAGTTGACAATATTCTTTACATTTCTGGCGCGGTAACAAATGATATAAGCCCTGAAGGCATTACATCTGTTTATAACGCTTTAAAAGCTTCACTATTCAGTTATGGTGCCACCTTTGAAAATGTTGTAAAAGAAAATTTATATACAACAGATATCGAGGCAATGAAAAAATACAATTATGTTAGAAAAAAGTTTTACAAGCAGGACTTTCCAGCAGCTACATGGGTACAAATAGGACGACTGTATATGCCGGATTCTAAGTTAGAGGTTGAATTGATCGCGCATTTGCCGAAATAATCTGCTGAAAAAGCTTTAGGGAACCGGAGTGAACCAGTTAGCTTAGCTCTTCTGTTCGAATATCAGCCTTTAAATAACACTTATAGGTGTTTTTTAATTCGACTCCCCGAAATACACACTTAGCTTGCTCAACTTATTTTAGTTTGTCAAACTCTACCCATTCATATTCTGGTGAGCTTTCCAGTAGTTGCCTGAGAATGGAACCATGTCCATTTCCAAATATGACCAAAATCCTATCTTTAGGACCTTCCGTTATTTCTTGGAGGTTTCTGAATATTCTCAAATTTCTACTGTACCAGTTCATTGTAAGCGCATCGGCACCTCTTTTATGGTCTAACTTGAAATCTCCTGTTAGATAGGCTCCGTGTCCGGCCTGGTGGTAAGTTCTGGAATTGATGTGTTTAAAATAGTCAAGCAAATTTAGTCTTAACTGCAATTTGTCTTCGTAAGCGTACCATTTTTCGTATATCTTACTATAAGGGTCGTCGCTTTTATAGTCGTAATCTTTGAATAGGTTTTTAATGTAGACCGGGTCAAACTTTCCAGGGTCTGATACCATTGGATTATCGTCAATTGCATAGATCGTATCTAAGTGGAGTTCATTTGCAATCCGAAGCCCGAGCTGATATCTTTCATCACGTTCCATTCTGTACGCACCCTTTTTGTAACCCCTTAATTTTTCTGTCGACTCCCACTTTGGAAAAGCCTCAATGGCGATTTTTGTGGGTTTGAACCTCTTGATGTAGTTGACCAGTTCGGTAACCTCTTTTTTTCTGGATTCGGAAAGCACATCAACTTTGTTGCTATCGGCAATGACATGGGCATCTAATCCCGGATAGTGAAAATGAAAGGATCCAACGAACAATACTTTTACCTGTTTTGGGAAAAACGATGACAGCGGTAATATGTCGGTTTTATGCTGTCCGAAAGATAGGGAAGCGTTTAGTAAAAACAGGGAAAGAAATAATAACATCTTTAAGCGGGTATTTTTCATAATAATCATAATGTTTATCGTTAAAAGACAATGTAAAGAAGGAAACGTTGCATGATAGGTGAATTTTATCTATGGAATGTGCACCATGGAGAACCATTCACGAGTTTTTACTTACTCCGTAACGCCGCTATGTTATTTACTCACCGAATCACTCAGTTTGTATGTGTGATTTGATGTATATATTAGGATTTTCGATAAAAAACAAAAGCCTTACAATCATTTGATTTGCAAGGCTTTTATCAGTTATGATACTGTTTTTTATAATCCCGCTGGGATTTTTCGCTCACTCTTACCCAAACTCAGCCTGCTCAAGAACCAGTTTCGAACCTGTCCGGCCCTTCTGTTCGAATCCGTTTTACTGTAAACAAGAAAGCCTCAGATTTCTCTGAGGCTTTTGGTGATCCCGCTGGGATTTTTCGCTCGCTCTTACCCGAACTCAGCCTGCTCAAGAACCAGTTTCGAACCTGGCCGGCCCTTCTGTTCGAATCCGTTTTACTGTAAACAAGAAAGCCTCAGATTTCTCTGAGGCTTTTGGTGATCCCGCTGGGATTCGAACCCAGGACCACTACATTAAAAGTGTAATGCTCTACCAGCTGAGCTACGGAATCATCTTCGTTGTTTGAAGGAGTGCAAAGATATTAATTTTTCTATATGCTGCATAAATAAAACACTAAAAAAAGATGAATGAGATTCAAAATACTGATTTATAGAGAGAAAATTTTTCTTCAGTTAACAACATAGTATTGAATGATGTCATTATAGCCTCTCTTTGTTTAATAAAAAAGCATTTGTTTTAAACTATAAGCTAAGAGTTTGTGTTATTAAACGCTGACGATAAGTATTAGCCTATATAGGTTTTGCTTTATTATTCGTTACAATAGGACAGAATTAAGCCGATGGTCAGTACTGAAATGGAATACTCAGGCTGAGAATATTATGAAAGACTCTTTAAAATGTATACTTTTTTATGCCCTGCTCTCTTTGGTTTTGACCAGCAGTAGTAAAGCCCAGGATAAAAAAGTTCTTAAAATTGATTCCCTGGTAGACCGTTATTACCAGTTTGGTTTTTTTAATGGAAACCTGCTTGTCGCAGACCAGGACAACGTCATTTATAAAGGTTCTATGGGCTTCGCAGATGCTTCAAAAAAGAACAGGCTTAGTGAAGAGTACCGGTTTGTACTGGGGCCCCTCACCAGGGAATTTGGCCTGGTAGCCCTGATGCTGTTAAAAGAGGAGGGAAAGCTTAATCTGGAGGATAAGCTGTCCTTGTATTTACCAGATTTGCCGGCATGGGCGGAAAAGATCAGTATTAAAAACCTGATTCAATGGAGCAGTGGGATACCTGAACGCAAAGAAACAACTTCGAAAAATGATCCGGATGGTATGGCGCTCTTAAAAGAAATAAAGGAACTCGATTTTGATCCGGGCAGCAAATACCAGTACAGTGACCTGAGTGTATATGTTCAACAAAAGCTTATAGAAAAAATTAGTAAACAGACTTTTGATAAGTTTTTAGAAGAGCATGTTTTTAAACCAAACAATTTAAAAAATGCACTGGTAAGCCCCACCTCAAAAGATGTACTGATTGCAAGGGCTTTTAAAAATGACGGAACAGAGGATCAACCCTTCAAACCGGTATATAAGATGCTGTCTTTAACCCTGGATGATTTTTATAGATGGACCGAAGCCTTGTATGGCTTAAAGATTATAAAATCGGAATCACTTAAATTTCTTTTTGGTTCCGCTCAGCCCGGAAAGCAGAATGTCAGCTGGAACGGTGACAAACTTATCCGGCACACCAATACCGGGTCCTTTTTGAGCAATAGTGTGCTGCAAGTATCAGATCTGTCTGAAAAAAGGACAGTGATTCTTTTTTCGAATCTGGAAAATGCCAGGCTCCAGGAATTGAATACAGGGATACAGGCCATTTTGGATGGCTCGGCCTATCGTTTACCCAAAAGATCTGTTTTTATAAAGATCGAAAAGCAGCTGAACTCCTTAAATGGCAGACAGATTATTGCATTTTATGAGTACCTGAAAGCAAAAAATGAACAGGACTATAATTTCGATGATGATGCTGAGCTGTACAAAGCCGGCTTGTTTTTGTTCTCTAAATCCAGGTACGAAGATGCCCTGGTCTTGCTGGAACACAACACTAAGTTGTTTCCCAAATCGGTTAAAACACTAAATTTACTGGCAGAGGTTTATTTGAAAAAAGGAGATAAAAAAAATGCCTTAAGCAGCTATAAGAAGTTGTTGCAATTGAATCCTTCGGACAAGACTGCCAGGGAGGGGATTGAAAGTCTTGAAAAACCAGTTTTACAAAAAAATGCAAAGCCTTTAAAATAATTCAGTTTCCTCCTGTGAAATTTTTTCTCATCAATTATTCTTTTTAGAGATAATAAATATGCAAATAGTTAAATATCAGGTCTTGTGCAGGATAAATGGTTATACTTGCTGATTAATCAGTAAGGAAGCGATATCTTTACTTGTTTTGCCAATGCATCTTAATGAAAATTACATACACACAAATTTTATCCAGAAAAATCCTTCTTGCCTTTCTGGCCTTTGCTATTTTACTTGCCATTGCGGCCCTGATTGTAAGGGATTCTATTTCTAAGAAATTAGAGAACATATCAAAGGTAGCCTATCATTCCCAGCGTGATGAAGCCAGACCTCAGCAGGCCCTGTTATTTTTACATCAGGCCGAAGATGATTTTCAGGAATCCATGGTCAGCACAGACACTGGTGCAGCCACAAATTACAAATTAAAGTTATCCAGCGCTTTTAATGAAATTGATACCCTGGTCAGAGAAAATAAAGATACCTCGAGGTTGTCGGCAGAACAAAGAAAAAAAGTGCAGCACTGGTATTACAAAAAACTGCAGCTATCGGATAAACTGGCGCTTTTAAAGCATAGTTTTGATTCTTTGTTAACCGTTTACGCAGATTTTAAACAAGCAGGGGCAAAGCCTCAATTGAGTTATATTAAGGATGTTCATGCCAGTAATAAAACCACCAAAAGCAAAAGTGATACCATAAAAAAGGAAATAGAAGTCAAAAGAAAGGGGTTCTTTTCGAGGATAAAGGATGCAATAGCCAATAAGGATGGGGGCAACCGCACCGGGGTTATTGAAATTAACCACAACCAGACCAATAAAATTGTCGATTCGACCATTCGTAAAATTGTTGACCGCGACAAAGACAATTATGTGAAAAAGCTGCAGGAGCTGCAGGGTAAAAATCTGAAGTTGCTGAACATGCAACGAGAGCTGATTAATCTCAATTCCCGGATTACAGGTGAACTCGAAAGGATCATCAATGATCTTAAAGAAATTAATTACAACATTTCCGATGAGTTTAAAAGCATGGCTTTTAAAAGCTATGAAGAAAGTACTGCCTTGTTGAACAAGTTCTATCTGGTTGCACTTTTTCTCGTCCTGGTATTTGCCACTCTGCTGATCATTTTTGTGATTAAACTCGATAAGTCTGAAATCCTTTTGCGTAAAGAAAATGAGCGCTCGGTAATTATTGCGCAGCAAAAAATGGATCTTCTGTTGCACATGAGCCATGAAATCCGGAACCCACTGACCGCCATTAAGGGCTTTTTATATATTTTTAGCCAAACGAGCCTATCCAAAAGGCAATCGGATATGCTCGACTCCATCAGGTTGTCCTCAGACATGTTGCTGGGCACACTCAATGATACACTTGATGCGGCAAAAATGGAAAATAGTGAGTTTAAGATTAATAATGATCCTTTTAACCCCGATTTTACTTTAAAGGCAGTTATAGAAAGTATGGAGTTCAGCGCCACAAAAAAGAAGTTGTCCCTGGACTATCATTTTGAAGGAGATAAGGAGGCCGTATTGCTTGGCGATGGGTTCCGTTTAAAGCAAATTATAATCAATTTGTTGAGCAATGCCATCAAGTATACAGCCACAGGTGGGGTAACGGTACAGGCAAAGCTATTCAAAGAAGGAGATCAGGACAAACTTCAGGTGGATGTGATAGATACAGGTGCCGGTATTCCCGCAGACCAGCAGGCGAATTTATTTTCAAAATATTATCAGACCAATTCTGCCAAAGGCAAAAGAGGGACAGGATTGGGGCTTTACATCTGCAAACAGTTTGTTAAACTGCAGGGTGGAAAAATCCATGTAAAAAGCGCAGCAGATAAAGGCAGTACTTTTAGTTTCTATATCCCATACAAAAGAGCTGATCAACAAACAGATAATGGCGTAAAGCAAGTGTCTGAAGACCCGCTTTCCCTGTTAAATGGCATTAGTATCCTGGCTGTTGACGACAATGAGTTGAATTTGAAGTTTCTGGAAATGATGACCAGCAAATGGAACATTAAGTTTTTTAAAGCTGCTGACGGAAAACAGGCATTGGAGATCATCGCCCGCGAAGACATTAAAATTGTGATGACAGATCTTCAAATGCCCGAGATGGACGGACATGAATTGATCAAAGCCATAAAAGGCTTAAAAGCCCCTTTAAACCGGATGCCAGTGATTGTGATCAGTGGAGAAACGCAACCAGCGCAGGTAAACAATTTACGGAAACTTGGATTTGCAGGTTTTGTGAATAAGCCCTTTGTGGAATCCGAGTTAATCGATCAGATTGTAAAGGCGCTAAATATCAGCTAATTGTCTTTTGTGTAAATCGCGGCCCAGAACAACAAAACAAACTGTCCTAAAAGACGCGCTATGCTGGCTAAAAAATATTTGTTCCCGCTTTTGTAAAAATCAATCGACATTGGAATATGAATCATCAGTAAATAGACAACAAGCATGGCAATGATTAACCATGCCGCTACTTTTCTCGTGGAATCCATAATCAGCAATACAGCAAGCACTATTTCGATAAGACCCGATAAATAGATCAATGTGCTTTTAAGGGGCATCCAGGAGGGCATGACCCTCAGGTAAAAGTCAGGATTAAGAAAATGAACCAGGCCTGCCGAAAAATAAAGTAAAGCCATTAAGTACAACAAAACCTTTGTTTTCATCTGTATATGTCATTTGAAACGCATGATTAATATAAAGATAATAAGGCTTTTAAAGAAATCAATTTTAAAAATGGCAACCAGCATTAAATGGCGGTTAAGGAGCTGGAAAGCCTAAAACAAAAAAGCCCGACCGAAATCCGGTCGGGCTTTTTTAACTTTGAAAACAGATTAAAGTGTGGCCATGTCAATAACAAATCTGTATCTGACATCACCTTTCAGCATTCTTTCATAAGACGCTGTGATGTCTTTAATATCAATAAGTTCTATGTCAGACACAATGTTGTGTTCTGCGCAAAAGTCCAGCATTTCCTGAGTTTCGGCAATACCGCCAATCCCAGATCCGGCAACACTTTTACGTCCGCCCAATAAAGAAAAGGGCTGAATGGCATAGGCTTCAGAAGGGACACCAACACAAATGTGCGTGCCATTGGTTCTCAATAAAGACAAGTACATATCCATATCGTGTACCGCAGAAACCGTATCAAGGATAAAGTCAAAGGATCCTTTTACCGCTTCCAGCTGGGCAGGGTCGGAGGTAACCACAAAGTGGTGGGCGCCTAATTCTTTAGCGGCGGCTTCTTTGGAAGGGGAAGTACTCAATACAGTAACTTCGGCCCCAAAGGCAACTCCAAATTTAACACCCATATGTCCCAAACCGCCCAGGCCAAGCACGGCAAGCTTGTGACCTTTACCCACTTTCCAGTGTCTGAGCGGAGAATAGGTGGTAATCCCGGCACATAATAAAGGCGCAGTGGCTGCCAGGGAAAGCTTTTCAGAAACATGCAAAACAAACTCCTCACGGACCACAATAGAGTTGGAATAACCCCCATAAGTAGGCACGCCTGCTCTGTCGTTACTGTTGTAAGTCTGTGTGCTGCCTTCCAGACAATATTGTTCCAGTCCGTCTTTGCAATTTTCACACACCTGGCAGGAATCAACCATACAGCCCACACCAGCAAGCTGTCCAGGTTTAAAGTTTTTGACATGATCACCGGTTTTTACAATACGGCCTACAATTTCATGTCCGGGAACCATTGGAAAAATGCCTGGAAACCAATCGTTTTTAATTTGATGAAGATCAGAATGACAGACACCACAGAACAGAATTTCGATCTGTATGTCATGTGGCCCAACCTCCCGGCGCTCAAAATTCCATGGCGCTAAATCTGTTTGTGCATCTTGTGCAGCATATCCTTTTGCTTGTATCATTATTTAGTTTTTGTTTGAAACAAAATTAAGGGCTAAACTTTAAAACGCAATTGTGCGTTTCAAATGAATACTTGCAAAATTCAAACAATTATAAAAGGAGCGCTGCAATTAGTGAACAATGAGGCCTTGTTCAGGTACATATTTATCATATTCCATCTGTTGGGCTATTTTTAAGGCAACCTCTTTGCCTTTCAGTTTGGCAACCAGGTGCAGGGCACCATCTATACCAGCAGAAATTCCGGCCGTAGTAATAATCCGCCCATTGTCTATATACCTTACATTTTTCAGCACCTTGGCGGTAGGAATTTCCTTTTGCAGGTTTTCTATGCTCCGGTGAAAGGTAGTGACCTGAAGATGGTCTAATAAACCAGCTTTGGCAAGAATGAATGCCCCGGTACATACTGAAAAATAAGAATTTGTGAATTTATCCCGTGATTTAATCCAGGAGATCACCTCAGGATCATCTGCTGCGACATCGTCATTGCCTCCAAAAACGGCAAATATATCTGCCTGCGGGGCATCAGCGATGCTGTAATCTGGAAGGACCTTGAGAATGCCCTGGGAGGTTAAGGCTTCCTTTTTTTTGGAAACTGTAAACACCTTAAAACCGGCATAAGAAAATACTTCCATTGGACCGGCAAAATCAAGAACTTCCACACCTTCGTAAAGATAAAAACAAATGGTCGTTTGATGTTCTTTTGGAGCATCAGTAGTTGTTTTGTGGAGAAGCGCCATGCCACAATCTGAGCAAGTTCCGGCCTTGTCAAAAGAAAGTGTATCACAACTGCCTGAGCATGGCGGACAAATGAATACATCGGGTGTTTGCTTACGGGCAAGTAAAACACCTGGAAAAAGAAGTAAAGCAATGAGTAGTCTTTTCATAAAAAATAAATGAGAAACAAATCTACAACGCTTTAATATACAAATCAGGACAAAGCAAGCACGGATCAGGCCAGCTGTGTTTGTTGTTTCACAAGCTGCCGAAGCTGATTTGGGCTTTTATAACCACATTCCCGGGCAATCCAGTCCATTTTATGATTGCTCTGCAACAGGTTTAATGCTTTTTCCAGCCGAAGCTGCTGAATATACTGTCCAATGGTAAGGTCTGTAGCAGTTTTAAATAGACGCGTAAGCGTTCTTGGGCTCAGGTGTACCAATTGGGCAAGTTCACTGATGCTGATTTTTTGCTTGAGGTGTTGCACAATATAGTCTTGAACCTGATGTATTTGATGATGAATATGTTGTCTGTTTTGAAGATAGATGCTGTCTTGCCGGGCCGTACCTTCTCTGCGCAGGTAAACCACCATTTCTTTGGCTACTTTGCAGGCAAAAGCTATTCCGTGCTCTTCTTCCACTAAAAAAAGGGCCAGATCTATACCGGTAGCAATACCCGCACTGGTATAAATTTTCCCGCTCTTCACATATAATCTGTTTTCTATGACTTTAATTCCCGGATATTGCTTTTGCAAAGTGCTGGTCCAGGCCCAGTGTGTAGTGCATTGGCGCCCTTCAAGTAAGCCAGCGGCGGCAAGGGCAAAAGCCGCTGTACAAACTGAGCAGATGGATGCACCCATCGCAGCGGCTTTTTGAAGCCAGGGAATCCAGCGTGCATCATCATTGCGGTCCCACCTGGCAATTTCCATTCCGGCCACAATAACAATATCACCGGAAACGACCTCTATGTCTTCAAGTGGGCTTACATTGTTAAAGCCCAGACCGCTCGAAGTATTTGGATGGGTATAAGGAGAAACATAACAAAGTTCATAGGGTTTTCCGCAGCAACCCGATTCATAAAATACAGTTACTGCACCTGCAAGGTCCAGAAGATGAACGCCATCAAAGAGAAAAAATATAACACGTCCTGTTGCCATGAGGCTAATTTAATCGTTTCTGCCGGAAAATAAGGTGTTTAATGCAAACCAAAGTTTATCTGGCATATTTTGATTTCCTGCTTTTTATTCGGCAAATTTGTACTTAACGAATTATCCGGATTATGGCCAAACATTTTACGCCAAACGATCTTGCCTTTTTTGTTTCCAGAGAACTTAGCCGGTCGCGGATCAAAGAAAAAAAACCTTCCGAGCCGATCCTTCGGGAGCTGTTCAATACTTTGTTTTACACGAGCCTTCAAACTGAAGAGGGTCAGTTTATTAAGGTGACGGTTACCCTATTGGACCACCAGTCCATTGACCCCCTGGAAGAAGGGATGGACCGGCATGACAACTGGAAATTTTTTCCATTTGAGCCAGCTATAGAATTTTCTATTAAAAATCTGATTAAACTCTCCAAGGCCGCAGATCCCTGGAGCTCCAGTCTTTCGGTGTATTACGATGAACACAATAAGCTGTTTATTTATGGAATGATAGACCAGACCGTTCATTATCAAAGTTTTCTGAATTATGAAAGGGAGGAGAAACCCCTGCATCCGGGAATCATTCAAACCATGATCAATGGGATCGGGATTCTGAATGTTATGCTCGATTATCATCCCATAGCTACTTTAAACCAACATTCGCTGGTTAAACTTTATCCGAATGTATTTGAACACGGACCTGTTTCGGCTTTTATCCAGAGAAAAACAGCTTACTCACATCAGGCACTGGAAAAGAAGTTCAACAGCAGCCTGAGCCCCAACGAAACAGAAATATTTAATGACATTATTTTCGAATATGTCATACAGTCGATTTGCAGGATCCTGCTCAAAATTAAAAGCTATAACCATGGAGGGGCATTGCTGATTACCGGCGATTTTGAAGCCGACCTGAGCACCAAGTATAAACTGCAGTACGACAGGGTGGAATCGGCCATTATGAATATTCTTACTGCAGTAACCAATAAAGATTTGCTGGCAGATGAGGTGGCTAAAATGTCAAAGAAAAAGGGACTGATGACGACCGAACTTTATGCAACATGTGAGGACAACAAGCAGGCGGGCATAGACAGCCATAACGAACTCATTGGTGCCATCCGTTTTGTATCTTCTTTGAGTTGTGTAGACGGCTTGGTGCTCCTGTCCCCACATTTGCAGATTAAAGGTTTTGGTACGGTCATTACAGAAAAAAAACTTCCGGAGCATGTTTGGGTGAGTAAGTCGTCCAGGCCATCCCAAAAAAGCAGCAGAATAGATGCCGCACACTTTGGGACCCGACACCAGTCGATGTTTGCTTATTGCCTCAAACATCCCGACAGCTTAGGTTTTGTGGTATCACAGGATGGAGAAATCAGGGCCATCCAATCGGTAAATGGCAAAGTCATGATGTGGGAAAACATTAAGGTGTACCAGTTTTTAACCAGCAATAAAATGCCTAAGTTTATTTTCAGAAAGCGTTTTTAGTAAAGTTTGGGCAAGGGGCTGGCATTGTAAATAATTAATTATATTTACCCTAAACCTAACCAAAATAGACCCAGAATGAAAAAGACCTTATCTCTGCTCAGCGGCCTTGCCATGGCTTGCCTGAGTGCCTATGCCCAGCAAACCATTCTTCATTGCGGAAAACTGATTGATGTCAGAAACAAAAAAGTGCTCGAAGCGGTATCCGTTGTTATTGAAGGCAATAAGATCACCGATGTAAAAAGCGGTTATGTGGAGCCGGGCTCTGCCGATAAGGTCATCAACCTAAAAAATAAAACCGTGATGCCGGGGCTCATGGACATGCATGTGCACCTGGAAGGAGAAACAAAAAAGGGGGGAGTGGTGGATAAGTTCACCAAAAACCCGGCCGATATCGCTTTTGATTCTGAAGGATATGCCCGGACAACCCTTATGGCAGGCTTTACAACTGTTCGTGACCTGGGTGGCAGTGGGGTAAACATCGCTTTACGTAATGCCATTAACAAAGGCCTGATTGTTGGGCCAAGAATTTATACCGCTGGAAAGTCTATTGCCACTACGGGCGGACATGCCGATCCGACCAATGGGTACCGTAAAGACCTGATGGGAGATCCGGGGCCTAATGAAGGGGTGATCAATGGGGCCGATGAGGCCAGAAAAGCTGTCCGTCAACGTTACAAAGATGGTTCCGATCTGATCAAAATCACCTCAACTGCAGGTGTATTGAGCCAGGCAAAGGATGCCTCCGGGGCCCAGTTTACCGAAGATGAATTAAAAGCGATTATGGAAACAGCCAAAGATTATGGCTTCCGGATTGCGGCCCATGCCCATGGGGCAGAAGGCATGAAAAGGGCCATTAGGGCAGGAGTGACCTCTATTGAACATGGTACTTTTATGGATGATGAAGCGATAGAGCTGTTTAAAAAATATGGTACCTGGTATGTGCCCACCATTATTGCCGGAAAATCTGTGGCCGATTCAGCCAAAACACCGGGCTATTTTTCAGATCTGGTGACCCCCAAAGCGCTGGCGGTAGGGCCAAAAATACAATCAACCTTTAGCAAAGCCTGGAAAGCGGGCGTAAAAATAGCCTTTGGTACCGATGCAGGGGTGTATATGCATGGAAAAAACTGGAAGGAATTTGTGTACATGGTGGAAGGTGGAATGCCCGAAATGGATGCCATTCGTTCGGCTACTTTCAGTGCAGCTGAACTGCTGGGCGTAACGGATATTCTGGGTGTGGTCGAAAAAGGAAAACTGGCAGATCTGATTGCCGTTCATGGTGACCCCATTAAGGACATCAGCAGCATGGGAAATATAGGATTTGTCATGAAAAACGGAGTGGTCTATAAGAACGATTGAGATTTGCAGGCTTTTTATGTGTTTAATTGGTCATGAATTTGTAACACCCGAAAAACTTTTTCATCTTATACAAGAAAACCAACTAATTCATAAAAAACCTAAATCTAAACTATGCAACTTCACATTTCTAATGTCAGTAAAACCTATGGCAATGGCCTGAAAGCTTTAAACAATATTAACCTGGTCATCGAAAAAGGGATGTTTGGTTTGCTTGGCCCTAATGGGGCGGGCAAATCGACCTTAATGCGGACCATTGCCACTTTGCAGGATCCCGACAGCGGTACGATCAGCCTGGGTGATATTGATGTGTTGCAGCAAAAAACAGAGTTAAGAAAAATACTGGGCTATCTGCCACAGGATTTTGGTTTTTACCCTAAGGTATCTGCGTTAAGCCTGTTGAACCACTTCGCCGTTTTAAAAGGAATTACTTCAGCGCCGGAACGAAAAGAACTGGTTGAGGCATTGCTTCAGCTGACGAATCTGTTTGAGGCCAGAAAGCGGAATGTCAGTGATTATTCCGGCGGAATGCGCCAGCGCTTTGGCATTGCACAGGCTTTATTGGGCAATCCAAAACTGATCATCGTGGATGAACCAACAGCAGGCCTGGATCCGATGGAACGCAACCGTTTTCATAATCTGTTGAGCGAAATTGGTGAACAGATCATTGTGATCCTGTCCACGCATATTGTGGAAGACGTCAAAAACCTTTGCAAAAAAATGGTCGTGATGAACAAAGGAACCATTTTGCTGGAAGGTACCCCTGCGCAGGCCCAGGCCACTATACAAAATAAAATATGGAGCAAAAGTATCGAAAAAAGCGAACTGGAAAACTATCGCAGCCAGATGAGGGTCATTTCCTCCCATACGGCCGAAGGTAAAGTCGTCGTGCATGTCTATGCAGACAGCAATCCGGGAGCAGGTTTTGATCAGGTTGCTGCCGATCTGGAAGATGTTTATTTCTCCACCATCACCAAAAAATAAAGGCTTATGTTTAAGGAAATATTTCTTTTTGACCTGAAGTTAAACTTCAGAAAAATACCCACATATATTTATTTTGGTGTATTATTTGTCATCAGTTTTTTGCTTGGCCTGAACGAGGCCGGTGTTTTTGACGTAGCCCGTGGCGATTCCAATTTGCTGGTCAACTCGGCAGTAGCAGTTGCAGGTGTAATTATCAATTTAGGGGATAATATCTTCGGCTTAATCAACAGTGTGATTTTGGTTTCCATTATGGCTACCGCCATACAAAAGGATTACCAGTACAATACCCACCCGCTTTATTTTACAAAACCGATCAATAAAGCAAGTTATTTTTTCGGAAGGTTTAGTTCGGCCTTTCTGACGGCACTTTTTGTGTTCTCTGCGCAGGTACTTGGCTATCTGGCAGGCTGTCTGTTTGGAATAGGCAAACCTCAGATGGGTGAATTTTCTGTGATGAACTTTCTTGAGCCTTTTCTGATCTTCACCCTCCCCAATGTATTGTTGCTGGGGTCTATCTTCTTCTCGCTGACCACTTTTACCAGAAATACCTTGCCGGCATATTTATTTTGCATTGTGTTACTGGTGATTACTTCGATTACCGCAAGTGTTACTGCAGATTTGAACAATAAGGCTGCTGCTGCCATTTGGGAGCCATTTGGGAGCCAGGCCCTGCGCCATCTTACCCAGTACTGGACACCGGATGACCAAAATACCCGCATGATTCCATTGGAAGGGAGCCTGTTGTATAACCGTCTGCTGTGGCTCTGTATTGGAGTTGCCATTACCCTGATCAGCTTTTTTAAATTCAGCTTCAGTCAGTTTCTGACACCTTTTACCTGGTTTGGAAAAAAAGATAATGAAGCGCGTTCGGCAGATGAAACACAAGCCCATTCACTGGCTTTATTGCCAAAGAGCCGTCAGAACTTTGGCGTAAAAGCAAGCTGGAGACAACTATTTTATCTGGCCCGCTTTGAATTTGTAAAAATGGCAAAGGGACCTTTTTTTATTGTCATTTGCCTGCTGGGTATTGTTATGATGTACATTATTTCCAGATTTATGGGGGCGATGTACGATACCGAAACCTATCCGGTCACCTATCAGATTTTAGAAAGTGCAGCAGGTGTTTTTCTGTTTTTTATCATTATTTTGATTGTATTTCTTTCGGGAAACCTGATCTGGAAAGAAAGGGAACAAAAAATGGATGAATTTACCGGTACAGCACCGGTGAGCAACGGTGTACTCTTTTTCTCCAAATACCTGGCCCTGATTTATGTCATTGCGACATTGCTGGGCGTGGTGATCCTTACGGGCATGGGCATACAAATTTCAACGGGTTATTTTAATGTGCAACCATTGTTGTACCTGGAGTCTATGTTAAGGACCCTGGTTGGTTTCGCCATTATGGCGGCTGCCTGCCTTTTTGTGCAGGTCCTTACGCCCAATAAATACCTGGGTTTCTTTTTGTCTTTAATACCGGTATTGCTGGTCAGAATTGTATTTAAATTTCTGGAGTGGAACAACGACCTCTATATTTTTAATTCTTCCGGGCCGTCAATGCCTTATTCAGAGATGAATGGATTCGGACATACCGTAGCCAGCTGGTTTTTGTATAAAGCGTATTGGTTAAGCATTATGCTGGTCCTTTGTCTGCTGGGCTTAACCATCTATGCCAGGGGTAAAGAAAAAGGCATAAAGGCCAGGTTCAATCTTTCCAAATCTTCATTTGATGCTGTTCATAAATTTGCCGTAGCTTTCTGCTTTCTCTTTGCAATAGCTTCAGGTGTATTTATTTATTACAATACCAATATTCTTCATCAATACCTAACGCCTAAGGAACAGGAAAAGGAAATGGCTGCTTTTGAGAAAAAGTACAAAGTTTTTGAGAAAACGGCCCAGCTTCGCATCGTTGAATCCCGGCTGAACGTTGACATTTATCCAGAAACACGAAATGTACAGGCCAATGGCTTTTACTGGTTGAAAAATAAACACCAACAGCCGGTAGATACCCTTTTTATCAATTATGAAGGAGGAAAAAAGAGCGCTTACAGCTATAGCAGTCTGGAGCCGGAGCAAAAAGGATTTAAATTAATCAGCGACGATCAGAAATACGGAGTTAAAATATTCAAACTTCAACAACCAGTTCAACCTGGCGATTCCATCAAATTTGTATTTGAGATGAAGTACAGTCCTGTTGGATTTGAAAATGGCTATACAGAAACCCAAATGGTTTACAACGGAACGTTCTTTAACAATTCGCAGTTTCCGTCAATAGGTTATAATCCGGCTATGGAGCTGGGTTCCAATACCGCCCGTAAAAAGTACAAGCTGAAGCCTAAGCCCCGCATGGCAGCTGTTGATGATGCTGTGGCCAGGATGAACAACTATATTTCCAATGATGCCGACTGGATCCGCTTTGAGACTACTGTAAGTACGGCTGAAGACCAGATTGCGCTGGCCCCCGGTTATTTACAAAAAGAATGGACAAAAGGAGGAAGGCGGTATTTTAATTACAAAATGGACAGCCCGATCCTGAATTTCTATGCTTACCTCAGTGCCCGCTATGAAGTAAAGAAGGACAAATGGAAAGGAGTGAACATCGAAATTTATTATCAAAAAGGCCATGAGTACAACCTGGACAGAATGATTAAGGGGATTAAACGCGCATTGGATTATTATACCCTAAACTTTGGACCTTATCAGCACCGTCAGGTCAGGATCCTGGAATTTCCCCGATATGCCTCTTTTGCGCAGAGTTTTCCAAATACAATCCCCTATTCGGAATCTGTTGGTTTTATCACTAAGGTAGAAGATAACGATCCTGAAAAAATAGATGTGCCTTTTTACATTACGGCTCATGAAGTTGGCCATCAATGGTGGGCCCATCAGGTGATTGGTGGCAATGTACAGGGAAGTGTGCTCATGTCTGAGACCATGAGCCAGTATTCGGCCCTGATGGTGATGGAAAAGGAATACGGGAAACAGGCAATGAAAAAGTTTCTGAAGTATGAAATGGACAAATACCTGCAGGGCAGGACTTTTGAAAGCAAAAAAGAAGTGCCTTTGATGCTTTGCGAAAATCAGGGTTATATTCACTACAATAAGGGAAGTGTGATTATGTATGCTGTAAAAGATTATCTGGGTGAAGAGGTATTGAACAAGGCCATTAGAACCTATTTGCAGAAAACAAAATTCCAGGAGCCGCCCTACACCAATGCGGTTGAATTTGTAAACCAGATCCGGGAAGCGACACCGGACAGTTTAAAATATATTATTAAGGATATGTTTGAAACCATTACCGTTTACGAGAATTATGTAAAAGACCTGAGTTACGAAAAAACCAAAGAGGGAAAATATAAAGTTTCCCTTAGGGTGGGCAGTGCGAAGTTCAGGGCCGACAGCCTGGGTAAAAGTACCCGCGTCCCTGTTGCAGATTACATAGATATAGGGGTGTTTTCCAGTCAGATGGTCAAAGGGAAACAGCAGGCTAAAGAATTGTTCCTCAAAAGGATAAAAATGGATGAGCCTGAAAAAACATTTACCCTTTTGGTGGACGAAAAACCAGAAAGCGCAGGGATAGACCCTTATCATAAACTCATTGACCGTACACCGGACAACAACAGCTGGAAATTTGGCAGTAAACCTCCGGCAGTTTTCATTGCATCTGACAAACCCGTTAAAGTTCAGACCAAAACCAAAAGCTAGTTTGAGCAGCTGCCCTAAACACAAAAGGCCTTGCGTTTGCAAGGCCTTTTCATTTTTAAATCAATTTTAAACTTTTTTAGGGGGCAGGTCAAAAGCTACCGCTTCGTGATCAAAATTCCCGTTATGGGCACCATCGCAAAATGGTTTGTTTTTGGACAGTCCGCAGCGGCAAATGGAAAGCACCGTTCTTCCGCCTAAACCATAGTTGTTACCACTTTTATCTACGATTTCAAAATCGCCTTCTATTTTCACAGATCCGTTATTGTTGATTGTTAATTTTGTTGACATGAGTTTTATGTTGTTCTGCCGCAAAACTAGCTCAATGATCCCAAAGGCAAAGAATTCAATGTCAGTTTAGAAACATTCCATCTGCTGGAAGTAAACAAGGGGCGGGGATGCTGTTTTAGTCAGGTCCGAAAGCCGGCCGGCGTAAAAGACGTTTGTTTTTTGAAAAAGTGTGAAAAATGGGCCTGGTCTTCATAACCCATTACATAAGCGATCTCAGAAATGTTCCAGTCGCTTTGCTTGAGAAGGATTTTCGATTCCTGTATAACCCGGTTGCTGATGATGGCAGTGGTGGTTTGTCCGGTGACCTCTTTGAGTACTTTATTCAGATGATTGGTATGTACGGCCAGGCGGTCGGCATAATCTTTTGCGGAACGCAGAACCAGTTTTTGCCCTATGGACTCTATTGGAAATTGTCTTTCCAGCAATTCTATAAACAAAGCCGCGATCCTGTCAGATGCATTGGCCGTTGATTTAAGGGCCGGCATGGGCTGTAATTTCTGACCATAGTGGATCAGTTCGAGGACCAGGTTGCGGATCAGGTCGTATTTATAGGCATAATCACTGTTGATTTCCCTGGACATTTTCCGGAAAATATACTCCAGATCTGTTGTTTGTTCGGAATTCAGCTGGAATACAGGTAATTCGCCAGGCTGAAAAATAGGAAGATCATCCAGTGCGACCCCAACTTTGCTCTTGGACAGAAAGTCTGCAGTAAAGATACAAAACAGTCCCGTTTGATGGTTGTCCTGAGGAATCCAGTGGTAAGGAATTTTAGGTGTGGCAAAAAGCAGGGCATTTTCCTGAATGTCGATTGTTTTATCTGCGTATTCGGCCCTGTTTTTTCCTTTAATCAGGCTGATCTTATAATAGTCCCTTCTGCTGTAGGGCATGGTTCTGACCCCGGTTTTAAGGTCAAAGAGCTTCTCGGTTTCAAAGATGTTAAAATGACCCACCTCCTTCGAAATTCCTTCGGGAAGCTTCGTTTTGGCTTCTTTATAAAAATCCTGAAGGGAGGTATTGGTCATCATTGTCTTTTGTGTAATTCAAATATACTTAAATAATCATTCCACCGGAAACTTCCAGGCGCTGGCCTGTAATCCATCCAGCTTCATTGCTACATAAAAAGGCGACTACGCCTCCAATATCCTCTGCGTTGCCCGGACGGCCTAAAGCCGTCATACTGCTCACAAAGTTATTGGTCTGCTCATCGTCCCGGACTCGGCCTCCTGAAAAATCAGTTGCTATGGCTCCTGGTGCAACAATATTTGCCCTGATTCCTCTGGGTGCGAGTTCTTTGGCCAGGTATCTTGTAAACACTTCTATAGCACCTTTCATACTGGCATAAGCCGAAGCTCCCGGAAAGCTAAAGCGGGTAAGGCCTGAAGAAATATTAATGATCCTGCCTCCATCAGCCAGTAAAGGGAGTGCCTTTTGTGTTAAAAAATAAACGCCTTTAAAATGCACATTGAGCAATTCATCAAACAATTCTTCTGTCGTTTCCTGTATGGCCGAATGACCGCCAAAACCAGCATTATTGATTAAAAAATCCAGATAATCGGCCTTAAAAACATTCTGCAATACCTCTTTTAGCCTTACTATAAAAGGATCAAAACTTTTAATGTCGCCTGTGTTTAATTGCAGTGCAAAGGCTTTTTGTCCGTTCTGCTGGATCTGCTGAACAACATCAGCTGCTTCCTGCTCCTTACTGTTATAGGTGATGACCACATCAATTCCTTTTTCGGAAAGCCTTAAGGCCATATCTTTACCCAAACCACGGCTGCCGCCGGTCACCAGGGCTATTTTACTTTTGTTTTCCATTTTGATTTGTATTTATGAAACAAAGTTAAAGCATATCCTGCTTCCAGATTTGCGCGCATCAATCTGTTGTTTGCGAAATTCAAATCATCCTTTGAATTTCCAACACACACACCAGTTAAGAGGCAGTTTTTTAAAGGTTCAGCGTGTCGAAAATTTCTCCACGACTGAGTTTTCCTTCTACTTTGGCAATGGCCTCTACTTTGCCCTTCAAACATAAAGCGCCATCACCCAAGCGGAAAATATCCTGAAAAAACACCATTTTTAAGCCCTGTCTTTCCAGTCGCAGTTTTACGGTAAACACATCGCCAGAGGTCAGTGACTGTTTAAAATCCATTTCTATACGGGATACCATGAGCAGAATGTTTTTTTCCGTTAGTGCCTTAAAAGAAATGTTTTTGGATTGCAGGTATTCATGACGGGCATGTTCAAGATAGGATTGGTAAACCGCATTGTTCACAACCCCTTGTATATCACACTCGTAATCCCTTACTTTCAGTTGAATTTCAAATATATAGTCTTGCATCATTGTATAAAGATCGGGAAAAAATTCAGGATAAGGCAGGGACAAAATAAGGTTGAAGGTTATTTTAATGCTGTTTTCTTTAGTCGAAATGAGGTTTAAGGTAGGGCGGAATGCAAAATTCAGTAAAACTTTACTCAGGTTACTCTTTTCTTCAGCTTTTCTTTGGGCCCCATCGGGCAAGATACGGCGCAGACCCCTATCTGATACGGCTTATAGTGAACCCAGTTATAGACTAAACCTCAAGCGCAGGATGACGATCCTTTAAGCCCGCGTAAAATTCTTTTTGGATGTTAATTTTGAAAAAAATGCGAATATGAAAAATTGTATGTCACTTATAACAAGCATTCTGATGCTGCAATATAGGTTTTTTTACTCAAATAAAAAACAGGCCATCGTTACTGGTGGCCATGTTATGTTCATTTACTTTAAGCCAACAAAATCCGGGTTAACTTTAATAAATTCAGAAGCTGTTCCCTATGTTTTTAAAAACAGGTTAATTTGATTCAATTTTAAATCTTTATCTGGCGCTATCTTCGTAAAAACAAATCAGTTTATGTATACCATTCTCTCCGGTCACCGTTATTTTAAAAAAGTAATTTTATTTTTTGTTTTCATAATGGGTAGTTTTATCCTGAAAGCTCAAAATACACCAGTTAAAGAAAGTCAAATCAGCGCAGATCTGACCCGGTATTTTAAAAGCGCAGCACAGGAACAACAGTCCAGGGTTAAACTACTGGATAGCGTCCGCGAGTTTAAAAGCGACAGCACCTGGTCTTTGGTAAATCTTCGCGCCAAGCTGGACGCCTATCAGCATTTTCTGGTGGAGCTTAACCGGCATAACCTTTACCGGCAGCTTTCCGCGTATCGAGACAATACGGATACCTTAGCCAGAGCAGACCTTCGGCAAATCGGCCGGGCAAAAAGTCTTCTGATCGCTTTTTGTGAGAAAAGACTCGATCAGCCCGTCATTTACAATTTATCGGCCCAGGAGCTCAAAAAATTTGAATTGAACAGATACCGTTTTTTAATTGGCAATATTAAAGATGCGGCCCTTCATAACCTTTCTGAACACGATCAGGCGCTTGTCGATCAGTTGTCCGACCCTGTTCAGGAAAGATTAACCGACAGATATGATCATTTAATTGATGAAATTCAGGCAGATCCTGTTTTTAAAATGAAGGCTAATTTGGATACCGTAGGAAAAACTATGCTGGATAAGCAGCAAATGATGGCGGCATCCAGAGCGGTAAGGAATAAAGCGTTTTTGCAGGCTTACACGGCTCATGAAGAAGTTTTTGGAGCCATTCTTATTGACATTGCCGCCCAGCAGAACGCTTTGGCTAAGGTTCATGGTTATTCCAGTGCGCCATCCAGAATTTATAAACGTCGTTTACAACTCGATGAACCGGAAGTAAAAGCGCTTCTGGCTGAACTCACAAAACATGCGGGGGTATTACAGCAATATCAAAAAACAATTGCGGCACTTGTTCAGCAGAAAACCGGGCTTGATAAACTGCACAGCTGGGACCTTTCTGTGTCATTGGGTTTTCTGCCGCCAAGAAGAGATTTTTCCTCGGCCAGAAACAGTTATTTAAAAGCCTTAAGGCCTTTGGGTAAGGAATATGTGGATCATTTTGCTCAGTTGACGAATCCGAAAAATGGTTCTCTGGACATTAATGGAGGCCCCAACAGGGTTACGGAATTTACCGCGCTTCGGTATCCGGGGGTACCTACAACCGTTTATATGAAGGAATTTGATGGAAATCAAAGGAGTGTGAGTGTGCTTATTCATGAAGCTGGCCATGCGGTGCATGGACAATTGATGAGTACGAATTTAATAGTGCCCCGGTATGCTTCGGGTCCGAATTTCTTATCAGAGGCTTATGCTATTTTTAACGAGTTACTGTTGTTGGATGAACTGCAGCGTCAATCGAAAACAAAAGATGAACAGGCCTATTACGTAAAGCAGTTTACAGATATGCTGGCTTTTGAGCTTTTTACCTCTGCTGAAGAAGGTGCTTTTGAACAGGCGCTTTACGAGGGGATAGCTGCCGGTAAAATTTTAAATGCCAAAGACATTGATCGTATCTATTCAGTTGTGATGAACAGTTATGATCTGTTTTTTAAGGATGAACCAGAAAGACATGGGGAATGGATAAAAAAACGGCTTTTGTTTGATGACCCGATTTATAATGTGACCTATTTGTATTCTATGCTCGTGGCTTGTAAACTGTATAAAGAAGTACAACGGGATCCTGTAAATTTTGGGGCTCATTATACGGCCTTATTAAAAAATGGCTTCGATGCACCAGCCGATGAG
Organism: Pedobacter nutrimenti; assembly: GCF_003208655.1. Taxonomy (GTDB): domain Bacteria; phylum Bacteroidota; class Bacteroidia; order Sphingobacteriales; family Sphingobacteriaceae; genus Pedobacter; species Pedobacter nutrimenti. The sequence goes on along the minus strand of NZ_QKLU01000001.1, from coordinate 639,705 downwards.
CTGCTCCTTAAGTTTATGGGCTTTGGGTTAAACCGTAAAGACCTGATTGATGGGGCACTTCAATTGATGGATGATAAAACAAAAGAATTGACGAATTTATCCCATTAGACAGTTCTTATCCTAGATCAAGGCGGGGAGATTTTTTGTTGCTTAACTTTGAGGAAACAAAAAATAAAGGAGTATTTATGGAATTAGGAATAGGAATGTTTGGCGATTTGTCGTTTGATCCACAAACCGGGGAACACCGCAGTGCAGGTTTGAAACTGCATGAAATTCTGGAACAGATTAAGCTGGCAGATCAGGTGGGACTGGATGTTTTTGGCCTGGGAGAACACCATCGTCCGGATTATGCAGTTTCTTCTCCGGAAATTGTTTTGGCAGCAGCAGCTGGCATTACTAAAAATATTAAGCTGACCAGTACAGTGACCGTATTGAGCTCCGCAGAACCGGTGAAGGTTTATCAGGATTTTTCAACCATAGACCTGATATCCGGCGGGCGGGCAGAGATCGGAGTGGGCAGGGGAAGTTTTATCGAATCCTTTCCATTGTTTGGTTATGATTTAAAAGATTACAATCAATTATTTGAAGAAAAGCTAGACTTGTTGTTAAACATTAACAATAACCAGGTGGTCAACTGGTCGGGGAAACTTCGTGCGCCGCTTAAAAACCAGGGGGTATTTCCAAGGGCGGTAAATGAGGGCAAACTGCCCATATGGATTGCCGTCGGCGGAACACCTGAATCGGTGTTGAGGGCTGCAAAATTAGGTTTACCCTTAATTGTTGCTATTATTGGCGGGATGCCAAAACAGTTCCAGCCTTTGATTGAATTTTATAAACAGGAATATGTAAAAAATGGTCATGACATCACTAAGATGCAAATTGGAATCCATTCCCACACTTTTTTGAGTGAGCAACCTGTAACTGTGGAAGGCTATTATGCCAATTATGCAGCTCAGATGAACAGAATTGGTGCTTCCCGTGGCTGGGCCCCCTATACAAAAGCCCAGTATGATGCTGGCCGGTCAAAAGAAGGAGCTTTGTTTATTGGCTCTGCAGCTGAGGTAACCGACAAAATTTTATACATGCACGAGCTGTTTGGAATTACCCGTTTTATCGGACATATGGATGTTGGGGATCCTTCACACCAAGACATGATGAAAGCCATTGAGCTTTTTGGAACCAAAGTGGCACCTGAGGTGCGAAAAGCGGTTAAACAAGCCGTTTAATGGAGTAAAAAACCGTTTCTGAAAAGAAGCGGTTTTTTATTTGTCCGGATTCTTTTATCTTTGCGTGTAATTCTAAAAACTAGTCTATAGTGTAAGATTTCATTTCTTTTCTGGAAAAAACAGGGTTCTATCAAGGGGCCGGAATATTTTATTTACCATAAAAAGAGATCTTTTATGCTTCTTCTTCAGGATATGAGTTACATGCAGCCCAATGGGGAGCTGCTGTTTTCCGATATACATTTTACACTTCATAAAAATGATAAAATTGCCATAACCGGCCACAATGGTTCGGGCAAGTCTGTGCTTTTAAAACTTATGGCAGGAGACCTTCCATGTACAACAGGGTATTACAGTGCGGTGCATAAACCTTATTATGTTCCACAGCTTTTCGACGACTATAACGAGCTGACTTTGGCTCAGGCGCTTCAGATAGACCTGAAAATTAAGGCTTTGGAAGAAATTTCAAAAGGTAATGCATCTGTAGAACATTTTGAAACCCTGCAAGAGGACTGGACCCTGGAAGAACGTTGCAAGCAGGCTTTTGCCTATTGGAAATTACAGGACCTAAGTCTCCATCAAAAAATAAAAGATCTTAGTGGGGGCCAGAAAACGAGGGTTTTTCTGGCAGGAATTCGTATTCATCAGGCCAAAATCGTTTTGCTGGATGAACCCAGTAACCATTTGGACAGGGCAGGCAGGGCCTTGCTTTGTGCAGAGCTTCTGTCGGCAAAGTGTAGCATGGTGGTGGTTAGCCACGACCGGGTGCTGCTGGATTTACTTGAACCGGTTTATGAACTGAGCAAAAAGGGATTAAAGCTGTACGGAGGTAATTACAGCTTTTATACAGCACAAAAAAAAGTAGAAAGTGATGCACTCCAAAGGGATTTGCAAAGCAGGGAGAAAGCTTTTCGCCATGCCAAAGAAACGGAAAGAACAGCAATGGAGCGACAGCAAAAACAGAATGCACGTGGAAAAAAGAAGCAAGAGAAGGCGGGCCTTCCGACCATTGTGCTCAATGGCCTTCGAAACAAAGCAGAGCAAAGCACTTCCCGGCTGAAAGGTGTTCAGGCAGAAAAAGTGAATACAATCGCTTCTGAAATGAGGCAGTTGAGGTCGGCTATGCCAGATCAGGATAAAATGAAAATGAATTTTGATCATTCTGCTTTGCACCAGGGAAAAGCATTAATCACCGCAAAAAAAGTAAATTTCACTTATCAAGCGCAGTTGTTGTGGAAACAGGATTTAAATTTTCAAATCAGAAGCGGGGAACGACTGGTGATTGAAGGGTTGAACGGATCTGGCAAAACAACATTAGTGAGGATAATTCTTGCCCAACTCCAACCATCAAAAGGAGCGATAGAGCGTCAGGACTTTAGTTCTGTTTATATTGATCAGGATTATACTTTGATTGATCCAAAACTGAATGTTTACGATCTGGTCCGGGAATTCAACAGCAGTGGTCTGCAGGAACATGAGCTAAAAATCCGTTTAAACAGGTTTCTGTTTTCAAAAAATGATTGGGATAAAAGCTGTGCTTTGCTAAGCGGGGGCGAAAAAATGCGTTTGATCCTTTGTGCATTGACCATTGCCCGGCAAGCCCCGGATATGATTGTCCTGGATGAACCCACCAATAACCTGGACATCCAAAGCATTGAAATTTTAACCCGGGCCATTCAGGATTATCAGGGGACACTCTTGTTGATTTCCCATGATGAGTACTTTTTGAAAGAAATTAATGCAGTCCGTTTAATGGATTTAAGCTGATCCAACACAAACTGGCCAAAGAAGCAGGGATCATTGTTTAATTTTAAGATGCGCTGATCCCTGTTTCCGGTAAAGTGCCGGTGAGCAACCAGCGTAACGCCTGAAATATTTTCCAAATACAGATGCATCGCTAAAATTAAGGGCCTCAGCAATTTGATTGATATTTTCTGAACTTTGCCTTAGCCTAACTTTAGCTTCCAGGATCAGTAGTTCGTGAATCCATTGTCCTGCCGTTTTGCCCGTACTTTCTTTAATGCTTTGACTCAGGTGCTTGGAGCTGATGTTCATCAAACCGGCATAGGCATTTACACCGCGGAACTGTAGATAATTCTCCAGAAGTAATTTCTTAAATTGCTGTACCGTTTTATCAGGTGCTTTTAGCAGGTGCTGGTTTTCGGGATAGTACTGGTCATAAAGATCGGCAACCTGGTTTAAAGCGATACTGATGTAATTCCTAACGATTTTTTCCTGGCGTGAGCTTTTGGAATGGTTTGTGTTTTTAATGTCTCTTAAAAGATGTCTGATCAGCGCAGCTTCCTTGCTATTCAAATGAAGTACAGTGGGATATTTGGCATCAAAAAAACTAAAATCTTCCAAAGAGTTCATATTTCCGCCAGTCTGTGTTTCCAGAAAAAAGGCTGCCGTGAAAAACAGGATTTCTTCTGCATAATCAAAAGATTGTGCTTTCCAGCTTCGAATGACTTCCGGTCCCATAACGATCAGGGCGTTGGTGCAGAGCGTATATTGCTCTAAATTAGCCGTCAGTTCTGCACTTCCATTTGTACAAACCGCAACTCCAAAATAAGTTGCCCGGTGCGGGAAGGTGCTCAGCTTCATGGGAGCAGAAAAAGAAGCTGAAAAATATTCCATCGCCTTTTCATGGCCAGACAACAGGGGGTTGATGACCTCGGCAAGACTGTATTCGGGGATGAGTTTTTTCATGGACCATTATTGAACTTGTCAGAAAGAAATCTGTTAGTGACGAGTTTATTGGATAAAAATAGAAGTTATAATCATAAAATCAGTGTTATTGACCATAATTACCGAAATATTGCTCTTTTGTTCATCGAGCCCCTTTGCGATTTTTGCAGGTACTATAAAGTATCAAATTCAGGTGTATGTCTAAAAGGGAAATCAAATGTCCGCATTGCGCGGAATGGGTCAAATGGGAAGGGGAATTATATGAACGCTGCATTAAATGCAATAACTTACTGGAACAGGAAAAAATAGACAAAATAAAAGCATTGGACGCACTTAAAAAAGCTAAAGAAGAAATGGAAAGGGCCCGGATTGCAAGGCAAAATCCCTTTTTAAGAAAAGTAGAGGATTATGCCACCAGCATTTTTATTGGTTTGATCATGCTGATTATCTCTGTAGTCGTACTGGCGGCAGGTTAATGGAGCTGCAGAAATGAATACCTTTAAATGGTTCTCTTTGTTTTCTTTTATCGCACTGTTTATTTATCTGATGAATAAGGCAGGATATGTTTTCAACGACTTTGTTCAGTTTTATGTAAATGACCTGCTCGTTGTACCGCTGACAGCCACACTGGCCATGTGGTTCATGAGAATGCTGTTACAGCAAAAAAAACTGGCTCTAAGGTCCTGGCAAATTCTTTTTATTGTAATGATGTACAGCCTGTTGTTTGAAGCTTTACTTCCGCATTTTATAAAAAGATATACAGGTGATCCGGTGGATGTACTGATGTATATTGCCGGCGGCCTGTTTTTTTATAAAGTAATGAACTGCTAAATTTATTCGGGTTTTACCCAGTGTTTTTTATAAGTCTCCATGTCCTGAGCCGAAGGAGTAGAGATCTCCGCTACTTCACTGGTGTTGTCTTCAAACACTTTTGCCCGCACTGGCATGTTCGCCTGACTTGCCCGCCGGATCAGGTCCAGATAATGGTCACTGTCCCGTAGGCCAAGATCAATAAAAAACACACGTGCATTTGGATATAGTGCCAGGTCCACGGTATCGTTTCTGCGGTTCCTGATTTCCGGTAAAACAATCCCAATATCTATTTTGGCTACTTCTTTTATTCTTTTTCCCTGGGTATCGCTGTTGTGCTTTGAACAGCAAACCAGAGAAAAGATAAGGGCGGTGCAAACCGAAAAGGATAATAAACTGGATACTTTGTTCATCGCAGAGTTGATTTGTAGTTTTAACGCCTAAACTTAATTAATATTTTCTTGTTGTGAAAATTGTTATTGAAATAAAACATTTAACAGGATTTGTTTTTCTTATTTCCCCATTACGACCGCCACACCGAGTATAGAAATAGAATTACTTTAGTCTGAAATAAAGAATTTTTATTTTAGATCTGTTCTTTAACAGAGCCCTTATGATAAATTATCACCTAAAAACCAGCAGTGAACTATCCGTTTCTGAAATAAAAAATATTATTGGATATTGGGAAGAAGAAGAATGGTTCGCTTTAACAAGTGATGAGTTCAGGGAAAAATTCCATAAATCGGAATTTCATCTGCTTGTGGATGACAATTCTAATTTGCTTTCGTTAAGCCGTATTAACTTTGATTTTAAAATAGAGTTAAAGCACATCCGTTACGAAGTTTGCGAAATGGTAGGCTTGGTTTCTATGGTCAGAAAGAAAGGCTATGCCAGACATTTGATTAAAGAAATAATGGGTAACCTGAAAAGCCGGGGTATCGAATGTATCGGATTTTGCGAAAAGGAGTTAAGGCCTTTTTATGAAAAATGTGGTGTAACGGTTTTATATGATCAAGCCAGGTACCTGCATGAAAAGGATCATAAACCGGAATTAAATCCGGATGATGATATTTTGGTGATCACATTATCCGCAGATGTTAAGGAGCGGTTGTCTGCTTTAAATAAGGAAAATACCGGCTATTTAATATTTGAAGAATGACCAAACAATGATTAAAAAAAGATAAGATTAATAGATCAGATCAGCTGCAGCTTTTCGGCAATACGACAAGCTTCAAGAGAATTGCTTACCCTTAGTTTTTCCAATATATTTTGTCGGTGCCGGTTTACTGTGTGGATACTGATCGATAAGAAAGCCGCAATTTCTTTGCTCATTTTACCTTTATGGATCAGTTGCAGGATCTCTTTTTCACGGGAAGACAACAGGTTATTGCAGTCCTGTGCAGTGGGCTTCAGAGCACTACCATTTACTGAATTTACAATAAGGCCACCTGGTGTTTCTGTCCCTGGATCATCACAAGAAAGGTTATAAAGGCAAAGGGCCAGCCATAAATTCCCATTTGAACCACTGCTTATATAAAACATGCGGTGTTCTGCAAACAGGTATTTTCCGGATTTAGCGAGCATGCGGATTTTACTTTTTACATGGTAATCCGATCTTTCAGAAACAGGCAAGCCTTTTAACAGGTTAAAAAACTGCAGTTCCAGCAGGTGCTTGCCCAGCAGATCGTCCACATGGATTTTATTGAAAATGTCTTCTTCCCAGATAGAGCCGATTTCTTCTGCGACATGATTTTCATCAAGGCCCAGTTCCCTGGCTACTTTTCCTTTGTAGATATAGCTTTTGCTGGTTTTCATGTCGCTCAAAACAGCTATTGCATTTTCTACAAGGGAATACATATAGGCCATATACTGATAATGAGATAACTTCATAGGCCCGGCAGGCTCCCCACCAAAGTTTTGTGTTAATAATTTTTCATTTAACGTATGGATTACATTCATTTTAATATGGTTATTAATCAGTATTGGTGGGGCATTTATGGTCTTTTACCTTTGCAGGGTAAATATAGATATGGTTACTAACCGAAAACAAAAATGAAGAAAATTATTTTAGCCATCTTTAGCTTAATGGTTACACAAACGAGCTTTGCACAACGCCTGGAAAAGATGCAGTGGTTTAACGAGCCCGAAAAATGGGAAATTACAAACAACACTTTGAGCATGTTTGTTACGCCCCAAAGCGATTACTGGAGAATTTCTCATTATGGCTTTACGGTGGATGATGCCCCGTTTTATTACAGTACTTATGGAGGGGAATTTGAAGTAAAAGTGAAAATAACCGGAAATTATAAAGCCCGTTTTGACCAAATGGGTTTAATGCTGCGTACCGATCACGAAAATTACATCAAAGCAGGAATAGAATTTGTGGATGGCAAATACAATTTAAGTACGGTGGTTACACATAAAACAAGCGACTGGAGTGTAATGACACTAGATAAAGCTCCTGAATTTGTGTGGATCAAAGCCCTAAGAAGACTGGATGCAGTAGAGGTATTTTATTCTTATGATGATAAAACCTATACCATGATGCGGAATGCTTATTTACAGGATAACCGGCCTGTTATGGTTGGCTTTATGGCCGCCAGTCCTGATGGAAATGGCTTTAATGCTAAATTTGAAGGTTTTACTGTAAAGCAATTGCCCGATCAGCGCAGACTGGAATGGCTGAAGAAAAACGGAAACTGATCCATAGGATTTATCGATTCTGAATTTCAGTTAGGCTTCAAGATAAGGACTGAGGAACATCACTTTATTTGTATTTTTGCAACCTTGTATACTCAGAATTGAAGCTCAATGCCAAAGAACACGATCTTATTACATCAGCATGAATTAAAGGCAACAGGTGTGGAGGTAAAACTGATGGGGAATTTTAAAAAAATGGTACAAATTCCCCACCGGGATGACCATTATATGTTTATTATTCAACAAGATGGTCAATTTTTATGGGAACTGGATTTTAATGAAGTGAAGCTTTTGGGCCCTACACTATGTTTTATTGTACCAGGCCAGGTGCACAGGTATATTGAGGGTACCCAGGGAGGAGGATGGCTGGTTTTTGTAGACAGCGAAGTCATACCTGCACTCTTCAGGGAAATATTCGGCACTTACCTGAATGTTTGCCAGTCGGTTTCTATAAAAAGTAACGATCCTGTTTTTAACCTTATGCCTTTATTGGAAGATACGCTCAGTCAACCCTCCATTCCTCTTCAAAAGACGCTGATCAAGTCCTTAACAGAAGCTTTAACAGGAGCTATTGCTTCAAAATTAATGCAAGTCCAAAACACTACAAATCTGCTGAGCGGGCAAAAGTATACCATCGTAAAACGGTTTAAACAATTGGTCAACACCAAATGTAAGGAGTTAAAACTGGTTAAAGGCTACGCTTCATTGCTGAACATCAGCCCACTTTACCTGAACGAAGTGGTTAAAGAAATTACAGGCTTTGCAGCAAGTCATTGGATCCAGCATGAGATTTTACTGGAAGCAAAGCGCTTATTGTGTTATTCTCCATTAGACATTAAACAAATCGCTTATGAATTGGGTTATGAAGACCATGCTTATTTTTCAAGATTCTTTAAAAAGAATACGGGATTAACGGCCTCTGTATTCAGGGCTAAAAACCATTGATTGTCCAACAATAGCCATTAAACGGTTAAGTTTTACCAGGGTCGGTCCATCTACTTTTGTATCCGTGAAATTTCACAGCTTAAATACCATACAAAATGATAGAAAAAACGAAAGCCGCCGCAGTTACGGACAACAAAACGGATCAGAATTTTGCCCAGCTCATTACACCGATTATTACTTCGGTATTTGCAATATACCTTACCATCGGAATGACTTTAGGGGTGCTACCTGATTTTATTAAAAACGATTTAAAATTTAACAGCCTGATCGTGGGTTTGGTGATTGGATCACAATCTCTGGCTACTTTATTAACAAGGGCCTATTCGGGAAAAATAACGGATACCAAAGGCGCAAAACTGTGCAGTAGCAAGGGAATAAAACTGGTTGTTTTTTCCGGCCTTTTATACAGCTTGTCAGCAGTTTTCAGTTCTAATTTTTACCTAGCCCTGGGACTTGTTTTTTTATCCCGGATGGTTCATGGAATAGCGGAAAGCATGCTGGTTACGGCTGCACTAACCTGGGGAATAGGTTTGGTAGGGGCAGAAAAATCGGGGAAGGTGATGACCTGGAATGGAATTGCCATGTATGCAGGTATTGCAATTGGTGCTCCTGCAGCCATCTGGATGAAAAGTTCTTTTGGCATTGTGTATGTATTTATAAGCGTCATATTAATGGCCATCCTCAGTTGGCTTTCTACCCTGAAGCTACCGGCTTTACCGGTAGATGCGGCGCACATCAGAAAACCTTTTTACAAGGTAATCGGTCTGATTTCAGGTCAGGGTTTAGGGCTGGCTTTTTCATCTATTGGATTTGCCTGTATTTCCTCTTTTGTTTCTTTGTTGTATACAGAAAAAAGCTGGGGCAACCCGTCCATGGCCTTTATGACCTTTGGGTTGTTTTATGTGCTGACCAGGGTCTTGTTTTCGTCCTTTACCGATAAGTATGGTGGATACAGGGTTGCATTGGTTTCCTTAAGCGTGGAGATTGCAGGACAGCTTTTAATTGGGTTTTCGGTATCCCAGAATATGGCTTTAGCAGGATGTGCACTAACCGGAATAGGGTTTTCGCTAATTTTCCCTGCGCTAGGGACACTTGCCATTAAAAAAGTGACCCCACAAAACAGGGGTACTGCGCTGGGTGCTTATGCGGCATTTTTTGACCTTTCTCTTGGACTGGCAGGACCGGTTGCCGGCCTTATTGCCGGGTGGTATAATTATCAGGCCATTTACCTGTTTGGCGCAACCAGCTGTCTGCTGGCTATGGTCATTTTGTTTTCAAATACAAACAAGAAAAAAAAGGAACTTGTCGTTAGGGGCTAAGTTCCTTTTTTATTCTGTATCCTTATTTTCAGTGCAGGTTATTTTCTTTGTGCGGCTTCTATGATCACGCTGGCTACTTTTTCAGGCTGGGACATAAAAATCACATGGCTTCCTTTAACTTCTGTTACTCTGGTATGAGAACGTTTATACATGGCATGCTGAATTTCAGGAGCAATGCTTTTATCTTCTGTAGCAATTAAACCATAGGTTGGTTTATCCCTCCATGCTGCATGGGTAATTGGTGTTGTAAATCCTTTGGCATAGAAAGCTCCCTGTGAAGCGTACATGAAATCTGCTTCTGCTTTACTGATATCAGCACAAAAGCCCTGATGGTATTTGGCCTGATCATAATAAACTATTCCTTTGTCATCTGGTGGCAAGACCCCGTTTTCAGGTGCTGGGGGAGCGGTTTGAAGCCATTGTAATGCACTTTCCCCATTGTCAGGTTGGAAAGCTGCGATGTACACCAGCCCAGCTACTTTAGGGTGATTTCCGGCCTCCGTAATTACGGCACCGCCCCAGGAATGTCCTGCCAGGATTACGGGACCATCTTGTTTGTCCAGAACAACTTTTGTGGCATTGACATCGTCCTCAAGCGAGGTCAAGGGGTTTTGAACCACAGTAACATGGTACCCTTTTTTGGTTAATATGGTATACAGCGCCCTGAAGCCGGAGCCATCTGCAAAGGCACCGTGTACCAATACTACATTTTTAACTTCCTGGGCACTGACTCCATGGCTTGTACCTGCAAGAGCAGTCATTGTTAATGCTACAGCCACCAGGCCTTTTTTAATGTTGTTTTTTACGATTTGAGTTTTCATTGTTTTGATGTTGATTTTTTTGTTCTGATCAACACTACAAAGGTGGCTTGAAAAACAAAGCAAGGGAATAGACATACTTCCCAGTTGATTGTAATTTTTTCCCTTAATTATTATTGTCTTTGTTTCTAAAGCCAATTGGGGAGTAGGAAGTATGCTTTTTAAAGAAATTACAAAAATAAGCGGGGTCCTCGAAACCCAGTTCATAAGTTATTTCTTTGGCAGATTTGTCTGTGTAGTACAACAACCGCTTTGCTTCAATAATTATGCGTTCCTGTATAATTTGAATAGGGCTCTTTTGCTGGAACAAAGCAAAGAGATTTGAAAGTGTCTTGGGCGATTTATTGAGCTGCCGGGCATAAAAATGAACAGAATGTTCATTGTGAAAATTGCCTTCGACCAGCAGATTGAATTTGCGGATGAGGTGGAACCTGTCGGTCTGCATTTTTGGATCTGGAATGTATTCTGATTTGGCCAGTTGTGTAACAGTAATGATCAGCCTTTTGAGCAGCATGACCAGCATATCGTTTTGCACATGATCTGCTGTATTCATTTCAGAAATAAACATATGAAGTAGCAAAGACAGCTTTTGCTGGCTTGCCTCGGTTAAATTGATGAACAAATTATGGCCTATTCCAAAAAGAAAACCTACACAACTCACCTCAGAATCATGATCAATGATGCAGTAAAATTCCCGGTTAAATTGCCAGGCAACCAGATCTGAACTACGTTCAAAAATAAAAGATTGGTTAAACATCAGGGGCAAAATACGTTGCGAAGGAAAGTTAACTTCTTCACCGTCAATGGTGACCGTTTGCTCATCACCGCGATTCCAAACTATAGTAAAGTATTTATTGTTCTGGTCCTTACTATAGAAGTGACGATCAAAATGTTGTTCCTGGTTGAATAAGTATAAATGTCCACCGGAATTCGGGTCAGTCAAAAACAGTTTCATTTGATTGTACTAAATAATGTGGTCGTATCAAAGGTGTTAAATGCAATTTTTCACGTAAATTCGAAAATACAATATTATTAATACATATTACTTATGTCTTTGATGCAGAGTACAGATGAACAGGAAATTATATTGATGGTTTGGTTTTTGGATTAAGAATATAATTTACTCCTATGGCCCTGGAAAAAATTCAGCATATCATCAATTACATTGAAGCCCATTACCATCAGGATATTCCAATTGAGAAATTAGAAGAGTTGTCTAATTATTCTTATAGAAACGTTCAGCGTGTTTTCAAGAATATTTTCAAGGAATCGCTGGGGGCATTTCAAAAAAGACTAAAACTTGAGCACGCGTATAAAAAACTTATTTATACTTCTGATGCGGTTACCCGTATTTCTTATTCTGTAGGTTTTGAAAGCTTGCAGGCTTTTTCGAAATCGTTTAAAAAACAGTTTAAGATATCGCCGATGAGGGCCAGGAGAGAAAAAGTTGGGATTTTTGAAAGTTTCATAGAGCGGTTTAGGCAGGAAGACAAAAGCATTAGCCGGGAGTTGGTTTTCCTGAAGGAAGTAAGGGTATTTTATATTGGAATTCAAACCAATAACTACAGCAGCCCTGATATAGAAAACCTGTGGGAGAAAATAGACACTCTGGTTGAAGCAGGTCCTGGAACACAATATTTTGGAATCATTGTTGATCAGCCTTTGATTACCGATAAGTTGAAATGCAGGTATGAGGCCTGCATCAATAAAGATCCGTTAAACAAACAATTCTTTTCAACGCATATTCTGGGAGGCAGATATGCAAAATATATTCATAAGGGCAGCCACAACTTAATTGAAGATACTTACCGGCGCATTTATATAGATTGGCTTTTTAAGACCGATTTGGAGCTGGACAGTTCGGGGATCATAGAGCATTATGTTAAAAATGAGTACCACACAGAAAATGAGGATAATTTTGTAACGGAGATTCTTATTCCGGTCAAAAAAAAATAGTTGTCATTTTTGGACAACAAAACGGGTTTCCATATCCCTTCTTTTGTAAGAAAATAATGGTTTAAATAAAATGAAAAACAAAATGCTATCCTTAATAATCTCCTTGTTAACTATATTTTCTTCCTGCCAGAAGGCAGATGAAAGCTTGCAGCCTGCGGATGCTACAGTAATGTACACCATGCCAGAGGAATCTGCACCACATGAAGGAACCTGGTTGCAATGGCCTCACCAGTATCAATATGGAGCTACCTATCGCAACAGACTTGATGCAACCTGGGTGAAAATGACGCAAACCCTGGCCGAGAGTGAAAGGGTTCATATTATTGCCTATGATGAACAAGAACAAAGCCGGATTATAAATTTATTGAATAATGCGGGTATTTCTTTGACAAATATTGATTTTAAAATTTATCCTACCGACGATGTTTGGGTAAGGGACAACGGGCCAATTTATGTTAAAGACAACAAGGGCCAACTGGTTGTAGAAGATTGGGGCTTTAACGGCTGGGGCAAAAAAGCAGATTATCAGAATTGCGATCTGATTCCTTCAAAAATTGCCAGCAGCCAAAACCGTACAAAAATTGATTTGAATGCCGTTATGGTCAATGAGGGCGGAGCAGTTGAAATAGATGGTGCAGGCGTTTTAATGGCAACTAAAAGCGCTGTTTTGAACAACAACAGAAACCCTGGAATGAGCCAATCACAGGCAGAAGCTATTTTTACCAAATATTTGGGAGTAACTAAATTTATCTGGTTAAAAGGAAAAGCAGGTTTAGAAATTACCGACATGCACATAGACGGATTTGCAAGATTTGGCAATACAAAGACCCTGGTGACCATGGATTTCGATGATTTACTGGACTGGCAGGTTCCTGAAGAAGATATCAATACGCTTTATGCTGCAACTGATAAAAACGGGGCACCCTATACGCTGGTTAAACTTCCATTAACTAAAAATAATGTAGAAACGGTTTATGGAAAAAAATTGGGTTATAAAGGTTCTTATGTAAATTACTACATCGCAAACAAAAGGGTACTGGTCCCGAATTACAATGACCCTAACGATGTGGTGGCCAACAGAATTATACAGCGTTTATATCCTGACCGGGTTGTGGTAGGGATAGATGTCCGGAATTTGTACGCCAATGGAGGTATGATCCATTGTGTGACCCAGCAACAACCCCGATAGAAATTGTCATTTAAAAAAAGAGGAGGACGACCGGAATTTAAACCGTCTGTGCCTCCTCTTTTTTTTCCAGCCAGGATTTAACAAAGTGGGCTTTGTCCCGGCTTACTTTGATTTCTATGCGCTGTTTTAAAAAAATAAGCATTCCACCACCCGAAAGGTCCTCATATTTAAGAAATGCCTGACGGGAAATAATGCAGGAACGGCTGATCCGGCAAAAAAGCGCCGGATCAAGTTCTTTTTCTATTTTATCCAGCGGCCTCCAAAATGCAAAAATAGATCCGTTGTGTGTTTTTAATAGAATATCCCTTCCATCGCGAAACAGGTAGGAGACGTCTATAAGTGGAATTTGTATCTCATCATGTCCGTTGGGTATCACAATATGTTCCTTATAATTTAAAAAAGCACTCACAGGTGCTTTGGATGAATCGTTCTTCTGTTTCTTTTTAATTTTTTGATCCTTATGCAGAAGTCCGGAAAAATAAGCCCCCATATATAATGCATTTAGCGTAACGACAATAAACAGAATCAAAAAGAAGGAATGTCCTGTATATAAGATATGGGAGAGATCCATTTCGAGAATAAATAAAGCCAGTTTGATTAAAGAGAAGGTGATGATCAGAGGGGTTAGACAGCCAAATAACAGCTGAAGGTAAATCCTTTTAGTAAATTCTCTGCTCCAGCTGGATTTTTTATCCAGGACTTTGGTGCTGTAATCAACCATGGAAGTTAGCAGCATATAGCCAGAAAATATGGCGATAAGAGAAGTATAAGATCGCCAGTTCTGATGATGCGAATAAATAACAAGTTTTAATTCCGGCCAGGTGGTGCAAAAGGTAAACACCAGGCAGGTTAAGAGCAGAAAACGAGCGCTAAAATAACGCATTCTAAAATTATGATCCTCGTATTTGTACTGATGGTTCATTATGAATAATCCTTATGCTAAACTTACTGAGGTCAATCTAAATGCTTTCTCTAAGGTCTTATGAATTTACACGATTCGTGTAAAAAGCAGGTCTGTATTAATAATTTGTCGGTTTCTACCCATTTAACTTTAGGACTATCAAAACCTAACTTATATGGAAAGAAGACTACAAAATTTGGCGGTCCTGACAAGGGCTTCAGGTCACATAACCGCACAGGATAAAACGATTACCCGTCGCACTAATAAACACCTGTCGGGTTAAATTCAAAGGAACTACAATTTCGGATAGAGCGGTCGGATGGAAAGGACTTATTAATTGTCGCATAGGTGATTAATAATTTAGGTAAATAATAGGATAAACCAGCTGGTGGATGTCAGCTGGTTTATTTAAAAAACCGACGGTTTCCTTCCGGAAAAAGCATAGTGTTCCCAAGAAAATAAACAATAGCGGTGTATAGGTGAACGGAATCATTAGCAGGCTTGGCTCAACAAAATGTCAAATTATCGTTACAATTCCAAAAACTTAATACAATCAATACCTAAACTAAATCAATTCATGAAAAAACTAGTACTAAACTTGTTCCTCTTGTTTATACTGCCTGTTTTTGTGTTCGCTCAGGAGCGCACCATAAACGGTAATGTTAAAGCAAGAGAAGACGGATTGCCTATACCAGGGGCTTCCGTGAAAGTAAAAGAATTACCTACGATCGGAACCACAACCAGGGCCGACGGAAAGTTTACTTTAAAAGTTCCTTCCGGTGCAAAAACACTGATTATTTCATTTTTAGGTTATACGAGCCGTGAAGTAGATATTCGCTCCAGTAACGTGGTGGAAGTTGTAATTTCTTCGGATGCCCAATCTTTGAATGAGGTGGTGGTTACAGGGGTGGGGGCAGCTACTGAAAAAAGAAAGGTGGCCATTGATGTAGCCGCTGTTGGCAATAAGGATTTTGCAAAAAGTGCTAATTTATCTGTCAGTCAAGCCCTGACCGGACAGATTGCCGGTGCACAAATCATTCAGGCAAGCAGCAGACCTGGAACTGGTGCACAAATCATTCTCAGGGGATATACCAATCTGGGTTCAACAAATCCATTAATCCTGATAGACGGGGTTCAGGTAGGCAGTGACATGCTGGATGTTCTGGATCCTTCAACTGTTGACCGCGTAGAGCTGGTCAAAGGATCTGCGGGCGGTATGCTGTATGGTGCCAATGGAGGTAATGGGGTTATTCAGGTTTTTACCAAAAAAGGAACACGTAACGGAAAACTGATTATTGATGTGGTATCCAGGTACAGTAGGGACAAGGTATTACAGAAAAACCCTTTGGTCGCCTCCATGCACCATTTTGATACGGATGCTGCTGGTAATATTCTAGACTCGGAAGGCAAAATTGTTTCAGCAGACAGTCATGGGATCTGGAGTTCACCACAGGAGGGGCCTTATGCAACAGACGTTAAGATACAGAACAATAAGCCCTACAAACTACCTGTTTACAATCATATTGATCAGGGTTACCGCGTTGCCAATACCTTCACCAACTCTGTGAACATCAGGGGCGGTGATGCAAATCTGGACTATGCCCTTAATGCATCTAACCTGGCACAGCAGGATGTTTTTAGTAACAATTACAACCGGACCAACCTGAGCATGAACCTGGGTTTCAGTCCGGCCAAAGGCCTGACCATCAGAAACAGCACCCAGTTTATCTATACCCACGAAAACTTGCTTTCCGGTAGCCGCTTCAATCTGGTTAACAGTTATCCTTTTATTAACTTTAATTACATAGATCCTTCCACAGGACTCCGCGTGGTAAAACCAAGTGTGGATATTGACGGGAATAACTCACTCACAGAACGGGATTATCGCACAAGGTATACCAATACGCCACGCTTGGTAGAAAATTTTGGAGTGAACTACAAATTCCCTAAATACCTGGAATTAGATGCCAAGTATTCACTGGACTACTCGGTTTCTGATGGATTTGATATGTACAAAAATCAGTTGAGCAGTTATCAGGCAGTCTCCTGGGGACCAGCAAACGGCCAGATTACCAATAGCTACACCAATTTTAAAAGCCAGTATTTGATCGGTAGTGCTTTCATCCGTACGGATTTTAAGAATGATTTTAATATTGATCTCCCTATTAAAACCATTACCCAGGTGAGTTATGATGCACGCAAAATATCAAGACGCTATTATTTTGCTCAGGGCACAGGTCTTACACCTTATCCTCCTTACAACATCAATACCGCTGCTACGAAAACGGCAGGTGACGGCTTTGATTACGAAACTTTAATGTATGGTTTCCTGGTCAATCAGACCATTGAATATGCCAATTTGTTAGGTGTTTCAGGAGGTTTCCGATCGGATTATTCATCGGCTTTTGGAGGCCAGTCAAAAGCATTTACCTTTCCAAGGGCTACTGTATATTTTAATCCTTCGGAGTTGTTTTCGACCCGTAATCTTGTATCCAACTGGAAAGTCAGAGGTGCATACGGAGAGGCCGGTGTACAGCCTGGGGCTTATGACAGGCAATTGATACTGGATGTTGCGGCTATTGGTCCAACCGGTTCTTCTCTTTCCAATCAAACCACTGCACGCAACCCTAATTTACAGGTACAGGTGACCAAAGAACTTGAACTGGGAACTGACATAACTTTTACGCCCCTTAAAGGACAATGGTTTTCACAATTTGTTTTTAGTGGAACTTATTGGGACAGAAAATCGAAAAATATTATTCAGAATGCACCGGTCGCCCCTTCTTCCGGTTTCTTATCGACCGTCGATAACCTGGTATCTTTAAAAAGTCATGGTATTGACCTCTCTTTAGACATGAGCGGATATAAGGCCGAAAATTTTACCTGGGACCTAGGGCTGCGTTTTGCTACATCTAAAACTTTTATTGATAAAATATCTAATAATCTTCCTATTTATAGTGGCGCATTTGCGCTTATCCCTGGTCAGCAGCTGGGTATTTTCTGGGGTCAGACACCCTTACGTAGTGTTGATCAGTTGAAACCTGATGGAAGCAGGTATATACCAGTTTCAGATGTAGGCAACTACACCCTGGTGGATGGAAATGTGGTGGACATTCGGACAAACAGGGCTGTCATTTCAGCTTCTAATGATTTGACCAATATTGGCAATTCAAATCCTGATTTCACTTCATCTATATTTAACAGGTTTACCATTTTCAAAAAACTAAGTGTAGCTGTACAGTTTGACTGGGTAAAAGGTCAAAGTGTATACAACAGCACCAGACAATGGTTGTACAGGGACAGGCTTTCAAAAGATTTTGACAGACCAGTAACCATTAATGGTCAAACCGGCGCTTTTGTAAATTATTACGACAGTTATTACAATACCTTGAATCCGGTTTCCTGGTTTGTTGAAGATGCCAGCTTTTTACGTTTGAGGGATGCTTCGATTAGTTATGACCTGACCGGTGTAGTCAACAAAAGATGGTTAAGGACCTTGTCTGTAACTGTATCTGGGCATAACCTGTTGACCTTTACCAAATACAAAGGCCTGGACCCGGAAAGTACTGGCTCTGTGGATAGTCAGGGTGGTGCGCTGAACGGGATTGGTAGTTTCAGAGGAGTTGACCGTTATATGCAGCCCAATGTAAGATCATATCAGTTTAGCTTAAACATAGGATTTTAACTTTTAAGAGCATAAACAATGAAAAAATATATCATAATTTTTGCACTTGCCATAGCAGGTGCCGGATGTAAAAAATCCGATTTACAACTAAATAACCCCAATAGTCCTTCGCTCGTGTCTTTAGAAACGAAGGTAGGGATAGAATACTATGCTTTAGGCATTTTCGTACAGTGCGGATCAGTCTTTGACAAATCGACTTTCTATAACAGTGTTATGGGAGATGAACAAATCTCTTCGGTGGGCAATTTCGGAATGCGGTTTACCCAACAGGTTTCCAGCATAACTTTACCTGCTCCATACAACACTAAAGTGCCTAATATTTTTGGGGTTTCACAACAGGCGCAGCTGGCCAGTCTGAATAATTTTGCTGCAGACGCCAGTGGAAGCAATGCATTTCAAGTGCCCTGGAGTGATGCTTACCTGGCTAATGGACAGGCAAATATACTTCTGAAGGCACTCAACAGCCCTGCTTTGGTATTACCCGCCAGCGAAAAAGCTACTTTGCAGGCCTGGGGGTATTGGTGGAAAGGTTTAGCCTATTCACAGATTGGGTCGCTTTTTGCAAAAGGCATCATTACCAATAGTGCAGATGGCACAACCAACAGTAATTATGTTGATCATGACGCGATTATTGCAGAGGCAAATGCCAATTTCGATAAGGCCATTGCCCTTTTATCAACAATTAATGACGGAGATGCCGATTATGCCGCAACTATGGTTGCCATTACACCTAGTTTTAACGTGACTTCGTTAAAAATTACTCCTTCCATGTGGGTTAGAAACTGTTATACTTATCAGGCCAGAAATATTTTGACCAATACCAAAGTAAGCGCAATGACAGCTGCTCTTTGGACTAAAGTGGCCAGTCTTGCAGCTAAAGGACTGGTTAAAGGTGATCAGGCCTTCGTAAGGGGGATGGACGTAAACAGTACAAATGATTTGACTGCGGGTACTCAGGGACATCCTTTTTTATGGAACAACAACGATATAAATCCGGGTTGGTTGTATACAAGTGAACGTTTGGTGCAGGATTTTAAGCCTGGTGACCAAAGGTTTGTGAAAGGGATTACGGTACTGCCGAGTGCAGTGGTAAACATCAGGAGCCGTGGTATACAGTTCGGGTCACGTTATACCCCAACAGCCATTGAAAACGGCGGATTCTGGTCCACCGCCAAAGCGCACGTGGGCAAACATTTTTATGCAGGTTCCTGGGAAGAAAATGCATTGATGCTTGCTGAAGTTCAGATCCGCAGTGCTGGAAATATAGATGCAGGTTTGACCTTGATAGATCAGGTCAGGGATGCTCAGGGAGCCGGACTGGCGCATGTTTCCGGAACAGGTTTAACCCAGACGCAGGCCATTGAGGAACTGCGTAAAGAGCGCAGAATAGGTTTGTTTCTCAGAGGCGTTGCTTTTCTGGATGCCCGTCGATGGGGGGTAACTGCGCCTGCAAGTGCAGGTGGAGGCAGGGCCAACGCGATTGTTCTGATACCTGGAAACCTTATAGGTTCAAGTACTTTTAGTCCATTGCCATGTTTCATTGAGTACAATTATATGGATTACTGGGATATTCCTATTGATGAAACGGCTTACAACAGGCCCAGCGGACCTGTAAGCTCCAATTAAATAGTAAGACTTTACAGAGATTATAAATCCCTGACTGTACAATGCAGATCAGGGATTTATAGTTTCAATAGGTACACCAGTTCATCTGCCAATTTACCATCGGGCCACATGACCTCTTGTGAATGGCTATACTTAAAACCAAAATGCTGATTTGCTGCTTTTGACAGCTCATTACCAATTCTGTGTGAAACAACAATTGAAGTACATCTTTTTTGCCGGGCCCAGTCGATCCGCGCCTGATAAAATAATTTCGACAATCCGATCCCCCGATAGGGTACTTTAATGAAAGAAGAGAATAAAATAGCTGTTGATTCCTCTTCTTTTTTAAGGGCGACACCTGATAATCCGATTAATAAATTTAAATGATACAATGCAAATATGGCCCTGGAGTCTTTTTGAAGTAAAGTGATCCAATCCTGTTTATCATATCCAGCTTCCTTCTCATAATTGCTGCCGAATACCTGTGGATTGGTATTCAGGGCCTCCAGTCTGATTGATCTGTAGCTTTGCCATTGCGCTGGCAACATGCGTTGTAATGTGTAATCACTATTCGATTTTTTATAATCATTAGTCATTTATAAAAATAGGGATATTTATCGGTTTTAAACTCAATATGCCTATATTTAACCGAAGCGGACAGTATATATGCATGCGAAATACAGTTTTCAAGTTTAAATTTTCAGGGGTATGATTGCTCGGACCTTTTTCCTGTTTATCTACCTTCTGGGACCCCTAATTTGCTGTGGACAAATCGTGGTTCAGGGCAGGGTGCTGAATGAAGATTTAAAACCTTTAGTTTGTGCGGTTGCCAATCCATCCGTAAGTGAAAAGGTGTTAACAGACAACAACGGAGATTTTTCCATGAAGTCCAAGCCAGGTGATACTTTGATTTTTTCTGGTATTGGTTTTACCGATGAAATCAGAATAGTCGGGAATTCCACAAAAAAAATCAATGTTATTCTTATGAATAAACAGGTAAACTGTCTTGGTGCTGTCTGGTCAAAAAAAGAGTATAAAAGAGCCAATAAGCGAATAAATGCTCTTTACAGAAAGTTGTATGCTACAGCAAATAAACAGAACCTTTGGGAGCTTTAATTACTTGTATTTAATGAATGAGATTTTTACTGGAATTGGAGAAAAGAAAATTAACTTATGATTTTTGTTTACGCGCTATTATTTTTCTTTGGGCTGATTTTTCTGTTTGTTTTTGGGTTAAAAAAAATTAAAAAGAATATAACAGTCCCGGAAATCATTGTTGGTAATCTGTACTTGTTTTCCTTGGTTTTGTTGTTCATTGGACTTTTGATCCATAATAATCAATATTCTGCTGCCATTGATCCGGTGGATGACGAATGTTACACGCCATTTGGTGAAAAACATATCGTTACGTTAGTTTTTTACTTTGTAATGTTTAATGTTTCCGTATTACTGATTTGGTTAAAAGGCAGCAAATTACCACCGCTTACAAAAGTTTTATCGTTAAGTTTTCTGGTCATTGGCATGGTCATCGCTTTCTTTGTTCTGTTACAACTGTCAAGACATGATACGAAAAGTATGGACTTTTATGAACGAACAGATCATCTGTACTTTTTAATTCCAGCTCCTGTTATTAGTCTTTTAGTTTCAGCAATACTTCTGGTTTACATGATTAAAAGCAACATGATGACCGCAAACGAGAAAACATATTCAAATAAGTTCCTGAACAGGTTAAATACATTTTTAGTACAAAAGAACAATTTACCGGTTTGGGGTATTGTACTTATTGTTCCACTATTGCTCCTGGTAACAATCGTTCTTATTTTATTTGGTCAGGACCCGAATTCCCTGATAAAGGTATTTACAGAAACCACAACCTGGAGGTTTTCTCAGCAAATGCATCCACCGGTTCTGGACCATAAAGGACATTACCTGTGCACGGTGGCCGCATCCGGAGATCCAAAGATTGTAAAACCCCTCAGGCTTGGCAAAAGACATGGAAATACAATAATTGTGAACCGGCAATTACTTGTTGCTAATGCATTTGAAGAAATGGTGCAGAATTTTTCTCCAGGGCTACACCGGCTGATCCGAAGCAATTATGATAGGTGTGGGTATAACTTATCCTTAAAGATCAATAATGAACAAATGTCTAATTTGACCTACATTTTAATGAAACCTTTAGAATGGATGTTTTTAATTTGTTTATATCTATGTTGCGAAAAACCAGAGGAAATGATCAACAAACAATACCAGTTATAAATGTCTTTAGTCTTGTTCGTTTGTGTGTATTAAATGTTGCAAGACGAAGATTTAATTTAAAATATATGATCAGTAAAAACCTATATAGATATATCGTATGCCTGATTTTTGGCAGCATGGTGAACAAAAGTTTCTCCCAACAGGCAATTCAACTAAAGATTGGCAAAGAGGAAAAAGCTTTTACAGAGGTTGTACGGATCATCTCTGGGGAAAAAGAAAATGTGCTGTCTTTAAAAGACGGAAGCTATGCGATAGATAATGGGATGCAAAATGCAAATTTGATAATAACCAATAAGTTGATCAATGGGAGCGCCTCCATACGATTAGAGGATCATACGAAAACGGATTATGTGATTGTTAATTCGTTTGTAACCTCTATGAAGAGCTACGAAGGAGATGTTTTGAATGTTGATGCGCATAGGGATAAAACCACGGTATATTTTAAAACATATTACCCAAACGGGAAACTAAAAACAGATGGTTTTATGTCGCTGGATAAGCATAAATATTATGGCAGGGGTATAACCAAGTCGTATTATGAAAATGGTATGCAGGAAAAGATAGCCAACAGCATCACAGAAACGTATACCTATTTTTATCCTAATGGAAATAAAAAAGGCGTATCCGGGTTAAATATTCTCGAAAACTATACTGAAGCTGGACAACTTTCCAACAGACAATACAGAAAAAACAACATCAGGTATGTTGATGAGTATATTGATGGAAAGCTGTATACCCGTTCTTATGAAGGCAAGGACAAGAGCGAAACAAAAGAGTATTATAAAAATGGGACATTAGGAAAAAAAGAAGTGTTAAAAATTGTCAGTGGAAAAAAACGGTTACTTATTTACAGCAATACCGGCAAACTGATCAGCAATGAACCGTATGAGGCGGCATCGCAACCTATTTATTAAAAAAGATCTGTTAGGCGCGATGGAACTGTCATTGCTTATCCTATTAGTCCATATTTGTCAATGATGGCTTGCCTTTTTTCCGGGAATGTGGTTACCCCAAAGCGTTTATCAAGATTTTTCAATTGTTCAGCTATTTGCGGATCTGCCGGGGTTAAATGTTTTTTGATCATCTCGGGAAAAATCTGGTGAAAGAGTTCTTCCAGGAAATCTTCAAAATTTTGATTAAAGTACATGTCAATGAAGCGAAGTGGCTTTTCGGAACTGTTCCAAAATGTATGTTCAAGCTTTCTGGGTCTGAAATGCCAGCCTCCGCTTTGAATTTCCTCTACCTTACCATTTACCATAACTGTAACCGTTCCTTCCAGAACAAGCATCAGTTCATCCAGATCTTGATGAACATGTGGTGCCGGTCCCATACGGCGTGCCGCCACTGCTGTTTCCACGCAGGAAAATTGTCGATTGGTCTGGCTGCTTTTTACCCAGGTGCGTATATCAATTCCTCCAGGTCCCGGTTGTAGAGGTATTTTGGGCGGTATGTAAAAAGGCAAAAGTGATTTCATTTCCTTTTGATCCTTTTCCTTTCCTGCGCCTTGCTTACAGGATATAAATTGTGCCAGTCCAATTCCCATTGTTGTCAACGCAATATTCTGAATCAGGCTGCGCCTTGAAATGCTCAAATCTTTTTCCATTGTCTTGAAATTATTAAAGGTTAAACAGGAATGAATCTCAAAACAAAATACGGCTAAAAAAAACAACATTTAACATTCTTACCTAGAGGTAATTAGCTTACCTTTAGGTAAGAACAAATTATTATGCCTTCAAAAGAACTATATATTGGCTGCCCGGTACAGCATGCCCGACAGTATTTAGGTGGGAAATGGCAAATTGCCATTTTATGGCATCTAAAAATGCAATGCTCAAGATTTGTTGAACTCAGGGACGTATTACCTGGGATCAGTGAAAAGGTTTTGACGCAAGAATTGCGCTTTTTTGAGTCAAGTGGTATTGTTAAAAAAGAAGTATTTAATTGCAGCCCCCAAAAGGTTGAATACAGTTTGACTCCGAAGGGTCTAACTTTAATTCCTGTTATAAAAAGCATTATTCAATGGGGTTATTCAAATTTGCAGGAGGAAAAGGTAACACGGTCAATGACTTCAACCCCAGTGGATGTTATTGACGAGCTTGAAGGCATGCGGTAAATTTCTTTTTTGATAAAATCCATTTAGCTTTCGTCGCTTTACGACTTAGATTTGTTGGTTCCTGTATTTGATTTAGGTATTTATCAGTTCTGACGGGGCCAGACCAAATTCCTTCTTAAAAGCAAAGGAAAAATGAGAAAAATCTTCGAAACCAAGTTCCAGATAGACCGCACCCGGACGCTGCTGTTTCTCTTTGATTAAATAATATGCTTCTTTCAAACGTTTTTGCTGTAACCAGTTTCGGGGTGAGGTTTGAAATATTTTCTCAAAATCACGTTTAAAAGTTGCTAAACTCCGACCGGTCAAATAAGCAAAACGGTCCAGATTCACGTTGAAATGGAAATTCTTCTCCATAAATGCTTGCAGATTGATTTTATGAGGATCCGAGAGATCAAACAGTAAATCTTTCAAATTAATATCATGTGCAAATAGCAGGAGCAGGGCTTCCTTTTGTTTTAGAGATAAAAGTTCAGGCGCCCTGTTTTCCAACAGGTCCTGGTACTGCAGCAAAGACTGCATAAAATACAGCAGGTATTTGGACGTAGATAAATCGATAAAGGCCGCGGATTTTGGTCTTTCTTTAGGATAATAATTTTCAGCAGCACTGAGTTCCCGTAACATGTCATCGTTGAACCGGATTGACAAGGATTTAAATTGTTCATCACCTCCGGGTTTTTTTGTAAACTTTAGCAAGTGGTTTTTAAGGGCAAAGTATACATCGCCCTTCCGGAAAATTCTCCGGGTCTTGCCATCATTTAACTCCATTTCTCCTGAAATAATCATAGAAAGGCTATGATGAGATACAAACTGTTCTCCTTCACGAAACACATTGAAATAGCAGGAATAGTTAATGTACTGGATGTTTTCGGTTGCGGACATGAAAGATTGGTTTTATTTAACCCATCCGAAAAGCTCCGGACGGGTCTATAAATATAATTTTTTTCCTTTTTATATTAATATTGCTTTTGGTTCCAGATAAGCTTCCAGTCCGTAAGTTCCGAATTCCCTGCCAATACCGGATTGTTTAAAACCTCCAAATGGAGCCATGGGATCATGTTTAAATCCGTTGATGTTAATCCGTCCGGCATCAATCTGTGCTGCTACGCGCAGGGCGTGCTGTTCATCTTTTGAGGTGATGTAGGCAGCCAGACCATAATTGGTATCATTGGCAATGGCAATGGCTTCTTCTTCGGTTTGGTAAGGGATAATGGACAAGACAGGGCCGAAAATCTCTTCCTGAGCAATACGCATATCGTTCTGCACACTGGTGAAAATGGTCGCCTTTACAAAATTGCCTGTTTCCAGCCCTGCAGGTTTACCTACACCTCCGCTGAGTAAAACAGCTCCTTCATCTAAACCAAGCTGAATATAACTTTGTACACGTTCAAATTGTTTTTCTGAAACCATGGGCCCTACATTGGTGCTTTCGCTGTCCGGAAGACCAACAATAACTTGTGTAGCAGCGGCTTTGGCAATGGCATTTACTTGTTCCAGTTTGGTTTTTGGTACCAGTAAACGAGTTGGTGCAATGCAGGCCTGACCACTGTTCATGTACGCGCCGAAAACGGCCTGTGGAATAGCGCTTTCCAAATCGGCGTCTTCCAGAATGATATTTGGTGATTTTCCACCCAGCTCCAGGGTAACTCGCTTCATGGTATCTACTGCAGCTTTGGCTATTGCTTTTCCTGTAAGCGTCGAACCTGTAAAGGAAATTTTGGCAACATCCGGATGATTGGTCAGCGTAACCCCAACAGTATTTCCAAGTCCGTTGACCAGATTGAATAAGCCCTTGGGTAAATCTGCCTGATGAAAACATTCCAGTAGAACCTGTGTTTGCAGGCCGCTCATTTCACTTGGTTTTACCACTACTGTACAGCCTGCTGCCACAGCTGTTGCAAATTTACTGCAGATAAAATGATTGCTGGAGTTCCAGGGTGTAATGATCGCTACAACTCCAAGTGGGGTCATTTGCACCAGGGTATTGCCTGCAGTGCGTTGAAACTCAAAGTTGCGCAGGGTTTTAATCATATTGTCAAATGCAGATAATGAATTTTGCACACTCATGGTACAGAATTGTCGTGTGCCGCCATATTCCTGAACCATCAGTTCTATGAGCTCGTTTTCCCGCTTGGACACTTCAGATTTCAAGCGTTCTAAAATGCCGATCCGGTCTTCTATACTTGTTTGGGAAAAATGTTTAAAAGCTTCTTTCGCTGCCGCAATGGCATTTTTTGTGTCGGTTTCATCCGCCAATACCACTTCTCCAATTTTCTGTTGATTGGTAGGATTGATCAGCTGAAAGATTTCTTTTCCATGGAGCGCTACAAATGCGCCATTGATGTAGCCTTTATCTAGTCGTTTCATTTTTTTATTTTTTAGTTTGATTAGACAAAGTTCTGTTAATTTCTAAAGGGCTGTTTTGTTGTACGGTTCAAAGTTGCTTTGTTGAGGAGCTCATGCATTTTGTTTTTTGATGTGTAAAATAGCCGTTAATCATTTCAAGTCATTTTTGGCTAAGACAAGGATAGATTTGGTTAGCTGTACGTTTTTTTGATCGCGGAACTTTGTTTCAACAAAAAAATATAAAAAATGAATATTGTTTTAACAGGTTCCATAGGGAACATCGGCAAACCGCTTACCCGGCGGCTGGTACAAAAAGGACATTCGGTGATGGTGATCAGCAGCAATGCAGAAAGACAATCTACTATTGAAGCTCTGGGAGCGAAGGCAGCTATCGGCAGCATGTTTGATGTTAATTTTCTCTCCGAAACGTTTAAAGGAGCAGACCTGGTTTATTTAATGGAGACGATGGAAGCGGCAGGTGATATGTTTGACCAGTCTGTAGATTTTATTGGTTCCATTAACAAAATAGGTGAAAATTATAAAGAAGCAATTGAAAATGCCGGCGTTAAAAATGTGGTGCATTTAAGCAGTATCGGTGCACATACCAATAAGGGAACTGGTATTTTAATTTTTCATTACAATGTAGAGCAAATATTAAGGCAGCTGGCACAGGACATTTCTATTAAATTTGTTCGTCCTGTGGGTATTTACTTTAACTTGTTTTCCCTTATGGGTAGCATAAAGAATAATGGGACCATTGTTTCCAATTATGGGGGTGATCAAAAAGAACCCTGGGTTTCGCAGTTGGATATTGCTGATGCAATTGTGGAAGAAATGGAAAACCCTTTTGAAGGAAGGACGGTTCGTTATGTAGCAAGTGATGAAGTTTCACCAAATGAAATTGCACAGGTTTTAGGGCAATCGATCGGGAAACCTGATTTGAAATGGAAGGTAGTTTCTGATGATGAATTATTAAAGAGCTGGTTGAAGATTGGCTTTAATGAACAGGTTGCCAAAGGTTTTATAGAATTTCAGGCCAGCCAGCGCAGTGGTGAATTCTATGAAGATTATTATCATAATAAACCCGAACTTGGAAAAGTAAAACTTACTGATTTTGCGAAAGAATTTGCTATAGCCTATCACGGGGATAAATAAAAAGTGCAGCAAAGCAATTTTCAAATTTTTAAAATGGAACAACGTCAGACAAAAAGATTAAAAAGCATCACAGAATTTCACCGTTCCAGGGGGCTGGCTCCGCCTGAACATCCCCTGATCAGTGTGGTCGATTATAAAGAAGTTCAGCGGCCTGCTGATATTGGAGATGTGAACTGGATATTTGATTTTTATCAGATTTCCCTGAAAAGAGGGTTGAACGGAAAATTAAAGTATGGACAACAGGAATATGATTTTGACGAGGGCATTATGTTTTTCATTTCTCCCAATCAGGTTTTCAGGATTGTAGTGGAGCCCAATCCAAGCACAGAACAATCTGGGTGGATGCTGCTTATCCATCCTGATTTCTTATGGAAGACCTCCCTTGCAAAAAACATTGGCCAATATGATTTTTTCAATTATTCGGTAAATGAGGCCTTGTTTCTCTCAAAAAAAGAAGAAACAACCATCAATAGTATTATTGCGAATGTACAACAGGAGTACCATTCAAACATGGATAAATTCACTCAGCATATTATTGTTTCGTATTTGGAAACACTTCTTAATTATTCGGAGCGCTTTTATGAAAGACAATTTATTACACGAAAAATGACAAGCCATGCGATATTGGATCGTATGGAGCGCTTACTGGATGATTACTATACTACCGGCAGGACGCTTAAAGGATTACCAGGTGTGCAATTTTTCGCCAATGAACTTAATGTCTCTCCAAACTACCTGAGTAGGTTGCTCAAGAGCCTCACAGGCCAAAGCACACAACAACTTATTCATCAAAAATTGGTGGAGAAAGCTAAAGAAAAACTTTCGACAACGGAATTAACGGTAAGTGAAATTGCCTACGAACTGGGTTTTGAGCATCCGCAATCCTTTACTAAATTGTTTAAAAGCAAAACGAATCTTTCACCGATAGAATTTCGGTCAAGTTTTAATTGAATTTTTAAGAATGTCAGCAAGTGGTGGTTTTGAGACTTCAGAATAAGGCTTTTGTATATTTGAAAACAGCTAATTAAGTGATGAGCAGCAATACCGATATGAAAAGGCTTACACGCCTGAGTGCAATTTTACTTCAATTGCAGACCAAAAGAATTATCAATTCAACTGATTTGGCAGAAAAATTTGCCGTGAGTGTGAGGACCATTTACAGGGACATTCGGGTATTGGAACAGATTGGCATTCCCATTACCAGTATGGAAGGAAGAGGCTATTCCCTGACAGAAGGATATAAAATTCCTCCGGTGATGTTTACCCAGCAGGAAGCCAATGCTTTGATTACAGCCGGTGAATTGATCCGCCTGAATAAAGACAGTTCTTTAACAAGTGCCTATAAAGAAGCTGTAGACAAAGTGAAAGCTGTTTTGAATTACTCGGCAAAGGATAAACTTGAGCTGCTTTCCAAACGCGTTGCAGTAAGTCCGGCAAGTCTTAAGGAGCCTACCAGTAGTTCTTTATCTTTAGTCCAAAATGCATTGACCAGTTTCACTGTGTTGCGAATAACCTACCAGGCAGAAGGCAAAAATGAAAGCACAGAAAGATTTATTGAGCCTTTTGCCTTCTATTACAGTTTGCAGCAACATTGGACCCTGATTGCCTTTTGCAGATGGAGAAATGATTTTAGAATGTTCCGGTTGGACAGGATCAAAACAGTTTATTTAACAGATCTTAAATTTCTGCCGCACCAGCTTAGTCTTCAGGACTATCTGAAGGAAAAAGAAAAGAACTTTATAAGCCCTGACAAACCGTTGTCATAAGCGCCTTTTACCTTAGCGGTACAATTAAATGAATTAAGAAATGAATTTAACATCCGTTCGAATCATTACCGCCAGGGTAGAGGAATTAATCAATTTTTATGAACAGGTAACAGGACTGACTGCCGTTAGGTACACACCTGATTTTGCTGAAATAAAGAGTAAAACGGCAACACTTGCCATCGGAAGCACACAAACTTTGCAGTTTTTTGGTGGCGACCTTGTCGCGCAACCAGCGTACAACCGCAGTGTTATTATTGAATTTCAGGTTGATGATGTGCAACTACATTTTGGAAAATTAGGTGCTTTTTTAGAGAACTGTATCGTACAGGAACCAACCATGATGCCCTGGGGAAATAAATCTCTGCTATTAAGAGATCCAGATGGCCATCTGGTAAACCTTTTTACACCTGTTAGTCCTGAGGCCATTGCAAAGTTTAACAATAATTAAATCTTAAAGGTAATCTATACTTTATAGTTCACCAGCCATGTTTCGACCAGCCCTAAGAATTGGGCTGGTCGAAACATGGCTTTTAGGATGTCTCCTCCTCAGGCTGTCATAGTCACCGTGGCTTAACGATCATTTGTTAATGAGTTCTATTTTAGTTTGGAGGGTATCTCTTATTAAGGTAACTGAATTGGCTTTTCCATCGCTAAAACCGAACTTTAATAAATTGGGATAATCTATGATTTTGAACAATCCATTTTTCAGATATACGAGCTCCTGATCATTTTTTCCCTTAAAATGTTCCAAAAGTGAAGATTCTACATAAAGACGGTTATTTCTTTCCACTATTTTGGTTTCTACCTCTTGTCCGTAAAGGAAATCATTGTAGGTTCCGATGAGTTTTTGTTTTAAACCAGATTGTATTTCCTGAACGCCTTCACGATGGAACTGTCCGTTCCAATTCATTAATGCTAGGATTTTTCTTTGTGTTTGTCCCATTACAGGAAAACGATTGGGTTTTTCGCCATTAGCAAGAAAGGCAAAGCCGTTTCCATCTTTCATTGTTCCCATAACATTACCACCAACCCCGGTGTTGGAACCATTACAAGCAAACCAATCATAGTTGTTGTACCCAAAAGACTTTTGCCAACCGTAGCTCCATCCACCCACTGATTCTTTAAGAAGAGCCGATACTTCCGTCACTTTTTTTGCCACATGGTGAGAAATTACTTTGTTGTTCTTGTTGCGCAAAGCATTTTGAATTTCTATTGCAATCTCCGCTAATTCTGTAGGTGTTGACCAAAGTCCGGATGGGCCAACCTGGGGGGTGATTGGCAAGCCGGTTTTGATTACTTTTCCGTCTTTGTCATGAACCAAAGCTACATTGGTTAGAAATCCCTTTTCATTAGGCTGGATCATTGTCGTGTATTTTAAGCCTAGTGGAGAAAATATATATTGTTTTGCGAGCGCTGCAATCGGTTTATTGAACGTATCTTCTAAAGCCATTTGGATGATCGTGTAACCGCCACCACTGTAGTGCCAGCTGGTTCCAGGCTCGAAAAGAAATTCGATTTCTTTGTCATATCTTGGGATTTTTCCCAAAAGACTTTCTTCTAAAGTTGGGATTTTTTCTCCTTCATAATGATCTTCAAAACCTTCCTGAGATGTTCCCGCAGTATGATTTAGGAATTGTTTCCAGGTTGGACTATTGTTTTCTGTAAACTTACTTTTCGGTAGATGCCATCTTTTTAGAGATTTGCCAATCGGCTCATTCAGATTAATTAAACCCTTTTCTTCCAGGATAAAACAAAGAAGTGTCGTGATTGGTTTGGAAATAGATGCTGTAGAAAAAGCGGTGTTTTCATCTATCTTTTCCGGAGAATCCATCGACTTCACTCCGAATTGTTTGGAATAAACAATTTTATAATTTTCAAAAACAACAAGGCTAAATCCCGGGAGCTTATATTTTTCTAATTGTTGTTCAATTTGTAAACTGTCCGTTAGAAAACTATAGTCTCTTTTTTTTGACAAAACTTTATTGGATGTCTGGCAACCAGAAATTGTTAGTAGAAGAATTAATAAATACAGTGTACTTTTCATGGTGTCGAATTTTATGTTAAACATTATTTCGATACAAACATGGGGAAGAAACGGGTGCTGTACGACCGAATAAAAGTAGTCGAACGCATTTGTTTCAAAAAATGAGTACGGATAATTAAAAAGGCAAGTACGAGTAATTACAAGGTTTTGTTTTACAGGTTTTTGCGATAGGAAGTAGGGGTATTGCCAGTGTGCTTTTTAAAAGCCGTATTAAAAGAAGATTTTGAATTAAAACCTACTTCGTATAGAATTTCTAAAACAGTTACCTTGCTTTTTGTAGCATCTTTTAAAATATCCATTGCATATTCTATGCGATAGGCATTAACGAAATCATAAAAATGCTGTTCTAATTTATGATTAATTAAAAGAGATAGGTTGCGAACAGGAACTTTAATATCGCTGGCAACATCCTGAATTGTTAAAGAAGGATTAAGAAATGGCTGTTTTTCCACCATGTATTGCTGCAACTTCAATAACTCTTCATTGTATTCCTTTTCATTTACACCCGTTTGCGTGTTGTTTTTTTCTTCTAGAACAAGGTCAGAAGTAAGTTTTAATTTTGAATCTATGCTTCTAAATAAACCGGGGTGATTTAATGCTTTATATAAATACCAACAAATAATAAATGGTTGGAATACCAGGATAACAATTTTTATGCATTCAGAAATGTACGGATAATCAGAAAATTTAAACCAATTTTTTAAAATAACAATCAAATATAAAATAGTTAGTACACTGGTAAACTGAAACAACCAATTATAAGAGGTCATACTGGCGCCTGCATAATTTTCAAGGTATAGCTTTTTTACTTTTCTCAATAGGACAAACACGGCAACAAAATAGGCAACTATTTGAATGTGAATAAGAGTATGGGTGAACTGTAGTTCGATCATATCTTGCCGGTTCAGAATAAAATTAATTTTAGAGGCGGTATCTACAGTATAAAAACGAGGTAATAAAATGGCATTAGCAATTAAAAACGGAAGGAGATGAAATAGGTATTTGGGTTTAAGTTTAAAATCAGCATAACAAACAGATAAAACATACAGATAAAAAACAGGAACCTGTAATAAAGCGAGTGTCGTTCTTAGCATTCCCAGATTTGAAGGGCCAGCAGATCCTAAATCAAACAAAGGATGACTGGTATCTATTGCGGTTACTAATAGAAAAACAGCAAACAGTATATTGCTTATTTTGTGTTTTGTTTGAACGGTGAGCAAAAAAAAGGCAAGAAATAATGAAATGAACAGGGTGACTATCGTCAGAATTAATATCAAATTGATTTTGTCCATGCCTTATTCTTCGTTGTTCATCATATGTTTGGATAAGCTATTTTTTGATTGAAACATGGTAATTAGTAATATTTGTAATAGCTACCCTAATTATTCCCTTATTTCATCGGGCGAATTTAGATAAATATTTCACGAAATAAAACGATAGGTGATCGCCTAGGACTTTTTGTCTGTGCTTACCCGAACCGGCTGGCCATTCTGCTGGAATCCTTGTTATGCTAAACAAAAAAGCCCGAACTTTCGTTTAGGATAATAGGAAGTACCGGACAGGGCTTATTGTTTCAGATAAATCTTGACCTTTGCATTTCAGAGATCTACCAGCCAAAGGCCTGAGAATAATGAGTTGTGTATATTTATAAGTTAAGCATTCGTTTCAAAAAAATAAATAAATTTCAGATTATGAGAAACATTTATCTATGCCTTTCCTTCCTTTTGATTTTGGTTCAAATGAATTTATCAGCTCAGGGTATTAAAAATAAAGGCAATTATAATTGTCAGGTAAGGGAGGAAAAAGGCGACTTAAATCATGATGGTAAAATGGACAAAATAATTGTAAAAATGGATACAATAAATGAAACCAGGCCATTGATATTACAAATTTTCCTCTCTCAGCCAAATGGAAAATTAACCTTAGCTGTATCTTCAACCAAAATTATTGAACCACAATATCCTGTTGAAAATCAGGGAAAATTTAATGGCTATCAAATTCCGAGCTTTTTTATTGAAAAAGGAATTTTAACAATGTGGAGTGAAATTAAAGGAGGAAACATTACTTACGATTTCAAGTATCACAATGGCAATTTTGAACTGATTAGGGTAAAGAAGTTAACTAATAATTCTACAAAGGGATATACGGATGAGAATACAATATTTACAGAAACAAAATTTAACTTAATTACCGGGCTAAGAACCGAAACTGACGAAACATCAGGTTCAGGGAAAACATTAGCTAAAAGAAAAAAAATAGTTCTAATTAGGCCCTTGCCAAAAATACAGGATTTCAAATTTTCTGATAAAAATTTATATTAAAAGAATGGATGGCGCTTACCAAAACTCCGCCAGCGCAAGAACTGGAGGCTTTTTTTTCTTGAAAACGCAAATGCCTAAGCAGAAATACCTTCCTTAACCAATTAAACATCAGTACAGTTGCAACCTTTTTTAAGATTTATACGTCTTTTAAAAGATATGACAAAGAAACTAGTTTTAATTATCATACTTGCTTTATTAAGCAAGATGAATTTTGCGCAGGAATTGCCAACGATAAGGGCGACATCAAAAATCATAGATGTTAGACTTGGAAATAAATTTTATAAATCATCCGGTTTTATTTCGCCGGAAAAAAAGCCCGATATTCTTTCTACATCTAATCTGGGTGAGAAAGTAACCCTTTACACTGATGTTGATTCTATTTCGGTAACCATTGAACCTACCACAAAATTCGACTTTGTTATTTTACTAAATGATACCATCAAAGCTTATGCACAAATTAAATACAAGCCAAGTTACTTACAAATTTTGCAAACAGCTGCTAAATATAATTTTAACGACAACCGGGCAATTCCAAAGTTTGAATATCAAGAGAAAAGTGATCCAAATCTAATTATATTAAGAAAAGAATTTAAGTTGGATTCCATAGCCGGAACAGGAGGCGAAGAATTAAAAATCATTAACCTGCTTCATTGGGTACATAATTTGATACCACACAACGGTAATGGCGAAAATCCTGCGATTAAGAATGCCTTAAGCATGATTAAAGAATGCAAAAGAGATAATAGAGGTTTAAATTGTAGAGGCTTGGCATCAGTCTTAAACGAATGTTATTTGTCATTGGGGATAAAATCAAGGTTTGTTACCTGTATGCCAAAAGACACCATCTTCAGCGATTGCCACGTAATAAATACGGTCTATTTAGAAGGTAAGAAAAAGTGGGTATGGATAGATCCTACAAATGATGCTTATGTGATGGATGAAAAAGGAGAATTGCTAGGCATACAAGAAGTCAGAGAAAGGTTATTAACAAACAAACCGTTAATACTAAACCCAGACGCCAACTGGAATCATAAATCATCCGTTACAAAAGAAGATTACTTGTATAACTATATGGCAAAAAACTTGTATCGTTTTCAATGTATATTGAGAAGCGAATATAATTCTGAAACTTGGGCTAAAGGCAAGCAATTTACTTATGTAGAACTATTGCCATTAGATGCATTTCAACAAAAACCAGACAAAAGTATTAACAAAAACGAAAATGCTGGGACAACATCCACAAATTACAAGACAAATAATCCAACACTATTTTGGCAAACACCTTAAAAGGAAAAAATGCACAATATGTGTGTAGTCTGTGAATATACCTCAAAAGAAAAAAGTCCTGAGATAAGGCTTTTTTCTTTGTTTCCGGGGTCCCACTGTGATTTTTTGATTTTATAGGCTAAGAGCAGCTGTGCCAGTGTCTTTCGGGCCTGATTTTTTTAAGGTCTGGCATTCTAATCCGTTCAATTTCATTGTATTTCCCATTTTTAGGAGCCGGGCTTAGTAAAATCTGTCCTTCA
Source organism: Pedobacter nutrimenti (assembly GCF_003208655.1). Lineage (GTDB taxonomy): Bacteria > Bacteroidota > Bacteroidia > Sphingobacteriales > Sphingobacteriaceae > Pedobacter > Pedobacter nutrimenti. The sequence continues at coordinate 604,339 of NZ_QKLU01000001.1, read as the reverse complement.
TAGTTTGGTGTTTTTACTGCGATGAAAGAATGGGCACAGGAATTACTCGGGTCGGAAGATGTAGCAATTCCAGTATATTTTATTTCTTCTGCAACCCAAAGTGAAACCCAATTGTCTACTTGGTAAAACCTTAAGAATATGTTTAAAATAACAGCGACAATCAAATCTTGTTTTTTACTTTTCCTATGCTGTATCGGCATGAGCTCATTTGCGCAGACTGCAGCCGAAACACCCGGGACAGCAGAATTTAAAATAAGTGAAGTCAGCTTCAAAAGTATGGGAGCTGCAATTTCTGGGACCGTCTATAGGCCAAATAAAATATATGGAGCTGTGGTACTGGTTCATGGCTCAGGCCAGGAAAAGAGAATGGGAGGGCTCGCCACAATCCTCGCAAATAGCGGCATTGCGGTGCTGACCTATGACAAACGTGGAGTGGGGCAATCAGAAGGAACCTATGTTGGGCCTGAAGTGGGAACCAACAACATCGATTCTGCCAACCTTAACCTATTGGCACTAGATGCGGTTGGAGCATTTAGTGAACTATCCAAATATATACCTTCCCGAACACCCATTGGGCTGATGGGCTTTAGCCAGGCGGCCTGGGTAATTCCAATTGCAACGGCCAAAAACACTAAAATAGACTTTATGGTGCTGTTCAGCGGACCTGTAGCCACGACCCTTGAACAATTGCGTTTCCAGTTCTATACGGAGGGAAATGCTAAATTTTGGGATACACATTCAGAGGCTGATGCGCGAGAACATATACGCACCGACCCTGATAAGTACCAGTTTGCAGCGACCGATCCGAGTAAGTCCCTTATGCAGCTCTCTATACCAGGGCTTTGGCTTTTTGGCGGAAGGGATGTTCAGGCACCTGTGGGGCTTTCGGTAGAAAATCTGGAGATGCTAAAGGCAAAAGGCAAACCTTACGAATTCCAGATATTTCCTGCCTTTGGACATAACACTGCTTTTGCGAAATCGAAAGAGCCCGTAAACGAAGCGATAAAATGGATAATTGCATTAAAGCAAAAGGGGATAGGTAGATAGGCCCTTCTGTTCGAACCCCAGTTTGTCGCTAATTCAAAAAATTACGCCCAATAATATTTAAAACATTATTGGCTAATTGTTTTATCAATAAATACAGGATTGAAATGAGTACAACCCGAATGATAAGTTGGTGTTTTTTTAGATCAAAGACAGAAAAATATTGATAATAAAAAATTATTATATAGAAAAAGGTCAGAATGGTAAGGAAATAGTTTACTCCAACAATAAAATCTTTGTTGTCACTAAAAATCATGCAGATTGGAAAAATAAGACTAATTGTTAAGAGCGCACATAACAAATACAAATTGAGTACGAGCTGCTCTGTATAATTTTGTTTGCTTTTTTTGAAGAATACGTAACTGGCTAAAGCAATAACCGGAATATGTAAAAAAACGGTAACTTTTGAATAGTCTTTTAGTACTTTAAAAAGTCCTGTTACTCTTGATTGATCATTAAATATGGCTGATGCATCAATTTTTGTCCATTTTTTTAAAAAATAGCTAATTGTTAGCAAAAGAATTATCGTTGCAAAATAATTAAAGTGTTTTACTCTTTTTCCTTGTACATACTCCCTTATACTATGCCCTGGTCTTGTAAACAATTCTTTAATCGTGTAGAAAAAGCCTTTGTCGAAGTGAAATATTCCGTGGATAAAATCGTGTTTAAAAACGTGGGCTAAGGAAAATCGATGTGTTGAGGAGGCTTGGCTGCAATTACTGCAAAATTTTCCTGCAATTTTTTCATTGCAGTTTAAACAGTTGGTTGTCATTGGCTAGCAATCGTTCTGAGGGTTTTCTCAAAAAACAAAAACCTTGTGATCATTTGATTTTCAAGGTTTTTGTTTTTTGGTGTTATTCTCTGTGATCCCGCTGGGATTCGAACCCAGGACCACTACATTAAAAGTGTAATGCTCTACCAGCTGAGCTACGGAATCATCTCCTTTTTGAAGAGGGTGCAAAGATAGAATTTTAAATTTATTATGCTAAATAAATTTGAAAAAATATTTATTCATGTTTGGTCCATACCTCATAAATCTTCACCTCTCCATAAGCTTCGCATAGTTCGCCTTCAACCTTTCTTTTACCTTTACAGGAAGATTGAACATAGGCTCCGGCTTTAAAATAAGCGTTCGTAAATGCCTTGGGGTAAGTATAGATAAGCTTGTTATTGTAATAACATTCTGTTTGGTTGTCGTGTACCCTAAACATCACATTGAAACGTGTCGAAAGTCTGTAATTATCCTCTAAAAGGGGACCTTTTTCATCGCCCATTTTAATGAATAATTTTTTACCTTCCAGTCTGAAAACAATAACATCATCATCGGCATCATGAATTTGTCCGACTACAATATGTGGTTTGCGGTCGGGGAGATGGCTAATGCTTTGATCAATATAAAGGGTATGAGTTCCTTCGGAAGAAGACCATGAGGCATTTTTTTTCCCTTCGCTGGTCATTTCACGGAGTTCCGAACGGGGATAACCGGAACCGGTTGTCGTTACACCTCCTGTATTGGCTTTAAATACAACGGCATCCGGCAGGCTATCGGTATGAAACCACACGCTGCTGTATGTATTTAATTCTGGCTGTTTGTACTCATCTGAACGTCCTGGTGTTTTTACATCTTCCGGCACATTTAGTTTCCAATTTTTAAGGTCTAGAACCTCTGATGGTCGCTTTTGCTGCGCTTTACCCGGATGAGAAAAAGATAGGACAATGGGGATCAGGATGGTGAATAAGTTGGTTTTCATATATTATATTAAAAATTTGCACCTAATGCTGTCCCGTCTTTTGCTTTGGGCAAAGCATTCATTAATCTGAAATCTAATGTTTTTGCGTTTTTATAAATTGGTTTAACAGAAAAAATGGCTTTTCCAGCCGCCTTATTGTAAAAGGATTCTATTTTTCCTGAGGCATAAAAATTACAATGATCGACAGAAATCTTATCCCAGCGATATTCCTGGAATTGAACAGAACGTCCGCCCTGACCACTTTCTGAAAACAAACAATTTTTAACGTCTGCCTGTTGTGCACCAATCAGCCTGATTACTGTGCCCTGTTCCCTGTTTTCCACCTCATTGAAGGTACAATGGTCTATAGTAACAAAGGGACCCAAAGTACTTTCATCATTTCCGCCCCGGTATACATTGATGGCCGAGCCCAATAAATTACTGAATATGCAATTACGAATAATTGTATATTCGGCATTATAAATTCCTTTATCATCTTTTTCTGTTGCCAGGTTAATTCCTGATCCTGACATATGATGAAAAATAGAATTCTGAAAAAGTAAACTGTCTGCCAGGGTTCCTTTGGAACCTTTAAAACCGCTTTGTGTACTTTCATTGAAATCAAAAAATTCACAGCCATCTACTTTAAGTACATAAGGCTTGTTCATAGGTTCTTCTGATGACATGATACCTGATTCTACATTCCCATAACTTTCATAAGCCCCTTTAAAAGCAAGGCCCTTTACCTTCAATGCGCCGCCGTTCTCAATGATTATAAAGGCCGGAATGGATTTGAAGCTTCCATTAACCAGTACAGGTCTCTTCTTCAGGCCAGAAGCGGCTTGAATGATCAGGGGTTTATCTATGATCAAGCTTTCTTTCATCAGATAGTTTGTGCTTTCTGTTAGCAAAATAGTATCTCCGGATAATGATTTTGATACGATAGAAGGGAGATCACCGGCTTGAGCGGCTGAAACTTTATAGACTTGTGCCGCAGACCGTGAAGGTAAAATTTCAGGCTGGTACCATTGGGCTCCGGTCTCAGATTTTGTAATAAAAGAAAGTTGCGGGAGATTTGCTCCGGCCTTCTCATCGTAAGGCAAGGTTAATTCTCCTTTATTCAACTGAACAAAAGCCTTCCGGATAAATCCCTCAGGCAGCTGACCTTTAAATGAACTGCTAACTGCATTCTGATGAAATTGTATGCCCTTATCCTGATTGGCGTCCTCATAGAGCTGTTTTGAGTGATTAATAATCAGGTTGTTTTTAAAAGAGACCTTTTGCGGAGATAAAGTTCTTTCGGCATCTTTGCCAGCTCCAAACAGAACGCTGCTGCAGTCAATAAAAGTGTTTCGCTCAATATCTGCATCAGTAACCTGGTAATAACGGTTGATGAGAGAATTGGGCACACCATTTAACACTGAAAGTGCCGCCCTGAACTGTGTACCCCGCAGCTGGAAGAAAACGTTATTCAATACTTTTTGTTTTGGATTGATCACCCTGACACCTCCAGTATAAGGTTTATTGTTTCCTACGAACAAGTTCCCTTCAACGATATTGCCCGATCCGTGACGTAAAACCAAACCACCCTCGCATTCAAAAAAAGTGTTAAAACTCACTACATTTTCACCTGATTTGATGGAAACGATTTCAACTTCACCATTACAATGTTCAAAGTAATTGTGTACAATATGTGTCCTGGAAGCTGTTAATGAATATCTTGATACACCAATTCGAATGGTTTCGCCACCATTTGAGCCAAAACGGGTTCTTCCTTTAAAATAGTTGCTATCTATCTGATGCTCGTTTTGCTGACTTCTTTCATCATCCAGTTCGGCGATGAGCAATGGTCCTGCATTGAGCTTATTCCCGAAAGTAGAATGGTCGATGCGGTTGTGCTTTCCATACAAGGTCAACCAGCTATCTGTTTTAAAGCGTTCCGGTTGACTGTAATTTTCTATCACAATTCCCGTCACCCTGCAATGGTTTGCCAGTGTTTTGTTGTCTATCCTAAAGGAAATTACTTCTCTTTTGGGACTGTAGCCATTTTTGAAATGGAAACCAGAAAAGACCAGGTATTCTCCACCCAGTTGTACATAAGAATTACCGCTAAAGACTACACCTCCAGGACTTTCAGCTCTGATGACAATTGGTTTTTGAGCCGTACCTATTCCTTTAAGCTGAAGAGCTGCGTCTTTCCATTCTTTATTTTGAAGGACCAATGTGTCACCGGGCCTTATACCAGTCATAGCTTCTTTTAATTCCTGAGTATTTTTTACTGGAATTGTGGCCGAGTTGGCACGAAGAGCTATGCCTACCAGGATGATGATGTTTAATAATTTCATCTGTTTTTATTTTGAGACCATAATATCAAATTTCATTGTGGAAAGGGCAGCTGTCGAAGCAATATTTACTTCTTTAACCCTCATCAGCTGATTGGTGAAACTGCCATCTGTTTTGGGCACTCTGATCCATATCAAATAAGCTGTACTGGTATTGAACACTGTAGCCGCCTGATTGGCAACAACTGCATCAAATTTAGCGGTGTTTCCGTTTGGTACTGCAAGTGAACCAAAAAAATCATCATTCAACACGGTAATGGTATTGGCTGCATAGGCTGCATAAATACGGTCTGCATCGGTACTGCCCGGAACCAAAACCCTGAAGCGGCTTGCCTTAAGATCTGCTGTATTGGGGTCCCAGGATAGGGTGCCACATTTATAATTTTTTGCTATAGAGCTGACATTCGTTGGTACGTACAGTGTAAAAACAGATGTACTGGTACAATAAGTTAAAAAATCCATTTTTGTTTCCTGACCACTAATGTTACAGCTGCCCAATAAAGTTCCGGTTTCTCCAACGAAGAAGCTATTGGTAGATGGGGCACTGGCGGTGCCATTGGCCATCATTGTCAGATCCGGGTAGAGTACGTAGGACCTTAATGGGATTTTAATCAATGCTTCTGCACTAAGGTTAAAATTATCTACAACAACTACTTTTAGATTTGCCGCATTTTTACGGTAGGTATACACATAGTTAAGGTTATAGCTTTTTGCATTGTCAGCAATACTAATTTTATCGGCCAGACTAAAACTGCCGGTGGCATCGTCATAAAACTCAATTTGTTTTAGGCCATTTTCGGAACTTGCTTTACCGGTAATATTCATTTTTCCGTTTAGATCCGGCAGCCCTGAGGCGGGCACATTTTCGATTTTAGGAAGGGGTGGGGTAAAGGCTGTTACTTTAATAAAACCTTCAAAAGAACTGTTATCTAAATGTTTAACCATTACCCTAATGCCTTTTACATCCTGCATTTTGGTGTTGGAGTATGTATCTGGAGGAATACTTAATTCATACTGATTCTGCTGCGCGGAAGAAGGGGTCGCAATATATAATAGCGAGTCGGTTGTATTGGACCGCACCAGATAACAATACAATAAACGGATTCCCGTTGGAGAATTCAGCGTGGCCTTAATTGATGCATCAGGACTGATTTGTTTGGTGGCAGTATTAAAACTAAACGCTTTACTCATAAAATCGTCAGGAACATTGGCCGCTTCCTTATCCTTTTTACAGGAAATCATTAGCATTAGTGCAAGGGCAAAGGTTACTAAAGTTAAAATAGATTTGATCTTCATATTAATTTGATTTTATGTAAATTAATAACCAGGGTTTTGAGGTATGGAAAGCTGATCATTGGTGTCCAGTTCCCTTTGTGGTATGGGCAGCAATAACCGGTTAGCAGTAACATTGGACTGGAGCTCTGACAAGGTAAATGCAGGCCGGTACGCTTTGTAGTGACTGTCAAACTCTATAGCAAAATGATTTTTGATGATGGCTACAGCTTGTCCAGATCGGACCAGATCAAAGTAGCGCTGGTTCTCAAACGCCATTTCCAGCCTGCGCTCATTAAGCAGGGCACTGATAAAGCCTGCATCGTTGGTAATAGCGGCAGGTACAGCTGGATCTGAAGGATATTTGTAAAAGCCCGCATTAAAATCTCCTGAGGCATAATTACCCGCCCCGGCTCTTTCTCTCACCTGATTAATCAGGTTAACCGATGTTCCGTCAACGCCATTAAAACCCAGTGCTTCAGCTTTCATTAACAACACATCAGAAAACCGGATCACGGGAAAATCATTTTCAGCATCAAATTTAACCAGCACCTGGGAAAGAAATTTTCTTACATACAGCTTGGAATTGTACTTTGCCATCGTAACGCCTTTTCTTTGGTCGGTTCCTAATACCGGTGTTTTATAAGTTGCATCCAGATCATTGGTCGGATAATTGTAGCCAGACCCGTCACCGTTTATAATGGAACTGCCGCTGGATGTTGGTGCGAAATTATTGGCCATTAAAGAACCCAGGCCAAAACCGCCGGCTTTAAATCTGACTGCAAAAATGATTTCCTTGTTCATTTCATTGTTAATCGAAAATACATCTGCATAAGAGGGCAGTAAGCCATGGCCACTGTTGCTGATCACTTCATCCAGTAAGGGCAAAGCACTGGATTTTTCATTTGTAGTCAGATAAACTTTTGCAAGAAGGGCTTTTGCGGCCCAGCTGGTTGCTCGGCCCAGGTCCGGATTGCTGGCATTTTGATAGGGTGTGGCAGGCAGAAGGTCTTTGGCGGCAAGTAAATCGGCCTTAATCAAGACGTAACACTCCTGTAAGGTATTTCTTTGTATTTTTTTTGATTGTTCTGGATCTACAGGCTCAGTAATCATAAAAACGCCTCCATAAAGCCTGACCAGATTGAAATAATGATAGGCCCGAAGAAAAAGGGCTTCTCCAGCCAATTGATTTTTTTGTTGGGCCGTCATTTTGGCCTTTCCCTCTCCAATAGTTATTTTTCCGTCTTCAAACTTTGCACCAAGGCTTCTTAAGACGTAATTGATAGAGCGTATGTTTTTATAAGTTGATAGCCAGTATTGATAAACTTTATCATGTGCAGTGTTTAAGGTAAACATATCCAGTTCATTAAATTCGACATTAATGGAGGATGTACTGTTTGGCACACCTTGTTTGGAATTGTCACTGCGCAGTTCAGTTAGCATCCATTCATATTCAAGAGGTTTTTGCATCCCGAAATAACTTCCGGTAAGTGCCGTCCTGGTTTCCTCATAGTTAGTATAGAATTTATCAACCCCAACATTGGAAATTGGATCCACATCAATAATCTTTTTACAGGCGCTCAAGCTGGTCAACATGAACAGTCCGGCAGTGATGTATTTTAGGCTTATTGTTTTCATAACTTCATTTTTTTGATTAGAAATTAACGTCTATTCCAAGGGTGTATGTCCTTGCGATAGGAAATGCACCCCTTTGATAACCATCAATTAAAGGGGAGGAGTATTGGGAAGTAGTTGCCCTTGCTTCCGGGTTAATCCCCCGGTAGGACCTCCCCATCAGATAGAGCAGGTTATCGACAGAACTGTACAATCTGATCCCATTTACACCTAATTTTTTAGACCATTTTTGGGGGAAAGTATAGCCCAGAATGATATTTCGAATGGAAGCGTAGGAGGCATCTTCCAGGACATAATCTGTTAACAGCCAGTTTTCTCCATTGGTATAGTAGGGTGTTTTTCCATCGCCAGGATATGCCGCACTTACCCAACGGTTCTGATTAAAGTTGAGGTTATACCTTCTTGATTCATTGTAATTGGCATCTCCGTTGATTACTTTGCCACCCTGCACACCCTGCAATAGTATGTTTAAGTCAAAGCCTTTATACTTAAAAGAGTTGTTTATTCCCCAGGTAAAGTCTGGAAAAGGACTGCCCAAGGTGGTCCTGTCGTTGATGTCGATTTTGTTGTCGCCATTGACATCTACAAATTTCAATCCCCCTGCCTGATAATATTTAGACAGGGTAGAAGTTTGGCCTGCTGCTTTGGCGGCATCAATTTGAGCTTGTGAAGTCCAGATTCCGTCTGTCTTGTACCCAAAAAACTGTATGGCGGGCTGTCCGACAATTGCAGCGTAAATTTCATTCCTTTCACCATAATTATACTGAAAAGGTTCTCCGCCCAGTTCTAGGAGTTTATTGCGGTTTGCTGAGAAGTTGAGCGAAGTTATCCATTGAAATTTGGGGGTTTTAAAGTTATTGGACGACAGTTCTATCTCAAAACCATGATTTCTGATTTTTCCTGCATTGTTAATGTATTCAAAAGAACCGCTAAAGGAAGGTGTGGCTTGTTTATACAGAAGACGGTCTGTTAATGAACTGTAATACTCCATGGTAAGGGTAAAACGGTCATTTAAAAAGCCAAGATCTAAACCCGAATTGTATTCGAATGTTCTTTCCCAGGTGATGTTAGGATTGGCGAGCATATCGCTGTTGGGAGATAGTCCAAGATTAACCGAGCCCGTACCACTTCCAAAAGAATAATTACCTGGATAAAGTAAATTGGTAAATGCAAAGCTTTGAATTTTATTATTTCCGGTTGCGCCATAACTTGCCCTTAATTTCATATTACTGATCCAGGGTACTTTCTTCATAAAAGGTTCTTTGGCAATTCCCCATCCTGCGGATATGGCAGGAAAAGATCCATATTTTTGTCCCTTGGCAAAATATGAACTTCCATCTGTTCTGAAGCTTGCCGTTAAAAGGTACTTGTCTTTATAATCGTAAGTTACCCGGCCTAAATAGGAGATCAAACCAATCCGGTCCTTTAAGGTATTGGTCAAGGCCTGGTCAATCTGGCCCGCCTGGTTAAGGGTTTCAAAGGTTTCTGTGGGAAAGTTTCTTCCTACCATGTTAGATTCCTTAATCCTGGTTTGCTGGGTTGTAAAACCGAGTAAACCGGTAAAACTGTGATTTCCTTTTTTAAGACTGTAGTTTAAAGTATTTTCAAACAAAAGGTCCAGATATTGACGGGTGTAGATGGTTGCTTCATTTACATCTCCATCTTTTCTTGCACCTGATCTGGTTAAGGTCGTATTTTCCTGTTGGTTATAATAACCACCAATAGAGGTTTTAAAAGTCAGCTCAGGTAAAATTTTGATGCTCAGATCACCGCCACCTAACATTCTGTAGGTTTCCTGGTTACGGCTTTCCCGTGCGGCGATAGAAAGAGGCGTATTGTTACTGGTCGCAAAAGGTTCTACCGGACCACTGCTGGCCCATAAAGATCCGTCGGGCATGGTGCCAGTATATTGTAAACCATTAAAGTGGCGGGCCTGTACAAAATCTCCTGGCAAAATGCTTGCCCATTGTGCATTCTGGTGCACGTATGCTGCTGTAAAATCGTTGTGATAAACCGGAAGAAAAGAACCAAACCGGAAGTAATCTGTAAAGTTTACGGCCGGTCTCTGGGTTTTAATATAGGAAGGATTAAAGTTGATGCTGAAGGTAACCTTTTTACCCAAACTTCCATCGAGTTTGGTTTTGACATTGAGCCTGCTGTTGTCGTTATATTTTAAAATGGCCTGGTCCTTTTGTCCGCTTGCCGATATATAATAACGTAGTTCTTTTTTTCCACCTGAGATACCAAACTGAACGTTTTTTATACTGGCATCCTGCAATGCTTCCTGTTGCCAGTCGGTTGGCACTCCGCTGATTTGATTTTCAATAATATAGGCTGCCCGTTCTGGCGGAGTGATCAGGTTTTTACCGGAGGCCGGAACTGTGGGGTCGTTGTTCCTCATGGCAGCTTCTGTAAAAAGCAGATTGGTGTAGTCCGTGATGGTCATAATGGGATTGAGCTTATAGGGCTTTTTAAATCCGTAATAAGATTTAAAAGTATATCGGGGTTTATCTGAAACCCCACTCTTTGTGGTGATTAAAATAACACCGTTTGCTGCCCTGGACCCATAGATTGCGCTGGAAGCCGCATCTTTGAGGACCTCTATAGATTCAACATCCTGAGGATTGACAAAAGAAAGTCCATCTGGTACCGGATAACCATCTACCACCACCAGAGGCTGAGCGCTTGCACTAATAGAGCTAAAACCTCTTACCCGGACTACCGGATCTGCACCTACTTCGGAGCTGACATTTTGGATGGCTACACCAGCTATTTTGCCAATTAAGGCATTATCCAGTCTTGAGGTAGGGATTTCGTCAAGATTATCATTTTTTAATTTGCTTACCGCACCTGTAACAGATGATTTTCTCTGGGTGCCATAACCAATAACCACTACGGTCTCCATTGTATTTGGCAGTTCCTGAAGTGTAATGGTTATTTTTTCATTTTTCGTAACAGAATAAGCTTGCGGCTGATAACCCAGGTAGTTGATTAGCAACAGTTGTCCGTTCTCGGCATTGATGCTGAATTCGCCTTTTGCATCGGAAACCACGCCTTGTCTTGAGTCTTTTACTTTTATAGAGGCACCGGGTAATGGAGACCCGTCTGCCGTTTTAATTGTTCCCTGAATTTTAAATCTGTTCTGGGAAAATGCTGGTTTAAAGAATAGAAAACAGCATAACAGTACAAGCAAAATGCCTTGTATGTAAACTTTCGTATTCATAATTATTTCGGTTTATATTTGGTTTGGTTAGGTTTGCTGCTTGGCAATATTTCTGATTACGGCAGTCGGCTCCTTTTCAGGAAAACTTATAAATTTTAAATGGTAAAGGAATAGAAGGGCCGGTATCCGGCCCCATGAATATGTCTAGGAAAAATTTAAGCCCCCATTTATATCTATATTATTTCCAGTGATATAACTGGATTCATCTGAAGCCAGATAAGTGATCAGGTCTGCGACTTCGCTTGCTTGACCTTCCCGCTTTAGGAGTGCCGCATTAGCCACGTTGACCCTGACTTCAGGTTTACTGAAAGTATCGTGAAAGGTTGTAGCGATCATACCCGGAAGCACTGCATTTACCCGGATGTTTTTAGGTCCCAGTTCCTTGGCCAGGGAACGGGTATAAGTCATCACGCCACCTTTGGCGGTAGCGTAAGCACTTGCGCCAGGCCCGCCACCGTCCCGGCCGGCAAGCGAAGAGAGGTTAATGATAGATCCACCAGATGACATGTGAGGAATAGTAGCTTTAGAGACCAGGAAGACACTTTTTAGGTTTAAATCCATTACCTGGTCCCAAAAAGTTTCGTCCAGCTCAGCTGTCAGTTTACGGGCTACCATTCCGCCCGCAACATTTACAAGAATATCTATTTTTGTCCCAAAGGCTTTTCTGGAGGCTTCAATCAACTGATCCACCTCAGCTGCTTTGGTGACATCTGCCTTAACCAGGACAGCCGTTCCGCCTTGTGCTTCAATGAGTTCTAGTGTCTGGTTGGCATTATCAATATTGCTTAAATAATTAATGACGACCTTGGCACCTTCTTTGGCCAGTTGTAAAGAAACGGCCCGACCTATATCTCTGGAACCACCTGTAACAATTGCGACTTTGTTTTTTAAACGCATAAGAAAGATTTTAAATTTATTTTTTTGATGTTATATATTTTATGCAAATCCAGGTTACCGGTACCAGAATCGCGGCTAGTATAAAAAAGGAATGGTAACTGGTTTTGGTGAGTACCGGGACCGCCCATGTACTCAGTAAAGTACCCGCCACAGCAGCAGTACCGCCCATACCCGCCACAGTTCCTACATTTTTTCCATTAAAATAGTCGCTTGGAAGTGTCTGTATGTTGCCAATAAGAAACTGAAAACCAAAAAGTGTACACCCAATAAGTACCATAGCTAATGTTGGTGTATCTTTAAGGTTATTCAGAAAGTAAACAATGGCCAGCAAAGAGAGCAGCATCAGGGAACAACCTATGGCAATAGCATTCTTTCTGGCCTTTACTGCTGTTATTCCTTTTTTGATCTGTCTGGAGGAGTAATAACCGCCTATTAAGCTGCCAGCTGCAGCAAATAGATAGGGAAGCCAGGTGAATGCGCCAATTTGTTTGATGTCAAACAGAAACTGCTCCTTTAAAAAGGTTGGCAACCAGGTAACAAAAAGCCACCACACCGGATCAATAAAGAACCTGCTCATAATGATACCCCAGGTATTTCTAAAACGAAGCAAAGCTTTCCAGTTGAGTACCGGGGCAGTGTCATTCTGTATATTTTTCTCTGTTTTGACATCAAGGATATGATCCCGTTCCTTTTCTGTTAGCCAGGGATGTTTATCTGGATTGGCTTTATTGATAAACAACCAGGGAATGATCCAGATGAGGCCTAAAACTGCAATTAATACAAAAGTCATTTTCCATCCAAAAGCAACATACAGCAGGGCAATGACAGGAGCTGAAATCACCGAACCAAGGGAAGCGCCAGCTCCAAAAATTCCCTGAGCAATAGCCCGTTCTTTGGCTGGGAACCATTCGGCATTACTTTTGGTCGCTCCGGGCCAATTCCCGGCTTCACTAAAGCCAAGCATAAACCTGAAGATATTAAAAGACATCATGGACCTTGCCAAAGAATGCAATGCAATAGAAATGCTCCATCCAATAATAGAAATGGTCATCCCCAGTCTGGTACCTACAATGTCCATCAGTTTACCTGTAAAAGTCTGCCCTAATGCGTAAGCAATCATGAAAAAGGTAGTAATGAGTGCAAGCGCGTTTTTATTGTCCACATCTGCAATTCCAAATTCCTTATAGATATAAGGCCACATAATGTTAATTGCACTTCGGTCTATGTAATTGATCACCGTAGCCAGGGCAATCAGTGCAATAATGTACCATCTCAGTCCTTTAACTTTCATCCTGTTTTTGGTTTATAATCCGAGTCCTTTGAGAAAGGCCATGATTCTGGTGTTCATTTCTTTGTTGTCTTCTGGGCTGAACTTACCATGCTGTCCATCTTTTACTGTCATAAACTCATTTTTCACCCCCATTTCGTCCAGTTTAGCTTTAAGGGCGACTGATTGTTCATATGGAACAATGGGATCTGCATCACCATGTACAATAAAGGTTGGAGGGCTTGTTCTTTTGATCTGGTAAAGTGGCGAGACAGATTTCGCAAAGTCCTGATCTTTAGCTTTAGTACCCAACCAGCTGGTTGCTGATTTGCTTGTTTTATGTACCCCATAACCCCAGTCCCAAACGTCAGTAATGCCATATTTATCAATTATTGCAGCCACTTTTATGTTTTCTGTGCCTTTACAATTTGAATCGAACAGGTGACTGTTTTCCATTAAACCACCCATTAAGGCAAGATGTGCACCGGCTGAACTGCCCATGATTACAATTTTGTCAGGGTCTACATTCAGCTGTTTTGCATTCTTTAGAATATAGATTAGGGCGCAACGGGTATCTTCAATAGCTGCTGGAGCGGTTGTCTGTCCGGTAAGACGGTATTCTATATTGGCAACTGCATAACCTTTTTTAAAGAAACTGCTAAAACCTGTCTGAGATTCCTTTGTGCCTTTGTTCCAGCCACCGCCATGAATATTGATGACCAGGGGAGAAGCTTTTCCCTGGGCGGGGGGAAGGTACAAATCCAGCTTTCCTTCCCAGTCATTGACTTTCGTATATATAATGTTTAATTGTTCTGTATAGCCTTGTGGATATTCCACTTTCTTGATTTCTTGGGCAATACTTTTCTGTCCCGCCCAAATCAGGCAGATCATTACAAATAATCTTTTCATTTTAGTCTATATTTAGGTTAGCTCTTAATACTATAAAAAATCTTCCCGGTGCGGACTAAATACATCTATTAAAATTCCCGGCTCTATACATACACAACCATGAAACACATGGGGTGGAGCATAAAAACCATCACCTTTTCTAATCACCTTTTTTTCATCACCAATGGTCATTTCAAACACGCCACTTTCAACATAAGTTACCTGTGCATGATAGTGTTCGTGTAAAACGCCAACCGCTTCTGCCTCAAATTTTGCTTTAACGAGCATAATTTGTTCATCATAACCGAAAATTTGTCTTTTTATGCCATTTCCAAGGTCTTGCCATTCTGTTTCTGATTCAATCTGGAATAAATCGCTTTGCAACATCTTTTATTAGTTTAGTTGTATAAATTTCTCTTTATTTTGATAATTGATTTGATAGCTATAGATTTTTCCTTTCACTTTGAAAGAAAGCTTTACCTGGTTTTGATCGGAATAAATCAGTTTCAGATCACTAACTGTACTGGATGCACCAGTAGTTGTTTCATTCACAGAATTAACCTGGCCATGGGCTTCTGTAATACTAACAAAAGTTTGGTCCTTAACCTTTGGAGCGGTCAGCATAAAAGCCTTGCTCTCCAGAAGGTTCAAATCAGGGTCGTTGGCACCCAGGGATAGTACTTTGACCATAAGTGAAGAATCAGCCGTAAAATGAGTGGTATAAAACCGTTTGTTGTTTAATATGGTTACATAGCCACCATTACTGGCCGCCCTTTCTTCGCTGTTGAGCCATAGGTGTTCATATCCATATTTGGTGCCCAAAGCCTTAAGATTATCTGTTTTTCCGTTTAATTTAAAGGAGGCATCGACAAGGTGACCTTTATACCAAAAAGGAAGGTCATACTGATGGTCTTTTGCAGAATGAACCTGGAACACATCCAACAGGAGCGATTTCTCAAGTTCCTTTACTTTGAGCAGAGCAGTTGTCCTAAGCATTTCTACACCTGGATAAGCGTTGGTTTCTTTGGCACTGATAACCTGTAGATTTGGATCGGCATTGAAATAGAGAATATCGGGATGCTGCTGTTGCGCAGCATCTGCATTGGCTTTAAAGTTGGAACTCTGATCTACAACAAGGGTGTTGTGGGCAATAGTTTGTTTGGCCCAGGTTTTATTCTCCGGCAAATAATCCCCACCTTTTTTGGCTTCAATATTAATAAAACGGGCCGCGCCATAATCCGGAAAAACTTCTACACCATTGTCGTAATACAAAATATTCAGGCGATCAAAATGTCCGTGCCCCATGCCTTGAGAAGCAGCTTTGAACAGGAGACATTGCTGGTCATCATTATTTCCATATCTGAGGATGCCAAGTCCGCCTTCATTTCCAGAGGGGCCATCGGTAATCAACTGAGGAGTATATACGAATGGTTTTGCCTTTCCCTGGGCTATATCTGTTGCCACTTTAAGGCCGGCATCAGACACAATGACTTCACGTTGTTTTTGTGCAACATCCAATAGTTCAGGTTGGGCTTTAATGTCTGCATACGCCAGATCTACTCCATAAACCAGTTCTGCTGACTCATAAGTTTTATCTTTAATGGCGTCATTAATTGGAAAAAAGGCACCATCTGTATAGGTAAGTTGTAAGCAGGTACTGATTGCTTTAGATAAAAGCTGATTCCGGTACTGGAATATTTTAAGCTCAGGCTGATGGTTCTGAATGGCTTTTGCAAAGATTACAAAAGGCAATAGGGCATAACGTTGGTAATATGGACCTTCAGTATAATAGCCGTCAGGAGAAAACAGTTGATCGATCTGTGCAAGATAGCCTGTTTTACCATCTTTAGCTGAACCTTTAATGGCCATCTGTACATACTCAGGTTTGTTTAACACATAACCTGTCATGCCTACTGCGGCAATATTCCATGTTCCATGGTTGTGAATCTTATCAAAAGTAGGTTTACAGTCTACGGTAAAAAACTTCATCATTGGTAAAAACAAATGCGTTTCAATTGTTTTTCTGTCAGATGGGGAAATGGCATCGTAAACCAGATCATAACCCTGAATGACATAAACCTGCCAGACAAAATCATTCAGGCTTTGCCAGAATATTTTTCCACCTTCATGACCTTCTTTTCGTTTTGGATGCAAAGGCCATTTTTCATATTCAGCAGCATATGTCAATAGCAGTTTTGAAATGTAATCTGCATATTTCTGATCACCACTGATTTGGTAGGCTAAACCGCAGTTTAAAATCGCCAGATAGTTTTTTTTGTGCTGTTCATGTGTAGCCCCACCTCCGCCATCTTTAGGCTGGGGCACATTTATTATAGTTTTAAGTGCTTTGTCTGCCTCAGACTTTACTTTATTATAAGAGGTCTTGAGCAGAGGATAGTTCTGGACTCCCTTTCTGACTGCCGGAACATTCGCTTTACTGAGCATAATATTAGGATGTACCTGTGCATTTAAAGCAACAGGAAAAATTAGGCAAAAAAAACACAGTACCAGCTTATTCAGACAGTTCATAAGGTTAAAATAAAACGTGTATTATTAAATTTTTCTCAGTTCAGGATCAAATCTCAATTGGGTGCAGAATTAATTATTTTCTGAGCATTATAACCAGCCTGGCTGATCTGGAACATATCATTTAAATGGGCCGCAAGTGCGTTTTCAGCGGCATCTATATCTCGTTCTTCAATTGCTTTTAAAATGCTTCTGTGCTCAGGAATAGCCAGCTTTCCACGATTCTCCCCACAAATTTTATTTTCTACAATATTTTTGATCAGGTCCGGAATAAGGATCAGTATCATAGACTCAATAACTGAATTTTTAGAGGCTTTAGCTATCTTGATGTGAAAAAGCATATCCTCTTCAACAGCATCCTGACCGTTATTGATTTTATTCTCATAATCCAATAGAGCCTCCCGCAGGTTCTCGAGGTCTTGTTCAGTTCGGCGTTCTGCTGCCAGTTTTACGGCATCGAGTTCCAAATAATATCTGGCTTCCAATAATGCATTGAAATCGTCTTTATTAAACTTAATCACATCTGTGATGATGCTGTCCATGACCTTAATACTTAAGCCCGAAACATAGGTTCCACTCTGTGGATTGGTTTTTAACAGGCCATAAAACTCTAATTTTAAAATGGCCTCACGAACATAACTTCTTCCCACACCAAACTTTTCGGCTAAAACTCTCTCGGCAGGTAAGCGGTCTCCGGGCTGAAGCTGACCTGAGGTGATCAGTTGTTTAAGCTGACCAATGATCTTATCTGCCGGAGATTCTACTTCTATGGATTTAATAGTTTCTATAAATGACTTCATACAAATATTTGGTTTACCAATTAATTGGTAAACCAAATCTAATTATTAAATCGTTAAAACAAAGAAATATTTAATAATTATTAAATGACCTTTAGCTTGTTAATAATGGATGTGAAAGAAAATGAGTGAAATATTCTATTCACAAATACATTTTAAGAGCTTTTTGGATAAAATAGGGTTTGCTGCAACAATTCCATTACGATTAAACTGAAGGTTTCTTCCGGCCGCATCTGTAATTGATCCGCCAGCCTCACAAACGAGTAAAGCACCGCCTAACCAATCATATATATCCGAACCATATTCAAAGTAGCCATCCAGTCTTCCACAAGCCACATAAGCCAGTTGCAGGGAGCTAGGCCCAAGCATGCTAAAGAAAAATACAGACCTGGCAATTCGTTTTACACCTTTTAGAAAAAGGCCTGTATGAATCACATCTCCTGCCAGGTTATTTGGGTGGGAAGTTCCAAGAATGGCATGCCCTAAAAAATGTTTTGTGGAGACATTAAGCTTTTCTCCATTAAGATAGGCTCCCTGATCTTTAACTGCATAAAAGAATTCCTGTGCTGCCGGTTCGTAAACCATAGTAAATAAGGGTTCGCTCATTCTCATTAAAGTAATGGTCATGCACCAGGGACAAATACCCTGAAGAAAATGAATTGCACCATCTATAGAATCGCAAATCCAATAATCCTTTTTAAAATCAGGATGATGTTGCTTCTCTTCATCAAATTCATGATCAGACCATAAAGTATCTGTAAAATAATCCGTTAAAGCTTTTTCAAGAATTGATTTGGCCCGATCATTTATTGTATTAAACCGTTTGAACTGACTTTCAAGATCCTTACTATGCGTTTTTATCCTGAAGTCTTTTTTAATATCTTCTGCAAGGCCAAACAATAGGTTTTGGCAGTAAAGAATATCTTCTGTTTTCATTTTTGTAATTATAAAGCTGAATGGTTCTCTTAGAACACATCTGTTTTTAAAAGTCTAATTACAAAGGAACGGGAATCCGGAAATTAAAAGTTGGATGAATGAGGGGAGTAGAAGGACAAAGCGTGGAATAAATCCTATGTCATTTCTTTTTCGAAAACTTGCTGGATTAATTTTATTTCTTTTTCGTAGATCGTCTTTTTCCGGTTGCCAAAATATAGGGTATTCTCAATTTTTTTGTCACCTTCCCAGACTAATTTAACATCTCCATTATCAATCTCCCTTTTACAAAGAAAATCGGGAATTACAGCAAAACCACCGCCTGCAGTTAAACACCTAACAATTGAATTTAAATTAGGAACAATATAGTTGGGTTTAAAATCAGGGCGCCGGCTAAAGTTAGCATGCCAAAACCGGATTAGATGTTCCATATCACCTGTAGTTCCATACCATTTTTGTTGTTTAAGCCATTTTTCAAGTTCAATAGAATTATTCATACACATTTCAAAGCCCCGGGTATCGGTGGTTTTTCCTGCAACCAATACAATGAGCTCTTTAGAAAAAGGGGTGTATTCGATGTTTTTATTGTTGTCTTTTTGAGGAGTAATGATCAGGTCCAGGATACCACTGTCCAAATCGCTGATCATTTGGGGGTACTCTCCAAATTTGATAATGACATTAAAGGGGAGTTCGGGTAAATAAGGTTCCAGTGTAATTTGAAAAGTTTCGAAACACATACCTATACTAATGGTTGGGGTATCTTTTTCTGTACTTTTATGAAAATGCTGTTCTGCGGACTCTAGCTTACAGAGTGCTTCCTGTATAAAATTGTAGAGTATTTTACCTTTTTCTGTAGACACCATTTTTCTGGAAGTTCTGTCAAAAAGCTTATAGCCCACATAGGATTCAAGGGAACTAAGATGTAAACTTACTCCAGGCTGAGAGATATACAAAGCCTCTGCAGCACCTGTAAGTGTCCCTGTTTCATAAATTGCTTTAAAAGTCCTATACCATTCCAGATTGACCATATCTTATTATTATAAATATAATACAAATATAGTGATTTGATTATTTTACTGTAAAGTTATAATCAGATAGGGTGATTACTTAAAAAGGCCGTTTCTATGAAACGGCCTTTTTAAGTAATCTATATTATTTTACAATGCTGCTAATCTAAAATTACTAATCCCAACCTGAGCATCGTGTTTCAATTTAAAGGGGGCACTGATATAAAAATATTTATTTCCTGTGCTTTTAAGAAACATATCTGTATCGAGCACTTTGACTTTATCCAGGTAAACCAACATGTTCTGTCCATTTACAGCAATCTCAACATGCATCTTTCCAATGGCATAACCTGCAAGCGGAAAATTAACCGTATTATTTATTTTCGTCTCGCTGCTTGCGTTATTTACGGTTTTCCCATAATAATTTATTTCTGTCTGCGTAATTGCATTATCATTATAAGCATCAGAAATAAATTTGGTATTTCCATTGTCATGAGCGAAACCAAAGCCTATGCTTCCAAGATCTTCCGTATCTGTTAAACTATGGGTTGCAAGATCAAATTCTATGGTGAATTTTGAAGGAAGCGCTTTATCGCTCTTAAGTTTATAACTGGTATATTCATTAAAAATCAGCCATTTGCCTTCCTGGTTTGGGAATTTTTCTACAGAACCGGATCCACCTGTTTTCCATGATAAAGCCATCCTTCCGGATGCATCTTTAGAAAAGTCATCAGCAAAAATTTGGTCTTTACCTGGGCTGAAATTATAGGATAGCGCTGCTTTTTCAAAAAACTTCTTATCCTCGGTAGTTGAAGAAGGTGCAGATGATGAAGCAGAACCCTGAGCTGTATTTTTATTGCCGGATAATACATCATCTACTTTTTTGTCTAGCTGGGCATTAACTTTGTCCTTTAATTTTTTTAGAAATTGAGCATGAACGGGCTGTGAGACAGCCAAAATTGCCATAGCACCAAAAGCGGCCGCAATTAGTTTTTTTGTTTTCATAGGTAACGGAGTTGTTCGTTTTATGGTGCGAAAATAACACTTTTTAAAATTGTTTTTCTAAAAAGATCTTACTGACCAAGGGTAAAAAACATAGCAATAGCTGCAGCGCCCATGGCTATAAAAGTAAACCAAAGCAGAATTTTTGATAGCCAGCCACTTTTAAATTCACCCATGATTTTTTCACTGGCTGCGATTTTAGCAATTAGAAATAATAGGGGGACGGCGGCCACACCATTTAGAACTGCGGCATATACAAGTGCTTTAACAGGGTCAATACCTATAAAATTAATAATCAGGCCAATTAGGGTTGCAATAATAATAACACCGTAAAAGCCATAAGCTTTTCTCAATTTAAGGTTAAGACCAGATTCCCAATTAAAAGCCTCAGATACTGCATAAGCCGCTGAGCCAGAAAGTACAGGAACTGCAAGCAGACCCAGGCCAATAATCCCTATGGAAAAAATAAGCTTGGAAAGATAACCTGCATTGGGAAAGGAGTGCACCAGTGGTTCAAGGGCTTTTGCCGCATCAGCCGCTGTATTAACGTCCCGGACACCGCTGTTGTGTAGCACAGTAGCCCCCACAAGTAGAATACACCAGGTGGTAATTTCGGAAATGATCATACCGGAATTGTTATCCAGACGCATTTTATGAATATGTCTCCAGTTGATTTTAAGATTTTTTTCCCTGGTCAGATTTGCCTTTTTCTGTTCTTCAACCTCTTGAGAGGCCTCCCAAAAAAACATATAAGGGGATATGGTTGTACCCAGCACTCCAGTAATGATAAAAAGGAATGCAAAATTCCATTCAAAATGCGGCACAACGGAGGCCCTTAATACTGTCCCCCATGGCTGATCTACTATAAAGGCAGTAATAGGATAGGCCAATAAGGCCAATGCCAGCCATTTTAATATTCTGGAGTAAACATTGTAACTCGTAAATATTTCAAGTATGAGGATTACGGCTGTAAACGATAATGTCAATACAATAAAGGAGACCGGAAACAAGAGTTGGGCTGCTGAAGCCATGGCGCCAATATCAGCCCCAATGTTTATGGTGTTGGCAATAACCACCAGACTGACAACTGCATACAGGACTTTTTTGCTATAATGTTCTTTGACCACAGCGGCGAGCCCTTTACCGGTAACCAGACCTATCCTGGCACAAGCTTCCTGTACAGCTGCCATAAAAGGCAACATATACAATGCTGTCCATAATTGGCCATAGCCAAACTGCGCGCCAGTCTGGGAATAGGTAGCAATACCTGATGGATCATCATCTGCTGCGCCTGTGGTCAGACCAGGACCGAGTACGCTAAAAAATCGTCTGATTTTGTTTAAAGTCCTTCCTTTTGTGCGTTTCAGCATAGGGCTTGCATTTAGATGTTTATCTTCATTAAATATAGAATATATTTAATATGAATTCTGGCTAAAACTAATTTATTCCTTTTGTCTGCAGAGACCTATTCTTCTCATTATCTATTATTTTTAAATAGATTTCATAAATGAATGAACATTCATTTATATTTGAGTATAATTTGTATTATGAGAGCAAGATGTATCGAAAAGGAGCAGTTGGTTAAACAAAAAGCGATAGAATTAATTGGAAAAGGTGGATTTGAAAACTTTAGCGTAAATAAACTCGCCAAAGCCTGTGGCATTTCCGTGGCCACGCTTTATATTTACTATAAAGATAAAGACGATCTTATTTTAAATCTTGCCATAGAACATGGTGCCTTAATGGCGGCAGCTACGCTAAAAGACTTTGACCCTGATTCCTCTTTTGAAGATGGATTGCGCAGGCAATGGCAAAACCGTTACAGGCACATGACGGCGAATAAATCCATCGGCCTGTTTTATGAACAGCTAAGAACTTCGCCGTATCAGGAACAATTTTTAGCTTCATTTATGGGAGATATTTCACTTACTCTTGGCAAATTTATGGAAAATGTGGTGTCCCGCGGCGAGATTAATGCCATGCCCCTGGAGGTATTTTGGTCTATTGCCTATGCACCACTTTATGCACTGATTAAATTTAACAATGAAGGTCAAAGTTTGGGAGGTACACCTTTTGTTCTGACAGATGAGATGCTCTGGCAGAGTTTTGACCTGGTTGTGAAAGCTTTAAAGTGTTAGTTTTAACTTATTAATCATTACAGACAATGGAGAATTTTGATCATATCCTGCTTTTTAAGACAGACATCAAATCTGAATCAGACAGACGAGTCGTACAATCTGTACTCGACGCCCAGCAAAACATTGCCGGCTGGAATATAGATCTGGATGATGAGGATTATGTTCTGAGGATTGTATCTCATCATTTAAAACATCAACAAATAATTAAACTGATAACTGATCATGGCTATGAGTGCTGTGAATTAAAATAATATTTATGAAGATTAAACAAACCAACAATTTTACAGACTACCAGAAGTTTGTCATTTTTATTTTAGCAATTACACAATTTACGGTGATACTGGATTTTATGGTCATGTCTCCTCTGGGAGACTTGCTCATAAAATCTCTGGACATGAAGCCTTCTCATTTTGGTATCGCAGTTTCTGCTTATGCCTTCAGTGCAGGTATTTCGGGTTTACTAACCGCGGGTTTTGCGGATCGTTTTGACCGTAAGAAACTATTGCTCTTCTTTTATACAGGTTTTATTGCAGGTACTATATTTTGCGGTATTTCAACATCCTATCAGGTACTGGTAGCTGCCCGTATCATCACCGGTTTGTTTGGTGGTGTCATCAGCTCCATTTCAATGGCTATTATTGCCGATATTTTTGTATTGGAACAAAGAGGAAGAGTAATGGGCTTTGTACAGATGGGTTTTGGGGCAAGTCAGGTCCTGGGTATTCCTATAGGCCTTTTTATAGCCAACTTATGGGGCTGGGAAGCTCCTTTTTTAATGATTGCAGGGATGGCTATTCTGATTGCAATTTTTATTGCGCTAAAACTAAAACCAGTAAATGAGCATTTGAAAATGCAAAGAGACAAGACTGCTTTTAAGCATCTGTTGCATACATTGGTAAAATCCAATTATCATATTGGGTATATGGCCACAGCAGTACTTTCTATTGGCGGTTTTATGATGATGCCATTTGGTAGTGTTTTTGCAGTAAATAACCTTGGGGTAACAGAAAAGCAGTTGCCATTGCTTTTTATGGTTTCTGGTGTTTCCGCCCTGGTCATTATGCCTCTTATTGGCCGTCTGAGTGACCAGGTAAGCAAATATAAACTGTTTACTATATCCTGTTTGTGGATGATCATTACCTGTGTGATCTATACAAATTTATCCGCTACACCACTTTGGATTGTTATGTGTCTTAATGTTGTGATG
Source organism: Pedobacter nutrimenti (assembly GCF_003208655.1). Lineage (GTDB taxonomy): Bacteria > Bacteroidota > Bacteroidia > Sphingobacteriales > Sphingobacteriaceae > Pedobacter > Pedobacter nutrimenti. The sequence continues at coordinate 580,431 of NZ_QKLU01000001.1, read as the reverse complement.
ATGATGGGCATTATGGGAAGAATGGTTCCTTCATCTGCATTGACAAGTGCAGTGCCGGACATGGCTGATCGTGGTGCGTTTATGAGCATAAATTCCTCTCTTCAGCAGATTGCTGGTGGAATAGCGGCGGCTGTATCAGGCCTGATTGTGGTTCAGAAGGATAAGTTTAGCCCGCTTCAACATTATGATATCGTTGGCTATGTCGTGGTTGTAATTTCTCTGATCAGTATTTTTCTGATGTACAGGGTTAACCAGCTGGCCATTAAAAGGGCTAAAGAGTCCGGGCTTCCAACTTCGACTCCTGATCCTGAATCAGAAATAGTTCCAATCATGGAAGTGTAAAACAAAAAGCCGGCCTTATTGGGCCGGCTTTTTGTTTTACATACAATTTTAATATCCAGGGTTCTGTTTAAGCTTTTTGTTTGCGTCCAACTCCGTAGAGGGGATAGGAAAAAGTAATTGAAAATCCTGTACAGTAACATTGTTCACCGCTTTTTGAACTTCTTTATATTTTCCCAGTCGAATTAAATCCCATCTTCTATGGCCTTCTACGCATAGTTCCCTTGACCGGTCTTTAACCAGTGAGTCAACAAAAGCAGATGATGTAGGTGTATTGGCCAAGCTTAACTGCTGTGTCGGTAGGGTCAGGCCAGCTCTTGCTCTGACTGCATTTAAACCGTCAAATTTAGCAGGGTCAGCAGGATTAAGATTGTTCATAGCTTCAGATTGCATCATTAGTACATCGGCATAACGCAAAACGATCCAGTTAACGCGTGAGTTATTGCTTCCTGGAACCCACTTTGGATCTTTATACTTTGAAATATAAGGAGTTACCGTGGTTGCGCCAGCCTTATTAACAACGTTCCAGTTTTTACGGATTACATCGTCTTTTGTATAGGTATTATTAAAGAGATTCAAATTAGCAACAAATGAGCCTGAACCCTGAAGCACGGAAGGGCTAAACATCCTGATAATAATATTTTGTGTTGTCGTATTATCCTCACCAAACTGTACATCAAAAATATGCTCTGTTTGTGTTGGGTAATATTTTTTATCACAATCAAATACATCAGCGTAATTAGTCATCAGCTTATAAATACCAGAGTTTATCACTTTGTTGCATGAAGTTAACGCATTTTGGTTATCCTGAGCATCTGCAACCGAAGTGCTTGCTCGTTGGAGGTATACTCTTGCCAGCATTGCTGAAGCTGCTCCAGAAGAAACCATTCCTTTTGAAGTAATTTTGTTTTCTGCAAAACAATTGGCTTCTGCATATTTGAGATCTGAGATGATCTGTGCATAGATCTTAACTGTAGGTGTTTTGTCAGGATAAAGATTTGGATCATCCAACCCTTTAATTGGCTCAAGTATCATCGGCACATCACCGAAACTTCTGACCAAATCAAAATAGGCCATTGCCCTTAAAAACATAGCATTACCTACAATATTGTTTTTTGCGCTAACATCCATATTGATTCCAGGAACATTCGCAATGACATCATTAGCACGACTAATCAGTTTGTAACTGTTCTGCCACCAGTTCTGGATTTCGATATTAGCGGAATTGTACTGCATTTTGTATAAATCAATCCGTTCCTGATTCTGCGTTAGCAATGGAACTAAAGCATCTCCTGTGAGTTCTGTAATCAGGTAAATAGTGCGTTGATAATAGGCTTGTGGTTGCAATTGACTAAGCACACCATTAATAGCAAGCTGTGCATCGGCAGCATTTGTATAGAAATTGACAGGTGTCAATACGCTGTATGGCTTTTCTTCCAATGATTTTTTACAAGAAGCAAAAAACAGAGGCACTAAAGTTAAAGCTATAAATATCTTTTTCATATTCTGTTCTGTTTAATGGTTAAAAACCTAATCTTAATCCCAAAGTATAAGTCCTTATATTTGGATAAGGATTATAGTCAGTACCCAGAGAAGTGTAGTTCCCGGCGGTATTTGAATAAGAGTTCACCTCGGGATCATAACCGGAATATTTAGTAATCGTAAAAAGATTCTGACCTGTAGCATATACACTCGCGGTCTTGAAAATAGAAGACGTTTTCGGTAAAGGCAACTCATAGGTCAATGTTATGGTTTTAAAGCGGAGGTAACTTCCGCTTTCCAGTATATCGCTGGTTGGCCCCAATCCTCTACGGTAAGAACTTCCCACACTAGGTAGTGTATTACTGGTACCAGGACCATTCCAACTGTCAGTTAAAACATAAGCCAGTTTATTATCTGATAAAGTCCCATTTTCAATTTCTACTTTGTTCTCATTCAGGATCTGATTCCCATATACCCCCTGAACAAGTACAAATAAGTTAAACTTACCTACCGTCAGGTTGCTACTGAGGCCATAGCTAAATTTAGGAAGGGCCTGGCCAATAATTGTTCTGTCCCCATCATTTATAAGATGATCGCCATTCAGGTCCTTGTACTTAGGATCCCCAGGCTTTACAGCTGAAGTAATTCCACTTTGGGCAATCTCCTGTGCACTTTGCCAGATACCATCAAATACATAACCATAAAATGAGCCGATTGGTTTTCCAACCTGTAATATCGCTGCATTTCTACCTCCAGGATATAAACTTGAACTGACATTACCCGTATATTGAAAATCTACATCCCCTAGACTAAGTATTTTATTGATGTTTCTTGAAAAATTAAAAGAAGTAGACCATTTTACTTTTTCTGATTGTATATTCTGAGAGGTTATTGAAAATTCAAAGCCTTTATTACTCACTGAACCAATGTTATCAATTACCGTTGTAAAACCGCTGCTTGAGGGTACAGTTCTGTTAAAAAGCAATTTATCTGTTCTTTTATCATAATAGTCGGCCGTAAAAGTGAGCCGGTTTGCAAATAAACCCAAATCAACCCCTCCATTAATTGCTCTGGTACTTTCCCATTTCAAATTCGGATTTCCAATGTTATTGGGAGAAGCGCCAACAACACGGCCATTTAGGTAGTAAGTATTGAACACGTATTGAGATAAAGAAGAATAAGCAGGAATATTTGAATTTCCGGTTATACCATAGCCTAACCTTAATTTAAGGTCACTAATTTCCTTTATGTTTTTAAGAAATTCTTCAGATGAAACCCTCCAGGCTAGGGCTCCCGATGCAAAATTTCCCCATTGATTCTTTGTTCCCAAAGTCGAAGTTCCGTCTCTTCTGTAAGAGACAGTTAAAAGGTATTTATCCAGTAAACTATAGTTTACCCTTGCAAGTAGGGAGGCTAGAGTAATTTTATTAGCAGTCGATGTGGCGGTTACACTACCCCCAACACCAAGGTTATCTGTACCAAGATTATTGGTGGTTAAGGCTGTAGCCGTAGTCGTATTACTACTGAATTTGAATTCCTGATACGTAAAACCTATTACTCCGCTAAGAGAATGTATCTTGTTTAATACGGTATTATAACTTAGGGTGTTCTCATTTAACCAGGTCAGGTTTTGTGGGTTAACAATCTGAGAATAACCATTTGTATTTTTGCCAAGATAAGTTGTTGTCGGTCTGAAAGTCCGTTCATTGGAAAAACGGTCATCTGTACCAACACTTACTTTTAATTTAAGATTAGGAATAAATTCATAATCTGCAAAGGCGTTTGCAAACAAACGAAGATTAGTTATTGTATTGATGTTCAATGTTGCAGCCGCTATGGGATTGCCCAAAACATTGGCATAACCAGCTGGACCATTTTGAAAAGTAAATGAGCCAGTTGGATCAAAAATGGGAACTGCAGGGTTTATTCTGAGGGCATCCAATAAGGTTCCTCCTGTACTTCCTCCGGTTGTATTCACATTTGCCAGGCTTTGTTTATCATAAGAAACCTGTGAATTCAGGCCAAAATTTAACTTTTTACTCACTGCACGATTGAAATTATATCTCATTGTCCCACGCTGATAGCCAGAATTCAAAATAACTCCTTTTTGATTGAAATAGTTAAAACTCAAAAGATACTTGGTGCCTTCTGAACCACCGGACATTGCCACATTTGCATTGGTAATTGGTGCAGTTCTGAATAATTCTTTCTGATAATTGGTACCTTCACCTAATGCATCGAGTTGTGCCTGGGTGTAAGGAAGCGGGGTTTGAGTGGTGTTGTTTTGATTTAAATAGGTTGTAACCCTATTTAAATATGTCCCAAACTCAGTCGCATTCATCATTTTAAGCACTTTTCCAACTTGTTGAAATCCAGAATATACATCCGCGGAAATTGTATTTTTACCTACAGTTCCTGATTTTGTTGTAATGATAACCACACCATTTGCGCCTCTGTTACCATAAATAGCCGTTGAGGAGGCATCTTTAAGAACATCAATTGAAGCGATATCATTAGAATTTAAAGCTGTAATATCAGCACCGGCATAACCATCAACAACATACAAAGGATCACTGCTGAAGTTGATCGAATTTGTTCCTCTTACCCTGACGCTGAAAGCTGCCCCTGGTTGAGAATTAGTTTGTGTAACCTGGACGCCGCTTACCTGTCCCTGAAGCATTTGGGCTGTACCGAAAACGGGTGTCTTTTCAACATTGGTCAGGGAAACAGATCCTACTGAACCTGTAACATCCTTCTTTTTTTGTGTACCATAACCAACAACAACCAGTTCATTCAGGTTCTTCGCATCAGAATTTAACTGCACATTAAGGCTTTTTTGCCCATTAAAAGATACTTCTCTAGTGTTGAAACCGATAGAAGAGAATATCAGTATTGCCCCGTTGTCTGGGACGACCAAGGTATATTTTCCATTGGAATCTGTAGAAGTACCAATGTTAGTGCCTTTGACTTTTATGCTTACTCCCGGGAGTGGTAAATGGTTCTCATCAGTGACCGTTCCGCTTACGGTAACGTTTTTTTTAGTATAGGTTGCATTAATGGTCATTCTGTCCAAAGATCCGGTCGGAATGGGATTAGAGCGCGATGTTGCCCATGTATTTCCGATAAGAGGGGTGGTGAATATAACCTGTAAAAACGCAACCTTCAGTAGTTTAGACTGTAAAGGTTTTGATTTCATAATTTTTGTGATAAATTTTGAGTAATTGTTTATGCTTATTGCCAAGAAGGCCAAAGCAAGGTTAGGGGCCGTCCTTTGTTTTCATCATGTTCAGGTTTAGTAAATACTTGGTTAAAGTAACAGGGCTGCTTAGACCCATTATCAAACATAACTTGATTTTTGACGTCTATTCGTCTTTTTTCCGAGTTTATTTACGGAATCGTTTCCGTTTTTTGAAGAAAAAGGCATGTTTCTTAAGACTGGAAACCACAACAAAGAAGAACGCAGTCCTGTGATTTTACTGCAAAGATAAAAACTTCTAAATCGCCTTGATTATTAAGGTTTTTCTTAAAGGAATTAAGCCAGTAGAAAGGAATAGGGCTAAATAACTATTGGCAGAAAGTATTTCAGGAAAATAGATTTAACCGATTAAATAATCGGTTTTAGCCTGGTTATTTTAGCTGGTAACATTTAAATTATTTTTTTCTTAACCATCATTTAATATTTATCTTACGTCGCTGATTTACACCTAACCAAATGGCTATTGCACCTCTTCCAAATGAAAGTGAACTGCTCCGAAGGACCAGTGAGGGAGACAAACGTGCGTTTACCGTTTTGTTTGATGCCCATTATAAATCACTGGGCAGTTACGTATACAAACTCACTGAGTCAATGGAATCTGCTGAGGAAATTGTACAGGAGGTATTTATAAAAGTATGGTTAAAGAAAGAAGAACTCACCCGCATCAATAATTTTAGTGCCTACCTGTTTGTGCTTTGTAAAAATAAAGCTTTAAATCACTTACGACAGCTGGCCAGTCAGACCTTGCGTTTTCAGGCCTGGGAAAAAGAATTAGGATCAGACCCGCAGGCCGATGTTGAAGACCACTATGAAAATTTCCGTGTACTGATTGAACAGGCTATTGATCATTTACCAGAACAACAGCAAAAAATTTACCGGTTAAGCAGGCATGAAAGATTAAAATATACGGAAATAGCAAAGGAATTACAGTTGTCGCCAGAAACGGTAAAGAAGCACATTTATCTTGCAACTAAAACGATAAAAGAATATGTAAAAAATAACATGGATGAAATGGTTATGCTCATTTTGATGAGCCCACTTATTTTTTTAAAAAACTTTTAGTTTTGATTACCACCTTTTTGCCTTCTGCGTGTCTTTAGTATAAAGGCAGTTTTGAGCTGTCTTTAAATACTAACCAAATGTCAGATTCCAGATTAGATTATTTGTTCGGCAAATATTTCGATAAGACTGCCACACCCGAAGAGCGGACAGAATTTATGCAGCATATTGTGCATCTTAAATCTGATGACCCGCTCCTGAAATTAATGGAAGAAGTTTACCATGCTGATCAATCCCCTTTGGCCAAACTGGATACTCAATTGCGGGACAGGGTACTCTTTAATATATTTAAAGCACCCCAATCAAAAGCTTATCCGTTGTATGCATTTTGGATTAAATATGCCGCAGTTTTATTTTGTGTCCTTTTTGGTGCCTCATGGTATTTCTATCAGCAAAAAGATAAAAAAGCAGTATCCGGATTACCATCTGCAAGCCATATTTTGCCGGGAGGGAACAAAGCCGTACTTACCCTTGGAAATGGTAAAAAAATTGTTTTAGATGCTGCCGGAACTGGCCTGCTGGCCCAGCAGGGTAATATCCTTATCCGAAAAACAACAGATGGTCAATTGGTTTACGATATCAAAGGAACTGACCAAGGCGAACCGAGTACAAACAGTATTGAAACACCAAACGGGGGACAATACCAGATTAATTTACCAGACGGGACCAGGGTGTGGTTAAATGCGGCATCTTCTTTAAAGTACCCAACTTTATTTACCGGCCAGGAAAGAAGGGTGGAATTAATAGGGGAGGCTTATTTTGAAGTCAGTAAAGATGTATCAAAACCTTTTAAGGTCCGGCTTGGTAATGAATCGGAAGTACAGGTATTGGGTACGCATTTTAACATTAATGCTTATCAGGAAGGAACAGCCATTAAAGCTACTTTACTGGAAGGTTCGGTCATCATGAAATCCGGAAAGCACAGTGAAAAATTAATCCCTGGTCAGCAGGCACAGACCTTCAAAAACAATCATCAAATCAGTGTAGTGGACAAAGTCGATGTAAATGAAGTCCTGGCATGGAAAAATGGCCTTTTCAGTTATAGCAGCATCAGTTTACAAACCCTGATGCAGCAGGTTGAAAAATGGTATGATATAAAAGTAGTGTATGCAGATCCAGTAGAGGCCGAATTTGTAGGCCGGTTCCCAAAAAACATTCCTTTATCCGAATTGCTCCGGTTATTGGAACTCACCAAAAAGGTTCATTTTAAAACAGAAGGAAAAACCATAACAATTATGAAATAAACACAACATCAGTTTAACCTGACCTGGTATTAAAAACCGGTTTGCTGGCGGGCAAACCGGTCATAAGTACCGGGTCTCAAATGTAATTTCCCGCGAAGGAATATTTTTTAACCCTAACTAACCAAATTTATGCGATTAAATGCTACCAACAAAAATTTACCAAAATTTTTTCGGGCAATCCAACAATCAAAAACCTGGCTCGTTATGAGAATTACACTATTCTTACTTTGTGCTACCATTACGATGGCTGCAGCAAAAGGTTATTCCCAGAAAATCAATCTGGAAATGAAAAAAGCAAAAATAGAAACGGTTTTTGAACAGATTGAGAAAAAAAGTGGTTACAACTTTATTTATGAAAAGAACCTGTTAAAAAACCTGTCTCCATTGAATGTCTCTATAAAGGACAGATCATTGCCTGAAGCAATGAATGAAATCCTTAAAGACCTGCCTCTGGAATTCATTATCAGGAGTAAATTTATCGTTGTTTCACCCAAAAACAACACCGCAGAATTAACCACCCAAATTTCCGGAACGGACCGGTTTGTTCAAATCAGGGGAACTGTTAAAGATACCGCAGGATTGAGCATGCCAGGAGTATCCATACTGAACAAAAGCACAGGCAAGGTTACCGGAACAGATACACATGGCCAGTTTGTAATAGATGCCAGTACCGGAGATGTTCTGGTTTTCTCTTTTATCGGTTATGTAAAACAGGCAATCACTATAGGATCTCAGAGCCTGTTGAATATTGTACTTAAAGAGGAAAAAAATGTTTTGGAACAAGTGGTGGTTACTGCCCTTGGTATAAAAAAATCCACTAAAGCACTGACCTACAATGTGCAGGAATTAAAGAGTGAAGAACTTACCCGGGTTCCCGATGCAAGTTTTATAAACAGTTTATCGGGTAAAGTGGCAGGGATCACCATCAACAGCAGTGCTTCAGGTATAGGAGGTTCAACACGGGTGGTTATGCGGGGTGATAAATCTGTGCAGGGAAACAATAATGCCCTATATGTGTTGGACGGAATACCTTTGCCGAACCTTTTTTCAAAAAACAGCACCACGCCAAAAGGTGTTTATGGAGGAGGGGATAGCGGTGACGGTATTTCAAGTATCAATCCGGAGGATATTGTAAGTGTGTCTGTTCTGACCGGAGCAGCTTCAGCCGCACTTTATGGAAGTCAGGCGGCTAATGGTGTCATACTGGTTACTACAAAAAAAGGCGCGAGTGACCGTACTCATGTTGGTTTTTCTAATAGTACAAATTTTTACCGGCCATTTGTAATGCCGCAATTTCAAAATACTTACGGTACTTCAAATCCCGGGACATTTGACAGCTGGGGTGCTAAACTGGCTGAAACAGGTAAATTTAACCCGGCCGATTTTTTCCAAACCGGAACAAATGTCAGCAACAGCATCAGTCTCTCTACGGGAACTGAAAAAAACCAGACGTATTTCTCTGCGGCAGCCGTCAATGCCAAAGGAATTGTTCCAAACAATACTTTCGACCGGTACAATTTGACCTTACACAATACCTCTACTTACCTGGATGATAAACTTAGCCTGGACCTGAACCTGATGTACATCAAGATGAAAAACCAGAATATGTTATCGCAGGGACAGTATTTTAATCCAATTGTGCCTCTTTATCTTTTTCCAAGAGGAGACGATATTGAAAAGTACAAGGTGTATGAACGTTTCAATGCAAGCCGCAATTTTAAAACACAGTTCTGGCCATATGGAGACCTTGGTGTTGCTATGCAGAATCCCTACTGGACGACAAACCGCGATTTTAACACCAACGATAAGGACCGCTATATGCTTGGAGCTGCTTTAAAGTATAAAATTATGCCATGGCTGGATGTTGCAGCGAGGGTAAGGGTAGATAACACCGCAAATTTAAATGAAATCAAAAATTATGCTTCTACCTTACCATTACTGGCCGCCAATTCAGAAAACGGGTCCTATCTGAATTCGAATGAGAAAACAAAGCAAACTTATGCTGATTTTCTTGCAACACTTACTAAAACGTTTAACGATGTCAATATTACCGCAATAGCTGGCGCCAGTCTGACCAATACCCGATATGACCTGACCGGCAATGCGCTTGATGGTAACGGGGCTCCCCTTAGTACCGTGCCGAACCTGTTTAACCTGAACAACACCAAACCCGTTCCTGCTTTGCAGGATGGCTACTATGACCAGAGCCAGGCCATTTACGGGAGTACACAACTGGGTTATAAAGGGAAGTTGTTTTTGGATTTAACGGCCAGAAATGAATGGTCTTCTGCTTTGGCAAATACCAGTAAACTGTCTTTCTTTTATCCATCGGCGGGCATTTCGGCAATTGTAAGTGACATGATCAATTTGCCAAAGAACATCATCTCATTTTTAAAAATAAGGGGATCCTATAGCGAGGTGGGCAATACGATTCCAAGATTCCTTTCCATTTCCTCTTATCCGGTCAGCCCATCCGGAATCAATTTGAATACCACTATGCCACTAACCGATCTTAAACCGGAGCGTACAAAAGCAACCGAACTGGGATTGAATGCAAAATTTCTCCAAAACAAATTAAACCTGGACGTTACCCTTTATTATTCGAACACCTTTAACCAGTTGTTCACCTACAAAGCCCCTGAAGGAAGTGGTTTTGAAACCTTTTCGGTCAATGCGGGTAAAGTAAACAACAAAGGTATAGAGGCTGCTCTTGGTTACGATGGAGCTATCGGGCCTGTTAAATGGAATTCAACAGCAACCTTTACCTTAAACCGGAATAAAATCGTGGAACTGGTGGAAAACAAAATCAATCCTGTAGATGGATCCCCGTTAAACACCAATCATTTTGACAAAGGCGGTATCGATTCTTATAAATCCTATATAGATAAGGGAGGGTCATTTGGAGACATTTATGTGAACAAGCTTGCCGTCGATGAACACGGTTATATTTTGGTAGATGCCGCTACAGGCGCACTGACTATTGACAATAACAATCTGATTAAAGCAGGCAATTCCAATCCAAGGTACATGATTGGTTTCAGAAACAATTTTTCTTATAAGAATTTTAACCTCAGCTTTCTGGTTGATGGCCGCATTGGGGGAGTTGGTGTTTCTGCTACCCAGGCTTTAATGGACGGTTACGGAACTTCTGCCACCAGTGCCCAGGCCAGGGATAACGGAGGGGTCATTGTAAATGGAAATAAGGTCGATGCCCAGAAATATTATCAGACTGTTGGGTTGGGAACAGGTGTTTTGTCCCAGTATGTTTACAGTGCCACAAATGCAAGGCTAAGAGAGGCCTCTCTTGGTTATACCTTTCCGGCAAAATTCTTTAACAATAAGGTTCAGGATATCACAGTTTCTGTAATTGGCCGGAATTTATTCATGTTCTATAACAAAGCTCCTTTCGATCCCGAAAGTACCGCTTCGACCGGAACTTATTTCCAGGGCATAGATTATTTCATGCTGCCAAGCCTTAGGAGTTTTGGTTTTAGTGTAAAAGTTAACCTGTAAAACAAAGATTATGAACCACAATAAATTCTATTATAAAAAAAACATTTGCATACTACTTTTGTCAGCTGCTGTTCTTATCGCCGGGAATTCCTGCACAAAAAATTTTATGGAGGACAACAGGAACCCGAACAATGCTACAGAGGAACAATTAAAATACGACAACCTTGGACTTGGGGGGTTCATTACCCAAATGGAAACCAAAGTCATGCCGGTACTCAATAACCTGGACAATGCAGATGTCAATTCTTATCAACTGATGTACAGTCTCATGGGCGACATTTACTCCGGACATCAGGGCACCTCAGATGCCTATGGAAATAACGGGGTGAACAACAGCACCTACTCCATGATTCCCGCATGGTACGGAGCAGCCTTTGCCAACGCATTTAAAAACGAAATGGCCCCCTGGTATTTTATCAGACAAAAATCTGAACTTTCCTCGCCCAGTACATTTGCCCTTGCCCAGATTTTAAAAGTGACAGCCATGCACCGCGTAACAGATATATACGGCCCTTTACCTTATTTAAAATTCGTCGCTGGCGGCACCAATATTCCTTATGATTCGCAGGAAGCCATTTACAATTCCTTTTTTAAGGATTTAGATGAAGCTATAGCCACGCTTACCGATTTTGTGCAAAAAAATCCGGGAGCCAAACCGCTTGCTAAATTTGACCTGATCTACGGGGGTGATTTTGTGCTGTGGCTCAAATACGCGAATACCCTGAAATTAAGGCTCGCCATGCGAATTGCGTATGTCAATTCATCCAAAGCCCAGCAGGCAGCAGAACAAGCCGTTTCTGCCGGGGTTATGCTGGTCAATGGAGACAACGCCTTGCTTAAAGTGGATGGCACTTCCAATGTGAACCCGCTCTATACCATTACCTATCCTTACAATGACACCAGAATGGGGGCGAACATGGAATCCTTTTTAAAAGGGTACAATGATCCAAGGATAGGGCTTTTGTTTAATAAAGTCTCCTTACCTGCCGGATCAACTCCAGATTATCACGGCATCCGGAACGGCAGTAAATTTAGTGGTCATGCTTATGACCCTTTTTCGACCTTGAACGTCACCTTATCTACACCTGTTCAATGGATGGTTGCAGCGGAAGCTTATTTTCTACGGGCCGAAGGGGCAATAAGGGGCTGGAGCATGAATGGAACGGCACAAAATCTTTATGAAACTGGTATCAGAACAGCATTCAGCCAGCCTATGGGCGCCTCTAATGCGAGCGCAGGCGACGCAAATAGCTACATTAATGATGGACTGAGTAAGCCAGCACCCTATACCGATCCCTTGAATAACGGAAATAGTATAGCGACAGGGAACCCTAATCTGAGTACCATCACTATAAAGTGGAATGAATCAGATAATTTTGAACGTAAGCTTGAGCGGATTATTACACAAAAGTGGATTGCACTCTATCCGGACGGGCAGGAAGCCTGGTCGGAATTCAGGCGCACCAGATACCCGAAGGTTTTTCCAGTGGCAAATAATTATAGTAACGGAGCCATTGATACACAAATACAAATTCGCCGCAGTCCTTTTCCCCAGAATGAATACCTGAACAATAATGCCGCTTTGATGCAGGGATTGACTTTGCTTGGCGGACCTGACAATGGAGGTACTAAATTATGGTGGGACAAAAAACCGTAACCATTATTCATTTGAACATTTTAGAACCAGAAATATGAAAAGATTATTTTTCAATTATATATTCCCATCATTTGTACTGATGATGAGCTTTTCCTGTAAAAAACAGAATATGCCAGTACCCCTTGAACTACAAAAACCATTTGTTTCTACACCAGAATATCTGGCCAATCTGCGGGCTTATAAAAAGACCAAACATCAGATTGCCTTTGGCTGGCTAGGTGGATCAGGTGGTGACGGCAAATTTGCATCTCTTCAAAAAAGATGGGAAGGTGTGCCGGACAGCCTTGATATTGTGAGCTTATGGGGGGGCATACCGACAGCAGGATCCCCTCAAATGGCTGCGATGAGATCTGCACAGACAGACAGGGGGATAAAGGTTGTTTACGTAAAATTTGCAGATGACGAACTCATTGCTCCATTTGAAAAGAGCCCAAATGGGATTAAACTACTTGCCAAAGCCCTTGCAGACACCCTTACAAAAAACAACATAGACGGTTTTGATATCGATTATGAACCGAACGTTGGTGGGGGCAGCTGGACTTTTTTTAAAGTAAAAAGCAACATGACACTTCTGCTCAAAGAGCTTTCTGCTTTTATGGGGCCCAAGGCTGGGACAGGAAAACTATTAATTGTGGATGGCGAAGTCAATTATCTGGAAGCCGCCGCCGGACCACTGCTAGATTATGCTATTGCACAGGCTTACTATACAACCAATGCAGCCGGTTTACAAAGCCGATACAATGCCATTGCCAGTTGGTGCCCTCCGGAAAAGTTTATTGTTACGGAGGATTTTGAGGCGGGATGGAAAACAGGTGGATCCAGTTATCAGGATGCCATTTATGGAACAATACCTTCTTTAATTGGAATGGCTTACTGGCAGCCCACTCAAGGAAGAAAGGGTGGGGCAGGAACATATCATATGGAGTATGAATACGCCAATACCCCAGATTACAAATATCTGAGACAGGCGATACAAATTATGAACCCTGCAGTGCATTAATTCATCTGTTTTAACAAATCATATTAAAATGAAAGCAAAATATTTATTTATTGGGCTCCTGTTTACAGTAGCCGGATTTAGTTCTTGTAAAAAAGACAAATTCAAAGATGCCCTTTATATTACCGGGACAGAGGTGAATCCAGCCGTTACTTTATCCGTAGATAACGGCACACTTGCAAGTATTGCAGTAAGCGTTACCGCTTCTGGTCAGGTAAGCCAAGCCATCAGTGCAAGTTTAAGAACTGCTCCTGACCTGGTAGAACAGTATAATAAAACTTATGGCAAACATTATCTTGCAGTTCCGGAAGGTAGTTATGCTTTATCTTCAGCAGAGGTGAGCATCAAAGCCGGTTCAAATGTTTCGAACGCAATAACTTTTAGCGTAACCTCTGTTAAAGATTTTAAAGAGGGTTCTGCTTATATGATGCCGGTAACCATTTCAACCAATACAGGAGACTTGAATGTATTGGAATCTTCCAGGACCATTTACATCATTGTAAAACCGGTCATCAGGGCAACAGTAGCTAGCCTGGTGGGCAATTACTTTAAAGCAGATTTTTCTGTCAATAATGCCTCCTTAAAAAGTATGAGTGTCGTTTCTATGGAGGCAAGGGTGCTGGTCAACAGTTTTCAATCTTCAAACCCTTTTATTAGTTCAGTAATGGGAATCGAAGAAAACTTTTTGCTGAGGTTTGGAGATGTTACCATTAAACCAAATCAACTCCAGCTGGCAGGAGGAGGAACCCCATTAACCGTACCCAATGAATTTGGGGTAAACACCTGGTACCATCTTGCCCTGGTATTTGACGGATCCTCTATAAAAATATATGTTAACGGGGTCCAGTCTGCCAGTTTGAATGCGTCACGCAAGGTAGACCTTACCAATGGCGATTTCTTTATTGGAAGATCAGCTAACGGAAGGCTTTTGAATGGCCTGATCAGCGAATGTAGGATATGGTCCAAAGCCTTATCACAAACAGAAATTTTAAACGGTATGTGTGGCATCGATCCAAAAAGTGCAGGTCTGGAAGCTTACTGGAAATTCAATGAAGGTACTGGAAAAGTCGCGACCGACTTAAGTGGCCATGGCAGAAATGCGACGGCCAGCTCCACGGTGACCTGGGTACCCAATGTTAAATGTGAATAATTGAAAACTGTTCAAATCCAATTCAATATGAAAAAAGTTAATCCTTATATGCTCTTTTTCACCGTAATGTGCAGTTGTCTGCTATTTGCCTGTAAAAAAGATAATAATATGAATTCAAAAGAGCTTTTGGCTTTTATAAAATCCGACGGACCTTCAGTACATCAGGCAGATATTGCTTTTATCAGAACACCGGTTTCTTTATCCGGAGATTCGGTGGCCCGGCTTGCTGCTTATCTGACCAGAGAAACATCTGCTGACGTCATGGTCAGTGTGGGCGTTGATGAATCCCAGTTGGCAATATACAATCAAAACAACAAATCTAATTTTGTAATTTTACCAGCGGCTAATTATAAAATTATCGGACCGGCGCAGCTGAACATCAAGGCTGGTGAAGTGGTTTCTGCAGACTCCCTAAAAATTCAGTTGCTGGACAGGCTTAAGCTAAATGACCTGAACGGCTATATTCTGCCTTTATCCGTTAAAGAGGTTTCCAGTAAGGATAAAGGGGTGCAAGCTAGTTCCAGCTACCGAACAGTTTTTATAAAGGCAGCCAGTAAATACACCAATATAGACCTGTCCAAAAAAACCACTCCTGCCGGTACGCTAATAGATAGAACTAACCCTTCGTGGAGTATCATATCGGCCAGCACACCTTATTCTTCATCCTATCCTGCAATAAATGTTCTGGACGGAAAAAATAATACTTATTGGTTTGCGGGTGGCGCTGACAATAATATTGTCCTAGACATGTCTGCTGTAAATGCTGTGAAAGGATTTATTCTGGCCCCGACGTATGCTTTTGGTACAAGCTATAATGCAACTAAAATAGAAGTATTAACCAGTACGGACAATCAAAACTGGGTAAGCCAGGGTGCTTACACTACAGATGCAGTATTATCCAGTTCCTCGGCGAATGCACCAGATTACCGGAACATCAACTTTTATGGTCCAGTCACCTGTCGGTATGTTAAATTCATTTTAAACGGTGGAATGGGGTCGGGTTATAATGGTTTCGCCGAAATTAACGCCATAAAATAAGTGTCCACTTTTTAAATTAAACAGACCGCTGAGATCTATTTCAGCGGTCTGTTTTTAGAGGGGAGGGCCGTATGCCCGGATTGTTTGTGTTTGTTAAGCGAGCTTTTTATTTATGTGTTGGGAGCAAAATTGACTATCCAGTTAATGCCAAACTTGTCAGTAAACATTCCAAATGATTCTGCCCAGAAAGTTTTCCCAAGCGGCATCGTTATCTGACCACCAGCAGATAATCCGTTAAATACGTGACTGGCTTCTTCTTCACTTTCCGCCTGAATAGCGACACTAAAATTATTACCAACGGTAACAATACCCGTCCCATTTGGTGTATCGCTGCCCATAAGGATGGTATTCTTTCCAATGGGCAATGCCACATGCATAACTTTATGACTTTCATTAGCAGGTGGTTGATATTCTGCTGGATTATCCCCAAAATGCATAAGGGTTAAAAATTCTCTGTTGAAAACAGATTTGTAAAAATTGAAGGCTTCTTCACAATTGTCTAAGAAGGTTAAATAAGGATTTACTTCTGCCATAGTTTTAAATTTATATATTAATCATTTATGATAATCAAGTTTTCATCATCTCCTTAACTCAAAAATAAACTTAATCTTTTATTTAAATCTGGGGGATTTAGGACATATTTAGGGTGCGATCTGGCCACCCTTATTTTAGATCTTTCAGCAGACGGTTTAAGCTCCTAAGGGTTACACCTAAATAATCAGCTAGATCTTCTTTTGAAATATTTACGCCATACTGAGATTGAAGATCCAATACTTTTTTTAAACCATGCTCCGTTTTATACAACTGTTGAATAGAGGCCTTTCTACTCGTATTGATAATGCGGTCAGTCAGTGTAAGAAGTAGCAACTTATTCAAATTAGTATCCTTTTCTAACAAAAGATTAAATATTGAGGCATCAATAGCGAATGCCTGTACGTCTGAAATAGCCTCGATATTACATAAACAAGGAATTCCTCTAATGGTTTCCAGTTCACCGGTTATTTCACCATCACTTAAAAACTCATTGATAAAACCTTTAGCATTTTCTTCATAAAAGTAGCATTTAACGATTCCCGATTTAAGAATAAACAACTTAAATGGAAGTTCTCCCTGTTTGAGAAGTAAATCTCCGGGACTGAAAGTTCTTAGGGTAATATGCCTATCATTGGTTTGGTTTTGGTAGAGCTCCTCAATGTAGGATAAAAAAGGTAAATTGGTTCTTAGCATATTTCTGTAATCAGGGACAAATGTCCTTTTAATAAAAAAAAATATAAAGAATCTTTGCAATTAAATTTACGAATTAGCAATGAAAGAACAGATAAAAGTTATCGCATTTGATGCAGATGATACCCTTTGGGAGAACGAGCCTTATTTTCAGGAAGCAGAACTCAAGTTTTGTGCTTTAATGGAAGATTTCCTGCCAGTTCATTCTATTTCTCAAGAGTTGTTTCAGACAGAAATGACCAATCTTCAATTGTATGGTTATGGTATAAAAGGATTTGTGCTTTGTATGATAGAGACCGCTTATCGCATCTCGGACGGAACTGCCAGTTTGAGATTAATAGAACAGATTATCCAAATGGGTAAAGAACTACTTCAAAAACCAATAAATCTTCTGGATGGGGTGGAAGAAGTATTAAATAAATTACAAGGAAAATACCGGTTGGTGGTTGCAACTAAAGGTGACTTATTGGATCAAGAGCGTAAATTGAAAAAATCCGGTTTGATGAAATATTTTCATCATATAGAGATCATGAGCGATAAACAAATGGCAGATTATCAAAAATTACTGAAGCACTTGGATTGTAAAGCTGAACATTTTTTAATGTTGGGAAACTCAATTAAGTCGGATATTATACCTGTTTTAGATCTTAATGGGTATGCTGCACACATCCCGTATCATACCTTATGGACGCATGAAAAACATGAACATTCTTTAGATCATCCAAATTTTATGCAACTAGATACCCTAACAGATATTTTAAATTTCCTGAATAAGTAGAAGCTGTTATTGATTTCAGAGATATAAACCAGAATCAACCGCAATAGCAAAACTTATAAAGAGTATAATAAACAGTTTACTGATGCTTAATGATATTCCATAAAAAGTAATGAGCTTTTGCTTAGCTAATCGTTGGGTGTTTATAGAAAGACCTGGTGTCGTCGAACAAATAACGATAAGTTGCCAGTTGACGGGTTCTTTGTGCCCCCATGTTTAAAGCAAAATTGACCATTTTGGGGTTAAAGTCGCCAACCCATTGCATTTCATAATTATTGTATTGAGTTTTAGATTTAATGGTTTCCAGCGCATTAACAATCATAAAAGCTTCGATCCCTTTATTCTGATATTCAGGCACAACTCCAAATAGCACGCCAACCAATTTTCTTGTAGGACTGAATTTTCGCTGCCATAAAAACTTTAACATCTCAAGCGGACCAAATTTCCCCTTTAAAGATTTAAAATGAGCGTTTAAGTCAGGAAGATTTAACCAGCAGGCGATTGGATTTCCTTCATGATAGGTAAACCAAATGGTTTTTTCGTCAAGCACATCTTTCATTGCCTTGAACAATTTAACAGCTTCTTTTTCTTTGATTGATTTACCTTCACCATGGTTTTGCCAGGATTTATTGTAAATGTACGTGAAGTCTTGAGCAAATTCGACAAGGTCCTTTTTGCAAAAGGGAATGACTTTATAAGAATCGTTGGATTTAATTCTATCCCGAATTTTATAAAATTTATCCGGTAATTCTTCTCGCAGACTTAAACTATAACAATCCTGATAAAAATATACTTGAAATCCGTAACTTTCAAAAAGCCTTTTGTAGTAAGGTGGATTGTAATTCATTCCATATAAAGGGGAATGAAAACCTTCAAGCAGAAGTCCCCACCAGTTCATCCGTTCTCCAAAATTAATTGGTCCGTCCATTGCCTCAATACCCTGTTGCATTAACCAGAACCTACAATAATCAAACATATAATGTGCAGCCCTTTCGCTATCAATGCATTCAAAAAAGCCTATACCACCTGTTGGTTGCGCTTGTAAATATTCATAATTAACAAAAGCGGCTATTCTACCGATGACTTGTTGCTTATCATTAAAGAGTAACCATCGGGTACATTTACCATGCAGAAAACATTTATTTTTGTTTTCGTCAAAAATGGCTTCCACATCTTTGTCAAGGGGCTGAATGTAATTGGGATTCGTCTGATGGAGTTGCTTTGGAAAGTCTAGAAACAGTGCTGCTTGTTCCTTGTTTGTTACCTTACGTAGATACATGATCTTATTTCAATTTGGCATTAAATAAAAGAATCTGGATTGAACTTAATCCAAAAGTATCAAGTGGGTATCATCTAAAAGTTCAACATTATAGAACCGAACACAATTTTACAGAGCTATTTTTCGGTTAAAAATCAAGCACTTAAAAAAAACAGATCAACGAAATTATAAATCCGAACTTTTTTTCCGAAACTCAGAAGGGGTCTGATGGGTTGATTTTTTAAAAATGGTATTGAACGAAGTCTTTGAGTTAAATCCCGACTCATAAGCAATTCCTAACAGATTGAGCTTATGATTCCGTTCACTCAATAGAAGCTCTTTTGCACGTTGTACCCTATAATTATTAATGAAACTAAAAAAATTTTCATTAAAACCTTTATTGATCAGATAAGATAACTGGTGTGAACTCATCTGCATCAACTGAGCAAGCCTGATCAGATTAAGTTCTCCATCCAGATAAGGTTTTTCTGTATCCATCACCAGTAGCAACCTTTGTCTGGCAATTTCAAATTCCTCATCAGAAATGAGTTTTTTCTTATCCAATTCTGCAGGATCCTCCAGTTCAAAAGCCAAAAGTTCTTTCCTTTGATGCTCATCAATCGGATAAATTTCTTTTTGTCTTAAAGAATAATAAGAAGTCATATATACCATGCCTAAGAATAACATATCCATCCACAAATGCTCATGTTTTTTATAGATAAAAATGTTATAAAGCTCATATCCAACAGTAATGCTTAAAGTGATTAACATAAGTATAATAAACTTAACCAGCCACTGAAGATTAACATGGTCTGTATTTGAAGATATAATCTGAATTCTACTTTGATGATGTTTTATCTTGAAATACAAAATGACGAGGTACAATAGGTTGTGAGAAACATCAATAAACATCGCTACTGTATAATACAGCTTGTTTTCTTTGGAATTAAACAGAAATAAAGCGTAAATAATAGGAATAACTAAACAAAATAAGTTATACCTTTTGTATGTGTAATTTGGATTGATAAAAAAAATCACACTAAAATATAAAAGTATGGGGGTGAAAATCTGTAAGAGATAAATGACATTCTTAAAAGCTTCTCCTGCCTGCAGATCACATAATAAAAGGACGTCTAAAATCCAGTAACCTGACCAAAAAAACAAAAATAAACCAAAATAGAGATTCGCTTTTTTATTTACATTCATTGGATTGACCAACACAATGAAGGACTGGAGCACCAAACTACCATATAATAAAGAAACGATAAACTTCTGTAAATTCTCCGCCAGCATTTAAGATGATTTGAAATTCATAAAAATGCAAAGAAAGATATTAATTTTCAAATACACAGATTTTCTGTTGTGATAATCACATAATAATCTACAGATACAGATTAAAGTATTTTTCTAATTAATAGTAGAGGAACTTAAATAAGTTTATCTTTTAATTGTTTTGTTAGAATATTGCAATCCCTTAGGTAAATAAAAACGAGATTATTGCCTAGCTTTCGGGGTTGACCAGGTCGAGCCAATAATGAGGTTGTGATTGATAATCAAACAAATCTCTTTTTTTAAAACCACATTTTTCTAAGACCTTTTGCGATTGTAAATTATTTTCATCGGCAATTGCATAGATTACGGGCAATTTTAACCTCATAAAAGCATAATCAATCACTGCCAAAGAAGATTCTGTTGCATAACCTTTGCCCCAATATTTTTTCATAAACCTATAGCCAAGGTCATGGTAATTAATATGGCTATTGGTGAGTTCTTTGATCAATTTTAATCCGCCCCAACCCACAAAATTATTTGTATCTTTTTCAATTATGGCCAAACGCCCAATGCCATTCTCAATATATTGTTGCCTGATGAAGGTTATAACTTCTCTAGCCTCTTCAATTTTTGAAATAGGTTTTTTTCCCAAGTACTTATGAACTTCCGGATCAGCATCCAGCTCATACATATTGTGATCGTCATCCTCAAGTATTTCCCGAAAATACAATCTCTTGGTTTCTATAAAAATGCTCATTTAACTGTCCAATTTCTTTGTTATTAATGACTTTTTCAAAGATGCACATTATGCAATAATAATGGTAGATTCATTTTTATTAATTTATTCTCTTTATTTGATAACAAAAAAATTGAAAATTTTCGGGACAAGAATGAGTCTGGTTAGGATGAACAAATACGAATTCAAATTCTTGAAAGGAGTAAACGTTATCTTAGAACAAGATCCTTAATTACGTTTTCATTCCTTGGATAGGAGGAATAAAAGGATAAAGGAGGAGTGTTCATATATATGCATTTTGTGTACGATAACGAACGAATTATATATGCAATGAAGATTGAATTAGCTTCAGGTTGGAGCCTGGAACTCATTTCTACTCATGGCACAGACTTTGGAATTAATAATTCACTGACATTATCGTCGGCCCTTTTAATTTAAGCATGAAAACTATCAACTTTAATTTTTCAATTATGGCATTTTTGCTAGTCATTTGTTTTTTACCTGTAAATGCAAAATGCCAGGAAAGTCCACAATCTGTTAATTCTAACGAACTTTACAATAAGATCGCCCATCTCGACAGTGCTTTATTTGATGCATTTAACAATCGTAAACTCGAAACATTAAAAGAATTATTCTCTGAAGATTTGGAATTCTTTCACGATCAGGGTGGTTTGACAAACTATATGCAGAATATAGGATCTTTTGAAGAAGCCTTTAAGAAAGATAGAAAAGTTAGAAGAGAACTTGTAGCGGGCAGTTTAGAAATCAGTCCTATAAAAGGGTATGGAGCAGTAGAAACAGGTATACATCGTTTTTATGCCACAGAAAAAGGCAAAAAAGAACAGTTAAGTAGTGAGGCTAAGTTTGCAATGATTTGGAGAGAAATAAACGGAATATGGAAAATGACTCGGGTTATCAGTTATGCTCATCATGAGTATTTAAAATAAAAAAGTCTTTCGGAGAACCCATTGGATTTTTCGCTCACTCTTACCCAAACTCAGCCTGCTCAAGAACCAGTTTCGAAACTGGCCGACCCTTCTGTTCGAATCCGTTTTATTGTAAACAAGAAAGCCTCAGAGAAATCTGAGGCTTTTGGTGATCCCGCTGGGATTCGAACCCAGGACCACTACATTAAAAGTGTAATGCTCTACCAGCTGAGCTACGGAATCATTGTTCTGTTTGAACTTTTACTCTAAGCGTTTCCGTTTAAAGTGGTGCAAATATAGAACTATTGAATATATCCTGCAACATATTTTGGTACAAATCAGTTAGAGCATTGATTTTAAGGAAGATTAAATGTATCCAACTATATATTCAAGGTTAGGAATTGATTAAATTTCTAATTTTATTCTTTCCAACTCCATTAAATGATTATCCTATCTTTGCGAAAAACATTAAATAAATGAAGAATAAAGCCATTTTTTTAGATCGAGATGGGGTATTGAACCATGAAAGAAATGATTACATCTGTCGACTTGAGGACTTCGAAGTTCTCGAGTATCAGATTCCGGTACTAAAAAAATTCTATGACGAAGGTTATTTACTGGTTATCATTACAAATCAAGGGGGGATTGCTTTAGGTAGGTATACAGAAGAGACACTTTCTGAAATGCACAAATTGCTTTTCCAAAAATTTGAACAACAAGGAGCAAAGATCAGCCATGCCTATTATTGTCCACATCATCCTTCGGTAACAGGAGAATGCCCATGCCGAAAACCTAAATCAGGAATGTTACTGACTGCAATTCAAACTTATAACATAGATCCGGCTTTGTCCGTAATGATTGGAGATAAGCTAAGAGATGTAGAAGCTGCAAATGGGGCAGGAGTGAAGGGTATTCTTATTAAACCAGATGAGAAAATCAGTTATGATAAAATAAAAGAAGTGCTAAGCACTTAAAAAAAACCGGGAATGCCAATATCAACATTCCCGGATCCAATACGATATATTACGTGAACTTATTTTGCAGCTTTAGCAGCTTTATCATGATCTGCCAGGAATTGCGCCAGACCACTGTCAGTTAAAGGGTGTTTCAACAATGCAGTAATAGCACTTAAAGGGGCAGTAATAACGTCAGCCCCTAATTTTGCACAGTTCACTATGTGTAAAGGACCACGTATAGAAGCAGCAAGAATTTCAGTCTCATATTGATAGTTGTCAAAAATCAATCGGATGTCTTCAATTAGCTGTAACCCATCTGTGGAGATATCATCCAGACGGCCCAGGAAAGGCGAAACATAACTTGCGCCGGCCTTTGCAGCTAAAAGAGCTTGACCAGGAGAAAAGATCAGGGTACAGTTTGTACGGATGCCCTTTGAGGAAAGATATTTGATTGCTTTAACACCATCCTTAATCATAGGAATTTTTACTACGATTTTAGAATCTATTTTTGCCAAAGCTTCTCCTTCTTTGATCATCTCCTCATAGGTTGTGGAAATCACCTCTGCACTAACGTTGTTATCCACAATGCCACAAATCGCTTTATAATGTTTGATCACATTGTCGTCACCAGTAATACCTTCTTTGGCCATTAAACTTGGATTGGTGGTTACACCATCTAAAACTCCGAGGTCCTGAGCTTCTTTAATCTGATCAAGATTAGCTGTATCAATGAAAAACTTCATAATATTTAAAATTAACAAATGTTTAAATGAATTCGAAAGAACAATTATGGGAGCTAAATTAGCAATTAAATTCCTTTGACAAGTATTAAACATGTCAGGAATAATTCAGTTTTAAAAATTAAGGGAATTTAATTTTTACCTATAGAAAAGTAAAAAATGGGCAAGCACCTTTTATCGCACCGCTACAACCTTCTACCCTTGCTCCGTTCCCGTCCTGGGGGAGTTCAAAGGGAGCTGATCGTAAAAGACTTGCCCGGCACAAAAGTAGCAAAAGCGATCATTCTACAAAAACAAATTTGATAAAAAAATACGTTTTCTGAATGATTAAGACCTAATAGGCTGAATTGTAGAAGCTTGTAGTGTGAAATAAATATTAAGAAAATAGCATGGTTAAATTAAATTACTGATGCTATAAGGCTAATCATGTAAAAGTTCCTTGAAATGGCAAATTCAAATTAGTTCTCTAGCAATGGAATGAACAACTCTTATCTCTTATTAAAAAACATTACAAATAATCGCGTTGTAAATATGTTAAGTGATATCGATTTCGATTATCATTTTATCAATTTAAAAGCTTTAAAAAAGTAAAATAATTCAATATTTAGAAAAATGCATGCAAAAATGGCAATTAAAATATGAATTCATTATCTTAGTGTCTCAAACACACTTAGCCTTATGGACCACACAGAAGACAATCAGGGATTATATGACCAGCGTTTTGAACACGATGCATGCGGTATCGGGTTTGTTGCTCACGTAAAAGGAAGGAAGTCCCAGCAAATTATTTCCGATGCCATTACCATACTTGAAAAATTAGATCACAGAGGAGCATGCGGTGCAGAAATTAACACCGGTGATGGTGCTGGGATTATGATCCAGATCCCCCACGAGTTTTTATATGATGAATGTTTGAAGATTGGCTTTAGTCTTAATCAGAGTGGTGATTATGGCGTAGGAATGCTGTTTCTTCCAAAAGATATTAAAGCGAGGGAAGAATGCCGGGAAGTGATTTATCGTGCAGCAGAGAAACTGGGCTTGGAAGTACTTGGCTTTAGGAAGGTTCAAACTAATTCCCATGATATAGGGGATATGGCTTTATCAGTGGAACCAGAAATGGAACAGCTGTTTATTGCCAGGCCTTATGCCGTTGCGGCCGGTGCTGATTTCGAACGTAAACTATATGTATTTAAAAATTATCTGACCAAAACAATAACAAATACCGTAAATGGAATTAAGTCCGATTTTTATATCGCTTCTTTCTCTTCACGAACTATTGTATATAAAGGCCAGCTGACCTCTATGCAAGTTAGGTCTTATTTCACTGAACTTAGCGACAAAAGGGTTGTCTCTGCGTTTGGATTGGTACATTCCCGGTTTGCAACCAATACTTTTCCTTCCTGGAAGCTGGCGCAACCTTTTCGCTATATAGCACACAATGGCGAAATCAATACGCTTCAGGGCAATCTTAACTGGTTCAGAGCCAGTGTTAAATCATTTGCTTCCAGCTATTTCACCCCTGAAGAACTAAATATTTTACTTCCGGTCATAGATGAGAGCCAGTCGGACTCTGGTTGTTTGGATAACATCGTTGAACTATTATTGCATGCGGGAAGGTCTCTTCCTCATGTGTTAATGATGCTGATTCCAGAGGCCTGGGACGGGAATGAAGATATGGATGAACTCAAGCAGGCATTTTACAAATTTCACGCCACTTTAATGGAGCCTTGGGACGGTCCGGCCGCGATTGCCTTTACGGATGGCAATCTGATTGGTGCCACATTGGACAGAAATGGGTTGCGCCCGTCCAGATATGCGATTACGGAGGATGACCGGGTAATCATGGCCTCTGAGGCTGGTGTTCTGGAATTAGAACAGAGTAAAATTATTGAAAAAGGTCGTTTGACTCCTGGAAAAATGTTTGTTGTTGATATGGAACAAGGCCGGATAATCAGTGATGAAGAAATTAAAAAACAGGTATGCGGAAGAAGACCTTATGCGGACTGGCTTAATCAATACCAGATCAGACTTGAAGAGCTTTCAGATCCAAGGGTAGTATTTAGTAACCTTTCTGAAGAATCTATATTCAAATATCAACAAGTATTTGGTTACAGCAGAGAAGATATTGATTTGCTCATCAAACCGATGGCGCTGGAAGGAAAAGAAGCAATTGGCTCTATGGGAACAGATATCCCACTGGCAGTTTTGTCTCAGAAACCGCAGCATCTGTCTTCTTATTTTAAACAGCTTTTTGCTCAGGTAACCAATCCACCTATTGATCCTATTCGTGAAAAGGTGGTCATGAGTCTTGCAGGTTTTATGGGTAATAATGGCAATTTGCTAGAAGAACATGCAATGCAATGCCACTGTGTGGGCATTAAACACCCAATCCTGAATAACATTGAACTTGAAAAATTGAGAAGTATAGATACAGGAGTTTTTCAGGCAAAAACCTTACAAACCTATTTTAGGGCATCTGGCAAACCAGGTGCAATGGCTAAAGCACTCGACCGCCTTTGCCGTTATGCAGTAGACGCTGTAGAAGATGGTTTCCAGGTCATTGTACTTTCAGATCGGGCAGTAGATTCCGAACATGCTGCAATTCCTTCTCTTCTTGCTGTTTCCGCTGTACATCACCACCTGATCCGCAAAGGCCATCGGGGGGCAGTAGGTATCGTGGTAGAAGCAGGTGACGTCTGGGAAGTGCATCATTTTGCCTGCCTAATAGGTTTTGGCGCAACTGCAGTTAATCCCTACCTCGCGTTGGAAACCATTAAAGGTTTTGAAAGCGAAAGTGGCATTAAAACAGAGAAACTGATTCAGAACTACATTTATGCTGTAAACAATGGTTTACTAAAGATCTTCTCAAAAATGGGTATTTCCACTCTGCAATCTTATCATGGGGCACAGATATTTGAGATCCTTGGGATACATAAAGATGTAGTTGACACTTATTTTGCAGGTGCTGTATCTAGAATTGGTGGATTAGGTCTGGATGAGATTGCGAACGAAGCCTTGATCAAACACAGTCGCGTATTTGGAAAAGCCAATAGACCAGACCCAATACTTCCAACCGGAGGAAATTACAAATGGAGACGCAAGGGTGAGCAACATTTATTTAACCCTCAAACTATTCACCTGCTCCAGAATTCAACCCGAAAAAAAGATTATAGTATATATAAACAATATTCCAACCTGGTTAATGAACAAACGAAACAAGCCTATACCATAAGAGGCTTATTTGAATTCAAATACAATCGCCCAGCAGTACCTTTAAATGAAGTTGAACCAATTGAGAATATTTTAAAACGCTTCGCAACTGGAGCAATGTCTTTCGGTTCTATTTCCCATGAAGCACATTCAACTTTGGCTATAGCGATGAACCGAATTGGTGGTAAAAGCAATACAGGTGAAGGGGGTGAAGATGAGTTGAGATACGAAATTCTTCCGAATGGGGATTCTATGCGTTCTTCCATTAAACAGATTGCCTCGGCCCGCTTTGGAGTAACCAGTTATTACTTGACCAATGCTGACGAATTACAGATCAAAATGGCACAGGGGGCAAAACCCGGTGAAGGTGGTCAATTGCCTGGTCATAAAGTAGACGATTGGATTGCCAGGGTACGTCATGCAACACCAGGGGTAGGCTTAATCTCTCCACCTCCACACCATGACATTTATTCTATAGAAGATCTCGCCCAGCTGATTTTCGATTTAAAAAATGCAAACAGAAATGCCAGAATTAACGTAAAGCTTGTTTCGAAAGCAGGGGTAGGCACTATTGCTGCAGGTGTTGCCAAAGCTCATGCGGATGTTATTCTGGTTTCTGGATTTGATGGAGGGACTGGAGCTTCACCACTAACATCTATACAACACGCTGGCCTTCCGTGGGAATTAGGACTAGCCGAAGTGCACCAGACTTTAGTTAAAAACCGTCTGCGTAGCAGGGTTGTTCTTCAAACAGATGGTCAGCTCAAAACAGCAAAAGATATTGCTATTGCAACCTTACTTGGTGCTGAAGAATGGGGTGTAGCCACAGCAGCCTTAGTGACCTCAGGTTGTATTATGATGCGTAAATGTCATTTAAACACTTGTCCTGTTGGTGTGGCAACACAAGATCCCGAATTGAGAAAATTATTCACTGGCGAAGCGGACCATGTTGTGAACTTGTTTTATTTCCTTGCCGAAGAATTAAGGGAAATTATGGCTGAATTGGGCTTCCGGACAGTTAATGAAATGGTTGGACAAGCAGATGTCTTAAGTGTAAGGCAGATTGATGAGAAAGATTGGAAATTAAAAGATCTTGATCTTTCGGCAATCCTTTATAAAAGCCAGGACAATGATTTAAGTTTGTATAACACAGAGCAGCAGGATCATGGCCTTACGGAAGTCCTTGATCTTCAGCTCATCCAGGCAGCCAAACCAGCACTAGAAAGCAAAGAACCTATTTTCAGGGAATTCGAAGTTAAAAATACGGACCGGGCAATTGGTACAATGCTATCAAATGAAGTCTCAAAAATCTATAAAGGTCAAGGCCTCCCTGTAGACACCATTAACTTTAAGTTTAAAGGTTCAGCAGGACAAAGTTTTGGTGCATTTGCTGCAAAAGGAATCTCCCTTCAATTAGAAGGTGAGGCCAATGATTACGTAGGCAAGGGGCTTTCTGGAGCAAGATTATCTATTTATCCCTTTTCTGCAATTAATTACGTCGCTGAACAAAATATCATTATAGGAAACGTGGCCTTATACGGAGCAACTTCAGGCGAATTGTATGCAAGAGGACAAGCTGGAGAGAGGTTTGCTGTTAGAAATTCAGGGGCAACTGCTGTTATAGAGGGACTGGGAGATCATGGATGTGAATATATGACCGGTGGTGAAGTGCTGGTTCTAGGAGAAACAGGGAGTAACTTCGCCGCCGGAATGAGCGGAGGTATTGCCTGGATCTATGACACTAAAGGAACTTTTCCTGGTAAATGTAATAAAGAAATGGTCGACCTTGATCCTTTAACCGAGCAGGATGAATTGCGTATCAATGTTTTATTAAAAAAACACATTAATCTTACAGGCAGTAAACTGGCTCAATTCATCTTGAATGATTGGGCAACACAGTCTGCGCATTTTATTAAAGTATTTCCTAAAGAATACAAAGCGGTATTAATGAAAAAAAATTCTAAAATAAAAATATCTTAATCATGGGAAAAGTAACTGGATTTTTAGAGTATGAAAGAACTGCTCCTGTCAAACAAGACGCTAAAGAACGTTTAAAACATTATAATGAATTTGTAAAAGCCTATCAGTCAGAACAGGTCAATAAAGAAGCTGCACGCTGTATGGACTGTGGTGTTCCATTCTGCCAATCTGGTTGTCCGTTAGGCAATGTAATTCCAGAATTTAATGATGCAGTATATCAGGGAAACTGGGAACTTGCGACCTCCATATTACTAAGCACCAACAACTTTCCTGAGTTCACCGGAAGAATTTGTCCGGCGCCATGTGAATCTGCATGTGTCCTTGGGATCAATAAATCACCGGTATCTATAGAAGAAATCGAAAAACATATTATTGAAATGGCTTTTGCCAAAGGTTATATTAAAGCAGAACAACCACTGATCAGAACAGGTAAAAAAGTAGCGGTTATAGGCTCTGGTCCGGCAGGGCTTGCCGCCGCGGCTCAGCTCAACAGAGCTGGACACGAAGTAACTGTATATGAACGTGACGACAGCCCAGGAGGATTGTTGAACTACGGAATTCCCGATTTTAAGCTTCAAAAAGATGTAGTAACCCGTCGAATACAACTATTGGAAAAAGAAGGTATTGTCTTCAAATGCAATTCAAATGTTGGAGTTAATGTAGAATTAAATACTTTATTGAGAGATTTCCAGTCCATTGTATTGGCAGGTGGCTCCACCATTCCTAGAGACTTAAACATTCCCGGACGGAATGCAAAAGGAGTTCATTTTGCAATGGATTTCCTAAAACAACAAAACAAAAGGGTTAAAAATTTCAGTATTGAACAAGAAGCTATTCTTGCGTCGGGAAAAGATGTAATTGTAATTGGAGGAGGCGACACAGGTTCTGATTGTATAGGCACTTCCAACAGGCAGGGAGCCAAATCTGTAACCCAATTTGAAATTATGCCTATGCCCTCTGCTCATCGTACTGTAAATATGCCCTGGCCAACTTATCCAATGCTACTTAAAGTGACCTCTTCACATGAAGAAGGTTGTACAAGAGGCTGGGCAGTGAATTCAAAAGAATTTATTAAAGATGAAAAAGGTGATTTAAAAGCTTTAAAAATTGTGGATGTTGAATGGCAGATAGATGCAAGTGGGCGACCATTAAGTTTTGCAGAAATTGAAGGAACTGAAAGAGAACTTCCTTGTCAGTTGATCCTGCTGGCCATGGGATTTCTACATCCGCAGAAAGAAGGCATGCTGGAAAAACTTGGAGTGGAACTGGACGTGAGAGGCAATGTAAAGGCTGAAGAAGGAAAATATCAAACCAATATTGCAAAAATATTCACTGCAGGAGATATGAGAAGAGGACAATCATTGGTGGTTTGGGCCATATCCGAGGGAAGAGAGGCTGCCCGAAAGGTAGATGAATACCTGATGGGTTACAGTAAACTACCCAGTAAGGACGGTATTCCTTTTGCATAATCAATACCTTCTCCGTTAAATTATGTTAAAAATTTAAGTATCCTTGGTTTTGGTAGGGAATTTGAAGCGGCTTTGTTAATAATTAATCTTTAATACTTAAGGTCATGAAAAGAATAATTTTAAGCACAGCAATACTGATCCTATTGGTATTCAGCATCCCTACCAAAGCGCAAGTGAGTGTCAATATTAATATCGGGTCCCAGCCACTTTGGGGACTGGCTGGATATGATCATGTTGATTATTATTACATTCCTGCCATTGATGCCTATTATGATGTTTCGACAGGACAATACATCTTTCTAAGTAATGGACGGTGGATTTTTAACAGAAATTTGCCTCCGGCTTATTCCAATTTTAATTTATACAATGCTTACAAAGTGGTGGTGAACCAGCCGAAACCTTATCTGCATCATAACATATATGTTTCCAAATATGGAAAATACAAAAACTGGTCGGGTAAACAAAGCCTAATCAGAGATAGCCGGGACAACAGGTATTCCGTTGTTAAGGGCCATCCACTTTATAGAGGTGGCAGACCAAACCAGCCTTCTAGGAGCGACAGGGAACAGTTAAGGCCAGGCAACGACCGGAGCAACAGACCTAATGACAATAGAGGAAATCGTACAGAAAGGGGTCGTCAGGATGAAGGCAACAGACCAGGTAGAAACTAATTATAATATGAACCACAAAAGAACAGTTTAGGCTGTTCTTTTGTGGTAAACTATTTGTCAGCGGGATTTTTCTTTTTTAAAGCCAGCAATTCCATCATTTTTTCGATTCTTGAAATTCTTGTTTTATCCTGCTTTGCACTAAGGATCCATAAAATGTATTCTTTTTTATTACTCCAAGAGAGTTGTTCAAAAAATTCATATGCGATAGGATGATCCCCTAATGTATTTTTCAGATCTTCAGGCAATCTAATCCGTTTATTTTCTACATCAATAAATTCTCCGTAAGCATTGTTTTTTATGCTTTCATTTGCTAAACCTGTACTTTTAACCTGATCCTTAGGCTTTAAGCGAATACCGGTCCAGACCTCATTAATCGATGCAGAAGCACAGGGTGTTAAATTAAATTCTTCTGCTTCTTCCCAGGATGCCATCATACTAAGATCTGTCTGGATACCCGAGGTTTTTTTAGGATAAGCAACCCATATAATTGTTGAGGGCCTTATGGAGTCCTTTAAGGCTGTCAAACGATCTACAAGTTCATTTTTACTTTTTACAAAGGAAATTACAACATCATAAGGATGATCCAAACTGAATACCTTTTTGATGTTATCTGATAGTTCATACAATATAGAAGCTGAATTTTCAGGCAAATGATCCAATAACACAGTCATTTCTGGTTTGATCAATAGTTTTTTTAAAACTGGATGCTCCATAATTAAGGTTACAATTTTAATTTGGCAAAGAAATCCCAGAGTACAATCCCAGCTGAGATTACAATATTAAAAGAGTGTTTTGTTCCAAACTGAGGGATTTCAATGCATTGATCAATAACTTCCATCACTTTATCACTTACCCCTTCGACTTCATTTCCGAAAATCAATGCATACTTTTCCATATTTACTGGCTGAAATGTATTGAGCATAATGCTATTACTGGCCTGCTCTACAGCAATGATTTTATATCCCAGATCTCTAAGGCTTTTTACTGCATCAAGGGTATCACCAAAATGTATCCAATCGATAGATTGTGTCGCTCCCAAAGCCGTTTTTTCTATTTCACGATGAGGAGGCTGCGCTGTAATACCGCAAAGAACTATTTTTTCTATTGAAAAGCCATCACCTGTCCTAAATACAGAACCTACATTATGCATACTCCTGACGTTATCAAGAACTACTACTACCGGTAATTTGTCTTGTTCTTTGAAAGCCTCTATGCTAACCCTATTCAAATCGTCTAATTTCAACTTCTTCATCTAACATTTTTTTATTTCTATCTGGCCTTTTTCCAGCTAGACAACATTTGGGGCAAAAGTAAAACTAAATTGCAGATGCACCATGCCCGATTTCACTTAAGTAAACTGTCGGAGAATAACCAATTTTAGAGATATAGAAATCATTTAGTTTTATTGCAAAATCTTCTTCTGTTCCTTTCTGAACCAATGCAATGGCACAACCTCCAAAACCTGCCCCAGTCATTCTTGCACCAACAACCCCAGGGTATTGACTACAGAAG
Organism: Pedobacter nutrimenti; assembly: GCF_003208655.1. Taxonomy (GTDB): domain Bacteria; phylum Bacteroidota; class Bacteroidia; order Sphingobacteriales; family Sphingobacteriaceae; genus Pedobacter; species Pedobacter nutrimenti. The sequence continues at coordinate 547,967 of NZ_QKLU01000001.1, read as the reverse complement.
TCAACAACAGTATCCAACTCGATTCCTGTAACTTCATAGAAATCTTTTAATGATTGATGAGAAGCAAACATCAAACGACCAAATTCAGCCAGATTGTTCTCACTGAGTGCTTTGGCCGCTAAATGTACACGATCATTTTCTTTGATCACATGAATTGCCCTTTTTAGAATTGTTTCATTTTCTATTAAATGGCTATGCAAGGCAAATTTCTCGGCATTCAACTCACACAGATGATTAACTTTGATTTCTTTATTTAAATCTTCCAGCGCTCTTTTACATTCTTCAACTCTTTCATTATATTTTGATTCTGCAAGTTTTCTGGGTTTATTGGTATTGATTATCGCTAATAAATAATCACCAAGATTACAGTTTACCAGTTTATAATCCAGACTGTCACAATTCAAAACAATTGCCTTATTTCTTTCACCAAAAGCAACAGCAAATTGATCCATAATCCCGCAATTAACTCCCATAAATTCATTTTCCACTTTTTGGGAAAGCAGTACCAGTTCAAGTTTATCATAATCAAAATTAAAAAGATCATTCAAGGCATAGGCAGTAACCACTTCTATAGACGCAGAAGAAGAGAGGCCTGATCCTATAGGAATATTTCCAAAATACATTAGATCTAATCCATAATTTATTCTTTTTTCTTTTAATATTTCATTAAAAACGCCCAATGGATAATTGTACCACTCTCCACCAGTTTTAGCATAGCCTGATTGCAGGGCAACCGTATACTCTTCTTCAAAATTCCCGCTTTTAAATCTAAGTTCCCCATTCCGATTCGGGGCGACCAATAACCAAGTTCCCATTGTCACCGCGCATGGCATGACTAGTCCGCCATTGTAATCGATATGTTCTCCAATAAGATTCACCCGTCCCGGGCTAAAATAAATTTTTTCAGGATGTTGATTGTAATGTTCAAAGAATTTATGTTCCAGATCAGATTTCATTTATATATATAGCTTTGTTTTGTCCTATCTATTCTTGCTCTCTTGTCAAAATACATTACTTAATTTGAATTAAGTTCTTGCTTTTGGTAAAGTATTAATTAGTATTGTTAATTTTAAGAAAGCCTAATATAGCAATATGAATCCAATAGGTTTAAAATAATCATCAAATACACTAAAGCATGATTGTTTTCTATAAAGTAAGGAAATAAGTGACTATAAAGAGCAGCAAATTAGATACAAATGAAAGCAAACCTGATAAAAACCGGACACATTATCGACGGAAAGGAAATCTTCGCCGTTGAATTAATTAACAAAAAGGGAACCTATGTGAAAATTTATAATTACGGTGCCATCCTAAGCCATTTTATAGTCACCAATGCCAAAGGAGAAAAACAAGACATTGTACTGGGTTTTGATGATTTTTCAGGTTACATTAATCCTGATTACACCGGCTCAGATTATCCTTATCTTGGTGCGGTTATAGGTCGTTACGCCAATCGGATTAAGAGCGGTAGATTTAGCATTAAGGAAAAAATCTATCAACTGTCACAAGCTAAAGGTGGAGACTGTCTACATGGCGGGGATATTGGATTCGATAAAAAGGTATGGGACATTCTACCAACAGTAGACCCTAGCCTCACCCTACAGTACATCAGTAAAGCGGGAGAAGAGGGGTTTCCGGGTAATTTAACCATTCAACTCACTTTTAAACTAACCGAAGAAAATGAGCTTATCCTTGATTATAAAGCAGAAACCGATGAATCTACAGCGGTGAATCTAACTCATCACAGTTATTTTAATCTTTCTCCTGATTTAGGAACTGTGGCAAGACATCTCCACCGAATGCCTGCAAGTTTTTATTTGGAACAAGATCAAAATTATGTGGTTACCGGTAAACTTATTCCCGTAGAAAATACAAAATATGATTTCCTAGGTTCAAAACCAATTGGAAGAGATTGGAATGAGCAGGAGGGTTATGACCAAAGCTTTGTGCTCGATAAGAACTACGGAGAATTTACTCTTGCTTCTGAAACTACAGAAGAAAGCAGCGGTTTAAAGTTATCCATTTACACCACGGAACCTGTGGCCCACTTTTACACCTCTAAATACCTATCTGTTAAAAACGGAAAGGGAAATCGGGATTATCATTCATCAGAGGGCTTTTGTATCGAAACACAGCATCATCCAAATGCAATAAATATCCCAGAATTTCCTTCAACAATTCTATATCCTGGAGAGACCTATTTTCAAACTACAATTTACAAAGTAGAGCATAAATAATGGCGTAAAACTAATGTAAATCCATTTTTAATTGGAAATGGGTTTACATTGGAATTTTCACAAAGCAAGTATCTATTTAGAAAATACATCCGAAATAATTCAGCCCAAAATTAGAGGTTAGAAATAGATATGTTTTGTGCTTTCTTTGAATGCTTGCCTTCTGCAGAAATCTGACCGGGAACAGGAAGTTTGATCATAAAAATGGTTCCTTCTCCTTGTTTACTCTTAACTTCTATGGTACCCCCATGCTTTTGCACAAAGTCATGACATAGAATTAAACCCAACCCTGTACCTGTTTCATTATTTGTGCCCGGAAACAGTACTTTACGATCTATTTTAAATAATCCATTTAAAGTCTCCTGGGTCATGCCAACACCATGGTCACATACCGAAATTTTCACAAAACTTGTTTTATCTTTTTGATCGTAGTAATACTCAGAACCAATTTCAACTTCTCCAAAATTTGGGGTGAACTTAATTGCATTTGAGATCAGGTTACGAAAAATAGTATTAATCATATCTACATCCGCAAGAATATGTACCCCTTTGTCAACAGTATTGAAAACTTGAATATCTTTCTGGGCAGCAACAATTTGTAAAAAAGATTTACTGTTTTGAATCACCTCATAGAGGTTTACCTCTACAGGATTAAAATTTATACTTCCTGTTTGATTTCTGGACCAAAGTAATACATTTTCCAATAGTTTAGCTGTCGTATCGAGACTGGATTGTAACAACCTGTACATCCTTTTTCTTTCACTTTCATCTGTTTCAAAAAAACCTTCTTCTAAAAGATCTGTTAAAGCCAAAGTGGAAGAAATTGGACCTCTTAGGTCATGAGCAAGAATAGCAAAAAACTTATCTTTACTGGAATTGGCCCTGGAAAGCTCTTCTGAAGAGAGCAGTAAATCGGAATAATTATTTTCTAGTGCTTTGTTTTGCTCTTGAATTTTTCGATTCTGACGAAACCTGATCATATGATTACGCCATTGCATGAGGGATAAGCCAAAGCAAATCACCACAGCACAAAAGCCATTGGCAATGTTGAATATCCTTATTTTATGGTCTGTCTGAGCATATAAAATCCCGGCATAAAACAACAAAAATATAAGACTCAGATAGAGCAACAATCGCCATGGCCTAATCAACAAGCATAAAGAACAGGCTGCACAAGCCAATACAAACTCAATAATAGAGGAAGTAACGGATTGCTCAAGAACACTAGAAAGAACACCCCATATTGCAATGACCATAAAAACAACATCAGGCAAGATGCCCCCAATAAAATCTTTATGTTCTTTCTTTTTATACTTAAAATAGGTTAAAAAAAATAAGACCAGAATAATTGTTCCAGCGATCAGATCAATCGAAATTACCTGTCGAGTCCACTCTATAGTAGCGGAATTTTCCGATTCCATATTTAAATAATAAAAAAGGAAAAGGATTACTGAAAGAGGAAAACAAGCACCCGTCAGGACCATTGACCTTGTTAGGTTAGCCTGTCTGACTTCATACTGAATAATTAGATTGTTAAGAGTTGAAGCTTTCAATCTTTCCCGGAGCTTATTGATTACCTTTATCATTTAAAATGCCAGAAGCAGATTTATCTTTGTTTTTTAGTTTGGTTTCTAACAAAACAGAAACATACTCTGACTAAAATAATAAAATCAGCATAATAAACGAACAAGTGCTTAATTTTATTTTATACTTCGTCAATAAATTACCGTAATCACTACAGATTTACTGGGAATAAAACGGGTCATTATTTAAATAAATAATAAAATGGCTCTAGACAACAGCTGTAACATGTAGATTCTTTGTTTTTTTCTGAAATCGCAAAAACAACAATAATGAGGCTGTTAATAATCCAAAGGTCAAACCATACCAAATTCCATTAACCCCAAAGCCCAATTCGATTCCTAGAAAATAGCCTAAAGGAATTCCAATAATCCAATAGGCGATAAAGGTAATCAACGTGGGTATATTAACATCTCCAAGCCCCCTTAACACGCCTAAGCCTACCACTTGCGTGCCATCAAATAACTGGAAAAAGCCTGCTATCACCAATAACTGGGCAGCAATTGAAATGACAGCTGTATCTTCTGTATAAATAAAAGGAAGCAATTGATTGGCCCCCACAAATAACAAAGCCGTTAAACTCATAAAGCCAATTACAATATGGTAGCTGGCAATTGCAGAATGACGAAGATCAAACAGGTTATTCTTACCCAGATTATTTCCGGTTTTTATAGTGGCTGCAGAAGCAATTCCGGCAGCCAACATATAAGTAATCGCAGATAGATTGATAGCAATCTGATGAGCTGCCTGTTCAACAGCACCAATAGTTCCAATTAAAATTGCGGCCCCGCTGAATGCACTAATCTCAAAGGAGTATTGCAGCGCCACAGGGGCACCTATCTTAGCAATCCGAAGACTGGAAATTTTATTTAAGAATTTTAATTTAAACCCCTTTAAATAAATCTTGAAGTGTTTAGAGCGACTGATGTAAATAAACATCACCACAGCCATTAAAATCCGGTCAATTAGCGTGCTTAGGCCTACACCTTTAACACCCATCGGAGCAATGCCAAACATGCCTTTTACAAAAATTACCCCGAAGATAATATTGATCACATTACCCCAGATAGAAACATACATCGCTTGCTTGGTGAAACCAAGACCTTCGGCAAATTGCTTAAAGGTTTGGAAAATCATCAAAGGAATGATAGACACGGCCAAATACCCCAGATACGGTTTTGCATAAGCTACCACTTCCGGAGATTGTCCCAAATGATCGATAACAAGCAAAGTACCAAAATGGACAAGACAGTATAAAAATAGTCCTGTGAGGAAATTAATAACCAGGCTATTTGATAAAAGCCTCCCACATTCCTCATAATTTTTCCGGCCATTTTCTTGTGCAATCAAAGGGGTAAGGCCATAAGATATCCCCAGTCCCAACACCAGGATCAGCATAAAAAGACTATTAACAAGAGAAACCGCCGCAAGTTGAATAGTACCCGCAAAATGTCCCACAATCACACTGTCTGCCATGTGAACCAATGTATGTCCTAACTGGGATACCACAATAGGCATCGCCAGCTTAAGATTATCGGAATAATAAGGCTTGTATTTATCGTAAAACAGACTGGGCATAGGGAAAACATAAATAAGTTCGCAAAGATAAGGCTATTTAACCGGTTCTTTCGGTCATGGTAAAGTATTCTTCTTTCTCCGAACTATGAGGGAGTAAAACGCCTGTTAGGATCATATTAACCAGAATTTTCTGAGCGTGACGATGAGAGCTCCGGATGATTTTGCTAAATTCCAGAAGGGTTATGCGTCCTTCTTCTTTTAAATATTCGAAAAGTTTTTTTTCGTCTTCAGTATAACTGATCATGTGCCCTGTATCTTTATTTCCCTTTTTAAGAACATCCACAAGAATTTTACTGGCCAAAACACTTCTATCATCGACTCTAAAATAAACCCACCATTTTTTTTGTTCATCGAGGGCATAATGAGGTTTTGTATCACTAGAGCGGATTGTCACCACCAAAACCAGTTTATCATCAACATATACTTCTTCAAATTCAGGTTCTATTGCCGGTTTACAATATTGATGAGCAGATTTTAAAATCATATACTTTTCCTCATCTTCAGATTTAACACCTTTGATGGTCCCATCATCCGCCACACCAATCAATAACTGTCCTCCTTTATTATTCGCAAATGCAACAAGGCTTTTTGCAATTTTTTCCAGATTTGTAATTGTCTTCTTAAAATCAATCGTTGTTCCTTCGCCTTGTAATATTAGTTTTCTGATGTTCATAAGAAGTTTTTAAAAGATTAATAAGCCACTACAGACTTTTCTCCGTGATGGAGATTTCTAACATAAACCTCATTCATCACCGTAGCACAAAGTTCGCCATGTTTATCCTTAACCTCCATAGGGTAGGCCTTAACGAATTTCCCGACCGTATTCAGGGCCTCTACCGCTTCGCGAAGCATCTGGTCGTTGACTGAAATTGTAAAATACAAACTGCTACGGCCTGGCTTGAGGTATTGGATTGAAGCACTTTTTAACCAAACCCGGACCTTAAAACCTTCACGTTGCAATAGTTGATCAAAAAGAAGGGCATAAAAAGGATCTGTTGCGCCATATATCGTTCCTCCATAAATAGACCCATTATAGTTTCTGTTGAGTATGCTTTTACTAATCTTAACATCAACTCCTCTGAAATTTTTGTGAAACTTTTTAACCCATATTCTTTGAAATAAAAGAGGCGGATATAAACACAAGGCCCATTTAAGGGTTTTTTCTGATACAACCATGATCCTTAAATATCTGAAAGATTCTTGAACTTTTAAATTAAATCTATGATGTTAGCGTAAATTTTAGGTAAATTAGTTTATGCATATTTATGACACACTTACCGCTGCTGTAGAAGACCTCGGAAACAGGGGCTATGAATTTGATTTCATTTTACAACAGGACTGTATTGAATGTAAATCAATTGACCTAAGGCTGATGCCAGAGGAGTTTGAGATAGATGAATTTTATCGGTTTGAAGGGATGAATGATCCTGGAGACAGCTCGGTGATTTATGCAATTTCTTCTCCTGTTGGCAATTTAAAGGGGGTACTTATAGACGCTTATGGCGCTTATGCTGAAAATGTTTCTCCTGAACTGCTGGGCAAACTTAAAATGCATCATGATTAGATGTTCTTCAATCAATTGAAAATTTTTATCGCATTATTTGAATTTGTTTGTACTTTCAAAAGACCAAACAAACGATATGAACGAGATAAAACAAAACAAAAACGTATTCTTTTTAGTCCTGGTAGCTGCTTTAGGCTATTTTGTTGACATTTATGACCTTCTTTTATTTTTGATTATTAAAAATAAGAGCCTTGCCTCTCTTGGGGTGCCCACAGATAAACTAACTCAAACTGGCCTCTCCTTAATGAACTGGCAAATGGCGGGATTACTAACAGGAGGAATATTATGGGGTATTATCGGTGATAAAAAAGGGCGTCTTTCAGTTTTGTTTGGCTCAATACTGTTATATTCCTTGGCCAACATTGCCAATGGCTTCGCAACTTCCATTCCGGTTTATGCAGCACTTCGTTTTATCGCGGGAATTGGATTGGCGGGGGAACTTGGGGCAGGTATCACCTTGGTAAGTGAGAGCATGAGTAAAGAAAAACGTGGTTATGGCACCATGCTTGTTGCCGGTATTGGTTTAATGGGGGCTGTGGCAGCATACATAGTAGGAGATTTGTTTGAATGGAGAACCGCCTTTTTTGTAGGAGGGGGACTTGGTGTAATCCTTCTATTAATGCGTATTGGTGTATTTGAATCAGGTTTATTTGAAAACATGCTCAAGAAAGATGTTTCCAAAGGAAATTTCTTAATGCTTTTTCATAAAAAACGTTTTTTCAAATACCTAAACTGTATTCTAATTGCAGTTCCCGTTTGGTTCGTTGTAGGCATTTTGGTTGGTATAGCACCTGATTTTGGAAAAGCATTGGATGCAAAAGACCTTCTGGATAATGGAAAAGGAGTAATGTTCACTTATATCGGAATTTCTTTGGGAGATTTTCTAACCGGAACGTTAAGCCAGGTCTTTAAAACAAGAAAAAAGATTGTGTTTATCTTTCTCACCTTGACCTTCCTTTGTATGATGCTTTTCTTATTTACTAAGGGCTGGACTGCAATAAATTTCTATATTCTATGCATCTTCTTTGGAATCTTTACAGGTTATTGGGTTGTTTTTGTAACTATAGCAGCAGAACAATTTGGCACTAATCTCAGGGCTACTGTAACCACCAGTGTTCCCAATATGGTCAGAGGCTCCTTAATTTTGGTCACTATTCTATTCCAATGGCTAAGGGGAAATTTGGGTATCATTAATGCAGCTGTAGCAGTGGCAATCATTACCGTTGGTATAGCTTATATCGCCCTATACAATCTTGACGAAACCTATGGCCGGGATCTTAATTTTGTGGAGGAATAATGTCAAAAAAATGTACTATCTGTAATTTAAAAGAGACTCCGTATCTGATTAGGGTTAACTTTGAAGATGATTTTTAGAGAAGAGGTTATAGCAGCATATAAAAAAATCCAGGACGAAATCTGCTTGTCACTGGAAATGGCCGATGGAGGTTCGAGATTTGAGGAAGAATTATGGAATAGAGAAGGGGGCGGAGGGGGCAGAACCAGAATTTTCCAAAACGGAAATGTAATCGAAAAAGGTGGAGTTAATTTTTCTTCAGTACACGGAAAACTACCAGATACCATAAAAAAAGCCTTCAAAGTCGAAAGTGATGAATTTTTTGCAACTGGAGTTTCCATAGTTATGCATCCGCGAAATCCTTTTGTTCCAATTATACATATGAACATCCGGTATTTTGAAATGGATGAACAGACCAGGTGGTTTGGTGGAGGAATAGATTTGACGCCTCATTATGTAATCGATACAGATGCCCGTTTCTTCCATCATCATCTGAAGCAAACATGTGATCATTTTGAGCCCTCTTTTTATGAACGTTTTAAAAAGCAGGCCGATGATTATTTTTTCATCAAACACAGGGAAGAGACTCGTGGCATCGGAGGAATTTTTTACGACAGGCTAAGACCAGAAAACACCGGTTTAACTTTTCAAGAGTTACTGAATTTTTCCATTGCAGTAGGAAATACTTTCAGTCCGGTTTATGCTGAACTGATTGACAGGAACCGGGAAAGTCCCTTTACTGAAAAAGAACAAGAGTGGCAATATGTAAGAAGGAGCAGATACGCAGAGTTTAACCTTGTTTATGACTCGGGAACCAAGTTCGGATTAGAAACCAATGGAAGAATTGAATCTATTTTAATGAGTTTACCGCCGCTTGCAAAATGGATTTATAATTTTCAGCCACAGGAAAGTACGCCCGAAGCATATACCATAAGTAAACTAAAAAAAGGAATTAACTGGGTTTAATATTTTTCCACAATACACTTAAACGGCAATATTTTCTTAAATTCGCAAGGTTATAACAATACCTTATTTAAATCGTTTTTAACGAACATTAATTTATGGCAGAAGATTTAGAAAATCAGGAAGACGACAAGATTATTAGAATTAATATAGACGAGCAGATGAAATCTGCTTATATCGACTATTCGATGTCTGTTATCGTATCAAGAGCTTTACCTGATGTACGTGATGGATTGAAACCTGTACACAGAAGGGTTCTGTATGGTATGCTTGATCTGGGCTTATCGAACAACAAACCTTATAAAAAATCAGCACGTATTGTAGGAGAGGTGCTGGGTAAGTACCACCCACATGGTGATGCTTCGGTGTATTCTACAATGGTGCGTATGGCACAACCCTGGAGCTTGCGATACTTAATGGTTGAGGGACAGGGAAACTTTGGATCAATTGACGGGGATTTTCCGGCAGCAATGCGTTATACAGAAGCAAGATTTGAGAAAATTGCGGAAGAGATGCTGGCCGATATTAATAAAGATACAGTTGATTTTCAGCTTAATTTTGACGATTCCTTACAGGAACCGACAGTTTTGCCTTCCAAGGTACCGAATTTGCTTATTAACGGGTCATCTGGTATCGCAGTTGGTATGGCGACCAATATGCCCCCTCATAACATTACAGAGGTTATCAATGGTACTATTGCTTATATAGATAATAATGAGATCACTGTTGCTGAACTGATGAAATTCATAAAAGCACCTGATTTTCCAACCGGTGCGATTATTTACGGATATTCTGGAGTTCAAGAGGCTTTTGAAACTGGCCGGGGACGGATTGTTATGCGTGCAAAAGCAGAAATTGAGAGCAACAAAGACCGCGAAACGATCATCGTTACTGAAATTCCTTATCAGGTCAATAAGGCCATGATGATTGAACGGACGGCTGAACTGGTTGGTGAAAAGAAAATTGAAGGCATCTCAAATATTAAAGATGAATCCAATAAAGATGGTATTCGTATCGTTTATGAAATTAAGCGAGATGCTAACGCGTCAATCGTTTTAAATAACCTATTTAAACAGACAGCATTACAGACTTCTTTTAGTGTAAATAATATTGCATTAGTGAGTGGCAGACCCCAGATGCTTAATTTAAAGGATCTGATTAGGCATTTCGTAGATCACAGACATGATGTAGTGATCCGAAGGACTAAGTTCGAACTGGCTGAAGCTCAGAAAAGAGCCCATATTCTGGAAGGATTACTGATTGCTCTGGATCACCTTGATGAAGTTATTAAGTTGATCCGTGCGTCCAATACGCCGGAAGATGCCAGAACTGGTTTAATGGAACAATTTGGTCTAAGCGATCTTCAAGCAAGGGCTATTCTGGATATGACGCTTCGTAGGCTAACGGGACTTGAACGCGACAAGATCAAAGAGGAGTATAACGAGCTCATGAAAACCATTGAATATTTACAGTCTATTTTGAATGATGAAGGCCTGAGAATGCAGATCATTAAGGATGAACTGACTGAAATGGTTGACAAATATGGTGATGAAAGAAGAACCCATATTGTTCATTCTGCTGAGGATATGAGCATGGAAGACTTTATTGAAGACGAAGAGGTCGTAATTACCATTTCTCATGAAGGGTATATTAAACGGACCCCAGCCACTGAATATAGAACACAGGCCAGGGGCGGTAAAGGTTCCAAAGGAAGTGATTCAAGAAATGAAGATTTTATTGAGCACTTGCTGGTTGCCTCCAACCATAATTACATGCTGTTCTTTACTGAAAGTGGCCGTTGTTTCTGGTTGAGGGTTTATGAAATTCCTGAAGGCTCGAGGTTAAGCAAAGGAAGAGCCATTCAAAACATTATTAACATACCGAAAGAGGAGAAAATAAAAGCTTATATTAAGGTTAAAAATCTTAAAGATCAGGAATACCTGGAAAACAATTACATTATAATGTGTACTAAAAAAGGTACCATTAAAAAGACTTCTCTTGAGGCCTATTCAAGGCCAAGGGTTAATGGTATTAATGCTATTAATATCAATGAAGGGGATCAGTTGTTAGAGGCGAGTTTAACCAGCGGAAGTAGTGAAATTCTAATGGCTTTACGTTCTGGAAGGGCTATTCGTTTCAATGAATCTACAGTAAGACCAATGGGCAGGACCGCAACCGGTGTAAGAGGAGTTACTCTTGCCCATGATCAGGATGAGGTCGTTGGCATGATTGCTGTAGACAACCCTGAGGCAACTATTCTAGTGGTTTCTGAAAAAGGATACGGTAAAAGAACAGATATTGAAGACTACCGTGTAACGAACAGGGGTGGTAAAGGAGTAAAAACCATTAGCATTACAGAGAAAACAGGAGACCTGATTGCTATTAAAAATGTAACAGACGCTGATGATTTAATGATTATTAACAAGTCTGGAATTGTAATCAGAATTGTTGTAAGTGGACTGCGGGTAATGGGAAGAGCTACTCAAGGTGTAAAATTAATTAACCTTAAAGGAAGCGATGAAATTGCTTCTGTAGCCAGAATTGACCATGAAGAAGAGGAAGAAGAAAATCTTGAAAGTGAGTCTGCAGAAACAGAAGGTACAGTAACAGATGAATCAGATTCCAAAGAAGCAAACAACTCTGAAACGGAACAAAGTTCAGCTGACGAAGAATAAAAATAAATACAAAAGAAGCAATTCCGGAAACGGGGTTGCTTCTTAAATATTATAACCGACCAGCAACTGTTGGTCAAATAATAAATTACACGAAAATAATAACATTTTAACATGAAAAAAGTACTTTTTAGTATCCTGTTTGCCGGAGCTGCTACTTTGGCACATGCACAAAAGAGTGAAGTTGCCGATGCAAAAAAAGAATGGGGCCTTTTCCAGATTACGATGAATCAAAAGCCTTCATTGGAAAAAACCTTAGCTGCATTAAATTCGGGTTTAAAACACACGGATAATGCAATTGCAAATGAAAAATCAAAAAATATGCCTGAAGCGTGGTCATATAGAGCCCTCTTTGCTTCAGCAATCGCTGCTTCAGATACAACTAATTTTGAAAACTCAAGTGCTAAGCAAAAAATTGCGGAAGAGGCTGTAGCCAAGGCAAAAGAACTTGACACTAAAGGTGATGAAAAAGCCAATATTTCTACAGCGGAAATTAACATTTCCAATGCGATTAAACTAAGGGCATTTACAGCTTACAATAAAAAAGATTATGCTGGAGCTTTAAAATATTTTAATGAAGCTACAGAGAAAAATCCATCAGATACCTCTATGTATTTGAATGCAGCTATCATGGCTAGAAACATAAAAAACTATCCTGAAGCGATCAAAAACTTCAAAAAAGTGATCAGTTTTAATACACCTAACGCAAAAGACCTTTATTCTGAAATCATCAACCTCTCCTTAAGTGAATTAAAAGATACGGTCGGAGGAATTGCCTTACTAAAAGAAGCATCTGCAAAATTCCCGGACGCAGAAGGTTTTATTCAGACGGAAACTCAGTTGTACATTAATAAAGGAGATATAGTCAAATCCGAGGAGATGTTAAACAAACTCGTGGCTAAAGACCCTAAAAATCCAACCTATCAGTATTTAATGGGTGATGTATATTATCAGCAAGCGGTAGAAGTTCAGAACAAAAAAAACAAACTGGATTCTAAGAAGGTAAAAGAAGCAAATACGATGGTTACTCAGATTACTGCTTTGCTAGATAAAGCGCTTCCATATTACCTTAAATCTTCAGAGTTAGATCCTAAATATGCCCCTGCTCTTGAAGCCTTAAAGAGAGTTTATGCTTTTAAGAATGATACACCAAAGTATGAGGCAGTTAAAAAGAAGTTAGAGGCTTTGAAACCTTAATTAGACATTTGTTATTTTGAATTATAAAAAAGAGGGATAAATTTTATCCCTCTTTTTTTTTACATAAATTTGTTTGACTCGTTATTTATAGTCACAGAACAGAAAAGAGGAAATCCAATCCATGAAAATTAAATCCCAGATCGTAGTAGCTAGTTTATTATTTATATCAATTGAGTCTCTTGGACAAACCAGTCAAATAAAAATTGCCCAGAATGCCGTTGGAAAATTGCAAGTCGCCATTGCCAGTGGACTGGATAAAAACAAACAACTCAATATTATAGGAGAGGGGATCAAGGCTACAGAAAGTGCCTTAACCGACAGAAAAACTAAAAACTGGCCTGAGACCTGGGCAATAAGATCCTATCTGAGTTCTTATGTTGCTTTATTGGATGACAACGATTCCAATGCGGATAAATACTATCAGACGGCCATTGAAACATTAGATCAGGCAAAAAAATTAGACAAATATCAAAGCAATGGGGCTTTAGTTGATGCCGCAAGTTATAACATCATTATTAAAAAACAAGAAAAAGGGAATAAGGCTTATCAGGGAGGCGAGTATTTAAATGCATTTACCTTATTAAAAGAAGTAAGTGATTTTTTTCCTAAAGATACAACTATAGCTGTTAATGCAGCACTTAGTGCACAAAATATTAACGATTATACCACAGCATTAGCGCTATTTAAAAGAGCAAAAGATAACGGAATCACAAATCCTGCTGTTTTTCAGGCGATGGCAGGTATTTACAGTTCAAAATTCGAACAGGAAACGGCCATCAAAACCTTAGAAGAAGGAATAAAAGTTAACCCTTATAATATGTTCCTGAACAACAATTATATTAACCTTTTGCTCGATAATGAAAAATATGACCGTGCTACCCAGGCGATCGAAAAAACATTAAGCGTAGAAAAAAAGAATAAATTATTGTATTTTTTGTATGGCTACCTATATCAGGTCAATTTAAATAATTCCACGGCAGAATTGGCTTATAAAAAAGCCTTGGCTCTTGATCAAAACTATTTTGATGCTCTATATCAACTCGGGCTTGTTTATCTAAACTTAGCGAACGACGCACTTAAATTAGAGAAAAAAGATATATCTGGCTTTGGTGCTTACATAAACCGAGCGGAGTATGCATTATTACAAGCTCACGAGATTAATCCGAATGATAAGCAAACCACTCAGTTATTAATAGACATTTACACAAGGAAAAACAAATTGGATAAAGTTCAGGATCTAAGAAAGAAATTATTAGAGTTTTAGGAGAGAGCGAAATTGTACTTAACATAATATTAATTATAATAAATTAATTATATTGTGTTATCTTACCACAATTAAAGCTGTTTTTGCATTTCTTTGATTTGCTGTAGTGTATAATACTGATTTGTCAGAGTTTTAAAAAATTTAGCCATTTCACTGAGATAATCATCAATACTTTGAGTAAAACCAGCTCGTTCGCGAAGTTCTTTCAGGTGATCCGGATCCTTAACCGGCCATAATACATACTTAAACTCTTTGCTGCCAGTTTGTGGGTTTTTCCATATAAAACCTTTAATCTGTGTACCGTATACTTGTTCTTTTTCATTGTACATCAAATGTCTGTCTAACATTTTAGCATATAAATGAAATGCCAATTCATTTTTAATTGCGCTTTCTTTTATAATCGGAAGATATTTATCTATGAGTTTTGAATGCTGGATTACGTAATAAGCTGATTCATTAGTTGGTTCCCCGACAAGACTTTTTCCAGGATATCCATATTCATCTATAATCTGTGCAATTCTAATGATATTCAAGGAATCCGTTTTATCTGATTGCTTCAATATATAGTCGGATAATTGCTCCGGAGCAATCTGATAAACTTTTACAAGTGAATCTGTTTTTGTTTTCGCTGCATTCATCTGAATAAGCTTTCTATACATCTGGTCCAAAAAATAAATACTATCAAGTTCTTTCTTTAACTTTTTATTAAATTGTATTTGCCCGAATACATTACCACTCAGAATAATAAGTAATAATCCAACCAATAGGACTTTAAATTTTTTCATAAATTTTCTTATTTGGAATAAAAATATGATCCCTATACCAATCAAAATTGTATTTTTAAGACAGTCTTCTTTTTCGTAACAAGTACATATAGCTGTATATTTGTTAGTACCTATATTTCTGCGTAAATTAATTATAATATGCTCCATAAGCCAATAAGAACTATACATGATTTTTTATTAAGTACTTATTTTGCCGATGGCTTACGCATAACCTTCGGAGTTCTTTGCCCCTCGCTTATTCTTGCCCAGTTTGGCATGTTGAAGTTTGGGATGACTTTATCCCTTGGCGCTTTGTGTGCCAGTGTTGTAGATACACCAGGTCCCATAGTCCACCGCAGAAATGCCATGCTGATCACCACCGGGCTAATTACACTATTAAGTGTTCTGGTTGGACTCACCAATAAAAACGTTTATTTTACAGGTTTCTTTCTGTTTGTGTGCAGTTTTGTTTTTTCAATGTTTTTCTTATATGGAACAAGAGCTGCCGCCATTGGAACAGCAACATTACTCATCATTGTCTTAAGTATTGATGACATCCGTCCCTGGAGTGAAGTATTGCGTTATGGAAGTCTTGTATTGGCTGGGAGCTTATGGTATACCATTTTAAGCTATTCGATTTATCGCTTAAGGCCTTATCGGGTTGTTCAGCAGACCTTAAGCGACTCCATTTATGAGGTAGCCGCTTTTCTTAGGGCCAAAGCTAAGTTTTATCATGAGAATATTGACTATGACGACCATTATGCCGAATTGCTTCAACTTCAGGTTCAGGTTCACGAAAAGCAAGACGCTGTAAGAGAGGTTCTTTTTAAAACCAGGGAAATTGTTCGTGAATCTACCCCGGAAGGCCGTTTTTTACTACTCGTTTTTGTAGATATGGTGGACCTTTTTGAACAAGTCATGTCAACATATTATAATTACAAGAGGTTGCATGAACAATTTGATGCTTCAGGCATTTTAACACACTACGAAAAGGTTATCAATAGAATAGCAGATGAACTTGATGAGATTGCTTTTTCTCTAAAAACCGGCGGCACTCCTCGCCTACCCACTCAGCTTATATCAGAAGTCGATTCTTTACGGTCAAGTATACTGAAATTAGAATCAAATAATGCAGATGGTCTGTACAACACACTTGGCATTGTCGCTCTAAAAAATATTGAGGTTAATATTGAGAATATCCTAGGTCGGGTAAAAACAATTAATAGTTATTTTAATAAAAAAGAAAAGAAAAATCTTAAAAGCAGGGAGATAGATATTGAAAAATTTATTACCCGGCAATCCGTTGATATTAAGCTGCTTCTGGAAAACTTAACTTTTAGTTCTTCCACTTTCAGACATTCTCTAAGAGTGGCTATTGTAATGATTATCGGCTTTATTGTATCCAAGTCCATTGCCTCTTCTCATAGTTACTGGATACTCCTAACCATTTTGGTGATTTCCAAACCTGGTTTTAGTCTCACAAAGCAGAGAAATTATCAGCGTATAATCGGTACTGTAGTGGGCGCCCTTATTGGAATGGCCATACTAAGTTTTGTAAAAGACAGACATGCTCTTTTCGCAATTCTACTGGTTTGCATGGTGGCATGTTATAGTTTCCAGCGAAAAAATTATGTGGTTAGTGTTTTGTTTATGACACCCTATATCCTTGTTCTTTTTGATTTTTTGGGTATGGGAAGTCTTTCTGTTGCGAGTGAAAGAATTTTAGATACTTTTATTGGTTCTGGAATTGCGATTATCGCCAGTTATTTTCTTTTTCCAAATTGGGAACATGAGAAGCTAAAAGAAGCAATGATTGATACTTTAAAAGCAAATGCAGTTTATTTTGAGCAGGTTACCCTTTTGTATTTTGATAAAACACAAAGTCTTACCAGTTATAAAGTAGCCAGAAAAGAGGTTTATGTGACCTCTGCTAACCTTGCGTCCTTGTTTCAAAGAATGTTCTCAGAACCTAAGAGTAAGCAGATATTAATGAAGGAAATGCATCAATTTACAGCTTTGAATCATTTACTCTCCTCCTATGTTGCAACTTTATCCCTTTATAATAAGGAACATGCCTTCAGTGTAAAAAATTTCAGTGATTTAAAACCGCTGGTCAACAATACTTTGTATCTGATCAATTTATCCGCGGAAACGCTGATCCAGCATAAAAATGAAGTGAATAATGTGCCACTGATCAGAATCAAAACAGAAACGGAATTCGTTGAAGAAGATTTTAGGGTCGTCAGTGAGCTTGCAGATCTGATCCAGAAAGTAGCTTATGATATCTACAAACTGACTGAAAAAATAAAATTATAAAACTACCTGCCGGCTCTATTGTTATTTTAGATAAACAATAGTATGGAAAAAATATATACAGCCTCTGTGCTTGCTAAAGGCGGACGGGATGGGCATATTAAATCAAGTGATGGACAAATAGAATTTGAGCTCAGAAAACCAAAGGAAATGAGTGGCCAAGGAGGTGCGACTAACCCCGAGCAACTATTTGCTGCAGCCTGGGGCCCTTGTTATTTAGGTGCTCTGGGTTCAATAGGAAAATTAGAAGGGATTGATGTTTCAACGGCAACTGTAAATGTGCATGTTTCTTTCAATAAAGATGGAAATGCCTTTGTTTTGTCCGCAGACTTGGATGTTCATATTCCGGGAATTCCTCAACAAGAAGCTCAAAAAATTGCAGACAAGGCACATAGAGTGTGTCCCTATTCCAAAGCGACTCGTGGAAATATAGAAACCAGGGTTACTGCAATCTAAATTCAAAGAGACCAAATTCCTGTTCTGGGCACAGAACAGGAATTTCCTTTATAGAAGGAGTTTGCTAGCAAGTCCCAATAGCAGAAAAAAACCAAACACATCTGTAAAAGTAGTGATGATTATAGAGGAGGCAATTGCCGGATCTATCCCTACCCTTTTTAAAAGCAACGGGATACCTGCCCCTGTAATTCCAGCAATAATCAGGTTTCCGGTCATTGCCAAAAAAATAACCAACCCAAGCATAGGATTACTATCAAAAAACAGTGCGAATACCAGTACAATTAATCCTGTTGCAGCACCATTAATTAAACCTACAGTAAATTCTTTGAGTACCGTCCTATAAGATTGCTGGTCTGTAAGATCATAGAGTGATATTCTTCTTACTGTTACGGCGAGCGCTTGAGTTGCTGCATTCCCTCCCATTCCAGCGATAATGGTCATATAAGCTGAAAGCACAGCAATTTTAGCCAGTGTTGGCTCAAAAAAACGCACCACTGCAGAAGCCAAAAAGGCCGTTGCAAGATTAATCACCAGCCATGGTAGCCTTGATTTTACAGCGTCAATCCAATTGCCGCTAAGTTCTTCATCTTCAGAAACACCTGATATTTTCAAAATATCCTCCGTATTTTCATCTTCAAGGACATCGATAACATCATCGAAGGTTACTCTACCTAACAGGTGCATATCCTGATCAACAACGGGGATGCTAGTGATGTTATATTGAGAAATTAAGCGAGCCACCTCTTCCTGATCGGTATCAGTATGTACCCATACCACATCAGGTCTGACCAGCTCAGTAATTTTAACGTTCGTTTTTGACTTAATGATATCCTTCAGGGATACAATTCCTCTAAAGATATTGTGATCATCTACCACAAAAACTGTATAAAATTCTTCGATCTCTTCACTTTGTCTGATGATCTCCTCAATGGCATCCTTTTTCATCAGATTTACATTGACTTTAATGAACTGGGTGTTCATCAATCCGCCAGCAGAATCTTCATCATAACGCAACAACTCGCGGATATTTGATGCGTCATCTTCACTAAGGTCGCTCAGAATTTCTTTCTGCTCATGCTCTTCCAGTTGAGAAATAATGTCTGTAGCGTCATCATAGTCCAACTCTTCTACAATTTCTGCTCTTTTCTCAGGATGAAGTTTAAGCAATAATTCTTCCGGATGAGCCTCCTCATGCATTTCTGAAATGACTTCTGAAGCAATTTCAACAGGTAAAAGGTTTACAATTCTTTGCCTGTCCTGTTGATTGATGCTTTCAAATAGAATGGCTATTTCAGAGGCATGATATTCTTCCAGAACAACCTTCAGGTGTTCGTCATTACCAGCTAGGGCTTTCTTTATTTTGGATACATCTGTCCTGTCAAGATCGAAAAACTGCATGAACCACTAAGGTAGGAATATTTCTCCTAAAATGCGTTCATTTCTATTTAAACCAACCTTTTCTCCAAAAATAGATCACCTGAAGAATGGCAATGACCACCATGATCAATACTGTATACAAATAACCATGTCTTGCATAAAGTTCCGGCATATTATCAGGCATTAACATACCTGTGACAGGATCTTGTCTGGCAAAATTCATCCCATAGATACCTGCAATAAATGTCAGTGGGATAAAAATGGAAGACATAATGGTCAATACCTTCATAATTTCATTCATCCTGTTGCTGATAATGGATAGATACATATCCATATTACTTGCAGAAATTTCTTTTAAAGATTCAACAATATCTATAATCTGTATACAATGATCATAGGCATCATGAATGTACATTTTTGTCTGATCCGTGATCAACGGACTATCACTCCTTAAAATATCGTTCAATTTATCCCGTTCTGGCCAGGCCACCCTTCTTATACTGATCAAGTTTCGTTTAATACCCTGTATATCATACATAATAGACCTATCTGGCTTATCAATCAATCGATCTTCAACGGCGTCCAGATCTTCTCCCCATACATTGAGAATTTCAAAATATTTATCTATGATCACATCCATGATGGCATACAGAATATAACTGCTTCCTGAAATTCTAATATTGCCTTTTCCAGCTTTTAACCTATTTCTAATTGGATCTAAACAATTGTTGTAACCTTCCTGGAAGGTAAACAATGCATTATCAGTTAAAATAAAGGACATTTGCTCATTTTCCAGATTGCTATCCTCATCAAAAAAAAGCATTCTGCTAACAGCAAATACGTGATCTGTATACTCTTCAAACCTGGGCCGCTGATAGGTCCTGGTAATATCTTCAAGAACCAATTTATTGATATTAAAATCCTCATTGAGCAATTCAAACAGAGACTCAGACTTAAAACCTTTAATATCTATCCAAAAGGTTAAATTCTTATTGTTCAATAAGTTCTTTAAATGGGAAATAGTATTGGTTTCCTCAATGGTATATTCAGTAGCAT
Source organism: Pedobacter nutrimenti (assembly GCF_003208655.1). Classification (GTDB taxonomy): domain Bacteria; phylum Bacteroidota; class Bacteroidia; order Sphingobacteriales; family Sphingobacteriaceae; genus Pedobacter; species Pedobacter nutrimenti. Next base: position 527,654 of record NZ_QKLU01000001.1, on the reverse strand, counting down.
TAAAAGCGTGTATACTGATCTTGGGCTCCAATGCATTCTCTGCGATATAGATCAGCCCTGGGCTTGATCCAGCTACAGGCACAGCGTAATGCTTTCTTTTTTTTCGGCTTTTTAAATGTCTGGCCATAGTCTAAATAAATAATTTCGCCTGAGGTCCCTGGCTAAATAATAGATCTAAAATACTCAGATCGGGAATAAAACCATTTCTGTCCTCAAAAACCTGGAAATAAGGTTTTGCTTGGTATTCATATTCTGGTTTTTTGAAGTTTAATTTATTTCTGTAATCTAATTCAACTTCAGCGGATGTATGATAAGTATCAGTAAAATGAATAACCTGTTCCTTTTTTAGTTTTTTTAATATCCACACCAAGAGCTCCACATTATAGTCAAAAAGAAATTCAAATTTTTTACTGTAAAAAGAACTAATTTCATCTTCATAATATTCAAAATAAGCAGAATTCCGGTAACTGGTCTGTAAACTAAGCCAATGCAAGCGCTGCCATTTAAAATCATAACTGATTTTCACATCCTTAATTACGGTGTGAAACTTAGAACCTTTAACCACAGGAACATATAAATCCAAGCTTCCGTTCGGCGAAGCAATCCTTGCCCTGTTTCTGTAAGTCTGCTTTGGAAAATGTTCATGTTTTTCAATAAGGAAATTGAAATTATTTACATCTAAAGCAGAAAAGTAGCTGGCAGGGGGTAGATAAAAAAGTGGAAATATTGCGGGACTTTGCATTTGTTAATTTATGTTTGCATTCTCAACCAGCCAAATTAATGATAAAAAAGGGGTTTTCTTACATTGGGATATTTTTTTTATACTGCCTAGCTATACTTCCAACTCCCCTACTGTATCTGTTTTCGAAACTCTCCTACTACCTTCTTTACTATGTAGTCGGCTATAGAAGAAGTGTTGTCAGAGAAAATCTGCTTCTTTCCTTTCCTGAAAAGAAAACAGAAGAAATTGAACTCATAGAGAAACAATTCTTCAGATTTCTCTCCGATCTAATCTTTGAGATCGTTAAAATGCCATTGATCTCTAAAAAGGAACTAAAAAAAAGATATGTTTTTCATAATCTAGATTTGTTGGAAGATTGTTTTAAAAAAGGCCGGAGCGTAATTGTTTGTTCTGCCCATTATGGAAATTGGGAATGGGGAATGATCGCTTTAAGTATTCATCTTTCGGAAACAAAATTTGTCATCTACAAGCCCCTTCACAATACTGTTTTTGACAACTGGTTTTTGAAAATCAGATCCAGATTTGGCAATACACTTATTTCAATGCGACAAACCCTAAGGTCATTGGCCGATTCGAAAAAAATAACTTCCGCGTTTTTTTTTGCCTCTGACCAGGTTCCTTTAAAAGAACCCTCCAATTATTGGATGACATTTATGAATCAGGCCACACCAGTTTATATGGGGCCTGAAAAGATTGCCAGACAAACCAACAGACCTGTTTTTTATTTTAAAACCACTGTCGTAAAAAGAGGTTATTATGAAGTGGACTGTATACCTGTTTGTATGGAACCTAAAGATAGTCCTGAATATGAAATTACAGAGAACCAATTCAAATTATTAACAGAAAGCATTGTCGCAGAACCCCAATATTGGCTATGGAGCCATAAAAGGTGGAAGCATCAACCAGAAATTGCATGAATATGAAGCCGAGTGTAGCCGTTGTCATTTTAAATTGGAATGGAAAAAGCCTGTTGGAACGGTTTTTACCTAGTGTTTCCAAGTCAAAGTACAGTAATTTGCAATTGGTTCTGGGAGATAATGACTCTTCGGACGACTCTGTTGATTTCGTCAGGTCTGCCTTCCCTGAAATTCGGATTATACGAAATGACAGAAACTATGGCTTTGCAGAAGGTTATAACAAAGTGCTTGAACAGGTAAATTCAGATTACTACGTATTGCTCAATTCCGATGTAGAAGTTCCGGAAAATTGGATAGAACCAGTAATTTCCCTTATGGAATCTGAATCAAAGATTGCAGCAGCCCAACCAAAAATAAAATGGCAATCTGATCCTGCAAAATTTGAATATGCAGGTGCAGCTGGCGGCTTTCTGGATAAATATGCTTTTCCTTTTTGTCGAGGTCGAATTTTTGATACAATAGAAAATGATCAGGGTCAGTATAATAATCCTTTAGAGATATTCTGGGCAAGTGGTGCTGCTTTTTTTATAAAAAGCAAACAATGGAAAGAAATAGGTGGCCTGGACGCAGACTTATTTGCGCATATGGAGGAAATTGATCTTTGTTGGAGGCTTAAAAACATGGGTTATAAGATTATGTTTTGTCCCAATGCTGAAGTTTATCATGTAGGTGGTGGCTCATTGAATGCAACCAATCCTTTTAAAACCTATCTGAATTTCAGAAACAACCTGCTGATCATGCATAAGAACTTACCTTCTTCTGAGCTATTCATCAGGATCCTTGTGCGTTTCTTTATTGACTTTGCTGCATTGTTACACTTCCTTTCAAGAAGAGAATTCAAATTTGCTATGTCTGTTTCAAAAGCACATTTTCATTTCCTTAAAAGCCTTTCGTTGAACGCAAAGAAAAGAACAACCAAACAATTGCCTTTTATGAAGCATACGGGAATATTTCCTTCAAGTATTGTTTACTGTTATTTTATAAAAAAGGTCCGAAAATTCACAGAACTTTCATTTCAAAAAAGAACTTAAACTAGTTTAAGTAATGCTTCAATTGCAAGACGATAACCATCCATTCCAAACCCAGTTAGTACACCTTTACAGTTTTTACCAGTCAGAGAAACATGCCTGTATTCTTCCCTTGCATAAATATTTGAAATATGTACTTCAATAACCGGAGATTTTATCCCTGAAATTGCATCTGCGATTGCAACCGAAGTATGTGTATAGCCACCGGCATTTAAAATAATTCCACTAAATGAAAAACCAATTTCATGAAGTTTATTAATCAACTCGCCCTCGACATTACTTTGAAAATACATCAGTTCTACATGTGGGTACTCCTTTTTTAATTTATCAAAATAGTCTTCAAAACGCTCCTTTCCATAAACCTCCGGCTCCCTTAAGCCCAGCAAGTTTAAGTTGGGTCCATTTATAATTTGTATCTTCATACCCTCAAACATAATGGTAAAAATTTATAGTATAAAATTTTTGTGTGATAATAAAACCTCATCTGGAAGAATTCAGGATTTATCTTAAACTGGAACGCGGGCTTTCTCAAAACTCCGTTGATGCCTATCTTAATGATGTTTCCAAACTCATGCAGTACATGGAATTCTTAAATCTGAAATCAACCGTTAGGGAAATAAATCAAGATGAATTACAAGCATTTTTAGGTTGGCTACAAGAATTTGGTATTCCAGCAAATACCCAGGCCCGAATTATCTCAGGGTTAAAAGCCTATTTTGGTTTTCTTCTCCTTGAAAAATTGATTCCTGAAGATCCAGCCCAGATGCTTGAAGCACCGAAGTTCAGAAGAAAATTACCCGATGTTTTAAGTATTTATGAAATCGATGAACTTATTTCTTCAATTGATGTGTCCACAGCTGAAGGCATGCGAAATAAAGCAATGATGGAAGTCCTTTATGGCTGTGGTTTAAGAGTTTCAGAACTGATCAATCTTAAAATATCAGATATAAATATACTTGCAGAGTTTATTAAAGTGACTGGAAAGGGCAATAAGGAGCGAATCATACCAATAGGTTCTACTGCATTAAAACTCATCTCCATTTATATATCTGAAATCAGGGTACATGTAAAAATTAAAAAAGGAAACGAGGACTTTCTATTTCTGAATAGATTAGGAACAAAGCTGTCCCGGATATCTGTATTTACTATGATCAAGGCTCTGGCAAATAAAACCGGCCTAAAAAAGAACATTAGCCCACATACGCTGCGGCACTCATTTGCAACCCATTTAGTTGAGGGAGGAGCCGACCTGAGGGCCATACAGGAAATGCTTGGTCACTCAAACATTACTACAACTGAAATCTATACCCACCTTGATAGAGATTATTTGCGTGGTATTATTACTCAGTATCATCCGAGAAACTAATTAAAGGTTGCAACACACCATACGGTCCTTTCCTTGCATATCTTTCTTTAATTTTATGTTTTTAAAATCTTTTTCTTCCAACATACAAATAGTTTCAGTACTTAAGAATTCGTTTATTTCAAAATAGAGCCAGCCGTTCGGTTCAAGATTCTGACGTGCAAAGTCAGCAATAGCTTTATAAAACAGAAGTGGTTCTTCGTTAGAAACAAAGAGTGCTATATGGGGTTCATTTTCAAGAACGTTGACATGCATATCCCCCATTTCATTTTTTTTAATGTATGGAGGATTACTTACGATCAAGTCATACTTTTCAACGCCCTCATAATCTAGTATATTGGCTTGTATAAAATTTACCGTCAGATTATTTTTTAACGCATTAAACGTAGCAGTATTGATGGCCTCTAAGGAGATATCCAGAGCAGATACGGAAGCATTATTCAAGTATTTTTTTAAACTTAATGCAATACAACCGCTACCAGTACCTACATCCAGTATTTTTAATCCTGAGGTCATATTTGTATTTTCTATTATCCAGTTAACCAATTCTTCTGTTTCTGGTCTTGGAATCAACACAGAAGGATTTACATAAAGTTTCATGCCAATAAAGCAACTTTCTCCAAGTATATATTGAATTGGCACTCCTTTCTTCAAATCCTCTATAACTTTCAGATAGTGAGATAAATTGTCGCCTAATATTTCCTGATCCTCCTTAAGAACGAAGTGACTTCTACCCCATCCTGAAATTTTCTCTACGGTAATATAAAATATAGATAAAGCTTCTTCAGCATCATACTGAACTGCAATATTCATTACAAAATGTTGTTTTAACTCTTTTAAATTCATGAGTTGTAAAAGTAATTAAATCAAACAATATAGTTTACTTTTGTGGAAATGACAGACAAATCATATATGCATAGGTGCCTCTGGTTGGCTAAAAACGGTCTTGGCTATGTAAGCCCCAATCCAATGGTTGGTTGTGTCATTGTGAGTGGAGGTAAGATAATTGGAGAAGGTTATCATGCAAAATTTGGACAGGCCCATGCTGAAGTTAATGCGATACAATCCGTCCTAACGCAATACCCTGATCATGCCCATGAACTTTTAAAAGAAGCGACGGTCTACGTCAGCCTTGAACCATGCGCTCACTTTGGCAAAACACCTCCTTGTGCAGATTTGCTAATTCGACATGAGGTAAAAAAAGTAGTTATTGGTAACACTGATCCCTTTCCCGGAGTCAATGGAAAAGGAATACAGAAGTTGAGTGCTGCGGGAATCGACGTTATTCAGGGGATTGAAGAAAAAGAATGTCGTCATTTAAACAGACGCTTTTTTACAAGGATAGAAAAACACAGACCTTTCATTATTCTTAAGTGGGCGCAAACAGCAAATGGTTTCTTTGCACCTCTGGAACCAGTCCAAAAATGGATCAGTTCAGCATACTCAAAAAAATTGGTCCACAAATGGAGAACAGAGGAAGATGCGGTATTAGTCGGGAAAAACACTGTCCTGCATGATAATCCTCAGTTGAGCGCAAGGGAATGGTCTGGAAGGAATCCTTTAAGAATTGTTTTGGACAGGAACCTTGATATCCCTTTGGGTCACCATATCTTTGATCATCAAGCAAAAACAATTGTATTTAATGAACTTAAAACAGATGTAAAGGATAATGTTCATTATATACAGATGGAAGATATGCAACATTATCTTCCACAAAAAATTGCCTTTCAACTCTATCTTATGGACATTCAATCTGTCATCATTGAAGGAGGGGCAAATATCCTAAATCAGTTTATTACTGCTGCTCTCTGGGACGAGGCCAGGGTCTTTACGGCAGCTGTAAACTGGAAAACGGGTATTACAGCGCCAAATATCCATGGCATCGTTGAGGAAGTACTTTCTCTTAATTCAGATAAACTCATACTATATAAAAACACAACTAATACATGATATACATACTTTTAAGCATATGCTGTAGTGTTACAGTTGCCGTGCTTTTAAAATTAGCTCGGAGGTATAAAATCAATATTGTACAGACCGTTACCTGGAATTATTTTTTTGCTATTATTTTTGGTTTTTTGACATTTAAACCCAAGTTTGAAGACCTTACTTTAAGCCCTTCTCCGGTTTATATTGCTCTGGGTATATTACTCCCTCTCATTTTCTGGTTCCTCGCTGCCTCCATTAGGAATATTGGAATTGTAAAAACAGATATTGCACAAAGACTTTCCTTATTTATACCTGTTTTTGCAGCTTATTTTCTATTTAAGGAGCACTTGGGTGTTTTAAAGCTTAGTGGCCTTATCATAGGAATTGCGGCTGTTTTATGTACACTCATCAAGCCGCAACAAGGACAGTCAGCTAAAATCAACTGGCTCTTCCCGGTGATTGTTTTTTTAGGGTTTGGAACAATTGACATCCTTTTTAAACAGGTTTCACAGATTCAAACTATACCTTATACCACTTCTCTTATCGTTATTTTTAGCTTATCCTTCCTGGTGTCTTTAGTCTCAATTCTTTATCTGCGATTGATCAAAAAGGAAAAATTAGAGCTGATAAACTTCATATGCGGTTGTATTCTTGGAACATTTAATTTTGGAAATATTCTATTCTATTTGAATGCTCACAAAGCATTAGCCGATAACCCCTCCATTGTTTTTGCAGTGATGAATATGGGGGTTATTATTTTCGGCAGTTTGATTGGAATTGTTGTTTTTAAGGAAAAATTCAGTAAAATCAATTATATAGGTTTGTTATTGGCTTTGACCTCTATTATCATTATAACTTTATCAAAAATTTATGCTGTTTGATGACACTTATCGTACTATAAAATTCTGTTCTGAAGGCCTGTTTAAAGATAAGGGAAGTAAATTTATTGCCTATGCTTATCCGATAAATTTTGAAGAAGAAGCAAAAACAATTTTAAATAAACTACGTACAGAACATCCAAAAGCAAGACATTTTTGTTGGGCTTTAAGGTTAAGCCCCGATAGAAATATTTACAGATTTAATGATGATGGAGAACCAGCCGGGACAGCGGGCAGACCTATATTAAATAGCATGCTTTCAGCAGACCTCACCAACATACTCGTAGTTGTAGTTCGTTATTTCGGAGGTACTCTTTTGGGGGTTCCGGGTTTAATCAATGCATATAAAAATTCTACAGTTGAGGCGTTGAAAGCAGCACATCAAATAGAAAAAACGATTAATGACCTCTATAGCATAACTTTCGATTATGTAAATATGAACGAGGTCATGAAAACTATAAAAGAAGAAGATTTAACCCCAACTAACCAGTCCTTTGATTCCCTATGTAAAATGGAAATTGAAATTAGAAAATCAGAACTCAACAAAGTGATTTCCAGATTGGAAAAGATAGAAACACTTAAAACTGAGTATCTTAAAACAGTTTAAAAGAACTGAAAACAACGATTCGAATCAAAATGTTAACGAATTAAATTAAATACAATGAATAAATTATCTGAATCTGATTTAGTAATCAACAGTGATGGTAGTATCTACCACCTAAATTTACGGCCTGAAGATATTGCTGATACCATCATTACCGTTGGTGACCCTGACAGGGTTTCAGAAGTAAGTAAATATTTTGACCATATAGAACTAAAAAAAGGAAAGAGGGAATTTATAACCCATACGGGCTACCTTGGTAAGAAAAGGCTGACTGTTTTGTCCACCGGTATTGGAACGGATAACATTGATATTGTTATTAATGAACTTGACGCTTTAGTCAATATTGATTTTAACAGCAGAGAAGTAAAAAAAGACCTGACTTCACTAAATATTATACGTATAGGTACTTCAGGTGCTGTTCAAGCTGATTTGTCTATGGGTACCATACTGGCCTCTTCACACGGCCTTGGGCTGGACGCATTGATGAACTATTATGTTCAGGAATTATCCGGTGAAGAGCATAGTTTACTGGATCACGTTAAAGTTCACTTTGGCCATTTAAAAAACATCAATCCTTATTTGACGGCTGCCGATACCGGCCTTTTAAATTCAATTGGAAAAGATCTTATTCATGGCATTACAGTAACTGCCCCAGGATTTTACGCTCCCCAGGGAAGACAAGTAAGAGCGAAAAATGCGGTACCTAATTTTATTTCAATGATTAATAGTTTTGAACAAGGCAATCATAGAATTACCAATTTAGAAATGGAAACCGCTGGAATATATGCACTTGCTAAAGTTTTAGGCCATAAAGCATTATCTATTAACGCCATATTAGCCAGCCGGGTTAATTTTGAATTTAGTAAAGATCCTCAGGAAGTAGTTGAAAATGCAATCAAACTGATTTTAGAAAGATTGTCATAAACCTTTACTCTATTTTTTTGTGGTATGATTTGATTAGCGATGAATAAACTTGCAATATCTTTCAACCAGGTCAAACAATAGAGATAAAGAACTTGTTGAACTAGAAGAAAATTAAATTACAAATGTTACAAAAACTCAAGCATAAGCTTGCCATTTTTACAGGTAAGTTATTACTCAACTTTGAAGACAACACAGGAATGACCTCCGGGAAGAGGATTGTATCCCTCATAGCGGGAGCTTATATAATCCAGAAAGGAATCAGGACGCTTCATTCCTCTCCTTTAATTGGTACTCAGGAAGTTTTTCTTGGGGGTTTTTTATTGTATAATGGTGCCACTGGCATTAATTTGCTCTCCAGAAAGGCAAAAGAACCTTCTGAAATACGTAGAAATCAAATACAAGGAAATGATCCTGATTGCATCCCGGCTTTTGTTTAAAATTTTAACCTGACCAGAGACTTTACCTAACCTCTACTAATGATCTCTGGTCAGATATCTTTTACATTCTGCGTTTCAAATCTTTTTTCCGTCTTCTTAGTTCTTTTATCGCTTTATCTCTTAATTGTCTTACCCGCTCTTTACTCAGACCAACAATCGGAGCAATGTCATCCAGCAAAACAGGTTCTTTATCCTCTAGACCATAGAAAAGAATAATAATTTTTCTTTCCCTTGGTCTTAAAATATTGAGCATTCTCTTCACTTCTTCTTTCCTCGCTATTTTCATTAAATTGTGATCAGGTGATTCCCCATCATGCAATATATCAAGTAGCGTATTTCCAATCTCCTCATTGATGATGGAATCAAGAGAAACAGATAATCTGGCCATGTCAAGGTAGTCAGCGATTTTTGCTTCTGGCCATTCCATAGCTTCAGCTATTTCCGCTATAGAAGGATCCCTTTCCAGTTTTTGTTCTAAAATAGCCATCTGCCTATTTATTCTGGCAATGCTATTTATTTTATTGATTGGCAAACGAATGGTTCGTGTCTGACTTCCAATTGCATGAATCATATATTGTCTTATCCACCATACAGCAAAAGATATAAATCTAAAACCCAAAGTTTCATTAAATTGTTTGGCTGCTTTAATCAGACCAAGATTTCCTTCATTGATCAAATCCGCCAGAGGCAAACCATGGTGCTGATACTTTTTTGCCACTGATACCACAAATCTTAAATTAGATAGAATCATTAGCGTCATTGCTTCTACGTCACCTTCTCTCGCTTTTTTTGCTACAAGGCTTTCCTGTTCTAAACTTAATAAGCTGATTTTTCCTATATCACCAAAATATACCTCTAAAGATTCCCCATCCTTTTTGGTAATTGTAATATTAATTTTTAGCTGTCTCATAAAAAATGAATTAAATTATTTGTTAACTTTTCAAGAACCATTAAAATTTTTGACTTATATAGTGCATCATCTGATTTTACATTACACAATAATTACAAAAACAAATATTATAAGTTAATTCAATATTTCTGTAAGAAATTATAAATTCTATAAAGAAACCACAAACATAGATATTTAACCGAATAAAATTTTAAAATGCCATGATTCAGCATCTTTATATTCTGTTTTTATAGTTGTCTTTTTTTGCCATACATTATATTTTAAATTTCTAATCTGTATAATTATTCAGCCTGCTTTTTACAAGCCATTGACCTGTCCAGGAAAAATGTTTGCAATAAAAACTTTACTTTTGTACTCGATTCAAATACAATGAGTAAAAGAGGTAGAATTTTAGTAGCCATGAGTGGTGGTGTTGATAGTTCTGTTGCGGCAGTTATGCTTCATGAACAGGGATATGAAGTTATAGGCCTTACTATGAAGACCTGGGACTATGCAACTTCCGGCAGCAGTAGTAAAGAAACTGGATGCTGTAGTCTCGATAGTATTAACGACGCCCGAACTTTAGCGGTGAATTATGGTTTTCCACATTATATTTTGGATATAAGAGATGAATTTGGGGACTATGTAATAGATAATTTCGTTGATGAATATCTTGCTGGCCGGACTCCAAATCCTTGTGTACTTTGCAATACCCATATTAAATGGGAAGCGCTCTTAAAGCGTGCCAATAAACTGGATTGTGAATTCATCGCTACGGGACACTATGCAAATATTCGGAAACAGGATAACGGAAGATATGTAATATCTAAAGGACATGACGAGCATAAGGATCAGTCTTACGTACTTTGGGGTGTTTCACAAGAAAACCTGTCCCGGACCCAATTCCCGCTTGGATCTTTTTCGAAATCTGAAATTCGTCAGATGGCCTTGGATATGGGGCAGGAAGAACTGGCTAAAAAGAGCGAAAGTTATGAAATATGTTTTGTGCCAGATAATGATTACCGCTCTTTTTTAAAACACAAAGTTGAAGATCTCGAAGAAAGAGTAGCTGGTGGAAACTTCATTTTGAGTAACGGAATGGTTGTTGGCCAACATAAAGGTTATCCATTTTATACTATCGGACAACGAAAAGGCTTGGGAATAGCTTTTGGTGAGCCTATGTTTGTAACTCAGATCTTACCTGAAAGTAATACTGTAGTTTTAGGAAGGGCGGATGAATTGGAAAGAAGAGAAGCCATGGTTCGGAATGTGAACCTTGTCAAATATGCGAATATCAATGATCCAATGGACAATGTCATCACCAAAATACGTTATAAAGATGCCGGTATGTTGAGTACAATTGTACAGGAAAATGATAAAATGCGTGTAGTCTTTGATCATTCTGTTTCTGCAATTGCTCCTGGTCAATCTGCTGTATTCTACGAAGGGAACGATTTGCTTGGTGGAGGATTTCTTTGTTAGTTAGGAGACATTTCAAAAAAGGCTTTACTAATAGGATAGTAAAGCCTTTTTTGAAATAAAAATATCGCTATAGGTTCTTTGTAATCAATGGGTCTAACGGTGTCACTTTTGATCTGAAACGATGAACCAGTTCTCCTTTTTCATTAATCAAGAATTTTTCAAAATTCCAATTGATATCACCTGTGAAATCAGGGTTACTTTGAGAGGTCAGATACTGAAATAGCGGATTGATATCCGAACCCTTTACACTAACCTTCTCACTCAGCAGAAAGGTCACACCAAAATTCTTTTTACAAAAATCCTGAATTTCGGTATTGGTTGCCAGTTCCTGGCCTCCAAAATTTCCTGCAGGAAAACCAATAAGGACCACTTCTTTACCATATTGCTTGTGAAGCTTTTCCAATGCCTCGTATTGAGGCGTAAATCCGCATTTAGATGCCGTATTCACAATAAGGATCTTTTTCCCTTTGAACTTGGATAACTTAACCTCTTTCCCATCTATGGTCTTAAAGCTAAAATCGTAAATGCTTTTTGGGGGACTAAACAAAATGCTCAGTAGTATCAATAATGTATTCATTGTTTAATAAGTTTATATGTATACGAATTTAAGGATAAAATATTCAGTTAAATATAATTACTTCGTCAAGAAATTCTTTACCACTCTATCTTCATACAGCAATAAAACACAATCTGACCTTTAATTAAATTAGTAACATTTTATTTTTAAATCAAAGACTAATACCTAATTAGGAAACGAAAAAGCTAAACAAACACATACCTTTTTAGGGCAATTGCATAGGCATTGATAAGACCTGGTTCCATTAAATTATTACAAAAAAATAGATTCTATTTTGAATTTAGCTGTATTTATAGCTTTATTTGCAGAAAAACGTTCTGAATGGCGAAGAATTTATTAATAGTTGAGTCACCTGCTAAAGCTAAAACCATCGAAGGGTATTTGGGAAAAGATTTTCTTGTAAAATCAAGCTACGGTCATATCCGTGATTTGGTTAAAGGAGATATGGGTATTGATATATCCAATAATTTTACCCAGACTTATGAAGTTCCGGCAGATAAGAAACAGGTCGTTGCAGAACTTAAAAAATTGGCAAAAGACGCCGAAATGGTATGGCTCGCCTCCGATGAGGATCGTGAAGGGGAAGCTATTTCCTGGCATTTGTATGAAACCCTTGGTTTAAAAGAAAACAAAACCAAACGCATTGTTTTTCATGAAATTACAAAGCCGGCTATCCTAAAAGCGATAGAAACCCCTCGTACTATCGATTACAATTTGGTTTATGCGCAACAAGCCAGACGTGTACTGGACAGGCTAGTTGGTTTTGAGCTTTCCCCTGTTTTATGGAAAAAGATCAAACCTTCATTATCTGCAGGACGTGTTCAATCGGTCGCTGTGCGATTAATTGTTGACAGAGAAAGAGAATACAACCTTTTCAAAACTTCTGCAGCATACAAAATTACGGCACAATTCAATACGTCTAATGCGCGGGAATTAGTTAAAGCGGAACTTCCTTATCGTTTTGAGACTGAAGTCGAAGCGGAACAATTTTTAAAAGATTGTATTTCTGCTTCTTTTGATATCAGCAGTTTGGAGACCAAACCGGCCAAAAGAAATCCTGCCGCTCCTTTTACTACTTCTACATTACAACAGGAAGCTTCCAGGAAACTTGGTTTCTCCGTATCCAGAACAATGCAGGTTGCACAAAGATTATATGAAAGCGGTAAAATTACCTATATGCGTACCGATTCGGTAAATCTTTCAGAAACGGCGATCCAAGCAGCTGCAAATGAAATAAAATCAGCCTGGGGAGAAAAATATCTTCATATCAGGACCTATAAAACAAAATCAGCTGGTGCACAAGAGGCGCATGAGGCCATTCGTCCTACGTATTTTAATCATCATTCCGTATCTGGTGACAGCTCGGAACAAAGATTGTACGAATTGATTTGGAAAAGGGCGATTGCCTCACAAATGAGCGAAGCTCTTTTTGAAAAAACCACCGCTCATATCCACGTCAGCAGCAGAAATGAACACTTGGTTGCTGAAGGAGAAGTTCTCAAATTTGATGGCTTTTTAAAGGTATATCTTGAATCCAGTGATGATGAAGACCACGATGAGGCAGAAAATGATAATATGCTTCCTCCTCTAAGCAAGGGACAACAACTCAGTTTAAAGGAAATGAATGCCACAGAAAGGTTTTCACGTCCTCCATCAAGATATACAGAAGCAAGTCTGGTAAAGAAACTCGAAGAACTGGGAATTGGACGTCCCTCCACTTATGCTCCAACCATTTCAACGATTCAGAACAGAGGATATGTTATAAAAGAAGACAGAGATGGAAAACAACGTTCATTCACCTCAATCCTGCTGGTTAATGGAGCATTAAAAAAACAATTAAAGACCGAAATTACCGGGGCAGAAAAGGCAAAGTTATTTCCTACTGATATAGGCGAAGTTGTTAATGATTTTCTTGTTGAACACTTTAAGGATATTGTGAATTTCAATTTTACAGCTAATGTAGAAAAGGAATTTGATGAAATTGCCCAAGGACTACAGGAATGGACAAAAATGCTTCACTCCTTCTACACTCCTTTTCATCAGGAAGTAGAAAATACCCTGGAAACTGCTGACCGAGCCAATGGGGAGCGTTTACTTGGAATTGACCCTTTAAGTGGTAAAAATGTATATGCGAAAATAGGTAAATTTGGCCCGTTGGTTCAAATCGGACAGAATGAAGATGAAGAAAAGCCAAAATATGCCAGTTTACCTAAATCCCAGTCGGTTGCAACCATTACCCTAGAAGATGCTTTGCAACAGTTCAAACTTCCTTTTCAGTTGGAAGATTACAAAGAGAAGGAAGTTTCGGTTGGAGTAGGTCGCTTTGGTCCCTATGTAAAATGGGGAGAGGCATTTATATCGATTCCAAAAAATGAGGACCCTCTTTCCATAGACAGGGATAGGGCGATTGAAATTATCAATGAAAAAATAACAGCTGATGCGCCGGTCGCTCACTACCAGAACCTTCCGGTCACTAAGGGTACGGGAAGATTTGGTCCATTTATCAAATGGAATGACTTGTTTATTAACGTCCCCAAAGCTTACAACTTCAATAATTTAAGCGATAAAGATATTGCCGAATTAATTGGCAAAAAGATAGAAAAAGAGGCTAATCGTTTTATACAACAATGGCCTGAACAAAAGATTGCTATTGAAAATGGAAGATGGGGGCCTTTTATCCGGTTCGGAAAAGAAATGCTCAAACTAAAAAAGAACCCAGTCTCTAATGATAAATATACACCCGAAGAATTAGCAGATATTTCCCTGGAAGAAGTTAAAAGATTAATTATAGAACAGGTACCAAATGCATTCGATGTAAAAGCAAAGACAAGTACCAAAAAGAAAGCTCCAGCTAAAACGGCTACAAAAAAAGCAGTTGTTAAAAAGAAATAAATGAAGAAGGATCTTCCTGAAAATATTGTTGAAGATGTTGCCATGGCTGTTGTCCTGATGGGCGAAACACCAGAAATTAAAAACTGGACAGTCTATTTGATTAATCTTAAAGATGAGCCGATCAGTAATGTGCTGATTAGCTCTAAAGGTTATGGAGAAAAAGATGGAAAAATGGTAAAAACCTCCGTTTTGAGACATTTTTTAGGGGATATGGAAGCTCAATCTTTTTCAGGAGTAGAAGCTATAGATCCTCAGGTTTTTGGCCTTACAAATGAGTATTGGTTAAGCTATTATATTGAGGGTACCATTTATGATAAAAAATTTATTTTCCTCCCGGAAAGTATTGTAGATGAAAATTTAATTCGGATTCCATTGGTAAATAAACCTGGCGTGATGATCAGGTAGCTAAGATTCCATTTTTTTTGCTAATTTTCCGAACATCTGAAAAATTAGCAGTCTATGAAAATTGAACAGTCTACCCTACTGAACAAAAAAAACATTCTTATCACTTCCCTTGTCGTTATTTTGGGAGTTGGCGCATTTTTCTTTTTTAAAAAGAAAAAAACAAATGATCATAATCAGGCTTACTCTAAATACATAGAAGCCTATACTTCAGGAACAATATCGAAAAAAAGCTTCATCCGGCTTCATTTAGCCAGCCAGGTGAAAACTATGGGCAATCTGGGTACTCCGGATGACCGGGATCTTTTTGATTTCTCTCCAGGTATAAAAGGAAAGACCTATTGGATTGATGCCCAAACTGTTGAATTCAGACCCGACGAAGCCTTAACATCAGGAAAGGTTTACACTGGTACATTCAAACTGGATAAAGTAACCCCTACCGAGAAAGGTATGGAAGAGTTCAACTTTGATTTTAAAGTTATTTCTCCTGGTCTTAACCTGACTCAGAACGGTTTGGTTTCTCAGAACAACACTTCACTTGATTACATGAAATTAAGCGGAGAAATCAGTACTTCTGATCAGGAGGATCCCAAGTTAATCGAAAAAGCTTTAAGCATTGACTTTGGACAAGCACTTCATGTCAAATGGCAGCACAATCCGGCAAAATATACATCCTCTTTTACTATTGACAGTATAAAGAAAACAAAGAAGGAAGAAAAACTTCTTTTGAAATGGTCCAGCAACAGTATCGGGGCAGAAAACAAAGGCGAAGAAAACCTTATGGTACCTGCCCTTGGACAATTTAAAGTATTGAATATGAAATCAATACAAAACCAGGAAGACTATGCCTTACTCCAGTTTTCTGAACCCCTTAATGTCGCACAGGACCTGTCCGGATTAGTCACACTTGGCACTTTATCAGATTTAAGATTTACCATTGAAGGCAGTCAGTTAAAAGTATATGCAACCGACGCCTTGGATGGAAATTATACATTAACAGCTAATCCCGGTATAGAAAACATAAATGCTAAAAAACTGGGAACAACCAAAACAGGCAATATCATTTTTGAGAAAAAAGCGCCTGCGGTTTTCATTGCCGGCAGCGGAACCATTATTCCAAACTCAGGTAAACTTGTGTTGCCTTTCGAAGCAATTAATTTGAAGGCGGTAGATGTTACAATCATAAAAATTTATGAGAATAATATTCCGCAATTCTTTCAAAATAATAATTATAAAGATGGTACCGAATTAAGACGTGTCGGAAGACCTATAGTTCAAAAGACCATCAGGCTGGATGAGGACAAATCCCTCAACCTACATAAGAAGAACCGTTTTACGCTTGACCTGGATAAAATGATCCGGACAGAACCCGGCGCCATGTACAGGATCACAATCGGATTCAGACAAAGTTACAACGTCTTTGCCTGTGCCACTGTAAGCAACACAGAATCTGGAACTGTTTCTGATGGTGAAGACGATTACAATGATTACTATGGCGAAAAAATAGATGAGGACGACGAATTCTGGAGTCGGTATAATAATTATTATCCAAAGGGTTATCGGTGGAACGATAGAGAGAACCCCTGTACTCCTTCTTATTATACAAATGATAAATGGGCAAGCCGAAATTTAATTGCTTCTAATATTGGCCTGGTTGCTAAACGAGGAAATGATAACAGCATGGTTGTTATCGCTACAGATTTACTGACAGCCAAACCCATAAGTGGTGTAACTATAGAATTGCTGGATTATCAGAAACAAATATTGTTTAGTATCAAAACAGATGGTGATGGTCTGGCTAGTTTTGATCTAAAAAGAAAGCCTTTTCTTCTCATCGCAAAAAATGGTGAAGAGCGTGGCTACCTAAAGCTTGATGACGGGAGTTCTCTTCCATTAAGTCGCTTTGATGTAGGTGGTGACGTGGTGCAAAATGGGCTTAAGGGGTTAATCTATGGTGAACGTGGAGTCTGGCGTCCAGGAGATTCCCTATATCTTTCCTTTGTACTCGAGGATAAACTCAAAAAACTTCCCACCGCCTACCCTGTTACTTTTGAGCTTTATAATCCCATGGGTCAAATTATTAAAAAAATTGTTAATGGAAACGCTTTAAATGGCTTCTATACTTTTAAAACAGCTACTGAAAGTACCGCCCCTACTGGTAATTGGCTTGTGAAAATTAAAGCCGGGGGTTCAACCTTCAGTAAATCCATTAAAATTGAAACAGTTATTCCCAATCGTTTAAAGATTAATTTTGACATTGGTAAACGCAGCTATCTCGGTACTGGCAGTACTTCGACGGCTTTGCTCACTGCAAACTGGCTCTTTGGTTCTCCTGGTAAACACCTTAAAGCCAAAGTGGATGTTAACCTCAACACAATGAAAACAACATTTAAAGGATTTGAGGCTTATACATTTGACAATCCAACAGTGAGTTATCAGTCACAGGTTAAAACCATATTCGAAGGAACATTAAATGAAAATGGAACAGCTGTAATAAACACCAATCTGAATGAAAACAAAAATGCCCCTGGAATGCTTAAGGCTAATTTTAGTACAAAAGTCTTTGAGGCCGGAGGTAATTTCAGCATTGATAATTTCAGTATTCCGTATCATGTTTATGATCATTATTACGGAATAAAAACTCCCGAAGGTGAAAGGCTCAGCGGAATGCTCGTTACTGGTAAGGACCACCAGATAGATATTGTCAACGTTGACAGAGATGGAAAATTATTGGGCAATAGCAGCTCTGTAGAGGTAGAACTTTATAAAGTTCAATGGCGTTGGTGGTGGCAACAGGACAATCAGGATGTGTATGCAAACTTTACCCAGAACCAATACAATAAACTCATAAAAAAAACCACAGTAGTTCTCCATAATGGAAAAGGAGCCTGGACCTTAAGAATGAACGAACCCGAATGGGGGCGTTATTTGATTTTAGTCAGAGGTCAGAATGGTGCTCATGTAACTGGAAAAGATGTCTATATTGACTGGCCGGGCTGGGCACAAAGAGAGCAAGCCAATAATCCAACTGAAGCTTCGATGCTCTCTTTTACGGCCAATAAAACGAAATTCAAAGTGGGTGAAGATATTGTTCTTACCATTCCTTCCGGTAAAGGAGGAAGGGCTTTAATTTCAATAGAAAATGGCAGCAGGGTACTAAAAACGTTCTGGACAGAAACTAAGACAGGGCAAACTCAGTTCAAATTTAAAGCGGAAAAAAACATGACTCCTAATGTTTTCGCCAATGTAACGTTGTTACAGCCCCACGCCCAAACGGTTAATGACCTGCCTATTCGGATGTATGGAGCTATTCCTTTAACTATTGAGGATCCTGAAACCATTTTGAAACCAATCATCAAAATGGCTGATAAAATTAAACCCGAAACGGACAACACCATTAATGTCAGCGAACAAAACGGCAAGGCAATGACCTATACCATTGCACTGGTGGATGAAGGACTCCTTGATCTTACCCGCTTTAAAACACCAGATCCACATGCTGTTTTTTATGCAAGAGAAGGACTTGGAGTAAAAACCTGGGATCTTTTTGATTATGTTCTGGGGGCCTGGGGAGGCAATCTTGAACGCATTTTGAGTATAGGTGGTGATGGCAGTATCAATAAAAATCTTAATCCCGCGAAAGCAAACAGGTTCAAACCCGTGGTTACTTTTCTTGGTCCATTTGCAATTGCCAAAGGAGAGAGCAAAACCCATCACTTTAAACTGCCTCAATATATTGGTGCAGTACGTGCCATGGTTGTTGCAGGACAAGACGGCGCCTATGGATTTCAGGAAAAATCAGTTCAGGTTAAAAGGCCCCTTATGCTACTGGCAACCCTTCCTCGGGTGATTGGTCCAGGAGAGCATTTCACTCTCCCTGCTACTGTCTTTGCCACTGAAAAGAGCCTAAAAAATGTTACCCTTCAGATTCAAACACAAAATTTGCAGGTAGATGGGGCAAAAACCATCCAGTTACAATACAAACAACCTGGTGAGCAAATGGCTTACTTCGAAATTAAAGCACCAGAAATCAGTGGCATCGGAAAAGTAAAAATTATAGCCCAAAGTGGTGCTGAAAAAGCAGTTTATGATGTTGAAATTGACATCAGAAATCCAAATCCTTACATAACAAATGTTGTTTCTGCTACAATAGAACCAGGTAAAAGCTGGACTCAAAGCTACAATGGTATAGGTATGGCTGGTACAAATTCAGGAGCAATAGAAATTTCATCAATTCCTCCCCTGAATCTCAAAAAGAGGCTGGACTATCTGATGCAATATCCACATGGTTGCGTAGAGCAAACTACCTCTGCAGTGTTTCCACAACTGTTTATAGATAAATTAACACAGCTTAATGCACAACAAAAAGCGCAGACGGAGAAAAACATTAAAGCTGGTATACAGAGACTTAAAAATTTCCAGACAAGTGATGGTGGTCTTGGTTACTGGCCAGGCGCTGGTTCATCAGATGAATGGGGCAGTAATTATGCTGGGCATTTCCTTGTAGAAGCCCAAAATGCCGGCTATACTATTCCCGTTGGACTAATGGACGAACTCTTACGCTATCTTAAAAGTAAAGCGAGTGCCTGGGCACCAAACAGTACCAATTTCTATGGCGGTGATTTATCACAAGCTTATCGTTTATATGTACTTGCTTTGGCTAAAAGAACAGACATGGCAGCCATGAACAGATTAAAAGGCTTTCAATATATCTCTGTACCAGCCAAATGGAGACTTGCAGCAGCCTACAAGTTAGCAGGGCAAACGGATGCTGCAAATCAATTAATCAGAGGACTCGAGACCAATGTTAAGCCTTATACCCAATTGGGCGGAACCTATGGTTCAGATCTTCGGGACGACGCAATGATTATGGAAACTTTAACCTTAATGGGACAAAAAGCCAAGGCTGCACAACTCCTGCAACCTATTGCAGCAAAACTGGGTAAAGATGACTGGTACAGCACACAAACAACAGCTTATAGTTTACTTTCCATTGCAAAATTCTGTGGACAGACCTCTCAAAACAATAAGTTGAACTACACCTATGTTATTGATGGCAAAAAGGGCAATGTCAATACCGACCAATACATCAGTACAACGGGGCTTTCTTTCAAAGCCAAGAACCTTGTGATCAATAATACCGGAAACAAAGTTCTTTTTGCCAGACTAATCCTTCAGGGGCAGCCAGCCGCAGATCAGAATAATTTTTTACCGAATAATCCAGAAACACTGAACATGAGCGTTTCTTATAAGTTGTTAAATGGAAAACCTATTGATCCGGCAACCCTCAAGCAAGGACTGGATTTTTACGCAGAAGTTGTAATTAAGAATCCAGGAAAAATGGGGCCCTATGAGCAAATGGCACTCACTCAGATTTTTCCTTCCGGCTGGGAAATTATCAATACCAGGTTAAGTGATAATGAAAACATACTTTCTTCTTCAGCTTACACCTATAGGGACATTAGGGATGACAGGGTATTTACTTATTTCAATCTTCGTGAAAATGAAACAGTTACCTATAAAGTACTGTTAAATGCTTCGTACATTGGCAGGTATTACCTTTCTGCAGTGCAAACTGAAGCTATGTACAATAATAACATTAGTGCCACGCAAGCCGGTAAATGGGTACAGGTAATCAAGTAGAATGGGTAAAAAATTTAAGTATGAACCAGTATTCTGGATAAGTGATCTGATTTGTTTGATCTTATTTTTGATCTTCTGGTTCATACTTCCCTCCCGGTTATTTATAGCGCCAACTTCTTTTGTTGTTGAGGCTTCAAATGGTGAATTACTTAGTGCCGCAATTGCTAAGGATGGTCAATGGCGTTTCCCGGCTGCGGACAGTATACCAGAAAAATTCTCAAAATGTATTATTGCATTTGAGGATAAAAGATTTTATAGCCACCCTGGAGTAGATCCTGTGGCTATGACCAGGGCAACGATACAAAATTTCAAGGCAAAAAGTGTAGTTAGTGGTGGCAGTACCATTTCCATGCAAGTCATCCGTCTTTATCGGAAAGAAGACCGGACCTTCTGGCAGAAATTGATTGAAATGTTACTTGCTTTGAGATTGGAAATTCGTTACTCAAAAAATGAAATTTTAGGCTTGTATGCTCAAAATGCTCCTTTTGGAAGTAATGTAGTAGGTCTGGACGCAGCAGCATGGAGGTATTTCGGAAGAAATGCATCTTCTTTGTCCTGGGGGGAAATGGCTACACTGGCCGTACTACCCAATAGCCCTGCTCTTGTACATCCCGGCAAAAACTCTTCCAGACTGATAAAAAAAAGGAATGATCTTTTAGACAAACTCGCAAAATTAAAATTTATTGATCAGCAAACAGCAAATCTATCAAAGTTTGAACCTATTCCGGCTAAACCACAACCATTGCCACAAAATGCTCCTCATCTACTCAATCGATTTAAACAAGAAAAATCGGCTTTAGGGATATCCGGTACCCGTATAAAATCCACTCTGGATTATGAACTTCAACTCAAAATCAATAACCTTCTAAAACGTTATAACAACCGGTACCGCTCTAATGACATTAATAACATCGCAGCATTGGTACTGGATGTAAATAATGGTTCGGTCCTTAGCTATGCAGGTAATATTTATCAACCAGATAATACAGAGCTAGAAAGCCATGTAGATATGATAAAAGCACCAAGAAGTCCTGGCAGTACACTAAAGCCCTTACTTTACGCCAGTATGCTAACAGATGGTTTTATTCTTCCTCATACACTTATTCCCGATATTCCAACTCAAATTGGAGGTTATTCTCCTCAAAATTTTGATCTGGGTTATGATGGGGCCATTCCTGCTGACCGGGCTTTAAGCCGCTCCTTAAATATTCCCGCAGTCAGGATGCTTCAAACCTATAGGTATCAAAGGTTTTACGATAAGCTCAAGCAACTTCATTTTACCACGTTGACAAAACCCTCTGATTATTATGGTCTATCTCTTATTCTGGGTGGTAGTGAAGTGACCATGTGGGATCTGGCCAGGACTTATCTGGGTATGGCCAGGACATTGAACCATTTCAATGACTATGCCGGCAGATATAATTCTCATGATTACGATCCACCTTTGTATGTTAGCGAAAAAAAGAAGCAGGATTTTGAACATGAAACTGAGGTGAATTCCGTATTTGATCATGCTTCAATATGGTCAACATTTAATGCCATGGAAGAACTCATGCGTCCAGGCGATGAAGGCTTGTGGGAGCAGTTTTCCTCCTCCAGACGTGTGGCCTGGAAAACCGGAACAAGTTTCGGTTTCCGAGACGGCTGGGCCATTGGTTTAACACCTAAATATGTGGTCTGTGTTTGGGTTGGTAACGCTGATGGAGAAGGGCGTCCAGGATTAACCGGTATTGATACCGCTGCCCCGGTTCTTTTTGATATTTTCCGTCAGCTTCCTAATGACAAATGGTTTCAGGCCCCCAAAACCAAATTAAAGAAAATCCGTATATGTAAACAAAGTGGCTATAAAGCCGGCGAAAATTGTCCGGACCAGGTAGAAGAATTCGTTCCAGCAGCTGGTCAAAAAACCAATATCTGTCCCTACCATAAGCTTATACACTTGGATGCAAGTGGTAAATGGCAGGTTACAGACGATTGTGAATCAACGGTTTCTATGCTTCATAAATCTTGGTTTGTACTTCCGCCTTCGATGGAATATTATTATAGAATAAAAAACAGTGATTATAAGCCCTTACCTCCGTTCAAACCAGGTTGTGGTTTGAACGGAAACAATTATGTAATGGACATGATCTATCCTAAGAACAACACCGCTGTGTATATCCCACTCGAGCTGGATGGTACCAGGGGTAAAGTTGTTTTAAATGCAACTCACCGAGAGCAGAACATTAAGATCTACTGGCATATTGATGGAGAGTATATTGCCACAACAAAAAATTTTCATCAACTGGCCGTAAGTCCGGTAGCTGGTCAGCACACCCTCACCCTAGTTGACGAACATGGGGAACGTTTGTCGTTAAGCTTTAAGGTGTTGGAGAAAGAAGTTTCCGCTCCGCAGCACCCATAACCAGCAAAAATTGGGCAAGCATATAAATTGCACCAACAAAGACATTCGAACCAGACAAGGGAACAACAAATTTGAAATGGGCCAATAACACATCAGAGAACGCTAAAAATAATGCCCCTGCAAAAACGAGGTTAAAACTGATTTCATTGACCCTCAAACGTCGGAATGCAGACATCATCAGCATCATGGCCATCACAAAAATGTAAACCATCACAGGTAGTTTCATATTCCCCAGATAAGGCCGGAGATAAAGATAAAAAGCAATACTTCCCAGACTACAGCAGGCAATTGCAATTCTGGCCACTCTTTTATCCAGTTCCTGGGCAGA
This sequence comes from Pedobacter nutrimenti, assembly GCF_003208655.1. GTDB lineage: Bacteria > Bacteroidota > Bacteroidia > Sphingobacteriales > Sphingobacteriaceae > Pedobacter > Pedobacter nutrimenti. Next base: position 504,215 of record NZ_QKLU01000001.1, on the reverse strand, counting down.
AAGAAAATCAAGATAAAATGCCCTGGTATAAAATAAATTGCCCAGTAAGAATCCAATGAGTGCATACAAAAACCAGGAAACATCGGCCATAAAAAACAAGTCCGATAATGCCATAAAAATCATTCCCGTAAAGAATCTTTTATGAAAACGCCCCCGTAATTTGGTTACATTCACAAAAAAAGCGAGTAGCATTAATGAAACTACAGATTGTATCAACAAAGCCGGGACATGAAATTTTAAATACCTCAACACAAGTTCAGATAGATAAGCCATCAAAAAAACCAAACAGAAAGCTTTATACCTTTTAAGCATCAATAACCCTTACTATTTTTTAATAAAAAGATAGCCAGCCGTAGTAGCTACGGCTGGCTATTATATTTTAATTGCAGATCTTGTGTAAGCAAAAGCTCAATTAAAAGCTTCTTTCTCTGTTGTTGTTGCGTTTGAAGCCACCTCCTGCATTTCCGCCGGTATTTGGTTTTTCTTGTGCTTCAGCAACTTTAATACGATTACCATTATAATCGCCACCATTCATTCTTTTAATGGCTTCCTTAGCTTCCTCGTCGTTTGGCATTTCAACAAAACCAAAACCACGGCTCTGACCAGTTTCGCGATCTTTGATAATCCTAAGTGATTTTACTTGACCGAAATCACCAAATACGGCTGTTAACTCATCTTCCCCTACTTCTAAAGGAAGGCCTGTGATAAATATCTTCATTAATGTTTAAAAATTTCCACAAAGGTAACTAAATATTACGTTTAATTTGCAATGTGAGTGTAAGTTATACTATTTTTATTTATGCCTACATAACAATTGAATGCTCTAAATAGTTTGTAAAAATTAAGCATTTCGCATTCGGTCAAAGCTCCATTCCTACCTGTAGATTATTCTTGCTTTATATTATTTTCAATTCTCTTCAACAAGGTCCTCAATTCAAATGGTTTACTCAAAAAATCATTTGCAAGCTTTAATTTTGCCATCTCTTCTTTAGGAAAATGAGCTGACATAAGAATAACAGGTATTTCTCTTGTTTTAAGACCTTCTCTTAAATTTCTGCACAGCTGTAAACCATCCCCGTCTGGTAACCTGATGTCCATCAAAATCAAATCTGGCTCAGCATGTCTGATGTATTTTTTAAAATCAAGCGCAGTTGCCGAAGAAGTGACAAGATAATTTGCTTCTGCTAAAGTAAACCCGATAATGTCCCTGATGTCTTCATCATCTTCAACAACATGAATACTTTTTCGCATTATTTATGATTTTTTGTATTCATCATCAGATTTAAAATATTTGGATCTATCTGTTTTTAATGTCTTTTTAAATTCCATTGTACAAGGGGCATTTTACAATACTAGTCAATATTAGTATTCAGTTTTTAATTCATTGAATAGTTATCATTAAGGAAAAGTTAAATTTCCTTACTTCTTTGTTGCCGCCCAATCGTCCATTTTATGTTCGAACACACTCAATGGTAAAGAACCATCCTTAAGTACCTGGTCATGAAACTCCGCGAGGTTAAATTTATTCCCTAGATGATGTTCATATCTTGATCTTAATTCTCGAATTTTCATAGACCCTGTCTTATAACCTAAGGCTTGGGCAGGTATCCCCATATACCTTTCAATTTCGGCAGTTGCGCCTTGTTCATTAATGGCCTCATTGTCCATCATATATTTGATGGCCTGCTCTCTGGTCATATTTTTTGTGTGAATAGCCACATCTACCACCAAACGGATGGCCCTATGCATTTCATCTCCCAAAGCACCCATATGCTGATAAGGATCAGTGTACAGCCCCAGTTCTTTACCTAAAGACTCACAATATAGTGCCCATCCCTCCACATATGCATTGTGCATACCAAATCTCCTGAATTTTGGTAAAGAGGTATTCTCTTGTGTTAAAGAAATTTGATAATGATGACCTGGAATAGCTTCATGAAGAAACAGGGATTCCATACCCGAGGTCGTGTTGAACTTTGTTGCATCCAATATAGGCACATAAAATATTCCGGGCCTTTTACCATCTGCAGAACCTTGATTATATTCAGCGCTTGCGGATGCAGCCCTGAACGCTTCTGTTTGTCTAATTTCAAATGGGGTTTTAGGCGTATGGTTAAACATCTTCTTTAAGTTTGGTTCCATCCGTTTATGAATATTCTCAAAAGCAGACAAAACCTCTGCCGGTGTTTTGTAAGGCATAAATTTTGGATCCGTTCTCATATACTCAAAAAAAGCATTTAAATCCCCTTTAAATCCAACCTTGTTTTTTATGCTATCCATTTGAGCCTTAATCCTTGCTACTTCTTTTAAGCCAGTCTGATAAATCTCTTCCGGGCTTTTAGTGGTGGTAGTTTGCTGCCGCACCAGGTATTTATACATTTCCGTTCCTGTTGGCATAGCAGAAAATCCAGATGTTGTTCTTGCCTTTGGCAGGTATTCGTTTTTCAGAAAATCACCAAGCTTTTTGTAAGTAGGAACAATTTGCTGAAGTATAGCAGCTTTGTACGCTTCAGTTAGTCGTTTTTTATCAACAGCAGAAAAATCTTTTGGCATCAGACTTATAGGTCCATAAAACAAACTCTTTACTGGATCATCCACCACCATGCTATACATTTGAGGATACATTTTAATCACAAGCGCTTTAGGCAGGACAATACCAGATTTGATGCCTTTTCTGAAGTTCCCAACCGCTGTGTCTGCCCAAAGAGAAAAAGCAGACACACGTTTTAGCCAATTGTCATAATCTTTTACTGTTTTAAAAGGCTGGGCCCCGGTGCCAGAACCCAATTGACCAAAAGTAAGCGGCAAGGCAAACATCTGGTTAAAAGGCAGATATTCAAAATGATATTTAAAACCTTCCAAATTGATCTCCAGCTGGTCTTTCAAAACATCATAAGAAAGTTTGTCGTTTTCGTTGAGCTCTTCCCTGTTATAGTGCTGAAGACTGTCCAGGTAATCTTGATAAAAAGTTTTACTTTCCTTAATAAATGCCTCAGAATATTCATTGGGTAAAAGATCATTATATCTATTGTCCCCTGCATAAGTTGCGTTTAAAGGATAAAGTTTCAAGCCATCTTCATAGTATTTATCACATAAACTTGCAAAGTTTTTGTTTTCTGTTGTGGCAGCTTGCTTGTTCGGGGCTTTGCAGGCAACAAACACAGCAGCAGCATAGAACAGTACATAAATTTTGTTTTTCATTTCAGATTAATTTTGAAATTAAATCTAAGCAAATTTTAATTGAATTTACGTCTAAAGAAATAACTTAAGCCCGATCAATAAATTTTAATGGACACCGTTGTGATGGAAAACCTTCTGAACAGTTAAATTCTAATCATGATTTTTATTCCATTTAAACTTAATCTTACCATTTTCTCCATCAGTTGCTAAAATATGCAGGACAATCCCCTTCATTCTTTTCTCTTTCCTTTCCTCGCTGGCAAGAGAGGCATCTTTCTTCGGATTTCTCAGTGGCACATCCAATGCAATATTCGTTCCCTTACCGAGAGAATACACGCCAGCAACATTCATATTCAATACACTTGAACTGATTTGCATAGGGTTGATCTTTATCTTTTCACCGTTGAGATCAAAGTTTCCATTGAGATTGCTAAAGGTAATATTATTCAGGTCCCTAAGTGGAAAAGCAAACTTTCCAACGCTGGTAATGGGATCAAAATCCAGCAATGCCCCCCTCTTTAAATCAAATACGATATTACCGTCAATAGAATTCTTTAGAACATCTCCACGTTCGGTAATAACTCCTGTGATCTTTGCTTTAGAAAATAAAAATCCTTTCAAATTTTTGGAAGTTAGCGATTTTAAACCAAAATCATCAAAAGAGTAAAAGAAATTTCTAATATCAACATTGTCGACTGTGGCATTTAAGGAAAAATGGTTACCTGATCCTTTTTGAAATAGACTGCCGTTCATCATTAAGGCACCCCCAGCATGTTTTACGCTTACGTTCTTAATGGTCATGCCCAATTGCGAAAGCAACAAATCAGCCTTTGCTTCCGTAGCAAGAAACTTTTTGTAATAAACTTTATCTACCGCGATGTGCATGTTTACATTACTCTTATCGAACACCGTATTTAAGTCCTCAGAAAAAGTCGTTTTACTTTGTTTTGTTTTTTGGCTGGACACTGGTTTTCTTCCATTTAGAAAACCGATAAATTCACCCAAATACAATTGTGGGCTCCGGATCCTCCAGTTTAACATAATTTTCTCTGGTGCATTATAATATAAGTTCAGAAAATTCTGGATAGCGCCCTCCATATAGACAATACTTTTACCACTTTGAAGTCTGATATTTTTAATAAACAAGTCTTTCTCTGTAAAGTCAAGCGAAATGGCTGTGTTCTTAAAATTCAGTTTTCTGGGTACATAATCCACATCTGCATTCTGAATATTTATAAAGCCCTGAACATAAGGTTTGGTCAACTGAAAATTTACAATATCTGCTTTATAATTAAGCTTGACATCTGCATTACCTTTGCCAAATTTCAATAGTTCGGGCCCAATCAATTGATTAAGTTTACTGATCTCGAATTTTGATTTGAATACCCCCGTAGCAATTGGACGCTCTAAATTGACGATTGCAGCCGTATCAATCGAAAACGGGATTGAATTATAATCTCCAGAAAATTGGTAAAGTTTCACCGCCGAATTTGCATCGTCAAAACCTCTTCCCTTCACATAGCCATTTGTATAGAAACCATCAAAATTACAATCTTGAATCTTTCCTCCGGGCGTAGTCAATAAGTTTTTTCTAACTATCGCTTTTACATCAATAGAGGGATCTCCCCCGGCCCCCATATTTCCAATCAGATCACAGCTGACCTTAATAGGTGCTTCAAGGTTAAACATATTCAATTTAGCTGTAATATTAGGAGACAATAAAGCAGCCGCATGGCTCCATAAAATTTCGGGGGCTTTAATATTAATTGTAAAGTCAGCAGGACCATTTCCAATCAAAAACTTTGCTCCGATCCGAAAATTTTCACTTCCTATTTTTAAGGGATTTTCTGCCACGGTGATCAGTTCTTTAGACTGGTCATAATCAATCGAAAACGGTCCATCCAATAACTGATTCTTTACAAAACTGCCTTTTTTAGTATTAAAAGCGAGACTTTTAACCAATACTTTTAAGTTCAAATCTGCGTGCCAGCCACCTAACAAAGGATAATCCATTTTTCCATCCAGTTTATCCACTTCAAACTGAAAAAGTTTTCCACCTTTTTGATTGTCCAGAACAAAACTGACCTGGTTTAAAGAAAAACGTCTGAACTCTGCTGAAGCACTTCTTTTATCTGCCGCTCTTTTTTCTTCCTCCTTCTTTTTAAAAACAGCAGTGTTAGTATAACCGCTACTGTCTGTATACAGGTATACAGCCGCATGATTGATGTCTATTTTTTTAATTTCGATGGTTCCTTTAAGCAATGCAATGACATTCACCGCTACCTTGAAACTTTTAGCCTCAAGTAATTTATGATGGTGAACAGTCCATTGTTCATCTTTTATAACGACATCTTTTAAAGCCAGTGAAACGCCTGGGAATCCACTAAAAAAAGAGGGATCCATATCTCCAACAGTTAAAGAACCATTTAAATTTTCATTTAACTTTTTTGTAATGGATGCCAATAACTGTTTTTTATGGCTGTTTACATAAAGCCCTAAAACTGTAAAAACAAGTACGATCAGTACTATAAAAACCGCAAATACCCTAAGTGTAATTTTTATCCAGCGTGGCATAGAATCAATTGTCAACGTTAAAATCAGATCAGTAATTTTCTAAACAAGCAATTCTTTGACCAAAAAAATCCTACCAACCCTATTCCAGCCTAAATGTAATGTTTCAGCAGGAGTTTATGCCACTTTAACTTATTGATCTTTCGATGGAATCACGGTACCTGAAAAATAGCTGTGTAATAGGAACAAGCATTAAGCCACATATTCCAAAAACGACAAAAGATACCCTTAAATTAAAAGCATGAGCAAGATATCCGATCAATGGCGGTCCCAGCAGCATACCTGTAATGGCATAAGTAGCAATAATTGAAATGGCCATTCCAGGAGAATATTTTTTGGAGGCACCCGCTAAGGCATAAGACATCGGTACAACGGCTGCTGTTCCAAATCCGACCAGGGAAAAGCCAATCATTGCTGTCCAGAAATATGGAAAGATAATCGCCATTGAAATACCAGATACAATAAAAATCGCACTCATTATGTAAGAAGATGGCATACCAATTTTTTCAATAAGCAAATCAGAAATAAATCTGGATAAAGCCATAAATGTCATGAAGATCAAATAGCCATAGGTAAATATCTTTACTTTAATGACTTCCTGAAAATAAATACCACTCCAATCAAACATACCCCCTTCACAAATGGCAGAAAAAAACACAACCAATCCCAGATACAGAATATATGGATCTGGTTTACTCAGCACGATTTTATTGCCTTTTTCAGATCGATCCCCTTTTAGTAAAAATTGAAAAGCATAGCATGTTATGATTAATGCTACAGCTCCAACAATAATAAAATGGGTTTGCAGGCTGATATTGAGTGCCAGCATAAAAGTAGAAAATGCAATTCCTGCAATTCCACCTGTACTCCAGAAACCATGAAAAGAACCAATAATTTTCCTGTCGTATTGTTTTTGTAGTGTAATTGCTTGAGTGTTTACAGAAATATTAAAAATTCTAGTTGTAAAAGCAAAAAGGATTACTGCTGCAACTAAACTTACAGTATTTGTTGCAAAACCAATCAGTGTCAAAGAAATTGTATTCAAACCATACCCAACCGCCAGAGGTATACGGCTGTTGAATTTGGAGACCAGCCAACCTGAAATTGGCAACCCCATTAATGAGCCAATTGGAAGCGCAAAAAGAATTGTTCCAAGTTCTGCTTCATTAAAATTAAATGCAGCTTTAATAGTTGGTATCCTGGATGCCCAGGTAGAAAAACTAAAGCCCGACATAAAGAAAAAAAGACTCAAAAAGATTCTGTGCTTATTTCTGCTGATCATTTTTTAAAAGGTAAGGGAAAAGAACCATCGGTTCTATTATAAAGCACAAATGTAAGTAATCCCGTAAACGATTTACCCTCAATACTAAATTATGATCTTATAACTACTTTTTCATTTAATCAAAACACTCGAAAGTATTTGGCTGTTCTATACCAGGCTCCTTGATCCATCTGGTAAAGGTTCAATCAAGGATGCTTGAGAATAAATGGAACAAAAAACTTCTGAAAAACATTAAATCATTAAAACATGAAATTAAAGAAATTACTATCCGCCTGCAGCTCTTATAAAGCAGATTCCACAATGCCAGTGGTTGCACTGCTGGCTGGCCTTGCTGTTGGGGCAGTTGTTGGAATATTATTTGCACCTCAAAGCGGAGAAAATACCAGAGGAAAAATAGCGGACAAAGCGGGTGATTTAGCAGAAACCTTTAAAGACAAGGTCCAGCGGGTTAAAAACAAATTACATGCAGAAGGAAATGACGCAGCCCAAAACACAGATAAAATTCTGAATGAAGTCAAGAAAAAAGCTGCAAACAAACTGCATAAAGCAAAGGAAGAAGTTAAATCAAAAATTAAAGGGGCCGCGGATGAAGCCAATGATGCCTTACAGGATGCCTAAGTAGAAAATGATTTTTGGGATAGATGCAAAAAATTAAAGCCTTTTTATAATACAGATCATCCTATAAAGGACAGACAGTTTATTACCTTTGCTTTCTAAATAATACAGCTGCTGTATAAAAAGTGGTTTAATCAAACAGAAATGATAGCAATTGGACAATATAACGATTTAAGGGTCATTAACAAAACAGAACATGGCCTGATACTAACAGACGGGGATAAAGAAGTTTTGTTGCCTTACCATCTGGTTCCGGCAGATACCGAAACCGGACAAAACCTGAATGTATTTGTCTACGTCCATAAGGACGGGCGCTTGCTTGCAACAACAAAAAGACCACTAGCTTGTGTAGGGGATTTCGCTTACCTGCGGGTTGTTGCCGATGGCGAGGATGGCATATTTATGGATCTTGGCATAGACAAGGATCTGTATGTTCCTCAGAGGGAGCAGAAAAGACCTATGTTCAAAGGAGACCAGCATGTAGTTTATGTATATCTTGATGAAAGCAATGACCGGATGCTTGCTTCGTCCAGGCTAAGTAATTTTGCAGAAGAAGAAGACTTGGATCTTGAAGAAGGAGATGAAGTTAGTTTATTAATAGTTGACCGTTCTGATCTGGGGTTTAATGCTATAGTAGACAACAAATACATCGGATTATTATATACCAATGAGCTCTTTGATGAGCTGAATCCCGGTGAAATCAGAAAAGGATGGATAAAAAAAATCAGGGTAGACGGTAAAATAGACCTAAGTCTTCAGCCTATGGGTTATAGCCATATTCTGGAAAATAAAGATATGGTACTGGAAGAACTCAAAGAAAGTAAAGGCATTATATATCTGGGTGATAAAAGTTCTCCAGAAGATATTTACAATCGCTTTAAACTCAGTAAAAACGCCTTTAAAAAGGTAATAGGAGGTTTATATAAAGAAAGATTGATTACCATTTCTGATCACGAAATAAAACTCAATATCGACCAGGCAGCAGAATAAAAGAAGGGCCTTTAAAGGCCCTTCTTTTATTCTATTTATACCCAATTACTTTACAGATAAGCAGCGAATTTCTATTGCGGCCCCTCCTCCCTCGGCAAGTCTGAGTTTTAAAACTGACGAAGCATCTATCTTAACCTCATCAATTTTATAAGATTCAGGATTGTTTTTCCAATGTGCTTTGTCTCCATCCCGATAAATGGTAGCCAGATATTTTTTTCCTTTGTCTAAAAAATTCATTCGAACAACCATTTCTCTGGAGTTCTCATTTGTAATTGTGCCAATAAACCATTCTTCTTTTCCTTTTGCTTTTCGGGCAATACTAATGTAACTCCCAGGCTCTGCCTCCAGAATTTTTGTTTCATCCCAGTCTACTGCAACATGCTTTATAAACTCAAAAGCATCCGGATAGTTTTCATAGTTCTCCGGCAGGTCAGCAACCATCTGCAAAGGACTATAAATGGTTATATACAAGGCCAACTGCTTAGCCAAGGTACTGTGTACCTGTCTTTTAGAATCGGCCTGCGCATAACCTTTTAATTTAAATATACCCGGAGTATAATCCATTGGCCCTCCCATTAACCTGGTAAAAGGCAGAATGGTTTCATGGTCCAAATGATTGCCATTACTAAAAGCATTGTATTCATTTCCCCTCCCCGATTCGTAAGCCATCCAGTTCGGATAAGTTCTGTGCAAACCCGTTGGCCGGTTTGGTTCATGAGAATCCAGCATTACTTTATATTCAGCAGCCTTCTGTGCCACTCTTTCATAGTGGTTAACCATCCATTGGCCATCATGATGTTCCCCACGTGGGATAATTTTTCCAACATAACCTGTTTTCACCGCCGGATAAGCATATTTATTCATAAAACGAAAAGCGGTATCCAGATAACGCTCATAGGTTGTTGCAGACCCAGAGGTCTCATTATGCATAATCATCTTAATGCCTTTAGAATGTGCATAATCTGCAATTGCACGAACATCAAAGTCAGGATAGGGTGTTACAAAATCAAAAACATTTTCCTTCCAATTTCCGAACCAATCTTCCCATCCGGTATTCCAGCCCTCTACCAAAACCCCTTCTATCCCATTTTTTGCAGCAAAATCTATATATCTTTTTACATTATTCGTATTGGCTCCATGTTTTCCGCTAGGGATCAATTCTCCATTTGTGTTCACACTATCTAAACTTGATGCATAACTCCATGTGCTTTTCCCGGTCTGCATTTCCCACCACACTCCGACAAATTTCATAGGTTTTATCCAATTTGTCTCTTTTATCGTCGAAGGTTCGTTCAAATTCAAAATCATTTTTGAGGCGAGTATATCTTCTGCATGATCACTCACGATAACTGTTCTCCAGGGCGTACTAAAAGGAGCATGCAAATAAGCCTTATTTCCCAGAGCGTCTGGGACCAGATTGGCGGATAGTTTAAAATGACTTCTGTCCACATGAAGTTGCATTGCAGGATAATTAACCAACGCAGCTTCATGGATGTTAATGTATAAACCTTTTGCGGATTTTAGCATCAGAGGGGTTTGAACAGCATATTGATCCGGCACGATCCTAACGGCAATATCTGTAGCTTTGTTTTGCACGGCCCAGGCGTCCACCTCGCTTAAGGCAGAAGTAGTATAGGAATATTCATTTGTATCATAATCACCCGGTATCCAAAAAGCCTTGTGGTCCGCTGTCATGTTGAACTCTGTAAGTTCACGGGAAACTACAAAATACTTTAAATCAACTTGTTTTGGAAACTCATACCTAAAACCTAACCCATCTTCAAAAACCCTGAAGATGAGATTAATCTTTCGAAAAGGTTTTTCTTGTTGTTGCAGTTGAACCTTCAATTCCTCATAATGATTTCTGATCTGGTTACTTTCCCCCCACACTGGTTTCCACTGTTCATTAACCGAACGACGTGAGGTCCCCGTTAGCTTTAAGCTTTTATTAAAACCAGTCCCATCAGTGAACTCAAAACCAAGAACTGAGGGATTTAAAACCTTTTCTTTACCAAAACTCAAAGTGTAAACCGGACGTCCCACCTCATCGAGATAAAACTCCAAACCTATTTTATTTAATTGTACATGTAGAACTGTTGAGTCTGGAACAGCATAAAGCTGCTGTAAAGCAAAAAGACCGAAGAGTAAAACTAAGGCATATTTTTTCATGTAATTGATTTCGTTATTCTTGAAATTTTCCCGTTTTAAGGGGCCCTATCCCTGATTAAAAAGAACAGGGCCTCCGTTAAAAAGAAGCGTATTTATTAGGTTTAGTAACCAGGATTTTGCTGTCCTGCTATCTTAGCATTTGAATTAAACTCATCCTGAGGGATTGGCCAGGAATAGGATTTACTTTCATTAAACTGTAGGTTGCTCACTGTAAGTGTAGAGCCAAAATAAGCCGCCTCCGATTTACCCAGTCGCCAGCGACAAACATCAAACCACCACTGTCCTTCATTAAACAATTCTGCCCATCTTTCATAATACAATGGATTATTTCCTAAGACCGGGTCACCTATAGCTTTAGTTTGGGCGGTTAAGCTACCATAATCTACCGGTGAAGGGGCGTCGACAGGATAACCATAAGCACGGCGCTTCACTTTGTTCAGATACTCCAACGCTGTACCCTGATCACCGGAGCCTTTAGCCGCCTCTGCATAGAGCAGGAAAACATCAGCCAACCTTAAAAAATACCAGTTACAAGCATCTGCCTGTACGGTCTCAATCGGATAATCGAGGGCAGCATATTTACGGTAACCCCATCCATAAGTATTCAACTGTCCTGCCAGATAAGCTGGTTTTGAAACTGGTGCCCAATTAGATCCGTCGAACTTCAAAGAGTCCAGCCAGGGCTGCACTGTATTTACATACAATCTTGGATCAGCCAGTTTCTGATCTCGTACATTTTGTGCGGCCTGTTTATAAACTGGATCCATAATCATTTTTGGATTGCTGTAGCTTGCTGGTTTTGCACTATTAAATTTCGGATTATTAACGAGCGTATAATAGCCAAGGGGATAACCAAATCGCTTAATATTTTGATCATGTATGTCGCCGTTACCCGTATATCCAAGCCCTTTGGCGCTGGTTTCGGTTCCATCCAGGCCCAATGCACTCGGAGACCATATCATACCATTCAGTGTTGTCGCATTAGGATTATTTCCATATGGCCCATAATCTCCTTTGGCATCTTTATCTACATTGAGTTCAAACAAAGACTCTTCGTTAAATTCGTTAGCTGTAATACCTACAAAGGCATTTCTGTATTTATCATAAGGCATTAAAAATTTGTTACTGTGCTGGATGACATCCAGCAACACGGTCTTTGCGTTTGTCCAGTCTTCAGTAAAAACATAAGCTTTACCGAGTAAACCTTTTGCAGCCCACTCAGACACGCGGCCAACGTCTGCTCCAGACCATACTTTCCCCTTCAAGAGATCAGCTGATTTTTTAAGGTCACTTATGATAAAATCCCATACCTGTCTTGTTTTTGCCCTGGGTTGTTGGGTACTGGCCACATCGGCGGGTATTTTATCATAAAGGGGAACCCCCATTTTATCTGCCCCTATGGTGCCTTTAATATAACTTTCTCCATAAAAACACTCCAGTTGAAAATAATAGAAAGCCCTTAAAAACAAGGCCTGTCCCCGTATGTAATTGATCATCTGCAAATCTGCAGGTTTGGCATAATTTTGCTCAAAAAAATCAGCGGCCTGTAAGGTTACATTGCAATTTTTTACACCGGTATACAAAGCGCTCCAGGCATTGGCAGAAAAGGTATTGGTAACACTTAAATTATTGTTCATCCATTCTTTCCATACCACATCCCCATAGTTTCCATTAGAGGTATGGACTGCATTCGCCATTGCCTTAGGCATAAGTTCAAAACCATACAAGGCGAGACTTCTTAAATTGGAGTAACCTGGAGCCAGTACACTTTGAAGGTCATTTATACTTTTAGGATAGGTACTGGTGGAATAAGCATCCGTTGGCCCAACCAGCGAGGGGTCTTTTTTACAGCCGGTAAGAACCAGCAGCAAGAAAAAAATCATATATATTTTATGATACATCGTCGTAAGTTTAAATAAGTTTAAAAATTAAGATCTAAGCCTACAGAGTAAATTCTGGTCTGTGGATATTGAGATACGGCATCTATTCCTCTGGTGGTCGGACCTGCGTAGCCTGCCTGAGAAAAAGCACTGCCCAGTTCAGGATCCAGTCCACTATATTTTGTAATTGTAAATAAGTTATTCCCCATTACAAATACCCTGGCGCTTTTTACTTTAATCCGGTTGAGCAAATTGTTTGAAAAAGTATAACCGATTTGCAGGTTCTTCAATTTCAGGTAATCTCCTTTTTCCACAAAATAGCTGTTTACAGAAGTATAGTTCTGATTTGGATCAAGATTAAAATTTGCACCGTTCTGGATGCCAATCCTGGGTTGATCGGTTAAACCATTACTACCCAAAAAAGAGGCTCCAAATACTTTCGGAGAAGTATTTCCATCTGCAAAAGGATACATTTCATAGGCTTTAATACCATTAAAAATATCAACACCTGCTACCCCGTTAAACAATAGTGCAGCATCAAAACCCTTGTAGTTAAAACGAAGGTTAATGCCATAGACCAACTTAGGATTTGGATTGCCTATGACCTGCCGGTCGGCAGCGGTAATTTCCGGATTGCCATCTATGTTCTGATAAATCAGGTCACCGGCATGCGCCTGGTTTCCGTTTACAATTTGTTTGGATGCTTCTGCATCTGTCTTGAATATTCCAAGCACCTTATAGCCATAAAAAGAGCCAAAAGGCAAGCCAGCCTGACTGATGGTTATTCTTTGATTTGGCATAATATTGAAGCCGGCATCTCCATTATTGTAAAAGTTATAGCCATCATAGAGTGCATCTGTCGTTACCCCGGATAAACTGATCACTTTATTTCTGTTGAAACCTGCAGTAATGCTAATGTCATAACCGAAATCTCCCTTTTTATCATGATATCCAAGCATCAGATCGAGCCCTTTACTATTCACAGAACCAATATTGGTCAGGTAAGGGCTTGTAATGCCTGAACTGAGGGAAACCGGAAGTGCGTACAAAAGATCCTTGGTTGTCTTATTGTACCATTCTACAGTAAAGTAAAGCTTTCGGTCCAACAAGTCACCATCTAAACCCAGATTCGTCTCTCTAACTGTTTCCCAATGCAAGTCAGGATTTGGAATGGCGCCATAGGTGTTGGCGATAATAAGTGGCGTTCCCGGAGCAAAATTCTGACCTCCGGCCGAGCCCTGGCCAAAACTGGTAAAACGACTGTATAATGCCAGAAAACTATAAGGCGATATGTTACTGTTTCCCAGTTCTCCATAACTTCCCCTTAGTTTAAGGGTATTTACTACTGGCAAGCTTTCCTTAAAAAAAGGCTCTTCAGCAATGTTCCATCCTGCCGAAAATGCTGGAAATACGCCTTTTTGTTTATTAGGCCCAAAAACAGTGAAGTTAGCATCCTGCCTTATTGATCCAGATAAATAGTATTTTCCGGCATAATTATAATTTAAACGCCCGAAGAAAGATTTAATCAGACCATTATTGTCCGTTTTTCCATTGACAACATAGCCTGTTTCAGAAGTTGGAATAATAGAAAAGCCCGGTAAACCAATACTTGTTGCCGTTACATTCGTATTAAAATACTTACTGCTGATCTGTTCAAAGCCAGCCACGGCATTCAAATTGTGTTTTCCAAAAGTCTGATCATAGGTTAATACATAATTGCTAAGCAATTGTCTGCTGTCTATTCCCTGTTTATTTAGTGAATTATTTCCTACCCCTCCTGGCCCTGTAAAGGAATCCTGAAAATAATCCTGGCTCTCATGATAGTAAGAATAACCAAAAGTTGTCCTGAAATTTAAATGGAATGGAAGTGTGATACTGGCATACACATTTCCCTGGAAATTATTCTTGAAGTTTTGAACACTGGCAGCATTAGCGGTCGCCAGAGGGTTTGGCCCACCAAAGGTAAAACCATTGTAACCACCTGGGACTGTTCCATAAGAACCATCTGCATTATATAAAGGGATGATTGGTAGTGTTCGGAAAGGTGCATTATGTAATTGGGCTTCTATACCGATTGGCGGTGCTGTTTCCCGTTGTGAAACAGCGATTTGTTCACCAATTTTAATATACTTCCCTAAATTATAATCTGTGTTTACCCTTGCTCCTGCAATATTGGAAAAGTTCTTAATGTAAACCCCCTCTTGTTTATTGTAGAAACCAGAAACCAAATAATTGACAACCAGAGATGCCCCGCTTACGGAGATGTTGTAATTCTGTTCATGAGCGTTATTATATAGCGCTTTCACCCAATCGGTATTAGATAAAGTATCTGTTCTGGTGGCGGCACTAAAATACTTTGGCTGAATCAGGTTTTGTAATTTTATAAAGCCATCACGGTCAAGAAGTTTCACCAATTTAGGCTTGGTTATACCATAACGTGCATTAAAATTTATAGATGGCTGATCACCGCTACCCTTTTTTGTGGTAATCACAATCACTCCACCCGCTGCTGCGGAACCATAAATGGCAGCAGCGCTGGCATCTTTGAGCACATCAATAGAAGCGATATCCTGTACATTCAGGTTGTTGCCGTCCGGTGCCCTTACCCCATCAATAATATATAAAGGCGCAGGTTGGCTTAAAGATGTTAAACCTCTGATAATAATAGAAGGTGTTGCATCGGGAGCACCTGAATTTTTGACAATATCAACTCCGGCAACCCTACCCTGAATGGCTTCTGTCGGATTAGTGACGGGCTGGTTTTTAAACAGTTCTCCTTTTACTGAACTAATCGATCCGGTAACATCCTTTCGTTTTTGGGTCCCGTAGCCTACTACCACAACCTCTGTTAGCTGCTTATTTTCTTCCAGAAGTTCAACAGTGGTCAGACTGGCAGAAGCTTTAACTTCCTTGCTTTGAAACCCAATAATCGAGAAGATCAGAACATCGGTAGACTTATTGTTCAACTGGATAGAGTAATCTCCCTGGGCACCAGATACCTGCCCAATATTTGTACCTTTAACCTGGATGCTTACTCCTGGTAAAGGTACACCTTTAGTGTCTGTTACTTTCCCGTTAACTGTCATTTTCTGGGCAATAGCCCCATTGACAAAGAGCAGGAACAGACAACAAAAAACCAGTGGTTTTAGTAATTGTCGTTTCATGTTTAATTTGGTTATGGTTTGATTTTGTTTAATTGATACAGTGGAGAATGATCCGGATGAACCAGTAATAGATCAGTTTTTTTAAAAAAGCTGAAAAAATTGTAGTACACGAATTGTACTAAAGGCTTGAGTTTGCGCGTCAGTTTCATATTTGGTTTGGTTTATATTTGGATATTTGGCGGGATCAGAAGATCTGTCAAATACAAACCAAAGAGAGTTGATAAAACAACAAGTCGCAATTTTCAAAATCAAAATATAAACGAAATCTCGACAAACGCAAACCCAAACAACTGAAAAACAATAACTTAGATAAAATAGTTTTTCCCAAAATATAAATAGAATATAAACATATTTTGTCCGGCTAAAGTGATAAAATACTTAAAATAAGCTATCCCTCAAATTTTTCTAAACCAAATTATCTTTAAATACTGCCAATCGCTAAAATTGCCTCTTCGAAATCGTCGTTGGGAATTAGAGACTTACTTTTAATCCTTGCCTTGTAATTATAGATGGTATTCATAGAATATTCTAATATGCAGGCAATTTTTTCTGTATCAGTAATTCCTAAACGGACCAGCGCAAATATTCTAAGATCTGTATTTAACAATTGATCCGCATGAAGTTTTAACTGGTGCTCAGGAGGAAAAAGTGCATTGAATTCTTTAATAAAATCCGGAAAGAGTGTCAAAAAAGCTTTATCAAAGTTCAGAAATAGCTCTTCCCTCTCTTTCTTCAGGTTGATATTATTCACCAACATTTCAATGTCTTCAAATCTCTTGGTCACCAGTTTATTATTTACCGAACGTTTAAACTTATCAAGCTTGGTAATGTACTCTGAAATCAGATTAAAATAATAGCCTATATACTCTTCTTTAATTTTATCAGCTTCATTTAATTTGTGAATGGTTTCCTGCAGGGAATGATTGGCACTCAGAATGAGTTTATCTGCTTTTTTTAGTTTTTTTAATTGCCTGTAAATGATAAAAACAAACAAAATGATCAGAGCTACCAGAAGCGTCAATAAAGAAGCATAAATGAATAAAATCCGGCGCTGCTCTTCTACAGAATTGATCTTTTCTCCTGCAATAACCATCAGAATAGCACTAACCTGCATTTTCCGCTGCCTGGCTCCATAATATCCCGCATCGTTCATTGCCTGATTAATAAAGACGTACGCGTTTTTAATGTCACCCTTTTTATGCAGTAACTGTGCCAGGTTAAGCATCGCTGCAGCTTCCTTGGTACTTTCATGAATATCGGCTATAGCTGCCCTGATCAACAAACTTATGGCTTCATTATTCTGACCGTTCTGAATATAAATATCACTTAGCGTAGAAGCTGTTACGGCCAGTTGATGATCCGTTAGCCTCTGACTGCGGATCAATTGCTTTAACAGAACCGAAGACTCTTCATTTCTTCCCATTTTTAATAATTTCAGGCCTGTATTATAGATTTTGTCATAAGACCCTGCTTTAGATAAAGCAATTGCAGAGTCTATGTAAACACTTGCCCTTTTATTATATATTGGAGCATAATATTTGTCTTTGTCAAAATCAGCCAGATCATAATAGGTCCTGGCCAGAAGAAAATAATACTCCTTTTTAATACTATCCGGAAGTATTTTAACCTTAACGGTGTTTAAAGAATCAAAAGTTTCCTTAAACATGCCTGATGAGAGCAGTATAAACCCAAACTTAATCTTTCCATCTGCAATTTTAACCTGATCTTTCAAACGGTGGCCTATTTGCTGCAGTTCCTGCGAAAAATGGAATGCTTTATCATAGTTAAAGGATTTATATTCATTGTAAAGGGCAGCACACACCACATATTTTTCAACCGGTATGGCTATATCCTTTAACCTGGACTCCAGCTCAGCAATGCGTTTTAGTTTAACTTGGTCAAATGTGTCCTTTTGCTCTATACTTTTATTGAGCTGATCCAAAGCAGGTGACTGCTCATTTTGTCCATAAGCCGGCACCGCAAGAAAAAATAAGAGAGGTAATAAAAATCTTTTCATAAAAGAGCCTTTGTCCATTCAGATATATCCTGAAACAAATCAGACAAAGACCCTAATATAGTAATTTATTTAAGTACGGTATAAACAGATTAAACTGTCATTTTATGCTTTAAAATTTGCTGATAAGCACCTTCCCATAAAACGATCCTTTTTTGTAGTGATTCCACCGCTGCTTTTTCTGCTTCCACCCAGAAAGCTTCATTATCAGAGCAGAGTTCAGCAGTCATTTCCAATGCGAGGTGGCTGTGATGGTCGCCATCAACTTCTATATGCCTTTCCAGATAATATTTAAAAATAGACAACTGTTCCGGAAATTTTTTATTCAGGTCATTCACAATAGAGAAAAACATATTAGGAATTAAGTCTTCCCTTCCAAAAGTAAAAGCGCTGGATTGCTGATGCAGTTTATTGTTTTCTATGAGTTTAAAAGTAAAATTCACAAATTCCTGCGCTGCCCCGGGTGTGCTTGCAGCAGCATAGGCAACTGTTCTGTCTTGTTTTAACTTCAAACTTTCTGAAAAACGTCCAAAAGCGGCAGTGTCTGCACCACATTGCTCCATAGCCTCTAAATACAGTTCAAAATGACTCTTTTTAATGCCATCTTGATCTACGTCCGATTCTTCGCCTGCTACAATTTCGTTGATCAGGGACCTGGTACTGGCTGATCCCACAGGAAACCAGGGAATACTTGTACAGGTAAGGTTCACCTGTAAAGACTTGAGCAATGACATAAAATCCCATACGGCGTAAACATGATGCTCCATAAATACCCTGAGATCATCTACATCATTAATGACCTGGTATACCCTGTGGTTAATAATTTGCTGCCTTAAAGGTTCTATCACCTTCTGGATATGTTCAATTCTGTTCATTTCTGTCTCTGCTCAATTTCGCAGCAAAGGTAAAGAATTGAAAATTAATTTCTAGCTGACATCCGGATCAGTTTATGAGCAAGTTCTTTACCCAGATAAGCATCAATAATCCCATGGACTAAATATAATATCGGTGTCATTAAAATAGCAACCACGAACTTGTAAGTATAGTTCACTAGCCCAATAGCGGCAACCATTTGCCAGCTCCAATGGTACTGGGGATTAAGATAAAAAGCGATAAAAATCACCACAAAACTGTCTATCAACTGAGAAATCAATGTTGAGCCCGTTGCCCGGAGCCACAAGGCCTTTTCCCCTGTTACTTTTTTAATTTTATGGAAAATAAGTACGTCGGCCATTTGTCCAACTAAAAATGCCACTATAGACCCGACAATGATCCACATTCCCTGGCCAAATATACCTGCAAAAGCGTCATTCATATTTAACTGGTGTCCGTTGATGTTTTGATTCACCCAAAAATCAGAAGGATCCAACAGCATCGCCCCTCCCACGATAAAAAAAGCGTAGGCGATCAAAATAGCAGTCAGTATAGATAAATAGCGCACTTGTCTGATCCCAAAATACTCATTGATGATATCTGTCATAATAAAGATAAAAGGCCAGGTCAGTACTCCGGCAGACATGTTAAAAGACAATTTAGGAACCCCTAAAAGATTAATATCAAACTGTTTAATTCCAAGAGTGCCTTCAACGGAAAAAATTTTAACGCCTATAAATTCAGATAATATTGCATTTGCTACAAAGAATGAGCCTAAAACCAATAGCAACCTGCTCTCTTTTGTCTTGAAAGTCATGGTTGAAATTATCATTTTTTTTTGAAATAAAGAGCTGCTTTTTCCTATTTTCCTCATCCCCCTTTCGGCAATGCATAAAATTATTTCTATTTTCGCTAAACATGATATCTATTCAATCTAAACTACCTGGAACCGGAACAACCATTTTTACAGTCATGTCAAAATTGGCAGAAGAACATAAAGCCATTAATCTTTCGCAGGGATTTCCTGATTACAGTTGTGATCCCGACCTGGTTCAACTGGTGAGCACAGCAATGAATGAAGGTTTTAACCAATATGCTCCCATGACAGGACTGCCGGCGCTGAGGGAACTTATTGCAACCAAGGCAAACAATCTTTATGGTTCAGACTATCATCCTGAAACCGAAGTCACTGTTACAGCCGGGGGCACTCAGGCTATATTTACCGCACTGAGTTCCTGTATCGGAGCTGGTGATGAGGTGATTATATTTGAACCTGCTTATGATTCCTATGCCCCTGCGATCAAAATGCTCGGCGCCCTGGTCAAGCCTTATCATATGGCCCCGCCCGATTATGAAATTGACTGGGAAATGGTCAAAAGATTGTTTAGTGCCAATACAAAAATGATCATCCTCAATAGTCCTCATAATCCAACAGGAGCTGTTTTATCACAAAAAGATATCGACGCCCTTATTAAACTGACAAAAGACACAGATATCCTGTTGCTGAGTGATGAAGTCTACGAGCATCTGATTTATGATGGCAAAAAACACCTGAGCATTGCGGCCTATCCTGAGTTGCGTGAAAGAGCTTTCGTAATTGCCTCCTTCGGAAAATTGTTGCATGCCACCGGATGGAAAATCGGATACTGTCTCGCGCCGGTACAGCTGATGAAGGAATTTAGAAAAATTCATCAGTTTAATGTTTTCAGCGTAAATACACCCATGCAAAAAGGTATAGCAAGCTACCTTGAAAAGCCATCGGTATACAATGGACTCTCCGCTTTTTTCCAGGAAAAACGGGATCAGTTCCGTAAATTAATGAGCCAAACCAAGTTTGATCTTTTGCCATGTCATGGTTCTTATTTCCAATGTGTAACTTACAACCGGATTACAGATCAGGCGGACACGGACTTTGCAAAACGATTGATTAAAGACTTAGGTGTGGCAAGCATCCCCGTTTCGGCCTTTTACATCAGGAACACAGACCACCAAGTTTTACGATTTTGTTTTGCAAAAAAGCAAGAAACCCTGGAAAAAGCCGTTGAAAGATTAATCACCTTATAAATTTAGTCCCTTACAAGCAGCATATGGAACAACCAAATCACCTGAGCATCAGCAATCTGAAGATTACCGTTTTTCAGGCCTATCTTTTTTGGGAAAACATAGATAAAAATCTTCAAAATCTTTCTTTAAGACTTTCTTCCGGAGTTAAAGAGAAAACAGATCTCATCATCCTTCCCGAAATGTTCAGTACGGGCTTCAGCATGAATGCCCAGGCCCTGGCCGAAGAAATGAACGGCAAGACCATGGAATGGATGGCAAATTCTGCCCGTAAATATGATTGTGTGGTTACAGGCAGCCTGATCATTAAAGAGCAGGAAAAATATTACAACAGAATGATCTGGATGCTCCCTGACGGAAATTTTAATTATTATGACAAAAAACACCTGTTTAGCATGGGTGAAGAAGATAAACACTATGCTGCAGGCAAAGATCAGGTGACTGTCACACTTAAAGGTTGGAAAATTAGGTTGGCCACCTGTTATGACCTGCGTTTTCCAGTATGGCTGCGTAATAAAAATGCAGCTTATGACATTTTGCTTGTCATTGCCAGCTGGCCCGACAAAAGAACTGCACACTGGAAAGCACTTATCCCGGCAAGGGCCATCGAAAACCAGAGCTATGTTATCGGTGTCAACCGGGTCGGACATGATGGCAAAGAGGTTTACCACAGCGGTCATTCCATGTGCATAGATCCCTTAGGAAATACGGTTTATTACAAACCGGAAGATGAAGACCTGTATACTTTTAGTATTGGTTACGAAGAACTTTTAAAAATCCGCCGCGATTTTCCTTTTCTGCAGGATGCAGATGATTTTACCCTATCCTAAATACATACATGTTTAACCGAAGAAAGTTTTTAAGAACAGGTGCAGCATCCGCTTCCCTTCTGTTGATTGATAAAAAAAGTTTTGCCTCGGTATTTCCAAAACCACGGGAAAAATCGGGCAATTACCCTATTGTGATTTCTACCTGGGATTTTGGCATTCCAGCAAACAAAGCCGCCTGGGGAGTCTTGTCCTCCGGAGGAAAAGCACTGGATGCTGTTGAAAAAGGTGTTCAGGTGCCAGAAGCAGATCCAAAGATACAAACCGTTGGTTATGGTGGTCTTCCTGATCGTGATGGCAGGGTTACACTGGATGCTTGTATTATGGATGATCAGGGTAACTGTGGATCTGTCGCTGCACTCGAACATATAATACATCCTATTTCTGTGGCCAGAAAGGTGATGGAAAAGACGCCACATGTAATGCTTGTTGGTGATGGTGCATTACAATTTGCACTCGAACAAGGTTTTAAAAAACAAGATCTGCTTACCCCGGAAAGTAAAAAAGCCTGGATGGAATGGCTAAAGACAGCGAAATATGAGCCGGTAATGAATATTGAAAACAAAACTTACCAAAACGCTGCCCCAACTAAACTTCCAGGGAATCAATACAACCACGATACGATAGGAATGCTGGCCCTGGATGCAAAAGGCAACATCTCTGGAGCCTGTACCACAAGCGGAATGGCCTATAAACTACATGGACGCGTTGGAGATAGTCCCATTATTGGGGCCGGCCTTTATGTTGATAATGAAGTTGGAGGTGCTACTTCCACCGGCGTAGGTGAGGAAGTGATCCGCAATGTAGGCAGTTTTCTGGTGGTCGAACTTATGCGTCAGGGAATGGGTCCGGAAGAGGCCTGTAAAGAAGCTGTTATGCGGATCATTAGAAAAAAGCCCGATATCGCAAAAAATATACAGGTGGGTTTCCTTGCCTTGAATAAAAAAGGGGAATACGGCGCCTATGCCATTCAAAAAGGATTTAGTTATGCTGTTTGCAATGATGCAAAGCAAGATCTGCTTATAGCTGGAAAAAGTTATTACTAAATTGTAGCCTATCCCTTATGATAAAAATGGAAGTTTGTGCCAACTCATTGAGCTCGGCACTTGCAGCCCAGCAAGGCGGGGCATCACGCGTAGAACTTTGTGATAATCTGCCAGAAGGCGGAACTACACCAAGTTATGCCCAGATTGCACTTTGTAAAAAAATGCTTCACATAGAGGTCTATCCTATTATTCGTCCCAGGGGTGGTGACTTTTTATACAACGATCTGGAGTTTGAACTGATGAAAGAAGACATTAAAATTTGTAAAGCCCTAAACTGTGATGGTATAGTGATTGGTTTGCTACTGGCAGATGGACGCATCGATAAAGAACGGTGTAAAATACTAGTAGAGTTGGCCAGTCCGCTCCCTGTTACTTTTCACAGGGCATTTGACAGGAGCAATGACCTTGAAAAAGCGCTGGAAGATGTCATTGAAACTGGTTGTGTGCGGATTCTTAGTTCCGGAGGATCAAGTTCTGCTTTAAAAGGCGTGCAAATGCTTTCAAAACTCATCAGGCAAGCCGGAGAAAGGATAAGTATTATGCCGGGTGCAGGTATTACAGAAGACAACATTCAAGAAATCATATCCCTGACCGCTGCAGTTGAATTTCATGCCTCTGCTAGAAAGACAGTACACAGTCAAATGACCTTTTGCAACCCGGCAGCGACCATGAGCAGCGGTACCGAAGAATATCCGTATATGCTCACAGATGCTGAAACAGTAAAAAATATGATTTTGCAAGCAAATAAAGCCTTATAAAACAGCTATTCTCAGAGATCTGCATACAAAACATAAAATGACAGATCAAAGTCTTATATTTGCGCAAAGATGAAGCATATACGTAATTTCTGCATAATTGCACATATAGATCACGGAAAAAGCACTTTAGCTGACCGTTTATTAGAGTATACCAAAACCATAAGCCAAAGGGAATCACAAGCCCAGCTTCTGGACAACATGGATTTAGAGCGTGAACGTGGTATTACCATAAAAAGTCATGCTATACAAATGAATTATACGGTTGATGGACAGGATTATGTCCTCAACTTAATTGATACACCTGGGCATGTCGATTTCTCTTATGAAGTTTCCCGTTCCATCGCAGCTTGCGAAGGTGCCTTATTAATTGTCGATGCTTCTCAGGGTATTCAGGCACAAACCATATCCAATCTCTACCTGGCCCTTGAACATGACCTGGAAATTATTCCGATCCTGAACAAAATGGACCTTCCTGGTGCCATGCCCGAAGAGGTAAAAGATCAGATTATCGATTTAATCGGCTGCAAACGCGAAGAGATCATCCCTGCCTCCGGAAAAACCGGCTTAGGGGTAACCGATATCCTGCAAGCCATTATAGATCGTATTCCTGCACCTTTAGGTGAACCAGAGGCGCCATTACAAGCCTTGATCTTCGATTCTGTGTTTAATTCCTTTCGCGGCATCATTGCTTATTTCAAAGTGGTAAATGGTGAAATCCGTAAAGGAGATAAAGTTAAATTTATCAATACCGGCAAAGAATACCTTGCTGATGAGGTGGGTGTACTCAAACTCAACATGCTGCCCAAAGAAGTCGTTAAAACGGGTGATGTAGGTTATATTATTTCAGGAATCAAAGAAGCCCGTGAGGTAAAGGTCGGTGATACCATTACCAATGTGGCCAGACCATCACTGGATGCTATACAAGGATTTGAGGAAGTAAAACCGATGGTTTTTGCAGGAATTTACCCGGTAGATACAGATGAATTTGAAGAGCTTCGGGAAGCCATGCACAAGCTGCAGCTCAACGACGCTTCCATTGTCTTTGAACCCGAAAGTTCAGCGGCCCTTGGTTTTGGTTTCCGTTGTGGTTTCCTGGGTATGCTGCACATGGAGATTATCCAGGAGCGTCTTGAACGTGAATTTGACATGACGGTCATTACCACTGTGCCTAACGTTTCCTATATCGCAAAAACAACGAGAGGTGAAGAAGTGAGTGTAAATAACCCTTCTGATTTACCCGACCCAAGTAAACTGGAATATGTCCAAGAACCTTATATCAAGGCTAATATAATAACTAAGGCAGAATTCGTAGGCCCGGTTATGTCCCTTTGTATTCAAAAAAGAGGTGTCATAATCAATCAGTCTTACCTGACTTCTGATCGGGTAGAACTGATTTTTGAAATGCCAATGGGAGAAATTGTATTTGATTTCTATGATAAATTAAAAACAATTTCCAAAGGTTACGCCTCTTTTGATTATCATCAGGTAGGCTACCGACAATCCGATCTTGTCCGTCTGGATATTTTGTTAAATGGCGAGCACGTGGATGCCTTGTCTTCTCTAATCCACAGGTCGAATTCTTATGATTTTGGTAAAAAGATCTGCGAAAAACTTCGGGAGTTGATCCCAAGACAACAATTTGAAATTGCCATACAGGCCTCTATAGGGGCCAAAGTGATTGCAAGGGAAAATGTCCGGGCAATGCGTAAAGATGTTACTGCCAAGTGTTATGGCGGTGATATTTCCCGTAAACGTAAATTACTGGAAAAACAAAAGAAAGGTAAAAAACGGATGCGCCAGGTGGGCAATGTGGAAATACCACAAACCGCATTTATGGCCGTACTAAAATTAGACTAATCAATAAAACAGAAGCGTATACTATGCAGTTACTGGACGGAAAATTTGCATCAGAAAAGATAAAACAGGAAATAGCAGCCCAGGCAGCTGAATTTTTGCAGCAAAGTGGCAGAAAACCTCATTTGATCGCCATATTGGTAGGCAATGATGGGGGCAGTGAAACCTACGTGGCCAGTAAAATGAAAAACTGCGAAAAAGTTGGCTTCCGCTCCTCTTTAATCCGTTACAATGATGAGGTTACAGAGGCCGAATTGCTGCAAAAAATAGCTGAAATTAATCAGGATCCGGAAGCTGACGGACTCATTGTCCAACTTCCCCTTCCAAAACATATTGACCCGGAAAAGATAACCGAAGCTATTGATTACAGGAAAGATGTAGATGGTTTTCATCCGGTGAATCTTGGCCGTATGATCCGTAACCTGCCTTGTTTCATTCCTGCCACACCATATGGTATTTTACTAATGCTACAGGCCTATCAAATAGATACCACTGGGAAACATTGTGTTGTTGTAGGGCGCAGCAATATCGTAGGCAGTCCAATGAGCATACTTATGGCCCGCAATGCCAATCCGGGTAATTGTACAGTTACCCTCACCCATAGCAAAACCCATAACCTTAAGGAACTGGTTCTACAAGGCGATATTATTGTTGCTGCAATAGGAAAGAAAAATTTTGTTACCGCAGATATGGTAAAACCGGGAGCTATAATTATTGATGTTGGTATCAACAGGGAAAACTCTGCAACTACAAAATCAGGCTATAAACTTTACGGAGATGTAGATTTTGAACAGGTGGCACCCAAGTCTTCCTGGATTACACCTGTACCTGGTGGCGTCGGTTTGATGACCATCGTCGGCCTGCTTAAAAATACACTGGCATCTGCCAAAAAGGAGATTTACAGCTAAGTGCTGTAAATCACTTTAAAAATCTGCTTAGCCAACTTTCTTTGAAACCAATGTAAATACCATCAGAACGATGTTCAACCGGATAGATATGGATGTAATCGCCCTGTCCCTGGGCCCCTCTACCAGTTTTTAAACTGTACTCCCAGCGGTGTATCGGGCAGACAATATACTCGTTTTTACACCACCCTCCGCTTAAAATTCCTCCTGCATGAGGGCAGGTATTCTGTAAGACATAAAACTCTCCTTTTTCTCTTACAACACATACTTTTTTCCCATTCACCTTAATCTGTTCCACAAAATCTCCTTCGGGAAGCGTATTTTCTATTTTATACCACTTTAGAGCCATCTCTTAAAAAACAAATTTCACAAACAGGTCATATAAACATTTAAGATACAGATAATCCTTATTCCTCTGAAGATTTTTTTACCTTTGGCGGATATTTATGGCACATCAGATACCAAGCGACGGCACATTGCTTCCTTTAATGGAAGAATTCTATACAATTCAGGGAGAAGGATTTAATACGGGCAAAGCCGCTTATTTTATCCGTCTTGGGGGGTGTGATGTAGGTTGTCACTGGTGCGATGTTAAAGAAAGCTGGGATGCAGAGTTACATCCCCTCACCTCAGCAGATGACATTGTTGCTAAAGCAGAAACCTTTCCCGGGAAAGCAGTTGTGATTACGGGTGGCGAACCCCTCATTTATAATTTGGATTATTTAACAGCTAAACTTCAGCAGAAGAAGATTCTTACATTTATAGAGACTTCTGGTGCTTACCCCTTATCTGGAAGCTGGGACTGGATTTGCCTTTCTCCAAAGAAATTTAAGGCACCAAGGCCAGACATTACCCCCTACGCCAACGAACTTAAAGTGATCATTTTTAACAAAAGTGACTTTAAATGGGCAGAGCAGTATGCCCAAACTGTTTCCGACAACTGTAAACTCTATCTGCAGCCCGAATGGTCAAAATCAAAGGAAATTACACCTTTGATCATTGATTATGTTATGGCCAATCCCAAATGGGAAATATCCCTTCAAACACATAAATACCTGAACATTCCATAATTAAATATTTTTTAAGTACCTGGCAGTCAAACAGAAAAGATAATTCATTTTTTTATCTTAAATTGACCTTAATTTCTGTTTAACGATAAAGCGATGCAAAGCAGACTCTTCAAAATAGCTCTGGTCCTGCTGTTGTTTCCTGCGGCAAAAAATCTTCGTGCCCAGGAAATTGCAAAAAAAGCGAAAGCCAGTTTTGAAAAAGCTCAGGAATCCATCACTCAAATGGATTATCCTCAAGCCATCAGTCTTTTAGAATCAGCAATTAAAGAAGATAATACCTTTCAGCTGGCCTATATGCAATTGGCAGAGCTCTGCAGAAAGTCAGCCAAATATGCACAAGCCGTCCCTTATTATAGTAAAGGGATTGCACTCGGCAATTTAAACGAAGCCAGAGTCTATTATGGATTTGGAGAATCTTTGTTGCTCAGCGGCCATTACCAACAGGCAAAAGATAATCTGAATACCTTTATCCGTGAATATAAAGGAAAAGACAAAGCATTACCCCTTAAAGCAGAAAAATACATCAGGGATTGTGATTTTTCAATAAATGCCTTAAACCATCCTGTCAAATATGATCCTGTTAACCTTGGTCCGGGCGTAAACTCTAAATACAGGGATTATTTTCCTTCGATTACCGCAGACGGACAGAGTCTTATTTTTAGTAGAAATGTGGAAGGTAATGAAGATTTCTATATTTCGCACAAGATCAATAACGTATGGGATACTGCGATTCCTTTCAGCAGTCAAATCAATACTACAAAGTATAATGAAGGTGCCCAATCCATTTCTGCCGATGGTATGTATTTGTTTTTCACAGGTTGTAACCGTCCGGATGGCCTGGGCCGATGTGATATTTATGTTAGTCATAAAAATGGCAAAGACTGGGGTACACCTTTCAACCTGGGGGCGCCGGTAAATTCCCCTTACTGGGAGTCGCAACCATCCATCAGTCCAGACGGAAACACACTTTATTTTGTCAGTAACCGGCCCGGTGGACTTGGTGGTTATGACATCTGGAAGAGTCATCTGAAAGAGGATGGTACCTGGGGTGAACCGGTAAATCTCGGTCCTGAAATCAATACCATTTATGATGAGCAAACCCCGTTTATTCATCCTGATGGAAAAACCCTGTATTTTTCTTCGGATGGTTGGCCTGGATTTGGAAGTAAAGATATTTTCAGGAGCCGCTTGCAGGCAGATGGCCATTGGGAGTTGCCCTTAAACCTGGGCTCCCCCATCAATACATTCAATGAAGAAACAGGACTTATTGTAAGCCCAAATGGCACCGAAGCCTTATTTTCTTCAATTCTTCCGGGAGGTTACGGCGATATGGACATCTATAAGTTTGATCTTCCCCAAACACTTCAACCGGGTAAAATCAGCTATGTAAAGGGAATCGTCAAAGATAAAGCCAATAGTGAACCGCTGGAAGCAAAAGTCAGGGTTACCGAACTTAAAACGCTTCAAAATCAGTTCAATGATTATACTTCAGCTGTTGACGGGGAATTTCTTGCGGTAATGCCCGTTGGAAACAGCTACCTACTGTATGCTGAGGCAGAAGGCTACTTATTCTATTCCGATCATTTTGATCTGGAAAACAAAGAAACCGACAAGCCTTTCCAAATCGTTATCTACCTGGAAAAAATCAAAGCCGGCGCCAATACGATCCTTAAAAATATATTTTTTGACACCAATAAATATGACCTGCTGCCTGCTTCTGTTATTGAACTAGGTAGTCTGGCCGAACTATTAGAACGCAACAAAAACATTTCCATTGAAATACAGGGGCATACTGACAATTCGGGCAGTCCGGCCCAAAACATAAAGTTATCTGAGCAAAGGGCTAAGGCTGTGTACGACTTTCTTCTGGGCAAAGGTATTGAAGCCACCAGGCTGAGCTATAAGGGATATGGAGAGAGCAAGCCAATCGCCTCCAATGAGCAGCCATCCGGAAAACAACAAAACAGACGAACCTCCTTTGTAATCACCAAAGTAAAGTAATAAGTTTTACACGATTGCTTTTCTGATTTTAATCAATTTTTCCAGTAATTCTTCCAGGTGGTCCAGGTGTAACATATTGGCCCCATCAGATTTTGCATTTGCCGGATCAGGATGGGTTTCGATAAATAAGCCATCTGCTCCCACTGCGATTGCAGCTTTAGCTATGGTACCAATCAGTTCTGGTTTTCCTCCCGTCACACCAGTGCTTTGGTTGGGTTGTTGTAAAGAATGTGTACAGTCCATCACTACTGGTACACCAAAACCCTGCATTTCAGGGATCCCTCTGTAATCAACAATAAGATCTTGATAACCAAAGGTATTTCCTCTATCGGTTAAAACTACTTTATGATTTCCAGACTCTACAATTTTTTCTACGGCAAACTTCATTGAACCTGCAGAAAGAAATTGGCCTTTTTTTACATTGACTACCTTTCCGGTTTTCGCTGCGGCAATCAGCAGATCTGTTTGCCTGCATAAAAATGCAGGGATCTGCAATACGTCTGTATAAGCAGCAGCCATAGCTGCCTCAGCGCTTTCATGAATATCGGTAACTGTTGGAACACCAAAAGTTTTTCCAACTTTCTCTAAAATTTTTAACGCTTTTTCATCCCCAATTCCCGTAAAAGAGCCACCTTTAGAACGGTTGGCTTTACGGTAAGAACCTTTAAAAATGTATGGGATTTCAAGTTTATCTGTGATTCTCACAATCTTTTCGGCAATTCTCATGGCAATCTCTTCGCCTTCTATGGCACAAGGTCCAGCCATTAAAAAAAAATTATCAGATTGTGTATGCTGTAATTTATCTAATTCAAAATTAATCATCTTCTTTTTCTAGTTTCCAAGCTCCGACATAAATTTAATCCGCATCAGCTGGATTTCTTCGCGCGTATAATCTGTTTCTCCAAGGTCTTTTAATGCCTCATCAATAGAGTCATTCTCTGCTCCACGGAAGTAATCGAAAACCTCATCCTGACGGTCTTCATCCATCACTTCATCCACAAAATAATTGAGGTTCAACTTTGTTCCTGAATTCACTATGGCTTCAATTTCTTTAAGGATCTCAAAATAAGTAATCCCCTTAGACCTGGCAATGTCTTCCAGTCCAATCTGTCTGTCGACATTTTGAATGATAGATACCTTTAGCTGCGATTTATTCGCCTGTGTTTTAATAATTAGGTCTATTGGGCGCTCGATGTCATTATCTTCTACATATTTTTTAATCAGCTCCAGAAAAGAACCACCAAACTTCAGCGCTTTACCATTTCCAACCCCAGAAATCTGCTTCAGTTCCTCCATTGTAATGGGGTAATGCGTACACATTTCCTCCAGGGAAGGGTCCTGAAAAACGACAAAAGGAGGAACATTTTTTTGCTTGGCAATCTTTTTACGCTGATCCTTCAGTAATAAAAGCAACTGGGAATCCAGAGCCCCAGTACCCTGTTTTACTTCATCATCGTCTTCTTCTGATGCCGCATCAATTGGATCGTTCAGAATAAATTTCAGACTATAAGGATTTTCCAGAAAGGCATTTCCTGATGCCGTTAAACGCAACAGCCCATAATTATCGATGTCTTTAGACAGGAAATTATTAAGCACAGCCTGTCTAATCAGTGATTTCCATAAGTTTTCACCTTCGGCTTTTCCCATACCGTATTCCGGTAGCTTGGCATGCTCATATGCAATTGTCTGTGCGGTTTCCATGCCCAATAGAACATTAAGGATATGGATGTCATCAAATTTTTCACCAATTTGTTTGATTAGACTGAGTAAGGCTTTTAAAGGTGCTTCTGCATCAAATAATTTTTTAGGCTTTTTGCAATTGTCACACATACAATTACAACCTGTTTCGTTAAAATTTTCTCCAAAATAATGCAGAATCTGCTTTCTGCGACAAACACCCGATTCTGCATAATCAATTACCTCCTTCAAGATCTGCGTACCAATTTCTCTTTCAGAAACAGGTTTATCTTTCATGAATTTGGCCAGTTTATCTACATCTTTTTGTGCATAAAAGGCAATACAAACACCTTCCCCACCGTCTCTTCCTGCCCTTCCGGTCTCCTGATAATAACCTTCCATACTTTTGGGAATATCATGATGGATCACAAAACGTACATCCGGCTTGTCAATCCCCATTCCAAAGGCAATGGTTGCAACAATCACTTCCACATCTTCCATCAGGAATTTATCCTGCGTTTCTGCACGGGTTTTAGGCTCCAGGCCAGCATGATATGGTAGGGCTTTAATACCATTAAGATTCAGGCTTTCGGCAATTTCTTCTACTTTTTTCCTGCTCAGACAATAAATAATACCCGATTTACCGGTATTTTGTTTAATGTAGCGGATCATTTCTTTCACAACATCCCGTTTGGGACGGATTTCATAAAAAAGGTTTGGACGGTTAAAAGAAGACTTAAACAAAGTTGCCTCGGTCATTTGCAGGTTTTTTATAATGTCCTGCTGTACCTTTGGGGTTGCTGTGGCCGTAAGGGCTATAATTGGAATATCACTTCCCAATCCGCTGATCACCTGTCTGATTTTCCGGTATTCAGGCCTAAAATCATGGCCCCATTCAGAAATACAATGGGCCTCATCAACAGCAACAAATGAAATTTTAATGAGTCTTAAAAAATCTATATTATCCTGTTTGGAAAGAGATTCAGGGGCAACATACAACAGTTTTGTCTGTCCGCTGAGCAAATCGCTCTTCACCTGTGCAATATCTGTTTTATTTAAAGAAGAGTTTAAAAAATGGGCAATACTATCATTTCCTCCGAAGGCCCTAAGCTGATCTACCTGATTTTTCATCAACGCAATCAAAGGAGAAATGACAATAGCAGTTCCCTCACTCATCAGTGCTGGCAATTGGTAACAAATAGACTTCCCCCCACCTGTTGGCATAATTACAAACGTGTTCTTCTTCTCGAGAACGTTGGTGATGATTGACTCCTGATCACCTTTAAAATTATCAAAACCAAAAAAGTTTTGTAAGTTGTCAAACAACGACTTTTTCACATCCATTTTCTCTATAAAATATTCCGTGCTATTTTTCATTCAAAATAACATAATTTTGCCTTAATTAAAGCATTAAGATACTAAATAATTCTGTTTGAAAAGTAAAAAATCAATTATAGAGGCGGGTGTCAACACTTTACAACTGGAGGCCCAGGCTATTTCTGGCCTGATCGGGAACATAAATGAAGATTTTGTTCGTACAGTAGAGCTCATCGTTGCATCCCAGGGTCGTGTTATTGTTACCGGAATTGGAAAAAGTGCCATCATTGCTCAAAAAATTGTGGCTACTTTTAATTCCACAGGAACTCCAGCGGTATTTATGCATGCTGCTGATGCGGTGCATGGGGACCTTGGAATGATCCAGGAAAAAGACATCATTATCTGTATTTCCAAAAGCGGTAATACCCCTGAAATTAAAGTACTCGCGCCCCTGCTTAAACAATCCGGAAATGTATTGATCGGAATGGTTGGACAATTGAACTCCGTACTGGCCGATTATGCTGACCTGATTCTAGACACCAGCGTTGAAAAAGAGGCCTGCCCAAATAATCTTGCTCCAACAACCAGCACCACGGCACAGCTGGCCATGGGTGATGCCCTTGCGGTTTGTCTCCTGCATGCCCGGGATTTCAATAAAGACGACTTTGCCAGATACCATCCAGGAGGTTCATTAGGAAAAAGACTTTATCTTAAAGCATCCGATTTGGCTTTAAGAAACGAAAAACCGTTGATCTCCCCTCAGGCGCCTGTTAAAGATGTGATTGTTGAAATAAGCCAAAACCGTTTAGGGGTCGTAGTTGTTGTTGAATCAGATCATATCCTGGGGATAATAACTGATGGAGATATTAGAAGAATGTTGGAAAAACATTCTAATTTAGCAGACATTATGGCGAAAGACATTATGAATACCAATCCTAAAAAAATTGATAAAGATGCGCTGGCACTGACCGCACTGGAAGTGATCAAACAAAACAACATAACTCAATTGCTGGTCACAGAGGGCAATCATTATTTCGGCATTATCCACTTACACGATCTGCTCCAGGAAGGGATCATCTAACGCATTTATAGCAGTATGAACAAAAATAATTATGCCTTAATCATGGCAGGTGGCGTTGGCAGCCGTTTTTGGCCAGTCAGCAGAACAGAATACCCGAAACAATTCATTGATTTTTTTGGAATCGGAAAAACTCTTATACAAAGCACTTATGAACGCTTTTTAAAAATTTGCCCGGCAGAAAACATCTTTATTGTAACCAATCAGATTTACACGGACATCATTAAAGAACAAATACCGGACATACAAGACAATCAGATTCTTGCAGAACCTATTATGCGCAATACCGCTCCGTGTATTGCCTATGGTTCTATGAAAATAACAGAAATCAATCCAGAGGCAACTATAGTGGTCGCTCCTTCTGACCATACCATTGCCGACCAGGATAAATTTATAGCAGCTATAGAGGAATCAATGGCTGCAGCTGCTAAAAATAATTGTCTGATTACACTTGGAATAAAGCCAAGCCGACCGGACACGGGTTATGGCTATATCCAGTATATTGACAGCACTTTGGCGACAGATCCAAAAATCCATAAAGTCAAATTGTTTACAGAAAAGCCAAATCTGGAGCTGGCTAAATCTTTTCTTCAAAGCGGTGATTTTTTATGGAATGCAGGTATTTTTATCTGGTCTGCAAAATCCATCAATGCTGCCTTTCAAAAACACCTGCCAGAAATGTATGAAATCTTTCAGTCCGGCCTTCCTTTATACAACACACCTAAGGAAATTGAATTTATTGGAAATGCTTACCAGCAGTGCACCAATATTTCTATAGATTTTGCCATCATGGAAAAAGCAGATAATGTGTATGTATTACCTGCGGATTTTGGCTGGTCAGACCTGGGTACCTGGGCATCTATTTATGAAATGGCCGAAAAAGATTATGTTGGAAACGCTGTTATTCCTTCAGAGAAGGTAATGATGTTTAATTCTTCCAATTGCATGGTCAATGTCCCTAAGGACAAACTCGTGATTCTCCAGGGTTTACATGATTACATCGTCGTTGAATCCAACAGTACTTTACTGGTTTGCCCAAGAAGTGAAGAACAAAGCATCAAGCAAATTGTAGCAGACATCAAATCGAAACACGGCGCTAAATTTATATAAAACACATAACCAAAAAAGCATCCATTATCTTTTAAAGATAATGGATGCTTTTTTTATAACGATCTAATTCAATGGGTAAATTTCTATACGGCATAGACTTTGGAACCACCAACTCCTCCCTCTGCATTTACGATGAGGAGTTACGAGAGATTATCGAAACCATAACTGTCCCTTCCCTGCTGTATTTTCAAAGTGCGCAGTCTGCCGGGGGTGATCTGAAATATTATGTCGGGGAACAAGCCATTGATGCTTACCTCAAAGACGGCATGAACGGCCGTTTTATGAAATCTGTAAAGAGAATTCTTCCCAGGAGCAGCTTTACACAGACCCGTGTTTATACCAAAACCTTCAACGCTTCAGAATTGGTTGCCTTAATCCTCAAAGATCTGAAACAGAAGGCCGATGGGATCATTGGTCAGGATTGTACCAAAGCCATTATTGGCAGGCCTGTTTTTTTTGACGACGACAGTGCCCAAAAAGATGAATTGGCACAAAAAAGATTAAACAAAGCTGCTGAAAATGCAGGTTTTTCCCAAATTGCTTTTCAGTTTGAACCTATAGGAGCTGCGTTTGCCTATGAAAAAACCATTACCCACAAACAAAGGGTTCTGGTCGCAGATTTGGGTGGAGGAACAACCGATTTTACCTATTTGCTCCTGGACCCTGAAAAATCAGGAAGCAAAGACCGTAAAAAAGACATTCTGGCCACAGGAGGCATTTACATAGGAGGTGATAGCTTTGATTCGGCCTTTATGTGGGAAAAAGGAACTCCTTACTTCGGAAAGGAAACCCTATATAAAGCGGCACCAGACAAATGGTTAAAAGTCCCTGTCTCTTTGTTCAGCAACATCTGTACCTGGGAGCAGATGAATTTTTTTAATGGCCAGAAGATAAAAAATGACCTGCAGGACTATTATTATTACTCAGAAAAAAATGAAAAGTTCAAAAATCTTTTGACCTTAACCGAAAATAACCTGGGTTATTCTGTTTTTCAGAAGATTGAACAAACAAAAATTGAATTGTCGCGACAAGCTAGCTCTTGTTTCAGTTATTCCAATATGGGCATCGAAATTGAAGAAGAAGTTTCACTTTCAGCTTACAATGACATCATCAGTAAAGACCTTGAAAAAATCAGCGCTTATATCGATGAATTTTTAAGCAAAAACCAAATCAGCCATACAGACATTGAAAGTCTGTTTATTACCGGTGGCACCTCCCTGCTTTTGGCAGTACAAGAACTGTTTAAAAATAAATTCCCCGGTATCCCAATAAAATCAGGTGATAATTTTATCAGTGTAGCAAAAGGACTTGCTTATAGTGATTATTTATTTGAAAATGACTAAAAACAAAGTAATAAGCATTTTAAAAAAATAAATTACATTCTTTGCCTTATGGCCTCATACAGAATAATCCCAGCGGCCACCGATACGTTCAGCGAACTAATTTCTCCGGACATTGGAATCTTAGCCAGATAATTGGCCATCCGCATAATGTCGTTTGAAATGCCCTCATCTTCTGCCCCCATGACAATTGCTGTAGGCACGGTATAATCCGGCACGTAAATCAGGTCATTTGTTTTTTCTGTACAAGCCACAATCTGCAACCCGCATTCCTGTAAAAACAAGGCGGTTTTATGCAGATTAGCGTGCCTGCACACCGGAATGGTAAACAAAGCACCAGCGGAGGTTTTAATGGCATCGGCATTAATCTGTGCAGAATTTCTGGTCGGAACAACAATAGCATGGACACCTGCGCAGGCCGCTGTCCGGGCAATGGCCCCCATATTTCTTACGTCAGTTACGCCATCCAGGATCAGTACCAATGGTGTTTCCCCTTTCTCATAGATAGCTGGAATAATGTCTTCAATCTTTTGAAAAGTCACCGCAGAAATCACCGCTATTACGCCCTGGTGATTTTTCTGGGTCATGCGGTTCAGTTTTTCTACCGGAACATTGTGCAAAGGAACTTCTATTCCCTTTAATAAAGATTTAAGCTCCAGCATCAGTTCGCTTGACACCCCACGCTGAACATAAATGGTCTCCACATCTTTCCCAGCTTTAATTGCCTCTATCACAGCACGTATACCAAACACAAACTCATTATTTTCTTTAAATCTTCCAGACCGCTTAAAGTTTTCCATACCTATATATTAAAGCGCAAAAATAGCTGAAATAATATGATTATCGGAAACCTATTTTATTCTGCAGCTAAGCCCCTCTTATCCACAACATTCTGTTGGAAAATAATTCATTATGGGGAAACCGGCTCCAAACAGAAGAATTTTAACTGTTTAAATGTTCATAAAGATTTAAAGAAATGACCTGTTTTTTTGTCTATTTTTGTACCTATGAGTATGGATCACGGAAATCAAGGGCAAGACAAATCAAACTTCACAGCCAGAAAAAACAGACTGAACAATTCGATGAATGCGCTGGGAAAAATCCCTCCTCAAGCATTAGATCTCGAAGAGGCTGTGCTTGGTGCGCTGATGCTGGAAAAAGATGCACTCTCTACGGTTATTGATATTTTAAAACCCGAAATTTTCTATTCCGAAGCCCACAAAAAGATTTTTGAAGCGATTGCCATATTGTTCCAGAAATCAAAACCGGTTGATATCCTTACGGTGACCTCTGAACTTCGCAACCTCGGCTTACTGGAAATGGTTGGGGGCGCCTATTACATCACCAACCTGACCAACCGCGTGGCTTCATCGGCCAATATTGAATACCATGCCCGTATCATTTCTCAAAAATATATACAAAGGGAACTGATCCGCATTTCTTCCGAGATCATACAAAATGCTTATGAGGATACCACGGATATCTTCGATCTTTTGGACCATGCAGAAAAGAACCTTTTTGATATTGCCCAAAACAATTTACGCAGAGATACTCAAAAAATGGATGAGATTGTTAAACAATCCCTGGCAACCCTGGAAGAATTACGAAATAAAACGGACGGATTAACAGGCGTACCTTCTGGGTTTACAGATCTGGACAGGATTACCGGAGGCTGGCAGCCATCGGATTTGGTGATTATTGCAGCACGTCCGGCCATGGGAAAAACGGCCTTCGTACTGACCTGCGCCCGTAATGCCTCTGTTGAGTTTAAGCGTCCTGTTGTGGTTTTCTCCCTGGAGATGTCTTCGGTGCAGTTGGTGAATCGTTTGATTTCAGGGGAAACGGAAATTGAACAGGAAAAAATCAGAAAGGGAAACCTCGCTGAATGGGAATGGCAACAACTGCACAGCAAAATAGGAACACTAACCGAAGCCCCGCTTTTGATCGATGATACCCCTGCTTTAAATATTTTTGAATTCAGGGCAAAATGCAGAAGGCTAAAATCACAATACGACATCCAGTTGATCATTATCGATTATTTGCAGCTGATGCATGGTAAAGGCGAAGGTCAAGGTGGCGGTGGAAACAGGGAACAGGAAATTGGTAGTATTTCCAGGGCTTTGAAATCAGTTGCAAAAGAGTTAAACGTGCCGGTACTTGCCTTATCACAGTTAAGCCGTGCTGTGGAGAGCAGACCTGGTGCGAATGGAAAAAGGCCCATGCTCTCGGATTTACGTGAATCTGGTTCCATTGAGCAGGATGCAGATATGGTATTGTTCTTGTACCGGCCTGAATACTACGGAATTACAGAGGATGAACAAGGACGCTCCCAGGCGGGTGTTGGTGAGGTCATCATTGCCAAACACCGTAATGGTGAAACCGGCATTGTACCATTAAGATTTATTGGTAAATATGTTAAATTCGCGGATCTTGAAGATACCTTTATGCCGCCAAACTCTTTCTCTATGGAGAATACCAGTGCAGGTATGCAGCCTTCTTCGGAATTTGACAGACCAGCAGGAAACGTGATCATTAAACCATCCAGAATGGATGATATGAATGACGAAGAAGCGCCTTTTTAAATAAAATATCCAATCAGTATCCCCGCAATGACAATGAGCGGGGGGCTGATCTTTGTAAAATTAAGCACAACAAAGGTAACGGCCATAATGCCAATAGCCACAACATCAAAGCCTATGGGTTTGAGCAGCAAGATAAAGGCAGCCACAATAAACCCCACACTAACCGCATTGATGCCTGAAAGAGAATGCTTAATCCTGCTGATTTTTTTCAGATCGTCCCAGAAAGGCACAATAAATAAAACCAGGATCAGGCCCGGAAGGTTCACCCCCAGTACCGCTACTGTACCACCGATGATCTGACCAAATAAACCATAACCAAAGTTTTTCATACTCAGGGCGCCCACATAGCTGGTAAAAGAAAACGTTGGTCCGGGTAAGGCCTGCTGAATGGCAAAACCCGATAAAAAACCCGAAGCCTGAAGGTAGTGCTTCATTTGTACAAACTCCGTGAACATCAAAGGAACCAGAACTTGTCCGCCCCCAAAAATAAACATACCGTTTCGGTAAAAATTTTCAAAAAGTCTGATGGGCAGGCTAAATGGAGAAGTCGTATTGATAATTGCGCCCAGAATTGCCATAAAAAGCAGCAGTGCAATGAAATAACTGAACTTTTTGGGATTGATATTGGACAGTAGCTTTACCCGTAGCTCTGTTTCTTCTTTAGGTGTATCTATTGCAGAAGACACCATTCCACCGATCAGAATGGCCATTGGAAAAACATAGGCATTACGCAACACCAAGGTAGCAATTACCGCCGAAATGGCCAGAAGTATAGTCAGCTGGGACACCAGTACCTTTCTGGATAAATGATAAGCTCCAAAAGCCACAATACCCAGGGCAATAGGTTGAATAAACCGGAATACCTCTGCAAATCTTGCTTTCTGGTCAAACCTGGCATAGCTAATGGCTGCAAAGGTCATAAAAGCTGCCGAAGGAAAAATCCAGATCAGGAACGTCAGAATCGCAAGGCGCAAACCACCTACCTTATAGGCAATCCCAACCAGGGTTTGTGTGGACGCTGGACCCGGCAAAACCTGCGCCAGTGCATTCAGTTCCAGTAATTCCTCCTCTGAGACAAAACGGTTGTTTTTTACAAAATATTTAAGCAACAATGAAATGTGTGCCTGCGCCCCTCCAAAAGCTGTAAAGGTGAACAGAATTACATTTCTAATGAAAAGGAGTTTTCGCTTTGCCAAAACCTCTAAGTTAATCGTCTTCGTAATCCAGTCCCATTGCACCGTTGTAAGCCCCTTGCAGCTCAGAAAAAGCGTGGTTATCCCTCTTGTTCCTGGCCACCAACATTCCTGTACGGTAAGTTTCAATGGCTTTATCTTTTTGTTGCTCCTTTTCATAAAGTTTACCCAAATGATAATAGGTACCTACATAATCCGGATGGTCACTAAGCAGGATGTGGTAATAATGAAATGCTTTTTCAATGTCATTTAAATTATTATATTCTGTTGCCAGTGCATAGACAACAAAGGGATCACCTGGATCACTTTCAAAAAATTCCATTAACTTGATTAATCGGGTACTTTGCATTTTAAATCCCTGCTTTTTTAATTAGATTTGCAAAAAGACATTTTTTATGAAAATATTAGTTTGTATCAGTAATGTGCCCGACACAACAACAAAAATAACTTTTACTAACGATAATACCCAATTCAATACATCAGGAGTACAATTTATTGTAAATCCATACGATGAGATTGCTTTATCGAGAGCAATAGAGCTTTGTGAAGGTGGAAAAGGTACCGTAACCGTAATAAATGTAGGTGACAGCAGCACCGATCCAACCATCCGCAAAGCCCTTGCCATAGGTGCCGATGACGCGGTGAGGATCAATGCTTTACCACGGGATGCTTATTTCACTGCTTATCAGATTGCTGAATATGCAAAAACTGCAGATTTCGATTTGATTTTGTGCGGCCGTGAATCCATCGATTACAATGGTGCACAGGTTGCAGCAATGATCGGTGAGTTTTTAGATATCCCCTCTGTTTCTATTATAAAGAAATTAGATTATGATGGCGCTACAGCCACCCTTGAAAGAGAAATTGAAGGGGGTAAAGAAGTGGTTTCCATTCATGGTAAATTTATTGCCAGCTGTGCTGAAGGTGTCGCTGAAGCAAAAATCCCTAACATGCGTGGAATTATGTCTGCCAGAACCAAACCTCTGCAGGTTGTTGAAGCTGCCGATATTCCGGAAGTAGCCAAAGTGGTGAAATTCGAAACTCCGGCACCAAGGAGCGCTGTTAAACTTGTTCCGGCTGAAGAGGCAGCAAAATTAATCGACTTATTACACCAGGAAGCAAAAGTGATCTAAACAGATCCCCTTTTCAATTCATTAATTAAAGATATTTATGTCAGTTTTAGTATATATAGAACAAGCCGAAGGCAAATTTAAGAAATCAGGTTTTGAAGCTGTTTCTTATGCAAAAGCCATTGCAGATGCACAGGCAACTAATTTAACCGCTATTTCCATAGGTAACGTTGGAGAGGCAGAACTTAAGGAATTAGGGAAATACGGCGCATCCAAAGTATTGAATGTTTCTTCTGATCAGCTGAAAAGTTTTGTGAACCAGGCTTATGCTTCGGTCATCACCGAAGCTGCCCAAAAGGAAAACGCAGACATCATCGTTTTATCAAATTCATTTTCCGGGAAAGGACTTTCTCCAAGGATCGCTGTAAAACTTAAAGCTGGCCTTGTCGACGGAGCGGTTGAACTTCCTCAAACAGAAGGTGGTAAGTTCCTGGTAAAAAAGAATGCTTTTTCAGGTAAAGCTTTTGCAGTGACTGAACTGACTTCAGCCAATAAGATTATTGCCTTAAATCCAAATGCTTTTGGACTGAAAGAAAATCCGGTTGAGGCGACCATCGAAAATTTTTCTCCCGAAATTAAATCTACAGACCTTGCTGCAATTGTAAAAGAGATTGTCAGGGCAACGGATAAAGTTTCTTTACCCGATGCAGAACTGGTCGTATCTGGTGGACGTGGTCTTAAAGGACCAGAAAATTGGGGTATGATAGAAGAATTGGCCTCTTTGCTGGGTGCAGCAACAGCTTGTTCCAAACCCGTATCGGATGCAGACTGGAGACCACATTCCGAACACGTAGGTCAAACCGGTATCGCCATTAGCCCGAACCTGTATATTGCCATTGGTATTTCGGGTGCAATACAGCATTTGGCGGGTGTCAGTTCTTCAAAAGTTATTGTGGTGATCAACAAAGACCCTGAAGCTCCTTTCTTTAAAGTAGCCGATTACGGTATCGTAGGTGATGCTTTCGAAGTTGTTCCAAAATTAATTGAAGCTTTAAAAGCACATAAAGGATAAAAATACGGGGCAGGTTTCCCTGCCCCGTATTCTTTAATATGAAAAAAGTAAAACTTGACATCGTTGGCTTATCCTATAGCCAAACCCAATCCGGTGCTTATGCACTAGTTCTTGGAGAAGTAAATGGAAGAAGACGTCTTCCTATTATTATTGGTGCTTTTGAAGCACAGGCCATTGCTATTGAAATTGAAAAAATGACGCCGAGCAGGCCACTCACCCATGATCTTTTCAAATCTTTTGCCCAGGCATATGACATACAAATCCAGGAAATTTTAATCTATAATCTGGTTGATGGCGTTTTCTTTGCCAAACTTATTTGCACAGACGGGGAACAAGTCCGCGAAATTGATGCAAGGACTTCTGATGCTATAGCCCTTGCCGTACGCTTCAATGCGGCTATTTATACTTATGAATTTATCATTTCCTCTGCAGGTATCGTGATCGAAGGCAATGACCTGCTCTTTTTGGAAAATATGGACAGTATGACCAAAGAGAAAGGATCTGAGGACATTTCTACTTCGATCCCCGGCACCAATTACAAGTCGCTGACTATGGAAGAGCTTACCCAAAAACTACAGGAAGCTATTGCGGAAGAAGCCTACGAAAAGGCCGCCAGAATACGGGATGAAATCAACAAAAGAAATTCTGCCTGACCAGGGCCGGAAAATATAAGTACGAAGTATAACTATTTTAGAACAATTTAGATTTTGTTTCAAAATAGTTCTATATTCAGCCTTTACTTTCAAAATCAAACTAAACTATTATTATGAATGTTAAGTTTCGCTTAACGGTGATGAGCTTTTTGCAATTTTTTGTGTGGGGCGCATGGCTTCTGACGATTGCCAATTATTGGTTCGGAACAAAACAATGGGACGGAACCCAGTTTGGGGCAATTTTTGCTACCATGGGTTTTGCTTCTTTGGTCATGCCAACCCTTACCGGCATTATTGCCGACAAATGGGTAAATGCAGAAGTTCTTTATAGTATCCTTCATATTTTGTATGCCTGTGTTTTGTTCTACCTTCCCCAGGTACAAAGCCCTAATACTTTCTTTTGGGTAATGCTTGTCGCTATGTGTTTTTATATGCCCACCATTTCCCTGAGCAATTCCATTTCTTACACCACCTTAAAATCAGGCAACCTGAATGTCGTAAAGGATTTCCCTCCCATACGGGTATGGGGAACAGTTGGCTTCATTGTGGCCATGTGGGCTACCAATTTAAGTGGCAATAAAGCGACAGCTTATCAGTTTTATATTGCAGGAGCGGCATCCATAGGATTGGGTATTTATGCCCTTACCCTGCCTGCCTGTAAACCGCAAAAGCTCATTTCTGAAAAAACGTCCTTTGCCCAGACCTTTGGCCTCGAAGCTTTTAAGCTTTTCACCAATTACAAAATGGCCTTGTTTTTTATTTTTTCAATGTTTCTGGGAGGTGCCCTTCAACTTACCAATGCCTACGGAGATGTTTACATTGATGAATTCAAACACTTTCCAAAATACGCAGATTCATTTGTAACGAAGTATTCGACCATCATCATGTCCATTTCCCAGATATCAGAAACCTTGTTCATTCTGGCTATTCCTTTTTTTCTAAACCGGTTTGGTATAAAAAAAGTAATGATCATTGCCATGCTGGCCTGGGTATTTCGTTTTGGGCTGTTTGCTTACGGAAATCCGACCGACAACCTATGGATGATCATTCTCTCCTGTGTGGTGTATGGAATGGCTTTTGATTTTTTCAATATATCCGGTTCCCTTTTTGTGGAAACCTCCACCACGGCAAAAACCAGATCTTCTGCTCAAGGCCTTTTTATGATGATGACCAATGGGATCGGTGCCGTATTTGGCAGTTTGACCTCCGGCTGGATGATTGATAAGTATTTTACAAAGTCCTTTACAGACATCAAATCGACTTCAACTTTTCTGGACACAGAAAGCACCAACAGTCATTTGGGGAAATTTATCCAGGAACAAGGTGTAAAAGTATTGGAAAACGGAACTTTTGATAAAAGCATACACATCAAAGACTGGCACCTGATTTGGTTGTCTTTTACCATTTATGCATTGATTATAACCGTTATGTTTGCCGTGCTTTTTAAACACAAACACGACAGAAATTTAATTAAAGACGTTCATCATTAAACTCCCCCTGCTATCTAAACATTAAGCAGAAAAAACACAAATAAGAATTCAAGCGCATTACGTTCACCACTAGAAATCCCCCATTTTCTAAACAATATGTCAGCAGGAAAATACAGACAAGAACACAATTGCCTCAACTGTGGGCAACATGTAGAAAAACATTATTGCAGTAATTGCGGACAGCCAAATCTGGAACTCAAAGAAAATTTCTGGCAATTTATTAGTCATAGTATCGCCCATTATTTTCATTTTGACAATAAATTTTTCCAGACCTTAAAGCCATTGCTCATCGAACCAGGACAAGTGACCCTGGATTATCTGGCAGGCAAACGTGCCCGTTACATCAATCCGGTCAGCATGTACATTTTTGTTTCCATTGTATATTTTATCGTGGTTCCCATTAAACTTACCCACAATAAAGAAGAAAAACATAAAAATACAGGGCAAAGTAAGGCCAGACTAGAAATCACTAAATTAACCGATGTTCTTCAAGAGGAAGACCTGAACATCGACCCGAACTCTGTACTGGGAAAAACAACTGCGCTGATGAGTAAAAAAATCACCATTAAAGAATTCAAGGCGCTTGGTTACAATGACCAGCTGAAAGAAATCAAAA
Organism: Pedobacter nutrimenti; assembly: GCF_003208655.1. GTDB lineage: Bacteria > Bacteroidota > Bacteroidia > Sphingobacteriales > Sphingobacteriaceae > Pedobacter > Pedobacter nutrimenti. The sequence continues at coordinate 459,757 of NZ_QKLU01000001.1, read as the reverse complement.
CCCTGGAGCATCGTAAGGATAGTTTAAAAACAGATGAGTTCGACGACCTGCTCGATGCCTTCCGCGGTTACAATATCATTAAACAGGACAGCACTTATGAATCCTATCTGGCCAGGCAACAAAAGCTCAAAGACAATGAGAAGGATGACTGGTTTGAACGCATACTCAAAAAAAGAGAAATTGCTGTGAATCAGAAATCTTCTTCAGGAGACTGGTCTGTAAAAGAGGAACTGGAGCACTACAGACCAAAACAGTACTTTTTACTCATGCCCCTGCTGGCCCTGATGATTATGTGGAATTTTAGGAAAAATCATATTTTTTATCTCGACCACCTGATCTTTACCATTCATGGTACCACTGCCTTTTTCATTCTGCAAATTTTCACTACCCCATTAATCCGGATGTTTGGTAAAGGTTCCCTGATGGGCAACCTCATTCAGATGGCTGTCGTTGTAGGCATTGCATGGTATATGTTCAAAGCTTTAACCGTATTTTATCAGCGCCCCAGAAAGGTAACCATCCGAAAAATGATCACGTTGATTATTCTATACTTTATTGCTTTTGCCTTTTCAGAATGGATCATAGAACGTTCTATTTATTATTTTCTTGCCTGATCAATTTATTGGGAAATAAAAAAAACCTTTGCCAAGTATGGCAAAGGTTTTTTTTATGAGACAAATTTCATTATCGTTTGTCTATGCTCACAAATTCCCTGTTGGTATGGCCAACATAAATTTGACGCGGACGGCCAATTGGCTCTTTGTTTTCGTGCATTTCTTTCCATTGGGCAATCCATCCAGGTAAACGGCCCAGGGCAAATAAGACCGTAAACATATCAGTTGGGAAACCCAGCGCCCTGTAAATGATGCCCGAATAGAAGTCAACATTAGGATACAACTTACGTTCTACGAAATAAGCATCGCTCAATGCAGCTTCTTCCAGTTTTTTAGCAATTTCCAGTACCGGATCATTGATCCCTAATTTTTCAAGGATCTCATCACAAGCTTTCTTAATAATCTTCGCTCTGGGATCAAAGTTTTTATATACCCTGTGTCCAAAGCCCATCATACGGAAAGGATCATTTTTATCTTTCGCTTTGTTGATCCATTTTTCTGTATCACCACCATCTTCTTTAATGCGTTCCAGCATTTCAATCACGGCTTGATTGGCACCACCATGTAATGGTCCCCATAAGGCTGCAATACCTGCAGATACCGAAGCATAAAGATTACAGTCTGAAGATCCAACCATTCTAACGGTTGAAGCAGAACAATTTTGTTCATGATCTGCATGCAGGATCAGCAACGTGTTCATTGCTTTAACTACTACCGGATCAATTTCTATTTCTTCAGTACGCTGACCAAAAATCATATTGATGAAATTGGTTACGTAATCATATTTATTTTTTGGATAAATCAGTGGATGACCCAGTGATTTTTTATAAATGAAAGAAACAATGGTCGGGAATTTCGCCAGAAGTTTAATCATGGTCAGATCCATTGTTTCCGGAGAAGAATTTGCGTTTAAAGATTCCGGATAAAATGTAGAAAGTGAGCAAACCAATGAAGCCAGCTGCGCCATTGGATGGGATTTGGACGGATAACCATCCAAAAACTTCTTCATGTCTTCGTGGATCAGCGTATGACGGCTAATCTGCAGTTGAAAATGCTCCAGTTCTTCTTTTTTAGGCAGGTCTCCGTAAATTAACAAATAAGCAACTTCCAGAAAAGTAGATTTCTCTGCAAGCACTTCAATCGGATAACCACGGTATTTCAAAATGCCTTTTTCACCATCTAAAAAAGTAATTGCGCTTTTGGTTGAACCTGTATTCTTATATCCAAAATCAAGAGTGATATAACCCGTTTGGTCCCTTAATTTTGAAATATCTATTGACTTCTCCCCTTCAGTTCCTGTAATAACAGGAAATTCATATACTTTACCATCAATCTTAATTTCTGCAATCTCTGACATATCTTATAATTTATAATAACAAAAGTAACTAATCTATATTTATTTAGGATTTAACAAGCGGTCAAAAGCTGTTAAATTATTGTTAAATGCTTGGTCATCAACCTCAATCAAAGCACTTATTTGCTTTTAAATTCTTCCATAACCGCACCACATTCCATCATTTGTTTTCCATAATATGGATTTTGGATTTTCGTTTCAGATGACACCCAGTCCCCTCCGTCGCCATGGTTGGCCATTGGGCAATGTTGCACATAAATCGTCCCACTCTTCAGGTCTGCGTGCCTGAACAGGGCAATCACATCCGAGCTTAAAAAAGTAAATTCTTTTCTCTGTTCTTCAATGTTTTTAGCAGCATTGATTTTGTTCGCAATCAAAGCTGTATTTTCACACCCCTGAAAGGCTGCCAGTTTACCTGAGAGTTCTTTCGCCGCCTGTTTTGCCTCCTCATATTTCGTATCCACCAATGCATTTTTCAGCAAAATGTAATCTGAATATATGGCTTGTACAACAGGGTCTTTCAAACTGACATCACTTGTTTTTTTCACAGACGTCTCCGTGCTGTCTGTGCCCTTTGCAGTATGATGATCTGTATTTCTGCATGAAAACAATGCAAATAACAGTACTGCGCCTACATACTTATTCATTAATTCGGTTTTTTGCTCAAAATAGCATTTTAAATTTGAATAAGTAAAAAAGCTGGTGTTTTTTTGCCCTTTCAAAGCGATTTGTGAGTTAACAATTACAAATAATCCACTAGCGCACCTGCTCCTGTTTTAGGCACAATAAAAAGCCCGGCAATTGTAATCTGCCAGGCTTTGGTTCTATGCTTTAAAAATCAGCTGTTTACAATTTAAAGCCATAAGCTAAACGTAAGGCAACCTGTCCAATGTTATTCGGGCCATAATTGGTTCCTTTAGAAATCCCTTCATATTTCACACCAAGGTCCAAACCACTGCTCCAGGAATATCCGATTGCCGGTGAATATAAGAATCCTGTTTTAGATCCATTGGTTACTCCAAAAGCCGCTCCTACTTCTCCCATACCATAGAATCCGGAACCGGATTCATCAAAAAACACTTTTACACCAGCTTTAGCAGGAATAAACCCATAATTAGGCATATCCAGTCCAGGACCAAAGTAATCTTTCTTTCCAAAGAAATTGGTATAGCCCGCAGTTACCGGAATGGATACCTGTTTAGAAACATCAAACTGGAAACGTACGTCACCACCAAGCGCAAATTTAAAAGCATCTGTTGTTGGTACACCTACATTGAGTCCGATCCCCAGCTTATTTGATTGAGCGTTTGCATTTGTCGTAAAGAATAAAGCTACTGCAGCTACTGCAGAGGCTAAAATTTTAGTAGTTCTGTTCATCTGTTTTCGTTTTTAAAAGAGCGCTTCAATCTATACAGGGATAAAAACAAAATGCATGCCATGCCTTAATTTCCATCAAAACAGCCCATCAGAGAATTGTCAGAAAAACAAAACATTCCACCAGCCGGCAGGACCCGGATCATGTCATCTGATTAGAGATGAGTCCGGTATGAGTCCGGTATGAATGCAGTATGAGTCCCTTTTTTTTATTAGAGAAACGGATTTCTATCGCAGTCAAATCGCAAAGATAAGGGATCCATTTTCAGGGTAGCTCAGAGCCAGGTTCTGTATTTTCTTTTTGGGGCTTATCCTAATTAAAGGCGGGAAAAACATAAGGTCATTTACAATTCCAGACCTGGAAAAGTAATATTAAAACAGCTTAATGCTGAAGCATAAAGATCATCACAGACATCTATGTCAAACCAGTGAATCTTTACCCCATCCTTTTCCATTTTTCTGAAAAAAGTCATCTGCCGCTTGGCAAACTGACAAATAGCAATCATCAAACGTTCTCTAAGCTGCTCAAAATTCAGTTCATGCTGTAAATAGGCCACAACAAACTTGTACTCCAAGCCGTAAAAAATCAAAGTATCTGCTGATACTCCTATTTCCATAAGGTCCTGAACTTCCTCAATGAGCCCAGATTGAAGTCTTTGGTCCAGTCTTTGGGCTATTCGTTCTCTTCTGGAGGCAATATCCGATGTCAAACCGATCACCAAAGGTTCAAAAACAGGTCTTATTTTTTTTTCTAAAGTATTTTTACTGAGGTAATCTGCAATTTCTATTGCCCTGATCAAACGCTTGGAAGTACTTTGATCTGCATGATTCCAAAAAGAGCGGGGGTACTCCAGCAAGATTTTCTTCAATTCGGCAAGACCCAGGTCCTTTATTTCTGACCTCAGTTTTTCAGATACAGGAACTGCTGTATATTCATGTTCCTGTAGAATGCTGTGAATATACATACCTGTACCTCCGCACACGATCGGCAGTCTCCTTCTCAAGTGAAGCGCATTAAAGATTTCATAAAAATCTTCTTTAAACGCGTTGACCTGGTAGCGCTCTCCTGCTGTCTTATGATTTATAAGGTGATATGGGATCAGGCTCCCATCAATCCGGTATTCATGAAGGTCTTTTCCGGTCCCAATATCCATACCTTTAAAAACCTGCCGACTGTCGGCACTAATCACCTCTCCACGAAGTTCACTGGCTAATTTTACAGCAAGCCTTGTTTTACCAGAGGCTGTAGGACCCAAAACGACAAGCAAAGGTTGTACAGACATTATGGATAATAAATATATTTTAAACTTCCTGTGTTAAAGATGGTTTGGTACTGAACGTTTCCAGTATCCAGGTGTCCCGGAACACCACTACGCGGAACAAAACGCTCAAAACTATGGGTATCCAGATAAATGGTCAATGCAGGGGTTTGCGATACATATTCAAATCCCGAAGATACATAGCCTTTTCCTGCGGACCAATCCCGGTCGGCATAACTCATAATATCATCAGGCTTCTGTTCTTTAACATAGTGCTGCAACAATTTGGTCAATCCACCAATAACCGTTATACCATCTTTACTTGCAAAGCGGATCAACTCCGCAGAAGTATAACCGGCACCCTTATCTTTCATTCTTCTTTTATGGCTAAAGATTGCCACTGCCAGTATTTCTCCCTTATTACAAAGTGCGTAATTATAGCGGCCCTTCGCTTTGCCCTGGATATGATAAAGATCCATAAACAAGGCCGCCTGGGTTCCGGTAATTTTTTCCAGATGCGTTTTTCGTCCATGCACCCTCTCATTGAGTCCAAGTATAGATTTAATACGCCCCATTACCTGCCCACTTTTTGTTAACCAGACATCTTCCCATAGCTGCAAAAGCAAAATGTCTTTCAACTGGTATTCCTGTTGTAAAGTACAAAGGTATTCTGGCCCGGGATGGTCAGAAATTGAGATCAGGTTCATTATTAGATTTTGTCCCGGAATAAAAAGCAATTGACAATTATGCTTTTCCATTTCCTGAGGTTCAATTCCCATTTGCTTTAATGAAGTGATGATTTCCCGATGCCAAAGTCTGTTCAGACCCATTCTTTTTCCTTAAATATCTTATACCCGGCGGCAAAGGTATCTTCAATCTGGCTCATTAACAAATCATCCAGTTGTTTTATCTCTAAAGAAGCCTCTCCACTTTTTAAATGATGTTCAAAACCAGTTTTATACCACACACTTTCCTTTGAGATACTTACCGACACAAAAAAGAAGGTTTGATCGGCTTGTTCCTTTTCACTCCAGAGATCATATTCCAGGTCGCTGTTCACGCGGTTCACAAATCCCATAGCAGCATATGGCTGTAAGGCGGCCCTGATGGTTTGAAATATTTCTACGAGATCTGTTTTCATTTGTTTCGCTTTTATAATTAGCCAAATAACACCTGAAAAACGATATTGTTTAATTGAATTTGCACCTCACCATCTCCTGGCTTTTTTTCCGCTCAAAAAAATGGTTAACAGTAACTATAACGGAAAAAATAGAGTCTAATAACTGAAACTAAAAAGAAAGAAAAATTACTTGCTCAAAAAATATTCTATTTTCGTCAGCAATTCTTCCATATCAAAAGGTTTTTCCAAAAAATCATCAGCTCCAGCCTCTTTCGCAGATTTTTCAAGTTCAGTACTTGCAGAAATCATAATAATCGGCATGTTCCTGGTATTTTCCTGCTCTTTAAGCTTTTTACAAACATCTCTCCCATCTGTTCCGGACATCCAGATGTCCAACAGCAGAAGATCAGGAAAATGATCCTGCATCTCCAGCACAGTTGCCCCATTTGAAGTCGAACTTACCTCATAACCTCCAAATTCCAGCATGGCTTCCACTGCATCTAATATTCCGGGATCATCATCCGCAATCATGACTCTTTTTTGTGTACTCATCTAATTAATTCTGATCTGCTGATATGCGTTCAAACATGTATTTCTATCTACTGGACAAAAATGTGATTAATGGCAAAATGACTTTTAAGCAAAAACAGTACCACAAACCTTTAAAAGCCATTTTTAATACTGTTTTGCCTGTTTCAGCTTATCCCGCCTTTACGGATTCTGTTTTAGGAGACATTTTATCTAAAAGTGTAGCCCCTGCTGCGAGAAGTTCATTTGTAATGGTACGGGTATAATCTGTAATTTCAGATTTAAAATCAGTAACAGACGCACCTGTCCTGATTTCCTCCAGCCGCTTTTCCCATTGTCCGGTCAATTCAGCCTGGGCAATTTTCTGGTCTTTTACCACATCGTAAACTGCAAGTCCTTTAGAGGTAGGAACCAGGTTTCTTTTTTCCCGGATAATGTATTCCCTGGTGATTAAGGTTTCAATAATAGATGCTCTGGTTGCCGGCGTTCCCAATCCCGTATCTTTCATGGCATAACGAAGCTCTTCATCTTCTATTTCTTTACCTGAAGTTTCCAGGGCCTTAAGCAGTGAGGCCTCATTATACATTGCTTTTGGTTTGGTTTGTTTTTCCAGTAGCTGCTTTTCTATGATGGGAAGAAGTTCTCCCTTTTTTACTTTGGGCAAAGATGGATTGTCTTCATCTTTCTTTTCTTCTTCATTATCATTCCAAACCGATCTCCAACCTGCCGACCGGATCACGGTACCGTTTGCTGTAAACAGCGATCCGGATTCAACTGTAATTTTGGTGACCTCTTTTACGCACTCCTGGTGAAAAGCTTCCAGCATACGTCCCACGACCATATCATAAATTGCTTGTTTATCGGCACTTAAGCCATAAGCATTTTCACCAGTTGGTAAAATGGCATGGTGATCGGTTACTTTTTTCGCATTTACACTTCTTTTGTTCAGGCTTACTGTTTGCAGGAAATCCGCCTGTTTTCCAAAGTCCGGGTGGTCGCTTACCTTACGGATGAGGTCCGGAATACCCGCAAAAATATCGTCACCTATATATCGGCTACCTGTTCTGGGGTAAGAAACCAGTTTGCTTTCATATAAATTCTGAAGCAAACTTAAGGTCTGGTCCGCAGTAAAGCCCTTTTTCTTATTGGCTTCCTGCTGTAAACTACTCAGGTCATGAAGCAAGGGAGGTGGTTCCTTACGGGGTTTGGCCTCCACATCCAGAATGTGCCCCCCATTTGGAAAACCAGATTTAAGGTCTTCAATTTTTTCAAACAACGCTTCTGCCTCTTCCTTTTTGTCAAAGCTATTTACAGATATTGCTTTAAATATTTGTCCTTGCTGATCTAACTGGATACTTAACTGATAATAGGTCTGTGGAACAAAGTTTTTAATTTCCAGATATCTGGAACAAATCATGGCCAGTGTAGGCGTTTGCACCCGACCAAGTGACAATACAGACCTTGCCCCTGCAGAAATACTTAATGCCTGGGTGGCATTCATTCCGACCAGCCAGTCCGATTCAGAGCGGCAATGAGCGGAATTAAAAAGTGTGTCATAGTCTGTTCCCGGTTTAAGGTTTCTAAAGCCTTCCTTTATGGCTTCATCTGTTTGAGAAGAGATCCAAAGCCTTTTAAAAGGCTTTTTGCATTTTAAATAGTAATAGATATAGCGGAAAATAAGTTCACCTTCCCTCCCCGCATCCGTAGCCACAATGATCTCTGTCGCCTCATCAAATAACTGCCGGATAATGTCCAGTTGTTTTTTTACTGCCGGATCATCAACAAAGCCTTCTTTGGTTTTAATTTTTCGGATGGCTAATTTGAATTTTTTTGGCAGCATAGGTAAATGCTGTCTTCTCCAGCCAATAAAACCGTATTCCTGCGGAGGCGCCAATTGCAAAAGATGCCCAAATGCCCAGGTAAACGAATAGCCTTTCCCCTCAATGTATCCATTTTTTTTGGTTGTAGCCCCAAATACTTTTGCCAGTTCACGTGCAACAGATGGTTTCTCTGCAATTACTATCTTCATCAATTCTAGTTAAGTCCGAACCTTCAAATTTCACTAAAAAATCCGTAAAATGATTAAAAAATCACAACTCACTACAATAAAAGGAATTAGCCTAACCAAACAGATCAGCAGCCAACCTGAAGGTGTTACAATGCGCATCTACAATATCTTTGATATCCGCAGAGTACCCTCCCCCCATACTGATCTGCAGAGGAACCCCCAGATCTTTGCAATACTGTAATACAATTCTGTCCCGCTCTTTACAACCTGCTTTTGACAGCGCCAGTTTTCCAAGTTTATCAGTGGCCAGCACATCCACCCCGGAAAGGTAAAATACAAAATCAGGCTGCTGGATCAGAAAAGCTTTTTTAAGATGTTGTTCCAACAATTGTAAATAAGCCTCATCTCCCATGCCGTTTTCCAGGGGAACATCCAGGTCCGATTGCTCTTTTCTAAAGGGGAAATTCTTATCGCCATGCATGGAGAAAGTAAATACCTGGGGAACTTTTCCAAATATTTCCGCAGTACCATTTCCTTGATGAACATCTAAATCAATAATTAATATTCTATCGCATAAACATTTATTTAACAGATAATTAGCTGCAATCGCCTGATCATTCAACAAACAAAACCCCTCTCCCCAAAACCGGCCGGCGTGGTGTGTTCCGCCAGCGACATTAAAAGCAATTTTATGTCGCAACGCAGAAATTGCAGCCTCAATTGTTCCGCTGGCTATACGGACTTCCCTTTCTACCAGTTCCGGAGAAAGCGGAAAGCCTATCCTTCTTTGCTCCCGATCTGAAAGTGTGAGGTCTCTTAGCTTTTCCCAATAAGCCTTCTCGTGCGTCATCACAATAATTTCTTCTTCCAAAAGCCCGGGCTCAAACAACTGCTCCTGCTCAATACTACCTTCATACAGCAATTGTTCCGGAATCAACTCATACTTCAGCATGGGAAAGCGGTGCCCCTCAGGTAAAGGATGCGCGAACATTTTATGATGGGCGATCCTGATCATTTAAAGAAGAATTTCAGCTGTATGTTTCTCTATATTTTTGCAGATGTCATCTACCGGAAGATCATTTGCATCCAGACCAAAAGGGTTTTCAATCTGTTCGGCAATGAGTTCCAGGCTGGTCAGTACATATAAAATAAAAGGAACAATAAGAACCATATAATAACCCAGGCTAAATACCAGCCCCAATGGCAGGCTTATGACATAGAAAAACACAAATTTTTTGATAAAAGCGCTATAGGAATAAGGAATCGGTGTATTCCTGATCCTTTCGCAAGCCCCGCAGATGTTGGTAAACTGATTGAGGTCTTCGGTAAGTATAATCAGATCCTGGGCAGACAATTGCCCTTGTTTTTGAAGGTTATATATTTTTGACACCATACCAGAGGCAATCTGGTTTGGTACATGAGCGCCTTCCTTAATCTCTATCAGGACACTGTCTTTTCCATAAAATCTCTTTTCACGCAAATGATCTTTCAGCGCAAAGGCAAAATTAGGTATCGCATAACTAAAAAACTGAACATCTTCCGGTTTCAACTCTAAAGCTTTAATCTTCATAGAAAGGTTACGGGATACATTCACAAGGGCGCCCAGCATTTTTCTGCCCTCCCACCAGCGGTCATAAGAAGTATTGGTTCTAAACACCAGCAACATGGAAATTACAAAGCCCAAAAGACTATGCATCATTCCAATGTTCTTCGCAAAAGGCGTTTGGGATACTTCTAGGTAATTCAAGCCCAGATAAGCAACAATACCTGAGAAAACCGCTATACCCAGCATCAGGGGCCATAGTTTTCTAAACGTATCGGCTTTATGGATATGGAATATAAAGGCTATCCATTCTTTGGGATTATAATTGATCATTGAAATTTATTTTTAATAATGAAAAAGAGGTTATAAATGAGGTTTACTCACGAAGGAATTGCCTTTCACATAATATCTCCAGGGCAGCAAAGCATCTTCACCGGCGTAGTCTACTCCGATCCTCGGACCCGCAACAATTTCATTTGCAGCATAACCAATACCCACATCCTCTATCCAGATTTCATCTCCGCCAAGATCTTTTGCATTCAATTGCCTGTCAATACCCAATGCTTTTGAAAGTGCACCTGGTCCGGCGGTCAAATTTGGCTTCAAAAAAGACATATTTCTTCTTTTGAGCATCAGATCCAGTCCGTCCAGAGGTTCCAGTCCACGAACCAAAACAGCATGGGGCATACCGGCCGGTGCAGTTACGACATTAAATAGAGAGTGAATTCCATAGCAGAGATAAACGTACGATAATCCGCCAGGCTCGTACATTACCCTGGTCCTTTCTGTAAAACGCCCTCCAAAGGCATGGGACGCTTTGTCCTCTGGCCCCCGGTAAGCTTCTGTTTCTACAACAATTCCACTGGTCAGTTTCCCGTCTATAAGGGTACATAATTTTTTACCCAGCAAGCACTCAGCCAGTTGCGTTACCTCCAGCTGCTGATAAAAGGCATAAGGTAGTTTAGCCATGAATCAACTTCACTATCTTATTCAAATATAAAGCATCAACATCATCAAAATGAGATAGATATTCACTATCCACATCTAAAACACCGATGACTTCATCTCCCTTTAAAACAGGTAATACAATTTCCGATTTAGAAGCTGAGCTACAGGCAATATGGCCTTCGAAGGCATCAACATCAGGAACAATCAACACTTCTGCCCTGGCCCAGGATGTACCACAAACACCTTTACCTTTTTTTATGCGTGTACAGGCCACAGGCCCCTGAAAGGGCCCCAACACCAACTCCTGATCCTTAACCAGATAAAAACCAACCCAAAACCAGTTAAACTGCTCTTTCAAGGCCGCTGCAATGTTTGCAAGATTCGCAATCAGGTCCCGTTCTCCGTGAATCAGCGCCTCTATTTGCGGCAACAAAGATTCATACTGTTCTTGTTTACCTTTATCTTTTATGATGATTAAATCTTCAGCCATATTCTATTAAAATTACTATACAAATCTAATCATATCCTTTTTCAAAGCTGCCATCCAAACGTAAAAGCATTGGAATTTATTAGATTTGGGCTTTCAAACTTATTTCAATACCCACACAAATGAATAAAAAAACTTTACTATTTACTTCTTTACTCTGTTTTGGCATTCTTCAGTCTGGCTATACTCCACCAGATGAAGGAATGTTTCCACTGAGTGAAATCCATAAGCTCGACCTAAAAAAAGCCGGATTAAAAATTGACCAGAATGAAATCTATAACCCCAACGGAACAAGTCTAGTTGATGCCCTGGTCAATGTCGGGGGTTGTACTGGCTCCTTTATTTCTAATCAGGGCCTGATCATCACCAACCACCATTGTGCTTTTAGTGCAGTACAACTGGCCAGCAGCCCACAGCATGATTACCTGAACAATGGTTTTGTAGCAAGAAATCATGAAGAAGAAATTGAAGCAAAAGGCTTAACATGCCGTATAACTGACAGTTATGAAGATGTTTCAGATCAAGTTCTTAGTGCTGTTGCTCAGGTTACAGACCCCGCTTCACGGCTGCAACTGATTAACAAAACCATAAAAAACATTGTATCCCAGGCCGAGCAAAAAGACCCCAGCATCAAAGCTGAAGTATCTGAAATGTTTATCGGAAAGACTTACGTCTTGTTTCGTTATAAAACCATTTTGGATGTTAGATTGGTTTATGTTCCCAACAGACAAATCGGTGAATTTGGAGGAGAGACAGACAATTGGGTATGGCCAAGACATACCGGAGATTTTTCCTTTATGCGGGCTTATGTTTCCAAAGATGGAAAGCCTGCCAAATACAGCAAAGACAACGTTCCCTACAGCCCTAAGAAATTCCTGAAGGTAAATGCCCAGGGAACCAAAGAAGAAGATTTTGTATTCATTCTGGGTTATCCCGGAAAAACTTTCCGACACCGCCCTGCAGCCTTCATTGAATATCAGCAAAAGTTTGTGCTACCCTATACCTCTGAGCTTTATAGCTTCCAGAACAACGCCATGGAAAATGCAGGAAAAAAAGATAAAGGGACCGCCATTAGATTGGCCACCAGAATTAAAAGAAATGCCAACACCCTAAAAAACTACCAAGGCAAACTTCAAGGCCTTAAGGGTATCGACCTGATTTCTCAAAAGAAACAGGAAGACAATGCGTTAGCTTCCTTTATTAATGAAAATCTTGAACAAAAAGCTAAATATGGAAACCTGATGACCGACATCGATCAATTGTACAAATTAATCAATGGAGATGCTGGACGTGACCTCTGGCTCAGTCAGATCTACACCTCCACCAGCCTGCTTTCTGTATCAAAAAACATCAACAACTTTAAAGATTCCCTGGATGCCACACCCCAGGCCGAAAAACAAATCTATTTCGACAAAAATATCGAGAAAGTAAAGAAAGCCTTATCCGACATTTATAATGTCTACGACCTGGGGTCAGATAAACAAATATTCACAAAAATGTTATCAGATGCAGCTGACCTTTCCCAAAACCAGAGGGTTGTAGCAGTAGATAAAATTACAAGCAAAGCCTCTTCAGCAAGCTCAGCCATCGAACAATACATCAAAGAGACTTTTAATTTAAGCAAATTAAAAGAGGAAAATTATGTTCTAAACACGCTTTTAAAATCACCCAAAACTTTATCAGCCTATAACGATGGCCTCCTTCTTTTCGAAAGAGACCTGAACCAGCAAATTGTAGCCTTAAAACCAGAAAAGGACCGTAGAGATGGCTTATTGAACAAACTCATGGGTGACTATGTGAACGTTAAAGAGAAATTTTTAAAGAAAGATTTCATTCCGGATGCCAACAGCACCTTAAGACTCACCTATGGTTATGTAAGAGGCTACTGGCCGGAAGATGCGACCTATATGCGACCTTACACGACTATTAAAGGCATATTAGAAAAGGGAGCAACAGGAAATTCCGACTTTGGTTATCCACCCGCAATTAAAATGTTATGGAATGCTAAAGATTTCGGTGCTTTCGAGAAAAAAGACCTCAATGATGTTCCTGTTGCTTTCTTGTATAACATGGACACTACCGGTGGGAATTCAGGCTCCCCGGTAATGAACGACAAAGGAGAGCTCATTGGAGTAAACTTCGATAGAGCCTATGGTGCCACCATTAACGATTATGCATGGAATGAGGCTTACAGCCGCTCTATTGGCGTAGACATTCGTTACGTACTTTGGGTCGCTTCAAAAATCGACAAGGCTGATTTCCTAATTAAAGAAATTGGCGTCAAATTATAAAAACAACCGACCCTTTCTCTTCAGCGGAGAAAGGGTTTAAAACAATTTTAAAATATCATGAGAATTTTAGCAGAACTACCACACCCTGAGTGCAAAATCACTTTGTTCAATATGAACCAGAAATACATCGTCAAATTCGAACAAGGCACGCTCGAGCAAAGTTATAAATTATCAGAGCTAGACCTGAGCGGAGGGGGAGCCAACGAAATCTTTCAGATCCTTGATGAGCAGTTTATACAAACTGTTGTCGAGCGGTTTAAAACAATGAGATCGGATTTTTCTGCTGCTTACAAAAGACAGCAATAAAACTCAACAAAAAACACATAAAATACTGAAAAACAACACATTAAAATTAAAACAAAATATAATTCTGTATTTATAGCTAAAAAAATCAATTTAGTCATCTTTAACATAGACAAAAAAATCACATAAATTACAATAAAATAACTGAATTACAGACGATTAAATAATTAAACAAAATATAATTACGTCCTTTAAAAAACCAAAATTATATTCTGAAACCAAGAAAAAAACGAATTAACCATCATTCCCTAAGCCCTGCAAATCCGTACGTCCGACTTAAAAACTACTTCATATTTGTGGGGCTTATTCTTTAGGAATAACTATCTTGCCCCCGTTTTTTAATCTATTGTCTTACTATTATGAAAACGAAATTCTTTCTGCTTTTTTTAGCAACTGCAAGCCTATACTTTTCTTCATGTGGCACAAAAGAAAGCATACAAAGAGATCTCAGCATTCAACTATCTCCTGTTGCATTTACTATTGCCGTTTCAGACACCACCCAAAAAGAAAAGAAATTTGCAGAACTAAGCAGCCCGGTTAATCTGGCAGACAGCATCTCAAAAAATACATCAGGACAATTTGCACTCGCCAACATCAACTCCGCTATCCTTAGCTCCTTTAAAATAGACCTGGTCAATGCGGACACCACTAAAAACAACACCAACAACTTTAGTGCTTATGACTTCATCAGAATACAATTAAAAGTACCCGGTACAAATCCAATCAGCCTTGCAATGATCAACAACAACTCTACAGCGGCTGCCAGCTCCCTCAACATTCCCGTTGTCACAGGAGCTACCGACTTTCAGCAATATTTAAAATCGGGTACTTTAACCTATATTATTTCTGGCACTGTTAGGAACGCAACCACAAAAATCATCACTGCAAAAGCGACCGCTACTTACAAGATCAGCAGCAGCAGATAGGAAGCCCAGTTTTTATTATTGCCTTAAAAATCGTATATTTGGACCAACGGAGTATCAATTGCTATTCTCTATATAAAATACCTTCAATTCTTTCTTCAGAATTGCGTTTTACTTTCTCCAGGTTTAATCCGTTGCCTTTTGGGAATTTTATTCTACATTCTTTAAATCCGGTAGCAGCAATGCTTCTTTTGAGATTACAAAGACAGGTATAAAAAGAGAAAAGCTATTTTCTTATTATAAAAAATACACGATATGGCTAAATCTCAGGCTACTTTTATGAAAAAACAACTTGAAAAAAATAGACAAAAGAAAAAAGAGGACAAATTACAGCGCAAACTGGAACGTCAGCAAAATGGAACCGACGGCTCTTTAGAGAGCATGCTGGCCTATGTAAATGAATTTGGGGAAATTGTTTCCACACCCCCAGAAAAAAACTAAGTCACCGCCTGGTACTTGTTAAAAAAAACACTAGCCGGACCATACAGTTTAAAAAGCACTGCAGCCCCCCTGACACCAATATAATGTCTTGTTTTCGATTTAAAATCAACGAAAAACGGGTTCTGGTCTCATACTTGCTACATTACAATTGATCTTATGTATTTTTTCTAACTTAGATGCACAATCTTCAGAAAAACAGAACATGATGATCAATTGTTAATTGCTTTCGACCACATCTTTTTTAATATGAAAAAGTATTTACTGCATTTTCATATTAAAAAATCTAATGAGCATATAACAACAACAAAGGGATCCTGCATTTTTGAAGAAGGATAAACTTGTAGAAGTAATAAAGAATAAAGCTGACCTTTTATATGCCTGATAAAAACACCATACTGGAACTATTCTCTGCTCAAGCCCAGCATCATCCATCAAATATTGCGTTAGAATTTAGGGATGACCATTATACTTATCAAGAGCTAGAAAAGGTATCGAATCAACTGGCCCATTATTTAATTTCAAAAGGGGTAAAAAGAGAAACGATGGTCCCTATCTGTATGAACAGGTCATCTGAAATGATTGTCGCTATGCTTGGAATTCTTAAGGCTGGTGGCTGCTATGTGCCTATTGATCCAAATTATCCTCAGGAGCGCATCGCCTACCTTTTAGGTGACCTTAAAAGTCAGCTGGTCATCACACATAAAAACGCCAGCCGCCAGCTTACCGGTGAGCTTGTTTTCATGGATCAGGATAAACATCTTTTTGCCGAGCAGCCTTCAACCCCACCAGCAATAGACATCCACGCTTCTGACTTAATGTATATTATATATACTTCAGGTTCTACAGGAAGCCCTAAAGGGGTGATGATTGAGCACGGCTCTTTAAAAAGCTGTATTTCCGATCAGTCCATTTATTTTGACATTCAAAAAGAAGACCGGATACTTCAGTTTTCAAATTATTGCTTTGATGCTTCCATTGAACAAATTTTTCTGGCCCTGTCTAATGGGGCCTGCCTTGTTCTAATGGAAGAGGGACAGCTTGAGGACGCAGGTAAACTTTCAGATTTTATCGGGCAAAAGAAAATCAGTCATCTGCACGCTACCCCTGGTTTTCTGGAATATATAGAACCACGTGATTTTCCTTTTTTAAAAAGAGTGATATCTGGCGGAGATCTTTGTAAAAAGGAATTGTCCCGAAAATGGCAGGGTAAGGTTGATTTTTATAATGAATATGGTCCTACTGAAACAACCATTACTGCCCTTGAATATAAATGCCCACCAAATGGTCCAGGAGATTTAAAGATACTTCCCATAGGAAAAGCACTACCAAATGTCTCAGTATATATTCTGGATCAGGATTTAAAACCTGTCAGCAATACAGAGACAGGCGAATTATATATCGGTGGCCCTCAGGTGGCCAGAGGATACCTGAACCTGCCCGATCTTTCTGAAAAGCATTTTTTGGCAAGCCCCTTCAAAAACGGGGAACGTTTATATAAAACTGGTGACCTGGGCAAATGGCTGCCCGATGGAAATGTTGAATTTTCAGGCAGAATAGACGACCAGGTTAAAATACGCGGCTACAGGATAGAGCTGGCAGAAATTGAAAATGTACTTAGGGAGGCCCCAGGGGTAAACCAATGTGCTGTAATAGCCAGGACCTATGATGAGCAGGATAAACAATTGTATGCTTATGTGGTTACAGACAACACCTATACAAAAAATGGGGCCTTAAATTACCTGCATACAAAACTTCCGGATTATATGGTCCCCCCTTTTTTATACGAACTGGACCATATACCCTTAACGGGAAATGGCAAAACCGATAAAGATGCTTTACCCAGGATGGATGCTTCGGAATTGCTCAGTAGCCTTTATAATCCACCAAAAACAGCATTGGAGAAAGAGCTTACTACGATATGGAAAGACCTCTTGCAAGTCAAAAGAACCGGTATTGACGATAACTTTTTCGAATTAGGCGGAAACTCCCTCCTGGCCCAGAAACTGGTATTGTTGCTAAAAAATACTGATCATTACTTGCCTGTTGCTAAGTTATATCAATATCCTACCATCGCGGGTATTGCTGCATTTCTGGATGGCGGAACAAAGCACCAATTCGTTAAGAGGAATAAGAGCAATCATTTACAAGATAATGACATCGCCATTATTGGTATGGCAGGGAAATTTCCAGGCGCAAATACCATCAATCAATTTTGGGAAAATCTTAAGAACGGAAAGGATGATGTTCATTTTTTCTCAGATCAGGAACTTGATCCATCTGTACCAGATTTGGTAAAAATAGATCCTAATTATGTAAAAGCAAGAGGGGTTATTGATCAGCCAGCTGCTTTTGACCCCGCTTTTTTCAATATAAATCCAAAACTTGCCGAACTCATGGATCCGCAACACAGGATCTTTTTGGAAATCGCCTGGGAGGCCCTGGAAAGTTGTGGTCATCTTCCTAAAAAATACAAAGGCACCATTGGCGTATTTGCAGGCTGCAGGTTTAACACCTATTATGTCAATAATGTCCTCAGTCATCAGGAATTGATAGACAATACCGGCTATTTCCAGGTTGATGCTGTTAGTGATAAAGACTACATCGCCTCCAGGACAGCTTATTCACTGGATTTAAAAGGACCTGCTGTTAATGTTCAGTCGGCCTGCTCTACCTCTTTGCTCGCTGTGGCCCAGGCTGTACAAAGCATCAGAAGCGGGCAGTGCGATGTGGCCCTTGCAGGTGGTGCCGCTCTGAATGTACCAGTAAATAGCGGACATATCTATGAAGAAGGTGCAATATTAAGTAATGATGGGTATTGCAGACCTTTTGATGCAGATGCAAAAGGCACTGTCTTTAGTGATGGCGCGGGGGTTGTGGTTTTAAAGAATAAAAAGCAAGCTGAACTGGACGGTGATTTAATTTATGCAGTCATTAAGGGCATAGGACTAAATAATGATGGCGGAACAAAGGCCAGTTTTACTGCACCAAGTGCATATGGACAAGCTGATGCCATCCAGATGGCCATAAACGACGCAAAAGTTAACCCCGAAGACATTTCTTACATCGAGGCTCACGGAACAGCCACCCCCCTTGGAGACCCTATTGAAATAGAAGGATTGTGCATGGCCTTTGGAGACCACCAAAAGAAACAATATTGCGCAATAGGCTCTGTTAAAAGCAATTTTGGTCATTTAACCGCAGCAGCAGGCATTGCCGGTTTAATTAAAACCGTACTTTCTTTACATCACAAGCAACTCCCTCCTTCGATCCATTACCACAAACCCAATCCCCATATTGATTTCCAGAACAGTCCTTTCTTTGTAAACAACACCTTAAAAAACTGGGAGACAAGTAATAAACGTATTGCAGGTGTCAGTTCATTTGGGGTTGGCGGAACCAATGTCCACGTGGTTTTGGAGGAAAACCTGGCCCATCTTAATGCAAGCTCAGGGCACAAAAATCCTGTGCATCTAATGTGCTGGTCAGCCAAAACAGAAAAAAGCTTAGATCTTTATACCGAAAAACTAGATAAACATCTGCAAGATCACCCTAACGATATAGCTGATATCGCCTATACGCTCCAAATGTCCAGGGAGGATTTTAACTACAGAAAATTCGCCCTTGCAACAGATTCAGAAAAAGTCCTAAAGGTGGTTCAAACCAAAAAACTATCCGAAAGGAAACAGGATCTGGTTTTTATGTTCCCCGGACAAGGTGCCCAATATTTAGATATGGGGAAAGATCTCTACGATTCTAACCCGGTATTTAAACAGGCAATGGATGAATGTGCCGAGCTGCTCCGTGTAGAGCTTGGCCAGAATATACTCGAGGTTATCTACCCAGTTCACTGTGATCAGGCTGCACAGCAGAAACTCATGAATACCCGGTATAGTCAGCCTGCTTTGTTCTCCATTGGTTACGCCCTTGGCAAAACCTGGATGAGTTGGGGTATTTATCCAACCGCGCTAATTGGCCACAGTATTGGTGAGTTTGTTGCAGCATACTTTTCCGGTATTTTCTCTTTAAAGGATGCCTTAAAACTTATTGCAGCAAGGGGGCGTATGATGAGTGAGCTTCCTGAAGGAAGCATGCTTTCGGTAAGAGCGGATGCAACGCTAATCAAAACTTACTTATCTGCAGAAATATCACTTGCTGCAATAAACAGCCCTCAGCTGTGTGTCCTTGCCGGCAGTAAAGAAGCCATTGTTGCACTTAGCAGAGCGTTAAATGAAAAGGAAATCATCAATCGTTTGCTGGATACCAGTCATGCTTTTCATTCCTATATGATGGATCCGGTTGTTGACCCTTTTCAAGATCTGCTTAAAGAAATTCATTTTAACGAACCGCTGCTCCCTATTGTTTCAACAGTTACCGGAGAGTGGTTAAAACAGGAGGAAGCCACAAGTGTAGCGTATTGGGCGGGCCATTTAAGAGAAACCGTTGTCTTTGGCCCTGCTGTTCAGAAACTGATCGATGCTTCTTACGACATTTTTCTGGAACTCGGACCCGGTATTTCAGCTACAACCTTAACCCGTCAGCAATCCCAGGGCAAAGCCATAACTGCAATTGCCAGTCTTGAAAAATCGGAAACGCCATACCCTTGCTTGTCTTCTATGCTAAAAGCACTTGGAAACTTATGGCTAAATGGACTGGAACCTGACTGGACTAGCTTTTACAAGGACCAACAAAGAGTTAAACTTCAGGATCTTCCAACCTATGCTTTTGATAAAAAAGACTACTGGCTTAACCCTATCAATTCTAAAGAAAAACTCTACGTAAAACAAGATACCAACACTTATATTGAGCAAGATACAAAAGCACTACCGCTTATGAGAAAACAAGTACTACTTCAGCAGGTAAAAGAGATACTGGAAAATGCTTCTGGTATTGAAATGACAGGGGCAGATCCAAACATGACCTTTATTGAGATGGGTCTTGATTCCTTATTGCTCACGCAAATCGCTATGGTTTTAAAAAAACAGTTTTCCCTTCCCATTACCTTCAGGCAATTGAACGAAGAATATGGGACTTTGGGCCAATTGACGGACTATCTTGACAGCGCTCTGCCTGCCGAGCCTAAACTTCAAGAGTCCATTCAAGCTACACAAGCTAACCCGTTGTATTTCAATAATAATAACAATAATCAAATCCAAGGAACAAACGGAACTGCCATAGACCTGATCAGCCAGCAATTACAATTACTGGCCCAACAGCTCTCCTTACTACAAAACGGACAAAATCAGCCTCCCGCCTTAACTCAAAATACATCAACTGCCAACAATCACATTCAGACTAAACCCTTGCTGGTGGGCTCCAATGCTGCTTCAGGTTTAAGTGCCGAAGAAGAAGCAGAACTCAAAAAGCCTTTTGGTGCTGCCGCCCGTATTGAAAAAAAATCTGTTTCACTAAACCCGGTACAGCAAGAATTTTTGGCCGGGCTCATTGAAAAATACAACAAAAAAACTGGTAAAAGCAAATCTTATACACAGGTACACCGAGCCCAGATGGCCGATCCAAGGGTTGTTTCTGGCTTTAAGCCAGCAACAAAAGAACTTGTTTATTCTCTTGTAGTGAATAAATCCAAAGGCAGCCGCATTTGGGATATTGATGGCAATGAATATATAGATGTACTCAGTGGCTTTGGTTCAAACCTTTTAGGTTACCAGCCAGAGGTCATCAAGAAGGCGTTGTTAGAACAAATTGAAAAAGGTTACGAAATCGGTCCCCAACATGAACTGGCTGGTGAGGTCAGTAAACTGATCTGTGAATTCACAGATTTTGACCGGGCCGCCTTATGTAATACAGGATCTGAAGCAGTGCTGGGTGCCATGCGTATTGCCCGGACCGTAACGGGACGATCTTTGATTGTTGCTTTTACAGGTTCTTATCATGGAATCGCAGATGAAGTAATTGTCAGGGGAAGTAAATCGTTGAAAACTTTTCCCGCAGCCCCTGGAATTTTACCGGAAGCGGTGCAAAATATGTTGATCCTGGAGTATGGAACTGATGAATCGCTTCGGATTATTAAGGAACGTGCAGAGGATATTGCAGCAGTATTGGTTGAACCTGTACAAAGCCGAAGAGCTGATTTTCAACCTGTCTCCTTTTTGAAAGAATTACGAAAGATTACAGAGGCGTCTCAAACTGTTCTGATTTTTGATGAAGTGATTTCAGGCTTTCGTTTTCATCCTGGCGGGGTTCAGGCCATGTTTGGGATCAAGGCAGATATCGGCACCTATGGAAAAGTTGCCGGAGCCGGTATGTCAATTGGCATCATCGCGGGGAAAAAGAAATATATGGATGCGCTGGATGGGGGTTTCTGGGCATTTGGGGACGATTCTATACCTGAAGCCGGGGTGACCTATTTTGCCGGTACTTTTGTAAGACATCCTCTTGCCCTTGCAACAACTAAAGCCTCTTTGTTGTACTTAAAAGAAATGGGGCCCGGGTTACAGGAAAAACTGAATGCTTATGGTTCATATATTGCTGATACCTTAAATGGGTTGTGTCAAAAATTAAGGGTCCCGTTTTTCATTGCACAGTTTGGTTCTCTATGGAAAGTACGTTTTCTTGAAGAATATCCCTATGCCGACCTCTTTTTTACGCTAATGCGTTATAAAGGCATTCATATACAAGACGGTTTTGCCTGCTTTCTAACAACAGCACATACAGAAGAAGATATTGACCAGATTGTTAAATCCTTTGAAGAAAGTCTACTGGAACTAAAAGAAGTAGGTCTTATCCCTGATTATGATCATCAGGTCAATACAGAAAATAATCCTTCTGCACCTGACAAATTTAGTGCGGCTCCCCTTCCCAATGCAAAACTTGGCAAGGACAAAGAAGGTAATCCTGCCTGGTTTATTGAAGATAAGGAAAAACCGGGAAATTATATGCAAATCGTACCTGCCTAAAGGAAATCATAATGACAAATAAATACAATCTTATAGCGGTCGATTTTAATCCATTTCAAGAGGGTGAACTTGAAATGACCGTTAACACTACAGAGTCACAGAAAGAAATATGGCTGGCATGCATCCTTGGAGGTAATGAATCAAACTGTTCGTACAATGAATCCCTATCCCTTGAACTCCACGGAAAATTTGATTTTCAAGCAATGCAGAGTGCTTTTCAGGACCTTATACAAAGGCATGAATCCTTACGTTCGAACATCAGTGCCGATGGGGATTATCTATGTATTTACAAATATGCTGCTCAGCTCCTGAGTTTTGAAGATATTTCTTCTATCACCGACCAACAACAATACTTGAAGGAGTTTAATGCCTTGGAAGCAAATAAAGCCTTTGACCTTCAAAAGGACCTGCTGTTTAAAAGCACTTTGTTCAAATTAACAGATACCAGGCATGTTTTAAAACTAACTGCGCACCACATTGTATGCGATGGATGGTCTTTCGGGATTATACTGGAAGATCTTGGAAAACTTTATTCGGCTTATGTAAAAGGTGAAATTCCCCAGCTTGAACCAGCTACAGGTTTTAGTGTTTATGCAAAAGAATTACAAAAACTAACAGAAAGCCCAGCATACAATCAAACGGTAGATTATTGGGTCCAACAATATAAGGGAAATATTCCTGAACTGGATTTGCCTGTTGACGCACCACGACCAGCTACCAGAACCTACAAAAGTAATAGAACGGATGTAACTCTCGATCCTGTTTTGCTCAAAGCTGTTAAAAAAACCGGAGCACAAGCAGGCTGCAGCCTGGTCAATACATTAATGGCTGCTTTTGAAATATACCTATCCAAGCTCACCGGGCAAACGGATATTGTACTGGGCTTGCCTTCTTCCGGACAGTCCTTTACAGGCCATTACTCTGTTGTAGGTCATTGTGTTAATCTTCTCCCACTCCGTTCCCGCTTGGAAACTTTCAGGAGCTTTACCGACTACCTTAAAATTTGCAGGGTAAAAATGATTGACCATTATGAACACCAGCAGTTCACTTTTGGTAGTCTCTTGAAAAAATTAAATATTCCAAGAAACAGCTCCAGAATCCCACTGGTTCCCGTAATATTTAACATTGATATGGGAATGGATGGATCTGTTTTTTTTGAGGGTCTTCAGCATGAACTGCATTCCAATCCTAAGGCATACGAGAACTTTGAACTTTTTTTGAATGCGACTGGAACCCAGGATTCACTGGTGATGGAGTGGTCTTACAATAGTCAGTTGTTTATGCCTGACACCATACAAAGAATGATTAATGGCTTTACAGCTTTGCTTCATGATTTAACAGAACATTCTGATGTTCCTGTCAATGACCTGGAAGTATTTCAACAAAAGAAACCTGCAGCAGAATCTCAATTGGAAACAGAAGAATTCACCCAGAGTCTGCTGCCAAATCTATTTGCAGATATCGCAGAAACTTATCCCGACCATACCGCTATTCATTTTAAAAACAACACGGTCAGTTATCGGAAACTCCGCGAAGCTTCTGACCTGGTTGCGTATTATTTAATCGGCCAGGGTATTGAAAAGGGGGATGTGGTAGCTATTTTACTTGACCGCTCAGAAAGACTGGTCATTTGCCTGATGGGGATCTTGAAAGCAGGTGCAGCATATCTTCCGCTGGACCCGGAATACCCCCAACATAGAATTGAATTTATGCTGGAGGATTCCGGAGCAAAACTTTTACTCACCTCGGCCAATCACAAAACAAAATTCAATAGTAAAGTCCATGAACATGACATTGAACAAGTCTTAACTACTTCAGCTGCCAAAGGAAATGTTGGGATCCCTGCTGTCACGGGATCAGATCTTGCCTATATTCTTTATACTTCGGGTTCCACCGGAAAACCTAAAGGTGTGAAAATCACACATCACAACCTTTCTAACTTCCTGCTCAGTATGCAAGCAGCACCCGGGATTACCGATCAAGACCGGTTACTCGCCATTACAACCATATCTTTCGATATTGCCGGGCTAGAACTCTACCTTCCTCTGATCAGCGGTGCGCAAATTGTCTTAGCAGATACCACAACGGCTCGTGACGGCCGCCTTTTGTTAAAATTGATAGAAGACAAAAACATTACTTTACTTCAGGCAACCCCATCTACCTTACAAATGATCCTTGATTCCGGATGGGAAAAAAAATATCCGGTCAAAATACTTTCAGGAGGAGAAGCCCTGGGCAGAGAACTTGCGAACCAATTGCTTCAACGTTCGGATTCCCTATGGAATATGTATGGACCAACGGAAACAACAATTTGGTCCACAGTAAAACACCTTACTGTAAAAGACAAAAAAATAACCATCGGAGGTCCTATCCGAAATACACAAATTTATATTCTCGATGAACAAGGGCATCAGCTTGAACCTGGTCTTCCCGGAGAAATCCATATTGGAGGTGATGGTGTTGCAGCAGGTTACCTAAACAGACCAGATCTGAATGCTGAAAAATTTATATCGGATCCTTATTCGAAGGTTCCAGGTGCCAAATTGTACAGAACCGGCGACTTGGGCAAGCTTTTGGAAAATGGTGAATTTGAATGCCTGGGAAGAATTGATCAGCAAGTAAAAATCAGGGGACACCGGATAGAATTGGGTGAAATAGAAACAGCCCTATCTGCACAGAAAGAGGTTAAACAATCTGTTGTACTTGCCCGGGAAGACACCCCTGGTCATAAACGGCTTATTGCTTATGTGATTCTGGATACATCTGATAACAAAGAGGAAAAGTTAGCCTGGAAAGAAAGATGGGACAGTCTGTACACTATAGGCTCGGCATTAAAAAAGGAATCGGGGCTTTCTACCAAGAATCTGGATGATACACTTCTTGAGCATTATCAGAACAGTTCGGAATTGGCGCTACAGGCAAAAGAATGGCTTCAGGTATCCGCAGAAAGAATCAAGAACATCGGATCAAAGAAGATTTATGAAATTGGAAGCGGTGGTGGACAATTGTTATTTGAACTGGCTAATAGTGCTGAGTTATACGTCGCTACAGATTATGCACAGACAGCCATTGATAAATTAAACGAAAAACTGCAACTAAACCGCGAAGAATGGGCTCATGTCCATGCAGAAGCCGTGTTGGCCGATGATTTTACTTATGTAGCCGATCAGAGTTTTGACCTGGTCTTGATTCATAGCGTAGCGCAATATTTCCCTGATGTAAATTACCTAATTGAGGTCATCAAAAAATCTGCTGCAAGTATTAAAAACGGGGGCTGTATATTTATAGGGGACATGCAGGGTAAAAACTCTCTTGAAATGTACCATGCCATGGATTACCTCTCCAACACTCCTGATTCCAGTACTCTGGCTACCTTTAGTGAGGTCGTGGCCAATAGGGTAAGAATTGAAGATGAACTTGTTGCAGATCCTGAATTCTTTTATGGTTTGTCAGATCTTATTCCCGGTATCACCAATGTGAATATCCAGCTAAGAGAAGGAACACTTCTTAACGAGACGACCAAATATCATTATGATGTATGGTTATATATAGACAAGCCACACCATCAGACGGGTGCCGAACTTAAACTCGATTACAGAATCGAGAAAACCTCAATAGATGAAATCGGAAATATTCTTGCCACCCACCCCTCTTCTGTTATAGAGATTAAAAATGTTGATAATGCCAGAACCATAAAAGACCACCGGCTACTTGAACTGATCAAACATTCCAGTGGAGATACGCTAATGAAGAGTATAAAAACCGCTGTGGCACAAGCAAGCGGTGGGCTTACCCCTGATGTGTTCTGGGGTCTGGGTAAAAAATATCACTTCAATACGCATGTCAGATGGCAAACTGATGGAACCGACGGGTTATTTAATGTTGTATTTATTCCGATAACCCTTCAGGACACACTTCCAGAACCTGCTCACAAAAATAAGTCTACAGGAAAAGAATTAAAAGACTATATCAGAAATCCATTTTCCAAACAAGAAGTCGCTATTCCTAAAGAACTTATCCAGACTTGGAAAAGGAAGCTTTCCGGTATTCTTCCGGCCTATATGGTACCAGAAGACTTCATAGCCCTTAAGAAATTTCCGCTCACTCCAAATGCAAAAATTGACAGGAATGCCCTCCCTAAACCCCAGTCAAAAAAAGATGAAGCCATAAAAACAGGCCGTATAACCAGAACGAAAAATGAACAGCTTATCAGCAACATCTGGTCAGAAGTACTGGGGTTGGATGATATTAAATTAACTGATGATTTTTTTGAAGTTGGTGGACATTCCCTTTTAGCTGTAAAAGTTATGGTCGCCATTGAAAAGCAAACCGGCATCAGACTTCCACTGGCCATTTTATTTGAGAATTCGACGATCGAAAAATTGGCGTTGAAACTTTCTGATGATGAAACTGAAGAAATCTGGGAGGCTGTAGTTCCAATAAAAACACAGGGAAAAAAGACACCTCTGTTTTTAATACACGGAGGCGGAATGAATATACTGCTCTTTAAATCTTTGATTGAACATTTTGATCATGACCAGCCTATCTATGCCATACAAGCACTCGGGCTTAACAAAGAAACTACCGTACCTGAGACATTGGAAAAAATAGCCGGCATATACATTAAAGAAATGTTAAAAATAAACCCAACAGGTCCTTACGCATTAGCAGGTTATTCTCTTGGTGGTTTCATTGCCTATGAAATCGCAAAACAATTAAAAGAGATGGGCAAAGAAATCAAATTGCTTGGTATGATTGATACTTACGCAGGTAACCACTCCCTGGATCTGAGTACATCACAAAGGCTTTATGTAAAGACAAAGCGCCAGTTTAATAAAATTCCTTTTCTGATTAAATCTATTCTGAATTATCCGAAAGAGGCTTTGATGTACCAATATCACTTTTTTAAAAGAAAACTAAATCCACTATTACCAGCGATAGACAATTCAGAAGTATCAGTTCTAACAGATTACGAAAAAGGCATCTATGAGGCCTATGATAAAGCGCTGGACAATTATAAGTTAAGCCCATGTGATGCAATGGTTACTTTATTTAGGGTAAACAAAAGGCTCTATTACCTGGATGACCGTATCTATCTGGGATGGAACAAATATGCAATGGGTGGCGTTGATGTTTATGAAATACCCGGGGACCATAAAACTTTTCTATATCCACCAAATGACAAAAAATTTGTAGAAATTATTCAGGGGGTAATGAATAAGAACGAACAACATGTGTAAGAATGTCTATATCCATAATTAAATCAGTAGACTGGGCCCCGTTCTCATTTGAACAGACCCCTGGTACTGATTCCATATCGATTTTCAGAATATCTGCCAGGGATTATTATTCAAAAATTAGTGAAAATGTCACAAATGTTTTGTCTGCTGAGGAACTTTTCCGGTCCAGTCGTTTCTTTAATAAAACAGATCAGGAAAGATTCATATCGGCCAGGTATGCACTCCGGAATTTGCTGTCGGTTTTTCTTCTGCAAAAAGCCTCCGATATTCAATTCAAATTGTTAGAAAACAATAAACCGGAAGTAGAGGGTATAGAATTTAATATTTCTCACAGCCAGAACGAAATACTAATTGCTATCGGTACTGTCTCATTGGGTATAGATGTCGAGTACATAGATCCACAATTCGATATGAATATGATGCTGGATTCTATCCTAACCCAACAGGAGGCAGATTTTGTTCGTTCTTATGAAGAAAAACACCTCGGCTTTTACACCATGTGGACCAGAAAAGAAGCATTACTCAAAGCTACAGGCGAAGGACTCATTGATGATCTCTCCTGTTTATCCGTTCTACAGAATGTAGTCAGCAGAAAAGGAACACACTACAACCTGGTGAGTTTTCTTGCTGGTCATCAATATTCTGGCGCCATTTCTTACCCAAATCAAGATCCTAAAACCATAAAATATTTCAATTACCCTTAAATTATTTTCTTTTGGATTTTTCCCAGGCAGCGCTTTGTTGTCCCTTAAAATACCTTACAATACCTGCGATAACGGCATAATTCATCAGACAAAAATAATAAGGGACAAAAAATGCCTTAACTTTTATATTTTTCTTTTCAAAATACCATCCAAACAGACTCAATACATAAAACAACAATTGCAATCCAAAGATCAATTGATAAATGAATATAGTTCCTCTGTAAACCAGTAGGGCATTCACCAAAAAAACCAAAATCAAAAGGAAGGGCACAATGGTCCACCTTAAAACCCTGTGGCTAATGTACTGAAAGGTCAGCCAGGGATAATTAAAAGGATTTGCTGCTTTTTTAAGTCTGAAAATGGATTGGATACCTCCTGCTGCAATTCTGATTTTTCTTTTTAACTCTTCTTTTGTATTGGCAGAAGCTGTCTCAGAGGCATATGCATCCGGCTCATAAGCAATAATAAATCCCCGTTCGGCTATTCTCATTGCAATCATATGATCGTCTATGATCGTATCTGCTTCTATAGGGGCATATAACTTTGTCCTGACGCTGAACAATTCTCCTGCTGCACCCACATTAGAATACAGTTGATAATCCCATTTTTTTAATAAAGATTCATACTTCCAGTAAAACCCTTCACCCGCGGAGCTTGCATCGGCCTTTTCATCCACAAAAATCCTTTTCTCTCCTGCAACAGCACCAACTTTATCATTTTTATAATGTTTGACGAGTTCTTTGATAGCCCCTTTATTTAAAAATGTATTTGCATCGGTGAAAATAATAATTTCCCCGCTGACAAAAGGTATGGCCCTTTCAATTGCAGCCATTTTACCCGCTCTGATGTCTGCATGTAACAACACAACATCTTCATATTTAGCCACTTTTTCGGCCGTAAGGTCTGTAGAACCATCTGTTACAAAAATAACCTGAACTTGCTTTTTTGGATAGTCTAATGCAAAGGTGTTTTTTATTTTATCTTCAATAATCTCCTCTTCATTATATGCAGCGACTATAATACTAACCGATGGCCAGGAAGTTTCTTCTTCAGCTGTAAAAGTATTTTTTCCCTTAAAGACTCTTTTTAACCGAACCAGAATAAACAATACCAACCCGTAACCTATAAATGTATAAATGATCAGAAACAGACTGATCCAGAATAATATGATCATGAATTTTTAATTTTGAATCCTAGGTCCCTACTATCTGCTTTATGTGTAAAATTCCATTTCAGTCCCTTAACTACCCACTTAACTAAGTCTGAACGACCCTTGATGAAGTAGATTATAATTTGTTTTGTGCAGGCAAATCCAATATAATAAAGGCTAAACAACAAGGTATTTAAGACATTGGTATTCTTCCTGATGAACAACATCCGGTTCCTGGTCATAAAATAAGTCTTAATACTGCTTTCACGGCCAACACTCATAGATTCTTTATGATAGATCTTTGTTCTGCCGGTAAACCAGATTTTCTTTCCAGCTTTTCTGAATTTTTCACACCAGTCAAGTTCTTCATAATAAAGAAAAAATTCTTCTGCCATCAGCCCTGTTTCCTCTAGGTCCGCCTTTCTGCACATCATTGCTGCCCCATGGCAATAGGCGGTTTCCCTACTGTCATTTTCATACTGACCCTGGTTAATATCCATACTACCGATTCCCCTATTTCTACAGGTCAGGTAGTTCATTTCAGTAAATCCAGCATACTGAATAATCTCCGGGTTTTGGAAATAAAGGATCAAGGGGGATATTAAACCAATATCAGATCTGGATTCCAGTTCTTTAATCAGTTCAGGAATCAGGTTTAAAGTAACTTCGGTATCATTATTTAAAAACAGCAGATATTTTCCCTTTGAAGCCTTCACACCTAAGTTGTTCCCAGCCGCAAAACCCAGGTTTATTTCCGAACGAATATAAGACAGGTCTGGATAAATTTCCAGAAAACGATCTTTATGATCTTCATCACTGCCATTATCTACAAGAATCAGTTCGACCGCCATGCCAGAGCAATGCGTTTTAACCGATCTAAGAAAATCTAAAGTAACTGCAGGTTGATTAAAATTAACTGTAATTATTGTTGTAAGGTCCATTCGCGCCTAAAAATAACCATTTGAATTGCAAAAACCCATGCAGCTATTATTATTTTTTTTTACAAAACAGGTTGAACAAATACGGGGGTTTCTGTGACTTCTACTTCAATCTTTCCTCCGTTAACTGGAACTTTTTTCTCTTCTGCCTGATCTGCACCTGCTTTTAAGGTATAAATAACTGCTGATTTTGCCCCCTTCAAATTCAGTTCATAGTGGGCTGTACGCCCAACTTCGTCAGGAACAACCAATACAAACATGACTTTGCTACCGAGTTTATATACGTCTACAATTGGATCTGTACTGATCGTTTGATTGAAAAAATAATTGCCCATCAGTTTATTCACCTGAACCAGATAATCGGCTGCCGGTCTCCGGCCTTTTTCCGTAACCAGGCCAGAATTTCCAAATGGGGTACCAGAATTTGTTCCTGGTGCATCCTGATCAAACAACTGATAGAAAAACACCCGATCGATATCATGTCTGGCATAAAGCAGGGCAGATCTGACGATCCAGTCAGCCTGTGTAAGCAAAGCGGATTTTGATCCTATAGGTATGGCTCTCTGTACACTTTGATCCCTAAGGTCATAACCCAGTTCAGTAGACCAAACCTGAATATTCGGTCCAAGGCTCCTCGCGTAATCAACAAATGAATCCGCTACCTTTCCCATTTTATTGAGCTCGGGTGCTACTCCTCTTTTTTTACTGGTAAAATTACCAAACCAACTGGTGTTGTCATTGGAATACATATGATAGTTCATTATGTCAAAACACAAATCTACACTACCATCTGCTTTATAGCCCCTGTTTTTTTTACACCACTCTACAATATCCTTAACAAAATTCACATCCGGTTTTGCAATTCCCCCCATAACAACCTTTATAGAGGGATCTGCATTTTTAACACCCACGCCTTTACCCATTTTACCTTTGTTTCCATCATAAAATGCAGAAAGACAAGCAGCAAATTCCTGTGGGGTATACTGCGCACGCTTACCTTTCCACCATTTATCCGGTTCGTTATTGCATTCAATATACTTAATGAGTCCCATTCCAATTTTCACCTGGTTTACCCCGTCTCCTACCCAGCGTTCTTTAGGATTTACTTTTACCAGGCTCGAATCGACCTTTTTATTAGCCCCATAACGTGCGGCAAATTGAAAACCTAGTTTTGCCATGTCTATATAGGATGCCGGCTTAGTGCGATCCGCACCATTAAATAATGGGATATTATCTTCATCCCTCTGGTTAGATGGATAAGTATTGTACATCCAGTCGGGTGTGTTTTTTATACAGGGAAGCACATCTATTCCTTCTGCTTTGCATCTTTCATAAATAACATCGTAATTCCAGCCACCCTTATGAGTTGGGTTAAAAGTGTAATTTCCCTGGGTTGTTTCAAGTTTATCCCAATCAATATAATGACGTACGGAAGTAAAAGACTTGATCAGATCCATTTTCGGTTCATAAATCTTTCCGTCATTGGCTCCTGAAGGTTGTTGTGAAAAATCCCATTCATGAGCATTTATACCAAACATTGCATTCAATTGCACGCCCTTATGGGCAATTTCGCTCCTGTGTTCAGGACTGCAAGCCGCAAAAAAAAGAGCTAAAAAAAAGAAAACAAATTTAAATCGTTGAAGTACAGGAGCCATAAAGCATAAATTAAATGATAAAAGATACTACTATCATGCTAAGATAAACGATCTGTGCGCCTAAAAGACAAAAAGTCTGGATACATTTATCAGCAATGAATTAAAAACAAACAAGTACAACAAATTGTTAACCAGTCAAATAATAAACAAAAGTCAAAAGCAAATTTATCTAAATAAAGCTACTTTTAAAACACCTTACCCTATATAAGTATACCAGATCCTCAAAGCTTTTGATAAACAACTATGGAATTTTGGGGAAAATACGCCCTAGTAAATCACTTTTTTTTCACATAAAACAATAGTTATTCACAATTTTTATTTATAATTGGCATGATTTTTACAAAAATATTCTTGAATTTAAAGTTTAATATTTTTTTGAAACCATTCAATCTACCTAATTAAAATATTTTTACAAGACTTAAAATATAGATATTCTTTCAAACTGGTTAGATTTTCAAAATGAAATTACAGCGCACATTAATTTTAGCAATTTCGTCACTGTGCTTTTTTTTATGCACTTCCTGCAAAAAAAACACGACAGAACCAAAAATTGAAGATCCGAAGGTTCCTTCCCTTCCCGACACGGTAACCAAACCACCAGTGGTGACGGGAAGAACCCTTTTCTTTGGAACAGGCACCGGTGTCCTCAAAATTGATGGGGCAACATTTGCAACTAAATGCAACGATTTAATAAAAATAAAAGGAGGATCTTATTCTCAAATCGAGATCAAAAATATCAGTGCGGATGACGGTTGTGCCATTAATATTGTAAATGACGGTCTCGTTGAACTTTCAGGAGACGGAAAACAAATGCTCCTTTCCAATTTGAATAACGTTGTCATTTCCGGGAACGGAACAGCAGGAATAGATAAAGGTTTTTCTTTCAAAAACAGCAGCAACAGGTCTGTACAACTCAATGGCACAATTGATAAGTTTACCTTTCAATATGCCACCTTTCAAAATGTTCAGGATTATCTCATTGCCTATAATTCGACAAGAGTCTACAATGGTTCGGAAAACTCTTATTCCAAACAACTTAAATTTTTGAATATAGATTGTGACAATACAGCTTCGATGATCTACTTTCCCGCTACAGTGGCTTCAGGTTCTATAACAGGTCTCATTAAAGATATTGAAATAGCCTACGTTAAATTTAGCAACTCCCCTGGCGTGATGTCAGTTGTTAATCTTGGTGCAGCCGAGGATTACAATATTCACCACAACATTGTTAAAAATATTAATTCGGCAAGCAACAATCATAATGGTATATTCCAGCTGGACGGGAACGGGAAGTTTTATAACAACCTGATCAGGGATCACCAAGGGAATGCAGTAAGGTCTTGGCTTTTTTCAGTAGCTTCTGCGGTCAAAGAGGTTCAGATTTACAACAATATCGTATTTAATTCCAGAAAATATTCTGCTTTTGAGGTTCAGGGATTTAGTAATCTAGTTATACCAGGGACAACGAATTATGCCAATGCTAAAATTTTCAATAATACCTGTGGTAGTTTAGATTTAAGCAAGGATTGGGTAGGTGTCGTTGCCGACGTGTATGACCTGCTTGGGGGCAAGTGTGAAGTGTTCAACAACCTTGCTTTCAATTTTCCATCCCCAAGCAATAACAACTATATCTGGAGCCAGCAATCTGCCATTCCGGCTGTTGCTACAAACAATTTATACTTCAACAATTCGGCTGCAGCCGGAATTAAAGATGAAAGCACTTTTACACTTTCTGATAATTCAGCAGCGAAAAATGCCTCCATTACAAATAAAGTCGTGCTGACTACCGATTATTATGGCAAAAGAAGAAATTCAACCTACTCCATCGGAGCCGTTGAATAATCGATTTGTTTAAAGAATATTTACAACTGTATTTTATCTGAGTAACATAAAAATCACTTCAGAGTGATTTTTATGTTTTATCTTTAGCGGGTAATGTGATGCCATAATCAGCACAGTATTTGCTTAGGTCAGGTTTAATACTCATAAATGAAACTTAAAAGATTTTTCAGCGCTCTTAACAACAAATACATTTTATCTCTTTTAGGAAATGGCGTTATGTCGGTAGTTGGCATGCTCATTTCCATTATACTTCGAAGAGTTTTCTCGCTGGATGATATGGGGGTCTGGCTTCTATTCTTTAGTATAACCTTACTGATCGATACATTTAGAACTGGTTTTTTAACAACCGCCTTTATAAAATTTTACGCCGGCGCTGAAGAAGCCAAAGGCAAAGAAATTGTTGGTTCCACCTGGCATTTGGCTATTTTAATTACGCTGGCCCTTATTCTTATTAATATACCCGCTTATTTCATCTCTTTTCATGTAGAGAACAAAGGTGTTTCTCTTTTCTTAAAATGGTTTGGTACCGCTTATATTTTGTCTTTACCTTTTTTTGTCACTTCCTGTATTCTTCAAGCAAAACAAAGATTTGACCAGCTACTGATTATCCGTCTGTTCAATCAGGGTTCCTTTGTTGTTTTTATAATCCTATTCATAGTCCTGAAAAAGATCAGTTTAAATACGGTAGTGTATGCATATTTACTCTCCAATGCAGTATCCAGTCTTATTTCAATCCTAAAAGGCTGGTCATTGATTGGCTATCTTAAACTCAAAACAAAAGAAAGCATTCTGGAAATTTACCACTTCGGGAAATATAGCGTTGGGACTAATATTAGTTCAACACTTCTGGGTACAGCAGATTCACTGATAATCAACTTTCTTCTCGGCCCGGCGGCACTTGCAATTTATGATGCAGGGATTAAATTTATTCAGTTTATTGAAATCCCATTACGAAGCTTTACAGCAACCGCTATGCCTGCTCTTTCTTCAGCATTCAATCAAGATAAAAGGCAGGAGGTTATTGACATTACCAGAAAATATGTTGGAATGGTCACCATTGCCATTGTTCCAATCACTTTGCTCACTTTAATTTTTGCCGATTACGCCATTCTGATTCTTGGAGGTGAAAAGTATGTACATACCATTGCCCCCAACATTCTGAGAATTATTATGGTCATTGCCTTATTGTACCCTGCTGACCGTTTTATGGCCCTTACTTTAGATGTCATACACAAACCTAAAATAAACTTTTATAAAGTCGTTTTAATGGTCATTGTGACTGCTGTTACAGATTTTGCGGGCGTATATCTAACCAACAGCCTGTACGGTGTAGTAACGGCCAGCATTTTCCCAACTATGACCGCAGTATTAATAGGTTACTATGCCTTGCAGAAGAATTATGAGCGATTTGAATTCTGGGGCATCTTTACCTTGGGGTACCGGGAAGTAAAATACTTTATCGGTCAGCAATTCAAACGCTATTTTTAACTTTTATCCGATTACAAATTTCCTTTTTTTAATTCATTATATGCAAAATCACAGGCCCTGGCCGTAAGAGCCATATAAGTAAGTGAAGGATTTTGGCAAGCTGAAGAGGTCATACAACTGCCGTCTGTGATGAAAACATTTTTAACTTCGTGCATTTGATTATTTGCATTTAACACAGAATCCTTTGCACTTCTTCCCATTCTTGCTGTTCCCATTTCATGTACGGTGGTGCCACCTGGTTTCTGGTAATTAAATACATCAATGTCTTTAAAACCCGATTTTTTCAACATCTCTGCCGAAGTTTCCTGGATGTCCTGCATCATGGTATGCTCATTTTCCCGGAAGGAAAAATCAATTTTTACAAGAGGGACACCATACTCATCTTTTTTGTTCTCATCCAGACTTACTTTATTGTCGTAATAAGGCAGACATTCTCCCCAGCCTGCCATCCAAACCGTCCAAGGTCCGGGGTGGCTTAATTTTTTCTTAAAATCCGCCCCAAAGCCTTCGGTCAAAGAAAGCGTATCCATCCACTCCCTTCTTTCACCATGTCCCTGCAAATTATAGCCACGCAGAAAATTCATTTTCTCCTGGCCTTTTAAATTTCTGTATCTGGGGATCAGAAAACCACAAGGTCGTCTCCCCTTATAATACTTATCCTGAAAACCCTCGTGAACCCCGCTTGCTCCTGCAGAAGAATGGTGATCCATTAAATTATGTCCGATTTGCTCACTACCGTTACCAAAACCATTGGGAAACCTGTTTGACTTTGAGTTTAATAAAATGGAGGCCGTTGCAACAGTAGAGGCATTCACAAAAATTATCTTCGAGAAAAAATCATAGACTTCTTTTGTCTGTGCATCTATCACCCGGACCCCTTTTGCCTTCTTTCTTTGCTCATCATACAATATTTCAGATACAATGGAATAAGGTCTCAGACTCAGGTTTCCAGTCAACATAGCCGCAGGAATAGTTGAACTGTTGCTGCTAAAATACCCTCCAAAAGGACATCCTCTGGTACATAGGTTTCTATTCTGGCATGGCCCCCTGCCGTCCCATCCACGGGTCAAATTTGCAACTCTGGCTATAGTTAATATCCTGCTTTCAGGATCCTTTTTAACAGACTCCGCCAAATGACGCTCTATACAATTTAACTCCATTGCCGGTAAAAATTTTCCGTCCGGCAAATGGGCTAGCCTCTCATAACTTCCACTTACGCCAATATAAGACTCGACATAATCATACCATGCCTGAATATCCCTGTAGCGAATTGGCCAGTCTACTCCATTTCCGTCTTGGGCATTGGCCCCGAAATCAAGATCGCTTAGTCTGTAACACTGTCTGCCCCAGGTTAGCGATCTGCCCCCCACCTGATATCCTCTGATCCAGTTAAAAGGTTTTTCCTGTATATAGGGATGTTCCTTGTCTTTTACGTAAAACAATTTATCCCCTTCATTAAACAGCTGGCTTTGAACAGGGCTATCCAGAATATCTTTTTGCGTATTTTGAAGTCTGAATTCAAAATCCCAGGGATTAAGATTAGCTGTAGGATAATCCTGAATATGCTTTACGTCCCTTCCTCTTTCCAATAATAAAGTTTTAAGCCCTTTCTTACACAATTCCATGGCTGCCCAGCCACCACTGATACCAGACCCAATTACGATTGCATCATAACTGTTGTTCTCCTTACTTGCCTTTAAATTCATATCCGATTATTTTGTTGCCCAGGATTTTTGATCTTTTAAAATGTTCGTACAAGATTCATAGGTGGAAGGAATGTAATCATATGCTAACCCCTGGTTCGCTCCTTTTATTGAGGTACAGTAACCTATTACAATATATTTCTTCAGTAAATAAAAAAAAGGATCACCCAGTATTTTACGTTTTGCTTTTTTAAAAAACAGATTAAATGACCTGCTTTGCTGGTCAAAATAACTCAGGATTTCTTTTTTGTCTTTTGGGCTGCAATGAATGAAGCTTTTTTTAAAATGATTGATGGCGTAATCTTCAAGATCCTGTAAGCCATCGATAAAATTTCTTTGGTTTCTTAAATTTTCGCAATTGTATACCGCTTTAACCACAAAATCCTGTAAGCCTGCTGTTTTAGCCCCTGGGGTATCAGTTTCCGGAATAATACATTCAGCAAGTTCTTCTATCAGTTTCTTTTGATGTTCCAGATCGGACAAATCAATCCGCTTACCTGGCCGGCCCCATTTGAATATGGAAAAACCGAGACCAAATACGGTAACACCTCCTAAAATTGCCTGACGTCTGTTCATAATCCAAGCGTTATTTCTTTTTATCGTTAATGCGGTAAATCAGATTGATCAGATCCGTATACCAGTAAGCAGTTATATAACACAGGATGAAAGCTATAGAGAGTGAAAGTGACAATGGTGATGAAATGTTAAAATAATGCACGACGTACAACACAATTGTGATGACCAATACATGAAGTAAATATAAAGCATAGGACACTTTTCCCGTAAACAGGAAAAACCTGTTGACGATTACAATTCCCAAATTATAAATCAGCACTGCAAGCCCTGTATATCCAATCAATGCAGGTATGTCATTAAACAGCTGACCAACATCTCCCCCCTTCAAGGCCAGAAAAGCATAAAGGCCAAGACCACCGATAGAAAAGAACATCAGATGTAAATTGTTGTACTTTTTTGTTAAAAAACTTTTGTTCTTTACTCTAGCCAAAGCCATCCCAAGCATAAATTCAAACATAAATTGAAACAAGCAACTGTTCCAGATTCTTAAATCAGACTTTCCCAGTAAAAATACAATTACAGCCCAGGATAGGCTGATTAGTACTCCCATTGCGATAAAAGTTGTGTTAGAAGTTCTATGGAGAAGTTTTAATAAAAAAGGATAAACCAGGTAAAGCTGAATAATTGTTGAAATAAACCACAATTGATGGCCATAGCTAATCATGATCTCATTGTCAAACATTTTATAAAAGAAAACGTGTCCGAAAAACGCATACCAAGACGGATGATCAAATAGCGGAACAAACAGACACAGGCCTGCAGATAGAACAACTACTAAAATATAAGGCATATAGATCTTATCAAATCTGCGTTTCAAAAAATCAAGATACTTTACCTCTTTACCTCCTGAGGACAAGGCCAGGCCAAAACCGGAGACCAGAAAAAAAGTATGTATTCCAGTACCGCCAAATGATATGGCTTTGTTAAAAGGAAAAGGAAGTACAAAGTATTGTAAAGTATGATAAACTACAATCGTAAAGATTGAATAGCCCTTTAAAAAGTCGATTAGCTCAAATCTTTGTTTCATAGTCTTTTCTTATTTTAATTTCAAGTCCCTGTAAATCTCTTCAATTCTTCTGGTCATTTTCGAGATGCTGTATTCGGCCTTCACCGACTGTTCGGCATTCCTGCCAATTTCGGATCTCAATACCTCATCTTTAATTAAAATATCTAATGCCGCCGAAAGACCATTTACATCACCCGCTTCTATCAGTAAACCATTTTTCCCGGGTTTAATCACTTCCTTTGTCCCGTTCACAGAAGTAGAAACCGTTGCTTTTCTCATTGCCATCGCTTCCAGAAGTCCAATAGGTAAACCTTCCCATAAAGAAGGAAGACAGTAGATGTCCAGCGCCTTTAAAATATCCGGAATATCCTGTCTGAAGCCAGCAAATATGATTTTATCACTTACCTTAAGTTTTTCAGCCAGATCTACTGCACTTTGTTTTAATTCACCATCACCCACCATCAGATATTTGGCATAGGGGGCACCAGGCCGGTCCGCTATGGCTTTAATAAAGGTAAATGGATCCTTTTGAATGGTCATTCTGGCAATAAAACCAATCAGAACAACACTTCTATCAATTCCTAGTTCCGACCTTAGATCTTTATATTCTTTATCTGCGTCAAATTTTCGAAAATTAATACCGTTTTTAATTACGACTGCCCTATCCATATTAAAAAGTTTTTTCCCCTCCGACAGGTTATGATCAGAAACACAAATCGTTACGTTCGCCTTTTTGACAAGAAATTTTTCAGACCATACACGGATCATTTTTATCAACCGGTTCTGTCTAGGATGAAAGGACCAACCATGGACTGTATAAATAATTGGGATATGGAGTTTATGTGCGGCCCAAAAGCTATTAGATTGGGCCCTTGTACCGTGGGCGTGCAGCAAATCTATCTTTTCCTGTAGCAAAAGATCTTTTACTTTTTCCCAGCAACTTCTATCAAATGGTTTCTCCGTATAAATTACATAGGTTTTGATGCCCAACTTTTTTAACTCAGTTATTAGCGGACCATCGGTAAATGCCAATACTACAGATTCAAATTCCTGAGGGTTCAATTCCTGTACCAGGTCAAGTACATGTGTTTCCCCGCCACCGATCTTTCCTTGTCTTATTGTATGCAGTATTTTCATTAGAATATAAGTTGTTTTTATCGTTAATGCAGCGTGGAAAGCTTATTTTTCAAGGTGTCTGTTTTAATTTAATGATTTTAGGCATTTTCCTGTAGTTCATCTTCCCCATGTTTAGTTGCGACAGACAATTTATTGGCTTTACCTGCTTTGGTAAAAGCGATAAGCTGATAAAAAATAAACTTTGGAATACCTTTCAAAGATTTATAGATCTTGTCCTCAGCTTTAAAATAGGCTAACGCCCTAAAAAAGACAAACAGAAAAACAAAACCAGAGAGTAGCCAAAATAATAGCATTGCCGGAACAACGAATAAATCTATAACAAAACAAAGGCCCGAAAGCAGGATAAGTATAAATAAAGGAGGCCTTAATAAAAGCAAACTAAACAGCAATCCGTTTAAATTAATCTTCAGCAAAGCATTCATAAATAGCTTTAGGCCAAGGAAAAGAAAACGAAACCAAGTATTGATCCATCTTGCCCGTTGTTTTACCAGTTGTCCGCTTTTTGCTGTTTTTTCATCAAAAACAATTGCTTTTTCTGCAAACGCAATTCTAAAGCCCCTGTTTACAATCTCATACTGCAGAATTTTATCGAAACCCGCACCCATAAGGAGTTGATCTCGGAGGCAATCGATATAAAGTTGATAATCAAAGGCCATTCCCGATCCTGCAAGCGAAGCCGATGAACCCGCATCAAACATTAGCTTTCGGTCAGTATATCTGTAATAAATATCCCCCGCCTCATCCAGGGCTGCATAATCCGTGTTTATTTTTTTTGCCTTACGAACACCCTGAACGGCCCTAAAGCCCTGTGCAAAAACTTTATTGAGCTCCTTAAGGTAATCTGTAGGGACCAGGTTATCGCTGTCTATAATTGTGATCCGGTCGTGTGGTCTTTTGAAGTTTTCAATGGCATAAAAATGCGATTTTACATTACTCGATAAAACTGCCGGTGGTCTTAACAAAACGATGCGCTGATCATTAAAATGGAGGTTCGATACATCACAATTATCTGCCACAACATAGATCAAGTATTTTTCATAATCCAGTTGCAACAGAGAAGAAGTAACCGAAGCTAGCAAAGTGGTTTCCTCATAAGCTGTAACAATGATTGCATAATCAGGCTCCCCATTCTGTTCAGGCTTTTCAGGGCCTTTCCTGGATTTTGCCGACGACAGCAGAAACAGAAAAAAAGGATAAAAGAAATTAAAACCCAAAAAAAGCTGTACAACTATCCAAAAAACCATATTACTTTAAATTATAACTTTATTATTGAGCACGCTCTTTTAATGATCTTGCAATCTGTTCATAAATACTCTTTACACTATTTTCCCAGGTGTGACTTTCCGCAAATGCCTTTCTTTCCCGGGAAAGCTCCTCGGTATCCTGGATCAATGCAAGCTTAATCAATTCCAAATAATCTTCCTTCCTTTCTGCCAGATAGGTATAATCTTTAAAAAGATCCATCGCCCTGGTTTTCGTTGCAACAACCGGTTTCCCAGCAGCCAGATATTCATCAATTTTCCTTGGATAATTTCCAATAGTCAGTTCGTTAACCAATTGCGGGTTAATACATACATCAAAGGAGTTGATATATTTAAATAAGTCTTTTTGAGGTTTTAAACCTGTGAACAGCACATTTTTCAGTTGATGCAGCTTACTGGCCTGAAATTTCTCGTCCTGGGGTCCGACCAAAACAATAGTCCATTCGGGGCGTGACTCCGCGATATATTCAATTAATGCAACATCAAGTCTTATACTTTGCAGGGCTCCAACATATCCTATTACAGGGCCATTTACATTGTGGTATTCCAAAGGTCTTTCAGGGCGTGTTTCGGTCTGAAAAGCCTTAAGATCGCAACCTTGCCCTACAAAGAAGGCATTGGAATTATACTGCCTGCAATAGTCCGTCAAATACTCGGAGTTGGCAAGACAAAGATCATATTTAGCAATCATAAGTGGCTCCAGCCGGACACCATGTTTTTTCCAGTAAGGTGTTGCCAGAATGTAATCTCTGGAATAATAAACCGACAACTCAGGCTGCAATAATTCATTTATAAAAAAACACTTAATGATTTCGTTGTCGTTAAACAATACATAATCTTTGAAACCAAGCCTTGAAACGGCTTTTAATATGGAATGGTAAAATTTCTTATTGTTAATTTTATTAATGACATCAAAAACAAAATCTACACGGAGCCAGTTGATAGACTCGACAATACAATCAGGATAATAGTTCCATAAATTATCCTGTATTTGAATTAATCCATCCCTTTCCCCTTTAACAACTTCCAGTCTAACCTTTGTACTTTGATCCTTTCTGTGCTGTACCAGTGTAGCCCTGTCCAGCGGCGAATTTACATATAAGACCTGATGGTGCTTACTAAGTTCCAATGCAATATCTTTACAATTACTACCAATTTCTGTATCCCAGGGTTGCTGGCCGATAATTATAAAATTCATTTTTTTCATTTTGTCCATTCGGGTAAGGAGTCTATTCTTGAAACTAAACTTAGGATTTTCGCTTATAATATTTTATCCCCTTGTAAAAGCCAAAGATCAGACAAATGATTCCGGGGAGTAAAAATATTTCGAAAGGCATTTAATATAGCTTTACGTGTAAATACTAAGATTGGTTTTCTACAGTCGATGCAGTTTCTTTTTTATCAAATAAAGGCCCAAGATATATAAAAGTCCAGGACATGTACAGAATCAGGGCAGTTGGCATGGTATTCATCACTTCATTACCGTAACTGCAAAAGAATACCCCCACTGTCCCTGAGGTCAATGCAATTAATTTCACCTTCAATTTTACATCCCTGATCTTCCAGACAATACCACAACATTTTCCAATAATGTACATAATCATTCCAAACCATATCACAAAGCCAACAATTCCATACATAACCCATACTTTAACCCAATAGCTATCGGGTTCTATAGTAGAAAGAAACTTATCTTTATTGTATTCTTTACCCCATGTACCTATCACGCCAAGCCCCCCACCAAAAGGCCTGGTACTCAGGTAATCTCTTAATATAAGCTGATTGGTAAACCGGACATTTAAAGAAGGATCCTGGGGATCCAGAGCTGTTCTGAGTCGGTAGATCTGGTAATTTCCATTACCTATTGTGGTATATTTTAACACACCCAGACACATTACGGCCACCAAACCGCCAAAGAATAAAACCTTAAAATTTTTGCTTAAAAAAAGTGCAAAAAAGCCTCCAACAATCAATGCAAATAATGCCCCTCTGGTTCCTGATATCAACATACCGTACAGAAGAATTAGTGCTGCAATAGCCAGTAACATCCGTTTCCACCATAAAAAAGGCCCCAAAGCTAAAACAGCAGCTATTAAACAGATATGTGCCTGAGACGCCCCAAATTGTCCAGCATCACTGTAAAAAGAAAATACCCTCAACTTTCCCCAAAGTAAATGTGTTTTGGCGGCACCATCATCAAGAAACTGCTGCTCTCCATGCGTCAAGCCAAAAAACAATTGACGCATCCCATAAAAAGAACCGATGACGGAAAGAATAATGATTAAAATCAGAAAGTGATTAAGGTCTTTCTTTTTATTAAGGACCAAAAACCCAAGTGGTGTGATGAAAATAAAATAAAGTGCAGAGCTCCTGATCTCCTGAAGCCATCCCCTTGCACTTGCCCCTGCAGGGTTTACAAGTTCAATAACACTCAGGAAAAACCAGAACAAAGCGAGATAAACCAGGTCATTGTTCAATAATTTCCAGCGAATGCGGTTTGGGTTGAACAATACAGAGATCCATGCAATAAGTATAAACACCTCTACACCGGTACCAAAAGGAACACTAGAACTAATTTCCCGGTATAAAAAAATGACCATGAAACAGTAAAAAAACATACCATAATAGGCAAACTTCAATTCTCTTACCGTAATCATCAGGTAGATCACACCTAAAAAAGACACTGTAAATA
This sequence comes from Pedobacter nutrimenti, assembly GCF_003208655.1. Lineage (GTDB taxonomy): Bacteria > Bacteroidota > Bacteroidia > Sphingobacteriales > Sphingobacteriaceae > Pedobacter > Pedobacter nutrimenti. The sequence continues at coordinate 416,257 of NZ_QKLU01000001.1, read as the reverse complement.
ATATTGGGACAATGACTCCAAAATGAAAAGCAAAAAAAGCAACAAGAGCGGAAAAGGCAATCCCTGCAAAAGCTAAAGCATAATTCCGGTTTTCCTGCGACCAAACTTTCATCTGAATAATAGTAATTGTAGTGTATCTTGTTTTATGCAATTTAAAGAGAACATAAGACCATCGGCAAATACCTGACTGTTATGTCCTTACAGGTAAAAGTCACAGGCTTCATGATCATCCCTAAAATTGTTTATTATTTTCTTAAGCCTGGTCTCTCTGACTGAGTTCCTTCACTTTAACCTTATTCAACACCCAGCCTATAAAGCCATCCTGCTTACGTATATAAGTCAAAAACTCTTTATCACTATCATTGATAGATTGACCTGCTTCAAATACCGCCAGCGAGTGATCTGTAAATGATAACCATTCTTTTGCCTTGTTGACCGAACGAAGACTATCAACGTCAATTAATATCAGGTCAAATTTATCTTTCAAGTAATCAAATCCTGCTTTAAGTGCTGTAGAATTCTGAATTTCCAATAAAGATTTACTTGAAGAATTTTTATTCAGGAAGGTAATCAAATCTTCTGTTTTGATTTCCTTTTTTTGCAAGAAATTCTCAAAATACTGACTGGTTACCAAGGCCTTACTGTCTGATGCTTCTCTGTTTGTATAATCGTCTCCGATCAGCAGGACCTTCTTTCCGGTCATTGCAAAAGCATAAGCAAGTGTGGAGGTTAGGAAAGTTTTTCCCTCCCCGGGCTTAATACTGGTAATACCAAGAATTTTACTTCCTGCGTCCAGCTGAAGCATTTTTGAAATTTCGAATCTCAAGGAGCGCATTAAATCTTTAAAAAGAACGTAATCTGTGATTTCATCACTATTTGACCAGATTACTCTAGGATCTTTATCCTTTTCGTTAATTAGATTTATATTGCCTATAACTTGTCCAATTTTAAGTGCAGCAAGTTGTTTTGAGTTGTTGATCGTATGATCAAGTAAAAAGACAGATACCACAACAAGCAAACAGAAAGATAAACTCGCTATACCTGAAAGAGCCATATAAATAATTTTTTTTGATGGCTCAGGTGGTCCCGGAAGTCCTATTTGTGCAATCTGCAATTTCAGTCCAATACTTTTTTCTACGTTGGTCTGGTTAAACCTGTTTAAAGCATCCATATACTCCTTAGTGGCCACATCTGCATCACGCTCATAATTTTGAACGCCTGCATCAAAAGGCACCATCGTATTGTATTTAGCCTTAAGCTGATTTAATTCCCCATCAATAGACTTTAAACTGCTTTGTGCCATCGAGACGGCTATTTCCATTGTATTCTTTTGCTGAATAAGGCTCTGTTTTGATGCTCCGGGATCGTTCACATAATTATCAGAAACTTTATTCATCTGAACGGCAAGGAGTGCCTGTAAAGAGTCAATTTTCTTTTTATCGGAAGGTTTAAATCCATTATCAACGTAGTGATTCGAAGCCGTTTTAAGTTGGTTGTTTAAACTAACAATAGCCGTATTTTCTGCAACCGGTGCCGATCCAAGATAACTTTTATCCTTCCCGTTTAATTTTCTGTTCAGATCAGCAATGGCTCCCATATTTGACTGAATTTCTCTCAAAGCCTGTGACTTCCGTTCTTCGTAATCAGTAATCTGTTTATAAATGATTTCGGATTGCTTATCCAGGTTTAGTACACCATTATTGATTTTATAATTTTTGAGCTCAGAATTTTTAGCATTCATCGCTGCTTCCTTTTTCTTAACCAAAGAGTCCAGTACAGAAATTGATTTATTCTGGTTGGAAGAAACATTGGTGCTATAGCTATTGATAAATTCTTCTGATAAGGTATTCACAACAAAAGCCGACAGTAAAGGATTTGCAGATAAATATTCCACATTTATAAAATCACTATTGTCTATTCTGTAAACGCTTAGTTTCTTATTCAGGTTGATTTCATCATACCCCATAGATACTACCAGTTCGTACAAACCGTATTTCCCACTGTCCACTGGGGTTAAGACGCTCCTGGTTAATAACTTTTGCTTATAAAGGCCAATCACTTCTGAGCGGTCCTTCTGGCTCAGCTTCTTAACTTCAGGACTTAGTTCTTTAAATGCGTTTCCAGGATTCATCAAATCGTGCAAAATCAGGTTATATGAAAGGACACTCATCGTTTTCTTCATCTTCATCATCTCAATGATGTTGCTGAACTGTTGATTGACCTTAAAATAATCTGTATTCTGATTTTCTGAGGCGACCTGTCTGGACTGATCAACCAGACCTGTTGACATTTGAACCTGGGATTTATATTCTTTAGGCAAGTTTTTTACAAAAAAGTAAGTAATTATTAATGCAAATACCGGTACGATAATCAGGACCCACTTGTATTTAATTAATAACTTAATAAATGCCTTAATATCCATATATGAGATTTTTGTCTAAAATTAATTAATATCCGTAAGTTTTTTCCCAATAATTTCCTCTAAAGCATCTTTAGCTTTAAAAAAAGCCACTTCGGTTGCCAATTTCTCCGAATCTGCTGTTGCGGCATTAATCCTGGCCTGGTTAAAAACATCTATAGTCACTTCGCCTTTCGCAAATTTATACTTCAAATTGTCTGCCACACTTTTGTTGTCCTGGGAAGCCTGGGTCCGGATCTTTAAATTATTTTGCTGCTGCAAATAGATATAGTACCGGCTTTTTACCTCATTAGCGAGAATGATATCGTATTCTTGATTTTCAAGCTGGGCTACTTTGTATTCTGCTTTCGCTTTTTTTACCTGATAAGGCTTTTGAAGAAAAGCACCCAGATTTAAGTTGACCCCAAATTGAAATCCATTAACGGTATACGGATTTAAGGGATTAAGGGCTGCTTTATCGTTTGGTCTGTAAATGTAAGAAGCATTTAAGATATCTAAATAAGATACATTTGCCATAGGAATAGCTGTTTTTGCCTTGTCTACATTGGCTTCAAAAATTTTCTTTCTTGGATAGTTTTCCCTGGCAGCCTGAATATACTTCTCCAAAAGAGAATAATTCATATCACCAATTATGGTTTCCTGAGCAGAGGCCCGGACATAAAAAAGACCTGAAATTAAAATTGTTGTTAAAAAAAACTTTTTCATTGTATTATAGTCTAGTTGTGTTTTATTATACCTTTTCTTTTTGAATCAAGGCAGGAATGGTTTTAAGAATAATTTTTAAATCCAGTAAAATAGAATAATTATCTGCATAATAATTATCTAATTCCTTACGCTCCCGTTCCGACATTTCTTTCTGACCTCTTTTACTAATTTGCCACAGACCGGTTAGACCTGCTGGCCCTAGGAAACGGGTTGACCATTCATTGGTTGTCAATTGTTCCGCTTCATATAAAGGCAATGGCCGGTTTCCAACCAAGGACATGTCCCCTATAAAAACGTTGATCAACTGAGGCAATTCATCGATACTGGTTTTCCTTAAAAATGCACCCAGCTTTGTTATTCTCGGATCATTTTTAAATTTCACAAAAGCTGTCTTACCATTTTTACTGGTATCATCATTTGCGTACTGGTTCAGGTCAGCCATAGATTGCAGCATTTTATCGGCATCGCTTCGCATGGATCTGAACTTGTAAAAATCAAATATTTTATATCCTGCCCCAACCCTCTTACTTTTATAAATTACCTTTCCTTTAGATTCCAGTTTGATCAATATGGCGACAATCACAAAAAGAGGGCTCAATAGCAGCAACGCAGATCCCGATGCCACTAAATCAAAAATTCTTTTACTTAAAGGAATCTGGTAAACCACATCTGTTTGTTGAGCCAGTTCCATTAATTTGGGTTTGATCAACTTAAACTTAACCAAAAAATTAAGGCGCTCACAAAAGTCCTCCAGTGGAAAAGGATAAGTGTAATAATCGTTTACTTTTAATTCAAGGGCTTTTTTTCTCCAGGATTTATCTTCTTTTACGCCCAATAGAACAATAATCAGTCCTTGAAAAAAAGGGTTCTCCTTAATATAGCGAACCTGATCAAAGCAATCCTTATTGTCATCAACCTCTATCAAAATGATATCGGGAATACTTAGCAGGGACTGATTATCAAAATAACTTTTAAAACTCTTGGAGTCATCCAGGTATTCGATATGCGCGTTAAATTCCTCAGCGATTATACTCCGGAGCAATTTCCCAAAGTATACAATTTTGGCATTTATCTGAGGTTTGTCAATTGCAGAAGTTGTCATTAGTGTATCAATTGGGATATTTGGGATTTTAAACTTGCAGGATTAAATGGTTTTTCCATGTATCCTTCTATCTGAAAAGGCATTTCTTTTACTTTTTCTGCAAGATCTTCAGTGCCGGAAAGTAAAATTACCGGTGTATTTCTGTAAAAACCACTGATTTTCAGATTCCGGATTAAAGTGCTCCCGTCAAAATAGGGCATCATTAAGTCGGATATAATCAGATCAGGATCGTTACCTTCTTCCAGCCAATCAATAGCTTCAATTCCACTTTTTTTAATAATCAATTCGTAATCCGCAGATAAAATAAAGCTAAGCAGCTTCAAAATACTTAGTTCATCGTCCACTACGAGTATACTTTTTCTTTTCTCTTTATTACTCTCCATTGTTTCTTTTCTCACATTAAAAGGGCTCCATAATAAAAATCTATCCAACTGGGGAAAATTACCTGGCCCCTGATATTTACCAGAGATACTATTACTGTCTTTTTTATCTGTAAACATAACCAAATTTCCCTTTAGAATTTAATCAATCTATTATTTGTCGTTAAAATTTAATCTGAGCTGTAAAAGTTATCTGGTACTAATCAAATATACTTTTTCACGACTTTCACCTTTTTCAAACGCGCTGAGTTCATTAGAAATAACCCTGCCATAAGAATCAAGAACCATAAGCCTAATATTTTGCTGCTCCGCAGAGACTACTTCTGTTTTTAGATTGAGATCGGATGTATAAAAGAAAGGTATATCACTATTTCCGTTTTTAACAACTGTGTTAAACTGTTTATCGTAGACCTGATAGTTAATCTCACATTGATTACATTCCAATCTTATCACACCCTGTTTATTAAACAGCACCTTCGATAAACCATCTGATGTATCTTCCTTTTTGCATGAAAAAAGCCCCCCCACTAACAGTAGCAACAGACAATACCGGGATTTTATAATAGTTGTCATACAATTAATTGAAAGGAAAAAATCAGGCCAAGATGTTTTGCTGATGGCTTTTAAAGAAAAGCACGACAATTAATAATGTAAAATATTAAAAACCAATACATTAATAACAAAAATGCAATAAAAGTAACATTACAAATACTCGTCTAAGGCGAGCAAATTCCCCATAAAAAAAAGGGAATGAGGTAGTTTTTCTACACTTTTAAAGCAATGCCAATACATTACTGTGACAAAGAATTTCGGATCTCTGCCGATCGACCTTCCTTTATGAAGGGCCAGTTTATTTTTCTAAATTTAGGTCTTAAAAACAAAAGCAGCATTACAATGACAAATTACAATGCCCTCTATAAAAAAATACCAGTAGAAACTTATTTGAGGCTAAGAAAAGAATCTGGTCTTAGCCCTAAAACAGAAAAAGCTGCAAACATAGGTTTGAAAAATTCCGTGTGTGAAGTCCTGGTTTTAAATCAGGAACAGCAAGCAGTTGGAATGGGAAGGATGATTGGAGATGGCGGATGTCATTGCCAGATTACAGACGTTTGTGTCCTGCCTGAATTTCAGGGCCACGGGATAGGAAGAATAATTATGGAAAAACTAAAGCACTTTATTGATCATGAATTACCTGATTCCTGTTACATCAGCCTGATCGCTGATGGGGATGCTGTTCATTTATATGAGAAGTTTGGATTTCAAACTACCCTACCCAAATCTACAGGCATGGCTTATCAAAAGAAAGCAGAATAAAACAAAAGCCCTGAACAGATTCGTACTTATAAAATAGCCAAACCTGTTCAGGGATTAAAAATACACTAATTCTTTTGAACACGGCCAGACTTGCGGTCCTTTCCTCTTCCGATCAGGTATCCGGTTCCGGCCCCAACAGCACCTCCAATAATTGCACCCCGGCCTTTATTTTTATCTATAATTGCACCACCAACTGCGCCAGCAACACCTCCGATCAGTGTTCCTTTAGCGGCATCGCTCCAACCTTTTTTACGTGCAGGGGCCGCCTGCTGAGCTGTGGCCGGTGCATTTTCAGCTGTGGCCTCTCTTTGACGGGAAAGGAGTAACATTTTTTTCTCTTTCTTATCTGCTTCGGCTTTTGCCAGCCTTTCCTGTTCTTGTTTTTTAACCACTTCGGCCTTTTTGAAGCTGTCTAACCTTAAACTGTCCTTCACAGCTTTAATAGCCACCTGACGCAAGGCCTCGTCTTTTGCCTTATTACTGCAAGAGGCCATAACCAGTGCCAGGATCAATATCGAAAATAACTTTTTCATAGCTTTAAAATTAATTCTTAACAATTGTATTTCAGACCCTTTCCAAAACTTCACCTCACAAATTTCTTTACACGATTAGGTCAATGTCATTCAGGAAAATTCAGATTGTTCGATGTATTTAATGTAAAAATAATGCCAGAACAAAATTTCAACTTACAAAACTGCAACTAAAACACCCTCCACAAGCAGTTAAAAACCTACATAACTCATTAGTTTTCAAAACAAAACATCATTTTATAGAATATTTACTTTAAAAAATACAATTTTCAACACTGAGGTAATATGGACCCTTCAGCTATTCAAATTCTCTTCGTTCTGTAGTTTTCTCAATAAAAAAATCCAAATAAAGAGACATTTTTTATGATCTTACACTTTTCTTTCATCAGACAAGCAAACTATTTCTCTAGTACTAACATTTTGGATATTACTATTCAATTGATTACTTTCACAACGAATTATATATAATTAATATGCGTAAAACAGGAAAAGTAAAATGGTTTAATTCTTCAAAAGGTTTTGGTTTCATCACACCTGAAGAAGGAGGTAAAGATATATTTGTTCATTTTTCTGCCATTGCAGGAGACTCTTTCAAAGAATTAAATGAAGGAGACAGTGTTGAGTTTGAATTAAACGACGGTAAAAAAGGACCTGAAGCTTCAAACGTAACCGTTCTATAAAGATCATCTTTAAAAATTTAAGGGGGCTTGCTTTATCGCGAACCCCTTTTTTATTGTCAAATGATACCCCAGATTAAAGATCAATGACGAAACGAAAGTCCGCCAGCTTAGTCGACGAGCTTCCCTCCATTAGCATTGCGGGTTGTGGATGGTATGGTATGGAGCTCGCTAAAAGCCTCTTAAAGCTTGGACACCAAGTAAAAGGCTCCACCACAAGTCTTCCTAAAATAAAACAACTGAAAGTGCTTGGTGTAGACCCTTTTTTGATACAGCTTGAACACGATAATGCAGAAACAGACCTAACTTTTTTTCGTTCAGAAATTCTGATTATATGCATTCCTCCGGGAAGAAATAAGGAAAACCTGAAAAGCTATACTGAAAAAATTGGTCAACTTGGAAACCTGGCTGCAGCAACGGGTATTCAACAGGTCCTTATGGTTAGTTCAACCGCGGTTTACAAAGACAGCAAACAAGTTCTTACAGAAGCAGATCTGCCAAATTCCGGTACCGAGGCTGCAAAAGAACTTGTTGCAGCAGAAAATATACTGAAGGAAAATAAAGCTTTCAATACCACCATCATCAGATTTAGTGGCCTGGTTGGTCCCAAAAGACATCCTGGTCGTTTTTTCGCAGGAAAAAAGGATATTCCAAATGGCAAATCCCCAGTTAACCTGGTTCATTTGGAAGATGCAATTGGAGTCATGTTAAATATTATTGAGCACAAATCTTTCGGAAAGACTTTTCTTGTGTCCACTCCCGATCACCCGGAAAAGCAATTGTTCTATACCAGGGCAGCGCAAGCGGCCAAACTGGAAATACCGGAATTTAGAGATGAACTGCTGGATTGGAAAATTATTTCAAGTAAAGCATTAACTTCTGATCTTAATTATACCTTTAAAATAAACAACTGGACAAACTGGTTAGAAGAAACGAAAGAAGATCCTAATCAAAATAATAGTATAAATAGATGAAATTAACCATTTGGGGCGCTGCTCAGCAGGTAACTGGAAGTATGCATCTTCTGCAGACCAATAACTATACCCTGCTTATTGACTGCGGACTGGATTATGAAAAAGATACTTTCCAAGAAGAAAATGAATATTTCCCATTTGACCCCGCAGAAATAGATGTTGTCATTCTGACCCATGCACATATAGACCACTCTGGAAACCTGCCTACCCTGATCAGGGCAGGATTTAAAGGGCAAATATTATGTACCCCTCCCACTGCAGACCTCACAGAAATCCTTTTACTCGATTCTGTGAATATTTTTCTCAGTAAACAACATAAGACTAAAAGAGGAAAAGGGAGAAAACAACACCTGGGACCCCGGCCTTTATACCTGGAAAAACATGTAATGGATACTGTTGATCGTTTTGTAACGATTGGGTTTCATAAAACATTTGTCCTTACAGACCAAATTAGCCTTACATTTATTCCGGTAGGTCATTTATTGGGTGCTGCGGCCCCAGTACTGGAAATAAAAGAAGCCGGACAGACCAAAAAAATTGCTTTTACGGGCGATGTGGGAAGAAAAAACTATCCGGTCCTTAAAGATCCGGAAACCTTGCCCCAGGTAGATTATCTGATCAGTGAATCCACTTACGGAGGCAAGTTCCACAGTACCCAGGGAACATTGCAGGATAAACTGATAGAAATCATCCATGAATCCTGTATTAAATTTCCGGGGAGGCTAATTATCCCGGCTTTTAGTATAGGAAGAACGCAGGCACTGGTTTACGCCCTCAACAAAATATTCAGTCAGGCCCTGCTCCCACCTGTAAAAGTCTTTGTAGACAGCCCACTGGCAGCTCAGGCGACTAAAATCTACAGAAAACACCACGATTTGCTCAACGAAGATTCCAGGGCATTTTATAAAGCCAGCGGAGATGAATTTAGCTTTAAAGAGCTCTCCTACGTAGAAGAAAAAAAGGAAAGTATTTCTATTTCGAATTATCATGAACCCTGTATCATCATTTCTTCGGCTGGCATGCTTGAAGGTGGACGTATACAGGACCACTTGTATCATAACATTCAAAATTACTACTGTACCATACTATTTATTGGTTACTGTGCAAAAGGCACACTGGGCAACAGGTTGCTGCGGGGCGATCCCATTGTCCGTCTGCGTAACCGTGACCTGATGGTTTACGCCAGTATTAAGCAGACTGATTTATTGAGCGGGCACGGAGATCATCTGGACTTGTTAAAAATGGTAAAAAGTCAGGATACCGCCTTGTTAAAAAAGGTATTTCTGGTACATGGTGAGGAAAAAAGCCTCAATAGCCTTGCTGAGGCCCTAACAGAAGAAGGTTACCAGGTTGAAATTCCATTTAAAGGCCAATCTTTTGAATTGTAGTTTGGAAGAAAAAGGGCTAAAATGTATCAAATACTATACAGTTTTTGAGATAAAAGCAGGTTTTACCTTAAAATCGGCAAACGCGAAAACTCATCAGCAACAAACTGATAATTAAGTGGTTTAGGATAAAAAAACACCAGATTTACTTTTGGCAGGGTTATTTCTATGAGGTAATCATCCAGTTTATAAAGGACTGGAGCATTAATATCTAATTATAGAAAACATGAACTCAAAGATTACAAAATCGGCTATGATACTATCCTTGGTAGGATTATCAACCAGTCTGTTCGCTCAGGAATCACCGGCTGATTCTACACAGCGTTTTGCAAAGAAAGATTTCCGTACCTGGTCAATTGGTTTAAACGGAGGTATGTTGACACATTGGACCCCTTTCAACAACAGGTCAAATGGTGATTTTTATACACCTCAGGAAAGCTGGGGCTACGGAGCTTACATTAAAAAACAAATTACTCCTGGATTTGGTTTACAAGCCGATTTCCTTGCAGGTAAGGTAAAGGGCATGAGGGCCAATGGCATTCCTGCCGGACCAGCACGTGACGCCTCCAACTATGAAACGACCATCAACTGGTCTGCAGCTTTAAGCGGTAACTTTACCATTGCCAACATGAGTTTAAACCGGAAAAGAAATGTATTCTCTCCTTACTTAACTGCCGGAGCGGGTTATATGTCTTCCAGTGCGAACACGAATGTTCCTGCAACTGTCGGAGCAAGCACTAATACGGGTGAACACTGGTTCATTCCTGTGGGAGCAGGTTTTAAACTCGGGGTAGCCAGAGGCGTAAACATTGATTTAGGTTACACGGTTAACTTTATGAAAACCAATAACTTTGATGGTGTACCTAGCGCAACCAATGACAAATTCTCTTATGCGCATGCGGGTATTGAAATTGCCCTTGGTAAAAAGAAATCTCCTCAATTGCAAAACTACAGTGCTGTAGCTGCTTTACGTGAAGCAAGCGCTGCTGAAAGTGCGGAATTAAGAAGAGCATTGTCTACTCAGGAAGAAAATGCCAGAAGAGACAGGGAAGCATTAGTGGCTAAATACAATCAGGAAATGGGTGATGATGACGGAGATGGTGTAGCTAACAAATTTGACAAATGCCCTAACACCCCTGCTGGTACTGTAGTAGATGGTGCAGGATGCCCTTTAAAAACCCCAGCTCAAATCATCAAGGAAAAAGTAATCGTAACTGAAGCTGACCGTAAAGTTGTTGACGAAGCGATTAAAAACCTGGAGTTTGACCTTGGCAAATCTACTATCAGAGCTAAATCTTATCCAACTTTGAACAGAGTTGCTGCGCTATTGGTAGAGAAAAACTTTAGCCTGAAATTAGCTGGTCATACTGATAACACCGGATCAATGGCATTGAACCTGCGTTTATCTAAAGACAGAGCTGAAGCCATCAGAAGCTATTTAGTTGCTCAAGGCGCTAACGCATCCAGAATTGAAGCAACAGGCTATGGTCCAAACCAGCCAATTGCATCAAATAAAACGGCTGCCGGACGTCAGAAAAACAGAAGGGTTGAATTTACCTTATTCTAGATTTTAAAAACCCGATAACAAAAAAGGCCTGCAAATTTGCAGGCCTTTTTTGTTATCGGGTATAAATGCTTTATAAAGGAGAAAATTATCCTTTGGGCAGACAACCGATGAGCTATATTGGAATGATGTAAACAGAATGTCCGGAAACTTACTGGTTTTCTTCTGAAGATAACTCTTCAAAGTAAGTACTTACTATTCCGTTAAAAGCATCCCTGCTTAAAGGTTTATGCATAAATGTGACAATTTCACTGTCTCTGGAAGCAAGCTCCTGATCATCCGGATTAAGTGATGTGGTCAGCATGATCACCACAATTTTGGCTTTTTGATCGGGATTGAGTTTTTTGTATTCCTCCATAAAATCCCAACCGTTCATTCCAGGCATATTAATGTCCAGAAAAATTATCCCAGGCTTAACTTCTTCCCCATTTCCATCCTGAACAGAACTTTTTAAATACTCCAGCGCCTCACTGGCAGAAGAAATGATCTTGACATCAACAGCAACATTTGATGTTTGTACGATCTTACGATGCAGGAAATTTGTTGAAGCCTCATCATCTACCAGTAAAACACAATCAAGACCTTTATATTTTTTCATTTCATTAAACCTATTAAAGGACCTAAAGATGTCTCCCCTTAAGTCCCCAGCGCTGTTAAACCCTTAAAAATTTATAAATATATTTATGAATCTGTATTCAAATTAAAATAAAAAGTACTGCCCACACCCGGTAAAGACTCCAGACTAATCTCACCTCCATGCAATTCTACAATCTTTTTACAGTGGGCCAATCCTATTCCATTGCCCTCATAATCCATTCTGCTGTGCAAACGTTGAAAAATGCTAAAAATCTTATCCCTGAAACGCTCTTCAATTCCGATTCCATTGTCCTTCACAGAAAACTTCCAGCCTCCTTTAATCTTAAATGCAGAAATTACCACCACAGGGTCGGTCCCTTCATTCCTGAATTTAAGCGCATTACTGATTAAATTCTGAAATAGCTGTCTCAATTCTATCGCATAGCCCTTTACAACAGGCAAATTTTCATAAATAATGGTGGCATGCCCCAATTTGATGTTAATGAATAAATCTTCTTTGATTTCCTTCATCAAAACATTACAATCCACTTCAGCTATTTCCAGTTTCCTACCCAACCTTGAATAATCCAGCAAGCCTTTGATCATGCTCCGCATTCGTTCTGAAGACTGCTTAATGAAATTCAGGTACATTTCAGCATTCTCATCCAAACGCTCTGCATACTCCTCTTTCAACAATTCTATAAAACTGGTCACGGTCAGCAAGGGTTCCTGAAGATCGTGTGACGCGACATATGCAAAATGCTCCAGCTCTTTGTTTCTGAGCTCTAATTCCCTTGCATACTTACTCACAGCATTTTCAATATTGAATTTATCAGTCAGATCCCTGGTAATTTTTGAAAAACCAATGAGTTCTCCTTCATCGTAAATGGCCTTGATACTAATGCTGCCCCAAAACCTGATGCCGTCTTTACCCACTCTCCAACCTTCGTCCGAGGCTTTACCCAATTTCATTGCAGTATCCATTAATTTTTCAGGTTTACGGCCAAGCAGGTCTTCCGGAGTATAAAATATGCTGAAATTTTGTCCTATAACCTCATCTGCACGATATCCTTTAATTTCCTGTGCGCCTTTATTCCAGCTTTCGATGGTACCATCCCTATCCAGAAATAAGATGGCATAGTCATCTATTTCTTCAATCATTCGGATAAGTCGCGTTGGATCGGCCGCAGTATGCATCTTCAGTTTACATTGAGTCAGTTACACATCAGATTCAAATTCTAAGCCAACAAGTAATTTACACGTTTTCACACGTTGTAACACTTAATTTACCCTTATCCGGGAAGAAAAAAAATCCCCAATTTTACACACTATGGGAAATTCATAAATGCGCATCAGAAGCCAGCCAAATGGTATCAAGAAACCATTTCCTTCTGTCCTGAAAGTGCATAAAAGGTTTAAAACCAACTGCTGAAGCCATCTTTTCAGTTTCTTCAAGACTGTACTTCTGTGAAATTTCCATGTAGATATATTCGTTTTCTTTAAACAAGATTTTCTTACCGGAAACATGGACTTCCTGATCTTTTAAACTGATCAGATAACTTTTGCAGGAACCACTGTCCGGGTCATAACTTGGATAGTGATCAAATTGCCCGGGAATAAAATTTCCATCCAGTTCCCGATTGATCCTGTTCAAAAGATTTAAATTAAAAGCCCTGGTTAGCCCTTGTTGGTCATTGTAAGCTGCCCGGATTACGGCCGGATGTTTTTTAAGATCAAAACCAGCTAGTACCAAATCACCGGGCTGCAGGTAAGAACGGAGTTTTCTGCAAAAATCATAGGCATCTGCTTTTTCGAAATTTCCGATATTTCCGCCAAGAAACATGATGACCTTCCTTTTGGAAGAAAGACGATAGGCATGGGCCAGCATATCGAAATATTCCCCGTTCAAACCTAAAACTTTCAAACCGCTAATCCGCTCAGGCAGCACTTTTTCCAGGTGCCGGATCATGCCTGAAGAAATGTCTATAGGCATATAGGTAAAAGTGGCTTTCTGTTGAACCAGCTCCTGCAACAGATAGCTGGACTTGGTTGCGTCCCCGGCCCCCATTTCAATCAGGTCAAAATCATCCAGGCCATTACGCAGCACTGCGGCCAGTTCCGGGGCATGCCCTTTAAAAATTTCCAGCTCACAGTCGGTCGGATAATATTCCTCACAATTCATGATCTGTTGAAAAAGCTTATCGCCATATTCATCATAAAAATATTTTGAACTTAAACGCTTTGGGACACTTCCCAGATCTTTGAGTACATCCTGTAAAAATTGTCCCATTAATATGATTTGGCTAATCTGATACCGCTGTACATCCAGCGAAGATCAGGGTGAAAAAAATTACGATAAGTTATCCGGCTATGGTGTTCGGGTGTGGCCACAGAGCCTCCTCTTAACACCATTTGGTTGACCATAAATTTGCCATTATACTCTCCAAGTGCACCGGGTGCTTTGGAAAAACCCGGATAAGGCAGATAGGCACTTTCTGTCCATTCCCAAAGTGCCCCCCATTTTAGTTTCGGGGCAATAGCTTCCCATTCAAACTCGGTAGGCAGCCTCATTCCTTTCCATTGTGCAAAGGCTGTTGCCTCATAATAAGAGATGTGCTGTACAGGCATTTTTAAATTCAGTTTCTGCAAACCGGAAAGTCCATAGCAAAGCCATTCGCCATCCACCAAATGCCAGTATAAAGGTGCTCTAATTTCATTTTCTTTCACCCAATCCCAGCCCTGGGCATGCCAGAAATTAAAATTACGATAGCCACCATCCTCCAAAAATTCCAGGTATTCCTCATTGCTGACCAGTCCTGCTGCAACAGCACTTCGCTGAAGATACACTTTATGCCTCCCAAGTTCATTATCAAAGCCAAAACCCTTACCGGAATGCCCGATTTCATAAACACCTTCAGACAGTTCTAGCCATCCTTTTTCCTGATGAGCAAGGCCCTGTTCAATATGTTGCTTCCCATAAGCCGGAAAAAGTGGATTATGTCCCAAAATATATTTAACATCATACCAAAGCAATTCCTGGTGCTGCTGTTCGTGGTTTAAGCCGAGCACCAGTAATTCTTCCAGCCTTGCATCCGGTGGGTGTGTTTTAAGCAAATGCGACATGGCCTGGTCTACGTAAGCGCGGTAGCGGTATACCTCATCCACGGTCGGGCGACTTAAATTTCCACGGTCGGTACGAATAACCCTGGCACCTATTGTTTCGTAATAACTGTTAAAAACGTAGTTAAAATCGGGATTATAAGCTTTGTATCCCATAAAAAAGGCGTCCAGTATAAAGGTTTCAAAAAACCAGGTCGTATGTCCCAGATGCCACTTGGGCGGGCTGACATCGACGATGGGCTGGACCACATAATCCTCTTTTTCCAAAGCAGCGCATATACTTTCAGTATGCGCCCTGATGTTTGAATACTGTTCCCAGAGTGACATAATTAATTTTGTTTTAGGTGATTGGTTAGATCAGAGATACTTTTAATGCTCAATTTTTGTGCCTGTCCCCTGCGCATCATTAAAGCATAACTATTATTGAAGCCAATAGGTTTTAGCCATTTCAAATTATACTTTTCACTAAATTCCTTCTGCACATAAGTGTACACAGCATTTTTATCTTTTGTCAGCCTGAATATCAACAACTTAGAAGGCTTAAGAAGCACTAAAAATCCTGTACCTGTATATTCCGGATAGAAATCTATTTGTTTATTGTTCAGGGCATCAAAACAAATTTTTGTACCGCCCAGACCTGTTTTAGTCTCCACGGTGAGGTTTGAACCGGACTCTATGAGCATTTTATACATTTGTGCCAGAATATACTGTTCTCCGAATACTTTAGAGCCAATCCGGATCACCCCGGATGGTCCGGACTTGTCAGACTGCAATAATTTTTTTGAAGTTAGAAAATCATGGGCCACTTTTTCAGGACTTTCATGCAATTTATCTACCCTGTAATTTAAACTGGTCATTTCCTGATCTGAAATCAGACCGGAAAGGCGGTTTAATATTCCTTCCAGCAAGGGGTATCTTTGCAAAATATCCTGACGGACCACCGGTGCAGCATAATAAGGTGGAAAAATAAATTTATCATCTATCAAAGTAACCAGGTCAAAAGCCTTTAACCGGCCATCTGTACTATAACCGTCAATCACATCGAGTTTACCTTCAAAAGCAGCCTTATATTTCATTGCATCACTGATTACTACCGTTTCCATATTAAGGCCGTATACTTTTTTTAAACCCAGATAGCCATCTTCCCTTCCCATAAATTCTGGCGTAAAGCCAGCCAGCATTCTTCCGCCAATTCTGGAAGGCAGCAAGTAAAAAGAACAAAGCAGCAGTATACAAAAAGGTAAAAATACGTAGACCAAACGGACCCTCTTTAAACTAAACTTTTGGGCCACAGAAAGCAAAACGTCTAAAAGAATTGCCAGTAATGCGGCCGGAATTGCCCCGGCAAGGATCATATTGGAATTGTTCAGGGCTATACCACCAAAAATAAACTCCCCTAATCCACCTGCTGCAATATAGGCTGCCAATGTGGCCACGCCAACGTTAATCACCGTAGCTGTCCGGATACCGGCCATCAATACCGGAAAGGCTAAGGGAAATTCTACCTTGGTTAAAATCTGCCACTTGCTCATGCCCATTCCTTTTGCGGCATCTTTAACCGCAGCATCAACCTCTGTAATACCTGTATAAGTATTACGCACAATGGGCAATAATGCATAAAGAAATAAAGCAATAATGGCCGGTTTAGGCCCTATGCCCAGAAAAGGGATCATGACCCCAAGTAAAGCAATGCTGGGAATGGTTTGCAGAATGCCTGCAAAACCCAGTACTAGTCCCGCAAATCGTTTTCTCCTTGAAATAAAAACCCCAAGGGGAACAGCAATCAGAATCGCCAGGATCAGCGAGATCAGGGTAAGTCCCAAATGAGTCCAGGTTTGCCTGATCAACTGACCCGACTGCTGCGCCATAAATTGCCAGACACTTACACCTTCCTGCATATCAGCTTTTATAATCGTTTAATAAATTCCTTAATGCTTCACTTCCCAGTTCATCCATCATGTTCCAGGCCGAACGGCCCCGAACCTTTAAAACTTTTAACTCCAGATGCAAATGCTGTTGTTTTAAAAATTCTTTTACAAAATCATTGGCGGGCTCAAACAGCAATTGCTCCGGGCTTCCCAGTTGCATGATCCGCCCCTTGTCCATCAGACAAATCCGGTCTCCCATTTCAAAAGCTTCCTGTATATCATGGGTCACCATAATAATGGTCTTTTTCTGCAACTCATCGAGCTCAAGGAATTCCTTACGGATCCCAATACGGGTAATGCTGTCCAGGGCGCCAAAAGGTTCATCCATTAGTAAAACCGGAGGATCGGCCATCAATGCCCTTGCAAGGCCAACCCGTTGCTGTTGTCCGCCGCTGAGTGCAGCGGGATGCTTTTTCAACAGGGAAAGATCCAACCCAAGCTTGCCAAAGAGTTCTTCCGTCCTGGCCTGTACCTGTTTGGTGTTCCATTTCAATAGTCTTGGAACAATTTCTACATTTTCTGCTACCGTATAATGCGGAAATAAACCATGGTTTTGAAGCACATAGCCTATTTTCCTTCTCAATGTTTCCGGCTCACCCTCACGAATGTCTTTACCATCCAGATAAACTGTCCCCTGATCGGGCTCAATCAGACGGTTAATCATTCTTAATGTGGTTGTTTTTCCACAGCCACTGGTACCCAACAGGATAAGGTTTTCTCCCCTGGCCACCTCAAAGCTTAACTGATGCACTGCAGGAATGCCATTATAGCTTTTACTTAATTTTTCTGCCTTAATCATCCAGGGTCATAAAAAGGTTGTTCAGGGATTCTGCATACAGGGGATGGGCAAAAATCATGTACCTGATTTCTTCATAGGTGATCTTTCCGGCCATCGCCATCTGCAACAGGCTCATGATTTCTCCGCCAATTTCACCGATCACCGTTGCCCCGAGAATTAATTTTGATTTTTTATCGACAATGGCTTTCATAAAACCTTTTGTTTCTCCGGTTTCAATGGCCCTGGCGACCTGCCGCATTGGAATTTTCGCCACCAGGTAATCCCGTCCCGCCGCTTTTGCTTCCATTTCATTCAGGCCCACTCTTCCCATTTGAGGATCCGTAAACATACAATAAGGAAGTACCCTTCCACTAATTTTTTCTTTTGCGTGGTGCAGCAGGTTATTCACCAGCACCACATGGTCATTATAGGAAATGTGTGTAAAAGCAGGCCCTCCCTTTACATCCCCAAGGGCATACACCTCTTTCACTGAAGTTTCCAGCCGGTCATTTACCTGTATAAACCCCCTCTGGTCACAAACAACATCTGTATTGGCCAGCCCCAGTTCGCTGGTTTGTGGTTTTCTTCCAGATGCAATCAATACATGGCTACAGGTATAATTCTCTGTTTTATCTTCAACCGAAGCGCTCACCCGGATCCGGTTTGTTCCATAATTTTCAAAACGGACAACCTTGGCCTTCACCTTCAGAATAATGCCCTCTTCCTGGAAAACCTTTGCCATCACCTCACAGGCATCCTCATCCTCCCTTGGCAGCAACCGCTCTCCTTGTTCCAGTATGGTTACTCTCGAACCAAACCTGCTGAACATCTGTCCAAATTCTAGTCCTATATAACCTCCTCCAACAATTAACAAATGTTCAGGTACTTCCTTCAACTCCAGGATACTGGTAGAAGTCAAAAAACGGATCTCTCCAATCCCTTTGATCTCCGGAATAAAGGGTTCCGCACCGGTATTGATAAAAATACGTTCTGCCGTCAGTTTTTCAAATAATCCATTGTCGGTCCTTACCCTAAGCTCATGATTGGCGGTAAATGTTGCTGCCCCATATATCAGTTTCAGATTTGGCACCTGCTCTATTCCTTTAACCGTTGCACTTCTGAACTGGGAAACGATGGCATCTTTACGCCGCATTACCTGGGTAAAATTGAGTTTAACTCCCCCAGTTTCTACACCAAGCTCCTTACGTCCGGCTGCCAGATGGGCCATTCGGGCTGAAGCCACCAATGCTTTTGTAGGGGTACAACCGTCATTAATACAGGTACCACCAACCAGGCGTTTTTCAATCAGGGCTGTTTTCCAACCTGCGGCAGCCAGTTTTTTTGCTAGAGGTACACCAGCCTGGCCGGCACCGATCACAACAGCGTCAAATGATTTCATAAGCCTATAACAAATTTAACATCCAAAAGGTGCTGCTTTTTTTTAGTTAATTTTCCCAGGCAAACTTTCCGGCCGCTTTTAAATCCCGAAAAATTGCATCTGCATGCAGGAGTTTATCGTGTTGATCCTGGTCTGACTGCACCACATAACAAGTCAACCCCGCAGCTTTTGCGGCATTCAAGCCATTTAACGTGTCTTCAAAAACGATACAATCCACTTTATCCACTCCAAGTTTTTCCACACAAAGGTTATAACCTTCGGGATCTGGTTTGGGCCGTTCTACGTCTGTACGGGTAATGATCACATCAAAGTAAGCGGCCATGCCGTTTTTCTTAAAGATCAGGTCTACCTCAAACCGGGGGCTTGCCGTGACCAGCCCCATTTTTAATCCCTCCTGTTTAAAAAAACGAAGCATTTCCATGGCAAAAGGCATCAGGTTTATGGTTTTATTTTCCAGACCGTTTACACTTGCCTGTTCTCTTTTATGGACCAGATCGGCTAATGAAATGTCCAGACCATAACGCTCCTTTATGTTCTTGCTGTTGGAGGGCAAAGGGAAACCAGCATAATTTTTCAGCCACTCAGGATAAGTCATAGAATGGGAAGATTCTTTTAAAATATCGTTCCAGCACTCAAAATGAAAATACTCAGAATCAATCAGTGTTCCGTCGAGGTCAAATAATACAGCTTTCAGTTTTTGCATCTTAAAAAATATGTATGTTCAAATAAATAATCATCGTTTTAAGGGTAAGGTAAAACAAAAAGTCGAACCTTCACCCTCCCGGCTGTTTACCCACAGACGTCCGCCCTCTCTTTTAATAATCTCAGCCGAAATGTATAGACCTAAGCCCAGCCCTGGAAAAGTATGTTGCATTTGTCCGCTTACCCGGTAAAACTGTTCAAAAACCTTTTGCAGTTTATCCTGAGGAATGCCAATTCCTTTATCTTCCACACAAACCAGAACTTCCTCCTCCCTGATTTCACTGGATACTTTAATTTCACTGTGGTTTGGAGAATATTTAATGGCATTGGAAATCAGATTGGTCATCACCTGCCCAATGCGCTCCCGATCAGCAGTAACAAAACCAACTTCACCGAGGTGTTCGATGATCCTGTGCTTTTCTGAAGTCCTTTGCAACTCTTCGATCACTGAGCGAAGCATCTCATCGAAATCAAAATGGGCAGAATTAAACTCAATCCTTCCTGAATTCATTTTAGTCACATCCAACAGGTCACCAATCAGGTTGGTGAGCCTGTTCAGCTGTGCATCCATCTTCCTCATCATCTCTGCTTCCTTCAGGTCGCCCTTTTTTTGCAGGATTTTCTGAAGCACCTGGGTATACGCTTTCAGACTGGTTACCGGTGTTTTTAATTCATGACTGGCAATTCCCAGAAAATCGTCCTTCTGACGCTGCAGGTCTTTTTGTTCCTCCAGGGCACTCTCTAGTTTTTTATTGATCTCGCGCAGTTCCTCTTCTGTATTTTTTTTATCGGTAATGTCCAGTAATGTTCCTATAATCCGTACAGGTTTCTTGACCTCGTTATAATAAACTTTACCCTCTGCCCTGACCCAATGTATAGATTCATCCGGCCAGATGACCCTCAGTTCGTAAAACAACTGACCGGTCTCTACCGCTTTTCTATGAGCCTCCACACGGATTTGCTGGTCCTGTGGATGGATAGCCGATACAAACTTTGCCCGGCCCACGTTGCGGTCAAAGCCAAAAATATAATTAAAACGGTCAGAGCTGGTCATTTGTCCGCTAAGCAGGTTCATGTCATAAGTACCCAGGTTCACCGCTTCTGCGGCCAGACGAACGCGTTCTTCCGCATCCTCCAGGGAAGACCTGGCCCTGGTCTCTTCGGTGATGTCCTGTAAAATACCATTAAATCGCGTGGCAATATTATCTTCATCAAAAAGGGCCTTTCCCCTGGCCAGCACGATTCTTTCTTTGCCTGTTAAAGGATGTATGATGCTGTAAATAACATTATAATTTCCACCTGAAGAAAACTGCAGGGCTTGTTGTATGGCCTCATTTATTCTTTGCCTGTCCCTGGCTGCAATGACATTTGTTGCAATGGCCAAATCAATTTCATCCTCATGACTAAGACCAAACCACTCTTTTAGCCGGCGGTTACCACTAAACTTAAAAGTTTTGGGATTAAGGTCCCAGGTGGCCAGTTCAGCTGCATTAATGGCAAATTCAAGTTCCAGTTTACTGTCATTTAAAGCCTTTAAAACTTTTTGATGATCAAAATCTGAAGGTGTAGTCGTGGCTTTGGTCATTAATAATTGTTTGTTTAATAATAATTAAAAATAAAATTTATTTGGCAACAATTCCTTTATCAGCAGGAGTTAATTTATAAGATGCCTTCAGTTCAACAAAGAACAGAATCTGATGTTTGTCATATTATAAAATGACAAACATCAATCTCCGAATCACTTTATTTTCTCATTTTTACGTATGCATTTACCTCAATATACCAGTGCTGAAGAAGCTGTCAAAAAAATAAGTTCAGGAAACCGCGTTTTTATACATGGAAGCGCCGCTACACCCTTACACCTGATCAAAGCCCTGCAGCAGAGACATCAGGAATTAAGAGGCGTTGAACTGATCAGCATCACCACACTTGGAGAAGTTGACTTTGGCCATCCGGACTATAAAAACAGTTTTTTCTTTAATTCCCTCTTTGTATCTGCCAATACCCGGAGCATTGTCAACAGTGCCGATGGCGATTATGTACCCGTTTTCCTGAGCCAGATCCCAAAATTGTTTAAAGAAGGTTTTCTCCCGATTGATGTGGCTATGATACAGGTTTCTGAACCGGATCTTCATGGATATGTGTCTTTGGGAACATCTGTGGATATTGCAAGGGCTGCTGTCGATACTGCCAAATATGTTATTGCTCAGGTGAATCCGAAAATGCCACGTACCCACGGAGATGGTTTTATCCACATCAATAAAATCAATGCAATGGTCTGGAAGGAAACAGAGCTACCGGAAGTGGATTATTCTGCTAAAATAACCCCGGCAATGGTCACTATTGGACAACACATCGCTGCACTGGTGGAAGATGGGGCAACTTTACAATTGGGAATCGGCGGCATCCCCGATCAGGTGCTTAAAAATCTAAGCAACCATAAAAACCTTGGCATACATACCGAAATGATGTCAGATGGTGTCATTCCTCTTATACAGAGCGGAGTGATCAACAACAGCCATAAAAAACTAAACCCGGGAAGGTCTATTACCGGTTTTATGATCGGTACCCGTAAACTCTATGACTTTGTGAATGACAACCCCAGTATTAGGGTAATGGATATTTCCTATGCCAACGACACCAGCATCATCCGTCAGAACCCAAAAGTAACCGCCATCAATTCAGCGATAGAACTAGACCTGACCGGTCAGGTTTGTGCCGATTCCATGGGAACCTATCAATATTCGGGTATCGGAGGGCAAATGGACTTTATCCATGGAGCCTCGTTGTCAGCCGGAGGAAAGCCCATCATTGCCTTGCCTTCAGTAACCTCTAAGGGGATTTCAAGGATTGTGCCTTTTTTAAAAGAAGGTGCCGGCGTGGTCACCACCCGAGGGCACGTGCACTGGGTGGTCACCGAATACGGAAAAGTGAACCTTTTTGGCTTAAACTTTAAACAAAGGGCGGCTGCCCTGATTGGCCTGGCACATCCCGGTCACCGGGAAGCCCTGGAAAAAGCTTACCGGGAACGTTTTATTTAACCTGGTCGAGCGGTCTTCTGTTCTGGCCGTCAGAGGCTTTGTACTGGCTTGGGGATTGTCCGGTAATAGATTTAAATTGTGTAGATAAATGTGCACTGCTGCTATAGCCCATTTTATAGGCAATTTCATTCAGGTTCAGTTCTCCGTAACCAATCAGTTCTTTTACCTTTTCAATCTTTTGCTGGATGATATACTTTTCAATGGTTAATCCCTCTGCATCCGAAAATAAACGGCTTAGATAGGTATATTCCTTATGTAAAGCATCAGCAATCAGGGTCAGTAAACTTTGGTTAATTTCGTTCAGGTCTGAATAATGGACCAGTTCAATCACTTTGGTTTTAATTTGCTCAACAAGCTGGTCTTTTTGTTTATCGATCAGCTCAAAACCAAGCACCTCCAAAGCAGAAGCAATGTCCTGCAGTTGCGCTTCGGTAGGCTCCGGTGAAAGTTCCACCTTACCAAGGGAAATTTCGGACACCTTAAAATGGAGGTTCTCCAGCTGTTGACGCACAATCAGGATGCACCTGTCACAAACCATATTTTTTACGTGTAATTGCATATCAGAGTGCTTCTGCTTTAAAACCTGCTTTATCCAGTGTACTGATCACCTGAGCAGGATCTGTTTCCCCGTTCACTGTCAATACTTTTTCCGGATTGTTTACATCTACTTCCCAGGCTTGGATACTTTCCATTTGGTTTAAAAAGGGGGTTACAGTGGCAATACAGCCTCCGCATTTGATATTTGTTTTAAATTTTAACGTTTTCATTTCTGGATATTTAAAGTTAATGTTATTTAATCAGAGTTTTGCAAATTTAAGTCTCAAACTGTTGCTCACCACAGATACAGAGCTCAATGCCATCGCAGCACCGGCAATCATCGGATTGAGCAAAAAACCATTAAAAGGATATAGGATTCCTGCAGCCAGAGGTATTCCGATCAGGTTGTAAATAAAAGCCCAAAACAAATTCTGTCTAATGGTCCTGACCGTGAAGCGGGACAATTTCAAAGCTTTTGGCAACAAGCGCAAATCTGAAGAGATCAGTGTAATTTTTGCTACATCAATGGCAATATCAGAACCTTTGCCCATGGCCACAGATACATCAGCTTGTGCAAGGGCATGGCTATCATTGATCCCGTCGCCCACCATTGCTACGATTTTACCCTGTTGCTGCAGATTTTTCACAAAGGCAGCTTTGTCCGAAGGAAGTACTTCTGCCTGATAGCCTGTAATACCCACCTGAGCAGCTACTGCAGCTGCGGTCTGTTCATTATCTCCGGTAAGCATATATACCTGTATTCCTTGTGACTGGAGCCCGGCAACCGCAGCCTTAGCCCCCTGTTTAATCTGATCTGCAATTGCCGCTACTGCATAAACCTCTTGAGCTCCGGCAAAATAGATAACCGTTTGTGCTTTTTCCTGTAACCCTTTTACGTACAAAGCCAAAGCTTCCGGTAAATCAAGATTCAGTTCAGAAAGGAGGCGGTGGCTGCCGGCATAATAAGTCTTTCCGTTAAAAACACCCTTTACCCCTTTTCCGGTCAAACTTTCAAAGGAGCTCAAGGTTAAGGCTCTTGCAGAGCCCGCTTTAAAATAAGACACAAGCGCCTCTGCCAAAGGGTGTTCCGACTGTTGTTCTAAACTAAACAATATTCCTTCCAGATCCGGATCTTTTGCCCCGGACCATTGCATGCCAGTTACTTGAGGTTTTCCTTCGGTCAGGGTACCGGTCTTGTCCAGAATCATCGCATTCACTCTGTGTCCGGTCTCCAATGCCTGGGCGTCTTTTATTAAAATTCCATTTTCCGCACCTTTACCAATGCCAACCATAATGGCAGTCGGTGTGGCCAGTCCCAATGCACATGGACAGGCGATAACCAGAACCGTTACCATGGCCATTAAACCATGTGTAAAACCAGACTGACCTCCAAAAATCAACCAGGCCCCCATGGTCAGTACAGCAATAAACATCACAATGGGCACGAAAATACCGGCAATTCTATCGACCAGTTTTTGTACGGGTGCTTTAGAACCCTGAGCTTCCTGTACGAGCTTAATGATCTGGGCCAGCATGGTTTGCTCGCCCACCTTTTCTGCTTTAAACCTGAAACTTCCTTTTTGATTAATGGTCCCGGCAAACACCTTTTTACCGGCTTCCTTCCAAACTGCTACAGGTTCACCGGTAATCATTGATTCGTCGACATAAGAACTTCCACCATCGACCAGCCCATCTACAGGTATCTTTTCTCCCGGGCGTACCATTAAGCGATCTGAAACCTTGACCTGCGAAACCGGAATTACAATTTCACCCTCATCGGTGACCAAATGAACGGTTTTAGGCTGCAGTCCGATCAGTTTTTTTATCGCAGCAGAGGTATTGGACTTTGCATTCTCTTCCAGCAATTTACCGAGCATAATAAACACAATCACTACTGCCGCAGCTTCAAAGTAAACGTGCGGGTGTAAACCTCTGGAATGCCAGAATTCAGGATAAAATGTATTAAAGACACTAAATATATAGGCAATACCGGTACTCAGAGCCACCAGCGTATCCATATTGGCCATCCCATGTTTGGCCTGTTTCCAGGCATTGGCAAAAAAGTTTCTTCCAAACAGGAAAAGTACCGGGGTGCTGCACACCAGCATGATGTAATTGGCATAAGGGATATCCATTAAAAACATCCCGATCACCACAACCGGCAGGGTCAGCAAAGCGGCAAAAATAGTCCTTCTTTTTAAGGACCTGTAATTTTCAGTTTGCACCTGTTCCTGTTTTTCTTTACCGCCCTCGGTATCTATAATCAGGTCATAGCCTACCGACTGTAAGGCTTTTTGAAAAGCTTCAGGAGCAGTCAGCGCAGGATCAAAATCGACTTTCACACTTTGGGTTGCATAATTCACTTCTGCTTGATGTACGCCTGACTGAGCAGCGATCATAGACTGAACACTAATGGCACATCCTGCACAGGTCATTCCCAATACGGGAAGCGAAATGGTTTGTATCGGCTCTTTTTCAGTCATTGTTTTAAATTTATACGCAAAGATACCCCCTTTTGTGCCCCTCAGATTTACATCATTCTGTGATATTCTTTCATAATTTTTTTGGACCAGGTTTAGCCCGTTCGTTTTGAACTAAATCTGCGATAAAGTCTGCGGAAAATGAATCTGATATTTATACAGTTTTTATCCGTGATGGCTCCGGTTTTAATATAAAAAATCTGGAGCCATCACGGATTCATACCGGATTCATACCGGACTCATCTGCTTGTTCGTCCAACAAAGCAATCCCTTCTCTTTTCTGTTTTTGATAAAAAAAGACCTGTTTTTGGAAGAATTTTTCAGATCAGAAAAATTTTAAGATGACCAGTAAAGCTCCTGCTGAAATGAACAGCCACAAGGCCAAACCTTGTATGAGTGGTCTTGGTCCAACCGACTTAAGTACAGAAAAAGATAGGCCACTACCAATAAGAAATAAGGTTAACATTAATCCCTTTTTGGAAACTTCCAGCACATAGGGCGCCCAGGCATGAAATGCCTGGATATACGTATTGGCCAGCATAGCCAGTATAAAAAAGCCTATAAAATAAGGGATCTGGATTTTTGCTTTGGGACTTTTAAAAATCAGGGCTGTACCAAAAGCGACTGGAATGATCCATAATGCCCGGGCCAGCTTTACTGTCGTGGCAATCTGAAGTGCCTGTTCTCCGTACTTACTGGCCGCCCCAACAACAGAACTGGTGTCATGAATGGCAATGGCGCACCACATTCCAAATTGTCCCTGAGACAAATGGAAATACTGTCCGATCAATGGAAAAATAAACAACGCTGCGGAATTGAGGATAAACACAGTACCAAGGGCCACTGATATCTGCTTTTCATTTGCCTTCATTACCGGAGAAAGCGCGGCAATAGCACTCCCGCCACATATGGCAGTACCTGCAGAGATCAGAAACGAAGTCTTTGAATTGATCTTTAAAACCTTCCGGATCAGGTAGCCCAGGCTCAAAACCGTCATAATAGAAACTATGGTAAAAACAAGCCCGTCCATTCCGGCCTTTGCCGCGCTGAAGATATTCATTCCAAAGCCAAGACCGACAACAGAAACTTTTAGTAAAATTTGAGTGGCTTTTTGGTTCCAGGCCGGAAATGGATGAACAAAAAGCTGCGCCATTAAAATGCCCAGTAATAAGGCAACAGGAGGCGACATCCAAGACATCAGGGAAAAAATTGCGCCTGCAACAAAAAGGATTTTAGCGGTTAGGGGACTTATAGAATACTTCATCATGTGTTTTATTTGATGAAGCAAAATTAGCCTCTCCTACCGGACAGGGTATATTCCTATTGTTGATGCACCATTACTTTAAGTTATGGAATTGTCGAACGTAACGCATAAAAACCTCTGCCAGTCCATCTGCTTTCCCTTTCAGGTGCACCAGATAAAAATTTCTTTCTATTGACAAACCTTTTACATCTATAATTCTCAAAACGCCAGTCTGCAACTCTTTTAACAGAGAATGAACAGAGACAAAAGCAAGGGTACCCGAATGCACCAGATAAGATTTAATGCCTTCTGTACCACCAAGTTCTATCTCAACCTGCAAATCTGACAATTTAAGATCAATGGCCTTTAAAGCGTGCGCAATAACTTCAAGTGTTCCTGAACCAGACTCCCTTTGCACGAATTTATAGTCCTTCAACTGCGCGGCTTCCAGTTCCCCGCTTTTGGCCAGAGGATGGTTTTTCGCACAGACCAGGACAATTTCATCTTTCATAAACTCGGTATACTGAATTTCGGGATTGCGGCTCCTGCCCTCTACAATCCCAAGTTCAATTTCTTTATCCAGCAGGTATTTTTCAATCTGCCCGGTATTCCCGCTAAGTAACTTGAGCCTGATGCCGCTGAACTTTTTCCGGAAACCGGCCAGCATAGGCGGAATGATGTACTGGGCAAGAGTGGTACTTGCACCCAGACGTAAATCGCCTTCTTTTTTGTGAATCAAGGCATTCATTTCAAAATCAATATCCCTGTATATGGAAAAAAGAGTTTCTGTATGTTCCAATAAAAGCTGTCCCGGGACAGTCAGCTGTATTTTATTGCCTTTTCTTTCAAACAGTTTATTCCCATAACGTTCTTCCAACTCTTTAATGTGTTTTGTAACTGCCGGCTGTGTAATAAATAAAGCTTCAGCCGCCTTAGTAAAGCTCAGGCGTCTGGCAACGGTATAAAATACTTCTAATCTGAAATCCGACATAAGTCAATGGGTTTATCTGACCATAAAAGTACGCTTTTAAAAAAAAGAACAACTGGCATAGGGGTAAAACTTTATTTGGTTGTCACACTTCAAAATTACAGAAATGAAAGCTTTACTTTACAAAAACAACCATTTATCAAACCTGCTGAAGTCTTTTTCCATCTTCAGTGTATTGTTTTTTTTGTTGAACCCAGGTCACCTCTACGCACAAAGCCACAAGCGCAGCAGAATACATATAGGACTGGTTTACCCGCTAAGCAGTAATGGCAGCAATGCGGCCCGGGACACCAATGATCTTTCCCTGAACCTGATTGCCGGTGTCTCTGCAGCTGAGCGCGGACCGGCCATCGCAGGTGTGAGCAATATAATTCACCACGATGCCACTAGCGTCACTATAGCCGGTTTTTCCAATCATTTGGGAGGCAATGCCTCTGGTGCATTAATTTCTGGTGTACTCAACACCTATAAAGGTGGCTCAGGTGCAGCCGTTGCCGGATTGGGAAATATTGCGGGCGGTTCTGTTTCAGGGATTCAGGTTGGAGGCATTGTCAATACCGCAAAAAATGTCAATGGCGTACAAATTGCCGGTGGCCTGAATAAAGCAGATAGTGTATCTTCTTTGCAGGTTGCTGGATTTATGAACCTGGCAGGCAATACCAAAGGCTCACAGATTGCCGGTTTTTTAAACATTGCCAAAAAAGTCAAAGGTGTACAGATTGCCGGTTTCCTGAATGTGGCCGATAGTTCAGATTATCCCATCGGCATTATTAACCTGGTTAAAAATGGGGAAAAAAGCCTTGGGGTAACGCTGGACGAAAACATGACCACTTTACTGACCTTCAGATCAGGCGGAAAGGTTTTGTATGGTATTATCGGTGCAGGATACAATTTCAGGAACACAGATGCAGTATATGCAATTGAGGCCGGACTGGGTGCCCATACTTTTCAGTCCGGAAACTTCCGCTTAAATCTGGAGCTGGCAGGGACAACCCTCACCAAATTCAAACGTGGCGATTTTTGGAAAACTTCCCTACGGGTCCTTCCAGCATATAAAATTGGTTCCAGACTGGAAATATTCGGTGGCCCATCCATCAATTACTCCACGACCAACACGGCTGAAGGCCGGGACCTGGTGAAGCATTATATTTCCAAATGGGACGGCAAAAATAGTGGCAACCAGATGGGTTTTTATGTCGGCTATATGGCTGGGGTACAGGTCCATTTTTAATTTAAAACCACTTAAAAACACCATAATGAGAACCACGCTGACTTTTATTTTCATTGGAAACTTTTTTCTTTCCTGTTCCAAAGGCAGGCTCCCTTCTGGCCTTCACCAGTCGCATTTCAGGAGTATGGAAACAGAGACATTTCATCCCGTTTTTATCAATTATGGTGTTCCTTTAATGGTTTACTTTAAGGGAACAGAACCCACTTTTAACAACCAGTTATCGGCCATACAATTACCTCAAAGTCATTCAAGTCCGTTAATCAAATTTTAATACTGTATACGATGTTATTTGGAGCAGAAAAAATCCCCTTCACAGATCTGGCACTTCTGGAAAAAAGCAGTCCCAATCTGATCATCTACACCCTACCTGCTGTTGTTTTGTTTACCCTGCTGGAGTGCATTTACTCCTATTTTGGGGAACAAGAGCATTATGAAAAAAAAGAAACCCTTGCCGCCGTATTGATTGGCATTGGTAACCTGCTGGTTGGCTTGTTTATGAAAGCACTGCTGCTTTATTCAGTATTATGGCTATATAATATTGCGCCCTGGAGAATGGCCTTAAACTGGTGGACGCTGTTCCCTTGCTTTATCGTTTATGATTTTTGCAGCTACTGGTCACACCGGATTTCACATTTCAACCGCCTTTTCTGGGCCTCTCATGTGGTACACCATTCTGCAGAACATTATAACCTCACTGTTTCTTTCAGACAGAGCTGGCTTCAACACATCAAAAGTATTTTTTTTATCCCTGCAGCATTAATGGGTTTCCATCCTGTTATATTCTTTGTGGCCTACCAGCTGAGTACCTTATACCAGTTCTGGGTACACAGCGGAACGATTGGAAAACTGCATCCCTTTATCGAAAAACATTTTGGTACACCTTCTAACCATAGGGTACACCATGGCAGTCAGGAGAAATACCTGGATAAAAATTTTGGGGCAGCTTTTATGGCCTGGGATCACTTATTTGGGACTTTCCAATATGAGGAAGAACAACCTGTATACGGGTTGACTACCCCAATAACTGAAAAGATCAATCCCTTTGTACTTAATTTTCATGAATTTGCAAACATTTTAAAGGACATCCGAAAAAGCAGTTCATTCAAAGAAGCCTGGTTTTACACCTTTGCCAGCCCCGACAAAGTATACAAAAGAAAACAGACGGTTTTAAATCAAATAAAACCAGCGGGCCTTGGAACAGAACAGCACACAACAGCGGCAGAGCAGTTGATCAGAATAGCAGGTGCCATACTAATGATCCTCTTCTTTTTTCATTATGCTGCCCAGGCCCAGAACGTAGATGAAACGATATTGCCTACCCCCCAAAAAACAGAAAATATGTTGTTTTACCTACAAAGGGACCCGGATATCAATACCATTATCTATGAACTCAACTTTAATCCCGATGGTTCCATTTGCAGTAGAGAGCCCGTAAAAGCCACCTGGATCAGGTATACAGAAAACGGAAAGCACCAGCCGCTGACCAATATTGAAAAAAGATATGCTTATGGTATCCGCAGTAAGGACCTGGGCAATGATGAATATGAAATCCGGCTTGCTGCTTACAAAAAACTGCCTTTGTATTTAAAAAAGGCAGAGCCAGAAAACAAGTACAGGATTTTCATCAAGGATGAGGGAAAATACTATCGTTTGAAAAGGGTTTTTGTGCGGGTAAACGGTGGTTCCTTCTGGTTTCCAAAAATCCGTTACATTGACTTGATTGCCATCAATATGGGCACAGGAAAAGAAGTCCTGCAAAGGATCAATATATAGATAAAATATAAAACCAACTCATACCGAGATAAGTTGAGGGTAGTTTTGGTAAAATAAATTAACACATTGTGAGGCAAGCAGAATTCTGATATATTTGAAGAACATTTAGACCCTGTGGAACAATCCCGAAGCGCAAATCAGAACACGCCTTACCTTTATGATGATCATGCTTTTGAACAACTGTTCAAATTGCATTATAAAGCCCTGCACATTTATGTAAATACGATGCTCAGGGACGATGAAATGGCAGAAGAAATAGTACAGAACATGTTTATGAGATTTTGGGAAAAAAGGGAGCTGCTCAATATAGACAGTTCGGTTAAAGCTTACCTGTATAAATGTGTACATAACGACACGCTAAATTACCTTAAACATCAAAAGGTAAAGGCCCGTTATCAGGACCATGCAGCCTATACCATGCAGCACAGCGAGGCCGCTTCACATAAAGTAGAATTAAATGAATTAGAACATAAGCTGCATGAGGCCATGAAAGATTTACCCGAACAATGCCGCGCTATTTTCCAGATGAGCAGGTTTGAAGAGCTAAAATACAGGGAAATTGCAGAACATCTGGGCCTTTCTATCAAAACAGTAGAAAACCAGATGGGAAAGGCACTTCGGATTTTACGTTTGAAACTGGTTGATTTTTTGGCCCTTATTTTATTAGGTATCATGTTTTACAAGGATTTTTTGAAATAGGATGAGCAGGACAGATGAACTTTTAATTAAGTTTCTATTAAAGGAAACAAGTACGGAAGAAGAAACGGAAGTACAGCGGTGGATAGCAGAAAGTCCGGCCAATGAAGCCTATTATAACGATTTTAAAAAAATATGGGACAGCAGTAAAAAACTCGAACCACAGGTGCAGCTTGATGAGCAGGCTGCCTGGCAAAGGTTCAGGGCACGTACATCTGCTGTTGAAAAAAAGGAGGCCCTTGTTGTGCCCCTGAAAAAGCAAAACTACAGCTGGCTTAAAATTGCAGCGGTATTGCTGCTGGCAGCAGGTGCCTGGGCTGCTTATACCTTGTTTAACCAATCTTCTTATATCGACATTAAAGCAGGTGAACAGGTGCTGGTTAAAACCCTACCCGATGGCTCTGTACTCACGCTGAATAAAAATACAGACATGAGTTTTGCAAGCAATTTTACCCAGCACCGCAGCATTCATCTTAAAAAAGGGGATGTTTTCTTTAAGGTCACTCCAAACAAAGAAAAGCCTTTTGTGATCAATATAGATCAGGTGAGTGTCCGTGTAGTTGGAACTTCCTTTAACATCAAACACCTCAACAAACAAACAGAGGTTATTGTAGAAACGGGTATTGTAAAAGTTAGCCGGGGCATTGAATCGGTAGAACTGCACAGGGGTGAAAAAGTGTTGATCCAGGATGGAACGGGTACGCTGACCATAGAAAAAAACAATGATCAGCTGTACCAATACTACCGTAGTAAGGTTTTTGTATTGAATGGAACCCCGGTATCCAGAATTGTAGAAGTACTCAATGAGGCTTATGCTTCCAATATTGTGGTCAGCAATCCGCAGATTGGCCACCTTACCCTGACCACCACTTTTAAAGAAGATTCTCTGGACCACATCCTGCAAGTTATTTGTCTGAGCCTGGGTTTAAAAACCAGCAAAGACGAGGGAAAAATTATACTGTCTAACCAGAAAAAATGAACCGGAAATTAATCGTCATCCTGTTACTATCTTTATACAGCTCTATATCCTACGGACAGCAGTCTTCTTCAGTACCTCACTTATCCAAAAGGGTATCGGTGAGGGCCAAGCAGGAAAAAATAAGTGATGTCCTTGGCCAGATCAGTACAGCAGGGAACTTCTATTTTTCCTACCAGGGCACTTTATTCAAACCTGACAGCCTGATTAACCTTTACGCACAAGATGTTAGCGTAAGGGATGTTTTGGACCGTTTGTTTAAAGGTAAAATAGATTACCGGGAAAACGGACAATATGTGATCCTGAGGTCTTCTTCCCTACACCTGACCATAGAACCCGATAACATCACCACGGCCGAACATCTCTACCTCATTAGTGGCTACGTTCTGGACACCAGAACAGGCTCTAAAGTGAAGCAGGCCAGTGTGTATGAGAAAAAATTACTCCAATCGGCCCTGACTGATGAAGACGGTTATTTTAAACTCCGGTTTAAAGGCGATTATAATGAGGTGGTGCTGACTGCCAGTAAAGAGGGTTACCGGGATACTTCCCTTGTTTTTCTATCTAACATTACCATTAAGCCCGAAGGTTATACAGATCCAGAGGGGGATGCCGGGGGCCGTAAAGGAAAAGGCGGTGGGGCCGGAAATTTAATTGAGAGCCTGGGCATTGGCAGGTTCCTGGTCTCTTCCAAACAACGGATCCAGAGTATGAATATTCCGGATTTCTTTGCAAACAGCCCTTTTCAGGCTTCCATAACCCCGGGGTTAAGTTCTCATGGAATGATGAGCTCACAGGTGATCAATAAAGGCTCCCTGAACCTGTTAGGTGGCTATACGGCTGGGCTGGATGGTTTTGAAGCCGCAGGTTTATTCAATATGAGCAAAGGTAATGTACGTTATTTTCAGATGGCGGGGCTTTTTAACCTCGTCGGGGGTTCTACGGAGGGCTTTCAGGCTGCTGGTCTGATGAATTCAGTATATGTCAACAGTAAGGGGGTACAGCTGGCGGGCCTGTTCAATGATGTACGGGGAGAAAGCAATGCCTTTCAGGCAGGAGGCTTGTTTAACCATGTACGTAAAAATGCAAGAGGGGTTCAGATGAGTGCTTTAATGAATATTGTCCATAAAGACATGAATGGTTTTCAGGCTGCTGGCTTGTTAAATACCGTTTCCCGGGAAATGAGGGGTGTTCAATTGTCGGCCCTGATCAATTATGCCAAAAAATTAAGTGGTGTACAGATCGGCCTGATTAATATTGCAGACCATTCAGATGGTTACAGTATTGGTCTGATCAACCTGGTTAAAGATGGTTACCATAAGATCAGCCTCTCTTCTAATGAGGTGATGAATTCCAATGTAGCGATTAAACTGGGTAATGCTAAATTGTATTCAATTCTAATGGGCGGAAAAAACTTTTCAGATACCGCAAAAGTAGAGGCTTACGGATTTGGACTTGGACATGATTTTCTTTTTGGAAAACGCTTCTCCATGTCTACAGAAGTTTCCGCACAGTCTGTTCTTTTGAAAAACGGAGATTATGACAACTTGCTTGGAAAGTTTCAGGTCAATCTGCAGTTTCAGATTTTTAAAGGCCTGACCATTTTTGGCGGGCCAGCCTATTCCGTGTATTATTCCAATGCCCCAGCCGGATCAAGCGGGACAGGATACAAGCAACAGGTTGCCCCCTCCTGGTCCCATTCCATCAGCGACAGGACAAGAGGCTGGCTGGGCTGGAATGCCGGTATCACTATTTTTTAATTTTTTGCAGGGATAAATCCTGAAAATAAGGTTTGAAATGTTTGGAAAGACTTGCATCTGCCAAAAACAGCTCCGGATGGAACAGACAGGCCAGTACCTGGATACCTTTCACCAGTGTTCCTATACTTGGCTGGGTAAAAAGATCAAAATCTGCCAGATATACCGCTTTATTTTTGACGGCTTCGAGTTCCTCCCATCCAGGTTTAGAAGTCAGCAAATGCATTTCTTCCATGCTCCTTCCTGTGTCAAAACCGCAGGGTGCAATCACCAGAACTTCCGGGTTATATTTTTGGATTTTTTCCCATTTGTTTACAATGGAATCGCCACCCGGATTGGAAAGCATGTCTACTCCCCCCGCTGCAGCAATCTGATAAGGAATCCAGTGCCCGCAATTGTAAATCGGTTCTATCCATTCCATCAGCATGACCCTTTTTAAAGGAGCTCCCGCTGCCCGGAGCCGGTCCAGAATCTCATCCA
The DNA here is from genome assembly GCF_003208655.1 of Pedobacter nutrimenti. GTDB lineage: Bacteria > Bacteroidota > Bacteroidia > Sphingobacteriales > Sphingobacteriaceae > Pedobacter > Pedobacter nutrimenti. Next base: position 381,502 of record NZ_QKLU01000001.1, on the reverse strand, counting down.
TTGTATTTCTTAAACGGGCAAGGTAATTGAAAGCGATTTCTTCTTTGCCCAGGGCCCTTGCAATGGTGATGGCACAATCAAAAACATCCTGCAGGTTGTCCGGACTCAACTGAATGAGTTCCGGTTGTTTGCTCAGGTGCTGTACTGAAGCTAAAGTACAGGCTGTATCAATCAGGCAGACCTCGCAGGTATCCTGGGTAAAGATGATATCGGGCCCAATTTCTTCCAGCAGGTCCTGGTCCACCCAGTACAGACTTTTCCCTTGCGCTTTGGAAGCCGAGAATATCCGGTCAATTTCTATACTGGAATAGTTTTTCCCTTCCAGTACACAACGTACAATTTTTGGAAGCTCCGCAGCTTCTGCAGGACATTCAAAGGTTACCCCATATAAATGCTCCTGTAAGCCCATATCATAGATCATTTTAGTTGCAGCAGGAAGGAAGGAGACAATTTTCATGACTTTATATTTAGTAAAAATTTCAAGCTAAAATAAACAGCCCCTTTTACAATTTTGCAAAAGGGGCTGTTTCTCTTATTTAAAACGTTATGAATGTTGCAATGTTGTTTTACTGAAATTCAAGGCCGGGAATTTGGTTTTCGCATATTCAAAACCACCAAACATCAGCAAACCGTAAACCAGGTTACTCACCAGCAGGTTTCTTTCAAAAGGAACCGCAGCAACCAGGGCCTGCAGATAACCTGCAAAAGTTTTAGGATATAAAGAACCTGTCATCAGCACTGCTCCTATATCTGATACCAGCCAGTGGATCAAGACAGTCACCACAGAAGCTGCCAATACGCTGATCAGGCTTACTTTTTTAATATAAGTGCCCACAAAGACCATCAGTATAAAGCTCAGGTATACCCAAAAAGCACCATCATAAAAAAGCACCAGTTTATGAAAATAGCTGTAATTTACAACCACATCACTTACTAAAAGTGTAATTAAAGGCACAGCATAAGCCTTCAGTTTATCTGAAAAATAGGCACCACCAAACATGGCCATGGCCCCTATCGGGGTAAAATTAGACCAGGAACTGAAACTGCCCAGGTTTAAGAACCGGGTAGCAGCTGCTGCAATAATAATCAGTGCCAGTATTGAATTTCTGATGTTAATTTTTTCCATTGACATACCAGGGGTTTTATATTTTGATCGGTAAAATTAATCAATTCTTAATGAATATTAAAACTTAAACCTGCATTCATGTTAAAACCCATACTGTTGTAGCCATAAAACTCCGTATATTTTTCGTTTAGGATGTTTTTCAGGTCAGCAAAAATTTTCAGTCTGTTGTTCAGTAATGAATACTCCGCATAGGCATCCAGTAGTTTATAAGATTTCAGATCTACAATTTTGTAAGCATCAAAATCGCCATCCTCACGTTTGCCATTGTATTTATAATTAACGCTTAAAAATAGTGCTTTGGTTGCCTGTACACCAGCATTGACAGAAAAAATGTTTTTAGGCCTGCGCAGCAGATAATCAGAAACCTGGTTGGTAATGAAGTTAAATTCGGTTCCTTCTACATAAGCATAATACCCTCTGAAGGTAAATATTCCTGCTTTTACAGCCGGTTCTATTTCAAAACCCTTTGCTTTTTGGTTGGCCTGGTTGATGTACCCCACTGTTCCGTAAACAATGGCATTGGTTAAATCTCTTTTAAAACCAGCAGCCCTGAGGGAATATTTATTGTCGGCAAAACTCAGGTTAAAACCTGCTTCATAGTTTTTAGATTTTTCAGGCGTGAGGTTTAAATTTGCACCATATTGCCCAAACAAGTTTTCCAAGGTTGGAGCTTTAAAGGCTGTAGAATAAGTTCCGAACAATTTCAGTTCTTTAATCACATTAATGGAAGGCGTAATGTTATAGGTGTAATTTTCGCCATACTGTCTGTGTTTGTTGTAGCGGCCGCCAACTTCAAGATTAAATACACTTAAATCGTGCATAAAAAGTGAGGCATAGGTACTGAAAAGATTGGTGGAAGGCTGAGTACTTGCATTCACATTAAATTTGGTTGCCCTGTTGTCTAAGCCCACCAAAAGATCCAGTTTAGAACCCAGTTTTTGATTGTAAAATAAATCTACAAACTGCATAATTCCTTGGGAGTAACTTTTGCCATAAGTTCCTTTTGAATCAATCTGGGAATTTTCATAGCTGTAATTGAAATTGATTTTTCCGCTGCCAAATTCATATTTGGTGTTGAACCCACCGTTAAAATGCTTCAGCCTGAAATTATTGTCCGGGCTGTCCTGAAATGCACCTGCATCAAAATCATAATGTCCGTAGAAATAACGGAGAAAAGGGCTAATGCTAAAGTTTTTACTCGCCTGCAGAGAAAAATTTGCATTAACGGCCCCATTTTTATTGCCATCCTTATCAAAAACAGCTGAACTGCCCACTGGTGTAGCGGCTTCAGAGATTCCATCTGTTTTAATTTGGGTATAGGCTATGTTGTAAGAGAAATTATCTACGTGACTGCTGATTCCAATGGTCCCTTTATAGGTTTTGTAGCTGCCATAACTGGCCACACCATACACACTGTTTCCTGCTTTAATTCCTTTTTTGGTAATGATGTTGATCACACCGGCAACTGCGTCTGATCCATAAATGGTCGACTGTCCGCCTTTTAAAATTTCAATATGATCGATCTGGTCGATAGAAAACATACGAAGGTCAAAAGAAGAGCCACTGCCTGCAGGGTTGCTCACCAAAATACCATCAATCAGCACCACTGCATAAGCACTGGCCGCCCCTCTTACAAAAAGGCTTTTGTTTAAGCCTGCATTTCCTGTTGCTCCGCCCACCACAATACCGGCCTGCTCATTCAGCAGTTCTGTAAGGTTCTTGCCATGACTGCGCTCCAGCACATCACTTCCGATAATGGTAACCACTTTACCGGTCTGATATTGTTTCTGATCATTTTTAGTCGTGCTGATCACAACAGAGTCCAGTTTTATCGCTTCCTGCGCTGCTGCACGACCGGCTGAGGCGAGTTGCAGGATTGTAAATCCCGATGTAAATAATAAGTAGTTTTTAAGTCTCATACGCTATTTTGTTTACTTGTTTAAAAAAGAGCTTTGCCTTTTTCAGGAGGCAAAGCTGTACATAATTTATTAGATTTAGTTTGAAAAAACCAGTAATGCCGGAAAGTGAAAACCGTCATAGTCTACCGTTTTCTTTAATTCACCGGAAATGGCATCATAAAAGTATAAATGGTTGATGGCAAAATTTTGTCCAAATCCGTCCTGTACAGAAGTGATCACTACCTGACCAAGTTTAGCATCAAAACCTATTCCCTTTCCGTAAAAGATTTGTCTGGCAGGAAGGCTCGCAAATGGTTTGTCCAAAGAGCCCGGGTTTCCGGCAATATATTTATAGACATCGGTTCCACCGGCAAAAGAACCCGTTTTAAGGACATAAACTGCATTTTCTTTTGTAGAAGCCACCAAAGAGCTGGAATGCCACGCCCCCCAGATCGAATTAGATGTAAAACCTAAGGCCACGCTGTCTGTACTCAGGTCAACCGGATTTGTACTGTACAGAAATTTATCATTGGTATACCATATTCTTCCATTTGGTGTCTGTGCAAAACCCATTCTTACATTTTTAATTTTTTTAACCAGGGAAAAATCATCTGCGTTATAAATGACTGCACCGTCCGTAGCCGAATGCGTATAAATGTATTGTCCGGCTCTGAACATATCTCCAACCTGACCTGCCGAGGCTGCCAGTTTGATGTTTGCTGTCATTGTTTTTAAGTCTAAAACATACACGCCATTGTTGCTGCTCAACAAAGCGGTACGGGCATCGAGGCCTAAAAATGCACGCCAGTCATTTCCGGCTTTTGCTGCCATTCGGCCAGTTTCTTTAAAAGTTTTTGCATCCAGGACAACTACCGGTCCACCCACCTTGCTGACCAGATAAATTTTACCATTAAACAGCGCTGCATATTGCAAGGTAGAGGTTGCCGGATTCAGGTTACCAGCAGGGTTCTCCTTCTTATAAATGCTGTCCGCAAGTTTTCCGCTGTTATAATCATAGAATTTCACTTCACCGGTACCATGTCCGTACCAACCCTCGTTTACAATAAAAAAACCATTTTCATATTTTCCGGCCTGCTTTACATCTTCTATTGGACTGGAATCTTTTTTACAGGAAGCAAAACTTAAGGCCAGTAGGGCAATCAGAAAATAGTTTTTAAAGTTGAATTGTTTCATTTATTTGTCTGTGTTTATTTATTTTTTCTTTGTGTACAATCTGATGTCAACTGCGCCTGCAATTTCTGTCGAAACTTCACCCAGGTAACGTGAACGAGGGTTATTTGTATCCGGATCATAAGGATTTCCATTACAATTCTGACCTGTATAAACCTTTACAAAATCTATTTGATCAAGTTTAACCGTCTTCCCATTTTGATCAACCGCCCAGTCCAGATCAAAGGTATTATAGCCCCTGCCCAACTGGTCCTGTAACCTTACATATTCTGCTGAGCCGTTGTCCGAATATCCAAAACTGAAGGGTTTATTGGTAATAATACCTCCTTCTACAAGCGTGTTTTTTAATAATGTCCCTTCAAAGGAAATAGTACTGGAAGTAATCCATGATGGATAATAGGTCTGTGCATGGAATTGATTTCTCAATACATAACCTGTCTTTCCCTGATTGTCTGACCATTTAATATCATCTGTTGGACCCGCTGGTTTGAAATAGGTAATCTTATATTTTTTTATAGTTTCCACGCTACTGTATTCACTTCCTGCCAGCTCATACCATTCTCCATCATCTGGCAAACCATTCCCATTTTTGTCCTGCATCACGCAAACAATTCCTGGCTCTGACCATTCCATTCCAACACCGATCAATGGATTACCAAAAATCCCCAGGTCATGACCACCTTCATTTTTTATCGGGTGATCAAAACCAAAAATAATGTAGCCTCCGTATGCCCCCAAGGAAAGCAGATTATCCCCTGCATTTCCGATTAAACTATTAGCAGTTTCTCTGGTCCCAAAACCACCATTGGTAAACTGTCCCGGCGCTGGAAAATATTCAAAGACTTTACTGATATAAGGGCTACTTTTCCCTGGATCTACAGGTGGATCTACAATAGGATCATTATTGCTTTTGCTACATGCGGCCATTGCTGCAATAAGCACCAGTCCGGAGAGTTTTTTCCAATAGGTTTTCATGGTCTGTTTTTTTTGATTATTTGTAGTTATATAGAAATACCGCGTGTTGTGGAAGGCCTGCTGTTTCGAAATCATAAATTCTTTTCCCTAGCATGCTGAATACATAGGCATGTCCTGTTGAGCTATTATAATTTTGGGCATCTGCCACCACAACCGATTTATTGAAAGGATTTACGGTAAGCCCGTATAAAGTCGAAATCTGGGTCTTGTCTGTAATGAGGCTGGCTCCTGTTTTTCCGGTATTTACATCCACAGACTTTACTGCTGCATTCGTATATACATCCTGTGTTACCCAAACCTGATCTTTACTGGCTGTAATGGTACCCAAATCGTATTTTTGAGTTTGCAGAACCAGATCTGTATTGCTGCTTATAGTCACCAGTGAAGGGTCGTTAAATGCAATATAATCGTTCCAGGTGATTACAAAAAGGTTCCCATTCTCCGCAGCTGCGATTCTTACCGGATTATTACCAACCTCTATGTCTTTCGTCTTTTTAAAGGTATTCAGGTCAATAACAGTAACTTTTGTTTTTAGCCCTTTTTGATAGAAAGGATGTGAAGAATTGGTAACGTATAGTTTTCCGTTTGCAACAGCAAGCTGCTCCAATCCTTCTGCTTTATCTGTTCCATTCATCAATTGCAGTTCCGCATCTACATTCATGGATGCAGTGTCAATTCTGCTGACTACTCCATCATAACGGGATACATAAGCTTTTCCTTTATGAAATGCCACATAACGTGGCATTTGTCCATCAGTGGCCGAGTTAAAAGGAATGGTTTTTAAAGATTTACCAGTTGCAATGTCTATGACTTCTACGAACGACTGTTTAGTACCCTGTATCCCTGAAATCACACAATACATTTTACTGCCATAGGCTTCCAGGTCATTGGCAGTCTCTCCCAGGGGACGTCTATTAACTTTCTCAAAATATGTTTTTTCAACAAGTCCGGTTTCTATGTCATAATAGGTAATCTCACTGTTTTTACTTCCCATTAAACCTTCACAAAGCATGTAAATACCTTTGGTACCGGTAATCACCGGTTTGGGTTTTTCAGGTTCAGGGATATCGGCATAATCCTTCCGGCAGGATGTCATGGATACAATACCCAATAACATGGCCATTAAGCTTAATCTGTTAAAGTTTTGGTAGCGTTTTGTCATTTTGATTGGTTTTTTATGAGTTTATGAAGTTGGTTATCTATATACAAAGGCAAAATGTGCCGGAATGTCTCCGGTTCTAACGGACCATCGTTTTTTACCGCTCCGGTCAAAACAATACAACATGCCCGGGGACACATAATCATGGGCATCGGTTACATAAACCTCTTTTGTAAAGCGGTTTACAGCAATCCCATAAGGAATTGCAATATTTTTTTCTGTCCCGTCGGTAATGAACCTCTGGTTGAGGATCACTTCATTTCTGACATCCAGCATGCCATAAGTAATGGTATTCGTTCCGGTATTAAAACTCCACTCGGTACTATAGAAATAAGCGGTATCCTCATCAATACAAAGGTTACTTACCCCCACATTAAAGGTTTTCTTTACTTTATCGGTTTGGGTATCAATGACGAAAAGTTTGGAGGGGATATCATAATAATTTCCCCTGGAGGTCACATAGAGGTCACCATATTTGTCTGCCTTGAGCCTGTGCAAGTTAATGGCCACATCAATGTTTTTAACTACCAAAAAAGAATTCAGGTCAATAACAGAAACCGTTCTTTCATAATTTTTCGGGCTGTAACCGCCCGAGTTGGCTACATATAATTTTTCCCCGACAATAGCCATTTCTTCCGGCTGACGCCCTACTTCCACCCTTCTTTCTTCCGCTAAAGAAATCGTATCAATTTGTGCCACAATACCGTTTGGTGCAGTGGGGTCACCAACCCTGCCCAGATAGGCACTCACATAAGCCTTACCTTTGTGAAAAGTAACATACCTGCAGTTGATGATGTTAATTTGTTTGATTCTTTTACCAGTTTTAACATCCAGGACTTCTACTTTATTGGAAATGTTCACCACAACATACATTTTGCTTCCGTAAATAGCAATATCATTTCCTACATCACCCAGACCTTTCACCACTTCCGGATTGGCCCGGTTATAGATATTCCGGTGGTAATAGCCGGTCTCAAAATTCATATAATCCAAAGAAGCCTTGTTCATGTTCATGTTCCCCTCGTTGACCAGGTAAAAACCTTTGATCAGCCCATCAGGATCAGGCGGCAGGACTTTCACAATCTCTTCGGGAATGGGCTGCGGATCTTTACGGCAGGAAAACAGGCCCACGGAAACCGCCAGGATCACCAGGCTTTTAAAACAGATTTTTTTGAACAGGTCCATACTAAAAATCATAAGTTAAACTGAAACGGTAATTCCGGCCAGGCATTGGAAAATTGGTCACCACCTCATAAGCCTGGTTCATCAGGTTATTGACTTCGGCAGTAAAACGGATTTTCTTTTTGTTCAACAAAGTATTGTAATGCAGTGCCAAGTCGTGTGTATACCAGGGTTCTACATAATTAAAAATATTATTTGCACTCTGGTTATACCTTTGTCCGGTATAGATGTAACTGTAGTTCAGCGAAAATTTCTGATAACTCAGTCCCCCCAAAAAGGTGCCGCTATGTTTTGGAATGTAAGGGATCTGATCTCCATAAGTATAGGAGGTTTTTTCTTTATCCAGGGCCTGCTGATAGGTATAGGTTAAACCAGCCGTTAAGCCCAGCTGGTCATTAATTTGCCACTCCGATTGCAGGTTAATATCCAAACCCTTAATTTCCACCAGACCCAGGTTTTTCATACTCCAGCGAGCGGGTGTACTGTTGGGCACAGCAACAATTTTATCTTTTACCCGGTTAAAATAAACATCACTCTGCACCGAAAACTGCCGCAAAACCTGCTGCTGATAAGCCCGGATATAAGTAAAGCCCAAATCGTATTGTTTGGTATACTCTGGTTTTAAAATCGTAAATCCATAATAGGTATAATACAGGTCATTGAAAGTCGGCATTCTGAAAATGCTTTTATAAAAGGAGCGAATCCTAAACTCTTTTTCTTCAAAAGGCTGCCAGGAAACCATAACTGTTGGGGTCAGTTCATTTTTTCGACCTGCCGCTGGCCCTCTTTTAACCTGATCGGCAACAATTGTATTCAAAAGATTGGCCTGAATGTCCAGTTTATCAAAATGAAAAGCAGCAGCGATGGCGGTTAATAATGTATTTCTGGTTGGATAAGCAAAATAATCGAGGTTGGCATCCAGATAATTGCGCTGGTAATCTGCCGAAAAGACCAAGTCCCAATACCTGTTCATTTTAAATTTATTGGCTACAGAAGTATAAAATTCCTGCTGGTAAAATTTATTTTGTTGCAGCCCTTCAGTCGTCACAATATCCGGATTGAGATAGCGCATGTAATCATTCGAATATTTTACAGCTGCCATCAGACTATAGCGGCCAATATTTTTCTCATAAGAGGATTGCGCAAACAGGTTCCTGTTCCACATGCGCTGCGAAAAGCCCCAGACATTGCCCACTATTGCTCCGGGAATCCCCTGGTTGTCGTTATAACCGTACAGCTTAACGGTCCATTTACTACTGTCGGCAAGCATGCCATAAAAACCAGCTTCCAGGCGCAGGGCATGAAGGTCGCCATCTGTTCTGACCGCTGTGGTATCATAAACTCCATTGGTACTCCTAAATTTATACCGGCCATTGGCGTACTTCCATTCCGCACTTAGCGAACTGTATACATTTTTACTGATCCTGTGCTGCCACAACAACGAAGGATTGATCAGGCCAAATGATCCGCCTTTCAGAGCCACCCTGTAGCGATCGGACTCACCGTTCTTAAAATCGGGTTGCCTGGATTTCAGGTACAGGGAACTTGCAGCGGCAAAGCCTTTTGCGGACTGAAAAATGGTGCTTTTTTGTCCGTTGTACAACTCTATTTCTTCGATATTGTCCAAAGAAAGCTTACCTAGATCCACCTGGCCATTCTGCGCATTGCTGATTTGTACTCCATCATAAAATACGGCCGTATGATTGGTTCCCATGCTTCGTACATTAATGGTTTTCAGGCCTCCGACACCACCATAATCTTTTAGCTGCACACCGGAAAAGAAACGTACCGCGTCGGCCACAGATAAGCTATTGAGTTTCTGCAGCTCCTGACCAGATAAAATCTGAAGGGGTGTTGAAGAGGTCTGCCTGCGGCTCAACCTGATGGCCCTGATGTTTACCTCTTTCAGCTCATTGGCTTTCTGCACTGAATCTGTTTGCGCAGCAAGGCTTACCGGCAAGACTATTGTCAGTAAAAGTACCGCTAATGCGGTACGCAAAGAAGATTCATCACCCCTAAGGGCAAATTTGTTTCTTTTCATTTTTGTTGTGAGTATCCCCACAGCAAACAGTTAGATTAAGGAAATGAAATACATTCATAACAGCACTCACTCCTAGCTTCAATCCCCGAAAGCTATGAAATATTAAAGCGATGGCAGGTCTTCTGACTTACTTCCGGAGATCCTGCCTTCCCGTTCAAATGTTCGAACAGTGGCGCCGATTTGGATACCGTTATGAAGCTTACAGCTGCGGGACAGTTACGGATTCTCACCGTATTCCCTTTTAATCCAGATCATTAACATTTAAATGTCCGGAACCAAAAGCAGTGCAAATGTATCAAATTTGCGATTGTTAACAAATTATTATCCTTTTAAGACCATATGATTTTCTAAAACTGTGCTTATTCCTATCTTTAAGCCTGAATAATCTTTTTTGTATGCTTAAAACTGCTTCTTTTTTGCTGTGTATGATTGGAATAAATGTTTTTGCCCAAAAAACCGACACTGTTTTCCTTGAAAAACTAATGAAATCAAAGCCCGAATTGTTTTCGGTGGTTTTGAATCACCCGGAAAAGCACCAGGTACAGGTTTTGTATACACAAATAAAAAGGGATAAGAACAATAAACCCATTTTTACTTCCTACAGTTATAATTTAAACGACCATCATTATTTTTATCCGGCAAGTACAGTAAAACTTGCAGCAGTGATTTTTGCACTGGAAAAAATAAATGATCTGAAGGTAAAGGGGCTTGACCGTAAAAGTACCATGATTACCGATAGCAGTTATAAAGGACAAACAAAAGTTCTTAAAGACCCCACTTCACAAAACGGCCTCCCCTCTGTAGAGCATTACATCAAGAAAATTCTGCTCACCAGCGACAATGATGCCTTTAACCGGTTGTTTGAATTTATCGGAAGAGCTGAAATCAATACTAAACTAAAAAAATACGATTTACTCAACAGCCGCATTCTGAACAGGCTGGCCATTGGGGATTCAGGCGAACCGGCCAAACACACCAATCCGATTAAGTTCTATAATGGAACAGTGTTAGTTTACAGTCAGAAAGAACAATACGACCCCAAAGAATATCCGTTGACACTCGGCAATACCACAATGGGCAAAGCTTATCTGGACAGCAATGAACATCTGGTCAATAAACCTTTCAGCCTGGCAGGAAAAAATGCCTTTGCTATCTCTGATCAGCAGGCGCTGATGAAAAGACTGATGACCCCGGAGGCTTTTCCGGTTAAAGAACGTTTTCATCTGACACCATCTGATTACCAGCTGATTTACACTTACATGAGTAAATTACCTACAGAAAGTGATTACCCTAAATATGATCCTAAAGAATTCTGGCCTGCTTATGCAAAAATGTTGTATTATGGACGGGAAAAAGATGCACAGTTTAACCCCGATCTGAAAATTTTCAATAAGTATGGGGATTCTTATGGTTTTATTATTGATAATTCCTATTTCAAAGACGAAAAACACCAGATTGAGTTTTTCCTGACCGCTGTCGTGCAATCCAACGAAGACGGCATCTTTAATGACGGCAAATATGAATACGAGAGCATCTGTTATCCTTTTATGAAGAACCTGGGTAGAATGCTCTATGAAGAAGCGATGAAAGCCCCTTAAGGGTTTTACTTTTCATCAACTAATTGTTGTCTGATGCTCAATAGTTTATCAGCATCCTCTTTAGGGAGTACAGGAAATTTAAGCTTAAGGCCTTCAAAGGTATCTGCAAGGATTTTACTAATCACCAAACGGGCATACCATTTTTTATCGGCCGGAATGATAAACCAGGGTGCCTTTTCGGTTGAAGTTTCTTCTATAGCCATTTCATAGGCTTTCATGTATTCTTCCCAATAACCGCGTTCGGTGATGTCACTTGCAGAGAATTTCCAGTTTTTCTTAGGATCATCAATCCGGTCCAGAAAACGTTGTTTCTGCTCTTCCTTGGAAACATAAAGAAAGAATTTAAGGATCACCGTTCCATTATTGCTCACGTGACGTTCAAAATTCCGGATGCTTTCATACCTTTCTTTCCAGAAGGTTTTGTCTATTTTTTTTACGTCGTTATAACCAGGGATTTTTTCAGAAAGAACATATTCAGGATGAACCTTGCAGACCAAAACATTTTCATAATGTGAGCGGTTGTGGATCCCGATCCTCCCTCTTTGGGGCAAAGCCTTATAATGCCTCCATAAAAAATCGTGGCTGTATTCTTCGGCACTAGGCGTTTTAAAACTATAAACCTGGCAGCCCTGAGGGTTCAGGCCCGACATCACATGTTCAATTGCGCTGTCTTTTCCTGCTGCATCCATGGCCTGAAAAATAATCAGTACAGAATTAGAATCCGCTGCGTACAGGGTTTCCTGAAAATCGTCCAACTGCTGTTTTACGGCTTCAAGTTCCAGTTTCCCAGCCTCCTTATCAAGAGCGCCATGATAATTGGTATCAAAATTTTTAAGGGAAATCTTTGTCCCTGGGGCAGCTAAATATTTTTCTATATCTTTTTTCATAAGGATGCTTTCTTTTTTAAAATGACATACTCATTTTAAGAATGGTCATATTCAATTATACTAAAATTTTAACATAATCAGAATGGTCTGTACAATTGGTATTTAAGTATTCAACCTAAAAAAGGCCCTGAATATGTCCGGACCAAAGGTTTCGAGTTTCTCCTCAAAATTATTAAAATCCAGCATAGATCTATTGAAAAACGGATAAATTTAGTATTTTAACCTAAATCTATTTATTTAAAACATGCTCTTGTTAACAGAAATTGAAAAGGTAATCCCTGTTCCCAAAGAAATGGAAGAGGCCATACGTAAAAAATTCACAGAGCTACACTGCTTAAAGACTGAACGTTTACAGCAAGCTGGAAAAATTGCCAGAAATCTTTTCTTTATAGAAAAAGGATTGGCCCGCATTTTTTACCACAACCACACAGGTAAAGACGTTACCTATGGTTTTTATACAGAAAGTGACTTTGTAACTGTTCCAGAGAGTTTTTACACGCAATCGGCATCCAAATACAGTATGGAAATGCTGGAGGACGGTCTGGTTTATTCCATTTCCTATAAAGATTTAAAACAACTGCTCAGCAATTTCCCTCAAATGCAGCACTTAGAGAACAAAACCCTGCAAAGCTTTTTATTAAAAGCAAGTGAACGGATTGTGGCTTTACAGTTTCAGACCGCCAGCCAGAGGTACAACAGCCTGATGAAAAAGCAACCGAGCATTATTATGCGGGCGCCCCTGGGTGCTATTGCTTCCTATCTGGGCATTACCCAGGAAACACTCAGCAGGATCAGAAACCGGAAATGATCACTTTTTGATCCATATCAAAAGAAAACTGCGCAATTAACCGGAACTTTGCAATTTGAAAAAACCTTGTGTCATGAAAGTATTTTTGAAACACATCTTTATAATTTCTATCGGATTATTTCCTCTGGCATTGCAGGCACAGCACAGCACAGCCCCGGGATTAACCGAATTGATTGACAGCGCATTGGTTAAAGACCATATGCTTGCAAACAGGTTACTGGATATAGAATCTTCAAAAATTGACCGGAAAAAATTATCAGAAGTTTTTCTGCCCAGTGCAGATTTATCAGGTAAATATGCTTTTCTCGCCAATGGTCTCAATGTGGGTCTGGCAGAAACTTCTTTGTTTAACCTGATTAATATTCCCGAAATCAATTCTGGGGTCACCTCCAGCGCAAACCTTATCAAAACTGATTTCAGTGTACATAGTATATTATACTCCGGCGGCAAAGTAAGTGCATTGAAAAATGCCTTAAATGCAAAGACCAAAGCACAGACCGCACTTCTTGAAAAAGAACGCCAGCAAATCATTACTGAAATCACCAAAGCTTATGATCAGCTTGCCCTGCTTAAACAAGTAAAATCTGTTCTTGACAAAAGCCGGGAACGTTATAACATTAATAAAAAAACTGCTGACAAAGCTTTAACTTACGGATTGATCACAAAGTACGAACACCAGAAAGTTGAAGTTGCCCAGGTTACTCTGGAATCGAAAATACAGGAATATGAAGGCAAACGGAACCTTCTTTTGCACCAGCTGGAGACCCTCACCGGCATTGAGCTGGAAAGACTGGACAAAATCCAAAATGAACTTCTACCCATCCAAAATCCGAATACCCAAAATACAGTAGAAAACAGACCTGAACTGCTGGCTTTAAGCGCTGCAATAGAAGCACAGAATTTCCAGGTAAAAGCAGCCCAAACCTGGTGGAAACCTAAAGTTCAGGCCGCAGCCTCTTTGGGCTATTTAAATTTGTTTGATGTTGATATGAAAGGTAAACATGACTTGCCCCTTATTGGAAGGTTCAGCAGTCATACCAATAAAATTGAAGTTGTCCCTAATTTTACCGTTGGTATTGGTTTCAAATGGGACTTGTTTGATGGAAATAAGGGTAAACGGGAAATTCAACAAGCCAGAATAGAGGTGAAAAAAGCAGAAAATGAAAAAGCAGAAGCTGAAGAAAAAGTTAAACTGAACCTCATCAAAACTCAAACAGACTACAACAACTCCAATGCCGAGCTTTTGGTCAGACAAAAACAAATGAAGATGGCAGAAAATGCACTGACACAGGCCGGAAAAGAGTTTAAAACAGGCCTCATTAAAGCTGCCGACCTGATTGGTGCGGAAAATGATTACCAAAGTGCGGCCCTTGACTATCTTCAATCGGTTTTTAATCAGCGCCGCAATGCTGTAGAGTTATTAAAAGCAACAGGAAGCCTGAACCGTTCCAGTCTTCAATAAAATTATCGTCCATTATTGCAGTTAAAAATCATAGACAAATGAAAAATATGATCAACACTTCACTCAAAAACATCTTATTTATACTTTTTCTGGCCCTATCTGCCTGCACAAAGCCTGAAAAAAGCACTGAAGGTAAAATTAAAAGGGAAACCCTTGCCTTTGCCCCAAAGGTCACCGGGCGTATTTTAAAAATTTTTGTAAAAGAGGGTGATTTTGTAAAATCCGGTGATACGCTGGCCATACTGGATGTACCGGAGGTCAATGCCAAACTTTCACAGGCAAAAGGTGCTGTTAAAGCGGCCGGTGCACAGCGGGATATGGCAAAACACGGTGCTACAGAAAACCAGCTTAAACAGCTCAGGGCGAAGAAAGCTGGTATAACTGAACAATTTAAATTTGCAGAAAAGTCCTTTAGCCGGGCCAGGGCTATGTTTGCCGACAGCATGATGACGCCACAGGCATTTGATGAGGCCACTGCAAAATTTAATGGCGCCAAGGCACAACTGACTGCTGTAAATGCCGAATATAATGAAGCTGAGAAGGGAACACGCCCGGAAACCCGAATGGCAACTCAGGGACAGGCAGAACAGGCATTAGGTGTATTGCAAGAGGTAAATGTTGCTTTATCCGAGCGTTATATTATTGCAACAAACGACATGCAGATAGAAACCATTAGTTTGCGGGTCGGAGAACTGGCCACAGCAGGTTTTCCTTTATTTAATGGCTATTTACCCAATACCACCTATTTCAGGTTTACCGTGCCGGAAAGTAAAATCGGGAATTATAAAAAGGGTGAAGCCATTGAAATCACGGTCCTTTACAATAAGGAAAAACTAAAAGGAAAAATACAGATCATCAAACAGCTTACGCGTTACGCGGATATCACCGCGGCTTATCCGAATTACGATATACAGGAAGCTGTTTACGAAGTGAAAATTATACCGGAAGACATTCCCGCTGCAGAAAAGCTATTGGTAAATTCGACCATTATCCTTTAGTAAGGAGAAATAATAACCTGATGAAACAAGCAAAACTCATGATCGCTTCATCACCTTTAAAAAACAAATGTATAACCTGATGAAACCATCAGGAGTTTGCCTTCTAAAATGAAACAAGCAAAACTCGTGATCGCTTCATCACCTTTAAAAAACAAATGTATAACCTGATGAAACCATCAGGAGTTTGCCTTCTAAAATGAAACAAGCAAAACTCGTGATCGCTTCATCACCTTTAAAAAACAAATGTATAACCTGATGAAAAACTTCTTTACACTGATTAAAAGGGAATTTGGTTTGTTTTTTGCAGACAGCACCTTGCTTTCTGTTTTTATGCTGGCACCTATTATTTATGCCCTGCTTTTTGGTTTTGTTTATCAAAAAGGAAAAGTAGAACACTTACCTGTTTTAGTGGTAGACCTGGACAATACACCTTTAAGCAACCAGTTAATTGATATGCTTGGAGAAAATGAAAAACTCGAGGTAATACGCGTAAAAAACAGCAATACAGAAACAAGTGAAACCATGCGTAAATTAAACGCGGTTGCCGCAGTAGTTATTCCTGATCGTTTTGAAGCGGCTGTTCTTCAAAAACGTTATCCTGAAATCAATACCTATATCAACACCACCAACCTGCTTACGGCAAACATGGCCTCACAAGGTGTGCAAACTACGCTGGGAACTTTCAGTGCCGGGGTCAATATGCAGGGGCTCAAGAAAAAAGGGATGAACTCAGAACAGGCCGCAACGCAGTATGAACCATTTAAAGTAAATTACATCCGCCTGTATAATGAAAGTGGTAATTATTTTACCTACATGTGGCCCGGCGTCCTGGCGGTAGTACTTCAACAGGTCCTGCTCCTGGGTCTTGCGGTCAGTTTTGCCAGGGAATTTGAAAATAAAACATTGGAAACGGCATTTCTGGCCCGCTCTGGATCTGCATTTTCTGCCATTTTAATTAAGGTGATCCCATTTTGGATACTAAGTATTTTTATTCTGGGCATTTACTATGTCTTTCATTATATTTTTAAAGCACCTATCCCCAGCCCTTTAATTAATTACGCTTTTACAACAGGGCTTTTTATTATGGCAACAAGTTTTCTTGGTGTACTGGTGAGTGCCTTACTGCCTACAGCACTTAAAGCCACCCAGGTACTCATGTTACTGGCTACCCCGGCATTTATAATCGGGGGCTATTCCTGGCCCTTACAGGCAATGCCTGTGGGTGTACAATGGCTATCCTCTATCCTACCGCTTACCCCATTCCTAAATGCCCATAAAGTCATGTTGTTTGAACAGGGTTCTTTATCTGATGTATCTTCTTCTGTTTATCATTTATCCATCCTTGTTTTGGTGTATGGACTACTGGCTTTGAGTACTGTTTGGATCAAGATGTACAATATGAAAAAACGTACCGCTCAAAACAGCGAACAGGTCTAATCTGAAAGACACTTTTAGTGCCATATACATTTTCCGTTTATTTACGGAGTATATGGATTCTTGTGCCTTAAACCTTCCGGGGATTTAGTAGGAAAAATAAATATCAATTTTATTATCTTTGTTGATGATTTTTGGCCTTTTTACACCAAAAATCATCCTAATTCTAATTTCCTGAAAGCGGATTTTTGTTTTTGTTTTACTGACCTGACCTAACCTAAAATGAATATATCTATCTGCAATTACCCCTAAAAAACATATGTACCGCTTGACAAAGCCCTCCCGGTTAAGCACCTGAATTGGCTTTGTGAATTTTAACACAATTTAACACAAACTGTTCAACGATTTTTTTCATATTTATCCATGTTTAAAGAAATTCGCAATAAATATATCCGCTACGTAACAATATTTATTTTCACTGTCCTTATTTTCTTTTGTGCCCTTCAGCTTAATTTCTTATGGCTATTCGGATATTCCCCTTCATATCAAGACATTAAAACGCCAACCTTAAGGGTAGGTTCTGAATTATATACTTCAGACGGTAAACTTATAGGCCGCTACTTTAAGGAAAACAGAACTCCTGTCGATTTTAAAGACATTTCCCCAAGTGTAGTAAATGCCCTGGTCGCTACCGAAGATGCACGTTTCTATAAACACATGGGAATTGACTTCAGGTCCCTGCTATCCAGCGGAATATCTACTGCAACCGGTGATAAGCGCGGGGGTAGTACTATTACCCAGCAGCTGGCCAAAAACCTGTATAGGACCAGGTACAATAAATCCCAGGGAATTATTAAACACATTCCTGTACTGCGCACCATTGTTTCCAAATTAAAAGAATGGATGACCGCAGTTAAACTGGAGTCTAATTATTCTAAAAACGATATCATTACCATGTATTTGAATACCGTGTCCTTTGGTAACAATGCTTATGGGATTAAAACAGCTTCCAGAATTTATTTTGATAAAGATGCTTTAAGCCTTGATGTACCTGAATCTGCACTGCTGGTCGGTATGTTAAAAGGGACTTCTTTGTATAACCCAGTTAAAAGCCCTCAAAGGGCCCTGGAACGCAGAAATGTCGCACTTGCTCAGATGAACAAGTATAAGTACATTACAGATGCTGAACTGAACACATATAAAAACAGTCCTTTAAAATTAAAAGAGGGACGCATCGATGATGGAAGCGATGGTGACTCTTATTTAAGGGCCGCAGTGGCGAAATACCTTGAAAAATGGTGTTCTGATAACGGATATGACCTCTATGAGGATGGTCTTAAAATTTATACGACTATTGATTCCAAATTGCAGAAGTATGCTGAAGAAGCCGTTAAAGAACAAATGAAGACTTTGCAAAAACGCTTTTACAGTGTTTGGGGAAAAGAAGACCCCTGGTATGACTCGGAAAAGCAAAAAGTAGATTATCCAAACCGGGCCAAGCAAAACCTGCCTGTTTATGCAATGCTTCAGAAAAGATTTAAAAATAATCCAGATTCTATTGAGGCTTATTTTAACAGGAAAAAGAAAATGAAGGTCTTTTCCTGGAGTGGCGACAGGGATACTTTATTTTCCACCATGGATTCAATCCGTTATTATGGTAAAATATTAAACACCGGAATGATGTCTCTGGATCCTTTTTCCGGAAAAATAAAAGTCTGGGTCGGCGGTATAGATCATAAATTTTTCAAATATGATCATGTGAACCAGGCTAAAAGACAGTCTGGCTCTACATTTAAACCTTTCGCCTATCTTGCGGCACTGGAAAGTGGAATGAGCCCCTGCGATACTTTTATTGATAAACCGGTGAGCATTGCTTATCAGGAGCATGGCAAAACAGAATACTGGGAACCAAAAAATGCCAGTTATACAAATTCCTACAGAGAAATGTCCCTACGCTGGGCAATGGCAAAATCAGTGAATACCATTACCGCACAGGTAACAGAAAAAGTTGGATGGGACAATGTAGTAAAATGGGCCCACGAATGTGGTATCGACAGTCACCTGGAATCTGTTCCTTCTGTAAGTTTGGGGCCAAATGATGTTTCGGTCTATGAAATGGTTAAAGCTTATGGCACCTTTCTTAATAATGGGGTAAAAACAGATCCAATCCTGGTTGAAAAAATCACCGATCTGGACGGAAACCTGATCGAAGAATTTAAAGCCAAAACGAAAAAAGTACTTAGTGATGAAATCAGCTGGCTCATGCTGTATATGTTCAGAGGCGGTATGGAAGAACCAGGAGGAACTTCCCAGGCACTTTGGGAATGGGACCTTTGGAAAAAGAACAATCAAATTGGTGGAAAAACAGGTACTTCCTCAGATTACGTGGACGCCTGGTATATGGGAATCACAAAAGATCTTGTGACTGGCATTTGGGTTGGCTGTGATGAACGTTCTGCGCATTTTAAAAATGGCGAGACCGGTGAAGGCTCCAGAACTGCCCTTCCAATTTTTGGAAAATTTATGGAAAAGGTTTATCACGATCCAAGCACAGGTTATACCTATGGTCCTTTTCCTAAACCAAAAGAGAAAATTACCAGAAACATCAATTGTCCCTCCCCTCGTATCGTAGCAGACACGACAAAAAAAGACAGTACTGCAGTTGATTCTTTAAATACTTCCGTACCGGTTATTGAAGAAACACAACCGCAACCACAAAAAGAGGAAGTTCAAAAGCCCGAAGAAAAAAAACCGGCTGAACAACCTGCAGCACCAGCTGCTGTCATACCGTTGACAAGAAAAGAGGAAAGACAATTAAAACGCAAACAAAAGCAGGAAGAAAAGGAAAGAAAAAAGCAGGAATCGCAAAATCAAAGATAATCAGACACCCCTAATGGTATTTTATGAAGATAAAATCTATACTTTTTACAAGATCAGTTATCCTTTTATTATTTGTTCTAACCTCTTCAGTTACCGTCCGGGCACAGTATTTCGGACAAAATAAAGTAAGATATAAAAACGAAAAATTTAAAGTTCTTCAAACCCCGCATTTTGAGATCTATTATTATCTAAAAAATGAGAATCTCGTTAAAAAATTTGCAGAAGATGCCGAGACCTGGTACAAAATGCATCAGGAAGTATTTAGAGATACTTTTTTAAAGAAAAACCCCATAATTCTATACAATAATCAACCCGACTTTCAGCAAACTACCGCCTTACAAGGGGAAATAGGGATCGGAACTGGTGGAGTCACCGAGGCTTTGAAAAACAGGGTCATTATGCCGGTAATGGAATTAAATAGTCAAACCCGTCACGTACTGGGTCATGAGCTTGTTCACGCCTTTCAGTATCACCTGTTACTGGAAAAAGACTCCATCAGCATTCAGAATGTAAGTCAGGTCCCCCTTTGGATGGTAGAGGGCATGGCCGAATACTTATCTATAGGAAAAAAAGATGCATTTACTTCAATGTGGATGCGAGATGCCCTTTTGAACCGGGACATCCCTTCCCTAAAAGACCTGACCAATTCCAATAAATATTTTCCTTACCGCTATGGTCAGGCTTTCTGGACTTTTATAGGATCGGTTTACGGGGATACCACTATAGTTCCCTTATTTAAAGCTACAGCAAAATACGGTTATGAAAACGGCTTGAAGTACACGCTGGGCTATGATGATAAGGCACTTTCTGGTCTCTGGAAAAACGCAATTGAATCACACTACAGACCGTTCCTAAAAACAGACAGTTCACAGGTAAAAATTACAGGGACCAGGATTATAGACAATAAGAATGCGGGCAATATGAATGTTGCCCCTGCCATTAGCCCAGATGGAAAATACCTGGCCTTTTTATCTGAGAAGGATTTGTTTGGCATTGACCTTTTTTTAGCAGAGGCTAAAACGGGTAAAATTATTAAAAAGCTGAGCAGCCAGATTTCCAATTCCCATATTGACGATTTTAATTTCCTGGAATCAGCCGGAGCATGGTCACCTGACAGCAAACAATTTGCTTTTAGTATTTACAGCAAAGGTAGAAATCAATTGATGGTTATTGATGTGGCAAGCGGCAATACGGTCTTGCGGACCGGAATGGGGAGTATTGAACAATTTGGAAACCTGACCTGGTCGCCTAGTGGAGCAGATATAGCTTTTTCAGGGATGATTGAGGGCCAGAGTGATATTTTTTCTTATAATTTCCAAAGCAAACAGGTGACCAAAATCACAGATGATATCTACTCTGATTATGCGCCAAGCTATTCGCCCGATGGGAAAAAATTAATCTTTTCTTCTGACAGGGTCGCCCTGTCTTCCGGTGGTACGAGTGCGGTGTACCCGATTAATCTAAGTATTTATGACCTGGAAAGCAAAAACATAACCAATTTACCTGTATTTCCTGGCGCCAATAATTTAAATGCACAATTTTCGGGTGACAGCCAGCGAATTTTCTTTTTATCCAACAGAGACGGTTTCAGAAACCTGTATGAGTACAACTTATCTAACGGAAACCTGAATCAGCTTACCGACTATTTTACAGGCATCAGTGGTATTACAGAGTTTTCTCCTGCCATATCTGTTTCTAGAAATGATGAGATCATATATAGTTATTACAGGTCCCAGAAATACACTTTATATAATGCTCCAGCGCTAAGCTTTAAAGCCAGAGCAGTGGATCCGCTGGCACTCCATTTCGATGCCGCTATTCTTCCTCCTGTAGAAAGTACGGGCATCAATATTGTCAACTCGAACCTTTCAAATTTTCAGCGCTTTGAAAAAACACCTGCCAGTGCAATGAGGCTGGTACCTTACCGGCCCCAGTTTAAGCTGGATTATCTGGCAAACAGTGGCGGTGTAGGCATTGCAACAAGTCGTTTTGGCACAGGGATACAGGGTGGAATTTCCGGAATGTTCAGTGATATTCTAGGACGCAATCAGATCATTGCAAACCTGTCCATTAATGGTCAAATCTCAGATTTCGGAGGTCTTGCTGGCTATATCAATCAGGAGCACCGGGTCAACTGGGGCTTTGCTTTATCTCATATCCCCTATGTAACAGGCTTCAGGGAGATCGCAAAAACAAAACTGGCACCTCAGGCTGGCGCTTCTGATTCTTTAAAAGTATACGATGACCGGACCAATATCATCCGGACTTTTGAGGAATCTTTTCAGTTTTTCGGTGCCTATCCATTTAATAAAGTACATCGCTTTGAAGCAGGTGCTGCCATTTCAAGGTACAGTTACCGGATTGACAGGTACAGCAATTATTACCAGAATATCGGTGATTCCATTATAGGCAATTTTATTGGTTCAGAACGAAGAAAAATATCCAATGACCAGGCTTCAAGAGAATTAAAAGCCAATTTCAGGCCTTTTAACATCTTTCAGATCAATGCTTCTTTTGTGGGAGATAATTCTATATTTGGTGTCACGGCCCCGTTGGAAGGCTTCCGTTACAGAATTGGAGGAGAACAATATTTTGGAGATTACAAATTTTATGCGGTTAATGTCGACCTGAGAAAATATGTTCGCTTAAAACCCGTTACCTTAGCGGCAAGGGCTTACAGCTATATGCGTATTGGCCGGGATGGTGAAAACCTCTATCCGCTGTACGTGGGTTACCCCTATTTAATCCGCGGTTATGAAAGCGGTTCTATTTACAACAGTAAAGATCCACAATCAGGTACTTTTGACATCAATCAGCTTTCCGGAAGTAAGATTGCCGTATTTAACTTTGAAGTGAGACTTCCTTTTACAGGTCCTAAAAAGCTTGCTCAAATTCCTTCTGCTTTTCTGTTTACCGACCTGAATTTCTTTTTCGATGCCGGTTTAGCCTGGGATGAAGATTCAAAAATAGCCTTTAAAAGCCAGCCTAATGGTGTCCTGCTTTCTAATGGAAAACCAGCAGAAAGAGTTCCAGCTTTAAGTGCGGGTGTTTCCCTTAGGGTAAATATGTTTAATGCATTTGTACTTGAACCTTATTATGCTTTCCCTTTTCAACGTAAAGATGTTAAATCGGGCGTATTTGGGGTGACCTTTGCCCCGGGCTGGTAATAGGAATAGGATCCTATAGACCTGGATAAAAAGAAGGCGCTTCTATAAAAGCGCCTTCTTTTTTTGATATCAGGACATAATACCTAAAGGCATTTGAACTTGCGTATTGATAACCTTGTTGCTCATGATATGCTCAAAATCCAAACCAATGGTCAGGTCTACCCAATCGGGGTTACAGGAACGCACCAGTCTTTCTTTTTGCATACGTGTAAACCTGCTGATCAGTTTAAAACGACTTAAAGCCTGGGCTTCTGTTTTAAATTCTTCAAAGTAGACCAGACGTGTAAGCTGCTGACCGCTATCGAAGAATAAGCTTGGCATCTGTTTATAAAACGCTAATGTTTTGATCAGATCAGCACTCATGCCTGCATGGAGGCTTGTACGGTTTCTATCTGTTACGATGTACACAAATTTCTTCATAGCTTTTCGCTTAAATTATTTACAACTAAATTAATTAGTATATATATTTGTATGACCAAATAATATTACTAACTTTATTGGCACAATAATACTAACAATATTAGTAAAAACAAATTATTTTTAATTTTTATTTTATGTCGAATATTTCATCCAATCTCAAATACCTCAGAAAGAAAAAAGGCCTTACCCAACAGCAATTTGCTGATACTATTGGAATTAAGCGTTCTTTAGTTGGGGCCTATGAGGAAGATCGTGCAGAACCAAAGTACGACTTGCTAAAAAAAATAGCAGAATACTATGATTTTTCCATAGATGAGTTTATCAATGAGCAAATTGACGACAAGTGGAAGCCCAAGCTTAAAGCCCAGGGTTCTAATCTTAGAATACTTAGCATATCGGTAGATAAGGATGACAACGAAAATATAGAACTCGTTCCGGTAAAAGCAAGTGCAGGTTACCTGAATGGGTTTTCAGATCCTGAATACATCAGGGAACTCCCTAAATTTCATTTGCCCCTCCCTTCTCTTAAACAAGGAACTTTCAGGGCTTTTGAAATTACAGGTGATTCTATGCTTCCAATACAACCCGGAAGTATTATTATAGGAGAATACCTGGACAACTGGAATGATGTAAAAACTGGTGAAACTTATGTGGTTATCAGTAAAAATGAAGGCGTCGTTTATAAAAGGGCCGGCAACAGATTCAAAGAAAACAAAGAGCTAAAGCTCATTTCAGATAATAAAGTGTACGATCCATACAGTATAGCGCCTGACGATATTCTTGAAATCTGGAAAGCCAAGGCCTATTTTACTTCCAGTCTGCCTGATCCGACACCTGAGCCAACCATTGAGACCTTAACTTCTATGATGTCCCAGATGCAAAAATCATTATCTCAGCTTAATAAAAATTAGTAAGCTGCTGAAAAAAATAAGCCAATAAAAAAAGGGAACTGATGTAGTTCCCTTTTTTGTTAACCTATATGGTATATTTATTTTACTGCATCAATTACAGCTTTAAAAGCTTCTGGATGGTTCATGGCTAAATCAGCTAAAACTTTACGGTTCAAACCGATGTTTTTGCTCGCCAATTTACCAATTAACTGAGAGTAAGATATACCGTGCTGACGTGCACCAGCATTGATACGCTGAATCCACAATCCGCGGAATTCTCTTTTCTTAACTTTACGGTCACGGTATGCATATTGCAAACCTTTTTCTACCGTATTTTTAGCAATGGTGAAAACCTTGCTTCTTGATCCCCAATAGCCTTTGGCCATATTTAGGACTTTTTTCCTTCTTCTTCTCGAAGCTACTGCGTTTACCGAACGTGGCATGTTGTTGTTGTTTTTTGATAAACGGCGTTGCGTATTTCAGCAAACTTACTACCGGGTACCTGGTTAAAAATTAATTATTTACCGATGCAAAGCATACGTTTAACGTTGCCCATGTCTGCGTCAGACACCATACTGGTGTGGCTTAAATTACGCTTACGTTTTGTGGACATCTTTGTTAAGATGTGGCTTTTGTATGCGTTCTTCCTTGCGATTTTACCTGTTCCAGTAAGCGAAAAACGCTTTTTAGCACTGGAATTGGTTTTCATTTTTGGCATAACCTGTGTTTATTTATGTAATTTATTTATTTTTTTGCAACTTTCGGGGCAAGCGTTAAAAACATACGTTTACCTTCTAATTTTGGTAGCAATTCTACTTTTCCTATTTCTTCCAGCGCCTGGGCAAATTTAAGCAAAAGAATTTCTCCCTGTTCTTTATAAACAATCGCTCTTCCCTTGAAATGCACATAGGCCCTTACCTTTTCTCCGTTCTCAAGGAAACTGATTGCATGTTTCAGTTTAAACTGAAAATCGTGGTCATTGGTATTAGGACCAAAACGAATTTCCTTTATAACCGTTTGTTTAGCGTTTGCTTTGATCTCTTTCTGCTTTTTCTTTTGCTCGTAAACAAACTTACTGTAATCTATAATCCTGCAAACCGGAGGAACTGCATTGGGAGAAATTTCAACAAGGTCAAGTTCCAATTCGTCGGCAAGTGCCAAAGCTTTTGCCAAAGGATAGATCCCCGGTTCAACATTATCTCCAGCTAATCTCACCTCCTGAGCCTTGATAAACTGATTAATATTATGTTCTGCTTCTTTTTTCTTAAAAGGAGGACGTGGTCCCCTATTAAATCCTGGTCTGCCTAATGCCAAATTTGTTTCTTATTTAAACGGTTATTTCTTTAATTAATAATTCACTAAACTCCTGCAGTGTCATTTCTCCTACATCTCCCTCTCCATGTTTTCTTACCGACACCCTGCCTTCAGCCATTTCTTTTTCTCCGATAATCAGCATGTAAGGGATCTTTTTAACCTCTGCATCCCTGATTTTCCTTCCAATCTTTTCATCACGAAAGTCAATCAAACCGCGAATATCGGAATTATTTAATTCATCTGAAACTTTTTTCGCATATTCTTCATATTTTTCTGAGATCGGAAGAATAATAAACTGCTCAGGTGAAAGCCATAAAGGGAAGTTCCCAGCACAATGTTCAATTAACACAGCTATAAAACGCTCCAAAGAACCGAATGGTGCGCGATGGATCATAACGGGCCTGTGTTTCTGATTGTCACTGCCTGTATATTCCAGTTCAAACCGCTCCGGCAAGTTATAATCTACCTGAATAGTCCCCAGCTGCCATTTCCTTCCCAAGGCATCTTTTACCATAAAGTCAAGTTTAGGACCATAAAACGCTGCTTCACCAAATTCCACAACGGTAGGCAGGCCTTTTTCATCGGCAGCCTCAATAATTGCAGCTTCGGCTAAACGCCAGTTTTCATCGGTACCTATATACTTGGACTTATTTTCAGGATCTCTTAAAGAAACCTGTGCGATATAGTCATTAAAACCTAAAGATTTAAATACATATAGTACAAGGTCAATTACTTTTTTAAACTCTTCTTTGACCTGGTCCGGACGGCAAAACAGGTGTGCATCATCCTGTGTAAAGCCACGTACTCTTGTTAAACCATGAAGTTCACCACTTTGTTCATACCGGTATACTGTACCAAATTCTGCAAAACGCAAAGGCAGATCCTTATAAGAACGGGGTTTCACCTTGTAAATTTCACAATGGTGAGGACAGTTCATTGGTTTTAAAAAGAACTCTTCTCCTTCCTGTGGTGTCTTAATCGGCTGAAAAGAATCTTTGCCATATTTCTCATAATGACCGGAAGTGATATACAAATTTTTATGTCCTATATGAGGAGTAACCACTTGTTCATACCCCGCTTTACCTTGCGCCTTTGTCAAAAACTGAACCAGACGTTCGCGCAGGGCTGTTCCTTTAGGTAGCCATAAAGGTAAACCCATTCCAACTTTTTCAGAAAATGCAAAAAGTTCCAATTCCTTACCCAACTTACGATGGTCCCTTTTTTTTGCCTCTTCAATCATATGAAGATATTCTGTCAGTTCGCTTGCCTTAGGAAAAGTTACTCCATAAATACGGGTCAACTGTTTTCTGGTTTCATCACCTCTCCAATAAGCTCCGGCAACATTCATCAGTTTTACAGCCTTTATAAATCCTGTATTTGGAATGTGAGGGCCCCGGCAAAGATCTGTAAACTGACCCTGAGTATAAAAAGTAATCTTTCCGTCTTCCAGGCCATCGATCAGATCCAGTTTGTATTCGTCTCCTTTTTCTGTAAAATATTTTAAAGCATCAGATTTAGAGACCTGTTCCCGGAC
Source organism: Pedobacter nutrimenti (assembly GCF_003208655.1). GTDB lineage: Bacteria > Bacteroidota > Bacteroidia > Sphingobacteriales > Sphingobacteriaceae > Pedobacter > Pedobacter nutrimenti. Next base: position 354,598 of record NZ_QKLU01000001.1, on the reverse strand, counting down.
AAAAACTTCTTTTTGTTTAGCCAGTTCCAAAATCTTGGTTTCTATGGCCTTAAAGTCATCAGACGAAAATTCCCGGTCACCAAAATCTACATCATAATAAAAACCTGTTTCAATAGCTGGTCCGATACCAAACTTGGTTCCTGGGTAAAGAGCTTCCAGGGCCTCCGCCATTAAGTGAGCAGAAGAATGCCAAAAGGTCGATTTTCCTTCTGCATCATTCCAGGTCAACAATTTAACTGTAGCATCAGTTTCAATACCTCTGGAAGAATCCCAGATTTCACCATTGACCTCGGCGGCCAAAACGTTACGGGCAAGGCCCTCAGAAATTGATAAAGCGATTTGATGGGCACTTGTACCCTTTTCATACTGACGTACGGAGCCGTCAGGTAGTGTAATGTGAATCATCTACAACTATGATTTATAAGTAAATAAATATATTTTATTAAAATCACCTACAATGTGATTTTCTTTCAGGTACAAAGGTAGGCTAAAATATTAATTTATCATAATTGATCTGCCGCCCTGACCTTGCCTGTTCCTCATCATTTTCATACGCTGCTCCATCTTTGCCTTATAAGCATCCGGGCTAATCACAGTTCCTTTTTTAGGAAGGTTTACATCTTTGGAACTTACATTTCTGAATTCAATGCTTTTAGCTACGGTACTTGAGCCTTTGCTTTCAATAGCAAGAACTGCTCCTTCGGTCCATTGCACTGGGTTTGGAGAAAAATCGAAACCAAGGTCTTTTGTATACCACAGTGCTGTTTCATCTACAATTTCCCTTTCTACATCCAGGATTTTTCTTTTAGTCGTCGTTTTAATGATGACTTTATTGCAAGTGAAGCCAACAATTTTTTTGGTTTCATCAGATTTTACATATTCTATTACAGGCGGTGTAGCAGGCCCCCGTCCCCCCATTCCCATAAAAGAAACATCGGCCTTTCCCAATTGATTCTCCATGAAATAAGTCGTATCATTCAAATCAAAAACAGCGGTCAGTTTATGATCGGCGAAATTATAATAATAGTCCCTGCTTGCTGCACCTGCTCCAAAACGGAAACCACCACCGCCGCCCCCACCATTGCTGTCTTCAGTATCTTCTACTTTGGTATAACTTGCATTGGTCGCATTGAATAAAAGTTCAAAATCTACTTTTGAACTTTTAGGCAAACGGGCAAGCATTTCTTCATTAAGCTTAATTCCATTTGCTTCAGCCATTACGGCCGGATCAAAACGCGATTCAAATTGTATAGCACCAGATTTTTTTTGCTGTGCATTTACCTGTAAGGACATTGCCAAAAGGCTGGCCACAGCAACAAGGATTGTCTTCATTTTCTTATAATTATTTTGTTTTAGCTAAATCGAATTTCAGATCATTACATCCATATTCTTCCTGAATTTAGGATTTATTTTGATCAAGCTGGTCCGTCTTGATTTAATATTATTGTTACAATTTAATATTCGGTACTTTCCAGCCAGCCACTCACCAGCACATCAGCAAGATGCATGGTTTTCAGTGGAATATTGTTTTTATCTATATAACCCTGAAGATGCATAAGACAAGAAAGATCTGTAGAGATGATAAAGTCAACCTCCTGTTCCAATGCTCTGTTCACCTTCTGTTCGGCCATCGCAGAAGAAATGGCGTCGAACTTGACAGAAAATGTTCCGCCAAAACCGCAGCACATGTCCGTGTCTTTCATTTCAACCATCTCCAGTCCATGAACTTTAGAGAGCAGCAGTCTTGGCTCTTCTTTTATCTTACATTCCCTTAAACCACTACAAGAATCATGATAAACTGCCCGTCCATCCAGTTCAGCACCAAAATAATCCTTCTTGAGGATATTCACCAAAAAATCTGACAATTCAAATATATTGGCTTGTATACTTCTGCATTTGTTGTGAACAATCGTATTGGTAAACAAATCATTAAATCCATTTTTCACCATACCAACACAAGAAGCTGAGGGTGCAACAATATATTTCTGGTCTGAGTAATCCGTCAAAAACTTATTTCCTGTTTCCTTTGCCTCTTCCCAGTAACCTGCATTATAAGCCGGCTGACCGCAACAAGTCTGACCGGCATTGTAACTGATTTCACAACCTGCCTTTTCCAATACCTTTATGGTGTTAAAAGCAGTTTCGGGGTACATTTGATCTACAAAACAGGGAACAAATAATTCTATCTTCATCTATCAACGCTTTTCAAAAACTACTGGTTTTAACACCAGTAATTACTTTAGATTCTGTTCTTTTTAGAGAGAGCAACAGCACCAGACCTATTACAAAAAACAAGGCCAGCGCAATCGCTGAGTTGCGCATATTTCCGGTCAACTCCTCGATATATGCAAAGCTAGCCAATCCCGCTACAATTGCAAGTTTTTCGGTTACATCATAAAAACTAAAGAAAGATGCTGTATCTGCTGTCCCATGGGGTATGTATTTGGAATAAGTTGATCTGGACAGAGACTGTATCCCCCCCATAATCAGGCCGATGATTGCAGCCAGTAAATAGAACTGATTGCCCGTGCTGACATAATAAGCAGAAATGCACATTAAAATCCAGATAAACACCACGGATAAAAGCACATTTATATTTCCGTAAAGCCTTGAAAAACGGGACATTAAATTAGCCCCTGCAATGGCCACAAGCTGAACAATCAGGATAACTGCAATCAAACCCGAAGTCGGCAGGTGCAATATCTTTTCCCCAAAATTTGCGGCAACAAGCATAACAGTCTGAACCCCCATAGAATAAAACATAAAGGCCATTAAAAACCGTTTCATTATACTCATCTGCCTAATCTGATGCCATACTTTTTTTAGCTCCATAAGACCTCCTGATATTTTTTTCTGATCTTCCGGATTAAAATTCGGACTTCCTTTTGGCAATACCCGAAATGGGATTTGGGCAAATCCAATCCACCACAACCCCACCAGCAAAAAGGTTAATCTTGGAGGAAAACTTTCATCTGTAATACCAAAACGGTCCGGCATTAGGAGAAAGACAAAACAGATCAACTGAAGAATCACGCTCCCCACATAGCCATAGCTAAAACCCTTTGCACTCACCGCATCCTGCTGATCGGCAGTAGCAATTTCAGGCAGATAGGAATTGTAGAAAACAAAACCACCCGAATAACCAATTGCAGCCAATGTAAAACATATAATGCCCAACTCCAGTGTATCCAGTTTAAAAAAGTATAATGCACAACAGGATAAAGCGCCCAGCCAGGTAAAAAGCTTCATAAAAATTCTTTTATTGCCTCTATGATCTGCCATTGAGGTTAAAAAGGGAGAAATTAACGCTACAATCAAATAAGCCGAAGCCAGGGCATAATTGGACAAAGCTGTATTGACAAATTTGAATCCAAAAAAAGAAACCTGATCGCCATGCTCTTTTGTAGTGGTAATAATGGTATAGTAAACAGGAAAAACAGTTGAGGTAATGACCAGATTGTATGAAGAGTTTGCCCAGTCAAAAAATGCCCAAGACCGGATTACCCTTTTATTATTTTTCAGCGCCATAAATTATCCAAGGGAACTAAAATATATAAAAATTTTTAATTGACCTTCTCCAGCTTTCCGGCACCGGTTTTTTGTTCATTTACATTTTTAGGATTTCCTTTATAATAAATTTCCGTTGCTCCCGACGTTTTTACTTTCAAGTCATTTAAAACATTAATATTTACCTTGGCCAGGCCTTTAAGATCAACCAGATATATCCCTGAAATAAAGTCAAATGCATTTAATTCCACAGCACCCCTGGTTTTAACTTCGTGGCTTCCAGCCTGTCCCTTTAAATCAATACGAGCAGTTCCATCGACATCAGTTGTCACTTTAGCAGCACTCATATCCAGGTGAATACCGGTATTGCCTTTAAGTATAAATTTAACATCCTGAAGATTAAGTCTCCCCTCACTGAATACCTGACTATTGGCTTGGGTTTTCAAATATTTGAGCGTTTTCAGCCCCGCATGAATGACTATAGAATCTTTTCCGCAATAAGCCGCTGTATCCAATTTCAGTTGGAGTGTACTCCCGCTAACTGAGGCCTCGATTTTATCCAGTATACTTGAATCTGCAGAGATTTTAACATTAAAACTACTGTCCTGCTTTAAAATGAGTTTAATGGGGCCTCCTATTTCTATCTCAGAGAACTCCTTTACCGGGGTTATTTTTTCTTTACGAACACCGGAATCTTCTATACATTTTGAAGTACAGCTGAAAAGAAAAAATGGGATTACAGAAGCAAAGATGATCAGTTTTTTCATAATAGATATTTTTGTGTTTCAACACAATTTAAAGATAATAGTTTTTACCATCGGTTTTTATTTTGCCTGCATCAAGCAACTCCCTAATCTGCTTTAGCTTATCCGACTCCGTACCAGATCTTAAAGTAGCAACCAGATCGGTGAGGCTATAGGCAGATACCTGAAGTAAGGTTGCAATTTCAAACTCAATTTTTTGCACCAGTTCTTCCGCCTCCAGCTCTCTTTTTTCTGCAAGACAAATGTCACAAACACCGCATTTAGGAGCATACTTTTCATCAAAATAACTGAGTAATTGAATACTCCTGCAACTGTTTGAACCGGCATAATTTAATACAGCACTAATTTGGTCCCCCTGGATTTTCCGTCTCAGTTCGATGTACTTAATGTCAATATCCAGGTGAAGCTGATCTGTTCTGGCCTGCAAAAATTGCAGTTGCGGTTGGTCTGTTTGTGGTAAATAAGACATTACTTCCAAATCGTTTAAACGTTGAAGCATTGCCGTCACAGTTTTAAATGACACCCCTACTCTTTTGGCCAGTTCATCTTCTTTAATTTTAACATACTGATCAAAAGAGCCTCCATACGACCTCAATATGGCCTTGATTAAAGGATCAAAGCCGGCATTTTCAATCTGAAATCTATACAAGTCTTCATTACTTATCAAAAACAACACCCTCGACTGCAAAAATATATTTTCTGATAAGGTCAGGTAACCATCGTGTTCCAGGAATTTCAATGCGGCTATCGTTTTAACAACACCCAATCCAAATTTTTTGCAATAGTCTGCCAGATCAAATGGAAAACTCAAACCCTCACCTGCACCATAAGCAAGCTGATAATAACTGCCCAGGTGGTGATATGTTTTTTTAATTTCCTCGATCGAAGGAAAATGATTAGTGTATTTATTCTCAAGGGCCTGTTGGTCCGCAGTATTGGCAAGCAACACTGCAAATGCACGATGTTCATCCCTTCCTGCCCTTCCAGCCTCTTGATAATAAGCCTCCAGGCTTTCAGGAAGGTCCAAATGGACTACAAATCTGACATCCGGTTTATCGATCCCCATGCCAAAAGCATTGGTCGCTACCATTACCCTTGTCCGGTTCATTTTCCAGTCTTCCTGTTTTCGGGACCGGTCTTCCCTGTTCAATCCTGCATGATAAAAATCGGCTGAAATCTGATTTCTTTTTAAAAAAAAAGAGATTTCTGCGGTTTCTCTCCTGTTTCTTACATAGACCAACCCGGAGCCTTTCACTTTCTGGGTAATATCAATCAGTTTTTTGTATTTATCTTGCAGTCCAAAGACGACGTAACTTAAATTCTTTCTTGCAAAACTCTGGACAAAAATCCCGGGACTTTTCAGCTCCAGTTTTTCAATAATATCTTTTCTTACAAATTCAGTTGCCGTAGCTGTGAGTGCAATAACTGCTGTTTTTGGATGAATTTCCCTTAATGCCTTCACCTGCAAGTAAGGTGGCCGGAAATCATAACCCCATTGTGAAATGCAATGCGCCTCATCTATGGCAATAAGGCTCACTTTCATATAAGAGATCCTCACTTTAACGATTTCAGACATCAACCGTTCCGGAGAAAGGTATAAGAACTTGATGTTGCCATAAATACAATTATCCAGAAGAATATCTATTTCACGTTTTCCCATTCCGGCATAAATGGCGACCGCCTCAATACCTTTGGCTTTGAGGTTTTCAACCTGATCTTTCATCAGCGCAATTAAAGGAGATACCACCAAACAAATCCCCTCTTTAAGCATTGCTGGTATCTGAAAACAAAGCGATTTACCACCACCGGTTGGCAACAATGCGAGTGTATCTTTGTTGTCCAGCACAGCATCAATAATATCCTCCTGCAATGGCCTGAACGAATCGAAGCCCCAATATTGTTTTAAGATTTCTGCTTTATTCATAAAAGGTTTGTTCAAAACTATAAAAACGAACTGATATTACTAAATTGCAGCCTCAATCCTAAAATAATACTTGTTTGCAATTATGCTTCCGCCTTCCCGGCCTTATGGTTTAACAAATAAAACGCATGGGGGTTTGGGCATCGAAGATACACGATCCAGAAACACTTCTTTTGACTATGAAAAAATACTTTACCTTTTTATTTTTATCTCTTACCGCTTTTCAGTCATTTTCCCAGGACAAAACTGACCCATCTGCATGGGACATTGAAAAGTATAAAGGCAATACCAAATCCTTTAGCATTACAACAGATGAAGGCACATGGATGAATCTTGACGTAAGCCCGGATGGAAAAGAAATTGTTTTTGATCTGCTGGGAGATATTTATGTGATGCCCATTAACGGTGGAACAGCACAACTACTCAGTGGAGGCATTGCATGGGATGTACAACCCCGTTTCAGTCCTAATGGAAAGTACATTTCTTATACCAGTGATAAAAGTGGAGCAGACAACATCTGGATCATGAACAGGGACGGTTCTGGGAAAAAGCAAGTGACCAAAGAAACTTTTCGCTTGTTAAACAATGCCACCTGGATGCCAAATAGTGAATACATTATTGCAAGAAAGCACTACACAGGAACCCGTTCCCTCGGTGCAGGAGAAATGTGGATGTACAATATTTATGGCGGGGAAGGTATACAGCTGACCAAACGCAAAAATGACCAGCAAGACGCAGGCGAGCCTAATGTTTCTCCTAACGGCAGGTTTCTTTACTTTAGTGAAGATGTAAGCCCCGGACCTGATTTTCAGTACAGCAAAGATCCCAATGGAATGATCTATGCCATCCGGAGACTTGATTTAAGCAACGGTAAACTGAGCGACTTCATTGCCGTACAGGGTGGCGCCGTGCGGCCACAGATTTCGCCTGATGCCAAATTTATGGCTTATGTAAAAAGAGTGCGATTAAAGTCGGTCTTGTATGTACAAAATACCAGGACAGGTGAAGAATGGCCTGTATACGATGATCTTTCTCATGATCAACAGGAAACCTGGGCCATATTTGGTGTTTATCCAAATTTTGCCTGGACACCAGATTCCAAAAACCTTATTTTTTATGCCAAAGGCAAAATCAGAAAACTGGAGCTCTCCAGTCTCCAATCAGCAGAGGTTCCCTTTGAAGTAACCAGCAACCAAACTGTACAGGAGGCTTTACATTTTCCGCAGCAGGTTTTCACGGAAGATTTTACGGTAAAAATGATCCGTCAGCTTTGTACGTCCCCTGATGGAAAAACCGTTGTATTCAGTGCAGCCGGTTATTTGTATAAAAAAGAATTACCGGAAGGAAAACCTGAAAGATTGACTAGTGGAATAGATTTTGAATTTGAACCTTCCTTTAGCCCGGATGGACGTTACCTCGTATACACCACCTGGAGCGATGAGTTTAAAGGTGCTATAAAACGTACTGATCTTAAGTCCGGAAAGACCATTACCCTCAGTGACGAAAAGGGCTTCTATTTCTCACCGGTCTATTCCACAAAAGGAGATAAAATTGTATATAGAAAAGGAAGCGGAAATGGCATGCTGGGTTTTTCTTATGGAAAAAACACGGGCATCTTTACCATATCTTCTAATGGAGGCAATAAACTGCTTGTTTCGGAAAACGGCATCAAACCAAGGTTCAATGCAGATGACAGCCGCATCTATTTTCAAAGCTACAGCAACGGCAAAAAAAGTTATAAAAGTATTGACCTGAATGGCGCAAATGAAAGAACACATTATACGTCCACTTACGCGACTGAATTTGCACCAAGTCCTGATGGAAAATGGATGGCCTTTACCGAATTGTTCAATGTATATATTACCCCTATGGTGACTACAGGCACTGAACTGGACCTTTCCTCGGTTAACAAATCTATTCCTTTAACAAAAATCCCCAGTGATGGAGGAATTTATATCCATTGGGGAAATGATAGTAAAAACCTGTTCTGGACTGTTGGGGAAAGATATTATGGCAAAAACGTCAGTTCTCTTTTTCCCTTTGCAGAAGAAAATAACCAGAGCACAACCAATACAGCCCAGGTAATTCCTGCCGACGGAATTCCAATGGGGCTCAGCCTGAAAACGGATGTCCCTACTGGGCTTCTGGCTTTAAAAGGGGCCAGAATATTAACAATGAATGGAGACAATCAAGTGATAGATGAAGGCACTATACTGCTGGAAAACAACAAAATCATTGGTATCGGTAAGGTGGATCAGGTTACGATCCCCCCTGGTGCAAAAGTGATAGATGTCTATGGAAAAACCATAATGCCAGGTATTGTAGATGTTCACGCACATTTACCGAGCAGCCCAGATGGGCTTATCCCACAGCAAAACTGGGCTTATCTGACAAACCTTGCCTTTGGTGTCACTACTTCCCATGATCCCTCCAGTAATACAGTCATGGTATTTAGCCAAAGTGAAATGTTAAAAGCAGGAAGAATGGTTGGCCCCCGTTTGTATTCCACTGGCTCAATTTTGTATGGTGCCGAAGGAGATTTTAAAGTTGTGATCAATAATCTTGAAGATGCCCTGTCAAATCTGCGCAGACTAAAAGCAGTAGGTGCCTTTTCTGTAAAATCTTACAACCAGCCCAGAAGATCACAACGCCAGCAGATACTGGAGGCAGCAAGACAACTCAAAATGGAAGTTGTTCCTGAAGGAGGCTCAACCTTCTTTACCAATATGAATATGATTGCTGATGGTCATACGGGCATAGAACACAGCATACCCGTAGTTCCTGTTTACAAAGATGTCAAAGCTTTCTGGAACAATACCGGAGTAGCATATACCCCAACCCTGATTGTGGCCTATGGTGCTCAGTGGGGAGAAAATTACTGGTACGACCGGACAAACGTTTGGGAAAACGAAAGACTGCTTGCCTTTACACCTAGGTCAATTATTGACGCAAGGTCCAGAAGAAGAACAACCTCTGAATATGGAGATTACGGACATATTGAAGTCGCAAAAGCAGTTAAACAAATTGCCGATGGCGGAACAAAAGTAAACCTGGGCGCCCATGGTCAGATACAGGGTCTTGGAGCCCACTGGGAACTTTGGATGCTGGTACAAGGAGGAATGACGCCTATGCAGGCCATTAAATGTGCAACTGTAAATGGCGCGCTTTACCTTGGAATGGATAAAGAGATCGGCTCACTGGAAAAGGGTAAACTTGGTGACCTCATTGTGATGGATGCAAACCCATTGGAGGACATCAGAAATTCTGAAAAAATAAAATACGTAATGGTTAATGGAAGGATTTATGACAGCATGACCATGAATGAAATAGGCAGCAGGGATAAATTAAGAGGAAAACTTTGGTTTGAACTTAATAAAGGCACTGGATATGCTATGCCTACAGATGCCTCAGAAACATGGACTTATACAGTGCCTGAATGTGATTAAAATTATTTTTAAAAAGATTACAATGCCTGGGCGATCACAAAAGCACTTGCCCAGGCCCATTGAAAATTATAACCACCTAGCCAGCCGGTTATATCTATACATTCCCCTCCAAAATAAAGACCAGGTATTTTTTTGCATTCCAGGGTTTTAGAAGATAACTCCCTGGTATCTATGCCCCCACGCATCACTTCTGCCTTATCGTAGCCCTTGTCTCCCGCCGGTTTGACTTTAAACAAATGAATGGTTTGATGAATATATTCCATTTCTATTTTGGTCAGGGCCCCGACAGGCTTATCTACAGGCAGGTATTTTGAAAGGGCTTCTGTAAATTTCCTTGTATACAGTCTGTTAAACAGAGAAGACAGCAGTGTTTTGCCATTCCCAGCCCTTTCCTTCTCTATAAGTTCTGAAATGTTCTGATGGGGTAAAAGGTTAACATTAATGCTTTCACCTTTTCTCCAATAGGAAGAAATCTGAAGTACAGCCGGGCCGCTTAAACCCCAATGGGTAAACAGAAGGTTCTCTTCGAAGGAAATCCGGTCATTGCTCAGTTCGCAAAATACAGCGTTACCCGAAAGCCTGGCATACCATTCTTCTTCTTTACCCGTAATGGTAAGGGGTACTAAAGCCGGAGCTGTTTCAATAATATTAAGACCATGCATCCTTGCAAAACGCAGGGCAAAATCTGTTGCCCCCATTTTGGGGATTGGCAAACCACCAGTGGCAATGACCAGCTTGGGGGCATGGAGATGGAATATTTTGCTCCCCTTTTCATAGCTGACCGTAAAACCTTCTTCCAGAATGTGAATCTCTTTAACCTCTGCATTGCACCTGATCTGCTGGTCCATATCCTGGCAAAGCCCCCTGAACAGCTCGACAATAGCTTTTGCATTTTTATTTTCAGGAAAGAGCTGCCCCAAGGTTTTCTCCTGACCGGTAATGCCATATGTTTCAAAAAAGCCAATAGTATCTTCTACTGTCCATTGTGTAAAAGCAGATTTAAGAAAATGTTTATTTGCCGAAATAAACTGTTCCTCAGTTGCATACAAATTTGTATAATTACAACGGCCTCCTCCTGAAATCAGAATTTTAGCCCCTGGTTGATTCGCTTTTTCAAGTAAAATAACTTTTTTACCAAGAAAACCTGCCTGCACTGCGCACATTAAACCACAGGCCCCGGCTCCAATAATTATAGCATCAGCATCCATCAATCCGTTTATATTGTTATTTTTGTGCAAAATAAGCATAACTTTTTCATATTGACATGGCAAAACAGATTAGTGATTTAAAATTAGGAATACTTGGTGGTGGACAGCTTGGAAGAATGTTGATACAGGAAGCCATTAACTATAATGTAACCAGCCTGGTTTTAGATCCCGATACCGATGCCCCCTGCAAACATATTGCAAACTACTTTGAATGTGGTTCTATAACAGATTTTGATACCGTATATAATTTCGGAAAAAAAGCCGATGTGATTACTATTGAAATAGAAAAGGTAAACATAGAAGCCCTGGAACAACTGGAAAAAGAAGGTAAGCAGGTTTTTCCTCAATCCAGAGTGATCCGTCTGATCCAGGACAAAGGGATACAAAAACAGTTTTTTAAAGAAAACGATATCCCGACAGCACCCTTCCAACTGGTGAACAACAAAGATGAAATGTTCAACAGCAGTTTTAGTTATCCTTATATATTAAAACAACGCAGGGATGGCTATGATGGCAAAGGGGTAATGAGAATTGAAAATCAATACGACATTGACAAAGCTTTTGAAGGTCCCTGCCTGATTGAACAGCTGATTGACTTTGAAAAAGAAATTGCGGTAATCGTATCCAGAAATTCTAATGGTGATGTAAAAACATTTCCACTGGTTGAAATGGAATTTAATCCGGAAGCCAATCTGGTCGAGTTTCTGATCAGTCCCTCCACCTATCCTTTGGCTGTACAAGAAAGGGCAGAAACTATTGCCAAAAACATTGCCTCGGCTTTAAACATTACTGGTTTACTTGCCGTAGAGATGTTCATTACAAAAAATGGTGAAATATTGGTTAATGAACTTGCACCAAGACCGCATAACAGCGGGCACCAGACCATTGAAGGGAATTATGTTTCCCAGTTTGACCAGCACTTAAGGGCTATTTTTAATCTTCCCCTGGGAGACACCAGAACCATCAGTAATTCTGTAATGATCAATCTTTTGGGTGAAAAAGGCCACGACGGAGTTGCCAGGTATCATGGTCTGGAAAGAGTAATGGCAATCGATGGAGTTTACGTTCACCTTTATGGCAAAAAATATACAAAACCCTTTAGAAAAATGGGACACATTACCATCGTGGACCAGAACAGGGAAAATGCAGTTGAAAAAGCAAACTATATCAAACAAACATTAAAAGTAATTTCATAATATGAGTATACAGGTAGGTATCATAATGGGCAGCAAATCGGATTTACACATCATGCAGGATGCTGCCGATATCTTAAAAGAATTTGACATTGCATTTGAAATGACGGTGGTTTCTGCACATAGAACGCCGGAAAGAATGTTCAATTATGCAAAAGAAGCTGCCTCCAGAGGTTTGAAAGTAATCATAGCAGGTGCAGGCGGAGCAGCCCATCTTCCGGGAATGGTCGCTTCAATCACCGTTCTTCCTGTGATTGGCGTACCGGTAAAATCTTCTAATTCCATTGATGGATGGGATTCTATTTTATCTATTCTGCAAATGCCAAATGGAATTCCGGTAGCAACTGTTGCATTGAACGCAGCAAAAAACGCAGGTTTACTGGCCGCTCAGATTCTTGCAACTGCAAACCCGGAACTGAGTCTTAAAATGCAGCAATACAAAGATGATTTGAAGAAAAAGATAGAGGACACTGCAGCAGAGCTCGAAAATCTTTAATTTGCCTACCGGGACCTCTCTTGTTCTATACAGGAATGAAGCTGGTCCCGGATGGTTTTCTAATTTAAATTAGGATTCTGAGGGAAATTGCTTAAATGTGCATATTTCGGTCCCAGATTGATAATCACTTCTCTCCAGACCTCTTCTTCATTGTCTGAAAAGACTACATCTGCATGATACTGGTCAGAAACGATCCAGGTATTTTCCCGTATTTCATCCGCCAGCTGATCTTCCCCCCATCCCGAGTAGCCTACAAAAAATTTTACTTCTTCAGGACTAACGCTGTTGTTTTTAAGCAAAATACTCAGAGTCTCAAAATTTCCGCCCCAATATATGCCCGGTGCAATTTCTTCCCCGTCATTCATTTTATCATAACACCGGTGTATAAAATGAACCGTATCGGTAGCAACGGGTCCACCAAAATAAACGGGAAAATCAGCATGTTCAAGGTCTGGTAATAAATCACTCAGCAACAAATTGCTTTTATGATTCAAGACAAAACCTAAAGTTCCCAATTCTGAATATTCAGCAATCAGTACAACCGAGCGCCTGAAATTCGGATCGTTCAGGAATGGCTCCGAGATTAATAATTTACCGGAAGATGGCTCTAATGGACTTAACATTCGGAAAAATACTGATAATTTTGAATAAACTAAAACCTATTTTTGCAGTATGGACTTAAGCACTGAAACATTACAAAATCTTAGACAGGATTATCGTTCTGCTGAACTTTCAGAGCAGGATGCAGATCAGGACCCTATAAACCAATTTTCGAAATGGTTTGCCGATGCAATGAATGCCAAACTTTATGAGCCTAATGTGATGACCTTGGCTACCGCAGACCGCTCCGGAAAACCTTCTGCCAGAATCGTTCTTTTAAAAGGATTTGATCAGCATGGCTTCGTTTTCTTTACAAATTACGATAGTGTAAAAGGAAAAGAAATTGCGGAGAATCCTCAGGCATCACTGGTTTTTTTCTGGCCTGAACTGGAAAGACAAGTCAGGATTGATGGTTCGGTATCAAAAGTTTCGGCCCAGGTTTCAGATCAGTATTTCCATTCCCGTCCAATTGGAAGTCAGATCGGTGCTACAGCCTCGCCTCAAAGCACCAAAATGCAAAACAGGGAGTCCCTGGAAGAAAAGGTGAAGGAACTCACGGCAGCATATCAGGGAAAAGAAATACCAAGGCCCCAGCACTGGGGCGGCTATCTGGTAAAACCCTCACAGATAGAATTTTGGCAAGGCAGATCCAGCCGCCTTCATGACCGGATCAATTATGAACTAGTGGACGGCAACTGGATTATTAGTAGATTAGCACCCTAAAACCCAATATATTCATTTTATGAACAACATCTCAGTAATTGGCTCTGGCACCATGGGTAATGGTATTGCCCATACTTTCGCCCAGTTTGGCTATAAAGTTACGTTAATAGACATTAATGACGAGGCCCTTGACAGAGCAATGGCTACTATTGAAAAGAACCTGGACAGACAGGTTTCAAAAGGCACACTCACCACGGAAGACAAGCAACAAACCCTTAATCATATTATCAGATCAACCGACGTTAAAACTGGTGTTGAGACAGCGGATCTTATTGTCGAAGCTGCAACCGAAAATCTGGAACTGAAGTTAAAAATCTTCAAAGATTTAAATGCTTTTGCCAAACCAGAAGCTATTCTGGCGAGCAATACTTCCTCTATTTCCATTACACAAATTGCTTCTGTAACCACCAGGGGAGACAAAGTGATCGGAATGCATTTTATGAATCCGGTACCTGTAATGAAGCTTGTAGAGGTGATCAGGGGCTATGCGACCAGTGATGAAACGACCCAAACAGTCATGGAACTTTCAAAGAAACTGGCCAAAGTACCAGTTGAAGTTAATGATTATCCCGGCTTTGTAGCCAACCGTATTTTAATGCCAATGATTAACGAAGCTGTATTTACCTTATTTGAAGGTGTTGCGGGCGTAGAAGAAATAGATACCGTTATGAAATTGGGTATGGCCCATCCTATGGGCCCGTTACAACTTGCAGATTTTATTGGACTCGATGTTTGTTTAGCCATATTAAAAGTACTTCACGATGGTTTTGGAAACCCTAAATATGCCCCTTGCCCACTTCTGGTCAATATGGTCATGGCAGGTAAAAAAGGAGTAAAATCTGGCGAAGGCTTTTACAACTATGCAAATGGATTAAAAGAGGCAAAAGTTGCCGATAAGTTCAGCAATTAGTCTGCACAATATTTTATCTTTACAACATGAACGAAAATCTTGATCCTTCTTCTGAAAATCTAACGCCCATAGAACGTGATATTGAAAAAGTGTTGCGTCCGCAGGCTTTCGAAGATTTTACAGGTCAGGACAAGATCATGGAAAACCTGAAGATCTTTGTAAAGGCCGCTAAGTTGCGCGGGGAATCCCTGGACCATGTTCTTTTACACGGCCCTCCCGGCCTGGGTAAAACTACGCTTTCCCATATCATTGCAAATGAAATGAATACAGGGATCAAAGTAACATCTGGTCCTGTTTTGGACAAACCCGGCGATCTGGCCGGGTTGCTAACCAATCTGGACAGTGGCGACATCCTTTTTATTGATGAAATTCATCGTCTAAGTCCACTGGTGGAAGAGTATTTATATTCAGCTATGGAGGACTTTAAAATTGACATAATGCTGGAGAGCGGGCCAAATGCCCGCTCTGTACAGATTAACCTCAACCCCTTTACCCTTGTTGGTGCAACCACACGTTCAGGTTTGCTTACAGCTCCCTTAAGGGCCAGATTTGGGATCAATGCCCGTCTTGCCTATTATGATGCGAAACTACTCACAACCATAGTCCAGCGTTCTTCAGAAATTTTAAAAACCCCAATCACAGATGAAGGTGCATATGAAATTGCGCGCCGAAGCAGGGGCACTCCCAGAATTGCCAACGCTTTGTTGCGAAGAACAAGAGATTTTGCGCAAATTAAAGGGAACGGAGAAATTGACACCGAAATTGCACGCTTTGCCTTAACGGCATTAAATGTGGATGAACACGGCCTGGATGAAATGGATAACAAAATTTTGTTGACCATTATCGATAAGTTCAAAGGTGGCCCGGTTGGCCTTAAAACCATTGCAACCGCTGTTGGAGAAGATGAGGGTACCATTGAAGAAGTTTACGAACCCTTTCTGATCCAGGAAGGCTATTTAATGCGCACCTCAAGAGGAAGAGAAGTGACGGAGGCAGCTTATACACATTTAAAAAGACAGTACCAGGCTCAAACAGGAAGACTGTTTTAATTGTTATGATTTCAAACCGGCAATAAACGGTTGAAATCTGACATTTATGAATATTGAGCTGAGAAAATTAACCTTAAAGGATTACAGTGACCTGAAAGAATCTATGGCCCAGGCCTATGATACCCTGGGCGGGCAAATCTGGAGTAAACAATCCATTGCAAAATTACTTAAATTGTTTCCCGAAGGACAGTTATGTATAGCTGTCGATGATAAAGTTGTGGCCTGCTCCCTATCTATAATTGTGGATTATGATGAATACGGGGACAAGCACACTTATCAGATGATCACCGGAGACTATACTTTCTCTACTCACGATCCCCATGGAGATACCCTTTACGGAATAGAAATTTTTGTTTCCCCGGAATACCGTGGCCTGCGTCTTGGCCGTAGGTTATACGAGGCGAGAAAGGAACTTTGTGAAAGCCTCAATCTGAAAAGCATTATTGCCGGTGGACGGATACCTGGCTATCATGAACATGCATCAAAACTTAACCCCCGGCAATACATTGATAAGGTTAAGGCCAAAGAGTTATTTGATCCCACGCTTACCTTCCAGCTTTCCAACGATTTCCATGTTAGAAAAATACTAAAGAATTACCTACCAGGAGATCATGAATCCAAAGAATTTGCCACCTTAATAGAATGGAACAATATCTATTATCAGGGTATAGATGCCTCGGCACGCTCTGCAAAAACCATAAGGATTGGCCTGGTACAATGGCAAATGAGGCTATTTCCCGATATAGAAGCTTTTTATGAACAAGTGGAATTCTTTGTAGATGCAGTAAGCGGGTACAAATCTGATTTCATTATGTTTCCTGAGCTCTTTAACACACCCTTGCTCCAGCCCTACAATCATCTGCCCGAAATGGAAGCGATGCGTAAACTTGCAGAAAGAACAGAAGAAATTGTCGCTAAAATTCAGGAATATGCAGTCTCCTATAATGTAAATGTAATATCAGGTAGCATGCCTATTGTAGAAAACAACAAATTGTACAATGCCACCTATCTCTGCCATAGAAGTGGAAAAACAGAGGAATACAGAAAAATTCACATCACCCCAAATGAATTAAAATATTATGGTATGGTTGGCGGGGACAGGATCAGGGTCTTTGATACCGATTGTGGTAAAATCGGCATATTGATTTGCTACGATGTGGAATTTCCCGAATTGAGCAGGATATATGCAGATCAGGGAATGCAGATTCTATTTGTTCCTTTTCTTACCGATACGCAAAATGGTTACACCAGGGTAAGGAGATGCGCTCAGGCCAGGGCTATAGAGAATGAGTGTTATGTTGCTATTGCCGGTTGCGTTGGGAATTTACCGAAGGTAAACAATATGGACATACAATTTGCGCAGTCTGCTGTCTTTACGCCCTCAGATTTCGCTTTTCCCACCAATGCTGTTAAAGCAGAAACAACCCCCAATACAGAAATGATGCTTGTTGTGGATGTAGATCTGCACCTACTGGACGAACTGCATCATTTTGGTACAGTCAAAATACTAAAAGACCGCAGAACAGATCTATATGAGGTAAAACTATTAAAATAAAATTTAACGGTAAATTAGCCAGTATATCAAAAGAGCTATTACTAAAATGGGTATGATCCACTTGAGTATCGGACCAGCCCCATTTTTGTCGTACTCATTTACGGCCTGGGGAGAGGGCCCGGGATCTTCCTGATGTTTTGAATAATCGGTTTCTATTGGTTTATGAGGTCTTTCAGGATCTTCCTCATGTCTGTGCATGGGTTCCATATCTATAAGTTTTGTTTAAGATATAACAAATGATCTTTTAAATGGTTTCAGGTGAAACCTTATCTTTGTAGTTGAAATGCTAAACAATTCATCCAGGTACAGCAAAATAATTAAGGAAGAGGCCTTGCGCCTTGGCTTTATGCAATGCGGCATTTCCCAGGCAGTTTTTCTGGAAGAAGAGGCACCCAGACTAGAAAAATGGCTCCATCAGAACCACCATGGAAAAATGAGTTATATGGAAAACCATTTTGACAAAAGACTGGATCCAAGGTTATTGGTCGATGATGCAAAATCGGTAATTTCTCTAACCCTAAATTATTTCCCTCAGGACCGTCAGGTCGATGAAAATGCCCCAAAGATCTCCAAATATGCTTATGGAACAGACTATCACCTGGTCATTAAAGATAAATTGTTTCAATTACTGGAATTTATCCGAGAACACATCGGAGAAGTCAGTGGCAGGGCTTTTGTAGATTCAGCACCCGTACTTGACCGCGCCTGGGCTAAAAAATCAGGCATAGGTTGGGTAGGCAAAAACAGTAATATCATCAGTAAAAAAAGCGGTTCGTTCTTCTTTTTGGCGGAACTAATTGTAGACCTGGATCTGGAATATGACCATCCCTTCACAACGGACCATTGCGGAACCTGCACAAAATGTATGGATGCCTGTCCAACAGAAGCCATCTTATCCCCGTACATCATCGATGCAAAAAAATGTATTTCTTACCTGACTATAGAGTTAAAAGAAGAAATCCCCGCGACTTTCAGAGATAAAATGGACAACTGGATGTTTGGATGCGATATATGTCAGGATGTGTGTCCCTGGAACAGATTTTCAGTTCCTCATGCTGAACCTTTATTTAAACCTAAAGAGAATCTTTTGGAAATGAAAAAAGAAGATTGGCTTGATATTACCGATGAGGTATTTAAAACCATATTTAAAAACTCAGCCGTAAAAAGAACAAAATTCAAAGGATTGACCAGGAATATTGAATTCATAAAAAAGACCTCTTAAGAGGTCTTTTTTATTATTTTAAAACAAAAATATTATCATCACGGTCCTTATCAGGAACGTAAGTACTTCCTAGTTCGGCCTTCTTCATTTTTTTAGAAGTCTTCACTTCAACAGTCACTTCTTTATTGCCCTTTTCCCATACTCCTATGGACTGGTGTATTTTTTCCGTAGAGCCATCTTCATATAGCAATGTCAAATCGACAGGCATGGGCTTAACACTTTTATTGATCACCTGAATACGATATCCCTGGTCAATTGGCTCCACAGCTGCAATTCCCATATCAGTTACACCATCATCAAAAAACCATCTTTTCCAGAACCAGTTCAAATTTTTTCCGGATCCCTGATTCATACTATAAAAGAAATCATAAGGCATAGGATGTTTTCCGTTCCACGAAGCAATATAATGATGTAAAGCCTTGGTAAACAACTCATCTCCTAAATAATCTTTAACATACAAATATCCCAATCCAGGTTTTGGATAAGAATCTGTGAAACTGCCCGACCCTTTTAAATCAGGGGTTAAAGTCATTACAGGCGTATCGTCTTTTGATCCGGAAGTTGCCCCCGTTTGAGCAACACCATATTCATCCACCATCGAGGGTTCTATCATAGGCGAAATGAGCCACTCTCCGATCGTTGCCCAGCCTTCATCCATCCAGCCGTACTTGGTTTCGTTAACGCCCATGTAAAATGGAAACATGGTATGAAATATTTCATGAACGGTCAGTGTGATGGCATTTTCCCGGTTCTCCAGGGGATTATCATTCACCATCATTGGATATTCCATCTGGTCCAATCCGTCAAATATTGTTTCATGTGAATAAGGGAACGGCCATTTAGGAAAGTCGTAACTCATTGCTTTTACCGTTTTACGGGCAAAATCTATAACTTCATAATAGTCTTTATGAGAAGGGTTAAATGCAGCATCCACTCTTGTTCGTCTTGAATTTTTAAGATCAACAACAAGGCTGCTGGACTTCCACAAATAATGGTCACTGGTTGCAAAAACAAAATCTGTTACATTTTTCGCATCAAATTTCCAGGTATTAAAAGCTTTATCCCTGGTTACATTGCCCGCCTTAAGGTCTTCCTCGGTAATTACATTAACTACACTATCTGATTGTTCCGCTTTTTTAATACGCTCTGCAATTACAGGATTAAGAACAGAAGAAGCATTCGTTAAATCACCTGTGGCCCACACCACAAAGTTTTTAGGGACAACCACCTCTGCCTTAAAATTGCAAAAATCATTATAAAACTCTTCCTCTCCGGTATAAGGATACTTATTCCATCCGTCAATGTCATCATAAACCGCAATTCTCGGAAAAAAATATGCGATAAAGTGTGAACCTTCATCTACTTGTCCGGTTCGCATGTGCGAACCTTTATTTAAAACATAACTATAACTTACACTAACTTTGATGCTTTTCCCTGGGGCTATAGCCGCAACATTTACATGCATATTAGTCCCCTGTTCTATCATGTCAGTCTTTGAAAGAGCTATTCCCCCTATTCTCATGGAAGAAATCTGCACACCTTCTCCAAGGTCTGCCTCGGCGAGTTTAGCTTTCCTCTCTACCCCTTTTTTATACAGGTTAGGGTACAATTTAAACCAGATCTGTTTTAAAGAATCTGGGCTGTTGTTTACATAGACAATATCGGCTGTTCCTTTTACAAGTCTGGTCAGTGGATCAAAATTAACCTTAAGATCGTAGTCGGCGGTATTCTGCCAGTATTTCGACCCTGGCTTCCCACTTAAACTTCTGGTTGATTTATCGTAGGCATTTTGAATTGCTACCGGCACTGGCAAAGTTTCCTGCGCCCATAAAGCCCCTGACCATACCAGGAACAATAAAGATAGACTTAACTTATTGACCATAAATTACTTTCCGAATTTCATTTTTAATTGTTCCAACATGTCATTGGTCACCTCAGCGGCAGGCTTTTCTTTTTTAGGCTGCGGATTATTATTGACAAAATTAGGTCTGGGTACTGCTGCAGGTTTGTTCACCGCCGGAGCTTTTTGCCCTTTATTTTGTTCTTTCTTTTTATTCCACCTGGACCAGATTTCTTCCAGTTTTTTCTTGGTATATAACGGAAAATCGCCCTGTTTCATCCAGGCATAATAACTGGGTTCTATATCAAAAACCTGTTCAACCGTTTTACCTTTATGCTTGCCAAAATTAAAAGTCTCTTCTCCTTCTTCATTATAGACCATCCTGCCTGCAAAATCGACTGGTTTGTTCATATTCGTAAAAACATGAAGGGCTTCTACATCGTTCTGGACAGGTTTTGAGACCTTTCCTTCTTTATCCTCAAAATCGGTATCCTGATAACGTTCTATTTGCGCCAGCAAAACCTCATAAGTTGCTTTTATGTCTGCTTCTGCGGAATGTGCATTAATAATTTCTTTATTGCAATAGAATTTATAAGCCGCTTTTAGCGTGCGCTGTTCCATTTGATGAAAAATATTTTGCACATCAACAAACTTTCTGTCCGACATATCAAAGTCAATACCTGCTTTTAAAAACTCCTCTAAAAGGACGGGTATGTCAAAACGATTGGAATTATATCCAGCAAGGTCAGCCTCTCCAATAAAATCGGCCAGTTCTCGGGCAGCTTGCTTAAAGGTTTGCTCTTGTGCAACATCTTCATCATAAATTCCATGAATGAGAGATGAAGAAAGTGGTATCGGCATTTCAGGATTTATTCTTAGTGTTTTAATTTCTTCAGTCCCATCCGGCATTGCTTTTAATATAGCAATCTCAACAATACGATCTGATCCGACATTTACACCTGTTGTCTCCAGGTCAAAAAAAGCAATAGGGCGTTTTAATTTTAATTTCATCTGTTTATATTAATTATTTTCTGTCAGATGGAACCTTTATATGGTTAAAGGCTTACTGAATGATATCTGCTATGATCTTTATGATCGTTTTTAATCAAGCCTTTCAAAAGTCGTAAAAATCATTCATTAATTTCTACTTTATTTGCTCATAAGAGCATAGAAATCTAAATTGCATAAAAATCAAACGCTTCAATGAAAAAAATATTTTTCTTTATTATTCCCTTCCTTTTTTACACCAATTGTCTTCATGCCCAGGATTTTGAATTTGGAAAAATCAGTGTCGAGGATATACAAATAAAACATGCAAAAACCGATAGTAATGCCAATGCAATCGTCCTGAAAGAATTTGGAACAGCCTCTATACAAATCGAAGACAACTACGGTTACAGCTATGTAGATTATAAATACCATGTCCGTATAAAAATTCTGAATAAAAATGGATTTGAGCATGGAAATATTCAAATTCCTCTGTGGCGGTATACGGATAGAGATGATGAGATTACAGAGCTCACCGCTTGTACTTTTAGTCCCTCGGACGGAATTATGGTCAGAACAGACCTCGATAATAAACAAATATTTCTTGAAAACCGGAGCAAATATCTAAATGTTAAAAAATTTGCTATGCCTAACCTTAAGGAAGGCAGTATTATAGAATACAGCTATACCCTTAACAAAAAGAATATTTTCAACTTCGTGACCTGGGAATTTCAATCGCCTATCCCAAAAATCCAAAGTGAGTTTATCGCTATGATCCCCGCCATTTATAATTTCAATGCATCCATAAGGGGTTTTCTAAAACTGACCAGTCAGAATGCAGAAATCAGCAGGGAATGTTTAAGAATCCAGGGGTCTAAAATAGACTGCTCTAGACTGAGCTATATCATGAAGGATATCCCGGCTTTCATAGAAGAAAGCTATATGACCGCTGCCACTAACTTCAGATCTGCGATTTATTTTGAACTCTCGGATGTCCAGCATTTAAACGGGGGAAAAAACAACATTACCAAAACCTGGAAAGATGTTGATTACGAATTAAAAAATGAGAAGTCATTTGGGGGCCAAATGAAAAGAAAAGATGCTTTCAAGGAGATCTTACCGGAAATTCTCAAAGACCAACCCGATGAACTGAGTAAAGCCAAGGCCATATATGCTTACATTAAGAAAAATATACGCTGGAACAGATATTACGGAAAGTATGGTGAAAATGCCATCAAAAAATCTCTGGAAACGCATAGTGGAAATATTGGAGACATCAACCTGGCTTTAATTGCCGCATTAAGCTCCGCCGGGCTTGATGCGGAGGCCCTGGTCCTTTCAACCAGAGAAAACGGAATCATAAGCGATTTGTATCCGGTGATTAGTAATTTTAATTATGTAATTGCAAAAATAAACATTGCCGATAAAAGTTATCTACTGGATGCTTCCGAGCCTCTCCTTCCTTTTGGTTTACTGCCACTCCGTTGCATGAATGAAAGAGGCAGGGTAATTAGTTTAACCAAACCTTCTTATTGGTATGACATCAAAGCGAATCAAAAGGATATAAACAGGTATACCTTTACAGGCAGTCTCTCTTCCGAAGGTAAAATTACGGGCCACCTGATCACCTATTCCTCTGGTTATTCTGCATTTAACAAAAGAAAAAAAATAGAAGAAGCTGGCTCCGCGGAGTTGTATGCAGAAAAATTAAATGAACAGATGCCAGGCCTCCGCATTCTTCACCATCAGATTTCAAATATTGACAGCCTCGATAACCCCCTGGTGGAAGATTACGAGATAGAAATGAAATCGCAATATGACATGAAAGCCGGGCAGATATATTTTAATCCATTTTTCATCGACAAAACAAGTAAAAATCCTTTCAACCTGAATGAAAGAACTTACCCTGTAGATTTGGGCGCCGCCAAGGAAGACAGGGTAACCATTTTATTGAAAATCCCCGATAATTTCCAGCTAGCAGACCATCCAAAGAATCTTGCCATTGCCCTGGCTCAAAACGGAGGGAAATATCTGACGGATGTCAGCTTCAATGATGGTGTATTAAACTTTACTCAGCTTTTTCAATTGAACAAGGCATTATATGGTCCCGATGAATACCTATCCTTGAAAGAACTATTCAGCCGGATGATCCAGCAACAAAAGACAGACGTTATCCTTAAAAAAGCAATATGATGTTAAAAAAAGTACTCATTTTTGCTTTATTCTATCCTGTTTGTATAGTAAGTGCCCAGCAAATTATCTATAAGGCTGCAGACATTGCCCCCGAGTTAAAGAACCGCGCAAATGCTGTGATTAGAAATATGGAAACTGTTGTGGATATGAAAGCACCTGACGAAGTTATTTTAACTGTAAAAGAGGTATTAACTGTTCTGAATAAAAACGGAGAAGAAAAAGCAGGACAGGTTCTTTTTTATAATAAAAATTCAATCATCAGAGGCGTCAAAGGGGCAATTTACGATGAAGAAGGTAAACTCATTAAAAAGTTCAGTCAAAGTGATTTTACGGACGAAAGCGCCATCAGCAGCTTTTCTTTATACGAGGATGACAGGGTTAAACACTTTAACCCTAATATGGTCAATTATCCCTATACTATTGTTTATGAATATGAGATCAGAAATAAACAAAACCTCCTTATTCCCGAATGGTACGCCACCCCTTATTCAGATGTTTCAGTAGAAAAAAGCTCCTATCTTTTTCTCTGTAAGCCGGATGTAAAACTCAATATTAAAGCCTATAATTTTCAGGGGCAACCTAGCGAAACAAAAGACCAAAAGAGCCAGTCCTATTACTGGGAAGTAAAACAGATCCCTGCATTTAAACCCGAACCTTATGCCCCAAATCCAGATGAATACAGAATACATGTAAAAATCGCGCCCCAGGATTTTATTTATTACAGTTCAAAAGGCAGTTATAACAACTGGGAGGAACTTGGAAAATGGATTTATACCGATTTGGTTTCTAAAAAACAAAATACCAGTCCCGAAATGGCAGAAAAGGTCAAAGAACTGATTGATGGTCTATCTGATCCTAAAGAAAAAGCCAGAAGAATCTATTCCTATGTCCAGCAAAAAACAAGATACATCAGTGTACAAATTGGCTTAGGAGGATTTCAACCTATGCCTGCAATGGAGGTAGACCGCTTGGGCTACGGAGATTGTAAGGCCCTGGTGAGTTATACACAGTGCTTATTAAGGTTGGCTGATGTTCCTTCTTACTACTGTATTGTTTTTGCCGGAAGCAGGAAAAGAAGCCTTGATAAAAATTTTGCCAGTATGGATCAAGCCAATCATGTGATTTTGTGCCTTCCATTTAAAACCGATACAACCTGGCTGGAATGTACCAGCCAAACTTCACCTTTTGGTTTTCTGGGTGATTTTACGGATGACAGATTGGTCTTGGCGTGTACAGAAAATGGCGGAAAAATTTTACAAACACCAATACTTTCTGCGGAAAAAAATCTAACCCAGAGATCGGCAGAACTTTTTGTGGATGAAAATGGCAATGTAAAAGGAAAACTAAATACCAGTTTTAAAGGCGCTCAATACGACAACTATGAACAGCTTATTGCAGAATCACCTGAGGAGCAGCTTAAATCGCTCAAAAGACTTTATGACCTGGATAATATAAATTTCAGTAATGTCAAGTTCAATCAACTAAAAACAGAAGATCCGCAAACGACAGAATCCTTTGATCTGGTCATCAAAAATTATGTACCACAAACGCAAAGCCGCTCATATCTGGTCCTTAATGCTTTCAACAAAATGAATGCTGCCCCAGACGTCATGAATAGAAAAAGACCTCTTTATATTGGCCGTGGTTACTCAGAAGAAGATTATTTAACGTATAGTCTCCCTTCAAATTACAAAATAGAGGCTGGCCCGCAAGAAATAAATTTGGCATCAGAATTTGGCACTTATCATATGAAAATGACTCAAACCGGAAATAAAATATCTTATACGCGGAAATTCACTTTAAAAAGCGGTTCTTATCCTGCGGAGAAATACAGGGACTTTTCTGATTTTATTCTACAGGTTAACCGAAATGATTATACCAAGGTGGTGTTTAACCTCAACTAAGTATAAGGATCCCAAGGCCAATACCCAGAATCATAATCAAATACATAATAATTTCTGTGCTGGCAAATCTTTTATATTTTGTCCAAAAAGAATAATCTTCTTTAGATTTTTTTATCATTTCTTAAACAGATCAATTTTTCACAGGCCCTGCTTTCACCAGTGCTTTCTGATAGGCAGGAAGTTTTATATTATCCACAACGACGCCACGGGTTGTAGAAGCATGGACAAAAAAATCATCATTAAGATAAATGCCCACATGATCTACTTCTGCACCTCCAAAAGAAAAGAAAATCAGGTCACCTTCTCTGAGCTGGCCCCAATCCTTATCTCTGATCACCTGAGCCTGATCCTTAGAGCGCCGGGGTAAATCTATTCCATAAATATTTTTTTCCAACAATAAGGCAAAACCGGAACAGTCTATCCCGTTTTTATCCAAACCACCCAGCCTGTAGCGTACACCCGACCAATCGGTAATAAACCTGTAAAGCGATTTATTTTTTAATTTTCCCATTGCTTCAGCTGCTGCAGCGGCTGAAGCCGTGTTTTTAACCGTATACTTTCTTGATCCACAAGCAGATAAAAGCAGCATCAATACCGCTACTGTCCATAAACTACTGCGGGGAACGCTTTTTAATTTAGCAGACAGGTTCTTCTTCATAATTCTATTGTTTAATCAGTCTTTGTATCTCATCAAGTTTAAGCAATGCTTCCACTGGCGTAAGTACGTTTACATCAAGGTTATTTAACATATCGCGTATTTTGACAAGAATAGGGTCATCTACAGCAAACATGTGCAGTTGATAAGCCTGGTTCTGGACCTTCTTAATGCTATCTTTAATACTTTGGCCTTCAGTTCTGTCAATTTCAAGCTTTTTAAGAATTTCATTGGCCCTTGCTATTAATTTTGGAGGCATACCAGCCATCTTAGCAACATGAATACCAAAACTGTGTTCACTTCCACCAGGTACTAATTTCCTTAAAAAGATTACTTTATTACCTACTTCTTTGATCGATACATTGAAATTCTTAATCCGGGCCATGGTATTGGCCAGTTCATTCAGCTCATGATAATGGGTTGCAAACAGTGTTTTGGGTTTGGCTGTTGGATGTGTATGCAAAAACTCTGCTATGGCCCATGCAATAGAGATTCCATCATAAGTACTCGTTCCCCTTCCGATCTCATCTAAAAGAATTAAACTGTTATCAGAAATATTGTTTAAAATACTAGCCGTCTCATTCATTTCAACCATGAAGGTACTTTCTCCGGAAGAAAGATTATCGGAAGCACCAACCCGGGTAAAAATCTTATCGACCAGACCGATTGTTGCTGCCTTGGCCGGCACAAAACAGCCCATCTGGGCCATCAGTACAATCAAACCCGTTTGTCTTAGTATAGCAGACTTACCCGACATGTTGGGACCTGTAATGATAATAATCTGCTGACTTTCATTGTCCAGGAAAACATCATTGGTGATATATTCCTCCCCAACAGCGAGTCTTTTTTCTATAACAGGGTGCCGGCCGCCTTTAATGTCCAGAACTTTTTTTGTATTCAGTTCGGGTTTTACGTAATGATTGTGGATAGCAAGCTGCGAAAAACAAAGCATAACGTCCAGCTGTGCAACCTGATAAGCATTCAATTGTATAGGTTTGATATAAGTAGAAACCTGATACATTAACTCATTATATAAACGGACCTCAATTTGCTGGATCTTCTCCTCTGCACCTAATATTTGTTCTTCATATTCTTTCAGTTCCGGTGTAATGTACCGCTCTGCATTGACAAGGGTTTGTTTACGGAGCCAGTCAGCGGGCACTTTATCTTTGTGGGTATGTGTAACTTCCAGGTAATATCCAAATACATTATTAAAAGCGATTTTAAGAGAAGGGATACCTGTTGCTGCAGCTTCCCTCTTCTGTATTTCAATCAAATAATCTTTTCCGCCAAAGGATATCTTACGCAAGCGGTCAAGTTCTTCATCTATTCCATCGGCAATTACATTACCTTTGATCAATAAAGCCGGAGGGTCTGGAAACAATTCCCTTTCCAATTTCTCCCTGATGGACAGACATGGATTGAGTTGATCCGCAAGAGCGTTCAGGAAAGGGTTCTTAGAATTTTCAATTAACTTTTTTACTTCTTCTATATGATACAAGGCCTTTTTTAGCTGACAAAGTTCACGTGGCCCCACTTTAAGTAACCCAACTTTAGAAATCAACCTTTCCAGATCACCAATTTGTTTTATATGAGACAGCAGCTCCTCGGAAAGCTCCCTGTGTTCCACCAGATGCTCCACCATCCCAAGCCGTTCCTGTATTGGTTTTAATTCCTTTAGCGGCATAATGATCCACTTGTGAAGCAATCGCGCGCCCATAGGGGTACTGGTCTGATCCAGCACATCAAATAAGGTAACCGCATTATCATTAGAAGTACTGACCAGTTCCAGGTTTCTTACGGTAAAACGGTCCAGCCACATAAAACGGTCTTCTTCCAGTCTGGATATAGAAGTAATATGCTTTAAATTACGGTGTTCGGTTTCATTCAGATAATGAAGTACTACCCCTGCTGCGACCAAACCAGTCTGTAATTTATCCACTCCAAAACCTTTTAAAGAAGCAACTTCAAAATGTTTGGTTAAAGTTTCATTTGCATAATCTATTGTAAAAGCCCAGTCATCAAGGGTATATGTATAAAATTTGTCTCCAAAAAGCTCCATAAAATCCTGCTTTCTGTTTTTTTGGAAGACAACTTCCCTGGGTTTAAAACCCTGTAAAACTTTATCGATGTATTCTGCATTTCCCTGAGCTACAAAAAATTCGCCAGTAGAAATATCCAGTAAGGATACACCGATCAGGCTCTTATCAAAATAAACTGCTGCGAGATAATTATTGGATTTTTGGCTCAGGATATTGTCATTATAGGCAACTCCTGGTGTAACCAGTTCCGTCACCCCCCTTTTTACAATGGTTTTAGTACTCTTAGGATCTTCGAGCTGATCACAGATGGCAACACGTTGGCCTGCCCTCACCAATTTAGATAAGTAATTCTCAAGGGAGTGGTGTGGAAATCCTGCCAGCTCAATGTGTCCTCCGGGCCCATTGCCCCTTCTGGTTAATACAATTCCTAATATCTGCGCAGTTTTCACCGCGTCTTCTCCAAAAGTCTCGTAAAAATCTCCTACTCTAAACAATAATAATGCGCCCGGATACTTTGCTTTAATGGCATTGTATTGCTGCATTAATGGTGTTTCTTTAGTCTTATCTTTGGCCAAAATGATTCTATTTACAAAATCGTAAATATACTATCTAGAAATTTAGCCTTTACGATTTGTTGAAAATTTAAATAATGTGAATATAACCTGCTCTATCCCAACTGCTTTATATAAGAAAGAAACCGGGTCATTGCTTCTTTCTTTTGCTCGGTGAGCTCAAAATCCAGTTTGTGCATCAGATAATCTTCCAAATCGAAGTCAGGATGCTGGGGAAGTTCTTTTAACAATTCCATTCTATGGTCAAGGCCCAGTTTTAATGCCGCATTAAAATCTGCCACAAAAGTTTCGGGGATTTTTTTGTTGGCTATC
The DNA here is from genome assembly GCF_003208655.1 of Pedobacter nutrimenti. Lineage (GTDB taxonomy): Bacteria > Bacteroidota > Bacteroidia > Sphingobacteriales > Sphingobacteriaceae > Pedobacter > Pedobacter nutrimenti. The sequence continues at coordinate 325,499 of NZ_QKLU01000001.1, read as the reverse complement.
CAGGCAGCATACATAAAAGGAAGCCCGGTAAAGTTCATCCATTCTTCTCCCATATCATAGGCGTAGGCATAGTTCCCTTTTTTTCCAAAAGTTCTGTCCCCGATTAAAACAATTGCATCTGCATGTACATCCGGATCAGTTGTAAATTCCACATCCAGTTTCCAGTAAAACTTCAACAACACTTTTGCCAGATTATTGGAGGTCCGGGAATGGCTATCCAGTTTAAGTGTTTTAATCTCTTTAACCGGAACGTCACTAAAAATAAATACAGAATTTACGGCCCCAACAGAGCCTATGCAATAACCAGCGATAATGTTTGCGTTTGGAACTTGTGGGAAAGCAGCCACAGGTATCAGACCTATATCTACTTGTCCATCAATTAATTTAGCTGCACAATCTGAAGGTATATCTAAACTGAGAACTATTTGATTTTTAACTTCGGAATGTTCAATTCCGTAAATAAAAGGTTTGGTATTGGTATAAGCTACTGCTGAAATTTTAATCTTGTCCAAGGTTATTTAACTCCTTTAAATGATCTGTATTGTTAAAGTCTGTAATGGTAAAGATATCGTCCTTAAGCGACACCCTGTAAAGCGTTGTATTCTGGTGAGGAAATTCACCCATGTCGGACATCGGTTTTCCACTCAGCAGGCAAAGAAGTAAACGCATGGCCCTTCCATGCATGCAAACCAACACCAATTGCTCTTTTTTATGGCTTTTGATGTGATTTACGGCCTCTGTTAATCTGACAGCAACCTCTGCAGGGCTTTCGCCTCCCTCAAATTTTGCATCATAATCCCCACTCTGCCATTGCTCTACCAATTCCCTGAACACCGCAAGCGCCTGTTCAGAACTAGGCTTTCCTTCCCATTCTCCCCAGGCAAGTTCATCCAGGCCGCTCAATTGCTCCCAGGGCAAGCCTGACTCAATAAATTTGTTTACAGTCTGGTGTGTTCTTTTCAAAGTGGAAGTGTACACCTTGTCAAAAGGCAGGTCTTTATACAATTGAAAAAAAGCTTCTGCTTGCGCCCTTCCGGTATCATTGAGGTCACTATTAATGCCTCTCCCTTGTACGATACCTTGTTTATTTAAATCAGTTTCTCCGTGTCTTATAATATATAACTCTTTACCCATCAGTTAATTACTGGCAATTTATAATATTGAGGTTTAGCTTCCTGTTCAAACACAACATCCGTATAATCGGTGACCACATTATATAAAGTATCTCTTTCAATAGGGGCCCTTCCAACTTGTTTAATCAACTGAACCAATTCCTGGGTGCTCATTGCCGGTGTTTGTTCCTCTGCACCAGCCATAGAATAAATTTTTGTTGTATCATCCAGCGTCCCGTCAATATCATCAACACCAAAGTTTAGGGACAATTGAGCGGTCTGTCGGCTAATCATAGCCCAGTAAGCTTTTATATGATCAAAATTGTCCATATAAATTCTTGCTATGGCATAATTTCTTAAATCTTCAATAACAGAAACTTCCGGCACATGGTCCATTTGGTTGTTTTGGTTTCTGAATTTTAAAGGAATAAAGGCCTGAAAACCTCCTGTTTTATCCTGAAGCTGACGCAGCCTTTCCATATGATCAACCCGGTGCCAAAATTCTTCTATATGACCATAAAGCATTGTGGCATTACTCCTCATTCCTAATTTATGTGCCTGTTCATGAATATCCAGCCATTGTTCTGCAGTGCATTTATCATGAGCAATTTTTTCCCTTACTTCCGGATGAAAAATTTCTGCCCCACCTCCTGGCATGGAATCCAAACCAGCTTCTTTCAAATACTTCATACCCTCATAATGACTTAATTTAGCCTTTTTGAAAATATAATAATACTCAACAGGCGTTAATGCCTTAATGTGTAAATCAGGCCGGTGTGCCTTGGTCCTGCGGAAAAATTCGGAATAAAATTCCAGATTCTGTTTGGGTACGACCCCTCCGGTCACATGCACCTCAGTTACGGGCTCCTGATCGTACTTTTTAAGAATGTCCATCATACCATCGACACTCATTTCCCAGCCTTCTTCCCTTTGTTTAATCAAGCGGGAATAAGAACAGAACTTACAATCGTATACACAAACATTTGTTGGTTCTATATGAAAATTGCGGTTAAAAAAAGTCTTGTAACCATGTTTTTCCTCCCGTATATAATTGGCAAGAACGCCTAAATAACCAAGTTCAGCGTGCTGATATAAATAAACGCCCTCCTCAAAGGTAATCCTTTCTTTGTTCAGAACTTTCTCTGCTATAGCCTTTAAGGCTTCCGGTAAATCCGGATCGTTCAAAAGTAATGTTAGTTTCGCAGTGGTATCCATATTTTGATCTCTGATCTGATAGAGACAAAAGTAACATAAAATTGATACAAGCGTATTTTTTTAGGCTTTTTAAGCTGTCAGGACAATGTAAAACAGGAAATACTTAAAAATCGTCCGTCCCTATAGTGGTCAGTACATCAAATTCCGCAGACAAACACCGGCTGATGTAATCCGCCAGATCCAAGTTTGACTTTGAAAGTTTAATTTTTGTATTTTTCTTATAAGTAATGTACTCCGTTAACGACAGGTCGTGTCCCGTATTTTTTTCATCGGCCCCAACATTTTTAAAAACCAGGTTAGACACAATTACCCTATATTTGAAATCCTTAACCTGTACAGTGACAGATGCATTTACAAAAAAGGACAGGATGGTACCTGTAAAAACACTTCCTTTAAATCTTCTCTCATTAAATTGGTAGCGGTAAAGCCTCCCTATGAATTCATTTTGGTTGCGATAAGCCCCACCATCTTCAATTCTAAAACCTTTAAAGACCGAGAGCATGCTATTTACCTTTTCACTCAGTTCATCACGGTTTAGTTTAGAGCTATAAACTTTTTGAAAAATGACTTCGTAATTCTTCAAGACAATAGAAGTACCTGCTACACTATCCTGAATACCATTTGCAGAAGAAAAATCCGCTTGTCCAAAGCAAAAAACAGGAAATAAAAGCAAAAAAAGTAGTGATTTCATAAGGTGGGATGTTTTGACCGGAAAGATAGAAAAAAATGCTTTTTGTTAGATGACGTTTAATAATATGAAAAACCGTTGCAAAAAATGGCTTATCCTATTTTTTTAACCTAAATTTGCAATTTCAAAAAAAAACATGATTTATTTCTTCTCCAGTCCATCCCAAACGGTTTTTGCCTTACAAACGGAAAAAAACCTATCCAAAACTGATATTACGAAATTAGAGTGGTTATTCGGCGGCGCTAAGCACTCAGAAGAGCCCCTGCTAAAGGGTCCTTTTATTGGGCCCCGTGCAGCAATGGTTACCCCATGGAGCACCAATGCTGTAGAAATTACTCAGAACATGGATATCCAGGGCATCATCAGGATTGAAGAATTTAGGCAGGCAGGAGCTGATTCTGAAGGATTTGACCCCATGCTGTCCCAAAAATTTGAAACACTGGATCAGGATTTATTTACCATAAACATTCAGCCAGAAGCCATTCTGGAGATTAAAGATATTGCCGCCTACAATATACAGGAAGGTTTATCTTTAAGTGATGAAGAAGTGGCTTATCTAGACCAGCTTTCTATCAGATTAGGCCGTGCTCTGACGGATTCAGAAGTATTCGGTTTTTCTCAGGTCAACTCAGAACACTGTCGTCATAAAATATTCAACGGAAAATTTGTCATAGACGGGGTTGAGCAACCTTTATCTTTATTTAAGCTCATCCGTAAAACATCAGAAGAACATCCCAATGAAATAGTTTCGGCCTATAAAGATAACGTTGCTTTCATTAAAGGGCCAAAAGTTCAGCAATTTGCGCCTGCCAGGGCAGATGTTCCGGATTACTATAAGACAAGTGATTTTGAATCGGTGATTTCTTTGAAAGCCGAAACCCATAACTTCCCGACTACTGTAGAGCCTTTTAATGGAGCTGCGACGGGGTCAGGTGGAGAAATCAGAGATAGACTGGCAGGTGGCCAGGGCTCTTTACCTCTTGCAGGTACAGCAGTTTACATGACTGCACTTTCCAGACTTGAAGACGACCGTCCATGGGAAAAAGGTGTAGAAGAAAGACAATGGTTGTACCAAACGCCAATGGATATTCTGATCAAAGCCTCTAATGGCGCTTCAGATTTTGGCAATAAATTTGGACAACCTCTCATTACAGGTTCGGTGCTTACCTTTGAACATGAAGAAGATTCCCGTAAGCTGGGTTATGACAAGGTCATCATGCTTGCTGGTGGAGTTGGTTATGGAAAAGCAAATCAATCTCAAAAACAAAAACCGGCAACCGGTGATCAGATCGTTATTCTTGGTGGTGAAAATTACAGGATCGGTATGGGTGGTGCTGCTGTATCTTCTGCAGATACCGGCGCATTGGGTTCGGGCATAGAATTGAATGCCATCCAACGTTCAAACCCTGAGATGCAGAAAAGAGCAGCCAATGCGGTACGGGGAATGGTGGAAAGTGAACACAACACAATCGTTTCCATACATGATCATGGTGCCGGAGGCCATTTAAACTGTCTTTCCGAGCTGGTCGAGGAAACCGGTGGTAAAATTGATCTGGATAAGTTACCTGTGGGCGACCCTACGCTTTCGGCAAGAGAAATTATTGGGAATGAATCGCAGGAACGTATGGGGCTGGTCATTGCCCAGGAACATTTAGATACTTTACAAAAAATTGCTGATCGGGAGCGTTCTCCTATGTACACTGTTGGTACGGTAACAGGAGACCATCGTTTTACTTTTGAGTCTGCAACCACAGGCGCAAAACCAATGGACCTCGAGCTTAAAGATATGTTTGGCAGTTCCCCTAAGATGATCATGGAGGATAAAACAGTCAACAGATCCTATCAAGCTATTACTTATAACAAAGAAGACCTTCATCTTTATCTGGAACAAGTTTTACAACTGGAGGCGGTAGCCTCCAAAGACTGGCTGACCAATAAAGTTGACCGTTGTGTGGGTGGCCGTGTGGCCAAACAACAATGCGCCGGTCCGTTACAGTTGCCACTTAACAATTGCGGGGTGATGGCATTGGATTTTCAAGGCAAAGAAGGTATTGCCACTTCAGTTGGACACGCCCCGGCCTCTGCTTTAATTGATCCTGCCGCAGGAAGCAGAAATGCCATTGCTGAATCTCTATCCAATTTAATTTGGGCCCCTTTAAAGGATGGACTAAAAAGTGTCTCCCTTTCAGCAAACTGGATGTGGGCTTGTAAAAATGAAGGTGAAGATGCCCGTCTTTATGAAGCTGTAAAGGCATGTTCTGATTTTGCAATCCAGCTGGGGATCAATATTCCGACAGGTAAGGATTCTTTATCCATGAAGCAAAAATACAAGCAGGACGAAGTTATTGCTCCGGGAACTGTAATTATTTCAGCTGCAGGAAATTGCAATGACATTACAAAGGTTATTGAACCGGTATTGCGCAAAGATGGTGGTTCAATCTATTACATTAATCTTTCCGCCGACAGTTATGAACTGGGAGGTTCCTCATTTGCACAAATTCTGAACAAGGTTGGTCAGCATACACCCGATGTAAAAGATGCCCTACAATTCAAAAACACCTTTGATGCGATTCAGGACCTGATCAAAGCCGGAAAAATACAAGCCGGACATGATATTGGAAGTGGTGGTTTAATCACTACCTTACTTGAACTTTGTTTTGCCGACAGAGATCTGGGTGCTGCTATTGATTTATCCGGACTTGAGGAAACAGACATCATTAAAATTCTTTTTTCAGAGAATATTGGAATTGTTTTCCAGGCTGAAAATGAAGTAGAGAATATCCTGGCTTCAAAAGGAATTGCATTTCATAAAATTGGCCAGGTAAGCCCTCAGCCAAAACTCCAGATCAAAACATCTAAAGATCAGCTTGATTTCGATGTTGACCATTTGCGTGATGTTTGGTTCAAAACATCTTACCTTCTGGATAAAAAACAGAGTGGCCCGGTTAAGGCGAAAGAACGTTTTGACAATTACAAAAAGCACCTTTTAAAATATAATTTCCCGACTCAGTTTACCGGAAAAAAACCAGAAATAGACGATACTAAGGCGAGACCAAAAGCTGCAGTAATCCGTGAAAAGGGAAGCAATTCTGAAAGGGAACTGGCCAATGCCATGTACCTTGCGGGCTTTGACGTCAAAGATGTTCATATGACAGACCTGATTTCCGGCAGGGAAACACTTGAAGACATACAATTTATAGGCGCCGTCGGAGGTTTTTCCAATTCTGACGTTCTGGGATCTGCCAAAGGATGGGCCGGAGCATTTCTATACAACGAAAAAGCCAGAACAGCCTTGGAAAATTTCTTTAAAAGACCAGACACTTTATCAGTCGGAATCTGCAATGGATGTCAGTTGTTTATTGAATTGGGTCTGATTAACCCTGACCATGAGCAAAAACCAGCGATGCTCCACAACGATAGCCGTAAACATGAAAGCATTTTCACTTCCTTAACCATTCAGGAAAACAATTCTGTTATGCTGTCTTCTCTGGCTGGGAGTACTTTAGGTGTATGGGTATCACATGGTGAGGGGAAATTTCATCTACCTTATGCTGAAGATCAATATCATTTGGTTGCAAAATATGCATATGAAAGCTATCCGGCAAATCCAAATGGTTCAGATTACAATACAGCGATGATGTGTGATCAAACAGGAAGACACCTGGTGATGATGCCCCACATTGAACGTTCCCTGTTTCAATGGCATTGGGCAAATTACCCACAAGACCGTAAAGATGAGGTTTCTCCATGGATGGAGGCCTTTGTTAATGCCAGAAAATGGCTTGACAATCAGAAGTAGCAAAAATTCAGGACAAAAAAAAGGAGGCTTAACCAGAGCCTCCTTTTTAACCTAAACCAAATTTACTAACCAAATTATTTTGCAGCTTTCGAAAAATTCATTACGATGTAAGCTGTTGTATTTCCATAAGTGATTGGCGATTTCAAAACCAGGTTATCCCCAGTAGTGGCAGAAAGAATTAACCTGTAACCAGAGGTTACATTTTTGGCCTTATCACCTTCGTATAATTTTTTAAACTGAAAAGTTCCATCACCGGTGCTTACAGACCAGAAAATAGTTTGTGTTTTAGCAATACAGCCATCTCCCCCACCTGGTAAAGCATAACTTCCGTTACCGCTGTTTGTTAAACGCCAGGTACTCCCAACAAAACATTTATAGGATGGCTCATCAAACAGGCCTCTGACTGCTATAGGCGGAATACCATCAAAAGTTATATCGTTCAGGATCCATGTTCCGGTTACTCTTCCCCTTTTCAAATCAGCAGTGGCAGAAGAAGCACCCTTCGGTGTTGAACAACTTTGTAAAACCATTAATGAACTACATAAAATGGCAGCTATAACTAATATTCTTTTCATATACTTGTCTTTTGTCGGATCAATACATAAATCCTGCCAAAATAGAACTGCTTTTAAATTTTATCACCTAAATTTGAGAACAACGACAATTATCTTTATAAAATTAATTATATGAAGCCTGAAACCCTTGCCATACATAGTGGAAACCTATATAAATCTGCCACTGGTGATGTTACCCCTCCAATTAGCCTTTCTACAACCTTTTTAAGGGATGAACAAGGTGGATACCCGGGAGGACATATGTACAGCAGGGTCAGTAACCCCAACCGGACAGCATTGGAAAAAGTGCTGTCAGAACTCGAACATGGAGAAGATGCCTGTACCTTCTCTTCAGGTAATGCAGCAGGAATGAGCATTTTTCAGGCACTAAAACCAGGCAGTCATATAATAGCACCAGATGACATGTATTGGGGCTTCAAAAAGCAATTACAGTCCATTTTTGAATACACTCTTGAATTTGACTTTATTGATCTGACCAAAACAGAAGAAATTGAAGCCTTTCTGAAACCCAATACCGTGATGATATGGGCAGAAAGCCCTTCGAATCCACTTTTAAAAATTACAGATATCCCTGCCATCGCCGCTATAACAAGAAAACACAACCTGATATTTGCCTGTGACAGTACTTTTGCATCCCCTTGTCTTCAAAATCCGATTCAACTGGGTGCAGATATCGTGATGCATTCTTCCACAAAATATATTGGAGGCCATAGTGATGTACTTGGCGGCGCACTGATCACTTCCAAGCGTAATGAGTACTGGGAAAAAATAAGAAATATCCAGCAAATCGGTGGCGCTGTTCCCTCCCCTTTTGATTGCTATCTTTTGTTAAGAAGCATAAAAACCTTATCCTATCGCATGCAGGGACATTGCCATAACGGTATGGCCCTTGCTCTTTTCCTGGAAAAACATCCTAAAATAGAAACGGTGTATTATCCTGGCTTAAACACCCATCCCCTACATAAAATTGCCGCGGCTCAAATGACTGGCTTTGGAGGTATGCTGTCGATTTTAGTTAAAGGAGGTGTAACTGAGGCCAAAAAAGTAGTCAATAGCGTAAAAATATTTGCGCAAGCCACCAGCCTTGGTGGGGTGGAAAGCCTTATAGAACACAGGGCCTCTGTGGAAGGGCCAGACACAAAAACGCCTCAAAACCTGATCCGGATATCGGCAGGACTTGAACATATTGATGATCTTATTTCAGATTTGGAACAGGCCTTGAATTAAAGTTCACCAACATATTAATTGCATAGAGGCTTTTAACCTAATTTTATTTGCAATACCAACCCTAAAATTCAAAAAAATCAGAATTATATTTTGTATGTAATTTTTATTCTCTATATTTGTACCATCATCAGCAATAGCTGATCAAGTCATTACCTCTTTGCAGGGGTTTGATTTATAAAGAAGTGGCGAGAGACAGGCTCATTGACCCACTGGCAACCCTACCAAACGGAAGAAGGTGCCAATTCCTGACCAGTCAACAGGTGTTGACTGGAAAGATAAATTTGAACTAAAATGAACATCAATTACAATCAAATCCGCTTTCGCGAAAATCCAGGCTTCAACAGCCCTTCTGTAGAACTTATTCTAAGTAATACATCTGCTTGTTGTACTCTGCAGCCATCAATTTGTATGTGCTGCTGCATACATCAGAATTAAAAATCTTCCTTTTTGTTCTTAACCATCAATCCGGAAGGCCTCTTAAACAGAGGTACGCAAGTTTTCTATGCTTTAGATTTAAAGCTCAAATTCACAACAAACAGAAATTTACTTAAAACAAATCAACATGTCTGCATCATATAAATTCGAAACTTTACAATTACACGCCGGCCAGGAAAGCGACCCAACAACCGGATCAAGAGCTGTCCCTATTTATCAAACCACCTCTTATGAATTTAAAAATTCTGAACATGGGGCAAATCTTTTTGCATTAAAAGAATTTGGAAATATCTATACCCGGATTATGAATCCAACAACTGATGTATTCGAAAAACGGGTGGCTGCTTTGGAAGGCGGCGTAACTGCAGTAGCCGTAGCCTCTGGTCAGGCCGCTCAGTTTATCGCACTGAACAATATTCTTCAATCGGGAGATAACTTTGTTTCTTCTTCTCATTTATACGGAGGAAGCTATAATCAGTTTAAAGTTGCCTTTAAAAGACTGGGTATTGAGGTACGCTTTGCAAACCCGGATGAGCCAGCCGATTTTATTTCTAAGATTGATGAAAAAACCAAGGCCATTTATCTGGAAAGTATTGGAAATCCTTCTTTCAGTATTCCAGATTTCGAAAAAATTGCAGGAATTGCAAACAAGTATGACCTTCCCCTTATCGTAGACAATACCTTTGGTGCGGCGGGCTACCTTTTCCGTCCACTGGAACATGGCGCACATGTTGTGGTCCAGTCTGCCACCAAATGGATTGGCGGCCACGGTACAAGTATTGGCGGCGTAATCGTTGATGGAGGAAATTACAACTGGGGCAATGGTAAATTTCCACAATTTACCGATCCGTCTGAAGGTTATCACGGTCTGGTTTTCAATGATGTATTTGGGATCAACGGACCTTTTGGAAATATTCAATTCGCCATTCGTGCCCGTGTGGAAGGCTTAAGAGATTTTGGACCAGCCTTATCTCCTTTTAATTCCTTCCTCCTGCTTCAGGGATTGGAAACGCTTTCCCTGCGTGTACAACGTCATATTGACAATGCACTTGCCCTGGCTGTCTGGCTTGAAAATCTTCCCCTGGTGCGAAAAGTAAATTACCCTGGTCTGGAAAGCAGTCCTTATCATATTCTGGCGAAAAAATATCTTAAACATGGTTTTGGTGCGGTCCTTTCCTTTGAACTTGATGGCACTAAGGAAGATGTTGCAGCGGTAGTAGACAATTTGAAGCTGGTGAGTCACCTGGCCAATGTAGGCGATGCAAAAACGCTGATCATACAGCCTTCGGCAACAACTCATCAACAATTAAGTGAAACAGAACAAGTTGCTGCCGGTGTCAGCCCGACATTGTTACGTGTATCAGTAGGAATTGAGCACATCGATGACATCAAAGCAGATTTCGAACAGGCTTTCGCTAAAATCACAGAACAACAACCTGCTTAAGATCAAATCAAACAAAACAATGGGTACAACAAACATATATCATCATAAAAAACTATTTAAACTGGAGAACGGAAAAAAACTCCGGGGTTTAGAAATTGCTTACCAGACCTATGGCAGGCTCAATGCAAAAAAAGACAATGTCATCTGGGCCTGCCATGCACTAACTGCCAATGCAGATGTACTTGATTGGTGGAAAGGGCTTTTTGGAACAAAAGCGCTCTTTAATCCCGAAGAGCATTTTATCATTTGTGCCAATGTAATCGGCTCACATTATGGCTCTACCAATCCTTTGAGTACGAACCCCATAACCGGACAACCCTATTACCTCTCTTTTCCGGAATTTACCATAAGAGACCTTGTAAAAGCCCATCAACTTTTAGCTGATCATCTTTTAGTCCAGCAAATCAAGGTATTAATTGGTGGCTCACTTGGCGGACAGCAGGCACTGGAATGGGCCATTGCAGATCCTTCAAAAATCGACAACCTGATCCTGGTTGCCACTAATGCTGTACATTCTCCATGGGGCATTGCTTTTAATGAAAGTCAGCGGTTGGCCATCAGTACAGACCGGACATTCTATGCCCAGCAACCCGAAGGAGGATCAAAAGGCCTTAAAGTAGCCAGAAGCATAGCTTTACTGTCTTATAGAACTTATGATGCCTATGCTTCTACCCAACTGGAAAGCGTTAATCATAAAGTCACTGATTTCAGGGCTTCTTCCTATCAGAATTACCAGGGCGAAAAACTTTGTAAACGTTTCAACGCCTATAGCTACTGGTACCTGAGCAAAGCTATGGACAGCCATAATGTAGGAAGAGGTAAAAAAAGCATCATCGATGCTTTAGCAGATGTAAAAGCCAATTCCTTAATTATTGGCGTCGAGAATGATGTACTGTTCCCTTTATCTGAGCAAAAATTTTTAAGTGAACATATTAAAGACGCAGAATTTCACGCCATTACTTCAGCCTATGGTCACGATGGATTTCTTATTGAAACAGACACACTAACCAATGTGATTGGCAATTTTTTAAAAGAAAGTATAAATAAAAAGATTATTAAACTACATAAAACAGCATAAATGAGTAATAGACTTAAAATCGGGTTATTTGGTTTTGGGGTGGTCGGACAAGGGCTCCATGACATCATCAAAGGACAGGACCTCAATCTGGAGATTATAAAAATTGCCATCAAAAATCCCGATAAAAAACGCAGCCTTGAAGCAGGCTTATTTACAACCAATCACGATGAGTTGCTGAACAATCCTGAAATTAACACCATCGTTGAGTTGATAGATGATGCAGATGCTGCATTTCAAATTGTCCGCAGGGCTTTGATCTCAGGAAAACATGTTGTTTCAGCAAATAAAAAAATGATTGCCAGCCACCTTTCGGAACTGGTCGAACTTCAGGAAAAATATGGCGCTTCTTTACTATATGAAGGAGCTGTATGCGGAAGTATTCCAATTATCAGAAACCTGGAGGAATACTACGACAATGAACTACTTCATGGGATAAGCGGTATATTTAATGGATCTTCCAATTATATCCTTTCCAAAATATTTAATGAAAACCTGGATTATCATATAGCCCTGAAGCAAGCACAGGACCTTGGCTTTGCAGAAACAAACCCTATTCTTGATGTTGGTGGCTATGATCCTAAATTTAAGCTCGCCATTGCCACTGCACACGCTTACGGCCTGTTCATCAATCCAGATAAAATTCTTAATGTAGGTATTCAAAATTTATCCGAAAATGACATCAATTATGCCAGGGAAAAGAATTTTAAAATAAAGCTTGTACCCACAGCCAGAAAGATAAGCACAAAGCAAATCATTACCTATGTGCTGCCAAAATTTGTAAAGTCAGACGACTTTTTATTCAATGTTGAAAATGAATATAATGGTGTAACCGTTCAGGCAGCCTTCGCAGACAAACAGTTCTTTTTTGGTAAAGGTGCCGGTGGTCATCCAACCGGGGCTGCCGTATTATCGGACATTGCTGCCTTGCGGTACGGTTATAAATATGAATACAAAAAATACCACCAGCAAAATGGTTTGAGCCATACAGACAATGTCAATATAGAGATTTATCTCCGTTACGAACATGAATACACCGTAGAGAAACTTAAAATTCAAAACATTGTAGAGCGTTTTACCCGTAACGACTATAAATACGTTATTGGTAGCGTCAGCCTAAAAGATTTACTGGCCAACAAAGAGTTGCTTCAGGAAAAAAATATATTTATTGCGCATACTGGCCGCTACAATTATACAGAACAACAAATTAAAGCTGTAGCAGAAGAAGAGGCTGCTTTACATTCTTAGATATCAGGTAATAAAATAAAAAGGCCGGATATTTATCCGGCCTTTTTATTTTATATTTCTCTGTTTACATCCCAGTTTTCAAGGTAATCTGCTACCCTCCGTACAAAAGATCCACCCAGTGCACCGTCTACTACCCTATGGTCATAAGACAGCGACAGGAACATCATATGACGAATTGCAATCACATCTCCAAATTCTGTTTCCAGGACCGCTGGTTTCTTTTTTATAGCACCAACAGCCAATATGGCTACCTGCGGTTGATTGATGATCGGTGTCCCCATCACGTTTCCAAAAGATCCCACATTGGTTAGCGTAAAAGTACCATTTTGAGTTTCATCTGGCTTAAGTTTGGAAATACGCGCCCTGTTTGCCAGGTCATTGACCGATTTGGTCAAACCAACCAGGTTTAACTGATCGGCATTTTTTATCACCGGAACAATCAAATTACCACTTGGTAAAGCAGCAGCCATTCCAATGTTTATATCCCGTTTTTTTATAATCTGACTACCATTAACACTTACATTGATCATTGGAAAGTCTTTGATCGCCTTGGTTACCGCTTCTATGAAAATGGGTGTAAAAGTGATTTTTTCATTCTCCCTTTTTTCAAAGTTCTTTTTCACTTTTTCTCTCCATAAAACCATATTGGTTACATCGGCTTCAACAAAAGAAGTCACATGAGGAGAGGTCTGTTTACTCATAACCATGTGCTCGGCAATAAGTTTTCTCATTCTGTCCATTTCAATGAGCTCATCACCGCCATTCAGACTAACGCTTTGAGGTGCCGGGGCTTTAACCGCAGTTGGCAATGCACTTGCCTGTGTTTCTGTCTGAGAGACCTGAACAGCCGCTACAGGCGTACTTTCCATTTTTCCTGCACCTGTTTTATGCTGAATATAATTCAGTAAATCGTCCTTGGTTAAACGTCCATCTGCCCCACTTCCTTTAATGGAATTCAGTTCCTGAACACTGATGTTCTCCTGCGCCGCAATACTTTTCACCAAAGGAGAATAAAAACGGTCAGTTTCAGAAAAAGATACTTGTGGTGTAGCGCTCAGTTGCTCAGTTCCTGGAATGTTCTGTACCACTTCTTCAATGTGTGGTTCAGCAACTTCTTCTTTGGTCACCGGACTATCGGCAGCATCCGTTTCTATAATGGCAATTACCGCACCGACCTGAACGACATCGTCTTCCTTGAACAACTGTTTCACCAGTTTCCCTGCAACTGGTGAGGGTACTTCAGAATCAACCTTATCGGTAGCTATTTCCAATATAGTGTCATCCAGCAGTATCATATCACCGGGTTGTTTTACCCACTTAATCAGGGTTGCTTCAGCAACACTCTCTCCCATTTTGGGTAACAGTAATTCGTATTGAGCCATTTTGGTTTACAGTAAATTTATAATTCGTTATCCGCTGCAAAAGTAAATCTTTTTACAGACTTAATGATAGCCAAGTTGAAACAGATTGTTATTTATTCTTCAAATCCATAAAATAACAAAATTTATATTGGTCTGTTTTCTCTGACCAGATTTAAGACCATGCCCAATGCAGCTACCGCAGAACGTTCTATATTCTGAAGTCTTTTCCCTGCAAAATGGAACAATTTAGCTTTTACTTTTCCCTCACCTGCAACAGCTATCCATACTGTTCCAACCGGCTTATCCTCTGTTCCGCCATCGGGTCCGGCAATGCCACTTACAGCAACTGCATAATCCGTTTTGAAATGCGCTAAAGCCCCCAGGGCCATTTCTTCAACCGTCTGCTCACTTACTGCTCCATAACGATCAAGAGTCTTCTTAGAAACGCCCAAAACCGACTCTTTCAGTTCATAAGAATAGGTTACTGCACCGCCCTGATATACAACAGAACATCCCGGATGCTGTGTAATCAGATGGGCGATGTATCCACCTGTACAGCTTTCTGCAGTTGAAAGGGTTATGTTTTTTGACTCCATCAGATCAAGCAAAGCTTTTTCAAGTGGCAGGTCCTGATCAATGACCACAAAAGGCTTTATCTTATTTATAATCAGTGCAGCATAATGATCAACTTCTTTTTTAAGCAATACTTCGTCTTCTCCTGAGGCGCTTAACCGTAAACGCAACTGCCCTAATTTTGGCAAATAAGCAAGTTTAATAAATGAGGGCAGACTGTTTTCAATTTCTTCTATTTCCTGGGCCAGAAAAGACTCACCAATATTTACAGTCAAAATGGTTTTATGATAAATCACCGGAAGCTGGAAAGCCTTTTTCAATCTTGGCAAAATTTCATCGTCCATCAGGTACATCATTTCAAAAGGTACGCCTGGCATAGACACAAAAATTGTCCCCTGATGCTCAAACCACATACAGGGGGCTGTCCCATTCTTATTTTGAATCACCAGACAGCCATCGGGAACATCTGCCTGTTTTTTATTGATGTCCAGCATGGGCTTTTTGAACCTTTCAAAAATAGATTCTACATGTTTTAAAGTTTGCTCATCCCGTCTGAAACCCATATTGAAATACTTGGCCAGCGTTATTTTGGTAATATCATCCTTTGTTGGACCAAGCCCACCGGTAATCAATACCACTTCGGCCCTTTTTCTTGCTTCAGAAAGTGCCTGCATAATATGCTCAGCATCATCGGAAACCGAAGTAATCTGTTTTACTTTCATTCCAATCAGGTTAAGCTGTTTGGCCATCCAGGCAGAATTGGTATCTACAATCTGTCCGATTAGAATTTCATCGCCTATAGTAATAATTTCAGCTAACATAAATGATCAATTAAAAGCGGGAATTGGAACTCGCCTGTTTACTCAGTTTAAGATCTTGTAAAATAGAAGCTTTAACCCTTAACGTCATAGAATACATCCTATAGGTACCAAAAGGGACCCATTGAAAACTCATATCCCAGCAATGCAAATCTCTGTAAATGGAAAAGGTGGTTAAGGCGAGGTTTTTTGTCTCAAAGTTATAGCCGGAATTGAACTGCACCTTCCATTTTGGAGTTGCATTAAAATCCCCGTTAAAGGTTAAGGTATTATAGGTTCTTCCGTTTAACCCAGTTCTGTCTGCACTATACTGAAAACTATAGGCAAATGCAAAGTTCCAGGGAATATTAAAATCCACAAAGGCATTTGGATCGCGGCTAATGGCTGCCAGCTCTGCGGCCTGTTCCGGGGACAGACCTTGTTTTGCAACCCCGTTTTGCATTTTATCGAGGTTATCCTGTCTTTTTTTGAAGGAAGCAGGGTTAAAGCTATAATCAAATGAAAAGCCAAAGGCAGTTAACCTTGGCAATTTGCCATTCTGCCAAACGTATCTGTCTATCAAAACTTTCGTATTACCAATATGGGTAATGGAATCCGGAACTGTTTTGGTATCATAAGGTGTCAAAGAGCCACTAAAGTTAATCCCAATCTTTTCCGTAAACTGGGATCTTCCACTGAAGCTAAAATCGGCCAGTTTATAAGCCGGTAACAAAAAATTATAACCACTGTTAATATTTAAACCCTGTATGATCGGAATTTTCTTGGTTCCCGTTCCTGTGGTATCCTTGGAAGACAGTACCTTCAACTCCACATCATTTGTCAAACCGAAATTAATTGCAGCGGTTTGTCCCTGTCCGGGTCCTGTGTAACGTGTATTTTGAAAAATAGAATATTTTTTGGGAGCATTAAAACTAGGGTCCCAGACTGGTGTGCCATCCTGGTATAATAAAGGTTTATAATATCCTTTGCTGAAAGTTGAAAAATCCGGTTTATAGCTAAAACCAATATTAGGGGTCATCACATGACGAATGGCCTGAATTTTTCCCCCTTTTTTAAATTGAAGTGTGTTGTAAATTTTGGTGGTCAAACCTAAATTCAAGTTATATTCACCAGATCTTTTGAATCCTGAAATGGTATCATACACAATAGAATCGGGCCTGTTTAAAATTCTAAGGGCAGTTTGGCGCAAGGTTTGAAAATGCCATTGTTCATTATAATTTGCACTTACCGTAAAATTAAAATACTTCGCAACGTTAAAAGGCAATGACCCGGTCAGGTTATGGTTAAATCCGTTTTGAAATCTTTTCAGTCCACCTTTTCCAAACAAAAGGTCTTCCCTGGTACTGACCGAGTTGGTCGCATCCATATTGTACCCCAGGTTGAATTTCTGATACCACTTTTGCTCGCCCACCCTATTTTTTGAGTCAAAAGGATTTATACTGGTCATACTCAGGTTAATTTGCGGCAAAGTCAAACTCACGGTTTTGCTTTGGGTTTCCTGACTGGCACCCACGTTAGTGCTCAAGTTAAAGATGCCCATCGTTTTACTGTAACTGATACTGGACCGTAAAACATTTGTAGAAATCGCATTGGGATTATAATTGGTTGTGGCAACACTGTTCTGATAAAATGAAGAAGTACCCGCATTCACCGAGGCGCTAAACGTCGAGCCCGGATGCGCATTAGGGTTCTGGCTATGGTTCCAGGTAATGTTAAAATCCTTTCTTGGCCTGTTTTCCAGCGTTCCTTCTACACCCGACTTTGTACTGGTATAGGTTAAAAGGATATTCCCTCCATACTTATAGCGCTTTAAGTAATTGGAAGCACCTGATAAGCTGTAAGATCCCTTGGTATAAATTGTTCCGAGCAGTTTGGCATCCCAGTTATCGCTAATGCCCAAATAATAGCCCCCATCCCTAAGAAAAAAGCCCTGATTCGCATCTTCACCAGGGCTGGGCAGGATTACTCCTGAAGATTTTTTATTAGGCTTGGGGAAAAAAGCAAATGGAAGTGCCAGCGGCAATGGAATATCCTCTATCTCCAGATAGACTGGTCCTGTAATCACCTGTCTTTCGGTCACGATCCCTTTAGTAATAAAAAAGCCAAAATGCGGATGGGGCAAATTACAGGTACTGTAAATCATGTTTTTTACATGCACTTCATTATCGGGTTGTTTTTTACTTTGTCCCCCCGAAAAGAAACTCCCCTGTTGTTCTGTAAAGGCATTAAAAACCGTTCCCTTTCCTGTTTTGGTATTATAAAACAAAGAATCAGCTACAGAAGAGCCATCCTTTTCCATTTTGAAAATCGGCTTTCCAATATAGTGCCCCTTAGCATCCTTACGTCCGCTTGCAAAAATAACATTGGTTTTTGAATCGTATCTGATGTAATCCGCATCAAGTTCAAAGGACTGATAAATAACCCTCGCTTTTCCATACAGATAAATAATACTTCTATCCTTACTATATTTTGTAGAGTCTTGTGCTTTATATTCTACTTTGGAATCCAGCTCGGCATCTTTTTTGGCTTTATTTTTTGTAGTGTCCCTTTTAAGTGTATCCTGCTTTTGAGGAACCTGAAAGGCCGAAAAACCAGAAAACGCAACAGCGTAATTGCCAATAGCGGACAGTAAAAGAAATGATTTTAATAAAATGATATTGCGTAAAAGTTTCAAATTCGTCTGTGAATGTTATTTTTGCATTAATGTTTAATCCAAAACGTTCAAAATTAATGAAAAATATAGCATTGGTTAGACCAAATGTAATATTGATCGCATTTATTTCTGTACTTATTATTATATCTTCTAACTATCAAGGATTTACGCAAGATTATAAAATAAAAACTATCGTTATTGATGCAGGTCATGGAGGCAAGGACGGGAGCACAAGAGGGCTCTATTCCACAGAGAAAGATGTCGCGTTAAAAACAGCATTAAGACTGGGTAAGGCCATTGAAGAAAACCTAAAAGATGTTAAAGTGGTTTACACCAGAACAGAAGATGTTTTTGTACCTCTTTATGATAGAATCGGTCTGGCCAATAAGGTAAAAGCCGATCTTTTCATTTCTATACATTGTAATGATATGCCTGTCTACAGGTCAACAATTGTTACCGGATACAGAAAAGGAAAAAAAGGCAGAAGAATTCCGATTACCGAAAGTGTCAGCAGAAAAAGTACCTCTACAAGAGGAACAGAAACCTTTGTTTCCGGTATAGGGCGGATGAACGAGCAGGATGATGTGATCAAAAGAGAAAACGAGGCCATTTTACTGGAAGAAAACTATAAAGAAAACTATGAAGGTTTTGACCCGAACAATCCGGAAAACTATATTATTCTTTCCCTGATGAAAAATGCCTATAGGACCCAGAGCCTAAAGTTGGCCAAATTTATTCAGGACCAGTACATTAATGCAGGCAGAATAGATCGTGGTGTTCAGGAAAAAAGTCTTGCTGTTCTGGCCAGGGCCGGTATGCCTGCTGTGCTTACCGAAATTGGTTTCATCAGTAATCCGACAGAAGAAGATTACATGAACTCCGAAGCGGGTCAAATTGAAATCACGAATGGAATTCTAAAAGCCATTCAAAACTATAAAGCCTCTGTAGAGCGAAACTAAAATTTATTTTAACCAACAAGGATTACCTAAACAAAAATATAGATGACGTTCCGGTTAAAAACATGCACAGTTTCGCTTTTATTATTGATTGTTTCCCTTGCTGCTTTCTCTCAAACCGGATACAGAGTTAAAACAATTGTTATCGATGCCGGACACGGCGGAAGAAAACCCGGTGCCCACGGTGCTTTTTCCTATGAAAAAGACATTGCTTTACAAGTGGCCTTAAAACTGGGGAAGAAATTTGAAGAGGATATGCCGGATGTAAAAATCCTGTATACCAGAAAAAAAGACGTGGATGTTGATTTTTACCGCCGGGCAGAAATCGCCAATGAAGCAAAGGCAGACCTTTTTATTTCCATTCACTGCAATTCTATGCCAGATGAGAGGGTTGTAACAGATTACACCTACAAAAAAGGCAAAAAAGTTCCTGTTTATGAATATGTTAAAAACAAAACGACCAAAGGTACAGAAACTTTTGTTGCGGGTATGCACAGGATCAATGAGCAGGATGTGGCCATACGAGAAAATGCAGATATTAAACTGGAAAAGAACTATAAACAAAACTATAATGGTTATGATCCCAATGATCCCGAAACATTTATTATCTTATCTTTGTTTAAGAATAAGTTCAGGGACAAAAGCATGGAATTGGCCCGGTTAATCCAACGCAATTATTCCAAAGATGACAACAGGATAAGCAGAGGGATTAAAGAACAGGGGATTTTGATTTTACAGCGCTGTGGCTTACCTGCTGTTTTAACCGAAATTGGTTTTATCAGCAACCCCGAGGAGGAGAGATACATGAACTCTGCAGAAGGACAGGCAGAAATTGTAAATTCTATTTTTAAGGCAGTTAAAGAATACAAAAAAGGAAACGAGACAAACTAAAATATCCAGACCACCAGGCTCTTGAGAGCAGTAAAAAATATGAAAATAGCAAACGAAACTAAAGTTGGCATACTAGCAGCCTTCTCCATAGCCTTATTAATTATTGGATATAACTTCCTTAAAGGAAATGCCATCTTTTCGAATGAAACTGTTCTCTATGCGAAATATTCACGTGTAGATGGTCTTAATGTTTCCAAACCGGTTTTAATTAATGGGTATCAGATTGGCCGTGTAGATAAACTCCAGTTACAACCAGATGGTACAATTCTGGCCACTTTAAAGATTAAAGGCAAATATGAAATTCCAACCAATAGTGTTGCCCGTCTGGAAAGTATAGACCTGCTGGGCAGCAAGGCAATTATCATGGCGCTGGGAAATGGAAAGATTTATGCAAAAGACGGTGATACATTAAATGCCAATGTGGCTAAAAATTTAATGGAGGCTGTACAACCTGTTCAGAAAAAAGCAGAACTGATTATTGATAAAATGGATTCGATCCTGACCAGTGTCAATGCCATTATGAATCCTGATTTCCAGAAAAATGTCAATAAAAGCTTCAATAGCATTGCCGCTACCTTAGGTTCTCTGGAAAGTACTTCCAAAAAGGTGGACCATCTGGTGGGTTCTGAGGGAACAAGAATTTCAGCCATCCTGGCTAATGTGGAATCTATTTCCAAAAACTTCAAAGACAATAATGTGCAAATCAATGCCATTATGAAAAACCTGAACACGGCTACGGATCAAATTGCAGCTGCAAACTTCAAGCAAACCATAGACAACGCCAATAAAGCGATGAATGAACTTCAAGGAGTTGTCAGTAAAATCAACAATGGTAATGGCACCCTTGGGCTGCTCATCAATGACACCAAAATGTACGACAACCTGAACAATGCATCTAAAAATCTGGATAACCTGTTAATTGATCTTAAAGAGAATCCAAAACGTTATGTTCACTTCTCTGTATTTGGTGGAGGGAACAAAAAAGATAAATAATCATCTGAGATCAGATCTAATAAAAAAGGCTTCGTAAATTACGAAGCCTTTTTTATTAGATCTGAAAAGTATTTCCTTCTATAGCCAGTTCTGTCGTTTCAAAAACAGACCTCGCTTCGTCCAGTAAAGGCTGTAAAACCTTATATCTGGATGAAAAATGTCCGATGAGCAAATGCTCCACTCCTGCCTCTTTTGCAATCTCTCCGGCTTGCAGGGCTGTGGTATGGTGCGTTTGATTTGCCCGGTCCAACATGTCATGAAGAAAAGTTGCCTCATGATATAAAGCTGTAGCACCCTTAATTTGCGCCATATAGCTCCCGTCAGCCAAAGTATCTGAACAATAACAATATGTTTTTGGTTCATCCGGGTCCATGGTATACTCTTTATTGAGAATCACCCTTCCATCGGGAAAGGTTAAATCGGCCCCTCTTTTTAAAAGAGGAAAATATTCTACAGTAATCTGCGCCTCTTCCAGTTTTTCAATAAGGAGTTTACGCAGTCTTTTCTTTTGAATGAATTTGTAGCCTGTACAGGGAATCCGGTGATTTAGAATAATACTTTCCACCGTCAGGTCTGCATTTTCAAAAATCATCCGGGAATGGTCAGCTTCTACCGGAACAAATTCCAGCGCGTACCTGATTACAGTTTCAGAATATTTAAACTGTAATTCCAGTATTTCCAGCAATGCCTTAGGCCCAAACAAACGAAGTGGTTTAATTCGTCCGTTTAAATGCATGCTGGACAACAAACCGACCAATCCAAAATAATGGTCGCCATGTAAATGGCTGATAAAAATATAATCTATTTTACTGGCTTTAATACCATACCTGATCAGCTGCTGCTGGGTACCCTCACCACAATCAATTAAATAAAATTTTTCATTACAATTTAAAAGTTGGGCAGTTGGATTTCTATTGTATACGGGTGTTGCAGAACTACTGCCTAAAATAGTAACTTCAAATTTCATTAATTCTTCTGATCAAAACTGCCCAATAACTCTTTCTCTATCTCTTCCATGAAGATCAGATCAGTCGCCTCATCCAGTTTTGAAACAATATTCAGGGATTGCCCCAGGTTTGATATTTCTATAATTTCTGCAATTTGCTGATGAATACCGGTCACAATAAAAAGACCATTTGCTTTTTTACAAAGGCGGTCGCCCACCAGTAAACTACTCAAATCCTGACAATCACTGCACTCCTGGACCATAGACAGGTCCAGCACAATGTTACAATATCCCTCTGCGTTCAATAAAATAAACTCAGACTTCAACTTTGGCGTAATCTCATTACTGAAACTGCTTTCATTTAATGTGATCACGACATACTTTTCATGTTTATCTACTGAAAACCTCATAGTATTGAATTTTATTTATTACGAAAATAAGATTTTATACTTATTAATCCGCTATCCTGCCCAACAATCTTTATACCTCCTATTTGGATTCCAGATCGCTGATGCAATTTGTCACATTCTGTTCAATTCGTTTAATGGCATTATCAGAGGCATTCTTCACAAACTGATCACCGGTTATTTTTTCAAACAACTCAATATAGCGTTCAGAAATGGATTCAATCACCGCCGTAGTCATCTCGGGCACAACCTGTCCGTCTTTCCCCTGAAAACCATTTTCAATTAACCATTTACGGACAAATTCTTTGGAGAGTTGCTTCTGAGGTTCATTTGCAGCCTGTCTTTGCTGATAGCCTTCTGCATAAAAATAACGGGAAGAATCCGGAGTATGAATTTCATCAATCAGATAAATGTCCTCTCCTACTTTGCCAAATTCATATTTGGTATCCACCAGAATTAATCCGCGTTCAGCCGCCATTTCTGTCCCTCTTTGAAATAAGGCCCTTGTATATTTTTCCAGCTGGTCGTAATCAACTATCGAAACAATGCCTTTTGCTAGAATATCTGCTCTTGAAATATCTTCATCATGTCCTACAGCAGCCTTTGTTGTTGGTGTAATGATGGGCTCTGGCAAAGGATCATTTTCTTTTAATCCTTCAGGCAAAGAAACTCCGCATACACTTCTTTTTCCTGCACTATATTCCCTCCAGGCATGACCAGCCAAATACCCCCTGATGACCATTTCTACTTTAAAAGGCTCACAGATACGGCCAACGGTAACCATTTCATCGGGCACTGCAATAACCCAGTTTGGTACAATATCGCTGGTCGCAGTTAAAAACTTGGCCGCAATCTGATTCAGTACCTGCCCTTTATATGGGATCGCTTCGGGCAATACCACATCAAATGCCGAAATACGGTCTGTAACCACCATGGCCATATACTGGTTATCGATGGTATATACATCCCTTACCTTGCCCTTATAAAAGTTCGTCTGTTTTGGAAAATTAAAATTTGTCTCTTTTATCGCTTTCATTGTTTCGCCAAATGGCATTTATTATTATTTACTGAATATCGCCGTAAGCCTTTAAAATTCTTTTTACAAGTTTATGCCGGACCACATCTTCACCGGTAAGATAGATGATGTCAATGCCTGGTATGTCGTCCAGGATCCTTAATGCATTGTACAAACCTGACATTTGTTTTTTGGGTAAGTCCACCTGTGTCACATCACCCGTAACAATAAATTTTGCAGTTGGCCCCATCCTGGTCAAAAACATCTTTAACTGTAAATCCGTTGCATTTTGGGCTTCATCCAGGATCACAAAACAATTGTCAAGCGTTCTTCCCCTCATAAAGGCCAGGGGCGCAATTTCGATCGTCCTGTTCTCCAGATAAAGCTTTAGTTTTTCTGCAGGAATCATATCATCAAGTGCATCGTACAAAGGGCGCAAATAGGGATCTACCTTCTCTTTCAGGTCTCCAGGCAAAAAGCCAAGGCTTTCTCCTGCTTCTACCGCAGGCCGGGTGAGAATGATCCGTTTGATTTCTTTATTTTTCAATGCCCTTACAGCCAAAGCGACAGCAGTATAGGTTTTACCGGTTCCGGCTGGTCCAATTGCAAACAAAACATCATTCTTTACAATACTGTCTACCATTTTCCGCTGATTGGCCGTACGTGCTTTTACCATCAGGCCATTGGTACCGAAAACAATCACCTCGCCGCCTCCAGAATTATTTTTTTCCGGGGCAGGCTCAGCTTCTGCCGCCTTCTTACGGATAGACAAAACAGACTCCACTTCATTCGGACTTAAAGAGCTATACTGCTCCAAATGCCGGATCAACTGGTTAAACTTAAGCTCAAAAATGCTAAGTTCCTGCTCCTCACCCAATACCTTTACTTCATTTCCTCTGGCAACAATTTTAAGTTTCGGAAAAGCATGTTTGATCAACTCATAATGCTCATTGTTGGTTCCCCAAAATTGTGCCGGATCTACCGATTCCAGTGTTAGTTTTAATTCGTTCAAAATATTGTTTTTTAGATATAGGTGTATATTTTGATATAAAAATTGAATATTTGTAGGCGATTTGCCGCTTACGCAAGGTTAAGAATAAATATTCAATTTTTAATGGCCATTATCACTTTAACGACAGATTTAGGTTCCAAAGATTTCTATCAGGCTGCTTTAAAAGGTAGTATCCTGAGTATCTTGCCTACAGTCAATATTGTTGATATCACCCATGAGGTCCCTTCCTTTAATATTTCCTACGCGGCATTCGTTCTAAAAAATGTTTATCCTTATTTTCCTAAGGGAACCGTACATCTGATTGGTATTGATTCTGTCTTTAGTGAAAACACCAAATACATTGCCTTAAAATATAACGATCATTTTTTTGTCGGTGCAGATAATGGCATTTTCTCTTTGTTGTTTGACCACAAACCCGAAGAACTGGTAGAATTGAATATTATGCAGGACCTTAAGTACCTCCATTTT
This sequence comes from Pedobacter nutrimenti, assembly GCF_003208655.1. Lineage (GTDB taxonomy): Bacteria > Bacteroidota > Bacteroidia > Sphingobacteriales > Sphingobacteriaceae > Pedobacter > Pedobacter nutrimenti. The sequence goes on along the minus strand of NZ_QKLU01000001.1, from coordinate 300,588 downwards.
CCATTGGTGGATATTTTTGTTAAAGCAGCGGTACACCTGGCCAAAGGCAACAAGCTAAAAGACATTGGTGTACCCACTGAAAACATTGAAGAACGCATGCTTTTGCATCCTGTAATAGAACGAGACATCATCCGGGGAAGCGTGATCTATATAGACACCTTTAGCAACGTCATTACCAATATTACCAAAGACCTTTTCACAAAGGTACAGCGCAACCGGGATTTTACCCTTTATTTTAGAAAAAGTGAAACCATCACCCAGCTCAGCTGGCACTATAATGAGGTCCCCGAAGGAGAAAAACTCTGTCTGTTTGGCATTAGCAATCACCTGGAAATTGCCATAAATAAAGGCAAAGCCAGTGGTTTACTTGGCCTCCATTTAGGAGACATTGTACGGGTAGAATTTCATCCTTAGGGCTGTAAAGAACTTTAACAGCAGGTTTAAGGCATAAAATTTGCTTCTATAATAAAAGAATGATTAAACAAATTAAACCCCTGCTGCTGCTCTTATTTGTTGTAGTTTCTTTGAACTCCATGGCACAGGACGACAGCACCGCCTATCAGTTGCAACGTGTAAAAATTAATACTTTGCTTGCGCAGCGGAGCGCAAAATTTGGTCAATACGAACAAAGCCTTAACGCAAGAACCGGAATTTTTGGTTTTCAAACCAAAAACGACATTAAAAATTCCAATGAGATTTTAAGACAAATCGCCTTAAATGACAACAATATTTTCAGGGAACTGAAAGTATTAATGGAATATAAAGATGTACAGGTGCAACAGGTACAAAATACAGCATTAATTAACAATGACCGGATACAGCGTTATATGCTGGCCATTAAAAAATTGCAGGATAAAAACCAGCAACTAAAGCAGGAAGCTGAAAAACAACAGGGACAAACCCGCATATGGCAGTATGTTACCGCCTTTTTAGTGCTTCTGCTGTTGAGTGCGGTCTATATCTTATGGATGAAAATCAAAAAAATAAGGAGGTAAATCATGACCGGTCTCCTGAAGATATTTTTCAAAATACTGGTCAGGTTAAATAACGCCCTGCTTCCAAGTTACTCCAAGAAGGATCCTTTTAAACTGAGCCCTTTTCAAAAACTTATACTGGGATACAGGTATTGGGCACTGACCCGCTTCCTTAGTTAAAATAATTGGTAATCAAGCCGACCAGAAATTTAGGTTCTACCCAGGTGGATTTAGGAGGCATTACCCCATTTGCATCTGCAACAGCAATCAGCTGCTCTACTGATGTCGGGAACAAAGTAAAAGCAATTTTAAACAAACCATTATCTACCTGTTCCTGTAATTTAGATACAGGAATCCGCCCACCGCTAAAGGTAATCCTGGCATCTGTTCTTGGATCATCAATGGACAGTAGGGGTTCCAGGATCAGGTTCTGCAAAATACTTACATCAAGTACTTCCACCGGATTTTTTTCATCGAAGCAGCCCTTTTTAGGTTTTAACTTGTACCATTGACCATTAAAATACATTCCGATTTCATGCAGTACAGCAGGTTTCACAAGTTCTGAAGCCGTTTCAATGTGAAAAGAAATTTTAATGCTTTCCATAAAATCCCCTTCACTTAAAGCACCAAGGTCACGTACAAGCCGGTTAAATTCCAGGACCTTTACCTCTGCAGTGCTCATGTACACTGTCGTAAAGAAATTATACAGTTCGGTGCCCTGATGTCTCTCTCCCTGCAGGTGTTTTTTATGCAAACCCATTTTTGCCATAGAGGCAATCCTGTGGTGTCCGTCTGCAATATAAACAGAGGGCATTGTTGCAAAGGCTTCAACCAGTCTTTCTATCTCAGTGGCCCCTGTAATGGCCCATAGTTGGTGCTGGGTCCCATCTTTAAAGCAAAAGTCAAGCAAAGGCGTTTCCAGCAGGTGTTTGCCTATGATTTCTTCTATAACCGGATCGGGGTGGTAGGTAATCAGCACCGGATTTGCATCCAGCCCTGTCTGCTGCAGGTAGTCTGCAAGCAGCCGTTCCCTTCTCTCTACCGTATGTTCATGTTTTTTAATGTTTCCCTCCAGGTAATCATTAATATGGGTAAGTGTCCAGATACCGGTTTGCAGCAGGCCATCATGGATAACCCGGTAAACGAATACGGCAGGCCGGTCCAGCTTTACCAATACTTTCCGTTCTAAAAAAGTATCCACGTTCTCTCCTATCCTTTTAAAAATCAGTTCCTGCCGTGTACCCCTTAAATAAGGATTTTCAAGCTCAGGGTTAATCAAATGCAAAAAACTGCAATCATTTTCAGAAGCAATTAATTTCGCTTCCCCGACACTGTAATCCTCCAGAGGACGTGTGACAATCTTTTCCTGAAGCTGCACCGCAGGAATTAAAGCATTAAAAGGTCTTATATTTGGCATGGAGATCAATAACCAATAAAGGGCCCTTACAGGGGCCCTTTATGATTTCTATTATTTGTTAAAATGTGCGATAATTAAATTCGCAAGTTCTGTTCCGATTCTTTCCTGGGCCTCGTTGGTAGAAGCACCAATATGAGGGGTCAGGGAAATTTTAGGGTGGTTGAGTAGGGCTTGCTCCGGAGTAGGTTCATGATCAAAAACATCCAATCCGGCAAAAGCAACCTTTCCACTATCCAAAGCCGAAATCAGTGCCTGCTCGTCTATTGTTCCACCTCTTGAGCAGTTGACAATACCAACACCCTGTTTCATCCGGCCAAATTCCGCTGCACCAAGAATCGGTTGATCCGCGAAAGGTGTATGCAAGCTAATGAAATCACTTTTTTCAATGACTTCTTCCAAAGAGACCGTCTGCACCGGAATATCAACAGATACCCCGCCCTGGAAAGATAAACTTATATTTCCACTAAATGGATAAAGGTCATAGGCCAGAACATTCATTCCCAGTCTAAGGCCAATCGCAACAGTTTCACGGCCAATTCTGCCAAAACCAATTACACCAAGGGTTTTACCTTTAAGTTCAATTCCTTTTGCATAAGCTTTTTTCAGGTTATTGAAATTGGTATTCCCTTCCAAAGGCATTTTTCTGTTCGCATCCTGTAAAAAACGGATACCAGTGAACAAATGAGCAAAAACCAGTTCCGCAACAGACAATGAAGATGCAGCAGGCGTATTTACAACAGCCAGTCCTTTACTTCTGGCATATTCCACATCAATATTGTCCATACCAACCCCGCCACGTCCAATCAGTTTAAGGTTTGGACATTGGTCGATCAGGTCCTGACGGACTTTTGTAGCACTTCTCACCGTTAAACCGTCGTAATTTTTAAGGGCCTGGGCAAGTTTATCCTGAGGAACTGTTTCTGTATCTACAACAAAACCAGCTTGTTCTAACAACGATTTACCAACGGGATCTATCCCGTCGTTTGCGAGTATCTTTATCATTAATCTAATTTATTGGTGTTTTTCTGCAAATTCCTGCATTAATTCAATTAAAGCATGTACACTGGTAATCGGCAATGCATTATACATGGAGGCCCTGAACCCTCCTACACTTCTGTGTCCTTTTATTCCTTCAATACCATTATCTTCAGCAAACTTCAGGAAAGGTTTTTCCAGATCCGGATTGTTCATTACAAAACAAACATTCATTCTGGATCGGTCCTCTACCGCACAAGTTCCTTTAAACAATGGATTTCTGTCGATTTCTGTATATAAAGCATTCGCTTTTGCAATATTTTCTTTTTCAATTTCAGCAACGCCACCTTTAGACTTTAACCACCTCAAATTTAACATGGCTACATAGATAGAAAATACAGGAGGGGTATTGTACATGGACCCACCTTCAATATGAACTTTATAATCGAGCATGGAAGGGATTTTTCTATCCGTCTTTCCAAGTATTTCATCTTTTACAATCACCACAGTCAGTCCTGCGGGGCCTATATTTTTTTGCGCACCAGCATAGATCAGATCATACTCAGAGACATCAACCACTCTGCTCATAATATCTGAAGACATGTCACAAACCACAGGCACATTTGTTTTAGGAACAGAGAACATTTCTGTTCCATAGATCGTATTGTTTGATGTGCAGTGAAAATAAGCGCTGTCCTCAGGGATTGTAAAATCCTTAGGAATAAAAGTGTAATTTGAGTCTTTCGATGAAGCGACAATATTTGCTTTTCCGAAAGTCGCGACCTCCTTAATTGCTTTATTTGCCCAAACCCCAGTCTCCAGATAACTTGCCGTTTTACCTTCAGGCAACAAATTCATAGGAACCATTGCAAACTGTAAACTGGCACCACCCTGTAGAAACAATACCGAATAACCTTCAGGCACATTCAGCAATTCTTTCACTAATTTTCCGGCTTCTTCCACTACACCCTCGAACTCTGGTGTACGGTGCGAAATCTCCAGTATAGATAAGCCGTCTTTGAAATCTAAAACCGCCCTGGATGCTTGTTTAAATACTTCCTGAGGTAAAATACAGGGGCCTGCGCCAAAATTATGTCTCATGTTTATACTATTTTATTGAGCGTAAATGTAATAGTTTTAAATTAGTAATCGGACACTAATCTTAAACTTTAACAGCATTTTTTTCAATAAAACCAGCCCTCAAAACAAGAGAGAAACGCAGCAGGATATCCCCGGAAAACAGGCGCTTTCCGATGGCATTAATCAGATTTTTTCAAGTCAGATCCGAATGTCCCCGACAGAAATATTTTTCAAATCAGAAATCATTTTTGAAGGCGATTCAGCAGCAAAAACAGCATTACCGGCAACAAAAGCATTTGCACCCGCCTGAATAAGGCTTTCTATATTTTGTATCCCAACGCCACCATCAACTTCTATAATCAAGTCGGGGTTTAACCTGGCAGCCATTGCCCTAAGTTCCTTTACCTTGGACAAGGTGTTGGGAATGAATTTCTGACCCCCAAAACCAGGGTTAACGGACATGACCAGTACCAGGTCCAGATCGGATAAAATATCTTTTAACAATTCAACTGGAGTATGGGGGTTAATCGCAACTCCGGCTTTACATCCGGACTGATGAATAGATTGAACGGTCCTGTGCAAATGCACACAAGCTTCATAATGAACGGTAATACCAGTGGCCCCTGCCTGGGCAAAGCGCTCTATATACTGATCGGGATTAACGATCATTAAGTGCACATCCAATGGCTTTACCGCATATTTTTTAATGGCTTCCATCACCGGAAAACCAAAGGAAATATTGGGTACAAAAACCCCGTCCATAACATCAACATGAAACCAGTCGGCCTCACTTGAATTCATCATTTCTATATCGCGCTGAAGGTTGGCAAAATCAGCAGAAAGCACGGATGGGGCAATTATAGGTTTCATCTTTTATTTTTCAATTGTGTGATTTGGTTCATTTGTCTTCAAGCAAACTGCACCATTGGTTTTGTGCAGTAAAGATAAAGAAAACTTTAAAGCAAAAAACCCCGCCAGGGCGGGGTTTTTATAATTGTCGTAGACTATGCAGGTTTGTTTTCAGCAGCAGCCTCCGGTTTAGGAGGACGCGGCATCAAAGCTTTCCTGGACAGTTTCATTTTACCTTGTTTATCTACATCCAGTAATTTAACGGTCACCTTATCACCTTCTTTAAATACACCGTCCATTGTTTCCAAACGGGTCCAGTCTATTTCTGAAATGTGCAATAAACCATCTTTTCCTGGCATAATTTCAACGAATGCACCAAATGGCATAATTGATTTTACCTTACCTTCATAAGTTGCACCAATTTCAGGTTTTGCAGCAATCGCATTGATGCGACCAACAGCAGCATCAATAGCTGCTTTATTATCCGCGAAAACTTCAACGATACCTTTGTTACCAACTTCTTCAATAGAAATGGTTGCACCGGTTTCACGTTGCATTTCCTGAATGATTTTTCCACCTGGTCCTATTACAGCACCAATAAATTCTTTATCAATTGTTAAAGAAACAATACGAGGCGCATGATCTTTGTAATCTGCACGTGGTACTTCAATTGTTTTCTTCATTTCATTAAGAATGTGCAAACGGGCTTCATTGGCTTGTTTCAATGCAGCAGTCAACACTTCCCATTTCAGACCATTGATCTTTAAGTCCATTTGACAGGCAACAATACCTTTTTCAGTACCGGTTACTTTAAAGTCCATATCTCCCAAATGATCCTCATCTCCAAGAATATCAGAAAGGATGGCATATTTACCTGTTTTCTCGTCGGTGATTAAGCCCATTGCAATACCAGACACTGGTGCTTTGATTTTAATACCAGCGTCCATCAGCGCTAAAGTACCCGCACAAACTGTTGCCATAGAAGACGAACCGTTTGATTCCAGGATATCAGAAACGATACGGATGGTATATGGGTTTTCTTCCAGCCCTGGCAATACTTTTTTCAAAGAACGCATGGCAAGGTTACCATGTCCAATTTCACGACGTCCGGCACCTCTGTTGGGACGAACCTCGCCAGTAGAAAAACCAGGGAAGTTATAATGCAACAGAAATTTGTTGTATCCGTTAATGAAAGCACCGTCGATCATTTGCTCATCATCTTTAGATCCTAAAGTCACCGTAGTTAAAGACTGGGTCTCACCACGGGTAAATACCGCAGAACCGTGAGCAGAAGGCAAATAACCTACCTCACTCCAGATTGGACGTACGGTCCGCACATCACGGCCATCCAAACGCATTCCTTCATCCAACACCAAATTCCTGATCGCATCGTACTGTACGTCATGGAAATATTTTTTAGTTAAAAAGCTGGTTACATCATCCACTTCTTCTCCTAAAGTCGCTGTAAATTCCTCTAAAATTGCTGCGAATTTTTCACCACGCTCGCCTTTGGAAGTCTGGCTTTTAGCAACAGCATAAACCTGGTCATAAGTCGCTTTATAAACCTGCTCTTTTAATTCCGGGTTGCTGTCTTCATGAGAATAAGTACGTTTTACCGTTTTACCAACCAGCTCTGCAAGTTCTTTTTGTGCCTGAACCTGAACAATGATCGCTTTGTGTGCAAACTCAATGGCTTCGACCATTTCTACTTCAGAAATTTCATCGGCCTCACCCTCTACCATTACGATGTCTTTTTCTGTACCTGCAACTAAAAAGTCGATGCTTGCACGCTCTAAATCACTAACGTATGGGTTGATCACCAGTTTGCCATCAATTTTTGCTACACGTACTTCAGAGATTGGTCCGTTAAACGGAATATCTGAAACCGCAATAGCAGCTGAAGCTGCCAGACCAGCCAAACAATCAGGCATTATATTTTTATCAGATGAAATCAAAGTAATCATCACCTGTGTATCAGAGTGATAATCTTCCGGGAACATCGGACGCAACGCACGGTCAACCAAACGCGAGATCAATACCTCATAATCTGATAACCTGGCTTCACGACGCAGGAAACCACCAGGAATACGTCCTGCAGCGGCATATTTTTCCTGATAATCTACCGATAAAGGTAAAAAATCAACACCTGCCTTAGCACCTACCGTAGAAACTACAGTGGCCAATAGCATGGTATCGCCCATTCTGACAACGACAGAACCATCTGCCTGTTTAGCTAACTTTCCTGTTTCGATTTCAATTGTTCTTCCGTCACCGAGGTCGAACGCTTTTTTTATTACATTCATTTAAAACTTGTTGTGGTGTGTTTTCCTCTTTCTACACACCGGATTTATGTGGTTATTTTATTTTTAAAGTAAAAAAGCCATCCCTTATAGAATGGCTTTTAACGATATAAGTACTTTTATTTGATGATATCCCTTAGCTGTAAAGCCTTGATGATAGCACGATAGCGCTCAATATCTTTTTTGAATAGATATGCCAAAATACCGCGGCGTTTACCTACCAGTTTTTGAAGAGCCAGCTGAGTAGAAAAGTCCTTACGGTTTTTCTTTAAATGCTCTGTTAAATGCGCAATACGATATGTAAATAACGCTACCTGACCTTCTGCAGAACCAGTATTGGTTTCTACTTCGCCGTGTTGTTTAAAGATTTCGGCTTTCTTTTCTTTACTTAAATACATTTCTTGAATGATACTAAAGTGTTTATAAATTAATTAATTGGATGCAAAGATAGTGTAAGTTTTGATGATTAGCAATAATTACCAATTCAATTTCCGTTAATTTGTAAAAAACATTTTTCATGGAAAAAACGGGCTACAGCATATTTGAAACAGAACTTAAGGTCAGACCAGATGATATTGATATGTTTAATCACGTACACAACAGCAAGTATTTTGACTATGTACTCGCCGCAAGGTACGAACAGATGGAAAAATTTTATAAAATGCCCATGGAAGATTTTCTAAAAAGCGGTTTTGGCTGGGTGGTCAAAACCGCACATGTTGATTTTAAAAGGCCTTTAACATTGGGCGATGTCCTGCTGATCCGTACCGGAATCCTGAGCATTAACGAAAAAGGCTGCAGGGTACAGTTTGAAATCGAAAACAAACGAACTGCAAAAATTTCTTCCGATGGCTGGTTCGACTATGTGATGATTGATATTGCAAGCGGAAGGGCAAGCCGGGTCAGTGAAGAAATGATTAAAACCTACAGCGTTTAAGCTGGAAACACCATAAATCATTGCTTCTGTTCTATTTAGTTATTTTTAAAAAAAAGAAAGCATATCCGAAAAAAGAATATATATTTGTTTCTGAACTTTAAAATATACAGCATATGATTTCATCAGCTGTCCTTTTAACTGCTTAAAGGACTCCCCTTTCCCGCATTTTTTTATCATTCAGCTTTCTGCTGAATCAAGGTTCAACATTCTTATTTTTTTATTATGCTACAACAGGAAACAGCTGCCCCCGGCAAGCTATCCAGAATATTTACACTTTTAAAACAAGCGCTTAAAGGCGAAGAACTAGATTATACCCAAGGCAGCATACGCAGGGCTGTATTGCTGCTGGCCATTCCAATGATGTTGGAAATGGCCATGGAGTCTATTTTTGCACTCGTTGACCTTTTCTTTGTCGGACATCTGCCCAACAGCAGTCATGCCATTCAAACCGTAGGTTTAACAGAATCCGTACTGACCATCATCTATTCCATTGCCATTGGAATGAGTATGGCTGCAACCGCAGTTGTGGCCAGGAGAATTGGAGAAAAAGATCCTGCTGCCGCGGCAAAAGCGGGTATGCAGGCCATCCTGATTGCCATTACATTTAACATCCTGATCAGTATTGCCGGATTTATCTTTGCAAAAGATATTTTAATGCTAATGGGTGCTTCTGCAGAAACAGCGGCCCATGGCACTCCTTTTACCAGACTAATGATGGGCGGCAGCCTGGTGATTATGCTCCTGTTCCTGATCAACGGAATTTTCAGGGGTGCAGGTAATGCCGCTATCGCCATGAAAAGCTTATGGCTGGCTAACCTGGCCAACATCATCTTATGCCCAATATTTATCAATGGTTTTGGCCCTGTTCCTGCTTTTGGTTTAACCGGAGCAGCAATTGCCACCACATTGGGACGAGGAATTGGGGTTGCCTATCAGGTGTATCACCTGACCAGCGGAAAAAGTGCCTTAAAAATAAAGCTGCACTATTTCAAACCGCAATGGGAGCAAATAAAAGCGCTTTTAAAAATAGCCACACCAGGAATTTTCCAGTTTATCATTGCATCCTGCAGCTGGATCTTTTTAGCCCAGCTGGTGGCCACTACCGGTGGTGACCATGGCTCTGCCGGGTACCAGACCGCTTTAAGGCTCATGATGTTTTTTATGCTGCCTGCCTGGGGAATGAGTAATGCGGCGGCAACCCTGGTCGGACAAAACCTGGGCGCAAAAGAACTCGGGAGGGCTGAAAAATCTGTCCTGAAAACGGTAAAATACAATGTCATTTACATGGGCTGCGTGATGGTGCTGACCTTTATCGGAGCGCCTTATTTTGTCGCTTTTTTCAGCAACGATAAAATGGTACAGGAAGTTGCGGTAAATGCACTTCACATTTTAAGCCTGGGCTATATTTTTTATGGTATCGGAATGGTACTCATCAGCACGTTTAATGGCGCGGGTGATACCTGGACACCAACCTGGGTAAATTTTTTCGGCTTCTGGCTTTTTCAGATCCCTCTGGCCTATGTTCTGGCAAAACATTTTAATATGGGCCCCACCGGGGTCTTTATGGCTGTTCCGATTTCCGAAACAGGCATAGCCATTACAGGTTTTATCCTGTTTAAAAAAGGCAAGTGGAAAACCATTAAAGTTTAAACAAAAAAGCCGCTCTGAAATTCAGAGCGGCTTTTTTGTTTAAAAGATTTAGCCTATTGTTTCTTTAATCAGTTTGGTATAAAAATCATTGAGTTTCATCCCCATGGCCGCAACCTGTTGGGGAATAAAACTGGTTGCCGTTTGCCCCGGTATGGTATTGATCTCTATAAAATAAAAATCACCTTCACCGCCCTGCAAAATAAAGTCTATGCGCACAATCCCCCGGCAGTTCAGTTTCTGATAGACCTGGGTAACTATTTTTTCTATCCGCTCCCGGCTCTCTTTTTTCAAAGCTGCAGGTGTAGTTTCTGTAGCTACCCCAGGTGTATATTTGGCTTCAAAATCAAAAAACTCTTTTGCCGTTTCCACTTCGGTAACTGGTAATACCGTAATTTTACCATCAAGTTTAACCACACCAACAGTAAACTCTCTTCCCTCTATAAATTCTTCTATCAGAATCTGGTTATCTTCATTAAAAGCCTTATCTAGTGCGGTTTGCAGATCATACTGATTGGTTACCTTGCTCATGCCAATACTACTGCCCCCATTATTTGGCTTTACAAAATAAGGTAGCTTTAGCTCTTTTTTAATCTCTTCGGTTTTATAAGCCCCGTTTTTAAAAATCTGTACAGACCTGGCGACAAACAACTCCTCAATCCCCTGAACAATCGCTTTGGTATAGCCCTTATTCATCGTGATGGCCGACGTTAAGGCATCACAAGTGGTATAAGGGACACCCAGCATGTCAAAATAACCCTGCAATTTTCCATCCTCACCCGGAGATCCGTGTATAGCAATAAACACACCGTCAAACTTTATTTTTCTTCCTTTAAGAGTCACTGAAAAATCATTTCTGTCCACCTCTATCTTTACAGAATCAGCCGGTTCATAAAACCAGCCCTGCTGGGTCAGCATAATCTTATATACATCAAACTTATCCGGATCCAGGTTTTGGGCTATAGTTGCTGCACTTTTAACTGAAACGACCCACTCGCCTGTTGTCCCTCCAGTGAGTAACGCTATTATTTTTTTCATTAGAATTGTCTATTTATTTTAAACATACAGCCTCCGTTCAGGTTATGATCAATACCTCCTTCGCTTCCTTCTGCTGTACCTGCATCAAAAATATAAATAGTAACACAGATGTTATTTAAATTCCGATAAAATATTTTTTTAGTCTATTTTTGGCTGAAATATTCAGGATATAAGAAAACGCAATGAGCAAATTCACCACCTATCTAAAAACTAAATCTTTCAGAAACAACCTCATAACAGCTGTTCTGACTGTAATCGCTATATTATTCATTGCTTTTTTTAGTTTAAGGTATTATACAAAACATGGTCAGGGGCTTAATGTACCTGCTCTAAAAGGACTAGCCTTTACACAGGCTGTAAGCAAACTGGAAGAACTTGGTTTGCGTTACGAGGTCGATTCGGTTTTTATTATGGATAAACCTCCGGGGATTGTGATTGACCAGGATCCGGATGCCAATACTTTTGTAAAAGACAACAGGACCATATATTTAACCATAAACACTGCTCAGGCACCAAATGTAAAATTTCCGGACATAGAACTTAAAACCCTCCGTGAAGTACAGCCGATGCTGGAAAGTTTTGGCCTGAAAGTTGGGGATACGACCTACAAACCGGATGTCAGTAAAGATGTGGTACTGGAAGCTTCTTTTGGCGGAAGACCGATCAAACCCGGAAGTATTTTACCAAAAGGCTCCAGGATAGACCTGGTACTGGGAGATGGACGCGGAAATGAAGAAGTCGACATCCCTAATTTAATAGGATTGACAAAAGATGAAGCAAGATTTTCACTAAAAGGCTCTATGTTGATGCTTGGAAATATTACTTATGAAGGTGCCATTACAGATAGTGCAAATGCAGTTATTGTTATGCAAACACCCGTACTCTCTGACTCGGTATCAAAAGTGAAGATCGGAACACCAATAAATATTGTATTGTCTAACAAAGCAACGAACAAACCAAACTAGGATTTCCTCATATGACGACTAACGAAAAGAAAAATGTTAAGGCAGGAACAAAAGCCGCTTTAATTATATTTTTAATCATCGCAGCAGTAGCTGCATTTTTTGGACTGAAATTCTATAAAGTTTATTTTGCCCCAAATATTACAGAGAAAGAAAAATATTTGTACATCAGAACAAATGACCAGCTTCCTCAGCTGCTGGAGGAAATGAAACGAAAAGACATCCTGATTGATCAGGCCGCCTTTACACAAGCTGCTGAAAAAATGGACCTGGCCGATAAATTAAAACCGGGCCGTTATAAATTGGCTAAAGGAATGAACAACCGTACTTTAATCAATAAAATTAAATCAGGTAATCAGGACCCCGTAAAATTAAAATTCCAAAACATCCGTCGTAAAGAAGAATTTGCCGGTTACCTGTCCAAAAACCTGGAAGCAGATTCCCTGTCCTTTATTCACCTGCTGGATTCAGCCGCTTTGGTTGAAAAACATGGTTTTACAACAGATAATATCTACACCATGTTTATTCCAAATACTTATGATATGTACTGGAACACCAGTCCATCAGAGTTTTTTGACAAAATGTTAAAGGAATACAATAAGTTCTGGACCCCTGAGCGGAAAAAGAAAGCAGAAGCTTTAAATATGACCCCGGTACAGGTAACCATTCTGGCCTCTATTGTTGACGGGGAAGCTATTTTTGATAAAGAGATGCCTGTTATTGCCGGACTGTACATCAACCGCTTAAACAAAGGCATCCTATTGCAGGCAGACCCAACGGTCATTTTTGCCAATGGGGACTTTACGGTTAAAAGGGTAACCAATGCCCTGCTTAGGGTAGAATCCAAATACAACACCTACAAATATGCTGGCCTGCCTCCGGGCCCGATTATGATGCCCAGCATCAATGCCATAGACGCTGTTCTGAACAAGGACAACAACAATTACCTGTATATGTGTGCCAAAGACGATTTTTCCGGCTATCATAACTTTGCAGCTACAAAAGAACAGCACGAAATCAACGCAAAAAAATACAGGGATGCCCTGAACAAGCGTAATATTTTCAGATAGATATGTATACCCACAGTACGAAAATAAGGGTCAGGTATAGTGAAACAGATCAGATGGGCTATGTATATAATGGAAATTACGCCCAGTACTATGAAGTCGGCCGTGTAGAAATGCTCCGGAGCCTGGGCATGACCTATGGTTCTATGGAAAGTTCCGGGGTTATGATGCCACTGCTGGAGCTCAAATGTAAATTCATCAGGCCCGCTTTCTATGACCAGGAGCTCACCATTAAAACAACGGTTAAGGAGCTTCCGGGCGTACGTATCCATTTTGACTACGAACTGTACAATGAAGAAAACGAGCTGATCAACATTGGCTCTACCATACTTGTATTTTTTGATATGCTCAAGAAAAAACCCTGCCAGCCCCCGGAGAATTTCATGGAGAAATTGGCCAAATATTTTTAAGCAAACCGCCCTGGGGGTGGGTTGCAAGTTGATGATCCTTTAAGTAGATTTGAGATATGGACTGGGTACACAAGCAATTACTTCGGATAAAACTTTATGCCCTGTTTATTGACTGGACCAAGGTATATGTACTGCCCGGTTTCAGTCCGCTTCCGCTCTATACGGTTGCTTCCTTTTTTTTTAAGGAAATTCAAAAAGATGCACTGGTAAATAAAGCCTCCTCACTGGCTTATAACTTTATGCTGGCAATATTTCCAGGGATTATCTTTTTGTTTACCCTGATCCCCTTTTTACCCAATGGTTTCCAGGACCAGCTGATGTCTTTAATTGCCCTTGTTCTTCCGCATAAAGCATTTGATGCCTTTGAAACAACCTTAACAGAAATTATTAAAAAACAGAATGGGAAACTGCTTTCTTTCGGTTTTATATTTTCCATCTATTTTGCCACCAATGGGGTCCATAACCTCATGATGGCCTTCAACAAATCTTCATTAATTATAGAAACCCGTTCCTGGTTAAAAAGAAGGTTTATCGCTTTAATTTTAACTTTAACCATATTCGTATCCGTTATCATTTGTATTGGTGCCATGACCCTTGGTGAAGTCGCCTTAAATTACATTAAAAACGGCCTGCACATTAAAGGAAATTTCACTTACTATTTAATACAGCTCACCAGGTGGACCCTACTTGCTGCACTGTATTTTATAACCATATCCATCCTATACCGTTATGGTCCGGCCCATGCCAAAAAATGGAGGTTGTTTAGCGCGGGGTCCTGGCTTGCAACCATTCTGGCTTTCATTTCCATTTGGGGTTTTTCTTTTTACATCAACCACTTTGGCTCCTATAATAAAGTTTATGGTTCCATCGGTACACTGATTGTCATTATGATCTGGCTTTATTTAAACTCTTTTATCCTGTTAATGGGTTTTGAACTGAATGCCAGTGTTGACCTGTCAAAAAGAAGTGTCAAAATCATTAAACCTAATTTTAACGTATTCAAAAAGGATTAACGAACTTTAAAACACATTTTTTCATGCTCTGTTTTAAGTTGTTATCAAGTTTACATTAAAAAATCTACATCATAATTTGCAAAACCAGTCTGTATTTGTACTTTTGCGCCGGAGAGTTGGCAGAGTGGTCGATTGCGGCAGTCTTGAAAACTGTTGAGTGTAATAGCTCCGGGGGTTCGAATCCCTCACTCTCCGCCAGCTTATTTTTTTACAAATGCTGCCCCGAAGGGCGGCATTTTTTATTTCAGGGCGACCCGAATTCATTCGGGGGAGCATCTGAAATAAAAAATGCCCGGGAGCGCAGCGACGCAGCATTTGTAAAAAAACAAGCTGAAGCCTCCCCCCTCAGGGATCACCGAGCACAGCGAGGTAATCCTTCACAAAATACCAACCCAAAATACTAACCCAAAACACTAACCAAAAAAAAGAAAGAAAAAACAAGCCCCCTAAGCAATTAACCAAGAAAATGAACACCAAAAAAGAAAAACAAGCCCCCTAAGCAACTAACCAAGAAAATGAACACCAAAAAAGAAAAACAAGCCCTGTAAGCAAGCAACCAAAACAAGAACCCAAAAGAAAGAAAATAACCACCCAAAAAAACTCCCCTAAAAAACAACCCGTCCTTTAGTAATCAGTGATTTTACCGGCGATATTCTTGAAACCGCCTCTGCTGAACAACTGGCCTCCACAAGCACCACATCGGCCACATCACCCGCTTTAGGCCATTGCTGCACCCCTTTATCATCTAAAGGCAGAACATTGGCTGTTGCCAGTTTCAAACTTCTTGACAACAAAAATTCAGTAGAATAACCATAAAGCTGCGCCATAAGATTGGCCTTCTGCAAAACACTTCCACTACCCCAGGTATTCCAATGATCAATAATACTGTCATTCCCGGTCAGCACGGTCACGTTGTGTTTATATAAAACAGGTATTGGCATGATCAACCCGCCAAATGGTATGGTAGAAACAATCCCCATATTTGCCGCACCGAGTTGTTCAGCGATTTCTTCCTGTTTTGTTTTTTCCAGTTTACCTAAAACAAAACAGTGGCTGATGTATGTCTTTCCCTTTAAAGCAGGGTTTTCGTTTACTTTTTTGATCAGATACTCTACCGTTTTCAGTCCGGATTCTCCTGATTCGTGCAAGTGTATGTCTATACCTTTACCATGATCCAATGCCAGCTGGACTGTAAAATCTATCGTTTTTTCAATTGAACCATCAATGCTATAAGGGTCCAGGCCACCGATAAAATCAATTCCCATCTGCACAGCATCCTTTAAATAAGGCACTGAATCGGTATAAAAAACACCATGTTGTGGAAATGCGACCAATTCTGCACCAAAGCTGTCTTTTTTATTTTCAAGCGCTTTCTGCAAATTTTTCAGGGATTCGAGTTTTGAGGTCGGTTCAATATTGACATGGCTCCTGGCAAAAGAGGAGCCCTTTGACTGCAGCAACTCGATCAGTTTCTCTGCATGGGCAGTAGAGCTTTGAAGCATCTGAGGTAAAATTTGCTGCTCCAGCGCAATCATTCCCTTTACGCCCCCCGTTCTTCGCCTGGTTGCCTGCCACTGTCCACCATAAAAAGTTTTATCCAAATGAATGTGCATGTCTTTAAAAGCCGGAAGCATCAGCAATCCCTTTGCGTCGTAAGCCATGGCGTCATTAGGCGAATTGGCCGAAATACTTTTTATTTTCCCCTCGCTGACCACAACAGAAAACAATGCTGTTTTGGTATGAATAACTTCATCGCCTTCATATTCAAAGCCTGTTTCCAGCCTTACATTTTTTAAAGTAAAGTCTTTGCTCCCAAGCTTGTGTTCTCTATCAACCGGCCCCTGGGCCGAGATGTCCATGGCATTTAATAGTCCGGGCGCAATAGCCATTCCGGCAAAACCCAATCCCGATTTTTTTAAAAAGTCTTTACGCGATATGTCTGATCTGTGCATGGTTTGAAAATATGTATTACAAAACTAGCCAATTACAGGTCCCGCCACCTGTAGGATTCATTCCAAGACTTGAAACATTTATTACTATCTAAAATTTACAAACTACAAAACAGGATCATTTACCAGATAAAACCGGTGTTCAACATTATTTAAATGTTAAATATAAAGGAGAGGGGAATAATTAAAATGCTTTATTAATATATTTAGCTTTAGGCCTGGTGCCAAGAAAATACCATGAAAAAAAGTAAATTTTCTGTAGCGTTAAAAACGAGTCTTATACCCTGCTGTACGGTCATGTTTGCCCTGTTCACACTGTTTATTCTTCCTGCTCATGGACAAGATAACGGAAAAAAAATAGTTGTAAATTTTGATGCCCGATACTTTGATACTACCCAGAGAAAAGCAGACTTTCTGACCTACAAAGGGTTTAAAGCAATGAAAATTTCGAAATCACCTGGCAGGCAAACCATCCCGGTTGGTCTAAAAGGCATCACGTTTCAGGATGGAACTATAGAGTTTGATGCGATTCCTCCTTCCGATAATTACAATGACGGGATTGCGATTAATTTTCATCAAAAGGATCCGTTTAATTTTGAAACCGTATATCTGCGCCTGGAGCCAGATGAAACCAGTCAAAGGGATGATGCCATTCAATATACCCCTTATATACATGGTGTTAACCTCTGGGACATGATGAAACCTTTTAGAGGATATGCCACCATTCATAACAAGGAATGGAACCATATAAAACTGGTCATTTCAGGTTTACAGATGATGGTGTATGTAAATGATTTTAAAAAGCCGGCTTTGAAAGTGTCAAGATTGGAGGGCAATGACCCTACGGGAGGCATCTCATTCGATGGAGAAGCCTATTTTGCAAACCTGGTGATCAAACCTGGCGCTACCGAGCAATTGTCTCCGCTTGAAGGCCCCGACTGGACGGACAATGACCCCTCCTATATGCGCAAATGGATGGTAACTGCACCTAAAACGCTCGAAAAAGGACGGGAACTAACAGCAGAAGACCTTCCCTCAGAAGCCACTCCATGGCAACCCATAGATGCAGAAAGACGCGGATTAATAAACCTCATTCGGAGATTCAAAGGGGAACTGACTAGTTATCCCAAAGAAAGGCGTTACGTATGGCTTAAAACAACCATCAGGTCATTAAAACAACAACATGTAGGCATGCAGTTGGGCTTCAACAAAGAAGTCTATGTTTTTCTGAATAAAAGATTAATCTATATCGATAAAAATTCAGCCGAAGAGCGGTTGCAAAAATACCCTGGCGGACTTTTAGATATTGGCAATACGGAGTTTGATTTACCCTTAAAGGAAGGAGATAACGAGGTGTTGATCGGAATAGCTGCCAAAAATTATGGATGGGGAATTATGGCAAGGATCAAAAGTCTGGATTACTTATTTATACAGCGCTAATTGCACGCCAAATTACAGGTAACATTCATTTCAAGTCTTGAACCCTAAAACTATTACACAAAAAACCGTCTTGTAAAAGCCATAGCCGGGGAAGGTTCTTTTCCTGTTCATTCGTGGTTTTTTATTAATTTCCCTGAAAAATAAAAACGGAAAACAGTTTTAATGACAAAGGCAGCAGCAGAAAGTAAATATGTACCGCTTATTGGCATACAGGAATTCAGAAAAGGCCAACTGACAGACCCGGATCAGTTGCTGTTTAACGACCTGCATGGAGAAAGGCATATAGAAAAACCGCACAAACATGATTTCTTTATCATCATTCTGTTTGATCAGGCCCAGGGCACCCATACCATTGATTTTCGGGATTACCAGATCGAAAACAGACAAATACATCTGCTGTTTCCGGGCCAGGTACATCAATGGGCCATTGGTGCCCAAACGATTGGACATCAGTTAATGATTGACCGCGTTTTTTTTCAACGTTTTGCCTCCTACTTACGTTTTTCGCACAGCAATTATATGAACCATCCGGTAATTCCTTTGTCTGGCGATGATTTCAGGTTGCTGAACTACGAATTTGATGCCATAAAAAAAGAACTGCACAGTACCCATCCGCTTAAAGATCTCATTAGTGCCAGGGCCGCAGTTATTGCGGCCCTGGTCAGCAAAGCATCTGAAGATCTTTTTGATGATTTTAGAATGCATCCCCTCAATCCAAAGCTGACCAGGTTTAATGCCTTAATAGAAGGGCATTTTAAAGAACAAAAACTGGTTGCTTTTTATGCATCAAAACTCCATATATCTGCCAATTACCTAAACATACTTTGCAAAAAAAACCTCCATACATCTGCCACGCAAGTCATTCAGAAACGGGTTTTACTGGAAGCCAAACGAATGCTGCGCTCAACAGATCTTTCCATAAAAGAGATCTCCTTTGATCTTGGATTTGTAGACCATGCTTATTTTTCCAATTTTTTTAAAAGCCAGACCGGAGCTACGCCTACCCAATTCAGGGAAAAACTATAAAAAAGCTTTTTACATGTATTTAACTTTAACCTCCACCGTGTTTTCAGCTGCTGTCAGGTTAACTTTAAAATCATCAAACGTAGGTCTTTTCCATCTTTCCATATAAAAGTTTGAAAATCCAAATCCCTCCTTAGGCATTCCGATAAAATTCTTGTCCATTTTTCCATTTCCATTCTCATCATCCAGTAAGGTAATGCCATAAACTCCAGGTTCAATTTTAAACGCCAGGGTTAAATGTCCCGAGGAAATTGTTTTTTTGTCAAAGACCATCTTTTTAAAGGCTTGCCTTTTTTCAAAACCTTCCTTGTTTTTAAAGAAGGTCAAAACGACATTCCCATTTCCAGACCTTATTCCAAATACCCTGACCTGTGTTTCTGCACCTTGACCATAGCAAAAAGAAACACTCCATAAAAATCCCAAAAACAGGCTCCATCTGAGCCCCTTAATTTTTTTCATCATTCTAAAAATTTTGTTAATTCTCTGGGGCTAAAGTATTTTTTCTATGGCGGCGGTCTATTAAAAAAATGATGAGCAACAGCAATTATCCGCCCAAAACAGTTTATAAGAGGACGAATGAGACCAATCCTTTCAGGAAAACAACCTTTATTTTTCTGAACTCATCGCCCCGATCAACGATCCTGTCGGAAAAACCTTTAACCAATCCGGATAAACCAGGTACTTCGCAGTAAAACCTAAAACAAACACATGCAACTCTTTCACCACACCAATATCATTATTCATGTCGCTGCAGGTACGCTTGCACTGGTCCTGGGCTTTATTACGGCAATCTTATACAAAAGGAAAAGATGGCACGTTCAACTGGGCCGATGGTTTCTTTGGATGATGGGCCTGGTGGTCGCTACCGGACTGATCGGAATTTTTGTTTTCCAGCGGAACAGTTTTTTACTTGTGATCACTTTGCTCAGTGGCTACAATTGCTTTAGCGGTATCCGGGCTATACGGTTAAATGGAGCTAAAGCCAAACCGATAGATGTCATTTTACCCCTCATTGTCATCACAACCGGCGGTCTGTACTGGTACAGCTTACAATCATCGGCACTATACTGGTCAGCGCTTGTCGTTTACTCGACCCTCGGGGCTTTATGGCTGATTACCTGTTACGATCTGCTTAAAAATTACCTCAGTTTTAATTTCCGACAAAAGGCATCAAAATATGAACATGCCTACAAAATGATCAGCGCCCTAAGCGGATTGTCTTCGGCCTTTGCCGGCACCGTATTCCCACAATACCATCCCTATAGTCAATTCCTACCTTCGGTGATCGGTTTTTGCTGGATTCTTATTATTTTCGTTAGATTGAACCAGGAAACAAAATCCCGGCAAAAACAACTTATCAAACCCATATCCGCTAACTGATCATGCATCTAATCCTTAAAACATTGCTGGCTAGCCTGTTTATTGGCCTCTCTTTTGGGATTTACCTGTATATCGTTTATGATCCACACTGGCAGCGCATTGCGACCTCTTTAATTTCTGCGGTCACCATAGGTGCTTTAATGATGGCCTGTATTTATCAACGCCGCCACATCTTGTGGATTAGCCCTCACCAAAGCCTAAAGGTTTTAATGATGATCGTATTGCTTTGTGCAGCCGCACTTATTGGTACGGAATTTACCCTTTTTTCCCAGGAGTTGCTAAAACCTGACGGCCGGTATGTGTTATTGAGCGGGGGTAATATTTATGTACTCAACCTATTGATTGTACTGGTTACCGGCATCCCGATGTATGTCAGTGAGGAAACAAAAGAAAGCTTAAATACCAGGCTCATGAGCCAACAATACCGTTTATTGCAACTGGAAAAGCAACAGGCCGAGGCCGAACTCGAACTTCTTAGGGCAAAGGTCAACCCCCACTTTTTATACAACGTCCACAATACCATAGCCGGTCTGATTCATTCTAATCCGATGAAGGCCGAAAAAATGATCTTGTTGCTTTCCAGTTTTTTCAGGTTTACCTTAAACAAAGCAAGTACAGGTTTTCATCCCATTAAAGACGAGCTCGATATTGTAGAAACCTATTTGCAATTACAACAAATCCGATACGAGAAGCGGCTAAACTATCACATCCAGGCCGCCCCTGAACTTCTGCCCTATCCCATTCCATCCTTTCTGTTACAGCCACTGGTTGAAAATGCCGTGAAACACGGGATTGAAAAATCTGCCGGAGAGGGCTCCATTACCCTTAAGCTTCATACGGAAGATCAACAACTTCAATTAATTATAGCAGATTCGGGCCCGGATTTTCCGGATGTTCCCGGAACAGGGCATGGACTTTCCATCATTATCAGCAAATTAAACCTGCTTTATCAAAACAACTATTCTTTGGAACTCATCAATAAACCCTATAAACATGTGCGCATTAGCCTCCCTCAAAGCAATTAATACCGTAATCGTAGATGATGAGCCCGTTGCTATAGAGCGTTTACAAAATGAGCTTCAGGCATTTCCGCAAATCAATATTACCGGGACCGCTTCAGACGGGCAGTCTGCAATAGCGCTTATTGATTCCACATGTCCGGATTTGGTATTCTTAGATATACAAATGCCCGAAATTGGCGGTTTTGATGTCGTCAATCAAATTACCCACCGCCCTCTGGTTGTTTTTGTAACCGCTTACGATGAATATGCGGTGGCCGCTTTTGAAAAAAATTCCCTTGACTATTTGCTTAAACCCGTCGCTTCTGAACGGCTTGCCTTAACGATCCAACGAACCATAGACAGAAAAAATGAGCAGACCGATGTTTTTTCGAAAATACAGGAGCTCATCAAAGGGGAAGAAAAAAAAGCCCACATCACCACCATTCCCGTTAAATCCGGTCATCGGATCGTTCTAATACAGGTAAGTGACATTTGCTTTTTTGAGGCGAAAGACAAATATGTATACCTGCACACCCATGATGACGAAAAACTGTTAGACAACTCTTTAAGTTACCTGGAAGACCGTCTGCCACCTGAGTTTATCCGGATCCACCGGAGCTACATCATCAACAAACACAAAATCCTGGAAATACAAAAGTATTTTAAGGGTGGCTTTATCTTTATCTTAAACAATAAAGATAAAACCCGAATTAAAAGTGCTGCCTCCTTTAGTGAAGCGATTAAAACCAGGCTATTGTTGTTGTAAAATGTTAACCTGCTACATTGCTTTTAATTTACTCCTTTTGATGACCTCCACAATGGATTAATACCATTTATTTGCCAATGCCCGGACTTCCTGTTTAGCCTGTTCAACGATCGCATTTGCTTTATCCCAGTTTTCGTTCAAACCAAAAGCCGAAATCTGTGTGGTTTCCATGCCCATAAACTTAAAGTTTTCTGTCAGTAAAGCAGATGCAAACTGCTTTGCACCACTTGACCCATTTTCATAATCAAAACCTCCTGTTAAAAGTACAAGCGCCTTTTTATCACCGCACAGCCCCTTAAAACCTTCCTGCGGATTAAAGCTAAAGGTCTTATTGCTCACAATAATGGCGTCTATCCAGGCCTTTACCATGGCAGGCAAACTGAAATTATACACCGGACTGGCCAGCACCAGGTAATCTGCCTTCAACAGCTGATTGGCCATGCCATGGTTGCGCTCCAGAATGACAGATTCTTGTGGTGTAAATTCCCTTTGCCCTGCGTTCCACTTCATCGTCAACGCTATATGTGCTGCAGACAACAGGTCGGGAGGTGAATCCAGTAAATCCAGCTCTGTAATTTCTGTTTTTTCTTTAACCTGCTCTATAAATTCACCCAGTACTTTTTTTGTATACGAACCATTCCTGGGTGTATAACTTACGATTAATGTCTTGTTCATTGCTTATGTATTTTTAAGTCCATGACGATTGCAAATTCACAAAGGGGACAAAAATTTAAAAAAGAAAATGGGCCGGAACAGCCCCCTGAACATCCCCCTGCAGAAGCATGGCTGCTGTTTAGCTTTTCTTTGCATCCCAACGAACCATACACGAAGGAGATCCAACCCAGACCCAGCCCAGATCCGGCTTATCTATCCGGCTAACCTCCGGCCTGATTTCGGTTTTTTCTGTAGATTTAACTTTGCCCGTACAGATTGAATTTCTTCATCAGTGCATTTTTGAAATTAAAATTTCAAACAATTTTTTTTACCTTAAAAAGGTTTATTATAACTTTCAATCCTGTAGCGTTTTAAGAAAACATTCCGTTTCTATCAAAAACTCCATTATGAAAAAGACTTCTAAATTACTCTTGCTTTCAACCATTCTTTTTACTATTTCCTGCAGTAAAAGTAAGGACAAACTCGTTCTTGATGAGAAACTGACTGGTGGCCGGTGGAAACTTTCAGAAAGCCTCAATGATCCGGGTAGTGGCACAGCAAAATGGGCGCCTGTTTCAGCCAATCCTGTTTATTATGTAAGTTTTAAGGACAATGGTCAAATGGATGGCAATATGTATCCGGACTATACCAATTACACCCTAAAAGACAGCGTGACACTCTCTTTCATTAAAAAAGATAAATCTATACAAAATTACAGGTATAAAATCGATAAAGGCGTATTGAGTATGAGCCCTGCTGGTCCAATTATGTGTATAGAGGCTTGCGGCACCCGGTATGTTAAAATAGAATAATTAAAGCTCCCTTTCATTATCTTCTTTGATTGATCTTCGATCAGCATCAGAAAATGTATTTTCATATTTCCTGACATCCTGTATATAGCTTGCCCTGCGAACGTTTTTCCGGCTAACTACAATATTACAAAGTCCGGTAAAAACCTTATCATGGCTATTTAAAAGCCATATAATCATTTTTATGCACAGGCAAATCAAAGCTTAACAATCAATTAACACCGAATAATCATGATAATGTCAAAATTTAGGTGTACTTTCAGCAAAATTATATTTTAATGGCCTATTTGGACAGAGTACTAGATCCGCCGGTGTATGGCTGGTCCGATAGTGAGGGGATGCTGAGTAAGCCAACTTCGAAACAACTGCTGACAGAGTTTTTTAAGAGACTCAATATTTTTCGCTGTAAAAAAAACTGGCTGGCTTTTTTTAGCTGGTCAAGGGTAATCCTGCTGGTACCTCTTGTTTTTTTATTCTTTTTTAAGTTTTTCACTATTCCGCTGCTGGTTGTATTTTTCATATACAGCATGATCGCAATGGGTACGCATGGTACCATCTGGCACCACAGGTACTGCACCCACCAGGCCTATACCTTCCGGAATAAATTCTGGCGCTTTTTGACCCAGAACTTAACCATTAGTATGATACCTGAAGAGATTTATGTGGTTTCACACCATGTGCATCACGCAAAATCTGATCAGCCCGGAGATCCTTACAATGCCTCAGGTGGTTTTTTATATTGTTTTCTTGCAGATGTCAACCACCAGCCCATTGCAAAAAGTCTTTCGGAAGAAGATTATAACCGCACTGTTGGCCTGATGAAGCATACCGGGGTAAATGCGAATAACTATACCCAATATCTTAAATGGGGTTCTGTGACCCATCCAGGCCTGGCTTTAATGTACTGCGTGATGAACTGGAGTTTCTGGTATGTGCTGTTCTTTTTAATTGGTGGTCATGCCCTGGGCTGCACTATATTTGCCTCTGCTGCTTTTTGGGCGGTTGGTGTCCGTACTTTTAATTACGAAGGACATGGAAAAGGCGAAGACAAACGCAGAACAGGAATAGACTTTAACCAGAAAGACATGTCCATCAACCAGTTGTGGCCCGGATTTGTTGCCGGTGAGTGGCACAACAACCACCATTTATATCCTAAAAGTGCCAGGACTGGTTTTTTACCGCATCAAATTGATTTTGCCTGGTATTACATATGGGTGTTGAACAAGCTTGGTCTGGTGACTTCCTATCACGATTCAAAAAAGGATTTTCATCACCGTTATGCCAAACCCTATAAACGGAAAAAACAGGAAAATGATGAAGTCCAGGAGCAGGTCGCTGAACCGGCTGTTAAGCTTCGTTCAGCTGATCAAGTAATGCTCTGATCTGGTCTGCATATTTTCCATATTGTTTCTTTACCCAAAACTCTGTGACCAGCATCACGCCCAGCAATGTGGCCATCAGACTGGTCACAATCGCAAACAGGAGTTCTTTTTGAACGGCCTGCTCTTTGAGCACCATAGTCATAAGCTTACCATTGTTTACGCTCGCTATGAACATCAATGCAAAAATAACAGCAAAGGGCAGTAAGGAGTAGGTATATGACTTATACATTTCCAGGTGAAGCCTGATGCCATAATACGTCTCATAAAGGCTGTCTTTGGTACGAAGAGACTGTACCGACAGTCCCTTATAGAAGGAATAGAATTTGAGTGAGTAATAAATGCAGATGGCCAGATATACGGTAAATAATGCATAAAAAGGCATCAGCAGCCCCGCAGCAAAACCTGCGATCTGAGGAAGCAATCCCGTAAACAGGATCGCCACACAATGCGCCCAAAACTCACATTTTATCTTTGAGCGCAATTGCTCTAAAGGCATCCTGGCTGTTTTAAGCTCCTCCAGGCCTATTGGCCCTTGTTCCTCATTAGTTTCTTCTTCCCAGGCAGATTTTAAATCATCAAAATTCATATCCTTGTTTTTTTATCAGTTCTTTAATTTTTGTTTTGGCCCGATTGAGCTTTACCCTTACATTCCCTTCCATAATCCCCAGGTTATCTCCTATTTCCCTATGGGAATAGTTTTCCAGATGATAAAATATAATTGCTTTTTCGATATTATCCAGTTGCTGCACTGCATGGTAAAAAAGTTTCAGCTGAATTTCTTTTTCTGTGGAATGGTCCTGTTCCCCCGCCATATTTTCAGGAAGCTCCGGGCTGGTGTCCAGTTTCCTTTTCTCTTTTTTAAGAAAAACAATTGCAGTATTTAATGCAACACGGTACATCCAGGTAGAGAACTTGCTGTTGCCCTTAAAGGAATCAAAAGAATTCCACAATTGACAAATGATTTCCTGAAAAAGATCCTGCTGATCTTCTCTGTAATCCATATACATTCTGGTCATCTTGTGAATGATCCCTTTATGGATTTCTATAAGTGTAAGAAATTCCCTTTCCCTGTGCTGCACTCTTTATGTATTTAGTCCATTATATAATTTTTTTTAAAAACTGGTTTACGACACATTTAAAATGATCATCCTCTTTTGATTTGCATTCATTTTTTGTTTTCAGGGCCCTTTAAAAAATTTTACACCCAATAAGTATACGTAACGGATAAATCGTTACAAGAAAAATGAAATATATTTAAAATTTAGCCTGGCGTATAATTAAGCTGAAAAAATTAGCGCGACAGAAGTGCTCAATCGGATAAAAAGCCAATTTCAGAAGTAAAAATGAATTTAAATTCACTGAGGATCAGCCCCAATAAAGAGAATAGCAAATCAGAATTTGCAAAATCAAGCAGGATTTGTACTTTTGCGCCGGAGAGTTGGCAGAGTGGTCGATTGCGGCAGTCTTGAAAACTGTTGAGTGTAATAGCTCCGGGGGTTCGAATCCCTCACTCTCCGCCAGCTTATTTTTTTTACAAATGCTGCCCCGAAGGGCGGCATTTTTTATTTCATGGCGACCCGAATTCATTCGGGAGAGCATCTGAAATAAAAAATGCCAGGGAGCGTAGCGACGCAGCATTTGTAAAAAAATAAGCTGAAGCCTCCCCCCTCAGGGATCACCGAGCACAGCGAGGTAATCCCTCACAAAATACTAACCCAAAAATCTCCCCAAAGAAAGAAAGAAAGAAAGAAAGAAAATCTGCACCGAGTACGTCAACGTAATCCCTGAGCACAGCGAGGTAATCCCTAACAAAATACTAACCCAAAAATTTCCCCAAAAGAAAGAAAGAAAATCTGAACCGAGAGCACAGCGAGGTAATCCCTCACGCACGTATCACTAACAATGAGATTGACGGCCAAACTTCAAAAGTTATAATTTTAACAACATTTTGATCGAACTTTTTTTCTGTTTTGAAATAGGGACCTTCTGATTCCCGTAATCCATAACCAGGTATCCGGAATCTTCATTAAGAATACTTATAACATGTGCCTTGTTTACCAAATGTGACTGATGACATCGTATAAATCCGTAAGGACTTAGCAATTCATCATATTCGTATAAGGGTTTTGAAATCAGATGTTCCGTCCCATTGGTCAAAAAAAACGTGGTATAGTTATTTGAAGAGCTACAGCGGATAATATCCCTTACCGGAACCAAATAGGTTTCTTTCAGGGTAGGCAAAGCAATTTTTTGCTGCTCATACGGCAAGGTGCTGTCTAACAGTTTGAGCAGATTATTTAGTCGCAGGTTGTATCTTTTGGCATGGACGGATTGGACTATTCTCGCGACTGTATCTTTAAGATCTGCAATATTTATTGGCTTCAACAAATAGTCAAGTGCTGAAAATTTAACCGCCATAATCCCATAAGCATCATAAGCAGTAACAAAAACAACATCAAAAGCGGGATCTTTTATCAATCTCAAAAGATCAAAACCATTCTTTCCGGGCATGTCTATATCAAGAAAAACCACGTCCGGTCCTAATTCCAGGATCAGTACTTTTGCCTCATCTGCATTTATCGCTGTAGCCACAACCTCAATATCTTCACAGTGGCGGGCAAGTAAAGCTTGCAGGTTATCTATATTGATGCGCTCATCATCGACTATTATTGCAGTTATCATTTAATTATTGATTCAATTGTGAAATGTCAAAATAGCTTCAGTGCCGGATTGTATATTGAAATCAAGCACAATTGCCTGTTCTTCTTTCAGCTTATTAATGGTCAGGATTCGTTCTGCAGTTAAAGAAAGGCCATAACCTGAATCTGGTTTTTTATCCAGCCAGGTCCCATTGTCCTTTATTATAATCACAAAAGTATCCTTTTTCTCCCCTTCCCTGCAAATGATCAGCAATCGTCCTTTGTCGCCAAGACCTGAAAGACCATGTTTAATCGCGTTCTCAATCAGGGGTTGTAAAAGCAAAGTAGGTATTACTATATCGGAGGTATGGAGCGTTTTGGAAAGCTCTATATCCCAGGAAAAATTAAATCGTAAAGCTTCCAGGTGTATATACATGCGCATCATTTCCAGCTCCTGATCAAGATTGTTAAAAACCTGCTGACTTTTAGCCAGTGTTTTTCTTAATAAAGAACCGAATTCCTGCAAATACTCATTGGCTTCCTCAATACGATCGGTATTCATCAGGCCCTGAATGGAACTGAGTGCATTAAATGTAAAATGCGGATTTAGCAATGACTGCAATCTGATCGCCGCCTCTTCCTTTTTTTGCTGTTCCTTTTCTGAGGATTTGATCTTGTGCCTTAAACCTCTTATGATCAAAAGAAAACCAAGAGCTACAATGATGGCCGGCAATATCATATGGATGATCTCGGATTGATACCAATAAGGTTCTACATGGATGTAGATCATGTGTTGACCTTCCTTTTGAACCACATAGTTAACCCTTAATTCATAATCTGTGTTTGCAATTAACTTTAAAGAAGCTAAATCGGTTTTGCCCAGTCCACGCAGAGATCTTCTTGTTTTTAAGTTTATCAAAGCATATTCCACTTCCATATTCTTAAAATCAGTTCTGTCAGAAATGCTTAATTTTATTTCTCCTGCTGATGTTCTGAGCTCATCAGTATCATTCTTCAAGGATGAAATATAGAAAGGATTTTCGCTATTTTTTGTCTGATGGTAAAACTTGATTTCAGGAATTAGCTTCGGTCTTTTGATGACATAGCTGCTCAGGATGGCATCGGTCTTTTTGTCCAATACATCAATAGAAAACGTCTGATTGGCAGCTAGATAAACAACAATCCCCTCCCGGACTTTAGTTTCTTTTGTGAGGCCCTTTACTGAAAGCTTGTGAGCTACTTCATCGAATGCAGCAGTGGTATGAACGCGAATAAAACCACCTGAGGTATAAACCTTAATCAGCTTTCCCTCTCCAATTTCCTTAACCTGACTGCCTGGCAGTTCTGTAGCTTCAAAACGCAGGTATGATTTTCCTGGCTGAACCTGCTGGCAATAAACATTTTGAACACAGGTAACAAAAAATAAAATAAACACACCTAAATTCATATCCCTTTCTTAAACTACTAATATAATGTTATATATAATTTTTTTGGCCGCCTATTGGCCCTTGGCTACAGCGATCATCGCTTCCAGTTCATTGATCAGCTCAGTATCTGATGGGTATCCGGTTGTCGAAAACCTAAGTTTGCCCTTTCTGTCGATGACTATTTTAGTGGGAATTCCATCAACTTTATAGGCCGATGCCACCTGGAATAGTTCCGGAGTTCCCTTTAGAGGGATATCCATCAACACATGAACGGGAAACTTTGTCTTTTTAACGTAGGATGCTACGCGTTGCACCGCACCTTTTCCATTCTCGCCTGTAGCTACAAACAAGAAAACGACTTCGGGATGTGCTTTACTTATTTTTTCCATCGCAGGCATTGAAGCAATGCAAGGCGTACACCATGTGGCCCAGAAGTCAAGTACAACAACTTTCCCTTTTAAACTAGCAAGTGTTATACGCTTTCCATTCAGGTCTGAAAGACTGAAATCCGGGGCTTTCAAATTAATCATCATTTTCTTAGCAATCTTAACCTTGTACGTATTATTGATGTTTCTTTGAATAGAATCCAAAAACACAGATGTCCTATCGCTACCCATTTTCTTTAGGCATAGTTTTCGGAGTCGAAGATTCATATCTAAGCTTGATTTACCAATACTGGCCCTTTTCAGCAAGATCTCATACACTTTATCCTCTTGCCCCTGTGACGCTAAAAGAGCGGTATAAAGTGATACTGATGACGTCCCCGCATCTTCCAGATCAATACCTTTTAATGCTTTCTCTTCGAAGAATAATGCGGTTTTGTCTTCACCCTTTTCATGAAGGATTTCTGCATAGGTCTCATAATATGGATATGCCGCCCTTCGCATAAACCAGGTCCAATCTTCCAAAGGAAAATTTACTGGCCTGGCTGAAGGGTCATTCTTATAAGAATCATACAGTTCAACAGTCCTTTGTGCCAGAACCTTCGCGTAATCGAGATTGATTTTCCTCTCAAACAAATCACATGCTGCAAAATTCAAATAAGAGGTTTGATTAAACTTGTTGCTTATCAAACCGAGGTAGACTTCAAATTTCTGAAAAGCACCGGCTTTAAGAAAGGAAATCGCCACCAGTCCTTTTAGATTGTCAATATCCTCAGAGTTGTTGACCATGTCAAGCTTGAAGTCCCTGATAATACTGTGCATCGAAACCACATTTTTTTCTGGATCCGTTTCTTCATTCATGGATTGAATCCGGCTTTGCATGGTTTGTTTAGTTTGCGCTTTTGCATTCCATGAGAGGCTAAAGAGCAAAATTATTGATAAAGTAATGATTGATTTATTTTTTTTCATAGTCCAAAATTAAATACGGACATATTGCCAAAAAAAGCACACTGTGAGAACAGACCCTCTGACTGTGAATTCAGTTATAGAAACCAAATTCATAGCATAAATAAGAATTTAACATATAGATCAGGGACATAGCGTTTGCAGCTATGAAAAGAAATTTAAGATCGGTTGAGTGAACAACCACAAACCATCCACACGTCCTATTAAAGCGGCGTTTAAAAAATAAACTGAAGCCTCCTCCCCTTAGGGACCACCGGGCACAGCGCGGTAATCCTATCTCCTCAAAACAAAATGGCACCAGGACCGACAAATGGTGTCAGGTACTTGACTATTTCAAAAACGGAGTTATATTTGTAATCATGGTTTTCGAAAACGATTCGAAAGAATTTCTCAGCCTTACTGAACTTGATAGTGAAAATCAGGATAGTGTTTTTCAGGCCCGGAAATTGGACAAGACTTTTATCTGGAATACAGCAGACAGTTTAGCAATAACCATTGATAAGGTTCCTTATCAACTTGCAAAAAATGAGATTATCTTTTTAACGGAATTTCACAAAATCGATGATGTAAGGCTCTGTAGTGCCCGTATGATTCGGTTCAATAAATCTTTTTTTTGCATGATTGATCAAGATAGCCAGGTGGGAAGCAAAGGATTGTTGTTTTATAGTGCCACACACGTCCCAAGGCTGCTTTTAAATGCAAATGAAGTTGAGGATTTTGAGACTTCATGGAAAATTTTCTCCAAGGAAATGCTTAAGGAAAGTCTCCTGAAGAAAGAAATGTTGGAAACTATGCTTAAGAGAATGCTAATTCTCTCTGTCAGGATTTTAACTAAATCCACCTATTTACAAGACCTGGAGAAAAAACAACTAGATATCATCAGGGAATTTAATTATCTGGTCGACTCCCACTTCCTCAAACACCATGATGTTGCTTTTTATGCGTCAAAATTAAACAAATCACCAAAAACACTGGCCAATTTATTTTCTGTTATCTTGAAACGTACTCCACGTGAAATTATCCATGACAGGATTATGATCCATGCCAGAAGGCAGATTAATTACAGCAACTCCTCCATCAAGGAAATTGCCCATCAATTGGGCTACAATGATCTTCAGACATTTAGTCGGTTTTTTCGCAATAGAGAAGGCATATCTCCCATTCAATACCGTGATAAATGCGCCTCGCAGCACAAGTAAACCCTTCTTTAATCCCTATAGTATTTCCGTTTACCCGGCACAGGAAGAATTGCTAACTTTTAAGGAATATCTGCCTATCAACAGCTCCTTTTTTACCTGCACATTTGCCTTGTCAATAAAAAATGAGAAAAAATTATGGGTACTGAGGAAAAAGTTAGGATGCGGAGACTGGGTTGGGCCGGAGTGGAAATAGAGTGTGCAGGTGAAACGCTTTTGATAGATTATGTTCAAGATATTTCGCAGTTGGCGATGATGCGTAATCCTGCCGAGCGGTTTCCGGCATCGTCTAAACCAGGCGCAGCCTCAGTCGCGCTATTAACGCATTTACACAATGACCACGCAGACCCTGGGGCATTAAATGTGGCCCTTAGTAAAGGTGCGCCGGTTTTTAGACCGATTGCCGCCATGGGCAATGATGCTGATCTGGCACTGACAAAGCATGCCGAGCTCGAATTTAATAAGTACAAACTCAGAACTGAAATTGTCCGGGAGTGGGAAGAAAGAAAAGTCGGGCCGTTTCGGATTTTTTCGGTGCCTGCTGTTGATGGATTCGGAGATCCCCAGCTCAGCTGGGTTGTAGAGTGCGGGGGATTTAGAATCATTCATGCCGGAGACACCTTGTATCATGGTTTGTGGTGGAGAATTTTTCACAGATTTGGCCCCTTCAATGTTGGATTCCTGCCAATAAATGCCCCCATTGTAGATTTTCCACCACTTAGGCCAATGAGTTCAATTGAAGCTGTAATGACTCCGGAGCAGGCAGCTGTAGCCGCAAACATCCTTAAGACCGACTTTGTAGTTCCAATACATTACCATACCATGCATAACCCTCCTATCTATATGGAGACTTCAAACCCGGTAGAGCGATTGAGTGCCAGCTTAACAAATTTAAAAACAGGTATTATGGTTAAAGAACCAGGTGATTGGTTTGAATTGTGGTAATAAAAAAAATGTCAAGAGAAAAATTTCCTTTCTTTTCGTTGTTAGCTTTCACAATGGTTGCTTTTTCAGCGATCTTAACAGAGCTTCTGCCTGCAGGCCTCCTGCTTGATATGGCGACTGATCTACAAGTTCATGCTTCAAGTATAGGAAGACTGGTTTCCTATTATGCGCTAGGTACAGTTTTAACAGCTTTTCCCGCTACCACATTAACAAGAAATCTCTCCCGTAAGCCTTTGCTGCTAGCTGTTATTTTCGGCTTTTTTTTGTCAAATGTCATTACCACTTTTTCACAAAACTACTGGGTTACCGTAATAATGCGAATATTGGCGGGAGGTTTTGGTGGTATCCTATGGCCGCTCATGGCTGGTTATGCAGCGAGATTGGTGAATGAAAACAATACAGGGAAGGCCATATCAATGGTCATGGCCGGCAGTACGATTGCGCTTTCCCTTGGACTGCCAATAGGCGCTTTTTTAGGTCAGATTATCGGGTGGCGGGGCACTTTTGCAGCCTTGTCTGCATTGATATTTATACTCCTTGTGTGGATAGCATGGAAAATTCCTGGCGTTAAAGCTGATGAAAAGAAGATGGACATACCCGTTAAGCTATTCAAAATGCCAGGTGTATTTCTGGTCATGGCCACAACATTTACAACCTCACTTGCTATTTATGTAACCTACACTTATCTGTCGCCAATCATGGTCACTAATGGAATTAAAGACAATGCAGGTCTTGCTTTAGGATTATTCGGTATCGGGGCGGTGCTGGGAATTCTCATTACTGCAAGATTTATTGATACTCATAGGAGATCCACTTTACTATTATTCATACTTCTGGGAGCGAGTGCATTATTTATCATTTCTTTGGCAGCTCATTTTTATTTTGTTTTCTATACATGTATTGTATTCTGGGGCATTTCCTTCGGGGGCCTGCCCTCGCTATTGCAAACCGCAACTATCAATGCGGCAAAGGGGCTTCCTGAAATAGGAAGTTCCATTACTGTAACTGTTTATAATATAGGCGTTTTTTCCGGGGCATTTATAGGTGGGTTGATTTTGGATTATACAGGTCCGGGCGCAATACCATGGACAAGTTTCCTGTTAATGGTTATCGTGATTTCGCTGGTGGCTATGGGGCGTAAGTTTGCATTCCCAAGCCGCCATAAACAAGCTATAGATGAAAGAATAAAATCAAAAAAATTAATAAAAATCAAAAAATGAAAACAAAAAATTTAACCATTATATTGGTACATGGAGCATGGTCGGACGGCTCTAATTGGAGATACATTATTCCGCTGTTGCACAAAGAAGGATATAAAGTCAGGAGTGTACAAAATCCCTTAACCTCTTTAGAGGACGATATCCAAAAAACAAACGATTTAATTGATGCGCAAGATGGCAAGGTTTTGTTGGTGGGTCATTCGTATGGGGGGGCAGTGATTTCTGGTGCCGGAAATAATGACAAGGTAGTAGGTATGGTTTATGTTGCCGCATTTGCACCTGACAAAGGAGAGAGTTTAAGAAGTATATCAGCAGAAAAGATAGAGCAGCCGGCTGGAAGAACGAGCATATACCCTGATAGCAAGGGATTTTTGTGGATTAAATATGATGAGCACCATAAAAGTTTTTGTCATGATTTAAATGAAGCTGATGCCCTAGTGGCGTCCTTGGCACAAAAACCAATCCATAGTAAATGTTTTGATGGAATAATGGGCAATCCTGCCTGGCAGAATAAACCAACCTGGTATCAGGTGTCTTCAAACGATCATATGATTTTGCCAGAAACACAGAGAGAAATGGCAGAAAGAATGAAATCTAAAAAAATAATTTATTTAGAAGCCAGCCATTTTTCATTAGCTTCCAGACCTCAAGAAGTAGCTCAGTTGATTCTTGAAGCTGCAAAATCATCCGAATAAATTGACCTTAGGACTATTTCAATATAGGATTGAATTTATGCCAATGAATCATCTAACCAGACGGAAATTAATTAGAAAGAGCAGCTTAACCTTAATCGGTTTTTCGCTACCTTTTATCACAAAAAACAAATCATTCATTTATAGAGCTTTCAACACCTGCCAAGATGATTAAACCATTTTCAGTCCATGTTTCACAACAAGTTTTGGATGATCTAAAATTAAGGTTAGATCTAACCCGATGGCCAGATCAGATAACAGGATCTGAATGGAATTATGGTACTGATCTTTCTTACTTGAAAGAATTGGTTGAGTACTGGCAGAAAACATTTGATTGGCGAAAAGTTGAAACTGAAATCAATTCTTATCCCAATTTCATGGCTGATATTGATGGGCATCAG
The DNA here is from genome assembly GCF_003208655.1 of Pedobacter nutrimenti. GTDB lineage: Bacteria > Bacteroidota > Bacteroidia > Sphingobacteriales > Sphingobacteriaceae > Pedobacter > Pedobacter nutrimenti. The sequence goes on along the minus strand of NZ_QKLU01000001.1, from coordinate 265,646 downwards.
ATTCATTTTATGCACATCAAAGGAAAGGGTAAGCGATCAGTACCATTGATAATTACCCATGGATGGCCTGGATCATTTCTGGAAATGGTGAAACTTATACCCCTGTTGACTGAAGACCCTTACTTTTCTTTTGACTTGGTTATCCCTTCTGTTCCAGGATTTGGCTTTTCTGGTAAAATTATTCATCCCGGTTGCGACAGCGAATTTGTTGCCGACATTTGGCATCAGTTAATGATGGAACTTGGGTATCAACGTTATGGAGCACAAGGTGGTGATATAGGTTCGGGGATCAGCACATGGTTGTCTTTAAAATATCCATCTCCTATTATTGGTTTGCACCTTAACTACATCTCTGGTTCTTATAAACCTTATATAGCAGATGGAGAGCGGCTTTCTGAGGAGATTTTAGCTTTTCAGAAAGCTGGAGCGGAGTGGTCTGCAAGGGAAGGCGCCTATGCTTCTATACAAGCTACCAAACCACTGACAGCTGCTTATGGGCTAAATGATTCTCCTGTTGGACTATGCGCATGGATCGTTGAAAAATTCAAAGGTTGGAGTGATCATAACGGAAATATTGAAAATAGTTTTACCAAAGATGAGCTGCTTGCCAATATTACCTTATACTGGATCACCCAAACCATACATTCTTCTATGCGTATTTATAACGAAAACAGTAAGAATCCATTGGTATTTAAAAAAAATGAGCAGGTAACAGTACCCCTTGGCTTTGCTAAATTTCCAAAAGAATTGCCCACTCCGCCCCGGTCATATATAGAGAGAGGTTTTAATAATATCCAACATTGGACAACAATGCCTGCTGGCGGGCACTTTGCTGCAATGGAACAGCCAGAATTACTTTCAAAAGATATTATAAATTTTTTTTCAGGATTGGTCTATGAGCATTAACGTGTTATTTTAAAATCAGAAGAAAAAACAAGAGCCGAAGCCTCCCTCTTCAGGGATCAGCAAACACAGCGAGGTAATCCTACCCAAAACCTTCCCAAAAAATCTGCATCAAAAAGATGAACTTACCTATTTAAATGCGAGAGAATTATTTCTCTTTAATTTATTGTTTACATTCGCTTTATGGATAATGCTATCCATAAAGCGAATGTAAGCTTCAATCAAATGGCAAGTTATACCACATACGAAAAAAGCACTGATGATCGTGATCACGATAGAATTGGGGGTAGTTCTTTACTGCCCCCAGCCATAAACTGGCCAACTGATCGTCACGGAAGAAAAATGCTATTTTTGGCTTCTTTATCCTCTGATTTGCTAAAATCACAATGTAATATCATTGTCCCGGAAGGACAAATTTTATCTATTTTTTGTCCTTACAAAGAAGACGATATAGAGTGCGCTATCGATATGGCAAGAGGTAGGGAAAATGGATATGTTGTTGCTCATTTCCCAACAGAACCAAGACAGGAATTCGAATCCCCCATTTCCAGTATTAAAAAGTTAGAATTAAATCTGAATGTTGAAACAGATGAAGATGAATTTTCTGAAGATATAGATGATAAAATCGGTGGCCGGCCCAATTGGCTTCAAGACAGATTTAATTATACAGGTTATGAATTCGTTCTGCAAATTTCTGGACTGTATTTTGGGAAAGTGATTCCTCATCATAAGAATATATTTATGGGGGGCGTGCTGTATGTTTTCTACAATCCATCAAACAATACTGGATTGCTTACCTTACAATATTCATAGCTCTAACAGTTGCTTAAATCCAGCAAATGTTTGCAGCGTTTAAAAATGATTTATTTTAGCCCTTCCAGCTGCCCTTATTGTAAAAAACGATCCATATAACCGAATATTTCTTTTGTTTGCCGCATTAAGCTAACATGGCTTTGATTGGGAATAATGGCCAGATGTGATTTTGGCATAGCTTGCAAATCAGCAGAAACACCCCCTCCCAACAATTTATATGTTTTTGCCAGTTCAATTTTATCCATGCCATCATTGTCGCCTGATATGATCAATACAGGTGCAGTGATTTTTGCAACATTGTCGTCCCCCAAATCAAATGGCTCTCGGGCTAAAGTCATCATCTGTTCCAGGAACTTGTTCCATTTTGTTTTATCCGGAGCGACAGCATCATAGGCAACTTGCAGCGGTGAATTAGCTAAAAATTCAGGCTTCATCATTTTAAACACATCGTTTACTCCGCTCACCCAACCATCACTTTTATAAACTGAAGAAATAATGACCAGTTTTTTCAACCGCTTAGGGCTTTGTATTGCAAACTGGTAGGCCACCTGGCCGCCAAAACTATATCCTGCTACATCTGCGCTGTCAATTTTCAGATAATCCATTACTTTCTCTACATCGCTGGCTAAAGTTGCCCTTGATAATTTTCTATCCGAAAAGGGTGTATGTCCATGTCCTTGCAATTCAACAGCAATTACTTTTCTGGTTTTTGCCAGTTCAGGTATCAATTGGCCCCAATTCATCTCAATCGTATAGTAAGCACCATGTAGTAAAACAATGGGCTGACCTTCACCATATACTTCGTAATAAACTTTGGTGCCATTGGCTGCTGCGTAACCACTGCTGCCAGGTTTTATTTTTTGTGCATTGGATATAGACGATGTAGCCATAATAATTGCGATTAGGAGTAATTTAATAAGATTTCCTGGTATTAATAGATTTTTCATAAAACTGCCCGGTTTAGTTTGATTGTTAATGACATAAAGATCAGAAGCATTTTAGGATTCTGTGCAGTGATTCTATAAAATCTATATTCAAAGTATCCTACACTGCCAACTTCAGCAGCCGGTCTGCATTGCCATGTGCAATTTTAGCCAGCTGCTCCTGTGGAAGCTCAATCCCATTTAGAAATTCAATACCCATTTCATTTGTACTGAAAGGATAGTCTACTGAAAACATGATGTTGTCAATACCAAATGTATCTAAAGCGATTCTTAATGGTGGCTGGGTAAAAAAGCCACTGGTGGTGATGTACACCTGCTCATGGAAGGTTTCGGTCAATGTCCGCTGGTTGGCCCCGCCATTTCCTGGCTTGAATGCCCGTTCGGACCTTACCATCATCATGGGCAACATTTCGCCCATGTGCCCGATAATAAGCTTTAATTTTGGATACTGATCAAAAATACCTGCAAAAAGGAGTCTTAAAACATGTAATGCTGTTTCCGAGTGCCAGCCCCAGCCGTAACAACCCAATGCCTCTGCCATACCTGAATAATTGGGCAGCCCGCTGTAATAAATATCAGCAACTCCTTTGGGTGGCAAGCCTGGATGAAGGTAAATCGGGACATCCAATTTTTCTGCGCGTTCAAATATTGGTGCAAACCTGGCCTGATCCAAAAACTGATCCTGCGTCAAGCCACGGATCATCGCGCCCCGGAAATTGTATGTTTTTACTGCTCGTTCCAATTCGTCAGCAGCGGCCAGTGGCGCGGTCATTGGCAAATGGGCGAAAGCAGTAAACCTGTTTTCCAGACCCGAAATCCGCTCGGCAATCAGATCGTTGTATTGCCTGGCAAAGGCCGGGCCCTGCTCGGCAGTCAACAAATTAGCACCTGAACTGTCTACAGAAAGTACCTGCATCGAAATGCCATTGGCATCCATTGATTTTAAACGTTCCTGTTTAACATCGGCAAGCTTTGGAGCCATCCGCTTCATGGCCTCAGATTGTCCAAAACCGCCAAGCGCTTCTATGGGTATTTGATTAGCCATTTCCGGGAAAGAAATATGTTCTTCAAGTGTAACGATCCGCATATTGAATTTAAGGTTAAAAGGTCCCTGCCCTGACGATAAATATAGCTATAAATACATCACCATAAAACTACAAACCTATACTCCCTTCTGCCCAATACCCCTGTAATTTTATATTTTTAGAGCTGACACCATGCTTTTTGAGTACGGTCCTGAATTTTTGTACCGAAGCAACATTCCCCGTCAGATAAAATACAGCATGTTTAAACAGCTCAGGCTTGGCAGCGATCCAGGCTTCCAGTAAAACGATGGCGGCCCTTGCAGGGTCATTGGGTGTTTTAATCACGGTTTTTATATCGTAGTCCATATCTCCTACGGTATCCATATTCATCCCGTTCAGTTCAAAAATTCCCTCCGCCCACTGGTTGTTGTTCTTGATTTCCCTGAGCAGTGCCACATAAAAACTAAGACTGGTTTCATCGCCAAAAAAGAAATGAAAAGTTTTGTCTTTCTGATACAGATTTTTGCCAGCGGGAACAGATACTTTTAAGCGGTCCCCAGCCTCCAAACGATCTGCGAGTTTACTCCCAGGACCATGACCATGAATATGAAACAGTATTTCAAACATTCCCTGCCCGGGGTCAAAGTCTGAGGGTGTATAATGGCGCAGTTCGCGCTCACTGGCCCTAAAGACCATCGAAGAACCTGGATAATACGCTATAAGGTCCAAATCTGCATGGAATTTTATTTTTTTGATTTCCGGATTGTATTTGATCGTCTCCATCACCTCAATTTCAAAATATTTGGAGGATAATAAATTCTCCATCTGATCGGCAATCCACTTAGGTACGTTTGGCATAATTTATTGATTAATATTCCACTTCTTGCAACTCGGTTTGGCCAAAACCAGTTCATAAGCATTTCTGTCTTGTTTTGAATAAAACAAAGAACGACAGCCTGATGCAGCGGATCAATACCGGATTGCTGGAAATGTATGGACTATTTGCGGGAGTTATTTCGAAAGCGCAGCGGGGAAATACCTGTGGTTTTAGTAAAAAGCCGGATAAAGTAGGGCGTTTCCAAATAGCCAAGCCGATACGCAATTTCTTTCACGGTATGGTCCGTATAAAAGAGCATACGTTTAGCTTCAAGAACGATTTCCTGTTGTATCCAGTAGCTCACCGGATAACCTGTTGTATCTTTAACCACCTCATTAAGATAGGATGCCGAGATGTGAAGTGCGGCGGCATATTCCCTGGGGCTTTTCATTTCCCGAAAACTCAGCAGCAGCAAGCCCCTGAATTGCCTGGTGATCAGTTGCGGTCGCAGCACAACAGAGACAGTGGCATCAAGATCACCTCTGCAGGCTGCTACAAATAGGCAGATGCAAACCTCAAGCATCGCATTCAGCGTCTGATCATTTGGATTTTTGGAAATTTGCTGGTCCATATGGCTGAGTAGCGTAAAACTTTCCCTAAGCAATTTACATCGGGAAGAATTCAAAGAAACCGGTTTATTTTTAATCGCAAATTCTGTAAACACGGTGCGGTATTTTTCCTTAATCCAGGCAGCATCCGCAGCCAGCACCCAGGCTGAAGCCTGATGTGAAAAAATTCCATAATGTACCTGCCCCGGAAGAATGCAATAAACCACGCATCCGGACAATACGATTTCCTGAAAATCGACCATCATTTTAGTTGATCCGCCGTACTGAAAGATAAACAGGTAATTGTCATCGCGGTGTGCCTGGTTCCAGTGCGCAAGCCTTTTAAACCCTTCCAGGGTAGTTATCTCGTAATTTTTCACTGCACGCTCCTGCAGGTGATGTATTGGAATCTCTGGTTTTTGCTTCATATAAATATCAGGACCTTAAAGGCATACAATTTACTTGCTTAACCGCAGGAAAAGATAGACTAATCGTGGGTAAATATGAACAATTGGGGGAACCTGATGTAAAAAACAGGCCCCACAATCAATATAGCATGGTCATCCATTAAAATAAACTTCACAAATCACCAGCAACAATTACAATAAAAGAAACTTAAAACACAATTAAAAAATATATTTCCCTTTAAGAATACAAAAAACATAAAAAAAATCGTTTAAGAAAAAATATACAAATAAATAAATAATTAAAATCACTCTAATAAAAAAATCATATAATTTTTAGTAAATGCCAGCTTTAACATTCTTTATTTTAATTATCTTCACTATTGTCTTTATATCTTTGCCAATTTTCAACAAACTAGACGAATCATTAACTTCCGAAAAAAAAAAAGTAAAAACCTTAGATGGATTAAGAGGACTATTAGCTTTTAGTGTAGTCGTTAATCATTTTGATGCAAACTTTCATTTAATTAAAACTAAATTCTGGGCTACAGAATATGTTTTCAATGGTTTATTAGGCTCTATTGGGGTTGCCTTATTCTTTATGTTAACCGCTTTCCTATTCTGGGGAAAACTTCTTGAGTCTAACGGAACTATGAACTGGAAAATTTTATATGTAAACCGAATTTTCAGAATTGCACCGGTTTATTATACTGTCTTTCTTATTGCTTTGATTATTATCGCTTTTGAAAGTCATTTTAAGATACTTGGTCCACCATCCGAACTTAAAAATTCCCTCCTCAAATGGCTTGCTATTGGTTATTTTGAATGTTGCCTGGATATTAACCAATTTCCCACAATGAAAATCCTAGGTGTCGCCTGGACACTTAGGTTTGAATGGCTATTTTATTTTTCATTGCCATTGACATCTTTCTTTATCAGAAAGAAAACAGCATTACTATTTTGCATAACAGGCTTGGTTTCCGGTCTTTTATTTATACAAATCACTCCCCCTATCCATGCTGCACTGCCTTTGTTTTTTAGCGGAATGTTATGCGTCACATTAATAAAAAAACAATTCTACAATTATAATAATCAGGTTATTAATTCTTCTATTGCCTTAGTCTGCTTATTTTCAGTTTTCATTTTTTTTAACGATGCTATAGGCATTCTACAAATAATGTTATTATCGATTTTCTTTTTTCTAGTGGCAAATGGTGCAACATTATTTGGATTATTATCTCTTAAAGGGATCCTTAGATTAGGTAACATTAGTTATAGTTTATACTTATTACATTTGGTTATAATTTATCTTTTCTTTAAAATTTCAGTGTTATATGAACTCGTAAAACAAAATGAACTTACATTTTGGCTCTTAATGGTGCCATGTACAGCATTAATAATAGGCGTATCGTCAATATGTTATTCTAAAATTGAAAATGGTGGGGTGTCTTTTGGAAAGAAATTTATTTACAGATATCTGAAAAATTAAAGTAGCGGCCCCCTGTAGCTACTTGGATTAACTCCAAAATACTTCTTAAAGCTATTGGTAAAATGGCTTGGATCAAAAAAGCCATTCAGATAAGCGATATCATTCAAAGGAATATTTTCCAAAAGCATTTTTTTTGCTTTGCCCAGACGGTAAAGCATCACATAAGTCTGGGGGGTTACGCCTTTTGCTTTTTTAAATTCACGGATAAAATGAAATTTACTCATACAAAACTTTTTGCTGAGCCACTCGGTATCAACCTGTTTATTGGGGTAATTTTCAATAATCTCATCAATAAGTGAAAAAGATTTTGTCCATAAATTTTTCTGGTCAGGTCTGACACTATATTTGACTAATGCCTTAAAACCATCTTCCCATAAGGTCGTATTTTGATTTTCCACATCGAACAAACGGGAAAGGTTCTGAAAAAGCTCAGGATCATATATAACCCTTTCCAGGGCCTGCACAGGCTTGTCTTTGTTGAAATACCGAAGAAGCTCCGGATTCAGGTATAATGTTTTATAGCTGTATCCACTGTCTATTAACGAAAAATTCCGGTGTACTTCGTTCAGTTGGGTAATGCTAATGGTACCGGATGGAGCTATAAACTCCTGTTCTGTATTTTTTAAGATCTCTGTTCCGCTGGTGATCAATGAAACACAATAAAAGTCATGAAAATGGAATGGGAAATAATCATTTTCATTTTCTGACGAAAAAAGCTCCAGGTTATCAAAATGAGGGGCTCTTGCAAAATCAAAAGAAGGCATACAAAACAAAATAAGAGATGACGATCTAAAGTACATATTTTAACCCGGTACTAAACCTTTTAAAGCAGAAAAGGTCTTACCTGTACACACAAAAAAACTTTATCATGAAAACAGTTAAATATGTTTTGCTTTTGCTTGCAGTAGCTGTAAGCTTTAGTTCCTGTATTGTAGAAGGCCGGGGCGGTTACAGGCATTACCATCGTTACTACCATGGTTATTACTATCATTAGATAAAAAGGAGCCTGTTTATAAAAATCTTAAACAGGCTCTTTTGCTGGCAGACTGAAATAAAAGGTAGAGCCTTTTCCTTCTTCACTTTCCACCCAGATCTGACCATTATGCCTTTTAATAATTTCAGAACTCAGGTATAAACCAATTCCAAAACCGGAAATCGTTTTGAGTTTGCGGCTTTCGACCCTATAAAAACGATCAAACAACATGGCCAGGTCTTCTTTCGGGATCCCCAGCCCCTCATCCCTTACGCTTACCTGCACCCTCTGATCAATCAACAGGCACCTGATTTCTACAATTTTACCTTGTGGGGAATATTTAATGGCATTACCGATTAAATTATTAATAACCTGCCCTATTTTTTCCCGGTCGGCATCCACCTCAATTGAGGCGCATTCAGAAATTGAAATGTTATGGCTTTTATCGGTAAGGGTAACTTCTTCGATAATTTCCTCAATCAGTTCATCCAAAGGAAATACTTGTTTTTCCAGATTGATTTTTCCTGCCTCTAACCTGGACAGATCCAAAAAACTCCGGATCATATTGTTCATTTTATTGACCTGTCCTTCGGCCTTGCTCAGGGAATTGACCGCAGCTTCATCTTTATTTTGTCTGGCCTTTGAGCCCAGTAATTGTACATAGGCTTTTAAGGAGGTCAATGGCGTTTTTAACTCATGACTGACCATGGCAATGAAATCGTTCTTCCGGATCTCATCTTGTTTATGCTCTGTGATGTCAATGAGGATACCGGAAAACCGGACCGGAATGTTCTCCTTATCTCTGTAGATCCGGCCTGTAGCCCTCATCCACCTCAATTTCTGATCATAATAGCCCTTAATCGAAAACTCCAGGTTAAAGCTTTCGCCCTTAAGCACCGAAGACTGAATGGCGCGCTGCACAATACTTCTGTATTCATCCGTCACCTGGGCAATCACCGTATCGTAGGTCATTTCTTCACCTAATTTATAACCAAACAGTTCTTTCAACCTTGGAGAAACGGTTAGCCTTTTGCTCTGCGGATCGTAATGCCAGGTACCCAAGTTGGCCGATTCAATCGCAATCCGAAGCATTTCTTCTGCACGCTCGGTTTTTTGTCTGTTTTCGACCCTAGCCGTAATGTCTTCCGCCCCGACTATGACCCCATAGACATTACCTTCGGTATCCAGCATAGGGTCGTAAAAAAAACTCACGTACTTTTTCCCAATACCTGATGACGTATTGTAAAAAAAAATTTCCTCATCAGGCCCATACGATAAGCCGGTCTGGTATACTTTGCTTAAATGCTCCTGAAAAGACTGTCCCTGAAGTTCGGGCATAATTTTCATTAAGGGCAGTCCCAACACTTCTTCTTTTTGCCTGCCCCATAAATCAAATAAAGACTGATTGGCTATTTCCACAATCCAGTCTTTACTTTTAAGGACCAACAGGGCATAATGCGTGGTCATGACCAGGTTTCTGAAATTGGCCACACTTTCTTCCAGCCTTTGTTTAATGGCAACCAAGGGCGTAACATCGGTAGCAATAATCATAATCCCGGTTGTCTCCCCTTTGTTGTTACTCAAGGGTTGGTAGGCAAAGTTAAAATAGGCCGGTTCCAGTCTTCCCTGGCGCATCAGGTAAGCCTTGGATTCATTGCCGACCATAGCCTCTCCCCAGGTATAAACATCTTCCAGCAACCTTAAAAAAGACTGCCCTTCCAGTTCGGGCAAAGCAACTTTCATGGGCAGGTTCAAAATACTTTTTGTTTTTCCCCAAAGTTCCAGCAAAATCTGATTGGCTGATTCTACAATCATTTCCTTACCCCTGAGCACACCTATGCCTACCGGAGCCTGATCAATCATCTGTATAAAGTAGTCCCGGTTTGACTGATCCCCTTCGGTACAAATGGTCTGGTCAACGTGTTTTATAGAATAAATCAGAAAAACAACTTCGGCAGCTTCATTTAAAACAGGAGAAATCCTGGCTGAAATACAGATGTTTTCGCTCTGATGCTGTGCCCTGAATACAAAAGGCTGAACATCGGTTTCTGTTTTACTTGCCGTAACTTTATGAAGAAGTTCTCTGATAAAAAAAGGAAAAATCCCCTCGGGTAAATCTAAGATGTCTTTCCCAATCAGATTTTCTTCTGCTGTTCCGGTAATGTACAGGTATTCATTACTGACCGCATAAATGCTAAAGGAAGGCCCCTGCCTTTTCAGCACCAGCCCATACAGGCTTTTTTCCAGAAAATATTTGAATAAAAAATCATTTTGAGCGTCCATTAACTATTTTATGTTTTACAATATTCTGCAATTCCTCCACGTCAAATGGTTTTTCCAGAAAAGCGTCATAGCCAACATTTTCCTTATTATAAATGAACTTCGGAAAGGCAGATAAAAGTAAGACCGGTATATCTTTAAATTTGGAATGTGCTTTCACCAATTTGCAAAGCTCGCCGCCATTCAGGCCATTCAGATTGTAATCCAGAATCACAATACCAGGCTCATGTTTTTCAAGCAGCTCTATAATATCTTCCGTCTCTTCGTAAAAGAAAACTGTATAATCATCACCCTGAAAAATCTCTTTAAAGACATCTTCCATTTCCAGGTCATTTTCCACTATTAATATCCGCTTTTCCATCTTCTACAAACATAAACACCACAGGGAAGGAGTTCCTTTCCCAGGATCACTTACAGAATAACAACTGCTGTTTAAAAAAGTTTTGGACCTTAAGCTAAAGCTTAGCGGATTTCAATACCGGCCTGGGAATAAGCGGTCAAATCGACTTCTGCCGGATCGGCCTCTGTAATGATCACATCCAGCCGGTTGGCCGCACAAATGTAAAAAGACTCAGAAGTCCCTAATTTATCGGAGGTGGAGAGTGCAATAATATATTTGGAAGTCTCTACCATTACTTTTTTGATCAAACTGTCTTCATAATCCGCGCCGGTAACCCCCCAGTTCAAATCAATACTGCATATCCCCAGCAGACAGATGTCTGCTCTAATGTTCCTGATGGCCTCTATGGTTTCAAAGCCACTGGTAGAAAAGGCAGTTTTGTTCAATCTTCCGCCCATAAACAACACCTCTATTTTTGGATGGTCCTCCAGAACCGAAGCCACCGGAAAACTATTGGTCACCACGGTCAGGGCAATGTCTTTTGGTAAATTTGCAACTGCTGCGAGCGCAGAGGTTCCTGAATCGATAAGAACGACCATATCTGGTTTAATGTAGTCCAAAACTTTTCCGGCAATGATCTGCTTATGTTCCACATCGATGTACTGGCGTTCCTTAAAATGCAATGGTATCGGCGAACGGTGTACAGCCCCGCCCCTGACAGCTCTTAAAAGGCCTTTATCAGACAATTCTTTGATGTCCCTGCGAACAGTATCTTCAGACACCTTCAGTATTTTACTGATCTGGTCCAGTAATACTTTTTTGTCTTTTGTCAGGTACTCAAGAATTAAATTTTGTCTTTCGGCCTTTATCATGCTGCAAATATAAATAATAATATTTGCAATATATTGCAAATAAACAGTACATTCGTTGCATAATATTGCAATATAAGTTTAAAAAAATCACAGATTTTTGCATTATTATTTAAAACAACGATAAGAATGAAAATAAAAAAACCAAGCATTGCCATCGATATGGATGGCGTTATTGCAGATACAGAATCGCATTTTATCACCTGGTACTACAAGGACTATGGTGTTCTGGTCAACCGGGCAGAGCTGTTTGGCAAACCCGAATCCGAGGCTTTCCCGAACAAAGAGGCCGTATTGAAATTTGTCCACAGCCCTGGTTTTTTCCGAACCTTACCAGTCATGGCAGGTGCGGTGGAAGTCATACAGGAATTGATGAAAGATTTTGAAATTTACATTGTTTCTGCAGCAATGGAATTTCCGCAATCACTCTCCGAGAAAAAGGAATGGCTCCAGGAACATTTCCCATTCATTTCCTGGAAAAACATTGTTTTCTGCGGCGACAAAAGCATTATAGATACCGATTATATGATCGATGATCATTTTAAGAATCTCGACTTTTGCAAAGGAAAAGCCATTCTTTTTCATGCAGCACACAATGCAACCACCGATCGTCACCAGCGTGTACACAGCTGGGAAGAAGTAAAATCCCTGCTTCAGAAAGAACTGGCCGCCCTAAATTGATTTTTACAGGTTCCGCTGATCTGTTTTACGGAACCTGTAAAACTATTTTAACACCTTCGCTTTGGCGAACTCCCAGTTCATTCTGGCGATATTGAGTACCGAAATATGCTGTGGACATTCGACCTCACAGGCTTCTGTATTGGAACAATGTCCAAAGTTTTCCCGGTCCATTTGTGCCACCATCGTTAATGCCCGTTTACGTGCCTCTAATTTTCCCTGGGGAAGTTTCACCAGATGTGAGATTTTAGCCGAGGTAAATAAGGCTGCACTGGAATTTTTGCAGGTAGCCACACAAGCCCCGCAACCAATACAGGCAGCGGAATCAAAAGCCGATTCGGCCATTTCATGAGTAACAGGAATGCTGTTCGCCTCAGGAGCCTGCCCCGTATTTACAGAAACAAAACCTCCTGCTCCGATAATGCGGTCAAAGGCAGAACGGTCTACTTTTAAATCTCTTTTAACCGGAAAGGCCTCTGCCCGGAAAGGCTCTATATAAATGGTATCCCCATCTTTAAAAGATCTCATATGCAGCTGGCAGGTGGTTGTATTTTTAAGTGGTCCATGCGCACGGCCATTGATCATCACACCACACTGGCCACATATACCTTCACGGCAGTCATGATCAAATTCCACGGGATGCTCCCCCTGTACAATCAATTTTTCATTGAGCGTGTCCATCATTTCCAGAAAAGACATATGCGGAATTACATCGTCCATCTCGTAGTCGACCAGTTTTCCTTCCGCTTTTGCATCTTTTTGGCGCCATATTTTCAGAAATACTTTCATCGTTTTAATGCTTTTTAAGGGTAAAATTTTTTACTTATAACTCCTTACGGTCAGGTTTACATTTTCAAAGGTGAGCGGTTCAGGGACCAGTAAAGGTTCTTCATCCGGACCATTCCAGCCCCAGGCCGATACAAAACAAAACTTTTCATCATTTCTTAAGGCTTCTCCTTCGGGGGTCTGGTGTTCTTCCCTGAAATGAGCCCCACAGGATTCTTCCCTTGTTAAGGCATCATAGCACATCAGCTGGGCAACCTCCAGATAATCGGCCACTCTTCCGGCTTTTTCCAATTCCCCGTTCATTTCTTGTGCGGAACCGGGAACGGCCAGGTTCGCGTAAAAATCTTCCTGCAGTTTTTTAATCTCTGCAATCGCATAATTTAAACCTTCCCTGTTTCTGGATAAGCCACAATGGTCGTATAAAAGCTTGCCGAGTTTTTTATGATAATAATCTGCTGTTTTATTTCCTTTTATCGAGGCCAGTCTGTTCAGTAATTCTTTTGCATTGTTTTCTGCAGCGATAAATTCCGGTCTGTTTGCATCTATTGCACCGGTTTTTATTTCTTCTGCCAGATAATTCGAAACGGTATAGGGAGCCACAAAATAACCATCTACACATGCCTGCAACAAAGAATTGGCGCCCAACCTGTTGGCCCCATGATCCGCAAAATTGGCTTCGCCTAGGGCAAACAAGCCAGGTACGGTTGTCATCAGTTCATAATCGACCCATAAGCCCCCCATAGAAAAATGCGCTGCCGGAGAAATCATCATGGGCTCTGCATAAGCATCTATATCTGTGATTTTCTGGTACATGCTAAACAGGTTCCCATATTTTTCCTTAATCTTTTCTTTTCCCTGTTCCCGGATGGCTTTTGAAAAGTCCAGATAAACTGCATTTTTTTGCGCACCGATCCCAAAACCGGCATCTATTCTTTCCTTGGCTGCCCTGGAAGAAATATCACGGGGGGCCAGGTTACCAAAAGCAGGATACCTGCGTTCCAGATAATAATCCCGCTCCTGTTCGGGAATATCGTTCGGTTTTCTGGGATCTTCCTTTTTTAAGGGTACCCAGATCCGCCCGTCGTTTCTTAATGATTCCGACATCAGCGTCAATTTACTTTGATAGCCGCCCGATTGGGGAAGAGAGGTCGGATGAATCTGTGTCCAGCTTGGACTGGCCATTAAAGCACCCTTTTTGTGGGCACGCCAGATGGCTGAAGCATTACAACCCATTGCCAGGGTAGATAAATAATAAATTTTCCCGAATCCGCCTGTTGCCAGGATCACTGCATGGGCACTATGCCGTTCTATTTCTCCGGTATCCAGATTTCGGACAATAATGCCCCTCGCCTTACCTTCTACCACCACCAGTTCCAGCATTTCATGCCGGGTATGCAGATGGACTGTTTTTGCTGCAACCTGACGGATCAGGGCCTGATAAGCCCCCAGTAAAAGCTGTTGTCCGGTCTGGCCCCTGGAATAAAAGGTCCTGCTCACCTGCACGCCTCCAAAAGAGCGGTTATTCAGATAACCTCCATACTCCCGGCCAAAAGGCACCCCCTGGGCAACGGCCTGGTCTATCAGTGCCAGTGAGCACTCTGCAAGGCGGTAAACATTGGCTTCCCTGGACCGGAAATCACCACCTTTAATGGTGTCATAAAACATCCGGTACACACTGTCCCCATCGTTTTTATAATTTTTTGCCGCATTTACCCCACCCTGGGCCGCAACCGAGTGGGCCCTGCGTGCAGAATCCTGAAAACAAAAAGATTTAACTTTATAGCCCATTTCTGCTAATGAAGCAGCGGCCGAGCTTCCCGCCAGCCCTGTACCAACCACAATGACCTCCAGTTTTTTCCGGTTGGCCGGATTGACCAGTTTTGCATGGTCTTTATAATAACTCCATTTATCCTTTAACGGGCCAGGAGGGATTTTTGCATTTAATTCCATAGCTAGTAATGAGTAAAATAAATGTATAAGGGTATCGCAGCAAAGCCAAAAGTGATGATATAGCTGTACCAGGTTCCAAATACCCTGACCAGGTTTACATATTTAGGGTGATAAAGGCCTACAGTCCGTGCAGCACTATAAAATCCATGTAACAAGTGATAACCCAGTGCAAACATAGCCAGCACATAAAAAAGGACATACCACAGATCTGCATAAGCACGGATCACAATTTCATAGAGGTCTTTATTACCAGCAGCATCTACCGGCAGCGCCCCAAATTTATACTGGTACCAGAAGTCTTTAAAATGAAAGATAAGGAACACCAGAATAATGGTTCCAAGAATTCCCATATTCCTGGAATACCATTTACTCGCCGCCCCTCGTTTATCATATTCATATTTACCTGCTTTTTTACGGTTAAATAGGGTGATCAGCAAAGCATCCAGGCTGTGGATAATAATGGAAGCATACAGGATATAAGAAATTGCTTTGATAAAAATATTCCCGGATAAAAGTTTAGAATAACCGTTAAAGCTTTCCCTGGCCTGATCAGGAGGCAGAAAAAGTTGGAAATTGCCCAGCAAATGGATGACCAGGAAAAAGCACAGAAACAATCCGGTCAGTGCCATCAGGTATTTCCTGGACAAGGTAGATATCAGTTCTTTTTTCATTGGATCTCCTTTTTTAATAAATGCCTATTGCTTTCCACCATAGCCCTCCGATGCCCATCCAGATCACCAGAAAAACAATACTTAAAATAAATCCCCTGGACCACCAGCTTTTCACATCTACAAAGCCGCTTCCAAAATAAACTGGTGCAGGCCCATGGCCATAATGGGTCAATGTACCATAAATACCGCCACAAAAACCAAGGGAAAGCGCAAGAAGCATGGGCGGGACACCTACTGAAATACCCACACCAAGAAGGGCCGCATACATAGAGGCCACATGGGCTGTTGCACTGGCAAACATATAATGACTGTAAAAATAAACCAGAATCAGAATCGGGAAAGCCATTGTCCAGCTCATGCCCCCTATTTTTGCCTTTACCAAACCACTAAACCAGGGAATTAAGCCCAGCTGGTTCAATGCACTGCCCATCATGACCAATGCAGAAAACCACACGATAGTATCCCAGGCCCCTTTTTCGCTTTTTACATCGTCCCAGGTCAATACTTGTGAAAGCAATAAAAATACAAGTCCCAAAAAAGCCGTGGTGGTCGCATCTATTTTAAAAATGTCGCCCGTTACCCACAAAATAAGCAACAATACAAAAGCGGTCAGCATCAGCCATTCATTACGGCTCACCGCCCCCATTTCCTTTAACTTTTCAGAAGCCATTTGGGTTGCGCCATTTGTTTTTTTCAGTTCGGGCGGATAAATCTTATATAAAATAAAAGGAATTGCAATTAAAGAAATGATCCCCGGGATAATTGCCGCCCACATCCAGGACATCCAGGTAATGTCTATGCCCAGGTCTTTTGCAAACTTCTGGCACATTGGATTACTCGCAGTACCTGTCAGGAACATCGAAGAGGTAATCAGGTTGATGTTGTAACAGTTGAGTGTCAGATAAGAACCCAGTTTACGATGTGTTTCCGGTTTATCCGGCATGGAGCCAAAATTGATGGCCATGGATTTCATAATCGGATAAATGATCCCCCCTCCTCTGGCGGTATTGCTTGGAATGGCCGGTGCCAGAACCAGATCGGCGAGCCCAAGACCATAACCCAGGCCCAAAGAACTTCTGCCAAATACCCTTATAAAAAGATAAGCAATCCTGCTGCCCAGTCCTGTTTTAATAAAACCCCTGGCTATAAAAAAGGAAATCCCGATCAGCCAAATGACCTTATCGCCAAAACTGCTTAAGGCCATGGAAATGGATTTGCCGGGATTGCCGGGAGCCAAAACACCGGTAAGGGCAACCAGTGCAATAGCAATCATAGACATGGTGCCCATTGAGGCTGCCTTTAAAATGATCCCAAGAATGGTTCCTAAAAAAATAGCCAATAAATGCCATGCTTCAGGTTTAACACCATCGGGAACAGGGATAAACCAAATAATCAACCCAAAGATCAGGGTCAGCAGCATCATTTTGTAATTGATTTCTTTCATAAAAGATGATTTAAATAAGAGGTTAAAAACGTGCCTGTACCTGGCAGATCAGTCTGTTTCCATTGTACTGAGCGGTTCCAGGGATATTGTTCTGATAACGGTCTATTAAATAACCAGCCTGTACCCTGATTGCATAAGATTCTGCAAAGGAAGCACTGACCATTGGAACATAACTGTTTCTGCTATTTCCGGCCCGCTTAAAGTCAGAATCCAGGTATTCATAGCGAAAAGCAAATTCAAGAGATTTTAAACGGGTATTCCTGATTTTCCGGACCAGGTTTGGCAGGACATAAATCCCCCTCATCTGATAGTCTCCGATAGAAGTCGGGGTAGTAGCTGCAAAAAACATCTGGCTGTTGATTCCCTGTTTATATTCCGAGACCAGCTCAAAACTCCAGTCTTCATTTAGCGGTTTCTTATAGTCAATATCTACACCATATGCCCATATTTCCTTACGGGTATTGCTTCCATAACCCCCGTTGAGTCCCAGCTGTAAGCTTTTATTAAACTCCATCACCACCCTTGCCGGCACAATTTTTCCGTTGTCATTGTCTACCTGGTTCCTGTTGTTTCCATTAAATACACCAATGGCATAGGTGATCGGGACCGGCCCATTTTTTATTGCGCCGGAAAAAGAAGCACCCAACTGGAAACTCTGCCAGCTGTTGGCCCCAAAAAGATAGTATTGATTGGAGTAATCTATGGAACGGACAAAATCGACCGGATAATTGTCTTCTTGTCCGAACTGGGGCCTGAATTGTCCCACCTGGAAGTTTACATAGTCGTTTACACTGTATTTGATAAAGGCATTTTCCAAAACCTTATTTTGTGGGTTGCCGCTAAAATCTCCAAAGTTAACCAGGATCACGGCATTGATCCGGTCGTTAACAGCTGCATTAAGCTGCATTCTGGCCCGCTTCACCAGAAAAGAATTACCTGAAAACTGGTCCCCTGCAGGATGGTTCACACCATTGATGTCATTGTTTTTTGTGAATGAATAAATGTATTGCGTTTGCAGCATTCCGGAAAAAGTAATTTTTGTAACCGGAAGATTGATGCTAATCGTTTTTTTTGTGCTGTCGGCGGGGTTGTTCTGGGCCATTAGTAAGGTTGGAAATAACAAAGAGGATGCTAGATTCAACAGGATGTTTTTTGATTTTTTGTTAAAGGAGGGATAGATGTTCTTCATATAGGACTGAGAGTTAGGTAACACCATAGGAATCATTTTAGCCGAAACAAAAACTAAGCCAAGGGAAAGAAAAAAACTCAATTCAGGCACCTTATTTTCGATTGAATTAATCTTATCTCTAGATGCCTGTTGATTTTCAGTTTCAAAATAAAGAAATCTCCTCAATAAAAAAAGTGATTTCGGTCATTCTTGTTCAAAAAAGCCTTTAACTAATGGTAAATTTGGCCATAACCTTATTTAACCAAAGAAAAAGTTCCTGATAAACGACCGCTCTGACGGGCTTTGGGGACAAAACCACATCATGGATTGCACCCTGGGCAACAAAGACTTTAACCTCGCCTTTTAACCTTTTGACCAGCCGCTCCATGTCTTTTACATTCAGAACCGCATCACCGCTAAACATTTGCGCAGACCATTTTTTCAGGTAAACAGATTGTGCAGCATGGATAACCAACACAGGTCTGGAAATGCGAAGCCCCTCTTTTACCTTTCGCTGCCCCAAATGTATAGCCCTGATCCATCCGCAATTTACTTTAGGAGCAACATCTGGCTTCCAGTCCAATCTGTAATCCCATTCTCCATAATGGCTTTTGTGAAGGCTTAATCCATAAAGTGCAGAAAAACCTCCGTCTACTTCCTGATTGGGGTAGTGCTTGCCCCAGCAGGCCAAAAGTGGAATGGCCAGTTTTTTTAACAATACATTCAGGTTCATGTCCCAAAAGGGGCTATTCAAAAAAACAGCATCAAAAAGTTCATTTCCTTTACGTTTATCGGCATACAAAGAAACAATCAACCCTCCTGTAGAATGTCCACTGAGCAAGACATGAAAATGTCCCTCCTTTCTGATGGTGCTCAGGGCCCAATCCAGATCGGCATCATACTCTGCAAGGTCCCTGACATTATTTAATTTTTGATGGACCAGCAGGGAACGTCCGTACTTACGAAGGTCCACTGCGTAAAAATCATAACCATGAAGGTTATACTCCCTTGCCATTTCTTCCTGAAAGAAATAATCATTAAAACCATGTACATATAAAACAGCAGTCTGTTTTGGGGTATCGCATTGTTTTCTGATCAGTGTACTTACAACCGCACCTTCATAATCATCTTCCCATCGGATGATCTTCTTTTCGAAACCTGGCCCTAAAATATCTGGTTCATAAGCGGTGGTAACCTCAGCATTCATAGTGGTTATAAATATAAACTATAGATATAGAACAGTAATTATTTTTTTTGGGTAAAAATTGCAATATGTATAACTAAGGCAAGGTTTAATGGTTCAAAATTTGTTATTTTGAATATATAAACAAAATAGCTCACTTAATTATACTCATATGCCAAATAACGAGGATAAAGAGACGAAGGACATCTTGTCTGTAGATATAGGTGGTTCAAATATTAAAGCCTGTCTGTTAAGCCCTCAAGGCGATATGCTGTCCGAATATACCAAACTGCCCACACCCGCAAAAGCAAGCCCCGAGGCCGTACTGGTTGTAATTAAGCAGCTGGCAGCCACCATGGGGCCATTCGGAAAGATTTCGGTTGGTTTTCCTGGCTATACCCGATCGGGAGTTGTATATACTGCACCTAATCTTGCAAAAGACAAATGGGATAAAATAGATTTTGCCCAGCAGATTAGTAATGCGCTGAATAAACCCGTACGCCTGATCAACGATGCAGACCAGCAGGGACTTGGCCTGGTGGCCGGTAAGGGTTTTGAAATTGTCCTTACTTTCGGAACAGGTCTTGGTACTGCCTTACTTTTTGACGGTGAGCTGTTGCCCCATCTGGAACTCTCCCATCTTCCGGTATCAAAAACAAAAGACTACGATGACTATGTTGGTGACCGGGCCATCAAAAAACACGGTGTTAAAGAATGGAACGAACGCGTATTACGTGTAATTGACATCTATAAGACCGTATTTAATTATGATACCCTTTATCTTGGAGGCGGAAATGCAAAAGAACTCGATATAGAATTGGAACAGAACATTAAAATTGTATCGAATAAAGAAGGCATAAAAGGTGGGGCCAAGCTCTGGAAAGCAGCTGAAAAATACCACATCAAAACCCTGTATCCTGCTAAAAAATAACTCTTTAAAATAGTATAATCCCTATATAGAAATAGATAAACTAATGAAAACATACACTTTAGGAATGATCGGTCTGGGAACAATGGGCCGCAATTTACTTTTAAATATGGCCGACCATGGCTATCAAGTTACCGGCTATGACAAGGACCCAAAGATGTTAAAAACATTAGAAGAAGTTGGAAAGGCACATGATTTAAAGGGTTTTGCTTCCCTGGAAGATTTTGTACAAAGCCTTGAACTGCCACGGAGGATCGTACTGCTTGTCCCTGCTGGCCCTATTGTAGATAGTGTAATCCAGGAACTGGAACCTTTACTATCCAAAGGTGATCTGATCATTGACAGCGGAAATTCTCATTTTACAGACACCAGCAGAAGAGCTGCTGAACTGGCCGAAAAGGGTTTCCATTTTTTTGGAATGGGAATTTCGGGAGGTGAAGAAGGTGCCCGTTTTGGACCGAGTATGATGCCGGGTGGTGATAAGGCGGCTTATAGCGCCATGAAAGAAATTCTGGAGGCCATTTCCGCTAAAGTAAACGGAGAGCCCTGCGTGACCTATATTGGTCCGGGCGCTTCCGGCCATTTTGTTAAAATGGTACATAATGGTATTGAATACGCCATGATGCAGCTACTTGCAGAAACCTATGATATACTTAAAAATGGATTAGGTTATACTAACGAGCAGATTCACCGTGTATTTGACCAATGGAATAAAGGTCGCCTGCAGTCTTTCCTGATGGAAGTAACTGCAGAAGTCTTTGCTTTTACAGATGAAAAAACCGGCAAGTTGCTGGTGGATATGATTAAAGATGAAGCAAAATCAAAAGGCACAGGAAAATGGACTTCCCAAGTTTCCATGGACCTTCAACTGCCCATCCCAACCATCAATGAAGCCGTAAGTTCCAGAGACCTTTCCAAATTCAAAAGCCTTCGCGTTGAACTGTCGGAAGCCTTTCCCCATGCAACAAAAATTGCCGAAAATCAGCAAAAAGTAGAGGCGGAACTCGAACAGGCATTATATGCTGCAATGATTGTTTCTTATGCCCAGGGCCTGCATTTACTATGGCAGGCTTCCATTACTTATGAATACAAATTAAATCTGCATGAAATTGCAAAAATCTGGAGAGGCGGTTGTATCATCCGGGCGGAATTGCTCGAAGACATTTACCAGGCCTATAGCAAAAATCCAGAACTGGAGCATTTATTCTCTGATTCTGCAATCCAGGATAAATTAAAAGCAACAGTTCCGGACCTGAGAAAAATTGTGGGTCTTTCCATTGAAAATGGCATCCCGGTATCCGCCTACGCTTCTGCCCTGACTTATTTCGATTCTTTAAGAACAAAAAGATTACCCTCTAATTTAACACAGGCACAAAGAGACTTCTTTGGTGCCCATACTTTTGAAAGAACAGATGAAGAAGGTATTTTTCATGCCTTATGGAATCAACCTACCCTGTAAAGAAAATATAGACAAATGAATCCGGCATGATCAAAAGAATTGTTAAACCTCCAAAAGGAAATGGTTCTTTTGATCATCAAAGGCTCCATCTGACCAACACAAAATAAACAACAACAGATGAAAACATCAATCAGTCTTAAACCCACTATTTTCGTCATATTTGGCGGTACTGGCGACTTGAATATGCGTAAACTTGCGCCCGCTTTATACAATTTGTATTCTGATGGGTATATGCCCCAGAAATATGCAATCATTGGAACGGCCAGAAAAAAGCTTACCGACCAAAAGTTCAGGGACGTACTTATGGAGGGTGTAAACAGCTTTTCGAGAACAGGAAAAGTTAAAAAAGAAAAATGGTCCAAGTTTGCAGAAAGTGTACATTACACCTCTGTAGATGTTTCTGCTCCTGAAACCTTTAAAAGCCTTAAAGACGACATCGAAAAATATCAACAGGAATTTGGACCAGGCACACAGGTGGTGTATTACCTGGCTGTTGCCCCAAGTCTTTTTCCTTTAATTGCCAAATGCCTTTCAGATTATAAACTGGCAGGAGATGAAGAAAGCTGCCGTATTGTAATTGAAAAACCTTTTGGAAGAGATCTGGAAACGGCCAAAGAACTGAATCAGCTCCTCACCAGCATCTTTACCGAAAAACAAATTTACCGGATTGACCATTACCTGGGCAAAGAAACCGTCCAGAACATTATGGCCTTCCGTTTTGCAAATTCTTTACTGGAACCGCTCTGGAACAGGACTTATATTGACCACGTTCAGATATCGGTGACCGAACAGCTGGGCGTTGGGGACCGTGGCGGCTATTACGAAAGCGCGGGTGCTTTAAGGGACATGATCCAGAACCACATTTTGCAATTGCTATGTCTGATTGGAATGGAAACCCCTATCAATTTTGATGCTGACGAAATCCGGAATAAAAAAGTAGACGTTTTAAAAGCGATGAGGCCTTTCAGCCCAGACGACATCCGCTTCAGTACAGTACGGGGCCAATATACAAAAGGATGGGTCGAGGGAAAAGAAGTACCGGGTTACAGACATGAAAATGGCGTAAACCCCGACTCCAATACAGAGACATTTGCAGCCATTAAATTTTTTGTGGACAACTGGCGCTGGCAAGGCATTCCTTTTTATGTAAGAACAGGTAAACGTTTATTTCAAACCTCTTCGCTGATTACTATACAGTTTAAAGATGTGCCTCATCAGATCTTTCCTGCCGCAGTTACAGAACACTGGCAGCAAAACAGACTGATCATCAGCATCCAGCCAGAAATGAGTATCCGTTTACAGGTCCAGGCAAAAAGACCAGGACTGGACATGGTACTGAACCCGGTTGATATGGTTTTTGATTATAAAGGTACCTATACCACCGAAACCCCGGAAGCTTACGAAACTCTTTTACTGGATGTCATGACGGGCGACCAAACCCAGTTTATGCGTGCAGACCAGGTCGAAAGTGCCTGGGAACTGCTTATGCCGGTGGTCAATGCCTGGGAAAGTAAAAAATCACTGAGCTTCCCTAATTATACAGCAGACTCCTGGGGGCCGGAAGATGCCGAAGCTCTTATTGCAAGAGATGGCTTCCATTGGTTTACTTTACCTTTAAATAAAGATTAACAAATGGGCGTTTTTTTGCCTGCACATAAAAAGATGAATTTATTAATTTATAAAACCCAGGATGAGCTGCTTAATGATATTGCAAAGTATATCATTAAAATTGCTCATAATTCCATAGCCGAACAAGGTTGCTTTAATTTTGTACTTACAGGTGGCAATTCCCCAAAAGAGCTTTACCATTTGCTGGCTACAAAATTTAAAGCAGAAATTGACTGGAGCAAAGTGTATTTCTTTTTTGGAGACGAACGGAATGTATTACCGGATCATGACAGCTACAATGGTTTAATGGCTAAAGAAAGTATCTTAGCTCCGTTAAATATTCCGGCTGAACAAATTTTTTATGTAGACACTACACTTGCTCCGGAAAAAGCAGCCATAGAATACAAAAAGGCAATTACTAAACATTTTAAAGGCGCTGACCTTTCTTTTGACCTGATCTTGCTGGGTATGGGCGATGATGCACATACCGCCTCCCTTTTCCCGGAAACGGATATTCTTAAAAATAAAGACGTAACCGTTGATGCGGTATATGTGGAGAAACTCTCTACTTACCGGATTAGCTTTACCGCTCCATTAATCAATAAAGCAAAAAATGTAGCTTTTCTGGTTTTTGGTAAAAACAAGGCAGAGGCCGTTAAGCATGTGATAGAAAAACAGGAAAAGAATACCCGGCTTTATCCGGCCCAGTTGATCCGCCCGGTTGATGGAAATCTGACCTGGTTTTTAGATGATGAATCAGCATCTCTTTTGGATGCTTAACCATAGATTAAGAGATTTAAATTTAAAGATGATTTAAGGTCTTTAACGCGTATTTAAGAAGAAAATTTGCTTTAAGCTTTGATCAACAAAATTAAAGGTTGTGCCGTTGAAATGAATTACTCATGGTAGTTCTTATTTAAAATAAAAATATAAAACACTGAAAAACAAAAGCTTACGATTATTTTTCGTAAGCTTTTTTGTTTTAAATCTTTCTCAAACTGCTCATTTTAAGCGGTAAAACTGAACAGAATGAATAAAAATCCTTGAAAAATCTGTGATAAGTTAGTGTAACACTATTTTATCGCTCATTTGTTCAGTCTCAGCTTACCATATCGCCCAATTTTTGGAGTGCTTTTAACGATGTTGTTAATGGTGGCTGGAAGAGAAGTAGCAAAAGGCCAGTTAAAAACTTATGCAAATACACTTGGTGTAGTTACCTCTGGTGTAACCAATGCTGGCAATGCCGTACTTCAAAATGAAACTTTCGCAACAATTACAGGGGGAGCCTTGGGTGGAACAGCTTCCGTACAAGTTTTATTTGCCAGCCCTGTACCGGCCAATACCCTGGTGTATGTTAAAGTAAGTACAGCCTCTTCTGTAGGGGTTACGGCATATTCAGGTGGTACCACAACCAATCTTGGTACACCAGTAACCATTACGACTTCCAGTGCAATCCTGAATGCGCCTGACAATAGCAATTACTATATAGCCATAAGTTCGGCATCTGCCTTTAATTCTGTAAAAGTAGAAGTTACCGGTGCGCTTCTGGGTTCCAACACAGCTAATCTTTTTTATGTTTTTTACAACCAGACCAATCCGGCCGATTGTGGAACCGGGATGTCGACTTCTACCACCACTAGTGGTGTTTTAGTCGGAGGTGGTATCACTTCCCCAAACAATGCCATTGACGCCGACCCCAATTCATTTGCTTATTTGACCCTTGGTACCCTTGCCGTGGCAGGAACGGTTACAGAAAGCATTTACTTTTCCGGGCCTTCCAATGCCGGCGATGCAGTACGCACTACCTTTTCAATTCCACAGTCTGTACTTAGTCTGGGGTTATTAAGCAATGTTTCTGTACAAGCCTATAAGGGTCTCACACCGATTGGTACACCGCAAAGCCTGGGCGCTTTATTAACCCTGGACTTATTGGGTCTTCTCAACAATGGTGCAAAATATACGTTTTACTTTGTGCCTGGCCAGGCCTTTGACCGGGTAGAATTTACAGTGGGCGGGGTTGTGTCTTTATTAGGCGGCCTCAATCTGTATGACGTACAAAGAGTGCCTAGCCCCCTGCTTACTAATGAAAGTGCTTTGGGGGTAATTAGTGTCTGCGGCACTTCTGTGACTCTGTCAATCCTTACTCCCCAATCAGGAGTCACCTATAACTGGTACAATGTGGCTACCGGAGGAAGTATTTTAGCGACAGGAACATCTTATAATGTAACCGGACTGACTACCGGTACAACAAGCAATTATTATGTAGAAGCCATCAAACCTGGCTGTTCAAACTCCGTAAGGGTGCCTTTCCAGATCAAGTCCATCGCTCCACCTGTGGTAAATCCAAATACAGGCCCTGCAGCAGTGTGCACCACACAAAGCATCACCTTAAGCAATACGACACCTTCCGGGGTATGGAGCAGCAGTGACAACACCATCGCTACTGTAAACAGCAGCGGTCTGGTTGCAGGTGTGGCTGCAGGAACAGCAACAATTAGTTATACGGTAACAGACGCAACAACAGGCTGTACCAATGCAGCTACTACCCTGGTGACTGTAAGCACCTTTCCGTCGGCAGGTACTATAACCGGAACGAATTTAATCTGCGCTCAAAAAACAGCGACATTGACCAGCTCGGTAAATGGCGGGACCTGGAGCAGCAGTGATGTAACAAAAGCGACCATAAACAGTACAAGCGGATTACTTACCGGCGTGGCAGCAGGAACAGTTACCATAACCTATACGGTTAACAATGGAACATGTTCAAACAATACAACAATGAATGTTCAGGTTAATGCCTTACCCACCGTTAATCCTATAACTGGTACAACTTCAGTTTGTGTGGGCAAAACCACCACCTTAGCCAACACAACTGTTAACGGGACCTGGAGCAGTGACAATACAAATGTGGCGACAGTAAACAGCAGTGGTCTGGTTACGGGGGTTACAGCTGGAACAGCAAACATCAGCTATACCGTTAGTGATGGTTTGAGTAGTAATTGTACCAATGCTGCAAGTGCTACAGTTACTGTCAATCCGCTCCCTATCATTAATCCCATTACCGGCACCACAGCTGTCTGCGTAAACGCCACCACACAACTCGCTTCCACAACTAATGGTGGCGTTTGGAGCAGCAGTGACGCCACCAAAGCTACGGTCAATAGCAGCGGACTGGTTACCGGGGTCGCTGCAGGTACGGCAACCATTACTTATACCGTTACTAATGGAAGTGGGTGTACAACTGCGGTCACCACATCGGTCACCATTAACGCTTTACCTGTAGTGGCACCCATTACAGGAACCCCTTCCGTCTGCGTAAACGCCACCACACAACTCGCTTCCACAACTAATGGTGGCGTTTGGAGCAGCAGTGACGCGACCAAAGCCACCGTCAATAGCAGCGGACTGGTTAGCGGGGTCGCTGCAGGTACAGCAACCATTACTTATACCGTTACTAATGGAAGTGGGTGTACAACTGTCGTCACCTCATCGGTCACCATTAACGCTTTGCCCAGCATTACCCTGGGCCCTGTCCCAAACACTTGTCAGGAAAATTCTTCCTTTACACTGACTTACACCTTTACCTCAGGTGCGCCAACATCTTACAGCATTATCTGGGACAGTACCGCACAGTCAAAAGGTTTTGTCAATAACAGCAACACCCCCTTTAGTGGCGGCAGTATAACCATTACCAAACCAACAGGTCCATTAGTGCTTTCCGGAACATACAATGGAACACTAACGGTCAACAATGGCACTTGTACAAGCGCAATGGTCCCTATATCGGTAACAGTAACGCCTAAACCTCCCTCCCCATCAGTAAGCTTACATACTAACTCTCAATATAATTAAAACTTAAAACTCAAAAACATGAAAACAATTACAACAAAAATCTTTATCGTAGCCATGGTGCTGCTATTCGGAAATGCATTTAGAAGTACAGCCCAGGTTCTCCCTACAACCTCAGGTGTCAATTTTTTATGTAACGGAAGTGATCTTGATTTCGGCGCTCCTGCTGCCAATACCACCTGGATTGTCCGGTACAGTGCAACCTCTACAACAACGCCTTCTGCCGGGGTGGCCTTAACTGGAAATAAAGTTCCTGCCGCGAGTGTTCAAACCGGTTATTATTACCTGATCAGTAAAGGAACAGCTGCAGGGTCTTGCGAATCGAGTCCTCAAGAAATTCCTGTTTACAAATTCGCTCCGATCAGCGTTGCTTTCACCGCTGCCGATTACTGTTCTGAAAATGCTGCTACTACGACCTTTACAGGAACAACAACTGCATCAGATCCTAACGTGAGTACCTATGCCTATCAATGGTATACTGTAGATGCAGGAGGATTGGCAACGGCAATTTCCGGCGCAACAAGCTCAACCTATACCCCAACTTTAACAAATAACACCAATGCCGATATTTCCACTACCTACAGGCTTCAAAGCGGATACCTGGTCGCTGGTAATAAATATTGCGGAACCACAGTGGACCATGTTGTAAAAGTTTTAGCTAAACCAACAACACCAACCATAACCATTCCTTCAACTGCTCAAACCTGGTAAAAGATAATAATGCAAATGTTATAATCGGGATTCATGTCTTACAGAAAAACAAGTTTTGTGTCAAGTATGCTGTTGCTTAGTGCAACGGCATGCTTTGCGCAATCTTCTGGTTCGCAAAGGGTAATTATCCCACAGGGATCTTCCCTGAAAATACGGGCCAATTCTGTAAATGCGTCATCTTACCAATGGCTCAAAGACGAAAAGATTATACCAAATGCCAATCAGGTTGAATACACCATAACCCTCGAAGGAAAATATACTGTTGTTTCCTACAATGCCCAGGGCTGTGCTTCTGAACCCTCTGCTCCGGTAGAGGTTAAAATAGGACCTGCACTCCCCAAAATTGCCGATGTTGCTGTCAGATTGAGTTCAGAATCCAGGTCCATAACCATGAACGATCCTTTCGAGTACACCATCGAGGTGAAAAATAAAGGGGCTGGGCCAGCAACCGATGTAAAAGTAAAAGATGTACTTCCTGTGGAATTGACCTTTGTGCAATTAAGCAGTCCTACCCTGGGTCAGGCAAACTATAATTACACCACAAACACAGTACTTTGGGAAATCCCCAAACTGGATAAAGGAGAAAGTTCCGACCTGAAGATCCGTGTTAAAGCAACAAAGCCTGGTGTGATCCGCAATACAGTTACTGTATCGGCCAGTGAAAAAGATCCAGACCTGACCAACAATACCTCTGAAGACGAAAAAACCATTTTGGGCATTATCATTCCAAATGTGTTTACGCCTAATGGTGATGGTGTCAATGATACATTTGAAATACCCGGCCTGGAACTCTATGCTGAAAACGAACTGACCATCGTTAACCGCTGGGGTGGCACCGTCTACTTCAAAAAAGGATATAAAAATGAATGGGCAGGTGAAGGGCTAAATGAAGGTACCTACTTCTATCTGCTGAAGGTCAAATCAGGAGACAATAAATGGGAAACGTATAAAGGATACGTTACCCTGATCCGGAGTTTCAAACGCTAATCTGTAAACAAAAACAACTGTTAATACTCATGAACAAAAAATAAAACCAATAAGCATAACCCGATAAAGCAATTGTTAACCCCCAGTAGACAATATACTTTTATGAAGAAACCTACGCTCTTAATTCTTGCAATTTTGCTTGCATTGTCTGTCTGTGCGCAACAGGACAGTCAATTTTCTCAATACATATTTAACGGCATTCACATTAACCCTGCCTACGCGGGTTATAAAGAAGACCTTTATGTTCAATCCTTTTACCGTTCCCAATGGGCTGGTGTCAAGGGGGCGCCTAAAAGTTTTTCTATTGCAGCTGATGGTGCCATCAGAGAAGGGGATGTTGGTTTAGGCCTTATTGTTTCCAATGACCAGATTGGTGCCCAAAACTATCTTACAGCCTATGCAAACTACGCTTACAGAATCCGAACAGGCAGTGATGAAATGTCAAGGTTATCTTTTGGAATTGCCGTAGGTGTGATGCAGCTCGGCCTGGATGCCAATAAATTAGAAGCCATTAATCCTGGAGACAATGCCGTTCCGCTTGCTTCACAAAGCACGATTCTACCTGATGCCCGTTTTGGGATCTACTATTCAGAAGAAAAATATTTTGCCGGCTTTTCGGTTACCAATCTTTTCGCCAAATATGCTGCAAAAATCAGAAACAGTAATCTGCTTGTGCCACAGCCACATTTTTATCTTACTGGCGGTGCTATTTTCCCGTTAAATGAGGATCTTCAGATTAAACCGGTTGTTTTACTGCAGGATGATACCAAAGGCCCTACATCTGTGGACCTAAACGCTTTTTTGCTCATCAAAGAACGCATCTGGCTGGGTACCTTTTACAGAACATCGGTAAAACTGTACCAGAAAAACAATTTACCATCTGATCTCCCTGCAGAAAATGCAGCAGGGATAATTGTTGAACTCTTTGCCACACCCAATTTAAGAATTGGCTATTCCTATGATTATTCCCTGGGTAATTTACGAAGTTATAATTATGGGAGCCATGAAATATCAGCAGGCTTTTACCTTGGCAACAAGAATTCAAAAAGAAACAGGGCCCCAAGATGTTACCAGTTTTAAATAAACAATAACGTGCTTTAAGTGTTATGTAAAGCGGAACAAAATCTATATGAAATCAGCAGATGTCCTTATAGTGGGTGCCGGACTGGCAGGTTTAACCTGCGCCATCCACTTGTTAAAATCCGGATATCCTGTACTCCTTCTGGAAAAGAACCCTTTTCCGCAGCATAAAGTCTGCGGGGAATACGTTTCTAATGAGGTCCTGCCCTATTTGAACTGGCTTGGTATAGATCCCTTTGCGCAAAAGGCCACAAAACTTTCAAAACTTCAGGTTTCTGTCGAAAACGGAAAAACCATCAACTGCAAACTTCCATTAGGCGGTTTTGGGCTCAGCAGGGCTTTATTTGATCAACTCCTTTACCAAAAGTTCCTGGAGCTTGGGGGTAGTTTCCTTCAGGAGACAGTCTGTGACATTTGCTTTGATCAGGACCATTTTAATGTGAAAAGCAATCAGAATGTGTACAAAACCAGGATCGTAGTGGGAGCCTATGGAAAAAGAACTGGCCTAGATCATAAACTTAACCGGGTATTTATTCATAAAACTTCTCCATGGCTGGCTGTAAAGGCCCATTATACCGGGGCCTTTGATGAAGAACTTGTGGCTCTGCATAACTTCAAAGGTGGTTATTGCGGCATCTCGACCATAGAAAACAATCTGATTAATGTTTGCTACCTGACCAGCTACGAAATTTTTAAAAAGTACCGAAATACTGAGGAGCACCAACGGCAGGTTTTGTTTGGCAACAAACACCTGAAGCATTTTTTTAATCACCATGCTATGCAGTTCAGTGTGCCTTTAACCATCAGTCAAATTCATTTTGGGGCAAAAGAAACCGTCAAAGATCATGTTCTTATGATTGGAGATACAGCAGGCATGATTCATCCCCTTTGTGGTAACGGGATGGCAATGGCCATACACAGTGCAAAAATAAGCGCCGAACTTCTTCTCCGCCATTTCAAGGAAAAAAACTTTAACAGGATCCAAATGGAAGATGAATACAATAGGTTATGGCATCAGCACTTTGCAAAGCGACTTGGGTTTGGAAAATTTTTATCTGCCCTTCTGCTCCGGCCCGGGCTCAGTAGTTTTGCCAGTAGTTTAATCAGCTCCGTTCCGGGCCTGTTGCCTCCGCTTCTTAAAAGAACACATGGAAAACTTTTAATTAACCGATACCATGTTAGTTGACACCAGTAGCAGAAGTAACGCTGCAGAGCTCATGGACAATTTTGACTTGAAAGGAGAAATCCTGATCGATGCACTAAATAAGATTGCCAAAATCAATCAGTTGCTTGGCGGAAACCAAATCACCATAAAAGGCATTAAAGAACTGATCAAAAACCACAAATTCAATGGGCCTTTAAAAATTGCAGATTTAGGTTGTGGCAATGGCGATATGCTTAGAAAAGTTAAAGCTTTTGCTTTAAAACAAGGTTTATCCGTTGAACTGACTGGCATCGACGCCAATCCATTTACCATCGAACAGGCAAAAAAACAATCCGCCGGTGACCCCGACATCCGGTATAAAACGATAGATATTTTTGAGCAAACCGAGCAGGCGGATGAATATGATGTGATCCTTTGCACCCTGACCCTACACCATTTCAAAGACCATGAAATCCTGTTACTGCTTCATCGTCTGCACCAACAAAGCCATCTTGGAATTGTGATTAATGACCTGCACAGGAGTAAAATCGCGTATTACCTCTTTAAAGTAATCTGCTTCCTTTTTCAGCTAAATGAGATGTCCAGGCAAGATGGGCTGACCTCTATACTAAGGGGTTTTAAAAGAAAAGACCTGGAATTGTTTTCTGTTAAACTCGGAATAAAAACGTATCTTATCAAGTGGAAATGGGCTTTCAGATATCAATGGATCATCAGGACATATGAGCAGCGTTAAAATCACCACCGTAAGTAAAGCCATTCCTGAATATTCCAGGTCCACAAGCGAAATCATTCCCTTTCTGGACCAGTGGCTGCACGGAAAAGAACAACGCTTTATCAGAAAAGTAAAAAAGATCTTTGAGCAGGCTGCAGTAGACAGGAGGTATTCAATAATGTCACCTGAGGAGGTTTTCAGCAATACTTCTTTTGAGCAGCGCAATGACATTTACATCCGGGAAGGCATTAAAATAGCGACGAAATGTTTAACGGGGGCCCTGCATAAAATAAACTGGCAGGCCAGCGATATCGACTTTCTCATTACAGTAAGCTGCACAGGAATTATGATTCCTTCCCTTGATGCGTACCTGATCAATAAGCTTTCAATGCGTCAGGATATTCTTCGTTTGCCTGTTACTGAAATGGGCTGTGCCGCAGGGATTTCCGGCATTATATACGCCAAAAATTTATTGAAAGCCAATCCTGGAAAACGGGCTGCTGTTGTTGCCGTTGAATCTCCCACTGCAACCTTCCAGCTCGGCGATTTTTCTATGGCGAATATTGTCAGTGCCGCCATTTTCGGTGATGGGGCTGCCTGTGTGCTGCTTTCCTCAAAAGAAGAAGACCAGGGGCCAGAAATCATAGATGAAAATATGTACCACTTTTTCAATGCCGAAGCTTTAATGGGTTTCCGTTTAACCGATTCCGGTTTAAAAATGGTCCTGGACATTGATGTACCAAAAGTAATTGAGGCTCACTTTCCTGCTATCCTCCACCCTTTTTTAAGGAAAAACAAATTGGACATTAAAGATATAGATCATATGATTTTCCACCCGGGTGGAAAAAAGATTGTTCAGATAGTAGAAAGCCTGTTTCTAAAACTGGATAAAAATATAGAGGATACAAAAGAAGTGTTACGTTTGTATGGAAATATGTCAAGCGCCACTGTATTGTACGTACTGGAAAGAATTATGGAAAAGCAGCCTAAAAAAGGTGAAAAAGGCTTAATGTTAAGCTTTGGACCAGGTTTTTCAGCCCAGAAAATACTTTTACAATGGTAAAATCAGTATACAATGAAAACAACAGAAATTTTAGAGAAACTCCCTTACAGCCATCCTTTCCATTTTGTAGATGAACTTTTAAGTATTGACGAAAATGGTGTTACCGGCACTTACACTTTTAGCAAAGACCTGGATTTTTATAAGGGTCATTTTAAAGATCACCCTGTTACCCCTGGTGTAATTTTAACAGAAACCATGGCCCAGATCGGAATGGTTTGCCTGGGGATTTATCTGCTCGGTGAACTGGACGCAAATACTTCAGGACATGTTATGCTCACTTCAACTGCCATAGATTTTACCAAACCGGTATTTCCCGGTGAAAAGGTAACTGTCATTTCCGAAAAGGTTTATTTCCGTTTCAAAAAACTGCATTGCAAAGTAGAGATGCAAAATCAGGCCGGAGAAATTGTTTGCAAAGGCACTTTATCGGGCATGGTCACAACCAGACTCCATGGCTAACCGTGTGGTGGTCACCGGAATGGGTGTTGCCGCTCCTAACGGAGTAGGTATTGCGGCTTTTAGGGCCGCAATACGATCCGGCACATCCGGTATCCGCTACGATGAGCAACTTGCGGCCCTGCAATTTTCCTGTCAGATTGCCGGATGCCCCGAACTGCCACCGGAATTGGTTTCCCAATATTTCACTGACCTTGAGCTCAGAAATCTCAACAGTACCGGCATTGTTTATGGGGTCATTGCAGCGATGGATGCCTGGAGGGACGCCGGACTTTCCGTGGAACATCTTGAACAACCGGATTGGAACAGCGGAACCATTTTTGGTTCAGGTACCTCCGGCATCAGCAAATTCCGGGAAGCCATTTATAAAATAGACGACTTTCAGGTCAGAAAACTAGGAAGTACGGTCGTTATACAAACCATGGCCAGTGGCGTTAGTGCTTTTTTGGGTGGTAAACTTGGCCTGGGTAATCAGGTCAGTACCAATTCTTCTGCCTGCACTACAGGAACAGAAAGTATTTTAATGGCATATGACAGAATAAAAGCGGGACAGGCAAGTCGAATGCTGGCCGGCAGTACCAGCGACAGTGGCCCCTATATATGGGGCGGTTTTGATGCCATGAAAGTCTGTACCTTCAAACACAATCACGAACCCGAAAAAGGTTCCAGGCCAATGAGTGCTTCTGCCAGCGGTTTTGTTCCCGGAAGCGGCGCAGGTGCCTTACTTTTGGAATCTTTAGAGAGCGCAATACAAAGGGGCGCCCGGATTTATGCAGAAGTATTGGGTGGTCATATCAATTCAGGCGGTCAAAGAGGAACCGGGACCATGACTGCCCCCAATAGTACGGCCGTTCAAAGGTGCATTCAACAAGCATTAATCAATGCACAACTCGATGCCCAGCAAATTGATGTCATTAACGGACACCTCACTGCAACGATGATGGACAGCACCGAAATCCGGAACTGGTCTGAAGCCTTAGGCCGTAGCGGTGATGACTTTCCATACATCAGCAGTTTAAAAGGTATGACCGGACACTGTTTAAGCGCCTCAGGGAGTATAGAATGTGTGGCCGCTGTTTTGCAGCTTACCGGGGGCTTTCTTTTTCCAAACTTAAACTGTGAGGACCTGCATCCGCAAATCTCAGAACTGATCTCTTCAAAAAAAATCCCCCTGAATGACCAGGAATGTGAAATAAAATACCTGGCCAAAGCGAGTTTTGGATTTGGTGATGTCAATGCCTGTATCCTGTTTAAAAAATACGACCATGAATAAAGAAGAACTTATTTTACGCCTGAAACCCATTGTTGACACTTACGCCCAGGACAAAGCCGCAATGGAAAATCTAAACGACCATACGGATTTTATAAAGGACCTACACATTAATTCTGCAAACCTTGTTGACCTGGTACTTGACATTGAAGAACAGTTTGATATAGAAATTGACAATACCAGTATGGAAAAGATGCTTACTATCGGAGCGGCCATTGAAATTATCCAGGAAAAAATTAATACAAATGATCGGTAACGATGTCATTGACCTCGATCTGGCTGCAACAGAAAGCAACTGGAAGCGAAAGGGATACCTGCAGAAAATCTTCGCTCCACAAGAACAAAAGCTTATCCTGACCAGCGTGAATCCGGATGTGATGGTTTGGTTGTTATGGAGCATGAAAGAAGCGGCCTATAAAATTGAGTCCCGGTGTACAGGCATCAGGTGCTACGCACCCTCAAAATTACAAGGCCAAATTATTCAGCTCACAAGCGATTTTTCAGAAGGAAAAATACACACAGCAACCAGCCTTTATCATACGCGAAGCCTGATTGAAAAAAGCATGATCCACACCACCTGCAGCATTGATAAAAAGTTATTTGACACCCTAAAGAGCAGCATCAGTATCCACAAGGACCAGCAATATCCTGAATATCATTCCAGCAAACCGGCCTCTGTTAGCCATCATGGTAAATACCTGGCCCTGGTGTATCTTTAAGACAAGTTTTCTTCAATCAGCAGGTTGATGATCCCATCGGCCATACCCACCCGGGGTACATACAATTGTTTAATTCCAGTCCACTTCAGTAAAGTGATGTAAATTTCACAAGCCGGAATAATGACATCTGCCCTATCGGGGTTTAAGCCAACAATATTAATTCTTTCTTTCAAAGAATAACTATTCAGCTGATTGTACATCGACTTCAACTTTAAAAAAGACAAAGGCATTCCGTCTTTCTCATTCGACATCTTAAACAATTTATTGATGTTACCACCAGTGCCAATACCAGCGAGGTTTTTATGTTGCTTTGTTTGTTCTTTTACCCAAAGCCTCATTTCTTCCCAGGTTTCTTCTTTGTCCTGATTGTCCAGGATCCGGATGGTTCCGATGTCAAAAGACCGGGAAGCCACAGGTATACGGTTTACAAAAACAGATAACTCTGTACTTCCACCGCCCACATCTATATAGAGATAACTTTTTTTGATGTCCAGTGTTTCTTCAATATGATTGGCATAAATAATATTGGCTTCCCGCTGACCTTCTATAATTTCCAGGTCTAAGTCCGCATGTTTTTTCACTTGAGCAATAATTTCAGCACCATTAGAAGCTTCCCTCATCGCCGAAGTGGCGCAAGCCAGGTACTTAGACACCTGATACACGTCCATCAGGTTTTTAAAAGCGGACATTGTTTTTAACAGGTCCTGAATTTTTCTGTCCGAGATCTTATGGTCCAGAAAAGCATCGTCCCCCAGACGCAGGGGAACCCTCACCAGTGTATTCTTTTTAAAACTATAATTGTTCTCCTCCTTTGTGATATCCGCAATCAGTAACCTGACCGCGTTCGAACCGATATCTATAGCAGCGTATCTTAACATTAATTTACTGGTGTTTGTTTTTTAAATAGTTATATGTCTGAACCTGCGCCCTTACTTTAGTAGAAAGCCTGTTTTTATGATATTTGTTGTTATTCAATTTATTGATGTCACGGGCCTTTACATTATCCTGAAGCTGAAATTCTATAATATCCCTGATTTCCTGGCGGACATCTTCATCCAGAACAGGAAAACCAACCTCTACCCGATGTTCAAAATTTCGGCTCATTAAATCAGCAGAAGACAAATACATTTCTTCTTTGCCATGGTTACCAAAAATAAATACCCTTGCATGCTCCAAAAACTTATCAATGATGCTGATGACCGTAATGTTTTCACTCACGCCCTTTATTCCAGGAACCAGGCAACAAATTCCGCGTACAATCAGTTTAATTTTTACGCCTGCGGTACTGGCCTCATAGAGTTTTGCCACGATGCCCTCATCGGCCAGGCTATTGACCTTTAAAATAAGATAAGCGGGTTTCAATGCCTTTGCATTTTTAATTTCCCTGTCGATCAGATGATAAAATTTGGTCCTGGACTCTAAAGGAGAAACCATCAGGTACTTAAAACCCTTGGTGACCGTCTTTTTGTTCAGGGCATTAAAAAGCTTCAGCAAATCTGTGGTGATTTCTTTTTTTGCTGTAAAAATACTGTGGTCGCAATATAACTTTGCTGTCTTTTCATTAAAATTTCCCGTTGCCAGGTTCGCATAATAAACCGGACGTCCACGTTCCATTCTTTTGATCAGGCAAATTTTTGAATGGACCTTATAATCTGTCAGGCCATAATTTACGTTAACCCCTTCTTCTTCCAGCCTGTTGGACCAGTAAATATTGGCCTGCTCATCAAAACGGGCTTTAAGCTCAACCAAACAGTTGACCTTTTTTCCATTTTTTGCGGCATTGATCAGCGCATTAATGACCCTGGAATTTTCAGCAAGCCGGTAAAGGGTAATATTAATTTCAGTCACCTTTGGATCTATCGCAGCCTCTCTTAAAAACAGAATGATATAATCATAGGACTGGTAAGGCAAATTGATCAGGTAATCCCTTTCAGACAGCTTGTCTATTATGCTTTCAGTGCGGTGCAGACCAGAAACCTTTAAAGGTACATTGGCCGGATATTCCAGATTGGGAGAACCTACATTTGGAAAACGGATAAAGTCACCAAAACGGTGATACCTGTTTCCAGGAATCAGGCTTTCCGCTTCAATTTTCATTTTTGCCACCAGGATACTCAGCATATCAAAGGGCATTTCCGTATCGTAAAGCAGCCTCATCGGCTTTCCTTTACGGCGCTTGTCCAAACTGCTTTTCAGTTCTTCAATAAATTTATCGCTGATGTTTTTATCTATGTCCAGTTCCGCATCCCTGGTTACCTGTATAGAATAGGCATCAAGCTCATCATAATTAAATACGTAAAAGATATCATCCATACAATATTTAATGATGTCTTCGGCCAGGATGATAAATTTCAGGCCATTGGTTTCCGGAAGAACCAGAAAACGCGGAAGGTCCTGTGGCAGCTCTATTAAAGCATATTTTTCATTTTTTCTTCTGCCCTTTTTCGATAGCCTCACCAGAAAATACAGGTACCGGTCTTTAAGCTCTGGAAAAGGTTTATCCAGGTCAATCATAATGGGCACAAGATTAGATAAAATCCTGTCCCTGAAATGGTTCCGCACAAACTCTCCTCTGGCCACATTCAGCTGGGTATCGTTTAAAATAAAAATCCGGTTCTGCGCAAGTTCATTAATTAAAGTTGCCTGAAAAAGCTGTTCGAATTTCCTTTCCTGTTTGACAACTATATTTTTGATCTCGTTCAGGACTTTCTTGGGATTAAAACCCAGGAGTGCCTTTGTTTTATCATTCAGATTGGTCAGGCGGGTCATTGTGGCCACCCGGACCCTGTAAAACTCTTCCAGATTAGAAGAAAAGATAGACAAGAATTTAATCCTTTCAATAAGAGGAACCGTTTCATCTGCGGCTTCCTGAAGAACCCTGTCATTAAAATACAGCCAGCTAATCTCTCTATTTAAAAAAGGAACTTTCTTCTTCGTCATGTAATATTCTCCAAATCCCCTGCCGAAGGCCGGGGTGATCAAAACTGCAAATTCTAATGTTAATTCATTGTTAATTATTGGCTAATTAACAAAAAAGCACAATTCTGCTTACTTCTTTGCAGCTGTTCCTTTTTTCTGTACGGCAGCAGGTGTTTTTGCGACAGTTTTTTTCACTGGAGCAGCTTTAGCAGCTTCGGCTTTAACAGGGGCTGGTTTAGCAGCAGCAGTGCTTTTAGGGGCAGCGGCTTTACGGGCCGGCGCAGCCTTCTTCACAACATTTTTCGACGCAGGGCTTGCTACTGTTTTTTTAACTGTAGTCACAGCTTGTTTTACAGCAGCTTTTACAGGAGCGCCATTTTTTGCAATCGCATTGGCTGCTTTTTCCTCGGTGGCAATGGCCGCTACTTTTACACTCTGCGCAACCGGTCTTGCCTTAGCAACGACTTTTTTAACCGCCTTTTCAACTTTTTTAACCTCTTTAGAGGCAATGATCTTTTTAACAGGAGACTTTTTAGGTAAAACTTCTTCTGTTTTGCTGACCACAGACTCTTTCACCTCAGCTAATTTCTTTGACAATTTTCTGGCCACCGACTTACTTGCTTTAGAAATATCTGCAGCTATTTTTTCGGCATCATGTCCAAGATGACTCACCACTTCAAGGAACTTTTCAGTCAGTGTTTTTTCTAATTGTTTTTTAGCTGCTTTTTTAGCAACTTTTTTTTGCACTTTTGGCTTGTTGGTTTTCATGTGAATTTTATGTTTACTTAACCGATCAATAATTATTAAATTTAACAATTTTTAATACTAAAGCTATTATCATGCCCACTTTTGACATTGTAAGTAAAGTAGATGCGCAAACATTTGACAATGCGATCAATAATGCTAAAAAAGAGATCCTGAACCGATATGATTTTAACAATTCTAAAAGCACTATAGAACATGATAAAAAAACAAATGTCATCACTATAGTTACTGAAGATGACATGCGTTTAAAGGCCATACAAGACTCCATTATTTCCAGGATGATCAAGCAAAACCTGGATGCAAAAAGTCTTGATTTTGGTAAAGAGCACTATGCCTCTGGAAACATGATCCGCAAAGAAATATCTGTTAAAGAAGGAATAGACAAAGAAACTGCAAAAAAAATCGTTGCAAAAATTAAAGCCAGCGGATTAAAAGTCCAGGCCTCGATGATGGATGACCAGGTCAGGGTACAAAGCAAAAATATAGATGACCTGCAGGGTGTTATTGCCCTGTGCAGAAAAGAAGATTTCGGCCAGCCCCTGCAATACATCAATATGAGAAATTAAAAGCACCGGCCAGGTCCGGACCAGAAAATTAATATAAATCAATTCCGTTATGGAAATTATTGAAGATGGTTTCATCTTTTCAGACGATAAAAAAAAGATTGACCCGAAGGCTGTACATCGGTATCTGGCAACGCAATCGTACTGGGCAAAGGACATTCCTTTTGAAACCGTTAAAAAATCAATAGACAATTCCCTTTGTTTTGGCATCTATAAAGATGCCATTCAAATTGGTTTTGCCAGATGGATTACAGACAAATCTACCTTTGGTTATCTGGCAGACGTGTATGTAGAAGAACCCTTTAGAGGGAAAGGTTTATCAAAAAAATTGATGTCCCTGATGCTTTTTCATAAAGATTTACAAGGTTTAAGAAGGTACATGCTCGCCACCAGGGATGCGCATGGTTTGTATGCCCAATATGGTTTCGAACCCATTGAAAATCCAGACCGGCTGATGGCTGTTGTCAATAAAAACCCTTATTCCAAAAATAGTTAACACCATAAAAAAGGCTTTTTCGTAAATGAAAAAGCCTTTTTTATGGTGTTTTGTATAGTCAAAACTTATACAACCAATTCCGAAAGTGCAGCTTTTGTAAAACCTTTGAGTTCAGCTGTACGGTCTTCACGGATTTTTTGTGACCAGAAAGGATCTGCCAGTAATGGCCTTCCGACAGCAACCAGATCAAAATCGCCTCTGTCCATCCTCCTCAACAATTCCTCCAGGGAGCTTGGCTCAGAGCTCTCTCCAGCAAAAGCAGCTAGAAATTCACCACTCAACCCTACTGATCCAACAGTAATTGTCGCTTTTCCAGTAATCTTTTTTGCCCAACCTGCAAAGTTCAAATCAGATCCTTCAAATTCGGGTTCCCAGAACCTGCGCTGAGAACAGTGAAAAATATCCACCCCTGCTTCCGCCAATGGGTTAAGCCAGGCTTCCATCTCTGCAGGGCTTACTGCAAGTTTATGGGTGTATTCCTGCGGCTTCCACTGCGAAAGACGTATAATCACCGCAAAATCATCGCCTACCTGTTTTCTGACTTCCTTGATCACTTCTATTGCAAAACGGCTTCGCTCTGGCAATGTTTTACCACCAAATACATCTTTCCGGTCATTTGTACCGGTCCAGAAAAACTGATCGATCAGATAACCGTGTGCCCCATGAATCTCTACACAATCAAATCCCAGTCTTTTTGCTTCAGCAGCAGCACGTCCATAGGCGGCTATGGTATCGGCGATATCTGTTTCGGTCATGGCCTTTCCGTTCAAAAGACCTGGTTTATTAAATCCCGATGGCCCTTCAAAATGACTGGAAGGAACCCAGCCTGAATGATGATTTTCCATCACCCCCATATGCCAGATCTGTGGTCCCATTTTTCCACCTGCACCATGTACCTGATCAATTACATTTTTCCATCCGGATAACGCTTGTTCACCATAAAAATGAGGAATGTTTTTATCATTCGAAGAAGCCGGACGATCAATCACTGTTCCCTCTGATAAAATTAATCCGACTTCTCCTTCGGCCCTCTTTCTATAATAAACGGCTACTTCCGGAGTTGGGATACCGTCAGGAGAAAAGGAACGGGTCATGGGTGCCATGACAATTCTGTTTTTAATGTTTAACGACTTAAGGCTAAATGGCCTGAATAAACTGTCTGTATTCATAATGATCTTATAATTCTTTTTTAATAAACATGGTCAGCGCTTGGAAAGCATTTTCATTTCTTTTATAATAGGTCCACTGCCCGATCCGGGTAGACTCAATGAGCCCTGCCCGCTGCAGCATAGAAAGGTATTCAGAAACTGTAGATTGTGTCAGACCCGTTTTCTGCTGGATTTGTCCAACACAAACACCAGCTTCAAATCCGGATTCCTGCTCCGGAAAATGAAGTTCAGGTTCTTTTAGCCATTGAAGGATCTGTAGTCTTGATTTATTGGACAAAGCCTTAAATATCTCGAGATTGTTCATGGCTCAAAGATATATCGACTTTTTCCGATATACCAATTAATAGATTTTATATGACATTCATTTGATCTCCTTATAACCCGCCCACTTCCTTTTATTTATTATAATTCCAAATAATTTTGCACCTATATAAAGAGATTCTATCTTTGCGGCAAACTAGAATTAATCTTAATAAATAAAAATGCCAAACATCTACAAATGGATAAGCCTGGCTGCGCTTATTCTATGCTTTCCATCCTCATTGTTGTATGCCCAGAACAGCGGGCGCATTACCGGCACAGTAAAAACCAGTGATGGTAAACCAGCTCCTTACGTGAATATTGGATTAAAAGGTGCGGGAAAATCTGCTATAACCGATGAAGAAGGATCCTTCTCGATTAAAAACATAAAACCTGGAAATTACACGATAAAGATATCAGCAATTGGTATTGCCACCCAGGAAAAGACAGTTACTGTAAATGAAGGGCAAACAAGCACTCTTGATTTTTCAATTTCTCAATCCTCTTCCCAATTGGACGAAGTAGCCATTAATGGTTACAAAACACCAAATCAGAAACCGGTTAACCTGGGTAAAATTGCTATTGCTCCTAAAGACCTGCCACAATCTGTGCAAATTATTGGTACGCAAGTTATACAGGACCAACAAATCAACAGGCTGGGAGACGTCCTTAAAAATGTAAACGGAATTGCCTTAGGTGCCAACCGCGGTTCTGTTGGTGAAAATTTCTATTCCAGAGGCTACAGCCTTGGCTCCAATAATGTTTTTAAAAATGGGGCAAGAACAACCATTGGAGGTATGCCCGAAGCCAGTACCCTGGAATCTGTTGAGGTCCTCAAAGGAAGTGCTGCTTTGTTATACGGAGGCGTCAGTGGTGGGGCCGTTGTGAATATGGTCACTAAAAAACCAAAATTCGAATACGGCGGTGAAGCCTCCATGCGCATAGGCAGCTATGATCTTTATAAACCTACACTGGATCTTTATGGCCCGATCAGCAAAAAAATTGCCTTCAGGGTAATTGGAACATATGAAAAGGCCGGTAGCTATAGAGACCACGTCGATTCCAAAAGGTTTTATGTCAATCCTTCACTGCTCTATAAAATATCCGATAAAACAGAATTATTGGTTCAGGGCGACTATCTAAAAAGTGATTTCACCCCCGACTTTGGTATCGGAACAGTTGGAAATACGATTTCCCCACTGGGAAGAAATGTGTTCATCAATACCGACTGGGCTTATAATAAAACCAATACCTCTACGGCCCAAATTAATTTAGACCATAAGTTTAATGACAACTGGAAGTTAAATGCAGTGGCCTCCATGCAAGCCTATACCAGGAATTATTTTTCTTCAGAGCGTCCCTTTGCAGATGCTGCTGGAGTTTGGTACCGGGCATTAACCAGAACAAACATAAAGGAGTATACCTACAACGAACAGATTAATTTAAATGGGAACTTTAGCACAGGTGCAATTAAACACACCTTGCTGGTGGGTATAGACGCAGATCAGTCTTACACCACTACGGGTGCATTCAGCAATCCGAATACAAAAACAATTAAACTGAATGGTGTAGACACTAAATATTACGATCAGGTAAACATCCTTGATCCGCTGAGCTTTAACCAGCCCACAAATTTCAACACCCCTTTAACCACTTTACTGACCAATACCAGAGCGCCAATTTTTAGAATGGGTGGATTTGTACAGGACCTGGTTACCGTAACAGAACAATTCAAAGTCCTTGCAGGAATCAGATG
The DNA here is from genome assembly GCF_003208655.1 of Pedobacter nutrimenti. Lineage (GTDB taxonomy): Bacteria > Bacteroidota > Bacteroidia > Sphingobacteriales > Sphingobacteriaceae > Pedobacter > Pedobacter nutrimenti. Next base: position 222,326 of record NZ_QKLU01000001.1, on the reverse strand, counting down.
GACTTATCAGAAAACACCTGCCACAACAATCAATACGCTTGCTGACGGCAGTGAAGCTAAAGGAACCGTCGCAGATAAAACAGATAAAGCTTTTTCTCCTAAAGTAGGGCTAATTTATCAGCCTTTGAAAAGCACTTCCTTGTATGCCAGCTATACCAACAATTTCACCATTAATACGGGTATAGACATTGCAACAAGTGCCCCAATGGGCCCATCCATTATTGATCAATACGAAGCGGGAGTAAAAAACGATTTCTTAGACGGGAAATTCTCGGTCAACCTGACTTATTACAAAATAAAGAACAATAAATTTGCTCAAACTGCCCTGGCAGATGCAACAAAAAAGGAGTTTTCAGGAAAAACCGAAAGTGATGGTCTGGAAATTGATCTGAGCGGAACACTGGTCGAAGGACTGAATTTTCTGGCGGGATACAGCTACAACTATATGCGCTATACTTCTACCCTTCCGGTAACCGGTGTTGTTGAAGGAGAAAGACTTGTTGGAACAACCAAAAATACCGCCAATGGAACCTTGTTCTATACTTTTGGAGAAGGTTGTTTGAAAGGCCTTAAATTGGGTGCTTCTGCATTTTATACAGGTGATCGTAATGGAGGAAGAAATACCACTAAAAACAATTCCTCTTCAGGAATTATTCCTTTGAAGGGTTTTACCACACTTGATTTTTCGGCGGGCTATTCCTGGAAAAAAATCTCTTTACTTGGTAAAATCTCCAACATCACCAATGTCTTAAATTATTATGTACACGAAAATTACAGTGTAAACCCAATTCCTCCGCGCCAGTTCGTGACCACACTTGCGTATAAATTTTAAAAATCAAGTCCATAAAAAAGGCGCAATATCTGGATATTGCGCCTTTTTTATGTGATAAGAACTTTTAAACTGTTTTTACATCACCCTCGCTGTAATCTTTAATATCTGTCACGTAACCATTAATGATCAAAAAATCAAAGAGCGGTTTCGCATCCGGGGTAACCGGCATATTGGCACTGGTAATCACCTGATTGGTTTTTTTGTCTAAAAAAGGATAAGCAAATAGTTTTACGTTTTTGCTGAACATATCACTTACATAACCCAGCAGTTGGCTTGAATAATTTTCGCCAAAATTGCTGGAATTAAATACAAATTTAAGGTTATTGATATTGGTAGAAATCCCAACACTTTTTGGTTTGCAGCGGTCCAGGTATTTGGCCAGTTTATTGTGCCTTGCGAAATTAGAAACAATGACCAGGTTGCCCGTGTTGCACATTTCCTCTGCGCGTTTAGCCACCGCACGCAGGTCCAGCTGCTCCGCCCAGTTCTCTTCTGTGGAAAGCACATTGGACAATAAAACCTCTATCAATACACTCAGGTTATCTTTCTGTACGCTCTCTGTCCGGACAAACTGTTCCACGGCCTTGTTGAGCATACTGAAATTCGGATTGGATTTCTGCGCATACTTGGTCCGCAGAATCATAATGTCTTTTTTGTACAGCAGGTCTTTTGGTAAACATGGTCTACCCAGCGAATCAAAGATCGCTGCACTCGAAAAATCCTTTACAATCAGGTACAAGTTCAGTAAAATATTATTCACCTCTTTAAATACAGGACCTTTTACAGAAATCAGGTCAATCTCTACCGAACCCACCGTGAGGTTATCGGCTAAAGATTCGATCATTGTTTTGGGGTCATGCTTAAAATAAAAGGCAGCATATACCAGATTTACCCCAATGATACCCAACACATTTTGTTGTAAGGCAGCATCCGTGTCAAGCAGCCTGACATGGAAAAAAATTTCATTCGCCTCCCCTGCAGGTTCAGCCTGAAATTTGATTCCAATCCAGCCATGAGGATCATTGGATTTATTATAATTTAAAGTTGTAACCGTATCTGCAAAAGCAAAAAAGGTTCTGTCATCATATTTTTCACCACTTAAACGCTCATTGAGTAAACCGTACTCATGGTCCAACATCTTGATCAGCCTTGACTGGCTCACATATCTTCCTGTCTCCTCAGCACCATAAATTGCATCGCTAAAAGTCATATCATAAGCAGACATGGTTTTGGCAACGGTTCCTGAGGCCGCACCGGCTGTAAAAAAATTACGTGCAACTTCCTGTCCTGCTCCAATTTCCGCAAAAGTACCGTATATTTTCTGATCTAAATTGATCTTTAAGGCTTTACGCTTGGTATCCAGAATTTCTCTTTCCATGCTGCAAAAATAGGAGAATCCGGCGGAATCCGAACGATAAATTTCCTTATCTTGCTCATCAGATGTTAAACGTAAAAAATCTCGGGGTCCGGTTTAAAAAAGAAGACAGCAAATCCTGGATCAGTACCGTCAGTGAAGTCAGCTTTAAACTGGAAAAAGGAAAAGTTCTTGGAATTGTCGGAGAATCCGGTTCTGGGAAATCCGTTACGGCCTTTTCAGTGATGCGCCTTCATCAGGAATCAAATACCAAAATTGAAGGAGAAATAAAATTCAACAACATTAACCTCTTGCAACTTTCGCAGGAAGAAATAAGAAAATACCGGGGTAACCGCATTTCTATTATTTTTCAGGAGCCCATGACCTCTCTGAACCCCGTGATCCGCTGTGGAGAACAGGTTGTGGAAGCCATACGACAGCATCAGAAAACAGATCAGCGCAGTGCAAAAGCACACTGCCTGCAGCTTTTTGAAGAAGTGCAATTGCCTACGCCTGAACGCATCTTTAAAAGCTACCCCCATCAGCTTTCCGGTGGACAAAAACAACGGGTCATGATTGCAATGGCCCTTAGTTGTAATCCGGAGCTGCTCATCGCAGACGAACCCACCACCGCCCTTGATGTTACCGTGCAAAAAACAATTCTACAACTGCTGTTTAAGTTAAAGGAAGAACGCCAGATGGCCATGATGTTCATTTCCCATGACCTGGCAGTGGTTAGTGAAATTGCCGATGAAGTTGCCGTGATGTATAAAGGAAAAATCGTTGAACAAGGCCCGGCACAAGAACTCTTCAGAAACCCACAGCACCCCTATACCAAAGGTCTGTTGGCCAGCAGGCCGGTACTGGATAAAAAACTAAAAATATTGCCAACAGTTGCCGATTTCACTTCAAGTATGGGCAAGCCGGCCTCAACTTTGGCATTTTTGAAAGAAAATGTTTATACCCAGGCAGAAATTGAACAAAGAAGAAACACCCTGTACTCAAAAGAGCCTCTGTTAAAGGTAAAGGACCTTTGTACCTGGTTTACTATAAAAAAAGGTTTGTTTGGTAAAAATATTGCATCAGTAAAAGCGGTCAATGGCGTTAGCTTTGAGGTCTTTCCCGGAGAAACCCTGGGGTTGGTCGGTGAATCCGGATGCGGAAAAACCACCCTTGGAAGAAGCATTTTAAGATTGACTGAGCCCAGCTCCGGCGAGGTCATTTATAACGGTACCGATCTGCGATCCCTAGATCAATCCAGATTAAGGTCGCTCAGAAAGGACATTCAGATCATTTTCCAGGATCCCTATTCCGCGCTTAATCCGCGTATGACAGTCGGAAGGGCCATACAGGAACCCATGCAGGTCCATCAATTGTATGGCAATGACCAAGACCGGAAAAAAGAAACCCTTAAACTGCTTGAAAAAGTCGGCCTTCAACCAGCACATTACGAGCGTTATCCCCATGAGTTCTCCGGCGGGCAACGCCAGCGTATTGTCATCGCCAGAGCCCTGGCCCTTCAGCCTAAATTCATCGTCTGTGATGAATCGGTATCAGCGCTAGATGTTTCTGTACAGGCCCAGGTGCTGAACCTTTTAAAACAGTTACAGTTGGAACTGGGGCTAACCTACATTTTCATTTCACATGATCTGGCTGTGGTCAAGCACCTTTCAGACCGCATACTGATTATGAATAAAGGAAAAATTGAAGAACAGGGTTTTCCGGAAGATATCTATACTCATCCCAAAGCCGATTACACCAAAAAACTGATTGCAGCTATACCTGGATTATGACCCCTTTTCCCCTTTCACGGCCAGCTTCATAATGGCCGTATTCAGGGCCCTTCTGATCTCCCTTTCTTTCGGTTTGTCATAGACATTCAGTAAGACCTGAATTTTAAACCGGGCTTCGTCTTTATTGATGGCAATGGTTTTAACTGTCAGACCGTCTAAAGCGATATAAGTTGCAAAAGGCTTCACGACATTCCTCAAATGATTTTCCAGATAATCGGGCGTATATCCAAAATGAAGGGACATCTGAAATTCCACACTAAGTTTTTTAATGTTCTGCTTTGATTGGTTTACAATAACAGAACTAAAAGCGACTGAATTTGGAATGATTACCATATCATTGTCTTCGTTCTGCAAAATCATATTGATCAGGGTAATGTCAATGATTTTCCCTTCTATATCATGAACTTTAATGTGATCTCCAAGGGAAAGCCGGTCAGAAAACATAATGATCAGGCCGTTGATCATATTGGTAATGTAATCTTTAAAGGTTAACGCAATGGCAGCAGCAACAATGGTAATACTGGTCAGGAATTTAATCGGGTCTATGCCTAAAAAAATCATAAAGGCTAAAACGAAAAAGACTGTATTTAATATAGATACAATCCTGTTGATCCCCAGAATAAAGTTATCCTTGATGTTGCTCTTGAGTTTATGCTTTTTTATATACCAGAATATAATCATAAGCCGCGCTGCTGAAACCGTTAAACTTGGTCCCAGAAAAACAAAAAGTGCCTCTGCCAGCCGCGCAATAAATGGATAATGGACATAAAGAGGAGGCTCTTCGATTGCATAATAAACCAGGAAAAAGTATACAATTGCTTTAAGAACAATCATCAGTATTTCTTTTCTTGTTTTCCGTTGTTTTTCTTCGATCATTATCGTGCTGGCCTGGCCCTTAAATTTTAAGATTGTCTACTCCACAAATGTACAAAAAGCCTTCCATTTTATAGTTTTCGCCCCCTAAAAAGGCGCTTTGTCGTTCCAAAGTGTTACCTTCGGGTGATTCATAAATTATTATGGCTAAAAATAAATCATCTCACCTAACAAAAGTTCTGACACAGCTGATCAGCGATGTCCTGAACAAAAGCAATGAGGCACTTAATTACAAACAAGTATCATCAAAATTGAATATAACCGATGCAGCCTCCCGGGAAACCATACTGGAAGTGCTCAAGGATCAAACACATAAAGGCGTTTTTATAGAACCCCAAAAGGGAAAATTCCGGTTAAAAGACCTGAAAACCTTTGTCATAGGCAAAGTAGACATTACTGCAGACGGATCGGGTTATGTCATTCCAGATGATGAATTTGAAAAAGACATTTACATCTCGGCCAGAAAACTCCACAATGCACTTAACGGTGATAAGGTCAAGGTCTATATATATGCCAAGAAAAGCGGCCGTAAAAATGAAGGCGAAGTTGTTGAAATTATCGAGCGCGCCAAAACAGATTTTATAGGGGTAATTAAAATATCAGAACGTTTTGCTTTCGTTTATGTAGACGATAGAAAAATGCTCCATGACATCTTCGTTCCACTGACAGATCTAAAGGGAGCAAAGAACGGGCAAAAAGTACAGGTAAGCATTACCGACTGGCCCGAAGAAGCAAAAAATCCGATTGGCCGGGTGATCAATATTCTGGGAGAGCAGGGAGAGAACGATACAGAAATGAATGCCATTCTTGCCCAGTACGGATTTCCTTTAACTTTTCCGCCAGAAGTAGAAAAAGAAGCCAATGCAATTCCTGAGGAAATCAGCCCGGAAGAAATCAAAGGAAGGCGTGATTTCAGGACCACCACTACTTTTACCATTGACCCCGCAGACGCCAAAGATTTTGATGATGCAATTTCCTTTAAAAAACTGGAAAATGGAAACTATGAAGTAGGTGTACACATTGCAGATGTTTCCCATTATGTCCTTCCCAACAGCGCCCTGGACAAAGAAGCCTATTCAAGGGCCACTTCCGTTTACCTTGTGGACAGAGTGATCCCAATGCTGCCCGAAAGACTGAGTAACGGTGTATGTTCCCTGCGTCCTAAAGAAGATAAACTCTGCTTTGCTGCTGTTTTTGAAATGGACGACAAAGCGATTATCCATGATCAGTGGTTTGGAAGGACAGTGATCCATTCTGACCGCCGCTTCAGCTATGAAGAAGCCCAGCAGGTGATCGAAACAAAATCCGGTGACTTTAGGGAAGAGATCCTCAAGTTAAATGAACTGGCGTACATTTTAAGGGAAAAGAAATTTAAGGCCGGCGCCATCAGTTTTGAAAGTACAGAAGTTAAATTCAAACTGGACGACAAAGGAAAACCCATTGGTGTTTATGTAAAGGAACGAAAAGATGCACATAAACTTATTGAAGATTTTATGCTGTTGGCCAATAAAAAAGTGGCAGAGTTTGTTGCTAAAAAAGGCAAAGGCAAACAAAAATATACTTTTGTTTACCGCTCCCATGACTCCCCTAACCTGGAAACATTAAATAACTTTGCCTTGTTTGCTTCCCGTTTTGGTTATAAAATCAATATGAAATCAGATAAGGAGATCGCAAAATCCCTTAATTTCCTGATGGAAGATGTAGAAGGAAAAAAGGAACAGAATGTGCTGACACAATTGGCCATACGCTCCATGGCTAAAGCCATTTATACCACAAAAAAGACCAGTCATTATGGCCTGGCCTTTGATCATTACACCCATTTTACCTCTCCAATCAGAAGGTATCCTGATGTTATGGTGCACCGCCTGCTGGCCGCTTATCTAAACGGTGAAAAGTCGGCCAATGAAGAACAATATGAAATCGCCTCCTCGCATTCCTCAGCGATGGAAAAACGGGCGGCAGATGCAGAACGTGCCTCTATAAAATACAAACAGGTCGAATACCTGGAAGAAAATGTGGGCAGTATCTTTAGCGGAATTATTTCAGGTGTTACCGAATGGGGCATGTACGTAGAACTTATTGAAAATAAATGTGAAGGAATGATCCGCCTGAGGGACATTACTGATGATTTTTATGTTCTTGACGAAAAAAATTACTGCATCATTGGCCAGCGAAAAAAGAAAAAATACCAGCTTGGGGATGAAGTACAGGTAAGGGTTAAAAAAGTAGACCTTTCCAAACGTCAGATCGATTTCTCCCTGATCCAAAGCGCTTAACATTCATAATATAAAACACATAGAACAGGTTATACCATATAATGCATACCACATTTGAATTACAGGAATTTATAGAAAAAGCGATTTCAGAACTTAAGTACCCAGATCATCCAAAGCGCTTGTACGAGCCCATTACCTATATCATGAACCTTGGCGGAAAGCGGCTTCGGCCTGCATTGGTCCTGCTTGCGGCAGAGTTATTTGGAGGCGATCTGGAAGAAGCCCTTCCTGCTGCAATGGCCATTGAAACCTTTCATAATTTCACTTTAATCCATGATGACATTATGGACAATGCCCCTTTAAGACGTGGAAAACAAACCGTCCATGAAAAATGGGGAACCAATAATGCCATTCTTAGCGGTGATGTCATGATGGTCGAATCCAATAAAGAACTGACCAAAGTAAAAGCAGCCGTATTAAAACAAGTTCTGGATACCTTTAATGCAACTGCACAGGGCGTTTGCGAAGGCCAGCAACTCGATATGGAATTTGAAACCCGCAACGATGTCAGTATCTCCGAATACATAGACATGATCCGTCTTAAAACCGCCGTCTTGGTGGGTGGTGCCATGAAAATCGGTGCTATTGTTGGTGGTGCAACCGAAAAAGAAGCCAGGCTTATTTATGATTTTGGTGAAAACCTTGGAATCGCCTTCCAGCTACAGGACGACATACTGGATGTATATGGTGATCCTGAAAAATTCGGAAAACAAGTTGGTGGAGACATTATTGCCAATAAAAAGACTTTCCTGTTGTTAAAGGCTTTAGAGCTCGCAGAAAACAGTCACCTGGAAAAACTACATCACTGGATCAAATCCGAACATTTTGATTCAGAAGAGAAAGTTGCAGAAGTTAAGCGCATTTATAACGACCTGGACATCCCTTCAATTGCCAGAGAAACAATGGAACAATATCTGGACCGTGCACTGGCCCTGTTTGGTCAGATAGAGGTAACCGATGAAGCTAAGGTCAATTTACTGGACCTGACCCATACCCTGATGGCCCGCGAATACTAAAAAGACAAACCCAATAAAAAGCCGGTTTAATTCCTTAAACCGGCTAACAATTATTAATTTAAGAAATAAGGAATCCTTGATTTCTCTATTGCGAATTTAAAACTAAAGCTTGCAATCTGCTGTAATTTAACAGTTTTTAACTTTCTCGTTACAATAGCGGTGCAAGACAGAAAAACAAAGAAAAACCAATATCAATTCCGAAGGAAGCCAGGTATTTTAGTTGTCAAAAATAAGCTTCACCTTTTCATAGGTAAGAGGCTTGGTCACAAAATCTTTTACACACATAAATTTTTGTGCACGACTGCGTTCTGCAGGATCAATAGAAGAAGAAACGATAATTACATCCGCATGAATGTGGTATTCCTCCAAACGCTGCAAAAATTTCCAGCCATCAATTTCAGGCATGTGCAGGTCTAAAAGAATAAGGTCAGGAGCATGTTCAATAATATAATTCAATGCATATTCAGGTTTTTCAAACAAGACTACCCTTTTATCCATTTGCAGTTTACTGATCAGCATCTGATGAATCTTATTGGTGATCACATCATCATCAACCAACACGATGTGTTTGCTTTTTTCCCCGACCATTCCTGGCTTAAAGCTCATATTCTCGTCCTCATGTAGCAAAGAATTGAGCATCCTGATAATTCCATCCAGTTTTTCTGCCTGTTTGTTGATCTCCCCCATCAGTTCATTAACCTTTAAAACATCATAAGACTCAAAAGAAGAATGGTTGGTAATGTTCGATAAACTCAGGATGTTGGTAATTGGCGCTCTGAGCTGGTGGGAAGTCAAATGGGAATATTCATTCAGGAGTTTAAACTGCCGGGCATTTATGCTGTCATTAAAAACGGTACAGGCCACATATTTGACCCTGCCCGCTTCCCTGATCGGTGTAAAAGTGATCAACAGCATATGGTCGTTCGCATTGGCAACAGGTAATCTTTGTTCTATACTGAAGCAATCACCAGAAAAGCATTTTGTCAGCAATCCAAGCAGTGGATCCCGGTACTCCTGTGTAACCATTTCTACAATCTGTTCCCCAATTGAGGGATTTTTTTCAAGAAAGCTCCCCAGAAAATTAAGTGACTCCGCCTTAAAAGAAGTTAATTGATACTTTCTATCTATTAAAAAGAATGAATTATCAAGACTTTCACAGCTGCTACCGGTTGACATGACGGAATCAATTATTGTTTTTTGATGGTTTGACACTTATTCTTGCAATACTTTGCTACTTGTATTAACCTTACCGCGGATAATACCTAATTATTTACAACCTTCGAAGTTTTGGATTGCTAAATTCCAGATCGTTTTTTGGAGCAATAATTGCCATGTCACAACTGATGGTTGATTTGTTAGTCGCAACACAAATCAACGAAATTATTATTACTTATGCAAGAAATACTATCAAAGAAAGACATAGGTGAGCGGATTAGAAACCTCAGGCTCGCTCAGGACTTGTCACAGTTACAAGTCGCTGATATCCTACATCTTTCCAGAAGTAATTACTCGCAAATTGAACTGGGGAACCAATACCCTTCCTTCAATACACTACATAGTCTTGCCCGCTATTTCAGTTGCAGTTATGAATGGCTCCTGCACGGATCACAAACAGATCTTATCCCATTTAAGGAAAAGCCAACCGGAACCAAAACAATACCTCAGCTACTGGCAAACCCTGTAAACGTTTATGACCAGCAGGGAAGATCAAAAATATTACTTGTTCCCTTAAGCCACCAGCAGTACTACATCCATAAACACAGCAGTCAAAAATTTCTGAATACACTGGAGTCTGTTGACTTTCCTGCAGCCATCGAAGATGGGACCATTTACAGGGCATTTAAAGCTGCGGAAGAACTTCCTGACTTAAACGTGCACAAAAACGACATTCTGCTCGCAAAACACATCAATACCTATGCTAAGGTCCACATCAACCAGGTTTACATTCTAATCACAAGGAAAGAGATTAAAACCTGCCTGTTAACCAGCATCAATCATTTCCAGTCGACCTTATCCTGCACCAGTCAAACCGACAAGCAGGTCTTTACTGTTCCATTCGGAGATGTTCTTGAAATTTGGGAAGGGACTGGTAAATACACCGCTAAACTCGGTCCTGTTATTGGTGAACTGGAAAAAACCTTGAAGAATTTTACAGAGGCCCTTCAAAGACTTGAAGGAGAAATTACCGCCTTAAAGTCCGTGCCCCCACTCTGCTAAAGACAGCAAATGGACCACAACCTTTTCAGACCTTAAAACGAGGATAAGCAATAAATGATAGGCTAAAAAGCCTTAATGAAACCTCTTGCCCTGGTCCTAAAACATCCTGATTCATAGAATATCTTAAAGACTGATCGGGATGTCCGGAGAAGGGGTGATTGGGTGCTTTGCTCCGTAGGAGCCTAAGCAGACGCTGCCCCGAAACGGATCATCCCGATCAGTCCTCCAAAAATTCTTCGAAAGCACAACACACCCAAAAACAAAAAAGAAATGAAAAGCTAAAAACTGAAAAATGATGAAACGAATCTCAAATACATCCAAGCCAAAAGATCATAAAACAAAAGAAATAGAAATGCAGAAACTGGAAAAGGATAAAACAAAAGAAATGGACAACAAAAAACGAAAAGGATAAAAACAAATCACAAAAGATCATAAAACAAAAAAGGCCGTTTCAAATGAAACAGCCTTTTAATTTTATAATACCGTTGATTACTCAGCAGCAGTACCTTCAGCTTCCGCTTCTGTAGCTTTAGCAGCTTTCTTAGCAGGTGCTTTTTTAGCAGCAGCTTCTTTTACAGGTGCTTCTTTTTTAGGAGCAGCAGCTTTCTTTTCAGCTTTAGCAGCAGGTGCTTTTTTCTCAACTACTTCTTTTACAACCTCTACAGGTAAAACAGAAACGTAAGATTTGTTGTCTTGTTTCTTTTTGAAAACTACAGTACCATCAACCAGGGCAAATAAAGTATGATCTTTACCAATACCTACACCTTTATCAGGATGATGTTTTGTACCACGTTGACGTACCAAAATATTTCCAGCGATAGCTTCCTGTCCACCAAAAATTTTGATACCTAAACGCTTACTATGTGACTCACGTCCGTTCCTGGAACTACCGGCTCCTTTTTTATGTGCCATTTTGCTTTATATTTTATAAACTACCAGATTAAGGTAATTCTATGTTTAACAAATAATTATAAACTGATACCAGAAATCTGGATTTTAGTGAAATACTGGCGGTGACCGTTTTTCTTTTTGTAACCTTTTCTACGTTTCTTTTTGAAAACGATAACTTTATCACCTTTTAAATGAGACACGATTTTAGCTGAAACAGTAGCGCCTTTCAGAGCAGGAGCTCCTACAGAGATTTTACCACCATCTTCAACCAACAATACATTGTCAAATTCAATACTAGCGCCTTCATCCCCTTGCAAACGGTGTACAAAAAGATGCTGGTCTTTTGCAACTTTGAATTGCTGTCCTGCTATATTTACTATTGCGTACATTGTTAAATAATTATTATTTTAAATTGTTTATTTTTTTTATCGAGGTGCAAATATAGAACTATTTTTTTCTAAAATCAAATGATTTAAAATCATTCGTTGAAATTCTTTTTTCTGCATCCTGTATATCCTGACAAAACCAGTATTAATGCTTAGGTGTATAACGCTCTTCAGCCTCATTGATACTTTGCGCCACCAGGTTTTTCATTTGGGTTGAAACGTCCCGTAATTTTGGGATTTCATTATAATCCGACATTAAAATTACCTTTTTCTTTTTCCGCTGGTAATTGAACTCGATTTCATAACGCAATACCTTAGAAGAGTTCAGGTCTTCCCCCCTGTTGGCAATTACATCCGGAAAATTCCAAAGCCCCAGTTCATTTGCCTTATTGTGCAGGTAAATGATGTCATTGGTACGCAGCTTAAAGTTTGTTTTAATCAGGGAATCCTTATTGTTCAGGTACTGATAATTCCCTGTCGAAGAATCGTAGCTGTTCACCAGGTCTTTACCTACCCCCCATTTAAACTGCAGGGAAACGAATTCGCTCGATTTAAAAGGTGCATTTTTGATGATCGGAGCATAATAAACAATGCAATAGATCAGAAAAGGAACAACAACAGTTAGTATTAAAAATATCTTTTTTCCTCTGGAAGTCATTTATATATATTTATCGTGTATGGTAATCTAATCTAAAGGTTCGGTCAGCTCTCCCTCCCACTTACTCACTACAGCAGTAGCCAGGCTATTGCCAATCACATTCGTTGCAGAGCGGCCCATATCCAAAAGCGGATCAATACCAATCAACAATGCCAATCCGGCTTCCGGAATATTAAATGTTGCAATCGTCCCGGCGATAACCACCAGGGAAGCTCTAGGAACACCTGCAATCCCTTTACTGGTCAGCATCAGGATCAACAGCATGGTAATTTGCTGTTCAAAGGATAAATGAATTCCATAAGACTGCGCTATAAATAAAGAAGCAAAGGTCATATATAACATAGAACCATCCAGATTAAAAGAATAACCCAAAGGCAATACAAAACTTACAATCTTATCTTTACAACCAAAACGCTCCAGCTGCTGCATTGTTTTCGGATAAGCAGCTTCACTGCTCGCCGTACTAAAAGCCACCAAAACGGGCTCTTTCATACGGTTCATCAGGTTGAATACCCTTCCTTTAAGAATACTAAAACCAATCAGGATCAGTACAATCCACAGCAAAAGCATGGTAGAATAAAATTCCCCGATAAACAATGCATAGGTAGACAATACACTTAAACCTTGCTTGGCAACAATAGCAGCCATTGCCCCAAATACGGCAAAGGGCGCAAAATTCATCACATATCCGGTTACTTTTAAGATCACATGGGCTACCGCATCAAAAAAATGGATAATCACCTGCCCCTTTTCTCCAATCGCTGCAGTGGCCACACCAAAAAACAAAGAGAAAACCACAATCTGCAGAATTTCATTTGTTGCCATGGCTTCGGCCATACTTTTGGGTACAATATGAGAGATAAAATCTTTCATAGACAAAGCCACCTTATGGATCCCGGTATCTATATTGCTAGGCGGTAATGGAAGGTGCATCGCCTCACCCGGTTTGAAAATATTAACCATAATCATCCCAAGGACCAGCGAAAGCAGGGAAGCGCTTAAAAACCACAACATGGTTTTCCCCCCGATACGGCCTACGGCTTTAATATCCCCCACTTTTGCAACCCCGACAACCAGCGTACTGAACACCAGGGGGGCAACAATCATCTTAATCAAACGAAGAAAAATATCGCTTAATAAAGTAAGGGGTTCGAGTTTTTTTTCCCTTATTTTTTCACTTTCATGACGGGATTTTTCCGTCGCTTTTTTTTGCAGGTTCAGCGCTTGGTAAGCTGTCCCGGTGGTGTCTTTTAATTTAATGATCTCCGCATCGATTGTTTTTATCTTTGCATCGGCAGCTAGGATAGAATTGTTATAAGGACTAAATGTCTGCACATTTAAGTAATACCCCAATCCAATTCCCAATACCAACGCTAAAAAGATAAAAAACGTTAACCTGTTGTTTTTAGACATCTATCTCAGTTTAGTTTATTAGAGCCGTAAAACTACAATAATTAAATTATTCTATAAAGTTTGTTGATAAAGCAATAAAATTCGCATTTTCGCTGTAACAAACAAGCCTTACAGACCTCTAAACCTATATCAACGCAAGCCCCTGTGGAACAAAAAGACCAGTTATTTAAGCAAATCTTCGACACCAACTCCAAAAAAATATTCCATTTATGCTATGGATATACAGGAGACAAAGATTCTGCAAATGATTTGTTACAGGAAACCTTTTTAAAGGTCTGGCAAAACCTGGACAAGTTCAGGAACAAATCCCTTTTATCTACCTGGATCTACAGAATTGCTGTCAATACCTGTCTTACTTATTTAAGATCAGAAAAAAGACAGGCAAAAGATGAGTTGACCGATAACATTATCGAAAACCGGATTGAAGAATACTCCGAAAAGAATGAACAAATTGCTTTACTATATAAATCAATATCTAAACTGGAAGAGAATGACCGTTTAATTATTACGATGGTTTTGGACGAGCTGCCTTATCATGAAATCGCAGAGATATCGGGCATCAGTGAAGGGAATTTAAGGGTAAAAATCCACAGGATTAAACAAAAACTTACAGAAATATACAATCAGCATGCAAGAATTTGAAGATATACAATCGCTTTGGCAATCGCACTCAGTTGAGGTAAACATCTCTTCTGAGGAAATGCTTGCCCAGGCAAAAAAAGAAGTGAACGGCATCCGTACCAAGTCCTTGCTGAACATTACCGGCATGTGCCTTTCTTTTGTTGCATTGGTTTGCCTGTGGGTATTTTTCGATTTCCAGTCCTGGACCACCCACCTGGGAATTACCATTACCATCTCTGCCATTGCGGTCTATACCTTTATTTTATACAGAGGTTATCGCTTAATTGCAAAGAATGATTTTACAGCACACCCCAATGAATTTCTAAGCCAGTTGAAATTGTACCAGCTGAACCGCTATAACCTGTACAACAAATTATTCTGGATTTACACCATTGCCCTTAGTGTGGGAAGTATCCTTTACTTTTTTGAAATCCTCTCCTATTTCAGCTTTTGGAAACAGTGTCTGGCTGTCGTATTGACCTTTGGATGGTTAATCTTCTGCTCTACAGTGTTACGCAAGGCTGTTCTAAAAAGAGAAAAGGAAAGAATAAGCCTTTTAATAGAAAAGTTTGAAAGAATTAGTGCCCAGTTTAAAGAAACCGGACACTAAAGTATAATAAGGGGAAAATTATGGTTTTTCCTTTACTTCCTCTACAGAAAAACTGCTTCCGTTTAACTTGTAACGTAAAGTCTTCATTGCTGCACCAGGTTTCTTTGTGGTATCTGCAGGGTTTACAGCAGGGAAAGTGCGAAACAAAACACCGTCCTTAATTTGAAACTTATCATTTCCGGCATAATACTTCTTCATAGAAGAACTCAGCGGTGGAAAGTTTATTTTCTGAAAGCCATTTCTTGAATACTCATAAACATTCAGGTCCAGTACATTTTTTTTGCTAAGCAGTTCAATATAAAGCTCCGGATTTCCATCATTGTCCATGTCCATATTCCAAACGTCTGTGATGATTCCCTTACGTTCGACAGATAAAGACTTGTAGTCATTTTTGACAGAATCGGACATGAGCACCAAATAACCACCCACACTGTCCTTTCCTTTTCCCCAACTCAGTACTTCAAAATTCAGCCCCGGTCGGATAGAAATGTTCTTGTAAAAAGGGAAAGGATTGGGGCGCTTCTCTTCAGCAGGTCTGTTGCTGCTCAGGGCCACAATCTTTTCCGGGTTTTCCTGATTACAGGAAAACAGCAGCAATACTCCAGAGGCAAATAACGATGATCTTAAAATTAAATCCTTCAGCTTCATTTTAAATCTATAAAATTTAGCAAGCAATTTAAATAAAAATAAGTTTCAAGCAAACGATTTTAACTCTAATACCTATTTATTTGCAGCGGGTTCTGGTGCACCATTGTTCAGGATGGTTTCGGTAACTACACTGCGCTTACCACTGGTGGTGATCACAATGGTTTTTAAAGACCTTTTCTGCCCTGCAGGTACATTGACCTTCACAGGCCCATTGTATAAAATCGCATTCTCCGATGGACGGAAACCATCAAGGGTATAATAGATCCTGGCGTTTTGTACAGGGACTTTCAATTCAACACTAAAATTTTCCCCTTTTAATACCTTTTCATTTTGTCCTATAGGCGTTGGAACCCAAAAATTTGTACCTGTCTGGTCCAGACGCGCCAGGTGCAATGGCAAACGTTCTTCCGAAAAGTTCTTCAGGTCCTTTCTGGACAGCGGGGTCCATGCCGTTTCCGACAAAGCAAACATCCTTGGCAAAACCATATATTCTACCTTAGCCGGACTTTCAATATATTCCGTCCACAAATTCGCCTGCACCCCAATCACATATTTACCTTGCTCAGCACTCAGTTCTGCAGGCACAGGGTCATAAGCATATACTTTGGTATAAGGTGCCAGACCACCTATGGTCAATGGCTCGTCTGGTGAAGAAGATTGTTTATGGTCAAAATACAAACCATTTGGGCCTGGGGTCATAATCACATCATGATTTTGTTTTGCAGAAGCAATTCCCCCTTCAACACCTCTCCAGGACATCACCGTTGCATTAGGTGCCAGTCCTCCTTCCAGAATCTCGTCCCAGCCAATGATCGAACGGCCTTTACCATTCAGGTATTTTTCCATCCGTTGGATAAAATAACTTTGCAAACCATGCTCATCTTTCAGGTCGTTCTGCTTAATGAAATTCTGGCAAAATTCCGATTGCTTCCAGTAATCCTTTGGACATTCATCCCCCCCAACATGAATATACTTAGAAGGGAAAAGAACCAAAACTTCATCCAGTACGTCCTGTAAAAATTTAAATGTCGTTTCTGTTGGTGCAAAAACATCCTGAAAAACACCCCAGGTTTGTTGCACCTGTTTGCCCTTGCGGCTTCCTGCCCATGGTGTCTTTGCATCAATAAAAGTATCGCGATCAGGAAAACAGCTCAGTTCAGGATAAGCTGCTATAGCTGCTGAAGCATGGCCCGGCATTTCAATTTCAGGAATGACCGTGATGTATTTGGCAGCCGCATAAGCCACAATCTCTCTTGCTTCATCCTGCGTATAATAACCTTTATACACCTGATCATCCGTTCCTATTCCAGGATGATGACCAATAATAGTCCCGTTCCTGCTTGCTCCGGCAGCAGTTAGTTTTGGGTACTTTTTGATCTCTATTCTCCAGCCCTGGTCATCGGTTAAATGCCAGTGAAAATTGTTCAACTTATACTGGGCCATCAGGTCAATATATTTTTTCACTAAAGTCAAAGGAAACTGATGCCTGGCCACATCCAGGTGCATTCCCCTGTATTTAAACCTTGGATAATCATTGATGTCTGCAGCCTGCACGATAATCGCATTCCCTTTTCTCTCAGGCATCAGCTGCATGAGTGACTGCAGCCCATAAAACAAACCTGCTGCTTTTCCAGTCAACAGGATCCTGTCTTTGGAAATATTAATTTTATAACCTTCCTCCGGTAATTTATCTGCCCCTTCAGCGCTAAGCACAATAGCCTTATGACCTGCCTCCGGTGCTTTAACCGTTCTCAATGAAAAACCGCCTTTGTTCACCACAAAAGCATTCAGCAAATCTGCTGTTTTTGCATTCGCTGGATTGGCTGAAACCAACACAACCGTTTTATCCAGGACAAAAGTTCCGCTGCGTTTCTCTACAGACACAGGAGCAGGAATAATTCCCATATTCGCATCAGTTTGAGCATACATCTTTGAACTGAGCAAAACACAAATAACAACAGGTAAAATTTTCTTCATGACAAGGTTATAGTTTAAAGTGGTTTTGATTAACATCCTAAGATAAAACTTATGATGCCTGCTCAATTTACACAATTTTGTTACAATCCAGATCAAACGTTTGATCTGGTCCGTAACCCCACAATATTTTTTTTCAGAAAGTCCCTAACGTATCAGATAAAACCATTTAATAGGCCCGATTTAATCAATTTGGCTTCAAAAAAACAACTTAAAACACGACGAACTCACAAAAACATTTTGCCCGGAGCAGAATTTCATACAAAAATTCCAAAAAAAGAGGCGGTGTCCGCAGAGGGGATATTGGCTGGTCTGCTCCCCCTTCAGGGCGCCTGATCAGGCGCATTCCCGAAGCGGATTCTGCCTCTTTTTTATCCCGGAATTCTCCTAATAACCGCCCTAAAACGACTTGTGCAATTGACCTCAAAGCAAGCCCCAAAAACCGGCTACGAAAATCTCCCCCTAAAACAACCTATGCAATTAACCTCAAAATCAGCTATACAATTGAAGCCCAGAAACAAGCCCGCAAAGTAAAACTCCACAAACAACCTATGCGATTACACCTAAAACCCAGCAATAAAAAATAAACCCTTAAAACAAAAAAAGCTGTCCCTTTCGAAACAGCTTTTAAATATTTTACAAACTAAGCTTAAGAAACCGCATCAACCGCGTGCTCTTTAGCGGCCAGATAGCGTTCTGCATCTAAAGCAGCCATACAACCGGAACCAGCAGCCGTTACTGCCTGACGATAATAATGGTCCTGAACATCTCCTGCCGCAAACACACCTTCTACATTGGTTTTACTTGTACCAGGAATCGTTTTCAGGTAACCTGTTTCATCCATATCGATCCAGCCTTTAAAAATATCCGTATTCGGTTTATGACCGATAGCCACAAAGAAGCCCTCTACAGCGAGGTCTTTTTCTTCACCTGTTTTATTGTTGTGTATTTTTAAGCCAGTTACATTTTTACCATTACCCAATACTTCTTTCGCTTCAGAGTTGTAAATCACCTCTATGTTAGGCGTATTCAGCACACGATGAACCATTGCTTTAGAAGCCCTGAATTCATCCCTTCTCACCAACATATAAACCTTTTTACATAATTTGGCCAGATAAGTTGCTTCTTCAGCAGCGGTATCACCAGCACCAACAATCGCCACATCTTGACCTTTAAAGAAAAAGCCATCACAAACCGCACAAGCCGAAACCCCAAAACCATTATAATGCTGCTCACTTGGTAAGCCCAACCACTTCGCCGTAGCACCCGTTGAAATAATCACGGTATCAGCTGTGATTGTTTTGATCTCATCTACCACCACTTTATGCGGCAGGGAAGAGAAATCTACAGAACTTACATATCCAAAACGGATATCTGTTCCAAAACGTTCTGCCTGTTTCCTGAAATCTTCCATCATTTCCGGTCCCATTACCCCACCAGGATAACCCGGAAAATTATCCACATCTGTGGTTTGTGTCAGCTGGCCACCAGCCTCCATTCCAGTATATAAAACCGGTTTCAGATCTGCGCGAGCAGCATAAATTGCTGCAGTATAACCAGCAGGTCCGGAACCAATAATCAGACATTGAACATGTTCTATTTCTTGTGACATATATTTTTAATTCGTTAGAGATACAAATTTAATCATAATATAGCGAATCCCCAATGCTGCTGCATAATGTGATGTCTGTATTACAAGTGTCCTGTTTAAAAATCAAACAGCTCCTTAAGTACTTAATTAACCTTTTTTTTGGTGTTCTTTACAGAAGATATCTTTTTGCCGCCCTGATAGGTAACCAGCACTTTACCCCCTTCAGTTTCCCATTCCCCATCCATCTGGTCATTTACAAACTGCCCACTCTCCAGGAGCATGCCCCTTTCATCAAAAGATTTAAATTCCCCGTGCATCAGGCCTTTATCAAAAGTCACCACATTCTTCACCTCGCCGTTTTCGTAAAAGCTCAACCACCTGCCCTGCCTTAAACCGTTCACATAATTTCCTGAAAGAATTTTATACCGGTCCTTACCAGCGCTCACCGCTTTATAACCCAATTCGGTTTTACTCGGGTCAATCCAGTTGTAATAAACAAATTTTCCTTCCGGAATACTTAGGGCTTCATCTTTAAAAGAGCCCGAAACCGTCAGGTAACCATCCATATCGTACTTTTTAAATAGAAACAGACTGTCCCCACTTACTTTCCCATATACAGCATAAGTAACCGCTTTGGTAGAGTCCGTTGTCGCTTTATCCTTAATGTCAAAATAAACCGTTTTAACCTGACCATAACCACCAACAGAAAAAGAGAGCAATAACAGCAGCGTGAAAATTTTGTTCATGTACAAAAATATCAATCTAAGTTTGAATAATCCCTACATTGAACTGCTTTTTTACAGGCGACTGATTTGCCGCTTCAATTCCCATAGAAATCACCTTCCTGGTTTCCAGCGGATCTATAATGCCGTCCACCCACAATCGGGAAGCCGCATAATAGGGCGTTGTCTGGCTGTTATAGCGATCGGTAATTTCCTTCAAAAGTGCCGCTTCCTTTTCCGGACTGATGTTTTCCCCCTTGGACTTCAAGGAAGCTTCCTGGATCTGTAACAATGTTTTTGCAGCCTGTGAACCGCCCATTACCGCAATTTTCGCACTTGGCCAGGCATAAATCAGCCGCGGATCATAAGCCTTGCCACACATGGCATAATTACCTGCGCCATAAGAATTACCAATTACAATGGTAAATTTAGGGACCACAGAGTTGGCCACCGCGTTGACCATTTTGGCACCATCTTTAATGATTCCGCCCTGCTCGGACCTGCTGCCTACCATAAAACCCGTCACATCCTGTAAAAATACCAGGGGAATCTTTTTCTGATTGCAGTTCATAATAAAACGGGCAGCCTTGTCAGCACTATCCGAATAAATTACCCCGCCGAACTGCATTTCACCCTTTTTTGATTTTACAACTTTACGCTGGTTGGCAACAATTCCAACTGCCCAGCCATCCACGCGTGCCAGGCCACAAATAATACTTTGGCCATATTCCTTTTTATACTCTTCCAGTTCAGAGTTGTCGACCAGTCTTTTGATCAGGTCCAGCATGTCGTAAGGTTTTTCCCTGTTGTCGGGTAAAATGCCATAAATTTCCTGGGGATCCAAAGCCGGCAAAACTGGTTTTACCCGGTCAAAACCAGCATTTTCGGGTGCCCCGAGCATGCTCATGATGTTTTTTATGCTGTCCAGACAAGCCTGGTCATTAGGTTGTTTATAGTCGGTAACCCCCGAAATTTCACAATGGGTCACCGCTCCCCCAAGGGTTTCATTGTCTACATCTTCCCCAATCGCAGATTTAACCAGATAAGAACCTGCCAAAAACACAGAGCCAGTTCCTTCTACAATCATGGCCTCATCACTCATAATGGGCAGATACGCTCCACCAGCCACACAGGACCCCATAATAGCCGAAATCTGTACAATCCCATCAGAAGACATTAAAGCATTGTTCCTGAACATCCGTCCAAAATGTTCCTTATCCGGAAAAATCTCATCCTGCATGGGTAAATACACCCCGGCACTGTCCACCAGGTAAATCACCGGTAAACGGTTTTCCATGGCAATCTCCTGGGCCCTTAGGTTCTTTTTTGCAGTCATCGGAAACCAGGCCCCGGCTTTTACAGTAGCATCATTGGCCACAATCATACATTGCCTGCCCGATACATACCCAATCCCGCAAACCACTCCTGCCGAAGGACAACCACCCTGCTCAGCATACATACCATCTGCCGCAAAGGCAGCAAGCTCCAGAAATTCACTATTTTGATCAATCAGGTAACTGATTCGTTCCCGTGCCAGCATTTTTCCTTTTTCCTTTTGCTTTGCAGCACTTTTTTCGCCACCACCGGCATATATTTTTTTCAGACGCGTTTTCAGTTCAAAGACCGATTGTTTATTGACGTCTTCATTTTTATTGAATTCTATATTCATGCGACCAATGTAAATCTAATTTTATTGAAACTATAGTCCATTTCAGGATTTGGTATAAGGCAACAGATCGGTAAACCAATAGCCTGAGGGGCTACTCTGATCGCCCGCAGGAGAAGGAAAAGTTCTAAAAATCCTTTCACCTATGCTAAAACGCAAAGGCTTGTTAAATATAGGGCCTTCAAATGCAAAAGTGTGAAACTCTCCGTTTTCCCCGCAGGGATCAACATCCGCAGGAAGATCGGCCATAAACTGCTCATCGATTATCCTTCCGCAAAAATCCTGAAGGCCTTCCCTTGCACAAACCACAATGGTTTTATAGCCCAGTTCCACAAATTCCTTTATGATTTTCCGGGTATCTTTTTTCCAGAGTGGAAAAACGGCCTGCATACCAATTTCAGCAAGTTTTTTCTCTCTGTACACCTTCAGGTCTTCTAAAAAAATATCTCCGAATACCGCATGGGCAATTCCCTGCTTTTTCATCCCCGTCAGAGCCAAAGTCATACTTGCTTCATAATCTTCCATTGCAACAGATTCTGCCAAACGAACCTGCTGCAAAGGCAAACCTATACTTTCAGCCTGTGCCAGCAAAAGTTCCTCCCGCACACCATGCATGCTGACCCGGTTATAAGCATCACTTAAGGTCGTTAGCAGGTATTTTACTTCAAAATCCTTATCCTGTAACAGATAATGCAGGGCCAGTGTACTGTCCTTTCCACCACTCCAGTTAAATACAGCCGGTATCTTTTCCATTTGAGGCTAAATTAAACATTTGGCCTCAATGCCTGGTTACTCTTTAACAGAAATGCTTGAAGAATTTTTCTTCATCAGCAGCATTTCATCAGAACTGCCCAATGGTGTTTTCAGCAGTGAAATTTCAGCATTATTTACATCATCCAGTACAATAACATAACGTCCGTCTGCCTGCTCAACAGAAAATGAACAATTGCTTAAATTAAGCCCGTTAACATGTCTGGCCCAAAGCCCATAAGAAGGCTGAACTTTCAAATTAGAAGCATTATACTGACCCACACCCAGTTCAGGAGGAACATTTGCGGCATCGCTAAAAGTATTGCCACCCTTCACTTTGATATGCACATCTTCAAAAGAGATGTTTTTTAGATAACCCGTATGTTTTCCGTTGGGCAGTTTAAAATCCAGCCCACCCTCCATCGCTTCAGGTCCCGGCAGTTTATACCCCGCCACAATCGGCGTAGAACGCGATTGTGTTCCATCAAATGCTTTCCAGCGTTGCTTGTTATAGGAACTGCCCCCATAAACCTCCTGCACATCTATCCCTTTTAAACTGATGTTATTGACTTCACCTATATTCACATTTTTTATCAGGAGCTCTTCCCGCTGCCGGCCATTTTCTGTAAAACGATAACGTGCTGCCTGGGCTCCCAAAATCCTGCCCCTGTTGGAAATAGAAATAAAAAATGGTGCCGCTGCCCGGTACATTTTAGACCTGGAATGTAGTGGCCCGGTATGCCCGCAATTCAAATGAATATCACTGATCCGCCCGCCATCATTTGTTGAAATGGAAAAACCAGCCTTATTGGCCCCAAGGACATAGATATTATCCACACAAACTTTTGTAATGTCATCCGCAGTCTCCGATCCAATCTGAAAAAGGTTACAATTGGTGTCACCTATAATGTTCCTTACTTTATAGTCACTGGCAGGACGCGTAAATCCCAATGAACAATCTGAACCTGGTTTAATGATGTCATCGGAACTGACTTTAGAATAAATATTCACCGCCCTCACCCGGTTACAACCCATAAAATCATAAATATCCCTGGCATTGGAAGTTTGATTTTTACCAAAATAGGTATCATGAACATGAATTCCATCCGTACCTGTTGCCAATAGTGCAAAATGGCCACTCCGTTCTATTTTGAGCATATGGTCCGAGTCAAAGAGTTTCTGACCTTTCGGACCAATGTAATAAGGTTCATCCCGCTGCTCATCATACCACAGGTCCTTTGCATGGTAAATTCCCCCAATCTCAACATTGGTACAAAGCTTTAAAGTAAACATCTTATCCGCACGGTTGTCCGGGGCATTGTTCATTACCTTATCTCCGTTCACCAGATTTCCATCACCGGTAATGGTTCCCTGGCCTATAATTTTTACATTATCCAGGCGCTCTCCAAAAAACATGGAATTTCTGAAGTAATGATGGCCAACATCCTGCTTGGTCATATAATTTTCCGGATCTGCATAAGGTCCTGTATCTGTGGGTGAAAGACCTGAACGGTATTTCTGATCACTAAACCAGGTCGTCTCAGGTGCATCTGCCCCTTTAATCGCTTTAATCACTGCCCCCTGTTCCAGATAAAGGTATACATTGCTTTTCAACTGCACTGTTTTTACCAGATAAGTGCCTGCATTAAAAACAAGTGTACCCCCGCCCATACGGCTCAGGGAGTCAATAGCCAGGTTCAGCGAAGCTGTCTCATCCTGGGATCCGTTTCCCTTTACACCAAAACGCCTGACATCCAGTTTACCCGAATAAAAGGAAACCGTATTGGAAAAGCCCCTGTTCTCTCCCGAAGGGATCAATAACCTGAACAAATACTGTTGATTTGGCTTTAAACCCCATAATTTTGCATTTTGCATATCCTTAGAAAAAACAGCTGCCCCGGCAGACCAGGTTTTTCCCTGATCCGAAGATTGTTGTATGACGATCCGTTCAGGAAGCTTTTCTGAGGTCCATTTAAAATTCAGACGGGTATAAGTATCTTCCTTTTCTATATAACTAAGACTGGTATCAGCAAGCCGCCGGAAATCAACGATTCCTTTTACCGCCTCCAGCTCAAAGCTTTCGGTATCTTCACCAGAACTGGTTAATATTTCTGGCTGTGATGTGGTATAGACTGCCCTAAACATATATTTCCCCGCCCGGGATAAATGAACAGCGCCAATCCTCAACACCAGATCTGCACCGTTTAATGGCCTCAGGTCCAAATGGCTCAAAATTAGCTCCGTCCCCTGTTCCTTCTTCAGGATCCTAAACGTGCCTACCTTCCGGTAAGGATACAAACTTCCAATACGTCCTACAGATTGTTTTTCGAGGTCCTTTAATGTCACTTCTCCTCTTCCAATCACATTTACAAATGCATTTTCCGGATCCATGTCTATACCCCTGGGGATATACAGTTTTAGGGTTGCATCCGGGCTCCGTTGTCCGGCGGTATAGGATAAAACGATTTCATTAGTGCAGCCTGTTGCTATCCTTTTTCTATCCAGGGACAGCCAGCCGTTTAAAGCCATAGGTTTCAGACAGATCAGCTGAGTTTTCAGTATTTTTCCTTCAGCCGATAAAACCAAAAACTGGTCTCCATTTCGCAATTCACCATTCTTTTTATCCAGGCCTGCAGCATCGAGCAATTGGTATTTTTTGTCCGGAGCTTTATGCCTCCATTTTTCGAGCAATTCGCCAGCCTTCAGAACAGTAGAAACAAGGCCCTGGCCCTCGGGCGTGTCCACTGTATAACGATAGGTTGTACCGCGAGCAATAAACAAGGTATCTGGTTTAATTGTATGGCCTGCCAGAAAAACAGGGGAAGAAATCAGCATACACAACCAGCATGCAAAAAAGAAAAACCTGTTCATATTTTTTTGGATTAAAGTATCAAAAATCACTAAAAAAAATATGGACAGGTTGGCATAATATTAAACTTTATCAGCCTGATACGGCAGCTACCTGATCTTTCTGGTCATATCAATAATCCGGTCCGGATCTGAAGCTTTTAAAAAGGAAACACCATTGGCATTTTTAACCCAGTGGCAATTTTCCTGGATCCATTTATAAGCCTCCGCATTGCTGGAGGCTTTAGTGCTTAAAGGCTGTATAAAAACCTCACCCGATGGATAATGAAGTTCAAATAAATCCTTTGCTCTTAAAAAAACAAACGTATTGATATCCGTGGAATTCATAATAAACTCACCCTGGATCCTTTCCTCTGGGTTTTCTCTTTTGAGCAGGGAAACCTTAGCATTTACCCGGCTCACGTAAAAATCGTTGTTGACAATATAACCCGCATTTCCAAGCCTGTCCAGCCCTCTGGTGTATTGCTGATCCCTGGCACCTTTAGAATCTCTTTCAAGGGAAACTACGTCCAACTGCCCGTCTTTCAGGCAAACCAGATAAAATGCACTTCCAGGATCAACCGGCGGAGCAAGTTGTACAAGCAAACAGGTTTGCTGGGTATTGATAAATGCAGCAAAAATAAACTGGCTGCCCACTGATTTTTTACCCTGGATCTTAACGACAGTATCCCTGAATTTCAGTCCAAAAAAGTCATCTTTCTTACTGCCTGCAGTTTTATAAATACTTAAAGGACTTTCTTTCTCTTTCTGGTAGGTATTAAAATCTTCTTCCACTTTAATGGAACGTGCATTGTAAGTCTTTTCGGCTCCTTTCTGACAACCTAAAAACACAAACGATAAAAGGATTACGTAAACTATTGATTTCATTAGGAATTAATGTTCTATATATGATAATTGAGTGCAGCTGATGTTATTGTTTTTCGCGGACGGCTTTAAATTCCGATCCTTTTTTCCATTTCGGAAATTTGCTCTCCGTACTCAGACGATAGCCCATGTCAAACAAAAGGCGTACATCTTCTACCATCCCGCTCATGTCCCAGGTTTTCTCATCAAAACTGTCCTGAGGAGAGTGATATCGGTTTTTTATATAATCATCGGCTTGTTTTAAGCCCCATTCCCGGCCGTATTTTACATTATCCACACCCGAACCCGTAAACAGCGACGGAATACCCACCTTGGCAAAATTGAAATGATCCGAACGGTAATAAAGGCCCGAAGAAGGTACCGGATCCGGGACAATAACCCTGCCCTGTCTGCCTGCAGCGGCAGCGGCATCATCTTCCAGTTCCGATTGCCCATAACCATAAACCACAATATCTTTAGTTTTTCCGGCCAGTCCCATCATATCCATATTGATATCCGCAACGGTTTTCTTTACCGGAAATACCGGGTGTTTTGCATAATATTCGGAACCAAGCAAGCCTTGCTCTTCTCCGGTAAAAGAAATAAACAATACCGAACGAAGAGGCTTAACCTTTGCCTTTTTAAAGGCTCCTGCCAGCTCCAGTAAGGCCGCTACTCCTGAAGCATTATCAACCGCACCATGATAAACAGAATCTCCTTTAATAATTTCTCCTACTCCAAAATGGTCCCAGTGTGCCGAATAGATGATACATTCATCTGCCCTTTTTGTACCCGGAACAAGGGCCATCACATTATTTGACACCGATTTTTTGATGGTATTATGAATGGTCAGTGAAGTATTCAAACCCAAATCAACCGCCTTGAAACCAGGCCTTCCAGCCTCTTTAAATAAACTTTCACTTTGACCGGAAAGTTGCAGCAGCTGTTTGGCAATATCCAGACTGATCCAGCCTTCTACCACCGCCCTTGACTTGTTTCCGTCTTCAGCTTCCAGTTGTAATTTCGATTTGGACCAGCCACTTCTGACTACAGACCAGGGATAACCGGCGGGAACATCGTCATGAACAATCAGGATCCCTGTTGCACCCTGCCTTGCAGCTTCCTCAAACTTATAAGTCCAGCGACCGTAATAGGTCATATTTTTACCCTTAAACAATTTCGGATCATTAAGCCCCGGGTCATTGATCATCACCACTACCGTTTTGCCTTTTACATCCAGGCCGGCATAATCGTTCCAGTTGTATTCCGGGGCCACTATTCCATAGCCCGCAAAAACCAGGGGCGAAGAAGAAATACTGACCACCGGTTCCACATGTTTTGTTCCGGCCACAAAACCGGTCAGATAAGTTGCAGTTACAGATCCTTTTGCATTTTTTATAACCAGTTTTTCTTCAGGTACAGATTTGATGTCTACCATAGGCACGGCCTGAAAATAGCTTTGACCATTGCCAGGCTTCAGGCCCAGTTTTTTAAACTCAGCTTCCAGGTAATTGATGGTCCTGGTCTCTCCTATGGTAAAAGGTTTACGGCCTTTAAATTCGTCAGAGGCCAGGATTTTTAAATGTCTGGCATAACTCTTCTGGTCTATGGTTTTTACTGCTGCAGAATCAGGCCCTTGTTGTGCCGAAACAACTGTACTTAAAGCAAGCATGGCCAGAACACAAAAGACGCTTTTCGGGTACTGGAAAGGATTAAAA
The DNA here is from genome assembly GCF_003208655.1 of Pedobacter nutrimenti. GTDB lineage: Bacteria > Bacteroidota > Bacteroidia > Sphingobacteriales > Sphingobacteriaceae > Pedobacter > Pedobacter nutrimenti. The sequence goes on along the minus strand of NZ_QKLU01000001.1, from coordinate 194,606 downwards.
ACAATATTCATGTACGTAAGGGTATTTACCGAACAGAAAGGTTCAGCGATGCTAATATAGTACATTCCAGTAAAAAGCACGAAGAAAACAACAGGACTTTTTAAACGTAAAAAAGTCAAAAAAAAACGGGCTGTGCTTCTATAAACACAGCCCGAACCTTTGCCCTATGAATAAAATATTAGTTTCCTAAACCAACGACTTTATACGTCACTTTATTCCCATCAACCACTTGTTCATAATAAACACCGTCTTCGGAAACATAATATTTTATGCCTTTAATCAACACTTCTCTGTAATTGTCAGGAAGCTGAGTGACTACATCACCAACCATTGGTCCTGTACCTGCAGCATTAGTTGCAGATCCGTTATCTGTATTGAGCACTCCGTCTTTACCGGAAACTACATAAACAGTTTTACCATCTGCGCTTTTACCAATGGTGTAGTATACACCTTTATATTCGTAATAAGTCTGTCCGTTTATGGTCACTTCTTTTGCATCAGAAGGAATACTTGGAACCTGTGCACCTACAGGAGGCACCACAACTTTATAGGAATCGTCATATTGTCTGTAGAACAAACCATCTGAAAAATAGAACTGGTCGGCTCCAAAATAAAACGGATAATATCCAAAAGGCAATACACTGAAGCTTAGCCCCAGATAAGGCCTGTAAAAATTATAGTATGCATAATATGGTCTGCGGTAACCCCAGAACCCCGGACGGCCATAATAACCCCGGCCACCAATACGGGCACCGACGTGCACATTAGTGGAAATATGAGTGCTGGATCTGGAAATACTACCTCCACGGAAAGATCCGCCACCACTGTGAAAAGACCCGCCGCCACTGTGAAAAGATCCACCGCCGCCCCTCATACCTCCGCCGCCGCCACGTCCACTCCTTTGTGCATAAACACTAGTTGCAGCAAAACCACTCATCACGACAAGGGCAGCTGCTAAGATCAACGATTTAAACTTTAGAGTTTTCATTTTGTGTACATTTTGATGGTATGACTTTTTAAAACGCAAAAAGATTATTCTACTGTTTTAAATTTACCAAAGCTGACACAAGGATGATAAACACCCAATAAACCTATTGTTTTAGCTTTTCCAGGGCCTTAAAATCGACCCTTAAAACACACTTGTCCTTTCGTTGCGAAACCAGGTCTTTCCGGGGGGCTATGATCTGAATGGCCGAGATCCTTCCAATTCCTGAGGAGCGTTCCAGCGTATCCATAAGCTTAACCAGCGGCAGATAAGTGCCATAAAAATAAACAGACTGGTTCTGCCCTGCTGAAAGTGTATCTTTTTCCAGGGGGATACCGCTCAACTTATAATCCACCAAAACATTCAGCGCGGCAGCGCAGGAGGAAGATTTTAGCCACAACTGGTCACTCCACTGCCCTTCCTTTACCTTGTATCCCGCCAGTATCCGCTCCAGTGCCTTTAATTTGCGCTGGCTGTACTGAGGGTTAAAAGACAGGTCATGCGACTCCGTTTGCTGTCCCAGCTGCTTCATTTCCCGGTTTAAACAAATGGCCTGATACGTTTTACCAAAAGCCATAAACCAGCAAAGTAACAGCAAAACGCCCAGAGCCGGCAACAACATCCGGTCTTTTTGTCTATAACTCATTTTTCGCAAGTCCATCCTAAAAGTTTAAAAGAATTGTAAATACCTGCGTCTGTTGTTGTTCATCAGCCATATACTTTTCCAGTTGTACAGATTTAACCCAGTTTTTGTGTTTCAGGGCATAAAGGCAATCATTTACCGCATAGACATTAGCCGCCTGTCCTTTTAGCCTTAGATAACCGCTTTCTCTAAAGGCTTCTTTGTTTATTCCCATTTCCTTATTTTCAGGGAAATTCACCAAAAGTTCTGTTAAAGTAACTGAAGCCGGCAATACCGATCCAATCTGATCACAAATAAATGCATATTTCAAACCTTTGTTCCAGCCTAGTTTTTTGACCAGGCTTTCTTTCTGTTTCAATTCGCTTTCCATCTTTTGCCTGCCCGCATACAGATCCGATTGTCTTCCTGCCTTCCCGGACATTTTTTCATTTTCTGCATGAAAATGACTAAAAATTAAAAAGTTAAGCAACAACAGCACAAAAACCAGCAATGCCGACAACTTAAACTTCTGCTCAAAGCGTCTTTTAAAGGTCTGTTCAGTCCGGCACTCCTGTACACCTGTATGATCGGCTTCTATCAAATCCAAACGTTCAGATAGCATCAACTGAAAGGCCGAAGCATAGGCCAAAACAAATTCTTCTGCAATGGTCTCCAAATCAATTTTCAGCGCAAATCCATCCGCATCATCCTTTTTAAACTGATAGCCCGTCCAATGTTTTTCTGCGTTCAATTCGATGTGGTGGCCATCGAAGTCCAGCTTTTGCTGATAAACATTCAACTGTGGCAAAATATGATCCACCGCAAAAGGCCCCAGTGCAAAGAGCAATACTTTCAGCCCTTCTTTTTCAAAAGCACTGATCAGTGGATCGGCCAGCTCTTTTCTAACGACCGTCAAAAAAGAACAATCCCCAGACTGAAAATTCTGTACATAAAACTCGCTCCTGTTAAAACCCGGAAACACCTGCTGTAAGCTATTCTCGGTCAGTTCCTCCATTCTTGATACTTTTTTTAGGAGTACCCCCCTTCCGCATAAGGTCAAAGCAACAGGTCCCTGCAAGCCATCCGCTATTTTTTCAAGTCCACTTGTATACTGTTTTTTTGATTCAATTTTTATTCCCTGCTTTTCTAAAGCGAGCTGCACCAAACAAACTTCAAAACCTCCGTCTGCCAGCAGCCTGACCTGGGCACCCGTACAATGGGTAAGGCCCTGTTTAAACCCCAATTCAAAGCTCATACTAATAAATAATTGTTGGTTTGATAAACACCACCGTAGTTACTTTGTTGGTTGACTTGCTCCTGCTGCTGAACAACCATTTCAGGATCGGGATACGGGACAACACTGGAACTCCTGAACCGCTCTCACTGTTTTCTGTCCTTTCCAGTCCACCCAATACAATCATATCCTCGTTTCTTGCCCTAACAATCGATTCAAATTTACTCGTTGAAGTTGGAGGAGGGGCATTCTCGGGCGGGTTCCCGATAAAGTCTGAAATGTCTACTTTTATATTTAAAGTGATCTGGTTGTCACCGGAAACCACAGGCCTGATGTTGATGTTCAAATTGGCATCAACACCTGTAAACTGCTCAGTAACCACTGTTTGCGTGGTTAAAGAAGGGATAACGTTTTGGGTCTTGGTACTGTAATACCTTTTACTCCCTATACTTAAATTTGCGCTGTGCCCATTTAAAGTCGAAAGTTTGGGCACAGAACGGACTTCTACATTGCTGTTGTTTTCCAGGGCGCTGATGCTCACATAAAAATTGGGTGTTACCCTTCCCAGATTGATCGAGCTGTTTCGCCCCAGCTTAGACAAAAAGCTATTGATGGCACCCGAACTGAAGGTATAATCTATGCCCGGGAAAATTTTTCCCGGATTTTTAATGCTGTCAGAAACCCCTGCCGAGATCCCTGTTTTAACCCCATGTCCTTTACGGATGTCAATCATGGTCACCTCAATCAAGACCATCGGTACCTGTTTGTCCAGTTTTTTGATGAAGGCTTCAATTTCATTAATCTGTGGTGAAGAACCCGAAAGCAGCAATGTATTCTGTTCCCGAAATTCTTTAATTTCCACTCCTCTTTTCCATTCATTAGGAATCATATTCTGGATCGTGTCAAGTGACCGGTTCTGTAGCTGTACAATTTTATGTGCGCGCAGGCCTTCCAATTTTCGGTCTCCGATCATATAAATTCCATTTTCCTGGCGGTAGGTAAAATCTGTTCCCTGAAAAACGGCTGAAAGTAAATCGTCATAACTGATATCATTTACGCGCATGGTAATGGTGCCTTTGAGCTCTGAATACAGAAAATAATTGGCATTCACTTCATGGGCGGCATTTTTAACCACGTCAGACATATTTACATTCATCGCATCTACGCTTAACATCTTTTTTGTGCCCACCATGCGGCTCAGCAAACTGAAATTGCCACCGGTACCCGCAGCCCCATTTACTGGTTTTAAGTTCCTTTTAACCGCCGTGTTTTTTTCACTGTTGATGAATACTTCTTCACCTTCTCCCAATGCCTGGAATACATATACATTGTCATTGGTTTTAACGAGCTTCAGTTCATTGGCAAAAGCCAGTTTTTCCAATGCAGTTTCAAAAGGCGCATCTGATAAAAATGCGGTTACTTTTTTACTCAATAAAGTTACCGGTACCAGAACATTTTTACCAGACAACAGCGTAATCTTTTTGGCCACCAGTGAAAGCGTGTCATTACTCAGTTCCACACTTAAAGTATTTGCGGGTGCATTGTACCGGACATTGATCTCCTTTACCGGAACCGGGGGCTTGGTTTCCGGGGTTTTACTCACCGACATAATTGATCCGATCAGATTGATGTCCAGGTTGTATTCCTTTGCCAGAAAAACCAATACATTTAAAGCCGTTTCATTGGTGAAATTATTCACCACCTTAAAGCTCAATTGCGGATCAATGTTGATGTTCAGGTTATTGGATTGCGCCAGGGCCCGCAAAAACTCCTGTACAGAGACATTTGAGGCGTTCATTTGGACTTTCTGATTCAGCCCTGGTACAGTAATGGCCAGGTTATTCAATCTTTCCTGAATGAGCCGCAGCCTTTCGTTTTGCCCGGCAGCATTCTGTGCAAATACCGATGAACCGATCAGTAAGAATAAAAATAAGGATAAAAGTGTCCTGTATAGTTTGTTTGTAGGTTTTGAGCAGCTCATTAATTTGTAAAAAGTAGAGGGTAAATTTCTTCGATAGTTGTTTCTCCGGCAGCAAATAAAGCAAAGGCATTTTCAGCAAGGGTTTTAATGCCACGGGCTTCCAGCAAAGTATTGATGTACATATTGCCGTGTTTAATTTCCTGGGTAAGTTCATGATCCAGTGGAATCACTTCGTAAACAGCCTTTCTGCCACTGTAACCGGTATGATAGCATTTTTCACATCCCCTGGCCACAAAATGATGTTTTACGGGCGCAAAGGGTTTAAATTGTTTGGGATAAGATGCCGGGTCAAATTCCATTTCCATTTTGCAATTGTTGCAAAGCAGGCGCAGCAAACGCTGGGCAACTGAGGTATTCAGTGTATTGGCCACCAGAAAAGAAGGGATGCCCATATCCATTAACCTGGATACGGTACCCCAGGCAGAATTGGTGTGTACTGTTGAAAGTACCAGGTGACCAGTAAGTGCAGCCCTAATGGCCATATTGGCGGTTTCAGGATCCCGGATTTCCCCCACCATAATCACGTCCGGGTCCTGTCTTAAAAAAGTACGCAGGGCCGATGCAAAAGTCAGCCCAATACTTTCCTTCAATTGCACCTGATTAATTCCCTGCAAGGTATATTCTATAGGATCTTCTATGGTCAGAATGTTCCTTGTTTCCTTGTTCAAGTATTTTAAGGTGGCGTACAAAGTAGTGGTTTTTCCCGATCCGGTAGGCCCGCTGATTAAAATAATACCATTGGGACGACGAATTCCCTGCATATAATTTTCACGGTCAAAAACTGAAAACCCCACATGCTCCAAATCAATGTTTGCCGCATTATTGTTCAGCAAACGCAAAACCACCTTTTCGCCATGTAAAGTTGGCAATACCGATACCCGGATGTCAAACTGTTCTTCGCCATTCTTAAAATTGATCCGGCCATCCTGCGGCAAACGTTTTTCTGCAATGTCCAGATTGGCCATAATTTTAATCTTGTTGATCAATGCCGGATATTCACTTTTTTTGAGCACATAACGCTCCACCATCATCCCGTCTATCCGGATCCTTACCCTGCATTTTTCCTCATAAATTTCTATATGAATATCACTGCTTTTCAGGTTCCTGGCTTCACGGATCAGTTCATTTAAAAAACCATCGCCTTCCATAGCCAGGGAGCTCTTGCCAAACTGGTGCTGTCCACTCTCTTTGAGGTAATGTTTATTAAGAAGCGTATTCAGGCTCGCAGAAGACAATATTTCCAGTTCAACCTTTTTCCCAAAAACAATTTCCAGTTCTTCAGTCAAAGCACTACTGTCACTTTCCTGATCACAAAACAAGGTGACCACACTTTCAGAACTGTACCTGGGAATAATCCGGTAATGCCAGGCCTGGTCTTTACTTATTGCCTGAAGATAGGCCGGGTTAAAATCAATCTCTGCTGTATTCATAAAGACATTTTTAGTTTATCGTCCATAAATTTGAATGGTAAATCCAGGAATCGCTACCCAGCTGTATTTGTCCGTTCCAGAACTCCCAGACCATTAAACCAAATAAAAAAATGGCCTGCAGGCCTGCCAGTGGAATGTGCGGTGTCGTGTAGCGGTTAAACATTCCCTTTATCATTACGTAAAGCAACACGATTAACAGACTGGACAGGTAAAACAGTACATAGTTTACCGGTGAAAAGTAAAAAGCCACTGTCCCTAAAAAAAGGATATCCCCAAGACCCAAATAATGGTCAATTAGTTGGATGTTTTTCCCTTTTTTGACTCTAAAATAGCCCCAGAGCAACAGCAATTGAAAAGCAAAAAAAGCAATCGCCCAAAAGGCATCTTCCAAGACGACCATCCAACCCGATTGCGGGTATTTAATCAGAAAAAACAACAGCGCAAGCAGGGGAAAAAAAATCCAGTACACCGCACGATATTTCATATCCTGATAAAACACAGCAATCAGCCCCAGGAGTGATATCACTTTCAGGACCACCATTAGTCGGCTACAATTTCTTTCAGGTTCTTGTCCTGATCAATTTCCCAAACATTAAAAGTACCGTCTCCGTCAAAATCAGCCACCGCAGTTGCCCTGGCCAGAAAACCGGTCGTACTGGCCCTTACAATTTCAATCTTGTAATTGGCTTTGCCGTCTTTTCCGTCGGTAGTTAATTTTTCCTGGATAAAACCCAGTTCTGTAAGGTCAGCACTGTACTTCGATTTTTCATAGAAATAACTTTTTTCCAGTGTAGCCAGATGCTCCAGCTGTACTTTGGCTTCTGTACTTTTTGCTTTGGTGATCAGTGGCAACAAGTTGGGAAGTGCCAGCAGGACCAGAATTCCAATAATGACCAGCACCACCAGGATTTCGGTTAAAGTATAAGCCTTTACTTTCTTTTTTAAAACAGCTGTTTGTTTAGTTTTTTTTGTTGATTCCATATAATTGCTTCATTCTTTAGGACAATAGTAAGAGAACTCAGTGCGACCACACTGCACTGGGATTTTTTTTTTCCACAAAATGAAAATATTTTTTTTCTCATTTTTTTAGCCGACGACATCATCAAAAGACCCCCAAAAACAAAGACATAAGTCTCCCGCTCAAGCATTTTTATGCCTGAAAAAGCGTTTTTTCCTAATTTTTGCCTCAACAGAGGCCGTTCAGATTTTTAATTCTGCTTAAAGTCCAAGCAAAATCAAAAGTTCTGTTAATTCCAGATTAGACAAGAGGAAAACCATCAGCAAACCCTTTATCGCTTTCGCGATCGCTTTATCGATGTCTTTTTTTTTTCCTTTAAAAAAGGCAAAAAGCATCATTCCCTCCTCATTGTAGAGGTAGGTACACCTGTACCTGTCATAAATGATGGGCGCATGAAGGGAATCCTTCATAAAGTTTAGGGTTTCAAACAAAGTCCTTTTGGAGATGCCCAGATGGCTGGCCAGGGACTCAGGATTTCCGGTTGATTTGTGTCTGATCAAAAAATCGATAGACATCACTCTTGTAAAATCAATTTTCATAGTAGAGCGCATTAGTTTTAGATTACAGGATAATTGGGCGTTAAAAATTATTACTCATCTGGAACATTGGCAAATACATTGCAATCAGGATCACACCAACCACCAAACCCAGGAAAATGATGATCAGCGGTTCCAGCAAACTGCTTAAGGTATTGGTCTTATACTCCACTTCTTCGGTATATTGAGTTGCTATTTTTTCAAAAAAATAATCCATCCGGTTCACCTCTTCCCCCACCTTGACCAGCTGGATCATTTTCGCCGGATAAAAAGGAAAATGACTCAAACTTTTGTGCAGGGAAGCGCCGTTCAAGATTTCCAATTCCACTGCAGCCAGTGAATTTTCAATAGGAAAATAATTGATCATTTGCCTCACCAGGGCTATTGATTTTAATAAAGGCGTATCGGTACTGACCAAAAGCCTCATGGTATTGGCAAAACGTGCCAGGTAAATTTTTTTTATCAGTTCTCCCACTACCGGAATCCGGAGCAGTACTGCAGCAGCGTTTTTCCGGAACCAAAGGCTCTTCCGCTTAAAAAAGTACAATGCAAAAAGCAACAGAAAAACCAATACGATTAGCAGGAAATAACGGTCAAACCAACCCGAAATAGAAATAATAAGCGCAGTGATCCAAGGCAATTTTCCACCAAAACGCAAAAACACATCTGCAAACATGGGGACAACAAATTTGATCATAAACAGTACCGCAGCAACTGAAGTGCACAATACAATGACCGGATAAGACACGGCACTAATAATTTTTCTCCGCTGCTGTATTTTACTCTTATAATATTTTGCAATATCCGTAAGTACCAAGCCCAGCTGGCCGGTTTCTTCCCCAATTTTAATGCTATAGAACTCGTAATCGCTAAATTTTCCGGTATTCTTTAAAGCTTCTGACAATGCCAAACCTGACAACACCTGTTTGCGAATGCCTTCAAAAAGGGATTTATCTTTTTTTTCTTCCTGATCTACCAGGATCAGGTCCAGGGCAGAACGCAGATCTATTCCCGAAAGCAGCAGGGTGCTCAGTTCCAAATAAAAAGCTTCTTTCTTTTTATCTGCAATTTGCCCGTTGCCAAAACTAATGTCCTTGTTTAGAAAGGACAACACATCGGTATTTTGTTTTACAGGCCTGGCCTGCTTTTTTTTCTGATATCTTGAAATGTCTATTGCCGGCATTTTATTCAAATAAGTCTTGTTTACTATATATTTTCTGATAATTGCGTGGTATACGGTTTTTACCCAATTCCATAATGAACCGGCACTGATCGGTAAGCGCACCGGTTTCCGCTTCCTTTTGCTCAAAAGCACATTGTAAATCGGTAATGGAAATTTTAAAGGTATCGACCCGGATTTCGAACTGTTGACGGATCACTTGCTCTTTCAAAAGCTGATAGGTAATTTTCCCTTCCGGCTGTTCAAAAAGTAACCCTTGTGCTGTCCTGTAAATTTTCCGGGCTTTAAAAAAGTCCCTGCGCAGCAGCTGGTCTGCCAAGCTTAAATCACCGATCTGCTCTTGTTTTTTCCGGTAATTCTGATACGTATTTCCGACAATTTTATAAGCAGTATAAGTGACAGAAACGACAAGGGCCGAGATGAGCATGGCGATGGTTACCTCCATTAGCGTAAAAGCCCGCACTTTTTTATTCATCCCCGTTTCCTTTCTTTCCGAATACCCTTTGAAAACTTCCCATTGTTTTACCACTTTGAAAAACATTTACCTTCATGATAAAAACATCCTGGTATCCTTTAAAAGGAAGCACTTCCCTGCGAAACTCCAGACTGTCGATCATTACGTCCTCTTGCTCATAACTTTTTTCGGTTATGCTTTTTTCCATATAATTTTCGGCCAGTCCGCGAACAAGTTGCTCATGTAAAGAAGGAGAAGCATGAAGTACATTGTTGTAAATCTGTATGGCGATTACAAATACAATAAGGATCACCACCATTGCGATAATCACTTCCGGCAAAGTGGAAGCACGGACCTGGTGTTTATTTAATGCAGCCATTTTAAAATCTCTGAACCTGAATTATTTTCTTTGAACAGCGCAGACCCCAGGTAATATTTACTTAGCGCCCTACGGTTTAAAGAAATGTCTATTAGATAATTTTCATACAAAGTGGAGGGCGTTTTCATGATAAACCGTGTGGCATAAACTTTACCCTGCACAGTCACGCCCTTTTCCATCTGGATATAGCCCTTTGCATAAATCTGCCCCTTAACCAGGCATCCTTTGGCCAGCGCTATCCTGGTCTGGAGTTCACTTCTTTTGTTTTCATAACTACATAAGATGCCCGCAAAACGGGTATTTTCACCCAGTTTAACCAGCGACTGAAGTTTTTTTTCAGCTGGTTTAAATACGCCAGCAAAAGAAGGGTACTCGAAAACGCAGTTTTTGCCAATGACAATAGAGTCCCGGGCAAAGAGCTGGCAATTTCCTTTAAACCCATCTTCTACCATTATCGAAGGCGCAAAAACAAGCACGTCCTCCAGCTTCACCGCTGCGCCAATTTTTAACACAGTATCTGAAATCAGCACGAGTTTCCCATAAAATTTTTGCTGCTCGAGCTTCGACTGCGATACAGAGAGTTTATAGCGTTTGGCTTCGTTGTAAAAGGAATTTCCCACAGAATCCCTTAGGCTTAGTTTTTCGCCCTCTTCTTTAAAGTAGGCGCACAGCTCATCAATCAGTTTCTGATCGAGTTCTGGTAAAGTTCTTGAACTGTCCTTAATTTTCCCTTTCAACAGCTCTTTGCCCGCATATCCCTTCCCATCCACGTATGCCTGTTTCAAGCCGGCTTTGGGAATTTGCCCGTCACCCGTAATTTCTGTGTTTCCACTTAAAGAAAGGGGCCTGTCTTCATCGGCCAGGTAAATTGCAGAGGGATCAGTGAATGGTACACTACTTAAAAACACTTGTTTTAATGTATCACCCCGAACAAATGCTTTTGCATAACTGAGTTCTACCAGTCCCCAGCGCTGTTTGCTATACACCACACTGTCCTTTCCTTCTCCATAAAGATCCAGGGTCATTACCGTATCGGCAGCAATCAGGTCCTTTGACAGCAGAATTGCCCTTACAGCGTTCAGGTTGCCATTTAGTTTTTCCATTCGGCTGCTTTTCTGCGCTTCCCTTTTGTAAAAAAAAGCCAGCGTGAGCAGGGAAGCAGAAATAAGCCCGATGAGCAGGGACACCACAATAACCAGATAAAGTACTGATGCCTTGAGCATTATTTATTCTTTTTAAACAGTTTTTTGATAAACCCGGGCATAAAGCCACCAGAAACCTTTCTACTCCCTGAATCAGGATGCTTAATGCTCAGGGTATCCATAAAAAAGGGCTGTTGTTTGATGAGCACATCATTGCGGAATTTCCCCTTTTCGATTTGCCGTCCCCCCATATCATAGAGATGGTAGGCTCCATTTTTCTTTCCTAAATCCCAGCAGTATTCTGCAATGAGTACGCCTTTCTCATTCCAGCTTTTCCAGACACCACATTTTAAACCTTTGATGAACCAACCCGATTCTTTCAGGTTTTTGTTCAGGTAAAAGTCTTCATAATAACCGTTAAGCAATTTTCCACTGTAGCCCCCCTGGGTCATATTGATTTGCTGTCCGGAAAACCAGTAATAAGGCCTGTCATTCCATACCTGTATTCCGGAAACCGGTTTTACAAAAGTCCTGACGATGTGATCGGGGTAGCTTACTGTAATTTTGTGTAGGATTAAATCTTTTACCGCAGATTGCGCTGAAGCATTGCAAAAGCAGAAAACATTCCCGCTAATGACCATAGCTATTAAAAATCGTCTCATTGTCTAATGTATTTTTGTTTTCCCTGCCACAGAACCAGTACAGAGTCTTTTTTATTTTTTAAAACCTTAACATTTTCAAATACCTCACCCTCGAGCACCATCCGCTCCTTCCCATTTACCGATAAAATGGTTACCGTTTTTTTAGAAACCGGATTAAGGACCATACCAGTATAGCGGATTCCTGACCAGTTGAGCACCGGTGGGGGCTGGATAGGCATTTTTGCCATTGTAACAACTTCTTTCTGTGCAGTCTGCACCATAGGTTCGGCTGTAGGTTTAAGCGCAAAAGGATCCCTGTAATTTAAAACCAGCTTAAAAGTATCGGGTTTCTCCTGATAAGCATCATAAGGCTGCTCTCCCTTTTTTACAAAGGCGGTTTTAGGAACCAGGTCTTCTTCCTTATCCCTGAAAAAGAATTTGTACAAAATTATGCCCCATACGCCTATAACTGCGCAAAGGAGCAAATATGTAAGTTTTTTGCTCTTCACCTGCTGCATATCTCCTGCTACTGTATCGTAAAACTTCTCAATTCGCCTGAAGCACTCACATTGCCTGCTTCATCAACCGCCTTCACTTCCCATAATATTTTTTCACCAGAATTTCCCAGGTTAAAGGTATAACTCAAGGCAGTTTGGCTTAAAGGGAAAGTACTGTTGTAGGGAATAGAGACATCACCCTTGTATACGAATAAAATGTACTTTTTTGCCCCTGTCGAAGCATTCCATTTTAAGGTCACCGGCTTAGGACTCGACACATTGTTTGCAGGTGCTGTCAGCACGACTGCCGGAGGGGGTGTTGCATCGTAATTGATGGTTTGCACGGCCGACCATTTGGACTCCAAAGCCCCATTGTAAGCTTTTACCCGCCACTGGTAAGCCTGATCCTTTGTAAAACTAACCGCATACTCCAAATTCGTAGTCGTTTTATCCAGAAAAAGGGTTGTCCCGCTGGTAAAATTGGTGTTGTCGGCATCGATCTGGATTTGATATTTATCGGCACTGAACAGTTTAAGCCATTTAAACAATACAGGAGACTGATTGGTCAGGCTGTTATTGGCAGGAGCCGATAACTGTACCTGTTGTTCTGTGATAGAAGTAGGGTATACAGTGAGCCCTGCTATGGTATAGGCAGACCGACTACTGCCGTTTTCTGCCCTTACCCGCCATTGGTAACTTCCTGGATCCAGGGTATATTTAAATTTATTACCCTTAATAAGCGTATCAACGATAAGTTTGGTCGTGCTGTTAAAACCAGGTGAAACCACCTGAAGTCTGTATTTTAAGGCATCCTCGACATTTTCCCACCAAAAAATCTGTGTATAATCTTTGGTTTCCGTACCATCCGATGGAGCCAGCAAAATGACTTTGCGATCGTCTAAAGAAGGTTCAATAAATTCTTTGCAGCCCAAACCCAGACTGCAGATGCTTAAAAAAAATAAATAAATTTTTTTCATAGAGGTTACATTGCTTAAGTAACAGCCCTTTACAATGGAAGCCATCTTCCGGTAAAAAGCTGTAAAATTTTAAGCAATGTAAAACACTTCAGTGCGGCCACACTGCACTGGGATTTTTTTTGAAAGTTTTTTTTCCACATTTTGTGGACTATAAAATCGGCCTATTTTAGACCTTTAAGCTGGTTTATCTCTTTTTGTTGTGCTAAAATCTTAACATCCTGCTCCACTTGTCTTTTATTTTGCTGAATGATATACAGCGTAAGCTCCTCAATTTTCTGCAGAAGTTTTGCACTCATCTCTCCGAGCTCAACACCATTAGCCTTTACTTCTGCCGCAGAAGGAATACCTGGTAAATGTCCTTTTTCTTTAATGTGTTTTTCTGTTTCTGCTAAAACAGGCAGTTTGTAGCTTTCTTCAAAAACATAATCCGGCCAGCCTGCCGTCTCTACTTTGATTTCCTGCGCCCGGATTTTACCGTTCACCGACAGCTTTTCTTTTGGGGAAGTTGTACCAATACCGACATTACCATTTCCCGAACCCAGAGACAAAAAACTAAAACCTTGTTCTGGGTCAATAGAAAATATTGAATAATTTTGCAAATCACCTTTAATAGAGCTTTGAAGACGTAACTTACTATTTGCGCTATTACCGTTACTCGCTCTTTGCTCAAAAAAACCTCCGGAACCATCCTCCCCTGAAACGAGATATTTGTCCGATTGTCCTCCCCATCTTATGATTCCGTTGACATGAAACAAATCAAGTGGGCTCGTTGTCCCAATCCCAACTCTGTTATCTGCATTAATAAACCATGGCGAGCTTGCTGTACTGCTATTGTAAAAACCAAAACCAGAAGCGTTAGAATAAATCGTATTATAATTGATATTGTCTTCTTTATACATCATCAGCTCTGTCGAGTTCACCCCGTTGGACCGGAGCATAATACTTTGCTGAATGGTTTGTTGTGCTTGAATTTTGCCTGCTGCAAGTGTCAGCAATAAAAGTGTTTTTAGAGTTTTCATTTTGTTTGGGTTTTACATTTAACCTTATCCATTTCAACTTCTGTTTTTGGAAAGACCCAACCCGGGTTTTCAACCACAGATGAAAACGAACAGGACGAAGATAAAACCCTTCAGTGCGGCCAAACTGCACTGGGAAAATAAAATGAAAATATTTCTAAATTCCCTGTCATCTCAAGCATTTGCCATCATCTCAGAAGGAAGCGCAGCGATGAGAGATCTATACATCCAGCTTACAGATCTCTCAATCGTTCCTCATTTCGAGATGACGGAAGTTACATTACCTTTCAGAGGATGGTTCAATAGAAATCACATGAACAGGACAATCACATTTACAACATGCCATCCTACGGCTATCAATAAGTTAAACGGTTGGGGGCACCTACCCTTTTTCACTCCAAACCTCTTCAAATTCTTCTTTGGAAATGAAATCTTCCTCTTCCAGGTCAAGGTCCGATAAGGGCTGGTCATACAACATTGCATTTTCGTCACCAGGACCATCTACCGACAGGAACAATTTTCCTTCAGCTGAGATTTCGATCTGTGCTACAGCTGTTCCATTCTGGAAGTGAATGTAAAACAACACTTCCTCTTCTTCCCAATATTTTTTCACAAACACTTCGTTCATATGGCTAGCTTTAATGTTTTTAGCAATCTAATTTGAGTTAAACCTACATAAAAAAACAACAATGCTTTAATAAAGGAGATCTTTAGGCAGGATTAGTCAGGAAATTGCAGTTTGCATAGTTCTTTTACAATTGACAATTTAGAGTGTATAATCCAGTTACAATTAGCAGAGTTATTTTAGCACCTGACCACCGGAAATGCAGCCTAAAAAGAGGCACTTTCTTTTGAGCTTCTTCGGGACTTGTTTTGAATTTGGGTCCTTTTTCAAAAGAAGCTCAAAAGAAGGTACGTACTTGCTCAAAAGAAAGGATGTTTTAATGGGCAGCAAAACAAACAACCTAAACGGAGCATAAAAGCCGGGCAAAAGTACCCCTAAACTTACCAAAAAATATTTCCGACCTTTACCTCATGAACGGCAATGACATCAAAAGACTTTCGAGGCTTACTGCAATTCTTACCCAGTTGCAAACCAAAAGGCTTTTAACTGCTCCGGAGCTGGCTAAAAAATTTTCCGTCAGTCAAAGGACCATTTACCGCGACATTAAAGCACTGGAACAAGCTGGCGTTCCGGTTTTAACCGAAGAAGGAAAAGGCTATAGCCTGATGGATGGTTACCGCATTCCACCGGTTATGTTTACCGAAAGTCAGGCCAATGCATTAATTACGGCCCAGCAACTGGTTTTAAAAAACAAGGACAGTTCTTTCATTAAAGAATATACAGAAGCTATAGATAAGATCAAATCGGTATTGCGATACAGCACCCAGGAAAAAATAAACCTGCTTTCCGATCGGATCGTGTTTCGGCAAAATCCGGAAAACAACCAAAGCAGCAGCTATTTATCGGTTTTGCAACTGGCTTTGACCAATTACAATCTGGTCTCCATAAAATATTATTCCCCAGATAGCGGTGCCACAACGGAAAGGACCCTCGAGCCATTTGCAATTTACAGTACGCAGGAAAACTGGTTGCTCATTTCATTTTGTCGTTTACGAAAAGATTTCAGGGCTTTTCGACTGGACAGGATCCTGCATTTGAATGTTCTTGAAGATAAATTTGAACCGCACAAAATTACTCTTGCAGAATACTTTGAAATTTGCAGGGCAAAATCTTCTTTACAACCCCTGACATAAGGCTGTCCAAAGACCCTTGTAATTTTGGGCTTTATCCATTAAAACTTATAAAATGAACATTCAAAAAATTGAAGCCTTTAACATTATTGGCATTTCGGTACGGACAACCAACGAAAATGGACAAGCGGCCCAGGACATACCAGCCCTTTGGAACAAATTTAACACAGAAGGAATTGCAGAAAAAATTCCGGCTAAACTTGATGATTCCATTTACTCCATTTACACGGAATATGAAAAAGACCATACCAGGCCTTATACCACTATTTTAGGTTGCAAAGTTGAAAATTTAGACCACATTCCCCAAGGTATGGTCGGTAAAACCTTTCAGACAGCAACTTATGCCAAATGCGTTGCAAAAGGAAATCTTTTACAGGGAATTGTTTACAATGAATGGGTAAACATCTGGAATTCAAACCTGGACAGAACTTTTATAGCTGACTTTGAAATCTATGATGAAAAAGCAAAAGACATAGAAAATGCGCAGGTCGGGATATTTATTGGGATAAAATAACCCTGGACATTTTTCTTTCGCGGTTTCCGGTAGGGAAATCGCGAAATTTCACAAAGCCTTTAATGGACTTTTGACCTGAAGGCTATCCGGAAATGGATAAATAAAAGTTGAGGTCATAGGCAAGTTCCTTTTTTTCCGCTAAGCGCTCCTGTCTTTTGGGCCACCGAACCGACAAATGGTCTAAATCAGTTCCGTTAAGGAGTTCTGAAAAATTAGATAAAATACCATTGTAAGGAACACTGGTACATACCATTTTTATTAATTTTCTATCTGCCTTACTGTGCTTTTCCATTGCTTTGTGTGTTTTACTGTGGAGTTAAAATACCAATGCCCCCGCATTGTATTCTTTTATTTCCCAAACGGCTTTTATTCTTCATTCTGTATCAAAAAACCTGTTTTTAACATAGTTTAACAAAACAACATCCACCCAAATCTTTTAAATCCGGCTACAGAACTTCATAAATTTTATCCGGTTGTTAAAATTTATTTAGCGCAGCAGAAAAAAATGAACAAAATGACCAGAGGTATTTTCCCTATAAAAAACTTATCTTTAAACTACCTACGTTCTCTTTATGACACTCTTTCTATTTTTCACCAGCATCTGCTGCTTTTTTTTACTCCTGTTTTCCTTGCATTTGTTTTTTGCAAAAAGAGGCAGCAGGCTATTGAACAGTTTATTGAGTGTTCTTTTTTTTGCCAGGTTCGGACAGGTACTGTTGAGCTTGTTGGTGCATTCCAATGAGTCACAAAGTTTTCCATTCTTTTATCAGTTTTTCACTCCTTTTTTTTATGCTGCACCGGCCTGTTTTTACCTGTACCTTATCTGTTTTATCAGCGGCAGGCAGCATTTGCTAAAACTTCAATGGCTTCATTTTGTGCCGGCTTTACTGGCCCTGGTCGATATTATCCCCTGGTTTTCCCCAAGCCCCATTCACTGGAACCTGGTGGCACAGCAAATTGCAACCAATAAACAATTGTTCATTACCGAAAGAACGGGCTTGTTTCCTGCTTCTTTTTATTACCTGGGCCGCCCCCTGTTAATTTTAACTTACCTGGCCCTGAGCTGGTATAGGGTTTATCAATCGGGCTTCTTTAAAAAACAAGCAGACCATGCAGGTAAACAATGGATTTCCTTTTTTCTTAAAACCTCCGCATTTTTCCAGCTTGCTGGTTTTTTACCCCTGTTGTTGTTGCACAAGGAAAAATCCATGACCAACGAACTGTTTACCATGATCAGCTGCAGCATTCTTTTGTTGATCATGATTTTTGTACTGCACCAACCCAAACTCTTTTATGGATATCTTTTCGTTTCCGTTAACCTGGATACAAACAGGGAAACCAATAACCCCGCAGACCTGACTTTACCCTTCGCGCCAGGCGACGAACAAAAACCCGCAATAAAAAAGTTAAGCCTGTTGCCCGAGCAACTGGTCCATTACTCGGTCCGCATGAAAGAAATTATGGAACAGCAGCGTCCCTACCTTTCCTCCGATTTTCAAATTGCCGATCTGGCCAGGGAACTTCATATTCCCGTACACCACTGCTCCTTTGTACTGAACAAACTTATTTGCAAAAATTTCAGGGACTGGATCAATGAATACAGGGTCGCATTTTTTACCACTCAATATCCGATGAAGGCAGAAAAGATGACCATAGAATCCGTTGCGCATGAGTGCGGCTTTAAAAGTACGGCTACATTTTACAATGCTTTTAAAAAAGAAACGGGCATGATGCCAAGGGTTTATTTTTCCCAAAAGAAAGTTTCCTGAAAAGATTTTTTTGTCTAACGATTGAAAGGATAGACAAATTGAAAGCATTCAGGAGTTAAAAAACCACCAATAGCCAATAACTTTATTGACAGATCCGAAATTTCATTAAAGGATCCGAAAGTAATAAGAGACTTAATTTTTCCTTATATACTATACCTCAAAGCGCTCAAATACCCGTATAAACCATATAAATTAATTATTCATCTTATTAACTTCTCATGAAAAAAGTAACTTCTACTCTATTGTTATTCTTTTTGTTTGTGCTTGTCAGTTTCGCGCAAACCCCTCAAAAGATCAATTATCAGGCGGTGATCCGCGATGCCAGCGGCCAGCCTGTACTCAGCCAGGCGGTCGGTTTAAGGCTTACCGTACAGACTGGTCCGGCAGGACCAGCCCTCTATACGGAAACCCAAACCCCCACCACAAACGCCTTTGGTTTAACCAATTTACAGATCGGCACCGGTACGGTGATTACAGGTACTTTTGCCAGCATTCCATGGTCCACAGGAAATAAATTCCTTAAAATAGAAGCAGACCTGACCGGTGGTACTGCTTATGCAACCATTGGTACCGTAGAGCTGATCAGTGTGCCCTATGCTTTAAATGCGGCAACCAGCTCAGACAATCAATGGGCACTTTCTACCGGAAACATTATAAATAACAACAATGCAAGTGTAGGCATTACCAACATTCCGGGCAATTTGCCAGCCGCAGATGCCATACTGGACATTTCTGCTACCGGAAAAGGGGTACTTATCCCAAGGGTAGCAAATGCCACAGCAATAACTACTCCTAGTGATGGTTTGCTCGTTTATCAGACTGGCGGTACAAAAGGTTTTTACTTTTCTAAAGGAGGAGTATGGACAAAACTTTCGGATGCAGCCTCCTCGGGCACAGCCTCTGGTTCAATTATCCCTTATGCTTCCGGTGCACCGGTTGTTTTAACAACCATTGCCGGCGGTTTGGTAGGAACTACAAGTGTTGTTGGTTTCGGCAGCAGTTTTCCTGGTGTTTCCCTCCTTGGAGGAAATATTGACGCTACCGGTATAACGAATTTTGCATTTTCCATGCCTTCAACCGGCACGATAAAAAGCATATCGGCCTATTTCAGTAATACCGTTGCATTAAGCTTAATTGGTACAACCGTGACCATTACCGCCCAGCTTTATTCAAGTACTACCCCAAACAATACCTTTAGCCCCATTCCCGGGGCTTCAGTAACCCTGGCGCCTTCACAAACAGGTGTTATTTCAATAGGAACAGTTTCGAATGGGATTACAACCGGACTAAATATTCCTGTAACACCGGAAACGCGCCTCTTAATGGTTTTCTCCGCTACAGCAGCTGGTCTATCCCTGATCAATACCGTTACGGGCTATGCCAGTGCTGGCGTTGCTTTTCAATAAACCGTTCCGCTCATCTTAACTAAAAAATCATGAGATACCTCAAAACAATTATATTGTTGTGGGTCGCGATTTTAGCCTGCCTGCGGGCAGACGCTCAATCTGCTGCGAACTATGCGATCAGCGCAGGCGGCGGAGCGGGAACATCTGGTGGAAAAACCATGGTATTTACAATCGGGGAACCGGTTATTGCAACCATTGGGACCAACCCTAAATTTACCCAGGGTTTACACCAGACTTTCATTTCCGCAGTCGTGACCAATGTCACCTCGACCAATACAACAAACACCTTTTATAAAGTAGGTGGTGTCATTACCATTACAGTGGCCTTCAGCCAGCCTGTTAACGTCACCGGCACACCCGAACTTGCACTAAACAGTACAGGAAAGGCCACTTACACTTCAGGAAGCGGTACCTCGCTCCTGACCTTTACCTATACCGTTCTGGCTGGTGAAAATGCAGCCTTACTCGATTATAGTACAACAGGTTCCCTGACACTTGCCGGGGGGACCATAACCGGAACCGGTGGTACGCCTACATTGGCGCTTCCCACTCCCGGAGCAGCCGGATCGTTAGAAGTGAATAAGATCTTAACGGTCGATACACAGGCTCCCCTTGCACCACTGGCGCTTGCCCTGGCCGCTGGAAGCGATACCGGAACCTCTACAACAGACAACATTACCAATGTGACCACACCAACGGTTACCGGTACGGCCGAACTGAACTCCAGTGTCACCTTGTTTGACACCGACGGTACTACTTCCCTTGGAACAGCTACCGCCGATGCCACAACAGGTGCATGGTCCATTACCACCTCAACTTTGGCACAAGGTGTACACAGTCTGACCGCGAAAGCAACAGACAAGGCTGGGAATATTGGAGTGGCCTCAACAGCCTTAAGCATTACCATTGACACCACCGCCCCAACTGTGGCCATTACCAGTGATCTGGCCCTTTTGAAAGCCGGACAGACCGCCACCATAACTTTTACTTTTAGTGAAGATCCAAGTACAAGTTTTACCTGGAATGGAACAACCGGTAGTGTAACGGTTACTGGCGGGGCTTTAGGTGCCATTTCCGGTACCGGTTTAACCCGTACAGCAACCTTTACCCCAACGGCCGGTATCAATAATGGCAGCGCGAGTATTACCGTAGCTGCCGGTGCCTATACTGACATTGCAGGTAATGCGGGCGGGGCTGGAACCAGCCCTGTGCTCAATTACGATACGCAACCACCTGTTGCACCTTCTACACCGGTCCTTGCTGCCGGTAGCGACAGCGGCACCTCCAATTCAGACGGGATCACCAATGTGACCACACCGGTCATTACCGGTACCGCAGAGCTGGGTGCTACTGTAAAATTATACGATACAGACGGTGTAACGCTGTTGGGCACTGCTATAGCAGACGCTACTACTGGCGCCTGGTCTATTACCAGCACAACCCTATCGGCAGGCGTTCATAGCCTTACGGCAAAAGCAACAGATGCAGCCGGAAATGTGGGTCCTGCTTCTTCGGCCCTGAGCATTACCATTGACACAACAGCCCCTGTACTGAATACGATTGTACTTGCCGATGCAAACCCAAGCAATGCCACTACGGTGCATTATACCCTGACTTTTTCCGAAGCGGTTGCAGGAGTAGACATTACTGATTTCAACCTGAGCACCACGGGAACTGCAGCGGGCACCGTATCGGCAGCAACCAGTACCGATAACATCGTCTGGTCGGTTACCGTAAATACCATAACAGGCAACGGAACCATGGCACTGAATTTAAATGCCAGTGGAACCGGCATTACCGATATAGCCGGAAATGCAATCAGTGGAGGTTTTACGGGCGGGCCTGCCTATACTTTTGACCATACAGCACCAACACTTACTGCGGTCAATATTGTATCGGACAATGCCAACCCTACTTATGCAAAGGTGGGCAATACAGCCACCTTAACTTTTACAGCCAGTGAGGCTTTGCAAAGCCCGGTCGTGACCATAGCCGGGCACACCGTTGCCGCTACTGCAACAGGCAACAACTGGACAGCCAGCTATACTTTTGTAACCAGTGATACCGAAGGCCTGGTGCCTTACAGCATTACCTTCATTGACCTGGCTGGAAATGCCGGAACACCGGTAACCACAGGTACAGGTTCTGTTACTTTTGACAAAACCGCGCCAACTTTAAGCGCAGTGGAAATCAGTTCCAATAATGCTTTGCCTATACTAGCAAAAGTGGGCGACAAGGCCACACTGACCTTTACCTCCAGTGAGGCTTTGCAAACTCCTGTGGTGACCATTGCTGGACATACCGTAGTACCTACAGCTTCCGGAAATAACTGGACAGCCAGCTATACTTTTACCGCTGGTGATACTGAAGGCCTGGTGCCTTACAGCATTGCTTTTAGCGACCTGGCAGGCAACGCCGGAACGCCGGTGACCACCGGTACAGGTTCGGTAACTTTTGACAAAACTGTGCCAACTCTAACAGCTGTAAACATTGTATCCAATAATGCAGTACCTACCCTGGCCAGAACAGGAAATACAGCTACCTTGACCTTTACCGCAAGCGAAGTGCTGCAAACCCCTGCGGTGACCATTGCAGGACATGCCGTTACCCCAACCGCTTCAGGCAACAACTGGACCGCTACTTATACCTTTGTTTCAGGCGATCCGGATGGCCTGGTGGCTTACAACATCAGTTTCAGCGATCTGGCAGGTAATGCCGGTACAGATGTTTCTACAGGTACAGGTTCGGTTACCCTGGACAACAATACACCGACCTTAAGCGCGGTGAACATTGTTTCAGACAATGGTGTACCTACCCTTGCTAAAGTGGGCAATACAGCCACTTTAACCTTTACTTCAAGTGAAGCTTTGCAAACGCCGGTGGTGACCATAGCCGGGCACACGGTTACCGCTACTGCAACGGGCAACAACTGGACAGCCAGTTACACTTTTATAGCCGGAGATACCGAAGGCCTGGTGCCCTACAGCATCACTTTCAGTGACCTGGCCGGAAACGCCGGAACGCCGGTGACCACAGGTACGGGTTCGGTTACTTTTGATAAAACTGCACCAACTTTAAGCGCAGTAAATATCGCTTCTGACAACGCAGTGCCAACCCTGGCCAAACCAGGTAACACGGCTTCACTGACTTTTACATCCAGTGAAGCTTTGCAAACCCCAGTAGTCACCATAGCCGGACATACCGTTACCCCAACGGCTAGCGGCAACAACTGGACGGCGACCTATACCTTTGTTACAGGTGATCCGCAAGGTCTGGTCGCTTACAACATTAGTTTCAGTGACCTGGCCGGAAATGCCGGTACACCAGTATCTACAGGTACAGGATCGGTTAGCCTGGACAATACTGCACCAACTTTAACTGCAGTGAATATTGTTTCCAATAACGCGGTACCTACCCTGGCCAAAACAGGAAATACAGCAACACTGACTTTTACATCCAGTGAAGCGCTGCAAACCCCTACAGTGACCATCGGTGGACATACCGTTACCCCAACCGCTTCAGGCAACAACTGGACCGCTACGTATACCTTTGCTTCGGGTGATCCGGATGGCCTGGTGGCTTACAACATCAGTTTCAGTGATCTGGCGGGGAACGCCGGTACACCGGTTAGTACAGGCACAGGTTCAGTTACCCTGGACAACAGCGTACCAACTTTAACGGCGGTAAACATTGTTTCCAACAATGCAGCACCTACTTTGGCGACGACAGGAAATACCGCAACTTTAAGCTTTACTTCCAGTGAAGCTTTGCAAACGCCCGTGGTCACCATAGCCGGACATACCGTTACTGCTACAGCAGCAGGCAACAATTGGACGGCGAGCTATACTTTCACTGCTGGTGACACCGAAGGGCTGGTACCTTACAGCATCACTTTCAGTGACCTGGCCGGAAATGCCGGAACGCCGGTGACCACAGGTACTGGTTCGGTTACTTTTGACAAAACTGCACCAACTTTAAGCGCAGTAAACATTGTTTCCAACAATACAGTACCTACTTTGGCGACGACAGGAAATACAGCAACTTTAACTTTTACTTCCAGTGAAGCTTTGCAAACCCCTGTAGTCACCATAGCCGGACATACGGTTACGCCAACCGCTTCGGGCAACAACTGGACTGCTACCTATACCTTTGCCCCTGGTGATCCGCAAGGTCTGGTGGCGTATAACATCAGTTACAGCGATCTGGCCGGTAATGCCGGTACACCGGTTAGTACAGGCACAGGTTCGGTTACCCTGGATCAGAGCGTTCCAACCTTATCGGCGGTTAACATTGTATCCAACAATGCCATACCAACCCTGGCCAAATCGGGCAATACTGCTACCCTGACTTTTACTTCCAGTGAAACCCTTCAAACCCCTACCGTGACCATCGGTGGACATACGGTTACCCCAACCGCTTCGGGCAACAACTGGACGGCTACCTATACCTTTACCCCATCCGATCCGGATGGCCTGGTGGCGTATAACATCAGCTTCAGTGATCTGGCCGGTAATGCCGGTACACCAGTTTCAACAGGTACAGGTTCTGTTACCCTGGACAACAGTGTGCCAACTTTAACTGCGGTAAATATTGGCTCCAACAATGCAGTACCTATATTGGCTACAATAGGAAATACAGCTACCTTAACTTTTACTTCCAGTGAAGCTTTGCAAACACCTGTAGTCACCATAGCCGGACATACCGTTGCAGCTACTGCAGCAGGCAACAACTGGACCGCAAGCTATACCTTCACTGCTGGTGACACCGAAGGACTGGTGCCTTACAGCATCACTTTCAGTGACCTGGCCGGCAATACCGGAACACCGGTTACTACCGGCACTGGTTCAGTCACTTTTGATAAAACAGCTCCTGCTGTTCCGACTGGTTTAGCGGCCGCTTCGGGAGATACTCAAAACGTGCTGACCTGGAATGCCAATACCGAAACAGATTTTGCAAAATACCGCATCTTCTTTGGCACAAGTCCTTCTCCAACCACCCTGCTTGCCGAGGTGACTGGTGCAACCACTTTCACTCAAACTGGTTTAACCAACGGGACCTTGTATTATTACAACATCCAGGCAGTCGATAAAGCAGGTAACCAAAGTGCGGTCAGCGCAGATGTTTCGGCCACACCTAAAGCAAATCAAACCATTACCTTTACGGCCATTGCCAGCAAAACCTATGGGGATGCGACATTTGCCCTGGGCAGTGCAAATTCATCGGCAAACCTGCCGGTAACCTATACCGCAGCCGACCCTACCCTGGTGTCTATTACAGGCAATATGGCCACCATTCTTAAAGCCGGAACAACCACTATTACTGCAAGTCAGGCAGGAAACGCCAGCTTTAACCCTGCTGCTGCTGTTCAGCAAAGCTTAACGGTAAACACAGCGGGCTTAACCATTGTAAACACCAGCCGCAGTAAAGTTTATGGTGATGTATTGGGCAATGCCGACTTTACAGGCAGCATCACCGGCATTCAAAACGGGGACAACATTACCGTAACCCGCAGCAGTACCGGAGCGGCCATAACTGCTGCAGCCGGACCTTACCCTATTGTTGCTACACTGGTTGATCCTAATGGAAAATTGTCTAACTATACAGTGAACAATGCCAATGGCACTTTAACCGTAGGTCAGAAAACAGTTACCCTTACCGCATCAAACCTCAGTAAAAACTATGGTGATGTCCTTGTCTTTGCCGGTACGGAGTTTAGCGTTACCGGTTTGATCAATGGAGACGCTGTTACTTCTGTAACCCTTAACAGTGCCGGCGCTGCCGCTACTGCAAGTGTTGCAGGTTCCACTTATAACATCGTTGCTTCGGCAGCTACGGGAACCGGTGTCGCCAACTACAATTTCACTTATGCTGTTGGTCAGTTAACGGTTAACCCTAGGCCGTTGACCATTTCGGCTAACAACCAAAGTAAATTCCTGGGTTCGGTAAACCCTCCGCTTACCGCCAGTTATACCGGTTTGGCTAATGGAGAAACCAGTGCAGTGCTGACCGCGCAACCTGTGCTGACTACCACAGCCATCACTTCCAGTCCGGTAGGTACTTATGACATCCTGGTGAGCGGTGCAGCCGCGGCCAATTATGCCATCACCTATCAGAAAGGTACCTTAACCGTTAAAAGTGATGTTCCAACCAGCATTAGCCTGGCAGCGGTTACCCTTTATGAAAACGCACCAGCCGGAACCAGTGCCGGAACGCTGAACAGCACTTCTGCTGATCCGTCTGCAGTCTTTACCTATACCCTGGTTTCTGGAACAGGCTCTACAGACAATGCGTTGTTTGCCATAACCGGAAACAACCTGAAAACCACTGCTCCGCTGGATTATGAAAACAAAGCGGTTTACAGCATCAGGGTACGTTCGACAACGGCAAACAATTCATCACTGGAGCAGGTGCTAACAGTTAACCTGACTGATGTCAATGAGGCGCCAACTCTTGCCCCTATTGCCAGTCAGACCATCTGTTTTACTTCTGCTGTGCAAACGGTTCCTTTAACTGGCATCAGTGCCGGACCAGAGCTTAACCAAACGACCACACTGAGTGTCAGCAGCAACAATGCAGCATTGTTCCAGTCTCTGACCGTAGCAGGCAGCGGATCAACCGGTACCCTCAGCTACAGGCTAAGAGACGGTGCGGCAGGAACGGCTACCATTACTGTAACGGTAAAAGACAATGGTGGTACGGCTAATGGTGGTGTAGACACTTTCAGCCAAAGCTTTACCCTGGTGGTCAATGCCAACCCTGTGTTGAGTATCACCAGCAATAAAGGCACTGACATCAGTTTGGGCGACATTGTTCAACTGACAGCAAGTGGCGGAACCAATTATGTCTGGACCAGCAACAGCAGTATCCTGTCTGGTCAGAATACCCCGGTACTCACCGTCAGACCACGTGTGGCCACCACCTATACGGTAAGCTCAACCAACGCCAATGGCTGTACCCAAAGCCAGTCCTTTACCCTTAATGTTCTGGACGATATGGCCAAAATTAAAGCAACCAATATCCTGTCTCCGAACGGTGATGGCTATAATGACAAATGGATTGTGGACAACATTGATTTTTATCCAAACAATGAGGTGAAAATCTTTGATAAAGCCGGTCGTATTTTATACAACAAAAAAGGATACGACAACAGCTGGGACGGCACCTTGGACGGCCATCCTTTGAATGAAGGCACCTATTATTACATTATAGATTTTGGGCCTAACAGACAGAAATTCAAAGGTTTTATTACCATAGTCAGAAACAATTAACACCAATAAGCCTGCACCTGCCCAGGTGGGTGCAGGCTTTATAACCATCAGAAAGAGACATGAAAACCATACAAAAAACCTTATTACTGATTGCTTTTGTAACAGCAGCAGGAACAGCAAGGGCACAGCTAAACCCTCTTTCCTCTCAGTACTACATTAATCAGTATGCCATTAACCCTGCCTTTGCAGGGGAAACCGATGGATTGAAAATAAACGGGGCCTATCGCAAGCTCTGGGACAATATTCCGGGGGCCCCCCTTACCCAAAGCATTACGGCCGATTACGGTTTCAATAAGGTAGGTATCGGTCTGACCTTCAATAACGAAAGGGCCGGACTGCAAAGGGAAACCCGTGTAATGGGTTCTTATGCCTATCACCTGAAAGTTAGCGAAAGCGGCGCGAGACTTAATTTTGGGGTTTCCCTGGGCTTTACCAATCAGCGCCTGGAAACCGCAGACCTGTACGGAAATCCCAATGATCCCACTGTAGGTCAGTACAATGAACGAAAAACCTTTCTTGACGGGGACTTCGGAGTGGCCTATACCTCTACCGGGCTCACCTTGCAGGCTGCCCTTCCTAATCTGAAAAGGGTATTTAAAAAAGAAAGCCTGCCTTATGCAGATGGGGCCACTTTTTATACCGCTGCCAGTTATCTGTTTAAGCTGAGCGAAGGTGCACAGGGCGTTGACCTGGAACCTAAAGTTGCTTTCAGGGGTGTCAAAAATTATAAAAACATTTTAGATGCGGGTGCCCAACTGGGCTTTGCCAATAAACAGCTGTTTCTGATGGCCATGTACCACAGTTCCGAAAGTGCTACTTTTGGCCTGGGTATGGATTTTCAAAGGAAATACCTGATCAGCGGATCTTACAGCACACAAACTTCTGCCCTCACCGGCTATACCAATGGAAGCTTTGAGCTGAACCTGAGGTTAAACCTGGGACATTAAACCCAGCTGACCTTCAACAATAAAGGCCCTTTAAAATTAAGGGCCTTTATTGTTTTTAACAGGGCTGTTTTATTCGTTGATGAGTTTCAGCACCGCCTTGCCATCAGGGGCCTGAAGCCGGACCCCAAGCAATTTTGCCGCGGTCGGCGCAATATCTTCTAAATTAACCGATTCCAGGACCAGTCCTTTTTGCACACCAGCACCCGCTATAATAAAACCGGTTTGTATTTCCGGGATATCCGGAAAATAGCCGTGCGCCCCTCCTTTTTTTGGACCGATGACCGGACCTGAATTGGCATCCTGAATATAAATTCCTTTAACAGGTGCCAGGGCAAAACTGGCATGCGGGTCGGCACCAATCTGGTCCAGCTCCGCACGCTCTACAATTCTGAAGAGCTTTTTATATTCCTGTGGAAGTTCCTGTAATTTTTGACGCACCCTGGCCAGTACCTGCAGGTCTTTTGAATTTTTCAAATGAAAAAAAGCAGCACCCCCTGCAGCCTGAAATTTAGCCACAGGTTCTTCGGTTCCATTGATTTTACTGTCCAGTCCAATTTCCTTCAACCATACATTTGGGGAAAGCACCTTTTCTATATCCACAAAACCATGATCTCCGGTAACGATAATGGTCGTACTGTCTTGTATGCCGGCCTTGACAATCGCATCCAGTAAATTGGCCACCGCATGATCGGCAGAAGCAACAGCTTTAAACACACCTTCTCCCTGGCGTCCTTCCTTATGTTCTGCGCCATCTACCCCCACAATGTGAATGCTCAGGAAATTGGGTTTGTATTTACGGATCAGATAAGCAGCCATGCGACTGTTGTTTTCATCCATAGTCAGGTATTCTAGGTTCAGGTCGTTGATTTCGGCCTTACCTATGGCAAATTCCTCCATCTGCTGAAACAAGCCTTTCGGTGTGGCAAACTCTGCAATGGCACTTTTACGGTCCATCATATTCGTTGCTGACCAAATTTCCGGCAGGTTATAATCAATTTCCGCACCTACAGAAACCGGCCAGGAAACAGAGGCCGATTTTAGGCCCGCCTTTTTTACCGCTTGCCACAAAGTTTCCGACAGGATCTTTTTACTGTCTGTTACCCATTCGTATTTTCCCTGTTCGTTGCGGGGTGTATTGTACATAATCCCGTGTCTTGCCGGCATGGCCCCGGTAATCAGGGTGGTATGGGAAGGATAGGTCACGCTTGGAAAAATACAGCGCACGCCTTTGGCATAGGAACCCTGTTTCATCAGGGCTTGCAAATTGGGTGCAGGCCAGCTTTTATCCAGGTAAAAATCGGGCCTGAAACCATCTATACTTACCAGGATCACATGTTTGGAAGATTGGGCAAAACTACCGGAAACACAGAAAACGGCAATCAGCACAAAAATATTTTTAAGCAAAAATTTCATAAAATTTAATTTAAGAATGGAAAAATTTCAATTGCCTTTTTATTGGCAATGAGTACTTTATTCATATCGTATTTCATTGTCACAATGCCCGAACCGGTATCATTGGTAAAATCATCCATTGCCCTGTTCAGCGGAATAAATGCGGGGATCTGCGCCACACCATGTTCAGGCCTTACATTCGGATTGTTGAGTTGTTCGGTATTGGATACCGGGAACCTGATGCCCAGGTCTGTCATGCGGCGCCCCTCGGCAAAAAATATTTCCTGGCGAAGCCTGTACACCAGGTACAACAATTCATCCTGGCTTTGGGCAAGGTCTATATCAGTGGTCGTAACCTTGGTCCCGGAAATGGTGGCAATGGCAATATTCCCGGCCTGACGGTCCAGCACATAACCTTCACGAGGGCTATCATTTGCATCAAATTTAACTTTTACCGCTTTTAAGGGGTAATCGGTCCGGTTTCCTCCGTTGCGGGTTTCTTTTTTATCATCAAGGGAAAATACAGGCCTTTTCTGGACCACATCGCTCAGCAGGTTTTTCAGAGTCGTCTTTGCAGTACCCAGATCATTTTCTGAAACCTGGGCTTCTGCCAGGATCAGGTAAGCTTCTTCAGACTTCACAAAACTCACTGGCTTCTGGTCCTGCGCAATGGTGGTGGTGTGAAAATATTTAGGATCCAGAAAATCAAGCCTTGGCAAGGGAGCAAATTCATTGTTTGTTGAGGAAAAAATATAAGTCTGAAAGTCATTTGGGGCACTATTCTGGCCATCAAAAAACACTTGTTTCAGCAATAATTTATTCGCCATTGCAGCCAGTGCCGCCTCTTTGGCCTTCGTTGCATTTCCAAGGCCATAATACACCCTTGCTTTCACCAGGGTATAGGCCAGCTTTTCGTTAGGGTCTGTTTGCAGGGCAATCGCCTGTTCCAGGGCCGAAAGCGCCAGGTTATAATGTTCATTAGGACTAAGCACAGGCCCTTTGGCGCTACCAGGAAGCCCCACAAACAATTCGGCACTCAACAGGTGTGCGTAAGCGTTCATAAACAGCATTTCTGCTTTTTCAGTAGGCAGTGTACTCTTGTCCGCAGGTACCACAGCACTTAAACCAAATTCCGACAATTCCCTTAAACGGTGAACGGCCGACTGAATGTTATTTACATCCAGGTCGTAATTAGGTATTTGGGGAATATCAAATACTTTACTGCTTAAGGTCCGGTTGTTGAAATAATTATCTGAAACCAGCTCTGTATTAACGATCACCTGATTTAAAGTCAATGCCAGTTGCCGCCTGAGGCCAACGATCCATGATTTGGTAATATAAGGTGTGGTTACATACACATCGTCGGTCACATTCGGGCTTTCTACTTTTGTCAGCTCGCAGCTGCTGAGCACCAGGGCGGCGCTTAAAATGATCAGTGTCTTTTTTAAAAAAATCTTCATTTTTTGTATTGATAAAATCAATTGTTCTGTTAAAAATTCAATCTTACTGAACCCAGGAATTGTCTGGGTGCAGAATAGGTAGAATAGGAAATACCTCCTGTAGTGGCCCCGTTCTGTCCTTGCGAACTTCCACTAATGGTGGCTTCGGGATCAAAACTGGAAGCGGAAAAGTTAAAAGGGTTCACTGCAGAAAAGCCCAGGTTTACATTTTTGATCACCCCATTCCAGATGGCCGGTTTAAAGCTGTAATTCACACCAATGGTCCTGACTTTCAGAAAATCTGTTCTTTCGACAAACCTATTGGTAAAATCAAGCCATCTGGTCCTTTTACTTTTGTCAATTTCTGCCTGTGGAATCCCTTCTGTCGAAGCCCCATAATTGAACCTGAACTGTCTGTCAAAAGAAGCCGCATAGGCGCCCTTTTGATAATCTGCATTGGCAAACAGGCTCCAGTTTTTATACTGAAAGTTCAGCCCCATGCTTCCGAAAAGATCAGGAACAGTGGTGCCAAGATATTGCTGTGCCGTTGTACTTTCCAGTAAGCCCGCATCATTAAACACCCCATAATTACCACGTATAAAACCTATTGGGTAACCTTCCTGAACAACAGTCTGGACAGTTCTGGCACTAAAACCATTGATGTTAAACGGCGCTGCGCCCCCAGAACTCAGCACTTTATTATACAAGGTATTCACTGAAACATTAAACCGGAGGTTATAATTTACTGTCTTAACAGGAGTTATGACGGCATTGAGCTCAAATCCCTGGTTTAATATTTTTCCGATGTTTTTGATCTGGTTGTTTTCACCTTCAGATGGTGCCGGCGGCACCACAAACAAGGCATCCCTAGTCACCGAATGATAGTATCCACCAGAAAGAATAATCCTGTCTTTAAAGAAACCCAGGTCAATTCCGGCTTCCATCGTTTCTGTTTTTTCGGGTTTCAGGTTGGGATTGCCCGGCTGGCCAAATGAGGCAGCCTGCTCTCCGTTATGCCCGATAAAAGAAATGGTTCTTTCGTTGGAAAAAGGGGGCGGAAAATTTCCGGCCAATCCATAATTTCCGCGGATTTTAGCTGAAGAAAGCACCTGGCTAACAGACTGAAAATAATCTTCTGCACTTGGAACATACGAAAAACCAACTTTGGGATAATACTGTACCCCTATGTTTTTACCAAAGGCAGAGTTTCCATCTCCCCTTAAACCCAGGTCAAGAAACAATTTATTTTTATAACCCAAGTTTTCCTGGATATATACCCCATAATTGACCACCTTGGCATAGTATTCATTACTGGTCTTATTGGCGGCAATGCCAATAGTCTGTGCCCCGTCACGGATATTATCTCCACGGTATTCAATCTGGTGGTCTTCATTTCTAAAAAGCTGGCCACCTACCGTTGTGATAAAGGAAAAGTCATTCAGTTTAAGCTCATACTGGGCGTTCAGCTCAAAGGTGAGCCCAAGGTAATTGCGGTCAAAATTATCAATACTTCCCTGGTTATTGACCAGGGTATTGCTGGTGTGGGAAAGGTATTTGTTGGTGGTGATGATCTGCTGGCGCTGTGCCCTGAAGTCAATACCTCCGGTAGCCTTGACCACCAACTCTTTCAGGGGCTGATATTTAAAGATCTGGGAAGTCTGGAAACGGTTTACATTAATGCCATTGTCCTGCAGCCTTTCCGCTTCATCCACATAACTTTTCATTGCCCCATATTCTGCATCAGTTAGGGCATCCAGATCATTTTTAAACTTAGGGCCCGTAATGGCAGAAGCACCACTTTCAGCAAACCATAAACCGGTATAGCCACCCTGGTTACCATTACGGCTCCGTTTATATTTGTTGTTGATGTAACTGAAAGAACTTTCGTAAGTGACTTTAGCACCTAAAGCGGCCCTTAAACCTGTACGAAGGTCTATTCTCTTATTGCTGTTCTGGTCAAAGATCTGGACACCGCTGCTGTTCATATAACCGCCCGAAAAACTGTAACCAAAATTTCCCTGACCACCATTTAAGGCAATATGGTATTTTTGGTACAAGCCCTGTTTAAACAAAAGATCTTTACTCCTTTTAAAATACAAAAAGTCGGCTGTAGGGGTCTCGGCCCCAACCTGGCTTTCCACACTAATGTCTGTTTTTTCGGAACCTCCCTTTTTGGTAATGATCTGAATGACCCCGTTTGCGGCATCTGAACCATACAGGGTCGAGGCTGCCCCTCCATTGATGAATTCAATTTTTTCGATATTGTCCATCGGAATATCAGAAATAGAACTGATGGCCGCTCCCTGGGTACTTCCACCGCTTAATGCAGCATTGGTATTTAAGTTATCCATTCTTACTCCATCGACATAAATGACAGGTGTAGAACTGAAAAAAGCAGAATTTACACCTCGGGAACGGATAATAGAAGTTGCTCCTGCCTGTCCGCCGGTCAGTCTGATCTGGGCATTGGGCAATTTGGCCTGCAGCAACTGGTCTATCCTGGAAGCCGGAATATTCTGTAAATCCTTTTCCCCTATACTAACCACATTCGACGATAAACGACGTTTACTGATGTCAATACCCTGGCCGGTCACCACCACCTCATCCAGGCCGAGTAAATCCTGTTCCAGCTGGATGTCCAATGCATACTTATCACCTGTCCTGCTGATTTTAAAATCCCTGGTTTTATACCCAATATAGCTGACCTGCAACTGTATATCTTCCATGTCCCTTGGAACACTAAGCGTATATTTCCCATTGATATCGGTCTGAGTCGCTGCCGAACTTCCTTTTATCTTAATGCTCACTCCGGGAAGGGTTTCTCCACTGCGTTTGTCAGAAACCACTCCAAACACCTGCATGGCCGCGAACACCTTTTCCGTACGGATCAGAATGTACTTATCGCTGACCTGCTGAATGTCGGCACCCGACTGCTGCATCAGCTGTTTGAGCACAGCCGATACGGAAGCCTGTTTAACCTCTATACTGTATTTTTTATTGCTGTAGGTACTGTTGTTCTGGTAACCGATTACAAAGGAGCTTTGGCTTTCAATTAAATCGAGTACTTTTCTAAGGGGCAATTCTTTGGCTTTGAGATCAATTTTAATGTCGTTCATTGACTGTCCGGACAGGGAACCGGCATAGAGCAGTACATTTGAAAGAAACATCAGGGCTATTGTTAACTTCATTTTTAAACTAAAAAGTGACCATAGCGGGTATTTGCAACCCGGGTAAAATTTGTGCATATTTGTTTTGTTTTTAATGTTTTACGAGATTCATTGAAAATACGGAGTGCTGCTGCAGTACTCCGGGAAAGCCGGAAATGTTAGCGCATTCCCGGTTTTTTTGTGCTCTTTTTTAACTCATGACAGGTTTATTTAATAGTGATTTTACCATGTTGAAAACTGAACTTTCTGCGGGTTAGCGCCGAAAGGATGTCCAGGACTCCTTTCATCGATTCGTTGTTAAAACGTATGGTATATTTATTCTTTAGGTTAGTGCTTTTTAGCAGCTCGGCTTCAACACCATAATAATGTTCAAGTTGCCTGGCAATATCTTCTATACTGGCATTATCAATGTATAACTTATGGGACCTCCAGGAGGCAATCAGTTCGGTATTTTCCGTTTTGATTTCGTGTTTTCCGGTCTTTTTGTAAAAGCTTAAGGTTTGGTCTGCAAGCATTCCCGCAGCCAATAAGTGATCTTTCCCTTCGCTGACCTGTACCTTTCCTGTAGATACAGAAACCTTAATCCGCTCCATTTCCGGATAGGCGCTGATGTTAAAAGATGTTCCAAGTACCCGGGTATTGAGCCTGCCGGAATGAATAACAAAAGGCTTTTCCGGATTTTTGGTTACTTTAAAAAAGGCTTCTCCTTCCAGACTGACCTCCCTTAGCTTTTCACCAAAGCCTGCAGAAACTTTTAAGGTGGTCTGGCTGTTCATTAGCACCACTGTGCCATCGGCAAGGGTAACTTCTTTTCGGCTGCCCGCCGGGCTAAGGACCAGTATTTCTTTCCGGGGCATTATAAAAGCCCCTGAACTGTAAAAATACCAGCTGGCACCCAAAACCAGCAGCAAAGCAGAAACTGCCGCATAAGGGATATAAAGACGTAAAATACGGGCTTTAGCTGGAGGAGGTAAGGCTACCTTCAACGTCTTGTGGATACTTCTGCGAACCGCAAACCTTTCCTTTTTACCTGTAAATACAGGTACGGCATCTTGCTGGCTCACCAGGCCGGTATACCAGGCTTCTACAATTTCCTGCTCCCTGGCATTGCATTGCTTAAGGAGGTATTTTTTCAGCAGGGCTTTTGCCCTTTGTTGTTCTTGATTTTCTGACATCACTACTTACCTATCTCCCAAATGGCCTGTAAGTACTTTAAGCGAATGTTATCAAAACATCAAATTAAAAAACCTTTAAAAACGGATTAATGATCATGAAAAAAAGTGGCGATGGCCAGGATCAGACAAATGGTGCTATCGGAATGGTATTGCCCAAGACGGGCACGAAGCTTAGCCAGTACCGCACTGATGTTGTTTTTGACCGTTTGTTCAGAAAGGGAAAGGCGGGAGGCAATTTCTTTAATACTCAGCTGCTGCTCCCTGCTTAGCCGGTACGGAATTTTCAACCTGTCGGGCAGGCTGTCTACTTCATGCTCAATCTGGGACTGAAGTTCTTTTAGCAGATAAGGTTCATCACTATAAAATGCAGAAACAGGTTCCTGAAAAACGGTTAAACTTTGTGCTGCCGGGACCAGCACTCCGCAGCGACTGAAATAACTGATCACCGCATAGCGTGCCGCTCCAAATAAATAGGGAGCAATGCTACCTTGCTGGTTACAGCTGACCTGCTCCCGGTTTTTCCAGAGGCCCAGAAAAATATCCTGCACCAGGTCTTTGGCATCGTCTTTTTCCCTGATTTTAATCCGGATGTGCCCATACAGGTCTTCCCAATAACGGTCTACAAGGAGGGTAAAAGCCCTGTGATCGTTTTTCCTGATCAGTTCCATTAAGTGATTATCCGTAGACCTCTTCATATCCGGTCCAAAATTACAGCTGCTTTATGAACTCCATATTAAATTTGCGTACAGAATCTATTCAGAAGCTTGGGAGAATTTCATGCCCGGGCAAAAAAAATGCTGCCGGAAACCGGCAGCATGTAAAAACTCATCTGTGTGTATTAAGGTTTTATTCTGATGACATCACCAGCAGTGAATATCCCCATTTCCAGTGTCTTAAAAGAAATCAGTTGATCAGAAGCTTTAACTGCCTTCTGTGGAAGGGCAAAACGAAGTACCTGGCTCTCCCCTGCTACAGTGGCGCGGTCGCCTTTGACAATAATAGCCGTACCTTCATCAATCCCAACACAAATGTAATCTGGTTTATCAGCCAATGCAGAGATCAGGCGGTTGTACCGGCTGCGTTTTAAAAAATGCTGGTCAATAATGGTTTGTTTCAACAGGCCCAGACCTTCGGCAAACTCGATATTATGATGCCACAAACGGTCAAAGGTTTCTTTGTATTTCTGCTCCTGCAACTGTTTACCGGTAATCATATACCTGCTCATCACGGCCGCCCCGGCGCTGGTACCGGCAATGGTTGCCCCCTTCTGGTAAGCCTCATGGATGGCGGTATATACCGGTGTACCCAGTACCGCCTTCATGAAATGGTTCTGGTCGCCACCAAGAATATAAATCAGTTTGGCACCGGCAACAGAATCTGTCCATTTTTTATCCTGAGTACTGTGGTGGTTAAAATCAAAATTCCGGATGGTGGCATTGGTTTCTCTTTTCAGCTGCTGGGAAATGTATTTAAAACCGGTATCTGGTTGTTCACTGGCCATAGGCAATACAATAATGTAATCCTTTGAACCTAAACCGGCTGTGGAAACCAGCTGTTTAATCAAGGCATCAGAGCGGTTCCCCCCACCTATAATAAACAGACTGCCTTTTGCACTGTTTTGTGCAGATGCACACTGCATGAGCCCTACACACAAAAGAATACTTAAAACCGTTTTAAGTCCCAAGCTTAAAATTCCTTTCCCTTTCATTATTTATAAATCTGTATTTCAATTTTACCATCTGCGGTCACCGTTCCCCGGTACATCCCCTCTGTATTGAAGGGCATGGTCACATTGCCTTTTTTATCTAAAGCAATTAAACCACCATCACCACCCATTTTACCCACTTTATCCAAGACCACTTTAGCGGCTTCTGCCACTCCCATGTTTTTGTATTCCATAAGGTCGGAAATGGTTTTGGCAACGACATTGCGAATATAAAACTCACCCCATCCGGTACAGGAAATACCAGCAGTTTCGTTATTGCAATAGGTACCTGCCCCAATAATTGGTGAATCGCCCACACGTCCGTACTTTTTATTGGTCATCCCTCCGGTAGAAGTACCCGCTGCCAGGTTCCCTGATTTATCCAGGGCAACGCAGCCTACTGTCCCAAATTTATTGTCATGGTTTTGAATACCCATTTTCATGGATTTTTTACTCCCATGATCCAGAACAGCTTTGGTCGAATCTTCCTGTATGGCTTTCTGCAAACCATCCCAGCGCTCCTTTGTCCAGAAATATTTTGGGTCTACAATTTCCAAACCGGCTTCTTTTGCAAATTTATCGGCGCCTGCGCCCACCATCATCACATGTTCGGATTTTTCCATTACCGCCCTTGCCGCACTGATCGGGTTTTTAACCGTGGTCACCCCGGCCACAGCGCCTGCTTCCAGCGTTTTTCCGTTCATAATGGAGGCATCGAGTTCATTACGCCCGTCGTGGGTAAATACAGCCCCTTTTCCGGCATTAAAGAGCGGGGAATCTTCCATCACATGAATGCTTGCTTCTACAGCATCCAGACTTGACTTTCCGGATTGAATGGCGGCATAACCCGCTTTTAAAGCAGCGGTTAAAGCCGCTGTGTAAGCCGCTTCCTTTTCAGGAGTCATGTTTTTTTTAAGGATGGTCCCTGCTCCGCCATGGATCACCATAACATATTTTTTTTGCTGGGCATTTAAGGAAAAACTGCAGGCTGCCAGCATCAGGACGGCCCAAAATTTAAATGTTCTCATTGTTCTTTTTTATTTAATGTTCCGTTATCGATCCACCACCACCAGGCTTTCCCGCCGCTGGCCTGGGCAAGGTTAAAAGTATTGACGTTAAAATTACCGCCCCCGTTCACCGATGCAGGAATTTCATATACGGCAAGGGCCTGGTTGTTGCGGTTCCAAATTGCCTTTTTGCCATTTTCAAACTGTTCGGGCATTTTGGAAAGGTCTGTACTGATAAAATAGGCGTAGCTGTAGGGGCGCGTGGTGGAATAATCACCATATACCTGGGCGCTGCCTTTATCATCAATACAAACTGCGGTGCGCTCGTCTGCCGCAATGGCCTTGGCGGCGATGTTCCAGTCTTTTAATATCCTGCCTAAAAAAACGGCCGAACGGCCTTCTCTTTCCCTGGTCAGGTAATGCTGGTCGGTAATCACCTGCTGCAGGTAAGGCGCTTTCAAAAAGTCATTGTTGTACAGGTTCACCGAACTAAGGTAAGGATTCTGCAGGGCATCTGCCGAGGTGACGCTTCCATTTTCCCCGCTATAATAAAAGCCCCCCAAAATGGCACAACCTGCACTGGTGCCACCTACCGGTGCTTTCTTTTCGGTTAGCAAATAATTGATCGCTTTTTCGGTTTTTGTCCCCTTCCAGTATTTCATATAATCGGACTGGTCACCACCGGCAATAAAAAGCATTTCGGCATTCCGGATCATATAAGCAACCGTATCGTTATCGGCCAGTGCCCTGCTGTCTATTTTTAGGGTTTCCACAGAATTGACACTGCCCAGGGCGTTGATGTAAGGATTATAGGCGTCTGTACCCGTGGCTCTTAACACCACCACATCACCTCCTCCACTGCGTGCAATCATCCATTTGAAAGCGGCATCGACATCAGTTCCCCCTCCCATTAACACCATACCACCGGTAACGGATTTGGTCACATTGGCCGTGTCTCCTATAATACCAATAGATGCCGGCCGGCGTTTCACCGGGTTGACAGGATTAACCGGTTTCCCGCCACCGTCCGGGACGGTGGTGCCTGGGCCATTTGATTTTCCGCAGCCCATTGCTGATATCCAGACAGAAAAGATTAAGATCAGGACTGGTTGTTTCATAACATATCGTTTAAAGGAAGCACATTAAAGTGCTTCCTGAGTTTAATAATTTGGATTTTGTACGGTGTTTTTATTGATCTGCATTTCCTGCGCCGGAATTGGGAAAGCATACTGTGCCTGCTCCGGTACCAGAAGTACAGCGCCTGAAGCATTGGCTGCATCAGCTGCTAATCGTTGTACAGGCATATTTCTGCGTTTCAGATCAAAGAAACGATGGCCTTCAAAAGCAAGCTCCTTGAAACGTTCAGTATAGATGGCATCAATCAGCGCCGCTTTATCGGCAAA
Source organism: Pedobacter nutrimenti (assembly GCF_003208655.1). Lineage (GTDB taxonomy): Bacteria > Bacteroidota > Bacteroidia > Sphingobacteriales > Sphingobacteriaceae > Pedobacter > Pedobacter nutrimenti. The sequence continues at coordinate 155,567 of NZ_QKLU01000001.1, read as the reverse complement.
ACTGGCATTAGTGTAACCGTTGATCCTGGCTGCCCTCAATGTATTCAAGTCTCCCGCAGCATCTCCGGTAGATTCGGCCTCTGCTTCTGCCCGGATCAGGTACATTTCTGCGGTACGGAACAATTTAATATCCGTTAAACCTGGTGCAGTAGAAGTTCCCCCGATGTATTTATTGACCAGGTACTGGGATTTAAAACCCGTACGGCTGGGGTCAAATTTAATGTAGGCTGCATAACGGATGTCATTTACTTTATCAAAAGTATTAATCAGCTTCTGCGCAGGGGCATACAAAACAATTCCACCTGTTTGACGATAAAAGAAATCACCCAGCCTTGAATTGGTCGTTCCGACCCTTTTAAGTTTCCAAATCACCTCATTGTCATTGGCATCTGTCCAGATGCCCGGAAACTGGGCCTTGTTTGCCAACGGGGCTGAATTAATCACTTCAGTTGCATAACGGATCGCATCCGCCCAGTTCTTTTCATACAGCGCTAATCTTGCCTGTATCGCCGCAATGGCCGGGGCTGTAATCCTGCTTTTATCGGTCAGCCCGGCAGGCATTAAGGCTTTGGCAGCAAGCAAATCTACTTTAACCTGGGCAACAACCGCTTCAAAATTGTCACGGGCAGGATAGCTGATGGAAAAGGTTTTCATATAGGGTACGCCCAGCGCACCATTCTGATAGCTGGCCGCATAAGCCCGCAGCGCTTCCAAATGGAAATAAGATTTTATGGCCAAAAGTTCGGCCCGGTACTGGTTTCCTAAAGTGAGGTCCGCTCCGCTCAGTTTTAAGGCATCTAAGCCAGCCAGCGCCCGGTTTGCCCGGTCTATACCTATATAACAGGTATAATAAAAAGAAGTTACCGAACCATTACTGGCCGTATACAACCAGCGGAAAGCATCACTGTTTCCAACTATATTTTCGGTAGGAAAAGTCGCCTCATCCGATACGGTCACCGACAAACTGCTCATGTCGTAATCGGCTGCTGCATAAGCGCCAATCAGTCCTTTATTAATGTCGCTGATGTTGCGGTAAACGTTGTCAGGGCTTAAGGTATCGGTAGGCTTTAAATCCAGTTTGGTACAGGAAACACTTAAAACCAGTGCAGGTAACAACAGGATGTATTTTTTATATTGATGTTTCATTGTCTTTAGCATTATAGGTTCACATTAAGTCCGGCGGTATAGGTACGGGTATTCGGGTACTGAAACCTTCCATAAACACTGTTGTTTTCCGGATCCAGTCCTCTCCATTTGGTCCAGGTATACAAGTTTTGTCCCTGAACAAAGATTTTTACGCCCTTTACGAACTTAATTTTTTGCAATACACTTTTTGGAAGGGAATAACCAATATTCACATTCCTTAGGCGCAGAAATGAAGCATCCTGAATGTCCTTTGAGGTAAAATTCCTTGGGATGTCAAAACGCTGTAAAGTGGCATTGTCGCCTGGTTGTTTCCAGCGGTCATCCAACATCCGCACCGACTGGTTACTGGTTGCATAACGCTGGTTTTCATTGTAAAAATCTTCGTTGTTCCAGCGCATCACATCGCTCACAAAAGAAAACAAAGCATTGACGCTAAAACCTTTCCAATTTAACGCCGTATTAAAACCTCCTGTGAGTTTCGGGTACAGGCTGCCTGAATTGGTTACGCTTTGCGTGTTGGAATTGTAAACTGCTGTAATGGAACCATCTTTATTGTAGTATTGCGCTTCGCCGGTCTGCGGGTTTACACCAGCCCATTGCGGGGCAAGATAAGTTCCATAAGGCATACCAACCTTAAACACCCTGCTGTCGCCATCTGGTAATTCATCTGTTAGTGGGGTTAGGTACAAAATGGTATTTTTGTTGTATCCCGCATTCAGTCCAATGCTCCAGGTCAGCTGATCATTTTTAATCAAATCGCCACTGATTTCAAACTCTATACCCCGGTTTCTCATTTTTCCAGAGCTTAACGGAATACTTCCGTCCGAGCCATATCCGGCAACTGCAGAAAGCGGCTGATTAAAGAACATATTGGATGTTGCCCTGTTGTAATAATCAAAAGTCAGCCTCAGGCGGTTGCTACTAAATAAACCCAGGTCGAAACCGGCATTGAATTCATTGACATATTCCCAGTCATAGCCCGGATTACCTGGTGTTAAGGGTTTAACCCCATTTACACCACCATAAGAGGCTGCGCCAAAAGTAGCCAGGTAATTAAAATCACCACTTAAGGGACTGGCGGTGATCCCGTAACTTGCCCTCAGGCGAAGGTCAGCGATGTAACTTACATCCTTCAGGAAATTTTCCTTTTTAGCGGCCCAGCTTCCTCCAAAGGAGTAAAAGCCATGCCATTTGTTGACCGGGGCAACCCGGGTAGAGCCATCGTAACGGTAACTTCCCGAAATGGTGTATTTACCATCATAGGTATACCGTGCCACACTCATAAAGGAAGCCAGGGCATTTTTGGTTTTGGATCCGCTCACCACAGGTAAAAAAGTACTGCTTCCATTGGTTACCCCAGCTGGGGTTTCCGGCAAACGGCCATCAATGCCGAAACCTGTAAAACCAAAACTGTTGAAATTGTTGTAGAGGTATTCATAAAAGCCCGACACTTCCAGGTCATGCACCTGGTTGAACACTTTGGCATAGGTAATCCCTGTGGTTGAAACAATATTAAAATTCCTGCGTGTGCCTTCCTCAAAACGGCCTTGTCCGCCAAGGGTATTGCTTACCTTTCTGGAGCCATAATAAGAATCGGGATTAATGTACAACATGTCTGTTGAATTCCGGTAATCGATACCGGCCCGGGTCGTGATTTTCAGTTCCGGCAAAATCTGGTAACTGAAATTGGTACCAATAATGGTTTTCAGCTGATCCGTTTTATTGGAAGAATTCAGCAAACGTTCCAGTCCCTGACTGCCTTCCCGCTGGTCCAGGATAAAATAAGAGGATTCATTTCCAGGATGGATGAGCGTACCGTCCGGTGCATAAGGTTTCTCGTAAGGCAAGGCATAATACACCGAGGCCATAGCTGTACCTGCACCTGTACTACCTTCTCCTTCTGTAAAACTGGAATTGGAATACCCTACTGATACATTTACACTTCCTGAAAATTTATCCGCCTTAAAATCCAGGTTACTTCTTAAAGCATATCTTTCTGTACCGGTCCTCCTGGCCACCCCGTCCTGCTTGTAATAATTTAAAGAGTTGTAAAAGCGCAGGCCTTCATTCCCCCCACTGATGCTGACCTGCTGTTCCATAAATTTCCCTTTCTGAAAGAAAATATCCCTCCAATCGGTATTGATCCCTCTTAAACTATCCAGAATGGCATCAGCCCGCTGACGGAAAGCTGCTGTTCCTGAAGTATAAGCCGGATTTTTAGGAGAATAAGTCCAGCCAGGTCCCAGGTTGCGGTTGTAATTTAACCCGATCTCCTCTTCAAAACGAAGGCGCTGCTCGGTGTTCATCATGGTAAAATTTGGTCTGCTCAGGTTGGAAAAACCATATTGGGAATTGTATTGTACAGAAAGCCTTCCGGGCGTCCCTTTTTTAGTCGTCAGTACAATCACGCCATTGGACCCTCTTGATCCGTATAAAGCTTTTGCAGATGCATCTTTTAAAACGGTGGCAGACTCTATATCTTCGGGGTTAATGGTTTGAAAATAATTGCCTTCAATGGGTACTCCATCCAGAATATACAATGGCGTGGAAGAACCATTTACGCTTCCAATACCGCGGATCACCACCGATGCACTTTGACCAGGTTGTCCAGAGGTAGAAATGACACTCATTCCTGGTACACGGCCCTGAAGGATCTGATCGACAGTCATTCCGGGAACCTGGTTAATTTTATCGGCAGTGACCAGGGAAGCCGCACTGGTTGACTGGTTTTTGGAGTAGGCGGTATAACCGGTGATGACTACATTATTTAAAGTGCTGATGTCTGGTTGCAGCTGAATGGTCAATACTTGTCCCTGCACCCTCACTTCCTGGCTTAAATAACCAATATAGGAGACCAGCAGGACGGCATTTTCTTCCACGTTTTTAAGGTTAAAGCTCCCGGTCTGGTCTGTTATTGCAGCGGTTGAACTGCCCTTGACCTTCACAGAAGCGCCTGGCAGACCTGTACCGTTTTCATCCGTGACCTTGCCCCTGATCTCAATACCTTTTTCTTTCTGGTTTTTACCAGGCCCTGATTGGAGGGGTTTAATCAAAATGGTCCGCTCCTTAATTTCCCAGCTGAAAGGCTGAGACTGGAGTGTTTTGGTCATCACATCTTCAATAGAAGCATTGCTGATCTTAATGTTAACTGGTTTGGATTGTTGCTGGATCAGATCCAGGTCATACAGGAAAAAATACCCCGTCTGACGCTTGATTTCTTTTAAAACCTGTTCCAGCGGTACATTGTGCTGATTTAAACTGATGCGCTGCGAAAAAGCCGCAGCACTGAGCTGCGTGCAGAAAAGGGCCAGCAGCACAATGGTTAGCTTTACGGAAGGGTAAAATTTCATACATTCGATTTAGTTTGTTGATGGATTGGTTGGTTATTGTGGTGTTATTGGATCAGGGTCCCTGTCGGGTGGTGACCTTAAGTTCCCTGTTCTTTTCTATTTTAAAACTGATGTTCCCGGTGACTTCAAGCATATGCAATACTTCAGATAAGCCTGCACTGCGCGGCACCATACCATTGTAGCGTTTATTGGGTACAGTACTGTAGTCAACCTTTACATCGTACCAGCGTTCTACCTGGCTCAGAATACTTTTAAGGGAGGCGTTGCTAAACTGGAACAGGCCATTTTTCCAGGCCGTTTCCTCTTCGGTGTTCACAGTCAAAATGTTTATTTCCGGTGAAGCATTCCCTATTCTGGACTGTTGTCCGGGCTGTAGCATTTTACTTTTCCCCGAGTAATGGACATTGACACTTCCTTCGAGTAGTGTTGTTTTCAGGACCGCATCGTCCATATAGGCATTGATGTTAAAATGTGTTCCGGTTACCTCTACATCCTGTGCAGCGGTTTCGACATGAAAAGGCATCGCTTTATTTTTCGCCACCTCAAAATACCCTTCCCCGCTCAGACGGACCGTTCTTTTGTTTCCGCTAAACAACTCTGGATAACTTAAGGAAGACGATGCATTTAACCAGACCTTGGTCCCATCGGGAAGAATGATCTGGTACTGCCCGCCCCTGGGTGTGGCTACGGTATTACTGGCTATTTTTCCATTCTGCTGGGGTTTACCAGATGCGGTATACACCAGCTGTCCGCTTTTTGTTTTGCTAATGGTTAACCCCGGAACTTCAATCACTTTTCCCACTGCCTTATCGTCGAGCACGACTTTGGTCCCGTCGGCCAGGGTCAGCAAAGCTTTATTGCTGCCGGGTAAAATATCCTTTATAGCTACAGCAGTAAAGTCTTTTCCCAGAGGTTGGTCCTGTTTTTTGAACCATAAATAAGTTGCTGAAGCCGTAAAAAGTAATACAGCAGCTGCTGCAGCATATTTATAAGACCACAATCTGCGCCTTTGGGCTGGCGCTGTAGCGTTGATTTTCCGCTGAATCTCTTCAAAATTCCGGGCATGGTCCATGGCAGCCTCTTGCTCAGAAAGTTCCCGGCTTTTATTTTTTTCGGAATAAGCGTAATACAACTCCACAAATCTGATCTCTTCCTGGCTCGCTGTCCCGGCAATATATTTTTCAATCATTTTCCGGATGTCATCTCCGGGTTTATAAGCGGTCATATGATGGCGTTTTCATATATGTACCGCAAAAAGGAAAATCTCCCAAAAAGAATTTAAAATTCTTTTAAAAAATTACAGGATTATTTTTCAAGCAGGGAATAGAGGATCATGGCCGAACTGAACAATTGGGTCAGTTTCATTCTTAACCCATTGGAGGCAGAAAGCAATTGATTTTGCACCGTTTTTTGTGAAATTTTCAGCAACCCCGCTATTTCTGCAGTACTGAGCTCCTGCTCATAATGCATGATAAATATGGCGCGACGCTTGGCGGGAAGTGCTTTTATAAATTGTTCCACAATTTTAACCGCTTCCTTTTCCAGCAGGTCCCCGTCTGTTTTTAAAGAAGAAATCACTTCTGTTTCAAGCACATCAACAAAAAAACTTTGCCTGGAATCTTTACTGATGGCTTTCAGGACCTGGAAACGCACTGCGGTATGCAGGTAGGCCTGTGGATTTTTAAGGTCCAGTTCGGCCCGCCGGTTCCACAAATCGGCGAAGACATTCTGGACCACATCTTCGCATTTGTCTTTATCTGCAAGCCTTTTATAAGCAGTATTGAACAATGACAACCAGTAACGGTCGTACACCTGCTTAAATGCAGTTTCATTCCCCTGTTTTAACAGGGCAAAAAGCTCCAAATCCTTCGCTATATTTAAACCGGTTTCCAAGATGTAAAGGTTGCTGATAACCAAATATATAAGTTTTCCTTAATAATTGATCATCTCGGGGGCATTCTGTAGTCAAATTACCAAAAAAGAGACAAGCTTTACCCTTTGTGGAGGGGATTGTTGTCCGGGCCTGGATTATTTTCCGGCATCGCTGGTGTACTGCCATCACGAACAGCCCTGTAATGAGGGGAAAGGATTTCTACACCTGCCGCATTAAAAACATCCAGAATATTCCGGTACAGTTCACTGTAAATCAGCGCCTGTTTATTGGCCTCTTTAATGTAGGCATTGATCTGATAGGAAACATAAAAATCTTCCAGGCTGGTCTGCAGCACAAAGGGCTTAGGATCCTTCAGCACATGCTCTGTTCTCAAAGCAGACTCAATAAGCAGCTGATGTATGGTTTCCCAGCGGATGTCATAACCCAGGGTAAGGGTCGTATTGATGATCAGCCCCTGCCCTCCTTCCCTGGTACTGGTCGAGTAATTGACCGTACTGCTGGACAATACGGTAGAATTCGGAACCGTAATGTCTTCATTTTTGATGGTTTTAATTCTGGTCACCAGCATGGTCTTTTCCAGCACATCACCAACAACTTCTCCAATTTTCACCCTGTCCCCTACTTTAAAGGGCCGCATATAGGTAATCACCAGGCCAGCCACAATATTGGTAATGGCACTGGAAGAACCCAGGGAAATTAAAATACCCAGAAAAACCGATACCCCCTGGAAAGCTGGCGAGCCCGAACCTGGCAGGTAAGGAAAAATAAGGATCAGCATAAAGGCATACAGGACAAACCTCAGAATATTAAATGTTGGGATGGCCCAGTCCCTGTGAAAGCCACTGAGCTGTATGTTCCCCTTGCGCAGCTCTGTAAAAAAATACTTCACTCCTTTTACGGCATAGCGGAAAATCAGGTAAATGACCAGTACGGTAAACAGATTTGGCAGGTAATGCAATATCCCGTTAAATGCCGAGGAAAGCGGGCTAAGCACCCATTCGAGTAAGGTGCCTGTCCACTGCTCTGTTTCGGGAAAAATGCTAAACAACAAGGGCAGGGACAAATAGATCACTAGAATAATGACCGCAATACGCAATACATTGTTGAGTTTGAGCAAAAGGTTTTCCAAATGCTCGGGTGTAAACAATTTAACAGAGCCTAATTTAAGGCCGTTCAAATACTTCGAACGGTGGGCAGAAACCAAACGGGCCGATCTTCTGAAAAGTCTGTTGATGATAAAGATAATCAGTCCCAGAAAAAGAATCACCAGTACCACCAGTCCAATCCGCTTCAACCAGTTGACCAGGCTGTATGCTTTTCTCTCCTTTTCCACAACTTCCTTTACCCTGGACAAATATTCTTTGGCCAGTTGTTCATTACTTTTGTTTAGCCATAAGCCATCCAGATTGGCGACGGATAAAATAACTTCACTTTTTTTATAGGTAATCTCGTAAGTTTCTTCATTTTGGTTCAGGGCCAGGGAATCTGCCTTATAAAAAGGGTCTTCATAAAGCTTCTCTATCCTTTTGGTAATAGATGCCGCCCTTTCAGAGGCACTAAAGGAACCGATTCTGGTGTATACATAAAACAAGGTGTCTCTTTTAAGGACCACCGGAAAACCTTTTTCATGTTTTTTAAGGGCTTCTATTTTCTTTAACTGCGCAATTCTTCTGATGGAATCTTTTGTCGCAATGTCACGCAGTTTACTTTCAAGCTGTGCGGTTTTTTTCTTATCGCCTGTTGAACCGGCCAGTTCCTTTTCCAGCTGTATTTTAACCAGGGAATCGATTTGCTGCTGCTGGTGATCTTTCAAAAGCAGAGCTTCGGTCATTTTTAAGGTATCACGATGGCTGGAATCCGGACCTTTCTGAGCCCTTGCACTGCTTAAGGCAAGGCAACTCAGCAGGACAGAAACAGCAAGAAAACAAGAGGCTTTAATTTTGCGCATACCCAAATTTAACATTTCTGATCAATTCTTCTGCGCAAAATAAAACTACCTGATCGGTTTAATCCAGTAGGTATAGCTATGGTCCGCAAAAGGAAGCCTATATTGCTTCAGGGGCTGCGAACCCCAACTGTCTATACCTTGTAAACCAGATTGCTGCAGGTCCATATGCAGGAAGATCTTATCCTGCACGACCAGTTCACCGGAATGGTATTGTTTTTTATCCTCCTGTGGGTCCAGCTGGTCCAGGCTGTAAGGCAATGCAGCAAAGTTCAGTAAACTGTCCTGGTATATAAACTGCAGCCCTTTGCCTTTTTGATTGGTAAAACTTACCCGGCGAACATCTGTTTTATTTCCGCTTTCCTGTGGTCTGGCGTAAGGAAAATACTGGTCTTTGACTTTTTGCTTGTAATTTCCAATCAGGGAAGCCGTTTTTCTGTCCCAATAATTTTCCCAGGGGCCCCTTCCGTAAAATTCTATATTTTCAAACTCTTTGGCCAACTGCAAATTGTTCCCCATTCTTAACAGCAAAGGATATTTTCCTTTAACTGCGGTGAACACATTGGTAATTTTTAAAGTACCATCTGCGTATACCCTAACTTCCTGCCCGGCAATGGCTTCTCCCCCGAGCAGTTCTTTTTTAAAATGCATGCTGTAGCTGCCATCGCTGTTCTGCTGAAGTTCCGCGGCCAGCAGTTTTCCTTCACCATAGGCATTTCTCCATTTGCGCAAATTTTTATTAAATCCTGCCCCTATGTCGTTGTCTGTAGGTGCCCTCCACCAGGAAGGTTCAGGACCGCTTTTAAGTATTTCTTCCTGCTTTAGGGAATAGCTGCTCAACAAGCCTTTTTCCAGGTCAAAACGCACACTGAAATCTTTTCCCGAAAGTTCACATTGGGCAGCGTTTTGCTTAACGTTAAGCTTTCCAGTCAGGGAAGGCCCAACGGGCTGGAATTCCGCCTGATTTAAAGCAAACTGATCATAAGCCACTTCATAACCTTGTTCCAGCAAGGGTTCGGCCTGTTTTAATACATAATGTACATTTAAAAAGTATTCTTTATCCTTTTTGAGACTCAATTTAACCGGTAACTGAAGGTTTATCCGCTCACGTGGTGCAATTTTAAGGTCTTCCACCATTCCTTTTTGTATCGTCTTTCCGTCTTCAATGACTTCCCAGTTTAAGCGGATGTTGTCGAGCCCTTTAAAGAAATAGCTGTTTTGAATTTCAATTTTATACGCTCCGGTATAAGCCGTTTTAATAAACTGATGAACTTTTTTAACTTCTATGGCCATTGGGGTCAGTTCCCGGTAAGCCGTAACAACCCCTTTGACACAAAAATTGTTGTCACTGAAATTTTGGTTTACCGGTCCTTCCAAAGGAAAGTCCCCGCCATAAGCCAGAATTCTTTTCCCGTTTTTTACCGTATCGAGTCCCTGATCAATCCATTCCCAGATAAAACCGCCCTGAAGTTTGGGATTGTTTTCTATGGCGTTCCAGTACTCTGCATAATTGCCCAGGCTGTTGCCCATAATATGTGCAAACTCACTCATAATCAAAGGCCGGGTATTTTTACCTTTTGCATATTGAACCAGCCAGTCGGGATCGGGATATTGCGGTACAATCATATCGGTATTAAAGTCCCATTCTGCACGCTCATATTGTACCGGTCTGCCAGGATCTGTTTTCTTTAACCACTGATAGGCTTCGTACATATTGACCCCATTTCCCGCTTCGTTGCCCAAAGACCAGACCAGTACACTTGGATTGTTTTTATCCCTTTCATACATTCTGCTGATCCGCTGAAAATGTGCATTGCGCCATTGTTTGTCATTGGCCAGGGTAACCGCTAAATCGTATCCCCTGCCATGAGACTCAATGTTGGCTTCATCTACTACATATAAACCATACTCATTACACAATTCCATCCAGTAAGGGTCCGGTGGATAATGAGAGTGACGGACGGCATTGACATTTAGCTTTTTCATCATTTCCATGTCCTTGCGCATATCCTCATGACTTAAAGTATGTCCTTGTTTTGCGTTGTGTTCATGCCGGTTTACCCCTTTAAGAAAAACACGCTTGCCATTGACCAGAAAATCACTGCCTACAATTTCTACTTTTCTGAAGCCTACTTTTTGAGGAATCACTTCGAGCACTTCACCTTTGCCATTTTTTAAGCTGATGTACAAGGTATACAAATAAGGCACTTCAGCCGACCAGGTTTTTACTGCAGGCAATTCCTTTTTAAAAGAAACATTTGTATGGTAATTGCCCAGTACCCCTTGTAAGCCGCTATCCTGTTGCCATTCCAGTTTCCCTGAAGCATCACGGAGTTCTGTGCTAATCATAAAGGAATCGGCCTTGCTGTGTAATGTTTTTTGGTCCATACGGTAATTTTCAATACTCAGGTTCAGGTCCAGCAGGCCTTTTGTATAGCTCTGGTCAAGGGAGGCCGAGATTTTAAAATCACGCACATCCATTTTAGGGGTGGCATATAAATAAACATCTCGTTCAATTCCTGAAATCCGCCACATATCCTGGCATTCCAGGTAACTTCCGTCACTCCAGCGGTAAACTTCCAGCGCAATGAGGTTTTCTCCGGCTTTCACGTATTTAGTGAGGTCAAATTCTGCGGCAAGTTTACTGTCTTCACTATAACCTACTTTTTTTCCGTTCACCCAAATATAGAAGGCCGACTTTACCGCCCCGAGATGGATAAAAACTTGTTTGTCTTTCCAGTTTTCCGGGATGTTGATTTTTTTTCGGTAAGAGCCTACCGGATTGTTATCTGCAGGAATATCAAAAGGAGGGTTTAGCTTCGCTCCCATTTTGCTCTTACCCGCAAATTCATAGGGATGATTGACATAAATGGGCAAACCATAACCATTGGTTTCCCAGTTGGCAGGGACTTTAAAATTTTTCCAGCCGCTGTCGTTGTAATCTGTTTTGAAAAAATCCAGGGGCCTTTTGGAGGGGTCCTGCACCCAATTGAATTTCCAGTTGCCGTTAAGCGACATAAAATAACCGGATTTCTCTTTTTTCCCCTGACCTGCCAGTATTTTGCTTTCGTAAGCAAAAGCTTCGGCACGCATGGGCATTCGGTTTAAGGCTACAACTTCAGGAGATTGTAATTCTGAGGGGAGGTTTTGCCCCTGTACTAAAAAACTGCCTGAAACAAATAACAGGCAGGCTGCAAGTTTAAGTTTGATGGAATGGTTCATTGAACCACAATATACAGACTCTGGAAAGGGATTAAGAAATCGGATAAAGCGCAAACGTTTGTCTGAGCCTATTTAGCAGGTCGTTTTTTGAATTTAAACAAAATAACCATCAACGCCAGCAAGGGGGTTAAAGCAAACACGCTAAACAACCAGAATGCTGCATTTTGAGCTCCAGGAATTCCTCCAGGGCTGGTGATCCCTGAAAAATTGGCCACTAGGCCTGCAATGGCAGAACCAAAAGCAGTGCCCAGAAGCTGTACCGTTGAAATAGAGGCCGAAGCCTTTTCTTCTTCTCCCTTGGAGGCTGAAGACAAGACCTGTGTTAAAATGTGCGACCAGCCCATGCCAATACCTGCGCCAATAAAAACCAGCAAAAGACAAATGAGCACAAAACCGGTCCCACTGCCATAAACAGGCTCAGGTACCATAAAAGCTAGGCCCAGCAAACCGGCAAGGACAAACAGTGGCCCGCAAATGATCACAGCCCCTACATATTTATGGGGCAAACCAGAAAAAGCAATAGAACACAGGGACCAGCCCAGGGCAATGAGCACGGTCAGATAACCTGCCTGAAGCGGAGAAAATCCATGGATCAGTTGTAAAAAGTAAGGAATATAGATTTCTACAGTACCCGATAAGGTGAGTAAAACCACGACCGCATAAGTAGCGCCCAATAAAGTTGAAATCTGGTAGGCTCCCCTTGGCAATAAACGCTCCGAGGGCCCTTTCTCACTGGAAATAACAACCGACAGCAAAATGATCGCGACCACCACGCCGGAAGCATTTGCCCAAAGATGCGCCGAGACACTTCCTGTTGAAATGGCCAGTGCCGCCAGCAGAATGAGGACTAATTTATAGAGGGGCAGTGCGGCAGAGGTCAATACCTTATCCTGCTTTTTGGGCAGAATATTTTCTGTAAGCACAATGAGCAGCAGTGCAATAACCAGCAAGGTGACAAAAGCATACCTCCAATGACTGTATTCTGCAAAAATCCCACCAAAAAAAGGCCCAAGAAAAGCAGAAACACCCCACATTGCCGATACAAGCGCCATTGCACGGGACCAGAAAGGTTTCTCGTAGACAATGCTGATCATGGCATAAGATAATGCCACCAGCAAACCGCCTCCAATACCCTGTATAAAACGCCCGGCAAGCAGCACATACATGGCAGGTGCTAAGGCGCAAAGTAAAGCTCCTGCAGAAAACAAAACAATTGCCATTCTGTAGGCGGCCCGGGGGCCAATTTTAGCAAGTGTAACCGAAGAGATGACTGAACCGATGATGGCCGCAACAACATACATGGTCGTGGCCCAGGAATAAAACGACAAGCCGCCGATATCTTTGGTCACTGAAGGCATAATTGTCGTTGCCAGATAAACATCTGTCGCATGTAGCATGACACCACCGGCCAGTGCTATAGATTTTAAACCATTTTTTCCGGACAACAAAGCGCCCCAGCCAATCTTTTCTTCTTTTGCAGATGTCATTTGCTTTTTGTTTTAATAGGTATTTATGCTCTGCTTGGCAGAGAGAATGAAACAAAATTATCATTTTAAACAATAAAACAAGTATTTACTTATTTTATTGTTTGAGATATGGCACTCCCCTGATGATTTGAATAAAGCTGGCAAAAAAAATCCCCTATTGATTTAACAATAGAGGATCTCTGTTTTGCCCTTATCCGGTCAACGGATAATTACCTTGAATAATTTGGCGCTTCTTTGGTAATGGATATATCATGAGGATGACTTTCCCGCATTCCTGCTGCAGTAATCCTGACAAATTTTGCTTTTTGAAGGTCTTCAATGGTAGATGCCCCGCAATAATGCATTCCTGCCCTTAAACCACCAACATATTGATAAATTACCTCAGCAAGGGTGCCTTTATAAGGAACACGTCCTACAATACCTTCGGGAACAAGTTTAGTGACCACATCTTCTTCATCCTGAAAATAACGATCTTTAGATCCCTGCTGCATGGCTTCTACAGAACCCATTCCACGATAGGATTTAAATTTACGGCCTTCATAAATGATGGTTTCACCTGGTGACTCTTCGACCCCGGCAAATAAAGAACCGGCCATAATAGAGCTGGCCCCTGCGGCGATCGCTTTTACAATGTCACCTGTCTGTTTGATCCCTCCATCGGCAATGACCGGGATACCGGTACCAATTAAGGCCTGAGCACATTCAAAAACGGCATATAACTGTGGAACACCTACCCCGGCAATAATCCTTGTGGTGCAAATAGAACCTGGTCCTATTCCAACTTTCACCGCATCTGCCCCCGCAGCGGCCAAAGCCCTTGCTGCATCAGCAGTTGCAATGTTTCCGGCAATCACCTGAAGTTCAGGAAACCTTTTCTTAATGGCAATGACCATATCGATCACGCCTTTTGAATGGCCATGGGCAGTATCCACCGTAACCACATCCACGCCTGCTTGTACCAAAGCCGCTACACGGTCTATGTTGTCTGCCGCGACCCCTACTGCGGCACCAACCCTCAGACGTCCCTTTTCATCTTTACAGGCCTTTGGATAATTTTTATATTTCTGTATATCTTTAAAAGTAATTAATCCGGCTAAACGGCCTTCTTTATCAATTACAGGAAGTTTTTCAATTTTATAATCCTGTAAAATTTCTTCCGCCTGCAATAAAGTGGTTCCTTCTGCTGCCGTAATCAGGTTTTCACGGGTCATCACCTCAGCGACCGGCCGGTTCATGTCTTTTTGGAAACGAAGGTCCCTGTTGGTGATGATGCCTACCAGCTTGTTTTCGGCATCAATAACCGGAATACCTCCGATTTTAAATTCTTTCATGATCTGGAAAGCATCGGCTACAGTGGCATTTTTACCAAGGGTAATCGGGTCCTGGATCATTCCGCTTTCTGAGCGTTTTACCTTACGTACCTCTTCTGCCTGACGTTCAATGCTCATGTTCTTATGCAGCATACCTATACCACCTGCCTGTGCAATGGCAATAGCCAAACCAGCTTCAGTTACCGTATCCATCGCTGCAGATACGACAGGAACATTTAATCTTATTTTCTTGGTCAGAAAGGTTCCGGTATCCACATCGCGCGGCAGAACTTCAGAATATGCAGGCACCAATAATACGTCATCGTATGTCAGTCCTTCGGCTACAAATTTTTGGGGATCGAGTTGCATGGCAAATAAGTTTATGAATTACTATTTGCCGGGCAAAAATACGATTATATCTCTTATTCTGCAACAAGATTATTTAAATGGATCTTTTTTCAGGAAAGATTACAATTGAATTATGATTCTGTATATAGGGAAATGGCCCGGATCATGGCTGAATAATTTCAAAAACTGTCCTCCTTTTGGAGGAACAGTTTCTGAAATCAAGCTTTAACTTATCAACACAGGTAGATGTCTATTCGTTAAACCGCTTAAAAGTAAATTAAAGAAATGCCGAAAGTGGTGACATCCAAAAAAAATGTGTCATTTTTAAAATATTTTGCCTGTTTTCAAAAAAATAAATAAAAACACAAAGAAAATTCATGCTAAAGAAAATTATAATCGCATGTCACCACTTTGGGTATTTCTTTAACATATTTTTGGCTCATTAACCAGGAAGATTTAACTCTTCACAAACTCGGCGAGTTTGATCCGGAACAGAATTTCAATTACCGCTCAAATATAGCTTTCCCCAGGGAAAGCTTTTTTTATTTCAAAAGAGCTCTAAGCATTTTATTTTTTAAAAAAATGGGCTATTGAATACCTATGGACTATTTTTTATATCTGATCATTTGTGCTTTTTCGGGAAATTTATTGCTATAATTGACTGTTGCATCCCAAAACGTTAAAAAATGTTATCCGGCCAGCGGCTTTCTTTTGCTGAATGACTGCCCGGATAAAAAATTACATCAGATGAAGAATAAAGAATTGACAATGCAGAAGTTGATTTCCAGTGTTGGCTGCATTATTAGAAATAAAGGTTATAAAGGGCTTGGCGTAAATGCAATAGCCCGTGAGGCCGGCGTACATAAAAAATTAATATACAGGTATTTTGGCACTGTAGACCAGCTCATTGAAACCTATGTAATCGAAAAAGATTACTGGCTTTCCTTTAATAAAAAAATAGAAGAATCACTTCCCCAGATTGATCAACAGAACGATTTGGAAGAAATCCTCGCCTCCATACTTGAAAAACAGTTTGAGTTCTTTTTCAATGAAGAAGAAATGCAGAAAATTATCCTTTGGGAAATTTCAGAGGAAACCGTTCTTCTGAATGGAATATGTAAAGTGAGGGAGGAATTCGGGGATTTGATATTAAACAAAACAGATGAATTTTTTAAGGGTTCCGGAACCAATCTAAGGGCCGTTTGTGCATTACTGGTTTGCGGAATCTATTATATGGTATTACATGCCAAAAAGAACGACAGCACCATCTGCGGGATCAATGTTAACTCCGATCAGGGTAAGGCAGAAATCAGCAAAACCATCCGGCAGGTCATTAAATGGTCCTTTGACCTCAAAAAAGGTCAGGAACCTGTGATCCAAAATTAGGGATAAAGATGATTTAAAAATCAGAAAGGCCTAAACCTCTCCTTCTTCTGTATGCTGACGCAACTGTTTTGGCCCCTGTGGCCATATGTAAGCCGTTGTTTGCTTTTTCCATCCCAGGCTTTTGTAGAAATCGCCTTTGCCTGGTGCGGCCGTTAAAGTTACAAAGTGATAGTTTTCAAGCAGGCTGTTTAATTTGTTGACCAGGACCTTCCCAAGGCCATTGCCCTGAAAATCCGGGTCGACAACAATATCCCCCAGCATGGCATAATAGCGACCATCATCTATAGTTCGTCCGAATGCAATCAGTTGTTCTTGTTTATAGACAAAAAGTGTCCAGCTGCTTTTTCTAAAGGCCTGTTCTATTTCTTCAGCAAGCCTTGTCCGCCAATTGACTTTTGCAAAAAGTTCGCAAACGTATGCCCAGTCGATCCCGGACAGATCGGGATTTACTTTATAAACCAGGCTGTCTTTATCCAGTTTTTCAGGGGGCATAGCTAAAGTCATTTTTTCCATATAACATTCGAGTTACACTGTGGTTTCAGAAATTAAAACAAGTTATTTTGCGCAAATATGAGGAATATTCTCCTTTGAAAAACATTTAATCCAATAAATTTAAAGCATGAATTTCTTTAAAACAAAAATCCCTGCACAGCTGCTTTGTTTGCTGGTTTTGATGACTTCCGCCAGTCTTTCCCTGCAGGCCCAAACCTTCCGCTACGCCTTTGTAACCGATACACATGTTGGCTCCCCTACCGGAGAAGAAGACCTGAGGAGAACCGTGGCAGACATCAACAAAGAAAAGGGCATTGATTTTATTGTTTTAACAGGTGATGTGACAGAAATGGGCACAGCTCAGGAAATTAAACTGGCCAAAGAAATTCTTTCCTCTTTGACCAAACCACTGTATATCATTCCGGGAAATCACGATACTGGCTGGTCTGAGTCGGGCGGGGTAGACTTTATCCGTGAATTCGGAAATGACAAATTTACTTTTGATCATTATGGTTATCGTTTTATTGCCTGTGCTTCTGGTCCATATGTCCGGATGTCTGACGGACATATTCCAAGGGACGCCACCGTTTGGCTGGACAAGGTTTTGAAAAATACGCCTAAAAACATGCCGGTTATTTTCATTAACCATTACCCTGTTGACAACAGCCTGGACAATTGGTATGAAGCAACAGACAGGATCAAAAAATACAACATCCAGTATGCCATATGCGGACATGGACACGCCAATAAAGCTTTAAATTTTGAAGGTGTTCAGGCTACAATGGGCCGTTCCAATTTAAGGGCAAAAGACAGTATTGGAGGCTACAATATCGTAACCATGACTAAAGACTCTGTTTTCTTTGCCACCAAAAAACCTGGAATTGAAATTGAAAAGGCCTGGAGAAAATTTGCCCTTCAAAAATTTACCCCTCCTGCCTCAGATGCCTTTGAACGGCCTTCTTATGCGGTAAATAAAACTTACCCTCAGGTCAAACAGGCCTGGACTTATCATTCGGCAGCCAATGTGGTTTCCACTCCGGCTACAGATGGAAAAATAGTTGTTGCCGGAAACGCCATTGGAGAAATTGAAGCGTTGTCGCTAAAAGACGGAAAAAAGAAATGGACCTTTAAAACCAATGGTGCAATTTATTCCTCGCCGGTCATCCATTCCGGTCTGGCTATTCTAGGTTCCGGAGATGGCCATATCTATGCATTAGCGCTCGGCACAGGGAAGCTGGCCTGGAAATATGCCTGTAAAGCCGCAGTTCTGGGTTCTCCTGTTGTTGAAAATGGCCATGTATTTATTGGTGCCAGTGACCATTCTTTCCGGGCGTTGGAAGTCAAAACAGGCAAATTACTCTGGTCATTTGATGAGGTGGAGGGTTCTATTGTAGATCTTCCGTTAATTTATAAGGACAAGATTATTTTTGGTTCCTGGGGAAGGCACCTCTACGCCTTAAACAAAAATGATGGTACTCTGCTTTGGAAATGGGATAACGGAAATGCCAACCGCATGTTCTCTCCTGCCATGTGTACACCAGTCGCGGTAAATGATGTGGTGTACATTGCCGCCCCAGACCGGGTCCTTACAGCAATAGATGTAAACAATGGTGCTACACTATGGAGAAACAAGGAAGCCACCGTAAGGGAATCTATTGGCATTTCGGAGGATCAATCCCTTATCTTCGGAAAAACCATGAATGATGAAGTGGTTGCTTATAAAGCCCAGGCCACTGATGGGGGAATATTGTGGAGATTAAATTTGCATTTCGGCTATGAACATGTTCCTTCTATGCTTATTGCCAAAGACGGTGCCGTTTTTTTTGGCACAAAAAACGGAACGGTTTATTCTTTTGACCCTGTAAAACAAACAGAAAACTGGTCACATAAAATTGACAACTCGATGGTAAATACGGTAAATGTTATCAATAAAGACACCATTTTGGCCGCAACGATGGACGGGATAATTACTTTAATAAAAAGGTAAATTATTTTTCTTTCTTATTATTAAATCTGTTATCATTGTCGAGCTAATTTGATCACGCTCTACATGAAAAAAAACGTTGTCCTGTTTTTTTTGCTGCTTGCTGGTACAACCAGTATTTATGCACAGCAAAAACCGATTTCCCCAAAAACATTTAAATACGGCAAAATTGAACCTGCCGAATTCGAAACAAAAGTTTCCGGTGCCGATTCAGCTGCCCGGGGAATAAAATTGTTTGATGTGGGCCGCTGCTGGTTTGAAGTCAGTTCAAAAACAGGCAGTTTTGTTCACAAATTTGAAAGACATGTCCGTTATAAGGTTATGAACAAAACTGGTTATGACCTTGCTGATTTTGAAATTCCGCTCTATCAATCGACAACAGGTGGTTCTGAAGAAAAACTGGAGTTTATGGATGCAGCCGCCTATAATATGGAAAATGGCAAAATGGTCGTCAGCAAAATTACCAAAGACGCCAAGTTCTCCGAGAAGAAAGACAAAAACAGGAGCATTAAAAAATTCACCCTGCCCAATGTAAAGGAGGGAACAATAGTAGAATACCGCTATAAAATTGTATCCGATTTTATTTTTGAGTTACCAACCTGGTATTTTCAAAGCTCCGTTCCTACCCTGTATTCGGAATTTGATATTGTGATACCAGAATACCTAAAATACAAACCCGCTGTAAATGGTTACGTTCCTATTCAGCAAATCAAAAAGGAACAAATTAATACCAGTTACTATATTCCTTCAACAGGAACCTCTACTTCCGCGGGCAATATTCAGGCAACGGCCCTGGAAGTTAAATATGCTGCAGAAAATGTTCCTGCTATAAAAAAGGAAGCCTTTATCACAACCGTTGAGGATTACATTTCCAAAATTGAATATGAACTTACCGCAACCCAGTACCCTGGTAGTATGTATAAAGATTTCAGTTCTTCCTGGCCAAAAATTGTCAAAGAACTGACCGAAGAAGATAAATTTGGCAAATTCTTGTCCAGAAACGGGTACAGTAAATCAACCCTTCCTGCTTTGCTTAAAGAAGAGAAAGATCCGGAGCTGAAAACCGAACTGATTTTCAATTATGTAAAAAACAACCTGAAATGGAATGACAGGTACGGAATATACACCAGCTCAAATAATCCAAAATCTGTTTTTGAACAAAAATCAGGGAATACGGCAGACATCAACCTCAGCTTATGCAACATGCTCAATGAAGGAGGAATTAAAGCCTATCCTGTACTCATCAGTACCCGCCAGAATGGCACCCATCCCGGCTATCCGCTGCTTTCGAAATTTAACAGCGTTATTGTACTTGCTGAAGTTGCAGGAAAAACACACTTGTTAGACGCCACAGATAAACATTTGGCCAGCGACCTTATTTCTACGGAAAACTTATGCCACCAGGGTTTAAAAGTAGATCCTGAAAACCAGGTTGCGGAATGGGTCTCCCTGGAAGAAAGTATCCCGAGTAAAAACAACATTTATTATAGCCTTACCCTGGGCGAAGACAATAAATTAACCGGCATGCTGTTCCTTTCCTATACGAAGTATGCAGCCTTAAGACAAAGGAGCAAATATACTGCTGCGACAAATGAGGCCGATTATCTAAAAGACTTCAAAAAAGACAAATCTGGTTTGGAAATAAGTAATTACAAGATTGAAAACCTGAATAGTCCAAATGAATTGCTGACAGAAACCATGAATGTGACCATAGAAGACAACACGGAGGAAGCAGGCAACCTGACCCTGCTGAGCCCTTTATTGTTTGACCGGACCAAAGAAAATCCATTTAAACTCGAGGAACGAAATTACCCTGTGGACTTTGCCTACCCCATTGAAGAAAACTTCAGGATCACAATCGAGTTCCCTAAAAGTTACAAATTGGAAAAACTTCCGGCCAATGGAAAAGTAAAGTTGCCTAATAACGAAGCCTCCTTCACTTATCTGTTTGCCACTGAAGACAATAAAGTATCCATCACCAGTAAAATTAATATCCTTAAATCGGTATTCAGTGCAGAAGAATACCATAGTTTAAAAGAGCTTTTCAAAAACATTGTTGAAAAACAGGCTCAGCAAATTGTCTTTAAAAAGAGTTAAAATTGAAAAAGCTATTCCTTTCTACCTTAGTGCTAATTAGCTTTTATGCGAAGGCACAGAACACTTATGATATAGATAAAATTCCTGCAGAGCTTTTAAAAGACGCCTCCGTAGTTGAACGCTATGAACAACAGGTTTTTGAAATTAAAAACCAGAGTACGGCGACTTATACCTATAAAACCGCTATAAGTATTTTAAACAAAAACGGAGAAAATGCATCTTCGATGGCCGAATTTTACAATCGTTTTTCCAGTATTCACAACCTGAAAGCGGCCATGTACGATGCTAAAGGCAATAAAATCAAAGAATACAAAAGCTCCGATTTTAAAGACAGAAGTGCCATTTCCGATGGTTCAATTTACGAAGACGGACGTATGAAACAACTGGATTTTTTAAACACCAGTTTTCCCTACACCATTGAATACAGTTATACCAAGGAGTATACAGGCATAACCGGTTACCCCTCCTGGTATCCGGTCAGTGAATTTGGTCATGCCCTGGAAAAGTCAGAGTATATTTTCAGGATCCCGGAAAATATGACTTTTAAATACCTTAAAAGTACAGGCTTAAAAACAGATTCGGTTAAGTTAAAAGATAAAATAGAATACAAATGGTCTTGCAGCAATATTAAAGCGCTGGAATATGAACCTTTAAGCACCGGGCTCAGAAATGTAATGCCCTGGGTCAATGTTGCGCCCAACCAGTTTGAGTATGACAATACTGCTGGAAATCTGGAGAACTGGAAAAATGTGGGTCTATGGCTAAACAACATCAATAATGACCCGCAGTTGCTGCCCCCAAATGTAAAAAGCAAAGTGGCTGCCTTAATCGCTGAAGCCAAAACACCTTCCGAAAAAATCGCAAAACTCTATAACTATTTACAGTCCAATACACGATATGTGAGCGTACAGCTTGGAATTGGTGGCTTTAAACCAACTGCTGCAGACAAGGTTGCTTCGGTAAATTATGGCGATTGCAAAGCGCTGTCCAACTATATGAAAGCCTTGTTAAAGGAAGCTGACATCAACTCTTACCTCACCGTCATTGGCTACGACATGCCATCCATGAACCCCAATTTTGCCAGTTTAAACCAGGCCAACCACATGATCCTGTGTGTGCCTTTGCAAAAGGACACGATATGGTTGGAATGCACCAGTCAGCATGCACCAATGGGTTATCTGGGAGAAGGTTGCGCCAATAAAAATGTCCTTCTGGTAACCCCAGAAGGTGGTAAACTGGTGCGGACGCCTTTGTACAAACCGGAAGATAATTTTCAAAAAAGAAAAATTAAGGTCGACATGACCGAGCAAGGTACTGCCAACATTGTGATCAATACGGAATATGGGGCCGCCCAATTCGATGATAATTTTTCAATGACGCTCAGAGAACCCACGGAGCAGCGAAAACGCCTAATGAATAACCTTGGTATACCAAACATAGAGCTCAATACCATCAGTTATGTCCAACCTGAAAAAAATAAACCTTTGCTTAAAGAAGACATTTCCTTAAAGTCATCTCAGCTTTTAAGCAAAGGCGCAGATAAATTACTTTTAACCCTTAACCTGCTGAACAGAAGAGAGCGTGTTCCCCCTAAAATGGAAAACAGAAAAACGTATTTCAGTGTTCCTTTTGGTTATCAGGATGAGGATGAAATAGTTTATACCTTACCAAAAGGTTATCAGGTTGAATTTTTACCTAAAGAGGTGGTGATAGAATCAGAGTTTGGAAAATATACCGCAAAAGCTGTTGTAAAGGACAACACCATTGTCTATACCCGGACCCAAACCATGAACAACCGGAAGTATGCACCGGAAAAATACAATTCAATTGTAGATTTCTATAAGAAAATCTATCAGTCAGATAAAGTTAAAGGCGTATTGGCTAAGGTAAATTAGCCAATACGTATTCCTTTTATTTCTTTCCGGCAATTACCTTTACAAATTCCCCGGTATTGAGATATTTGTTAGCGAGTGCCTGCAGGCAATTGGAGTCTATTGTCTTTACCGTTTGAATATAATTTTCGTAATAGGCATAATCCAGACCCGAATAATGGATACTTTTAAATTTATCCGCATGAGAGAAAGTGTTCTCTAAACTGCCCAGCATAGAGCCCAGCATGTAATTGCGAACCAGGTCCAGTTCAGCTGCAGGCACCAATTCTGTTTTGAGGATATGAATTTCTTTTTCAATTTCTTCCATTGCTTTGCCACAGACTTCAGCTCCGACTTCAGTTGCGATAAAGAAATACCCTGTGTCTTTCATTGAGACCACTGCAGAACCAATCCCATAAGTATAACCTTTATCTTCACGGATATTGGCCATTAACCTGGAACCGAAATATCCCCCCAGTACACAGTTCAATACCTGGAAGGCCGCAAAATCAGGGTGTGTTCTGTTGATGCTCCTTGTACCCATTCTAATGGCCGATTGTATCGCTTCCGGTCTTTCAATGAGCAGCTCTCCCTTAGGTGAAGAACTGAAACTGAATTTGTTTTGAACAGAGGAATTGCTGTTGTTCCAGTTTTTACCGAAAATAGAATTCAGCAATTCAAATTCTGTATGTTCAAAACGGCCGGCAACAAAAATGCTGCAGTTTTGAGGTTTGTAAGCCGACCTGTAGTAATCCAAAAGATCCGACTGCCTTAAAGCATCATAGTCTGAAGGCTCAATATTTGCTCCATAACTGGACTGTCCAAAAATGGCGTGAGCAAAGTTTTTTCTGGCCAAAAAATCATTTTTTTGAAGACTTACCTGCAAAGACTGTTTTTGGTTCTGAATAAAAATAGCCAGCTCCTGCTCGGGAAAAACGCTCTCGTCAATAATGGATTTCAAAATAGGCAATACAGCCCTTAAGTGTTTATTAAGGGTATACAATTTAATACTAGACTGATCAGCCCCATATTCTGTCTGTAAAAAAGCCCCGTAATAATCGACTTTATCGGCAATGTCTTTTGCCGATAACCGGGCCGTTCCATTATTGACCAAATGACTCACACCAATGGCCTGCAGCGGTTTGGACTCGTCCCAATTGACGTTATCGAATATAAATTCAATTCTGACCAAATCCTGTTTCCCCGCATTAATGGTATACACTTTTATACCATTTTCTAATTCCTGCTCCTGGGGTTCTATAAAGTTTATTTCGTTGACCTGTTTAGAATCAGGTACCTGTGTACGGTTAAGCATCTTTAGCAATTAAATAGTATAAAGTTGAACATTGTTCTTTAACAAAAGTATTCCTGGCGGCTTGCTGCATTTGTTCAGCAGTAACGGCAAGGTAGCGGTCAATTTCGTTATTGAGCAAGCCTGCATCGCCCAACAGCTCGTAATAAGCCAGGTTCATGGCCTTATCCAATAAACTCATTTCGGCAAATACCATAATAGACTCCGATTTATTTTTAACCTTGGTCAGCTCATCGGTGCTTACCTGATGTTCTTTTAATTTTTTCAGTTCTTTCCAAATGGCTGCTTCAGCTTGTTCCATTTTAACCCCTTCTACCAATTTACCTTCCACAACAAATAAACCTTCATCGATACTACTGGTGATGTAAGCGTGGATTTCACTAAACAATTGCTGTTCTTTTAGCAAGCTGTTGTATAACCTGGAAGACTGGCCCTGTGAAAGCACATCCGATATCAAATCGAAACACTGATAGTCCGGATTCTTTCTATCAGGCATTTTAAAAGCCATGTAAATGGCATTCAATGGCACTTTCGCATAAACCGTTTCCTGGCGGCTTTCTTGCTGCAAAGGTTCCTGTGGCAAATTCCTCAGGTATTTTTCGCCCGGGGCAATTGGAGCAAACCACTTTTCGGCAAGGGCTTTAACGTCTTGTGTTTTCACATTTCCGCCCACCACCATAATGGCATTTTGCGGGTTATAATGCTTTTTGAAAAATGCTTTTACATCTTCCATTTTTGCATCTTCAATTTGCTTTAAATCCTGTCCTATGGTTGCCCACTGGTAAGGGTGTTTTTTATAAGCAAGCGGTCTTAGCTTTAACCAAACGTCGCCATAGGGCTGGTTCAGGTAACGTTGCTTGAATTCCTCACAAACGACATTCCTTTGGGTTTCCAGACTTTTTTCTGAAAAAGCCAGGCTCAGCATCCGGTCGCTTTCCAGCCAGAATGCCGTTTCCAGGTTCACCGCAGGTAAAGTGATGTAATAATTGGTAATGTCATTACTGGTAAAGGCATTGTTTTCGCCCCCTACCCTTTGAAGCGGTTCATCATAAGAAGGAATGTTTACCGAACCTCCAAACATCAGGTGTTCAAAAAGGTGCGCAAAACCAGTTTTATCTGCTTCTTCGTCCCTTGCCCCTACGTCATATAAAATATTTAATACCGCCATTGGCGTGGTATCGTCCTCATGCACCAGAACACGTAATCCGTTAGCTAATGTAAAGCGGTTGAAATCTACCATAATTTTAAAAATAAGAATGGCAAAGATAGGAATTTATGAACGCCTTAAATGTGATAATCTTCTGAAATAAAAAGAGGATAACTTATGGTATATTTGCAGTATGAATACGGCTGATTTATTACAGAGGGCGTTGCATTTTGACTTTTTAACAAAAGAAGAGGGTGTTTATTTATATCACCATGCAGCAACCGCAGAACTGGCTTATGTAGCCAACGAACTCAGAAAAAAGCAAGTACCCAGTGGAAAAGTAACCTGGCAGATTGACCGGAACGTAAACACCACCAATGTTTGCATTGCCAATTGCAAGTTTTGCAATTTTTTCAGAAGACCGGGACATGAGGAGAGTTACATCACAGATATAGAGACCTATAAACAAAAAATAGAAGAAACTTTCCGTTTGGGCGGGGACCAGCTCCTGTTGCAGGGCGGCCACCATCCGGATTTAGGTCTGGAGTTTTATACCACTTTGTTTAAACAGTTAAAAGAACTTTATCCCGATCTGAAACTTCATGCTTTGGGCCCACCCGAAATTGCCCATGTGGCAAAACTGGAAGGATTGTCCCATACAGAAGTTTTAACGGCCATGAAAGCTGCAGGTATGGATTCCTTGCCTGGTGCTGGTGCAGAGATTTTAAATGACCGAGTCAGAAGGCTCATTTCTAAAGGGAAATGTGGTGGAAAAGAATGGCTGGATGTGATGCGTGCCGCCCACCAGCTGGACATCACCACTTCGGCAACCATGATGTTTGGACATGTGGAAACGATTGAAGAACGTTTTGAACACCTGGTCTGGATCAGAGAGGTACAAAGCGAAAAGCCTGCAGATGCAAATGGATTTTTGGCTTTTATTCCATGGCCTTTCCAGGATGATGGTACCTTATTGAAAAGATTAAGGGGCATAAGCAATAACGTTTCTGGTGATGAATATGTAAGAATGTTGGCCCTTAGCCGCATTATGCTTCCAAATGTTAAAAATATTCAGGCTTCCTGGCTCACGGTGGGTAAAACCGTGGCGCAGCTGTGCCTGCATGCCGGGGCAAATGATTTTGGTTCCATTATGATTGAAGAGAATGTGGTTTCCGCTGCAGGCGCACCACATCGTTTTACAGCTAAAGGAATTCAGGATGCCATCAGGGAAGCAGGTTTTGAACCCCAATTGAGGGGACAAAAATACAATTACCGTGATCTTCCGGAGCATTTGGAAGAGCAGGTGATTAATTATTAGTATAAAAATAAAAAAGGGAAGAAGGCCTAAGCCCTCTTCCCCATCTTAAACTACTATAAAAAACTACCTGATAAATAGTCCGGCTATAGTCAATACATCTGCTTTTGCTAAAGGTTCATCAAAACATTCTGCTGCCGCTGCGGCTGTGATGCCTGCATTGCCATTGATACCGACAATATTTATGGTCGCCTGAACCGTTAAATTTTCTCCTGCGTATACCGCATCGGCTGCCGAAACCCCCGAATCGTTCGAACTTCCACCTGGACCTAAACTGATCCATGGTTTTATGGCCACCCCATTCCCAGCCCGCATGTAACGGATGTGAGCTGCATGACGTGCTTCAACTGAGTGTATTTGAAGGGCCGTAGTCAAAACAGGCATACCTTTAAGAACCGGCGCCTGACCTTTATAGGCCCTCACACCCGTATCTTCAAAAGCCTGTGCGACCGCAAGAAATGTTGCATAATTTGTGTATACATCCCCGAAAGTTCCTTTCGCTGTATAATCAAAATCTGTGTAGGCTTTCGCTGGTATAGCCGAACCACCCAATGCACCTTTCAAAAGGTTAACATGCGCCTGTTCATGGTCCCGGATGTTAGATATTGCAGCAAAAGGCGCACCTGTAGGGATCAATCCAGGTGCAGCAACTACAGCATGATTATAAAAATGATATTCCAGATACTCTAAAGTCAATGCAAAATTTAAGGTATCCACAACTGCCGACGGTAGTGTCTGACCATAAGCTTTAGTAAACATAGAACCAAGTGCCAGGGGCATCGCTGCCAAAGCTACTTTTTTTCCCATGTCGTAAAAGTCCTTCATTGCAGAACGTCTCGGGCTTAATCTTTCATAGACTTCGCCATCTACTTTTTCAATTTCTTCAATTATATTTATGATGTTCATGATTTCCAGATTTTAGCTTATAGATTAATGATGTTAATTTTCGTTTTAACGAATTTCTGCGCTGCGGCAATAACCTTATCAGGAGTAAGTGCCTGATCTAAGCCATTTGCATCAATTACATCTGAAGCAGCAAAGCTTCCTGGTGTAATCAAGTCACGGATATAGGCCGCATGACGGGCTTCAACGGAAACAATCTTTCCTGCCAGACCTAAATAAGTATCACTTTTTATCCTAACACCCGCGCCATTGTAAGCAGCTACTCCTAAATCTTCAAAAGCTTTGGCTGCATTCAGTACACTTAAACGGTCTGAAAAATTAATACTGGAAAAATCTACAGCTAAACTTCCGACCGCTGCAGTGCTTAGCGCATTTTTAAAAAATTCCCTATGCGCAATTTCATGAAACTGAATATCCTGAAAATAAGCCCTTTCGATGGTGCTAAAACCCGAAGGTGGGTTTGAAGCGACCTGAATATAAAAGGCTGCTTCAAGTTGCTCTAAAGCATAAGCATAGTTCAATACCCCAAAATCATCTTTAAAATCGAGGGTTACGCCGCCACTAATGACAGGCATGTCTGTACCGTGATCTTTTTTACAGCCTGCTGCAATAAGGGCTATTCCCGCTGCACTGGCACCTGCAAACTGAAGAAAAGAGCGTCTCTGCAAAGGAGAATTGAAAATCCCCCTTTCCTGTTGAACCAGCTCTTGCTTGTCTTGTTCTTGTAGATCTTTCATAGTTTCTAGTTTTTAAGTTTTTTCTAGTTTTTAAGTTTTTTCGTTAAAAAAAGGCAATAAGATTCCTTTAGAAAATCCTGGACCCGGTTTAAGGCCCCATGACTTTCAATTCATGTTTTTTTTATTTTTTTTGGTGAAAAAAGGCAATAAGATCCCTTTAGAAAATCCCAGGGCTGGTTTAAGGTCCCATGATTTTCAATTCATGTTTTTTTTATAATTCCTGTTTTTTGATCTAAAGAGAGCGCTGTTAATTTTGTGTTTTTCTTACAGTACCCATTTCGTTAATTAATCTTTCTGATCAGAGATAAATTCTTATATCCCCATTTACGAGATAAAAAATGATGCGGTTTTTACAAATGCATATATATTTTACTTTCAGATGTAAATCGCAGTTAATGACCTCGTAAAGCCCTTAAATAATTTAGAAGCACCACAATTATTTGGAGCCCAAACCGCTACCATTTGAAAACAAAGATTCTTCTATCCCTGTTTTTTTTGATAAATTCAGCACCTGTATGCTCACATTAAATGCCATAATTGTTGATGACGAAGAATTTGCACGTTCTTCGCTTTACTTCCTTTTACAGGAAAACTGCGAAAATGTACACATCAGCGGTATCGCAAAATCTGTACAGGAAGCCAGAATTCTGCTTAGCGAAAATCAAATAGACCTTATTTTTCTGGATATTGCCATGCCTGGTGAAAATGGGTTTGAACTGATCCCCAATGCTCATTTAAGTAATGCCCAGGTGGTGTTCACCACCGCCTACGATCAATATGCCCTGAAGGCCATTAAAGCCAGTGCCCTCGACTATCTTCTAAAACCTATAGATATAGATGAATTAAAGGAAACTGTCCTTAAAGCTGTTAAACAGGTATCCCTAAACAAACTGAGCCAAAAACATAAAACAGAACAGCTAAACCTGCTGGCCTCTACCCTTGCCGATCGTTCTGAGATCCGGAAACTGAGTTTACCAAACGGACAGGGTGGCTATACCATTATAGACAGCAGTGAAATTATAAACATTGTGGCCGATAGCAATTATTCCATTTTTTATCTGGCCGGAAAAGAAAAAATCACCGTTTCCAAGGTATTGAAAGATTATGAAGAGATTTTACCAGACGACCAATTTGTGAGAATTCATAAATCCAGCATCATTAACCTGGATTACCTGAAAGAGTACAACTCAAAGAACGGATTGGAGGTCACTTTAAAAAATGGAGTTAAAATTGCGGTTTCACGCAGAAGGGCAAGCGAATTTGCTGAAAAAGTAAAATCATATACCAATTTAAAAAGTGATAAGTAACAGACATTTTTTTGTCGCATTTATTTCAGTTTTTTTTCTTTACCTGACAGGCCATTCTTTTAGCCTGTCTGCGCAATCGACCTATATACAACATTTTAGCACAAAAGAAGGCCTGCCCAGCAACAATTGTTATTATGCCATGCAAGACTCCAAGGGCTACATCTGGATTGGCACAGATGCCGGGGTAAGCAGGTTTGATGGCCGGCGCTTTGAAAACTTTTCCATAGACGACGGCTTACCCGACAACCAGATCCTACTGATGAAAGAAGATCAAAAAGGAAGGATCTGGCTGGTGGCCTTTAATGGAGAAATGAGTTATTTTCTGGATGGAAAAATATACAACAGCCAAACGGACCCGGCCTTGCAGATGTTAAAATTCAAAGCCATTGTGACCTCTATTTTTGAAGACAGTAAGGGAAAAATATGGTTTGGTACCAACAAAAATATGCTGTTCTGCCTCGATGGCCATGTTTTGCTTAAATTCACTTCCAGTGATCCGGACAAGCAGTTTATTTTTAGTTATGTAAATGAAGACCGGCAAGGTAAAATATGGATATACAGTAACCAGTGTGTACGTGTTTTTGAACGCGGGCATTTTAAAATGACCAGTTATGCCCCGGTACAACCCATTTCCTATAAAACCCTTGCCAGTCAAAAAAACAATAGCATCATTTACATAGATCCCAAAGGCCTCAATTCAAGAAAAAACGGCATCAATCAAGCTGTAACTGCCATTTCACCCGCCCTTTTGCTTAAGGACCCAGGTTATTTTTTTTACCAGGACCAGGAACTTTGGCTGAGTGCAAACGACGGGGTTTATCATTTCGATGCTCAAAAGAAAATGACCCGCTACCTGCAGGATATCCCTGCAGTACAAGTTTTTAAGGACACCAGAAATGACGTATGGTTTACCACCAATAATGGCATTTATATGTTGCCCAGGGAAGAAAACAGGCTTTCGGTTTTCAATAAAAATTATGGATTGAGCAGCGACAACATCAAGAGCCTGACCATGGATAAAGACCATAAACTCTGGCTCGGTGAAGATTACGGACATATTGAAATACTCGATACCAAAACCGCTCTTTTAAAACACCTGGATATCCCGGATAAAAAAACGTATGGAGGAATTAAAAAACTGCTTTTGGATACAGCCGGACAAAGCATGTATTTTGCCTCCGACTATGGGCTGGGCGTAGTTAAAAATATTGACCAGGATACAAAAAGCTTCCGCTATGTAAAAGAAGTTAGCCATACCGGTATCGCCGTAAAAGATTTCAGTATCTCCTCTGACGGAAAAATGGCCATTGCCCTGTCCTCGGGTGTGGTCGTTATTCCAAACCGCAACAAACACCTGGAGTTCAATCTTTCTACATTAAAAGACAATATAGATTTTTTTAACGACAGGGCTTATTGTGTTTACTATGATCCGCTCGACGAGCTTTGGTTTTCGAACATCAATGGCTTTTCAAAGATTGATAAAAATGCAACTCTGGTCCCCTATCATCAAAATGAACTGCTCACCAAAAGGATCAATGACATTAAACGACTTAGTGATGGAACCATGGTGCTGGCTACAGATGGTTACGGACTGGTTCTTTTAAAAGATGGAAAAATTACATACCGGTTTACACAGAAACAGGGCCTGGCCAGTAACATCTGCAAAAAAACCTTTATTCAGAACAACCACATCTGGGTCATCAGTAACAACGGCATTAACCGCATTTGTCTGGACGGAAGTGCCCCTTTAATAGAGGCTTTTGAATACACCAACCCTCTGCTCAAAAACGATGTAAACGACCTTTATATTGACAAGAATACTGCCTATTTTGCAACCAGTAAGGGCTTGGTTTACTTTCATAATAAAGCCCACCATGAATTCGCAGAAGCACCCAGGGCCCTGATTTCCTCTATCGCTTTGAATGATCAAAAGATCAGTATTAAAGACCCCGATATTCAGCTCCGCTCCTCCGGAGGTAAAATTACCATTTATTTTAGTGCCATTGACTTTCAAAACCAGGACATCTGGTACCGCTACAGGTTAAAAGCTGAAGACGACTGGACCGAAACCAGGAACAGGCGTATAGAATTTTCTTCTCTTTCGGCCGGAGTTTATAGTTTTGAACTTTGTGCCCGCACCACCAACAGCAGCTGGGGAATCCCCATGTCTATAAATTTTACGGTTAAGGGCCCTTTTTGGCAAAGAACCTGGTTTTTGATCTTTTTGATTGCCCTGGCTGCCTTTACCTTCTACAGAATTGCAGTAGTGGTGACCAAAGGCCAAAAAAACAAGGAACAGCAAAAGCTGCTTTTAAAGAATAAAATTTTAATGCTGGAGCAAAGAGCGCTTCAGGCCATGATGAACCCTCATTTTGTGTTTAATGTAATGAATTCCATTCAACATTACATCAACACAAAAGACACCTCCTCTGCCAATAAAATTCTGACGGGTTTTGCCAAACTGATTCGTAAAAACCTTGAAATCTGTACAAAAAGTTTTATTTCACTCGAAGAAGAACTCGAATACCTGGAACTTTACCTGAGCCTGGAAAAGAAAAGGTTCGGGGACAAACTCCGGTATCACTTACAGATTGCCTCCGAAATAGACAAAGATGAGACACAAATTCCTTCTATGCTGCTACAGCCTTACCTGGAAAATGCCATCTGGCATGGCATTATGCCTTTAGATGAGGGAGGCGATATCAACATTCAGATGAGCCAGGACAGGGAAAAAAACCTGCTGATCAAAATTATAGATAATGGAATTGGCATAGACAACTCCCTGCAGCATAAAAAAACAGGGCACAGCAGCAAGGGAATGGACTTAACACAGGAGCGCATTAACCTGCTGAACAAAATTGAGGCAAATCCGATACAGATCGCCATTCATCAAAATGGCAGTTCAGGAACAACGGTATCCATTAAAATACCCGTCCATTAAGTTTTAACCGTTTACTCAATCATTTATACCTCTTACTAATTCAGATATAAAAACCAGCGTTTTTAGCATTAAACTTGTTATAGATATTAATGCAAACAAAGTTTGTGAAAATCGTTCTTATAGAATTGATAAAGATATTTTAACCTAACCTAAAAACTATCTCAATTCAGGTTTCATTTGTGTGTTAAAAGTGGTAAAGCCAAAATCTTTACCACTTTTTTTTTATCTATCCATCCGCACTGAACTAAATATCACTGCATTTTCCGGAAATATTTTTTTTAAAAAAGTTCTTTAGAAAAATTCTTTTTATAGTAATTTTGGTTTAGATAAAACTGGAAAATATAACGAGGTTTATATTTCAGATTTTAGTAAATTTAACTTATCAATAACACTTTTTGCATTTTATTTTTTTTGTAATGACAACTCCAAAAAAATCCATTAACGAAGGTCCTTTAGATGAGTCTGAAGACAGGGATATGATCAACGACGACAATTCTAGAAATAAAAAATCGTACGATGATGACGATGATGACTTTGACATGCCATTAGATGATCTTGATACATTTGATGATTTTGGCGATGATGACGAAGATTATTAATCAACATACGATATAACTTATTTCAGAGCATCCCATTAGGGATGCTTTTTATTTTAACCCCCCGGTATACATGCAGGTTCTCCCCGTTAATGACTCAACAACAGCAAAACAATTTCTGGATGTGGCCAGATTTATTTATCAAAACGATAAGAACTGGATCTGTCCGCTTGATCAGGATGTAGAAGCTGTTTTTGACCCGAAAAAAAATACTTTTTTTAACCATGGCACCTGCTCAAGGTGGGTATTGAAAAACGAAAAAGGGGAAACCATAGGACGTGTAGCAGCCTTTATCAATGAAAAAAAAGCCAGTCAATACCCTGTCCCTACCGGTGGCATGGGCTTTTTTGAGTGCATCAATGACCAGGCGGCCGCTTTTAAGCTATTTGATACGGCAAAAAACTGGCTGCAGGAAAAAGGCATGAAAGCCATGGACGGTCCGATTAATTTCGGGGAAAATGACTCCTTCTGGGGTTTATTGGTGGAGGGCTTTACCCCGCCTTCCTATGGAATGAATTACCACATGCCCTATTATCTGGAGCTTTTTAACCAATACGGCTTCACTAAAGAATACGAGCAAATCACCAATCACCTGGAGGTCAGAAAACCTTTTCCCGAACGTTTTACCAAAATCGCGAACTGGGTTGCCGCTAAACCTGGTTACAGCTTTGAACATTTTTCAAAGCGCAATGCCGAAAAATATGTGGCTGATCTGATGGAAATTTATAATGATGCCTGGAAAGATTTTGAAAACTTTGTCCCGATTAAGAAAGAAACCTTATTGGAAAGTTTCAAAAAGATGGAAGCGATTATGGATGAAAAACTCATCTGGTTTGCTTACGTCAATGGAGAGCCTGCATCTTTTGTGGTCATTATACCCGATGCCAATCAGCTGATCAAAAGCTTTAACGGTAAATTAGGCCTCCTTCAAAAACTTCAATTCGTTTACAAACGCTGGCGCGGGGTAAACAGAATGCGGGCCATAGTAATGGGCACCAAAACAGCCTATCAAAAACACGGCCTGGAGTCTGCCCTGTTCATTAAGTTAAAAGAATATGTACTTCCTTTAAACCAATACGATGAACTGGAACTCTCCTGGGTAGGCGATTTTAATGATAAAAT
The DNA here is from genome assembly GCF_003208655.1 of Pedobacter nutrimenti. GTDB lineage: Bacteria > Bacteroidota > Bacteroidia > Sphingobacteriales > Sphingobacteriaceae > Pedobacter > Pedobacter nutrimenti. The sequence continues at coordinate 121,655 of NZ_QKLU01000001.1, read as the reverse complement.
GCTTTCTATACACGAGGCTACAGGCGCCACTTTCGGAAAGCGGCACCTGACCCTGCGTAAATTGTTTTAGCAAATTTTATTTCTGTCTGATTTCCTCGTAAAGGTCAATAACTTTCTTTTGAAGTTTAATGATCTCTTCTTCTCTTTGAGATAATTTTTCCTTCAGGTTATTGATTTCTTCAAAATTCAGGGATTGAGGGTTTTCACCTTCTTTAGAGATGATATCCATTGTCGAAACTTCAAACAGATTCGCAATCTGTGCCAGTCTCGAAATATTTATATCTGTAATACCCGTTTCAATTTTTGAAAATGCAGGAATGGAAATATTTAAGCGTTTGGCAACCTCTCCCTGGCTCCAGCCATTTTTTTGGCGTAATTGTCTGATGTTTTTACCTATGACGTTCATGTTTTTAATTTAGGTGTGTATTAAATGTGCATTAAATTTAAGTATTCAACTCGCGTGCCAGTTTAACCAGATCTAAACCACCAAAGTTTCCTGAGCTCATGAGAAGTAAATTAGTATTGTTGAAATTAATATTCATCAAGTACGTTTTTAATTGGAGAGCGTCATTAAAAAATTGCAATTTACGATTATTAAATGCTGTTTGAACATCCAAATTATTGAATGGCTCAATTTTTTTATGTTCAAAAGTTTTTTCGTCTATGTAAACGATAGCTTCATCGGCCATATCCATCGTATTTTCGTATTGAAGAAGGAAGTTTTTATTTAAGCTGCTAAATGTATGCAACTCTATACAAGCCACCAGCTTCCTGCTCTCAAATTGGGACTTTACAGCCTCTATTGTCGCTTTAAGCTTAGATGGAGAATGTGCAAAATCTTTATAGACATTGGTATTTCCCCTGCTGCTCAGCAGCTCCAGACGTTTGGCTGCCCCTTTAAATGAAGATATCGCTGCATCGAAACCTTCAGGAGTAATCCCCAGTTGAAGACAGACCAATTTAGCCGCGCTCAGGTTCATCAGGTTGTGATCTCCAAACACATTTAAGGCTGTATGTTCAGGTAAAAGATAGGTAATCCCATGCACAATTTCATGCTCAGGAATACTATAGCCAATTTTTTCTACAGGGGCAATTGACTTATTTACAAGGTTATTGAGCACCGGATCAGTTTGACAGTAAATTAACTTTCCTGCTGGTTCTATGGTATTTATAAATAAGTCAAATTGTTGAATATATTCCTCAAAGGTGGGAAATACGTTGATATGATCCCACGCTATCCCGCTGATTACAGCGATGTTAGCTTTGTATAAATGAAACTTTGGACGCCTGTCAATGGGCGAGGCCAGGTACTCGTCCCCTTCAATAATAATCACGGGCGCTTCGGCAGTCACCTTCACCATGGTATCAAAGCCTTCCAGCTGTGCCCCAACCAAATAATCAAAATCCTTTTTATGGTAGTTCAGCACATGCAGGATCATAGAGGTAATGGTTGTTTTACCATGGCTTCCCCCTATAACCACCCTTAATTTATCCTTGGTTTGTTCATAAATATATTCAGGATAAGAATAGATCTTCAGCCCAAGTTCTTTTGCTCTTAACAGTTCGGGATTGTCCGTAAAAGCATGCATTCCCAATATAACTGCATCCAGATCCGGACGAATGTTATCCGGGTTCCAGCCCATTTTTTCCGGAAGAAGCCCGTAACGGGCAAGCCTGCTGCTGGATGGCTCAAAAATCACGTCATCAGACCCGCTCACCTGGAAGCCCTTTTTGTGAAGGGCAATGGCCAGGTTGTGCATTGCGCTGCCGCCTATTGCGATAAAATGTATACGCATTCTCAATTACAATTATGATTAAATTAACGCTTTATGAAGTGAGCAGCTACCCATTCCCCAATTTTTTTATGGTCAATATAACAAATATTAAATTTATTGCACGCTTCTTTAATCATTTCCAGATCGGGAACCTCATAAAAGCCACTAAAAAAGATACTTCCATCCTTTTGAAGGACCTCAGCATAATTTTTTATCTGGTCTAGCAAGATATTTCTGTTAATATTAGCTAATATGACATCGAATGTATTTTTTGGAATAACTTCTTTACCACCGCAAACGGCCTCCATATTGGTCACGCCATTTAAGGCCGCATTTTCCAATGTACTCTGATAACAAACTTCGTCATTATCAATAGCAATTAACTCGCTTGCACCTTTCTTAGCTGCAAGAATAGCCAATATCCCGGTACCACATCCCATATCCAATACCTTCTTTCCTTTAAAATCAAAGGCCAGAATGTACTGCATCATCATGGTGGTGGTCTGGTGGTGTCCGGTTCCGAATGCCATTTTCGGATCTATAACAATTTCGTAGGTATATTCCGGCCTGGCGGCATGAAAAGTAGCTCTAACGTAACAGTCTTCACTGATGATCAGGGGCTCAAAATTCTTTTCCCATTCCTCGTTCCAGTTTTGCGCTTCTATTTCCTCTACCGTAAAGCTGTAGGCAATCTGCCCTTCAAAGCCTTCCAGCACAGCCGATAAACCGGGCTGGCTGTAATGGGCAAAATCAATAAATGCGGCAAAACCATTTTCTGTATCTTCAAAGGTGTTGAAACCGATGTCTGCAAGTTCAGCAATCAGCAGATCTTTCTGATACTCTTCTATAGCTGAAAAGCTAAACGTAATTTGAATATACTGCATTAAGAATTAAAGGTTTTAACAATATCCGTAAAGTCACGTGATTTCAGGGAAGCGCCACCGATCAGACCGCCATCAATATCTTTTTGTGCAAACAATTCTGCAGCGTTTTTCGGGTTACAGCTTCCACCATATAATATCGTAGTACCCTCAGCAATACTTTCACCATATTTTGAAGCAATTTCCTGACGTATAAAGGCATGAACTTCCTGTGCCTGATCAGATGTTGCAGTCAGTCCGGTTCCGATGGCCCAAACCGGCTCATAAGCAAGAACTATTTTAGAAAATTCTTCCCCGGATAGTGAAAACACGCCATTGACCAGTTGTCCTTTAATGACGTCAAAATAACTTCCATTATTCCTTTCGTCGAGGGTTTCTCCAATGCAAAAAATAGGGGTCAAATCGTTCTTCAAGGCAATTGCTGTTTTTTCAGCAAGAAGTTGATCTGATTCTGAGAAATATTGTCTGCGTTCAGAATGGCCAATAATTACATAGTCGCATCCAACCGATTTGATCATCTTTGCAGAGACCTCCCCGGTAAAAGCACCGCTTTCTTTCTGGTGACAATTTTGTGCACCAATTTTAACAGTAGCCCCGCCAAGTTTTGCCAAACTGTTTAAATGAATAAAAGGTGCACAAATTACGGCAAGCTGGTCGCCTTTTTGTTCATCCCTAACCATATTTACAATTTCTGAAAATAAAGAAATGCCTTCGGCATAGTCCAGATTCATTTTCCAGTTTCCTGCTACTATTTTTTTTCTCATGTTGATTGTTTTTATATTCTGCCGGTTGTTTAACCGGTTTAAAAATGTCTGTATGCTTTTGTCTGTTCAAATACAGCAGCTAATATATCTTTTTCCTGCTGGTCAAACTTAATATTTCTTCTTTCAAAAACCTTTTCGGTGGTTTCAAACATCTTGGCAATGGCATAGACCTCAAAACCCTGCGCACCGCCCCAGGCAAAATCAGGAATAAAATTGCGGGGAAAACCTGCTCCAAAAATATTAGCGCTTACCCCGGCAACCGTTCCGGTATTGAACATGGTATTGATGCCGCATTTGGAATGGTCCGCCATAATTAAACCACAAAACTGAAGACCGGTTTTTCTGAAACTTTCTTTGCTGTAATCCCACAACCTGACTTCTGCATAATTGTTTTTCAGATTGGAATTGTTGCTGTCTGCACCAATATTACACCATTGCCCCAGCACAGAATTTCCTAAATAACCTTCGTGACCTTTGGAAGAATAACCCCAGATCACCGCATTGTTGATCTCTCCGCCTACCCTGCTGAATGGGCCGATGGTGGTCTGTCCATAAATTTTCGCGCCCATTTTCACCTGCGAATGGTCACACAAAGCAAAAGAACCCCTGATGTGACACCCCTCCCAAACCTCTGCCTGTTTTCCCAGGTATATCGGTCCGTTCAGGCTATTGAAGGTAGAACATTCTGCACTTGCACCCTCTTCAGCAAAAATCTGATCTCCCAGAAAAGTATTGGTCGTGCTTAATTTTGCAGAAGTCCTGCCCCTGGTGAGCAGCTCAAAATCTTTCCGGAGTTCCCTGTCGTTGAACCTGAAAATATCTTCAGGAAAAACCACCCTTACAAAATCACCGGTGTACAGAACATTTTTAAAACTATGTAAAACTTCGGCATCCGGTTTAAGTCCGGGATCGGCTTTATAAGCAATTAGCAATTCAGCGCTTTTCAGTTTTTCGCCCTTCTTTAAAGCGGTAATGGCCTCCAGCAAAGCCTGGTCCGGACAAACAGATCCATTTATAAAAAGTTCAGCTTTATTTTCAGCACTATATTTTGCGGACAGATAATCCGTGGTGAGAAAGCCGGAGGTCGCATTCATGGACTTATTCCATTTTTCAGCTATGGTTAAAATACCAATCCTAAGATCGGCCACAGGCCTTGTATAAGTAAGCGGACGCAAAGACAGCCACGCCCCGTCATCAAATAAATTGATTGTCATAAGCAACAAAAATAAAAAAAGTCCCGCAGCTATAGCAACGGGACTTCAAAATAATTTTTCTGTTTGCAGAATTACTTTTTAGCGTAACGAGTTTTGAATTTATCAATACGACCAGCAGTATCTACCAACTTCATTTTACCAGTATAGAAAGGGTGTGAAGTATGAGAAATCTCTAATTTGTACAGAGGATACTCATTACCGTCTTCCCATTTGATAGTCTCTTTAGTATCTACACAAGATTTCGTTAAAAAAGCATATTCGTTAGACATATCTTTAAATACTACGAATCTATAGTTTGATGGATGCAGATCTTTTTTCATATTATTATATTATAACTTATGTGTCGCTTATTTTTAAGGATGCAAATATCTTAATTTTATTTTTCAATAGCAAGTACATACTAAAAAAATTTACCTGCTGTATTTTTTCCAGGTTTCCACCTTCTCTTTTTGGCGGTCTAAATAGGCTCCGGCAATGATTTCCGCAGGCGATCTTTCTCCTTGTTCAGCTAAAAGCGCTTTCAGCTTTTCTTCGTTCACATCGGCCCTGTATAGTATATTCATCATTTTTGGAAGGTCATTTTCCACCAGATAAGCAAAAGCAGCGGTAAGCGTATCCAGCAAACCCGCTTCCGACAAAGCGCCCCGGATTTCAAAATCCTTTTCCAGTATTCTTTGAAGCGCGGCCGTATTATCCATTATTTTCAGTTATTTCCTGACACAATTCAACCAGCACCCCACCAGTACTTTTAGGATGTACAAAACAAACCAGTTTATGGTCTGCACCCTTTTTAGGAACTTCATTGAGCAACACAAAACCTTCTGATTTTAGCCTTTCCATTTCTGCAAAAATATCTTCTACATCAAAAGCAATATGGTGAATCCCCTCTCCTTTTTTGGCCAGAAACTTTGCAATCGGCCCCTGCTCATCTGTAGACTCCAGCAATTCAATTTTATTTTCACCTGTTTTAAAAAAGGCCGTATTTACCCCCTCAGAAGCGACCAGCTCTGTTTTATAACAATTTGTACCCAGTAATTTTTCATATAACCCCCTTGATTCCTGTATGCTGTGTACGGCTATACCTATGTGTTCGATTTTCTTCATCTTTCTTCAAACGTTAAACAAATGTAAAAATGCATGTTTTCCCTATAGCCTCATAGCTATTATTTATAATTGTTGGCAATCTTTTTTCGTATCTTTGTGTTCAATTAAGAATAATAATATATAATGGAACTTCCTATTTATCTAGATAACAATGCTACAACACCTCTGGATCCGAGGGTCTTGGAAGCTATGCTGCCTTATTTCACCAGTAAATTTGGTAATGCGGCCAGCCGTAACCACGCTTTTGGCTGGGTTGCAGAAGAAGCGGTTGATTACGCCCGTGAACAAGTCGGAAAACTGATTGGCTGTACAGAAAAAGAAATCATCTTTACCTCTGGTGCAACTGAAGCAGATAACCTTGGTATCAAAGGTGTGTTTGAGATGTATAAAGATAAAGGTAACCACATCATTACAGCCACTACAGAACATAAAGCGGTTTTGGATACCTGTAAACATTTGGAAAAAGCCGGTGCAAAAGTAACCTATCTTCAAGTGAAATCGGACGGGCTGATTGACCTGCAGGAGCTGGAAGCTGCCATGACTGAACAAACCATATTGGTGACCATTATGTATGGCAACAACGAAATCGGTGTTGTTCAGCCCATCAAAGAAATTGCAGCAATTGCACACAAACATGGTGCACTGTTTATGACTGATGCAACCCAGGCTGTTGGAAAAATACCTGTAGATGTAAATGCAGATGGCATTGACCTGATGGCATTTTCTGCACATAAAATGTATGGCCCTAAGGGAGTTGGTGTATTGTATGTACGCCGTAAAAACCCAAGGGTAAAAGTTACTGCACAAATGGACGGTGGTGGCCATGAACGCGGAATGCGTTCGGGAACCCTTAATGTACCGGGCATTGTTGGTTTAGGAAAAGCATGTGAGCTTTGCCGTTTGGAAATGGATGAAGAAGCAAAACGCCTTTCCCGCCTGCGGGATAAACTGGAGTCTGCACTGACAAAAATGGAAGAGAGCTATGTAAACGGTAACACCCAGCACCGTCTGCCACATGTGGCCAACATCTCCTTTAAATATGTAGAAGGTGAAGGCCTGATGATGGCGATGAAAGATCTTGCGGTATCTTCAGGATCTGCCTGTACATCTGCTTCACTGGAGCCTTCTTATGTATTAAAAAACTTAGGTCTTTCTGATGACCTGGCACATTCATCTATCCGTTTTGGATTGGGCCGTTTTACCACTGAAGAAGAAATTGATTACGCCATTGAAAACACCAAAAAGGCAGTTAATCACTTAAGAGACCTTTCTCCATTGTGGGAAATGTTCAAAGAAGGAATTGATTTAAGTAAAATTGAATGGGCAGAACACTAGCCCTTTGTATAAAAATATAACTAGAGGCCTTTTGGCCCGGAGGAAATAAAAATGGCATACTCAGAAAAAGTAATGGAACACTATACCAACCCGCGCAATGTTGGTACTTTAAATAAAGACAGCAAATCTGTAGGTACAGGTCTTGTTGGCGCACCTGAATGTGGTGATGTAATGCGTCTTCAGATTGAAGTAGACGAAAACAACATCATTACTGATGCTAAATTTAAAACATTTGGCTGTGGATCGGCAATTGCTTCTTCTTCATTGGCAACAGAATGGCTAAAGGGAAAAACAGTTGATGAGGCATTAACCATTGACAACATGGATATTGTGGAAGAACTGGCTTTACCGCCTGTAAAAATCCACTGCTCTGTGCTGGCCGAAGATGCCATTAAATCTGCCATCAACGACTACAGGGTAAAAAATGGTATGGAGCCAATCGAACTGGCTAAATCGCACCACTAAGCGCCCCGATATTCAATACATTAATACTTAAAACGATGATCACGATAACCGATAAAGCAAAAAGCAAAATTGAGCACCTGATGCAGGATTCGCAGCTGGGTTCAGATTATTTTCTGCGGGTTTCTGTAAAAGGAGGAGGCTGCTCTGGTTTGTCTTACAATTTAGATTTTGACAACGAAGAGAAGACGGGGGATCAGTTTTTTGAAGACAGGGGAATCAGAATTGCCCTGGACATGAAATCATTCCTTTATCTTGCCGGTACAGAGCTTGATTTTTCAGATGGTTTAAACGGAAAAGGGTTTAATTTCAATAACCCAAATGCAAGCCGTTCTTGTGGCTGTGGCGAGAGTTTTTCTGTTTAAAAGACATTCACTATATTTGTAAAGGGCACCTAGGTGCCCTTTTTGCATTTTTAAATGTAAAAGTTTATCATTGCCCCCGCAAGCAAAACAATATACTATGGTATCATTTAATGAGTTCTCTACGATCCCCAGCCTACTTAGAAATGTAGTAGAGAACATTCACAAACCCGAAGAAACCTTTCTTATCCATAAAGAAAACACAGAATGGGAAGAAATTTCATTCGGAACAACCCTACAGCGTGCAGATGCCGTGGCTGCCTTTTTTCTGGGCAAAGGCATTGTTAAGGGAGACAGAATGGGGCTCATGATAGAGAATTCACCAGAGTATGTGTACTATGACCAGGGCATCCAGCAAATCGGGGCCATTAATGTTTCCATCTATCCGACACTCTCAGAACAGGAAGTAGAATACATTATCAATGATTCAGGCATCAAGGCCATATTGGTGGGCAATCCATTTTTGTTTAAAAAGATTTTAAAAATTGCAGACAACTGCAAACATTTACACTATATCATTCCTGCATTTGCGGAATACACCAAAACGCCTGTTCCGCCAGATCTTCGTGCAGAAATCATCAGCTTTGAACACATTTTAACTTCAAAAAAAGACATCAGTCCGGAAGAAAGAATACAGATCACCACCATCCGTTTATCATTGAGGCCATCGGACCTTTCCTCTCTGATTTATACTTCGGGAACAACAGGAACCCCCAAAGGGGTCATGTTATCGCATGGAAATTTTGTTGAAAATGTAAAAGTATGTCTGCAGCAGATCCCTGTCATTGATGAAACAGAGACTTTTCTTTCTTTTTTACCCTTGTCGCACGTTTTTGAACGAACCGCAACTTACCATGTCTGCTGCGCACAGGGCTGCAAAATAGCCTATGCCCAAAGTCTGGAACTGTTGGCAAAAAACATGGCCGAAATTAGGCCAACCGTAATGAGCTGTGTACCCCGCCTACTGGAAAGGATACATGATAAAGCGATAAAAAGCGGAACAGCTGAAGGCGGTCTGAAAGCTAAAATATTTTTATGGGCCCTGAAAACAGGACAGGATTACAGAAGAAAAAAAGAAGCTGGAAAAACACCAGGTATATTACTTTCTGCTGAAAAAGCCATTGCCGAAAAACTGGTCTTCAGTAAAATCAAGGAGAAAACCGGAGGAAGGCTAAAGTTTATGATTTCCGGTGGAGCCGCTTTGCCAAAAAACGTCGGGGAATTTTTCGGGAACCTGGGTATTAAAATACTGGAAGGTTTTGGCCTTACCGAAACCTCACCCGTTATGGCTGTAACAGAGTACGACAGACAAGTTTATGGAACCGTTGGCCGCATCATTCCGGGCATAGAGGTTGGAATACAGGATGTGGAAACCAAAGAGATGATCAGCATTCAGACACATGATACTTTTGATCCGGATTTTGAATGTGCAGAAGGAGAAATCATTGTGCGCGGACATTGTGTGATGCAGGGTTATTTTAACAAACCTGCTGAAACTGCAGAAGCTATAGATAAAAACAATTGGTTCCATACCGGAGATATAGGTCGTTTCTATAAAGGCAATTTACAGATCACAGACCGCCTTAAAAACATGATTGTAAATGCTTTTGGAAAAAATGTTTATCCAAGTCCTGTTGAAAACATTTACCTGAAAAGCCTTAAAATTGAACAATTGTTTTTAATTGGTGACAAACGGGAATACCTGACAGCCATTGTTATTCCAAACCGTGAAAATTTACAAGAAGCTTTTAAACTGCCCGATTCTTTTTTTGCAGCGCCAGACCTGTTTATTGAAAACCAGGAGATTAAAGACTGGATCGGACAGGACATCCGCAAATACTCCGGGGAACTGGCCAAGTTTGAGCGGATCAAAAACTTTAAGGTGAAACGAAATCCCTTTAGTATGGACGAAGGCGAAATCACCCCGACCATGAAACCCAAAAGGAAGGTAATAGAGAAAAAATATGCAGCCGACATCGATGAGATGTACAAAGAATCCGTTGAAAGTGAATAATTTGAATTTTCGCTTCTATAATTCAAATTAGCTCCATAAATGAGACTTCAAATTCTTAAATTTACCTAATTTTAAAATACAATTCAAAAAAGCTATACGGCAACCAGCCGCATATAAAAGAGATATGAGTACAGGACTATCAGAACTAGAGCTGCTGCGGAGAAATTCCTTAAGTCAGCTCCGTGAATTGGGTATCGAACCCTACCCTGCTGAAGCATTTGAAATCAATGCCAATGCAGCAGATATTTTAGCAAACTACGAAAGAGATAAAACAGCCTATAAGAACATCAGCATTGCCGGAAGGATCATGTCCAGAAGGATTATGGGAAGTGCTTCTTTTGTGGAATTACAGGATTCTACCGGTAGGCTGCAAATCTATTTAAAAAGAGATGATCTTTGTCCGGGAGAAGACAAAACCTTATACAATACGGTGTTCAAAAAACTGCTGGACCTTGGCGACTTTATCGGTGTTAAAGGTTATATGTTTACCACACAGACCGGTGAAATTTCCCTGCACGTTACCGAACTTAAATTACTGTCTAAATCTTTAAAACCGCTACCGGTAGTCAGACGTGATGAAGAAGGAAATACCTTTGATGCTTTCACAGATCCGGAATTGCGTTACAGACAACGTTATGTAGATTTAACGGTCAATCCGGATTTCAAACAGATTTTCATCAACCGTTCCAAAGTGATCAACACCATGCGGAACTACTTTGATGAGCAGGGCTGGATGGAAGTGGAAACCCCTATTTTACAGCCAATTCATGGTGGTGCTGCTGCACGTCCTTTTGCCACGCACCACAATACGCTCGATATGCCTTTATACCTGCGTATTGCCAATGAGCTTTATTTGAAAAGACTTATTGTAGCTGGTTTTGACGGGGTGTATGAGTTCGGAAAAATGTTCAGAAATGAAGGCATGGACCGTACCCATAATCCGGAGTTTACCTCTATGGAAATCTATGTTGCCTATAAAGACTACATCTGGATGATGGGCATGGTGGAAGAATGTCTGGAAAAAATTGCCACGGCCATTCATGGTTCGGCCATTGTAAAGGTAGGTGAACATAACATCAACTTTGAAGGGCCTTATGAAAAACTGACCATGTACGAGTCGATTGAAAAATATACAGGTATTGATGTTTCCCAAATGACCGAAGAACAGTTGAAGGAAACCTGTAAAAAACTGGGCATTGAAATCGATTCTTCTATGGGACGCGGTAAACTGGTGGATGAACTGTTCAGCGAAAAAGTAGAAGCCAATTTGATCCAGCCGACCTATATTACAGATTACCCTTTGGAAATGACCCCGCTTGCCAAAAAACACAGAAGCAAGGCTGGTTTGGTTGAACGTTTTGAGCTTTTTGTGATGGGTAAAGAGATAGGAAATGCTTATTCAGAGCTGAACGATCCGATTGACCAGAAAGAACGTTTCGAAGATCAGCTTAAACTGGCTGCCAGAGGTGATGATGAAGCCATGGTCATGGATGATGACTTTATCCGTGCCCTGGAATATGGTATGCCTCCAACCTCTGGTTTGGGTATCGGAATAGACCGTTTGGTGATGCTGATGACCAATCAAAGCACCATCCAGGAAGTATTGTTTTTCCCTCAGATGCGTCCGGAGAAAAAAGAGAAAGTAACCAGTGATGAAGATTTTGTCAATGCAGGCATTCCTGCAGACTGGGTACAAGCCATCCGTAAAATGGGATTCAATACCGTTGAAGATTTTAAAAGCGCTAATCCCAACAAGGTTTTTAACGACCTTGGCGGCATGCGTAAAAAACTAAAACTGGAGCTTGCTATGCCTTCTAAAGAAGAGGTAACTGCCTGGTTCTCTTAACAAAGAGATAACATAAATTTAAAGGCTTACGATAAGAAATTATAGTAAGCCTTTTTTAATTTTAGGCAAATAAATTTGTTGACTTATGAACAACTCAAGTCTTGAAATAACAGAAAACGAATATTGCATTAAATTAAAGAAAGAGGCTTTTGACTTGTCGTTGATCCGTCAATTGATTAAGCGCATTCAGTCCGAGCAACTCTTTTTTAACCGGTCTAAGGATGATTACGAGGACGACATCATCAGCAGGACTACCGCTTCTATGGAAGAAGAAAATTTTGACCGCTTAAGCGATAAATAAAAAAAGCCACATGATCTGTGGCTTTTTTTTTATCTGTATCTAACCTGCTGCTGCTTATCGAGCATACCCAGCTGATCTTTCATTTGTTTAATCTGATCGGCCAGTAATTTATTTTTATCGGCCTTTTTCGCTTCCGTTAAATACATCTGCGCTTCTCTTTTGTTTCTTTTTCCCATTGCAATACCAGCCAGGCTTAATTTAGCCAAAGCCACATTGTGATCCATATGTAAACCCAAAGAAAGTGCTTTCTTAAAATATTTCTCTGATTGCATTGGTGCTTTTCTGGACTCGATTAAACCAATCAACAGGTTATAATACCCTTGCTGAACACGGATCAGTTGTTTCTCATAATTGGTAATTCTTTTCAGATAACTTTCTGCCTTGGCCATATTGTCCTTACGCAGGAACCATTGGGCAAGCAGCATATTTTCATTAAAAAAGTAAGTAACGATCACTAAAATACTGATAAACACGGCTAAAATACCCCAGCCCCAAAAGCCAAATACCATCAGGGTAACGGCGGCGCCAAGTATTGCAAAACCTAAAATTAAACGAACTATGTTTGGCATATTATTATTGTAATTTTTTCTGCAAATATCGTGTTTAAATACCAGAAATTAGATTTAAAGTTATAATTTCAGCAAAAAAATAATTGTATCCCAAAACCAGGCTGGATCTGCGGCATGTTATGCTAAATACCGCTCATAGCAGCAATAAATTATATTCCAATGAAAAGAATGCTCAGCTTATTTTTGTGCCTGCTTGCCGCATCTGCATTAAAAGCGCAGGACCTGAACAAACAAGTAAAAGACAACTCCAGAAACAAAGAAATTATGATCAATACCTGTGACAGAAAACACCTGGTGTCCTTTCCTGAATTTAAGGAAAGGTATGACCTGGAATATCCTAATTATACGGTGAATGATACTGTGATACACAGTTTAAAGCCTTTATTGTCGGGTAAAAAAATTACCATTGTACTGGGTACCTGGTGCGGGGACAGTAAATTACAGGTCCCTCATTTTTACAAGGTACTGGACGCTGCAGGTTTTGCTGAAAAGAACATTACACTGATTTGTGTTGATGGCAACAAAAAAGCAGAGAACGGTCTTATCGACAATTTAAATATAGAGCGGGTGCCTACTTTTATCGTTTTTAAAGATGGTAAAGAAAGCGGGCGTATCGTTGAAAGCCCAAGACAAAGTCTTGAAAAAGATTTACTGGCCATCGTCTCAAAATAATTTTATGTCGGCAGCATTAGAACCCAGCTGGCTGGCCAGGCTGGAAAAAGAATTTGATCAGGACTACATGAAGTCTCTTAAAGCTTTTTTACTGGAAGAGAAACAAAAAGGCCATACCGTTTACCCAAGGGGTGCCGATATTTTTAACGCTTTTAACCATACCCCCTTTGACAAGGTTAAAGTGGTCATTCTGGGCCAGGATCCTTATCACGGACCAGGACAGGCGCATGGCTTATCCTTCTCTGTACAAAAAGGCATTACGGTTCCGCCTTCCCTAAAAAACATGTACAAGGAACTGGAAAGCGATGTAGAAAATTTTAAAACGCCGGCTCACGGACAACTGACCGAGTGGGCCGATCAGGGTGTACTTTTACTCAATGCCACCTTAACAGTAAGGGCGCATGAACCTGGTTCGCATCAGGGAAAAGGCTGGGAGATTTTTACAGATAAAGTCATTACAGAACTTTCTGCCCACAAAGAAGGACTTGTATTTTTATTATGGGGAAAGTATGCCCAGAACAAATCAGTTTTAATTGACCCTTCCAGGCATACCTTATTTAAAGCAGCACACCCCTCTCCTTTTTCGGCCTATAATGGCTTTTTTGGCTGCAAACATTTTTCAAAGACCAATTCAAAATTAATTGAACAAGGTGCTGCTCCAATAGACTGGAGAATTAGCTCTTAATATTCCAAGGGAACAATCGGTTCCTTTTTGGTTGTGGACATGATCATCATGGTTTGAAAAGTTTTAACCACTGAGATCTTGCTGATTTTGTCCATAATCAAACGTTCATAAGCCTTAATGTCATTGACATATACCTTTAGTAAAAAGTCTGCCTGACCGGTAACGTGATGACATTCTGTAATTTCCTTAATTTGGTTTACCTCGTCGAGAAAAATCTGGATGGTATTGTTTTTATGGAAATCCAGCTGGACCTGAATAAAGGTTTTTATACCCAAACCCAGTTTTTCTTCGTCTACCAGTGCATGGTAGCTTTTAATAAAGCCCGAAGTTTCCAGTTTTCTAACCCTTTCCAATGTTGGTGCAGGAGACAGGCCGATCTCCTGGGATAAAAGTAAATTTGTAATCCTCCCGTTTTCCTGTAAAAGTTTTAAAATTTTAAAATCTATTTTATCGATTTCTGCTGCCATAGTTTCTTTATTTAAGTCAAAGATATAATAAAGACCTACACATCGCCAAATTTTATTTTATGAAAACTGTTAAATAATACAATTAATTCTTTTGTATTTATTTAGATTTGCCTAACTTTATATTTAGATAATTATAAAACATCAGAATAATTATAAATGGAATCTTTCACAGAAGAAAATTATTTAAAAGCCATTTACCATTTATCGCTTTTAAGCAATGGAACGGTACAAACCAACGCCATTGCCGAAAAAATTAAAACAAAACCTGCCTCGGTGACCGATATGATGAAAAAGCTGGCAGATAAAAATTTGGTAGACTATATAAAATACCAGGGGGTTAGCCTCACAGAAAAAGGAAAACTAACGGCCATTGGTATTGTAAGAAAACACCGGCTCTGGGAACTTTTTCTGGTGCAAAGCCTGGGCTTCAAATGGGATGAAGTCCATGAAATTGCAGAAGAACTGGAACATGTAAATTCTGATTTACTGATCCGGCGCCTTGACGAATTTCTGGGTTACCCCAAGCGGGACCCTCACGGGGACCCGATCCCCGACCAGCAGGGCAATTTTGAAGAATCGGCCGTCACCAAGCTTAGCAAACTACAGCCTGGGGAGCAGGGCACCATTATCGGTGTGACAGAACATTCCGCAGAATTTTTAAAGTATCTTGAAAAAACCGGTCTCACCCTGGGCACCCAGATTAGCGTAGAAGACATCAACCCATTTGATGGTTCCATAGAACTTCTGCTTGAACAAAAAAAAATTAGCATTAGCAAAGAAGTCGCCAAAAACCTATTGATGAAATTATAATATGAAGAATTCCGAATCTTTAAGTGAAGTACATCAAAGTATAGATACAGGTAAACGCACCGGCTGGAAAAGAATTCTCTCTTTTATAGGACCCGCCTATCTGGTGAGTGTGGGTTACATGGATCCGGGAAACTGGGCCACAGACCTTGCCGGTGGAAGTAAATTTGGCTATCAGCTGATCTGGATTTTACTGATGTCCAACCTGATTGCCCTTCTTTTACAATCCCTTAGTGCCCGCCTGGGCATTGTCCGTGGATTGGATCTGGCACAGGCTTCCAGGAACACCTATCCCAAATGGGCCAATATTCCTTTGTTTATCCTTGCCCAAACCGCCATTGTGGCCTGTGACCTGGCCGAAATTATTGGAATGGCCATAGGCTTACAACTGCTGTTTAAATTGCCGCTCATCTGGGGCATCAGTTTAACTATTTTTGATACCGTGCTGCTGCTTTTTCTGATGAATAAGGGCATGCGCAAAATGGAGGCTTTTATTGTTTCTATGGTTTTTATTGTGGGCATTTCTTTTCTGGTCGAAATGTTTATCGTAGAACCTTCCTTAAAAGAAATTGCGGCGGGTTTTAAACCCAGCATGCTTTCAGGTGAAGCCTTATACATTGCCATAGGGATTATCGGGGCCACCGTAATGCCGCACAACCTTTACCTGCACTCTTCACTGGTACAGACCCGAAAGTTCAAAAGAGACTTTAAGGGCATTAAGGAAGCGATAAAATTTAATTTTATTGATACCGCTGTAGCGCTCAACCTGGCTTTTTTTGTCAATGCTGCCATTCTGATCCTGGCCGCTGCCGCCTTTTATAAAAACGGTCATCATGAAGTCGCCGAAATACAGGACGCCCATAAACTGCTGGAGCATATATTCGGAGGCATAGCCCCTGCCCTTTTTGCCATTGCTTTGATTGCCGCAGGACAAAGTTCTACAGTAACTGGTACACTGGCCGGACAGATCATTATGGAAGGACATTTAAACCTGAGGATACAACCCTGGTTAAGAAGACTGATCACCCGGCTTCTGGCCATTATACCGGCATTTTTCACAATTCTTTATTTTGGAGGCGATGCTTTGAGCGGCCTGCTGATCCTAAGCCAGGTGGTATTGAGCCTGCAACTGGGTTTTGCTGTTATTCCGCTGATCCATTTTACCTCTGATAAAAAAGAAATGAAAGAATTTGCCATTGGAAAATGGACTAAAATTCTGGCCTGGACCAGTGCGCTGGTCATTGTCGTGTTAAACGTAAAACTGGTCGCGGAGGAAATTTCAGGGTGGAACAAGCCTGGTTTATGGTATGTTTCCTATCTGATTGTCCCACTGGCCATGCTGATTGGTTTACTGCTCATTTATGTATTTATTCACCCCATTCTGTCCCGGAAATTGCAGGCCACCAGTGTGCCACACGGTACGGCCCTGGACATTGGCACCGTCGAAAAAATTGAATATACCCGGATAGGCATTCCGGTAGATTTTTCAAAAAACGACCGCAACACCATTCGTCATGCACTCATTCAGGGTGGTAAAAAAGCAGAATACCACCTGATCCATGTGGTCGAAACCGCTGTTGCCCGTTACCACGGACAGTCGGCTTTAGACCACGAAACACAAAGTGATGCCGATAACCTGGAAAAATACTGCAGCAATCTTGCCGAGCTGGGTTATCATGCCCGGCCCCATATTGGTTTTGGCAGAACAGCCACCGAAATTGCGGCCGTCAGTCATGCGCAAAACCTCGAACTTTTGGTGATGGGTGCGCATGGGCATAAAGGCCTTAAAGATTTGATTTTTGGCACCACCGTCGATGCAGTCAGACATAAAGTAAACATTCCGGTATTGATTGTCAGATAAACCCTGCTTTTTTCACCAATAACACTTTCCCGAAAGATAAATTTCACGATTAATTAATGTTAATCGGCAATTCTTTCGGATATTAGCGGATTCTTATGAAGAACGATATACAAATAAAGAATAAAAGGGCCTATTTCGACTACCATATTGTTGAAAAATTTAATGCCGGACTGGCCTTGCTGGGTACGGAGATCAAAGCGATACGCCAGGGAAAAGCCAACCTATCAGATGCTTTCTGCATGTTTATAGGTAATATTCTTTATGTCAGAAACCTCCATATTTCCGAATACAGCCACAGTTCCTTTTATCACCATGACATAAAAAGGGACAGGGCACTGCTTTTGCAAAAAAGGGAACTTAAAAAACTTAAAATAAAAAGCGAAGAAAAGGGTTATACGATTGTGCCTTTACGAATTTTCACCAACGAACGTGGCTTTGCAAAAATTGAAATTGCACTGGCGCAGGGTAAAAAAGAATTTGACAAAAGGGACAGCATCAAAGAAAGGGAATCCAAAAGAGAGCTGGACCGGGCCATGAAATTTTAATTACCAGGCCTGATCCCCTACCAAAGGCACAAAACGGAAAGTATCCAGTTCTATTTTTTCGAAATCTGTTTCGCTTACCCGGATCACAGTAACCATTTTCTGTGCATGTTCATCCCCGACCGGGATAACCAGAATGCCCCCAATTTTAAGTTGTTTTAACAAAATTTCCGGAACAAAAGGCGCTCCTGCCGTAACAATAATTTTGTTGTAGGGCGCGTGTTCTGCAATGCCCATAGAGCCATCTCCAAAAAAGAAATTGGCATGATAGCCCATTCCCGGCAAAACTTTTATGGTATGTCTGTAAATGCTTTCCTGACGTTCAATGGTAAATACATTTGCACCCAGCTCCATTAAAATGCAGGTCTGGTAACCTGATCCGGTACCTATTTCCAAAACCTTATCTCCTTTTTTAATATGAAGGAGTTCTGTCTGGTAAGCGACCGTATAAGGTTGTGAAATGGTTTGTCCATCGCCAATAGGAAAGGCAATATCTTTATAAGCCTGGTTCCAGAAAGTCTCATCGAAGAAAAAATGCCGCGGAACTTTGGCAATCGCATCCAATACCTTGTTGTCTGCAATCCCTCGTGATCTTAAATGTTCAACCAGCTTTTTTCTTGCGCCTCTTTCCCTGTAATTATCTACAAACTTATATGCCATTGTATCCCAAAAATAGGAGTTTGAAATCTAATCGGGGCCATGAAAATCATTTAATCCTCCACATTAGGGGTAACCTGCACACAATCAACCTTAATAAATTAGGCCTAGTAAGGATCTACATCCAGCTGTATGATCACACCTTTAAAAGTTTTCTCGGCATTAAAAGTAGTGATCTCTGTTTTGAGCAGGGCTTTTACTTTTGGAATGGCCGTGTGCCTGTCGGATTTGATAATGATCTGACGAATGTAATAACTTCTGACCCTGGACACCAGGGGTTGTTCGGGCCCCAGCACCCTTGGTCCAAGCCTGGAACGGAGCACATGGGCAAAATGATGTGAAGCTGCATTTAAAACATTGGCATCCTTATGTTTCAGGGTGATAAAAATTAGTCTTGAAAAAGGCGGGTAATTAAACTGCCTGCGTTCTTCGATTTCATCATTGTACATACCAATGTAATCGTTCTCCACCACCTGTTTAATGATCCTGTGGTCATCGTCATAAGCCTGTATACAAACTTTTCCCTGCTTCTCTCTGCGTCCGGCCCTTCCGGATACCTGGGTGAGCAATTGGAAGCTTCTTTCAAAAGCCCTGAAATCCGGAAAATTCAGCAGGGTATCGGCGTTGATGACCCCAATTAGTGTTACATGATCAAAATCCAATCCTTTGGCCACCATTTGGGTCCCAATGAGAATATCGGTTTTCTTTTCCTGAAAATCGGCTATAATTTTCTGCAAACTGTTTTTGGTCCGGGTGCTGTCTACATCCAGACGGGCAATACGGGCCTCTGGAAAAATGAGGCTCAATTCCTCTTCTACCCGCTCGGTACCAAATCCTTTTTGTTCAATATGTACCGAACCACAGGCCGGACAGATTTTTAAGCTGTTTTCATGATAACCACAATAATGGCAGTGCAGTTTTCCACTGCTTTTGTGATAGGTCAGGCTCACATCACAGTTAACGCATTTTGGGGTATAACCACAGGTGGCGCAAATCATAATGGTCGCGTAACCCCTGCGGTTCTGAAAAAGAATGACCTGCTCTTTTTGCTCCAGGGAAGTGGCAATATCATCGATGAGTACACTTGAAAAATAAGAAATCATTTTCTTTTTCTTTGTCTGTTCAGAAATGCTGACCACTTCGTGCAGGGGCAGCTGCACACCTCCAAAACGCCCCGTTAAAGACACCAGCCCGTACTTTCCGTTCTGTGCGTTGTAATAGCTTTCTATGGATGGCGTTGCCGAGCCCAGCACTATTTTTGACTTATGTTGATGGGCAAGATAAACCGCCGCATCCCTGGCCTGGTACCTTGGTGCGGGGTCTTGCTGTTTATAAGAAGATTCATGCTCTTCATCGACAATGATAAACTTAAGGTCATTAAATGGCAGAAAAATAGCAGACCTTGCTCCAAGAATGATTTTATAGGTTCCGTTTAATACTTTATTCCAGATTTCCACCCGTTCAAAATCATTAAACTTAGAATGGTAAACCCCAATTGCATCTCCAAAATATTGTTTTATCCTTTCCACAATCTGCGTGGTCAGGGCAATTTCAGGCAATAAAAAAAGGGCCTGGCCACCATTGGCCAATGCTTCTTCGATTAAACGGATATAAATTTGTGTTTTCCCCGCAGCGGTAACCCCGTGCAGCAAGACCACTTCTTTTTGTTCCAGTTCTTTTTTAACCTGTTGCAAAGCATTTTCCTGAGTTTCACTCAGCTTAAAATTCAGAATGTCTTCATCGTTCTGATCATTAAGCCTGCTGACCGGTCTTTTTTTCTGCACAAAAATCTCTTTATCAATCATGGCTTTGATCGCCGCAGGTCCGCAATTGCTGTATTCCATCAGTTCCTGTTTGGACAACTGGGCAGTTTGCTTGGATAAAGTCAGGTAAGCCAGTAAAGCATCCATTTGTTTGGGTGCCCTTTCCAGTACAGAAAACAACTCTTTCAGGTTGTCCTGTTCGTTGTAAAAAGGATTTAAAGAAATAAAAGATTTTAGAAGCGGTTTATATTTTTCAACGACCTCTTCGGCAATATAAACCAGTTCCCGGTTAATGAGCAGTTTAATGATGGGAAAAACTGTTTTTTGCCCCAGCAGTTTCGCAATATCGTCAATGGACAAACGCTTTTTCTGCGCCAAGGCGTCCATAAGCACCATTTCTTTTTCTCCAAGATCCGACAGGTCCTGCTGATCGTCTTCCCTTAAAATAATAATGGTTTCGCTGGTGAGTTTAAGTCCTGCGGGTAAAGCGGCAGACATCACATCCCCCTCATTACAAATGTAATATTCGGTCATCCAGTTCCAAAACTCCAGCTGCATTCCATTTACCACCGGAACCTGGTCCACTACATCAATAATGTATTTGGCTTCGTAAAGTTCGGGAGCTTTGGTGCTAATGCTTTTGATCAGTGCGGTGTAAATTTTGTTTTTTCCAAACTGTACGATGACCCTTTTTCCAACCGCAATCTGATCGTTTAAGTCGAAGGGAATTCTATATATATAATTTTTTGCAAGAGAAAGCGGTAAAATCACTTCAATAAAAAGTGTTTCTCTTTCTACAAAATCAGAATCATTGAAATTATGCATTAACGGTGTCTTAGCGCGGCAAACAACAGCAATATCCAGCCCAGAATTAAAAATAAACCTCCTAAAGGTGTGACCGGTCCAATATAATTTACAAATGAGATCTGTGACAATTCTTTAGTTGCAAGCAAATAAAGGGATCCTGAAAACAGGACGATGCCGGCCGTAAAAGAGAAGTAAGCCAGGTCAATCAGTTTATTTCTGAACCTGCCAAAGGTAGAAAGAAACAATAAGGCAAAGACATGATAAAACTGATACTCAACCCCTTTTGACCAAATACTTAAAGATTCGCTGCTTATAGCGCTTTTCAGGCCATGGGCACCAAAAGCACCCAGTATCACTGCAAGAGCACCAAAAAAAGAAGCAGTTAAAATTATTCTTTTGTTCATTTCAAATCAGCTTTTTTATTGAGCGATAAAAATAGCAAAATAAGGGGCATTTTCTTAGTCCTGGCCGGATATAAATTTAATTTAGATTAAGGTGACTTAATTTTATGTTATCTATTATTTATAGCTTATTTTTGAATTGGCCAAACAAATTCTGTGGAGCCGGACATCCCCCTTGTTCAAAAAAAGCGATTGGTCGCCAGTAAAAACCATAACAGGGCCCTGCACAAATTTAAACCGGCTTTTAACATCAAATGAAAAAGATCTATTTTACTATCGTTGTTTTACTGGCAGGGATGATCTGTCTTGCCTATCTTTATTTCTCCAAGCTGAATAAGGATACACAAAGCAATGACAGCAGCCTGTTTGCCGCCACTGCCCAGTCTGGTTTTGTATTTAGTGTAGAAAACAATAAAAGTGTCCTTGACCTTTTACAAAGCCAGGACCTTTTACAGGGGCTGCTTTCTGAGGAAAACCTCAGGGCATTGCAATCCCTGAAAAAAAACATACTAGAAAAGACAGAACTCAACAGGTTCATTCATAAAGAAACGATTTACATCAGTCTGATCCCGGACCAGCACAAGGGCATTACCTATACAATCAGTACCCAGCTAAATGAAAGTGCTAGCCCGGCAGCCCTTTTAAACACCCTGAAAATGAGCGGTTTTTCTGTAGAACAAATGCAAAAAATCGCTAAAATATCTTTCCAAAAGGATTCTTCTTTTTACCTGAGCCAAAAAGGAAACCTGCTGCAGCTTTCCCCTGATCCTAAATTGCTTTCCCAAACGGATGTTGCACAGGAACAAAAAACAAACCGGGACTTTGCAGAATACATTAAAACAACAGAAAAAATTAACAAAAATAGCCTGGCCAGTCTGTATGTTGATTTTAACCGTTTAGAAGATTTGTTCAAAAAACTGAGCCCAACTGCATCCAGTTCCTTGTTTCAGCTGCTTCACCGGCAAAATGCTTTCGCCAGTTTGAATTACAATTACAGTAAAGAAAAGATCCTGTTTACCGGAAGTACGGTGATCAAAGAGGAACAGAATTACCTTAATCTTTTTACCAGTTTAAAGGCCGGCAAAACAACTATTGATGCGATTCTTCCTGAACAAACTGCAAACTATACCATTTACAGCATTTCAGACTACAACCAGTGGAGCAAAGGCCTGGGCAAATGGCTGCAACAGAAAAACATGCCTAAAGAGCAGACCATTGCCGCGCTGAACAGCAAATACCACCTCAACCTGGAGGAGACCTTCCCTAAATATTTTAAAGATCAGCTGCTGAACTTTCAGTTGAAAAATACCGAAAAAATGGGTGCTATTAACCTAAAAAACGGAGATAAGCTTGCGCAACTGCTACTGGACATTAGCGAAAATGTTTCGGAAGATATAAAAGTCCTGAAAGAACCCATGCTGTTGTACTGGTACTTCGGGGCCCCTTTTGAAAAGTTTAAAACACCCTATTATACCATTATCGATAACTATATGGTTTTTTCAAATCGTGCAGAAAATATACAGACCTTTTTAAACAGTTACCGCAGCAATTCACAACTCCTTACAAAAAAGGAATATGCAGACGCCTGTGCGCAGCTTCCTGCGAGTTCAAATATTGTTTTTTACCTGGACCAGAAAAATTCCGAGGATATTGCTTTACACGACCTGTTCAGACCTGCTTTTGAATTCTTTAATTCCAGACAACATATAGGCCAGTTTAGCTCTATGATTTATCAGCTTCAAAGTGAAAATAAAAAGTTCCAGTCTAACCTGCTGATCAGTAAAAAAACAGAAGCTCAAAAAGCCCTCCTTCCTTAAGTGTAAAACCTCTTTCCAAAGCGGATAAATGATCGTCTTTTTTTAGTTGGTTCACAGTTTATTTTTGCTTTGACAATGGCGAATGTGCTGTTTAAAAATAACTATGTGGTAACAGGGTGCTAACAGGGTCTTAACAGGGTGATAACAGGGTCATTTATATAGTTATCATCTAATGATCACCTATTTATTTTCCAATTGCCACCTGGTTTTTTTAGAACAAATTCGCAACTTTAATTAAAGGTTCCAACCGCGGATATTAGCCGAATTATTATATCAGAAAACAAATAAAAAATACCTAGATTTAAAACGATCTATTCCCCTTAAAATGAAGCGCTTTTTTATTTGCTTTTTATTACTGTCTGCAACGAAATCCTACGCACAGCAATATGCACTGTACAACAGCAGAACATTGTTTGATGCCTTTGAAAACCCGGCCCAAAAGGCATTTACACTAGATTCTTCCAGAAAATTTGCCTCCAATTTCCTATTGCCAAACCTTGGGATCAATGGCACCAATAAAGGAGATGCAAATTATACCCTCAGAAGACTGGTTGCCGATCAGGTTTTTAACGCTTCGGGCATTCCTATCGGGGAGGGAAAAAGAAATGAACTTTACCAGAACACCAATATTTACCTGCTTACCTTCCGGATTTTCCAGTCTTATAAATACCATAAAGAACTTGGGTTTTCCTGGCAGGTGCGGACCGATGCCCGGCTCAATTACACCAATGAGAGCCTTGCCCTGGTGGACAGCTACAAAAGATTCACCAACAGCAGCTATAACGACATTTTCAACAACTATGGCAGCGGGCAATCTTATCACCAGTTTAGCGTCAATTACAGGGAAGACTTTAACAAAAAACTGTCTTTTGGGATAAAATTCAGTTTACTCAGCGGGGTTACCTATAATTCCCTGGACATAGACCGTTCCTCTTTTGCAGTGTACAAAGACGGCACGGGCAATGACATCCTTGATGTTCGCCTCAGGGGGCTTTACAAAGCCAATTTCCTGTACTTCAAAGACCTGAACACAAGTTCCTATTTACCAAATTTCAAAAACCCTGGTGCTTCAATTAGCTTTGGGACCAGTTATAAAGCCAAAAGCGGGGTCTTTTTAATGGCAAATGTAAAGGACCTGGGTTTTATTAAATGGAACAACGACTCTCATTACATTAACTTCAACAGCGGAAGCCTTATTGTCAATCCGGGTACAATGACTTCTAAAGAAATCAACCAGCAAATTACAGATATGGTGACTGGTAAGGATAAACGGGATGGTTTTTACAGTGCCACCAATGCCAGTGCCGATGTAACGGTTTCCAAAGGCTATGGAAATTATACGCCCATGGTGGTGGTTTCAAAAAACCTGTTTTATAAAGGCGGTGATTTTGCCTTTGTCAACAGCATGAAATTTAATAACTTTTATGCCAGTGTGACCCCCGCCTATAACTTTAACGGCTTTTTCATGGCCGGAATACAAGGCATGTACCGGACGCCCAATTTCGAAGTTTATCTGGGCACAGACAACCTGCTGAAAACCATTGCCGCCAGACAAGACCAGAATTCCGGAAGTGGTTATTATGGGGCCTCCTTTTACATGGGAATGGCTATTAAATTTGGGGGCACGGTCGAACACCCGCTAAACAGCAGCCATATGCCAGGCGTTGGAGAAGAAGAAGAGAAAAGCTTTTTCCAAAGCATTTTTGGCATCTTCAAGAAAAAGAAAAAATAAGTTAAACCTTTTTCTTTGGCTGGGTCAGCATAAAATCTTTCAGATAATAAGGCTCAAAATAAGCCACATCTTCGAATTTTTGCTGTGCATAAGCTTCCATAGCCAGTGTGCTTAAATAAGCTGCAGAATTAAAATTCGCCTCAGAGAAGAATGCATTTTCATTTTTGAGTACTTCGGCACATTTTAATGCACCATCGCCCATAAAAGTAACCTGCTGGTTTTTCAGTTCGTCAGCGAAAGACTGTGCGTCAATGATTTTCGCCTCTGTATCAGATAAAGGCTCCAGGCGCGCATTAAATATGCGGGTATACACTTCCATTCTCCGGGCATCGATCATGGGGCAGATCAAGCCATTATAGCCTTTATTGTTTGCGACAAATCCGGCAGCCATCATTTTCAAAGTATCAATGGCCAAAAGCGGTTTATCGAGCGCAAAACAAAGGCCTTTGGCTGTAGAGACACCTATACGCAAACCCGTATAGGAACCCGGACCTTTACTGATGGCAATGGCATCCAGCTGAGGATAAGTAAACCCCGCTGTTTTCATCAGTTCATCTATAAATAAAGTCAAACTCCCGGCATGAATATTCTGAGCAGTTTCTTCTTTGACAAGCAGGGTTTCACCATTACGGGATAAAGCAACAGAACACGTTTGTGTAGCCGTTTCAATTTGAAGTATTATAGCCATTGCTGCAAATATAAATGATTTTTAATTATGGAACAGGATCATGTCCATGTTTGCCCCAGGGATGGCAGCGCCCGATTCTTTTCAGGGTAAGCCAGCCCCCTTTAAAAGGACCGTGCTTTTTAATGGCTTCAATTCCATATTGTGAGCATGTGGGTGTAAATCTGCAACTTGCCCCCAATAAAGGCGACAGGAACCATTGATACAATTTGATCAGTCCCAGAAACAACCAGCCAATACCTAATTTAAGAAATTTCATGAAGTTCCAGATTAGCACATAATTTCTTTAGCGCAGCAGCCAGTTTCTTTTCCATGAATGAGAATTCATGCTTTTCTTTACCAATAAATTGTATAGACAGCAGCAATAATTTTCCAGAATCTTTTAAATGATTGTAAAGGTGTTCCTGTTTATGAAAACGGTAAGCTTCCCGGGTGCGGCGTTTGAGCAAGTTTCGGTCAACCGCCCTTTTATAACGTTTTTTTGCCACATTAATCACCACCTCAACGGCAGCTGCATCTGCGGCAGGCACAAATAAAGAGGAAATCCGAAAGGGGTATAATAAAAAAGAAGAACCGTTCTTAAACAACAGGTCTAGTGACTTTCTGCTGCATAACCGTTCTTCTTTAGAGAATGTTTTTTTCATGTTTTGATTGCAATCCTGCAGACATTCTGATCTGCCAGCACTTAAAGTGCTGCAATCAAAATTATGCTTTGTGACGACGTTCGTCAGAAACTGATAATTTTTTTCTTCCTTTTGCGCGGCGGGAAGCTAATACTCTTCTACCGTTTGCTGTAGCCATTCTTTCGCGGAAGCCGTGTTTGTTTCTTCTCTTTCTTTGCGAAGGTTGGAATGTTCTTTTCATAACTGTATTATATCTTAACTATATATTTTTTAAATAAGAGGTGCAAATATAGTGGGATTTTTGTTTAAAAGCAAATGCAATCAGAAACTGTTTAAATTTAATTTCATAAAGTGCCTTTCAAACCCTAAAACCGACTGTGGAAGGCTATAAACCCAATGCGGCCTTTAGCTTCAGGTAACCTGTTTTACTCACCGGAAGCCAAATATCCGATTTTAAAAGCACCACATAACTGTCCTTTTCTTTCAGCTCCATCCTGGTGATCTGGGAAAGGTTTATGATATAAGAACGGTGGATCCGGATAAACTGACTGGGTTCCAGGGTCTGTTCAAAAAAGCCCATGGTTTTGTTTTTATAATATATGCCTTCTGCGGTACTGAGTTTAACCTGGTCATCATCGGCCTCAAAATAATGGATGTCCATCACGTTTAAGATTTTAATAACCCCATTCTTTTTAACCACCACCCTATTGTTGTGCGCGGGGCTTAAAGAAACCGAATCCAGTAATTCTTTTGTAGAGGCTTCTTCCTGACCAAGTTTGGAAGGCAGTTTTTTCATGGCCAGGTCAAAACGTTCTTTTTCGATTGGCTTAAGTAAATAGTCTACAGCATTCACCTCAAAAGCTTTTATGGCGTATTCATCAAATGCCGTAGTAAAAATTACCCCGGGCGCATCATCCACCAGTTCAAGCATTTCAAAACCACTAATTTTTGGCATCTGGACATCTAAAAAAATAAAATCCGGATTAAACTGAGTAATGGCTTTCAGGCCCTCAAAACCGTCATTGCATTCTGCAACCACCTCTATTTCGGGGTAACTTTCCAGGTAAAACTTAATAATGTCCCTGGCCAGCGGCTCATCATCAATTAGTATAGTTCTTATCATTATTTTGTGGTATTTTAAGCTCAGTAACAAATATATTTGGTTCCTCTTTTGAGGTTTTAAGAAGTCCCTGATCGGCAAAGAGCAGGTACAATCTTCTCTTAATGGCATTCAATCCAAATCCGGTCCCTCCGGTTGCCTTCATTTCGGGATCAAAAGGATTTTTCACACTAATATAAAGCATATTATTTTCAAGACTGACATTTATGGAAATTGTAATGGCTTCTGAGGTGTTGTACAATCCGAATTTAATGGCATTTTCAACAATGGGCTGTAACAAAGTTCCCGGAAGCCGCAGTTCCATTGTATTTTCGGCAACGGAAATTTCAATATTCAGGCGGTGACTGAACCTTACCTTTTCGATGTCCAGGTACAGTTGAATATACTCCATTTCTTCAGCAACACTCACCCAAACCTCATCATCCCGCTTCAGGGTCCCCCTTAAAAAAGCAGCCAGTTTTGTGATCATAGGCCCTGCTTCTTTTGGGTTCACTATGGTCAGGGCATACACAGAGTTGAGGCTGTTGAACAGAAAATGGGGCTGCAGCTGGTGGCGGAGTTTATTAAGCTCTGCTTCTTTGGCCAGGTTTTGCACGGCAAACAAACGTCCCTGGGCTTCAGATTGCTCTTCGAGCCTGTACCATAAAATATTGGCCAGTGCCCACCAGGCCAGAAACAAAAAAACAATAACAAACCTGAAAGGCAAGGTATAACCTAAAAACGACTGGTACTTGGTTTCCAGTAAAACCAGTCCCAATGCAAACTTAGCGGAATACGTAACAAACAGGGCCAGTAAAAGCGTCAATACAAAAACAAAAATTAAAGGTTCACTTTTGGGCTGGTAATAGCCCAGTAAGGTACTGAAAATGATGCAGCACATCGCCAGCAGCAAAACCGTTATGGCGCTGTCCCCTATTGATATCAGCCAGTTAAAATCCAGTACATAATTGAACAGCAAAGCAAATATTGCAATGCAGGACAGAAAAACGCCAATGGCAATTTTTTGTATTCTGGGTACTGACAGGGGTCTTGTGGTCACGCTTTAATGAATTGGAACGTTTTCTACTACATCGGCAAGAAAGGTCTTGTGCCGGTTTACATCATCCATAAAAGCCTTATAATCTGCAGGCTCATGGATCACTGAATTGACTTCACAGCCATCTTCCAGCAGATCGATTTCCTTTACATCCGAAATGCAAAGGAAATCCCATCTTACTTCTTCACCTTTTATGTTTTTAAAGGACTGGTGAAATTTTTTTGCCAGTGCCTGCGCCTTACTCCAGGCGTCGGAAATATTTTGTGATATCAGTAACCTGATCTGTTCGTCAATTTGCGGGGCATGGCTGCCCTCCCCGCTTACAATCTGATAAACATATTTCACAGCGAACCATTTCATAATCAAAATCTTAAAAATTTCTAATGTCAACGCCCCCGCACAATGCCACACCCTCAATGATTAATATTTTTCTGGCACCTTCTCCATTAAAAGGAGGCACTGCCCTTTTATCATCCACACCGCCAAAAATTGCGGTTACTTCGGACCTGACCTCCCAGCTTGGCGGAACAATGATTTTAACCCCACCAAAAATAGCCACGATGTCAATGGTCACTGTACCTTCAAAGTCTGCCTGGCTCAGGTTGATCTCACATCCCCCGAAAACCGCCACGGCCTCTCCACCCTTAAAGTTTTTTGAATACACCATATGATTGGCGCCACCGAATATATTTACAGAATTCAGGATGTCTTTTGTATCAGCGCCACCCCGGGAGGAATCTGTAGCGGTCGCTGCATCTGCAGGTCCGGTTTCAGTGGTAACTTCGGGCTGTGGATAAACATAAGGCGTCTCACCGAACCTGGATTTCCAGCGGTCGCCCCTTCTTCTCCAGCGTTCTTCTTTTCTTCTCCATCTTTCTTCCAGGTTCCTTTTGGGACGTAAAATAAGGTACAGTCCAAGGACAATGAAAATTATGGCAAAATAGTATTTACTAAAATCCACATCTGCAATATCCTCTACGGTAAAATACCCGCCAATCAGGACCATAATCAGCCAGCCCCCACCCTGGAAATTTCTTTTGAAACCGACCACAAGACCAATGACAATCAATAAGGTATGCCAGCTCAGCACCCAGTGAGGGATATAAATACCATAACTTCTTAAGAAGAAGACAACACCTACAGTGAGGATAATCAGACCACTCCAGATGCTGTTGGAGTGGTTTTTGTCTTTTATATTATAATTTTCCATTTCTTTTGTTGTTTACCGGATGCGCTACACTTTCATTTCCTGCAATCCGGTGTTTAAATCTGAATCAAATATATTAATGATCCCCCAGCCGCAAAAGGCCTCTAACCTGTAAACCGGTAAAAACCCGGTGAACGGTATTTTTTCATCGGTAAAATATCATCAATAATTATATTGAGTTATATCCACCGATTAACCGGCCCTGATCTTTCCCACAAGATACAATAAAACCGGCTGCTGCCAATACCTCAATTGAATTCCCCGCTGCAGGGGTAGTTTACAAATAGTTCTGATGCTTTCATGACAGAATACTTCACCGGCTCTAAAAAATTATCCTTTAATTTGGGCATGAAAAAAATTCTTCTCTTTGCCCTGGTGCTCCTTGCACCTGCTGCACTTTTTGCACAGGATACCCAAACCGCAAATTACAAGATATATGATTCTAAAAAAGCAAAGCTGGTCACTCTAGACGAACTCGTTGCGAGTTTAAAAAATACGGATGTACTTTTTTTTGGAGAAGAACATAACGATTCTACCGGTCATGCACTGGAAGCAGAAATTTATAAAAAAATGTTTGCTGCCTTCCCTAAAACGGCATTGACCCTGGAAATGTTCCATACGGATGTACAACCGGTTATTGATGAATACCTGTCGGGCTGCATTTCGGAAAAGAATTTCATTAAAGAGGCCAGGGCCTGGAACAATTACAACGATTACAAACCCCTAATTGAATTTGCAAAAGCCAACAAATTACCTGTAATCGGGGGCAATGCCGCGGCCAGGTACAGCAATATGGTCAGCAGATCGGGTCTTACTGCCCTTAAGGCGCTGCCTGAAGCTTCCAGGGCTTTTCTTCCGCCTTTATCTATTGATACCGCCACGGGCAGGTATTATGACAAGTTTAACGAAACCCTTGGCGGGCACAGCATGGGCAGTATGAAAATTTACCAGACCCAGAATTTCTGGGATGCCACCATGGCCTGGTCTATTGCCACTTACCTGAAAAAAAATAAAAATGCAAAAGTCCTGCAGCTCAACGGGCGCTTCCACAGCGATGAACAGCTGGGCACGCTCGCGCAGTTAAAGAAACTTCTTCCCAAGCTGAGTATCTCGAATATTTCCTGTTTTTCGGCCGAAGATTTTAAACAACCGGACTGGGAAAAATACAAATACCTGGGTGACTACATTATTGTAACCGACCCAGGTATCAAAAGAACTTTTTAATCTATTTTGCTTTAAGAACGTCCCTGATCTCTGTAAGCAGGATTTCCTCCTTAGTAGGGGCTGCAGGAGCAGCAGGGGCTGCTTCTTGTTTACGTTTCATTGCATTAATGGCTTTTACCAGCATAAAAACTGCCAGTGCCAACAGGAAGAAGTTCAAGGCTACGGTAATGAAATTACCATAAGCAAAAACAACTGCTCCGGGTACCTTTTTAGCATCTGCAAGCGCCAGTCCCTGGGTGACGGTGCCCTTGAGCACAACATACATATTGCTGAAATCTACAGATCCGATGACTGCAGAAATGAGCGGCATGATCAAATCGTTGACAATACTATCGATGATCTTACCAAATGCCCCTCCGATAATTACCCCGATAGCGAGGTCCATTACGCTGCCCTTAACGGCAAACTCTTTAAATTCTTTTACAAATCCCATAATATTTTGTTATGATTTACTTAAAAATATAAAGATTATTTCAATAATCAAAGCATTCATTGAGAACGATTACACATTTACAAGGGTAAAAATCATCCTTCTGCCTGCTGCTGATTTCGTATAATATTTACATTTGCGAAGTCCCAAGCCAATTTTGTGCCAGTCTTTCAATGAATTCGCATAATATAATTTGTGTTATTATTTTTATCTAAACCAAATGCTTATTTTTGAACGGGTAAAATGACATTCCTAGAACATGCTAAAACAACATCTACAACAAAAATTACTTCAGAAACTATCACCGCAGCAAATACAGTTCATTAAACTGCTGCAGGTCCCTACTGTCTCTTTGGATACCCGAATAAAAGAAGAATTAGAAGAAAATCCGGCTTTGGAAGATCCAAGTCTGATGATTGCAGAAGAACCCAAAGGAGAATACGACGACCTTAATGACGGGCCTGATGATTTTGATCCTTCTTCCAAAGAGGAAAATACAGATGAATTTAATGTAGATGATTATTTACAGGATGACAGTGTAAACGATTACAGTACTTCTTACAATAACGGTGATGACGATGAGGATAAAAAAGAAACGCCCATTGCCATTGAAAGTACCTTTTTTGAAAGCCTTCAGGAACAACTTGACCTGGTGCCCCTTTCTGATCAGGATTTTATTATAGGAAAGCAAATTATAGGTAGCCTGGATGATGATGGTTATTTAAGAAGGCCCATTACCTCTATGATCGACGACCTTGCCTTTTCACAAAATGTAATGGTGGAAGAAGAGGACGTACTGGAAATGCTCAAAGTGATCCAAAGTTTTGACCCTCCGGGAATTGCAGCAAGGGATTTACAGGAATGCCTGACTTTGCAACTCAAACGCAAGGACCTTTCCAATCCGATTATCCAGAAAGCCATTCAGGTTGTGGAGCATCATTTAGATGAATTTACGCGCAAACACTATGACAAGCTGGAAAAATCCTTAAACCTGCAAAGTGAAGAGCTTAAAGAAATCATCAATGAAATTTTAAGGTTAAACCCTAAGCCAGGTGACTCCAATCAGGTGACCACCAAACAGCTTCAGATTATTCCTGATTTTCATATTTCCAATAATGACGGAGTACTGATCCTGACACTCAATTCAAAAAATGCACCGGAGCTCAGGGTAAGCCGCTCCTATCTGGATATGTTTGACCATTACGACAAAGCTTCCCAGAAAGACAAAAAATTAAAGGAAGCGGTACAATTTGTCAAACAAAAACTGGATTCGGCAAAGTGGTTTATAGATGCCATAAAACAAAGACAGCAAACCCTGTTAAAAACCATGAACGCCATTATGCAATACCAGTATGAATATTTACTGACCGGCGATGAGCGTAAAATGCGTCCGATGATCCTTAAAGACATTGCAGATAAAATAGACATGGACATTTCTACGGTATCCAGGGTGGCCAACTCCAAATACGTACAAACTGAATTTGGTACTTTTCTGTTGAAATCCTTTTTCTCGGAAGCCATTCAAACCGAAAGCGGAGAGGAAGTGTCCAATAAAGAGGTTAAAAAGATCCTGGAAGACTGCATCAGTACCGAGGATAAAAGAAAACCGCTTGCAGATGAGAAACTGACCGAAATTTTAAAAGAACAAGGTTACAATATCGCCCGCAGAACGGTGGCCAAATACAGGGAGCAAATGAATATTCCTGTTGCCCGTTTAAGAAAGGAGCTTTAATCTATTACCACATTCTTTGGGTACTCAGCACTTCGTATACGTTGTTCAGCTGGATACCCAAAACAATTTCATGGCTTCCGTTACTGACCTTGTTTAAACCAGAAGTTACAAAATCGTAAGAATAGGTCAGGTTAAAGAGTTTGTTGATGTTAATGCCTGCCATTGCAGAAAAGGAGTCATTTTTTCTGTAGCTACCGCCTAGCCAGAACCGGTCTTTAAATGCAAATTTCAGGTTTGCATCTACAGATAAGGGAACCGGGCTCACCTGTTTTACCATCACTGAAGGTGTCATGGCAATTTCTTCATCTATAAAGATCTTATAACCTGCGGTAACAAAAAAATGAGGTACATCTTTCCCGGTATTGTATACCGGGTCACCTGAAAACCTCAGTTTTTGAGGAATGACCTGCTGTACAGAAGCTCCGGCAAAAAAACGGGCCCCGTAAAGCCATACACCCAGACCAAGATCCGGTTTCACCTGGCTCACAATGGCATTACGTAATGCCGGATCGTCCTGATATTCAAACTGAAGTGCATTCGCATCCAGGCCTATTCTGGATACACCGGCCGCCACACCCACCGATAAATTCAACTGATCGTTCAACTGCAGGTGGTAGGCATAAGTCAGGTTCACGTCCAGTCTTGATATAGGACCGGTTTTATCCAGGACTGCTGTAACCCCTACCCCATGGTGCGAAGGAGATGAGGTATAATTCTGCATATAATTTCTGCTCATCGGATCGTCACCACGATCGGGCAATGAAAGGCTGTTGCGCCATAAATAATCATCCCCCAATTTCCAGTTTGCCGAAAGAAAAGAGGTGACCGGTGCATTTTCAATCCCTGTCCATTGTCTTCTGTAACCAAGCTTAATATCGGTATAATTTTCAATTCCGCTCAACGCCGGGTTCAGCAGGTAATTGTTAAATATATATTGAGTGTACTGTGGCCTTTGCTGGGCAAAACAAGTGGTACTGAATATGAAAAATAAGAAAATGTAAAAAAGTACTCTCAATTCTATCTGATTAGCGTTAATGATCCTGTTATTGTTTTTCTACCGTTTTTTGGGTCAATGATATAATAATAAGTTCCAACTGGTAATGGCTGGTTCTTATAATTTCCATCAAAAGGAACCCCATATCCCCTGCTGAAAAACACCCGCTCTCCATAGCGGTTAAAAATTTCTACTGTTGCACCCGGGTAAGTTTCCAGGTGTTTGATTTCCCATACATCATTAACACCATCTGCATTGGGACTAAATGCATTTGGTGCCTTGAATTCCTGAAGTACTTTGATCAGCACTTCTGTACTGGTCTGACACCCCTGGTAGGTGGTTACAGTTAAGGTATATTTTGTATCTGTCTGGGGCGAGGCAAGCGGATTCAGAACATCGTCATGGTCCAATCCCACAGATGGTGTCCATTTGTAACTGACCTGCAGTTCCTTACTAATGGCTGGCATTAAGCGGATGCTTCCTCCGGCAAGGATATATTGTAAAGGTTCTATGTTTAAATCGGAGGCCCTGAACACGGTAATGGTTTTACTGATGCTTTCTTTACATCCCTTGTCCGAAGTAAAAGTATAAGTCAGTGTAAAATCACCGGCACCGGCACTTTTAGGGTCAAAAACACCATCTTCACTGATGTAAGTACCGCTATATTTTCCGGTTCCCTGCACCCCTCTTTTTTCTGAAGCCTGGGTAATGGACACCGTTCCCCCGTTTTCACAAACGGCCGGAACATCCTCAAACACCAATTCTGGTGAAGGGTTCATGCTAATGGATTTAGAGATCTCCTGGTAACAGGTTTCACCTGAAAAGGCAAGCAATCTGATCCGATAGGTTTTGGCCACCGCCCCGCTAAAATCAGGGTAATCTAAATGGATATCTTCGGCCTTTGGATAAGGAATGGAAATAAACCTTCCCGGATCATTGTCAAAATCGGGATAAACCTGAATTTTGGTAATGTTACCAAAATAAGCACTCGATGTATTGTTAATGACCACACCGGTATTGCTGCAAAGGTCCCCTGAATTCTGAATATTGAACCCAGCTTCTTTGACTGCCCCATTCACTGTAAAGGGTTTGGACACCTGAACCTCACAGCCATTGGTATTTTTTATTTTTAAAGTCACGTTATAAACACCGGTACTCTTGTAGGCATGGCTGCCATTCTTTGAGGTGGAAATGTTGTTGACTGCTGCCGGATCTGTGTCTCCAAAATTCCATTCATAACTCAGGTTATTTTCTGTCCCATCAGTGTTTAAAGACTTATTTGTAAAGGCTGCAGCCCCGTCGTTCAAACAAAAATCAGGAAGGCTAAAGTCAGCCACCGGCAATTCGGCCACAGTGACCTGCTGGGTAAAAGCCTCACTGACACAGCCATTTTTTGAAGTGGTAAGCAGCGTTACGGTGTACTTGCCGGTCGTTGCATAAGCATTTTTAACGTCACTGGCATCTGTTTTGTCTATTTTATGGCCGTCTCCAAAATCCCAGCTCCATTTTACAATCTGCTGGCCCGCATCTATAGTAGATTTATCTTTGAAAACCACATCGGTATTGATACAGGTATTTAAACCGGTAGTAAAACCCGAAACCGGTAGCGGATAAATTTCAATCTCCTTTTCTACCACATTTGAATAACAGCCAGCCCCTGACTTTGCAGTTAGTTTTACGGTATACTTTTTCCCGGCTGCAAAACTATGTTTCGGGTTCTGTTCCCTGGATATGGGCGTATTGTCGCCAAAGTCCCATTGCCATTCTGAAACTGAAAAATCGGTGGTATTGGAAATGCTTTTATCGGTAAAACTGACATCCGTTTTTGCACAGGCCGTTAGTGCCATATCAAAGTCGGCTGTAGGCAAATCGTAAATATTGAAGGTATAATTGGTTATGATGTCACCGGTAAGACAATTGCTGTTGCTGGCCGTAACCCTTGCCTTCAATTCCATCTGGTGCGTTCCGGGTGCCAGGTATTGTTTATTGGCAATTAACCGGTATACATATATGGTTACCCCATTTACATTTTTAACTTCCGGCACCGGTGCATTCTCTACATTCACTTCTCCGTCAAGGGTCCAGGTCAACTTGTCTGCCTGGTAAGGTAAATTGACTTTAAAATCGATAGGGTCTCCCACACATCCGTTTGGATACTCTTCATGATTGGAATTGCTCACCACGGTTAAATAATTATTGGAAGACAAATTCGTTCCGGCAGAATAAGCATAAGACTCCACACTTCCAAAACCATAAGCGATGGCATTAAAACCGTCATCGGCCGTTAAGGTCAAACTGGCCGCACCCACCATAATCTGTGCATAAGAATAACTTGGGTCCTGACTCAGGGGTTGCCAGCTTATAATTGGTTTGTTTCCATTAATTTTAAAAGTGCTGCTTTTACTTGTTTTAATAAGCACATTGATATATCGCTCTGTAATGTTTTGTTTGGTGGAGGAAAAAACGGTAATGTTTTTTATATTAAACTCAATCGGGTTTAAAATCACCATGTCAGGATCCCCGATAATTGAGTTCCCTGTTGCACTGGAACAGGATTGGGTTAATGCATACTGTGCCACACTGATCAGCTTATCTGCCGTGATCAGGGAAGAACTGATCAGGTTGCCTATTTCCACAAATGCGCCTTTATTGATGATGTAATTTTGCCCGTTACAGGTCACCGAAGTATTGTCTTCCTGGGCCATAATCCGCAGAATGTACTTCCGGTCCTTAAAAGGGACCACTCCATAATTTTTACCCCAGCTGTTTACCGGATAGAGTTCCTGGTACAAAGGGTCATAACTTTTCTGTCCTGCACAGTTTCCAATTTCAGTGACAGAACTTCCGGAAAAGGCGGCAAACTTTTTACAGGAGGAAGTTGCCGGATCTGTTTCCACGAAAGTACCCGTTAAATCCAGGCTGCCCGACATATATTCATAAACATCCCCGGCCTTCTGTAAAGAAACTTTTTTGATGTTTCCATTGGTTTCATGGATCAAAAGGTCGGTATTGGCTTCAGCAGCAGCCAGGACCAAAAAATTATTCCCGCCCCTGGGCTGGGTATAGTTCATGGAATAATATTTTTGCCCGAGTGTTTCAAAAGGTAAAATCAGGGAGGCTGCCGATCGCTGACCTGCGTAAATATGTGCATAAGCCGAAACACTGGCCATCCCATCGGTTACTTTAATGTGTATGCCCCGGCCGCTTAAAGTCGTATTGGCTTCGAAATCGTTGATATAGGCCTGGTCCCGGGTGACGTCAAACTGTACCGCCTGGTTGGGCTGTATGGTTTGCTTTTGCGAATAGTTTCCACAACTAACCGTAACTTCAGATAAAGATTTAGAGGTCACAAAAATTGAAATATTCGCATACAGTGGGATGTTATTATCCACATTAGGCACATGTGTTGGAAAAACAGCCCAAAAATCTGTCCCTTCATTGGAGATGTTCTGGGCTTTTAAATTATAAATACATGACATGCACAACAGCACCCATATAATTATACTCCGCTTATTCATTCATTTAGATTATCCCTGTGGAAATCTAAGATAAAAGATTTTGACGTAATAAAAACTCTAATTGTTCGTTGGCAATTAATAATTTTTCAGTAAGCTCTTTATTTTCTTTTCTAAGCGTATAAATTTCGTAGGCTTTTTCAATATTTATGCGCAAGTCTTCCTCCATCCAGGGCTTCTGGATGTAACGGTAAACTTCTCCTTTATTGATTGCATCAATGACCGCATCAATATCGGTGTATCCGGTAAGGATCATTCGGATCGGCTCCGGATGCTTTTCTATAATTGAAGCCAGAAATTCCACTCCTGTCGTTTTAGGCATTCTCTGATCGGTGATGATGATGTGAATTTCTTCAGTTTCCAGGATCTTCCTTCCCTCCTCAGCCGACTCGGCAGTAAAGATCTTGTATAACCTTCTGTATGTAGCAGTAAATGCACTTAGATTGTGCGGTTCGTCATCAACGTATAAGATATGAGCAGTCATGTTTTCTAGAAATAAAAGTTAAAAATACTTTTTTATTATTACTCTTAAAAACCTATTTTTAGTTGATTCAATTTTTCATTGATTTTTTTTATTTCACCCGGGAGTTTATTTCAAAAAAATGCAGCCTACAGCACATTCAATGCAGATTTTAAAAAAGTCTGCAGATCATACAAATAAGTTAAACAATGTTTATAAACCGGTCATTTTTGACCTTAAAAAGCCAGATCATCAAAAAGAGTTAAGTGATCTGCTTGAAAAAAAAACGCATATACAGGTTTTTGACTATATCGAATCGCAAGTCAAAGAATTTATAAAGTGCTCAAACCCCTCGGTAATTTATAGCCCGGAGCAGCTTGATCAAATCACAAAGGCTCAGTTCAACGAACAAAATCCGGACGAATATGGCGTATGGGTTTATTATCCATGGCTGGAAAAACTGGTCCACATTCTGGACGAAAAAGAATATGCTGTAGTGAGGACCAACCGGAACAAACACAAAATTACAGCAGAAGAACAGGAACTGCTTTCCCGGAAAAAAATTGGTGTTATGGGACTTTCTGTAGGACAATCTGTTTCCATGAGCCTGGCCATGGAAAGGGGCTTTGGAGAGTTAAGAATTGCCGATTTTGACGAACTGGACCTGTCCAATCTGAACCGCATCCGGAGTGGCGTACATAATTTAAAAATAAAAAAAACAGTAGTTGTTGCCCGCGAAATTGCAGAAATAGACCCTTTTTTAAACATCGTCTGCTTTCATGAAGGCATCACCGAAGAAAATTTAGACCAGTTTTTAACCGAAGGCGGAACGCTGGATCTTTTGATTGATGAATGTGACAGTTTTGATGTCAAAATCAGTGCAAGAGAAAAAGCAAAACAACTGGGTATACCCGTTTTAATGGAAGGCAGTGACCGTTGCACCATAGATATTGAACGATTTGACCTGGAACCGGAAAGACCATTGCTGCATGGTTTTGTTAAAGGGGTAAACATGACTGAATTCAAGAACCTGAAAACCCTTGATGAACGGCTTCCTTATATTGCCCCGGTAACCGGAATCGAAACCCTTTCTCCAAGAATGAAAGCTTCGGCTGTAGAGATTATGACCTCTATTTCCACCTGGCCGCAACTGGCCAGTGCTGTAAATTATGGAGGCGGTGTCACTTCCGATCTTTCCCGCAGAATTTTACTGGACCAGCTCCATGTATCAGGCCGTTTCTTTTTGGATATGGACGAACTGATCTGTGATACTCCCAAACAGGTACAGGAATCTGTTGTTGTGGAAACGGACAAAATCGATATAGCAGCTTATTTAAAGGCGAATGCCTTGAACCAGGATGGCAGTGGAACAGACATTCCTTTGAACCTTCTTGAAAATTTGATCAACGTCGCCAACCAGGCACCTTCGGGCGGAAACAACCAACCCTGGAAATGGCATTATGAAAATAAAACCCTGCATTTATTTTTAAATAAAGAAGTATCGGGCGCCTATCTGGATCCTGATTACATCTCTTCCTATCTTTCTCTTGGCGCCGCCATTGAAAATTTACTGTTGCAGGCCGCAGTGCTTGAACTGGATGTTCAATGGAAATTTACACCGGAATTCCTTCCGGACCATGTGGCACTGTTCAGATTTGCCGGCCCATACCGTGCTTCGCAGGAAGAAAAGCTACTGGCTGCCCAAATAGAAAACCGGCATACCAACAGAAAAGCAGGCACTCCCGATGTGCCACAAACCCATGACCTGGACCAACTGGGCAAGGCGATAGAAGAAATTCCCGGCGCCGCCATACACTGGATTACCGATCCGGAAAAAATGAAACAGCTGGGCCTTATTGCCGGGGAAGCCGATCTTTTCAGGATGTTTATCCCCCAAGCCCATCAGGATTTCATTACCAAGGAAATGAGATGGACCGTCGAGGAGACTGAAAGTACCGGAGATGGTATAGGTATCCACTCCCTTGACCTGAGCAACAACAACCAGATTGGCCTGCGGCTCATGAAAGATTTCAAGGCCATCCAACTTCTAAAACAAATTGAAGGAGGGTCCATCTTTAAAAGACTTCCACTTAGTCAGTTTCAGCAGTCTTCGGCCATTGGCTTGCTTACCCTGCCGGAAATATCTTCTTTGAATTTCCTGAAAGGTGGAATTGCCTCAGAAAAATTATGGTTAAAAGCCACCGCTTCCGGATATCAGGTACATCCCGTAAATGTTCCGCTGATCTTTTTCTACAAATCAGATTTTGAAAAAGAAAATCAGCTTTCACCACAAGAGAAAATAAAAATTTCAAAAATTCATCAGGATTTCAAAGAAATATTTGGAATAACTGATAATATTGCAGAAATATTCCTATTCAGATTGTTTAAAGCCCAGCCGTCTCCAGTTAGAACTATTAGAAAACCATTTATCAAAACTTTATCCATTGGAACAGCAAAAACTGAATATTAACAAACTTTATTTCAGAGCTTTTAGGGCAATAGATGATCGGGTAGCCTGCATGAAATTTATAGAAGGGCACACCCATGTTCTTGAAATTTTCGGAATCACCCAGGTTACCTCTGCCAAAATTGACTGGGTACTCAACCCCGATGTGTACGTAGTGGTGGTCAGTGCAGAGGAAAATGGACCGGCTTTGGGTGGCGGAAGGATTCACATTGCCAACCGAACCACACCTTTGCCTATTGAAGAAGCGGTTGGACAAATGGACCACAAGATTTATGACCTTGTTGAACAGCGCACTGATGAAGGAACCGGTGAATTTTGCGGATTATGGAATTCCTGGGACATTGCAGGCCTGGGTGTGGGCAGCATTTATCTGGGCAGGATTTTTATAGCACTGGCCTATCGCCTAAAACTCAAAACCCTTTTTGGTCTCTGCGCACCGGCAACTTACAGAAATTCTTTACGGGTCGGCTTCAGGGTGCTGACCGAAATTGGCATCAATGGTAAATTCTATTATCCTAAAGAGCAATTGACGGCTACTTCTTTAATGATTGAAGATGTGCAAAATTTGCCTCTTGCTGTAGAGGAGGAAAGAGATGAGGTTTTTAAACTCAGACACGATAAAACGTATCATACAAACATAATGACCAATAAAGGAACCAGCATCGAACTGTTTACAAGTTTTAACATTTAAATGTTTTGTATAAATATCTAACGATTTTCCTTTTTGTTTTAGCCTTTGTCGGCCCTGCCAGGAGTCAACAAAGTGATGAAATGTCAGACGTGTACCTGTATCAGGATACCGGAGAGCAGACCACTATAGCGCAAATTTTAGCTTCGGCTAAATTCACCAAAAGCAGTTCAAATTTATTAAACCTGGGTTTAGGTTACAAAAATTACTGGATCAAAACCTCCATAGCTGAAAAAGTAAAGGATACCCGCGATTTTTCCGTGTTCATAGACCAGTCCAGGTTGTTCTACGTGGAGGTTTTTTATGTAAAAAATGGTCAGGTTATTTTTTCACAGCACAATCCTTTTTACAACCTGATCCCTAACAAAAAGAGCATTGGTAACATCAATTATTTTAAAATACCCAACAACATCTCGACCCTGCGGCCGGACATTTATATCCATGCGGTATCCAAAGAACTGTTTGTCGGCCCTGTAGAGGTCCAAAAAACCAGCAGTTCGGTATCTCTGCTGGTGAACAGGGATTTAATTTTTGGTTTGTATTCGGGTGCATTACTGATCATGATGCTTTACAACCTGTTCCTCTATTTTAGTGTGCAGGACCGGAGTTATATTTTTTATGTTTTTTACATTTTCTTTACCTGGCTGACCCAAATTTCTGTACAGGGTTTTGCTTCCAAATATTTTTGGCCGGAAAACCAATGGCTCCACCAGCATAGCGTAACCATACTGTCGCTGATTGCCCTTTTGTTTGGGCTCTTTTTTACCATTACATTTTTAAATATTGAAAAGATTGCCAGAAAATTTTATAAACTTTTACTGACCATCTTTTTTTTAACCTGCATTACCCTTGCGGTTTCTTTTACCTCTTATTTGTCTATTGCTTTTGCTTTTATGCAATTGCTTACCTTTTTAAGCTGTATCGTTGCATTGGTCATTGCCTATTACGTGTATTTCAAAAAGGGCTTTAAACCAGCCGGTTATTATCTGCTGGCCTGGACAACCCTCATTATAGGGATTATGATTTTCATTGCAAAAGATTATGGA
The DNA here is from genome assembly GCF_003208655.1 of Pedobacter nutrimenti. GTDB lineage: Bacteria > Bacteroidota > Bacteroidia > Sphingobacteriales > Sphingobacteriaceae > Pedobacter > Pedobacter nutrimenti. The sequence goes on along the minus strand of NZ_QKLU01000001.1, from coordinate 79,590 downwards.
ATTGTCCCTTATAACAAGTGGAGTATTTATGTTTTGCAAATTGCTTCAATAATAGAGGTGACGCTCCTATCCTTTGCCCTTGCTGACAAGATTAATTACTTTAAAAAAGAAAATGAATTGTCACAGCTGCAGGCACTGGAAATTTCCAAAGAAAATGAGCGCCTGATCCGCGAACAAAATGTAGAACTCGAAATAAAAGTACAGGAACGGACAGAAGAACTTCAGGCCACCAACAGCAATTTAAATCAAGCCATTATTGATTTAAAAAATGCGCAGTCACAACTGGTCGATGCCGAAAAAATGGCTTCACTAGGTCAGCTGACTGCTGGAATTGCCCATGAAATTAACAACCCCATTAATTTTGTAACCTCCAATATAAAACCTTTGGAGCTGGATATCAATGACCTCAAAGAAGTCATTACCAAATACGAAAAAATTGATTTAAATTCAGACGTGGTACAACAGCTAAAGGATATAGAATCATTCAAAAAACAAATTGACCTTGCATTTGTTAATAATGAGATCGTATCCCTGCTTTCCGGAATTCAGGAAGGCGCAAAAAGAACCGCAGAGATTATCAGGAGCCTCCGGAATTTCAGCCGTGTTGACGAAACAGATATGAAGCCTGTTGACCTCAATGAAGGACTGGAATCGACGCTGATCCTGATACGGAACAATTTACCGGATTACCTGAAAGTTGTCCGGGATTATGGTAACTTACCGAAAGTAGACTGTTTGCCTGGAAAAATCAACCAGGTATTTATGAATTTGATTTCGAATGGAATACAGGCCATAAAATCGAAACCGCTACATGAGGAAGAAGAGTACCTGACCGTTAAAACCTGGTATGAGGACCAGGAAGTAAAAATAAGTATTAAAGACACTGGTATTGGCATGACTGAAGAGACCAAGCACAAAATTTTCGAACCTTTCTTTACCACAAAAGAAATTGGAGAAGGTACCGGCCTTGGCCTTTCCATTGTTTTTAGCATCGTAGAAAAACACAAAGGGCATATTGAAGTGATTTCAAAAGTAAACCATGGTACAGAGTTTATTGTAACTTTACCTGCAAACACACAATAATACATATGAACGCTTCCAATGTACGGGTTCTATACATCGATGATGAAGATCATAATTTACAAGCCTTTAAAGCAAGCTTCAGACGGCAATATGAAATTTATACGGCCAACTCTGCAAGTGAAGGTTTAAAAATACTGGAAAATGTTCCGGTACATGTGATCATTGCCGATCAGAAAATGCCCGGGACAACAGGTGTAGAGTTTTTTAAAAGCATTATCCATACCTATCCGGACCCCGTCAGGATCCTTTTAACTGGTTACACTGATATTGAGGCACTTGCCGATGCCATTAATCATGGTGACATTTACAGGTATATCACCAAACCCTGGAATGATCTGGAACTGCACAACTCTATAAAAAATGCCTATGATGCTTACAAAGCAAAAATAGACCTCAGGAATAAAATTACAGAACTCGAAAAGACAAACGATGAGCTCAACCGCTTTATTTACAGCATTTCCCATGAATTAAGAGCACCTCTGGTGTCTGTTCTGGGTATTGTAAACCTGGTCAAAATGGAAGATCTTTTCCATTCTTCGGGTGAATACTGGGGACTTATTGAAACCTGTTCCAACAAGTTAGACTACTATATTCAGAAAACCCTGCAATACTATAAAAACAATAAAACAGCCTCTGATCAAAGCCAGGTTGACTTTAAAAAACTGGTCTCTGAACTTATAGAACTTTATGCTTACACAGACAAAAACACTAAATTTCTGGTCAATATAGACCAGCAGGAAGTATTTATAGGAGATTCTTTCAGAATTGAGGTTATTCTGGGCAATTTAATTTCAAATGCCATTAAGTACCAGAAAGCAGATGAACCTGATAAAAAGGTAAACATCAATATCTCGATCAACAGTTATCATGCAGAAATAGCTATAAATGACAATGGAATAGGTATTCTCAATGAACATCTGGAAAAAATATTCACCCAATTCTTTAAAAGTAAAAACCAACACGGAAGTGGCCTGGGCTTGTTTATTGTCAAAGAAGCCCTTACAAAAATTAATGGTAAAATAACCGTTAGTTCTAACCCTACCGATGGCACCACATTTAAAATCACCATTCCCAATGCCCAGTTCAACAAAGAAGCTTAATCGGATAATGCTGGTTGATGATAGCCCCGTTGATTTAAAAATCAATGCTAAAATCATATCCATTAATGATTTGGCCGAACACATCATTTTATGTAAGTCTGCAGAGGCAGGATTGTCCCACCTACGTAAACACCGGGACGAAGTATCGGAACTGCCCGAACTGATTTTGCTGGACATACAAATGCCGGAAATGGATGGGTTTGATTTTCTGGAAGTTTACCAGAACCTTCCAAAAAATATTACAGGTCATAGTGTTGTAGTCATTCTGTCTTCTACCCTCGATTTTGGGGACATTCAAAGGGCAGAGGCCAACCCCAGCGTTTTAAAAATGCTAAAAAAACCACTTCAACCAGCAGAGCTCCGAAAAATTATAGACGCCTTGTAATATGGAACAGCAACCCCAGATCAATAAAAAAGAACGCATTTTCAAATGGGTAAAAAAAATCGGGATATGGGGCTTTCTTTTTTTTCTGGTCAAAGGCCTGATTTGGCTCGCATTGGGTTACTGGGTTTTTAAATAAGCTTACTTATTGATTTCTTTTCTTGCGGGTGCTTTTCCAAGTGAAGGAGAAATAAACTTTTTGGTTTCGATCCTTCTGGACTTTACACCCAGTTCAAATACCAAACCGTCTTTTTCCATTTCGGTTAATTTCAAAACCTGGTTATTATTGACACATTCTACCTGTTCGGGCAAAGCGCCCATAGCCACCGACAAAGTATAACTGCCTAAAGGCAGGTAAAAAAGGAACTGACCAGAGTCGTTGGTTTTGGTTTTGATTACATTGCCCAGCTCATCGGTTGCCTGTATGGTGATGCCCATTTTTTCTTTTCCAACTTCATAACTGAATTCATTAAAAATGTAGGCAATTTTACCTTTTAGTATGCTGGTTTCTTTCAGGGCGATTTCTATCCGCTGATGCTTATGGTTTAATACAACCTGCTGATCCGGAGAATACCATTTTCCGGAAGCCGGAACTGAAACGGCATAACGCCCATCCTTTAAATTGCGATAGCTAATTGCGCCATTTCTATCGGTCATAAATGCAACGCCATCCACATACAACAATTGTCCGGATGCTTTTACATCCTGTTCATCGTACTTTCCATTTTGATTGACATCCTTGTATAAAAATACCTCCAGGGTATTGTATTTTGTCCCCAGCCTGGCTTTTGATAAAGACTGGCTAAGACCAAGCTGTAGGTTATTGTAATTGTACCTATACTCATAAAAATTATACTGGCTTTGGGTCAGTGCCGCAAAAAAACGGGTTCCCGAAGCCAGCTGGTACTCCGTGCGTCCCATCAGCGACCAGCTTGCCCCTGTATTTGAATTGCGGTTGTAGGAAAGTCCAAGTTCCAGGTGGAGCCTGTTTTTTAAAAACATTTTTTGCGCCGTGGCGCCAAAACTCCGATTGCTGTATTTTCCTCCTTTTAAAACATAATTATTTAAAACCTCTCCAATAAAAAAACTCCCTTCCTGCAGAGTCATCATCAAATTAAAGGGGCCATAACGATAATTTCCGTTTAATTTGAACTGCAACTCTTTTTGCTGGTCGAGTGTATTGCTGGCCAGGCCGGTTTCTGCACTAAAAAACAAAGATTGTTTGCCTGCTGTATAATTAAGCTGTGTGTTTACCCTCCATGCATCGAGTTTTGCCGTTACTGCTCGATCAAAAGAAAGAAAATAGTTTCCCATTTCTTCCTGGTGATTTGGAAGAATAGAAAGAGAAAACTGCCGGAAGGTTTTAGAAATTCCAAACTCTGCCCTTCTGGACTGGTAACGGCCCGCCGAGCTAAAGCCCCCGGTGAAATACCTCGGCTGATATTTCAGGTAATTAAAAGCCAACCAAAAGTTATAACTTCCGGCAGCATAATTTAAACGTTCAGTAAAAATTGCAGATCCTTTGCGAATCCCCGGATAATAGGCCGTACTGATCAGGTTTGTGCTGTTGATAGAAAAAGCACCTGTTCTGCCATCTACACCTATACTACCTAATACCCCGGGCTCCCAATTTTCCGGATGTCCGGAAATTGAGCTGCGCCCAATATTCATTTGTCCGGAAAACCGAAAATTCTTGCCTGCCTCCCATAAAAGCTCATTCTCTGCCAGGGTATTGTCTGTTCCGGAAAATGGGTCTTTATTATAGATAAGCCTATTTTTCAAAAGGTAAGCTTTTCCCTGGTGTTCATGAGCAGCCCAGGCAGACCGGCCCGAATCGTAGATCAAATGGCCAGGGCCGATCAGATCTGATGAATTGTCCACATATCCAATTTCATACCTGCTTTTTTTTGCTGTATCGGCTACAAATACGGTAGCTCCACGCCCATTTAAATTGAGGTCAAAATTGCGGGTAACATTACCCGCTGAGACACCCCAAACAGGAGTTTCGAAAGTGATATAGGTATTTCTTAAATATGGCCGGCCGGGTTGGTTACGAAATAAAGTCGCATCAATATTATACCCCAATCTGCCAAAAGGAAGGTCAACTGCGCTGCCCCCTATTAGTTGATAAGAAGCATATTCACTGAGCAGGTTTTGCGCACTTAAGGTAATGCTATTGCTATAGCTGGCCTGATAAGGATTAGACTCCGTTAATTCCTGCTCATAGCGGTTATTTTTAAGGCTTTGCACGCCAATATCGCATTGTCCGAACAAATCCCCGTTTAAATAAAGCCCCATAACCTGCACAGAAAAACGGTCATAACGCAATAAATCCCGGCCAGCGTATTTGCGGATGTAAATTGTTGTATCACTGTAAGCGGGCAGGGAAAGTGTCGTGCTCTGATGAAAACCATCACCCCCAAAAGCAGAGGGAAAGCGGTAAACCAGGTTTACTTTTTGTGAAATATTCCCCTCATTACTTAGCCTTAAAGGAACTACAATTGAATCCCCGAGTCCCTTTAAAATAACAGAAGAAACCATAGAAACCAGGCTCACACTTTTGTATTCTTCGATTCTGATTTTACATTGCTGCTCTAGTACCTGTCCTTTTTCGTTTTCCAGATAAAACACCACATCGTAATCGCTTCCTGCCGGTAACCTGTCGGGAACAAAAAGTTTAAGGGGTATAAACAAACTGTCTCCCTCACTTAACAGCACCGGCACAGTCGTTTTGGATAAAAACTGAAGAGATTTACTGGCCTTGACTTTCAGATTGCCCTGGAAATTTTTTCCAGTCCGGTTATGGACCTTAACCGTTAAATTGACCAGTTCCCTTCCCCTGGTTTTAACTTCTTTTTGGGACACACTGAAAAACACCTCTTGCTGCGCCACGGCCTGCAGCCCCGTAAAAAGCAGCAGGAAACAGAACAGACATTTTGAGGAGCGCGCGATCAAAAACATCACTTGGGCAAAATTACATAAATGACCTGTGTGGTATAAGTTCCTCCTTTTGCCGTATTAATGGTTGTATTGCCTCCCGCAATAGAATAACGTAAATCGTACTCTATGGTTTGATAGGTGTAGTCGTTCATGTTGTTGGTAATGATCACCTGATCAGCTGAAGACAGATTGATGGCCACAGAACTGATTCCGGGTTTACCCGAAGGAGGGGTGTTTTCCAAGCGCACCAGTGAGACCGGTAAATTATCGGCACTTCCTGTCAAGTTGGGCCCGGTAGTTTTAACAATTACCTGATAAGGACTAAAGCCAACAATTTTAAGTCCCTTTGTTTTGGTTACAGAAACACCAGCAGTATAACTTGCCGGTGTATTGTACAGCATTGCAACATCGGGGTTTTGTAAAGCGATGGAATAATTGACGCTGTTGGCATACGAAATCTGAAAACTGGCATTGACGTTTACAGAAGAAACCAACTGTCCACTTTGGTTGTACAGACTAAAGGTGAGTGGACAGCTGTAAGTTCCAGTATTTTTTGCCAGCAGCAAATGGTTCCCGCCCTGAATGACCATATCGAACTTATGTTCGGTAAAATTGTAAGCTTGAAAAGCAGCCATCGATGGCCCTTCCAGTACGACATCTGACATTCCCAATGGCACTGCATTACTGGAAATTCCAATATCGGCCGCAGAAGGGCTGCCCATACTTACCCTGTTGAAACGCAGGGACACGTACTGTGGGCTAACGCTGCTGCTGCCATTGATGAAATTTCCATTGGCCCGCACCTTTAAACTCCATCCAATGCAATTCGCAGCATAAGGGCTATATTGTATGGTTAAAGCATCTGTGGCTGTCCCTCCGCTTTGTAATTTCTGGTAAGTATCGAAATTATAAGGCATACCAGCAGAACCGTTTAGTGCAGCACCTGAACAACTATTGGAGTAATTTATGGTAAAAGAAACAGGAACATTACCGTTTGTGGCCAGCAGGTTGCCATTGCGGTCGTACATAGAAAGGGTCAGTGTTGTACTGTAGGTCCCCGTCGGAACCAGCAAATGATTTCCGCCCTGAATAATCATGTCAAATTTCTGAGCGACGTAATAATCGTTAGGGGCCGTAAGGGCAACACTTGTTGTGATCAGATTGGCATTGGTGCTGGTTAAAGGTACAGCCGATCCCGAGACGCCCGAAGGCCCCACATCCACACTTCTGAATTTTAAGGATACATACTGGGAAGGAATGGAACTGGCGCCATTGCTAAAATTTGCATTTGCGCGGATTTTTAACGTCCAGCCAGCTGGAAGATTTGTTCCATAAGGGATATTGCTAATCTGAAAAGTCATGTAATTTACAACCGTAGTTCCGGCCATCACTTCATTATAGGATGAAAGTGTCGGCCCTCCGGAATTAAAAGACCCCAATGTAATCTGGCCTTCGGATTTTCCGATGGTTAAACAAAACAAAATGATCAGGCCCAGATAAGCTTTTCCCATATTAATATTCAAAATCCAGTTCTACAATTTTCAGTTCATCCTTGTTTCCATAATTGACTATGGCGGTAGCTGAATAACGGCCTTTCTTTAAATTAACAGGAAGGTCCTGTCTTAAAACCCGCTTGTCACCAGGCAAAAGCAAAAAAATCAGGTCTTCCATTTTAAACTTTTCTCCGCTTTGGGTGTGGAGCAACTCCCATTTTATCTTTCCTTCAAGCCATATGTTGCCCACATTTTCCATTCGCAATTCGAGCAGACCTGCGGAAGATTTTGCAGGGTCTTTTTTCCGGTCTATAAAATCTGTTATGTCAATATTCCGGTTATCGGACTGGGAAAAACTGTGGTAAATTTTTACCCCCATACGGACGCTTACTTTTATAGAAGCCCCGTTTACCGCTTTTGTGTCACCAGGGTTAAGCTGGGTGAAATAAAGCATGGCTGTATGTACGGGAATGGTCTTGTCTGCATTTTGAGGAACAGAAAGTTCAACCGTTAGTTCTTTTCGTTCGTTGGGCAATAGCGTAAAATAAGAACCGGGCAATACTTTAACCCAGTTGGCACAGGAAATTTTTAACAAACCCGGATCATGGAGCCTGTTGGTTCCTAAAGAATCATAATCCCAATCGCCCAGGGAAACCCCTACTTCGAGGTCTTTGGTTAAGGGATTAATCACAGTTACTTTTTGTATTCCGGTACTGCCTGCCGGCAAACGATAATATAGCTTTGATGGACTTGCTGTAATCCCGGCTTGTCCAATGCACAAAAAAGGCACAAAAAAGGGCAGGATCAGGCCTAAAGTCCTGAATAAAAAGCGCATGATTCAAAAAATAAGGTAATAGAATACTGCGAACGACCAAAAAAGCTCCTGTTCTAAAAAACAAGAGCTTTTGGTCATTCTGTCCGGCAGCGGCCGGATTAAATCTGTTTACTAAATGGCTTAATTCGGTGCGATCGTGTAGGTGATGGTGGTCGAATAAGTTCCGGCAGGCCGGTTGATCAGGTTGCTTCCTCCCGTACCTGGCGCCAGTGCGTAATTTACGGTGTACTTAGCGCTGCTGGTACCATTTGTTGCTTTGATGAAAGCCTGATCGGTGGTGGTCAGCGTGCCCGCCAGTGTGTTGTAAACCTGTCCGGTCAATGTAGTTGTTGAACTTCCCAATGCCGGAGTAAGCGTTAGGGCAGATAAAGGAATGTCATTGGCTGGCGTACCATTTGTTAAAGCACCGCTGGCTTTAACAGAAACCGTAAACAAACCTGTACTCAATACCTGCAGGTGATCGGTCAGGGCGCCGGAGCTTTTACCGGTCGTGTAATCTGTGGCATTAGCAATGGCCAGGTTCACCACCTTATTGGTCGGATTCACCTGGATGCTTTGAATGGCCTGCAACGTTACATTTAAAGTTGCGTAATCATTTTGAGCGTTAGCATTGTTAAATAAAAAACAGGTAAGGATGATTAATCCCAATTTTGAAAAGAACTTCATATAGATTATTTGGTTTGGGTGCGCGGAGGAAAGACAAAAATCAAGCCACCGGACAAAATACTCAACTTGCCACCCAAAAGCCTTCATAACAAATAATAATGTGTAATTATTTACTCAAATTGAGGAATATTGAGAAAATAATTACACAAAAATTAAAATGCACGTTTATTGCTTAACAATTTTAAATTCAGTCCTTCTGTTTAACTGGTACTCAGCTTCGGTACATTTAACCCCATTGGTACAAGCATTAACAGGCCGGCTTTCTCCATAGCCTTTTGCCGTAATCCGATTTCGGTGAATGCCCCTGGCAACAATATAAGCGACCGCAGCATCGGCTCTTTTTTGAGATAAGGTCAAATTGTACTGGTCTTTTCCCCTGCTGTCCGTATGAGAACCCAGTTCTACCCAAAGGGTTTCATTAGATTTCATTAAAGCCACCAGTTTATCCAGTTCGGTTGCTGCATCCGGACGAATGGCCCATTTATCGAAGTCATAATAGATGTTTTCAATTTTAATGGGTTCATTGATTTTTATTTCCTCCAGAAACAAATCCTGATGCAGTACAGTTGTATTGACCAGATTTTGAGTACTCAATTCTGCCTGATCAGAACGATAAGCTGTTTTTTCAGCAGTTAAAATATAAGAAGAGGCCTTTTCCAGGTTAAATTTAAACTGCCCTCCTGCAGCTGTTTCTACTCTCAGGGAATTACCATCCTGCTTTTTAAGCGTCACCACCGCATTGGCAAGTGGTGCCCGCGTTTTCCGGTCATAAACTGTTCCTTCCAGTTTAAAGAAAACTTCAGCTTGTTTTACAAAACTATAGATGTCATCACTTCCCATGCCTTCGGGACGATTGGAAGCAAAAAAGCCTGTCCCATCTGCCCCAGGACGAAAGAAAAAGTCATCCTGAGGAGAGTTCAGCGGATAACCCAGATTGAGGGGCGTACCGAAGCCCGCAGCGCTTTTTACGGACTTATACACATCCAGCCCTCCCATACCAATCCTGCCATCAGAACTGAAATAAAATGTTCCATCAGAAGAGACAAAAGGGCTTCGTTCATTTCCCGGAGAATTCAAGGCATCCAGGTTGACAGCATCCGACCAGGTCCCATCTGGATTTTTACTGCAACTGTACAAATCTGTTCCTCCTTTTCCGCCAGGCATACTGGAAACAAAATAAAGGGTATTACCATCCGGAGTAATAAAAGGATCGCCTACTGACCATTCATTGATTTTATTATAACGGAACGGAACGGGCAGTCCCCAGCTTCCGTCTGCATTTTTGGTGCTGCTGTAAATTTCGATATTTAATGTAGAAGGCTGCCCTTTAACCTTTTCAATTTTTTTGGGTATCCTGGTCAGGGTGAAATACATCTGCTGGCCATCTGCAGTGAAGCTGGCTGCAGCGATGTGATAAAACGTTTCTGTTTTGAGCGGAAAAATATGAACGCTGTCTGCAGCTGAACTTTGTTCGTACAAACGCAGATACTCATTGCCCGTCCAGCCATAACTTCCTATAGAAGGAAGCTTGGACCCGTCGAACTTGAGGAAGGGCCTGGATTTAGCCTGAATTCCTTTTCCCGAAGAAGGCCGGTCCGAGGTAAACACCAGTCCGTTTTTATAGGGGACCGCTCCCCAGTCTGCACTTGTAGAATTCAGCTTTTTTTCATTCTGCACGCTTAGCGTAACTGGATTTTTCATCCAGTACTGCGCAGAATCACAAGAGAGCAGCCATACTTTTTTCTGATCGGCTGTAACGGCCGGGTTCAGCGCAGCATATTTTTCGTATTGGGCCCGGGCCTCACTGTATTTTGAATTTCCCTGCAATGCTTTTGCATAGTACAACAAGTTTTCTGCTTTACTTCCAGGCATGGCCGAAGCAATAGCATACCAGCTTTCAGCCTGCTTATAATTATCAGATAAGCGGTAACTCTCGGCCAATCGTTCTGCAGCATGCAGACTGGCTTTCTTTTTATAAGCCTGTTCGTAAAGATCTATGGCCTTTGCATAATTATAAACTTCATACTGGGCATCGGCTTCTTTTAAAACATACTGTGCCTGTACTTTAACCGAAGCCAAAAGAACCATTAATATAAATAGACCTGAGCGTAATTGTTTCATAGCTTTAAGCAAAATAACGTTTAAAGAGGATTCATTTTCATTGTTCATGACAAAGGGCCTTTATTAAAAATACCTTGGACTTTTCATTCTCACATTGTTTTTATTAAAGAAGAAGCCAATAGAAATTTCATGGGTGCCACCGCTGTAATTCTGCAAAGGGCCTATAGAAAAATCATAGGCATAACCAATCCGGAAAGAACTGGAAGCGTAAAACTCTACCATAGCGACTGCCGAATTCTGATTGCTCAGGTCTTTTTGCAAGTAGCTTTTATCATACAGTTTCACCCCTGTCCGGTAAGATCCACCTACCCAGAACTTTTCACCCAGCAGAAAAAAGGCATTCAGATCCAGACTTGTTGGTCCGCCCCTATCGTCTTTCAGCAAAAAGGAAGGCTTTAACAAAATACTTTCTGATAAAGGCACCAGCACACCCGCGGTCAAGTAATAGTGTGGCTTAGGCTGCGGGATATAGGCATAACGATCTACATTGATGTACTGACTGATCAGGTTATCGGCAGAAAAGCCCGCATAAAATTTATCGTCGGAATAATACACCCCTACCCGCGCATCGGGCAAAAGGGTGCTTTGCGTACCTGTAGGCTGATCAGGCTCCGGATCGTTCGGATTAAGTAAAGAACCATCAATGCCCAGCTGGACTGCCCCGATCCCAACACCAAAAGCCAGTCTGGAACTGCCATCGGCATTCATTCTGATCCGGTAGGCATAATTGGCATAAGCCGATAAATTACTTTGCGCCCCCAGTTTATCTGCAGAAAGCTGCAGGGCCAGTCCGACATTGCCGTCGTTGGCACTTGCGTCTACAGCTACAGAAAATGTACGTGGTGCCCCTTTAATTCCGGTCCACTGGGAACGGTAAAAGCTGTGCAAATTGAGCTGTTCTTTATAACCCGCATAAGCCGGATTAATGTAAATTCCGTTAAACATGTACTGACTGAACTGTGCATCCTGCTGTGCTTTTAACATTTTATCAGGAAGCAACACAACCAACAGCAGCATCCACACCCATTTTATTTTCAGTGTAATCCTCATCATATTTGCGTTTCGGCTTTTAAAATTTGTTCTATGCTCCATGATTTTATTTTCTAAATGCCCGTATTAATGTAATATAACCTTTAAACACCTGTGTCTCTGTACCGCCTTTGCGTTTGACGGTCAGCAGATAATAATAAGTTCCTTCATTTAATCCTTCACCAGACCAGGTATTCTGGTAATTGCTTTGTCTGAACACCTCATTACCCCAACGGTTGACAATGATCAGTTGATTTTCTCCATACTGATTCAGACCACGGATCTCAAAGACATCATTGATGCCATCCCCATTTGGTGTAATCAGGTTCGGAATGTTGATGTCAAAGAAATTAAGTCCTAAAGTCACCGTAGCCGTATTGGTCTGGTACCCGTACAGGTCTTTCACATTGTAGGTGAAACTGTCTCCCCCTGTATAACCCGGATCTGGAGTATAAGTCACTGTTCCATCACTGTTCACCATTACTTTTCCATGTTGTGGTGGGGTGACAATCTGTACGGAGCCTTTATCAAAACTGGAGTTGCCCGGATCGTCGTTGGCCAATATGTTGATGACAATGGTCTGATTGGCTTTTGCCTCTGCTTTGTCGTCAAAGGCTACCGGAGATTTTGGAACAACGATTTCGGTTGGCGTATTGTTGGTTTCTGCCGTTCCGGAAACATCACTGACCACTTTAAGCCCTGGCGTTACTGCATTTACAGTAGCCGTGTTGGTTACTTTTCCGGCATCTTTATCGGCCTGGGTAAGTGTATACAACTGAGTTGCTGTTACCGAGGCTCCCGGAACAAGACCGCCCGCTACAGGAACCGGAAGGTTGAGCATCCCCAGTTTGGCATCGGTCAGTGTAATGTTGTTCAGGTTCACATTACCACCATTTTTTATGGTAAAGGTATAAGTGACCTTATTGCCACTGAATACCGCCGTTTTAACCAGGGTTACTACCCCAATCTGAGGGACATTTGTCACCGTAGGGGTATCGTTATTTGCATCTGTACCCGAAACATCTGTTGCCTTGTCTCCTGCTGTGGTGGTTACTGCCACTGTAGCCGTATTGGTTACTGAACCGGTATTCCTGTCACCAAGGGTTAAGGTATACACCTCGGTGGTGGTTACAGATGCACCAGGTGCCAAACCGCCAGGTAGTGGAACCTGCCTGTTGATGCCAAGTTTTGCATCGGTGAGTGCCGCTGTATTTAAAGTTACATTTCCGGTATTCAGGATACGGAAAGTATACGTAATGCTATTGCCATCTGTGGCTACCACCGCGGTTTTAATGAGCGCAACGGCTGCTTTGGAAGTGATCATCACTACTGTCGGATCATCTGGTTGTGGCGTACTCGGATCATCAGATTTAGGTTTGGTAATACTACCACCTCCTGGCACTGTACCGGTTACCCCAGCCTGGTTACTGAACATGCCTGCATCGACCTCTGCCTGGGTCAGGGTATGTTTTGCTGTCAGGGTAACAGAGACGCCCGGAGCTATGGTTGCAATACTTGCCGGGCTGATGCTTCCTGCATCGGCACCTTCATCCTGTACAAATACGTTGCTTAAGCTTACATTACCAGTATTGGTGACCACCAGGGTATAGTTAATTACATCCCCTGCTTTGCTGCCGGTGTTGTTGGCTGCTTTGGTCAGGCTCATGGAACCTGCAGGCGTAATCAGTACCACCGTTGGATCATCAGGCGCGTTGGTGGACGGATCATCTGATTTAGGATTGGTAACCGTACCTCCGCCTGGTTTTGTACCGGTCACTGAAGCCTGATTGCTAAACCTTCCGGCATTCACTTCGGCCTGGGTCAAAGTATGTTTGGCACTTAGGGTCACCGAAGCACCCGGAGCCAGACTTGCTACATTTGCAGGTGTAATACTACCCGCATCTGCACCGGCATCTGTTACAGCTACATTGCTTAAGGTAATGTTTCCGGTATTGGTCAATACCAGGGTATAATTGATCACATCACCTGCTTTGGTACCCGTATTATTTGCCGCCTTGGTAAGGCTCATTGCTCCTGCAGGTGCTATTGTAACCACGGTAGGATCATCCACCGCCGGTGTAGACGGATCATCTGATTTAGGATTGGTTACCGTGCCGCCTCCAGGTCTGGCCGCTGTTACCGCAGCCTGGTTGCTGTATGAACCGGCATCTACATCGGCCTGTTTCAGTGTGTATTTTGCAGTTACGGTCGCTGAAGCACCTGGAGCAAGACTAAGCGGAAGCGCACCGAGACTACCTGCATCTACACCCGGATCAGTAATCACCGGATTATTCAGGGTAAGCCCGCCGGTATTGGTCACCACAATGGTGTAGTTGATGACATCGCCGGCTTTGGTCACGGCCGGTCCGGCAGCCACTGCTTTTGTAAGGCTCATTGAGGCAGAAGGCACAATCGGAACAATAGTCGGATCGTTTGGTGCAGGAGTATTAGGGTCGTCTGATTTTGGTACCATTACCGAAATACCACCAGGTGTTACTCCGGAAATACTGGCCTGATTACTAAAGCTGCCTGCATCGACATCGGCCTGAACAAGTGTATGTTTAGCTGTAACTGTTGCCGATGCCCCTGGCGCAAGACTGGCTGGTAAAGCACCAATGCTACCTGCATCTGCACCACCGTCATCGATCAGCAGCTGGGTTAAAGTCACATTGCCGGTATTGGTCACCACCAAAATGTAATTAATTACATCTCCTGCTTTAGAAACCGAAGTTCCAGCTGCCGCCGCTTTGGTTAAGGTCATAGAACCATTAGGCACAATTAATGCCACAGTCGGGTCATCAGGTGCCGGCGTAGATGGATCATCTGATTTCGGTTTGCTTATGGTTGCGCCGCCCAGACTGACTGCAGTTACTGCAGCCTGGTTGCTATAACTTCCGGCATCTACATCTGTTTGTTTAAGGGTATACTTAGCCGTTAAGGTTGCAGAAGCCCCTGGAGCCAGGCTGGATGGAACCGCACTTATGCTGCCCGCATCGACCCCGGTATCGGTCAGTACAAAATTACTCAGCGTAACGTTGCCTGTGTTTTTAATCACAATGGAATAATTGATTACATCCCCCGCTTTAGAAACTGAAGTTCCTGTTGCCAATGCTTTGGTCAGGCTCATCGAACCTGCCGGACTAATGGTCACCACAGTCGGATCATTCGGTGCTGGTGTATTTGGATCATCAGAACCCGGAACACTTACTGAAGTACCACCTGGTGTTACCGCAGTTACTGCAGCCTGGTTGCTATAGCTTCCTGCATCCACATCAGCCTGTTTCAAAGTGTAGGTTGCACTTAAGGTAACTGAAGTTCCCGGTGCCAGGGTCGTTGGCACACCGCTTATGCTACCAGGATCGGCACCCGCATCGGTCAATACAATATTTTTTAAGGTCACATTACCTGTATTGCTCAATACCAGGGTATAATTGACCACATCCCCAGCTTTGGAAACGGCCGTCCCCGGTTTGATTGCTTTCGTTAATGTCATTGAACCTACCGGACTGATTGGCACAATGGTCGGATCATTGGCTGCCGGGGTTGAAGGGTCGTCGGAAGCCGGATTGGTTGTGGTTGCCCCGCCCGGTGTTGTACCGCTCACACTAGCCTGATTGCTGTAACTTCCGGCATCTACATCCACCTGTTTAAGGGTATATTTAGCCGTCAGTGTAGCTGAAGCACCTGGTGCAAGTGAAGTAATGCTTGCCGGCGTCACACTTCCCGGATCGGCACCCAGGTCAGATACTGCAATGCCGCTCAGTGTGACATTCCCCGTATTGGTCACCACCAAACTGTAATTAATCACGTCACCCGCTTTGGTAACTGCTGGTCCGGTTGCAGCCTTGGTTAAGCTCATTGAACTCACAGGGTTAATGAGCACTATTGTAGGATCATCTGTTGCCGGAGTGGTCGGATCATCGGATTTTGGATTGCTTACCGCTGCCCCACCCGGCGCTGTGCCGCTAATGGCTGCCTGGTTGCTATAACTTCCCGCATCTACATCAGCTTGTTTAAGGGTATATTTAGCCGTTAATGTAGCTGAAGCACTTGGTGCTAATGCAGCAGGCAGTGCGCTTACACTTCCGGCATCTACACCCGCATCCGTCAGCACCAGATTGTTTAGGGTCACATTTCCAGTGTTTTTAACTACTATACTATAATTGATCACATCACCTGCTTTGGAAACAACCGCTGCAACTGCTGCTTTGGTTAGGCTAAAGGAAGCCACAGGCGCAATCACAACTTTGGTCGGGTCATTAACAGCCGGTGTATTCGGATCATCTGAAGCCGGGTTGGTGGTGGTTGCACCAGCCGGTGTGGTTCCGGTTGCAGCCGCCTGGTTACTGAAACTACCTGCATCTACTTCCGTTTGTACCAAAGTGTGTTTTGCTTTAAGGGTAACTGAAGCCCCAGGTGCAAGACTTGCTATACTTGCCGGTGTAATGCTTCCCGGATCTGCTCCAGGATCGGTTACCGCTACATTGCTTAAAGTCACATTGCCTGTATTGGTCACCACCAGCGTATAATTAATCACATCACCAGCTTTAGCACCACCATTATCGGCCGCCTTGGTAAGGCTCATGGAACTGATTGGTGCTATTGGCACTTTGGTTGGATCATCCGGAGTTGGTGTAGTAGGATCATCAGATTTTGGCGTAATTGTCCGGACACCCTGAGGGGTATTGCCATCCACTTCTGCCTGGTTACTGAAACTACCTGAATCGACTTCCGCCTGTGTTAGGGTATGTTTAGCGGTTATTGCTGCCGAAGCACCTGGTGCCAAACTGCTTACCAGACCAGGCGTAATGCTGCCCGCATCTGCTGCCGGATCTAAAACAACCACATTATTTAAGGTTACATTACCCGTGTTTTTGACCACAAGATTGTATGTAATCACATCACCCGCTTTGCTTACCAGGGTTCCCGGAGCAGCAGCTTTGGTGAGCGTCATGGAATTCACCGGTGTAATGTACACAATGGTCGGATCGTCTGGCGCAGGGGTATTTGGATCATCGGATTTAGGATCTGTTACATTGTTGTTTCCAGGATCTTTAGCAGTTACACTGGCCTGGTTACTGTACATTCCCGCATCGATATCTGCTTGCTTTAAGGTATACTGAGCCGTCAATGTTGCAGAAGCCCCTTTGGCAAGTGCAGGGATAGAAACCGGAGACAAACTTCCCGCATCAATACCTGTGTCCGTAACCACTACGTTGCTCAAATCTATGTCACCTGTATTGCGGACCACCAGCGTATAATTAATCACATCACCTGCTTTGGTTGGTGCCGGACCTGCGGTTACCGCTTTAGTCAGTACGATTGCCGGATTGGCTGGGTTAATGGTAATGATAAAGGTTTGAGGTGCAGAGGTGTCGTTTCCGCCATTCAAGGTTCCACCATTGTCTTTCAGCACCAATGTAATGGTGGCTGTTCCGGTTTGCCCGAAAGCAGGTGTATAAGTCAATGTTCCGTCTGCAGCTACAGAAGGCTGTACGCTGAACAAGGCGGTATTGGTATTACCAGTTACCTCAAAATGGACTACCTGAGCACTTTCATTTGCAGGTCCCGGGCTAATTCCTGTAGCCCACGCACTTACACTTTGCGCCCCTGCATACTGCTGCAGTACCTGATCCGGACCTTTGGTAAAGACAGGCGGATCGTTGACCGGTGTTACATTGATGGTCAATGTGCTGGTTGCTGTCCCCCCGTTTCCATCGCTTACCGTATAGGTAATCACCGGAACAGGACCCAATGGATCGGTATCGTTGTAATCCGGCGCAGGGACAAAAGTATAACTGCCATCACTGTTGATGGTAATACTGCCTTTTCCAGGAATAGATACCGCAGTACCTACAGAGAAATCACCACTTAGGCCTGCAATGGTATATTTACTAATACTCAATATATCATTGTCTACATCAGAAGCATTGGACAGCAATCCGCTGGTCGCATTTATACTCAAAGTTACATCCTCGAGGGTTGTTTTCGCATTGGCATTGGCCACAGGATTAGAGTTCAGAATGGTAATTCCTGCCGTAGCCGTATTGTTTGCACTTACCGGATCCGTTTCTGTTCCGGATACTGTTGCTGTGCTCAGGTAAGGTCCTCCCTGCTTAACAGTCGCGGTAAGGGTTAAAGTCACTTGTGCACCAACCGCCAGACTACCAATATTCCAGAGCCCTGTACCTGGGGTATAACTTCCCTGACCCGGAGTGGAAGTAACCAAAGTATAACCAGCAGGCAGCGCATCGGAAACATTCACCCCTGTGGCATTACTAGGTCCATTATTTTTAACAGTTACCGTAAACACCACCTGATCGTTGACCCTGGCCGAAGCCGGAGCAACCGTATTGGTCACACTCAGGTCTGTTATTTTATCAATGGTCGTAGTCACCACATTAGAGTTCACATTGGTTCCACCAGCCAGATTTGCCGTTCCCGTATTGGTTAGGGTCGGTCCTGCGCCTGGATCAATGGTTGCAGTGACATCAATGGTAATTACATTCGCAACCCCTGCCGGTATTGCCCCGTTCAGGGCAATAGGTGTAGTCGTATAGACTGTTCCAGGTGTTGCCCCTGTGAGACTTGCCGTTCCGGAAACCGTTGGCGTCCAGGCAACATTGGTTAAACCGGCAGGCAACGGATCACCAATGCGTACATCGGGCGCATCACTGGAACCGCTGTTGCTTACCTTGATCTGGTAATGGATCTGTTCCCCTGCAACGGCAGAAGAAGGGCCACTTTTTGAGATGACCAGGGCCGCATTGCTGACAATAGTTGTTGTTGCTGTAGAAGCATTATTTGTTGCATTGTAATCCGTTACCGGGAATGGAATGGTTGCTGTCGGAGGAAGAATAGTCACCGTAGCTGTGTTAGATACCGTTCCCGCAGAAGTATTGGATGGCACAAGACCATTTACAGTAACCAGAATATAATTGGCACCACCGGCAGCAATATCACCCGTAACCGATACATTGGATCCTGAACCTGTAGTACCTGTAGTAATGCTTGCTGTACCCACTGACTGTGCGGTCCAGGTTACGCCTGTAATACCTGCCGGCACTGCATCACTGATACTTATACCCTGCGCATCAACCGGGCCATTGTTCATGACCTTTAGGGTATAACTGATGTTTTGCCCCGCAGCTACCTGGGCTGGTGCTTGTTTTGTAATGCTCAGGTCGGTAGAATTGTTTACCGAAGTGGTGACCACACTTTCTTTCTGGGTACCGGCTTCGACCGTCACCTTATTCATAAAGCTGGTCTGACTGGTTGGTTTAATGATACCGTTTACAATAATTTCAATGGTACCCGAGCCAGAATTCCCAATATTACCTTCTACATAAATATTGTTGGTTGAGCCACCGGCTGCTCCGGTGGTGATCAATGCATTACCGGTTTTACTAACCGTCCAGCTGGTGACCTGTACAGGATCTGTCGGCACATTATCGGTAATTTTAGCTCCGGTAATGTCACCGGGTGAAAGGTTGCTGACCACAATTTTGTAGGTGATCGGATCACCAATGTTCACCGTTGCCGGACCATATTTGGAAACCACAAATTCGGCCAGGTTGCTCACAGTGGTGTTGACACTTGATGTATTGTCCGATGGGACCGGATCGGGCACTATAGAATTGGCAGTAGCCGTATTGGTAATCACTTTGCCATCGGCAGTACCAGGCACTACCACCCCATTGATCAGGACATCTACCACCCCGCCTACAGGGATATCTGCCATCAGGTTCACATTATTTCCCGTACCTGTCCCCGGGTTGGTAATCAGTGCTCCACCAGAAGGCGTTGCTGTCCAAGTTGTCACCGAAATATCGCCAGGTACAACATCGGCAATGGTTGTATTTACAGCTGTACTTGGTCCGGTATTGGTGACCCTTAGGGTATACTGAACCGACTGCCCTGCTCCAATATTGGCGGGACCGGATTTTACAATGCGTACATTGGCCGCTGTAGAAGTAGTCGTTGTTGCTGTGCTGGTCACCGGGGTCGTACTGGTAAAACCGGCCGGAGGTGTTGCCGAGGCTGTATTGGAAATGGATGTACCTGTAAATCCAGGTCTTAACTGACCACTCAGGTTAATGAGTATCGCATCCGTTCCATTGCCCTTTAAATTTGCTGTTAAATTGACATTGCCTGTTCCACTGGGTACCGAACTGGTTGCTGTACCCACAGTAGTTACTGACCATATCGGATTTAAAATGTCTGCTGGAACAATATCCTGCACCGCTATTCCATTTGCATCGGTTGGACCGTTATTGGTCACTTTTATGGTATAATTAATGGCCTGACCTGCCACTATAGTTGCGGGACCGGTTTTTACAATTTGCAGGTTAGCTGTTTTGGTAATGGTGGTGCTTACTGTATTCGAATTGACGGCCACACCTGTTTCAACAGGGGTAACAACTGCGGTATTGTTCACAGAAGCTCCTGTAAATGCAGGATCGAGTTCTGCTGTAACGACCACATTGATGTGGTTATTTGCACCAGCCGGGATACTGCCCACAATGTTCACTGAAGACCCTGTACCGGTGGCACCACTTGAAATACTTGCTGCTCCCAAAGGCGTGGCCGTCCAGCTGACATTAATTAAACCTGCCGGCAAGACATCCGTAATACTCGCATTAGAAGCATTACTTAAACCATTATTGGATATGGTTAAATTGTAAACCACTTCCTCCCCCGCATTTTTTGTTGCCGGACCACTTTTGGTGATGACCAGTACAGGGTTTTGTGTAATGGTTGTGGTAACCGTTGAAGTACCTCCTGTTCCAAGCGGCTCTGCAGGACTAACCGTAGCCGTATTGCTTAAACTTCCAGCTGCTGCAGCCGGGTTCACCGTTCCATTAATGGTCACGGTAACCGTATTACCAGCGCCAGGTGGAACAAAGGCTTTAAGACTGACATTGTTTCCACTTCCCGAAGGAGTAGCCGTTACAGAAGCTGTACCTGAGGTTGAACTGGTCCAGCTGACATTGGTCAGGGCTGCAGGGACAACGTCGGCAATTGTTGCGTCTATTGCAGCACTACTTCCGGTATTGGTTACCTGTAAAGTATAACTGATGGCCGCTCCTGCGACCACCGTAGCAGGACCAGTTTTGGTGATGTTCAGTACCGGTTTATTCTGTACCAAAGTATTGTCTGTTGCTGTATTGTTGCCCGCAACAGGGTCTGTTACCCCAGACGGGGCCGTTACAGAAGCCACATTGGTTAAAGAGCCAATAAGGGTCGGATCTGTTTTACCAGATATGGTCAGTGTTGTACTTTGGCCAGTCGCCAGGGTTAATCCTGTCCAGTTGCCATTGGAACTGGTATATGTTCCAGCAGCAGCGGAATAAACTGGCGCCGAGAAACCAAGCGGTAAATTATCTGAAACATTCAGTATATCTGTGCTTTGGAGTTGAGCAGGACCATTATTGGTTATGGTCAACGTATACACCAGGTTTTCACCTGCAACTACGGGTTTTGGATTGGCCGTTTTGGTGATGCCAAAGTCCATTTCCCGATTAATCGCTGTATTGTCTGTTGCAGTATTGTTTCCGCTTACCGGATCAGTTGTGCCAGCTGGCGGGGTTAAGGTCACTGTATTGACCAGGTTACCGCTCGCATTTGCAGCAACCGTACCCTGTATGCTCAAGGTGGTGTTTTGACCGTTGCTAAGCGTTAAACCTGTCCAATTTCCAGTGGTGCTGTTGTAGGTTCCTGCCCCTGCAGTATAAACTGCACCGCTAAAGCCCGCAGGAAGAGCATCGGCCACATTGACCACGTCAGTGGCCAATAAAGCACCTGGTCCTTTATTGCTTAGGGTTATGGTATAAGTTAAGCTCTGGCCTGCCTTTGCAGGTTTAGGGGCTGCTGTTTTGGCAACCTCCAGGTCTATTACCCTGCTTACTGTTGTATTGTCTGTTGCAGAATTATTGGTATTGTCGGGATCTGTTGTTCCGGCAGGAGGCGTTAAAGTTGCCGTGTTGCTTAAAGTACCGCTGGCATTGGCCGCAACAGAACCAGTTATTGTTAAAGTGGTGCTTTGTCCCACGCCCAGTGCTACGCCTGTCCAGTCGCCGGTAGCGGGGTTATAACCTCCTACACCCGGTACATATACCGGATTAATAAAGCCGGCAGGGAGTGCATCGGCGACATTGACCACATCTGTATTCAGTAAGGCACCTGGTCCTTTATTGGTCAGTGTAATGGTGTACATAAAAGGCTGACCGGCAACTGCTGGTTTAGGACTGCCCGTTTTGGTTAAGGCCAGATCCAGCACCCTGTTAATGGTCGTTACATCTGTGGACACATTATTTCCTGGTACAGGGTCTGTTGTTCCATCGGGCACCAAAATGGTTACCGTATTGGTCAGACTACCCGTTGCCGTTGGGGCCACTACGCCGTTTACTGTTAGGGTTGCACTTTCATTTACCGCCAGGTTTGAACCGGTCCAGCTGCTGGAAGCCACATCAAAAGTTCCCTTGCTGGCCGTTGTTGTACCACTGGAAGTATAACCCGGAGGCAATACATCTACCCCTTTCACTACATCAGACGGATTGAGGCTTCCCGGACCGTAATTGGTTAAGGTAATGGTATAGGTAAGGGCCTGACCGGCTACTGCTGGTTTTGGACTGGCTGTTTTTACCACACCCAGATCAATGATCCGGTTCACTGTGGTGTTGTCGGTAGCCGTATTGTTTCCAGTTACCGGATCGGTTGTCCCTGCCGGCGGGGTTAAGGTAGCGGTATTGGTTAACGTTCCTGTTGCCCCGGTAGCCACTGTACCTGCAATGGTCAGTGTAGTACTCTGGCCTGTCGCCAGGGTCAAGCCTGTCCAGTTTCCGGTCGCACTGGCATAAGTTCCTGCCCCGGCAGTATATACCGGACTGGTAAAGCCAGCTGGTAAAGCATCGGCTACTTTCACGACATCAGTAGCCAGTAAGCTTCCCGGTCCATTGTTTGTTAAGGTAATGGTGTAAGTTAAAGCTTGTCCTGCTACCGCTGGTTTTGGTGTAGCAGTTTTGGAAAGGCCCAGATCAATTACCCTGCTAATGGTGGTATTGTCTGTTGCGGTGTTGTTTCCGGCAACCGGATCTGTTGTGCCTGCCGGGCTTGTTAAGCTCACCGTATTGGTTAGGGTGCCACTGGCAGCAGGACTTACCGTACCTGTTACCGTTAATGTGGTACTTTGCCCTGTGGACAAGGCCAGGCCAGTCCAATTACCGGTTGAAGCATCAAATGTTCCGTTTAAAGCTGTGTAGACTGGTGTGTTAAAGCCCGCAGGAAGGTTATCTGTTAATTTAACCACATCGGTAGCCAGTAATGCACCAGGCCCTTTATTGGTTAAGGTAATGGTATAAGTTAAAGCCTGACCGGCTACCGCTGGTTTTGGACTGGCTGTTTTGGCCAGATCCAGATCCAGGACACGACTTACTGTTGTATTGTCTGTTGCTGTATTGTTGCCTGTAACCGGATCGGTTGTGCCGTTTGGAGGTGTTAAAGTAACGGTATTGGTTAAGGTGCCCGTTGCGGTCTGTGCCACCGTACCTGCAATGGTAAGTGTAGTACTTTGTCCAGTTGCTAGCGTTAAACCTGTCCAGTTTCCGTTTGAGCTGGTATAGGTTCCCGTAGCAGCCGTATAAACCGGACTGGTAAAACCTGCAGGTAAAGCATCCACCACTTTAACCACATCAGAACTCAATAAGCTACCGGGGCCATTATTGGTTAAAGTAATGGTATAGGTTAAGGCCTGTCCGGCCACTGCTGGTTTTGGACTGGCGGTTTTAGCTATCCCCAAATCAATTACCCTGCTGATGGTGGTGTTATCAGTTGCCGTATTGTTTCCCGTTACCGGATCGGTAGTTCCCGCCGGAGGCGTTAAAGTTACCGTATTGGTCAATGTACCCGCTGCAGAAGGGGCAACAGTACCGGCAATGGTTAGTGTTGTACTTTGCCCGCTGCCCAGGGTTAAACCTGTCCAGTTTCCATTGCTGCTGGTAAACGTTCCTGCGGCGGCGGTATAAACCGGACCAGTAAAACCCGCCGGCAACACGTCAACCACCTGTACCACATCCGAAGCCAGTAAAGCACCGGAACCATAATTGGTTAAGGTAATGGTATAGGTTAAGGCTTGCCCGGCCACTGCTGGTTTTGGAGACGCTGTTTTGGTTACGCCAAGGTCTATTACCCGGCTAATGCTGGTGTTATCGGTTGCCGTATTGTTTCCTGTTACCGGATCGGTTGTTCCGGAAGGGGGCGTTAAAGTCACCGTATTGGTCAATGTCCCTGTGGCTGAAGCATTAATCGTACCTGAGATGGTGAGCGTTGTGCTCTGGCCATTTTGCAGGGCTACCCCTGTCCAGTTGCCTGTTGCAGGATCAAATGTACCTGTTAAAGGTGTATAGGTTGGTGTGGTAAAACCAGCCGGAAGGTTATCTGTAAATTTAACCACATCTGAAGCCAATAGAGCTCCCGGACCATTATTGGTTAGGGTAATGGTATAGGTTAACGTTTGCCCTGTAACCGCCGGTTTTGGACTGGCCGTTTTGGTTACACCCAAATCGAGCACCCGGCTAACGGTCGTATTGTCGGTTGCCGTATTGTTTGCTGTTACCGGATCGCTTGTTCCCGGAGGTGGCGTTAAATTAACCGTATTGACCAGTGTACCAGTTGCACCCTGGTCGACAGTACCTGAAATGGTTAGTGTGGTGCTTTGTCCGGTGCTCAGGTTTAGCCCTGTCCAATTGCCTGTTGCACTGGTATAAGTACCGCTTGCTGCCGTATAGGCCGGATTGTTAAATCCAGCCGGCAGATTGTCAATAACCTTCACCACATCTGTGGGTTGAATGGTACCCGGCCCGTTATTGGTTAAAGTAATGGTGTAAGTTAAAGCCTGCCCGGCTACTGCCGGTTTCGGACTGGCGGCTTTGGTTACGCCGAGGTCAATGACGCGGTTTATGGTCGTATTATCGGTCGCTACATTATTTCCGCCTACCGGATCTGTTGTACCAATCGGAGCCACTACAGTAGCCGTATTTACTAAATTACCACTGGCGGTCGGAGCAACATTACCTACTATGGTTAAGGTGGTGCTTTGTCCGCTGGCTAAAGAAAATCCGGTCCAGTTGGCCGTCGCGCTACTATAAGTACCCACAGCTGGTGTAAAACTTGTAGCGGTAAAACCCGCAGGAACCACATCTACCACGCTGACCACATCTGTTGGGATGATGGAACTTGGCCCGTTGTTGATGAGTGTAACGGTATAGGTTAAAACTTGCCCGGCCACAGCTGGTTTTGGAGAAGCTGTTTTGGTTAAAGCCAGGTCCATGGTGCGTACAACAGGAGTAACAACGGTAGCCGTGTTGTTTGTATTTACCGGATCAATAGAACCGGCAGGTGGTGTTACTGTTACCGTGTTGCTTAAGCTGGTGGTCGTAGCTCCGTTCACGGTTCCCGCAATAACCAGTGTAGCACTCTGACCAGAAGCTAAGGTTAAGCCAGTCCAATTGCCCGATGAACTGGTGTAGGTCCCGTTGGAAGGCGTAAAGCTCGAAGCGGTAAAACCAGCAGGCAAATTATCTACTACTTTAACAATAGCAGAAGCTGGTAAAGTGGTTGGTCCGTTGTTGGTTAAGGTAATGGTATAGCTTAATGGCGATCCTGCAGTTGCAGTCGCCAGTGAAGCAGTTTTGGTTATACCAAGTTCGTACACGGGTACAATAGGCAGGGTATAGTCTTCTACCTCTCCATTACTCACCACGGAACCCATATCTGCGGTGGTGATGGAGTTGGTCGAAATCCTAAACCTGGCATAAGACTGCCCCGGAACCAGGCCTGTTAAACCTGTCCAGGTTAAGGTCGCTGTGGTGGCCCCCGGAGGAACAACTACGGCAACACCTTCTGAGGCTTCAAAGGTTCCGTTGCGGTTAAAATCTATCCAGCCCACCAGATTGGCATTTACCCCACTGGTGTTACCCACCGTTGCTGTTACAGTATAGGTTGTGTTTTGTACGGTCAGCTGAGGAAAAGAAGCAATCCCATCTTCGTCATTTTCTCCGTTTAAGTTATCGGCATCGGCATTGGTGCCCAGATTTGTAAAAACAGCCGGGTCAAAATCGCCGGATATTGCGCCTAATTTTGGCGTGGCCGGTTTGGTCACTGTAGCGGGCGTAATGAGCTGCCCTCCACTTGGCGGATTGGCAATGTATACCGTATTGGTAGTGGTTGCATTGGTTGGAGAAGGATTGGCACCACCAACCAATAATGGGCTTAGGGTATGAGAAGGTGCTCCATAGCTATCAGGCGCATCTCCGCGTTCGGAATAAGCAATAACCCCTAAAGCCATCGCCGTAAGTCCCCCAGATTCAATATGGGCATCGATGGTTAAAGGATTACCCAAACTTGTAGCCGCTTTTTGGGTATACAGCAGCGCGGCATTCTGATTACATTGTAACTGGACCGTTTTATCACTGTTCGAAAAGGTCATTCTTCTTCCAAAACCTACCCCACCCTGATCACTTGTATTGTCCACATACGTTTCCAGTAACCTCCAGGAGTCACCATTGGTGGTACCCTTGGTATACTCATTAGAAGCATCAGCTTCTGCATTACCAAACACCATACCCACGTCGGCAGGTTGACCGTTTATGCTTGCATAAATACGGACCCTAAAATCTGCGTCGGCCCCATTTATACTGGTCCGGATGGCATTCACCAGGGTATTGTTTGTTCCTGTACCCCCTATGTTATATAAATAATTTAATCTGTCTTCATACCAGCTTCCTGAAACATAAGGAATTAAAGCCGGGCTACCACTGGCACCGGTAATAGAAACCTGGTCAATAATGGCTGTAATGGTAATGCCATTGACGACAAAGGTAAAGTTCTTGGGTGCTGCCCCGGTGGTCATGTTCAAACCGGTAAAATTAAGCCAGTAAATGTTGTTTCTATAAATTCCTGTTCCACCGGTGGCCTGAACCTGGGCCAGCGATTTAAAAGCAAACATGGTCAGCAGCAGAGACATCAGTCCTATTCTGCACAGCCCTTTTAAAAAAGCAGGTTTTGATGTAGAATAAACAGGAAATTTTAAAAAGTCCCGGATAGAGCGTTTTAAAAATGTGGCAAAATATGCGACAATTCGAACGTAAATTTTTCCCATAGGTGGAAGAGCTTAGACGTTTAAGTTAATTTAGACAGATAAAGAAGAGCGACGTACTATATTGAACCCTAAAGGGGCTAGATGTCCAAAATTATAAAATTATTGTTACAAAAATAATATTCTAAAATAATCGTATAAAACAATCGTTTATATGTTCAAACATCAATTAAACAAAATATAAATATTACATCTTAACTAAAACCGGATTAACAGCAGAATTGTTTTTTCTTTTAAAAATTAATCCCAGGGCGCTTCTTACAAAAAAAGATAATTGGAGTATATATAAATTTAATAAAAAAAATATTGATTCATCCAAATCATCACTAAAATTTTCGCAAGTCCCCCCATTTTTTTATTGTCTCCATCAGGTGATCATTTAAAGCCCGTTTAACCTGTAAAACATATTTACCCTAAGGAACAAAAAAATAAAGTCGGCCATTCTACTTTACTGAAATCCCTCATTTTTTTTATTTTTTTCTCTGGTTTAGCCTCCATTTTATCTTAAAAACCACCAATTGAAGGTAAAAAAAATCCCCAGACGAACTGCCTGGGGACTCAAAACTGAACAAAATGAATACCTGCTAATACTTTCTTCCTAATGCGTCATTGGCCGTTTTCAATAAAGAATTACTACCATTTGCATCCTGATAAAGTTCCCACATCATCATTCCATTAGCCCTTGCTTTTGCCAGCAAAGCTTTGTTTTTAACCATTTCTGTGCCATTGTAATAATATAACAATCCTGAAACGGTAAAGACATCACTTTTAGGGTCTGCCCCTCTTCTGAGCAAGTCCCTATAGGCAATAGCGGCATTGCCACTCTCCTTTCCATAGGCAGGAAAACCCAGAATAGCCTTTTCCTTTGGCATGCCTTTAGTTTGCAGCCACACATCCAGACTGGCCTCGGCCATTTTATAAGAAGCATGCTGTCCGGGACTGGTGCTGTCCCAGCCGATACCGTCATACACCATAATGTTAAAAAAGTCTGTTACCGCAATGGTTTTTGCGCTGATGCCATCCCGTACCGTTCCGGCATATACCGCTGGTGTAATGGCGGCACTGAGGTATTTGTGCCATTTATGAAGAGAATCGGCCATTTCTACCATTAAGGCTTCATAAGTAACCAGGTTTCCGTTGTTTGCTCTTGGGTACTCCCAATCCATATCCACCCCGTCGAGCTCATTGTCCAATACAAACTGCAGCACATTTTTTACCAAACGTGTTCTGGAGCCCGGACTGGCCGCCAGAATGGTATAAGTAGCTTCCGGACCTGCAAGGGCAATTGCTGTTTTTACGCCATTTTCCTTAGCCCTTTTGATTACGGTTTTAAAACGGGCAGGCTGGGTAAGTGCCTGCAAACTGCCGTCGGCATTGGGATACAAAAAGGCATAGTTTAAATGCGTCATCATTTTATACTTTTCTGTTGCTACAGAATCCGGTTCGCGGGAAGCGGAAAAGTAAGTGACAATTTTAAAACTGTTATCGGGTACATAAGCTCCTGCAGGCGCTTGTCTTTGTACTTTAGGGGGATCATCAGGAACCCAGTTTACCTTTTTATTACAGGCCTGAAGGATCAGCAATGCAAACATTGCCATATATAGAATACGTTTCATAATTTTAAATTAATTTGTTCCCCTTTTCACATGGTCTATCGCTATTCCGTATGGAATAAAGCCTTTGATAAAGAATTCTGCTGGTTTGGTCCCATTAAGGGCATACCTTTTCACGCCGGAATTGCTTCCTGAACCGACCACCACACCCGAGGCATTTACATCCGAAGCATCGCGGTATCCGTAATACACATAACCGGCAGAGCCATCGTCTGGTGCATTGTCAATAGCAATTCCGGTTACAGAAGTCATTTCATTGGCCCCTCCCTCGGTAGAGAAATTCGCCATCGCGTCAATTAAACGAATGTCCGTACCATCTAAATTGGCCGAATAGAAACCTTTATCGTAACCACCGCCTAAAAAGTTGATGACAAAATAGATTTTACTGTTTTTTGTATCTACCGCAAAAGTCCTGATTTTTAAATCTTTAAACCCAGGAACAGTTTGAATAAAAGTGCCGGTGGTGGATATGCGGTACAAGCCCTTACCTGCAGAGCCGTGTTTGGTATACCAGATTTCGTTGTTCACGATCTGGATCCCACCATCAATCCAGCCAAATACGCTGGTTGTGCCCGCCTGGGCCGCAGTCAAAGCAAATTTAGGCGCAGGATAGGGACCATCGGCAGACTCCAGGGCAATCGAACGCATACCTGGCACGCTGGTATTCCTGGATAACCACCATACATTTCCGTTGTTGTCTACCGTACTCGCAAAAGGGTCATCGGCATACGTTCCGGTTGCAGTAGTAATGGTTTTATCCGAACCACCATTCAGGTCTACCGAAAAAATACGTCCGTCGGCATTTGCAGCAGCGGTAAACAAAACATTTGCCCCCGTATTGGAAATGACCACCTTTTCTCCGGTTACGGTTAGCGACCAGGGATGCAAACCTACCGCGGCAGGTAACTGGATGGGTTGAGGGGCTTGTTTTTGTGTGAAAAACTGTTTATATAGTTTACCCGTTTTCACATCAGAAAAGAATAAAGC
This sequence comes from Pedobacter nutrimenti, assembly GCF_003208655.1. Lineage (GTDB taxonomy): Bacteria > Bacteroidota > Bacteroidia > Sphingobacteriales > Sphingobacteriaceae > Pedobacter > Pedobacter nutrimenti. The sequence goes on along the minus strand of NZ_QKLU01000001.1, from coordinate 50,187 downwards.
CTTCACCAGTTCACCCTGTACCCCAATGACCCGGGTGGCCGTTAGCGTTTCCTGACCATCATTAACTGTTAACTTCACCGTATAGGTTCCAGCTTTTGCATAGGTTATTTTTGGTTTTTCAAGTGTAGAAACCTGTCCGTCCCCAAAATCCCAGTTGTACGTTACCGTTTTACCCGGATATTTAAACACAGATGCTTTAAACTCTACTTCCTGTAAAAACAGAATATTATCAGGAACAATAATTTGTGGCTGCTGTTTTTTAACCAGCAGTTGTTTGTTTACAAATTTACTGCTTCCATCTGCATATTTAACCGTGAGCTTAATGTCATAAGTACCGGGAAGTTCATAAAAAATGGTGTCAGGTGTTAAACCCGTTGAAGTGCTCAGGTCTTTAAGTCCCGATTTGGTCAATTGTTTACCACCTGTAAAATCCCATTGGTATTCAGTAGCATGCTTGGACCGGTTTACCAGCAATACCTTTGCCGGGGCAAAAACATCGCCTGCAGGAACATCAAAATTGACAGCCACATCACTGTCCTGACTGCCTCTGCCAATGGTATCTTTTTTGCAGCCTGCCAGAATACATAGCAGAACCATCAAAAAGGAAATTTTAAATATCTTGATCATGGCTTCTATTAATAAGTTGCTTCAAATTCGTTAGTTACTTGTGCCACCGCACCTGATGTCGAAGTCACTTTTGAGGTGACGCTTGCATGTAGCAAACCTTGTTTTTTAAAGGTTTTAAAACCCTTCTGAACAAATAAGGCCCTGCTCAGGTTGTCCCTCAGGTAAGCTTTACCTATATCAGAGATGCCGGTCCTTGTGGCCCCGGTTTTGGTAAAACACTCTTCTGGTGCAGCCGGAAAAAATGTACTGAACTCCGCTACCGTTATTACATAAGCCAGCTGGCTCAGTAAGTTATTGTAAGCCTCATTGGGCAATGCATTTAGCAAATCGGCCCCCTCCATTTTATATTTGCCCCCGGTAGCGATAAATTGTTTATACACTGCAGCCAATACATAAGCATTACTGGCCGTTACATAATAACTATTGAGGCTTTTGCCATTTTCCGGGAAAGTTTTCCATGCGCCATTGGCTATGGTATCGGTAACCACCATTTTTGGGGCGGTTGCGCTCCAGGTTTCCAGTTTCGTGGTTTGCAGTTCCAGGTAAATCCCAAAGTTTTCATACAATTTGTGCAGGTATTCTACTTTAGCAATCTGGTCGCTACGCTCCCAGGTTGTGCTGGTTACATTCACCGTATCCCCCACCTTTAAAGTCCGGGTACTCAAACTCACCCGCAATTCCGGTCTGTACTGACCGTTGCTTTTTCCCAGCTCTTCAACAGGGCTATTTTTTTTACAGGCCGTGGTCAATACCATCAGGGCCAGTGCCATCCATACTATATTTTTCATATCCGCAGCATTTAAAGTTTAGAATTAGCAGACCACCACAGGTCTGTGAAAACCCAGTTTCTGGCCATAGCGCCCAGTCTGGCAATTTCCTTAGGATTATAGATATATTCTGTCTGCGGATCATAAGGAAAACGCTGTATCCATTTTCCGCCAAATTCAGCCAGGATGTTTTTTGGATAGTAAAGGCCCGGGTAGGCATCTGTTTTATATTTATGCCTTCTCATGTCTACCCAGGTTTCGCCCTGCAGGTACAAAGCCACATACTTTTGCATCATAATATCTCCTATGGTCAAATCATCCGCAGTTTTTTTCACTTTGGCAGAGGCCATATAGCGGCTCACACTATCGGCAACAATACCCAAACGACCCATATTTTCGCTAATGCCACTTTTATAAGCCTCAAAAGCAGTTTGTTTATCGTTTTTATACCACGCAGCTTCAGACTTCATAAAATACAGCTCCTCTTTAAGCATATAAGGCATTGGCGAATTGTCTGCTGTCCAGAAACCTTTATATAAGGAAGCAAAATCATCAAATGGTATATCGGCAATACCTTCGGACATTTTAGCCCCCTGGTACCTGCCGTTTTTACCAGGTGTAGTGAGTTTATATAACCGTGGGTCGTATTTGATCCCCGGTTCTGCTACAGTCAGGTAGTTCATAAAAAAATCGGTCGAAACACTATTGCCCAGGTAATTGGTAATGTCAGCAAAGTTCCAGACCGGGTTGGGTACACTTGGTCCCCACATGTTTTTTTCATAATCCCGTTGAGGATCTGCTGCGTATTTAAAAACAGGGTCTTTCCATGCCGCAAGCGCAGTATTCGCTTCAGAAATTACCTCATCGTATTTGTTGTCAAAATTAGCGGTATGAATACGCATTCTGGCTTTTAAAGCATGCGCAAAGGCGGTCCACTTGCTCAGGTCGCCCTGAAAAATCAGGTCTGAAGCTGCATTCATTACTTTTGCCTGGGAGCCGCTTTTCTGAATATCGGCCATTCCCTCGTTCAACAGACGCTCCACCTCTGCATACACCACGTCCTGGGTATCATAGGCCGGACTGAAATCACCGGTGTAGGCTTCTTTGACTGGCATATCGCCAAAAGAATCTGTAGCGGTCAGGTAAGAATAGGCCATAATGATTTTACCGACTCCTGAATAATTAAAGGACTGTTCCTGTTCTGCTGTTTTGATCAGGCTGATGCAATTGCTGCCCACATCAAAATAATGCCACCTCCAGGCCCCCATCCGCGTGATCCGGTTGTAGTCCCATTGTGATTCAATGGCATTGGTGGTATACCTGCTGGTGATGTAAAAGGAATGATAGACCGAAAAACGGGCATGAGAATAGGCATGATAGGCCATATTCCCTAAAACCCCGGGCAACATCAGGTTAGATGTTGTGGTGACCGGCTGTACCGGGTTTACATTGATATCCAGGTTTTTCTTACATGCCGAAAAAAGCATTAGTAAAACCGGAATTAAATATATCTTCTTGTTCATCTTTTCAATTTTTTATAATTAAAAGCTTACCGTTAAACCAAAGGAATACGTTCTGGAAAGCGGTATTGCCCCAAAATCTACGCCCATGGTACTTCCACCTTCTGCGCCTCCTGCATTTGGTCCTGCACTGTTCACCTCGGGATCACCCCCTGAGTAATTGGTAAAAAGAAACGGGTTTTGTGCAGAAAATTCCAGCTGGATCCTGTTGACCTTTAACCTATTGGTAAAGGATTTAGGTAAGGTATAGCCCAAGGTCATGTAACGCATTCTTGCCCAGTTTACCTTTTCAATAAAATTAGTTCCTACTGAAGCATAGTTTGTGGTAAAGTAATTGTAATCCAGGACCACCGTTTTGGTGTTCTTTATATAGCTTCCGTCGGCTTGTTTGACCACCCCATTAAATACAAATTCCTTATCCCTCCAGTCTCCTGCTTCTTTGGCAATACCTGCCGACATCATTCCCAGGCGCGTTGCATTGTATACATCGCCGCCAATACGGATGTCCCACAGAAATGAAAGGGAGAAATCTTTGTACTGAAACTTATTTAACCAGCCAAAATTGAATTTAGGCTCGCGGTTACCAATGTACTGCTGCTTTTCTGTTGAATTGATTAAGGGATACCCATCGGCACCAATGACCATATAGCCGTCGCTGTTGCGCTGATAATCTGTACCTACAATACCTAAAACGGGCATATCCAATACCGAAGCTGCAATAGCCGCTGTATAAGGCTGACCAAAAGTATAAGGGAATACACGCACCTGATCGGGCAGCTCCATCATTTTTGAGGTATTTTTCCAGGCGTTAATGGTCATGTCCCATTGAAAGTTCTTTTGTTTCATCAGGGTCCCGTTAATGGAAAGCTCCAGTCCTTTGTTTTTAATGGTTCCTGCATTAAAAGTCTGGATCACGTAACCTGTTGTTAAAGGAACCCGTGCACTGATGATCTGGTCCTTACTCTGAGAAATGTAATAGGTCGCGTCTATATTTAAACGGTTTTTAAAGAAATGAAGCTCCATTCCATACTCATTGTTGGTGGTTACTTCCGGTTTAAGGTTTGGGTTCCCCCCGGTAGGATCGTTTACAAAACCGCCTCCGATCCCCAGGTACTGGGTCAGGTTGTTGTTTGTTCTGTAAATGGGTGCATCTTTACCAATTTTTGCATAAATGGTGCGGACCTTTCCACTCCAGTCTTTCGCATCCATCAGCTCGGAAAACACAAAACTTGCCCCTACGGAAGGAAAAAAGAACGACCTGGCATTGGTTGGCAAGGTAGAAGTCCAGTCCTGACGTCCAGTAAAACTCAAGTTGAGCATTCTTTTATATTCCAGTCTGAAATCGCCATACAAAGCATAGCGTTGTCTGCGGGGATTACTTTCTGTTGTTTTAAGATTGGCCGCCTCAATTACATTGACACTATGGATGGCCGGATTTTGAAATTTCTCACCGGTTATGGAATTGGTTTTAGCTTCATAATATTCAGAGGTTGCCCCAACCAGCGCATACACATTCAGGTCTTTGATCACTTCTTTATTAAAAGTGGTATTCAGGTAAGAAGTGGTATTGACATAATTGCCCCTGGTCTGGTACAGCCTTCCATCCCAGCTTCCGGGTGTACGCGGCACAGTGATGTTGTCATAGGTCTGGTTGTAATAATCCTGGCCCATTCGATAAGAAACGCTTAACCATGGGTAAGGTTTATAATCCAACACCCCATTTAATACTGTACGCCTGGTCCTTGTAGTCCTTGGGTTTTTATTGACGTTCCATAAAGGAGAAAGAATACCTGTTTCAGTTCCGCCATTGTCCTGATAATACACATAGTTTGGATCGCCATTGTCAAACTGGTAATTGCGTATGTCATACTGGCTCGGGTAACGGTATACACTATTGGCCCAGCCACCCGAATTAGAACCGACCAGTCCCTCTTTAATTTTATTGTCTATGTAATTTACAGATGCGCTCAGTTCCAGTTTCGGAGCAAGTTTAGCTGTACCTTTTAGTAATATGCCTAGTTTATCGGCATTGGTATTTGGAATAATGGATGAGCCATCCCTGTAATTTCCAGACATATAATAATTATATGTCTCTGTACCCCCGTTGATGTTAAAATTAAAATCATTGGTTAGTCCCGTATCGAAAAAGCGCTTTGGATTGTCATAGACCTGCTCATCGACCCTGAACTTTCTTCCCCATGAAGTGGTGGTACTGTTGTCGTAAGTACCTCCCAAACCTGTTGTATACATCGTTTGACGTTTTGGTAAACGGCCAACTGTTTCCAGAAAACTCTTTGCCGAGGCCACAACGTTCATTTTTCCGGAAGCCCCTTTTTTAGTGGTGATGATAATGGCACCAGAGGCTGCATCGATACCATAAATTGCGGCAGCTGCCCCACCCTTTAACACAGAAATGTTCTCTATGTCTTCTGGATTAAAATCGGCCAGACGGTTAACTGTCCCATCTGTAGAAGCATTACTGACACGGATACCATCTACAATCATCAATGGCTGATTGTCTCCGGTTAAGGAAGACACCCCCCTTAAAATGATCTCGGAAGGCAAACCGGGCGAACCACCTGAAGAAGTGATTTGCGCACCTGCAATTTGCCCTTGCAGGCCATTGATGATGTTCGACTGGTTGGCCTGCCTCAAATCGTCACCTTTAACACTTTGGATCGCATAGGTTAAAGTCCTTTTGTCTTTTTTGACCCCAAAAGCAGTGACCACCACTTCATCCAGTGACCTGGAATCTGTTTTTAAGGAAACATTGACTGTGGATGCTGCAGTGGGTGTTCTTTCCTGGCTTTCAAAACCAATGTAAGAAAACACAAGCACATCGCCTTTTTGAATGTTGATGGAATACATACCGTCGGAATTGGTTTGCACGACTGTAGAAGCCCCTTTAACCTTGACAGATGCACCCGGAATGCCCAGCCGGTCTTCAGCGGAGCTTACTTTTCCTGTAATGGTCATTTGCTGTGCCATGGCAGTGGCATAAAGCAAAAATGTGCTCAGGAAAAGCATGAGCAATTTTCTTTTCATAAAAGTTTATTTTGGTTAGTTTGTTAAGCTCTTTTTGCAGGTATTTGACGTTTTAAAAACGCATATAACCGCAAAAAGAGTTATTTTTTTCTAAATATGTACATTTTAAGCGGTTTTGAAAAGCAATAAACAGAAGTATTTTAAATTTTTATACAAAAGCCGCAAAAAGACGCATAAAATCAAAGGGGCATCCTACTTAAAGAATACCCCTTTGATCAGGCTGTAAAACCTGCTTTGAGAAAGTCGATTTAGAACTTATAAGAAATGCTACCCACAAAACTGCGTAGTTTTTGGGCATTCATCGTCGTGTAACCAATCCAGTATTCTTTGTTGGTCAGGTTATCCACCTTGGCGCCAATGCGAAATTTCGGATGATCATAAAAAATACTGGCATTTAAAACTGTATAGCTTGGCAGGGTAAATACACTTGTGGTTGTGTTTACAATTTTATTGTCGCTGGCATAATTTCCACCAAAACCTATTCCCAGTCCCTTTAAATTACCTTGTGGTAATTTATAACTCAACCATACATTGGCCGAGTAAGGAGACATAGAAGCACCATCCCTACGGCCTTCAACAGAAGCATCGGCATTTACAAAATAATTTTCATTGTATCCAAATCCTGTCAGGATGTTAAACCCTTCAAAAGGATTGGCCGTAAGTTCAAACTCTATACCCTTACTGATTTTACCACCGTCCTGAATTTGGAAATTAGGGTTAACCGGGTTTGTTCTTAGTACATCTTTTACTTTAATGTAGTAATAGGACACCGTACCACTTAGTTTTCCTTTAAAAGCATCGAGTTTAACACCACCCTCCAACTGATTGGCTTGTTCTGGTTTAAATGTATTTCCGTTGATGTCTGTACCACGCTGATTGGTAAAGCTGTTCTGATAATTTCCAAAAACAGATACCTGATCTTTTACCGGCTGATAAACCAATCCAAATTTTGGAGAGAAAGCAGTCTGTTTATACGGAGGGTTGCCACTGGCCGCTGCACCGGGAATGTTGTTTATATTTTCAAAACGATCTACCCTTAATGCAGCCAGGGCTGTTAAACGGTCTGTAACATTGAGCACATCCGATACATAAGCACTATATGTATTGCTGATGGCATTTGAAAGGTAATTTGAAACACTGTCCTTATTTCCCCTGTTTAACTTATAGTAGGCAGACAGGTTCGCTTCATTAAAATTATAATAATTAGGCATCGCTGTTCTGAATTTAACCACATCAAACTTATCGGTAGAATAAAACAACACATTAGAATTGCTGCGTAAATAATCCAATCCAACCACAATTCTGTTTTTCAACCGACCGATATTAAATTCGCCGTTAAAATTCTGTTGAACTTCAGTTACTGTGGCCTTACCATTGTCCGTAGACTGATCGCCCCTGGATAAGTAATTGGCCTTAGCAGACGCAGGAAGTCCCAATACCGCATCAGGAACAAGGAAAAAATATGGATTGCGACCATTAGAATAACTGTAGGTACGGGTAAAGCTCGTTTGGGAAGTCCATTTGCTACTGATTTTATAATTGGCCTGTGCAAAAATATTCGAATTGGTATAGGTTTGCTGCAAGTCGTTATTGGCGTAAGATTTCTTATAATCAAGCCCTGTCTGGTCCGCCCGGTCAAATCCCAGTTGTGAGGCCGGAAAATAAAAGAAAACAACTTGTCTGGCGGCATTTCTACCATTGGATATTTCGGCGTCAAAACTCAGGTCCAAACGGTCATTCACTTTATAGGAAAGACTGGGTGCAATAAAAAAGTTTTTATCGAAACCGCTGTCCTGAAAGCTTCCCTCGTAGTTGTAGGCTGCATTAACGCGCATATAAATCTGGTTTTCCTTTGCAATTGGTGCATTAAAGTCTATGGCCACCCGTTCAAAGTCATAACTTCCCCTGCTGTAAGAAACCTCGCCCCCGGTACCCTCATAAGGTTTTTTGGTTACCCTGTTGATTAAACCACCGTAAGAGGTTAAACTGTTACCAAATAAAGTTGCCGAAGGTCCTTTAATCACTTCCAGGCGTTCCAGGTTGGCTGCATCAATCCGGGATGTTACATTACCTGCAATGCCATTTCTGAGTTTGCTCTGGACAATAAATCCACGTGAGCTGTAATAAGCACCCCCATCTCCGCCACGGGAAGTTGCTTCCCACATTTTTTGGAGTCCCGGTACGTTCCGGGTTGCATCATCTACCGAAAAGACCAGCTGGTCTGAAATCAGTTCTTTAGAAACCGTGGTGTATACCTGTGGATTTTCCAGATTGTTCAAGGGCATTTTTGATACATATTCACTTTTTTTAGTTGCAAATTTGTTCCGGACATTACTTCTGATGTTGATTTCTTTTAGCTCGCTTGAACTTTGAACAATAATAAAATCGACATTAAGTTCTTCTGCTGCCTGAACTTTAATCTCCTTTTCGACCGATTTGGCACCCACTGCCGATACTTTTAAAGTATACTGCCCTGGCTTCACAGACTTAATGGTATAAAAACCAGCCTCATTACTGGTGTTTCCTTGATTTTTATTTTTTAAGCCAACCGACACATAAGCTGCTGGCTGGCCATCGGATGTAGAAATTCTACCTTTAATGGTGCCTGTGGATTGTCCAAAAACATTTAAAACAAAGAGCAGTAATAAAGGTGTAAGTATAAATTTTGTCATGTATTTATTTAGATTTATTATAAATAATAAGCAAAGAAACATACTGTACGCTGCTAATCCAAATTATTTTAATATTAAATCTGCAAGAACTTATTGGGAGCATTCTTTTCTATTGCGTCTTTTTTAAGGATTTTGTCACAAAAATTTACATCAACGTACAGAAAATAGAAAAGCGTTATACTAAGGAACACCCAGAGCTTAAAATAAAGTTTATTTTTTCTCGTTCATATATTACGCGAATCATACCCAAGCCTATTTTTACGATGCCCTAGCTATATTTAAATAAAAAATCATCTGAAAATCAATATTTTATGATATTTCTAAAAAAAATAACTATTATCTTTGATATCATATTTATTGAACGTTTCGTGAAAACTTGTTCAGATGACGTGCGTGGCTTTCCTGAATGTTATAAATGGATATTAATTAACGCTCAAAACAAATGGCTGTAACTGATGAACTCTATCAACAACTGCTCCGTGCATTAGAAAAACGCATGCCCCTGTCTCTCAATTTTAAAATGAAACTCAAAGACTTGCTTTTTGACGAACATTTTAAAAGGGGTACCTGCATTCTTCATCCCAGAGAAATCCAAAAAAGGGTTTGGTTTATCCTTAAAGGATCTGCAAGGGAATTTATTACCGATCCAAACGTGGGTGCTACCGATTTAACTTTATGGTTCTGGTTTGAAGATGACTTTCTGTACACCACACCTGGCTTTTTTAGTCAGGAACCAACTCAAAGTTCTATTGAAGTGCTGGAGGATTCACACATGATTTACCTGGAAGTTGAAAGCTTTATGCTTTTAAGGAACCAGGCAGAAGAAGTTGGTCCTTTAAGTGAAAAGATCCGGGACCACTACACCAAAATGAGTGTCCAGCATCAGCTTTTTCTGCGCATAGGTACAGCTGAGGAGAAATACGACCGGATCTTTAAACAACATCCGGCCTTGTTTAACCACGCCAAACAAAAGGACATTGCCACTTTTTTAGATATGTCTCCGGATACCCTGGGGAGAATGAGAAAAGTAAAGTAGCCAAGCTACATCTTTAAATTTTAGCTATGCATTATAAGATATGTAATGCGTATTATTTCCTTTTGTCCCATATTTTGGGATGAAGACTTGTGTGAAAAACAGCGAAAACTATAACTTCTGTTTCACTCCGATCTAATGTGTAATGCACCATAAAAGGAAATTTCTTTATTAATAGGCATCTTACCTCATTATAGCGTACAGCGTATAATTGTGCAGAATTTTTAAGTTTATTAATTTGCTTTACAACCTGGTTTTGAAAACGCAAGCCTAAACCTGAAGATTGTTCGTTATACCAATCTGTAGCACTTTGAATATCGTCCAATGCTTCAGCGTGTATTTTTATTTTATAATCTGCCACTTAGGCTTTCAGCTTTTTAGAAGCCGCTTCCCAATCCAAAAGAAGATCGGAATTGACCGTGGAACTTTTTATCCTGTCATGAACTAAATTTTGATGTTCAAGAGGAATAGAAACATCATCGCTCCAAATCACTTCGTTAAGTTCCAGCTTTTCCGCAGGTGATAACTGCCTTACGGCATCCATCAATTGTCTAAATGATAATTCAACAGCAATCATAACTCAAATTTAAGGAAAAAATACCTTATTGTGATTCAATACATTGTTAAATTTCTAGTTTATTTCACGAAATAAAAAAAGAGGAAATCATTTAAGCAGCTGTTTAACCGGCTGCCGGTAGTTTTTGCCCAGGGGAAGCTTTGTGCCGTTTTTTAGAAGAATTTCGTTGCCCTCCAGGTGCTGTAGAAAGCTTTTATTGATGATATAGGATTTATGGATCCGGATAAAAACATCTGAAGACAGTTGCTGCTCAAAACTGCCCAGTGTGCGGGCCGTAAGTAAGTAGCTGTCCCCTTTCCATACCTTTACGTAATTCCCAAAACTTTCTAAGTAGCTAATTTCGGCCGGCAGGATCAGGATGAATTTTTTATCAACTTTAATACTGATCTGCTGCTGATGGCCCGTATCGGCTGGTATGGGGTCTGCCGGATGGTTTAAAGCCTGTTTTTTTAAAGTATAAATTTCCAGTGCCCTGTTTGCTGCTTTGAGCATCCTGTCAAAACGAAAAGGCTTGAGCAGGTAGTCGCAAACTTCCAGTTCAAAACTCTCCAGGGCATGCTCTTCAAAAGCAGAAGTTACGATGACAATGGGTTTACGCTGCAAAGTCCTTAAAAAGTCAAGGCCATTTAATTTGGGCATCCGGATGTCCAAAAAAATAACATCGACCGAATTATTGCTCAAAAACTCCAACGCCTGGGTGGCCCGGTAACATTGTCCTGCATTTTCCAGAAAAGGTATGTCCTCCATGTAATTGAGGATCACCTCATGAGCCAGGGGCTCATCATCGATAATCAAACAGCGTAGGCTCATTTTAACATCAATTGCAATTCAGCTTTAAACATAGCATTTTTTAAACCGGTCTTTAGTGTATATCTGCCCGGATACAATAAATCCAGGCGCCTGGTTAAATTAATTAAACCTATGCCCCCTCTGTTACTTTCGTCTGTACCCTCTACCGAGTTTTCACAACTAAAATAAAGTTCGTCAGAAGTGCAGCTCAGCTGTAAACTTAAGGTCGCTGTCTGTTCGGCCGGTTCTATTCCATGTTTAAAAGCATTTTCTATCAAAACAATTAACAATAAGGGTGCAATAAGCAGATCATTTTGAGTAAGTTCCTGCTTAAAAGTCAAATTTAGTGGTTTCAGCAATCGCATTTGCTGCAACTCTATATAATCCTTAAGGTAGGCAAGCTCTTCACTTAACTGCACTTGTTCCTGCTGTGCTTTATAAATCACATAACGCATCAGTTCAGACAACTGCAAAATGCTTCCGGGTGTCTGATCGGATTTCCGTAAACTCAGGGCGTAAAGGTTATTTAAAGTATTAAAAAAGAAGTGCGGGTTGAGTTGTTGCTTGAGCAAATGGAGTTCTGTTTCTGTTTTTTCCTTTTCCAAAGATACAATCCTGTTGTTTTGCGTTGCCCATTGTAAGGCCAGTACCACAGGTAAGCTGATGAGCATAATCCCTATTGCTCCTCCTGCGTTTTCCAGTGTAAAAGGATTATTTAAAAATATACTCCGGCCAAAGGTATCGTTAATGGGCAAAAGGATTAGTAACTGCCCAACAAAGGGATATAAAAGTGCAACTGTAAACAATACGCTCAGCAGATACAACAGCAAACCCTTTTGTTTTAAAATTTTGGAGACCAGCAGGCGGCTGTTGATCATAAAAAACAAATAACCAGCCAGGTACATGAGCAGAAATTGCATGGTAAAGCTCAAAAAGGTCAGCCAATGCCTGAACAATTGTAGCAAACTGAATTCAAAACCGATCAACAGCTGTTTGGGAGAGTCGTAGGCCGGATTTCCCATACTGGATACCGCCATAGCTGAGAGTATCACTGCAAGCAATACCAGGCTCATCAGTACCGCATTTTCGAACCTGATTTTTTTTATCCATTTAATTTGCCCGGCCCTTTTCCGGTAAAACCGGTCTGCGCACAACAGCAGCTCGAAGGCAAAACTGCTCAGGGCAGCAGTGAAAATTAACGAGGGGCCGACACTTTCAGAAAGGACATTTATCCAGCCCCAGCTAAGCAGCGGCAACAGCAGTACAAAACAAAAAAACCATAGGTACAGATATTGTTTCAGGCACAGCTTTTTTCTGAGGACCGGTTTGTACCAGGCAAAAGCCATAGCCGGTAGCTGAACCACAACAAGCACCAGAAGTGTGCTCAAATAGGTTTTCCAAAAATCCTGTTTCAGCTGGGCCACCTGGAAAATAGCCAGCCAAAGCCATAATCCTACAAAAAGGAAAAAATCTAGCTTCCTGTATAAAAAACCAGTGTTATCCGCTCTGTTTTTTGTTTTAATCACCAGTCAAAAGAACAATAAATATACAACATGCAGAAAAAAAAATGATGAAGGTCAACTTAATGCTGATGAAGGGCTAAAAATCCCTGCATCGGCATCTTTTGAACCTTTATCACGAATTGGACCTCCCTGATCATTTATATTTCGACACCTATGCTGCCCTGGGTAATTTGCGTTCATTAATTCATTACGCATGGAACGACTTAAAATATGTGGCCTGACAAAAAGTTATGGCAATGGTGTTAAAGCATTAGACAATGTATCCCTTTGTATTTCCAATGGCCTGTTTGGTTTACTTGGACCAAATGGCGCCGGAAAATCATCCCTAATGAGAACACTGGCCACCTTACAGCTGGCCGATAGCGGTGAAATCTATTTCGATGGTTGCGACATCGGGCAGCATCCCCAAACCCTGCGCGAACAACTGGGCTATTTGCCTCAGGACTTTGGTGTCTATCCAAAAATATCGGCTTTATCGCTCCTGGACCACCTGGCAGTTTTAAAAGGATTAACCCATAAAAGTGAGCGCCGGGAACAAGTACATGCTCTGCTGCAGCAAACCAATTTGTACCAGGTCCGCAAGCAAGCGGTTAGTACTTTTTCAGGTGGAATGAGACAACGTTTTGGCATTGCACAAGCCCTTTTAGGGAACCCTCAGTTGTTGATCGCCGATGAACCCACTGCCGGACTGGATCCTGAGGAGCGGAACCGCTTTCATGATTTGTTAAATGAAATTGCAGCACATAAAGTGGTGCTGCTTTCTACCCATATTGTTGAGGATGTGCTGGACCTCTGTGAAGAAATGGCTGTACTGGCAGGCGGTAAAATCATTTTACAAGGCAAACCAACCGAACTGACCAGACAACTCAAAGGGCAGGTATGGCTTAAAGCTATTGCAAAAGAAGAGTTTGAGGCTTACACGGCTTCATTTAGGGTTATTGCCACAAGAAGCAAAGCAGGGAAAATTTTACTCCATGTCTTATCGGAGCATTGTCCGGGCCCGGGTTTTGAAGCCCTTGAACCGAGCCTGGAGCATGTTTATTTTTCTGCCTTAGCGGCCGGTACTTTTAAGGAGGGCCAGCTATGTTAATGTGTATGCTCCGCTTTGAACTCTGCTACCATTTTAAACAGCTCACCTTTTTGCTCGCTGCCTTTCTTTTTTGTTTTATGGGTGGTTTTTCGGCAGTTCAGGGCGGTTTTAGTGGGGCTGAAGTTCATAAAAACGCCCCTTACGTGATTACTTCTATTATGGCCCTTTTTTCACTGATGGGCATTTTTACAGCCACTTTGTTTGGTGCAAATGTGGTTTTGCGGGATTCTGTTTATAAAATGGAGCCTGTTATATTGACCAGCCCGGTACAGCGCAAGGTGTATTTTACGGTTCGGTTTTTAGGCTTGGTCATTAGCGTTTTCTCCTTAATGGTGTTTACCCTACTGGGCATTTACATTGGATCTTTTTTGGCAGGCGGTGCCGAAACAGGTCCTTTTCATATCATTTACTTTCTGCAGCCCCTATTTGTTTTTGGACTGGCAAATGTATTGTTTGCCAGCAGCCTGGTTTTCTGTACGGCCCTGCTGACAAAAAATGTACGTGCAGTTTATGCGACCGGGGTACTGTTGTACATTCTGTATATGGTAGCTTCTATTTTGGGAAATTCCCCTTTACTGGCCACTTCGGCTTTGGTGGTAAAAGAACAAAGTATACTTCCCTTTTTAGCCGATCCTTTTGGTTTGGCTTCCTTTTTCTCTGAAACACGTTATTGGTCGGGTGCACAAAAAAACAACCAGCTTTTGCCTATTCAGGGAACATTTTTAATAAACCGATTATTGTGGTTGGGGGTAAGTACTTTGATTGTCGGATTAAGTTACCATTTTTTTGATTTTAGGCTTCAAGCTGCCAAACGCTCATCAAAACCCAAAAAAGAACAGCCCTATACCCCTATTCCATTTAAAGCGTTTAAAGTATTCCCCCGGGGATTTAAATACCACCTGGCCGTTTTGCGTGTTCAGTTCAAATCGGAAGTTAGCGCCCTATTCGGTCATGTTCCCTTTATGGTTATGCTGCTGCTGTGGGTATTTCTTTTTGGTGTAGAGCTTAAAGACGCCATTTTGCATGGTCCTTATGGTATAAAATATTACCCTACAACGGCGGCTATTCTGGAAGAAATACGTTCCATGAAATTTGGACTGGTGCTCGTTGTTTTTTATGCAGCAGAAGTTGTGGGTAGAGAACGGAGCGCAAATATCCAGTCGTTAATTTATAGTACTCCGGTAAAAAGCTCGGTTTTATGGGCATCCAAATGCCTCACTTTGGCTTTAATGGTGCTGATACTGGTGAGCTTAAATATTTGTATAGGCATTGCTTTACAGATAAGCCAGGGTTATTTTGTTTTTGATTTGCCTGCTTATTTTTCCCTGTACTATTACAGTGCCTTTCCATTTTTTCTGTACATTATTTTACTGGTTTTTGTACAAAACCTTTCTGTTCATAAATACCTGGGCATGTTGTTCAGTTTAATGGTTACGTTTGCTGTTCTTTTTGCAAACCGGTTGGGTATAGAACATTATCTGCTCAGGTATGCGGCTGTACCCGAGCTTCAGTTTTCTGCCTTTAATCAATTTGGGCACTACGCAACCGCATTTAACTGGTACATGCTTTACTGGAGTGGTTTTGCAGGTATGCTCGCTGTTTTAACCATTGGCATGTGGCAAAACAATACACTTTCCAAATACCTATACAAAAGCAGGTTTTTGTTTTTTGCTGCAGCAATCCTTTGGGCTGGTAGCGGTGTATATATTTACCGGCAAAGCAATATCATTGGCAGTTACAAAAACAAAAAAGAGCAATTGGACTCGAGAATTGATTACGAGAAAAAATACAAAGCTTTATCGGCACTCCCCCAGCCCATTATCAAATCCATCAAAATGGCTGTAGACCTTTTCCCTGAACAAAGAAAGTACCATGTAAATGGAAGTTACTGCTTAAAAAATGAATCCGGCCAGCCCATTTCCAGGTTATGGGTTAGTATGCACCCGCAGGTGAATGATTTTGAAGTTTCCCTTCAGGGTGTACAAAAGCAATTGGTAGAGCCCATCTATAAGCAGCTGTTTATCGATTTAAAAAGCCCGCTCCTACCAGGACAGGAACTGCCCATGAGCTTTTCATTTGAAGTTATCCGATCTGGTTTTGTGCCTTTTGATACTGAAAACTCTGTTGTGCGTAATGGTTCCTATATCGAAATGGAAAAATTTGTGCCCCAGTTTGGTTACCGGGAGGGACTGGAAATTCAAGACGAAAGGGAAAGAAAATCTGCCAGATTGACCCCTCGTATTATTGTCTCTCCTACAGACCGGCACCATCATTTAATTGACCTGGAGACCACCATTTCTACCAGTGCCGAACAACAGGTTGTTACGGTAGGAACATTGCAGCAATCGTGGCTTTCGGGTAAACGCCGGTATTTTAAATACAAAACCGAAGCCCCCATAAATTTTATGTTTGCTTTAAGCGCTGCACAGTATGTTCTTAAAACAGAAAATTACAAAGGGACAGATTTGCGCTTTTATTACCTGAAGGGACAAGAATACAATATACAAACCATGTTAAAGGCCATAAAAGATGCCCTTGATTATGGCAGTGCAAATTTTTCAACGTATCCCTTAAAGCATTTTACATTAGCCGAGATTCCGCATTACCGTGGGGCCGCCACTGCTTACCCAGGCGTTGTTTTTAGTGCGGAGCGCATCAATTTTTTAACCGATTACCGCAACAGCAAGCTTCCTGTAAACCAAAGCTATGCCATTACTGCCCATGAAGTTGCCCACCAATGGTGGGCCAATGTACTAAGCCCTGTTGAAGGCCCCGGGGCCAACCTATTGACAGAATCACTAGCCAAATACACCGAGGCGGTACTAATTGAAAAAATGTTAGGAAAAATGGCACTGAGCAGTTATTTAAAGCAAGACAATCAATTGTATTTTGCTTTGCAGAACCCCAATGAAAAAGAACTGCCATTAGCCGAAGCCTATGCTCAAAATCATGTCCATTATCAAAAAGGTGGCCTAGTTTTTTATGCCGTTAAAGAGGTTTTAGGTGAAAAAGTATTTACTAGCCTGCTGAATAAATTCATTAAACAACATGCTAGCCCAAATTTAAAAGCAACAGCCGGGGAATTCGTGAAATTCCTTTTAACACATACACCATTGAAACAAAAAAGGTTTATAGAGGAAAGTTTTAATCAGGTGGTTACTTATCAATTGGCTGTAAAAGTGTTGTCCTGTGAAGCCCTTGCGGACGGAAAATTTAAACTGAACCTTGAGGTTAATACCGGTCTGACCAGCACAAGTGATCCGCAGACCCACCCGGTAGACATGGATATCGATCTGGCCGTTTTTGATGTTTCAAAAACCAATTGGACTAAAAACACCAAACCTTTTTATTTGCAAAAACACCGGTTTAACCAGCTTAAAACAAAGTTGTGCCTGGTATTGGAGCAAAAACCGGCATCGGTAGCTATAGATCCTTATGGTTATTTATTGGATGCCAATTTGAGCGATCATATTCAAGAGGTTATCCTATCCAAGAGGTTGAGTAGGGATGAATTTATTTTCCAATTGCTGAAACATTAAACCAGGCCAGGTATCTAAAGGGCTCAAAAACCATTTAAATTCCATTGCATGAAGTACATTTATCTATTGCTTTTTCTTTTTGTGACCTCTTTGACCAGCCAGGCGCAAATTACCCTTGCAGGTTCCGATATTCCGGAGGTTAAAAAGACACCTGTTGCCCCTTATGACAGTCTGCTTAATTTTATTATGCTTAAAGACCGTATTCAGTATAGAAGACTCATGGGTCAAAGGGTATTTTTTGCCCCTTTTTCTGAATTCAAAAAAGAACGAGGAGATACCAGAATTGATGGTCTTTACCCAGCCAAACCCGATGGTAAACCAGGTACTTATACCTTTGCTTCTACCCGGGAATATAATGTAGATCCAAAAACTGTTTTAGGCAAGTATTTTACCATTTTAAATGTGCAGACCTCCTACTCCTTTGGAGCTTCCGGTAAATTTGTAGAACTCGAACAGGCCGTGTCGGCTGATCAAACTTTTATCATCGTTTTGACTTTAAAAAAAGAGGAAAACGGTGATGTATTTATCTTCAAGCTAGAGGATACCAATTTTATGCGGAAAAATCCATTTATCCTGGTACCTTATTTTGAAAAACAGAAATCCCTCTATACATCCAGAGCACTGGTCGCTACGGGTCATTTTTTTCTGTATAGTACCAATCGTCAAAAGCTCGAGATAAATAAAGGTGACCAATGGACCTGCAAAGAAGTTGGTTTAGTGGATGGCACCAGTTTCAGGGCTTTTTATTCACCATGTTATATTTTAGCCGATAAATCGGGTAATACCGTGAATTATATGTTTGAGAATTTTGACCCCTATTTTGATGACATAGAATATCAGTTTGTTGACGAAGCCTATTACCATGCCAAGCAACTGAAAAACAAACAGGAAGCAGAACTGGCTATCAAAGAGCAGCAAAAGAAATTTGATGATGAACGGACTGCCAATCTAAAAAAATATGGCCCTAAATTCGGGAAACTGGTTAATGAAAGAAACCCAACGCTTGGTATGACCAAAGACATGTGTTATTCGGCCTGGGGAGCCCCAGATAAAAAAGGCAACCTGGTGATTAAAGGTCTTGCCCAGGAAAGCTGGATGTACAATCATGGAGACAACAGACGGACCTTTTTATATTTTCAAAATGATAAACTAGTTGCCAAACAAACCTATTAAAATTTATTGCTGTAAAACAGTATCCAACAAGGACAGTTACGACGTATAGTAACTGCCCCTGTTTTTTGGGTATTGCGAAAAACCCGACCTGCGTCGGGTTTTGTTGTCAAAAAGATTACCGATCTTTATGAATTAACGTACTCAAAACCATGGAAATAACCTTTAACAAACGACGTCTTTTGACATTCGCTGATCAAAGCAAGGAATTTTTTTCCGATGCGGTTAGCTATTTATTTATTGCCCTGTTTATTTATACGGCGGCAAGTAAACTGGCAAGCTTTGAAACCTTTGAACAGGTATTGAGCCGCTCGCCCTTAATTGGTGATTATAGCACACCTATTGCATGGGCCATTCCGCTGGCTGAAATTGCCATTAGTACCCTGCTTATTATTCCTATCACCAAAAGAAAAGGACTGTACCTGTCTCTTTTACTGATGCTGTTGTTTACAGTTTATTTAATCTATATGCTTTATTCGGGCAGCCAATTGCCTTGCCACTGCGGCGGGGTAATCAGCTCTATGTCCTGGAAAGGACATGTACTTTTTAATGCAGGCTTTATTGTATTGGGACTAGGTGGTTTGGCCGTATATAGGGAACGGTAAAATGAAATATGCTCTCGAGTTGAGTCTATATTAGTGTCTATGCAAAACCGCAAGCGTTGTGACCTCCTCATAATGCTTGCGGGCATAGGTAAAAGAAAACAAATTATTGCTGCAGCCACCTTGTAAAGGTGGTTTTTCTTTTTTAAGTCGGTTTAGTTTTTAACTTGATTTTTGAATGTTTTGAGCATGATATAGAGCGTATCTATTTATTCTGTAAATATTTATCATTCAATCATATATCACATATCATTGGGATTTTCTTTTTGTCTGCAAATGGTTAATGGCTTTACATATTATGCTGTTTAGTTGATTAAAATTAGCCTGTGGCTTTGTTTGCAAAGAAAAGCCAGGTATCCGTAATAAATAAGTGTGCAAGATTAACCAAAATTCTGATTAAAACCCGACGCAGGTCGGGTTCGAATACGACACAGAACGGATTGATTTAGTTATAGTTATGCTGAAATTTGGGCATAACAAAACACCAACTCTATGGAAACTACTTTACAAAAACGGTCAAGGTTCGCCCTTTCCGACAAGACAAAAGAAACTATTTGTGATGGGATTAGTTATTTGTTTATTGCTTTGTTTTTGTATACAGCTGTGAGTAAGCTGATGACTTTTGAATCTTTTGAGAGAGTATTAGGAAGATCCCCACTTATTGGCCATTATAATACCTTAATAGCTTGGACAATCCCGATTATTGAAATTGTTATTAGTGGATTACTATTAATCCCTTTAACAAAAAAACACGGGATGTATCTTTCTTTTTTCCTTATGCTATTATTTACAGTTTATTTGATTTATATGATTTTATCTGGCAGTCAGCTTCCTTGCCATTGTGGTGGTGTCATAAGTTCTATGTCATGGAAACAACATATAGTATTTAACACGGGCTTTATCGCTCTTGCAGTTACAGGTTTAATATTTTATCGCAATAAATAATCCTATTATTCAAATTTATAAATATTATCATGAAGAAAATATTATTTGGATTATTGACCATTATTCTGTCAATAAGTGGGAGTGCATTTGTCAACACACAGAAAAAAAACACAAATGCTACTTACTACTATGTAATGAAACAAGATCAATCTACATACAAAAGGTTTGGAACAACAGCTCCCGACGAAGATATGTGTTACACAGTCGGGTTCAAAAATTGCGTAATTGGTTTTAGCAACGACAAAGGTCCTACAGTGGATCCTACTTTTTTACCTCCGACCGTATACACTTCACAAATGAATGGTTATTACGTTGAAGATTGATTAGGTGATAAGGACTAAGATGTAAATTCTAATAAGTAAAGAATTTTAAAAATTTACGCGCGTGAAACAGGTAAACGCCATACCCTGTTAAAAGAAATGTGGCAAAATCTTAAACTATAAAAATAATACGATTATGAAAAAAGTATTTTTTGGTCTGCTAGTGGCTGCTATTGCAGTCGGCGGAAGTGCATTTACCAGTGCTCAAAAAAAAGTAACTACTGACACCTATTACTATGTTTTGAACCAGGCTGGTACAAGCTATAGAAGTGTAGGAATAGTTGCACCGGATGAAGATCTTTGTTCTACAGCCCCTATTAGCAAATGTGTAGTTGGTTTCAACGCGGATCATGGAACTACAGTAAATCCAACATCTTTGCCAAGTGGAAAAACTTACGAATCATCTACAAGTGGTTATATTACTTTGCCATAAGTAAATATTAGAAATGTATGAAAGAACTTAGGTTATTCTAAGTTCTTTCATTTTATAAGTTTTCATTTATGAGTTTAATCAATTGTTCAGTTCTTTCTTTGTTTATAGGACGAGGAGGATTCGCTGAAATTATAACTCCTTCTTTATTTATTAGAAGTAAATTTGGGTACCCATCATATTGATAATATTCTAGCATAGGATGTCTCTCTCCCAAACCGTTTGTATAAACACTAATAGTCTGATCTGATGTATACTGTCCACTATTAACCCCTTCGATAAATTTTTCCTTTTTTCTATCTACATTTACCCCTAAAAAAACTACTTTTTGATTGTTTTTAAAATAATCTATTACTGGAGCGAGTTGCTTACTTAATACGGTACAATTGATACATCCTTCAAACCAACTATCCATCAGAACTACCTTTCCTTTAAAATCCTCAAGCTTAACATATTTACCATCGATTCCCTCTAAACTGAAATTATATGCTTTTGCCCCAGGTATTCTTGATTTGGCAATTAGTTCAATACCTTCTTTACTACTATCATCTTTTACAGTATTAAGTGCAGGAAAAATATAATCACTAACTCCTTTTTCACGCATCATATAAACAAAACAGTTTAGCATTAACCTATCTCTTAGCATACCGCTGAAGTGTTCATTAATAAAATTATAAACAGAACCAAATGAGGGTTTAATAGAGTTTGCTGTTAATGCAACGTAGTATTTATTAAGATTAAACAGATATTTAGAATAAATAAAGGAGTTTTTCACAATAAATGTATCTGCTGTAACAAAAGTACTTTGTTCATGATAAAGTTCATTAATACGTTTTTTCAACGCCTTTCTGTAAACACTATCATTCGTTTTTATAAATGACAGCGAGTTTGTTAAACACTCATTCTTTATTGCACTTAGTGTGTTATATTTTAACAAACGATAAACGTCATCCCCTACTTTTTTTCTCAAAAAGTCTAAAGAATCTAAAGAAGTTGACATCATTTTAAGCATTCTCTGCTTATCATAATATATTCTTGCAGTGTCATTAATTGAATTAAAACTCTTAAAATTTTGGAACCATTGCTTTCCTATCCATAGCTGATAATTCATTTTTTCGGATCCCTTACCAGTAAAACACATATCCTTCATGGTCAAAATGTTAAGGGACAAACTATCTCCAGATTCAATTAAAAAAAAGTTTTGATAAATTCCCAAAATAGGCAGATCCTTTATCCTAAAATAGCCTACGCGTCCTTCATTTTTTATAGTCGCAACGAATCTGTTATTTTTGATAGAAATTGGGATTACTAACGAGCGATTATAAGGAGTCTCGTTATACTGATCATAAAAATATATTTCTGGGCTATCACTAAAGTTTTTCAAACACGAATCAGCGATGTAGCCAGATATAATGATTTTCTGGTCTTCTTTTCTACTCCCATTTTGTCCATTTGCAAATTGACAAATAATACAAAATAATATTAGTAACTTTATTTTCTTTGACATGAGCTATGATTTTTTTGCGTACTATCTTTGATTCTGTTTTATACCGCTGAGTGCAATTTCATCATCTGGAATTGGAAATGTATAACGAGGTGAATTTGCTTCCAATGTATATTCAACACCATCCAAAACTCTCTTCAAAATAATGTTTTGCCCCTCCTTATTCAATCTTTTAAGATCCGACCACCGAAGAGCCCTCCATACCAATTCTTTTCTTCTCTCCTTAAGGATTAGGGCTAAGACCTCTTGTGTTGTAATTGAAGTTGGTTTAACAAAAGTTCCTTTTTTATATCGCTTGATCAATAACTGGCTCAAAGTGCTCATAGCAACTTCCGGATTATTTCCCCTGGCCTGACACTCTGCTTTGATCAAGATTACTTCATCGGTTGCTAAACCTGTAAAAGCATAAAATCCGCCACCAACATAACCTCTTTTTATGTTATAATTGTTTAACATATTCTTAGAGTAGAATACGGCTAGGCGCAGATCATTTAGATCATAAAGTTGAATTAAGTTTGGGTCAATGCCTATTGCAGTATTTATTCCGTAACCAGTGGTGTTGGTATAATTTTGTGCTTGCAGTGTGGAAAATATTACCTCATCACTATTGTAAGTAAAAGGGGTCATATTGGATGTACTGACATTATTAAAATCAATCAACAAATTATATTTATCTAAACAGGCTTCCGCTGCTTTTCTTGCTTCTTCATAATTTCCCATTGACAAATAAATTCTTGCCATTAATGCATAAACTGCCGTTTTAGATGGCCTATTACGATTAATAGTAGAAAAATCATCTTTTAATAAAGTAAGAGATTCTTTAGCGTCTGCTAGAATTCGATCATAAGTTTCTTTTAAAGTTGATCTTTGAACAATGACGTCTATTCCTGCTGACAGCCGTAAAGGAATCCCTAAATCTGTGGTCGAGGTTGTTTCATTATAAACTGAACAAAAATTTCTAGCTAAATCATAAAACAAATATGAACGAAAAAACAAAGCTTCTCCTCTTATATTGTTCCATTCTAATTGGTTAGCTGGGATAACATCAATTTTTTCTATTCCATCCAAAACACTATTTGATATAAACACTGCTTTATAAATTTGATTCCAATCTAGTATATTAATTTCCCCACCATAAATATCTTTCTGCCATAAATATGTATTTTTCTGAGTCTGATAACTTAAAGCATCAAAACTGCTCTTACCCGCTATAAAATACTCATCACTTGACAGTTGAGGCAACAAACCTGTTCTATTTAAGACATCCCCATTATCTAAGAGACTTTGATACTCTGACAACGTAGTTGGATTTACAATAGAAGAATTTGGTTTTGCGTCTAGAAATCCTTTCTTACATCCAAAAAAAGTAATACTTAGAAGAAATAAAGTATTGATATATTTCATGATCTTATATGTTAAAGGCTCGCACTAAGTCCTATTGAATAACTTCTTGGGTCCACAAAGGAACTTGACACGTAGTCCGGATCTAAATTTAATTTAGTTGCCTTCCAGATAACTCCGATATTATTTAAATAGACATACACCTGTAAATTCTTAAATACCTTACCTAGTTTTCGGTTATTAAGGTTGCAACCAAGTCTAATATCTTGCAATCGAATATTATCAGCTTTTTCAACAAGTACATCTGAATATTGGAAGAAAGAATCCTGAGATGAATTTATTGGGTAGTTCAAAGCAGGTATGTTTGTCTTTAATTCATCACCAGCTAAAACCCATCGTTTATCAAATTCGCTGACCTGCGGACTAAAGTTACTACCCGAAAACACATTATTCCGTCGAAAATAGTAGTTTAGTTTATAGGAAATATTAAAAGAAAGTTCAAATCTAGAATAATAAAAGGTATTTCGGTAAGAACCGTAAACTAGTGGTGTAGCTGATCCACTGTAAATAAGTTCGGAAGGATTAGTTGAATTAATAATGGATGTATAATCTGTAGTTTCTTTATCATTTAAGATCCCAACGGGTTTACCAGAATTATCTAGTCTTAAAAATTTAAAACTAAAAATGGCATAATAAGGATACCCTTCTAATGGATTTACGTAATTGGAAGTTACTATATTGAAATTACTACTTTGTTTTACTTTATAATTGGTTATTGTTTCCCTATTATAGCTAAACAGAAAGTTGCTTTGCCATTTTATTGTTCCAGTTCCGACAACATTTTTATTTAAAGAAAGATCAATCCCAGAAGTCCTTGTATCTGCTGAATTTCCTTTAAATTGTACTATCCCAACTTGAGGTGCAATGGGGCTATTACCAATCAAATCTATGCCTTGTTTGACATAATAATCTAAGCTACCAGAAATTAAATTCTTAGTAGTACTAAAGTCAATTCCTAAATTGATATTCTTAACTTTCTCCCAACGCAACGAAGGATTAGGGGGATTTACAATTTCGGTATACGGTAAATTCCATCGATTAATTATACCAGGATTACGGGCTGTTAGATAAGCAGATGTAGACTTATCTAAGTTGCCGTTGTAACCATATGTAGCTCTGATTCTTAATTTAGGGAGTTGATTTACATGATAAAATTGTTCATCACTTATATTCCACATTAAACCTAAAGACCATAAAGGGACCCCCTTCTGGTTAGTTTTTACACCAAACAAATTAGATTCATCTCTTCTTGCGCTAGCAGATAAAGTATATTTGTTATTATAAGTGTAAGCAGCATTAAAAAAATATGATCTAAATCGATCAGTTGAGAAGCTCGCTGATGATCCTTCTCCAATTCGACTTGTACCTCCTCCGTAATATATTGGAAAATTTGTAAGATAATCAACAGGGAGATGAGTTGCGTCAGAAGTGTTATAGCCATATTGTGTATTCGACTTAGATTGTGATCTATAGTCTTTTATTTCTACACCACCTATTGCATTAAGATTATGTTTGTTCCCAAGCTGTTTATTAAATGTTACCTGAATTCTTCCATAATTTGAATAGTAATCACTATTTAGATTATAATCTATCCCACCAAGCGGTATTGGCCGTTTTACAGTTAAAGTAGTTTGATTAAGTTGAGTAAAAGAGTTAATTATATTACGAGTGAAAAAAGAATCACTTCCATACATCATATCATAATTTGTTATTCCTTTTTGATATTGATAATTAAAATTGATACTAAATCCTGAAAAAAAAGTATACTTCAAGCCGGTATTAAACTTATAATCAGTCAATTTCGAATCCTGATTACTATAATTTTCATCTAAAGGTCTATAGTTCCAGTCTAGCAATTTTCCCTTACCAGCTGTGTCTGTATACTGTTTCCTTAACCCTCCATCTCTCACTACAGCTAAATGATTTCCATTATCATCAGCTAATTGATCATAAGGTGTATAGGGAGAAGTAAAAGTAGCTGAGTTACTTTTAGTATTACTTGCACTTAGTACCAGGGAAGTAGAAAGCTGTAACTTATCATTTAGAAAAAAAAATGTATTACTCGCATTGAATGTAAATCGGCTGTAAGAATTACTCCTAATACTTTGTAAATCACGATTATAACCTACCGAAATAAAATAAATATTATTTTTAGTTCCTCCATCCAGACTAAGTGCATATTGCAGATTTAAAGCAGGTCGATAAATGTATTTTTCTTGATCGTTCCTCACATCTAGCTTTTTCAAAGAATTTATTTGTGATGCAGAATCCAAATTGGATATCGATCCGTTTCTCTTTTTTAGCATAATTGCCAAAGCAGGAGAAATTACACTATAGCCATTATTGATATTATCATCATAGAACCCTTTTTTAAATAGATATTGTTCTAAATCAATATACTCAGAAGATGACATCTGTGGCTGATAATGTAAATTAGGTCTTTCGGAAATATTGGTACTGGTATTAAAAGCAATATGTAATTTATTGTCCCTTGTTCCCTTCTTTGTGGTAATTACAATAACCCCGTTTCCTGCTCTCACTCCCCAGATACTTGCCGCTGCTGCATCTTTAAGCACTGTAATATTTTCGACATCATTTGGATTGATGTTATTAATATCACCCTCATAAGGAAAATTATCAACTACAATTAATGGACTCGCATTGGCAAAAAGTGTACTTCTCCCCCGAATTGAGATGTCTGTATAATTTGATGATTTATTTAAACTTTTATTAAATATCAACCCACTGGTCACCCCATCCAACCTATCCAAAATATTTGTGCTCACTCTCCTGTTCAACAAGGCACTATCCACCAGCACAAAACTCCCCGTTGCCCTTTCTTTTGGAATGTTCTGATATCCTGTACTTACAATCTGTACCTCTTCAAGTCTCCCGGTGCTTAATGACAATTTCACTGCACCTATATTCTCTACCGCTGGGATTTCTTTAATTTCAAAACCTACATAAGAAATCAGCAGGGTTGATTTTTCTTCTACATTATGCAACACAAAATATCCGTAATCGTCTGTAACGGTAGATTTGTTTGTTCCTTTAACAATTACACTGGCTCCTTTTAACCATTTGCCATTATCGTCTGATACCCTGCCCACACAACTAATGCTCTTATCAAAAGCTGCCTGGATTTTTTCCAGCATGGTTTTTTCTTTTTCCTTAATCACAATGGTTTTTTTATTGATGATATAGGTTAACCTATAGGTATTTAACGTTTTAGTAAGTACTTCAGAAAGGGGGGTATTTATAAAGTCTGCATCGAGCAAACTTCTGACATTTAATTTCTTTTCGTTCCATACCACATTAAAATCCGTTTGCTTTTTAATTTCCTTAAAAAGCTGCAGCATGGTCACCTCTTTTTGGACCAAAGTCAATTTCTGCGCATAGGAAGCTGCGCTTACCTGCACCATAGAGGCGATAAGTATAACAGTGATTAAGCGCATTATAAACAGGATTTTACGGATATACCGTATAGGTATACCACTTCTGGTATAGTTTTTATACATTTGTTCGGTCTGGGTTTAGTGATTAGGGATTGTCTTTTTTAATTGCAACTCAGGCTTTGGCCAGTCGTGCTCCAACACTTCTGGCCTTTTTCCATTATAATTTAGGTGTAGAGGTTCACTTCATCACAATGATCCTCCTTCCCTCAACTTTAAATTTCACATCACCGGTTAGCTCCAGCATGCACAGTACTTCCGATACTTTACCAAAGCGGCTTATGGTTCCTCCAAAAACCTGTTGGCCGGCTTGTTTATTCTGATAAACGACATCGACATCGTACCACCTGGACACCTTTTTCATAATGCTTTCCAGGCTTTCATTGCGGAACATAAATTCACCGTTTTTCCAGGCAACCGCATTTTCGATGTCTACCTGATCGACACTGATCATAGATCCGTCATTTACAGACTGCTGACCTGGTTTAAGAATTACACTGGAATTGATTTTAACGCTTCCTTCCAATAGGGTTGTTTTAATAGTGGCATCGTCGGCATAACTGCTTACGTTAAAATGGGTACCAAGAACTTTAATTTCCTGACCCTTGCTTTCTACCAGGAAAGGATGTAACTTGTCTTTAACTACTTCAAAGTAGGCTTCGCCGCTCAATTCAACTTTGCGTTCACCTAAATCTAGGAAAGTTGAGGGAAATTTGAGAGATGATGCGGCGTTAAGCCATACTTTGGTACCATCCGGTAAGAAGATTTGATATTGTCCGCCTTTGGGTGTTTCGATAGCGTTGTAGGCTGTACGCCCGGCTTCCACACGCTTACTGCCTGCCTTATAGACAAGCTGCCCATCTGCGGTTTTTAGGATTTCAAATCCGGACTGAGTAGCGAGAGCTCCGTCTTTTGCGTCAGTAAGACTGATTTTTCTGCCATCTGACAGCGTTAAGATGGCCTTATTGCTGCCTGGATTAATGTCATTTATATAAGTTGAAGGGGTATCTTTTTTAAAAAAGTAAGTGCCGACGCTAAACACCACCACAATGGCTGCAGCAACACTAATGGCCGGCCATAACCAGCGCTTAAAGAAACCAGGCTCCGGTATTTCCTCTACATCAAAAATGCCGTGCAAAATTTTGTCTTCTGCTTGAAAAAATTCTTCCTCGGTAATGACTTCGGTACTGGTTTTAAAATACTCCAGCAACCAGCTTTCCACAATAGCCAACTCCTGCGGACTGCAGGTCCCTTCCCTGTATTTGTTCAACAACTCTTCTGCGTATTGCTTGCTCATTTGTTTCCGGGTATTTAATGAAAAGGAAAGCTTGGGCAATATTGGTAGTATAAGAATTGTTATTTATTTAACATTTTTTTAATCTTTATTGATTATCCTATATTGATGTAATCTTTGGCGGCTGTAAAAACCTGTCCTTTCTGTTGTTTTATACAGGTTTTATGTAAAAAAACCACTTTAAAAATTTAATGCAATCGTTTGTGCAAAGTTGCCCTGTTTTAATGAATGGTATTATTTGTAAAATTATACCGGCTATGGTGAGAAATCCCTGCTGCCTTTATCAAAAAACCAAAATATGGACCCTAAACTTTCTACAAACCCTTTTAAGCGAATTGCATTTTTCTGTTTGTGTTGTTTTATATTTTCCAATGCTGCTGCACAAAAAATTAGCCGCGCTGGCCTGATCAATAAAACTACGGCCGAAATTGTTTTTGAGGACAAACAAAGGCTAACCATCGATTTTTATGGCGAAAACATTTTCCGCCTGTTTCAGGACAATAATGGTGGCATCATCCGCCCTCCTGAAGCCAAACCTGAGGCCAGCATACTGGTCGAAAACCCCAGAAAGCCGGTTTCGAGGCTAACGCTGAAAGACGAAAATGGGCAAATTACCATTTCAACTGCACAGATTAAGGTGTTGATGGATAAAAATTCTGCTTTGATTAAAGTGGTCAATTTGCAAAACCAGGCCCAGGTGCTTGAAGAAACCACACCGGTACAATTTGATAAAAACAGGGTTACCCTGACCTTAAAAGAAAACCCCGAAGAATACTTTTACGGGGGCGGCGTTCAAAACGGACGTTTTTCGCATAAAGGCAAGTCCATTGCCATTGAAAACCAAAACAGCTGGACCGATGGTGGTGTGGCCTCTCCTACACCATTTTACTGGTCTACAAATGGCTATGGCATTTTGTGGCATAGCTTTAAAAGAGGCAGGTACGATTTTGGTGCCAGGGAAAAAGGGCTGGTTAAACTGTCCCATGAAACCAATTACCTGGATCTATTTATTATGGTAAACAACGGTGCTGCCGCTTTACTGAACGATTTTTATCAGCTGACCGGAAATCCTGTGTTACTGCCAAAATTTGGATTTTATGAAGGCCATTTAAATGCTTACAACCGCGACTTCTGGAAAGAAGACGCAAACGGGATTTTATTTGAAGATGGCAAAAGGTATAAAGAAAGCCAAAAAGACAATGGTGGAATTAAAGAATCGCTAAACGGGGAAAAGAACAATTACCAGTTTTCGGCCAGAGCGGTAATTGATCGTTATAAAAAGCACGATATGCCTTTGGGCTGGCTGCTGCCAAATGATGGTTATGGAGCAGGTTACGGACAAACTGAAAGCCTGGATGGCAATATCCAAAACCTGAAAAATTTTGGTGACTATGCCCGCAAAAACGGAGTAGAGATCGGATTATGGACCCAATCGGATTTACACCCTAAAGCAGAAGTAAGCGCCTTACTGCAAAGGGATATTTTAAAGGAGGTCCGGGATGCAGGTGTCCGGGTGCTTAAAACCGATGTCGCCTGGGTTGGTGCCGGCTATTCTTTTGGTTTAAATGGTGTGGCCGATGTTGGTCAGACGATTCCTTATTATGGAAATGATGCCAGACCATTTATCATTTCTTTAGATGGCTGGGCGGGTACACAACGTTATGCTAGTGTATGGTCGGGTGACCAGACCGGTGGTCAGTGGGAATACATTCGTTTTCACATTCCAACTTATATAGGTTCGGGCCTTTCGGGACAACCTAATATTACCTCGGATATGGATGGTATTTTTGGCGGAAAAAATGCAGCCGTTAACATCCGTGATTTTCAATGGAAAACCTTTAGCCCTATGCAGCTGAACATGGACGGCTGGGGAAGCAATGAAAAATACCCGCATGCCTTGGGCGAGCCTGCGACTTCCATTAACCGGATGTATTTAAAATTAAAATCGCAATTACTTCCATACAGCTACAGCATTGCCAAAGAGGCGGTAACAGGCCTGCCTATGATCAGGGCGATGTTTTTAGCCTATCCGAATGCCTATACTTATGGAACTTCCACGCAGTACCAGTTTCTGTACGGGCCCGATTTTTTAGTGGCACCTATATACAAAGCGACCAATGCCGATGAAAAAGGGAACGATATCCGCAATGGCATTTATTTACCTGAAGGTACCTGGATAGATTATTTTTCGGGCGAAAAATACGAAGGTAACCGCATTATCAACAGCTTTAGCGCTCCGGTCTGGAAACTGCCTGTATTTGTAAAAAGCGGTGCTATTGTTCCAATGACAAAGCCCAACAATAACGTTTCACAAATTGACAACGGTGTGCGTTGCTATGAATTTTATCCGTCGGGGCAAAGTTCCTTTACCGCCTACGATGACGATGGGGTAACCGAAAGCTATAAACTGGGCAATGGTGCTACAACAAAAATTACTTCTGCCCTGGGCCAAAAAAACAATTTGTCTATTGTTATTTATACCAGCCTAGGCAGTTTTGAAGGGATGCTCAAAGAAAAAACAACCTTGCTACAGGTGAATGTAAGTCAAAAGCCTAAAAATGCCCTGGCTAAAATTGGCGGTAAAAAGATAAAATTGACTGAAGTAAATTCAATTGAAGAATTTAAAAAACAGGACAATGTTTATTTCTATGATGCCAAACCAAACCTGAATAAGTTTGCCACCAGCGGAAGTGATTTTGAGAAAACCGTGATCACAAAAAACCCGCAGCTGTTGGTTCAGCTGGAAAAAACAGACATTACCCAGCAGACTATTGAAGTAGAAATTAATGGTGTTGTTTTTGACATCCCCAGCCAGCAGGGCATTAAAACCGGTGCTTTAGCCCTGCCGGGACAGGCACAGATCAGTGATAAAAATACGGCAGCTTTTACCCTAAAACCAAGCTGGAAAGTGGTACCCAATGCCGATTTTTATGAAATTGACTTTAAAAACATGCTGTATACCACCATTAGGGACACTGCTTTTTTACTGGACGGTTTAACTGCAGAAACAGATTATGAACTTAAATTGCGTGCAGTAAACAAGGATGGCCACAGCGATTGGACAACACTTAAAGCCCATACAAAGGCAAACCCGCTGCAGTTTGCCCTAAAAGGGATCCGTGCCACCACAACTGCCGAAAACCAGGGTGGTTATGGTATTGGTAAACTGGTTGACTTTGATGAGGACAATACCTGGCATACCAAGTGGGGCAAAAACGCTTTGCCTTTTGAAGTTATACTGGACCTTAGGGGCAATAACCAGTTGGATAAAATCAATTATTTGCCAAGAACAGGTGGTGGTAACGGTGTCTGGTTAAAAGGAACTATTTATTACAGCAGCAATAAAGAGAACTGGACAAATGCCGGCAGCTTCGAATGGGCCCGCAACGGGGAAACCAAAGTATTTGATTTTGCAAACCATCCAACTGCCCGGTATATTAAAATTGCGGTAACAGATGGTGTTGGTGGTTTTGGTTCGGGCCGCGAATTGTATGTATTTAAAGTCCCTGGTACAGAAAGTTATTTGCCGGGCGACATCAACAACGATCAGAAAATTGACGAGAACGATTTGGTTTCTTATACAAATTATACAGGTTTACGTAAAGGCGACGGTGATTTTGAAGGTTACATTAGCAAAGGCGACCTGAACAACAATGACCTGATCGATGCTTATGACATTTCTACTGTTGCGACCCAGCTTGATGGTGGGGTAAATGACGAAAAGATTGCGCCACTGGCTGGAAAAATTAGCATCAGCGCAGCGAAAACAGCCTACAACAAAGATGAAACTATAGAATTAACGGTAAAGGGAACAGACCTGAGCAGTGTAAATGCTTTTAGTTTTGCTTTGCCTTATAACCAACAGGATTATGAATTTGTAGGTATAGAGCCTTTGGCCGTGAAAGAAATGGACAACCTGAGCAACGACAGGTTACACACCAATGGTAAAAAAGCGCTGTACCCGACTTTTGTAAATGTGGGCGATAAAGACGCTTTAAACGGAAACCAAGATTTGTTTATTTTAAAATTGAAAGCCAAACGTAAAGTGACTTTTAACCTAAAACCTATAGATGGTTTACTGGTAGATAAAAACCTGAACTCTATTAAATTTTAAAACAGCATAAACAGGGTGGCCAGATGGTAAAGGCCACCCTGTTTATTATTTTATAGGGATGATTTAAAAAGGAAATATGGTGGTTAAAATATGAATTTTAAGCTTTAGAATTTTAATCGCATTGCTCACCTGTTTTTTTACCGTTTTGTCAGAAATGTTTAGCTTTTCTGCAATGGCTTTTTGACTTAAATGCTCCTTTCTGCTCAGCTCGAAAATTTGCTTCATTTTTGGCGGTAAGGTGGCAATTGCATTTTCAATGCGAAGCAGCAGTTCCTTTTCCCTTACATATTCTTCGGTAATGTATTCGCCCCTATCGGTGAAATCGCCCAGGGAAACCAGGTATTTATCGTACACTTTTCGGCGCTGCACCATATTCATTACCGCATTACGGACAGATCCATACAAATAAGAAATCACTGTACCATTAATTTGCAGTGTGGCCCTTTTGGTCCATAAATAGGTCAATACTTCCTGGGTAATGTCTTCGGCTTCTGTGTTGTCGTGAATCAGTTTACGGGCATATAAATACAACACCTGCCAGTGCCTTTTATAAAGTTCACTGAAAGCGGGCCGGTCATCGTCTTTAAACAAAGCGACAAGCTCGGCATCAGAAAGGCTGCGATAGTCGGTCATGCAGGCTTAGTTGTTTTTTCGTTCAGGGAGCTGAACTAGGTTGATTTATTCCAAACACACAATTACCTGGTCAACTCATACTTACGAGATCCTTTTGGACGTGGTTTTCAAAATTTTGATTTTTTTTCCAAAAAAGCGGAATTGATAATACAATGTTCCCCTCCTGTTTAGTCTTATTTTTGCCATAAATTCATTTTGCCTTAGTTTTTTCCCTTCTCAAAGCCATCTTTGCCAAAGTTTTAAAGGGCTGCAGCAATTCTCCCTGCCGGAAAAGGTATGCTGAAAACGAATTAGAAAAAAAGAATGATTAAAAGTTTAGGAAAAATTCTCTTCTCCACCCGCACCATGGGTGTTATGTTATTGTTATATGCTTTTTCCATGGCCATGGCCACCTTTGTGGAAAATGACTATGGCACTGCGGTTGCCAAAGCGCTCATTTACAATTGCTGGTGGTTCGAACTGGTGATGTTTATCCTGGTACTGAACTTTATTGGAAACATCAAAAGGTACCAGCTGGTGTCTTTCAAAAAGCTTCCGCTGCTGGTGTTCCACCTGGCCTTTATTGTTATTTTTATCGGTGGCTATGTCACCAGGTACATTAGTTTTGAAGGCTCTATGCACATCAGAGAAGGTGAATCCAGTAATGAGGTGGTCTCTGACGCTACTTTTTTTAAAGTACAAATTGGCAAAGGCGATCAGGCCCTGGCCTATGACGATGTCCCGGCCATTCTGATTTCCAACCGCATTCCTACTTATCTGAAGCCTTTTAAAAAGACTTTTGTCCAGCAGTACGATTACAACGGAGCGCGCGTAAAAATGAAAGTGATTGACTTTTATGCCCGCGCCCAGGATTCACTGATCCGGGAAGCCTCTGGCAAAGCGACTTTGCACCTTGTGGTACTGGAAAACGGAAAAAGAACCAATAAATATATTCCAAGCGGAACCGTTCAACTGATGCAGAACATTCTGGTCAGTTATAACAAACCCACCCCTGGGGTGATCAATATTGAAGATGCTGCCGGCGGCCTGCAAATTTCTTCACCTTATGAAGGAAATTATATGATTATGGCCACTCAGGAACGAAAAACGGTGACTGGTGAAAGCCAGCCACAAGCTTTTAACCTGAGAAGTTTATATACCATTGCCGGACTGGCTTTTGTAGTTCCTGAAGGCCCGGTTAATGGTCATATTACTTATTTTGAAGGAGATAAGAAAACACATGAACATGATCCCGACCTGGTGCGCCTGGAAGTCACGACACCAACAGTTAAAGACACCGTTTCCTTTTATGGCGGAAGGGGTTTAACCAACTTTCAGCACCAAAGTGAAATTGGAGGCCTGAGAATTTCCCTTGCTTACGGTTCAAAAATATACAACACACCTTTTTCTTTAAAACTGGTTCATTTTAAAATGGAAAAATATCCGGGAAGCAACAGTCCTGCAGCCTATTCGTCTGATGTGATGGTGCAGGATTCGGGTTCAGATACACCTTATAAAATTTTCATGAACCATGTACTGGACCATAAAGGCTATCGTTTTTTCCAGTCCAGTTTTGATACAGATGAAAAAGGAACGGTCCTTTCTGTAAACCACGATTACTGGGGAACAAACATCACCTATATCGGCTATACTTTACTTTTTCTGGGCATGTTTGTAACCTTATTCTGGAAAGGAACACATTTTTCGAAATTAAATGAACAGCTAAAAGCCATTTCCAAATCCAAAACCCTGGTACTGCTCTTTTTGTTTTTACCATTTGGTGCTGCTTTTAGTCAGGAAATTGACATGCATGGTAAAAACGGACCTGCTGAGCACGACCATAACCATGCAGAACCTGGGCACAGTCATAGCCAGCCTTCGCAGGCAGAACTACAAATGCTCTTGTCGGCAAAAACAGCCGACCCGGCACAATTTGCAGCATCTGTTCGTATAGACCTTAAACATGCCGAGAATTTTGGTCATCTGCCGGTTCAGAATATAGATGGCCGTATTGAACCGGTAAATACCATGGCACTTGAAATTTTAAGAAAATTACACCGGAAAGACCGTTTTTACACTTTAACTGCCAACCAGTTTTTTCTTTCGGCTTCTACTTCCCCATTTAGCTGGGTAAACGTTCCTTTTATTAAAGTGGGCACCAAGGGTGGTCCGGAGCTGCTGAAGGCCGTTAAAGCCAATGCCGAGGGTTACACCTCCATGATCAATATGATGACGGTTATGCCCGACGGATCGCTGCAGTTTATTTTAGGAGATGAATATTTAAAAGCCTTTGCCAAAAAACCTGCTGAACAAAGCAGTTACGATAAAGATGTGATTGACCTGAACGATAAATTACAGGCCATGCTGCAGCTGGTTAACGGACAGTACCTGAGAATTTTACCGGTTGCCGGCGATGCCAACAATACCTGGGTGGCCCAGCCTTTGGACCAAATGAACAGTAACGCTGCACAGCCAACTCCTGTAGAGCGTTATTTTAAAAGTGTGTTGTCGGGTAACTGGTCTGCAGCTGATACAGATCTTGAAGCCATTAAAGCCCTGCAACTGAAACACAGTGGCAATGTGGTTCCATCCAAAGCCAAAATTGACTGGGAAGTGAGTTACAATTCCTGGAACATTTTTCTGAACCTGATGATCAGCTATTCTATTTTGGGCACATTGATTCTTGCACTGGCTTTTATCAAACTGTTTAAAAATTCCAAAAGCCTCGACAAGCTGGTTAATTTTACATTGATATTTATCGGTATAGCGGTTTTGCTTCAGGCCATTGGGCTTGGTGTCAGGTGGTATATTTCGGGACATGAGCCCTGGAGCAATGGCTATGAGGCCGTATTGTTCATTAGCTGGATCGGTGTATTATCGGGCCTTTTAATGTACCGCAACAGCAATGCTTTCATTCCTGCAGCAGGCTGTCTGATTGCTGTAATTTTAATGGGTTTTGCACATGGAGGTTCTCAGATGAACCCTCAGATTACCCCGCTGGTCCCTGTACTAAAATCTTACTGGCTGATGATCCATGTGGCTATTATTACTTCCAGTTACGGTTTTTTTGGCCTGAGTGCCTTACTGGGAACGGTGGTACTGGTGCTTTACATTATTGACAATAAAAAAATCAGTGCTAAAGTCAAAGCTTCTGTAACCGAACTGAGCATTGTAAATGAAATGTCTTTAACGGTAGGACTGTTTTTATTAACTGTTGGTACGTTTTTAGGCGGGATTTGGGCCAACGAAAGCTGGGGACGCTACTGGAGCTGGGACCCTAAAGAAACCTGGGCCTTTATTTCGGTAATTGTGTACGCTTTTATCCTGCATGTCAGGCTGATCCCGAAAATGAAAAGCAAGTATCTTTTTAACCTCTTATCGCTGCTGGGTTTTTCGACTATTATTATGACTTATTTTGGGGTAAATTATTACCTGACAGGGCTGCATTCTTATGCGCAGGGCGATCCGGTACCTGTACCATCATGGGTGTATGTGACCATTACGATTGTTTTTATTTTGGCAGTGGTTTCTTATAAAAGGTATAAAATCAGAAATAAATAAACAGATCCGTTTTCTGTTCATAAAAAAAGGACCTGCAATGCAGGTCCTTTTCCGTTTAACGGGCTCAGGTTATTTTGCCGCGTTTTTCTTTTCGGTAACTTCTGTTCTGATCTCTTGCGCCAGGGTTTTGATTTCTTGTAAAGCTTTTCTTAAGCGTGTTCCGGCAGCACCGTTACCTGCTTTATAAAATTTTTCCGCATCAGTTTCTGCTGTCGCTACGACTTCTTTTAATTTCGCGAATTTGCTCATAATCTGTTTTTGTTTAAGTTGCGGAGCAGTTTTCAGGCCACTCCTGTTTTCATAAATAGATAATTATCACAGATAGCACAATTTATTTTGTGCCTATCTGAAGGTAAACATAAAAGTTTTCTTAAATAAATGCAAATTAATACTACTGTTTTAGTAGATATTATATATATTTGTGATAACTAACCTTTTGAATAATCCATGTTTTGTTTATAGCGCCTGGTCACTTGGCCTGGCGCTGTTTTTTTACTGCATAAAACTTCCATCCCCTCTTCTAATGATCCCTCTGCCGCCTTTTCCTCTGGCCCCGCTCCATTTTTGAAGCCGCATGCTCAGGCGCAGCATAAAATACCGGCTCAGCGCATTTGAGCGCGTATCTACAATAGAATTATCATTAATGACCCGGTTTACAAAATTGTTCTGGTTAAAAAGGTCAAATGCCTGAAAGCTCACCCTTCCCCTGCGGTTAAACAATTCCTTTTCAATATACATGTTCACCACAAATGGATTACTTGTAATATTTGAACTGATACCACTCACATAATTTTTACTGGCACTATAGCCAAAAAGCCAGGTGTCCCAGAAATATACTTTTCCATCGATGTTCAACGCAACAGTATTGGTGCGGCTGTCGATAGAGGTGGGCAACGTATTGTCGGAAGAAGTGACATTATAGGAAACATTTGGGTTGACCTCCAGCCATTCTTTGGGATTGATCCTTGGGCCAAAACGCTCTATAAATGTCCAGGTGCGGGTAATATTTCTGATGTCGTTGCTCATGGAAATGCCATGATTATAATTTACCGAACCACTAAAAGCCAGGTTGTATTTACGGTCATTGAGCTGTTTATTTACTGAATAATTGGCATTAAACCGGTACACCCCATCCATATTCACAAAACGGGTTTCCGTTTTTAAACTGTTATAGGCATCCCTGATCTGTACGTTATTGCGCACTACGGCATTTTGGGTAAAGGTGGTGTTAAAATTCAGGGAATAATTGAGTTTTGAGTTTGCAATGTAATTGTTGTAGTTTCCATTAATGGAATGTGAAAAAGTGGCTTTCAAATCGGGATTACCCACAACCGGGTTCTGCGGATTGGAAACATCCCTTACCGGCTGGATCTGATCAAATGTGGGTTCCACCGCATTACCAGAATAATTCACCGACAACCTGTGCTGTCTGGAAAACAGATACTCGAAACGGGCAATTGGAATAATGTTAAAACTACTCCTGCTGGTGCTGGTCCCTAAACTTACTTTGGTACCCGAAAGCAAAGCCGGGACAGCTGTTAAACCCAGGGAAAAACGCACTTTGGATGTATTGTTTAGTCCATAACGGTAATTTAAGGCAATTCTGGCCTGGGTAAAGGAATAATCGTAAATGTTACTCAGGGAATCAATAATTTTCGCATTGCCCAAAGCGTCTATATTGCTGGTGGTAGCGGTATTATCATATCCATTGTAATTGATTTGTCCATTAAATTCCAACTGGGTATTGGTGCTCAAAGGCTCTACATAGGTGAGGCTCCCCCGATAGTTCCGCTGCAGGTTTTTACGGGAAACGATCCTGTTGATCAGGGAATCTTTGGCAACGGTTTCACTCGCATCCAGGTAATACAATATCCTGGAGTCCTGCTCCTGCTCGGCATGCTGTCTATTGCTGTTGAGATCGGCCTGAATGGAAAAATTTCGTCGTGGTTTTTTAAACAAATGCTGATAAAAGACCGATGCACCAAATTTGGGTGAGGTATTTTTATTTTTATTCGCACTGATCTGGTCCTGATGAATAATACCAGTCTGAAACAAGGAATCGGCCCTTTTACCCGAAGAAGAGGTATACGTAAGGGTTGGAATAATGCGTAAAAAATTGTTACTGTCCAGGTTGGCTTCAATTTCGGCCCTGAAATTATGGTTCCTCGAATTGGTATTGTTTACGCTTCCCCTGGTCGAAAAAATGGTCCCAAGAGAAGTAAAGTTCTGGGCATCGGAACTGTTAATGGAATGTACATCTGTACCGCCGTATCCATAATTCAGGTTAAGCTGTACTTTTTTACCCAATTTATCACGATAGCTGAAGGAAGCATTTCCGGTCCGGGTTGTTCCTCCACTGCCTGTACTGCTGCCATTGTTTGCTCCCCTTCCACCAGCCCCTTGTCCACCTCTGCCACCACCAGCTTGTGCACCTGCCCCGCTATCGGCATTGTTTTGGGCTACTCCATTGACGGTATTGTTTAACCTGGCATTTAAACCCAGTACCTGGTTCTGGTTAATCCGCGTCCCAAAAAGCCCCGCCTCGTAGCGTTTGTCATTTCCGGCTCCGGCATTGACATTGGCCATATTACCCACCGATTTGTCTGTTCTGGTGGTAATGTTCAGTACTTTTTCAGGATCCCCATCTTTAATTCCAGTCCGGGCAGCCTGGTCACCATAGTCGTCTACTACCTGAATTTTATCTACAATTTCGGCAGGCAGATTTTTGATGGCATTGGCCAGGTCACCACCCAGGTACTCTTTGCCATTGAGTTTGGCCTTAGTTACGGTTTGTCCCTGATGGGTCAATGTTCCATCATTGGCCACTTCCATGCCTTCCATTTTTTTAAGCAACTCATCCACAGTGGCATTTTTACGGACAATATAATCGCTTGCTTTATATTCTACGGTGTCCGTTTTATAGGTAATCGATGGTGTTCCGTTAATCACCACCTCATTGAGGGTGTTTTTTTTCTCTTTAAGTACAATGGGGTCCATTATAATTCTGGGAACCGCGTCGTTCTGCTTAAAACGCATCGGTGCGGTTGAAGTATAACCGATGCTTTGTACGACCAGGGTATAGGTGGCCGATTTGACATTTTTAAATACAAAAACACCGTCCGTATTGGTACTGACCTTTAAGGTGTCTTTATGTGAAGTAAGGCTTACAGTTGCGCCGATGACGCCCAGGTCTGTAGAATCTTTGACAATTCCACTTACCTCACGCATGGGAAGCGGCGGCGGAACATTATGCTTTGCCGGCTGTTGGGCAAGTACCTGGGTACTGTACATCAGCAGGCCTATAATCAGGCTGTAAAAATATTTCATCTGGGGTTTGGTTGGTTAGGTTGTGTTTGGCCTGGAATTTTTATTTTCTGGCCAAGGTATATTTCCCCCAGAAATCTGTTGGACTCATTAATTCTTCAAAATTCATTCCCGCCCCGCCAAAACCTCCGGCGCCCCTTTCAGATAATCCGTTAATTTTAAGCTGATAGGCAAACTCTTTACTGTTTTGATTTAAGCCCAGGGCTTCCAGGGGTATGGCCATTTCATAAAAGAAAACATGGTCTTCTCCCATTGAAGCAACAGCCTTTACCCCCAATTCGTTATACATAGAAATCAGGGAATCGGTACTTGTTTTTAAGCCTTTAATTTGAATTTCCTTGGCCTGGGCCAGCAGGCTTTTTATGTTTGCAGCCTGAATAGAATCTTTTTCTTTGGACGAAGGTTGGCTTTTAGTTCCCATGCGGTTTCCCCCTTGTCCCCTGCCCCCTCTGGCCTGACCGCCCCTGCCCGGATTGCTGTTTGTACTGGAGCTAAGGGCCGGATAAGTCAGGCTAATGCTCTCTTTTTCGTCCTTTTTCCCATTGATATTCACAGAGAAACTAAGGCCGGCCCCTGCAATTTTTCTGCTGCTGAGCAGGTCATTGCATTTTACGGCCAGGTATAAATTTTTATCGTCATTGCAAAGGGTATACTGCAGGTTTGTTCTTTTGTTATTTGCCTGAAAGGTATTGTTCCATTCTTTGTTTTTTCCATCAATTCTTATCCCTTGGGGGGCATACATACTGTTTTCCTGTACAGAGGGTTGTTTCTGCGCATTGGCGGAAAGCTGGGTCCCGGCTATTAGAAAACATAAAAAAAGGCTTTGGTAAAACTTTCTCGTCATAGTTTGAAGTTAAGGTATAGTTTGCAGATTTCTATGACTAAGACAGTAAAGAATGCTTTTGGTTTAAAAATTAAAGGCATAAAAAAACCGGGCCGACATCCGTCGTACCCGGTGAGAGACACTAATTAGGCACACCCAAACGGATTACTTTCCGAGAGAGATTCTTAAATTCAGTTCAAAACTTCCATTGGTGTATCCCGAAAGCTTGGAAGTTTGGGTGGTATAATAACCGGAAATGAGGTATTTCTTTTTAAAATCCATCCCTAAACCAAAAGTTGCGTTTTCAGAACTATGATACAATGCGGTAAGCATAATCTGACGGTCAATCATGGTCAGCTGGGCACCGGCATCAAGGATGTTGTCATAGCCTTTAATGCCCCTGAAGGCCACTTTAGGTTCCAGTCCAACAGCATTAATACCTTCACTAAAATTAAACTGATAACCAATGGCGGTATAAAAAGTAGCCAGGTCGGCCACATTTACAGATTCTTTTTTAAAAAAACTTTTCAGGTTCGGAATGGAAGCCTGAATGCTCAGGTGGTTACTGGTATAAGCCGCACCAAAATCTCCGTCCAGATAGTTTTTTCTGGAATTATACTGTCCTACCAATACATCAGACGGATCGCCATTGATGTCTGTAATGTCCAGACGCTGGTTGGTAAAACCCAGGGACACCCCAAAATTCAGTTTCTGATCTTCATCGTTGAGGGGTAAATGATAGGCATAGGAAGCCAGCACCCTGGTTTGTCTTTGCAAACCTGCTGTTTCATTACTGATGTTAAGCCCCAGTCCAATTTTTCCTACACCGTAGGTTGCCGTAAGACTTTGAGAAAGTGGTGCACCAGGTACATTGTTCCATAATTTTCTGTAAGCTCCATTGATGCTGACACCTTGCTCTGTTCCCGCAAAAGCAGGATTTGCCAGGTATTGATTGGTAAAGTACTGAGCTGCCAGCGGATCCAGCTGTGCCTTCGCTGAGAAAGCAAAGCTTGCTGTAAGTATTCCACTGATTAAAAAACGTTTATATATGTTCATTTTATTTTTCTAAAAATTTTGTCTGTTTAGTTTTCTCTTACAATCGTAATGAACCCTTTTTGCTTCAATTGCCCCGGTCCAAAATCAATTACATAATAATAGGTCCCCTCTTTTAGCGGCGCACCGTTTAAAGTACCGTTCCAGCTGTTGTCATAGCCTTTTTTATTGTAAAGGATGCGTCCGGCACGGTCAAAGATCTTTACTTCATTGTTTGGATACAGGTCTATATTTTTAACCACCCATACATCATTTTTACCATCGCCATTAGGGCTCAGGATATTTGTTGCACTAAGGGCCTGGTAATCGGAAGCCACTTCCAGTGTAAAGCTTTGCATACTGGTGCAACCACTCGCATTGCTCACCGTAACGGTATAAGTAGTGGTTACC
The DNA here is from genome assembly GCF_003208655.1 of Pedobacter nutrimenti. Taxonomy (GTDB): domain Bacteria; phylum Bacteroidota; class Bacteroidia; order Sphingobacteriales; family Sphingobacteriaceae; genus Pedobacter; species Pedobacter nutrimenti. The sequence continues at coordinate 8,010 of NZ_QKLU01000001.1, read as the reverse complement.
GAAGGACGCACGGTAAGGTTTGCGGTAGTTTGTCCGCCTACTATGCCATTTGCTGTGGACCAGATGTAACTGGTGCCCCCACTGGCCATCAGTACTGCTGTTACCCCCTTTGAGATGCTACTGCCCTGGTTACTGACAATGCCTGCAACTGGCAAAGGATTTACCGTAATGGTAAAAGTCCGGCTAAAAGTATCGGTTCCACCATTTGCGGTTCCACCGTTATCTTTTACAACAACGGTTACGGTTGCTGTACCAAAGGCACCATTTTTTATTTTATAATTCAGTGTACCTGTATTGTTCCCTGTTTTGGCTACCGTAAGGCTTTCAAATAATGCTGCGTTATTGCTGCTTACACTTAAAGTAGTGGTTTGGTTTACTTCCGGTCCAGGTGTAATACCCGTTAAACTGATGTTCTGTGTGCTGTTTGTATAGCAAATATTTTTGCTTGCAATGGCATCCAGAGTAGGTGCTTCGTTTACATCCAGAATGTTTACCGTAAATACCTTTTCCAGGCTAAAGCCATATTGAGTGGTGCTTCTTACCCGGATGCTATAGCTGGCTTTGTTTTCGTAATCCAACACCGCACTGGTTTTCAGTACATTTCCTGAAATGGCAAATAAACTGTTGTCTGTATCGCCTTGTCCGCCTACCAAAGCATAAGTAAAGGATGCCGCGGCATCCTGTGAGCTGCTGCTTAATGTACCGGCAATAGTACCGGCAGGTTGGTTTTCATATAAAGCTGTAGCAGCCAGGCTGATGTCAGTTGGGGCGGCTGCTTTTACGGTTAATATCGCATCGGTATAATTAATGTTATAATTTAATGCAGCCCCCCCAGAAGCTTTAATAGGATAAGTGCCAACCGGGCTGGATAACTGAGCTGTTGTATTGATTACGGGTAAAACACTAAGTGCACTAACGTTTTCATTGTTTACAAAACCATTGTAAGTGAAGGTCAAAGCCGGGTTAGCTGTTCCAGCAAATCGTTCTTTGTTATCGGCAATAACGTTTAATACTGCCTTAGAAATACTGAAATTTCCATTTACATTGATGGTGTTGTTACCCAATGTATAATAATTACTTTGTGCACCGGACAAGCTTAATCCCGACAGCACAACCGCTTTATTTATTCCTGCATCTTTAGTATCGTAAACAGCCGTTCCGCTTACGGTGACCGCATCGTTATTGACCAATCCATTCAGGATCAGATTTTCTGCCCCCAGACTGAGGTTTGTTGTTCCGTCATATACTTTGTTGAGGGTCAATCCTGCTGTTAAACCTGCGTTAATTGTTTTAGGAACAATAGTATAAGTTGCCTCTATACTTGCTGCATCATAGTCTTCAAAAGCACTCTGGCCCGCTCTGACACTGAACTGACCCGGCTTAAGAATAGTCAGCATGTTTCCGTTAATTGTTGCTATTGAAGGGTCACTGATGCTATAACTAAACGCACCCTGGCTAGGGCTAAGTGGAGGTGGCAATTGGAAAGCCGCATCACCATAAGTTAAAGTTTGGTTTGCGAAATTCGAAAGCGCCGGTTTATCTAAAATGGTCACCCCTATTTGTGCTGTACAGCCACTATTATCGGTAACCACACAGCTGTAATAACCGCCTTTTAAATTTTCGGCCTTTGCATTTGTGCCGGCAGCGCCTGTCCATAAATACGTGTAAGGTGCCGTACCTCCTGTAACTGATACTGTAGCTGAGCCATCCGATCCTTTAGGAGTGCTTACGTTTACCCGGTCAATAGTTAGGTTTATTTTTTCTGCCTTTTTGATTTCAATGGTTTTAATGATGGTTACATCTAAAGCATCAGTTATTGTACAGGTATAGTTCGCGGCGATTAAACCTGTTGCTCTGGCTCCTGAACCTCCTGTGGGTGACCAAGTATAATAGTAAGGTGCGGTTCCGCCAGTGACCACCACAGTAGCTTCGCCACCTGAGCTATTGCAACTGTTGATGTTTTTACCGCTGATGGTCGCGCTAAGAGGTAATGCTTCTGTTTTAAATTTCCAGGTATTGTTTGTAGAAATCCCTGCAAAAGCATTGTTACTTAAATCAGTAACCACACCTGCATCCAACTGAACATAAATATCTGATGAAGAAGGCATTGACACAGAAGGCACAATGGTTAATACATTTTGATTGCTTATGCTTACACTGGTACCTGTTACATCTATTTTCTCGATAACAGAATTATCCGAACTCTTTTTCAGGTAAATATAACCTGTTCCTTTTTTAATTTCTTCGTTAAAAGTAAGCACCAGACTGGTGTTGGTTGTAATTCCGGTCGTATTGTTTGCCGGACTGTAAGTAGCAACCAATGGCGGGTTCGGATCTGTTACGGTAATGTTAAAAGACTGGTCCGTATAGTTTACCCCATCTGTAACCCTGATGCTGACAGGATGGACGCCGACCTCCGCATGACCCGGAGTACCTGTAATCGTCGCCCCTGTTTCCAGCTTCATTAATTTATTCTGGTTGTTGGCCCCAAAAATCAAAGTCCCCAATGGAGTTATGGTCATGCCCCATACGTTTACGTTAGTTGCCGAATTCAAAACCTTTACATAAGAAGATAAATCAGCTACATATTTACGCACCCCGTCTGCGCTATTGTATAGACTTACATATAAATTGTCATTTTTATCAATTTTGATATCAGTGGCAAAACCAGGCAAACCAGTTAACACTGGGGTCAGGCGTGTTCCATCAAATTTTGAAACGGTACCAGAACCATACTGGGCAACATACAACACACCGTTTTTATCAAAACCCAGTCCAAAGCAACTTGATGCGCTGACCAGGTCCATTGATGGCTTGTAGGCCACCGGAACAGTTGAAACATCAACTTTGATCAATTTATTGGCACCATACATGGAAATATATAATTTTTCATTATAAAACGCAAGGGAAAGTGGTCCTGTCAATCCCGTAACCACATCAGATTCTCCCCCAGCAGGGTTGGACATGCTTACCCTGGTGATTTTACCATTACTGAAGTTGGACATGTATAAATAATCTTCATGCACGACCATGGCATAGCAATATCCCATTGTCCTGTTATACCACACAGAGGAGGTACCATCAGGCAGTATTTTATAAACTTTACTCGTGGTTAATTCTGTCACATAAGTATTCCCCTCCGCATCCCCTGCAATTCCTCCCGGGTTATTTATTGTACCACTAAAATCAACCGTTGAATTCTCACCTTGTGTCAGCTTCAGCCAGGAAGGAAGTGTCAGAGCGGAGAAACTCAATGGATTATATAGCGGAGAGTTTGCATTTAGTGCATAAGAATAGAGTTTATTTTCCGGTACCGATGTTACGGGATTACTTGTAAACACCGGTTTGGTCTGTGCTTTCACAGTACCGGTTATCCAGCTACTGCAACAAAACACCAGGAGTAAAAGACAATAAGCTTTTAGCGCGTAGAGTTTTCTCATATAATTTAAATGGTTTTTTGAAAAAAGGTTAGTCACATCCGGAAGAAAAAACAATAGAGACCTTGCAGAAGAATTTCTGTACATGACTGAGAGTTTAATAAGTATTACAGAGACGAAATTAAGTCACGCTTCTAGAAATAATAGACAAAAATCCTTGTAAACCACTCCAGAATTATAACTTTGGATTAAATTACCGAACCACGCTTACCATAATGCCCGTTTATGCCCAGCCGATACGCTCCTTTTAAGAAACCCGAAAGTTTTATTATTAATCCGGTATTGGATGTTTTATCCAGTTTTGGGCCTATGAGTACCGATCTTAGAAATGCTTTTCTGGAACGTGCATTTGAGGTTAAGTTAAAAAAAGGCAGCTTTTTAATTAAATCGGGTGAAACGAGCAAATACCTTTATTTTTTGGTCAGTGGTATTATTGCCGGCTACCGGACAAAGGGTAATGAAAGCCTCACTACCTTTATTTGTGTAGATGGGGAGTTTGTTTCTGCCATTGTCGGTATGTATGGCACCGCTCCCTCCGAAGACAGTATGGTGGCTGAAGAAGATTCTTACCTGATCGGATTGCGCTCTACAGATCTGCTTTACTTTTTTGATACCTATCCGGAAATGAACATCATTATGCGCAGGATCCTGGAGTTGTATTATAAAGTAGCCCATGAACGTGCTGTAAATATCCGTATGGGCAGTGCCAAAGAAAAATATGAATATTACCTGCGCAGTCTTCCCGGACAGTTTGATAAGGTCCCGGTAGAGCTTGTCGCCTCCTACCTGGACATGAAAGGCAGCACGCTGGAAAAGATCAAAAAGGAAATGGAAAGCACCAGAAGTACAAATTTACTTTTACTGCTTCCAAAACTTCAGGAGGTGATGCAAAGTGAACAACTGTTCCGCAAAAAGCGGATTACCCTTGGAGAGCTTTCGGCACATCTTCAAATTGGTACGCATCATCTTTCCCACTTGTTAAACCAGCATTATGGAAAAAACTTTCAGGACTTTATCAACCAGTGGCGGGTTGACTTTGTCGTCGACCTGCTTTCACAAAATGACGCTTTACAATACCTGACCATTGAAGCCATTGGTTTACAAGCCGGTTTTTCTTCCAAGAGTACTTTTTTTGCGGCCTTTAAAAAGGAAAAAGGCTGCAGCCCTTTAAAGTACATCAAAACCTTGTCACCTGCAGAAATGTAAACCAAAAAAACGGGCCAGCTTTCGCCGACCCGTCCAGAGGTTTAAAAAAAAATAAACAGTTTACCTCAAAAAGATCTTTCTGATGGCATTGTTCTCCAGATCAAGAATATAAATATTACCATCCTTATCAACGGCCATATCGGCAATATTATTGACTTGTGCCTGAGCCAGGCTGCCATCTTTATAGCCCCTTGCTGACTTGAGCACCGTAGTCACTTCCAGGGTCGAAATATTCACCTTACGGAGCGCATTGTTTCCGTTATCTGATACATACATGTTGCCATTTCCATCTGAAAGGATTCCTTTAATACCAGAGAACATGGCCCGTGTTCCAATTCCATCCTGATAGCCATAGTTTCCACCTACCCAATACCGGGTATTCGTTCCGGTAACCAGATTTTGTTTGCTCAGCAATGTACCTTCTGCATCAACCCAGTAAAAGTCGTTTCCAACAACAGCCGGCTGTGCATCTTCTCTTACACTAGTCCCCTGGGCAAGGCTTGTTTTCACCCCGTCTTTATCAATTTTCCATACGCCCAGATAAAATTTCTGTACATAAACAAATCCGTCCTGGTCCATAGTGATTTTACCTGTAAAATTGGTCAAGTTCACTGCAAAGGTGCTCACCACACCCTGAGGTGTAATTTTACGCACACTCTGGTTGCCATAATCACTCACAAAAAGGTTACCCTGAGGGTCTATGACCATACCTGAACTTGGCCCGAAATTGAATAAGGCGTCTGTTCCCTGTCCGTTCCGGTTGCCGGATTGCGAAGAAGGACTTCCAGCAAATAGAGAAACCACACCCGCAGGGCTGATTTTCTTGATCCTGTTCTTTTCATTTTCCTGCAGGTACACATTTCCCTGTTTGTCGACCACAATACCACCACCAAATCTGGAAACGGATATTTCGGTGGTACCTGGTCCACCGGCAAAGGTCAACACACCTGCACGGTTAAAACTGGTTGGGGATACCGCCGTTTGGCCATTACTGGTAATTTTAACCTGTCCTGTACTCAGTTGTTCAGGGGCAACCACCACTAATGTGTTTTCAGCAGCGCTTTTAACCACCGCTGCAACACCGTTAAAGGTCACCGTATTTGCAGATGGGCTCGCATTAAAGCCTGATCCGGTAATGGTTACCTCCGTTCCGGCCAAGCCGTTGTCAGGACTTAGTTTTACAATACCCAGGTTTTGGTCCTTAAAGTCTGGTCCCTGTACCACCTGATCGTTTACACTTAAAACGACTTTTCCGCTGCCTGTTCCTCCCGGAAGGGTCAATGTAATGACCGTTGCCGTCGCAGAAGTTATAGAAAGGTCTTTTCCATTGATACTAACTCTATTTTCGTCTTTTATGGCGCTGAAAGTTGTACCGGTAATGGTCATCACTGCACCTGCAGGTCCGCTTAAAGGACTTACCGTTTGTATAACCGGAACGGGTACTACAGTAAATACAGGACCTGTTGTTTTTTGATTGTTAATGGTTAGCGACAAGGGCCCTGTAGCAACCTCATCAGGTGCAATGACAATCAAATGATCGGCCGCCGCTTCCTGTACCAGGGCTTGCTTGCCATTAAAATCTACATAATTTCCGGCTGCAACTTCATCAAATCCAGAACCATTTATTCGTACTTTGGTTCCCTTTCCACCCGTTAAAGGTTTGATGTCGGTGATGGACTGAAATTTAAAAGTCTGGCCGGAGGCTTCCTTACCATTTACTTTAACGGTTACTGGTCCGGTTCCGGCCGCTTCCGGTACTTCAGCAACCAGCAAATTGTCGCTTGCACTTACGACCAATGCTTGTTTTCCGTTAATAAAAACCTGTGCAGGACCGCTTGTACTACCAAAACCTGCGCCAGTAATTTGAATATGTGCCCCAGCTGATCCGTTTGCCGGGCTGATGCTTTGCACACTCAGTTCCTGATAGGTATACTTTCCGACAAGGACCTGTTCACCTGATATTTTTAAGGAAATATCACCTGTGCTTCCGCCTTTAGGAGACCTGAGTACAATTTCCTTCGGGGTAACGCTCACCACATCAGCAGAGGTGCCTGAAAAGCTTGCCGTTACTTCCGATATACGATTTCCAAAGCCGGTGCCCTGAATGGTCACCAGGGTACCCTGGTTTCCACTATTTGGAAAATAGTCTGTCACTTTTAACGGTTCCTTAATAGTTTCTGTTTTATCTTTTTTACAGGCCGTAACCAGTACCAGAAAAAAAAGCAATATGCCCAGTATATTCCTAAATCCGGATGTATTTGATAAATTCATGTCTTTCTTTTTATATAAGTTCATATCCATCGCTTAAAAAGTATACCTTGCCCCCAGTTGCAGCTGGGTCCTGGAACCATAGTAATCTATACTGTAAGGCTTGCCCGGGGAAGTAAATTCATACACCGGGTAACCGCCCGCATTTTGCTGCGGTGGGAACAAGGTCGGGGTTAAGCCCACACTGGAAGTCGAGTTGAAGGTGTTGGGTGAAAAATACTGAATCCCCCAATTCTTGTTGAGTAAATTCGTCAGGTTCATCACATCGGCCGTGATGGTAAAAAACTGCTTGCCTCCTGCATTAACAAAAATGTCGTGTGATACGTGCAAATCGGCCTGCACATTCCATGGGGTACGTCCTTTGTTCCTTTCGGTGAAGTCCCCTCTTCGGCTGCTTAAATATTTGTTCCCGTCAATCAGTTCATTGAAGGCCTGGGCCTGCTGGGCGGCAGTAATCGTTTGTCCCCCGCTTACCCGGTCTTTAAAGAAACGGACTGCTTCTTCTCTTTTGGGGATATAGGCCAGGCTCACCTGCTGGGGCAGGCCCTGTACACTGTTGTTCACGATGCCATAGGTAAACGGACTGCCCGACTGGGCACTGAAAAACAGCGAAACATTCGTCCGACCGGCCTTTTGCCACAGCTTATTGTAACTGATGCTGCTCACGATGCGGTTGCGGATGTCAAAATTACTGTTAGCCAGGGCTGGATTATTGGGTACGAGCGACTGGTTCAGTTGCCAGTTGCTTTCCATCGAGTTCCTTACCCCGTTAGACAGGTCTTTGGAGGCTCCATAGGTATAGGAAACCGAAGCCTGCAACACATCGGCTATGCTTTTGCTGATGCTTCCGGTCAGACTGTAGCGGTAACCTTTGCTCGTATTGCTCAACAGATAGGTATTGGAAAAACGAGGGTCTACCGTTCCGCTGTACACCGGTTGCTGATGCTTGGTGTCATAAGCATAATAGGTTGGGTTGTCCTGCACGTTCAGCTGCTGGAAAAGTACATCTTTGATGTTTTTGGTGTAGATCCCTTCCAGGGTGAATTTCCACTGACTGGCAGTGGTATAGTCAACCCCTAAACTGGTCCGAAGCACCTGC